>NZ_QXMH01000001.1 GCF_003568665.1 Chitinophaga alhagiae
ATTGCTTCAAAAAATCGTCTGATAAAAATTCCTCTGCTTTCATTGTCTGTATAAAGTTTAAAAATAAAAAAATCGGAGCGCTTTGAACTCCGATTTTCTACGTTTACACAGTTTTTGGGATAGTGTCGTTAGATCAGCGCATAATTACTACTTCAGATAATATTGAGTTCCATTGTCAATCTCCAAAGTATTTTTATCAATAATAGTGATATAATGTACCTGACCAAAAGATTTACGTGTAGCCCTTATCTTATTGCCCTCTAAAGCATAAGAGTATTCTTCAGCGCGGAATTTATAATTACCCTTCCATTCCAAAGTATTACCATCTAAGAATTTAATGTAAAGCCTGCCAGAAGTGCTTGCGTATGTAGAGCCATTAAAACTATTCCCACAAGAAGTAACAAGGAATAACGCTAGAAAGATTGATGAATAGAATAATCCTTTCCTCATAGATATAAGATTGGTTAAACTTTAGTAACGGTTCTAACACTAGCGTCTGGGTATTGGGCTTGGGCAAGCCTTTTAGCTTCCAGATCAGTGCCAGCTTCAATAATTGGGTAAATGGTACGAGATACACCATGATTGTCCTTAATCACAACCATGACCTTGAATTTTTGTGTTGTTGCCATATTTGAGGTTTATTTCCCTCAAATATAATACACATACCTGTACGTGTGAAATATTTTTTCAGATAAAGATTCTTTGTGGACTAAACCATATTATAAAAATGGCTAATCCACTACACACACCTATAGAGCAGTATATCATCGACAAAGTGAAAGAGAAAAGAGTAGAAAAAGGATACTCCCAAAAGGAATTAGCCTATATGCTTGATGTATCTGTAGGGTTTATTGGTGATGTGGAGAACCCTAAGTATAGAGCCAAATACAACCTAAACCACCTAAACGAACTTGCTAAGATATTTCAATGTTCTCCAAAGGATTTTTTACCTGAAAATCCCGTTTGAAAAATTAAACAATTTTGATATATATTGATGCTAAACTTTTCAGTATGCCGAGAATTATTCAAAATAATATTCCTTTGGATTTTACCTGTCAAAATAAACGGTTTGAGACAGATATTAATAGAGGATTTGAGCATCGTTTAGGACACCTTCATAGGGGAAGTGTGACCCAAAGTGCCTTGTATGAAGATGAATCTAGTTCTCTTTGGTTAGAGCATGTCATCGATAAGGTGAACAACACCAGATGTTTCTGGTTTATGTGGTACGATGCTAATGGAAATCCCAAAATAAATGCCAGTTCTGTAATTGACGAAAACGACATTTTAGAAGTCATTAAGAATATTTCTCAAATAAGGCTTTAGGCCATTTGGGTTTAACAAGTATATAGTTACCTTTAATTAATAGGTCACGGCCTGCAGGGTAACCGGCCCCAGCAGCCCGGAGGTTTCATAAACGCTGGCGGGCGTGTAAGGGTTTACGCTCGTCCAGGTAGTGCGTTCCGCGGCGGGCAACTGGCTGTCTCCGATCAGCCGGTTTACCCAGGTGTTGGTCACGGCAATTTCCAGCGTGTTGGCGCCGGGGTACACCAGGCCGGTTACGTCTACCTGCCAGGGCGCCGTCCAGGCGGTGCCGGCGTCTTTGCCGTTCACTTTCACACCGGCAATTACTTTCACCGTGCCCAGGTGGAGGTATAACCGCGCGCCGGCGGGCAGCGCAGGGGCATTGAACGTAGCGGTGTATATAGCGGTGCCGGAGAAGTTGCGTACGGCGGCGTTCCTACTCCAGTCTTGCAGGGTATCCCACGCATACGCCTGCTGGCCGAATTGCAGCTTCCACGGGCCATGTACAGTGAGCAGCGGTTGCGGCTCCGGAAAATTGGAGGAAGCGGTGCCTGCTGGTATTACTGGTGCCGCTGCATTACTGCCTGTTCTCTCCTGCACTTCACGTGCCGCTGAACGCCGCGCAGCCGCATTGCTGCCCGTTCTCTCGTCCATTTCACGTGCCGCCGCATGCCGCACAGTATCAGAAGCGGCACGGCCGCCTTTTTCCGTGAATACCACAAACCCGCTCTGGAACGGCGCCAGCGTTAGCGGCACTGCTGTGTTGCCGGTATATTCCGGCAGCGGCCGGCGCTGGCCGGTTACGGCATCCCACCACTCCGGTTGGCGACCGCTTACACGGAACCGGGCGTTGAATGAAATAGTGCTGTCTGCCTGGTTGGTCACAAAGTATATGTCTGCCGGGGGCGTGCTGCGGTGCGTATACAATACCGGCACGGCGGCGGGCGCTTCAAAGTCCGGCCCCAGCTGGATGATGTCCATTATTTCTTCCACGCTCATGCCGGTGGCTATAATGCCTTTGCCATAGCGGGCCCATTTAACGTTGCGCCCGTCTACCTTTCCCCACAGTTTGTTGGCCAGCTGCCGCACTTCCCGGTCTGCCGCCGGGTAATTTTGCAAACTGGGCGAGCGTTCCGGCGCCGGGCCCAATACAACGCCCCCCGCGGCAACCAGCTGCTCCAGGCGTTTGAGCAGCGCGGGCCGCATGGTGGCCAGCTTTGGCAGCACCAGCAGGCGGTATTGCATACCATCCGGCAGCACAAAGCGCCCGTTCTTTACCTGCAACCGGTGTTGTATCACCTCTGCGTTGATGTAGTCAAACCCGTAGCCGGCGGGCAAAGCGGGATCCCGCACGCCGGTCATTTTAGGCGCGTCTTCCCCTATGAAATAAGCTACGTCGTTAACGGGCAGCCCCTGTTGCAGTATAAAATTGCAACGGCGGATGTAATCTATAAAGGCTTTAGACTGGTAGAACCAGGTGTTCTTGCGGTTAAACTCGGTACCAAACCAGGCATTCACGCCGGGGTTGCGTTCTTCGTAAGGTTGCTGGATGTATACATGCAGCAGCGTGTGGTTCACGCCTTCGGTAAAAGACCAGTCCCCCCGTTTCTTGAGCAGGGCGGGGTAACGCTGGTAAGGGCGGCCGCCGGCCGTGAAAGATTCTGCGGCCACTCTTTTTTTGCCATAGATATGAGCGGCGGATGAGGCGGCCTTGTTTTCGATGCTGCCCAGGTCTCCTTCGTTCCAGAACTCGCCGCCTACTTCATCAGACTGGCCGCCGTATTGCAGGAACTCTCCCGGGAAACCCCAGTGGCCGTAATTTTCCAGCCACACGCGCAACCCGTGCCGGTGGCTTAGTTCCCGCAGGCCGCCTACATAATCATACGCCACGCGGTCTGCCACCATGCGCCGCAGGTCCCAGAGAAAACGGTCGCTCTGGTCTGCGCTGCCAATGATGCGCCCGGTCAATACCGGCAGCCAGGGCAGCGGGTCATATCCATATTTCTTTTTGAAGGCGGCGGCCATCCCGTCTGTCCAGTTCTGGGAACCGGTTTCATAACTGTCTGCCACTACATATTTTAACGCGCTCCGCTCGGCGGCGGGCATGCTTTGCTGAATTTTGCCTACAAAGGCATTGAAGTGCGCCGCCAGGGCCTGTTTATTCATTTTGTCCACTTCCGGGCCGGTACCTTCGGGTACGGCGGGCGAGTTGTTAACGCCGGTGGGCGCCATGCCGAAACGGATAACGTCCCACGTTCCGGGCGGCACGTTCCATTGCAGGCTGCCGTCTGGCCGCAGCAGGCGGCTGAGGTCCACCACTTTGGCGGCGGGCGTTACCGGGGCGTTGGGCTCTGGAGCGGGCGCCCACTGGTATTCGTTCCACAGTGGCAGCGGCGTCTGGAACATTTTGGCCAGTTGTTTTTCTATATACCGTTCTACTTTCGGCGCGGTGCCGAGGGTGATTTCCGCAAAGCCCATTTTTCCCCGCACGCCGGTGAACACCAGCCTGAAAGCGGTACCGCTCACGGCGGGGAAGGAAATGGCCACCGGGCCATAGGGCATAAAACCCACGCTTTTCTGCGGGTTGCTGCGGTCTGCGTCAAATTGCTGCACGCTGCGGTAGCGGCCATTGTCCAGCACCTGCAGCTCACACCGGGCCGAAAAAGGCGACCGCGCGGGGTGCAGCACCAGGCTGCGGGCCGTAATGGCCGCGGGAGCGCTCAGATCAAGAATGGCTGCTTTGGTGCCTTCAGGCAAAAACGCAACGCTGGCCGTATCTCCATCTGTCATATGCCGGATGTCAGGGATGTTGATGTTTGCCGTGATGGCGCCCGCTACCTGGTTTTCTTCTGCCGGTACCGCCAGCACGGCCACGTCCTGGAAATGCGGAACGGGTGCGGACAAGCGGCTGTTGAACCGCTGCGGCCCTTTTACCCGCTGCACCACCGGCGCCAGGTAACGCATGGCCTGCCGCGGTTGTACCCAGGGGCCGCCTGACTGGCTCCAGCCCGGACTGTTGAACAGGCCAATGTCTATGCCCAGCCGGCCCGCCGTACGGATGGCCAGTTGGGTGATGCGCCACCAGTCCTGGCTGAACATCTTCACGTCCCCATAAGTTGTTTCCGCGGCATCCATCCCGATGTTGCCGATGAAAGCGCGGCCAATACCGATGGCGGCCATGGCCTCCAGGTCTTTCACCACGCCGCTGTCCGAGATGTTGTCACTCATCCAGTACCAGTAAACAGAAGGTTTTACGGAATCCGGCGGGCGGGTAAAACCGGCCTCCAGCAATGAAAGTGACTGCCCTGTTGCATGGGCATGCAGTACCGCTAACAGCGCGGTCAGTATCATGTAGCGGAAATTGAACATAGAAAGCAGACGTGGAACTCATTGCGGTCCGGCAACAAATTAGCCGATTTTGCCAGAAATACTATCCTGCACTCTCCTGCCCGCAAACACATGCCATAAAACAGTATTTCTAACACATGCATGTTACAACCAAGATAAGATATGCACAAAAAGTGCAAAAAAAACCGGCTGTGAAGTGCGTAATAGTCGCCAGGACTGTTATCTTGTGATTAAATTACGTCAACGGTCAGCAAAAGATGTAAATCCGCCCGCCAGGAGCATATTTTTTGCCTGGGAAAAAGTAAACGTGTAGCAAAACTTAAAATCTATTTCGGGGCAATATTTGTGCCCTCAAAAAAAAAGTAGCAAAATCTTGAGATCTGAATTGGGATGATGTAGAACGCCCTCAACAAGTAAAAACAGTAGCAAAATCTTAAATCGGTTTGAGGCGGCGCCTGAAAGCAATCAATTCCAGTGTGTGGGAGTGATGTATTTACCTTAAAAACAAATGATCAGCAAATTTTAAACCTGTACGGGCAGCGCTTTGCCCCTGGAAGGAAGCAATCAGATCTATCGGGACTATTCTGCAAAACTTAAATCATTTCGGGAATCATGAGGCGTAGCCGTCCTATATCGCAAATCAATCAGTATCAGTAACGATGTAATGATACCCCATGTACGTTTGCAAGGAACGTACGTTGCCGTGTGTGCAACCGGGTATGCGCAATTGTAATCAGCCAAATATTTTCAATTCAAAATCTAAAAATCAGAACAATGAGAAGAACTCTCCGGTTATTAGCGGTGTATGCGTTAGTAATGCTGATGCTGCCTGCTGCGCTGCTGGCACAGCAGAAAGCTGTTACCGGCACGGTGCTGTCCGACGAAGGAGGCCCCATGCCGGGTGTAACGGTAAGGGTAAAAAGCACTACCCGCAACACCCAGACAGACATCAGGGGCCATTTCAGCATCCAGGTGGGCCCGGGCGAAGCCCTGCTGTTTTCTTTTGTGGGTTACGAAACCCAGGAAGTAACGCCGGGAGACGGCCCTGTGAACATTACCATGAGAACGTCTACCAGTGCGCTGGGCGAAGTGGTGGTAACGGCCATGGGTATTAAAAAGGAAAAAAAGGGCCTCGGCTATTCGGTGCAAGACATCAAGTCCGAGGAGCTGCTGAAGAACAAAGACGCCAACCTCGTCAATTCACTGAACGGCAAAATAGCCGGTGTGAACGTGACCAACTCCGGCGGCGCGCCCGGCTCTTCCGCTTCCATCATCATCCGCGGCGGTACGTCGCTGGAGCGTGACAACCAGCCCCTGTTCGTAATTGACGGGATGCCGATGGACAATTCTACCGGCCAGGGAGACAACAGCGCCTTTGACGGCAGCGTGAACCTCTCCACCACCAACAGCAACCGCGCCATGGACCTCAACCCGGAAGACATTGAGTCTATTTCCGTGCTGAAAGGCCCTGCCGCCGCCGCCCTGTACGGCCTGCGTGCCGCCGCGGGCGCTATTGTGATCACCACCAAAAAAGGCGCGGTAGGCAGCGTAACAGGCACTGTTACCTCCCGCTATATGAACAACTGGGTGAACAAGCTGCCCAAACAGCAGGGGATCTATAAACAAGGGTCTTACTATAACGGCAGCTATATTGCCAACACCACCCGCTCCTGGGGAGACAAATTTGCCGCGGGCGAGCCTGTATACGATAACATGGGCGATTTCTTTGAAAGGGCGCATGCATTTGACAACAGCTTCACCGTATCCGGCGGTTCCCAAACCGGCAACTTCTTCCTCTCCGGCTCTAACCTGATACAAACGGGGATTGTGCCTACTACAGACTTTACCCGCAGCACGGTACGTTTCAACGGGGAGCAGAAGCTGGGTATTTTCACCTTTGGGGTAACGGCTTCCTACGCCCGCAATGAGTCACAGAAAACCCTCACCGGCAGCGGTTTATGGGGGTCAAGCGGCAGCGGTTATATGGAAAGTATCATAGCCTGGCCCCGGAATGATGATATGAGCAACTACCTGAACCCGGATGGAACGAAGCGTAGGCTGATACTTAATCCCGAGCTTATAGACGATATCGATAACCCGAACTGGCTGGTATACAGGAACCCGCAAAGCGACCGCAATACGCGTTTCATCGGTACTGTATACACTACGGCCAAGATCACGGACTGGTTTGACGTAACCTACCGCCTGGGCGTGGATAACTACACCACGCAGTACACCAGCCTCACGGCGCCCGGTTCCGGTGTAAAAGTAGCCTGGCAGAACGGTATGTTATCTGAAACAGACCGCACTTACAACTACGTGAACTCCAACCTGATGCTGAACTTCCACAAAACCGTGAAAGACTGGGACTTTGGGCTGCTGCTCGGTAACTCTACGGAAGACACCTGGCTGAAATCCAACTCCATCAGGGCGGAAAACTTTGTGATACCGAACTTTGTCAGTATCAACAACGCCGCCAAAGAGAACCAGTACCTCTCCGAAAACCTGACACGCAGGCGCCTGGCAGGTTTCTATGGAGACCTGCGGGTTTCTTATAAAAACTTCCTGTACCTCAACGTAACAGGCCGTAACGACATTTCCTCCACCCTGCCTCCGCAGAACCAGTCTTTCTTCTACCCGTCAGTGAGCGGAAGTTTTGTTTTCACCGAGCTGATGCCGAAAAGCAGCATCCTTTCTTTCGGTAAGGTGCGGGCATCCTGGGCGCAGGTGGGTAAAGACGCCCCCGCGTACCAGACCAACACCTACCTGTTCGGCCCTGAGCTGACCATAGGCGGAGGTTTCCGCAACTATTGGGCACGCGGCAACAACAAGCTGAAGCCGGAAACCACCACATCCACAGAATTTGGTACGGAGCTGCGTTTCCTGAACGGCAGGCTGGGGCTTGATTTTACCTATTACATCAACAACAGCCGGGATCAGATACTGCAGCCGCGCGTAAGTAACGCCACCGGGTATATCCTGAGCTTTGTGAACACCGGCGAGATCGAGAACAAGGGCATTGAAGTGTCTATCAACGCCAATCCCGTGAGGAGGAAAGATTTCAACTGGGATGTTACGCTGAACGTTTCGCACAACAAGGGTCGTGTAAAATCCCTGCCCGGCGCGCTCCCCATTCTGTATGTAACAGACGTGCAGGTAGGCAATGCCAAAGCCGCTTCTTTTGATGACGGTTACTTTATGGGCCTGAGCGGCCTCAAATGGCAGACACATGAAAACGGCGACCTGCTGCTGGACTGGAACTCCGGCTATCCGCTTACCACCAACAACGCCACATCACTCGTAGGCAACCGTGAACCGGATATGATCGGCGGTTTGAACAACAGCTTCAACTACAAGAACTTCAACCTGTCTTTCCTGTTCGACTTCCGCCTGGGCGGGGATGTGTACAATGGTACGGAATACCTGCTGGTGGCCTACGGCCTCAGCAAAAGGACCGAGAACCGGGACCAGGACATCACCTTCACCGGCATGTCTTTAAACCCCGATACCAAAAACTACGAGCCTGTTACCAGAACAGTAAAAGCCTCGGAGAAATACTACCGGGACATTTACCTCGCCAACGCTCCTTTCTTTATAGAAAAAGTGAACTGGCTGCGCCTCCGCTCCCTGTCCCTCGCATATTCATTACCTAAATCCGCGCTGGGCGGCGTCAACTGGCTGAAAGGCGCTACCCTTACGGCCACCGGCACCAACCTCCTGCTGTTGACCAACTACACCGGCATGGACCCTGAAACCAGTGCCGCGGGCGCTGGCGTAATAGGCTCCGGTTCTGTAGGCATTGACTATTGTGGCGTACCTGCAACCGCCGGCCTGGCCATTGGTTTAAATCTTAAATTCTAAAAGTTAGGGACATGAAAAAATTACTGTATATACTTAGTTTATCTGCCGCTTTTACATCTTGTAAAAAATGGGTAGATGTCAACGATAACCCCAACAGCGCCAACTCCACCGTGCCTACGGCGGAGCAACGGCTTCCACCGTTAACAGCGCAGTTTGCCGATGCTTACGAAAGCTCCGGCACCCGGGCGGCCTTTTTATCACAACAGCTGGGCGTTACCTACGCCGTTAACAACAACTGGAACCTTACGCGCTGGTATTCCAATACATCAAGCGCCAACTGGCCGTGGCAATGCTGGTACGTAAATGCCGCCGTGAACATAGCGCCGCTGATCGTAGCGGCTGAAAAAGTGGAAGCATGGCATTACATCGGCGCCGCCAAGATCATCAAAGCCTGGGGCTTTGGTACGCTGGCCGACTTTTACGGCATGTTGCCGTATGATGAGTTTGACATTGCGGACAATATCACGCCCAAGTTTGACGATGGCGCCCATGTGCAGGAAAAAGTGCTCGCCCTGCTGGACGAAGCCATTGCCGACCTGCAGAAAACACAAGGCCCCAGTGCCCCTCCGCTGTCCAAGGGAGACATCCTGAACAAGGGGAACGTAGACAACTGGATACGCCTCGCCTATGGCCTGAAAGCACGCTACCTGAACCACCTCAGCAAAAAAGCGGAATATAACCCGCAGGCCATACTCGATGCGGTATCTAAAGGCCCGCAAACGGAAGCCCAAAGCAGCATAATGCAATATGTAGACGAAGGGCCTTCCATTCCCAACGCTGCCAAGGAAGCCCTGCAGTATACCAATACCGGTACCAGCGCCAGGGTTACCAAGCTGTACGTAGATTACCTCACGAACAACTATACCGGCGCGCCCACCGGCGGCTCCAACATGGCGGACCCGCGCATACTCCTGATGATCCCGCATACTACGGACAAAGCCGGGAACCTGGTGCGTGCCGTAGGCATAGACATGGCTTCCGATCTGCCGAAGACAGGGCCGCTGGGGTATACGTTCTCTACAGATAAAAATGAATTTTCCAGCCCTGACTCCCAGTATGTAGTGCTGCGCAAAACGCCCTACGCCCCCACGGCGGGCCAGCGCATCCAGTCTACCGGTACCTGGTATACCGCGCGCGGCGCCAAAGGCCTGCTGTTTACCAACGCGGAAATGCGTTTCATAGAAGCGGAAGTGAAATTCAAACAAGGTCAGGCGGGTGAAGCGCTCACGGCGTACAAAGCGGGCATCCGCGCCCACATGTCGCACCTGGGCATTGCATCCGGCACCATAGACAACTTCCTGGCCAGCACCTCCGTGGTGCAGGATGCCAACAACCTCACCCTGAGCCACATCATGATACAGAAATACCTGGCGCTCTCCTACTCTCCTGAACTGTGGGTAGACCTGCGCCGTATGGACTTCTGCACGGATGCCTCCGGCAACTACAATGAGGCGGCGGGCGTATACAAAGGTTTCAAACGCCCCTCTCACGTATTCACTGAAGCGTATCCCAACGCTACGGACTGGCCGCGCAGGTTTGCCGTAGCCAGCTACGAGATCAACTACAACATTGTAAGAGTAAAAGAGGCCAATCCAAATGCGGACAAGCCTACTTACCTCAACGAGCCTGTATGGTGGGATAAAAAATAGATTTGTATCGATTCATAATAAAAAAGGGGCCGTCTCAAAAGTAATTTTTACCTGATCTTATTCGGGTACCTGATGGAGAGATTTTTCGTTTACGTGATTCTCGGGGCCATCAAATTACTTTTGAGACGGCCCCTTTTTATTGTTCCGGCCTTATTGCCCCGGCGGCACAGATCACCAGGATCTATTCAGGTGTGGCCGCCGCCAACCTATATGCCCCACGGCACATTCACCCCCAAAATTTGCACATCTGCCCGCCGGCCAACCGGCATATTGGCCGCATATTTGTGCCATGTACGTATTGTTCACCCGTAAATAACAGTAACATGTTTACACATACCAAAGCATTCACGAGTTTTTCCGTGAACGATATTGAACAGGCTAAAAAATTCTACGCGGAAATACTGGGCCTCAATGTAAAAGAGGGCAGCGAGGCCGCCATGCCGCTGCTGGAGCTGCAGCTGGAAGGGGGCCATACCGTTATGCTGTACCCCAAGCCCAACCATACACCGGCCAGCTATACCGTGCTCAACTTCCCGGTAGACGATATTGAGAAAACAGTGGCGGAAATGACCGGCCGCGGCGTGAAGTTCCTGCAATACGACGGCGAGATCAAAACAGATGACAAAGGCATTATGCGGGAAGGCGGGCCGCTGATAGCCTGGTTTGAAGACCCTTCCGGCAATATCCACTCCATTCTGGAAGAAAAGGCCAAATAGTCAACGATCTGGGGTACAACCGCAACATATACCGTAACGCAACATACCGCGCCTACCGTAACGCAACATAAAAATAGGTACAGGGGAAGCCTGTACCTATTACCGGTCACAATACTATTGCAATACCGGCATGCCTGCTTTCTGCGATATATACAGCCTAGTGTGATGAAACTACCTTCAGGCCTATGATGGAACAGATCAGCGTGCTGATGAAGAACAGGCGCCAGAACGTGGCCGGCTCCTTGAATACCAGTATGCCCATCAACACGGTACCTACCGCGCCAATACCCGTCCATACTGCGTAAGCGGTACCAATAGGCAGGGTTTGCTGCGCCTTGTACAACAACAGCATGCTCACCGTAAGGCACACAAAAAAGCCCGCGCCCCACATGATGGCGGCGCTGCCGGTGGTTTCCTTCATTTTACCCAGGCAGGATGCGAAGCCTACTTCAAACAAACCTGCAATGATCAATATGATCCAGTTCATAACTCCTGTTTTTAATTGCCCTGCAAAGGTGCGGCTTCTGCTGCTCCTAAAATTTTACAAATGATAAAAATTATTTCAGCTCGGCCCTGATGCGGCTGAGCGTTACCTGTGTAATGCCCAGGTAGGAGGCGATGTATCCCAACTGCACCCGGCGCAGCAGCCCGGGCGCTTCTTCCATCAGGGCCTTGTAGCGCTCCGTGGCAGTTTTGAACTGCCGGGAAATGAAACGTTCTTCGGTCTGTATCAGCTCCTTCTCCGTGAGCTTGCGGCCCCAGTTAGCAAACTGGAGGTCTGTCTGGTACAAATGCTCCAGCTCCGCAACAGGCACCTTGTAGAGCAGCGCGTCTTCCAGCAGCTCAATGGTCTCGTACCCGGCGCTGTTGTTCACATACCCGTTGAAAGACATCAGGAAGTCTCCCTCCGTGCCGAACCAGAAGGTGAGATGACTGTCTCCCGTGCTGCAATACGCGCGGGCAATGCCTTTTTCAAGAAAATACAGGTCGCGGCAGGTTTTACCTTCCCGGAACAGGAGGTGCCCTTTTTTCAGCTCAACGGCCTCCAGCATGCCGGTGAACTGTTGAAGCCGGTCTTCAGAAAGCGGGTATACAGATTTGATCCTTGCAATGGTGTGCTGCATCCCGCAAATTACAAAAAACGGGTTGCTGTACCGGCTGATGGCATTTTCACCGCCAATGCGTGGTGCGTGGCGGCGCCATGCGGGCATGGAAGAGACCGTTGCCGCGCCCGCAGCGGCGGCTGCCGCTGACGGCGGTTACCGGCTCTTCCTCACCGGCCGCGCCCGGCGGGCCGCCTGGTATTATTTACCCGGTCAAACGTTAAAATAAAGGCCGTGGCCCGTACCTTTGCCGGATGAATTATTTTTCAGCACTCCTTGACCTGTTGAAGACGGAGCGGGAAGAAGACCGGAAACAATACCAGCAGCTGATCAGCAGCAGCTCCACGGGAGACCGGCGGGCGGCGGGCCTTACCTGGTACCCGGTAGCCGTCAGGGACACTGAAATGGGCCGGGGAGATTACCTGACGGTGGAGCTGGAACGCACTACCCACCAGGACGTGCCCCACCAGCTGCGCTTCGGCGTGTCTGCCATGCTGTTTTCCAACCACGATCCCAAAGAAGACGCGGTAGAAGGCGTGGTGACCTGGCAAAGCGGCAACCGGCTGAAGCTCACCCTCAAAACGGACGAGCTGCCGGAATGGAGCCGCAACGGCAAGCTGGGCGTAGACCTGCTGTTTGATGACAACAGCTACGACGAGATGCAGAACGCCCTCAAACAGGCCGCGGCCATCCTCGATAAAAAGGAAGGGCACCTGGCACAGGTGCTCACCGGCGCCAAAGCCCCCACCTTTAACGATGCCCTGCCGCCGGTAGCGGTACCCGGCCTCAACCCCTCCCAGCAGGCCGCCGTAAACCGCATACTGGCCGCCAACGACCTGGCCATTGTACACGGCCCGCCGGGCACCGGTAAAACCACCACCCTGGTGCAGGCCATCAAAGCGCTGCTGCGGGAAGAAAAGCAGGTGCTGGTGGTAGCGCCCAGCAACGCGGCGGTAGACCTGCTCAGCGAAAAGCTGGCCGCCGAAGGCCTCAACGTATTGCGGGTAGGCAACCCGGCCAGGGTGTCTGAACAGCTCATGTCCCTCACGCTGGACGCAAAAATGAGCGCCCACCCGGCCATGAAAGACATCAGGCGCCTCAAAAAACAGGCCTCCGAGTTCCGGGACATGGCCCACAAATACAAGCGCAACTTCGGCAAGGCGGAGCGGGACCAGCGCAAGGCCCTCTTTGACGAGGCGCGCAACATCATGAAAAACGTAGAGAGCACGGAGCAATATATTACGGAAGACCTGATGGCCAAGGCCCAGGTGGTGACCGCCACCCTGGTAGGCGCCAACCATTACACGGTGCGCAACCTGCGGTACAGGACCGTAGTGATAGACGAGGCGGGGCAGGCGCTGGAACCCGCCTGCTGGATACCGGTGCTGAAAGCGGAAAAGGTAGTGCTGGCGGGAGACCATTGCCAGTTGTCTCCCACCGTAAAGTCTGCCGAAGCCGCCCGCAACGGCCTCAGCACCACCCTGCTGGAGAAAATGGCCGGCCTGTACCCGCCGGCCGTGGCGCTGCTGGAAGAACAGTACCGCATGCACGAAATGATCATGGGCTATTCCGCCGCCGTGTTTTACGGCAACAGGCTGACCGCCCATGCCTCCGTGGCGGGCCACCTGCTGCACCCCGGAGATACGCCGCTGGCGTTCGTAGACACCGCAGGCTGCGGCTTTGATGAAACCACAGAAGGTACCAGCACCACCAACCCGGAAGAAGCGGCTTTCCTTTTCAAACACCTGCTCCAGCTGGTCAATGAGCTGCAACCGCATTACCGGCCGGAAAACTTCCCCGGTATTGCCATCATCTCTCCCTACCGCCAGCAGATAGCGCTCCTCAATGAGCAACTGGACCACGCCGCCGCCCTGCAGCCCTACCGTCATAAAATATCCGTCAATACCATAGACAGCTTCCAGGGCCAGGAGCGGGATGTGGTATACATCAGCATGACCCGCAGCAACCCGGACAGCAACATCGGCTTCCTGGCAGACATCCGCCGCATGAACGTGGCCATGACGCGCGCCCGCAAAAAGCTGGTGGTGATCGGTGACAGCGCCACCCTTTCCCGGCTGCCTTTTTACGCGGATTTCATTACCTATGCAGAAAAGCAGAACGCCTACCGCAGCGCATGGGAGTATGCGGATAACTAGAGGCGGCCCCAGGAAACGCCTACCGCAGCGCATGGGAGTACGCGGATAACTAGAGGCGGGTTACCGCCACCGGGTAAATACATAAACAACAAACACAGATCCCCTCAAAAAAAAATCCCGCGCCGCTTTATGGATTCGCTGCAAAACCGGCATCCTGCCCATGTACCAAAGCGCGTCCCTTGAAATATTTTATACCCTTTTTGCTGCTGCCCTCGCTGCTGTACGGCCAGCAGCAACAGCCTGTGGAGCCGGTGCTGTCTGCTGACTACCTCAGCCTGGTCAAAAAAGAGCCGTTTGCCGTCAACGCCCTGTACGACTCTTCCCTGCAGCAACTCAACCTGCGCCGCGGCTATTATTTCAGGAACATCAGGAAAGTAAAGGTGTCTGGCGGCCACGTCAGCCTGCGGCCGCTGCATTACACCACATGGCGGCTTTCCGGCAACTTCAGCACCGCGGTAGAGCTGCGGCGGGCCAACCGGCAGCCGGCCTTGCAAAACACGTATGCCCAGGGCCGCGCTGAAAACGGCGCCCTGGCCTGGCGCGGGGCCGAAACCGGGGAGCTGTTCAGCTACGGGCCCGCGCTGGCGGCGCTGGCGTATGATGGCGGCGGCAGCTACCCTTATGACGCCAACGGCAGACTGGTGGCGGCAGGCACGGGCAACGGCCGGCCACCTGTTATATATGACAACGGCATCTTCCGCACCGCCTCTTCCCTGTCCCAATCCCTTTCTTTGCGGGCCGATGCCCGGAACACCTCGGGAGCAACCTGGGAGATAGATGCCACGCTGGGCCGCAGCCGGGAGAACACCTTCCTGGTGGCCAACCGCAACAGTACAGATCATCTCTCCGCCGCCGTGAAAAGGCACTTCGGCCATTTTTCCGTTACCGGCGGCTACCGGTACCAGCGCAGCGGGTTCTCCCACGGCAACCGCACCGGCTACCTCAACCGCGCTTACATGAACGCCCTGCTCACGCCCGCGGGCTTCAGCAACCGGTACAGCGGGTTGCCATACGGCAACGGGGCGCACAACCCGTATTGGCTGCTGGAGCGCAACCCTAACGCTTACGGCCAAACGCAGCAGCGCGGCCACCTTGTACTGGACTACCGCTATGGCCGCGCCACGGCACAGGTCACACAGGCTTACGGGCAGGTATCGGAAAACGGGCATGAGGCCTACCCCGCCGGCTTGGCCACGCAGCGGCGGCAGCGGAACGGCAACTACTACCTGCGTGCGGACGCTGCTTACCCCGTGCGCATGCCCCGGTATGCCATGCGGTCTTCCATCAACGCCTATCATATTTTTACAGACAGCCGCGCCAACATGCAGTACCAGCCCCAACAGCGGCGTTACGCCTTTCAGCGCAGCGCCAATCAAACGCAGCTGCGGTATTACTGGGAGTATGACCTTGAGCGGGTACAGGTAGACGCGGAGGCGGGCAATACGTTCTATTTCTCCAACACGGCCGCCCGCGCCCGCCAGTTTTCCCCGCTGCTGAACGTACACACGGCCGCAGACATCTTTCACCGCCGGCTGCGGCTGGATGTGTACGGCTCCCTGCAAGCCGGCAACAGCGAGCTGCCCGTCAACAGCGCCCTTGGTTACACCAACCTGCTGCAATACCCCGTAGGCGGGGCGGCGCAATACTTCCCGCTCACGGAAGCAACCGGTTATGACGGGTTGCGGCCGGTGCGCAGCCGCTCGTACAGCACAAAGGCCATGCTTACCTACCGCCGGTTATCGCTAACGGCGGAGTGGTTCAGCGCCAGCGTGCAGGACGATGTATTTCCGCTCTACCGCAACGGGCAGCTGCAGCTGGCCAACGTAGCCGCCCACCGCAAACGGGGCATTGAGCTGACATTGGGCCATCAAAGCGCATCCGGTAAAAAGGCAGGCGCCAGCAACACCATTTCCCTGCTCCGCTACCGCCACCAGGTTACAAACGTAGCGGCCGCCGCCGGGCCTTCCCTTCCCATAGCGGGCTTTGCGGACGTACACAAGGCCCTCGTAAAAGGCGCGGCCATGGGCGCTATAATGGGTAACAGCTATCTTCGCACCGCGGAAGGCAAAATAGTGATCGGGGCAGACGGCTTTCCCCTTGTTAATGAACAGCTGCGGGTGATCGGCAACCCCATCCCTGATTTTGTGGTGAAGGTCAACCACCAGCTGCACTGGAAAAAGCTCAGCCTCAACGCCAGCTGGGAGTGGAAAAAGGGAGGCGATGCCTGGAACGGTACGCAGGCGGTGCTGGACTACTACGGGCGTTCGGCCGGCAGCGCCGCGGCCCGCAATATGACCGGCTATGTGTTTGACGGCGTGCTGGAAAACGGGCACCCCAACAACCAGCCCGTCAGTTTTTACGACCCCGCGCGGCCGCTGGAACACAACCGCTGGGTGCGCTATGGGCCGGGCGGCGTGGCGGAGGCATACATCCAGGATGCCAGCTGGCTGCGGCTGAACACCCTGCGGCTGGGCTACCGGTGGAGCATGGGGAAAATAGTGCGGGAGCTGCACCTCAGCGCCTATGCCACCAATATACTGCTATGGTCTCCATATAAAGGCGCAGACCCCGGCCAGTTGCTGTTTGACCAGCCCAATACCGCCGGGCTGGATTTTTTCAACCTGCCGTCTGTCCGCACCTACGGCTTTAACGCATCACTTCAATTCTGACGGTATGAAACACTGGATCTTGTTTTTGATACTCATTTGCGCATGCGCGGGCAAAGCCGCCGCACAGGCGCCGGATTACGCTTCCAATAAGGAAAAGATATACATGCAGACCAGCCACGCGTTTTTCAAACCGGGGGATGAAATGTTCTTCAAGCTGTACCTGGTGCATGCGCAAAACAATACGCCCTCCAACGTCAGCCATATTGTATATGTAGACGTGCTGGGCCCTTCCGGCAACCTGGCCGCCAAACTCACCTACCCGGTAAAGCACGGTTATACGGAAGGCTCCTACGCCTTTCCGCCTTCCGCCGCCGGCGGCGTTTATAAACTGCGGGCCTACACCGCATGGATGAAGAATGAAAAAGACAGCACCTTTTTCACAAAGGAGGTCACCGTACAGCACGTGATCTCCCCCCGCATATTGATGAAGCTGGACTTTCCGCAAAAAGGCTACGGGCCGGGCAGCACCGTTACCGCCCACTTCTCCGCCCGCTCGCTGGCAGACCGGCCGCTGGCGCATCAAACGTTCCGGTACACGGTGTCGCTGGCCGGGCAAAGCGGCCAGCCCGTTACCCTGCAAACAGACGGGGCGGGCAAAGCAGCCGTGCAATTCCAGCTGCCGGCCAGCCTCTCCACTACGGATGGCTTACTGAATATAACGGTGGAACATGATGCCTATGTGGAAGCCATTTCGCGCAGCATACCCATTACGCTCAACAAGGTGTACCTGCAGCTGATGCCCGAAGGCGGCGCCCTGGTAGAAGGCCTCCCGGCCAACGTGGCTTTCAGGGCCGTGAACGAATTTGGCAAACCGGTGGATGTCACGGGGCAGCTGAGAGACGGCAGCGGCCAGGTAATCACCGGTCTGCAAAGTTTTCACCACGGCATGGGGCAGTTTGCTTTCACCCCGCAGCCGGGCCGTACGTACGAGGTGCAGGTAACCAGTCCCGCAAACGTGGTGCAGCCGCTGCCCGCCGCCGCGGCCAAAGGTGTGGCCATGCAGCTGACGGCAGCAAAAGGCCGGTTGCTCATGCACCTGCACGCCACGCAAAGCGCAGACGTGAAAATTACCGGCTACACAAAAGAACAGCTTTACTTTTCACAAAATACCCGGCTCAAAAAAGGCGCGCAGTCCGTCAGCATTGATCCCGCGCTTTTCCCCGCCGGCATTGCGCGGTTTACCGTATCACAGGCCAACGGGCTGCCGCTGGCGGAGCGCATCATGTTCCTCCACCCGGAAAAAATGCTCCAGGTGGAAATAACACCGGACAAAGCCCGTTACATGCCGCGGGAAAAAGTGACCCTTCGCCTGAAAACGCTGAACTACCAGGGCCAGCCCGTGCCGTCCAACTTTTCACTGTCCGTGCTGGATGACAAGCTGTGGACGTTTGCGGATGACAGGCAGGACCACCTCATATCCTGGCTGATGATAAGCTCCGAGCTGAAAGGTAAGATAGAAGAGCCGCAGTTCTATTTCAAAAAAGATGAAGAGAAAGCGGCCCCGGCGCTGGACCTGCTGATGCTCACGCATGGTTACCGCTACTTTGATTACCTGCCTTCCGTAGAACAGGAAAACAGGTTGAAGTTCCTGCCTGACATGCAGCACATCATCAGCGGCAAGGTGGTGAACGGGCGTAATGAGCCTGTACGGGCCAAAGTATGGCTGGTGCTCACCAGCAGCGTGGTAATGCAGCTGCTCACCGGAGACGATGGCGAGTTCTATTTTCCCGGCCTGCAGCACAACGGCTACTACATGGTGGTGGCGCAGTCCATGCAAAAGAAAGAACCCATCCGGCTTGTTATGACGGCAGACATCAAGAACGGGCCGTTACTGCGCGCCAACGCCGCCGCGGCAGCCCCTCTCCCGCTGCCCGCGCAGGCCCCGCCGGCCGCGCAGGGAGACAAGAACCTGGAGGAGGTAGTGGTGGTAGGCTTCAACGGCCGGCAAAAACAATTGGTGACCGGCGCCGTTACCGTGATTACCGGCAGGGACATCAACGAAGTTTCCGTCAACAACGCACTGGCGGGCCGCGTTGCCGGCGTGAACGTAACAGAGCGGGCCAACCCTGCCCAGGCCCCCGGCGTGCAGATACGCGGCAGCACTTCCATTGCGGGAGACAATACACCGTTGATGATCGTAGACGGCATTCCCATGGAATGGACCGGCCAGCTCAACCCCGCTGAAATTGCGGCTATTTACGTGGTGAAAGATCCCGCTGCTTCCGCCATTTACGGCAGCGCTGGCGCAAGGGGCGTTATTATTGTAGAAACCAAAAAGAACAGCGGGTCCAGGCTGCGATGGACGCACGCACCCCGCGCGTTCTATGCCTCACAGCAGGTACAGCTCAACGGTCCCGGTTTTACGCCGGTGCGCCGGTTCAACGCGCCGCTGTACCCTACTACGGAAACGGCGGAAAGAACAGATTTCAGGGAAACCATTTACTGGAACCCCGTGGTGCAGACAGACAAGAACGGGGAAGCCAGCGTGTCTTTCTACAATTCAGACGCCACCACTACCTTCAGGGCCATTGCGGAAGGCATCGGGTACAACGGGCTGGCGGGCCGCGCGGAAACCACCTACGCCGTACAGCCGCTGCTCAGCGTAGACGCCAAAATACCGCCGTACCTCACGGTGGGAGACAATGCCCTCATTCCCCTGCACATCAAAAACAATGATACCCACCCCCTGGACGCGGACATTCAAGTGGCGTTTACGGAAAGCGTAAAAGCCGGCATTTTCAACAAAACCATCCACCTGGCGCCGGGCGCCGCGCAGGTAGTATACGTACCGGTTACCGCCACCTCTCCCGTAGAAGGCAGCCTCCGTTTCACCGTAAGCAGCCCGCGGCATACAGAAACGGTTTCCCTGCCCGTTACCGTGGTACACAAAGGCTTTCCGGTGGTGGAAACCTTTGCGGGCAACCGTTCCGCCCAACACCGCTTTACCGTCAATAAAATGGTGCCGGGCAGCCTGCGGTACGAGCTGAAATTGTTCAACAACCCCGAAGGGCAGTTGCTGGACGGCGTGGCGGCTATGTTGCGGGAGCCGTACGGGTGTTTTGAGCAAACATCTTCCGCCACGTACCCCAATATTTTTATTCTCAAATACCTGCGGGAATCAGGCCGCGCCAATCCTGCCATAGAGCGCCAGGCCATGGACTATATTGAAAAAGGGTATAAAAGGCTGATCGGCTTTGAAACTACGGAAGGCGGCTTTGAGTGGTTCGGCAAAACCCCGCCGCACGAAGCGCTGACCGCCTACGGCCTTATGGAGTTTACCGATATGAGCGAGTTTATTGCAGTAGACCGGCAAATGCTGAAGCGCACCAAAAAATTCCTCCTCGGCAGAAGGGACGGTAAAGGCGGCTTCCTGCTCTCCACCAGCGGGTACGACCGGTTTGCCACCGTGCCCAATAAAATTGCGAACATCTACATTGTGTACGCTTTCAGCCATGCCGGTTACGGCAGCGAGGTAACGCGGGAGTATGAACATGCGCTGGCCAACGTGCTGAAAGGCAACGATGCCTACGAGCTTTCCATGATGGCGCTGACCGCCTCCAACATGCACCGGCAGGCGGATTTTGAGCGGCTGATGAAGATATTGCGCGGGCATTACCGGCAAAAGACCTTTAAAGCGGCCACCAGCGTGGTCAATTCAAGGGCCACCTCGCTGAAGGTGGAAACCGGCGCCCTCTACCTGCTGGCGCTGGCCAGGGAAAAGAAACCGGAGCTGCCGCTGATGGCGGAGCTGATGACAGACATCATGCGCTGCAAGTCCTACTTCGGCTACTCTTCCACGCAGGCCACGGTACTGGCGCTCAACGCCGTAATAGCCTACGCCAGGGTGTTCGGGAAAGCCGCGGCGGAAACAGACATCCGTTTCCTGCTGAACAACCGGGCCATAACGCCGGGCATCATACCCGCGCCAGAAACGCCGGCGGCGCGCAACAGTTTTGAAGTGGCATACGGCGGCGCGGAAAACAACGTGCCGTACAACATGGAAGTATCTTACTACACCTTCACCCCGCCCTCCAGCCCCCTTGCGGAGCTGCGCCTGCATACCAGCCTGGCAAAGCGGCAGGTGAAAATGGGAGGAACGGTGCGCATGGAAGTAAGCGTTACCAATGAAAAGGCCATGCTGCAGGGGATGTCTATTGCCAAGATCGGCATTCCCGCCGGACTGTCTGCCCAGCCCTGGCAACTGAAAGAGCTGATGGAAAAAAATGAGGTGGCCTATTACGAGATATTCGACAACTACCTGGTCTTCTACTGGATGGGGTTTGCCCCTGAAGAAACCAAAACCCTGCGGCTGGACCTGAAGGCAGACATCCCCGGCACGTATACAGCCAAAGCCGGTAATGCAGGCCTGTACTACATGCCGGAGCATAAACACTGGAACGAGGGCCTGGAGGCGGAAGTATTGCCGTAAAAAGATTATATTTGTCAACACCAAATTGTTACAGCTATGTCATTGTTATCGAACAGCAATAAAAAGGACGGCAAGAAGGGAAATAAAAAGACCAACAACTTGCCTGGTGCAAATAATACATTCCAGCGGCCTACCAAGGCGCCCTCTTTCTCTAAAAAACCGCTGAAGACGGGCGGTACCAGGGGTAGCTGAAACACCGGAAAACGCATTGAAAAGGGAGGCGCACATGGCCTCCCTTTTTTTATTGCCTGTTTTTAACGCTACCTTTGCCGCATGCAGCAGATCTTAGCTTCGCTTGGCATTCAAACGCTCAATGACATGCAAAAGGCGGCCATTGCCGCCGGCAAAACCGCACAGGACGTAATTCTTTTATCAGACACCGGCTCCGGCAAAACGCTGGCCTTCCTGCTGCCCGTGCTGGAGCGCCTGCAACCCGGTGTTGCCGCCACGCAGGCCCTGGTGATCACCCCCACGCGCGAGCTGGCGCAGCAGATAGAAAAAGTGTTCCGCGCCATGAGAACAGGTTTTAAAGTGACCAGCTGTTATGGCGGCCACCTGCGGGAAACGGAAGAGAACGCCCTGAAAGAAGCCCCTGCCCTCATCATTGGCACGCCCGGCCGTTTGGGAGACCACATCCGCCGGGGCAGCATCAACACCGCGGGCATTCATACGCTGGTGATGGATGAATTTGATAAATCTTTCGAGCTGGGCTTCCGCGAAGAAATTGCCTTTGTGGTGGAGTCCCTGCCCGCCGTCAGCAAAAGAATGCTTACCTCCGCCACGGAAGCGGCCGAAATACCCGACTTCATCCGGCTGCAACAGCCGGTTACCCTCAACTTCCTTTCCGGCGAAGCGCCGCCCGCCCTCAGCATCAAAACGCTGCAAAGCCCGGAAAAAGACAAGGCAGACACGCTCTTCCGCCTGATCTGCATGCTGGGCAACCGCTCCACCATAGTGTTCTGCAACCACCGGGACGCCGTAGAGCGTACCGCCGGCCTGCTGCAAGACAAAGGCATCACCAGCGTGTTCTACCACGGCGCCATGGAGCAGGCGGACCGGGACGTGGCCCTCTGCAAGTTCAGGAACGGCACCGCCAACCTGCTGGTCACCACGGACCTGGCCTCCCGCGGGCTGGACATTCCGAACATCCGCTACATCATCCACTACCACCTGCCGCAAAACGAAGAGACCTTCATTCACCGCAACGGCCGCACCGCCCGTATGGACGCCAGCGGCACCGCCATTATCATCACCGGCCCGGAAGAGGCCCTTCCGCCCTATATACCGGACAACGCGGAAACCATTACCCTGCCGGAAACAGCCACCCTGCCGGATAAACCGCAGTGGAGCACCCTCTATATTTCCGCCGGTAAAAAAGACAAGGTGAACAAGGTGGATATAGTAGGCTTCTTCTCCAACAAGGGTAAACTGAAAAAGGAAGACCTGGGGCTGGTGGAAGTGAAGGACTACATTGCGTTTGCGGCCGTGCGGAAAACCAAGGTGAGCCAGGTGCTGCAACTGATCAAAAACGAAAAGGTAAAGAATAAAAAGGTGCGGATAGAAGTGGTGAAATAAGAAACCTCCTATCTTTATCAATATGAAGAACATGCACCCCCTGCAGCGTGTGCTGATCAGCCTGGCGCTGGCGGCCATCACCTTTTTCACCATCTTCCGCTCGCCGCTGAACCCCTGGGTGAAATACATGCTGGTGTGGAACACCTTTGCTTTTTCGTATATCGCCACCAGCTGGATCATTTTCCTGAAACGCACCACCGATGAGATCCGCCGGTATGCGCGGGTAGACGACGGCAGCCGTGCCTTTGTTACGCTGCTGGTGCTCATTACGTCTTTTTCCAGCATGTTTGCCGTGTTGCTGGTGATGCTCACCAAAAGTGACGCAGACAAAGCGCTCTACCTCCCCGTGGCCATTACCGGCATGATGGCTTCCTGGGGCATGGTACACACCATCTACACCGCGCACTACGCCCACCTGTTTTACGACGATGCGGAAAACGACACTACCCGCCACGCCGGCGGCCTGGAGTTTCCGGGAGAAAAGAAGCCCGATTACATTGACTTTGCCTACTTCGCGTTCGTGATCGGCATGACCTTCCAGGTATCTGACGTGAATATCTCTTCCCATCAAATACGCCGCGTGGCATTGCTGCATGGCATCCTCTCTTTTTTGCTCAACACTTTTGTAGTGGCCCTCACCATTAACCTGGTGAGCGGGCTGCTCAATGACTGACGCCGCGCCCTGCACAATGCGCGCCCGCGTATGCACAACTATATGATTTTAATACCGCTTGCCTGTTTTCCATACGGCTCCTCCACCCGGGCTGCACATACCCGCCAAACGCATTTTCAGCCCCATCCGGGCAATTTTATTACAAAAGCGAAGTGGCGCCT
The DNA here is from genome assembly GCF_003568665.1 of Chitinophaga alhagiae. Lineage (GTDB taxonomy): Bacteria > Bacteroidota > Bacteroidia > Chitinophagales > Chitinophagaceae > Chitinophaga > Chitinophaga alhagiae. Next base: position 23,646 of record NZ_QXMH01000001.1, read on the forward strand.
GCAAACAGGGCGCCGCCGTCAAAAAGGCGCAAAACAACCAAAAAGGGCCATCCTACTGACATCCTGCTGCCATCCTTCGGTGATCCTTCGGTGTTGTTCGGTGGCAGTACGGGTTTGAGGGTGTTTAACCGAAGGTTGACCGAAGGATTACCGAACGGTTGCCGAAGGAGGAGCGTATTGACAAACCGTTACATTCCTGTACCGGGGACTATTAAAAATAGGTGACTATATACTACTAGTTAAACCCAAATGGGGCTTATAGCGATTCCAGAAATACCCTTAATTCTCTTCAAAAAAACTAAAATGATAATAAAATATTTGGAAAACGCCTCATTGTAATAGATGTATAACATCTTCGTATTTTTGTTGCAACAATTAACGGAAAAGTCAAAAAACTAATTAATTTAGCAAACTAAATACAACATTCTAATTTTAGGCAATGAAAAAACGATAAGTTTCGGCATGGTCATTAAAAAGCGGAGTTGGTACGCCCCGATTTTGAAACACCTTATTTTCATCTTGTAGCGTTTATCCGTAAAGGGATACAGTTATTTTTATCCGATTTTTGTCGAACGGTAATGATAAATAATGAAAGAAAGAAAATTTATAGAAGCGTTAGGATTTCAACCTAAGGAAAATGTTCAGGACATTTTTCATAAAAAGTATGCCGTTTCAGGTAATTATTCCATTGAAGTAAACTTTGACAAGAAACTAATTAACTACGGCAAAAAAATTAAGTGGGATGTAAAAACTACCCAGAACTTTTCACAGGCAGAAAATTGGGTAATACTGGAATGTGTAAACAGGTTATTGGAGAAAGGATATAAGCCTGAAAATATTTTCTTAGAGAAAGTTTGGCGCACAGGCCATGGCACAAGCGGCAGATTGGATATTTTGGTTACCCGTGATGATGGAACTGCTTATTTGATGATTGAATGCAAAAATCACGGTGCTGATTTCATAAAGGAATTTAAAAACATAGAAAAGAACGGTGGGCAACTGTTTACTTATTTTCAGCAAGAACGCAGTGCTGAAATTTTAATGCTTTATGCATCTCACTTGGATAACAAAAACCAAATCCAATATCGCAACGAGATAGTCAAGATTGAAGACGACTATCGCCAGACTAATAATGTAAAAGACTTTTATGACCGTTGGAATAAAATACCTAAGAGCAACGGCGTGTTTGAAGATTGGGTAAACTCATACCATTTTGAGAGCAAAGCCCTCACCCCAAAATCATTAAAAGAAATAAAGCAGGAAGATAGCAGCTTTATATTTAATCGATTTCTGGAGATATTAAGGCACAACGTAGTTTCCGATAAACCAAATGCCTTCAACAAAATATTTACCCTGTTTCTTTGTAAAGTTTATGACGAAAAAACCACCAAACTGAATGAGGAATTAAAATTTCAGTGGTTGGAGGGCAAGGATGACGAAGTGAGTTTTCAGATACGCCTTGCTGATTTGTACAAAAACGGTATGCTGGAGTTTCTGGAAAAAGAAGTATCCGACTTTTCAGAAAGTGAGTTTGACCAACGTTTCGCCTCTCTTTTTGCAGGTAATGAAAGCCTGAAGCAAGAATTGAAATATGAAATCATAAAGCTGCGGTTAGAAAAGAATAACGAATTTGCTATCAAAGAGGTTTTTGACCGCCAATCATTTGTAGAAAATTCTAAAATAGTTAAAGAGGTCGTAGAACTGCTACAGGGTTATCGCATTCGCTACAACAAAAGGCAGCAATACCTTTCGGATTTTTTTGAGTTATTGCTTACAACAGGTTTGAAACAAGAGAGCGGACAGTTTTTTACGCCGGTTCCCATTGCTCAATTCATCATAAAAAGTTTGCCGCTGGATGATATGGTAAACCAAAAGTTAAGCAAAGGCGTAAAGAATGATTTGTTGCCGTATATAATTGACTATGCAGCGGGCAGCGGGCATTTTCTTACGGAAAGCATGCACGAGATCCAAAGGCTGCTCGATGCTCAAAAGCCTAAAGATTATATTGCAGATACCGCTAAGAAAATCACAAACTGGCAGGATGACCATTTTGATTGGGCTACACAATATGTGTATGGTATAGAAAAGGACTACCGGTTGGTGAAAGTGGGTAAAGTAGGTTGCTACTTGCATGGGGATGGTTTGGCAAATGTTATATTAAGCGATGGGCTGGCAAATTTTTCTACTACCAAAGAATACAAAGGCCTGCTTAAAAAGAGCGACCCTCAATTTCCTAAAGAAAATAAGCAGTTCGATGTGGTCATTTCAAACCCACCGTATTCAGTTTCTTCTTTCAAAAATTCGGCAAGGGAATATTATACAGAAAACGATTTTGAACTTTACGAAAAGCTTACTGACAATAGTTCTGAAATTGAATGCTTGTTCATAGAACGTACAAAGCAATTATTGAAAGACGGTGGCATTGTCGGTATCATTCTGCCAAGTTCCATATTGAACAATGCCGGTATCTATACTAAAGCAAGAGAGATTATTCTGCAATATTTTGAATTAATTGCTATTGCTGAATTAGGCAGCAATACTTTTATGGCAACAGGAACGAATACCGTTACCTTGTTTTTACGCCGCCGTAATAACTACGATAGCATTAACCTTAAAATAGCAATAAATAAGTTTTTTACTGACTTACAAGATGTAACACTTAATGGAGTTGAAAAGCCCGTTTCTAAATATGTAAAGCATGTTTGGGAAGGATGCAGCTTTGCCGACTACAAAACATTGCTAGGGAAGCAACCTAATGCAGTCATTAGTGCCAATGAAATTTATGTAGAGTACCGTAAGAAGATTAAAGCTAAAACTGAAACGGAATTTTGGAACGTTGTTGTAGAAAAAGAAAATGACAAATTACTACACTTCATATTGACTTATCCCCAGCAAACCTTATTGATAAAAAGTGGACAAAAAGATGAAGAAAAACGTTTCTTAGGTTACGAATTTTCCTTCCGCCGCGGAAGTGAAGGAATACATCCTGTACAAAGAAATAAAAGCATTGATGAATGCACAAAACTCTATGATGCTGATGTGTTCGATAATCCTGAAAAAGCAAGCACCTATATTTACAAAGCGTTCAAGGGTGAAAAATTAGCCATACATGCAAGCCTTCAAAAAAACATCAGCCGTCACAACTTAGTGGATATGCTCACCTTTGACGGGGTAGATTTTGAAAAGAATATTTCTACTTCGATTAAAAAAAAAGTAGAATTTGGCAAGCTTTGGAATACCGATAAAATAATCCCAATTATTGATGTAGCCGATATACAAAAAGGAAGTTCAATAACTAAAGAAAAGACTATTGCAGGTAATTATCCAGTAGTAGCAGGAGGTAAAGAGCCTGCTTATTATCATAATAAATACAATAGAAAGAATCCTGTTATAACAGTAAGTGCATCAGGTGCGTATGCAGGGTTTGTAAATTATTTTGACGAACCAATTTTTGCTTCGGACTGCAATACCATAAAATCAAAAGACGAGACTGTTGTCATTACAAAGTTGATTTACTATTTTCTGAAAACAATACAAAAGGAAATATTTGAACTACAGAAAGGACAGGCACAACCACACGTTTATGCGGGAGATTTATCCAAAATAAAGATACCCTTACTTCCTCTTGATGTTCAAAGAAGAATAATTTCCAAAATGGATATATTAGAAAAGGAACAGCAAAAAATACAAGGAAACATTGCCTCATTGCAAAATGAAATCGCAAGTTTTACAAGTAAGACTGTTGGAGAGGCAACTAAATTACAAGACATAACTTCCAAAATAGGTAGCGGGGCAACACCATTAGGAGGGGAAGGAGTATATAAAGCGGAGGGTATTACTTTTATCAGAAGTCAGAATGTTTATGATGGTTTCTTTACTGATGAAGGATTGGCATATATTGATGATGAGCAGGCTGAGAAATTGGATAATGTTTCTGTTGAAGAAAATGATTTGCTTTTCAATATAACCGGAGCGTCTATTGCAAGGTGTTGCATTGTCGAGAATAAATATTTACCAGCAAGAGTAAACCAACACGTAGCCATTATAAGAGCAAATGAAAAAGTGTTGCCCAAATACCTGCAAGTTATTTTATGCAGCATTGAGTATAAGAACAGACTGTTAGATATTGGCGAAGGGGCAACATCAAGACAAGCCATTACAAAAGCGCAATTGGAGAATTTCAAAATTCCATTGCCATCAATTACAGAGCAAAAAAAGATTGTTGCTGCAGTCGAAAAAATTGAGGCGAAAATAGCAGTATTAGAAAAGCAGCAGATTGACATTGATAAGCAAAAGGAAATGGCGTTGAATAAGTATTTGTAGCTACCTAAAAATATTATACAAAAGGAGCCGATCAAAAAGTAACATGAAGAGTTTGAGAATGGCTTAACGGATGACAGGTTTCTGTCAGATACCGGAATAAATTAGGGCTGACCATTACTTTTGGCCAGCCCTTTATAATATGCAACAAAGATGATGGATCAGTTCGAATCCAGCCCCCTGTTCTTGAGTAAAAATTTCACCTCCGGCGCGCGTGTGCGGAAGGCTTTGTAGAGGTCCATCGGTTCGGCGGTGCCGCCTTTTTCCAGTACGTTCTTGCGGAAAGACCGGGCCGTGGCCGGGTCAAAAATATCGCCGGTTTCCTTGAATGCGGCAAACGCGTCGCTGTCCAGCACTTCAGACCAGATGTAGCTGTAGTACCCCGCGGAGTAGCCGCCGGAGAAAATATGCTGGAAGTAAGTGCTGCGGTAGCGCGGCGCTATCTGGCTGATGAGGCCCAACTGGTCCATTTGCTGCTTTTCAAACACCAGCGGGTCTATTGGCTGACCGGCTTTGATGGTATGATAGTGCATGTCCAGCAGCGAAGCGGCCAGGTACTCTACGGTAGCAAAACCCTGGTTGAATTTGGATGCGGCCTTCATTTTCTCCACCATTTCAGCGGGTATCAGCGCTCCTGTTCGGTAGTGTTTGGCATACAGCTGCAACACCTGCGGCTCAAAGGCCCAGTGCTCCATGATCTGCGAAGGCAGCTCCACAAAATCACGCGGAACGGAGGTGCCGCTCAGGGTCTCGTATTTCACGTTGCTGAGCAGGCCGTGCAGCGCGTGGCCAAACTCGTGGAAAAAGGTTTCCACTTCATCAGGCGTCAGCAGCGCGGGTCCCGTAGCCGTGGGTTTGGTGAAGTTGCATACAATGGATACCACCGGGGCAATGCGGCCGCTCTTGTCTGTGGCCTGTTTGCGGTAGGATGTCATCCATGCCCCGCCGCGCTTGGAGCTGCGGGGGAAAAAGTCCATGTAAATAATACCGATGTGCTGCCCGTTGGCTTCCTTCACTTCGTAGGCCATCACATCCTGCTGGTACACCGGTATGTCTTTGAGCGGGGAGAAGGTAATGCCGTATAATTTCCCGGCTACGGCAAAAATGCCTTCCTGCACGTTTTCCAGCTGGAAATAAGGGCGCAGGGCTTCCGCATCGTAATTATATTTTTCTTTCCGCACTTTGTCCGCGTAATAGAACCAGTCCCAGGCCTCCAGTTGTTCGTGCTTCCCTTCCCTGTCCATCACCTGCTGCATTTCAGCGGCTTCCTGTTGGGCTACCGGCAGCGCGGCGTTCCAGAGCCTGTTCAGCAGCTCGTTGGCCTGCGCGGGCGTTTTGGCCATGTTCTCTTCCAGCACAAAATCCGCATGGGAGGCATAGCCCAGCAGGGCGGCCCTGTCTGCGCGAAGGGTGGCCAGGCGGGCCACTATTTCTTTATTGTCCCGCTCATCCCCGTTGTTGCAGCGGTTGGTGTACGCCTTGTACATTTTTTCCCGCAGGGCGCGTTGCTGTGAGTATTGGAGGAAAGGCATTACGCTGGCATTGTGGAGCGTGAAGCGCCATTTGCCTTCCATGCCGGCTTCTTTGGCGGAAGCGGCCGCGGCGGTTACCAGTGAAGGCGGCAGGCCGGCCAGGTCTTCCTGCTTGTCAATGATGAGCTCATAACTATTGGTTTCCGCCAGCAGGTTTTGCCCGAAACGCACGGTGAGCAGAGACAGTTCCTTGTTGATCTCCCGCATGTTGTTTTGTTTGGCGGCATCCAGGTTGGCGCCGCTTCTTACAAAAGCCTTGTACGTTTTTTCCAGCAGGCGTTTTTGCTCGGCGGTGAGGCGCTGCTGCGCCTGCCGGTCATACACCTGCTTCACCCTGGCAAAAAGGCCGGCGTTCAGGTAAATATCATCGCTGTGCTGCGCCATGCGGGGCGCCATTTGCCGGGAAATGGCCTCCAGCTCGGGGCTGGTATGAGCAGAGGTAAGGTTGAAAAATACGGTGCTCACGTTGCGCAACGGCGCCCCGCTGCTTTCCAGCGCCGCAATGGTATTCTGGAAAGTGGGTACAGAGCGCTGGTTCACGATGGCCGCAATGCGCTGCTGCTGGGCTTTCATGCCTTCTTCAAAGGCGGGCATAAAATGCTCCGGCAAAATGGATGCAAAAGGCGGTACTTTAAAAGCGGTCTGGTATTGCTGCAGGAGCGGGTTCTTCTCCGCAGGCGCCTGCTGCGCCATGGTGGTGGTTCCTGTCATACTCAATGCTACTATCAAATTCCGGGAAATACGTTTCAGATGCATGATGTTTTTTAAAAGTTGGCCGGGGCAAAAATACGGTTTTTGGGATGCGTCATAACGAAACACGCATTAATTTTCAATGCATGTGGTATTTGCCCAAAACCACGCTAACATTATAAAGCATAATAATTTTGGATTACGATCCTGTAATATCATAATAATTTTGGATTATAATCCTAGAATATTATGTAATTTCGTATTACAACATCACATATATGATACAGCGGAATCTGCAGACCATTATACAAGATCGTCTTTTTAAAGGTAAAGCCATCTTGTTATTTGGCCCTCGCCAGGTAGGAAAATCAACATTGATACACGCTATCCTGGAGAATCAAAATAAAGGATTTACGTATATGAATGGGGACGATGCGGATGCACGGGAAATATTAACAAATACAACAGCTGCAAAATTGAAATCCGTCATAGGCAACACAGAAATTGTCTTTGTTGATGAAGCGCAACGCATTCCCAATATCGGGTTGACTTTGAAGTTGTTCACTGACCAGTTAAAAAACGTGCAGGTAATCGCAACCGGATCTTCCGCGTTCGAACTATCCAGTCATGTTAATGAGCCCTTAACCGGACGCAAATACGAATTTATGCTGTACCCGTTAAGTTTCTCCGAAATGGTGCAGCATCATGGCCTGCTGGAAGAAAAGCGCCTCATTGAGCACCGTATGGTTTACGGGTATTACCCGGAGATTGTGTCAAAACCAGGTGAGGAGCGTGAATTGTTGAAACTGCTTGCCGGCAGCTATCTATATAAGGATTTATTGATGCTGGATCAGATAAAAAAACCGCTTCTGCTTGAAAAATTGCTGAAGGCCCTTGCCTTACAGGTAGGAAGCGAGATTAGTTACCAGGAGATTTCCCAGACTATAGGCAGTGATTATAAAACAGTGGATAAATATATAGACCTGTTGGAAAAGGCCTTTGTTGTATTCCGTTTACCGGCTTTCAGCCGTAATGTTCGCAACGAGATCAAAAAAGGCAAGAAAGTATATTTTTATGACTGTGGCATTCGTAATGCCATCATTAACAATTTCAAACCTGTCAATGTGCGCATAGATACCGGGGCATTATGGGAAAACTTTCTTATTGCCGAACGGATGAAATACCTCCACTACCGGAACATTGACACCACCTTTTACTTTTGGCGAACTACACAACAGCAGGAAATCGATCTGATTGAAGAAGAAACAGACCGTCTGCGTGCTTATGAGTTTAAATGGAGTAAAACAGAAAAAGTACGGTTCCCGCAAACGTTTACTGACCACTATCCGCAGGCCACAACACAAGTTATTTCTCCCAAAAACGTGGAAGAGTTCATTGCGCTATAACATTTACTCCTTCCCCCTGAACGCTCCCCTTACCGTTACGCCCGCGTACCAGCTGCGGCCCGCGGCCACATTGAAATACCGCCGCGCCGCTGCGTTGATGTCATTGCCCAGGCTGTATTGCACGTTGAGCAGGTTATCTCCCCCGGCATGGAACATGAGGGCTGTTTTGCCGAAAGTATGGGTGTAGGACACCTTGCAGCCCAGCAGGTGAAAGCCCGCCGCCTTGTCTGTGTTGGCATCGTTGAGGAACAGGTCGTCGTTATAAGTATAGGTGGCGTAGAGGTACAGCCGCCGCGCCAGCTCCACGTCCACACCGGCGGCCAGGGCGTGTTTGGGCGTACCGGGCAGGGTGTTGCCGTCATAGTTCTTGTCTACCTGCACAAAGTCTTTGTACCGGAAATGATTGTAGGTGTAGGCCACGCGGAGCTTCAGGCGGCGGAGGCGGTAGGAAACGAAGGTTTCCACGCCCTGCTGCACCGTAGCGCCCGCGTTCTCGAAATAGTCCGCTCCGCTGGCATCGCGCCGCTGCACAATGGCATCTTTCAGCCCAAAGTAAAACAGGCTCACGTCATACCAGAAAGGCCCTGCCCCGCCGCGGGCGCCCAGCTCGTAGTTCCAGCCCTTTTCCGCCTGCAGCGTGGTGTTGATCACACTGGTGGAGGGCAGCACCTCCGCTACCGTGGGCGGGGAAAAACCCTTGGACACCACGGCGTACACATTGGCCGCGGGGTGGAATTGCTTCATCACGGCCAGGCGCGGCGCCCATTCGTTCCGGAAGCGGCTGGTGAAATGGAACACGGGGTTGTCTGACTGCCGGGCAAAATGCATGGCGGTGTTGTTGAGGCTGATGCCGGCGGTAATGGTCCAGCCGCCCTGCAGCACCACTTCCGGCTGCAGGAACAGGGAAATATTGCGGTTGTTGATATCGTCGTCTGTTTGCAGCGTGTCCTGCTGGCCGCCCTTGTTGCCGTATACGGACGTATTGAAGTACCCCTGCTGCAGCTCGCCGCCGGCCAGCACTTTCAACCATTGCCGCTGGTACGTGAACACCGTTCTGCCGCCAAAATGCGGCTCGGTGCGCCGTTCGTAATTGCGGATGGAGGGATTTTTTACCTGGCTGTAAGCGCCGTATACGGCCGTGGCGTTTTTCCATTGTTCGTTCCAGGTGTGCTGGTACTGCAGGCCGCCCCAGATGGTTTGCTGGTAAATGGCCGCGCGGCTTTCTGCCGCGGAAGGGAAAGCCCCCGCCGCCGGCCGCGCCTGGCGGGCGTCTGTTGCATATTGTTCCGGCGTAAGGCCGCCGGGCGTTTGGTACCGCAGGTTGCCGTAGAGCAGGTGGGCCTCCAGTACGCCTTTGGAAGAAGGCTGCCAGTGGCCGCTCCAGCCTGCCACGGTGCGCTGCATGTAGGTATGCTGCCGGTAGCCGTTGGCTTCCTGCCAGGAGTAATAGATACGCTGCCCCGCGGCTTCCACGGAGGCCTGCGCCAGGTGGCTGCCAAAGCTGCCGCCGGTGTAGCCTGCTGAAAAACCGTTGTTGCCCGGCCTGCCGGAGCCGGCCAGCAGCACCCCGCCGGTGCCCGCGCCATACAGGCTGCTGCCGGGGCCTTTCAGGATCTCCAGGCTGCTGAAGCTGCCCGCCCCGAACTGGTTCAGGTAAGTATTGCCGCCGGGGTCGGTAAAAGGAATGCCGTTGTAATACATCTTCACGTTCCGCACCCCGAAAGGCGAGCGCAGCGAACTGCCGCGCACGTTCAGCCGGTAGCTGCCGGGCGAGCGCTCTTCCATTCTCACCCCCGGCATGCTGTTGACCGCGGGCAGCACAGACGTGGGCGCAAAACGCAGCAGGTCTCGCTGGCCCACGTAATTGACCGCGGCCGGCACTTCCGTTAACAGGCGCTGCTGGCCGTAGCCCTGTACCGTTACTTCATTCAGGCGGGTGGTGTCTTCCTGCGCGTGGGCCGCGGCGGCGGCCAGGGTGCATATCAGAAATAAGCTGGTCCTCATCGGTTCGTCTTGAATACAAAATTACAGGCCATGCGGCGGCAGCCATGGCAGCCTTGCAAAAGGCGTTTGCTTTCCGCCCTTAAAGATTCAAAATATTTGCCACTCCTGCCATTTAATTATTTAATGATAATTTTGCCTTTTAAACATTCCGGATTTGAGCGCTGCCGTTTTTCTGATCACTCCGCCTTTTACCCAGCTAAATACGCCGTACCCGGCCACTGCTTACCTGAAAGGTTTCCTGAACACCAGGAACATCTCCGCTTTCCAGTCAGACCTGGGCATTGAGGTGACCCTGGCCCTCTTCTGCAAGGAAGGGCTGCAGGCGCTTTTCAGCCGCATCAGCGGGCCGGTGTCTGATAATGCGGCCAGGATCATTGCGCTGAAAGACGATTACATCCATACCATTGACGATGTGGTGCATTTCCTGCAAGGCCACAACCCCACCCTGGCGCACCGCATCTGCAAGCGTGACTTCCTGCCGGAAGCCGCCCGTTTTGCGCAGCTGGAAGACCTGGGCTGGGCCTTCGGCTCCATGGGCGTGCAAGACAAGGCCAAACACCTGGCCACCATGTACCTGGAAGACCTCTCCGACCTGGTGCAGGAATGTGTGGACGAGCACTTCGGTTTCAGCCGCTACGCGGAAAAACTGGCCCGCTCCGCCAACAGCTTTGATGAGCTGTACACCGCCCTGCAGCAGGAGTATACGTTTGTAGACGAGCTGATGGTACGCCTGCTCAAGGCCCGCATGGCCGAAGTGCAGCCAAAGCTGGTGGCCATTTCCGTACCCTTCCCCGGCAACCTCTACGCCTCCCTGCGCTGCGGGCAATGGATCAAACAACACTATCCCCAGGTGAAAGTGGCCATGGGCGGCGGGTTTGCCAATACGGAATTGCGCTCCCTCGCGGATGCGCGGGTATTCGAGTTCTATGATTTCATAACGCTGGACGACGGGGAAGCGCCCATAGAAAGCCTTGTTGAGCATATAGAAGGCCGCAAAACAACAGCAGAGCTGAAACGCACCTTCACGCTGGTGAACAACGAGGTGACCTATATCAACAACAAGGCCTGCACGGATTATAAACAGGGCGAAGTGGGCACCCCTGACTACAGTGACTTTCTGCTGGACCGCTATATTTCCGCCATTGAAGTGGTGAACCCCATGCACCGCATGTGGAGCGACGGCCGCTGGAACAAGCTCACCATGGCCCATGGCTGTTACTGGGGCAAGTGTACCTTCTGCGATATATCGCTTGACTATATCCGGCTGTATGAACCGGTGGCCGCGCAGCTGCTGTGCGACCGTATGGAAACGCTGATGGCGCAAACCGGGCAAACCGGCTTCCACTTTGTAGACGAGGCCGCGCCGCCCGCGCTCATGCGCGCGCTGGCCCTGGAGATCATCCGCCGCAAGCTGACCGTAAGCTGGTGGACGAACATCCGCTTTGAAAAGAGCTTCACCCGAGACCTCTGCCTGCTGCTCCGGGCCTCCGGCTGCATTGCCGTGTCCGGCGGGCTGGAAGTAGCATCTGACCGGCTGCTGGAACTGATACAGAAAGGCATCACCGTAGCGCAGGTAGCACAGGTGAACCGCCACTTCACAGACGCGGGAATTATGGTACACGCTTACCTGATGTACGGCTTCCCCACGCAAACCGCGCAGGAAACCATAGACTCGCTGGAAATGGTGCGGCAGCTATTCAAGGCGGGCATTCTCCAGTCTGCCTTCTGGCACCTTTTCACCATGACGGCCCACAGCCCGGTAGGCCTCCACCCCGCCCGGTTCCTGGTGAAAAAAGAAACAGAACTGGTAGGCGCCTTCGCCAACAACGATCTGGTGCATATTGACGAAACCGGCGCAGACCATGAAGCCTTCAGCTTCGGACTGAAAAAATCGCTGTTCAATTACATGCACGGCATTTGCCTGGATGACCCGCTGCAGAAATGGTTCGAGTTCAAAGTGCCTAAGACCAGGATACCGACAGACTATATCGTGCAAGCCCTCACGGAAGACCAGCTCGCCGCCGCCAAACCCACCGCAAAAGTGGTATGGCTGGGCAAAACGCCGCAGGTAGACATCCTCACCAAAACAAAAAAAGGCAGCAGCTGGGAAATAGCCTCCCTCACTTTTCAGAACAGGCGGGAAAAATTCAGTATCAGCACCACCCCGGAGCAGGGCCAATGGCTGGCCGGCATGCTGGAAAAACTGTCTGTACACCAGGCAAAGACCTGTACGCTGCAGGAAGTGAAAGCAGACTATGCGGCGGCGGGACTGGAAGATTTTGAATTGTTCTGGGATAACAAACCGGTGAGCACGTTGTATAAAGCGGGGTTGCTGATGCTGTAGCCCTGACGCTACCTGTACGGCCCGCAATAACCTTGCCAACGGCATGTCACGGCGCGGGCGCTGCCCGCCTTACAGCCGTCTACCGCTTCTTTCCCCGTGATTTGGGCTTGCCGTACTTCTGCATCATCTTCTCCTTGTGGCTCACCCGCACGTTCACTTTTTTATTCTTCTCCTTCTTCTCATGAAAGGCCGCGCCGGATTCACGTTTGGGCTGCTTCAGCACAATATTCGGCACCACGGTTTCAGGCATTTCGGCTTTGGTGAGCACGGCAGATATGGCAAGGTTTTCCGGCAGCGGGGTCACCGGTACGGTATACTGCATGAGCTGCTGTATACTTGCCAGCTGCGCGGTTTCCGCGGGCGTTACAAAGCTGATGGCGTTGCCCTTTTTGTCCAGCCGGCCCGTTCTGCCAATGCGGTGAATGTAACTTTCCGGTTGCTCCGGCATATCGAAGTTAAGCACGTGCGTTACTTCCGCAACGTCCAGCCCGCGGGCTATGATGTCTGTAGCTATCAGCAGGCGGAAGGTACCGTTCTGGAAATTGCGCACGCTGTTGAAACGGTAATTCTGCTCCTTGTTGGAATGTATCAGCCCCACTTTGCCCGGCATGTCCGCTTCCAGCCTTTCATACAGCTCATCCGCCAGTTGTTTGGTGGAAACAAATACCAGCACCCTGCTCATGTCTGCCTGCTCGCGGAACAGCAGCTCCAGCAGGTTTACTTTGGTATTGAAGTTGGGCACGTGGTAGAGAGACTGGCTGATGTTGGCCACCGGCGTGCCAACGGGGGCGGCCTCTATTACCGCCGGGCTGTTGAAGAACTCGTCTGCCAGCGCCTGCACTTCCGGCGTAATGGTGGCGGAAAACAGCAGGTTCTGCCGTTTGGGCGGCAGCAGGTCAAGGATGTTTTTCAGCTGCGCCCTGAAGCCCAGGTTCAGCATTTCGTCCACTTCATCTATCACCAGCTTTTTGATGTTCTTCAGCTTCAGCGCACCGCTCAGCACAATGTCTACCAAACGGCCGGGCGTGGCCACCACCATGTCCAGCTTGCCGGCAGCCACTTCCATCTGCGGGTTCATATTGGTGCCGCCGTAAAAGCCCGCTACCGCAAAGCTCATATAGGCCGTGAGCTTTTGCACGGCTTCCACCACCTGCACCACCAGCTCCCGGGTAGGTACCATCACGAGTATCTGCGGGAACCTGTCTTTCGAGAACGCCCACTGCCGCAGGCAGGGCAACAGGTACGCAACCGTTTTACCGGTGCCCGTTTGCGCAATGGCGCACACGTCCCGGCCAGACATTACTACGGAAAATGCTTTCTGCTGAATGGTGGTAGGCGTGGTGAACTGCAGGTCATGCAGTGCGTTCAGTAAAGGTTTGTTCAGGTTCAGATCGTCAAAGGTCATATACTGGCGAAAAATGAGCCACAAACATACGGCTATTCTTGCAAACAGCACATAAAACCCCGTCCCGGGAGGGTTTCCCGGGAAACGGCATGGGGGGCGGCGGACGATGGTTATTTGTTGCTGGGGTCTACCCTGAAGGCTACCTTGCAGATAGCGCCGTAGGTAGAGATCTTGCCGTCCTTCACATGCACCTTGAAGTCTTTCACGTACACGGAATCAATGTTGTGAACAGTTTGAGACACTTCCGCCACCGCATTGCGCACGGCATCTTCAAAACCTTTGTCTGAAGAGGCGATCACCTCTATTACTTTTACAATTGCCATAACCGGTAGTTTTTCTAGTTACAACAACCCCCGCCCCGTTTTGTTATGGCTGCGGCAAAAAAAGAGGCCGGTACTGTCATTGCAGGATGGCGGTAAAAAAAGAGGCCGGTACTGTTACTGTAGGATGGCGGCAAAAAAAGAGGCCGGTACTGTCATTGCAGGACGGCGGTAAAAAAAAGGCCGGTCCTGCTACTGCAGGATGGCGGCAAAAAAAGAGGCCGGGCCTGTCACTGCGGGATGCCCTAAAAAAAGATGCACCGGCGGGCCGGTGCATCTGTACAGGTGGCAAACGCCAAAATTATTTGGCATTGGCCACCAGTACCACGTCTATGGTAAAGTCGTCATATATCGCTTTGTCTCCCAGGTTCTCAAAAAAGTTGGAAGAGCGGTACTTGATATCGAATTTGGTGCGGTCTACCTTGATAGAGGCTTTGGCCGTGGCCTTGCCGCCGGCTACCGTTACCTCGGCGGGGAAGCTGATGCTGTTGGTGATGCCTTTGATGGTGAGCTTGCCGGTAACGTCATAATTGGCGCCGCCTTTGCCGGCTGCGCTGGTGATCACGAACTGGGCGGTGGGGTGTTTTTCCACGGAAAAGAAATCATCGCTTTTCAGGTGGCCGGTAAGGCGGGCGTTAGACGCTTCGTTGGTAATGTCCGTTACCGTGAGGGACCGGGTGTCTATGGTGAAAGAACCGCCCTTCAGCACGTTATTGTCCAGCTCCAGCTGGCCAGCGGAAATGCCGATGTGCCCGTTGTGGGAGCCCGTTACTTTTTTGGCCAGCCAGCTCAGCTTGCTCTGCTGGCTGTCTACCTGGTATATCACGGCGGCGCGGGCAGTGGCATGCGTGGTGGCCTTCACCGGTTTTTCGGTGGCGGGAACGGTAAAAGACAGCAATACCGTGGCGCCGCCCATAAAAAATAAGGTTGCTAATCGTTGCATGTTGACTGGTTTAAATTTAATTGTATGATCTGTTAGTTGGAAAGGCATTGAATGGCTTATACGTAATGATAAGATTTTCCGGCAATTTAAGCAATCCCCTTTCCCCTGTACAGACAAAACGGGAAAATAATTTTCACATTTGCTTCACAAACATTTCACATATGTTTTGCACTTCGACGTATAGTTTTAGCCTCAAATTATACCCATGCTTAGATCCGCCATTCTATTACCTGCCTTGTGCGCCACCACCCTGCATGCAGCGGCCCAGCAGCTGCCCGCGGACACGGTGAAGGGCCTCATCCGCGACCTTTCGCGGGAGCTGGCCCTGAAGCACCCGGGCTTTTACCGGTACCACACGCCGGCCTATTTTGCCCGCTACACAGACTCCCTGACCGCCACGGTTACGGGCCCGCTCTCGGAACTGGAAACCTTCCGCAAGCTGAAGCCCTTCATTGCGCAGATCGGCTGCCTGCATACGGAGCTGCAGCTGTCTGACGCCACGCGGGCGGCCATGGCCCAACGGCCCGTGCTCTTTCCCATGCAGCTTTATTTCAAGGGGCGGAAGGCCTACGTGCTCCGCAACCTGTCCGGCAACAAAGCCATTGTACCGGGCAGCGAGGTGCTCAGCATCAACGGGCGCAGCATTCCGCAAATACTGGACGTGCTGCTGCCCTCCATTGCGGCAGACGGGTTCAACCAGACCCTCAAGTACCGCTCGCTGTTCTACTTCTTCCCCCTGCAATATTGCCGCATGGTGGAGGTAACGGAACAGTATACGGTTCAAATATCGCACCAGGGAAAGGCCAGCACGCACAAAATTAAAGGCGCGCTCACCAAAGACATTGCCACACCGGGTTTTATGATGCCCCCTGATTTCAGTAAACCCCTGGAACTATCCATCCATCAAGCCACAGCCGTCCTTTCTATCCATACGTTTGCAGACTCCGACCTCAAAGAATACGACCAGGATTTCAAGCTATTCATGGTGAGCGCATTTGCGGACCTCAAAGACAAAGGGGTGCAGCACCTCATCATTGACCTCCGCAACAACACCGGCGGGTCTGATGGCAATGCCGTTTTCCTGGCCGGTTACTTTTTTGACAAACCTTACCGTTACTGGAACAGGATAGAAGTAACGGAAACCATTGCCCGCCAGATCACCGGCGAGGCGGAGCAGTACTACAACAAACCCGTGCAGGAAGGCAACCGCTGGTTATGGCAAAAGGCCAAAGTGGTGAACGATTTTGATTATTACGAAGAGCAGCAGCCCGCCCTCTCTCCCTTCAGGGGAAAAGTGTATGTGCTGACCAACGGTTTCACCATGTCTTCTTCCGCAGACCTGGCCGCTGTGCTGAAATACAATAAAAAAGCCGTGTTCATAGGCGAAGAGACCGGCGGCGGCTTCCAGGGCAATAACAGCGGCATGATGCCGGAAAGTGAAATGAGGCCTTCGGGGCTGGTGGTCACCATCCCCCTGCAAAAATATTATACCGCGGTAGACAGTACGCTGTATGCGGGCAAAGGCACCGTCCCTGATTACCCTGTTACTTACTCGCCGCAAGAGCTGATCAACGGCAAAGACAAAGAGATGGCCGTTGCGGAAAACCTTATCCGGAAACCATCGAAGTAGCTTATGCCGTGGCGGCCGGGGGCAAGACCGGCCGCCTTTTTTTTGTGCTCCCTGCTATTAACGTGCAACAGCGCAATACGTGCCCCTGAAAACGGTGAATATGTGTACCTACCGGTTGATGTCCGCCAGCATCACCTTTCTCCGTTCATGGATGATGATGTGGGTGGTGTGCGTAAACACCTTGTCCCCGTTGCCGTATTCCAGGAACATTTCCAGCGGCATCACCACCGGCGGGTAAGACCCGGCAATGCGCATCTTTTCTATCTGGTCCTTGAAATGTTCCGGCATCAGGCTGTAGCCGGGAAATACGGCGTGCGGGTCCATCGGTATCCATACAAAGGCCGTTACTTTGGCGTGGTTGGTATTGACCACCCGGGGATCGTGCCGCAGGTTGTGCGCCACATATTCCTCGCAAGCCACGCCGGCAATCACTTTTTTGGAACCCGTTCTGGTGAGCTGGCTGAGGTACCCTATTTCTCCGGGGTATACCGGCTCCATGCCCTTCAGTTCCAGCGTTGCCTTTTCCCCGCTGGAAATGCCGGCCACGCCAGACAGCATGAGCTGCGATTCTTTCCCGAAGTCCCCGTAAAAATGATACCGCGCCGCCGTGCTCCGGCTGGTGAGCTGAATACAAAAGGCGGCGGCGGTGCTGCTGTAGTAGATCACAATATCTTCCCCGCCGTCTATCACCCGCTGGCTGCCCTGGAAGGCCTCGCTTTCCTGGTATACGGCCACGTCATATTCGTAAGAGGAATCTATCTGTACTTTTTCATCGCCGCCAATGAGCAGGGTGGCGTCTGGCTGCGGCGCCCTGGGGCGTAACTGGGGAAAGGCGTCTTCTACGGTCTCTTCCGTGTCTGCCGGCGGTTTTTGTTTACCTGTCAGTTTCTTCAGCAACTGGGCCTGCAATGCAGGGATGCAAAGGCATAACAACCCTGCCAGGAGAATGGTTTTTTTCATAGGATCAGGCAATTCTGCGGGAAAGGTAAACATATTAAAGAAAATTACCTAACTCACCATCAGGCTGCAGCCCCGCAGCGCGGAATTATCCAGCCGCCCCAGCACTTCAAAGCTGCCGTCTTCCTGCAGGCGGCCAATATCTTCCGTGGCAATGAACGCGCAGGAGTGTATGTTGGCCAGGTCTATCACGTTGATGACCCCGGCGGCATTGGCGGCAGACAATTGGAAGGGGTCGTTCTCGTCCCGCACCAGCACCTGCATCCAGGGCGGGCAGCGGAACAGGCCTTTACCGGTGGAATAGGCCTGGGAAAGCAGCTCCGTCATCCCGTATTCCGCATGAACGGCGGGCACGCCCAGGCGCTGCCGCAGCCAGGCATGCAGCGCTTCCCGCGTCCACTCTTCCCGGCGGCCCTTCATGCCCCCCGTTTCCATCACAATGGTGTGCTGCAACCGCATGGGGTACTGCTCCGCAAAATCCAGCAGGGCAAAGGTAACGCCAATGAGCAGCACCGGCTGGCGGCGGGCCTCCAGGGCCTCCAGGGTTTGGGCCAGCTTGCCGTGCTCGTAGAGGTAAAAACCGCTTTCCGGGCGGCCGCTGCGTTTGATCATTTCCTGCACCATGTACACCAGCGAAGAATGCCGCCTTTCCAGGTAGGAAGGCAGCAGGCCCAGCACCACATAGTTTTCTACCGGCCCGTAAAAAAGCCGGAAGGCCTCCATGAAACTTCGTGTATAGATGTCCGTGTCTTTCACCAGGTGCTGGCTGTTGACCGCACCGGTGGTGCCGCTGCTTTCAAATACCGCGGCCGGCTCAAAGCTGCCGGTGGTAACCCGGTGCGTTTTGAAAAACTGGATGGGCAGAAAAGGCACCTGCAAAACAGACCGTACCTGCGCCGGCTGTACGCCCAGCGCGTTCACATAGGCCCGGTACAGCTCGTTGCCCGCGTACTGGGCATGAAAAAGCTCCAGCGCCAGGGCCTCCGGGCGCCGGACGGTAAAGATCCGGTCTGCAGACAATTGGTTCATCGGGTGCAAATTTACGACCTTGCATGTAACAAACCGGGGAGGGGCGGCGTTAATAATACAGTTACTTTGCCTTTTGCTTAAATTAATGTACGTTTGTTATATGAAGAAAATATTTGTTTTATCCACTATATTGATCACCTTCCTGGGTTGCAAGAAAGATCCGGCGCTTGAGGGGAACAAACCCAAGCTCACCTTCAAGTCCGTTTCTACAGAAGACGTGCCGGCAGACTTGAAGATGCTCACCTTCACCTTTCAGCTGCAGGACGCGGACGGGGATACCGAAAGCGCCATGTTCGTGAACGATATCAGGTTTGAGGATGAAACAAAATTTGACGAAGTATTCATGCCCGCGCTGGAAAGCCACAAGGGCACCAAAATAGACGCAGAGGTGGTGTTGTACGTAAGCGACCTGGGAGACGATGTGCGCATGCGCCTGAGAGACGGCCGCGACCCTGACCTGGTACCCAACCCTGACACCCTGCAATACCGCGTGTTCATAGTAGACAACGCCGGCAACAGCAGCGATACGCTGACCCTTCCCAAAGTAGCCATACACCGCTAACAGCGCATTTCTTCATGTATTGCAACGGATTAGCCCCGCTTTCCGTATTTTTACACGTATGAGCAAGATACAGGAACTACATTCCAAAATAGCCGCGGCCAAACTGGGCGGCGGGCAGGCACGTATCGATTCCCAACACAAGAAAGGCAAGCTCACCGCCCGCGAGCGGCTGCAATTGCTGCTGGACGAAGGTTCTTTTGAAGAGATCGGCATGCTGGTACACAACCGCAACAAAGGGCTGACCACAGAGCAGGAACAGTTTCCGGGAGACGGGGTGGTAACCGGTTACGGTACAGTGAACGGCAGGCTGGTATATGTTTTCTCGCAGGACTTTACCGTTTACGGCGGCAGCCTCTCCGAGCCGCATGCCCGCAAGATCTGCCGCATCATGGACCTTGCCATGGAAAACGGCGCGCCCCTGATCGGCCTCAATGACAGCGGCGGCGCCCGCATACAGGAAGGCGTAGTGAGCCTGGCGGGATATGCCGATATTTTTTACCGCAATACCCGCGCCTCCGGCGTTATACCGCAAATATCCGCCATTATGGGCCCCTGCGCGGGCGGCGCCGTATACTCGCCCGCCATCACGGATTTTATACTCATGGTGGAGAACACTTCTTACATGTTCGTAACCGGCCCCAACGTGGTCAAAACAGTAACGCACGAAGAAGTGACCTCCGAAGCCCTGGGCGGCGCGCATACCCACGCCACCAAAAGCGGCGTTACCCATTTTGCCTGCAGCAACGAAGTGGAGTGCATCCAGCGCATCAGGGACCTGCTCAGCTATATGCCGCAGAACTGTGAAGACACAGCGCCCGTATACCCCTACGAAGGCGGCAGCGAAAGCCGCCCCGCGCTGAACGCCATGATCCCCGAAAACCCCAACCAGCCCTACGATATGAAGGAAGTAATTGCCGAGCTGACAGACGCCGGCAGCTTCCTGGAAGTACATAAGGACTTTGCGGACAACATCATTGTGGGTTTTGCCCGCATAGCCGGCAGAAGCATTGGCATTGTGGCCAACCAGCCCGCCGTGCTGGCCGGCGTGCTTGACATTCACGCCTCCGTGAAAGGCGCGCGTTTCACCCGCTTCTGCGATGCCTTCAATGTTCCCCTGCTGGTACTGGTAGACGTGCCCGGCTTTTTGCCCGGTACGGACCAGGAGTGGAACGGCATCATCACCAACGGCGCCAAGCTGCTGTTTGCCCTGAGCGAGGCCACCGTGCCCAAGATCACCGTTACCACCCGCAAGGCTTACGGCGGCGCCTATTGCGTGATGAACTCCAAACACATTGGCGCAGACCTCAACTTCGCCTTCCCCCAGGCGGAAATTGCCGTAATGGGGCCCAAAGGCGCGGTGGAGATCATCTATAAAAAGGAAATAGACGCCTCCCCCGAGCCGGAAACCCGCATGAACGAGCTGGTGGCGGACTATACGGAACGCTTTGCCAACCCGTACCTGGCCGCGGAAAAAGGATATATAGACGAAGTAGTGATGCCGGAAGAGACCCGGGAGAAACTGATCAAAGGCTATAAAATGCTGGAGAATAAAGTGGTGAACGTACCGCGGAAGAAACACGGGAACATTCCGTTGTAACCGGCCGCACGCCCGGGCCCGGCAATACCGTCCGGCAGCCCCGGGTAACCCGCCGCCATCACGATGCCATTACCGGCAGCTCCCCTGCCGGCAGATATACCGTACAATGCGTGCCGGCCTCCGGCACGCTTTCTACTTTTATAGCGCCCCCGTTCTGCTGTGCAAACTCGTTGCTGAGCAACATGCCCAGCCCCGTGCCGCGCTCGCCGCCGGTGCCATAGCCAGGGTTTTGCCAGGAGGTGAACAGGCCGCCGAGCTGCGCCGCCGTCATGCCTTTGCCCTGGTCTGTAATATGCAACGCCACCTGCTCCCCTTCGCGCACGGCATGCAATATGATCTTGCCGCCCGGGTAGCTGAACTTGACCGCGTTGCTGAACAGGTTGCGCAAGATCACCAGCACCTGGTCACGGTCCGCATACACGGCCGCCACCGGGGATACCTGCACTTCCACCTGCAGGCCTTTTTCCTGTATCACCATCTGGAAAAACTGCAGCGTTTCCGTAATGAGCTGGGCCAGCAGCACATCTTCCGGGTTGGTACGGATGCCTTTCATGCTGCGGGAGCTCCAGCGCAGCACATTGTCAAGCGCCCCGCCCAGCTGCGCCACTTTGGTGTGCAGCACGGCGGCGGCTTCTTCCATCATCTCCTGCGGGTACTCCCCTTTGCCGAACATGTCCAGCAGCACCTCCAGCGTGGCCAGCGGGCTGCGCACATCGTGCGTAACAATAGACAGCAGCTTTTCCTTGTCTTTGTTCATGCCGGCCAGCGCCTGCCGCTGCCGGTCTATTTCCTGGTGGTAATCGTGCTGGATGCGTTTGAAAAAGCTCAAGGCAATGGGTATAAAAACCAGCGCGCTGGCCATATTCAGCCACACGCGCCCCGGTGGCACGGGCGGGGCCAGCCGCCACTCCTGCGGCATCAGCACAATGGTGATGAACGCACCGCAGATCACCACGCTGAGCGCGGCGATCACCCATTTATTATCATATACCAGTATGGCGCAGACAAGGATATTGAGCAGGAAGTACTCCGCCCCGTTGTGAAAATAAAGTCCTGTGAAAGTATACACGATGATGCTGAAAACGATCAGCACCCAGCGTGCGCTCAGGTATTTCCTTTTTGTGTGCAGCACCAGCACGGCCACGCAGGCCAGCGTAGTACTGAGGTTGAGCGCAGAGAGCAGCCAGCGGCCCTGTAAAGCGTTCAGCACGGCAAAAAAACCTATAACGGGAATGCAGGGCAGCGCCAGCAGGTTCAATAGCTTGGTGCGCCGCGCCTCCACAAAAGACATGGCGGGAGAAACACCCAGGTGTACGATGCGGAACCACGAGGCATCAAAGAACCGGTATAGGATATGCGAATGCCGCTTGAACATGACAGCTGCAAAGATAACCCGAAAAATAACACCAAACATGCTGCCATCCAAGGCCTGCGGCTGTTTTGGCACGTTTGTGTAACAAAACGGTTTTTTGTCTAATTTTAGCCCCCATGTTAAGGGGATTCTTCAACTTCATACTCTTCAGTTCCATCTATATTGCCGTTTGCGCCGTGCTGATGGCCTGGGAATCTTCAGAAATACTCGGCCTGCGGTATGACCGGTACAACTATTTCTGCTTCGTTTTCTTTTCCACCATCTGCAGCTACAACTTTCACTGGTACCTGACCCCCGGCTCCCTCAAACATTCCGAGCGTATCCTATGGGGCCAGCGGCAACGCGCCCTGCAACTGGCGGGCTGCGTGGCAGGGCTGCTGGGCGCCGGCTGGTTCATTATTCCCCTGGCGGAACACTGGCTGCCCCTCTGCGGGGCCGTGGTGCTCACCTTCCTGTACTCCGCCCCCAAGCTGCCCATGTTCCGCTGGCTCAGCAAAATTGCCGTGGGCAAAACCATCTTCCTGGCCGGGGTGTGGACGTACGTAACCACCACCCTGCCCGCGCTCATAGCCGAAAACATACAGCCGGACGTGGTGTACCTCACCGTATACCGCTTCTTCCTGGTGTACGCCATCTGCATCCTGTTTGATTACCGGGACCGGGAAGAAGACCGCCAGGCGGGCATCCGCAGCCTCATCACCCATCTCAAAGACCCGCACCTGAACGGGCTTTATTACGGCTCCCTGATAGTGGCCTGGATATGCGCCTTTCTGCTGGCGCCCGCCGTGCCGCTGTTTGCGCTGTTCAGCCTGCTGGTACCGGTAGTGGTAACGGGCATGGTGAAACGGTACGCGCAAACGCACACGTCAGACTATGTGTACTATTTTTTCCTGGACGGGCTCATGATGCTGTCTGCCCTGATACACGCCGGCTGGCGGCTGGCGGGCGGAATTTGAGGCGGAATACTTATTTTTACGCACTTAAAAGAACAAGATGGCTAAAAAACAGAAATCCATACTAACGAAAGACTCGCTGGCTTTTTTAAAGGACTATCTCAACAACCCCTCTCCTACAGGCTTTGAAAAGGAAGGGCAAAAACTCTGGCTGCAATACCTGAAACCATATATAGACGATACCATCGTAGACCCGTACGGCTCCGCCGTAGGCGTGATCAACCCGGAAGCCGCCTTCAAGGTGGTGATAGAGGCCCACGCCGATGAAATATCCTGGTTCGTGAACTACGTTTCGCCGGAAGGGCTGATCTATGTGATCCGCAACGGCGGGTCAGACCAGGCCATTGCCCCCTCCATGCGGGTCAACATCCATACGGAAAAAGGCATTGTAAAGGCCGTGTTCGGCTGGCCGGCCATTCATACCCGCCTGCGCAGCACGGAAGGGAAAGACCCGCAGCCCAAGGTAGACAACATTTTTATTGACTGCGGCGCCCGCAACCGCAAGGAGGTGGAAGCGCTGGGCATTCACGTAGGCTGCGTGGTCACCTTTGATGCCAACTTTGAAGAACTGGCGTACGATAACTATGTATGCCGCGCCATGGACAACCGCGTGGGCGGTTTCATGATAGCCGAAGTGGCCCGCCTGCTGAAAGAGCACAAACAGCGCCTGCCCTTCGGCCTCTACATTGTGAACGCCGTACAGGAAGAAGTGGGCCTGCGGGGCGCGGAAATGATCGCCAAACGCATCAAGCCCAACGTGGCCATCATCACCGATGTAACGCACGATACCACCACCCCCATGATCAACAAGAACATTGAAGGGGAGATCAAATGCGGCAACGGCCCCAGCATCACCTACGGCCCCGCCGTACACAACATTCTCCGCGACCTGATCATCAAAACGGCGAAGAAGGAGAACATCCCCCACCAGCTGCACGCCGTAAGCCGCAGCACCGGCACGGATACGGACGCGTTCGCCTACGCTAACGACGGTACGCCCTCCGCCCTGATCAGCATTCCGCTGCGTTACATGCATACCACGGTGGAAATGATCAAAAAAGACGATATAGAGAACACCATCCGCCTGATATACGAGACGCTGCTGAACATTACGCCGAAAACGAATTTCCAGTACCTGTAAGGGCCGGGAACGGGCGCGGCGCCTCCCGGGCCGGGCATTGATTTCCTGTACCCGTAAGATCAATGCGGAACGGGCGCGGTGCTTCCCGGCCGGGCATTGATTTCCTGTACCCGTGAGAACAATGCGGAACGGACGCGGTGCCTCCCGGCCTGGCATTGATTTCCAGTACCCGTAAGATCAATGCGGAACGGGCGCGGCGCCTCCCGGCCGGGCATTGATTTCCTGTACCCGTAAGATCAATGCGGAACGGGCGCGGTGCTTCCCGGCCTGGCATTGCCAACCGGTCCACGCATACCTGGCGGCCCGCATCCGCCCGTTACAGATGCAAAAAATTCGACATAATTCAGGCGTTCCCCGCTCGTTATTCGCAATTGATTTGTATGTTTGCCGCTAAATCCGAAGTTTATGATCCGTCACGACTGGACACTTGAAGAAATAAAGGATATTTATAACACTCCCCTGCTGGAGCTGATGTACCGCGCCGCCACCCTGCACCGCCAGTACCAGGACACGGCGGAGGTACAGGTATGTACCCTGCTCTCCATCAAAACAGGCGGATGTTCTGAAGACTGCGCTTATTGCCCCCAGGCAGCACGCTATAATACCGGTATCGATGTACAGGCCCTCATGAAAAAAGACGAGGTGCTGGCCTTTGCCCGCAAGGCCAAAGAAGCCGGCTCCACCCGCTTCTGCATGGGCGCGGCCTGGCGCGAAGTGCGGGACAACCGGGACTTTGACCGGGTGATAGACATGGTGAAAGGCGTAAATGAAATAGGCATGGAAGTGTGCTGCACCCTGGGCATGCTCACGGAAAGCCAGGCCCAAAAACTGGCGGATGCCGGCCTCTATTCCTACAACCACAACCTGGACACTTCTGACGAATATTACGGTGAGATCATCACCACCCGCACTTACGACGACCGCCTGAAGACCATAGACAATGTGCGCAAAGCCGGCGTTACCGTTTGCTGCGGCGGCATCATAGGGCTGGGAGAAAGCCATGAAGACCGCATCAACATGCTGCTCACCCTTTCCACCATGCCGGAACACCCTGATTCTGTGCCCATCAATGCCCTTACCCGCGTAAAAGGCACGCCGCTGGAGCATATGCCCAAGGTAGAGTTCTGGGACATGGTGCGCATGATAGCCACGGCCCGCATCCTGATGCCGCAGGCCATGGTGCGCCTCAGCGCCGGCCGCGCGGAAATGAGCCTGTCTGAGCAAGCCATGTGTTTTATGGCCGGCGCCAACTCCATCTTTACCGGGGAAAAACTGCTGACCACTAAGAACCCTTCTTTTGAAGAAGACCACATGATGTTTGAGCTGCTGGGCCTCAAGCCCCGCGAAGCGTTCAAGGAAGAAAAAGAATGCTGCGACCACTCTCACGCACACTAACCCGCAAATTTTACCGAACTTTAGCATACCATGTTGCAGCAGTTTAAAGTATACAGGCATAACATCCGTTTCCGGAAGCTCCAGGAACAGGCGGAAGCCACCTACCAGCATTGGCTGGAGCAGGGCAAACCGCTGCCCATGCCGCACATTGCCAAACAGAAGATCATCCAGGCATATAAAGACCGCTACGGCATACAGACGCTGGTGGAAACCGGCACTTACCTGGGTGATATGATCGCCGCGCAGCTGCCCAACTTTGCCCGCATTCTCTCCATAGAGCTGAGCGAAGACCTGCACCAGCGGGCAAAGATCCGCTTCCGCAAAAGCCCGAAGGTGGAGCTGTACCAGGGAGACAGCGGCAAGGTGCTGCACAGCATTGTGCCCCAGCTGAAAGGGCCCGCCATTTTCTGGCTGGACGGGCATTACTCCGCCGGCATTACCGCCAAGGGAGACCTCTGGACGCCCATTTACGCGGAGCTGGACGCCATTCTGCAGCAAGACGTGCCGCATGTATTGCTGATAGATGACGCGCAGGGCTTCACCGGGGAGAATGATTACCCCACCATAGAAGAACTGACCAATTACATCAAAAAGAAGGCCCCGGCGTACCAGGTACAGGTAGAAGACTACGTGATCCGCGTCACGCGCGGGTAGAAGATAAAAAAAGGGCCGGCTGCAAACCGGCCCTTTTTTATGACGTAGCGGCAGTAATTTACCGCCGCAATGGTTTGTTATACAACCCGCCGGCTTACTTCCCTGACAGGAAATAATTCACGCCCAGCGCATACCCCTGCATGCCCAGCCCGCAAATAACCCCCACGGCCTTGGCGGCCGTTAATGACGTATGCCTGAACTCTTCCCGGGCGTAAATATTACTGATGTGTATCTCCACCACGGGCGTTTTGATACCCGCAATAGCATCGCGGATGGCTACGGACGTATGGGTGTAAGCCCCCGCGTTCAGCAAAATGCCGTTGTGAGAAAAACCTACCGCATGCAGGTGGTTTACAATTTCCCCTTCCACGTTGCTTTGGAAATAATCAAAGCTGACATCCGGGAACTGTTGTTTCAGCGTATCCAGGTATTGCTCAAAAGTAAGGCTGCCGTATACCTCTGGTTCCCGTTTGCCCAGGAGGTTGAGGTTGGGGCCGTTGATGATGGCTATTTTCATAAAGTGTCAATTCTCTTGCAGTTATTATTTGCCGGCGGTGTGCAGGCCTTCCTGATACACCGGTATACCGCTCTTCAGCTCCCGGGCACACCACTATATGCCTCTTCCACCTCCTACTCCCCCCACCGGAACGTATCCTGCTCCAGCCCGGCCAGGTCTATGACGCGGTCTGTTACCGTAGCCGCCACTGCTTCAATGGTGGCGGGCTTGCTGTAAAAAGAAGGCGTGGCGGGGCAAATAATGCCGCCCGCTTCCGTTACGGTCTGCATGTTGCGGATGTGAATGAGGTTGTAAGGCGTATCCCGCAGCACGCAGATCAGCTTGCGGCGCTCCTTCAGCACCACGTCTGCCGCGCGGGTGATCAGGTCATTGGAAATACCGCCGGCAATGCGGCCCAGGGTACCCATGGAACAGGGGCAGATGATCATGGTATTGAAACGCCCGCTGCCGGAGGCAAAAGGGGCATGAAAATCGTTTTGCGTAAATACCGGGAACGGCAGGTGCTCAAAGCCCCGGTCATCCAGCTCGGTTTCCCACACTGTTCTGGCATTGGCCGTCATCACAATGGCCACCTGGTCTATCTGCTTTTTCAGGGCAGCCAGCTTGTTCAGCAACTGCCTGGCATAAATAGACCCGCTGGCGCCCGTAACCGCCACAACTATACGATGTTTCATAGCAGCAAAGCTAATAAAAAACAACAGAGGCCGGTTAAAAGAAAGAAGGGGATAAAACGCCTGATGCGCCGGTTACGGCCGGTTGAAACATGCAGGACAGAACGCCCCGTGCGCCGGTTACCACCGGTTGAAGCATGCGGGACAGAACGCCCCGTGCGCCGGTTACCACCGGTTGAAACATGCAGGACGGAACGCCCCGTGCGCCGGTTACCACCGGTTGAAACATGCAGGACAGAACGCCCCGTGCGCCGGATACCACCGGTTGAAGCATGCAGGACAGAACGCCCCGTGCGCCGGTTACCACCGGTTGAAGCATGCAGGACGGAACGCCCGCAACAACCGGCCGTAAAAAAAAGCGCGCCTGTGGCACGCCTCTTTCAATGCTTTTAATGCTGTAAAGCCAGTTCTTCCATACTGATGGCATAATGGCTCTCGTCATATATGCACTCCCCGTTGCGGATCAGCAATACCTGGGGAGACTCATGCCCTACCTTGTACAGGTCCGCAATATGGTTGCTCACCGCGCGGTACCGGATAAGGTCAAGGTAATAGAACTCCATGCCCTCCGGCCCCGCAGACCGCTCCAGCCTGCTCTTTACCATACTGCTGATGCTGCAGCGGGTGCTATGTTTGAATATAACGACCGGGTGGTTAAAAGAATGTTCCTGTATCTTATTCAACTGCTCTTCACTTTCCAGTGCGGTCCACATCTCGTTCCATTTTTAAAATTCACTAACACGTTTTGTCTTTCTCCTGCTGTACCTTGGTGATCTTCATAGGGCAACCCAGCTTCTGCGAGGCGCAGGAAGAAAACATGGCAGCAATGACCGCCATCACACAAAATGTACCAATTACGCGGTAAACTGATTTCATAGCTTGCTTTTTTGCAAATAAACGAAATTTCATAGGCTTGGATTATAGAACTTTGTGAATCGTATTTTGTAACGTTATTTTGCAAATATATACTTTATATTAAAAAAAACAATCTTATGTGATGTTAATTACTTGTTATAACAGGCAAAACACACACATAAAGACCTGAAAAGCATGGCTAAAGTACATTTCATAGCGATAGGCGGCAGCGTCATGCACCAGTTGGCCATCGCCCTCCGGAACAAAGGCTACCAGGTGAGCGGCAGCGATGACGAAATTTACGAGCCGGCGCGTACCAACCTGGCCAATGCCGGCATCCTCCCCCCCGCCATCGGCTGGGAGCCCTCCCGGGTTACGGCTGACCTAGACGCGGTGATACTCGGCATGCACGCCCGGGCAGACAACCCCGAGCTGGCCAAAGCGCAGCAGTTGGGCCTGAAGATCTATTCCTTCCCCGAGTATATTTACCAGGAAAGCCAGGGAAAGACCCGGGTGGCCGTAGGCGGCAGCCATGGCAAAACCACCATCACGGCCATGATCATGCACGTGCTGCAGCAATGCCAGGTGCAGTTTGACTACCTGGTGGGCGCCCGCCTGGAAGGTTTCTCCCAGTCCGTCAACATCACTGATGCGCCGCTGATTGTATGCGAGGCGGACGAGTACCCCGCTTCCACGCTGGAAAAAAGGCCCAAGTTCCACTTCCTGCACCCCCACATAGCCGTGCTGAGCGGCATTGCCTGGGACCACATCAATGTATTTCCCACTTTTGACATATACCTGGAGCAGTTTGCCATTTTTATCCGCACCATGGAGCCGGGCGGCAAGCTGATCTACAACCACGGGGACGAAACCCTGCGCGCCCTCGTGGAGCGCGAAGGCGGCCACCTGGAGCGCATCCCCTACGGCGTGCCGGAGCATACCATCCTCAACGGCACTACGCGGGTGCGCTTCGGCAATGTGTCTACAGACCTGCTGGTGTTCGGCGAGCATAACCTGCTGAACATCCACGCCGCCCTGCTGGTTTGCCGCGCCCTGGGCATCGGTGACATAGACTTCCTGGCCGCCATTGCCAGCTTCAGGGGAGCGGCCAAACGCCTGGAGCTGGTAGCCAAAAACGCGGATACGGCCATTTACCGAGATTTTGCGCATGCCCCCTCCAAGGTAAGGGCCACCATTACTGCGGTACGGCAGCAATACCCCGGCCGCAAGCTAGTAGCCGTGCTGGAATTGCATACCTTCAGCAGCCTGAATGCCGGTTTTATGACAGAGTACGCCGGCGCCCTGGCCCCGGCAGACACGGCCGCGGTGTTCTACAGCGCCCACGCCCTGGAGATCAAACGCATGCCAGACCTGAACCCGGACGTGATCAAAAAAGGATTTGGCCGGGAAGACCTTACCATACTCACCAGCCGCGCTGCCCTGGAAACTTTCCTGGACCAGCAGGACTTTGATAACACCAACCTGCTCATGATGAGCTCCGGCGATTACGAAGGGCTTGATTTTGCAGGATTGAAAAAATATTTATCGGTTAAGAAACCATCATAACACATGTCAGCTTTACAACTCACCCGCCCCCTGGCAATCATAGACCTGGAAACAACAGGCACCAATGTAGCCACAGACCGTATTATCGAGATCGCGATCATTAAAGTGATGCCGGACCGTTCCGTGCTCCGGAAAGTAAAGCGCATTCATCCCGGTATGCCCATTCCGCCCGCCAGCACAGCCATTCACGGCATTACGGACGAAGACGTGAAAGACGCGCCCCTCTTCAAACAGCTGGCCAATGAACTGCGCCAGTTCCTGGAACATTGCGATATTGCGGGCTACAATTCCAACCGCTTCGACATCCCCATGCTGGTGGAGGAATTTCTGCGCGCAGACCTTACTTTCGACATCAGCGACCGCCGCTTTGTAGACGTGCAGAAAATTTTCCACCTCATGGAAAAACGCACCCTCAGCGCCGCCTACAAGTTCTATTGCGATAAAGACCTGGAAAACGCCCACAGCGCGGAAGCAGATGCCGTGGCCACCTTTGAGATACTAGAGGCCCAGCTGGTGCGGTATGAAACCCAGCTGAAACCGGATATGGACGCCCTGGCCGCCTTCACCAAGGAAGACGACTATGTGGATTTTGCCCGCCGCATGGTGATGCAGAACGGCGTGGAGATGTTCAACTTCGGTAAATACAAAGGCCGCCCCGTAAGGGACGTGCTGAAAGTAGAACCGCAGTATTACGACTGGATGATGAAAGCGGACTTCCCCCTCAATACCAAGCAAAAACTGACAGAGATCTACACCAGTATGATGCTAAAAAAATTGTAATGTTTGGTAAAACGCACTATTTTGCGGGGGATATTCCCTATTTTCGCCATCCTAAAAAAAGCTACCGCTAATTGGAAAAGTTGGTTATCATACCTACGTACAATGAGAAGGATAATATACGTCAGATCATTGGCGCGGTATTCTCATTACAGCAGGCTTTCCATGTGCTGATAGTAGACGATGGCTCTCCGGACGGCACCGGCGGTATCGTAAAAGAACTGCAGGCGCAATACCCGGAACAGTTGTTCCTCGAAGAAAGGAAAGGCAAACTGGGCCTTGGCACGGCCTACATCCACGGTTTCAAGTGGGCGCTGGCCAGGGGTTACCAGTATATTTTCGAAATGGACGCAGACTTTTCCCACAACCCTGCGGACCTGGTGCGCCTCCACCACGCCTGCGCGCACGAAGGGGCGGACCTGGCGGTGGGCTCCCGTTACGTGAAAGGCGGCAAAACAGAGAACTGGCCCTGGGACAGGGCGGTGCTCTCCTACGGCGCTTCCATTTACGTACGCTTCATTACCTGGATGCCCGTAAGAGACGCTACAGCCGGTTTTGTTTGCTACAAAAAGGCCGTGCTGGAAAAAATTGAGCTGGACAAGATACAGTTCGTAGGCTACGCGTTCCAGATAGAAATGAAGTTCACCGCCTGGAAACTGGGCTTTACCATCAAGGAAGTACCCATCACGTTCATAGACCGTAAAGAAGGCTATTCCAAAATGAGCAAAGGCATTGTGAAAGAAGGCATATTGGGCGTACTGAAAATTCAGTGGCAAAGCCTGTTCGGAAAATGAAAAAAGCGTTCCTTCAACTCCATCTTTCTGTATTCCTCGCCGGTTTTACAGGTATTCTTGGCAAACTCATCACGCTCAACGAAGGGCTGCTGGTATGGTACCGCCTGCTGATAACGGTGGTGACCATGTTCTTCCTGTACAGGTTCCAGGGCACCCTGCGCAGGCTGCCCCGGCAGGCTGTGCTCCGCATCGGCTTCACCGGTTTTATAGTAGCGCTGCACTGGGTGTTCTTTTATGCCAGCATCAAATACGCCAACGTATCTATAGGGGTGGTATGCTTTTCGCTCACCAGCCTCTTTACCGCCCTGTTTGACCCGCTCATCAACCGCCGCCGCTTTGACACGGTAGAGCTGCTGCTCAGCATGCTCACGCTGGCCGGCATTATGCTCATTTTCCATTTTGACACGCAATACCGTACCGGCATTCTGCTCGGCATCCTGTCTTCCATGTTCTGCGCGCTGTTCACCGTGCTCAACAAAAAACTGGTAGTGCAGTACGATACGCCCAATATCACGTTTTACGAACTGGCGGTAGGGTTCATCGGCATCAGCCTGGTAATGCCCTTCTACCTGCATGTTTTCCCCGTGGCCTCCCTGATGCCTTCCGCCATGGATCTTGTTTACCTGCTGCTCCTGAGCTGGTTCTGCACCGTGCTCATGTACACCCTTTCCATGAACGCGCTGCAGAAAATATCCGCGTTCACGGTCAACCTCTGCTTTAACCTGGAGCCGCTGTACACCATTGCACTGGCGTTTTTGCTGTTCAGGGAAAACAAGGACCTGCACAACGGCTTCTACGCCGGGCTGGGCCTTATCCTGCTCTCCGTGGTGCTGCAAATGCTGCGGGTGGCGCGGCAAAGCCGCAGGGGCGCCATTACCGCATAACCGCTCATCCTGCTTCCTTTCCTATTTGCGGCCGGAATTGTTATTTTGCAGCGCAACAAAATCAACAAACGGCTTATGAAACTATCTCCAGGCTGGCTCCTGTCCCTGACCTTATTGTTACCGGCAGGCCTGAACGCCCAATCCAAAAAACCGCTTGACCATAGCGTATATGACGGATGGCAAAGCATTGGCACTAAAGCCATCAGCAACAACGGCAAATGGGTGGCCTATACCATCACCCCGCAGGAAGGAGACGCCACCCTGGTGGTGCGCAACCTGGAAAACCGGCAGGAAATGACCGTTCCCCGCGGCGCGGCGCCCGTTTTCACGGAAGACTCCCGGTACGTGGTGTTCAGCATCAAACCCTTTTTTAAAGACGTAAGGCAGGCCCGCATCAAGAAAAAAGCGCCGGACCAGATGCCGAAAGACTCCATGGGCGTTATACTGCTGGGCGGAGAAAAAAGCATTTACCTGGCCGTGCCCAACGTCAGGTCTTTCAAAACGCCGGAAAAAGGCAGCGGCCTGCTGGCCTACCTGATAGACGCGCCTAAAACAGATACCGCCAAAGGCGGCAAAAAACCAGCACCGGCCAAAGACGGCAGCGATGCGGACGAAGATACGCCCGGCAAGCCGGGCGGTGCCGAAGCAGGCCACCTGGTGATCATGGACCTGCGCAAAGCCACGGCAGACACCGTGAAGAGCGTTACCGCCTACACCCTCAACAAACCCGGCACCAAAATAGCGCTGGTGGTCAACCCGCCCAAAAAAGACACACTGGGCAAAGCAGGCGTATGGCTGTGGGACGTACAGAACCGCGCGGCAGACACCCTCAGCCGCGGGCAGGGCACTTTTGCACAGTTCGCCTTTGATGAAAAAGGGCAGCAGCTGGCCTACGCCGGCAGCAGGGACAGCGCCAAAGCACCGCAAAAGTTCTTCTCCCTGTATTACTTCCGTACCGGGCAGGATAGCGCCCGTATTGCCGTAAACCGCGGTACGCCCGGCATGCCCGCAAAATGGGCCGTGTCCGAGCACGGGAACATCAACTTCAGCAAAAACGGTACGGCCCTGTACTTTGGCACCGCGCCGGTAGCCCCGCCCAAAGACACTACCATTGTAGACTTTGAGGTGGCCAAGGTAGACATCTGGCATTATAAAGATGATTACCTGCAAACCATGCAGCTCAGGAACCTTACCCGGGAACTGAATAAAAGCTACGCCGCCGCATACTTCCCCGCCGGCGGAGAAAACCGCATGACGCAGCTGGGAAACCCTGACCTGGAAACATTTGTGCAACTGGACGAAGGCAATGCGCCCTACGGCATCGGTTATACGGACAAGGAACACCGCGTTGCCATGCAGTGGACGGGCAACACCGCCAAAACCGCTTACCTGGTGAACGTACGCACCGGGGAACGCAAGCTGATCAAAGACGATCTGCTGGGCTACTTCTACCCCTCCCCGCAGGGCAAATACCTCATGTGGTTTGACCTGCCCGCCGGCGAATGGTTCTCTTACGATATTGCCGGCGGCGCCACGCGCAGCATCAGCAAGGGCATGCCGGTAAAGATGGCGGACGAGGAAATGGACATGCCGGATTACCCGCGCCCCTACATGCCCAGCGGCTGGATGGAAGGGGATAAATATGTATACCTGAACGACCGGTACGATATCTGGCAAACAGACCCCAGCGGCAAAACCCCGCCCGTTATGATCACGCAGGGCCTGGGCCGCAAAACAAGAACGGAACTGCGCAACGTGAAGCTGGACCGGGAAGAACGGTATTTCAAGCCCAAACAGACCCTGCTGCTGAGAGCCTTCAATGACTCCACCCGCTACGGCGGTTACTACAGCCTGCAGCTGGGCGGCAAAAAAGGCCCGCAGCAGATCGTGATGGGCCCGTACGCCTACCTGGCGCCCGAAAAGGCAAAAGACGCCAACGTATATACCTTTCAACGGCAAACCTACGTGGCGTCTCCAGACGTGTACGCCGGCCGGGATATAGCCACCGCGGAGCGCCTCAGCGCCATCAACCCGCAGCAGGCCTCCTATAACTGGGGAACGGCGGAGCTGTTTTCCTGGGCCACCTATAACGGGAAAACCACGGAAGGCATCGTATACAAGCCCGAAGATTTTGACCCGAAGAAAAAGTACCCCGTGCTGATCTATTTCTACGAGAAGCTGACAGACGGGCTGTACAGCTACCAGGCGCCCGCGCCCACCCCCTCGCGCCTCAACATCTCTTTTTTTGTAAGCCGCGGCTACGTGGTGCTGGCGCCTGATATCCGTTATGAGGAAGGCCACCCCGGCAAAAGCGCTTATAACTACATAGTAAGCGGCGCCGAAGCGCTGGCCCGCCAACCGTGGATAGATAAGGACAACATAGGCATACAGGGGCAGAGCTGGGGCGGTTACCAGGTATGTTACCTCATTACCGCCACCCCCATGTTCAAGGCCGCCTGGGCCGGCGCGCCCGTTGCCAACATGACCAGCGCCTACGGCGGCATACGCTGGGAAAGCGGCATGAACCGGCAGTTCCAGTACGAACATACGCAAAGCCGTATTGGCGCCACCCTGTGGGAAAAGCCGGAGCTGTACATAGAGAACTCCCCGCTCTTCCACCTCCCCAAGGTGACCACGCCGCTGGCCATCATGCATAATGATGCGGACGGGGCCGTACCCTGGTACCAGGGCATAGAAATGTTCACCGGCCTGCGCCGCCTGGGCAAACCCGTGTGGATGCTGAATTACAATAATGAGGCGCACAACCTCATTCACC
This sequence comes from Chitinophaga alhagiae, assembly GCF_003568665.1. Taxonomy (GTDB): domain Bacteria; phylum Bacteroidota; class Bacteroidia; order Chitinophagales; family Chitinophagaceae; genus Chitinophaga; species Chitinophaga alhagiae. The sequence goes on from NZ_QXMH01000001.1 coordinate 58,740, forward strand.
GCCAGAACCGGAAAGACATCCAGATCAGGGAGCAGCAGTTCTTTGACCACTTCCTCAAGGGCGCGCCCGCGCCGCAATGGCTCAAAAACGGCGTACCCGCCGTGGAAAAAGGGCGAAATTGGGGATTTGACTACTGATCTTCAACACTTTATAATAACAAAAGCCGGGTCTTTACGCCCGGCTTTGTTATTTGCCTGTTAACTGGAAGATTTTCAACGGATTCAGTGAATGTTAAGAAATTTTCTAATTAAAATGTTTTGCCATATACTAATTTTGGTATATTTACATCAGTTTACTGAGCGGATGGGTTGAAAAAACAAATGCAATCAGACCTATGAACACCTATATCCTTCATCCCGACACTACGTTGCACCCCTTTGTGCAACAATACATTGTTCTCGAGAACATTACATCAGCAGCAGACATTGCGGAAAAAAGGCTTTTTACGGCCGGCAAACAATACCTGGTATTTATACAGCAGGGCGGGCTGGCGTTCAAGCCGGCGGACCATGCGGCTTTTGAACTGCCGGAAGCGGCTGTAACAGGGCCGTTCACCTGCCGCGTAGATGCGCGCGTAACCGGGCCGCTGAACGCCGTTATCGTACAGCTGAACGCTTACGCCAGCCACCGGCTGATGGGCATCAGCATGGAATCCGTTACCAACTATTACCGCAACCTGGCCAAAGTACACCCCCGCTGGGCGCAAACTGCGCAGGAGCTGCGCACCGCCATGGCGCTGGATGTGGAAAGCGTGCGCCAGGTGCTTGACAGTGCGCTGGCCAACCTGCTGGCCAACCAGACCGCGGCCCTGCGCCAGGTAGATGAAATTGTGGATTACCTGGCTGAACAGAAAGGCAAAGTGGCCATGCTTGACCTGGCCCTTCGTTTCAAGACCAGCCGCCATACCCTGGAGCGCCAGTTCATGGAAGTGACGGGGCTTACGCCGCAACTGTACAACCGTATATTGCGCAAACAACGATATGCATAACCAACTAAACGTACGGAATATTTAAAGCGCCGGAAGTGTATTCCGGCGTTTTCGTTATTTTTAGCGCGAACTTAAATCCGTACCATGCAACCCGTTGAGACCCGTAAAGGCGCGTACCTTATTTCATCAGACCCGGCATTGCTGCAACTGAACGTTATTCACCAGTACCTTTCAGAAGATTCTTATTGGGCGAAAAACATCCCGCTTGATATTGTGCGCAGGTCTGTTAACAACTCGCTCTGTTTCGGCGTGTATCATGAAGGGATACAGGTAGGTTTTGCCCGCGTCATCACAGACCGCGCTACCTTCGGTTACCTGGCGGACGTGTTCATTTTGCCGGCCCACCGCGGCCAGGGCCTTTCCAAGCGGCTGATGGAAACCATCCTCTCCCACCCCGATCTGCAAGACCTGCGGAGAATGGCGTTGCTCACAGAGGATGCGCAGGGGCTCTACGCACAGTTCGGCTTCAACGTGTACGAATACCCGGAAAGGTTCATGAGCCGCCGCATTGGCCCCGCTTATGAAACATATAAAACAGCACCGTAATTTTTGCGTATGAAAAAGATCGTTCAATGGCTGGTGGTTATCCTCTTCATCGTTTTCATTTTCTGGCTGGGGCAGCGCTTCGGCTCGCGGAACGTGAACGAACAGGTAGTGTCCAACAGCCTCATTGTAAGAGAAATTGCGGAGCTGGCCAGCCTGGAAGTACAGGGCAACGCCTCCATCAAACGCAGCAATATAGAGAACTCCGGCAGCTGGACAGACAACCTGAAAAAAGTATTTGCAGAAAATACCATCTGGGTAACGGTGCCTTATACCGCCAAGTATGGTGTAGATGTGAACGAACAGAATTTCTCCGTGAAGGTAGACAAGAAGAAAGTGCTGGTATCCCTGCCGGCCCCGCAGCTGTTGAGTTACGAGCTGCGCCTCAACCAGATGGAAACCGCCAACAAAAAAGGCTGGCTGATGTTTTCTGATGATGAAACATACACCGCGGTGCAGAAAAAATTGTATGAGACCTCGCGGGACCAGTTGCAGCAAAACACAATCTACCTGGAGCAGTGCAAGGAAAAGATCCGCAACACCATGCGCACTTATTACGCGCCCCTGCAGTATGAAGTAGAAGTGAAATTCGGCAACGAGCCCGCCAAAACGCTGAAGCTGCCCTAACCCTGCAGGCTGTTGGCCCCTATTTTACGGTCTGCAATGGCGGCCAGCAGCAAAAAAACCGCTTCCCCTTCTACCGCATCATCAATGCGCGCCTTCAGCTGCGCGCGCAGTTGCTCGGTGGCGCGGCCGCTCCGCAGCAATATCATGTCCCCGATGAGCAGGTTGATCATGCCCCACTCCCGCAGGTCTGGCTGGTGGCCCGTAGCAGCTACGTATTGCTCCACTACGCCGCGGCAGGCGTCAAAAGCATGTATGGCTTGGATGGTCAGTAACGACATGATACACTACGCAGGATTCACCGTAATATACTTTACCAGGCAACGTTTTGCAAATAGCAGGCGGGCGTTTGCTACACGCGCAATGCTACGCAGGATTCACCGTAATATACTTTACCAGGCAACGTTTTGCAAATAGCAGGCGGGCGTTTGCTACACGCACAATGCTACGCAGGATTCACCGTAATATACTTCACCAGGCAACGTTTTGCAATCGGCAGCAGCGTTTCCGTGAGCGGGAACACCAGGTCTGTTTCAACCGTGTATACAGCGGGGTTGGGCAGGTGCCGCCGGTGGCGGATCAGGTCTGTTTTGATGCTGTTGCCGGTATGCGCCAGGTTGCGCGTGTAGGTGCTGATGTATTCTGTATGGATGCCGCGGTAACGCTCATCGTGCCGCTCAAAAATGGTGAGGCGGTACTGGTATACCAGCGTATCGCTGGCCCGCCCGTCAGACAGCAGCATGTACCCCTCCTGCACGTCAAGCGGGATAAGCCCTACCGGCGTAATGTTCAGCTGCTCCTCCACAAACTCGTATATTTCCGTGCCCTCCCGGATGGTACTGTTCATTTTTTGCAGGGAGTACTGGATGATGTTCTCCAGCTCTTCCATCAGCTCATCATCAGCGATCATCTGTTCGTACAGCAATTGCAGCTTTTCTATGTTCACGGCGGTGAGCCGTTTGGGGAAATGCTGCTGCAAAAACTGTTTGTTCTCCTTGAAGGCCAGCAGGTTATTATAATGGAAGACCACGTCTCCCAACTGCGGGTAGAGCTTGTTCTCGTTAAAATAGCGGTTAATTTCCTGCAGGTAGGCCAGCAGGGCGTATTTTTTCAGCTCAAAGTCTATGTACCCTTCTGCAAACCAGGTGTCACTCAATGCTTTCATAAGTCCATGGCCTTTTAGGAACAGCCGTATTTGAATTTACGAAATAATTTAATATCTCCCGTTTGCCTCATTTAATTTCACATATTTTTGCCATATATATAATCCTTGGAAAAGCCTTACAGCATTGAATCCGCCCAAAACCAAGCCTGTTCAGGGTATACGGCGGGAGAAGCAAAAAATAAGCGGCACCTTTTTTTATTCGTTTAATTCCTTAACTTCAGTATTATTTTTCATTTTTTAATTTTTTTATCATGAACATCTACGTAGCCAACCTGCACTACAGGTTGAACGATGAGGACCTTCACCAAATCTTCAGCGAATTCGGGCAAGTAACCTCTGCAAAAATCATAAAAGACCACGAAACAGGTCGTAGCCGCGGTTTCGGGTTCGTTGAAATGCCTAACCAGGAAGAAGGAGCGAAGGCGATGGAGAGTCTGAACGGTAGTGAAGTGGAAGGTAAACAACTGATGGTTAACGAGGCCCGTCCCAAAGCGCCTAATGGCGGTGGGAACAGAGGCGGTGGTCCCCGCGGTGGCGGTGGATACGGTGGCGGTGGCCGCGACCGTCGTTATTAATCCGAATTCAAACTCATCGATTATAAAAGGCTTCCGGTTCCGGGAGCCTTTTTTTTGTGGGTAAGACAGGCATATTGCACGGGTCAAGTCTTTTCAGGATAAGACAAAAAGCGAATTGGGATTGGGTGAGACATTTGCTTCTTTTACGCAAGCCCGGAAAGCTGTATGCCAGGCGATTGACACTTACAATCGCATCCGGCTCCATTCCAGTTGCGATTACCTGACCCCTGACCAGGCTTACCGCCAGGCAACCGGCACGTTCAGGAAGCGGTGGAAAACAAGGAAGAAACCGCCTGTAAACCGGAACCAGGACCAAAACATCATCCTGTAAACCGAAAACAGGATTAATTTTGAACGCTGTAAACCAATATCAGTATTTTCTAAACCAAGGTGTAAAGCTATATCAGGACAAGACCCAAAGGCTACTTTACCAGCACCTTACTCCCACCTTACTCCCACGTTACTGCCACCTTACTCCCAGGATACTCCCACCATAGTGCATGGGGAGTGTATGTTTTTGGCATAAACGCCGTTTTAGCAATGTTCCAAACAGCGCATTTCCAACTACTTACGCACGTTTTTCCGGAAAATGACCCTATAAAGCACGCACTCCCCCGTAACCTCATAAAAAGACCGCCCGGCTTGCCGGGCGGTCTTTTTATCTTAAATCATTAATAATCAATATCCTCTGCCGGCATCAAAATTTTCCAGCTCCTGCGCTACGGCGCTCAGGAAGGTAGAACCGAGGGAGCCGTCTACAATACGATGGTCATATGAAAGGGAGAGGTACATCATATGCCGGATGGCAATGGAATCTCCCTGTTCGGTCTCTACCACCACGGGGCGCTTTTTAATGGCTCCCACGGCCAGGATGGCAACCTGGGGCTGGTTGATGATGGGCGTGCCCGTGAGGCTGCCGAAAGTGCCCACGTTGGTAATGGTGAACGTGCCGTTCTGGGTGTCTTCCGGTTTGAGGCGGTTTTGCCGCGCCGCGCCGGCCAGGTTGTTCACCTGTTTGGTGAGGCCTACCAGGTTCAGCATGTCTGCATTGCGGATCACCGGCACAATGAGGTTACCGCTGGGCAGGGCGGTGGCCATGCCTATGTTGATGTCTTTTTTCAGGATGATCTTGTCCCCGTCCAGCGAGCAGTTCACCAGCGGGAAACGTTTGATGCATTTCACCACCGCTTCCACAAATAACGGCATGAAAGTGATCTTTTCACCTTCGCGCTTTTCGAAGTCTTTTTTTACATTATCCCTCCAGCGTACCATATTGGTCACGTCCGCTTCCGCAAAGCTGGTCACGTGCGGGCTGATCTGTTTGCTGCGCACCATATGTTCCGCTATCAGCTTGCGCATGCGGTCCATTTCAATGATCTCCACATTGCCGCCGTAGCTATTGGCGGCGGGTACGGTAGCTATTTCGCGGGCGTGCTGGGGCTGCGGCGCTTCATGCACCACTTCAGGCTCCTGCACGGCATTGCCGCGGCTGGCCACATAGTCCAGGATGTCTTTTTTGGTCACGCGGCCGTCCGCACCGCTGCCGGGGACCTTCTCCAGCTCGGCAAAAGGAATGCCTTCCTGCTGGGCAATGGTCAGTACCAGCGGTGAATAAAAACGCGGCTCGCCGGAAGGAGGCGTGGCTGCGGCGCGCGCTGGCTCCTGGCGCGGAGGCGCCGTCTGGAACCTGGTCTCGGAAGCAGCCGCCCTGGTTTCCTGCACAGGCGGCGTTGCCGGGGAAGCGGCCACCGTTGCGCCGGCTTCTGTTTGCACACGGGCTATCACTGTGCCCACGGGCACCACATCGTTCTCGTTAAACAATATTTCGGTGATCTCCCCTTCCGCAATGGAGGGTACCTCACTGTCAACCTTGTCCGTAGCGATCTCCAGCACCGTTTCGTCCACCTTCACCTTGTCTCCCGGCTTTTTGTGCCAGCGCAGGATGGTGGCTTCCATAATGCTTTCTCCCATTTTGGGCATCACCAGTTCGACTATTGCCATAAATGTGCTCGTTTTTATTAATTAGATAGATGTGACAAAAATAAGGGAAATTAGTTCTCCAGCCATTTCCGCAGTTCGTTCATGGCGGCAATGCAGGTCATGTCGGTATTGCGCTCACGGTCGTACCGGAAATGATAACGCCGGGTGCGGAGGCTGTTCTTCCCGCCCACCGCTATCCATACCGTGCCCACGGGCTTTTCGGGAGAACCGCCGTCTGGCCCCATAATGCCGGACACGGCTATCACACAGTCCGCGCGCAATACTTCCAGCGCGCCGGCGGCCATTTCTTTCACGGTTTCCTCACTTACGGCGCCATATTGTTCCAGCGTGGCGGCGCGCACGCCCAGCACGTTCATCTTTGTTTCGTTGGCATAACTCACCACGCTGCCATTGAACCAGGCGGAGCTGCCCGGCACGGCGGTGACCATGCTGGCTATTTTGCCGCCGGTACAGCTTTCCGCGGTGCCCAGCCTGAGCCCCCTGGTCTTGAGCAGGCTGCCCAGAATAACGCCCATAGGCTCATCCCGGTCTGCCACGCGGATATCTGCCAGCAGCGTGCCCAGTTCGGAGAACGCTTTGTTCATATCTGCTTCAGCGGCTGCCTGGTCTGGCGCAAAGGTAGTAAGCCGCAGTTTCAGCAGGCCGTAGCTGGGCAGGTAAGCCAGTTTCATATGGGCGGGCAGCGCCGCTTCAAAATCTTTGATGCGCTCCGCCACGGAAGATTCTCCCTGCCCGCTGGTAATGAGGGTATGATGCAGCAGCGCGGGCATGGTAAAGCGCTGCCGGAGGTGCGGTATCACGTATCCTTCCATCATGCCTTTCATTTCATGCGGCACACCGGGCATGGATACGTAGATGCGCCCGTTCTTTTCAAACCACATGCCGGGCGCGGTGCCGCGTTTGTTCTGGATAATGGTGGCCGCATCGGGCACCATGGCTTGCTCCAGGTTCCGCTCCAGCATGGGCAGGCCGCGGGTCTGCACAATGTCCATCACGTTCTGCAACGCACCGGCGTTCTGCACCATTTTACCGCCAAAGTACTCGCACAGCACAGGCTTGGTAATATCGTCCGCCGTGGGGCCCAGCCCGCCGGTGATGAGGATGATGTGGGAATCGGCGCCCTCTTCTTCCAGCGCGCGGATAATGGCCTGCCTGTCATCTCCCACCGCCACGCGCCGTTGCACCCAGATGCCCGCATCGTTCAGCTGCTGCGCCATCCAGGCGGAATTGGTGTCAATGGTCTGCCCTATCAGCAGTTCATCCCCGATGGTAATGAGGCTGGCAAAGATCTTTTCCATATGGTCCGTTAAACATGTTGATCAGAAAAAAGCCGCCAGCTTCTGCCGCATCACTTCCGGCATGTGCATGCGCGTTCTGTTTTTGGCATCTATGAACGCCAGCGTGGTAACGCCTACGTTCAGCAGCTCCCCTTTCTGGTTATACAATTCTGAGTGGAACTGTATCTTGTGATTGTCAGGTAGCGATTTTAGTATAGTCTTCACCGTTATTACATCGTCATAGTACGCGGGCCGCAGGTACTTAACCTGCAGCTCGGCCACCGGCATGATCACGCCCTGCTCTTCCAGCTCGCGGTAGGTGAAGCCCAGCTGCCGGATGGCGTCCGTACGCCCCACTTCATAATACAATGCGTAGTTGCCGTAGTAGAGATACCCCATCTGGTCCGTTTCGCCATACCGCACGCGAATATCTATGGTTGTGCTGTACATGATAAAAAGAAAATTTGGTGTGTAAATGTAGCATATCCCCCATGCTCTCCCAAAAAAGAAAAGGGGCGGGCACACCCGGTACGGCCGGCCATCAAAAAAACGCTTTGCTGCCCGCGCGCGGGCAATTGCAAATAAAATGGGGCTGACCATACTTGTTGGTCAGCCCCTGTTTTCTTTCTGCCGTATTACTTGCCAATGGCGCTGTCTATGGAATATTTACCGGAACCGGTAATGAGTATCACCACAAAGGCCGCCAGGAAGAGCACGGGCATTTCCTGCTTGCCCCAGCCGTCTGTCCGGTGGATCATGAAGATGATCACGCTCATGCAGATGATCAGCGGAATGGTGGCCAGCCTCGTTACCAGGCCCAGCACCAGCAATATGCCGCAAAACAGCTCCGCAAAAACCGTCAGTCCGAGCGAGGCGGATTTGCCAATGCCGAACGGATCTGCGAACTGGGTGGAATACTGCGAAAAATTCATGAGTTTGGGCCAGCCGTGCCGGTAGGCGATCAATCCACCAAATACCAGGCGCAACACCAGTTGCGTTAAGTGAACAGCCCCGTTGCTGAACCGTGCAGATAATAGTTTTTTCATAGATCAGTTTGGTTTGATTCTTGTTGAATAAGCGGGATTTTGATTTTAACCGCCAACCCGGCTCAAATTTAGATAGTTTATAATGTATATGGTAATAAAAGCCAAATTTCGGGATTAAACTGTGAAAATCAAGGCGCCGCCGCGCAGCGGCCGGGATAGTTATCCACATCCGGCAGTTTATCCACACAAGGTAGATAACCTGCCACCGGCAAAAAAGTATAATCTTTTATATTTGCTTCGTTTGTAAACCCCATCTTTGCCAATTTTAAGAGCCCGGTCAGCTACCCGGAAAATGCCGGACAGTCTTGCGTTCGAAATAATTCCGGTGCTGCGCCGTTTTAGAAAAAACATTACAGTAATAACTATAAACAGCATGAAGCTATTCACTCGAAAGAATTTCCCTCTTCCTCCATTGCGCGTACTTTTCCTTGTTGCGGGCATAACAGGCGCCACCGCCGCCGCCGGCCAGCAAACCCGTATCTATACGGAGCCTGACAAAACTTTCAAGGAAGCGCAGCAATTGTTCCGCGAGGGAAAATATGCTGTATCCATGCAGCTGTTCAAACAGACCATAGACGGCATCTCTTATTTTAAAGAGACCAACCGCTCCCTGGTGAATACGGACGCGCATTATTACTACGCCATGTGCGCGCTCAAACTGCAGAACGAAGACGCGGAGAAAAAAGCGCTGGACTTCCTGAAATACTTCAACAACAGCGCCCGTGAGCAGATGGTGAGCTTCCAGCTGGCCCGTTTCTATTTTCACCGCAACAAACTGACGGAGGCCATTCCCTATTACGAAAAGGCCAGCATAGACAACCTCTCCAACGAAGATATTGCAGACGCCAAGTTCGAACAGGCCTATTGCTACTTTAACGTGAAAGACTTCCAGAAAGCGCAGCCGCTTTTTGCCTCCATCAAGGAAATACAGAACAAGTACTACATACCCGCCAACTATTATTTCGGTTTCATTTCCTATTACAACAAGCAGTACGCCGCCGCGCTCAACAGCTTCCAGCGGGTGCAGAACGAACCGAAATACAGCACGGTGGTGCCTTATTACATTGCGGAGATCTATTACTTCCAGGGCAAGCAGGACCAGTTGATCAGCTACGCAGAGCCCCTGATCCGCAAAGGCAATATGTATTACGAAGGCGAGCTGAAAAAACTCGTGGGCCAGGCTTACTTTGAGAAAAAAGACTATCCCAAGGCCCTCCCTTACCTGGAAGAATTTAACGAGAACGCGGAAGAAGTAAGGAAGGAAGACGTATACCAGCTTTCTTACACCTACTACCAGACCGCCAACCTGGAAAAGGCCATTACGGGCTTCAAACAGCTGAGCAGCGAAAAAGACTCCCTGGGGCAGAACTCCATGTACCTGCTGGGAGACTGCTACCTGCGCACCGGCCAGAAGGCCAACGCGCGCAATGCCTTTGCCTACAGCGCCCGCAACAGCTCCAACGCCAGGCAGCAGGAGATCAGCCGCTTCAATTACGGCAAGCTCTCCTTTGAGCTGGGCTACCAGGATGCCGCCATTGCCGAACTGACCAACTTCATCAACAAATACCCCCGCTCCGAGTACAACAAGGAAGCGCGGGAAATACTGGTGCAGCTCTTTGCCAACACCAACAACTATAAGGAGGCGCTGGCCATTATGGACATGCTGCAGGAAAAAAGCCCTGCCGTGCTCAAAGCCTACCAGAAAATTGCCTACGGCCGCGCCACGCAGCTGGTGAACGACCAGCAGTTGGCCGAAGCGGACCGTTTGCTGGACGTATCGCTCTCCCACCCTTATGACCCGCAGCTGGTACAGCTGGCGCAGTTCTGGAAAGGGGAAATTGCGCTGCGCCAGGGCAATGCGGACAAGGCCATTACCAGCCTGCAGGCCTATTTTAATACCGGCGCCACACCCGTATCTGGAGAGGCCAACCCGCAGAACGCGGCGTACAACATGGGCTACAGCCTGCTGAAAAAAGAACAGTACGCCAGCGCCCTGCCCTACTTTGAGAATGCGCAAAAGGCCAGCGGCCCCAATGCCGGCCGCATTGCCACGGACGCGCTGCTGCGCACGGCAGACTGCCACTACATGCTGCGTGACTTTCCGAAGGCCACCAGCCTGTATGACCAGGTGATCAACGCCAACCAGCCGGGCGCGGACTACGCGCTGTACCAGAAGAGCATCATCCTCGGCATACAGGGCAAACACACCGAAAAGCTCAACCTGCTCAGGCAGCTCGGCAGCCAGTTCCCCACTTCCGGTTTTAACAACGAGGCGGAAATGGAGATCGCGGATACCTACCTGAGCGACGAGCGGTATAATGACGCCATCCCCCACCTGAAAAGCGTATTGCAGAAGCAGCCGGAAGGGCAGGCCGCGCCCCGCGCGCTGCTGAAGCTGGGCCTGGCGTATTTCAATACCAACCAGCATAACACCGCCCTGCAGTACTTCCGCGAAGTGGTGGAGAAGTTCCCCAACTCTAACGAAGCCACCCAGGCACTGCAGAACGTGCGCAATATTTATGTAGACCAGGGTAAGACCGATGATTACCTGGCCCTGCTGAAAGCCTCCGGCAAATCCGTATCCGCCTCCGCGGAAGACTCCATTACCTACGCCGCGGCGGAAACGCGCTTCAGCAACGGAGACTATGCCGGCGCCATTGCCGCATTTACCAGTTACCTGCAGAAGTACCCCAGCGGGCAGTTTGCCCTGCAGGCCAGCTTCTACAAAGCGGAATGCCTCTATAACAACAAAGATTACGCCGCCGCCCTGCCCGCGTATGAGTTTGTGCTCACGCGCGGCAACAGCCCCTTTGCGGAAAGGGCCGCCCTGCAGGCCGCCTACCTGAACTATTACCAGGTGAAAGATTATGCGAAGGCGAAAGAATACTACGAGCAGCTGAATACGCTGGCCACTACCAAAGACAATACGCTCACCGCCACCCGCGGGCTGCTGCGCAGCAACTACCAGCTGAAGAACTGGGAAGCCGTGGGGCCGCTGGCCGAGCAATTACTCTCCGCCGCCAATATCAGTACAGACGACCAGATCATCGGCCACTTCTACCTGGGCAAGGCCCAGCAGGAAAAGCAGGCGTATGATGAGGCCATCAGCGAGTTCAAGATCGTGACCGGCCTCACCAAATCGGAGATAGGCGCGGAAGCCCGGTACAACGTTGCCAAATGTTACCTGGACAAGAACGACCTGGCCGCTGCTGAAAAAGCGGGCTTTGACGTGATCAAGAACACTTCTTCCTACGAGCTGTGGACCGCCAAGGCCTACATTCTGCTGGGAGACGTGTACTTCCGCCAGAAAGATTATTTCAACGCCAAAGCCACTTTCCAGAGCATTGCGGAAAACTGCCCCATACCCGAGCTGAAAGCGGAAGCCAAAGAAAAACTGGCCAAAGCCGAAGCAGAAGAAAAAGCAGGTTCCAAAATCAAACAGCCTTAATCAGAACACATGAACTTAAAACATATCACAGCGCTATCAGTACTCGGCCTCAGCCTGCCATTTGCCACTCAGGCCCAGAAGGATACGCTCAAGCAGGAAACAATAGACATCATCTCCAAATACCAGCCCAAGCTGCCCGGCGCGGCCAAGCTCAACCTCACCGCTTCCCTGCCCGGGCTGGATACCACCCGCCCCAGGCTGGGGTACCAGGTGCCTGCGCTGAACCTGTACTTCATGTACCAGCCGGTGCCCCTGCGGCCGCTGGCGTTGGGAAAAGACACCTCTTCCCTGCAGTTGCAGAACAATTACGTGAAGCTCGGCTACGGCAACCTCTCTACCCCGCTGGTACAGGCCGGGTTTGGCAGCGGGCGGCAAGACAAGTATAACTTCGGCCTGTTCTTCAACTACACATCCTCCCAGGGAGATATTGAGAACCAGGACTATACCAATATGAACGTGCTGGCCTCCGGCACCTATTTCAGCCCCCTGTTCGAGATCAACGGCAGCCTGGGCTACAACCTGAACCGGGTGCACTACTATGGTTATGACCACAGCGTGGAGGAGTTTAAAAAGTCTGACATCCGGCAAACCTTCAACGAAGTAATTGCCAAGGTGGGGCTAAAAAACCGCCCGCAGAACGACTGGGGCTTCCAGTTCAACCCCAACGCCCAGTTCATTGTGTTCGGGGATGCTTATAAAAGGCTGGAAAACACCGTGGTGCTGAAAGCGCCCATCCGCAAGCAGCTGTTTGAGGATATCTGGATCAAGGCGGAAGGTATTGCAGACCTGAGCACCTTCAAGCAGGACAATAACGAAACCCTCAACAACAACGTGGCGGCCGTACACCCCGCCGTGGAAGTGACCAAACCGGGCTTCATGCTGCATGCCGGCGTAAACCCCACCTGGACCAACGGGAAGTTCTACCTGCTGCCAGACATTGTGAACGAGTCTCACCTGATCCGCAAAAAACTCATCCTGAGCAGCGGCTGGATCTCTTACATAGACAAGAACAATTACCGCAACCTGGCCAACCAGAACCCTTTCATCGGCAACTACCCCGCTACCGTATTCAACACCCGCGTGGAAGAAAAATACACGGGCATTAAAGGTACGCTGGGCAGCCACTTCACCTACAACACCAAGTTTGCGTCTGTGATCTGGCGAGACCTGCCGCTGTTCGTGAACGATTCTACAGACGGAAAAAAGTTTGACGTATACCGGGAAGAAGAGCTGAAGGCCTTCCAGCTGCATGCGGAGATCGGGTATATACAGGAAGAGAAGTTCCAGGCCCGCCTCACCATGGACTGGTATAACTTCAACAAACAGAAAACGGAGCTGAAGCCCTGGGGGCTGCAGCCGTTCACGGCCAACCTTTTTGCCCAGTACTCTTTCGGCAAAAAGTTCCACCTGAACGCCAACCTGTACACCCTGAGCGGCACCTATTACAAACTGGTACCCAGCAAAGACTTTGATAAAACACAGCCCGCGCAGGACCTGAACGTGGGGGCCGTTTTCAACCTCACCAAAAATTTCAACCTCTGGCTGAACGCCAATAACGTGTTGAATTCCAGGTATGAGCGCTGGAGCGGCTACGAGAGTTACGGGTTCAACATCCTGGGCGGTATAACGGTTAAGTTTTAAATTGCGTAAACTTGCACACAAATTGAACCGGCCTACATGTTACAGAACTATATAACAGACGTACTTTTCAAGCAGCAGACCTGTTCCATTCCGCAGGTGGGTACGTTCACCATCCAGCACATCCCGGCGCATTATTCAGTGGTGGAGCAGGTGCTGACGCCGCCCCGCCAGCAGGTGAACTTTGAGACCCGCTGGGAAGACGACGGCTCCTGCCTGCACTGGATATCGCAGAAGGAGAACCTGGTAGAACAGGTGGCCCGGTTGAAAATGGAAAAATACCTGCAGGATTTCCGCGAAAGCCTGCAAACCGGCCAGCCGGTAGACCTGCCGGGCATTGGCAACCTGCGGCTGGACCCCTTCGGCCAGGTGCGCTTTACCCCGCAGGAGCTGCCTGACGCCTGGCAGCCCATTGCCCTGCAGCCCGTACTGCGCCCGGAATCCGCGCCAAAAGTATTGCAAGGCAATACCGAGGTGGTCAATCATGAAGTGGTGGAACACACTACCGTAGTGCCGGAAGAGTTTGAAAGCCAGGGCCGCTTCAGGTGGTGGTGGGTGGCCGTGCCCGCCGTGGTGATTGCCGGGGTGGCGAGCTTCTTTTTACTGAAAGACCAGTTCAGCAACTATACGCCGGTACCCGAAACTACGGCCCCTCCGCCTCCCGCGCCCGTTGAGGAAGACAGCGTGCAGGTAGCGCCTGTTGTGCCCGCAGAGCCGGTGAGTGACAGCATCACCTATTACGTGGTGTTCCAGACCTTCAAAACCAGGGAAACCGCGGAAAAGAACCACACCAAACGCCTGGCATGGGGGCACAAGGAAGTAGTGCTGTACACCTCCAAAGATTCTTCGCAATACAACCTGGCCGTGAAATTTCATACGCTGCCCGCGGATACCGCGCTGTCAAAAGACGCCGTGTCCCAAAAGTTCTCGGCGCCCGTGAGAATAGAGTACTAGCCGCCGCAAGGCATGCATATAAAAGAAAAAGACCTGCAATGTTTGTTGCAGGTCTTTTTTTATGTGATACATGATCTATGCCCCGTTTTCCTTTGGCGCGGGCCCCTCCCCTAATATGGCTTTCAGCCCTTCTTCAAAACTGTGCGGGGAATACCCCAGCTCCTTTTCCGCCTTTTCTATGATGAACCCGGTTTTAGCGGGCCTTTTGGCGGGCTGTTTGAAGCTGGTGGCGTCTACCTTTTCGAACAGGCGGGTATCCAGGTTGAGGTAGTGGGCTACCTGAACGGCCATATCATACGGGGTGAGCATGTCTTTCCCCGAGAGGTGGAACACGCCCTGCGCGCGTTTGTCAATAATGAGGCGGCAGCCTTCCGCCAGGTCTTGCACAAAGGTGGGCGTACGCCACTGGTCGTTCACCACCTTGAGTTTCTTTTTCTGCTCCAGGTTGTTCTTTACCCAGGTAATGATGTTGCTGCGGCGCGGGTCATCCGCCAGGCCGTATACCAGTACGGTGCGGGCGATGGCCCAGGGCACTTTGGCCTGTTTAACGATGCGCTCCGCCGCCGCTTTGCTGGCGCCGTAGTAGTTCACGGGGTTGACGGGGTCATCTTCGCGGTAGGGGCCGCCCAGGCCGTCAAACACAAAGTCTGTAGACAGGAACAGGAAAAACGAGCCTGTTCTTTCCGCGCCCTGCAGCAGATAACGGGTGGCGGTTACGTTGGCCATCCAGCAGGCGTCTTTGTTGCGCTCGCAATCATCCGCCTGCGTCATGGCCCCGGCATGAATGATGGCATCCGGCCGGTGGCGTTCCACCAGGCCTTTCACCCCCGCTTCATCTCCCAGGTTCACTGACTCATACACGTACCCGTCCTGCATTTTCAGCCGGTTGGGCCCCCTGCCCGTGGCTACTACCTCGTACCCCGGAAGGGCGCTTAAGCGTTGTATGAGGTATTGCCCGAGGAGGCCGTTGCTTCCTGTTACTAAAACTTTCATTGGAATATAATTAGTCTTTTACCCGTTCATCATGTTAATATACTAAAACGCCGCGTAACTGTTGTAGTACGCGGCGTTTATTCGTCCTGAAAAATTGTTAAATATTCATTCCCAGGTTATACATGGTGAAGGCCCAGACGTCTGCAGCCTCATCTATCAGCTTGGAAGTAGGCTTGCCCGCGCCGTGGCCCGCCTGCGTTTCAATGCGTATCAGCACAGGGTTGGCGCCTTTGTGCGCTTCCTGGAGGGTAGCCGCAAACTTGAATGAGTGCGCCGGTACTACACGGTCGTCATGGTCTGCCGTGGTAACGAGCGTGGCCGGGTAGGCCGTGCCTTTCTCCAGGTTGTGGAGCGGCGAGTATTTGATCAGGTAATCGAACTGCTCCGGTTTTTCGCTGGAGCCGTATTCTACCACCCAGGCCCAGCCTATGGTGAATTTCTGGAAGCGCAGCATGTCCATTACGCCTACCGCGGGCAGCGCCACCTTGAATAGTTCCGGCCGCTGCGTCATGGCCGCACCTACCAGCAAGCCGCCGTTAGAACCGCCACGGATGGCTATTTTGGAAGGGTTGGTATATTTTTCCCTGACCAGGAACTCCGCCGCGCCAATAAAATCGTCAAACACGTTCTGTTTGTTCTGCAACATGCCCCCCTTGTGCCAGGCCTCGCCATACTCGTTGCCACCGCGCAGGTTCACCACCGCGTAAATGCCGCCCTGCTCCATGAAGAACAGGTTAGATACGGAGAAACCGGGCGTCATGGGAATATTGAACCCACCATAGCCGTAGAGCAGCAGGGGATTGTTACCGTCCAGCTTGATGCCTTTTTTGTAAGACAGGAAAACAGGCACGTTGGTACCGTCTTTACTGCTGAAAAACACCTGTTTGGTCTCATACTCCGCCGGGTTGAACTTCACTTCCGTTTTGCGGAACAGCTCTGATTTGCCGGCGGCAATATCGTACTTGTAAATGGTGGGCGGCGCCACAAAAGACGTGAAGGTGTAGAACAGTGTTTTATCTTCCGCCTTGCCGCCAAAGCCGCCTGCCGTGCCGATGCCCGGCAGGTCTATCTGCCGCTCCAGCTGGCCGCTCCTGTCATATTGCATGATGCGGGTGCTGGCATGTTTCAGGTAGCTGGCAAACAGTTTGCCGCCGGCCGTGCCCACGCCCAGCAGCACTTCATCCTGTTCCGGGATGATAGTTTGCCAGTGCTCCTTTTCCGGGTTCTTCGGGTCTACCAGCACTACCTTGAAGTTGGGCGCGTTCTGGTTGGTCTTTACCAGCAGCTTGTCTCCCACATTGTCTATCACGTCAGGGTCTGTGGCAAAACCTTTGATCAGCAGTTTGAACCCCGTCTGGGACGCATCCTGCAGATCGCGGTACCACAGCTCGTTGCCGCTGGTGCCTTCCGTGGTGCTCAGGATGAGGAAACGTTCATCTTCCGTTAGCCCGGCGCCGGCGTTGCGGAGGGGGTGTTCCTTGTCTACGTACACCAGTTCGTCCTGCGCCTGCGCATCGCCCACTTTGTGATAGTACACTTTATGGAACTCGTTCTTTTTAGACAGTTTGCTGTGCTCGTCCGGCGCGTCGTAACGGCTGTAGTAAAAGCCGTGCCCTTTCCAGGAAAGACCGGAGAACTTGATCCAGTCAAGCGTATCTGCCAATACCTGTTTGGTGGCCACGTCCATTACAAACCCCTGCTGCCAGTCTGAACCGGCCTTGGCAATGAGGTAGGCGCAGTATTTCCCGTCTTTCGAAAAGCTGAGGCTGCCCAGGGCGGCGGTGCCTTTGTCTGACAGTTTGTTGGGGTCAATGAACACTTCCGGCGCGCCGGTGAGACCTTTCTGGCGGTACAGCACCGCCTGGTTCTGGAGGCCGTCGTTCTTGTAAAAGTAATAGTGCTCCCCTTCGCGGAAGGGCGTGCCATAGCGCGGGTAGTTCCACAGTTCTTCCAGTCTCTTTTTGATCTTGTCCCTGAAAGGAATGGCGGAGAGGTAGGCCTGCGTCGCTTTATTCTGCGCATCCACCCATTCTTTTGTTTCCTCGCTGTGGTCATCTTCCAGCCAGCGGTAAGGGTCCGCAATTTTTTTCCCGTGATAGTTGTCTACTGTATCTACTTTTCTGGTAACCGGATAGGTAACAGGGATCTGTTGCTGCGCCAGGACGGTACCTGCCGCAAAAGTCATCATTACACTCATGGCAGCTAGCTTATTAGTAATAGTTGGCATACGTAACTTTTTAAAAAAAATTTACCTTTTATTTGATTAAAATTAAAAATTTAGGTTATTTCATCGAACAACTGATAGGAAACTACCAAAAAATGTTAATTTTGTGCGCCCTTTAAAAGGACGGAACTAAGGCAAATTACTATGAAATACCATTCGATGTGGCCATAGTAGAAAATATATAAGATCTCACAATGAAGAAAGTGAACAACATCGCGGTTCTTACCTCGGGGGGCGACGCACCGGGGATGAACGCAGCCATCAGGGCGGTAGTAAGGACCGGTATTTACAATCATCTGAATGTGTTTGGCGTAATGTACGGGTATAAGGGGATGTTGACCGGCGAAATTTTTCCTATGGAATCCAAGTCTGTGGCCAACATCATCCAGAGAGGGGGTACCGTACTGAAAACGGCCCGTTGCAAGGAGTTCTATGAGCCTGAAGGCCGCAAACGTGCTTATGAAAACCTGAAAAAATTCGGGATAGACGGACTGGTGGTGATTGGCGGGGACGGCTCTTTCAAAGGAGCGCAGAAGTTCAGCCAGGAGTTCGATATTCCCTGCATAGGCCTCCCCGGCACTATTGACAAAGACATTGCAGGTTCCGATTTCACTATTGGTTTTGACACGGCGGTTAACACGGCCGTAGAAGCAATTGACAAGATCCGCGATACGGCGGATGCGCATGACCGGCTGTTCATTATTGAAGTAATGGGCCGCGATGCGGGTTATATTGCCCTGCACAGCGGTATTGCCACCGGTGCGGAACACATCCTGATGCCGGAGCGCAAAACCGATATAGATGACGTGATCAACGAGCTGACCGCCAACGAGCGCCGCCAGAAAATGGTGAACCTCATTGTAGTGGCGGAAGGGGACGAGTTTGGCGGTGCGGACGAAGTAGCCCGCCACGTAAAGGAAAGAATGCCCCAGCTGGATACGCGGGTGTGCATCCTGGGCCACATCCAGCGCGGCGGCTCCCCCACCTGCATAGACCGCCTTATAGCCAGCAGAATGGGCTATGCCGCGGTAACCGCCCTGCTGGAAGGCACCCACAACGTGATGATCGGCATCGTCAACAACAAAATTCAGTACACTCCCCTCGAAAAGGCCGTAAAAGCCAAACAGAAAATTGATGCGGAGTGGTTTAAGATTGTAAAAATTCTTGCGAGTTAAATAAACGTCTATGAGTACAAAAGATCTGTCCAAGTACTTTCACAAAGGAATGGACAATGAAGCCGGACTGGCGCATTCAAAGCAGAAAACCAAGATTGTTGCCACTGTTGGCCCGGCTTGTGATACCTATGAGAAATTATTGGAGCTCGTAAAGGCAGGCGTGAACGTGTTCCGCCTGAACTTCTCTCACGGGAGCCATGAGGACAAGCTGAGGATCATCGGGTACATTCGTGAGATCAACCAGACCGAACCTTACAACATTGCCATACTGGCAGACCTGCAGGGCCCCAAGCTGCGTGTGGGAGAGATCAAGGACAATGCCCTGCCGCTGAAAACGGGAGACATTCTCACCTTCACCACGGAAAAATGCGTGGGTACCATGGAAAAGATCTACGTATCCTACCATGACCTGCATAAAGACGTGCGCCCCGGCCAGAAAATATTGCTGGACGACGGCAAGATAGAGACCGTAGTGAAAGAAATAACGCCTGACCACCTCATCAAGGCGGAAGTATTGCTGGGCGGCATACTCTCTTCCAAGAAAGGCTTCAACCTGCCGGATACCAAAGTATCCCTGCCGGCGCTCACGGAAAAAGACGTGGAAGACCTGGAGTTTATCATTGACCAGGAGTGCGACTGGGTAGCGCTGTCTTTTGTACGCAACGTAAAAGACCTGGGCCTGCTGCGCAAACGCCTGGCGGAGCGCCAGTCCAAAATGAAGATCATTTCCAAGATCGAAAAGCCGGAAGCCATCCAGAACCTGAAAGAGATCATCTGGGAAAGCGACGGCGTAATGATAGCCCGCGGAGACCTGGGCGTGGAGCTGCCCGTAGAGCAGATACCCATGATCCAGAAAGACATTATCCGCAAATGCATTCACCGCGCCAAACCCGTGATTGTGGCCACGCAGATGATGGAGAGCATGATAGACCGCACCCGCCCCAACCGCAGCGAGATCACGGACGTGGCCAACGCCGTGCTGGAAGGCGCGGACGCGGTGATGCTGAGCGGCGAGACCGCCACCGGCAACCACCCTACCCTGGTGATCCAGACCATGCGCAAGATCATTGGCGAAGTGGAAAAGGAAAGCATCATCTACAACCGTAACCTGATCCCTCACCGTCACTCCCCCACCTTCCTGAGCGATGCGCTGTGCTACAACGCCTGTAAAATTGCGGAAGACCTGGAAGCTGACGCCCTTATAGGCATGACGCAGAGCGGTTACACCGGCTTTATGCTGAGCAGCTACCGCCCTAAATCCCCGCTGTTCATCTTCACCAAGGAAAAGACGCTCGTGAACCAGCTGAGCCTCAGCTGGGGCGTACGCGCCTTCTACTACGGCGAAGAAGAAAGCCTGGACGATATTTTCCATGACCAGATCAACATCCTGAAAGAACGCAGCTTCATCAAGGCTAACGATGTGGTGGTGAACACCGGCAGCACGCCCATCAAGGAACACCTGCCCACCAACATGCTGAAAATTACGACGGTACCTGAATAATAAGAGACCTTACCTTTTTGTTGAACGGCCGGCAGCATCTTTTGTTGCCGGCCGTTTTGTCTGACATTCAGCCGGATTTCGTATATTACGATCATATAAAACATCCCCATGCCTGCCTTGCGACTACTCCTCTATTTCTGTTTACTGGCACCCGCCTGTGCCGTAACTGCGCAATCCACCGCACCATCCGCACGCAATGAGAGCTATGACGAGATACCGCCCAGGTTTAAAGCCGGGGACAAAATGCTGATGCGGATAATTGCAGACAGCATGCGGTACCCGCCAGCGGCCCGGCAAGACAGGATAGGCGGGAAAATAGTGGTGGAGTTCATTGTAGACACCGCCGGGAACATACGAGCGGCATCTGTTGTAGAAGGCATACGCAGCGATCTTGACCAGGAGGCCATAAGACTGGTCAACTTGTTGAACGGCTGGCATCCCGGTATTCAAAACGGGAAAAAAGTAAACGTGCAATTCAGGCTGCCCTTGTACTTTTATCCTGATCCCAGATTTAGAAGACAATACAAAAAAGCACATCAAACAGGCCCGGCTGATAATTGACCTTTCCTGTACGTTGCCGCATAGATCCCCACGCCGATCATCATCATGCCCACGCCCGCCAGGCACACGCCACCCCATTTACCGATGTCCCACACCCAAAGGCCAATGCCCGAGCCGAGCGAGGTGCCGATGAAGCTCACCGTCATGAACACCGTGTTCATGCGGTTGCGCGCTTCGGGCAGCAGGGCGTAGATGCGCGTCTGGTTGGATACGTGTACGCCCTGCAGGCCCAGGTCAAGCAGTATAATGCCGGCCACAATGCCCGCAATGGAAGTCCGGAACAGCCAGAAGATCACATACCCTGCCAGAATGCAGGCAATGCCGTAACCGATGGCGATGCGCGGGTTTTTCCGGTCTGCGATCCTGCCAATGAGCGGGGCGCCCAGCGCGCCGGTAGCCGCGGCCAGGCCCATGAGGCCGATCACGTCGCTGCCGTAACTGAACGGCGGGTTAGACAATAAAAACACCGAGGTGGTCCAGAACAGCCCGAACGCCGCAAAGCCGCAGGCATTGATGAAGGAAGCCTCCCGTAGCAGCGGCTGCTCTTTCACCAGCGTGAACACGGAACGCATCAGCGCGCCGTAGCTGCCGGAAAAAGAAGGCCTGCTGGAAGGGAAGGAAAAGAACATGATGATAAGCAGCGCCAGCGATACGCCGCCCGCTATCCAGAACATGGCGCGCCAGCCAAAGTGCTCTCCCACCACGCCGCTGATGGTACGGGAAAGCAGGATGCCTATGAGCAGGCCGCTCATGATAACGCCGATCACTTTGCCGCGGCGCTCCGGCGCGGCCAGGCTGGCCGCCATGGGCAGTATCAGCTGCGGCACAATGGAGGTGAAGCCGATAATGAAACCCATCACCTTCATCATGGTAATGTTGACGGAAAGGGCCGTGGCAAAAAGCGCCGCTACGGCCATGGCCGTCATGGCCATGATCTGGCCTTTCCGCTCCAGCTTATCTCCCAGCGGCACGCAAAACAGCAGGCCCAGGGCATAACCCATCTGGGTAAAAAAGGTGACCTGCCCGGCGTTGGGCTCCGACACGGAAAACTCCCTGCTCATCAGTACCAGCAAAGGCTGGGCGTAATAAATATTGGCTACAATGAGGCCTGTACACAGGGCCATCACCGCTATGTTCAACTTGCTTAAAGACATGTTCCGTTTACGTTAAGGCTGCAAAGTTATGCCTTTTGCAACAAGTGTACCGGCCCTCTAAATTCCTTAACTTTATAACATGACGTTCAAGAGCATTTACCCTTTCACGCAGGAGACCATTGCGGAATATCCCGCGCATACGAAAGACGAAATAGCATCCCGCCTGCAGCACGGCTGGCAGGCTTTTTCAGCATTGCGCCAGGCCGGTACGGAGCAGCGCGCGGCGTGGATGATGCAGGCGGCAACGCTGCTGAGAGAACAGGCCGCGGAGCATGGCACGCTCATTTCCCGTGAGATGGGCAAAACCCTCAGCGAGGCGAAGGCGGAAGTGCTGAAATGCGCCTCCACAGCGGAATATTACGCCAACAATATTGGCGCCATGCTGCAGCCGCGGCTGATTGCCACGGAAGGAAAAAAGAGCTACGCGGCGTTTGAGCCCAAAGGCATCATACTGGCCATTATGCCCTGGAACTTCCCGTACTGGCAGGTGTTCCGTTTTGCCATTCCCAACCTGCTGGCGGGCAACGCCGTGGTGCTGAAACACGCCAGCAACGTAAGCGGCTGCGGCCTGGCCATTGAAAAGCTCTTCCTGGAAGCGGGTTTTCCTGAAGGAGCGTTCCAGGCGCTGCTGGTATCTTCCAAAAACATGGAACCGATCATTGCAGACCCGCGCATACAAGGCGTAACCCTTACGGGCAGCACGCCCGCGGGCATGAGCGTAGCCGCGCTGGCAGGCAAATACATCAAAAAGACCGTACTGGAGCTGGGCGGCAGCGACCCCTTCATTGTACTGAAAGACGCCAACCTGGCGGAAGCGGCCAAAATTGCCGTAAAGGCCCGCATGCAGAACGCCGGCCAGTCTTGCATTGCCGCCAAACGCTGGATAGTGGAAAAACCGGCAGCGGAAGATTTTATACAACAGGTACAGGCCATCATCACTTCCCTGCAACAGGGAGACCCGTTCCTGCCGGATACGGATACCGGCCCCATGGCCCGCGCTGACCTGGCAGATGAAATTACCCGGCAGATGGAACAAAGCATCGGGAAAGGCGCGCAGCTGCTGGCGGGCGGCGAGCAGCACGGCTGCAACTTTACCCCCGCCCTGCTAACAGGCGTACAACCCGGCATGCCCGCATTTGATGAAGAGACCTTTGGCCCGCTGGCAGCCGTTATTACGGCCCACGATGAGGCCGCGGCCATCCGCCTGGCCAACCAGACGCCCTTTGGGCTGGGTGCCGCGCTGTGGACAAAAGACCTGGACAAGGCGGCACGCCTGGCCACGCTGATAGACAGCGGCAACGTGTTCATCAATGCCATGGTACGTTCAGACGCACGGCTGCCCTTCGGCGGCGTGAAACAATCCGGTTACGGGCGGGAGCTGTCTGTGGAGGGCGCCCATGAGTTCCTCAATATCAAAACGGTATACATAGCGTAACTGCTTGGCAGCAGGGCCGCACTTTCACAGTTGCCGTTTCTTGCGGCGCGAGAGACCTGCATCCTTCATGCAGGCTACTGGTCTGACGCCCTTACTTCACCAGCCTGCCGGTCACTTTCGGAGGGTGCGCAAAATCGTTCCAATAGGCCTCCGCCTGCTCTGCTGTAAGGTCTTTATCAAACGTGATGACGCGGTAAGACTGGGTGTAGGTTTTGCCGGGCTGCAACGTCCAGCTGTAGTCTTTGGTGGGGCTGAACATGCCGAACACCTGGCCATGCTGGTCTTTTTCAGGCCATACCCTTACTGGCTGCGGCGCCCGGAAGTTGGCGGGGGCAGACAGGATGAGGAGGCCGGCCAGGCCATCTTTCAGGTTGCCGGCTATTTTGAGCCAGCGGGCATGCGTAGAGTCCGCGTTCTTTCTTGTTTTCCCTTCTGAAGTAAGCACAGCGCTGTTCTCGTTGTTCCACTCGGCATTGCCCCTGATGGCAAAGCCGCCGCCGTAGCGGTATTGGTTGAGGGTGATGGGAGACGCGGTGGCGCATTGCAGCCGGGAGGTAAAATCCCACATGAACGTTTTCCCGTCATAAGGGTATACATCTACGTCCCACTCCTCGTTCATGGCCACTTTCTCCGTACCGTTCTTTTTGAATACCACGTGCTCCTGCAGCGCGTTGAAGCCGCCGGTTTTGGAATTGAACCTGCTGAAGCGCACGGTGCCGGAACGTTTTTTCAGGTTCCAGAAGTCTACCGTTTCGCCTTCAAACTCCGTATCCGTCCATGGGTTCCAGATGCCGTAATGATGGTAGTGGTCTTTAGGCTGGATATTGGTGAGCACCTTGCCGCCCGGCGTCCAGGCGGGGTGAATGAACCCGCTGCGGCGGAACGCGGTGTCTACGCCCGGGGGCGGTTCCATCACGGTGTACTGGTAACGCAGCACCGGGTGGTTGCCCGCCAGCACTGTCAGCGTGCGGTGATCGTCCTCTACTGTTACGCGTTCATTGTCCGGCAGCGTGGTTTCCTCCTTTCCCTTTACCAGCTCGTATTGCAGGGTAACGCCGGGTTTCACTTCCCCCGCCAGTTGCCAGGTAATGGCCGCCGGACCAGTTTCTACGCGCACCGGCACCGCCTGGCGGCTGCCGTTGTTCAATTGGTACAGCACCAGGCCTTTAAGGCTGTTCACGTTCACTTTGCCCAGCGCAAAGGAAACCGGTGTGTTATACCGGGCGTAAGCGCCGGTGTTTACGGTGATGCGCGCAACAGTCTGGGCGCCGGCCATGTGTACTGCCATCAGTAACAGGAATGAGAGAAAATAACGTGGGTGAAGCATATTGAATCCGGTTGAAAAGCTTGCTGTAAAATAGGCATTCCCCCGGGTTTATGCAATAATTCGTACCTTAATATAGTTATTCGTACCCCAAAACTATACCCCCATGAAAAAGGATAAACTGATCGTTTCCAACCGGTCTGCCCTTGCCCGGAAGTACGGGCAGCAGCACAAGTCCATTCTGGCAGACCTCCAATCCATCGTTCAATCAGACAAAAAACGCGGGCTCAGTACAGTGATCGTATTTGCGGATGACGCCGCGGCCATGAAGAAATACAAGGCCCCGGCCGTGAAAGACGCCGCCAACGCACGCCAGAACAAGCTGGCCATAGACGCGTTGTACCGGTACTTTCAGCCGGACTACCTGTTGCTGGCCGGCGCGCAGGACGTGATCCCTTTTCAGCCGCTGGCCAACCTCCTGTACAGTGAAGATGATGAGGACGAGACCATCCCCTCAGACCTCCCCTACGCCTGTGAGGCCGCGTACAGCACCAACCCCGGCAAATTCATTGCGCCTACCCGCGTAGTGGGCCGCCTGCCTGACGTACCCGGCAGCAGCAACCCCGCTTATTTCCGCTCGCTGGTAAAAGACGTGACCGGCAGCAAGCCCGGCAAAACCAAAGACTACCAGCAATATTTTTCTGTGAGCGTACATGACTGGCGGCTGAGCACGCAGGAAAGCCTCACCCGCATTTTCGGCCACCACCGGCAGTTGCAGGTATCTCCCGCCAAAGGCCCGCAATGGACCAGCGCACAGCTGAAGCCCAGGGCCCATTTCATTAATTGCCACGGCTCGCTTGAAGATCCCTGCTATTACGGGCAGAAAGGCAGCAAATACCCGGAGGCGGTGAATGCCGCGCTGCTGGCCAAAAAGATCAGCAAGGGCACTATTGTGGCGGCGGAATGCTGTTACGGCGCGCAGCTGTACGACCCTTCCCTCACAGAAACGGACCAGCTCAGCATTGCCAACAGCTACCTGCTGCACCACGCCCTGGCCTTTACCGGCAGCTCTACCATTGCTTACGGCCCGGCAGAAGGCCAGGGGCTGGCAGACCTGCTCACCCAATACTTTCTGGCCAATGTTATTAAAGGCGCTTCAACCGGCCGCGCGCTGCTGGAAGCGCGGCAACGCTTCCTGGACGAGATGGGCCCTACGCTGGACCCCTATGAGCTGAAAACACTGGCGCAGTTCTACCTGCTGGGAGACCCTTCGCTGGTGCTCACCGCCGCGCCGCCCAAAACCATGGAGTTGCGCAGCAACCGCAGGGGCAACCTGGCGGCCAAGGGCATAGCGTTCAACAGCTTCATTACCATACCCCGGGCCGTGGCCGCTAAAAAAAGCAGTACCACCATGCAAAAGGGCCTCCAACTGCTGCTGAAAACAAAAAAATTCGGCCAGGCGCCTAACAAAAAGGTGTTCGAGAATACGCCCAAAGCCGCTCCCCTGGCCAGGGGCATAAAATCCATGCAGGCGCCGGTGAAATTTCATGTATATTCGGCATCATCATTCCATGGAAAGTTCAAAGACACCAAAGTACTGGTGGTAAAAGAAAGGAATGGCGATATTATTGGGTACCGTGAATATGTCAGACGATAAAAAGAAAATAACGACCGTAAAGGGGCAACTGGTGCTGAAGACCTTTGCCCGCACCACCAAAAGCGAGAGCCTGGGCGTATACCTGCGCACGGCAGACGGCAGCTTCCTGATACGCCCCGCCGCCGGCAACCCCTTTATGGACAATCCTTTAGCGGAGCTGGCGGGCAAATACATCCGCGCAGAAGGCAGGAAAAGCGACTATGTTTTTTTTGCCCGGAAATGGGAAGAAATTACGGCAGAAGAAGCCGGCCTGCCGGCAGACACATGATAAGCATAATATGCTCCAGCCGCTGCGCAACCTTTGTCAGCAGTGCCTCCGGGGCAATTGTTAACAACAAAAACATCCTGTTCCGTCCATCCCTGTATATTCAGGCGGCCGCCTGCCGGAAGCGTTGTACTTTTAAAGTACAACAAATCTGTCGTCATGATCCGCCATTCTTCAATCCGACAGACTGTTACCTTTTTGGCAGTATTACTGCTAGGCATATCCCTGCAAGCTAACAGTCAGCGAACGCCCAGTATTATGCAGCAAAAGACCGCTGCGCTCATCGGCAAATACCTGGTCTCTTTCAAATGCCCCACCGGCACCCTCCGTTACGTACTGCACATAGACAGCGCCCATGGCGCCTTCTTCTACGGGAGGAT
This sequence comes from Chitinophaga alhagiae, assembly GCF_003568665.1. GTDB lineage: Bacteria > Bacteroidota > Bacteroidia > Chitinophagales > Chitinophagaceae > Chitinophaga > Chitinophaga alhagiae. Next base: position 85,608 of record NZ_QXMH01000001.1, read on the forward strand.
GGAGAACGATACGCGTTACCATCCGCGCCGGCAGGACTTCTGCCATATCAAAGGCATACTGGCAGAAAAGAAACACTATGATTTTATTATGAAACCGGTATTTAACGGAGACCAGCCTTTCACGCTGCCATGCGCACCGTATGAATGGTTGCTGAACAACAAAACATATTTCCGTTTTGTGGAAGATAACATCATCAGGGGATACATGGTGGTCAACAACGACCCGGAGATACCGCAGTTCACCTTTTCCGGCATGAGGCAGCAACCGCTCCACTAGAACGCCCGGTGCAGCAGTGCGCCGGTACCGTTGCCTTTGGCGTAATAGATAACGCCATTGCGGATCTCTACGCCGTCTGCCACGTCTTCCGCCAGCAGCAGCGGGCCGTCCATGTCCACATAGTCCAGGTAAGGCAACAGGTGCGCCACCGCGGAAGTGCCCACGGTGCTTTCATTCATGCTGCCCGTCATCACCTTCATGCCGAAGGCTTTGGCCTGCATGATCATTCTGCGGGCGGGCGTAATGCCGCCGCATTTGGTGAGTTTGATATTGATGCCGTGAAAATAGCCGCGGCATTTTTCCACGTCTGCCTCCACAATGCAGCTTTCATCTGCTATCAGCGGCAGCGCAGACGCCTGGTATACTTTTTTCATGCCTTCCCAGTCTGCGGCGGGCATGGGCTGTTCTATGAACTCAACACCCAGTTCCTTAAAGGCCGCGGCATTGCGCAGCGTTTCCTCCACGCCCCAGGCGCAGTTGGCGTCTACGCGGAAAGTGGCGGTGGTATGCTTGCGCAGCTCTGTGATAATGGCAATATCTTCTTTGGTGCCCAGCTTGATCTTGTAAATAGGCCAGGGAAATTCCTGCAGCTTTTTTACCATGTTCTCCACCGTATCTATACCTATGGTATAGTCTGTAAGCGGGTTGTGCGAAGGGTCAAGCCCCCACACTTCATACAGCTTTTTGCCGAGCATCCTGGCATACAGGTCATGCGCCGCCAGGTCAAGCGCGCAGAGCGCGAACATATTATCCGCCAGCAAGGGGTACATGGCTTCCCAGAACGCTTCCGGCGTTTCCAGCCGGTAAGATTCTATGAACGCGCGGTGCGCATTGATGGCCTTCATGAGGCCCGGCACAGTAATGTTATAATATGCGTTGTCAGCCGTTTCACCCAGCCCGCTGAAGCCATCCTGCTTCAGTTCCGCCACCAGCAGCGGTTGCACGTCCTTGCTCTTCCGGGAAATGGTGAAGGTGTGCCGGAATTTTAGTTCGAAGGGGTAAAGTGTCAGCTCCATGGTTTAAATATACATTGTATTCATTGATTTCTTACCGCCCGCTATCCCTTACCAGCTGCCGCACCAGGGCGTTGAGGCCGGTGGCCTTCAGCAGTTCCTCCAGGGTGAGGGGCATGCGGTAGCGCCAGTACCACGGCATTACCGCCGGGTTGTTGATCCTTTCCTGTTCTGGCGGCAGTTTTGGCAGGGAAGGGTCAAGCGCCAGCCAGTCCTGCAACTGCGGTATGCACCACATGGCGGGGGAGCGCAGTTGCTCCCTGATGGCGTCTGCCGCGGGGCCGGCGTACCAGTTGCGGAGGGTGGGCATATCATGCGTGGAGGGTGTTACCACGGAAAGGTAAGGCGCGTCTGCCGGGCGGCGGCCCTCCTGTTTGGGCATATGCTGCACTTCCAGTGACAGGATGCCCAGCCGCCGCATCACGGCCGGCACGCCCGCCGGCACCATGCCCAGGTCTTCCCCGCATACCAGCATGTTGGTGGCGTTTTGCAGCACCGGCAGTTTTTTCATGGCCTCCTGCTCCCACAGCGCATTATGCCGGCGGTAGAAAAAATGCTCCGCCAGTGTGGCCAGCCGTTGCTGCACGTCTGCCTCCAGCGCTTCAAAAGAGCTGGTGAGCTGCAGGTTGAAGCGCGGGTGAAAGCGGCCGGGCTCCGGCTCTATCAGCAATACATTGCCCAGCAGTTGCAGCAGCCCTTCCGTAATGTCTGGCGCCAGCCCCGCTGCCAGTACGGCCGCCTGCGTACGGAACGGCGGCAGCAGCCGGTACTGCCCGCCGCCGGAAGGCTCCAGGCATATGGCCTTTACCGTAACGGCCTGCGTGCTGAAAATGTGGTAGAGCAGGATGTCTGTGATATAGGGTTCGCAATAACGCTCCCGGCTAAACGGTATGCCCCACTCCTGCAACTCGTTTTCAGAGAAGGGCAGCGCGGGCTCAAAGTAACCCAGTATGCCGTGTACGGCATGGCGGGGTATTTGCCAGATGCGGAAAAAACCCAGTATATGATCTATGCGGAAAGCCGAAAAATAACGAGCCATGTGGCGCAGCCGTTGCTTCCACCATGCATACCCTTCCGCTTCCATGGCCGGCCAGTTATACGTAGGAAAGCCCCAGTTCTGCCCGTTCACGGCAAACTCGTCTGGCGGCGCACCGGCCTGCACGCCGGTGTGAAAGAGGGAAGGAAAGGCGGCCACATCCACGCTTTGCAGGCTGAGCCCGATGGGCAGGTCTCCCTTTACCGCAATGCCCCTGCTGCGGGCATCATCTACCGCATGCGCCAGTTGGAGGTGCAGGTGGTATTGCACAAAATGATAAAAAGCGGCGTCCCTTCCCCCGTCCCGCTTACTGCAAAACATGGCGTAAGGCTCCAGCCAGCTGCCGTTTTCCTGTACCCACCGGCGGAATGCGTCAGAGGCCGTGTGATGGGCGTACAGTTGTTCCAGGCATTGCATCTTGTACCGGATAACGGCCTCATAGTCTAGCAGCGGAGCGGCATTGAGGCGGGCGCGGGTGGTTTCATAGTCAGGCGGCAAGGCCGGAACAACCTGGCTGCCGGGTGTAATACCGTCAGCCACCGCCTGTACATTCACGTACACCGGGTGCAGCGCAAAAGCGGAAACTACCGCGTAGGGGTATGAATCCGTGAAACTGTAATTAACGGTGGTATCATTCACCGGCAGCAGCTGAATAACGCGCTGGCCGGTGGCTTCCACCCAGTCTGCCAGCAGCGGGATGTCATTGAACTCCCCTACCCCGCAGCTGCTTTCAGAACGGAGGGAGAACACCGGCACTGCTACCCCGGCGGCTTTGGGCGCGTTTTCGGGAAAGCGGGTAAAACCGTCCTGCACCAGCGTTTGCGCGGCGGTGACCACCCGGCGGTTTTCACCAGGCTCGTACCCGCCGCCGCGGAGGTACTTGTATGCTACGTGGCGGCCTTCGGGGAGGTGTACGTTGGCGGTAAAATACCCGGCGGCGCTGCGGTGCAGCGGAATGGCCTGCCGCACGTCCCAGCTACCCAGCTCCGGCAGGTTGCCAACAAGCAGCAGCGGCTGCCGTGTTAAAGGAGACCATACCCGGAACGTGCAGTTACCCGCCTGCGCAGGAAGCGCTTCCGGTGTATGTTGCTGGAAAGGAGCGGTGAGCCAGGTGTTATTTATCTCCCCCGGCGGTATCCATACATCGCGGATGGTGAGGGATGGATGATGTTGCAGGGAAATATGGCGGGAATGCCTTTCTGCAAGACCGTTCAATATGTAATGGTAGCTGAATGCCGCGGGGGTTGCCACCTCTATTTCCAGCCACCAAAAAGATTCATTGAAGTAAGCCATGGGCAACACTTTGCTGGTATGGCCGCAGGTGTATGACAGGTACAATTGTTCTCCCCAGGCGGATGAATACTGAACGTAGAAGCAAAGCGTCATGCGGGTAAATTACAAGTTTTTACGGTTATGGCGGGGAATGGTTTTTTTATTTCGTACTTTGATGAAGCAACAAAATCAACCGCACCTGGTCCCCGCGTTAACCCGGACTTTTCTGTTTATTTCATCATATCCCAATATTTATTTATTCACAATAGTGGAATATTATTCTTATTTCCGGAATAATGTTCTACCTTTAAATTATTGGTAAATGGTGATCATTTCAAAAACCATCCTGAACGGGTTTACAAAAGAGCATCCGGAAGCGGAAAGCGCACTGGAAAAATGGTACGAAGAAACAAGCGCGGCTGACTGGAATAACTTTCCGGCGTTGCGGAACACCTTCAATTCCGCGGATTGCGTAGGCAATGACCGCTACGTTTTCAATATCAAAGGGAACCAGTTCCGTTTGATAGCACTGATCATTTTTAAGGTAAGGACCGTATTTATCCTGTTCATAGGCACACACGCCGAATATGACAGCATAAAAGCGTCTGAGGCCGTTTATAAACCATAAAACAACATGAAACACACCATCAACAGCAGAAAAGACTACCACGAAACAATGGTGAAAGTATACCGGCTGATGGACAAAGGGGAAGACAACCTGGCGCCGCAGGAACTGAAACAGCTGGCAGCCATGGCCGCGGCTGCGGAAAAATACGAAGATGAAGTGCTGGGGCTTAAGCCCGGCAAAGAGCCGCAAACCATTACGGAAGCGGTAGAATTGAAGATGTTTGAGCAGAAGATGTCTCAGGCCAGCCTCGCGGACACGCTGGGAATGGGAAAATCCAAGCTGTCCGAGATCCTGAACGGCAAAAGGAAACCGGATATCCCTTTTCTGAAGGCGCTGTACAAGATACTGAAGATAGATGCGGGCTTTTTGCTGGAGCACGCATAGCCAATATCCTGTTTTTTATCAACCAGAATCCTGCTAACATGCAAAAACTGCTGACCACCTTTGCACTTGCCTGCTTTTCGCTATCGCTGCAGGCGCAAGACCTTCAGGCGCAAATCAGCCAGAAGGCCGCCGCCATCCTGCCTGAAGTGATCAAATGGCGAAGGCACCTGCATCAACACCCCGAGCTGTCTAACCGCGAATTTAAAACTGCCGAATATGTAACCGCGCACTTGCGCTCGCTGGGTATCACGGTACAGACCGGCGTGGCCAAAACCGGCGTGGTAGGCCTGTTGCAAGGCGGCAAGCCCGGCCCGGTAGTGGCTCTCCGGGCAGATATGGACGCGCTGCCCGTGCAGGAAAAGGTAGACGTTCCTTTCAAATCAACCGTTACGGCAGAATACCTGGGGCAAACGGTACCGGTCATGCATGCCTGCGGGCATGACAGTCATGTGGCCATCCTGATGGGCACCGCCAGCGTACTGGCCGGCATGAAAAAAGATATAACCGGCACCGTGAAGTTCATTTTCCAGCCCGCGGAAGAAGGCCCTCCTGGCAATGAAGAAGGCGGCGCGCCGCTGATGGTGAAAGAAGGGGTGATGGACAACCCTGTGGTAGACGCCGTGTTCGGCCTGCATATCAGCTCCGCCATTGAAGCGGGCCGTATACACTACAAACCCGGCGCGGCCATGGCCTCATCCGACTGGTTCACCATTTCCATCAAGGGCAAACAGGCCCACGGCTCTGCGCCCTGGAACAGCATAGACCCTATTGTGACCGGCACACAGATCATTAACGCCCTGCAAACCATTGTAAGCAGGCAGGCCAATATTGTGGAGGCGCCGGTAGTTATTACGGTAGGCAAGTTCCACAGCGGCGTACGCAATAACATCATTCCGGAAGAGGCGCTGCTGGAAGGCACCATCCGCACGCTTGACAGTAAAATGCAGCAGGACGTACACCAGCGCATCCGCCGCACAGCCATGCAGGTAGGCGCCGCAGCGGGCGCGGAAGTAAAGGTGACCATTGATACCAAGACCCTCGTCACTTTCAATGACTCCGCGCTGGTGCAACGCATGGTACCCTCTCTGCAAAAGGCGGCAGGGGCCGGCAACGTAGCTACCATGAGCTGGGTAACCGGTGCGGAAGACTTTTCTTTCTATGGCACCAAAGCGCCGGCGTTTTTCTTTTACCTGGGCGGCATGCCCAAAGGCGCCGATCCCCGCAAGGCTCCCGGCCACCATACGCCTGATTTCTATATTGATGACAGTATGCTGGACACCGGCGTGAAAGCCTTCTGCAACCTGGTGTTTGACTACGGCCAGGCGCTCCGCGCAAAAAAATAGGCCCACACAAAAAAAGGCCCGGACATATCAAAATGCCCGGGCCTGCAGCTATTCAACTAAAACAAACTTATTTTACTTCTTCAAACTCAGCATCCGTTACAGTATCACCTGCCTGGCCCTGCTGACCGCCCTGTTGCTGGCCGGCGGCTTGCGCGTCCGGGCCGGGCTGGCCCTGTGCCTGGGCTTTGTAAATTTCTTCTGAAGCAGCCGTCCATGCGGTGTTCAGTTCATTTACAGCAGCGTCTATCTGTGCTATGTCTTGCGTTTTTTGTGCTTCACGCAGTTTTTCGAGCGCAGTTTCAATCGGTGCTTTTTTATCAGCAGGGATCTTGTCTCCGTACTCTTTCAACTGCTTTTCAGTCTGGAATACGAGGCTGTCTGCCTGGTTGATCTTTTCCACCTTTTCACGGGCGGCTTTGTCTTCCGCTTCGTGTGCTTTGGCCTCTGCCTTCATCTTTTCGATCTCGTCCTTGTTCAGGCCGCTGCCCGCTTCAATACGGATGTTCTGAGATTTGCCGGTGCCCTGGTCTTTTGCCGTTACGTGCAGGATGCCGTTGGCGTCAATGTCAAACACCACTTCAATTTTCGGCACGCCTCTTTGCGCGGGCGGCAGGTCGTTCAGGATGAAACGGCCCAGCGTTCTGTTCTGGGCGGCCATGGGCCTTTCGCCTTGCAGCACGTGTATTTCAACACTCGGCTGGTTATCTGCCGCAGTGGAGAAGATCTCGCTCTTTTTGGTAGGAATGGTGGTGTTGGACTCGATCAGCTTGGTGAACACACCGCCCATGGTCTCGATACCGAGAGACAGGGGGGTTACGTCCAGCAACAGCACGTCTTTCACTTCACCGGTCAGTACGCCACCCTGGATAGCGGCGCCAACGGCTACCACTTCATCAGGGTTCACGCCCTTGTTCGGCTTTTTACCGAAGAATTTCTCTACTACTTCCTGTATTTTGGGGATACGGGTAGAACCGCCCACCAAAATCACTTCATCAATTTTAGACACGTCCATGCCGGCGTCTGCCAGGGCCTTTTTGCAGGGGCCCAACGTTCTTTCCACCAGGCTATCGCTCAATTGCTCAAATTTGGAGCGGGTCAGCTTTTTTACCAGGTGCTTGGGCACACCGTCTACTGCCGTAATGTAAGGCAGGTTGATCTCGGTTTCCTGGGAAGAAGACAGCTCTATCTTTGCTTTCTCGGCCGCTTCTTTCAGGCGTTGCCATGCCATGGGGTCTTTATGCAGGTCTACCGCTTCATCTTTCTTGAACTCATCGGCCAGCCAGTCCATGATCACCTTGTCAAAGTCGTCTCCACCCAGGTGGGTATCACCGTTGGTAGATTTCACTTCAAACACCCCGTCTCCCAGTTCGAGGATGGAGATGTCGAAAGTACCACCGCCAAGGTCAAACACGGCAATGATGCTGTCTGCATGTTTTTTGTCAAGCCCGTAAGCCAGTGCGGCCGCGGTAGGCTCGTTGATGATACGGCGTACCGTAAGGCCGGCAATTTCACCGGCTTCTTTGGTAGCCTGGCGCTGGGCGTCATTGAAGTAAGCGGGTACTGTGATCACCGCCTCGGATACTTCCTGGCCCAGGTAATCTTCGGCCGTTTTCTTCATTTTCTGCAGGATCATGGCAGATATTTCCTGCGGAGTGTACAATCTGCCATCTATATCGATACGCGTAGTGTTGTTATCGCCTTTTGCTACTTTGTAGCTCCAGTGGGGGATCTCGTTGGATAATTCGTCATAATGGCGGCCCATGAAACGCTTCACCGACATAATGGTATTTACCGGGTTGGTGATAGCCTGGCGTTTGGCCGGGTCACCTACCTTCCTTTCGCCGTTCTTTAAAAAAGCTACAACGGAAGGCGTGGTACGGCGGCCTTCATCGTTGGCAATTACTACCGGTTCGTTACCTTCCATTACGGCAACGCAAGAGTTGGTAGTTCCTAAGTCAATTCCTATAATCTTTCCCATAATAATAATGTTCTCCTTTGTGAAACAGTGTAGCCTGAAAGGTTTCAGACCTTGATGGGTATTCAATGATTATGCCAAGGCATGGCAGTATGCTATTATGTCAGTTTCCGCACCAATATGCTTGTATGAGAATAAAAAAGATGTCTTCCCCATTACAACACAGTGGCTCAAAATTTGTTTTCCATGCTGTACACCTAACCAAATATCATATGAACAGAACCATGAAGTGGGTCTTCAGTATGTTGACCGTTTTACCCCTGGCAGGCCTTGCGCAGACCCCGCAGGCCACAGACCCCGCCCCGGCAGGGAAAGTATTTGGCGGCAGCCAGCAATTCCGGACCTTCTCCATTGGCGTTAATGCAGGGGTGCTGATGCCCGTTGTGGCCACCGGCGGCAGTAATGACTTTACCAAATGGCAGGTCAACTACGGTTACGGCGCCAACGTTAAATGGCAGATCCTCCATTTCCTGGGCCTCCGTGCGGATTTTATGGGCGGCAAGGTAAAGGGAGACAACAGCCGCAAGCTGGGAGACGGCTCCGACCCCAACCGGCAGTACCAGTCTTTCGAGACCACCCTTAAATGGTCAGGCAGCCTTAACGCCGTGTTTAATGTAGCCTCTATCAACTGGCTGCACAAGCAGGGCGCCGCGCAGCTGTACCTCTCCGTGGGCGGCGGGCTGGCGGGCTATAGCCCCGAAATGACCACACCGGGAGGGGTTACTACCGAATACAAGCCCTCCGGCACTCTCAAGGAATTTTACGTGCCCGTGGGCGCCGGCATCAAGTTCAGGCTGAGTGACATCACCAACCTGGACCTGGGGTACACCATGCATTACGTGGATGGCGACAACTTTGACGGGTATAACTACAACTCGCCTACGAAAGACAAGTTCTCTTATGCGCATGTGGGCATCGAGTTTGCCCTGGGCAACCGCGCCAAACCGCAACTGCAGTGGCACAATGCCCCCGCCGTGATGTATGACGACCTGGTGGCCCAGAAAGACCAGCTGAAGCTGGAACTGGACGCCCAGAAAGAATCTAACGCCAAACTGGCCGCCAGTGTTGAAAAGCTGCAGGCAGACAGTGATGGCGACGGTGTTTCAGACCTGTTCGACAAATGCCCGAACACCCCCAAAACCGACAAGGTGGACGGCTCCGGCTGCCCGCTGCCCAAGCCGGACACGGCCAAACCCGGCCCCGTACAGGTTATTATTACGGAAGACGACCGGCGCCTGGTGCGGGATGCTATTGCCAACCTGGAATTTGCCACCGGCAAATCAGACATCAAACCGGCCTCCTACCCCTCGCTTAACCGGGTAGCGGACCTGCTGAAACGGAAGAACCTCAGCCTGAAACTGGCGGGGCATACAGACAATGTGGGCAACGATGCCAGCAACATGCGCCTGTCTAAAGACAGGGCAGAATCTGTAAAAGCCTACCTGGTTTCACAAGGCGCTAACCCGAGCCGCATTGAGGCCACCGGGTACGGAGAAACGCAGCCCATTGCCTCCAATAAAACAGCGGCAGGGCGGCAGAAAAACCGCAGGGTGGAATTTACCATCTACTAGCGCCCTGACAATGATATGACAACATGACAAAGGCCTCCGCGGTATGCGGAGGCCTTTGTATCGGCACACTATTTGTTAAATGGAAGCTGTCAACTTTTAACATATAACAAAAAGATAGTATCTACCTATAAAATCCGGAGCAGTGTACCATTCCTGGTGCACTGCTTTTTTTTGCGTGTAACTTTGGAAGGGAACGCATCGTTCTATATCAAACCCGGCCCCTGTATGAAATATCTTTTTATGCTGCTGGCAGCATGCACCCTGTACCACTCTCCCGCGGCAGCGCAGGAAAGAATATTCCGCTTCGGCCCCAAGGCGGGCCTCAATGTATCCTGGCTCACCCGGAACATTGACAATCCACGCATAGGGTTCCATGCCGGTTTGTTATTTCACCTGAAACTTCATGAGCACTGGCGCCTGCAACCGGAAGTATACTTTTCTCAACAGGGCGGAGGCAATTTCATAAAGGTATTGGGGCCTGCTACGGATTGCAATTATCTTGCCTTCCCCATGCTTGCCCAATACCGGTTCAAAAGCAGGTTATACTTTGAGGCCGGGCCTCAGTTGGGCATCCTTGTAAACAGAAAGTTGCGGGAACACTATTATGCAGATGGCGTAAGCTATGTAGACCATCACGAAAATGCGGCCGATCTGCTGGCGGCATTCGGCGCCGGGTACCAGGCGGGCAAAAGACTGGGATTTAATGTTCGTTACAACCGGGGAATTACGCCCGTTGCGCAACGGGCAGCAGCCTCTCATGCAAAAAACCACCTCCTGCAAACCGGGATGTACATGCTGTTTTAAGCAAACTCCAGCACCGGCCTGAAGCTGCGCTCGTCCAAGATCACGTCTGCCACTTCATTTACCTGCGCGCAGGTGGCGTTGAACGCCACGCCGGTACCCGCGTGGCTCAGCATGCAAATATCATTCACGCCGTCACCAATGGCCAGCACATCTGCCGTGTCAATGGCAAACTGGCTGCTGATGTGGCGCATCATGTTGCATTTGCAATAGTCGTGCTGGCAGTCACTGTTCTGCAAGCGGCGGAAATTGTGGGGAATATATACGGTACCGGTGGCTATATCATCTTCAAACTCCAGCACATTGGCACAACTGAAATCCATTTTCAGTTTGTTCTTCACGTATTCGGTGATGCAGGTGTAACTGTCGCTGATAATGCCGCATACATACCCTTTCCCCTGCAGCTCCGCCACTACGGCGGCGGCATCTTCCACTACAGGAATGGAGGCTACAACGGCCATGAGTTGTTCCTGGCGCAGGCCTTTGAGCAGGCCGGCAATTTTTTGGGTACGCTCAACGTCCGGGTAACCGGCCGCAACAATATTCCGCAATGCATCCGTAAAACCCAGCGAGGCGGCGGCGGTATGTATAAAACTGCGCTGCAGCAGGGTGTTGTCCATATCAAAAATGGCCATCTTCTCGAATGTACGGGTCGGTTTTATCATATCAGGTTATTACTTGAACAAAACAGGAAAGGGATAAATAACTCCTGCAAAATTACGGAAAATAGCCGTTGCCCTTCTTAAAGGGGTGTTAAATTAGGCTTAATAAAAGTACCTTTGCCCTCTAAGATCAATTCAGTATGAGTGTAGTTTCTGACATCAAGAATGCCGCTGCTGCGGCAATACAGGCCCTGTACCAACAGCCTTTCACGGCTGCAGACATTGCGGTTAACACTACCAAGCCCGAATTTGAGGGAGAATATACCATCGTTGTTTTTCCATTTACAAAGTTCAGCCGGCAAAAGCCGGAAGAAACCGGCCAGGCGCTGGGAGCCTGGCTCACGGCCAATTATGCGGACCTGATCACCGGCTTCAACGTGGTGAAAGGTTTCCTCAACCTGCAGGTACGCCACCAGTACTGGATCCGTTTTGTACAACAGGCGCATGCCAGCCGGCAGGTTGGCCAGAAGCCCGCTAACGGCCGCAAGGTAATGATCGAATACTCCTCTCCCAATACCAACAAGCCCCTGCACCTGGGGCACCTCCGGAATAACTTTCTCGGCTACTCGGTGGCGGAAATTTTCAAGGCCAACGGCTTTGAAGTGATCAAGGCCAACCTCGTGAACGACCGTGGCATCCATATCTGCAAATCCATGCTGGCATGGCAACTGTTTGCCCATGGAGATACGCCGGCCACCACCGGCATTAAAGGAGACCACCTGGTGGGTGACTACTACGTGCATTTCGAGACCATTCTCAAGGAACAGGCGGAGCCTATTATTTCAGATGTGCTGGAAGGTGAGTTCAAAGATTTTGACGGAGCGGAGAAAGAAAGGATCATCAAACTCTACCAGGCGCTGCAAAAGCCTGAAGTACAGGCAGACGAAGAGAAGAGCACGAAGATAAAAGACGAGATCAAGGAAATAAGCCGCAACCGCACCGAGATCATGCAACAGGCCAAGATCATGCTGCAGCAATGGGAGGCCGGCAATCCGGAAGTACGCGCCCTCTGGCAGACCATGAACAGCTGGGTGTACGAAGGCTTTGATGAAACTTACCGCCGCCTGGGCATCGACTTTGACAAGATGTACTACGAAAGCCAGACCTACCTGCTGGGGAAAGACCTGGTAGAAGAAGGCCTGCGCAAGGGCGTGCTGTTCCGCAAGGAAGACAACTCTGTATGGATAGACCTCACCGCCGAAGGGCTGGATGAAAAGCTGCTGCTGCGCGGCGACGGTACTTCCGTATACATGACGCAAGACCTGGGCACCGCCCGTCTTAAATATGACGACTACCACATGGAACAAAGCGTGTACGTAGTGGCTGATGAGCAGAACTATCATTTCAAGGTGCTGAAGCTCATCCTTGAAAAACTGCAGGAGCCTTGCGCAGACGGCATTTACCATCTCTCCTACGGCATGGTGGAGCTGCCGCACGGCCGCATGAAAAGCCGTGAAGGCACCGTGGTGGACGCAGACGACCTGGTAGACGAAATGATTGCCACCGCCGCCGCCAACACGGAAGAGCTGGGCAAAGTGAAAGGCTTTTCAGAAGAAGAGCTGCGGGAGCTGAACGAAACCATTGGCCTGGGCGCCATGAAGTTCTTCCTGCTGAAAGTAGACCCGAAGAAGAAAATGATCTTCAACCCGGAAGAGTCCATAGACATGCATGGCTTCACCGGCCCGTTCATCCAGTACAGCTATGCGCGCATCAAGTCCATTATGCGCGAGTTCTCCACAGCAGACCTTGCCGTACTGGCAGATTACACGCACGAAGAAGCGCTGCTGCCTATGGAAAAAGAGCTGATCATGCTCTGCGAGCAGTTTGACGGCATCCTGGAAGAAGCCCAGCGTGAAATGAGCCCTTCCGTAATAGCCAATTACGCCTTCCTGCTGGCGCAAACGTTCAATTCTTTCTACGCCAAAAAAGAACAGGGCAAATACATTTATTCTGTAAGGGACGCGGAGTCTGACAGCAAAAGAAAGCTGCGCCTGCAAATTGCATCACTCACCGCCAGCACTATCAAACAGAGCATGAAAATGCTGGGGATTGCAGTGCCGGAGCGGATGTAACAGTGGCAAAAGTGATCTGCGGCCTGCGGCAGGTTTTGCAGCCGCCCTATATCAGTTCGATATTTTCAAAGCCTGGTCGCAAATGGCCTGCCCCTTTGCCAGCTCTCCGCAACCCATGTAGGATTTTCCCAGCATGAACATGGCAAAAGCGTTCTGCGGCTGCATCATCAGTATTTTGTTCCATTGCGTGGCGGCCTGCCGGTAATCTTGCTGCTTGTAGTAAGCGTTGGCCAGGCTCAACATCACCTGTATGTCTTTGGGCCTTAAGCTGAGGGCGGTTTGCAGGTGGTGGATGGCTTGATCGTACTCGGCCTGTCTGAGGTGGGCCATTCCCAGGTTCAAATAAAGGTCCGCATCTACCGGGCGGCCAGATCTGGCTGCCTGCTCAAATGCCCCGGCGGCGTTCTTGTAGTTTTTCATGTTAAAGTGCATCATTCCCAATTCGTAATATACATCAGGCGGGTTGCTGCCAGCCTTCAGTGATTGTTCGTAGTATTGAATGCTTTTCTGATAATCTTCCAGCTGCGCGTACAGGCGCGCCAGCCTGCACAGCTCTTCCCCGTCCAGCTTTTTCTCTTGATGTGCTTTTTCCAGCGCCTGCACGGCTTCCGCGGGGTGGTCCAGGAATCCGTAGCTGAGACCTATGATGCGGTGCATTTGCGGCTGGCCCAGCTCCTGCGCCCGGAAAGCGCAGGCCAGCGCATCTTCCCAGGCATGCTGCTCATAATGCAGGGCCGCCAGCATGGCCAGGGCCTCCCTTTGCGCAGGGAAGTGGCGCAACAGGGTTTGTAATTGCTGTTTGGCTGGTTCAGGCTGTTGTTGCTGCTGGTAAAGCGCCGCCAACGCAAGATAAGCGTCAGCATAAAGAGGGTTCTCCCTGATGGCCGCCTCATAATGCTGCTGCGCCTCATCCAGCCGCCCGCTGCGCTGCATACGGCGGCCCTCACGGTACAGCTGCCGGGCAGGGTTGCCGGGGGCGGTGTACGTCATAGGTGCAATTCCTCCTTTAAAAACCGGAAAAGGATGAGCCATGGCAGGCGGAGCGGTGTAACCCGGCGCCAACAGGCTGGCATTCAGCAGGATAAGGTATAGGTTCATAGCTGGCAGCGCATCAGCGCTACACAAATATAAAAAAAGATAATTTATATAATAGCATTATTTCTTATACGGGGAAGAAATGCTGCGCGGGCCGTTATGCATATTACTGAGGGGCGCCCTTCTCGCGGCCGCTATTTCATGTTCTCCGAAGAAAAAGACAGCGGCAGCAGCAACGCCGCATCCGGTATCACAATCACCTTTCCGCTGAGGCCGCCCAGCACCAGGCGGATGGGCGCCTGAAAACGCTGCTGGTACTCGGCCAGCGTTTGGCGGCAAATACCGCAGGGGGTGATGGGGTGTTGGCTGGGGCCCAGCTCGTTATCATAGCTGACGGCCAGCGTTTCAACCGCTACACCGGGGTATTGGGCAGATGCGGCGGAAAGGGCCGTTCGTTCCGCGCAGATGCCTACGGGATAAGACGCGTTTTCCTGGTTGGTACCCGTTACCCGCTGGCCGTTAGCCAGTTGCAGCGCCGCCCCTACCCTGAAGCGGGAGTAAGGGGCATAAGCCTGCCGCGTGGCGTCTTTGGCGGCCTGCAGCAGCGAAGCGTCTGCCGGGTTTAGTTCTCCGGCGTTGGCGTATTCTTCGTAGCTGAACTGTTGGGTATTGATTTTCATACTGTTGGTATTAAAAAACCGGGAGCAGGCATGCTGCTTTCCGAAGATAAGGAATTTCAGCATGGCTGCTCCCGGTGGAGAAGCTGGGCTTCCGTATTACCTGATGGTCCTGAACAAGCGGCTCCAGCGGATGCCGCCCTTTCCGTAGCTCATCCAGATGAGCCAGGCCTTGCCTACTACATGGTCTTCGGGAACAAAGCCCCAGTAGCGGGAGTCCAGGGAATGATGGCGGTTGTCTCCCATCATCCAGTAATAGTTCATTTTAAAGGTATACTGGTCTGTAGGCGTGCCGTTGATCACAAAACGGCCGTCTTTGGTTTCCAGCGTGTTCTCTTCGTATACGGCAATAATACGGCGGTACAGCTCAATATTGCTGCTGTCAAGCCGTACGGTGGCGCCTTTTTTCGGGATATAAACAGGCCCGAAATTGTCTACCGTGTATTTGAAATGCGCGGTATCCTGCGGCCACACACCGTCTTCGTTACCGTCAATAAAAGGCTCTACCGCCCCGTTCACGGCTTCCAGCTGTTTTACAGAAGTTACTTCGGAGGGGGTGAGGTTATAGCTGATCTTGCCGGACACCCTTACCTCGGGCACGTCTTCAATGTTCATTTCCTCCAGCCGCATGTGGTTCAGCCGGTCCCCGGTGGTGGTGGTCACATGGTACAGGCGCTCGCTGGCGGGCGGCTGCGCTTCGGGCACGCCGTTCACCACTACAACGCCTTCACGCACGGCCAGGGTATCTCCCGCAATGCCCACGCAGCGTTTGATATAGTTCTCCCGTTTGTCTACCGGGCGGGAGACCACCTTGTACTGGCTCCATACCTGGTCACGGCCCATGCGGCGCACCAGGTCATAATAACTTTCGTCTGACCGCTCCAGGGCCACAGTGTCACCTTCCGGGAAGTTGAACACCACCACATCGTTCCGCTTTACTTCGCTGAAACCGGGTATGCGCCTGTATTTCCATTGTACGGCCTCGGAGTAGGCCTTGGTATATTTGGTGAGCGGAAGCGTATGGTGCGTAAAAGGCACGGCCAGCGGTGTCATGGGAACGCGGGGGCCGTAACTAACTTTGCTGACAAACAGGAAATCGTTTACCAGCAAGGTTTTTTCCATAGAAGGCGTAGGGATGGTATATGCTTCAAAAATGAAGGTCCGAATCAGCGTTGCCGCAATCACCGCGAAGATAGCCGCATCGAGCCATTCCCGTAGTGCGGATTTCTTCTT
This sequence comes from Chitinophaga alhagiae, assembly GCF_003568665.1. GTDB lineage: Bacteria > Bacteroidota > Bacteroidia > Chitinophagales > Chitinophagaceae > Chitinophaga > Chitinophaga alhagiae. The sequence goes on from NZ_QXMH01000001.1 coordinate 101,587, forward strand.
CTTCGGCTGACCGTCTTTCTTCTTCCAAAATGCCAGGTTCATGCTGTTCTTTTTAGTTGTTCAGGGAACAAATATAATATTCTGTTAATTGTAAGCCAGAAAACGGCTACAAAAGTTTTCTTAAAAATCACACGTAAGTTCCCGGAAACTAATTGAGCCGGATGCAACTTTATGTCTATTTTTGTTTAATCTGCAATCCAGAACATTGAACAGTTTTACCATAAAGGACATCGAAAGCCTCACCGGTATCAAGGCGCATACCATCCGCATATGGGAGCAACGGTACAAACTGCTGCGCCCCAAGCGCAAGGATACCAATCACCGCGTTTACAGTAATGCCGAGCTGAAACACATGCTGCGCATAGCTTACCTGTACCGCCACGGCTACAAGATATCCAAAATTGCCGTGATGACGGACGAGGAGATCCGGCAGCTGTCTCTGGACGAAGCAGGCCAGAAAGGCCCCCACCTGCAGCAGGTATATGTTAACCAGCTGGTGGAGGCCATGATAGACTTTGACCAGGTCAAATTTGAGCGGGTTTTTCATAACGCATTGTTACGCACGGGTTTTGAGCAGGCCATGCTGAAGGTGATATACCCCTACCTTGAAAAGGTAGGCCTGCTGTGGCTGGCAGACTGTGTAATACCGGCCCAGGAGCATTTTGCGTCCAGCATTATCCGTAAAAAGCTGATGGTGGCCATAGACGGGCTTGACATGCCTCCCGAGGGCGGCGAAAAGTTCCTGCTGTTCCTCCCCGAGGGCGAGTTTCACGAAATTCCCCTGCTCTTTGCACAATACCTCATGAAAAAACACGGCTGCGCGGTGGTCAACTTCGGGGCCAGCGTGCCGTTGCAAGACCTTCGTTTCTATATTGAGCGCAAGCGGGCAGACCATGTGTATACGCACATCATCACCAACTTTCCCCAAAAGACGCTGGACAATTTTGTGAAGGAGCTGGGCAAATACTTCCCTTCCATTCCCATCACTATATCCGGCCCGCAGGTGTCCCGCATTACCGTTCCCCTTCCTGCCAACGTTATGCTGCTGCATACGCTGACGGAAATGGTAGACTTTGCGCGGCGTAAAGTGATGTTATAATTCTCTTTCCAGGATGCGGCTGATCTCCGCCGCGCGGTTCATGACCATGAAGTGGCCGCCGTTCACAATAGTGTGGGTGGGGTTGACGTACCGGCGGGGAAAAGGCCTGTCTGCACTGCCATGAATATGTACGCAATGGTGCGGCACCCATTCGTTCTGCCATTGCAGGATGGCATTGAGGGCCCAGCGCATGTAGGTGTAGTCTTTTTTCTGCATGTAGTCCCGCAGCAGGGCCAGTTCTTCTTCGGTTTTACTTTGCATGAAAAGGCGCACAATGTATTGCCGGCGCCGGAAAAGGATGCGGTCCGGCAACTGCCGCAGCAGCAGCCGGGCCAGGCCGTTATAATAAGGGGGCAGTTCCTGTTTTTGTTTTACGGACGACAACAATATGACCCTTTCTACCGGTATATGGCGGGCCATTTCTATACTCATCATACCGCCAAAGGAGAGGCCCAGCAATACGGGGTTGGGGTGAAGGATGCGCCGCGCCATGCGGGCGGCGTACTCGCCAATGGGCTCTCCCGGCGTCAGCGGCTGTATCCAGGGCAGAAAGTGTGTCTCATACCCGGCGGGGAACTCCAGCCGGCTGAATACTCTTTCATCTGCGCCCAGGCCGCTTATGAGGTAAATGTGCTTGTTATTCATCTGCTGCTGATTTGCGGATGCCGTACCGTTCCATCTTGTTGTACAGGTGGCTCCGCTGTATGTCAAGCTCCTGCGCCGTTCTGGACACATTCCAGCTATTTTTGTTCAGCATGAACTCAATGAAGATCTTTTCCACTTCATCCCTGAAATCGTGCAGGCGCGTCAGCACCAGCAGTTCATCATTCAGGAAGTGACTTTTTTTTTGTCGTGGTTGGGTACCACATAATTTTCCACATCATCTGCCGTAATGGTTTTGCCGGAGAGGATCACCAGCCTTTCCACCACGTTGCGCAGCTCGCGGATGTTGCCCGTCCACGGGTGTGCCTGCAGCGCCTTGATGGCATCTTTGTCCATTCCCTTGCGGGCCGTGCCGTATTCCGCGCAGACCGAGTCCAGGAAATGATCTACCAGCAGGGGGATATCTTCTTTCCTGTCATTGAGCGAAGGCACGTGGATGAGGATCACGCTCAGGCGGTGATAAAGGTCCAGGCGGAAGTTCTTTTCCTCCACTTCTTTCAGCAGGTCTTTATTGGTGGCCGCCACTACGCGTACGTCTACACTGATCTCCTTGTCTCCTCCCACGCGGGTGATCTTGCCTTCCTGCAGGGCGCGCAGCACTTTGGCCTGGGCGGAAAGGCTCATGTCCCCTATCTCGTCCAGGAACAGCGTGCCGCCGGATGCCTGTTCAAACTTGCCGATGCGTTGTTTGACGGCGGAGGTGAAGGAACCTTTTTCGTGGCCGAACAGCTCGCTTTCTATCAGCTCGCTGGGAATGGCCGCGCAGTTCACTTCCACCAGCGGGCCGGCGGCGCGGTTGCTGTACTCATGTATCCAGCGGGCCACCAGCTCCTTGCCGGCGCCGTTATCTCCTGTTACCAATACACGCGCGTCTGTAGGCGCCACTTTGTGGATGGTGTCTTTTATTTTCACGATGGGGGCGGATTCCCCTATCATTTCAGGCGTTTTGTTCACCTTTTTGCGCAGCACTTTGGTTTCCGCCACCAGGGTGGTTTTATCCAGCGCGTTGCGCAGGGTGATGAGCAGCCTGTTCAGGTCGGGCGGTTTGGAAATATAATCGTACGCTCCTTTTTTCACCGCTTCCACGGCCGTATCAATATTCCCGTGGCCGCTCACCATAATGATGGGCACGTCAGGGTTGACCTCCTTTGCTTTTTCGAGAAATTCCAGGCCATCCATCTTGGGCATCTTGATGTCGCACAAAACGGCATCATAGGCTTTGCCCTGGTACATTTTGAACCCTTCCGCCCCGTCTGCCGCCTCATCTACCTTGTACCCTTCGTAGGTCAGTATCTCGGAAAGCGTTTTGCGGATGCTTTTTTCGTCGTCAATAATCAGGATATTGGCCATAGGTTGTCTATTATTTTAAACAGTGCCAAAATTAAGAAAAAGAAGCCAACCGCCGCCAGCCTGCCTTAAATACTCCCGTATTATTGCAGTAAGAATGAATAATTTGTGTACTGTAAACGGTTTGGCGCTAAACAGTCTACTAATTATACCGGTTTTATCTGTAATTTTAACCCGTTGAGGTAACTATTCACATTTTATGAAAAAATTGCTGGAGCAACTGAAATTACGGCATGCGGCCGCGGCTGCCAATGCCTATCCTTCATCAGAACAGGTATGGGCTTTTTGCAGGGACCTGGTGAACTGGTTGTTCCCGGAGCATACCGGCAGGGTGATGAGCGGCGCCGAACTGGAGCTGTACGCGGCCCAGCTGGAAGAAAGGCTGAAAGACCTGCTGACGCCTATGGAGGGCAGTCTTCCCCAACCGCCGGCGGCCACGGCGCGCCTTTTTATGGAGCAGGTGCCGGGCATTTACAGTCATCTCACCAAAGACGCGGAGGCCATTTTGCAGGGAGACCCGGCGGCCACCTGCCTCTACGAAGTAATACGCGCCTACCCCGGCTTTTACGCCATTGCGGCCTACCGCGTGGCGCATGGCCTGCATACGCTGGGCGTGCCCCTGCTGCCCAGGGTGATCACGGAATTTGCGCATGACCGCACGGGCATAGACATTCACCCCGCGGCCCGGATTGCGCCGTATTTCTGCATAGACCATGGCACGGGCGTGGTCATTGGCGAAACAACGGTCATTGGCCCGCATGTGAAAATATACCAGGGCGTTACCCTCGGCGCATTGAGCATAGACAAAACCATGGCCATGAGCAAACGCCACCCTACCATAGAAGAGCATGTAGTGATCTACGCGGGCGCCACCATTTTAGGTGGAGATACCGTAATAGGCCACCACAGCATTATTGGGGGGAACGTATGGCTGATCAAATCCACAGCGCCGCATTCCCGCATTTATTACAAGGCAGACGGCAGCATCAAGATGGTATGATCTTTTTTGAACGAAATATTTTATGACCAAACGATGAAAACAGTACTGGACCTGGTGGGCAATACTCCTATGGTAGCCCTGCAACAGATACCTGAAAACCCGAACGTTACCATTTACGCCAAGCTGGAAGGCTCCAACCCCGGCGGCAGTGTAAAAGACCGCGCCGCCTACGGCATGATCAAGGGGGCGCTTGACCGCGGGGAACTGCAACCCGGCATCAAGCTGATAGAGGCCACCAGCGGCAATACAGGCATAGCCCTGGCCATGATCGCCAAGTTATTCAATGTAGCCATAGAACTGGTAATGCCGGAAGACGCCACGCGTGAGCGGGTGCTCACCATGGAAGCCTTTGGCGCCAAAGTGACCCTCACGCCCAAAGAGCAAAGCATGGAAGGCGCTATAGACTATGCGCATGCGCAGGTGGCCAAAGGCGGCTATCATATGCTGAACCAGTTTGCCAACCCGGACAACTACGGCGCGCATTACCGCACCACCGGCCCGGAGATCTGGCGGGACACGGGCAAGAGCGTGACCCATTTTGTATCCGCCATGGGCACCACCGGCACCATTATGGGCGTAAGCCGCTACCTGAAAGAAGTAAACCCGTCTATCCAGATCGTTGGCTGCCAGCCTACAGACGGCTCCAGGATACCCGGCATCCGCAAGTGGCCGGAAGCGTACCTGCCCAAAATATTTGAAAAACACCGCGTAGACCGCACTATGGACATTTCTGAAGAAGAAGCCCGCACCATGACGCGGCGGCTGGCCAAAGAAGAAGCCATTTTCTGCGGTATGAGCAGCGGCGGGGCCGTGGCTGCGGCCGTAAGAGTGGCCCGCGAGCTGAAGCACGGCGTAGTGGTCTGCATCATCTGCGACCGCGGAGACCGGTACCTGAGCAGTGACCTGTTCGGGGAATAAGCCGGTTATTCCGCCAGTTTCCGCAACATTTCTTCCGCCCTGCCGTCTGAAGGCCCGGGCGCGTTCCTGTGTACCACCCTTCCCTGCCTGTCTGCCACCAGGTAATGGGGCACGCCCTGCAACCGGTACGTTTCGCGCAAGGCATCATATTCCGCCTGCGTTAGCAGAAAGTGTTCCCCGCGTATGCCCATTTTGTCTACAACTGACTTCCAGGCCTTTTCAGGGGAGCCTACGCAGAGATACACAAACACCACATTGTCTTTTTCCAGGCGCCGGCGCAATTGTTGAGAGGCGGGCATCTCTTCCCGGCAGGGCACGCACCAGGTGGCCCAAACGTCTATATACACCGCCTTGCCGGCATAGGGCGCTATAAACTTCTGGAGGATGGAATCCTTTCCCATCCCCGGTTTCTCCAGCCGTTTTGCCTCCCCGAGAGAGGCGCCCCGGCCTTCATCCGCTTTCACGTCTTTCTCTACCCGCCGTACATATTCCATGAAAACCGGGTGCGTGAGCATCTGCTGTATCCTGGCCATATCCGGCTGCAATACAAAACCCAGGGCGGCGTCCTGAAAAACGTACACATAGCGGGCCAGCAACATATCCCGCATGGTACCCGCCGGCCACGATCTACAGTACGTTACAAAATTGCGCCCGCTGTTGATCACCTCCCCTAACTGGTAATTACTGTATTCATCCACAAACATCATCCGGGCGATGGGGAGGATGCTGTCTGGTTGTGCGGCCAGCGTTTCAGCGGTATCAAACCAGCCGGCGGGCACCCCATACTTTTTAAAAGCGGCATATCGCAGCAGCCGTTCTTCCAGTTCATAACGCAGGCTTTGCCACGCCCAATGGCAAAACAGCGTATCAGGTTGCTGCTGGTAGATGAAATTTGCCAGCACGGTACTGTCACGTACAGATCTTTGCCGCAGAAAGGCCGTTATGGAAGCTGCGCTGCTGTCTGGAATATAGCTATCCAGTGCTTTACCGCGGGCATACACATCAGGCCCATACAGCTCACGGCGGTAAGCCTGCAATTGTTCATTGGTCTTTCCCCTTACGCCCGAAAAACGAAGGCCGTGCTCATTGGCGGTTATCTCCAGCGTGTCGCCGGGAGAAAGCAGCAACATGGTCCACTTCTTTCCGTACCGGAAAAGCACATCCCCAGGCAATAGCTGGGGGAATGAAACAACCCACGTCTTCCCTTGTTTCTTTGCCTTGTACTCCACCTCCTCCCCAGTAACGGGGTCATAGGTGATGATGGATATTTTTCCGGGAGATGCGGGGAATACGGCTTTTACGATGGTAACAGATGGAGCGGCCAGGGTACATACAGGGAAGAGCAGCAGGAAAAACAGGCGGATAAGATGCATGGAGGGATTTTAGTTTTCCTAAAATAATGGATATGCGGCATAAAAAGAAGCGGCGTGCCGCCGCCGGGAGAAATGGTAAAAAACGAACAGGGTACCGAAGGTGACCAGCATATCCGCCAGTTTCAGCGCAAACACCTTTTTGCCGAATACGGCTGTGGAGGCCTTCATAACCAGGGCTGCGTGGCAACGGCAACCAAAAACAAAGCCCGCTTCGTAGTGAAGCGGGCTGCTATACTTCCTTACGGGTAGTTACTTTTTCATGTACATCACCTCTTTCACCAGTTTCACTGTTCTTTCCACATCGGGCAGGTACAGTTTCACCAGGTTAGGCGCGTAGTGCATGGGAGCATCTACAGCGGTGATGCGGCGGATGGGCGCGTCCAGGTAGTCGAACCCTTCTTTCTGGATGCGGTAGGAAATTTCGGAAGAAACGCTGGAGAACGGCCATTGTTCTTCCACGATCACCAGGCGGTTGGTCTTTTTCACAGATTCCAGGATGGTGAACCAGTCCAGCGGGCGGATGGTGCGGAGGTCTATCACCTCAGCCTCAATGCCTTCCTTGGCCAGCTCTTCCGCGGCGCCCATGGCTACTTTCATCATTTTGTTGAAAGAAACGATGGTCACGTCCTTACCGGCGCGTTTGATATCGGCCTTGCCGATGGGGATGATGTATTCCTCTTCGGGCACTTCACCCATATCGCCGTACATCTGCTCGCTTTCCATGAAAACCACCGGATCATCGTCCCGGATAGCGGCTTTCAGGAGGCCTTTGGCATCGTACGGGTTGGATACGGAGATCACTTTCAGGCCCGGGATGTTGGCATAATAACTTTCAAATGCGGTGGAGTGCTGCGCGCCCAGCTGACCGGCAGAGCCGTTAGGCCCGCGGAACACGATGGGGCAGCCTACCTGCCCGCCGCTCATGGCCAGCATTTTGGAGGCGGTATTGAGTATCTGGTCAAGCGCCAGTACAGCAAAGTTCCAGGTCATAAATTCCAGTACGGGACGGAGGCCGTTCTGTGCGGCGCCCACGCCTATGGCGGTAAAGCCCAGCTCGGCAATAGGGGTGTCTATTACGCGGCGCGGGCCAAACTCATCGAGCATTCCCTGGCTAACTTTGTACGCTCCGTTGTACTCTGCCACTTCCTCGCCCATCAGGAACACCCGCTCATCGCGGCGCATTTCTTCCTGCATGGCTTCTCTTAAGGCTTGTCTGAAGGCTATCTGACGCATTTGAATCTTTAATATATTTTGAACATTACACACCTTTCTCAAAAAAGGCAGGGCAAAAATATCGTTTGTTGGTGAAAAAGCAAAGCATTTACATTTTCTCTATCACCATGGCGCTGGCGCCCCCGCCCCCATTGCAGATACCGGCCACGCCATAGCGCCCGTTCTCCCGGTGCAGGATGGATGTTAAGGTAATCACAATTCTGGCGCCGCTGCAGCCAATGGGGTGCCCCAGGGCCACCGCGCCGCCCCAGATGTTGAGGGTACCGGGTTTTACGCCCAGGTCTTTCCCGTTGGCCAGCGCCACACAGGAAAAGGCTTCGTTGATCTCGGTAAAGTCCATGTCTCCCATGGTCAGGCCGGCCTTTTGGAGGGCCTTGTTCACCGCCTTCACGGGGGTGGTGGTAAACCACTCCGGCGCCTGGGAGGCATCTGCAAAGCTGACGATCCGGGCCAGCGGCTTCAGCCCCAGCTCCTTCAGCTTCTCCCCGCTCACCAGTACCACGGCCGCCGCCCCATCGTTGATCTTGGACGCATTGGCCGCCGTAATGGTGCCGTCTTTCTGGAAAGCGGGCTTCAGCGCGGGCATTTTCTCGAAGTTCACTTTTTTGAACTCTTCGTCTTCGCTCACCGTGGTTACCTGCCGGCCGGGTATCTCCACCGGCACTATCTCTCCCTGGAAATACCCTTTTTCATAGGCCGCCGCGGCCCTTTTATAGCTCTGAACGGCAAAATTGTCCTGGTCTTCCCGGCTGATCTTGTACTCGGCCGCACAGATCTCCGCCGCGTTGCCCATATGAAAATCTTTATAGGGGTCCCACAGCCCGTCCCGGATAATACCGTCAATTACGGCGCCGTGGCCCAGCCGGTAGCCGCCGCGGGCCTTATCCAGGTAATAGGGAATGTTGCTCATGCTTTCCATACCGCCGGCCACCACCACGTCGTTATCTCCCAGCAAAATGCTCTGGGCGCCCAGCATAATGGCTTTCATGCCGGAAGCGCACACCTTGTTCACGGTAGTGCAGGGTACCGTGTTGGGCAGCCCGGCATACAGGCTGGCCTGGTTGGCGGGCGCCTGGCCGGCGTTGGCGCTGATCACGTTGCCCATGTACACTTCCTGCACCTGTTCCGGGCTTACATGGGCCCTTTCCAGCGCGGCCTTGATCACCGTAGCCCCCAGGCGGGTGACCGGTATGGCGGCCAGGGCGCCGCTGAGGCTGCCAATGGGCGTTCTGGCGGTGGATACTATGAATACTTCTTTCATCCGTTTCGTTTGTTTTTATTTGTTTTGGTGTTCCCCTCTCTTGCGGGAATCTCAAATTTAGGCAATTGTAAGGCGGGGGCCAAAAGATGCCCGGGAAAGCAGGGTATGATATTTTTGATAATGCCCGGTACAGGAATGTAACGGTTTGTCAATACGCCCATTCTTCGGTAACCGTTCGGCGGTCCTTCGGTCAACCTTCGGTTAAACACCCTCAAACCCGTACTGGCGCCGAACACCACCGAAGGATCACCGAAGGATGGCAGCAGGATGTCAGTAGCATGGCCCCTTTTGGTTGTTTTGCGCCTTTTTGGCGGCGGCCGCCTGTTCACAGACACCAACCCGCTTTTGTAATAAAACTGCCCGGATGGGGCTAAAAATGCGCTTGGCGGCTATAGGCGGCCGGGGTTGAGGAGCAGCGCGGAAAACAGGCGGCCGGTATTAAAATCATATAGCTGTGCATAAACGGGCGTGCATTGTGCATGGCACGGCGGCAGTCATTGGGGCAGCCCCGCTCACCAGGTTGATGGTCAAGGGCCGCACCCAAATATGGCATTGTCAGCGTACGAACAACCGGAGCGATATTTTCTCTTTTTTAGTGCTGACCTGTACAAAATAGATACCCGCAGGCAAACCGGTCAGCGGCAGCTCATGCAGGGTGGCGCTCACTTGCGCGGTATATACGGTCAGGCCGGCAGCATTGGTAACACGTACAAAGGTCCGCGGCGCCGGCATGGCAGAGAACTGCAGGAATGCTTTCCCCGAAGCAGGGTTGGGGAACAGTTTCACGGTGCTGCCTTCCAGCGTTACGGGGTCAATGGCCGTTACCATCACGCTCAGTTCATCAGATACCGCCTTGCAGCCGTTAGCGTCAGTGGTATGCACAGTGTAGCGCGCGCTGCCGGGCGCACGGATCGTGGCCTGGGTAGCGCCGTCCAGCAACTGGCCGTTGCGGTACCACTGGTAGCTGGCGGCGGGCGTGGCGGTCAGCGAGTCTCCCCGCTGCACCAGTGCAGGCACTACCGGTGTATGCACCGTTAACCGCACCGCACCGGAAGTTACCGTACAGCCAGGCCCGTTAGATACCACCACCCGGTATTCACCGGGCTGCGTAACCGTTAGCCCGCTCTCGTCTGCCCCGGCCACCGGCTGCCCGTTGTGCAGCCAGCTGTACGTCCAAAGGTAGGCGGCCTTTGCCTCCAGCCCCAGTTCCGTGCCCGCGCAGATCTCGTTCAGCGCGGCCGCGTTAATACGGGCTTCCGGCATGTTCTCGATCCTGAAACCGGTGGAAAGCAGCGATGTGTCTGCCGGTTTGGAACTGATAATGCGTATCCGGTAGTCGTCACTGCAGGGTACGCTGTCAGGTATGTTCAGCAAGAGGTCAATGCTTCTTTCTGTGCTGGGAATAACGGCCAGCGTAGTGTACTTCGCTTCCATTTCCCGGGTAAAGGCCCCGCCGCTGCCGCTCATCTGCACCGTATATTCATTGCCCGGCTCCGGCTGCTGCGGGTGTGTAAATGACAATGTTACCTGATCTGCGTTGTTATCCACCACTATTTCAGGCGCGGGCGGTGTGGCTGGTGTAATAGTGATCAACATGGAATCCGTGAAAGCCAGGCACCTGAAGTTACCTACGCGCGCCTGATAATAACCGGTTTCCGCCGGTATATAATATGGCAGCGCATAACCGGGAACGGGATGGCCGTTGAAATACCAGCTATAATAGAAACCTGCTTCCACATTGGAGCTGCCGGTGGCAAAAAGCGTATCCCGGGCGTAGGTGAGCTGCCCTTCTAATGTTATCCGCCTGGTAGTAACGGTACTGGAGCTGATATTGCAATTGCCATTGGTGGCGCTGATCATGTAAATGGCATTGTCTGTAACGGCCAGCGTTTTCCCCGTTGCGCCGGGTATGGTGTCTCCATTGCGCAGCCAGGCCACTGGCCAGTTGTCAGGAAATACAGCCTCCAGCGTCAGCGTATCGTCATTACAAAATTCGTGCTGCGTGCCGCCCACCAGTGACACTGGCGGAGGATTTGCGATGTATACGCTATCTGTCAGCATTTTGCTGCATCGGCTGATCCGCACTTTATACATGCCTGCATTGGTAACAGTATAGAGCGAATCCGTACCGGTCACCGTGCCGCCGGACCACTGATAACGCGCCCCCGGATTCCCGGCGTTCAGCTGCATGGGATAAGGGCCGCACCACCAGAGCGTGTCTGTCTGGAAAGGAGACTCAAGCGTGAACACAGGTTCTTTCAGCGGTATCTCAATTTTGCCGTACCCGGCCCTGCCATCAACATACTGCACATATAATTGTACGCTGTAGTTGCCCTCGGTGAAAAACAGGCGCTCCGGCCTGGCTACGCTGTCTGTTATCACCAGGCCCAGGGGGTCGGTGAAAACCCAGTCAAACCGCCTGATGCCGGTGGTATCAGTCAGTCCGAATATGCTGAACCTCAGCCGGAAGGGCCGGCACTGCCCGGTCAGTTGCTGGTAGTACAGGTTGATAGTGGCTGTATCTGGCGGGTGTACGGTGATGCTGCTGGCGTCGCTCTTCCCGCAGCGGGTAGCGGTAACGGCGTAAACGCCCGGGTTGTACACGGTAATGGCGGAAGCAGTATCTCCGGTAGACCAGGCATAGGTGGTATGTTCTTCCTGCAGCGCCTTCAATTGAATGCTGCCGCCGGCGGGAAGCACCGTATCTGCTGTTCCCCCGTAAGCCGTTACCAGCGTATCAGGAATGCGGACCTTCACCCTGGTACCGGTGTAAGCCATACCCGTAGTGGCCTCAAGACCTATTTCGTACAGCCCCGGTTTCTCAAAGGTGTGGGAAAACACTGAATCGCTGTACGTGCCGTTTGAAGGGATCTGTATGCCGTCCAATTCGATCCACCAGCTATAGGTAAGCGGCAGGCGGCCTGGTACGGTCACGTTCCTGAACTGTACAGTAACCGGCAGGCATGGCACAAAGGGATCATAAGCAATAGCCGGGTCACCGTAGCTTTTCATCACAATAATGCTGTCCGTTATGGTGGTATCGCAACGCTCTACGCGCAATATGTAAGTACCCGGTGCATCCTGGGTACCGGCCTCAATGGTCAAGATACGCCCGGTATCCCCTCTTGACCAGTAATAGTGAGCGCCGGGGTAATAAGTTGCTTCCAGGTGGAGGGGAATGGCGCTGTCTGGCAGCCAGGCGGTATCAGGCAGGTCTACCGCCAGCGTCTCGTAGGGTTGTAAGATCAAAGTATCTGTGCAGTGAGAAGTTCTTCCCTGGTCATCTGTGATCTCCAGCTCCACCAGGTGCGTGCCGTAGCTGGTGAAAGTATACACAGGCCTTTCTACGGAGCTGCTGTCTTGCCCCCATTTCCATTTTCTTGACACAATGCTGCCGCGGCGCACCACGGATGCATCCCAGAAGTCCACCATCAGCGGCAGGCACCCAACAGTAGAATTATGCCCCATGCGGGCAATGGCGCTGTCATTGACGGAGACCACCACTTCGTCCGTCAGCGTACGGCCGTATTTGGAAACAGCCACGCTGTAAGTACCGGCTTCGGTGACCCTGATCTGGGGCAGCGTATCCCCGGTGTTCCATAAGAACTGCGCACCGCCGTTGCCGGGGTTGGACGCCTGGAGCAGAATGGTATCTCCGTAGATGATCGTTGTATCTTGCCCCAGGCTGAGCCAGAAACGCGTATCTACGAGCGTGATCTCCTGGGTATAGAAGCGGCTGTGATTATAAGTATTGGTGGAATTGAACTTTACGGTATAGGTGCCGGGAGCGGGGTAAACATGCTCTATGATGGTATCTGCCACAGAGCTTTGCACATTGCTGGTGCCGCCGCCGTCGCCAAAATTCCAGAAGGCCCAGTTGGTATGCGCCGCGGGATAAATAGGGGGTGTTTTCAACCGCACTTTAAGGTCCCATGAGGCCGGTATCTGCTCTACTTCCATGCTCAGCTCCGGTATCTCATAGGCAAAGGCCGTATCGTACAGCACCTTGTTGCAATATTCCATGGACACCATGTATACGCCGGGCGTATCTATATACTGGGGGCGTTCGGTGTTGCCCGTGCTCCAGGTATATTTGGGACCTATCAGCCCGTGATGGATGTTCTGCATAAAACTCCTGTATTCGTCTTTCTTCGAATAAAAGATGTTCAGTATTTCCAGCAGCGGGCCTACTTCGATATTCCGCAGCAGGTAGCTGTTCAGGCGGCGGCCATCTTCCAGCTCCACCTGCAGGTAGGGCCGGTACAAACCGGGCTGGCGGTACGTGTATGCCATACTGTGGCCGGCCACAATACTGTCGCCATTGCCTAAAATCCAGGTATAGCCGATCACCCCGCGGATGTTGGTGGTATCTGCTGTAAATGTGACCGTTATACTGTCACATGCCGCCTGTTTGTCAACAAAATAAGTGATAAGACCTGAATATTCCTGCGCATGCGCCGTGCAAAACACCAGGGAGGTTAAAAACCCGAGTAGCAATTTTTTCATAGATATATAGGAATACACAAATATAGTTAAAATTTATATCCGTCCTCCCTATTCCTCATTTTATACTATGTTTGCCAATGGTAAACCCGTAAGCAATTGATTTCCCAGAACACCATACAACAGATACTCAACCGGATAGATATTGTTGAGATAGTAGGCTCTTTCGTTAAACTGAAGAAGCGGGGGGCCAACTACCTCGGCCTCTGCCCTTTTCATAATGAAAAGTCGCCTTCCTTCACGGTATCCGGCACCAAGGAGATCTACAAGTGTTTTGGCTGCGGCAAAAGCGGCAACACCATCAATTTCCTCATGGAGCACGAAAAGTACTCCTATGTGGAAGCCCTCCGCTGGCTGGCGCAGAAATACAATGTGGAAATTGAGGAAAAAGAGGTTAGCCCGGAAGTAAAGGCCCAGCAACAGCTGGCAGACAGCCTTTTTATCATCAACAATTTTGCCCGCGATTATTTTGTAAAGACCCTGCATGAAACGGAAGAGGGCCAGAACGTGGGCCTGAGCTATTTTGAGGAAAGGGGCTTTACGGAAGAAACGGTGCGCAAGTTCCAGCTCGGTTACTGCCTCAATGAGCGCGATGCTTTTGTAAAGGCCGCCGTGGCAAAAGGCTACAACCAGGAGTACCTGCTCAAAACGGGCCTGGTGGCCATCCGCAACGAACAGCCGGCAGACAACTACCGCGGCCGCGTTATTTTTCCCATCCACAACCAGAGCGGCAAGGTGCTGGGGTTTGGCGCGCGCATACTGGTAAAGAACGACCGGGCGCCCAAATACATCAACTCCCCGGAGAACGAGATCTATGTCAAAAGCAAAGTACTGTACGGCACTTACTTTGCCCGCCATTCCATAGACAAGCTGGACGAATGCCTGCTGGTGGAAGGTTATACAGACGTAGTTTCCCTGCACCAGGCCGGTATAGAGAACGTGGTAGCCTCCAGCGGCACCTCGCTCACCACAGACCAGCTCCGCCTCATCAAAAAGTACACCCGCAACCTCACCATCCTGTATGACGGGGACAATGCCGGTGTAAAAGCGGCGCTGCGCGGCCTGGACATGGCCATTGAAGAAGGCCTCAACGTAAAGCTGGCCCTCATACCGGACAAGGAAGACCCGGACAGTTACGTTCGTAAAATAGGCGCGGAAGGCTTCAGGCAGTTCATTGCGGAGAACAAGCAGGACTTCATCCTGTTCAAGCTGCAGGTGTCCCTGAAAGAAGCCGGTAACGACACTACCCGCAAATCACAGCTGGTGAATGAAATTGCGGAAACCATTTCCCGGATAGACAAGGTAGAAGACTTCACCAAACAGCAGGATTACATCCGCCAGTGCAGCCAGTTACTGAAGATAGATGAGGAAGGCATGGTAACGCTGGTGAACAAATACATCCGGGACCGTATCAACAAACAGGTTGCCCAGCAGCAAAACAAACAGCAGCAGGCCAGCCGCGGAGAAGAAGAAGACGGCCCCTCCCTGGCTGAAATGTACCCGGAGTATTTTGAAGAAGGCGCCACCGACGCACCGCCGGCAGACAATCTTTTCAATAAAGACGAAAAGCAGGAAAGGGAACTGGTGAAGATACTGCTGCGCTTCGGGGACAAGATATTCAGTGAAGAAAACAACAACACGGTGGCTGACTACATCTTTCACCTGCCGTACGATTTTGAATCGCTGGCAGACAGCGAGATAGTGAAAAAAATACTGCGGGAATATAAAGCCGGGTATGACCAGGGCAACATGCCCGATAAAAAATGGTTCCTCTACCACCAGGATGCGGAAATAGCCCAGAACGTAGCCCTGATACTGGAAGACAAAGAAGCCGAACTCAGCCACAACTGGCAGGAGCGCTTCGAGATCAAGACCGTGTATGGTGATGATGCCTATTTAAAAGATACCCTCTCCACCACCAACTACCTCATTCTGCGCAAGATCAAAAAACTGATCGTGGAAAACCAGCAGGAAATGGAACGGCAAACAGATATGGAAGAAATGATGAAATGCCTGGAAATGCATCAGCACCTGAAGCAACTGGAACGGGAGCTGACACTGCAGCTGGGGATGGTGATCTTCAAGTAGCCGGTTGCCGCCGCTCCCACCGTTCAAATGTATACGCGTACGCATGTTTCTCATCCGCGGCATGCGGCTCGCTATGTACCCGTACCCACTCCTCCGGGCTGATCTCCGGGAAGAACGCGTCTCCCTGCAGGGTGGTATGCACGCGCGTAAGGTAGATGCGGTCCACCAGCGGAAATGCCTGCAGGAATATTTCCGTGCCGCCTGTAATGAATATCTCGTTCACGTCCTGCTCCTCCGCGGCCCTGATGGCGGCTTCAATAGACGGCACCACGGTAATGCCCGCGTGGCTGTAACCGGCCTGCCGGGTGATCACGATGTTTTGCCGGCCCTTGAGCGGGCGGCCCATAGACTCAAAGGTTTTGCGCCCCATGATAATGGGAAAGCCCCAGGTGGTGTTCTTGAAGAACTGCAGGTCTGCCGGGAGGTTCCAGGGCAGGCGGTTCTCAATGCCTATCACGTTGTTATCAGACGCAGCTACAATAATGGAAATGGTCATACTGCAACGGGGGCTTTAATATGAGGATGGAACTCGTAGTGTTCCAGCGTAAAGTCTTCGTACCGGAAACTGAAAATGTCTTTCACGGCCGGGTCCAGCTTCATGACCGGCAGCGGGTACGGCTGGCGGGTCAGCTGCAGTTTGGCCTGCTCCATATGATTGCTGTAAAGATGCACATCGCCGAAGCTGTGAACGAACTCTCCCGGCTGCAGGCCGCATACCTGCGCTATCATGAGGGTGAGCAGCGCGTACGAGGCAATGTTGAAAGGCACGCCCAGGAACACGTCTGCGCTGCGCTGGTACAGCTGGCAGCTCAGGCGGCCGTTGGCCACGTAGAACTGGAAGAGGCAATGGCAGGGGCTGAGGGCCATCTGCGGCAGGTCTGCCACGTTCCATGCGCTGATAATGAGGCGGCGCGAGTCCGGGTTCTTTTTGATCTGCTCCACTACATCGCGCACCTGGTCAAAAGTTTGGCCGTTGGCCCCTTCCCAGCTGCGCCATTGTTTACCATATACCGGGCCCAGGTTGCCTTGTTCGTCCGCCCATTCATCCCATATCTTCACCCCGTGCTCCTGCAGGTATTTCACATTGGTGTCTCCGTTCAGGAACCAGAGCAGCTCGTAAATAATAGACTTCAGGTGCAGCTTTTTGGTGGTCACAAGGGGGAAGCCCTTTTGCAGGTCAAAACGCAGCTGGTAACCGAAGCAGCTGCGTGTACCGGTGCCGGTGCGGTCTGTTTTATCCGCCCCGTTATCCAGTATATGTTGCAATAAATCAAGGTATTGTTGCATAACCCTGCAAGTTACAGGTAAAAGGCCATACTGCCTAGCAGCGTCTGAAAATGTGGATTTCGCGTGGATTTCGCAGTATAAATAATATAATAAAACCCACGATAATAAACAAATCTGATTTCCATCAAATTTGCTTAATCTGCATCATTCCAGGAACGTGCGTATTGAAAAACCCTTTAACTGATCAGCATCAACCAAAATCTAAAACACCAGCAATCCAAAATCAATGGCAAAGGTCACTCCACGATAAGGCACTACATATCTTGAGCGGAAAAACTGTTACAGCAAATAGGACCTCATTCAAACCCCGGCTTCGTTCAACGCATCCTTGCGGGTGACACTGCGTAAACGTAAAATTTTATCAACCTCTAAACCTTTTCTTATGCAGATCTGATGTACGCCATTACGCGGCGGCCTGCGCGGCTGTACCGCTCTTCACCATTCAACCTTCACTAATTTATCACCTCTAAATCGCCAAAACATGTATCTGATCAAAAATTGGGCGCTGCTGCTATTATTGATAGGCAGCACACTCACGGCTGCCGCCCAGCAAAAGGTAACCGGCCGGGTTACTGACGCCGCGGGCAACGGCGTACCCGGTGTTACCGTGCGCATACAGCAAAGCAACCGCGGCACCATTACCGACGTGAACGGCCGCTACTCCCTGGAGGCGGCGCCGGGCAATACCCTCATATTTTCCTTTACCGGCTACAAGTCTCACCAGGCCGCGGTAAGCGGCAACACTATGGACGTTCAGCTGGCGGAAGACTACGCTAACCTGGACGAGGTAGTGATCACCGGGCTGGCTACTTCAGTAAAACGGAGCAACCTGGCCAATGCCGTAGCCACCATCTCCGCCAAAGAACTATACGGCGTGGCCCCCGCACAAACCTTTGACGCCGCCCTCAGCGGCAAAATACCCGGCGCCCTCATCACCGCCAACTCCGGCGCTCCCGGCGGCGGCATTTCCGTGAAGATGCGCGGCGTTACCTCCATTTTCGGCAACTCCCAGCCGCTGTACGTGGTAGACGGCGTATTTATCAGCAACGTCAGCGTGCCCGCCGGGCTGAACATCATCACCGCCGCCGCGTCTGCCGGCAACCCGCAGAACCAGGACAATCCCTCCAGCCGCGTGGCAGACATCAATCCTGACGATATTGAGAACATCGAGATACTCAAAGGCGCCTCCGCCGCGGCCATCTACGGTTCCAAAGCCGCTGCCGGCGTAATTATCATCACTACCAAAAAAGGTTCTTCCCTGGGCAAGACCACCGTACGGCTGGTGCAGGACATCGGTTTCACCAAAGTGCGCAAACTGCTGGGCAAACGCCATTTCACGGAAGAAACGGCCTTTGACCTGGGCGGCGATGCCATGCGCAACCAGTTCATTGCCGCGCGCGATGCCGGCAAGCTGTACGATTATGAAAAAGAATTTTACGGGGAGACCGGCCTCATTTCCAATACCGGCGTAAGCGTGAGCGGCGGCGATGAGCGCACCGGCATGTATTTTTCCGCCAACCGCCGCAGCGAAGAAGGCATTATCAAAAACACCGGTTACCTCAATAACTCCGTTCGCCTGAACGTGGACCATAAGTTCAACGACCGCATCAGCGTAGGCCTGCGGGCTACCTATATGAACACTTCTTCAGACCGCGGCCTCACCAACAACGACAATAACTCCGTGACCTACGGCGTATCCCTGGCCACCATTCCCGAATTCCTCGAAATGCACCCGGACGCCCAGGGCAACTATCCCATCAACCCCAAAGCCGCCAACCCGTTTGAAACGCGAGACAAAATGCGGAACAACGAAACCGTGAACCGCGTGATCACCGGCGGTGAAGTGAAGGCCACCCTGCACCAGAACGAACAGACCAATACCAAACTGATCGTTCGCGGCGGCATAGACTTCTTCAACCTGAAAACAGAAGCCATTTTTCCCAGAACGCTGCAGTTCATGGCCGGCGCGCTGAACGGCGCCAGCATACAGGGCAACACCAATAACCTGAACACCAACCTGATGGGCATCCTGGTCAACTACCTGGAGGCCGGCCCCACCCTCACCTTCACCACCTCTGTTGGCGCCACGCTGGAAACCAGTTATATGGACAACCTCATAGCCACGGCCACCAACCTGCTGCCGCAGCAAACCAATGTAGACCAGGCCTCCGCCTCGCAGCTGCAGCAGTTCCGCCAGAAGTACCGCGACAATGGCATTTTCATCCAGGAAGACGTGCTGATCATGGACGCTATTACCGCTTCCGCCGGCGTGCGGTTTGACCGCTCCACCAACAACGGCAACTACAAGAAGTACTTTGTGCTGCCCAAGGCGTCCCTGTCCTGGAACCTTGCCAAAATGGATTTCTGGAACGTGCCCTCCATCAACAGCCTGAAGCTGCGCGCGGCCTATGGCGCGGCGGGCAACGTGGCGCCCTACGGCGCAAAGTTCCTGGCCCTTACCGCCAGCAACATTGGCGGGCAGCCGGGCTCGCTGGTAGACACGCAGCTGGGTAACGAAGACATTGAGCAGGAGCGGCAAACCGAGCTGGAAGCCGGGCTGGACGTCAGCTTCTTCAACGGCCGCCTCAGCCTGGAGGCTACCTATTACCAGAAAAAGATCTATGACCTGCTGCTGCGCCGCTCTGTACCGCCTTCCAGCGGGTTTGCACAGCAATGGGTGAATGGCGGCGACCTGCAGAACAAAGGCATTGAGCTGAGCCTGAACGCCACCCCGGTAGATACGCGCAAGGTAAGATGGCAGTCTACCGTCAATTTCTGGAAAAACACGTCTGAAGTGACGCGCCTCACCATTCCGGCATTTCCGCTGGGCGCCTTTGGCAATACGCTGGGCAACTTTTTCATAGAAGAAGGCAAATCCGCCACGCAGATCATCGGCACCCTGGGCACCGGCAAAGGCACCGGCGTACTGGGCAATTCCGAGCCGGATTTCCAGATGAGCTTTTACAACGACCTGACCCTGTTCTCCAACCTCAGCCTGCGGGTCATGATGCACTGGAAAAAAGGAGGGGACAACATCAACCTCACCGAGTACCTGTCAGACGTGTTCGGCACTTCTCATGATTATGACGATGATGCCAACGGCAACGGTGTGAAAGACGGCATAGACCGTATGAATGCCGCCGGGGACAACGATGCCAGCATCCGCGTGCAGGACGCTTCCTACTTCCGCATCCGCGAAATAGGGTTGTACTACAACATCCCCATCCCGAAAAACAAGATCATCTCCGCCGTGAACGTGGGCGTATCAGCCAGCAACTGGTTCACCTTTACAGACTATAAAAGTTACGACCCGGAGTCTTCCAACTTCGGGAGCAACACCATGTCTACCGCTACATCGCGCGGCAGCACGGGCATTTCCACCGGCGTGGAAGTAACGCCCTACCCTGCTTCCAAACGCGCCATGTTCCACCTGGGCATTACCTTCTGATCACCTGTTAAAAAAAAGACCATGAAACAATATAAATTCCTGCAGGCCATTTTCCTCACCGGCGCTTTGCTGGCCGCCTGCCAGAAGGGGGAAATACCCAACTTGAACACGCCCGTGGCGGGCAGCACCGGCACCAAAGAGCAGGTAGACAACCTGGTAACGGGGATGGAATCCAGCATGCGCCTTACGCTCAATACCTACTTTGACGCCGTGGGCATCATAGGCCGGGAGATCTACCGCTTCTCCGGTTCCGAGCCGCGCTACACCAGCGAGCTGATGGGCAACGGGGAACTGAACAACAACACGTTCTACATCACCAACCCCTGGACCTCCCGCTACCGCGCTGTACGGCAGGGCAACATCATCCTGGAGGCAACCGCCAACGCCGCTTTCCTTTCCGCGGAGCAGAAGAAGGGCTACAGCGGTTTTACCAAAACAGTGATGGCGCACCAGCTGCTGATGAACCTGAACATGACGTACGCCAACGGCATCCGTACGGATGTAAAAGACCCCAACCAGCTCGGCCCTATCAAACCGGCGCCGGATGCGTTGGCAGACATTGCCGCTTTGCTGGACGAGGGGAAGGCAGACCTCACGGGCAGCGCCATAGACTTTCCACTGTCTGACGGGTTTGCCGGTTTCAAAACCCCGGCCGGCCTGCTGCGGTTCAACCGGGCGCTGGCCGCGCGCGTAGCCGTGTACCGGCAGCAATGGCCCGCGGCGCTCACCGCGCTGAACGAGTCTTTCTTTGACCTCAACGGCTCCTTCGGCGCCGGCATATACCACGTGTTCAGCAGCGCTTCGGGAGACCAGCTCAACAACCTCTTCCTGCCGCAGAACAACGCGGGAGAAAACCGCCTGGCGCATCCTTCCTACGCTACAGACGTTACGCCGGGAGACGACCGCATCGGCAAAGCCACCCTGCGCACCGCATCGGTTACCACAGACGGCCTTACCTCCAACCGGGATGTATGGATCTATACCACCAACACCTCCCCCATTGCCATTATCCGCAATGAAGAACTGATACTGATCTATGCAGAGGCCAAAATACAGACCAGCGCGCTCCCTGACGCCATAGTGGCCCTCAACCGCATCCGCCTCGGGCATAACCTGCCGCCCTATGCCGGCGGCGTCAGCCAGGCCGCGCTCATCACGGAAATGTTGCGGCAGAGAAGGTACTCGCTGTTTGCGGAAGGGCACCGCTGGGTAGACATGCGGCGGTACAACCGCCTGGCTGAATTACCCAACACGCGGCCAAATGACAAGGTGTGGGACAAGTTCCCTGTTCCGCTCACGGAAGCGAATTAGGCATTCAAAAAGGGGCTGTCCCAAAAGTAATTTTTACCTGATCTTATGCAGGTACCTGATGGAGAGATTTTTCGCTTACGCGATGCTCAAGCCCATCAAATTACTTTTGAGACAGCCCCTCTTTTTTGCAGTATCCTTTACCGGCTTCTCTCCGATGTCTTTACCTCCTGCAGCAACGCGGCCAGGGCGCTGACCTGCTGCGGATGCTGCGCGGCTTCATTTTTCCGCTCTCCGTCATCTCCTTTCAGGCGGTACAGTTGCGGCGCTTCATCATTGCCCAGCTCTATATTCACAAGGCGCGCTACTTTGGCGCCTTTAGACGGTGCAATATACTTCCAGCCGTTGCTGATCACAGACAGCGCACCGCCCTGGGTGATCAGGTACCTGCGGTCTGTTTTTGATTTGCCCAGCAACTGCGGCAGCCTGTCAAAACTGTCTGGCGCTTCATTGTCTTGCAGCGTTTGCCCGGTGAGTTTTGCGAGGGAAGCAAACAGGTCTACCTGGCTGAACAGCGCATCAGAACGCTGGCCGCCTTTCATACCGGCGGGCCATTGTACAATAAACGGCACCCGCGCACCGGCTTCAAAGGCGCTGTATTTACCGCCTCGCAGGGGGCCTGCCGGGCGGTGGTTGCCCGCCAGTTCCACGGCCTGGTCTACATACCCGTCATTCAATACCGGCCCGTTATCGCTGGTAAAAATGACCATTGTGTTGCGGGTAAGGCCCAGGCTGTCAAGCGCGTGCATGATCTGCCCCACAGACCAGTCCAGTTGCAGAATGGCGTCTCCGCGCAGGCCCATGCCGCTTTTGCCGCGGAACTGGCTGTGCGGGTAGCGGGGTACATGAATGTCTCCGCTGGCAAAGTAGATGAAGAAAGGGCTGCCGGCATGGCGGCCCATGAACGATACAGCCTTGCGGGTGATGTCTCCCGCAATATCCGCATCTTTCCACAACGCGCTATGCCCGCCGCTCATCCAGCCAATGCGGCTGATGCTGTCTACAATGGTCTGGTTATGGCCATGCCCGGGGTCAGGCAGCATCCGCAGCTTTTCCGGATGCTCCGCGCCGGTAGGCTCGTTGCCCACTTTCTGTTTATAGCTTACCTGTATAGGGTCCGCGGGATCGAGGTTGACCACCTGCCGGTTTTCCACGTACACGCACGGCACCCTGTCTAGCGTGGCCGGCATAATGAATGCATAGTTGAAACCGGTTTCAAGCGGCCCCGGCCTTATCTCCCTGTTCCAGTCAATACCTTCCCGGGTGCCGAGGCCCAGGTGCCATTTGCCGATCACGGCCGTCTGGTAACCGGCGCTCTGCAGCATACCGGGCAAGGTGCGCCGGTCTGTGGGCAGAATAAGGGAAGCATCTCCCGGGGCAATGCCCGTATTCTGTTGTTTCCAGGGGTATTTCCCCGTAAGCAGCCCGAAGCGGGAAGGCGTACAGGTGGCGGAAGTGGCGTAGGCGCGGGTGAATTTTACGCCGTTCCTTGCCAGCCTGTCTATATTAGGCGTCTGGATGCGCTGCATGCCGTAGCAGCTTACATCTCCATAACCAAGGTCATCCGCATAGATGACGATGATGTTGGGCTTTTGCTGCTGCGCCAGCGCCCCCAGGGGCAGCAGGCAGCAGCATAAGAGTCTGATGATCTTCATAAGATTATTGCAGTTTCGGGTTGATGTTTACCTCACGTTGCGGTACGGGCCACTTTTCGTCCATGCCGGCGCGGAACGCCTTGCTGGTAACATACCAGCGGCGCGCCGGGTCAACAATATTACCTTTTTTACGCAGGTTCACGGCGGTAGGGAAAGCGGCCCCGTAAAAATCGCCGCTCAGTACCTGCGCGGCAATGCCCCAGCGCAGCAGGTCCCAGTAACGCAGCCCTTCCAGCGCCAGCTCATTACGCCGTTCCCTCCTGAGAATGGTGCGCAGCGCCGCCGCATCTGTTGCGGTTACGGTCGGCATGTTCACGCCGGCCCGGCTGCGCACCTTGTTAATAGTAGCATCCAGCAAAGCCTGGTCTATTGCCTCTCCCGCTTCCAGCTTTGCTTCAAGATAGCTGAGCAGCACCTCAGCATAACGTATAATGGGAAGGTCTATACCTGAGTTTTGCAGATCACCGCCGGCAAACGCGTCGTAGTTATACTTGCGCAGCCCGAAACCTGTTCGGGTACCCTGCTTGGTGGTGGTAAGCTGATCGCGCGAGCTGGTGGAGTCCGGATGGGTGATGTACGGGAACCTCCCGAATTGCGCGTTATTGTACAGCACCGTGTACCCTAACCGCGGGTCACGGTCTTGCGCCACATCTGCCGGGTTATAACGCGGATCATTAAACGAAAACGGCGTACCGTCAGTAAACTCGTAAGATTCCACCAGGCTGCCGAGGGGGCAATACAAATGCCAGCCGCCGGCTATGGCCGGGTAATTGTGCTGCAGCATGCCGTTAGGCGCCAGGTCCTGCAGGTACTGCGTGGCAAAAATGATCTCGTTGCTGGCTTCGTTGGTACCGTTGAAGAGGCTTTCATAATTCGGGTCTATGGCATTATCGTTCAGGTCTACAATGGTTTTGTAGGTAGCCACTGCTTCGGTGAATTTTTGCTCCGCCAGCTGCAGCCTGCCCAGGAAGGCCAGCGCAGCCTGTTGTGTAGCCCTCCCGCGTTCTGCCGCCGGCAGGTCTTTGGCCCGCGGCAGTATGGCAGCCACCGCTGTCAGCTCGTCTTCCACAAACTTCACCACTTCCGCCTGCGGCGCTTTGGACACGGTGTTAGCCTCTTCCAGCGTAAGCGTACTGGTAACCAGCGGCACGTCTTTCCAGTACTGCGACATGTAAAAGTACGTACACGCCCTGATGAAGCGGGCCTCCGCCTCCATCCGCTTCAGCTTGGCTTCCGCAACGGGTGTTTTGCCCAGGTTTTCCAGGAAGAAATTGGCGCGGCCGATGCGCAGGTAGCTGGCCTCCCAGAAATTGCCCAGAATGCCCAGGTCTGCCGTCATGGTGCCGTTGCTCAGGCGGTTGACAACGGAGTTATCTCCCCGGCGGTCATAAGCATTGTCTGAAGCAAACTCCAGGTACAACAGGCCGTGGTAAGACCACCAGTCTGTTGGCGAAAACTCCGCGGTCTTCTGCATCTGTATATTGCTGCGGTATACTCCCGTTAGCGCCAGCAGGGCATTTTGTTCGCTGGTCCAGAATACATCGCTGGAAAAGCTGGCCAGTGGTGATTTGTTCAGTTCCTTGTTGCAGGCGCTGACGGCAAAGGCCAGAACGCCCAGCAATGCAAATATTTTTATGGTTGAGATACGTCGATACATCGTTGCTGGTTTTACCGGTTAAAAATTGATATTGAGGCCTAACGTATAGTTGGCCATGATCGGGTAATACCCCTGGGCTATGGTGAAATAACTGCCCCCTGTATTGGTCTCGGGGTCCCAGCCTTTGCGGTAGTTGCTCCAGGTAAACAGGTTCTCCGCGCTCAGGCTGATGCGTGCCCCCGCAATGCCCGCCCTTTGCAGCCAGGCCGCCGGCACGGCATAACCCAATTGCAGGTTTTTCAGGCGCAGGTAAGCGCTGTTCAGCATCCAGTAAGAAGACATCAGCGTGTTAGGCGTACCCTGGTTGGTGATGATCTCCATGCGGGGATATTTGGCGTTGGGATTGGGATTTTCTTTCGTCCACCGCTCTTCCATCTGCCAGCGCTGCACGTTGCCGTTCTGGTAAAAAGCCCAGCCGTTGTAGTTGTTGAGGAAACCTTTTACACCGCCAATACCCTGCAGCAATACAGACAGGTCAAAACCTTTCCACGATGCGCCGAGATTAATGCCGTAGGTGTATTTGGGAATGGTAGAGCCGAGGAAGGTACGGTCATAGGCCGCGGTCACCTTCCCGTCAGGCTTGCCATCAGGCCCGCTGATATCTTTGTAACGGATGTCTCCCGGTTTGGGACTGGCGCTGATGGCCGTCATGTCATTACCCGCTTTCCAGGCCGCCACATCCGCCTCATCTGCAAACAGGCCGTCTGCCACATAGCCATAGTACAGGTTCATGGGGAAGCCGATGAACAGCGTGCTGCCGTTGCCCACCAGGCCGTTGGGCTGCTGGATGTTGCCCACGCCGAGGTCAAGCACCTTGTTGTTGATGATGCTGAGGTTGGCGCCTGCATGGTATTGCACCGCGCCGATGTGGTGCCGGTGGTTGAACGTGAACTCCCAGCCTTTGTTAGACAGTTTTCCGGAATTTTGCTGCCCTACGCTGGCGCCCAGCACCCAGGATACGCTGGAAGAAGGGCTCACCAGAATGTCATAAGTATACCGGTCAAAATAGCTGAGGCTGATGCTGAACATATTTTTCAGGAAGCTGGCTTCCAGCCCGGCATCCTGTGTGCGGGTGGTTTCCCAGTGAATGGTGGGGTCTGTGATGGTGGTACGGCTGACGCCGGCGCTCACCTGGCCGCCAAACGGATAGTTGAAGCCGGTCCTCAGCAGGTTCTGGTAAGGATAATTGCCAATGTTCTGGTTGCCCAGGCGGCCATAGGAGGCCTTCAGCTTCAGTTCGTCCAGCCAGTTGAAACGGTCTTTCAGAAAAGGTTCTTCCGAAATACGCCAGCCTACTGCCATAGAAGGGAACAGCCCGTATTTGTCATTTTGCGGGAAGCGGGAAGACCCGTCGTACCGGAGCGTAGCTTCGGCCAGGTATTTTCTGCCAAAGTTGTATTGCAGCCGCCCAAAAACAGATTGCAGCGCATACTCCGCCGCCGTGCCGCTGTTGGTCTGCGTGCTGGGGTCTCCGAGGTCCAGTTCCGTAAGGTCGTTGCTGGGCAGGTTGGTCCGTGCCGCCCGCAGATCTTCCGAATATTGCTCTTCAAAGGAGTAGCCCGCCAGCACGCCAAATTCATGACGTTTCACCTGCTTGCGGTATTCCGCCAGCGCCTGCATGGTCTTGTAGTTGGAATAGCTGTTGAACTGTGACAGGGAAGACGGGCCCAGGAAAATGTTGTCGTTGATGCGCTGGGTAGCCAGGAAAGTTTTATCCTGCCCCTGTGTTTGTGTGTAGCCGCCCAGCAGGGACAGCTTCAGGTCAGGGATCACAAACCAGTCCAGCCGCAGGTTGCCGTTCAGGTCTAGTGACCTGCCGCGGTAAAAAGACTCGCTCTCCAGCCACCCTACCGGGTTGCCTTTGTTCACAACGCCGGTGCCCCAGTCTCCGTTGGTCATCTTAATCGGATAAATGGGGGTATACCGTACCACGTTGGTGATGATGCCCATCATATCTGTAACGTCCAGCGTGGCCGGTGTGGCCGGTTCTACCGTGCCAGACTGGATGGCGGAGAGGCGCGCGGTGAGCTTCAGGTTTTTATGCAGGCTGGTACCCAGGTTGAGGCGTACATTGTAGCGGTTGAACTGGTTGCCTTTCACTACGCCGTCCTGGTTGAGATAACCGAGAGACAGCACGTACTGCGTGTTCTCGTTGCCGCTGGAAAGGCTGATGTTGTGGCCCGTTTGCAGGAAACTTTCCTTGAAACTGGCGGAGATGTAGTCAGCGTTGGGAAAATTATCCGGGTCGCTGCCGTTGCGGAACTTTTCAATATCGCCAGCAGAATAAGAGCCCGGCTCCGCCTCGTTCATCAGTTCCGCATACTCCCATGAATTGACGAACGACGGTGTAGCGGTGATCCGCTGCATGCCCACATACCCGTTGTAGCTAACGCGCATTTTCTGGCTGATGCTGCCGGTTTTAGTAGTGACCAATATAACGCCGTTGGCCGCACGGGCGCCGTAAATGGCGGCAGATGACGCATCTTTCAGCACGGAGATGCTTTCTACATCATTAGGATCAATATCATTAAAAGAGCCGGTAGGAATGCCATCTACCAGGATGAGCGCGCTGGGCGTGGCGCCAAAGGAGCCGATGCCCCTCACGTTCAGGTTGGCGGCCTGGCCCGGCCGGCCGTTGCGCTGTATCACCGTAAGCCCCGGCAGTTGCCCGGTAAGCGCTTGCGAAAGCTGGGCTACAGGGCGGTTGCTGATGTCTTTACCGCCTATCTGAGACACGGAGCCGATCAGTTGTGATCTTTTCTGCGTGCCATACCCCACCACCACTACTTCATCTCCTTTCAGCTCCCGTGTTTTAAGCACAATGCTGATGGCCGTTGCGCCCGCCGCCACGCTCACCTCCTGCGTTTCATATCCCACAAAAGAAACCTCCAGCGTGGCTCCATGCGCGGGCACACGGAGGGTGAAGCCACCTTTCGCATCTGTAGAAGCGCCCTGGCTGGTGCCTTTCAATCTTACGCTGGCGCCGGGCAGGGCCACGCCTGATTCATCTTTCACCGTTCCCTTCAGCTCGGTATCCTGCGGCGCGGATGCGCTTGTTGCCGGCGGAGGGGCGTTGTTCTTTTCACGGATCACCACCATGTCATCCACAATATCATAGGTAAGCCCTTTGGGCGGCAGGCAGAAGTCCAGCACCTCATGCAGGCTGGCATCTTTCATGTTAATGCTGACCGTACCGGCCAGTTTCACAATACGGTCTTTATAAAAAAATCGGTAATTGCTCTGTTGCTCTATTTCACGAAACACTGTTTTCAACGAAACAGTTTGCCGCGAAACGGAGATTTTCTGCGAGTAGCTTTTTGCACTGATCTGCAAACACATTGCCAGTTGAATGATGATAGCAAGCCTCATGGCCAGAAAGATTTTGGTACGCCCCGGCCTGCTCCGGCCGGGCGGATTGAACTTCGCTTTTAAAAGCATACTTTTGTTTTGTTTGGGTGATAAAATAGAGCGCTAACTCATTGTTTTAGACATCCCGGACGCCGGCCGGCAGTGTTCCACCACCGCTGGCCTTTTTTTACCGCAATGCCGTTTTGGTTGTTTTGCTATTGTTGAATGGTGATCGTTTTACCGTTAACCATCACATGGATCCCGTTCAGCTCCAGTATCTGCAAGAGCCGGGAAAGCGGCGCCTCCCGGCTGAACTTTCCCGAAAACCCTTCTTCCGTTATGTTGCCCTCATAGCGTACGTCTACATCGTACCAGCGCGCCGCTTCCGCCATAATATCCCGGACCTGCGAGTTCTCGAACCAGAAATAGCCGTTTTTCCAGGCCATTACCTGCCCCAGGTCAGGGCCGTTTTCAAGCGTAATGCCCGCAGCCCCGGCTACGGCCTGCTGCCCGGGTTTCAGCAGCCTGGTATGGGCGCCCCGGGTTACCTTTACGGCGCCCTCCAGCAGAGTGGTACGGGTGGCGGCGTTCTCCGCGTAGGCATTGATATTGAAATGCGTGCCCAGCACTTCCACCATGCTTTCATTGGCCAGCTTCACCCGGAAAGGCCGCGCCGCATCTTTCACTACCTCGAAGTAAGCCTCCCCTTTTACCTCCACCAGCCGCTCCGTGTTGCTGAACACCACCGGGAAACGGAGCAACGATGCGGCATTCAGCCACACCCTGGTACCGTCTGACAGCACCAGTTTATAATAGTTCCCTTTCCCCGTGGCAATAGTATTATATACCGGCGCGCCGCTGTTGCCGGTGGCATTGTATACCAGCTGGCCGTTGGTATGGGTAAATGCGCCGCCCTGCTGTTGCGTGGTGCCGTTGGCCAGGGTGTCCAGCCCAATGGCCGAAGAATCGTCCAGCAGCAGCACGGCCTTTTCCCGGGCGGGGCTGATGTCTGCCGTGGCCACCTGGTCAACGGTAGCGGGTACGGCGGTTTCCCTGTTCCGCAGCAGCCAGAACGCCGAGGAGGCCATTGTACCCAGTATGATAGCCGCCGCGGCAACCCGCCACCAGCGCCTGTTGCGCAAGGGCGTTGCATGCTGCGCTTCCATGCCCCTGTCTACATAAGGCGGCAGTTCCCGCCCATGGGCTTCCGCTCCCAGGATAGCCTGCAGCATGCCCTCCGCTTCATCCGCGTTGGTAACAGGCGCCAGGTGCTCCAGCGCCTCCCCGTGCCGCACAATGAGCGCGGCCAGTTTCTCCGGCGGCGCCTTGCGCACCAGCTCCATCAGCTCCGCGGTCTCTTCCGCCGTGGCCAATTGTTCGTAATAACGTGCAAATAGTTCTTCCAGCCTCTTTTCGCTCATAAACGTGTGATTTCAGATACAAGACAGTAACGGGGGCCGGAATGGGGGGGAGCGCGCCCGTTTTTTTTATTGCAGCAGCAAAATGAGGGCGGCCATCATGGCCAGCCGGTGTTGTACGTAGCGGGAAATAGCCGCGGTAGCCACTTCCAGGTGATATTTGACGGTTTCCCGCCCAATGCCGAGGCGCCCGGCAATTTCTTTATAGGTCAGCCGCTGATGGCGGTGTAGCAGGTACACTTCCTTTTGGCGGTCCGTCAGCCGGTCTATGGCTTCGTCTATCAATGAATAATAAAACGGCGGGGCGTCCTGCACCGGCGGTTGTTCCCTGGCCCAGCGCTCCTGGTTGCGGTGTTCCGCGGCCAGTTTCTGCAAGGCATTAAGGGCGTGGTTCTTTGACACCACCAGCAGGTATGCCTTGAAGCTCCGGATGTTATGCAAGGTTTCCCGTGCCTCCCATATCTTGAGGAACACGTCTTGCACAATTTCCTGCGTAAGCGGTTTGGAAGTGGTAATACGGAAAATATGGGTGTCCAGGAACGGATACCAATGCTCATATAAAGCCCTGAAAGCGGATGAGTTGCCGGAAGCCACGTCTGCGAGTAGCGCTTGTTCGCTTAAATACTTGGTTGCCACCATGTCTGCTGATAGAAATAAATACTAACTGTTTTGCACCTGCGTACTGGTTGTGGAATCTTTACCGTAGAGGGGTTAAAGGTAGCCAATATTTCCATAAATCCTAACGGCGGCGGCATGTCTGTTACAACCTTCTCCGCTTCAGCTCTTCCCTGATCAGGCCCAGCTCCCGCCCCATCTGGCCGGCAATGGAGGTATTTTCCTGCGCCCTGCGGATCAGGTAAGGCATTACGTCTTTTACCGGGCCGTAAGGCAGGTACTTGGACGCGCGGTAACCCGCATGCGCAAGGTTGAACGTAATGTTGTCACTCATGCCATAGAGCTGGGAGAAGCTCACGCGGGGGTGGTTGTGGGGAATGCCTTTTGTATGCAGCAGTTCTGCGGCCAGCATGCAGCTGTCTTCGTTATGGGTGCCGATGAATACGGCCAGGTGATCAAGCCGGTCCACGCAGAAACGCACGGCAGCGTCATAATCTTCATCAGCCGCGTCTTTATTGGGTTGTATGGGGGAGGCGTAATTTTCTTCTTCGGCGCGTTTCCTTTCCTTTTCCATGTAAGCGCCGCGCACCAGCTTGGCGCCCAGCAGGTAACCCGCGGCGCGGGCCTTCTCAAATGATCTTTCCAGGAATGCAAGCCTGTCATGCCGGTACAGCTGGAACGTATTGTAAACGAACACTTCCTGTTTGTTGAAGAGGGCCATCATTTCGTCAGCCAGGTCATCTACCGGCTGCTGCACCCAGCTTTCTTCCGCGTCTACCAGCACTGCGGTGTCTGCTTTTGCGGCGGCTGCGCAGATGGTATGGATGCGTTTGCGCACGCGCTCAAATTCCGCCTGCTCTTCCCCCGTGAGCGCCGTGCCGCTGTGCATTTTTTCCAGCAGGCCGAAACGGGCAAAACCGGTTACCTTGATGGCAATAAAGGGGATGTGGGGTTTGCCGGCGGCAGACTGGATGGCCCTTAGAAATTCGGGAACGGCATTATCGTAGTTCTCTTCTCCTTCCACGGCTTCCACTCCATAGTCCAGCACCACGCCTACGCCGAATTTACCCAGTTCTTCCGCCGCATGTACCGCTTCTTCCAGCGATTCTCCGCCGCAAAACTGGTTAAAGATGGTGGTTTTAATAAGGCCTTTCACCGGCAGGTGCAGCTTAAAGGCCAGCGGAGTAACTATGGCGCCCAGTTTCACCAGCCACGGCCTGCCAATATTGCTGAACAGGAAGTTGGCTCTTTTCAACGCTTTGTCAGACATATGCTCAAAGGCAATGGCCGTATTCTCGAACGATAACGATAGTTGTTGCTCCATGGCGGGCAAAATTAAGGGGATGCCGGTATTCTAACAAAAAACAGCCCCGGCTCGTGATAATTCTCTGACATATATGTAATTTTTGAGGGGATGTTTTTGCGAACTTTTTTTTATTATATTTATCCCCGGACAGCACAACAAATCTCTTTACGCCTAAACATGAGCGCAGCACAAAAGCAATTCAGACGGCCACGTTTTCCACTGTATATGAAAAAGCGCCGCAACTGGCAACCGGTTGCGCTGGGACTTATTATGGCCATGCTCATTACCGCAGGTGTGCTGTACTACGCGGCAGGGCGCCACACCACCCCTTCCGTGCTGCTGGAGCCCGGCCAGCGTTACACCATGTACCATTGCCTTTACGGCAAACGCAAGGCGGTAACCCTGGCAGACAGTACGGTGGTGCTGCTCAACTCCCGCTCCCGGCTGTATGTGCCCGCCGGCTTTCCGCAAACCCGCCGCGAGGTGATACTGGACGGCGAGGCCTTTTTTAATGTGCGCAGCGCCTTCCCGCAACAGTTTACCCTCCATACAGACAAGCTGAACATTACCTCCCGTTCCGGCAACTTCCGCATCCGCTCCCTGGAAAAACAGTCAGGCGCCACCATGTACCTGCTGGCCGGGGATGCCAATGTAGGCAAGTCTTACCACTCGGATACAGACAACGAGCGGGAAAACCTCTCTGCCGGAGAAATGATACTGGCCAATAAAGACATTGACCTGATGGAGAAAGAGACCTTCACGCTGGCGGAACAGCAGGATTGCCTGGAAGGAAAACTGGTGTTTGACAATACGCCGCTGCCTGCAGCGTTAAAGAAGATGGAAGACTGGTTTGGGGTGGAAGTGGAACTGAAGGGGCGCAGCAGCAGTATCTCAAAAGCCGTTTCAGGCGTATTCCGGAACGATTCCCTGCAAGATATGCTGGCTACGCTGGGAGACAGCATCGGCTTTACCTACCGCATTACGCGAGACAAAGTGGTGATCAAATTCTGACAATTCCATATCCTGATACCATTAAATTCAAAAAAAGCCGGCTGACGATCTGCAGCCGGCTTTTGTTATGTATAACATGATGCCTGTTCAGAACTCCCGTTCCTCGATGGGCAGCTTTCTGATGAACTCGTCAAACACATCCCCTTCATAGTCGCTGTAGGTGCCGTAAGCATTGATAATGTAACCAATACTGCCGCTGGTATGCTCCAGCAGGTAAAGCACAGCGGAGTCTGAGGGGTTGGACTCTCCTTCAAAGCGGTACGTGCGGATAATTTTCAGCGCTTCCGTGGTGTATATGGCATGGTCTGCAAGGCTTTGCACACGCCCGTCTTCCAGGAGGCGAAATTCCGTGTCATATCCTCTTTCTTTCAATACTGCCAGTACGCCTGACAGCGTGGTCATACCACCGGGACTTGTCTGCATAAGCTCATGTATTTGATCTCAAAGAAAAACAAAACGGGCTGTTCATTTGTTCGCTCAGCCCAGCTCCGCGCCTATTCTTTTCAGCAGCTCCAGCGTTTTGCGAACACCGGTAGCTTCATCGTCTTTCACGCCTTCGTACTCAATACCCACAAAGCCGGTATAACCCGCATCTTTCACTATTTTGAGCATTTTGCGGTAATCGGTCTCAATACAGTTGCCTTCCGCATCAAAGTCGTGCGTTTTGGCGCTTACGCCCTTGGCAAAAGGCATCAGTTCCGTTACGCCCTTGTAGCGGTCATACTCTTCCAGGCATTTGGTATTGTGCCAGGCCTCCGGCGTATCGTTTTCCGGTTTGGAGCGGTTGATGCAGAAGTTCCCGAAGTCAGGCAGGGTGCCGCAACCGGGTTTATTCACGCCTTTCATCACATCGCTCAGCCAGATGCCGTTGGAAGAATAGCTGCCGTGGTTTTCCACGATCACGCTGATGTTGAAGTCTTTTGCAAAGTCTGTCAGCCTGCCCAGGCCGTCTATGGCGGCTTTCTGCACTTCCGCCGCCGCGCCGTTGCCGGCAGCGTTTACGCGGATGGCGTGGCAACCCAGGAACTGCGCGGCCTCCACCCATTTGTAGTGGTTCTCCACGGCCAGCGTACGTTTTTTGTTATCCAGGTCTCCCAGCTCGCCCTCGCCGTCACACATGATGAGCACGCTGGTCACGCCATTATCGTCTGCGCGCTTTTTCAGATCTGCCAGGTAAGTTTTGTCCTTGGCCTTGTCTTTAAAGAACTGGTTCACGTATTCCACCCCGGTAATGCCATAGTCTTGTTTAGCTTTCTGCGCAAAGTCAAGATTGGTCATTTTTCCGGAAAAAAGGGCGTTATGGAAAGACCATTCCGCCAGTGATATTTTGAAGAAGATATCTTTGGCCGTACCTGCGCCGCCCGTGCTATCTGTTTGGGCAGAATCTGCAGCGCCTGCTTTGCCCGCATTGTTGCAGGCTGCCAGGAAGGCCGGGCCCAGTGTTGCACCTGCGGTGAACATACCGAGCTGGCGTAAAAAGTGTCTACGGTTCGTGGATGATGACATTGGATTAAAAATTTGAAATGGGTAATGAAATGAATAACTGAGACGAACATACGCTTTTCACCAAAAAACGTGGAAGCATAGAACAAAGTAAGCAAAAATCCGAATAATGTCAACTCTGTTCCTGCAGCCAGAAATAGTAATTGAGCACGGCCCTTATTTCCCCGTAAGTAATATCGTTGCCGAGTTTTTCCTTGATAGCGCCTATGGCGTAGCCTCCCATGGTTTCCACGGTTTTCAGGATGGCGGCTACGCGCTGTTCATCGGGCACCAGTTCCCGCACGTCCAGCTCGCCCTTGCGTACAAAGCCGGCCAGGTGGCTTTCTATGGTGCTGACGGAGAGACTGCGCCGCGCCGCAATTTCTTCAATGGCATACCCGTCTATAAACAGCTCGAGAGACTGGCGCTGGCTGCCCCCCGCATCGGGCCGGGGTTTGCGGCTCCGCTGGCGGCCGGGGGCCTTTAAATGCATTTGTGACTGGAGGCGGTGGCGGATGCAGAAGGCCTGCACCGCGTCAAGGAACACATCTCCGTATTTGGCCAGCTTCACGTCTCCGAAGCCGGAAATTTTGGCCAGGTCGCTGCCGGTCAGCGGCAGGTACGTAACCAGCTCCGCGAGGGTGGCGTCTGAAAATATGATATAAGGCGGTACGTTCTCCCGCTCGGCCAGCTGGCGGCGGAGCTGTTTCAGCTCCTGGAACAGGGCGGGATTGGACATCTCCGCTGCTTTTTTGTCTGGCGCCGCTTTGCCCGCGGCGGCCGGGGCAGCCACGTCAAACATCACCTGCTCCCCGCCTTTCAGCACTTTCCAGCTGGTACCGGTCAGTTGCAGCACGGGGTATTCCCCGGCGGACTGTTGCAGGTAACCGAGCTGCATCAGCTCCCGGCCGTATTTTTTCCATTGTTCTTTTGAAATGTCTTTCCCGATGCCGAAGGTCTTAATGGCCTGATGCGCTTCTTTCACTGTGCTGCTGCCCCTCAGGAAGTCTACCACGTAGTTCATCCCGAAGCGTTCCTGCAGGCGGAACACGGCGCTGAGCATTTTTTGCGCGGCAATGGTGCCGTCTTCCCGCTCTATCTGGCCCTGGCAGATGTCGCAATTGCCGCAATGGTCCGGCGCGCTTTCCCCGAAATATTGCAGCAGGTACTGGCGGCGGCACTGGCGGGTCTCACAGAGGCCGGCCATCCGCTCCAGCTTTTTGAGCATCACGGCGGTTTGCGCCTCATTGCCTTCCACCATGGCAAAGTTGCGCAGTTTATATACATCGCCCGGGCTGAAAAAGAGAATGGCCTCGCTGGCCAGCCCGTCTCTCCCGGCGCGCCCCGTTTCCTGGTAATAACCCTCTATATTTTTAGGCAGGTCTGCATGCACCACAAACCGCACGTTGCTTTTGTTAATGCCCATGCCAAAGGCAATGGTGGCTACCATGATACGTACTTCATCCCGCAGGAACTGCTCCTGCCGCGTTTCCCTCACCTCCCGCTCCAGGCCGGCATGGTAAGCGGCGGCGGAAAAACCTTCCGCCTGCAGGTCTGCCGCCAGAGATTCTGTGGCGGCGCGGGAAAGGCAATAGATGATGCCGCTGTCTTCCCGGTGCTCGTCCAGGTAAGCCGTGAGCTGCTCAAAATAATTCCGTTTGGGGCGGATGCCGTAGTAAATGTTGGGGCGGTTGAAAGAGTTCTCGAATACCGTGTAGTTGCGCAGGTTCAGCTTCTCCAGGATGTCTTGCCGCGTTACCCCGTCTGCCGTGGCCGTGAGCGCAATTACCGGCACATGCGGAAAGCGGTCTTTCAGCTGGCCCAGGTACAGGTATTCCTGCCTGAAATCATGCCCCCAGTGGCTGATACAGTGCGCTTCATCAATGGCAAAGAGAGACACCTGCAGCTCTTCCAGCAATTGCAGGAAGTTGCCTTCGCCGATCAGGCGCTCCGGGGCCAGGTACAATAATTTGAGCTGCCCGCTGCGAAGCATTTGCACCACCGTTTGCTGTTCGGCCACGGAGAGCGTGGAATTGAGAAAAGCCGCGGGGATGCCGTTTTGTTTCAGCGCGTCTACCTGGTCTTTCATGAGGGCAATGAGCGGAGATACTACGATGGTAACGCCCTGCAGCGCCAGCGCAGGCAACTGGTAACAAACAGACTTGCCGCCGCCCGTAGGCATCAGCACCATGGTGTCTTTCCCCTGCAGCACGTTTTCAATAACAGCCTGCTGGTTATGCCTGAAATGCGTGTAGCCGAAATGTTGCTTTAACAGAGTTAACAAGGAAGATTGTTGCATGCTCAAAAACTTGTATTAGCCCCCGGCAAATATAAGGGATAAGGTAACAGGTAAAGGAATATTTTAAGTATATTTATCGCAGCGTCATTTACAACTGTACACTTTTAACCCGAAACTTTATTGTGTTTATGAAACTGTTATCACCGATCCCCCAGTTAACGGCTCCGTCATTACAGGATACCGTGGATTTTTATGTGTCTGTGCTGGATTTCACCTGCAACACGCTGGATGAAGAGTGGAAGATAGCCTGCATTAAAAAAGACGATGTAACGGTAGAGCTGGTACACCCGCAGGCACGCTTCCCGTACAACGGCGGAGAGCCTTTTAACGCCCCTGTTTTCACCAGCGGCATTTACATACATCTTGAAGAAGGCAAAGAGATCGATGAGCTGTGGGAGAAGGTGAAAGACAAGGCCGAAGTATGTTTCCCCGTGCAGGACTTTGACTACGGCATGCGTGAGTTCGGCATTTATGATAACAATGGTTACCTGCTGCAATTCGGCCAGGAGATCTCCGCATAAAAAAACCGCAGCGTTGGCACGCTGCGGATATTATCCTTTTAACTCACTTTTTCCTGCTGCGCATGAGGGTTTTCGAGGACAATGCGTTCAGGTGAAAATATTTTATATATATTTTCAGAATATCGTAATAAAGGTATTGGAATGGATGCAGGTGTATATCGTCCTATAAATATAGGCTAATTTGCCGAAACAAACAGCGAACTTTTTATAAAACCCCATGGAACAGATCAAACCGGCCTTACTGTTGTTACACGGCGCACTGGGCGCCCACACTGATTTTGACCCTGTTGTACCGGCGCTGGCCGTTCATTACACCGTTTACCGTTTTAACTTTCATGGCCATGGCGGTTCGCCGCTGCCGGTGATGCCTTTGAGCATTCCCATGTTTTCCCGCCAGCTGCTGGATTTTATAGCGGAGCAAAAGCTGGCGCCCGTGGCCGTATTTGGTTACAGCATGGGTGGTTATGTAGCGCTGCAGGCCGCGCTGGAAGCGCCGGAAGCCTTCAGCCGCATCCAGACCCTGGCCACCAAATTCAGCTGGACGCCGGATACCGCCGCCCGGGAGGCCCGGCGGCTGAATGCCGCCACCCTGCGTGAAAAAGCGCCAGACTATGCCGCCGCGCAACAGCAATTGCACGGGGAGCAGGAATGGGGGCCCCTGCTGGCGGCCACGGCCATTATGATGGAAAACCTGGGCAGTGAGCCCCTCCTCACCGCGGACACCCTGAAAAACATAACAGTGCCGGTGCGGGTGATGGTGGGAGACCGGGACGCCATGGTGAGCATAGAGGAAACAGTGGCCACCTACCGGCAATTGCCCCAGGCCTCACTAACAGTGCTGCCGGATACGAAACATCCGCTGGAAAAAGTAAACAGCGCGGTACTGATCTGGGAGATCAGGTCTTTTATGACGGTATGACCAGGTTGCCGCAGAAAAATGAGGCTTCACCGGCTGGCCGGCGCAGCCTGCCGGTATGGGTCATTTCACCACCAGCACCCCGTCTGCCACAATCACAATGTCTTTCCTGGGCGCGGTGATCTTTGCAATTTCATCTTTGCTTTTGCCGGCATCTTCAGCAAAATGGCGCAGGCGCTCTACAGACGTTTCATTCACCCGGGCCACACCTTCTACTACCACGGTTTTGCCAACAATGTTCTGGGGCATAAAAAAAGCATAGTCTGTAAACTTCACCATAATGGCATCGCCTGTGGGCCTTTCCAGCTTCATGAAGCAGCCTTTCTTTTTGCATACTTCCACTACCTTGCCTTCAATTTTGCCGGTAAAAGCGGTATCTGTCTGCAATTGCTGCTGCAGCTCGGGAATGGCCACTGCCTGGTCCGCGGTAACGGCTTTGCCGTAGGTAACGCCCGGTTTGGCAGGCTCAATGGAAGACTGGGCATAGGTGGCGGCGGTAGCAAACAAACCGGCTGCCAGCAACAGGATGGATTTTGTCATTGTCGGTCTAGATTTAGGCCCAAAGATACGGCATTCCGCAGGCGGCGGCAATAGAAGAATTTTTTAAATTATACTTAGATATAATATATCTTTGTGCCAGATTTAAGTGTTGACCGAATACACTTTACAGGAAACGGGCTTGCTTTTTTGGCGACGCCCGTTTTTTTGCGCCCCGCAGTCAAATGTCGCGCACCGGGCGCTGCTCCCGCGCCGGATAGTACGCGCCGCTCACTGCCAGTACGCCTACCCCGCCTCCGGCGCCGCCCCCGCAATACGCGCTACGGCCTCCCCGTAGGCCGCGCCAATAGGTATCACTGCGTGGCGGATGTATACGCTGTTACGGTCTATACGGTCTACCTGGTGGTTGGCTACAATGAACGAACGGTGTACCCGGGTAAACTGCGCGGCCGGCAGCAGCGCCAAAGCCTCTTGCATAGACAGGCGGGAAATCACTTTTTTGTCTTGCAGCACAAAGTTCACATAGTTGCCCGCGCTCTCCAGGTACAGTACTTCAGCCAGTTCCACTTTATATTGTTCATACCCGCTTTTGATAAAGATATAATCCTGCTGGGGCCGCTCCTGCCGCAGCAGCATAAGACTGTGCGCCTTGTTGCAGGCCTTCAGGAAACGGGCCAGGGAAAAGGGTTTCAACAGGTAATCAATAGCGTCCAGCTCAAAGCTTTGCACGGCATGTTCCGAATAAGCGGTGGTAAAGACCGTCATGGGCGGTTCATGCAGGCTGGCCAGAAATTCCAGCCCTGAAATGTCAGGCATTTTAATGTCCAGGAAAATGAGGTCTATTTTTTCCCGGCGCAGCAGTTCCATGGCCTCAAACGCATTGGTAAACGAGCCTTTCATTTCGAGATAGGGCACCTTGGCGGCATGCGCCTGTATCACGGAGAGGGCTACGGGCTCGTCATCAATGGCAATGGCTGTCATTTTCATATTTACAAGGTACGCTTTATTGGGTGTCTATGGTCAGGTGCACAAAAAACTCGGTGTTCGTTTCGCGGATGCTCAGCTCATGTTTGCCGGGGTACAGCAACGCCAGCCGCCGCCTCACATTGTTGAGGCCAATACCGAGACTGGCCTTTTCCGGGTCATTGTCCGGCTTGGGATGCACGCTGTTATAGGCATCAAAATAAATATGGCGCTCATTGCAGGAAAGGGAAACCACTATCCAGGAGCGGCTGCGCAGGCTGATACCGTGCTTGAAGGCGTTTTCCACAAAGGGTATCAGCAGCATGGGCGCAATAAAATGATCGCAGTGCTCTTCCCGGATGTTCACCTCGATCTTGATGTCTGGCGACGCCTGCGTACGCAGGCGCTGCAGGGAAATGTAGTTCTGCAGGTAGCCCACTTCCTTGCTCAGCTCTATCTTCTCCTGGTGGTTCTCATGCAGCATGAAACGCATCATGTCCCCCAGCTTCTGCACCCCTTCACTGGTGCGGAGCGCGTTTTCCTCCAGGGCCGTACCGTACAGGGTATTGAGCGCGTTGAAAAGAAAATGAGGGTTGATCTGGGAGCGCAGAAAGTCCAGATTGGCGGAAGAGCGACCCAGCGCTTTCTCCAGGTTCAACACCTCATTCTTTTGTTTCATTCTGGTCTTTGAGAGGATGAAGGCCAGCGGCAGTACAAACAGTATCTCGCCAAATATGGTGATGGTGAGCACAATGCCCATCTCGTGTATCCGTGTGGTAAAGCCAATGAGAATGGTAGACAGCCCGCAGAAAAAGATCATGATCAGCAGCAGGTTGCGCCAGAGAATAGGCCAGCGCTGTTCCTTGCGGTGAAATGGCGGGAAGATGAAATAGTACAGCAGGATGTACACCACCAGGTAGTTGAGCCCCGTCCAGAACACGGCCTTGAACGCCGCATAGCGGTTGTCTTGCGTGAGCATTACCAGCCATATCACCCAGGCCGCCAGCATCAGGATGATCTCTACCGTTATCTTTTTCCATACCTGCCATTCTGTGAACTGCGCATGCAGAAAGCGGAAATACAGGTACTTGGCGCCGTAATAGATAACATACGCCGCGGCCATCACAATGGTGGCCACAAAAGCCCTGCCGGCGCACCAGTAGTGAAAATCCCCCGCTGTTTTATACCCCAGCATATACCCGAAACGGTAACTGTAGGCCACCATGGTAAAGGTGAAAAACACCAGCGCTACGGCCGCCAGCAGCAGTATGCCCGCCAGGTACCTCCGCTGTTCCATAAACCCGGGAACGATCCACTGGTTCACGCTGACAAAAACAAGGTATACCAGCGTGGCTATCAGCAGCTTGGGCATGATGAAGTGCGTGAAGTTGTCGAACGCCATGTTGTTGTCCTCAAACAACCGTTCCACATGATAGCCATAGGCAAAAGGTTCCGCTTCATGGAAGAGGGTGGGATATAAAACCGCGAAGAGCACCATCAGGTATAACCCCGATGCCAGCCATAACTCCGCTTTCCTGATCGTATGCATGTTTGTTTCTTTCCTGCAATAATAATAAACCCTGCGTATGCCCTGCGCCAAAATGGGACGGAACGGAGGGAATATGGGACGAAAACACGGGTTTTTCATACCTTTGTACCCGTTCAATAACGGGCATTTCAATGGCAAAAGTAAAAGTAGGATTCGTTCAGATGAGCTGTTCTGCCAACAAGGCGCAGAACCTTTCGAAAGCCATCAGCAAAGTAAAAGAGGCCGCAGCAAAGGGCGCGCAGGTAATATGCCTGCAGGAGCTGTTCACTTCCCTCTATTTCTGCGATGTGGAAGATTATGACAATTTCAAACTGGCGGAGCCCATCCCCGGCCCATCTACAGAGGCCCTGGGCCAGGTGGCCGCGGAACTGGGCGTGGTGATCATTGCCTCCCTGTTCGAAAAACGGGCGGAAGGACTGTACCACAACACCACCGCCGTGCTGGACGCAGACGGCAGCTACCTGGGCAAATACCGCAAAATGCACATCCCTGACGACCCGGCGTATTATGAGAAGTTCTACTTCACCCCCGGCGACCTGGGATATAAAGTGTTCAAGACAAAATTTGCCACCATCGGCGTGCTCATCTGCTGGGACCAGTGGTACCCCGAAGCAGCGCGCATTACCGCGCTCATGGGCGCGGAGATACTCTTCTACCCCACCGCCATTGGCTGGGCCACCAGCCAGGATGAGGCCACCAACACCGAGCAGTACAACGCCTGGCAGACCATTCAGCGCAGCCACGCCGTAGCCAATGGCATACACGTGGTAAGCGTGAACCGCGTAGGGCTGGAACAGAACGGGCTGATGAAATTCTGGGGCGGCTCTTTCATAGCCAACCCCTTTGGCACCGTCCTGTACCAGGGCAGCCACGAAGAAGAAGAAACGGTAGTGCAGGAGCTTGACCTCTCTAAAACGGACCGCTACCGCACACACTGGCCTTTCCTCCGTGACCGGCGCATAGATTCCTACCAACCGATTACTAAAAGATACATTGACGAAGAAGCATGACGCATCCCACTCCCAAACAGCTGGGCTACTTTTTTCCCGCAGAGTTCCATCCCCATACCGCCACATGGCTAAGCTGGCCGCATAAGGAAGCGAGCTGGCCGGGGAAGATCCATACCATTTTCCCGCATTACAGCCGTTTTGTGAAGTACCTGGCAGACAGCGAGCTGGTGCGCATCAACGTGGCCAACAGCACCATGCAGGCCTTTGCCACGGAACAGTTGCTGAAAGCCGGCGTGAACATGGACAAGGTGGAGTTTTTTGAACACCCCACCAATGATGCCTGGTGCCGCGACCATGGCCCGGCCTTCCTGATCAATCCCGCCGCCGCGGAAAAAAAGGCGGTGGTAGACTGGAACTACAACGCCTGGGGCGGCAAGTACCCGCCCTTTGACCTGGACGATATCATCCCCACCCGCATAGCCCGCCATTTCAACCTGCCGCTGTTCAACCCCGGCATCATCATGGAAGGCGGCTCGGTGGAATTTAACGGTAAAGGCACCATTCTCACGTCTACCTGCTGCCTGCTGAACGAAAACCGCAACCCCCACCTCAACCGGGAACAGGTGGAAAA
Source organism: Chitinophaga alhagiae (assembly GCF_003568665.1). Taxonomy (GTDB): domain Bacteria; phylum Bacteroidota; class Bacteroidia; order Chitinophagales; family Chitinophagaceae; genus Chitinophaga; species Chitinophaga alhagiae. The sequence goes on from NZ_QXMH01000001.1 coordinate 143,934, forward strand.
TTACCTGCACCAATATTATGGCGCAGAACAGGTACTGTGGGTGGAAGACGGCATTGTGGGAGACGATACGGACGGGCACATAGATGATACCATCCGTTTTGTGAATGAAGACACCGTGCTCACCGTAATAGAAACAGACCGGCAAGACGAGAACTACGCCCTGCTGCAGCAGAACCTCCGCCAGTTGCAGCAAATGCGGCTGCTCAACGGCAAACAGCTGAACATTGTAACGCTGCCCATGCCTGACGCGGTGGTGTTCGAAGACCAGCGCCTGCCGGCCTCCTACGCCAATTTCTACATCAGCAACAAATACGTGATTGTCCCTACTTTCCAATGCGCGAAAGACGATGAAGCGCTCGGCATTATTGCCGGCTGCTTCAAAGACCGTGAAGTGGTGGGGATAGATTCTACGGACATTATCTGGGGGCTGGGAAGTTTCCACTGCCTGAGCCAGCAGGAGCCGGCCGTGTAGGGAACATATTTACGCTGTAGAAATTATTACACACAACATTTCTTTAGGTTTTTCTGGCACGGGCATTGCCGTTTTGTTCCTGAACCAAAAAACATTAGTCATGAAAAGTATCATCATTGCAGCCTCCGTATTAGGCGCCACAGCAGCAGGCGTTTTCTGGTACATGAAAAACCGCAACCGGGCAGATGCAGCGTTGAACGATGTGAAGGAAGCCGCCAAAAACGCCTATAACAGGATGTACAAACATGGCAAAAAAGCCGCCCGTAAAACCAATGCCATGGTGAATGAATCACTGGCATAACTTATTTACTTCCCGCAAGTATGATATATTCAAACGGCCCTTGTGCTTTTGAACGGGGCCGTTTGCATATATACCTCTCCGCTCCCCATGCGGAAAAGTTAAATCCATGTTAAAAAAGAGCGGATTGACCGCAACCAGACCTTCCCGCCCCAACATCCGTTGACCACAATCATTGCTCATTTACAAAACAGGATTTACTTTTGATGTATGAACAACACAAACCCGAAAAGCAAGGGCACTAACTGGCTCCATGAAATGGATTTTATTGGGATGCACTTTGTGCCGTTCCTGGCCTTCTTTACGCACGTAACGGCGTTTGACTGGATATTGTGCGCCGTACTGTATTTTGTACGGATGTTTTTTGTGACCGGCGGCTATCACCGGTATTTCTCGCATCGTTCCTATAAAACCTCGAGATTCTTCCAATTCATACTGGCATGTGGCGCTCAAAGCAGTTTCCAGAAGGGCGCGCTCTGGTGGGCGGCCAATCACCGCGTGCACCACAAGCACAGCGATACGCCGGAAGACCCCCATTCCGCCAAAATATATGGTTTCTGGCATGCCCACATCGGCTGGATCATGGATAAGGAGCATAAAGAAACACGGTATGACCTCATCAAGGATATGAAACACAAGGAGTTGTTCTGGCTCAACAAATACCATTTTGTGCCCCCGCTGATACTGGCGGCCGTGGTATATTTCATCGGCAACAAGGTGAACGGCGCGGGCTGGTTTGACTGGTCTGCCGGCCTCTCCACCCTTTTCATCGGTTTCTTCCTTAGCACCATCCTGCTGTTTCACGGTACCTTCACCATCAACTCGCTGATGCACAGCATTGGCAAGCCACGCTACAAAACCGGAGACGAGTCCCGCAACAGCTTCATACTGGCGCTGGTAACGCTCGGCGAAGGCTGGCACAATAATCACCACTACTACCAGAGCGCGGCCCGGCAGGGTTTTTACTGGTGGGAAATAGACATCACGTACTACGTTATCCGCATGCTGGGCCTGCTGGGGATTGTATGGGATATCAGGGGGGTGCCGGAAAAAGTAAAGGAAAGCAACAAAGTACTGCAGGCATAAGATCAGCCTATACAAGATACCGGAACGGTGCGCAACAGCTGTACAACAGTTTGCGCACCGTTTCTTTTTTAATAACTTGGACGGGCAAATACTATTTGGTATCCCTCAACCCTGCAGCATGCCTGAAAAACCCGTCATTAACTGCCATACCCATATCTTCACAGGAGACAGCGTACCGCCCTGGCTGGCGAAGAAGTTCCTCCCCTGGCCGTTCTATTACCTGCTGCCGGTTACGCTGCTGGTAAAACTCTGCAGGGCCTGGTTCCGCGGGCCGCACCGCTGGCGCCACTACCCCTGGCATAAAAAGCTCACCCGCGCCTTGTACCGCTTCTGGATATTTGTGAGCCGCAATTACATGGCCACCACGCTGCATACCATTGTGGGCGTAGTGCTCACCTACCACATCCTGTTCTGGCTCCAGGACCTGATCAGCCCGGAAAGCTGGGTGCATGGCCCCTTGCAGTACCTGCGGCAGCTGGCGCGCACCTACCATCTTGAAATACCGGCGCCAAACACCTGGCTCCGGTTATTATGCATACTGGTATTCCTCACCCTGTTCCCTTCCGGCCGCAACCTGCTGTTTTTTGTGCTGCGCCAGGGCTGGAAGCTGCTGCGCAGCCTGCCCGGCCGCCAAACACTGCGGCTGGCGGAACGGTACATGAACCTGGGCCGCTTCTCCTTCCATACCCGGCAGCGCACCATCCTGGGCCGCCTGATGCGCCAGTATGAGACCGGCAGCCGGTTCATCATTCTGCCTATGGACATGGACTATATGGGCGCCGGCAAACCGCCAGTACGCTACCGGCAGCAAATGGAAGAACTGGCAAAGCTGAAAGAAAAAAATGAGCTGAAAGACCTGATCCATCCTTTTGTATTTGCAGACCCGCGGCGCATGGCGGCAGAGCCTGATTATTTCCGGTACCGGGTGGAGCAGGGGCGCATGGTACTGGAAGACTGTTTTCTCAAAACGTACCTGGAAGACCGGGCCTTCTCCGGTATCAAGATATACCCCGCGCTCGGCTACTTCCCTTTTGATGAAAAGCTGCTGCCGCTCTATAAATATGCGGCAGACAACGGCATACCCGTAATGACGCATTGCATCAAGGGCACCATCTTCTACCGGGGCAGGAAAGAAAAAAGCTGGGACCAGCATCCCGTATTCAGGCAGGCCATGGGAGATAACACCTATCAACCCCTGCTGCTGCCGCAGAAAAAGAATATCGACTTCACCCTCAACTTCACACATCCGCTCAATTACCTGTGCCTGCTGCATCCGGAGCTGCTGCAGCAACTGGTGGCATCATCCGCAGGCCCGCTGCTGCACCAGGCCTTTGGTTATGACCCCGCAAAAGGCACCATGAGCGGGAGTCTGGAACAACTGAAGCTCTGCTTCGGGCATTTTGGCGGGGAAGACCAGTGGGAGCAGTTCTTTGAGCATGACAGGGAAAACTACAGCGCCCGCCTGTTTACCCATCCCGAACGAGGCGTTGAGTTCCTGACAGACGATGCCGGGCGGCCCTCTCCTGGCAAGCCGGAGCAGGTTTGGAAAGGAGTGGACTGGTACACCATTATTTGCAGCCTGATGCTCCAATACCCCCAGGTATACGCGGATATCAGCTACATCCTGCACGATGGGGAGGCCGTGTTCTCCCTGCTGAAACAAACCCTGCAACACCCCGTGTTGCGCCAGCGGGTGCTGTACGGCACGGATTTTTACGTAGTGCGTAACCACAAGAGCGACAAGCACCTGCATGCCGCCATGCTCACCGGTTTGTCTGAAGAGGAGTTTGCGCTTATTGCCTGCGTCAATCCAACTAAGTATCTTAGGTAAATGAAACTGACCTGCTTTATCCTGTTGCTGCTGGCAGCCCCTGCCACGCTGCTGCATGCGCAGCAAACCCAGAAACCGCCACTGCATGGCAAACACTGGATGGCCATTACCGGCAAACCGCTGGCGGCCACGGCGGGCGCCGCTATTTTCCAGCAGGGCGGCAACGCTGTAGACGCGGCCTGCGCCATGCTGGCGGCCACCTGCACCATGTGGGACGTGCTGAGCTGGGGCGGTGAAACGCAGGCGCTCATCTACCATCCCAAAACAGGAAAAGTAATTGCCATCAACGCCCTGGGCGTAGCCCCCACGGGCGCTACACCAGCATTTTACAAAGCGAAAGGATACAGTTTCCCGCCGGAATACGGCCCGCTGGCGGCCGTCACACCGGGTACGCCGGGCGGCCTTTGCCATATGCTGGCCCACTACGGCACCATGAGCCTGCAACAGGTGCTGGCCCCCGCCATGGAAATGGCGAAAGGTTACCCCATGGAAGCACAAACGGCCAACAGCATAGAAAGGGAGAAAGCCCTGATCAAACAATGGCCTTACAGCAAAACCGTATTCCTGACCCACCCCGGGGAAAAACGCGAAGCACCGGAGGCGGGTGAAATATTTGTGCAGCGGGACCTGCTGGCCACCCTCGGCAAAATGGTGGAGGCGGAACAACAGGCGCTCGAAAGCGGCAAGGACCGCAAGCAAGCCATCATGGCGGCATATGACCGCTTCTATACAGGAGACATAGCCCGCGAGTTTGTGCGCGGCTGCCGGGAGCAGGGCGGCCTCATTACCCTGGAAGACCTGGCCCGCTGGAAGCCGGTGGAGGAAGAACCCCTGCACATCAACTACAAAGGCATTGACGTATACAAACTACAGGAGTGGACGCAAGGGCCCGCGCTGCTGCAAAGCCTCAACATGCTGGAAAATATTGACCTCAAGGCCATGGGCTACAACTCCACCCGGTACATTCACACGTTGTACCAGGTGATGAACATGGCCTTTGCCGACCGGGATTTTTATTATGGCGACCCGTCTTTTTCCCCCAGGCCACCCATCAAAGGCCTGCTGAGCAAGGCCTACGCCAGGCAACGCGTGCAGCAGATGCGGCAAGACAGGAACAATCCTACCGTACAACCCGGAGACCCCTACCCTTTTGAAGGCGGCACAAACCCGTTTTTGTCTTTGCTGAAAGAAAGAATGAAACTGGCGGATACTGCCGCGCCCGCCAAGCCGGGGCAGGTGGTACCGAAACACGATGCGGCGGCCGGACCGGGGAGCATTGCCCCCGGGGAAGCAGACTGGCAGCAGCACGATGTGCTGACGGCCGCGGTAGCCGGAGAAGCTGGTAAGCTGCAACATAATGCGCTGGCCGCCGAAGCCGCATACCAGTCCCGCCTCTGGCGCGGCACCACCACCGTAGAGGCCGCGGACGCGGAAGGCTGGGTAGTGTCTATCACCCCCAGCGGCGGCTGGATGCCTGCCTGTATTGCCGGCCGCACTGGCGTTGGCATGAGCCAGCGGGCGCAAAGTTTTGTGCTGGACCCCGTGATCAACCCCTTTAACGTAATAGCGCCCGGCAAACGGCCGCGGGTAACGCTCACCCCTTCCCTCGCGTTGAAAGACGGCAAGCCTTACCTGGCATTCGGGGTGCAGGGTGGCGATACGCAAGACCAGAACCTGCTGCAGTTTTTTCTGAACATGGTGGAATTTGGGATGACGGTGCAACAGGCTACAGAAGCCGCCAACATCAACAGCGAACAACTATGGCTGTCACTTGGCGGGGACAGCCTCAAGGCACGCCTGCCCCGGCCCGGCCACCTGCTGCTGCAGGCCGGCACCTCCGCGCAAACAAGGGCGGAGCTGGAAAAGATGGGTTATAAACTGACCTTCAGGCAACGCACCAGCGGGCCCATCAATGCCATTTATTTTGACCGGGAGCATGGCTCCCTCTGGGGCGGCAGCAGCAATCACGGGGAAGATTACGGCATCGGATGGTGACTTTCCCGGTATTATTCCTTACACTTGTCTCATCAAAATATCCATCGTTCATGAAAATACTGGCACTATTGTTTTGCATTGTTCAGCAGGCGGATTCGCTCCCCGGCGTGGTAGCCCCGGGCGCCGTACCGGAACTGGTTTCCAAACAGTTCAGCTTCACGGAAGGCCCCGCGCCGGACAAAAAAGGGAACATCTATTTTACCGATCAGCCCAATAACCAGATCTGGAAATATGATACGGAAGGCAAACTAAGCCTCTTCCTTGAACCATCCGGCCGTGCCAACGGGCTGTACGTGGATAAAAAAGGCAACATCATTGCCTGCGCCGATGACCACAACGAAATGTGGAGCATTACGCCGCGCAAGAAAATAAAAGTGCTGATGACGGATTATGCGGGCAAAAAGTTCAATGGCCCCAACGACCTCTGGATAGACGCCAAGGGCGGCATCTACTTTACAGACCCCTATTACCAGCGCAATTACTGGACGCGGCAGAAAGGCGAAATAGAAGGCCAGAAAGTATATTACCTGCCCAAGGGCAAAAAGCAGCCCATATCGGTGGCAGATGACATTAAAAAGCCCAACGGCATAGTAGGTACGCCTGATGGGAAACATCTGCTGGTAGCGGATATTGGTGATAACAAGACTTATAAATACGAGATCAATACAGACGGCAGCCTGGGCAACCGCGTGCTGTTCGTGAACAAGGGCGGAGACGGCATTACGCTAGACAACCGCGGCAACCTCTACATCTGCGGCCACGGTGTAAGCGTGTTCAACCCGCAGGGTGAACAGATAGCGCAGATACCCGTGCCCGAAAAATGGACGGCCAATGCCTGCTTCGGCGGCAAAGACCAGAACATCCTCTTCATCACCGCCTCTACGGCCGTGTATGTGCTGAAGATGGCGGTGCAGGGCGTGGAGTAACAGTGATGTAGGCTTTTTGATACTTGTACAGGGCCCCGATGATCTTGCGCGGGCTTTTCCATTCAAACAAAAAGATAACGAAGGTGGTGAAGCGCACCAGGCCTTTGGGCTTCTTGAGCGCTTCCGCCAGCTTTTTAATGGAGGCATCGCGTGCCTGCAGGCATTCTTCCCGTTGCGCGCCCTGTTTGCCGCTCAGCTCTTCCGCAAAGCCCCAGGCGCCGTCCCGCGCGTTGCTGATGCTGAACTGGATGAGGATAGACTGCCCGTTCTGCGAGTGCAGGCCAAACAGGGAAAGCAGCGGTGAAATGCGGCTGATCTCGTTCGTTACCTCAAACGTGAGCGAGCCAATGATGTTGTTGATGCTGATGAAATCCCGGTGCATCACCTGAATATCTCCCCCGGCCGCACAATCTACCGCGGCAATGCCCAGGTCGTAGTTGATATGCGCGTTCATGCCCAGCAGCAACTGCTGCAGCAGTATCACCGTTATTTTGCGCGTGCCTTCAAACGCCACGGCCCAGGGGCCTGAAGGCGGCTGCCCGTGCCGCCATTGGTGAACCGCTTCCAGGTAGCGGTTGGCAAAGAACACGTCCAGCCGCTCCATGCGGGGGCCGTCTTCAAATTCGTTGTTCAGGATACCTTCTTTCACGCGTACCGTTACCTTGTGGTACAGGGAGGCAAAGTAGCCGGTGCGGTCATTTTGCTGACGGGCATTTTCAATGATGCCGTTCAACTGGTGGATCACTTCATCTATGGAAGCGGCAGGGGTAAATACAGGCGTGTTCATATATTGGGGTTAGTTGATCATTACACTTTCATTAGTTGCTCCACTGCTTTTTGCAGCGTTTCTTCCTTTTTGGCAAAACAAAAACGCAGTACCCGGTGGTCTTTGCCGGACTGGTAAAATGCAGACACCGGTACGGTGGCCACACCGGCCTCTTTGGTGAGGCGCACGGCAAAATCCGCCGCGCCTTCGTCACTGATACGGTGGTACTGGTAACACTGGAAGTAGCTGCCATGGCTGGCCAGCGGCGTAAAGCGGGTATGGCCCATGAGCTGCGCAAAATAATCCCGTTTGGCCTGCATGAAGCCGCTGAGCTGCAGGTAGCTGTCTTTTTCCTGCAGGAAGGAGGCCAGCGCTACCTGGGAGGGCGTATGGCAGGAGAAACAGTTGTATTGATGTACTTTCCGGAACTCCTGCATCAATGCGGGTGAACTCACGCAATACCCCAGCTTCCAGCCGGTGCAGTGGTACAACTTGCCGAAGGAAAAGGTCACAAAGCTGCGCTCCAGCAGGTCAGGATAGCGGAGCATGCTCTGGTGCGGGATGTTGTCGTATATGAGGTGCTCATACACCTCGTCACTCAGTATCAGTATAGGCGTGCCGGTCACAATGGCGCGCAGCTGCTCAATATCTTCGGCGGAAAGCACCGCCCCGGTGGGGTTGTGCGGGGTATTGAGCATGATCATGCGGGTGCGGGACGTAATGCTCCGCTTTACCGCTTCCCAGTCAATTCTGTATTCGGGAAACTGCAGGTCTACCAGCACCGGTATGGCGCCGTTGACGCGGATGTTGGGAATGTAACTGTCATAACATGGCTGGAATACGATCACTTCATCTCCGGGGTGCAATACGGTGGTGATCGCCGTATAAATACCATAGGTACCGCCGGGCGTGATGGTGATCTGGGTATCGGGATCGATCCGGCTGCCGTAAAGATAAGCAGCTTTTTCCGCCAGCACTTCGCGCAGCAGCATATGGCCCTGCATGGGCGCATACTGGTTAAACCCCTGCTGCATGGCCTCATTTACGCGGGCCACCAACGCGGCGTTCATGGGAAAATCAGGAAAGCCCTGGCCAAGGTTTACGGCCTGGTGCTGCGCAGCCAGCGCGCTCATGACGGAGAAAATGGTGGTACCCGTATCCGGTAGTTTGGAAGTGATCCGCATCATGCAACAAAATACAACATCTTCCCCTAATTCGCCAGCGCCACGTGTACCGTGTCTCCCGCCTTGATGCTGCTGTCTATGGTGCGAATGGTCACCAGCTCGTTGAGCAGCATTACTTCCAGCTCAAAAGCATTGCCGAGGAAATGCACCTTTTTCACTTTCCCCATCAGGGTATTGGGCGTGCCGGTCACAATGTGCAGGTCTTCCGGCCGTACAAACATGGTTTTGCCGTTGGAGGCTATCTGGTTGAACTTGCCAAAGAGGCCGGCCGCGTATTCATTGACCGGGTGTTTGTATACCTGCCAGGGAGATCCTTTTTGAATCACCGCCCCGTCTTTCATCACCATGATCTGGTCTGCCCAGGGCAATATGTCCGTAGGGTCATGAGACACCAGCAGGCAGGTGATCTTCAGTTTTTCGCTCAGTTCGCGTATCACTGATTTCAGGATGTTCTTGTTGATAAGGTCCAGGTTGGAGAACGGTTCGTCCAGCAACAGCAGGCGCGGCGCTGTGACCAGCAGGCGCGCCAGGGCTATGCGCTGTTGCTCGCCGCCGGAGATCTGGTCGTTCTTGCGGCCCAGCAGATGGTCTATGCGGCATACCTTGTAGAGCGCGGCCGCGTCTGCAGCCGGCAGCTTGTTGGCGTACTGCAGCAGCTCCGCCATTTTATAATTATTCCGCAGTTCGTAGTGCTGAGACAGGTAGGCGATGCCGGAATGGCCCGGTATCAGCTTTTCCATAGGGCCTTTCACCTTTTGTTTTTCGAATAATACCTCCCCCTCGTCTGCCTGTGTAAAGCCTGATACGATCCTCAGTAAAGTGCTTTTGCCGGAGCCTGATTCGCCCACAATGGCTATATTCTGGAACCTGTCCTGTTTAAAAGAGATGCCTTTCAATATATGTTCCCCGCCTATCCATTTCTGGATGCCCGATACAGTTAATAAATGCATAATTTCAATAATACCTTTAAAACTAGCCCATTCCGGTCTAAAATCCGGAATTTTCGCTTCTTTCAGCAATTATTATTCCTAACCGGCGGCCAATGGCCTGCTGCCATACATTAATTAATCATTTATATAAATAAAGCTCCTTGTGTATACAACGCTCCGCGTTAAAACTTGTCTTTCCTGAACCTGGGCGTCCATTTGCTGCGGGGCTCAAAATGTTTCCAGAGGTAGGCGGAAATAGTGCGTATCATTTCAATGGCTTCGTTATCCGGCTCCCAGCGCTGGTCTTTATTGTTTTTGGTACCCACATAGAACACGTAGTCCCCATGCGGCGCGTTCACCATCACCAGTTCGGAGCGGGAGTCGTTCACGGAGCCGGTCTTGTGGGCGGCCTGCACATAAGGCGGTATCTGGGAAAGGGCCGTTTCATCGTAATACCCGCGGCACATCAGGCGGTACATTCTTTCGCTGGCGTCCTGACTGATGATTTCGCCGCGGCGGATCTTTATCAGCAGCGTAGCCATTTCACGGGGGGTGGTTTGCCCCCAGCCGTAGATCTTCCAGATATCTTCGCGGCCCGGCGTGCGGGAGTTCACGCGGGTATCTTTCAGGCCGTATTGTTCCATCAGCCTGTTCACTTCCACGCCTCCGCCGGCCAGCCGCTGGTTCCAGAGGGAAGTGGTATTGTCACTGTAAGACATCATCAGGGCGGCCAGTACGCTTACTTCCGTGGCCGCGCTGTCTTTAAAGAACTGCATCAGCCCGGAGCCGCCGTATTTGGCGGAATCGCGGTAGATCAGGGACTGGTGATAGCCCAGCTCACCCTTGTCTATCTTGTTGAAGAGACCTACCAGCAGCGGTACCTTTACAATACTGGCGGTGGGGAAAATGGTGTCTGCATGGATGGCGGCCCAGGCGCCGGTTTTGAGGTGCTGTACATACACCCCGGCAGTGCCGTTAAAGCGGCTCACAATATCCTGCAGCGCCTGCTGCATTTTGCGGTCGGGTTTGTTTTTCTGGCTAAAGGCCAGTACAGGGAAGAGCAGGAGCAATAAGAAGCTGAGTTTTCGCATAAGCAGAGAATAATGGTACAAAATATAAAAAAACAGGCACTATCAATAGGGCCAGGATAAGCCGGCGGCGGATGAGCTTTTAAATAAGTGATGCAATGCGGTTACCTGTATTTCTGCAGGTAATCCCGCTTGTATTCCAGCGGTTTTTTACCGGTAATGAACTTGAACTGGTGATTGAAATGGGAAATATTGTTATACCCGCATTCATACCCTATTTCCGCCACGGTTTTTTCATCTTCCACCAGCAGCTTGCAGGCATGGCCTATGCGCACTTCCATCAGGAACTGTACGTAGGTTTTGCGTGTTCTGCTCTTGAAAAAGCGGCAGAAAGAGGGGCGCGTCATGTGCAGGAGGGCGGCCACCGTGTCCAGCGAGATCTTTTCCTGGTAGTGACGCAGGGTATATTCAAAGATGGTCTTTATGCGCTCCTCGTCTGTAACGGGGCCGGGGCTTTGCATAAAGCCGGTGGAAGAAAGCGGCACACAGTCACGGCTGTCCGCAATATCCTGCAGCAACTGCAGCAGGCACACCAGCCGGCGGCCGGGGGCATCGTTCAGCATCTGTTCTATTAACCGGCCGGCCTGTTCGCGGATGGCCCCTTCCAGCCGGAGGCCGTTGGCCGCGCCGGCAAACAGGCCGCGGATGTCCCTGGCTTCGGGCAGGTTCATAAAGTATTCGCCCAACATTTCAGGCAGGAACTTTACGCAGATGGTCTCACCGTTTTCCATATGCCCCGCCTCATGGCGGAAACAGTGGGGCAGGTTGGCGCCGGTCATCACCACATCCCCCGTTTTAAAATGGCCGATGTGGTCACCAACCAGCCAGGTACCGGCGCTGCTCCTGATAAAAAGCAATTCTATTTCCGCATGGTAATGCCAGTTGTTGATCATGTTCTCCCCAACATCTTTACGCACGGTAAAAGAGAGGTTGGGCGTGACGGTCATCTGGCGCAATTCTGGTTTCATGTTCATGTTAATATAGGGCAATTTTTTGAAAGAAAAACAGTGATGGAAAGGAGCAGGAAATTGATATGTTTGTAAGAATTTCGCCTTATGAAAGCACTGATCTGCATTACGCCGGGCCAAATGGAATATCGTGACGTACCTGCTCCGGACATGAAAAAAGGGCATGCCATTTTGCGCATCCGCCGCACCGGCATTTGCGGCACCGATTTTCATGCCTACCACGGTACGCAGCCTTATTTCAACTACCCGCGCATACTGGGGCACGAGCTATCTGGCGAGTTGGTGGATGCAGACGGGGCAAACGGTTTTACGGCCGGCGATACCGTTACCTTCATTCCCTATTATCACTGCGGGCAATGCCGTGCGTGCCTGCAGGGTAAAACCAACTGTTGCGTGCAGATGCAGGTTTGCGGCGTACATGCGGACGGCGGCATGCGGGAATACCTGCGGGTACCTTCCGCAGCGCTGGTAAAACACCCCGGCCTCAGCCTTGACGAGCTGGCGCTTACGGAGCCGCTGGCCATCAGCGCGCACGGCATCCGCAGGGCGGGCGTAAGGCCGGGAGAAACGGTGCTGATAGTAGGGGCAGGCCCTATAGGGCTGGGGCTGATGGCGTTCGCAAAATTTGCGGGGGCGCAGGTAACGGTAACAGACCTCAACCTGGAGCGGCTGGCCTACTGCCGGAACGCCGGCGTACAGGTTACAGACAACCCCGTCGGCATAACGGCAGATGTAGTGATAGACGCCACCGGCAACCTGGCAGCGCTCAACGGCTCCCTGCAAAACCTTGCCCATGGCGGGCGTTATGTGCTGGTAGGGCTGCAGAAAGAAGCACTCACCATCAGCCACCCCGAGCTGCATAAAAGAGAAGGCGCCATCATGAGCAGCAGGAACGCCACCCGTGAAGATTTTGACATGGTGACGGAAAGCATTGCCTCCAAAAAGATAGACCCCGTTTCCTATATCACACACCGCGTGCGTTTTGAAGACCTGAAAGACCTGATGGAAAACTATCCCCGCAAGAGCATCAAGGTGATGGTGGAGTATTGAATTATTTGGACAGCTCCGCCTGTACCAGCTCCGCAATGGCAAGGTCTATTGCCGCGGTCTGGTTATCTTCCAGGAACCATATGGCAGACAGTCCCGCCCAGGCCAGCGTCCATTGCAGGAGGCGCCTGCGTTCCAGGCCAGACACCTTGCCGATGACCTCCAGCCGGCGAAGGAAGCGGTGTGGCGGTGTGGCCGCATCAGAATCAGGATTGCAAAAGATGTTGGCATAATCAAAGGCCCTGTCTCCGATGATCCATTTGGGGTCTACGGCCAGCCAGCCGCGTTCCCCGAAGTCCAGGAAATTATCGTGGTGTACGTCCCCGTGCAGCACGGTTATCTCCTGCTGGGCATCCAGCAGCGTTTGGGCGGTAGCGGCGGCATCGGAAAATATGCCGCCGTATTTGTGGGCATGCAATTCCAGGTCCCGGAACCATGCTTTCAGCGGCTTCAGCACCGGCAGCGGTTGCCGCCTTATGGCGTGCAGGCGGGCCGTAGCCGCACAGAGTATGCGCGTAGCCTCCTCATCTTCCCCGTTCCTTGCCATGGCCGCCAGCGACCTTGTTCCTTGTGCCCGCTCTATCAGCAGCGCGGCCTCATCATGTTCCAGCACCGGCGCAGCGCCTTCTCCGTTCCACCATACCATGATGGCATTACCCGCCATTTCATCGGGCTCATGCGCAATTTTCAGCATGGCGGGGCGGCCATGTTGCCGCACGGGCAGCAGGCGGCTGCTGTGCGTGATGATGGGCTCACCGTCCTGCTCCAATTGCCAGCGTGCTATATAATCTTCGAATTGCATTCGTAAATCTAAATAATAAACTATAATTTCAGTTTGCCCGGAAAACCCGCCTGCATGAAAAAAAGATTTACGCTCTCCCTGCTGGGAGAAAGAGACTGGCCCGCACTGTTGCTATGGTTCGGGCTGTCTGTGATAGTGGCGGCCAAAGAGCTGCTGGTACACAACATGAACAACTACATCATCTTCAAACATGTGTTCCTGCATGTGCGCGGGCAACAGCCGCTGTACATCCCCTACCCTGAATATTTTGACGTGAACATGTACGGTCCCCTCTTCAGCGTCATTATTGCGCCCTTTGCGCTGCTGCCTGATTTTCTAGGCGCCATGCTGTGGGTGATATGCAATGCGGCCTTTCTGTACTATGCTATCCGGCAGCTGCCCCTGAGCCGCATACAGCAAAACCTCATCCTCATTTTTTCCAGCCATGAGCTGATGGCAGCCAGCAGCTACTTCCAGTTCAACCCTGCCATAGCGGCCTGCCTGATACTCAGCTTTACACTGATACTGAAAGGGAAAGATCTCCGGGCGGCTTTTTTCATCATGCTGGGCACGTTTACAAAACTCTACGGCATTGCGGGACTGGCCTTTTTCTTTTTCAGCAGGCACCGGCTGCGCCTCCTTGGCAGCCTGGCGCTGTGGGCGGGTATCCTGTTCATACTACCGGTGGTGCTGGCGCCCATGGATTACATCCTCCAGACTTACCGGGAGTGGATGGCGGCCCTGGTGCAGAAGAATACCAAGAACTACCAGTTTGAGCAAGGCGTTGTGATGCAGAATATTTCCGCCATGGGTTTTATACAACGCGTATTCCGCCTGCCGCAGCTGAACAACTGGTGGGTGCTGGGGCCGGGGCTGCTGCTTTTCTTTTCGCAATACAGCCGGCTGAAATGGGCGGCCAACCCGCACTACCGGTTGTACCTGCTGGCCTCTACCCTGCTGTTTACGGTACTGTTCAGCACCAGTTCGGAATCTCCCACGTACATCATCGCTTTTCCGGCGGTGTGCATCTGGTACGTGCTGCAATACCCCACCAAATGGAATAACGCCCTGTTCATTTTCATCCTGATAGGCTGCAGCTTTTCGCACTCAGACCTTGTAACGCCCTGGGTGAAAAAGAACATTGTGATCCCTTATGCTTTCAAGGCTTTTCCCTGTCTGCTGTTGTGGCTGATCCTGGTGTACCAGGTGCTGCGCGGGCAGTTTCTCCGGCTAAAGCCCGTTTGAGCCGGTTTCCCTCGCTTTTACCATACGGTCAAACCGCTCCGCCAGTTGCGGGTCAAACGCGGCCAGTTGTTTCCATGCCGCGGTACCGTACACGCCGGCCTTGCTGTAGTCAAAAGGCTGAAAGCCGATCTTCTCGATAGCGGCCTTGTTCTTTATGTGGAAGTTATACGTGGTTACGTCCGTGAAGCCCGGGTCTGCTGCAATGGAGTGTTTGTCTTTGCCGGTAGATGCCTGCCAGGCCGCAAGATCCTGCCGGCCAAAGCGGACGCCCTGCGCATGCGCGTTCCAGTACAGGTTGCTGTCTGCCGCAAAGTGTACCTCCGCCCAGCGTTTGTCTATCAGGATGCCTTCGTTCATGTAAACAATGTTGTGTACGAAGTGGAAGGAACGGTGATCTTCCACCCGCGTAGCTTCCAGCTGCGCCTTGATCTGTGAAGCGAAAATGTTGTTCCTGACCTGGTTCTCCCTGCCATAGTGCTGATGAAAGCCGGAGCTTTTGCAGCGGTATACCAGGTTGTTCTCCATAACAATGCCGGTAGAACCTTCATCTGTGTATAATCCCCAGCCGCCGTAGCCGTAAGAGTATACGTGGTGGACCACGTTATGGCTGACGGTTGTTCCTTCTGAAGGGCCGAGGGTGTATACGCCGCCCATATCGCTCAGCAGGCCCCAGCCCAGGTGATGGATGTGGTTGAACACGATCTGGTTCCGCTTGGCGTAGCTGTGCTTGTACCCCCATATCCAGCCTACAGATACGCCGGAGTAACGGAAGTCCGCTATTTCGTTGTGCGAGATGATGTTGTCTGACGAATGGAAAATGGTGACGCCTACGCCGGTGGGCACTACATGGCCACCTGAGCGGAGAATGTTATTGTCTACCGTAATATGGCGGGTAACGGCTTCCGCATGAGCGGGCTCCTGCACCGCTCCTATTTTCACGGCGCCAATGCCGAGGTCGTGCAGGTAGCAGTGCGTGATCTTGCTGTTGGTGCATGCTTTCCGGAACCAGATGGCGTTGTTGCCGGTGTGGGCGATCTCGCAGTTATGGAATACGATATTGTCTGCATAGTCCGCCATCACAGCGGCCGGCATGGGAGAAGCCGCCTGTACGGGCTCCTGGCCGGTGCGCGGCATATTGTGGCGGGTATACCGGAAGGCGATATTCTCGAAGCGGATATGTGTTGCTTTACGGGCACTGTCTCCCCGGATAGCAACAAACTGTTCCAGCACCGGCACTTCCGCCACGGCGGTGCTGATGTGCTCTCCTTGCCGGGGTACGTAGAGCAGCACCCCGTCCGGCTGCAGGAACCATTCTCCCTGCGCGTCCAGGAACTGAACGGCGTTCTCGAAAATGAACTGGGAGGCATTGTCCAGCTTGTTCCAGGGTTTCATGGGGCGGCCGGAGATGGTGAAAGACGTATCTGCTGCGGAGCGGGCCTGCAGGTATTTGCGGGTGCGGTCCCAGGCGTGATGTATGGAAACGATCACCTGCGCCAGCGCTGCATCGGGTACGGCACGCAACGCCTCCCATTGCGGTTGCGTGAGGTGTACCTTTTGCGTGGCGCCGGGCGCGGTGACCGTTTCCGTAACACGCCCCGTTCTGAACCATTGCTCCGCATTGGGCGTGCGGGCCAGGGTAGTGCGGGCGCCGTTCACGAACAATTGTTGCACGGTGGCTATATCTTGCGTTACGCGGGTTTTCCAGAGCCGGTCATTCACCTTTTCAAACGGCGGTAATTTTTCCGCGCCGGAAACTACCGGCGGCGTTTTGCCCTGCCCCCTGAACACGAGCGGCGCGGCGGCCGTGCCGCCATCTTCCGCCGTCAGCTCCAGCGTTTCCCGCAGGAGGTAGGTACCGGGCAACAGGATGATCTCCAGCGGGCCGGTGGCCTTGCCGCTGCCGCGCAGCTGCCTGGCGTGGTCCCTGGCCGCGGCCAGCGTGGCAAGGGGCCTGGCGGCAGTGCCGGGGTTGACGTTATTGCCGGAGGGTGATACATAGATGGCAACAGGTCCGGACGGCAACGCATACACGCTGCCTGGGGTAAAGATAAGCATTAGCAGCGTGGCGGCCAGCCCTGCGGATATATTGCGGATGTGGTGCGTCATCATGCTGGTTATAAACCGGGTTTTCTACCAGGTCCGATTGCTGTCAAAAAATGCGCTGTATTCACTCCCTGCGTGTCTGGCTGATACCGGGGATCTAATGTAGTGATTTCTTTTTATGGTTTACCGCTTACCTGCGGAACTCACGCGGGGTAACCTGTGTATATTTTTTAAAGAACCGGATAAAGTGGGAAAGGTCTTCAAACCCGAGGCTGCCGGCTATCTCGGAAATGGTCCAGTTGGTATGTTTCAGCAGTGCGCGGGCTTCCAGCGCCATACGCTCCGCAATGAGCGCGGAGGTGGTTTTGCCCGTGGCTTCTTTCAGCACCTTGTTAAGATGGTTCACATGCAGGTTGAGCTGCGCGGCAAACTCGCCCGCGGCGCGAAGCCGGATGGTTTGCATAACGGACTCAATGGGGAACTGCCTTTCCAGCAGCTCCAGGAAAAGCGCGGTGATGCGCTCCGAGGCGTTGGAATCCATTTTGCCCGGCGTGCTGATAATACCCGGCCGCAGCTTCAGCGCGGTATGAATGATGTCCAGCACCAGGTTGCGCAGCACGTCGTACTTGTAAGCATAATCAGATGCTATTTCTTCAAACATCCTGTTGTATATGGCCCTCACCTGCGCGGCTTCTTCGTTGCTCAGGTCCAGCACCGGAAACCCGTCCGGCCGGTACAGCGGGTACTCCCTGATGTTGCCATACCCTTTGAAAAAATCTTCCGTGAACACGCAGAAAACAGCCGTTACCCCGCTGCCTGCCGGCGCCCAGTTATAAGGGATCAGGGGGTTGGCGAAGAGCAGCATGTTCTCCTCCACCACCATGGTCTTATCTGCATAATGCACCTCGTTCCTGCCGGTGATGAGGCTGATCTTGTAATAGTCCTTCCGGCTGTAGGGCATAGGCTGTTCCCCGTCTCCGCCCTTGAGGTCAGACAGGCGGAACACGTTGAAATGGCCCGTTTTCCTGATCATTTCGCCGGGCAGTGCGCCCATGCGGCTACGGTAAAACTGTTCCAGTGATTCCGGTTTTTCCATACCGCAAAAATAAGCATTCTGCCGGGCACCGGGTGGCCGCTATCAAAGGAGAAACAGTATCATTCAATCTTTACCCGGCGCGGCATCATTCATTCACCAGAAAATACGCTATCCTGCAGGCAGGCCCCTGGCCGGCGTTGTTGCTTTGCGGCAATATTTCCACGTGCAGGGTGTGGCGGCCGGGCCGCAGGTCCCCGTCCAGCACCAGGTACCAGGGCAGGTGCAGGTTTTTGCTCCATGGGGTGTAGAGGTCAACGGTTTTGGCGGCGCCGCGGTCTACCCGGTAGCGGATGGTACCGGCATCGGGCCCGGCAATAACGGCCAGCCCTATAGCGCGGCCGCTGAATGCCAGCTCAAAAGAAGCGCCGGCAGCTTCCCCTTCCAGCACCGGTATATCTACAAAACCTTCCCGGGTGTTTTTGTGATCTGCCGGTTTCCAGTGATCGGTCACGGTAAACCCTTTCAGCTGACGCGCTTCCGCCACGGCAAGGTAGCGGCCTTTGTCGTACGCCCGGGCATCCAGCTTTGGCGGCAGCTTTGCGGGCGCGGGTTGCGCGGCGGGCGGCTGCCGCAGCAGGGTTTTCATGGTCTGAAAATAGATCTCCTGCCCGAAGGGGGAAGGATGCAGGTCTTTGAAATCATATTCCCAGCTGAACTCACCGGCCTGTATGCGGTCATACACCTCGCGGGAGAGGTTGATGAAGGAAGCGTTATAATGCTCCGCTATTTTTTTATGCACCGCCACTTCTACCGGTTCCTTGCCGGCGGTGTAATCAGCGTTCTTGGCAGGGTCTGCAAAAGCCATCAGCACGGCCGCCGCATGGGCATTTTGCTGGTACAACCGGCGCAGGATGCCTTCCAGCGCGCGCACCTGTTCTTTTTCGCTGAACCCGTTCCCCCTGTCATTCACAGCCGCTTCCAGGAAGAGGATATCCGGCGTGCCTTTTTCCAGCACATCGCGGCTGAAGCGGAAGGCGTGCGGGGTACTGCCCAGAGACGGAATGCCGGCGGCTATGAACTGGAACGTGGTATGAGGGAAACGCTCCTGCAGGTATTGCGCCACTTTGTTGCGCCAGCCTTTGTTATGGGTGATAGAACCGCCGAGGAAGGCCACCGTGCCTTTTTTTGTTTCCTCAAACTTGCGGAAGGCGCCAGCCAGGGAAGCGCTGGCCTTAACGTAGGCGCTGCTTTGCAGGGGCGCCTGCACGGGCACGCTGTTGCTGTAAATGAAGTCTGCCAGACGCTCCGGGTGTTCAATGGGGAAGTGATGCCCTTCGAGGTTCTGTTTTCCCCTTGTCATCGGGTACACCGCGGCGGGGCCGCCCAGGCGGGTATATTCCTTCACTAAAGGGAGCGTATTCTCATCTGGCGGCACAATGGCATCGCGCAGGCCGATCACATGCAGCACAGGCACTTTGAAAGCCGCCAGGCCGGCCAGGTCTTTCAGCGGGATGTCTGCATAATCCGCGGCCGTAGCCTCCGTTTGACCGGCAAGCTGCAGCCATTTTGCCCACTCCGCCGGGGCGCCTTTGCCCTTGCCTTTGCCGCCGGGCCAGCTATTGGGGTCACACACGGGGGCTTCCGCGTAAATGCAGCTTACCTTACCGGGGTTGCGTTTGGCCCAGCCGTATACGTATAAGCCACCGCGACTAACGCCTTCCAGCGCTACTTTCGGGGCCAGCTTCCTTTCCTTCACAAGATGTTCGTAAAACGCGTCCCACACCTGCATGGCCTGCGGGAGGCCGAAAAGGTTGTTGGTATTGACGTAGGCCACATGAAAGCCCCGGGTTACCAGTATGCTGTCCATTTCCGTATGCCAGTCAGGGAAATGCGCCCGCCACACCCAGGGGTTGCCGGGCAGGGCCTTCATGGGTTTTATATAAAAAGCGTCACGGTCCTGGAAGCGGAACTGTACCTTTTCAAAACCTTTCCAGTTGACCGTTCTTTCCTGTGCCAACAACGTTTGAAAACCAAATACAAGGGAGAGCAATGCCCATGTTGAGAATACGCGGAACTTCATACAATAAAACTTTACGTGGACGGAAAATTACTCACAAAGGGCGGGAAGTTCCGATACGATTATAACCTACCTGCATACAATTTGGTAGTATACCGCACGGTGATGGTGTTATCCTGCTGGTATTGGGCAAACAGGGCCTTCAGG
Organism: Chitinophaga alhagiae; assembly: GCF_003568665.1. Classification (GTDB taxonomy): domain Bacteria; phylum Bacteroidota; class Bacteroidia; order Chitinophagales; family Chitinophagaceae; genus Chitinophaga; species Chitinophaga alhagiae. The sequence goes on from NZ_QXMH01000001.1 coordinate 163,853, forward strand.
TCGTCTATCATGGGGCCATAGCCCGGCTCGTCCGCAGCAGGAACGTAGGAAGAGGAAGACAGCCGCCCTTTCAGGCCCTCAAGATCAAATACCTGCTGGTTGGGGAAAGTGGCCAGCTGAAATGCGGAGGGACTGAAAAACGCGCCTATCTTGTCTTCGTCTGTTTTACGATGGTCTACCTGCGTGTAGTCTTTCCCGTGGCGGACGATCAGCGCATCGTACGCCTGTTCAAACGCCCCTTCCGTGAGCCGTTCGTTCCAGATGAGGGCCACTACTCCGCCGGGCCGCAATATACGCTGAAATTCAGGGCGCGTTTGGGCGGCGTTGAACCAGTGGAACGCCTGCCCCGCTACCACCGCGTCCGCACAGGCGGCCGGCAGCCCTGTTGCTTCCGCGCTGCCATCCACTGCGGTAAAACCTGGGTACTGGCCCAGCAGCGCTATGGATTTTTCGCGCATGGGCGCATTCGGCTCCACGGCCAGCACTTTATAGCCGGCCTGCAGAAAAAGCGCCGAAGAGATACCGGTGCCCGCGCCAATATCCGCCACGGTATTGCCGGGCGCCAGGCCGTACTGCTCCTGCAAATAAGTGATCACGGCGGCGGGGTAGCCCGGGCGGTATTTCACGTAGTCTTCCACGCGGTTACCGAAGCGCTGGGTGCTGTTGTGTGCTGTCATGCTATAAAAATACGGCCTATTTTGTTATGGAGGAAAGTTGTCTGACCCCGCTCCTGCTAATGAATGGCCGAAGTGTTCAGCACCAGGAACAGCCCGATCAGGATGAGGCCGAAATAAACATATTTGAAGAAATCGCCGTTCTTCAGGCGGCGGTTTAAATACCTGCCCAGGAAAATAGCGGGTATAACGGCGGGCAATGAAATGAGGAACAGCTTCATCACTTCGAACGTGACCAGGCCTTTGAGCGCGTACCCCAGCACGCCAATGAAGCTGGCGGGCAAAAAGTACGCCTGCAGCGTGGCCCTGAAATGCGTGGCGCTCCATTTCCGCATGTTGCCGTATACCACCAGCGGCGGGCCGTTGATGCCAAAAGCACCGCCCAGTATGCCGGAAAGAAAACCGCAGGTAAACAGCCAGAGCATATTGTCTTTCTGCAGGGAGAGGCTGTTCTTCCCGTACAGCGCGTACAGGGAATACCCGATGATCAGCAGGCCCAGGCCGGTTTTGATCATCTGCTCGTTACCATATACCAATAACAGCACGCCAATCGGAATACCCAGGATGGCAAACAGGATCAGCCATTTGGCGCTGTTGAAATGCACCTCCTTATGGTCCTGCACCACTACTACCAGTGCCACCAGGATGGAGATCAGTACAGACAGGGGCACAGCCTGCTCTACAGGGATAAAAAAAATGAACAGTGGCACGGCTACCAAAGACTCGCCAAAACCGAACGTGGAACGTACTAAAGTGGCTAAAAAACTGATGATGAGAATGAAGATAATGGTGGTACTCATAAGCGGTCAAAGGTATAAAATGACGGCCGCTTTACCCCCCATATTGTTATGAACGGAAAGTCATTTTCTCCCTTGTCAGGTCGCCCCAATAAGCACTGTAGAGATTGTCTGTAGCCAGCAGTTCCGCATGGCTGCCCGCGGCCGTTACCGTTTGCCCGCCCAGCACATAAATACGGTCTGCGATATGCTTCAGCACATGCAGGCGGTGCGTGATGAAGATCACGGCCATTTCTTTTTTCAGGCGCAGCAGCAGCTCCAGCACAAACGTTTCCGCCTGCCTGTCCATGGCGGCGGTAGCTTCGTCCAGCACCAGAAACTGCGGGCGGCGGTACAGCGTGCGCGCCAGCGCTATCATTTGCTGCTGGCCGCCGGAAAGGCTGATGCCGCCCTCTCCCACCAGGGAGTGATAAGACTGCGGCAACTGTTCAAGGAAAGGAATAAAACCGTACGCCTCCAGGAAAGCGATCACCTCCGGCGTTCTGGCATGCGCGTCCTCAAACGCGATGTTTTCCAGCACGGAGCCGTTGAACACATGCACCTGCTGCGGCACCACACCCGCCATACCGCGCCACTGCTCCAACGGGAGCGCCTGCAGCGGTTGTACGCCGTTCACCAGTACCTGCCCTTCTTCCGGGAGGTAATGCCGCTGCAATAGCGCGGAAATAGTGCTTTTGCCGCAGCCGTTCTCTCCCATAACGGCAATGATCTCTCCCTTCCGTACGTCGAAAGACACTTGCCGCAGCAACTGCCGCTGGCCGGGATAGCGGAAAGAGAGGTTTTTCACGGTTATTTGATGGAAAGCGGCGGGCGGTGGCAGCGGATGGGGATTAACATGCGCCGCCTGCCGGTCATCATGCGGCTGCACATACCGGGAATCATCATGTACTGCCTGCCTGTCATCACGCTGCTGCACATACCGGGAATCATCATGTACTGCCTGCCTGTCATCACGCTGCTGCACACGCAGGGAGTCACCACGCGCTTCCCCCTGCTGCCAATCACCCTCCACACCTTCCTCCTCCGCCGGCATCGCAAAAAACTCGAACATGCGGGAAAAGGCCACCTTGGCCTCATTCAGCGAAATGCACACCATGGCTATGTTGGCAATACACGGCAAAATGCTGCCGCTGATGCCCAGAACAGACACCAGCTCTCCCGCCTTCAACCGGCCTTCAAACACCTGCCAGGTAGTGTACACCAGTACGGCCAGCATGAACAGGATGCCCAGCGCGTTGGCCATAAACCCCAGCCGCACCTGCAGCTGGCCCAGGGTCAGCACTTTATCCTGGTAATGCCCGTAGTACCGTTTGTTGATGTTCTCGAACGTAGGCTGCTGCCGCAGGTTGCGGATGGCCTGCACCCCGCGCAGGGTGGATATGTAATTGCTTTCGCAGCCCGCATGCCCCGCCAGCACTGCCTGCTGGGCGCCAAACACGGGCCGGTTGTACCGGTAAAAAAGCCACGTAAAAAGCGGGATGAACGCCGCCGCAATGAGGCCCGCGCCGGGGGAATAACGGGTGATGAACGCCAGGGACACTGCAATGAGCAGCAGGTCTATCAGCGTATTGCCCACCAGTTGCCCGATCACCTTCTGGATGCGCGCCGTATCATTCAGCCGCGCCGTAAGGTCACCTATCTTGCGGGAGTCAAAGAACACCTGCGGCAGTTGCAGCAGCCGCCGGTAAAAACTGCCGATAATGCGGTGGTTGAACTGGTAGCTCTGTTTCAGGAGCGCATACTGCCGCAATACCTGCAGCCCTTCGCGCACCAGCAGCAATACCAGCAGCAGGGCCATGCTCAGCATAAAGCGGTCAAACTGCCGCCTGGGTATTATTTCATCTATCAGCTTCTGGGAAAACACGGCCATAGACATTTGCAGCACGGCCATGGCCACTCCTATGGCCACCGCCATCAGCAGCACGGGCTTGTCTTCTTCCAGCAGTTGCAGGAACCAGCGACGTTTCCTGGCCCGCAGGCGGCTGTCTGGCTCAAAAGAAGCGCCCGGCTGCAGGGTAAGGCATACGCCTGACCGCCAGATGGCCGCCAGCGCTGCGGGCTCCATCCAACGCAGGCCCTGCTGTGGGTCTCCCACCAGGGCCTTTTGCTGCCAGAAACCGTAACAGACCACATAGTGCTGTATGGCACCCTCAAGTTCTACATGCAATATGACCGGCGCGCCGTGCGCCTGTAATGCGGCCATGTCCGCCTTGCAGCCTGCCGCTTCCATACCGCATTGCGTAGCCGCATGGTGCAGCCCCAGCAGCGTGGTGCCGGTTACCTGCGTGCCGGACAGTATGCGGAGCTGCTCCAGCTCCCTGCTGCCGCCGTAATACTGCACTACAGACAACAGGCAGGCCACCCCGCAGTCTGAGCTGGCCTGCTGCCTTACAAAGGTGCGGCGGATGTGTTTTTTCATGAGCGTATCATTACAAGCAGTTTATCAATGCTCACCTCTCCTGCTATCTTTTCTTTGAGCCGCCCGTCTTTCCCGTAAATGAACATGCTGGGTACCATGGCTGTGCCAAAGGTGGCGTAGAATTTTTTGTCCGCGTCTCCCGCTACGCGTATAAAATCATACGCGGCCAGCTTGTAGCGGTCTGCAAATGCGGCAATGTCTGCCGCCTTCTCTTCGCTCACCATCAGCAGCTTAACACCCTGGAACGCCTCGTGGCGACTGATGATCTCCTTCGTCATCAGCTCGCAATGATCGCAACCGCTGTTGAAATAATAGATCACCAGCGTTTCACCGGCGTATTGCGCCGGCGTAACGGCCTGCCCGTCCGTTCCGCGGAAGACGAACGCCGGCAATGCGCTCAATTTCTTTTCGGCGGCGGCCTTCACCGTATAGGCGCGCACGGTGCTGTAGGCCACATAGGCTACTATCAGCAGCACCAGGGTGATCAGCACCCCTTTGAGTATCTTTTTGTTCTTCATGATAACTGCAATTGAATGAAAATAACCACCAGCATCCAGGTGAAAAGCCCCAGGCCGTATGTTTTCAGCACAAAGGGAACGGCCTGCTGCAGGCTTTCCCTGAGAAAGTACGCCATGCCTACCGCCAGCAACAGCCAGTTCATCACCTCAAACAGGTTAAGGGTAATGAGCGGGTATACGAAGTAGCTGGAAATATGCTGCACGTTCACCAGGCTGGCCAGAGAAAAGGGGGAAAACAGCTGGATGTCTGACAGCACCTCCGCTTCCCGGAAAAACACGAACCAGATGATCTTGACGCAGGCGGCCGCCAGCAGCGGTACTTCCGCCAGCAACACTACTTTGTACACCGCGCCGTAGCGTATTTTTTTATCCAGCAAAAAACCGCCGAGGTAGAGGCAGCAGGCCGTGAACGAGGTGCGTACGGCAAACAGCAGGGGCACCATGGCATAACCCAGCCACAGCCAGCGGTGCTGCGCGGAGAGCAGCGCATCTATGCGCTCAACGGTGAGCTGCTCGCTGTAGGTGCGGTAGTAGATCTCGTTGCTCACTATGAAGCTGTTGTTGTAGTAAGCCAGCAGCAGGTACAGCAGGGCCATCAGGCCCGCCACCAGCCAGGCATTGAACATGAAGAGCCCGTTCAGCCGGTGATACCAGGCGGAATTGGGTACAGTGGTATATGGTTTCATATCAGATGATTTTGGCCGTCATGGAACGGACAAGGTGATCATAATCTTTTTTGTAGCTGAAGTGATAGACAAGCAATGCTATAATGAGGAACGCAGTTTCAATCACAAAGAACCAGCCCGGTGAACGTGAAAAATAGAACAGGGCATAAATGAACAGACCGGTGATGAGGTTGCCCGCAATGGACGTATTGGTGCGGAAACTCGTAAAATCCAGCCCCTTTGTTACTTTCTTTGGCGCCAGCACAGATATGAAAAATCCCAGGATGGCCGCGTTGATGTAGGCAAACAGCAGGAAGAGCGGGTAGCGGAAAGAGGTTTCCACCGCCAGCAGCACCCCCAGCGCCAGCAACATGTCTGGCACGGCAAAACGCACGTATACCCGCAAAAAACGTTTGAACAGCGCTCCCGGCGTTGCCAGGTACGCCGTTTTGCTGAACACCTGCGGCATGTAGCCCGGCAGGTTGTTCACCAGGTACGTACACAGCATCAGCGGTGAGCAGAAAATGGCCAGCAGCACGTTCAGGTCCGTATCGAACCGGGCGCGGTTGCGCTGCAGCGTGAACAGGATGAGGGCGCAGAAGATCAGCTTGAACACCACGCCAATTACCAATGCCGTACGCACGGGTTTTCTCCTGATAACAGCGGCCCAAAAGGCCGCGGCCACGGTTTGCACCCCCGCGCCGTGTACCAGGCGGCGCCCGGTCAAAGACGTTCTGGCCGCCTGCCTGTACACCAGGCTGTAAACAACCATCAGCAGCAACACACCGGCAACGGGCGCATAGATAGAGAACATGGCCCGCCATTGCAGGTAGGCGCCGCCCGCCGCTATGGCCAGTGAGCACACCGTCAGCAACGGCATAAAACGGGAAGCCTGCTGCATTTTCAGTATTCTTTCCAGCAGGTAGAACATGCCGAGGTATAACAGGCTGTTCAGCAGGGCGGCCGGCGTAAAGGCATCAGCCGTCAGCAGCAGCACCAGGTAGAAGATCACCACCAGCAGGTAAAAAGGCGTGAGCAGATCATACACCAGTTGCAGGCCCATTTTGCGCCAGGCCGGCAGCGGATGCACCGGCAGAAAAATACTCCGGAACGGCGTGTTGTTCGGGAAATACCCTTTCAGCAGGGTAAACGCCGCTGCGGTGCAATTGATGCCGAAAATGAGCACCTGCTGCGCGCCGCCCAGGTAGTTCAGCAGGTACCCCGTGCCGATGGCGTAAAACACTACCACCAGCAGCATCAGCAAAGAAAAGAGCACACGCATCCAGCCGTCTGCACCGCCGTTCTGCAGGAAGGCCCTGCACTTTAACCGGGTAATGAATAAGAGGAAGCGCATCTTTTATTCAATAAGCCAACTGATCTTTTCGTTATCACTTTCCTGCGGGTACAGCAGGCGGAAGAGAGACTCTTCCAGGGAGTTACGGCCGTTGACCGTAAAATCTTCCATGGTGTTGTAATAGCAGACCTTGCCCGCATCTATCACCAGCAACTTGTTACAGATCTTTTCCACAAAGGAAAGATCGTGGGAAGACAAGAGCAATGTTCGCTGCTGTTTGTATTGCTGCAGGAACGCTAGCAGTTTTTTGCAGCTGAAGGCGTCCAGGCCGGAGAAAGGCTCATCCAGCACCAGCAGTTCAGGCTGGTTGACCAAGGCGCCGCAGATACCCGCTTTCTGCATCATGCCGAAGGAGTAGGCGCCGATGGCCTTGCCGGCCGCGTCCGCCCCTTCAAAAAAATAATCCATGAGGCCCCGCAACTCCTCGTCTGACCGCAGCCGGCCGCCATTGTAAAGGTGGTTGAGGAACTGGAGGTATTCCATGCCGCTCAGTTCTTCCGGCAGGTATTCCTTGCCAATGTAGAAGCCTGTTTTTTTCCTGAAAGCCAGGGTGAGTTGAGGTTGGCCTTCATACAGCACGGTGCCTTCCGTTTGTTGCAGCAGGCCCAGCAATATCCTGAGCAGGGTGGTTTTCCCCGCGCCGTTGCGCCCCAGTACCGCCACGCTGTCTCCCTTCTCTATGGTGAACTGCACTTTGTCAAGCGCGGTTTTACCGTTAAAGCGTTTTGTGATGCCCTGCATGCTGATGATATGGCCTTCCATGTTCCGTTTTTAAAAAATAAAGGGGCCGGCCTGCGTTATACCGGCCCCTGTTTTACCTTAGATGAGGTTGAAAAGGCGGGCTGCTCCGTAGGCAGTGCAGGCTATCGCACCTACCCCGGAGGCGAGGCCGGCTACCAGGCAAAAGCCGTCAGCCGCGTCTCTCCAGTTAAAACCACCTTCAATTTGTTGCATTTGGTCAAATGACAATGATTTCATAAGATAACTTTTTTTTGATTAGTTTAAAACAGATCGTTCCGAAAATTAGTCGCGGATAGCGGCTGCAATGCAGAGGCCAATGGCAGAGGGCCCGAAGATGAGCGCCCCGATGCCGCCGGTAACTACGGAGAGGCCTACGGCTACGCCACAGGCTTTGGAGAGGTTACCACCTGCCGTGAAATTTACCATTTCATTGGGATGTAAAGTTTGCATTAGTTAACAATTGTGAAATGAACGGGTCGTCTTTCTGGCATAGACCCAATTTCCTATATAACGGCCAATTATATCAGGGTGGCAATTCACAGGGTCCGGGATAACAAGACAGTCCTAAATTACAGCATGCCGTTATTCCATATACGCAGGATCTATTTCCGCCGCGCTTTTTTCCGTATCCGCCGGAAGCGGTCCCATTTCCGCAGCGGAGCAGTGGGCCGTATGCCATGAAAAGGCGGGGGCAGGTGTTGCACCGGGGTTATATCAGGTCAAAAGCCTGTGCGTAGCGGGTAATATCATAATTGTTTTCCGCCTGCAGTTTTTTGCGGATGTTCTTGCGGTGGGTTTTGGCCGTTTTTTCGGAGATGTACAATTGGGCCGCAATGTGGGCGCTGCTTTCGCCCAGGGCCATCAGGCGGAGTATTTCCTTTTCCCGCCGGGTCAGCTGGTTAAATACAGGGTAGCTGTTGCGGAGAAAATTGTTCTCCTCCAGCAGCCGCTGGGCCTTGGCGGCAATGTGGTGCTGCGCGTCTACCGGCAGCGCATGGGTAAGGGTCAGGAGCGGCCGCCCCACCTCATCCCGGAAAAAAATCTTTACCGCGCTGAGGTACCAGCTCCAGCTATGCGCGGGAGATTGCCGCACCTGCTGGAAGAAGGAGATAAATTCCTCATTGTTGTTCCGCTCCAGCAAGCCCATTATCTTCGGCACATAATCCTTCGCATCTTCCCCGTTGAAAAAACGCTCGTAGTATTCCAGCCCCATCTGCCGCAGGCCTTCAAGGGTAATACCCAGGTGCTCCCTGCCCCACCGGGACATGTACACCACCTTTCCTTCCAGGTCATGGATAATGATGGCGCCGGGGAAGTTTTCTTCTATGGCGCGGATACTGTCTATCCTGGCGGTCATTTCTTGCCGCAGGGTGCTGCTGAGGTGCTCTCCAAAAGGTACAGGCGTATTCATCCAGGTGCTCGGTTTCAGCCCTCAATATAACAAAGCATGCGTAAAAAATACCCCCCGGGGGGTATTTTTTACGCGGTGAACTTTACCCCTTTTTAGGTATTGCCGGGCACGCCTGACCGGCCTATCTTAGCACCAAACATACGATGGACGTAATCCAGGTATATAAATTCATTGAATGGTTCGGGAAGGACACCTACGAAACGGCCAAACAGCAGTTCTTTGCCGGGCTGGAAGAGGATTTCCCGTCCAGAACAGGTTTCCTGGAAAATCACGTGCTGTACCTGCCTTACATTGGAGAGCAGCCTGACCTCCGGCAATCCCAGACGGTTATTATACAGGACACCAACGGGCCTGACCCTTTTTCCAACAGGGAGCGGCCGCCCCGGTGGCTGAAAGACAAGGGCCACACCCTGCTGGCTAACGGCGAGGAGACCTGTATTGCCAAATCTTCCGGTAACCTGGTGTATGATATTTTCAGGATCGAAAAAACGCCCCAGGGTACCTTCAGCCTGTTCCTGAACTATACCCACTACAGCCTCGATATCGGTATCCCCAGTCGCAACAACCATAAAATAGCCGACATAAAGCCCGGAGAACCCGTGCGGTACCGGCTGAACGGGAAGTCGGACTTTACCATGACGGGCAGAAAGGAACGCGCCTTCCTGGAGCGGGACTACCTCTTTGAATACGCCGGCCAGGCAAACAGCATCGTTTTCCTGGAACTGAATAAAATTGAACGAACTAAAACCAGGGCAGGTAAGCCTTACAAGCTGGTGGACGAAAGAAAGATACTGTATTGATCCATGCCTCGCCACAATTAAAATATACCTTATGAAGAATTTTTTCCGCCTCCCGGCACTCCTGCTGTTGCTGCAAACCGCCGTATACGCACAATCCCCCAAAGAATACAAGCCGGTTATCAGATCTTTCGGCACGCTGATGGACCTGGAAAACAGTAAATCACTGGAACCGTACAGTCAAAAGTTGCTGGCAGCCGGTTTCCGGGACGTAACAGACAGCGTAAAACCCAAGATCAGTAATGTTCGCCTGCTGGAGCGCGTACAAAGGGGCGCTTCCACCATGTATGAACTGTACTACCTGCCAGACGGGCGGATATACGAGCTGGTGATGTCTATTGATGGCGACAAATCAACAAGATATGGCGCGGCCACAAAAATGGGCGCGCAAAAAATCGCCTTTAACAAAGTTTCCAATACTATTTACAAAGAACTGGGATCGCCCACGATGTCTGCCATGGAGTGGGAGCAACCGTACAGCCGGGCAGATTGGGAAGACGATGCCCGTACCGCCGCCGCCCTCATGCAAAATAAACTGTTCGTTTTCTTCGGGTATGTTTCAGACCGGTATAAAGGTACAGATGATGCCTCCGTTTACATTACGCTTGACCCCTTTTTGCGGGTGAGGATCGGCGTCAAGGATATTGAACTGTCCAAACAAACTGGTGTTAGCCAGAACAAACCTGCATCTTCTGACAGTGACTATAGCTTTATGAATACGGTGAACTTTATGTTCAAGGTAGACCAGACCAAGCTATGCAATGCCATCAAAAGAATAACGACGGAGCTAAAGAACGGGAACGAAAGCGCCATTTTCGGAGAAAAGGTAGACGCGGAAACTTCCGTTTACTATCCCAAAATTGAGCTGCCTTATATGAACGCGATAGTGGAGGAACATCCGTACTATTATGAATACAGCGGCTTCCTTAAATCGCCGGTTATGTCCGAAAAAGGGTATACGGAAGAATTTGACGCACTCTCTGGAATGGTGGAGACCTGTCTGGGCGTTAAGCCCGTAAAACTCTTACCTTCTTCCTCATCTTCTCTTACCAAAAACATATTTGCCGGCAACGGGTTCCATCTGGCAGTACAACAGAACGAATCCCGTACCCGGGTGAGCATTGTTATTCAGGTAAAGAAAAACTCATAACCATGAAACTGAAAGGCAGGGAAAAATACTTCTGGGAACGGAATTTCAATATCAAAAGCGCGGCCGCCATCCCGGCGGAGCTGAAAGGGATCACCGGCATAGATTCGTCTCACGACGACGAGTTCTTTTTCTTTCTTACCGCCAGGGTTACCACCATACCGGAGATATACCTGCGCTGTACCAATATCACAGACCTGGGCGTGCAGTACATCTGCCGGCTGCAGGGCCTCCGGCAGCTCACCATAAAAGACCACCGGCATGTCACAAAACACTGCCTGCCAGACATCAATAAACTAGGCGGGCTGGAATACCTGGACATTTCGAAGAACAACATAGCCCCTGAAGACCTGCTCACCCTTACCGGGCTCAACAACCTGAAAGAACTGCTCATCTCATCCGACCTGCCCGAAGGCGAACTGGCGCCGCTGCTGGAAAAACTGCAAGCGCACTTCCCCGGTTGCGAGATCACTGTTTATTGAAAAAATGTGCTTTTAGTTGGATGGCCAAACGGTCAAACACCGCATCCCGGGCACTCAAAGCCGCTCCGCAAACTATTTATGCGGCCTTCCTGAACGAGGAAGCGCTAGATTGGCCCGGCGCTACTGGGCCAGCATTTTTTTCATTTGCGCTCTTATAAGCCCTTCTGTATCCTCGGCCAACTGACTGCTACGGCATGTCCATGTCTCATACCCGCCAAGCGAAAATTCATGTTGGGGAGGAATATACCCTACCAGATCATTTGCCATAGTGATAGTAAAATAAGGCGTCTTTGCAGCTGATTTCAGGTGCAGGCCCGTTTCAGAAAAGACCTCGGCGCCAATGGCCCCGATGCGTATCCCTCCAATTTGCACCATCTGCAAATAGACCGGCACTTTTTCTGGCCTGGCATGCAACAATACCTGCTCTCTGGCGTAAATAGAAGGCATGGCTGCGCTGTCCGGGATTAACAAACGGTAGTCCGTTTCCGATACAATTTTTTTTGCTGCTTCCAGAGCCTCGCTGGTAATAACCCGGCGGGCAGCCTCAAGCCTGACAGTCTGGACACTAATAGCACCCTGCGTTTGCCACGTGATCCCCGGTATTGTATGAAACAAGCGTGTGGCAAGATCTTTTCCGATATAAGCGCTTTTCTGATGGTCTCCCGCCGGGTAACGTTCCGGGTGTATATAGTCCCAAATGTTTGCATCACCGCTTGTCCCGTTGCTCAGCATAGAGACACAATCCGCATCCTGTAGCAGCTCATTCATAGCACGCGCAAAGGCGCCAAAATAATCAGCCGTGATCGTCCCATTCCGGCAATCACCCACATAGTGCATAGAATAATTTCCCAGCATGCCAATCCAGCGGCCTTTCAAACTGCGCACAAACAATCCGCTTAATTCAGGATCTGTCTGGGCTGCCGGACCATCAATCAGATGCGCGGCCCCAACGGGATTTGTTTTCACTTTGTCCAGCCCTCCTGTAACAGGGTTTCTTGCCGTAAAAGAAGATTTCATCAAATACCTCCTGCACAAAACATGCTCCGGCACATTTACGCTTGTAAAACCTGCTTCTGCCGGCTCCAGCTTTGCCAATGCCGCCAGCACTGCTTCTACAAGCCAGTTACCCAGCCGGTTGCGGTATTCAAGGTCGCAGGGGCCACCTAGCAAATCAATAACAGAACCGGCGTAGTGGGTATGTGTAGCCGCTATCAGCATGTTGGAAGAAGGGATGCCCGTTTTTTGGGACAGGGCGGCTTTGACAGGATCAAGGAACAGGGCATCCATACCGCAAATGTCTACCATTACCATCACCAGGTAATCCGTTCCCTGGCGCAGCACCAGCGCTTTTGCAAAAAGCGGGTCGTTAATGCTATGCGCGTAGTACGCTACAAATTCACCGTTAACAATAGTGCCCAGTGGCGGTGTAATATCTATCTGCGCCGCTCCCGCCCATAAATTACTGTTCATATTTTAAATGATCTGAAGTCTATAAATGCCATGCCCTTTCCAATATGTTCAACCAGTTGCCGTTCATTATTTTAATGATATCGTTGGTATGATACCCTCTTTTGTCCAGAATTTCGTAAAAGCAATTTAAATCCGCAACAGAATCCATATCCCAGGGCGACTGTTCGGTACCGAAAATACCGTCCAGGTCGCTGCCGATACCAATGTGGTCAGCATTTCCGGCAATCTGGCAAATATGGTCCCAGTGGTCAACCAGGTTTTCCAGCCGGATGTTCAGCTGCCAGGGGTCGGACACAGTGTCTATAAAGCGTATATCCATGGCCCAGCAATCCAGCATTCCCCCAATAACGGCCTTCCGTTTTATCAACTGCCTGATCTGCTCATCCGTCAGTTGGCGCTGTGTGGGCACCAACTGCCGCACATTATGGTGGGAAGCCCATACTACGCCGCCAAAGAGGTCCATTACCTCGTCAAAGCCGGCGTCGGTCAAATGCGTAACATCCAGGATCAGCCCCAGCTGTTCAATATCTTTTAACAGCGCCCTTCCTTCCGCGGTCAGGCGTCCTTCTTTTTTTGTACCAGGCGCGTAACGCCCCGGGCCGAAATGTGACAACCCTATTGCCCGGAGCCCGTATTCATACGCACGGTACAAGTAAGAGGGGTTCACTAACGAATCCGCCCCTTCCAGGCTTAGTATATAACCGACCGGCTTGGTATGATCAGGCTCCAGCGGATCATTCCAGCGCTGGAGGTGTTGCTGTAACCCTGCCCAGGTGGTAATTTGGACCATTTCGCCAAGGGCCTCCATTTCCCGGTACCAGGCCAGCTGGGCCTGTGTCATGGCCCAGGCCTGCTGCGGGGAATGCCAGCCCGGCAGGCTGCTGCCCGGCGGGGTATAGCGTGCCAACTGCGTAGCCACTACCAAACCGACCCTGCCTTTTCTCAGTTCGGGCAGGCATACCGTGTTCCTGCCCCTGTCAGGCTTGTCTTTCATATGCATCTCCCGCTGCCGTATATCTTCCAGCGGAGCGCGCAGGTCCCGGTTCCATTCTATGGCGTTCATCGCCAGATCAAGATGGGCGTCTATAATAAAGTTATTCATTTGTATTGGAGCCAAAAGGATATTTATCTATCAATCTTTCTATCTTCAGTGAAAATTCCTGGTAAACCTGCTTCCACATCTGCACCTCCTGTTCGCTGTACGTGTAAAATCCCTGCCCGTTCTCCATACCTGCCCCACCGCTTGCGACTATTGCGTTGAAGAAAGCAGGCAGTTCACCGGCATTCGACAGTTCGGGATTCAGGTCTTTCATTACAATTGCATAGCTGGAAGTGCCCATCAGGTCCATATAACGGCAATTCCCTGCAAACGGAAGATAGTACCCCGCATCATTGCGGCATGCACGGTCAATGTCTTCAATAGTGGCATACCCTTGTTCCACAAGTGAAAATGCCTCGCGGAACATGGCGCTCAGCAACCGGCTTCTGATGCCATGGTCTCTCACTACATAGGGATCTTTTTTCCATTTTTTTGCCAGTGAGAACAGCAGCCGGAGATTACTTTCAGGAACAGCGGTGTTGGTAACAATTTCCAGGAAACGGGTAGAGCAGGCGGGCACTGTCCAGTTCACCACCATTACACGGCCCGGGTGGGCGCAGCCCTGCTGCAATGCATCCAGCGCCACGCTCTCGGCGTTTACGGCTATCACTACTTCCGGCGGCAGCCTGGCTTCCAGGTCAAGCAACTTCTCCGCTTTCACCGCTGCATTTTCGGGCGAAACAAGAATGGCCAGCTGAAAAACACCGTTCCAGGCAAACCGCTCGCTTACCTGCAGGCGGCGGGGCAGCTTCCGGGGAGACAGCAGGAAAGCCTGCCGCTGTTCCCATTCCTGCTCCATATTCAATACCGCCGAATCGGGGTCGGGTGTCCAGTAACAAACAGTGTGGCCGGCTTCCAGCAGGTTGATCACAATGCTGTCTGGCAAGTTCCCTGCGCCCGCTACCAGTATTTTCGAAGGCTTTATATCGACTATATCCATATTTACTGACTTAAAATTTTATGCCCTGTTCATACCATCCAGCACTTTGCGGCTTTTTTCAATAGCTGTGCGGATATCATCTGCGGTATGAACGGCGCTGATATACCAAAGCCCCCGGCCAATGACGCGGATGCCGCTGTTTTGCAGGCCCGCAACAAAGCGGTTAAGTTTTTCTTTATCAAAAGTGAAAGTATCTCTGAAATCGCGCACCTTTTCAAGGCGGGTAAACCCGGTATGGAACATTGGGCCGGGGCCCTGCACCAGCAAGCGGTGCCCTGTTTCTTTTGCCGCTTCCCGCAACCCGTCCATCAATTGCTGCCCGAGGTCAAACATGCGCTTGTAAGGTTGCAGCTTTTCCAGTGTTCTGACGGTGGCGAGCGCTGCCGCAACGGTTGCATTCGCGGCGTTCATGGTGCCTGCCTGAACAACCGTTCCCTTTTCCAGCAGCTGCATCCACCCGTATTTTCCGCAAATTACGCTCAGGGGGTACCCGCTTGCTATTGCTTTGGCGTACACCGCCAGGTCTGGCACAACCCCAAAATAACCCTGTGCCCCGCTCAGCGAAAGGCGGAAACCGGTGATCACTTCATCCAGGATAAAAGTGATATTATGCATGGTACACAGCTCCCTGATGCCTTCCAGGAAACCTTTTTCGGGCAGTATGCACCCTGCGTTGCACATGACGGGTTCCGTAATCACCGCTGCAATTTCATGCGCGCGCTCCTCTACTACTTTCCGGAGCAGTTCCAGATCGTTCCAGGGAAGCGTAATAAACTCGTTGCGGGCTTGCTCCGGCAAACCCTGGCTCCAGGGGAACACTTCCGGCGCCAAACGGCTGCCCAGTGCTTCCACGCCAGGTGCGGAGAGCGCCCAGCTTACATTATCCATCCAGCCGTGGTAATGCCCTTCAAACCTGATGAACAGCTGCTTGCCTGTTTTTGCCCTGGCCAGCCTGAAAGCTGTTTGAATGGCGGCAGACCCGTCCAGGCAAAAGCGCATGCGTTCCGCGCCCGGTAACAGCTGCTGAATTTTTTCCGCCAGCTCCAGTTCCTGTATATGCTGGCCGGCAAATAACTGCCCCTTGTTGGTATAGGTATGCACTGCCTCCAGCACCTCCGGGTGGGAATGCCCCAGTATTAACGGACCCTGGCTGAGTGAAAAATCGAGGTACCCGTTCCCGTCTGCGTCGTAAATACGGCAGCCTTCTCCGGAGGTATAAAACAATGCATGGGGATAAGAATATTTCCTGAACTCTGATGAAACTCCTCCCGCCAACACCTTTTTGGCCCTTTCCAGCAATTCTGCTGATTTCTTGTACTGATTCATGTATAAAATATGCTGGCGCTACACATCCACCTGCTGTTTCCGCAATGGATACCTAGCCGCCAATTGGTAAATTTCCCTGTTAAATTTTGCGAAAGACTCTTCCCATAACCTCGCTTCGGCCACGCTGTAGGAATACAGGCCTACCTGGTTCTGGGTGCCCCTTCCCCCCTTTTCGAGAATTTGCTGCATGGCCACGGGCACACGGCCTGTGTTGCTCAGGGTAGGGATGATGTTCCGCAGCATAACGCCGCCATCTTCCAGGCCTGTATAGTCCATTCTGCGGAAAATGCCCATCAAAGTGATCCAGGCCCCGGCGTCATACCGGAACGCCTTATCCGCATCCTCTATGGTGGTTTTGCCCGTTTCCACCAAATGGAACAGTTCCCGGTATACCGCATACATCAGCCGGTTAGTGATAAACCCGCGAATATCTTTCTTCAGCACGGTAGGCTCTTTCTCCCATTGCGCGGACAGGCCAACCACCCATTCGGCATACGCCGGGTCCGTCTGCTTCCCGCAGGTAATTTCCAGGAAGCGGGTTGCAAAGGCCGGCTCTGCCCAATGCACGCCAACAAAACGGTCCGGGAACAAAACAGTGCGTTGCAGGTCGCTGATGGGAATAGCCGAGGTATTGCTGGCAATCACCGTATGGCGGCTTACCACGGCTTCAATTTTATCATATACCGATGCCTTTATGGCCGCTTTTTCCAGTACACATTCCATCACCAGCCGGCAATTGGCCAGGGCTGCGTATGCCTCGGTTAATGTAAGGCGCTGCATATACCATTCCACCGGGTATTGCAACGGGGAAGCCTTTGCACAATCTACCAGGATGGCCCGCATGTTTTTTTCGGCATGCGCAAGGTCAGATGCTACCGGCGCCACCCCGATCACTTTTTGCCCGCTTAACAGCAGCGCTACTACTATGCTGCTGCCCATCAAACCCAAGCCAACCACTCCTACTTCCATATCAACCTCTTGATTGTTCAACTTTGTCATGGGATGAAATTTTTGCGATACAGTCAATCTCCACCTTGATGCCTTCCGCCAATACGGACTGAACGGTGGTCCTTGCAGGTTTTATACCGGTAAAATACCCGGCATACACTTCATTGTACCGGTCAAAAAAAGTAATATCAGACAGATGTACCGTGCATTTTACAATATCATCCATGGTGGCGCCGGCCTTTGCCAGGATCATTTTTATGTTCTCCAGGGTACGGGCGGTTTCTTCTTCAATGCTTCCCAGCACAAACCTGGAGGTTGTAAAGTCTACCGAAGCCTGGCCGCTCACAAACGCAAACCCACCCACCAGCACAGCGTCTGAATAAGCGCCGGTCACAAACCGGGGGTCACGCTCAGGATGATCTATTTTAATTTTCATTTTTTTAGGTTTACTTAACTTTTGATGTACTTTTGAGTAAATAAATTTCACGTTCTACCTGTAGTTCCCGACCATTAAAAAACCCAGTCGCAACGTTGTAAAAGTAGGTGCTGCCTGCATGGGATTATGTTACTTTTGTTTATATTTATAACACTATCTTTCAAAAACCGGCACACCACCTGTCACCAGCGTTTTTTTTACAAAAAAGCTCAACGTCATGAAGGCTATTGAAGTTCGTTTTGCGAAAGAAATCGACAAGTCTTTCGTCGTTTTCAGAGAAACCGGAAAGTACTTTCCCTGTCCCTGGCATTATCATCCTGAATACGAATTTGTACTCGTTACCAAAAGCCATGGCAGAAGAATGGTAGGTGATCACATAGGGTATTTCGACGAGGGAGACCTGGTCCTTATGGGGCCGAACCTGCCGCATGTATGGGTAAACGATGAATCGTTCATTAACGGAGGGGCTGCTTATGATGCGGATGCCATCGTGATCCACTTCCAGGAAAATTTTCTTGGTAAAGAATTTATAAACATCCCGGAAATGGAAACCCTGAAAAAAATACTCGATCTTTCGCGGCGCGGGCTGGTTATTCAGGGAAGTGCCAGGGAAAAGATCGGCAAACTGATGGTAAAGATGATGACCATGAACGGCCTGCAGCGGCTAGCCGCCCTCATGTCCATATTCGATCTGCTCTCGCAATCCCAGGAACTGGAGCTGCTGGCCAGCCCCGGTTACACACCCCGCCAGGAAGATCAGCTGAAAGGCCCTACAGACAGGATCAACGAGTACATTATGCTGAATTTTCACCGGGAGATCTCCTTGCAGGAAATAGCCGGCGTATCGAACATGGCGGTTACCACGTTCTGCAATTTCTTCAAGAATCAGTACCGCTGTACGTTTATTGAATATCTGAACCAGGTAAGGATCGGGCTGGCATGTAAACTGCTGGCAAATGAGCAGAACAAAATTGTGCAGGTGGCCTATGAAGTAGGGTTTAACAACCTGGGCAACTTTAACCGGCAGTTCAAGAAAATAAAAAACATGACCCCCAGGGAATACCGCAAGCGCCTGGATACGCAGTTGGAAGAAGACTCCATTTTCTTTAATGAAGCCTATATAGTGAATGAATAGCTATTGGGCTCAGGCATTCAGCCCACCGTCCATCAGAATATTTTCGCCGTTAATATAGGCGCCTGCCTGTGAAGCCAGCAATACCACCACCCCTTTAATATCGTCCGTATTTGCCATACGCCGCAAGGGTACCTTGCGGGTGTAGTTTTCCAGGAAACGGGGATGCTGATGGTTGAACAATCCACCCGGGCTGATGGTATTGACACGTATATTCTTGCCGGCCAGCATTTTTGCCAGGTACCGGGTCAGGTTCAGCAAACCAGCATTGTGAAAGTAGTAGTCTGGCGGCGGGGACATGGTCATGTCCGTGCCTTCATAATTAGAGAGGTCGGGGCCGTGCATGCCCATCATAGAGCCGATGTTGATAACGCTCCCGCCCTGGTTCAATTCCAGTAAACTGATCATTTCCCGCAGTATATCCATATTGCCGGTAGCATTTACCCGCATGGACTCCGCAAATTCAGCAATAGGCGAATCGTAGCTTTTCATGGGGCGTGCTACGGCATTATTCACAAATACGTCCAGCCTGCCGAAGCGAGCCAGGATGGCCTGTTTAAATTGCCGCACCGAGTCCGGCCCGGCCTGGTCTACAGCAAGGGCATGCACATCCAGGCCGGCCGCCCTGAAGCCGGCCGCCACCTCTTCGCATTGTGACAAATTACGGGAGGCGATAATAACGGTGCCGCCTGCTTCCGCCAGCCCTTCCGCAATACATTTCCCGTATTTTCCGGCGCCCCCCGTTACTACACACACTTTATCCTTCAGGCTAAATAGTTCTCTGATATGCATGATCTATATTGTTAGCGGTAATTGTATTTCCTGCCCACCATTCTCGTAGCTTAAGATGCCGGCTATCACTACCTGTATGATCTGGTCTGTTTTATAAAACTCAATAGGCGATACACCGGTTTCTACAAACTGGAGGAACGACTGGATGTTCTGGCGGAACATGGCATATGAGTTCCTGATATCAATGAATTTCCAGTGCTGCTTTCCGTAAACATGCAACTGGAAAGTGGGCGAAATATCATCTATCAGGTGTACCATGGCGTGTATGCCTGATTCAAAACGGACCTGTACGCTGGCCTTTTCTGCCGTGCCGATGTGTTTAACGCGCACCGGCCGGGGATCGTCCAGCAGGAAGAACAGGGCTTCCAGCATGTGTACACCGTACTTCAGCCAGTCCTTCTTCCCTACTGCAGATACAAAGGATATGTTGCCCAGGCCCGGCAGCTCTGTTTTGGCAGTGCGGCATTCGGCGGCATAACGCATGGAGGAGCAGGACATCAGCTTCTTTCCTGCCTGCACCGCTTGCCGGAACCATTTCAGGTCTTCTATAGTGGCCGCCAGGGGCTTATCCACAAACAACGGAATACCGGCTTCTATAAAGGGGTGCGCCATTTGCACGTGCTGGTGCGGATCGTCCCGCGCCAGTATTACCGCGTCTACCTCACTCACCATGTCTTCCATATTCTCCACCACCCGGTCAATGCCCGCAGATCTGGCAATGCTGCGCGACAGCAGTTCATCCTGCGTCCACACGCGGGCAACGCGCGCATGTGGAATACCCAGCGTGTCCTGATTGACCTGCAAATAGTCCGCCACCGCCGGATAACCGGCCTTTATAATTTCACCGGCATCAAATTGCCCGTTGATAATGGACGACCAGGAATACGGATGCGCATTACCCGGGCTCATGCCTATGATCCCCAATTTTATCATCATCATTATTATTTTAGCCAGCCTTCCTGTGCCCAACGGGCCAGGTTCAGAAAATCCGGATCTGGATAGGCCATTGCCTTCAACTGCTTCATCAAGCCCTCATCCAGGTTTCCCTGTTCAATAGACAACAGGGTTTGCTGTAAATACGCCTCCCTGTCAATACCTACAAGCACTGCCCCGATTTCAGGGAAAGACAGCGCAAACCGCGTGGCCAGGGCCGGCAGCTGCGCCATATTCATGCCCGGAAGCCGGAGGTACCGCTGTATATGCGCCTGCACTTTTTCCAGCGGCGCCGGCAGCGTTGTTCCCCGGCTGCTCAACAGCCCCTTCATTAACACAGACCTTGCCACCAGCGCCACCCCCTGCCGGGCCGCCTGTTCAAAATGTACCCGTTGCTGCTGGTCCAGCAAATTGAAGGGCAGCTGAATTACATCCCAAATACCCGCATCCAGCGCTATCCTGGTTTCTTCCGCGCTATAGGTAGACACACCGGTAGCTCTGATGCTGCCGCTTTTTTTCAGGTCTTCAAATACGCGCATGACGGTTTCGTGCCGCAAGATTTCCGCATCGGCCTGGTGCAGCATGTAGATGTCTATAAAATCGGTACGTAGTTCCCGCAGGCTTTCTGCCAGAGAATCCCTGATTATTTTTTCGATGGTGCGTTTATCCGGCAGGGCGGCACTTCCTGTGCGCAGATGCCGGCATTTGGAGGCGATGGCCACCTGCTGCCGCTTCCCTTCAAAAGCCAATCCCATAATGGTTTCGCTGGCGCCATAGAGGCGGGCGGTATCATAAAAATTAATGCCTGCGTCCAGAGACCGGTGCAGCAAACTGATAGCTTCCGGTACAGGCAGCATGTCTGCCTGAGAATGTATACCCAGCCCGTAAGGCATGCCTATTTCAACACCGCCGAACGCTATTTCGGATACAGCAATACCCGTTTTACCCAGTTCTTTTCTTCTCATGGTGCAAGATTTCAAGGTTCAAGGTAGCTGTTGCCCTTGCCAGGCGCCTGTGTGTTGTGAAAGGCCGCCAGCAGTTGCTGGCAATAACTGTTCAGGCCCACTACGTCCGCCCCGACGTTGACAAACTGGTATCCCATATCAAACAGCTCCTGCAGGTTTCCCGGGCCGCCTACTGTTGCGGCGAACTTTCCGTGCCTGCGGGCCGCGGCAGCTACCTGCCTGCGGGCCTCCGCCAGCCGCGGATGGTCCCACTGGCCAGGGGCGCCAATTCCCTGGCTGAAATCACCAGGGCCAAAAAACAGCATATCGTACCCTTCCAGCGCGGCAATGGCATCCAGCTCTTCCATAGGTTCCGGATCTTCAATCTGGAAAATAACAAAGCGCTCCCGGTTGGCATGTTCCATATACCTGAGCATGTCAAAACGGGTGTACCCGCCGTCCGCATTCCCGCCATCCAGCGGGCGACGGCCCACCGGGTGAAACCTGGTAATGCGTACCAGCTCCTGCGCATCCTGCAGGCTCATTACGTGTGGCACCAGAATACCAGTGGCATCCAGCTCCAGCGCCCTGATATATTCGCTATACCCTCCTCTTGCCACGCGCACCATTACATCTGCCTGATGCGCCTTGGCCGCCCATATGCTGGCAGCTATACCGGCCCAGTCCCGCCCCTGATGCTCCAGGTCTACCCAAAGGCAGTCAAACCCGGCCATGGCCGCCAGTTCTGCTACCTGGGGATCATGCAGATTCACCTTAAAGCAGCTGGCGGTCTTTCCTGCCCGCAGCAATTGTAATACCCGGCTTGGCCTCATATCTATTATTTTATTTTGATGGTTGTAAATTCTTTACGTGACACATTGGCTCATGTTAACCGTGCAAAACCGGATAGTGCCTCCCCGGCCCCTACTTCCGCCTGCAGCGCGCCCTGGTCGATCAATGCCTGTATCTCCGCCAGCGTAGCGTCAAAATGCGTATACAGCTGCTCAAAATGCGCCGCTGTATGCGCTGCCATTACATAAAAAATGCTGCTCACCAATATTCCTCTCTGCTGCATTTTCCGGACGTACAACCGTTTGGCGTTCGTGGCCTCTTTTCCCAGGTCAAAGGCCAGTACCGGTGCGGCAGGCATGCCGCTCACCTTTACCCGGCAGCGGGGGTACCGGGCGGCAATTTCCTGCAGGCGGCAGACAAGCGTTTCTCCCTTGCTCCATACTGCTTCTGCCACGCCTTCCCGCTCCATTTTGTCAAGCACGGCCAGCGCGGCAGCGGTGCCAACACCGTCCGTCCAGTAGCTGGACGATACGAAGGAGCTGACGGCTTCCTGCAACACCCAATCTTTCCCCACCACCGCGCCAAACGGGAAGCCGTTGCTCATGGCTTTGGCATATACCACCACATCCGGCTCCACGCCCAAACGGCTCAATGCTCCCGGAAAACCGAAACGCAGGCCGCTGGTGATCTCATCTATGATAAAAACGGCGCCGGCCTTCCGGCAACGCTCCTGCACTGCCTGCAGAAAACCATCTGCCGGCCATTGGCTTCTTACCGGCTCCATCACTATGGCTGCCAGCTTTCCTTCCATTTGCTGCAAGGCCTTGTCAAGCGATTGCAAATCATTGTAGCGGAAGGTGGCGGCAGTACCTTTCAGTTCCCTGGGTACGCCTTTCGGCTCCAAACCGGGCAGCAGATGGCCATCCAGCGCGGCCGCTTCTCCCAGGTTTGCGGCCAGGTACCAGTCGTGCCAGCCATGATAACCGCAAAATATCACACCGCTTTTGCCGGTGGCTGCCCGGGCCAGCCGTACGGCCACCGTCATGGCCTCACCGCCACCGCGTGCGAATTGTACCTTGCCGGCCCAGGGGTGCAGCTGCAGCAGGCGGTCTGCCAGTTCCTTTTCCTGCGGGTTCACCAATGTGCAGTACGAGCCCATTTCTATGCGCCGCCTTACCGCGGCTACCACGTGCGGGTCTGCATAGCCCAGCAAAACAGCACCTACTCCGCCCGCAAAATCAATATAGCGGCGCCCGTCAAGATCCCATACATACGCGCCGTTGGCCCTTTCAAAAAAAGCCGGCCAGGTATCCACATCATACATTTCGGCGCGTTTTGACAACAGGCCCGTGCCGCCGGGAATTTGCGTTTTGGTTTCCCGCCAGCGCCGCGGCCCGGCGGCATACGCCGTTGGAGCCACGTCTCCGGCGGCTTTTTTCAGGAGGTGTACGTTTAACAGGCGGAGGGAATTGTTCAGGAATATGTCTTCAATATCAGCCCGCGTCAATCCCATATCCAGGCAGGCTTCTTTCAGGCAAAGCAGCGATTCAATGCCGATCAGCGTCATCTCACTAGTGGTGGGCGCCTTCAAAGCGGGGTCCAGCACCTCGGGATGCAGCCAGAAAAAATAATTGCCGGTAGTGACACACCTGCCCCTCATCTCACTAACCGGAAAATCGGAACCCCAGAGTATGCGGCGGGGGCCTAAAGCCTGTAAGGCCGCTTTGAATGATTCCGACTCTGTAACAGCGGAGGTATCTATCCACACGTTATCCAGGTCTTGCAGGAAAGACAGGCCTGCGCGGCCGTTCCTGTAATTAAAGCTGCGCGCTACATGCGCCAGTATGACTTTTGCGTTCGGATATTGCAGGCACAGCCTGCGCAGCTCCTGCTGGTTGTCTTTATCATCCATAGCGCCGTCACGAACAATGTGAAGCAGCAGGATACCGGAAAACTCATGCAATATTTCCCACATCCACTCCGGTACGTATTCCGTAACAGACGCCTGCATGGTATCAGGCCGGCCGGCATAAATATGATATACCTTGAAACCGATAAATTTCCCCTCCTGCAATTCGCGCCGGGCCTGCTCCCTGTCATCTTCCGGCGCTATCAGTTTCAGCGCAAGGCTTTTAGGGGTGCCGTTTTGCGACACTTCTTCATATACCCAGTTGTTCAGGTCATCTCTTGCAGCGGTGAGATGAGGCCCGGCAAAATACAACCCGTGGATCAGCCGGTCTCCCATATACCGCTTCAGGTAACGTTGGTGGGCGGCGCAATCCAGCACATCACGGGTACCCAGCCATGGGTATGCTTCGTTGCCATAGTGGGCCGGGTGAAAAGGGTGCGCATGGATATCATAAATCTCATCCGGCAGAAAATCCAGCAGCTCCTGTTGGATCAGCAACCGGTCTGTTTCTGAAATGTGTTGTAATATGCTCATGTCCAATATAAATTAGTTAGCAGAATCGTATTTCGGGCGGATCAGCAGCAGCATCACCACGGCCAGCAATAAAACAATCGCGGAAAGCTGGAACATCAACCGAAGATCGAGATGCCTGTCCCGCAACATACCGCCGGCATATAAGCCGAGCCCGCCCACCAGGCAGCCAACCGCATTGAGCGTACCGTATGCTGAAGAGCGGAACTCGGGGCCCACAATTTCACAAAGCATCGGCATCAGGTTGGCGTCCCCGAAAATGCGGGTCGTTGAAAATATCATAAATCCTACCGCCGTTACAAGCAGTACCGTGGAATGGCTGGCAAAGTAAACGCAGGGGGCGGCTATCAGCAAACCCAATACCGGCACCAGAAAACGCCCTTTCTTAAACCGCCTGGCCGCACGGTCTGCCAGAAAGCCGCCCAGGATGGCGCCGCCAAAGCCAAAGGGGTGCAGGTAAGCCGTGGCGTATACGCCCGCCTCTGTTTGCGATAACTGGTATTCCTCCATGTAGAAGGTGGGCAGCCAGCCGATGGTCATCCATCCAACTATACCCAGTAACGCATAAAAGATCAGCAGCAGCAAATAATTCCTGCTCCGCATAATTCTTCCGAACGACCTGAAAAAGCCGGGCATGGTCATGAGGGGTGTTGCCGTGGCGCTGTTTTCGGGTATTTCCGGCCGCCGGTCCTTCAAAAAGATCACCAGTATAAACGCGTGTACAATACCCATACCGCCAAACACGGCAAACGCTGTGGACCAGTGATATGTTTCTGCCAGCCAGCCGCCCACAAAACCCAGGCTCTGCCCCAGCATCACGCCCGCTACATGAATGCCGGTGGCCAGTGAACGGGTACGCCCGGTGTGATAGCTGACGATCAGACCAAGCGCCGCGGGGAAATAACAACCTTCGCTCAGACCCATCAGCACCCTTGTCAGCAGCAACTGGTTGAAAGTGGTGGCATAACCGGTAACCCATGTTACCAGCGACCAGGCAAGCAGGCTGCCGATAATGATCTTGCGGCGGCTGAACCGGTCTGCCAGGAACCCTGATATGGGGCTTACGATCCCATACGTCCATAAAAAAGCGGAGGTAAGCAAACCGAACTCTGCGTCCGTCATAGGTATGCTCTCCAGTACAGAGGCCCGCATGGTGGTAATCGTCATTCTGTCCAGGTAATTCAGGCAGCCTACCACACACAGCAACCCCAACATTAACCAGGCCCCTTTGGGCGTTTTTGACGTATCGGCGTTCAAGGTTTCGGGCATGTAATCGTATATTTTTCGCTGTTAGTAATTTAATCAATTTCCCTGTGCAACTGCAAATTATCCCTGGTGGTCGTCCCAGGTCATGAGCGTGCCCCTGTCTTCCGGCCTGACGTACAAATGCAGGTACCTGGGGTCATATGCCACATCATACTCTTTCAGCACTTCTTCCGGCGCCCCGTCCCATGCATTGGGCGTATTACCCATATACCCCAGGTCTTTCAAGCCTATTTTACTGGTAAAGTAACCTGTGGTGCATAAATTCCGCACCTGGTTAAAAAAGCCCGCGCCTGCCAGAAAATCCTTTTCCACTTTCCCGGGATATGCAATTTTGTCGAGCAACGCCGCCTGCTCATTACGCGTTGCGGCTATAAAAGATCTTCCATACAGTTCCCTGGAGGTAATATCCATCCAGCCCAGGCCACCGCGCAGGGGCAATTGAAGCGGCGGCTGGTCTTTCACTATAAACTCGATAAAATCCACTACACCGGCGGCTGTAGCGCCGCCTGTTTCCCCATCGGCAGGTATGATCCAGTCACAAATGCCGGCCAGTGTTTTCCGCTCGTGTGCTGTAAAAAATGTCTCCGCGTGCAGGCTGGCATCGTATGCGGCTTCCTGCGCCGTTCTGCCGTATAATTCTACCGGCATCGCTTTCTGCCCGGCAGAACCGGAGCGGCCGCTGCAACCGGCCAGCAGCAGGCTTGCCTGCAACGAGCCTATTCCCAATATTTTCAGTGACTCCCTTCTATCCATTTACTTTATAAATTTTTCTTCCTGAATTGATCGATCATGTATTCGGCAGCGCGGAGCGACAAGGCCAGAATGGTCCACGTAGGGTTTTTATCCGCCTGCGAAACAAAAGGCCCGCCATCCACTACAAACAGGTTCCGGCAATCGTGCGCCTGGTTGTACTTGTTCAATACAGACCTTGATGGATCGTTCCCCATGCGGGTAGTGCCCACCTCATGAATAATGGCGCCCGGCTTTGCCAGCCCGTATTGCTCGCTTTCACCGGGTTTCTCCCCGTTAGGCACACCACCCATCTGATGGATCAATTCTTCAAACGTATCGTGCATATGACGGGCCTGCTTCAGCTCCTGGTCCGTCCACTGGTAGTGGAACTGCAGAACAGGGATACCCCATTTATCTACGGTAGCGGGATCAATTTTGCAATAGTTGCTTTCCAGTGCAATACTTTCACCACGTCCTGCAAATGAAACGGTGGCGCCGTAAAACCGTTTTACATCTTCCTTCCAGGAAAGGCCGTACCCGCCGGCAGGTTTCTGCTGCCCGTTCTTGTCAGGGTATTTCCCGTTCAGCGCTTGTATGCCGAACCCGAAACCATACATGGGCATGGTCATTCCACCGCCCAGCTCAACGTGATAACCGCGGGCAAAACCGAGTTTTTTATTATCCAGCCACCAGGGAATGTAGGCGTGCATGCCGCCTACGCCATCTTCATTATACCGCTTCCGGTCCATCAGCTGTGGAATAAAAGCGCTGCGAACGGCCCCGGTGGAATCATGCAGGTAACGCCCCACCATTCCGCTGGAATTGGCAACTCCGTTGGGAAACCGGGCTGAGCGGGAGTTCAGCAATATCCTCGCAGACTCACAGGCGCTCGCCGCCAGCACCACCACCCGCGCACGTACCCGGTACTCCTGCAAATCCGTTTTATCAATATACAGCACGCCCGTGGCGAGGCCTTCTGCATTTGTGAGCACCTCGCGCACCATAGCGTTGGTATACACATCTACATGACCGGACTTCCTGGCAGGTTTGATCAGCACGGAAGAAGAGGAAAAATCGCCATACACGGAGCAGCCGCGGTTGCACTGGTTACAATAGAAGCACACGCCCCGGCTTTTGCTGATAGGGCGCGTCAATACGGACAACCTTGCGGGAATAACGGGGATATTGATCCTGGCGGCCGCTTTCTGGACCAGCAGTTCATGAAGACGCGGTTTGGGGGGCGGCAGAAAAAAACCGTCCGGTTCATTGTAAATCCCTTCACGCGTGCCAAATACGCCTATCATTTTATCTACGCGGTCATAAAAAGGCTTCACATCGTCATACGTAATGGGCCAGTCGTCTCCCAGCCCGTCAATGCTTCTGCGCCGGAAATCGTCAGGGCCGAAACGCAGGGAAATACGCCCCCAGTGATTGGTCCTTCCGCCTATCATGCGGGAGCGGTACCACCGGAACTCCGTATCCTTCGTGTTGGTATAAGGCTCTCCTTCTATTTTCCATCCACCCAGGGAAGCGGTAAACTCGCCAATGTCCCGGACCGTGCCAGCGCCCCTGCGCGGAGACTGGTAAGGCCATTTCAATTGTGTTTGCTGTTCCGGGTCTGCCGGGTCGTAATCTGGCCCCGCTTCAATTAATGCTACCCGCAAACCAGCGTCTGATAAAGTTTTTACGGCCATTCCACCGCCGGCACCAGACCCTACTATCAGCACGTCATATGCTTCTTCTCGTTCTATTATTTCGAATCCCATACCTGTTTTAAATGTAATTTGAAACCCTGTATACGGTCCATTAAAATTATTAGGGAAGCCGTGTCCTTACTACCTATTTCCTATATTTAAGTAACACTATCTTTCAAAACGGCAAAAAAAACCAGCCTGTCAAAATAGCTTCGATAGGCTGGCTGGCTAACCATTGATGAAAAATATCACACATCCCAGATAGATGCTGTTTCCGCCAGGTGAATCATGGAAGTGGCATCTCCATCTGTTACCTTATGGTTGTGGGTGTAGTTACAGCCGGTATAGAACAGGTACCAGCGCCCTTCAAAGGGCACCAGCCCTGTTGCAGGGTAAAGGCATAAACTGTCCTGGTCCGCTCCCGGCCATCCCCGGGCAATCCAGGGCAGGTTGCGGCAGGGGCGTTCCCAGTGAATGCCATCGCGGGAATAGCACCATTCAATGTCCATCGTTTGGTCTTTACAGCGGAAATGCCCCAGCATTCCCACTCTTCCTTTATCTGTATAGGTAACGTTCAGGTTGTAGAACTGCAGGTCTTCCGGGTCGTTCCCGTCAGGGGCCAGCACGCGTGACCTGCCGGTAAAGTGGATCCCGTCTTTGCTCACCATGCGGTCAATTACCCGTATAAAACCCGCCAGGTTATCATTACGCGCCCAGCGGGGATCACCGGGCTCCAGACCCATGAGGGTTACCGTATACAATTCAAAGGTGCCGTCCGCCAGCTGGTAAACGGTGGTGGCATCGTTACAGATCAAATGTTCCGGCGCATCTTTTTCATGCGCGGGCTTCGGGTTATTGCGTTTAAACGTGTCGCTTTTAGCCGTCACTTTCTGGCCGCTTGCCGTTACGCCGGTAAAGGTCACCGCCCGGTCGTTGGGGTGGTATAAACAGGGCTCGTGGGGAGTTAGCACGGTATAGTGCTGACCGTTTTCGCTCTCCGCCGCCAGAAACCGCACCACGCCTTTTCCGTGCGCCCAGAAATACAAACGGTGCCGGCCGTTTTTGAGCTGTATATATACGGGCTGCACCGGGTTCCAGCCCGCCGGCAGGTTGCCAATAGACAACCCGCCCGGCCCGGGTGTTCCCTCGGACAATTGTGCCAGCTGCACATCCATTTGCTGACCCGGTACGCCTTCCGCATAACCGATATTAAAAGTCTGCGGTTTTTCAGGAATAGCAGAAAACCAGATACGCCACTTCCCGTTGCCTAAAGGCACTGCCGGTGAATTAAAGTTCTGGATGAACTTTCCTTTGATGACTTCTTCCGGCCTGAGCACGACTCCTTTTTTCCGCCATTTTACAGGTTTGCACGGGCGGGGTATTGCTCTCCCCTTTTTCCAGGCGTCCGCATCTTTCAGATCACCTGCGCCGGCGGTAGCGGGTAAAAATGCCGCAGTAGCCACCAGCGTAGCCTGTTGTAAAAAATTTCTTCTGTTCTGCCCCATAGGTTATTTTTTCTTGAGTTGGTCCAGCACTGCTTTTGGGGGCGTCCAGCCGTAGGAACGTTTTACGCCCGCTTCATACTCGCAGGTAAGAATGGCCATGTCCATACCGGCTGCTTTGGCCGGCGGAATGTTCACCTGCACCTGCAGGTACCCCTCTCCTTTCCAGGCCTGATACCCGTCTGCAGCGCTCTCTTTCAGCAGATGCCCGTTCAGCCGTACCTGCTTCAGCCTGGCGTTCTCGTAAGGCACCCTTACGCGAAGCCCCATACCATATTTGATGCCCGCCGAGTCCAATGGTTTCCTGGTTGAGCGTTCAAATGCAAATTTGATATATGGGGTTGTTCTTAAAAAGGAAGCAATTGCATCTGTGTTGAAGCCCGGCTGTTGCCTGAGCCGCTCCACCAGCGTGTCCAGGTCCTCGTGCATCCAGCTGTTCCCCTTTGGTGTAAGCCCTACAAAAAAGCTTTCGCGGCCTTCCACTTCCGGGTATGCGATACCATGGCTAAAAGCCGCCTGCTGCTGCCAGATGGTTACCCGGCTATTCCGCCGCTCTGTTGCGTTCTTTCCATAAGCCACTACGAATTTCCCCACAAAGGCATGCACTTTATTGACGGGGTAGCCCTGCACGTTCTCGTCTGACCAAACGCCGTTCCCTATCTTGAACAGCCCTTTGGCGCGCGCAACGGCGCTTTGCTCCCAGGCCACTTCGAGCGTGCTTAACAAGGTGTGGTATTTCAGATAGGCGTACTGCGCCGTATAGAACAGGGGGCGCCCCCGCCACAACTGGCCTTCTGCCGCCTGCATGTTAGCGCTCCAGTGCATTTGCTGCGCATCCGCCTCTGCGCGGTCTGAGGGGAAACCCTCTTTCCTCCCCGCTTCCAGCATGGCCTCGGTAATACGCCAGTCCCACGGACGCAGGTTGCTGTTGGAGTATGCCGTTCCCGTTACCTCGAACATGATCTGACCGCGAAAACTTTTACCGCGCAGTTGTTTGATATGTTCCTGTTTGTATTCCTGCATACCGGTACCATGAATATCGAGATTGACATCGGGCCGGTAAGTATCAAAAACATGCAGCAGCGCCTTTACCTCCGGCGATTCATCCTGCCGGTTGTATGTGATGCCGTTGGTAAAATTCCATGATGTGGCGCCGCCACTGTTGTACGGGTCTATTTTTACCGAATTTCCGAACCGGTCGGTTTTAAAGAAGCCGTGCGGGTTCACGATGGGAATGAACAGTACCAGTTGCCTGTTCCTGGTTTCCACGGCCAGCGGATCGTTCCCCAGCAACCATTCCAGCACAGACAACGTTCCGGTAACGCCTGAGCGTTCCGGCCCGCCGTGTATAGAGGTGATGAGGGCTACCTGCTTGTTGTTGTCCGGAATGCCCCGGTTGGTGATCTTTGCCAGGTAGATGCCGTCTCCTTCCAGTGTTTGCCCGATTTTTTCATACGCAAACCGGTCGGGGAATTGCCGCTGCCAGTAGGCCAGCGTGTGCTCATATTCCTCGAGCGTTAACCGGTGAAGCGGCGGTCCCTGCCATACCTGTGCGGACAAGGGGCCTGTTGCCAGCAACAGTGCGGCTAACAGGCATTTTACATAGTTACTGCTCATAGCCCGGGTTTTGTTTTACTTTCGGTTCTAAACTTAATGTATTCGTTGAAATCGGGAACAGCAACAGGTATCTGTCAGCTGCGCGGGCCTGCAGGGAAGGCACAATTTCAAAAGCTTTATCGTACCGGACAAGGTCCCACCAGCGTTTACCCTCAAAGACCAGCTCCAGCAAACGTTCTTTCAATATAGCCGCGTCATTCTGCGCTGGGCTGCCGCTAACAAAGGTATGGGCCGGGAACTGGTCTTTATAGGCACGCTGCCGGATGCGGTTCATTTCGGCGGCGGGGTCCTGGCTGAGCCCATTTTTGGCCTCCGCCTTCATCAGTATAACATCGGCCAGCCGGTAAATAATAATGTCGCTTACATATTCCCTTACTCCGCCGGCGGTCACAATGCCGGTGCCTTTCATCACAGCCGCGGTGAAATATACCTGCGTGCCTCCTTCTTCCGAATAAATTTCATAGAACGACGCATCCCTGCGCGTATCGTCTGTGGTAAACTGGTCCCTCACCAGCGCTGAAGGGCTCCATACACTGTGGCCGGTGCCCGTAGGGCCAATCAGGTCCCGGGTGTACTGCGATACGTTGCTGGGCATTAGCCCCGCAAACATATACATATCCCTGAAATAGCTGAAGCCGGCTGCCTCCAGTTCCTGGAAGCGGATTGCCATCAGCACTTCCCGGTTACCTTTGTTCTGGTACTTGAAAATATCGGCAAAATTGTCCAGCAGCGTTGCATCGGCATCTTCCACTTCCGTACAGGCGTTCAACGCCGCCGTATAGTCAGCGGTACCACCATTCAGCCTTTTGGCCGTCCACAGGAAAACTTCCGCTTTCAGCGCATTGGCAGACGGCCTGGACCAGAAATACCTTCCCGCCGGAATGGAATTGTCCGGGAACAATTGCAGCGCTTCGGCTATGTCAGCCTTTATCTGCTCAAAAATTGCGGCAACAGGGCTGCGTTCCAGGTGTACCAGGGCGGGGTCATACCCCTCTGTTGGCAGCAAACGCAAAGGCAAATCACCCCAGGTGCGTACCATTACAAAGTATATATAGGCGCGCATGGCATACGCCTGCGCCAGTGCCCGCTGCTGATCAGCCGCGTTGGCAAAGCTGATGCCCGGCACATATTTGATCAGCAAATTGGCGGTGTTGATAATGGTATAATATCCTTTCCATTCCACCCCCGAGGAGTAGTTGCCGGTAGCGGCCAGGTTGTTCGGGTTCAGTGTGTTCTGATAAAACAGATCATACCCACCGGTGCCCGCAATACCGAACGTCATTACCTCGCTCCTTCCTTCTCCAAGCTGGTAGGTCATTTTATTCATTTCCCGCAGGGAAAAATACATGCCGTTCAACGCGCCCTGCACGTCACTCTCGGTTTTCCAGAAAGAAGCGTTCGTTATTACGCTAACGGGCTTCACTTCCAGCTCCCGGTTGCAGGATACCGAGCAAATAAATATCAAAAGGAGAACGGGACTTGTATGTAAAAAAAACTTGTATCTCATGACGAACCTGTTTAATTATAAGGTAATATTGATCCCAAAAATGAAGTTTCTTGGAATGGGGTAACGGCCAAATTCCTGCCCCCCGTCTTCAGGGTTCAGCCCCATGTATTTGGTAAAATAGTGCAGGTTATTCCCTGTAAAATGGAGGCGAACATTCGTCAGCTTCAGTTTGGATAATATTGGCTGCGGCAGGCTGTAGGCCAGAGTCAGCTCCCGGATAGCCAGGTAGTCGCCGGATTCGTAGTATTCCGAATTACCCCGCCGGATGTTGTACTCCGTTGCATCCTGCCAGTAGTACCTCGGTACATTGGTGACATCGCCCTGCTTCTTCCAGGAAAGGTCCGCAAATCTTTTCGTCATCACGTTATCCCCGTCCAGATTAATATCATAAAAAGCCCGGCCGTAATTGTAGATGGTATGCCCGGTAGTATAGTCCAGGCGGAGGGCAAGTGAAAAGTTCTTGTACTGCAGGTAGTTGGAAATGCCGCCTGTCCACACCGGGTACATATTGCCCACGTACACCATGTCCCTGGAATCTATTTCACCATTACCGTCCGCATCCAGCCAGATAACATCACCTCCGTGTTTGGTTTTATCCGCGGTGGGCGACACACGGTCAACAGGCGCGCCGGCCGCTTGCTCATCTGTAGCATATACGCCGAGCTGCTTGTACATGTAATAGTCCCCTATTCTTCCGCCTTCCTGCAGGCCGCCCTTCCACTGGTATGACTTGGAGGGCGCGTCCCATACATAGCTGCCTCCCACCCGGTTTCTTTCAATACCGTTTTCCGGCAGGCTTAAAATAGTGCCAATGGTTTTGGCCGCGTTGAAGGAAAGCGTCCAGGAAAAGCGGCTGGTGGGGGCCAGGGGTTGTATGCTAGCCTCCAGTTCAATTCCTTTGTTCTCCAGGCTGCCGTAGTTGGTGAGTATGCCGGTGAAACCGGTGGAGCCGGGCAGGGTGAGCGTGGTAATCAGATCGTCCGTTACGCGCCGGTAAGCGTCAAACATAATTTGCACACGGTTATTCAACAGGCCAATGTCTGTACCAACGTTCACGGTTTTGGAACGTTCCCACCGCAAGTCCGGGTTCGGAATGCCGGTATTCTGGATCACAGGCCCGCCGGCATATTGCCCTCCTACGCTATAGGTGCCCTGCGCTGTAAAGTCGCCCAGCTGGCTGATATTGCCGTTCACCCCGTAACTGGCCCGCAGCTTGACGGTAGAGAACATTTTGGGAACAGATGCCCAGAAATCTTCATTGTGCATGTTCCAGCCCACGGAGATGCCCGGAAAATAGCCCCACTTGTTCTGCTCTCCCAGGTTGGAAGCGCCGTCGTACCGCATGTTGATGGACAGCAAGTATTTTTGTTTATAGTCATAATTGATGCGGGAAAAGTACCCGAGGATCACCTGGTCGCTCAACGTGCTGCTCATGGATACGAACTGCCCCACCGCATTGAGGGTGGGTATCAGGTCTGTAGAAGCGCCCTGGCCCGCAGCGGCCACTGAATAAGCGCTGCGCTTGAAATAGGAGAAACCGGCCTTAACATCAAGGTGATGGTCCCTGATGGCCTTTACGTAGGTCAGCACGGCGTCTGCCTGTATCTGGTTGTTGCGCGAATCGTTGGCCGATGCGGCGCGCGTTGACACAATACGGCCTGACCCGTTACCATACGTTGGCTGGAAAGACCGGTTGAACCCGAATGTGCTGTTGTGAGACACCTGCGGTTCAAATGACAGGCCGTCCGCTATATCCCACCGCGCACCTGCGGTGAGGGTCAGGTTGTAAGAACGGTTCTCCGCATCCCGGTTCTTCATATGATAATCAGGGTTGCCCTGGTTGATCCGCCCCGGCGCCAGCGTACCATCTTCATACGTATACTTGGCAGTGGGCCGGGTGGCGGCTCCCCAGAAGGTGTAACTGTCAGACACCAGCCGGTTGTCAACCGCCTGTGCAAACATGGTCCGCGCAAAAAACTTCAGCTTGTTGGTGGCGTACAGGTCACCGTTCAGGTTAAACGTCAGCCTTTTGTAGAAGGTGGTTTTAGCGGTGCCGGACGCATCGAGGTAGCCAACGCCTGCGTTAAAGGTGGCTTTTTCCGTTCCCCCGGACACAGACAGGTGATGACTGGAAGAAATACCGGTCTGCATGGCCAGCGCCTGGAAATCCGTTTCTTTATAGATAATCGTTTTTGAAGGGTCTACCGGGTCCGGCATAGACTGCCAGCCTTCGTTCAGCTTATGCCGGTTGGCATCGGTCAGGTACATGGTGGTATAATCCGTATTCTTGGTAAAGTCATTACCGGTACCATATCCCAACGGCTGGGCAAGCCTTCCCAGGTAGGTAGGCAATTTTCCCGCTACCGCCACTGTTCCCAGGCGCCCCAGCGTAATGTACTGCTCCGCGGATGCCAGTTCGAATAAACGTACCACTTTGGACGTGGTAACATCCCCGGAGTACGTTACCTGCGTTTTACCGGCCTTTCCCGATTTGGTGGTGATCAACACCACCCCGTTAGACCCGCGGGCGCCATATATGGCCGTTGAAGCGGCGTCTTTCAGTACCTGGATGGATTCCACATCGTCTGGCGATATATTGTTAATGGTCCTGATAACACCGTCTACGATATATAAGGGTGCGGCCCCGTTGGGGTTATTGATAGAGGTCCCGCCCCTGACAATGATGCGGGGCGCCGTTCCGGGCTGGCCGGAAGTTGTTTGCACCTTTACGCCCGCCAGGGCCCCCTGCATGGCGGTACCCACATTGGCATAGGATATATTTTCCAGCACTTTATTGTCCAGCTTGCTGATAGCGGTGGTAACGGTTGCCCGGGACTGTTTGCCGTAACCCACTACTACCACGCCTTCCAGCTCCGAGGCTTTTTCCTGCAACGCAATATTCAGTTCCTGTTCGCCGGTTACCCGTACCTCATAAGGCTCATAACCCATGAGGCGAAATTCCAGCTCTCCGCCGCCGGCCGGCAGCAGCAATTGGAAGCGGCCCGATCCGTCTGTGGTGGTACCCGTTCCGGATGATTTAAGGCGTACGGTCACGCCCGGCAACCCCTGGCCTCCCGCTTCCCTGACAGTGCCATGAACGCGGACCTGCTGGGCCATCACGTTCAGACAGCCCAATAATATGGCTATCACCAGGCAGGCGGCTTTAAAGAGAAAAGCATGCCTTAACGGCTTCCTCAAAAAAACAGTTGACCCATTTTTTTCAAAAAAATACCTGTACATCATTGTATTAATTTTATTAACAATCGCTAGTGAGTGAAGAGAGTAGCGTAATCACATGTATAATCGTCTAATGGTATGCAACGTATCCAGTCTTAAAAGTAGGTTGATAAATGTGTTAAATCACCTGAATAATTATGGAATACTAATACTATCCTTCATTTTTTCAAATGCTTCCCTGAACAGATGGCCCCATGGCGCTTCCAGTGTTGCCAGCCAGCCTGCATCAAATGCCCCGTCTGCCGCGGCGGCCTGTTCCGGGCGGCTGAACGCCAGCCCGCCGGCGCCAAGCCGGCTTGTTTTCAGGTCAACATTGCCGGCAATACGCACCTGCCTGTCTCCATGTTCCTTTGCCAGAAACTGTACGTTTTCCATCAATATGCCCAACCCGGCAGCCGGGTGGGTTGCCTCCAATATGACGGGCCTGAAGGCGGCGCAGTACACCAGGGCGTTCCGCAGCGCATGGTACGCGGGCCTTTCGGGTTTTTCATTGAGGAAGTATACATCCACGCCCGCACAATCCCTGATGAGCACGTTATTATAAGTGGTAAAACTGTTCCCGGTATCACAGATGCCAGTGCCGTTACCTGCCGATATGAACCCTTCTACGTGAAAAGCACAGTCCGCATGGGCGCTAATACCATCGTCACCATTATACCAGGCCTGTATCTGTTCAAAACGTACCCGGTGTACCTGGCCCGTAATACCAAACCCGTCGTTATAAAAATTCTCGCACTTTATATTGCGGACGATCACATCGTGGACCTTACCGGAAAACTGCACGCCGGTTGGGCGTACGGGGATCTTAATGTCCAGTTCCTGCAATGTGCGGGCGGGGTCTGTCTTCAGGTAAAACGCACCTTCCGCCTGTACAAACGTCCATTCGAAAGGCTTCAGCTCCGCCGGGTCCCGAAAAGGTTCGTTATGCCCTTTCAGGCACCGCCCCATCCGCTCCATTTTACCATCAAACAGGAAAAAGTAGCGCCTTACTATGTCCATGTTAGCGCGTAACTGCCTGAACAAGGTGTCGTTCCTGTACAGTCCGTTTCCCAGATGCTCCCATTCCTGCGGGTTGACCGGCACACTTCCGGACAGGCGCACCCCGTTGCCTTCCACAATGATCGGTTTGCCTGGCGTACCGCTCCGGTCGTGAAAAAAAAGGAAGTCGTGCCAGGCCGTTTCCGTTGGCATCAGATGAATAACCGTTCCCGGCACGGCCAGTGATACCGCCCGCTGCAAGGATTGAACAGCTTGTTGCGGGCTGCTGCCGTTACCGGCGTCGTTCCCTTTTCCGGGATGAACGTAAATATGCTGGGCCCATACGGACCCCGGCAACAGGGTTGCCATGCAGCACAAAACATAAAACAAGCAGCGCATAGCGTATCATTTTTATTTTGGTCCTTTCATAAAATCCGGCCGCAGGCCAAACAGCAGGTCGTTCTCTTTCGCTGATATCAGGTTGAACGCGTTGGGGCCTTTCTTTTCCCGGTACACCAATACCCGCCAGGCCATTTCAGCCAGCTGCCCGTCTGCGTGTTGCGTGCGGAAGGCATGCAGGAGGTTTTCTCCTTCCTCGCCGCCATCAAGCAGGGCCTGGCCAACAGAGCGGTACCCCCAGGAAAGGTCTGACCGCGTTGAACCATTGCCGTACCGTTTAAACACTTCGCCCAGCGCGCCAATAATTTCAGCCTGTTTGGCGGCCGCCGCCTCATCTTTACGCTGCATCAGCTCACCCAGCGAAACGGCCGCCCGGCATTGCGTAACCACATCCGGATGCCGCAGGGCCGCTATCAGCACCTGCACTGCTTCCGGATTATTGCGCAGCTTGCCCAAACCGCGGGCGCTGGTATACCTTACGTACCCGTCTTTATCCTGCAGGCCCTTCCGGTATACGGGCGCCAGGTCCGGGAAGGCCTTTATGTCCAGTATGCGCATGGCCGTAAGCCGTACTTCCGGTACTTTATGAAATTGTGCCGCCTGTATAAACTCTTCTTTGGGAAATGGCTGCATGCGATGCAAATAGGCATGGCACACTTCCAGTAGCGGATGGCTCTTACGCCGCCCCACCAGGTCAAATATTTTCCGGACAGATTGCGGCCCTGTTAACTGTGACAGCGCATGTATGGCCATGCTCTGCACCCCTACCTCCACATCGCTGAGCGCATGTTCCATGGCCGGTATGGCCGCCCTGTCCCCTATTTTCGCCAGCGCCAGCAACGCCATGCGCCGCGTGATCACATTCCCGCTTTTCAGCAGGGGCAAT
Source organism: Chitinophaga alhagiae (assembly GCF_003568665.1). Taxonomy (GTDB): domain Bacteria; phylum Bacteroidota; class Bacteroidia; order Chitinophagales; family Chitinophagaceae; genus Chitinophaga; species Chitinophaga alhagiae. The sequence goes on from NZ_QXMH01000001.1 coordinate 201,928, forward strand.
ACCAGCGCCGCATCGGCCGTACTGCTCCCCTCCGCCACCTGGCAAAGGAAGCGCAGTTTTTCGTATACGCTGCCTGACTTCAGCGCAGCCACCGTTTGCACCGGAAGGGGGCTTCTCAGGATATAGTCTGCGTCTTTGCCCAGGGTGAGAATTGTTTTGATGCCCTGCCGCCGCAGGTCCTTCCACAAATCATTATAAGGGCCGGAGGTACATGTGCTGATATCAGCAGATGTGCCCCTTGCCAGGAAGGCCAGGTCAAGGGCGGTTTTAGCCGCCAGGCCCCCGTTCACCCCGCCGTACACCAGCAACCTGTCTACAATACCGTTTTGCACCCACTGGCTGATATCCATATACATGTTACCGATTGTAGTATGCGTATGCGGCAGGGTGGCCCAGGTCATCGGCTTGTTCGGCATAACGGGGTCGAGAAAAACGCCCAGCCCCATTCCTTCTTTTACCAGCGCTTCTTTCAGCTCTTTAAAGAACAGCGTTACATATTCTCCCCGCAACTTGCGCCAGGCATGTACACTGGCCATTTTGGTAAACGGCTCGCGGCGGATGTCAATACCATACCGTTTTTTAAACTCCGCAACAACCGGCTCGCTGTACCCGAACTCATCTTCGAACCGCAAGGAAAAATTTTCCACATAGGTCAAAAACGCCACCCCTTTGTAACCGGCCTCTTTTGCCAGTTGCACGTGCAGGTCTATCAACGCCTTCCTGGCTGCCGGATAGGCCAGTTCAATAGTGCCGCCCTGCCTTCTGTAGCCGTACTTGTCAACCGGTACCCATTCCGGGTGGTCTATGCGGAGCCTGGACTCAAAGCAGAAAGGGAAGTCATTGAAACCGGGCGTATCTGCCGGCGAGCCCCAGTCTCCCAGGGTAGACACGCCCCATACATCAATGCCCACTTCAGCCCCCGCCCTGGTCACCAACCGCTCTACCTTCACATTTTCTATCAGGTGCCTGAACCAGCGCATAGCGGTGGCATACCGGTAGTTTTCCGGCCGAAAATAGAGGGTACGGACCCAGGCTGCTTCCTGCAATCCCCGCCAATACAAAGTTTTGGTGTTGTACAGCTCCTTCATCATGGCCAGGGCATCACGGATAGACCTGTCTGAATCAATGGCCATGGATTCGCCCAGCCAGTGGTTATCGCCGGTGCTAATGAAATTATCTACCGATTCAACATGCGGCTTGCCCGTTTCTCTCGCCTGCTGCCCAATGGCATGCAGCGCGGAAAAAGGAAAACACCATAAAAAAACAGGGATGATCATCCCCAACCTGCTACGTATCATAATTAATCAGGGGAAAAAAGGGGCAGCTCTATTGGCGGCAAGGCTATAAAGCTACCCCGGGTAAAAGTGTAATCAAGGAGTAATGGTAACCGTTATTTCTTTCACCACCTGGTGCCCGCCGTACACGTTGTGATTGGAGGCAACAAATATGGCTTTATAAGTGCCCGGGGTTCTATAGCTGTAGCTGTACGTAGCCTTTGGCGCCTCCAGGGGGGCTTTTATGCCCACCGCCCTGTCTGGCCCGTTATCAAAGTTATTCACTTCAAAGGGGGCCGTAATGGCCCAGGTGGTCAGCTCCGGGTCCGCGGCGGCCGTGAAGGTGTTGCCCAGCATGGTGAGCCGGGTTGCAGACACCGATGATCTTGAGATGGCCTGTGTAGAATCCTGGTCTATGATATGAAAACCCACATTGTTCATATCCGCAACAACCAGGTTGCCGATACTGCTGGCGGTGGTAAGGGAAAAGCTCTGCACCATCCATGACCGGGCAGCGCCATTTGCTACCTGTGGTTTTGTATGGTATTTGAAAGCCAGGTAGAGCCTTTTTCCCGGCTTCTTCAGGTCAGACAGGTTTTGGTTGCCGGATGCCACGAACGTAGCGGCAGTTCCCCAAACAAACCGGTCTGAGATATCCACCCAGTTGCCGTTCTGGATGCTGGTATAGTTGTCATACTGCCCGTCAAAGTCAGAAGACGCCCAGAGCGAAAACTGGTTGGCCTGCGCCCCGCCGGATACCGCGCTTTGAAAGCTCAGCTTCAGATCCCCAGCCTCTACCACACGCCCGTTCCGAAACTCGTAGTCCCTTCCGGTTTCGCCGGAGAAAAAGGAGATGGTACCGGCATCCCCTTCCAGGATGAAGTCAATTTTTTCGTTCGCCTTGTACGTATTTTTATTCAGGCGTACGTTAAAGTCCGGCACGCCGTTCAGGACGGGCAGTTCTTTATTGCATGACAGTATGGCCATGCACAAAAAGACTCCCAGTATATATTTACAGTTCATAACAGATTCGTTTTCGAATTACCAATTAGCGTTTTGCTCCAGCAGTTTGTTCAGGTTAATTTCCCTCGCCGGTATGGGCCATATCTTATGTTTGTTTTCCACATTTTCGAACGGTACGGCATAGTATGCGGTGGGAACATCTACCCGTATGCGGCTGCCGGCGTAGTGCATGGATTCTTCAAAGATGCCCCAGCGGACCAGGTCCCGCTTGCGTAGCAGCTCAAAGGTCAGTTCGCGTATACGTTCCAGCCGTATGGTTTCGCGGAAGCTTTCTTTGGTTGCATAGTCAGCAGGTTCCATATCCGCTTCGTCCGGCAAAAAGACAGCGGCCGTAGCTGTTGCGCCGGAGCCGCCGCCGCCGCTGATCACCACATCGGGGGCGGCCGTATAGCCGGTACCGCGCTTAAAGCCCTGGATGTCGTCAAACTCAAAGTCTATGCGGGTTACCTTGCCGTTTACATCAACAACGGCCTTTGCCTGCGCCTCGCTGCCCCCGCCGCCGCTGATAGTGACCGTTGGCGGCGTTGTATACCCGCTGCCACCGTCTGTTACGGTAATGGAGCGGATGCCTGATGACCATGAACGCCGGCGCAGGTCATTCACTGCCTCAATGGCGGTTGCTGTGGGGCCGTTCACTTCATTGTCCGCTTCCGCAAACATGAGCATTACATCGGCATACCGCAGCAGCGGGAAATTAATGGGCGTCCAGTTAGACGCTTTGTCCGTCAGCGCTTCGTGCTCTCGGCGGAATTTATTGGAAAACTTGCCATAGTACTGGTTGCGGTGGGTGGGAATGGCCGCAAATGTTTTACTGCCATTGGGGCCGGTGGCATTGTACGTATAGTTCGAAATGGAAAAATCGCGCCGCAGGTCCCCTTCCCTGAATTTAAAGAACAGCTCTGTTGTTACTTTCACCAGGCCATTTGCCGTACCCGTTAACAGGTTCCCGCTGGATATGCCGTTCACGTTCCCGTTCTGGCCCGTTTCATTGTAGCTGGTTTTAAGATTGCCGTGGAACTCAACTTCCCAGATGCTTTCCTTGATATCGTACTTATCCCGCGCGTAATTCAGGAATACTTCCGAAAAGCTCGGGTTCAGGGCATGGTCTGCTTCGCCATCGTCCATCACCTTTTTTGCCCAGGAAGCCGCTTCAGCCCACCGGGCAACATCTTTCAGCGGTTCACCGGCCATATACAGGCATACCCGGGCCAGCATGCCCCTCACGGCAGATTTGCTCACGCGCCCGCCAAACCCTAGTGTGGTAATGGGGGCCACCAGCCCTTCCGCCGCTTTCATATCAGACAGTATTTGCTCATAGGTTTCGGCAGCAGATGCCTTGGGCCGCTGCGCATCGCTTACAGACCGGGTCGGCTCCAGCTGCAGGGGAACACCGCCGTAGGTCTGTACCAGCAAAAAATAGTAGTACGCCCGCAGGAACAACGCCTCGCCACGTACCTGGTGGCGGGTGCCCTCCGGGATACTTTGGTTGTTGTCAATATTCGCCAGCAGGTTGTTGGCCCGGCCAATGCCAGTATACAGCGCGTTCCAGTGGTTGACCACTTCTATATGGGAAGAATTGAAATCATACTGCTGCGGGCCATCTGCCGGGTTGGTTGCGCCGTAATACGACATGTCCCCTTCCAGCCCATACAGGTACAACATTCTGCTGCCATACATGTAGGTATTCCCCAAAACATCGTACACGCCTACCAGCGCGCTGGTCAATTGCTCGGGGGTATTGTAGGCATTTTCCGGCGCCAGGAAATCTACCGGTTTCGTATCCAGCAATCGCTTACATGAAAAAGACGAAAGCAGGAACACTATTGATATAAAAACTAAACTCCGTTTCATAGTAAAAATTGTTGCTTGAAATAAAGACCTAGAAGGTTGCGTTTAAGCCGAAAGTGATGGTCCGGGCATGTGGATAGGCGCAGAAGTCCAGCCCCCCGGAAAGTATGGAATTGACCCTTGAAACTTCCGGGTCCAGGCCGGAGTAGCCTGAAATGGTCAATAAATTCTGCGCGGAGCAATGCAGCCGCAAATCACTCATATACAGTCTCCGGGCCACGTGCTTCGGCATGTTATACCCCAGCGAGACCGTTTTCAGCCGCAGGTAAGACCCGTCTTCAACCAGCCGCGATGTAGAGCGCGCCAGCGGGCCCTGACCACCGGCCCTGTACAGCGTATTGCTGGGGTTGGTGGGAGACCACCGGTCAATATAACTGGCAAACTGGTTAAGGTCCGCCAGCCGGCTGCCGTTGCCTTCGTACTGGTAGCGTGTCATGTTCAGCAGGTCATTACCGTAAGACCATTGCATGAAAACGTTCAGATCAAAATTCCGGTACCGGAAGTTGTTGGTGAACCCGCCGGTATGCACCGGCTGGGAACGCCCTATCACCGTCATATCATATATGTCCACCGTGCCATCGCCATTGAGGTCTTTCAGCTTCTGGTCTCCGGGCTGGATAGTATTGCGGGCATTCCCGTTTGAGGGCAGTTGTTTCTTCAGGATATATTTTCCGGGAGAAGGGCTGTCGAAATCCTCATACTGGTAAACCCCGTCAAACACATAGCCCCACATGGTACCTGCTTCCTGGCCTACAAAAGACATGTACAGGTTGGACGCAATAAGGGAAGACCCGGTTAAAGACTGCTGCCCGTCTGCCAGCGCAATGATCTTGTTCCTGTTAAAGCTGATGTTGAAATTGCTGGACCATGTGAAGTCCCGTTTTTCGATATTCACGGTATTGAGGGTAATTTCCAGCCCCCTGTTCTGCGTGCTGCCAATGTTCATGGTGCTGGTAGTCAGACCAGAAGCGCCCGGTATGTCAGCAGACAGCAGCAAATCCCGGGTAGTTTTCCTGTACACGTCTACCGTCAGCTCCACCCGGTTTTTGAGAAACCCCGCATCCAGGCCAATATCAGTTTGCTCGGTGGTTTCCCATCTCAGGTCCTTGTTTTCCAGCGCGCTTTGGATCAGGCCATGGGTGGGCGATGCATTGTTCCAGGAGTAGGAATTGACCAGCGGCATGGTAATGCGGGCCGCATAGGCAAAGTCACCTACCCGGTTGTTGCCGGTAATACCATGGCTTGTTCTGAATTTGAGGTTGGAGAACAACCGCTGGCTTTTCATAAACGGTTCTTCTATCACATTCCATGCAAATGCGCCGGAGGGGAAATACCCCCACTGGTTCTCGCCTTTGAACTTGGAAGAACCGTCTGCCCGGAAAGTAACCGTTAACAGGTAGCGGGATTTATACCCGTAGTTCACCCTGCCAAATACAGAGGAGAGGGAATTGGAACTGACAGACGCCACTGAGGCATACACCTGCCCTTCTTCCAGGCCGGACATACCGAAAGATTCATTCGGGAGGTTCATGCCGGAGTACCCGAACTGCTGATTTTTGGTATACTGGTTTGAAAAACCGCCCACCGCGTCAATAGCATGGTCATTGAAGCGTTTGCGGTAAGTAAGCGTATTCTCGTTAGACCAGATATTGAACTGGTTAAAAAATACCGAACCATTGATGCCCCGCGTATTCTCGGGAATTTTCGGCGAGCCTTGCGGCGTATTGGAATTATAAAACAGGTCTCGCTGGTCCGTTCGTTTATAAATGGAGCCGGACACTCTGGCCACCAGTGACGGGGTCAGGTTGACGCTTACATACAAAGCCGCGTTCAGGTTGCCGGAAGTTTGCTGGGTATGATCGTTGGTACGGGATAAGTACGGGTTGAAGCGATAGTTATTCACCACATTGTTATCAGGGTCTACCACATCGTTCAGCAGGTCAATTCCTTCGCCAGCCACCGGGCGGTATCCCCAGGTCTGGTACAATGTGTAGTTGGTGAACTGGCCGGAAGCGGCCGGCGGGCCGTAGGTATCCGTATACCCATAATTGGCATTTAACCCCGCGCTGAAGGTCTTGCTGATGGTCTGATCTAGCGTTAAACGCCCCTGGTAGCGCTTGAAACCGGTATTGATCAGTACGCCTTCCTGGTCGTGTATGTTGCCGGAAATCGAATACCTGGTACCGCCCGCGCCGCCCCGCAACGCAATGTCGTAGTTCATAAAGGGGGCCGCGTTGCGGATGATCAGGTCCTGCCAGTCTATGGTCTCAATGGTCTTGTAAGACTCCAGCGTTCTCCCGTTCGAATAATACCGGGCGGCCGTCCAGTCAGGCGTGGCACGCACAATATTCAGCTCTTCCTGGTATTTCACAAACTCATAGGCATTCATCAGGTCTACCTTTTTCTGAAGCGACTGCCAGCCCGCGGAGCTGTTGAACGTTACCACGGGGCGCCCCAGCTTTCCTTTTTTGGTCTCTATCACCACTACCCCGTTGGCGGCCCTGGAGCCGTACACAGCCGTGGAGGAGGCGTCTTTGAGCACGGTAATGGACGCTATGTCAGCAGGGTTCAGCGAGGCGGGCTGCGGATCTTCAAACGGGAACCCGTCTATCACGTACAGCGGGGAATTGGAGTAGTTAATGGAGTTGGCGCCGCGGACCACCAGGTTGATGGATGCGCCCGGCTGACCATCCGCAGAGGACGCCTGTACGCCGGCAATCCGGCCTGCCAGCGCCTCCGCAAAATTAGACACCGGCGCCTTGCCGGCATCTTCCATGTTCACCACGCCAACAGAGCCGGTGAGGTCTCCCTTGCGCACCGTACCATAGCCGATCACCACCACATCCTGCAGGGAAGTGGTGGTCCTTTCCAGCGTTACATCAATACTTGATCTGTCCCGTACGGGAACGACCATTACTTTCATTCCTACGAACGAGTAAACAATTGAATCTCCTGTAGCGGCCTGAATGCTGTAGCGGCCATCGCCGGCGGTAACGGTCTTGCTGCTCTTGTTCCTGACGAAAACGTTTACCCCGGGAAGCCCCTGCTGACTTTCGTCTACAACAGTGCCCGTAATTGTTCTCTGACCCATTACAGCAGCCGAAAAAGAAGTGAGAAAAAGCACCAGAAGGGCGCAACAGCGTAGCGCACGCATCCTGTTTCCCAATCGCGGTATAGTCATAACAGTTTTGGTTGAAAAAATGAAAAATGGAATTACTTCGTATTGTCTGATAAAAATTCAGGTATATGGCAAAAACCAGCTATTTCAATATTTTTTCCGCTTCCAGGATGGCCGCCCATCTCTTGTATCCCGCCAGGTTCAGGTGAACACCATCCCAGGTGTATTCCCTTTTCAGCCTTCCACCGGCATCGGCAAAGTGGGGATAAAGATCTACTATCACCACCCGCTTGTTCAAAGCGCCCAGCTCCCTGATGGACGCATTGATCTTCCGTATACGGTCGTTATTGTTATAAATAGGGGATCGCTTGTTCAGTATATTCTGTGTGGGCAGCAAGGTCTGGAAATAAATTTTTGTGCCGGGCGATCCCTTTTCTATTTGTGCAATGATCTGTTTGTAGTTGCGAACAATGACACTATCCGGGATATTTTTGGCCAGGTCGTTGATGCCGATCAGCAAAAACACCTTTGCCGGTTTCCCTTCCGTCACTTCGTTGATTCTTTCCAGCACGCCGAAGGTGTTATCTCCCGGGATGCCCCTGTTCTTGATGCGGGGAGATGCCAGTAACATGTTCCAGTCTCCCCAGAACGTAATGCTGTTGCCCAGTAAAACAATGTCCTTCCCGGAATGCGGCAGCGAGCGGAACAGTTCTACGCGGGAATAATAAATATCGGGGCGGGCAGTACTGTCCCAGCGCGGCAAATGATCAGGCGCCTGCCGCCGGAACCACTCCACGGCCTTGTCTGCCGCGCCGGGAGGCGTTGTATGGCCCCGGGGTTCCGGCATTACGTTCAGTTCCACACTGCCGCCCTCCTTGCGTTCCGCTATGCGGGCGCTCAGGTTTCTCGCAAACTGAACGGCATCATCTGTATTCACCCGGGCATCCCGGTCTCCAATAACCAGCCAGCAATGCCGGCCGGCAAGTTTATCCAGTTGCTTGTTCAGGCGGAAAGAAGGAAGCAGGCCCTCCTCCGTCATTCCCTCAAACTCGCGCAAGGCGGTCAGCTTCGTTACGGGAGCAAAAGCAGCTACCGCTTTTACCCGTTGGTCATACGCCGCAAACTGCAGCGCCAGGTACCCGCCGCGTGAGGTGCCGCATGCAAAAACCAGCGTATCATTCGCATACCCGTGCCGCACCAGGTAGTCCAGCACCGATCTCATCCGCGCATTGTTACTGGCAACAAAATCTTCTTTCCGCCGGGCTGCCGCCGCCCATTCCGCCAGGTTGTTTTGCCCGTTCTCCGTGTGCAGCTCGCCATGAAAGGGTAAATCAAGCGACACGCAAAGCCAGCCGTTTTCTTTTGAAAGCCGCGTGCCGCATTGCCTGAAATAACCGCTGCCTAATGTTTCATCAATCGTACTTGCCAAAATGAACAGCACCGGGGCAGGCGCGGTACCTGTCCGTTTTCCCCACATCCCGAACCTTACACCATCCGCTGTCTGAAAACGGAGCACCGAATCAGCGCAGGGTGATGCCGCACCCGCATGAAAGGCGGCCATCGTGAAAAGGAAAAAGAATGTACCGCGGAGGACCGTTCCAGCAAATAAACCCATATCAATTATTGTTGCCCGGCAAAAAATCGGATATAAAATATCAGCGCTTCCCGTTTCCCGGGAGAAACAGGTCATGTATTCATATGCGCTCTGTATGATGGTTGAATATGTCTAACGTATTACTTCAAAACTACCCTTTAATCATCAACAGTATTCCTACTTTTTTCCATTATAATAACACAATCCTACATTTTGCGGCAGGAACTATTCCTTGCCGCCGACCGGCAACGCCTCAAAGGTTATGCAGTAATTGTACAACGGGTATTTTTGCCCTTGGCGGGTACCGTACGAAGTATCTGAAAATGTAAATACCGATTGGCGGTTATCTGAATCTCTCAGGTTCCCGTAAGCATATCTTCTGGCTGTATAGATACGCTGCCCTTTCTGAAAGGGCACGTTGTTTCTCAGGTCTTTCAATTCCCCGCGCATCACTGTTTGCCCGGCGGCATCCAGGAAAACCTCCCGGATGATCAGGTTAGTAAAAATATTCTCGGCTGCTATATTCCCGATATAAAACACCCCTTCCTTTCTTAGTGCAGCTACTTCGGCCAACAGGTCCCCGTCAAAAATTACGTCCAGCCCCTCATGGCCATCTTTTAGAGTAACCGGCTGCCGTACACCGGCTACGGGGAGAGAAAGGTCTGCCACCCGGCTATTCAGGCCATACTGTATACTGGCGGGCATGGCCTTGCCAGGATTGTTCAGCCGGAGTTTCAGCAGGTCCTCCCCGGCTATTTCCACCTTTTCAACCGCTATGCTGTTGCCGCCGCTGTCAAACACGTCAAATCCGCATCCTTTCTGCTGTGCGGGCAACCAGGCCGTATCGAGTACCAAAGGAGGCGCCGGTACGTGGAAGCGGATATATATGGCGCCGTCTTCAGCGTTTAGCCATGCCCGTTTGGGGTGCAGCGGCTTCCAGTTCTTCCCGGAAAACATGACTTCCGAAATTACCTTCCCGAACTGCTCACCCAGCCAGCGCTCGCCATCTGCCGTCAGGTGAATGCCGTCTCCATGCATTCGTTTTTCGCCGCTGTAGTAGTAGCCGTTCTCTGCATTTGGCAGCATATATGTGGGCGCTACCAGGTACATGTCACCGTACATTTCGCTGGCCTGAAACTGTGCAATGCCCGCCATATTGCCGGCCGTTTGGTACATGAAAAAAGGAGGCGGTGCTTGCTGCCCTGTAATGGCCTGAACGTCTTGCTGAAGATCTTCTTTCAGCGCCACAAGATCTTCCCGGTAATGTTCCATGGCCGCCTGCCTGGTCAACGGTCCTTCCCAGCGGTTTAGCCGGAGCGTTCCGTTGGCTTCGCCCTGCATCCAGGTCAAGGCCAATACCTGGTAGGGCCGGCCCATTTGCAGGGCCTGCCGCCGGGCCCTCCGCACATCGTCAATAGCCGTCCGGTAATACCCGCCTGCCGACTGCCGGCCGGCCGCTCTCGGGTCTTTCGCATCATCATGCCGTTTGTTCAGCTCCCGTATGTAACGGCCTCCCTGCCCCGCGTAACTGAATAAGAACCGCGGGCCATTGCGCCCTGCTTTTTGCAATGCGGCACGCAGGTGGTCCGCCACCCCGTTGCCGATGGTTTCACCAATACCACCCAGCTGCACCGCCGTTAGCGGCACAAAGGTGAACAAAGAGTCCGGGCGGCTTTCCGGGTTGTTCCCGTAGTTATTCCGCCAGGTGTGTGTGCCCATTGAGAACCGGAAATTCCCGTACCCTGTTGGAGCGGTGGTTACCAGCGGCAACGACTGGCTGCCTTCTCCCAGGGATTGCCCCCCGTGCAGAATGTGAAAAACCGTGCTATCCTGCTGGCCGCCGGAAGTTTTCCGGTTCAGGGAACAACTGCAGGGAAGCAGCCATACCAATAAATAACAGAGCCGGGAACTGTACTTCATGATGCTGTTTTGATTGTCAATATTTCAAGCTGACCGTTTTGCCCGAACGGGCGGACTTCCGCGCGGCGGCCAGAATTTTGACCACCAGCACATTATTTTCCAGGGTATAGGGAGAATAACTGTCTGGCTTCACAAGCCCGCGCACAACGGCCGCAAAAAACTCAAAGGGGTTGTCGTACACGGGCGTATCCTCTTTAGTAACCAGCAGGTGCCGTTCTGCCTTGTCCTGCATGGAGCGTACAGACAGCCTGGTATGGTCATGCGCCCTGATGGAGCCGGCCACGCCGTATACCTCCATGTCCTTCCGGTTAAACGGCCAGTTCCAGGATGCCTGGATAATGCATTGCGCCTGTTGATAACTGAGAATGACCGTAGATTCATCATCTACACGGGGGTATATATCCGGCTTGAATTGCCTGTTAACCGCGGTCACGGCAAAAGGCGCCGCCCCCTGCATAAGGTAGGTCATGATATTGGCGCCGTAGCAGCCAAAATCAAATGAGGCCCCTCCGCCGTTCTTTACCGGGTGCGTCAGCCAGTCAAAAAAGAAGCGGATATGCTCCTGCCTTCTGGCGCCGGAATGCCCTGTATGAAATATTACTTTCCTGACCTGTCCTACAAAGCCGGTATCGTGCACAAGCTGGTAGGTTTTACGTGTAGTGGGGTACCACGATGTTTCGTAGTTTGTCAGTACCTGAATGCCATACCGTTTAGCCAGACCGGCTATCTGCCTTGCATCTTTTTCCGTGGTGGCCAGCGGTTTCTCCACCATTACATGAACACCCCTTGGCGCGCAGGCCCTGACCACGGAAAGATGTTCGCTGGTGGCATTGAATGCCAGCACGCCTTCCGGCTTCAGCGTATCCAGCGCATGCTCCAGGTCTGTGTAAAAAAGCGATGCCGGTAAGTTATTCCGCTGTTTAAATTCCGCGGCCAGCTGCCGGTTTGGTTCAAAGATGCCCACTACTTCAATAGCGCCGGTCTTCTTTGCACCATATATCCAGGACGAGTGCCCATGGCTTACTCCCGCCACTACCACTCTAAGCGGCCGTTCCGGCAGCTGGGGCCTGGCTTCCGACCAAGGGCCCGCCAGCAGGAGGAACAGCAACATGTACCTTAGTCTATGCATCGTTCGTTATTTAGGCCCGTAAAAGAGGTTGCCGGAAATTTTGATAACGGCCTTTTTAATGGCGGCCGGCGCAGGGCCTGTCTGAATCCGTGTCATATGCCCTTCTCCCGGCAGGAAAAGCGCAAAATGCCGCGGCGTCAGTTCAAAGCTGCTGGCCTTTGCCGCATCGAACGCAAACAGCAGATCGTCAGACGCCGGCCTGAAGTCTTCCAGCAATACCAGCGCTTCCAGGGCGCTAAAATATACCCGTTCACTGCCGGAGAGGGGAACATGAATATCCAGGTACTGATCATGCGCTTCTATTTTACCGGCTTCTACCGGCAGCGTTTCATAGTGCTGTACAAATGCGAACACGTCATCACCTATAATATCGAATTTCCCGGCCGCCGAATTTTCGTTGAGGCCGGCAATAAAGTCAAATACCTTTTCCCATACGGCGGTATTGCCTTTTGCGTAACGTGTGTAGTTCTCCACGTAGTCAAAGATCATAACAAGTACATTTAGGCAGGTTGAAGTTGCGCTGGTGACAGTTCATTCAATAAGTTCTCACCGTTCAGCAACCTGTCAACATTCTGTGTGAAAATATCCCATATCCTTTCTTTAAAGCGGTTACTGGCGCTGCTTCCGGATATGTGCGGCGTTAGTATTACCTGCGGCATGCGCCACAGCGGATGGTCTGGCGGCATGGGGTAATAATAGTGCGTGTCCAGCGCGGCGCCCGCGATCCAGTTTTCACGAAGCGCCTGCAAGAGCGCCTGCTCCTGTATAATAGGCCCACGGGCGGGGTTCAGTACAAATGCATGCGCCGGCAGCATTTTCAGATCTTCTGCACTTACCATGCCTAATGTTTCAGGCGTTCCGGGCATGGCAATGATGAGGAAGTCCAGCCCCCGCAGAAAATCCGCTTTGCTCTCAAGCGGGAAAAACCGGTCGTATCCCGTGCCATCCGGGTCCCCGGTGCCGGCCACTACATAAGTATTGCTGCGGACAGGCGGCCGGCGGCGGCCCAGTACATGTACCCGCATGCCCATTGCGCGGGCCAGGCGGGCCGTTTCCCGGCCAATGCCCCCATATCCCCAGATGCCTACCACACTGCCCCTTATTTCCTGCTGAAAAACGGCGGAACGGTCCCAAACGGCCGCCTCCTGGTTGCGGACCATCTGCCGCAGGTTCCGTTTCAGGTTGATCATCATGGCTATATTCCATTCCGCAATAGGTACGTCAAATACCCCCAGCGCATTGCTGGCACGCACGCCCCTTTCCGGGAAACCGGCGCCTGCCAGCTGCGTGTAACCCGCGGAGCAGATCTGGATGAACTGCAATTTTTTCATCTGGCGGTGATTCTCCGGCGGAATGGTGCAGAACAACACGTCACAATCCTCAATACGGTCAACCGGCAGCGGCCGCAAGTATTCCGCCGGCGGCTCCACCACCTCAACATACAGCCCCTGCCGCTGCCGCAACCGGTCTAAAGCGGGCTTGTAAACCGGCACGTCAATTAATATTTTCATGGCACTCAGGTTGTTAATATTTTGCCCGGAACGCTGTTAAATTCTCCCGTTCCGGGAATGAACGGATACCGGTCTATTGTATCGGGCCGCAGGTCTATGCCCAGCCCCGGCGCTTGGGGAGGCAATACATGCCCTTTGCTGATCTGCAGTGAATCACCGATCAGCTCAGCATGCAGCGGGCCGTAGGCCGGGGCAATTTCGAGTATGCGGGTATTGGCGCTGGCAAACCCGGCATGTACGTTCTGCATCAGGGAAGCGCCGGCGCCCCAGGCATGCGTGGCAATGCCCAGGCCGCGCTGGGACAAGCGGGAGGCAACATCCATAAAGGGGCTCAGGCCACTGGTAAATGAGGCGTCCGGCTGGCCAATATGGAAACATTCCTGGTCAATGAACGCCTGCCACTCACAAACGGCGGTCAGGCATTCCCCACCGGCAACCGGTACAGAAGTGGACCTTGAAAGCGTGGCGTACCAGTCTGGCCGGGTATAATGCAGCGGTTCTTCCAGGAACAATAATCCGTACGGCTCCAGCGCCTTGCATACGGTAAGGGCGGTGTCCAGTCCCCAGGTAACACCGGGACTGTTCCCCATATGCGCATCCAGCATTAACCATAGATCAGGGCCGAACTGCCGGCGGATGAAGTCGGCTTTTTCTACCTCCGCGGCGGCGGCATTTTCCGGATGATGATGCAGGGTGAGCACCTTGTTTTGCCCGAAGGCGCCTGCGCCGATCTTAACGCCCTTAAAACCTTCCTCCATGTAAAACGCTACTTTCTCCCCCAGCCGTTCCAGCGGGAAATTGCTGGGGCCGCCTGTTGCATAACAGGGTAAAGGGCGCTCGGGGTCATATGCCTGTAAATGCTGGCTGCTGAACGCAGCGCTCCATTTTTGTTGCAGTAATTTGTACACAGGGGTTTTAAGTTCTTTACCGCGCAAATCCCACAAGGCGGCCTCTATTCCGGCCAGCACAATGGCTCCCAGGCCCACGCGGCACCAGAAATTGCCGGCGTGATACATGCGCTGCCACAGCAGATCGATATCGTCAACCGTTTGCCCGATCAGTACCGGCTTAAAAAAATCCACAATGGGCGGCACCCCCTCCGGGAAGAAATAGCCCGCATAGGTTTCACCCGTTCCGTATAACTCCGTGTCCGTTTCTATCCGGATAAAGGCCGCGCTGCGCATCGTTCTCAGTTCACTCAGAAAAGGATCGTTCGTACAGGGGCCGCTCAGCAATATTGTTTTAACGTCTGTTATCTTCATACTCAGGATTGACTTACATACAGCGCATATACCCTGGCGGTACTATTTTCAGGGAAATACACTTTTACAACAAACTTTTTCCTGGCAGGCAATACCTGTGATCCCCGCCATGCCACTACCTGCCGGATGCCATCTTTCACCAGTACCGCCCGGTGTTTACCGGAAAAACCCTCCAGCGGGCGGTCCAGGTGGTCCAGCAATTCCACATACAGCGGAGCATCCTGGCTTAGCCCGTCTGCATTGATGTACAACCGGGCCTGTTTATCTACTTCCTGCGTGGCGGTCAGGAAATGGGCATCGTTTACATCGTGCTGCCTTGATAAATAGCCGAACCCGTCTCTCCGCAGCGTGGCCAGCCCGATTTCCATGTTCTTCAGTTTTCCGCCTGTATCCCAGTGAGAATACCAGATCATGGTCTGATCGCCTTCATTCACAAAAGCATGCCCCTGCAGCAAGGCCGTATCATCCCATTCGCCGGCTTTTCCGCGGGCTATGACCTTAAAATCGGGCGCCGGCTCGCGGTAGTGAATGCCATCGTTAGACAATATCAAACCCAGGTCAACGCTGGTACCCAGTAAATGCGAAGCGCCGGGCGGCCGCTCGGAGGCGGGCAACCCGTCCTGCCAGATGCCGTACAGGCCCACCATCACATTCCCGCGGTTCCACAGCCCAACCCCTAAATGGGACTGCTGCCCTTTTATGGGCGGATTGGCCCATTGCCCCGGCCG
Source organism: Chitinophaga alhagiae (assembly GCF_003568665.1). GTDB lineage: Bacteria > Bacteroidota > Bacteroidia > Chitinophagales > Chitinophagaceae > Chitinophaga > Chitinophaga alhagiae. The sequence goes on from NZ_QXMH01000001.1 coordinate 217,335, forward strand.
CGCAAAACCGAACGCTTTTGCCTTTGACCAGTTTTTAAAATCGGGCGAGCGGTACACCATGATCACCCTGCCGGCCGGGCGCCCGTCCGGCATCCAGGCCCAGGGTGACAAAAGCTGGCCGGTAGAATAGTAGAAGTCCCCGAATTTGTACAGGCTGGATACTTCAAAACGTTCCCCGCCGGCATCAGCAGGCCGGTCACCTACCACCTTCCACCGCAACCCGTCCGCGCTGGTAGCGGCAATAGTTACGCAGGGCGTTTTTTCAGGCGGGCCTATTTTGCTAAGCCCTCCTTTAATATCATCAACAGGCACGTGGGCAATATAGACGGCCTTGTACCGTTTGTTCGGGTCCGGGTCGTTTGGTTCATAAAGTACTGATAAAAAATCATTTATGCGAGTCAATGAATGCGGGGTACCTTCAATGAGGCAGATGTTGTTGTTACGGTTGCCGTTAAATTCAACCAGCCCGAGATCCGGCTTTTCCCAGTGTACACCGTCTTTGCTTTCCGCATAACACATGGGCCGCCAGTTGCCGGGGGCCTGCCCTTTAACTATCCTGGTCTCGTGCATGGCCAGGTACCACATGCGGAAACGGTCACCTGTTTTAATAACGGTCCCATACAATATGGCATGCCCCTGATCGGGACTGCCTGCCGGGCCCCGCCTCAGCACCGGGTTACCGGGATGTTTGGTAGCTTCTACCAAAGTAACTTTGAGGTTATGCTGCCAGGGGATGCTCTGATCATCAAAAGAAAACAACACCTTTTCCCTGCCGGTATTTACACTGGCGCCGCTACCCTCCGCGGTACTTTCGAGAAAACCGGCCGCAACGCCTTTCAATGGGCCAATAGTTAATGCCGTAGCTGACAAAAGCGTATGCTGAATAAAATTTCGTCTGGAATTTACAGGCTTCTTTTTCATACTTTCTGATTTATTGAAGGTATCTCTCAAAGATAGCCAGCTCCCAATGGCAGAGTACTGAATTTATTTTGAATAGTAACACTATCTTACAGGAAGGCCCGCTTCCCCGGAAAAGCCGCCTTCATTTTCGATAATCTCCACCCCGCAATGCACTTCCCTTCGTCAATATCTAACCTGAGTCGAAGCGCTTTTGGAAAATTGCTAACGCCAATCGTTCTCCTTTTAGAATCTATTGAATCCCCCTCACGGCCCTGCCCCGCCAAATACCTTACATTCAATAAAAAAGATGTTATGGCAACGCAAACAAGTTTGTTAAAATTCACCGGGAAGGTGGGTAACCTCATCGGCTACCGGGTGGGCAAAAAGTACTACCTGCGTAGCGCGCCGGAGCAAGTACGGCAAAGCCCGCACAGCAAGGTGAGCAGCCGCCACTTCGGCAAGGCCAGCCGCCTGGGCGCTACCATACGCCACGCCCTGCACGGGCTGCTGCACGTAAAGCAGGACAATACGGTGATCAACAGGTTGAACAAAAGCCTGCTGCACGTATTGCGGCAAGATGACCTGCACCGGCAGAAACGTTTTATACCGCGGTACTTCCGTGACCTGGAGCGTTTCTGCTTCACCCCGCATGCAGACCTTTCCCATGTTTTGCCCGTAGAGGCCGCCGCTATGCGAAATGCGGACGGCAGCATTGGCGTAACCGTTCCCGCCATCCGGCAGCATCTGTGCAACCCCAGGGCCACGCATGTGGGCATCAGGGCGGTGGCCGTATGCCTGGAGCGCGGCTTCGCTACTGCAAAGGCCGCGGCGTCAGACATGGTGATGCTGAAGGCGGACGAACCTTCGGCGGCGTTTTCGCTGACGGTGTCGGCTGACCGGGATGCGGTCACCTGCGTGATACTGGAGGTGACCAGTTGGCAGATGGAACATGGCCGCCCGTACCTGCTGGGTAACCGGAAATTTATGGCGGCGGAGGTGATTGCTGTGCTGCAGCCGGAGGCAGCGATTGTTGTGCGGGAGGAACCCGTTCCGCATGGTACGCAGCGGCAGCCTCGGGTGCAGCCGCCGGTTGTGCCGGGTCTGGTCATTCATCACCCGCAACGGGAATAGCGTATACAACGCCTGGAGGGCCGAAATAGGTGATCCACCATCCGCAACAGGAATAGCGTACACAACGCCTGGAGGGCCGAAATCGGTGATCCACCATCCGCAACAGGAATAACCTCCGCTTCGCAGATCTTTTTATATCCTTTACCGCCTCCCCAGCCTTGCTGAACGCCCCTTCATGCCCAAGCCTCACTTTTTCTTCCTTAAAACACCCTGAAAACACTGTTCCCCGCTGCTTTTGCCTTGCGCGTGATATCCTGAACGTATTTCCGCACCCTTTTTTAGCCGGTGTTAACTCAAAATGGCATCGCCAGATCATCCCTACATCATTTGCAGGGCATTTCCGCATCAAGTCCACCTACCGTTCGCTTTCCCTATACTGACCCTGTAGCGTTCCTATAGTGTTCCGGTATGGATGGCGCTATGCAATCCCTACTCCGCCGGTAGGGGGGCGCAGGCAGGCATCTGTACAAAGCCAATGGTAGAGCGGGTAACCTTTCACTTCCCCACCACCGGGGCGCAGGCAAGCCCTGTTACCTATTAATCAAAACCACCCATCCATCAACCCGCACCACCCCTGCGTTAAAACCGCTACTCCGACCTGCCGGGCGGTGGTAGATTTGTACGGTCACCCCAAACAAACATATGTGATGGAAACGAGCATTGCCGCCAAACACGCTATGATGAGAACAGTCACCCCAATTAAACACACCATGATGGAAACGATCACCACTCCCTTGCGTAAACCGGTACACCACCGCACCACCGCCATTCCTTTGATTGACATGAACACTCCCGCGGCCATGGCCATGGTAACAAGAACCGTTCACCAGCACCCGGTACTCATCCAGCTGCCAACGGTATTTGCCCTGATGGCCGCGCCCACCGCGGAAGGCGCGCGCCAGCTGGACAATTGCAAAATGCGGCTGGAAGGAAAAAACTACGGCACGGCTATTGGCAGCCTGCAGCATTTTCTGGCGCAGGCACGCCCGGGAGCGCTGCCCTGCGATTTTCATACGGCGGAACAGTTCCGGAACATGGAAGGCGCTTTTATCCGCCTGCAATTCAGGCACCGGCATTTCCAGTCTGCCGTTATCAGGAACGGGCAGCACCAGGGGCTGCTGCTGAACGGGCCGTTCCGCCGGTTGTTCATGCAGGTGGAACGTTCCTTTGACCATTACCCGCAAGACGCCATCTGGGGCGGCAACAATTACACGGCGCTGCTCATTACCAGCTGCAATATCAGCGGGCATCCGGGCGGGTCCATCACTTCGCTGAACGGGGCGGTGGCGTTTGCGCGGGAGCGGGGTATCCCCTTTATTGTGACCACGCAGCAAACCGCGGAAGAAAAAGGCTCTTATCCTGTACTGGGCTTTGAAAGGGAAGCCGTGCGCGTTCACCGGGAAGGGCCGGGGCTGGCGCGTTTCCTGCAGCAAATACCCGCCGGTCTGAAAAACTGGTGATACCATTTCCCCGCCGGCGGGCATGCTGTAAATGCTGGTACTTCTTCAGCGTGTACCAGGAAAACCTTTCATCACTTACTATTGTTTTCCTGCCGTCTTTATCCGCCTTCTTTTTCTTTCCCTTGCGAACAATCACGTTCACGTATCGCCTGCCTGTTTTCACAAGTGATATTCCCGCTGTAGCCATTCCCCAGGTTATCCCCTGCCTGTTCCATACCATACCAGGAAGTTGGAAACCATGACCCACGTCACAACCCTTCCTGACATTGATCAGCTTTCCCCACTTTTGACACTTCCACAAGAAAATAATAATAAAAGTATCAAAGTACTTTTATACTTTTATATTATTCGTCCCTATATTTGCAGTACACAATTAAAAGCACATGACCAGTCAGACACTACACGGCAAACCGCTCGTTTATTCCTGCTCCGGCTGCTCCAGCGCGGCGCAAATGGCCAACTACCTGGCTGTTCAGCTGGACAGGGCCGGCCTGGCGGAAATGTCCTGCATAGCCGGGGTTGGCGGGAATGTAAGGTCACTGGTCAGGGCGGCGCTGTCAGGCAGAAAGATCATAGTAATAGATGGCTGTCCACTGGCCTGTTCAAAGGCATGCCTTTCCAATCACGGCATAACACCAGATATGGAAGTTGAATTGACCCGGATGGGCGTGCAGAAAAAAAAGCATGAGGATTTTGATCAGCACCAGGCGGGCGTTATTCTGCAAGACCTGCTGCAGCAAATACCAAGCGCCTTCCCTTCCGTAAAAAAATAACCGTATATGTTGCACGAAACAATAGTCAAATTCATGCTCGGCCAGACGGTGGCCACCATATGCTGCACGGATGCACAGAACAGGCCGCATTGTTTTAACTGCTGTTATGCATTTGACCGCCACAACCACCTGCTCATTTTCAAATCTGCCGCCACTGCCCTGCATAGCCAGATCATCATGGAAAGGCCCGGCGTTGCTGGCACCATTCTGCCAGACAAGCTGCACCTGTTCTCCATGAAGGGCATCCAGTTTTCGGGTACTGTTCTCTTTCCCGCCGCCACCGGCGGGAAAGATGCCCCGGCACTGTACTATAAAAAATTCCCCCTGGCCAGGGCGGTACCGGGCGCCATCTATATGATCAGCCTGACATCAATAAAAATGACCGACAATTCAAAAGGCTTCGGCAACAAGATCACCTGGCAAAGGGATGACACCGCGGATGCCGCCACATTACCTTAAAACAATTTTTTCACTCATAAAAACAAACACATGCAAACCATAGCGGAAAACATCCTGGACGTGACCTTGCTGGAACCAAGACAAAAACATCCCACCATTTTTGCCCGGTTCGACCACCTGCGGGAAGGGGAAAGCCTTACCATACATAATGACCATGACCCCAAACCGCTTTACTACCAACTGCTGGGCGAGCGGGGAAATATATTCTCCTGGGAATACCTGGAGCAGGGGCCGGAGTGGTGGAAAGTGCGGATCAGTAAAAACATCACCGGCGCCGGGGAGGAAACCCTCGGCCAAATTGCCGCTAAAGACTTGCGTAAAGCGGAAGTATTCAAGAAATATGGCCTTGACTTCTGCTGCGGAGGCAAGAAAAGCGTCAAGGAGGCTTGCGCGGACAAAGGGCTGGATGTCACCAAAATTGAGTATGAACTGCAGCAGGTGGATAAAAATCCCGGCGCCAGGCCGCTCCCCTATGATGACTGGAGCCTTGATTTTCTGGCGGACTACATTGTGAATACGCATCACTCCTATGTAAAGAAAACGCTGCCCGACCTGCGCGCCTATGCGGCAAAAGTGGCACAGGTACATGGGGAGATGAACCCGGAGCTGCTGGTGATCTATCAGCTGGTAGAGAAGATCTGCGCCGTACTGCCTGCTCACCTGGAAGAGGAGGAAAATGCGCTGTTCCCCTTTATTAAAGCGCTGGCAACAGAAAAGCACGCAGCGGCCAATCCCGGAACGCTGGGGCATCCGGTCACTGTGATGGAAACAGAACATGAAATGACCGGCAAGGCCCTGGAAGAGATCAGGACCCTGAGCAACAACTATACCTTGCCGGATAGCGCCTGCGCCACCTATAGCCTGCTGTACCGGATGCTGGAGGAATTTGAGGGTGACCTGCACCTGCATGTTCATCTTGAAAACAACATCCTCTTCCCTAAAGCGCTTGCGCTCGAAAAACAATAACGTTATGGAAAAGCGCCGGCCCGCCAACCGCGGCAGGCGCTTGTTTCACCTTAAACCTGGAAGATCATGGTCATCAACGCCCGTACAAGGATCGCCGCCATCCTGAAGCACCACCCCGCCGCGCTGGAAGCGATCATCAGTATCTCTCCCAAATTTGAGAAGCTGCGCAACCCGCTTTTAAGAAAGCTGATAGCAGGCAGGGCCACTGTTGCCATGGCCAGCAAGATCGGCGGCTGCCCTGTTGGCGATTTCTTCGCCAAACTGCGGCCCCTGGGGTTTGACATTGACCTTGCCACACCGGCAGGGCCGGAAGAAAAGCAGGATGTGCCCGGCTTCCTCAAAACGGTCAAACCAGACCAGGTGGTGCTGCTGGATGTACGGCCGGTGCTGGCATTGGGGCAAGACCCGCTGAATATCATCCTCGAAAAGGTGCGCCACCTGCAAAGCGGCCAGGTGCTAAAGATCCAGAATACTTTTGAGCCTACTCCGCTGATGCTCCTGTTGCAAAAACAGGGCTTCGCATCCTATGCCGAACAAATTGACGACAATTTGGTGGAAACCTTTTTCTACAGGACATCAGCGGAAGAATGGCATCCCGCGCCCACGGCGGAGGGCCAGATGAACTGGGACAACATCCTGCGGCAATTCAAGGGCAAACTGAAAACGATTGACGTGCGCCACCTTGAAATGCCGCTGCCCATGCTCACCATATTAGAAGAGCTGGACCAGTTGCCTGTTGAGACCGCCTTATTCGTATACCATAAACGCATCCCCGTATTCCTGCTTCCCGAGCTGGCCCAAAGGCAATTTGACTACAGGATAAAAGAGATCAGCGACGGGGAAGTACACCTCATAATTTTCAGCAATGATGTTGGCAGGCAGTGACATAGCGAAAACCACTACCCACAAGGTGGTATTGCCCTTTTATATCTATGCGGCGCTGGCGTTCGTTGTTTCCGCCGTGCTGCTGCTTGCCTCATCGCACGCGTTTTCCGGGCATTATTTTCAGCCTAAAATACTGGCGGTCACGCATGCCATGGCACTTGGCTGGGGCACCATGATCATACTGGGCGCCAGCCATCAACTGCTGCCCGTCTTGACCGGCGGCAAGCTATACAGCCCTTCCCTGGCATACCTCTCTTTTATATTTTCCGGTACCGGCATCCCGTTGCTGGTATGGGCCTTCTACATCTTTGACATGCATTGGCCCGCGCAATACGGGGCCGTGCTGGTCAATACCGGGGTATTGCTGTACCTCATCAATGTTGGCGCAAGTATTGACCAGAGCCGTCATGGAAACGTACATGCCACCTTCATCTTCACGGCCGGCGTGTGGCTGTTCATCACAACGGCGGTTGGCGGCTTCCTGGTATTTAATTTTACCGCGCACATTTTACCTGAAAATTCTCTCCACTATCTTTCGCTGCATGCCCATATCGGTATTGCAGGATGGTTCCTGCTGCTGGTCATCGGCGTTGGCTCCCGGCTGATACCCATGTTCCTGATCTCGAAGTTCAACCACCCCGGCATGTTATGGTGGATGTATTTCCTGATCAATGGCGGCCTGGTGATATTTTTAATATTGTTCCTGTTGCCCTTTCCTTCATTTACTTACCTGTTCCCGGCAGCGCTCGTGGCCGCAGCGCTGGTACTGTTCGGGGCCTATTGCCGCCATGCGTACCGGCAGCGCATCCGGAAACAGGTGGACGGGCAAATGAAAATATCGCTGCTTTCCGTGCTGATGATGATAGTGCCCATGGTATTCCTGTTCACCATTATTGCCGTGCTGCTGCTGTCAGGTGCCAGCACATCCCTGGTGCTGGCGTACGGCTTCACCATCTTTTTTGGATGGCTGACGGCCCTGATCCTGGGAATGACCTTCAAAACATTGCCGTTCATTGTCTGGAATAAAACATACCACGCCAAAGCAGGCCTGGGTAAAACACCCCATCCAAAAGACCTGTTCAGCTCCCGGATGTTTAATGGCATGGCGTTCAGTTACCTGGCCGGGTTTGTATGTTTTGCCGTTGGCATACTGGCCGGCAACACCCTGATCACACAAGCCGGCGCGGTGCTGCTGCTCTGCAGCGCCGTGCTGTATAGCGGCAACGTGTTCAAAATATTTTTTCATAAAGCCACCGTGAAATGAATGTAGCCACCAATAATGATCTCAGATGTACCATTGCGCTGGCCAGCCTGCATGATGTGCTTGATCCTGAAATAGGATTGAACGTAGTAGACCTGGGGTTGATATACCAGTTGAATTTTGAGGAAGACAGCAGAAAAATATTTGCTTTAATGACTTTAACCACGCAATTTTGTCCCATGGGCCAGTCCATTGCGGATGGTGTGAAAAATAACCTGTCAGCCTGCTTTCCAGGTTATGATGTTGAGCTGGAGCTGGTATTTGATCCTCCCTGGAACCACGAGATGATATCTGAAGAAGGCCAGAATTTTTTAAACAGATGATCCGATGTTAAGCAATACATGTAAAACCGCTATAAAGGCAGTGATCTACCTGGCCTCAAAATTTGAAAGCGGCGAAAATGCGGGAATCAAGGAAATTGCGGAATATATTGACGCCAGCGAACATACGGTCGGCAAGCTGCTGCAAACGCTCGTCAAACAAAGGGTCATCAACAGCATGAAAGGCCCTGCCGGTGGTTTTTATGTTTCCAAAGCGCAAATAAAGCAACCCATCATCCATATAATTGAGGCAATTGATGGAAAGCAGGTGTTTAAAGAATGCGGCCTTGGCCTGAGCAAATGTTCCGCCACCCGCCCCTGCCCCATCCATAACGAATACAAGGAGGCAAGGACCTTGCTGGAAAACCTGTTCAGCAGTAAAAAAATAGCGGACCTGTGCGGGCCGGTGAATTGCGGCATTGCCTATTTGATCGGATGATGGCGCATAAAACAGTCATTGCCTGTTCTATGCACCTGCGTGGCGTTTGCGTCTCCCTCAGCCAGGCGCTGCAGCAGTTCTAGTCAAGCACACCCAGGCCGTTGACGGCGTACCCGTCAACGGCCTGGTCCCTGTATGTTTGCCCGGTCATAACCGCGGCCTAGTAGAAGAACTGCTCCAGCACGATCTCCCCGTTCTTCACTTCATACAACATGATCTCGTTGATCTGTATCCTCCCGTGGTCCTGCGTGGTAATATCCATTTCCCGGCCCACCGCAAAGTGGTTGCCCGCTATAACAGGCTCTGAAGTGGCGGCGTGGTGGAGCGCCGTGATCCGGCTCACGAAGCGCTCTCCCTTTTGCCGCACCGGTACTTTGCCTTCCGCATAGCCGAAATAGGGAGAATCAGGCGGGTCTACGCTTTTTACATTGTCAGCAAACAGCTCGTTGTGTATCTCGAACCATTTTTCCTGGCGGGCCAGCTCCATGAACCGGGCGGCCACCTGCTGCACTGTTTTGTGTTCCTTTGACATGGTATTGCTTTTTAAGCAAAGGTATTGTCCAAAAAGAAGTTCGATGATGTGTGATGTGGACTTTGTGGCGGGGGGATTTGGACATGGCGCATAGGTACTTACGCCAAACCGGGCGCCGCTGCCAACATTCCTCCACTTTGCGCCAAACCGCATTTTTTCAGGGAAGACAATACCTGCTCTCTGCTTTGGGGCGGATTTTTAAGGGCGCTGACCTGCCTCCGCAGCGCATGTAACACCTTAGGCTGGTTAACCTTCAGCAGCAGCATAACAAATTCATCCGGGTTTTTTATCTCAAGATTGAATGTTTTGACATGCTTTGCCGGAAAATCCTTTTTATTGAACGTAATGATCATCCTTGCACCACATTTTATAGCTGCGGCCAGTACATGCCGGTCACCGCTATCCGGCAAACTCAAGCCAGCTATCAAGCTTTTAAAACCGGCTACGTTCGAGTCGGGGAAAGCACTGTCCATTGCCTGCCGGGCCCGGTTTAACTGGGCCTCCTTCAGATCAGGGCGCTTTAGCAGCAGGTTCCTTATCCATTCATCATGAATTTCGTCAGACCACTTCGGTATATACAAACCGGTTTCTGCCAGGCGTAGAAAAAAATCTCGTAAGGGGGCCGGGTAGAGAACGTTCGCGTCCAGTACCACAACAAACTTTTCGGTATCGTTCATGAAAACTAATATCCCAGGTTAAGCTCCTGTGCCTGATCAGCCAGAAAATCTAACTTATCGGCCCTATTTTTCTTGATCTTTTTGTTGTAAGCTATCAGATCTTTAAGTTGTATTCTGCGGTGTGTCCCCACCTTGTGAAAAGGTATTTCGCCTTTCTCCAGCAAGTTGACCAGATGCGGCCTGGACACGCCAAGCAGATCTGCGCCTTGCTGCGTACTGATCTCTGCATTATCATCTGAAAGGAATAATGCAAAGGAGTTGCCGTCTGCCATATTATCCAGAATTGTAAAAAGCAGCGTCATGGCCGACTTCGGTATCTCCAATGGCTGTTTGTACCCGGCAATCCGCAATGGGACCGTACTGCTGCTCGTTTTCGCTACTGCTGCGGATACCTCTGTAACCCTGGGCCTCAGCGCCCTGGCAATTTTTTGATCGCTTTTCGTGGTTTTCTCAAGTATCGCTTCCATATCCCGTTGATTTTTCATTTCAAAGATAGGAAAATAAACGAAATAAACGAAACAACGGCTGGCGGGTTTCATGCAGCAGGCAACAACGATCATAAGTATTGCGGGCCGGCTTTAAGGGCTGACCCGTTCATCAGTTGCAATAGGTATGGCAGCACCTCCAGCAAAGCCCATTGAAAACCATATTTAAATTTCTACTTTTGAGCCGCTAAAGCAACTCTAATTAATTACCATACACGTCATTCCGCATGAAAGAACAACTAACTACCTTGATCGGCCAACTAAAAAACAATACACTCTCCTTCAAAGAGGTGACCGGATTTATAGAGCGGTACTATCAGCATCAGCCAACAGCATTTAAAAATGGCGGGGCGTATAATGAAGCTACGCAAAACCAGGGTAGCGCCAAGGTTTTCGCTTTTGCTCAATTGAACAACCTGAGCAAGGAAGACACGCTTTATCTGTTTGCGGAACACTATCAGTCGGTATTAAATACTCCGGATGGCGCAGACCATCAGAACATCAGGCAATTTATGGCGCACGGATGGCCGGGGGTTGTTTTTGAGGGGCAGGCGCTGGTTGCGAAGTAATTTATGCAAAGAAGCTACAGATCGGTGACCTGCTCCTGCATTTATCCCAATCAAAACTCCACTTTCAGGTTCAGGATGGGAATAATACCCAGGTCGGTCTCGTCTTCTGCGCGCATGGCTCCTCCGTTGACAATATAAAAATCACGTTGCAGCACATTCTCCCGGTTCGTGAGGTTTTGCACGTCCAGCGAAAGTATCCATGAATAGTGCCGGTTGTTTTTTCTGAACTTGATCCCGGCATCCAGCTGCATAAACTTGTCCGTTTGGCCGGCATACGTATCTTCAGGAAGATAATACAGATAAGGCATACCGCTGCTGTTGGTAGCCATTTGCGCCTGCGAGTACCGGAAGCCGCCGTGTACCACCGCTTTGGCATTCAGGCTTAAAAGGTTCTGTTTCGATCTTCCTACTTTAAAATCTTTGCCTGCCAGCCCGTTTACCTGCCAGCCGGTATTGAAGTAGGTGTTGTATTTCTTGCCGTTGCCGGGAACATATTTTGAATCGAAAACAGTGCCGGAGAAAATGAGGTAATAGTTGTCCGAGAAAGACCTATCCATCGTAAGCTCAATACCTTTGTTGTACCCTTTCCCTTTGTTGGCATACGCTGAATCTGCAATGCCGCGCATGGTGTTGAGGATGGAAAAAGTGCTGGTTGAATCGTCTTTAACCGGCACATCGTACAGGTATTGGTAATATGCTTCCAGTTTGAAACGGAGATTTTTGGCAGGCGCCCACTCATACCCGAGCACATGATGCACGGCCTTTGTCAGCCCCAGGTCCAGGTTAGGTTGTGTGATGCTGCCGTCAGCCCCTGTCATTTTATAGAGGTACAGGGAAATAGGTTCGATCCTCGAATGCATGCCAAACCCATAACTGATAGCGGCGTTGCGGCCGGTGCGCCACTTTGCGCCAAAGCGCGGCTCTATGGCGTTGCTGTTGTTCAGGAAAAACAAAGTGGCGTGCAGGCCGGTATTGATCTCAAGGTTTTTTGCGAGGCGGTATTTCCATTGCAGAAACCCTTCCGCAGAACTTGTATTGCCACTTTGATCTGCATAGATGTCAGGCCCGGTATTCCGGTTATTCCGTTTACCGTAAATGGAATAAAAGAAGTGATTGTAATTGACACCCGCCCTGATCACACTGCCTGCGCTGAACTTGTGGTTCAACATGGTGCTGAACCGGACAGTAGGGTAGCTGAAGCGGCTGCTGTCTGTGAGGATATGCTGGTTATCCTGCTCCAGCACTGTGTTCTCGTAACGGTCGCTCAGCCATGATGCGGATACAACGGATCTCAGGTAGGTCTTTTTGTTCGCAAATGTTTGCATGTGTTTGATGCCCACTACGCCCATTTGATGATTTTCCGTTTCGTCGTTACTCTCGTTGCCAATTCCCATTGAGCCGCCAGACGTGTTCCTGCCGGGGGACCTCCCGGTTTTGCTGATGCCGCCAATGGCGAATACGGAGAGATCGCCCGCCTTTTGGGTGGGTAAATGCACATGCAGGTTGAAGTCCTGGAAAACGGGCGGTTTGCTGTTCTCCCCGAGCGAGACCAGATTGAGTTTATCCAGGAATTGCAGGTTGCCGTAGCGGTAATTGAAGAGAAAGGAGCTTTTTTTGTGCTTGCTGAGGGGGCCTTCAATAGAAGCCTGTGTACCTATCATGCCCAGTTGCAGGCCATATTCCATTTTATCCGTATTGCCTTTCCGGAGGTTAAGGTCGAGGATGCCGGATAAAGCGTTGCCGTACTCAGCAGGGAAAGCGCTGGTAAAGAAGTCGAAATTGCTGAGCGCATCAGCTTCAATGATGCTGAAGATGCCGCCGCCATCGCCCTGACCCTGACTAAAGTGGTTGGGGCTGGGGATTTCGATACCTTCCAGTTTCCAGAGTATCCCTTTGGGGGAGTTGCCGCGAACGATCATGTTGTTTCTGCCGCTGCCGCCGGAGGTAACGCCCGCAAAAGCGGTGACCATACGGGCGGGGTCGTTATAACCACCGGCAAAGCGGGCGGCGTCTTCCGCGCTGAGGGTATGGGTGCTGACGGTAGCCATGGAATTGAGGGCGCGGGGTGCGCCTTCGTTGGCATGGATGGTAACGGTTTGCATGTTTTCCGCCGCTTCCTGCAGTTCTATTGTCAAAAAAGTTTCTTTCCCTGAAATCACCAGCACATCGGCTGTGGTATATTTCTGGTAACCCAGAAAAGAACATTGCAGCACCTGCCGGCCCACCGGTACTTTAAGCGAGAACCGGCCGTTGTTGTCGGTGATGGCGCCCCGTACTTCCGGCTGGTTCAATACGGTGATGCTGGCGTTGGGCAGCGGCGCCTGGCTTTCTTTGTCTACTACTTTCCCTTTTATAGTTTGAAAAAGGACCGGCTGATCAGTGACATCCTGTTTGGGAGGATTGTTTTTTGACAGCAGAATGGTGTTATCTGTGATGCGGTAATTGATGCCGGTTTTTTCGAAGAGCAGCGGTACTACTTTTTCAACAGGTTCGTTAGTAACGTTGACGGATATAGTGGTCTGTTTCAACAGCGGCGTTAGTGCAAGGTCATAAGAGAAACGCCAGGCAGACTGTTGCTGAATGGAGTCCATAACCGTTGATAACGGCGCATTTTTCAACTTCAGCGTAATGCCGCCGCTTTGAGCATGAGCAGGTGTAAATGACATAAGCAGGCTGAGCACTACACATGCTAGCAATAAACGTTTTTTTTCCATACTTTTGAAAAGGTTTAATCATGAATGCCTGAACGCGTTTTTGATTGAATTGACAGACCGGTTCAATATGCTCGTAACATATTGCCGGTTTTTTATTTACGGATGAGTTGTATGTTCTTCCCCTGCACCTTGTAGCTTACAGGCGCAATAAAGCCCAGCATCTCCATTACTTCCTCAATTGGTTTTGTTTTTGAGAAAGAGAAGGTATACAGCGTGGTATCTTTTATGGCAGGGTCAACAGAAAAGTTGACGCCATAAAGTTCTGTGAGTTTGCGGGTAATGGCCGGCAGGTTAACGGCCGTGAGCATAATCTGTCCGTTCCGCCAACTGGTGTAGGCGGCGGTGTTCACGTTTTTGACGCTCAGGTAGTGGCTGTTTTTCACAAAGGAAGCCATCTGGCCGGGCGTGAGGGTGGCCAGGTGTTCGCCCAGGTGGTCCGCAATGGCTATTTTGCCACTGACCAGTACGGCCTCCATGCTGCGGGGCGCATTGTGTGCCGGACCGTACGCCCGCAAGTTGAAGCTGGTGCCCAGCACATTCACGCGGATGGTGGCGGCCTCTACTATAAAAGGCTGCTCCGGACGGGGGCTTACATCAAAAAAGGCTTCTCCTTCCAGCGTAACGGTACGTTCTTTACCCGAGAACTGCTTCGGATAAGTGAGGCGGCTGTTGTTATTCAGCCACACACGGGTGCCATCGTCCAGCACCACCAGTTTGCTGCTGTCTGTTTGCAATACATAAGCGGTGAGCATTTCCTGCGTTGCCGCAGGGCGTTTGTTTACAAGCAGGTACATTCCCGCAATGGCCACTACGCCAATGAATATGGCCGCGTAGCGAACTATGCGCAGGTATATTTTACGGCGTTCCTGCCGCACATTGCCGGTAAAAGTAGCCAGGGCTTTATCCAATTGCTCTTTTGACCGGAAGTGTTCAATCTGCGATGCATGCCAGATTAACCTCAGTTCATAATACTGCTGGCGGTTTTCTGCCGATGCGGCCAGCCAGTCTTCGAATTGGCTTTTTTCATCTGCGGAACAGGCGCCCTGCAAATACCGGAGTATTGTTTGTTCGTTCATGCTATGGATGGGGCGGTTGCGCCCGTGTATAAGACACGGGAGTTGGAAAAAACCTCCATATATCCTTAAAAAATATTTTTTAGTGGAGTAAAGCAGCCAGGAGCCGGATGTGCTGCAGGTTTTTCCGCAGGGCTTTCAGGGCATGGTTGATGTGTTTCTCTACTGTGCTGACAGAGATGCCGAGTTGTTCACTGATCTCTTTGTTTTTCATGGTGTCGAGATAGCTGAGCTTGAATACCTCGCGGCATTTATCAGGCAGGCTGCTGATGGCTTCTTCCAGCACAGCGCGGATCTCGTTAACGTATAGTTGCTGAATGACGTGGTTCTTATCGGGGTCCGAGCGGAGCAGGTCCGCTTCGGTTAAAGGGTGTTTGTTCTTTCCGTTCCGGTGATGGTTGAGGCTGCGGTTGTATACGGCTTTGAAGAGATATGCTTTTGCGGAGGTGTGAATGGAAATGGTGTTCCTGTTTTCCCAGGCGTTCAGGAACACCTCCTGTACAATATCTTCCGCAGTGGTGTTTTCCGTGAGGAATGCGGCATAGGCGCGGAGGGCGGGGTAATGTTCCGCGAAGAGCTTGTTAAAAGCGCTGATGTCAACTTTGAAGGGGTGCTGACGGTGAGGTGTCATTGGTAGCCGGAGATCTGATTGGCGTTGAAATTAGTAAATGCCGGGGGATTGTACCGGCGGGTGAGTGATTTTAACTTTCTGTTAAGGAGGCTGGGGGAATCAGGTAAAGCCTACGATTATGTTAAAAATCAATGAATTGGATACATAAAAAAAGGAAATGATCAGATTTGACCATTTCCTTCAGTGGAACCGGCGGGAGTCGAACCCGCGTCCAAACATATTCCCCAAAAGCTTTCTACATGCTTATTTCTGCATTAGGTTGTCGGAACTTGGCAGGGGCGGAACAAACCGACCTCGTTCGTATCCGTTAAGATTTTCATTACACACTCACAGAAACCATGTGTACCTATCCCGCTATGGTTTTGATTCAGCGGCGGGGGGCGTAACGGGCCACATCCCCGGCGGCTATAATGGGTACCTAATCTGATTAGGCAGCCATGGCGTAGTTAGATTCGCCAATTAAAGTTTGGGTATTCAGATTAACGTGCTAATTATCCAACGCACGGCATGCTTACACTTTCAAAGACCTATGCTGTCAAAACCGGTCGGCCCCGTATTTTGCAGTGGCAAAGATACTAAAATTTATCCGAGATCCAGCGCCAGATATCCAATCCGTTGGCGTACAGCAGCAAGCCGAACAGTATTACCATCCCCACTATCTGCGCGTATTCCATGAATTTTTCACTGGGTTTGCGGCCGGTGATCATCTCGTAGGTCAGGAACACCACGTGCCCGCCGTCCAGCGCGGGAATGGGCAATATGTTCATGAACGCCAGGATGATGCTCAGCAGGGCCGTCAATTGCCAGAAGCTCTGCCAGTCCCACTCGGAGGGGAACAGGCTGCCAATGGTCATAAAGCCGCCGAGGGACTCGCTGGCCTTTACTTCGTCAGATACAAATATCAGCCGTATTTGCTGTACGTACCGTACCAGCGTGCTGATGGCTTCTTCAAAGCCGGCGGGAATGGCCTCACCAAAAGAGTAATGGCGGGTAACGATGTCCAGCTGTTTGTTGGGCAGCGCGCCTACCCCAAAGCCGCCCTGTGTAGGCACGGTAGTATTGATCCGCACGGTGTCTGCGCCGCGCAGCAGGGTAACGTTCACGGTTTTGCCGGTGTCTCTCCGGATCATTTTCACCAGTTCGTGGTAGTACTGCACGGTGGTGTCATTGAAGCTGAGTACCCGGTCTCCCTGGCGCATGCCGGCGGCAAAGCCGGGCTTGTCCTGGAACACGGTGTCCAGCTGCGCTACAAGGCGAGGGTATACGATGGAGGCCTTGCGTTTGATGGTCTTATTGACGAACCCTTTGGGAATGGGCACGTTCACCTGCTGGCCTTCTCTTTCCACCTGTATCACCTTGGCTTCGTTCAGGATCACGTCTCTTGTAATGTATTCAAAGCTTTCAATGGGCTTGTTGTCTGCCGCCAGAATTTTGTCTCCATCCCGGAGGCCGATGCTCTGGGCCAGGGAATCCGCTACAATGCCGTATTTCACGTTGTCCATGGGCAGGTATTGTTTGCCCCAGTACCACAGTATCATGGTATAGATCAGGAAACCGAGAATGAGGTTCACCGTTACCCCGCCTATCATGATGATCAGGCGCTGCCAGGCCGGTTTGGAGCGGAACTCCCAGGGTTGCGGCGGCTGGGCCATCTGCTCCTTGTCCATGCTCTCGTCTATCATGCCGGATATTTTCACATAACCGCCCAGGGGCAGCCAGCCTACTCCGTACTCTGTTTCGCCCTTCTTGAATTTGAAAAGGGAAAACCAGGGGTCGAAAAACAGGTAGAATTTTTCCACTTTGGTTTTGAACAGTTTGGCAGGGATAAAGTGCCCCATTTCGTGCAGGACTACCAAAATCGACAATGACAGTAACAACTGTCCTGCTTTGATGAATATTTCCGATGTTTCCATGTATTTGTTGGATGTATACTTTGTTTAGCTGTGTTTAAGTCAGGCTGTGGATGAGTTCTGCGGCATGTTCACGGGCAGCGGTGTCTGCTTCGTAATAATGCTGCAAGGTCGGCTTTTCCATGAAAGGAATTTTGACCAGTGTTTCTTCTATTACCTCCGTCATTTGCAGGAAACCGATGCGGTTCTTCAGGAACGCGTTCACTACTTCTTCGTTGGCGGCATTCATGACACAGGCGGCGTTGCCCCCCTTTTTCAAAACCTCCGTGGCAATGGCAAGGTTACGGAATGTTTTGATATCCGGCTGCTCAAAAGTCAGCGAGGGGTAATTCTTGAAAGAAAACCGGGGGAAATCGTTGGACAAACGGTCTGGGTACCCCATGGCATACTGGATGGGCAGTTTCATGTCCGGCAGGCCCATCTGGGCTTTCAGGGAACCATCGGTGAACTGCACCATGGAATGGATGATGGACTGCGGGTGGATCACCACCTCGATCTGCGCCGCATCCAGGCCAAACAGCCATTTTGCCTCTATCATTTCCAGCCCTTTGTTCATGAGGGTAGCCGAGTCTATACTGATCTTGGCGCCCATGCTCCAGTTAGGGTGCTGCAGGGCGTGATCTTTCTTGACGTTGATCAGGAAATTGGTCTTTTTGCCCAGGAAAGGCCCCCCTGAAGCTGTGAGCACTATCTTTTCCACCCTGGCCGCCGGTTCTCCCAGCAGGCACTGGAAAATAGCGGAATGCTCGGAATCTACCGGTATAATGGGCACGTTCTTGCGGCGGGCGGTGGCCATCACAATATCTCCTGCCACTACCAGCGTTTCCTTGTTGGCCAGCGCCACGGGGGTACCCTGTTCCAGGGCGGAGAGGGTGGGCGCCAGGCCGGCAAAGCCTACTATGGCGGCCAGCATCAGGTCTATAGATTCCCAGGCGGCCACTTCCACCATGGCGGCGGGACCGGCAAACACCTTTATACCTTTGTCAAATAAAACATCTTTTACTGCAGCGTACTTGCTCTCATCTCCAATTACCACGGCATTTGGCGAAAAAAGCAGGGCCTGCTCTATCAGCAGGTCCGCATTCTGCTGTGCGGTAAGCACTTCTACCTCAAACCTGTCAGGGTGCGCGGCAATCACTTCCAGCGCCTGCCGGCCTATAGAGCCGGTAGAACCAAATATGCCAATACGTTTCTTACTCATGATCAAACAGAATGTCTCCTGTGATTAAATTTAAAGGTTTTTTCAATTATGCGTGCGGAAACCGGCCGGCCCGCTGTGCTGGCGGGGAGGCCGGGAACGAGGCGGTGCGTTTTCAGCGCCCCTCCAGGTAGTTTCCTAACTCATCTGCGATACGGCGGTCGTTGCTCAGGCGGGGCACTTTATTCTGCCCGCCCAGTTTACCGATGGATTTCATGTAGTCAATAAAGCCGTTTTTCCTTACGGGCCTTATTTTTAAAGGTTGCAATATATTACCGGTTAACAGATCATCATAATAAATGTTGCGGTCCCGCAGCTGCCCGTCTACCTGCAGCGCAAAGCCGGAAAGGTCTGCCGGCACGTGCTCGAACTCCACAAACCACTCGTGGTAAGGCAGTTCCCCGTTCACCTGTATGCGCGGGGCCACGGTAAACTCGGTGATGCGCACGCCGCTGGTGTCTGCCACGCCCATCAGGCTCTGCTCCACCTCTTCCCCAATTACGTGCTCTCCAAAGGCGGAAATAAAGTGTTTGGTGCGGCCGGTTACCACAATGCGGTAGGGGTTGGTGGATACGAACTTCACGGTATCCCCTATATTATAGGCCCATAAACCGGCGTTGGTGCTCACTATCAGGGCATAGTTAACGCCGGTCTGCACTTCCTTGAGCGTAAGCCGGGTAGGATTTTCGTTAAAGATCTCCGCGGCGGGCACAAATTCAAAGAAGATGCCGGCGTTGGTGTTCAGCAGCAGGCCTTCGTGCTCCTGGGAATCCTGGTAGGCAAAAAAGCCTTCGGAGGCGGGGAAGGTCTCAATGGTGGTCACTTTACGGCCAATGGAATCGAACAGTTTGGCCTTGTAGGGCTCAAAGTTGACCCCGCCATGCACCAGCAGGTTGAAATTGGGGAACAGCTCGCCGATGGGTTTGCCGCTCCGGGCCATCAACTGGTCAAAGTACATTTGCATCCATGGCGGAATACCGCTGATCAGCCGCATGTCCTGCTGGATGGTTTCGTCCACAATTTTACCCAGCTTGGTTTCCCAGTCTTCGATACAGTTGGTTTCGTAAGTGGGTAGCTGGTTGGTGCGCAGGTAGCGGGGTATCTGGTGGTTGGCAATGCCGCTCAGGCGCCCGGTGGGGATGCCGCCTACCCTTTCCAGCTCCGGGGAGCCGGACAGGAAAATGAGCTTGCCGTCAAAGGCGGTGGAATCCCCTGTTTCCACCACGTTCATGAATACCGCGTTGCGGGAGGTGTTAAAGTGATGGTCTACAGACTCCTTGGTGATGGGAATGTATTTCACCCCGCTGGTAGTACCGGAAGTTTTGGCAAAATAGATCGGCTGCCCCTTCCAGAGTATATTGTGTTTCCCTTCCTTGATTTTATCGATGTAAGGCCTGAATTGCTCGTAGTCCCGTATGGGCACCGCCGGTTTGTAGGTTTCATAGGAGGTAATGTCACCAAAATGATGGTCTTTCCCGAACTCCGTCTTCCTGCCAGTCTTCATCAAATCTTGCCAGATCTCGCCCTGGTCTTCTACCGCCCTCAGCATTTCCTTCTTCACCTTGTTGGCTATGATGGAAGCAAATGGTTTGGCCAGCAGTGATTTAAACTTCATGCCCCTGTTTTTAATGGATAATCGTAAAAAACAAAAGTATAAAAAATGTACGCAAGATCACAGTTTTTAAAACCTTGCGCAACGGGCCATTGGCGCGGCATAAAGGCGGGGGAAGGTTAAAATACCGGCACTCCGGGGATGCTAAACAATTGTTAAAAAAAACTAAAATTCTAAAAACTCCGTATCTTTGATATGTAAAAAGCTATTTTTCAATAGGATGTTTGCCCCTGACCGGGTGCCATACTGCAAAAAAGTATTAAATTCTTTGTTGATTAAAAAACAAAGTAATACCTTTGCAGGAAATTATTTTTGGAATATTATGTTCGCAGTTGTAAAAATCGCAGGTCAGCAGTTCAAGGTACAGAAGGATCAGGAGATCTTTGTACAACAACTGACTGGAAATGTTGGAGATAAAGTAGAATTTGCAGAAGTTCTGCTGACCGACAACGACGGTAAGATTACCGTAGGTACTGATGTAAAATCAGTGATTAAGGCGGAGATCCTGGGTCATGTTCAAGGTGATAAAGTGATCGCTTTCAAAATGAAGAGAAGAAAAGGCTTCAGAAAGAAAGTGGGTCACCGTACTCATTTTACCAAGATCAAGATCAACGAAATTGCTTAAATTTATATTGACTAAAGTTATAAAGTAACAAATACAATGGCACATAAAAAAGGTGAAGGTAGCGTAAAGAACGGTCGTGATTCCCAAAGCAAAAGGCTGGGCGTTAAGATCTTCGGTGGCCAGGTGGCAGTAGCTGGCAATATCATTATCCGCCAGCGGGGTACCGTTTATCACGCAGGGTCTAACGTAGGCATCGGTAAGGATTTTACCATCTACGCGCTGACCGATGGTGTTGTGGAGTTCCGGAAAGGTCGTGAAAACAAAACCTTTGTTTCCGTAAAATCATTTGACACCACTGCACAGGCGGAAGCCTAAGTGTAGTGTTTGCCATAAAGTTTTTTTTAATACCCAATTTTAATTACTAACCCAAAATTCAAAAAACAATGGCAACAATTAAGAAAGCTGCTGCTAAAAAAGCCGCACCTAAGAAAAAAGCTCCGGCTAAGAAAGCTGCTCCTAAAAAAGCCGCTGCCAAAAAAGCTGCTCCTAAAAAGAAAGCTGCTGCTAAGAAAGCTGCTCCTAAAAAAGCCGCTGCTAAGAAAGCTGCTCCTAAAAAAGCCGCTGCCAAGAAAGCTGCTCCTAAAAAGAAAGCCGCTGCCAAGAAAGCTGCTCCTAAAAAGAAAGCTGCTCCTAAGAAAGCTGCTCCTAAAAAGAAAGCCGCTGCTAAGAAAGCTGCTCCTAAAAAGAAAGCCGCTGCTAAAAAGCCCGCTCCCAAGAAGAAAGCTCCGGCTAAAAAGCCCGCTGCTCCTTCAGCGCCTGCAGCTCCGGCCATGTAAGATCGGATTTACAAACTGTAGCATAAAGCACCCCGGTAACCCCGGGGTGCTTTTCTTTTATACCGGCTCTTTTGCCGATACCTGTTTTATACTGCTCCCGGGCTGGCCGCAACCGGCCCATTGTTAACACTGCCCCTGCCTTCCCCGGATGCCCGGGCAGTTGCACAGTATTGCGGCAACGGCCCATGCGCTGCTCCCTTTTGCTCTTTCCGCCCGAATCCCCTAACTTACAGCCGCTATGGAAAATTATATCATTGCAGACAATTTCTCCCTGCTGGCCAGGCTGATGGATATTCACGGCGACAATTCCTTCAAAGCTAAATCCTTTGCCAACGCAGCATTCCAGATAGAAAAACTCACCGTTCCCCTCCAGGATACTCCGCATGAAGCTATTTTCCGCATCAAGGGCATTGGCGAGTCTACCGGTAAAAGCGTGATAGAAATGCTGAACACCGGGCAGTTTGCCGCGCTGGACGAATATATCCGCAAAACACCCCCCGGCATCCTGGAAATGATGCGCGTCAAAGGCCTGGGGCCTAAAAAAATAGCCACCATCTGGAAAGAACTGGAAATAGAGACGCTGGGAGAACTGCTCTACGCCTGCAATGAGAACCGCCTGCTGCTGCTCAAGGGTTTCGGGCAAAAAACGCAGGACAGCATCCGCCAGAGCATTGAATTTTTCCTCTCCAACCGGGAACGTTTTCTCTATGCGGAAGTGGAACCTTTTGCCGGAGAGCTGGAAAAGCTGCTGCAACAGGCTTTTGCCCCCGCACAAGTAGCTGTAACAGGCGCTTTTCGCCGCCAGCAGCCCGTTATTGACGAGCTGGAATTTGTGATAGGCGTACCAGTGGAGCAGGTAGCGGAAACATTCAGTACCATGGAAGCCTTTACCCGGCTCAACAATACGGAAGATGCTATTCTGCTGCAATTCAGGGAACAGGTGAAAATAAAGGTATATGGCGTGGAACCGGCTCATTTTGCCGTTAAGCTCTTCACCACCACCGGCTCTGCCGCCTTCCTGGAACAGTTCTTTGCCCATGCCGGCGCCGCCTCTGGCGGAGCGGAGACCACAGAGGCCGCTATTTTTGAACAGGCCGGCCTGGCCTACATTCCGCCCCCGCTGCGGGAAGGCCGCGCCAACGAAATTGCACGGGCGGCCACAGGCGCCCTGCCGCAACTGATGCAGCCTGCTGATATCCGGGGCATCATCCACTCCCACAGCCAGTGGAGCGATGGGCTGCAAAGCCTGGAAGACATGGCCAAAGCCGCCAAAGAGCAGGGATTTGAGTACATGGTGATCAGTGACCACTCCCGCTCCGCCTTTTACGCCAACGGCCTGCAGCCGGAGCGCATCCTGGCCCAGCACGAGCAGATCGATCAGCTGAACGCGCTACTGGCGCCTTTTAAAATATTCAAAAGCATAGAAGCAGACATCCTGAACGATGGCAGCCTGGATTACCCGGACGATATACTGCGCAGCTTTGACCTGGTGATCGCCTCTGTGCATTCCAACCTCAAAATGACGGAAGAGAAGGCCATGGCCCGGGTATTGAAGGCCATTGCCAACCCGTACACCACTATACTGGGCCATATGACCGGCCGCCTGCTGCTGAGCCGCAACGGCTACCCCCTTGACCATAAGCGGGTGATAGACGCCTGCGTGGAACACGGCGTGGTGATAGAACTGAATGCCCACCCCCGCCGGCTGGACATTGACTGGGAATGGATACCTTACGCCCTGCAAAAAGGCGCCCTCCTGTCTATAGACCCTGACGCCCATGCCATTACCGGGTTTGCAGACATCCGGTACGGCTCGCTGGCGGCACAGAAAGGCGGGCTTACCGCTGATAAGAACCTGAGCAGTTTCACGCTGGCCGAGCTGGAAACCTTCCTGCAGGCACGCAAACAAGCTAAAAATATCTGATGCTCTACCAGTCACTCGCCATTGCCCTGGCCCCCGGCATTGCCATTTCACTGCTGATCTACTGGCTGGACCGCCGTGAGCGCGAGCCGGTGCGGCTGCTCATCCGCAGTTTTATGCTGGGCGTGCTTTGCACTGCTTTTCCCTTGCTGGTAGAAGGCCTGGCGCAGCGCCTGGGCATTGGCGCTGGCGGCGGGGCGCTGGCCACCGCTTTTTTTGCTTTCGGCATTATAGGCCTGAGTGAAGAACTGGGGAAATATTTCGTACTCCGTTATTTCGCTTTCCCCAAGCCTGCCTTCAATGAGCCGTTTGACGGCATAGTGTATTCCGTGATGATAGGAATGGGTTTTGCCACCACGGAGAACATTGTGTACGTTATGCAGTACGGCATTGGCACCGGCCTGGTTAGAATGTTCATTTCCGTACCCGCGCATGCGGCATTTGCGGTGTTAATGGGTTATTACGCCGGGCTGGCCAAATTCATTCCCCAACACCGCAAAACCCTGCTCTTTACCGGCCTGTTCTGGGCGGTGGCCTTTCACGGGGCCTTTGATTTCTTTTTACTGATCGGGGACAGCTTCTTCCTGGTGGCGGCGGCCCTCCTATGCCTTTTCATAGCGGTACGGCTATCTGTACGGGCCATCAAACATCATACTGAAATTTCGGAAAGGTGGAACAAGCGGGAAGACTAGTGCTGTTTGGTTACATAACGCCTCGTTAACCAAAAATACAGCCCATACCCCAGGTAAGGAAGGAAGAATACCAGCATGAGCCATTTAAGATGATAAGGCCGGTTATTGGCCTGCCGGAACATGTGCAATACGCAGAACCGCACTACCAGCCATATATGCACCATAAACAACAGTGTGAGCCATATTTCTGCGTTATCGTTCATCGGAAAGTTTACAACTCAATCTACGATTTTTCCGGAGAAAAAAGAACCGTACAAGGCAAAAAAAAGAGCCCGATTTGAAAATCAGGCCCATCCTCCAAATTAACTAGTAATGCAAAGTGGATAAAAAAGTTATATATCAGTTAGATAATTGATCAGTAGTTATGCGCAGAGGCTTTTCCGAGGTTTCAAATCTACAAAAAAATTCTCATTCTGTTAGGAATACTAAGTTTTTTGAGGTACCATAAAAAAAGCCTGGTGCAACCCAGGCCTTTAATATGTTCAAGTTAGAAACCATCTTAAAAAAAAGGAGCCCGATTCGACCATCAGGCTCGTTTCTCTCCAATTTAGCTTAAGACAAAAATCCCTTATTCCCTAATAAAAATGTATAATAATATCATCCGAAAAGCCTCTGCCGCGGCAGTTTAAAGAAAAGAGCCCGACACGACCATCAGGCTCGATTTTTTCTCCAATTTAGCTTAAGACAAAAGCTGATGCAGGCAACACAATGTCACCTGCAAATATTGTTAGGATGACTTACCGAAATCAATTTTTAAAGAACTTGCCAACTGATTCACATGGCCGCTTCAAATTCGTATAATCAAATCTAAAAGAAAAAACCGAACAAACAAATATTTCGGGGTTAGGATAACTAACAATTAACCAAATTTCTGATACGCCCGCTTCAAATGCAGCACTATCAACACTTTGTATTTGTTAACCAGGTTAACTTTCCTGCGCCGTTACACCCAAAGAGCAGAGGATTCCTAACCAATCCTTTACAACACGCTGAAGTATATACGCAGTGAATAAATATATACGAGGCAAACCCGCAAACAGATTTGCCTCGCTTGAATATTAAAAATAAAATGTATAAATAATTGAAAACTAAAATAAACGGGGGGTGAGCGTTTTCCCTTTCACCAGTGAAAAACGGTAATTCAGCATCAGTTCATGAGAGCCTGTCTGCATGCCTTTCAGGTGTGTGGACGATGCAAAATCATACGCGTACCCCAGGTTGAAATTTTTCAGTGCCTGCACCTGCACCATTGCGCTGGCCGTTTTTTCCGTACGCCAGGTAACACCCAGCCATAACAGCTTTTTGATTATCAGCGTAGCGTTCAGGTCCATTTGCGTACCAGCGCCGGCTACCTGCCGCAGCAATATGCCGGGCCTGAGCTGCAGGTCTTTATTGATGTCTGCCAGGAAGGCGCCCTGCAGGTACATATGCCGCTTGAACTCCACCTTGTTCTCGGTGCCGCCTATATCAAAATTGTGAAATGAAGGAGCGGAAAACCCAATAAAGAACTTTTCGGAATACAGCAGAAAACCAAAGCCTACATCTGTTTTCCAGTATTGCTGATTGGAGGCGAAAACAGGATCGTCCGTACCCAGGTGAGCGTTGTTCTCCCGGAACTGTTCCATGCCCCCTTTCAGGCCCAGGGCCAGGAAGAGCTTGTCGTCCAGCTTCACCTTCTGTGAAATATTAAAATGATACCCGGTCTGGGAGTAGATGGTGATCTCGTCTTTCATCGCAAAGAAGCCCAGGCTGGTGCCGGACGCCTTCACGGGCGTGTAAAACGAAAAGGTGGATGTTTTGGGAGCGCCTTCCATGCCCACCCACTGGTTGCGGGATACAATGGTGAGGCTGCTGAACTCGTCCATAGACGGGAAAGCAGGGTTGATCACCATACCGTTATACTGGTACTGCGCATAAACGGGATGCTGCTGCGCATTGACCTGCAGCGCGCAGCAGCTGATCATCCCTATGGCAAAAAACTTGATGAAACTTGTTTTCATGGCTATAGTTTTTACAGGCCGTATTTGATCACGATGTAACCATTGTAGCGGGTCACCTTGCCGCTATTGTCCCATACCTGCAGTATGTAGAAATAGGAGCCGTCCGGCAATTCCTTGCCCGTTCCGCTGCCAATATTGGCCAGGCCGCTAAAGTGGTTATTGGTATTGTGGTAATTGCTTGTTTTGAAAATGGTGCCGCCCCAGCGGTTCACGATCACGACTTCGTTCCGGCTGTATTTTTCGATGTTCTCGATGATCCATACATCGTTCTTGCCATCCCCGTTGGGCGAGATGCCTTTGTGCGGCCGTATCTCCAGGTCTACATCCTGGTCATCGTTCTCTATCATCCCGATAGCCGTACGCAGCGTGCCGGGCACCGGCGTGTTCAGCCCGCCGGATACGGTGATGGCGGTCAGTTTAAGGGCAAAGTACTTGTCTTCCTCCTTCTGCGTATCCCCGTTTACAGGCACGGTAATGTCTGCCTCCGCCTGCATGGGCGGAATGGAGATACTGGTAACGGCGGCCACAAAATCTTCCCCGGCTTTTGCGCGCTGCGGGTCCTTGTCCGCACCGGCGCCTTCAAAGGCATCCGCAAAGGCGTACTGTACCTGTATGGCCCTGCTGCTCATGCGGCTCAGCTGCAGTGTGAACGGCATCAGGGATACGCCGTTGTTGCCTTCCTTGATGCGTACCGTGTCTGTTTTGAAGCTGATCTCCAGCGGGTCGTTGTCTGTTACCACGGTAGCGGTATTGCCGCTGGCGCCCTTGCCGTAAGCCTGACCGCCGCCGGTGAACGGTTGTATCACCAGGTTCACGTAGCCGTTGTCATCATTTACATCATTATCCTCAACGGTGATGGTGAAGGTCACCTCCGTCTGGTTTGCCGGCATGGTAATGGTCAGCATATCCCCGCTGCGCGGCGCGCTGGTGCTGATGGTGCGGGCCGCATCGTACTGCAGCTGGACCTGTACCGGTATGTCCGCGGCAACGGCCTGCGAAGCGCGAAGCGTAACGGGTACCGCGCTGCCTTCCACTACCTGGTTCAGGCCGAATATTTCCATGCTCACCACATCGTTATCATACAGGTTAACGGTAGCCGCTGCCGGCGTGCCGATGGTGAAGCCCGGCAACGTGGCGGTGGCGGCGTCAAGCTGTATGATCACTGTTTCCGTGCCTTCCAGCTGCGCATCGTCTACCGGCTGGATGGAAACCACCACGTCATTGCTGCCCGCGGGTATCACCGCTGTGCCCGGCAGCGCGTCATAGTCGGTTCCGGCTGCGGCGGTACCTGCTACGGTATACGTGATGGTAACCGGCACGGTGCTGGTAGTTTGCGGGTTGCTGAAGCGCAGCTTCACGCTGCCTGGTGTGGACGGCTCTGTGGCATCCGCTATTTTTTCTATGATAACAGCGGCCTGGTCATTATCCGCTATCTGCAGGCTGACAACGCTGTTGTTGGCCATGGCGTTCACCGTATTGCCGAAGAAGGTGAATACGGCAGACTGCAGGGCAAGCTCAACGGTTTCAGTGCCTTCTATGATCTCATCATCTGTTACTGTTACAGGCACGCTCACCGAGGTTTCCCCGGCTTTGATCAGTGCCTGGCCGGTGAGGGCCGCATAATCCGCGCCCGCCGTGGCGGTACCGCCAATGCTATAGGTAACGGTTACATCAGCCGGGGCCGCGGCGCTCAGCTGAATGCTGAAGGCGCCATGCGTGTCCGGTTCCGCGGCATCTGATACTTTGACGGCGGTAACGCTCAGTTGCGGCGCAGGGTCTCCGGGTATGGTCAGCATGCCGGAAGGTATGATGGTGTAACCCGCGGCCGTGCCGGTGAGCGCCAGCTGCTCGTCTGGTTCCTGCAGCCCGTCTGCCAGCGCCTCCAGTACAACGGTTACCTTGTTGTTGTCTTTGGGCAGGATGATAGTGGCGGGAACAAGGCTATAGTCTGCCAGGCCTGCCGTAGACGCGGCATCCGGCTGGATGGTGATGGCAATGTCTGTAGACGAGGTGATACCCGCCGGCAGCGCCAACGCTACGTTGCTGGTATTACCCTCATGCAGCAGCGTGGAGTCAATGGTGATGCTGATTGCCCGGTTGGCCGCACTAAGGCCGGTGGCATCCGTGATAAAGATGTCCGTTCCTTCAAACGTGAAGCCTGCGGGCGGCGTACCATCTATGCGCAGTTTTTCCTGCGGTTCTATTACCAGGTCTGTTACCGCGGTAATGTCAAAACTGCTGCTGGCATTCTGTTCAGCGGGTATGGTAACGCTGACCGGTATCTGCGTATGGTCGGTATCCGCCGCCGTGGAAGCCGCGGCGGTTTTGGACAGTTGTACGGTGATATGCTGGGAACTGGTTACCCCCGCCGGCAGTTGCACCACAAAGTCCCCGGTTTGACCTTCTGTAAGGTTTGCATTGGCGGGCGTAAGCCGCAGCACCTTGTTCAGCGGGTCAAGGGAAGTGGCGTCTTCCAGTTGCAGGGAAACGCCCGCCACGCTGTAGCCTGCGGCAGAGCCTTCCAGCACCAGTGTTTCCGTACCCTCCAGTACCAGGTCTGTAGCGGCGGTAACAGTGAATACGGCCTCATGTTTACCGGCCTCAATGATCACAGAAGGCGGCAGGGCGGAATGGTCCGCATGAGCGGCGGTAGACGCGGCGGCTTTCTGCAGGTCTACCTGTATGTTACTGCCGGCCACCAGGGCGCCGGGCAGGCTTACCGTGATAGTGGCGGTTTCCACACCCTCCCGTATCAGCGGCTTGTCACTGCTGATGGTAATGGTGCCGCTGTGGTGCTGGTCTTTGACGTTCAGCATAACATTGTTGCTGAAAGTAAAGCCTGCGGCAGACGGTACCAGAAAGAGCTTTTCCACCGGTTCAATAACGGCGTCCGCAACGGCCGTTACGGCCAGTGTGACAGATGAGCTGTTGGCCGGTATGATCACCGAGCCGGGTATGCCGCCGGTAATATCATCCGCATCTGCCGCCGGCGTAGCGCTGCCGGGGGTAAAGGTGATGAGGATGTTTTGCGCCGTGGAAACAGTGCCCGGCAGGCTGAACGTGATGTACGCGGTGTTCCCTTCTGTAACCTCCGTATCTCCGGATACCGTGATGTGCATGTTGGCCGCGGTGTTGGTAGCGTCCTGAACGGTAACGGCGGCAGCGGCGGTCTTAACTTCGCCGCGCACAGTGGCGGAAGCAGCGATGTTCAATATTTCATCCGGCTCCAGTATATCATCCGGGAGGGCATCTACCGTAAATGTTACCTGGTTGCCGTTAGCGGGTATCTCCACGGTGGGCGGCAGTACAAACTCGCCGTCTGATACCGTGGAACCGGCGGCTTTAGCCAGCGTAACGGTGATCTTTTCCGTGGTGGTCACATTCACCGGCAGGCGCAGGGTAAACGTTGCCTGTTCATTTTCTTTTATGGTAGCTGCGGCCGGGGTAATGGTGATGGCGTTGTCAGTGGCATCGCGGATCACCGCAGTAACGCCGGTAACCGGTATGCCGCCGGCGGTTGCACCCAGCACCAGGGTTTCGTCTCCCTCCAGCAGCAGGTCTGCCAGCGCGGTGATCACAAACGTGCCGGAAGCCTCCCCGGCGTTGATGTGTATGGCGCCCAGCGGAGAGTGGTCATCATTATCCGCCTCAGATCCTGTTTTGGACAGCACTACGTCAATGGCGGACAAAGACCTGATGTTATCCTGCATTTCAGCCGTTACCGTAATGCTCTCTCCTTCCGCCATGGAAGCTGCGGTAGTGGTCAGTACAATGGTGGCATCTGCCAGGTCTGCGTCTTTCACGGTCAGTTTAGCATGGCCGCTGAAAGTAAAGCCGGTTGCGGAAGGCGTCAACACCAGTTGCTCGTTCGGCTCTATCAGCTTGTCCTTGAGGGCTTGCAGCGTAATTTCCGCGTGGGGCTGCCCGGCGGGAATGGTAACGGATGGCGGAATGGTGGCAAAGTCTGCCGCCACCGCCGTTCCCCCGGGTACCAGCGTAATCACCACATTGCCGGTGCTGGTGATGCCGGAGGGCAGGCTGAACCGGATGGTGCCCGCAACACCGCCCTCGGTCACTTCTGTATCTCCTGAAATGGTAATGATGTTGTTGCCCGTCTGGTCTGTTACATTGATGGCCACCTCGTCAGCAATGCTGGCGCCATACACAGACCCGGAAGCCCTCAACTGCAGCACTTCTACCGGTTCCAGCAGGTTGTCTGTTTTGGCCTCTACTACGAAAGAAACAGCATCCCCATTGGCCGGTATGGTTACGGTGGCGGGGAATTGGTATTCAGCAGCGTCCAGCGTGGTGCCTGTTACGGCACTCAGCGTAACGGTGATAGCCTCCGCTGTTTTCTGGCCCGCGGGCAGGCGCAGCCATACCGTGGTAGTGCTGCCTTCTTCAATAGACGTAGCATCAGGCGTCAGCGTAAATTTCTTATTGTCAAGCACAGCCGTGTTCTTGTCCTGGATATTCACTGTAACACCGGTAATATCAACACCCGTTGCAGTTCCCATGATGATGAACGTTTCCGGCCATTCCAGCAGGTCGTCTTCCAGTATCTGCACGGTGGCCGTATTGGGGCCGGCAGGTTCTATGCGGATGGTAGAAAGCCCGGAATAATCCGCCGGCAAGGCCGTTCCGCCGTTCTGTGAAAGGGCGATGTCGATGGGGATCTCCGTGGTCATCCCGTTCTGCAGCGCGGCGGTGAGCGTAAGGGTCTGCCCTTCGTCAATATCCGTGTGGGATGACAGCAGCTTCACTTCCGCGTCAGCCAGATCGGCATCATGCACGTTGAGCGCAACACTGCCGCTGATGGTATAACCCGTTGCGGCCGCTGTGAGCGTGAGGTTCTCTGTAGCTTCAATGATATTGTCTTTTATGGCGGCCAGTGACAGCTCATAATACTCCTCATTGGCCGGAATGGTCACCGTCAGCGGAAGACTGGTGAAATCCGCGGCCGTTGCCGTTCCGCCCGCGGTCAATGTAATATTGATAGCGCTGCCGGCTTTAATGCCGGAGGGCAGGCTGAACCTCACTTTGGCGGTGTTGTTCTCTGTTACGTCCGCCACATCAGCGGTAACCGTGATCACATTATTGCCCGGCAGGTCTTTAACGGTGATAGTAGCCGTAGCGGTTTGCGGGCCATAACCGTATACGGTGGCCGCTGCCTGCAGGGTGATCTGCTCATCTGCCTCTGCGAGCGCATCATCTACCGCCGTCAACACAAATTCCGCATCGTTATCTCCTTTCAGTATTTTCAAGGTAGTGGGCGCTATACTGTATTCTGTGCCGGTCATGGCAGTGGTGGCCGTGATGGCCACATCAATATCTTCAGAGGCGGTGATGCCGTCAGGCAGTTTTACGCGGAGCGTCATGCTGCTGCCCTCAAACAGTTCACTGCCCGGCGCGCTTACGCTGATGGTCTTGTTGGCTGTGGTGCCGGTTTTATCCTGTATGGTGAGCGTGGCGGCATTGATCTGGTAAGTGCCGGCCGTTCCGCTCAACACCAGTTGCTCATCATGCTCCAGTACCAGGTCTGTCAACGCGGTAATAGTGGTGGTGGCAGCGCCTTGTCCCGCAGGGATGGTGATGGTACCCAGCGTATGATCGTCGTTATCCGTTGTAGACGCGGCGTCCCGCACCAGGGTAATGGTAATGGCCTGTGTGGAGGTAAAACCCTGCAAGGTGGCCGTAACGGTTACGTTGTCCCCCTCTTCTACCGTTGCGGCAGACAGGCTCAGCTGAATGGCCGGTGACGCGGGCGATACATCGTTCACATCCAGGTCTATCACATCATTATCAAAGGTGAAACCGGTGAGCGAGAGGTGGAGGCGCAGTTTTTCCTGCAGCTCAATAATATTGTCTGTAGCCGCATCAACGGTGATGCTGCCGGTATGCCCGCCTGCCGGAATAGTGATGGAGGGCGGATACCCGCCCGTAAAATCTTCCGGTGCGGTGGTGGTGCCCGTTAGCGGGCTAAGGCTGATCACCAGCGCGTTTGCCGTAGTAACGGGCGAAGGCAGGCTTACCGTATACGTTACGGAACCGCCTTCGCTGATAGCGGTAGCGGAAGCCGTCAGGGTGATCTTTTTATTATCCGGATCAAGGCCGGTAGCATCTGTTACGTTCACCAGCGCAGTAGCGGTAACGCCCGCCAGCAGGTCATCTCCGGCCACTGCCAGCTCCAGTTTTTCTGTTGGTTCCAGTATGTTGTCTGCGTTTGTCTGCAACGTGAAGGAAGCCTGGCTGCCCCCTGCCGGAATGGTCACTGTAGTGATAACGGTGGCCGTGCCATCTGTGAAGCTGTATTCCGCAGGCAGCAATTCTGTGCCGGCGCCGCTGCTCAGGGTGATGTTAAGCGCCTTGGCCGTGGTAACGGCGCCCGGCAGCTTCACCCGCACAATAGTGGTGTTGCCTTCCGTCAGCGGATTATCGTCCACTTCCAGCACCAGTTGTTTTTTAGCGGGGTCAAGGCTGGTGGCGTCGGTTACGGTAAAGGTAGTGCCGGTAATGGTAAAGCCGGATGCCGTACCGCCTAGCTGGAAGGTCTCATTTTCTTCCAGCACGTCGTCATTTTTGGCGCGTACGTAAAATTCTACCTGGGATTGTCCAGCCTGGATGGTAACGGACAGCGGCACCTCCACATCATCCGCTATAATATCAGAGCCTGTCAGCGCATCCAGCGTGATCTCAATATCCGCCAGTGCGGCGCCGAAAGAAAGGGCCGCCGTTACTTTCACCTGCGGGTCTCCTTCATGCAGCGTAGTGGCCTCCGGCGTAAAGATGATGGAAGTGCTGCCGGGATCTTGTATCGTAATATCTTTTGTAAGGGCAGAAGACTGAATGGCCGGCACACCATCTGCCGTAGCCACATCAGCGGTCAATTGCAGCCGGAGCAGTTCGTTGCCTTCCGCCAGGCCATCGTCAGCAGCCGTCACCTTGATCGTCTTTTCCGTTTCACCCGGCGCAAAGGTCACCGTAGCAGCGGGGTCAAGCGTATAATCGGCGGCGGTGGCAGCCGAAGCCCCGTCTGCCGCAATATTCACTACTATGGGGAAGGCAGCGGTAATGCCGGGATTGAGGCGCACTTTCACTTCTGCTTCCTGCCCTTCGGTGAGGTTCACCGGTGCAGCATCTGTGAGATATACCTGCCGGTTGGCGGGTGTGTTCTGCGCATCCGCAATGGTGATAACATCCGCCTGCGTAACGGGCATGCCGGAAAGGGAAAAGGTGAACTGGAGGTTTTCTGTTCCTTCCAGCACGTTGTCTGCGGCTATTTTGAAGGTAAAGAAACCTTCGTTGGCATACGCCGGAATGGTAACGCTCAGGTTGTCTACCACCACAAAATCATTCTCATCTGCCGTGGAGGCCGCATCTACCTGCACGTTCACCACTATGTCTTCAGCAGTGATGTAAGGCAACACGATGTAACCCTGGTATTCTGTATCAGGGTCTGCTTCCGACAGTTGATATTCGCTGGTGTATACGCTGATGGTGGCCTCCAGGCCATCTTCCACTTTATCGTTAAATACCAGCATTACCGGCCCGGTAATGGTGAAGGCGTTATCTGCATCTGCCGCATCAAAATACAGCACCTCCTGCGGCTCTATCATCCAGTCCTGCAACACCTCCAGTGTAAACGATATATTGTTGCCGTCTGCGGGAATAGTCAGCGAAGCGGGGAACGCGTTGATGCCGCCGTACAGGAAATCTCCCATGGTAGCTGTATTGCCCGCCGCATATTCATCATAGGTAAGGTTGATGGTCACAGGCGCTTCCGTGGTAACCCCTGCGGGCAGGCTGGCCGTTACTACCATATTGCTGCCTTCAGCTGTTGCCGGGGCGGTAAAGGTGATCACCCGGTTGTCGGGGTCATCTCCCGTTACATCATGAATATCTATTTCCACCTCATGCGTTCTTTCTTCCGGCCCGAAAAATGCGCTGGCTTTCAGTTGCAGCTTTTCGGTGTTTTCGATGATCAGGTCTGGCGTGGCCTTCAATGTAAAAGTGGCCGTACTGCCACCGGCAGGGATGGTAACGGTGTACGGCGTGGACGGAAATTCCAGCTCATAGTCAGTTGCCTTGGCCGTTAGCGGCGTGGTGCTGATGGTTACCGGCAGGTCTGTTCCCAGCGGGTCTCCCGTCAGTTTCACAGTTACCACTATCTGGCCGCCTTCCTGCAGCGAAGAAGCTGCCGGCTCCAGGAAAACCTTGTTCTCATCATCATCTACAATGGTATAGGTAGCATCTGTAACACCCGTGATCTGCAACTGCGGGGAGCAGGTGGGCAACAGTTCTATGCGCAGCGTTTTATCTTCGTTCTCTGTACCGTTGCCGTGAATGATGATATTGCTCAGCGGCAGATCAACATTGGTATAGTCCCCGGCGGGAATGATCATTTTTGAATACTGTACGGTGTAGTCAGCAGCCCCGGCATGCCCGGTGCCTGTGCCAGTAGTGGTTACCCTGAAATGTACTACCTGCGGCAGGTTGAACATACCGTTCTCCAGGTGCAGCGTAACGCCTTGTATCACATGGTCATTATTTCCTTCCAGGCCTTGCGGCGTGGCGGAAGATAGGCCTATCTGGGCTTTGGACAGCGGCCAGCTTTTAGGCAATGCCATGGCCGGGTCTTCCAGGGTGGAAGGCCCGTCGTCCGTTTCATCAAAACCGGCAATAAAACTTTTTCTTTCTGTGTACAGGTAGCCGGGTATACTATGGTCCAGCAAAATAGCTTTGTGAATAGCGAGGCCCATGCCCGGGTCTTCTATGGTAGTCAACAGGTTTTCCAGCTTGTAGCCAAGGCCGGTTTTATTATCCCGCCCGGCGGTATAACCGGCATAGTAAGAAGTAATACCATCAGCTGCCTTGAAAAAATGTGACCCGGCATCAGCTACGGAACAACTGCCGCTGGTTTTTCGGATCCCTACCCTGCCGTATAAAGTGGGTTCGGGCTGGCCGGGAGCATGCACTTCGTGATACTGGTCATCAACTGCGGTGGCGGCCTGGTCTCCGAAGCCCAACCCGCAATCTACTTCATGCACAAAAGCGCGTTCGGAGTGATAGATATGCACCATGTAAGGGCCATAGTCCGTAGCGCTTTGTATCCTTTCATCAGAGCTCATATAGTAGTCCATCCGGTACCAGGGCTTGCCTTCTTCATAAGAGTAGACTACGGATATATTGAAGTTGGCGTTCGTCCTGTTCTTCATGCTCATCAGCTTCACTACCTTCCAGGGGTCTGCGGCGGTGCCCTGCCCCTGCACGTCCGAAATTTCGCAGGCCCAGCGGTGCAACGTATCCGTACGTTCAGCTGTAGTGGCATCTACCCACCGCTCCAGCATAAAATAGGTACGCATGCCCTTGTCCAGTTCGGCCAGGCTGGTTGCCTCGCTATACTGCTTTTTCCCTTTATATTCCGTCAGCACACTGTTTTCAGTGATGGTGATCTTCAGACCGTTGTCTGACACGGTGCCGCCGGAAGGGTTGATGATGACGGAGGGTACCTGCGCCCAGGCGGTACTATTACAGAACAATAGTGCCAGCATGGCAATACGGAGGCTGATCTTCATAGGATAGGACAGGACTAACATAATAACATTAAAATTTCTTTACATCCATACTATATTTCCCGAAGCTGACGTTTATATGCCTGGGCCGGTTCGCGGGCGGTTTATTTTCCCCGGGCGGTTGCCCTTTCTTTCCTCTTTTCCCGTTTGTAAGCGTTTCTGCTACAGCTACTTAGTTCATCAATGACTCCGAAAAATAATGTGTAATTACCTGGAAATATAGGTCGTCAATTAGCAAATGTATTATTTTTATAATATTATAGCAAATAATAATTGTATTATTTTATGAATATGAATAAAACAGGGCTTGGGGGCTTAAACAGTTCAGATTGAGGGGAATGTGCCGTGCAGAAAGCATTATGTTAAAAGTTAAAATAACGGTAGATTTGCAAAAAATTATTTGGAATGTCAACAACTGCTAAATCCAAGATTGATTTGAACCTCAAGTACAAAGTAAAAGACATGTCTTTGGCTGAATGGGGTCGCAAAGAAATACAGCTTGCTGAAGCTGAAATGCCGGGATTGATGGCCCTCCGCGAAGAATATGGCAAATCCCAACCATTGAAAGGCGCCCGTATTGCAGGCTGCCTGCACATGACCATTCAAACGGCTGTGCTGATCGAGACCCTGGTAGCCCTTGGCGCCGAGGTACAATGGAGCTCCTGCAACATCTTCTCTACGCAAGACCATGCCGCTGCCGCTATTGCTGCTGCCGGCATTCCGGTATATGCCTGGAAAGGACTGAGCGAAGAAGATTTTAACTGGTGCATTGAACAGACGCTGTTTTTCGGCAGTCTTGACCGCCCCCTGAACATGATCCTGGATGACGGCGGGGACCTGACCAATATGGTACTGGACGTTTACCCCGAGCTGATCCAGCACATCAAAGGCCTGAGTGAAGAAACCACTACCGGTGTTCACCGCCTGTATGAAAGAATGAAGAACGGCACGCTGCCCATGCCTGCTATCAATATTAACGACTCCGTTACCAAATCCAAGTTCGACAACAAGTACGGCTGCCGCGAATCCTGTGTGGACGCTATCCGCCGTGCCACAGACGTGATGATTGCCGGCAAGGTAGCTGTAGTGGCCGGTTTTGGCGATGTGGGCAAAGGCTCCGCAGAATCCCTGGCTGGCGCAGGCGCCCGTGTGATCGTTACTGAAATTGACCCTATCTGCGCTTTGCAGGCGGCGATGGAAGGATATGAAGTGAAGAAAATGGCTGACGCGGTAAAAGAAGCCGATATTATCGTGACCACCACCGGTTGCCGCGATATCATCACCGGCGCGCACTTCAAAGCCATGAAAGACAAAGCCATTGTATGTAACATCGGCCACTTCGACATCGAGATCGATGTTGCCTGGCTGAATACCAACTTTGGCCATACCAAAGTGGAGATCAAACCACAGGTAGACAAATACACTGTTGACGGTAAAGACATCATTCTGCTGGCAGAAGGCCGCCTCGTAAACCTGGGCTGCGCCACCGGCCACCCCTCTTTTGTGATGAGCAACTCCTTCACCAACCAGACCCTGGCCCAACTGGAGCTGTGGACCAACAGCGACAAGTATGAGAACCAGGTATACGTGCTGCCCAAGCACCTGGATGAGAAAGTAGCCCGCCTCCACCTGAAAAAGATCGGTGTGGAGCTGGACGTGCTGAGCAAAGAGCAGTCTGCTTACCTCGGTATTCCTGTTGAAGGGCCGTTCAAGCCTGAATACTACCGTTACTAGTCATAACGTATGCTTTTTTATAAAAGGCAGCTCCGGCACGGGGCTGCCTTTCTTTTTTCCGGGGTTCTCTAAAATATAAGGCTACAGCCTTATATTAATAGATTATAAGGCTATAGGCTTATAATGAGGCATTATAAGGTTTATGACTTATATTTGTAAACATGAAAAAGGCGGTAGTTATTACAGGAGACGTGATCAGCTCTTCTACGCTGAAAGCCACGCAACGGAAACGCCTGCAGCAGGCGCTGGATGCTGCCTTTGCAGCGGCGGGGCAGCAGGTGCCCGGCTTCAGGGCGGAACAGTTCCGGGGAGACAGTTTCCAGGCCGTGCTGGTAAAGCAGCCTGCAACCGCGCTGCAGGCCAGCCTCATCATACTGGCCGCGTTATGGAAAAAAGGTTTCAGGGCGCGGCTGGCCATTGGTACGGGAGAAATTTCGTTCACATCGAAAAACATCGTAACTTCTGACGGTTCCGCGTTCAGGCATTCCGGGCCCATGCTGGATGAACTGAAGAAAAAGAACGGGCTGCTGGCCATTGTTACCCCCCACCCTGCCGTCAACCAGGAGTGGGACATTCACAGCCAGGTGCTTTCCTTCCTGGCAGAGCGCTGGAGCCCCCTGCAGGCAGAAGCCGTGCTGGAACAGCTCAACGGCCTTACACAGGCACAAACAGCAGAAAAACTGCATATCCGCCAACCAGCCGTGCATCAACGGCTGCAGGCCGCAGGCTGGCATGTGGCAGACCTGATCGTAAAGCGGTTTGAGCAACAGATCTTAACCATGTTTTAAAAACCATATTGATGCTTTTATTGATAAAATGGCTATGCGCTCATATACTGGGCGATTTTGCCCTGCAACCCTCCCGCTTTGTTCAACATAAACGCCGTTACAAGGCAGCTTCCGGATATCTTTACCTGCATTGCCTGGTCCATGCGGCCCTCGTATACCTGTTTACCGGCATGTGGCAGCTGTGGCTGGCGCCCGTAGCAGTGGGCGTTACGCATTATTTCATAGACCTCTGGAAACTGCATCAGAAAGACGATGCCAAAAGTTTTATTATAGACCAGCTGCTGCACCTGGCCGTATTGCTGCTGCTGTGGATACAGGTTACCGGCAACTGGGCGGCCGTATGGCCTTACCTGCAGGCCCTGCTCAATAACCGCCAGTTCTGGACGCTACTTTTCGGCTACGCCGCCATCATCTGGCCCGCGGCCTTCCTGCTGGGCTTTGCCACCCGCCGCTGGCGCAACCAGGTGCAGGACGCGCGCCTCTCCAACGGTAAAACCTCCCTCAGCGAAGCCGGCCGCTGGATCGGTATTTTTGAACGCATACTCATCCTCACCTTTGTGGTCACCAGCCACTACGAAGGCATCGGTTTCCTCATTGCCGCCAAGTCCATTCTCCGGTTCAACGACCTGAAAGGCAACGATACCCACCGCGAAACCGAATATGTGCTCATTGGCACGCTGATGAGCTTTTCCATCTCCATTTTTACCGGCCTTGCCGTGAAATACCTGCTGCAATAATTGGGTAAACAACGTAATTTTGCGGCATGACCAAGCTGAGTGTTAACATCAACAAGTTTGCCACGCTGCGCAACGCACGCGGCGGCAATTTGCCGGACATTATACAGGTAGCCAAAGACTGCGAACGTTTTGGCGCGGATGGCATTACGGTACACCCCCGGCCGGATGAACGCCACATCCGCTACCAGGACGTACGGGACCTGAAACCCATTGTTACTACGGAATTTAATATTGAGGGCTATCCCTCACAGGATTTTATAGACCTGGTGCTGGAAGTAAAACCGCACCAGTGTACACTGGTGCCGGACCCGCCGGGCGTTATCACCTCCAATACCGGCTGGGACACGGTACAGCACCAGTCTTTCCTGAAAGACGTGATCAGCACCCTTAAAAAGGCCGGCATCAGGGTCTCTATCTTCCTCAACCCGGAAACAGGCATGGTAGCCGGCGCCAAATCTGCCGGGGCAGACCGCATAGAGCTGTACACCGGCCCCTACGCGGAAGAATACACGAAAGCCCGCACCCATCCGCAAAACTTCCAGTTGTTCAACGACTATAAAAATACCGCCCGCGAAGCCTCCGCCATTGGCCTGGAGCTGAACGCCGGCCACGACCTGAACCTGGATAACCTCCGTTTCTTCAAGCTGCACATTCCCCAGCTCAAGGAAGTGTCTATTGGCC
Source organism: Chitinophaga alhagiae (assembly GCF_003568665.1). Classification (GTDB taxonomy): domain Bacteria; phylum Bacteroidota; class Bacteroidia; order Chitinophagales; family Chitinophagaceae; genus Chitinophaga; species Chitinophaga alhagiae. The sequence goes on from NZ_QXMH01000001.1 coordinate 256,856, forward strand.
ACGCGCTGATATGCGACGCTATCTACATGGGTCTGGAAAATACCATCCAGCTCTACAAGCGGCAGTTGCAGGATTAAAATAACTGCCGGAAAAGTGCTTTAAATGGTGGGGACCAGGCTGGCTGGAACATGCATATTGCACAACCATGATCTTCCCGGAAAATATTGATCGCAGAAGGGGCTGATGGAAAAAACCATCAGCCCCTTTATACATATCATACACTCCTACCGCTCCAGCACCGCCCAGGATGTTTCCCTGTATTTGGCCTGCAGCAGGTAAAAAGCCGTAGCGGAGAACAATGCAAAGATCAGCACCAGCCAGTTGGCGCTCAGGTAAATGCCGAATACCGGCTTGCCGCCGCGCAGCAAGGTGGTAGCATAATGCAGCAAGCCCAGCATACCGGGCACCATGAGCACCATCAGCCCCCTCAGAAAACCGCCCGCTCCCTGCTTGATATTGATCTCCGTAGCAAACGGCAGCTTGCGCAGGAACAGGAACGCAAAAATGATATTCACCAGCGCCACGTTCACCAGTCCCAGCAACAGGTCTGGCACTACGCCAACGCCCCATACCGCCAGTGAAAAAATGGCAATTACAATATAGAAAGGCAGGAAGAACTTCACAAAAGCGGCTTTGAACGCCCCCATCAGCAGCGGCCCGGGCGCCTCTACCGGCGCCGCATAATATACCCACCCGGCCCTGAACTTGTCTGAGTACACCAGGTTGGTAATGGCGGTAATGAACACGAAAGTGCTGCTATAGATCAGGATAACGAAGGCGTTGCCGGAAGATAATTGATCCCAGGCCGCTGCCGGGCTGGTGTGTTTGCCAGACAACAGGAAAAACACAAAGTACACCAGCACATAGGCCAGCGAAGGGTACACCTTCAGCTTGAACTCCCGGCTGCGCCCGGTTACCAGCCATACCAGCTCAAAAGCCAGCTGCTCCTGCCGCCCGCGGGAAAACCACGCGGCCAGCCGCTTGTAAAGCGGCATACGGCCTGTTTGCGGCTGCCTGGCTACCTGTTTTTTAGCAGGCGGCGCTTCTCCCCCGCTACCGCTCAGCATGGCCAGCTTGCGGTTAAAACTGGGGGCAAACACCTTTACCACCAGCCACAGGCTCAACACCGGCACCGCCAGCGCCAGCGCTATGTACAGGAGCATCAGCCATGTGTAAGCACCCTGCGCCACCGCGGCATAAGCCGCCGCAAACCAGAAGCTGGGCGCCAGGTTCAGCAGCGGGTAAGCCCACAGGTCTATATCATCCAGGTGAAGGTTGCGGGTGAGCCGGGGCACCAGGTAGTACGTGGCAAATACGATGACAGAAAATATGATCTGAACGTAGTTGAGTATTTCCTTGAACCGTTCCGGGGTGGTCAGTTTCAGCGCCAGCAGGTACACCGCGTTGATCAGGAAAATGCACAGTACGCTGAGCAGGAACACCAGCGCCGCAAACCACAACACCACCACTCCCTGCGTTACGGCCAGCCATATAAAAGCCGGCAGCATCAGCGGCACCACTATTTTAGACACATGCACCATAATATGCAGGATGCGGGACACTACCACCGTTTTGTCGTTCACCGGCTTGGGCAGTATCACAAAGTTGTCTTTCACGTCTATCAGCACGCTCGTAAAATCTGAAATAAGGGTGATAGACAGCATCACGATGAACACGGAAAACCAGATGAACAGCTGCATCAGCGGGTTGCTGGAAAGGCTGAACACAAAAAGGTAAAAAACGCCCATCAGAAAAGAGATCAGCACCACGGCCAGGGAGCCGTATTTCTGCTCTTTCTTTTTCTGTTGCCGCATGTGGGTGTAGGCATTGGGCCGCCGGTCGTCCATCTTCAGCTTTACGTCAAGGATGGCCATCAGTTGCGGTACGTTTACGCCCAGGCGTACCCAGAGCGGTTTAAAGAAGCCTACAACAGCCAGGAAGAACCTGTTCATGTCCGTTCCGTTTTATGTACAAAGGCATCTGCCGCGCCAGACAAATTATGCTCGCCGGTGAGATGGGCAAATATTTTCTCCAGCGTATCGCCCTCGGACTGCTTCAGCTGTTCAAAAGTACCGTCTGCCACAATGCTGCCTTCGTTGATGAGCACGATCCGGTCAGACACTTTCTCCACCACGTCCATCATATGCGAGCAATAGAAAATGGTTTTGCCTTCTTTTTTCAGCAGGGACAGGATCTCTTTTACCATGATCACCGCGTTGGCGTCAAGGCCGGAAAGCGGTTCGTCCAGCACTACGATCTGCGGGTCATGCAGCAGGCCGGAAATGATGAGCACTTTCTGCCGCATGCCTTTGGAGAAAGTATCCATCCGCTGGTCTTTATTTTCCAGCAGGCCAAAAGCGCCCAGCATGCGGGCAGCCCGCTCTTCGATCACAGCATCGTCCATCTGGTACAGTTTGCCGGTAAAAGAAAGGTATTCCATGGGCGTCAGCACATCATAGATCTCCGCATTTTCCGGCACATAGCCGATCAGGCCTTTGATGGTGAGCGTATCTGTACGCAGGTTGTGGCCCAGTACATTGACCTCTCCTTCAAAATCGCCCAGCAGGCCTATGAGTATTTTCACCGTGGTGGATTTGCCGGCGCCGTTGGGGCCAATATAGCCAATGATCTGCCCGGGAAACACATCCAGGTTTATTCCTTTTAACACCTGTTTTTCTCCGTAGCGCTTTGTTAGGTCCCTGATGGAAATGATGGGCTGCATATGCACTGTTCCTCTGTTTTTATAGGCCGGCCCACGCGGCCGGCTTGTGATTCAATCAATGTGGTCGTCCCTTATGGTTGCCAGCCAATGCGGTCACCGAATTTACCTAATCCCATCCATTGGTTCAAGGGCAGGTTGATGCCCAGGTGGTTCATGGCAGTAGCCTGCTGGTACCAGGCGCGGGCGTAGCGCAGCTGCAACTTGCTGACCGTAACGCCTACGCCCAGCGAAAAACCGCTGAGCCCCTGCCGGTTCAACATGGCCAGCTCCCTCCGGCGCAGGTGGTTGTAGGCGGCCGTCAGTTCTACGTAACGGCCTATGTCAAACTGCGCGGCCAGCACAAAATGCCGGAAAATATTATCGATGGCGCCGCCCCGCGCCCTTACCGTATCCCCGTTATCTATCACCACATTTTCTTCCAGCGCGGGGTCTGCATAACGGATATCGAACTGGTATACGTGGTGCAGGGTAGCGGAGAGCTGCAACGGCAGGTGCTGCAGGCGTTTGGATACGCCCACCTGCAGGTCAAAGGGCAGCGGTTCTTTTTCAGTGGCCGCATAGGCGCTCAGCTGCCCGCCCATGTTGCGCGCCACCAGGCCGGCCTGCCAGCCCTGCGCCGTATCCTGGTAGGCAATACCCACGTCTGCGGCCAGGCCGGAAGAGCGGTAGGTAAGGTACCGGGAGTGAATATATTTCAGCCCTACACCGTAGTACCATTTTTCAAGGTAGCGGCGGGAGGCGTTTACCTGCCATACAAAATCACTGGGGCTGAAAGTACCCAGCACATTGCCCGCCGCATCCGTATGCGTCATTTGCCCGTAACCGGTAAATTGCAGGCTGGTGGCGAAGGTGGTGGCCAACGCCGCGTGGTGAAAGGCAAAGGCCACATGGCTGTAGCGGATACCGGCAAAGTAACCGGCGTAGTTCACCTGCAAATGCGTATGCATGGAAGGCCGCAGCAAGGCGGGGTTCAGCAGCGCCAGAGAAAGATCGTTCCCCTGCCGGCTCACGTTCACACCGCCTAAAGCCGTTATCTGCGGGGAGGCGGGCAAGTCAAGAAAAGCGTAGGTGTTTTTACCGCCCAGCACCTGGGCCCCGGCGGCAACCGGAAACAGCAGCAATATGAGCAGGTAGCGAAGCGGCAATGGGCATGCGGATTAGGTGACCGGCGTTAAGGTACAAAAAAAGCATATATGTTTAGAAAGAATAAAGCCACCTGTAACGGCGGCTTTATTCAAACCCTTAAACAATCAACATGCGCCCGCTTCTTGACGAAGCGAACTTTAGATACACCTGCTGCCAGGAATGACAGCTTGTGTTTCCTATCTCTTTAATAACGCTGTTTCCAGCACTTGGTTCATTTCTTTTACATAATGAAACTTCAAACCCTTGATATAATCAGGATTAATGTCGTTGATATCTTTTTCGTTCTGCCAGCAGAGGATGATCTCTTTAATGCCGGCGCGTTTGGCGGCCAGAATTTTTTCCTTGATGCCCCCTACCGGCAACACCTGCCCGCGCAGGGTGATCTCCCCCGTCATGGCCAGGTAAGGCCTTACCCGGCGGCCCGTGTAGGCGGAGGTGAGCGCGGTGAGCATGGTAATGCCGGCGCTGGGCCCGTCTTTCGGTACCGCGCCTTCCGGCACGTGCACGTGAATATTTCTGTCCCTGAACAATTTGGGATCTATTTTGTATTGGCCGGCATTGGCCTGTAGGTAGCTGAGGGCGGTTACCGCGGATTCTTTCATCACATTGCCGAGGTTACCCGTCAGCTTCAGTTCTCCCTTGCCTTCACTCAGGCTGGACTCTATGAACAGGATGTCTCCGCCCACGTACGTCCAGGCCAGGCCAACAGACACGCCGGGAGGATTGCCGGTTTTGTATATCTCGTTGCTGTAGCGGGTTTTGCCCAGGGCTTTTTCTACCCGTTGTTCTGACACAGCGCCTTCCACCTTTACACCGGTGGCCACATCTTTGGCCAGCGAGCGCATGATGGCGGCAAACTGCCGGTCCAGCTCACGCACGCCGCTCTCCCGCGTATAATTGGCAACTACTTTCTCTATCACTTTATTGGCAAAGGTGAACTTGCTGTCTTTCAGCCCGTGCGCATCCTTCTGTTTCGGGATAAGGTGGCGTTTGGCTATTTCTATTTTCTCTTCGACAGAATAACCGCTCAGGTCAATAACCTCCAGCCTGTCCCGCAGCGCCATGGGCACGTTGTTGATGTTGTTGGCGGTGGCAATGAACAGTACCTTGCTCAGATCGTACTCCAGCTCCAGGTAATTGTCGTAAAACGTGCTGTTCTGCTCGGGGTCCAGCACTTCCAGCAGTGCGGATGCCGGATCTCCGCGGAAATCGTTGCCTATTTTGTCTATTTCGTCCAGTATCATCACCGGGTTGGACGATTTTACCTTGCGGATGGTTTGCAGTATGCGGCCGGCCATGGCGCCAATGTAGGTTTTCCGGTGGCCGCGTATCTCGCTCTCGTCATGCAGGCCGCCCAGGCTGAGCCGGGCGTATTTGCGGCCAATAGCATTGGCAATGGAACGGCCCAGGGAAGTTTTGCCAATGCCCGGAGGGCCTACAAAACACAGAATAGGCGATTTCATATCGCCTTTCAGCTTCAGCACCGCCAGGTATTCCAGTATACGGTCCTTGATGCGGTCCATGCCGTAATGATCTCCGTCCAGCACGGTTTTGGCCTTCTTCAGGTCATAACTGTCAAGCGTATATTCATTCCAGGGCAGGTCCAGCATCAGGTCAAGATGGTTGTATACCACCGAATAGTCCGGCGTGCTGGGGTGCATCCTTTCCAGTTTCTCAATGCCTTTGCCAAACAGGTCTTTAGCAGCGTCCGGCCACTTTTTCAGTTCCGCCTTGCGCTGCATTTCCTTGATCTCCCGGTCATTCGAATCCCCGCCCAGCTCTTCCTTGATAGACTTCATCTGCTGCTGCAGGAAGTATTCCCGCTGCTGCTTGTCCAGGTCTGCCTTGGTTTTGTTGTTGATCTTGTTTTTCAGCTCCGCCAGCTGCAGTTCCACCTGCAGCAGCTTCATCAGCAATTCCGCCCTTATGCGCAGGTTGTTGATCTCCAGCAGTTGCTGTTTCTCTTTCAGGTCGCTGTTCAGGTTGGAAGACACAAAGTGAATGAGGAAAGGCGCGTTCTCTATGTTTTTGAGAATGATGCTGGCTTCCGAGGGGATGTTGGGAGACAGCTGGATGATCTGCCCCGCCAGGTCCTTGATGGAAGAAACATAGGCGTCAAACTCGGAGTCGTTCTCGTCCAGCTGGTCTTCCAGCAGTTCGTAACTGGCCTTGAAATAGGGGTCTTCCGTCAGTATGGCCTTTATCTTGAAACGCCGGCGGCCCTGTATGATGATGGTGGTGCCGCCATCCGGCATTTTGATGAGTTTCACAATTTTTGCTACCGTGCCTACATCTGTCAGGTCAGCTACCCCGGGCTCTTCCACGTTACTGTCTTTTTGCGCTACCACACCAATCATTTTGTCAGTCTTGTATGCGTCATTTACCGCCTTGATGGACTTGTCACGCCCTACTGTAATGGGCAAAACCACCCCGGGGAAAAGCACCGTATTTCTCAGGGGCAGCAGCGCCAGTTCCTCCGGTATCTTCTCTTCCTCCTGCCCTTCGCCATCTTCATTCAAAGGTATAATTGGCATAAACTCCATCTCCTCCTCGTTATTGCTCAAAAAAAATGTATTCATTTGTCAGTTTTAAGTGCGGGGACAATATGGCAGGCCCTTCCTGCAAAATCTCCCCAGTTTGATAGTATACCTATATAGTCAACTTTGATGCCATGCTGAAAGGTATAAAAAAAAGGATACCCGGAAAACGGATATCCTTTTCAACAGATGCAGGATAACAAAAGTTATTGCTAGAGCGTAATACCAACGCCTAACTGGATGGCCTGGTTTTTCCAGGTATCCGGATTTACGGCATTGGAAGCGGTTACATCGCTAACGTTGGAAAGGCCGATCACGTAGCGCGCGCTGATGTTAACAATGGGCAACTGCAGCCAGAGGCCGCCCACGGCCGAAAAGTCGCCTGATTTAAAGGCTTCTTTCCCTTCCTGGAACACATTTTTCTTTTTGCTGGTGAGAATGCTGAACTGTGGCCCTACCTGCAGTTTGAAGCGGGGAGAACCGAGGTCAATGTTGGCCAGCACCGGAATGCTCAGGTAATTGAGATTGGGCTTGTTCTCTTTCAGGTTCTGAAATTCATTGTCTGCCTCAAACTCGGCGGTATTTTTTACTTCAGCTTTTGAAGTGGAGAACACCACTTCCGGCTGTATACCGAAACCTTTTACCAGGTTGATCTGGGCAAAGCCGCCCAGGTGGTAGCCGAGTTTGAAACTTTCGTCGTAACCGGTACCATCTATTTTACCGAGGTTCGCACCTCCTTTAATACCAAATCGGATCATCTTTTGAGCACTAACGGTGGATACGGTGGCGCAGGTAATGACTGCCAAGGCGAAAAACAGTTTTTTCATATTTGATTTGTTTAGTGTTAAGCTCCTTAATTTATCTTGATAATGAATACATTCCACATGTAAGACGCAGGAAAAACCTGCTCCCCCTACACGCAAGTGCAAAATCCATGCTAGATACTTATAACGTAACGCTGACGCTGGCGGTAAAGTACCCCGTCAGCCCGGTATCGCCGCCCTGCAGCAGCTTGAAAACGGTATAGGAGGGAGAAACGGCCACCTTGCCGATCAGGTAGGAAATACGCACGCCCAGGTCTACCGCCCTGGGCCGGAAACCAGTATTGTCACTCACCGTTATTTCCTCTTCTTCCTGCTGCGGCCGCCCCTGGTTGCCTCTTTTTCTGTTGTTCCGCTTTTCGATCATTTTGGAACGGGATACATATTTGGTGCTTTTGAGGTTGCTGTAATAATTGGCCGTGCCCATGGTAAAGGAAGCTACCGGCATAATAAGGATGGCATCGTCTGCCTTCAGCAGGTCCATGTAGATAAATGAATGCCGCACATCCGCAATAATATTGAAATCGCTGCCGGTAATGGTGCGTTCTGCTCCCTGGGAAAGCTTTTCCCGGTACTTGCCCCAGCCAAGGTCAAGGCTCAGGCCCGGCTCCAGCCACCACTTGCGGTAAAAGAAATAGGCAAAGGCCTCATTGGTAATAGGCGTAGCGGGAATGTCCGAAGAATCCGCATAAAAATAACGCGTATAGGAAATACCGGTCAGGAAGTGGCGGTTCTTCGTATAGTCGTACCCGGCGCTGAGGTCCATCTCGAACCAGGGCTTGCGCTCCGCGTTCAGCAGGTAGTAGGCATACGCTGAGGCAAAGAGGCCGCTTTTGTGGTTGTAAGACAGGTTGGGGGAAAGAAAAGGCTTCATGGTAATGGGGCGGAACGGGTCTGTGGATTTGCCGCCGTAGGCCGGGTTGTTGCCAAAGCCCAGGCCTATCACCACTTCGCTCACCGCTTCCCGGTTCAGCAGGGAATCCAGTTGCCTTTCCAGGTCTGCCAACGACTGGCCGGCAGCCGGGCGGGCAGCACAAAGGAGCAGCAAAAAAATGATATGGTATCGCATAAACACGCCCTTGGGCCGCCTGCAAGATAAACAAAAAAACGGCCGGCCGCTGTGGCAACCGGCCGTTTCCTGTATAGCTGTTTACACCAGTTCTATAACGGTTATTTCTGGCATAATGCCTACCCTGCCCGGGTACCCGAGGAAGCCGTACCCGCGGTTTACGTAGAGGCTCTGCTTCCCGTCCTGGTACAGGCCCGCCCATTGTTTGTAAATGTACTGGGCGGGGCTCCATTTGAGGAAGGGGATTTCCACGCCAAACTGCATGCCGTGGGTGTGGCCGGCCAGCATGAGGTCAATGTCCGGGTAGCTTTGCCGTACCTGTCCGTCCCAGTGCGTCGGGTCATGGGAGAGCAATATCTTGAAAGGTATTTCCCCGCTGCCGGCGTAAGCGGCGGCCAGGTCTCCCTTCCGGGGAAAGCGCGGGTTGGCGCTCCAGTTCTCCACCCCCAGCAGGGCTATTTTTTCGCCGTTCCTTTCCAGTACGGCATGCTCGTTCATCAGCAGTTTCCAGCCCATTTGCCCGTGAATGGCCTTGAGGCGTTCCAGGTTTTTGATCTTCATGTCGCTATGGCGGTTGGCATCATAGTCCGGCCAGGGGAAATAATCCCCATAGTCGTGGTTGCCCAGGGTAGAATAGACCCCGTATGGCGCCTTTATTTCACTGAATACGGAAATATAATCTTCCATTTCGTCCGCCCGGTCGTTCACCAGGTCTCCGGTAAACACCACCAGGTCCGGCTGCTGGGCGCGTATCAGCTCAATGCCCCGCATCACGGCCTGTTTGTCTGTGAAGCTGCCGGAGTGTACGTCTGATATCTGCACTATTTTGAGGCCCTTGAAGGCTTCGGGCAGGTTTTTAAAGGTGAGCCTGATCTTGCGCACATGGTAGTTGTACTTGTTGCTGAGGCCGTACAACAGGGTGCCCAGCATGGTGCCGCCCAGCAGGAGGCCTGTTTTCATGAGAAACTGGGAACGGGAGATGCCCTCCACTTCGCGGTTGCCTTCTACGGCGGCCACGGCCGGCGCGGAGCGCATTTTTTCCACGATCCACATAATGGCACGGCGCCCGTCGTCAGCCAGGAGGAACACGATCACCAGGGCTTTGGCAAAAAACAGCCCGAAGGCGAAGGTGAGGTAATAGGAGCGGGCCAGCATGAACTTTTCCCAGGGAATGCGGGAATAGAATACAATGGAAGCCAGTACAACAGCGGAAGTAAGCCAATACAGGCTGAAAACGATGGTCCTCCATTTAGGGGAGGCTGCCGCCATCATGGAACGGATAGCTACAAACACGTAGGCATCCATGGCTACCATAATGACTATCAGTATGATAGAAGATAAAAGACCGGGTCCTGCACGCATAACAATTTATCAATCAATGGTTTTTAAAAAAATGGAACAGCAAATTTACCACAATCCGGGCGGTTGGGGCCTTTTTGCTGCCTTTGTAGACGATCATGTGACTGAAAAATTGCAAAACGGCGAAAAAAACCGCTACTTTTCCCCAAAAACCGGTGTGAATAAATAAATGGAGGGCTTGCCCCATATTTTAGCTATTCGTTGTATTTTTGTCCGATTCAGTTATTATAATATATTATTGCGATATGAAATTCACCTATTACGGCCATTCCAGCTTTGCTGTAGAGGTAAAAGGCAAGAAAATAGTTTTTGATCCGTTTATAACCCATAACGAGCTGGCCCGTTCAATAGATGTAGATCGCATTGCGGCGGATTATATTTTTGTTTCACACGGCCATAGCGACCACGTGGGTGACCTGATGGCGCTGGCAAAGAGAACGGGCGCCACGGTGGTAGGCGCTTTTGAGCTGGTAGAATGGGTACGCAAGCAGGGGCATGAGCAGATCCACCCCATGAACACCGGGGGACAATGGGCGTTTGACTTCGGCACGGTGAAGTGCGTGGTAGCCCATCACTCCAGCGGCCTGCCTGACGGCAGCTACGGCGGCAACCCGCTGGGTTTCATTTTCACTACAGACGAAGGTACTTTTTACTTTGCCGGGGATACGGCGCTCACCTTTGACATGGAGCTGATACCCCGCTGGGCCAAACTGGACTTTGCCGTGTTGCCCATAGGTGATAACTTCACCATGGGCGTAGAAGATGCCATTATTGCAGCAGAATTTATAGAATGCGGCCGCATTGTAGGCGTACATTACGACACATTCGGCTATATCAAGATAAATAAAGCAGATGCCACCCGGAAGTTTGAGGCAGCGGGCCTTTCCCTGCTGCTGCCGGCTATCGGTGAAACAATTAACATCTAGCAGGTCCTATTATCCTATTCAACCTTAGAATTTAAGACAGAAAAAATGGCAAGAATCATTGCAATCGCCAATCAGAAAGGGGGCGTGGGGAAAACCACCAGCGCTATTAACCTGGCCAGCAGCCTGGCGGTACTGGAGTACAAAACACTGCTGGTAGATGCCGATCCTCAGGCCAACAGTACCACCGGGCTGGGCTTTGACCTCCGCAACATCCAGCAGAGCCTGTATGACTGTATGGTGAACGACGTGCAGGCGCGAGACGTGCTGCTGGAGTCAGACACCCCCAACCTGAAAGTATTGCCCTCCCACATAGACCTGGTAGGCGCGGAACTGGAGCTTATCAACCATCCCAACCGGGAAAGGGTGATGAAAAATGTGATAGATGCTGTTGCGGGAGACTATGATTTTGTTATTGTAGACTGCTCCCCTTCCCTGGGCCTGATCACAGTGAACGCCCTGGTGGCCTCCCATTCCGTGATCATTCCCGTACAGTGCGAGTTCTTTGCGCTGGAAGGCCTCGGTAAACTGCTCAATACCATCAAGATCGTACAAAGCCGGTTAAATACAGACCTGGAAATAGAAGGCATCCTCATGACCATGTATGACGGCCGCCTGCGCCTGAGCAACCAGGTGGTGGACGAAGTGAAACAGCACTTTGAGGAAAGCGTGTTCAACACTATTATTCACCGCAACACCAAACTGGGTGAGGCGCCCAGCTTCGGCAAGTCAGTGATCATGTACGATGCCATGAGCACCGGCGCCATCAACTACCTGAACCTGGCGAAGGAAATCCTTCAAAAACATAACTTTACAAAGATCAAAACAGAAGATAAAATCCTAGCTATTAACGATGACCAATCCGAGTAAGAAAGAGGCGTTGGGGAAAGGCATCCGCTCGCTGCTGCAAAACATAGACACAGACCTGAAGCAAACCTCCGGCGCACTGGCCGAGCAGGTGGTAGCGCAGGCTACCGGCATAGAGCGCATTCCTTTGGACCTGATAGCGGTCAATCCGAAACAGCCGCGCAGGGACTTTGATGAACAGGCATTGCAGGAGCTGAGCCAGTCCATCAAGCTGCACGATATCATTCAGCCCATTACCGTGGCCAAGCTGGGCAAAAAGTACCAGCTGATAGCCGGGGAACGCCGTTTCCGCGCCAGCAAAATGGCCGGGTTGAAAGACATTCCCGCTTACGTGCGCCTGGCTAACGACCAGGAACTGCTGGAACTGGCCCTGCTCGAAAACCTGCAGCGCGAAAACCTGAACGCCATAGAGATAGCCCTCAGCTACAAACGCCTGATGGAAGAAGTATCTCTCACGCAGGAACAGGTGGCAGACCGCATGGGCAAAGAACGCAGCACCGTTACCAACTACATACGCCTGCTGAAACTGCCGCCAGACATCCAGGTGGCCGTTCGCAACGCCAAGCTGAGCATGGGCCACGCCCGCACCCTCATTGGTGTGGAAAACGTGGAAAAACAGCTCTACATTTTTGGCGAGATCATGAAAAACGGGCTTTCTGTACGCCAGACGGAAGAGCTGGTGCGGAAAGTGAACCATATAGACAAGGGGAACGTAAAAAAGCCCGCCAAGAACACCCTGCCGCCGGCCTATCAGAAGATCCAGGACAACCTGGCCTCTCATTTTTCCACCAGGGTCAACCTGGAAAGAAGCAAGAACGGAAAAGGAAGCATCAGCATAGAGTTTTATTCAGACGAAGAACTGGACAGCATCCTGGAAAAATTATCATTATACGGTGAAAAATAAAACAGGGTACGTGCTTGTATATACCCTGTTGTGCCTGTTATTCTTACCCGCTATTACGAGCCATGCACAGGACACAACGGGCAACCGCATGATCAGGGATTCCCTTGCGCGCCGCCATGCAATGCCCGTTCAGCGAGACACCGTGATAGTGGACCCTACCGTGATAGACAGCCTCCCCGTTGATTACAAAGCACTGCACAGCCCGCGAAAGGCCGCGTTTTACTCCGCCGTACTGCCGGGGCTGGGGCAGATATACAACCGCGAGTACTGGAAAGTGCCGTTGGTATACGCCGCGCTCGGCGTGAGCACCGGGGTGTTCATCTGGAACATGGACAAGTACAAGGAATTTCGGGATGCCTACCGCATGCGGAGAGCCAACCAGAACAACCCGGCCTACGAAGACAAGTACCCGAACTATACCAATTCCGACCTGACATACCTGCGCGACGCTTACCGGCAGTACGTGGACTATTCCGTGCTGGTATTTGTGGCCGCGTATGCCCTCAATATTGTGGATGCCACTGTATTTGCGCACCTCCGGCAGTTTGACATCAGTGATGACCTGAGCATCCGCATTTCACCCACCCTGCTGAACAACCGCACCCCCGGCATTGGCCTGCGCCTCTCCCTGGGGCCCCGTAAGGCAAAGCCGGGATTGGCTTTCAGATAAATTCAGACACACAGATATTATGAAGATAGCATTAATAGGATACGGTAAAATGGGCAAAACCATTGAAGCGATTGCCCAGCACCGCGGCCACGAAATTGTACTCAGGATAGACATCAACAGCCCGCACCTGCTTGAAAAGGAACACCTGCAGCAGGCAGACGTGGCCATTGAGTTCACCACGCCTGAAACCGCCTACCATAACATTCTGAAATGTTTTGCCGCCAACGTGCCCGTAGTATGCGGTACTACCGGCTGGCTGGAGCAGCTGCCCGCTGTAAAGGCCCAATGCCTGGAACAGCACCAGGCCTTCCTTTACGCCAGCAACTTCAGCGTGGGCGTGAACATCTTTTTTGAGCTGAACCGCCGGCTGGCGGAACTGATGGCTCCCCAGGGCGCATACAATGCCAGCATGGTGGAAGTACACCACACGCAGAAAAAAGACGCCCCCAGCGGTACCGCCATCACCCTGGCCGAGCAGATACTGGAAAAACTGCCCGCCAAAACCGGCTGGGTGAACGAAACCACGCAAGACCCCGCCCTGCTGGGCATTGTGTCTGAAAGAACAGACCCCGCCCCCGGCACCCATATTATTCAATACGACTCGCCTATAGACAGCATTACCATTACCCATACCGCCCACTCCCGAGAAGGCTTTGCCGCCGGCGCTGTAACCGCCGCGGAGTGGCTGAAGGGCAAAAAGGGCATTTTCAGCATGAAAGACGTGCTCAGCCTGTAGCCAGCCCTTAAAGCAGCCGGTTTTTTGTTATATTTGTATTTTGAGAGTGCAATTACAGAAGATCTATAACCAAATATGCTATCTAAAAAAACACAGTACGCGTTTCACGCATTAATATACCTGGCAGAGAACGTTGATAAAGGCCCTATCCTCATTTCGGAGATAGCGGCTGAAAAGAACATTTCCATCAAATTCCTGGAAAACATTCTGCTGGAGTTGAAAAATGCGGGTATTTTAGGCAGCAAAAAAGGTAAAGGCGGCGGTTACTACCTGATGCGCCCCCCCAAGGAAATACCCATGGCGCGCATCATCAGGCTGCTGGACGGGCCTATTGCCCTGCTCCCCTGCGTAAGCCTCAACTATTATGAACGCTGTGAGAACTGCAAGAACGAGGCGGTTTGCGGGTTGCACGAAGTGATGAGCAAAGTGAGGGACGCCACGCTTAAATTACTGGAAAACAAGTCGTTAAAAGACATCCTGACCAGGGATTAACGTTATTTTATATGGGTTATAAGCAGGGAAAGGCCGGTGGTCTTTCCCTTTTTTATGGCAGTGATGCCCCTTTTCGTTAACACGGTCTGCCAACGCGGGCTCTTTAGCGCCCGCCATCATATTTCCTTCAAAAATACTCAGTTGTAGGTATTGCACCCGCCTTACGGCTGCAGTACTTTTGGTTCAGACAATTACCGGAAGGTGATGGTTCCCGCCCCGCGAAAAAAAGGCCCGTGCCTTCACCCGCAAGGTGGGGTTTAATAATCTAAAGAAATGGTTGACCAATAGCATTCCGGGAAATGTTAGTGTTTTTCAGGTTTAAAGATTTTTTTCGTTCCCCAGGAAAGTTGGCAAAAGCCCCGGATATTCCGGGGCTTTTTGCTGCAAAATGGCCCGCATCCACACCGTAACCAACACTTTACACCTCCAGGCCCCCGTCCCCTCAGCGGCCACCATTTCGCAACCATCTAATTCACAGCATATTACGGCCCTTCGAAAGCCACCCTTTCCAAAAATGAGCGGCCGGTCTTATAGTTTTGGTTGATCTATCATCCTAGGGTTATCCTAGGGTTTTCTTAGGGTTATCTTAGCATTTTTAGTATTATAAACCCTAGCATGACCCTAAGATAACCTTAGGGTAACCATAGGTATATCCATATCAGGCAAAGGGAGCACCCTTTCCGGTCTATCAGGAGATGCGCATCCGGCAAATGACCACCCCTTTTCACCCGGGCAAAGCCTACAGATATCCGTACCAGGAGATGCGCATCAGGCAAATGACCACCCCTTTTCACCCAGGCAAAGCCTACAGATATCCGTACCAGGAGATGCGCATCCGGCATATGACCGCCCCCCTCACCAGCCATCCCCAAAAACACCCCCATCCCCTCATTTCCCACTTTTTTTCCCCGCCGCATATTTTAGTCTATCTTTTTTATAGGATTTATGTATTTTTGTTATCCGGTAGAGGAAGCATTACATGAAAGATTTAACAGGGCTCATTGCCCAGCAAACGGATATAGCCACGGGAATACGCATACTAACGGAAGAATTTCCGGGTGCAGTAGCCTTTTCCACTTCTTTTGGCCAGGAAGACCAGGTGCTGGCAGACATCATCTGGCGCAACCAGTTACCTGTTCGCGTATTTACGCTTGATACCGGCCGGCTCTTCCAGGAAACGTATGACCTTATGGACCTTACCCGGGCCCGCTACAAACAGCCTTTCGAGATCTACTTCCCGGAAACGGCCGCTGTGGAGGCACTGGTGAAAGAAAAGGGCATGAACAGTTTTTATGAGTCTGTCGAAAACCGAAAGGAGTGCTGTCATATCAGGAAAGTGGTACCCCTCAACAGGGCGCTGCAAGGCACCAAGGTCTGGATAACCGGGCTGCGGGCCGAACAGAGCGAGAACCGCCACAGCATGCCGGCACTGGAATGGGATGAAGCCCGCCAGCTTTACAAGTACAACCCCCTCATCCATTGGACGTTTGAAGAAATGACCGCATACCTGCAGAAAAACAACGTGCCGTACAACCGGCTGCACGATAAAGGTTTTATCAGCATTGGCTGCGCTCCCTGTACCCGCGCCATAGAACCGGGAGAACATCCCCGAGCCGGCCGCTGGTGGTGGGAAAGCTCCCAGAAGGAATGCGGTTTGCACGCAAGTTGATCAAAGTATAACATCATTATATGAGTAGTATTCAATGGCAATTTCCGAGAGCGCTGGAAGATGAGGCCATCTACATCCTCCGCGAAACAGCCGCACAGTTTGAACGGCCTGCTATCCTCTTTTCAGGCGGGAAAGACTCTATTACCCTGGTACGCCTGGCCCAGAAGGCCTTTCACCCGGGCAAGATCCCCTTTCCCCTGCTGCATGTGGACACCGGCCACAACTTCCCGGAAACTATCCAGTTCCGTGACTGGCTGGTGGAATCACTCGGCCTGGACCTGATCGTTCGTAATGTGCAGGACAGCATTGACCAGGGCAAGGTAAAAGAAGAAACCGGCAAATATGCCAGCCGCAACGCCCTCCAGACGGTGACCCTGCTGGATGCAATAGAAGAGCTAAAGTTCGACGCCTGCATTGGCGGCGCCCGCCGCGATGAGGAAAAGGCCCGCGCCAAGGAAAGGATATTTTCCGTGCGTGACGAGTTCGGCCAGTGGAACGCCAAAATACAACGCCCCGAACTGTTCGATATGCTAAACGGCAAGATCAACATCGGCGAGAACGTAAGGGTGTTCCCCATCTCCAACTGGACGGAGCTGGACGTATGGAATTACATACGGGAAGAAAACCTGTCCATCCCCTCCATCTACTTCTCCCATGAAAGGGAGATCATTGAACGTGACGGGATGTACTGGCCCTACTCCGAGTTTCTCAACACCACCGAAGAAGAGGTGCCCTTCCGCTCCAAAGTACGCTTCCGTACGGTAGGCGATATGACCTGTACGGCCGCAGTGCTTTCCGAAGCAGATAAACTGGAAGACATCATCACCGAAATACTGGCCGCCAAGATCTCCGAGAGGGGCGCCCGTATTGACGACAAACGCTCCGAAGCTGCCATGGAAAAACGCAAGCAGGCGGGGTATTTTTAAGCATATAACAAGAGAACATGGACGTTTTACGTATAACCACCTCCGGTAGTGTTGACGATGGCAAAAGCACCCTCATAGGGCGCCTGCTGTACGATACCAAATCTATCACGCAAGATAAAATGGAAGCCCTCCAGGCAGCCAGCAAACGCAAGGGGCTTGACTTTACAGACCTTTCCCTGCTGACGGACGGGCTGATCGCGGAAAGGGAACAGGGCATCACCATTGACGTGGCGCACATCTATTTTTCAACGCCTAACCGCAAGTACATTATCGCGGATACCCCGGGCCACTTTGAATATACCCGCAACATGGTAACCGGCGCTTCTACCGCGCAGGTATCGCTCATTCTTATAGATGCCCGCAAAGGCATTGTGGAACAGACCTACCGTCACTTCTTCATTGCCTGCATGCTGCGCATTCCGCACCTGGTAGTATGCATCAATAAAATGGACCTGGTGGAGTATGACGAAGCGCGCTTTTCCCAGATCGTGGAAGACTTCCAGCAACTGCTGAAAGGTTCTTTCTATGAAAATAAGACCGTGAAGTTTGTGCCTATTTCTTCGCTGTATGGCGAAAACGTGGTGACCAAAACGGAAAAGATCAGCTGGTACAAAGGCGGCCCCCTGCTGGAGTACCTGGAACAGATCACGTTTGACGAAAATGACCGCATACATCCCGCACGCTTCCCGGTGCAATACGTTATACGGCCCAAAACCGAGCAACACCACGATTTCCGGGGCTTTGCCGGTAAAGTGGCCAGCGGCAGCTTCCACGTGGGCGCCGAGATCGTATCGCTGCCCAACGGCCAGCGCAGCAAGATCAAGACCATTGAAAAGTTTGAGCAGCAGCTGCCTTCCGCGCATGCGGGAGAAAGCGTAGTGATCACGCTGGAAGATGAAATAGATATCAGCCGCGGCAACCTGCTGGTAACGCCGGATGCCGTTCCGGAAGGCCGCAAGGAAATTACCGCGCAGATCTGCTGGATGGACCAGCAGAAGCTCACCGCGGGTAAAACCTACCTGCTGCAGCATGGCGCCAACCGCATCAAGGTGAAGGTACAGCAGTTGCACAGCGTAACTGAAGTAACCACCAACCTGGTACAGGAAAAAACGGAGATGGGCCTGAACGACATCGGCAAAATAACGCTGAAAGCAGCGCAGCCCGTATTTGCAGATACCTACGCCGCCAACCCTGCCAACGGCACGTTCATTCTGGTAGACGAGTTCAGCAACGCTACCGTGGCCGTGGGTTTTGTGGAGTAACACCGCACATTTATCAACTGGAATATAAAGCCGGAGGCACATCGCTTCCGGCTTTTGCTGTAAGGCTGGCGTCCATGCCGCCAGGGATAAAGTTCACCGCTGCTTCTCTGGCGCAGCACCCGCCTTTATCTCCCACAGATGCCCTTGTTCAGTTCAGATCCAGCCACACCAGCTGTACCGCCTTCCGGTTTTCCGCCGTGCGTTTCAGCGTAACCAGCGTACCTGTTTCCGGGTCATAGTCTGCAATGGCAAACAGCGCTACAGGGCTGGGCTGTTTGGCTTTTGTATCAAACACCGCGTCCCGGGAGGGAATGATCTCCTTCCCTTCCAACGCGTAATAAAAACCCTGTGCGTCGCGGGCATCGCGCAAAATGGCGAGCTTGCCTTTTTCAATACGGTGGTTATTTTCCTCCAGGTCGTTCATAAAAATATAATCCCGCTGGCTGCCGGGAATGTAGGTGAAGAACTTGTACTGGTCCGCCCAGTTCAGTTTTTCAATGGCGTTCTCCCGGTTCTTCTGGTAAAATGCTTTCATGATCACGCCGGGGTTCATCTGCTTCTTCGGGATCATCCAGCTTCTCAGCGGCTTGCCTGCGGCGTCAAAATCCATCACGGCCACGTTGGCCAGTATGGTGCTGACCACTACGGGCGTACCGTTCATCAGCCGCATGTGGTTATTCAGCTCTTCGAAAATAATAGTGTAGCCGCCGTCCTTTTTGACGATCACGTTCTGCGGCACGCCTTCATACGCGGCCTTGGGGCCAAATATTTCCAGGCTCTTGAGGTTCACCCGTTCCGGTACAATTTCCGCCGCGGCAGACATGATCATGCTGTCCAGCCGTACGGTGCTGAGCCAGGTGGCCGTCTTCTTGTCTTCATTCATGCCGGCCTGCAGCAAAATAAGCTGGTGGCTGTAAGGGTTGTGTTTTACAAAACCGCCCTGTATGGGCATGCCTTTGGGAAAGGGCAATTCCCGGAAGCGGAAAAAAATATGCCCGCTATCCAGCGTAGCCAGTTTCATTTCACTGCTGCCTGTTTCGAACAGGGCGTTCTGCTCCATGCCCAGGATGCATAGCATCTTATCCCCTATCACGGCCATGTCCCAATAGCGGAAACGCCTGTCTTCCCGGCTGCCGGAAAAGCGGGCGCGGCTGATCTCGTGGTGGTCAGCGGCGTAGTGTACTACTTCATACCCGCCGTTCTGCGGATCGTCTGAATTATAATACATCCATACGGCGTAGTTTTCGCTATAGGGGTCTTTGATCACCAGAAAATCAGAGCTGGTAGTGATCTTTCTTTTGCGCAGGTTGATCTTGTCCAGGTGCGCTACCGTGTCTTGCCGCAGCAAGCGGCCGGTTTGGCCGCTCAGGCGCAGGCGCATCAATACGGGGCGCCGGGTGGAGCGGTCGCTCACCAACAGGGTGGCGTCTCCGCCAGATTCAAACGCGGCGTCCAGGCTGGTGGCCTTGTAACCGGCCAGGGTGCTATCCTGCACCTGGCGGGCCGTATTGTACAACTGCACGTTCAACCCCTGCTTTTCTGAAAAATATACGAAGAGGGTGTTGCCGTTTTTGAGCTGCAGCACGCGGGCAATGCCTTCCGCCGGCTCCGGGAAAGCCGGGCCTTCTGCAAGGGTGGTCACGCAGCTGCCGGTGGCACCGCGGTGAGCAAGGTGGTAGGCATTCTTGCCATCTGGCTTTACAACCGGCTGCGCGCGGCTCATCACAGGCACGCCAGCCAGCATGAACAGGCATAGGGCGGTTTTCATGCTTTCATAGGATTTACTGCAATATACCAAATTAAAATAATATGTATATAAGAAAAGAGGCCGTCTCCGCTGGCCGCATTGCCGGAGACGGCCTCATGGCTGTTTAGCGCTTCATTACCAGCAGCTTAGAATTTCAGCGCCACGCTGGCGGCAATGTTCCGTGTTTTCTGCGCCATGGTATTGGTATTCCAGTATTCTTCGTTCAGCAGGTTATTGAGCTTCAGGTTCAGGCTGTACCGGGCATGGTCATAGAATACGGTGGCGTTCACCAGCGTATATCCCGGCAGCGTAAAGGTGTTGCCGGTATCGAACCAGGAATCGCCCACGTAGTTGCCCCCGGCGCCAAAGCCAAGGCCTTTGGCCGGGCCGTTCACCAGCCGGTAGCTGATCCAGAGGTTGCCGATGTGTTCCGGCGCCCAGGTGGCCAGTTTGCCTTCCACGGCAAGGCTTGCTTTGGTAAACCTGTTCTCGTTATTGCCGTAGCCGGCCACAATATTCAGGCCCGGCAGGGGGTTGGCAATTACTTCCACCTCAAACCCCTTGCTGCGCTGCGTTCCGTCCTGAATGGTCACTGCGGGGTTATCAGGGCGCAGGTACGTTGAATTTTCTACCTGGATGTCGTAGTAGCTCAGGGTGCTGCTCAGTTTCCCGTCAAAGAGTTCCAGTTTCACACCGCCTTCCAGCTGGTTGGCCCGCTGCGGCTTCAGCGGCTCCGGCGTACCGCCGGGCGTTTGTACGGTAGGCGGCAGGTTCTGGAAGCCGTTCATGTAGTTGGCGAATAGGGCTACTTTATCTTTCACCGGCTGGTATACGATGCCGAATTTGGGAGAAAGCGTGGTTTGTTCGTACGCCCCGCTCGTTTTACCGGTATTGGCGTTATAGTTGCCCTCATTCACATTATGGTCCAGGCGGAGGCTGAGCATTACCAGCAGGTTGGGCGTGAGGTCTACCACGTCAGACACATAGGCGCTGTAAACATTGCGGATAGATCTGGTAGCCGTCCATGGCAGCTTTGCGCCCCAGGCGTCCAGCGCGGTAACGTCTATGGTGGGTATGGCGCCTCTCATGTTCACCGTGTCATAATTGTACTGCGCGTAAGGGGTGCGGTTGAGGCGGGAATAATCGCGCGAATAATCAAGCCCTATCACCATCCGGTTACGGAAGGAGCCTATCTTGAAATCTCCGTTGAAATTCTGCTGCAGCTGTGTATTGCCGAACTTGTCCGGCATGAAGAACGATATCTGGCGGGCCAGGGTGGAGTCTGTCTGCCAGCTGAACACGATGTACTGGAAACGGTCATAGTACCCTTCGGAAACGGCATAGTGCGTGTTGGACGTCCATTTGTCGGATATGCGGTATTGCGCATGGGCAAAAACGCTGTTGATGGTATTCTGGTTGTACACTGAATTGCCAATGATGTTGCGCCCATGTGGCAGTTCCACTTCCGCGAAGCTCTTCGCTTTTACGTTGGGGCCTATGACCCAGCTCAGCGGCGGCGCGCTCCATTTCTGGCCTACCCTTTCGTATTCCAGGCTGAAAGTGAGGCGTTCACTGGCTTTGTAAACAATACTGGGGGCAAAGGAATAGCTGCGGGCGTAGCCCCTGTCCTGGAAGGAGTTCTCTGCCTGGAAAGACGCAGTGGTGCGCACCAGCACGGTCTTTTCCGCATTAAGGGGCGTATTGATGTCTGCCGTGATGCGGCTCAGCTCCCAGCTGCCGCCGGTAAAGGCAACTTCTCCGCGGAAGGTCTCGAAAGGCTTTTTGGTGATGTAGTTCAGCACACCGCCATAGGATGGCTTAAGGCTGCCAAATAAAGTGGCAGACGGGCCTTTAATGGCCTCTATACGCTCCAGGTTAACGGGGTCTTCCGGCCCGATGGCGCCTGTATTCAGACCATTGCGCACATTGGCGAAAGTGGAAAAGCCGCGGGACATGGCGCCAGCCGATCCGCCGCCGGCCTTCATGGTCATCACGCCGGGAATATTGCGGAACGCTTCCGCCACATCCGTGGTAACCTGTTCCTTGATCAGGTCTTTGCCGATCACCGAATATACCTGCGGGTTCTCTATATTTTTAATGGGCAGGCGGGCTATCCCTTCTGTTTCCTTATTGGCAAACCGGTTGTTCCGCCCGTTCACCACTACTTCCTGCAATTGCTGGTCTGATATTTCAAGCTGCAGGTCTACCCTTGCAGTACCGCCCGCGGTTACGGTAACGGCGCGGGAGCGGGTAACATGCCCTACGAGAGACACGGCAATTTCATAATTTCCCGCGGGCACGTTCCGCATGGTAAAAGTGCCGTCTTCTCCTGTAAAGGCCACTTTCTTTGTGTTCTTCAGCACAACGGTCACAAACCCGGCAGGCGCATGGCCGGAAGTGGTAATAGTGCCTCTGATGGTGCCCCTGCCTTCCTGGAAGGCAAACAGCGGAGCGCTGGAAAGTAACAGGGAGATAACGAGCATCAGGTATTTGTAGCAATTTCGCCGCATATTTTTTTGCCGCAAAATTCTACGTTGGCAGGGAGGGCGGGTAATCTGATCGGGAATATTATTTACGCAAACAGGAATATGTAATGACTTGACAAAAAGAGCGGCCATCCGGCGCCTCCAATAAAAACGGGGCTGACCGGTATCTTCCGGCCAACCCCTTGTGTGTCTTGCAACCTTCAGTATTTTGTTGTAACCCTCATGGCTATATGTTGCTGGCAGGCGTTATTACTGCATTCCTTTTTGTTCTTTCAGGTTCTTCAGCATGTCTTCCGTCATTTTCGGCAGGTCATATTGCGGTTGCCAGCCCCAGTCTTTGGCGGCCTCGCCATCATCTATGCTCTGCGGCCAGCTGTTGGCAATATCTTGCCGGTAGTCTGGTTCGTAGCTGACGGTGAACGCGGGGATATGTTGCTGGATGGCGCCGGCAATTTCTTTCGGGGAAAAGCTCATACCGGAAAGGTTATACGCAGAACGTACGGTGATGCGGGCGCTGTCTGCCTCCATCAGCTCAATGGTAGCGCGGATGGCGTCTGGCATGTACATCATGGGCAGGTACGTATTTTCAGAGAGGAAACATTTGTAATGCCCTTCATCCAGCGCCTCATGGTATATTTCCACCGCATAGTCCGTAGTACCGCCGCCCGGGGCGCTCTTGTAGCTGATAAGGCCGGGGTAGCGCAGGCTGCGCACGTCTGTGCCGTAACGGTGATGGTAATATTCGCACCACCGCTCCCCTGCAAACTTGCTGATGCCATAAATAGTGGTTGGTTCTATGATGGTATGCTGCGGGGTGGTCTCTTTGGGAGAATTGGGGCCAAACACCGCAATGGAGCTGGGCCAGTAGATCTTGTCAAGCCCCTCTTCCTTGGCAATGTCCAGCACGTTCAGCAGGCTTTGCATATTGATGTGCCAGGCCAGCAGGGGGTTCTTTTCCCCCGTGGCGGAGAGGATGGCGGCCAGCAGATAAACCTGGGTAATGTTATGGCGTATCACCAGCACGTGCAGCATTTCCTTGTTCATCACGTCCAGAGATACGTAAGGGCCGGTGCCTTTCAGCAGCTCATGCTCCTCCCGCAGGTCCGAGGCCACCACGTTGTTGCCGCCGTACATTTTACGCAGCGCCAGCGTGAGTTCCACGCCTATTTGCCCGCAGGCGCCTATTACCAGTATCTTGTCTTTCTTCATAACAGGTTTAATATTGTTGTCAAATTAACGCCAAGCGGCCATATTAGCTGAATGGCCTTCCCAAACAATGACAATACAATAACAATTTGCTGCTCCACAGGTTGCGATTCGTTGGGGTATTATCAGGAGGCAAGTCCGGAAATAACTTTAATTTTGCGCCATGAAAACTTTAAAATCACTGTTCAAAGAACAATATAATCCCGAAAATTTCTTTTTGATTGCCGGCCCCTGCGTCATAGAAGAGGAAGACCTGGTGATGGGCGTGGCAGAAAAAGTGTCTGCCATCTGCAAACGGCTGCATATTCCCTACGTGTTCAAGGCCTCCTACCGCAAGGCTAACCGGACCAGCATCAATTCTTTTACCGGCATAGGCGATGTGGAAGGGCTTGACCTGCTGCAAAAGGTGGGGCAGACCTTTAACCTGCCTGTTACGTCAGATATTCATTCCGCCGCGGAAGCGGCCATGGCGGCCGCCTATGTAGACGTGCTGCAGATACCGGCCTTTCTCTGCCGGCAAACAGATATTTTGCTGGCCGCGGCAGACACCGGCAAGGTGGTGAATGTGAAAAAAGGCCAGTTCGTAAGTGGAGACGCCATGAAATTTGCCGTGGAAAAGGTCCGGCAGGCAGGCAATGAGCACATCCTGCTCACGGAAAGAGGCACTACGTTCGGGTACCAGGACCTGGTGGTAGACTACCGCAACATCCCCATCATGAAAGGCCACGGCGTACCCGTGGTGATGGACTGCACCCACTCCCTGCAGCAGCCCAACCAGACCAGCGGCGTAACGGGGGGCAATCCCAAAATGATCGGCACCATTGCCAAGGCGGCCATTGCCACCGGGGCGGACGGGCTGTTCATCGAGACCCACCCTGACCCGGCCAAAGCCAAGTCAGACGGCGCCAACATGCTGCGGCTGGACCTGCTGGAGCCCCTGCTGGAAGAGCTGGTAAGGTTGCGGGAAGCGGTGAAGGCCTAAACTGTTCCGGCCTTCCGGTATTGGTTGCCATTAGTTTTTTCCCTATATTCAACTACACTAATTAAGTAGCACCATGATTAATTTTTCAGAATTAAAAGTCGGTGATATAGTGCTGGCGAAATTTGAGGAACAATTGACCGAAGGCAACATTGTGCAGCTGGACGCAGAAAACCGGCAGGCCTGCGTACTGCACGGCGAACAGGAGATCTGGTACTCCCCGGAAGATCTTTTTCCCATTCCTCTCACGGAGGAACAGCTCATCAGGCTCAAATTCAGGAAAACGGAAGAAGGGTACGTGCGCGGCCCCTTTACCGTACAACTGCCCAACGGCAGTGACCCGCATACGGTGCTGCATTACCGGGACGAGACCCGAAACATTCCCGGCAGCCTGATGGTACATCAATTGCAAAATCACTATCAGGGCATGACGTTGTTTCACCTTGATTAGGCAACACATAAAAAAACCGTTCCGGCAAACGCCGGAACGGTGTCTTAGTGGTCCCTCATGGTATGCGCAGCAGATTATTTACTTTTTTTGCAGCCTTACCGTATCCACCGTAGTTACCTGGCCCAGGGTAACCGTTACCCCGTCTTTCACCAATGGTAAAAAAGTAGTGTCTACCGGCAGGTAGTGCATGGAATAGGTGCCCGCTTCAATACCCCGCAGCAGGTAGCCGCCGGCGGCGGTGTACGTGCTGGCAATGGTATCCGTACCGCGGATGGCCAGTACGGCCGTTTGTACGGTATCAGGCAGCACAAAACCTTTGATGTTGCCGCCTACAGCTTCCAGTACCGCGCGGATCACGGGTTTCAGAATGTACTTGCCGCTGTTGCCCGCCTCCACAATGGATTTGGCCACGTCAAAATCAAGGGTGAGCTTGTTGATGATACCGCCAATTACGGGCTGGTGAATGTTCAGCTTCAGGCCTGATTGCTGCGCGCTGGGTGTGGTCAGCATCAGTTTTTCTCCCCGGTTGGTAATGATGTAGTTGTTGTCTCCCAGCACCAGCCTGAGCTGGCTGATACGGCCGCTGGGTATTTCGGCATCCGCCAGAATGGTGTCTTTGTCATTCACCAGGTCCAGCAGGTTGTACATCCCCGGTTGCACGCCGGGCAGGCTGGTCCAGTTCTGATCGTCCGCGTCCGTTACGTTGATGCGGATGTCTTTCACGTCGATCCACACTTCCTGGTAATCTCCGGGATCATCCGTTAATGCGATCTGCAGCCTGGCCTTGCCTTCGTTAGGGTTGCCGTCTGTTTCGTAGCAGGAGGTCAGTGAAGAGGTTGCGCCCAGCAGCAGGGCGCCCAGCGCCAGGTTTTTCAATGTCATCATCATATGTTTGTTTAATGGTTTACGTGTCTTATCACACCCACGCACAAGATTAGAACAGCAGTTTTAGGAAAAGTTTAACGGGGGTATAAATAAATTATCCGCTTCCCCGCGGAGCGCCGGGACAGAAGGAAATTAAGAAAGAGAAATATATGTTTTAAAGATAACGCAGGGGGTTTCTGCGGGCTTTTGAGATATAACTCTTGATGTTCATCCAGAAAGCGAGGATCATATAAACGATCAGGGGCGATCCCATGGTCAGAAAGGTGGCATAAATAAAGAAGAGGCGGATCCTGGAGGTGGCGATGCCTAATTTTTCACCCAGGGCCGCACACACACCAAAGGCCTTCCATTCTACAAAGTCTTTGATTTTATTCATCAGTCAATGTTTGTCTTTTCAACGATCTGATGGAACCGGCATAAACCATGCCCGGTTTCATATATCAAATTTATTCCAAATCAAAGAAAATAGCAAATGAAATTCCCGGAACAACCGTGAGCCTTACTTTAAAAACTTTACGAAAATGATTAACTTCGCGGTGCAATTTTTAATGTAATCGCTCTTAAATTATTTATTTCCATGGTGTTTGATATTGAAATGATTAAAAAATTGTATGCGGAGCTGCCCGGGAAAGTAGAAGCAACCCGGAAGTTATTAGGTCGCCCGCTTACATTGGCCGAGAAGATCCTCTACGCTCACCTTTATGCACCTACCACCTCTTCTTATGAAAGAGGGAAGTCTTATGTGGAGTTTGCCCCTGACCGTGTAGCCATGCAGGACGCCACCGCGCAGATGGCGCTTTTGCAGTTCATGACCTGCGGCCGTGACCAGGTGGCGGTGCCTTCCACCGTTCACTGTGACCACCTGATACAGGCAAAAACCGGTGCTGCCGTGGATCTGGCCACTGCTATCGACACCAACAAGGAAGTTTACGATTTTCTGGCCTCTATTTCAGATAAATACGGCATCGGCTTCTGGAAGCCCGGCGCGGGCATTATTCACCAGGTAGTGCTGGAGAACTACGCGTTCCCCGGCGGCCTGATGATCGGTACGGACTCCCACACGCCCAACGCGGGCGGTTTGGGCATGCTGGCCATTGGCGTAGGCGGTGCTGACGCGGTAGATGTGATGGCGGGCCTCCCCTGGGAGCTGAAAATGCCGAAACTGATCGGCGTGAAGCTCACCGGCAAACTGAGCGGCTGGGCCTCCCCGAAAGACGTGATCCTCCGCGTGGCAGGTATCCTCACCGTAAAAGGCGGCACCGGCTGCATCGTGGAATACTTTGGCGAAGGGGCGGACAGCCTGAGCGCCACCGGTAAAGGCACCATTTGTAACATGGGCGCGGAAATAGGCGCTACCTGCTCCGTATTTGCGTATGACACCAAAATGTCTGACTACCTGAAAATTACCAGCCGTACCGAAGTGGCCCAGCTGGCAGACGGCGTGAAAGAGCACCTGCGCCCGGATGAAGCGGTATACGCAGACCCCGCCAAGTTCTACGACCAGGTGATCGAGATCAACCTGGACGAGCTGGAGCCTTATGTAAACGGCCCCTTCACCCCTGACCTGGCATGGCCTATCTCCAAATTTGCACAGGCCGTAAAGGAAAACAACTGGCCCGAAAAGCTGGAAGTAGCCCTCATCGGTTCCTGCACCAACTCTTCCTACGAAGATATCAGCCGCTCGGCCTCCCTGGCCAAGCAGGCCATCGATAAAGACCTGGAAGTACATTCCGAGTTCACCATCACCCCCGGTTCAGAGCTGGTACGTTACACCATTGAAAGGGACGGCCTGCTCAACACTTTTGACCAGATCGGCGGCGTGGTGCTGGCTAACGCCTGCGGCCCCTGCATTGGTCAATGGGCCCGTCATATAGACGATCCCAACCGTAAAAACTCCATCATCACCTCCTTCAACCGCAACTTTGCAAAGCGTAACGACGGCCTGGCCTCTACCCACGCCTTTGTAGCCTCCCCGGAAATTGTGACCGCGCTGGCCATTGCCGGTTCCCTCACCTTCAACCCCCTAACGGACAAGCTGAAGAACAAAAAAGGAGAGGAAGTGAAGCTGGACGAGCCTACCGGTTTTGAACTGCCGCCCCAGGGCTTTGACGTGAAAGACGCCGGTTACCAGGCCCCTGCTGAAGACGGCAGCGGCGTGCAGGTAATTGTATCTCCCACGTCAGACCGCCTGCAACTGCTGGAAGCGTTCTCCGCCTGGGAAGGTACTGACCTGAAAGGACTGCAATTGCTCATCAAGGCAAAAGGCAAGTGTACTACAGACCACATTTCCATGGCAGGCCCCTGGTTGAAATACCGCGGCCACCTGGACAATATCTCCAACAACATGCTCATTGGCGCTATCAACGCGTTCAACGACAAAACGGATACCGTTAAGAACCAGCTCACCGGCGAATACGGTGCGGTGCCCGCCACCCAGCGTGCTTACAAGGCCGCTAAGCTGGGCTCCGTGGTAGTAGGTGACGAAAACTATGGCGAAGGCTCCAGCCGCGAGCACGCCGCCATGGAGCCCCGTCACCTCGGCGTTCGTGCCATACTGGTGAAATCCTTTGCCAGGATACACGAAACCAACCTGAAAAAACAAGGCATGCTGGCCCTTACCTTTAATGACAAGGACGATTACGAAAAGATCCAGGAAGATGACAGCATAGACATCCTGGGCCTCACGGATTTTGTTCCCGGCAAACCGCTCACCGTTGTGTTCAACCACAAAGACGGCAGCAAAGACAGCATCTCTGTGAACCACACTTACAATGAACAACAAATTGAGTGGTTCAAGGCAGGTGGCGCGTTAAACGTGATCAGGGCACAATTTGCCGCTGCAAAAAAATAACAGCGCTTTAACACTTTTTATAAGGCCCCGTTCCACCCGGAACGGGGCTTTTGTTTTCCCGCTGGCCCGTTATTTGCAAATATTGGGTAACCCACCCTGTACAGTATGCAGATAGCAGAGATCAAGGAAAACTGGATGCAGCTTACTTCCAAAACCGGTTGCACCACGGAATCAGCGCTGACTGGTATAGACCATATCATCCGGCAATATTCCGCGGCCGGCCGTCATTACCATAACCTCGAACATCTTTGCGACCTGCTCTACCTGCAACAGCAATACGCCCCCCTCGTCATTGACAATGACAGCCTGCTGTACGCCATCTTTTTCCACGATATTATTTACGCCGTTACCCGCAAGGACAATGAAGAGAAAAGCGCGCAGGAAGCCCTCCGTTTTTTGCAAAACACCAGCCTGCCCGCAGACCGGCAGCAAAAAATATACGGCTACATTGCCGCTACCGCGGGGCACCTGAACCCGCTGGCAGACCCAGACCTGGACTACCTGCTGGATTTTGACCTCTACATACTGGGCACGCCACCCGCCCAATACAGCGCCTATGCAAAAATGGTAAGAAAAGAATACTGGCTGTACCCGGATTTTATGTACCGCAAAGGGAGAAAAAAAGTGCTGCAGCATTTCCTGGGCCAGCCCCATATCTATAAAACACCCGCGTTCAGGGAAAAATACGAACAGAAAGCCAGGGAGAATATGGAGCGCGAGCTGGAAGCGCTTTGACGCGGGCCTTCGGCCGGAACATTGCATGGGAATAGCGCTGGCAGACGGTCATGCATCAAAAGAGTTGCCCCGGGAGCATTACAGCACTGAGAAAGCCCTGGCTGATGACCACTTTAAAAAAGCGGCTTCTTCAATACCAGCCGCCGCGCAATGCTGAACCGCAGGTTACCGGTGCCGAACACCTGGTGCGCCCGCGGCAGCGGTGCGTTGCTGCGGGTGATCATGTCTGTATAATGCAAACCTATGAAGTAATAGCTGGAATTATACCCGGCCGCCAGCCGCACCGTATTGTTGACCTGCCAGCCCCAGCCGGTGGTGCTGGGCCGCCCGTCGCTATAACGGAGGCGGGTATGGTTGAGGCCCGCGCCGGCTGATACGGAAGCGGTCACAAAAAAATATTTGGCCAGCACCAGCGTGTAGGCATAACCGGCATTGGCGGCAAAGCCTACCGTATAAGTGCCCTTGAACGGATCATCTCCCAAAAAGCCCGGCATGTTGAGGCTGCCGGGTATCAGCGCGGAGTCTCCCCGCAGCTGCCAGCTGAACACCTCCCCTCCCGCCAGAAAAGATCCGGCGCTTTTTTTCTGGTATTCGTTCTGCATAAAGGCCGCACGGTAAGAAAAACGTTCGTCGTTAAAAATATACTGCACATGCAGCCCAAGGTCTGTGTTAAAAATGTCTGGCCTAAAAGATGCGGGAGGGCGGGTAAACGCATTGCTGATGCGCTTTTCCGGCTGGGCCTCGTAATAGCCTTTGTAGTACTGCCCGTAGAAATCAACTACCAGCTTGCGCAGGTAAAGATGCGCCTGCAGATCGAGGAACTTTGTTTTTCCGTACTTGTCATCATCATTGTTAATGAAAGGCAGGTTGAAAGCAAAATTGACGTTAATGAATTTATAGGCGGCGCCAAAACCCACGTTATTGGCCGTATTGGGGCGGTAGCGCACCCTTTCTTTCAGGTTTCTGTCCGCCATGTCGTAATAGGTGTACTTCCGGGAACCGAAGAGGCGCAGCGTCAGGTCTGCCGTATGATCTTCTATATAGCTGGAATCATTCTTCACCTGCAGCAGCTGCAATATTTTTTGCGCCGTGGCTACACGGGCAGGCAACATACAAACGGTCAGCATCACTGCAGGTAAAAACTTCATAAGCAACAGTCGCGTCTATAAATATACACTAATCCGGTAATTCTATCACTTCCAGTGCTTTTATCTCTCCCTTGTCCAGTTGGAAGCGTACAAGGGTTTTTACTTTGTGCCAGCCCTGTTTGCCGCATGCGCCGGGGTTGATGTGCAGCAATTGCAGCGGGGGGTCAGGTATTACTTTCAGAATGTGGGAATGGCCGGTGATGAAGAGCTGCGGCTTTTTTTCGCGGATGTGGGGTTTCAGGGCGGGCGTATATTTGGGAGGGTAGCCGCCGATGTGCGTCATCCATACCTTCACGCCTTCACAGATGAACAGGTTATGCTCCGGGTAACGGATGCGGATATCCTGCCCGTCTATATTGCCGTATACGGCGCGGAGCGGCTTGAACGCTTCCAGCTCATCTGCCAGCGCTACGCTGCCAAAATCCCCGGCATGCCATATTTCATCTACCTCTGCAAAATATTTGAACACCTGCGGGTGCAGGTAGCCGTGCGTGTCAGACATCAGGCCTATCTTCTTCATACCGCTAAAGTAGAATAATAATTCATCACAATTTCAAACACCAGCGACGCGGCCAGTTTGGCGGTACGCTGGTCTGCGTCAAACGCGGGGTTCAGTTCCGCAATATCCGCACCGGCCAGCTTGCCGCTGCGCAGTACGGTACG
Organism: Chitinophaga alhagiae; assembly: GCF_003568665.1. Classification (GTDB taxonomy): domain Bacteria; phylum Bacteroidota; class Bacteroidia; order Chitinophagales; family Chitinophagaceae; genus Chitinophaga; species Chitinophaga alhagiae. Next base: position 288,110 of record NZ_QXMH01000001.1, read on the forward strand.
GAAACAGTCCAGGAACAGCGCGTCCGGTATCAGCCCGTTATAGGCCGGGGCGCTTACGCCGGGGGCGTAGGCCGCGGCAAACACATCCAGGCAGGTGGTCAGGTAAATGTTGTCGTTTTGCCGTATAAATGCCTGTATGGCGCCAATGAGGCGCTCCTGGTACTTGAGCTGGAAGAGCGATGCGGGCAGGTACTGCACGCCCAGCGTTTCAGCGGCCTGGAAGAGCCGGGGCGTATTGCTGTTTTGCTGAATGCCCAGCGCCAGGTAATGGAAAGGCTGCCCTGCCTGCGCCCGCTCCTGCGCTATTTGCCAGAAGCCTGTGCCGGAGCCGGGGCCTGCGGCATCCGGCTCCCGCAGGTCAAAGTGCGCATCGAAATTAACAATGCCCGGTTGCTGCGCCCCGCTGTGGCGGCGGATGCCACGTTCATGGGCATACGCTATTTCGTGCCCGCCGCCGAAGAGTACCGGCAGGTAGCCGGCCTGCAATATGTGCTGCACGGTAGCAGACAGTACTTCCTGCGCCGCTTCCAGCTGCCCGTCCGTACACACCACATCCCCAGCGTCTACCAGTGCATGCGCGCCGAAATGTACGGGAAAGGAAGCGCAGGCCCTTCTCAATGCCAGCGGGCCTGCTGCTGCGCCTGTTCTGCCTTTGTTGCGCCGTACGCCCTCGTCACAGGCAAAACCGAGAAAAGCAATGCCTTTGCGGCCTGCGGGCAGTGCCGGCAACGGGTGGTGGCTGATGTTGACCGGCTGTATCACCTGGTGCCAGCGGCGCACGTCCGGCTCCTCTCCGTCTATGCGGCCCTGCCAGGTACCGGCGGCCGTGGGTTGATAGTATGCCAGCATGTTTTCAGGTATTATGATGGTCATATAAAACGGTTGATTTGGCGGCGTAACCGGCAGCACCGTATAAATCAGTGTTGCCATTACCTGCGTGCCAGTGGTGTAAAATCATCTTATGCAACGAGCAGCCGCGTACGCCTTGCAATGGCCCGCTGCTTTCTTCAGGCATCCGCCACTTCCTCCCCTCCCTTCCACACGGTTACCGGCTTCATGCTGCCCTGGTAATAAAGGATATCCCGATGGTCTTTACAGGGGTAAGCCTGCAGGTCTCCCGCCGGCAGCGCCATGCCCAATGCTTTGGCGGCGCGGACGGTCAGGCCGGCCAGTACTTCCGCGGTAGACAGTTTTTCCGCCGCGCTCATCACGGCCGCCTGCATCAGCAGGTCTCCCATAGGCGCGGAGCCGGGGTTCCAGTCGCTCGCAATGGCTACGCAGGCGCCTGCGTTCAGCAGTTTACGGGCGGGCGCATAATGCATGCCCAGGCCCAGTGAGGCGCCGGGCAATACCACCGCCACCGTGCCGGAGGCCGCCAGCCTTCGTATATCCTCTTCCGTAGAGGCCTCCAGGTGGTCTGCAGACAGCGCGCCGGTTGCTACCGCCACCTGCGAGCCGCCGCTGCTGAACTGGTCTGCATGCACCGTAATTTTCATACCGGCGGCCTGCAGGAACTTTCTGGCATCCGCGGCGGAAAACGCTGTTTCTTCAATGAAAATGTCTACCCGCTCCGCCAGCTGTTCTGCTTTTACCAGCGGCAGCAGTTCATGGATGATCCAGCGCAGGTATGCCTTTTCATCCCCGTCAAAATCTTTCGGGCGCATGTGCGCGGCCAGGCAGGTAGGCACCAGGGTGGCCCGGGTATGCAGCGCCGCCGTTCTGATGGCGCGGAGCATTTTCAATTCACTGTCCGCATCCAGGCCGTAGCCGCTTTTTACTTCTATGGTGGTAACGCCGTTCAGCAAATGGCGGTTGGCGCGGGCTACGGTGTTTTCCGCCAGCTCCGCGTCCGTAGCTTCGCGGGTTTTTAGTACAGAGTCCCAGATGCCGCCGCCGGCGCGGGCAATGTCCAGGTAAGACTTGCCGGCTATGCGCATGGCATAGTCACGGCTGCGGCTGCCGGCAAAGCAGATGTGGGTATGTGCGTCTACAAAGCCCGGTATCAGCACCTGCGGCACTTCTACTATTTGCAGGGCGGCTTTGGGGTGTTCTTTCCGGAGCTGTTCAAAGCGGCCGAAAACAACAGCATCTCCCCGCATGAGCACGCCGCCGTTCTCCATGATCTGCAGTTGCTCATCCGGAACGGGGCCTTTCTCCGGCAGGCCTGCCAGCGGCAATATTTGTGAAAACGGGCCAATGAGTTGCATATGGTCGTTTTTAGTGTCAGTAAATTTGCTACAGGTGCAGGCCAAACTTCCTGCTCCACTCCTCCGCTCTTTCATATCCTGCGTCTGCATGGCGGAAAATACCCAAAGCGGGGTCATTGTACAACACACGCCGGAGGCAGGCCTCGGCCCGGTCTGTACCGTCTGCCAGCACCACCATACCGGCGTGCTGGGAGTAACCCATCCCCACGCCGCCGCCGTGGTGGAAAGACACCCAGGTAGCGCCGCCGGCGGTGTTAGACATGAGGTTCAGCAACGTCCAGTCGCTTACCGCGTCAGAGCCGTCTTTCATGGCCTCTGTTTCCCGGTTGGGCGAGGCCACGGAACCACAGTCCAGGTGATCTCTGCCGATCACGATGGGCGCTTTCACCCGGCCGCTGCGTACCAGCTCATTAAAGAGCAGGCCCGCCTTTTCCCTTTCTCCCATACCCAGCCAGCAAATGCGTGCGGGCAGGCCCTGGAAGGCCACCCGCTCCTGCGCTTTTTGCAGCCAGTTGATCAGTGGCGTATTATCAGGAAAGGCTTCCATCAGCGCGCGGTCTGTAGTATAAATATCTTCCGGGTCACCAGAGAGCGCCACCCATCGGAAGGGCCCTTTGCCTTCACAAAAGAGGGGCCGGATGTAGGCCGGCGTAAAACCGGGGAAATTGAAAGCGTTGGCTTCCCCGCCTTCGCGGGCAAACTCGCGGAGGTTGTTGCCATAGTCGAACGTAATGGCGCCGCGCTGCTGCAGCCGCAGCATAAAACCTACGTGCCGCGCCATGCTGGCCAGCGAAAGCTGTTTGTATTGAACGGGGTCGGTTGTACGAAGTTCTGCCGCTTCCGCCAGGCCTAGGCCATTGGGCACGTAGCCGTTCACGGGGTCATGCGCGGAGGTCTGGTCTGTGAGGATGTGGGGCGTGATGTTGTCCCGCAGCAGCTGTTCCAGCATATCCCCCGCATCGCTGACAAGGCCAATGGATAACGCTGCTCCTTTTGCCATGGCGTCTTTTGCCCAGGCAATGGCTTCCTCATAAGAGTGCGTCATGCGGTCTATATACTTTGTATCTATACGTTTCTGTATGCGGGCTGGGTCTACGTCTGCGCCCAGGAACACCGCACCGGCCATGGTAGCCGCCAGCGGCTGGGCGCCGCCCATGCCGCCAAGGCCCGCGGTTACCAGCAGCTTGCCCTGCAGGTTGCCGTCAAAATGCTGGCGGCCGCATTCCACAAAGGTCTCATACGTGCCTTGCAGAATGCCTTGCGTGCCAATGTAGATCCAGCTGCCCGCCGTCATTTGCCCGTACATCATCAGGCCTTTGGCGCGCAGTTCGTTAAAATGCTCCCAGGTAGCCCATTTGGGCACCAGGTTGCTGTTGGCCAGCAGTACGCGGGGCGCTTGCGGGTGGGTGCGCACAATGCCCACCGGCTTGCCGGATTGCACCAGCAGGGAATGATCTTCATCCAGCGTCAGCAAGATGTTGATGATCTGCTGCAGCGCTTCCCGGTTGCGCGCCGCCTGCCCTATGCCGCCGTACACCACCAGTTCATCCGGGTTTTCCGCCACCTCATGGTCAAGGTTGTTCAGCAGCATGCGGAGTGGGGCTTCTGTTTGCCAGGAGCGCGCGTTGAGCTGTGTACCGCGGGGCGCTTTGTAATGCGGGTGTGCCGCGTAAGTATCAAAGAAGCTGGAATTGTTTTTCATAAGGGCCGTTTAAATTGATCTGGTGAGCGGCAGCCGTTTCATTAGCTGCCTGTACTAGTGAACCGCTGCTTACCAACTGGTGCAGCGCGGCAATGTCTATGGCAAACACGCGGTCTTTTTTGGCAAAGGCCACATGTTCCCTTACGTGATGGTGGCAGGCTTCTATTACCGGCGCAGACTTTAGCGGCCGCCTGAAATTGATGGCCTGCGCGGCGTACAGCAGCTCTATCGCCAGTATGTACTCCAGGTTGCCGATCACCTGCATCAGCTTTCTGCCACTGATGGAGCCCATAGACACATGGTCTTCCTGCCCCAGGGAGGTAGGTACGCTGTCTGCGCTGGCGGGGAAGCATAATGTTTTATTTTCCGTTACCAGCGCCGCCGTGGTGTACTGCGGTATCATAAAACCGGAGTTGAGGCCGGCATCTTCTATCAGCAGTTTGGGCAGGCCGTAGCGGCCTTCTATCATCATGTAACAGCGGCGGTCCGCAATATTGCCCAGCTCCGCCGCCGCAATGGTGGCGTAGTCCAGCGGCAGGGCCATGGGTTGCCCGTGAAAGTTGCCGCCGCTGATGGTGTCTTCCGCGGAAAAAATAATGGGATTGTCTGTTACAGCGTTCAGCTCTATGGCCGTCAGCGCTGCCAGGTGCTGCCAGGCCGCGCGCGAAGCGCCGTGTACCTGCGGCATGCAGCGGAGAGAATAAGGATCTTGCACCCGCCCGCAGTCCACATGCGAGGCCATGATCTCCGAACCGCGCAGCAGCGCGTCCAGCCGGTGGGCTACCAGCTGGTTGCCGGGGAAAGGCCGTATGGCGTGCAGCCGCGGGTCAAAGGGTTTGGCGGTGCCCATCAATCCTTCCAGGGACATGGCGCCGATCACGTCTGCCGCTTCCAGCGCGTTCCAGAGGCGCTGCACGGCTTTGGTGGCAAAGGCCAGTATGAACTGTGTGCCGTTGATCAGCGCCAGCCCTTCCTTGGGGCCCAGCACTACCGGTTGCAATCCTTCCCGTTGCAGTACGTCCGCCGCGGGCAGCTGTTGGCCCTTATACCATACCTGCCCCAGCCCTATCAGCGGAAGGAACAGGTGGGAAAGCGGCGCCAGGTCCCCGGACGCGCCCACGGAGCCTTTTTCCGGTACCAGCGGGGTAACGCCCTGCTCAATATGCCAGATAATACGCTGCAGTGTAACCGGGTCCACGCCTGAATAACCCTGCGCCAGCGCATGCACTTTGGTGATCAGCATCAGCCGCGCAATTTCTTCCGGTATGGGCGCGCCCACGCCTACGCTGTGGCTTTGCAGGATGTTGTACTGCAGGGCGCGGGTATCTTCTTCTGATATCTTGGTATCGCAGAGGGGCCCAAAGCCGGTGTTGATGCCATACACAATGGTATGTTCCTGCACTATGGCCTGCACATGCCGGTGGCTGGCTTCCACACGGGCCATCACCTCCGGCAGCAGCACGCCCTTTGTTTGCCCGGCGGCAATGTTCAGCGCCGTGGCTACCGTGAGGGTGTCTTTACCGTAATTAAAAACCTTGCTCATGTAAAACTATTTTGGTGTTGATGGGGCGGCGGCCGGCAACTGCCGCTGGTCAATCTCCCGTTGGATGAATGTCTGTTTGTGCGGCGGCCGGCAACCGCCGCTGGTCAGCCTCCTGTTGGATGAACGTCTGTTTGCATACCGGCCGGCAACCGCCGCCGGATGCGCTCCGCCAGCGGCAACGCTTCTACTGCCTGCTCCAGCGTATTGATAGCCTCCAGTATTTTGCTGCTTTGTTTATGCTCCGCCACCAGCTCTTGCATGGCCACGTCTATCCCTTTCCAGACCGGCAGCACCTGCTCCAGCAAAGCGCTCCCCTTTTTGGTGAGCGCCACCCATTGCCGGCGCCCGTCTTCCTCGCACCGGCTGGTTTTCACCAGCCCTTTCTTTTTCAGGTTGGTCACCAGCTGGCTCACGGCGGAGTGGGATACTTCCAGCTCCGTGGCAATGTCCATCAGCGTCAGCTGTTCCTTTTCAGACAAGAGGTAGAACAACGGGAACCAGCTGGCGTCAAAGCCGATGCCCGCCTGGCTGTACACTTTGTTCACCTCCGCCAGGAAGTATTCGCTCAGCCGCCGCAGCCGGCTGCCAAAGATCAGGTAGCCCAGTTTCGGATAAAATCCCATAAATATATAAGTGCTTATATAATTTACAATATTAAGAAATCCGGCGCATACGGCCCGGATTTTTTTATTTGCGTTTTACATCGAACCAAACGGGTGAACTGTCTTCCACCTCTCCATTGTAGTTAATGGACAGCTCCTCGCCCTTCCTGATATCGCGGCGGGTCTTGATGGCCATCGTTTCCGCCTCAAAGTCCATTTCATACTCGCAGTTCGGGTCATACGCGTGGTTGTAAATGGAACAAAAGCCAAGTGCAATGCAGGAGCGGGTTTCCCTTGCGCCCCAGAGGAAAATGTAGTTGTGCAGTTTAGTTTTGTCTACGATTTGCGTATCGTTGTTGGACAGCACCAATACGGGGGATATTTCTATTTGCGTACCGGCGGGAATAGGTTCTTTGGTGAAAACACCACGGCCTTTTTCTTTCGTTTTCTGAATGTATAAATACGGCTTGATCATAATCTCACGTAATAAAGAGACGTAAAATAACATCAAACCGGGCAGTTAACAAAATGCAGGGGAATCAGAATTGATATTTATTTTTGCCGGTATGATCAACTATAATCCGAAGGACTGGTTTACTTTCATTTTCCGCATCCATAAGGCAGATACCGTTAAAAGGCTGTTCCCGATGTTTGTTGCCATTGCCCTCTATTCCGCGGCAATAGCCTGGCTGGAGCTGGAAGTGTTCCGCCTGTCTGAAAAGGACCATATCCGGAACATCACGGCCATGCATGGCCTGCTGGGCTTTGTGATATCGCTGCTGCTGGTGTTCCGTACCAATACGGCGTATGACCGCTGGTGGGAAGGCCGCCGGCAATGGGGGCTGCTGGTGAACAACAGCCGCAACCTGGCCCTGAAGCTGCAGGCCATACTGCCCAAAGGGCACCCGGCCCGGGCGTACTTCCACACTATGATACCCAACTATGCGTTTGCCATGAAAGACCACCTGCGGGGGGAGTTCCACATACATTCACTGGAAGGGCTGACGGCGGAGGAAACGGCCGCCCTTGACGGCCAACGCCATATGCCCAACCAGGTAGCCGCGTTCATCATGAACAAAACCGGGGAACTGTACCGGCAGCAGGTGATTACCGGTGACCAGCTGATCACCATCAACGCGCAGCTGGAATCCCTCACGGATATCTGCGGCGCCTGCGAGCGTATCAAAAACACGCCCATCCCCTTTTCGTACAGCGTGTTCCTTAAAAAGTTCATCTTCTTTTATGTGATGACGCTGCCCATGGGTTACGTGTTCGGGTTGGGTTACCTGGTCATACCCATGGTGGTGTTCATCTTTTACGTGCTGGCCAGCCTTGAGCTGATCGCGGAAGAGATCGAAGACCCCTTCGGCAAAGATGCGAACGACCTGCCTACGGACGTGATCAGCGGCAACATCCGCAAGCATGTGCAGGAGATCATATAACAACTGTTTTCACGCAAGGCCTGTTTACTATGGAAAATGCAGCATTACTGGAGCGATTTGAAGAGCTGGTCAAAGAGCAGCCCTCCCGGGAACTGAAAACCTTCCTGGACGATCAGCTGATCACAGACATTGCGGACCTCATCTATGAAGTGCCCGAAGAGGCCGTGGTGATCATGGAACACCTCACCCTTGGCCGCGCCGCCGCCGCTTTCAGGATATTGGAGTTCCCCGCGCAGGAAGACATCATCAAGGCGCTGCCCGCCGCCAAAACCGCGGAGCTGCTGAACGAGCTGCCGCCGGATGACCGTACGGCCTTCCTGGAAGAGCTGCCCAGCCAGGCCGTACAGGAGCTGATCAAACTGCTGCACCCGGAAGAAAGAAAAGTGACCCTCTCCCTGCTGGGCTATCCCGAAAGCAGCGTGGGCCGCATCATGACGCCGGATTACATTGCGGCCAAAGCTCACTGGACGGTAGAACAGGTGCTGCAGCACATCCGGATGTACGGGCGGGACAGCGAGACCATTGACGTGATCTATATCATTGATGATGAAGGCAAGCTGCTGGACGATTTCCGTATCCGGGAGTTCCTGCTTGTATCTCCCTCCACACAGGTCAGGTCACTGATGGACAACCGTTTTGTAGCGCTCCATGTGAACGATGAACAGGAGGAGGCCATACAGGTGTTCAGGCTGGAAAACCGTGTGGCCCTGCCCGTGGTAGACGATAAAGGCGTGATGCTGGGCATTGTGACCATAGATGACATGCTGTGGATCGCCAATGAAGAACATACGGAAGACATACAGAAGATAGGTGGTACCGAAGCGCTGGACGAGCCTTACCTGGACATGCCTTTTTTCAGCCTCATCAAAAAACGCGTGGGCTGGCTGGTCATCCTCTTCATCGGGGAAATGCTCACCGCCACGGTCATGACCTACTTTGAAGATGAAATAGCCAAGGCCGTGGTACTGGCCCTGTTTGTACCGCTGATCATTTCCAGCGGCGGCAACAGCGGCTCCCAGGCTTCCACCCTCATCATCCAGGCCATGGCGCTGGGTGAGCTGACCACGCGTGACTGGTGGCGCGTAATGCGCCGCGAGATATTCTCCGGCCTGATGCTGGGCAGCGTGCTGGGGCTGGTGGGCTTTTTACGGATACTGATCTGGAACTCCTTCTTCCATACTTACGGCGAACATACTTTCCTGATAGCCGCTACCCTGGGCGTGTCGCTCATTGGCGTAGTGCTATGGGGCACCCTTTCCGGCTCCATGTTGCCGCTGCTGCTAAAAAGAGCGGGCGCGGACCCGGCCAGCTCTTCCGCCCCCTTTGTGGCCACGCTGGTGGATGTAACGGGGCTGCTGATCTATTTCAGCGTGGCGTACCTGTTCCTGAACGGGATCTTGCTGTAACGCGGCGCACCGCAGCAAAACTGCTCTGCCGCCTGGAGGCCCTAGTCTCAGCATATTGCCTGTTGTGCCAATCCGCGCCTCCAATCCAGCCGGCGGTATTGGTCAATACCGCTGCTTCACCAGCCGGCTGCCTTTAGTTGACTTATATACAATGAAAAGGTTGCCATAATCCGTGTCTGCAATAGCGTCCATACGCGGATCAACGTTCAGGCTTTTGAGGATGGGGAGGAGCGTGTTGCTGTGGCCTATGATCAGGATGCGCCGGCCCCAGTCTCCCCGCCGGCTGATCTCGTACAGCAGGGACTCGCCCGTACTGTCCGGCTGGTACAGCACGGTGTCTATGCTGTTGCGGATGCGCAGGCTGTCTCCCGTTTGCATGGTACGCCGGTACCTGGTGCTGTATATTTTGCTGATGGCGGAATCTTTCAGCAGCCGGTACAATTTGCCGGCGCGCTGCAGGCCCGCCGCGGTGAGCGTGGAGTCTGCCCCGGGATTCTTTTCCGCATGCCGCACCAGGAAGAAGGTGCCCGTCAGAAAAGTGGTATCTTCCGTTACCGGCACCTGTTCCCTCGCCGCCTGCTGCCCTTGCCCGCAGGCCGCCAGCAGTAAAGGGAAAAGCATGCCGGTCATCATATTGCGCGCTGTTGTGCCCATGTTGTTCCTTATCTTGCAACAAATTATAAAATTCTACACTATTCATCAATATGAAAATAGTACTCGCGTTCCTGGCGGGTGTACTGCCTGCCATTGCCAGCCATGCCCAGCAACTTACCGTAGAAAAGATCATGCGTGACCCGCAATGGATCGGCACCTCGCCAGACAACATTGATTGGGACGGCAACAGCAAAACGGTATATTTTCTCTGGAATCCAGAAAAGGCCTATGCGGACTCCCTGTACAGCATCAGCCTTGCCGCGCGCACGCCAGTAAAAACACCCGCGGCGGAACGCGGCCGCATCAGCGCCCGCAACAATGCCCAGTACAACCGGTCTTACACGCAAAGCGTGTATACCTACCAGGGAGACGTGTACCTGCACAGTGCGGCCGGCGGCACAGATACCCGCATTACCAGCACCGCCGAGCAGGAAACCGCCGCCGGCTTTTCTTTCAACGATACCCGCGTAATATTCCGGCGCAACCGCAACCTCTACTCCTGGAACATCAAAACCGGGGAAACGGAGCAGCTCACAGACTTTACCAGCGGCGCCAAACCGTCAGACAAACCCGCTGTGCTTACGCCCCAGCAACAGTACCTGCAAAACCAGCAGCAAGACCTGTTTGATGTATTACGGGAAAAGAAAGCCAAAGCGGAGGCAGCCAAAACATTCAGTAAAAGCCTGCCGGAAGCGCGGCAGCTGCGCACTATTTACCTGGAAGATAAAGTGTTGACAGATGCACGCATCAGCCCGGACGGGCGTTTTGTGGTGTACCGCCTCTACAGGGCGCCGGCCGGCAGCAGCACACAGGTGCCCAGCTACGTTACCGAAAACGGCTACACGGCGGCTCTCACCGCGCGCCCGAAAGTAGGCAGTCCGCAGGGTACCTCCTACAGCTATGTATTTGACCGGGAAAAAGATACCGTACTGCCGGTAAGGACCGCCGCCTTGCCCGGCCTGGGAGACAAGCCGGATTATGTGAAAGACTACCCCGGCAAAGACACCGCCAGAAAAACGCGCGCGGTTTCCATCTACGGGCCATCCTGGTCTCCCAACGGCACGCATGCGCTAGTGAACATCACGTCAGAAGATAATAAAGACCGCTGGATCATGCTGCTGAACTGCGCCACCGGCGGGCTGGAACCGGTAGACCGCCAGCGGGACGAGGCCTGGATAGGCGGCCCCGGCATCAACAGCGCCGGCATGGGCTGGATAGACGAGCAAACGTGCTGGTTCCAGAGCGAGGCCACCAGTTACTCCCACCTGTACACTTACCATGTGGCCGCAAAACAGAAAAAGGCGCTTACGCATGGCAGCTATGAAGTGCAGGAAGCCAAACTCTCCCGCAACCGGGATTACTTTTACCTCCTCACCAACGAAGTACACCCCGGTGAAAAACAATATTACAGGCTGCCCGTAACCGGCGGCCGTGCGGAAAGGCTGACCAGCATGCCAGGCGCCCACAGCGTAAGCCTCAGTCCCGATGAAAAGTGGCTGGCCTACCGCTACTCCCGCTCCAACCAGCCCTGGGAGCTGTACCTGCAGGAAAACAAGGCAGGCGCCCCACCTGTGCAGATCACCCACCTGGCGCAGTCTGCTGAATTTAAGGCATACCCATGGCGCCCCGCCAATGTGGTCACCTTCCAGGCGCGGGACGGGGAGACCGTACATGCCAGGCTCTACACCCCCGATGCCGCCAAAAAGAACGGTGCGGCCGTCATATTCGTGCATGGCGCGGGTTACCTGCAAAACGCCCACCATTGGTGGAGCCAGTACTTCCGGGAATACATGTTCCACAACCTGCTGGCAGACCTGGGCTACACCGTGCTGGACATAGACTACCGCGGCAGCGCCGGCTACGGCCGCAACTGGCGCACCGGCATATACCGGCATATGGGCGGCAAAGACCTGACAGACCAGGTTGACGGCGCCCGTTACCTGGCACAGCAGCATGGCGTAGACCCCAAGCGCATCGGCATTTACGGCGGCAGCTACGGCGGGTTCATCACCCTTATGGCCATGTTCACCACACCAGATGATTTTGCGGCCGGGGCCGCCCTCCGCTCCGTAACGGACTGGGCGCATTATAACGACGGTTATACCGCCAACATCCTGAACCGCCCGGCCGAAGACAGCATTGCCTTCCGCCGCTCCTCTCCCATCTACTTCGCCGAAGGCCTCAAAGGCCACTTGCTGATGTGCCATGGCATGGTAGACGTGAACGTGCACTTCCAGGACATTGTACGCCTCTCCCAGCGCCTCATTGAACTTGGAAAAAACAACTGGGAGCTGGCCGTATACCCGGTAGAAGACCACGGCTTTACGGAGCCTGCCAGCTGGACGGACGAGTACAAACGCATCCTGGCCCTGTTTGAACGGGTACTGCAACGCCGCTAATTTCAGTATATTTGGAGGTACCTAAATCCCTGGAGTCTCCATATGAACCGTCTGAAAAGCGTTGCAAGCTGCTGCCTGGCCCTGATGTTCTCTACCATTCTGCATGCACAGTCTAAAAAATACCAGGGCCTGTTGTGGGAGATCTCCGGCAAGAACATGCCAAAGCCTTCCTACCTCTTCGGTACCATGCACGTCAGCAGCAAACTGGCCTTTCACCTGAGCGACTCCTTTTACCATTGCATCAGAAGCTCGGACATAGTAGCGCTGGAAACCGACCCGCGGCAATTGCAGGAAGATTTTTCCAACAGCAAAATGCTGCGGCTCAGCTCCCGCTACCTCCATGATATGGGCAGCAGCGGCACCATGAGCCCTGATGCTTTTACCATCGGCGCTTATGCAGACCTGGTGCGCACGGGCCTCACCTACCGCCCTGAAATGATCAACCACCTGCTGTACCGCTCCTTTGCCGCGCAGGAAGATTTTGAAGAAGATACTTTCCTGGACATGTACATCTACCAGGTAGGCAGCAAGCTCGGCAAAAAGGCCGCCGGAGTGGAAAACTTTGAAGAGTCTGAACGGCTGATGCTGGAATCTTACCGCGATGCGGCCAACGACCGCAAGGCGAGGAAAAACGTACGCCAGGCGGAAAATCCGCAGGAGGCCCGCAGAAAACTGAACGACGCTTACCGCCGCGGGGACCTGGACATGCTGGATTCCATTTCCACAGACCAGTACGCATCGCCCGCTTTCCTGGAAAAGTTCCTGTACAAACGGAACGAGAACATGTTCCATGCCATTGACTCCATCATCCGCCGCGGCTCCCTCTTTGCCGGCGTTGGCGCGGCCCACCTCCCCGGGGAGCGCGGGCTGATAGAAATGCTCCGCAAAGCCGGCTATACCGTAAGGCCCGTGGCCACCACCAACCGTGACAGCGGGCAGAAAGAAACGCTTGACCAGCTCAAGGCACCTGTATCTTTCCGGCGTTATGCGTCTGAAGACGGCTGGGTGGAAGCAGACGTGCCCGGCAAGCTGTACAACTTCAGCAACCTTACCATGCTCAACCAGCTGCAATACGCAGACCTGGCCAACGGCGCCTATTACCTCGTCAGCCGCATCAAGACCAACGCCCTCAGCCTCGGCCAGCGGGAAGAAGACGTATACCTGAAAGTAGACAGCCTCCTGTACGAGAACATTCCCGGCAGGATCATCTCTAAAAAAACCATCCACCTCAACGGCTACAAAGGCTTTGACATCAGCAACCGCACCCGCCGCGGAGACCTGCAGCGGTACAACATTTTCATCACGCCCTTCGAGATCATCATATTCAAGATCAGCGGCAACGGTGAGTACGTAGCAGGTGAAGAAGCCGCGCGTTTCTTTTCCTCCATCCGCCTCAAACCGTTCAGCAGCGGCAGCTGGACGGACTACCACGCCGCCGCCGGGTTCAGCGTAAAAATGCCGCATACGCCTGTAACGGCCAACCATGTTGCCCTCCGCACCCTCAGCAAACGTATGGAATACGAAGCGCTGGACGGCCGCAACGGCAACAGCTACCTGGTGATGCACAAAACCATACCAGACTATTCCTCGCTGGAAGAAGACACCGTAGACCTGAGCTTTGCGGAAGAAAGTTTCCTGCAGTCGCAATTCATCAAACAACAGAAAAGCCGCCGCTTCATCAGCTGGCAGGGCTACCCCTGCCTGGAGCTGCTGCACCTCAATACAGACAATAGTTACACACAAACCCGCATACTGCTGCGCGGCGCGCACTACTACCTGCTTTCCGCCCGGTACCGGAACGATAAAAAACCCGTACAGGAATTTTTCAACTCCTTCACGCCCGCGCAACCGGTGTACCGGCGCTTTGAACAGTACCGTGACACCAGCCTCCATTTTTCCGTGAAAACCGCCGTAGTGCCCAATGATGATGAAATGCTGATGGAAGCCTTCACCGGCAGCGGCGCCGGCGAGAACAACGAACACCTGAACCGTGTGCGCAACAAGGTGTTCAGGGTAGACAGCACCGGTGAGGAAGTACGGGTGATATTCCGCAAGTTTAATCGCTACTACAGCGCCAAAGACAGCGCGGGCTTCTGGCAAAACCAGGTGGAAGACCTCAGCGACCGCGGGGATTTTGTGATACACCAGCAGCAATATGAGCGCCTGCCCGGCTGGGAAAGCATGCTGCTGCAAATGCGTGACACCAACAGCAGCCGCAGCCTGCAGTACAAGGTGATACTGCGCAACGGCGTACAGTACACGCTCTATAGCGTAACAGACAACATACAAGGCCCCTCTGAATTTGTGCGCACCTTCTTCAGCAGTTTCACGCCCGCGGATACCGCCATTGGCGCCTCCATTTATGCCAGCAAGGCCGCCGGCCTGTTCGCGGACTTTTACAGTACAGACAGCACTACCCGCCAGCAGGCGCGCAGCTCCGTTGGCACGCCTGACTACAAGGATGAAGACGCGCCCGTGCTCATGGGCATGATACGCGGCTGGAGCGCGGCGGAAAAAAATTACATGGATGTGAAAACAGACCTCATCGGTGAGCTGGGCCGCATCAAACATCCTGACATACTGCCCTTTCTCCAGAAAGCCTATGAGGCCGCCAATGATACCGCCAGCCTGCAACGCAGCATACTGATAGCCCTGCTGCGCCAGCAAACAACGGCCGGCCACGCCCTGTTTAAAAACCTGGTACTGAAAGAAATTCCCGTTTTCAGCGACGGTGAAAATATCTATCCCCTCTTCCGCCCGTTATACGATTCCCTGCAACTGGCCCGCGCCCTCTTCCCCGACCTGCTGGAGCTGACCGCGCTCACGGATTACAAAGAGCCCGTATACAACCTGCTCTCCACGCTGGTAGACAGCAGCCTGGTACAACCCTCCCTGTACGCGGACCACGTGAGCCAGCTGGCCTTTGACGCGCGCATTGCCCTGCAGAAAGAACTGGCGGACGAGCAGAACAGGCTGCACCGGCGGGATGATGACGAGATGGAAAACGAAGCGCAGGAAGCCAACACCACCCTGCACGATTTTGCCGTATTGCTGCTGCCCTTCCGGCAACAGCATAAAAATGCCGAACGTTTCCTGGCGCGCTATGAGAGCAGCGGCAATCCCGCGCAACAGGTCTTGCTGGCACAGCTGTATATGAAAAACAACCTGCCGGTATCAGACAGCCTGCTGCAGACCATTGCGGCGCAAGACCGCTACAGGGTCTCGCTCTGGACGGCCCTCAGCGCCATCAATCAACAAAACAGGTTCCCCGCCGCCTACAACAAACAGGAGCTGATGGCGCGCAGCCTGCTGTACGGCGCCATGGAGTACAATGTGAAAGTAGACACCCTCGTATTACTAGGCAAGAAACAAACCTGGTACCGCTTCCGGAAAAGCACCGTGTACGTTTACAAATACCGGCAAAAAGATGCGGATACCTGGTACTTGGGCATCAGCGGCCCGCAGCCGGAAGATGAAAAGAAATGCGCGGACAGCGACCAGTTATCTCAATTCACCCGCATCCGTTACAAAACCGACAAGCCGCTGTCAGAGCAGATCACAGGCGTTATACGCCACGTAAAGTACCGGAACCGTTCAGGCTGGAACGGAGACAGTTCTTTTATGGACATGACCGGCGCAGATTACTGATACTGCTTTTTTACACGCTCGCAAACATGCTGGAATGTGCCTCCAACGGGGCACATTTTAATTTTTTTTATTTACTGCAATTCCTTTCCGTGCTAAAATTTTTACTGCATATTGCGGGGATAATTCATCAAAACCTGATATACAACTATGTGTGGAATTGTAGCCTACATTGGTCACCGGGAAGCATACCCGGTAGTATTAAAAGGTCTGAAAAGACTGGAGTACCGGGGATACGACAGCACAGGCGTTGCCTTACTGAACGGAGGAAGCCTGAAAGTATACAAGAAGAAAGGTAAGGTAGCAGAGCTGGAAGACCATGTGCTCGGAAAAGAGCTGAAAAGCCATATTGCCATTGGCCATACCCGCTGGGCCACCCATGGCGAGCCGAATGACCGCAACGCCCACCCGCAGCTTTCAGGAGACGGCAAGCTGGCCATGGTACACAACGGCATTATCGAGAACTATGCGCAGCTGAAGCAGGAACTGTTGAACAAGGGGCATGCCTTCACCAGCGATACCGATACGGAAGTGCTGGTGCATTTCATACAGGAAATAAAAAGCAGCAACCAGTGCAGCACGGAAGAAGCCGTGCGCATTGCGCTCAAAAGAGTAGTGGGCGCCTACGTGATCGTGATCGTGGACGAAGACGATCCCTCCACCCTCATTGCCGCGCGCAAAGGCAGCCCGCTTGTGATAGGCGTGGGCAAAGGCGAGCACTTCCTGGCCTCGGACGCTTCTCCCATTGTAGAGTACACCAAAGAGGTAGTGTATGTGAACGATTACGAGATCGCCATTCTCCGCGCGGACGAGCTGATACTGAAAAACATTGCCAACGAGATACAAACGCCCTACATCCAGAAGCTGGACATTGAGCTGGCCGCCATTGAAAAAGGCGGGTACGATCATTTCATGCTGAAAGAAATTTTCGAGCAGCCGCAAACCATCTTTGACAGCCTGCGCGGCCGCCTGGACGCCAGGAACGGGCAGCTCACGCTGGGCGGCCTGCGGGAGCATCTTGACATGCTGACCAACGCCAACCGCATCATCATAGTGGCCTGCGGCACCAGCTGGCACGCCGGCCTGGTGGCGGAATACATGATAGAAGAACTGTGCCGCATACCGGTAGAAGTAGAGTACGCCTCGGAGTTCCGGTACCGAAACCCCGTGGTGGGCAAGGGCGATGTGATCATTGCCGTATCCCAGTCAGGCGAAACGGCAGACACCCTGGTGGCCATGGAAAGCGCCAAAGAAAAAGGCGCCATCATATTGGGCGTGTGCAACGTGGTAGGTTCTTCCATAGCCCGCCTCTCTAACGGCGGCGTGTATACGCACGCCGGCCCTGAAATAGGCGTGGCCAGCACCAAGGCGTTTACCGCGCAGCTGGCCGTACTGGCCCTTATCGGCCTCAGGATAGCCCAGGCCAAAGGCACCATTACGCCGCAGCGTTTCCAGCATTTGCTGGACGAGCTGGAGAGCGTGTCTGAAAAAGTGGCCGCCGCGCTGGAGCTGAACGATGCCGTGAAAAAGATCGCGGACAAGTATAAAGACGCGCACGATTTCCTCTACCTGGGCCGCGGCTACAACTTTCCCATTGCCCTGGAAGGCGCGCTGAAGCTGAAAGAAATTTCCTACATTCATGCAGAAGGCTACCCCGCCGCCGAAATGAAACACGGCCCTATTGCGCTGGTAGACGAAAACCTGCCGGTAGTGTTCGTGGCCACCAAAGACAGCTACTACGAAAAAATAGTGTCTAACATCCAGGAAATAAAAGCCCGCAAAGGCAAGGTGATAGCCGTTACCACGGAAGGAGACCAGGTAATACCCGGTATGGCGGACGATGTAATAGTAGTACCCGAAGCAGATGAGCTGGTGGCCCCGCTCATTTCCGTGATACCTCTCCAATTACTGGCTTATCATATCGGCGTGGCCAAAGGGTATGATGTAGACAAACCCCGCAATCTTGCAAAGTCCGTAACCGTAGAATAATACGCTTATGAACAGGATAGAAAAAAAACCGCTCAGCCAGCTGGGCTACCAGTTCATTGAACCCGCTTACCTGCCGCAGGGCAAGAACGAATATTACCTGCGCGACCAGCAGCGCGGCCGCGAAACCGTTCACCGCAAGCTGAAAGCGTGGGAAATAGAAACACTGGTGCGGAACGATAATACGTCAGATGACTGGAACAATATTTTCGTAGACAACGAATTTGATCCCAACCTGGTGCAGCACTGCCACTTCTACGGCATGGTGCGCATTGGCAAGCTGGAACCGTTCTACCTGGAGTTCCACAACCTGCGCCTGCCCGTGGGCCTGTACAACAGCACCATTGCCTCCTGCGACTTTGGGGACAACGTAGTGGTACACAACGTGAACTTCCTCTCCCATTACATCATCGGCAACGAAGTGATCATTGCCAACGTGAACGAAATGGGCGTAACGGACCATGCCAAGTTCGGCAACGGCATTGTGAAAGAAGGCGAGCCGGAAAACGTGCGCATATGGCTGGAACTGTGTAACGAGAACGGCGGCAGAAGCGTAATGCCGTTTGACGGCATGCTGCCTGGCGATGCATGGCTGTGGACGCGCAACCGCCACGATACCGTGCTGATGGAACGCTTCAAGGCATTCACGGAAAAGCAGTTCGATAAAAAGCGGGGCTACTACGGCATGGTGGGAGACCGCACGGTGATCAAGAACTGCAAGATCATCAAAGACGTGACCATTGGCTCCGATGCCTACCTCAAAGGCGCCAACAAACTGAAGAACCTTACCATCAACAGCGAGCCGGGCGCCCACTCCCAGATAGGAGAAGGCTGCGAGCTGGTGAACGGCATCATTGGCCTGGGCTGCCGCGTGTTCTACGGTGTAAAGGCCGTACGTTTTGTGATGGCCTCCCACTCCCAGCTCAAATACGGCGCGCGCCTCATTAACTCGTACCTCGGCAACAACGCCACCATTTCCTGCTGCGAAGTACTGAACTCCCTCATATTTCCCGCGCACGAGCAGCACCATAACAACTCGTTCCTCTGCGCCGCGCTGGTAATGGGGCAAAGCAACATGGCCGCCGGCGCTACCATCGGCTCCAATCACAACTCCCGCGGGGCGGACGGTGAGATCATTGCCGGCAGGGGCTTCTGGCCCGGGCTGTGCGTAAGCCTCAAACACAATTCCCGCTTTGCCAGCTTCACCCTCATTGCCAAAGGCAACTACATGAGCGAGCTGGACATTCCCTTCCCATTCAGCCTGGTAGTGAACGATGAGCATGACAACATGCTGCGGGTAATGCCGGGCTACTGGTTCATGCACAACATGTACGCTTTGGCCCGCAACGCCTGGAAGTATGTAGACCGGGACAAACGTACGGATAAGACCCAGCTGATAGAATATGATTACCTGGCGCCTGATTCGGCGGAAGAACTGCTGCACTCCCTGGAGCTGATGGAATATGCCGTAGGCAAAACCTTCCACGGCCAGAAAGACAAAGCGGGCAAAAAAGCCCTGCAGCAAAAAGGCAAACAAATGCTGCTGGAAGAAAACGCCAAAGTGGGGCGCGCGGAAATACTGGTAGAAGGCATAGAGAACTCTTCCCGCAAAGCGCAGTTGCTGAAGGTGCATAAAGCATATCCCCTCTTCCGCGAACTGGTGAACCTCTACGCCATGCGCAACCTGGTAAAGCTGGCCGCCGGTTTTAACATCACCTCCTTCAAAACCCTGCAGGCCGTTTGCAAAACCAGCCGGCGCACCGCATGGTACAACGCCGGCGGGCAACTGGTAAAGGCAGATGCATTGGACGACCTGAAAAACCGCATCCGCAAAGGAAAAATAACCGGCTGGCCGGAGCTGCACGAAGCCTACCGCCAGTTAGGCGCCGTATATGAGCAAGACAAGCTGCACCACGCCCTGGCCTGCCTGCTGCACCTGCACCAGGTCAGCGCCGGAGAACTGACCCCGGCCCTGCTTAAAAAATACCTGGAACAGTCTGTTCATACCTTGAGCAGCATCACGGAAAGCATTTACCACTCCCGCGAAAAAGATTACCTCAACCCCTTCCGCCGCATGGCATATGAAAATGAAGCGGAAATGGACACCGTAGTAGGCAAGCTGGAAGACAACAGCTTTATACAACAGACCCAGGCAGACCTGAAGGCCTATAAAAAACAGGTGAAAGAGATCATCAGGCAGTGGGCGCTATGAAAGAGGAAAAGATACGCTGCGGCTGGAGCGTAAAAGACCAGTTGTACAAAGACTACCACGATCATGAGTGGGGCATTCCCAGCCACGACGATGCCCACTTGTTTGAAATGCTGAACCTGGAAGGCGCGCAGGCCGGCCTGAGCTGGTACACCGTGCTCACCAAACGCGAAAATTACCGCAGGGCTTTCGATAACTGGGATGCGCAAAAGATCTCGAAGTATACGGAGAAAAAGATAGAGAAACTGCTGCAAGACCCCGGCATTATCCGCAACCAGCTAAAGGTGCGCGCCGTGGTGTCTAACGCAAAGGCCTTCCTGGCCGTGCAAAAGGAGTTTGGCAGCTTTGACCGTTACATCTGGCAATTTGTTGACCATCAGCCCATCATCAATCACTTCAAAAGCCTGGGCGAAGTACCCGCCAAAACGCCCGTATCAGACGCCATGAGCAAAGACCTGCTGAAACGCGGGTTCAAGTTTGTTGGCTCTACGATCTGTTACGCGTACATGCAGGCCACCGGTATGGTGAACGATCATGTGATGAGTTGTTTTACACGGAAGAAAAAGTAACCCTAGTTGGCGGCGGCCAGCTCCAGGTCAAGCATAGGCAGGCTGTTCATGAACGCGCCAGATACCACTTCCACCTTTACCCGGGTAAGCCCCCAGTGAATGAAGCCCAGCTTTTTGGCCGCGGCCTGCGTAAGGTCTACAATGCGGCGGTTGGCATGATGCAGGCGGTCTGTTACTTTTACCACTACCCAGCGGTGGTTGCGCAGGTTGGTCACTTTTATGAGCGTGCCCAGGGGCAGGGAGTTATGCGCGGCCGTCATGGCGGTATTATCAAATATTTCACCACTGGCCGTTTGCCTGCCATGGAACTTCTGCGCATAATAGCTGGCAACACCCGTAGAAGGCGATTTGGCCCTCTGCTGTGCCAGTACCGGCGCAGTGCCCAGGGCCAGTACCGTCAGCACCGCCACTACACACTTTACAACATTATTTAATACCTTTATTTTCATGACGCCTGGAATTGGCAAATTTCCTGCCAGAAAGCGTTAATAAAAGCCCTCAAAAATGTTAATGAAACCCAACTTCCTTATTAACAATTAGTTATCGATCAATATTTCAGACAGCGCCTTACTGTTGATAAACGTATGGTCGGTTAACGTATTCAGAAAAAAGTACAATTCACGTTTTTCCGATACGGAAAGCGGGATGCCGTTCCTGACCAGGGGATCTATGGTGGGGGTTTGCTCTATCCCTTCGGCATAGTGGTCAAACACGTTGAATATGTCGTAAAAGCGGCCGTCGTGCATGTACGGCGGGCTCTTCAGGATGTTACGCAGGGAGGGCACCTTGAACTTCAGGTAATCTCCGGTACTGTTGGTAATGCGCATCCTTCCCGCATCGTGCAGGTAGGGGTTGTAGGGCAGCCCGTTGTTGCGGTATGAGCCGTCCGTGAACAGGGGCTCCTTGTGGCAGGCCGCGCATTTTTCCTGAAAAACGCGGTAGCCGTTGGCTTCTTCCGGCGTAAACTGCGCGCCGGGGAGCTTGCGCATCACGCTGTCATATTTCGAGTGGAAGGAGTTCATGGTGGCCATGAACTGCGCCAGTGCCCTGAACAGCCGCTGGCTGTTGATCTCCCCTTCCCCGAAGGCGTCATTGAACATGGCGCGGTATTGCTGGTCCGCGTTCAGGCGGCTGATGAGGCGGCCCAGGTCTTCCCCCATTTCATTCGGGTCTGTAATGGGCGTCAGCGGCTGTACTTCCAGGTGGTTCACCCCACCGTCCCACATAAAATCTTTCTGCCAGATGAGGTTGAACAGGCCGGGCACGGAGCGGAAGCCCGTGTTGTTATCGATGCCGTGGCTCAGCGGGTGGTCAAAATGCGCAAAGGCCGCAAACTGCTGGTGGCAGAAGCCGCAGGAAATAGTACTGTCGCGCGAGAGGCGCGGGTCATAAAAGAGGCGGCGGCCCAGGGCAACGCCCTGCACGGTGAGCGGGTTCTGGCTCATATCATACACCGGCGCCGGAAAATCTGCCGGCAGCTCCAGCGTATACGGCTGTGGCCCCGGCCTTACGGAGGCGGTTTTCCTGCAACTCCAGATCAGCAGGAACAGGCAGCCCATATAGATCGCGTAACGTATCACAGGTCGGTCACACTCGTAATGCGGAACATATTGCTATAGTTCTCCGATATTTTCCAGGCGTCTTCTCCCGGCACATGGATGGTAGCGGTTTGCGCAAACTGCACCTGGTTGGGCAGGCTGAACCAGGTATACAGGTCTGCCTTGATGGTTACATCAGGCTTGCGGTCTGCCGCCACCGTGAGGCTGATGGGGCTTACCAGGCTGATGCGCCGCACCGCGTTGTACTCCCCCCTGAACCCGCCGATGTGAAAGGTCAGCGCCTGCCCCGCCGCTGCGGATGCGGGAGACGTGCCTTCCATCTTCGCCATGATGTACCCGCTGTTCCAGCTCCAGAACATGCCGTTTACAGGGTCCAAAGCGCCTGTTTGCGCCCCGCTTACATTGCGGACGCTGTCTACCCCCAGCAGAAAGGAAAAAGCCCTGTATTCGCCCCGCGGGGCCATTACCTGCAGGGTCCTGGAAGCCGGCTTGCTTTCATCTACCAGGAAGTAGGTGTCAGCCAGCTTCACTTCGCTGTTGTCCATCCGTACCAGGGTGATGTTGCTGATGTAATACCTGAAGGCGCTCACGGTAAAGGCCTCTCCCGCCGCATTGGTATAGCTGGCCGTATTAAGGGTGAGCGCGGCCCCGTTCACCACGTTGGTGAAGGTAAGCTGGAGGGTGCCCTGCTCCTGCTTTTCCTTTTTACAGGCCATCAATAGCATGAAGAAAATGTACAGGAGGGCTTTTGGTTTCATATGCGGAGGTTTCTGTTGTGAAAGGTACAAAAAAGGCGGCACCTCCCCTGCTATTTCGTCCTTTCCGGGCGGCAGCGGTATGGCAACAGCCGGGTGGACTTTTGAACATTTTACTGATAAACAATGCTTTACATACAGATAAGGCATAGATAAGTTACCTCTATATAGGGGTGAGATATGGATGGGATATCCTTGGGACATGGGTATGATATGGGTAAGATATCCTATCTCAAACCCGCCAGCAGCAAGGCTTTTGGCCTTGTCCTGAAATAGGTTTGCACCTTTGGTTAGAAAATCCTGATAAAGGTTTGCAGGGTCCAAAAAAAATCCCGGCAGCCGCCAGGCTACCGGGACTATGTACAATCAATGAATGTTTACCTGATCCGGTATCCCCGCCAGCCGTAAAAGAACACAATTACGAAGCAGATAAGGGGCACTATGAAAGAGAACGCGGTAGACTGTGTTTCCGCCACCGTGCCCATTACGTAGGGCACCAGCGCGCCGCCCACAATGGCCATGATCTGGTAGGAAGAACCTTCTTTGGTATGATCTCCCAGGCCTTTCACCGCCAGTGCAAAAATAGTGGGGAACATGATGGACATGAAGAAGAAGATGGCCATCAGCCCGTATACGGACACGGCCCCCTGGCCGGACATTACCAGCGCGCACAGCGCGGTATTGATCAGCGCGTATACGGCGAGCAGCGTATTGGGCGCAATTTTGCGCATGAGCGCCGTGCCCACAAAACGCCCTATGGTAAAGAGGCCCAGGGCTACGCCCAGCATGGCGGAGCCTTTGGCGCTGGTAGCCCCTTCCCAGTATTCCGTTACATAGTTGATGAAGAGCGCGCCAACGCCCACCTGGGCGGCCACATAAAAGAACTGCGCCACTACGCCCCATACAAAGTGGCGGTGGGCAAACAGCCCTTTACCCGCGCCGCTCTTTGCGGCGGCGCCTTCTTCCGCGACGGAGATCTCCGGCAGGCGGGTGCGGTAAAAAAGGAACGCTATGAACAGCACAATTGCCGCCATCACGATGTATACAAGTTGTACGGATGAAAGATCAGCACTGCCGCCGGCGCCTTCTCCCGCTCCGCCAAAAAACAATTGAGAGGCGATCAGCGGGCCCAGGAAAGAGCCCAGCCCGTTGAAGCACTGGGACAGGTTGAGGCGGAACTCCGAGCGGGATTTGTCTCCCAGCACCGTCACGTAAGGGTTGGCCGCGGTTTCGAGGAAGGTAAGCCCGGAAGCCAGTACGAACAAGGCCAGCAGGAAAAAATTGAAGTTGGCGAAATGGGCCGAAGGGTAGAACAGCGCCGCCCCGGCCGCGTACAGCAGCAATCCGAAAATGATGCCTGACTTGTAGCTGTACTTCTTCATGAAGTACCCCGCCGGCAGCGCCATAATGAAATAGGCGCCGAAGTAGGCGGCCTGCAGCAGGGTGGAACGGGCCTTGTCTATAGACAGCGCTTCCTGGAAGTGTTTGTTCAGCACGTCCAGCAGCCCGTAAGCCAGGCCCCACATAAAGAACAGGCTGGTTACAAGAATGAAGGGAAATAAATACTTCTGACCGTTTTGTGTACCGGTGGGTGTATAACTGGTTGTGGAAACTGCGCCCCCTGCCATATACAATTGCGTTTAGAGTGAATAATTATCAGTGGAATTTTAATGCGCGCTGTATTAACTGATGGAACGGTCGAGGTGCGTATACCCACCGTCTACATACACGATTTGCCCGGTAGTATGCGCGGAAAGGCCGCTGAGCAGGAAAACCGTCATGCCCGCAATTTCATCTGCCGTGGTCATGCGCTGTTCCAGCGGAATTTTGGACACGATGGACTTCAGTTTTTCCTGCGGGTTGGGCAGTGAGTTGATCCAGGTCTCGTACAAGGGCGTCCACACTTCCGCGGGTATCACCGTATTCACACGTACGGCATACGGCAGCAGCTCCACGGCCCATTCACGGGTGAGCGCATTGATAGCGCCTTTGGAAGCGGCATAACCGGAGGTGTTGCCCTGCCCGGTGGCGGCCACTTTGGAGCCGATGTTCACAATGTTGCCTTTCACTGCTTTCAGGTAAGGCAAGGCATAGTGGGCCAGGTTGTAATAATGGGAAAGATTGTTCTGCAGGGACGCCATGAATTTTTCAGGGCTGCCGTTTTCCAGGCCCACCCCGTCATTGGCGCCGGCGTTGTTGATGAGGCCGTCTATTCTGCCGTATTCTTTCACGGTAAGGTCTATCACCTTCTTGCAATCTTCCACGTTGCCCAGTTCCGCCTGTATGCCAAACGCCTTGCCGCCTGCCTGGCGGATGGCCGCCACGGCTTTTTCATTGTCTGCCTCCTTGCGGCCGGCAATAACGGCTATGCCGCCTTCTGCCGCTACCAGTTTTGCCACCGCTTCCCCAATGCCTTTGGCGCCGCCGGTAACGATCACCACTTTGTCCTGTAATCCGAGATCCATTTTGATGTATTGTTTAAATTAATTTATAAAATGCTGCCGCATTGCCGCCCATGATCTGCGCCTGTTCTGCCGCGGAAAGAGTGGCAATGTAATCCGTCACGATCTGCTTCACCTGCGGGTAAGACGCCGCCATCAGGCATACCGGCCAGTCTGACCCGAACATCAGGCGGCCGGGGCCAAAGGCTTCGAGCGCTACGTTGAGGAAAGGAATAAAATCCTCCTGCTGCCAGTTTTGCAGGTCTGCCTCCGTTACCATGCCGCTCAATTTGCAATGCACGTGAGGCATGGCGCCCAGCGCGCGGATGTGTTGCTCCCAGCCTTTCAGCTCCCCTGTTTCAAAATCCGGTTTGGCCAGATGGTCTACCACAAAGCGCTGCTCCGGGAACTTTTTTGCAAAAGCTACGGCAGCGGGCAACTGGTGCGGGTAAATGAGTATATCGTACGCCAGGTCAAACTGCTTCAACGCGGCAATGCCCCGGCCAAAATCTTCGCGCAGCAAAAATTCCTTGTCGGGTTCGCCTTGCACAATATGCCTGACACCCTTCAGCAGGGGATATTGGGAGAAATGCGCGAGGCGCTCCGTTACGTTGGGGCTGCGCAGGTCTACCCAGCCTACCACGCCTTTGATGAAATCATCTTCCGCCGCCAGTTGCAGCAGGAAATCGGTTTCCGCTTCGCTCTGGTCTGCCTGAACGGCCACGCAGCCGTTTACGCCGTTGGCTTCCAGCACAGGCGCAAGATCTGCGGGCAAAAAGTTTCTACGGATGCTGTTATCCGTCATCCAGGTATCCCGTGCGGGATCAAATATCCAGAAATGCTGGTGGGAGTCTATGATCATAAAAAAAGTTCAGTTTCTCACCGGTGCGCGCCCATGCAGGAAGCACCAGCTGATATGCATAACCTGTCCTGTCATCTGCCGTTCAGTTCTTCCCGGCATGCGCCCTGTCACAAAGCAAATATCTGGTGCATCAATACCCACTTCTCACCTGGTTTGGCTGTGGGGATGGCCTGCTGGAACGTCCACATGTACGCTTCCCATTTCTGCACAATGGGACTGGCCGCGTCCATGGCTTCCTTGCGCTCAAAGGTGAACGTATCGTCCACTTCCATGATCATGAACAGGCGGTTTCCGGTGCGGTAAATATCCATCACGGTAATGCCCGCATCGATGATGCTCTGGTGGATCTCCGGCCAGATGCCGCGGTGTATCTTTTCGTATTCCGCAATTACGGCCGGGTCGTCTTTAAGATCGAGCGTGTAACAATATCTTTTCATGGTGAACTATTTTTTCCAGGCCACTGCCGTTTGTTTGGAAGCGCCCAGCCCGTCAATACCCAGCTCCACCACATCGCCCGCTTTCAGGAACACCTGCGGGTTGAGGCCCAGGCCTACGCCTGCGGGCGTACCGGTAGAAATCACATCGCCCGGCAGCAGGGTCATGAACTGGCTGAGATAAGATACAATGAAGGGGATGTTGAAGATGAGGTTGGAAGTATTGCCGTCCTGGTACTTTTTACCATTCACCGTGAGCCAGAGGCGGAGGTTGTTCACATCGGCGATCTCATCTTTCGTAACCAGCCAGGGGCCCAGCGGCGCAAATGTATCGTTGCTTTTTCCCTTTACCCACTGGCCGCCTCTTTCCAGCTGGAACTCGCGTTCGCTGTAGTCGTTATGCAGGCAGTAGCCGGCCACATAGTTCATCGCATCTTTTTCCTCCACATAGCTCGTTCTTTTACCGATCACCACGGCCAGTTCCACCTCCCAGTCTGTTTTAACGCTGTTGCGGGGGATCACCAGGTCATCGTTCGGGCCCACCAGGGAGGAAGTGGACTTGAAGAACACAATCGGCTCTTTCGGGATGGCGGCGCCGGTCTCTTTGGCGTGGTCCGCATAGTTGAGGCCGATGCAAATGATCTTGGAAGGCCGCTGAACGGGAGCGCCCAACCGGGTGCCCTCCGGTACCTGCGGGCATTTGCCCTCATTAGCCGCCCACCATGCGGCAAAACGGCTGAGGCCGTCTGCTTCAAAAAAACGCTCGCCAAAATCTTCCCCGAAA
Organism: Chitinophaga alhagiae; assembly: GCF_003568665.1. GTDB lineage: Bacteria > Bacteroidota > Bacteroidia > Chitinophagales > Chitinophagaceae > Chitinophaga > Chitinophaga alhagiae. The sequence continues at coordinate 315,309 of NZ_QXMH01000001.1, forward strand.
GCGGAAGCGTCAAACATACCTGCCGCTGTTACTACACCCGGTTTTTCTTCTCCCGGTAATCCGAACCTGATCAGTTTCATATCTTTTGTTATTTTATTACTGTTTGCAATGTTTTATAGCCTAAACGGCCATTTACTACTTTTACCTGGTAAAATTCTTCCAGCTCGCCGTTCACCTCCACGCCTACTATCGCTTCATCATCCGCCAGCGCCTGTATGTAAGGCTTTGCGCCATCGGGCACCGGCATTTCCAGCGTGCGCTCCACGCCCGCAAACTTCATGTACACATTCGTTACATTCTTGCTGCTGCCCGGTTTCAGGGCAACTATGAAGTCTTCCAGGATGAGGCCCGACTGGATGTTCTTTTCATACCGGGTGAGCTTGGGTTGCTGGCGGATCACGTCTCCCAGGCCCATTACCTTTTCCATGTACCGGTAGATCTTCTGCGGCGGAGAAGGCACCCACAACACCTTCAGGCGCTTCCCGTCTTGCGAGGCATGGTAATACCGGGTATCTCGGTTGGGTTTGATAAAACCGATCCACACGGAATTAGGCTCGTCCCAAAAAACGCGGTAGATGGCCGTATCCGGAAAATCCTTCACCAGCGGCAGATCTTTGTACGTTCTTTCATACCGCATGGTATCTATTGTGAAATGGAAGGTAACGATGGAAGTATCTTTATCCCTGTCTTGTATCACTACCTGCATGGTACCGGCAGGCTGGGCCGGCCGCAGTTGCGCTTCATCCGTGGCATTTTGTTCTTCGCCGTTCTTCTGCCCGCCGCTGTTGCAGGCGGCAACAGCCAGCAGCAGGGCCATGGCGGCATATATTAATTTCATCGGTCTAGTTATTCAGCTTAATAAATCCGCCATCAATCGGGTAATCGCAACCGGTGATGAAACCGGCTTCGTCAGAGCAGAGGAACAGCGCCAGGTAGCCCACTTCTTCCGGTTTGGCCATACGGCCGATGGGCTGTGTTTTAGACAGCTTGTCAAACATCTCCGCTTCCCTGCCGGGGTAATTTTTGGCAATAAAGCCGTCAACAAAGGGCGTATGCACCCTGGCCGGCGAAAGGCTGTTTACGCGTACCTTGTCTGCCAGGTAATCTTTGGCCGCTGACAGCGTCATGGTCATTACCGCCCCCTTGCTCATGGAATAGGCAAAACGGTCGGGAATGCCCACCGTGGCCGCAATGGACGCAATGTTGAGGATCACGCCGCCGCCCTGTTTTTTCATTTGTTCTATTACCGCGTACATGCAATTGTACGTACCCTTTACGTTTACGGCAAACACCCTGTCAAAGTCCGCTTCCGCCGTGGTTTCCAGCTTGCCCACGTGCGCAATGCCCGCGCAGTTGACCAGGATATCCAGCCGGCCGCGACTTTGAATGATGCCCTGCATCACGGCTATCACCGCTGCCTGGTCTGCCACGTTGCAGCCATGCACCTGGGCCTGGCCGCCTGCGGCTTTGATCTCGTCTATCGTACCCTGGCCACCCGCTTCATTCAGCTCCAGCACATGCACCAGCGCCCCACTGGCCGCCAGGCATTTGGCGATGGCCTGTCCTATGCCGCTTCCACCGCCTGTTACAACGGCCACCTTTCCATCTAACCGGAAAAAACTCATCTTCGTGTAATTTTAAAGGTTCTAAAATACCTCAATTATAAGGCTAATTGCAATTCTTTTTTAGCTACATTTTGTACTTTCTTGCCTATTTTTAAGACTGTCTAAATCGATTCTAGTGAAAAATATATTCATCCTCTGTCTTTTGCTGGCCCCTTTATGCCTGGCGGCGCAGGAAATCCCTCTTAATAAATATGGCCTGCCGGTGGTTACCACCCGGCAGCTGTACGAGCAACAGGTGCGGGCAGACGGGCAGATGCGGCTCATAAAAGTAGATAATATGGCCATAGATGTAAAGTATGCCACCACGCAGAACTTTACGAAAAAGGTGCTGTACCCCTTTGCCGCCGTATACCTGCGGCAGCCCGCTTATGAGGCTTTGGTGCGCCTGCAGGAGTTCCTGGAGCCCATGGGCCTGGGCCTCAAGATATTTGACGGCTACCGCCCCTACCGGGTCACGGAAAAAATGTGGGAGATAGTGCCGGACGACCGGTATGCCGCCGATCCGAAAACCGGCTCCGGCCACAACCGCGGCGTAGCGGTAGACCTCACGCTCATCTACCTCAAGACCGGGCAGGAACTGCCCATGCCCACGCCTTATGACGATTTCACCGAAAAAGCCCACCATGATTATATGGACCTGGACCCCGAAGTGCTGGAGAACCGCACCCTGCTGCGCTCCCTCATGGAAGCCCACGGCTTTGTGGCCCTCGAAACAGAGTGGTGGCATTATTACCTGAAAAACCCTTCCCGTTTTCCGCTGATGGACATCGGGTTTGAGGAGCTGCAATAATTTTTATAGCTTAACAGCCTAATTCGCTACTCGTCTATGGTAAAAATGAAATTATTGATGACCCTGGGGCTAGCCCTCATCTGCGGCATCAGCGCAGCACAAAAGCCCAAAAACGGATGGTACCAGCTTTTCAACGGCAAAGACCTCAAAGACTGGGACGTTAAAATTACAGGCCACGCCCTGAATGACAACTACGGCAACACCTTCCGCGTGCGGGACGGCAAGCTGTGCGTGTCTTATGACCAATATGAGGCCTTCAATGAACAATACGGCCACATCTTCCACAAGAAAAAATTCTCCGCCTACCTGCTGGTGATGGAATACCGCTTTATTGGCGACCAGGTGAAAGGTGGCCCCGGCTGGGCCTTCCGCAACAGCGGCGCCATGCTGCATTGCCAGCCGGCAGCCAGCATGGGCAAAGACCAGGACTTTCCCATTTCCATTGAAGTGCAGCTCCTGGGCGGCAAAGGCACCGGCAACCGCACCACCGCCAACCTCTGCACCCCCGGCACCAACGTGGTGATGAACGGGAAACTCTTCACGCCGCATTGCGTAGACTCCAAGTCAAAAACCTACCATGGAGATGTATGGGTGCGCGCGGAAGTACTGGTACTGGGCGACTCCATCATCAAACACATTGTAGAAAAAGATACGGTGCTGACCTACGAAAAACCGCAGATAGGCGGCGGCAACGTGTCTCACTATGACCCTGCTTACAAGCAGGACGGAAAATTGCTGTCTGAAGGCTACATTTCGCTGCAGAGCGAAAGCCACCCCGTAGAATACCGCAAGGTGGAACTGTTTGACCTGGCGCCGTATATGAAAGACAGGAACAAGCTGGAGAAGAAGCTGGCGGAGCTGCAGCAGCGCAAACAATAGGATACTGAACGCTCTTTTAGCCCCGGTGACCTTTGTTGCCGGGGCTTTTTTGTTTGCCCCCGGGATGTGGCTGTGCCGTTTGATACGGGCCTGGCGTAGCGGCGCCAGGCACCGGAAAAAATGCCCCTGTTAACTCACCACCACGTTGAGGTTGTGGCGGGATGCGGCGTCTTGCAATACATCCAGCACGTTGTTGCGCGTGGTGTCTGATTCTTCTATCAGGAAGAAATCGAAGTCCGTTATTTCTATTTTGCTGTTGTTGTTTATTTCGGAGAGGCAGTCAGACAGGGCGTCCAGGTTATTGCCGAAGTGTGACGGGAATGCGAGGGCTTTGGCGATGGTTTTGTAGAAATCGTCCAGTGTTTGGCATTTGCGGCTGTCTATGGTGGTGGGTTTGGTGGTCATGGCTCATGGAAATTATTCACGCCATAAAGTTAGGGGTTTAAGGCATGGATAGCAAATTGCGATCATGCCAGGCTTCGGAATTTTGATTGTTTTTCCTATCTTTATTTATCAGAACCCGATACCTTATGATATATTTAACCCTTCGACCCAGATCCCTTCGCGATACTGTACAACGTACTCAACAACATTTCAGCAAGTGCTTTTTCATGATCGTAACCGCCTGTCTGCTGGCCCAAACCGGTAAAGCCCAACTACTGGAACTTCGAAAAGTGGCTCCTCTGAGCCCTGAAGCGGCAGCCATTGCCAAATACGGCGATATGCCTGTTAGCCATTTTACAGGCATTCCTGATATTAAGCTGCCGTTGTACACCATAAAATCAAAAGAGCTTTCACTACCGTTGATGCTATCTTATCACGCCGGAGGCAATAAGGTGGAAGATGTGCCTTCCAGGGTCGGGATGGGATGGAACATGTCTGTTATCCCCAATATATCAAGAACTGTGAGGGGGAGTATTGACGAAATTACTCCCGGCATCCGCCACAAATATGCCGGTTTCACTTCAGATACCCTTGTCAACATATTCGGCCATCAGACAACCGCAGACGATATCTATTTTCAGCATATCTGTGAATTGACCGGCGGAGCAATGGACCTGGAAGCCGATATCTTTTACTTTACGCTCGCCGGGAAAAGCGGCCGTTTTTACTGGAACCAAAAAACCGGCCGCTACCAGTCAGACCCCTACTCTAATATCAGAATTATTGACCACCCCTATTCAGCAGGCTTTGAAATTACTGATGATGACGGTACCATATATGAGTTCAGGGAACCTGAAACCTCGCAAAGCTCAGGTGCTTTTCAAGGCCCGTTGACCACCAACAGCTGGTTTGTTTCCAGAATATATAATGCCAACAAAACAGACAGCCTGGTATTCAACTATACAGTTGAGCTTGTTCATACACGCACTATCAATTCGGGATCAATAGGGATGTACGACCCTTGCGGCGAAGAATCAGCAAGAATGTCTACCACCAGCATCCAAAGTAAAAATATTGCTGCCATTCACTTTGGTACGGGCTACGTGCAGTTTATAAGAGATACGGCAGAGCGGCAGGATCTGCAGGGAGGGCATGCATTGGCCGCTATAGAAGTATATGACAAGGGAAATAATCTGAAACGCAAGTGGGGGTTTGAATACAATTACTTAACAGCCAATTTCAATGACCAGAACTGCTCCATTATTGCCGGCATATCTCCTTATGAATCAAAGCGCCTGATGTTGAAACGAGTGCTGCACTACAATGCCAGGAACAGCGAAAGCTACGAGGAATTTAAAATGAACTATGATACGCTCACCCCGGTACCCTGCCGGGTGAGCTTCGGGCAAGACTACTGGGGGTACTTTAATGGTAAGGTCAACACCACGCTGGTACCTACTACTATCATTGCCGGCCCCAGCGGCCCGCAAGTACTGGCTGGCGCTAATCGGCTGGTGGATATAAATTATCCGCAATTTGGCATTCTTACCAAGCTGACCTATCCAACAGGCGGCAGTACTTCTTTTATTTATGAAAGCAATCAAGGCATTGATATGCCCTCTAACTCCACCTATGTCAAGCAAATTGTTGATCTCGAAGGGCAGGAAGATCCCAATGCTACCACATTTCTGGAAGAGTTCAGCATCAACAATCCTCCGGACTATTTTCTGAACAATAATACCCCTGGTGGCGGCGCTTTTATCAATGCGGTGTTCGGTGATCTGGGCTGCGAAATAAACGGGCAAGCCAATCCCTGCGCCTTGCTTACATTAAGAGGGCTGGACCCGGGTAATTCCCATATCAATTTTTATGTGACGGCTCCCATTACCGCTTCATACGTACCGAACGGGCGCTATGAAATGAAGGCAAGCTTCACCCAGTCGCCGCCAATGTACCAAAGTTTCTTTTTCATTATTGACTTCCAGAGAATTGATACAACAGGCCCGGATAAACATTATACAGGTGGGTTGAGGCTCAAACAGGCCATTCATAGCGATGAAAGCGGGAACCAATATAACCGCTATTATTCTTACGTAACGGAGCTTGGCGGGGATACAAGCTCTGGCGATATGTTCGGGCCCTCTTATGAGCACTTCATAAAAAAACATCTATTCACCTGCTACTGGTACAATGATATTGGAGATTGTTTGCATGCGAGCGGTTTCAGGTTACTCTCAGACCCTACCGCAACAATAGCCAGCCATAGCGGCAGTTATATTGGTTATAAGACCGTTTTCGAGTATGTAGACAGCGCGCATGAACAGGGTGTTACCCGCTATGATTTTTCGCATGAACCAGACATATTTGATGTTAGCGGGGCCTTCCCCCCTGGAGAAAGCCGGTCAGAATTCAGAGGTAAGCCGATTAAGGTTACCAACTACAAAAAAGACAATGGCCAATACAAGGTTGTCAGCAAAACTGTCAATACTTACAATAACGTATTGGTAGATAGCCTCAAGGTGTTGAACCTTCACGTACTAATAACAGCGAATTATACCTGCACCCCATTCCACGAATGCATGGAGCAGGATCAGCTCAGTATTCAGAGTATGTACGAGGCAACCCCCACTATTTCGCTGCTGGAAAGTACGAAAGAGACCCTCTATGATCTGCGTACAGGCACAACACCCCTGGAGAAATTCACGCGTTATATCTACGATGAAAGCTATCGTTTGTCTGAAACAGTAGCTACTACCAGCAAAGGTGACAGCATCAGAACAAAACAGTACTACCCGAACGATCTTGCTCTTTCAGGCGCGCATGAAACAGCCAAGCTGGGCCTTATTTCGCAAAACCGTATCGGCGAACCGCTACGACAAGAAGTCTTCAACAATAGTACACTCAGGCAGCGCAGGCAAACAAATTACAAACAATACCAAACAGCCCTCCAGTACCTTCCGGACGAAATACTGGAAAAGAACGGAACAGGTTTGGAAGAGGCCCGTATCAGGTTTGTTCAATATGACCAGAACGGGAACCTGCTCTCGCAGCAAAAAGTGGACGATGCGCTTCACTCATATATTTATGGATACAACAATTGTCTTCCTATTGCCGAAATTCTGAATGGAGCGGCATCTGACGTTTTTTTTACATCCTTTGAAGACACTGACGGCAATAGCACCACAGGAGATAGCAAGACCGGCCTGAAGAGCCGTACAGGTGGTTTTAGTAAAGCCCTCTCGGGCATTGGCAATGGGAAGTATATTTTATCATATTGGAATAAAAATGGAAGCAACTGGAGCCTGGTATCAACCGAAGTTACCGTCAGCACTAACAGCTTCACGATCAATTTGAACGGCCAGTTGGATGAGGTCAGGTTCTATCCTAAATCTTCCAGGATCAGTACTTTTACCTTCGATCCCATATATGGCATTACCAGCCTTTGTGACGCCAATAATATCGTGACTTATTATGAATATGATGGTTTTGGCAGGCTGCAGCTAGTGCGCGATCAATACCGGAACATCATTAAGCAGTATTGTTATAACTATAGCGGCCAGCTTGAAGATTGCTCCCAGTAGAGCATTTAATTTTATCACAGGTGAATAAGAAATATCGAATGTAGACCGGGGGCCTTTTTGAAAAAGCCCCCCGGTCTACATTCATCCGCCACAAAAACTACTTGGCTTCTCCCTTTATCGCCTTCTTCAACCCATCCACCTCTTTCCGCAGCTCAATAATATACAACATCTGCTCCTCGATCTTCTGCAACAGCAACTTGTTCATCTCTCCCACATCAATCCCCTTCTCCTTCACCTCCGCTTCAGTAGGAATATCAGGCAGGTGCCGGTTGGCCTTAATAAAGCGCTCTATTTCATAGAGAGACGGCAGTTTGTAAGACGGATCAAATACAAAGTCTGACCAGCCGGTGGCAGTTACTTTTACCTTTTTGGCAAACATGTCCCCATTCACCGCCAGCTTGGCCTGGGGGGTGAGGGTACCGATGCCTACGTTGCCAGTACCATCTATTACAATGTCATCACCATAATACCATTGCACGCCACCGCCGGCTTTATTAAATGCCCGCCTGGTTCCAATCAGCATTTTGCCGGTGAGATTGTTCATCACGCCGTCACCTGCTACCGTCAGTATCCTTCCCTGCCCAAAACAGTTGCCAGATGCATCCCTGGGAATAGCAAATTCTATCTGCGCACCTTTGGTGGCATTGCGGGCAGTAGTAGTGGCCATTACTACCAGGCCGTTACTCAACAGGTTGCCTGAGCCCGCGTTCACATCGGCCCCCGGGCCAATCACTACCAGGTTGCCGCTGGGATGGGGATCTGATATTACCGTTCTGCCGTTCAGTGAAATAATATCCGAAAGGTTTGAAAACGGCTGCACATTGCTGACCTGCTGGTGCGTAACCAATGTTAACATTTCATTTCGGGCGTAACCTGTAAATGTAATGGAACCCATGAGAGAGTTGGTCCCTATTTCAGCCGCCAGATAGCTGATACTGTTATACACCAGCGTAACAAGTCTGGACGTTTCGTTGTAGGTAATTAGTGTACCGCGTGTTTGATTGGATGCGGCTGAAGTATTCACCTCCACCGTCCATTTCCTGTTCCATGCGCTCACGCCTCCGCGGATAGCCGTAATTTTCCCCATCACGTGGTGTTCTTCCAGGAATACGCCTGCATAGGCTTTATGCAGCAATATATAAGTAGGCTCAATGCTCTCAGATGTTTCACCTGTAATTGCCCGGTTAACATAGTAATCCCGGTTGTTATTGGTAACCTGCAATTGCTGGGTAAAAACCTGTGCTTTTGATGCCAATACAATAAGTAGCAGGGTAACAGAAAGGAGGGTCTTTTTTATCATAAAAAATAGATATAGGTTTGAAGAACGGGTAAAACAAGTTTAAAATCCAATATACAAAAAAAAACGCCGCCCCGAACCCGAAGCAGCGCTTTTTTATACAGACAAAATAACTCCTTAGTAAATCTTGTTCAACGCATCTACATATGCATGCACACTGGCGTTCACAATATCTGTTGAGTATCCGAAGCCGTAATAAGACTTCCCGTCATGCAGTACGCGCATGTTCACCTTGCTCACATCTTCACTGCCGCCATGCATGGCCTGGATGCTGAACTCGTCTATACTGATCTTATCTTTAATGATCTCGTGAATGGCGTTGATGGTGGCGTTCACCGGGCCGTTGCCGGCGGAGCTGGCCTCTTTCTCTTCACCGTTCACTTTCAGCTTCACGGTAGCCATGGGGCGCAGCGGGTCTCCGCAAACTACCTGCAACAGCGTTACCTTGATGCCTTTATTATCGTCATAATGGTCTTTGTTGCCGTCTCCCATGAGGGTCTGCAGATCGTGGTCCGTAATTTCTTTTTTGGAGTCCGCCATTTCGAGGAAGCGGGTGTATACTTCGTCAAGATTGATCTTGTCAATTTTGTAGCCCAGCCTTTCCAGGTGGTGCTTCAGCGCGTGGCGGCCGCTGCGGGCGGTGAGGATGATGGAGTTGGACTGCAGCCCGATATCTTCGGGGTTGAGTATCTCGTAGTTCTCGCGGTGTTTCAGTACACCGTCCTGATGGATGCCGGAGCTGTGCGCAAAGGCGTTGCGGCCTACAATGGCCTTGTTGGGCTGCACGGGCATGCGCATCATGTTAGACACGAGGTTGGATATCTCGTAGATCTTTTTGCTGTTGATGCCGGTGGTGTACCCCAGGGCATGGTGTGTTTTGAGGATCATGGCTACTTCTTCCAGGGAAGTGTTGCCAGCCCTTTCGCCAATGCCGTTGATGGTACATTCAACCTGGCGGGCGCCGTTGATCACACCGGCTATGGTGTTGGCGGTGGCCAGGCCCAGGTCGTTATGGCAGTGTACGGAAATGATGGCTTTATCTATGTTGGACACATTGTCCATCAGGTATTTGATCTTTGCGCCGTATTGTTCGGGCAGGCAGTAGCCGTTGGTATCGGGGATGTTCACCACGGTAGCGCCGGCGGCAATAACGGCCTCTACCATGCGGGCCAGGTACTCATTATCTGCGCGGCCTGCGTCTTCGGCATAAAACTCCACATCGTCTACAAATTTGCGGGCATATTTCACGGCTTCTTTGGCACGTTCCAGGATGGCCTCGCGGGTGCTGTTGAACTTGTATTTGATGTGCATGTCTGACGAGCCGATACCGGTGTGGATGCGCTTGCGTTTGGCGTATTGCAGGGCGGATGCGGCGGCGTCAATGTCTGCCGTGTTGGCGCGGGTCAGCGCGCAAATGACCGGCTCGGAAACGGCTTTGGAGATCTCCACTACGCTCTGGAAGTCGCCGGGACTGGAAATGGGGAAACCGGCCTCAATCACATCCACTCCCAGGGCTTCCAGTTCTTTGGCCACAATGATCTTTTCCACGGTGGTCAACTGGCAGCCCGGCACTTGTTCGCCATCGCGCAGGGTAGTATCGAAAACATAAACACGATTGTTGTCCATGATGTATGAATTAATTAGTTAGTTAAGATTCTTCAATACCTGTGTGCCCATGGCGTCTGTACCGAGTACAAAATCATTGGGCGTATGTTTGTTGGCAATGTCCATGGTGCGGAAGCCCTGGCGCAAGGTAGCGTCTACGGCGCGGATCACGCGCTGGGACTCTTCCTTGAGGCCGAACGAAATATCCAGCAGCAGGGCGGCAGACAACATGGAAGCCAGCGGGTTGGCAATACCTTTGCCGGTAATATCGTGCGCGGAGCCGTGGATAGGCTCATAAAAACCTACGCTGTCCCCTACGGAGGCGGAGGCCAGCATGCCCATGGAGCCGGCTATCTGGGAGGCCTCATCCGTGAGGATGTCCCCGAAGAGGTTGCCGGTCACCACCACGTCAAAACGTTTCGGGTCTTTGATGAGCTGCATGGCGGCATTGTCTATGAACATGTGTTCGGTTTCCACATCAGGGTATTCTTTGGCCACTTCCTGCACCACTTCCCTCCAGAGGCGGGAGGCTTCCAGTACATTGGCCTTGTCTACGGAGCAGAGCTTCTTACGGCGTGTGCGGGCGGCTTCGTAGGCCCGGCGGGCAATTCTCTCTACTTCATATTTATGATAGATCATCAGGTCGGAAGCGGTGGCGCGGTCATCGCTCCGCTTCTTTTCACCGAAGTATACATCTCCTGTCAGTTCCCGGAAAAAAAGAATGTCTGCGCCCTGCAGAATTTCCGGCTTGATGCTGGAAGCCTGCAGCAGGTCATCAAACAGCTTGATGGGGCGCAGGTTGGCATAGAGGCCCAGCTCCTTGCGGATCTTCAGCAGGCCTTGTTCCGGGCGCACTTTCAGCGTAGGGTCGTTATCATATTTGGCGTGGCCGATGGCGCCGAATAAAATGGCGTCGCTCTGGCGCGCCTTGTTCAGCGTTTCTTCCGGCAGCGGATCTCCGGTGGCTTCAATGGCCACATGCCCCATCATGCCTTCATCAAAAGTAAACGTATGTTTGTAGTTCGCAGCAATCGTCTCCAGTACCTTCTTTCCCCAGGCGGTCACTTCCTGCCCGATCCCGTCTCCGGGTATAACCAGAATTTTTTTTGTAACTCCCATATATTGTTTTAGAAATTGAATGGTCTTGATGCTTCGTACGTTCCTATCTGTTCACGCAGGCTCAACAGGTAATCAATATCGTCATACCCGTTCAGCAGGCAGGTCTTTTTGTACGGGTTGATGTCAAACTGCTGCTGTTCTCCCGTTGGCACAATACGGATGTACTGTTCTTCCAGGTTCACTTCGAGTGCTGCCGCGGGGTCTTTTTCAATGGCCGAAAAGATCTGCTGTAAAAATTCATCACTCACCTGGATGGGCAGTATAAAATTATTCAGCGCGTTGTTTTTAAAGATGTCTGCAAAAAAACTGCTCACTACCGCTTTAAAACCATAGTCTCCCAATGCCCAGGCAGCATGCTCGCGGGAGGAGCCGCAGCCGAAGTTTTTGCCGGCCACCAGTATGCGGCCTTTGTACACCGGGTTGTTGAGCACAAAATCCTTTTTGGGAGCGCCCTGTTCGTCAAAACGCCAGTCACGGAACAGGTTCTCGCCAAAACCTTCCCGCGTGGTGGCTTTCAGAAAGCGGGCGGGGATGATCTGGTCCGTGTCTATATTTTCTATTGATAAAGGTACCGCGGTGGATACCATGTTTTTAAACTGTTTGCTCATTGTGTTGCATTAAAGAAACCATCAAATCAATTCCCGCACGTCTGTTACCCGGCCGGTAATGGCTGCCGCGGCGGCCGTTAGCGGGCTGGCCAGGAAAGTTCTGGCATTGGGCCCCTGCCGCCCCTCAAAGTTGCGGTTGGAGGTGGCAATGCAGTACTTGCCGGCGGGTATCTTGTCTTCGTTCATACCCAGGCAGGCGGAGCAGCCGGGCTGCCGCAACTGGAAGCCGGCGGCCTCAAATATCTTGTCTATCCCCTCTTCTATGGCCTGCGCCTCTACCTGTTTGGAGCCGGGAACGATCCATACGGTCACATCGTCCGCCTTCTTCTTTCCTTTCACAAAACCGGCCACCATGCGGAGGTCTTCTATGCGGGAATTGGTACAGCTGCCTATGAACACATAGTCTACCTTTTTGCCCAGCAGGCGGCTGCCGGGGGCCAGGTCCATATACTGGAGCGATTTGGAGAAGGAAGGTTTTTCCTTGTCTTCAATGTCTCCCAGGGAAGGGATATGCTGCGTTACGCCCATGCCCATGCCGGGGTTGGTGCCGTAGGTGATCTGCGGCTCAATATCTGCCGCGTCAAAGCTGAGCACTTTGTCAAACACCGCGTCTTCATCGGTGTGCAGGGTTTGCCAGCAGGCCAGGGCCTTGTTCCAGTCTTCCCCTTTGGGAGCGAACTCGCGGCCTTTTATATAATCAAAGGTAGTGCTGTCTGGTGCTATGAGCCCTCCCCGCGCGCCCATTTCTATGCTCATGTTGCAGATGGTCATGCGGGCTTCCATGCTGAGGCCGCGGATGGCCTCGCCGGCATATTCCACAAAATAACCGGTGGCGCCGGAAGCGGATATTTTTGAAATGATATAAAGGATAATGTCTTTGGATACCACGCCCTTCTTCAACTGCCCGTTCACCTCAATTTTCATGCGTTTGGGCTTGTACTGCAGGATGCACTGGGTAGCCAGCACCTGCTCTACCTCGGAGGTGCCGATGCCGAAAGCTACGGCACCGAAGGCGCCGTGGGTGGAGGTATGACTGTCCCCGCACACAATGGTCATACCTGGCAGGGTAATGCCCAGCTCCGGGCCTATGACGTGTACAATACCCTGGTAGCGGTGCCCCAGCCCGTACAGTTCCACGCCGAACTCGGCGGTGTTGGTGGTCAGCATTTCCACCTGCTTACGGCTCAGGGCCTCCTTGATGGGGAGGTGCTGGTCTACCGTGGGTACGTTATGATCTGCCGTAGCCCGGGTTTTCCCCGGCCTGAACACGGGAATGCCCCGCTTGCGCAGGCCGTCAAAAGCCTGGGGGCTGGTTACTTCGTGTATAAAGTGCGTGTTGATGTACACCGCATCCGGGAACCCCGGCTTGCTGGCCACAATGTGGCTGTCCCAAATCTTGTCAAATAATGTCTTCCCCATGCGTCATTCGTGTTTTACCGGCTTGTTCAGGCATGCAATCCCGTTTCATATGTTATTAATTCACTATCAATTCACATTCGCCTGCAAAGCCGTATATTTGTAAATCCTTATCCTTTACACCATCAAATCTAATTGACACATTTAAACCACAGATCGTTAAATTTGTCATTATTACGATTAGCAACTGTTCTACAGAGCCACTAATTTATTGAAGATCAACATTTTACAATTTTGTACCAACGATGCCCAACACGCAGAACGATGCGCTATTCATACTGATAAAAACGCTCACAAAGGCAGAAAAACGGAATTTCCAACTGGCTTTTAACCGGGATAACACCAAGGAGGACGTACTTTTTATCAAACTGTTCCAGGCTTTGGACAAAATGAAGGAGTACGATGAGGAGCAGATATTGAAAAAGGTGCCTGACATCAAGAAACAGCAGTTAAGCAACGTCAAGGCCCATTTGTACAAACACCTGCTCACTACCCTGCGTTTGCTGTACAAGACCAAAGACCCGCTGATAGACCTCCGGGAGCAGTTGGACTATGCCCGGGTGCTTTACAACAAGGGCCTGTACAACCAGAGCCTGAAAATTCTGGCCAGGGCCAAGGTGAGCGCGCGCGAGCAGGAGGAAACCATGCTGCATTTCGAGACGGTGGAGTTTGAGAAGCTGATCGAAAGCCGCCACATTACCCGCAGCCTGGACAACCGGGCCGAAGAACTGAGTGACGAAAGCCGGGTGATCAACGAGCAGTTGAACAACGTGAGCAGGCTTTCTACCCTGGCCCTGCGCATGTACGGCATGTACCTCAAGCTGGGCCACGCGCGTGACGAAAAGGACTCTCACATGCTGAAGAGCTTTTTCGAGACCAACCTGCCCCCTATCCAGCCCGGCAGCATGAGCTTCTACGAGCGCGGGCACCTGTACCAGGCTTATTGCTGGTATTACTACATCCTGCAAGACTTCCCGATGTACTACCGCTACACCCAGAAGTGGGTAGACCTGTTTTCTCAATACCCCCGGCTGAAAGAAACGGACGTAGACCTGTACATCAAGGCGCTCCACAACCTGCTCACCGCCCACTTCCATACCATGAACCACGAAAAGTTCATTGAAGTGCTGGGCGAAATGGAGCGGTTTATCAACGAAAAAGAAGAAAGCCTCAACGAAAATACGCGCACTTCCGCCTTTGTGTACCTGTACACGGGCAAGATCAACAGCCACTTCCTGGACGGTACTTTTTCAGAAGGGCTGAAGCTGGTGGCGGAGGTAGAGGAAAAAATATCGGAGCACCAGCTAACGGTAGACCAGCACCGCGTACTGGTGTTTTATTACAAAATAGCCTGCCTGTACTTTGGCAGCGGGGATAACAACAATGCCATTGTTTACCTGAACAAGATCATTCACCTGCGCATTGGCAACCTGCGGGCAGACATCCAGTGTTTTGCGCGCATCCTGCACCTGATAGCGCATTACGAGCTGGAAAACTACAGCCTGGTGGAATATCTCATCAAATCAGTATACCACTTCATTGCCAAAAACAAAGACCTTAGCCAGGTGATGGAAGAGATCCTGAAATTCCTCCGCAAGAACATGTACGCCAACCCCAAAGCATTGCGCACGGCGTTCAAAGAGCTGAAAGAAAGGCTGGAAGTGATCGCCAAAAACCCTTACGAGCGGCGCAGCTACCTATACCTGGACATTGTGAGCTGGCTGGAGAGCAAGATAGAAAGTATTCCCGTGCAGGAGGTGATCCGGCAGAAGTTTCTCAACAAGGTGCCGAGGATATGATGGCGGAGATGCGGAAGAAAGCGCTGCAACATTCATCCGCTGTAGATGAAAAAAGGGGCAAAAGCCCCCTTTTCTTTTTCTGTACTTTTTCCAAATTATCAACCTTCATTTACCATCCTGTATTCTGCGGCGCCAGTTGCGGGTTCAGGGTCAGCTCCTGCAACGGCAACGGGTAGAGATACAGTTTTTCGTTCCAGGTACGGGCCGTAATATCCGTATACACGCGGATGTAGTTATTGGCGTCTACCTGTATGCCGGCCACCTGTGAAGCCGGGTACTGCGCGCGCAATGCCGGCGTCAGCTTCATGCCCAGGATGGTTTCAGGGTTGGCAATAAGCCGCCCCTCCTTCCAGCGGATGATATCGTCAAAACGGAACCCTTCCTGCGCCAGCTCAATGCGGCGCTCGCGCCTGATCTCATCCAGCAGCACAGGCAGCGCCGGGAAGTCTGAAGCAGGGTCTTTCACCAGCGTGGCAATGTTCATATGCGGCATGCCCACACGGTCCCGCAACTGGTTAATGGTCTGGTCTATCACACCCTGGCTGGCTTCTCCCAGCTCTGCTTTGGCCTCGGCGTAGATCAGCAGGGTTTCCGCGTAGCGGAGAACGAACAGGTCTAGCGTAGACTGGTTGGCCACCCACTGCAAGGGATCAGGGCTTTTGTATTTGGCGCTGGCGTAACCCGTTACCACAGCGGGAATGCGGGGCAGCGTGATCTTGTCCGCAGAACCGTCCGCATTCTGGGTCACCACGTAATCCCGTGTAACGATCAGCTGGGTATAGCGCGGGTCCCGGTTGGCGCGTTCGTTTTCCGGCGTATCGTCTCCCAGGTAGTCAGGGCTGAGGGAAATGGGCAAACCGTCCGCACAGAGAATGGAGCGCACAAAGTTTTTGCTGAAGCTGGGCCATACGTCTGATATCTGCCGCGTGATGTTGTGCATGGACACATCTTTCACAAAGCGGCGGGCCATAATGGCCTCCTTGTTGCCCCGCAGCTCTTCCTGCAAAAACAGGTTTACATAGTCCCTTGTAGGGTTGCCGGTGGAATAAATGGCGTAATTGCCTGTGTTGATCACGTCCAGGGCGGCAGTGGCCGCATCGCGCAGGTACTCAGTGGCGCCGGGCAGGCCGCGGTATTTGCGGTAGGTGCCTTCCCACAGGCAAATGCGGGCCTTCATGGCATTGGCAATGTCTTTATTGAAGCGGTCTTGCTCCGCGGAGGCCGGTACGGGCAGGTGCTCTACCGCAAAATTGAGGTCTGCCAGCACAGAGTCCATCACATCCTTCCGGGGGTTGCGCGGTGCGTACAGCTCGGGAGATTGTTCGTTGAGGTCTTTACTGAGCCACACCACGTCCCCGAACTGCACCACCTTCCGCCAGTAAAGGTAGGCGCGCACCAGCCTCACTTCCGCAGCATAGCGCTGCTTAACGGCGTCTGACGCCTCCGCGCGCTGGTAGCGGTTGAGGAAATAGTTGGCCTGGCGCTCATTGGTCCAGTCCCAGCCGCCGCCTGTATTGGGCACGGTGTAAGTGCCGGCCAGGAAGGTATTGCGGTTACGAGGCACAAAATTGTCCGAATTATCATCGCTGGTATGGCCCTGTACCGGCATCAGGGAATAGAAGCGGTTGGCAAAAATGCGGAGGTCGTTCTCGTTCTTGAAGAACGTTTCCTCACTGAGCCGGTCTTCCGGCAGGCGGTCCAGGAAATCACGCTGGCAGGAAGTAGCCAGAAAAGCAGCTCCAGTAACGGATATAGCGAAGAGTAGTTTTTTCATTACAACAAAGTTTTGATTCAACAATTACAGGCCCAGCTGAAGACCGAACGCTACAGATGTGCTGAGGGGGTAGCTGGCCACGCCGAGCAGTTCAGGGTCAAATGCCTTGTGCATTTTGGTGATGGTGAAAAGGTTCTGGCCGGTTACGTACAGCCGCAGGCGTTTGATGTTTGCCCGGCGTACCCAGTCTTCCGGCAGCGTATACCCCACGGTGAGCTGCTTCATGCGGGTGTAGGCCGCATTCTGCCGGTATTTTGTCTGCGTCTGGAAGTTGCCACCGCCGCCAAAACGGAGGCGCGGGTAATAGGCGCCCGTGTTGGAGGGCGTCCAGTAGTCGGTATGGTACACCATGGGCACGCTCCACTCGCTGTCAAAGCCCCAGAAATAGTTGCCGCCTACCCAATAATCACGTTTGGCCACGCCCTGGAAAAAGGCCGTAAAATCGATGCCTTTGTATTCAAAACCCAGGTTAAGGCCGAACTGGTAGCGGGGCGTGGTGTTGCCAATAACACGCTGGTCTCCGGGGTCTGCCAGGGTGCTGGTGCCCCGGTCAATCTTCTTGTCTCCGTTGAGGTCAGCGTAGCGGATGTCTCCGGCCAGCCATTTGCCGCTCCAGATCTGGCCCTGGTCTGCCGCCGCAGCTTCCGCGTCCGTAGCAAAAAAACCGTCTGTTACAAAGCCCCATACTTCTCCCAACTTTTCGCCTACGTACCGGTCCCCGATGTTGCCTTTGGGATTGTTATCGTACCGGGTGATGGTAGCCTGGTAGTCGGATAGTACGGCCGTTACGTTATACTTGAAATCTTTCCCTACCTGGTCTCTCCAGCCAATAGCCAGTTCAAAACCTTTGTTCATCAGGTCTGCCGCATTCCTTGCAGGCACAGCGGTACCTAATATGGCCGGTACTGCCATGCCGGCCACGATCATGTCTTTCGTTTCCCGTTGGTACACGTCCAGGTTCAGCGTGAGCCGGTCTTTCAGGGCAGTAACGTCGAGGCCTATATTGGCGGTGGTCACTTTTTCCCAGGTAAAGTCCGCACTTACCAGGCCCGGCGCGCCTACGATCACGCCCTGCTGGTTACCGAACAGGTAGCCGGTGGTACCGGTGGGCATGGAAGCAATGTAGGGATAGCTGTTGTTGTTCAGCTGGTTGGGCAGCGTACCGTAAGAAACACGCAGTTTCAGTTCGTTGATGAAGGGTTTGGCCGTAGCAAAGAAACTCTCTTCTGATATGCGCCAGGCAGCGGACACGGAAGGCGTAAACACCTCACGGCGGCCTCTGGCGTAGCGGGATGTACCATCGTACCGGCCGATCAGCTGCAACAGGTATTTTTCCCTGAAATCATAGTTGGCCCTGAAGAACCCGCCGCGTACGGCCCACTCGTTGATGGTGTTGTATACGGAAGCGGAAGTGGCCGTAAAATCGTTGTTGGGCGTGAGGCTTTCCAGCGTGGGGTCTAGCTGGTAACGCGCGGTGGCGCCAAAGGCCAGGTTCCTTTTATACTCTTCGTTATAGCCCACCATCAGTTTGATGTTGTGGTTGCGGGCCAGGGAAGTGAAATATTCCGTGTACAGGTTGATGGCATGATAGCCGTCTGTAGCGGTATTGCGTTGCAGGCGGTCAGGGTTCGTCCACGGATGGTGCCTATCAGGCGGCCGTCTACACCATATTCCTTGTAAGCCTTGTAGTGAATGCTTTTGTTAAAGCCGTAGTTGTTCCAGGTCAGGTCTCCCACAATACGCCAGTTGCGGAGCGGTTTGATCACAAAGCCGCCGGTGAGCCAGATGTCCGTTTTATCTTCCTTCACCCGGCCGTTCTCATGCATCAGCGCCACCATGTTGGTGAAGCTGCCCTGGCCGGCCCAGTTGCCGTCAGGGTGTTTTACGGGCATGATGGGGCGGAGGTCTCCGGGAATGAAGGCAAAATCGTTCACGTTGGCCTCCGCAAACTGTGTAGCGTTGGCGGTGTTGAAGTTGGCGCGGTTGAGGGCGGCCTTGAAATTCAGGTCCAGCCAGGAGGTAGCTTCCGCGTTGAGGCGCAGCGAAGCGTTGTAGCGGTCATACCGCTGGTTGGCGTCTTTGAGCAGCCCTTTCTGATGCAGGTAACCAAGGCTGGCCACGTAAGATATTTTGCCGGAGCCGCCGCTGAGGGAGAAATTGTTATCCCACATGGGCTGCCAGCTGGGATACAGCACTTCCAGCCAGTCTGTATTGCCTACATAGCGGTATTTGTTAGGGTTGTTTGGATCAGGATATACCGGCAGGTTGTTGGCCGGGTCCCTAAAATAAGCATCCGCCCGGACGGAATCTTCTACCGTGAAAGGCTCGGAAGAGGTGGTGCCGCCATCGGCGCCGGTGCGGTCAGCTTCGCGGAACATCCTGATATAGTCCACAGAGTTGAGGTACCTCGGCATGTAGGTAGGCTGTGAAATGGAATAAGCGCTGTTATAACTGAGCCGGGGAGTAGCATATTTAGTGGGGTTCTTGGTAGTGATGAGGATCACGCCAAACGCGGCGCGGCTGCCGTAGATAGCGGCGGAGCCGGCATCCTTGAGCACAGTTACACTTTCTACATCTGCGGGGTTGATGAGGTTGGGGTCCATCACCACGCCGTCTACCAGTACCAGCGGGCCATAACCGTCTATTGACGTTGTACCACGAACATTAAAGGTAGCGCCCTTACCGGGGGCGCCGTTACCCAGGTTCACGTTCAGGTTGGGCACCGCTCCTTGCAGCCCCTGCGCCAGGTTCACCAGCGGGCGGCTTTCCAGCACTTCTCCCCCAACGGAGGCCACGGCGCCGGTGAGGTTGGCTTTTTTCTGCGTGCCGTAACCTACCACCAATACCTCCTGCAGGCCTGCAATATCAGGCTCCAGCACCAGGTCCAGCTCATTTTTGCCTGCCACGGGCAGTTCCAGCCTTTTGTAGCCCATCATGCCTATTACCAGCACCGCATCATCTGTCACCTCCAGCTCAAAGCGGCCCTCCGCGTCAGACACAGCGCCTTTTGTGGTGCCTTTGATCTGCACGCTGGCGCCAGGTACCGCCGCGCCGGCATTGTCCCTTACCCGGCCCTTGATACGTTTGCTTTGCGTAACATCAAAGCGGCCGGCCAGTACCACCAGCTTATCGTCTACCACGCGGTACTGCAGTTGCCCGCCGGGAGGCAATAACGCTGTCAGCGCCTCCGGCAGCGTGGCATTGCTGAGGTTCACAGATACCGGCGGCAGGTTCCTGATATCGTCATTATTACAAAAAAAACGGTATACCGATTTACCTTCTATCATGTCCAGCACCTTACTCAAGGACATGTTGCTGGCAGTTACGCTGAAACGTTTCTGTGAATATGCCCCGGCGTGCACCTGCAGAAAGAGACACGTCAGTACTAAAGTCATCTTCATGATCAGACATAGTTGATACAGCTGCCTTTGAGCAGTGCGTTTTGTAAATAATTTCATAGTTTTGAGTGTTAAGTTCAGGCAATAGGAAATCCACTGAAATCCAAGACAGCCGGATTTCCTGCATACTTATCAGACGGGGAATGTTAGCGCATTTCCCGTTGTTGTTATTCCCTTATGGCAAACTGGTTAGGGGAAGGTAAATGTGAAACTAGTCAGGTATTTCATTGTTGCGATTTTTGGTTAATAAATGGTAACCTTGTTAGCTGTTATCTTATAATGTATGGGCTTCAATGCCGCGAGTATTTCCAGTATCTGCGGCAGGGGCTCGTTTTCCACGCTGCCTGTAAACCTGGCCTGTGCCAGTTCTTCTCCCCGGATCTCCACTTCCACGTTGTACCACCGCTCCAGGCGGCGGGCCAGTACGTTCAGCGGCTCGTCACGGAACACGAATTTGTTTTCCACCCAGGCAGCGGCTATGAGCGCACTGTCTTGCCCCTCTGTTTCCGCCGCTTTGAGCTGCACCTGCAGCGCCGGTGCTGTTACTTTTTCAGGCTGTGTGCGGGCTATGGTGTCCCTGGGCGGGAGGGTATGCAGCACTTCCAGTTTCTGGCGGGGTTTCAGCATATAGCGCTTCCCTTCATTTTTCAGCAGCACTTCCACCTTGCCGGAAAACAGGGTTGTTTCAGTTTTCCCTTCCTCTTCATATGCCTGTATATTGAACGCCGTGCCTAATACCTTCACTTCCAGCGCCCGTGTGTAAACGATGAAGGGATGGCCGGCCATGGGGGCTACATTGAAATAACCTTCGCCATTCAGCCGCACCTCCCGCGCCCCGTTCTTGAAATCGTCCGCATAAGAAAGCGTACTCCCCGCATTCAGCGTTACCACGGTACCGTCAGGCAGGGTCAGCTTTGATTTTGCGCCCTTGCGGGTCTGCACCGTGCTCCACTCCCGGGGGGCTTTGTCCGGCCCGGACGCGGCCCAATACCAGGCGCCGGCTGCCAGCGCGGCCACCAGCGGAACGGCTACCAGCCAGCCCCTTTTTCTTTCAGGGGCCGTTACCGCCTCCCCCCCGGAACGGTCGTTTTCCACAGCGGAAAAAATGCGGCCCAGCAACTCCTCCTTCCTTTCGTCAGACTGGCTATCCTTGCTGCGAAACGACAGTGTGTTCAACATTTCCAACCGCTTCGCGGCTTCCGGGAACCTGGCTTTCAACAGGTCCAGCTCTACCCGCTCCTGATCACTGAGCCTGCCGGACAGTTCCCTGCTGAACAGCTCCCATAGCCTTTGTTCTTGTTCCATGCTAACAAATAATATCAGGTGACTAAATAGTTAGACAGCTTTTAAAGGGCCATCCAGTTAAAAGACTTAAAAAAAATTTATTTGCGGGCCAGCGAGAAGGAGAAAGACTTTTTGAGGTCTATGGCGCTGCCCAGTTTTTTGAGGGCAATGGAGATCTGGGCGTTTACCGTATTGACCGAAATATCCAGCACGTCCGCCACTTCCCGGTAAGAAAGCCCGTCTTCCTTCACCAGTTTGAAAATAAGGCGGCAGCGTACCGGTAGCTGGTTGATGGCCTTTTCTATTTGCTGGAGGTTTTCCCGGCTGATAATGGTCTCTTCCGGAGAAATAACATATGGCGTGAGGGCGGAGCTGTTATGGTCAAGCTCATCAAACACCAGGCGGTTCTTGCTCCGGTAGTTGATGGCGGTGTTACGTACGGCCGTGTAGAGGTAGGTCTGAAAGTGATGGATCTCCGCCAGTTTTTCCCGCTGCAGCCATAATTTCACGAATACGTCTGCCACTACTTCTTCCGCCTCCTCCCGCGAGCGCAGCAGCGCGCCGGCAAAAAATGTTAACCGCTCGCTGTAATGCATAAATAGCTGGCGGAATGCCAGTTGATCACTGTTTTGCGAAATTCTGTCAATTAAAATCTGTATCCGCGGAATTGTTGTGTCTGTGGAACGCTACCTGCTCACTATTTGCAAGTTACAGGGCAGGGGTATTGCTTCCTACTAGGATATTCTCTTTCACCTGTACTTTTTTAACGGAACCAACTACTATGTTTTTAGTTAGGCAGCAGCCCCGCATGCCAGTTTTTGAACACATGCTACCTTTATTTCATATCATGCACCTGCATTTAGGTGTGCAAAAGTCCGGAATGTACACCCCTGCTACCTTCCCGAAATTGTTGTTTTCTTTATCCACATATGTTGGCAACTTATGAGTTTGCGAGCCTCGGTTCATCGTTACATTTGCATCAGTTCTTGACTTCGTTGTGTTGGCTTCTATCGATCAAACGTGAGAATTAATAGGGAATCGTGTGAGAATCACGAGCAGACGCGCTACTGTGATCCCCTAACCCCGTTTACCAACGGAAGATGCCGGAAAAACCTCCGATGCCACTGCCCTCCAGGGGCGGGAAGGCCCAAAACCCGGCAGGGGAAAGCCAGGAGACCTGCCAATGCAACGTTTTTGTCAAAACCTTTCGCGGAATAAGGTTATGGCGATCTTGACCCTTAAAGTATCACTTGCAGGATATCGCATCTCCGTCTCCCCCCGTGAATAACAGGCAGTAAAACCATATAAAAAAATATTTGTATGAGTAACGAGAATGAGATCTTATTGAAAGACAACAAAGACCGCTTTGTACTTTTGCCCATCAATTATCCCGCTATCTGGGAACACTACAAAAGGCACGAAGCCAGTTTCTGGACGGCGGAAGAAATTGACCTGTCCAGCGACCTGAAAGACTGGGCCAGCCTGAACGATGGCGAGCGCCACTTCATTTCGCACGTATTGGCGTTTTTTGCGGCTTCAGACGGTATTGTGAACGAGAACCTGGCCGTGAACTTCATGAGCGAAGTGCAGATACCGGAAGCGCGCTGCTTCTATGGTTTCCAGATCATGATGGAAAACATCCACTCTGAGACCTATGCGCTGCTGATAGACACCTACGTAAAAGACCCGGTGGAAAAAGACCGCCTCTTCCACGCCATTGAGACCGTGCCCGCCGTGAAGAAAAAAGCGGAATGGGCGCTGCGCTGGATAGAGAACGGCACCTTTGCCCAAAGGCTGGTGGCCTTTGCCGCCGTAGAAGGCATTTTCTTCAGCGGCAGCTTCTGCTCCATCTTCTGGCTGAAAAAACGCGGCCTCATGCCCGGCCTCACCTTCTCTAACGAGCTGATCAGCCGTGATGAAGGCCTGCACTGCGAGTTTGCCTGCCTCCTCTATTCCATGCTCCAGGGCCAGCTGACCGAAGCGGAAGTACACGAGATCATTGGCGATGCCGTAGTTATTGAAAAGGAATTTATCACAGACGCACTGCCCGCCGCGCTCATTGGCATGAACGCAGACCTCATGAAACAATACATCGAGTTTGTGGCAGACCGCTGGCTGGTGGCACTGGGCTGCAAAAAAATGTTCAACAGCACCAACCCGTTCGACTTCATGGAAATGATCTCCCTGCAGGGTAAAACCAACTTCTTTGAAAAACGCGTGGGCGATTACCAGAAGGCAGGCGTAATGGGCACCAAAGAAACCCAAACGTTCAGCCTCGACGAAGACTTTTAATTTACTTACCTCCATATATTTTTCACCCATAAATTCATTACACTATGTTCGTTATAAAAAGAGACGGAAGAAAAGAGTCTGTCAAATTTGACAAGATCACGGCAAGGGTAGAGAAACTGTGTTACGGACTGGCGCCTGAATATGTAGATTCAATAGATGTAGCGAAGAAAGTGATACAAGGGCTGTATGACGGCGTAACTACCACGGAGCTGGACAACCTGGCCGCGGAAACCGCCGCATCCCTCACCACCAAACATCCTGACTATGCGCAGCTGGCTTCCCGCATTGCGGTGAGCAACCTGCATAAAAATACCATCAAGTCGTTTTCTAAAACGATGAAAAAGCTGTGGGAATACGTAGACCCCAAAACCGGCAAATCTGCCGGCCTGCTCAGTGACGATGTATGGGAGATCATCCGCAGGAACGCAGAGATACTGGATTCTACTATCATCTATGACCGCGACTTTGCCTTTGACTACTTCGGCTTCAAAACGCTGGAGCGCTCTTACCTGCTGAAAACAGACGGTAAAATAGCCGAACGCCCACAGCATATGTTCATGCGCGTGGCCGTAGGCATTCACAAGGAAGACATTGAGTCTGCCATCAAAACGTACAACCTGATGAGCGAGCGCTGGTTCACCCATGCTACGCCCACGCTCTTCAACGCCGGTACGCCCAAACCGCAGATGAGCAGCTGCTTTCTGCTCACCATGAAAGGAGACAGCATTGACGGCATTTACGATACGCTCAAACAAACCGCCAAGATCTCGCAGAGCGCCGGCGGCATTGGCCTGAGCATCCACAACATCCGCGCTACAGGCTCCTACATCAGCGGCACCAACGGTACCTCCAACGGCATCATACCCATGCTGCGCGTGTTTAACGATACCGCCCGCTACGTAGACCAGGGCGGCGGAAAACGTAAAGGCGCTTTTGCCATTTACCTGGAGCCGTGGCATGCCGATGTATTCGAGTTCCTTGACCTGCGCAAGAACCACGGTAAAGAAGAACTGCGCGCCCGTGATCTGTTCTATGCCCTCTGGGTACCCGACCTGTTCATGAAACGCGTGGAAGAGAACGGCCAGTGGAGCCTTTTCTGCCCGCATGAAGCGCCGGGCCTGGCAGATTGCCACGGCAAGGAGTTTGAAGAAATGTACGAAAAGTACGAACAGGAAGGCCGCGCCCGCAAAACCGTGAAGGCGCAAGACCTCTGGTTTGCCATCCTGGACGCGCAGATCGAGACCGGTACCCCTTACCTGCTGTACAAAGATTCCGCCAACGGCAAATCCAACCAGCAGAACCTGGGCACTATCAAAAGCTCCAACCTCTGCACGGAAATTATTGAATATACGTCTGAAGACGAAGTGGCCGTATGCAACCTGGCCTCCCTGGCGCTGCCCCGCTTTGTGATAGACGGCCAGTTCGATCACCAGAAACTGTTTGACGTAACCTACCAGGCTACGCTGAACCTGAACGTGATCATTGACCAGAACTACTACCCGGTAGAAGAAGCCCGCCGCTCCAACCTGCGCCACCGCCCCATCGGGCTTGGCGTGCAGGGCCTGGCAGACGCCTTCTTCCTGCTACGCTACCCCTTCGAAAGCGAGAAGGCGCAACAGCTGAACAAAGACATCTTCGAAACGATCTACTTTGCTTCGCTCACCGCCTCCAAAGACCTGGCAAAAAAAGACGGGCATTACGAGTCGTTCCCCGGCTCCCCCGCCTCCAAAGGCATTCTCCAGTACGACATGTGGGGCGTTACGCCTTCAGAGCGCTGGGACTGGGCAGGCCTGAAAGCGGAGATCAGGGAACATGGCATCCGCAACTCCCTGCTGCTGGCGCCCATGCCTACCGCTTCTACTTCCCAGATCCTCGGTAACAACGAATGTTTTGAGCCGTACACCTCCAACATCTACACCCGCCGCGTACTAAGCGGTGAGTTTGTGGTGGTGAACAAACACCTGCTGAAAGACCTGGTGGAACTGGGCCTGTGGGACAATGACATGAAAAACAAGATCATTGCCGCCAACGGCTCCATTCAGCAGATACCTGAAATACCCTCCAACATCAAGGAACTGTACAAAACTGTTTGGGAGATCAAACAACGTACGATCATTGATATGGCGGCAGACCGCGGCGCGTTCATCTGCCAGTCCCAGTCACTCAACCTGTTCGTAGACACACCGTCTGCATCCAAGCTCACGTCCATGCACTTCTACGCCTGGAAAAAAGGCCTCAAAACGGGCATGTATTACCTGCGTACGCAGGCAGCTACCCAGGCCGTGCAGTTTACGGTTGAAAAACAGGCCGGCCAGAACATGGTGCCCGTGGTGGCCCCCGCATCCGGAGAAGTAATGGAGCTGTCTGTGCCCGAAGGCGCGGTTTGCACCATGGAAGAAGGTTGCGTAACCTGCAGCGCATAATTGCCTGACTTTAGATAAAAGGAATGGCCCGGTTGTGACAGCAGCCGGGCCATTTTTTATATGATGGGATACCTTGCCCCGGAAATACCTATATTCACGCGTGCCGGCAATTTCCATACCTTTACAACGCCATATGGACAAGAGCATCAATAAATACATTGCCGAAACCGGCTTCTGCAGCCGCAGGGAGGCAGACAAATACATAGAACAGGGCCGCGTGACCATTAATGACAACATTGCCTCCAAGGGGAACCGCGTGGAGGAAGGGGACGTGGTGGAAATAGATGGAGAACCGCTGAAAAAGAAAAAGGCGCCCGTATATATTGCGCTCAACAAACCCAAAGGCATTACCTGCACTACCGACCTCAAGGACAAGACGAATATTATCGACTATGTGAACTACAAATCCCGCATTTTTCCCATCGGCAGGCTGGACAAACTCTCGGAAGGCCTCATTTTCCTCACTAATGACGGGGACATTGTGAACAAGATACTCCGGGCCGGCAACCAGCATGAAAAAGAATACATCGTAACAGTAGACAAGCCCCTTACACCGGAGTTCATCAAAACCATGCGGAACGGCGTACGCATTCTGGGCGTTTATACAAAGAAATGTTTTGTACAGCAGGAAGGGCCGCAGCGGTTCCGGATCATTCTTACACAAGGCTTGAACCGGCAGATACGCCGCATGTGCGAAGCGCTGGGTTACCGGGTGGAAACCCTCAAGCGCACCCGTATCATGAACATGACCCTCAAAGACCTGCCGCCGGGCAAATGGCGGCTTTTCACGAAAGACGAAGTGGCCGCCATTAACCAGTTGGTGGCCAGTAGCAGCAAAACGGAGAAGGGAGATGATGGCGGGATGGATGAGTAAGATCTTTATTATCGCAGTACACGCAAGGCTTGCAGGAACCAACGCAGCTTCATAAGCCTGAATAGGCATTTGCCCGGGTTTTCTCTTTATTCCAGCATCATACTTACCTGTTTCCTCAATTCTTCCTGCGTGATCTCACCCGCTACAAATCTGCGGTAATTCTTTTTTTTGCTAAGAAAGATGGTGGCTGGTATACTGCCCTGCCAGCGCGGGTCTACAAGAGAGGCATATTTGTTGGCGTTAGGCTCGTCTAGCCAGAGCACCGTAGAGCGGATCTTGTTCTGTGTAATGAACCGGTTGATCTGTTGGGGGTAAGCGTCTTCCATGTCAAGGCTGAGAAATATGAATTTTACCGGTTTGTTTTTCATCTGCTGCGCCAGTTGCTCAAACCAGGGCAGCTCCTTGATGCAGGGCGCGCACCAGGTAGCCCAGAGATTGATCACCAGCGCCGAATCGGGGTGGTGCAATACGTTCTTAAGCTCGTCTGCGCCAATGCGGCGCACCTGTTGCGCGGTAGCCGCATGGCAGCATAATAACAGGAAAAAAAATAATCTCATAACCTGTTGATTTAATCTTCCTCCTTAAAGCCCCATTCCTCCAGCAACATGCTCCGCTGCTCCGCCGGCAGGCCCGGCTGCTGGTAATGCCCGGCCAGCTTCTTTTGCCGCATGGCCTCGTACACGCTTACAGCGCATGCCACAGATATGTTGAGAGAGCGGATGATGCCCTGCATCGGAATAATGAAATTGCCATCGGCCAGCTGCCGGATATCTTCACTTACGCCTTTTTGCTCATTGCCGAATACCAGCGCAACAGAACCGGAAAAATCTATATCGTACAGGCTCACGGCATCGGAAGAAAGATGAGTGGTGAAAATTTTGTGGTACCGCTGCCGCAACACTGCAAACAATTCCGCGGCATCTGTATGTTGATGTACCGTGAGCCATTTGGCGGCGCTGGACGAGCTTTTGGCGCCCCATTTCTTGTGGCGCGGTATTTTGGTGGTAAGCACATACACGTCCTGAATACCCACTGCATCGCAGGTGCGGAGCACGGCTGAAATATTGTGCGGGTCCTCTACGTTTTCCAATACTACTGTTATATTGCCCTGGCGCCGGTTCAGTACAGATAATAGCCGCTCTCTCCGTTCTGGTGTCATGTTGTTAATTTATTGGCAAAATTAACAGAAATTAAGTTTAGGCGGAGTGTTTTACTATCTTTAGCCATTGTTCAAAAAAACGGTTCCTATGAAGTTAAAAAAGGTACTGAAAGGCATCGGCATTGGCTTGCTGGTTTTGATCGCAATACTGATTGCGGTACCGTACCTGTTTAAAGGTCAGATCATTGCCAAGATCAAAACGGAGGTTAACAAGAACCTGAATGCCAAAGTAGATTTCAAAGACGTGGATATCAGCCTCTTCCGCAGGTTTCCCCGCCTGGCCGTAGCGCTAGATGAGCTGCAGGTAACAGGCATCGACCATTTTGCGGGCGATACGCTGGTAGCCGTAAAACGGCTGGATATTGCCATGGACCTGATGAGCGCCATCAGGGGCGAAAAAATTGACATTTACAATATTGTATTGCAACAGCCCCGGGTATACGCCATTATTGACGAGCAGGGCCGCGCCAACTGGGATATTGCCAAACCAGATACCACGGCAGATACCGGCGCGCCGGAAGATACCGCGCAAAGCAATTTTTCGCTCAGTCTCCGCCAGTACAGCATTGAAAATGCCACACTCCGGTACAGCGACCGGGAGGGTCATATGCACTTCACCATAGAACGGTTGAACCACAAGGGGAAAGGAGATTTCTCGCAAGACGAGTTCACCCTGCAAACCTCCACCACCACGGAGTCGCTGAACTTTGCCTATGGCTTCATTCCCTACCTGGTCAATACCAAAGTAGACATACTGGCAGATGTGAACATCAACAACAAAACCAGCACCTACTCCTTCAAAACGGATAAAATTGCCGTCAACAACCTGAAGATAACTTCAGAAGGGTTTGTACAACTGCTCAATGACAGCAGCTACAAAATGGACATCCGGTTTGCCGCTCCTTCTACGGACTTCAAAGACGTGCTTTCGCTGGTGCCCGCTATCTATTCACAAGATTTTGCCAGCATCAAAACGAGCGGCAGCGCCGCCTTCTCCGGTTTTGTGAAAGGTACTTACACGCCGGAGCAGATGCCCGCCTACAGCATCAACCTGTCTGTCAAGAACGGCTTCTTCCAGTACCCTGACCTGCCCAAGCCGGTAAAGAACATACAGCTGGCCGTGAACGTGAGCAACCCTGACGGTGTGCCGGACCATACGATCATTGACGTGCCGCAGGCACATCTTGAAATGGACAACAGCCCGGTAGACATGCGCCTGATGGTGAAAACCCCGGTATCTGACCTCTACCTGGATGCGGCGGCCAAAGGCCAGCTGGACCTGGGCAAGGTAGGCCAGTTCGTGAAGTTTGAGAAAGGTACCAAACTGGCCGGCCTGCTGGATGCAGACCTGAAGGCACGGGGCTATATGAGCGCTATTGAAAAGCAGCAATACGAAAAATTTGACGCCTCCGGCAAACTGGCGGTGAACAACCTCTTGTACGCCAGCAATGATTACCCGGAAGGGGTGAAAGTATCTACCCTGCAAATGCTTTTCAATCCCAAAAATGTTACCATTCCAGACTTCAAGGGCGAATACCTGGGCACCAGCTTTGCCGCCACGGGAGAGATCAACAACCTGCTGGCCTACGCGCTGCGTAACGATGCGCTCAGCGGCCGGCTAGACCTTAAGGCCGGCCACATCAACCTGGATAAATGGATGGCCACGGGCAGCACCGGACCGGCTGCTGCAAAAACTGCTGACACGGTGGCCTCCGGACCTTTTGTGGTACCCAACAACCTTGATTTCACTATCAATGCGGAAGCGGAAAAAGTGCATTATGACAAGGTAGACCTCAGCCAGCTTTCCGGTACGCTGAAAATCAATGATGAAACGGTGACCATGAAAGACATCAAAGCCAATGCGCTGCAGGGCACCATGAAAATAAACGGCACTTACTCCACCAAAGAGAACAAGCAGCAACCTGATATCAGCCTCAGCTACGATGTAAAGGAGCTGGACGTGCAGCAGACCTTCAAGGCCTTCAACACGGTACAGAAACTGATGCCCATTGCGCAGTTCCTGAGCGGCAAGCTCAGCTCGCAGCTGACGGTGAAAGGCAAGCTCGGTGAAGACATGAGCCCCGTGCTGAATACGCTCACGGGAGACGGCAACCTGTTATTGATACAAGGTTTCCTGAAAAAGTTCGCCCCGATTGACCAGCTGGCCAACCAGCTGAACGTAGCCTCCCTGCAGGATATTTCCGTGCGTGACATCAAGAACTATTTTGCCTTTGAGAACGGCCGGATGACGGTGAACCCCTTTCGTGTAAAACTTTCCAATATGAACATGCTCATTGGCGGCTCGCACGGCTTTGACCAGAGCATGGACTATACCATGCAGCTGGCGCTGCCCCGCGCGCTGCTGGGCCAGAAGGGCAACAGCCTGGTGAACAACCTGGTCACACAGGCCAACAACAAGGGCATTCCCGTACAGCTGAGCGATACCGTGTACCTCAACATACTGATGGGCGGCAGCATGCTCAAACCCACCCTGAAAACAGATCTGAAAGAAGTAGCCGGCAACGCGGCAGACAACCTGAAAGATCAGGCCACCGCCATGGTAAAAAACAAGCTGGACACGGTGAAGAATACAGTGAAAGACTCACTTGACCATGTGAAGAACGAAGCTGTTTCCGCTGTAAAAGACGAGCTGAAAAAGCAGTTGCTGGGTGGGAAAGACAGCGCGGCGCAGGGCAAGCCCCTGCAAAATGCGGGCAAGGCGGCGGAAAAAACCCTGAATAATACCCTCAATAACCTGCTGAAGCGCAAAAACACCGCAGCAGACTCAACAAAACAATAAACTCAGTTGTAATAAAAACGTGGTGCAATGCTATTGTTGCACCACGTTTTTTTATGGACAGCATTTTGAATAGCCCCTTTTTCAATGCCAGCCTTTTAGCGGGCCTGTTGTTCCTGTTTATGGGCTTCATGATCCGCAAGTATCCTCCACGCAGCATGAAAACATGGTACGGGTACCGTACTTTTTCTTCCACCATTAATGAAAACACCTGGCATGAAGCTAACCAGTACGCAGCTTTCCTATCCCGGCGTATGGCCTATATACTCATTCCATTCGGCCTGCTGATGGCGCTGCTGTTCAAGACACAAACAGATTTGTTTCTCTATCTCACCGTTACCCCGGTGATCATCTGCGCCCTGCTGCTCACCGGCCTCACAGAATGGCATCTGCTGCAGGAGTTTGACGAAGACGGGGAGCGGAAAATAAAGAAGGAGTAGAGGAGTAAGCTATTTGCGGCGTATCACCAATACGGTGGGTACCGCCCGCTGCCCGCCGGCGTCTGAAGGTTTGATGGTATTCTGCTGCTGCACGTACAAAGCGGAAGAACCGCCGCCGTCCAGGTTGAGCGCTTCCACGCAATGCAGGTCTGTGAATATTTTTGCCATCTGCGGGAACGTGGCGCCTTCCGCTATGCCCTTATGGCGGCCTTCAATAGCCAGCAATATCAGTTTACCGTTTGCCGTGTACCCAACGGCTGACCGGGGATGAAAATCTTTCTCGTTCAGCATTCTCTCCTGTTTGCTGGTAATGAAGGCCTGGCCGTTCTGCACCAGTACCGGCCCGCCGCCTACGGCCTCTTTCATTTTCCATTTATGCGCCCCGCGGGGGAAGCGTTTGCCCGGCTCGCGGTAGGTAGTGTCTGTACCGTTGATCAGTGGCGTTACAGGCTCGTCATAAGCGTAAGGGCGGTCTTTTTTGCCCACGTTGTATACCCAGGCAATATCAGGCTGGCGCCGGCGGTTGATGCCAAAAGCGCCACGGGTGGTGTATTGTTTGAACTTGGGGTTGGCGGCCAGCACCTTCCCGTTGTGCATCACAATATTAACGTTGCTATTGTCTTTAAAAGAGAAGAAAGTGGTATTGATCACTGCCAGCGTATTATGGTTCTCAATACTGTCAAACTGCGCCGGCGTATACCGCTTGCCGTGGCCGGAGAGCACTACAAATTCCAGTTGCGGGTCTTGCAGGTCTGCTTCCAGGTAGAATGCCCTGAAGGGTTTGCCATCCAGCGAGTCTTTGGTCTCATACACCTTTACGCCGGGCGGCAGGCCTTGATTATGGGTGGTTGAAGGGTGCCAGGTCAACTGGGCATAGGTTATTGCGGGAAATAATGCCGCTGCAAGCAAGAGGGTCCGTTTCATGGCAGAAAAATAGGAAAGAATATTTAACCGCCTGTGTTATTTCTGATGTACGGGGTGAGGTGTATTTGCATCAGTGCCATTCCGTGCGGCAAAAAAGGCGCGCATATAGTTGCGGGCCATTCTTCCCTATCCGCCGTAAACCGTCCGTTCCGGCAAAAAAAGAGCTGCTCCATAGCGAAGCAGCTCATTCTAATACAATTGTTCTGATAATTATTTTCTTCCGCTGAAAATGTGTTTTTCCGCGTGGTAAGAAGAGCGTACCAAAGGCCCTGCTTCCACATAATCCAGCCCCATGCCGTAACCGATCTCGCGCAGCTCGGCAAACTCGTCCGGATGTACGAAGCGTACAACAGGGAGGTGTTTGGGAGTGGGCTGGAGGTACTGGCCGAGGGTCACTACATCACAGCCATTGTCATACAGGTCTTGCATGGCCTGTACCACTTCTTCTTTGGTTTCTCCCAGGCCCAGCATGATACCGCTTTTGGTACGCATGCCTCCTTGTTTGAGACGGCGTATCACTTCGAGGCTGCGGTGGTATTTAGCTTGAATGCGCACTTGTTTGGTCATGCGCTCTACTGTTTCCAGGTTGTGGGAAACTACTTCCGGGGCCGCTTCTATCACCCGCTCCAGGTTTTCCCAGATGCCCCTGAAATCGGGGATGAGGGTTTCCATGGTGGTGTTGGGGTTGAGGGCCCGTACGGCGCGGATGGTGTTGGCCCAGATGATGGAGCCGCCGTCTTTCAGCTCATCCCGGTCTACCGAGGTGATCACCGCGTGCTTCACCTTCATGAGGTAAATAGCTTCCGCCACACGCTGCGGCTCATCCCAGTCTACCGCCTCGGGCCGCCCGGTGGCCACGGCGCAGAAGCCGCAGCTGCGGGTACATATATTGCCCAGTATCATGAAAGTGGCCGTTCCGGCGCCCCAGCACTCGCCCATATTGGGGCAGTTGCCGCTTTCACAAATGGTATGTAACTTATGGGTATCTACCAGGTTCCTGACCTGCCTGTAATTTTCTCCTATCGGCAGTTTCACGCGCAGCCAGTCCGGTTTCTTCACTCTTGGTGCAGCCGTTTCTGCTGCAATTACGGGTAATTCTTGCATCGCTGATCCTTTCTTCGATTAATAATGTGCAAAGTTACTTATTCCAGCGTTTACCCAGCTGCAAGCCTATATAAGCATTGAAAAAGAATGACTTAGGATCTCTTTCCACCATAATTTGCACCTTTTTGGTGTAATATTCGGCGTTAATGCCTACTTCCAGGGCCGAGATCACGTCGTTAAAACGCGCCCAGTCGAACCGGAAGCCCACTTTGGCATGCAAACCGGGGTTCACGCTCACTTCATTCCAGCCTTTGGTGAACCCGCCGGCGCCGTAAATCAGGTCGTGGTTCAGAAAATCGTCACGGATGTCATCAGAATACTTTACTGTTCTGCGGTTATTGGGGTCCCCGGCGTCGCTCATCAGGTCAAGATAATACGGTTTTACCAGCCCGAAGGAAATACCCCCGTAATAAATGCCGTTTACTTCCACCCCGTTCTTGTTCCCTTTGCCGCCGATCAGCCGTTTTTGCCCAATGCCCAGCTTGGCCTGGTAAAAATTATTCATTTTCCCATACACAAAGGGCGTGCTGCTGATACCAAAACCGCCGCCCACGGGAATAATGCGGGAAGACCGGTCTTGCTTCGGGTCTCTTTTCTCGGAAAATTCAAACTGGAAGTAGTTGACGGTGCCGGCGGTTTTGCGGTATCCCATTTCGAGGAAACCCGTCCAGCCGTCTGTATTTAACCTGGCGCCACCGGAAAACTCCCGGTTAAAAAGGTTGTCTCCCTCCTCAATTTCCCTGAACAGGGAAATCTTCCTCAGCCTTTTCTGTTCCCGTTCCTCCTTTTTGGACGGTTTATCTTGGGCATAGAGACAGGAAGCGGTCATCAGGAGCAGTAAGAGTACATGTATTTTTTTCACCGTGCGCGATTATTTTAATTTAAACGCCTGATTACGTTTTATGTTTTATTCCTATACAAACATACATTAAAAATACGCTTATTTTGCACAGAAAATACACCAGCCATGCAAACATCAGCAATACTTTACAACGGGGAATTAAGGACCACCGCCACCCACCTGCGGTCCGGCACAGTAATAGAAACAGACGCACCGGTAGACAATAACGGGAAGGGGGAGCGCTTTTCTCCCAGTGACCTGGTGGCCACCGCCCTGGGCTCCTGCATGCTGACCATTATGGGCATCAAGGCGCGGGACAAGGGCTGGAACATAAACGGCACCAGGGTAAGCGTGGAGAAGATCATGGGTACCGAACCCCGCCGCATTACCGGCGTGAATATCGTATTCGACTTTCCTGAAGGCCACGGGCTGGATGAAAAAGACCGCAAAATACTGGAGAACGTGGCGTACACCTGTCCGGTAGCGGAAAGCGTACATCCGGATATCAAACAAAACGTGACTTTCAACTGGTAATTGCCGGCAGCGTCAACATGAGCGGAAACAGGCTGCCGCCGGGCGGTGTTTCTGCAAAACGTACCCGGCTTGCCGTTTATGAACATGATATCTACCCGGGGAGGTGACCCGCAGCGGGCCAGCTCCCTTTTTTTTGTTCGTATCGAAGGCAATGATGAAACGCACGGTCCCGCAGCGGGCCGGCTCCCTTTACATCCAGTCATCCTCCTCCCCTTCCCGGCATACCCATACTTCCTCCCCTCTTAGCAAACGCTCCCCTATAGCGCAGTTCAGGCAATTCTTTGTATCGCAATAAGACTGTTTGAGCTGGAGCAGCGCCTGGGAGTCTGCCGCGTTGGCGGCCGGCACCTGCTCTTCCGCCCAGCCCCGCAGTACCCGGTTATTTTCCGCCGGCAGCTCCTGTAAAAAGCGGAGCGCCCGCTGCTTGTATTGCGGCAGGCCCATATAGTC
This sequence comes from Chitinophaga alhagiae, assembly GCF_003568665.1. Lineage (GTDB taxonomy): Bacteria > Bacteroidota > Bacteroidia > Chitinophagales > Chitinophagaceae > Chitinophaga > Chitinophaga alhagiae. Next base: position 350,706 of record NZ_QXMH01000001.1, read on the forward strand.
CCCGTAAAGATGCAGCAACGGGGCTACGGTATTGATGAACAGATGCTGCACAGTGCCCTTTCCCAGGCCGTTGGTGCGCACGGCCGGTATATCGAACCGGTAATGGTGCCGCCAGTACGCAGACGGCTCTACGACGAAGAGGCTTTCGGCTTCCGGCAGCCGCTCTGTTTCCAGCAGGCGGGAGAACAGGTGGGGACTGTTGTGCAGCAGTGCCGCAAAGCAGGCAATGCGCATGGTGGGAAAAGAAGAGGGCCGCATGCGCAGCCATTGCCAGCTATGGGCGGCCATAGGCTCCAGCCGGTATTTGTGCTGCAGGAACCGGTACTCCCTTTGTAGCTCCTGCGGGTAGGCGTCTGCAAAGGCGCCTCCCAGCATGCCGGACTGGCCAAAGAGCAGGGCTTCCAGGCGCGGCAGGCAGCTGCGCTGCCGGGCCAGTACCATAAAGGGCAAGGAAAAAGAAAGCTCCAGAAAGGCCGCTGTGTTGACCGGCATGCCAAAGCCCTGGGCCACGGCACGGAAACAAACTTCTTCCCAGTTACAACGGCTCTGTTCCAGCCATCCGCGCAGCACGTTTGCCTTGCGTTGCAGCCGCTCATGCAGCAGCCGGGCCTTCCAGGGGCCCCAGGCATCTTCGTTTACCCGGTGCAGCAGCGGCGCGCAGGGCACAAAGGCGGCGCTTTCTTTCAGGGCGCGGTAACGCTTCAGCATGAGCTTGGGAATGCGGTGTTGCAGCTCCAGGCAGGGCGCCGTGTGGAAGGGGGCGTCATGCTCAAACACCACATGCAGCACCACATTGTCATACCTGGGGTTGCGGTGGTGGCCATGCCGCCGCCAGTCAGACGTGCGGTAGTGCAGCTCCACGTTACCGGCCCATTCCATGCCGCCTATACGCAGGCGGGCGCCGGTAAAGTCAGGGCCTGCATGGCGGTTCAGCTCCCCGGGGTGGACCACGTACAGGGGCTCACCGTTCACCGTGGCCAGGTTTTGCTGGTTGAAGAGGCGGAATTGCCAGATATGCTGCAGCAATTCCTCAGAGAAGAGCGGGTTAACAGTACTCATAAAATAGTATTACAAACGGTTAATAAATTACTCCTTTTTTTCAAAAAAATCGAAATTCATGCCCGGTATTTGGAAAATTGGGCTTTCTACCATTACCTTTGCGCACAGTTCTTAAACATCACTTATCCAGAAAGGCAGAGGGTACTGGCCCTGAGAAGCCTTAGCAACCAATTCCGCCGGCTGGCGGAAAAAAGGTGCTAATTCCGGCCCCGTTGTACGGGGAAAGATAAGTTGGCAGAGATATTTACATGCACCATCATATTGCAAAAGGCTCTTCCAACCCCGGAAGGGCTTTTTTTATTCCTTCTCTTGTAAGCTGACATTTAATGACGCTTTTATAGTTCGTTTCGTAAAACATTGATCAACCATGAAGCCGGGTATTTTGCACGGCTGCATATGACCCTCGAAAAAAATTCGGAGATGAAACCATCTACACAACTGATCCATAGCATCCCGGTGGATGAGCTGACAGGCGCTATTTCCGTGCCCATCTACCAAACGTCTACGTTTGTGCAGGAAAGCCCGGGGATCAACAAGGGATTTGAATTTTCGCGGGCCAACAATCCCACGCGGAAAGTGCTGGAAGACCTGATCTGCAGCCTGGAAGAGGGGTATGCCGGTTTTGCCTTTGCCAGCGGCATGGCGGCCATTGACTCCGTACTGAAGCTACTCAAAAGCGGGGACGAGATCATGGCGGTAGAAGATACCTATGGCGGCATCTTCCAGATATTCCATCATATGTTTGAGCGCTTTGGCGTGAAGGTGAATTTTGTAGACACCAGCGACATTGATAAAGTACTGGAAAAGCTCACGGAGAAAACGCGCATCATCTGGCTGGAGTCTCCCACCAACCCCATGCTGAAGATATCAGACATCAAGTCTATCAGCAAAATAGCCCGGCAGCACAACATACTGCTGGTGGTAGACAATACGTTTTGCACGCCCCTGCTGCAAAAGCCTATCCCGATGGGGGCAGACATTGTTATTGAAAGCGCTTCCAAATACCTGGCCGGCCATACAGACGTGATTGCCGGGCTGGTGGTGGTCAACTCGAAAACGCTGGCAGACCAGATGAAGTTCAACCAGAACATATCCGGCAGCATTCTCAGCCCGTTTGAGGCCTGGCTCACCATCCGCGGCATAGAAACGCTCAGCCTGCGCCTGGAAAAACAATGCGCCAACGCCATGGCCATTGCCACCTGGCTGGCGGCGCACCCGGCGGTAGACAAGGTATTTTACCCCGGCCTGGCCACACACAAAAACCACCACATTGCCCGCAAGCAGCAAAAGGCCTACGGCGGCATGGTGAGTTTTTCCCTGAAGGAAGACCAGATCAAGAACGCCATCCGCATTGTGAACTCCACCAAGCTGTTCAAGCTGGCGGAGAGCTTTGGCGGGGTGAAGAGCATGCTCAACCACCCGTTCACCATGACGCACCGCACCATTCCGGAAGAGTTCCGCCGCAAGGCCGGGCTGCAGGAGTCATGCATCCGCCTCTCCGTAGGCATTGAAGATGTGGAAGACCTTATTAACGACCTGAAACAAGCATTGGATAAATTAAACCAGCCAATAGGCAAACAAATTACCGTACTGCAATAATCTATGGAAAAGAACATCAATCTTGGCATTTTCGGTTTTGGCTGTGTAGGCCAGGGCCTTTATGAAGTACTGAACCGTACCAAAGGCATCAACGCCCGCATCAAGAAGATCTGTATCAAAGACCCGAACAAGAGCCGCCCGATAGACATGAGCTACTTCACCACAGACCCCAAAGAGATCCTGGACGATCCTACTATAGACGTGGTGGTAGAGCTTATCAACGATACGGAAGCGGCCTATCATATAGTAAGCACCGCGCTGCGCAACGGCAAAGCCGTGGTAAGCGCCAGCAAAAGGATGATCGCCGAGAACCTGCCCGCCCTGTACCAGCTGCAGGTGGAGAACAAGGTGCCTTTCCTCTACGAAGCGTCCAGCTGCGCCAGCATTCCCATTATCCGCAACCTGGAAGAGTATTATGATAATGACCTGCTGAACGCGGTAGAAGGCATCTGCAACGGTTCTACCAACTACATCCTCACCAAGATATTTGAGGAGAACCTCAGTTTTGAGACTGCCCTCAAACAGGCGCAGGAGCTGGGTTTTGCGGAAACAGACCCCACGCTCGACGTAGAAGGCTACGATCCCAAGTTCAAAATTGTGATACTGCTGCTGCACGCCTTCGGTACTTTTGTAAAACCGGAAGAAGTGTTCAACTTCGGCATCAATCACCTCAACGACTTTGACATTCAGTTTGCCCGCCAGCGCAACTGCACCATCAAGCTCATTGGCAATTGCCGCCGGCAAAACGGCAGCGTGAACGCATATGTGCTGCCCCACCTCATCCGCGAGCACAACCTGCTGTATGATGTGTACAACGAGTACAACGGCGTGCTGCTGGAAAGCGCTTTCACAGACAAACAGTTCTTTGTAGGCAAAGGCGCGGGCGGCACCGCCACCGGCAGCGCCGTGTTAAGCGATATTTCCGCGCTGCTCTACAACTACCGCTACGAATACAAAAAGATCAAACAGAACAACCAGCCCGCCTTCACCAACGATGTGCAGCTGAAAGTGTACGTGCGCTACTGCACGCCTGACCAGGTAGACCTGGCTGAGTTCTACAACATTGTGGAAAAATATGAATCGCCGGAGTACCGGTACGTGGATGGCACTATAAACCTGCAAAAACTCAACGACGCCCGCGGGCTCAAAAATAAAGATGTGAACCTGCTCGTACTGGAGCAGTAAAAAAAGAAGCGGCCGCATTGCAATGCGGCCGCTTCTTTTTTTACTCGTTACGGCAGGCTGACGTACGCAATGCCGGTGGTTACCGGCGTACCGCCCGCTCCTGTTCTTGTCATGATTTTTTCAGGCAGCCCATCGTTGTTATAGGCATATTCATAGGTAACCAGTTCCGTATTAACGGCGCCGGGCTCCTCCACCGTTTCCGCCTTGAGCGGCGCGTTGGCGCTGAGCGTGGTAAAGTCCCTGCCGGAAGTATGGAGGAACAGGAACTGCCCGGGGAAACTGCGGCCCAGGGCGTCTTTATCTGTATAAGTAAGCGTGGTTGTTTTGTACAGTACTTCTTCCCCGCCAATGAGCTGGTAAAGCTCCACTTTGCTGACGTTGTCTTTATCCCAGGTGAGCCGGTACACTTCGTTCCTTTGGGAGCCGTTTATCACATGCAATGCTGACAGCTTGCCCTGTCCGTACACCAGGGAGTCATAATCCGTAATGACCAGTTCGGTTTCGCTTATCATGTTGTAGTAACTGATCCTGCTCAGCTGCTGTGCGGCATTGTATTGGAAACCCCGGTCGTTGCGCGGCTGCTCGTCTCCCATCACCCATATTTTGAAAGCGGATATCTGGCCGCCGGTATATACCACCTGGGTAGAATCTGGCGAGAAAGGCGGCAACTGGCCGTATTGTTTGAACTGCTGAAGGGTACCATCTGCCCGGTAGGTAAAGGCAATGGTGTCTGTTTCATGCATGAGGCGGCTAACCGCTATTTTCTCCTGCTGCTGTTCATCAGGTGTTGCGTCTTTCTTTTTGGAACAGGCGGCCAGCAGGCACAATGCCAGGGGCAGGCAGGGAATGATGTTTTTCATGGTATAAGGTCTCCTCCGTTAACAAATTACATTACGGAAACAAATATAAGAATTTTTTTTATAATGTATAATAAAATCATATCTTCTCCAGCCGCTCCGCTACCTGGCTAATGGGCAGGCCCATTACATTGTAAAAGCAGCCGTTGATACGGTCTATGCCTACGGCCCCAATCCATTCCTGTATGGCATAGGCCCCGGCTTTGTCATATGGCTGGTAATGGTCTATATAATAGGTGATCTGTTCCTGTGAGAGGGGCTTGAAATGCACCTCTGTGGTTTGGGCAAAGGCCTCTTCCCGGCCGTTGTGCAGTATGACCACCCCGGTGATCACCGTATGCACCTGGCCGCTGAGCGCCGTCAATATACGGATGGCATCCGCCCGGTTGGCCGGTTTGCCGATGATGGCGCCGTTCAGCACCACAATGGTATCTGCCGCCACTATCACTTCTCCATTGTTGTATAAGGTGGCTACCGCCTTTGCTTTTTGCCGGGCAATGTGTATCGGTACTTCCTGCACCGGCATGCCGGGCGGAAAGGTCTCTTCCGCCTCGCTTACTTTAACTTCAAAGGGAATGCCGGCCTGCTCAAGCAGTTGCCGGCGGCGGGGCGACTGTGAGGCCAGCACCACTGGTTTTCCGGTATACATATTCTTTATAGCATGATTTTAAAGAAGACCATGGAAAGGATGCCCGTCAGCATCACTATTTTGATCCAGGTGCTGATCTTGTGGAAATGGGCGGGCTGGTATGCCTGCAGAAACGGTTTTTGTACAAACAGCGTGAAAGGCAGCAATACGAACAGCAATATATACCCCGCGGCGGCGTACCAGGTTTTGAACGCCGTCACTACCATAATAATTACCAGCAGGGCCTGCAATATCACCATCAGCAACATGGTAAAGGCCTTGGCCTTTTTCAGCCCCCAAACAATAGGAATGGTGCGGCAGCCGTCTTTACTGTCCCCTATCATGTCTTCCATATCCTTCACTATTTCACGGACCATAGACAATACAAAGGCAAACAGGGCATAAATACCGATGATCTTGATGAGTTTGCGGCCGGTGGCGCTCATGATGGCCTCAAAACTTTCATAGATCTGTCTTTCATAGAAACCCACTACCACTACGCTCAGCGCGGTGAGCAGCGAGATGGCCACGTTCCCTATCAGTACCTGCCGTTTGAAGGAGGTGGAATAAAACCAGAGCAGCAGGGTACAGAACACCTGTACAAAGCCGAGGTAGAACTGCCCTATCTGGAAGGCCACCAGGAAACCCAGGGAAACACCGGCCATATTTAATATGGTATGCCAGGCCATGGCCCAGCGCCGGTTGATGATCTTTTCCACCACCATCTTCTCCGGCTTGTTCACCAGATCTATATTGATATCGAAATAATCATTAATAATATAGCCGCCCGCCGCCACCAGTACGGTAGAGAAACAGAGCATCAGAAAGTGGGGGAAAGAGAGGGAAGGCTCCGCCCCGCTGTTCTGCAATACAGGCGCAACCACACAGTACTGCAGCAGGAACTGGGTCAACGCGATGTAGATGAGGTTAGGGTACCGCACCATCCTGAAAAAAGCCGCCAGTAAAGTCATGAGTCAGTTAGGAATTACGAATGATAAATTTGTGTGTACAGGCGTTCATTTGGACGCTACGGCCTCATCCAGCACCCAATGACCGTTCAGTTTCAGCACCTTTTCGATCACATCTCTTACGCACCCCTGCCCCCCGGCAACGGGAGACACGTACATGGAAATGCTCCTGATCTCCGGCGCGGCGTCTGCCGGGCAGGTGGCCAGGCCGCATAGCTGCATGGCCCGGTAATCAGGTATATCGTCTCCCATGAACAGTACCTGCTCCCAAAGCAGGTCGTGCTCAAGGGCATAGTCTTCCAGCTTTTCGGCCTTGTTGAGCACCCCGGTGAACACGTCGGTGATGCCCAGCCCGTTGAGGCGGGCCACCACGCTTTCGGAACGGCCGCCCGAGATAACGGCCACCCGGTACCCCTGTTTAACGGCCAGTTGCAGGGCATACCCGTCTTTGATGCTCATTCGGCGGCTTTGCTCGCCATTGGGCAGCAGTTGCACCGTGCCGTCTGTCAGAACGCCGTCTACATCAAATACAAAAGTGCGGATATGTGTGAATTTCTCCAGAACGTTTATCATTATTATATGCTGGCTGTGGTCAGTCCGCAAAAATAATCATTTACCCCTCATTCCGGTGAAACTGGTAAATACTTTCAGACAACAGCGGGTAAATCTGCTGCATGGAGGGGTAATTCCGGAGAATGGACTCGTGCAGGGCCATGGTCTTCTCATCGTGCCGGACGGCCGGGCCGGTCTGCACCGTTTCCGGGGGGTATTTGTCCAGCCGCTGGAAAGTTTCCCTGATGATAGGGCTGAGCAGCGAAAAATCCCTGCCTTCCTGCTCACAATAGAATTTGGCCAGCGCCAGCAGGTGATTGGTGAAGTTGTTGCAGAAAACGGCCGCCAGGTGCATTTGCAGCCTTTCGGCGGAGCTCATCCAGGAAATGGTGGAGCTGATGCTTTGGGCCAGGGGGAACAGCCGCCGCTGCACTTCATCATTACGCGCCTCCAGTATGAGGGGAATGGCGGGGTAACTCTTGGTTTCCTTGCGGATGCTTTGCAGGGGGTACATCACCCCCGTATTAACAGATATGCGGGCAATGGCGTCTATAGACACCGCCCCGGCAGTATGCACCACTATGCGGCGGCCCAGGCGCAACTGGTCGTTCAGCTCCTCCAGCACCGTGTCTCCCACCGCCAGCAGGTATACGTCTGCCTCCATGTCTATGTCCAGCAGGTCTGTTGTATAACCGGCCCCCAGCAGTTCCGCCAGCTCCTTTGCGTGCTCCTGCTGCCGGCTGATCACCTGTTTTACCTGGTGGCCGTGCAGCTTCATGAAATGACCAAAACAATGCGCCACGTTCCCCGCTCCTATTATAACTATGTCCATCAGTGAATTTTTATTGATTGCCCCAAATCTGTGCCACAACAGCACGCATGGTTTTATTTTATAATGTAATATTACTGTCTTTCCCCTAAAAGGAGGGCAAATAAATATATGCAAGTAACGCCTTTTCCATTGTTCTCTCTAAATCAACTATTTACCAGATACTATTTTTTATATCAACCTACTTTTATATACTTGCACAAATCGGATTTGTAACTTTTGTGCAAATTTTTGCGTAATCAAGAAAATAAAGCAGGCGTTCATGGCAAAAAATCTCGTGATTGTTGAGTCCCCGGCAAAGGCAAAGACTATTGAAAAAATTCTAGGTAAAGACTTTGAGGTGAAATCTTGTTTCGGTCATATCCGCGACCTGGAAAAGGACGACATGGGTATTGACATCAAGAACAACTTTAAGCCCAAGTATATAATACCGGATGACAAGGAAAAGGTTGTAAAAGAGCTAAAAAAAATGGCGAAGGACTCCGATGAGGTTTGGCTGGCAACGGATGAGGACCGGGAAGGGGAAGCCATATCCTGGCATCTTTGCGAGGTGCTGGGCCTTGACCCGGAGAACACCAAACGCATTGTTTTTCACGAGATTACGAAGCCCGCCATTGAAAAAGCCGTACAAGCCCCCCGCCTGCTTGACATGAACCTGGTGAACGCCCAGCAAGCCCGCCGCATCCTTGACAGGATCGTGGGCTTTGAGCTGTCTCCGGTGCTCTGGCGCAAAATGAGCATGCGCAACTCGCTCTCCGCCGGCAGGGTACAATCCGTAGCCGTTCGCCTCATTGTAGAGCGCGAGCGCGAGATCAACAGTTTTGCCGTTACCAGCACCTTCAAAGTAGAGGCCTTTTTCCTGGCCAAGGACATCCAGGGGAAAACCATCACCTTCAAGGCGGAAGGCCCCACCCGTTTCAAAACGGTGGAAGACGCCGAAAAGTTCCTGCAACAGTGTATCGGCGCCGCCTATACGGTTAGGGACATCCAGGTGAAGCCGGGCAAAAAATCGCCCGCAGCGCCCTTTACCACCTCCACCCTCCAGCAGGAAGCCAGCCGCAAGCTGGGCTACAGTGTGTCCAAGACCATGCTGCTGGCGCAAAAGCTGTATGAAAGCGGGAAGATCACCTACATGCGTACAGACTCGGTGAACCTGTCTGAAACGGCCATGACAGACATCAGCAAAGCCATTCATACCAACTACGGCGAAAGGTATTTCCAGAGCCGCAAATATAAGAACAAGAACGAAAGCGCCCAGGAAGCGCACGAGGCCATCCGCCCTACCTACATGGAGAACCCCACGGTAGACGATACCGATCAGAAACGGCTGTACGAACTGATCTGGAAACGTACCATTGCCAGCCAGATGGCAGATGCGGAACTGGAAAAGACCATTGCCAAAATAGCCATCTCCACCAATAATGAAGACCTGACGGCCAGCGGCGAAGTGCTCAAGTTTGACGGTTTCCTCAAGATATATATGGAAGGGAGGGACGATGAAGATGAAGGTGAAGATGACCAGGAAGGCGTATTGCCCCCCCTGGCCGTAAAACAGGCGCTTGACCTGAAGGAGATGAAGGCCACAGAACGCTTCTCCCGCCCCGCGCCCCGCTACACGGAGGCCAGCCTCGTAAAAAAACTGGAAGAGCTGGGCATTGGCCGCCCTTCCACCTACGCCCCCACCATTACCACCATCCAGAAGCGCGGGTATGTGGAAAAACGGGATAAAGAAGGCGTGAAGAGGGATTTCCGCATTCTCAGCCTGAAGAGCGACAAGATCAGCCAGCTTACCGAGCAGGAGAACACCGGCGCCGAAAAGGCCAAGCTGTTCCCCACGGACCTGGGCATGCTGGTAACAGACTTCCTGAAACAGTACTTTGACCGGGTGATGGACTACGGCTTTACCGCCCAGATCGAAGAAGAGTTTGATGAAATAGCCAACGGCAAAAAGAAGTGGAACAAAATGCTTCGCGACTTCTACGACCCCTTCCACGAGAACGTGGAGGAAACGCTGGAAAAAGCGGAACGGGTGAAAGGCGAGCGCCTGCTGGGCACGGATGCCGAAACCGGCAAGCCCGTGGTGGCCCGCATGGGCCGGTTTGGCCCCATGGTGCAGATAGGCTCCGTGGAAGATGAGGAAAAACCGCGCTTTGCCAAGCTGAAACAAACGCAGAGCATTGAGACCATTTCCATGGAAGAGGCCATGGACCTGTTCCGCCTGCCCCGCAACCTGGGCCTGTTCGAAGGCACGGACGTTACGGTGAACATTGGCCGGTTCGGGCCATATGCGCAACACGACAAGAAATTCTATTCCCTCAAAAAAGAAATGGACCCCTATACCGTAGAGCTGGAAGAAGTGGCGCCGCTGATAGTGGAGAAACGCCAGGCCAAAAATGAACGTACTATCAAGGTATTCGAAAAGGAAAAGATACAGGTGCTGAAAGGCCCCTACGGCCCCTACCTGAAAGTAGGGCTGAAAAACTTCAAAATACCGAAAGAGAAAATAGATACCGCGGCAGATCTTACGGTAGAAGAGGCCAAAGCCATTATTGAAGAAGCCAAGGCCAACCCACCCAAAAAGAAAGCGCCGCCCCGCAAGAAAAAAGCGGAATAGATCGTATAGGGCTCAGGGTGAGTATAATTAATATAACGAAATAATCCTGGATTTTCAAACTTTCATTTACAAGGGGTTATTCGTAAATTCATCAGGGAAAACAATTAGATAACCAGTGAACGAAACCAGGGAAATAAACGCATTGTTCCATCTGCTGGATGATCCTGACCAGGAAGTATTCGATACTGTGGCCAACAAGATCCTCCTGTTCGGGAAAGACATCATCCCGAACCTGGAACATCTCTGGGAAACCACTTACGACGAGTCTATCCAGGAAAGGATAGAGCTGCTGATACACCGGGTGCATTACCAGGACCTGCAGGAGGCCGTGCGCCTCTGGGGCAACGCTGGTGCGCAGGAGCTGCTGCAGGGCGCCCTGCTGGCCGCCCGGTACCAGTACCCGGACCTGCAGCCCACACAGATCAACACGGAAATAGAACGCATCAAGCGCAACATATGGCTGGAGCTGAACAATTACCTCACCCCGCTTGAACAGATCAATGTGCTGAACAGCATGATCTATAATTATTTCGGGCTGAAGGGCGAAGAGGTATCTTACCAGCGCAAGAACCAGTTCTTCATCAACCAGGTGATAGAGACCAAAAAAGGCAATCCCATCACCAACGGCATCATTTACCAGGCCCTCTGCGCCATGCTTGACCTGCCGGTGTACGCCGTCAACATTCCCCGCCAGTTCATACTCGCTTATTTCGATACCTTTTATGATTTTACGGAACCGGCTGACCCCGGTGACTACCGCATACTGTTCTTCATTGACCCCATCCAGGGGCAGATCTATACGCAGCAGGATGTGGAAACCTATTTCAAACGGGTAAACGTGCCCGCCCTGCCGGCTTATTACAAACCGCAGAGCAACCAGCGCATCATCCAGTTCCTGCTGGAAGAAATGGCAAAATGTTTCCGGAACGACAAGGAGCAGTACAAGTCTGACGAGTTGCAGAACCTTTCGCAGATACTGGATTAACGGGTACCCGTTGAGGTAAGGCTATCGCAAAGCCTGCGTTAAATAATTGCTCAATGCCGCCTTCTTTTAACAGCGCGGCATTTTTGTTGCCGTCAGCTTGCAGCATTCCGCAAAAAGAAACGGGCTGACAGAAAGTAGTGATCCAACACTTTCCATCAGCCCGCAGTATTTTTTACCCGTGCTTATTTGCCCTGCGGCCGGTAGTATTTCATGGCTTCCGGCATCAGTTTCTGCAGCTGGGCAATGCGCCGCTCGTCACTGGGGTGGGTGCTCAGCAGCTCCGGCGGTTTCTGGCCGCCGCCGGCGTTGGCCATGCGCGTCCAGAAAGGTACCGCTTCATTGGGATTATACCCGGCCATGGCCATAAAAATGAGGCCCAGGTGGTCTGCTTCCAGCTCGTTCTGACGGCCATAGGCCATCAGCCCCAGGGGGCCGCCCACGCCTACCGCCTGCATAAAGATGTTTTGCGCCTGCGGGTTTTTATTCAGGGCCACTGCGCCGGCAATCTGTATGCCTTGCGCCACCAGGCCCTGGCTCATTCTTTCATTACCATGGCGGGCTATGGCGTGCGCCACCTCATGCCCCATTACGCAGGCCAGCGCGCCTTCGTTCTGTGTAACAGGCAACAGGCCGGTGTATACAACTACCTTGCCGCCCGGCATGCACCAGGCGTTCACCTGCTTGTCATCTACCAGGTTAAATTCCCATTTGTACCCGGCTATCTGGTTGCCCATATTGTTCTGGTTCATATAGGCCGTTACAGCGCCCGCAATGCGGTTACCTACGCGGCGCACCATTTCAGCGTCTTTGCTGCCCGTGGGGGAAACGGTTTTGTTCTGGGAAAGAAAGCTCTGGTACTCCTGTAACGCCATTGATTGCATTGTAGCTTCCGGAATGAGGTTCAACTGGCTTCTGCCGGTGATGGGCACCCGTGTACAGGCATACATGAACCCTGTACCGGCTACGAGTAACAACGCAATTTTTTTCATCGGTTAATGTTTTGAAGATAGATGGTCCGCGGCAAAACCGGAGGGGCGCATTCACATTACAACCTGCACATCCAGCCACCGGATGCCTGCGGCGAAATTACAATTTTGACCGCATTCGTGATCAACTGTTTCATATAAAGCAATCGCTATGCCGAAATATGGCTGTACGTATCACGGAAACAGGCAAAAATGCTGTTTTGTTCGCCTAAGGGAGATAAAAAAAGAGGAAATTACTCGTCGTCCTTGTTCTTGCGGTTCTTGAACAGCGGCACTTTGGACTCGTTACCGGTAAGCAGGCGCATGATGTTCTTCTGGTGTGTCAGCACCACCATGAGGGCCACCGCAATGGCAAAAATGCGGTAAAACACCTCCTGCTCCCTGAATATGAAGAGAATAAGCACCGGGAAAGCGATGCTGGCAATAATAGAGCTTAATGAAACGTAACGGGTCAGGAAAAGGATCATCAGGAACACGCCTACGCAGCAGAGCGCTACCAGCGGCTGAATGGCCAGTACCATACCAAAAAGGGTAGCAATGCCCTTGCCGCCGCGGAAACCCGCCCATATAGGGAAAATATGGCCCACTACCGCGGCCAGGCCCAGGCCTACCTGCAGGTTGATCAACTGCTCCGGCGTATCGTAGGGAGGAATGAGATAAGACAGCCTTACTGCCAGTATACCTTTCAGCATGTCCACCAGCATCACAAAGGTACCGGCCTTAGGGCCCAGCACCCGGAAAGTATTGGTAGCCCCTGCGTTACCGGAACCATGTTCACGTATATCTATACCGAAAACCCCTTTACTAACCCATACAGCAGTGGCAAAAGAGCCTATCAGGTAGGCACCAATAAGTAGCAATAATTCTGTCATCACAACAAGTTAGAGTGCTAAGATAGTAAATTATATGTTAAAAAGAATACAAACTTAACAGCAATATTAAGACAATTACTCCAAAATCAGCAATTAAAATATATGAATTTTTCCACATTAGCCATGAGTGAAGGAAAGTGCCAGCCAGTGCTCCCTATCTGCCTTTCTTTCCATGTGCAGCCCTTCTGCTGCGGCGGCCTGAACAATTGCGTGCTCGTCTTCCTGCAATATACCACTCAAAATCAATAATCCATGATTTTTCAGGATTCTTTTCATGTGGGACATATTAGCCAGCAATATGTTACGGTTGATATTGGCCAGCACCACATCGTACGCGTTGCTCTTTACCTCGTCCAGCCGGTCCGCCTGCCAAACGCGTACCGCGCGGGATTGATTGCCGGCCACGTTCTCCACCGCGTTTTCAACGGCCCACTCATCGTTGTCAATAGCATCTGTCTCCGCCGCCCCCAGCCGGTCTGCCAGTATGGCCAGTATACCGGTGCCGGTACCAAAATCGAACACCTTTTTTCCATGAAAGCCTGTTCCTTCCATCAGCTTTATCACAGACCAGGTAGTGGCATGGTGCCCTGTACCGAAAGACATTTTGGGCGTGATCACAATTTCATGCTGCACCTGCGCGCCCAGCGGCTCATGAAAAGCCGCGCGGATGCCGCAAAAGCGGTCTACCAGCACCGGCTGAAAGTTGCTTTCCCACACCGCGTTCCAGTTGGCCTGCTCTATCCTTTCTTTCGTATAGTCCAGGCCGTGAGAACCTGCAATGCCCTGTATCACCTGCTCGTCAAATTCGTTTTCAGGGATATAGGCTACCAGCGTGTCTGCTGTTTCTTCAAAACCTTCATAACCGGTATCTGCCAGCTGGGCTATCAAAATATCCTTCAGCTCCGCGGGCGCGGCAATGGTAACTGCAATGTGTGACATAAGCGCAAGATAATTACAAATTCCTCAGTGCCAATGCGCAATTGCTCTTTTCAAAAATTCCTTTGCGGGAAACGGCGCCTGATTTATATTTGAATTATAATAATATAACCTTATCCTATGAAAAAGCTCATGTTGTTGGCCGCCGTTCTGGCCGGCCCTTTCTGCTGCCTGGCGCAGAACATTGTAAAGGTGTACGACAATCCGTACAAAGATTCCATTTTTTACCAGCTGCAGGCCGCCGTGCTCATCATTGACAAGCAGGACGTGGAGGATTATTTCGCCGGGCTGGATACTATTCTTCCCCAGCGCCAATACGCCAAAGAAGTGTTCCGCAACATCCAGTTCGCGCACCTGCGGCCTGATGAGGTGCAGCGCCATTACGGCATGGCATCAAAATTCTGGGCCGCTTCCAAAAACAATGCGCTGCGGTACAGCACAGACAAGCTCACGCTTTTCTGGAACGATAACGAAACAGTGCTGCTGCCTTACCTGGACGAGATATTGCCCGAACTGATGGAAGGCGGGCGCGTGCAGATGGTAGACCGCGCTACGGGCAAGCGGGTGCAGCAATTCCAGATAGATTACGAGGATGTGGGTATGAAAACGTACAAGATATTCCGGTTCGTAAAGGGCAAAACGATCTGGCGGGAGAGCGAAGTGTTTGTAGAACAGCTGTCTACCGTGGGGTTGTAGCTTCATCCTCTACATAAAAAAGAGCGGCTGCCTTTTACAGGCAACCGCTCTTTATATTTTACACATCAGTGTGTTTATTGTTCGTCAAACACCGGTCCTTCAATGGGGCCGAGAGGTTCCTGGGACTCGGGTTGAGAGGGCCTGTTGTAACCGCCACGGTCACCACGGTCTCCCCTGTCACCACCACGGTCAAAGCCGCCTCTGCGGTCTCCACGGTCGCCGCCCCTGCGGTCTCCGCGATCTCCGCGGCGTTCGCCGCGGTCTCCACGGTCGCCACGTTCTTCACGCTCGGGCCTTTCCACATAACCTTCCGGTTTGGGCATCAGCACCTTGCGGCTGAGTTTGAACTTGCCGGTTTTGGGATCGGTACCTACCAGTTTCACTTTCACTTTTTCGCCTTCGCTCAGTACGCCGTCCATATTTTCCAGGCGTTTCCAGGACACTTCGGAGATGTGCAGCAGGCCCTGTTTGCCGGGCAGGAACTCTACGAACGCACCATAAGGCATTACGCTCTTCACGGTAGATTCGTATACTTCGCCCACTTCAGGAACGGCTACAATGCCTTTGATCCAGGTAACGGCTTTATCGAGATTTTCTTTCTGCGTGGCAAAAATGCTCACTTCGCCGGTCTGGCCCACTTCTTCAATGTTGATGGTGGTGCCGGTCTCGCGCTGGATCTCCTGTATCACTTTACCGCCGGGGCCTATTACAGCGCCGATGTATTCGCGGTCAATGATCATTTTTTCCATGCGCGGCGCATGCGGTTTCGGTTCCGGACGGGCGGCCTCGATGCAGGCGTACATAGCGTCCAGGATGTGCAGGCGGCCTTTGCGGGCTTGTGCCAGCGCGGCGCGCATTACGTCCATGCTGAGGCCGTCTACTTTAATGTCCATCTGTACACCGCAAATACCATCGCGGGTACCGGTTACTTTAAAGTCCATATCGCCCAGGTGGTCTTCATCTCCGAGAATGTCGCTCAGTACGGCCCATTTACCGTCGCCGGCGCGGGAGATCAGGCCCATGGCAATGCCGGATACGTGTTTGGGAATGGGAACGCCGGCGTCCATCAGGGCCAGCGAACCGGCGCACACGGTAGCCATGGAAGAGGAACCGTTAGATTCCAGGATGTCTGACACTACGCGCACGGTGTAGGCGTAATCGTTACCGGGCATCATCTGCTTCAGGGAGCGGAGCGCCAGGTTGCCGTGGCCCACCTCGCGGCGGCCGGGGCCGCGCATCATCTTCACCTCACCGGTGGAGAAAGGAGGGAAATTATAGTGCAGAATGAATTTTGTGTAGTTGGAGGTAGCGGCGTTCTCGATCAGCAGCTCATCATCAGGCGTACCCAGGGTAACGGTGGTGAGAGACTGTGTTTCGCCGCGGGTGAACAGGGCGGAACCGTGCGGGGAGGGCAGGAAGTCTGCTTCCATGCTCAGCGGGCGCACCTGGTCCAGTACGCGGCCGTCCAGCCGGATGCTCTGGTCCAGGATCATGTTGCGCACGGTTTCCTTTTCCAGGTCGTGGAAGTAGTCGCCAACAAGGTCGGCATCTTCTTCCGGCAGTTCTCCCAGTGATTCCACCAGCTCTTCTTCGATCTTCTTGAAGGCTTCGCTGCGCTGGTGTTTGCCCAGGGCGGATTTGGCCACTTCCAGGATGCGGTTTTGCGCAAAGGCCACTATTTTGGCTTTCAGCTCTTCGTTCTGGTGCGGTGTATCATATGCGCGTTTGGCGGGGTTGCCTACCAGGGCGCGTAATTCTTCCTGTGCTTTCACCTGTACCTTGATGGCTTCGTGGCCCAGTTCAATGGCTTTTACCAGGTCTTCTTCCTGACATTCCTTGCTTTCGCCTTCCACCATCATGATGTTTTTGGCGGTAGCGGCCACAATGAAGTCCATATCTGCTGTTGCCAGCTGGGTACGGGTGGGGTTGATCACAAACTCGCCGTTTACGCGGGCAACGCGCACCTCGGAAATGATTTCCTGGATGGGCACGTCAGATACCGCCAGCGCCGCGGAGGCGGCCAGGGCGGCCATTGCGTCCGGCATTACTTCCGCATCGGAAGATACCAGGGTTACCAGTACCTGCACATCGCAGAGATAATCATCGGGGAACAGGGGGCGCAGCGCGCGGTCTATCAGGCGGGAGATCAGCACCTCATAGTCGCTGAGCTTGCCTTCACGCTTGAAAAAAGACCCGGGGATACGGCCGGCTGATGCAAATTTCTCCTGGTAGTCTACCGTGAGAGGGAAGAAGGATTGCCCTTCTTTGGGCTTTTGGCTGGCCACCACGGTAGCCAGCAGGATGCAGTTGCCCAGGCGCACAGTAACGGCACCATCGGCCTGGCGGGCCAGTTTGCCGGTTTCTATGGTCACCTCGCGGCCTCCGCCTATATCAAATTTAACCGAAGTAGGTGTGAGATTCATACTTGTGTGAGGATTATTAAGGTACACATACAAAAAAACTATTCCCAACCTATGCAGTTGGGAATAGCGCTATAATAAATTTCAGATTATTTTCTGATACCTAACTTCTCAATGAGGGCGCGGTAGCCGGAGAGGTTGGTTTTAGCCAGGTAAGACAGCAAACGCTTTCTTTGCCCTACCATTTTCATCAGGCCACGGTGGGTGGAAAAGTCCTTTTTGTTCTCTTTCAGGTGAGCGGAAATGCTGTTGATCCGTTCGGTCACCAGCGCAACTTGTGCTTCCACAGAACCGGTGTTCTTTTCACTACCGCCGAATTCTTTGAAAATATTGGCTTTCTTTTCTACAGTTAAGTAAGACATCTTGATAATAATAATTTTTTTACTCGCTATTTTTCCGGTGCAAAGGTAAGAAGTAATATTTCAAGTTCCAAATTGAAATTCTACCGCTACATTTCCAATTAAGTACTGATAACCAGCTGTTTACCTATACAAAATTAACCGCTGCATTGTCTGTCACCTGCCCGTTCTCAGTTCTCAGCACGCGGGAAGGGAACTTCTGCAGCACTATATAATCGTGCGTGGCCATTACCAGGGCGGTGCCGTCTTCCCGGCAAATGCGGAACAACAGCTGCATGATGCCGTCTGAGGTTTCCGGGTCCAGGTTGCCGGTAGGTTCGTCCGCCAGTATCAGCTTGGGCGAGTTCAACAAGGCCCGGGCAATGTCTACCCGCTGCTGTTCCCCGCCTGAAAGCTCATAGGGCATTTTGAAACCCTTGGTGGCCAGCCCCACTTTCTCCAGCACATCGTTGATCTTGTCCTCTATCTGCTTGGGCTCCTGCCAGCCGGTGGCCTTCAGGGCAAACTTCAGGTTGTCATGCACGTTACGGTCCGTGAGCAGCTGAAAGTCCTGGAACACCACGCCCAGGTTCCGGCGGAGGTAAGGTACCTTTTTCCAGTCCATCTTGGTCAGATCAAAACCTACTACCTGGCCACTGCCCTCTTTCAGCGGCAGGTCTCCGTACAATGTTTTCAACAGGCTTGATTTACCCGTGCCCGTTTTCCCAATGAGGTATACAAACTCTCCCCTGTTAATGGTAATGTTCACGTCAGCCAAAATCAAAGAATTTCCCTGGTAAACATTCACATTCGTCAGTTGAACTATGGGTTGATCCACCATTTATTTCCTTTTTGAAAATCAAAAATAACCAATTAGTTGTAAGTGATCCGCATTCCCTTAATAACTAAAAAAATAGTTTGAAAACTAAAATAATAGTTTTACATTTGGATAGAGACCGGGATCCCGTATTATTACAAACGTAAAAAAAAGTAGTAACAATGAAAACGCTCACTAAAGCAGAAGAACAGATCATGCAGGTGTTATGGAAGCTGGGCCCTTCCTTTGTGAAAGACATGATAGACGCCATGCCCGAACCGCGGCCGCATTACAATACTGTTTCCACCCTGGTGAAAATACTGGTAGACAAAGGTTTTGTGAACTACAAGGCTTACGGCAAAAGCCACCAGTACTTTGCCATCGTCAGCAAGGAAGAGTACAGCCATAAAACCGTGAAGAACCTGGTATCCGGCTATTTTGAGGGTTCTTTCAGCAACATGGTCTCTTTCTTCGTAAAAGAAAAAGACATGAGCGTGGCCGACCTGGAAAAATTATTGCAACAGATCAAAAACGCAAAAAAATGACGCCCTTACTCGTTTACCTTGCCAAGGTAGTGATCTGCTCAGGCATCCTGTACGGCTATTATCACCTTGCCTTGCGCAATAACCGCTTTCACCAGTGGAACCGTTATTACCTGTTGCTGTGTACCGTGCTCAGCCTGGTGGTGCCGCTGTTGCGCATTCCCCTTCCCTTTACCGGCACGGGCGGCGGCGAGACCATTTACGTATATACGAGCCAGGTAGTAACGCTGCGCGAGCAGGTGCTCACGCCTTCCAGAACATCGCTGGTGGCCAGCATTAACTGGAGCACCTGGCTGTATGCCGGGGTGTTGCTGGCGCTGCTGCTGCGCATTGCCGGCGGGTACTGGAAAATATTCAGGCTGGTGCGCGGCAGCCGCGTAGAGTTCCTCAAACCGTACTGGCTGGTGCTGTCTGAAAAAATAACCGCGCCCTTCTCCTTCTTCCGCTATATTTTCTGGAACAGCCGCTTCAGCGCTGAAACCTCCGAAGGCCGCCAGATACTGCGGCATGAAATGGTGCATTTGCAGGAGCGGCACAGCGTTGATAAATTCTTTATGGAACTGGTAACGGCCGTTTGCTGGATCAATCCTTTCTTTCACCTCATCAAACGGGAACTGTCCATGATCCATGAATTTATCGCGGACAGGAAAGCGGTGGTAAACGGCGATGTGACGGAATACGCGCAGAGCATCTTGCAAATGGCCCTGCAATCCCGCCATTCTTTTTCCATGGCCAACAGCTTTTCCCATCAGCCCATCAAACGGAGAATACTGATGCTCACACAATCCCGCCACCTGCGGTTCAGTTACCTGCGCCGGCTGCTTATATTGCCTTTGGCGGTGTTTATTTTCTGCTCGCTGGCTTTTGTGGCCAACGAAGAGGGGCTTGATTTCAGCACCGCGGCCGGTAAAGAGCAACAGCAGCCCGCTATTGTTGAGGTTTCCCCCCAGGCCGGCGCCGCAGCGGCCACCCCTGTTACCCCAAATGGCCGGGACACGGTGGGGTATGCTGTAAAACAGACCGTGGTAGTGGGTTACCAGCGGCCCGCACCGCCGCCGCCCCCACGGCCCGCCGCTGCCAACGCGCAAATGCGGCCAGACACTACCGGCAACGAAATTTTCACCTTTGTAGAGATACCGCCTACCTTTATTGGCGGCGAAGCAGCCCTGGCCAAATACCTGAACCAATCTATCAGCTACCCGAAGGAGGCCACGGAAAAGGGTATTTCAGGTACCGTGTTCGTGAGTTTTGTGGTATCTGCCATGGGCGAGATCAACCATGTAAAAACAGTAGGCAAGCCCAGGGGCGGCGGGCTGGAAGAAGAAGCCGTACGTGTGGTGAAGGCAATGCCCAACTGGACGCCGGGCAAGCAGAACGGCAGGAAGGTGGCCGTACAGTTCAACCTCCCCATCCGCTTTGTGATGACCGAAGTGAAAAAAGACGCCCCGCCTCCTGGAAAGACCAGCAGCGGCATTTACCGCACGGCAGAGCTGATGCCCTCCTTTGCAGGCGGTGAA
Source organism: Chitinophaga alhagiae (assembly GCF_003568665.1). Taxonomy (GTDB): domain Bacteria; phylum Bacteroidota; class Bacteroidia; order Chitinophagales; family Chitinophagaceae; genus Chitinophaga; species Chitinophaga alhagiae. The sequence continues at coordinate 371,106 of NZ_QXMH01000001.1, forward strand.
GCGGCCCTGGCCAGGTACCTTTCTTCCAACTTGCGGTACCCCGCGGCCGCCCGCAACGGCAAAATACAGGGGAACGTACTGGCATCTTTTGTAGTGAAAGAAGACGGTTCTGTAGACAGGGTGATGGTGATCAGCCAGCAACTGGGCGGCGGACTGGAAGAGGAGGCCATGCGCGTGATCAAAAAAATGCCGAAATGGGAACCGGCTATGGACAAAGGCAAGGCTGTTCCCGCAGAAGTACAGGTGCCTATTGCGTTCAGGCTGCAATAATGCCTGCAAAAAACAATCATCCACGGGCTGGCCGGGAAGCAGATCGTTGCTTTTTGGTCAGCCCTTTTTGACCACTACTACCCCCACTCCCACCTTGATTTTCATTGAGTTATCATTACCTGAGCCAGCAATGGCAGTACCCCGGACGCTGGGTAGCGGGCCAGAAGGGGGCACGTCCTAAACCATCATCAGGATTATTTTTGAACCCTGTAAACCTTGATCAGTATTTTCTAACCAAAGGTGTAAACCTATTTCAGGACAAGACCAAGCCTTGCTGCTGGCGGGTTTCAGATAGGATATCTTACCCATATCCCATCCATAAGCCAGGGATATCCCTAGGATAAGCCACCCTTATATAGAGGTGGCTTATCCCTGCCTTATCCCAGGCAGAACGGTAAGTGCAGTATATTATAACGTATTGTTCCCCTAACGGCAGCCTGCGCCCCGGCCTGCAGCAGGCGGGCATCAATCCTTCGTTATTTTTTTCCGCCGCATGCGTTCGTGAATGATTTCCCCCTATCTTCACCGGCAAAAATTTGCCGCTACCTATGACCAGGTATCTTATCATCCTCCCCTTTCTGCTTTTGCTGGCCCTCCCCGCCGCCGCGCAGGTTTACCGCGATGCCGCTTTCCCCGGCGGACTGGACTCCTTGGTACAATACGTGCAGCGCCGTGTAAAAGTGCCGGATGCCGGGCCGCTCACCGAAAAGGGCACTTACGTCACCGTAGAGTTCACCGTTACCACCAAAGGCAAAATAACCCAGGTAAGAACGCCTCGCGGCGCAACGGCCAGCCCCTACCTGGATGCGCTGGTGGAAGTGGTGGAAGGTTTACCTGACTTCACGCCGGGCGTTATCCGCGGCAAAAGATCTGACGTGGAGTATTCCCTTTCGGGCAAATTCTCCGTAAAAAAGGCGGCTGATTCTGTTACCATGGTACGCACTTTTGAGCTGGAACAGCCGCCCCGCTTTCCGGGCGGATTGGCAGGACTGGCAGATTTCCTGAGCTACAACGTGAAATACCCGCGAGACGCGATAAAAAACGGTGTGAGCGGCATTGTGAAAGTTTCGTTTGACGTGGACCAGAACGGCGTGCCCGTTAATATATCCGTGCCCGGCCGCCAGCTGGGTTACGGGCTGGAGGAAGAAGGCATACGGGTAGTCAGCGAAATGCCCGACTGGATGCCGGGCATTCAACATGGTAAAAAGGTAAAGGTGCATTTTAACCTGCCCATCCGTTTCAGGGCGCCGCTTCCGCGGCTCTAGGCATATTCAAACTCGCCGTACGCGCTTTTGACGGTCACTTTTTTGGCAGGGCTGTCTGTAACACGGCCCACTATCTGCGCGTCAATATGGTAGGTCTGGCTGATGCGGATAATATCTTCCGCAATATTTTCCGGCACGTACAACTCCATACGGTGCCCCATATTGAACACCTGGTACATTTCCTTCCAGCTGGTGCCTGACTGTTCCTGGATGAGGGAGAACAGCGGGGGGATGGGGAAAAGGTTATCCTTGATCACATGCAATTTGTCTATAAAGTGCAGCACCTTGGTTTGCGCGCCGCCGCTGCAATGCACCATGCCGTGTACCTGCGGGCGGAAGTTTTCCAGCACCTGTTTGATCACGGGAGCATAGGTACGCGTGGGTGACAGCACCAGTTTTCCGGCGGTCACCTTGCCGTAACCGGGAATATCTACCTGGTCTTTCAGGCCCTTTTTACCGCTGAACACCAGCTCTTTCGGAATAGCGGGATCATAACTTTCCGGGGATTTTTCCGCCAGTGTTTTGTTGAACACATCGTGACGGGCGGAGGTAAGGCCGTTGCTGCCCATGCCGCCATTGTACTCCCGCTCGTAGCTGGCCTGCCCGTAAGAGGCCAGGCCTACCACTACGTCGCCGGGGGCAATACGGTCATTGGAGATCACGTCTGCCCGCTTCATGCGGCAGGTAACGGTAGAATCTACGATGATGGTACGCACCAGGTCTCCCACATCCGCAGTTTCACCGCCGGTGGAGTAAATGCCCATGCCGTAGCTGCGCAGTTCTTCCAGTATTTCTTCCGTGCCGTTGATGATGGCGGCTATCACTTCTCCCGGTACCCGGTTCTTGTTGCGGCCAATGGTGGAAGAAAGCAATATGTTGTCTGTGGCGCCCACGCAAAGCAGGTCGTCCGTGTTCATGATAATGGCATCCTGCGCAATGCCGCGCCATACGCCCAGGTCCCCAGTCTCTTTCCAGTACGCGTACGCCAGCGAAGATTTGGTGCCGGCGCCGTCCGCATGCATGATGTTGCACCATTCGGCGTCACCGCCCAGGATGTCCGGGATGATCTTGCAAAAGGCACGGGGAAAAAGTCCCTTGTCAATATTGCGGATGGCGTTGTGCACATCTTCTTTTCCGGCTGAAACACCCCGCTGGGCGTAGAGGTTTTGGTCCACAGTATTAAGTTTAGAAAGTGCAAAAGTAAAAGATTCTGCCCATACCCGGCAACGGCCGCATGGGATTCCGGTCAAAACATTTAGATTTGCACGGCGTTTTTGAAAATATGACCTTTTCACCATGCAGGTTCACAGAGACTTACAACAATTGCCCGTTTTCAGAAATGCTGTGATCACCATCGGCACTTTTGACGGCGTACATACCGGCCACCAGTACATCCTGCAGCAATTGCAGGAAGCTGCCGCCGCCTGCAACGGCGAAACGGTGATCATCACGTTTGACCCGCACCCGCGGGAGGTGCTGGCCCCGCATAACCAGCCGGTACACCTGCTCACCACGCTGGAAGAAAAGATACTGCTGCTGGAAAAGCAGGGCATCCACCACCTGGTGGTGGTGCCGTTCACCAAAGCGTTTTCCGAGCTGTCTGCCAAAGCCTACCTGGAAGATTTCCTGATCAGCACTTTCAAGCCGCATACCATCATTATCGGGTACGACCATCGTTTTGGCCACAACCGGGAAGGGGGGCTGGAGTTGCTGGAAGCGGAGCAGCAAAAATTCGGTTTCCGGCTGCTGGAAATTCCGCAGCAGGTGGTACACAACCTCACGGTCAGCTCCACCAAGATCCGCAAAAGCCTGCAGGAAGGCGCCATTCAGCTGGCCAACGAACTGCTGGGCTACCCGTATTTCATCAACGGCACGGTGGTGCATGGAGATAAAATGGGCCGCCAGCTGGGTTTCCCCACCGCCAATATTGCCCTGAACGATGCCCGCAAGCTCATTCCCGCGGAAGGCGTATACGCCGTTACCGTTACCACGGGCGGGCATACGCACAAGGGCGCGCTCAACATCGGCACGCGGCCTACCTTTAACGGCCGGGAGCTGAGAATAGAAGTGTTCATCCTTGATTTTGACGAAGAGATCTATGGCGAGCACATCCGCGTGAACTTCCTGGACTACATCCGTTCCGATAAAAAATTTGATTCCGTAGAAGCGCTGGTGCTGCAAATGAAAGATGATGTGGCCCGTGCGCGGGTAATAGCAGGCTGAGGTCAGGGCCGCATGAGGCGGAACAGCAGCTCCTTCATCAATTCCCCGTCTTCATTACCGCTATCCCCGATGCCAATGCTGCGCAGGTTGTATTTGTGCAGGAGCAGGATGGCGCGCTCCGCTCCTTCCGGGCCGTAATTGCGGGCGGCGGCGGTATAGTCTTTCAGGAAAAAAGGGTGTACGCCCAGGGCGGCGGCCATTTCCTTCTCTCCCCCTTTCACCCCGAACAGCAGGTTGATCTTGGCAAAGTAGTTATACAGGGCGGGTATCACCATCTGGATGGGGGCGGCCTTGGGGTTGGCGGCAAAATAACGGGCAATGCGCATCACTTTGCCCACGTCCTGCTGGCCCAGGGCGTTCTGCAGCTCAAACACGTTGTATTCCTTGCTGATGCCCACATATTTTTCGATGTCGTTCTCGTCTATTTTTTTGCCTGCGGGCAGGTTCACCAGCAGCTTGTCTATCTCGTTGGCCATGCGGGAAAGGTCGTTGCCGATGTGGTCTGCCAGCAGTATGCAGGCCTTTTCGGAGATGGCCAGGCCCTGGCTGCGCACATAGGCTTCCGCCCAGGCCGGCAGCTGGTTGTCATACATTTTTTTGGTAGACAGCACCACGCCTTTTTCCTTGATGAGCTTGGACATCTTGCTGCGCCCATCCAGCTTGCCCTGTTTATGGGCCACTACGAACACGGTAGATTCCAGCGGCTGGGCAATGTACGCTTCCAGCTTCAGCAGGTCTCTCATGGCCTGGGCCTCTTTCAGGATCACCACCTGGCGGTCCGCAAACATGGGGTAGCGGCGGCAGGCGTTGATCACAGCGGCCCAGTCCGTATCCTTGCCGTAAAACACGGTGAGGTTAAAACCCTGGTCAGCCTCACTGAGCAGCTTGTGCTCCGCGTAGTCCACCACCTGGTCTATAAAAAAGTCTTCTTCCCCTTCCAGCCAGTACAATGGCTTGAATTTGCCGCTTTTCCAATCTTTGATGATATCCTGGTATTCCATTTTTCTTTCCGGTTTTGCCTTTTACACAAACTGCACCTGCTCTTTTTCCAGCAGGGGCATTCCTTTAAAGCGCAGCAGCAACTGGCCTACGGTGAGCACATCTTTCTGGCAGTACTCCACAATGCGGGGCAGGTTCTTTTCTTCCCAGAACACCTTGCCCACCATGCTCCCGTCTATATCGTCCTTGGGTGTGGGTATGCCCAGCACGGCGGCCAGCAGCTTGAGGGAGGTGTAGTTCCTGAACTCGCCGAAACGCCATACTTGCAGCGTGTCCAGCACGGGAGATTCCCAGGGTTTGAAGTTGTGCGCCTGCAAAGGGGCCGGCAGGGCCAGGCCATTGATCAATGCACGGCGGCAAATATAGGGAATATCAAATTCGCGGATATTGTGGCCGGCAAACTGGGCCCGGGGATACTTTAAAAAAAATTTTTGCACCAGGTCAAGGAAACCTTCCATTACTTCTCTTTCGTTCTGGCCGGCAAAAGATTTTATACGCAATTGATAATGACCTGATTCTGTATAAAAAAAACCTGCGGAAATGCATACTATGCGGCCAAACTCCGCCTGCAACCCTGCTTTTTCCACATAGGCCTCTTCCCCATTTTCAGAATCTGGCGCAGTTTTTGTATTTTTCTCCAGCCAGAGGCGTTGCAGCTCATCCGGCAGGTGATCAAAAGTAGCTGCAAGCGGAACAGTTTCTATATCAAGGAGTAATAATTGATCGAGAGCAACGGTATTGAGCACAGCCAAAAAGTTTAAAACGTGTAAGTTAAATAAATTTCCACGTTCAGGGGTTTCAGAAAAAATTTTACCCATATAACAATCAAAAAATAAAACAAACATCACTATGGCGGAAAACACTTTTAATACCGGTACGCCCGGTACTTCCGGACCTGAAAAACCAAAAAACAACAAAAACGGGATTATTTACGGGGTTCTCATTGCCGCGCTGGTGGGTACGTGGGGGTACATGTTTTATGATAAAAGCCAAACCAGCAAGGAGCTGGTGGTAAAAGAAAACCAGCTGGACACACTGAGCAACTCCCGCAATGAACTGCAATCTGAATATGATGCTGCACAGGCGCGCCTGGATGACCTGATCTCCCAGAACAGCCGCATGGACAGCCTGGTAAAAAGCAAGGATAAAGAAATTGCCGACATGAAAGGCCGCATCAGCGGCATCCTCAGCAATAAAAATGCTACCGCTGCGGAACTGGCTGAAGCCAGGAGACTGATCGAGCAGCTGAAATCCACCACCGAGTCTTACGTACAGACCATCGAAAGGCTGGAAGGCGAAAAGATCGTGATCACCGGTGAGCGCGATGTAGCCCGCAAGGAGCGTGATTCCGTGTCTGTGGTGAAAGACAGCCTCGGCAAACGCGTGGAGATCGGTTCCGTACTGCATGCTTCCAACATCAAGCTGAGCCCCATCAACGTACGCCGCAACGGCAAGGAAGAAGTAACTTCCAAAGCCAAAAGGGCCGATATGATGCGCGTGAGCTTTGATGTAGACAACCGCATAGCCACCTCCGGAGACAAAGACATTTACGTGGCCATTACCGCTCCTGACGGTTCTCCCCTGGCGGTAGAAGCCCTGGGCAGCGGCCGGTTCACCCTGGAAGACGGTACCGAGAAGCTGTACACCGTGAAAAAGACCGTTTCTTATGTAGCCGGCGGTACTACCCCGGTGAGCATGGACTGGAAACAGAACTCCGATTTCAAACCGGGAGACTACACCGTAGAAATCTACCAGGACGGCTTCCGGATAGGCGCCGGTAAAGTAAATCTTAAAAAAGGCGGTCTTTTCAACTAAGGAAGACCATAAAATAGACAATCCAACATTCATAAGCACAGGTGCGGCCTAACCAGGGCCGCACCTTTTTTATTCCTATCAGGATTGTTAAAGATTGGTTATTGAATTTAAAATATATATAAAAATAAAATAAAATTAACTTTCTTTGCGGAGCAATCAGGAAAATGCCATCCCCCAAGCGTATTTCCTTGCATTTGCACGAAACCCGGTGCTTGTGACGATGATTCGTTAGACTGAATTATGGAGCTATACGATAATATTTATGACATGGCAAACGCAAATAAAGTAGTGTATGTAATTGACGATGACGAGATTTTCCACTTTATTGTAAAGAAGATGTTCGGGTTGCAGGGTTGGAACGTGGTTGTAAACTCCTTTCTGTCAGCAGAAGACGCCATTGAAGACCTCAGCGCTTTTGCTGAACAGAACCTGCCCTGCCTGATCATTCTTGACATGAACATGCAGCGGATGAACGGATGGGATTTTATTGAGGCCTTCCGGGGATTAAAGAACAGGCTGCGCCGGCATGTGCCCATCATTATGTGCTCTTCTTCCATGAACATACAAGACATGGAAAAGGTGAAGAAAACGCCGGAGCTGATGGCCTACATCACCAAGCCGCTGGATAAATCTAAAATGAAAGTAATTGAAGAATATCTCTGAAAAAAGAGAGCTAATACCCAAAAAAGTGACCCATAAAAAAGAGCGGAACCAGTGTCCGCTCTTTTGCATTTATTTATTTTTCATCTGTTAATATACGTCTTTAAAACAGGTCAGTCGGTTTCATTTTTTAAGCGGTAACAGGCTCCCCGTACATTTCGGCGCGGAGGTTCTTCACCCGCTCATCTGACAGGTATTCGTCAAAACTGCTCAGGCGGTCTATAATGCCGGAGGGCGTGATCTCGATGATACGGTTGGCCACGGACTGCATGAAGGTATGGTCATGCGTGGTGAAGAGCACAATGCCTTTGAAATCTTTCATGCTTTCGTTGAAAGACTGGATAGACTCCAGGTCAAGGTGGTTGGTAGGCTCATCCAGTATCACTACGTTCGGGTCTTGCAGCATCATGCGGGATACCATGCAGCGTACTTTCTCACCACCGCTCAGTACGGTGGTTTTTTTCATGATCTCGTCCCCGCTGAAGAGCATCCTGCCCAGGAAACCGCGCAGGAAGGGCTCATCTACGTCCGTTACATGGGGCGGAACGAACTGGCGCAGCCAGTCCATCAGGTTCAGGTCGCTTTTAAAGAACTCCGCGTTATCGTCAGGCAGGTATGCCTTTGTAACAGTGGTGCCCCACTCCAGCTTGCCGCTGTCTGCCTGCTGGTCCCCGTTAATAATATCGAAGAAGGTGCTGAGGGCCAGGTGGTCTTTGGAAAGGAAGGCGATCTTGTCTCCCTTGTTCACGGAAAAAGTAACGTCGCTGAACAGTTTGCGGCCGTCCACGCTTTTCTCCAGCTTCTCGAGGTTCAGTATCTGGTTACCTACTTCGCGGAGCTGTTTGAAAATAATGCCGGGGTATTTGCGGCTGGAAGGCTCAATATCTTCAATAACGAGCTTTTCCAGGGCCTTTTTACGGGAGGTGGCCTGTTTGGATTTGGAAGCGTTGGCACTGAAGCGGGCAATAAAGTCCAGCAGGTCTTTCCGCTTTTCCTCCATTTTCTTGTTCTTGTCATTGATCTGGCGGGCCATCAGCTGGCTGGACTCGTACCAGAAAGAATAGTTACCGGTGAATATCTTGATCTTTGCACGGTCTACGTCTGCCACGTGGGTACATACGGCATCCAGGAAGTGACGGTCGTGGCTCACTACGATCACGATGTTCTCATAATCCGCCAGGAAGTTTTCCAGCCAGCCGATGGTTTCCACGTCCAGGTGGTTGGTGGGCTCATCCAGCAGCAGGATGTCTGGGTTGCCGAAGAGGGCCTGTGCCAGCAGCACACGCACTTTCAGGGCGCCGCTCAGGTCTTTCATCAGCACGCTGTGCAGCTCTTCCTTCACGCCCAGGTCACCCAGCAGCACCCCGGCGTCGCTTTCGGCGGTGTAACCGCCCATTTCGCCATATTCAGCTTCCAGCTCGCCGGCACGCATGCCGTCTTCTTCCGAAAAGTCTTCCTTGGCATAAATGGCGTCTCTTTCCGCGGCAATTTCCCAGAGCTTCTTGTTGCCCATCAGCACGGTATTGAGTACGGTTATCTCATCAAACTCGTAGTGGTTCTGTTTGAGTACGGACATACGCTCCCCGGGGGTGATCTCTACCGTGCCCTTGTTGGGCTCGATCTCCCCTGACAGGATCTTGAGGAAGGTGGACTTACCCGCGCCGTTGGCGCCGATCACTCCATAGCAGTTGCCTTTCGTAAAGTTGATATTCACTTCATCGAACAATACCCGTTTACCGAAAGAGAGCGTCACATTTTTTACACTAATCATTGCTGGCTGAAATTTGAAGCCGCAAAGTTACAAAATATAAGGGATATCTCCACCTGTTCCCTAAACCCCGCCACACCGCCCTATTGAACAATTTTCCGATATATAGTGTTAACACTTACAACTAAAAGCGATGTTATGATCCAAGAATTTGCCAAATACTGGTGGCTGTTCGTGCTGAGGGGCGTTCTGGCCATCCTTTTTGCGGTACTGGCCTTTCTCTGGCCTGCCATCACCCTCTCTATCCTCGTGATCTTCCTGGGGGCCTATTTTTTTGTGGACGGCATTTTTACGCTGGTACACAGCTTCCGGGTCATGAAAACGGAGCCCCGCTGGTGGGTGCTGCTGCTGGAGGGGCTGGTCAGCATCGTGGCCGGCCTGATAGCCCTGTTCAGCCCCGGCGTTACGGCCCTGTTCCTGGTGGTGCTGATAGCCATCTGGAGCCTGCTGACCGGCATTTTCGAGATCATCCTGGCCATTCGCCTGCGCAAGGAGATCACCAATGAATGGATGCTGATACTGGCCGGGGTACTGTCTATCCTGTTCGGGATACTGCTGTTTATGCAGCCCATCACCGGGGTGGTGGTCATTTCCTGGTGGATAGGGTTTTATGCCCTGTTTTTCGGCATCTTCCTGATCGCTGTAGGCATAAAGCTGAAGAAACTGGGCAAAGCCTGAAGGTTACGGATTATAAAAAAGGGGGCTGTCTCAAAAGTAATTTGATGGGCTTGAGAATCGCGTAAACGAAAAATCTCTCCATCAGGTACCTGAATAAGATCAGGTAAAAATTACTTTTGAGACAGCCCCTTGTAGTTATCAGGCCAGGCAGGCAACCCTGGTGTTGCGGGTTACCCGCTGGCACGGCAACAGCTATTTACTGATCCCTTCCAGGTAAAACAGGAACGCATACTGCAGCGCTACGTCTTTCAACGCTTTGAACCTCCCGGAGGCGCCGCCGTGGCCGGCGTCCATATTGGTTTCCAGCAGCAGCAGGTTGCTGTCCGTTTTCATTTCCCGCAGTTTGGCCACCCACTTGGCCGGTTCAAAGTACTGCACCTGCGAGTCGTGCAGGCCGGTGGTCACCAGCATATTGGGATAGGCCTTTTTCACTACGTTATCATAGGGCGAGTAGGATTTCATGTACTCGTAAGCATCTTTGTTGTTGGGGTTGCCCCACTCATCGTACTCACTGGTGGTGAGGGGAATGGAAGCGTCCAGCATGGTGGTGACCACGTCTACAAAGGGCACGGCGGCAATGACGCCCTTCCAGAGGTCCGGCCGCATGTTGACCACAGCGCCCATCAGCAGGCCGCCGGCGCTGCCGCCCATGGCATAGAGGTGTTCCCGGCTGGTGTATTTTTCCTTGATAAGATATTCGCCGCAGTCTATAAAGTCCGTAAAAGTGTTCTTCTTTTTAAACATCTTGCCGTCTTCATACCACTGCCGGCCCATCTCCTGCCCGCCGCGGATGTGGGCAATGGCATAGGCAAAGCCCCTGTCCAGCAGGCTGATGCGGTTGGAGCTGAAAAAAGGCTCTATGGAGTTGCCGTAAGAGCCGTAGCCGTACAGCAGCAGCGGTTGTTGGCCGTTCTTTTCGAAACCTTTTTTATACACGAGCGAAACGGGCACCCGGGTACCGTCTGCAGCGGTGGCAAAGAGCCGCTCTGTTACATAGTTCTTCGGATCATAGCCGCCCAGCACCTCCTGCTGCTTTTTCAGCTCCTTTTCTTTGGTGTCCATATTATAGTCAAAGGTGGAATTGGGTGTGGTGAGCGAAGTATAGCCATAGCGGAGCTGCTTGCTGTCCATTTCCGGGTTGGTGGATACGTAGGCCACATAGGCCGGCTCCCCGAAATCCAGGTAATGCTCCTGCCCGCTGAGGCTGTTGATAATGCGCAATTGCGAAAGGCCGTTCTTCCGCTCGCTCACCACCATGTAGTTGCTAAACAGCTCTATGCCTTCCAGCAGCACGTCTGTACGGTGCGGTATCACTTCTTTCCAGTTGTCTTTGCCGGTTTTGTCTAGCGGCGTTTCCATCAGCCGGAAGTTTTTGGCGTTGTAGTTGGTCACCACGTAAAATTTATCCCCGCGGTGGTCAATATCATACAGCATGTCTTTCTCACGCGGGTGGAACACGTTGAAAGTGCCGTCAGGCCGGTCTGCGTCCAGGTAGCGGTATTCTGAAGAAAGGGTGCTGCCGCTGCCGATGATGATGTATTTGCGCGACTTGGATTTGTATACCCAGGTGCTGTAGGTATCATCCTTTTCAAAGAACACTACTTTATCCGCCTTCGGGTCAGCGCCCAGCAGGTGTTTGGAAATACTTTCCGAACGGAGGGTAGAATCGTTCTTGCGGGTATAGAACAGCGTCTTGTTATCGTTGGCCCAGGTGCTGCCGCCGGTGGTATTGGCAATGGCGTCCGGGAGCAGCTCCCCTGTTTCCAGGTCCTTCACATGAATGGTGTACTTGCGCCGGCTCACGGTATCCACGCCATAGGCCACCAGCTTGTTATCCGGGCTTACGTTCAGGCCCACCACGTTGTAAAAGGCATACCCCTTTGCCATGTCGTTCACGTTCAGCACCACTTCTTCCGGTGCGGACTCACTCCCTTTTTTGCGGCAGTATACCGGGTACTCTTTCCCTTCTTCATAACGGGTGTAATACACGTAACCGTTCAGGAAGTAAGGCACGGATTCATCCTTTTCCTTGATACGGCCTTTCAGTTCTTCGTACAGCTTTTCCCGAAATTCCTTTACGGGTGAAAGCATGGTGTCTGTATACTTGTTTTCGGCCTGGAGGTAGGCAATTACCTTGGGATCGTCCCTTTCTTTGAGCCAGTAATATTCGTCTACCCTCACATCTCCATGGATGGCGGGAAATTCATGCCTGATCTTTTCGGCTACGGGTGGTGTCACGTTCATTTTCTCCTGTTTTTTTTCTGCTGTGTTACAGGCCGCCAGGGTTACGGCAGCCATGAGGGGGATGATAGTTGCTTTCATAATGCAGGTTTAGGATAACTAAATGTAAGGAAAAAAAGCGTCCCCTGAAGATTCCGGCGGGGAGACCTGCAGGGGACGCTGGGCTTTCATTTATTTAGCGGGTGCGGTGAGGCTGTTTCAGCCGGCGGCCGCAGACACGGTTTTTCCTTGCATCCGCCGATACACTACCGGCGGTCATTTGATCTTCATACGCTCGCTGTCCCAGTGTATCACCTTTTTAGAGAAATAGCTCTCGTTGGCGGCCAGGGCGGGGCCGGCGGCGCGCAGCCCGAAGGTGGCGTCTTCCACCACTGTTTTTTTGCCGCGCATGGCCTCAAAGAAGTTCACAAAATGATCAAAGCGGTCGTCGTACCCGGCGGGCGCGCGGTAGGCGGACTCTTCCGTTTTAGCCGCGGCGCGGTCTGCTTCGGCGTATTTGGCTTTGTATTCTTTCACAAACTCTTTCTGCTGCTGTTCGGTAAAGGTGTTGTAGGTGTCCCAGCCGCCATAACCGGGGGCCACGGGCAGCTTGTGCTGTTTTACCTTGAAATCGTTCCAGCCCAGTTCCATCACGCCTTCGGTGCCAATGAGGCGGGTGTACTCTCCGCCACCGCCGCCATCTGCAAAGTTTACCCGCAGCTGCATCTGGAAAGAGGGGTGCTCTTTGGTAGCGGGGTAATCAAAAATGGCCACCATTACGTCCGGCACATCGCGCCCGTCTTTCCACTGCACCAGGTTGCCGCTGGCGTAAATGTTAGAAGGGCCTTTGGAGCCTATAATGAAGTGCAGGCCGGTGATCAGGTGTACAAACAGGTCTCCCGGCACGCCGGTGCCGTAGGCCCTGTAGTTGCGCCAGCGGAAGAAGCGCACGGGGTCAAAGGGCATTTTGGCGGTATCTTTCAGAAAGGTATCCCAGTCTATGGTTTTGGGACTGGCATCTGGCGGAATGGAGTATTGCCAGGCCCCCAGCGCGCTGTGGCGGTCTATTTTCGCTTCTACCAGGTTCAACTGGCCAATGTCTCCGGCCAGGTAGCGCTTGCGCGCTTCTGCCAGCGCCACACTGCTCACGCGCTGGCTGCCCACCTGCAGCACGGCTTTGGTGCGCTGCTGGGTGGCTATGACTTTATGGCCTTCCGCTATCTGTTGTACCATGGGCTTTTCGCAATACACGGCCTTGCCTTTTTCCATAGCGGCAATGGACTGCGTATCATGCCAGTGGTCTGGCGTGGCTATGATAACCGCGTCTATATCTTTTCTTTCCAGTATTTCCCGGTAATCTCTTGTGGTGAAGAGGTGGTTGCCGTATACGGCCTTCGCTTTCTCAAGGTGGCCGTCATACAGGTCTGCCACGGCTACCAGTTCCACACCCGGTACCTTCAGGGCGGTACTAACATCGCCAAAGCCCATAATGCCCATGCCGATGCCGGCTATACGAATTTTGTCGTTGGCGCTGACGGGGCCGGAGAGTTGCAGCAGGTGCTGTTTAACAGGGTTTTCCGCAAATGCGCCCAGCGAGCCGGCGCCCAGGAATGCCGCGGTGCCGCTCAGCTGTTTCAGGAATTTACGACGGGAATTGTCTGACATGATGTATCAATAATTTGTGTACTTACCAAGATAGTAAAAAATGAGGCCGGAGAAAAGGGAAAAACAGGGCGGGCGGCGCAAAACCGGGAGCAGTGGGAACCTGCCAAAAGCAATACTGTGGCGTGTATGCGGTACACTTTAAAGGCTGCCGCAACATGGCGGGCCAGGTGGTTTGCCGCATAACGGGGTACCAGCGCCTGGCGGGCCAGGTGGTTTGCCGCATAACAGGCAACCAGTGCATGGCAGGCCAGGTGGTTTGCCGCATAACAGGCAACCAGTGCATGGCAGGCCAGGTGGTTTGCCGCATAACAGGCAACCAGTGCATGGCGGGCCAGGTGGTTTGCCGCATAACGGGGTACCAGCGCCTGGCGGGCCACAAAAAAAGGCCGCCGTTACCGGCAGCCTTCCGTTATTTGTTTCCCTTGCGGGGTCATGATCATGCTTCAGAAGAAAACCCTGCTGCAATAAACTCGCGGTTGAGGCGTGCAATATTGGCGAGGGAAATGCCTTTGGGGCATTCAGCTTCGCAGGCGCCGGTGTTGGTGCAGCTGCCAAAGCCTTCCTTGTCCATTTGCGCTACCATGTCCATGGCGCGTTGTTTCCGCTCGGGGTCTCCCTGCGGCAGCAGGGCCAGTTGGGATACTTTCGCGGACGTGAACAGCATGGCGGAAGAGTTTTTGCAAGCCGCCACGCAGGCGCCGCAACCGATGCAGGCCGCAGCAGCAAAGGCATGGTCAGCATCTGTTTTGTCTATGGGAATGGCATTGGCGTCTACCGCGTTGCCCGTGTTCACGGAAATGTAACCGCCGGCCTGAATGATGCGGTCAAACGCGGAGCGGTCTACCGTCAGGTCTTTGATCACCGGGAAAGCCGATGCGCGCCAGGGCTCTACCACAATGGTATCTCCATCGTTATAGGCGCGCATGTGCAGCTGGCAGGTGGTGGTCTCATGCCAGGGGCCGTGCGCGCGGCCGTTGATATACATGGAGCATGCGCCGCAAATGCCTTCGCGGCAGTCGTGGTCAAATGCGATAGGTTCTTTGCCTTCGTTGATCAAACGCTCATTCAGCACGTCGAACATCTCCAGGAAAGACATGTCTTTAGACACATCTGACACCTCAAAGGTCTCAAAATGGCCTTTTGCTTGGTTGTTCTGCTGGCGCCAAATTTTTAATGTGAGCTTCATAATTATAATTCTTAATCGTGAATGGTAAAGCGGTTCCTTATTTGTAGCTGCGTTGGGTGGGGTGAACGATCTCGAAGTTCAGTTCCTCCTTGTGCAGGTCGAAGTTGCCGGGGCCTTTGTATTCCCATGCAGCCACGAACGAAAAGTTCTCATCATTACGTTTTGCCTCTCCTTCTTCGGTTTGGGACTCTTCACGGAAATGACCGCCGCAGGATTCTCTTCTCATCAGTGCGTCCATACACATCAGTTCGCCCAGTTCCAGGAAGTCCGCCACGCGGCCGGCTTTTTCCAGCTCCGGGTTAAACTCGTGCTGGCCGCCGGGGATGCGTACGTCTTTCCAGAACTCCTCTTTCAGCGCACGTATTTCGTTGATGGCTTCTTTCAGGCCCTGTTCATTCCTGGCCATGCCGCACTTGTCCCACATAATTTTGCCGAGGGCTTTGTGGAAATGGTCTACGGAATGTTTACCCCGGATGTTCATGAGCGTATCCAGCTGGCCCTGTACTTTCTTTTCAGATTCCACAAAGGCCGGGTGGTCAAGCGGGATGGGTTTGGTGTGTATCTCGTCTGCCAGGTAGTTGCCAATGGTGTAGGGGATCACGAAGTAACCGTCTGCCAGCCCCTGCATCAGCGCGGAGGCCCCCAGGCGGTTGGCGCCGTGGTCAGAGAAGTTGGCTTCACCGAGGGCGTAGAGGCCGGGCACGGTGGTCATCAGCTCGTAGTCTACCCACAGGCCGCCCATGGTATAGTGTACCGCGGGGTAAATACGCATGGGGGTCTCGTACGGGTTCTCACCGGTGATCTTGGCATACATGTCAAACAGGTTGCCGTATTTTTCCGCTACCACGCCTTTACCCATGGCAATGATCTCTTCTTTGGGAGCATTGTCTTCCCCTCTCTTGCTGGCCTCAATGGTACCGTAACGCACAATGGCGTCAGCATAGTCCAGGTAAACGGCCATCCTGGAAGCGCCTACGCCGTAGCCGGCATCGCACCTTTCCTTGGCGGCGCGGGAGGCCACGTCTCTGGGTACCAGGTTACCGAAGGCGGGGTATCTCCTTTCCAGGTAATAGTCTCTTTCTTCTTCCGGTATATCTGTGGGTTTGCGGTTGTCGTTCTGTTTTTTGGGCACCCAGATGCGGCCGTCGTTGCGGAGGGACTCAGACATGAGCGTGAGCTTGCTCTGGTGGTCTCCGGAAACGGGGATGCAGGTAGGGTGGATCTGCGTGAAGCAGGGGTTGCCGAAGAAAGCGCCGGCTTTGTGGGCTTTCCAGGCGGCGGTTACGTTAGAGCCCATGGCGTTGGTAGACAGGAAGAACACGTTGCCGTACCCGCCGCTGCAGATCAGCACGGAGTGGCCAAAGTGCCTTTCCAGCTTGCCGGTTACCAGGTCCCGTGCAATGATGCCGCGGGCCTTGCCGTCTACTTTCACCACGTCCAGCATTTCGTGGCGGCTGTACATTTTCACGTTACCGAGGGCTACCTGGCGCTGTAAAGCGGAATAGGCGCCCAGCAGCAATTGCTGCCCGGTCTGGCCGGCGGCGTAGAACGTACGTTGTACCTGGGTACCGCCAAAGGAGCGGTTACTGAGCAGGCCGCCGTACTCGCGGGCAAAGGGCACGCCCTGGGCCACGCACTGGTCAATAATAGCAGCACTTACTTCCGCCAGGCGGTATACATTGCCTTCGCGGGCGCGGTAGTCACCGCCTTTTACGGTATCATAAAACAGACGGAACACAGAGTCTCCATCGTTCTGGTAATTTTTGGCGGCATTGATACCCCCCTGCGCAGCAATGCTGTGCGCACGGCGGGCGCTGTCCTGGAAACAGAAAGCCTTCACCTTGTAACCCAATTCAGCCAGAGAAGCTGCTGCTGAGGCGCCGGCAAGGCCGGTACCAATTACAATTACTTCCAGCTTCCGTTTGTTGGCCGGGTTTACCAGCTTCACGGTGCTTTTATATTTGCTCCATTTGGTTTCCAGCGGACCTGCAGGAATTTTTGCGTTCAACATATATCCTTGCTTTATCAGATTTGTTTTATGTAAATAACAACGGGGATCACGGCAAAACCAACGGGAATGAGGATACCGAATATCCATACCCCGATGAAATGCAGGATGCCGTTGTACTTTTTGTGATTGAGGCCGAAGGTCTGGCAGGCACTTTTAAAGCCATGGATGAGGTGGAAGGACAGGGCTATCATGCCGATCACATACAGCGCCACGATCCACAGTTCTTTAAACGCGAACCAAACCGCCTCGTACAGGTTGCCTATGGGAGCGGCCCCGTTATAGCTCACGGTGTTCAGGTCGCCATAGTGCATGGCCCACCAGAACTGCGAGAGGTGGATCACAATAAAAATGAAGAGAATGCTGCCCATTACGGCCATTTGACGGCTGTACCAGGACGATGTTTTGTTCCCCGGCCTTACCGCGTACTTCACCGGGCGGGCTGCCCGGTTACGGATGGTGAGCTGAATGGCAATGATGGCATGCAGCAAAATCACAATTTTGAGGCCCCAGGCAATGAACTGGATCAAACCGTTATGCCCCATGAATGCCGCATAAATGTTGAAGGCTTCCCCATTGTCTTCCTTCAGCAAGGAGAGGTTGCCGGCCAGGTGCACGATCACGAACGAGCACAGAAACAAACCGGTAGCGCCTACCAGCAATTTTTTACCAATAGAGGTATTAAAGAATTGCGACCATTTCATAAGATACGTTCTAAGCTTCCTTTAGTATGAATAAATAAGTGAAATGTCGGGCAAATGTATAACATGAAAAATTAAAATCAAATGATAATTATCACGAAATAAGGCCTATTCAAGGCGGCGCATCATCCAGTTATCCACCAGGTTAAACAAGTGCTGAGGGAGAAAAGTTCGCCATTTGGGCTCGTCCAGGAGGTGTACATAGTGGTCCAGGCGGGCTTTTTCAAACTCCTGCCGGGTCTGCTCCGGCATGTTGAGCACCACTACCCAGCCGCCTTCGTCCCGGATATCGTCCCACCACTCTTCGTAATAACAATCGTCTGAAGAATAGAAATTGAGCACATTTTCGGCGATGAGTATGAACTTTTGTATGCCGCGGGCTATGAGGAGGTCTATCACGTCCCGCTTGAGGGTCATGATATTGTTTTCCACGGCGTCGTTCCACTCGCCCATCAGCTCAATGATGGCATAGTTGAACTGGTAATCCGCAAACAGGATCTTCATGTAGAGGTTGGGGGCACCAAATTCGTCCCATTGCGGATGGATGTAGTAGTTGTAAATTGTATTGATAAATTCAAACTCACTATACTCCCGCCCATAGAACGGTGACAGCTCATCCTCCTCAGCCGTATACAGGTGCCGCCAGTTGTAAAATGGTTCTATAGTGTGCATGGCGGCAATTTATGACTTTTTTCTATTGCCTGCTTTCCACCGCACGCTTTACACTGCCGAACTCCAACAGCAGTTCTTTTGCCACTTCATAGTCCGTGATCTTCAGCTGGTCCATCACCATTTTCACACCGCGGTCTACCAGTTTTTCGTTGCTGAGCTGCATGTTCACCATCTTGTTATCTTCCACTCTTCCCAATTGTATCATAACGGTGGTAGAGATCATGTTCAGCACCAGCTTTTGCGCGGTACCGCTTTTCATGCGGGTGCTGCCGGTCACGAACTCGGGGCCTACCACTACTTCCACGGGAAAGTCCGCCTGTTCCGACACGGGGGCGCCGGGGTTGCAGCTGATGCTGCCGGTAATGATGCCATGCTCCCTGCAGGCCTTGAGCGCGCCTATTACATAAGGCGTGGTGCCGCTGGCGGCAATGCCCACCACTACATCTTTTTCGCTGATGTTGTACTGCTGCAGGTCACGCCAGCCCTGCTCCCTGTCATCTTCCGCATTTTCCACGGCGCGGCGGATGGCGGAATCACCGCCGGCAATGAGGCCTACTACCAGGCCCTGGGGCACGCCGTAAGTGGGCGGGCACTCGGAAGCGTCCAGTATGCCCAGGCGGCCGCTGGTGCCGGCACCCATGTAAAAAAGACGGCCACCGGCCAGCATCTTGTCTGCAATGGCGGCGGTGAGCCGGGTGATCTGGGGGATGGCCTTTTCCACGGCCTCAGGTACGGTTTTATCTTCCTTATTAATATTGGTCAGCACTTCCTGTATGGTCATCGTTTCAAGATGGCGGTACTGGCTTGTCTGCTCGGTTACTTTGATGAATGACATATCCTATTTTTCGTCTTCGTGATAAACAGCTAACCCGTCCATCGGGTTTTTGATGATCTTGCCGAGTTGCAGTTCATACAAATGGCAAAGCTCTTCGAGTATATCGCGGAAATGCCAGGCTATGCTGCCGGTGAAATACAGTGGCACCGTCCAGCTTTCCGAATATTTGTAAATGTGGTTGAAAAAAAATTCATTGAGCCCGTCTTCCAGGATGTTCTCGATCATGTAATGCCCCCTGTTCTCGGAGAGAAAGGGCGTGAAGGAGGCCAGGTAGCGGTTAGGCAGGGGCTTGCGGTATACGCTCTCCAGGATGCTTTCCTTGGTGACTTTGTATTGCTCTTCAAAGCGGAAGCGCATCTCGTCGTCAAAGGTCTGGTAAAGATAGTATTGCAGTATTTTTTTACCGAGGAAAGCGCCGCTGCCTTCGTCTCCCAGCACATATCCCAGGCCCGGGTTGTTTTTAACGATGTTCTTGCCGTCGAAGTAGCAGGAGTTGGAACCGGTGCCCAATATGCTGGCAATACCCGCTTCATGGCCGCACAGGCCGCGGGCCGCCGCCATCAGGTCATGGCTCACCATCACACTGGCCTGCGGCCATACCTGCTGCAGGCTGGCCTGTACCAGCTGTGCATTCTGCGGGGCGGCGCAACCGGTGCCGTAGTAAAACACCTCTTCCGGCATGATGCCGTTCAGCTGGGGCAGCAGTTCTGTTTGTACCAGCTCCGTTATCTGGGCGCCGGAAAGAAAATAAGGGCTCATGCCCTGGGTGAAAAAAGATCTCTTTTCCTGACCGTTCATCAGGCACCACTCCGCTTTTGTTGATCCGCTATCCGCTACCAGCTTTACTTTCGAAGGCATATCCGGTCGTTTATGAAATTAAGGATTGGATGTAGATGTTTTGCTTATGAATATGTTATTTTTGTCACAAGTTAAGCAAAAAGGGTTTTACCCGTCAACGTTTTAAATATCTATATGTCTGACAACAGGAAGTTAAAAGTTTTCTTGCCCCTTCTATTTGCCCTGGTGCTGGCACTGGGCATGTTTCTGGGGCATAAGATGCCGGCTGCGCGCAATAGTGATTCCGCCATCTTTTTCACCAACAGACGGGGCTCTTTACAGGAGGTGATGGACCTGCTGAAATATAAATATGTGGATACGCTGGACCTCGGGGAGGCGCAGGAAGAAGCCATAGAAGGGCTGCTCAGCCACCTTGACCCGCATTCCGTATACATTCCGCCCGCCAATGTGCAGGAGGTGAACGAAGACCTGGACGGTAATTTTGAAGGCATCGGCGTGGAGTTCAACATCATCCGCGATACGGTCAACATCCTGAACGTGATTGCCGGCGGCCCTTCCGATGCGGCCGGCGTGCTCACGGGAGACAAGATACTGACAGTGAACGATTCTGTGAACGTGGCCGGCAAGGGCATTACGTCAGAAAAGATCAGGAAGCTGCTGCGCGGCCCCCGCAACTCCACGGTAAAAACCACCATGCTGCGGGGCAGCAAGCAACTGGACGTGATCATCAAACGCGGCGTGATTCCCCTCTACAGCGTGGATGCCGCCTACATGGCCGCCCCCGGTACCGGCTATATCAAGATCAGCAAGTTCTCGGCCACCACCTACACGGAATTTATGGAAGCCGCCCGCAAACTGCAAAAGCTGGGCATGGAAAAGCTGGTGATAGACCTCCGTCAGAATGGCGGCGGCCTGCTGGATGCCGCCACCCGCCTGGCGGACGAGCTGCTGGAAGGCAACAAACTGATCGTTTACACCCAGGGCAAAAGCTCGCCCCGGCAGGATTATAAATGTACCCGCCCCGGCGTGTTTGAAAAAGGCGCCCTCACCGTGCTGATAGACGAAGGCTCCGCCTCCGCCAGTGAAGTGCTGGCCGGCGCAGTGCAGGATTGGGACCGTGGCGAGATCATTGGCCGCCGCAGCTTTGGCAAGGGCCTGGTGCAGGAGCCGTTTGACCTCAGCAACGGCGCTACATTGCGGCTCACCGTGGCCCGCTACTACCTGCCCTCCGGCCGGAGCATCCAGAAAAGCTACCAGAACGGCCGGGAGGCATATGAAGAAGACATTGCCAACCGCTACAGCCACGGGGAGTTCCTGAACCGTGACAGCATCCGCCCCATCGATACCGTGAAGTTTGAAACGGCCGGCGGCAAAACCGTATACGGCGGCGGCGGCATTATGCCAGACGTGTTCGTGCCTTTTGACACCACCCGTTACTCCCCCCTGCTCACGCAGTTATACACCCGCAACGTTTTCGGGGACTTCATTTACGCTTACTACACCGCGAATGCCGAGACTTTTAAGAAGTATAAAGACGCTGTAGCCTTTAACCAGGAGTTTACGGTGAGCAGCGAACTGATGAATGCCTTCAAGAATCACGCCTCCGGCGAAAAGATCAATATGGCCGCCATGACCGGAAAGGACGAGGCGGAAGTGAAGCTGCGGCTGAAAGCCCTGCTGGCCCGCCAGCTCTGGCGGAGCGAAGGGTTCTATATGGTGACCAACACCAATGACCCGGTGATACTCCGGGCTATTGAGGAACTGAAAAACATGAAATAAGAAAATGGATATAATGGAGCCGGCCTTCTGGGCCGGCTTTTTATTTTCCGCCCGTCATTTTGAGCGCCACCTGTTACCAACGCCGGTTTTCCCACATCTCTTCCCCGCAAAACCGCTTCACACTGATCCCGCCCTTTTCTCCCCTTCCGGCTCCAGCCTGCAACAAAAAATGCCGCCAGACAGCGTAAGCAGGTAGCTTCCCAGCGTAATGGTCACCAGCCTGTCTGCGTACTCCAGCCCGCCCCAGGCAATAACCACCGCATAGGTACCCACCCACAGCAGGTTGCCCGCGGCCAGGCACCAGTATTTCTTTTCCCGTTCTGTACCCGCCCGGCGGTTGATCTGCCGCACAGCCAGGTTAAATAATATAAAGCCGGGAATGGAAATCACCGTGCCCCAGCAAAACATTACCAGGAAGAGGAACCAGCAGTACGTGAGATCGGTCAGGTTTGCCAGCAACATGAAAAAGATGCTCAGCAGCGGTGAAAGGGCCAGGCTGTTGCCCCATACCCGCACGACAAAAGCAGGGGTATTGGAAGTGAACATAGGCGTCGGTTTAGAACATAGGGATATACATTTACAGGGCTGCCGCAGCAGCCCTGTAAATATATGTATTTTATATTTTCTAAATATGACACCAACGGGGGATCACCCTCTCTTCAAACGTGCCCGTTCTTCCTCATAATCCCGGCGAATATCTCTCAGCTCCTGTTCCAGCTCCCGTTTGGCGATCCGTTTTTCCTTTTCCGAATTATAATTTTTGTCTTCGTACTCTTTGGTGCGGCGGCGCATATCTTCCTCATAACCAGCCTTCAGGATACGGAGGTTCTCTTCATACGCAATGTCTTCCCGCAGGGAGGCCAGCTTCCGGTTTTGCACGGTCATTTTCTTTTCCACCTCATCTACCGTACCGGGCTCTTTTAACACCTGTTTCACCAGCTGCAGCATATCTCCGATGATCACCTTCAGCTCCTGCTGGTGCGCTGCAGACATACCGTTGGCCGGTACATCTATATTGCTTGTATCTAAATAATTGATGCTCAATAAAATACTGTCTCTCTGGGCCTGGGGCATCTGGGCCACTGCGCGTACGTCCGCACCGGGGAGGCGGAGGGCGTTGCTTTGAATGGTTTGGGCGTTACTAACACTTGCTAAACCGCCCAGGAGCAGGAATGTCAGGAATAATCTTCTCATGGCAGCTGGAAAATTCACGGTCCGCCTAAGGGGGTTACAATTGCTGTGCCAGAAAGGGCTGAACCGCTAAATTGACGGGGTTTGGGGTAAAAAAAGAGCCTCCCGGCGCACCGGGAGGTCCCATATACTTTTGCTATTACAAACTATCTTAGTGTTTGTGAGCGCTGTCAGCAACAGCGGCAGCAGCAGAATCAACTGCAACAGCAGCGGAGTCAACTACAGCAGCGGCAGAATCAACTGCGGGAGCAGCGTTCAGAGCAGTTGAATCAGCAGAAACAGTAGTAGAGTCTGAAGTAGTAGAAGAACTGTTGTTGCAAGCTACGAACAGACCGGTAGCGATAGCCAATACAAATAATTTTTTCATTTGATTTTGTGTTTTAAATCGCCGCAAAGGTATGCAAAAATCATTTTATACAAAAAATATTTTTATATAAAAAGCCGTCTTTTACTTCTTTCTAAAGAAGATCCGCACGGGTACACCCTTAAAATTGAAGTTTTCCCGGAGCTTGTTTTCCAGGTAATTCCGGTAGGGCGTCTTGATATCGTCCGGCAGGTTGGCGAAGAACGCAAAAGCGGGCGTTTGCGTGGGCAGCTGCGTTACATATTTGATCTTGATGGCGGTACCTCTTACCACGGGAGGACGGTAGGCGTCTATGGCCTTCAGCATCACCTCGTTCAGGCGTGAGGTAGGTATTTTACGCTGGCGGTTCTCGTACACCTCCAGGGCCGTTTCCACGGTTTTGAAGATGCGCTGCTTTTCCGTAACGGAGCCGAAAATGATAGGCACGTCCGTAAACGGCGCCAGGCGCTCCTTTAACTGCTTTTCATAGTCACGCGCACTGTTGGTCTGTTTTTCGATCAGGTCCCACTTGTTCACCATGATCACCACGCCTTTGCCCTTGCGGGCGGCCAGGCTGAAAATACTCAGGTCTTGCGCGGCAATGCCTTTCTCCGCATCCAGCAGCAGCAGGCAGATGTCTGCCTCATCCAGCGCCTTGATGGCGCGGATCACGGAGTAGAACTCGAGGTCTTCATGCACCTTGTTCTTGCGGCGGATGCCGGCAGTGTCTATCAGTATAAAATCTTTCTGGAAGAGGTTATAACGGGTATGAATAGTGTCTCGCGTGGTACCGGCAATGTCTGATACTATGTTCCTTTCTTCCCCTACCAGCGCGTTCAGCAGGGACGATTTGCCCACGTTGGGCTGGCCAATGATGGCAATTTTGGGAATGCCCTCATCTCCGGGCGTAGCCTGCTCATCTTCCGGGATGAGGGCCGCAATTTCGTCCAGCAGCTCGCCGGTACCGCTTCCAGACATGGACGAGAGGAAAAAAACATGCTCAAAGCCCAGGCTGTAAAACTCGGTGGCCTCCAGCTGGCGTTCATGGTTGTCTACCTTGTTCACGGCCAGGTACACGGGTTTGCTGGAGCGGCGCAGCAGGTCTGCCACATCTGCGTCCAGGTCAGTAATGCCGGTGGTCACATCGCACATGAAGATCACCACGTTGGCTTCCTGCATGGCTATTTTCACCTGTTTGCGGATCTCGCGCTCAAACACATCGTCACTGGCGGCCACAAACCCGCCGGTATCAATTACGTTAAAGGTTTTGCCGTTCCAGTCGGCAATGCCATACTGCCGGTCGCGGGTAACGCCGCTCACATCGTCCACAATGGCCTTCCGCTGCTCCAGCAGGCGGTTGAACAGGGTGGATTTGCCTACGTTGGGGCGCCCTACAATTGCTACAGTAAAACCAGGCATGTTATATTTTTTTTGTTGTCTTTCGTTTTTTATTAAATCAGTCCGTACTCCCGCAGGTAATTATCATTGTCCCGCCACTTGTCACGCACCTTTACATGCAGCTCCAGGAACACTTTCCTGTCCAGGAACTTTTCTATGTCAACCCTGGCGCGGGAGCCGATCTCGCGGATAGACTTCCCTTTCTCTCCCAGGATGATGCCTTTCTGCGTTTCGCGGGTCACAATGATTTCCGCGGATATTTTGGTAAGCGTATGCTTTTCCTGGAATTGTGTGACCACCACGGCGGTATGGTACGGTATCTCTTCTTCGAAGAGCATGAATATTTTTTCGCGGATCAGCTCGGCCACAAAAAAGCGTGTGGAGCGGTCTGTAAGCGTATCTTCCGGGTAGAACGGCTCGCCTTCGGGCAACAGTTGCAGGATGGCCTTCATCAGCCCGTCCATGTTCTTCTTCTGCAACGCGGAAATGGGCACTACGGCTTTTGCCTTGCCCCATGCCTGGCAGCGGGCAATGAGCGCATCCAGCTCCGCCTTTTCCAGGTTGTCCATTTTGTTCAGCACCAGCACGCATTGCGCTTTCAGCTTGAGGGAGTCGAACAGCGCAAGGCATTCTTCGGTATTGTCCCGCACGTCCATAATGAGCAAGGCTACGTCCGCATCTTCGAGCGCGGACTTTACAGCGCCCATCATTTTCTCGTGCAGCTTGTACTTCGGGTCTATGATACCGGGCGTGTCGGAGAACACCACCTGGTAACCGGGCTCTGTCATAATGCCGGTAATGCGGTGGCGGGTGGTTTGCACCTTCGGGGAAACAATAGCCAGCTTTTCGCCCAACAGGGCGTTGAGCAAAGTGCTTTTTCCGGCATTCGGTTTACCAAAGATGTTTACAAATCCTGCACGGTGCATAGTTGCAATTTAGTACAAATAAAAAAAGCCGAATTAGCTTCGGCTTTTTAAGTTTAGTTTTTTGTAGCGAGGAGAGGATTCGAACCTCTGACCTTCGGGTTATGAGCCCGACGAGCTACCTCTGCTCTACCTCGCAATGTGGGTGCAAAGGTAAGGGAATTTTCAACCCAGCCAAATATTTTTTTACTCTTTGAGAAAAAAAATAAAGCGCACAGTATTGAAAACCATTACCAGCAAAGGGTTTCAACTGAATATCTTTTCCGGTACTTTTTTTTGCAACAGTGGCAATAGCTTCTACATAGCAGCAAGCCGGCAAATGGGCGGGCTATCAAAGGCAAGTACACATGGAGCGTCAGCCCTTGCCACTCCTGAAAACCGTTTTGCAACAATTGGCCCCATCAGCAGTCATGATAAACGAAGGGCAGGCATCAACATCCGCCTGCCCTTCGCTCAAAACGTCCGTGCTTACTCAAACGGCAGGTCGTCCGCCGGCCGCACTACCGGCTCCGGCATTTCATGTACATTGCCGCCTGCTTCCGGTTTAGGGCCTGGCAGCAGCTGCAGGTACGTAACCCGCAATTTCATTTCCGCCTTTGGCTCTCCCGCCAGGCTGGTGTACTGGTTGACCCACGGCACCCCTTCCAGGTACACCGCCTTGCCCTGCACCAGGTAAGCGCCTACCGCGCCCGGCTCCCACATGGAACAGTTCACCCATACCGTACGTTCCTGCGGCACGCCCTGCGGGTTCTTGTACCGTTCATTGTGCGCTACACTGAAATTGATGACTTTTTTTCCGCCTACAGCATTTTCTGTGGCATTCTGGCCCAGACGGCCAACTAATTGCAGCTTGATCATTTTTACGCTGTTTGAGTTAACAATAAGATCCCTGAAAAATGACCTTGCCTGTATAAACGGAGTATTACCTGGATTAACAGTACGGAAGATAGCGAAAAAAATAATTTGCACAAAATCCCCCGCATGTTTCTACCTTTGCAGCAGAAACCGGGACTATTCCCAATTTCACCTCGGGGTGCCTTACTATCAGGCTGAGATCAAACCCGTTGAACCTGGACCAGGTAATGCTGGTTAGGAAAGGTAAGCGACGATTCTCCTTACCTGTTATTTTTTGATAGTGAACAGCATGGCTGCTGCCATAGCCGCATGCTGCCAACTGTTCGTTTACAGCGAATTGAATAAACAGGAAAATATGATGAAAAAGTTCATGCTTTTTGCCCTCCTGTGCCTGCCTGTATTGCTGCAGGCACAAACAGTGATCACCGGCACCGTAACGGACGAGGGTACCGGCCGGCCGCTGGAAGGCGCTACCGTAGCCGTTCAGAACGGCCCCAGCACTATTACCAACAGTAAAGGACAATACCGGCTGCCGCTGCCCCGCTCCGGCAGCTACACCCTCCAGGCCAGTTTCATCGGCTATACCACGGTGCGCGAGACCATTGCCGCCGATGCCGCCGCAGGGCTCAACTTCCGCCTGCAGGAAACAGGCCTCTTCGTAAAACCCGTTGAGATTGCCAGCATCCGCGCCGGCAGGAACGCGCCGTTCACCAAGTCCGAGATCGGCAAGGAAGACATTGCCAGGCAGAATCTCGGGCAAGACCTGCCCCTGCTCCTCAACCAGCTTCCTTCCGTGGTGACCAGCTCAGACGCCGGCGCCGGCGTGGGCTACACCGGCCTGCGCGTGCGCGGCAGCGATATTACGCGTATCAATGTAACGGTGAACGGCATCCCCGTGAACGACGCGGAATCACAAGGCACCTTTTTTGTGAACATGCCTGATTTTGCATCTTCTGTCAGCAGCATACAGCTGCAACGCGGCGTAGGTACCTCCACCAACGGCGCCGGGGCCTTCGGTGCATCGCTTAACCTCTCCACCAATCAGTTCAACGAAAAGGCATATGCTGAAACAGACAACAGCTTCGGCTCTTTCAACACCTGGAAAAACACGGTACGCGCAGGTTCCGGCCTCATCAACGGCCACTTCACGGTAGACGCCCGCCTTTCCAGGATCACGTCAGACGGGTATGTAGACAGGGCCTCCTCCAACCTCCGCTCCTTCTACACCTCCGCGGCCTATATCAGCAAAAAGTCTTCCCTGCGCCTCAACGTGTTCTCCGGCCAGGAAAAAACATACCAGGCCTGGAACGGTATTGATGAAGAAACACTGAAGACCGACCGCACCTACAACCCCAGCGGCACCAACAAACCCGGCGAACCGTACGATAACGAAACGGACAACTACCAGCAAGACCACTACCAGCTGTTCTTCAACCATGCCCTCCGCTCCAACCTGCAGTTCAACGTGGCGTTGCATTACACGCGCGGCCGCGGTTATTACGAAAACTACCGCGACGCGAATGCCTATGCAGATTACGGCATCAGCGACCCGGCGCCCGGGATCAGCACTACAGATCTCATCCGCCAGCTCTGGCTGGACAATCACTTTTACGGCGGCGTGTTCTCACTCAGCCACCAGGCCGGCAAGCTCAACTGGAGCGTAGGCGGCGCCTGGAACAAATATGACGGCAAACACTACGGGAAAGTGATCTGGGCGGAAAAAGGCGGGTTCGACAAAGACTACCGCTGGTATGATCTCACGGCGTTCAAAATGGACATGAACTTTTACTGGAAAGGCGAACTGGCGGTTACCGAAAGGCTGAAACTCTTTGCAGACCTGCAGTACCGGCGGGTAAACTATGAGCTGAACGGCTTCCGCAATAACCCGGACATCCGTCGGAACAACCGGTACAACTTCTTCAACCCCAAAGCCGGCGCCACCTTCCAGCTCAATGATCAGCAACATATATACGCATCATACGCCATCGGCAACAAGGAACCTAACCGCGACGATTTTGAGGCCAGCATAGCTGAAGCTCCCAAACATGAAACCCTCCGCAACCTGGAAGCAGGTTATGTGTGGCGCAGCAGCAAAGCCGGGGTTTCCGCCAACATATATTACATGAATTACCATAACCAGCTGGTATTGACCGGCCGCATCAATGATGTAGGCGCATATGCCAGAACAAATATCCCGAAAAGCTACCGCCTGGGCCTTGAGCTGGAAGGACACTACCACGTAGTTCCCCGGCTCACCCTTGCGGGTAATATTGCCCTCAGCCAAAACCGCATCCAGGAGTTCACGGAGTACCTGGACGACTGGGACAACGGCGGGCAAAAAGAAGCCGTACACCAAAATACAGACATCTCTTTTTCCCCCAACCTCATTGCAGGATATACTGTTACCTACCGCCCCGTAACCGGCTTGCAGATAGACTGGGTGGGCAAGTACGTAAGCCGCCAGTACCTGGACAATACGTCCAGCCAACTGCGTTCACTGGATGCATTCCTTGTAAACGACCTGCGGTTCAATTACACGGTGCCGCAGCAGTTCTTCCGTGAACTGGGGTTACAGCTGATGCTGAACAATATTTTTAACGAAATGTATGAGCCGAACGGGTATACTTACGGTTACCTGGAAGGCGGTGAAGTAAAGCATTCCAACGCCTATTTCCCCATGGCCGGGTTTAACGTGATGGCTGGGGTGAAGATCGGGTTTTAGTGATTTTTGCATATCCATTCAAAAGGGCTGGTCATATACCGGCCCTTTTTATTTGGTCCGTTTTCCGGATAAGCAGAATTTGATGATCAGTGAGTTTTGATGGATATTTGATGCCATTGGCGTTGTTAACCTTAAGTACGGATTATTATGGCATCATTCTATGACTTTGATTACATCATAGATATTAATGAAAAACGGTTGGAACAGTACTCAAATGCATATCAAAGAAATGTGGACAGGTTCACCAATGTTATGGTGATCTATTCTGGCTTTGCCATATTCCTGATCCCTATGGTGCAATCGTTGTTTTTCGCAGAGGCAAAGTATCATTTAATGTATCATTTGTCGTTTTACTGCTTTATTGTTCTTTTCTCTTGTTCCCTTATCAATACAATTCGTTTATTGGCGCCGGTTGATGTCGCCTATCTGCAAGAACCCAGAATATATTATGAAGAATACAGGTTGAAGTATGAGAATCTTAAAAGCAAGCAACAAGGCCTGAGATTACATGAAGTGGATAACCTTATAAAATCATCATATATCGATGAACTTGAACGCGCTGTAAGCAGGAACGATATACTCTTTCAGCGAAAGGGCCTGTTTTACCATAAAGCATTCATTTGGGCTATTTACGCTATTATACCTTATTTGGTGTGCCTGGGCTTTCAACTTGCATCAAAAGACGGAAAGCCCCAAAAGGTAGAGATTGTAAATAATTTTAGCAACTTTAACAAAAGCGAGTAATATGGCAAATGTTTCCCAAACACAGCACAGCACCACTGCAACCAGAACTACCAGGTTGCCGGGAGTTGACAATAGCTTGGTCATTCCCTCAGAGCCTATGCTGGTAAGAGAAGATTTTAAGGAACGGAAACCCAAAAAAGAAAGATCAAAGCGCTGGAACATATTCAAATTCTTTGGCTGGGAATAACGCCCCCACCATTCAACAAAAAGAGCTGATCCTGAAACCGGACCAGCTCTTTTTCGATATACTAAAGTAAAGCTATGCCGATCACACCGGCCGCAACGATTTCACCGGGTTGGCCAGCGCCGCCCTGATGGCCTGGAAACTTACGGTCAGCATGGCTATGATAGTGGCCATTGCTCCTGCCAGCACAAACATCCACCACTCGATCTTTATCCGGTACACAAAATCTTCCAGCCAGCGGTCCATAGCCCACCAGGCAATGGGTGATGCAATGATCAATGCGATGAAGATCAGTTTGATGAAGTCAGACATCAGCATCTGCGCTATGCCCGCCACTGTTGCCCCCAGTACTTTCCGGATGCCTATTTCCTTGGTGCGCTGAAACGCGATCAACACGGCCAGCCCGAACAAACCAAGGCAACTGATAATAATGGCAATGATCATAGCCAGGTTGACGAGCCTGGACTGGTTCCTTTCCTGCTTATACATAGCGGCCAGCGTTTCATCATAGAACTTATAGGAAAAGCTCCCCGATGGATAAATGCCGTACCATTTCTGTTCGGCTGTCTTCAATATTTGCTGCCATTTACCCGGGTCTGCGCTGTTCAATTTAATATTGAGCGTAACGGCATCGCTCTTTTCCGCCATTAAGGCTACCGGGTCAATAGAAGTATGAAAATCCTGCTGGTGAAAATCCTTTACCACCCCCACAACCGGGTACCGCGGGCCAGACAGCTGCCCTATTAATTTGCC
The DNA here is from genome assembly GCF_003568665.1 of Chitinophaga alhagiae. Classification (GTDB taxonomy): domain Bacteria; phylum Bacteroidota; class Bacteroidia; order Chitinophagales; family Chitinophagaceae; genus Chitinophaga; species Chitinophaga alhagiae. The sequence continues at coordinate 401,761 of NZ_QXMH01000001.1, forward strand.
CAGCGCTTCCTGCGGTGAAGAAAAGCCCAGCGCGCGCACGGCCGCTTCATTGATCACGTATTCATTGGTAGTATCAGCGGGGCGAAGATTTCTGCCCGCCACCAATTGCATGTTGTAAAGGCGGATGTAGGCCGTATCTACATACTTCTTAAACAACTGCCGCCTGGCGGGGTCTTTTACCTCCGCTCCCCTGTACTCGAACATACTGGAAGCATAGGTATTAGACATCGGTGCCCAACCTACAGAAACACCCTGTATCCCCGCTTCCTTTCTTAATTCCTCCGCCAGTACAAAATGCCTGTTCCGGTACAGCGAATCCCGCTGTAATTTCCAGGGAACGTTCACCAATACCACCGCCTCCTTATCAAACCCCATGTCCTTTTTCAAGGTATAGTTCAGCTGGCTGCCCATGATCAACGCGCCCACAATGAACACCTGCGCAATCACAAACTGGAATACGATCAACACTTTACGGAGCCCCATGCGGCTGCCGCCACTAAGCTGCACAGCGCTCTGTCCCTGCACGAGGCCGATAGGTTTTATTTTAGACATCAGCCACGCCGGGTAGCCGCCAGACAGCAGCGTTATACCAGCCAGCAGCAAAGCCAGGAAGTACAATATGCCCCAACCGCCGGCATGTTCATGCATACCGTCCGGAATAATATCACCAAGGAATGAATAGGCCAGTTTGGTAAGCAGGAAAGAACAGCCAACCGCCAGCAGTACGATCACGAAAGTCTCTGTCAGTATTTGCCTGATGAGGTGGCCGCTGTTGCTGCCAAGAATTTTCCTGACGCCGATGCTTCTGCTCCGTTGCGGTACCAGGGCGGTACTCAGGTTGATGTAGTTGATGCAGGCCAGTATGATCAGTAAAGCGCCCAGCCCAATAAGACCTCTCATAACAGGTTTACTGACCTTTCTCACCTCCCGTTCCCTGACATAAGTAGAGAAATGGGAATCTTCCAGCCGCAGCAATTTGAACCAGCGTTTTACCATGATGGGCAGGCCACTTTCACGCGTATTCTCGTCCCACTTCTGTTTGGCAATGCTGCTGATCTGCGCCAGTACACGCCCCGTATCCGCAAGGTTGCGGATGTGGAGATATACCCGGTCTGAACCGTTGGTGTTGGTCCACTCAGCCAGCTTGTAGGTTTTGGGCGAAAGCACAAAAAATTCCTTTGCAGTGAATTCTGTAGGATAGTCCAGGTCTTTCACCACACCGGCAACTGTTCTCTGATCTTTCCCGTTGTATAGCAGCACCCTGCCAATGATCGCCTCCGGTTTCAGGGAGCCGAAGTAGCTTTTTGCACGGCTCTCCGTCAGCACTACGTTTTCCGGAGCGCTGAACGCCGTGGCAGCATTGCCTGCCAGCCAGGTATAAGGTACCATGGCGAAATATGTGGCATCCGTGGCAACAACACCTTTAAACTCCTCGATGACTACGGGCTTCGGCCCCGGAATTTCCACTGAGTTGACCCATTGCCCGAAAACCGGCACTACCCGGTCAACACCCGTTACCTGTTCCCGGATGCCCTGGTATAGCGGTGCTGAAACACCACCGTTATAAGTTTCCTTTTCATCAAAAATAAGGCCGGTTACGATGCGGTAGACGTGCGCTTTTTGAGGCAGCGGGTCGTCAAAACTATACTCATAGCTTACAATACGGTAAATAACCCAGCAAGCGCTGATGCTGATAGCCAGGCCAAGTACATTTAGCAGGGTAAATAACCGCTGGCGCCACAGCTGGCGGAATACAGTTCTCGTCTGAAGACTCATAGGGAAAAGATTATCATGTGGAAACAGGAGGTTTCTATTTCACAGAGATTCTTGTTCCAATTTACAGGTAACTATTATTCAAATATTTATTCATTAGTCATACTGATAACTTGTTCAATATCGAACAAGCGGCGTTCAGAAGTGGACGATTGGTCTTACACACCATTGCCATCTGCCGTCAGCACTTCGCTCATGTAATTAAAAAAAGGCCGCATTTCCCGGAATGCGTTTGCCACCTCATTCAGAAAGGTTTTGTTTAAAACTTCCGCATCTGTAAACTTCCGTATCAGCAGGAACTGTTTGTAACGCAACAGGTCTATTGCTTCATGCGTTGCGTCGTATCCCTTTGGCGTGGTTTTTAACTGCTCTCCCTGCAGCGTACCGAAGGTAGCTTTAAAGGCTTTGGTGTTGAGTATTTTTCGAAGCGGCGCGGGGTCAAAGGCGATATCGTCCCTGATCAGTTTCAGGTCTTCCGCAACAGGCCCCCAAAAACCGCCGGCCACAAAACTGTTGCCCGGTTCAAGGTGAAAATAATATCCTCCCCTTCGCTGGCGTGTGGCCCGTCTGAAATGGCCGCTCCAGTTGGTTTTATAAGGTGTTTTGTCTTTTGAGAAACGGGTATCCCGGTAAATGCGGTGCAGGCTTTTTTCGCCGGAAGATGTTTCTATCAGGTCAGTTTCTGAAAGCAGTTGCAGCAGCGCTTCCGCAAAGATTGCCACTGCCTGCAGTTCCTGCTGATACACCGGTTTATGCTCATTGAACCATTCCCTGTTATTGTTCTGTTTGAGTGTGCGCAGGAAGTCAAAAGAGGATAGTTGAATAGTTATCGCCTGTTTTTTAGCCATATGGTTATCTGTTACTTCAATAATACAATAGCACCATCCGCCCAAGTATACAATTGCTTCGAGATGGTGTAAGGATTTACGGCAAATATCTCCCCGGCCACATCCTGGAGGCTTTGCACGCTTTCTGCATCCTGGTCCCCGCAAATCAGCAATTCGTCTCTGGACGGGATGGCCAATACCGGTTGGCCGTTGATCTCGATGTTAGGCAGTATGTCTTCTATCAGCAGCGCCAGCGAAGCATCGTAGTTATTGTCAAGCCGGACCGCGTAACGCCCGCCGCCGCCTTCGTAACTTACGTCGCCGAGCTTCCTACGCAGGTTATTGAGCGCCGTTTGATGCAGCTCCTCCCCATCGGCCAGCCCTATTTCAGCAACTTGGGAATGGCTCAGGTACGCCATGCCGTGCTCCGAATCCGCAACATACACCACGATCAGCTCGCCCTGCAAAGGCCGGTGTATAAACCGCTTCTCCAGCTCTTCTCCCGTTAGCCCTGTTGCCTGCATTTGTTTGCGCGCCACCTCCAGCCATTCCTGCGATTTGATCATGGGCAGCACATCTGTCAACACTACGGTCTGCCCGCTGTCTATCATCCGCATATCTTCCGCGAGGGTTTCGATGTGCGCTTCAAATATCTCCCGCATGTTTTCAGGCTGCGCCTGGCAGCGAACAACCAGGTTGCCCGCAAACGTGGTCATAGTGGAGCCTCCTGGGCTTTTACTGATAATGCGGGTTTGCGCGGGCCCCGGCCCCCATTCTATTTCCGTTGATGTATTCAGGCTTGTTGAAATGGCATGGGCCAGGCTTTTGGTAATCTCCCGCCAGTTTTGCGGGTCAGACTTACCGCCGAAAAGTTTTTTAAGGAAGCTCATTCAGGGTGTTTTATGGTTATCCGTTGGCGGCCTTCGGCCTCTTTTACAAAGATGCCTGAATATACGATTAACCGGGCAGAATCAGATACCTGCCCTCCCTTCCGTTTTTTTCGTATTTTCAGGGATCACCGCTATGAAACGATTGATTCCCTTCCTGTTCCTGACCTGCCTTGCCGGGTCTGCTGCCGCCCAAAACGGCGATCTGTTTTCTTCTGTTGCCATGCGGTTCCTCAGCTATCCTGCCAATTACCTGAAACCGCTGGATACGCTGTTATCTTTCCAATCCACTATAGGCAAAGACGCCCGCATGCGGCCGCGCTTCTTCAATGAATTGGCAACCTACAGTTCATTCATCGGCAACTACCGCGATGCGCTGCGCTATTACGATTCTGCCGGTTTCCGTGAACAGGTACCGGCATCTCCTTCCGGCCCGGACGCTTTTTCCGGGTACCGGCCTGCCAGCGCCCGGCAAACCATCATCCGCATGGCGGCTTCAAGGCAGGTGACCATCATCAACGAAGCGCACCACGTACCCTATCACCGCCTCTTCACCAAATCACTGCTGCAGGAGCTGTACAATGCGGGCTACCGTTACCTTGCCCTGGAAACACTGGGCTCTTTTGACGATGAGCTTAACAACCGGAAATACCCTGTGGCCAAAGACGGCTATTATTCCCATGAGCCGTTATATGCGGATATGGTCAGAACGGCACTGAACATTGGGTACCGGTTGGTTTCTTATGAATTTAACGGGTCATGCACTGGCCGGGAAGACTGCATCATGAAACGCGAACAGCACCAGGCAGAACAGCTGCACCAGGTACTGCAGAAAGACCCGGCCGCAAAAATGCTGGTGCATGTGGGCTACTCTCATTTGCGGGAAGCGCCGCTGAACGGTATTGAATGGATGGCGGCGCGGTTTAAAAAACTTTCGGGTATAGACCCGCTTACCATCAACCAGGAGTTCATGCGGGAAACCTTCAATCCGGCTCTCCAACATCCGGCCTATAATACCGCCATGAAACTTTTCAAATTGCAGGAACCCTCTGTGTTTGTGAAAGCGGATAGCTTGTGGAACTTTGCACCCGCGGACAGGAGTTGTGATATACTGGTATTTCACCCGCCATACGGCATGGCGCAGGGCCGGCCGGATTATTATAGGCTGGATGCAACACGAAAACCTGTTACTGTCCGGCTCAAAAAAGCGTATGATCATGTAATGATACAAGCCTATATTGCCGCGGAGAAAGATGCAGGCAGGCTTCCGGCAGACCAGTTGCTGCTGGAACGGGGCAATGAGGCAAGGTTGATGTTGGCAGCGGGGGAGTATGATGTAGTTGTGAGAGATGGTGAAGGAGAGATATTGGAAATAAAAACCGTAACTGTCCAATAAACTTATTTCCAGAATGTAACGATTCAGGAAAATTTCAGCAAATAATTTCCTGGTTATAATACATCCTAAACATGAAAAAACGTATCTCTTACCTATGCATCGTTTTCTTGTTGCTCTGCTCATGCAGTCTTGCGCAACAAAAGTCCACTGCCAATTTTAGCGATCTCATCTGTAAAGAATGGAAACTGGTCTTCTATGAAGAAGATGGAGAAAAAATACCGCCCGCCCCGCAACAAAAGGGAGACAGAATGATCTTTTACAAGGATAATAAGGTAAAGTCCATTGAAGCTGGCGCTATACAAAATGGTATCTGGCAGTATGACAGCGTAAAGAAAACGCTGGTCGTAACCGACAATAGCACCAAAGAAAAAATGATAATGAAAGTGCTTCAGATAAACCAGGACCTCTGTGTGCTGGAGTTTAAAGACGCTGACGGTATTGTACTGAAAATGCACACGGCCCCGGCTAAATAGAATAAAAGCATCCCGATAGCCTTCGTTACCGGGATGCTTTTCCTATGATTTTCGTTCCTCATCCCACCAGCTTCTCCACCGCCTCCCTCACCCGCTGAAACGGAAACCCCGCCAGCACCGCCTCCATTTGCGCCTTCACCGCATCATTCTGCAGGTTGCCGATGCTCCCCTCATGCGTATGATGAATCGCTGTATCAGGCTTGAAACGCCCCTGCTCAATATCCAGCCCCACCTGCTTGTACGCCTCACGGAAAGGTGTGCCTTCCAGCACCAGCCGGTTCACTACTTCTACGCTAAAGAGGTATTGATATTTATCGTCTTTGAGAATGTCTTCCTTGATGCGAATGTTCTCCAGCATCAGCCGGCTCATTTGCAGGCAATTGCGAAGAACACCAAATGCCGGGAACAGGTTTTCCTTGAGCAACTGCAGATCCCGGTGGTAGCCGGAGGGCAGGTTCACCGTCATCATGGCTATTTCGTTCGGCAGCGCCTGCAGCTTGTTGCAGTGGGAACGGATCAGCTCCCATACATCCGGGTTCTTTTTATGCGGCATAATGGAAGAACCGGTGGTCAGCTCATCAGGGAAGCTGATGAAGCCGAAGTTCTGGTTCATGAACAAACACGCGTCCATGGCCATTTTGGAAAGTGAGGCGGCAATGCCGGAAAGGGCAAAGGCTACCAGTTTTTCTGTTTTACCGCGGCCCATTTGCGCGTATACTACATTGTAGTTCAGGCTTTCAAAACCCAGCAGGCGTGTGGTCATTTCCCGGTTGAGGGGGAAAGAGGAACCGTAGCCCGCGGCGGAACCGAGCGGGTTTTTGTTCACTACCTTGTAAGCGCCCTGCAGCATTATCAGGTCGTCTACCAGGCTTTCCGCATAGGCGCCGAACCACAGGCCAAAAGAAGACGGCATGGCTATCTGCAGATGGGTATAGCCGGGCAGCAGGTGATTTTTATAGGCTTCGCTCTGCGTTTGCAGCAGGTCAAAGAGTTGTTTTGTTTCGTGTACGATGTTTTCCAGTTCGCTGCGCAGAAAGAGTTTGAGGTCTACCAGCACCTGGTCGTTACGGGAGCGGCCGCTGTGTATCTTTTTACCAGCCTCGCCCAGGCGGCGGGTGAGCAGCAGTTCTACCTGGGAGTGAATATCTTCCACACCATCTTCCAGCACAAATTTCCCATCCTGTATTTCCTGGTAGATCTGTTTCAGTTCTTTTTGCAGTACTGCCAGGTCTTCCTTAGGCAGCAGGCCTACAGATTCCAGCATGGCAATATGCGCCAGGGAGCCCTGCACGTCAAACGCGGCCAGGTAGGCGTCCATTTCGCGGTCTCTTCCAACCGTGAACTGTTCTACCGCGGCCAGTGCTGCTTTATCTTTCTGCCAGAGTTTCATATCTGTTCTTTTTGTCCGCTGCCACTCCCGGAGGGCTGCGGTAGTTATGCCGATGGAGCTGATGCCCCGTCTTACTTCAAATTTATGCCATTCACAACGGAAAGCAATTTTATATACGTGTCAATACCCTGGTGTATCTCATCCAGGTAAATAAACTCGTCTGCCGTGTGGGAACGGGCGGAATCTCCCGGCCCTACTTTCACGGAAATGGCGGGTATCAGCGCCTGGTCTGAAGTGGTGGGCGAGCCGTACAACTGTTTGCCAAGGCCAATGCCGGCTTTCACCAGCGCGTGGTCTTGGGGAATAAAGGAAGGGCGCATGCGCATGGAGCGGGGCGTTACGTCACATTGCACGTTGGCTCGTATCACTTCCAGCATTTCTTCCAACGTATATTGATCGGTTGCCCGAACGTCTACTACAAATGAGCATTCCGCCGGCACTACGTTATGCGCCTTGTTGGAAGTTTGTACCACTGTTACGCTCATTTTCACGGGCCCCAGGGTAGGGCTCTCTTTCGGGAAGCGGTACGTGCGGAACCAGGCGATGGCGTCCATGGCTTTGTAGAGCGCATTTTCTCCTTCATCGCGGGCGGCGTGGCCGGCTTTGCCGTGTGCCACGCAATCCAGCACCATCAGGCCCTTCTCCGCAATGGCGAGGTCTGTTTTGGTAGGCTCCCCTACAATGGCAAATTCAAATGGCGGCAGTTGGGAAAGAATACTTTCGATGCCGTTCGTGCCGCTGATCTCTTCCTCCGCCGTGGCGGCTATGATGATATTATACGGCAGGCCTCCCTGTTCGTAAAAATGCATGAAAGCCGCCAGCAGGCTCACCAAGCAACCGCCCGCATCGTTGCTGCCGAGGCCGTACAGCTTACCGTCCACCACGTCAGGAGCAAACGGATCGCGGGTATATTGCGGGTTGGGTTTTACGGTATCGTGATGAGAATTAAGCAGGATGCCGGGTTTGACGGGATCAAAATGTTTGTTCACCGCCCACACGTTGTTCAGATGCTGATGGTACGCCACACCGCGCTGCTCCAGGAACCTGGCCAGGATGGCCGCCGTGCCCTGCTCTTCCTTGCTGAAGGAGGGGGTGGCAATCAGTTCCTTTAAAAGCTGTACGGCGTCTTCATAGCGTTCTTCTGTCCACATATAGTTAGCATATTAAGGTGCCCGCCACCGCATCCGTGGTGTTCTTGCGCACATCGTCCGCATGGCCGATCAGCACTTCCTTCACACCATTGTCAATGGCGGCGAAGGCGTTCTCCAGCTTCGGCAAAATGCCGTCTGCCAAGGCGCCTTCGGCCAGCAGCGTTTGATAATTGTCACGGTTGATCAGGTTGATCACCGAATCATCATCTTCCACGTTCCGCAGTACGCCTTTCTTCTCAAAGCAATAGATCAGGCGTACCGGGTAATGCGCGCCCAGCGCTACCGCAAGCGACGAGGCGATGGTGTCTGCGTTCGTATTGAGTATCTGCCCCTCCCCGTTATGGGTGAGCGGCGAAAACACGGGCGTGAGGCCCGCGTCCAGCAGCAACTGGATGGGTGCGGCCTCTACGTTGCCGGCGGGTATATCTCCCACAAAACCGTAGTCGATCTCTTTCACCGGCCGTTTTACCGCGGGTATGATGTTGGCGTCTGCGCCGGTGAGGCCAATGGCGTTGCAACCCTTGGCCTGCAGCTTTGCTACGATCTGTTTGTTCACCAGCCCGCCGTACACCATGGTCACCACATCAATGGTATCTGCGTCCGTGATGCGGCGGCCGTTCACGTACCTCGATTCAATGCCCAGCTTGTCTCCCACGCGGGTGGCTATTTTGCCGCCGCCGTGAATGAGTATCTTTTTGCCGGGCACGGCGGCAAAGTCTGCCAGGAACTTGTCCAGCAGCACCGCATTATCTATTACGTTCCCTCCTACCTTGATCACGTATACCATATCCCTTGCTTATTGATGCTTTAAAATTTCGCTTAACACCGCCTGTGCCGCCCATACGCGGTTGCCCGCCTGGGGGATGACGATAGACTGCGGCCCGTCCAGCACCTCATCGGCTATCACCACGTTGCGCCTTACGGGCAGGCAATGCATCACGGAGGCGTTGTTGGTGTTCTTCAACCGTTCGTTGGTGATCATCCAGCGTTCATCCGTGCAGGTGATCTTGCCATAGTCTTTGTAAGAAGACCAGTTTTTCACGTACACAAAATCAGCGCCTTCCAGGGCTTCTTCCTGGTTGTGGATCACCGGCGCCTGGCCGGCAAACTTCGGGTCCAGTTCATATCCCTGGGGGTGGGTGATCACAAAATCCACCTCATCCCAGGCGTTCATCCACTCCGCAAAAGAGTTGGGCACGGCCTGCGGCAGCGCCTTTACGTGCGGCGCCCAGGTCATCACGACCTTGGGTTTGCGCGGCTGCTGCCAGCGCTCTTTAATGGTGATCACGTCTGTGAGGCTTTGCAGCGGGTGCAGCGTAGCGCTCTCCAGGCTTACTATTGGCCGGCCGGCGTATTTTACGAACTGGTTGATGTATTTTTCCGTGTAATCCTCTTCCTTGTTTTTCAGGCCGGGAAAGGTGCGGATGGCCATGATGTCAAAATACTGGCCCATTACCGCGGCTGCTTCTTTCACGTGCTCCGTTGTATTGCCGCTCATCACCACCCCGTCATTCATTTCCAGCGCCCAGCCTTCTTTATCGATATTAAACACCACTACTTCCATACCCAGGTTACGGGCCGCCACCTGTGTGCTCAGGCGCGTGCGCAAGCTGGGGTTCAGGAAGATCATTCCCAATGTTTTGTTCTCTCCCAGCCCCCTGTCTTTAAAAGGGCTCTTTTTGTAGTCCAATGCTGTTGCCACCAATTGTGGCACGCTGGGGACGTCTTCCGCGGAAATAAACTGTTTCATCAGTTAATAATTGATCTGCTGCGGTCTGATGGGATCTTGCATGAGCATTACACCAAATGGGAATTGTCTACAATGCCCGATCTCATCAGCTAGTTCAGCTCTTGTTTAATAGCGTTTAAAAATTGGTCTGCCTGCGCTTTGGTGAGCGCCAGGGAAGGCAGCAGCCGTATTACATTGGGCTTTGCTTCCCCGGTAAATATCTTGTGTTTAAAAAGCAGCTCTTTTTTGACATGCGCCAGTTCTTCCGGCAGGTCTATGCCGATCATCAGGCCCTTTCCTCTTACTTCTTTTATCTTCGGCAGTTTCCTCAGTTCTTCCATCAGGTAATTACCCACCTGTTCCGCGTTGGCGATCAGGTTTTCCTGCTCAATCACTTCCAGCACGGCTAGCGCGGCGGCGCAAGCCAGGTGATTACCGCCAAAGGTAGTACCCAGCAGGCCGTAAGACGCTTTAAATTTCGGGGAAATGATGATGCCGCCAATAGGGAAACCGTTGCCCATGCCTTTAGCCATGGTGTAAATGTCCGCGTTCACGCCCGCATGGTCATGAGAGAAGAACTGGCCGCTCCGGCCGTAGCCGCACTGTACCGAGTCCGCAATGAACACGGCGTTGTGCTCGTCACACAGGCTCCTGATCTTTTGCAGGAAACCGGCGGAGGCCACGTTGATGCCGCCAACGCCCTGTATACCTTCAATGATCACGGAAGAAACAGCATTCTGCTGAAAGGCGATCTCCAACGCCTCCTGGTCTTCCCAGGGCAGAAAGATCACATTGTCCGTTTCATTTACGGGAGCCACTATTTTCGGGTTGTCCGTAGCGGCTACCGCCAGCGAGGTACGGCCGTGGAAGGCCTTTTTAAAAGCAATGATCTTCTTTTTACCGTTGTGGAAGGAGGCCAGTTTGAGAGCGTTCTCGTTGGCTTCCGCGCCGGAGTTGACAAGGAACAGCTGGTAGTCTTCCTTGCCGGAGACTTTGCCCAGTTTTTCCGCCAGTTCCCGCTGCAGTGGTATATGTATGGAATTGGAATAAAAACCTACTTTGTTCAACTGGTCTGTGATCCGCTGTACATAATGCGGGTGGGTGTGACCAATGGAAATTACGGCATGACCGCCATAGAGGTCCAGGTACTCCTGTCCTTTATCGTCCCAAACGGCGGAGCCCTGGGCTTTTACAATGGTAATATCATTAACCGGGTATACGTCAAATAATTTCATAACAATCTGTTGTTGCTGGTGATGGAACTAGAATACGATGGATTTGAGCTTCAACCCGGCTGTTTCATCCAGCCCCAGTAACAGGTTCATGTTCTGTACCGCTTGTCCTGACGCACCTTTCAGCAGGTTGTCTTCAATAGAATGGATCACCAGTTTACCTTCTACCTTTTCAAGCTGTACCAGGCATTTATTGGTGTTCACCACTTGTTTGAGATCTATCTGCGTTCTGCTGACGTGGGTGAAGGGGTGGCCTTTGTAAAACTCTTCAAAGAGCTGATAGGCCTCTTCAAGCGTCAGGCTGCTGTCCAGGTATGACGTGATCCAGATACCGCGCGGATAGTCTCCCCGCACCGGCACAAAGTTGATCGCTCCTGAATAAGCAGGCTGGAGAGCCTGCAAGGTTCGTCGTATCTCCTTCAGATGCTGGTGCTGCAGTACTTTATAGGTAGAAATGTTATTGGCCCTCCAGGTAAAATGGGAAGTGCCCTGCAGCTTCTGGCCGGCGCCGGTGGAGCCGGTGATGCCGGTGGTATGCACTTCGTTCAGCAACCCGGCTTTGGCCAGGGGCAGCAGGCCCAGCTGAACAGCAGTGGCAAAACAACCGGGGTTGGCGATGTTGGCTGCTTTTTTGATGGCCTCCCGGTCATATTCCGGCAGGCCGTATACAAACTCCCGGCCGTTCACGCTTTCGCCTAAACGAAAATCCTGGCTGAGGTCTATCACATGTATATGGGCGGGAATGGGCGTGCTTTCCAGGAACTTGCGGGATTCCCCGTGCCCGAGGCAGAGGATGAGCACGTCTACATTGTCCGCAATATCTGCTGCAAAGGTCAGTTCTGTTTCTCCCAGCAGGTCTGCATGAACGGCATACAGCGGGTTGCCGGCGTTGCTGCGGCTGTGCACAAATGCCAGCTCCACGTCCGGATGGTTCAGCAGCAGCCGGATGGTTTCACCACCGGTGTAACCTGCGCCGCCTATGATACCTGCCCGTTTTTTAGTATTCGTTCCCATTATTTATTAATTGTCATCCGTTCATAAATTATTTTCCAGTGGCCGGATGGAGCCTGCGCTCCTCCGTTGAGGTGCGTCATCACTACCTGGCTTCATCGTTTACCTGATGCCAGATCATGGTCTGGTTACCAAATATTTTGCTGAATCCTCTCACGTCTTCCCCGCTCCAGCCGGAGTTCATTTCACCGTATTTGCCGAATTTGCTGCTCATGAGGTCATAAGCAGATTCAATACCTGTTACCTGGAAGCGGTAGGGCATCAGGGTCACAAATACCTTGCCGCTTACCTGCTGCTGGCTGTGCTGAAGGAAGGCCTCAATGTCCCGCATCACGGGGTCCAGTATCTGGCCTTCGTGCATCCAGTTGCCGTAGAACTGCGCCAGCTGGTCTTTCCAGCTCAGCTGCCATTTGGTGAGCACGTGTTTTTCCAGCGCGTGGTGCGCTTTCAGTATCACCATGGGCGCGGCGGCCTCAAAGCCTACCCGGCCCTTGATGCCGATAATGGTATCTCCCACGTGAATGTCCCGGCCAATGGCGAAAGCCCCGGCAATGCCCTGCAGGTAGATGATCGCTTCCGTGGGGTGGGTGAATTTTTTATCGTTCACGCCCAGCAGCTCACCCTTTTCAAAAGAGAGGGTCACCTGCTCCGGCTGTTGTTGGGTGAGCTGGGTGGGCCATGCTTCTTCCGGCAGCATGCCGTGGGAGGCGAGGGTTTCCTTACCGCCTACGGAAGTACCCCAGATGCCTTTGTTGATGGAGTACATGGCCTTGTCAAAGTTCATCTGCACGCCTTTGGATTTGAGGTAGCTGATCTCCTCTTCGCGGCTCAGCTTCAGGTCACGGATGGGGGTAATGATCTCCACGCCGGGTATCATAATGTGGAAGATCATGTCAAACCGCACCTGGTCGTTCCCCGCGCCGGTGCTGCCATGGGCTACGGCGTCCGCCCCCACTTCCTTCACGTATTCGGCAATGGCCAGCGCCTGGCTCATACGTTCGGCGCTCACGCTCAGGGGGTAGGTGTTGTTCTTCAGCACGTTCCCGAAAATAAGGTACCGGATCACTTTGTCGTAATAAGAGCGGACCGCATCTACTGTCTTGTGACTTTTCACACCCAGACTGTAGGCGCGTTTCTCGATCTCCTGCAGCTCTTCCGCAGTAAAACCTCCTGTATTTACGATCACGGAATGCACTTCATACCCTTTTTCTTCTGACAGGTATTTTACACAGTACGATGTATCAAGTCCTCCGCTGAATCCCAGTACTACTTTCTTCATGGTAAGTTATATTCTGATTGAAAATTCATTGACAGTTTACAGCCAGCTAAAAAAGAGAAACCGCTTTTTGCTGACGCCGGGCGCTCCGCCGCCGCCTATTTTACGGGAGGCTTTGAGCAGCACATACTTTTTATACCGCATCCACCTTTCGAACAGGGAAAAATTGCCTTTGAACTTCCGCTTCTTCTTCCCTTCGTCCGTAGCGGGGCTTACTGCCACGGCAGCGGCCGTACCGTTTACGGCTATGGCCGTAGCAGCAGCGGCGGCGGCTTTTTCGCGGGCCTCCTTTTCTTTCTCTACCGGGTCATACAGCATGGCGGTGCAGAGGCAGTTTTTCCGGTTCTTGGCCGTGAGCACGTCAAAGTTCACACAACTGCGGCAGCCTTTCCAGAATTCCTCATCATCTGTCAGCTCGGAGTAGGTAACCGGTTCGTACCCCAGGTCAGAGTTGATCTTCATGACGGCCAGGCCGGTGGTAAGACCGAATATTTTAGCGTCAGGATATTTTTTCCTGGACAGTTCGAATATTTTTTCCTTGATGGCTTTGGCAACGCCATGGCCACGGAAGGCCGGGTTAACAATGAGGCCGGAGTTAGCCACGAACTTTTCGTGTCCCCAGGCTTCGATATAGCAAAAACCGACCCACTCGCCGGAGGCCGTAATAGCGATCACCGCTTTGCCTTCGTCCATTTTGAGCTGTACGTACTCGGGAGAGCGCTTGGCTATACCGGTTCCCCGGGCCTTTGCAGAAGCCTCCATTTCGTCCGTAATGGTCTTTGCATAATGCTTATCGTCGGCAGTGGCTGCCCTTACGATTATATCCTTATTTTCCAACTTGTTAAAATTGAAAATTGTAATGCAATAATGATGATGAAACAGGTTCCGTTTCCGGAAATGCCCATGAGGGGCCATGGGGCGATAGCGTGCCCTGGGTGGGACGGCGCTATCAAATGCGAGGTCGTCGGGAGAGATATCTAAAGACAGGAAACCCAATAGCGCAAACACCTTCTTCAAAAGAAGGGTGATAAGCAAAAATGTTGTTATGGGTTGCGATGTATTTCAACTTCAGTTCGACATTAAATTGTTATAAAAACGTCTTTAGTTAATAAAGTATCCGCAAAGTTATAACATATTTAAATACTGTGGGCACTTTTTTTTGCCAAAAAAGAAAGGGAGGAACGCGGCCGGGCCTGCGTTTCCTCCCTTTCCGGAGCGGGAATTGGCTGAAAATCAGAACACGCCTATTTCGGCGGCCCCTGCCCGCGTTTCGTTAGCGTCTGCGGGAGCCAGCGCTACCAGTTTAAAATAGCGCGCCTGTGTTGATTTTGAGAGCTTTATGGTCTGTTTTACCGGGTTGTTGAGGATGTTGGCAAAACTGCCCTCCGCCAGGGGCTGGCCCCAGTTCTGCCCGTCCTGGCTTACGTAGAAGGCATAGTTGTAAATAATGCCTCCCCGTGGCCGCGGCGTATAGGTAAAGCCGTTGATGGTAACGGCCACGCCCATATCTACCTGTATTTCCTGCGGGAAGCTGCCGGCTTTGCCCTGCCAGGCGGTGGCGAGGTCTCCGTCTATGGCCCTGTCCGCATCCGCCGCGTTCATCACCTTCCAGCCGGCGGGGGCCAGGTCAAAGGTAACGGCCACGGTGGCGCCGCCTTTCCGGCCGTTGTCAATAAAGCTCTTTGCTTTTATGGTACCGGCTTTCGGGAAGGAAAACGCGGCGCCGGCGTAACGCGGGCTGGCGGTGGTGGGCTCGCTGCCGTCTACCGTATAATGGATGGCAGGGTCCGCGGAGAGGGCGGTAATGCTTACCATGCCGTCTTTACCGCGTTTGATCACCGGGTCTGCCAGCACCTCGGGCGCCTTGAACAGCTTCACTTCGCTGATCACCGGGCTGGCCTTGGCGTCTAGTATCTCTATGCGCACGCTTTTGGTGGTGGTATTGGGCAGGCGCAGGATGCGCTTGTAACCGATGGTGGTCTCCCGGGCTATTTCCCGGTACTCCTTCCCTTCCAGCACGCTTACGGTGAAAGCCTTCACCCGCTGCCCCAGGGGAATGAACTCCTGGATGGCCAGGCGGTTGAAGGTAACCGGCTTTTCAAAGCTGAGGTTGATGGAGCCGGTGAGCTGGCCGTCCCCGGTAGCCCAGTAAGTATTGTAGTTGTTGTCAGTAAGATAGATGGCGCTGGTGAGCGTGCTGTTCTGACGGGTATTGACGGCAGACGTTCTGGCCCGTACGGCCAGGTTGGTCTTGAAATCGGCGTCCAGCGTTCTTTTCAGCTCCATCAGGCGCAGCGAGTCGTTTTTGTGGATGCGGCCCGTGCGGTCTACCGGTACGTTCAGCAGCAGGTTGGCATTGCGGCCAACGGAACCGTAGTAGATGTCCAGCAGCCAGGGCAGGGTCTTCACCTTGTCGTTCGTAGACGGGCTGAAGAACCATCCGGGCCGGATGGATACGTCCGCTTCTCCCGGCACCCAGTCCGTACCGTCTTCCTGCCCTTCGTTCAGGGGCTTGTTGATACCGGGCATGCCGGGTCGGAACTGGCTGGCGTTGAGCGTGCTCCAGTTGGTGGTGCCGGCAAAGCCGTTCTCATTGCCTATCCAGCGGCAGCCGGGGCCGTTGTCGCTGAAGAAGATCACGTTGGGGTGGTATTTTCTGACCGTGCTGTGGAACAGGTCCCAGTCATACTCCTGTTTTTTGCCGTTGGGGCCTTCGCCGTTGGCGCCGTCAAACCACTGTTCAAATACATATCCGTATTTGGTATGCACTTCTTCCAGCTGTTTGGCAAATATCTGGTTGTACTCAGGTGTGCCATAAGCAGGATGGTTGCGGTCCCAGGGCGAAAGGTACACGCCAAAGAGCAGGCCGTACTCCTTGCAGGCGGCAGACAGTTCGGCCAGCACATCGCCTTTGCCGTTCTTCCAGGCGCTTTCCCGTACGGTGTGTTTGCTGTACTGGCTGGGCCAAAGGCAAAAACCGTCGTGGTGCTTGGCGGTAATGATGATGGCCTTCATGCCGGCCAGCTTGGCGGTGCGCGCCCACTGGCGGGCGTCCAGCCCGGTGGGATTGAATACTTTAGGATCTTCATCCCCATGCCCCCACTCTTTATCTGTAAAGGTATTGGGCCCGAAGTGGATAAACATGTAATACTCCAGTTGCTGCCATTTCACCTGCGCGGCTGAAGGCAGGGCGCCGTAAGGCTTGATCTCGGGCTGTGCCCAGGCATGGGCAGCGCACAAAACGAGGAATAATAAGAAGAATGTTCTTTTCATAGTACTGTATTGCAGACGTGTACAGTTAAAAATAATATACTGCCGTTCATTTCCCGAACATTGGTAATATCCCAATAGAGAATGTTAAAATAGTACGGCCTGCAAACGGTTGCAGGAGCCCGCCCCTGCCATCTATCACAAAAATGTCACAATTTATACAAGCCGGTTGCGAAGGAAGCCTCGAAAGCCATACATTTAAAGCCATTTCATCACACAATACGCTTTCTTATATGAACATGCATCGCAGGAAATTTATCAGGAACAGTGTGGCCGCGGGCGTAGGCCTTTCTCTCATGAATACGCCGGCCCGGGTGCTGGCCGCCCAGAAAAAAGATAAAGTAAGAGTAGGCCTCATCGGCGTGGGTGCGCGTGGCCTCAACCACCTTGACCTGTGCCTGCGCCGCAGCGATGTAGACGTAGCAGCCATTGCAGACCCGGATGTAGACTTCACCCTGCCGCAGGCCCGGGAAATGATACAAAAACACTACGGCGCCAAACGCAAGGTGGCCGAGTACACCAAAGGCCCGCATGATTACGAGAACCTGCTCAAGCGCGCAGATATAGACGCGGTGATCATTGCCACGCCCTGGGAATGGCATACCATACAGGCCGTAGCCGCCATGAAGGCCGGTAAAACACCGGCCGTGGAAGTATGCGGCGCTGCAGACATCCAGGAATGCTGGGAGCTGGTGAACACTTCCGAAGCCACCGGCGTGCCCCTGTTCGGCATGGAAAACGTGAACTACCGCCGGGATGTACTGGCCGTGCTCAACATGGTACGCCAGGGCCTGTTCGGAGAACTGGTACACCTGCAGGGCGGTTACCAGCACGACCTTCGCGCCGTGAAGTTCAACAACGGCAAGCAGCTCTATGGCGGCGGCGTGGAATTTGGCGAAAAGGGCGTGTCTGAAGCAAAGTGGCGCACCAACCATTCCGTACACCGCAACGGCGATCTCTACCCCACCCATGGCCTGGGCCCGGTGAACAACATGATCAACGTTAACCGCGGCAACCGGCTGCTATCTCTCACCAGCGTAGCCACCAAATCCTGCGGGCTGCACAAGTACATCCTTGACCAGCCGGAGGGCGGCCCCAACCACCCCAACGCCAAAGTGGAGTTCAAACTGGGAGATATTGTGAGCACCCTTATCAAGACCAACAACGGGGAAACCATCCTCCTCTCGCACGATACCAACCTGCCCCGCCCCTATTCCCTCAACTTCAGGGTACAGGGCACCAACGGGCTGTGGATGGACGATTTTGATTCCATCCATATAGAAGGAAAAAGCAAACCGCATACCTGGGAAAAAGCCGGCGAGCCTGATGACGCCAGCAGCTACATGGGCAAGTACGATCACCCGCTCTGGAAAAAATATGCGAACGATGCTTCCGGCGCGGGCCATGGCGGCATGGACTGGTTCGTGATCAATTCCTTTATTGAAAGCATCAAACGCGGTACGGATTACCAGATGGACGTGTACGACCTGGCTACCTGGTACGCCATCACTCCGCTCAGCGAACAGTCTGTGCTGGAAGGCGGTTCCGTACAATACATCCCGGACTTTACACGCGGCCGCTGGATGAGCCGCAAGCCCAACTTTGCACTGAACGGGGAGTATTGATCCATCCCTGTAAAAACAAGAACGGCGGTAACTGATGATGTTCCGCCGTTTTTATTTCCGCCTGTTTATAACTGCTGCAATATCAGGCGGTAACCACTTTGGCCCCGTCCTCAATAGACGTAACGTACACTTCCGGCACCACGCCATACTGGTCTTTATAACGGGCCTGTATAAACGAACCGAAAGCATCTACCTGGTCTATTTTCACGAGGTTGATGGTGCAGCCGCCAAACCCGCCGCCCATCATGCGGGCGCCGGCCACTTCGGGGCGTTTTTTGGCGAGGCCGGCCAGGAAGTCCAGCTCGGGACAGCTCACTTCGTAGAGGCGGCTGAGCCCGTCGTGAGACGCGTACATGAGGCGGCCCGCTTCTGCCAGCTCATTGTTCTGCAGGCGGGTGCAGGCCTGCTGTACCCGTTCGTTCTCCTGCGTTACAAAACGGCAGCGGTCATATACCTTGGGCGGCAGCGAGCTTTTGTACTGCTCCACCTGTGCCGCCGTAACCCCGCGCAGGCTGGTGATGCCGGGCACAAATTGTTTGAGTATCGCTACCCCTTCTTCGCACTGCGCGCGGCGAACATTGTATTCAGAAGAGGCCAGCGAGTGGTGTACCATGGAGTTCACCAGCACTATTTTGTAAGTTTTGGAGAACTCGAAGGGGAAATACTGGTATTCCAGGCTGCGGCAATCCAGCAGCATCACCCTGTCTTTTTTACCGTGGAGGTTGGCAAACTGGTCCATAATACCGCATTTCACCCCGGGGAAAGTATGTTCAGCCAACTGTCCTACCCGGGCCATCTGCATACGGTCAAGGCCGAAGCCCAGCAGGTGGTCCAGCCCAACGGCCAGCCCTCCCTCCACGGCGGCGGAACTGCTCATGCCCGCGCCAATGGGAATATCTCCATGCACCACGCAATCAAACCCCTTCACTTCCAGGCCCAATTGCTGCAGCTGGTACACCACGCCCTTGAGGTAATTGACCCACTCGCCCCCGGGCTGGATGTTCTGCAGGGAAAAAGAGGCCATTTCATTGCTGAACAGCGCATAAGCGTTACAGGTATCGGTGCCGTTGAGGGCAATGGCATAGATGATCTTTTTATCGATGGCGGCCGGCAACACAAAACCTTCGTTATAGTCCGTGTGCTCTCCAATGAGGTTGATCCGGCCGGGTGAACTGACCATTATCGGTTCTTTTCCAAAAAGCTGGTGGAATTTATCCTTTACTGCTACAATCATTTAAAGCGTACATTTTACACCTAAAAGTATAAAAATAGATAACTATTCAAAAATGAGCGGCGGGAATTTCTGTGCGGGGCCCCTGCAAGGCAGGAAAAAAAGGGGTTCAGCAGGACGTTTTACCACTCTCGCGCCCTTAAAACGACAAAATCCCCTCCGAAAACCTCAAACCAGCAACAGGCCATTTTGCCGTGCATTTCTTTGTAAAACCTTCAGGTTCCCGCCGGGAGCGCACTATAAGCACCGATGCTTCTGCGAAAAAGGCAGAAGCATCGGCAACTATAAAGTGGTAAGAAGTTATCAGGCAGGCAACCCTTTCTTATGCCCGGAAGCGGCAAAATAGAGGATATACAGGTAGCAGGGGATCATGAGCACGTAGGGTAGCTGACGGTTGCCGTCTACGCTGTCTACAATAGCGCCATATATCAGCGGTACAATAGCGCCGCCGGCAATGCCCATAATGAGCAGCGCGGACCCTGTCTTGGTGAATTTGCCCAGTTTGTTGATAGCCAGCGGCCAGATGCCGGGCCACATCAGGGAGTGGGCAAAGCTGAGGAGGATGATGAAGAGGATAGACGTGTTGCCGGTGGTGGTGAGCGCACCAATGGTAAATATCACACCCAGGATGGCGCAGATAACAAGCGCGTTTTTCTGCGGCAGGTATTTCGGGATGGCCACTACGCCGATCAGGTAACCGATGGTGAACGCGATCAGGCACCAGATGCTCAGGTTGCTGGCCACATCTTTGGCCAGGCCGGTGTACTCGCCATACAGCGCCAGGGAGTCAATTGCCAGTACTTCCACGCCAACGTACAGGAAGATGCAGAGCACGCCCAGCATGAGGTAAGGTATCTGGAACACGGAGGTACGGCCGTACTGGTCCGCGGCGCCTTCTTCAGTGGCCACTTCGTTTTCCTGGTTGATCTCGGGCAGATGGGCCTTGCGCACAAAGAACGCCAGCAGCAGCAGTACCACTGCCATTACAGCGTAAGGCGTAATGAGGCGGGAGGCCAGCAGGTCAAGCTCCGCTTCGCGGGCGGCGCCGGTGAGGGAATTGATCTTGTCCGATATATGCTGGGTGTCGCTGAACAGCAGTTTTACCAGTACAAAGATGCCGATCATGCCGGCCACTTTGTTACAGATGCCCATGATGCTGATACGCTTAGCCGCGCTTTCAATTGGGCCGAGAATGGTCACATAAGGATTGGATGCTGTTTGCAGCAGCGCCAGTCCGGTACCCTGAACAAACAGGCCGAACAGGAACACCGGGTAAGAACGCATTTGCGCGGCGGGAATGAAGATCACCGAGCCAACGGCAATGGTGAGCAGGCCAAGTGACATGCCCTTGGGAAAGCCTATTTTCTTCAGGATCAGTGAAGAAGGAATGGCCATTACAAAATAGGAGATGTAAAAAGCAAAGGCTACGAGGTAAGCCGCAAAGTCGGTCAATTCACAGGCCTGTTTCAAAAAAGGTATCAATACGGAATTCAGCCAGGTTACGAAGCCGAAAATAAAGAATAGCGTGGCAATAATCGCCATTGCCTGCGTGGTATTACCACGAGGAGCGGCCACTGTAGCGGTTTTGTCAGTCATGAGCTGCCTAGGTTGATTGTTCAAGAATGCCACGAACTTAATTAACAATTCTCAAATTTCATAAATATATTAGCTAAAACGTTTGAGCAATTAAAAAAATTAGGGGTTTTCGGTGTGTTTTTGCCCGTTTGTCAAAAAAATTATTCTACATTTAAAGCCAATTTTATCAAAACCCATAAAAGGTATATAATGTCCACGCAAAGTAAACAAGGTACGCATCCCTCGTTTTTTGTACTGATCCTGGTGTTCTTCTTCTGGGGGTTCGTGGCCGCGTCCAACAGTATCCTCATTCCCTTCTGTAAAGCCCATTTCGATCTTACACAGATCCAGTCGCAGCTCGTAGACTTTGCCTTTTACGGCGCCTACTTTATAGGCTCCCTCATCTTATACCTGCTCTCCGCCTTCAAGGGAGTTGACATTCTTAATCGCATCGGCTTCAAGAAAGGCATCATATACGGCCTGCTCATTTCCGGCGTGGGCGCCGCCGCCACCATTGGCGCGGTGAACTTCGGGCTGGGCATGGAAGACAAGACCAGCGCCTTTTACCTGATACTCGGCGCTTACTTCATTGTAGCGCTCGGCTTTTCCCTCCAGCAAACAGCGGCCAACCCGTTTGCCGTACTGCTGGGAGACCCGGCCGGCGGCTCTCACCGCCTTAACCTGGCCGGCGGGGTCAATTCTTTCGGCACTACCATCGGCCCGCTGGTGGTGAGCATCCTGCTCTTCGGCACCGCTGCTGACGCGGGCCCCATCGGTGATACGGACATCAGCAAGATCAACGTATTATATATCACCCTCGTAGGCCTCTTCCTGCTGGCGGCCGGCATATTTGCCGCTACCAAAATGCCGAAAGGCACGGAAGACGATCATTTTGAAGCATCTACCAAAGCCACCTATACGCTGGTAGGCATCACGGTGATGTTCGTGCTCATCCTGCTCGGCATCATCCTGGAAAATCCCCTGCCCTTTTTTATTGCCGGCATCATCGGCATCCTCTCCATTCTCTTCTACGCACAGGCCGCTTCCCGCAACGATTCCAACGGCTGGGGCGCCATGAAATACCCGCAGCTCATTATGGGCATGATCGCCATTTTTGTGTATGTGGGCGTGGAAGTAAGTGTGAGCAGCAACCTCGGCGAGCTGCTGAAAAAGCCCGGCTTTCTCACTATGGAAGGGTTGAACGAATCACAGCTCAGCCCCTACATTGCCGTGTTCTGGGGCGGCCTTATGATTGGCCGGTGGACGGGCGCCATCAGCGTGTTCAACCTCAGCAAAGGCATGCGGCAACTGCTCTCCGTAGTAGTGCCCTTTATAGCCTATGGCGTCATACTGGGTGTCAACCACCTGAAAGGAAATGATATTGAAGAACTGTATCCCTTTGCCATCTGCATTGTGATACAGATACTCGGCTTCTTCTACGGACAGGAGAAACCGGCCAAAACGCTGATGACCTTCGGCATTATGGGCGTGGCCGCCATGATCATAGGCCTGTTCACAGAAGGCCAGGTGGCCGCTTTTGCCTTCATCAGCGGCGGGCTTTTCTGCTCCGTGATGTGGCCCTGCATTTTCTCGCTCTCCATTGCCGGGCTGGGCAAATACACCGGCCAGGGCGCTTCTTTCCTCGTAATGATGATCCTCGGCGGCGCGCTGATCCCGCCGCTGCAGGGCGGTTTTGCAGATATACCTGCAATTGGCATCCATCATTCGTATATTGTACCGGTAATCTGTTTTGCATACTTAGCATTTTTTGCAATTCGCGTTAAATCAATCTTAAAATCTCAGGGAATCGACTATGAGTCAGCAATTAGCGGTGGGCATTGATATTGGGGGAACCAACACTAAATTTGGAATTGTAGATCGTCGTGGTAATATTTTGTGCCAGGACAGGATGTCAACCAAAGCTCACGAAGAAGTTACTATGTTTCTGGCCGAACTCCATCAGCGTTTATCCAAGCTGATAGAACAGGTTGGCGGAATCGAAAACATTAAGGGAATAGGCGTAGGCGCACCCAATGGCAACTATTACACCGGTAATATTGAATATGCCCCTAACCTGCGCTGGAAAGGTATTGTGCCATTAGCCAATATGCTGCAGGACCTGTTTAACCTCCCTACCGTATTGACCAACGACGCCAATGCGGCGGCCATCGGTGAAATGACCTATGGCTCTGCCCGCGGCATGAAAGACTTTATTACCATCACCCTGGGCACCGGCGTAGGCAGCGGCATTGTGGCCAACGGCCAGCTCATTTACGGGCACGATGGTTTTGCCGGGGAACTGGGCCACGTGATCGTGATCCCCGGCGGGCGCCTGCACCCCGGCACCGGTGCGCATGGCTCGCTGGAAGCCTATGCTTCCGCCACCGGCGTTACCAACACCGCGCTGGAACTGCTGGAAGCCCGACCAGATGAACAAAGCCTGCTGCGCAACCACACGCGAGAGGAAATAGACTCAAAAATGATCTACGAGGCGGCTATCAAAGGAGACAAGCTGGCCATGGAAATATACGAGTACACCGGCAAAGTGCTGGGCGAAGCGCTGGCCAACTTTGTGATGTTCTCCAGCCCGGAGGCCATTGTGCTCTTCGGCGGGCTTACCCAGGCGGGCGATCTTATTATGCGCCCGGTACGCCACCACATGGAAAAGAACCTGCTGCCCATTTTCCAGAACAAGGTGAAACTGGTGTTCTCCGAACTGAAAGAAAGTGATGCGGCCATTCTCGGCGCCAGCGCCCTGGCCTGGGAAATGAAAGACTAAAAAACTATCAGGAAATGTCAATTGCAAGTGATGAAATGTTCGTTCATTTGCAATTGACATTCCTTTTTGTAACCAAAGCAAATGTGAACAATGAACAGCAGACGCAACTTTCTCAAAACAGCCGCTTTGGGGGCGGCAGCCCTTTCGATGGACGGGCTTCCCGCCGCCGCGCAAAGCCGCAAGGGCAAAGCGCGCAAACCCGTTGTGGTGAGCACCTGGGACTTTGGCATTGCCGCCAACAAGGCCGCCTTTACAGTGCTGCAGAACGGCGGCCGCGCCCTTGACGCGGTAGAGGCCGGCGTTAAAGTGCCCGAAGCAGACCCCAACAACCATACCGTAGGGTACAGCGGTTTCCCTGACCGGGACGGCCGCGTTACGCTGGATGCCTGCATTATGGACGAACTGGGCAACTGCGGCTCGGTAGCCGCGCTGGAACACATTGTACACCCCATTTCCGTGGCCCGCAAGGTGATGGAAAAAACACCCCACGTAATGCTGGTAGGCGAGGGCGCCCTGCAATTCGCCCTCGAGAACGGTTTTAAAAAAGAAAACCTGCTGACGCCGGAATCTGAAAAAGCCTGGAAAGAATGGCTGAAAAAAGCCGAGTACAAACCGGTGATCAACATAGAGAACAAATCTTACCAGGGAGACGGCAAAGGCGCTACCGCCTTCAACCCGCTGCAGCTCCCCGGCAATGTATACAACCACGATACCATTGGCATGGTGGCGCTGGATGCCGCCGGCAACCTCTCCGGCGCCTGCACCACCAGCGGCATGGCCTTCAAGATGCGCGGGCGCGTGGGAGACTCTCCCATCATTGGCGCCGGCCTGTACGTGGATAACGAGGTAGGCGCCGCTACCGCCACCGGCGTAGGGGAAGAAGTGATACGCGTGGTAGGCAGCTTTTTAGTGGTGGAACTGATGCGGCAGGGCTATTCTCCTGAAGCCGCCTGCAAGGACGCCGTGATGCGCATTGTAAAGAAAAAGCCCGCCAATGCCAAAGAGATACAGATCGGTTTCCTGGCCCTCAACAAAAAAGGCGAACATGGCGCTTTCTGCCTGCAGAAAGGTTTCAGCTATGCGGTGACCACTGCCGGGCAGGAGCAGCTTATCCAGGGCAAACATCATTTTTAATGACGAATTACGAATGCAGGGGGCGCGCACCTCATGTTGGTTGCAAGTGCGAAATTCACAGCTGCCGGCTCCCGTTCCGTTAATATTTATGAAAAAGATCACGCTTGAAATATGCGCAGCCTCACTGGCGTCCTGCATAGCCGCTGAAGAAGGCGGCGCAGACCGTATTGAGCTGTGCGATAACCTGCTGGAAGGCGGCACTACGCCCAGCTATGCCACTATTGCCATAGCCCGTGAAAAAGTGAAGATCGCCCTCTACCCCATCATCCGCCCGCGTGGTGGAGATTTTTTGTATAGCGACCTGGAATTTGCCGTGATGCAAAAAGATATTGAGATGTGCAAACAACTGGGGTGCAACGGTGTAGTGATCGGCCTGCTGACGGCAGACGGCCAGGTGGATACAACGCGCACCCGCGCATTGGTGGAACTGGCATGGCCGATGGGCGTTACCTTTCACCGCGCGTTTGACATGACGGCAGACCCCTTCCAGGCGCTGGAAGACATCATTGAAACAGGCTGCGAACGCATACTGACCTCCGGGCAGCGCAACACCGCCCCGGAAGGTGCTCCGCTCATTCAGCAACTGGTAGAAAAAGCAGCCGGCAGAATAGCCATCATGGCCGGCTCCGGCGTACGCGCGGGCAATGTGGCCGCCCTGGCCGCCGCCACAAAAGCGGAAGAATATCATACCACCGCCAAAGATTATGTAGACAGCCGCATGCGGTTCCGCAACCCCCATGTAAGCATGGGCGGCATTCCCGGCGTACCGGAATATGGCATTGCGGTTACGCAGGCCGCACAAGTGAAACTGATCAGGGAAGAAGCGGAGAAAGGGCTGAACAGTTAGGTTTTCCACACGGCCACCACATCTTTATTACTATTGCTAAACAAAGTATAGCATACCTTCACTACATTTATCCACACTGGATAAATGAGTCCCCATTCCCCCGGCAACACATTAAATATTTTTTTAAATTACACCAGACATAAAAAACGGGGTTTCCAAGACCATCGCGGTAAAACGATGGCGGAAATGCAGATCCCCTGGATCATCCGCGGCAAGGGCATCACAATACGACACGGCCGCCACCATCGCCTACATTTTTGGCCTGAAAACACGCTGTGCGTGAACGGGCAGACCTGTGAAAGAGGCGTTTGCGAAATAGCAGGCATGCCGGATTATGACGGGCAAGGCACGAAACTTGTATCGTCACTGATGAAGCAGACATTTTATCTATATAATCCGATACATTATGCAGCGATTCGTATTAGTATTCATGCTCTGCATGGCAGGCGCTGCGCCGGTACCGGCGCAAGTGCAGGGGCAGGTGATCAAAGTGCTCAGCTACAACATTCACCACGGTGTTAACAACAAGGGTGAACTGGACATACAGGGCATTGCCAACGTAATACTCGCCACCAATCCCGACCTGGTGGCCTTGCAGGAAGTAGACAGCGTTACCACCCGTGTCAAAAAAGCCGACCAGTTGCGGCAGCTGGCAGAGGCCACCGGCATGTACATTTACTTCGGCAAGGCCATGGGCCTGGAAGGCGGCGGTTATGGCAACGGCATCCTCTCCCGCTATCCCATCCAGAAAAGCTATAACGTGGAACTGCCTGCCGCCGGCGCAGGCAGCGAACCGCGCACCGCGGCCGTGGTAACGGTAAAACTGCCGGGAGACAGCCTGCTGCTTGACTTTGCCAGCGCCCACCTGGACCACCTGGAAGACCCTACAGACCGGCTGGCGCAATCCGCCATACTGCTCAAACACTTCGGGCAGCACCGGCACCCGGTGATACTGGCGGGAGATATGAACGCAACGCCCGCGTCCAAAGAAATTGCGGCACTGAAAGAACTGTTCACAGACGCTACCGAAAAGCTGGGCCCCACCTGGCCTTCAGACAAACCCGCGCAAAAGCTGGATTACATCCTGCTCAGCAATACTTCGCAATGGCACGTCATGGACGCTGCCGTGATTGAAGAAACCGTGGCGTCAGACCACCGGCCGGTGATCTGCGAACTGTTGCTGAAATAATAAATATTGGCTATCCGCTAAAAAAAGCTGCGCCCCGGGGTGCAGCTTTTTTGTTGTTCTCCTACGCCGGGATGCAGGAGCAGACCTCCATGAACGCGTCCTTATGCCTCCCCCGCCCATCAAATCACTAAAACGTTTTAGCGATTCTTTTCTTATTTTAGCCGTTCCGGCGCCCATGCCGGGTTTGAAACTAAAAAAAACAGTGAATGAAAAAATGGTTGGTTGCGCTGGCCCTGGGGCTGGCATGTGCTGCACAAGCCCAGCAAAAAGACTACGCAGAAAAAGTAAATCCATTCATCGGCACCGGCGGCCACGGCCATACCTATCCCGGGCCCAGCCTGCCCTTCGGCATGGTGCAACTGAGCCCTGATACCCGGCTCAAAGGCTGGGACGGCTGCTCCGGTTATCATTACACTGACTCCGTGATGTACGGCTTTTCCCATACCCACCTCAGCGGCACCGGCATTGAAGATTATTGTGACGTGCTGCTGATGCCGGTAACCGGCCAGCCTTCGTGGAATAACGAGGAATATGCCTCTCCTTTCTCTCACAAAAATGAAAAGGCCTATGCAGGCTTTTACAGCGTGAAGCTGAACAAATACAACATCCAGGCGTCACTTACCGCCACCAAACGCGTGGGCCTGCACAAATACGAGTTCCCTGCCACGGCCAAAGAAGGACACGTGCTGCTGGACCTTTACCACCGCGATATTGTGATCAGTTCCAGCCTGAAAGTGGTGAATGACAGCACCGTTACCGGCATGCGCCGTTCCACCTCCTGGGCCAAAGACCAGGTACTGTTCTTTGCCATGAAATTTTCACAACCCTTCCGCTCCCACAACGTAGCCCTCGGAGATACCGCCAAGGGCGCCCTGCAACAGGCGGAAGGCCGCAACATCAAGGCATATTTCACCTTCAGCGATCCCGCGCAGCCCGTGTACGTAAAAGTGTCCATTTCCGGTGTTAGTGAAAATGGCGCACTGAAAAACCTGGATGCGGAAATGCCCGGCTTTGATTTTGACCAGACGCTGGCCAGCGCTAAAGCCGCATGGAACAAAGAACTGGGAAAAATTGAAGTGAAAGGGGGAACGAAAGACCAGCAGGCCATTTTCTACAGCGCCCTGTACCATGCCTGCCTCAATCCCAACCTGTATATGGACGTAGACGGCCAGTACCGCGGCACAGACCTGCAAATACACCAGGCCGAAGGTTTCGACAACTACAGCGTGTTCTCCCTCTGGGACACCCACCGCGCGCTGCACCCGCTCATGACGCTCATCAACCAGCAGAAAACGAATAACTGGATCAACACCTTCCTGGCCCAATATAAACACGGCGGCATGCTGCCGGTATGGGAACTGAGCGGCAACGAAACGTTTTGCATGATAGGCTACCACTCCGTGCCGGTAATTGTAGACGCTTACCAGAAAGGCATCCGCGGCTATGATGCCCAATACGCGCTGGAAGCCATGCGCAGCTATGCGGAAGGGGAACGCTTCGGCATGCAGCACTACATCCGCCAGGGTTACCTCAGCATGGACACACAACCGGAGTCAGTATCCCGCACGCTGGAATATGCGTATGACGACTGGTGCATTGCCCAGATGGGTAAAATGCTCGGCAACAGGGAAGTGTACAACCGGTATATGAAACGGGCGCAGAGCTACAAGAACGTGTACGACGCTTCCACCGGCTTTATGCGCGGCAAGATAGGCGGCCGCTGGATGAGCCCCTTTGACCCCACGGAAGTGAACAATTTCTTCACCGAGGCCAACTCCTGGCAATACAGCTTTGCCGTGCCGCAAGATGTAAGCGGCCTGATGAGGCTCAACGGCGGCAAAGAAAAATTCACGCAAAAGCTGAATTTGTTGTTTACCACGGAAGACAAGCTCTCCGGCCGCCACCAGTCAGACATCACCGGCCTCATTGGCCAGTACGCGCACGGCAACGAGCCCAGCCATCACATCACCTACCTCTTCAACTATGTGGGCCGGCCCTGGCGCACGCAGGAGCTGGTACACCAGGTCATGACCACGCTGTACCACAATGCGCCGGACGGGCTGAGCGGCAATGAAGACTGCGGGCAGATGAGCGCCTGGTACGTGATGAGCGCCATGGGCATTTATCCCGTTACGCCCGGCGCCGGCACCTATGCGCTGGGTACGCCAACCTTTGATGAGGCAACGCTGCATTTTGAGAACGGGAAATCCTTCACCATTAAGGCTAAGAACCTGTCTGATAAAAACTTCTACGTACAGGGCGTTACGGTAAACGGCCAACCGCTGCCGCATTCCTGGATAGCCCATAATACCATCATGCAGGGCGGCGGCATGGAGTTTACCATGGGTAGCACGCCCAATAAAACGTGGGCGGCTACCGAAGCCAACCAGCCGCACAGCGCCATTACAGACAATTCTATAGTGGCCGTGCCATACGCGGAAGCGCCTTCAGACCGCTTTACCGGCAGCGTGCAGGTAACACTCAAAGAAGTGGAGCACAACACAGTGATCTATTATACACTGAACGGCAGCACGCCTACCAACCGCTCCGCACGCTATACAAAGCCCATCACGCTCGCCAACACTACCACGCTGAAAGCTGTGGCCCTCCGCAACGGGCAGTACAGCCAGGTAATGCAAACGCCGTTTTACCGCATTCCTACAGACAAGTCTGTACAGGTGCTGTCAAAGATCCACCCGCAGTTTGACGCCGGCGGCCCGGATGCGTTGATAGACAGCATCCGCGGGCAGAACGATTTCAGGCTGGGCGCCTGGCAAAGCCACTACCCCGGCAACCTGGAGGCCATTGTAGACCTGAAGGCGCCGCGACCGTTGAAAAAGCTGGGCCTCAGCGTACTGCAGGACCTGGGCGTATGGATCTGGTACCCCACGCAGGTGGCGTTCCTGGTGTCTGACAACGGGAAAGATTTCACGTCCGCCGGTGTGGTGAAAAATACCTTCTCTGACAAGGAATATGGCAGCTTCACACAAGTGCTGAGCCTGCCGGTAAACCTGACCGCCCGCTATGTGAAAGTGGTGGCCGCCACACACGGTACCATACCTGACTGGCACCCGGGCAAGGGAGAGCCTTGTCATATTTTTGCGGATGAAATCATTATTGAGTAGTATTTTCCGGTAGCTAATCATCATTCCATGACTGTAAAAAACTTGTTCCACATGGCGCTCTTTGCCGCCGCTGCCGGTTTTGCCGCCTGCGGCCAGCGCGGGCCGGCTTCCACGGCGCCCAAAGCGGCCATCAACATCATACCCATGCCGGCGCGGCTCACGGAACTGAAAGATTCTTTCCTGCTGGACAAGCAGACCGTACTGGTAGCCACCTCCGAAGCAGACAAACAGGCCGCCGCCCTGTTCAATGAATATTTCAAAAGCCTCAGCGGCTATGAATTGAAGATGCAGGACAGCGGCACCCAGAACGCCATCATCTTCAACAGCATGCCCGCGTCTCAACAGGGGCTGCCGGAAACTTACCACCTGAAGGTGAGTGCAGACCAGGTAAGCATTAACGGAGATGATGCGGCCGGTACTTTTTACGGCATGCAAACGCTGATACAGCTGCTGCCCGTACAAAAAGCAGCAGCCTTCTGGATTGCGGGCGCCGATATTTTTGACCAGCCCCGTTTTGCTTACCGCGGCCTCCACCTGGACGTAGGCCGCCACATGTTCCCGGTAGAGTTTATCAAGAAGTACATAGACCTCATGGCCATGCACAAGTTCAACACTTTTCACTGGCACCTCACGGAAGACCAGGGCTGGCGCATAGAGATCAAAAAATACCCCAAGCTGCAGGAGGTGGCCTCCCGCCGCAAGGAGACCATGCTGGGCCATTACAATGACCAGAAGTATGACGGCAAACCCTATGGCGGCTTCTATACGCAGGAGCAGATCAAGGACGTAGTGCAGTACGCCGCCGGCCGCCATGTAACCGTGATACCTGAAATAGAACTGCCCGGCCACTCCCTGGCCGCGCTCACCGCCTACCCTGAGCTGGGCTGCACCGGCGGCCCATACGAAGTAGGCACCCGCTGGGGCGTGTATGACGATGTGTACTGCGCGGGTAACGATACGGTGTTCACATTTTTACAGGACGTACTGGACGAAGTAATGACGCTGTTCCCCTCCAAATACATTCACATTGGCGGCGATGAAAGCCCCAAGGTGCGCTGGGAAAAATGCCCGAAATGCCAGCAGCGCATGAAACAGCTGGGACTAAAAGACGAACACGCCCTGCAAAGCTATTTTATACAGCGCGTTGAAAAATACCTTAACAGCAAGGGCCGGCAGATCATAGGCTGGGACGAAATACTGGAAGGCGGCCTGGCGCCCAACGCCACCGTCATGAGCTGGCGCGGCACGGAGGGCGGCATTGCCGCAGCCAAACAACATCATGATGTGATCATGACGCCCGGCAGCCACGTATATTTTGACCATTATCAGAGCCAGGGCAAAAACGAACCGCTGGCCATTGGCGGCTTTACGCCGGTGAGCAAAGTGTACGCCTACGAGCCGGTGCCGCAGGAACTGAGCAAGGAAGAAAGCCGCTACATCAAAGGCGCGCAGGCCAATGTATGGACAGAATACATCAAGAACTCCGAGCATGTGGAATACATGGTATACCCCCGCGCCATAGCGCTGGCGGAGGTACTGTGGTCTCCGGTGGAAAAGAAGAATTATGACAATTTCCTTGACAGGCTCAAAACCCACCTGCCCCGCCTGGAGATGAAAGGCGTGAATTTTGCCAAACACGTGTTCGAGATCACCGGCAAGGTAGAGAGCAATAACAAGGGCGGCGTACAGGTCAGCCTCGGCAGCAAGCTGGACGGCGGGGTTATCACTTACACCACAGACAGCACCGCCCCTACCGCTCAAAGCAC
Source organism: Chitinophaga alhagiae (assembly GCF_003568665.1). Lineage (GTDB taxonomy): Bacteria > Bacteroidota > Bacteroidia > Chitinophagales > Chitinophagaceae > Chitinophaga > Chitinophaga alhagiae. The sequence continues at coordinate 433,447 of NZ_QXMH01000001.1, forward strand.
CCGCTACACCGGCTCCGTGCCCGTAGAAAAGACCGGTAGTATGATAAGGGCGGCCGTGTTCCAGGGAGACAAACAGTACGGCAACGAATTCCAGCAGGCCTTTACCCTGAACAAGGCAACGGGCAGGGAAGTGAAGCTCACCAAACCGCCGCATAACAACTACAACCCCGGCAGCCCCTTTGCCCTGGTGAACGGCATTGCCGGTGTGAAAGAGTTCAATGACAACCAGTGGTCAGGCTTCAACGGCGGCAACTTTGAAGCGGTAGTGGACCTCGGCGTGGACTCTGCCGATATTACAGAGATCGCCATTGGTACGCTGGGCAACCCTGACCAATGGATATACGTGCCCAAAGAGCTGGACTTTTTTGTGTCTGAAGACGGGAAGAATTTTAAAAATGTGTACAAGCTGCGGGAGATTGACGTGAAACAGAAAGGCATTAAAAAATTCACCGCGCGGCCGGAAAAAGCAAAAGGACGGTACGTGAAGATATTTGCCCGCAACGCGGGCGCCATCCCGAAAGGCGCGCCCGGAGAGGGCAACCCTGCCTGGCTGTTTGTAGACGAGATCTATGTGAAATAGCCGCCCGCATGAAAATAAAAAGGCCGCCCCGTTTGCCGGGGCGGCCTTTTGTTGTGTTGACCGGTACGCTAAGTACCGGCCCTTGTATACTATTCGTGACTCATTCCTACACTGTGAGCTTCTTTATCTATTCACCCACAAAGTCCACTTTGCATCAAATTTGTACCATTTACCATCGGGGGCTTCCCATTTCCACTCCGGCACTTCGCTGAAGTTTTTGCCGGCGTCTATGGTCCACCACAACTTGCCGTCCCCGATCTTCAGCCAGCGGTTCTCCCTGTCCGCCCACATGCCGCCTTCTACCGCGGCCCACTTTTTACCGTCTGCGCTCCACCACAACTGGGCATTCCTGTCCAGCTTGTACCAATAGGTCTTCCCGCCTTTCCTGCCCGTCCAGGTACCCGTTTTGGACTTTTCCCAGTCCTGGTGGTATACCTGCCCGTAAACCGCGGCAACCGCCCGGTCTGCCGGGGGCGGGCCTGCCAGCATTAACAGCATGGCGCCCGATAACGATAAGAACTTTTTCATGGGGTGGTTTTTAATGTCAGCCGGCTAAAACATTTGGGGCAACAGCATTTTCCCTGCGTTTGCATAACCGTTCCCGCTAAAAGGCGGTTCGGTCAAATGTTCCGGAGCCTGCAACCTGATGTTTATAGTTACGTTGGTAAAATGTTTTTGGATTTTAGCAAAACCTGATATTAAGTTTTCCTTTACTATAGCCCCTTTTCGATTGTGAATGATAAATTTTCCGGGAGAATCCCTGTATTTTATTTAATTTTCGGGCTCGTTTTTAAAAACGCATTAAAAAACTTGAACAATGACCATCAATCACCAGGAAATTGAACTGATAGACAGTTTCGAGCAGATTTCCGTGGAAATCCACCCTACAGCCAAGGATGGCTCAAAAGCAGTTGCGCAGGAGATCGCCGCACTCATTCGTGAAAAACAGGCAGCTAAAGAACCGGCCGTGCTAGGCCTGGCCACAGGGTCTACTCCCAAATACCTGTACGCAGAACTGGTGCGCCTGCACCAGGAAGAAGGACTGAGCTTTAAAAACGTGGTCACTTTTAATCTTGACGAGTACTATCCCATTGAACCGGACGCTTTACAGAGCTACAACCGTTTCATGAAAGAACATTTGTTCAATCATATCGATATTCCCGAAGGCAACTACCACATCCCTGACGGCACCGTGCCCAAAGAGCAGATCAAAGCCCACGCAGAGGCTTACGAGCGTAAAATAGAAGAAGCCGGCGGCATAGATATCCAGATTCTGGGCATCGGCAACAACGGCCACATCGGCTTCAACGAGCCCGGCTCCAACGTCAACTCCCATACCCGCCTGGTAACGCTGGACAATTCCACCCGCCTGGCCAATGCATATGAATTTTCCAACATGAGTGCTGTGCCCCGCCTGGCAGTGACCATGGGCATCAACACCATCATGAAGGCAAAAAAAGTAATTCTCCTGGCCTGGGGCCAGCACAAAGCCAAAATTGTGCGCCGCTCCGTAGAAGGCAACAGTACAGACCAGGTGCCCGCTTCCCTGCTGCAACAGCACCGCAACTGCAAGTTTGTGGTAGACGAGCAGGCCGCCCTGGAGCTGACCCGCAATAAAGAGCCCTGGCTCACCGGAGACTGCGAATGGACGCCCAAGCTGATCCGCAAGGCCGTAATAAGCCTGGCCCTGAAGCTGAACAAGCCCATCCTGATGCTGACGGACAAAGACTACAATAACAACGGCCTTAACGACCTGATCGTTCAGTACGGCTCCGCCTACGAGCTGAACATCAAGGAGTTCAACGGCATCCGCGATACCATTACCGGCTGGCCCGGCGGCAAACCGGGAGCAGACCTTCCCAACCACCCGGAACGCTCCACGCCCGAGCGCAAACGCGTGCTCATTTTCTCTCCCCACCCGGACGATGACATCATTTCCATGGGTGGCACCTTCATCCGCCTGCACGAGCAGGGGCACGATGTACACGTAGCCTACCAGACCTCCGGCAACATTGCCGTTACAGATGAGTTTGTGCTCCGTTTCATCGACTTTGCCGTGGGTTTTGAAGGCATGTTTGACATAGACCGCAGCAAAAGCTCCCAGATACTGGAAGACGCCAAAGCGTTCATAGCCGCCAAAAAGCCCAGCCAGAAAGACACGCCGGAGATACGCGCCATCAAAGGCCTCATCCGCCGTTGCGAGGCCAAGGCTACCTGCCGCTACGTAGGCGTAGGAGACGACCATGCCCACTTCCAGAACCTGCCCTTCTATGAGACCGGGCTGGTAGAGAAAAAACCCATGGGCCCGGAAGACGTGCAGCTGACCGTAGACCTGCTCCGCCAGCTGAAACCGCAGCAGATCTTCTGCGCAGGCGACCTCGCAGACCCACATGGCACCCACAAAGTATGTCTCGATATTATCTTTGCCGCCCTCGAAGTGGTGAAAAAAGACGATTGGGCCAAAGATTGCTGGGTATGGCTGTACAAAGGCGCATGGCAGGAATGGGACATCCACGAAATTGAAATGGCCGTGCCCATGAGCCCTGACCAGATCATGCAGAAACGCCTCGGCATCTTCATCCACCAGAGCCAGAAAGACGTAGTGCCCTTCCAGGGAACAGACGCACGCGAGTTCTGGCAACGCGCGGAAGAAAGGAACGCCAACACTGCCGACCTGTACGACAAGCTGGGCCTGCAGAAATACGCCGCCATGGAGGCGTTTGTTCGCTACCACTTTATGTAAGTTCAACTTTGGAGATATGTTTGTAACGCGGTCCGGGTGTACGCCCGGACCGTTTTTTATTTAACTTTGAAAGATATGAGTTGGGACCTCCTATCCGCACTGATCATCGGGCTGCTTGCCGGCGGCCTGGCCAGCTATCTCTTCCTCCGTCAATACCTCAATACGCGCCTCCGGGAAGCAGAACAAAAAACGCAGGCGCTGGAAGCTGAACTGGCAAAGCGCTTCACCAAACAGCAGGTGCAGGATGAATATGTGCTGCGCGATATGTACGATAACATGCTGTACACCCTGGGAGAAAGAGAAAAGGAAATAGCCGCCCAAACCCGCGAGATCATCAGCCTGAGCAGCCGCCTCTCTGCCGCCAGCACAGAAAGCGGTCTGCTGGGCCAGGAGCTGAAAAAGATACATGACGCCAACCGGGAAGAGTTCCGGAACATGGCCGCAGACATCCTGAAAGAAAAAAGCCGCGATTTTGTTGACACCAATAAAACCGCCATGGACCACATACTGGCGCCACTGAAATCAGACATCGGCCAGTTCAAAAAAACCATTGAAGATACCCGCAAGGAAGATATACAAGACATTACTTCCCTGAAAAAAGAAATTGAGTCCCTGCAACGGCTCAACCTGCAGTTGAGCGAAGACGCCCGCCACCTGGCCGGCGCCCTGAAGTCTGACGTAAAAGTACAGGGCAACTGGGGCGAAGACCGCCTGCGCCTTATACTGGAAGCCGAAGGCCTGCAGCAGTATATAGACTACACCCGCGAGGCCGTGTACCGCGATGCGGAGACAGACATCAACCGCCGCCCTGACTTCATCCTGAGGCTGCCGGACGGGAAACACCTGGTAATAGACAGCAAGGTATCCCTGAACGCCTACGTGGCTTATTTCAATGCCGCAACCCCTGAAGAAAAAAAGGGCCACCTCCGCCAACTGGTCAAAAACATCAGCGAACATATTGATGGACTGGCCGCCCGCAACTATCATTCACTCACCGGCCTCCATACACCAGACTTCGTGTTCCTGTTCATGCACTTCGAATCAGCCCTCACACTGGCGCTGAATGAAAACCCGGACATCTTCAACCGCGCCCTGCAGAAAAAGATCGTGCTGATTACCCCTTCCACCATGGTAGCCACTTTCAAAATAGTGCGGCTGCTCTGGCAGCATGAAAACCGCGCCAGGAACGTGGAAGAGATCTTCCGGCAATGCGGCTTGCTGTACGACAAGTTTGCCCTCTTCCTGGAAGAGATGCAAAGCCTGGGGCACCAGCTCAGGCAGGCGGGGCGTGCTTACGATGAGGCCATGAACAAGCTGAAAGATGGTAAACGGAAAGGAGATACCATCATAGGGCGGTTTGAGAACATCCGCCACCTGGATGCCAAAACGAATAAAACCCTGCCGCCGGATGTAACAGCGGAGATGGATGTGCTGTTTCCGGATGAGGAAGTGAGGGTAATTGACGAGGACAAAACACCCACTAACTAATGCATATCCACTATTTCCAGCACGCTCCATTTGAAGGCCTGGCCTGCATTGAAGACTGGGCCACCGCACGCGGTCATACCCTTAGCGCTACCTGCTGGTACAACAACCCTGCCCCGCCTGCCGCCGTAGAGGCAGACATGCTGATCGTAATGGGAGGCCCAATGGGCGTTTATGAAGAAGACCAATACGCCTGGCTGGCGCCTGAAAAAGAACTGATACGCGGCGCTATTGCGGCCGGCAAGCCCGTGCTGGGCATTTGCCTGGGAGCGCAACTGATTGCGGCAGCCCTGGGCGCCAAAGTGTATCCCAACCGTGAAAAGGAAATCGGCTGGTTTCCTGTACAGTTCCATGAAGACCTGGCCCCTTCCAGCGCTACCGTGTTCCATTGGCATGGAGATACATTTGACCTGCCGGAAGGCGCGGTACACCTGGCTGAAACGCCCGCCTGCAAAAACCAGGCTTACCGCATCGGGGACAGGGTATACGGCCTGCAATTCCATTTTGAGGTAACGCCCGCCGCCATGGAAAACATGCTGCAGCACCTACGGCATGAGCTGCAACCCGCCGCCTATGTGCAAACGGCCAATGAGATCCGCGCCGGCGTCCGCTTTGCCGCGGACAACAATGTGTGGATGCAGGCCCTGCTCAACCGGTTGGAAAAATTGGTTTAATTTTAGCGCATGGCAAAACAAGTGGAATTACTCATTGTAGGCGGAGGCCCTATTGGAATGGCATGCGCTTTGGCGGCACAAAAGGCGGGCATCAATTACCTGGTAGTAGAAAAAGGTTGCCTTGTCAACTCCCTTTACCGCTACCCCATCAATATGACCTTTTTCTCCACCAGCGAGCGGCTGGAAATAGGCGGCGTACCCTTTGTTTCCAACAATGCCAAACCCACGCGGCCCGAAGCGCTGGAGTATTACAGACGGGTAGCGTCTTCCCAAAACATCCGCATCAACCTGTTTGAAAAGGTGGAAAATATTCGGCCTGATGACAATGGTTATACGGTCATTACCGGCAAGGAAATTTATCATACCCGCTACATCATCGTTGCCACCGGTTTTTACGACATTCCCAACCTGCTCAATATTCCCGGCGAAGACCTGGCCAAGGTAACCCACTATTACAAAGACCCGCATTATTATGCTACGCAGAAAGTACTGGTAGTAGGGGCCAATAACTCCTCCGTGGATGCCGCGCTGGAAACCTACCGCAAAGGCGCTGAAGTCACCATGGTAATACGGGAAGGAGAAATAGGCCGCCGCGTGAAATACTGGGTAAAACCTGATATCGAGAACCGCATCAAGGAAGGCAGCATCAAGGCCTGGTTTCATTCACACCTCACCGCCATACGTGACACGGAGGTAGACATCAATACCCCCGAAGGCCCTATCACCATTCCCAATGATTTTGTAATTGCCGCTACCGGCTATCAGCCTGATTTCAACTTCCTTGAAAAAACAGGCATCACCCTGTCTGCTGACGCTGTACGGGCCCCCTCCTACAACCCCGAAACCATGGAAACCAACCTGCCGGGCATTTACCTGGCGGGCGTGGTATGCGGGGGGATGAATACGCATGTGTGGTTCATTGAAAATTCAAGGGAGCATGCTGACAAGATTGTGGCGCATATGAGAAGATAGAATTCCCGGAAAGCGCATAAATTATGTTTGTTACCAAGAAAAAACGTATCTTTGTATCAGAATATTCAAGGCAGTTTGCCGTCAAATTTTTGGACTGGGGTGTCCCCGATCGGTATAAAGCCAGGCGTAAGTCTGGCTTTATACTTTATGGATATATTTTAAGACCGTACAACTTTCCTTTCTTGGCATAGATCTTTTCACGGATAATATCAAATGAAGGATTCGGCCGGTTCTCTTCTATTACATGTCTGGCAATTGGATAAGCCACCAAATCAGCCAGCTGCAGCCCGTTAATATTTTCCCTTTTGCTTTTGAATACAATTGAAAGTTTATACCGTTGAAGCCGGTCAGGGGAGATATAGGAAGTACCTCTGGCTAATAGTCTCTGAAAATGCTCATGCAGTTGCCTGTCCTCTTTTGGCCCTCTCTTTTCAATAATGATCTGTAGCTCCTTCTGATCGTCTTTAATATCGTCCAGAAAAAAAATGGTGCGTTCAATAATAAACGACAAAGCAATTTCATACACATCATTACCAAGCCGGCCAAATCTATTGATATATTTGTCTTTTCTTATTGCTGACGCAAAGACGATGTAGTTATTGTCCCGTACAATGTCATTGATATTTTCATAAAATCTGCGCTTTTTGTCAAGGTCAAACAGCACAGTAAATTCTTTTTCGCATTTCCGGATATCCCGGGAATGAAATATCACATGTGTATTGTTCCAGAAAGCCTGCTTCACGGCGTTGATGCTATTTCTGACAAGTTGATAATCTTCTTCCCGAATTAGTACGCCGCAAAGTAAAAATACCGGAAAGCTCTCGTCAATATGTGTCAATCCATGATTTCCACTTTCATCCATGTATAAGCAATACTTCATGAGTTTTAGTCACGTTTGGTTTAAGATATTGTTTATTTTGAATGGTTATCTGGTTGACTTTTTTGATGCCCGGGGCAGGCTTTTCACACCACATTCACCTCCCGCTCCAGCGCTACCCCGAACTTCTCCCGCACACTGTCCAGCACCCTGGTAGACAGTGCATAAATGTCCGCCCCATTTGCATGGCCGTAGTTTACCAGCACCAGCGCCTGCCGGCCGTGTACGCCCGCATCCCCCTCGCGGAAACCTTTCCAGCCGCATTGTTCTATCAGCCAGCCGGCTGCCAGCTTGTAACGGTTGCCGGGCAAGGGATAAGCCACAATACCGGGGAACGCGGCTTTTAATTGTTCATATTTTTCAGCGCTGATCTCGGGGTTTTTGAAGAAACTGCCGGCATTGCCTATTTCAGCGGGGTTGGGCAGTTTGGAAGAGCGGATGTTGATCACCGCCTGGCTCACGTCGCGGATAGTGGGGTGGGATATGCCCATTCTCTCCAGTTCCTGCTCTATAGCGCCATAGCTGGTATTGATAGCCGGTTTTTTGAGCAGGCGGTAGGTAACGTGGAGGATCACGAACTGGTTTTTGTACTGCCGTTTGAACACGCTTTCGCGGTAACCGAACTCGCAGGCGGCGTTGTTGAAATGCACCGGTTGCTGACTGGCTGTTTCCAGGGCTTCCAGTTCGTAGAAGGTATCTTTTATTTCCACGCCGTAGGCGCCGATGTTCTGCATGGGGCTGGCGCCTACGTTGCCGGGTATCAGGGACAGGTTTTCCAGGCCGCCGAGGTCCTGCTCAATGCAGTGCATCACAAACTGGTGCCAGTTCTCCCCCGCGCCGGCCTTTACGTATACATGATCTTCGTCTTCCCCCACTTTATTGATGCCTTTGATCTCGTTTTTCAGCACCAGGCCGTCAAAGTTCTGCGTGAACAGCACGTTGCTGCCGCCGCCCAGTATCATTTTGGGTACCTGTTGCCAGCGCGGGTCTTGCAGTATTTCCTGCAGCGCGGCCATGGAATGGAAAGTGGTGAAATAACGGGCCGTAGCGTCGAGGCTGAAAGTATTGTATGGTCTTAGTGAAACATTTTCGGTTACCTTCATAGCGTAGTGTTCAAATATCCTATCTTTATTACCGGAACAAATATAGTCAACTATAAAATGCCAAAAACAGCAATTGTTACGGGCGCTTCCGGTCTTATCGGGAACCTGCTGGTGCAGGCGCTGCTGCAAGACGGAACTTTTGACCGCGTGCGGGCCATCGTCCGCAAGCCCCTGCTGCTGGAACATCCCCGGCTGGAAAACGCGGTAGTGTCTTTCGAAGATACCGGCGCGCTGGAAAAGGCCCTGCAGGGCGATGTGCTGTTTTGCTGCATTGGCACCACCATTAAAACCGCGGGCAGCCAGGCGGTTTTTGCGGCGGTAGATTTCGGCATACCGGTCAACACCGGCCGCATAGCGCTGCAAAATGGCGTTTCGCAATACCACCTTGTTTCGGCTGTAGGCGCCAATGCCCGTTCTTCCAACTTCTACCTCCGTACCAAAGGGCAAACGGAAGATGCGCTGATACAAATGGGCTTCCCTTCCCTGTTCATCTACCGCCCCTCCCTGCTGCTGGGCAACCGCAAGGAAGTGCGCTTCGGCGAGCAGGTAGCGCAGGTGCTGATGCCGGCCTTCAACTTCTTCATGAAAGGGCGGCTGCGCAAATACAAGCCTGTAAAAGCGGAAACTGTGGCGGCTGCCATGATAGCGCATGCAAAAACCGGGGAGAAAGGAGTGTCGGTGATTGAGGGTTTTGCAGACTAGGCGGATCACACATCAACGGCGCTAGTCAGCGCTGCAAACGGATAACTCCGGCGTCACACCCCGTCTACATCCGGCGTGATCACTACGGAACGGAATTGTTTTTCAATGGTCAGCTGGCTAAAAAATTCTCTCAGCATTGTTTTTACCTGGGCAATACGCCGGCTGTCTCGCGGCAGCTTGATCAGCATTTCCTGCAGGTAAAAATCTCTCACCTTGCTTACCAGCGGTGCGGCGGGGCCTACCAGTTGCGCGCCCAGGTGGGGCCGGAGCCAGTTGCTCAATACCAGCGCCGCCTCGTTGACCGTTGGTTGTTTTTTATGACGGATGGTGATCTTGATGATGCGGGAAAACGGCGGGTAGGCAAACTGTTCCCGCTCGGCTATTTCCGCCGCGTACATCGCTTTGTAGTTGTGTTGCGTAACAAATTCCAGCACGGGGTGGCGGGTGTTGCTGGCCTGGATGATCACTTTCCCCTGCCCGTCTCTCCTGCCGGAACGGCCGCTGACCTGTTCCATCAGTTGAAAGGCGCGCTCGTTCACCCGGAAGTCTGGGTAACTCAGCAGGCTGTCCGCACTCAAAATACCCACCAGGTTCACGCGCTGGAAATCGAGGCCCTTTACCACCATTTGCGTGCCTACCAGGATGTCTATTTCCCCGTCTTCCAGCAATTGTATCATTTTGTTATGACTGTCTTTGCTGCGGATGGCGTCCATGTCCATACGGGCAATGCGGGCTTCGGGGAACAGCTCCTGCAGGTCTTCCTCTATTTTTTCCGTACCGAAATTTTTAGGTACCAGCGTTTGGCTGCCGCAGGCGGCGCAGGTGTAAATGTATGGGTAGCGGGTACCGCAGTAATGGCAATGGAGCTTGTCCTGGTGCTTGTGGTAGGTGAGGGACACATCGCACTGCTTGCAGTTGGGTATCCAGCCGCAGGTAGTACACAGCAGAAAAGGCGCGTAACCGCGGCGGTTCTGAAAGAGGATCACCTGCTTGCCGGATTGCAGCGACTGGTGAATATTTTGCCGCAGCACGGAAGAAAAGTTATGCACCATTTCTTTCAGCGCCGTTTCTTTTTTCAGGTCTACAATTTCGATGGCCGGCATGGCAATGCCCCCATATCGCTCCTGCAGCTCTACCAGGGCGTATTTACCCTGTAACGCGTTGTAGTAAGACTCGAGAGACGGTGTAGCCGAGCCCAGCAACACCTTGGCCTTGAACAGGCCGGCGTAGTAAATGGCCGCGTCCCGCGCGTGGTAACGGGGCGCGGGGTCTTGCTGCTTGAAGGAAGCGTCATGCTCCTCATCCAGGATAATTAGGGCCAGGTCCCGGAAGGGCAGCAACAGGCTGGAGCGGGCGCCCAGCAGTATCCTGATCTCCCCGCTCTTTACCTTGTTCCATATCTCCACCCGCTCGTTGTTGGAAAAGCGGGAATGATAAATACCGATCTGGCCGCCGAAGTGTTTTTGCAGGCGGCGGATGATCTGCGCGGTAAGGGCTATTTCCGGCAGCAGGTACAGCACCTGTTTGCCGGTGGCCAGGTATTCTTCTATGAGCTTTACATAGATCTCCGTTTTCCCGCTAGATGTAACGCCATGCAGGAGGGTCACCTGCTTTTCGGTAAAACAGGCCCTGATGGCGGCCAGCGCCTTTTCCTGTACAGGGCTTAGGTCGAAGTTCAATTGCACTTCTACCTTGCCCATCCGCACGCGGCCTACAATGCGTTTGTCTATTTGCAGGATGTTCTTGTCTACCAGCGCCTTCAATTGTGCGGAAGAAGCGCCTGACTTTTTCAGGAGTTCGCTTTGCACTACTTCTCCCTGCGTTTTGATGAAATGCAGGTAAGCCAGCAGCAGCTCCAGTTGTTTGGGTGCGCGGGCCAGCTCGTCAAACAGCGGGGCAAAGGATGCATCGCTGTCGTAAGCCGGGTTGAGCAGGATGAAGTTTTCCGTTTTTTCCTTGTATGCTTCTTTCAGTTCCTCGTATACGAGACATACTTTTTTTTCTATCAGTTTTTTGATGACCGAGTAAACGTCTGACCGGTCAAGCACCATCTGCACCTCCCCTATCCGCAGCTCCTTCCGGATGTGCAGCGCTTCCGCCACCAGGTACTCATGTTCGTCCAGCATGGTAAAATCGTCGCCAAAAGCATCGTTGTACAGCAGCACGGTCTCGCTGGAGAGCTTGAGGTGCGCCGGCAGGGCGGCGTTGAGCACATCCCCCTCGTTACACATGTAATACTGCGCCATCCATTCCCAGAAAGCCAGTTGCGCGGGGTATACCACAGGCTCCTTGTCCATCATGTCCATAATGGGCTTGGTCTTGTAAGCGGCGGGCGCCTGTTCATGCACCGCCTTTACAATGCCGGTGTACTTTTTCTGGCGGCCCAGGGGTACGGCCACGCGGCTGCCTGGCTGAATGGAGGCTTCCATTTCAGGGGGCACGGCATACGTATAATTCCTGGGCAGTGCCAGCGGTAATATGACATCAGCATACTTCATATAGCCTGTAAAGCGGGGTAATTGCGGTACTTGCGCAGCTCTTCTTCCATCATGTGGCGCACCTGCTTTTTCAGTTGCGGCACATCCTCCATGGTCAGCCCCTGCACCGGTACTACCGGCAGAAACACCACGCGGCACGGGCCGGGGTTCAGGGAAAGGAATTTGATCTTGGCAAGGCGGTCATGATTGTCTACATAAAGCACCGGCCTGATGGGGGTCTGCGTTTCAATGGCGATCCTGAAGGCGCCGCTGTGAAAGGGCAGCAGGGGCTGCTCCGTTTCGTTGGTGGTACCTTCGGGAAATATCAGCAGAGATACATTTTTACCTATCATATATAACATATCCCGCATGCTTTGCGCCCGCCCTTTTGCCGTGGCACGGTCTACCGGTACTACGGAGCGGCTGTAAATGAGGCCAAAGAGAGGAATGCGGGACAGTTCACTTTTACCCAGGGGGCGGAAAGGCAGCGGCATTACCTTTACGGCCAGGGCCGCGTCCAGGTAGGAGGAGTGGTTGGCCAGGTAAATGCAGGGTTCATTGGTCCTGGGGGTTTTCCAGGTCTTTTTCACAAAAATGCCCACGGCGGGGAACCATACATGCGCCCAGAAACGAAGGAAATAGAACACAATGTTCCCGCCCCTCACCTTGCCCAGGAAAGATACCAGTACAATAGGGGGCAATATCAGGAACATGATAGCCAGCCATACGATCAGGGCGTACGCACTGTACAGCGCCTGGCAACATTTCAGTAGCACGTGCATAAAAAGCCGAAAGATACAGAATTATAGTGCAATATCGTACCTTTGCCCCTCTTATGACCCGGGAAAAATCAGTAGCATTCCATACGCTCGGCTGTAAGCTGAACTTTTCAGAGACCTCTACCATCAGCAGGTTGCTGGAAAAGGACGGGTTTGTCAAAAAGGACTTTGACGACCTGGCAGACGTTTATGTGATCAACACCTGTTCCGTAACAGACAATGCGGACAAGGAGTGCCGGCAACTGGTGCGCCGCATACAGCGCCGCTCGCCGGAAAGCCTGGTGGTGATCACGGGTTGTTATGCCCAGCTGAAGCCGAAAGAAATTGCTGACATACCAGGGGTAGACCTGGTACTGGGGGCGGCGGAGAAATTCAACATTGCAGACCACATCCGGGAGCTGGCCAAAGGAGACAGCGCCAGGATCTGCTCCTGTGACATTGAAGAAGTGAACACCTTCCATTCCTCTTACTCGGTGAACGACCGTACCCGCACCTTCCTGAAAGTGCAGGATGGCTGTGACTACAACTGCTCCTTCTGCACCATCCCCATGGCCCGCGGCATCAGCCGTAGCGACAGTGTGGCCAACGTAATAGGCCATGCGCAGATGCTGGCCGCCGGCGGGGTAAAGGAAATAGTGCTGACGGGCGTAAACCTGGGAGACTTCGGCAAGGGCTACGAAGGCGGCAAAAAGCGCGAGGAGTCTTTTTACGAGCTGGTACAGGCGCTGGATGAGGTGGATGGCATTGAGCGCTACCGCATTTCTTCCATAGAGCCGAACTTGCTCAGCAACGAGATCATTGAATTTGTGGCGGGCAGCAAAAAGTTTATGCCGCACTTCCACATTCCCCTGCAAAGCGGCAGCAACGAGATACTAGGCCTGATGCGGCGCCGGTACCGCCGGGAGCTGTACGCGGAAAAGATAGGCCTCATCAAACAGTTCATGCCTCACTGCTGCATTGGCGTAGACGTAATTGTGGGTTTCCCCTCCGAGTCTGACGCGCATTTCATGGACACTTATAATTTCCTGCACGAACTGGATATTTCATACCTGCACGTTTTCACGTATTCCGAAAGGGCCAATACCCATGCCCTTGATATACAACCGGTAGTGCCGGTGAACGTCCGGCATGAGCGGAACAAGGCCCTGCGCAACCTCAGCCATAAAAAAATGCAGTATTTCACGGAGCAGCATGCCGGCCAGCGCCGGAAAGTGCTGTTTGAGGGCATGCAAAAAGACGGGATGATGGAAGGATATACAGACAATTACATCAGGATATCAACGCCTTTCCGCAAGGAGTGGGAAAATAACATTGTGGAGTGGGATTTGCGGTAAGAACTGAACGGAAGGCACTGCGGGCGGGTTGGTCAAGACGCCCCGCTGCCGGGCTTTCTGACCAAAGTTTTTAAAAATTATTTGGCAGAATGAAATAAGTTTTTACCTTTGCAATCCCGTCAAACGAAAAGCGTTAGACAACACTAAAAAAACGAATATCGGGAGTTTAGCTCAGTTGGTTCAGAGCATCTGCCTTACAAGCAGAGGGTCGGCGGTTCGACCCCGTCAACTCCCACATCATTTTCCACACAGCCCGGAAACTGTGGTCGGAAAAGATCAAAAAACTTGAAATTACCGGGAGTTTAGCTCAGTTGGTTCAGAGCATCTGCCTTACAAGCAGAGGGTCGGCGGTTCGACCCCGTCAACTCCCACAAAAGGCCTTGCAGTTTGCAAGGCCTTTTTTTGTGCCCGGCCTGCTGCACATTACTGCAGCGACTTTCAGAAAAAGGGGATCAAGCAGAAAGCTGGGGTAACGCGTGAAAAAGCCAATCGGCATTATATAGTATTGATAATCATAACTATAATGATGGCTTAAATTTGTCATAGAAACAGGCGGCTACCTTCTTATCGCCTTCTAGTCGCCTTGCTATGGGCTTGGCCCCCCGGGCTTATCGCCTTCTAGTCGCCTTCTTATCGCCTTGTTACTGCGCTGGTCCGAAAAAGGCACACCATTTGCATCAATGTTTTACATATGTACAAAAAGTGAACTACCTATCTGCAACCGCCCTGCCTCACTTCCGGCAGAATGGCGGAACAAGCCGCACTTTCCTATAAAAAAATGATGCGCCGGTTTACAGCGCATCATCTTCCTTGCTCAACACCTTTTTTACTTCATCAGCGATATTTTCCGGATGCAGTTATTACCCAGGTCTGCCACAAAAATATTGCCTGCGGCATCTGTACATATATCTGTAGGCTGGCTGAGCTGTGCGGAGGTGCCAGGCCCGTCCAGGAAACCTTTACCCGTGCCCGCTACCGTGCTTACGGTACCGCCAGCCAGCTTACGCACTTTGTGATTGTTCAGATCGGCCACCAGTATGTTGCCGCTGCCGTCTACCGTAATGCCGTAAGGATCTGCGAACCTCGCGGCCGCCGCATCCCCGTCTTTGTATCCGGACGTGCCGTCTCCCGCCAGGGTGGTTACCTCTCCGGCCATGGTCACCTTGCGGATACGGTGATTGAGCCGGTCTGCCACCACCAGGTTACCCGCCGCGTCCAGTGAAAGGCCGCTGGGGTTTTTCAGTTTGGCGGCAGTACCCGTGCCGTCTGCATACGCGGCGGTACCATCCCCTGCCAGGGTGCTCACCGTACCGTCTGGCGTTATTTTCCGGATGCGGTGGTTCAGGTTGTCTGCCACATATATATTGCCGGCAGCGTCTACCGTTACGTCCAGCGGCTGGTTAAACATGGCGGTGGTTCTATCACCGTCCGCAAAACCCGCGGTACCCTTGCCGGCAAAGGTGCTCACCGTACCATCCGGCGTTATTTTGCGGATGCAGTGGTTATCACGGTCTGCCACAAAAATATTGCCCGCGGCATCTGCCGCGGATTTCCACGGCAGCCTGAACCTTGCAGCGGCCGCCGCGCCATTTACAAAACCGGCGGCGTCTGCGCCTGCCACCGTGCTCATGATGCCCGCCGCGGATATCTTTCGGATGCGGTTATTGCCGCGGTCTGTAATGATGAGGTTGCCGGCGGCGTCCATTGTTACGCCTTCAGGGCTTTTCAGCCGCGCAGCGGCCACAGGGCCGTCTATCGAACCTGCATTTACATCGCCTGCAAATACCTTTACTGTGTATTCTTCCGGCGGCGCTGTGTAGGTAAACACGGGGCCGGTTATCTCCACATTGCGCACCGCCACCGTGATGGCGCCGGTAGCGCCTGCTTTAGGGCTCACCACCTGCAGCTGCCCTTCGGCAGCCTCAATTACAATAGCATCCGTTCCATTGAACTTCACCGTATTGTCCGTACGTACGCCGCTGAAGTGTTTGCCGCGTATGGTCACAATGGTAGATGCAGTTCCTTCCAGCGGCCATACCGTGCTGATCACCGGGCCGGGTGCGGCGGCGGGCGTTTTATCTTTATTACATGCCAGCATGACCGTTAGCAGTAACGCCAGGCAGCATTGTATCATTCTTTGCATAGCGAAAGGGATTTTTAAGGTTTGGAAACGATCATCCAGGCGTTGCCTACGGCCCGGTTGGTACCGTCAGACGGGCGGTTGCGCACCTGCCATACTTCAGCCAGCGGATGTTTGATCATAAAAGTGGAAGAACCGCCGCCGTCCACGTTAATGGCTTTGGTTGCGCCGCATGCTTTCAGCATATGCCCCAGGTCTGTAATGGTAACACCGTTCGAATAATAAAAACTGCGGCCGTCCACCACCATAAAATACAGCTTGCCGTCATTGCTCAGGCCCACGCCGGTGCGCGGCTCTATGGAAAGATCTGTTTGCGTGAGCACTGCATTGTTTTCCACCAGCATGGGGCCGCCGCCCAGCGCATCCTCAAAGTCATCTTTCATGGCGTCAAAATCTTCCCGGTTGCCGATGAACAGTTCCCCGTTTTTGCGCACGCCCATGAAAGTGGCGCTGCGGGCATTGGCCCAGGTGGTTTTGAGCACCTTGCCATTGCGGATGAGAATGCCGCGCGGCTCGCCGGTGGTGGTATTGAAGAAATCCGCGTTTACACCTGCCAGCACGCGGCCTTCAGCGGCCTGCAGGTACCTGGCCATATCCGGCACGGTTTGCATGGCATAGGCGTCTACGTTATAGGGCGTGGCGGCTTCCAGCTTCAGCTTGGGATTGGTAACGTCTATTTCCAGTATAAACATGTGCATGGCATAGCCTGTTTTGCTGAGGTAGTGCACATCGGTTTCCCGGATGCCCTCGGCCACCTGGAACACCGTGTCTGAAAACACCTGGGCCACCAGGCCTGTGCTGTCTGCTATACGCTGGGTAAGCGGGCTTTGTATCACGGTATGCGGCGCCTGCGCCTGTGAGTCTTTTTTGCAACTGGCCGCCGCAAAACACAGCAGTATAAGTGCGGGTACAAGTTTCAGCTTGTTCATATCTTTTTTTGATTGATAGTGTTAATAGTCCTCGTTCTGTTCAAGCAGGTTGTTCAGCGCCAGCTCGTTCATGGGGATAGGGTACTTTACTTCCCTGGAGGCAAGGCCCAGCTCCGCCGTTTTACCGGTGCGTACCAGGTCAAACCAGCGGTAACCTTCTCCCAGAAATTCCTTTCTTCTTTCCAGCAGCACAGCGTCCAGGTAAGCATCTTCATCAGCGGGCGCAATGGCCGCCAGCCCCCTTTCAGCACGCAGCTCGTTAAGGCGGTGCAAACCGGCCAGGCCCTGTGCTTCCGCGCTAACGAGGTACATTTCCGCCAGCCGGATGATGACCTGCGGATCTGTGCCGGACTGGCCGCTGGGGTATTTGTTGATCACGCGCAGGCCCTGGTAGGTATCTATCGATATAGCGGTGCGTTTGTCTGTTGCAGAGAACATGTCCATCACCTCCTGCGTAGGCCGGTATACGTAGCTGCCTTTCACCGGGTGCGCGTATGTATAGAACAGGGTGCTTACACGCACAGACGATTCAATGGTGAGGTTCTTGAAAGAAAATATCTCCTCTTTATTGGCAGTGGCCCTGAAGATCTTCTCAAAGGCATCCAGCTTGAAGAGGCCGCTGCCGATCACTTCTTCCGCCAGGGCAGCGGCGTCGGCCTTCTTATTTTGTGCCAGCTTCACGCGGGCCATCAATGCCTTGGCGGCTATGGAAGACACCTGGTAGTATTGCCCCGCGGCATAGGCGGGCGCGCCGTCAATGGCCAGCTGCAATTCTTTTTCAATGAAAGCCCATACTTCCTGTTCCGTATTGCGCTTCACTTTTTCCTGGGTGTTTTTTTCCAGCACCGGCACACCACCCCAGCGGCTTGCCAGGTTGTAATAGAGGTACGCGCGGAAGAAATGGGCAATGCCTGATATTTCTGTGTTACGTTGTGTTACAGGCAACCCTTCCACCGCTTCCAGCAGGTTGTTCACCTGGTAAAGCGCGGAATAATACCCGTTCCAGGCGGAAGACATGAGGCCGTTCTCGGGGCGCAGCACGTTGCTGATAAAAGTGTTCAGCCCACCGTCACTGGTGGCGCCGGCATTAATGAGGTTGCCGCCCACTACATCGAAAGAAATATAAGACTCCGCGCCGGGCGCATTTTGCACACGGTTGTAGATACCCACCAGAAAGGCTTCCACGTCAGCGGCAGACAAGGTATTGGTGGCCACGGCGGAGTGTGATTTTACATCGAGCATCTTGCTGCAGGAAGTAAACAGGCACAGGCCTGTGAACAACGCCGGTAATATGATCCGTTTCATGAGAATATTTTGCATCAGTTAGAAATTCAGGTTAATGCCCAGGTTGAAAGAGCGCGGCTGCGGCAGCACCAGGTTGTCTTGCCCCATATAACGGGGGTCCATGTCCGAGCTTACCTCGGGATCAAGGCCGGAGTAATTGGTGAGCAGCCACAGGTTATCCGCCTGCAGGTATACTCTCAGGCGCCTGATCCTGGCCCTTGACAGCCAGGAGGCCGGCAATTCATACCCCAGCGATACGGTACGTAGCCGGAGGAAAGAGCCGTCTTCCATCCAGCGGCTGGAATTGTACAGGTTGTAGGCATGATTGTAGATGGCGCGCGGCACGGTATTGCTGGTTCCCGGCCCCGTCCACCGGTTTTCCGCCACCCTTTTCACGAAGTTCACGGCGTTCTGGCCCAGCCTTTCAATGGTGATGCGGGAAGTAGCATATACTTCCTGGCCGTAGGTGTAGTTCAGGAAAACCGACAGATCGAAGTTCTTATAGCGGAACGTGTTATTCCATCCGCCGTAGAAAGCCGGGTTGGAGCTGCCTACTATCTGGCGGTCGTTGATATCAATATTGCCATCGCCGTTCACATCTTCATACCGCACGTCGCCGGCGCGCACGCCGATCTTTTGCAGCGGCTCAGGCACTTCCTTGTCATCCTGGAAAATGCCCGTCATCCTGTATACCCATATGCTGCCAATGTCGTAACCCACCTGCAGGGCACGGTTGTCTCCAATAGACAGCACATCATTGTTGCCGATCAGGGAGGTAACGCGGTTCTTGATGAAAGAAATATTGAAGTCAGACTTCCAGTTCAGTTCACCAAAATTGAAGTTGGTGCTCACGGAGGCTTCCAGGCCGTGGTTCAGCATGGAGCCGATGTTGCTGGTAATGCTGGTGAAGCCGGATGTGCCCTGAATAGGCATGTTGTACAGCAGGTTGGTAGTGTTCTTGCGAAAATAGTCTACCGTAACATTAAGGGCGCCACGGAGCAGGCCCAGTTCCACACCGGCGTCAAACTGGTTGGCCTTTTCCCACGTGAGCAGGTTGTTGCCAAAACCCGTAATGGCAATGCCGCTTTTGCCGTCATAGTTATAACCGCCGCCGGTGAGGGATTGATAGGCGTAGTTGCTCACCCCTTCCTGGTTACCGGTAGAACCGTAGCTGGCGCGCAGCTTCAGGTCTGTTTCCGGCATGCTCCAGAAAGCCTCGCGGGATACCTGCCAGCCGGCTGATATGGAAGGGAAGTAACCGTACCGGTTGTCTGGCGAAAAGCGGGAAGAACCGTCTGTACGGATAGACATGCCCAGCAGGTATTTGCTTTTCCAGGCAAAGTTGGCGCGGCCGAAATAGGATTCCATAGCGTTGCCGTACAGGTTGGTAGAAGCGTTGTTGATCACGGATGCGGCGGCCAGCACATCAAAGGAGGGCGCGGGGAAACCGTTGCCGTCTATGCCATTGTCAGACACCGTCATGCGTTGAAAGGAATGGCCGCCCAGCAGGTCCAGCTTCAGTTCCCCGAAGGTGCGGGAGTAGGTGAGCGTGTTTTCCAGCAGCAGGTTGGTGAGCAGCCTGCGCTCGTCTACAATGCGGCCGTTGCCGGTGCCGTAGGGGTGCTTCTGGTTGTAGTAGATATAATCATGCGTATAGCCGATGTCTGACCCGAAGGAAGTTTTAAAGGTGAGGTCTTTCGTGAACTTCAACTCCGCGAAGGCGTTGCCCAGCATGCGGTAATTCTTCAGGTTGGCCACTTCCTCTTTCAATATCTGGATGGGGTTGTGGTACACCAGGTCTGCCGTGCCACCCACATAATAATCGCCGTTGGGCTTGTAAGGCCTGTCAAACGGGCGTTGCGGCAGGCTTCTGCCCATTACGGTAGAGCCCAGGTTGGAGCCGGGCACGCGGTTGTTGTCCGAATAGCTGAAGCTGAGGTTTACACCGGTGCGCAGCCAGCTCAAAGGTTCGCTGGTGAGGTTGATGCGGCCGGTGTACTTTTTCAGGTCGTTGTAGATCACGGTGCCCTGCTGGTTCAGGAAACCGCCGGAAATGTAATAGGTAGTTTTGTCGTTGCCGCCGGATACGGAAAGGTCTACATTCTGCGTCCAGCCTTTGCGCAGCACCAGGTCCATCCAGTCGGTATCCGGGAGGCCCGGGTACGGATGGTCTATGCCCGGGATGAACTTGCTGTTGCCGGGCATGTAGCCGTACTGTTTGTTATAGTTGTCTATGCCTTCGTTCACCACTTCGAGGTACAGCTTTGAATCCGCCATTTCCATCTTGTGGAGATTGGGCACTTCAGACACGCCGGTGAAAGCGTTCACGGTAAGCTGCCCGCCGCCTTTGCGGCCGCTTTTGGTAGTGATGAGAATAACGCCGTTGGTGGCCCGTGAGCCGTAAATGGCGGCGGAAGCGGCGTCTTTCAATACTTCCACGGACGCGATATCTCCGGGGTTGAGCTGCGAAAGCGGGTTCATTTTGGTACCAAAGTTGGTCATGGCCGCATCGTGCGGGATGATGGGCACCCCGTCTACCACGTACAGCGGCTCATTGCTGGCGCTGAGAGAACCGATGCCGCGCACGCTCACACGCATAGCGCTGCCGGGCATGCCTGACGCGGAAGATACGTTTACCCCCGCCACGCGGCCCTGCAACAACTGGTCAGGGCCCAGTACGGGGCGGGCATTCAGGTCATCCGGCCGGAAGGTGCTAATAGCGCCGGTCAGTTCTGTTTTTTTCTGCGTGCCGTACCCTACTACCACCACCTGCTGCATATCCTGGCTCTCGCGTTTCAACTGTATGTTGAACTCCCTCCGCCCGCCTGCTTCAACGGCCTGCGTGGAAAACCCGATGTAGGAGAACACCAGCGTGGCGGGCAACGTTACGTTGTTCAGCACAAACAGGCCGTTGCCGTCTGTAGTGGTGCCGAGCGTAGTGCCCTTCACGCTCACGGTTACGCCGGGCAACGGGTCCCCGTTATCCGCGTCCTTCACGGAGCCGGTCAGTTTAACGGCCTGCTGCTGCGGGGTTTCAGGCGCTTCACCGCGCCGGACGAGAATAACGGTATTGTCTACGATCTGGTACGTGAGCGGCGAGCCTTCCAGGCAGCGGTCCATCACCTGCTCAATAGTAGCATCCTTGAGGCGCAGGGTAATTTTGGAAGCGGCTGCCGCCAGGTTTTCGTCTTTGAAAATAAAGAGGTAGTTGCTTTGCTGGCGTACAATGCGGAACACTGTTTCCAGGCTGGCGTTGCTGACCTCCACGTTCAGGCGTTTGCTTTGACCTTTGGCGGCGGCGGTGAGTTGCAGGCCCGCCACCAGCATCAACAGCAGCAATGTTTTAAAAGGCCTCCCGGCAAGCGGGCGGAAGCTGCGTTGGTTGCATAATGATCGTTTCATAGATTGAGCCGGTTTTATAATTCAGTTTGATTTTTTACACATAGGCATAGCCGTTCCGGCAGGCGCCTGCCGGGTTAGCTGATGTTGCGTCTGTGATAATGTTTATTTTTTGCTGACAGTTACTTTTCTTCCCTGCACTTCGAAATGCAGGTCTGCTGTTAGTTCCAGTATTTTCAAGGCCTGCTGCAGGGATTCCTGCCTGCGCATGGCGCCGGATACGTGAATTTTATCATTGAGCCCTTCGCTGTAGGCAACTTCCACATCGTACCAGCGGCTGATGTCCCGCATTACGGCGGCCAGCTCATCATTTTTGAAAGTGAAGATGCCGTTCTTCCAGGCCACCGCGTTCTCCACATCCCCGGAGGAGCGTTGCAGCAGGCCGGAGCGCTGCTCCAGCGTGGTCTGCTCACCCGGCGCCAGCGTCATGCGCTGGTGGCCGGCCACTACGCGTACAGCGCCCTGCAGCAGGGTGGTGGTGAAAAGCTGTTCTTCTGAATAAGCGTTGATGTTGAAGCTGGTGCCCAGCACCTGCACCGTCATGCCGTTCACTTTTACAAAAAACGGGCGGGCGGCGTCTTGTGCTACTTCAAAATAGGCTTCGCCGGTCAGCGTTACCGTGCGCTCGCTGCTGTTGAAAGCAGCCGGGTACTGCAGGGAGCTGGCCGCGTTGAGCCATACCCGCGTGCCGTCTGCCAGTTGTACGCGGTACTGCCCGCCGTTGGGGGTAATGAGCATATTGTTGCCGCTGCCGCCCGGGCCATATATCAGCTCCGCGTCCTGTTTGTGTACCTGCTCTCCGTTGCCGGCCGCAATAGGACCGTCTGCAGCCTGGTCTAATAATACAGACCGGCCGTTGCCCAGCACCAGGCGGGCTTTGTTGCCACCGGGCGCAACATCTTGCGGCGGGAGGGCGGCCATGTGGTCCGCCGCCGGTTGCTGCCGGCCGGGGCGCAACAGGAAAACAGCCGCGGCCGCGGCCAGGCCCACCACTATGGCTGCGGCGGCTATGCCCCGCCAGCGGCGGAACATGGGTATCACCGGCGTTTGGCGGGCGGGTGGTTGTATGCGGTCATGAATGCGAGACAATATGGAAGCTGACAGCTCCGGGGCGGGTATTTCAAATCCCTGTTGCCTGAACCGCTCCAGCATGTAGGCCTTCAACTCGGCGCCGGGCGTATGCTCCAGGTAATGGAGCAACCAGCGGCATTCTTCATCTGTCCAGCGCGGTTTGGCCAGCAGCTCGCGTATATATGTTTCAGGTTGATTCAAAAGATCAGCTTTAGGGTAAATACACCGGGGGTGCAAAAAAGGGGGGGTGTACGGCGCATTTTTTTTTGATTACCGGCTTTCCGGGGAAGAAATACCGGCGGCGCCTCAATTTCCGAGCACTTTCGCAAACAGCGGAAGTACCGCCACCAGCGCCTGCCACTCAGGCTGGAGCCGCACGTACTCGCGGATGAAACGGCTGGCTTTTGCAATATGTTCCTTTACGGTATAGTGGGATATCTGCAACTCGCTGGCCGCCTCCGCATAGGTTTTACCCTGCATCTTGCATAGCAGGAACACTTTTTTACGCTGCGGCGGCAACTGGTCAATGGCGCGTTCCAGCATATCCAGTTGAATGGAAGTAACCTGCCACTCGTCCTGCTCCGGCTCTGCCATATCCGGGGCCAGCTCCGCCGTCTTCAGCCGCTGCCGCAGGCTGGAGCGGAGGTAATTGAGGGAGCGGTTATAGCTCACCACAAAAAGCCAGTTGCCCGCGGGCTGGCCGGCATGCAGCAGCTTTCGTTTCTCCCACAGCCGGATGAACACTTCCTGCACAATATCCTGCGCAGCGGCTTCATCTTTCACCAGGTGGAGAATGTTGGCATATACTGCGGGAAAATACATGTGATAAAGGGCATCAAATGCCGCTACACTATCCTCCTGTAATGCTGCTACTAATGCTATTTCTGCGGACTCTTTGGAAGACATGCCTCTTAGCTTGTTGATTTATGATACGGCCGGCAAATATTCTAAATATTGGTTGAATCCCTGAGCGGGTAACGGCAAGTTAATATAAAAATAATACAACCGCGTATACATTAATCCAAATCCCTTTTCCGTTAAATGTACCCGGCAGAACCGGGCAAGCTGCTGTTTCTTTGTACCGTCATCTGTTAGCCACCCCCAAAAGATCATCTGTTGCCTACCCCAATCAATAACAGGAACGGGACGAAAATGTGCGGGAATACAAAGGGCTGACCTCCTATTGCAGGGTCAGCCCTGTTTTTATGACAGGCTATTTATTGGTTGTTGTTATTGCGCATCTTCTTCTTCAAACGGGTTTCGCTTCTCTCCTCCCTTGAATATCCGCTTCACCGCCTTGCCGATCCTGTTAATGTTCATCAGCTGCTCCTGTATGGGGCGCAGGGTAATATCTCCCTCCTGCATGCCCGGCTCGTTGTTTTCCGTGGTGCGTTGCTCAGGGTATACCAATATCACGTTGTTGTCTTTGAAGTGGCGGGAGATCCGCCCCGGTATGCCTTCCAGGTAGGGCTGGTAAGAGAGTGTGCCTTTCCGGGCAGATACTACTACCAGCAGATCGTCTCCCGATACGTTACGGGCCAGTACAAGAAAGTCTTCCAGGTTGTCCAGTTTCTTGAACGTCAGTTCCACGCTGGCTTTTGCTTCTGTTACAAAACGCTGAACGGCGGCCTGGGTACGCGCACCGCTGTACACCACTACCCTTGCGCCGGCCTGTTTGGCCAGCAGTATGATCTTCTGAACGTAATGGGTGAAGCCCAGTTCGTACTCTGTGTTTTGCGGCAGTACCAGCACCAGTTTTTTGGTGGTATTGATAGGATGCAGGAACTGGCACACGTATACTGTTTCCCAAACGCTCTGCAGCACGTTGTCTGTAGTAGTGCCGAAAATGTTGCCGAAGAGGCGGTCTGTGGCGCTGTTCTTGTCGCTCCAACCCAATACCACATCAGATATCAGCAGTTCCTTCACGGCGCGGGAGATGCCGTCCGTCACGTTCAGGTCTACCCGGGTAACTACCTGCACATTGCTTTCGGAAGCAGCGGCATGTATCACCGCCTTCTCCATCATTTTATTGCTGATGTATATCTTTTCCTTGGCCTCCTCATCGTCTTGCACCACCACCAGCGGGTATACGGGCGCGGCGTTGGCGGGATTTTTTACCATCAGGGCAAAATCCAGCAGGGATTCCATTCTTTCAGGGTTGGCAATGGGAATAAGAAAATGCTCCGGGCCGCCGGCTATTTCCGGTTTCTTTTCCGCCTCCCTGATGGCCAGTTTGCGGCCGGCGTTCTCTGTTACAAAAGAGCCTACCATGCAGGTGATCAGTATGAGCACAATGGTGCCGTTCAGCACGTTCTCATTAATGATGCCCATGTTGTACCCTATCAGCACCACGGCAATGGTGGCGGCGGCATGGGAGCTGCTGAGGCCGAATATCACATTGCGCTGGGTGGCGGTGTAGCCGAATGACAGCTGCGTAAAGAACGCCGCCAGCCATTTGCTGAGCAGCGCCATGGCAGTGAGCGCACCGGCCACAATAAGCGCTTCCGGGCCCTTGAGCAGCACCCGCAGGTCAACGATCATGCCTACAGAGATCAGGAAAAAAGGAATGAACAGCGCATTGCCCACAAACTCTATGCGGTTCATCAGCGGGGACGTGTGCGGTATCAGCTGGTTGAGGGCCAGCCCGGCCAGGAAGGCCCCAATAATGGCTTCCACCCCGGCCAGCTCCGCCAAAAAGGCGGCCAGGAATACCAGCGCCAGCACAAAAATGAAGTGAGATGTTTTATCGTCCTTTATCTTTTTGAAGAACCACCTGCCTATTGCCGGGAACCCCCATAGCACAATGACGGTGAAAATGGCGAGGGAAATGCCCAGCTTCAGCCAGAAGGCCGTGTTAAGATTGCCCTGCTCCGCGCCGGTGATAATGGCCAGGATGAGGAGCACGGCGGTATCTGTAATGATGGTGCCGCCCACGGCCACGGTAACCGCTTCATTTTTAGTGATGCCCAGGCGGCTGGCCAGCGGGTAAGCCACCAGCGTATGGGTAGCAAACATGCTGGAGATGAGCAGCGAGGCCATCAGCGAAAGGTGCAGCACATACGTACAGAGCAGGTAACCCAGCACCAGCGGTATAAAAAAGGTGAATGCGCCAAACACCATGCTGCGGTGGCGGTTCTTCCGAAATTCCGTCATATCCAGCTCAAGGCCGGCCAGGAACATGATATACAAAAGGCCTGCATTGCCGAAAAGATCGATACTTCCTTTCTCTATGATCTTGAAGCCGTGGTCCCCGATGGCCATGCCGGCCAGTATCAGTCCTATAATGCTCGGAATGCGGAACTTGCGCAGGATGATGGGCGCAAGCAGGATGATGAACAATACCAACGAAAAAATGGGCACCGGGTCTTTCAGCGGTAAACTGAAACTCATTAATAAAACCAATCCTTTCATCAACAAATATTTATCTTTTCAATAGTCAGGCGCTACCCGGCACATCTGCCTGGTTTCGTGGCTGTTAATTTACAACCATTCTTTCAAACCACGGCATTGCCAAAAAAATGTAACTTTGTGAAAACAGTTGACTGACCATGAGTTATACGGGAACAGGCGTGTCCGTGAAAGAAAAAGAAGAAATGCTGGTGGAAACAGCCGAGCAGTTCCCCTTCAGTTTAGTGGTGTGGAACGATGACGTGAATACTTTCGAATGGGTGATCACCTCCCTGATGGAAGTATGCGGCCATACGGAAGAACAAGCGGAACAGTGTGCCCTTATTATTCACTACAACGGCAAATACGCCGTAAAGGAAGGTGAGTACCGTGAACTGAAACCGATGTGTGAGGCCCTGCTGGACCGTGGTATCAGCGCAACCATTGTTGAAACGGTATCTACTTAATGCCCCTGTTTTATATACCTGAAGATGAACTGGTTTTTCCGCCGCTGTCTGGCGCCGAGCCTGACGGGTTACTGGCCATTGGCGGAGACCTTAGTACAGAACGGCTGCTGCTCGCTTACCGCTCCGGCATTTTTCCCTGGTACAGCCGCAAACCCATTCTCTGGTGGGCGCCAGACCCACGCTTCGTACTTTTCCCGAAAGAGCTGAGAGTATCCCACAGCATGCGACAGGTATTGCGGAAAGGGCAATTCCAGATCAGCGTGAATACAGATTTTGAAAGCGTTATCAACCAGTGCCGCGCTATTCCCCGCAGCGGCCAGGACGGCACCTGGATCACAAAAGACATGATGGAAGCCTACCTCCGCCTGCACAAGGCCGGTTACGCCCTCTCCGTGGAATGCCGGCAGCAGGGAGCGCTGGTAGGCGGGCTGTACGGCGTAAAGCTGGGCCGCTGCTTTTTCGGCGAAAGCATGTTCTCCAAAGTAAGCAACGCTTCCAAGGCCGCCTTTATCACTTTTGTAGAACAATACCGGCAGGAGCTGGAAATCATAGACTGCCAGGTACATACGCACCACCTGGCCTCGCTGGGCGCAAGGTTCATCAGCAGGGTGAGTTTTGTAGACATGGTGCAGCGGTATGCCGGGTGAGCCCTGGCAAATATGCCGGAGTTGTGTTCAGAAGAGGCCTTCGGGTAGGCCAATATACCAGGAGGCTCCTCCTGCTGCCTATTTCTTCTTCTCCCTCTTCTTTGTATAAGACCCCTCAAAAAAACATTTGATGCCACGGTAAGCGCCGCAGCCGGTTTCAGAAATGGTGACCCTGCCGCCGCTGAACCTGAACTCCAGGATGCAGGAAGTGCGCTTGTCACGGAACTGGCCGGTAGTGGCGGAAGTGAAGCGGCCCACGCCGTCCAGCTCGCCGGTACAGGCCCCGTTGTCTTTTGAAAAGTGGATAAAGAACTGAAATTCCTTGGGCGTTTCCCCATCCCGGATAGATACCAGGCTATGCTCGCCAGATGTGTAGTTGGCGGAGAACTTGTGTTTGCGGGGCAGGGTATCTATGGGATTATAAAGACCGGCGTTCAACGGCTCGGTAGAATTGGTGAGTATCAATATCAGGCTGCCGTCAGGGTTGGCAGCATACACATCGTCCCGGTTGCCGCGCTGCAATGCTGTAGATATGCGGATGTTAAACTTGTCGTCCAGCAGAAAACCCATGCGCGGCTTGCCGCCAATGTTCCGGGCTACCAGGTGGCGCTGCAGGAAAGTGCCCTTCTTGTCATACAAATTCAGCCAGGCCGCGCTGCCTTTTTTTGCCCGGCCTTCTACTACAAAATACAGCAGGTCTTCCCGCTCGATCAGTACCCGGGGAAAAAAGCGGGGTTTCTCCGCCGCGGTAAACACGCCTTTGGCAAGAGTATCAGGTAAAAACTGCTGCACTACCCGCGCCTTTAAAGCAAGACTGTCCGGCTGTGAGCGCCGCAGGGAGTCTGCATTGAGCCGGAAACTTTTACCGCCGGCCGGGAAAAAGCCCCGGAAATCTTCAAAAGTGAGCACACGGTCTTCATCGTTCACCTGCTTCGGTGGGTTGCTGCAAGCCGCCAGCAGGCCGGTCAATAGTGTCAGGAGTAGGATTCTGCTCATATGATGCGTTATGGAGCGAAAAGGTAAATAATATTCCATATATCCGCATAGATTATTGTTTTTGAAAATTATTATTTAGATTTGTCTAAATTATATTTTAGATATCATGAAGTTGACGGTAGCAGAAGAGAACTATATCAAATCCATCTACAAGCTGCAGGACGGCAGTACGGCGGTCAATACCAATGCCATTGCATATGAGCTGGATACCAAGCCGGCGTCGGTAACGGACATGGCCAAAAAGCTCAAGGAAAAAAGACTGATAGACTACGAAAAATACCAGGGTATCACCCTTACCACCGAAGGCCGCAAACTGGCATTGCAGATAGTGCGGCGGCACCGCCTGTGGGAATGTTTCCTGGTTGAAAAACTGTCTTTCAGCTGGGATGAGGTGCATGAAATTGCGGAGGAACTGGAGCATGTGGGCAGTGAAAAGCTGGTGAACCGCCTGAGCGAGTTCCTGGGCAACCCGACCACAGACCCGCATGGAGACCCTATTCCCGACGCGCAGGGAAAGATCAGCAAAAGCAAACAGCTGGTGTCTCTGGACAAGGCTACCACCCGCCGGCTGGAAGTAGCCGGGGTGAGTGACCAGTCTTCCGCCCTGCTGGAGTTCCTTCATGCCAAAGGCGTTAAGCTGGGCACGCAGATAGATGTGATAGAACGGTACGAGTTTGACAACTCCGTGGAGATCAAAATAAAGAACCAGCCCGCTTTCACCATCAGTGAGCAGGTATCCAAAACCATTATGGTGAAACCATTGTAAACGAGACGAACAATACTACATGAAAATTAAGGACCACGCCGCTTCCCTTAGTGAAGTACACCAGAGCGTAGATACAACGGGCAGGCACAAATCAGGCTTTCGCAAAATACTGGCCTTTTTCGGGCCCGCCTACCTGGTGAGCGTAGGGTACATGGACCCCGGCAACTGGGCCACAGACCTGGCGGGCGGCAGCAAATACGGCTATACGCTCATCTGGGTGCTGCTGATGAGCAACCTGATGGCCTTGCTGCTGCAAAGCCTCAGCGCGCGGCTGGGCATTGTGCGCGGCCGTGACCTGGCGCAGGCCAACCGGGAAACCTACCCCGCCCCGGTCAACTTTTTGCTGTACATATTGGCGGAGGTGGCCATTGCGGCCACAGACCTGGCGGAAGTGCTCGGCATGGCCATCGGTATACAGCTGCTCACCGGCCTGCCGCTGATGTGGGGCGTATCGCTCACCGTGCTGGACACCTTCCTGCTGTTGCTGCTGCAACGTTACGGCATCCGCAAAATGGAAGCCTTCATTATTGCCCTGGTGGCCATTGTAGGCACTTCCTTCCTGATACAGCTGCTGCTGGCCAAACCCGATCTGCCGGAAGTGGCCAAGGGTTTTGTGCCCTCCCTGCCGGACGATACGGCGCTGTACATTGCCATTGGCATTATAGGCGCCACGGTAATGCCGCACAACCTCTACCTGCATTCCGCCCTGGTACAGACCCGTAAAATACAGAAAACAGATGCCGGCATCAAGCAGGCGCTGAAGATCAATTTCTGGGACACGGCCATTGCGCTCAACCTGGCGTTCTTTGTCAACGCCGCCATTCTCATACTGGCCGCTTCCGTGTTTTTCACCGCGGGCCATACGGAAATAGCGGACCTGCATGAAGCGCACCGTATGCTGGAGCCGCTGCTGGGCAGCAAGCTGGCTCCCATTCTCTTTGCCGTGGCCCTGATTGCCGCCGGGCAAAGCTCTACGGTAACGGGCACGCTGGCCGGGCAAATAGTGATGGAAGGTTACCTGCGCCTGCGTATCAACCCCTGGCTGCGCCGTCTGCTGACGAGGCTGGTAGCTATTATTCCCGCCCTGCTGGTAATATGGGTAGCGGGCGAGGAAAAAATAGGCGAGCTGCTGGTGTTCAGCCAGGTACTGCTGAGCCTGCAGCTGGGCTTCGCCATTATACCGCTCATTCACTTTGTGAGCGACAAACATACAATGGGCGGCTTTGCCATCAAGCCGCTTGTAA
The DNA here is from genome assembly GCF_003568665.1 of Chitinophaga alhagiae. Taxonomy (GTDB): domain Bacteria; phylum Bacteroidota; class Bacteroidia; order Chitinophagales; family Chitinophagaceae; genus Chitinophaga; species Chitinophaga alhagiae. The sequence continues at coordinate 463,503 of NZ_QXMH01000001.1, forward strand.
AAGCGGCCGCCTGGCTTATTTCTTCCGTGCTGGTATATCTCAACGTGCGTATGGTGTGGGCGGAAGCCGGCACCTTCATCCGCGGGAACCACGTGTGGTGGGTAGACGTGCTGATATACCTGTCCGGCTTCGCTTTCCTCGCGTTGCTGGTCATTACCGTACTGTATCCGTTCATCAGCCGCTACCGGCAAAAAGGTTCCGCGCGTATGCATGCCACCAAAGTAACACTGGGCAGCCTGGAAGCGCCTGTCTATAAAAAAATAGCCATGGCGCTGGATTTTTCCCAGCACGATGAAAAGATCATTGCCAATGCGCTGGCACAGGGGCAGCCTGATACCGAGTACATCCTCATCCACGTGGTGGAAAGTGCTTCCGCCCGTTACTTCGGGAAGGAAGCCAATGATTTTGAAACACAGAAAGACCAGGAGCAGATAGACACCTACCTTTCCCTGCTGGCCAGCAAAGGCATCAAGGCAAAGGGCGTGCTGGGGTACAAGCACCGCGCCAAATCCATTGTGCGCATTGTGAAGCAGGAAGAGGCAGACCTGCTGGTATTGGGCGGCCACGGCCATACCGGCCTTAAAGACTGGCTGTACGGTGAAACGGTGAACTATGTACGGCATTATGTACACATCCCCGTATTGGTGATACAATAACGCGTATGCAACAGATATTCAGGCCCGGCGATGTCAGGACCTTTACCCGCACCGTGCGTGCGGAAGACTGCGCCACGTTTGACAGTGGCCCTGTACACCCTGTGTACGCCACCTTTGCGCTGGCGCGGGATGCGGAATGGTGCTGCCGGCTGTTTGTGCTGGATATGAAGGAAGCAGATGAAGAAGGGATCGGCACCATGATACATGTAGAACACGTATCTCCCGCCACGGTGGGCACGGCCGTTGTTTTTACCGCCACGGTAGTGAAAGCGGAAGGGCACAGCCTGCTGTGCCGCTTTGAGGCCCATGCCGGCAGCCGCCTGGTGGCGCGGGGAGAGCAGGCGCAGAAAGTGCTCAAAAAAGATAAGCTGCTTCAACTTTTCTCGCCGCCCTTCGCTTAAAAAGCTATCTTAGGTACATGAAAATTCCACCCCCTGTGACCGGCCCTGCCCCTATGCCCGCCAGAATTGTTTCCGTAGATGTATACCGCGGGTTTGTAATGCTGCTGATGATGGCAGAAGTACTGCGCCTCTCAACGGTGGCGGACGCGCTGCCCGGCAATGCTTTCTGGCAGTTTCTCGGCTGGAACCAAAGCCACGTGCCCTGGACAGGCGGTTCCCTGCATGACATGATACAGCCTTCTTTTTCCTTCCTGGTAGGCGTGGCCCTGCCTTTTTCCATTGCCAGCCGCACGGCCAAAGGCGCCACTTTCAATTCACTGCTGAAACATACGCTGGTACGTTCCCTCATCCTGGTGCTGCTGGGTATCTTTCTCCGTTCCCTGCATTCCACCCAAACCAACTTTACATTTGAAGACACGCTCACCCAGATAGGCCTCGGCTACCCCTTCCTGTTCCTGCTCGGTTTTGCCACCCGCAGAACACAGGTGGTAACGGTGTTGCTGATACTGGCGGGTTACTGGCTGGCCTTTGTCCTCTACCCCCTGCCCGCCACCGGCTTTGACACTACGCTGGTGGGCGTTCCGGCAGACTGGCCGCACAACATGCAGGGCCTGGCCGCGCACTGGAACAAGAACACCAACCTGGCGGCTGCCTTTGACCAGTGGTTCCTCAACCTCTTTCCCCGTGAAAAGCCTTTTGCCTATAACCGCGGCGGCTATGTTACCCTGAGCTTCATTCCCACCCTGGGCACTATGGCGCTGGGCCTCTTTGCCGGCCGCGCCCTGAAAAGCACGGATACCCCTCAGGAGCGCATCCGGTTTTTCCTGATCACCGGCGCCTGCCTTCTGGCTGCCGCCGCGCTGCTGCACTTTACCGGCATCTGCCCCATTGTTAAACGCATCTGGACGCCCTCGTGGACGCTTTTCAGCGGCGGGTTGTGTTTCTTTTTCCTCACCTTCTTTTACTGGCTGACAGATGTTGCCGGGCGCCAAAAATACATACTGCCGCTGGTGGTAATAGGTATGAACTCCATTGCCGCCTATGTAATTGCAGACGGGTTCGGCGGCTTTATCAGCAATTCCCTGAGCATTCACCTGGGCCAGAACTTTGACCAGGTGCTGGGCAGCGCCTATGCGCCGCTGGTAAGAGGCATACCGGTGCTGGCCATGGAATGGCTGATACTGTACTGGATGTACCGGAAAAAAATATTCATCAAGGTATAAGCACTTGGCAGGCATCAGAGCCCCAGCGCTTCTTTCAGCCTGGGGTAACCGGTTTTGCTCACCAGTATTTTACTGCCGCTTTTGAGCACGGCCAGGTAGGTTTCTTTTTCATATGGGTCGAGGCGGGTGATCTGGCTTACGTTCAGGATGTAGGAGCGGTGTACGCGGATGAACTGCAGCGCGTCCAGCGTTTTCTCAAAAAAAGCCATGGTCTTGTTCTTCAGAAAAGCGCCTTCCTGCGTTACGATCTTTACATAATCATCTGCCGCCTCCATGTAGTGAATGTCCTGCACGGGAATGATCTTGATACGGCCGTTGATCTTTACCACCACCCGGTTGTGCTGCGTGGGCAGCTCCCGGCCCGCGGCATCCAGCAGCTCCTGCGATACTTCCGTTTTCCGCTCCAGCATCTTCTGCAGGGCCTTATCGAACCGTTCGCGGGAGAAGGGTTTCAGCAGGTAGTCTACCGCATTCACTTCAAAGGCCCGTATGGCGTATTCTTCAAATGCGGTGGTGAATATCACGCAGGGCAGCTTGTCTACCAGCTCCAGCATCTCAAACCCGTTGATCTTGGGCATTTGTATGTCCAGGAAAAGCAGGTCAGGCTGGTATTGCTGTATGGCCTTCAGGCCCTCAAACCCGTCGCTGCACTCTGCCACCACTTCTATTTGGGGGTAGGCCTGCAGGTATTCCCGTACCAGTTCACGGGCCAGCGGTTCATCATCTATCAACACTGTTTTTATCATGGAGCTGCGGTACTTTAATAGTGGTAGTGAATATATTCAGATCAGCTTTTGTTTCCAAAAGATCTTGCCGGCCAAAAAGCAGGAACAGCCTGCGGCGGATGGAGTTGAGCCCGAAACCGGTACCCTGCTGCGCCTGCGGGTGCATGGCAGGGTCAAACGGGTTGGAAACCGTAACCAGCAGCACATTGTTTTCCTGCCGTGCCTCAATGGTGATGTTGATGGCATCCGTTGTATCGTACAACCCGAACTTGATGGCGTTTTCTACCACCGGCTGCAGCAGCATGGGCGGTATTTGCAGGGCGGCCGCTTCTTCATGCTGTATAACTGTGGTGGTTAAACGATGCCTGAAGCGGACCTTTTCAATATCGAGGTACAGCTGCAGGTATTGCAGTTCTTCCCGCAGCGATATCCAGAGCTGGTCTTCCTTTTTCAGCGTGCCCCGTAAAAAATCGCTCAGCTTCTGTATCATTTGCCGGGCTTCTTCGGGCCGCAGCGATACCAGCGCGTTGATGGAGTTCAGGCTGTTAAAGAGGAAATGCGGCTGCAACTGCTGGCGCAGCTTGTACAGCTCCGCCTCCTTGGCCAGTTTTTCCGCGGCCTCCTTGCGGGCCAGCGCTTCCCGCTGCTCTTCTACCTCATACATGAAAAAGCTGATGAAGCCCGTGCCGGTGATCAGCAGCCAGCCCAGCGCAAAGCGGATGGGCAGCGTGTCAGACAACCATTGTATATAAAGGGGGTGCTGGCCGTTATTGTAAAAGAGCTTCAGCAGGCAGATCACCAGGGTAGCCCATAGCGCACTCATGACCAGTGTAAGAAAGGCCACATAAGAATACTTGCCTTTCACCGGCCGGTAATTGGCCTGCATCTGAACAATGGCCGCCAGGGCCACAAACAACAGCACGTTGTGTATCAGGCTGTCTACCACCGCTATCATAAAATCCTGGGCCAGCCAGTAATGCACAATAATGCGGTGCAGGTTCAGGAACAGCACAAAGCCTGTAATGAAGGTCCAGCGGTAGCGTTTTTCTTTGAGCAGGTGAGTGGCCAAAATTTATGGTTTAAACGTTCAGCTCAAATAATTTCTGTGACTGGAGCTGAGCCGCTTTCATCTGCAGCAGGGCTACATAGCTGCCGGCGTTATCAGGCTCTTCCACGCGAGAATACAGTTCCATGCCGTCTTTCAGCTCGTCCAGCGCAATCAGCTCCGGCACGTTGATAAAACGCCACTCTACCAGCTCTTCCTTCTGGTTGCGGAAGGCATATTGTTCCTGTTCCCCTATTTGCTGGGCTTTTTTCCAGGCCTCCTGTTTGCTCACCGCACTGATGAGGCGCAGTTGTTCATCGAATTGCGGGAGGTGTTCCCCCTTTCCGCAGATGATCTGGTAAACTATCTTCGCAACAAACCAATACATGTTAAACGGTTTTCAGGTGATATAAGAATGGAATGGAAGGGCGGCAAAACAATGGATAAAAGAGAATGGCGAAAGGAAAGGGTCAATAACTTTTCAGGTCTATGCCGCCGAATGTACAGGAGCCTTTCAGCACCAGTACCTTGTTGGCGGATGCGGGCACTATGGTACGTTTGTCTTCGATGCCGCCGAATATGGTGTTCACGTCCAGCTTCACGTCCCAGTGAGAAGGCACTACCAGTTCAACACCGCCGAACATGATGGTAATGTCCAGCACCGCTTCTCCGTTAATATCTGCCTGCATGAAGTTCAGCTCCGTACCACCAAACATGGTAGTGATGTTGCCTCCCTGGAAGTTTTTCGAAAGGATCACCTTGTTGGTGCCACTGAAAATAGTGGTGCTTTGCAAAAAATCTTCCCTGCTGGCCGTGCTGCTGCCGTCCGCTATAATTTCCTCGTACCGCTTGCTGCGGCTGCTGGCCCGGCTGATCATGTACAACCCTATCACAATGAGGATAATTGGCCAGAAGAAGCGCTGCAGGTGCCACTCGAACGGCAACATATCGTTCAGCAGGAACACTACGCCTACAAAGGTGAGGATGAACCACCCCGCGCCCTGGAATTTGTTTTTGGCGCCCATCACAAATCCTATCAGGATCAGGAGCATGGGCCATGAAAACACCCAGTCGGGTAAATGAAGGTCCATTTTACGGAGGAGGAACACAAGACCGATCACCAGCACGATCACTCCGCCCCAAAGGCCGCTATTGCTATTATCTGGAAGACGATTATATCTGCCCATAAATTGTATCGTTTTTTAAGTTTATGACACAAATCTACCACCACCCTGCCGGGGTAACAATACTGCTTAGGCAGGCATGGGGCTTTTACCGGTAAAATGGGGGAAATTGCCGGTGAAAATGACGAAGCGGTGCCGCTGCAAGCCGGTAAGGGGAAACTGCCGGTGAAAACACCAGAACGCCGGCACAAAGGGAAATGCACGACGGAGCATACCGGCAACAACCAACGCTTGCGCCTGTGCGGCAGGGAAACAGCAAACCGCCCCTATAGCTCTACTACAATGGTTTTGCCGCCCAGCTTCTCCAGCGTGCTTTTCAGGCCTGCCACCATGGCATCCGGCCCGCAAATGTAAAAAGGCTGGTCAAAGTCTTTGATCCGGGAACGCAGGTACACCTCGTCTATCTTGTGATTGTCGTACCCCGGTACGGCCTCTTCCGTAAGGGTGTTAATGAAATTGGGGCCCAGCATCTCCCGGAACTCATCTTCCAGGATGATGTCCGCTTTGGTCTTGTTGGAAAAAATGAGCTGGTTGCCGCCCAGCTGCCCGTCTTTCCTCAACTGCCTGAAAATGGCAATAAAGGGGGTAACGCCCGCCCCGCCGGCAATAAAAGTGCCCTCGCCGCGGTACTGGATGGCGCCCCACACATCGTGTATGCGCAGGCTGTCTCCCGGCTGCAGCAACCCCAGCTGGTTGGTAACGCCCTGTCTTTCAGGATAGATCTTGATGGTGAACTCCAGGTGGTCCCAGCTGTTCAGCGCCGTGAAAGTAAAAGGCCGCCGCTCTTTTTCCCAGCCTGGCTTGTTAACGGCCACCTCTGTGGCCTGGCCGGGTATAAAACGGTAACCCGCGGGCTTTTCAACAGTGAAACGCCTTACATTGTGGGTAACGGGGGTTACATCTAAAATTGGTACTATATGTTCTTCCATGGTCCCTCAGTTTATTCTTCTTCTAATTTAAGTTAATTATCACACTTACGGCCTTCATCCCACCTTCAAATGTGTTACCTTTGCGGTCAATAATTAAAACAACAAATCAGCAATATGCCGGCAGAAAAAATTCAGATGATTGACGGGCAGATAAAGGTCCCTGCCCACCCTGTTATTCCGTTTATTATTGGCGATGGTATTGGGCCGGACATCTGGCGTGCCAGTGTACGTGTGTTTGACGCCGCTGTGGAAAAAGCCTACGGCGGTACGCGGAAAATTGAATGGAAAGAAGTACTGGCGGGTGAAAAGGCCTTCCAGGAAACGGGGGAATGGCTTCCCAAAACCACGCTGGACGCGTTGAAGGAATACCTGGTGTCTATCAAAGGCCCCCTCACCACCCCGGTAGGCGGCGGCATCCGGTCCCTGAACGTGGCCATGCGGCAAGAGCTGGACCTCTACGCCTGTGTACGCCCGGTACGCTGGTTCAATAAAGTGCCTTCCCCGGTGAAACGGCCTGACAAGGTGGATATGGTGATCTTCCGGGAAAACACGGAAGATATTTATGCCGGTATAGAATACATGTACGGAACGGAAGACGCCAACAAACTCCTGAAATTTTTACAGGAAGAGCTGGGCGTGAAACAGATCCGCTTCCCCGAAACCTCTTCCCTGGGTATCAAACCCGTGAGCAAGGAGGGTACTGAACGCCTGGTGCGCGCGGCCATCAAATATGCCATTGAGCACAAACGGCCCACCGTGAGCCTCGTACACAAAGGCAACATCATGAAGTTCACCGAAGGCGGCTTCAAGAACTGGGGCTACGAGCTGGCCGCCCGCGAGTTCGGAGACCAGGTATACACCTGGGAACAGTGGGAAAAGACCAAAAAAGAAAAAAGCGAAGACGAAGCCAACCGCGAAATGAGAGTAGCACAGGCGCATAACAAGATCATCATCAACGATGTGATAGCCGACAACTTCCTGCAGCAGATATTGCTGGCGCCGCAAGACTATTCCGTGATTGCCACCCTCAACCTGAACGGCGACTATATTTCAGACGCCCTGGCGGCAGCCGTAGGCGGTATTGGCATTGCACCGGGCGGCAACATCAATTACGCTACCGGCCACGCGGTATTTGAAGCTACCCACGGCACCGCGCCCCGCTTTGCCAACACAGATACCATGAACCCCTCCTCCGTTATACTCTCCGGCGTTATGATGCTGGAATACATGGGCTGGAAAGAAGCGGCAGATATTATTGTTGAAGGCCTCAGCACCGCTATTATGCGCAAAAGGGTCACCATCGACTTCTACAAACTGATGGACGACGCCACGCTCGTGAAATGCAGCGAGTTTGCAGATGAGATCATCAAACAGTTATAGTTCATGAGAGGGTCACGAAATATGCATAAAATCCATAATTCGTGACCCCTTATTTGAAATTCGAAATTGACTTTTGTATATTTCGTGTTTACTATCAGCACATATTAAAAAAACATTACATCGATGTCACAAAAAATTAAAGTTGCAAACCCTGTGGTTGAACTGGATGGCGACGAAATGACGCGGATCATCTGGAAGTTTATCAAGGACAAACTGATCATTCCATATCTCGATTTAGATATCAAATATTTCGATCTGGGCATGGAGCACAGGGATGCCACCAATGACCAGGTAACCATAGACGCCGCCAACGCTATCAAACAATACAACGTAGGTATCAAATGCGCTACCATTACGCCTGACGAGCAACGTGTACAGGAGTTCAAGCTGAAACAGATGTGGAAGTCCCCCAACGGCACCATCCGTAACATCCTGGACGGTACCGTTTTCCGCGAGCCCATTGTAATGAAGAACGTTCCGCGCCTGGTGCCCAACTGGACCGCCCCTATCTGTATAGGCCGTCACGCTTTTGGCGACCAGTACCGTGCAACCGATTTCATAGTAAAAGGAAAAGGCAAGCTGACCATCAAATTTGAAGGTGAGAACGGTGAGGTGATAGAGCACGAAGTATACCAGTTCAAGGGGGACGGCGTAGCGCTGGCCATGTATAACACAGACGAGTCTATCCGCGGTTTTGCCCGTGCCTGCTTCAACCAGGCGCTGCTGAAAAAATGGCCGCTGTACCTCAGCACAAAAAATACCATCCTCAAAAAATACGATGGCCGCTTCAAGGACATCTTTGAAGAAACATACCAGCAGGAATTTAAAGCCGAGTTTGACAAGGCCGGCCTCACCTATGAGCACCGCCTCATTGATGACATGGTGGCCAGCGCCCTCAAATGGCACGGCAACTTTGTATGGGCCTGCAAAAACTATGACGGAGACGTACAGTCAGACACCGTGGCGCAAGGCTTCGGTTCTCTCGGCCTCATGACCTCTACCCTGGTTACGCCAGACGGTAAAACCATGGAAGCAGAAGCGGCACACGGTACCGTTACCCGCCACTACCGCGACCACCAGGCCGGCAAACCCACTTCCACCAACCCCATTGCCTCCATTTTTGCATGGACGCGCGGCCTGGAGTTCCGTGGCAAGCTGGATGGCAACCAGGAGCTGATCAGTTTCTGCCAGGCACTGGAGCAGGTTTGCATTGAAACCGTAGAAAGCGGTAAAATGACCAAAGACCTGGCCGTTTGCATCCACGGCAACAAGGTGGAACATGGTAAACACTACTTGTACACCGAAGAGTTCCTGGAAGCGCTTGACACTGCGCTGAAAGCCAAACTGAAGCAATAAATCCGTTTATATAGCTGATATTAAGAACGTCCCGTCTGCCACGGGACGTTTTTTTATGGCCTTAAAATCCCGCTCATCAGAAAGTCTCCCGCATGTACAGGTACTTTTCTTACATTTAATCCGTCAAAACCAACACCATTTATGAAAAAGACCCACATTTTACCTGCGCTGCTGCTGTTGCCTGCCCTGGCCGGCGCGCAGGTCACGTTCACCGTTAAAGGCAAGATTGGAACACATCATTCTCCCGCAAAGGCTTACCTCCGTTACGTGCAAGACGGCAAACCGGTTATAGACTCCGCCATACTGACCAACGGCGCGTTTGAGTTCACCGGCACTATAGAAGAGCCCGTGAAAGCCCAGTTATTCCTCAACTACGGCCCCGGCACCCCGCGCGCGGTAAGCTCCACCGAAAACAAGCGGCTGTATCTGGAAAAAGACCTGATCTACGTGGAAAGCGCGGATTCCATGAAGTTTGCCCAGGTGCGGGGCGGCGCGGTAAATAAAGATAACATGGCCCTGGAGGCAGCAGTCAAAGCCAACAATGCGCAAGACCAGGCGCTGATGAACGAGTATCTGGCCAAACCGGAAGCAGAGCGAAAAAACAAGGACTTTATTGCCAGCCTGCAAAACAGGAGCAAACAGTACTACGAAGAACGCAAGATCATTCTTAAAAAATTCTACGAAACACATATCACCACTGTAGTAGGGCTTGACGCGCTGAAAGAGTTTGCCGGCTCCACGCCTGACTATAGCGAAATACAGCCGCTCTTTGCCAAACTGGCGCCCGATGTGCGCAATAGCAAAAGCGGCGTTAGTTATGCCGAGCGGCTGCAGAAAGTAAGATCAGTAGGCATTGGCCAGGTTGCGCCTGCCTTCACGCAAAATGACCCGAACGGCAAACCTGTGTCCCTGGCTTCCTTCAAGGGAAAATATGTGCTGATAGATTTCTGGGCCAGCTGGTGCGGTCCCTGCCGTGCAGAAAACCCGCATGTGGTAAAAGCGTACAATGATTTTAAAGATAAGAACTTCACCATCCTGGGCGTTTCGCTAGACAAGCCGGCAGACAAGGATAAATGGCTGCAGGCTATCAAAGACGATAACCTGACCTGGACGCAGGTTTCAGACCTCGCCTTCTGGAAGAATGAAGTAGCGCAGCTGTACGCTATCAGCTCCATCCCCCAGAACTTTCTGCTGGACCCGAACGGTGTTATTGTTGCCAAAAACCTGAGAGGAGAAGCCTTGCAAAAAAAGCTGGCAGAATTGATCAAATAATCTGAGATCATGCTATAAACAAGCCACAGGCCGCTTCCGGAAGGGAGCGGCCTTTTTGCTACCGAAAATACCGCATCATCACCTGGTCTTCCCCGTATACATCTTCGTAGAACTGCATTTTGCCATTTCTCAGCTCGGCGGTGAAGTAACGGATATAAATGGGCAGCCGTTTATGCATGGTATATTGTTTCTGCTGCTCCGTGTACAGCCAGGTGCGAACGCTATCGCGGATGCCGGGGCGGGGGTCGTTACGCACCATGTACATGGCTAGGCTGTCCCATTGCTGCACCCGTACGCAGCCATGGCTGAGGGCGCGGTTGGAATTGCTGAAGAGGCTGCGGTTATTGGTATCGTGCAGGTATACGCTGTACTTGTTCATGAAATTGAATTTCATGACCCCCAGCGAATTGTCCAGCCCGTCCATCTGCCGCAATACGTAAGGGAAGTATTTTTTGCTAAGCCGTTCCCATTGAATGGTATCGGGGTTTACCACGTTGCCTTTGTGGTCTACCACTTCCAGGTTCTTTTCCGCCAGGTAATACACGTTCTTTTTGATCTGGGGCAGCATTTCCTTGAACACGATGCTGTAGGGCACGCGCCAGTAAGGGTACAGCACAAAATTGGTCATCACGGAGTTGAGCACGGGCGTGCGCGTGCGGGGGGCGCCCACTATCACGCGGGATTCCAGCATCATGGTATCATTTTCCATCACGTTCATCCGGAAGGCGGGAATGTTCACCAGCAGGTAGCGGTCCGGCAGGGAATCCGGGAACTTGCGCCAGCGGTCCAGGTTCACGGCCGCCTGCAGCAGCCAGTCGCCCGGCTGCTTGTTGAGCGTCTGGATGGTACGTTTACCGGCAATACCGTCCGGGTAAATGTTAAACTCCCGCTGAAAGGCTTTCACGGCGTTTTTGAGGGGCATGGTGTCTGTTTCGGGAATGCCCGTGGTATCGTAATGCCCGCCGGCCATCAGGCGGATGGCAAGCTGGCGGCGGAACTGTGGCGTGTCTGCATACATTTGCGGCAGGGTATCCCACTGTTTGCCGCCGTATTGGTCTCTGTACAGCCGGATGCCTTCTTTCAGGGCCATGTACCCATCATGTACCGGTTCCTGCTGCTGCAGCAATGCGCCTACATCTCCCGCCTGCAGCGCCTGCTGCAAAAAAGCGGTGAGAACGGTATCTGAAAAAAGGGAATCTTTTCGGAGGGTGATGCTGTCTTTCGGCGCAATCCCGAAATGCAGGTCACTGGCCATTTTCATAAAAGCGTCTGTGAGCAGTACATCCATTTTGGCCCACAGGGCCGCATCTTTCCGGGAATGTTCCAGTTGCCCGCGGGCGCCCTGCAATGCGGCCAGGTGATAACGGGCCGGCGGCAGGCCATAATTGTCTGCGTTGGCGATCCAGTCCATCAGGCTGTATACGGCCTTGTGCGTGCGGCCATTGTCTGACCAGAAAGCCGCTCCCTGATGCTGACGGTAGGCGTGCTGCAGGGCGCTCAGGCGGAAGGCAGGCACGCTGTCTTCCATCAGTCCCTCGTTACCTCCCACATACTCCAGGCGCTCGGCCACCTGGGCGGCCACCACTTCATTCAGTTGGCGCGGGTCCCTGACGATCTCCTGTTGCCTCGGTTGCCCCTTTCTGCGGCCACAGGCAGATATGCCTATGACAATCAATATGATCCAGCCTGCTCTCAAGTAATTCATCCGGGTTACATTCTATGATTTATGCATCTAATGTAGAATAAATTACAAATACCGTGCAGGATTTAACGGGATGTTCACATGGCGGTGTGTTGAACAGGGGCCGTCCACGGGGAGAAACCTCGGGGTTCAAGCGTGTCTGCCATACCATATCTACATCTAACGGTGCAGGGCAGGATTGATCCGCAGGTACACCTGTGCGCTTAACGGGTTTTTGCCGTAAATACCGTGCAGGGACTGGTCTTCCACATTTACGGTGCCCTGCGCGCCTATAGAGAGGCTGGTTTTCCAGATAGTGGCCAGCGTGCGGGCATATCCCAGGGTAAAGGCATGCACGTTAAATTTTGCATGCGGCAGCTGGTCTTCCAGGTGAAGCTCATGTGTAGATTTCTCTACAAACTCATACCGCCCGTATACCGCATTTTTCTGCAGCTGCAGGTTGCTTTCCAGCAGGAAAGAATGCTCCTTGTGGTTACCGCTCTTGCTGTTGAGGCCCCATACCGCCGCGGAAGCAATGAAACTGCCGGGGTGGCGGAACTGCGCGGTGTGTATAGCCGATGCCGTGGTACGCGTTACGTTCTCATCCGGCTCCAGCGCTTCGGGGCTGTGTACAAACGCCTGTGAAAATTGGAGGGCCCACTGGCGGGAAGGGTTGTAGCTAACGCGGTAGGCGTAGCTGTCAAACAGGGGTTTGTCAAAATTATACCGGTCTTCGTCCGGTTCCCGGCCCGTAAAGCTGGAAAACTCCGCTTTCACCTGTTTGTACCGGAACCCGAGGGTGCCTACGCCAAAGGTGATATGCGTGGCATCCTGCCAGTGGTGGCCCAGCGGGGCATCCGGGTTGTTCATAGCGGATACGCGGTGCATGAACGCCGGCGCGCTGATGGCCGGTTCCCCCGGGTAGCCGAGGTAGGCGTATACGTCCAGGTCCTTATTGATCGCGTATGTATAACCCACGCTCAGGGCGGCAAACAGATCGTGCGGGTGCTGCCGGTCTACAAGAGGCTGACCCTGCCACGTTTCACCGGACTGGAACAGCAGGGGGTACCCCTCACCGCCCATTACGGCCCGGTCAAAACTGAGCATTACCGTTGCGTTCAGCAGGCCTTTCCGCCCAATGCGGTGGTTCATCATGCCCATCAGCCAGTTGGGCGCGTCCAGCTTGGTAGCCCCGCGGGAGCCTTTGGCCGTAAAATCAGTAGATGTATAACGCAAGAAAATATTTCCGTGGAGCATAAAAGAGGTATTGCCCTTTTGCGCCATGTACATGTACATCGGCGTATTGTCTGTCAGCCAGCTGGTGCCGGAACCGTTGCGGTTCATGGGCAGGTTCAGGGAGTAGGCGCTGGTCATGTCATGCATGGCATGGCCTCCATGCATCTGGTGAGCGCTATGATCTGCGGCGGTATCCTGTTTCTCCGGCTTGTGCCGTTGATGTTGCGCCGTGTCCTTCTTTGCCCGCATGTGGTGCTCATGCTGCGCCTGTGCTACGCCGGCCCATATAGTTAGTATTACTAATAATGATCCTGTTGACCTTTTCATACTGCTTTGTTTATTTACAGCAATTTTTCTTTACAAATAACGACCGGACGAACCGGAGTATGCTTAACATCACTTTTCCCATGGTACCAGGTTTTTACAAAGGTAGCCCTCTTTCCAGGCCGGTATCTTATATAATTATGGGAATGTGTTACAGGATTCCCTGCTACGGCTGATGAGCATCATTTTTTGCCTTGACGGGCCTCATCGGCCGCCAAAGGCCGCGGGTCTACCTTTGGCGCATGCAAACAGCCACTGCCGTTACCCAATGCGCCCACTGCGGCGAGCCCTGTGCCAAAGGAGAGCAATTCTGCTGCCATGGATGCCAGATGGTGTACGAGCTGCTCAATGAGCACGGCCTTTGCAATTATTATACCCTCAACGCCCGGCCCGGTACCGCGCAACGCGTGCCCGTACGGCAGCATAAATTCGCGTTCCTCGAAGAAGAACCCATCCGCCGCAGGCTCATCCAGTATGAAGATGACCAGCAGGTACACGTAACCTTTTATATTCCCAACATCCATTGCAGCTCCTGCCTCTGGCTGCTGGAAAACCTGCACAAGGTAGACGCCGGCGTACAGCAGGTAAACGTGAACTTCAGTAAAAAAGAGGCCCGGGTCATTTTCATTCCCGGGCAAACCACCCTGCGGAAAGTAGTGGAAACGCTGGCCAGCATCGGCTACGAGCCTTACATCAGCCTGCAGGACCTGCAAAAGAAAAAACCGCCCGTAAACCGGCGCATCTTCTACCAGCTGGGCGTGGCGGGCTTCTGCTTTGCGAACATCATGCTGCTGAGCTTCCCGGAATACTTTTCCGGCGAGCATCATATGGACGGTACCATGAGCCTGGTATTCCGGTACTTGAACCTGGCGCTTTCGCTGCCGGTGTTCTTCTTCAGCGCGCAACCTTTTTACGCTTCCGCATGGAAAGGCCTGAAGCATGGTTTCCTCAACATAGACGTGCCTATTGTTCTGGCCATACTGGTCACTTTTGTACGCAGCGTTACAGATGTGCTGACGGGCGCCGGCGCCGGTTATTTTGATTCCATGACGGGCATTGTGCTGTTCATGCTCACCGGCCGCGTGCTGCAAGACAAAACCTACAAAGGACTTGCGTTTGACCGTGACTATACCGCCTATTTCCCCATAGCCGTTACCGTGGTAAAAGACCAGCAGGAAATTCCCGTGCAGCTGCCCGATGTCAAAACCGGGGATACGCTGCTCATACACCACCAGGAGCTGGTGCCGGCAGATGGCATCCTGGTAAAAGGCAAGGCCCTCATAGACTACAGTTTTGTAACCGGCGAGTCCGCTCCCGTTGCCAAACAGATGGGCGAGATCATTTATGCCGGCGGGCGGCAACTGGAGGGGAATATGGAAATACTCACCATCAAGGAAGTGGCGCAGAGCTACCTCACCAGCCTGTGGAACAGGGATGAAATGCAGAACAAGGAACAGAAGGCCTCCTTCATCCATTTGCTGGGCAGGAACTTTACCTGGATAGTGCTGTTCATAGCCGCTGTTACCACCATTTACTGGGGCATTTACGATACGTCTAAAATATGGCCGGCCGTTACCTCCATCCTGATAGTGGCCTGCCCCTGTGCGTTATTGCTGGCGGCCTCTTTCACCAACGGGCATACGTTACGCATACTCAGCAGGCACCGTTTGTACCTGCGCAATGCGCAGGCTATTGAGAGCCTGGCCGGCACCACGCATATTGTATTTGACAAAACCGGCACGCTTACCGGCAAGGCCCGGTCTGCCGCTACCTGGCATGGCCGCGCGCTTACCGTAGATGAGCAGTTGGCCATTGGCGCGGTAGGCAGCCAGTCCCAACACCCCGCCAGCAGGGCCGTTGCAGCCGTTTGCGGCAAGCCCGCAAACACGGAAGTACTGCGTTTCACGGAAGATACCGGCCAGGGCCTGCAAGGCTGGGCAGGCCAGCTGCACATACAGCTGGGTAGCGCCGCTTATACCGGCGCCAAAGAAGGCGAAGGCAGCCAGGTGCATGTAAACGTCAACGGAGACTATGCCGGTTACTTCTTGCTGTCACATACCTACCGCGAAGGCATTGACGATATGCTGCATGCTCTTCCCTACTCGCTTACGCTGCTCTCCGGAGATCATGACGGAGATGCGCCGCTGCTCCGCAATATGATGGGAGCCGGGGCAGACCTGCGTTTCAGGCAGCAGCCCCACCAGAAGCTGGACCATATTATTTCCCTGCAGGAGCAGGGGAAGCAGGTGTTGATGATCGGGGACGGGCTGAACGATGCCGGCGCCCTCAAACAAAGCAACACCGGCATATCCCTGACGGAAAACAGCAACAACTTCACACCTGCCAGCGATGGCATTATGGAAGCCGCGCAATTGCGGCGGTTGCCGGCCTTCATCCGGCTCTGCAAAGCCAGCAAACGGGTGATCCTGATCAGTTTTGCCGTGTCTGTGCTATACAATATCACCGGCCTGTTCTTTGCCGTTCAGGGGAAGCTCTCACCCCTTACCGCCGCCATACTGATGCCGGCCAGCTCCATCAGCATTGTGCTGCTCACATGGGCGCTGAGCGAGTGGGCCGGCAACAGGTTACTGGGTGATGACAGTCATCCCCGCGCGTGATGGCCATCATAAACCCTGCTGCCGCATACCGCTACTTTTGCCTTAAATCATTCAACCATGAGCGTGATCATACTTCTCCTGGGCGCCAGCCTCATTGTTGCGCTGTTCTTCCTCTTCGCTTTTATCTGGTCTGTCAAAGACGGGCAATATGAAGATGATTTTTCTCCCGCGCACCGCATGTTATTTGACGATAAAACCGACAACGAATAAATCAACACTATGTCTCTCGAAAAATTCTCGTACGACAACCGCACCGTAAAATGGTTTGCCTATGCCACCATGTTCTGGGGCCTTGTAGGTATGCTGGCAGGTTTGTGGGCGGCCACTGCCCTTGTTTATCCCGACCTGAACCTGGGCTACGCGCCCACTACTTTTGGTCGCCTCAGGCCTGTGCATACCAACGCCGTTGTTTTCGCTTTTGTGGGCAACGGCATTTTCATGGGCGTGTATTATTCTTTACAACGCCTGTGTAAAGCCCGCATGTTCAGCGATGTACTCAGCAAGGTCCACTTCTGGGGCTGGCAAGCCATTATTGCGGGCGGGGCGCTCACGCTGCTGATGGGGTACACCACCGGCAAGGAATACGCCGAGCTGGAATGGCCGTTCGATATTGCCATTACCCTCATCTGGCTGGTGTTTGGCGCCAACATGCTGGGCACCATTCTCCGCCGCCGCGTATCTCACCTGTACGTAGCCATCTGGTTCTACATCGGCACCTGGGTGGCTATTGCCATGCTCCACATCATCAACTCTTTTGAAATGCCGCTTTCGCTTTTCAAAAGCTACTCCTGGTACGCCGGCGTGCAGGACGCGCTGGTGCAGTGGTGGTACGGGCACAATGCCGTAGCGTTTTTCCTGACCACTCCTTACCTGGGGCTGATGTACTACTTTATCCCGAAGGCGGCCAACCGCCCTGTTTATTCCTACCGCTGGTCCATCATCCACTTCTGGGCGCTTATTTTCATCTACATCTGGGCAGGGCCGCACCACCTGCTGTACACGGCATTGCCTGAATGGGCGCAGTCCCTCGGCACGGTGTTTTCCATCATGCTCATAGCCCCCTCCTGGGGCGGTATGCTCAACGGCCTGCTCACCCTGCGCGGCGCGTGGGACCGCGTGCGCGAAGATGCCATCCTGAAATTTTTTGTGGTGGCGCTCACCTGCTACGGTATGGCCACGTTTGAAGGGCCCATGCTGTCTCTCAAGAACGTAAACGCCATCAGCCACTATACAGACTGGACCATTGCACACGTACACGTAGGCGCGCTGGGCTGGAACGGTTTCCTCACCTTCGGCATCCTCTACTGGATGATACCGCGCATTTTCTCCACACAACTGTATTCCCGTAAATGGGCCAACACGCACTTCTGGATAGGTACGCTGGGCATCATTTTCTACGTGGTCCCCCTGTACTGGGCCGCCTTTACGCAAAGCATGATGTGGAAACAGTTCACCGAAGAAGGCACGCTCAAATTCCAGTTCCTGGAAACAGTTACCACCATTGTGCCCATGTACGCCCTGCGCGCCGTAGGTGGCCTGCTGTATATCAGCGGCCTGGTGCTGATGATCGTGAACCTGGCCAAAACCATCCGCCGCGGCGCCTTTGTGGCCAATGAAGCGGCAGAAGCCCCGCCGCTGGCCAAAGTAACTTCCACTTACGGCAAAACGCACTGGCATAACTGGATAGAGCGCCGGCCGGTACAAATGGTCGTATTCAGCCTTGTGGTAGTGGGTATTGGCGGCATGCTGGAAATGATACCCACCTTCCTGGTGCGCAGCAACATTCCCACTATCAGCAGCGTAAAACCGTACACCCCGCTTGAGCTGCATGGCAGGGACATCTACATCCGCGAAGGCTGCTACACCTGCCACTCGCAAATGATACGCCCCTTCCGCGATGAAGTGGCGCGCTACGGAGACTACTCCAAAGCCGGTGAGTTTGTATACGATCACCCCTTCCAGTGGGGCTCCAAACGTACCGGGCCAGACCTGGCCAGGCTGGGCGGCAAGTACCCGGACTCCTGGCACTACAACCACATGCTGGACCCCGTGTCTATGTCTCCCGGCTCTATTATGCCCGCTTATCCCTGGCTGTTCGACAACCGGGTAGACAAAGGCAAAACACCCGCTATGATCAATGTGATGCGCAAACTGGGCGTGCCTTATCCCGAAGGGTATGAGCAACAGTCTAAAGCCGACTTTGACAAACAGGCCGGCATTATAGCGGACAACCTGAAAAAAGACAAGCTGGAGATACCGGCAGACCGTGAGATAGTAGCGCTCATTGCGTACCTGCAGCGGCTGGGCACAGACATTAAAGTGAGTGAAGCAAAAAACTAACTGTCATGAAATTCATCAAATACCTTGAAAGCATAGCAGGCGTGAGCATCTACCCGATGGCCTCCCTGCTGATATTCACCGCATTTTTTGTGCTGGCCGCCTTCTGGGCTTTAAGAGCGGACAAAGGAATGATGGACAATATCAGCCACATTCCCCTGGACAACGACGAACCTAAAAATCAAGAACGCCATGTTTAGTCTTCTCATACTATCACAAGCTCCGCCCAGTCCCTTTGCCGGTTTCAACCACCCCGTGGCCCTCATGCTGCTCTGCGTGGCCTTGGGCCTGCTGATTGCCATTGGCGCGCTGGCCTATACAGTGCTGGGCGCCATGGATATTTACCGTGAACGGATCAAAAAAACACCGGTTGTACTGGCGCTGATGGCCGCCGGCTCACTGCTGGCACAAAACGCACAGGCGCAGGAGGCAAAGAAAAACATCGTCAGCGGAATGGCAGACAGCAGCTTCTACCTGCTCATATCCGTAATAGCGCTGGAGCTGCTCGTGATCATGATGCTGCTCTACGCCCTGCGCGTGCTGACCGGCATACAGCGCAAACGCAAGCCTAAAACGGCTACCGCCAAACCCCGCGTGAACTGGCTGGAAAAACTGAATAAAACAAAAAGCGTAGATGCCACCAGCGAGGCTGATGTAGATATGGGGCATGACTATGATGGCATCAGGGAGCTGAACAACCCCACCCCGCCGTGGTGGCGCTGGGGCTTTTACGCCAGCATGCTGTTTGCCGTAGTGTACCTGTGGCGCTACCATGTTTCTCACGCAGCCCCGCTGCAGCTGGAAGAGCTGGCCATTGCCCAGGCAAAAGCGGAGGAGGCCAAAGCCGCCTATCTGCAAAATGCCGCCAACAATATTGATGAAAACAATGTAACGCTGCTCACAGCAGCAACAGATATTGAAGATGGTAAAAAATTGTTTGGCGCCAACTGCGCCGCCTGCCACGGGCAGGAAGGACAGGGCATGGTTGGCCCGAACCTTACGGATGAGTTCTGGCTGCATGGCGGACAGGTAAAAGACATCTTTTCCACTATCAAATATGGCGTGCCGGAGAAAGGGATGAAATCGTGGAAAGAAGACTTTTCACCCAGGCAACTGGCCCAGCTGACCGCGTTTATCAAGTCCATCCACGGCACTAACCCGCCTAATCCCAAAGCAAAAGAAGGTACTATATATAATGGAGAGTAAAGCAATATAATGGAAGCAGAAGAAATTTTCAGGGACAAGCTGGCCACCGTTAATGAACAGGGCAAACGCAACTGGATCTATGCTAAAAGACCAAAAGGCAGGCTCTACAATATCAGAAGCATAGTAAGCTGGTGTTTCTTCATAGCGTTCATTAGCCTGCCGTTTGTGCAAATAGACGGCAGGCCCTTGTTCCTGTTTGATGTAACGCAGGGCCGTTTCATCCTGTTCGGCGCCATTTTCTGGCCGCAGGACTTTTTCATTTTCGGCCTGGCCATGCTGGCGTTCATTCTCTTCATTGTGCTCTTCACTATGGCTTTCGGACGGCTCTTCTGCGGCTGGGTATGCCCCCAAACAGTGTTCATGGAAATGATCTTCCGGAAAATAGAATACTGGGTAGAGGGCGATGCGCCTTCGCAACGCCTGCTGAACGCGGGGCCGTGGAATGGGGAAAAGATCAGGAAGAAACTGATCAAACATGCCTTGTTCTTTTCCCTGTCTGTAGTGATAGCCAATACCTTCCTGGCCTACATCATTGGCATTAAAGAGCTGCAGACCATTGTAGCGGCGCCGGTATCCGAACACCCCGGCGGCTTTGCGGCCATGATCATTTTCTCCGCCGTATTCTACAGTGTGTTCGCCTTCTTCCGGGAACAGGTGTGTACGGTAGTATGCCCTTATGGCCGCCTGCAAAGCGTGCTGCTGGACAAAAATTCCGTAGTGGTGGCGTATGACTACGTACGCGGAGAGCCGCGGGGCAAATTCAAAAAGAAAACCCAGCAGCCCGTGCCGGCCCCCAACGAAGAGCCGGAAACCGCTCTGGGCGACTGTATAGACTGCTTCCAGTGCGTGCATGTATGCCCTACAGGGATAGACATCCGCAACGGCACCCAGCTGGAATGTATTAACTGCACGGCCTGCATGGATGCCTGCGATTTTATGATGGAAAACACAGGCCGCCCCAAAGGGCTGATCCGCTATGCTTCTGAAAATGGCATTGCGGAGAAAAAACCGCTGCGTTTTACCGGCAGAATGAAGGCATACACCATGATACTGGTGCTCATCACCGGCGCTATCACCTTTTTGCTCATCAGTCGCAAACCGGTGAGCGGCACCATTATCCGCACGGCGGGCATGCTGTTCCAGGAGCGGGGAGCAGACAGTGTCAGCAACCTCTACCGCATCAAGCTGGTGAACAAAACAACGGCAAACGTACCCCTCACCCTGCGGCTGGAGCAACGTAACGGGAAGGTGGAAGTGATAGGCCACTCGCCCATTCACATCAAGGCCGAAGGGCAGGGAGAAGGCACATTCTTTATTGTACTGCCGCGCAAGGAGGTGAAGGAACGGAAAACAACGCTGACCATTGGGTTATATGAAGGTACACGGCTGCTCGGTGAAAAGGAGACCACTTTCCTGGGCCCTGTCAGTCACTAACTTAAAAACATAACAGGTATGAACTGGGGACATAAAATAATTATCGTATTTGTACTGTTTGCCGCCGGCATTCTCACGCTGGTGATCAAAAGCATGCGTACACGCATAGACATGGCCACAGCAGATTACTATGCCGCGGAGCTGACGCATCAGCAGAACATGGATGCGCAGGCCAATGCCCGGGCGCTCACTGCCCCCGTGCGGATCAAACAACAGGGAGACGTGCTGGAAATTGTTTTCCCGGCGGAAATGCATGCCGAACAGATGACCGGTGAAGTACACTTTTACCGCCCTTCAGACGCACGGCAGGATTTCAGGCTGCCGTTAACGCCCGATGCGGACGGCCGCATATTTGTAGGCCGCAACCGGCTGCATAAAGGCAGCTACAACATCAAGCTGCAATGGGAAGCAGCGGGCAAACCTTATTACCAGGAAACACAATATTACATCCAATGATACCCGCAGTGCTACTAGGATTCCTCGGAAGTTTTCACTGCATCGGCATGTGCGGCCCCATAGCCCTCACCCTGCCGGTGCAGCACCTCCGGGGCGCCAGAAAAATGGGAGGCATCCTGCTTTACAATGCCGGACGGGTTACCACCTATATGCTGATGGGCCTGCTATTTGGCTGGCTGGGCCGGCAGTTCTACCTGGGCGGCCTGCAGCAGTGGTTGTCCATTTCCCTGGGCGTACTGCTGCTGGCCGGCATGTTCTTTTACCGGTTCATGCCCGTGCCCAAACTGCACATCATCAAAAAAACACTGGGCGGTCTGCTGGTGCAGCAGCGCGTGAGCACACTCTATGCCATAGGCCTGCTGAACGGGTTGCTGCCCTGCGGCCTTGTATACCTGGGCGTGGCCGGCGCCCTCGCCGCCGGCGATGTATGGGAAGGCATGCTGTTCATGGGGGCGTTTGGCGCCGGCACGCTGCCGGCTATGGCGGCCGTTACCTGGTTCAGCCAGTTGGTGAGCCTGCCTGTACGCCGCCATATACGCCGGCTGATACCGGTTGCGGTAGCTGTTATGGCCGTACTGCTCATATTGCGGGGCATGAACCTCGGCATTCCGTACATCAGCCCGGCCATGCAGCCCGCCGCCGTCAATTGTTGTCATAAACCTTCATAACATGGACCTCATACAGAAATACAACATACCTGCTCCGAGATATACCAGTTACCCCACCGTTCCGTTCTGGAACAACAAGCCCGGCTGGGAAGCAGCCCTGGCGCAAAGCAGTACCGAGCCGCTGAGCCTCTACATTCACCTGCCGTTTTGCGAAAGGCTGTGCACTTATTGCAGTTGCAACAAATACATCACCGTTAATCACGATCATGAAGCGCCTTACATAGACGCCGTACTGAAAGAGTGGGCGCTATACCTGCAACGGTTCCCCACCCGTCCGCAATTGCAGGAGCTGCACCTTGGCGGCGGCACCCCCACTTTTTTCAGCCCGCAAAACCTGCGTTACCTGCTGGAAACCATCCTTCAAAGCTGCGATGTGCTGCCCGGTGCGGCCTTTGCATTTGAAGGCCACCCCAACAACACCACTTACGAACACCTGCAAACCCTTTACGAGCTTGGGTTCAGAAGGGTAAGCCTGGGCATCCAGGATTTTGACCTGGCCGTACAGACCATCATCAACCGCATCCAGCCTTATGAAAATGTGGAGCAGGTAGTGAGGGAAGCGCGCGAGCTGGGATACACCTCCATCAACTTTGACCTCATCTACGGCCTGCCCCTGCAAACACCGCAAAGCATCAAGGCAACCATTGAAAAGGTGATGCGCCTCTACCCTGACCGCATTTCATTTTACAGCTACGCCCACGTGCCCTGGGTGAAGGGCAACGGGCAGCGCCTGTTTACAGAACGGGACCTGCCAAAACCCGCTGTTAAAAGAGGATTGTATGAACTGGGCTGCGCCATGATGAAAGAACATTATTATGAGGAAATAGGGATGGACCATTTTGCCCTGCCTGATGACGAGCTTTACCTGGCGCAGCAGAACGGCACGCTGCACCGCAATTTTATGGGCTACACCATTCACCGCACCAGCCGGTTGCTGGGGCTTGGCATGTCTGCCATCAGTGATCACGGCGCCGCCTACACGCAAAATGAAAAAAGCCTGACCGGGTACCAGCAGGCGCTGGAAGAAGGCAGGCTGCCGGTGATGCGCGCTCACGTGCAAAGCAGGGAAGACCTGTACCTGGGGCGCCACATCCGGGAGCTGATGTGTAATTTTGAAACGGCCTGCACGCCGTCTCCCGCTGTGATAAAACACCTGCAGGAGCCGCTGCGGGACGGTCTGGTAGTGGTACAGCCGGGGCGTGTGGCCGTTACGGAAAAAGGAAAGCCATACATACGTAACATATGTATGGCCTTTGATGCTTACCTGTGGGAAAACTCGCCCAACACACAAGTGTTCAGCGGCGCTATCTGAATCATATCTTGTCAAGCGGCTTGCGCGCGCTTTCCTTCAACTGCCGGAACTGGCTGGGCGTAAGGCCCGTTACCTTTTTGAACTGGCCGGAAAGATGCGCCACGCTGCTGTAACCCAGCTTATATGAAATTTCGCTGAGCGTCAATTCCCCATACATAAGCAGTTCTTTCACCCGTTCAATTTTCTGATGAATGATGTACTGCTCTATGGTGGTGTTTTCCACTTCTGAAAAAAGTTTGCTCAGCTGGTGGTAGTCCTTCTGCAGGCGTTGCGCCAGCAGGGTGGAAAAATTTTCGTTCAGCTCTTCCAGGTCTCCGTAGTGTACTGTTTCCACCACAAAATTCTTGATGCCTTCCACCAGTTGGTGGCGCTTGTCGTCCAGCAGCAAAAAACCCTCCGCTTCCAGCGCTTTGGCAATGGCCGTTGTCTGTTCCGCACCGGGCCTGCTGTTCAGCATGGCCTTGCCCAGCCCTACGTCTGCCACATCCAGCCCTTGCTGCTCCAGTACCTGCCGTACCATTTTGATGCAGCGGGGGCATACCATGTTCTTGATATATAATGTGGTATTCTCCATTCCTATTTTTTTCTGATGTTGAAAATATTGTGCTCCAGCTTCACCATGTAAACAGTGGTCATATTCCGGGCCATGTCTCCGAACAACTGGGTGCGGTAACTCAGGTCTACCCGGGTGGTGCTGTTGAAAATGAACTGCACGGCGGGCGCCACATCTATATAATAGTTGCGGCGGTACTGGTCAAGGTTGGACTTGCCCAGCAGCTCCACATAGAGGTTCAGGTTGGTTTGCTGGTAGCTTTTGTAAGTACGCGGCAACAGCAGGTACCCGGCAGACAGGCTGTAGTTAAGCGCATTCCGGGAAAAGAACAACGGCAGCTCGTCTTTCACGTTCTTAAAGTACCGGTCATATCCCAGCGTACCGGAAACAGCCAGCTTGTGCAGCAGCTGGGTGGCAATGAGGCCGCCGCTGACCCCGGAGGTGGTACCGTCAAGGTCCAGGTCTTCGTTGTAATACTGTTTGGCAGTATGATCATGCCCCGCGCCCATTTCCGGGTAATAGGGGTTATTGATAAGAGCGCCCTTTACAAATGCGGCCATCCTGAAGTGGGAATGCACTTCGTCTTTAGACAAAAAACGGTATTTGGCGTACAGGCTGGCGCCTTCAAACTGGAACTGCCGCTGCATCATGTTGGAAAAATACCCGCTGGCATGCACCATCAGTTTTTTGGAAAACCCCACCATTATCTCCGGCGCCAGGCGGTAACCGGTATAGTTGGCATGGTCCATCGGGAACAGTTTGTTAGACAACCGCAAGCCGAGAGAATTTGCCGGCATATTGCTGGCCGGCTCAGCATTTACGTACAGCTCCTGCGCCTGTGCAACGGCTCCCGTGCAGACCAGCGCCAGCAGTATAAAAATTTGCTTCATGCTGCCGGTTTTTAAATAGTAACGTGATATACGCGTTTGCCTGCGGCGCCGCCTTTACAGCAATCTGCCATGGTGCCGGTGGCGTAGCAGCTCATTTTGGTCTGGGCGCTGTATTTTTTAAATGTTTTGGCAGACACAAAGTTCTTATCTACAATGGTAATGTCCTTTTCACCCTGCAGCACTTGCGGCGTTACGTTCAGGAAATGCAGCGTTTGGCCCGCAAAAGGAATATGCGTGTCATTTTCCACCTTTACCTTGTCAAAATTGGCCGTAACGGTGAGTTTGGCCACGGAGAAACCGGCGTTTTCCACCTTGTCCCGGATCTGGTCAAGGTTAACGGCCGCATTGGGTTTGAAATGCAGGATGAAGGTGGTATTGTTAAGGTCTGTATCTATTTTGTCTACGAACGGCAGTGTTTTCAACGCCTTGAAAGTGGCGTTGGAACACATGGCGCAGGTAAGGCCCGCGGCCTGCACGGCAGCCTTTTTATACTGCGCGGAAGCAGTGAGCTGTGCGCCAAGCAGCGCTATTGCGAAAAGAATAGTTTTCATGATCATTGATTTTAATGGCAGTAGCCTGATAAATAAACGGATAACGCCTTTTCCCGGCATAGCGGCGAAAAGGGGAATACGGTATCAGACAAGCAAAATGCAATGATGCAGATAGAGCGGTTGCGCCGTTATCAGCGGTGGAGCGTGCAGCGGCGCCCAGGCATGCAGCACGGGAGCCGGGTGTACGGGCTGCAACCACAGGGGCTGCGTGCTGACCGGTAATGCGATAATGGTGTTGGTGAGGCCGGCAAAAACCTTTGCAGCCTGGTGCGTATCGTCCAGCTTCAGGAACTTGGCTTCGTCCTTGCAGCAATCCCCTTTTACCGGCATGCCGCATTTGCCACAGGCCTCATTGTGGGCATCGTGCAGGTCTACAGCAGCCAGTTCTCCCATACAATAATGCAAATTGACACTAAACCCGCTGGTTATCAGCGTGTAAAGTATTGCAATGCATATGGTTATTAACTTCTTCATGTGCTGTACGGGTACAAAGTTACGGTTTTTCCCCCATCTGCGCGGTTTCTCCCCAAGCCGTAACAACCAGGCGGCGGGAACCGCCGTAGTTGCGGTGCTCACAGAGGTAGATACCTTGCCAGGTGCCCAGGGCCGGCCGGCCATTGCGGATGGGGAACGTAACGGAACTGCCCAGCAGGGCGGCCTTCAGATGCGCCGGCATATCATCCGGCCCCTCGTCATTATGCACATATTGCGGGTCATTTTCAGGCACCGCTTTGTTGAAGTACGTTTCAAAGTCTTTGCGCACCGTAGGGTCTGCATTTTCATTAATGGTGAGGGAAGCGGAGGTGTGCTGGATGAACACCTGGCAGATGCCCGCCTTGATGTTCCGCAGCTCCGGCAACGCCTGCATCACTTCAGCAGTAATGAGATGGAAGCCTCTTTTTTTGGGAGGCAGCTGGAAGAAGGCCTGGAATACTTTCACATGGCAAACCTAGGGAATAAAACGATATTGTTCCTCCAGCGTTCGGATTAACCCGGCCCCGGTATTTGATCTTCTTCCCGTTTTTTTTAGATTTACAGGTGTTACAAACCATGCATGTTTACCAGCCGGCAGTCTCCGGATAAAATTTACCAGGTATGGACGATATGCCTTTAGAGGAGGAATTACTGGAAAAAGTGGCCCTGGGGGACCAGTCTGCGTTTGCCGTACTGTTCCACCATTACCAGCGCCGCATATATGATATTGCCATACGCCTTACGCATTCAACCATCATAGCGGAAGAAATGGTACAGGATATTTTTACCATGATCTGGCTGAAGCGGGAAGACCTGGTGAAAATACGCGATTTCAGGTCGTACCTCTTCATCGTTACCCGCAATGAAGCCTACCGTACTTTGCGCAACCTCTCCTCCCGCCGGGCAAGGCTCCGGGAGCTGGAGGAAGAAGAGATAACACTAGCCCATAACAACGTGCATCAGCGACTGCAGGAGAAAGAATATGCCGCGTTGCTGAAGGAAGCCGTCAACCGGTTGCCCCCCATGCAGCAACAGGTATATCATTTAATGAAAGAGCAGGCCCTGAAAAGGGACGAAGTGGCGGAACGCCTCCACATAAGGCCAGAAACCGTTAAACGGCACATTGCCCAGGCCATGCGTAACATCCGGGCATACCTTCTTTCCCACCCCGATCTGATCATTGCACTGGTGCTGCTGCCGCCCGCCCGGCATATTTTTTTTTCCGGGCACTGACCCAACAGCCCCTCGCAAATACTCTTTATAACAAGCGCCGGTTAACGGCC
Organism: Chitinophaga alhagiae; assembly: GCF_003568665.1. GTDB lineage: Bacteria > Bacteroidota > Bacteroidia > Chitinophagales > Chitinophagaceae > Chitinophaga > Chitinophaga alhagiae. The sequence continues at coordinate 490,697 of NZ_QXMH01000001.1, forward strand.
TCATTAACAATTCCGCAATATGTCTTCATCACGTATAGAATATTTACTGGCGCAGTACCAGCGCGGAGCAGCCACCCCGGGGGAAGAAGAAGAGCTGATGGCGCTGCTGGCGGAGCCATCTAACCGGCAGGCGGCCGAAGCATGGATAGATCAGGTGCTGGCAGGTGAAGACACCGGCCAGCATATGCCGCCGGAGCATGCCGGACATATACTGGAAGCTATTTTCCAGACCGGGGAACAGCAACGTTACCCAACCGCAACAAGACGCATCCCGCGCGCCGTCCGGTGGGTGGCCGCCGCTGCCATTGCGGGCATAGCCGCTCTGGGCACTTACCTGCTGGTGAAGCAGGATGTACCCCGGAAGACCACGGCCGCCTATACCGCAGACATTCCCCCCGGCAAAAGCCAGGCGGTGCTGGTACTGGCAGACGGCGGTACGGTTACGCTAGACAGCGCCGGCAGCCGCACGCTGCAACAAGGCAACGCCGCTGTTATGCAAGCCAACGGCCAATTACAGTACACCGCGCAAGACGGGGCGGAAGACCGGCCGGCTTACAATGAGCTAAAAACACCGCGGGGCGGGCATTTCAGGCTGCAACTGTCAGACGGTACCACGGTATGGATGAACGCCGGTTCCTCCCTCAAATATCCCACGGCCTTTTCCGGCAATGAGCGGGTTGTGGAGCTTAGCGGCGAAGCCTATTTTGAAGTGGCGAAAAACGCCGCCAGCCCGTTCCAGGTAATGGCGGGCGGCATAAAAATACTGGTACTGGGCACTCATTTTAATATCAAGGCTTACACGGACGAGCAAACCGTCAGCACTACCCTCCTGCAGGGCGCCGTAAAAGTAACCGGCCGGAAAGGCAGCAGTACGCTCAGGCCGGGAGAGCAGGCGCAGGTGGATGCAGATGGCGCGCTTTCCGTAACACGGGTCAATACAACCGATGTGATGGCCTGGAAAAACGGGCTGTTCGTTTTCAAAACAGCCAACGTACAGACCGTGATGCGCGAACTAAGCCGCTGGTACGATATAGATGTTGTATATGAAGGCGAACCTACCGCCCGCGAATTTTCCGGTAAAATATCGAGGAACTATACGCTGCAGGAAGTGCTCTCCGTGCTGGAAGCCAGCAAGGTACACTTCCGGCTGGACGGGAAAAAACTGACCGTTTTGCCATAGCATAATTTAACAGAGGATAATCAACATACAGTAACATTGCCTGAATACGCTTTGATCTGCCGGGAGCCCGCTTCTTCCGGCATGGGGAGGTTATTTGCCGGCACTATTCTTTATCAACCAATTTTTCACTATGGTCTTCAACCTACGTCAAAAGATCAGCCGGGCGGCATTATGCCGGTCCGGTAAAGTTCACAAACTGTTTTACTGGCGCTGTAAACCTGCATGGATCATGAGAGTTTCATTTTTTCTGCTGCTGACCCTGGCCATGCACGCCAGCGGAAGGGCGCTTTCGCAAAAGATCACTATCAATGTAAAGGACGTACCGCTTGAAAAAGTATTTCTGTCAATTGAACAGCAGAGCGGCTACCTCTTCTGGTACGATGAAAAACTGCTGAAACCGGCGCGGAAGGTTAGCCTCTCCGTTAAAGACGCCAGTCTTGACCAGACATTGCAGCTCTGCCTGAAAAATCAGGACATCAGCTACAAAATTATCCGGAATACCATTGTACTTTCGCGGAACGTTCAGGAAACAAACCCGGCAGGCAACACCCCTGCCGCAGATTCCCTGATACGGGGAACGGTAAAAGTGCGTGTAAAAGGCATGCTGCAGCCCGCACCGGGTGTAAGCGTTTCGGAAGAAGGCGCCTCCGGCGGCACGTTGACGGACGAGCAGGGCAATTTTGCCATTCGTATAAAAAACGGCGCCACCCTGCAGTTTTCCATGATCGGGTTTAAACCGCGCAAGGTGATGCCGGGGCAAGGCCCGCTGCAAGTTGTGCTGGAAGAAGATGTAAGCGAGCTGGACGCCGTAGTGGTAACAGGTTACCAGGTACAGGCCAAACGCGCGGTTACAGGGTCTATTGCCAAGGTGAAAGGAGAAGACATCGAGAACATTCCCCTCCAGTCTTTTGACAAGGCCATACAGGGAAAGGCCGCCGGCGTGCTGGTGCAAACGGCCACCGGCGTGCCGGGCGGCGCTGTGAAGATCAGCATCCGGGGAGAAGGTTCCATAACAGCCGGTACAGAACCGCTGTATATTGTAGATGGCGTGCAGTTCAACTCGTCTTCCCTCACCTCCCGCACCTCCAACAACCCGCTGGCCTACATTAACCCGAACGATATTGAATCTATAGAGATACTGAAAGATGCCGCGGCCGCCTCCGTATACGGTGCCCAGGCCGCCAACGGCGTGGTATTGATCACTACCAAAACTGGTAAAAGCGGTAAAACGAACGTCAACCTCAATTATTACCAGGGTATTTCCATGCCCATGGCAAAGGTAGATGTGCTCAATACCCAGCAGGCGCTCGCCATGCGCCAGGAAGCACTGAAGAACCGCTACCCGGACCGTTCAGACGCAGCTATACGTTCTGAAGTACTGCAGGAGTACGGGCTAGAGCCAGGGCTCTCCGATGAAGATATTGTAGCGTTGCCCACGTACGACTGGCAAAACGCCACCTTCCGCGTGGGCCAGGTGCAGAACATTGAACTGAGCGCATCCGGGGGCAATGAAAAAACCACCTTCTATGTTTCCGGCGCATTTAACAATCACGACGGGAACGTGATCGGCATTGATTTCAAGAAGGGTACGGCCAAAGTGCGCATTGGCCACCAGGCCAGCAAGCGCCTTTCCTTTGACCTGGGCATCAACATGAGCCTCATCACACAGAACGGCAACACTGGTTCCCAGGGCAATACCAGCGGTTACGCCTCTCCACAATACAGCGCGGTATTTATGCCTCCTACGGTACCCATTTACAAGGCAGACGGCAGCTTCAACAGCTACCCCGGCATGCCCGGCACCGGCTTCAATCCCGTACAGGCCGCGGTAGTGGATGATAACCGCATACGCCACCGCGCGCTGGTAGGCAACTTCAGCGCCACTTATAAAATACTGGACAATCTTTCCTTCCGATCCTTCTACGGGCTAGACTACCGGTATATCAAAACCGATTATTACCGCGATCACCGCACGCCCAACGGCGCCGTCTGGAATGGTTACCTGATCATAGAAGACATCGAGAACATCAATTTCACCACCACCCAAACCCTTAACTACCAGCGTCAGTTCAACAACGCCCACAACCTCTCCGTACTGATGGGCGCAGAGTACCGCAGCGATGTGAGTGAGTATGCGTCCGCCCGCGGTGAGGGGTTTGCCACCTACCAGCTCCGCACCATGCAGTCTGCCGCCGTGGCCGCCAGTTCTACCGGCAGCTGGACCGGCTTTCGCCGGCTGGGCTTTTTTACGCAGGCTAACTACGACTTCCGGAAAAAATACATGCTGAGCGCTACCCTTCGTTACGACGGCTCTTCCCGGTTTGGCACGGATAACCAGATGGGGCTGTTCCCCGCCATCTCCGCCGGCTGGGATGTTGCCCGGGAGTCCTTCATGGAAGATCATACCTGGGTAGATCAGTTGAAACTGCGCATAGGCTATGGCGAAACCGGTAACGACCAGATCAACAACGTTTCGTCCCGCGGCTTTTACCAGGGCGGCGGTGTTTACAACGGCAAAGCCGGTCTCCGCCTGATGACCATGGCTAATACAAAATTGGGCTGGGAAAGAAATGTGACCCTGAATCTCGGCACAGACTTTTCCCTGCTCAAAGGCCGCATTGCAGGCGCGGTGGAAGTGTACAGGAGGGCCAGCAAAGACCTGCTGCTGAACAGGCCCGTGCCCTGGCTCAGCGGTTTTGACAATATAGATGACAATGTAGGCGAAGTAGTGAACAAGGGGCTGGAAATTGAACTGAACACCGTCAATGTCAAAAGCACGCACTTCAGCTGGAACACCAGTTTCAACATTTCTTTCCTGCATAACGAAGTAACGCAGTTGTATGACGGGCTGCAATCCATCAGCAACACCATCAGGGTAGGCCACCCGCTGAAAACCTATTTCAGGCCCCGCTATGCCGGTGTCAACTCCGCCAATGGCAGGCCTATGTGGTATGATATCAACGGCAACATCACCTACCTGCCCGTTGCCGCAGACAACGTATCTACCGAAAAGGGCGCACTGTCAGATTACTTCGGCGGCCTCACCAATACGTTCCGGTACAAGGGATTTGAATTGAACACCATGTTCCACTTTGACATGGGCAGGTACTTGGTAAACCAGATGAACGCCGTGTGGTACAACCACCATGGCAATACGGTAGGCTCCAACACCTTGCTGCGGCTATACGAAAACAGGTGGACAACGCCCGGGCAGGTTACTTCCATACCCCGGCTCATACACGGCGGGGCCGAAACCAACAGCGCCGCCCAGCACACCGCCTCCACCCGCTTCCTGGAAGACGCCTCGTTTATCCGCCTGCGGGAAGTAACGCTGGCGTACCGTTTCCAGCCTGCCCTGCTTAAACGCATACACCTCTCCTCCGCCAGGATATATTTCACCGCTGTAAACCTTCATACGTGGACGGAATGGACAGGGTACGACCCTGAAATTGCACTGACCGGCACCGTAGAGAACAACACCGGCATCATTCCGCAAACCCGCAGCTTTACAGCGGGCATTCAAGTTGGACTATAAAAAAGAAGCAACATGAAAAAAAAGATCATCATCTGCATATTGAGCTGTACGGCGTTGCTGGCAGGATGTGACCGGATACTGGATGTAAAGCCGCGCCAGTCTATAGACTCCCGCGATGCGCTGAACAATGAGGCTGCCATAGAAGCCGCGCTCAACTCCGTATACGCCTACCTCCGCCAGGCAAGCCAGTATGGGAGAGACCTGGTGGCCATTCCCGAACTGCTGGCAGACAATGCCATTAATACCGGCAATTCCGGCGCGCTGGTAGCGGAAGCGCTGAACCAGCCCGGCGCCCATATCAACAACTGGCAATCCAGCTACTTTGCCATCAACGAGATCAACAACCTGTTTGAGGCCCTGCAGGCATTGAACGCTTCGCAGGAGTTCAAAGACCGCATCGGGGGACAGCTTTATTTCCTGCGGGCATTGTATTACCATAACCTGATGCGCATTTATGCCTATGACCCCACCGCCATCCGTGAAGACGTTAACAAGGGTGGCGTACCGGTAATGCGGCAGGCGGTGCGTGCGGCAGAGCAGATCTCCCTGGCCGCGCGCGAGCCCATTCATACCGTATACGAACATATATATCACAACCTGGATTCCGCTATCCTGCTGCTGCAGAACTACTCTACCAACAGGGCGCCCCACTATGCCACCGCCGGGGCCGCCGCCGCCCTGTACACCAGGGTAGCGCTCTACAATGGTGACTATGAAAAAGTGCTGGCAGAGGCAGACAACGCCCTCTCCTCGGGAGTGGGCATATTCCAGCCCAACAGCACTTATATCTCCGCCTGGCGCGGCGCGGTACACCCCGAGAGCATGTTTGAACTGGTGTACCTGCCTACAGACAATATCGGGGTGAACGAATCTCTCCGCGCCACGTTCACTTCCCGCCTTACCCTCACCGCCACTACCTTCACCAACCGCGGCAACGTGGTGCTGAGCAATGAACTGTATGAACTGTACAAACCGGAAGACGTGCGCCGCCAGCTGATCATGAAAGGGCTGGGCCGTAACGCCGCGCTGAACGAGATGTACAAGTTCATCAGCAAAAACGGCACCGCCAACCTGGACAATGTACCCGTGATCAGGATCTCCGAGGTGTACCTGAACAGGGCGGAAGCCTATGCCAGGCTGGACTTTCCGGATGAGGCCCGGGCAGACCTGAACAGGATACGCACCCGCGCCGGGTTGCCCGCTGTAGATGAAACACTGGCCGGCACGCCCCTCATCAACGAAATATTATTGCAGAGAAGGCTGGAACTGGCCTTTGAAGGCCACCGCTTTTTTGATATGAAACGGTTGGGTATGGATATCAGCAAAGAATCCGGCAAGGTATTGTTCAACGAGCATCGTATACTGGCCCGCATTCCTATCCGCGAAGTGCAGGCCAATCCCAACCTGGTGCAAAATGATGGTTACTAAACTTAAACATGCATGAAAATGAAAACAATATACCAGCCGTATTTAACGGGAAGCATGATGACCTTTTGCCTGGCTGCCGCGCTCCTGCTCTTCTCCGGTTGCTTCAAAAAATATGAAGAAGATTTTTTCTTCCGCGACCTGCAGGTGGAGTTTGATGCCGCTACCTGGCAGAACAAGGCGCCGGGCAAAACATACCCGCTGATGCCCGTGGTGAACCGCGCCAGCGGTACCTATCATTATAAAGTAAACCTCGTGGGCGGGCAGGTGGCAACGGCTCAAAACATCGGCTACCGAATTGTACCGGAAGAGACCACAGCCCAGGAAGGTGTTCATTTCCGCCTGTTGCAGGGCGGCGCCATGCCCATGCAAGCCGCAGTCAGTATAGACAGCATTGGCGTGGAAATACTGGATTTCCCCCCTGCGTCTGGAGAGCTGATGCTGGTGCTCGAACTGACCGGCAATGAATCCGTGAAAGCCAGTGAGAACTACAAACGCATTGGCATTCCCATCAACCGCAGAGGCATTGTTGTTCCCGGAGAACTATACCCCGGCCTCCCGCTTTACGAGCAACTGGGGGGAGACAACTACTACAATACCATTACGCTTGACCCGCTTTACCCCGGCCTCCCGCCAGACCTGCTCACGCGTTGGAACAGCGCCGCGCAGCAGGTGCTGGATTATGGCGGCCGCATACTGCAGTCATTTTCCCTGCGCTTCACCACGGACCAGACCGTGGAAGCCATTGCCTGGTATTATTCCGGTTCAGGGAAAGCACAGGCTATATGGACGTACAAATTTGAAGCAGACGCCTCCGGCAAAGGCCGCTTCGTATTTGTGTCGGGCAATACCAACGCCAACAACCTCCGTTCCAGGATGCAGCCTTTACTGGAAGACTACCTGGAGCAATATGAGTTCAATGTGGATTGGATAGACCCGGCCATTATACCCGCACCGGCAAAAGGATATATTGGCGGCATCTTCAGGGCAGACGAGCCCGCTTCTTTCATTTTCGGGCCTATATCATCTATAGAGACCGTGAGCGCAGACGCATGGCCCCTTCCCTCTTCTCCCGCCATAGAGCAACTGTTCGGCAGGCAGGGCGCCCCGCGGTATACGTCCATTCTCATAGACCCGGCAGAAGCCGGCCAGTCGGAAGATTTCAAGACCCGTTGGGAAACGTCCAAAACCGCCGTGCTGCAGATCGGCGGCCGCCGCATCCATAAAATGCTGGTGTCTTTCGATGCGGACTTCAACGGGGTCAAAGTGCTCATCTATTATTTTACCTCCACCAACGGCAAAGTGCTGGCCCGGTATGACTACCAGGCCCGTATAGACCACAACGGCATAGTGAAGCTGGCATTCCTTACGCAAACCGCCAACGGCAACGCCATCAGGCCCGGTGTTGGACCGCTGATAGACGAGTACTTTAATACGCAGGCGTTCAGCATCACCAAAGCCGCCGGCGCGGAAACCCTGACGCTGACGCAGGTTAGCAACAACGCCTCATTTTTCTCCGGAACACCGGGTAACCATCCCATCAGCGCCGCAGAATTTTTTCCTGAATAATAAAAACCCATCACCATGATCTTTAAAAGAAACATTGTATACCTGCTGCTGTTGGCAACCCTTCAGCTGTTTGCCTGCACGGAACAGAACACCGTGGAAATAATAGGAAAGAAGACCTTTACAGACAGCGATACGGCCATTGCCGCCGTAGATGATTCCGTCCGTTCCTTTATGCAGAAACACAGCATCCCCGGCGTATCCATCGCCATTGTAAAAAACGGGAAGCTGGTGTATGCAAAAGGATATGGATATGCGGACCAGTCTGCCGCCGCCCCGGTGACAGACAGCAGCCGGTTCCGTATTTCCAGCATTTCCAAATGCGTTACTTCCGTGGCCATTATGAAACTGCTGGCCGCTGGCACCCTTTCGCTAGACGACAAGATATTCGGCCCCGGCAGCATACTGGGCACCCAGTACGGTACGCTGCCTTACGGCACCTACATTACAGACCTGCGGGTACGGCACCTGCTGCAACATTATAACGGGGGCTGGAGCAATGCCAGCAACGACCCCACGCTCACCAACGATGCCATGAACGCAGAGGAACTGATCAGCTGGATACTGGACAACCGCCCGCTGTCTTCCGCGCCCGGCACCACGTACCTGTATTCCAATGTGGGGTACATGATACTTGGCCGCGTTATCGAAGAGCTAACCGGGCAAACCTATGAGAACTATGTAAAAACGAACGTGCTGCAGCCTTCCGGCATCACCAAAATGGATATTGGCGGCAGTACGCTGGCAGACCGTAAAACAAATGAAGTTGTTTATTATGGACAGGGTACGCAAAATCCCTACAGCGAGAACTTTCCACGGCGTGACGCCAATGGCGGCTGGATCGCTTCTCCCACAGATATGATGCGGTTAATGGTGCATGTAGACGGGTTAAGCTCCGTACCGGATATATTGACGGCGGCCATTAAAGATACCATGATCACACCCTCCTTCGCCAACCAGGCTTACGCCTGCGGGTGGAGCATCAGCGGCCAGGGCAGCTGGTACCATAGCGGCAGCTTCCCCGGCTCCAGCAGCTTCTGGATGCGCCGTAACGACGGGATGAGCGGCATTGCGCTGGTCAATTCCCGGTCTTCCAACAGCACTTTTTCCAATGACCTGCTGCAACTGGTACAACGCATGCTGCTGAGTTCCACCATTGCATGGCCCAATGTAGACCTTTTTTAAACCTGAGATATGCTTCAATTAAGTTACAAGCCTTACCTGCTGCAATTAAAAAGAGTATTCACCATAGCGCGCGGTTCCCGCAGCAGCGCGCCGCTTATGCTTACCCGCATCGCGTTCGGCGGGCAGGAAGGGTTTGGGGAAGCATCCATGCCCGCGTTGTACGGAGAATCCTTTGAATCTGCGGCCGCCTTTCTTTCCCGGGTAGATCTTTCCCAATTTTCGTCCCCTTTTGAAACAGACACCATTCTTCAATACGTTAATAACATTGCGCCCGGCAACCAGGCCGTAAAAGCATCTATAGACATTGCGCTGCACGACCTGGTGGGCAAACTCCTGAATATGCCGCTGCACCAGTACTTTGGCCTGCCCGCCCAGGTCATGGACACGTCTATGACCATCGGCATAGATACCCCGGAAGAAATGGCGCAGCGGGCGCGGGAACACGCCGGCTTCCGGTACCTGAAAATAAAACTCGGCGCTGCCAATGACCGGGACATGATCAATGCCATCCGCGCTGTAACCAACGCACCGCTGTTTATTGACGCCAACCAGGGCTGGAAAGACCGCGAAGAAGCGCTTGATATGATTGGCTGGCTCAAAGAAAAAGGCGCCGTATTCATTGAGCAGCCCATGCTGAAAGAAAACAAAAAAGACCTGGCCTGGCTGCGCCTCCATAGCCCGCTGCCCGTCATCGGTGACGAGGGTATTCAACGGCTCACGGACCTGCGGGAAGCGCCGGAGCTTTACCATGGCATCAACATCAAGCTCATGAAATCTACCGGCCTGCGGGAAGGTTTCAAGATGGCCGTTACCGCCAAAGCGCTGGGCCTCCAGGTAATGCTGGGCTGCATGTCTGAAACCTCCTGCGCCATTTCAGCCGCCGCCCAGTTGTGCGCGCTGGCAGACTGGGTAGACCTGGACGGTAATCTCGACGCGCAAAACGATCCCTACACAGGCGCCTTCGTCAACAACGGGCAATTGCATACTACCGGCAAACCCGGGCTGGGGCTCGGCAATATTAACTGGGACGATATTGTGCCCTGCTCAACCAACAGCGCTAATTAATGGAGCAACATCCCCTGATCACGAACGATGCGGTAGTGTTTGGCCTGCTTATGAGCATACTGGCCCTGATATTCGGCACATCGCGGATGAACCACCCGTTCTTCCGGCGCCTGTACGGCATTATACCGCCCATATTGCTCTGTTACTTTATTCCCGGCCTGCTGAATACCTTCGGCGTCATATCAGGCAGCCGGTCTGCGCTCTATTCCGTGGCATCCGGCTACCTGCTGCCCGCGTGCCTGGTATTGTTCACGCTGGGGCTGGACCTGGAGGCTGTATGGAAACTGCGCCACAAAGCCGGCATTATGTTTCTCACGGCCAGCATCAGCGTGCTGATCGGAGGGCCGCTGGCAGTAATGATAGTTGGGGCGGTAAACCCGGGCATTGTGGGCGGTGAAGGGCCAGAAGCTGCCTGGCGCGGCCTCGCCACACTGGCAGGCACCTGGATAGGGGGCGGCCCCAACCAGGCTGCCATGTACAAGGTATTTCAGCCTTCCGCTTCCCTGTTTTCCGCGGTAGTGGCGCTAGACGTGATTATTGCGTACGGCTGGATGACGCTCATGCTGTTTGCAGCGGGGAAAAAAGAAAAAATAGATGCCCTCTTCAAGGCAGACCCGCAAATTGTCAAAGACCTTACTACCCGCATGGAAGCCCGCGAAGAAGGCTCCAGGCGCATACCGGAACTGACAGACACCATGCTTATACTGGGCGTTGGAGCGGGCGCCACCGGCCTCGCTCACTGGCTGGCAGACATCATTACACCATGGATAGCCGCCAACGCCCCATATCTCGAAAAATTCAGCCTGACGTCGGGTTTCTTCTGGCTGATACTCATAGCCAGTATGCTCGGCTTACTGTTATCTTTTACGAAAGCCCGTACACTGGAGGGGGCCGGGGCATCAAGGATCGGCAACGTATTCCTGTATTTCCTGATCGCTACCATAGGCATGCAAATGGACATATATGCTATCTTTAACAGACCTGGCCTGTTAGTGGTGGGCCTTGTCTGGATAGGTATTCATGGCCTGCTGCTACTGCTGGTGGGAAAGCTGATAAAAGCCCCCTTCTTTTTTATTGCCGTGGGCAGTATGAGCAATATTGGCGGCCCGGCATCCGCTTCCGTGGCTGCCGCCGCTTTTCATACCTCGCTGGTGCCCGTAGCCGTGCTGCTGGCTGTATGCGGCTATGCCATCGGTACCTATGCAGCTTATTTATGCGGTTTGCTGATGCAGGCCGTCACTCCTTAAAATGATTGTATGAAACGATTCTTTTTTCTTTGCTGCCTGATGCCTTTGATGGCGGCGGCCCAGGGGCCCCAGGCAGACACGCTGGCCATGATAGACCAGATAATGAGCAAATGGAACGAACAAACGCCGGGAGGCGTGCTCACCGTTTTCCGTAACGGGCAACTATACTATCAGAAGGCTTTCGGCATGGCCGACCTGGAGCACCAGGTACCCAATACCACTGCTTCCCTTTTTGAAGCAGGTTCCGTATCCAAACAATTCACGGCCACTGCCGTACTGTTACTGGCAAATGATAAAAAATTGTCGCTGGACGATGATGTGCGCAAGTACGTGCCCGAACTGCCGGCATACAGCAAGCCCATCACCATCCGCCACCTGCTGAACCACACCAGCGGCCTGCGGGATTGGGGCGTAGTTGCCGGTATAGCGGGCTGGGAGCGCACCACGCGCGTATATACCCAGGCCAACGCCCTGGATTATATTTCCCGTCAGAAAGGGCTTAACCACGCTCCCGGGGAACGGTATCTTTACAGCAACTCCAACTATACCCTGCTCTGTTTTATTGCGGAGCGCGTAAGCGGGCAAAAGCTGCCGGAATTTACCGCAGAACGTATTTTCAAGCCGCTGGGCATGACCCGTACACAGTGGCGCAACAACTTCCGCCAGATCATACCCGGTCGCACCGTAGCCTATAGCAGGAACAAACAGGGTTATGAGCAAACCATGCCCTTCGAGAATACTTATGGCCACGCCGCCCTCCTCACCACCACGGAAGACCTCAGCACCTGGAACCAGAGCTGGGCCAAACAGGCGTTCGGCAACGAAGTAGGCCAGATGAGAATTACCCAGGGCATATTGAACAACGGCAAAAAGATCGCCTACGCGGGCGGCGTATTTGTAAACCAGTATAACGGGCTGACAGAGATCAGCCACAGTGGCGCTACTGCCGGCTACCGCGCATGGATGGCCTGGTACCCCGGCCCGGCGCTGAGCGTGGTATGCCTGAGCAACGATGCGGCCACCAGCCCCATAGTGCTCAGTAAAAAGGTAACCGCCCTCTTGCTGGGCGCCCCAGGTGAAAAACCGCAGGATACGGTGAGCCTGACCACTCCCCAGGCCAACGCTTTCACCGGCATTTACAAGAATGACCAGGGGCATGAGCTGCTCCGCATTACCGCCAGCGGGAAAACGGTCTTCCTGGCAGACACCATCAGGCTGCAGGCTTCCTCTCCCAGCCTGCTGCTGGCCCCGGGCGCAAGAAAACTGGCCCTGGCGGCAAACAGGCAACACCTGCAGCTGATAACGGCAGATGACACGGTAACGTATACACGCGTACAACCTTATCAACCATCTCCGCAGGAGCTGAACGGGTATACCGGCACTTTCTTCAGCGCGGAGTGCAACGCCACCCAGCAGGTGGCGTTGAAGAACGGCCGCCTGGTCATCATCCGCCACCCTTCCAACAAGAGCGTGCTAACGCCCGCTTTCCGGCAGGGAAATACCGTGGGTTTCACTTCCGGAGACCACGTATTGTACCTGTTTGACCAGCGCAAGCCGGGCTTCATGGCCAGTGCCTCCCGTGCGGAAGGCATTGTTTTCACCAGGGAATAAAATTACCGTCACCGCACCCGCAGCAGAGGGGCAGACCATGAAATAACTGGTCTGCCCCTCTGCTATTTCCCCCACCCTTCATCATCACCTCCCCGGTAAAGGCAGGACAGTACAGGACGGCACAGGATGCAACAGGACAGGAATACAGGATGGTTCCCATAAATTAGATGCGGTACCCATGCACATTCATATTCCACTTTTTAATTTCCACCAAGTTATGATGAAAACCACTTTCCTAAATCGAGCCCTTAACCCACGTCTAACCCGGGCAGGAAAGATGCTGATGATCTTACTCTGCATCTCTTCCATCTCTTACGCACAAAAAACTATTACAGGCCAGTTGACAGACGCCGCCACCGGCGCCGTCCTCCCCAGCGTTACCGTGGGCGTGAAGGGGAGCAACAAAGGCGCCTTTACAGATGCCGGCGGCCGCTACAGCCTGCAGGCGGCCGCAACAGACTCGCTGGTATTCAGCATGATCGGTTTTGTTACCCAAACCGTGCTAGTTGGCAACCGGGACAAGGTCAACATTCAGCTGGAAAGCAGCAACAAAGTGCTGAACCAGGTGGTGGTGGTAGGTTACGGCACCCAGCAGAAAAAGGACGTAACCGGTTCCGTGGGCATTGTGCCCATGAAAAACATCAAAGACCTGCCCGTAGCTGGTATAGACCAGGCGCTGTCCGGCCAGATCGCGGGCATCCAGGTCAACACGTCTAACGGCATACCCGGCGGGGGGCCGCAGGTGCAGGTGCGCGGCATTGGCGCAGTGGGCGCCGGCAGCCAGCCGCTGTACGTGGTAGATGGGTTCCCGCTTTCCACCACCTCCGTAGAAGTGTCTAACCCCATGAACGCCATCAACCCGGCAGACATTGAGTCCATGGCCGTGCTCAAAGACGCTTCCGCCACCGCCATTTACGGCTCCCGCGGGGCCAACGGCGTTGTGCTCATTACCACCAAAAGAGGCAGCAGCGGCAAACCCACCGTGCAGATCAGCGCCAGTACAGGCTGGCAGGTAGTGCCGCAGAAAGGCCGGCCAGACCTGATGAACGGGCAGGAGTTTGCCCAGTTCTGGAAAGAGCTGACGGAAGACAAGATCCGTTTTGAAGAACACCGGGAGCCCACAGACGCGGACATCCCCGAAATCTACCGCAACCCTGCCGCCATTGGCAAGGGAACAGACTGGTTTGAAGAGGTGACCCGCGTAGCGCCCATGCATGAAGTGAACGTAAGCGTAAGCGGCGGCAGTGATAAAACCCGCACGTACATATCCGCCGGTTACCTCAACCAGGACGGCGTGATGATCAACACCGGCTACAAACGTTATTCCGTAAGGGCCAACGTAGAAACCATGCTAAGTGATAAAATAAAAGTGGGCGTCAACGTAGCGCCGTCTTTCGCCACTAAAACAGGTTCTATCCGCGGCGAAGGGCGGGATGAGGTATTCGGCATTGCCAGCCCCATTGAGCCGGCGTACCTGCCAGACGGCTCGTACAACGCATTTATCCAGAGCCCCGGCACTTTCGGGCTGCCCAACCCCGTGATGCTGCTGAACGAAACCGTCAACAATGCCCAGAACAACCGCCTGATCATAAACGGCTTTGGCGAGTACGAGATCATCAAAGGCCTGAAATTCAAAAGCACGTTCAATGTTGACTGGCAAAGCGCCAAGGCGGAGTACTTCCGGCCCTCCACCCTTGGCGGCGTTAACACGGCGCCACCCAGCATTCCCAGCGGCAGCGTAGGCAACGCCAACATCATGAACTGGCTCAACGAGAACACGCTCACCTACAACTGGGCCGCCGCCAGCGGCCACAATGTGACCGCGCTGCTGGGTTACACCGTACAGCAACAAAAGGAAACTTACGCCAACTTTACCGGCACCAACTTTCCTGATGACGATATCAAGACCCTCAACGCCGCCGCCACGCTCACCGGCGGTACAGACAAGCTGGAGTGGGCATTGCTCTCCTACCTGGCCAGGGTGAACTACGCCTATAAAGACAGGTACCTGGTTACCGCCACCATCCGTAGCGACGGTTCTTCCCGCTTCGGGGCCAACAACCGCTGGGGCACCTTCCCCTCACTGGCGGTAGGCTGGCGCATTTCGCAAGAGCACTTCATGCTGAACGCTCCCGTGTTCAGCGATCTGAAAATAAGGGCCTCCTACGGCTTCACCGGGAATTTCAACATCGGCAACTATTCTTACATGAGCAACATCGGCACGGCTGACTATGTGCTGGGCGGAGCATTGGCCGGCGGCCGCGTAATGAACGCCTTCGGCAACCCCAACCTGGGCTGGGAAAAAATGCGGGAACTAAACGTTGGCCTGGACGTAGGCCTGTGGAAAGACCGCCTGTACATTACCGCGGACTTTTACAAACGGAATACCGAAGACCTGTTGCTGCAAACGGAAATCCCCGCTTCCTCCGGCTTTGTAAGCGTAACGGAAAACCGGGGAGACCTGGAAAACAAGGGGTTTGAAATAGGCATCAGCTCCCGCAACATCGAGACCCGCCTGTTCAGCTGGAACACCAATTTCAACATCGCCTTCAACCGCAACAAGGTACTGGCCCTGGGCCGCACCAACGACCCCATCTATTCCGGCAACAGCAGCGAGGGCAACCCCACCAACATCACGGTAATTGGCCGCCCGCTGGCCATGCTGTACGGGTATGTGTTTGACGGCATTTACCAGAACCAGGCCGAAGTGGAAAGAGGCCCCGCCTTCCCCGGCGCCATCCCCGGCAACATCCGGTATAAAGACATCAACGGGGACGGGCAGATCACGCCCCGGCAAGACTTTGACATCATCGGCAACCCTTACCCGGACTTTACCTGGGGTATGACCAACACGCTCACGTACGGCAGCTTTGACCTGCGCGTGCTGGTAGTAGGCTCCATGGGAGCAGACAGGCTGCATGCCACCAACGACTATAACGGTAACATAGACGGTGTGTTTAACGTAAGAAAGGAGATAAAAGACCGCTGGCGTTCCGAATCGCAGCCGGGCAACGGCCGCATTCCCACCACCAACGGCACCGGCCGCGGACGGGTAATGTACCGCGATGTAAGTTCCCTCACGGTAGAAAAGAATGACTACGCCTGGATCAAGAACATCACCCTGGGCTACACCATTCCTAAAAAAGGGTTCATTTCCAGCGCCCGCATTTATGCCAGCATTCAGAACGCCTTCCTGTTCACCCGATACAGCGGCAACCCTGAAGTGAGCAACTACCTTGGCAAAGGCGGCAGCGGCGCATTGGTGCCGGGCATTGACTATTCCAACTACCCGGTACCGCGCATTTTTTCACTGGGCACCAACCTTACTTTTTAACCGTATGCTTCAAAACACGCTATCATGAAAACGAAAATATTTTTCTTTTGCCTGCTGGCCTTCTCTTCCACTGCTTGTAACCATTTGCTGGACGTAAAGCCGGCTTCTTTCTCCAGCGGAGAAACCTACTATCAAACAGAACAACAGGTGCTGCGCGCTGTAAACGGCGCCTACGGCGTTTTGCAAAACCTTTATACCAGCGATTACTGGGCAATGGCCGAAATGTCTGCGGACAATACCAATTACCAGTACAACGCCAGTGACCGCGGCGCGCAGCAGCGGGAAGAAATAGATGAATTTCTCATCACGTCCAGCAACAACTATATCAATAACGTATGGACGCAGCTGTACCGCAACATTAACCAGTGTAACGTGATCATTGGCCGTATAGAGGCGGTGAAGTTCAGCAAGGAAGCCACCAAGGCGCAGTATGCCGGCGAGGCCAAATTCCTGCGCGCATTACATTACTTTCACCTGGTGCGCCTCTTTGGCGCCGTACCGCTCATTACCAAAGAAGCGGAAAGCCCGGCTAACGCCTTCACACCCGCCCGCGCCACCGTTGAAGAAGTGTACGCACAAATTATAGCGGATGCCAAAGATGCGGTAGAAGGGCTGCCGCCCGGCTACACCGGCGCGGATGTTGGCCGCGCTACCAAAGGCGCCGCCCTCACACTGCTGGGTGAAGTATACCTCACGCTGAAAGACTACCCCAACGCCCAAACCACGCTGCAACAGGTAACCACGCTGAACTACGATCTAACGCCGGCGTATGCGGACAATTTTGACCCCGCCAAAAAGAACAATGTGGAGTCTGTATTCTCCGTTCAGTTTGATGCCGGCCTGGAAACTGAAAGCAGCAACTACATTTTTGTATTCGGGCCTATCAACGGCAAAAAAGACCTGACAGGGTATAACGGCAACCTGGGCGGCAACAACATTCCAACACCCAGCATCTACCACGCATACGAGGCTAACGACAAACGGAGGGACGCATCCATTTACCTGTATGACAATCCCGGCAATACCGCCTACGAAGAGTCAAAGGCCTTTGGCGGCAAGCTGCCGCTGATCAGGAAGTTCTATCATCCGCCTTACGCCAGAGACGGGCGCGCCAACGAGAACTGGCCCGTGTACCGTTACGCGCATGTGCTGCTCATGCTGGCCGAAGCGGTGAACGAAACCGGCAACGGCGATCCTTACCAGTACATCAATCCCGTGCGTGAACGCGCCGGGCTGCAGCCGCTTTCAGGGCTGGGGCAGGCCGCCTTCAGGGATACGGTGCAGCATGAGCAGCGCGTGGAGCTGGCGTTTGAGGACCACCGCTGGTACCAGCTGCTGCGCACCGGCAAAACCATTGAAGTAATGACACAGCACGGTATAGAAGAAAAAGCACGGCTCACGCGCCTGAGCAGCGCTACCTATAGCCTGGCGCCTTACAAACTGCTTTTCCCCGTTCCTGACCGTGAAGTACGGCTCAACGGGTTTGAGCAGAACACCGGCTGGTAAGCATCGGCATTATCCACCTTTAGAGAAATAAAAATAAATATGGGAGTGAAACAAAAACTATTATGGGGGCTTTCGGCGGTACTGGCAACAGCAGTGGCCTGCCAGCAGCCGCAGGAAAGAAAGCTGACCGGCAACCCCAAGATCGACAAACTCAAATTGCCTGACAGGTTCAATGTAGAGCACCTGTACAGTCCCGGAGACAATAAGCAGGGCTCCTGGGTATCCATGACCTTTGATGACAAGGGCAGGCTGATCGTGTCTGACCAGTTCGGCTACCTCTACCGCTTGCAGCTGCCGGCCATCGGCCAGGATTCGTCCGCCTTCAAGATCGAGCAGCTCAACATCGGCCCCGCGGATTCTACAGACTCGGTGCCCAAAGTATCCATGGGTTACGCACAGGGCCTGCTGTATGCCTTTAACAGCCTGTACGTGATGGTGAACCACAACAAAGACAAACAATTTGACAAGGGCAGCGGGCTTTACCGGCTGCAGGATACGGACGGAGACGACCAGTTTGACAAGATCACGCTCATCAGGGAACTGGAAGGCGAAGGCGAGCACGGGCCGCACAGCATTGTGATGGCGCCAGACAAAAAATCGCTGTACGTAATTGCCGGCAACTTCACCAAAATACCGGAGATGAACAGCTACCGGATGCCGCCTTCCTGGGAAATAGACAACCTGCTGCCGCTCATCCGCGACCCCAACGGGCATGATAACGTGGTGAACACCCACGGCGGCTGGATTGCGCATATAGACTCTACCGGTTCCAGCTGGGAGCTGATCAGCTCCGGCTACCGTAATCCCTTTGACCTGGCGTTTAACGAAGCAGGTGATATGTTCACGTACGATTCAGATATGGAATGGGACTTCGGCACACCCTGGTACAGGCCTACGCGCATCTGCTTTGTGAGCAGCGGCAGCGAGTTCGGCTGGCGGCCAGGTACGGACAAATGGTCACCATCCTGGCCAGACAACCTGCCCGCCGTGCTCAACATCGGGCAAGGTTCTCCCACCAACTTCATGTCTGGCGGCAAAGCCAATTTCCCGGACAAATACCGCAAGGCGCTCTTTGCATTTGACTGGAGCTTTGGTATCATCTACGCCATTCACCTGCAGCCCGAAGGGGCCTCTTACAAGGCCGAAGCGGAAGAATTTTTATCCGGCGCTCCGCTGCCGCTCACAGACGGCGTAATTGGCCCGGACGGCGCCATGTACTTCCTCACCGGCGGCCGCCGGCTGGAATCAGACCTGTACCGGGTATATTACAATGACGGGAAGAAGACAGGCAGCAAGGAAACCGAAGCGCCCCAGCTCACCGACGCGCACAAGGTGCGCCGGCAGCTGGAAAGCTATCATGGCGGGGAGAAACCCGGCGCCGTGGAAGCTGCCTGGCCTTACCTGAAACATGAAGACCGGTTTATCCGCTACGCCGCCAGAACGGTGCTTGAAAACCAGCCCGTAGCCACCTGGCAGCAAAAAGCGCTGGCGGAAAAAGACCCGGCCACCATTATTGAGACCACCATTGCACTGGCCCGCAGGGGTGATAAAGCCATCAGGGACAGCCTGCTGCAGCAACTGCAAACCATTAGCTACGCACAGCTTTCCACCGCACAGCAAATAGACCTGCTGCGCGCCTTTGAGCTGGTGCTGGTACGCATGGGAGAACCGGGCGCGGCAGCCAGAACATCTACCATTGCTTATCTTGACGGGCACTACCCCGCCGCTTCCAACGAGCTGAACAGCCCGCTGAGCAAGCTGCTGGTACACCTGGAAGCGCCTGGCGCCGTGAAAAAGACCGTAGCGCTGCTGGAAACGGCGAAAGACGATACAACGGCCATGAAAACCGCCATGTCTTCCGCAGATCTGATCATGCGCAACCCGCAATACGGGCTGGACATTGCCGGCATGCTCTCCAAAATGCCGCCGCTGCAGCAAACCTTCTACGCCACCGTGTTAAGCGAGGCCAAAACCGGCTGGACGCCGGAGCTGCGCGAGCAATATTTCAGATGGTATTACAATGCCTTCGGGTTCAAGGGCGGCCACAGCTTTTTGGGCTTTATCAACACGGCCCGCAAGAACGCGCTGAAAAATGTGTCGAAAGACCAGTACGCGCATTTTAACACCATTTCCGGAGACTCCCTGCTCAACAGCAACGGCCGCCTGGCGCAAGGCGGCGCGCAGCCCAAGGGGCCCGGCAGAAGATGGCAGCTGGAAGAAGCGCTGAAGGTGATAGACAGCGGCCTGGCCAACAGGGATTTTGAGCAGGGCAAAGCCATGTTCAACGCTACGCTCTGCGCCTCCTGCCATATCATGAAAGGCGAAGGCGGCACCGCCGGCCCTGACCTGACGCAACTGGGCACCCGCTTTTCCAGCAAAGACATCCTCGAAGCCATCATAGAGCCCAGCAAAACCATTTCTGACCAGTACGGCGCCACCGTATTCACCATGAAAGACGGCAGCACCATCACCGGCAGGCTGGTCAGCGAAGATGACGGGAAGTACGTGATCTCCCAGAACCCGTTCTCGCCGCAGATGCACCGGGAGCTGCTGAAAAAAGACGTGAGCGGCGCCATAGCCTCGCAGGTATCTGTAATGTTGCCCGGCCTCATCAACCGGCTCAACCCGGAAGAGCTGCGTGACCTGATGGCATATTTGAGATCTGGCGGTAATAAAGAAGATAGTATGTTTGTTAATCCTGTGAAGATTGGCAAGCGCTGATACTACCACTTTAAAACCGTAAACATATGGCACCGCAACAACCTCAATGGCATAACAAAATATCGCACCATGCACAACTGGGCGGCATAGAAACGTCTGTGCTGGACAACGGTCCCGGCAGGGGGAACCGCATAGCCTGGGTCAACACCGGCACAGGCCTGCGGTTCAAAGTGGTGATAGACCGGTGCATGGATATTGCGGAAGCATTTTTCAACCAGCACAGCCTGGTATGGCTGAGCTACGCCGGCCAAACGGCCCCTGACCCCTCGTCAGACAGGGGCATTGCCTGGTTAAAGAACTTTGGCGGCGGCCTTTGCACCACCTGCGGCCTCACCCATGCCGGCGGCCCGGAACAGGACGAGCATGGCGAAAGAGGGCTGCATGGCCGCATGAGCAACACGCCCGCTGAAATAGTTTCCGTGATACAGCCAGACCCGGTTACCGGCAACATGGACATGAGCATTACCGGCATCATCAAAGAAGCCTCCGCACTGGGCACCTGCCTGGAGCTGCGCCGCACCATTTCCGCGCGTATCGGCGAAGCCGTGGTACGCATACACGACCAGGTGACCAACCGCGGCAACACCACCGCGCCGCATATGCTGCTGTACCACTTCAACTTTGGCTGGCCGCTGGCGGATGAAGGCGCGGAACTCTACTGGAGCGGGCCTTTGCAGCCAAGAGACGAATTAAGTGTGCAAATCTTCAATAAAAATTATAATTTCAGGAGATGCGCAGCGCCCCTGGCAAACCATGCAGGCACAGGAGAAGCCGCCGCCTTCATTGACGTAGCGGCCGGGAAAGACGGATGGAGCACCTGCGGCCTGCATAACCCGCAGATAGGCCTGGCCGCCGTGCTGCGCTTCAAAAAAGAGCAGTTGCCCTGGCTGACCAACTGGCAGCACTGGGGCCCGGGAGAGTACGTAACAGGCCTGGAGCCCGGCACGCATCCGCCCATTGGGCAGGCCGCCGCCAGAAAACAGGGCACCCTTATATTGCTGCAACCGGGAGAAAGCCGCTCTTACGAACTGGAGCTAAGCGTACTGACTGAAAAAAATAACATCAATAAAATATTGTTCCACGATGAAACAATCCTCTAACACTCTCAACACAACGCCAATGGAAAAAAGAAGTTTAGCAGCCAAAGCGCTGGAACAGGGTAAAGGCATTTTGCGCCTGGCCCCCACCTGGGTGCCCCGCTCGTTTTGTGTACCCGGCCGCAGGATCAAGCTGCACCCCGACGATTATTATGTACTCGGCGGCGTACGCGGCGGTATTGACGAACGCTGGCTGTCTTCCACCACACCCGCCAAGAACGGCCCGCTCACCGGCGAGCACGAAGGCCTCAGCAAAATAGTGTTCAACGACGGCGGCAAGGAAGTGCTTATGCTGCTGAAAGACGCGGTAGACGAACTGAAAGGCGAGCTTATCGGTGACCGGCTCTGGAACGGGTACAAAAGCTGGCCCATGTATTCCAAGTTTTTCGACAACCAGGGGCCCCTGCCCCACCACATACATCATAACGATGAAAAGGCCGCGCTGATAGGGCAGCTCGGGAAACCGGAAGCATATTACTTTCCGCCGCAGCTCAACAACCACGGCGGAGACTTCCCCTACACCTTTATGGGCATTGCCCCCGGCACCACCCGCGAGCAGATCGGGGAATGCCTGCGCAACTTTACGAAAGGGGATAACAAGATCACCGATCTTTCCCAGGCCTTCCTGCTCAGGCCCGGCACCGGCTGGGACGTGCCTCCCGGCCTGCTGCACGCGCCCGGCAGCCTTTGCACCTATGAGCCGCAGAAGGCTTCTGACGTGTTTGCCATGTACCAGTCTCTCGTAAACAAGGCCGTTATACCGGAAGAACTGTTGTGGAACGG
The DNA here is from genome assembly GCF_003568665.1 of Chitinophaga alhagiae. Classification (GTDB taxonomy): domain Bacteria; phylum Bacteroidota; class Bacteroidia; order Chitinophagales; family Chitinophagaceae; genus Chitinophaga; species Chitinophaga alhagiae. The sequence continues at coordinate 512,952 of NZ_QXMH01000001.1, forward strand.
TACGCCCAAAGAAAGCATTGGCGATTATGAGGCCCTGCTGGACGTGATCGACTGGGACCTCAACCTCGATCCCAACCTCCATCAGAACCGCTTTATGGCGCCCAAACCCGTAACCGGCGCCAAAGGCTATACAGAAAACTGGGTATGCTACAAATCAGACGCGTTCAGTGCCAAAGAACTGACCATTGAGCCCGGCGCCACCGTGGTGATCAAAGATGCGGCGGCCTATGGCCTTATCATGATGCAGGGGCACGGCAAAATGGGCGTGTGGGATATTGAAACACCCGCGCTGATCCGCTACGGGCAGCTCACGCACGATGAATATTTTGTAAGCGAAAGCGCCGCAAGAGAAGGGGTGACCATCACCAACGCCTCCGCTACAGATCCCATCGTTATGCTGAAACACTTTGGCCCGGGCAACCCCGACCTGGTGTTGTAATTTTTTAACTTTTTCAATCAACATGCACATGCAGCAAAATAATTATCCGAAACTGCACAATGCCACCTGGCCCGGCATTGTAGGCAAGGGAGACGGCTCCGAGCCCGTGATCGCTTTTGACAAGATGCTGGAAATGACCGCGGCCGCGGAAGTGAACGGCGTCAAGTTCGACGGCGTAGACATCGGCCTTTTCAACCCCCACTTTGACGTGAACGGCGGGGACGACGGCATTAAAAAACTGGCAGACAAGGTAGCCGCGCACGGCCTGGAAATAGGCAGCCTGGTAGCGCCCATCTGGCCGCCGGACGGCGGCCCCGCCATGGGCAGCAAGGAAGAAAGGAAACGTTTTGTGGAACAGGTGCGCAAATCCTGCCACGTAGCCAAAACGCTGCGCGAAATAGGTATCCGCCCGCATGGCGTGGTACGGATAGACTCCGCCAGCTCGCCGGAAGCCTGGTCTAAAGACCCCGCAGGCAATACAAAACTGATTGCCGAAACCTTCCGCGAAGCCTGCGATGTGGCGGCGGACTATGGCGAAAAACTGGCCGCCGAAGGCGAAATATGCTGGGGCGGCATGCATAGCTGGAAAACCATGATAGAAACGCTGGAGGCCACCGGCCGGCCCAACATGGGTTTCCAGGCAGACATGGCGCATACCCTGCTGTACCTGATGGGATATAATAAACCCGAAGACCGCATACTGCCAGAAAATTTTGACTGGAGCAACCGCGCAGCGCTGGAAGAAGGCCTGAAAACCCTCACCGCCGCCCTCCGCCCCTGGACCATAGACTTTCACGTGGCGCAAAACGACGGCACCGTACACGGTACCGGCTCTCACGACAAAACAGGCCGCCACTGCCTGGCCAATGACCCCAACGGCAAGCTGAACATTGCCCACGATGCGGGTTACTGGCTGCGCGACGAAAAAGGCCAGCTCACCAAAGCATTCAAACACATCTGCTGGGACGGCTGTATGTTCCCCAACCAGAAAATGATGCTGCCCGATACCTGGAACAACATTCTTGCCGCCATGATCAAAGTACGTGAGCAGCACGGCTGGTATGAGGCCCGGTAATATTTACAGATTCATCTTAAACCAACAACATGAGCCAGAAAAAACAACTCAACATAGCGCTGATAGGCACCGGATTTATGGGAAGAACGCACTCCAACGGCTACAACCGTATTCCCAATTTTTTTCCTGACCTGCAATACCAGCCGGTGTTAAAGACCGTTTGCTCCCGCAATGAAGAAAAAGCCAATGCCTTTGCCAGGCAATGGGGGTATGAAAAAGCGGAAACAGACTGGAAGAAAGTGATAGCGGATGACAGCATAGATGCGGTAGATATCTGCACGCCCAACGACATGCATGCGGAAATTGCGATTGCCGCGGCGGAAAAAGGCAAAATGATACTTTGCGAAAAACCGCTGGCCCGCACCCTGGCGGAATCTAAAAAAATGGTAGACGCCATTGAGATAGCCGGCGTAGCTAATACCGTATGGTACAACTACCGCCGCCTGCCCGCCGTTACCCTGGCCAAGCAGATCATTGACTCGGGCAAGCTGGGGCGCATTTTCCACTACCGCGCCAACTTTCTGCAAGACTGGACCATTAACGCCAACCTGCCGCAGGGCGGCGCCGGCCTGTGGCGCATGGACGCAGACGTGGCCGGTTCCGGGGTTACGGGAGACCTGCTGTCTCACTGCATAGACACCGCCATCTGGCTGAACGGCAGCATCAAGAACGTAACCGCCATGACGGAAACTTTCGTAAAAGAAAGAATGCACCAGCTCACCGGCAAAGTGGAAAAAGTGAAGATAGACGATGCCTGCGCTTTCCTTTGCCGCTTCGAGAACGGCTCCCTGGGCCTGTTTGAGTCTACCCGCTACGCCCGCGGCCACAAGGCGTTGTATACCTTCGAGATCAATGGCGAGAACGCCTCCATCCGCTGGGACCTGCATGACCTGAACCGCCTCGAGTATTTTGAGAACTCAGATGATTCCCAGCTGCGTGGCTGGCGCTCCATACACGTTACAGACGGAGAGCAGCCCTACATGGACAAATGGTGGGTACCGGGCCTGGGCATCGGGTACGAACATTCATTTGTACACCAGGTGGCAGACTTTTTGCAAAGCCTGGAGAACGGCAAGCCCTGTTCCCCCACTTTCCGGGAAGCGTATGAAACGCAGGCCGTGTGTGAAGCAGTACTTAACTCTGCCGCCGCGGGCGCATGGGAAATCGTAAACCTTGCATCAAAATAAAACAGTTATATGCTGAAATTATTCAGGCACGCTTTATTATTGGCCATGCTGCTGCCGCAACTGGCCTGCGCACAAAAAGCCAAAAAAATATTCGACGGCAAAACCCTGAACGGCTGGGAAGGAGATGCCAACTACTGGCGCGTGGAAAACGGCTGCCTGGTAGGCGAGATCACGCCAGACAAACCGCTGAAATCAAACAGCTTCATTATATGGCAGGGCGGCCAGCCGGGAGACTTTGAGCTAACGCTGCAGTTCAGGATCAGCGCGGCCGGCAACAGCGGCATCAACTACCGCAGTGAAAGGCTGACAGACATCCCGTATGCGCTCAGGGGCTACCAGGCAGACATTGACGGGGCCAACCGCTACACCGGCCAGAACTATGAAGAAAAGAAACGCACCACGCTGGCCTACCGCGGCCAGCAGGTAACTATTCCTCCCACCAACCTGACCCTCAGGGAGGGCAGCCAGAAAAACGCATGGACGCCCATGCAGGTTACCGGCTCCCTCGGCACCAGCGACGAGCTGAAGGCCAAGATCAAACAGGAGGACTGGAACACCTGCCGCATAGTGGTAAAAGGCAACCGCCTGCAGCACTATATCAACGGCGTGCTCATGAGCGACGTAACCGACAATGACACCGTGAACGGCAGCCGCAAGGGCTTTCTCGGCGTACAGGTGCATGTGGGGCCGCCCATGAAAGTGGAGTACAGGGATATTATGCTGAAAGAACTATAATCAGCGCAACGCTGTAAAGCGGCCGTTCCCCGCAAGGGGGACGGCCGCTTTTTTATAGGTACCAAAAGGCCGGCCGCTTTATCCGCGGCCGGCCTCCTGCAGTTAAATATTGCGGGGTGGTTTACTGGATCTTGCTCACCACCAGGTTATCATAATAGATATACCCGTCTGTAGAAGACTGCCAGTAGGTCTGGCTGCCGCCACGGAAGGTATGGAAAGACAGGTTCCTGATCAGCCGCTTGCTGTCATTGGTGGTCCAGCGGATGGGGGTATCCAGTACGGTTACCCCGTCTATCACTATTTTGGCCCTGCCGTTGGTGCTGGTACCGGTGTTGCTTTTTACGTACATCTGTACGGTATATGTCTGGCCTTTATTGAGGCTGCCGGAAGAAGGATAGGACTTGCCGAAATTATCGCCGTACTGCCCGGGCTGGTCCCGGTAATAGATGTACGGGTGAAAATATACGCGGCTGCCGTTGTTGTACCACATCAGCCGCATGCTGCCGCCGTTGCCGTCCCAGCCGGGGTCTCCGCCGGTGTTGCCGTCTCCTATCAGGAAACCGAAGCCCAGCTTGCCGCCGCGGCTCCAGTCAAACGCGCTGTGGAAACGCACGGTGTAAGACAGCTCATATTCCGAGCCGTCAGAAATATCCGTTCTGGCAATTACGCCGCCTGCGCCGCTCAACGCGTTCTTCAGCAGGGTGATGCGCAGGTTGCCGTTGGAGATCATAGACCGGGAGCTGTTCCAGCCGTTGATGTTGCCGAAGTCCCCTTCCGCCTGCGCTTGCGTGTAAGCCGAGCCATGCGTGTAACTGTTCCAGTTTTCGGAAATGGAGCTGTTGATGGAGGCAATAGACACATCCGTGGCGGCCAGGGTGTTTTCATTGGCTAGAAGGGGCGTGTTGTCTGTGGTGGAGGGTTTGCTGCAGGCTGTTGCTATCAGGCATACCAATAGCGTACCAGCGCTCATGGATTTCAGATGATTCATGTTTACTTGGTTTTCATTAACGTGAAAAAATCGGGTTACATGCAAACAATACTTAACTGCGTTCCTTAATTTAAGCAAAAATCTCCATGTAAAAAGCTTTTTTTGCGGTTCACCGGGCGTTACTCCTTCCAGATCTCTTTGATCACCAATTCCATATTATTTCCCTGCGGGCAGGCCGCAGAGCGCATATTACCGCGGAACCGTTCTCCATGAAAACCCCTTCCGCGCGAAATAATGCGGCTTACCGGCATTTGCAGGAAAGCATTGGCATCATGCGCCGCCAGCCAGTTATAGGCATACTTCAACCATTGGTTGCGGTAGGCTTCCGGCTGCAGGTACAGCCAGGTGATCTCGTCATATCCCCATATAAAATGAGAAGAAGTATCCGCCACGCCGGGCGTTTTGCTGATACCGAAATTGTCGAACTCCACCAGGTATGGCAAGGCATCGCACCGCCAGCCGCTGGGCGTTATGCAGGCTTTGCTCCTGCCATACATGGCATCTACATGGCCCACCTGCAGCATGCCCTCCATGGGCTTGCCTGTTACCGGTTTGATACGGAGGGGAAATGAATTGAAATCCAGCAGGCTTTTACCGTCTGCCACCATGCCACCCGCGGGGGTATGCGCATCCAGCAGCACCCATTGGCGGCGGCTGTGTTTTCTGGCATAGGCGCGCACCCGCGCCATAAACTCCGTCCATTTCCTCAAGCCCTTATCTTCCATGCCCATCAGCGCTATCTGGCCCATGTGCAGCGCCTCGCACCCCAGGTTGATGTAAGTACCGCAGAGGTACATCAGCCAGCGCTGCGCCTCCTGCCGTGTAATGTCAGGCACGCTGCCCCAGCGGCCCCAATGGTTCACGAATTTGCCATTCCCGTTCAGCATATCCGCGTACCTGAAATGGCGATGCTCCACCGGCTGGTCCAATGCCTCAAACACCCAGGCGGGAACGGGTATTTCGTTTACCTTTTCAGATACCGCCTCAAATACGGCCGCCTGGAAGATCACTTCCGGGTCACGGGCATGCACCTGTTGCATCAACCGGCGCGCCTGTTCAAGAAAGGCAGGGTTTTGCAACGCCGGTTCGTTACCCCAGCGGTAAATGGCGCGGCCAATGAATTTGGCGCCAATGTTTTGTATGAGCCGCACATCGTCTTCCTTATACGGATAGGGGCCATCGTTACCAAAAGGATCTACCGCCAGAAACTCCGCCATCGTAACGGCGCGGCTGAGGTAGTACGCCAGCGTCTGACGGGAAAGGCCGTTGCTGTCAATAACGTGTTGCGCCTGCGCAGCAGTAGCATTGAATATCAAAAGCAGGAGGAGGAACGAACAGGTGCGTGGCATCAGTGTTTTCATAATTATAAAATAAGAACTGGTGTTTGTTTTACCTTTACGTTTGTTAAATGCTCCGTATGAAAAATGCATTCAAAGCTAATGGCAGGATCTGGATCGATCACAACAGCACGGCCTTTCTGGGCTACGGGCGGGTAGAACTGCTGGAACGCATCCATGAGCTGGGCTCTATCAGGCAGGCCGCGCTGGCCATGAAAATGTCTTACCGCCAGGCCTGGGAGTTTGTACAGCAAATGAATGACCAGCTGGATGCGCCCCTGATAGTGGCCAATACCGGCGGCAAGGGCGGCGGCCACGCTACTCTCACAGCGGAAGGGCTGCGCGCCGTTGAACAATTTAATGCATTTAATGCCGCTTTCCAGGAGTTCCTCACAGATTATTCCAGGAAACTGAACAAGCGGGGCAAATCAAAAAAATAAGCGCCGGCCATACATGAACATTTCAAAAATATGCCCATGCTTCTGATTATTCATAAAAAAACATAACGAACACCCCTCCGCCATTCATTTCATCATTTTTTATCCCTATTTTGTATCCGTTATATACAAAAAAGCATAATGAAAGCATAGGCTAACAGGAACTTGACGGCCCGCCACTTTCCCAAAACGGGAGGCATACAGTTGCTGTAGTTCCATATGAAGCGATCATTCAACCAAACATACGCACATCATCGTTATTCAAAAAAAAGCATAATGAAAAAACACTACCCTGTTTTATTCACCCTTACATTAGTAACATGCAGCCTGGGCAGCTACAGCCAGGCCCGGCCAGACAGCATGGTTTTCCAGTTGGGTGAAGTGACCGTTACCGGTGCCGTCCCCGGCCTGTTCTCTTCTGTTGACAGGCAGCAGCTTTCCGCCTATCACCGGCTGAATACCGCCCAGGCGTTGAACCTGCTGCCGGGCATTACCCTTGCCAGCGTGGGGCCGCGTAATGAGTCGGTAGTGTTTGTGCGGGGATTTAACCTGCGCCAGGTGCCCGTGCTGGTAGACGGCATACCCGTGTATGTACCGTATGACGGGTATGTAGACCTGGCCCGTTTCACCACGGCAGGCCTGGCCCGCATTAGCGTCAGCAAAGGCAATGCCTCCGTGTTGAACGGCCCCAATACCATGGGCGGCGCCATTAACCTGGTTACCGCGCAGCCCGTACACCGCCTGCAGGTGGGCGCCACGGCCGGCTGGCTGAACGGCGGCTACGAAGCCGCCCTGAACGCCGGCGGCAAATGGAAAAAATTCTACCTGCAAACCGGCGTATCTGTCTACCAGCAGGACTATTTCAACCTGCCCGCCGGTTACACGCCCACCAAAAATGAGGACGGCGGCAAGCGGGAAAACGCAGGTCATAAAGATGTGCAGTTCAACATCAAACTGGCCTATACACCCGGCGCCAACACAGAATATGCCGTTGGTTTCATAGAGCAGCAGGGCAGCAAGGGAACGCCTGTGTACGCCGGCGCTGACACCCTCAATTCGCTTTTCAGGAACCCACGGTACTGGACGTGGCCTTACTGGAACAAAAGAAGTGTCTACTTCCTGTCTAACATCCAGGCAGACAGCGTGAGCTACATCAAGGTGCGGGCGTATTACGACCAGTTCCGCAACAAGCTGAACAGCTATGATGATGCCACGTATTCCACGCAGACCAGGCCTTATGCGTTTACCAGCATTTATAACGACCACACCATAGGGGCCAATGCAGAATATGGCCATGCCCTCCGGCAGCATAATACATTGCGTACCGCCATTCATTTCAAACGGGATGTACATAAGGAAAACAATGTAGGCGAACCTGTACGGGAAATGACAGACCATACGTTTTCCTGGAGCGTATCGGACGAGCATCGTTTTGCTGAAAAATGGGCCTTGCAGGCAGGCGCAGCGTGGAATTTCAGGCGGAATGAAAAAGCGGAAGACTACAACAGCCAGTCAAAGACCATCAGCAATTTTGAGCCGGGCCAGAACCATGCCTGGAACGCACAGGCATCCCTCACGCACCTGTTTTCCCCGGCACGCTCCCTGGCCGCGTCTGTAGGCCGCATGACGCGGCTTGCCACCATCAAGGACCGTTATTCCTACCGCATGGGCACCGCCGTTCCCAACCCCGATCTTGCTGCGGAGAACGCCACGCACTACGAACTGTCATACAACGACGCTGCCTTTCACGGTCTGCAGCTGCAGGGTGCGCTTTTCTACAGCCGCATCGGTAATGTGATACAAAGCGTGAACAACGTCAGGTACGATACAACGGCAGACAGGTGGTTATCCCAAATGCAGAACACCGGCCGCGCAGCCTTCTGGGGCGGGGAAGCAGCGGCGGCATATGTTATTGCCCCCGGTTTCCATTCCACGCTCCAATACTCCTTCATCAAACGCCGCAACCTGGATAACCCTGAAATATATTTCACAGACGTGCCGGAACACAAGCTCACCGCGAGCGCGGCCTACCGGCAGCATGGGCACGGCGTTACACTGCAGGGAGAATACAACTCTTCCCGCTACAGCACCAGCTACGGTGCTGCCGTATCTCCTTTCTTCCTGCTGCATGCATCGGCACAGGTGCAATTGCGGCAGTGGCTGCAGCTGGGCGCCGGTGTTAATAATATCCTGGACAGGCAGTACGAGCTGGTGGAAGGTTACCCCGAGCAGGGCAGGAACTATTTTGTAAGACTGACTTTCAATGCTTTCATTCCATAATCTTTTCATCATGAAACTTGCCAGCACCACCGTCCTCCTCCTGCTTCACCTCATCTGTCACGGGCAGGCGGAAATTTCAGACCAGGTAGCCGTAAAAGGCCTTATTGAACGCCCTTTTACCATCAACCTGAAAACCATTGGCAGCCTGCAGCCGGAAGTACACAATAACCTGAACATTGTCTGCTCCTCCGGCGAAACAAAAAAAGAACTGCGCTCGTTCAGGGGCGTAGCGTTAAAAAGGATACTGGACAGCGCGGGCATCGTAATGCCCAGGCCCAAAGAAAGGGGGAAATATTACATTGCCGTAAGGGCTACGGACGGGTACACCACCTTGTATGCCTGGAACGAAATATATAACAACCCCACCGGCAACCACGTATTCCTGATCTATGAAGAGAACGGGCAACCCATCCGGGAAGACGGGCGTTTTGTAATGATCTGTGGCAACGATGTGGTAACCGGCCCGCGCCATGTAAAATGGGTCAGCAGCATCTCGGTTGAAAAGCTGCCGTAATGCCTATTTATGGGCCAGCAGCCTGCAGCTGATCTGGATATGCTGTACGGGGCGCCCTTCCTCCGGCGCCTCCTCGTGTATAGTGCGCAGCAGCAGCCGCGCTGCTTCCTCCCCCATTTCGTACGAGCTTTCTTCTATGGAAGCCACGGGCTTGTGATCAAGGTATTGCAGCAAGGGCAGGTTCCCGAACCCGGCGAAGTCAATTTTCCGCAGCATGGCGGGATGTTTTCTTTTGAGGTATTCTATGGCGTCAAGCGCAATGTAGTTCTTGAACGCAAAAAAAGCCGTGGGCGGCGTGACCATTTTCATAAAACGCCGCATGGCCGAAAACGTGGCCTCCTGCGTAAAATCCACAGACTTTACCAGCGCGCTGTTGTACGGCAGCTTGTATTTGTCCAGCGCGCGGCGGTAGCCTTCCATCCGCGTGTAGCTGACAGACATAGACTCCGGCCCCATAATGTGCCCGATCCGCTTATGACCCTTTTTGATCAGGAACTCGGTGGCTTTGAAGGCCCCGTGCTCATTGTCTGAAATAACGGCGTCAAAACCGTCTTCTTTCGGCGGGCGGGCAAAAAATATAACAGGGATGCCGGTATAAGTGGTTTTCTTGAAAACAGACATGTCTTCCCGGTTCTTCGAAATAGCCACCAGCAATCCATCTACACGGTTGCGCAGCATCAGGTCCACAATTTTGTCTTCCCGCTCGGGATCTTCGTGAGATTGTGAGATGATCACATTGTACTGGTGCTGGCCGGCCACCTTTTCCGCGCCGTTGATGGCCAGCGCATAGTACTGGTCCATCAGGTTGGGAATGATGAGGCCGATGGTATAGGTCCTGTTGAGCTTGAAGTGCCGCGCCGCCTCATTGGGAATATAATTCCATTCATCCGCCAGCTTCTTCACCCGCGCCTTGGTGGGCGGGCTGATGGAAGGATCGTTGCTCAGTGATTTGGATACCGTGGAAACAGACATATTCAATTTCTGGGCAATGTCTTTCAGTGTTACGCCTCTTTTCATCTGGAATTTATTTTGCCGGTTATTCATACAAAAATATCTTAATTGAAACAGGAATGTACCGCCCTGCATTCTATTTCAATCGTTGTAGTAGCCGTTTAGCCCTTTCCTGCTGGTTTTACATGGAGATTGTGCCTAAATTAGGCTATCGGAATGCAACCAAAAAATTACGGACCGGACCAATCTTACCATTATTCATTTTAAACGATTGCCTATGTCGATCTCCGCCACGTTACGACTTACCATTATGGTATTGCTGATTATTCCACGGCTGGCTTTTGCACAGACCACGCTCATCAAAGGGCGGGTAGCAGATACAGATGGGAATCCCATCCCCGGCGCCGCTGTGGCTATTAAAGGCACTTCGTCCGGCACCAGTACACAGCCAGACGGCACATTTTCACTCCCGGTCACTAAAACGACCGGCCTTGTACTCGTCATTTCCTCTCTCGGTTTTTCGGAAAAGGAAATAACGGTTGGCAGCAGCACATTTTATGACGTGCAGCTCGAAAAATCTGAACAGTCCCTCAACGCTGTAGTGGTAGTAGGTTACGGCACGCAGCGCAAAAGGGATGTAACCGGGGCGGTAGCCTCCATCCCTAAAGACAGGTTGCAGCAACTGCCCAACACCAACGTGGCAGAGGCTTTGCAAGGGTCCGTTCCCGGCCTGCAGATCAATACCAACGGCGGCGGGGCTGAAGGTAATGACCTTTCCATACTGGTAAGGGGCCGCAATTCCATCAGCGCCAGCAACAGCCCGCTCATTATTTGGGACGGTATTCCCTACACCGGCGGCATTTCAGAGATCAACCCCAACGACGTGGAATCTATTGAAGTGCTGAAAGATGCGTCCGCAGCCGCTATTTACGGCTCAAGAGGCTCTAACGGCGTTATTCTCATCACCAGCAAACAAGGCAAAAAGGGCAAGGCGGACATTACCTATGACGGGTACTACTCCACCCAAACCCTCATTAACAAACCGCGGCTGCTCACCGGCCCTGAATTTTACGAGTTCAAGACCACCCGGCTCAACGCCAATACCAACATACTGAGCCCGCAGGAGCAGGAAGTGTACGACGCCGGCAAATGGGTAGACTGGTATGACCTGGCCACCCAGCAGGGCGCCAAAATGCAGCATTCCCTCTCGGTACGCGGCGGCACAGACAAAGTAACTTACTACGTAGGCGGAACTTATCTTGATGTAAAAGGCGTGGCCCGTAACGACCGTTTTAAGCGTTACTCCATCCGCCCATCATTAGACATTAAAATAACTCCGTGGCTCACCATGGCCACCAGCACACAGATCTCCTTCCAGGACCGTTCCGGCCTGCCCGTAGAATTTGAAGACAGCCGCAACGCCGGCGGCGGGGCCAACTTCTTCAACCCGCTCACCGCGCCATTCAACGAAGATGGTTCTATTGCCGTATACGCCTACCTGGACAACAAGCAGGCCCGCAACCCGCTGGGCAACATACTGGTCAAGAACCAGGACAATTCGTACCGCATCTTCAGCACCAACAGCCTGAGAGTAGACGTACCTTTTGTAAAAGGCCTGAGCTACAAGCTGAACACCGGTGTGGAGTACGAGAACCTATCTCGCAAAACCTACTATGGCCGCAACGTGGCCGTTGGGCTGGAAAAGAACGGCAATGCCATCAATTACAACTCCCTCGGCCGCAACTTCACCATAGAGAACATACTGAACTACTCCCGCGAGTTTGGCGTGCACAGCCTCAATGTGACCGCGTTGTACAGCAGCCAGAGCGAAGATTTTGACCGTGACCAGCTGGAAGGCGTAGACTTTCCGAACGATGTGCTCACCAATTACCAGATGAACCAGGCCTCCCTGCTCACGCCATCGTCTACCAACTTCAAACAGAACCTGCTCTCGCAAATGGCCCGTATCAACTACGGTTATGACGGCCGGTACCTGTTAACGCTCACGGCCCGCCGTGACGGCTATTCCGCCTTCGGTAAAGGTAAGAAGTACGGTATCTTCCCCTCCGCCGCGGTGGCCTGGAATATTTCGGAAGAAAGTTTCATGAAACCGGTAGACGCCATCAGCAACCTCAAGCTGCGCGCTTCTTACGGCCTCAACGGCAACCAGGCGGTATCCAGCTACAGCTCGCTGGCCACCATGACCAGCGCGCCGTACATCAGCGGCACCACGCTGTACCCGGGTTATATTCCCAACAAACTGTCTAACGAGAACCTGGGTTGGGAATCTACCCGCTCCTTCTCCCTCGGCCTGGATTTCGGCTTGCTCAACAACCGCATCCAGGGTACGGTAGACCTGTATTCAGCCCGTACGGAAGACCTGCTGCTGCTGCGCAGCATTTCATCCGTGCAGGGCATCACCGAGGTGCTGCAGAATATCGGCAAAACATCTAACAAAGGCATAGAGGTGGGCATTACCTCCACCAACATCAAAGCCCGGAACTTTACCTGGAGCACCAATGCCAACTTCTCCAGCAACCGCAACAGGATACTTGACCTGTACGGCGACGGGCGGGATGATGTGCTAAACGGCTGGTTCATTAACAGGCCCATCCGCATGATCTACGCCCTGCAATACGACGGTATTTTCAAGTCTGAAGAAGAAGTGGCCGCTTCCGCGCAGAAAGACGCCCAGCCGGGCTGGGTAAGGGTGAAAGACGTAGACGGCAGCGGCAGCATCAACACCGCGTCTGACCGTACCTTTATCGGCCAGCAAGATCCCAAGTTCACCTGGGGCCTCACCAACACCTTCCGCTACAAGGAATTTAGCCTGATGGTATTCCTCTTCGGCGTACAGGGCGTTACAAAAAACAATACGCTGCAAAGCGACAACGTATTTGCGGATACCCGCCGCAACACGGTGAAAAAAGACTGGTGGTCTCCCAAGAACCCCAACGGCACCCATTTTTCTAATGACGCTAATGCCAACAAGCTGAGCGTACAGCAGTATGAGAACGGCAGCTTCATGCGCCTGAAAGACGTATCGCTGGCCTATGAGCTGCCTTCGTCTCTCAAAAAGAGGCTGCAGCTGACCGCGGCCAAATGTTACGTGACCGCGCGCAACCTGGCCACCGTTACCAAATACAAGGGGCTTGACCCGGAACTGACAAACCAGTTCGGCATTCCGCTGCAACGGGAAATTGTTGTGGGCCTTACCATTGGGTTATAATCGGTTTTTTATCAGAAAACAATTGTTATGAACAAATTCACCAAGCTATCGCTTTCCACCATATTAGTCCTCAGCGGCCTGCAGTGCCACAAGGGTTTTCTCGATGAAGAGCCCAAGGCCATCATTGCACCGGATAACCTGTACGTGAACAAGGCCGGTTTTGACGCAGGCCTGTTCGGGCTGTACAGCCAGGTGCGGTCTGAGCGCAAAGGCATCAACGGCGCCAGCAACGACCTTACCAGCACCGCCGCCATCATTGGCGTAGACAATGCTTACAGCCTCTACCCCGCCGGCGGCGCGGCGGAATCCGTGTTCAACGATTTTGGCGTACGGATGAACCCTACCGCCAACTACATCCGCAACCTGTGGGAATATCTCTACCAGACCATCAACGCCGCCAACACCATCGTAGACCGGGCGGAAAACCCTGACGTGGAATGGACGGAAGATGAAAAGAACCAGGTGCTGGCGGAAGCCCGCCTCATCAGGGCATGGGCCTACCGTCACCTTACCTACCTCTGGGGCAAGGTACCGCTGAACCTGCATGAATCTGACGGCAACAGCATCCGCACAGACTGGGAAAGAACATCGGTAGCGGAAATACGCGCGGCCATGGAGCAGGACTGGCTGTTTGCGGAAGCGCACCTGCCGGATGTGCCGGTGATGGACGGCCGGGCCAGCAAAGTGGTGGCCCAGCACTACCTCGCGGAACTGTACCTCACCATGGGCGCTAATGAAAAGGCCCGGGACAAGGCGCAGGCCGTAGTGTCTAACCCCAACTACAACCTGATGACAGAGCGGTACGGCGTAAACGCCAGCCAGCCCGGCACCCCCTTTACGGATATGTTCCTGGACAAAAACTCCAACCGCAGCGAAGGCAACCGGGAAGTACTCTGGACCTTCCAGAACGAGTACCTGACGGTGGGCGGCGATGTGAACATCATGAGAAGGTGGTGGGTGAACCGTTACAACACCATCAAGGTGAACAATAAAACACCTATTACTTTTTCTGTGGAGAACGGAGGCCGTGGCATTGGCCGGTTTGCCGCCACCAAATACGCGTTTTCCGTTTACGGGGCTAATGACGACCGTGGTTCCTACCATGCATGGCGTTATTTTTACCTCATCAACAACCCGTCTTCCCTGCCTTCCGGCTCAAAACCAGAAGCCACCTGCGCTTCTCCCGGCTGGACCGGCCCTGGCCTGGGAGACACCATAAAGCTCAGTGTTGACTGCAACGAGCCCAACCCGAGCGCCACCACGGCACAAAACTGGCCCAGCACCCGCAAATGGGATTGGGCGCCACCGCCGCCAGACGTGGAGAACTCTTCCAACTATAACGACCAGGTGTACCTGCGCCTGGCAGAAACCTACCTGTTGCTGGCGGAAGCCCAGCTCAAAGTGGGCGATGCGCCCAACGCGGCCATCACCATCAACGCCCTGCGCAACCGCGCGCACGCCACGCCTATTACGGCCGGGGATGTGACGCTGGCGTTCATCCTGGACGAACGCTCCCGCGAGCTGTTTTCAGAAGAGCACCGCCGTTACACGCTGCTGCGCACCGGCACCTGGTTTGACCGCACAAAACAATACAACCGGTTCACCGGCGCTAAAATAGCACTGAGAGACACGCTGCTGCCTATTCCGCAGAGCGTGATAGACGCAAACCTTACTAAGCCCATGGAACAAAACCCGGGGTACGATCAATGATGATACAATATCTGCTCAAACTGGCGGCCGCCTGCTGTGTGGCGCTGCTGGTGGTAAAAGGCGTTAAGGCACAACAGACAACGGATTATGACCTCTACCTGGTGATCGGCCAGTCTAACATGGCCGGTCGCGGCGTGATCAGCGGCGCTTACGTTACGGAAGCGCCGCGCCACGTGGTCATGCTGACCAAAGACCTCCAATGGGTGCAGGCCAGGCACCCCCTGCATTTCGACAAACCGAAGGTAGCAGGCGTAGGGCCGGGCATTTCCTTTGCGGAGGTGATGGCCAAAAAACGGAAACGGAAAACCATTGCGTTGATACCCTGTTCCGTAGGCGGCAGCTCCATTGAATCATGGGCGCCCGGCGGCTTTGACAAACCTACCCGTACCCACCCGTACGATGACATGCTGGTACGGCTGCGGGAAGCCATGAAAAGCGGCACCCTGCGCGGCGTGATCTGGCTGCAGGGAGAGTCTGATTCCAGCCCTGAAAAGGCCAAAGCCTACCTCGGCAAACTGCAGGCGCTGATAGAGCGCCTGCGCACGGTAGCAGGCAACCCGGAACTGCCGTTCGTAGCGGGGGAACTGGGCCCTTTCAGGGAAAACTTCCGCCACTTCAACATTGAACTGGATAAATTACCGCAACTGGTGCCCTTCACGGCGGTAGCCACTTCCGAAGGGCTGACCCATAAAGGAGACAACACACATTTTGATGCCGCGTCTGCCACCGAATACGGCAAACGTTTCGCGGCAAAAATGAAAGCCTTGCAAAAGCGCAAGTCGTAAAATGTAAAAATTGATGAACGTATTCAGGAAACTGGCCTTGTTACCCATGGCCCTGCTATTCTCATGCCACCTGTACGCCAATGGCGTGCCGCAGCGCATCACGGCCTTTACCACGCTCAGTACTGTAAAGCTGGAAGCTGTTTTTGACGGAATGCCCGCTGCAGGCGCGCAATACAGGATCACGATAACGGACAGCCTCACGGGCAAAACCATTTTTGACAAAACGCTGGCGCCCACGGCCGTACTGGCGGAAGAAAAAAAGCTGGTCTTCCACACCGGCCCTGTCAACGCCCAGGCCTGGGCGCCCTCCGCGCCGTACCTGTACCACCTCAGTTTTACTGTTAGCGGGCAGGGCAGGCAGGCGCAAACGTTGCACCGGCGCATTGGTTTCCGGTTCTTTGAGTCCCGGAACGGGCAGTTGTGGCTCAACGGCAAACCCGTGTTCCTCCGCGGCATTGCCATCAATCCCCCCGCCCGCGGCATCCCTGACACTATTGAGAAAAGCCGCCGGTTTGCGGAAGAATACGTGCGGTACATGAAGAGCCTGCACGTCAACATTATCCGCATTCCTAACAATGAGACCTGGTACGATGTGTGTGACGAGCTGGGCATGATGGTATTTGGCGGCAACTACAGCAGCTCCGTGATGGGAGAAAAGCCGCCCACGGCCTATGACGAAGCGGTGAGCTGGTATAAGAACGAAGCCTATGCCAACATTGCCGGCCACCCCAGCCTCATGATATACGCCATGACCAATGAAGTGCCGTACGACGGTGAAATTGGCGAACGCTGGGAAAAATTCCTGACCTACGCGCACACCGCGCTCCGCCGCTGGGACAGTACCCGCCTCTACATTGGCAACCCCGGTTACGGCTACGGCAAATCAGGAGATATCTGTGACCTGCACCGCTACTGGGGCTGGTACTACTGTTCGCCCTTCAACTTCATCAACATCCGGAACAACGCGGCCATTGTACCTTTTCCAAAAAAAGCGCAGCCCGTTACGTTTACCGAATGCGTGGGCAACTACACCGGCCCTGACGGCAAATACAACCTCACGCCAGATCATAAAAATCCCGGCTCGCAGTTGAACTGGACAGGCCATGCGCCCTGGAGCGAGCAGGCCAGGCTGGCGGACGAGCACCAGTCCTTCACGTTCAAAAAAGCAACGGAACTGTTCAGGCGCCTGCGTGTGATCAATCCCGAACTGAGCGGCGTGTTCCCGTTCACCATTCTCTTCTATAACTGGAACAACGTGCAGCAATTTGTAGACATGGGCCCCAAACCCGTTACCCGGCAGGCCCGCCTCTCTTACCAGCCGCTGCTGGTAAGCTGGGAGAACTGGGCCACGCAGGTATACGCCGGTGCCACCATTCACCCTGTGGTGCATGTGGTGAATGACGATGACAGGTTTGAAGACCTGCGCAACGCCCGGCTGGTATACCAGTTACGCAGCAATGGCCACATCACCCAGCTGGGCGATACGCTGCAGCTGCCTTCCATTGCCTATTACAGCACATGGCAAAAAAAATTGTCCATTACCCTGCCCGCCACACTGCCAAGCGGCCAGTACGAACTGGTGGGAAAAATATTGAAAGGAGACAAAGTAGTATCCGAAAATTACGATGCGTTGTACATCGGCATCAGGAGCGCCGCGCCGGCAGCGCCATCCGTTTACCTGTATGACCCTTCCGGCAATACGGCCGCTGCCTTCAACCGCAACGGTATTCCGTACAAGTTGCTCGCCACCCTCCAGCAGCTGCCCGCCGGCGCCACGCTGGTATTGGGCGAGAACAGCGCGCGTACGCAAATGGGCAACCTGCGGTCATTTGTGCAGGCAGGCGGCCGGGTGCTGTGCCTCCGTCAAGACAGTGCGCATATGCCCGTCCTGAACAGCCTGTTGCCCGTGCCCATTAAAAATATTACCACCGCGCTTGACGTGCCGGCCTACCCGCCGCCGCCCCGGCCTTCCCGCAACGGTTTATACCTGAACCCCGAAAGGCCGGAGCACCCGGTGTTTGACGGCATCACGCGGGAGCGCCTGCGTGTTTGGTCTGACTATACCGGCTGGAACGAATCGCAACCCGGCTTCCCCGCTGTATACCCTGTTACCGATGGTTTTGTGCCCGTTCACAAAAAAGACCTGGAACATATAGCCGTGCTGGGCAATTACGGTATGGCGCTGGAAGGCATGGCCCTGGCGGAGTTTTTTGACGGCAAGGGCAGCGTGCTGCTCTGCGGCCTTGACCTGGCGGCCCGCGCGGGCATAGACCCCGTGGCAGACCGCATGCTGTGCAACCTGGCCGGTTACATGGCCGGCACACAGGGCCACCACCGCTACCCGCTCATTACCGCACCCATTGTATGGGGAGACTATGCCACTGAAAAAGGCGTGCTCACCGGCGTTAACAGCGGGCTGATGGTACACGCCGTACCACGCGCGCCGGCCAACATCAAAAGCACGGTGCGCCTCACCCGTGAGGGCAACCGCTTCCAGGGTGCGGCAGGCGGCTTCAACACCAGGCCGGGCGTACAGTATGTGGCCAACGGCCGCCGCATGTACGGCCCCTACTACCTCCGTGGTTTTGGCAATGTGCCGGAACCGGTTGATACCACCGGCAACATTGGCGAAGGGGTTTTCTGGTGCCGCGTGCCCGCAGACCGCAAAACCGTTGCCACGCTGGTCTGGAACCAGGCGGATGAACCGTTGCCGGTAACCGTACAGGTAAACGGCCAGGCGCCCGTACGCAAGGAAATTGCCGCAGGCGCCAGTATTTGGGTAGATTGCCCGCTGAATGCCACTACGGTGAAGATGCGGTATAGCGGAGACAGGAGACTGGTATTATTGGAAACAACTTTCAGATAGCCGGATATATAGGAACAGTTTTTGAGGCCGGCCGTAATGCCGCCTGGTATGCAGCCGGCAGTTTTCAGGCCGGCTGCTGCCATCACCGAAAATTCAGACAGCCACATGAACGCAAAACTTCTTTTTTTCTCATACAGCCTGCTGGCCGGCCTGCAAGCCACCGCGCAGCAACAGAACGTTGCCCTGCACAAGCCGGTAGCCGTTACCTCCCAAACCGCCGCAGGCCCCGCCGCCAACATTGTTGACGGGAAAATATCCCGCCATGCGCGCTGGGAAGCGGCCAACGGCAAGGCGCCGCACATGATTGAGATAGACCTGCAAAAATATTACAACATCAACGAGCTGCGCGTCCATACCGGCATTGCCGATGCGGAAAAGCAGCCGGACGAGACCACGCAGGCTGCCGGCTTCTGGTCTATGAAGAACTTTAAAATGCAGTATTGGGACGATGCCAACTGGAGTGATTTCCCTAAAAGCGAGGTGCATGAGAACCGGTTGACCACCGTGGTGTTCCGGTACAACCCCACCGTTACCACCTACAAAATACGGCTGGTATGTGACGATGGGGAGCCGGTGAACATCATGGAAATTGAGGCCTTTGGCGCGGCCGCTCCCAACATGCCGGAGCCGCCCGCCGCCACTTCTTCCCTACAGGTGCAGGAAGTATCTACCGCGCCCCGGCAGGCTAACATCACCGTGGGCAACAAGGTAAGCGGCGCTACCATGCAGTATGTGGGCTACAACCAGGGATACTACATGCCGGGCAGCAACGTGTCTGCCTGGGTAGAATACTCGCAGGTGAACAGCTTCAGGGTATGGGCCTCGCTGAATGCCTTTGTACCGGAAGCCAGCGTACAGGTAGATAAAACGCTCAGTTCCGTAGCGGAATTTGATAAAAGAAGAGCGGAGCTGCGCGCCAACCCCGAACATAACCGCTTCATCCAATGGAAGCAGTTGCTGCCGTTGTATGACCTGCCGGACTCTTCTTCCACCAATGCCATGGTATTCAACTATGCCCTCACAGAGTTGAAGCGGCTGAACATTGATGTAATACTGCAAATGGGCAGTACAGACTTTCAGGACAACTGGGAAAATAAATGGAAACAATGGCAGCGTTATTATGCGCTGGCCTACCATGCCGCCCGCAAGGGCAACGTGGCCATGTTTGCCATGCAGAACGAGCCCAATCACCGCAACTCCGGCCCAATGCAGCTGGACCAGTGGATCATGGGCATGCAGGTAGTGTCTGACGCTATTCATGCGGCGGTAGAAGACGTGAACAAAAAATATGGCACCCGCCTGGTGCCTAAATTCGTAGGCCCGGTAACCGCCGGCCAGAATACGGACTGGTGGGCAGGCGTAGCGCGCGCCATCCGTACAGACTATCACGGCAGGCAAATAAATAAAGACCTGCTGGAAGTTTTTTCCACCCATTCCTACAACTCCCCCGCGGTAGGTTATGCATCGCGCATCAACAACATCCGCAGCATCATACAGGAAAACCACCCTGCCGGTAACCCGCTGCCCATTGCCTACACGGAAATAGGCCGCTGGATGAACGCTTACCTCATAGACAAGGAAGAGACCATGGACTCCCCTTCTCTCTTTACCGAATGGGCGGGTATTTATACCAACAACATGAAAAACGGCGGCTACGGCATGTGGGCCTTCAAATTTGCCAATACCGCCAGCGGCCCTTACCCGAGGGGCATCAAGTCAGGCCATCACTTTATCTGGCAGGGCCGGCGTATTGTAGAAGACGCCTACCGCAACCTGGCGCTCAACAAACCGGTGCGCAGCTCCGGCGGCAATGCGGCCGCCGTAACGGACGGCAACAAGTCCAACCGGTCTGCCTGGGTATCAGACTCCGCCACGGCGGAGAAATGGCTGGAAATAGACCTGGGCGCCCCGCAAACCCTTGGCAGCGCCGTGATCTACACCGGCAGTGACGGCGGCGTGTACACCGCGCCAGACCGTATCCGCAATTTCAAATTGCAATACGCCGCGGCAGACGGCTGGAAAGACATTGCCGGCGC
This sequence comes from Chitinophaga alhagiae, assembly GCF_003568665.1. Lineage (GTDB taxonomy): Bacteria > Bacteroidota > Bacteroidia > Chitinophagales > Chitinophagaceae > Chitinophaga > Chitinophaga alhagiae. Next base: position 533,521 of record NZ_QXMH01000001.1, read on the forward strand.
CGTGGAACAGAACAATAAATACGCACAGGTATACAGCACCTTCAAACAGCCGGTAACCAGCAGTAAAGTGCGTTTCATCAGTGCAGACAAAGGCAGCCTTACGGTACGTGAAATAAAGCTCTTTGCCGCGGGAGACGGCCCTTCCGCGCAGCCCAACTACAGCGTATCCGGCATTCAGCGTACGGGCGAAGTAGTGCGCCTGTTCGCAAAAGGTTTCCGCGGCAGCAGACCGCTGTATGAAACCACGGCATCTGTGGATGACAGCGGGCTGGACGCCTGCACCGCCTATGATGAAAAAACCGGTAACTACTACATCTGGCTGGTGCAGCGCGGGCCGTTTGAGTACCGCCTCCGGCTGGATGTTTCAGCGTTGGGCATAGCCGCCGCCGTACCCGTGATAGCGGAAACCGTCAACGCGGAAAAGTACGGCGAGGCCAGCCTGCTGGGCCCGCTGGCCGCCAATAAAAAAATAGACGTGGTATTGCCGCCGCAAACGGTGATGCTGCTCACCATTCCAAAACAGGCACGCGCCGCCCGCCCGCTGAAAGCCACAGCAGCAGGTATTGGCATGGGCGCCGGCCCGTCGCAACAATTGCAGGTACAACTGGATGCCGCCACGCCCGCCAACAACCGGGTAACATACCTCCGTTTCAACCTGGCGGGGCAGAACATACCGCAGGCAAGCCGCATACTGCTGCGCGTGAACGGCCGCAACAGCGACGGTGGCCGCCCCTTCCGCCTGCACGTATATGGCATCCCCAACGCCCGCTGGAGCGCCGCTTCACTCAACTGGCAAAACGCGCCGCTGCTGGACGGGAAGGAAGCGCTGATAAAAGAAGTAGGCCGCAAAGCCTTTGTGGCGGGAGAACTGGCGTTTAGCGGCACAGACGCCAGCCATTGGCTGGATGTAACGGAGCTGGTGAAAAAACACGCCGCATCAGACCTCACGTTTGTGCTGGTGCGGGAAACAAGACAACTGGGAGATGATGAAGATAAAGGCCGCCGGGCCATTATAACACCTGGCAGCGCGGAACTTTTGATCTGGGGCCGGTAATGCAGGCACTGCCCGTAATATTGACAATAGGGGAGCCTCACGGTTCCCCTATTGCATTCCTGCCATTTCTCCCTATATTTACAGGGTAAAAAAGGAAATGGTGTCTTCCTTCCCACAACCGTCCTTCCCGCTGGAAACGACTGATGGCGCCTACAAACCGGGGCTTTGCGCGCAAGGCCTTCATTTTAATTTGTAGGTATGAAAAAAATAAGATCATCGTTTGAACAGGTGCTGATCGCTTCGCACCTCCTGAAATGGACGGCATTGACCATCCCCGTTGCCCTCACCGCAGGTTCCCTCGTTGCTTTCTTTTTATGGTCGCTGGATGAAGTGACCAACCTCCGCCACCGCCATGGCTGGCTGCTGTACCTGTTGCCGCTGGCGGGCGTGCTCATCTGGGCGCTGTACAAATACCTGGGCAAGAACGCGGAGGCTGGCAATAACCTGATCATGGACGAAATTCATGAACCGGGTGGCGGCGTTCCGCTCCGCATGGCGCCGCTGGTGCTGGTCACCACCATCATCACCCACCTGTTTGGCGGCTCCGCCGGGCGGGAAGGCACGGCCGTACAGATAGGCGGCAGCCTGGCCGGGCAACTGGGCAAGTGGTTCCGCCTGAACAATGAAGATGTGAAGATCATACTGACCACCGGTATTGCCGCCGGTTTTGGCGCGGTGTTCGGCACGCCGCTTACCGGCGCCATCTTTGCGCTGGAAGTGCTCACCATTGGCCGCATCAGCCATAAAGCGCTCCTCCCCTGCCTGATGGCCAGCGTACTGGCGGATATTACCTGCTCGGCCTGGCAGGTGCACCATACGCATTACCATATTGCCATCAACGAGGCTATCAACAGCACGGTGAGCTTTATCCATTTCGATTTTGCGCTGCTGCTCAAGGTGATACTGGCCGGCATCTGCTTTGGCCTGGCGGGATATGGTTTTTCCACCCTTTCGCACAACATCAAAAAATACAGCGCGCGGTACATTACACGGCCATGGCTGGTGCCCCTCACCGGCGGACTCCTTGTTATAGCGCTCACCCTGCTGCTGGGCACCACAGATTACCTGGGCCTGGGCGTTACCAACCCTGACCCCAACGGCGTGTCTATTGTATCTTCTTTCCAGGAAGGTGGCGCGGGTTACCTGAGCTGGTTCTGGAAGCTGCTGTTCACCGCCGTTACATTGGGCATGGGCTTCAAGGGCGGGGAAGTAACGCCGCTGTTTTTTATTGGCGCGGCCCTTGGCAATACCTTTGCCAGCCTCACCGGCGCGCCGGTAGACCTGCTGGCGGGCCTGGGCTTTATTGCCGTGTTCGCGGGCGCCACCAATACGCCTATAGCCTGCACTATTATGGGGATTGAACTGTTCGGGGGAGAGTATACGCTCTACTACGCCGTAGCCTGCTTTACGGCCTATTACTTCAGCGGCCATTCCGGCATTTACCAGAGCCAGCGGCTGTCAGGCGCCAAAACGGATAACCTGGAATACCATAACGAGCAAACCCTGAAAGATATCAGGCGCGGCAGGCGCTAAATGCAAGTGCCGGCAGGCAAATAGTATTCAGACTACTTCCTGCCGGCACAGCACAGAACAACTCGTTATGGCCTGAAAAAAGCAGGCGGCCCAATGTATAGATCAATTACTGGTACAGCAAATATTTCTTTCTCATTTTCTTGTACGCGCTCAAACCCGGCTCCCAGCTTTTCCGGATCTCCTCCTCGCTTTTGCCCGCAATGATCTGCTGTTTGAACAACGCCGTACCGGCCAGTCCGTCAATATTTCCTATCTGGCGGCTGTAAGACCTGTCAAAGAATTTTGATTTATCCGGATAGGCCTTGTACATGTCCATGATCCATTTGATATTGACCTTGCCTGCTTTGCGGTGGGGCGTTACGTCGTAATTCCGCAGGTCAAGGCCGTAGCAGGTCTCATTCTGATGCAGCGGCGTTTCAGACATGCCGGGTATGCTTACCGGCATGAACGTAAAATCAAAAATGCCTTTCAGCGCCGGGGCGCCCAGTACGGTAAACGGCATGCGGGTACCGCGGCCCTGGCTTACAATGGTGCCTTCAAACAAACAAAGGGAAGGGTACAGCAATATGGACTGCTGGGTGTTGAGGTTGGGAGACGGCGCTACCGGCAGGGTATAATCCATATCGTGCCGGTAATTGGCCACCGGTATCACTTTTATCTTGCACTTCATTTTATCCTTCAGCCATCCTTCGCCGTTCAGCATTTGTGCAAACTCGCCAATGGTCATGCCATGGGTGATGGGAATGGGAAACTGGCCGATGCCGGACCTGTATTTCATATCAAGAATAGGCCCGTCTACATACCCGTTGGGATTGGGCCTGTCAAGGATCACCAGTTCTTTCCCGGCTTCCGCGCAAGATTCCATGATGTCCCGCAGTGTATTGATATTGGTGTAGAAGCGGCAGCCCACGTCTGCAATATCAAACACCATGATGTCTATTTTCTGCAGGTCTTCCCGGGACGGTTTCCTTTTCTGGCCATACAGGGAAATGATGGGGATGCCGGTTGCCGCATCTACCTCGTCACCCACTTCGGCGCCATTGCTGGCGTTACCGCGGAACCCGTGCTCCGGGCCAAAAATGGCCTTGATATTAATGCCCAGCGTGCGCAGGCTGTCTACACTCAGTTTATTACCGATAATGGAGGTCTGGTTCACGACCATGCCTACACGTTTTCCTTTGAGGTACGGCAGGTACAGGTTTACCTGGTCTGCCCCGGTGAGAATGCCCTCTCTTGCGGGCGCTTCCGCAGGCATGGTACAAAAAACCGGTGTTGCGGCCAGCAGCAGGCCTATCATAAAAAGTCGTAGTTGCATGATCATAAACAATTTGTATCCAACAGTTAGACAAACTCGGCAACGCCAACCGTTAACTGTTTTAAAGGTACATCAATTTCTTTTTCCCGAATGGCGGCGGGCGTATACCTTTGGAACATGAAGGAACATGCCGTTTATATGCAACGCTGCCTGGAGCTGGCCGCCATGGCCGCTGCCGAAGGTGAAAGCCCCGTGGGCAGCGTGATCGTAAAAGAAGGCCGCGTGCTGGGTGAAGCATTTGAAAAAAGCAGGCAGCTGAAAGACATTACGCGCCATGCGGAGGTGCTGGCCATCATGAACGCCGTGGAGGAACATGGCAGCTGTGAAGGCGCTGTATTATACACCAATGCAGAGCCTTGCATACTTTGTTCTTACGTGATCCGGCATCACAAAATAGCCGCGGTGGTTTTCAGCCAGTATTCCGGTGAGCTGGGCGGCGCGGGCTCCCGCTACCCCATTTTGACGGCTGAAGATATCAATGCCTGGAGCAAACCGCCGCAGGTGATCGTTTACAACGAAAACAGCTGAGGCCTGTTCCGGAAGCGGGCCTGGCATACCGGCCACCGGCATGAAATAATCCTCTTATTGCAACGTTTTCGGGTCTACCAGGTACGGCATCCAGGTTTGAAAGAACGATCTTTCTTTCCCGTTGCCGGCCGAGGCATAATCGCACAAGTATACTGCTACGGGTTCCGGCGCTTTCTCCATATATGATTCGGGGTAAAAAGCAGCTTTATACTGCATCCACATACCGGCCGCTTTCACCGGCTGCAGGTCAATATACCCGTCTTTGTCCGCAATAGGATGTACCGTAACACCGGTCCGCACACCGGGCAGGCGCGCATCCCTGGCCAGCAGCACCGGCCCGCGCATAATAGCGGCATAACGCGGCGTTTGGCCCATGGTAATCACGCGGCCCCGCATATCCAGCTCCATGGTAACCTTGTCCCCGCTTTTCCAGGTGCGCCTGATCTGTGTATAGGCGCCCGGCCGTACATTACCTACCGCTTCTCCGTTCACTTTCAGCGTGGTGTTTTTGCTCCAGTGGGGAATGCGGATGCCGATGCTCATATCTTCCGGTTTAGGCAGGCTGACCTCCATTTGCACGCTCCCGGAAACCGGGTAGTCTGTATGCTGCGCCAGGGTGATCTTTTGTCCGCGTGGCGTTCTCACTTCCGCGGCGCCTTCCACAAAATAATTGACCTGTGCCCCCTGCTGCGCGCCGGTGGCAATAAACAACGGTACGTTGAACAAACCGCGCGGCCCGCTGGCCTCGCAGCAGTTCAGCCCCATGCCGCATTGCTCGCTGCCCGGCAGCCTTTCGCCCGTGAGGGGCGTATACTTGGCCCATTGGGCGCCGTCTGCGCTCATGGAGCCTAACAGGGCGTTGTAAAAACTGTGCTCCACCGCATCGGCGTATTTAGCTTCGCCGGTGAGGCGCAGCAACTGCTCGCTCAGCTTCAGCCAGGTAACGGTTACACAGGTTTCCTGGAAGTGGTATACCGGCGTGGTTTGCAGGGCTTTGCCACCGAACCACATTTCCGCCGCCGCCCCAGAGCCGGCTATGTTGATCTCCGTATCGTAAATGTTCTGCCACGTTTGTTCCACCGCGTTTTTATACTTTTCATTGCCTGTAACACGGTACAGCTCCAGCAGCCCTTCGTAACAAGACATCATTTCATACGCCTTCTGCCCCTGCTGGGGGCCATACCACTGCTTTGCCGTTACGCCCGGGAAACGCGCAGACACGTTTACCGTTGCCTTGCTGAGCAACTGCGGCCCGGCGGGCGTTTCCCAGTCGCGCACAATGGCCTCCGCAAAATCGAGGTACTTCTGCTGGCGGGTGCGCGTGTACAACAGTACCACCGGTTCCAGTACGGAAGACGCCGCCATGCCCCGGTAGCTGCCGCATTGTACAATGCTCCTGTTGCGGGCGGCCAGTTCGTTCATCAGGTTGTCCGCCACGCGGGCAGCGGCCTGCAGGCTTTTTTTATCGCCGGTAAGGTCGTAATAGTCCAGCAGCCCCAGCATGCAATATTTTCTGCCCCAAATGTCCCAGCCCTTCAGGCGCGCGCTGTCTGCGTAATTACCGATGTACCCGTCTGCGGACTGGGTAGACAGCAGCCCCGCCACAGCATGGTCCAGCACTTTTTTCAGCCTGGGCTGCGGGTGATAGCGGTAGGCCAGTACGGCGGAGGTAAACCATTTGCCCCAGAACTCCGACTGCCAACGGCTGGTCTCGTTGCGCTGGCGGAAAGCGTTCACCAGGCGGTCTACATCCTGCGCCAATACCCGGTTTTCGTATGAACTGTCTAAACGCTGGCCTACAATGCCGCCCACTTTAATGGCGGTGGCGGCCTGTAACTGATCTTTGACCTGTGCCTGGCTGTTGACGGAGCAAAGCAGGCATACGGCGCCTGCCGCGTACATGAAGAGCTGTTTCATTTTGTTTGCTGGTTGTTTCCGTGGAATTTGTTCGGGCTGCAAAATAGAAGAATTTTATCGTATCCAATAAATTCCTTCCCCATCAACGACGCCCACAGATTACAGCTTTTATTGATACCATTTACGGCCGCCGCATTACTGCGGCGGCTGCTGGCCTTGCGGACAACCGCTTATAATAAGCTGACAATCAACATAATACCATACTCCGCCTTTCCATCTGGCCATTTTTTTACATTTTCATGTATTTTCTTAGAGAAAATGTCACGGAAAAGCAAATTTTGTGGATATATTTTAACAATTTTGCAGTTACGTTTATAAAATATAAAAAATGAGCAAAGTACCCGCTACATTATTTGACAAAGTATGGGATTCGCACGTAGTCAGGAAGATAGAAGATGGGCCTGACGTGTTTTTTATTGACCGGCACTTTATTCATGAAGTAACCAGCCCGGTTGCCTTTCTGGGGCTGGAAAACCGCGGCCTGAAAGTGATGTTTTCCGAAAGAACATTCGCTACGGCGGACCACAATACACCGACCATCAACCAGCACCTGCCCGTGCAGGACCCGCTTTCCGCCAACCAGCTGAAAGCGCTGGAAACCAACTCCGCCAAATACGGCATTTCCCACTGGGGCCTGGGCAACCCGAAGAACGGCATTGTGCATGTGGTAGGCCCTGAAAACGGCATTACCCTGCCGGGCATGACCATTGTATGCGGAGACTCTCACACCTCCACGCACGGCGCTTTCGGGGCCATTGCCTTCGGCATCGGCACCTCCGAAGTGGAAATGGTGCTCTCCTCCCAGTGCATCATGCAGCCCAAGCCTAAAAAAATGCGCATCAACGTAAACGGCCAGTTGGGCAAAGGCATTACGCCTAAAGACGTGGTGCTCTACATCATTTCCCGGCTCACCGCGGCCGGCGCTACCGGCTACTTTGTGGAGTATGCGGGCGAAGTGTTCCGGAACATGAGCATGGAAGGCCGTATGACCGTATGCAACATGAGCATTGAAATGGGCGCCCGCGGCGGTATGATAGCCCCGGACGACACCACCTTTGCCTACATCAAGGGCAGGGAAAAGGCCCCCAAAGGCGAGGCATGGGACAAAGCCCTGGCCTACTGGAAAACACTGAAAACAGACGAAGGCGCCACCTTCGACGTAGAATATACTTACGAAGCGGCCGATATTGAGCCCATGATCACCTACGGCACCAACCCCGGCATGGGCATGGGCATTACCCAGCACATCCCCGCCGCGCAGGCAGCGGGCGGCAGCAAAGCCAGCTACGAAAAATCGCTGGACTACATGGGCTTCCATGAGAACGATTCCATGCTGGGCAAAAAGGTGGACTATGTGTTTATTGGCAGCTGCACCAACGGGCGTATTGAAGACTTCCGCGCTTTTGCCTCCATCGTGAAAGGCCGTAAAAAAGCAGACCATATTACCGCATGGATAGTGCCCGGCTCCCACATTGTGGAACAACAGATCAGGGAAGAAGGCATCCTGGACATTCTGACGGCCGCGGGCTTCCAGCTCCGCCAGCCCGGCTGCTCCGCCTGCCTGGCCATGAATGACGACAAGATACCCGCCGGCAAATACGCGGTAAGCACCAGCAACCGCAACTTTGAAGGCCGCCAGGGCCCCGGCGCGCGCACCATGCTGGCTAGCCCGCTTGTGGCCGCGGCCGCAGCAGTGACCGGCGTTGTAACCGACCCGCGCGAACTGATCGCCTGATTTTTATCCGCAACAAAAAACACAAAAAATGGCTTACGATAAATTCACTATACTCAAAAGTTCAGCCGTGCCCATGCCCATCGAGAACGTGGACACAGACCAGATCATTCCCGCCCGCTTCCTCAAAGCCACCGAACGCAAAGGCTTTGGAGACAACCTGTTCCGCGACTGGCGGTACAATGGGGACAACACGCCGAAACAGGACTTTGTGCTGAACAACCCTCTGTACACCGGCAAAATACTGGTAGGCGGCAAGAACTTCGGCAGCGGCAGCAGCCGCGAGCACGCCGCCTGGGCTATTTACGACTATGGTTTCCGCTGCGTGGTGAGCAGCTTCTTTGCAGACATCTTCAAAGGCAACGCCCTCAACGTAGGCATTCTGCCCGTAACGGTAAGCCCGGCCTTTCTTGACAAGATCTTCACCGCCATTGAAGCAGATCCCAAGGCGGAACTGGTGGTAGACCTGCCCGCGCAGACCATTACCATTGCCGCCACCGGTGAACAGGAATCTTTTGACATCAATTCTTACAAGAAGCATAACCTCACCAACGGTTTTGACGATATAGACTATCTGCAGGCCATGAAGGGCGAGATACAGGAATTTGCTTCAAAAAGCATGTACTAGAAAATGCCCGTTGACAAGCGTTATATAGAAATAATGGATACCACGCTCCGCGATGGCGAACAGACCAGCGGCGTGTCTTTTTCCCCTTCTGAAAAACTGACCATTGCCCAACTGCTGCTCACGGAAGTAAAAGTAGACCGCATCGAAATTGCGTCTGCCCGCGTATCTGACGGAGAGCTGGCCGCGGTAAAGGCCATTACCAAATGGGCAAAGGCCAACGGTCTCCTGAACCGGGTAGAAGTGCTCACCTTTGTAGACGGGGACGTGTCTGTACAGTGGATGCAGAAAGCCGGCGCCAAAGTGATGAACCTGCTCACCAAAGGCTCCCTCAACCACTTAACGCACCAGCTAAAGAAAAAACCGGAGCAGCACTTTGCCGAAGTAGCCGCGGTGATTGCCCTGGCCCGTAAAAAAGGGCTGGAGTGCAACGTATACCTGGAAGACTGGAGCAACGGCATGCGCCACTCCCGCGAGTATGTGTTCCAGTACCTCAACTTCCTGCAGCAGCAACCCGTAAAAAGGATCATGCTGCCGGATACCCTGGGCGTGCTCACCCCGGCGGAAGTGCATGACTATATCACCCAGATCGTTCAGCGCTACCCCAAAACCCACTTCGATTTTCACGCGCATAACGACTATGACCTGGGCACCGCCAACGTGCTGGAAGGCGTAAAAGCCGGCGCGCATGGCCTTCACCTCACCATTAACGGTATGGGAGAAAGAGCGGGCAACGCCCCCCTGGCCAGCGCTATTGCCGTGCTGAACGATTTTATGCCCACCGTAAAAACCAACGTGGCCGAGGCATCGCTATACAGCGTGAGCAAGCTGGTAGAAACGTTCTCCGGCTTCCGCATACCGGCCAACAAACCCGTGGTGGGCGAGAACGTGTTCACACAAACCGCCGGCATCCACGCAGACGGCGATAAAAAGAACAAGCTCTATTTCAGCGACCTGATGCCCGAGCGCTTCGGCCGCCAGCGCAAATACGCCCTGGGCAAAACCAGCGGCAAGGCCAACATCGAAAACAACCTGCAGCAGTTGGGCATACAGCTATCCGATCCCGATCTCAAAAAAGTGACGCAACGCATCATTGAGCTGGGAGACAAAAAGGAAGTTGTGACCCAGGCAGACCTGCCTTATATAATTTCAGACATCCTGGACAGCAATACCATTGAGGAAAAGGTGCGCATCGAGAACTATGTGCTCACGCATTCCAAAAACCTCAAGCCGTCTGTAACCCTGCGCCTGTCTATCAAAGGGGAAGTGTTTGAAGAGCACTCCCAGGGAGACGGGCAGTACGATGCTTTTATGAACGCCCTCAAGAAAGTGTACAAAAAGCAGAAGCAGGAGCTGCCAGCCCTTTCAGACTATGCCGTGCGCATCCCCCCCGGCGGCAAAAGCGACGCCCTTTGCGAAACCATCATTACCTGGCGGTGGAACAACCGGGAGTTCAAAACCCGCGGGCTTGACAGCGACCAGACCGTGTCTGCCATCAAAGCCACGCAAAAAATGCTCAACCTGATTTGAAACTTTCATAACATACAGCATGGCAACCAAACATATTTTAGTAGTTCCCGGAGACGGGATTGGACAGGAAGTAACCGCAGTCGGTAAAAAAGTACTGGAAAAGATAGCCGCCAAGTTCGGCCATACCTTTACGTACGACGAAGCGCTGATAGGCCACGTAGCCATTGAGGCCACCGGCAATCCCCTCCCGGACGAGACCCTGGAGAAAATGCGCCAATCGGACGCCGTACTGTTTGGCGCCGTAGGCCATCCGAAATACGACAATGACCCTACCGCCAAAGTGCGGCCGGAACAAGGCCTGCTGAAAATGCGGAAGGAGCTGGGCCTGTACGCCAACCTGCGCCCCATCAAACTGTTTGACGAACTGCTGGGCGCATCCAGCATCAAACCGGAAATACTGAAAGGCGCGGACATCCTGTTTTTCCGCGAGCTGACCGGCGACATCTACTTTGGTGAAAAAGGCCGGAAGAACGATGGCGATACCGCTTACGACATTGCGGAATACAGCCGCTACGAAGTAGAACGCATTGCCCGCAAAGCCTTTGAGGCCGCCCGCACCCGCCGCAAAAAACTCTGCTCTGTAGACAAGGCCAACGTGATAGAGACCTCCCGCTTGTGGAGGGAAGTGATCCAGAAAATAGCTCCCGAATATCCTGACGTGGAAGTAGAACACCAGTTCGTAGACGCCACCGCCATGCTGCTGATCAAAGATCCGCGCCGCTTTGACGTGGTGGTGACCGCCAACCTGTTTGGAGACATCCTGACGGATGAAGCCTCCCAGATAGCAGGCTCCATGGGCATGCTGGCCTCCGCGTCTGTAGGGGACGGTACCGGCGTATACGAGCCCATCCACGGCTCCGCGCATGACATTACCGGCAAAGGCGTGGCCAACCCGCTGGCCTCCATCCTTTCCGCCGCCCTGCTGCTGGATATTTCCTTTGGCCTGAAAGCCGAAGCTGAAGCCGTGATCAACGCGGTAGACCAGGTGCTGAAAGCAGGTTTCCGCACAAGGGACATTGCGGACGCGCAAACTCCGGCGGAGAAGGTGCTGGGCACGGAAGCGATTGGCGCGGAAGTGCTGAAGTTTTTGTAGAAGATCTTTTCAGGAATAAACAAGGCCGCGCCGGACAGGTGCGGCTTTCTTTTTTTTAATTCACGAACCACCATCTCAACCCCACCCGCAATGCAAAATTGTTAGACGGGTAGAACGGCGCTGTGAAGTTGTTCGTCCACAGGAAGGTATTGAGGTTCTCGCCCCGCACGTAGGCCGTAAAGGATTTGATGCGGAAGTGGGCGAACGCGGCCACATCGGGATAGTTGGAAATGTTATACTGGTTCTGGTACACGAACTGGCTGAGCATGGGCGAATAATCATCCGCATAGTATGGTGAGTTGTACTTCCCTTCCAGCCCCGTGTAAAGGTTCAGGTTCTTGAACAGGCGGGCATTGTAGGCTATGCGCGCCCGCGCCCATATGGTAGGCAGTTGTACCGGCGCGTTGCCGGCCAGTTGCTGAAAGGCGAAGTTAGCGTCAAACGTAAAGCTGCGCACGTCAAACCGTTTGTAGGCAACGATCTGCAGCAGGTTGAAAAGGCCGGTGAACTGCTCGCTTTCGTAATAGCTTTTGAAGTAGCTGTATTTGTTGAAGAGGTAGTAGTTGGCCTCAATGTTATATTTCAGCTTGCGGTTGTCTGCCTTGAACTGCAGCTGGGTAACGTTTTCCTTGCCCATACCGTTGTTCACGTATTCCCTGAAATGGTTGGTGCCGAAGTATTTGTATACGTAAGACGGTTCCCTGTTCACATTGCTCACCCGCAGGCTTACGTTGCCGAAGGTTTCGTTGAGGTAACGGCTGAGGGTGCCGCTTACAGCGTAGTCCCCTATGTTTTCGCCGAGGGTGTAAAACTCGCCTTTGGCCGAAAGGTCCCACTTCTGGTTACGGGTCTTGTTGCGGTACTCACCGTGCAGGCGCAGGTTGGAAAACTTGGTGGCGGCGGTAAGAAAATTGCCGCTGATATAGTCAAACCCTGCCCCCAGCTTGATGAAATGCGCCTGGTTGCCCAGCACGGGAAAAGATATAACGGAAAGGTCGTTGCTGAGAATGCGCCACTGGTGCTGGGTAAACACCGTGTCTTCCCCGAACGCTTCCGGCCAGAGGCTGAAATTGTAGCGGCTGGCGTAATACGCGGAATCAGGGCTCTGGTCTATGAACTCGTACGTATTTTGGGTATAGGTGAAAGTATGTTGTATCCTGAAACGGGGGTCGAATTTGTAATACTCCGTAGTGTCGTTCACATGTACGGTATCTCCCCTGCCCCAGTCAAACTGCTGCTGCAGCAGTATGCTGGACTCCTGGAAATCGTTCTTGAGCGGAATGTTGGTATTGAAAAAGGAGTTGGACTGCGCGCTGGTACCGCCCAGTTTGGTGGGTATCAGGCGGCGCTGGCTGTACTCCGGGTTGTTCAGCAGTTCCAGGGAATCTATGATGCCGCCGTTCTCCCCGCCGTTGAGCTTGTTCAGGTAATAGCTCATCATCAGGTGGTACCTTTTGTTCTGGCTGTTGTAGTTGGCGGTTACTTTATAATTGTCGTGGTTGGTAGACTGGTTCCTGAAATACCCCGGCGAGTTGATCTTGCGGTAGGCAAAATGGAAATTGAATTTTTCCCCGCGGTTCTGTGTGTGCATCACATTGATCATTTGTTCCTGCTTGCCGCCGATGAGGTAGCCCAGCTCGGAATACGGGCGGTTGGTCCGGAAGAACTGCGCGTTCTGGTGGTTGAAGCCGTATACGTCAAAAGAGTGGAAACCGGGGTCGAAGCCCGGGGTCATCCGCGGGGAGAACAGCAGGTTGCGGGACGCGCTGCCGTTGTTGCCGAGGTTGGTGTAGGTAGCGGGCACGCCCAGGTAGTTCAGTGAAAAATCGGCAATGGTGGAGTCCATCATGAAGTCTGTAGGCTCTCCGAGGTACCGGTAGCGGATGGTCAGCGTGTCCGGCTCATGGTCATGCGAGGAGGTATCCCGCTGCATGCTGGCATTGCCTCCCCCGCCGCCCGGCAGGCGGTTGGTGTTGAATTGCGCCTTCAGGGCGCTGCCGGTGCAAACCAGCAAAAGAAAAACTATCGTGAAATACCTCATCCTGATGATTCGTGTACGGCCCGCCATCCTCTACAATTGTTGGACCAGTTCGCTGAAAATATATGTTAAATGTGGTTCCGCCGCTTTAGCTGCCGCCAGTACCTCTTCATGGGTGATCACGTTATCTTCCTCCCGGATGCCGATGTCTGTGATCACGCTCATGGCAAACACCCGGAGGCCGCTGTGGATGGCTACGATCACTTCCGGCACGGTGCTCATGCCTACGGCGTCTCCGCCTATGGCATGCATGTACCTGTATTCCGCCCGGGTCTCAAAAGTAGGCCCCTGCACGCCCACGTACACGCCGCTGTGTAAAGATATGCCTTTGGCGCCGGCTATGGCCCTGGCTTTGGCGATCAGCGGCTTTGCATACGGTTCGCTCATGTCAGGGAAACGGGGGCCCAGCTCAGCTATGTTCCGGCCCCGCAGCGGGTGCTCCGGCTGCAGGTTGATGTGGTCTGTGATTACCATCAGGTCTCCCACCCGGAAGTTTTTGTTCATGCCGCCCGCCGCATTGGAAATAAGCAGCGTATGAATGCCCAGCGCCTTCATCACCCTTACCGGGAAGGTCACCTGCTGCATGCTCAGGCCTTCGTAATAGTGAAAACGGCCGGCCATGGCCACCACCGGGCGCCCGCCGAGGCGGCCCAGGATGAGCTTGCCGGAATGCCCTTCTACCGTGGCCGGCGGAAAGTGGGGAATATCATGGTATGATATTTCCACTGTATGGGTAATGTCACCCGCCAGGTTGCCCAGGCCGCTGCCCAGGATGATGCCCACCCCGGGCGCTTCTTTGGCGAACTGTTGTATGTAAGCGGTTGCTTCCTTGATCTCTGCCAGCATGAGCCAGTATTTATGCCCGGCAAAGTTAATTCTATAAACCATACCATCAGCCTCTCCCAAAGAAATCACCCTACTAAAACATAAATTGACTAAATTAGCGGCCAAATTTAATTACCGATGAATTTACACGAGTACCAGGCTAAAGAACTGTTGAAAAAATATAACGTACCGGTACAGGAAGGTATCCCGGTAGATACTCCCGAAGCGGCGGCAGAAGCATACAAGCAACTGAAAGTGCAGTTTGGCAACGAGTTTGCCGTAGTTAAAGCCCAGATCCACGCCGGTGGCCGTGGTAAGGGTAAAGTTAGAGGTACGGAACAGCGGGGCGTGGCAGTAGGTAAAAATTCTGAAGATGTTAAGACCATTGCCGGCAACATCCTTGGCGGCACCCTGGTAACCATACAGACAGGCGAAGCCGGGAAAGTGGTGAATAAAGTGCTGGTGGCGCAGGACGTGTATTATCCCGGCCCCAATCCCATTAAGGAACTGTACCTCTCCATCCTGCTTGACAGGGCCAAAGGACAGAACGTGATCATGTACTCTACAGAAGGCGGTATGGACATTGAAGAAGTGGCCCACAACACGCCCGAAAAAATATTCAAGGAATGGGTACACCCCAGCGGCGGCCTTCAGCCGTTCCAGGCCCGTAAAATAGCTTTCAACTTCGGTTTGAGCGGGGAAGCATTCAAAAACATGGTGAAATTCGTGACCAACCTCTACAATGCGTACGTAGGGCTGGACGCCGCCATGCTGGAGATCAACCCCCTCTTCAAGACCAGCGATGAAAAGATCATTGCGGTAGACTGCAAGCTGAACCTGGACGATAACGCCCTGCTGCGCCATCCTGACCTGGTGGCCCTCCGGGACGTAACGGAAGAAGACCCCACCGAAGTGGAAGCCGGCAAACACAACCTGAACTTCGTGAAGCTGGACGGTAACGTGGGCTGTATGGTGAACGGCGCCGGCCTGGCCATGGCCACCATGGACATGATCAAGCTCAGCGGCGGCGAACCTGCCAACTTCCTGGACGTAGGCGGTACCGCCAATGCCCAGACCGTGGAAGCCGGTTTCCGCATCATCCTGAAAGATCCCAAGGTAAAAGCCATCCTGATCAATATCTTCGGCGGCATTGTACGTTGTGACCGGGTGGCGCAGGGCGTCATTGACGCCTACAATTCCATCGGCACCATCAATGTACCCATCATTGTGCGCCTGCAAGGCACCAACGCGCCGGAAGCGAAAGAGCTGATCGAGAAAAGCGGCCTGAAAGTACAGTCTGCCATCCTCCTGAGCGAAGCGGCCGAACTGGTGAACAAGGCAGTAAGCGCCTGATCTCAAAGTAGAAAATAACTGCATATAGAAGATGCTTTGCTACCCGCAAAGCATCTTTTTTTATTATGCATAAGCACATCAACGCCACCTCATTGCCACACCAAATCCGGGTCATTTCCGCATCAAGTCCACCTATCCTTCAGTTAACCTTGCTCCCACCTTCGGTTTCCCCCCTATTTTCCCGTAACATCCCTGTATAGACGGCCCGTCACACGGAAGGGCAGTTTGGTGTCATTTCCGCCAAAAGATGGTAAAAAACTATTATCTTTATGATCCATCCTTTTATCACCTTTACATGACCCGGGTTACTGGTATACCATTAACACGTTTATTTCATGTTACGCATCAGACAGTTTTTCCTCATTTGCTCGGGCGCGCATTTACCTATGCTCCGCCGTGCCCCCGTTGAAACCAACAAATACGCCGGCATTGGCGGCACTATTTTCTTTACCGGCCTGCTGGCCGCCCTTTCAGGCGGGTATGCGCTGTGGACGGTGTTCCGGGAACCCTGGGCCGCCATATTGTTTGGCCTGGTATGGGGGCTGATGATCTTCAACCTGGACCGGTACATTGTGTCCAGCATGAAAAAACGGGAACGTTTTGGCCAGGAGCTGTGGATGGCCACGCCCCGTATCGTGCTGGCCGTGATCATAGCCATTGTGATCTCCAAGCCGCTGGAGCTGCAGATATTTGACCGGGAAATACAGGCGGAGCTGGTGCTGATGGAACAGGCCAAGTTCAAGGAGCAGGAAGACAAGGTGAAAGAGCGCTACCAGGGCCGTACGCAGGAACTCACAACCCGCCTGCAGGCCCTTCAGCAGCAGATAGATGCGCAGGCCGCGCGGCGGGATACCCTGATGCTGCTGGCGCAGCAGGAGGCAGACGGCACCGGCGGCTCCCGCGTGAAAAACCTGGGCCCCATCTATAAAGCCAAAAAAACGGACGCAGACAGCGCCACCGCCGCCCTCACCCGCCTGCAGCACCAGTACACCGGCCTGCAACAGGAGCTGGCCACGCAAGACTCCGCCACCGCCGCCGCCGTTACCCAACTCAAACGCGGCAGCCTGGACGGGCTGGCCTCCCGCCTGGACGCCCTGGGCACCCTCACCCAAACCAGCGCCCCCATCCGCTGGGCCAACTGGTTCATCATGCTGCTGTTCATTGCCATAGAGACCGCACCGGTATTTGTAAAGCTCATTTCCCCCCGCGGCCCGTACGATGATCTGCTGGAGCAGCACGAGTACGCTTTCATCATGCATAAAAAAGAGAAAAAGGCCATCCTCAGTATGGAAACGGAAGAACGCATTGCGCAAAGAACAGCGCGCGGCGGGCAACCTGTGGGGCAGGTGGTGGTGTAGTATAGTTTTTTTCAGGGCATTTATGGAATCCCCCCGCTCCCCCGCATCCTTCCCCAAAATGCCCGCATATGAAATCATTTTTCTCCCTGCTGCTGGCGCTGGCAGCAGCATATAACGCCTGCGCACAAACGAAGAAAGTCACCGTTAATTCGTCCATTGAGCATGTGACCGTATTTACACAAGGCGCGCAGGTACAGCGCTCCGCCACGGCCAGCATTCCCGCAGGTACTGCCATACTGGTGTTCCCTGACATTTCTCCCGAGCTGGAAGAAAAAAG
This sequence comes from Chitinophaga alhagiae, assembly GCF_003568665.1. Classification (GTDB taxonomy): domain Bacteria; phylum Bacteroidota; class Bacteroidia; order Chitinophagales; family Chitinophagaceae; genus Chitinophaga; species Chitinophaga alhagiae. Next base: position 550,699 of record NZ_QXMH01000001.1, read on the forward strand.
CATACAGGTACAGGGGCAGGGCGCGTTCACCATCCTCTCTGTAGCGCGGGACCGCAACTACCTGCAGCCGCAAACACAGCAGGCAGACATCCGCCAGCTGCAGCAGCAGGAAGAAGGCCTGCAGGAAAAACTGCAGCGGGAGAACAACAAGCTAAAAGTATTCACGCAGGAAGAAGAAATGCTCTCCAAGAACCAGGAAATACGCGGTACCAGCACCGGCCTCAAAACGCAAGACCTCCGGGAGGCGATGGACTTTCAGCGGGCCAGGCTGGCGGAAGTGCTGGAGCAGCAGCTGACCATACGCCGCGGTATCAAAACGCTCTCGGATAATATTGCCCGGCTGCAGGCGCAGCAGCGCGCGCTCATGGAGCCGAAAGACAGCTCTACCAGCAACCTGCTCATTACCGTGTCTGCCAAAGAGGCCATCAGCGGCAAATTCAGTCTCCGGTACCTGGTGAAGAACGCCGGCTGGTACCCCAACTACGCCTTGCGGGTTGAAAGCATCAGCCGCCCGCTGAGCATGGAATACAAGGCCAACGTGTTCCAGCAATGCGGCGAGAACTGGAAAAACGTAAAGCTGCGCCTTTCCAGCGGCAACCCTTCTGAAAGCGGGCAGAAACCGGAGCTGCAGCCCTGGCATTTGCGTACTTTCAGCTCCCGGCAGGAAATGCTGGTAAACCGCTCTGTATTGGCCCGTACAGGCAGCTCGGAAGCGCAGGGCACGGTAACAGACCGCAACGGGCAGCCGCTGCCCGGGGTGTCTGTTTTTGTGCCGGAACGCAGCATTGGCACCGTTACCAACGAAAACGGCCAGTTCAGCCTGCAGCTGCCGCCCAACACCCGTTCCCTGGAAGTTTCTTATGTGGGTTTCGCTAAACAGCACATCTCTGTAACCGGCCGGCCGCTCAGGGTGACCATGATAGAAAATCAGCAAAACCTGGACGAAGTGGTGGTGGTAGGCTACGGCACGCAGCAAAAAAAAGTAGTTACCGGCTCTGCCATAAAGCTGCGGGGCGTGACTACAGCGGCGCCGGCGCCGCCCCCCGCCAGCATCCCGCTGGAAGTATCCGAAGTATACAACCCCACTACCGTCAGCTTTGACATTGCCATGCCTTATTCCATCCCTTCAGACGGCAAGGCTTACGCCGTATCTATCCGGGAAATGGAGTTACCGGCTATTTATGAATACCATACCGCGCCCAAAATAGACCCTTCGGCCTACCTGCTGGCGGGCCTCACGGGCTGGGAAGCGCTGAACCTCATGGAAGGCGAGGCCAGCATTTATTACGAAGGCGCTTACCTCGGCAAAACCCTGCTGAACCTGCAAACCGCCACAGATACCTTGTTCATTTCCCTGGGAAAGGACAAGAACATTGTGGTGAACCGCAAGCTGCAGAAAGATTACTCCCGGAACCAGTTCCTGGGCAGTACGCATACGGTAACGCATAACTGGGAGATCAGCGTAAAGAACAACAAGCGGGAGCCTGTTCGTATACTGGTGGAGGACCAGCTGCCTATTTCCACGCAGAAAGAGATCGAGATCAGCAGAACGGACTATGCGGGCGCCCGGCTGGACGAAGCCTCTCACCAGGTGACCTGGGACCTCAACATTCCCTCACGCGAAGAGAAAAAGATGCAGCTGCGCTACGCCATAAAATACCCGAAAGACAAGGTAGTGAACCTGAACTGATGCCTGCCGGGGCGCATTGCGCCTGAAGCTGCATTAGAACAACATGAAGATGCCTGGCATTGCCAGGGTAACAGGAGGCTGTCTCGCAACTACGGGGCAGCCTCCCGTTTTAACCCGGTAACTTTTGTTTTTGACCCCAACTTTGCGTAGATTAAACATATTATGCAAGTACACCTTAAAACGATCCACGAAAGCAGCGCCGCCGCCGGCTGGGCGGGGCCAAGGAGCCTGGTGATAGACCGTACGCCGCGCGCAGGCGGGCTGGGCATAGGTTTCAGCGGGGAAGAACTGTTCATGATGTCTATCGGCGCCAGCATCTGTAACGATCTGTACCGGGAAGCGGCCTCGCGGGGTATTGAGCTGCACCGTGTGGAGATCATCATCAATGGTGACTGGAGCGGAGAACCGGCACAGGCAAGGAATATCCGGTACGATATCAGGGTGCAATCCAACGCCTCGCGGCAGGAAACGGAAGACCTGATCAGGCATACGGACCAGATAGCGGAAATACCCCACACCCTGCGGGTGGGTACGGCGGTGAAACTGAATGCGGTGGAGGTTTTACATGAGGCTGCAAAGTAGCGGCGGTGGAACTGAATGCGATGGAGGTTTTACATGCCGTTGCAAAGTAGCGGCGGTTGCGTGCGGAGGTGTCATACGGAAGGGTCACTCGCTCACCAGCTCCACCTCATACACCGGGCTGAACAGGTACACCCGCCTGGTTTGCACCTCTTCGCAGCGGAACCGTTTACGGATGCGCTCCCCGCGGCGGAATACCCGCCCGTCTTTTGTTTTGAATAACTGTCCTGGAGGCAGTTGCTCCACCAGGTAATGATTTTCCCTTTTCCGGTCATACCGCTTCAGTACCCGCATCAGGCCTTCGTCCGCGCAGGAACTGGCCCCCGGGTCATGCAGGCTGTCCCGCACCGCTGTTTCCACATCGGCCGGTAAATAATTCTTCCCAACAAACTCCCGGAGTATTTTGCTGTATTCGTGCTTCCACTCGCGGCCATGCGCGTTTACCCGGTTCCCGTACAAGTTGAACGTGACCAGGTGGGCTATTTCATGCAGCAAAGTGAGGAGAAAAGCATATTTATTGAGCCCGCCATTGATACTGATGCGGTGCCCCTTGTTATCGTACGGATGGCGGTAGTCTCCCAACACACTTTGCCGTTCGCGCGTAATGGTCAGGTGTACCCTGTGCTCCGTGATGTACGCGATCACCTGTTCAAAAGTGCCGTCTGGTAAATAGGCCGCCAGTGCATGTAAAGGTGCTTCTTGCTTCAACGCTGTCAGGATTTCTTTTGCCGTATGCTTTTGCGGTACAGGTGAATGGTCTCAAACACCGTATATACCAGGTAAAAGAACATGAACAGGAAGATGGTGGCCTTGCTGACGTTCTGCCGGTTCATGAATATATACACGGCAATGCAGGCCACGCAAAGCATCAGCTTGGCCAGTGTGGAGGCATATACGGCGCGTACCATGGCATTGGGGTTCTCCGCCGCCAGCCCCTTACTGCCCAGTGAGTAACTGGTCAGCGTAATAAGGGCCAGGGCCAGGTTGCCCCCCATCAATACACCAAAATCCACGCCCAGCGTTTGCTGAAGCCAGCCTTTTAACAGGAACAATGCCGCCGAGATCAATATGAAAACGACTGCCAGCCATTGAATAAACTTATCGGTCATGCTTGCCGGTATCTTTTACGATTTGCCACAAAAGTAGGGCTAAAGCCAGTAAAGAAAAAATGATCATAAAGAGCGGGAAGGGCATCCCCGTCCATTGATCCAGCTTATAGCCCCCCCACAAGGCAATACCGATGGCTGCCATCATTTGAAAAGCCAGGCCGGCGTAACGCCAGAGCTGGTTGTTATACGGCTTCTTCTTCGAGGACGGGTCTTCCATATTTGGAATCCGAATGATTTTCTGATGATGCGCTCACCGGAGCAGGCGCTTCCGCGGGGTCCATATAGCAACGCCCGTTGAACTTCACCGTAGGCTCCATCTCAAAATGAACGGTGTAAATATCGCCTTTGATCATGGCATTCCCTTTCAGGAACAGGAGATCTTCCACTTTGATGATACCGGTCACTTTACCGAGTATGTCCGCGCTCTGGCAAACCAGGTCTCCCGTGATCTCGCCTTCAGGGCCTACCACTATTTTAGCTTTGGTAGACACAATGCCGTTAACGCGGCCGTCTATACGGATATCTCCTTCGCACTCAATATCGCCATGGATAGAAGTGCCGCTGCCAATAAGGTTGATGTTGGAGGTGGGCATCAGGCCTTTGCTCTCACCTTTCTTGCTTTGGTTAAACATAGGTTCTCAAGGTTTTTCTGTTTTAATAAAGACAGTTACAATATAGTTAAAAAATATTTAATAAGTACTATTATCCACTTTTGGCACTTTCAACATATTGGTATCCAGCTTTATGTTGCCGCCGATCACGTTCTTCAGGTTCTCCAGGTACCGGTCCCGGCTGGTAATGGCCCGTTCCAGTGAATCTGTGCGCATGCGCAGCTGCAGTACTTCCTTGCGCTGCTTCAGGTCTCCATAACCGGGAATGTAATACCGCAGGGGCGTAAACACCACCGTAGCCACCGTAATGGCCACCAGCAACACAAACAGCGTGCTGAGCGCCACATATACGCTCATGCGCGAGAGACGGAAGGCCGTTACCTCCTCATAGGTGTCATCATTCATGATCACCAGCCTGTACTTGTGGTTCAACCGGTCCAGGCTCCGCCCCTTATGTTTATCGTCCAAAGCCATGCTTCTCAATTACGAATTACGAATGTGAAATTATGATAATAGATTCAGAATAAAGCCGTAAAATAGCAAGATTGGTCTAAATTTCTTCATAAAATAATCCGGATGCCGCCTGCCATTTCCGGGCCTGTTTACCTGAAGCCCTGATTTTCAACCTGCTTGCCGGGGCAGGCGGCCGTCCTAATTCGTAAATCGTAATTGATTTTCCCTATCTTTAAAATATTTTCGCCATTTTAATGTTATATTATATCGACCCTGGTATTTTTCATGAATTGTTCTAGATCCTTATATATGCGTGCCTGGTTAGTGGGATTGATGATGTGTTCAGGAGTGCTGACCGTATTTGGGCAAAACCAGGCGCCGGACAAGCCTCAAAAACAGGAAGACCGCCGCCCGCCTTCTGAAAAAATGGCCGAAAAGCCTTTCACGTTCAAGCGTAAAGTGGTACAGAACACCGTTACGCGGTATAACTATTACTATCATGCCAAGCTGAAACTGGAAGCGGTCTTAAAGGGCATTAACCAGCAGCGGCAGGACAATTACAACGTATTTCTCCCCTTTTATCCTTTCACGGTAGAAAAGCTGAACCTCAACTCGAACGACCTGGACTCCGTGATCCAGAAAGCGTCTGTAGCAGTGCAGATACATGACCCGCGGGGGCGCTGGATAGATGATTGTTACCTGCTGGTGGGCAAAGCCTATTATTACAAGGGCGATTGGGAAAATGCCGCCAACACCTTCAAATACATCAACACCACTTTTGCCCCTAAAAAGAAATCGGAGTACAACACGGTGGTAGGGCGAAGTGAAGACTCCCGCATGTCTATTTCCACCCGGGAAAAAGAAAAAGGCATGTTCAGCCGCCTCCGGCACAAATCCGCCCGCAACGAGGCTTTTCTCTGGCAGGCGCGCGTACACCTGGAGCAGAAACAGTATGACGAAGCGCAAAGCCTGCTGAACATCCTGGAAGGAGACCCCTATTTCCCCAAACGGCTGGAAGGCCAGCTGGCGGAACTGCAGGCCTACCGTTTTTACAAACAGGGCCGCTATGCGGAAACCATAGACCCGCTGATCATTGCCATCAAAAAAGGGAACTCCGGCCGAGACCAGAAGGCCCGCATGAGCTTTATACTGGGCCAGTTGTACGCGTCGCAGGGCATACTGGATTCCGCCATGAACGCCTTCCGCAACGTGATCTCCTACAAGCCTGACGCTACCATTGACTTCAACGCCCGCGTACAGATCGCCCGCTGCAACACCAAAGCCAACGGCGGCAGTATGGACGAAAGCATTGCCGCGCTGCAAAGCATGCTGCGCAAGGAAAGGTTCATCCCCTTCCGGGACGCTATCTATTACAACATGGCCGCGCTTTGCGCCAACGAGCAACCGGAAAGAGCGCTGGACTACCTGAACAAATCCCTCAAAATAGAAAGCGCCAATTCCCTCCAGAAAACACTTACGTTCAAAGGCATTGCAGACATCTATTATTCCCGGAAAGACTATGCCGCCGCCCAGCGCTATTATGATAGCACCGCTGCCGTAATGGGGCCTGATTTTGAGGAAGCGGCACTTGTCAACACCCGCAAAGAAGCCCTTGGAGAAGTAGTGCAGCGCACCCGCCTCATCAGGCAGGAAGACAGCCTTCAGCAGATAGCCGCCATGCCCCCCGCCCTGCGGGACTCCCTGCTGGCCCAGCAGGTAACGGCCATCCGCACCGCGCGCACCACACCGGAAAAAGAAAAAGGCAGGGAACGCGGCGGGGCCGCCGCTAACAACCCGGCCTTCAACAACAATTTCCCTAACAATTCCCTGGCGCCCAAACCGGATGAAGGCAGCGGGGACTGGTACTTCTATAACGTTGGCAGCAAGTCTTCCGGCTATTCAGAATTTAAGCGCCGCTGGGGCAACCGCCCGCTGGCAGACAACTGGCGCCGCAGCCAGGGCGCCGCGGCCGCGTTCAATAATAATGCGCCCGCACCGGGAACGGAAGCGCCCGCAGACGATGTGGCCGCCAACATCAGCCAGCTGCCTGCAGACAGCATCAATACCAGCGTACTGGCCGCCAACCTGCCCGTTACGCCGGAGAAGCTGGCCGAGTCCCGCGGCAAACAAATGGACACCTGGTTTGAGCTGGGCAAGCTGTACCACGACAAACTGGAAGACCCGCGTGAGGCCATTGCCTCTTACGATTCCCTGCTGGAGCGTTTCCCCGAACACCCCCGCAAGGCGGAAATATTGTATTCGCTTTACGTATGGCATAACAAACTGAACCACACCCAACAGGCCAACCAATACAAACAAATGGTGATGACGCAGTTTGCCGGCACCAACTACGCCAACATCCTGCAATTTGGCCTGCCTAAAGATGAAAGCAAGGAGAAAACCAACGCGGTGAGCGCCATTTATGACACCGCCTACATCGCTTACCTCACCGGCCGGTACGACACTGTTTTCCAGCTCAAAAAACTGGCGGATTCCAGCTATGGCTATTCTTCCCTGCAGCCCAAATGGGACCTGCTGGAAGCCATGGCCATTATCAAAACGCAGTCAGACAGCGCGGGCAAGGCCGCCATTGCCGCCATCATCAACAAATACCCCGGCGAGCCGGCCATCCTCAACCAGGCCAATGACATTATGGAGGCGCTCAACCGCAAAGCGGAGGTAACAGACTACCTCAGCCGCCTGCAATTGCAGCGGGACAGCTCGGAAACAGCCATAGTAGACGAAAATATTTCCATCCGCTACCCCTGGCAAACACCGCAGCCCCAGTTTGCGGCAGATTCTGCCAAAATAGCGCAGGCGCAGGCAGACTCCCTGGCAGCCGCCAATGTGCCGCCGCCGCCACCGCCGCCGCCGGTAACGCCTTACCGGCTGGGAGACGAAAAAACCGCCGTTCCGCACTTTGTGGTGATGTACTTCAACCGGGTGTCGAAAGTGCTGGTAGATGAGGCGGTGGCCCAGTTTTCCCGTTATAATGCGGAAAAACACGCGGCGGAAAAGCTGGAAACCAGCAGTTTTGTGCTCACGCCCACGGAAATAATGGTGATCATAAGGCTTTTCCCCGATGAGGAAAAAGCCCTCGGGTATTTTGACGAGGCCGTGCGCTCCGCCGCCACCGTCATCATCCCGAGAATTAAACCCACTGAGTATAAATTCTTTATCATTTCACGGGAAAACTTCATCCTGCTGAACAATACAAAAGACATCAACGGCTACCGGAAATTCTTTGGAGACAACTATATAACGGAATAATATTTGCAATACTGTCTGCGGCACCCTGGCCTATGAATACCGGGGGGAAATTGGTAATTTTGCACTAAAGACTGTTTCACACAATTTAACATATGAGAAAATCCATCAAGATATTATGGGTCGTATTCGGCGCCGGCGTGGCTTTTTTCCTGCTGCTGTTACTGCTCATCAATCTCCGCCTGATCGGGCATATGCCCAGCCTGGAGGAGTTGGAAAATCCCAGAACGGCGCTGGCTTCCGAGGTAATTGCGGAAGATGGCACCATTATGGGCAAGTTTTTATCCGTAGACCGTTCCAATGTTGATTACAAGGATATTTCGCAGAACGTGATCAACGCCCTGCTGGCCACGGAAGACCGTAATTTTTATGATCACTCCGGCATAGACCCGAAAGGCACGGCAGCCATTCCATTTTACCTGCTGGTGGGTAAAAAACGCGGCTCCAGCACCATCACGCAACAGCTGGCCCTCAACCTGCAGGCGGATGTGGAAGGCAAATCCCGCTCCCGCAACCTGCTCATCCGTTCTTTCCAGAAGCTGACGGAATGGGTGATCGCTATCAAGCTGGAAAGGAACTTTACCAAAAAAGAAATTATTACCCTGTACCTGAACACCGTTACTTTCGGTGACAATGTGTACGGGATAGAGAACGGCGCCCGCACGTTTTTCAGCAAAGACCCCGGCCGCCTTTCCATAGAAGAGGCCGCGCTGCTGGTGGGCCTGCTGAAAGGCTCCACTATGTACAACCCGCGGCGCAATCCTAAAATGGCGCTTGACAGGCGGAATACCGTGATAGAGAACATGGTGGAAACCGGTTATATCACCAAAGCCGACGGAGACGCCGCCAAAAGCCGCCCCATTGTGCTGCGCTATAACAAGATAGACCACAACAGCGGCCTGGCCCCCTACTTCCGTGAAGTGCTGAGATCGGAAATGAAGAACTGGTGCAAAGACCACAAAAAAGCGGACGGTACGGAATACAACCTGTACCGGGACGGGCTGAAGATATACACCACCATCAACCCCCGCATGCAGCTGTATGCGGAAGAAGCGGTGGCCAAACACCTGAAAGACCTGCAGAAGTCTTTCTTCCAGCAAAGCAATATCAAAAGCGGCAGTGTGTGGACCAAACGGGAAGACGCCAAAAAAGACCTGGTGCGGTTCATGAAAGAATCTGAACGTTATAAACAAATGCTGGAAGATGAAGTGCCGGAAGAAGAGATCGTAAAGGCCTTCAAGACCCCTACAAAAATGAAAGTGTTCGGTTGGCGCAGCTTTACGGACGCGTCCCAGAACGAGATAGACACGGTGATGACCCCGCTTGATTCCATCAAGTACTCCCGCGCCATACTGCAAACCGGTTTCATGGCCATGGACCCTGAGAGCGGCGAAGTGAAGGCATGGGTAGGCGGCCCTGATTTCAGGTATTTCAAGAACGATCACGTGTTCAAATCACGCCGGCAGGTAGGCTCTACCTTCAAGCCGTTCCTGTATTGCTTTGCGCTGATGAACGGGTTCAGCCCCAACACCATGCTGCCCAATGAGCCGGTTACCATCGGCAACTGGACCATCAGCCGCAACTCCGAAGGCAGCGTGGGCGGTTCTATCACCATGGCCGGAGCGCTGGCCAAATCGCTGAACCTGGTGAGCGTATACCTCATCAAACAATTCGGCGCGCAGGCCTTCTCCAACTTCGCCAATTCCAAAATAGGTTTCGAGTCTAATAAAATAGATCCCTACCCGTCTATCTCGCTGGGTGTTTCCGAACTGTCTCTCTTTGACATGATGCGCGCCTACACCATGTTCCCGGCGCGCGGGGTGATCACCAAACCGGTGTACATCACCCGCATTGAAGACCGCAACGGCAACATTCTTGAAACCAATGTACCCGAAAAGCGCGAAGTGATCAGCGAAACAGACGCGTACACCATGGTGAAAATGATGGAAGGCGTTACCACCACCGGCGGCACCGGCGCGCGCCTGCGTTTCCGCTACAACCTGCCGGGCGAAATAGCCGGTAAAACCGGTACCACCAACGATAATACAGACGGCTGGTTCATTGGCTACACGCCGCAGCTGCTGGCCGGCGCTTGGGTGGGCTGCGACAACAACTACCTCCGCTTTGCCAGCACGGCCCTGGGCCAGGGCGCCAATACCGGCCTGCCCATCTGGGCGCTGTTCATGCAGAAAGTATATGCAGATAAAACACTCGGCATAGACTCCAAATCCACCTTCCCGATACCCGCCAATATGCGCAACGATCTCTACTTCAATTATGAGAACAACGTGCAGCCCGGCGCGGAAGCGGAAGACGTGGGCAATGGCGCCGCCAGCGATTATGAGACCATAGACCTCAGGGATTATGGCGAGCCGGTAGAAACGGTGGCCCCTCCTGGCAAGGAAACACAGAAAGAGAAGGATAAAAAAGACGCGCCGAAAGACAAAAAGAAAGAGGAGGCCACGCCTCCCGGTGCTACGCCCAAGGCCGTGATGCCGCCGAAGCCGAAGAATAACAACCAGTAGAACATCCCGGCCTGCGCCGGAAAATAAATATAAAAAGGGCTGACCAGCAATGATGGTCAGCCCTGATTTATTCGGGTACCTGGCAGAGACTTGTCATCGTTTAAGGCCCTGGTGGCCGTAGTAGCGGCCGGGGCTACTTACTTTGACGCCTGTTCCCCCACATATTCCAGCTTGTTCACCTTCATGGCATTGTTGATCAGTTGTACCGCAATTCTGAGAATGCCGGCTTCCGCCGCCGCATTCACCTTGTGGGCATCGTCCGTAGGTTTGTGGTAATCATTGTGCCCGCCGGTATGGAGAAAGAGCACCGGCACGCCGGCCACATAAAAGCTATGGTGGTCTGAACCGCCTTTGCCGGCCGCGTCTGTAAAGAATTTGATGGTATCCGCCTGTACGCCTTTGAATATTTCCGGCCACTCCATAGCAGAGCCGTAGCCGCCAATGCCCACGCCGCGGGAAGGATTGTAACGGCCTATCATGTCCATGTTCAGCATGAAGTGGATATTGTCAAGCGAGTCTACCGGGTGCTGCGTATAGTATTTGGAGCCCTGCAGGCCCATTTCTTCGCCACCAAAGGCAATGAACATAAAGTTGAACGGCTCCCTCTCCCCGTTTTGCGTATAATACCTGGCCAGCTCCAGCAGGCCGGCCACACCGGAGGCGTTATCATCCGCGCCATTGTGGACCTGCCCTATAGGGTAGCGCCCGTCAAACAGGGCGGCGGTGCCCAGGTGGTCATAATGCGCGCCGATCACTATCGTGTAGGCGGCGCTGTTATCCAGATAGCCGATCACGTTGCGGCTGGGAATGTTCACATGTTTGCCGCGGGTAAAGGTAAAGGGCTGGTAATACCGGCCGTTGCTGCCCGGCTCCAGGCCCAGTTTCCTGAACTGCTTAGCCACGTAGCTGCTGGCTTTTTGCCCGCCTTTTTCATTGGTGCCGCGGCCTTTCAGTTTTTCCGAGGCCAGGTATTGTACGGTGCGGGTAATGTTGGCCGGTGAGGGCATGTACTCCTGCGCTGCGCTGCATAGGCTTGCCAGCAATAATCCTGTTACTAGAATAGATCGCATGTTCACTGTTTAAAGAACGAAGGCCCCGTTTTCGGGGCCTTCGGTATGATGGTTATTTCTTTTTTGTTTTCTGCATGTCCTGCTGGCGTTTCTGCATTTCTTCCAGCCTTTCCGCCCACTTGCTTTTGCCGGCGGGCTTGGCCTTGTTGGCCTGGATCTTTGCGTGGATCTTGTCGTGGTTGATAATGAAGGTCTGTATCACCCACTGCAGCAAGATACTGATCACGTTACTGAGGAAGTAGTAATAAGTGAGCGCCGCGGCCATGCTGTTGAAAATGCCCAGCAGCATTACCGGGAACACGTACGGCATGTATTTCATCACCGGGTTGCTCTGGTCCGTCATACCCCTGTTGTAGAACGCGAGGATGAGGCTGGAAATGGTCATCAGGATGGTGAACAGGCTGATGTGGTCTCCGTAGAGCGGTATGGTGAAGCCGAAATTATAGATGGAATCGTAGGTAGACAGGTCTTTGGCCCACAGGAAACTTTCCTGCCGCAGCTCAATGGAAGACGGGAAGAAAGAGTACATGGCCACCAATATGGGCAACTGCAGCAGGGCGGGCAAACAACCACCCAGCGGGTTTACGCCGGCGCTGCGGAAGAGTTTCATCTGCTCCATGCCGAACGCCTGCTGGTCATCTTTATGCTTGGCGCGCAGCTCGTCCAGCTCCGGTTTCAGCACTTTCATTTTTGCGGCAGACACATAGCTCTGGTAGGTGAAAGGCGCAATAATGATGCGGATGAAGATGGTGAGCAGCAGGATGATGAGGCCGTAGTGCGTAGTAAGGCCGCCCAGGAAGTTGAACACGGGGATGATGATCCACTTGTTCACATACTTCACAAACGCAAAGATGCCGGTGCCCAGGGGAATGATCTTCTCCAGGTCAACGTCCATAGACTTCAGCGTTTTATAGTGGTTGGGGCCATAATAAATTTCCATGGGGAAGCTGAAGGTGGAGGCGCCGTTGTAGGGAATACCCAGGGTGGTCATTTCCTGGCCTACGATGTTGCCGCTTTCCGGTACCTTGCTGTGGATCTCCGCGGAAGCAAAGTTGTCTTTTTTGGCCAGCAGCGTGATGTTGAAGAACTGCTGCTTGAAGCTCAGCCACTGCAGGGGGCCCAGCTTTTCTTCGGCGCGGTTCTGCAGGGTGAAATAATCATGCTCCTTGTCTGCCAGCCGCCAGTGTACCTGGTTGTTCAGGCGCTCCTGGTGCATGTCATGCTCCTGCCGGTCTGCCTGGCTGTTCCACTGGAAGGGAATGCTGCCTTTAGGCAGGTCTGCCTGCATACCAGCGGTATTGATGGTAAAATCTACCAGGTAGCTGTCTGGTTTCAGTACATATACATATTCTATATACTGGCCGGCGGCGCCGTTCTTATTGAGCCGGAAGGCGATGCGCTGTCCGCCGTCCGTGGTCTTTTCTATGGTAGCCGGAGAAAAATAAAGGTCTGCTGTATTGATCTCGCCTGTAGAAGAAGGGATTTTCAGGCCCATCCGGTTAAAGGAGCCTTTCTGGAGGTAGAGGGGCTGCCCGTCTGAGGTCTTGAACTCTTTCAGCTTGTTATTACCTTCTTTTTCAGAGGTTTGCAGGGCTTTGAGCAACACGGTTTTGGGAATACCGCCTTTATTGGAGAAGGTGATCTTCACCAGTTCGTTTTCCAGTATGGTCTCTGTTTCACCGGCCTGGGCATCTTGCCCGAAAGCGGCCACGGGGCGGTTGGAATCTCCCAGCGCTGCCACGGCCGTATCCAGCCGTACCTGCTCTTCTTTGGGTTTATTCAGATTGGCAATAGAATCCTGACGAGCCTTTTCCAGTCTTGCCGTTTCCGTAGATTTCTGGTTCCAGAAAATATAACCGATCAGTAACGCTCCTAACAGAACAAAACCAATGACCGAATTTCTATCCATGTCGAAAATTAAAATTTAAGGAGCAAAGGTAATATATAAGGTACAATGATGTACGCTTTCCGGCAGATGATATTGTTAAAATCCATCTGCCGGCGCGCAAGCATCATATATCAAAAATATTATTCGTGTATAACCTTCTCTTCAGCCGGTTTAGCCTTGCCGTTTTTGTTTTCCGCAAAGCTCTTGGCGGCGTTGATGAAACTGACGAAGAGGGGGGCCGGGCTTTCCACGGTGCTTTTCAGCTCGGGGTGGAACTGGCCGCCTATAAAGAAGGGATGGGAAGGCAGCTCGATCATTTCCACCAGGCCGGTTTCCGGGTTTTTACCGGAGGCCACGAGACCGGACTGTTCCATCTGGCCCAGGAAGTCGTTATTGAACTCGTAACGGTGGCGGTGGCGCTCGCTGATGGCCGTGGCCCCGCCGTAAATGGCGGAAGCCTGGGAGCCGGGTTTCAGATCACAGGCGTAAGCGCCCAGGCGCATGGTGCCGCCCATTTTGGTGATCTTTTTCTGTTCTTCCATGAGGTTGATCACGGGGTAAGGCGTTTCCGGGTTCATTTCCGTAGAGTGCGCCTCCCGCAGGCCCAGCACGTTGCGGGCGTATTCCACTACCGCCATTTGCATGCCCAGGCAGATGCCGAAGAAGGGCAGGCTATTTTCACGGGCATACTGGATGGCGGTGATCTTGCCCTCTATGCCGCGGTGGCCGAAACCGGGAGCTACCAGCAACCCGTCCAGGTTCTTCAGCTTCTCACACACATTCTCAGGCGTAATATGCTCGGAATGAATATTTTGTACGATCACCTTGCACTCGTTCACGGCGCCGGCGTGTATGAAAGATTCCAGGATGGACTTGTAGGCATCCTGCAGCTCCACGTATTTGCCGATGAGGCCAATGGTCACCTTGGACTTGGGGTATTTCAGCTTGTCAAGGAACTCCCGCCATTTCACCAGCTCCGGTTCTTTTTCTACCGGCAGGTTCATTTTTTTGAGGCAGATCACGTCCAGCTTTTCCCGCATCATTTCCAGCGGCACTTCGTAGATGGTGCCCACGTCGTTTGCTTCAATGACCGCGTCTACCTGCACGTTGCAGAAGAGAGCGATCTTTTTCTTCAGCTCGCGGTACAGGGGCTCTTCCGTGCGGCATACAATAATGTCAGGATGCACGCCATTTTCGCTCAGCAGCCTTACAGAGTGCTGCGTGGGCTTGGTTTTCAGCTCTTTGGCCGCGCGCAGGTAAGGGATGAGGGTGAGGTGTACCACCAGGCAATCTTCTTCGCCCAGCTCCCACTGCAGCTGGCGTACCGCCTCAATGTAGGGGAGAGACTCAATGTCACCCACGGTACCGCCCAGTTCGGTAATTACAATATCGTACTTACCGTCTTTGCCCAGCAGCAGTATACGGCGTTTGATCTCATCTGTGATATGGGGGATCACCTGTACCGTTTTACCCAGGTAAGCGCCTTCGCGCTCCTTGTTGATCACGGTCTGGTAAATACGGCCGGTGGTTACGTTGTTGGCCTGTGAGGTGGGCGTGTTGAGGAAACGCTCATAGTGCCCGAGGTCCAGGTCAGTTTCGGCGCCATCTTCGGTTACATAGCATTCCCCGTGCTCATAGGGGTTTAATGTACCGGGATCCACGTTGATATATGGATCAAATTTCTGAATTGTCACCTTAAAGCCACGTGCCTGCAATAGTTTAGCGAGGGACGCTGCGATAATTCCTTTACCCAATGAGGAAGTAACACCTCCCGTAACGAAGATATATTTTGCCATAAAAACTAAGTTCCCGAAATTTTACTTGACCTGTAGAGGAAGTGATGCCGGACTGTATTGGTGTATCCTGTCAAGTAATTTACTTCCGTAAGGTCATGCAAAGTTACACAAATTTGCTGCGCGCCCAAGTCTATTTTTGCGGCCTTTACTACGGAGCCGCCTCAAACCCACCACCGGAGAGCGTTTCAGAAAATTTCCCAAACGCGGCCGGTTGTACTTTTCCCCGGCGTGGCGAGAGGAGCGTTTCCATCAGCAGGAGCGGGGGCTTCTACCCTGCATAGGCAGGGGTGTTTTCACGAGGTGTGTAGCAACGCTTCCATCAGCAGGACAGGGTTGCTTCTACCCGGCATAGGCAGGGGGTGTTTTCACGAGGTGTGTAGCGACGCTTCCATCAGCAGGAGCGGGGTTGCTTCTACCCGGCACAGGCAAGAGGTGTTTTCACGAGGTGTGTAGCGACGCTTCCATCAGCAGGACAGGGTTGCTTCTACCCGGCATAGGCAGGGGGTGTTTTCACGAGGTGTGTAGCGACGTTTCCATCAGCAGGACAGGGTTGCTTCTACCCGGCACAGGCAGGGGGCTTTTCGCCTGCTGGGCAGCGCCCTTTCTCACCGGCGTGTACTGCCGTATTTCTCCGCCGTTTGAAACCATTCCCATCCATAGGGGAATTGTGCCCGCATTCCCGTAAATTTGCGGGCTGTAGCCGGGCAAAGGCAACATTTCCCGATACCGGGAAGGCCCCTGCCAGGCACTACCCGGCCCCTGGAAGCCGTTATTAACAGATGAAATACACGCAAATATGACCTTAACGCCAAAAAAGGCACAGGAATCCCTGGTACAGATGACGGAGCTGGTGCTGCCCAACGATACCAATACCTTCGGCAACCTCATGGGCGGCCGTTTGATGTACTGGATGGACATTGCCGCCGCCCTGGCCTGCATGAAGCACTGCGCGGCCCCGGTGGTGACCGCTTCGGTAGACAATATTTCCTTTGAAACACCCATCAAGCTCGGGAACGTGGTACACATTGAGGCCATTATTACCCGCGCCTTCACCACCTCCATGGAAGTACACATGCGGGTTTGGGGAGAAGACCCCGTGCTGCAGTACCGCTACAAGTCTAACGAGGCCTTTATGACCTTTGTAGCGCTGGACCCTCACGGCAAATCCCGCCCGGTGCCCCCGGTAATAGCAGAATCCGAGGAAGAGAAAAAACTATATGATGGCGCCCTCCGCCGGCGGCAGCTGCGCCTGATACTGGGCGGCAAAATGAAGCCCGCGGACGCGGGCGAGCTGAAGGCGCTGTTTTACGAGCAGTAAACCCTGCAAGATCAAGATATGCTATCAAAAGCAACAAGGTTGTGCCATGACGGCGCAACCTCGTTCTTTTATAAACGATCATGCTCACAAGGCATCCCGTCAAAAGCAAGAAGGTTGTTCCATGACGGAACAACCTTGTTCTTTTATAAACGATCATGCTCATAAGGCATCCCGTCAAAAGCAAGAAGGTTGTTCCATGACGGAACAACCTTGTTCTTTTATAAACGATCATGCTCATAAGGCATCCCATCGAAAGCAACAAGGTTGTTCCGTCATGGAACAACCTTGTTCTTTATAGTCTCAGATCATGTTTATGGTTTATTTCCGGTCTACCAGCACGCTCGTCAGCTCGTTCAGCTTTTTCACCTTGTCCGCAAAATCCCCCTTTAGCCGGTCTCGGATGGCGTTGAGGTGCTGCAACACATTTTCCAGGGAGTCCGGGATGGCGTCTGTCAGCACTTCGCGGAGCCGTTTGGCAATGGTGGGAGACTTGCCGTTGGTGGAAATAGCTATTTTCAGGTTGCCTTTCTGCACCACGGAGCCGAGATAAAAATCACAGAGCGCGGGCGTGTCTGCCACATTGATCAGCACTTTGGAAGCCTTGGCCTTTTCCCAGATGCAGCTGTTCAGTTCCTTGTCTGAGGTAGCGGCTATCACCAGGTCTTTCCCGAAAATATCCCCGCAGGAGAACTCCTTTTGCACCAGGGTCACATTGGGGTAGCCGGCGGTAATGGTCTCCATTTCCGGCAGGAACCAGGTGGCTACCACGGTCACACGGGCGGCGGGACAATTCTGTAAAATGGCGTTCACCTTTTCACAGCCCACATTGCCCCCTCCTACTACCAGCACCTGCAACTGCTCCAGTTTGAAGAAAACAGGAAATAAATGATTGGCTTCCATACAGCAGATTTTATTAAACGGCCAGTTTGTAATTCTCCGCTAATTTACTCTGTAATTCCTGGAATGCTTCATGAAAACGCACCACCTCG
This sequence comes from Chitinophaga alhagiae, assembly GCF_003568665.1. Classification (GTDB taxonomy): domain Bacteria; phylum Bacteroidota; class Bacteroidia; order Chitinophagales; family Chitinophagaceae; genus Chitinophaga; species Chitinophaga alhagiae. Next base: position 567,994 of record NZ_QXMH01000001.1, read on the forward strand.
CCAATTACGATAATGGCGGGGTTGTGAAGATCCTGTTCGGCGGCAAATACCGCCAGGTCTGCCGCCACCCCTACACCTACTTTCTGGGTGGGCAGGGTACCGTTCTGTATAATTGCGGCCGGTACCTGGCCTTTACCCTGTTGGCTATAGATGGCGGCAATCTCTTCCAGCTTGCTCATGCCCATGAGTATCACTACGGTGGTATCTGCCTGTATGGCGTACTCCAGGTCACGGGAGAGCTTGCCGTTCTGCGTGGTGCCGGTGATCACCCAAAACCCTTCGCTCACATTGCGGGCGGTAACGGGGATCTTGTTCACTCCCGGTACGGAAATGGCGCTGCTCACGCCCGGCACTATTTCCGTTTCAATGCCGTACTGCTGCGCGGCGGCCACTTCTTCCTGACCGCGGCCAAACACAAAGGAGTCTCCCCCTTTCAGCCGCACCACGTTGCCGTAGGTAAGCGCGTATTTGACGATCATGCGGTTGATCTCGGCCTGTGTGTATACATGCATACCCGCGCGTTTGCCTACAAACCTTTTCAGGCAGCTCTGCGGAGCGTGGTCCAGCAGCTCATTGTTGCTCAGCGCATCGTACAGTATCACCCGGGCGTTCTGAATGGCCTTCAGCCCCTTCACGGTAATCAGGTCCGGATCTCCGGGCCCTGCCCCTACCAGCGTCACTTTCGGTTGTGTTGTTTGCATGATCGTACTTTTTTTAAGGTTGATTGGTTCAGGCGCTTACGTTGGCCGCCTGTTTTTCTGCGCGGTATTGCTGCGCACTATCATAAAATGCCTTGGCCTGTTGGTAATACTGCTTGGCAAAGCTCTCTGTAGGCTCGTGCTGGTTGATCTGCAGCGCCATGTTACGGAACGTGCCGTCCAGCTTGAAGCGGCCGGTCTCTACAAAATGTTTGTCAAAATCGTTCATGATGCCGTGCTGCGTGTTGCAGTTGATGTTCTCGTCCAGCAGTATGCACTTGGCCGTTTGTATCATACAGGCGTAAGCGTGATAGATACCATCCGCCCAGGCATTGTTGGCGAAAGCCTGCGCGGCCCAGTCCATTTTTTCTTCCGCTTCAAACAGCAGGGTGGCAATCAGGTCTATCATGACGCCGGCGCACTCGCCCACGCCAATGGCAGTTGCAAAAGCATCTTCCTTGCCCCAGTCAATATATTCTTCCGCTTTTACGGCCGTAACGTCTGCCAGTGGTTTCAGCAGCTCATAGAAATATTTTTCGCCGTTGCGGTCATAATAATCGTTAAACAGCTCGTTGTTTTTGGCGTTGGCCTCATAGTCATACAGGAGGGTACGCAATACATCGGGGCCGCGGCGGCTGGGCACTTTCAGCACTTTGTCCGCCACGCGGCCATGCCCGTCTCCCAGGGTACCGCCACCGAGCAGCACCTGCAGGGCAGGCAATACCTTGCCGCCGGCTTTCAGGGAAGAACCGTGGAAACCGATGTGGGCAAGACCGTGCTGGCCGCAGGAGTTCATACAGCCGCTGATCTTTATTTTGATATCGTTATTGTAAATGAGATCGGGGAACTCGTCGTGGATCACGTTTTCCAGCGCGGCGGCAATACCGGTGCTGCTGGAAATGGCCAGGTTACAGGTGTCTGTACCCGGGCAGGCCGTGATGTCTGCGATACTGTCAAAGCCGGCGGCGGAGAAACCCGCTTCTTCCAGCAGGCTGAACACGTACGGCAGGTATTCAGGCCGGATGAAGCGCAGCAGCAGGCCCTGGTTGGCCGTTACCCGCAGATCGTCCGCTATTACGGGGCGGAGCCTTTCTATCAGCGTCCGGGAGGTGCTGGAGCTGATGTCTCCCAGCGGTACGCGGATGTAGGCGCCGTAAAAACCTTTCTGTTTCTGTTCAAAAGTGTTGGTCTTTTTCCAGGCCTCAAACTGTTTTTCGTTTTTGATGGTAAAGGCAGGCAGTTCCACACCGGCCGCGGGAGCAACCGTCTCCGGCCAGGCCGCATGGTCTACCGGGTAGGTTTTGCTTTTCACCGCCTTAAATTCTTCTTTTACCAGGCGCTCAAACTCTTCAAAGCCTATTTTCTGGATGAGGAACTTGAGGCGGGCCTTGTGGCGGCTGCTTCTTTCACCATAGCGGTCAAACACACGCAGCACGCTTTCAATGTAGGGGATGAGCTGCTCTGTTTCCAGGAACTCGAAGGCCGTTTTGGCCAGGTAGGGCTGTGCACCGAGGCCGCCGCCCACTACTATTTTGAAACCGCGTACTTCTTTGCCATCTACGATGCGGACCTTGGGGATGGCCCCAACATCGTGCATGTAGCCCATGGCCGTGTCTTTATCACTGGAAGAGAAAGATATTTTGAATTTACGGCCCATTTCCTGGCAAATAGGGTTGCGGAGGAAATAGCGGAAAGCCGCATCGGCATACGGAGAAACATCAAACGGTTCTTCAGGGTCTATACCCGCCCGGTCTGAACCGGTGATGTTGCGCACGGTGTTGCCGCAGGCCTCACGGATGGTGATATCGTCCTGCGCCAGTTTGTGCCACAGTTCGGGCGTTCTGTCAAGCGATACAAAGTGGATCTGAATATCCTGACGGGTAGTAAGGTGCAGGTTGCTAGTAGCATATTCGTCAGAAATATCGGAGATACGTTTCCACTGCTGCAAAGTCATTCTGCCGTAAGGCAGTTTGATACGTACCATCTGTACCCCTTGCTGGCGTTGGCCGTAAATGCCCCGCGCCAGGCGGAGGCTGCGGAATTTTTCGTCCGTTACCTTTCCCTCACGAAACTGCCTGATCTTTTTTTCCAGTTCGATAATGTCTCTTTCTACGATGGGATTTTCCAGTTCGGTTCTGAAGCTTTGCATGATAATTTAGTTGCTCGTGATAAAATTGGTATTCATCGTGGTGCTTGTTCGTTTTCCCGGTACGCTGCCCTGAAAAACAAGGCCCCCGTTGTATAGCGGAGGCCCTCGTTGTATGATCTTGAAAACTTTATTTCACTCATATGTAGAAACCTCCTAGTCTGTTGAGTTATTCCAACAGCACATGCACATACCTGTCATTATCTGAAATTTATAACCCATAATCCTATAGATTTTGTAGAGTAATACAAAGGTATAGTCTGGGCCTGTAAACGCAAAACTTTTTTTGTAAAAAAAGAGGGGGGTAAATTAGAAAATATCTAACGGCCCTGCGCGGGCGGGCGCGGCAGGGCGGCAATACTGCCGTCCATTTGCAGCAAATTTCTTCCAAACCGGCCACCGCAGGCCGTTACAGCTGAGTGCCGAATATAGGCGGGCATAACCAGCCGCCGTTACCGGGTTATGGGCTATAACAAATAGTTATGGGGCGCCGGGCGTGAAATGAGGCGTTCGGGGCCTGAAAAAACCAGCGGGCCGGTTAAAACAGGCACATTGTATCAGGCAAAGCTGATATGAGGCCCTGGAGTGTGGCCAAAGCGGCTTTGAGACAGGCACAATTGTATCCGGCACAGCTGATGTGAGGCCCCGAAGTGTGGCCAAAGCAGCTTTGAGACAGGCACAATTGTATCCGGCACAGCTGATGTGAGGCCCCGAAGTGTGGTCAAAGCAGCTTTGAGACAGGCACAATTGTATCCGGCACAGCTGATGTGAAGCCCCGAAGTGTGGCCAAAGCAGCTTTGAGACAGGCACAATTGTATCCGGCATAGCTGATGTGAGGCCCCGAAGTGTGGTCAAAGCAGCTTTGAGACAGGCACAATTGTATCCGGCACAGCTGATGTGAAGCCCCCGCCCTGCCGGGCCCTGCACTGCCGCTGAAGGGAGTGACACAACGGCGGCCGGGCCTGGTGCCAAAGCCGGCCCCCTCTTCCTTTCCAATCATAAAGTACTGCGGGTCATTGCATTATCGTCCGTTCAACCCGCCAGCCGCTACAATTCCCCTCATTTTGCCGTACCTTTGCGGCGCAAATACAAACGATATGATCAACACGGTGATTTTTGACATGGACGGCCTATTGATCGATTCCGAGCCACTGTGGGGGCAGGCCATGCGGGAGGTGTTCTCTACGGTGGGCGTTACCCTTTCTCCGGAACTGACCAGCCGCACCACGGGCCTCCGTACCAAGGAGGTGGTGAGCTACTGGCATGAGCACTTTCAGTGGAACAACAAAAGCGCCGAAGAGGTGACCGTGGAGATCATTGACAACGTCACCAGCAAAATATTGCGGGAAGGCCGCGCCATGGAAGGCCTTACTTACATCCTGGACTTTTTCCATACCCGCAGTTTCAAGGTAGGGCTGGCTTCCTCCTCTCCCATGCGCCTGATACAGTCCGTGCTGGACCACCTGGGCATCCGGGACCGGTTCCACGCCGTGATCTCCGCAGAATTTGAGCCCCACGGCAAACCCCACCCCGCCGTATACCTGTCTTGCGCCCAGGAACTGAACAGCAGCCCGCTGCACTGCCTGGCCTTTGAAGATTCCGTAACCGGCATGATAGCCGCCAAGGCCGCCCGCATGAAAGTAGTGGTGGTGCCGGAAGCCCACAAACGTAACGACGGCCGCTTTGGCCTGGCAGACCTGCAACTGGGCTCGTTGCTGGAGTTTGATGATGAGCGGTTGGGCGGGTTAAGATGAAAAAGGGGCCGGACTTATTCCGTAACAGCCTTCGCCGCAGCCAATTCTTTTCTTATTTGCTTTATTTCCTTGTTCTGTTCAATCAGGTGAAGGGTTAACTCTTCTATTTTCTGAAGAAGTTTTGCATTGATCTCTGCGAGGTCTACACCGTCTTTCCCTACCTCTTTCGCGGTAGGTATACCCGGCAGGTGCTTGTTTTGTTGTATATATTCTTCCAGTTCCGGCAGTGGCATCAGATCATAACCCGGATCAAATACGAAGTCTGCCCAGGGTGTTTGCGTCACCTTTACTTTTTTTGCAGCTACTGTGCCGTTAACCGCCAGCCGGTAGGCGGCCGGGGCATCCATGCCAATACCTGTATTACCGTTCAGAATAGACAGCCCTTTGGATGGGTCCCCATTTTGGGAGATCAGCAGGCGGGCGCCATAACCATCTGAAACAATGTTCCAGGTCACGCTTCCGTTGGTAAGGCCAATGCCTTCTGCAAACGAGCCATCCTTTTGCATAACATGCAGCCGGTAGCTGGGATCAACGCCCAGGCCGGTGTAGCCGTTCCCCTTTATGCGGAGATGCTCTCCGTTTGCATTCCTTAATGAAAGGAATTCCCAACTTGTACTTGCATCATTGTCAATATGAAGGCCACGCCGGCCGCTGGTCAGGCCGTCAATAAATCTCGTTCCCACATAACTTCCGGGGCCCAGCATCATGAAGGCCGTATTGGCCCTGATGCTGCCATTTACATCAAGTGTGGCAACGGGAGTAACATTCCCGATCCCGGCGCTGTTCCTGAAATTTATATAGGACTTATGCTTCTCCGCAACCACATGGTACACACCACCATCATATATGCTTTCCTGTAAAAACTTATTGTTCGATGAGTATTGCTTGAGGTAGAAATTCATATTGTTCTCTCCCATTTTTAACAAGGCATCGGCAGGGCTACTGAAAATATTAAGATAGCTAAAATCTTGTGAGGAAGCCGGATTAACCATTACCAGTTGCACGAAAAAAAGGGTAATATATGCGCTGGCGTAACGTTTTACTAATTCCATAGGTAGCAGGGTTTTGTTCACTCAATATATAATAAAAACGGCGCAAATTCTCATTTGCGCCGTTTCATATATACAGGCTGGTTTTATTTATTCCACCAGAGTTTTGTATCCAGTACATCGTTACCCTGTGCGGCCACCGCGGCTTCATAACTGGCCAGGTTCACAGTCTGTTCTTTCTGCGGGTAGTAGATCCTGGAGGGAATGCCGCTGCCCACAACGGGATTGAACTTGGTGTACTCCGTTTCCGGGAAGGGTGCATTGGGCCACACTACATCCCCGGGTTTTACCAGGAATTTGGGGAAGCCGGTACGGCGTATTTCCGCCCAGGCCTCGTTGCCTTGCATATAGAGCGCCAGGTATTTCTGGGACAGCACCGTTTCCTGCGAAGCGGCCGGCAGGGCATTAACGTAAGCATTTTCCGCATTGGCGGCCACGCCCCATTTCTGCAGGGATGCACGCACGCCTTTGATATATTCTGCGGCGTCCCAGTTCCTGTACTCAGACAGCAGGAAACATACTTCCGCATATTCTATCAGCACTTCGCCATAATCTGCCGCGTTGACCAGCGCACCGGGCAGGCTGATGTCTTCCGCCTTCAGGATAGACGCCACCCGGGCGTCGAGGCCGTATGGCTGGCCCAGGTATTCGCCCTTGTTGTTGGTGCGGGCGTAAACGGGCAGGCGGGGATCAGGAGCGGTAAAGGGGCCGGCCGTGCCTTTCAGCACATTGATCAGGATGTGAGACACGGAAAAGTCCCGCCGGTTTTCGGTAACCGTGCTACGGTACAACGGCGCTTCATTGGGCGCTTTGGCCTCATACTTCAGCACGGCGTTTTCCGCGTTGCTGGAAATGAGGCCGCCGGCAATGGCTTCCTGTATATGTGTTTCCGCTACCTGCGGCAGTTTGGCGCGCACGCGGGTGGCAATGCGCAGGCGCAGGGAGTTGGCAAACTTTTTCCACAGGTCGGGTTTGCCTTTGTAAATACCGTCGTAGTTGCCAAAAGTGTTGGCGCTCACATCTATCTGGGCGGCGGCTTCCTTCAGCTCGTTCAGCAGGTCCGGATAGATCTTTTCCTGCGGCGCGTATTTTGGAGACACTATCTCCGGGTTTACTTTCAGGGCCTGAAAATCCGCATCGTTGTTGCCATATGAACTGTAAGGAATGTTCCCGAACGCATCTGTCAGCGAGAGGAAAGTGTATACTTTCAGAATGCGGGCAATGGCGATCTGGTTCTCATTAGGCCCAACATTGGCGGTCACTTTCAATTTGGTGGCCGGGTCTGTATTGAGCCGGATGATCTGCTCCAGGTTGTTGAGGGCCTTGTACGCGTTGTCCCAATAAGTGTCTGACGCGCTGCGCGGCAGGTCGTACCGCGACTCGTTCACGTACTGGTTCTGCGAAAAATATTGCGCAAAGAGCATGGCGCTCCGGAAGTTGCCGGCAGACCCGCGCGCGTTGTCTATCACCAGCTTCTGGGCTACAGACAGAATGGTGGTGGTGGGCACATCTACCGGGCGGTTGGGATCGGTATTGATCTCTTCAAATTTCTTGTCGCTGCACGCAGCCAGGCCCAGCACGGCCGCTAACGCTAACGTATATACTATAATGAGTTGTTTTTTCATGTCGGTTCTTTTTATCAGAATTTAACCTGTACGTTCAGGCCAAAAGTAGCGGGCACAGGCAGGTTGCCGCCTTCCACGCCCTGTATGTTGCCGCCGCTGTTGGTCAGTTCCGGGTCAATGTATTTGCTGGCCGTATAAATGTTCCAGAGGTTTCTGCCGTAGGCGGCTACGCGTACCTGGCGTACGGCAGATGTTTTGCCGAAGGGAATGGTGTAGCCGGCGGTTATTTCGCGCAGCTTCACAAAGGTGGCGTCCAGGATGCTTTGCGTGGTAGGGCCGGTGCTGTAACCATAGGCCCAGTCGTACGCAGATACGCGGGTAGTATTAGGCTTGGTGTTAGACACGGTGTAGGAACCATCTGCGTTGAAAGCCACGGTACCGTTCACACCATCCAGTATAAGGCCGTTCTCTCGGATACCATTATCTGCAGTATGTTTCAGCGCGCCTGTTTGCGTGCCCACCTTATATGTCTGGGAAAAGAACTTGCCACCCACACGCCCGTCTACCAGGAAACCCGCATCAAATCTTTTGTAGGTAAACTGTTGCTGTATGCCGAACTGCCAGTCAGGCAACACGCTGCCAATGGGCACCAGTTGCTGTGTGCGCAGGTATTGCCCCTTATCGTCTATCACCTTGCTGCCGTCAGGAGCGTACACAAAATCATAGCCCAGCAACTGGCCGTAAGGTTCTCCCTCGCGGGCTACGAGCGTGGCCAGTGAACCGGAAGGGTCTGTAAGCGGGAAGGTGGTCACCCCTTCACTCAACTGCACCACCTTGTTGCGGTTGGCAGACCAGTTGAGGGCCGCATCCCAGGTGAAATGCGCCGTTTGTACCGGTACGCCGGTGAGCGTTACTTCTATACCGCGGTTGTTGATCTTGCCGGCGTTGATGTATTTGGATTCATAACCCAACGCGGTAGATACGGGAATATTGATGATCTGGTTACGGCTGTTGTTATTATACACCGTTACGTCCAGCCCCAGGCGGTTGGAGAACGCGCGCACGCTCACGCCGGCCTCGGTGGAGCTGGTAATTTCGGGTTTCAGGTCTTTGTTGGCCAGCACGCTGGGCAGCTTGTACCCGGGGTTGCCGTTGAAAGCCTGGGTGGCATCATAGGCTTGCTGCAGCTGGTAAGGGTCTGTATCGTTACCCACCTGCGCCCAGCTGAGGCGGAGCTTCAACAGGTCCAGCCAGTTGTTCTCTTTGAAAGGCGCCAGCTCGGACAGGATGAGGCTGGAAGACACAGACGGGTAGGCAAATGAATTACGGTCAAGCGGCAGGGTGCTGCTCCAGTCGTTCCGCAACGTACCATCTATGAACCAGAAGTTCTTATACCCGAGAGACACGCTCCCGAAGAGGGAGTAAATGCTTTTGTGGTAAAAGTTGGATTCATTGAGCACGCTGCTGGCGTTCTTCAGGTTGTAGTAATCGGGGATGATGAGCCCGCCCTGCGTAACGGCGCTGTTCACACGGCGCTTCTGGTTCATGATATTACCGCCGGCGTAGGCCGTTAACGAAATAGTGTTCCAGCGTTTGTTTGCATTGGCCAGGAACTCGTAGTTGAACTCACTGAAATTGTTGGCATACTCGGAGTAGTTGCTCTGGCTGCGGGAGTACACGGCAATCCTGTCTTGCTGCTGGTAGTTGTACAGGTCTGCGTTCACCTTGGAACTGAGCTGCAGCCAGTTGTTCACATCGTAGGCAAGGCCTACGTTGCCGTAGAACCTGTCACGGTTCTCTTCGAGATAACTTTCATAAGCAGACCAGTAAGGATTGTCTATGTATTTGGTGGCGCGGCCGGCAGCGGTATTTTCCCAGCTGTTGCGGTTCCAGGAGCGGGGCGTACCGTCTGGCCGCTTGTATTCTCGCAGCTTTTCATAGTCTACCTGCGTTTGGCCCCACTGGAAGGCTTCCAGCATAATGTTACGGTTGGAAGCGCCCGTCCAGGGGCGGCCGGTGCTCTGGTTCTTTACATAGTTGAAGTTAGCCGTTGCCAGCAAACGGGAGAAGCGGGATGAGCCGGAGAAGTTCACGGTGTTGCGGCTCAGGCTTGAATTGGGCACGGTGCCGCGCACGCTGCGGTTGGTGTAAGACAGCCGGAAGGTCTGGTTCTCGCCACCGCCGCTTACAGATACGTTGTTGGTGGCTGCAATGCCGGTGCGGAAAAATGATCTCACATCATGTTCAGGATATGCCCACGGCTCGGGTTTCAGGTAGGTGTCCGCATACTCCGGGTCAAGGTTGTACCAGTGCAGCACGGGCGTACCGTCCAGCTTCGGGCCCCAGCTTTCGTCCATGCCATAGTCTACTATCTTGTAGGTTTGGCCGTTGATGGTGGCTTCCTGGAAGGTATTGCTTTTGCCGCCGCCGTACAGTTGCTGGCGTTCGGGGAGGCGCACTACACGTTCCAGTTCAACGCCGGAGTTCACTGTTACGTCAAGCCCTTTGCCGGCACGGCCTTTTTTAGTGGTGATCACAATAACGCCGTTGGCCGCGCGAGTGCCATACAGGGCAGCCGCGGCCGGCCCTTTCAGTACGTTCACGCTTTCAATATCATCCGGGTTGAGGTCTTGTATCATATTCCCTACATCCTTCCCCGCGGAGCCGTTAACGGTACTTTTGGTGTTCAGGTCAGCATTGTCTATTGTAATACCGTCAATCACAAAGAGCGGCTGGTTGTTGCCCGAAATGGAGTTGATACCGCGCAGCAGCACCCTGCTGGAGCCGCCCATGTTACCGCCGGAAGACACTACCTGCAAACCGGCCACTTTGCCGGAGAGGGCGCTCAGCGCGTTGGTGGGGCGGGTTTGCAGCTCGGTGCTTTTTACTTCCTGCACAGCATAGCCAAGCGCTTTTTTGGCGCGGGAAATACCCAGTGCGGTAACTACTACTTCCTGCAGCTGTTTATCCGCAGACTGCAATACCACGTTGATAGACGTTTGCCCGTTGATGACAATTGTCTGTGTTTCCATGCCAATAAAAGCAAAGGTGAGCTGAGTGGCGGTATCCGGCACATTGAGGGCATAGTTGCCGTCTGGCGTGGTAGCGGTACCGGTGCCGGTACCTTTAATGAACACGGATACGCCTGGTAACGGTTGTCCACTGCCGGCAGTGACCCTGCCGGTAATTTTCCTGTTTTGCGCATAAATAGTCAGGTTGGTCAGCAGCAAAAGCAGGGTAAGCTTGTACAAATGTCTCATGATTATTACCCTATTAATTATATAGACTTTATAGGGAGCGAAGGTATGGGAAGTGTTAAAACTAACCTAATAAATATTATTTATGGGGCATAACGAATGATGAATGCGGTTGGTGGAATGGGTGAAAGTCTTATATTGAGATCGTTGTTGATAACCTCATGTTGTAGCATCTGTTCCGTATGCATATTTCAGATTTATAAAACAGGAGTATGCAAAAACGGCATTATTTTTTGGACGAAGCGGGTGATCCTGTATTTTACGGGAAGGGACGAAGGATCATTATTGGGGAACAGGGCGTTTCTTCACATTTTATTCTGGGCATGGTGAGCTTCCGCGAGGACCTGCACACTATCAGAACACGAATACTGGCCTTGCAGCAAGAAGTGCTGGCTTCTCCTTATTTTGAAGGCATTGCGAGCATAGAAAAGAAAAAAGCGCAATATGGCTACTTCTTTCATGCAACAGACGATATTCCTGAAATCCGCAAATTATTCTACGACTTTATTAAAACGCTGGATTGCTCATTTGAAGCCGTAGTTGCAGCCAAGGTACCAGATGCGCACTGCCCGGCCCATGGCGGTAATGGATCTAATGAGTTCTATGCGACACTGCTGTCACATCTGCTTCACCGGCACGTTCCTGCAGCGCACAGGCTTGTGCTGAACATTGCCAGGCGGGCGGCCAGCACCCGGCATGAGAACCTTGCAGCGGGATTACAAAAGGCTGTTTTGCTTTTTCAGGCAGACTCGCCGGAGGTGTGCATTACACCTGATGTGGTATTTAATGTACAAGACCAACTTGACGAGCCGCTGCTAAACATCGCGGACTACCTTTGCTGGAGCCTGCAACGGGTGTATGAGAAGGGAGAGAAAAGGTTCTATCATTATGTAATGGACAAATTCAGCATGATCATACATCTTTATCACAACGGCATACCGGGCGGCATCCGGAGATTGGGGCAGGAAGAACTGCTCACAACAGGGCATAAAAAAAGCCCATCCACAACCTAAGCAGCCTTTGTATACTGCCACGTTCTAAGAACGACTTTCAATTGCAACAGGCATAGCGAAGCTACAAATATTCTTTCAAACAAAAAAAATCCCCCGGCATACGCCGGGGGATTTTTATCTTTAAAACAATCAGGTCAGTTATTCACCTTTCTTTTCTTCACCACCTTCAGATTGTTTCAGTTTTTCTCTCAGTTCGGCCAGCGCGCCCAGGTCACCCAGGGTGGCTTTTTCTACTTTGGACTGAATGTTTTTCACCGTTTTGCGGGTCTTTTCAGCTTCAGCACGTTTTTCTTTGATCACAGCGTCTTTCTCGTCGGCTTTAGCTTGTTCCCAAACCTTGCTATGAGAAACCAGGATGCGTTTTTCGTTGCGGTCAAATTCAATGATCATGAATTCTTTCACATCTTCAACGGCAATCGGTTTTTCATCTTCGGTGCGCAGGTGACGGGCGGGAGCGTATGCTTCCAGGCCGTATTGCAGTTGCACGGTAGCGCCTTTGTCATCTTTCTTCACTACAGTTCCTTCATGGAGAGAACCGATGGGGAATATAGTTTCGAAAGTATTCCAGGGATCTTCTTCGATCTGTTTGTGACCGAGGCTCAGTTTGCGGTTGTCTTTATCAATGCCCAGGATCACTACTTCAATTTCGTTGCCCACTTTCGTGTACTCGCTCGGGTGGTTGAAGCGTTTGATCCAGCTCAGGTCGGAGATGTGGATCATACCGCCAATACCTGTTTCCAGCTCAACGAATACGCCGTAGGGAGTGATGTTTTTCACGATGCCTTTGTGACGGCTGTCAAGCGGGAATTTGGTTTCGATGGTAGACCAGGGATCTTCGGTGAGTTGTTTGATAGACAGGCTCATTTTGCGCTCGTCTTTGCTCAGGGTAACTACCACTGCTTCGTACTCTTCGCCCAGTTTGAAGAACTCTTTGGCGTTGATGGGGGTAGAAGCCCATGAGATCTCGGATACGTGCACCAGGCCTTCCACACCGGGGAGGATTTCCAGGAATGCGCCGTAATCTTCGATGTTCACCACTTTACCTTTTACTTTTGCACCTTCGGTGATGGTAGCGGGCAAAGTATCCCACGGATGCGGGGTCAGTTGTTTGTAACCCAGGCTGATACGTTTTTTCTCGTCGTCGAAGTCCAGTACCACCACGTTGATCTTCTGGTCCATCTGCAGTACTTCGCTCGGGTGAGAAATACGGCCCCAGCTGATGTCTGTGATATAGAGCAGACCGTCAAGGCCACCCAGGTCAATGAACGCACCGAAGTCGGTGATGTTCTTGATAGTACCTTCCAATACCTGGCCTTTCTCCAGTTTGGAGATGATGTCTACACGTTGTTGTTCGATATCGCTTTCGATCAGGGCTTTGTGAGATACTACGGCGTTGCGGATAGCTTCGTTCACTTTCACTACCTTGAACTCCATGGTTTTGCCTACAAACTGATCGTAGTCGGTAACCGGTTTAACGTCGATCTGGGAACCGGGCAGGAAGGTTTCCATGCCGTAAACGTCCACGATCAGGCCGCCTTTGGTTTTGCTGGTAACGGTACCAGTAACCACTTCGCCGGTTTTGTAAACTTCCACGATGCGTTCCCATGCACGTTGCATGCGAGCCTGTTTGCGGCTCAGGTGCAGGTTACCGTCGCGGTCTTCTTTTTCTACTACCAATACTTCAACCTCATCACCTGTTTTCAGGCCCGGCAGATCGCGGAACTCGTTGAGGGAGATAAGGCCGTCGGATTTGAACCCAATGTTGATCACCACGTCGGTTTTGGTAATGCCTACGATGGTGCCGGTAAGCAGACCGTTCTCTTCGATCACTTTAAAAGTGCTGTCATAAGTCTGGTCATACTTTTCTTTCTCTTCTTTGCTGTAAGAAGATACATTGCGTTTGTCCACGCTCCAGTCAAAATCGTCATGAGCGGTGGCAACAGGAGCATTTGTTGTCGCTGTTTCTGCCGGAGCGGCTGCTGCCGGGGCCTGTTGTTCAGCGTTTTGTTCGTTAGTAATGTTGTTTTCTGTCAAAATTTGTTTCCTCCTTTTAAAGTAAAGTATTTTAAGGGAGGCAAAGATACGGAGATATTCCCTTTCCCGCAATTTTATTTGAGCCAAACAAAACCTGTAAGTCAACTGTTTATATATATTATTAATCACTACGCCGCAGGTGCCGCTTTCGCCCTGCAGGCAGGCCCCTGCGCGTTTGGCTCAACAATTTTCTTTAATTTTCCGGTATGAACGGCACTTCTTTTCAATCGGACATCAGATACTGGCTCAAACAGGAGAATACGGTGAATCACCTCATGTTTGTGAATATTGCAGTTTTCGTGGTACTGGGTATCCTGTATCTTCTCGCCTTTCTCCGGCTCGATGTTGCGGCCGTTATCCATGCCTTCATCTTACATAACCTCCAGTTAAATATATATAACAACGAATTACTGTATAAGCCCTGGGGCCTCCTTACCTACATGTTCGTTCACACGGGCATTTTCCATATTTTCTTTAATATGCTCAACCTGTACTGGTTCGGCAACATGTTCCGCAGCACCCTGGGCAACAAACGGGTATTGCCGTTGTACCTGCTCTCCGGCATCATCGGCGCCCTGGTGTACATCCTCTTTTATTATGCCCTGCCGGGCAACAGCACCCTCGGCGGCCCCATGATAGGCGCTTCCGCCGCGGTCATGTGCTTCCTGGTGGCCAGCGCCACCCTGATGCCCAACGTGGAAATAGGCCTGCTGTTCCTCGGCCACATCCGCCTCAAATGGGTGGCCGTGGGCGTCATCATCATTGACATCATTGCCATTCCCGGGGGTAACGTAGGCGGCATCCTGGCACACCTTGGTGGCGCGGCCTTCGGCTACGCCTACGTGCGCGTCCTCCAGAACAACGGTACAGACCTCTGCGCCCCGCTCATTTCGCTGTTCGAAAAAATATCCGGCCTCTTTTCCCGGCAGCCCCGCCCCCGCAAGTTCAAACCTAAAAAATCGCCCCTCCGCGTGGTACGCAACGCCGAGCCCTCTCACGCCAGCAAGCTGGACCAGCTGCTGGACAAGATCAACGAAAAAGGCTACAACAGCCTTACGTCAGACGAAAAACAATGGCTGAAAAAGTATAGCGACGAGAAGTAGGGAACCGGAATAGCGGTTCAATGGCTGGAATGAAACACCCGGCCGCAGGGGGCGCGGCGGGAAAGCCCCGGTACCCGCAACATCCCGTCAAAGCGGGAAGCCCACGGCATCAAGGCAGCTAAAAGCACCCAATTTCCCCCAAAAACTAAAAAAGCCCCGGAGACCCGGGGCTACTGCATTTGTCTATATCAGTAAACGTAAAATGCTGGTATTGCAACAGGTAAGATAAGGCCTGCCCCAAATAAAGCGTATGCTGAACGCCGTATAAAAGACCGCCTCCGGATAAATACCTGCCCGCCCTCCGCAAAAATTGTCAGCCGGGCGTCATCCGTTTCTGCCTCACTCCTTCTCTGCTATATTTCCCTGGTATGAAATAGGTTGTTTGTTCCTGGGCGTCAGGTGCAGCGTGGCACTGCCATTTTTCAGCACGTTCAGCAACAGCTGGCTCACATTGGTGGAGTTGCGAAGTTTGATCTCCACGTTCCAGCCGCCCCGTTTGCGGTCTTTGATCTCATAATCCAGCCCGCCGGTCTTGAAGTTGAAGCCCACCTGGGAATAGTCTGTAATGGCCTGGTGGGAGCGCCCCACATACGGCAGGTTCATTTGCAGGGAATCCCCGAACAAACGCAACGTATAGTTCTCCCCGGCAATGGGCATGCTCTGCCCGCCCGGCGGCACCACGGACTGTACGAAAAATATGAACGTTTTTTTGACCAGCAGGCCCTTCACAGCCTCAGCAATGAGAGAGTCCCTGAAATCACGGGGGCTTTGCGCATACGCGGAACTGATCTGCAGGCATATAGCTATGCCCAGACATAGTGCGATTTTGGATGCTTTCAACGTACAGGTTTTAATAGCAAGTGGAAGTTAACTAGAAAAGTTGAGATTTGCTACTTTTTGCCGCGGGAGGCATTCGGCCGATTATGATTATCTTTGCCCCATTGAGGCAGATCACATGAAAACATTCAACGTTCCCATTATATACCGCAGTCCGCTGATCTCCGCCATCAAACAATACCGCAAGCAGCAGGACCGCATGAAAAAGGATTTCAGCCCTACTTTGCTCGATTTTGGCCCGGTACGCATCTTGCTGGCCCGCCACTTCGGCTTTTGCTACGGGGTGGAAAACGCTATTGAAATAGCCTTCAAGACCATTGAGGAAAACGAAGGCAAGCGCATCTTCCTGCTCAGCGAAATGATACACAACCCCCAGGTGAACAGCGACCTGCTCTCCCGCGGGGTACGCTTCCTGATGGACACGGGGGGCCGGCAGCTGATACCCTGGGAAGAGCTGAATGCCAATGACATCGTGATCATCCCGGCCTTTGGCACTACCCTGGAAATAGCCGCCCGCCTGCAGGCCATTGGCATTACGCCCCTGCAGTACAATACCACCTGCCCCTTTGTGGAAAGGGTATGGAACAAAGCGGAGCAGATAGCAGCCCGGGGTTACACCGTGATCGTACACGGCAAGCCCAAACACGAGGAAACCCGCGCCACCTTCTCCCACAGCCGCTTTCATACGCCCACCGTGGTGGTAAAAGACATGGAGGAAGCCCACCGGCTGGCGGAATATATTCACGGCCGCCAACCGGCGGAACAGTTCTATGAAGCGTTCAAAGGCCAGTATTCCGATGGTTTTGACGTAACCCGCCACCTCCAGAAAGTAGGCGTAGTGAACCAGACTACCATGCTGGCCTCTGAAACACAGGCCATTGCAGATTATATCAAACAGGCCATCAGGGAAAAATACCAGCTGGCAGACCATGAAGTAGCCGCCCATTTTGCGGATACCCGGGACACGCTTTGTTATGCTACCAACGACAACCAGACCGCCGTTACCGGCATGCTGGACGTGGAGGCAGACCTCGCCATTGTGGTGGGCGGTTATAACAGCTCCAACACCTCCCACCTGGTGGAACTTTGTGAAGAGAAGCTGCCCACCTACTTTGTAAGTTCCGAAGAAAAACTCCTTTCCCGCAACGAAATACTGCACTGGGATTTTCACCATCACCAGGAGCTGCACACCTCCGGTTTTCTGCCGGACAAGGAAGTGGCCACCCTGCTGCTGACCAGTGGCGCCTCCTGCCCGGACGCGGTGGTGGAAGGCGTGATCCGCAAATTGCTCTCTTTTTACGGGCTGGAAGATAAAGTATCGGAAAAGGCCGCGGCTTTCAGCTGAGGCACAACAAAAAAAGCCCACAGGGGCCTTGCTTTGTAACGTACCGGAAACCCGGCGGCTATACCGGTACCTGAACACCATCCTCACTTCCTGGAAACAAAAAAGACACCAGAAGGTGCCTTTTTCCTTTGGGGCTAATCAAACGCTAGTAATGCAGAGAAAATTCTTTTTTGTATCTAACAAACAATTGATTTTCTGATTGTGAAACAAAAATACAACCTCAAAAAAGCCACCGCAACCCCGATTTAATATCCGGTATCCCTCGGCCGATAAGTGGTATGAATGGGTGTAAATCCGGTTGTACCTCCGGCATGGCCCACCGCCTTCCGGCAGTTGAAGGGAGTGACACAACGGCGGCCGGGCCAGCGTTTTATGGCCGGCTCCCCCCTCCGTCCGCGCTCAGAACTGCATGGCCTTTTTCAGGAAATCCGCCTTCCGGCGGCGGGAAACCTCCACCTGCGTGCCATCGCTCATGAGGGCAAAGCCCCCTTCTCCCTGGATGTAGGATTCCATTTGCTGCAGGTTGATGAGGTGGGAATTGTGTACGCGGAAAAAATCCACGTCCGTCAGCAGCTCCTCAAATTCCTTCAGGGGCTTGGATACCAGCAACTGCTTGCGGTCTGTAAAGAACAGCTTGGTGTAATTGCCGGTAGACTCGCAGCGCACAATGTTCTGCACAGGCATGAATACCAGGCCGTTGATAGTGGGCAGGGCTATTTTCTTGTTAGACTGCTGCATGGTTTTCATGTTCTGCAGGAACACCTCCAGCGGGGCAATGGCCGGGTCTGCACCCTTCCCCGCCCGCCGCTCCTGGAACTTGCGCAGCGCTTCCTGCAGGTCCTGCACGCTGAAAGGCTTCAGCAGGTAATCCAGCGCATTGAACTTGATAGCTTTGAGGGCATACTGTTCATAAGCGGTGGTAAAAATTACGTCAAACAATATCCGGTCGTATTGCTTCAGCAGCTCAAACCCGTTTTGATGCGGCATTTCCACGTCAAGGAATACCAGGTCAGGCCCCAGTTCATCAATTACGCGCCGGGCTTCTTCCACACTGTTCACCCCTGCCAGCACGGTTACTTCCGGGCATTTTTTCTGTAGCATAGCCTGTAAGGCGTCAATACAATGCTGCTCGTCATCAACAATGATAGCTTTGATTTCGCTCATGTGGTGATTTTTAAATTTTTCTCTGCCTAAAATAAAAACTCGGCCGGCAACACTATTTTCACTTTGGTGCCGGTTGCCTCCCCGTTATCCTGCAAGTCGTGGATCTCTACATTCGCGTCTTTGGTATTATTGATCTTGCGTATCAGGGCTATGCGGCCTTCTGTTACTTTCATGCCCATGGAGTTGTGCATGCGGCCTTTCTTCTCTTTTATTTCCATGGCCATTTTGCGGCCGATCCCATTATCCGTTACCGTTACCTCCAGCACCTTGCCCCGCAGCAGCACCGCTATGTCCAGCATCCCTTTTTCCTTACGGTGTACCAGCCCGTGCCAGATGGCGTTTTCCACGTACGGTTGAATGATCATGGGCGGTATCAGCACTTCTTCTTCGTTGATATTTTCGCTCACGGTGATGCTGTAATCAAACATGTAATTGCAGCGCAGCGCCTCCAGGTCCAGGTACAGCTTCAATGATTCCAGTTCCCTGTTGAGCGGTATGAAGGTGTGCTGGCTGTTGTCCAGTATCATGCGCATCAGCTTGGAAAACTTGGTAAGATAATCAGAGGCCTCCTCCTGGTTGTTACTCCATATGTAGCGGTGAATGGAGCTGAGGGAATTGAAAATGAAATGCGGGTTCATCTGCGCACGCAGCGAGCGCAGCTCCAGCTGCAGCGTTTGCCGGTTGGCCTGCAGGTTGCGGTGGCGGATGTAAAAAAAGCCGCCCACTATCAGCATGAACAGGAAACCGGCCAGGGCAATGGCCAGCGCCAGGTTACGGCGTATGCGCAACTGGCTGAGGTCTTGGTCCTGCTGTAACTGTTTGATCTGGTTGTCTTTCTGGTGTACATCGTGCAGGGTCTGCATCTGCGCAAATTCGGTGCTGGACTTTTCGCGCAGCAGGCTGTCTTTATACAGGATGGAGTAGTTGTTGAAATCCATGGCCAGGTTGAGGTCCCCGGCATGTTTGTAATTGTCGCTCATAGACTTGTAGGCTTCCATGAGGGTAGATTTGAAACCCCATTTCAGCCCCAGGTCAATGGCCTCCTGCAGGTATTTGCGCGCTTCTTCATACTTGCCTTCTTCGTTGAGCAGGCGGCCGATGCTGATGTAGCTGTCTGCGGAGTGTATCTTGTCTTCCACCTTGTCATTGAGTGCCAGCGCCTTTTGCAGGTAGTCCATGGCCAGGGGGTAGTTTTTCTTTTTCTGGTAGGCCGTACCCAGGCAGGTGTAGCAGATAGACATGCCCGTAACGCTTTTGATGCGCTCGTTCACGGCCAGGGAGCGTTTGTAATAGTCAATGGCGAGGTCCAGCTTGCCCAGGCCTTCGTAAGCATAGCCCAGGTTGCCGAGGTTGATGGCAATACCCAGTTCGTTATCTCTTTCCTGCTCAATGCGAAGGCTGCGGTTGAACACTTCTATGGCCTCGTCATATTTGGCGTCTGACAGTTTGATGTTGCCGATGGAATTGGTGGCGATGGCCAGGCTGCGGTCATCCTTATCTTTTTCGGCAGATTTGAGGGCCCTGAAGTGAAAGTCGAACGCTTTTTCCAGCATGTCCCGCCGGCGGTAATCTACCCCTATGTTATTGAGCGAGATGGTGATGAGGCGGGTCACCCTGGCATCCTGCGCGCTTTTGAGCGCCCTTTCGTGGTACTCGGTGGCCAGGAGGTATTGCGATTTGTTGCGTTTGGAGGTGCCCAGCTCGTTATAGGCTTCGGCCATGCCTTTGGCGTAGCGCATTTTCTGGGAGGTGGTGATGGCCTCCTGCAAAAAGGCGTTTTCCTGCCCGCGGCCGTCAAAAAAGCGGTACAGGCCCCTGGCGCGGTTCATGAGGAGGTTCACCTTTACCGTGTCATCGGGCATTTTGCGGATAGAATCCAGGCTGCGGAAAACAAGCGCCGAGTCCTGCGCCGAAACAGGCGCCCACAGGAGCAGATACAGGCTTGCAATAAAGATCAGCGCTTTATGGAACATGGTAAAAGGGTGAAACAGTGCAACTAAGATAATCAATTACAAAAAAATGAAGGGGCGAAAGAATTCGCCCCTTTCCTATTAACCGAATACACCTACTGAAAATATGAAACAAGGCCGCTGTACGGCCGAATCTCACATTAATTTTACGGTACTACGGCCTTGGCCGGCATACCTGATATATATTGCAGTTCGTTTATATACGGTTAATAGCGTGGTCTTTTGCTGGATATAAGTCCGGGATATGGCAAAAAGCCTTTTTTTGGACGATCATCACGTGAACCAGTTTGCTGCTGACAAAAGTTACGGGACCCGCCAAGCGTTATCCGGTAGCTCAGATCATTTCTGATGTGCAACAAAAATTCAGGTTCTTTTCAAGGTTATGAGTCACTTCCGGTCCAAAAGTATCTGCGGCATATATCTTTCACGTTCCGCTTTCATACGGAATTTCAGGGCCAAGACCATTAAAATTGAGGAATTTCGGAGGATGAGGTATAAAATGTAAGCAGGGATCGCTCCCTTCGTTATTCCAAAGGTAATAACGTTTTTGATATATACAAAAAAAATTCAAGAAGAATGTTCCAATACGGCGTCTTCCACCCATTGTTTCACCAGTTCCAGCTGCTCTTCTATTGATAACTGGCTGTTATCCAATATAATGGCATCATCTGCCTTGCGCAGGGGGCTTACCTCCCGGTTGGCGTCTATATAATCACGCAATTCCAGGTTTTCCTTCACTTCGTGCAGGGTGATGTTCTTGTTCTTTTCGTATAGTTCTTTGAACCGGCGTTCCACGCGTACGGCGGGATCCGCGGTCATAAATATTTTCAGTTCAGCATGCGGGAATACTACGGTGCCAATATCCCGCCCGTCCATCACAATGCCTTTCTGCAATCCCATTTTTTGCTGCTGCGCCACCGCAAACTCGCGCACCTCGCGGATAGCGGCTACTTCGCTTACTTTTTCGGCCACCAGCATTTCACGGATGAGCTGTTCTACATTCTCCTCGTTCAGGTACATTTCGTTGCGGCCGGAGATCTGGTTGTATACGAACTGCAGGTGAATGTTCTCCAGTGCGTTCTTCACCTGTACATGGTCCGCCCAGTCTACCCGCTGCTGGATGAAATAGAGGGTGATAGCCCGGTACATGGCGCCGCTGTCAATATACAGGTAGTCCAGCTGCTCTGCCAGTTGCCTGGCCAGCGTGCTCTTCCCGCAGGAAGAATAACCGTCTATTGTAATGATGATCTTTTTCACGCCCGGATTTTTTAGCGGTGTAAGCGGTAACAATTGCTTCTGCAAATTTGCCGCAAATCCGGGAATAATCAAAGACTTTTCTGCTAGCGCCGGTCTATAACGATCACTTTGAAGGTGCGCACCAGGCGCTGGGTAGCCTTGTCGTAAAACGCCAGCAGGTACGTGCCTTTGGCCAGGTGCTGCACCTTGATGGTGCGCTCTCCCGCTATCTCGTATTGTTCCACCAGCTGGCCCATGGTATTCACGATCTGCATCAGCAGCTCCGTTTGCTGCCCGCGTACGCGCACTTCAAACTGGCCCACATTGGGGTTGGGCCATACATCTACCCGCAGGAAGGGCGGCACGGCCTTGATCTCTGAATAACTTACGCGGCCGTTTTTGGATACGGACTTGATGCGGTAATACGTCCAGCCATCGTACCCGTTGGGGTCTGCATACCGGTAGTCCATGCGGATGTTGGTATTGCCGCCCGGGGCCATGGTGTTTATTTCCCCGGCTTTGGTGAAATCAGGCTCATTGTCGAACCGTCTTTCTATCTCGAAGTGGTCGTTATTCAGCTCGCGGCTGACTGACCATTCCAGCTGCGCAAAGTTTTCGTTGAGGCGGTACGCGTTAAACAGGATGAATACGGCCGGCGCGTACGGCCCGTACAACACGGAGGCCTTGGTGAAATATTCGTTGGTGGAAATACCGTCTTTCATAATGCGGTAGTGCATGGTGGCATGCTGCAGGGTGCCGGTGGTGGTAATGTTACCGGCCACAGGCAGGTTGCCGGGGTTCTCCAGGTAATCCCACGCATTGTTCACAAACCGCGTTACGTAGCTGGCCGCGCGGAAGGCCGCATAGTCCCGCCCTTCGTCCGCATCCATATGCTGCAGGGTGAGCTTTGTTTCAGCGGCGGCTGGCGTTGTTTTGGCAATGTTCCAGGTTTTGTTGGTAAAGTCTAGCTTGTTGGCGATGCCCGAAATAGCATATTGGTACACGCTGTCAAACACGCGCGCCCTCACATCGTCTGCCGCGCCGCCGTACTCTATTACCGCGGGCGCGTAGGTGGAAATGGAAGTGCCGATGGGGAACACCACTTTACCCGCCGCCGCATTGACCTGCTCGCGGTACAGGAAACCGCCGGCAATGTCTGTACCCGTTACCACAAAAGATCGTTCGCTGTACCCGGTAATGGCGCCGGGCTGGCCGTTGCCTACCACCAGGTTCCAGCCGTTCAGGAAGAGATGGCCGGTAGAAAAATGGAGGGTGTTGCGCACCTTCAGGTCACTCAGGTCTGCCAGCAGCACGCCCAGGCGATTGTTCACTTCCAGGTTGGGAAAAGTAGCGCCCATCCGTGAAACAATGCTGTAACCGCCAAACACTTGCTGCGCGCCCAGGTTGCCGTACAGCGGATTATCCCCGGAAAAGCGGAACAGGCCGCCCTTTGCGCTGAAGCCGTTCTGGCTATTGTCTGGCAAAGCGGCGCCCATGCCGTTTTTCCAGGCCTTGCCGAAAAAGTTGATGAGGGCATTGTCTGCCGTGCCAAAAGCGCCATCGTTCGTTACGCTGCCATAGATGTTCACAGCCTCCGTATTGCCTACCTGCAGGCGGGTGCCGGGGGCAATGTAAAGGTCTTGCTGCGCTGCCAGGGGCAGGGCGGCGAGGAGGAGCAGTATGGAGAAGATGGTGCGCACGGGATAATGGATGTTAGTCTTGAATAATGGTGATGTCGTATTCACGGCTGCCAACGGCTGTATTGTTACCCGTGTTCGTGAAACTGACGGTAATTTGCCGCGCGGCCGCGTTGGTTACCCGGCACCAGGCAATGCCGATCTTTACAGGCAGGTTACTGCGGGGGTTGATAATGATATTGTCGTTATTCTTCAATACGATGCCGGCAGGCAGGGTTACCGTAAAGTTCCGCGCCGTATTGTAGTCAAACTGCGTATTATCGCCGAACGTAACGCTTGTTTTCTGAATGCTTGCCAGCACGCTGCCCGAGGTCCCCAGCTTGAAGTCCCCGTTCACATCCAGTTTGGCATCCGGGTTGGCGGTGCCGATACCCAGTTCATTGCTGGCCGCCACCCATACCAGCTGCCCCGCGTCTTGCGCTACGGCGCCGCCGGTGCCGCTGGTGAAGAGGATACCGCCGTTTACATCCATATCCCTCACGGTGAGCGCTTTCATGGCGCCGCCGCCGTCTATGTTAAAACCTGCGCTTGTTTGTTGGGAACCGGTCTGGTTCTGGATATAATGCGTGGAGCCGGCCGGAACGTCTGCGGCCGCCAGCGCGGAACCGCCTGTTACCAGGCCTTTTTCGTTGTAGGTCACTTTGGGGTGAGTGCCGCCGCTGTGAAGGTTGGCGAGGCTCAGCAAGATACTGCCCGAAAGCGCCCCGCTGCCGGTTACATCACCGTCGGAAAAAGTCAGCGTTTGCGCCGGGGTAATGTAGTTGGGCGCCCAGTTAACCCATTTACCTGATTCGAATTTGAGTAACTGGCCATCGGCCGGAGCAGCAAGCAGTGCATCGCTGAGGCCGGCCAGGGAGAGGTTGCCGCCATCGTTCAGGCGGGTCCAGGGTGTAAGGCCGTTCTGTTTTTTGATATAGAGGCCCTGGTCGTTGGTATTAAATACCATCATACCGGCAGCGGCGGTATCCAGCGGGTGAGCGGCCAGCGCTGCATTGTTCACACGTGGTAATAAGAACCCTTTGCGGGTAGAGCCCAGTTCGAGAATAGCGTCTTTACGCAGGGAGCCATCGCCCCCGAACTTCATCTGGGCAGCCGCCGGCCATACAGCGCAGGCAGCCAGACAAAAAAGTAAGACCAGGCTCTTTTTGTATAATTGTTGCATACACTTTTATTTGGATTATAAGGGAACGGCCGGCCATGTTACCGGCCGTTCCCTTCAATCGGATAAAGTTTACAAACCAGCCATGTTCCTGCTCATCACGATCCATTTGGTACCATCAGACAATATGGTGAGCGAAGTATAAGGTTCATCTATTTCAGCTACCGTAGCGCCGCCGTTGTCTGTAATGCGCACGGTAGAGTTGGCCTCATCCGCGGGGTCAACGCTTTCCTGCGGCAGCCGGTTGAAAATATACACCTTGCCCGCGTTGGCGGCCGCGGCCGGCAGGTCTGCGCTCACTACGGAAGAGCCGCTGCCTTTTACCAGCAGCACATAGTCTCCCACACCCACGGTACCGCCTGTGAACGCACGTTGTTTCACGGTTACGCCGCCCTGTATGTTGAGCGCGTTACCGGCGGCAGAACCGGCCACTATCTCTGACTTGAAGGTTTTAACGCCGCCAATATCCTGCGCGCCGGCGGTTACCAGACCGCGGTTGGTTTCTGAAGCGCTGGGCATTTCGAACACGATCTTGTTGGAGCCGCTGTTTTTAATGGTGAAGTCTGTACCGGTGCTGACCTGTTCAAAGGCGAGCTTGCCGTCTGCCGTACTGCCGGTAACATCTACCGGCGTACCGCCTTCAATGGTGATGGCGGCAATGCCTTCCGCGTTCATTTTCCACTTGGGCACGGTTACCGCCTGCACCTGGTTGGTGGCGTTCTTCAACAGCAGGTTATATTCTGTTTCCGGACCGGCGGGATCAACAAAGTCTGCCTTGTTGAGCGCCAGCACGCTGTTCACAGTAGCTTCGCCGGTACCGGCGGCATCTCCCAGTATCACGTTGCCGAGAAAGGTCTTGTTGCCGGCAAAGGTCTGGTCAGTGGTGGTTACCACGCCCGCATGGGTCTCTCCCGCGGCGTTCAGCGTGAGCGTCCATTTTTTGTTGGCGGCGTCCCACTCAAATTTACCGCCTGCGTCTCCCAGGGTATTATCTGTTACCACATCGGCAAAAGTGAGGCCGCCGGCGCTGGTGAGTTTCTGCAGTTTGTCAAAATCAGCGGCGGTGATGAAACCGTACTGCTGGGTGGCGGCGTCTGCCATTACCGGCAGGTTGAGCGAGATCACCTGGCCCGCGGTGGTAATGCCGGTCTCCGTGTGCGTATTGCTGGAGCTGATGGCCAGGTCAAGGTCTCCGGAGAGGTCTTGCAGCGAGGTAACAGACACGTTGTTCAGCGTTTTTTTGAAGATCTGCCCGCTGCTGTTGATGATCAGCACGTCGTTTTCCGTAGGCGCCGCGGCGGTAACGTTGTTGAACACGTAGCTGGCGCCGGCAAAGGTGAAGTTACCGTCTCCGTCAATGCCCATGCGCTGCGTGTTGTTGGTCCGCAGGTTGAGCGGGAAAAGGTTTTTGGTACCCAGCCATTGCCCGGCCGCGCCGTCGTTACCGTTAGTGCGCCAGGGCGTGGAAGCGGACCCGTCCGCGTCAATCCGTTTCCAGGAGTTGTTCTCCCTTACATAAAAACCTGGCGTGAAGCCCATGGAGGTAGCGGTCAGGTAGATCAGCAACCCGTCTGCAATGGGCGTGTTGGTGTTCAGTGTCTGGAAACCGGCGTCTGTCAGCCTGGGCAGTAAAAGGCCCTTGCGCACGCTTTCCAGTTCAAGAATAGCGTTTTTGTCCACTATGGCAGGATTGCCCCCGATCTTGACCTGCGCTTTCAAACTGTTGTTGATGGAATGGAACAATAGCGATGCCAGTAGCACACCGGCTATGCGTAACGATGTTTTCATAGGTAATAGGTTAAAAAAATAAGTCCTTAAAATTTACGATATATGATTTTTGTCGATCATGCCTCAGTCTGCATGTAGTAGCCCTTTAAGATAGGAGCGGTAGCAAAGTCTTAAACACTGTTATATTTTTCGTTCTCCATCTTAGGGTAACAACACTTCTACAATATTACATATATATTTTGATTAATACGTTATTTCTATAATGTTTTTTATTTATTTAATCTGTTTATAATGGATATATCTTGAAAATCAGGCAGGAATGTCAAAAAAAAAGCTGCCGGAACGAGTCCGGCAGCTTTTTCTCTATTTAACAGTCCTTAAAAATTATGCTTCTGATTTTTCTGATTTGCTCTTGGAAGGGTTCTTCAGGGAGAACACCAGCTTCTGGTTTTCCTTATCGAGGTCTGCGATCAGGATGTCACCATTGTGGATGTTCATATTGAGGATCTCTTCCGCCAGCGGGTCTTCCAGGTATTTCTGGATGGCCCTGTGCAGCGGGCGGGCGCCAAACTGCTGATCGTACCCTTTTTCCGCCAGGAAGCCTTTTGCTTCGTCTGTCAGTTCCAGGCTGAAGCCCAGGTTCTGGAGGCGGGCCAGCACACCTTTCATTGTGATATCTATAATGGTGTAGATGTGCTCTTTGGTCAGGGAGTTGAAGATGATCACATCATCTATACGGTTGAGGAACTCCGGGGAGAAAGTGCGTTTCAGCGCCTTTTCTATCACGGCCTTGGTGTTCTCTTCTTCCGTAACGGCCCTGGCGGTGGTGGTGAAGCCTACCCCGGCACCGAAGTCTTTCAGCTGGCGTACGCCAATGTTAGACGTCATGATGATGAGGGTGTTCTTGAAGTCCACTTTCCGGCCCAGGCCATCGGTGAGTATGCCATCGTCCAGCACCTGCAGCAGGATGTTGTAGATATCCGGGTGCGCTTTCTCGATCTCGTCCAGCAGGATCACGGAGTAAGGTTTGCGGCGCACTTTTTCAGTGAGCTGGCCGCCTTCTTCGTAGCCTACATATCCCGGAGGCGCGCCTATGAGGCGGCTTACGGAGAATTTTTCCATGTATTCGCTCATGTCTATGCGGATGAGCGCATCTTCAGAGTCGAACATGTATTTGGCGAGCGCTTTGGCCAGCTCGGTTTTACCCACCCCGGTAGGCCCGAGGAAAATAAAGGTACCGATGGGCTTTTTCGGGTCTTTCAACCCTACGCGGTTACGCTGTATGGCTTTGGTCACTTTGCTGATGGCCTCTTCCTGCCCTACTACGGCGCTCTTCAGGTCATCACCCATGCGGCGCAGCTTTTCGTTCTCCGCCTGCACCATCCGTTTTACGGGGATGCCGGTCATCATGCTCACTACTTCCGCAATGGCCTCTTCGTCAATAGGGTAGCGTTTGTGCTTCACTTCTTCTTCCCACACGGCTTTGGCCTTTTCCAGGTCTTCGCCGAGTTTCTTTTCCGTATCGCGCAGGGCCGCGGCTTCTTCAAAGCGCTGGCTCTTCACTACCTTGTTCTTTTCCTGCTTGATGTCTTCGATCTGTTTTTCCAGGTCGAGGATGTTCTGCGGTACGTTGATGTTCTTGAGGTGTACGCGCGCGCCTACTTCATCCAGTACGTCTATGGCCTTGTCAGGCAGCAGGCGGTCCGTCATGTAACGGTTGCTCAGCTTCACGCAGGCGTCAATGGCATCGTCCGTATAGCTTACGTTGTGGTATTCTTCGTAGCGCGGTTTGATGTTATTGAGTATCTGGATGGTCTCGTCAACGGTGGGCGGGTCTACCATCACTTTCTGGAACCTTCTGTCCAGCGCGCCGTCTTTCTCAATGTACATGCGGTACTCATCCAGGGTGGATGCGCCGATGCATTGCAGCTCGCCGCGGGCCAGGGCGGGTTTGAAAATGTTGGAAGCGTCCAGCGAACCGGAGGCGCCGCCGGCGCCCACAATGGTGTGGATCTCGTCTATGAACAGGATCACATCGCGGTTCTTTTCCAGCTCGTTCATGATGGCCTTCATCCTTTCCTCAAACTGGCCGCGGTACTTGGTACCGGCTACCAGGGCGGCAAGGTCCAGGCTTACCACCCGTTTGTCGAACAGCACGCGGGAAACCTTGCGCTGAACAATGCGGAGGGCCAGGCCTTCCACAATGGCGGTTTTACCAACACCCGGCTCCCCGATGAGGATGGGATTGTTCTTTTTACGGCGGGAGAGTATCTGCGAAACGCGTTCTATCTCCTGCTCACGGCCCACAATAGGGTCCAGGCTGCCGCTTTCGGCCAGTTTCGTGATGTCACGGCCAAAATTGTCGAGTACAGGTGTTTTAGACTTCGTGTTAGCCTGTTTCGCTTTGGAAGCATAGCTCTTGCGTTCGTCTTCAAACTCCTCTTCTCCGGGGTCGTCAAACTCCGCTTTCGGATCTGCGGATTTTACGAAGCCCAATTCGTTTTTAAAAGTATCGTAGTCCACGTCAAACTGTTGAAGGATTTGAGTACATACGTTTTCTTTATTCTTGAGGATGGACAGCATCAGGTGCTCGGTTTCCACGGTAGGACTTTTAAGCGCCTTTGCCTCCAGTACGGTTACACGGATCACTTTCTCTGCCTGGCGTGTCAGCGGCAGGCTGTTGATATTCGCTATGTTCTTGCCCGTCTTGTCCTTTATAGCCAGTTCCACCTCTTTGCGCAGTTCATACAGATCCACGTTCAAAGCCTGTAGAATTTTAACAGCCGTTCCTTCACCCTCACGAATAATACCCAATAGCAGGTGTTCCGTACCGATGAAATCATTTCCCAAGCGTAAAGCCTCCTCCCTGCTGAACGAAATGATCTCCTTTACTTGCGGTGAAAAATTCTGATCCATTGTAGTTGATTTTGTTAAACCCTTACGGGGGCTTGCTTATACAATATTACCAAATAAATTTGGATTTAGTTTTTATCCTTGTACATAAAAAGTTAAGATTTACTTTTGCGCTGAAGGGCCGTGTTTGGTAAATATACTTACGAGAAGAATGGATGTTGTGGTCGGGTGTTTTACTTCCGGCAAGGATAATTATCGGACAGGTTTCCTTTTTGCTTGTCCTTTTTTTAAAATGTTAAAATAATAACATCCGGCAATATGCAATTCAAAATTGATACCAAAGAAAAAATTGTGCTTTTACGGCTGGAAGAGCAGGAGCTGGATGCTAAAATGGCAGCGGCGCTGGTAGCGGAGGCCGGCAATATCACCGCGCTGGAGGAAAAGAACCTTATACTGGACCTGGGTTCCCTGCGTTCAGCGGGGGATGAGGGACTGGAAGCCATTTTTACAGTATATAACCGCCAGTATGAGCGCGGCCTCTCTGCGGCGGTTGCCCATCTTAACACAGATTTAACAGCCCGGCTCTCCGCCGCCCACCCGGATATGCTCAATATTGTGCCCACCCTGTCTGAAGCCATTGATATGGTGATGATGGAAGACCTGGAGCGGGAACTGGACCTGGGCGCGGAATAATTCATATGCTGAACACTATGTTTGCTGTAACGATATTAGGTAATAACTCGGCCATACCCACGCCTGACCGCCACCCCACCGCACAGGTGGTCACTTACAACGATCAGCTGATGCTGGTAGACTGTGGGGAAGGCACCCAGATGCAGTTAACGAAATACAAGGTGCGCCGCGGTAAAATACGGCACATCTTCATCAGCCACCTGCATGGGGACCATTACTTCGGGCTGATAGGCCTGATCAACAGCATGAGCCTGCTGGGCCGCACGGAACCCCTCTCCCTCTACGCCCCGCCGGAACTGGAAGAAATACTGCGGCTGCAATTGCAGTGCGCCGCCACTACCCTGCGTTTCAACCTCTCCTTTCATGCGCTGCTGCCGGACCGTACGGGCCTGCTGTTCCGCGAAAAAGATATGGAAGTAAGCTACTTCCCCACCAAACACCGCATTCCCTGCTACGGCTTTTCCTTTACCGTGCAGCGCCGCAAACGCCGGGTCATTCCCGAGCAGGCGCGGGCGTACAACATTCCCGCCGCCTATTACTCCCACCTGCAGGAAGGGGCGGATTATGAGCAGAAAGACGGCAAAGTAGTGAAAAACGACTGGGTGACCCTGCCCCCCGCCCCCGGCAAACGCTACGTGTTCTGCGCAGACAGCATCTATGACGAAGACCTGGTACCCCACCTCCAGGACGCAGACCTCGTTTACCATGAGGCCACCTACCTGCACGAACTGGTGCAGCGGGCGCAAGACCGTTTTCACAGCACCGCCGTACAAGCCGCCACCCTGGCCCGCATGGCCGGCGCCAAACGCCTGCTCATCGGCCATTTCTCTTCCAAATACACGGAACTGCAGCCGTTCCTGGACGAAAGCCTCCCCATCTTCCCCCAGACCGAACTGGCCCTGGAGGGCGCCAGCTACCTTATCCAGTAAAATACCTAGTAATTGGTATTGTATAATGCGTTATCTGCAACTACTTTTACGCATTAAAACAATAACTCCTATAACTATGAAACAAGCAGCGTTACCTGTTCTGTTACTACTTTCCGCGTGCCTGCACGCCACAGCGCAAAGCACACCGGTACAA
This sequence comes from Chitinophaga alhagiae, assembly GCF_003568665.1. Classification (GTDB taxonomy): domain Bacteria; phylum Bacteroidota; class Bacteroidia; order Chitinophagales; family Chitinophagaceae; genus Chitinophaga; species Chitinophaga alhagiae. The sequence continues at coordinate 598,378 of NZ_QXMH01000001.1, forward strand.
ACTACTGAAGAGGCCCCCAGCCGCAAGGAAAGGCTCCGCAACCAGCCTTACTTCTCCAACATCATCAAAACCAACCTGTCTACCATTGCCCTGGGCAACTACGGCATTACATACGAGCGCCTGATTGCCCGGAAGATATCCGCCTCTCTCGGCTACCGGTTCATGCCCAAGACCGGCCTCACCCAAACGCCGCTCACGGAAAAGGTGATGGACTATTTCAAGGAAGACGGGGATATGGCCGCCCAGCTGGACAAGCTGCAAATGAGCGGCAACGCCATTACCGCCGAGATACGCTTCTACACCGGCCGCCGACCCGGCGCCAAAGGCTTTTACGCGGGCGTATACGGCCGTTACGCCTCCTTTAAATATGATTACCCGTACGACTTTGAGCGGCCTGACGAGAGCGTGGTGCTGGTGCCCATGAAAGGCAAAAGCAGCGGCCTGGGTGGCGGCGTGATCCTGGGAGGGCAGTTCAACATCCATAAACGGGTGATCGTAGACCTCTTTATCATCGGCGCCCACTACGGCAGCATGAGCGGCAAGGTAGACGCGCCTACAGACCTGAGCATGCTGGACGAGCAGGAGCGCGCAGACCTGAAAGAAGAAGTGGAATCCCTGATAGACATCGGCGGTAAAAAGAACATCACGGCAGACGTACGCAACGACGGGATGTACGCAGACGTAAAACTGCCTTTCCTCGGCGTACGGGGGCTGGGCCTGACCATAGGGTTCGCTTTTTAGACAAACAGACCTATACCGGGAAGGGTTGCATCCATGCGATGCAGCCCTTTTTTATGGCTGATTATCAGCCGGTTAGGTTGTACCCCGGCGGCGCGGGCCGGTACGTCCCGCGGGCGGCTGCTGGCCAGAAAAGGGCCACAAGCAGGGCGGCCGGGTCATGCCCCAAAAGCCCGTCAACCGCAACCAGGATTATTTTTGAACCCTGTAAACCTATTTCAGGACAAGGACAAAATCCTTGCTGCTGGCGGGTTTCGGATAGGATATCTTACCCATATCATACCCATATCCCAGGGATATCCCATCCATATCCCACCCCTATATAGGGGTAACTTATCCCTGCCTTATCCAAGGTTAAACAGTAGGAAAACCATAATATAACATACAGTTTCCCAGCCGCCGGCCTGCCTGTTGCCCCAAAGCGGCCATAGCGCGCGCAGGGCGCAAAAAAAGGCCGCACCCCGGGGGGTGCGGCCAGTACACTTGGCACATAAATAAAAAAAGTCTAGTATTTGCTGACGAAGCCCTTGATCTGGCCGTACAGGCCATCTGTAACGGGCACTACGGGCAGGCGGAACGTATTTTCCATCAGGCCGGCGGCATGCAGGAACGCCTTGATGCCTGCCGGGTTGTTTTCGGCAAACATGAGGTCAAAGGCCTGCAGCATCTTGTAGTGATGGCGGCGGGCCGCTTCAAAATTGCCCTGCAGGGAAGCCTTTACCATGGCAGACATGTCTTTGGCAAAGAAGTTGGCGGCCACGGAGATCACGCCGTCCATGCCGCAGGCTATCTGGGGCATGGCCACCGCATCGTCCCCGCTGATCACGAGGAAACCTTCCGGCTTGTCCCGGATGATCTGCATGCACTGCACCATATCCCCGGAGGCTTCTTTCATGGCAATGATGTTGCTCACTTCATTGGCCAGGCGGATAGTGGTGTCTGCCGTCATGTTGCGGCCGGTGCGGGCGGGTACGTTATAGAGGATCACCGGCTTCGGGGAAGCGGCGGCAATGGCTTTATAGTGCTGAAAAATACCTTCCTGCGTGGGTTTGCTGTAGTAGGGGGCCACGCTGAGCACAGCGGCCGCCTCATCCAGCGGACAGGTTTCCAAACGCTTCACAACATCCTGGGTGTTGTAATCACCCACCCCTACTACCACGGGCACCCGTTTATTGACCTTTTCGAAGGTAAACTTTATCAGGTCCAGCTTTTCTTCTGAAGACAAGGTGGGGGTCTCGCCGGTGGTGCCGAGTGTAACCACGTAATCCACCCCTCCTCCGATCACATGATCGATCAGCCTTTCCAGGCCTGTCCAGTCTATTGCTCCTTGTGTAGTAAAGGGCGTTACCAGCGCTACGCCGGTACCCCTCAGTTGTTCCTGTAGCATATCAAAACTTGTCAAAATTGCCCTGCGGGCGCCGAAAAAAATGCAAATATGGAAATTTGGATCGGTTCCCGCAAGTGCTATCCGTTATCGCTCTTCAAAAAAGCCCATATTCGAAAACTTCTCAATGCGTTGCGTGATGCGCGTATCCGGGTCTATCTGCTTCAGCTCGGCCAGGGTGTTCTTTAGCTGAACCTTGAGAATAGCGGCCATTTCTTCGTGGTTGGAATGCGCGCCGCCCACCGGTTCCCTGATCACCCCGTCTACCAGGCCAAACTGGCTCATGTAGCCGCTGGTGAGCTTCAGCTCTTCCGCCGCTTTTTCCTTGAAGTTCCAGCTTCTCCACAGAATGGTGGAGCAGTTCTCAGGGGAAATAACGGTGTACCAGCTATTTTCGAGCATAAAGATGCGGTCTCCTATACCAATGCCCAGCGCACCGCCGGAGGCGCCTTCGCCGATGATGACGCAGATCACGGGCACGCGCAGTTTCACCATTTCAAACAGGTTGCGCGCAATGGCCTCTCCCTGCCCGCGCTCTTCAGCTTCCAGGCCGGGATAAGCACCGGGCGTGTCTATCAGGGTGATAACGGGCTTGTTGAACCTTTCCGCCAGCTTCATCAGGCGCAGCGCCTTGCGGTACCCTTCCGGGTTGGCCATGCCGAAGTTGCGAATCTGGCGCATCTTGGTGTTCACGCCTTTCTGCTGGCCAATGAACATCACCGTTTCCCCGTCCAGGTTGGCAAAACCGCCTACCATCGCCTTGTCGTCCTTCACGTTCCGGTCTCCGTGCAGCTCCACAAAATCAGTGCTCATGCGCTCAATGTATTCCATGGTGTACGGGCGCTCGGGATGCCGGCTCAGTTGAACTTTTTGCCAGCTGGTAAGATTGTTATAGATCTGTTGTTTGGTGTCGATGATCTTTTGTTCGTACTCCTTCACGGTAGCGGAAACATCCACACCGGACTTTTCACCGTTCTCTCTCAGCTTCGTCAGTTGTTCGTACAGATCCGCAATTGGTTTTTCAAAATCCAGAAATTGCATACTCAGGTTTAAAAAGGTTAAAGTACATCATAAAGATAGTAAACCCTTCCGTCAGACCCAAAGGCCTGCTGTGGTAGAGGGATTTTGCATAAACGACGAACCCGGGCTCTCCCGGGTTGCGCCTGCAAATGTAGTATTTCGGGGTATATTATCAAATATTTTTAAACAGCAGGCGGCGGCCGCAAAAAAAGGCCGGCCCTGAAGAGGTGCCGGCCCTGCTCTTAAGGGTATTACTAGGGGAGAATGTTCACGTCTACAGACTGCACGGCCGTTTTACTGTCATACACCGTAGTGGTGGCGGCTTCAAACGTGGCCGTGTACTGGCCTGCCGTTTTGTAAATGGAAAAGTAGGTTCCCAGCCGGTTGTCAGACATTTTCTTGATGGGCACGCCCACGTCCGGAATGGCCTTGTTGAGCCGCAGCGGTTTGGAAATGATCCAGCTTTCCGCTTCATCGCTATTGGCGGCGCCGCCGGTCACTTTAAAGGAAGCGGCAGACAGCACCCATTGCACGGCCGGGTTCTTCATTTTTACAATGGCCCAGGCGCCGGCGGCCACATCGGCGGCTACGGGCATGCGGGCCTTGTCTTCGTCCGTTACGTTGGTCACGGAAAAGCTCTGGATGGTCCAGGTGCGCTGGGCCACCGTACTTTTCTGGCCGGTGTAGCGGTAGGCAATATATATGGGCCTGTCACCGCTCAGGAACTCGGACAGGTCTATCACGCCAGACGCGGTGCCGGTGGTGCCGGTGGAGAGTTTTGCCTTGTCCGTCAGGTCTGTCCAGTGCGTATTGGGACTATACACGCTGGCGGAGTCATACACACCTGGAAAGTCTGTAGACACCATCAGCTGCAATGAATTGTTCTGGTTGCCGCCCTGGCGGTAGGAGGTGAAATGCATTTCCGGTTTACCGGCCGCGGTGGTGCGGTGGCGGTATTTGTACCGGTGCGTGCTGTCTCCCGCCCAAAAGGTGAGCGTGTACGGGTTGCCGGTGAGGTAGAAGAAGGAGGTGTCTCCCAGTTGATAGGAATCACTTCTCACCGTTACGTTAAAATCGGGCGAAGGGGAATCCTTGGTGCTGCAGCTTACCGCCAGCACGCCGCCCATGAGTATATACAGGAGTTTCTTCATAAATGCTTGTTTATCTTTTTACCAACCTGGGTTTTGCTGGATCAGTTTGTTGAGAGACATTTCGATGGCGGGGATGGGGTACAGCAGGTGCCTTTCCGCCACCCTGTCTGCCGCCAGCGCCGCGTACTGGTAGGTAGCGGAAGCCCTCGCCTTGATCTCTATGGCCTGGTCTCTCATGGCCGTGAGGTAAATGCCCCAGCGGATGAGGTCCATTTTACGGAGCCCTTCAAAACACAGCTCACGGGACCTTTCATCCTGGATGGCCTGGCGGAAGCCGAGCTGGTCAAGGCCGGCAAGGTCTGCTTCAGCATCGGGCACGTTGACCGGTTTGCCGTATCCCCTTCTTCTTACCATATTGATATACTCCAGCGCGGCGGCGGGGCCGTTCACTTCGTTTTCCGCTTCGGCCAGCATCAGCAGCACATCCGCATACCGGATAATGGGGAAGTTGGTGGGCGTATAGTTTTTATTGAGCGGGCGCAGCAGCTCATACTCCCGCCGCCATTTGGCGCAGTTGCGGTTGTAGATGCTGGTGGCGCCAATGTTGGCCTTTACGCCGGAAGAGTTGAGGGTGTACGTGCTGATGGCCCAGTCTCTCCGCAGGTCTCCCGCTTCATAGAGATGGTACAGCTTGTAGGTGGTGCTGTTGAAACCGTAGGCATAACCGATCACCTGGTCGTTGTTGGAAGTGCAGCGTACGCCGTTCTCGTTGCCGTGGCGGCCGCCAATGCGGTTGGCATCGCTATTGTTGCCCCAGTTGCCGGTTTCCCAGATGCATTCTTTCCAGTCGTTGATATCCTGGCATTCGTTGATATAGATCTGCTTGTAGTCAGGGTTCAGCTCGTGTACGCCGGACTGTACCACTTTCAGCGCTATATCCCGCGCATCCTGGTATTTGGCGGTGTTCTTCAGCGGTTCCCCGGCCCATTGCAGGTACACGCGGGCCAGCGCGCTGCGCACGGTAGATTTGGAAATGCGCTCGGTGGTATTGATGTCTGTCACTTCCCGCACCATGCCTTCCGCTTCTTTCATTTCCTTTTCAACAAAGGCGTAAATATCCGCCGCGGGGGTACGGGTAATGTCTACATTGTTTACGGAGCTGGAAGGTTCCGTTTTTAGCGGCACGCCGCCGTAGTACTGCACCAATGTAAAGTAATACCATGCGCGCAGGAACTTTGTTTCGCCAACAATGGCGGTCTTCTTCGCCTCGTCCATCTGCGTTTTTTCGATATTGGCTAGCAGCATGTTGGCCCTCTCAATGCCGGTGTACAGGTACGTCCACATTTCGGTTACAACGGGGTCAGACGCATCGTAGTTGAACCACCATACGCCCACCAGCTGGTTGGTAACGGAGTAAAAGCTCTCGTCTGTGCTGGCGTTGTGGCGGATGGGTATTCTGCCGCCCCACATGAACTCCATGCCGCAGATGGCATATACGCCGGCCAGGGCGGAGTTCACCTCCGATTCACTATTATAGTAATTATTGGGAGATACGGTGGAGATAGGCTTTTTATCCAGGAACTTGCTGCAGCCGGCCGCTATGGTCAGCAGGGCAATGCAGGAGATGGAAATTAGCTTCTTCATAATCTTTCTTTTTAAAATTTCAGAATTACAGGCCGAGGTTTACACCAATGGTGGCGGTCCTGGCACGCGGGTAAGAAGAGTAGTCAAACCCGGGCGTGAGCGCTGTATAACCGATGGCCACTTCCGGATCGGAGCCGGTGTACTTCGTCCACGTAACCAGGTTCTGCGCGGCGGCAAATACCCGCAGGCTTTTGATGCGCGCCCTTCTCAGCAAAGCGCCCGGTACGTTGTAGCCCAGCGATACGGTTTTCAGGCGCAGGAAAGAAGCGTCTTCCAGCGTTCTGGTGGAGTACACGTAACCGTACTGGCCGCCTGCGCGGGGAATGTTGCTGGTGGTGTTCTCCGGCGTCCACCTGTTCTCGAAGGTCTTGTACTGGTTCAGGTATGTTTTGTTGCCGTTCTCAAAGTTGATGCGGTTGGCGTTCATGACCTGGTTGCCGTAAGACCACTGGAAGAAGATGTTGAGGTCAAAACCGCGGTAGGTGAAGTTGTTGGAGAAGCCGCCCACGTGTACGGGGAAACCCCTGCCTATCACCGTCTGGTCAGACACGTTCACTACGCCGTCCCCGTTCAGATCGCGGTACCTGATGTCTCCCGGCTTGATGGCCGCGCGGGTATTGCCGTTGGTGGGAATGCCTTCTTTCAGCAGGTAACCGCCGTTGGGGAGGGCATCAAAATCGTTGTACCCGTACACGCCGTCCCAGATGTAGCCGTAGAACTGGCCTACAGGCTGCCCTATTTTGGCAATGTACAGCGCCACGCTGCTATACCAGGAGTCCCAGCCCATGTTGGAGGTAAGGGCTTCCTGGTTTTGCGTAAGCGCCAGCACCTTGCTGCGGTTGAAAGAAATGTTGAAGTTGGTGCTCCAGGTAAAATCTTTTGTTTCCACGTTGCGGGTGTTCAGCGTTATCTCCATGCCTTCGTTGCTGGTTTTGCCCACGTTCTTGTACGCGGTGCCATACCCTACGGTGGGCGGCAGGCGGGCATTCAGCAGCAGGTCTGACGTTACTTTCCTGTAATAGTCCAGCCCAAGCGAAATACGTGATTTGAGGAAAGCCACATCCAGCCCCACGTCTGTTTGAGACGTGTTCTCCCACTTCAGGTCAATACTGGCCATGGAAGTAGGGATGGCGCTTTGCTGCAGCTCGTTGGCAAAGGAATAGTAGGAGTTGCGCACGCCAAAGTCAAGCAGGGCGTAAGTGGCATAATCTCCCACCCGGTTGTTGCCGGTAATGCCCCAGCTGGCGCGCAGTTTGGCATTGGAGATGAATTTGATCTCCTGCATGAACTTCTCTTTGGATATCTGCCAGGCCACGGCGCCGGAGGGGAAGTAGCTCCACTGGTTATCCGCCCTGAACTTGGAAGAACCGTCGCTCCGGAAGGAAGCGGTCAGGAAATATTTATCCCGGTAAACGTAGTTCACCCTGGCCAGCATGGAGGCCAGCGCCCATTCGGACTCGCGGCTGGTTACCGGCTGCGGCACGCCCTGGCTGAGGCCGTTGAGGCCCAGGCTCTCGTTGGGGAGCTGGTTGGCAGACATGCCGTGCACGCTGTAGTGGTTGCCCTGCGCCGTAAAGCCTGCAACGGCATTGAGGCGGTGGTATTTGTTAAACTTCTTGTCGTACGTGAGCGTATTCTCATTCAACCAGTTGGTGGTTTCGTAGTACATGATAGACCCGTTCACCTTGTACACGGTGTAGGGGTTGCCGCTCCTTGTTTTGGAGTTGTTGAACGCATCGTTCCGCTGGGTGGTTTTGTTGAGGCCGCCGGATACGCGCAGGCGCAGGCCGGGGATGATCGTATACTCACCAAAAGCGTTGGCAACAAGGTTGTCTACGTTCCGCAGGCGGTATTCGTTTTCCGCGCTGAGGAAGGGGTTGATGCGGTAGTCTGTTCCGGAATTTACCATATCGTCTATCAGCTCGTCCTCAAAGTTCTCATTGATGGGCTTTGACGAGTTGATAGGGCCCGTAGGGCGGTAACCCCATGCGCTGTAAAGCAGGTTGTTCATGGAAGACAGGCTGGGGGCGGAAGGAGTGGTACCGGTGGTTTTGGTATTGGTGTAGGTCACGTTGCCGCCTACCTTCAGCTGGTCATTGATCTGCTGGTCAAGGCTTACTTTAGCCTGATAACGTTTAAACGCGGAATTGATGATGGTGCCCTGCTGGTCAAGCGCCTGGCCTGATACGGCATACTTCGTTCTTTCGGAACCGCCTCTCATGGAAATGCTGTGGTTCTGCTGCGGGGCTACGCGGTAGAGCTTGCTCTGCCAGTTTATGCTTTCCACGTTCTTGTAATCGTCTACCGTTACGCCGTTGGCCAGGTAGGTCTCATCCAGGTCTCCCACATTGATCTCCTGCTGCAGTTTCACGAACTCGTAGGCATTCATTACAGGAATACGCTGAATGTTCTCCATCCAGCCGTAACGGCCGTTGTAGGAGATAACTGGCGCGCCCGTTTTCCCTCTTTTGGTGGTGATGATGATCACGCCGTTAGCACCCCGGGCGCCGTAGATGGCGGTGGCGGAAGCGTCTTTCAGCACGTCGATAGACTCGATATCGTCCGGGTTGATCATGTTATTGTCCGGAGACTCAATGGGAAACCCGTCAATTACATACAGCGGGGAGTTATCTTGCGTGAGGGAGTTGTTGCCGCGGATGGAGATGGTGATGCCCGCGCCGGGCTGGCCTTCCGTGGAAGACACCTGTACGCCCGCCACGCGGCCGGCCAGGGCTTCATCAAAAGAGGCCACGGGGGCTTTGTTCATATCGTTCACGTTCACGCTGCCCACGGAGCCGGTGAGGTCTGAACGTTTCTGCGTGCCGTAGCCTATCACCACGGTCTCGCTCAGTTCGCTGGCGGAAACCCGCATGTTCACATTGAGCACGCCGCGGCCGTTCAGCGGTTGCTCCTGGCGGGCATAGCCCAGCAGGGAAAAAGCCAGCGTGGCGCCGGGCTGCACGCCTTTGAGGTGGTAGATGCCTTCCGCGTCTGTAGATGCGCCAAGGCCGGTGCCTTTAACGCTGACAGATACGCCGGGCATGGGCTGGCCGTTCTCCGCGTCTACCACCCTGCCGGTGATGTTGAGCGGTTTCTCCTGTTGCGGTACCGGCCGGGCCTTTTCGATCAGCACCTTGCCTTCCATTACCCTGAATTGCAACTGCTGCGGCGCGAGTATTTTTTTAATGACGTTTTCTACGCTTTCTGCATTAGCTGAATAGGTAACAGGCGCTTGAAAAGCAGCATCGTTAGACGTGTATACGAATACCGTACCGGCCTGCCGCGTGATGGTCCTGAGCGCCTCCTTGAGGGGCGTGTTCTTAAAGTTGACATTAATTTTTCCGGACAAGTTTGCCTGGCCCATGGCTCCTGTGGAAATAACCAGCAGCAGTAACATAACGGGCACAGCTATCCATTTCGACGGGAGTAGTTTGTTCCACATAGTTTTGATTGTTGTGCATTCTTGATAAAATGTTCGGGAATGTTGTAGATGTTTGATCATAGCTGCATAAGGACATATATTTTAAGGTGAAAAAATCAGTTGGCGGGCGCACAGCCCTGGCCGGAGAGGTATACGGTATCCCCTTCCCGCCTGGCCCGTGTGCTGGTGAGGCGGGTGATCATTCTCAGGATCACGTCAAGCGGTTCTTTTTCAAACTCACCGTTGAAGCGGCAATTGGCCAGGCGGCCGCTGGCCAGCACAATGTGAACGTTGTACCGGCGCGACAGTTTTTCCGCTACTTCAGACAGCGGCGTTTCGTCAAATGTCATGCGGCCCTGCTGCCAGGCTATTTCGTTTTCAGGATGCGCTACCGTTTCCGCCGCCAGGGATGCGGACCCCGGCAGGAAAACGGCCTTTTGCCTGGGCAGCAGCGTAACGGCGCGGCTGCTGAGCGTGTCTGTTACAGACACCTTGCCGGACAATACCGTTACCGTGAGGCGCCGGGCGCCAGGGTAAGCGGAAATATTGAACGAGGTGCCCAGCACGCGGGTGCTGAGCGCCCCGGCCTGTATGATGAAAGGCTTTTCCGTATCAGGGCTTACATCAAAAAACGCCTCCCCGGTAAGGGTAACGGCACGCGTACTGCCTTCAAAATCCCGCACATACTGCAGCCTGCTGCCGGCGTTCATCACCACCTTTGAACCGTCCGGCAGCGTTATTCTGCCGGTTTTGTTGGCGGGGATGGAAATGTCTACCAGCTCCAGCTCGCGCGGCTTCACCTTGCCCGGTTTCACCAGGTACCAGCCCGCGGCCAGCAGGCCCGCCATAACGGCCGCTACCTGCAGCCAGCGGTTTTTGCGGGGCCTTACCCGCTGCATGACCCGGGCGGTGAACGTTTCCTTTTCCAGCGGGGGCAGCGGCTCACCAGCCTGCTCCTGGCTTTCCATAAAAGCGTCTACCCAGTCTTCCGGCGCGTTCTGCAGCCATTCCTCTACCTGTTGGCACTCTTCCGGGGTGGCCTCTCCCTTTAAATATTTTCCTAATAGATGATGGTCCATTTGGTTGTTCTTTGATCTTCGAAAGTTTTTTTAAGTCAATTCCTTGCAGATAAACACGTTTTTTCTGAAACTTGCCTATACAAGTTTCTTTTCGTTAACTATTTATTAACTTTAAACGTTCAGAATTGCGTAAATGACGCTGATACGAAACATATCGCAACAACGGTTTAAGAAGATCATGGAGCAGACGGTAGACCGGTTGTATGCATCCCTTTACCCTTTGTGTAAAGACAAGGCGATGTGTGAAGATATTATGCAGGAGGCCTACATCAGGTTGTGGAACAACCTGGAACAGGTGAAAGACGATGAGGCCGTACTGGCGCTGCTGCGTACTTACGCCCGCAACATTTTCCTGGACGAGGTGCGGAAAGCGGCGCGGAAACAGCAGGGCATGCAGCACCATGTGCCGGAAGAAAAGGCAGACTCTCCGGAAGATTACCTGCGCAACCGGGAGCTGCACGCGCAGCTGCAGGCGGCCATCAATAAACTGCCCCCGCAGCAGCAGCTGATATTCCGCCTGCATAAAGAGCACGCGCTGAGTTACAAACAGATATCCGCGCAAATGAAAATAGCTACCGGCACTATAGAAGTGCAGATGAACCGGGCGTTGAAGTCTTTGAAGAGCGAGCTGGCGCACCTGAACGGGCAGCCTTGAGCCGCAGAATGGTCATACCGGTTTCACAGGAATAAGAAGAAAGATCGCAAACCTGGGCCGTTGCGGGTTACGCCGTGATCATCCCTTTGTTATACTGGTCTCACGGGAATATGAAAAACGATTGCAAGCGTGGGCGGCAACACGTTACGCTGTGATCATCCCCTTATTATACTTGCTCCGGTATTCGGCGGGAGATAAACCGGTGATGGTCTTGAAAGATGCCCTGAACGCTTTCTGGTCTGTATACCCCACTTCGTACATTACTTCCGAAATGTTCTTTCCGCTGGCTTCCAGCTGTTTTTTGGCCGCTTCGATCTTGACACGCTGAATGTATTCCGACACCGTATTGCTGGTGGCCTTCTTGAAGCGCCTTTCCAGGCTGCGGCGGCTGAGGGCCAGCAGGGTGGACAGCTGTTCTACGGTGATCTTGTCCTTGAAATTCAGTTCAATAAACTCCTGCGCCTTCTTGACGCCTTCATCTTCATGCCATTTCTGGCCTTCGAAAATAATAAAGGGAGACTGGCTGCTGCGGTCAAAGTCTATCTGGAAAAACTTGGCGCAGTACAGCGCTACTTCACGGCCGGCATATTTTTCAACAATGTAGAGAATGAGGTTCATGAAAGAGAAACCGCCGCCGCTGGAGTAGATGCCAAACTCATCTGTAATGATCTTGTCTTCCACCAGGTTCACATCGGGGAACATTTTCCGGAAATCGTTGGCGCCCATCCAGTGGGTGGCGCACTTCCTGCCCAGGAGCAGGCCCGTAGAGGCCAGCAGGAACGCGCCCACGCAAAGGCTGGCTATTTCCGCGCCGGCCGCGTACTGCTCAACGATCCATTGCTGAAAAGGCTGGTTGGCGGCCAGGTACTTTTCGAAATCTTCCTCCAGCGCGGGTATCACCACCAGGTCCGTTCTTTTGACAGCGCCGATGGGCACCGTTTGTACGGTGTACATATTGCTGTTGAGGCTCACGGCGTTGGTGAGGCCCACCATATGTACATCAAACAGCGCGGGCCTGCCTGTACGCTCCAGGTATTTGTTCACTTCTGTGAATACAAAGCGGGGGCATTCTATGCTGGCCATGGAGCCGCCCTCCGGTACAATTACGGAGATGTGTTTCATATCCCGAAAGTAGGCCAAAATGATGTCGCAACCAACCCCGCGGATTGGCGGAATGGCACCCGGTAGGCGGCAGAAAATGAGAAAATATTCTGAATATTATGTAAAATTACCGGCGTCAAATCATTCCCGTTATGAAACTATCTAAAAAGATCATCTTTCCCCTGCTGCTGCCGGTGCTTGGCTGCTGCTCCTTTTTTATGCTGCCGGCGCCGGGTTGGGAAAGCAAATTTGTAAAAGTGTCCAAAACAGGCGCGCTGGAGTACATGCCGGACGCGCAGGGCAATACGATACCAGATTTCAGCCGCGTAGGCTATTACTTTGGGGACAGGCCGCTGCCCCGTATAGCTGTAGTGAAAACCATCAGCGCCACCGGTACGGACAATGACCAGCAGCATATACAGGCGGCCATTGATGAAATAGCCGGCCAAACACCGGATGCCGACGGCTTCCGCGGGGCGCTGCTGCTAAAAAAAGGCACATACTACATTCCTGACCGCATCCGCATCACCACCAGCGGCATCGTACTGCGTGGCGAGGCCGGCACCCGGCTGGTGGCCACCGCCAAAACGCAAGTGTCTCTCATAGACGTAAGCGGCAGCGGGCAGGCCCGGGAAGTGCCCGGCAGCCGCGTGAAGATCACGGACGGATATGTGCCCACAGGCGCCACCAGCTTTCATGTGGCCGATGCTTCGGGCTTCAGGCCGGGAGATGCCGTTATCCTGTTCAGGCCCGGTACGCAGCAATGGATCACAGACCTTCAGATGGACCGGATCGTAACGCGGCCGGGCACCAAACAATGGCGCCCGGGGGAATATGACCTGCGGTATGAGCGCACCATCACCAAAATAGCAGGCAATAAAGTAACGGTAGACAACCCCGTGGTGATGCCGCTGGAAACAAAGTACGGCGGCGGGGAACTGTACAAATACACCTTTGAGGGCCGCATCCGGCAGGTGGGCGTGGAAGACCTGCTTTGTGAATCTACCTTTGATGCGGACACGGCTGAAAATCATGCCTGGGACGCGGTAGCTTTCGGCAAGGCGGAGCATTGCTGGGTAACAGGCGTAACCGCCCGCTACTTCGGCTACAGCTGCGTAAACCTGAAGCGGGACGCACGGAATATTTCGGTGCTGAACAGCAATTGCTTCGAGCACAAATCCATCATCACCGGCAGCCGCCGTTATTCTTTCAACAACTCCGGCCAATTGAACCTGTTCATGAACTGCCACGCCACAGACGGGCGGCACGATTATGTAACCGGGGCCATTACCTGCGGCCCCAACGTGTTTGTACATTGCACGGCCAAACGCACCCATGCAGATATTGGCCCGCACCACCGCTGGGCCAGCGGCACGTTGTACGACAATATTGTTACAGACGGGGAGATCAATGTACAGGACCGGGGCAACTGGGGCAGCGGGCATGGCTGGGCCGGCGTTACGCAGGTGGTATGGAACTGCACGGTGAAACGGGCGGCCATCCAAAGCCCCTGGGCATCCGGCAAAAACTACTGCATCGGCCTAACGGGAGAAAAGTACAACGGGCGCCTGAAAGACCGGCCTGATGCGGAATGGGAAGGGCAGAACAAACCGGGGGTAACGCCCGCATCGCTGTACCAGGCGCAACTGGCGGCCAGGAAAGGGAAATGATGGTACAGGTGCAGTGCATTAAAATGAAAAGCGGCAGCAACTGAAGTTGCCCTGTAAAACACCACTACACACCACGCATTGTCCGTTCCGGGGAACTGCTCGGAAATATTCTGCCGGCCGGCGCCGGACTTGCCGCACCACGAAAGACATAAACCACAACAATATGCACACACCGCACATTATCTGTTTCGGGGAACTGCTCTGGGACATTCTGCCCACCGGCGCCCTGCCCGGCGGCGCGCCTATGAACGTAGCCTATCACCTGCACCGGCTGGGCCTCCCCGCCTCACTGGTTACGCGGGTGGGAACAGATGAAAGAGGCCGCGAGCTGCTGAACGTGGTGAAAGAAAAAGGCATCAGCGCTGAAGGGATACAGACAGACGCGGACACACCTACCGGCATTGTGCTGGCCCAGCCGGGAGAGGCCCATGAAATGCACTATGATATTGTAGCGCCGGCCGCATGGGATAACATCGCATATAGTGAGGCGCTGGCAGCGGCCGCCGCCCGGGCCGCGTATTTCGTTTTCGGCAGCCTGGCCGCGCGGGAGGCCGTGTCTGCCGGTACCTTGCTGCGCCTGCTGGATACGCCGGCCACCAAGGTGCTGGACATCAACCTCCGCCCGCCCCACTTCACCCCCGCTACCCTGGAAACCCTGCTGCACAAAGCAGACATCCTGAAAATGAACCTTTCCGAGCTGGAGCTGATCAGCAACTGGTACGGCCAGCCGGCCACCCTGGCGGAAAAAACAGACCTGCTGCGCAACCGCTTCCATATTCCCACTATCATAGTGACCATGGGCGCAGACGGGGCGGCCATAGACGTAGAAGGCCAGCTCCACCGGCACCCCGGTTACAAGGTGGAAGTAGCCGATACGGTAGGCAGCGGAGACGCTTTCCTCGCCGCTTTTCTCTCCGGCATCATCCGCCAGGCCCCGGTAGCGGACACGCTTGATTTTGCCGCCGCGCTGGGAGCGCTGGTGGCCTCCAGAACGGGAGGCTGGCCCGCTTATGCCCTGGAAGATATTGATGCCATCAGGGGCGGGGGCTAAGTTCCGGGGTACCGCTGCCGTTGTCAATTTTGGGAACATGAATTGAGAGGGGCGGACAGACGAGATCTGTTATTCCGAAATGAACATACCTGCAAGGGGCCTATTCTTCCTGCAAGGGGCCCTTGCTCACTTCTTCCCCCGCCTTGTACACGGCGGCAATACGGCGGGTGTTGGTGATGCTGGCAGCCGGGTCTGCGTGCAATATGAGCAGGTCAGCCACTTTGCCCGCGGCCAATGTACCGTACCGGTCATCTACCCGCAAGGCCCTGGCCGCGTTGAGCGTGCCGGCCGTAATAGCTTCCAGCGGTGTAAAACCTGCCTGTACCAGCAATTCCAGCTCCAGGTGCTCGGAGAAGCCCTGTGCCCTGGGGGCGCTGGCGCCGGAGTCTGTGCCCAACGCCACAAGAATGCCGGCCTTGTGGATCTTGTACACGTTTTTCAATGCCATTTCAAACGCTGCCTTGCTACGCTGGTAACCGGCAGACTCCCGGGTTCTACGGCGGTAGGCCGTGTCTGTGAGCAACTCGTAGGCGCCCGGCTCCAGGGAGCGCCTGAAAAACTCGTCGTTGGTCCAGGCGGGCGTTTCGCCGTAGCTGTAGGCAAATTTGTCCAGCGCCAGCGTGGGGATGTAAATGATCTCCTGAGACTGGAGGCGGGTCAGCAGGGTATCATCTACCTCCTTATCGCGGATACTGTGGGCAATAATGTCTATGCTGTCAGCCACCAGCTGTTCTGCGTCTGCCTTATAAAAGAGGTGCGCGGCGGCTTTCATGCCATGGCGGTGCGCGGCCAGTATAAGCGCGCGGCTAACGGCCGCGTTCATGCCGGGGCCGCCGCTGTAATTGTCCACCCACATTTTGATGGTCTGTACCCCCAGCGCCGCCAGGCTGTCTACCTGCTGCAGCGCCTGCATGGCATTGGCCGGGCGGTTTACCCTGTCCATACCGTTCACCGGGGGCGGCGTACCGCCTTGCGCGGCAAAGCCGTAACCGGCGGAGTGCAGGCGGGCGCCGGGCAGGGCGCCGTTCAGCAGCGAATCATATAAATTGTTCTCAAACAGCAGCGGGCGGTCCGTTCCCATGGCCAGCACCTGCAGCACGCCGTACTGCTGGTACCGGGTCAGCTGCCGCAGTATGTTTTCGCGGGTATAGTTGGCGGCGCCCGCCGTGGTGCCTTTCAGCGTACCTACATGCACATGCGCGCTGATGAGCGCGGGCATGGCGGTTTTACCGCTGCAGGAGATCACGGTGGCATTCTCTTCCGTCAGCCCCTGGCCAACGGCGGCAATGGTGTCTCCCACTATCAGCACGTCCATATGCGGCTGCGGCGCGCGGCCGGTGCCATCTATCAGCGTAAGGTCTTTCAGCAGCACCTTTCCCTTGCGGGAGGCCGTTTCCCTGCTGCTGCAAGCTATCATGCAGGGCAATACCAGTATGGCGTAGAACAATACTTTCTGTAACATAGGGCTTCCAGGTTTGATACGGTACCTAAATATACCATTAATAGCCCAAAAAGGCCGCAGATGGCCATTGCAGCATAAAATTGGCTAATTTAGCGCTTTGCAGTACGCGCTATACACCACTATGACCAATTTTTTAATTGCAGACGATCACAACATTATCCGTTTCGGGCTCAAACAGATCATATCCACCTCTTTCATCCCATCTACCGTTAAAGAGGCCGCCAGTTTTGACGAAGTGGTGGGCCTGTTGGAACAGCGCCCTTTTGACCTGCTGATACTGGACATCAACCTGCCCGGCGGCACTCATCTCGCCATGCTGGACGCCGTGCGGCTCCGTCAGCCTGCCATAAAAATACTGATCTTCTCTGCATCCGATGAAAAGGTATACGCGGTAAAATACCTGCAGGCCGGAGCAGACGGGTATCTTGAAAAATCCACCTCCAATGTAGAGATCAAAAACGCCATCAGCACTATTTTGCGCAATGAAAAGTACATGAGCCCGGCCACCCGCCAGCAGTGGCTGTACCGGAACAGCGGCCAGCCCCGGGAAAACCCGCTGTCCTCGCTTTCCGCCCGTGAGACCGATGTGCTGAACTTCTTGCTGCAAGGCCACCCGGTAGCCAAAATAGCAGACATGCTAAGCCTGCACGTAAGCACGGTCAGCACGTATAAAACCCGGATCTATTCAAAGCTGGAAGTACAAAACCTGGTGGAGCTGCTGCAGAAAGTAGAACTTTACAAAAACAACTAAGCCGGCCGCAGCGCCAGCACTACCGTAAAAGCGGCCCCTTCTTCTTTTCCCGTTGCTATCTTCAGCTCTCCCCCTATTTTTTGCAGCAGGTTACCTACCAGGCTGCTGCCGTTACCGCCCGCCGTATTAAAATCATGATCGTTCACAAATGCCTGTTGCTGGGAGGCCGTGAGGCCCGAGCCGGTATCCGTTACCGTAATGCGCAGCTTTTCTCCTGCCAGGGAAGCGCTGAGCGTGATGCGCCCGTTCTTCATGTGCTTGTGCGCATTGTCTGCCAGGTTGCGGAGAATGGTGGATAAAATATCGTAGTCCGTTTCACAGGTTATGTCAGTAGGCACCAGCGTAATGGTGTTATTATTCGCTTTTACAATATCGCTGTACAGCTCCACGATGCTTTCAAACAGTTCCTGCACGGCCACTTTCCGGATGTTCACTTTAAACCCGGCGTGCTGGGCCACGGCCCATGTAAAGAACTGCCGGGTAAATTCATTCAGCACCAGTATGCTGTTGTTCAGGTGCTCCACCTGTTCTCCCAGCGAGGCCGGGTCCATCTGCTGATGCTCATTTACGAGCTTTTTGCTGACGGTTTGCAGAAAGCCCAGGGGAGTGCGCAGGTCATGCAGCACCATGGTGATCACCCTGTCTTTGGTTTTGTTGCTTTCCGCCAGCTCCCACTCAGACTGTTCCAGCTGTACAATAACGTTTTCCAGCTCTTTGGTACGCTCCGCCACTTCTTCTTCCAGTTGCCGCGCTTTTTCTTCCAGCATGGCCTGGCGCTGTTTTTCCATGGTCTCCCGCTCCTGCCTGACCTTCCGGGAGCCGGTAAGATGGTAAACGATGGGATACATGATCAGCCCCACCAGCGCGCCCCGGTACGTAAGCCTCAGCAGCGCCTTGGGCCAGTGGTGATTGTACAGCGGATCAAGGGGATAATCTTCAAACGCGGAAAGATAATACCCGCCAACAGAGCAGGCCGCGGCGGCCAGCAATACGGCCAGTACTTGCAGCAGCCGGTTGCGGAGGGGAGAATGAACAACCAGCACCGTTGCTATCCATACGCAAAAGCACCAAAGGGAGATCACCACCTGGGAACCTGCCAGGTTCACCACGTTCAGCCCCTGCCCCTGCATCAGGCGTGCGCCAACAACAGAATTGGCCAGCAGCAGGGTAATGATGATACCGGGCCCCAGCAGAAAATCGCTCCAGCCCATTTTTCGTTTTTGCTCCCCCATGCCCTTTTTGCTAATATTTCACAAAGATGTCAATAAAACATCAAAGATGCTATGCCCCGTTGGTACCAAAAAAACGGGGCCGTCTCAAAAGTAATTTGATGGCCCCGAGAATCACGTAAACGAAAAATCTCTCCATCAGGTACCCGAATAAGATCAGGTAAAAATTACTTTTGAGACGGCCCCGTAACCATACTCCTCGAACGAAAACGAATTATGGCATGATCCAGAGCTTGGTTGTTGATACGTCTGTAGAATTGGTCTCCGCCCTCCAGTTCTCGAAATTGAAGTTGAACTCTTCCTGCGGGTACACAAAACGCGTGTAGCTGCTGAAGTTTTTGTTGTAATAGTCTGTGTTGGCCGCAGACATGGGCGTTTTGCCGCCGGTACGGCGCAGCAGCGTCCAGGCGTCCCAGGGCTGGCGGAACGCATCTATCCAGTACTGGGCGTAGATCTGGCGCAGCGCGGTGGCCGCGTTGCCGAGGTTATACGCGGTAACGGGGTTGGTGGTGATAGCCGTCAGTTCCGCGGGTGTGGCCGTGGCGGAAGCCGGTTTGTTCTCCGTCCACTGCGGGGAGTTAAAGGCAATGCCTTTCCACATGTTCACGGAAGCGGCAATGCCTTTGTCATATTCCGCCTTTGCCAGTGCAGGGCTGGCCGCTACGCCAATACCCCGGTTATATGCTTCCGCTTTCAGCAGGTACACCTGCGCCGCGGTCAGTATCAGTTCAGGAATAGTGGTGATGTCTTTCTCGAAATAAAAGTTGAAGGGCGAATAAATGCAGCCGGCCCCTTTGTCTGCCCAGGCGGCATCACGTTTGTTAAAATCATAGGGCGCCCCGCCTTCTGACGGCGTGGTGGTAAGCGGGTTCTGCGGGTAAGCGGCCCACTGGTTGGCGTTGTTGCCTTCAAAGAAAACCTTTGCCCGCACGTCAAAGATGCCGCTGCCGTCAGGAGCATTGCTGGAAGACATCAGGTTCCACATGGTAGAGCCTAAACGCAGGTAGCAGTTGGCGGAAAAAGACCATTGGCGCCACTCAAACTTGAGGCCCGGTATCTGGGTGGGCCACAGGCCAATGTTCTCTCCGGTCTCCAGCAGCGGCTTGCCCAGGGCTTCCGTAACATGCGTGGTGGCCAGCGCGGCGTTCTTGTCATGCATGGTGAGCGCTACCTGCAAACGCAGGCTGTTCGCAAACTTCACCCACAGGGCCACGTTATTCTTAAGCAGGGTTTCATGGTTGCCCACAGAATACTGGTCAGCGCCCGCGGCCAGGTTGTCTACCGCCCATTTCAGGTCTGCCAGCACCGCGGCATAGATATCCTCCTGCTTGTCATACGGCACTTTGTAGGCGGCCGCCTTTTTAATGGCGGCGTAACCTGCCTCTGAATAGGGCATGCTGCCGAAGTAGTTGGTCATTTTGATGGTCTTGTACGCCATCACCGTTTTCAGCATGGCATACACGTTGTTCATACTGGCAGGGTTGCTTTCCTTGCTGATCCTGTCTTCTATGATCCGGTAATTGGCCAGCGCGCCGTAATAATTGGCCCACAGCCCGTTGATGGCATTTTCATACGGGTAAGAACCGGATGTGATAATAGCCTGCTGGGTGATGGGATAGATCCATGCATGCAGCACGGATTGCTCACCCGCATCCAGCGGCAGGGAACTGATGACGGAGTTGAACACCTCCGGCGTGGAAGCATCGGTAGCATCCAGCGGCGGCGTGTTGATGGTCTCGAAGTTCTTTTTACAGGATGCTGTTGCCAGCAGGCCGGCAAAAAGGCAAATGTTCCTGATATGTTTGATGTAATTCATGATCTGCATGTTTTGGGTTAGAGCCTTGTTTTAATGGAGAAACCGAAATCGCGCATGGCCGGGTACTGTGCCCACTGTATGCCCTGCCCGTTGCCGATGCCGTTGATGGCCTCGGGGTTCAGGTTGTCTGGCAGGGAAGAATACAGGTAGAACAGGTTGCGGCCTATCAGGGAAACATCCAGGCCCTGGAAAATACGGGTGCGTTTCACAATGCGGGAAGGCAGGCTGTAGGTGATGGTCAGCTCGCGCAGTTTGGCCCAGGAGTTTTCGAAGATGCCTTCGCTGCGGGGCATTTTAATGTTAGACCAGCCTTGTGATATACCGGCGTATTTATACATGTAATGCACTACGTCCGTATTAGGCTTCCCGTCTGCAAACACGCCGTCCAGTATCACGCCGTGGTTGGCTGTGGTACCGTCAGGATAAATGTAAGCCAGGCCGCCGCCGTTCCGTTCTTTCAGCGTGGAGGGGGAAAGGCCCATGCCTACCGCCCCCGCGTAGTCCGCGGAGTAAATATCGCCACCCAGCTTGAAATCTGTGAGCACATACAGGCTGAAATTCTTGTAGCTGAAAGTATTGCTCAAACCGCCGGTGAGCTTGGGCGTGGCATTGCCGATGGGCACAGGGTCTGCGGTAGTTACGTATTGCGTGCCTACTACTTTGGCGGGATCGTTTTTATCCAGCACTTGCTGCACTACCTTCTGGCCGTTCAGGTACGTATAGTCATACCCGTAAATGGTGCCGTAGTTCTCTCCTACTTTTACATACATCTGTACACCATTGTTACCCCAGAGGTCTTGCAGCAGGTACTTGTCAATACCTTCCGCCAGCGCTACTACCTTGTTGGTATTGTGCGCACCGTTCAGCGCCAGGTTCCAGCGGAAGTTGCGAGTGGAAACGGGCGTGGCCCTGATAATGAACTCAACGCCCTTGTTAGACAGCTCGCCGCTGTTGAAGGTAATGGCGTTGGCGCCTGCAGACCAGGCCAGGGAGCCGCTCATGATCTGGCTGGTGGCCTTTGCCTGGTAGTAGGTGATCTCCGCGTTCAGGCGGTTGTTCAGGAAACCCATTTCCAGGCCCAGCTCATAAGATGTATTGCGCTGCGGCACCAGCAGGTCTGCCGGCGGCAGGTTGGGCTGCAGCCTCCTTACGGTGAGGCCCCCGAAAGTAGTAGGCGCGCTTTCCGCCGCTACGTTCAGGTAATTGGAGATCACCCTTGAATTGTAGGTATACGTGGTCTGGTAAGGATTGGCGCCGTTAGCGCTTTGAGCGGCTGATACTTTCAGCTTGCCGTAGGTGAGCCAGCTGATGTTCTGCATCTTCTTGAACGCTTCCGTAAACACAAAGCTCAGGCTGGCGGAAGGGAAAAAGTACGAAGACGTTTCTACCGGCAGCGTGGAAGACCAGTCGTTACGGCCGGTGAGCTGCAGGAAGAGGTAATCGTTATAAGACAGGTCCAGCACACCGAACAGCGAGTTCAGGTTGTAATTGGCAAATGTTTCTTTAGGCAGGTCCAGCGTACCGGTAGTATTGGCAAGGAAGTATTTGTGCGGTACGGAGAAAGCCGATTTCTCCCCATTGTTCCAGGCACTATTGCCATACATACGGCTTTTCAGCGCACTGTTGCCTACCAGCAGGCTGGCGTTGAAGCCCTTGGTAAAGAGGTTTTCTTTATGCACGGTGGTAAACAGTTCAAAGTTCACATCCTGGTTGCGGATGCTTTCCATGCCGTACTGGCCGCGTACGCCAAGGGCGTCTATGGGCGTGTACTTGCTTTCTACGGATGTATTGGCGTAGTTCAGCGACGTGCGGCCGGAAATATTAAGCCAGGGCGTTACGTCTGCGGTGAGGCGCACGGAGCCGAGCAACTGGTTGCGGCTGAGGCGCTGGTTGTGCTCAAACAGGTTCCAGAACAGGTCTTTGAAGGCGTTATTGTTGTAAGGATAAAAACGCAGCGGCGAGGTCTGGTCAAAAATATTCTTGCTGCCGTCCGCATTTTTATAGATGTCCATTTCCAGCGGGCGGTAATCTCTTGACATACCGTGTATGAGGAACTTGCTGATACCGTTCTCAGAGCCTACGTCTGGCGTGTTGAGGCGGTTGTAGCTGGTATAGCTGGCATTGATCTCGGCTTTCAGTTTTTTGGAAATATTGAGGTTGGAACCGAGGTTCACATTGTTCTGGTCATAGTGGCTGTTGAGCTGAACGGATTTATTGTCTATATGGGTGAGGCCTACGCGGATGGTTCCAAAATCTCCCCCGCCGCTGAAAGACAGGTTATGCGTTTGGGTGTTGCCGGTGCGGAAAAACGCCTTGCGGTTGTCTGGCTGCGGAGACCAGGTACGTTTTACGCCGTCCCACCATACAATTTCCGTACCGTCCAGCCGGTGCCCCCATGAAGCGGCGGGGCCGTACCAGCTGAAGATGTCCCACGTGGAATAGCCGCCCGGTATAGCGCCCGCGGCCTGGTATTTGTCGCCCGCCGGTTGCCCGTCCCACGGATAGTTGCCGGGGTACCGCAGTTCCCCGGAAGCTGTGGTGGGAAATTCCGGTACGGCAGACCACATGGCGTTGGAGCCGCCATAACCGTACTCGTTCTGCATCTCCTGGAAGCGGTAGGCTTTGGTGTAGAGGTTGGAGTAGTTATAGTCTACGCCGATGCCCTGCCTTTTAGCGCCCTTTTTGCTGGTGATAAGAATAACGCCGTTGGCGCCCCTGGCGCCGTAAAGGGCGGCGGCGGTAGCGCCTTTCAGCACGGTAATATCTTCAACCTCATCGGGATTGATAAAGTTCATGAAAGAGCCCCAGTCTTTGGGGTTCTCCAGGCTGGTGGAAGCCGTTTGCGCGGAGCCGCCCACGGGGTCGTTCTGCACCTGGATGCCGTCCATTACAATGAGGGGCTGGTTATTGCCGAGGATGCTGTTGTTGCCGCGGATCACGATGCGGCTGGAGCCGCCCTGCACACCGTTATTGGGCGTGATGTTGAGACCGGCCGACTTGCCCATGAGGCCTGACGCAATATCAGGCGCGGCCGCCCTGGTAATTTCCACGCTGCTTACTTTCTGCGCGGAGTAGCCGATAGATTTGGCTTCCCGTTTGATGCCCATGGCCGTAACCACTATTTCGTTCATGGCTACCGGCGGGTCCAGCATAATGTTCAGTACATTATCTGCCCCAACGGCAGCCTCTTTGGAGGAGAAACCCACAGAGCTGAATACCAGCACGGTATTGGGGTTGTCTATCATAATGGCGTACATACCCGTTTCGTCTGCCGCCGTGCCCTGTTTGGCGCCTTTGACCTGTACCGTGGCATAAGGAATGGGATTACCGTCTGTACCCCTTACAACGCCGGTGATGGTACGTTTCACCTGGGCAAATAACGGGGTGTTACTTATGAGCAATAGGGATATAGCCCACAAGAGCAGTTTACATCTGTTCATGAGAATGAAGTTTTTAGAGTCGTAGATTCTGGTATTTGGTTGATCTGTCTGTTATTTCCACGCCGCTACCGCATGGAAATTGCCCACAGGGGCAGTCTACATCTGTTCATCTGTTTTGATTTAAAAATTAGATTTTGGAACGCGTACTAATCTCAACAACCTGTCTCAAATGGCAATGAAAGCGAGGAATTACTAAATGTTCACTGTTACGAAAAAAATGTTCACTGTATACGAATAAATTTGATAGTCAGCGACTATTCATTGCCCTGTTTTTCATTCATAACTTGCTCCCTTTTTCCGGGAAAATCATTTTACGTTTTGTGCTATCGATATTTTTATTGTCTCCTAATTCTGATGTACATAATTCTCCATCACGAGTGCGGCTGATCCTATCAATTCCGCTTCATATCCCAGCTTTGACACCTCCACCTCCGTATGATCTGCGAGGCGGGGAATACAATGTTCGTTCAACGCCTGCTGTACGGGAGCCATCCATAACTTGCCGGCCAGCGAGCCCCTCCCGCTCAGTATTACTGACTGCGGGTTGAGGATGTGGATCAGGATGGCCATGCCCCTGCCGATGTTGTAGGCAATTTGCGCCAGCAGCTCCACACAGAATTTGTCTCCCCGGGTGGCGGCCTCTACAATGCTTTCGCAGTCTTTCTCAATATCACCGGTGGGGAAATGCTTCGGCAACGATGATATTTTGCCGGCCTTCAGCCCCTCCGCCGCCTTTTCCAGCAACACCAGCATGGATGTTTCCGTTTCCAGGCAACCGCTTTTGCCGCAACTGCAAAGTTTGTTGTTGTTAAAAAGCGGTATGTGGCTGAACTCTCCCGCAAACCCGTTGTTGCCGCGGAAGAGGCGGCCATTGAGTATCATGCCCAGCCCTACGCCCCAGCCGATGTTGATCACCATGCTGTTGAGCTTTTGCTGCGCATTGCCAAAACGGTACTCCGCCAGGGCAATCACGCTGGAGTCGTTATCGATATATACCGGCAGCTTGGTGGCGGTAGACAGGTACTCTACAATGGTACCCGTACCGTTGCTCATCAGGGGAAACGAATAGTTCACCCCCTTTTCCACATCGATAAAACCCGGCATGCCTATGCCTATGCCAATGATCTTTGATTTGCTGATCCCTGATTCTTTTATAACCTCCAGCAGTTTCTTTGCCAATTTCTTCAGCACGTCAGGATTGTTCTTCAGCGGCAGTTCAAATCTTTCAATTCCCCTGACGTGGCGGTTCTCCAGGTCCATCAACGATATACGTGTCACCAACTGGTCCATGGAAACAGACAGGATGTACAGCGCTTTTTTATTGATAGTGTAGATGATAGGGCGGCGACCGCCGCTGGAAGGTGCATAACCGGACTCCTGCAAAATCTTTTCCTTCACCAGGTTATTGACCGTCCGTATAATTAAAGGCAAGCTCTTACCTATGCGTTCACTCAGCTCAGTTGCCGATAGAATGTTCGAATAATAAAACTCACGAAGAATCAGGCGTTTATATTGTTCATCCTTTTTCATGGAGTAGAATAACAGCTACAAGATAGTCACAATTTTAAAATGAACAAGAAACTTTTTATTTTTTTTAGGAAGTTAGGGTCAAAATGGTAAAATAACACTGTTTTGAGTGAAAAAACTGCTATAATGGGAGGCTAAAAGGCGGAAATCTCCTGCGTTGTTTGACCGCTTTTATCACTTACCCCACCGGCGACGCCTCAATGGCCGACGCAAAATCTGCCTCAAGCGGTAAATACGGTGGCGGGCATACGCCGCTCCCTACAATTTTAAATTCCCCCGCATCATTTTTCTGTATGTGAAAGCGCGCCGTTTTGCCGTTGTAAGGCACGTACACCTGGTACAGCTGCTTGTGTACGCAGCTCATGGTAACAAACCTCACCGTTACTGCCTGCCCTTCAACGGGAAAATCCTGCTCAAAATTCCTGACTAGCTTCCAGCCTAATGAACTCATGTCTTTGAAAATAAAATTGAACGGCGAAGGTAAAAATTTTATGGTACGAAGTTCTCTTCCGTGCGCAACATTTCAGCATCCGCGGCCCACTGCGGGCTAATGGTGTACGTTCCTCCTTTGGCTTTGAGGAAGATGGTATTTTTGCCGGCTTCTACACTGGTATTCACGTTCAGCCTGCTATTCCCCCCGCGGATGTTCCATTTGCCGGGCGCCATGCCCGTCAGTACGATCTGGCAGGCTGCATTACCGGGCACCTTTACAGAGAAACCTTTATTTATCAGTTCCCTGCTGTTGCTCATGCTCACCACGCGGTCTGCCAGCAGCACCACATAACTCACCGGGGTTTCATAATATTTGACCGGCAAAGCCTGCTGGTCTCCCGCGGTTAACTGCAGCACCGTCAGAAAGCGGTCTCTCGGGGATGCCTTTTTGGGAGAGATCATGATACGATGGCCGTTCTCTTCCGGCTGGCCAACATTGGGCACTTCATATTTCTTGTCGAAAACGTTGTTGGCATCAGGGCCGCTGCGCACCTCCATCTGGCGGTTAGCGGCCGCGGGCAGCAGCATATTGATGTGGGTCTTGCCTGTCAGGTTGCCCTGCCGGGCAGTCAGCACCACACCGTTCGCTGTTGTTTCGGGTGCATTGAGCGCATTGATCTGCCAGTATTTTTTGATACCGGGCGAAGCCGTGGTCATATCATCTGTCAGGATGATGGCGGCGGGAACGTCTTCGCGGCCCAGGTTAAGAAAGCAAAAACCGCGGTTGTAACCGTTCATTTTTGATGTATAGGCGCCGGTGAGGTCTACCGCAAAATAGCTGTAGAACGGGCGCGTCTTTGATGGGCCAAAGTCCGCAGACAGCACCTTGCCGTTGTTGAACCAGGGGTCTGTCTGTACTTCTTGCACAGTGGTTGGAGCGCGCTGGTTGAACTTCGTTCCGCCGTCGTTGGCTTCCGCGCGGGTGAACTTTTCAGCGGGATCAACGGCCAGCATCATGCTGTGAGCAATGGAGCGTTTATTGAAATTGAAGTCGTACGGCGTGCCGTAAAACTTATACACGCCCAGGTCGCCAAACTGCATGCCGCGGTAGTACAATTGTATGGCGCCGGCGTCGCTATGCTGGTGGTTCCCGAAATGGTACCCGCCTCCTTTGATCTCTGCTACCACATCATTGCTGTTAGCGTCTATGTTCCAGCCCGTGCGCGTTACCATAGCTCCCAGTACAGGCCCAAAATCCAGGGTAAGCGGGAGCGATTGCAGGCTGGCTTCCGCCTGCAGGGCCGGGTCATTCAGCAGGAGGAACAATACGGGATTGCCCGGTAAACCGCCCTGCCGCACAAATTCACCTTTCAGCACGGGGTCAGCCGCATAAGCGTAGAAGAGCAACATGGTGAGCGGAGACTTCCAGTAATAGGGCTCTCCCGGCTTTCCGGCGCCAAAACCATCGCCATCACGCAGCATTTGTCCGTTGGGCATGCGCATATATTGCCAGAATTTCCGAACGTTCTTGATATTGGGGTCAAACACTTCCTGCCCTGTCATCCTGTACAGCAGCCATGCGGCATGCATTTCCCAACCCATGCGGTAGGCGCCGTAATTCACGCCCTGGTTGTGCCGCGGAGACTGGTATTCGAATTTGCGCATCGGCACCAGGTCTTCCAGCACAGTATAAGCGCAGTACTGGTAAGGCAAGGGATTTTCGTTATAAATGGCAATGCTCATGGAAAGCAGGTCCCGGTTCACCTGCGCTTCGTTGCCGTGCCCGTTGATGATCTTTTGCAGGAAGGGCGGCCAGCCTATTTCCATATCATCTGCCAGGCGAAGCAGGTGTTTGCAAAGCTGCTTTTTCTCTTCTGCGCTGAGCAGGTCATAACACCAGTCATACACCTCCGAGCCATAATAAATGGCCCTGCCAATTTCCCGGGTAATATCCAGGATGTTGCCGAACTCTACGTGCGACAAATAATCGGTCATCAGGGTGATCGCTTCGCGGCCGGCTTTCTTATCTCCCGTCATCAGGTAGTAGAACGCCTTACTCTCCGCCGCAACTTCCAGTTCAGCATTATAAGCCACTTCTTTGGCCCTGTCAAATTCAAAAACGAACGGCGTCAGCGCGGCCTTCTTCACCTTCTCCCAGGCCGCCTGGTTCCCATCAGCCGCCAGCCGGCTCTTTATCAGCGGCAAAGATTGCCGGTTCACCCAGAGCCTGGGATGTGCCGCCGGCGGCACTACGGCAGGCCGGTAATTTTGCGCTTGGGGCGGTACGGCTGGCGGCGTATAGGGCGTCAGCTCAATATATTCCAGCCGCACGCCCCTGGGCAGCCAGATCTTTACGGCCTGTTCCCCGCCGTCAAATTCAAATTTGCCGGTTTCCTGGCGGGGCCTGTCCCAGGGCACATATACCACCCTCTTTGTGGGGCGGCCGTTGCCCACCTGCAGCTTCATAAATAAAGACTCAAACTTCGTCTTCGCTTTTTTCATCAGCGCAGCGCCTTCCGCGTCTGTAACGGCGTAGCTATGCATCATATAACGGCCGGCGGCGGGTAGCTTTACGTGGAAAACGAGGTCGGCTTCAGGCGTGCTGCCATCAACCGTAGCCGCTACACCGGCTTTCAGCGTTGTGCCTTTATGATTGCCTAAACGCTCGTCTGCTACCACTTCGGCAGTTGCTTTGTTGACCGCAGCTTCGGAAGCATGGAAACGGTAAACTTTCTTTGCGCCCGAAGGAGCGCTTTGAGCCAATATGCTCGTAGAAAAAAACAGGCAGGGAAGAAAGGCAATATGCCAAATGAGTGTAAAGTAGTTGCGCATGTCCGTTTTTGAAATCGTGGAAAAAGTTGGAAGGACGCTAATTTGCAAATTTCCCGGGAGAATTGCAATACCCAGCGGGATTGTTTAGCACCCGCCAGGCTGCTGCAGGCTTTTAACAATCCATCAGCGGCATAACTGCCGTTAAAAATTCCGGCAATAACATGCAGGTGTGACCGTAGTTATGATTAAGTTTGTTGCAGGAACAAAACTGTTAAAATGAGCAAGTACGGATACATGGGTGTACTCAGGGCCCAACCGGGAAAAAGGGACGAGCTGGCGGGCATCCTGCTGGAAGCGGCCGGCGGGCTGCAAAATTATGCAGGCTGCCTGCTGTACGTTGTTACCAAAGACGAAAAAGATGAGGACGCCGTACGCGTATGGGAAATTTGGGAAAGCAAGGAAGAACATGATAACTCCCTGAAGCTGCCCGCCACGCGGGAGCTGATCACGAAGGCCATGCCGTTGCTGAACGGGATGCCCGAAGGCACTGCGCTGGAAGTGCTCGGCGGGAAAGGAAGTGGATTTTGATGGTATAGCCGCTTATCCCCACTTAAAAATATTTGCGAAACCAAATAATTGTGAAAAGCACTATGCCAAAGCCAATTTTGTTTCTATTGAAAAAGAAAGATCGTTTGCTTCAAAAGGTGGGTTGAGTGATGAAAAGGGCATTCTAAACCCCGCGTTCCCTCAAAATTTGTGGGAGAACAACTTTATTCCGGGAGATAATAAAGTGCAGGTAGATATGCTGCTGACTTATGACACGCTGGCTGATCTTGAAAAAGAGATAGAGATGGGATTTAAAGAAGGTATGATCATAGATTTTCAGCAATTGGACAAATTGTTATTGACCCTAAAAAAAGGAAAGTAATATAAATGGCAAAAGAACAGATAAAATTCCGGTCGTTGCTGGAACTCTTTGAGTTTCTTCCAAGAGATGAAGTCCTGCTAACAGACGTTCTACGCGAGATAACAATAGCAACCTTAAATGGGTACGGAAAAGAGAAACTGTCTTACAATGTTCCGTTTTTCTACGGCACCAAATCTATTTGCCTGATCTTTCCCGCATCCGTTCCCCGAAGTGGCGTAAAAAACGGCGTATTGTTCGGCTTTTGGTATGGCAATCGCCTGAAAGATAAAAACAATTATCTGACACATGGCACTAACAAACAGATCTTCTACAAGATCTATCAATCGGTCGATGAAATTGATATTTCCGCTTTAACCGGGCTGATAAATGAAGCGGTTGAGCTGGATAAAAGTTTCAGGATAAAGTCGAAACAGTAAACAACTGCCAAAATATGGAAGCAGTAAAGGAACAGCGGCTTTTTACCTAGAGGGAAACGAGATAATTGTAGCGCACAGGCTTTTATGACGTTGGGCCCGGCACCATGTAAGGGCCGCTTTTATCTCCGTTAAATTTATCCGTTGTAATTGGGGTCAAACTCCACAATCCATTCAATGCCATATTTATCTCTGAACATACCGGCGTATGTACCCCAGGGGCTGTCTCCAATAGGCCCTTCAACCTCTCCTCCTGCTGATAATCCGTTAAATATTTTGTTGGCTTCTTCACGGCTTTCCGCACTAATTAATATTTTAGACCTGTTTTCATTTTCGTTTACCCGTCCCATAAATTCCGGAACATCATTGGCCATTAATACATTGTGCTTGCCGATAGGTAAACCAATGTGTAAGAGCTTATTTGCTTCGTTTTCTGGAACCTGGAATTCAGGACCTGACAGATCCTTGAAGCGAATGATCTTTGTGAACTCTCCGCCAAAAACCGATTTGTAAAAGGTGAATGCTTCTTCGGCGTTGCCATTGAAGTTGATCCAGGGATTAATTGTTCTCATAGTTTTATTTTTAAGTTTTAAAAATTTCTGCTCACGCTATTCAGCGTTGCCATTGTCAATATGATTGGCAATTTCTTTCTTATAATTTCTGCGATAAGGCTGCCAACACACTATCCAGATTGTTCATTGTCATCTTAAATCCTTCGGTGAAGCCCATTTCAATCATTTTCTCCATGCGGGCAAGGGATTCATTAAAAATAGTGATACTCACCTTTGTTCTGCCATGCTGTTCGCTGAAAGTGTAATCCCATTCAGACCCAGGCAATTCCCGGTTTTCATCTTTGTCTGCAAAAGAATTATACATTTTGAAATTGGTTTTCGGGGTAATCGAAATATATTCCTGAACCGACCAACGCTCCTGTCCGTCGGGGCTTATCATCGCATAGAACCTTCGCCCACCAACTTTAAAATCCATATACTTGGTTTTGGCGCGCATAGGTGCAGGTGCGCTCCATTGGTCCAGCAGTTCTGGTTTAGTAAAGGCATCCCATACTAAAGAAAGCCCTGCATTAAATTCCCTGGCTATGAATACCGTTTTCGCTGCTTTGTCAACATTAAAATCAAATAGCATATCGTTGCTCATTTTTTCTGCTTTTTTATTGTTGATAATAGATTGTCAAGCTGATTAAATTGAGTCTCCCAGTTCTGCCTAAACTGGGCCAGCCAATGGTCAAACTCCTGCATTTTTTTCGCGTTAAGGTGATAATAAATCTCCCTGCCGCTATACTCCGGTTTAATTAATTCGCATTCGTGCAATACTTTAATATGTTTTGACACCGCCTGGCGGGTCATATCAAATTTTCCCGCCATTGCATTTGGTGTCAACGCCTGGATGGCAAGCAACGTTAAAATAGCTCTCCGTGTCGGGTCGGCTATGGCCTGGAATATATCTTGTTTCATTCTTGGTTATTAATTGAGCAACCCTCAGGTTGCAAATATATGTGCAACTTTTGAGTTGCGCAAATATATTTGCATTTTTTTTTGTTAACGGCATCCCTATCACTCGATCAAAATTGTGTGGATTCAATTTGGGCAACTAGAAGGATTCCCGGGGTTTCATTAAATTGAATATATATAACATTAACTTCCGTAAAGATCATTGTTGCATCAGCCAAATACAAATCCCAGCTTCAATCCAGTCAAACGAATTACTATCAACTTTTGTTTGTAACTTCAACAACATATTTTCAATTAGCCGCGGTTATTGGCAGACGGAATACCAATTCCCAACCTGCATAAAGCCCTGTTCGTTAGTAGCCATTGCAAAACGTACTTTCGTTATGAAAGGAATATTAACTTTTTTGCTATTTTCCTTTAGCCAACTGGTTGGACAAGCACAGGCTAAGACTAAACAAGTATTTATTGAAGGCAGCGGCCAACCTATTGTTTTTCTTCATGGCGGTACGTTTGACTATACGGCTTTTGCTGCTCACGCTAGGCTGTTGTCTGATACATTTACAGTAATCCGCATGCTTCAATTCAATGTTCAGTATGCGGACGCAGGGTGGACGTTACCCATAGACTATTCCGTGAGTATGGAAAGTGATGCTATAAAAGCGACACTTGACTCCCTTCATATCACGACTCCAATCATTTTGATTGGACACTCATACGGTGGAGTTATTGCTTTCGAGTTTGCCCTAAACCATCCTGATAGGATTAAGTGCCTTGTTTTAGTTGAACCTCCTTTGTTTGACATTGCAAAAAGAAAAGGCGAGTATTCCGAAAAAATGAAACAAATAGATGAGCTATCCAAAGATTTTACGCCGCAAGCAATTGTGACCGAAGACATGATCAAAAGTTTTCGATGTGAGATGACTAATTGCGATACGTTTGACATTCGCACTCACCCCATGTGGCCCAAGTGGCTAAAACAAAAAGATCGCCTTAAAGGATTGTCTGTCGTATCTGCCTACAAAATCGATTTTAGAAAACTATATGCTTTTTCAAAATCGGTATTGATTGTGACTGGAACTAAAACAATCGAACCAAATAAAACAGTTGATAAATTGCTTAGCCGAGAATTTTCAAATGCAAAAACGGGCAGTTTAACAGGCGACCATATAGCTATATATCAAAATGCAGACAATTTTGTTCCCATGTTAAAATCATTTGTACGTACGAATAGCAACAGCTACTAACAGGGCTATGCTAGCTGACGAATATAATCTCATCGTCTTGTTCGCTGCTCATCAGTATTCCGGGCTGGACGAATAAAACTGAGCAGTTGAACTTAACATCAACTGCATTATTCACACTTCGAACTTCTTACTAATTAACACCACTAAAAAAGAGGTGCGTATAAAAAAGAAAAAAAATGGACAACTACCGATATTAGCATAATAATTGGTGAATATGCAAGTATTCAAAATAACTGATATGGATTATTTAACAGGAAGCGCCCGAAATCAAACGCAGTTCTTTGACCTTCCGTTCCTTTGATTTGATATATTCGTCAAACTGGTAGTAGACATCCATCTTAGACCTTTTGCTTTCCTCTTCTTTTTCAGCTGCTTCATTGACACGTTCCTCCACTGATGTGATTACCAAAGAAGGCGTGAAGGTTTTCCTTACGAATGCGCCTTTGTCCGGCATTTTATTTCGGATGGCATGTGTCACCAGGTCTTCCGCTATCCTGAATTGTCGCCTAAGCTCAATGTTGAGTTCTTCATGATTACCTACTTCGGAGGGCAGTTCATCGGAAATACAGCGCTGCTTTTTATTCCAGTAAGCTGGTGGAATTTTGATGCCGGTATGCAGCAATGTTCTTTGTTCGGCTGTGTAACAGTATTGCATGAATACGGTAGCAGTACCGTCTTCATGCATTCTTTTTGTGCGACAAATCAGCTTGATCGGTAACCTTATGACCCTGACATTTTAAAGACCGTGACCCGGGTCGAGTTGCAGGTCGAGTTTTTAAATTGTCAAGCTGAAATAAAGGTAGGAAGAACGTGCGGTGAAGTTGTTGTTAAATTCTGAAAATCAACCCGTTAAAAGTAAAATGGATCAGGTTGAGAAATTGGGGAAGACGTAAAAGAGCAGAACGGTATTATAGGGTATTGAGGATCATAGCTATAATGATGGCTTAAATTTGACATATAAAGGGGCGGCCGCCTTCTTATCGCCTTGTTGTCGGCTTGGCACCCCGGGCTTATCGGCTTCTTGTCGCCTTGTTATCGGCTTGGAACTCCGTATGCGGAAGTTGTATGCGTAAACTTAGAATCCCCCAGGAATTTGACTTGATCCCATCTTTTCAAATCACTTTTCTTAAATGAAAAGTATGTTAACCTCCGTAAAGATCATTGAAAACAAAAGGGAACTCGGCTAAATACTCGACTAAAAACAGAAAACCCGCGCCAAGCGCGGGTCTCTTCTAAATCGTGCGGACCGGACGGGACTCGAACCCGCGACCTCCGCCGTGACAGGGCGGCATTCTAACCGACTGAACTACCGATCCTCACCACAGACAAGCCTTTCAGCCCATCTGTTGTTCCCCTTCGGGGCTGCAAATATAGAAATATTTATTTCAAATAGCCAAATTTTTACGCATAAAAATCCCCTCCATATCAATACAAAATTACCCCCTACCCACCTTCCAGCTCATGGGAAGGCGAATTTACCAGTGAAAATTTAATTTTTATTTTACTAATATTGGCCGTAGCTAATTCCACAATTTTAGGTCAGATGAAAGACAGGCACTCCGCGCAGACGAAGCATAACCTTTCGATAACATTCGCTTTCTAATTTTGCGTTCATCATGGAGACTAGAGTGAACCACATGGCGCCGGGCCTGATGCTCCGGTTCAAAAAGGGCGAGGAAGAGGCTCTCCGGGAACTACTCGGCATCCTTGGCCCAAAAGTATTGGGATATTGTAAAAAGAAAACGGGGAACGATGAAGATGCGGAAGAACTGACGCTGGACATCTTTCTCAAGCTCTGGCATTTCCGGGACAAGCTGGACCCTGAAGCCAACCCGGAAGTACTCATTTTTACGATTGCCCGCAACCATATCATCAACTTCATGCGCAACAAGGCCTTGCGCCAACTGGCTGCTGCCAGCCCGGTAGAGGCCGCCCTGCACCAGGAAGACAGCATTCTCCGCAAGCTGGACTACAATGAATTGTACCGCCAGTACCAGCAAATACTCGGTAAACTGGGAGATAAACAGCGTACCGTATTTAAAATGAGCCGCGAAGAAGGCCTCACCCACCGCGAAATAGCAGACCGGCTCGGCATTTCCATCCGCACCGTAGAAGCCCATATCCACAGCAGCCTTAAAGTGATCAGGGCTGAGCTGAAAGACAGCTATATACTCCTGGTGCTCCTCTTCCTCCGCTAAAAAAATTTGAAGACCGGCTAAGTAGTGCCGCCGTTTTTCGTGTATATATGGGAAAGAAGCTTCTCTTGCCATATGAGTCAACACCATTCCGCGCGTATCAGGGAACTATACGAAAAGATACAGCAAAACACCGCTACCCCGGAAGAACTGCGCCTTTTTCTTGAACTGACGGAAAAGGAGGACCAGCAGGAAGCATTGCCTTTCCAGGAGTGGGAGCAGGCCCATCCCCGGCAGTTACCGCCGCATCTGCAGCAACGCATCCTCCGCAAGGCCGCGCCCCGTCAGCCGCTGCTCCGCCGCCTGCTGCCCTATGCCGCCGCCGCGGCCGTGCTGCTGGTGGCAGTACGGTTGTTATGGCCCTCTCCCTCCCCGCAGTCCGCAGAATGGCTCACCGCCAGCACCGGAGACGGAGAGATCAGGACCCTCCGCTTGCCAGACAGCTCGGTGGTAACGCTCAATGCCCGCTCCAGCATCCGTTACAACCTGTCCGCCACCGGTGCTGCCCGCACGGTGTACCTGCAGGGGCAGGCCTTCTTCGATGTAAGGCAAAACCAGGAGCGTCCCTTTGTAGTACACAGCGGGGAGCTTTCCACACAGGTGCTCGGCACGTCGTTCGATATAAAGTCTTACCCAAGAGAAAAACCGCGTATAGCCGTACTGACCGGTAAAGTAAAAGTGGCCGACCCTCACGGCGCCAGCATTGTACTGGCCAAAGGAGAACAGGCATCCTATAATACAGATAATGATGATTTCAGCAGCGCCACCGCAGATCCCGCGCTGATGAGCAACTGGCAGCAAGGTATCATTAATATGAACAACCTCACACTGCAGGAAGTAAGCGCCGTACTGGAAAGATGGTACAGCATCAGGGTGGTGCTGGAAACACCCGGTATAGGCAACTATATGCTGTCAGGCACCCAGGCCAACACTTCCCTGAACAGCACACTGGAGTCCATTTGTTTCATTTTCCAACTGCAATACACGCAGGATGGCAACACCGTTCGTATCCGCAAAAAATAACCACCTAACACGCTCAAAACAGAATGTATGAATCCAATTTTACAGAGAAAGCTGCAGCAACTCAGGCTGCTGCTATTCGCTATTCCGCTGCTGGCGCTTGCCACGCCTGTTCTGGCGCAAGGCACGGATGCACAGACCGTTAACATTTCGGTAAAGAACGCCGGGGTAACGGAAGTATTCCGCAGTATTGAAAAACAGACTACGTTCAGGTTCCTGTATGACAAATCGCTGGAAGCGGCTCCCCGCAACCTCACGCTGAACTACAAAACCATTACCGTAGAAAAGCTGCTATCCGAGATCGGCAAGCAGGCCGGGTTACAGTTCAAAACGGCCGGCAATAATATTTCCGTAACCGTGCGCGGCCAGCAGCCAGCCGGCACAGCGCCTGTGAACAACGGTAAAAGGGAGATCTCCGGTATTGTGAGAGATACCACGGGCCAACCCATGGTGGGTGTTACCATTATGATAAAAGATACCCGTAACGGTACGGGTACAGACATTAACGGGCGTTATATTCTTTCTGTAGAAGACGATGCGGTGCTGGTGTTCAGCATGATCAGCTACCGCAAACAGGAGGTTCCGGTGAGCGGCCATACCAAGCTGGACGTGGTGATGCATGAGGCCTCATCAGCCCTGGAAGAAGTGGTGGTAGTGGGCTTTGGCCAACAAAGGAAGGTAAGCCTGGTAGGCGCGCAAACCACCGTTTCGCCCAAAGACCTGAAGCAGCCGGTTTCCAACCTCACCAACTCCCTTGGCGGCCGCATTGCAGGCATGGTAAGCGTGCAGCGCAGCAGCGAGCTGGGGTATAACGATGCCAACATCTACATCCGCGGTATTTCCACCTTCACCAGCAGCCTCAGCGCGCCGCTGATGCTGGTAGACGGGGTGCCGCGCAATATTGCGGAACTTGACCCGGAAGACATCGAGAGCTTTTCTGTACTGAAAGATGCGTCTGCCACTGCTGTATACGGCGTTCGTGGCGCCAACGGCGTGATCCTTGTTACCACCAAATCCGGCAAGGCCGGTAAAACATCCTATAACATCCGCTACACGGAAGGCTTTACGAACTTTGCCAAGCTGCCCTCCTTTGCAGATGGCGCTACCTACATGGAAATGTCTAATGAAGCCCTTACTACCCGTGGCAATACGCCCCAGTATGCTGAGGAGGCCATACAAAAAACAAGGGACGGCAGCGATCCCTACCTCTACCCGAATGTAGACTGGTTCAAGGAGCTGTTCAACAAACACGGCCGGCTCCGCAATGCCAATGCCAATATCAGCGGCGGTTCAGAAAGGGCTGTATATTATGTGGGCCTTGGTTTTTATGATGAAATGGGCCTGTATAATATTGACGAACTGTCCAAATACAATTCGTCCATCTTCAAAAAAAGATATAACATTACCTCCAACCTCACGCTGCAACCGTCGTCTACCACTACTGTAAAGCTGGGTATCAGCGGTTATCTTAATAATATCAACCTGCCCACCACCGGTGTGAACGATATTTTTGCGGATGCCTACTTTATGACCCCGGTGCAGATCCCGCTCCGCTATCCCGATGGCAAAATAGCGGACGTACGCAGCGGCAGCCTCTCCAATCCCTGGGCCAGCCTTACACAAGTGGGTTATGCCAACCAGTGGAGGAGCCAGATCAACTCCAACCTGCGCCTTACGCAGCAACTGCCCTTCATCACCAAAGGCCTCTCCGTTACCGGCATGTTCGCTTTCGATGCGTACAACTACACCAGCAACCGTTACACCAAAACGCCGGATACATGGCTGGCCATTGGCCGGGACACGAACGGAGAACTGATGTTTGAGCAAACCGCCATTGGTACGGAGTTTCTGGCCTATACCAAGTCTAACCAGGGTGAGCGCATCATCTATTCCGAACTGGCCCTCAACTACAACCGCAGCTTCGGCAAACACGATGTAAGCGGCATGCTGCTCTACAACAAGAACGACAAGATC
Organism: Chitinophaga alhagiae; assembly: GCF_003568665.1. GTDB lineage: Bacteria > Bacteroidota > Bacteroidia > Chitinophagales > Chitinophagaceae > Chitinophaga > Chitinophaga alhagiae. The sequence continues at coordinate 635,904 of NZ_QXMH01000001.1, forward strand.
AACACCTTTGCGGGCAACCTTGAGGAGTCTATGCCCTACCGCTTTCAGGGCCTGGCGGGGCGCGCTACCTATGCGTACAACAACCGGTATTTCCTGGAAGCCAACTTCGGGTACAACGGCTCTGAAAACTTTTATCCTGACAGGAGGTACGGCTTTTTCCCTTCAGGCGGCATTGGCTGGGTAATCTCCGAGGAAAATTTCTACCGGCCTATCAAAAGCATCATCCCGTTTTTCAAGGCCCGCTTCTCTCACGGCATAGTAGGCAACAGCCAGATAGACGGCAGAAGGTTTGCGTACCTGGCTACCGTAGCCAATACCGGTACCTATTCCTTCGGCAAAACACCTACCAACTCTTTTACCGGTAAGGAAATAGGTGAATATTCCGTAGACGTGCAGTGGGAAACCTCCCGCAAAACCAACCTGGGCTTTGACATCCGGGTACTGAAAGAAGCGCTCTCCGTACAGGTAGACCTGTTCAAGGAATACCGCAGCGGCATCTTCCTCCGCCGCCGTTCCCTGCCGGCCTATATTGGCATGATCAACGCACCGTTCGGCAACGTGGGCATTATAGAGAACAAAGGCATAGACGTTTCGTTGACTTATAACGATATGATCGGGGACGTTTCGCTTCAGCTGATGGGTAACTTCAGCTTCAACCGCAACAAGGCGGTAGAGAACGATGACCCGGCCTGGAAATATCCCTGGCTGAACCGCAAAGGCCAAAAGGTGAACCAACGCTTTGGTTATGTGGCACTGGGCCTTTTTGAAAGCGATAAAGACGTGGAGAACTCACCCCGCCAGACGGGCGATGTACGCGCCGGCGATATCAAATACAAAGACATCAATGGCGACGGCGTAATAGACTCTTATGACCAGGTACCCATCGGTTATGGGGACGTGCCCGAGATCATGTACGGCGCCGGCTTCACCATTGGCTATAAAGCCTTTGCCATCTCGGCCCTTTTCCAGGGCGCCGCCAATGTAGATGTGCTGCTGAGCGGTGAAGGCACCATGCCGTTCCAGCAGGGCCTTGCCCGCGGCAACCTCTTCAGCAACATTACAGACCGGTGGACGGAAGATAACCCGAACCCCAACGCATTTTATCCGCGGTTAATGGCGGGCTCGCTGAACGACAACTATGCCGCCAGCACCTGGTGGGTAAAGAACGCCAATTATGTACGCCTGAAAACGCTGCAGCTTAGTTACAACCTGCCCGCTGCATGGATGCGGCGAATGCGCCTGAAGTCTGCCAGCCTGTTTGTACAAGGCGTAAACCTGTTCACGCTGTCCCCCTTCAAGTTGTGGGATGTGGAAGTAGGCAACGGGCGCGGCGCCGCCTATTCCAGCACGCGTTCCTTCACTGCCGGTATAGCCGTGAATTTCTAAATCCATTATGATCTTTTAATCAGCTACTGATGAAAATATTACGTTTTAGCTTGCTGCTTATTGCCGCTGTGTCTGTTTTACCAGCTTGCAATAAGGACTTTTTGAACCAGGTACCGGATGACCGCATCACCATAGACCAGGTATTTGCCCGCCGCAAATACGCTGAAGAATACCTGGCCAATATCTACAATACATTGCCCAATGATGCATACCGCAACACGTCTCCCTGGGAGGGTATGTCTGACGATGCGGACATCACCTATGACCGGCCCGGTTCCGGTTATGACAGCTACCCGGCCAACCTGGGCAACTGGAGCGCCGCTTCCAACTACTTCAATTACTGGCCCAAATATTACCAGGGCATTCGCTCCGCTACCTATTTTATGCAACGCATTGGAGAAAATGTGGAAATACTGGCGCTTCCCAACGGCCACGATCTCATTGAACAATACAAGGCGGAAGCCCGCGCCCTGCGTGCTTATTACTACTATTGCCTGTTGCGCCAGTATGGCCCGGTAATTTTGCTGGGAGATACGCCTATTGCCGGGGACCTGGCCCCTTCCGCGGAAGAGATGCAGTTGCCCCGCAGCAGCTACGACGAATGTGTAGATTACATTGTATCTGAGCTGGACCTGGCCGCGCAAAACCTGCCCAAACATTTTACCGCGCAAAGTGAAACGGACTATGGCCGTGTTACGCAGGCCTTCTGCAAAGGTGTGAAAAGCCAGGTAACGCTGCTGGCGGCCAGCCCTCAATTTAATGGCAACACTGACTATGCCGGGTTCAAAAACAAAGACGGCAAACAGCTCATCAGCCAGCAGTACGATGCCAATAAATGGAAACGCGCGGCAGATGCGGCCAAAGAACTGATGTCGGGTTTCGGCCTGGCGCTGTACCGCAAGAATGATGCGGGCGGCAATTTTGACCCCTATCTCTCCACCCGCGATGTGTTCCTCGACCCATGGAACACTGAAGTGATCTTTGCCCGTACTACCAACGGCCTCAGCGGCTGGGAGCGTTCCGTTTCCCCGCGGCTCTGCAATGGCTACGCGGCCGTTGCCGTTACGCAACAACTGGTAGACGAGTTTGAAATGGAAAATGGCAAAGGGATCAGGGAAACAGGCTCCGGCTATGTGGAAACCGGTTTTTCCACCACCGCCACCCAATATACGCTCAAGGGCACCTACAATATGTACGTAGGCCGTGAGCCCCGTTTTTACGTGAACGTAAGTTACAACGGCAGCCCCTGGATCAATACCAGCGAAGGCACCAAGGTGATCGAAACATTCTTCACCGGCAACACGGGCAAAAAAGGCTCCTGGGACCATCCCCGCACCGGGTATATTGCCCGCAAGAATTTGCACCCCAACAGCAACCCGCGCATCAGCCAGTACGTGGCGCGGCCTTTCGTGATGATGCGCTACGCCGAGTTCCTGCTCAACTATATTGAAGCGCTCAACGAATACGATCCCGGCAATGCGGATATTGCCCAATACCTTAACGAGATCCGTGACCGCGCGGGCCTGCCGGATGTGGCGCCGGGTTTGGGGCAGGATGACATGCGCGTAAAGATCCGGCATGAAAGAAGAGTGGAACTGTGCCTGGAAAACCTCCGCTACTTTGATACCCGCCGATGGAAAATTGCGGAGCAGACGGATGGCGGCCCCTTCTACGGCATGAATGTAGACGCAGGCACAAAGCTGACAGACCTGGTGTTTTACCAGCGTACCGTGTTTGAAAGGAGGGTGTTCCGGAAAAACTACTACCTGCAGCCGATCCCCCAGTCTGAAATAGACCGGGACCCTAACCTGGTACAAAATCCCGGATGGTAATTATCACAAACCGTAAATCTTACAGATCATGAAACAATATATTCTCGCTCCTTTCTGCGCCGTAGTGCTGCTCAGCAGCTGCGGCCGCAACCGGGACCTGATAAGCCATATATCAGACAGCACTGCCGTGGTGTACATGCCGCAAGCCGCCCGGCTGCCGGCAGACTTCACTTTTGACCGTGATGAGACCACCGTACAGATCACCTATGGCGCCTGCTATGGCGGGCCTCACTCTCCCGAAGGTGACATACAGGTACAGTTCTCCACAGACCCCGCGCTCGCAGGCCATTTCAACAACGAACACTTTACCAGCTACCCGCTGATGCCAGACGGCAGCTATGAGCTGGAACAGACCAGCGCCGTTATTCCCGCCGGCAAAGTGAACACGGCTCCCTTCAACATCACCCTGCATCTTGACAAGCTGGACGGTGTGGGAGGTTACCTGCTGCCTGTTACCGTACAGACCAGCGCCAAGGTGAATGAAAAACTGCGCACCACCTTCTTCCTGGTAAAAGCGCTCTACAACACCAATCCCTTTCCGGCGCTTGACAGGGCCGCTTGGAACGTGACCGGCTTCTCCTCCGAAGAAAAGACCGGGGAAGGCGCTGCCAACGGCCGTACCATTCACGCCCTTGACGGCAACGATGATACTTTCTGGACCACGGAATGGAAAGCCGCCAAACCCGGCCCTCCGCACCACATTGTGGTAGACATGCAAGCTGAAAACAAGGTCCATGGTTTCACCTTCACCGGCCGTACAGACAAAAACACCGGCAATGTGAAAACCACCGGCAATCCCAAGAACATCATTGTGGAAACAAGCCTGAACGGTACTATCTGGAATTACGAAGAGAGCTTCACCCTGGAGAACGTCAAGCTCAGTACCTTTTACCTCGCCTACTCCCAGCAGGCCCGGTATTTCAGGATCACCATCAATACCAGCCAGGGGGATGTATATTTGACCAATATTGCTGAAATAAATGCGTTCTGACCTGCATATGAAAAAATTGCTTTGGAGCACCGCCCTGCTGCTGGCCATGGCCTGCGGTAAAAAATCAGGCCCCGCGCCAGATAATCCTGAGCCGCCCCCACCGGCGCCGCAGGTAAAGGTAATGACCTTCAATATCTATGGCGCGCGCGCTTCTTCCGGCACGCCCGCGGACCTGGCAGTGCTGGCAAAGATCATCAATGATGAAAAGCCCGACCTGGTAGCGCTGCAGGAGGTAGATGTGCATACGCAGCGCACCGGCAAAGACATGCACCAGGCCAAAGACCTGGCCGCGCTTACCGGTATGGAATGGTTCTTTGCCAAGGCCATAGACCAGGGTGGCGGGGAATATGGGGACGCAGTGCTGTCAAAGCTGCCCATCAAGAGCAGCAAACGCTATGCATTGCCCGTTGCTCCGAACGTGAGCGGGGAGTTCAGGTCTGTGGCCATGATCAAGGTAAACAAGGAAGGGAAGGATTTCTATTTCGCCTCCACACACCTTGATCACTTACAACAGGAAGACAGCCGGATACTGCAGGCGCAGGAACTCAAGAAGATAGTCACCGCGCTTGACCTGCCGGTAGTTATGGGCGGGGATTTCAACGCGCTCCCTGAATCACAGACCATCGGCATCCTGAAAGGGTTCATGAACCTGGGCTGCCTGCAGCAATGTCCGCTCACTTTTCCTTCAGACAAGCCCAACCGCACCATTGATTACATTATGACGGCGCCTACCGGCAAGTTTACGGTAACGTTTTATAATGCTATTACGGGGTATCACGCGGAAAAGAAAGTCTATTCATCAGATCACAGGCCGGTGGTGGCCAATATAAAGATCAACTAGGTATTGATCCCTGCTACCTGGAGGGGCTGGCCGGAAAGAACGGCCAGCCCTTTATTTTATGCGGGCGGCATTCACTTCCGCCAGTGTATGCAACACGATCTTTTTACATTTTACCTTTTGCTTCGGTTCGCTTCCCCTGGCCCCTTTCAGCCAGATAAGCAGGCCTGTGACCGGCAGGGAAGCCGCCACCAGACAGGCCAGCAGCGCCAGCAATTTGGTGGGCCAGCCAAAGATCTCGCCGGTATGTACCGGGTATACGGCGCGCCGCACCTTCATGCCCGTGCTCTGGTCTTTATACAGCCGCTTCTGCAGTAGGTTGCCGGTACCCTGTTCATAGTAGATGAAGTCTACCACATTGGTGATCCGCGCCTCGTAACTTTCCTTGGTAACGGTAACGGCTATACTGTCAGACGGCGGGAACTGGATCACCATGGACCCTTTATAAGCCAGTTCCTGGTTAGCCTGCTGGTACACCCGTTCGTAAAAGCCGGCGCCCCCAGGCTGCATCACCTTGTTGGCAGGCGCCTTGTAGGCCACCATGGGCTTGCCGTCAAAGAGCAGGAAAATACCATTGTTGAACCATTTATAACTCCAGGTAAGACCGGTAAAGGCAATCACAAAAATGACCAGGTGTACGTAAAAGCCGCCCACCGCATGCAGGTCCCATACTACCCTTTTGAAACTTCCGTTCCATTTGATGGCTATTCGCTGGCGGAAATACTTCCAGCGGCGGGGCCACCACAGCACAATGCCGGATATGACCAGCACCAGGAAAATGAGGCAGCACACCCCCGTAACGGCCTTGCCCAGCTCGTTAGCCAGCAGGTACCGGTGAAGGTTAAGCAATATGCGGAAAAAACGCTTTTCAAAGTCTGCCGCCCTGACAACGGCGCCGGTATAGGGGTTCACCGCCAGCATCCAGGTAACCGTGCCTTCCTTGCCAAAAAACAGCATGGTACGGTTGGCGGCATGCGGTTCCATTTCTACGCGTACCAGCTTCATGGCGGGGTTGAAACGTTCCGCCTGTTTCTTTAAACTGTCTATAGGCAGGCGTTGCGCGCCCGGTTGTACATAATACAGGGAGGGGCTGGTCAGTGGCTCCAGCTCTTTCTCGAATACCAGTACGGCGCCGGAGAGGGTGACCACCAGCACAACAAGGCCGGAGACAAGCCCCAGCCATAGATGTAATTGCCGTATGATCTTTTTTGCCGTCATCAGAAGGTATATGCTACAGACGTTAGCCAGTTACGCGGCGCGCCGGGGAACAGGCGCAGGTAATCATACCCGCCCACCCAATGCGTTTTATTCAGCACATTGTTCAGGTTGAACTGTATCTGGAACTTGTCTACCCTGTAATATACGGCGGCGTTCAGAATTTCGTAGGCCGGCAGTGTCTGGTCCACATTGGAATCCATAAACCGCTGTGTCACAAAGTTGCCGCCCGCGCCAACACCGATGCCGCGCAGCACGCCGCCGGAAATGGTGTACTTTGTCCAGAAAGAGCCTTGGTGCTGCGGTGCGCCGGGGCTCTGGCGGCCAACTTCCTTGGGTTTGGTGCTGGCTTTGATGGGCATATCGTTATAGGCATATGCCAGGGTGATGAACCAGTCTGGCGTCAGCTGGCCTTTTACGTCCAACTCTATACCTTTAGACTCCACATCTATGGCCCGCAGCAAGTCCGGCTGCCCCTGCGCCTGGGCGTTGATCAGCATGTTTTCCTGGTAAATGCGGTAAACGGCCAGCGTGGCGGAAAGCCTGTTCTGGAAAAAGTCACCTTTGGCGCCCGCTTCTATCAGGTTGCTTTTCACCGGGTCAAATGGCCCGCCGGCGTTCGGGTTTGTAAGACTTACGGAAGTTTGCGGGTTATACCCTTTTGAGTACGTGGCGTAGAGGTTGATGTCTTTAGTAACACTGTACACCAGGCCCAGCCTCGGAATGATCGCATCCTGCTTCACCACTTCCTGCGTGGGTTTCTGATAATCTTTCCAGTCGCGGTAAGCATCATACCGCAGGCCCAGCAAAGCCTGAAAACGGCCTATCTTGATCTGGTCCTGCACATAGATGCCATGGGCGTTGTACAGCGTAGGGTCATAAGCGGCTTTTACAAAAAAGTATTTGCTCATGTCGTACAACTGGTAGGGGCTGGCGGCGGTCAGGTCAAAATGTGGTACGTTGGGTACGGGGCGCCTGATGCCGTTGACCGTTTCATAAAGAAAACGGCCCGGTTGCGCGGCATTGTAGCTGCCCGCCCCCGTATTGGTGTTATTACGGTAGCCGCTGGCGGTGAGCTGCGATGCGCCCCAGGGCGTTTTGGACTGTGCAAAATCATACCCCGCCAACAGCTTATGGTTGACAGGGCCGGTGTTAACATCAAAGGTGAAATAGGAGGAAATATTGTCGGAGAACATCCGGCGGCGGCGGTCAAACACCTGCATTTCCACCAGTGTGGGGATGGGGAGGCCTGCGCTGTCTTTGGCGTAGGTGTTGGAGCTGCGGTGCTCCAGCAGGTCTTCGTCCCAGGCGGTGCGCAGGTAGGCAAGGTTGAAGTTCACCTTGTCTGAAAATTTATGGATGAGGGAGGCCGTGATCATCAGGTTATCCTCATTCAGCCGGTCGTTCACGGCGTTGAGGCTTTTTGAAATGGGTGTAGAATAGATGTCGTTGTTGCCGAACACGGCCTGCCCCCTGTCAAGGCGGCTCATGCTCCGGTTGTACACCACGTCAAAATTCACCTGGGTTTTATCTGTAGGGATGAAAGAAATGGACGGCGCCACAATAAAGTTCTTGTCAAACTGCAGGTCACGGAAGCTCTGCGCATTTTCGTACCCCAGGTTGAGGCGGTACAGCAGCGTTCTGGACTCATTCAGCGGGCCGGTAAAATCGGCCTGGGTGCGGAAGGTGTTGAAGCTGCCGGTGGTAAAGCTGATGCTCTGCCGTTTTTCCCGCAGTGGTTTTTTGGTAACGCGGTTAATGATACCGCCGGGAGAGCTGTTGCCGAACAACGCGGCGGCCGGGCCTTTGATCACTTCTACCCGTTCCAGGTAGTTGGTGAGCGGCTGCTTCCAGAACCCGGTGATGGTACGGAGGCCGTTGAGCAGTTGAACAGAGGAGTTATTTTGCGTGCGGAACCCGCGGATAGTAAAGTCGTCATAAGCTGTGTACTGGTTCACCCCGCTCATGTACTTCACTACGTCTCCCACGCGCATGGCCTGCTGGTCATACATCAGCTCTTTGGTAACGTAGCTGATAGACTGGGGCACATCCTTCAAGGCCGTGGCCGTTTTAGTACCAACAAAAGAATTTGTGTTCTTGTAGCCGGACTCTTTGCGGCCGGTGATCTCTACAGATTGCAGCTGCTCCGCGGAAGATGTGAGCACTACATCCACCACCCTGGTTTCACCGGCTTTCACGTCTATACTGCGCGTAGAAGGCTCATATCCCAGGAAAGTAAAACGCAGGGTGTATTTGCCGGGAGCCACCTCGCTAAAGGAAAAGCGCCCGTCTGCATCCGTCACGGCATTTTTTCCTTTCCCGAGCACAACGCTCACCCCGGGCACCAGGTTATTTTCCTGGTCCCGTACGGTGCCATTAACAGATTGGGCGTAGGAGCCGCCGGCGCAAAACAGCCATAAAACTATCGTAAAGATTCGCATGAGGAGACTATTTTGGTCGATTCAGGCTGCAAAGTTCCGGAACCAACCCGGGCGGGGGGTGTCAAAAGCGGAGTTTGATTTACGCAAAACGGAATTTTTGGGCCCGGGAAGGCACAGAAAAGGCTGACCCAAAAGGGATTGGGATAGAGCGCCTGCACGGCGTACTTCAGTTCCCAAACCACTTTCCGGTCAGCCTTGCTGGTATCCGTTCAACGTAAAGGCGGGGCCGTAGTTGAAAAAGAGCACAGGCAACCCCGACAGCGGGCTGCCCATGCCTGTATTGATAATTCAAACAAATCCATCCTGTGTCAAAAAGAGCCGGTCTGTTGTGTATGATAGGATATGAGTATAGTTTTAGAACCGGTGCTACCGGGAAAGCGCAGACTCATAACGTAAAATTTTACTATAAAACCGTGGGCAAAGTTCCATCGCTAAAAACCAAATACAGGGTATTTTTGTATCTTTTTATAGCACAATTGTACCTGCCGATGACCGGAGTCATAAAATAGCCTTAAATTGTCAGTACCATGAAACGGAGGAACGAGCTGGAAAAAATAGCCCTCACCCAACCAAAGTTGCTGCAAACGCTGGTGGAAAACCGCCGTGTGTTCAACCTGGACAACTGTGAGCTGAACGTTTATGAAAGCTACCAGCAGGCCTATCACATCCCCCTTACTTTTAATGACCTGGTGATCACCAGCATGGTACGGGGCAAAAAGGTGATGCACCTGTTTGACAAACCCTCTTTTGACTACCTGCCTGGTGAAACGGTGATAGTACCGGCCAATGAGACCATGATCATTGACTTCCCCGAGGCGGAACTGCAAACACCCACCCAGTGCATTGCGCTGGCGGTTGATGCGGGATATATCCACCAGACCGTGGACTATCTTAACAATTATTATAACGCCGCGGACGAAGGGCACCAGTGGAAACTGCAATTCAACCAATATCATTTCGAGAACGACACGGAAGTGAGCGCGCTTATCAACAAGCTGATCCGGATTTGCAGCAGCGGCAATGGCGACAAAAACATTTTTGCGGACCTGAACCTGAAAGAGCTGCTCATTCGCCTGCTGCAAAGCCAGCAACTGCAACAGGTAGCGCAGGAAACCGCCGTTTCCGGCAGCAACCGGAGCCGGCACCATTTTGTATTGCAATACATTCACGAGCACCTGACGGAAAAAATTGCGGTAGACGCCCTGAGCCGCAAGGCTTACCTGAGCCGGAACATGTTCTTCAAATGGTTCCGGGACCAGTTCGGCATTACGCCGCTGGAGTATATTAACCGCGAGCGGGTGACCATGGCCAAGAAGATGCTGGCCATACCCGGCAACAGTGTTAACAAGGTAAGCGCGGAATGCGGTTTTACCGATGCCAATTATTTTATCAGGATCTTCAAAAAGACGGAAGGCATTACACCCAAGGCCTACCAGATGATCTGCACAAGATAACATCCCTGTTAGTTATTACTCCGTTACACCACACAGGAAGGCTGGCCCTCCTGTATTTTGTGTATCTTTAATGCACACTGTACCTGGTCAAACAAGGAGCTTAAAAATGAATACGCATGGGGGCGCCACGTAAAGCAACGGTGAAATTGAACGTGTCAACAGCAGAGGTGCTGTTTAGGGAATACTATGCCCGCCTGTGCCACTACGCCTTCCAGTTTACGGCCGATGCTGAGCTGGCGCGGGACATTGCGCAGGAATCTTTTGTAAGCTACCTGGCCCGGCAGGAGGAAGTCTCCACTCACCCCGCCGCCGTCCGCAATTTCCTGTATACCGCTGTTCGCAACGCCTGCCTGAATACCATCCGTCATAATAAAGTGGTGGAAAAATTTATACAGGAACAGGCCGCCGGCGCTCCCGGTACGGAAGCGGCCGCTATTAACACCATCATCCGTACGGAAGTGCTCGCCGCCATTCACCGGGCTTTGGACAGCCTGCCGGAAGAATGCGCCCGCATTGTGCGCATGGGATATATTGATGGTCTAAAGAACCAGGAGATCGCCAAAATGCTCAACATCAGCGTAAATACCGTTAAAACCCAGAAACGGCGCGGTCTGCAACTGCTCAGGCTGCGGCTGCCGCCGGAAATGTACGTACTGGTAGCGTACATGTTGCTGGGGTAATGCCCCGGCCCCCTATGGCATATTGTGACCGGCCGGCACTCTCCCGACTATTTTTTCTCCGCTTGTCACCCTTTTCGCCCCGCTGCGTTTCTTAATACCTGATATGGAGCAGCAGCAACTACCACACCACATTGCAGAACTGATATTCAAGCACTTCCGGGAAGGTTTGCAGCCGGACGAGCAGGCCCGGCTGAACAACTGGCTGGCGGCCGATGAAAGGAACCGCACCCTGTTCGACGCTTTCAGCAACCCCTCCATGCTTGAAAAGGAGATGGCCTTTTTTGACCGTCTTGACCTGGATGCAGACTGGGAAGCCGTGGCCGTGCGCGCCGGGTACGACACTGGCCGCAACACCCGCCCACGCCGCCGGATGCTGTACTGGTCCGCCGCCGCCAGTATATTGCTGGCTACCGGCATCTTCCTGCTTTGGCCTGGGCGCCAGGCCGCCCCACCGGCCCAACTGGCAGCCACCGCGCCCGCCACTGCACCGCAACCGGGCGGCAACAAGGCCATGCTCCGGCTGTCTAGCGGACAAACCGTAAGCCTGGGCCACCTGGCGGGCGATACTGTGCTCAGTGAAGGCGGCTCCCGCATCAGCGGACAAAGCGGGCAACTGGTATACGATGAGGCGGCGGCCGGCGAAGCCGTTACCTACAACACCCTCAGCACGCCCAGGGGCGGCCAGTTCAGGCTCACCCTGGCAGACGGTACGCAGGTTTGGCTCAACGCTTCTTCCTCTATCCGCTTCCCCACCCGGTTTACGGCCAAAGACCGCACCGTGGAACTGACCGGTGAAGGATACTTTGAAGTGACCAAAGACCACAAGCCATTTTATGTATCCATAAACGGGATGAAGGTAGCGGTGCTTGGCACCCGCTTCAATGTAATGGGCTACAATGGCATTACCAGGACCACTCTGGCTGAAGGGGCTGTAAAAATACAGCTCCCCGGAGACCGCAGCTGGAACCTGAAGCCCGGCCAGCAGGCCGTAGTAGCCGTAGATAATAATGATGTAACAGTGACGCCCGCAGACATCGGCAAGGCGCTGGCCTGGAAAAACGGGCTCTTCTATTTTAAAGACGATGCCATGGCCGACATTATTGCCCAACTGGCGCGGTGGTACGATGTAGAGGTCAGCGTCAAAGGCCCTATGCCTGCCCGGCTGTTTTCCGGGAACATCCGCCGGCAGGCATCGCTGGCCCAGGTGCTGGACATGCTGGGCTATGTGAGCGGCGCCAAAAGTACGGTAGAAGGCAGAACGGTAACTATTCAATTTTAACGATCAACCATACTATTCAATCGCTTTTAATCTAAAAACCGATGATGAACAAACTGACATTCGCAAAGCGGGCCATGATGCTCGGCTCCTGCCTGTTGTTATTCGTCTGCCTGCGGGTTTCCGCCACGGCGCAGCAGCAGATCTCCTTATCTATGCGCAATGCAACGCTTGAACAGGTATTCAGCGCCATCAGACAGCAAACAGGCTATTACTTCCTGTACAGCAACGATGTGGTGAAAAAAGCAGGGAAGGTGAATATTGATGTGAAGGACGCCGCCATTGACAAGGTATTGAAAATATGCCTGGCCGGCCGGCAACTGACATACAAGATCATTGACCAGACCATCACCATCCAGGAAAAAGCGCCGGAACCGCTACCCGTAAAGCCGGTGGCCGACACGGTGATCACCGGTAAGGTGACAGACGAAAAGAACAACCCGCTTCCCGGCGTTACCATTGCGGTAGAAGGGTCTTCCCAGGGCGCCATCAGCAATGCGGACGGCAGCTTTTCCCTGCGCCTGCCCGCCGGCGCCCGCGCGCTTGTGTTTTCCTTTATGGGTTTTACCCAGCAGCGGGTGGAGCTGACCGGCGCCACCAACCTGCAGGTGAAACTCGCTGAAAGCACCAAGGCGCTCTCCGAAGTGGTAGTGACCGCGCTGGGCATTAAACGGGATAAAAAGGCCCTGGGGTACACCGTGGCCGAGCTGAAAGGCGCCGACCTTTCCCAGGGTAAGGAAGCCAACGTGGCCAACGCCCTCTCCGGCAAGGTGGCCGGCGTACAGGTGAGCCGCGCGGCCTCCGGCGCCGGCGGGTCTTCCAAAATAGTGATACGCGGTAACAACTCCCTGCAGGGCAATAGCCAGCCCCTGTACGTGGTAGACGGTATCCCGCTGGACAACCAGAACCTGAAACCTGCCAGCGCCACCGGTGGTATTGACTACGGCGATGGCATTTCCAACATCAACCCGGAAGACATTGAAAGCATCTCCCTGCTGAAAGGCCCCAACGCCGCGGCGCTCTATGGCCAGCGGGGCAGTAACGGCGTGGTGCTCATCACCACCAAAACAGGCTCTTCCGGCAAAGGCCTGGGCGTACGTTTCAGTTCAGACTACTCCATCGGCAACGCCCTGGTAACACCTGATTTCCAGAACGAGTACGGCCAGGGCCTCAATAGCGATTTCACCCACTTCCGCGCTACCGATGGAAGGATTTACACCATGGCCGAAGCAAAAACGCTGGGCCTGCAGGGGATGCCCAAAATGAGCGCCGGCCGGGACAGGATCATGCGTAGCAGCTGGGGCGCCAAAATGGAAGGACAGGAATATGAAGACCAATGGGGCAACGTGCTGAAACTGACGCCTCAACCTAATACCTACAAGGAATTTTTTAATACTGAAAAACAGTTCATTAATAATATCAGTGTAGACGGCGGCACGGAGAAAGTAAACTATCGTTTTTCCTATTCCAATACGCATGTAAACGGATATGTTCCTACCAACACGCTTGACCGTAATACGTTCAACCTGCGCACACAGGCCACCATTACGCCCAAACTGCAACTGGACGCCAAGATCAATTACATTGCGCAGAAAGGGAAAAACCGCCCCACCCTCTCCGACGCTTCTGACAACCCGGCTTACCTCTTCATCAGCCAGCCGCGCAGCATGCCCATGCACACCCTGGCCGATTATACCTGGACGGCTGAAGACGTGGCCAAACAGTTCGGTTACAGCGGCGTATTCCCGGGCCTGGAAAAAACGTACGCCACCAACAGCTCCACCGCCAACCCTTACTGGACCATTAACAACACGCATAACGAAGACAACCGCGACCGTGTGATAGGGATGCTCCGGCTTTCTTACGACTTCACCAGCTGGCTCAAACTGACCGCACGCGGCGGTACCGATTTCTACACCGACCAACGCCAGCGCTACCGGCAAATAGGCACCTACCAAAGCCGGAACAGGAACGGCGATATTGAAGAACAGGTAACGCGCGTACGTGAAGACAATTATGACCTGTTATTGAGCAGCAACCTGGAACTGAACAAAGACTTCAACCTCGGCCTGAACCTGGGCGCCAGCCACCAGAAGCGTTTCATGCGCCTCACCGGCAACACCGGCCAGGAGTTTATTGTACCCAAACTGTATGTGATCAACAACACGCTCACCAACAGCTACCTGTTTGACCTGCAGGAATCCGAGATCAACTCCGCATACGCCTCCGGCCAGCTCAGCTTCAGGGAGTTCTGGTTTGTCGATTTCTCTGCGCGGAACGACTGGTCTTCCACCCTTTCCCCGGAAAACAACTCGTTTTTCTACCCTTCAGTAAGCACCAGCCTGATACTGACAGACGCCTTGAAAATACAGAGCAACACCCTCAGCTTCCTGAAAGTACGCGCTTCCTGGGCGCAGGCGGGCAGCAGCGGCAACCCATACCAGCTCACCGGTACTTACAGCCTCGATCAGTTTACCCATGGCGGGCAGCCCATGGCTTCTTTCTCCTCCATCATCCCCGATCCCAACCTGCAGAACGAGCTGACCACCTCTACAGAGTTCGGGGCGGATGTAAGAGTACTGAACAACAGGCTGGGCGCCAGCTTCACCTGGTACAACGCATCTACCAAAAACCAGATACTGGACGTACCCTTGCCGCTTTCAAGCCTGTTTGAATACCGCCGCGTAAATGCCGGGGAGATCCGGAACCGGGGCATTGAACTGTCTTTGAACGGCACACCCCTCAAACTCGCAAACGGCTTCACCTGGGAAAGCTCTTTCAATTTTGCCCGTAACCGCAACATGGTAGTATCCCTGGCAGACGGTGTAGACGCTTTTGTACTAGGCTCAGACCGCGGCGTGATCGTAAAGGCGGAGCCCGGTAAACCCTTTGGTGTAATAGTGAGCAATGGTTTTGCCTGGTTGAAAGACGAACAGGGCAGAAGGCTGATTGACCCCGCTACAGGCCTGCCGCTGCGCACCAGCGGCCGTGTGCAGGAAGAACTGGGCAACGCCATGCCGGACTGGACGGGCGGCTTCTTCAACAGCTTCCGTTACAAGGGTTTCCAGCTCACCGGCTTGATAGACATCCGCCAGGGCGGCATGGTATACTCCCAAAGCAACCGCGAAGAGCTGATCTACGGCACCTCCAAAAAAACACTGCCCGGCCGTGACGGCAGCTACATAGCCTCCGGTGTGGTGGCCCAGCAGAAAGCAGACGGCACATGGGAAGGCACCGGCCAGGCCAATACCAAACCAGTGTTTGCACAAGATTACTGGAACGTAGTGGCCAGCGACAAGGAAAGCGTGGTATCTGAAGAAATGCTCAACGATGCCAGCTACATGGCCATGCGCGAAATAAGCCTGAGCTACCAGCTCCCCTCAAAAATGCTGAACGGCAAGTTCATCAAAAGGGCCGGCATAGGGCTGTACGGCAGGAACCTCTTTTACTTCCAGCGTAAAACAGACGGCTTCTCCCCTGAAGCATCCTCCTTTAACGTGAACAATTCCTCTTTGGGCCTGGAGTCTACCTCCCTGCCTATGATGCGGAATTTTGGCATTAACCTGAACCTGGAGTTTTAAGCTGTAAAAAACAAGAACATGAAAAACAGGAAATTTCTGACATATATCACAGGCGGCCTGATAAGCACGATGGTACTGATGGCCGGTTGTACCAAAGATTTTGAAGAACTGAACACGCCGCCCACTTCCGTAACGGACGTAGACGCCGGCCTGCTGTTGTCTAAAGTACAGAAAGATGCGGCCATGGTGGAGGGCAACGAAAGGGCCAACATCGAGTTCGGGTCCTGGATACAACATTGGGCCGGCGGACAGGTAGCCCCTGTAAGCCGCTACATTCAGCAACCTACGGATGGTGTGTGGGCCTCCCACTACGCGTTGCTGCGCAACCTGATGCAGATACGCACCCAGTCGCTCAAGGGCATGGAAAGCAATCCCGCGGGCAAAAGCAAGCTGGCCATCGCCAAAATCATGGAGGTAACCGTGTGGCAAAGGCTCACGGACTTATTCGGCGATGTACCTTCTTCCGAGACCAGCGAAAACGCATCTAACGTCAACACCAAACCGGTGTATGATACACAAGAATCTATTTACACGCGCCTCATCGCAGACCTGGACAATGCTATGGCCCAGCTGGACCCGGCCGATGCTTCTTACGGCAACGCAGATTTCTATTTCAAAGGCGACGCCGCCAAATGGAAACGTTTTGCCAACTCCCTGAAACTGCGCCTCGGCATGCGCATCCGTTACGCCGCTCCGCAACTGGCGGAAAAAACCGTACGCGAGGCCATGGCGCAACCGCTGCTCGCCGGCAATACAGAGAATGCGGCCATACCCACCTACAATAATGCGCAAACTACCAACGCACACCCGGTGCTGCAGCAGTTTATAGGTGGCAGCCCTGACCTGCGCTACCTGGCCGATGCTTTGGTACGCACGCTGAAAACCAAAAACGATCCCCGCCTGCCCATGATAGCAGCACCCACTGTCAACTCCGTGAAAGCCGGTACACCAGATTACCGCGGCATGGGCGTGGCGCTGACCGATGCGGAACTGCTGGCCATCATCAAAGACGATTATTCCACCGCATCTACCACCACCTACTTTAACAGAACGCTCAGCACACCCATCCCCTGCTATGTATTTACATATGCTGACGTATGTTTCTTCAAGGCCGAAGCCGCCCTGCTGGGCTGGGGAGCCACCGCCGCTGATGCTGAAACGTTCTTCAAAGACGGCGTAAAAGCCGCCATGGCATTGCAACCGTACAACATTACCACCATACCGCCCGCTTATGAAACCGCAGAGCTGAGCTTTGCCGGCCTCTCTGCTGAACAGCAGCTCGAAAAGATCATGACACAGAAATGGATACTGCTGTTTGGCCGCGACTACGAAGCCTTCACCGAATGGCGCCGTACCGGCTACCCCGTGCTGACACCCGGCGGCAACCAGGGCTCCACCAACGGTACCATTCCGCGCAGGGCCGTGTACTCTTCGCTGGAGGTACTGCTGAACGGGGAAAACTACCGCGCGGCGGTAAGCAGGCTTACGCAGGGAGACGCTTATGTTTCAAGAGTGTGGTGGGACAAGAAACCATAGACGGTTGAAGAGTAGTGAACAACCTGTTTGAATCGAGAGGACGGGGGCTGCCGGGGAGGCGGCCCCTTTTTTTATTAGCGACCATTCATAAAGAAAGACCCGCGCCAGGCAAAGGGCGAGGGTCCTATAAAAATCTCGTCGTTCCTATACATTGCCTACGGCGTATTATTCTTCTCCCAGACCGTTGCATTAAACGTCACCCCGAACTTCTTCCCATGCTCCCTGCTGGTACACGGATATGGCTCCGCCGCATTGGCCGAATGCTGCAAACCTGTCACAGAAGTAAACACAAACCCAGGGTAGGGTGATTTATGGATAGTATTATGATGCACATTGATCTGTCCAAATGCACCCGCAGCCGGCACCTGTGCGGCCCCATTGGCATAAAATACAGACAATACGCCCGGCGGCATGCCCTGGTTGGTTTTCTCAAACATGCATTCAAAGAAACGATTGTAGCTGATCTCCACATGATCCGCGAAACCGCCGCCCATCCAGTGAATTTCCGGCGCCACCAATATACCGTTCATGGCCGTGCCGGTAATTTCGTTGTTGTACACAACGCCGTTGCTGCTTTTGATGAGAATGCCACGGGAGCGGTTATATCCCACTTTATTATTGCGGATAACAAAACCTTTACCAGTATGGCTTTCATTGTAGATGATATCACCGATGCCCATGGCCGGCAGCGCATCCAGCGTGATGCGCACGCCGCGCGTGTAGTTGGGTTTGAACAGCAAATCAGGGTACAATGCAACGATGGCCTCCCGCTCTGCCGTGGTGGGCGTGTACGGTTCAACCGCCTGCACCTTTACCTTGCCGCTTTTTGTACCGGCATACAGCACATGCTGCAGGGTATCTCCCACATAGAACACCAGGTTTGCTTCGCGCGCTAACAGGTAGATGGATTTGGTAGCGCTGTCAATCCTGCATACGGGGAAGGAACGGCCGCAAACAATGATACAATCGTCCCCATTATGTTTAATATCACAGTTCTCTACCAGCGGGCCAATGCTGGCCAGGCTGCTGTGTATGCCATCTGCGTTGCTGGAACGCAGGCGGGCCGGCATACCCGGTGTTACCGGGCCTCGGTCTACCTTGCAGCGGTTGTAATGCGTGCCGCTGCAGTCCCGCTCAAAGAAAGAAAAGCTGTTGGAGCCATAGATGGTCACATCCTCCACTGTGGCGTTCGTGCATTTTTCCAGTTGGAAGGCATGCGCGGCGGCGTTGGCTTTAGTAGACACTACATCCAGCACCACCAGGTCCCCTACTTTCTCATTTGCCACCCATGCCGCGTTTTTAGTCAATTTAAAGCGCCTGGTGTTCGGGATCCTCTGGAAAGAGGTATAGTGGCCTTCGCCAGTGGTAATACTATTCCTCTTTAACTGCCGTGTAGCCGCATCGTAGAATTGCACCCGGTGGTTCTTTACATTATCAACAGGGTACCCCGGGTCAATTTCTACCTCAAACCAAAGATTACTCACATTGTCCTTGGCTACAATAACACCCTGCGTGAAACAGAGCGGGTCATAGTCAATAGAGAAACCGGATATCTTTATGTTGGTGCAATTAAAGAACCGGAACGCCAGCTCCTGGGAGTTGCAAATGATGGAGGCGCCATTCCCCCTGATCTCTACGTTGTTCAGGTTGGTAAACTGGTACGCGCCATTGGTCATATTGTTGAGCCGGTATTTGCCTGCCGGTATCTCAATAACCGGGTTGCCTTGCTGCGCATCGAGGAGGGTTTTCAGATCCGGCAGTTCCTGGGCTTTGGAAACCATGGCGGCCGCCAGCCACACACAAAGATGCAAGAGCCTGTAAGTACGTTTCATTTTTTCTGCTTGTTTTTATGGTTCGATACTGCGCAGGTTACAACACCAGCAGCTTCTTCGTTTCTTTTTTCTTTCCGTCGCTCAACGTTACATAGTATAGGCCTTTGGGCAGGCCCTGTACATCTACTGTAACCTTTCCCGCCTGTATGGAAGCCGGCGCTACCTGCCGTACCATCTGCCCGGTGGTATTGGTGATGACAATAAGCGGACTGGAAAGGTACTTTGCCTGGAAGGTGACCACCACCTTTTCCCTTGCAGCATTCGGGGTCAGCTCCAGGCCGAGGGAATCTGCCGGTTCATGTTCCCGGGCCAGCACATTGGCCGCCGCTGCATCAGGCGCCATCACAACAGACCTGAAAACGTTGTTGTCGTTAGCTTTGACGATGAGGGTAGGCACAATAGCGGAGAAGCTGCTGTTATAGCCGGTGCTGTCTGTCAGCGTAACTATTTCCCCGCCTTTGCCGGTGGCATTATCGTTTCTGCGGATGGCGTACAGCTGCACCGTTCCATCGGTATTGCGTTGCCCCGTAACCGCGCGGTATTTATCTGACGCCACGCCTATAGTGCCATTACTCAGCCAGGCGCCCCCTGACAGGGAGTATTTCCGCAGCAGGTTATCGTCCGCCACGTACAACACGTCAGACCCGCTGCCGGCGTTGACGATCAGGAACTGGTAGGGGCTGCCGGTGGCGGGAAGGCCGGGAAGGTTCACCATGGTTTGCCCTGCTGTAACCGGCAGGCCCGTGCCCACAGCAGCCAGTCGCAACGAGCCGGAGGTGGAAGTAGCGTACAGCTGCCCGTTTGATACCACCAGGCAGCGCGCGGTGGCATTGGTCAGCTGCACATGGTTAGTGCCGCCCAGCGTGGTATACATGATACCGCCGGAGCCGCCGCTCACCCAGATGCCTGAACCATCGGTCACCGCGGCCCGCACCGCCTGGCCGCTGAACGCGCTTAATGCGGTAGTGGTGTTCACGGTGCCATCGCTATTTACCACCGCTACCACCCTTTTGGCGGTATTGGCAGATGACGAAGACACCGCAGCCGTACCAGGGTCGGCATCATAACCGGCTAGTGCCAGCTTGCTCCCGTCTTGAGACAAGCTGACATACCCTTCGGTATAATCGCTTGTTGAAATGGGCAGTGTAAGCCTTTTGTTGCTGCCCGACACGGACACGGGCATCGGGATGCTTCGTACCAGGTTGCCGCAGGAGTTATACTCATCCAGGAAAACAGGCTGGGCTACACCGGCCGCCAGGGAGTCTGCCCCCGAACCTATCCTTACCACCACAAAATTTCCAGGTATGAATGACTGGGCAAAACAATTGGACACGAATAATACATAGGTGAGAACGTGGACAACTTTTTTCATGTGGAATTACTTGTAAGCAACCAAGTAACGTAAAAAGCCATGGGGGCACAACAAAACAGCGATAATATTTTCGGTGGGAATGTTCCCAGCGCAAGGGAATGTTCCCATGGGTGCGGCGGTATATTATGTGAATCCTCTTTAGGACTTGTGAACAGGTGCTTTTCCGGATAGCCGAGACGTTGGATGTGGAGGCAAAGGATTTGCTGGTGGCGCGGGGGAGGTAGTTGTGGCTGAGTATAAATCCAGGCTTTTTATCTATGTACCTCATCCTTTCTTCGCTTTCTATAATCCCTGACATTCAGCCACACACTGAGCACCAAACTTACCAGGAACACAACGAGCGTAAGCGTCTCAACTGTTTGCGCGTTCACATCAAGGCCGGTAAGTTTTACGAGCAGGAAATGTATATATGAATTTTGCGCATCGTGATAACCTAACCGTTCCCGTACATCCCAGTGCCAGTCTGTGCAAAAGCAGTACCCCCACCCATACCAGATACCCAGTATAAACCAGGAGAAGGCTGTTAACAGGAGGGTGATGAGGTTCCATTTCCGGGTTGCGGGAAACATCCAGCCTGTAATGTTGAACAGGGTGAAAACGGTGTGGAATACGAAGAAGAAGATGTTCAGGAATTGGTACCACATACGTTCCGGGTTTATCCATTCAACTTTCTATACTCATTAGGCGTGATCCCGGTTTTTTGCTTAAACAGGCGGGCAAAATGCTGCTGGTATTTAAACCCAAGCTCATCGGCAATTTCATTGATAGATTTACCAAACGGCTGCCTTATAGAACATCGAACCGATATGAAGAAAAATATACTGCTTCCTGCCATACTCTTCTTTATGCTAATGTTAAGTTATACTAAAATGAACGCACAGCAAAATATGGCCATACGCCAGGAATTAAGCGCACAGCAGCAGGTTATTGTGGTCATTGCCGCATTGACGGCAACCGGCAACATAGACAGTCTGAAAAAGCAATTTAACGCGGGGTTGACTGTCAACCAGATCAATGAACTGTTAATACAGCAAGCATATAGGCAGAAACTGCTGTTGTCTTACCCGTAATACGCTGAACACTACTTTTCATGATCTCTTAGCAAACTTAGGTTTCGGCGGATTAAAGATCAGAAAACTGATCAGCGCCAACACCGATACTCCTGCACCTCCATACAAAAAGACCCAGTCGAAACCCTGTTCCAACGCTTTGCCAAAGATGTCCTGTTGATGTGCTCCCATGAGCGTTTCATTGGTTGCTATCTGTTCAACCGTCAGGCTGCCGGCTACGAGCTGTTTGGATAATTCAAACAGCTTGTCTGAACCGGCGGTGGGAAGTTCATTCCTTAAGTAAGAAAAGGTGCCCTGCACCAGTAGGAAACCCATCAGTGCAATGTTGATCGCCAACGTGATCAGCCGGCTGCTTACGTCAATCCCCGACGCCATACCGGCACGGTTACCCGGAACTGCAGCCGTGGCGGTATTCGTAATAGGAGTATTGACCATACCCAGGCCGCTGCCAGCCATCACGGAACCTGTTAAAAGGGTAAGCCAGCCTGTTTCTCCTGCCCCGCCGCCTGCATACATCGTAAGAAAGCCAGCACCGATCAATAGCAGGCCAAACGGGATCACACGCCCGGCGCCATACCGCAACGTGAGTTGCTCCCCTACGGGCGGAAACAGCAGGGTAGGCAGCGTATAGGCCAGCAGCCACAGGCCGGTGGTCAGCGTATCATAACGCAGCGCTACCTGGAAATACAGGGGAAGAAAAACCATTAACGGCCAGAAAGAAAAGTTCATCCCGATGCAGCCTATGACCGCCCCGGTAAACCTTTGTACCCTGAACACCTTAAAGTCGATCATAGGATATGACTGACGGACTTCCGCCAATATAAACAGGACAACCAGTACCACGGCAGCCAGCAGAACGAGCAGGGAAGGTGTACTGGTGAAGCCATTTTCCGGGCCCTGTGTGATATAATAGGTGAGCGCAAACACAGCTGCCGACAGCATCACTATCCCTGCCAGGTCCAGCTTGCCGGCATTGGGGTCCCTGGATTCCGTTATAGACGGTATAACAAGCAAAAGCGTCCATATGGCCAACGCTCCATGGATCAGGAACACCCATCTCCAGTTAATTGTTTCGCTGATGATACCGCCGATAATTGGCCCAAAGCCTAAACCTATGCCGGCAATAATTCCCCAGGCTGCAAATGCCTTACTTCTCTGCGGCCCTTGTGGAAACTGGTGGGAAAGCAGGGCGATGGTACAAATGAACATGGCCCCGCCGGTCATTCCCTGGAAGAAACGGCTTGCTATCAGCAATTCCGTGGTGCTGGCGATGCCACAAACGATCGAAGTGATGCCAAAACCAATGACGTTAATGATAAACACCCGTTTACGCCCGAAACGGTCTGCCAGTGTGCCCGTAGCCATCAGCACCATTGTACACGCGATAGTATAGGCGTTCATGATCCACTGCAACTGGCTGAAATTGCTGCCCAGCGCTTTTTCCAGGGCGGGAAGAATAACCGGAACACTGGTGATCTCCAGTCCGAACATCAGCGCCGCCAGGCAAATAGCTATCAGCGCCCGCGGGTTGGTCAATTGTCCTTTCGTTTGATTCATCATAGATTTTTTGAATAAGACCGCTAAAGTATACCGGCATTATTTAAAATGTCAGTACATTTTTTATAAAAAGGAGTACTTTCGCAATATGGTAAGGTTAACGATGCATACACCACTTGAGGTAGTCCACCAGCATATGGAAGCAGTATCCACTGTGGATTTTAAGAACAGTTTCTTCCAGATCTGTATTGTAGTGAACGGCCAGGGGCACCTGGGAGTTGGATCACATCGCACTGCATTCAGACCGGGAAGCGTGATACTGCTTACTCCGGACGATGTACATCATTTTGAGCTCGAACAACCTACTGAATTCCTGATGGTACGTTTCAGCAGCAGCTACATCAGGTCGTTCGAATGGGGAAAGATGAACCAGATGGAATGTGTTTTGTACTATGCCCGCCACCTTACGGGATGCATCATGAGAACACCTGCCGACAACGTGCTGGTTAAATCCATTGCCACCTCACTGCTGCATACGCTGGAGCATCCTGACCTCTACCAGGAGGATGTTGTGAAGCACTTCGTTAACGCCATGATCGTTATTGCTGCCCGCAATATTGAAAAAGCAGGGCCGGCAGTATCAGAAAATACAGATAAAAAATTGCTGGATATTATTCATTATATCGAGGAGCACATTTTCAATCCTGCCAAATTAAAGGCAGCGGAACTTGGGAATGCTTTCGGTGTTTCGGCCGGATATATCGGGCAGTACTTCCAGCGCCGTTCAGGCGAGACGCTGCAGCATTTTATCACGCAGTATAAATTGCGGCTGATTGAGCACCGGCTGAAGTTCAGCGATATGCGTGTGAATGAAATTGCAATGGAGTTTGGGTTTGCAGATGAAAGCCATTTGAATAAGTATTTTAAAAAGCAAAAGGGAGTGGCGTTGACGAAGTACCGGAAGCAGTATGCTTAGTAAACCAGATATACAACTCCCAAAATTCCCTTTTCCCGTTTTCTCATAAATAATTTCTATATTAGTCTTGTAGTTCCATCATCTGTGAAATTTCAACCATTAGACAACGAGCAGATAATTCTCCGGAAATTAGCCGCGGGAGAAGAATATGCCTTCAGGCAACTGTACCACCACTATGCCGATAGCGTATACTCCATGGCCATATTGCACCTCAAACGGGTAGACCTCGCTGAAGATCTCGTACAATCCGTTTTTCTTACACTTTGGGAAAGCCGCGGGCAACTGACGAATGTGCATGCCTTTGCAGGCTGGCTGCATACGCTCACGCGCAACACCATCATTTCCACCCTGCGGAAACAGGGAACACAGGCCAGTTACCTCAACTTCCTGAAACAGCGCATGGAACTGGCCGGGGAGCAACCGGAGGCCGGGCTGCTGCGTAAAGAACGGCAACACCTCATGCACCAGGCCATCGGGCAACTCAGCGCCCAACAGCAAAAAGCCCTGCTGCTGCAGCACGAAGAAGGGTTGAGCTATGCGCAGATAGGGCAGCGGATGGGTATATCCCCCAATACGGTAAGGGTGCATTTATTCAAAGCCATGGAATCACTCCGCCGTTTTATGCTGGCCCACCGCGGCAATATATCGCTGCTGGCGGCCATCCTTTTCCTGATAGACCAGAAGAAAAACGGCTGAACCGCTTTTTTTTAAAAAAAATATGCTGATCCGCTAATACTTCTGACAACTTCGCACGACTTATCATTATATGCCGGCATCCAACTCTTACGATGAGCTTATAGAGCGCTTCATCAGCGAACGACTAACCGCTGAAGAAATTCCGCTGTTCTTCTCCTTTCTGGAGGAAGAAGCGTTCCGTGCACGGTACGCAAACCGCATAGACATGGATTTCCTGGAGGCGGAGTGGACCGGCTGGCTCGGCAAACAGCAGCGCGACCGGTTGTACGGCAATATTATCCGGGCTGGCAACATACCTGTGGGCAACACGGATGCACCGGCCATTAAACGCTCCCCGGCAAAAGTGCGGTGGCTCGCGGCCGCAGCGGCAGCCATGTTGGTGTTGGCAATGGGCGTTTACTACCTGCTGCAGCCCAAACCGCTCACCGGTGTTGCCGAAACACCGGCAACACCGGTGAGGGACTTGCCGCCGGGCGGCAATAAAGCGGTGCTGATACTGGGTGACAAATCGGTGGTTTCGCTTGACAGTCTTGGCAATGGCGCATCGGTGGTACAGGGCGGCATGAAGATCATCAAAGGAGCAGACGGCAACATCCGGTACGTGCCTGCCGGAGCGAACGAAAGCAGCACGGGAGAAGCAGAATTGGAGAACGTGGTCAAAACGCCCAGGGGCGGGCAATACCAGCTGATACTGGCTGACGGTACGCAGGTTTGGCTGAACGCCGCGTCGTCTATCACCTTCCCCGCGCGGTTTGCCGGCCACCAACGCAACGTGTCCATCACCGGTGAAGCCTACTTTGAAGTGGCGCCCGACAAAGACCGGCCGTTTATCATCAACATCGGCCCGCAAAACAAAGTGGAAGTGCTGGGCACACATTTCAATATCAATGCTTATAACGATGAGCACGCCGTTACCACTACGCTGCTCGAAGGCAAGGTAAAAGTAACGGAAGGCAATGCCTCGCTCATTCTCCGTCCCGGTCAGCAATCGTTGGGCGCGCAGATGAACGGAACGGTTGATGTAGGACAGGTGATGTCGTGGAAAAACAAAGTGTTCTCTTTTGACGGGAAAACATTAAAGCAGGTATTGCGCGAACTGGCCAGGTGGTACGATCTGACCGTTGTATACGAAAAAGATATTCCGGATATCAAACTAAGGGGGGAAATGGGCATGAACCTGAGCTTACAGCAGGTAATAAAAGGGTTGGCCGACCTGGAAGTGAATTGCCGGCTTGAGCCGGGCAACAGACTGGTGGTGCTTCCCTGACATCTTCAAAAAACAACATCGATATTATTGACAGGTTTCCTGAAAAAAGAAAACCGGGAGTGTTGAGACCACGCCCGGCGGACGTTTCGGGTCCACCTGTTCTTAATTGCCAGAAACAGTTTTATTCCAAACCCAAAACTTTACAAAAGTAATGAAAAATGCTCTTTGTAACGCCTCATTGCGCCTGAAAAACAGGCACTCAACCAAAATTATGCGTGTCATGAGACTCACTACCTTGCTCCTGCTGGTAGCCGGCCTGCACGTAAGTGCACGCACCGCGTCGCAAACCGTTACCTATTCGGGAGAAAACGTTTCGCTGGTGAAGGTCCTGAACGTTGTAAAAAAGCAAACCGGCTACCTGGTTGCTTACAATGAACAACTGCTTCGCCTTGCCAGGCCTGTTACCATCTCCGCCCGCAACGAGCCGGTTGAACGTTTCATCAGGCGGGCATTGGCCGGTCAGCCTTTCGAGTACTCGATTGAGGCCAGCACCATCTTCATCCGGCGCGCCCGTTCTGCTCCCGTTGCCGCAGCCGCCGTGGCCGGACCGGTGAAAGGGAAAGTGACAACGCCCGAAGGCGTTCCGCTCCCCGGCGTTACCGTCAAAGTGAAGGGAACGGCCACCGGCACTGCTACCGACGCCAACGGCGCATTTTCGCTGACGGTAGACAAGTATCCCGTAACACTGCTGTTCTCTTTCATCGGCTATGCGGAAACGGAACTGACCGTAGCAGCAGACGGACCGGTGAACGTTACCCTGCATCCCAAGACCAAGGGGCTGGATGAGGTGGTGGTGGTTGGTTACGGCACCATTAAAAAAACAGATGTGACCACGGCCGTTGCCACGGTGACCGCCAAACAACTGGAGAACCGGCCGGTGATGGGTGCGCTTGAAGCCATGGCCGGGCAAATGGCGGGGGTAGACATTCAGCAGGGCGGCGGCCAGCCCGGCGGCGCCAGCACCAAAATAAGGGTAAGGGGCACCAATTCCATCAGCGGCAGTTCCGACCCGTTGTACGTGGTAGACGGCGTGCCCATGCCCAATGCGCTGGCCGCGGTGAGTGTGAACGACATCGAGAACATCACCGTGCTGAAAGACGTGTCCGCCACCGCCATTTATGGCTCGCGCGGCTCCAGCGGCGTGGTGCTCATTACTACAAAAAGAGCGAAGACCGGCGCTCCCGTAGTATCGCTCAACACATCCATAGGCATGCAGCAGATAGCACGCAAAATACCCATGATGGGGCGCGATGAATACCTGCAGGCCCTCATTGAAGCCAAAAACAACTCCTGGGTAGACCTGAACCCGGCGCTGAACAAACCGACAGACGATAACGCCACCCGCAAAGCGCGCAACGGCGGCAGCATCAAGTACATCATCCCGGACGGCGGCAACAACTCCTGGGGTACCTTCCGGTACAATATTCTTGACCCCGCCGATGTTGCCAGGATGCCG
The DNA here is from genome assembly GCF_003568665.1 of Chitinophaga alhagiae. Classification (GTDB taxonomy): domain Bacteria; phylum Bacteroidota; class Bacteroidia; order Chitinophagales; family Chitinophagaceae; genus Chitinophaga; species Chitinophaga alhagiae. Next base: position 663,300 of record NZ_QXMH01000001.1, read on the forward strand.
GATACCGACTGGCAGGACGAGATATACCGCAACGCGCTCGTGACCCAGAACGAACTGTCTGTTTCGGGCGGTACGGACAATACCCGTTATTTCATTTCCGGTAACTACGAAAAACAAGACGGTATTGTTATCAACTCTACTTTCCAGCGTTTCAATACCAGGGCGCGCATCGAAACGAAGCTGCGCAAGAACCTTACCATCGGCTTACAGCTAATGGGCTATTCCGGCAACGGCCGCCTGCAGGCACAGGGGCGCAACGAACGCTTTGGCGGCGGCTGGGGCGTAAACCTTGCCTCCCTGTCCATTGCGCCGGTGTTCCCGGTTACCAATCCCGACGGTTCTTATGCAGACATGCAAAGGAACCCTGACATCCTGGGCGCCGGGCAACCCGGTTTTAATCCCGTAGAGCTGGCCAACAATCGCTATCACTATCAAAAAAGTTCCGGCTGGTCCGCCTTCAGTTTTGTGGAATGGGAAATAGTACCGCGGCTCAAATACAAATTCACGCTGAACGGCCAGTATGCCAACAACGAAAACAGTTTCTTTGAGCCAAAAGGCGTGAACGACTATGGCATTTCCACTACCGGCACCTCCGCTACCAACGCGCAGAACCGCAGCAGCACCTACCTGGTCGAAAACCTGGTGAACTACAACCTCACCCTTGCCGGCAAAAACAACATTGCCCTGCTGGGCGGTTTTACGGTAGAAAATGCAACGTTCGGCAACATCAACGCATCGGCCAACAACGCAGCCACCAACTATGTACAACTGGTAACGGGCACACCGCTCGCCGCCTCCACAGGCGCATCGGAATACTCGCTGCTGTCCGCCCTCGGCCGGGTAATGTATAACTACGACCAGCGTTACATGCTCACGGCCACTGTGCGGTGGGACGGCTCTTCCCGCTTCAGCGAAGGGCACAAATGGGGCTTTTTCCCCTCCGTATCTGCCGCCTGGAATATTTCACAGGAAGCCTTTATGGAAAACGCCGGCGCCGTCAGCGACCTGAAGGTCCGCGGCGGATGGGGCGTTTCCGGCAACAACAACATCGGCAATTTTGAATGGCAGGGCAACATGGGCACCTCCTGGTACCCGCTCGGCAATCCCCCCAAAGGCACGCTGGGCGTACCGCCCGGCAGCAAGGCGCAAAACAATGCGCTCACCTGGGAAAAAACGCGGGAGTATAACATCGGGTTCGACCTCGGCCTGTTCCGCAACCGCATTACGCTCCACGGCGATTATTACAACAGAACGTCTTACGACCTGTTGCTGAGCGTGCCGGTGCCCATTCTCACCGGGCAAACAACGTTCCTGGTCAACAATGGCAAAATGCGCAACCGGGGCGTAGAGCTTACCGTATCTACACAAAACATTGCGAAGCCCCGTTTTTCCTGGAGTACCGACCTTAACATATCCCACAATCAAAACGAAGTGCTGGCCCTCGGCCCCGGCGATGCGCCTATTTTCCCGCGCTCGTTCATTGCAGGCGGGCCCTGGTTCAGAACAGCCGTAGGTTACCCGCTGGCTACCTTCTGGGGCTACCAGGTAGACGGCGTGTTCCGCGATGAGGCAGACCTGGCCAACCACCCGCAGGTGAGCCCCGGCAAAGACCGGCCCGGGCAGTTGTATTATCGGGACATCAGCGGCCCCGCCGGTAAACCCGACGGTATCATCGACGTAAACGACCGCACCACCATTGGCGACAACTACCCGGATTTTACCGCCGGTATCACCAACCATTTCACCTACGGGAACTTTGCGCTAGACATTCAGCTGAACGGCAGCTACGGCGGCAAAACATACAACCTCCTGTTCAAAGAACTGGTAAAGGGCACCGATGGCGCCCGCGGCATGCCTAAATTCCTGAACGACCGGTGGCGCTCGCCCGACCAGCCCGGCAACGGCAAAGTACCCGCGGTAACAAGCGTTGGCAGGGGATTTGAAGGCAACGGCTCATCGTATTGGGTGCAAGACAATTCTTACCTGCGCATCCGCAATGTGAGCCTCAGCTACGACTTCTCCCCCATGCTGCCCAAACGGATGAACATCACAAGGCTGCGGGTATACGCGTCAGCGTACAACCTGTACACCTTTACCAAATACCTCGGGTACGATCCGGAAGCAAATACGTCGTATTTCTACGATTCGCCAGACGGTACCGGCGGCTCGTCCGTCAGCGGGGCCGACTACCTCGCCTACCCGACCTCCCGCACGTACAGCATTGGCATGAACCTGACTTTTTGACCATCATAAAAACATAGTATATCATGAAACGAATACTATACTTCCTCATCACTACCGCCGGGTTATGCGCCTGCGGAAAAGATATGTTGAACCTGAACGACCCCGGCAACTTCACCCCGCAGTTGTTCTATAAAACGCAAGCCGATATGGATGCCGCCGTTATTGGCGCCTACGGCAAACTCCGCGACGTATACAACGGGCATTTTTACTTCTGGGGCGAAATACGGTCAGACAATACCGGTTTTTACAACCCCTCCATTGATAAGAACAGCGTAAACCTGCTGATACCGGTACGGGAGAACTACGCCGAAGTAGAGAATTTCTGGAACAGCCTGTACATGGCCATTATAGCCGCCAACGCCATACTGGAAAAAGCGGATGGCGCTGTTTATACGGACGAGAACGTGAAGAAACAGCACATTGGCGAAGCGGAAGTGATCAGGGCGCTCGCCTATTTTTACCTGGCCCGCACCTACGGCGGGTATGCGCTGGACGGTAAATTGCTGGGCGTACCGCTGGTTACCCGGCAGGTGGGCGCGCAAGCGGCCAGGGAAATGCCCAGGGCCACTTTAGAAGATACCTACAAACTGATCACCGGAGACCTGGCCGATGCCGTGCAAAAACTGCCGGCCACGGCCCCCGGAGACAATGGCGGCCGTTTCACCGGCGTGTCCGCCCGCGCGCTCCTGGGCAAGGTGTACATGTTCATGGCCGGTTACCCGCTCAACAAGGGCACGGAATATTACGTTAAAGCGGCGGCCGAGCTGAAGGCCGTAGCCGAAAACTCCGCGCTCAACCTCGTTCCCAGCTACATACAGCTTTTTAATGCGGCGAACAAAAACTCGAAAGAATCGATCATTGAAATACAATACCAGTCAGATCTTTCCAACAGAACGGGTAACGCCTTCCAGTCGCAAATGTTGTCCAATGCCGCCGCCGCGGCGCTGGTGCCGGCGGGCGACGCGGGCAGCGGCGACAACAAGCCCGCTCCCTCCCTCCTCACCGCTTACGCAGCCGGAGACCCACGCAAATCAGTGGCTTTCCGGCCGGGGTATAAAGATGCCGGCGGCGTTTACCGCAGTGAAGCGTACGGGCATAAATACTGGCAGAAACTGGGTGAAGAAAAATCCAGCGTAGACAATTATCTCAACTGGAACACCAACTGGAAAGAAATGCGCCTCGCGGAAGTATACCTGCTGTATGCCGAAGCATTGGTACGCTCCGGTGGCGACAAAAACGCCGCCCTGCTGTACCTCAACAAAATAAGGGAGCGCGCCCGCACTACCAGCAAAGCGGAAGATGTCACCATCGGCGTAATAGAAACGCAATTCCCGGATTGGAACACCGGCAACCCTGACGTTACGCTTAAAGATTATGTACTGGCAGACTTTGCATCTGACGAAGCGTTCCTTCTCGCCATCGAAAATGAATCAAGAGTGGAGTTTGCCCTTGAGAACAAACGCTGGTACGACCTGGTAAGGACCCAACGCGCACCGCAGATAATGCCGCCCGCGCTGGCCGCAGACGAGAACACGAACGTTACCTGGAACGACCGCGATTATGCGCTGCCCATTCCGCAAAACGCCATGCTCACCGCCCCCGGTGCGTTGACGCAAAATGTAGGGTACGTGCAGCTTTAACATCCATTTACAACATATATCACCGCCATTGCCGGCGCCTGTAAAGGCGTACTGGCAGGGCGCGCCATTTCAAAAAACAATATCACATGCATGTATACACGAAACTGACGGTTTTAGTTACCCTCCTGCTGTGTTGCCGGTACAACCACACCCTTGCGCAGGGAGATGGCTTTATATACAAGAACGGGCAACGCACCTTTGTGTTCGGCAGCTACTATCTGCCTGCCGCGGAAGACACGCTGAAAGAAATGACAGACGCCGGGTTCAACCTGTTTTCCTGCAGGAACAGGCAGGAGCTGGACCGGCTGCAAAAGCTCCATGTGCAGGGCTGGATGTGGGTACACCTGCACAAAGGCGTAACCCCCGAACTGAAAAAAACAGTTGCTGAAAATGCCGGCCACCCGGCGCTGGCCTTGTGGAGCGGGCCGGATGAACTGGTATGGAACTTTACCGCCCATAGCAAACTGTACCGGAAAGAAGGCATTCATAGCGTAGCGGGCGCATGGAAAAAACTCACGCCGGAAGCGCTCGCCTACGGCAGGCAACAGGCCGCCGCATTGCTGCCCAAACTGCAGGAAGCGGCCGCCTATGTGAGAAGCGCGGACAAGGGTAACCGCCAGATCTGGATGAACGAGGCCGAAGCCAGTGACATGGCGTATGTGGGCGACTATATGAACGCGATAGACATTGCCGGCTGCGACATTTACCCGATCAAGGCCAACCTCCCCGCCGGCAGCACTGCCCCTCGCAAAGCCATACAGATCATCGGCAAGGCCACCCGCAAATGGACCGCCATCAGCCAGCAAAAACCGGTGTGGATGGTGCTGCAGGGCTTCTCGTGGAACGAGCTGCTGGCCGTTGAACCGGAGAACGCGGTGGGCAGGCCGGTAGCCTATCCCTCCTTCGAAGAATCGCGCTTTATGGCGTATGACGCTATTGCCAACGGCGCAGCGGGTATCCTGTATTGGGACATGCGGTACCTCACGTCTGATCCGTTCCGCCAGTCGCTCTACGGCCTGGCCAGGGAGTTTAAAGCCTTGCAGCCCCTGCTGTCAACCGAGCCCAAACCCGTTACCGTCACCGCCTGGCAGCCGGAATTAAGCGGAGACGACCGCGTGGCGGCCACAGCACGGCAGTATGGGCGGGACTGGATGGTGGTGATCGTCAATAGCGCGGACACCTCGCAGCTTGCCGCCGTGGTACAGGGCCTTCACCTGTTGAACGGTCAGCAGCTGGTAGAGCTGTACGGTACGGACGAAGTGCAGGTAAAAAACGGGCAGTTCGTTACCCGGCTGCGCCCCTTCCAGGTGAAAGTGTTTGCCACCGGCAGAAAATGGGAAACCGCTAATAGAAAAGGCCGCAACTATGCCGGCCAGTAAATATTCATGGGCGGCCCGCCCAATGCAACATTAAAACTCATTCAAGATGACCAAAACCCATCAATATGTACGCATCGGTATATTGGCAGCGGTACTTGCAGCCATTATACCGGCATTTGCCAACCGTTTGGCTGGTACGGAACCACCGGTAAACGGCCACGTTGCTGTGACAATTACTGACAACGGCAAAAGCAATTACGCGGGAGTGCTTCCCGCCGCAATAACATCTGTCGATAGCCACAAAACCGGTTATGTTACTGCAACACCCGCCACAATAACATCCGTCGATAGCCACAAAACCGGTTATGCTACTGCTACACCCGCCGCAATAACACTCGTCAACAACGGCAAAAGCAATTACGCGGTAGTGCTCCCCGCCGCACCCGCTGCGCAGGAGCAGCGGGCCGCCACCCTGCTGCAGCGGTACATCGAAAAAATGTCCGGCTGCCGGCTGCCGGTAGTGACGCAGCTTGCGCCCGGCCAGAAAGGCGTTTTCATCAGGGAAACAGACGGCCTCCTGTATGACGGTTACAGGATCAACACCCGGCCGGACGGCTCGCTACACATCGAAGGCGGCAAAAGCCGCGGGTGTATTTACGGCGCGGTGCAGATACTGGACAAGTACTTCGGCTGCCGTTTGTACAGCCCGCGGTACAAAGTGATACCCGCCAGCAAAACCCTGCACCTGCCGGACGTTCACGAGGCAGACTCGTCCGTGAACAACCTCCGTATTGTGTTTACGATGAACGAATTTAGCAAGGACGAAGACCTGCTGGACTGGCACCGCACTACCAACCGCTTTCCTCCTTTCGCCGATGACTATTACTGCCACACGTTCACGCACAGGCTGGTGCCGCCCGATGTTTTTTATGCCAGCCACCCGAAATACTTTGCCGAAATTGGCGGCCAGCGCATCCGCGACCAGCTTTGCATGTCCAATCCCGATGTGGTGAAGGAAGTGATCAAACAGCTGAAAAAAGACATACCGCTGCAGCCCGACCGGCTGTATTGGTCCGTCAGCCAGGCAGACGGGCCGTTGTACTGCCAGTGCGCCCTTTGCAAAAAAGCCATCGAAGAAGAAAAAAGCGTGGCCGGCCCCATTATCCGGTTTGTGAACCAGGTGGCCGCGGAGTTCCCAGACAAGATCATTTCCACCCTCGCTTATTATTACTCGCTGGTGCCACCCGCGGTCACGAAGCCGCTTGACAATGTGCAGATCATGTACTGCGGGGGAGACCTTGCCGCGTGGGGCAAAATAGCGAAGCATATTTACGTATGGGATTATGTGGTCAACTATTTCCACTACCAGTGCCCTTATCCCAGCCTCTTCCTCGCCCAGCCACAAGTGCAGGACCAGGTGAGCAAAGGCGCCAACGAATTTTTCATCCAGGGCAACATAGACTACGGCATGGAGTTCGCCGAGCTGCGTCTCTATCTCTATTCGCGCATTGCCTGGGACCCCAACATCAACGTATCAGCCACTATCAACGAATTTTTGAAAGGCTACTACGGGCCGGCCGCACCGCACATCCGCCAGTATATTGACCTTATCAGCGCCGCATATGAAAAAACCAAACAGGCCAAACCGCTGATCATCAACACGCCCCCTTCCTATTACCAGGATACCTATTTGAGCCCGGAAAACCTCAAAGCCTACAACACCGCGTTCAACGCAGCCGAGGCGGCCGTAAAAGGCACTGGCGACTTTGCGCGCCACGTACACCTCGCCCGCATGCCGTTGTATTTCGCAGAAATGGAAATAGCGAAGCACAACATGTATGGCCCCGCCGGCTGGTGGAACTATGCCGGCACGGTCAGGAACAAGCGGCTGGACGGGCTGCTCAATGATTTCTACAACACCCTTCAACGCGAGGGCATCACCGACATCAACGAGAACAGCTACCGCCTCGAAGACTATAAAAAACATACCCTCTTCAGCACATCCAACAAAGCCGCCAGGGGCAACCTCGCCTTCCGGGCAAAAGTGAGCGCGGATAAAATGCCGCCCGAAAGGCAGCACCGGTACTACAGCGCCGACCTCGGCATGCTGACTGACGGCGCCCGGGGCGATGACGCCACCCGCAACCTGTTCTGGCTCATTTGGCCAGACAAGGAATTTACCCTCACAATAGATCTTGGCGCGGTGAAAAAGATCTCTTCGGTAGACATGGGAACGCTCTGGCGGGATGGGCCTACCATACCGCCCGCATCGGTTGAATGTTCCGTATCCCGCTTTGCAGACAGCGGCTTTTCACCCATCGGCACACAAACCTGGCAGAACGGGCAGGAGAAAAAAGGAGAAGCAGACTGGCGATATGTGTATTCTTTCAAAACCGATACGGAAGCGCGATACATTCAACTGAAAATAACCCGGCATGATCTGGCCTTCTCCGGAAGAAAGGCCGGTATGCCCGTCAATACCTACATCGATGAAATAGAAGTGAGATAACGAAAATACCATTTCATGCACACACACCGTAAACTGATACTGCTGCCGGCGCTCATTGCCCTGATCATCAGCAGCTGCGGCACCCGCAGGGGCCTCGAAGGTTTTACCTACACGGAAACCTTTCATCCGCGCGAGCACATTGTACGCAACGATTTTGATTTTGACGGTTATACTGACCACTGGCATAGCACGCACCAGCAATGGAGCAGGTACGGCAACCTGTTCAAGACCCTTTCGGCGGCACCGGAAAAAGCCGTTCTGCGCAGCAAGCTGGATATAGCGGATGACCTCGGCGTACCCGGCCTTTTTATGCAGGAGGGTTTTCTGGACGAGCTGCAGGCCGCCCCTTATGCCGTGCTCGACCAGCCCGGCCTGCAACAGCTGGAAGATTCGCTGCAGCAAAACAACGCACTGGTCATTACCACGTCCGCTGCTGAAACGGGGCAGGCGCTAGAAAAGAAATTCAATGATAACAGCGAGGCACTGCAGTTCATTGCCAGCCATACCAGCGGCAGCGCACGGGTAAATGCCTATATGCTGAAGAACGGCAGCCGCCGGCTGTTCGTGATCTCAGCGCCCAACATCGGTCTTGCCCGCAAAGTGCAACAACTGACCGCCGCTACCATGGCATTGCTGAAAGACTACGACCTGCACCGCGGCTGGTTCGGCGCGCAAACGCTTTACAACAGCGTTACCTGCTCGCCCGGCCACCCGCTGGAGGTGATCGGTAAAGGTATGAACGAAGGTAACAGCTGGTTCGTGTTCGACGGCTATATGGAGTTCCTGTCTAAAAACGAACTGCGGGAGTGGATGGGAAAAGTGACGCTGCCGGTAGTGACGGACGTTGGCGTAGCCGGCCCGTTCCCCGCCATATTCGGCTGCGAGAACTATGACAGCCTGCAGGTGCAGGCCATGAACGGGCCTGAGTGGTGGGTAACTTACGCGCACAGCAAAAAAGGCTATGCCTTCCGGAAAGTGTACGACACCCTGGCTGATGCCGCTCAACTGCCGTATGACGGGTATTTTGCCACCGAGGGCGACAAGGAATGGATAGACCATGACAGCATCCCGTTCGTATACACTACCGGCCTGCTGGAATCCGGCGCAGTACCCAGCATGGTACTGTTTCATCCCAAGGGCGCACCCTTGTCTGACGCCGCGCTGTGGAAAGCCATACTCGACCGGCGGGGCGTAGCCGTGCTGGCGGAAGGCAAAATGATGGGCCCGGCCGGTTACCGGCATGCGCTGGATATGCTGTTGCTCGACCGCGTGTTCCTCGAAAAGTACTTTGGTGACCAGGTGAACATCGAAGCCGCTGTAGAGGGGTATAACCTGAACATAACCCTCAGGAGCATCTCTCCGCAGGAAATTTCAGGTACGCTTGACCTGCGGCTGCCGGGCGGGCTGAAAACAATGGGCGATACCATAACGCCCGTACAGATACCCGCCGGCGGCACCAAACGCCTCTCCTTCCGCCTGCAGCCGGAAGCCGCCGCCATGGGTGCCGCGAACCCTATTGCGGTGCATTACAAATGGGGGAACACACAAAAAAGCACGCTCGCCATGCTTGACCTGCCGCCCGCCATTTCCGTGCACCGCCTGCTGTACGGGCATACACCGGTAGTCACCTACCCCGTTGCCATCCATAACTTCAGTAAAGACACGGCCTTTCCGGTTACTGTTACAGTAATAGACAGCACACAACCCGCCCGCCCCGTATTCGAAGCGCAGCAAAACTGTACCACGGCCACCTCGCAGTTCAGCAACCTGCAATTCGACCTGAAAGTACCGGCAGGCAATTATACCGTAAAGGTGACCGCACTGGGCACGGAAACCACCAGTCAACTGGGCGTAGGCGCCGCCGCTGGCACAGCAACACTGACGGAGGCCGACCTCAACAACGACGGCATTAATGAATACATGCTGGAGAACGACAGCGTAAAAGTCACGCTGCTGGCCACCGGCGCGCGCATCATCGAATACATCGTCAAAGAGAAGGAAGACAATGTGCTGTTCAAGCTCTGGCCGGACAAACCGGTGGATGACCGGCGCCCATTCAGGAAGCAGGAGTTTTACCCCTACGGGGGCTTTGAAGATTTCCTTGGCCAGCCCAGCATTGAAACTGGGAAAAACTACGATGTCACGGTCCTGAAAAAAGAGGGGGACTATGTACAGGTAAAAATGACGGCCGACTACTACGGCAACAAACTTGAGAAAATATATACCCTGTATGGCAACTCTCCTTTAGTGGAAGCGCGCTTTGCCCTTACGTTTAAAAATCCCGAGCTTAAGATGCTGGGCCCCCAGCCCATGCTGGCGCTGGGCAAAGCGCATGGGCCGGAAGACGTGCATATTTTCCCCGACCGCGAAGGGCTGCGCGAGTTGACGATGGACCCGGCAAAGTATTATGGCAGGGTATTCTTTCCCCGTGAAGGGTGGAACGCGGCATATGACCGTAAAGAAGATATTACTTTCGTAGGGGCCTTCCCGGTAGATCAGCCAATTTTCCTGCATCTGTGGATGAACCACCCCTCCAACCCCGGCTCCCATTATTTCTATTCGGAAATGCAGCCGTGGGTACGCATCTACCAGAAAAGCACCATGTATTTTTCATATTACCTGTGGGCTTCCGCCGGGCCGTGGCAGCGCGGCGTGGCGGCATTGCGCGGCAGGAACCTTGTAACCGTCAGCCGCCACTGACCGCTAAAATTATCGATCATGCATTACCCGACAATAACGACATATATAGCGTGCGTCTGCCGCCTCCTTTGCACCACCATCATCCTGGCCTTGCCGGCCAGCGCGCAGCAGCCGGCAAAAACCGGGCAGCTCACCATTGCGGATATCAGGCTGGATTACCCCAGCCCCAATATCCCCTACTATCACTTCAAAGCTGCATTGCAATTGCCGTACCCGTCCATCATCGAAGTGGAGGCCGCCATTGACGGCAAGCCGCTGCGGGCCACCGATCTGCGGAAAACAGATGGCCTGGAAACGCCGGCGCGCCCGCCCATAGCGGCCCGGTCTCCCTCCGGCTACAGCATGGCGCAAGACGGGTCTGTGTATGAGCAACCCCAGGTAATTGGCTGGGCACGGTGGGAACCCGGCAAAACCTATACCGTGAGCCTTACGGTGCGGTTAAAGAAAACCGCCCATGCGTCGAAAGACGATGTGGTGCTCTCCGCCGTCAAAACACTGCGGGCGCCCGCCGGCCCCGCCGTGTTCAGCACACAATGGAAAAACTACAAAGCCCTGGTGGTGAGCGAAACAGCCGGCATCAGCAGGACCAACGAGCCCGTGAAAGCCCTGCTGGCGTTTTACCCTGATGAGCAGCACGGGCTCGTGAAAGAAATACGGGTAGTGGCCATAGACCCCGTAACACATGCGGCCACCGAAGTAAGCTCGCAGGTATTTGATGTACAACAACACCTGCAGCAAGACGACCGCGCGCCGGACAAGAACGGCAAACCCACACGCGCCGTTCCGCTATGGCTGCCCACCGTTACCGCACAGGTTGCTTTCCCCGCCACCGTGCCCGCCCGGCAAAGCCGCGTATACCTCATCTACTACAACAACGCCAAGGCGCCCGCGCCGGGTTATGACAGCGATCTGCAAACGACCGGCAAAATGCCCGGGCTGCAGGTACGGAACAACACGTTCTCGCTCACGCTCCACCCCAAATCCGGCCACCTCGATGAAGTGAAGCTGAACAGCCTGCCGCAGGCGCCGCTGTTCCACCACCTGGAAACCAACGGCGCCATACACTGGAACCCCGACGTGTATATTCCCCCCCGGCCATGGACGCATACTTCGGACTGGTCTCCCCCGGCCAATATGCGCTCGGTAACCGGCCCGGTCATTACCCAAAGCGAAATGTGGGGCCCTATGCCCCAGGTGCCGGAAGTAGATGCATCCGTACGGTACGAGTTTTTCCCCGGCGTGCCTTATTTCATTGCCAGCACGTCCATGCGCATCAACAAAACCGTGAACTGCCTTGCCCTGCGCAACGCGGAAATGGTGTTCAAGCGTGAATTGATCACACATGCCGCCTGGTACGATGTGATCAGGGATACCGTCATTACCTGCGATGTGCAGCACATGCCCGACCTTACCGACCTCAAGATGGAAGCCGATGTGCCGTGGATCGCTTTTTATAACGAGCACACCCGCATCGGCTTTGCGGGCATACAGCTCGAATATGCCAACGCCGGCCTTGAATCCGACCCCCGGTTGCTGAACCCGTTCTTTTACATCACCGCCGGCCCGTGGATCTACTGGGCACGCGGGCTTTCCCACACTTATCTTTCTTCCAACATGCAACAGGTAGTACCCGCCATGAAAGGCAGCATGTTCTCAGAAAAATGGGCCTACCTCGTGTACCGCACCAACGAAGGCGGCACGCCTTACGCCGCCGTGCAGGCATGGCAAAAACGCCTCACACACCCGCTGCGCCTGCAACTGGTGGAAGAAGTAGACCAACGTGTGTCCCGTACGCTCGAAGAAGTGTACATGAACAATGGCAAAAGCGGGTGGGAAGGCAGGCAAAACAAAAAATCGCACGAAGCCGTGAAAGACAGCACCCATACCATAGACACCGCACCCAGCGAATTTTTTGACTAAACAAGCAGATATGAAACCATATTATTTCCTCACCCTGTTATACACGGCATGGCTGCTACCGGCCGCCGTTGCCCAAAACGAGAAAGGGAAGACGCATGCCCGGCCCAATATCATCTACATTTATACGGACGATCAGCGGTACGATGCCATGAGCGTAGTGCAGCAGGCGCAGGGCATCAAAGCCCGGTTTCCCTGGTTTAAAACGCCGAACATGGACAGGATCGCCAAAGAAGGCGTTCGTTTCAGCAATGCCTTTGTGGTGAACTCCCTCTGTTCACCCAGTCGCGCTACCATGCTCACGGGCCGTTATAATCATCTGAACGGCGTTACCAACAACCATACGGAGCTGGCGGATACAACAGACACTTATGCCACCGCGCTGACGGCGGCAGGATATGTGACCGCGTTTTTCGGCAAGTGGCATATGGCCCGCCAGCAGGGCAAGCGGCCAGGGTTTACACACTCATTCAGTTTTGTGGGCCAGGGCCGTTATATCGATTGCCCCTTTGAACTGAACGGCGAACGGGTAGTGGAAACAAAGGGCTGGGTAGATGATGTATCGACAGACAGCGCGCTGGCCTTCATCCGCCGCTGTAAAGACACTGCTTTCCAGTTGTCGCTCGCCTTTAAATCGTCTCACTACAACTGGACGCCGCCTGAAAGGCTTGCACACCGGTTTGACCATGTACCACTGAAAAAACCGGTAAATGAAAAGGCGAACGTTGTGTACCGCGGCAAGATAGGGGACGGCAGGGCAATACCTCCCCCTCCGCCAGCTCCCGCATCGTGGGCGGAAACCAACGACACCATTATCAGGAAATATTTCACCGTGCTGGCCGCCATAGATGAAAACGTAGGCCGCGTGCTGAACCTGCTGGACTCCCTTCACCTCACGGAAAACACGGTGGTGGTCTATTCATCGGATAACGGGTATTTTCTCGGCGAGCGCAACCTGTCTGACAAACGGGCCGCGTACGAAGAATCGCTGAGAGTACCGTTGCTGGTGCGTTACCCCGCCAAACTGCCCGCCGGCAAGGTGATCGACAAAATAGTGCTCAACGTGGACCTTGCGCCCACCTTTACCGAACTGGCCGGCGCGCCAACCCCCAAAAGTTTCCAGGGCAACAGTTGGCTGCCAATAGCAATGGGCAAACCCGTGAAATGGCGCACGTCGTTCTTTTACGAATACTTTTACGAAACACCGTATGCCATACCTACCATTATAGCGGAACGCACGCAACACGCCAAACTGATCTATTACCCCGGGCAGCCGGACTGGTCGGAGCTATACGATCTGAAAAACGACCCCGGAGAAAAGAAGAACCTTTACAACAATCCTCGGGCGGCGCGGCTGCAAGCGGAAATGACAGCGCGGTTCAAAAAAGACTCCGCAGCCGTAAAGTTCTTTATTCCAGACATTGCGGATAAACGGCCGCTGGATGAACATGGGCGATATCTGCCGCCTGTTTACCTGCCGGAAGTAAGGAATACGAAGCTGCGGTGACTTTCCTGCGGGGTTGCCCGGTGAAAGCTGTATAAGTCTGTGGATTTATGCAGCTTTTTTGTTTTTGGGTGATGGGGCGCTTTACGGAGATAGTAAGGAAGGGCTACCTATTATTCTTTGCTGTGCCTTTAGCGGGACAGTACTGATCTTTTATAAAATTATTGGTTTGCGAAAGGAGCAGTCCCGATTTCTGTCTTTCAAAACGCCATTTTTTGATAACTTCCATCCTTGCAGGCTCTCCTCTTCGTCAATATCTAACCCCAATCTAGTTGCTCTTGGAAAATTGCTAACGCCAATCGTTGGCATTTTAGAATCTATTGAATACCCCTCGCGGCCCTGCCTCGCTAAATGCCTTACATTCAATAAAAAACATGTTATGGCAACGCAAACAAGTTTGTTAAAATTCACCGGAAAGCTGGGCAACGTGATCGGGTACCGGGTAGGGAAGCAATACTACCTGCGCAGCATGCCGGAAGCAGTACGGCAAAGTGCCCGCAGCAAGGTGAGCAGCCGCCACTTCGGCAAGGCCAGCAAGCTGGGGGCTACCGTGCGCCACGCCCTGCACGGGCTCTTGCACGTAAAGCAGGAAATGACGCTGATCAACAGGCTGAACAAAAGCCTGCTGCACGTATTGCGGCAAGATGACCTGCACCGGCAGAAACGTTTTATACCGCGGTACTTCCGTGACCTGGAGCGTTTCTGCTTCACCCCGCATGCAGACCTTTCCCATGTTTTGCCCGTAGAGGCCGCCGCTATGCGCCATGCGGACGGCAGCATTGGCGTAACCGTTCCCGCCATCCGGCAGCATTTGTGCAACCCCAGGGCCACGCATGTGGGCTTCAGGGCGGTGGCCGTATGCCTGGAGCGCGGTTTTGCCACGGCAAAGGCCGCCGCGTCAGATATGGTGATGCTGAAGGCGGACGAGCCATCGGCGGCGTTTTCGCTGACGGTGCCGGCTGACGGCAACACGGTCACCTGCGTGATACTGGAGGTGACCTGCTGGCAGGTGGAACATGGCCACCCGTACCTGCTGGCCAACCGGAAGTTTATGGCGGCGCAGATCATTGCCGTGCTGCAGCCGGAGGCGGCGGTGGTAGTGCGGGAAGAGCCTGTTCCGTATGGTACGCAGCGGCAGCCGCGGGTGCAGCCGCCGGTTGTGCCGGGTCTGGTCATTCATCACCCGCAACGGGAATAGCGTACACAATGCCTGGAGGGCCGAAATCGGTGATTCACCATCCGCAACGGGAATAGCGTATACAACGCCTGGAGGGCCGAAATCGGTGATTCACCATCCGCAACGGGAATAGCGTATACTACGCCTGGAAGGCCGAAATCGGTGATCCATCATCCGCAACGGGAATAGCGTACACAACGCCTGGAGGGCCGGGATTGGTCATTCATCATCCGCAACGGGAATAGCGTATACAACGCCTGGAGGGCCGGGATCGGTGATCCATCACCCGCAACGGGAATAGCATACACTACGCCTGGAGGGCCGAAATCGGCGATCCACCATCCGCAGCAGGAATAACCTCCGCTTCGCAGATCTTTTTATACCCTTTACCGCCTCCCCAGCCTCGCTGAACGCCCCTTCATGCCCAAACCTCACTTTTTCTTCCTTAAAACACCCTGAAAACACTGTTCCCCGCTGCTTTTTGCCTCGCGCGTGATATCCTGAACATATTTCCGCACCCTTTTTTAGCCGGTGTTAGCTCAAAACGGCATCGCCAGATCATCCCTACACCATTTGCAGGGTATTTCCGCATCAAGTCCACCTACCGTTCGCTTTCCCTTCGCTTACCCTACGGTATTCCCTTTATGTTGACCCGGTGATGCCGGCGTCTGGTCTACATCCAGTCTGCCCCCTATCCAGGTATTCGTCATCATAACATTTAAAAGTACCGGTGAGGTGTCTGTAAGTTGCATTTTTCATGCAGATTCCGCCATGGCAGCAATTTATTCCGCATGATCAAAAGCGGAAGGCATGATTATGAGGAAAGAAGCTGCAACACTCCTTCAACAGTCTCAGTGCTGCCTATTTTTCAAGCAGCGCCGCAACGCACCAAAGGTACGGGGCCTGCCCGTGATAGTCACCTGTTCTGCGCGGACGGTCGTAATAATACTGTTTATCGTTCTTTTTATTGGTCCCCACGCAAACTTCGGCAACCGCTCCTTTTTTATCAACATAAGGCACTAAAGCCATCCAGGCTTTCCGGGCCACGGGAGCATATGCTTTAGCATTCAGCCATTTTTGTTTTACGCCTGTAATTAATGCATAAGTAAACATCGCTGATCCTGATGTTTCAGCCCAGCTGTCTTTTTCATCAATTAACTGATTCCACAAACCGCCAGGCGCCTGATGTGCTTTCAAACTCTCCATCATTGCCTGGTAGCCCTGCATAATACGCGGACGGTATTTATTATCCCGGGGTAAAGAACGCAGCAACTCCGCCATGCCTGCAGCCATCCATCCATTACCACGCCCCCAGTAAAACGGAACGTCCGGGGCATGATAGAACAGGCCGTTCGGCCGTTGCAGCTTATCCAAATAAAGCACCATTTCTTTGGCGGCACGATCAATATAATTTACATCTTTGGTCACTTTATATGCCTGGGACTGTACTATAGTGATCATATACATGTCATCGATCCAGAGGCGTGTTTGCCAGGAAAGCCCGTCTTCCGCCCATGATCTTTCTTTAGCATTGGCAGTTGCAGGAACTTCCCACTGCGTATCGGCATAAGGCAAACCCAGCTCTAAATACTTTCTGTTTTTTGTTATTTGATAAAGTTCCAGCGGCAGGCTGCCAAACATATTCAGATCAACATGATTTTTAACGGGCAAAAGAGCTTTCTCTGTTGTAAAAAGCGGTTGAAATTTTTTTTCCAAAAGATCAAGCAGCACTGCATCGTCTGTTAACGATGCAAATTTAAGCGCCCCATTCCAATAGAATGTTTCAGGATAACTGATCCATTTGCCCGCATGTAATGCATGTTTCGCATCTACAAAACGGTATGCTATCAGTTTACCCACCTCTTCAGGTGTATAACCTTTGGGAAACTTGTTCAGGCTGCTTTTTTGAGCAAATAAAAATTGAAAAGGCAATAACAACAACAACGTAAGGGTCTGCTTGTACATTATACTTATTTTTTTATCAAACATCATTCTGTTCTCCATTATTGATCTTTAAACCTGAATGCGGATACTTCCGCCAGGCCGGGTTGACGCTGCGTATCGTAGCCGGACTTGGGAGCCAGCCTGAAATATCGGAACTGCCTGCGTTGGGGCAGGTCTATGTATTGTTTCAACAGATCGATATTATTGAGGGTAAATACCCCAAGGCTTTCCCAGGAATTATTGTCGTTGCTGACCAGCAGCTGCAGCTCCTTTATTTTGCGGTCGCCTTCTTTCTGGTTGATGATAATGCCATCAACACCGGATACTTCTCCCATATCTACGGTAACCCAATGTCCGGGATAATCCGTTGGATCGGAAGAATACCGCGCAATCCAGAAAGTAGCCGTATTGTTATCTATCAGGCGGGATGCCAAACGGCCGTTAACAGTTTCTTCCGAGCTGAATGCTGCAATAGCCCATTTGGCCTTGGGGTATATGTATCGCCATTTCTCGCCGGAGGGGCGGTTTTGCGGTATGGCAATATTCACCGGGGCGCCAAAGTTGGGAGAACCATCAGCGTTCCAGGTAAAGCGCTGGATGCGCGGGTTGCGGCCATTGTCATCCCCCCCGCCCGGGCGCGTACGTGCATGGTAAATGAGCCAGTCCTCTTTGCCGTCGGGCGATTTAAAAAAGCCATTATGTCCCGGGCCATAGGCGCTGCTTTCGGCTCTCATGGAAAAAACCGGCTGGTCCTTCTTTGTCCAGTCAGCAGGGTTCATAGGGTCCCCGTTCTCTTTAAGTGTGAGTAACCCCAGGCAGTAGCCGTCTACCCAGTAACCGCTGCCTGAATACACCACAAATACCCGGCCTTGTGGATTGATCAGCACCTGCGGCCCTTCATTGATAGGGTTGCCCTTCTTTTCCCAATCATAGGCGGGCGAAGCTATGATCACTTTTTCGCTGGAGATGGTCCAGGGATTGCTCATCTTTGCAATATAAATATGCTGCGGCGGCGCCCCGGCATTACCTCCTGACCAAAGCATATACAGCTGGCCGTTATGCCGCAATACGGTGCCATCTATTGCCCATTGATTTGATGCGTCCGATATTTTCCCCTTTATCAACCAGTTCCCTTCTACAGGAGTAGGCGAAGAATTTTCCAGCACATACATGCGATGGTTGGCATTCGCGCCGTCATCAGCCGCAAAATAAAAATACCATTTCCCGTCGATCTCATGAAGCTCGGGCGCCCACAGGTTTTTTGAATAAGACTGACCGGAGGGCGGTGTCCAGACCTCATACCTGCGGGCCGACGCAAGCGATGACATATTTTGCGTTTTCAGGATAACCAGTTTGCTGCCCTGGGTAAAAGTATAGTAGTATGTCCCGTTTTTTTCGATCACCCAGGGATCAGCACCGCCGGGCATGAGCGGGTTGGTAAACGTACTGTCTATGGTGAATGCGGATAAATCATCTCCCCCGGTTGAAGGGGGCGGGTTTTCCGGCGGCGGCACACCAGGAGCATCCGATGGTTTATGGCAGGCGTTGCCCATTAATGCACCGAGCATGCATACCGCAACTATCAATCGTTTCATATAATGCGTTTATATATTCAATTAACCACCTTTCATTGTCATCTTGCAGCGCCTAGGGCGTTACGCCAAGATATAACTCCTGTATCTGTACCGTATTGCCCTGTGATGTGTATGATGACTGGTTAAAACATTTTGCTTTCTGCGCATAGAACTTCAGGTAACGGTAGCTGGATTTTGGCAGGGCTATATTCACGGTCTCCTGCAGGGACGCTGTTGCGGCGCCGGGAATAACCACATCTGTTGCAATTACCTCGAAATTTGTACCATCGTTGCTGCCTGATATTTCATCAAATGCATACCATCTAATAAAGGCTTGCGTGATGTCTCTGTGACGTATTCTAAAGTAATTCACGTCCTGGGCGGTCTTCATGTCTACCGTAAAATAAATAGCCGCTCCGGAAGGCACCGTTACTTTAGTAGTAGTACCGGATGTTTTACCCGGCCTTACGAGGCAGAAATTGGTGGCGAGATCACCGTCAATGGCGGCCGACAATGAATTTCCTTCCGGGTTGTTGGTGGCTATCATCAGCTCATGGGAGGCTGTCATCGTCCAGCCAGCCCTTGGGTAATCGCCGCTGAAGGGCATTACCTTCACCGTTAGCGTAGCATTAACAGATGGATTTTGTATAGATGCCGCAGTGATAGTGGCCGTTCCTAACGAAATGCCTTCCAGCAGGCCTTCTCCGTTTACTGAAACTACTCCCGGATCAGAAGAGGTATAATTCAATCCGTCATTTGCATCAGCCGGCGTAAGCGTGATCTGGCCAGGCAAGCTGATCGTTTCTCCCTTTTTTAGCTCCAGTTCGGATGACAGGAATTGGATACCTGTAGCCGGTACAATAATTTTGTTTACCACTGTTACCGTAAATTCAACATTCTTTCCCCCTACTGATATGGTAATGGCAGCAGTACCTTCGGTATTGGCTGTTACCAGGCCATTACCATTTACTGAGGCTACATCCGGGTTAGCGGAAGAAAAGTTCTCTGCCCTGTCCGTTGCATTTTCGGGCAGTACGGTCACTTTCCAGCCAACATTGAGCGTAGTGCCTTTCAGCAGCGTAACGCCGTTGCCAAGCTCTTCGCTTAACGTAATACTTTCCACGCCTACTTCTCTTACCTCCGGGATATTTTTGCCGCAGCCTGCTAACAACAGGCCGAACAGCAGGAACGTAGCCGCAAATGCGAATACTCTATTATTGTTCAACATACAATTCAATTTAAAGTACATAGGTTTTTATGTTACCAGCCAGGATTCTGTACAAGATTTTCACTTCTTTGCATTTCGGCCAGCGGTATAGGGAACAGATAGTTCTTACGTTTGAAGCTACGGGTCTGTACCTTTCTGCGTACATGATATGCCACCTTGTTCCCATCAGGGGTCATACCTGTAAAGTCACCGCCCTGGCCACCCTCGCCGGGTGCATTTTCGGCTATCATCCACCGGCGTACATCGAAATAACGCTGGCCTTCGGTAGCCAGCTCTATGCGCCTTTCGTGGCGTATGGCTGCTCGCTGTAACTCCTGGTTGCCAGTTATAGCAGGGTTCAGGTCTTCCAGCTTCGGCAGACCGGCACGGTCCCGTATCAGGTTAACGTATTTCAGCACATCCGGATCTGAAGGAGACACTTCATTGAGCATTTCGGCATACAGCAGGTAAAACTCCGCCAGGCGGAAAATGATGGAAGGCCTGTACATGGAGGTTACGCCCGGAGAGCGGCCATACACCGTACGGTTCATCCGCTTGTATAAAAGATATCCCGTAAACGGGGCGCCATCGCCTACCGAGTTGTCCGAATTGCCACCTTTGTAAAACTGCACTTCATTGTTGCTGACATGCCATTTTTTACCGGAAAAAGTAACCGTGTTATAAAAACGGGGTTCACGCCCGATATACATTTTGGAAACTTCCACGCCATCCAGCGTACCAAAACCGCTTTCGCTGTAGGAAGGAGAGGCCGGAAGAAAAGAAGTGCTTTTGGCGGGATAACCGTCCGTCATATAAAAATCATCAACAAGCTCCTGCAGTACGTGAAAGCCTCCCAGGCCAGAAGGCTCGCTCCTTGGGGTGGCGTACTGGTCAAAACCACCGCCATTATAGGCCTTCCAGGATGTGGCCGAGTTGGCCCAGATAATTTCTGTATTGTATTGCTGGAACAGTTCGTATACAGATTTGGCGGGATCGAAAGTACCGGCGTTTTTGTAAAGCTGGTACCGGCCGCCCTGCCCGGCATATTCGATGAGATCTTTACACGTCTGCACAGCTTTCTGCAGTTTGCTTTCGTCCCGGTCGGGGAACAGGCGTTTACCGTCCTTGTTCGTCAATTGTCTCCCCTCGGCAAACCCTCCGTTGAAGAGCGGGCTGGCGGCGTAGGCCCACAACTTTGCCCGAACGGCCAATGCGGCTCCTTTAGTGGGAACGGCACGATAAGATTCATTGTTGTGGTATGGCTCTTGCTCCATGCCCTGCATAGATGCAAGCAGTTCCGCATCAATAAAGTTGATCACTTCATCGAGCGAATTTCGGGGCAGGTCCAGCTCATCCGCCAAAGTCATAGAATGGTCCACAATCGGTATGGGCCCGTAAAGCTCCATCAGATAATAGTGGTACAGCGCCCTCATAAACCGCACGTTGGCCTTGTAGCTCGCTACTTCCGGCTCGGTAAGCACGGCAGCGCCGGGGCCGCCTTCTTCAACAATGGGCTTTACCTGTTCCAGGAATATATTGGCCTGGCGGATGCTTTCGTAGAGCTTTCCCCACCTTTGCGCGGCGGAGTTGGAGGAGTTCCACTCGTTATATTTTCCCGAGTTGTTGGCCAGCCTTGTATATATCTCATCGGCGTAAGCCGTCCACGGGTTGCCCATACCGTCTGTTTCTACCCATACCATGGAATAATCGGGGCGGTTATTAAAAACCTGGGAGTACCACTTCCTTGTACGGTCCACGTTATCGAATACCTGGGAGATATCGCTGATACCGCCAGCCAGCTCATCGGACACATCCAGGTACTTGCTGCAGGAAGTAAAATATCCCAGGAAAAAGGTTATCAAAAGCGTATTTATAATTTTTGTTTTCATCCGTTAATATTTATTTTTTACGGGCCGGATGACATCGAAGATGCATCGAGGTCAATAAGATTTAAACATGATCGAGATAAACCTCGCACTAACATTCCCCTGTGATGAAGAATTTATCATGCTCCGTTTCATCCGTTAATATTTTAAGGCCGGATAGCCTGCACTGCCAAAATGGTAATTTTCCTGCTGAATGTTATAGGTTCAGCTCAAGACCGAACGTAAAAGAGCGGGACATGGGGTAGCTCATACCCTTGTTGCGGTTACCCATTTCCGGGTCCCAATATTTTACATCATCCCAAACATAGATATTGTACCCCATCAGGTACACCCTGGCCCCGCCCAGCCTGAGTTTCTGGATCAGCTCTTTTGGCAGGGTATAGCCTATTTCAATATTTTTCAAACGAAGGAAGCTGCTGTTCCGTAACCACCAGGTATTAGGCTCTTTGTTCACGTTGTAGGAATAATGACTGTGTATTCTCGGCATAACAACGTCTTGCCGGGGGTTGTCTGCCGTCCAGCGGTCCAGAAAGGCCGTCCGGTAATTCGCTTTCTCCACTCCCCAGTTGAAAGGCCAGAAAGTACTGTTACCATCACCCAGCAAAGTAGAGGAATTGCCGGTACCCTGGAAGAAGACGCTGATATAGGCCCCTTTATACTCCGCATTTATACCAAAACCATAATTGATCTCGGGGTTTTCGGGATGGCCTACTCCTCTTTTCCTGTCATTGTTGTCAATGATGTTGTCGTTGTTCAGGTCAGCAAATTTAATATCGCCCGGCCCCAGTGCTCCCTGCATGGATACCACGGGCAACCCCGGCTTTAGCTGGTAGGAGTAAGTGCCGTTGGCATTTTGTGTTTTGACAAAATCGTCATCTGTATAAAGCCTCTCGGCAATATAGGCGGAACGGTCTCCCACCCGCGTACCGGTAACTGCCATCCAGGGATGGTTTTGCGGCAGCTCATCGTATTCTACAATTTTGTTGCGGGCAAAAGTGAAAGTTCCCCTGGTAGTTATCCTGACCTGGCCGATGTTATGGCTGCTTTTCAGGCTGGCGTCCACACCATGATTATCCACAATACCATAATTTTCCCAGGGGTTGGCATGGAATCCCGCTACGGCGGAGATGGTATTGCGCTGTACCAGGATGCCCGAACGGCGGTTGTTGAAGTAGTCCGCTGTCAGCTCGATCTTGTTGTTGAAAAATCCCAGGTCAAGGCCCACATTACGCTTGTTCTCAATTTCCCAGGCAATGGTATTGTTGACGAACAGCAGGTCGTTGATGCCCGCTCCCATGCCATTGGTACCGCCTGTAGAACCAATGCCCTGGTTGAATGTATAACCGTCTGTTTTGAAGGTGGCCCGGTAAAGGAAACGGGAGCCGCCGGTATTGTCATTACCGGTACGGCCGTATGACAACCTGATCTTGGCGCTGTTCAGCACATCCTTCAGTGCTTCGGGATAGAAAGGCTCGTTGGAAACAAAATAGCTGACGCCCACGGCGGGGAAAAATCCAAACCGGTTCCCTTTCGCAAATGTTTCGCTACCGGTATACCCGAAATTCCCTTCAATAAAATAACGATTGCCGAAAGAATAGGTGGCACGTCCCACAATGCCCTGTTTCCTGTAGGGAAGCACGCCATCGCTCCGCTGGTTCTCCTTCTGCATGTAGAGCAACATGCCTCCTACATTATGTTTTCCGAAAGAACGCAGGTAGTTGAGCGATCCTTCCACATATATATTGCGATAGGAACTGGTACCTGTAAATTCAGGGTCTGTCAGTTGGGGGCTGCCGGAAACAGAAGTAATATAAACAAGATTGCCGTCCGCATCGCGCCCGGTGGCGTGGTAAAGGCTGGGCCAGTAGTTGCGCAGCGTAGACGCATTCCCCTCATAGTCCAGGCTGACCTTGGCATTGGCGCTCAGGCCGGGCGTAATCACCTTCAAATCCTGCGTCAGGCCTATGTTGGATTGTATCTGCGTGCTAAACTCCTTCCGGTACCCCTGGTTGTACAGCATATTGTACGGGCTGCGGTTGTTGCCATCACTTTGTATCTGGTAGGTAGCCAGGGTCCCGTCACTGTAAATAGCGGGGAACAGGTGTGGCGGTGTATTGAGCATAAAGCCAAAAACATCATCGGGAGACCGGTTGGCGGTAAGCCTGTTAACATACTGGCCGCCAAGGTCAATATTCAGTTGAGTGGTCTTGCTTACCTTCAGGTCTATATTGCTGCGGAGGTTATACCGCTGAAAGTCAAAGTCGCTGTCATATTTGCCCAGCGGGTTTTTCTTGAACACCCCTTCCTGGTTGAAATAAGCCATTGATACAAAGTACTTGGCATTTTCCGCGCCGCCCCTGAAATTTAAAGTGTAGCGCTGGTTCTGCACATTTTTCGACAGCAGCTCGTTCATCCAGTTGGTATTTGGATACAAATCGTTATCCTCCCGGCTGCGGTATTTTTCAATCTGCTCCGCGGTCATATAGGGGTCAAAGCCATCGTTAAACAACGCTTCATTGGCCAGTTCAAGGTATTCCCACGAATCTACGAACTCGGGCAGCCTTTGCGGACTGGCCGTTGAGTGTTCGGCACGGAAAGATATCCTGGGCTTGGATACGATCCCCCGCTTGGTGGTTACAAGAATAACGCCGTTTGCACCTTCAGCACCGTACACCGCCGTTGCCGCCGCGTCCTTCAGCACGGAAAAGGTCTCAATTTCGTCTGGTTCAATATCATTTATCTCCCGTGGTATACCATCTACCAGGATCAGAGGTTTGGAGCCTCCCTTGAAGGTGCTGATACCCCGGATCCAGAACTCCGCATCGTCCCGGCCCGGCTCCGCGGTACGCTGTATGCTGATAAGGCCTGAAAGCTGACCGGCAAGATTGCCGGTGAGATTACCGGAGGGAGACCGCAATTCCTGCGAGCTGACGGTGCTTATGGAGCTAACCATGGCCGCCCTCTTCTGCTTGCCGTAACCTACTACTACCACCTCCTCGTTCAGCAGAACATCTGGTTGAAGTATAACGTTCAAAACGCTGCTGCCATTAAATGTAGTGTCCTTTGTCAGGAAACCCGTATAGCTGAACGAAAGCACATCCGTAGCAAGCGCGTCAATAACATAGAGCCCTTCATTATTTGCGGCAGTACCGATGCTTGTGTTCCGTATTCTCACGGAAGCCCCTGGCAGCGGATCTCCATCCG
The DNA here is from genome assembly GCF_003568665.1 of Chitinophaga alhagiae. Lineage (GTDB taxonomy): Bacteria > Bacteroidota > Bacteroidia > Chitinophagales > Chitinophagaceae > Chitinophaga > Chitinophaga alhagiae. Next base: position 688,125 of record NZ_QXMH01000001.1, read on the forward strand.
GCGACGTTACGCGGCCTGTAATACGCTTTTTGTTTTGTTGTGCCTCCTTCGGCACAGCAGGATTATTTTGTGAATAGGCAATACCTGTCCCCAGCAGCTGGAAGAGCACGGCAAGCGCTCCAAGACGTGGTATCCGGCACAGTGCTGAAGCACGCTGCGCGCCTTTTACTTTTAGAAATCTTCTCATAATCGTGGATTTGATATTCTCTTTATTTTTTTTCTTTTGGTTGCTATGTATCAGTTTGGCTTATCCGGACCAGACAAAGCATAGGCGCACCACAAAAGGGCTGCCTGACCATGCAGGTCTCCTGTCCACCGCCTTCTATCCAGATAGTATTGATAATCGTTCTTCGCCCCGGTGCCTTCGCACACATTCCTGATGTCGTAGTTTGCATCGAGGTATGTCAGCAGCGCCAGCCACGCTTTTCGGGCGGCAGCGCCATATTTTTCCTGATCGAGCCAACCGTTCCTGACACCTGTGATCAGCGCGTATGTGAACATGGCGCTCCCGGATGTTTCTTTCCATGCCGACATATTATCAATCAACTGTCCCCACATCCCGTCATTCATCTGGTATTTCACTAACGTCGCCATCATTGCCTGATAACCCTTCATAATTCTTTCCCGGTAAACATTATAACGGGTCTCCTTGGGCAGGATACGCAGTACTTCCGCCATCCCGACAGCCATCCAGCCATTGCCACGCCCCCAGAAAAATGGTGCGTCAGGAGCATGAAAGAACAGGCCGTTGCCACGTTGCAGCCGGTCCAGGTACAGCACCATTTCCTTTGCAGTACGCTCCATGTACCTTTCATCTCCAGTAGCCAGGTATGCCTGGGCCTGTAATGCTGTTATCATAAACATGTCATCGATCCACAGGCGGGTCTGCCAGGAATAGCCCTCTGCGTGCCAGTCTTTTTGCGATTGCGTTGCATTGGAAGGCAACGTCCATTGCCCGTCGGCATATTTCATTCCCAGCTCCTTATACCGGCTTTCTTTTTTCCCGTTATATATCTCAAGCGGGACCGCTCCAAAAACATAATAATCCACTTTATTACCCGCGGTGGTATGCAGGTTTGGCTGCAAGTGCTTTTCAGTCGTAAATAAAGGCTCAAACTTGTTGACCAGTGCATTTTGCAGTTCCTCACTTTTGATAGCCTTTGCAAACCAGAACGCTCCCAGCCAGGCACATACATCAGGATAGGTAATATGATCGGCCGTATACTGGGAATTTACGTTCCCCCAATAGGAGGGTTTTGTCTGCAGAAAATGTTCGGCTAGTTTTACGCCTATCTTTTCAGGCTGTGCCCCTTCCGGAAAGTTTTTCAGGTCATACGCCGCGGAGTCTTTTTTTACATCCGGCCCGGGGTCTGCCTTGGGGCCGCCACTTCCTTTGCCGCAACTTGCCAGCAAAACCGAAGTGAAAAAAACGCCAGCAATTAAAACAGATATTTTCATACCGCTTCCTTTATAGTTATTATTACCCGGTTTATCATAGTATGGGCACAAGTATGGGCATAAGATCCTAGTCACCGGTCAGGCGTAGTCATACAATACATGGTGAATGCAACGCTGTACAAAGGAAATATATCCCGATCATAAATTCTGTTCAACATTTTGTCGAATCGTATCAAATCACGCCCACATGATGCGTATATATGGTACTACTCGCTGACAAGGGCAAACTTCCGGAAGAGCGCCTCCGTTCCCGGCAACCCTTTCGAAACCAATCCTACACGTACCGCCCTGTCCCACGGGGGCAGAAAAGAAATATCAGCCGCCTTGACATTCAATGTTTTGAACTGCACGCCATCAGTACTGTACATAAAAGAGGCCTGTGTGTTGTTTTCAACCTTTACTTTCAGCACCAGCTGCGAAGGCATTTGGATTGCCTTTTGGGTAATTATCGCTGCTTTACCCTTCTTTAATTCTACCAGGTAAATATGATCGTTGTAGATTTTTGCATATACCATATTCTTATCATCCCCTATCAGGGCAAGTCCGGCCTGCGATGTAGATTTTTTCAGTACGGTAACTTCCGCATTATAATTCCCGGACAAAACAGAGCGGCCAAGATACGCGCCGCAAACGGCAGGAAGGGCCTCTAGCTTTAAAGTATTTTTCGAGATAGCATACCGTACGTCCTGAAATATGCTCCAATGCCAGCTATCAGCAAGCCTGGCGGTGGAAAAATCATCAACAGTTTTGGGGGTTGTTACCAGGTCAGCATAGTTATTGCCGTTTAAGAAACGGATCCATCCATCGGGGGTAAATTCGAATTTATTCAATAAACCCTGCCGTCCGCCATAAGCCCCGCTACTTGTGCTGTACGCATGATAGAGAAAATAAAACCCGCCATCCTTTTCAACAGGTGTTCCATGACCGGGGCATTTCCAATCGGCATTGTCCGATAACACCGGATTTCCCGGAAACTTCTCCCACGGCCCGAGCAGTTCTTTTGCCCTGGCAACACCCGTTCCATAATTGCATGTCTTACCGCAGCAAGCCGCTCCTGCATACAGTGCATAGAAATAATTGTTATGCTTTATGATAGAAACGCCTTCCACCAAACCTTTTTCCCAGGGCGCATCTGCACGAAAAAGTTCTTTCTTCTCCCCTGTCAGTGCTGTTCTGTCCTCCCGCATTTCCGCGGCCCATATAGGCGTAGGCTTACCAGCACTATTCCCGTCTTCCTTCCATATCATATATAATTTACCGTTCTCATCCCGCATGGGAAAACCGTCTATTGACCCATATTCCTGGCATATAAGGGGGCCCAGGTCTTTATACGGGCCTTCAGGTTTGTCCGCCACCGCCACCGCTGTACATAAACTTCCATTTTTTTTATGAGCCGTATAATACATATATACTTTCCCGTTATCATACGTGATCTCGGGCGCCCACATATAATAATCGGCCCATACGGGCTTCTCTGTAAACACATGCCCTGCCGCTTTCCAGTTTACAAGATCTTTAGAATGATACAATGGAAAAATCGGGAACCAGTTGGAAGTGGTGCCCACGGCCCAGTATTCATCACCGATTTTTACTACTGAAGGATCAGGATGATCTCCCGGCAACACCAACTGCTGTGCTTTAGTTACAATAAAAAGAACGCACAACAGTAACGACAAAAACAAACGCATAATATCAATTTTAGTAATAGCTACGGTCCTCAGATAGCAATTCTTCCCAATTAGTAAAGCCCATCGCTATTACTCATCAGTTCTGCCAGATAACCCAGGGTAAGTAAACTTGTCAAAATAAATAAACCTGTACGAAATGCCCTGTTCAATATTTTGACGAATCGTGCCAAATAGCCCGTACCTCATATAATAGTTTGCATAATTCTATGCCGAGGCAGGCATATTCTACTGTCATTCTTTATATTTGAATGTAATCATGATGAAATTCCTCTGCTATATTGCCTTGCTGAATCTAGTATTGTCCATTACCGCTTCCACATGCCATGGCCAATATGGCCAATACTACTTTAGACATTACCAGGTAGAAAATGGATTGGCTCATAATGCGGTCTCTTCAATAATACAGGACAGGAACGGTTTGATCTGGATAGGAACAAGGGGCGGTTTAAATAGTTTTGACGGCTATACATTTAAATCCTATGAAAACGAAAACCACCCGATCAACAATATTGGCAATAACGTAATAACGGTCGTCCTGGAAGGCACTAACAGAGCATTATGGGTAGGAACAGGAAAGGGTTTATTTAAATATGACCAATACAAGGAAGTTTCCACAAAAATAGAAGCTGTACCCGCAACTTATATCAGCCACCTGGCATTGGATGATCACAATAATCTTTTGTTTTTAACCGGCAACCGTTTATACAGGTACAATAACAATACCGATATGGTGGAAAACCTGGAAATTACCGGGTCGTGCATTGCGGGCGGTAGCAACAAAGAGCTTTGGATAGGAAGAGAAGACGGCACAATTGGCAAATATAATTTTGAAAACCGGTCTATTGAGAATATCAGTATAATTGACCAAAAAGTTCCTTTGAACTTAAGATCTATCAGCAGGATATATCCCATTAATGAAGATGAACTGCTGATCGGGTGTTTCACCCAGGGGCTTAAAATTTACAATCATAAAACCAAGGTCTGCAGGTCCTTAGCGTTGGAAAACAACAACCGGGCATCCATATACGTGCGGGATATTATACAGGGAGCGGAGCAGCAATACTGGATAGCAACAGAGTCTGGCATATATATTTATAACCTCGCCACTAATGTTGTGCAGCACCTGAGAAAAATAACCGGGGACCCATATTCGATATCAGATAATGCGGTGTATACCCTTTTCAGGGACCGCGAGGGCAGCATGTGGGTGGGTACCTATTTTGGCGGCATTAATTATTATTCAAAAGAAAATGCAAAATTTAAAAAATACTACCCTCTTCCCGGGATTAATTCCATATCAGGGAACGCCGTAAGAAAAATTGTTCCTGACAAAAAGGGTCATCTATGGATCGGCACTGAAGATGCGGGAATTAATAAACTTGATCTGAATACAGAAGAGTTTACCAATTACACTACGCATGAAAAAAAAGAAAGTATCTCATACTATAATGTACATGGACTACTGGCTTTAGGCAATCAGCTTTTCATCGGGATGTTTTACAATGGTCTTGATATAATGGATACGCGCAGCGGCAAGATTACAGACCGGTTCAAACTCATAAAGAACGACGGCGATGAAACCAGTGATTTTGTAACCTGCATCTACCTCACAAAGGACAGCACTTTACTTATTGGCACAGCCTATCATGGAGCGAGCCTGTTTGTTTATGACCCCCTGCATAAGACCTTCAAGAATGTTCCGCAAATCCCGCACAACGTTTATACATTCGCCATAACAGAAGACAGCCAGGGTAATATCTGGACGGGCAGCGTATCAGCCGGAGCATTTTATTACAATCCTAAAACAGGCCTGCATGGCAACATACGGTTCGGCGACACTTTGAATAACAAAATCATAAATGAATTTGCGGTATATAATATTTTTGAAGACAGCGATCATTCCTTATGGTTTGCTACAACTGGCGGCGGATTAATAAAATTAAGCCCTGACAGGAAAATTATCAAAAAGTACACTACAAAAAACGGGCTGCCCACGAATGTATTATATGCTATCCTGGAAGATAATTCAAAACATTTATGGATCAGCTCTCTCAAGGGCATCATCCGTTTAAATATCGAAACGGAAGAAGTAAATGTTTATACGCAGGCCAATGGATTGATAACTGACCAATTCAACTATAACTCCGCGTATAAACATACTGACGGGAAAATGTACTTTGGTTCCGTTAAAGGGATGATCGCTTTCCACCCGTCTTCATTTGACCAAAAAGAACCAGGCCCTCCAATCTTTATTACAGGATTCCAGATCAACAATACGGAAGTAATACCTGATGCAACAAACAGCCCATTTTCCAAATCAATTTTATATACTGACACTATCGTACTGCAATACAACCAAAATAATTTCAGCATTGAATTTGCGGCATTAAATTTTTCAGCTCCCGAAGTAACAAGATATAAGTTCCGGATGAAAGGCCTTGACGAATCCTGGACCTATCTCAGCACTAACCGCAACGCTTACTTTACAGATCTGGCGCCGGGGAAATACGAGTTTATAGTACAAGCCGAAAGCAATACCGGAAGCTGGGTAAGTAAAGAACGCCATTTGACCATTAGGATCCTGCCCCCTTTTTGGAAGAGTAATATTGCGTATATATTATATACAATAGCCCTTTTCACCTGCTTATATTTCCTGGTGCGATTTTATCACCGGCATCTCGAAAGAAAAAATCTCCGAAAACTGCAACTTTTTGAGCACGAAAAAGAAAAAGAAATTTACAAGGCCAAGATCGAGTTCTTTACCAATATCACTCACGAAATCCAAACTCCGCTTACACTTATTGCCGGGCCCATTGAGTGGCTGATCAAAAAATTTGGCAAAGAGCCAGACGTCAAGAAAAGCCTTACAATAGCCGAAAAGAATATCAAAAGACTGGTAGCGTTATCCAGCCAGTTGCTTGATTTCAGGAAAACCGAGGCCAACCAGTTCAGCTTAAACTTTGTAAAAACAGATATCATTACGCTGGTGGCTGATCTTATCACTGCATTCAAACAGCAGGCTAACAATAACAATGTTGATTTAAACCTTGAATTGCCGGAAAGCCGCTTTATGGCGTATGTTGACAGAGAAGCACTTATTAAAATATGCACTAATATGATATCGAACGCTATTAAATATGCGGCTGAGAGGGCAACAGTAACGATCCATCCCATAAAAGATTCCGACAAACACTTTACTATTCTTTTTATGAATGATGGTAAAGGCATCCCTGAAGAGTTCAGGCAGCAGATATTCGAGCCCTTTGTCAGGTTGAGGGGTAACAGCAAGCCGGGAACCGGGATTGGCCTATCGCTTGCAAAAGCGCTCACCGAGCTGCACAACGGATCGCTGCAACTGATTTCCGGCAAGCAGGACCTGATTATTTTTGAACTGCAATTGCCCGTACACCAAAAAATTGAATTTCAATTAAGTAGTTGGAAAAAGATAGAATAGATCTATCGTTCTTTCGGGAGAGATTTAGAATATTCCAAAGGGCTAACCTTAAAATACTTTTGAAAATTCCGGGTAAAAAGGCTTTGTGAACTATACCCCACCATTTTTGAAATCTCGTATAAAGAAAATTCATTCTCAGCAACTAAACCGGCCGCTTTTTTCAGGCGTGTAATGTCAATTAATTCTTTGGGCGATAATGATGAAAGAGATTTTATTTTCCGGTAGAAAGTAGTGCGGCTCATAAACATATGATCAGCCAGCTTATCAATATCAATATTGGGATCTTTGATATTGTCACGAATATATTCATCCAGCTTTCTGAGAAATGCCTCGTCTGTTTTTGAATGCGCCATTACCCTTACATCTTCAAAAGGAGAACTGGCAAAATGCTCTTTTATTTTCAACCGGTTTTTAAGCAGGTTGGAAATCTGCATCAGTAATAATTCTTGTGAGAAAGGTTTCTGGATATACGCATCCGCGCCTACTTCCAATCCTTCAATGTGGGCCTGATAAGTATTTTTGGAAGTTAATAGAATGATGGGAATGTGGCAGTATTCAACATTAGACTTAACCAGCCTGCATAGTTCAAAGCCGTCAATACCCGGCATCATAATGTCTGATATAATAAGGTTTACCACTTCTGTGTCCAGTATGCCCTTTGCAATTGCTCCATTCGAGGCGAGCAGGATCCTGTAGTGCTCGCCTAAAACAATAGATAAAAAATCCAGGACATCCTCATTGTCGTCAATAATGAGAATGCTATCATTCATAATTATTCTATCTTTTTCCAACTACTTAATTGAAATTTTATTTTTGATGAACAGATAACCGCAATTTGGATCGTGTAAAAGCTGCCGGCTGATCCTGGCATAAAACAGTAAGCTCCTTTGGGTCTTGTATTATCGATGTAAAGGAACTGTGTACTGATCCACCATTTACCTGGTAGTATTGCCCGCAACACGGGGAAACTAATATCTCTTGTGCCAGGCTTGCCTGTAAATAGTAATAGAAATGGCTCATAACGCTGGGCTAAATATACATAATAGTTTGTATAGGAATACGCCCAAATTTCCGGAAAAAGATCATTTGGTAAAATCCAGGACCATTCACTCCTGGAATGCCGGTGACCCTTTGCTGTGGCGCTCCCGATAAAAAAACTAAAAATCAATGCATTAAGCGATCATAACGAACCGGCCCCCGAGATTCCGGGGCCGACAGGCGCTGGTTTCAGGCAGACCTCTTTTAGAATGCCCAATGATAAATGTAAGTATGATTAAGCCTGTAGCTAAAAGAATATCTGGAATTGCGGTTTCTGAGGCTTTCGACGCAACCTGGACTTGACAACAAGAGGGGAACTTGACTAAAAAACGGAGACCCGCGCGTTGCGCGGGTCTCCGAGATGATTTGCGGAGGTTGTGGGGCGGAAGTTGAAGCAAAAAAAAAATTTCCACTTAGATCCTATTTAGTATTTTACTACTCCGAACTTAAGAATTCCAAAAGAAGCTAACGCCCGACACACATCAAATATAAAAATACGCACATATAAATATTTACAACAATTAAACCGGCTCGTTTTTATGAAATGGATAGACGCAATTATAAAAGTGCTCCAAGAGGAAGGAAAATCAATGCATTACGAGGAAATTGCACAGAAAATACTTGACAAGAATTTTCGGACAAAAGTGGGTGCTACCCCTGCTGCTACGGTGGTAAGTATTATTACAACGGATATAAATCAAAAAAAGGAGGAATCTGCTTTTATTAGAGTTGGGCTTGGAGAGTATTTTCTCAGGCATTCTACACAGGTAATAATATCACCTGAGGTGGTATCTGCTGAAGAAGAAATCGAGGAGCAAAAGAAAATTGACGAAGCAGTGAAAGAGTTTACCGACCAAGGGATAATTAAAACATTCGGAATGTACTGGTCCCGCGATTACATTTTGTGGAAAAACAATCCTACGCTATATGGAGCAGAACAAAGGGGCTCTACTCCTGTAAACTTTGGCAGCCAGATAGGTATATACTTGTTACATGACGGAAGAGACGTAATCTATATTGGTCAGGCATTAGAACAAAGTATTGCACAAAGATTATATCAACATACATCCGATAGACTTGGAGGTAGATGGAACAGATTTTCATGGTTCGGGCTTCGAGGCGTGAAACAAAATGGAATACTTACTGATATAGCAAGTCAACTAACAACCTCACTCTCCGAACTTACGAATACTTTAGAGGCAATACTTGTCGAAGCACTGGAACCAAGACAAAACCGTAAAAGAGGGAACATGTTTTACGGATTGGAATTTATTCAAGAGAAAGATCCCGAATTAAGTAAGAGAGATATGGTTTCACTTTTAGACGATATGAAGGAACAGTTGATAAAAAGATAAACTACCGCTAATTATTGGGGATAGCCAACATACAATAGCCTCTATAAAAAGTTGGGGCTTATACCATTTAAGGGAAAGGGGGCAACGCTAAATCACATAATATAAAAAGCCATTCATCACGGCACGGCTTTCAAACATTTCCTGCGGAGGTTGATCCAACTCGACTAAATACTCGACTAAAAACAGAAAACCCGCGCCAAGCGCGGGTCTCTTCTAAATCGTGCGGACCGGACGGGACTCGAACCCGCGACCTCCGCCGTGACAGGGCGGCATTCTAACCGACTGAACTACCGATCCTCCGCAAAAACTTCCGCGCCTTTCAGCTCTTCCGTTTTGGGACTGCAAAGATAAGTACAAAAAAATCATTCCTGCAAATCTTTTTAACAGTTTTTTCATATCGCACAGCCACATATAAATCTTCCTTAATTTCACTATATAATTAAACCCGCTGCTATGACCTACCGCTTACTGATACCCGCCCTGTTGCTGGCCGCCGCCTGCAATACCGCCCCTGAAAAGAAGTCTGAAGACAGCACCATTGTTGATGGCGCCCAAACCCTGGTACCCGTGGCCCCGCCGCCACCACCCGCCAATCCTTATGAAGCGGAAATGGCCGCGCAAGACACCCTGTTTGAAGACGGCAGCACACCCGGCAGTTGGGCGGATGCCGGTTTTAACCAACCGGCGGATTTCAAACGCTTCCTGGTATCTTTCAAAAACTGGGTGAAAGCAGACCAGGTAGACAGCATCACCGCCCACATTCGCTTCCCGCTCAAAAAATACAAGACGGCAGACGCCTTCCGCCAGCAATACAACAAGATTTTTGACGCCTCCCTGAAGGCAGTAGTAGACACCCAGCGGCTGGACCGCATTTTCCGCAATTACCAGGGCGCCATGCTGGGCAATGGGGAAATATGGTTCAGCGCTTTCCCCGAGGGCTACCAGATCATTGCCATCAACAAGTAACCGCCGCCTCATTGCTGTTACGGCACATCACCCGATATTTGCAGCCGGATGAAATTTAACCGGTACTATATTTTCATGGGCATACTGCTCACCGCCTGCGCCTGTACACAACCTGCGCGAAAGGTTACGCCTGCCTTCTATTTCTGGAAGCAACGGGTACAGTTGAATACCACCGAAAAACAAACACTGCAGGCCACCGGCGCCAAAAAGCTGTATGTAAAAATGTTTGACGTGAACTGGGATGCGGCAAAGCGCACCGCCCACCCCGTGGCCATTGCGGATTTCCGGGAACAGCTGCCAGACAGTGTGGAGCTGGTGCCGGTAGTATTCCTCGTCAATGAAGTGTGGCAACAGGGAGACACCGCCTGGCCCGCCGCCATGGCGCAAAAGGTAGCCGGTCTCCTGCAGCAGGTCACTCCCGCAAGGCCCATCCGGGAAATACAGCTGGATTGTGACTGGACGCGGAACAGCCAGGCCGCCTATTTTGCATTTCTGCGGCACCTGCGCGGCCAGCCCTACTTTGCCGGTAAACAATTATCCGCCACCATCCGCCTGCACCAGGTAAAGTACCTGCAAAGCAGCGGAATCCCCCCGGTAGATAAGGGATTGCTGATGTGCTACAATATGGGGGACCTGCGCAAATGGGGAGATCATAATTCCATCCTGAACATGGGATCGCTAAAAGCCTACACGGGCAGCAACCGTATCAGCAGTTATCCCTTACCTTTAGACCTGGCTTTGCCGTTGTTTGAATGGACGGTGCTGTTCCGCAACCGGCAGTATGCAGGGTTGCTGCGCAACATGGAACGTGAGCAACTGGAAGACCGCGCTGTATTCCGGCCGGCCGGCAACTTCCTGTTCACGGTGCTGAAAGATACCGTGCTGAACGGCTATCCGCTGCGGGCAGGAGAAACGCTGCGCCACGAAACGGCAGACCCGGCAGTGCTGCAAAAGGCGGCGAAGTACCTGAACCGGCAACGGCAAACGTATTCGCCCGTCATCATTTTATATCACCTGGATTCATTAACCCTCCGTAAGCATCAAATGCATGAACTGGAAGAGATTTACGATATTTTGCGTTAGTTTTCTGGCCATTTTCCTGACAAGGGCCGTATACGTGCTCTCCTGCGGCCCGGAACCCGATCCGTATGATTATTACATCGGCTTTTACAATCCTTCCCTGCCCGCCCGGGACGGTTTTGAACCTTTTTACTACACCGGGCTGGCGGAATATTACGGCAGTGAGGTAGCGGAAGAAGACATTAACCTGCGCGACTGGCATGCATTTTTTTCCGGCAGGGCCACCGCAAAGGACATACGGGAGTTCGTCTATACCTATGCCCACCCCCAAATGACAGCCCTGTACAACCATATTGAAAAGGGCAGCCCGCTGGAAGCGCCTGACAGTGTCAGGAAAAACACCCTTACCCAATATTTTATCAGCAGCAAAGACCGTGAAACGCTGGGTTACCTGATGTACGCCAAACAATGTGAGGCCCATACCGGCGGAAAAGACAGCTGGGAAGCGCCCGTGCGAGATTCCGCCACCATGCTCAGGCTCTCCCGCAACGGTATGCAGTTGTACAAAGCCTGTAAAGATGAGCGCATCCGCGAACGGTATGCCTTCCAGGCCACCCGTTTGGCCCATTACGGGCGCAACTACGCCCAGGCCCTTCAGTATTACGATTCCCTGGCCGCTCCCATCCGTTCCACTTCCCTCATGCACTACAAAACGCTGGCCCTGAAAGCCGGCGCCTTGATGCGCACCGGGGCGCGGGCACAGAGCGCCTATATTTTTTCCCGGGTGTTTGAGCTAGCCCCCTCCCAACGCCAGATGGCTTTCCTGAATGTGAGATGGGCCGGCGCCACGGAACAGCAGGTGTTGGACCTTTGCAAAAACAATGAAGAAAAGGCCACGGTGGCGGCCATGTTCGCTTTCCGCTACTACGAACCCTACCCGGAGGGCATCCGGAAAATATATGGGCTGCATCCGCAATCGCCAATGCTGAACGTACTGCTGGAGCGGGAGATCACCAAACTGGAAGACGGCTATCTCCATAACCGGCTGACCCTGGAACGTTATGGCAGCGCGGGTTACCACTACGCGGATGTTCCCGGTAGCGAAGTACTGGAGCTGCAGCGCCTGGCAGACAGCCTGGTGGCTGGCGGCAGGGTGAAAGAGCCTGCCCTCTGGCAGGTTTCATCTGCCTATCTCTCGTACATGCTGAAAGACTACGCCGCCGCCCGGCAAAAGCTGATGGCTGCCAAAGCGGGCGCCGGGCGCCCCGCCCTGCAAGACCAATGGGAAATTGTACGCCTGCTGGTAACCGTCAGCGAGCAGCCCCGGATAGGCAGGGATTTTGAAGCGGAACTGCTCGAATCTTTCAAATGGCTGGACAGCCGGCTGGATACCGCCACCCGGAAAGACTATTATTTAAGTCCTGATAACCAGTCCATTAACCGTAATTTCTACACGGTCATGTACCGCAACCTGCTGGATTATGTGGTAGCCACCCGCTACCAGCAACAGGGAGACATTAACCGCATGGCACTGGTGCTCTCCAAACGAGACAAGGTGCTGCCTTACAGTTTCAATTTTAATTATGTGTCTGCCACGGACTTTGTAAAAGACAGCATGCAGGCAGGCCAGCTTGAAAATCTCTACAGCCTGCTGCAACAAAAAAAGAAAACACCTTTTGAACAATACCTCTGCCGGGAGTTCGGTATGACGGAAAACCAGGTGGGCGAAGCCATTGCCATCAACTACGTGCGCCAGCACGATTTTGCCAATGCCGTTAACTGGTTCAAAAAATCCGGCAGCAGCCTTTCCGCGGGTATGGCCTTCACGGAGCAGTTGGAAGACTTTGGCCTGGACACCACCGAGGCCGGCATTTCCCAGTTGGAGTATGCCGCTACCATGCTGGACCTGGAAAAAAAGATGAAAAAAGGCAAGGCTGCCGCAGAAGACTATTATAAATATGCCACCGGTCTCTTCAGTATTTCCTATTATGGGCATTCTTACCACTTTTCAGCCACCTACCGGCCCAGTACCCGCTGGTACCAGCCCGGGTACGACGGGCATCCCGGCCTGAAACAATATTTTGGCTGCTACCGGGCGGAAGAATATTATAAAAAAGCCGCAGACGTTGCGCAAAACCCTGAGTTTAAGGCCCGTAGCCTGTATATGGCCGCCCGTTGCGCACAGAAGCACCTATATGATCCCAACCGGGACTGGTATGACCTGGCCTCGGAGAAAAACCCGCATTTCCGGCAATTGATCAACGACTGCGGCCATACGGCTTTTTACAAGGAAACATTTGACCGCTGCAGCTACTTGAGAGATTTTTATTATATGGGAAAGCGATAAGTTTCCTTTTTGCGTAAATCTTTTTCCCGATTGCGAAGGTGATTGTAAGCGCCGTGCCCGATTTTTGCGCAAAGCTTTTATCCGGATGGCCAAACGCAAATCTCTTTTTCGCCGTGTGAACGACTGGCTACACCTGTGGCTGGGCCTTATATCGGGCATTATCATTGTGATTGTCAGCATTACAGGCTGTATTTATGCCTTCCAGGAAGAGATTTCCGACCTGACCCAGCCCTACCGCTTTGTAGCGGAAGAGAACCGGCCTTTCCTCCCCCCCTCCGTATTGCAAAAAGCCGCCGCGGCCCGGGCGGGCGAAAACCCCGTGCTGGGGGTCAACTACGGCCACACCGGCAAAGCTGCCATTGCCGCATATATGGACAAGGAGAACGGGTATACCATGATTTACATGAACCCCTACACCGGCGCCATCCTCAAAGAAAAAATACTGAAGAACGACTTTTTCAGGATCATCCTGGAAGGGCACTTTAACCTCTGGCTCCCCCGCCCCATCGGGCAGCCTATAGTGGCCGTTGCTACCCTCATTTTTATTGTGCTGCTGATCAGCGGCCTTATTATGTGGTGGCCTAAAAAATGGAACAGGGCCAACCGTAACAAGAGTTTCAAGATCAAAACAGACGCCGGCGCCAAACGGGTGAACTATGACCTCCACAATGTACTGGGCTTTTACGCCCTCACCATTGCGCTGGTATTGGGCATCACCGGGCTGGTATGGGGTTTTCAGTGGTTTTCCAAGTCTTATTACTGGACGCTGACCGGCGGCAAGTCTTTTGTAGCCTGGGAAAGAGGAACATCAGACACCACCGCCATGGCTGACATGCAATACCCGGAAGACAAGATATGGGCTACAGTGAACCACCTGAAAGGCAACATCCAGATACAATTTGCCCAAAAACCGGCAGACCCCATCAGCGTAACCTATAACCCTGAAGAGGGTACCTACTATAAGCGGGAGTTCTGGTTTTATGACCGGTACACCCTGCAGCGGGTACCCGGCGGCGGTTCTTACGCCACGCCTTATGAGGCCACCTCCCGCGGTGAAAAGCTGTTCAGGATGAACTATGATATTCACGTGGGCGCCATTGCAGGGCTGCCAGGCAAAATACTGATGTTCTTTGTGAGCCTGATCTGCGCCAGCCTCCCCATTACCGGCTTCTACATCTGGTGGGGCAAGAAAAAGAAACAGAAAAAGAAGAAAACGCCGGCATTCAGGCGGTTGCAGCCGCAACAGCAAGCCGCCGCGGCTACCTTATAAAAAGAAGGGGAAACAGATCGTTTCCCCTTTCTTATCTATCATCAAAACTACAGGTACCATTTTTTATACCGCAGCAGTCCTTCCAGGAAGTAATAGTCCGCATAAGTAAGCGGCACGTCTACCTCGCTGTTGGCCCTGAAGTGGCCCACGTTATGTTCCAGCAGAAAACCGCCGTTGCTGCCCAGTTTGGCGCGGTAGGCGTCTGAAGAGAGAGCCTGCAGCATTACGGTGGCGGCATCTACATACCGGGCGCGGTCTGCTTTGGCTGTGTACTGGCCCAGCTCCAGCAATGCGGAGGCAATAATGGCGCCGGCAGAAGCATCACGTTTGGTGGGCATTTCCGGTGCATTAAAGTCCCAATACGGTATTTTGTCTTCCGGCAGGTTAGGATGGCTGAGCACAAAGTCTGCTATTTTCTGCGCATGCTGCAAGTAGGCCTTGTTTTTAGTGAAGCGGTACATCATGGTAAACCCATACAGCCCCCAGGCCTGGCCCCTGCTCCAGGCAGAGGTGTCATGCGCGCCCTGGTGCGTTCTTCTGCCCAGCACCTGGCCGTTGCCGAGGTCGTAATCCACTACATGGTAAGAGCTGAAGTCAGGCCTGTAATGGTTCTTCATGGTGGTATTGGCATGTGTTTCCGCTATTTCACGAAAACGGCTGCTCCCGCCTTGCTGGCTGGCCCAGAGCAACTGCTCCAGGTTCATCATATTGTCTATGATCACGGGGCAGTTGAATTTATCGCTCTTGTTCCAGCTTTGGATGGAGTGGATAGTAGGCCGGTACCGGGTGATCTGGTACACCGCCGCCGTGTCTATTACATCTTTATATTGTTTATTGCCGGTGATGCGGTAAGCGTTGCCAAAGGAGCAGAAGATCATGAAACCAATATCATGGTTGCCGGTATAGCGTTTCTCCTTTTCCAGGATAGCCAGTCGCTTTTCCGCTTCCGTTTTGATACCGGCGTCTTTCGTATACTCGTAGATATACCAGAGCGTGCCGGGATAAAAACCGCTGCACCACCAGTCGGTTTTGGCATCAACAGAGCGGCCGTTCTGGAAGGTACGGGGCATTCTGCCCGCGGGCGTGCTGTCTTTCAGCACCGCGTACTGCTTTACGGCAAATTTCATGTTTTCATCAATGAGCTGCCGCATGTGCGCTTTGGAGGCTTTCTGCGCCTGCGAGACCAGGGGCAGTAACATGGCCAGTGCGGCCGCTTTCGTCAGTTTCCCTAAAGTGGATGTCATAGTGTGGAATAATTTTAATATCCGTAAACGTGATTAAATCTGTGCAAACGTTTGCATAAAAATAACAAATGCATCGAATTTCACAAGTATTATTTTTATACTTGTGCATGCGATATATACTCCCGGTACTACTTTTTTTGCTTTCCTCCTGCCTGCACGCCCAAACCTATACCGGCAAAGTGACTGCCGTAAAAGACGGCGATACCATAGAAATGCTGGTGGCCGGTAAAACCATCCGTGTACGGCTTTTTGGGGTAGATTGTCCGGAAAAGGGGCAGCCCTTTGGTGAAAAAGCCCGCCAGTATACGGCCGGCCTCTGTTTCGGCAAGCAGGTAAAGGCGGTGCAGCAAAGCAAAGACCCCTATGGCCGGGTGGTGGCGGAAGTATACCTTCCAGGCAATAGCTCATTGAACGCCGCGCTGGTAAAGGCAGGCTACGCCTGGCACTATAAAAAGTTCAGCAAAAACGAAGCACTGGCGCTGGCGGAGAAAAAGGCAAGGCAGGAAAAACTGGGCCTGTGGGCCGATGCACGGCCGGTAGCGCCCTGGAACTGGCGCAAGAAAAAAGGCACCCAGTATGCTCCTGCCCGTTAACATCATTCTTTCAATCATTACTGTATGAGCAGACCGCAACACACCGTTACGCTACGTTTTCTGGCAGAACCGTCAGATGTTAATTTCGGAGGAAAGGTACACGGAGGCTCCGTGATGAAATGGATTGACCAGGCCGGTTTTACCTGCGCCGCCAACTGGAGCGGCCAATATTGTGTAACAGTATATGTAGGAGGTATCCGCTTCTACAAGCCTATTGCTATTGGGGACCTGGTGGAGATCTCGGCATCTATCATTTACACCGGCAGTTCCAGCATGCACATTTCCATACATGTATATGCCGGCAACCCGCGGCAGCAGGAGAAAATCAAAACCACGCATTGCATTATGGTATTTGCCGCTATTGACGAAAAGGGGCAAACGGTGTCTGTTCCCAAATGGGTGCCGGAAACGGAAGATGAGACCAACATGGAGCAGTACGCCCACCGGCTGATGGACCTCCGCAAAAATATTGAAGACGAAATGAAACAATACCTCTAGCTACCAGCTAGGCAATGGCGCGGCTGAGGGCCTGCGCCTGCCCGGTGCTGTATACCTGGCTGAGCAGGTCTCGTGTATTGATAGAAAGCTGCAGGTAATGGTCAAGGAAGTGATAGCTGATACGCTGCGACTGCCCGATAACGTATACCGCCGGCAGCGGGGCGTTCTCCTCAATACCGCTCACCCGGTCCCACAATGGGTCAGATTCCCGGTATAGGCCCGCCCCTCTTGCTATCTGGTGGTCACTGTCAATGGCCAGCGGAAAAGTAAGCTGATGCTGTTTTACCAGGTATTCCAGCTCACTGCGGCTATCCGCGGATACTACCAGCAACTGGCCGCCCATCACCTGGATATCTGCATACAGGTCTTGCAACTGCCGCAGGTAACGGTCTCCGTACCCGTTCCAGTGAATAGAAAAGAAGGCCAGCACCAGCGGCTGGTTCAGCAGTTCGCTGCCCACCATGTAGTTACTTTCACGGCTCAGGAAAGGAAAGGGCGTAACGAAATCATCTTTATGCAAATGGAACAACGGCAGGGTGCTGCCTGCTACAACAGGCTTGATGCGTGTTCTGTCATTCAGGGGTTTGGTGCTCCTGATCTCGGGGTACAGCGGCGGAAAATCCGCATAACGGTTGGTGGTGCGCATACTATTCTTTTAATGATGGTTTTGATCTTTAAAACGGGTATTGCCATGTAAAGGTAAGAGGAATATTTCTATTATCCTACTAATTCTATAGACTTTATACAAAATAAATCTATCATCGGCCATGGTGGCTGTTTACCGGAGTAACCTACAGGGTTTTTTGCACAAAAAAGGGCTGACCGCATTTGGCCAGCCCCGGTAAGATCTTGTTGGGGAGTGTTATTGTTTCACAAACTCGCCATCGGCCACAATAGCCACTTCCTCGCTCAGCATGGGAGCCGGGAATTTGGCGCCAACGCTAAAGTCTGAACGTTTAATGTTTCCTGTTACGCGGAAACCTGCGGTGGGCTTTTTGCTCATCGGGTTCTCAATGGTGCCGCGGTACCAGAGATCAAGGGTTACCGGTTTGGTTACGCCGTGAAGGGTCAGGTTGCCGGTTACCTGGTACTTGCCTTCGCTTACTTTTTTCAGGGAAGTGCTTTTGAAAGTGAGCGTAGGAATGTTGGCCACGTCAAAGAAGTCGGCGCTTCTCAGGTGGTTGTCCCGTTGTTCAATGCCGGTATTGATAGAAGTAGCCTGCGCGGTCAGCTCAAAGCTGGCATCGCTGAAATCCGGCTTGGAAGCGGTAACGGTAGCGTCAAAATCGGTGAAGGCACCGGAGATGGTAGATACGCCCAGGTGTTGAATATCAAACTTCAACTGGGAGTGTGCTTTGTCGGATTTCCAGGAAGACTGCGCAAAGGAGCTGAGCGCTACAGCCAACAGCAATGCTAAGCAGGTGATCTTTTTCATAAATGTATATTTGGTTTTTTACGGAATGCAAACTTATGTACATTTGCTAACAATTGGTTAGCAGTTACCTAAAGGTAAGCAGTTACTTTCAGGTAAGTTAAAATCCGGGATCATGGTAAAGTTACAGACAATTTCGGCAGAATGGGAAGCCTGTACCGCATTGAGTGCCGTACAAGACGCCCTTTATGTTTTAAATGGCAAGTGGAAGCTGCCTATCATTGTTGCGCTCAGCTCCGGTAACAAACGTTTTAACGAGCTGCAGAAAACCGTGAAAGGCATTGCCGCCAAAGTACTTTCGCACGAGCTGAAGGAAATGGAGCTGAACGGTTTTGTGGTACGCCATGTACACAACACTACGCCCGTTGCAGTAGAATATGAACTGACAGACTATAGCAATACCCTCGGTAACGTAGTAGACGCCCTGCGCGAATGGGGCACCATGCACCGGGAAAAGATCCGCAACCAGTTAAAAAAAGAAGCCGTATAAGGCAACTGCCTGAAAGTGAAGCAGTCGAAAACATTTTCACTGCGGTATTGTTTCAGTATGATAAATGAATGTTTCAACATTCTCCCGCCGTGTAATACGGCCATTTTTTCTGCCGACTAGCTTATGCCATAATTTTTCATTACCTGAAAACCAATGCCAAAGCACATGAAGAACACCTGGAGTATTCTGCAGGGAAAGAACTTCCAGTTTCTGCCCCTGGCGCCTGAAGCCTGTCACCCGCAACTGCTCAATGAAACCACCGCAGCCACGGCTGCTAACGAAAACGGCAGCATACTGGCCCAGCACTTCCATGATCACTATGCCCGTGCCTGGCTGTATGACATGCAGCTGCAACAGGAAAGCACCCTGCATATTACCTTGCCGCAGGCCGCTCCCATGATGATTTATGTACTACAGGGAGCAGTAACGCTGAAAACCAGGCCATTTCACACAACCCGGCTTTCCGAGAACAGCTATAGCCTTTTCTCCCTTCAGCCGGAACAGCACACGCTGGACGCAGCCGGCCATTGCCGGGTGCTCTTCCTGCAACTTACCGCTCCCCTGCGCTCACTGCTGGACGAAAGCCACATCAACATCCCGCTGCGGGCCCATCAGCCCGGCCGCATCACGGAAGAATGCCGGAAACTGTTGCGCAGCCTGCACCAGAACCGTTACTCCGGCGAGATCTGGCAGCTCAAAAGACAAGTGATCATACTGGACCTGCTCTTCAAAACGCTCGACGAAATTGGCGTCAGCTATAAAAAGACCCAGGCCTCCACCTATCACCGCGATTATGATACGCTGAAACAGGTAAAGGATTATGTGCAGCACAACATTCACAAGAAACTATCTGTACAAACGCTCGCTACCCGTTTCTCCATTGAGCCCAGCTTCCTGAGAAGAGGTTACAAAAAGGTCTTCCACCGGCATTTGTGCGACTATATCCGCGAAGTACGCTTGTCCCGTGCGCGCAACCTGTTGCAGAATACCACGCTCAGCGTGCATGAAATAGCCTGGGAAGTAGGTTATGAGTCATCTACCAGCTTTACCCGGGTATTTACGATGCATTTCCAGCAGTCTCCAAGTGATTTCCGGAAAACCGTTGTTAAAGTAATTTGATCTTTCTGATAGCTTTTTTATCAAATCGGCTAATATATTATCAAACAGACAAACGAATTTTAGAACACCTTTATTAAGATAAGCATTCGCATGCGAGGATGACATGGGCAAGGGAAAAACCGCGTCGAAGCACATCCGGTCATCATTTCGTGGCAGTGCAGCCACAGTACCGCTCCTAGTTAATAACCATAAAAGCGCGAGCCATGACACGTAAGTGGACCTTGGAATCTATTACCATGCTGCTCTTCATCCTGTTTACCTATGCAGCCGGCAGCAAACTGGCCAATTACAAACAGTTCCTTTTCCAGATGGACGCACAGCCGTTCAACAACCGGTATACCACCCCGCTGGTAATAGGACTATTGCTGATCGAATTTGCTATTGCGGCCTGCCTGATATTCAGGAAGACGATGAAAGCCGGCTTATGGGCATCACTGATAATGCTGGTCATTTTCACAGCGTATATAGCACTGATAAAACTGAACTATTTCGGTAGCATACCCTGCTCCTGCGGCGGGGTAATAGAACGCCTCAACTGGACACAGCATCTTTTTTTCAACCTGTTCTTTGTTGGTATCAGTATAGCGGGAATAGTGCTTTACAAGCTGCCTCCATCTGCTCCACGGCAGTCGCAGCTTAAACTATCTTAGGATCGTCAATAAATCTACACACCTTTTAATCTGAAACAAGGCTGTTTCCAGCAAACAGCCTATTGCTCTTACCTTTTTAAAAAACCATTTACTATGAAAAAGATCAAATTGGCCGTACTGGCCCTGGCATTGGTATGCGGCGCGGTTGGCGCTTATGGGAAGTATAAGAAGATGCTGCAAATATATTATATAGCACCAACAACTTCTGTGTCCGCTGATTATTTCATAATTTCTCCCAATTCACCTGCCCCTGATTGCATAGCAGGAGAGTTCGGATGGGTATGTACTGTGCTTGCCGAAGAAAACCTTCCTCCAACCTATGCAATTCCATCCCAGGATGCCACGATTCTGACGGTATATCAATAAATAGTATCACTTCACCTGGCACTCAAGGCAAAAATCCCTTCCCTATTCCCTATATGCAGATTCTGATCTAACGCTCATTCTGTTGCAATCCAGCCTGTTCGATCTCGGTTTGAGGTAGTGGGTAAACATATCTCCTGTCATTAGGCAATAATTGGTAGATTACTCCAAACACCTTTCTATACAGAGTTGTAGCAAAACGTGCATCTCTGTTCAGCCTCCTTAGATCCTGCCAGCGGATCTGACTGGCAAATGGAAATTCCTTTCTTCTTTCTTCCAGTATCTTTTTTAATAGAAGTTCTTTGTCATTTGTAAAATAATTCGTGTATTTCCCTTGTTTATACCTATTGGACAATACCTTATTCAAGTCGTTTAAAGCTGGTTCGATATCCCCCGTTCTCGCGTTACACTCTGCTCTGATAAAGTAAACTTCGTTTGTTGCCAGTCCTGAAAAGCTCTTGCCGGTACCAGCATATGTGCCTCTGAACCTTACTCTATTAACAGCAATGTAGTCATAATAGTAGCTTTTTCTCAGATCATCGTCATTGTAGCTGTTATAAAGGGAACTATCAACCAGCGAAAGGTTAAAAGCTTCATCAGGAATAACCGCTACATGCCCAACGCCAGTAGCATAAAACAATATTTCATCATTTGCTTCCGTAAACCCTGGAAATCTGTATGGCTTTGTCAACGTCACCGACCCGCTATTGAAATCCAGCACTTTGTCCGAATAATATAGCGATGAGTCCGCATATTCTTTCGCAAGTGAGTAATCATCCATCAATAGATATATGCGTGCCAGCAATGCAAAGGCAGCGGGTTTGTTGGGGCGGCTCTTGTAAGACGATGTAACAGGCAACAAAGCCGCCGCTTTCTTCAGGTCTCCGGTTATTTGCTCATATGTTTTCTGAACGGTTGATCTTGGCTCAACATGGTAAATGTCTGATTTTAATCTTACACAAATGCCAAGGTCTGTAGCTGCGCTTGACCCTACATATGGCTTACAGAAAGCACTCGCCAGTTCTGAAAAAATTATTGCTCGAAAAAAAAGCGCCTGGCCCTTTATATTATTCACTTCTGCCGAATTCGCAGGGAAATCCCCCAGCTCCAATCGTTCTAATACAATATTAGCAGAGGCAATAACATTGTAACTGTTTGCATAATCGCTGGAAAGCTGCCCTTCAAAAATTTCTTTATTCCACAAATATGAATTTTTGCTTATGGCGTTCAAAGAACTAATAGTTTCATCCGCATAGTAAAAATTATCACACCCTAAAAGTCCAATGGTGGGATAATTTGAATTCATCAGTATGGTATTGTTCAAGATAGCCTGAAAGTCTTCCAATGTTGTTGGCACCACATCAGAAGCCTGTCTCTTTGCGTTCAGCCATTCATTCTGCTTTGAACAGCTTAAGAAAGAAAAGATACTCGCTATGATAAGGAAATTTTTCATACTATTAAAAATTTGCCTGGAATCCTATTGAGATTGAAAATGGGTTGGGAACATTATTAGCGAACTGTGTAGAATACACCTCCGGATCAAGATCAAACTTGTTGGCTCTCCAAATAATACCAACGTTATTTAAGTAACAATAGGCCTCCATGTTCTTAATAAAAGTATTGTTTCTCACCGGAATATTATATCCCAACCTAATGTCTTGAAGCCTGATGTGGTCTCCCTTTTCAACCATTACTTCTGAGAACCGGTAAAACAAATTCCTGTCTGAGCTAGATGGATAGGAAAGAGCTGGAACATCAGTATGTGCTTCATCCCCAGGACGTTGCCAGCGCCTCGAATAGTCAATATTCATACTTTCATTTAGTATACTCTGATAGTTCAAATTAAGGCTGGGCCGGCGGAAATAGTAGCCTAGCTTATAGGTAATATTAAATGATAATTGCACCCCTTTGAAAGTAAAATCATTTCTTATCGCGCCAAAAAAAGTAGGAGTTGCTGACCCGTGGTAAACAAGGCTATCCGGATTAAAATTTTGCCTTATACCTAGGTAATCCTTACTGATCACGCCACCCAAATATCCTTGAGGGTCCCCGTTTTTCGGGTCCAGGCCGGCCCATTTATAGCTGAGTACGCCACGCAAAGGCTTTCCCACAACATACAAAAGATTCAATGGATCGGGGAATACAACGGATGCTGCGGTCGGCTTCCTGGAGTAATTTGTGATTCGGTCTTTAAGATGACTCACCATAAATGCCGCATCCCAGGCAAGTTTTTTATCCAAAATCCTGGAATTGAGATTCACATCAAATCCCTTCGTTAAGATACTGCCAGAGTTTCTATTTACAGCCCCCAATCCAGTCTGTAGCATGTTGGAAACCTGCTCAACCAGGTCAAGACCTTCTTTGTGGTAATATTCAACCGTTCCCGAAATCCGGGAGTTCCACAATGAAAAATCCAATCCTGTATTGATTATTTTCACCCTCTCCCAGCGCAGTTCTTCATTGGCAGGAGTAAGATTAACAATTGAAGGCAGCCCTGTTAAAGGGTCGGTTATTCGAGTACCCGTCAGGTATGCGGCTCCATTATATACATTCCCATTAAATCCGTAAGACATCCGTAATCTTAAATTCGGCAACCAGCCCAAGTTATAAAAAGGCTCTTTGCTTATGCTCCACCCTCCACCTACCGACCAGAGCGGCACTAATTTTTGATTGGTACGGGCTCCAAATATATTCGCTCCATCCCTCCGGGCGCTGGCGCTTATATCGTATCTCTTTTTATAAGAATAACCGGCAACAGTATAGTATGATATAAACCGGTTTAGTAGCCCCAAAACAGTTCCTGTCATGGACAATGCAGAATTAAGCGTTGACTGGCCTGCAGGGTTTACGGGAAATAGGGTAGTTAGATCCAGACCTGACGCGGCTGCTCCATGCTCGCCGGCATGGCCTGCCGTACTAAATTCTGTTCCAGTGGCAGAAAGTTCCCTCAGTTCACTGCCTATAATACCCGTCAACAGGTGACTGCCTATTTGTTGCCTGTAGTTCAAACTTGCCCTGATGCTATAACTCCTCCAGTCATAATTTTCACGTTCAAGAATACCGCCCCTGGGGAAGTTATAGGTAAACTGGCTATTCGAAACATCGTATACCGAAAACCTGTTGATCAGGTTACGTGAAAAATATGTTTCCTCACTCCTGTAGTTCTTTGAAAATATGGCCTGGGTCTCATTCTGGAACTGTATATCTACATCTAAAAAGGGTGCTATCCGGTACTTCAAACTGCCTCTTAATACCAAATCACTTAAATTCATGTACCTCCTTGCATTCCTGATCTCATCTAACGGCCGGTATCTCCAGTCAAGAAACCCCAACCCGTGTACGCTATCTACATAGTTTGCCCTGTAATCCCTGACTGTTGGGAGCGGGTTCCCATTGCCATCCGCCAGGCTGGCATAAGGATACAATAATCTATATTTTGACCCTCCAACCAGTATATTTCCGTACCCTAGTTCGTTATGCTGTAAAATTGTATTGTGGCCGTAATTCACATACCCCTCTATCTCAAGTTTTTTAACCGGACGGTATTTTATTGCGGACGTTGCCGTTACCCTGCTGCTGCCATTCCTCACTAAATTATCTGTTCCATGATCATATCCAAGAGATAAAAAATATGCCAGCTTGTCGATCCCTCCTCTCACATTCACCTGGTATTGCTGGCGCACCCCGCGCTGATATACATACTTCAGCATATCCTTCCTCAAATCATGGGATTTCAGCAAATCAAGCTGGCCCTGCGCTTCCTCGTCCGTAATAGTTCCAGATCTTAGTTTAGCCAGTATTTCTACTGCCGGAGAAACCGGCGGCCGTGTAGTGCTGTTGTTGATGTCCCCGTCAAAATACCCTTTATTGAACAAGGTGGTTTCTACATCTATGTAGTCCCCGGCACTCATGTAGTTCCGGTCTTTGTACAGGTTGGGTTTGCTGACAATGGTAAGGTTGGTGTTAAAGTCAACGGTCATTTTCTGCCGGTACTTTCCTCTTTTTGTAGTTAACACGATCACCCCGTTACCGCTCCTGGCGCCCCAGATACCGGCGGATGCCGCATCCTTCAAAACTGTTACAGATTCGATGTCATTCGGGTTAATATTGCCAATATCCCCCTCGTAAGGAAAATTATCCAATATCACCAGCGGATTGGTATTGACCCGGTTTGGAGATAAAGTGCTCAACCCTCTCAGCGAAATCCCCAACGGTACACCCGTAGGCATTTTTGAGATGGTGTTCATGTTGAGGGTCTTATAATTTAATAATCCGCTCGTCACTCCTTCTAGCCTGTCCAGGATATTCACGCCCACGCGCCGGTGCAGCAGGGCGCTGTCTATGAACACAAATGAACCGGTAGACCGTTCCTTGGGCAGGTCCTGGTA
Organism: Chitinophaga alhagiae; assembly: GCF_003568665.1. Taxonomy (GTDB): domain Bacteria; phylum Bacteroidota; class Bacteroidia; order Chitinophagales; family Chitinophagaceae; genus Chitinophaga; species Chitinophaga alhagiae. The sequence goes on from NZ_QXMH01000001.1 coordinate 713,498, forward strand.
ACCGGTAGACACCACGGTGACAGGTTCAATCTGCGTAACGGCAGGCGTCAGCACAAATTTGAGGTCTTGCTCCCCTTCCAGCCTGAACTGCCGGGCCAGGTAACCCATAGATGAAATTTCAAGCATTCCCTCCCGGGGTGAGCCTTCAATACGGAAGCGGCCTTGTGCATTTGTCTGGGTGCCTTTTAAAGTCCCTTTTATCATCACCGTGGCCCCGGGAATAGGTTGGCCTTCGGGGTTTGTGATAACGCCGGAGACAGTTATCTGTGCCGGTTCTTCTTCCTTTTTGACCGCAACAGGCGCTTTATTCTCGAACAAAAGCACTTGCCCTCTCACCTGCGCCCAGCCAACCTTCTGGCCCCGCAGCACCCGTTCCATTACTTGCGTCAGGGTAGCTTTTTTGAAATTGACACGCAGTTTCTGCAGCCGGTTGATCACGGAATATTCATACGTAACGGTCAGGCCCATTTGCGTCTGTATGGCGCTGAAAATTTCTTCTATTGTACGGGTACCGGAAAGTGTAAGCGTACGCTCTTCCTGGGGTTGCTGGGCATGGCTGTAAATTTGTATGCTGACGGAGAACAATACGATCAGTGCCAGGAGCCTGTAAAGCCTTGGGAGAGAGCGGTGCCGTATCATCTTTAAGTCAGCAATGTAACCCATCCGGGTATATTTTTCGGGATAGAAAATCTCTTCTCGTTGCCGGGCATGATAAATTTCGGTTGTCTTAAACAGTTTACATAGGGGGAACTGACTTGTTAAAATGAATAAATCCTATGCCTGATAGGATTTAGCCTCATGTCTAAAGCTCCATAAGTACCCGGATCATCTACTTCAGATTGGCCAGCATCATCCGGAGGTTTCGTAGGGCTATTTTCACATGACTGCGCACTGTTTCCATTTTCAATCCCATTTCCTGGCTTACTTCGCGGTAGGATTTCCGGTCCAGGTGGGCCTTTATAAAAGCCCAGCGTCTTTGTTCGGGTAACTCCTGTACGGCGCTATTGATACGGTGGCGTACCTCCCAGGCATCGCCCTGGTTTGTCAAATCAAACATGGGAGCGGATTCCAGGAAAAATGCTTTCTTCCGCTCTGCCGTTTGCAGCTTGCGCTGCTGGCTCAAACAATTGTTCCGTACGGCGGAAAACAAATAGCTGCGGTAATTGGCTGGCATCACATTGGCCAGATGGTTTTTCTCCCAAAGCACAATAAAAGTTTCCTGCACCACATCCTCGGCTTCCATTACATCGTGCAAAATAGACACCGCCTCCAGTATCAGCGATTCCCTGTATTTGTAAAACAGGTGCTTGAACACTTCAGGCGAATGCCGCGGGTTGTTCGGTGATATGCATTCTTCACTCATGGCTATTGTAATGTAATAATATGGTGAACATTAAATGGATAAAGTTCATCCAGCACGTCCGTTTTTCGGATGCGTACCTTGGAAAAACCCTGCTATTGGCCAGGAACTTTTCACTCAAGATAGTGAAAAAAGGACAGTCGGGAAAAACCGAAGTTGTTAATCTTCGGTTAACAGCCTCGCCCGTTGGCAAAAGGAACAAGACCCTCTGACGAGGCAAAACCTGCCATGAATATACGAATTTTTAACGGATCCTCTCGGTATTCTTGACAATTTCGATATGGTAACCAATATGGGTCAACAGCTCACTGGCCCCATCCAGCAATTCCAGCAACTCATCCCGCAATTTGTTGCCGTTTTCACCGGCCCGGTATGCAAATTCCTCCCATGTCAGGTTGTCTGCCAGGAAAATATACTGCAGGCGGTTTGTGAGATTAACGTTGTTCATAATGCATTATTATTAGTGGTTCAACCAATTTTAGAATAAATGCAGGGTATTGCCTTCTATCCGGTGTTTCACACCTTTGGTGATGTTCAATACCTCCAGAAAATCTTCAATAGGCCTGTTTTTGTCCAGCTTACCCGCAAACCGGAAATTTGTTAATAAGGGGTTATCGATCTGCACCTTCATGTCGTACAGGCGGTGAATGGTTGCGGACAGCTCGGTGAGGCCTGCGCCCTTAAAATAATACACGCCCTGCATCCAGGCCAGCACTTCTCCCTGTTCAAAGTGTGCCACATCAATATCCTGCTCCCCTTTGCTCCAGGCTGCCGCCTGCCCCGGCTGCAATACTACCGCAGTAGCGCCCGAAACAGCCTGTATGCTGCCCCGCACCAGGGATGCTGTAACTTTGCCTGACCGGTAGGTGTTTACGTTGAACGCGGTCCCGAGTACCCGGATGTCTCCGTCAGGCGTATGCACAATGAACGGCTTCTCCGCGTTCCGGGCTACATTGAAGTAAGCCTCTCCCTGTATTTCCACTTCCCGCACGTTCCCCTTGAACGAAAAGGGGAACCTCAGGGTAGAAGCGGCATTCAGCCATACCTCTGTACCGTCCGCCAATATGACCTTGTAGTCTTTCTTAACCGGCACCTCCAGGGCGCTCCACTGCTCCACCCCGTCTTTCCGCTGGTGAAAACGCAGGGTATTGCCCTCGGTCTGAAGCTGCACATCTCCCAGCAGCATGGAATGGTCTGGTTTCAGTGCCATGCCTTCTCCGTTAGACAACCGGAGCCGTATATCGTACATTTTAGGCCCATCTTTCCCGTTTCCGGCCATTTGCCCCTCAGACGGGCGGGAGGGCGCCAGGAACACATAGCCCGCAAAGCCGATGAGCGCCAGCACACATGCTGCCGCCAGCCACCTGAATATACGCAGGTACCGCATGGGCTCGCCGGTGTTTTCCATCACCTTCTCCGCCAGCTCGTTCCACCGCTTGCTGGTAGGGCGCACTTTTAACAGTTCCAGCATGTCAGGCGAGCGGTAAAGCTCGTCCAGTTCCCTGCACATCTTACGGACACGGGGCTCTTCCATGGCAGCCTCCAGCTCCTTCTCCTCTTCTTCGGAGAGCGTACCCGTTAACTTCTGCAGGTACAATTGCCTGATGTATTCGAGATCTGCTTCCATAATTTATCGGGGGTCTATATTTAAGATGGATTTTCAAACCCGGTAGGGTGTATGGGAAGTTAAGGATTTTTCCATTTCTGCAGCCTACCATGCAGAAACGGAAGGGTGCCTGCTGCTGCCGCTATGCTGCCTTCCTTCTCAAATCCCTTACTGTATTGCATTCTATTCCATCCGCCTCCTTTTTACCAGTGTGGAACGGCTTTTGGCATACCTCCGGCAAAACAAATATTTCATGAAACCGGCGCCTGAAAAACACTTTATGTATTATGCGCTGACCACCGCGGTAGCGCTGGCCATCATTATCCAGGTGCTCATAAAGATACTCCGATGATCAATCAATTTGAAGTGCCCGCCCTGATAGAAGATGCTATTCCGCAGCTCGGCAAGGCGCTGCACCAGTTCCCGTCCATATTTCACATATACGAGACCATGCAGTGCTTGCGAAATTTCCTGTTGCAGCAGCTTCGCAACAAAAACTACAACCTGCTTGAAAAAGGCCTCCGGCTTGCCGGCAGGTTGTATGACCGGGGCAATCCGCTGGTACGGAAAGCAGTGGCCGATATCATTTTGCCTGGCCTCTCCCGCGAAAAACTGCCGGACAATATCAGCCAGATCAAACTGTACTCGCTGATACCTGCCAGTTTCTATAACCAGTTCATACAATTGCACCTGAACGCCAATCACGGATAATGGAAAGTGGACCTAAAACAGCTGAGGGCGTTGTTCCGGAAGTAATGGGAGACATTATTATCCGCGTGGCACATGCCGGCGACATAATTTACGCAGATACCATCTCCGCCGAAATGGAATCTTCTGCCCTGGCCCGTGGCACAGGTATTTCCAAACGCCCGCCTTCCCTCATCCGGGAAAAGATACTTCAGGGCAAGGCCGTCATTGCCCTTTGCAAAAACGGCATCTGGGCAGGTTTTTCTTACCTGCAAACCTGGGAGCGCGAAACATTTGTGTCTAACAGCGGCCTCATTGTAGCGCCGGCCTTCCGCGAAAAAGGGATTGCGGCGCTTATCAAGGTAAAAATATTCCAGCTCTCACGCCTGCTCTACCCGGCTGCCCGGCTCTTCAGCATCACTACCAGCGCCGCTGTTATGAAGCTCAATGCCCGCCTGGGTTTTTTACCGGTTACTTTCGCCGCGCTGCCGGCAGACCCGCTTTTCTGGGAAGGCTGCCGCAGCTGCGTAAACCACCACATCCTTTGCTCCAAACAACACCGCAATTGCCTTTGCACGGCACTGTTGTTCAGTCCGCCGGGGTAAATGCCATACGCCCCGCCTTGCTGCAGGAATGAATTCCTTTGCTCAATCGATTTTGCTAGCGGTGATCACTACCTCCGAACCTGAAAACCCTTTATCTTTAGCTTGCAAAATCAATTACCAAAAGCAATGAGAACATCACTTTTCCTGCCCCTGCTGTTACTGCCGTATGCGCTTCCCGCGCAAGATCCGGCACAATATGTAAAGCCCATCATCGGCACGCAGAAAATGGGCCATACCTACCCCGGCGCCACCGTGCCCTTCGGCATGGTGCAGCTCAGTCCTGATACAGACACCATCCCCTACGAAATGAACGGGAAGTACAACCCTGACGTGTACAAGTACTGCGCCGGCTACCAGTATACAGACAAAACGATTGTTGGCTTCAGCCATACGCATTTCAGCGGCACCGGCCACTCAGACCTGGGGGATTTTCTCATTATGCCCACCACCGGGCCGCTCCAGCTCAACCCCGGCACGGCAGACAAACCCGAAAGCGGCTACCGCTCCCGCTTCTCACACGAGCATGAAACGGCAGAAGCAGGGTATTACAAGGTGAGGCTGGATGATCATAACATTCTTGCGGAACTGACCGCTACCAACCGCGTAGGGCTTCACCGGTATACGTTCCCACAGGCTGACCAGGCCCATATCATCCTTGACCTGGTTTCCGGGATCTATAACTACGATAAAAAGAACGTATGGACCTTTGTCAGGGTGGAAAACGACACCCTCATCACCGGCTACCGCCAGACCAGCGGCTGGGCGCGCACCCGCACCTTGTACTTTGCCATGGTATTTTCAAAACCCATTAAACAATACGGACATCAGAACCTTGACAGCAGCGTGTACAAAGGCTTCTACCGAAAATTTGACCAAACCTCCAACTTCCCTGAAATGGCCGGCCGCCGCATTACGGCCTGGTTCGATTTTGACACCAAAGCAGGTGAACAGCTGCAGATAAAATTTGCCCTTTCTCCCGTAAGCACCGCCGGCGCCCTTCGCAACCTGGCGGCAGAAGCGCCGGGCTGGGACTTTGAAGCGGCGAAAAGAAAAAGCAGGGAAGACTGGAACCGGGAACTATCCAAAGTAACGGTGAAGGCGCTCTCGGAAAACGATCTCATCAATTTTTACACGGCGCTGTACCATACCTACCTCAGCCCTACCACTTACATGGACGTAGATGGCGCCTACCGCGGGCTTGACCAGCTGAATCACCAGGCCGAAGGCTTCACCAATTACACCACGTTCTCCCTGTGGGATACCTACCGCGCGCTTCACCCGCTGTTCAACATCCTCCAGCCCAGGCGCAATGCGGACATGGTACGCTCCATGCTGGAACACTACAACCAGAGCGTACACAAAATGCTGCCGGTTTGGAGCCACCATGCTAACGAAAACTGGTGCATGATAGGCTACCACAGCGTTTCTGTGATTGCTGATGCCATTGTGAAAGGGAACATCAGGGGCTACGATGCCATGCAGGCCCTGGAAGCCTGCGCCAACACAGCCCGCTACAAAAAATATGACGGCCTGGAATATTACATGGAACTGGGCTACGTGCCGGAAGACAAAAACAGCTCCTCCGTGTCCAAAACGCTGGAATATGCGTATGACGACTGGTGCATTGCACAGGTAGCAAAAAAACTGGGCAGAACAGACCTGTACAACGAGTTCATTAAGCGCTCTCAAAACTACCGCCACGTGTACGATGCCTCCACCGGCTTTATGCGGCCCAAACTGAGCAACGGCAGTTTCCGCAAGGAGTTTGACGTGCTCAGCACCCATGGCCAGGGTTTTATTGAAGGCAATGCCTGGAACTACAGCCTTTATGTACCACAGTACCCGGCTGAAATGATCGAGATGATGGGCGGCAAAAAACAGTTCACGCAGCACCTGGATTCGCTCTTTACCATGCACCTGCCGGATGCTTTTTTTGCTGAAACGGAAGACATTACCCGCGATGGCATTATTGGCAATTACGTACACGGTAACGAACCGGCCCACCACGCCGCCTACCTCTACAACTGGACGGGCGCTCCCTGGAAAACGCAGGAAAGGGTGCGTATGATACTGGAAAAGATGTATAAACCCGCCTCCGATGGTTTGGGTGGGAATGACGACTGCGGACAGATGAGCGCCTGGTACCTGTTCAGCACGCTTGGCTTTTACCCCGTATGCCCCGGCTCAACAGCATATGCATTGGGCAGCCCGGCCATCCGCTCTGCCAGCCTGCAACTGGAAAACGGCAAAACTTTTACGGTGGAAGCCGTTGATCAAAGCCCGCAAAACGTATATGTCAGGAAAGTGGAACTGAACGGCAAGCCGCTGCAGCAGCGCTTTATCAGCCATAGCGACGTGATGGGCGGCGGCAAGCTCGTATTTTACATGAGCCGCAAGCCCACCAGGTAGGCACAAAAAAAACATCCCGAAGAATCGGGATGTAATATATGTATACAGTGAACAATGAAATAGCAACATTGCTACTATTCCAGGATCTTGATTATTTTTTTGCGTTTGAATAAGAATACGGGAAGGCATCCGGTTGGGTGCCTCTTGTTTTTTCAGGCTTCGCTCCCATGTTGACCCGCATTACGCCACCCTGCTGAATGGCCTGGTGACTGATCCAGTTTTGGGTGTGCGGCTTGCCGTTCAGCAGTACGCTTTGGGTGTAAAGGTTGGTGGCGCTGTTGCCTGGTGCTTCCACTACAAAACGTTTCCCGCTTTCCAGGGTAACGGTCATTTTAGGGAACAGGGGCGCGCCGAGTACGTACTGGTCTGTACCCGGACAAACGGGATAAAAACCCATGGCCGTAAACACGTACCAGGCGGAGGTTTGCCCGTTATCCTCATCTCCGCAATACCCGTCAGGCCCGGCATGGTACAATTTGTCCATCACCTGCCGCAGCCAGTACTGGGCTTTCCATGGCTGGCCGGCGTAATTGTACAGGTAGACCATATGCTGGATGGGCTGGTTGCCATGAGCGTACTGGCCCATGTTACTGATCTGCATTTCACGGATCTCGTGAATAACGCTGCGGTAGTAGCTTTCATCGTACACCGGCGGCATTACGAACACGGAGTCAAGCATGCGGGCAAACATTGCACGGCCGCCCATCAGGTCTGCCAGGCCCTGCACATCGTGGAACACAGACCAGGTGTAGTGCCAGCTATTGCCTTCAGTAAAGGCGTCTCCCCATTTGAAAGGATTGAAGGGCGCCTGGAAGCGGCCGTCTTTGTTCTTGCCGCGCATCAGTTTTGTTTCCGGGTCAAAAATATGGCGGTAGTTCTGGCTGCGTTTGGCAAAGCGGTCTATTTCCGCCTGGGGCCGGCCCAGGGCTGTGGCCAGTTTGTAAATAGTGAAATCGTCATACGCATATTCCAGTGTGCGGGCGGCGTTTTCATTCACGTTCACATCGTACGGTACGTACCCCAGCTCATTATAATACTTTACGCCTTTACGGCCAACGGAAGAAAGCGGGCCTTCATTCTCTGAATTTTTCAGGATGGCCTCGTAGAGGGTATTAATGTCAAAACCGCGGATGCCTTTCAGGTAGGCATCTGCAATAATAGATGCGGAGTTGGAACCGATCATGCAATCCCGGTGGCCGGGGCTGGCCCATTCCGGCAACCATCCACTCTCTTTATAGGTATTGGCCAAACCTTCCATAATATGGCTGTTCAGCTCAGGGTACATAAGGGTGAAGAAGGGGAATACGGCACGGAAGGTGTCCCAGAAACCGTTGTCTGTAAACATATAGCCGGGCAGTACCTGCCCGTTGTAGGGACTGTAATGTACAATGCGGTTTTGCGCATCGTACTCATAAAACTTGCGGGGAAACAGCAGCACGCGGTACAGGCAGGAGTAAAAAGTGCGTACCTGGTCTGCTGTGCCGCCTTCCACCAGTATACGGCCCAGCTCTTTATTCCAGGCTGCCTTCGCTTTTTGCTGCGTAGCCTCAAAACTGTCTTTCCCTATTTCCCTTTGCAGGTTGAGAACGGCCTGTTCAAAGCTGATGAAAGAAGAGGCCACCTTCACGTGTACTTTTTCACCTTTGCCGGTTTTAAAGCCTACCACAGCGCCTACGTGACCGGCCTGCAGTTCCAGCGTATCTCCGGCCAGGCGGTTACCGTTCCAGGCATGTGCCACGTTGAAAGGTTTGCTGAACTCCAGCACAAAATAGTTCTTGAAATTTTCCGGCACACCGCCGCTGTTGCGGGTAGTGTAGCCGATTATCTTGTTCTCTTTGGGAATGATCTTGATGTATGACCCGCGGTCAAAGGCGTCTACCACCACAAAAGCACTGTCTGTTTGCGGAAAGGTGAAGCGGAACTGGGCAGCCCTCTCCGTGGGCGTGATCTCGGTGGTTACGTCCGCATCCGCCAGGTACACGCTGTAATAATATGGTTTGGCGGTTTCCGCTTTGTGGGAGTACCAGCTGGCGCGGTCATCCTGTGTGAACTTCAGCGAGCCGGTAACCGGCATAATGGCAAACTGCCCGTAGTCATTGATCCAGGGGGAGGGCTGATGCGTTTGCTTGAAGCCGCGGAGCTTGTCTGCGCTGTACTGATAAGCCCAGCCGTTGCCAATAGTATTGGTCTGCGGCATCCAGAAGTTCATGCCCCAGGGCAGGGCAATAGCCGGGTATGTGTTGCCGTTAGACAAACTTCCTTTGGAGTCTGTTCCCATCAGCGGGTTCACCCATTCTACCGGGTCTGTAACGCGGGTTACCGTTTGGGCCTGTGCGGCCGGCGCAGCATAGATAGCCAGCAAAAAAATCCATCCAATTTTTTTCATATTGCCTAGACGTGATGTTTGATTGCAAAATCGATTTTTCAAAAAAGAAGGGGCCGGCCCAGGATTGGGCCAGCCGTTAGATGCTACTCTTTATTGTTTGTATGATAAGCACTTGTTAATAACAGTTATTCGTACCCCGGATTCTGTTTCAGGTTTTTATTCAGGATCATCTGATTGTAAGGTATCGGGAAAAGCTCCCATTTATCTTGTCCTGACGCCGGGTGGTCCCACCAGGAAGCGGTAGTGAACTTACCGAACCTGATCATATCTGTTCTTCTTTTCCCCTCAAAAATAAACTCGCGGCCCCGTTCTGCCAAGAATTCGTCCAAAGTTAATTTTGCAACTGTATAAGCCTCTGTGGGCCAATCTGTTGCAGAGAACGCTCTTTTACGGACCTCATTCACCAGGTCTACCGCTTCCTGGGTGGCGGTACCGCCGTTCTTGCGCGTGAGGGCTTCTGCCTTATTGAAATAGATCTCGGCCAGGCGGTACAGCACAAAGTCGTTATTCCAGTACACATTAGAGGTTTGCGGGCCGGGACGGTACTTGTTAAAGCGCGCGCCGCTGTTTTCCTCGCCCCTCGTCATACCGCCTTCTCCTGCCTCTCCTTCCGAGTTACGGCGTATTTCCTTGACAAATACCAGCGGCCGGCCGGCATATTCTTCCGTGCCTTTTACGATACTGTCGTTAAAGTTGGTGCGGAAAGCCACGTCTATTTTGGCCGTGTCTATCAACATCCAGGTCTTTTTCCGCAGGTCTTTGTCTGAAAATGCGTCAAAGGCCGTGGGTATCACCACAATGCCGTTATTCCCGTTAAAGTTCGCATTATACAGCTTTTTTTGCTCATAATGCCACAGGTCCCCGTTCCAGCCAAAGCGGAAGTTGCCCACCGTGTAGTCATAAGTGATCTGGAAAAGGTTTTCGGGAGAGGTGTGGTTCAGGTTATCAAAAGGCTTGAGCAGGTCTGTTTCCAGCCTGGGAGCCGCGCCAGACAAGGAACCGCAGGAGCCGTCCAGTATTTTGTTACAGGCGGCTATACACTCGTCCCATTTGGGGGTATCGGCCCATTTTTCAGCGTTCAGGTATAGCTCCGCCAGCATGGCGTAGCCGGCTGCCCGGGTAACACGGCCCACCAGCGCGGGAGACAGCGGGGGCAACAGGTCTACGTTCTCCTTCAGTTCCTTCTCAATAAAAGCCCATACCTCCGCCCGAGGGGCGTTAACGGGACTAACAGGTACGCCTACTTCCGTTACAATGGGAATATTCCCATACAGGTCCATCAGCTTCAGGTAGTGCCAGGCGCGCAGCACCTTGGTTTCGGCAATAATGGCCGCCTTGTCCTCATCCGTCATGCCGATGGTCTTGAAATCAATGGCGGAAAGGTCCTTGATGGTATTGTTGCAGAAGCCCATACCCCAGAACATCAGCCGCCAGGGGTTCCAGGCGTTGTTGTCGTTAGCTATCCAGGCGTGGTTGTGCAGGCGTATCCAGTCTCCGCCATCAAAGCCGTGGCGGCCTTTCTGCGGCCAGGCCAGCTGGTCTGCAGACAGTTCGCTCACCCGCCAGAAGCCTACCTGCCCCGTGGGGGCGGCCCAGGCATTGGCGTGGGTGAAGGGGCGGAGCACCGCCGCCATCACTTCCGTCCGGTTCTTGTAAAAGTTCTGCGCCGGTATTTCACTGTACACTGTTTCTTCCAGGTTGGTACAGGCACTCATGCCCAACATCAGGGAAGCGAGGCCTGCTACGATATATTTCTTTTGCATGTTCTTCATTTTTAGGAATTGTTAGAATCCGAGATTAAGACCAATCGTGTAGGACTGGGTTCTGGGATAAAAACCCCGGCCATCTATACCAGTGGTGAGGCCATTGTCTTCCAGTTCCGGGTCAAGCCCGCTGTATTTGGTAAAGGTCAGCACGTTGCGGCCGGCGGCATAAATACGCAGGCTGCGCACGTAGCTGGATTTCAGCTTGAAATTGTAGCCCAGCGCAATGTTGTCCAGCTTCATGAAACCGCCTTTTTCCAGGTAATAGTCAGAGTACTGCGGTACATCATTCAGGGCCTTATGCTTGGTGATGGCGCTTTGCAGTACGTTATTCGGGAACCAGGCCTTGTTGCCGAAGTACAGCTCCTGCAGGTTGAGGATATCATATCCCAGCTTGCCCCGGAAAAACAGGCTCAGGTCCCAGTTCTTGTAGCGGAACACATTGTTCCAGGAAAACATCATTTTGGGCACGCCGTTGCCTATCACGGTCAGGTCATCTTGCGTGATCTGGCCGGCCGGTACTTTGGAGCCGTCTTTTTTGTAGAACAGCCACTTCCCGTTATCGTCAAAACCGGCAAAACGTTTCCCGAAGAAATTGCCCAGGGCGCCGCCTTCCACTACCCTGATGGCGTTACCCAATGCACCGGGAGACGGCAGGCCGCCAAACTCCAGCTTCTCCAGGCGGTACTGGTCATTGGTGATGCTGGTCATTTCGTTTTGCTGACGGTTGAAAGTAACGTCAATGTTGTAGCTGAAGTTTTTGGTTTGCACCGGCACAGCATTCAGCACGATCTCGAAACCCTTGTTGGAAATGGTGCCCACGTTGGTAAAGATCTGGCTGGTAACAAACGGCGGCAGCTGCGTATCGTAGTTGGCCAGGAGGTCTTCCGTTTTACGCTGGTACACATCGAACGAACCGGCCAGGCGGTTGCCCCAGAGACTGAAATCCACCCCTATGTTCCATTCTTTTTTCTTTTCCCAGCGAAGGTCAGGGTTGGGATTACGGGAGGGACCGTATGTTTCAAACCAGGAGCCGTTTTGCAGGTATGCCCCGCCAGTGCTCAGGAGGATGAGAGACTGGTAGTTGGCAAAACCCTGGTTGCCTGTAACACCGTAACCTGCGCGCAGTTTCAACTGGTTGATAACGCGGTGGCCTTTCAGGAAATCTTCTTCGCTGATGGTCCAGCCGGCGGAGAAAGCAGGAAAATCGGCCCATTTGTGATTGGCGCCGAACCTGGAGGAGCCTTCGTGACGGAGGATGGCCTGTGCAAAATATCGCTGCCGGAACGTGTAGTTCACGCGGCCAAAGAATGCCACCAGCGTATTGTCTACCTTGTTGCTGGCCATGCCGGCGCGGCCCAGGGTACGGTAGAGGCCGTTGCCCAGGTTCCAGTCCTGAAAAGCATCTGTGAGGAAGCCCGCGTTGTTGGCGCTGTAGGTCTCAATAGTGCTGTACTGGTAGCTGTAGCCTGCCAGCGCTGTGATGCCGTGCTCGCCAAAATTATTGTTGTAGTCGATCACGGATTCGAAGGTTTTATCCAGCTCTACCCGGTTGCCTTTGTAGGCGTAGCCACCGCCCTGGTAATCCTGCTGGGAGGAGCGGGACGCGCGCAGCCTGTACTGGCGGTCGTTCCAGGTATTGCGTACCACAGCGCCAAAAGCAGATACGCGGAGGCCTTTGTATACTTCTACCGTTACCTTGCCGTCTCCCTGAATGGTTTGCTGGTCCCGTTCAGACAGCTCCTGCTCCTGACGGGCCACCGGGTTGAAATTGTTAAAGCCCGTGGTTTCAAGGTAAGTACCGTCCGGCTTTTTAACCGGCGCGGTGGGATTACGTTGTACAGCCTGCTCAAAATCTCCGTTGGAGCCGCCCAGCAGGTCAGCTTTATTGAAGTTGGCCGCCAGGTTGGCCTGCAGGGTCATTTTGCCTTGGAGACCGGTTTGGTTCACGTTCAGGCGCCCGCCGTACTGCTTGCGGCTATTGCGTTTGGCAATGCCTTCCCCTTCGTTGTAATAACCCGCTACCCGGTAATTGGACTTATCTGTACCACCGGTGGCAGACAGGGTATAATATTGGGAAAGGTTCTTTTTATTGATCAACAGGTCATAAATGTCTGTGCTGCCGCCCAGGTCGTTGCCTGCCGGGGCATTGGCCTTGAACTCTTCCGCATTGAGGAAGCGCGGTTTTTTGGCAATAGCATCGCGCTGCAGGTAGCTGGAGAAATTAAACTGGGGCTCCCCGGAGCGGCCTTTTTTAGTAGTTACCAGTATAACGCCGCCGTTGGCGCGGGTGCCATAAATGGCGGCGGCAGAGCCGTCTCTCAGCACGTCAATAGACGCTATATCTTCCTGCTGCAGGAGGTCGAGGTTACCGCCCGGTACCCCGTCTATCACGATCAGCGGGCCAATGCTGCCGCTAAGGGTGGTGATGCCACGCATCTGCACGGAAGCGCCCGCGTTCGGGTTGTTGCCGCTTACGCGGGTAATACTGAGACCAGGTACCTTACCCTGTACCAGGTCCATGGGAGAGCGGGCCACGCCCGGGTTAAAGTTTTCCGCCTTGATAGATGTAACCGCGGAGGTCACTTCTTTTTTCTTCAGCGTACCATAACCAACTACCACTACATCTTCCAGCGTTCTGGAAGAGAGCGCGAGGGATGCGTTCACCGTGTTGCCGCTGCCAATGGCTATGGTCAGCGTTTCGTACCCGATGTAAGAAAACTCCAGTTGGGCGCCTGTGGTGATGTTGAGGCTGTAAGTGCCATCGCCCCCGGTTTGCGTGCCGGTGCTGGTACCTACTACCCTGACGGTTACACCGGGTAGGGGCGACTGGTCTTTCGCGTCCTTCACAGTGCCCCGGATGGTGCGGGATTGGGAATAGGCCAGGGAGGCTGTAAGGAGCAGTAAAGCACCCAGCCAACTCACGCGCATGAAAAACGTAGATGTCTTTTTCATTGCAATTGAAATTGATTTGGTTAATAATCTGGAAACAGTTTTCGTGAAATTTTCTACAAGCCGTTTTAGCCATAAGGTCCCCGTTCGGCGCCGAAAGGGCGCCGTGAAGCGGGCATGGAAGCAGCCGTAACATGCAGGGTACAGGCAAAGGATCTCCGGGGCCTCCCGGAAGGAGCCCTTGGGGGAGGCCAAACAATTCCCCGCATGCATGATTACGCCATGCTTGCAAAATCGATTTAGCTAAAGGACTATAAGCTGGAATTTTCGGCAATATGAATGCCGGTTGCTATCCTTTCATTGTTGCGTAAATTTTTTGTTGATAATTAAATGATTGCTAGTTGAGGAATCGTCATAACGTTCCCAATGGATTTTCCTGATATCTAAGTTTAGTTAGCGCATATAATGGTAGTGCGTTGGCGGAAAGCACTACCTTTTTTTTCAAAATTCTAGTTTCACTGTTTATTACTCCTTGTTCGCTGTTGACATCCTGAGCCTCTTACTGGCAGCGGTCTTCACAATCTTTTATCTTTTCATGGGCACTTGCGCGGTCCGGATTTTGCTGAGTTTTACAGTATATAGTTAGGCTATAATAACCTGGAATTTCTATACGCAACTGCTCTCTTTCTTCGCGCTAAATGCAAAATCGATTTAGCATCATCTTCTAAAAAAAGATCCGGAAGGACCTGTGCTGGCGTCACCAAGAGAAGCAATACGCACCATAAATGTAGAATTAATTTGTGGCATTCAAAATGTTTTTCGCAAAAATTATTTGAACGGTGCCTTTAGTTCACTGAAAACACAATGCAGTGAAGGGTTTCAGAAGAGCGGGCGTACAGGAACATCGGGGAAAATTGATGTAGCACATACTTCACGTAAGAAAAGTAATGCAGGTTGTCTAATAAACCCAGGGCTAACGCAGCATTTGTTCTCAGGCAGATCCCCGTTTAATAAATTTTCCCGGTATCTGCACCTGGCTTTTCCGGGTTACGCGCGCTCCTTTGTCCAGTTGATGCATCAGTAAACTGATAGCGGTTTTTGCAATTTCTTCCACAGGTTGTTGCACCACGGTAATGCCGGGCGGGTACAGGCGGAAAATATCGTGGTCATCGAAACAGATCACCGCAACATCATCAGGCATCCGCAACCCAAGGCCGGCAATGCTTTCCAGCCCCAGTATGCCCAGGTAGTTGGTAGAAAAGAACAGGGCCTCCACTCCCTTGTTGGCTGTGATAAAATCCTGTATAGCCTTTACAGCCTCATCACGCGGACTGTTGTAAGAAATTTTCAGCACCTGTTTGTTCCTGAAGGGGATATTTTCTTCTTTCAGCGCGTCCCTGTATCCCTGGAAACGTTGTTGTATCTGCACCAGCTCCATATCTACCGTAATAAAGCCGATCTTACTGTACCCTTTCCCCAGCAAATGTTTCATGCCTTGCCGCACCCCGCCATAGTTGTCTATCAATACATACGGAACGGCCACTTCGGGGAAATAGCTGTCCATCAATACTACCGGGCGTTTATGTGCCAGCAGCTGCTCAATATCCTTTTCCATGCCTGCCGCAGGCGTGATCAGGAACCCGTCTACCTGCTGGCGGTTCAGCATACGGATCAGCTCCGTGCCTTTCTGCGCGTTATTTTCCGTACTGCAGTATACAATGTTGTACCCGTAACGGTCTGCCTCTGATTCTATCACCCTTGCCAGCGCCGCAAAGAAGCTGCCGGAAATGCTTTCCACCATAAGGCCCAGGGTTTTGGACTGGCCCGTACGCAGGTTCACGGCCACGGAATGCGGCTGGTACCCGGTTTTTTTCACCACGGCCTGTACTTTTTCCGCGAGCTCGTCGCTAATGCGCATCTGACGCGCTTTTCCGTTCAATACAAAAGATACGGTAGATGGGGCTACGCCTGCCATCTGCGCTACATCTTTGAGAGATAAACGCTTCATGCCCTGGCCTTTCTTATCTTTCATGATAGTGCTGTACTGCTTTTAATTTTAATGGCCGGTATTCGGCGCGAGGTTGATCAATTGGTAAATACAGTTGCGGAATTTACAATGAAAAATCGGGATTAAGGGCTGATTTTCATATACAAAGGCTCATACGAAAGCTGTACCGGCATGGCCGGCAAGCCTCAACGGGCATATATACGCTAGATCCCGAGCGAGTTGTCCACACGGCGGTAACTCATCTTCCATAACACATTGGCCAGTTTGCGCGCCGTGTTCATAACAAATGTTTCGCTTTTTTCAGGGAAATAGATGTGCAATGCTTCATGCAGGCTTACTTCAAGATGCTTACGGCCTTGCAACCGGCTGTCTATCACTATGGTATTACAACCGTAATCAGACATACCGTACGCCTTTTCGCGTCCAAGTTTGCGATAGATCACTTTCATACCTTTCCTGTTTTACCCTACAAAGGTACAAAGATCCTGCCGCCTCCTCTACAGCTGAAAAACTATGCCACCGGCTTCTGGGATTCTCCTTTCACCCTGAACAGCGCGGCCGTACGCCTGGGGTTGCCTACTACCCATACTACATCCCCGCTTTCCAGCATCATGTCTGACACGGGATTCAATATACGGTCTGTACCCCGCTCAATGCCCACAACGAGGCCACGGGCCTGCTCGCGGATGCCTGACTGGCGGATGGTTTTCCCGAACACCTGTGAACCTGGCTGCACTTCATAGCGGCGCAGCTCTATTTCCGTTTTAACCGGCTTGATCTCCGGCAGATCCTGGTCTATATATTCCCTGAACAAACCTATCTGTTCGTCTGTACCAATTACCTGCAGCCGGTCTCCGGGATACAGCCGCTCCGATTTTGGAGGGATGGGCAGCAAGCGCTCCCCTCTTTCTATCACGGCTATATTAACACCATATTTCTCCCGCAGCCCAAGCTCCTCCAGCGTTTTACCCACCCCTTCCCAGTCTGCCCGTACGTTAAACGAAGCCAGGTGCGCATCCCAGGGGGCCAGCACAGGGGTCCGTTCCTTTTCTGCGGCCGCCTGAGCAGCTTCGCGGGCATTGAAGTTGGTAAAGAACCGGGCTTCCAGCCTGTCATAAAATACCTGTATACGCCGGGAAAAAATAACCAGCACCACCAGGAACAAAACCGTTACGGAAAAGGCAATGGTAAACGAGTAGAACCGGTCCAGCATCAGGCCTATGAGGAACACGGCCAACACGATCCTGGCTATACGAAGCAGCCACAACGGGCCTTTGTATTTGTTTTGCGCATAGAGGTTGGAGAACGCTGTGGTTTCCACCCGCCTTACGGCCAGCGCCCACAGGAACGGCATCATTACAAGGAAGGTGCCGATGGCCGTGATGGCCCTGCCCCATTTCAGGCCGGCCAGTTCTACCATTTCCGGCAACACATACAGCGAAGAAAGCAGGCCAATGGCCAATATAATAACGGTACATACCACCATGTTGATGACATATCCCTTCAGCACCACCTGCCAGTCACTGGCCTGTGAGATGGTTTGCGCGCCGGTGCTGTAACGGGCCAGCGCGGCCTTCCAGCCAACGGGTATCCGTTTGTCCAGCCAACCGTAGAAAGGCTCGGCCACCTTGATGAGGTACGGCGTGGTAAAGGTGGTAACGGCAGACACGGCCACCGCAATGGGATACAGGAAATCACTGGTTACTTTCAGGGTAAGGCCCAGCGTGGCAATAATGAAAGAGAACTCCCCGATCTGCGCCAGGCTCATACCTGCCTGCACGGAAGTTTTCAACGGCTGGCCGGAAATAACTGCGCCCAGCGTGGTGCTCACCGTTTTACCTACCAGGGTAATGAGGGTAAGCAATATTACCGGCCCCAGGTATTTCTGCAGCATGGCCGGATCTATCAGCATGCCTACGGATACAAAAAAGATAGCGCCAAAGAGGTCTTTCACAGACTTGACCAGGTGTTCTATTTTCTCCGCCTGTGTGGTCTCAGCCAGAATAGAGCCCATGATAAAGGCGCCCAGCGCCGGGGAAAACCCTACCTGGGTAGCCAGCACCACCATGCCCAGGCAAAGGGCAATGGCCGTTACCAGCATGGTTTCTTCGCTCATGAGGGTTTTGGTTTTCTTGAGCAGCGTGGGGATGAAGAAAATACCGCCCACAAACCAGAGTATGAGAAAGAACACCAGCTTCACTACAGATATCAGCATTTCCGTACCGGCAAACTGCTGGCTTACGGCAAGGGTGGATAATAATACCAGCAACACAATGGCAATAAGGTCTTCTACCACCAGGATGCCAAATACCAGCCCGGCAAACTTCTGCCCTTTCACCCCCAGCTCTTCAAACGCCCGTATAATAATGGTGGTGGAGGATACAGATAACACGCCGCCCAGGAAGATACTGTCCATCATAGACCACCCCAGCAACTGGCCTGTGACATAACCCAGCCCCAGCATAAAGGCCACTTCCACCAACGCGGTAATGGAAGAGGCGCCGCCTACCTTCATCAGTTTTTTGAAGCTGAACTCAAGGCCCAGGCTGAACAATAAAAAGATCACCCCTATTTCGGACCACACACGGATGTTGCCTTCCTCCCTTACCGTTGGGAAGAGGTCAAAATACGGCCCCACCAGGAAGCCGGCTATCAGATAACCGAGTACCAGGGGCTGCTTTAATTTTTTGAAGATCAGGGTTGTTATGGCCGCCGAGCCCAGCAGAAGGGCCAGGTCAATAATAAGGTTTGGTAAATGGATCATCCGCCCGTCTGTTTTCTTTTATATGTGATGTTGGCAAAATAATAAAAAAACACGGGAGAGAAGGGTAATAAAATACAAGGAATGCGGCAAAAGCGCGCATTCCTTGTCAATTCTGTATTAAAATAACATTAAACTATCTTTTGCCGGCCCAATTTTTATACCTGAGCAGCGCTTCCAGGAAGTAATAGTCCGCGTAGGAAAGCGGCACATCTATTTCGGACTTGCCAGGCATGGAGCCGGTGCTGTGCATAAGAATGAAGTTATTGTTTTCCCCTTCCTTTGCGCGGTAGGCAGGCCCTGCCAGGCTGGCCAGCGCGTCTGCGCCGGCATTCCAGTAGCGTTTGCGTTCCTGTTTATTGGTATACCTGCTCAGTTCCAGCAACGCAGAGCTCATTACAGCCGCGGCGGAAGCGTCCCGGATGGCGTTCGGGATCTCGGGCGCATCATAGTCGTAGTACGGCACCAGGTCTTTGGGCATGCGGGGGTGGTTGAGCATGTAGTCCGCAATATGGCGCGCCTGATCAAGGTATTTTTTGTCTTTCGTTTCCCGGTACATCATGGTATAACCGTACAAGCCCCAGGCCTGCCCTCGGCTCCAGGCCGAAGCGTCCGAGTGGCCCTGATGGGTCTTTTTAGCCAGCACCTGGCCGGTAGCGGTATCATAATCCACTACGTGGTAAGAGCTGTAGTCTTCCCGGAAGTGGTTTTTGATAGTGGTATTGGCGTGGTCTATGGCTATTTTGATAAAGGTAGAATCCCCGCTATGGCGGGTGGCCCATGCCAGCATTTCCAGGTTCATCATGTTATCTATGATCACCGGGCACTGCCAGCGGCCGTGGTCCCAGGAGCGGATGGCTTTTATGGTGGGCTTGTAGCGGGTGATGAGGGAGCGGGAGCTGGTCATCAGCACATCGTTGTAAGCAGGCGTTCCAATGAGGCGCAGGCCATTGCCAAAGCTGCAGTACATGAGAAAGCCCAGGTCGTGCGTGTTGGTGCGGTACTGGTCAGGCAACAGGTATTGCTGGCGTTTTTCGGCTTCCTGCTTAAAAGCGGGGTCTTTCGTGTATTCGTACAGGTACCAGCAGGAGCCGGGGTAAAAACCTGCCGTCCACCAGTTGTATTTGGCCGTCATCAGGCTGCCGTCTTTATTGGTGGCGCGGGGAAACACCGAGTCAGGCAGGGCCTGCATCATGTGTTTGTACTGTGTTGCAGAGAAGCGGAGACTTTCATTTACCAACGCTTTCATCTGCCTGGTGGATAATTTGGTTTGCGCGTGGGCAGCTGCGCCCCAGGCCATCAGTAATAAAAAAACGATCTTGCTTTTCATTCCGTGTGAATTTTACTTTTATGCCCGGCTACGCAGCAACGGGCTGTTATTTTTTCTTTTTAACGGCTTTAACGGCCGCCCCGTTGGCAGCGGACACTTTGATGCCGGCCGGCGCCACGGGCGTTTCTTTGGGCATGCCCCCGGTAGATTCCCTTTCTACCAGCTGAATGGGCACAATTTCCTGCGAGTGGCGGTACGCCGCGGGGTGCCGGGCCTGTATCAGGTCCATCAGCGCGGCCACTATCCTTTCTCCCATAGTGGTGGGATACTGGTCTACAGAGGTGATAGAAGGCGTTACGATCTCCGTACGCGGATCATTGGAATACCCTACGATCTTGCAATCTTCCGGCACCCTGATGCCATGCTTGCGGCAGTACTCCAGTATGGTGATGGCCGTGGTATCATTGGTGGCAAAAATGCCGTCGGGATAAGGTTTCTGCGAAAATATCCTTTCCGCCGCCTGCCAGGCGTTCTCCCTTGTCAGTTCATGAAAGAAAACCCGGTTCTTTTTATAAGGCAGCTTGTTTTTCTGCAGGGCCTCCTTGTAACCGGCCAGCCGCTCTGTATACAGATTGCAGGTAAGCGGGCCCGAAATATGCACAATGTCTTTACAGCCTTTTTCCACCAGGTGTTCCGTGGCTTTGAAGCCGCCCAGGAAATCATCTCCCTTGATCACTTTTACATTGTAATCTTTGGGTGTGCGGTCAAAAAACACAATAGGCGTGTTTTGCTGCTTGAATATGTCGAAGTGGGAGAAATCCGTGGTATACAGCGTGGCGGATACCGCCAGCCCGTCTACCCTGGCCGAGTACAGCGTATTGGCCAGTTCGATTTCCTGCTGCAGGGAGTCATTGCTCTGGCAAATGATCAGGTTGTACCCGTACTCCTGCAGTTTGTTCTGGATGATGGTGCTGATGGCGGCGGGGAAGAACATGGAAATGCGCGGAACAATGAGACCGATGATCTTGCTCTTGTTGTTGCGCAGGCCCGCGGCCATAGCGTTAGGGCGGTAGCCCATTTTACGCGCCATCTTTTTAACGCGCTCTTTGGTTTTGGCGCTGATGTTAGGATGGTCATTCAATGCCCGGGAAACGGTAGACACCGAAAGTTCCAGTTCTTCGGCAATGTCTACAATTGTTTTTTCAGAACGAAGGGACGACATATGATTAGCTATTTAGGGGATTTTACCTGCCCATCCAACCGCCGTCTACCGTCACAACGGTGCCGTGCATGTAGTTGGACGCGGCAGATGCCAGGAATACTACCGGTCCCATAAAATCTTCCGGCTCTCCCCAGCGGGAGGCGGGTATACGTTCCAGGATGCTTTGGCTGCGTTTTTCATCTGCCCGCAGGGCTGCTGTGTTATCCGTGGAAATATAACCCGGCGCAATGGCGTTCACATTTATGCCGCGGGCCGCCCATTCATTGGCAAATGCTTTGGTGAGCTGCCCTACCGCACCTTTGCTGGCTGCGTAGCCCGGAACATTGATGCCGCCCTGGAAGGTGAGCAACGAAGCGGTGAATATCACCTTGCCGCTACCGTGCGCTATCATCTGTTTCCCGATCTCGCGGGTAAGGATGAACTGTGCGCTCTGGTTGATGGCAATCACTTCGTCCCAATATTCGTCCGGATGCTCCGCAGCCGGTTTGCGCATAATGGTGCCAGCATTGTTCACGAGGATATCGATTACCGGAAAATCCTTTTGTACCGTTCCGATAAAATTATACAATGCTTCGCGCTTCCCAAAATCACACTGGTAGGCTTTGAACCGGCGGCCGGTAGCCAGTACCTCCTTTTCCACATCGCTGCCTGACAATTCCAGGGAGGCAGACACCCCTATGATATCCGCGCCGGCTTCCGCCAATGCCACGGCCATGGCCTTTCCAATGCCCCTTTTACACCCGGTAACAAGGGCCGTTTTCCCTTTCAGGCTGAACAGATCTAAAACACTCATGATGTCAAATTATTTTTTCTGGATAATTTTAGCTGTAACCGGCTGCCGCAACCTTTCCGCCTGCTCCTGCAGGTAGCGGAACCACTGGTCTGCGTTTTTGATGAGGCCGGCCTTGTCCCAGGCGCCGCCGGTGTAATAGGTGATGGCGCCGTTCCCGTCCGTAGCTGCAACAGCCAGCACATGGCCTTTCTCTACCTTCATTTCCTTTACGGGCGCCAGTACGATGCAGCCTATGCCGGTGGTGCCGTCTGCCCCGTGCTGCGGCTCCCAATAACCCATTACGCCATTGGCTTCCTGCAGCAGGATGGTACCCGGATCTTTCCTTTTGATGATACCGATGGCCACCGGCAGGCTTTGGCTGTACCGGACCTGCATCTTGCTCAGTTGGGCATGAGCGTCCAGCGATACGGTTTTGGTAACGGTTACCGGCTTGCCGCTCACCTGCCAGGCATCGTAGCTTAGCTCAAAGGAGGTGCGGAGAGGCCCGCTGTCCAGCGTGCGGTGGCCGGTGTAGTTCCTGGAGAACCAGATGCTGTCTTGCAGGTACGGCGCAATACCGCCCGCGCCCAGTGTCAGCCCCACATGATAATAATCCAGTCCGTCGCCGTCGTCCTTATGATAGTTGGTGCGTTTGTACCATTTGTTGATCACCAGGTTTTCCGTCCGTTTATTCCAGAAGTCAACCCCATAGGCCATTTCTTTGGGCGTGGCTTCCAGTGCCTTCCCGTACATGCGGAAAGCCACCCGGTTATTTTCCCAGGCAAAATCATCCTTCCGCTCCGGTACATAACGGCCGTAGGTTTTGGCGGCCACGGGGGCCGGTTTTCCTGCTACAAACCTGATAGTGGTGCTGGCGCCCGCTTTCAGCGGAACATCCAGCAGTATTTTCACCGGCTGGCCGGTACCTTCCGTGAGCACCTGGTAAGGTACTTCCTTGCCTGTGGCGGTGTTCAGCACCTTAAAGCTGCCTTTGCCCAGCGGCGCCCATTGAGCGGCCACCATAGCGTAGTCTACTTCCACCAGCCCGCCGGCTACCCCGGCCGGGTTGTGAAGCGATACGGAAAGCGGGGCCTGGGCGGCGGCGGCCAATGCCGAGCCGGACAGTACGCCCGCGCATAAACAGTTGATGATGAATTTCTTCATGATTTTCTTTTATACGTGTAGTCGTTACCGTAATTCAGTGATGGCGCAATGGTCCATATCTCCGTAATCCAGGTTTTCACCGGCCATGCCCCAGATGAAAGTATAGTTGCTGGTGCCTGCGCCCGAGTGGATGGACCAGGGCGGTGAGATCACCGCTTCGTTGTTCTGCATCCAGATGTGGCGCGTTTCCTGCGGCTGGCCCCAGAAGTGGCAAACAGACTGGCCTTCCGGCACTTCGAAATAAAAATACACCTCCATGCGGCGATCATGCGTATGGGCCGGCATGGTGTTCCAGGTGTTGCCGGATTTCAGCTCTGTCATTCCCATCTGCAGCTGGCAGGTGGGCAGTACAGAATTGACCAGCAGTTTGTTAATGGTGCGGTGGTTGGAGGTTTCCTGTGCGCCCAGTGTTACCACATCCGCTTCCGCGCGGGTAATGCGGCGGGTGGGATAGTTCATGTGCGCCGGGGTGGAATTGAGGTAGAACCGGGCAGGGCTTGCCGCGTTTTTGCTGGCAAACACCACCTCGCGTTTGCCTTTGCCGATATACAGGGCTTCCTTGAAAGCCACTTCGAACACTTCGCCGTCAACGGTAACGGTACCGTCTCCGCCTGTATTGATAATGCCCAGCTCCCGGCGTTCCAGGAAGTACTCCGCTTTCAGCGGGTCTACTGTTTCCAGCTTTACCGGCTTGTCTGCCGGCATTGCTCCGCCGGTAATAAAACGGTCGTAATGGCTGTATACCAGCCGTACTTTGCCAGCTTCAAACAGCGGTGTGATCAATAATGCTTCCCTGGCCTGCGCAGTGTCCCATGCTTTGGCTTCCGCGGGACTGCTGGCATATCTTGTTTCTATAGACGTGCTCATCATAAAATTTTAAGAAATTCCATTTTGGAAAGTATAACCAAAAAATAACAATATTCATGGAAAGGTAATATGAAATACTGAGAAATGCAAACGTTTGCATTAAATTGCTATAAAAGCGTCAAATAACGGTGACACGGGGGCTTCAGCCGCAAAATACTATGGTGTTTTGTTAACTTTGCAGTTGGTTAATATCCAATCAAGAAATCAGATTTTAGTATTAACGGCAAGTTTCCAAATACGCTATTTTAGCAAATCATGAACACGTATCTTCAGATTCACCCGAAAGACAATGTGCTGGTGGCTTTACAGGACCTGCCGGCTGGAAAGCAAATAGAGTTCAATGGTTCAACAATTCAATTGAAACAGAACGTTCCCGCTAAACATAAATTCCCTTTAAAACCCCTGCAGCCGGGCGATGCCGTACTGATGTACGGCGTACTGGTGGGTAAGGCGGTAGCTCCCATACAGGAGGGGGAAACCATTACGGTCAGGAATTTACAGCACGATGCCAATGCTTTCCATGAAAAAGACGCCAGTTTCCAGTGGCAGGCTCCCAACGTGAGCCGCTGGGCCAATCAGACTTTCCAGGGCTTTTACCGGGAAGACGGGCAGGTAGGCACCCGCAACCACTGGCTGGTAATACCCATGGTATTTTGTGAGAACAGGAATGTAGGCGTTATTAAAACGGCCTTTGAAAAAGGCCTGGGTTTTGCCCCGCCGGAGGTGTACAACGAGCAGGTGAACGACCTGGTGGGCCTCTATAAAAGCGGCCGGCTGGACGCTATCCAGGATTACAAGCCCGCGGAAGCCACCACGGAATCCCGCAAAAACGCGGTATTTCCCAATATAGACGGTATCAAATTCCTGATACACGAAGGCGGCTGCGGTGGTACCCGGCAGGATTCCGATGCGCTTTGCGCCCTGCTGGCCGGTTACATACACCACCCTAACGTAGCCGGTGCTACCGTACTGAGCCTGGGCTGCCAGCATGCGCAGGTATCCATTCTGCAGGACGCCCTCAAAAAGCTGAACCCGAACTTTAGCAAGCCGGTACTGGTGTACGAACAGCAAACCAGCGGTTCGGAATTTAACATGTTATCAACCGCCATCCGGGAAACCTTCCTGGCGCTGGTGGAAGCCAATAAACAGGAACGCCGGCCGGCGCCGCTGTCCAAAATAGTGATAGGCCTGGAATGTGGTGGTTCAGACGGGTTTTCCGGTATTTCCGCCAACCCTGCCATCGGCCATACTTCAGATCTGCTGGTAGCCCTGGGCGGCACCACCATTCTATCTGAATTTCCGGAGCTTTGCGGCGTGGAGCAGGAGCTGATCAACCGTTGCGAAAACAATGGCACGGCAGACAAGTTCATTTCCATCATGCGGGCCTATGAAAACCAGGCCCAGTCCGTAGGCTCAGGCTTTTATATGAACCCTTCGCCCGGCAACATCAAGGACGGTCTCATTACAGACGCCATCAAATCTGCCGGAGCGGCCAAAAAGGGCGGCACTTCTCCTGTAAAAGATGTGCTGGACTATACGGAATACGCCACCAAACCAGGGCTCAACCTGCTCTGCACACCGGGTAACGATGTGGAATCCACTTCTGCCGAGGTAGGTTCCGGTGCTTCCGTAGTGCTGTTCACCACGGGGCTGGGCACGCCTACCGGCAACCCCATTGCTCCCGTTATAAAATTGTCTACCAATACCCGGCTTGCCCAGCGCATGCCTGACATTATAGACATTGATACCGGCAGTATCATCAGCGGTCAGAAAACCATTGAACAAATGGGTGAAGACATCCTGGACCACGTGGTGAAAGTGGCCAGCGGAGAAATCTTTACAAAGGCCGAGTTACTGCACCAGGATGATTTTATTCCCTGGAAGCGCGGTGTAAGTTTGTAAGCATATGAACGATACAGGAACGGTGCGGGCAACCCTGCACCGTTTTTTTATGCCGTGCGCCGGCAAACAGGACCATGAAATAATTCAATAAAAAAGGCTTCCTCTGCAGGAAGCCTTTTTCTTATGTTGAAAGATGGTTGTTTATATTTCCACCTTTTCCATACGCGGTGCAAAGAAGTGCATGGTGATCCATGCCAGCAGGTACATGGAACCGCAGATCAGGAAGAGGATGTTGTACCCTGCATTGATGTTGCCGAGCGCCTTGTAATGATCAAGCAGGAAGCCCACTACCAGGGGGAACAGCATGCCGCCCAGGGAGCCGGCCATACCGCCGATGCCTACTACGGAGCTGAGTGTGTATTTGGGGAACATGTCAGACGCCGTAGTGAAGATATTGGCAGACCAGGCCTGGTGTGCCGCAGCAGCTAAACTGATCAGTGCCACAGCCACCCACATGTTTTCCGCATAACGCGCCGTCATGATGGGAATTACGCAGATGGCAAAAAACAGCATAGACATTTTGCGGGCCTTGAATACCGGCCAGCCCTTGCTGATCAGCCAGCCCGGCAGGTAACCGCCGCCAATGCTGCCCACGGTGGTAGCCGTGTACACAATGATCAGGGGCAAGCCCAGGTTCTTGATATCCAGGTTGAAGGTAGTGGAGAAATAAGATGGCAGCCAGAACAGGAAGAACCACCAGATGGGATCTGTCAGCAGCTTGCCGAATACGAATGCCCATGTTTGGCGAATGGCGAATAATTGACCCCAGGAAACTTTCTTTTCCACTGCTACTTCTTCTTCCCCATCGCTCTGGATGTGAGCCAGCTCGGCCGCGCCCACTTTTTTATGACGGTTGGGCAATTCGTACATCACCAGCCAGAAAATAAGCCATATAAAACCGATCACACCTGTCCAGATGAAAGCCTCCTGCCAGCCGTACGCGGAAGCCAGCCAGGGCACTATTGCAGGCGCCGCCACGGCACCAATATTGGCCCCGGAGTTGAACAGGCCTGTAGCAAAAGCCCTTTCTTTTTTCGGGAACCACTCTGCCACAGACTTCACGGCTACCGGGAAGTTACCAGCCTCGCCAAGTCCCAGCAAAGCGCGGGCCGCCCCAAAGCCGAAAGTAGATTTAGCCAGCGCATGCGCCATGGCCGCAACACTCCATATTACAATGGAAACCGTATATCCCATTTTGGTGCCTACTTTGTCCACAAACCGGCCAAATACCAGCAAGCCAAGTGCATAGCAGGCGGAGAACACCATCACAATTTCGCCATACTCCGTTTCTGACCAGTTAAATTCTTTCTCCAGTAAAGGTTTCAGAATCCCGATCACCTGCCGGTCAATATAGTTGATAGTAGTGGCAAAAAACAATAAAGCTACAATGCGCCAGCGGTACCGGCCAATTACAGTGGAATTCATTTCGTTGATTGTTTAGGATAAATACATGTTGGCAACAAATTACTTCAATGCCTTTATATATGCAAACGTTTGCGTTACTTTTCCGCTCAGCCCTTTCCAGTCTTGTTTATCGATCACAGACTTGGGCAACAGGTTAGACCCCAGGCCTACACACACCACGCCGGCATCAAACCATGCCTGGAGGTTGGCCTGCTCCGGTTCTACGCCGCCGGTAGGCATGAAGCGCAGGCCGGGGAACAGCGGTTTGATGGCTTTTACAAAACCCGGCCCCAGTGTGCTGCCGGGGAACAGTTTCACCAGCGCCGCACCGCTCTTTTCCGCCACCGCTATTTCCGAAGGCGTCATGCAGCCGGGTATCCACAAAATATTGGCAGATTTGCAATAGGTGGCCGTAGCCTCATCTATTATCGGGCTTACAATAAAGTCCGCTCCCATTTCCGCAAATGTTCTGGCATCCGCCGCGTTCTTGATGGTGCCTATGCCCAGGTACATATCCGGCATGGACTTGGTTTTCAGATCGCGGAGGTACGCAAAGTTCTGCCGGGCGTTTTCTCCACGGTTGGTAAATTCAAATACACGAATGCCCCCTTCGTAGCAGGCCTTCATCACTTCCGCACACACAGCGGGGTCATCATGATAAAACACCGGCACCACCTTTGTGGCTTCAAATGCTTGTAATACTATATCAGGTTGTGGTGTCATATGTTACATCAGTTGCGCAATGGATTCCTTTGCGGTAAGGTTAAAATCGCCGGTGCGGAACAGCTTGGAATAAGCTGCGGCGGCGGCAAATGAAATAGTTTGCTGTTCCGTATACCCGTTCAGGTTGGCATGAATGAGCCCCGCCATAAAACTGTCTCCGCTGCCTACCCGGTCTACCACTTCGTTGGTCTCGTATTGCCGGGATACGTACAGTTCCCCGTCTTTCCAGTACACCGCATAATACAGGTTATGCGTAGGCGCGGAAGAAAAACGGAAAGTGAAGGCCACACGGTCGCACTTCGGGAACTGTTGCACAATAGCCTGCGCAGATTCCCGCGCGGCGCGGAGATAGGCTTCTTTAGTGTTCTCGTTCACCGCTTCCTGGTTGAGCGGTGTGCCCAGCATCATATTGGCGGCCCAGATGTTGCCCATGATCACATGACAGTACTGCGTCAATGCCGGCATCACGTCCAGCGGCGATTGCCCGTATTGCCACAGCTTGCTGCGGTAATTCAGGTCTGTTGATATTGTCATTCCTTTGCGGGTGGCCGCTTCCAGCACTTCCCGGCAAATTACCGCCGCATCTTTGTTGAGCGCGGGTGAAATAGCGCTCCAGTGGAACCAGCCGGCATGGCCCAGCAGGGCATCCCAATCTACCGTTCCCGGTTTTATTTCCGAAAAGCTGGAATATTTGCGGTCATACACTACTTCCGCATGTTTCAGGTCTGCGCCCTGGGCCAGGTAATACGCCCCGATGCGGTCCCCGCCCCACAACATCCGGTCAGTCTGAATGCCCACGGCCTCCAGTTGCGCCAGTACCTGGCGGGAAAGGCCGTTGTCTGGCGCTTTACTGATATATGCCACCGGGTTGCCCCAAGTAGCCAAAGCGGCGGCCACATTGGCTTCTGCGCCGCCTACAAAGAGAGACGCACGTTGTGCCGCCCAATCCGGGCTTAATCGTAATAACAATTCTCCAAACGTAATAACAGAAACCGGTTGCATCAGAAATTAAAATAGGCTTTGGCGTTGTTGTAGCAAATATCCTGTACCATTTTTCCCAACCAGGGAATATCAGCCGGCAGTTCGCCGTTCTCCACATCATTGCCGATCAAATTACACAATATTCTCCTGAAATACTCATGCCGCGAGTAAGAAAGAAAACTGCGCGAGTCTGTCAGCATGCCTACAAACCTGCTGAGCAGACCCATATTGCTGAGCGTGTTCATTTGTTTTTCCATGCCGTCTTTCTGGTCAAGGAACCACCAGCCGGAGCCGAACTGCATTTTGCCGGCTATGGTACCATCCTGGAAATTGCCTACCATGGTGGCATACACTTCGTTATGGGAAGGATTGAGATTGTACACAATGGTTTTGGCCAGCTGGTCATTCTTATCTAGCCTGTCAAAGAAGCGGCTCATGGCTTCGGCCATCGGCCAGTCTCCAATAGAATCCACACCGGCATCCGCCCCCAGCCTTTTCAGCAGGCGGGAATTATTGTTACGGATGGCGCCTGCATGGAACTGCTGTGTCCAGCCTTTTTCATGGTTCCAGGTGCAGATGAAATGAAGCGTGGCAGATTTGAACATGTCCGCATCAGCGCCGGTTAATGGTTTGCCGGCCATCAGCGCGGCAAAGGATTTTTCCAGCGCCGCTTCCGTAAAGTCTGCGTAAATAAAGAAGTTCAGGCCGTGATCAGACAAGCGGCCGCCCTGCTCATGAAAATAGTTGTGCCGTTTCTTCAGGGCATCCAGCAATGCGCTGTAGCTGTTGATGTCTACATTTGCCGCGCCGCCCAGCTTTTTCATGTACACCTGGAAAGCCGCGGGGTCTTCGACCGCAATCGCTTTATCCGGCCGGAACGTGGGCAGTACCTTTACCGCAAAACCTTGCTGGCGGATGGCCGCATGGTGCTCCAGGGAATCTGAGGGATCATCTGTGGTACACAGCGCATCTACCTTGAAATGCTGCAACAAGGCTTTAGTGGTGAACTGCGGCAGCTGTGCGTTGCAGGCCTCGTACACTTTGGCGGCATTGCCGCCGTTGAGCACTTCTGTAATGCCGAAGGGGTTGCGCAGCTCCATGTGCGTCCAGTGGTACAGCGGGTTGCGCATGGTGTAGGGCACGGTTTCCGCCCACATTTTGAACTTGGTGAAATCATCCGCGTTGCCGGTGATGAGATCTTCGTTCACGCCGTTGGCACGCATGGCACGCCATTTATAGTGGTCGCCTTTTAACCAGGCTTCCGTGATGTTCTGGAACTGTTTATTACCGGCAATTTCGTCTGGCGGCAGGTGATTGTGATAATCTATCACCGGCATGTCTTTCGCAAAATCGAAATAAAGCCGTTTGGCTGTCTCCGTGCGGAGCAGGAAATCTTCTGACAAAAAAGTTTTCATTATGCTGCTTATAAAACCTTGGAGTGATGAGTAATGTATGACTGAACGCCGTTTTGCAACATGCCCACCAGGTGGTCTGTTACCGTGTCTGCAAAACCGGGAATATTATTCAGGTCCGTTTCCCAGAGGCGGCTGTCTTTGCAGACGGCGCGCACCATGGCGGATATTTCAGGATAACCGTTCTTTTCCACAGACTGCCAATGGGCCGCAAAAACGGCAGCATTATCGTCCGTAATATCATAGAAGGCGTCTTTACCACGCTGGCCCTGGTATTTACCGTTCACCTCGCGGGCCGGCTTCAGGAACAGCAGGGTGGCTGCAAATCCGAGCAACATCATTTCCGGCAATATGCCTTTGGCCTCGCGGTAGCGCAACAGGGTTTGCACATTGCGGGCGTTCATTTTGGAACTTTGCTGGAAGGTGATGCTGATCAGCTTGTGCTCTATATACGGGTTGGCGAAACGGTCCAGCACATCCCGCGCAAAAACGGCCGTTTGCGGCCCCAAAGCGCTGAGGGTAGGCAAAATTTCGTCTGTTACCACGGTTTCAAAGAAACGGCGCATGTAGGCGTCCTGCATGCACTCGTACACGGTGTTGAGGCCTGACAAATAGCCTACGCACACGGCTGCCGTATGGCTGCCGTTGAGGATGCGCAATTTCTGCTCCCGGTAAGGGGTGATGCTGGGGGCGATCAGCATGCGGCTGTCTGTCTGGTGGAAAGCCAGCTGCTGCGCCACCGCGGTGTCTCCCTCAATGGCCCAAAGCAGAAAAGGTTCGGCGTCTATCCACAGTTCATCTTCATAACCGGCCTGTTCCCAGCATTCCTGCAGGTTCTTGGGTTTGCCCGGCACAATGCGGTCTACCAGCGAGCTGCAGAAGCGGTTGGCGGTGGAGATCCAATGTATAAAGTCTTCCGGCAGCTTGTTAAATGCCGCCAGCTGCAGTACGGTCTCTTTCAAGAGCTTGCCGTTGTCTACCACCAGTTCCGTGGGGATGATCACGAAGCCGTCCATCCCCTTGCGGAAGCGCTCATGCAAAATGGCCAGCAGCTTGCCGGGGTAAGAAGCGGGCACGCCTGCGGCCACGTTCTCCTCCACATACTGGATACCTACTTCCGTGGTGTTGGAAATAATAATGTTCAGCGTGGGCTGGGTAGCGGCCGCTAATATAGCCTCCCATTCTGCATTCGATTGCAAAACACGACTAACAGAAGCGTTCACAAGGTGCTGATTAACAGGCTGTCCCTGAGACACGCCTTTGATGTGAGTGGTATAGAGGCCATCTTGCGTGCCAAAAGCGCCCGCATCGCCATCTGTAGATTTTACGACCACAATCCTGCCTTCAAAAATGCCTGCCTTATTAGCTTTGTCTACCAGGTAATCTACCAGCCCGCGGAGCAGCACGCCCGTACCGAATTGGAGGATCTTTTCAGGAAATTGAAAATAGTCAGGTTTAATGCCCCAGGAGGGGTTGTTCATAACGTGTTGCTTGTTGAGTCTCGGTAGCATGCATGGATAATTTATTAAATAACATACCTATTTCCAGATAAATATATAACTAGCCCTGGAAATTTTTGACAATTTACTAAAGATTTGTGGGAATCAATCGATGTAAATCATTTAAGAAACAAGTGTATCTATGACCCTATTATGAGTATCTATAGGGCCAATGCCCCGTTTTACGGGGGATTTCAGTAATTTTGCATCCTTAATTCGATGAACAGATGAGCAAGCATGGAAAAGTGCTGGTAGCCATGAGCGGGGGCATTGACAGTACGGTTACTGCCCTGATGCTGCATGAGCAAGGTTACGAAGTGGTGGGCATTACCATGAAGACCTGGGATTACGCAAGCGCGGGCCCTTCCAAAAAGGAGACCGGCTGCTGTAACCTGGACTCTTTCAATGATGCCCGCGCAGCGGCCGTGCATCATGGTTTTCCGCATTTCATACTGGATATACGGGAGGAGTTCGGCGATTTTGTGATCAACAACTTTGTAGACGAATATATAGCCGGCCGCACCCCCAACCCTTGTGTGCTGTGCAATACGCACATCAAGTGGCGCGCCCTGATGAAGCGGGCAGACGCTATGGACTGCGAGTTCATTGCCACCGGCCACTATGCCCGGCTGCGCATGGAAAACGGCCGTGGCGTGATCAGCAAGGGGCTGGACGAGACCAAAGACCAGAGCTATGTACTCTGGGGGCTTGACCAGGACGTGGTGAAACGCACCCTGCTGCCGCTGGGTACCTACCGGAAAACGGAGATCCGCCAGATGGCGATGGACTTCGGCTACCCCGAACTGGCCAAAAAGGCGGAAAGCTACGAGATCTGTTTTGTGCCGGACAACGACTACCGGGGTTTCCTGAAACGCAAAGTAGACGGGCTGGAAGAAAGAGTGAACGGCGGCAATTTTGTGCTGGCGAACGGCACTGTTGTAGGCCAACACAGAGGTTACCCTTTCTATACCATCGGGCAGCGTAAAGGGCTGGAAATTGCCCTTGGCAGGCCTATTTTTGTGACCGAGATCATCCCGGAAACCAATACCGTGGTACTGGGAGACGAACATGAGCTGAACCGCAGCGAAATGAACGTAGGCGGCCTCAACTATGTGAAATATGACCATCTGCCGGAAGGCTTCGAGTCTACCGTAAAGATCCGGTATAAAGACAAAGGCGCGCTGGCCAATGTATACAATGGTGCGGACGGCCTGGTGAAAGTGGATTTTTACGAGCAGGTGAAAGGAATTGCCCCGGGGCAGAGCGCCGTTTTCTATGAGGGAGACGATGTGATAGCCGGGGGGATCATCCGAAGATAATTATCCGATCTTGGATACGAGAGGGCCAATGGTAACAGTTGGCCCTTTTTTTATGGCTTCTTCCCCACCGCCACAAACATCGTATCCGCCCCGCGCTCATACCCGCCGATCACCCCGCTTTCCGTTATTTCCAGTCCACAATGGCTGCGCAAATACTCCACGGCTTCTTCGTTCTCTTCCCGGAACACCGAGCAGGTAATATACACAAGCGTACCGCCCGGTTGCAGGAATGGCGTTACATTGGCGGCTATCTCTTTTTGCAGCCTTGCATATTCAGCTATTTGCGATTCTTTGAAATACCGGATGTTCTCCGGCGTTCTGCCCCAGGTACCGGAGCCGCTGCAGGGCGCATCCAGGATGATGCCGTCAAAGCGGGTGCGTGGCAGTTGTGCGCGGAGCGTGGGCGCGGTGAGGTCCAGCACTTTGGCGGAATAGTTCTTTACGCCTGCTTCGGCAAAACGTTTTTTCAGATTCTCTAGAATGCTGGCGCGCACATCGCTGGCAAAGAGGTGTACTGCAGGTTCCTTGTCAAGCAGCAGGATGGATTTGCCTCCGCTGGCCGCACAGCAGTCCCACCAATGCTCACCGGCCTTTGCATGAAAATGCAGGCCTGTTTCCTGCGAGGAAAGGTCTTGTACTTCGTACCAGCTTTTATCCGGGATGATGCTGTCTGTTTTGGTGCCGTTGGGCAGCGCCAGCGCATGTTCTCCTATTGGCTGCACAGCAACGCCCGCCGCATCCAGTAAACGGAGAATGGCCGCCATTTTGCCGGGCCTTGCGCGGATGAACAGATGCGGTTGCTGCAGGTGAGCGCGGGTGAAGGTTTCACCGTCAATGCCTGCGGAAAGGTGTGGCAGGAAAGGGAAAGCGGCTTGTGCGTTCCAACCTACGCCTGTTGTAGCCAGTTTTTGTTCCAGCGGGGCGGCGGCCAGTTCATTCCACGCCGGGCGGAAAAAGGCCAGCAGCTCATCCGGCCCCTGCGCGCAAAGGAAAACGCCCAGCAGTATACGTTCCTTTACAGGCTGCTCATTTTGCCAGCGGCCCGGGCGAAAGTACTGGTATACCAGTTGCTGCACCCACCGCCTGTCTCTGCTGCCCATGTGGGGATGTACCTTGAAGAAAGTTTTCAGGTAGTGATGCAGCGGTATTGATCCATCGTACCCGGTTATCACCTTTTCGGCCGCATTCATATAATTTTCCCAGCGCGTCATGTGCGCAAAGATAGGAATGCCGCCGGTATCTTGTCATAGCCATCCAGGTACGGCCATCTCTTCCCAGTACCAGGATTTCTACGTAACTTAACTATCATAACCTTCCTGTATGAGATCGCCCCTCAAGATCATCCTGCTACTTTGCCTGCCCCTGCTAGCGCACGGCCAATCTGTTGAAGATACCATCCGCCAGGTAGAAAACAACCTGGCCGGCTGGGTCACCTTCGAAAACGAACCACCCACCCGCTGGAACCTGCAGGAAAGATTGCAGACCGGCAAGATGCCCGGCGTCAGCATAGCGGTCATAAAAGATTACAAGGTGCATTGGGCCCGCGGGTACGGGTTTGCCGATGTGGCGGAAAAAAGGCCGGTTACCGCGCAAACGCTCTTCCAGGCGGCGTCCATCAGCAAATCACTTAACGGGGTGGCCATGTTGAAGCTGGTGCAACAAGGCAAGCTGAACCTTGATGAAGACATCAACCGCTATCTCAACACCTGGCATCCTTCCGCGGATTCAGGGAAAATAACACTGGCCCACCTGCTGAGCCACACGGCAGGGCTTACCATACATGGCTTTCCGGGATACGAGGTAACAGATACGCTGCCCACGGTGGAGCAGATATTGCGCGGCGTTCCCCCCGCCAACACGAAAGAAGTGAAGCCGGCGTTTGCCCCGGGTAAAAAAGTGCAATACTCCGGGGGCGGTACCACTGTTACACAATTGATACTCACCACGGTAACCGGCAAGCCGTATGACCAGTACCTGCAACAGGAAGTGCTGGACCCTATGGGCATGACCAGCAGCTTCTACACCCAACCCGCGCCCGCCGCCAAAAAACAGCTGCTGGCCACGGCTTACCGGCAAAATGGCAAGCCGGTAGAGGGCAAATACCACGTGTACCCCGAAATGGCCGCCGCGGGATTGTGGACCAACCCTACAGACCTGGCCCGTTACATTATTGAAACACAGCTTTCCTACGCCGGCAGGTCTTCCAAAGTACTGACGCCGGCCACCACTAAAACACGGCTCACGCCTTTTATGAGCAATGATGCGGCGCTGGGCGTATTTCTCACCAACGGCAACAAGTATTTCAGTCATAACGGCGGTAATGAAGGTTTTAAATGCACTTACTCCGGCAGTCTTGACGGCGGCTATGGTTTTGTGATCATGACCAATTCTGACGATTTCAGTATTGTCAGCGAAGTAATGCGCAGCATTGCCCTCACCTATGGCTGGAATGACCTTTACGATCCTGTTGTGGAGAAAAGCATACAAGTACCGGCAGATACTTTGCGCCAATATACAGGGCGGTATACAGGCCGGGGCGTGGAAATAGATGTGACGCTCACCAGCGGCCGGCTCCATATTGCATTGAACGGCAGCACGCCCATGCAAACGCATTTCACCGCACCCGGCAACTTTGTACTGATGGAAATGCCGATGTATTTGCGGTTCGATAAAACCGGCACCGGCTTTGACCTGGTGGCCAGGCAAATGGGGCAGGAAATGCGGTTTGCGAAACAGCCGGAGAAGGCCATGCCATAACGTCCGTTCTTCCATTTCATCTGCGGTATAAATAAAAAAACCGCCCCGGCATAGCGGAACGGTTTATGACGATATCTGTTACAGGTAATTACAATTTCAACAGCGCTTTCAGCGGGTCTTTCCCGAAGAGCAGCTGCTCGGGGTTTTCCAGCATTTCCTTCACGCGTACCAGGAAGCTCACAGACTCGCGCCCGTCAATGATGCGGTGATCGTAACTGAGGGCTACGTACATCATGGGGCGGATCACTACCTGGCCGTTTACGGCCATGGGGCGCTCCTGTATTTTGTGCATGCCCAGGATGGCGGACTGCGGAATGTTGATGATGGGGGTGCTCATGAGCGAGCCGAATACACCGCCATTGGTAATGGTAAACGTACCGCCGGTCATTTCTTCCATGGACAGCTTGTTGTCACGGGCCTTGGTGGCCAGTTCCAGCACTTTTTTCTCAATATCCGCCATGCCCAGGCTTTCCGCGTTGCGGATCACCGGCACCACCAGGCCCTTCGGCGCGGATACGGCTATGGACACATCACAGTAATCGTGGTACACGATCTCTTCCCCGTCAATATAGGCGTTCACGGCCGGGAACTCCTGCAGCGCAAAGCAGCATGCTTTGGTGAAGAAGCTCATGAAACCGAGGTTGACACCGTGCTGGGTTTTGAATGTCTCTTTGTATTTGCTGCGGATGGCCATCACGTTGGTCATGTCTACCTCGTTGAAAGTGGTAAGCATGGCCGTCGTATTTTTGGCTTCCACCAGCCTGCGGGATACCACTTTGCGGAGGTTGCTCATTTTCTCGCGGCGGTCGTTGCGGGTAAACAGCTCCTGGCCGAGGGCCACGCCGGGGTTTTGCAGGGCGGCAAACACATCGTCTTTCATGATCTTGCCCTGTGCGCCGGAACCTTTGATGGTGGCCGGGTCTACTTTTTTATCCGCAATAACGGCGGCGGCTACCGGCGTTGCTTTAATATCGTTCGGGATGGCGGTTACCGGCGCCTGCTGGGCCTGTTGCTGCGCTTTGGGCGCGGCGGCCTGCGGCTGCGGCGCGGGTTGCGCTTTATCGGCGGGGCGGGCGGCAGCGGTATCTATCTGGCAGGCTACATCGCCTATGTTGAGGGTATCACCTTCTTTGGCAATGGTTTTGAGCACGCCCGCTTCTTCCGCGTTCAGCTCAAAGGTGGCTTTTTCAGACTCCAGCTCGCACAGCACTTCATCCCGCTCCACGTACTCTCCGGTCTGCTTCATCCATTTGATGAGGGTCACTTCACTGATAGATTCACCGATGGTAGGCACTTTGATATCTATGGTGCCTTTGTTCACGGCAGGGGCGGCGGGCGCAGCGGCAGGAGCGGCTTCCGCTTTTTCAGGCGCTGCTTCCGCGGCTTTGGCGGGAGCGGCGGCAGGGGCCGGGGCGGCGCCTTTGGCATCCGTATCAATGGTGCAGGCTACATCCCCTATCTTCAACGTGGCGCCTTCTTCCGCCATTATTTTCAAAACGCCGGGCTTTTCCGCATTCAGTTCAAAAGTGGCCTTCTCCGATTCCATTTCGCACAATACTTCGTCTTGCTGTACAAAATCGCCGTCTTTTTTCAGCCATTTTGCAATGGTCACTTCGCTGATTGATTCTCCTACCGTAGGAACTTTAATTTCGATGATCATGTGTTATACCCTCCAGATAAGTAAAAAATTAGATGTTAAAAGCCGTGTCTATAATTTCCTGCTGCTCCTGCGCATGCACTTTTGCATAGCCGGTGGCCGTTGATGCGCTGGGGTTGCGGCTGATCACGCCGTAATTGAACTGTTTCAGGTTCATTTGCAGGAAGCTGGCGGCCCCCATGTTCAGCGGTTCTTCCTGTACCCAGAACCAGGTGGCGCCTTTGTATTTCTGCTGAATGCCTTCCAGTTGAGCCACGGGCAGCGGGTACAATTGTTCCAGCCGCACAATGGCCACATCTTTCCGGTCTTCTTTCATTTGTTTTTCGCTCAGGTCAAAGTACATTTTGCCGCTGCAAAGCAGTACTTTCTTCACGCGGGAAGCATCTGTGATGAACGGATCGTCCAGCACCTCCTTAAAGCCGCCCTGCGTAAATTCCGTTGCCGGGCTGTAACTGCGCACATGGCGCAGGTTAGCCTTGGGTGAGAAATTGATCATGGGCTTGCGGAAAGGCATGGCCAGCTGGCGGCGCAGCGCATGGAAGAAGCTGGCGGCCGTGGTGCAGTTAGTGACCATGATGTTGTATTCCGCGCATTGCTGCAGGAAACGTTCCAGGCGGGCGCTGGAGTGCTCCGGCCCCTGGCCTTCGTAACCGTGCGGCAACAGCATCACCAGGCCGCTTTGTTTTTGCCACTTGGTTTCCGCGGAGGTAATGAACTGGTCTATCAATGTTTGTCCCCCGTTCATAAAATCACCGAACTGCGCTTCCCAGATGGTGAGCGCGTACGGGTTGGCTATGGAATAGCCGTATTCAAAACCCAGCACGGCAAATTCGCTGAGCAGGGAGTTATAGATACGGAACTTGCCCTGCCGCTCTCCTACCTGGCTGAGACGGCTGTGTTCCTGGTCTGTTTCTTCACTTCTTAACACGGCGTGGCGGTGTGAGAAGGTGCCTCTCTTCACATCTTGCCCGCTCAGGCGCACGTCACGCCCGTCTGCCAGTATGCTGCCGTAAGCCAGCAGCTCGCCGGAAGACCAATCCAGCAACCCCTGTTCATCAAACAGCTTCTGTTTGTCCTGCAGCAGCTTTTCCACCTTGCGTAAAGGTTTGAAGCCTTCCGGAATGGTCATGATGGCTTTGAAGAGGGTGTCCAGCTGTGCTTTGGTGATGGCCGTGTCCGGAGATTTAATGAAATCTTCAGGGGTGGACTTGCGCAGCTCCTGCCACCATTTTTCAGGTTTCTGGTAGGTGTATGGCAGCGGATGCTGTTTCACTTCATCCAGCCGCTCCTGCAGGTCTGCCCAGAAGGCTTTCTCCATTTCCTGGGCAATGGCCGCGTCTACATCCCCTTTGGCGATCAGCTGCTGGGAATATACTTCGCGGGGATTGGGGTGCTTGTCAATAGCGGCGTACAGCTTGGGTTGCGTGAATTTCGGATCGTCTCCCTCGTTGTGGCCGTGCTTGCGGTAGCACACCATATCTATGTAAATATCAGAGTTGAACTCCTGGCGGTAGCGGGTGGCAATTTCCGCTATTTTCACCACGGCCTCCACATCGTCCCCGTTCACATGGAACACCGGCGCCTGCACAATAGACGCCACGCTGGTGCAGTAGTCAGACGAGCGGGCGTCTTCAAAATCAGTTGTGAAGCCGATCTGGTTATTGATCACGAAGTGCATGGTGCCCCCTGTGTAATAACCTCTCAGCTTGCTCATCTGGGCTACTTCATATACCACGCCCTGGCCGGCAATAGCGGCATCCCCGTGAATGAGGATGGGCAGTATCTTGTCATAGTCGCTGCCATAGATCACGTCTGCCTTGCTGCGGGCAAAGCCCACTACCACAGGGTCAACCACCTCCAGGTGAGAGGGGTTGGGCGTGAGCTGCACGTTCACTTCCTTGCCCGCGGATGTTTGAATGCTGGCGCGGAAACCGAGGTGGTATTTTACGTCGCCGCTGCCCATGGTGGTATCAGGCGTGGCGGTGCCTTCAAATTCCGAGAATATCTGTTCGTAGGTTTTACCCAGTATGTTGGCCAGCACGTTGAGGCGGCCGCGGTGGGCCATGCCGATGACCGCTTCCTGCACGCCGTATTCCGCGGCAGTGCTGATCATGGCGTCCAGCGCGGGGATGGTGGTTTCACCGCCTTCCAGCGAAAAACGCTTCTGGCCGATGTACTTGGTATGCAGGAACTTTTCGAACATCACACCCTGGTTGAGTTTCATCAGGATGCGTTTTTTCTGTTCGGGAGACAGTGACTTGCGGATGGATGCTTCCACTTCTTTCTGCAACCACTCTATTCTGGCGGCATCATTAATATAGGTAAATTCCAGGCCCACGGAAGAGGCGTATACCTCTTTCAGGTGCTGCACAATTTTTTGGAGGGAGGTTTTGCCGAGGCCTATTACCTGGCCGGCAAAAAATTCGGTTTTCAGATCAGCATCGGACAGGCCGAAGAAGTTAAGTTCAAGGTTGGCGTGGCGGTCCATACGCTCACGGATAGGGTTGGTTTTGGCCACCAGGTGCCCTTTTTTACGGTACGCCTGGATGAGGCGGTACACGCCCAGTTCTTTCACAAGCTGTTCGCTGCTCACCGGCAAAGAAGCGGTACCCGTGGCGGTACCCGCTTTCCCGTTGGTATTGCTCACCGCAAAGTCGAAGCCTTCAAAAAATTTGATCCATTCCGGGTCTACAGCGGCCGGATCTCTGCGGTACTCCTGGTACAACGATTCAATATACGCCGGGTGCGAGTTGGTGACAAACGAAAAGTCCTTCATTTACAACGAAATTTAAGCTTGGTCTTTTATGCTCTTTCTCCTTTACCTGTTTCATTAACACAAAAAACCGGCAAATGGGATTGCAAATATCGCTAAAGATTTGGGATTTTAAGGTATTTCCGATGGGTGTTTTATGATTTAAAACAGCTTGATATGTATATAATTTATTATTTTTACGGACAATTAATCCGGGCGGCGTCCGGAAATACCTGCTTTTTATTTTTGTTTATAAAAAGATAAAACTTACCTTTGCCGTCCGAAACTTGAAATTTATACAATGGCAAACCATAAAGCAACGAAAAAAGACGTACGTCAGAGCAGAAAGCGTAATGAGCGTAACCGCTACTACGGTAAAACTACCCGTAATGCCATACGGGACCTGAAGAAGCTGACCGACAAAACAGCCGCTTCCGAGAATTTGCCGGATGTGATCTCCATGATCGATAAGCTGGCAAAACGCAACGTAATTCACAAGAACAAAGCTGCCAACCTGAAGAGCAAGCTCGCCAAGAAAGTGAACACACTGGCTTAATTGCTACCGCAGTTTTAACATATTCAGGCTCTTCCCTGCAAACGGGAAGGGCTTTTTTTATTGCCCCAAATTCCCTTAACTCATTTATTCTCAATGGGTCCCGATCTATAGCCCCTTTCAGCGAAGGCTTTCCACTTGTTTGACGATACCCCGGAAAAACCTGCACGCTTCCATTTCTCCCCCTCACATCGTACATTTATCCCTGTCAATATCCATCAACGAATCTAAACATACTGACTTTCAATATTTTATGAGGAACTTCCTGGTTACCCTGCTACTGGTGTCTGCGGCCTTTCCCCTCTCCGCGCAAGACCTTACCACCCGTTACGAGCGCAGCAATGGCAAAGAAACGGCCACCTATTTTGAGTGCATTGCCTACTACAAAACCCTGGCCGCCCGCTTTCCCCGGCTGAAGCTGCTGGAAATAGGGCAAACGGACAGCGGATACCCCCTGCACCTGGCCGTTTTGTCGCAAGACGGGGACTTTTCCTTTCCCAGCCTCAAAAAGAAGCATAAAAGGGTCATATTGATCAATAACGGCATTCACCCGGGCGAGCCGGACGGGGTAGACGCCAGCATGCTGCTGCTGCGCGATATTCTGCAAGGCAAAAAGAAACTGCCCGCCAATGTAGTGCTGGCCGTAATACCGCTCTACAACATTGGCGGCGCCCTTAACCGCAGTGCTTTTTACCGGGTAGACCAGAACGGCCCGGCCGAGTTCGGCTCCCGCGGCAATGGCCAGAACCTTGACCTGAACCGGGATTTTATAAAGGCAGATTCCCGCAATGCGCGCGCCTTTCACAAAATATACCACCTCATCGACCCAGACGTTTTTATTGATAACCACGTGAGCAATGGCGCTGATTATCAACACGTCATGACCCTGCTGAGCACCCAGTACGGCAAACTGGGCGGGCCCATGGGTGCATTCCTGCACCAGACCTTTGAGCCAGAACTGTATAAAATGATGAAAACCAAGGGGTACGACCTGCTGCCCTATGTAAATCACTTCGGCAGCACGCCAGACAGCGGCTGGACGGCCTACGCAGACGGCCCCCGTTATTCCAGCGGTTATACCACCCTCTTCCACACCTTCGGCTTTGTACCCGAAACCCATATGCTAAAACCCTACCCCCAGCGGGTAGCCGCCACCTACGCGCTCATGGAATGTTTTATCCAGTTCACTGCACAGTATAGCGAACAGATCAGCAACCTTCGCCGGCAAACCAAAAACGCCGTGAAAACACAGGAGAAGTTCCCCCTGAGCTGGGCGCCAGACAAAACGCAGTACGATCTCTATACCTTCAAAGGTTACAAGGCCGGCATGAAAACCAGTGCCGTTTCAGGCCTGCCCCGCCTCTACTACGACCGCGCGCAGCCCTACGAAAAACAGATCAAAATATACAACACCTTTCTGCCGGGCGATTTTGTGACCAAACCGGCCGCCTATATCATTCCCCAGGGCTGGTGGGCCGTAACGGAGCTGCTGCAGCTGAATGGCGTAAAAATGCGGCGCCTCACGCAAGACACCACCATTTCCGTAGAGGCCTATAAAATCGACAACTACAACACCCCCCAACGGCCATACGAAAAACACTACCTGCACTCCGGCATTACCGTGAGCACCAGCCAGCAAAACATCAAATTCCTGAAAGGGGATTATTATATCCCGATGAACCAGGAAGCCAACCGCTACCTGGTAGAAACGCTGGAGCCGCAGGGCGGCGACTCTTTTTTTGCATGGAATTTCTTTGATGCCATCCTGGGCCAGAAAGAAGGTTATTCCACCTACGTGTTTGAAGACACGGCGGCGGAGTTCCTGCAATCTCACCCCGAAGCAAAAAAGGCGCTGGAAGAAAAGCGGGCGGCGGATACCGCTTTTGCCAACAGCGCACAGGCGCAGCTTAATTTCGTGTACCGCCTTTCTCCGTGGAACGAGCCGGGTTTTATGCGGTATCCGGTGTTTCGGGTGGTGAAAAAAGAATGAATGAATGAGAAAGAATGATCAACTGGATCCTTATCTTCACTCGTCTCTAATTAGCATCAAGAACATTTGTTAAACCAACCACTAAAAACGCCGATAAGAGCGAATGTTAACCTGTATATAAATTCACCTTGCGCCAGCAAATGGCATTATTCTGCAGTATTTCCGCTCCAATAAATTCGGTTATTTTCCGAACTTTAATTACCTTTGAGATGAGAGTTCTTGGTAAGAATAAGCTAATTAAACTTAAAAAGAAAAATAAAGGCAACAAACCACTCTGTGCCGAGATTGACAAATTGGTGGAAGATCTGGAGGGGTTTAACCCCCAAAACACTAAATTGTCCGATGTCAGAAAGGATGCTGATTGTGTACACAATGACGGTTTTTATTTCTTTAATATAAGTGTTCATCGTTCTTTGGTCCTAGTTGACTTTGATGAT
Source organism: Chitinophaga alhagiae (assembly GCF_003568665.1). GTDB lineage: Bacteria > Bacteroidota > Bacteroidia > Chitinophagales > Chitinophagaceae > Chitinophaga > Chitinophaga alhagiae. Next base: position 756,656 of record NZ_QXMH01000001.1, read on the forward strand.
GATGGAGAAGCCACCATAGTTTGGGCAGGATCTCACGACGACTACGAAAGAATTTTTAAGAATAATAAGCCATCTATTGAAAAGTGGCTTAGAAAAAACGGCCACATAGAATAATGAAAACACAAATAGATATTGAAAAGTTAGTTGAGTCCGGCATCATCAATAGTGAACTGGATTATGAGAGAGCTATGATTGCTGATAGAAAATTACGTCTGCTCGCAAAAACCAGCAGCCATTTTAGAAATCTCCGTATCAAGTTGCGGGACTTGATCGAAGATTACGAAAAACGTGTTTGGCCCAATGAAGAAGCTGTAGGGCAGGAACTTATCGAGCAAAGCGATCAGGCGGAAATCATTGCTGAAAAAGAAAGAGTGTTCCTTGAGAAAAGAAAAAACATCATCCAGCGTAAATTGAAAGATTTTAACCTGACCCAAGCAGAATTAGGCCTGCTGCTTGGCCACAAAAGCAAAACGCACATGTCTGAATTGATAAACGGAATTAAGCCATTTACACTTCAGGACCTTGTAATAATTAACCTGTTGTTCAAAATAGATATTGATTTGCTGGTACCCAAATACCTCCCCGTTGAAAAGCTGGATAAAATTAGCGCAACCATTACCGCGCTCAATAAACCGAAACTGAACAAGGCGAGGTTACAGCTTTGTGCATAGTACAGCTATCATTGACACACCCTCACCCTCACCCACACCATCTGCACCGGCAGCTACCCTGGCTGCAGATTGTTGAAATTGTCTTCCCATACCAGCGTCCATTTTTTACTTGCGCGGCCGTCCTTTTGTACATAGAGAGAGCCGGTAACATTGGCCGGATAGGTCTTGCATCCTCCCAGGCAGGCGCCGAGGATGATCCATAAAAAGTAGCGCATAAGGCACGTTTTAGACAGATGAAATATCACCGTCCCAGCAACATCAACGTATGCTGTTCCCCGTAAAACTGGTTGTAGATCAATACATGTTTCAGCCGCTCTTCCTCCTGCATCCGTTGCACCGCCATCCACAGGGCAAAGGCGCCCGCGGTATCATATTCCCCGCATAAATGTTTGAAGGGCGTGGCAATTGTATCGGGGAAGTATTTCTGTTGTACGAATTGATACCAGTGGTCGTGATTGCTATCTCCGCTTTGGCCGGTTATCAGCAGGTCAATATCTGCGGGTGTGAGCTGGTGTTGAGACAGGAAGGTTTCGAGTGCCTGGCCCAGGCTTTCCTGCGAGGGTTTGTACATCATCTTGATACCTTCCAGGCTCACGGCCGCCGGTGCGGCGCCCAGCACAAAAAACACCGCGCCTTCGCCGGCAAGGGCGCCGGGCGTATTGCTGCTGAAGAGGTCCGCAGGTTGGGTGAGGGCTGTTTTCCAGTAGCCGATGCGGCTTTTGATGTAAAAATGTTCTTTGGTGATCTCGTCAAAACCGCCGGCGAGCACGTTGGCGGCGTTGCCTTCGCGGAGCAGCATGAGGCCGTCCAGCACGGCATGTTCAAAAGAGAAACCGCGGTGTACGAAGGTATTGTTATACCGGGTGCATTGCTGTTGCAGGGCAATGAGGCCATTTACGGAGTTGTAGGTGGATTGTATGAACGGCGTGGGATTGAGGGCGGCTTCGGCGTACTGGCGGATGTCGTGCAGGAAACGTTCTGTATCCTGCAGGCTGCCTTTGCCGGTGCCGGTGATGATAGCGTCCGGCACGGTAATACCGGCATTTTGCAGGCATTGCAACGCGGCGGTGAGGCCCATTTTGAGCATGCGGCTCATACGGCGCAGGTTGTTGGGCGCAATGAAGGCCTTGTAGTCCGGCTCCTTTGCGCGCAGGATGTTATCGTCCGCCAGCGTTGGCGGCTGCGGTACAAAACTGCCGCTGAAGCTCTCCTGCGGAGAAATGGCGGCGCAACCCCGTATGTAAACCTTACCCTTCATATTTACTGAACACCAGCGATGCATTGTTGCCGCCGAAACCGAATGAGTTGGAGATCACGTTCTGCACGGGATACTCTTCCAGCAACCGGGTTTCGGGCACAATGGCCAGTTCTTCCATTTTTTCAGAGAAATGCAGGTTGGGAAAGATCATTTGCTGGCCGATGGACAGTACGGCGTAGATGGCTTCTATGGCGCCGGCCGCGGCCAGGGTATGTCCTGTAAATGGCTTGGTAGAGCTGAAGCGCGGCACTTGGGCGCCAAACAGCCGTTCCAATGCTTTCCCTTCTGACACGTCGTTATTTAATGTAGCGGTGCCGTGTACATTCACGTACTGCACCTCCTCCACCGTTCTGCCGCTCATGGCCAGTGCGTTCTTCATGGCCTCATAAGCGCCGTCTCCTTCCGGCGAAGGCGCGGTGGGGTGAAATGCTTCGTTGGTATTGCACCATCCGCTCAGTTCCGCCAGTATCCTGGCCCCGCGCTGCCTGGCCAACGATTCGCTTTCCAGCACAAGGTAGGCGGCGCCTTCTCCCAGGTTCAGGCCATTGCGCTGCTGGTCAAAAGGGCGGCAGAATTGTTTGTCTATGTTCTTGAGGGAGTTAAATCCGTTGATGGTGAAGCGGGTGAGCGCTTCCGTACCGCCGCAGACGGCCCGTTGCACCAGGCCCTGCTGAATAAGGCGGGCGCCGTACATGAGGGCATTGGCGGAGGAAGAGCAGGCGGTGGAAATGGTGGTCACATACTCCCGGATGCCGGTGATGTCCGCCATGCGCTGGGTACAGTCCGCGCAGTCAAGCGTATCTATGTATTGCAGGAAAGTGCCTTCTTTCTGAGGGTCCAGTATATCGAAATACACCTTTTCCGTATCGCACATGCCGCCTACGGTAGAGGCATTGATCAGGGCGGCGGGCAGTTCTTTTGCATCGGCAATGCCGGCGGCCGTGAGGGCTTCGCTGATGGCAACGAGGCCGAGCAGGGTGGTGCGGGTGTAACCGCCGGTGCTCTCAAAGCCGGCCATGGTGGCCAGTTTTTCCGTACTTAGCTTCACTTCCGCCACAGGCAGCACATCCTTGTGAATGGTGGCAATGTACCGGGTGTGGCCCAGGCCGCTTTGCTGCAACCGCAGGCTGCGCAGGTTTTCCACCACATTGTTGCCAATGGCGGATATCATGCCCATTCCGGTAATAAAAACCCTTTCCGCCATTTTACCCTGGTGTTACGCTGCCTGTTTACTTTTGATAAACTCAGCCATTGTTTGTACGGACTGCAGAATTTTACGGCCTTCGCGGGGGTCTTCCACCTTGATCTGGTATTGCCTTTCCAGCAGCACCATCAGCTCCAGCGAGTCAATGCTGTCAAGCCCCAGCCCTTCTCCAAACAACGGCGCGTTGTCATCAATGTCTTCAGGGCGGGTGTCCTGCAAATTCAATGCCTCAATTATCTGCTGTTTCAATTTCAATTTTAACGCTTCCATAATGTTGTAGGTTGCTGCGCTTCAGGGTATTGCCCATGGCGCATTCCAAGGGATCAAAAATAAAGGTTTTACGGTTGTTTTGAAAATGTTTGTTGTTCAACCGGTCCTGCGCTGTTCCACCCATGCCGCTATGCCCAGCATGATCAGACCACAGCTCAATAACCGTGCAATATCCGGCAGAATGTACCGGGTATGGCCGTTGCGCAAATAAATATCGTTAATGGCATCCAGCCCCCAGCTTAAGGGAGACAGGCGGCCAACGGCCTGTATCTTTTCGGGCATCACTTCCAGCGGTATCCAGATGCCGCCGATGGCGCTGAGTATCACCACGGAAATAGCGCCGAAGTTCAGCGCCTGGTTGGGGGTTTTGAACACGGTGCCCACCAGTATGCCGTAAGCGGTGGCGGTAACGCCTATGCTGAACGCGGTGATGAAACCGGCCAGGTGGTCTACGCCCATTTGCAGGCGGGGCAGGCCCAGCAGCGGCATGCCGTAAATGCCGATGAGCATCATCAGGTAAAACTGTACCACGCAAACGCCTACAAAGAACAGCAGCTTGCCGCCCAGTATATCACCGTAATTGCCGGGAATGAGTTTCATCCGCACCAGGCTGCCGTCTTCGCGCTCCCGTATCATGTTGCCGGCAATGGGGATCACAATGAAGAACATGGCAAAGATGCTCCAGGCGGGCACGTTGTGCTGCACGGAATTGGATATCACGTCTATCTGTTTGCCGGCGCCGATGCTTGTTTCCTGCAGGCCCACGGCTTTCAGCTTGATGGCGGGGAAGGTGTCTGATGCGGTGGTGCTGTCCCGCTTGCGGAGCTGCAGTTGTATGCGCTCCAGCAAAAGGTCTGTCTGCACCTGCGTCAGAAAATTGTCCAGCGCCTGCTGGATGGCGCTTTTGAAGGCCTTTTTGGCGGCGGGGTCAAAATACAGCTGTACGGCCAGCGAGTCTGCCGCGGCTGCTTTCACGGGCAGTTGCGCGGCCATGCCCATTCTTTTGGAGATATCGTTCACGATCTTGTTGGCATTGCTAACGATCTCTCCCGTGGCGCCTTTGGGAATGGTGATGCTGATCTTGTACTCCCCTTCGGCCACCAGCTGCTGCGCCTGCGCTGCTGTGAGCGGCTGCTGCCCCAGGGAGTCTATCACGTTGAACTGCCCGCTCTGGCCCAGCCCTTCCCGGATGTAGCGGCCCAGGCGGCCCTGGTCATTGTCTACCGTCAGTATGTCGAACTTTATTTCCTGGTAATCTTTAAAAGGCGCATCCTGTATCAGGGCCATTACGGTAATGAGCACCACCGGCATGGCAAACAGCAATGCAAGGCCGGCCCTGTCCCGCAGCAGCAGCAGCCATTCTTTCCGTATGGTAGCAATGAGCCTTAACATGTTATCGGTTAATCCCGTACCGCGTGCCCGGTGTAATGCAGAAAAACATCTTCCAGGTTGCGGCTGTGGGGGTGCTGTTGTATCAGTGCGGCAGGGCTTCCCTGCACCACCATTTTTCCTTCGTCTATGATCACCACGTCTTCGCACAATTGCTGGGCTTCTTCCAGCAGGTGAGAAGTGTAGAGCACACTGTTCCCCTGCCGGTTGTAATCCCGCAGGAACTGCAGTATCATGCTGCGTGACTGTACGTCTACCCCGGCGGTAGGCTCGTCCAGCACCAGCAGCCGGGGGCTGTGCAAAATGGCGGCAATAATATTGGCGCGGCGCTTCATGCCGCCGGAGAAACGGCCCACTTCTTTGCTGGCGGCTTTTTCCAGGCCGAACAGCTCCAGGTAGTGATGTATTTTCTGCAGCAGCGGCTTGCCTTTGAACCCGTACAGGTTGCCGAAGTACCGCAGGTTCTCCAGCGCCGTAAGCTGCGGGAAAAGCGCTATCTGCTGCGGCACTACGCCTATGGCGCGTTTAATGGCCTCGCGGTGCGCCGCGTCCTGCGGCAGGTCAAAGATCTGTACATGGCCGCTGCCAGCTTTCACCAGCCCGCAGAGAATGGAAATGGTGGTGGTTTTCCCCGCGCCGTTGGGGCCCAGCAAACCTACCATCCTGCCTTCCTCAAAAGCAAATGAAAGCCCCTGCAGGCTTGGCACAAGGGCCCCTGCGTAGGTTTTGTGCAGATCTTTCACCACAATGCTGTTCATCAGAATTTTACTTTGGATAAGCGGCGGAATACTTTTTCTTCCTCATCGGCAATATGCAGCAGCATATTGGCCAGTTCCGCGTAGGAAACGTTATCTGCCGAGCGGGCTTTGCATACGCGGCCGGCGGCAAAGGCAAAATTGCGCCAGAGGTCTCCCACGGCGGTCAGCTCCGTGCCCAGGTCTTTCAGTTCCTGGCTGCCCAGCAGCGCGCCGGCTTCGCGTAAAAAGGCGGCGTACATGAACCGGAAACCCGCACCGCCGGTGCCGATCTCTTCCTGCATGCGGATAATGTTGCCAAGGTACAAGGCGGCCCTGCGGTCTCCCTCTTTAGTGGGGTAATCTTTCACCCGGCGGGCCAGGAAACGGATGCCCTTTACGCCGAAGAACGGCACGGGTATTTTGAGCATATAATGGCAGGCCTGTTTGATACCTTCCCGGATGGGGCCGGTAAAATCCACCTGCCCGGGAACGCTCACGGGGTAGTACATTTTTCCTTTCGGTTCCGGGAAGCCTTTGGCAAAACGCGCCTGCTCCAGGCTTTCGGGGTCTATCTGCGTCACCGTGTCCATGATAGGATCGCTGACCAGGTAATGGCCGTTCTCTTTGCCGAACACCACCAGGTTGTGCGCGTTGAAGTGAAAGCGGTAGGAAGCGGGGAAATACGGGAGGTAATACACGCTGGACTGCATGCCTACCGGTATGCCTTTGGCGATCACCTCTTCCAGCGCCTGCCTGGCTTTGGCGGGACTGCTGAACTTGCGGGACTCCATTTTAACGCCCAGGCGTTTGCACACCCGTGAAAAAATGGCGCCGGGCCATATGCGGTACGTAGTGCCGGGCACACCGTTCACTTTCACAAAAGGTAAATGGCCGAAGAAAATACCGGCCCCGATACCGAAGGCCATGGGCTCGCTGATCTGCAAACCGTAATGCCGGAAGATATTGGATATTACGCCGCTCTCGCAATGTGCTGTCTGTACGTGATTGAATTGTGTCATGATCTTTTTTTATTCGGGGCGCTGAAAAGGCAGCAGCTCTCCCTTTTGCAGGGTTTCGGCGGCAATGCCGAACACCGCGGCATATTTGGCCAGCATATCGGCGCTCAGGTTTTTGAACACGGCGGGTTTCATATGCCTTTTCACCTGCCACTGGAATTTACCTACTTTCCGCGCCAGCAGCGGCAGGTCAAGCAGGGTACGTTCCATATAGAACGCCACGGGGCTCAGCTCTCCGCTCGCCACCTTGCCGCGGGTGGCTTCCACGCGGTGTTCCACTTCTTCCCAGGCCTGCCCCAAAGCCACGTTTTCCGGCTCCCACCCTACGCTTGACACCGGGGTGTAATCCCCGGAAGCGTCCACTGCATAGAATAACTGTTTGAATGTACCGTGATGCAGGTTGTCGCCGTCCTGCGGAACTTCATCTTTCTTCATATATACAGCTTTAAACAATTACGAACCAGGGTGTACTTCCGTAACACGCAGCCTGGTCCGTAACGGGTAATTGACTTACACTACTGTGATATGTGCGTATGCGTAAGAGAACCTTGCACTCTCCGGCACCATCATCACAATGGTATCGCCTTTCTTCAGCAAGCCCTGGTTCAGCAGCTCTTCCAGCATGAAATATGGAGAAGCGGTGCCCACATTGCCCACGCGGGTGAGGTTGGTGAACCATTTTTCCTGCGGGATGTGTACGCCCAGCCTGGCAATTTCCTCATCTATCCGGAAGCGGAAGTATTCGGAAGAAAGGTGGGGCAGGAAGTAGGTGAGCTTGTCAATATCGATATTGTATTTTTCTACGAGGTCTTTCCACATCTGCGCGCCGGAAGGTACAATGTTCTTGCCCAGCAGGCGGGTGTCCTGCTTGAAGGAGAACACGCTGTTGGCGGCCCACTCTTCGGGGGTCATATCCGTCCAGCCCTTGGTGGAGCCGTCTTCATGCTTGATGGCGCCCGCGTACATGCAGGTATCCAGGTTATTGGCGTAAGAAGCGATCTCTACCCAGTCTACCCGGAGAGACAGCCCTTCTGCATTGGGTTTGTCTTCGAACAGGGCGGCGCTGGCGCCGTCTGAAAGCATCCATCTTAAAAAATCTTTTTCAAAGGCGATAATGGGGTTTTCCGCCAGTGATTTGAGGTTTTCCGTTTCCGGTTCAAACTTGCGGGACAGCATCCAGCTGGAGAATTTCTCCGAACCGGTGCTCACGGCGTTGCTGGTGTTGCCGCATTTAATAGACATGTAGGCGTACTTGAACGCCTGCATACCGGCCGCACAAGCCCCGGTGGCGGCAATCAGCTCCACGGGCTGGCATTTCAGCAGGCCGTGTACCATGGCGGCATGGTTGGGCAGCAGCTGGTCTGGCGAGGTGGTGCCGCAGGCCAGGAGCTGCAAACGTTCTATGGGAAGCTGGTTGTCAAACAACATTCTTACGGCTTCGGCAGTCATTTCAGCGTTGGTATGGGTAGAAGCACCCGTTTTATCCAGCGCGTAGTACCGGGTCTTGATCTTGTTATTTCCCAGGATCATATTGCGTGCCCGGGAAGGCTTGCCATCCACCATTCCGAGGATGCTTTCCATTTCATCGTTCCCTACTGGCTCATTCGGCAGAAATTTGGAGAGCCTCGTGATATATACTTCTTTCATCTGTTAATATTCGTCTTTTTATTGGTCAGATGGAACTTGCGTTTCATTTGCAATTGTTCGTCTTTTTATTGGTCAAATGGAACTTGCGTTTCATTTGCTGTAATTCGTCTTTTTATGGCTTCTTTATCAGGCCAGATCATTGCTGGTGACAGTTTAAACGGCCGTAAATATAGAATTTTGCATGAATTATTTAACCCTGCGGCAAGGCAGTAACCTGAAAATAATACGCAACTACCGGCATTCCCTAACGGCAAATTTACGCAGAAAGTATCATCCTTCCCGGAGTGAGATGCCTTTATAATAGGCCACATCCTCGTTCAGCTGTTTGCGCAGCAGCAGCAATTTCAACCAGGATGCTACGGTGGTAAAGGGAGACAGGAAGGGGATGGCCAGCAGCAATATGACGCGGTACAGGGTAACGCGGCCCTGGCGCGCGGCATCTCCCGGCCCGCCCTTGGCGCTGATGAAATTGGCAAAAAAGCGGAACGGCTTTACACCGCGCATTTCCAGCACAATGAGGCCGGGTTTCATTTCCACGCTCCGGAGCGCCAGCAGCTGCCCATGCAGGCCGCTAAACGCTTTTTTCTCCAGCGCCTCCGCAATGGGAGCGGCAAAACGGGCAGCCCCCACAATATCTTTTTCCTGCACGCCGGCCGGGGGAAATATAAAGAACGCGTCTTTTTTCCCTTTGGTAGACCAGCGGAGGATGGTGATCAGCGATACCAGGTTGTGATGCGTATCCGCCAGGGCTATATGCCCTACCAGGTTGGCGCCCAGCTGGTGCAGGTACCTTTTCACCTTTTCCTGGGCGTTGATCCACATATTGCGGCAGCCCAGCAGGGTCACCACCGGCCGGCCTTTCAGCAGCCGGGCGGCTTCCGGGCTTTGCAGGAAAGCGGCCACCGGCTGGGAGGGGGAAAGGAACCAGGGCTGATAGGCCATGATCACCAGGTCAAAATGTTCGTCTGGGTTGACTTTCAGGGGTTTGATGGCCCTGGGCCGCGCCAGCACGGTTTCCGGCATGGCGTCAAAAAATTGCTGTTTCGGCCAGGGGAAAGGAAAGGGGCTCTCCGGCTCAAGTTGTTCATATACCACGGCGGCTTTGCCCTGCAGGGGAGCCAGCACGTTGTCAATGATCCTCTTCAGTTGGCCGGTTTGTGTGAAATAGACGACAAGTATCTTCGGTAGTTGACTCATAAACGGGTCTGATGTTCCAAAAAATCTGTAAACATACAAAAGATTTCGAATTTGTTATGCTACAGCTTCCTCACCGAGCCGGAGCCCAGCTTGCTGCTTTTGATAGACGGCTCTCCCTTGTAGCGCACATCGCCGGAGCCGAGGGTGTTGGTTTTCAGCTCCCTGCTGGCATGTACTTCGGCGTTGCCGCTGCCGGCAATATTCACGTCTGCCGTTTCCGCCAGCAGCTCGTCCGCCTCACAGTTGCCGCTGCCGGCAATGTTGATGCGCAGGTCTCTCGTTTGCCCTTTCAGCTCCACATTGCCGGAACCGGCCAGGTCTACCGAGATGACCGGGGCATTGAAGCTGCCGGACAGGTCCCCGCTGCCGGAGAGGCTGAAATGCATGCGGCCGGGAGAAGTGAAGTGGCTTTTCACCTCCACGTCCCCGGAGCCGTTGAGGTCTACCCCTTCCAGCACCGGCGTGGTAACGAACACTTTTACCGGCCTGTGCGCGCGTATGTTGGTATTGCGGCGGAAACGGATGCGCAGCTCCCCGCCGTCTACGTCTGTTTCAATGAGCGGAACAATATTGTCTTCCGCCTCTATAGACAGCAGGTGAGAACTGCCCTGGGTAATATACACGTTCATGGAACCGCTCACTTCTACCTGGGAGAACTCTCCGGGCCGGCGCTCTTCGCGGGCCAGGTTGCGGCTTCCGCTCACGGAATCGCAGGCCGCCATCAGGGGCAGCAGCAGCAGGGGTAAGAAAGTTGCTTTCATATAATAAGGTTTATAGATAAATGGTGCGGGGGAAAAATACAAAGAATTCTTCAATCCCGAAGCGCAGGGTATTTAATGGGCAAACGCTATCTTTGCACCACCATGACAGAAAAGATCCTGATCCTCGATTTCGGTTCCCAATACACGCAATTAATTGCACGCAGCGTCCGGGAGTTGAATATTTATTGTGAAATACAACCATGCACCAAACCCGTTACCTGGGAAAGCAGTATTAAAGGCATCATCCTCTCCGGTTCACCGTTTTCCGTGAACGACCCGCAGGCCCCCGTGGTAGACATTGCCGCCATGGCAGACAAGGTACCCGTGCTGGGCGTTTGCTACGGCGCGCAGCTCATGGCCAAGGTGTTTGGCGGCGAAGTGGCCAAAAGCAGCCACCGCGAGTACGGCCGGGCCTTCATGGAGCATACTGACAAGGAAGAACCCCTGTTATACGACATTTCACCCAAGAGCCAGGTGTGGATGAGCCACGCAGACACTATTGTGCGCCTGCCGGAGGCCTTCACCCCCATTGCTCATACAGAAAATATACCGGTTGCGGCTTTCAAGAGCTTTACACTGGCCAAACACCCCCTGTTTGCCCTGCAGTTCCACCCGGAAGTAACGCATTCCCTGGAAGGCAAGCTGATCATCCGCAACTTTCTGGTACACATCTGCGGCATGCAGCAGAACTGGACGCCGGCAGCCTTTGTACAGGAAACCGTAGCCCGCATCCGGCAGGAAGTGGGCGATAAAAAAGTGGTGATGGCCCTCAGCGGCGGGGTAGACTCTACCGTGGCCGCGGAACTGATCCACAAGGCCATTGGCCAAAACCTTTACTGCGTGTTTGTAGACAACGGCCTGCTGAGAAAAGACGAATTTGCCACCGTGCTGGACTCTTACAAGCACATGGGCCTCAACGTGAAAGGGGTAGACGCCAAAGATCTTTTTTACGGCGAACTGAAGGGCGTTACAGACCCTGAAACCAAACGCAAGATCATTGGCCGCCTTTTTATTGAGGTATTCCAGCAGGAGGCCACCACCCTGAAAGACATTGCCTTCCTGGGCCAGGGCACTATTTACCCTGACGTGATAGAGTCCGTTTCTGTAAACGGGCCCTCCGCCACCATCAAATCCCACCACAACGTGGGCGGCCTGCCTGAAAAAATGAACATGGGCCTGGTGGAACCGCTGCGTTTCCTGTTTAAGGACGAAGTACGCCGGGTAGGCAAGGAAATCGGCATCAGCGACATCTTCCTGGCCCGCCACCCCTTCCCCGGCCCGGGCCTGGCCATCCGCATACTGGGAGAGATCACCCCTGAAAAAGTGGCCATGCTGCAGGAAGCAGACGCCATTTACATAGAGAACCTCCGCGAAGCGGAGCTATACAACCAGGTATGGCAGGCCGGCACCATTCTGCTGCCCGTACAAAGCGTTGGCGTAATGGGCGATGAACGGACCTACGAGTTTACCGTGGCGCTGCGCGCCGTAACCTCCACAGACGGGATGACGGCAGACTGGGCGCACCTTCCCTACGAGTTCCTCGCTAAAGTATCTAACGACATCATCAATAAAGTAAAAGGCATCAACCGCGTGGTGTACGACATCAGTTCCAAACCACCCGCCACCATTGAGTGGGAATAACGGGCCGGAGCAATTGGCGGGACAGGTTTGGCGAACGCGTTGCGTTAACATGCAAATAATTCGTAATTCCATGACCCGCAACCGACCATTGCGGAATGATTTTTGCAATTTTGGCAGCTTATGAACCGAATGAAAACTTTAACCAGTCTTGCCGTTCTCGTATCTTTCCTGATCGTACTGCAAGCCTGTAGCATTTTCCGCACGGCGCCGGTAAAAACGGACGGGCCTCCCCCGGAGCTGTCCAAACCGAAGCCGGAGGAGAAAAAGCCTGAAGAAAAAAAGCCGGAGGCCAGGGCGCCCTTTAATGTGCCCGCCTTTGCCAAAGAGGTGAAACGCAGCAGCTATAACATTGCCGTTTTTGCACCGCTTTACCTGGATTCTGTGTTTGCCACTTCGCTGGATATTCCCGGCCGCACCATGCCCCGGTATGTATTGCCCGGCCTGGAGTTTTACGAAGGCGTGCAGCTGGCCCTGGACACCCTGCAAACACAAGGCCTGCAACTGAACGTGCAGGTGTTTGACAACAAATCAAGGAATACGGACGTGGCGGCCCTCATCCGCACCCACCGGCTGGACAATACAGACCTGATCATTGGCGCCGTAGGCACACCGGAGTTCAAGCCGCTCAGTGACTTTGCCAAACAGAAAGAGATCAACCTGGTATCTGCCACCTTCCCGAACGACGGGGGCGTTACAGACAACCCCTTCCTGCTCATCAGCAACAGTACGCTCCGCTCTCACGTAGAAGCTATTCATGATTATGCGCAGAAAGGTTTCGCCAACAAGAACATACTGGTGGTACGGCGCGCGTCCAGCTTTGAGGCCAGCATTGCCAACAGCATCAAGGCGGCGTATGACCGGCTGAACTACGACAAAAAGACCCGCATCCGCGAAGTGATCTGGAGCGATGCCACCACAGACCAGCAGCTCACACAATACCTGCTGGCAGACCGGCCCAACCTGCTAATCATTACCGCGCTGGACGAGGCCGGCGCCAAAACCGTTCTCCGTAAACTGGCGCCGCACCGGGGTACCTACCCCATGCACGTGTTCGGCATGCCTACCTGGGACGTGATGAAGTTCAAGGAGCCGGAGTTTGCAGGCATCACCATGTACTACTCCTCCCCTTATTACAACGACAAAACAGACCTGTTCAGCCGCTACATCACAGACCATTTCAGGAGAGTGTACAGGTCCCGCCCGTCAGACATGGCCTTCAAAGGTTTTGAGCTGACCTACTACTTTGTAAAACTGCTCACGCAGGATGGGGTGTACTTCAACAAAGACATGAACAAACCCGGCAACCGCGTGTTCACCAGCTTCAATTTTCAGCCGGTGTACCTGAAAGACGGGGGAACGGAGAACAACATGCCGGATTATTTCGAGAACAAGAACATTTACATCATTCAGAAGGGAGACAGTGCCGATTTCAGGATGAACTCCCTGTAAAGGCATCTGCCGGATATCATAAAAGCGAGGGCGGCCCGGTGGGCCGCCCTCGCTTTTATGATACTATTTTACCTGCGTAGTTGGAGGCTTCTCCTTCGCTTCTCGTTCGCTTCACGTTCGCTTGAGGTAGTCTTACCCCATTTGGTTAATTTAGTATCATAAAAAAGAGGCTGGCCAAAAGGTGCAATACCTTTTGGCCAGCCTGTGACCCTAAATATACAAAAACTATTCCAGTGTTGGGTTGAATGACCCGCCCCAATTGGCGTTCTGTTCCAGGTTGGGGTTCCTGTCCAGTATATCGCTCAGGATGGGAAAGAAATAATACGTGTCAGGCAGCGTACTGACCTGTACGCCGCTGCGGGGTACCTGCAGCAGGCTGTATTTGAAATTCATTTCCGTCAGCGTATACGTGTTGGCCTGTTCACGGGCCTCGTTGATGGGCATGTCCGTACCGTCCGGCCGGATGGCAATGGCTTCCACACCGGTTTTGGTAGTGCCGTTGAGGCGGTTGAGCAGGCGCAGGCGGCGGAGGTCCCAGAAGCGCTGGCCTTCAAAACACAGCTCAATGTTACGCTCGGCAAGAATGGCTTCGCGCATGGCTTCCCGGGTGGCGGCGGCTATGCCGTAGTTGCCATCCGCGCCCGGCTCAATGCCCGCCCGCTGGCGGATCTCTTTCAGTATGGCCAGGGCGGCCGCGGTGTTGCCGGTTTCATTGGCCGTTTCGGCATAATTCAGCATTACCTCCGCAAAACGCATCAGCACAAAGTCCACATCGTACTGCTGTACTTCCGCCTGTTTCAGGCGCAGCAGGCTGTTTTTGAGGATGAAGAAACCCGTGTAGCGGTTCAGGTTGGTTGAGTTGGTTTGCGCGGCGGGGTTGACGCCAAAATCGTCCAGCTCATGCGCAACGCCCAGCGCGGTGTACTGCCGCTTGCCGGTTTTGCCGGATACGGGGTAATCTTTCCCGTTCCATACAATGGATTTGTCAAAACGCGGATCGCGGTTTTCCCAGTAGTGCTGCAGGAAGTCTGCGTCTGATCTGTAATACAGGCCGGTGGGGTCGTTATACAGCTTGCCGTCTTTCATGGGGAAAGCCTTTACAAATTCCCAGGTGGGGCAGGAATTGGCCGGGCCGCGGCTTTCAGAACCGGGGCGCACGCCATTGTCCCACTCGGTGGTTTTGTTCGGGTACTGGTTCACTACCGCAAACACCGTTTCCGGGCCTTTCTCTACCAGGGCAATGTTGCTGTAATCATCCACCAGCTTGTACCCCTGCGCTTTCAACTCATCATAGGCCTGTTTGTTAACGGTGTGTGCCTCCGCCCAGTAGGCATTACCCCACGGGTTGGCGGGGTTGAACTGGGGAGACGCCTTGTACAGCAGCACCTTTGCTTTAAAGGCCAGCGCAAAGTTGCCGTCTATTTTCCCGTAATCGGCCGAAGAAGGCAGGTTTTGCTTCGGCAGTTTGGCCATGGCCTCATCCAGGTCTTTGATGATGAGGTCAAAACATTCTTTGGTGGAGTGGCGCGGCGTGGCCAGGTTGGGATCGTCCTTTTCCTGCGGTACGGTAATGTAAGGCACCCCGCCGTAGTAGGTCACCATCTCGAAGTACGTGTACGCCCGCATGAACAGCGCCTGGCCGGTAATGGCGTCTTTAATTTCCTGCTTCAGCGAGCCTTTGGCCACATCCTGGATAGCCGTATTGATAAGGCGGATACGGTCATACGGCCATATCTTAAATTCACCGTTCGTCATGGTGATGCGGTCCGCATACCAGAATATGCCGGCCAGCTGTTCGCTTTTCTGTTCCAGGCCCGGGCTCCAGTTCCCGAACATGGGGTAAATGCCCGTCATATAGGCATTGGCAAGATTCTCATCGTTCCAGACCTGGTCAGGGTTGTAATTTTTGAGATCTTCTATATCCAGTACCCGTTTGCAGGAGGCGAACATGCCTGCAAGGAGTAATATTGCTAAGGTTATCTTTTTCATAATCATCATACTTTCTTTAGCACTAGAATTTAATATCTGCACCTATGGTGAACGTTTTCATGACGGGGTAAGAATCATAGTTCTTTTGCTCCGGATCATGGAACTCTTTCATGGCCGAGAAGGCGAACAGGTTGGTGCCGTTGAAATAGAGCTGCGCGCTGCTAACGCCAATGGCATTCATCCATGACCTGGGCAGCGTGTAAGACAGGTTCAGCATTTTCAAACGCATGTAGGCCCCGTTGCGTATCCAGAAAGAAGTAGCGCCGGTGCCTGACTCGTACCAGTTCTGGCCAATGGGGCGCGGGTATTTGGCATTCGGGTTTTCCGGCGTCCATACATCGCCCGCCCAGATGGGGTAGTACGGGCGGATGGCGCCGCCATGCTGGCGCATACCCTCACCTTCCTGGTTGCTGATAATACGGTCATACGCGCTTACGCCCTGGAAGAGAGATTGCAGCGCCAGGTTTTTCCAGGAGATGTTCAGCCCTATCCCGAAGTTGATGCGGGGAGCCGCGTTCTCGCTCAACAGCTGAATATCATTTCCGTCAATCTTGCCATCGGGGCCGGGTTTGTAGCCATCGCCGCGCACATCTTCAAAAATGAGCCCGCCCAGGTAAGGCTGGCGGCCGTATTGGGTAAACCCTTTGGCCAGCAGCTCGTCCAGCTGTTCCTGCGTACGTACAATGCCGAGAGATTTGAGGCCGATGATACGGTTCTCCGGCCGGCCAACGCGGCTCTGGAAATGACGGTCTCCACCGGGCGCAAACGTGGGCAGCTCGTCATAAATATCCCACCGGTCACGCGCATAGCCCATGTTGGCCGTAATGGAATAATTGATCTTGTTGCCGGCCGCTTTATCCCGCCATTCCAGGAACAGCTCCCCGCCGCGGTAAGAGCGCGCGGCATAGTTTTCCGGCGCCAGCTGCCGGCCGTAGTTGTCAGGCACGGTTTCCTGGCGGAGGCCGAGAATATCCGTTTCCTTGCGTACAAACACATCTACGCTACCGGTGAGGCGGCCGCCCAGCGTAGCAAAATCCAGGCCCGCGTTATAGGAGCGCGAGGTGGTCCAGGTGAGGTTGGGATTGGGCGTGGCCCCCGGTGAAATACCCTGGTACAGCCGGTCTCCGAACATATAACCGCCGGAGTTAATGAACACTTCGTTGAACATGAACGGCCCTATCCTGCGCCCGAAAACGTCCAGGTCGTTACCGGTGGTACCGTAAGAAGCGCGGAGTTTCAGGTCGTCAAAGGCTTTGGTGAGGTTGCGGAACCAGCTTTCTTCAGAAATACGCCAGGCCGCGGACACAGAAGGGAAAAAGCCCCAGCGGCTTTCAGGCGGGAAGAGGGCATTGCCATCGTACCGGAAAGAGAACTCCGCAATATAGCGGCTGTCATAATTATAGTTGATACGGCCTATCCAGGACTGGCGGGCGCCAATAGAGTCCCAGCCGCCCGAGTTCCTGAACTGCCTGTCTGAAGGGTAGGCGAAGAACTGGTCAATAGGCGCCACCGGGTTTTCAGCGCGCGCCATGGCGCCATAGCCGCCCATCTCCGCCTGCTCGAACACGGCCAGCGCGTCTATGCCGTGCTTGCCGAAGTTGCGGTTGTAGTTCACGAACCAGTTGAACTGATAGCTCCAGGTGGTGAAGATCTCGTAGTTCATGAAAGGCTGGTTCTGGCTGAAGGTGAAAATATTGGTCTTTTCAGGATCTGGCGGGGCCGGCAGAAAACGGTTGCCCGTAGGGTCTGCCTGGTTGAACACGTAGTTTTTCTGGTAGGTGAGAAAACGCTTGCGCATGTAGTCTTCCCCTACATAGTTGCCCATCACTTTGGTAGACAGGCCTTTCACGTATTTGTCCAGGCTGATGTCTAACGTGAGGATGCTGCTCATCTGGCGCTCCCGCGTTTTGATGTAGCGGTTGCCGATCACCTGGTCTATCACGCTCCAGGCCTGCCAGCTGCCCATGGGCGTTTGCACCGGGAACTCCGTTACATAATCCGCCGGCGTGCCGTCTGCCTCCAGGTAGAAGGGATAGGTTTTGGGCCAGTTGAAAGTTACGCGGTAGAGGTCAGACACATCAAAGTCATCATCACCCGTAAACGGCCAGTAAAACCGGTCCAGGTTCTGTTGCGTACCGGCTACGTTGAGGCTTACCTTGATGGCGTCGCTTACCTTGGCGGTTACATTGCT
Source organism: Chitinophaga alhagiae (assembly GCF_003568665.1). Classification (GTDB taxonomy): domain Bacteria; phylum Bacteroidota; class Bacteroidia; order Chitinophagales; family Chitinophagaceae; genus Chitinophaga; species Chitinophaga alhagiae. Next base: position 774,076 of record NZ_QXMH01000001.1, read on the forward strand.
GCGCAGGTTGAACTTGTTGTGCGAAAGGTTTTTGTAAGAACCTTCTTCGCCGCGGTAGCTGAGCAGGGAGTAGTACGTGATCCTGTCCGTGCCGCCGGCCACGCTCAGGGAGTGACGGTGGCTGTAGGGGTTTTGCCAGATGAAATCATGCACGTTATAGCTCCTGTTCTTGAAATATTCAAACTCTTCCGGGCCGTTGGGCAGCGCTGTGCCGTTAAATTCAGCTACACGGTTCTGATAGATCAGTTCATCCGTGGCGGTGGTTTTGTCAGACAGCAGCGTCATGGTGGGGCGGCTGGTGGTATAGTTGCTCTGGAAGTTGAACACCGGTTTCTGGTTAGCCCCTTTTTTGGTGGTTACCAGTACTACGCCGTTACCCGCGCGGGAACCGTATACGGAAGCCGTGGCCGCATCTTTCAGAAAACTCATCTGGTCTACTTCCGCCGCTTCCAGCGCGTCAAAGTCAGCTTTCTCCCGCACCACGCCGTCTATCACATACAGCGGGTCCGCAAAACTGCCGCGGATGCGTACGGAAGAGCTGGCGCCGGAAAGGCCCGAGGTGTTGGTGACGTTCACGCCCGGGGCGCGCCCCGCCAGTGCGTTAGAGAGATTGGAGGGCGCAATGTTCTGGATGTCTGCCGCTTTTACGGCCGTAATAGCGCCGGTGAGGTTCACTTTTTTCTGCTGGCCGTAACCTACCACCACCAGCTCGTTGAGGCCTTTGGCGGCCGTGATCATCACCACGTCTATCTGCGTGCTGGCGCCAACAGGCACTTCCTGCTGTTCAAAGCCCACAAAGCGGAAAACCAGCACGGCGCTGGTATCCGGCACCGTAAGGGCATACTCGCCTTTTACATTGGTAACGGTGCCCTGCGTGGTGCCTTTAATGGCAATGGACACGCCGGGCAGCGGCGAACCCGTATCGTCCGTTACCTTGCCGGTAATACGTTGATCATAAGCGTAAGCGCCGGCGGTCAAACTGCAGAGAAACAGCAGTACCGGCAGGCAACGGAAAAGGGCGCGGCCCATGCCCCGTGCGTAGCGGCAGACGCCCGCAGCCGGTTGATAGCTGCGCCCTGCGCCTGGAATAGTTGAATGCATCATAATAGGTTTTGTTCGTTGAGAAATGGTTCCATTACGGAAACCCGCTAGAGTTGGGTAGCGGTAAAGAAGATTAAATGGTCATGCGCACATACAATGCTCATGGCCCTCTCGATTGGCACATCATACAATTGGTTTTTCACGTTGCAACGGAAAACACCGGCGCATTGCGCTATGCTGTCTTAGCCGGCTGCAATATTTTCGGATGGAACAAATAGGTTTTCGCAGGTCAATACCAGGTTAACGGCATTACAACTGCATGGTTCTGCAGGTCATGTTCACTGTGGCGAATATGGTCCCGATTTAAATTTCAGTTATTCAACTATTGCTACAAATATAGTAGCTGCTCCTGCATTTTTATAGCTTTTTTTTGTTTGAAAAACGATATGGCTGTTTAAGCATGCGGGCCGCGTCTTTTTTCTGGTGAACTTCATGATCGCAATCCCCCTTTAGTCTACAGAACTAGTGTCGGAAAACTGATTTACCTTTATTGCGCCGGGCAAGTACCGGCCGCCAAAACATCCTTAATGTGAAGGAGCATTAAGGAAAAGGAACCAATCATACGCAAACCAACATTAGAAAAAACGCAATTGTTTCGCATGCAGGCAACCATCAGCCATTGCTATGATATTTGTTTCTTTTTCCCCTTTGCAGCACCGGATGCTTTGTTAACTATTCACGGGAAAAATTACGCACGGACATGGACCTGCTGTCTGCATTATTACTGGTAGGATTAGGATTTCTGATCGGCACTTTCGGCACCCTCATCGGCGCGGGAGGCGGCTTTATATTGATGCCCCTGCTGCTGCTGATCTACCCTGACATGCCGCCTGACGTGCTGACCAGTATTTCACTGGCGGTGGTATGTCTCAACGCTACCTCCGGCTCCATTGCGTACGCCCGCAAAAAAAGGATCGATTACAAGTCGGCACTGGTATTTTCCGTAGCCACCCTGCCCGGCTCCATCCTGGGCGCGCTGGCCACCACGGCCATTTCCCGGCATACGTTCAACATGATACTGGGCGGCCTGCTGATGGTGATAGCCATTTTCCTGATGCTGAAACCCAAACAGGGCGGCTATGCCGGCACCGCCGGCAAAGGCAGGCTGGTAGACCGTTATATCACGGAAAGAAGCGGTGAGGCCCATCATTTTTCGTTCAACATCTGGTACGGTATCGGCATCAGCTTTGTAGTAGGTTTTCTCAGCAGCCTGCTGGGCATTGGCGGCGGTATCATCCACGTACCGGCGCTGATCAGCCTGCTCAACTTCCCCATTCACATTGCTACCGCCACCAGCCACCTGATACTGGCCATCATGTCCGCTTCCGGTACCGTGGTGCATATGGTGCAGGGGAGTTTCTGGGAGGGCTGGCAAACCGCGCTGGCCATTGGCGCCGGCGTGGTAGTGGGCGCACAACTGGGCGCCGGGCTCAGCAGCAAGGTCAAACCCAAAGGGATCATACTGGCGCTGGCAGGGGCGTTGTTCCTGGTGGGCATCCGGCTGATCTTTGCGTAACTATCCCAGTGGCCGTGCATACAACGCTTATGCCGGCGGGCGGCACCCATCCGGCATTAAGCCGCATACCCGCCGCCATCACCGCAATAAAAAACTCAATACGAACAGCACGGCCAATGCATACATCACCGGGCTTATTTTCCGGTGCTGGCCGGTAAATACCTTCAGCAATACATAAGATAACATGCCGAATACAATGCCTTCCGCAATGCTGTAGGTGTACGGCATCATTACAATGGCCAGAAAGGCGGGAATGGCCTCCGTAGTATCTTCAAAATTGATCTTCACCACCGCTCCCATCATCAGCATGCCCACCATGATCAGCGCGGGCGCGGTAGCCGCCGGGGGGATCATGGCAAAGAGCGGCGCAAAGAACAGCGCCAGCAAAAACATAACCGCCACCGTTACCGCGGTGAGGCCCGTTCTGCCCCCGGAAGCAATGCCGCTGGCGCTTTCCACATAGGCCGTTACCACACTGGTGCCCAGCAGGGCGCCCGCGGTAGTGCCTACCGCATCTGCAAACAAAGCCTGCTTGGCGCGCGGAATGCGGCCCTGCGCATCCAGCAGGCCCGCTTTGCTGCAAAGGCCTATGAGCGTGCCTACCGTGTCAAACAGGTTTACCATGAGCAGCGTGAACAATATCACTACCATATCCATCGTAAACACCTTGCTGAACTCCAGCTGAAAGGCAATAGGCCCCAGGGACGGCGGCAGGCTGATGAGAGAGCCCGAAGCCGGCCACGTGGTGATGCCCAGCGGAATGCCCGCCAGCGTGGCGGCCAGGATGCCCAGCAATAAAGCAGCGTTCACTTTCCGGTACATCAGCACGGCGCTGACCACCAGGCCCGTGAGCGCAATGAGCGGGCCGGGGCCGGTAACATGGCCGATCTGGAGGATCACGCCTTCCAGCCGCCCTTCTCCCACATGCCGCATGCCCGTTTCAATAATGCCGGCATTGGCCATGCCGATCAACGCTATCAGCAAACCGATGCCTACGGATATGGCATGTTTGAGATTTTCGGGAATGCTGTTGATGATGGCCTCCCGTATATGGAACAAGGAGAGAAAAATAAAAATGATCCCTTCCAGGAAAACGGCCGTCAACGCAAATTGCCAGCTATAGCCCATGCCGAGCACAATGGTATAGGCAAAAAACGCGTTGAGGCCCATCCCCGGCGCCAGGCCTATGGGCAGGCGGGCATAGAGGCCCATCACGAGGGTGCCAATGGCGGCGGCCAGCGCCGTGGCCGTGATGAGGGCGTTAAAGTCCATGCCCGTTTTGGAAAGGATCATGGGATTAACGGCCAGTATGTAAGCCATGGTGGAGAAGGTGGTCAGTCCTGCCAGCACTTCTTTTTTCAGGGTAGAACAATGCTCTTTCAGGCCAAAAAAATCACGCATGCAACAAAGGTAGGGTTTGGACAATTTTTTCCTAATTTCATTCCGCATGAAAAATACACCCGGCTGGCAAAAGATAGAACAGTGGCTGGCGGCAAAAGAACTGAAGCCGTTCGCATTCCAGGAAGAAGCATGGGAACATTACCTCCATGGCCGCTCCGGCCTGGTGAACGCCCCTACCGGTTTCGGTAAAACCTTTTCATTGTTCCTGGCCGTGCTCATACGGTGGGTGAACGAAGGAAGCCCCCCAACCAGCGGCCTGCAAATGTTGTGGGTGACCCCGCTGCGCGCGCTGGCCAAAGATATTGGCAGGGCCATGGAAGAAGCGCTGCATGAGCTGCGCATTCCCTGGAAAGTAGGCATCCGCAGCGGAGATACGGCTACCAGCGAGCGGGAACAGCAGAAGCGCCGCATGCCGGAAATACTCATCATCACGCCGGAGTCCATTCACATACTGCTGGCGCAAAAAGAATACGCCAAACGCTTTGAAGGCCTGCATACCGTGGTGATAGACGAATGGCACGAGCTGCTGGGCAGCAAGCGCGGCGTGCTGGTAGAACTGGGCCTCTGCCGCCTGCGCAGCCTCCGGCCGCAGCTGCAGACCTGGGGCATTTCCGCCACCATCGGCAACCTGGACGAAGCGCTGGACGTGCTCATGGGCACCGCCACCGCCAGCAAGGCCATTGTGCGGGCGGAGGTGAACAAAGCCATTGAAGTACACTGCATATTGCCCGATGAAATTGAGAAATACCCCTGGGCCGGGCACCTCGGCATACGGCTGCTGCACAAGGTGCTGCCGGTTATCCGGAACAGCCGTACCACGCTGCTGTTCACCAACACGCGCGGGCAGTCCGAGATCTGGTACCAGCAGATCCTCAAAGCCTATCCCGACATGGCGGGCGTGATGGCCCTGCACCACGGTTCCATAGACGCGGAGCTGCGCATATGGGTAGAAGAGGCCCTGCATACCGGCGCCCTGAAGCTGGTGGTATGTACGTCCAGCCTCGACCTCGGCGTTGACTTCAGGCCGGTAGACACCGTGATACAGGTAGGCAGCCCCAAGGGCGTAGCCCGTTTCCTGCAAAGGGCGGGGCGCAGCGGGCACCAGCCAGACGCCGTGAGCCACATCTGGTTCCTCCCCACCCACTCCCTGGAACTGGTAGAGGCCGCCGCCCTTAAAGACGCCATGAAGGCCAATCTCATTGAGAGCCGCATGCCCGTGGTGCTGGCTTACGACGTGCTGCTGCAATACCTCATGACACTGGCCGTATCTGACGGTTTCAACGCGGAAGAAACCTGGGCCGAAGTAAGGTCTACCTTCTGCTTCCAGAGCCTGGAACCGGAAGAATGGCAGTGGATACTCGCCTTCATGACCACCGGCGGCGAAGCGCTCAACAGCTATGACGAGTTCCGCAAGCTCCACCTGGTAGGCGACCGTTATTATTGCACCAGCCGCCAGCTGGCCATGCGCCACCGCCTGCACATCGGCACCATTGTAAGCGATGCCATGCTGAAAGTGCGGTACATGACGGGCGGTTTCATTGGCCTCATTGAAGAGTACTTCATTTCCCGCCTTTCCCCGGGTGACAGTTTCAGCCTCAGCGGCAACAACCTGGAGTTTGTGATGATCAAAGACATGACGGTGCTGGTGCGCAAGTCCAAATCAAAAAAAAGCATCGTTCCCAGCTGGAACGGCGGCCGCATGCCGTTGTCCGCCAACCTGGGCATGATGCTGCGCCGCAAGTTCCATGAGGCCATGAACGGTATTGCGCAGGAAGAAGAGATCACCATCCTGCGCCCCCTCTTTGACCTGCAGCAACTGCTTTCGCACATCCCGCAGGAAAACGAGCTGCTGATGGAGCATATCGAGACCAAAGACGGTTACCACCTCTTCGTATACCCGTTTGAAGGCAGGCTGGTGCACGAAGTGATGGCCGCCTTGCTGGCTTGGCGCATCAGCCGGCAGCATTCCATTTCGTTTTCCATTGCCATGAACGATTATGGTTTTGAACTACTGTCTGACCAGCCCATTCCCGTAGATGATACCAACGCGCAGGAGCTGCTTTCTCCTGAAAACCTGGCCGCAGACCTGCAAAGCAGTGTGAACGCCACAGAAATGGCCCGCCGCAAATTCCGGGACATTGCCGTGATAGCCGGCCTCATTTTCCAGGGTTACCCCGGCAAACACAAAGCCAACCGCCACCTGCAATCTTCCGCGTCACTGCTGTTCAACGTTTTTCATGATTATGATCCGCAGAACCTGCTGTTGCGGCAGGCCTTCAATGAAGCGTTCTTCTACCAGATGGAAGAGGCCCGCCTGCGCGACACGCTGGAGAGAATTGCCGGGCAGAAAATAGTGATCACTTTCCCGCAGCGGCTCACGCCCTTCTGCTTCCCCATCAAGGTAGACAGCCTGCGGGAACAGCTCACCAGCGAAAAGCTGGAAGACCGCATTAAAAAAATGATCGTCTGGTGAGATTTCAATACATTTGGAGCGCGCATGAAAACGACCAATTATATCAATACGTTTATTGAAGTGGCGGACGATTGTCCCGTTACCGCCGCCGAAGTGCCCGGCACGCGCGGTACGGAAAAAACGGCCGCCAATATCCAGTTTGAAACGTTGATAGACCATCCCTACCAGTTCACCTCAGACGATGTGCTGTTCAAGGTGTACGCACACAAGAACAAGGTCAACGGCGCCGCGCTGGCCGCAGAACGGGAAAAGTTTTTCTCGAAGGGGCAGCCCTGTTTCCGGGCATCCCCGCTCACCAAACGTTACGGCTGGGGCGTGCATGCGGATGAAAAAGGAAGGATAGCCCTGTACGCCATGGAATCAGCGGAATATAAAAAGCTGGTGAAAGACAAGCACCTGGAACATGTAAAGGCCATGCGTTCCAAACGCGGGTAGATATTGCACATTTTATCATCATTAATTTGTAGTTGAAGTAGTGGAGGACGTGACATTCGATTTCAGGGGCCATAGCTGGAAACTCTCCGCCGGCAGGGCTATTTATTGGGAGCAGGAACAATTGCTGATAGTAGCAGACCTGCATGTGGGAAAATCCGCGCACTTCCGCAAAGCCGGCATTGCGGTGCCGGCCAATATTGTGCAGGAAGACCTCTACCGCCTGCAGCAGCTCATTACACAATACCTGCCGCAGCGCATCATTGTAGTGGGAGATATGTTCCACAGCTCCGCCAACAACGATGTGCAGTATTTCAGGATCTGGCGGCAACAGTTCCCGCACATTATATTTGACCTGGTAACCGGCAACCACGACATTATGGAAGCCGCCGTATACACTTCTCTTGACATCCGGCAGCACGATTCCCTGGAGGTGCAGGATATTTACTTCATACATGACGCGGAAGACAAACCCGCCACGCTCAACAGTTACGTGCTCTCCGGGCATATCCACCCCGGCGTGCGGCTGGTAGGGTACGGGCGTCAAAGCCTGCGGCTGCCCTGTTTTTATTTCGGGGAAGCAGTGGCTATACTGCCCGCTTTCAGCGGTTTTACCGGCACGTATGCGCTGGAGCGGGAAGCGGCGGCGGAGGTGTTTGTGATTGCGGAGAAGAAGGTGTTGCGGGTGTGAGGAAGGCATAAAAAAAGTGCCGGAACGCATTCCGGCACCTGTCTAATGGCTAACTTGGGGAAGCAATGGCTGAAGGAGAGGCAAACAAACAAATTCAGAACAGCTGCCCTGCCCCCTATAACAGGCACGGCAGCTCCGGGGTACAAATTGCGGATGAAGTTCCCTTGCATATATCAGACCGTTGGATCGCATTCTTCCGCGGTCTAAAAAGTTCAGATCAATTTTTCATTTGTTTTTTGAGGAGGCTGACCTGCTCTTGTAACTGGCTGACCATGCCGGCAAGGTGGTTGACGCTCATGCGGTGTTGCTGGCCGAGTTTCTGGATCACGGCGTCCGCCTGCCAGATCTCCAGCACATCGTCCATGCTCACGGGGTACGGATCGTACTGGGGGTTGTCAGACACGAGGGTTACCTTGCTTTTGGAGCGGTTGCTCTTCACCACCCGTTTGTACACGATGCCTTCCCGGTTGGTGACTACAATATAGGCTTCATTGTTCCGGATGTCTTCCCAGCCTTCTACTTTATGGCATACCACCACGGAGCCGGAGGGCGTGGGGAGCATGGAATCTCCCGCTATTTCGAAAGCGCGGTAGCTGCCTGCACCCAGCATGGGCAGGGTAAAGGTGTTCAGCTCTTCAATGAACTCATCGTCATTAAAACCGGCCAGGTAACCGGCTGCGGCCTTTACCGGCACAAACACCACGTTCTGGCGGGAGGTGTTCCCCAGTTTTTGCTGGCGGCGCCTTTCCAGGAAACTCTCTTTCTGAGAGCTGAGGTCGCGCCGCAACAGGTCATCAATTGACACGCGGAACATATCGCTCACCTGTTCCAGCACTTCGGTACGAGGTTCCGCCCGCTCTTCTTCATACGCTCCGAGTAACGAACGTTTGATGTTGAGACGGTCGGCAAATTCCTGCTGCGTCCAACCTTTTTGCTTGCGCAGGTATTTCAGATTACGGCAAACAGTAGACATCCCTAAATTATTTAGTACAACAATGCTAACAAAATTAGCAAATATTTTTTGTAATTACCAAATTATTCTTCCCCGCAAGGCTTATTTTTGTTTTTGGACAAACTCAATTCATATGCAAACAGTACTGGGTATTCATTCCATCGTAAGGTGGCTGATACTGCTCTTCGGGCTCTGGGCCGTTATTCGTGCAATCATGGGCGTTAGCGGCAAGTCTGCCTACACCGCTGCAGACACCAAAGCCGGGCTTTTCTTCATGATCTTTTTAGACATCCAGTTCCTGCTGGGCCTCATCCTCCTCTTTATAAGCCCCATCGCCCAAACGGCCTTCGGCGATATGGGCGCCGCCATGGGCAACAAAGGCCTCCGTTTTTTCAGTGTGGAGCATACCGTGCTGGCCATTGCTTCCATTGCCCTGGTACATATTGGCCGCAGCAAGATCAAAAAGCTGGCGGACGACGGCAAAAAGCACAGGACCGCCCTTATCTTTTTCGGGCTGTCGCTGGTGCTCATTCTTGCGCTCATACCCTGGCCCGGCCGTGAAATGATAGGCAGGGCGCTGTTCCCTTCCTTCTGATATCATTACAACACGCAACAAAAAAAGTAAGGGCCACATCATAATATGGCCCTTACTTTTTTTATGCAGGGATGCTTGCCTTATCCCTGTGTTTTGTAAAATAAACGGTAAGAATAAATGTAAGGCAGCGCGGCCAGCGCCCCCGCCGCAAAAATGAACAGGAACACCCCGCTCACCACCGGCAGGAACATGCCGGCCACGATGATGACCAGTCCGCCGTACAGCCACAACTTTCCTGCCATATCATGTGTTTCCACCCAGATCTCGTCGCTTTTCAGCGTCCAGGGGGTACGCACGCCTACAAAATTGTTGGGCTTCAGGTGCCGCAGGTAAATGCCGATGAAAGAGACCATCAGTCCTACCCCGACGAACACCCATTTTTCCAGGAAAATTTCCCGGCCTGCGCTCACCAGGTAGATGATAACAGTTGTAAAAACAGCCAGGTAAATATGTATCCTGAAACGTATGCGATAATAGGCCCTGATATGCTCCGGCGTATGTTCAGGGTGCTCCGCGTCTTCTTCCGGCTTGGGAATGTAGCGGAACAGCGCGTACAGTAAAAAAGTGGTGAAAAACAGGAAGATCATCAGCAGCAGGAACTCGCTTTTGTCTCCCACCCTGTCCGGCACCCCGTTCAGGTGAAAGTTGGTGGGGATGGTTTCCGGCAGGCTGCCCCAGATAACGCCCAGGTAGATCATGGGGCCTAATAACAAGGCGAGCAGCAGCAATTCTTTGACATAATCCGGATGTTTCATGAAAAAAAATTTAGACGTTTTTTCAATAGCCCGCGAAAGCCGCAGGCAGGGATTAGTGCTATATATTACTACACCCTTCGTGCCAAAATGGTTTAAAATTATTTATGCTAACAACGTTAGTTTTACTAATTTTTTTAGTATTTTCGAATTAAAATACGCTGGGCTTATGTTGCTGGACGGTCAGAGGACCATTGCTCATTTTGATATGGACTGTTTTTTTGTGTCCGTGGAGTGCCTGAAAGACCGGAGCCTCATTGGCAAGCCGTTGCTGGTGGGGGGCCGGGGAGACCGGGGCGTGGTGGCTGCCTGCAGCTATGAAGCGCGTACGTTCGGCATCCATTCCGCCATGCCCATGAAAATGGCTTTGCGCCTGTGCCCCCATGCCATTGTGCGCGGCGGCGACGCGGACGAGTACAGCAAGTATTCAGCGGAAGTAACCGGCATGATCGCGGAGGAAGCGCCTTTGTATGAAAAATCTTCCATTGATGAATTTTATCTCGATCTCACCGGCATGGACAAATATTTCGGCACCATGAAATGGACGAGCGAGCTGAGACAGAAAATTATCCGTAAAACCCGGTTGCCTATTTCCCTGGGGCTGGCCTCCAACAAAATGGTGTCTAAAGTAGCTACCAATGAGGCCAAGCCCAATGGGCAACTTTCCATCCCTTTCGGGCACGAAAAAAGTTTCCTGGCGCCCATGGCCGTTGAAAAAATCCCCATGGTGGGGAAAGAAACCGCCGCCCAGCTGCGGCGGCGGGGGGTGGAAACGGTCAAAACGCTGAGCGAGATACCGGTGGGGCTGCTGGAGGCCTGGCTGGGGAAAAACGGCATCTCTCTCTGGAAAAAGGCCAACGGGATAGATGAGACGCCGGTGGTACCCTATCATGAACAGAAGTCGATCTCCACGGAAAACACTTTTTCCGCAGACACCATAGACCTGCGGTTCCTGCACAGCGAACTGGTGCGGATGACGGAAAAGATCGGCTTCGAGCTGCGGCAGCAAAACCGGCTCACCGGCTGCATAACGGTCAAAATAAGGTATTCCGATTTTGAGACCGTCACCAAACAGGTGAGCATCCCCTACTCTTCCAGTGACCACGTGCTGCTGGAAAAAGTAAAGGAACTGTTTGAGCGGCTGTATGACAGGCGGTTGCTGGTGCGCCTGATAGGGGTCCGTTTCAGCCACCTGGTATCAGGCAATTACCAGATCAGCCTGTTTGAGGACACCCACGAAATGATCTCCCTCTACCAGGCCATAGACAGTATCAAAAGCCAGTTCGGCTGGGAGTTCATCATGCGCGGCAGCAGCAGCGCGCCCAGGTTTGAAGCGGGGCTGCAGCCATTCATGAAAGACAAAAGGCCGCCTGAACGGGCCGTGGTGTTTAAACGGCGGTACCCGGGCAGCAGGGCGTGAAAAGGAAACACCCTGGGGCGGGGCAACGTTGACGCGAAGCGGTCAGCAGGAAAAGTCTCGCGTAACGAAGCGGAGAAAAATGTTTCAGGAATAACCCTGCGCACGAGGGCAACGCGTAATTAAAGGTGACATGTATCTTAACTGTAAAACATGGTTCAGCTTGCGGTACGGTACCATCCGTACCTCGGAGCTGGTGGGGCTGGCCAGGAACAATGGCATCACATCTCTGGCGCTGACCAACATCAACGCCACTACAGATGCGTGGACGTTTGTACTGGAGTGCCAGGAAGCGGGCATCAAACCCATTCTTGGCCTGGAATGCCGGAACGGTGCGGCGTTCAAATACGTATTGCTGGCCCGCAACATGGAAGGCTGGCGGCATATCAACCAGTTCCTGTCCCATCACCTGCAGCAAAATATTCTTTTTCCAGATAAAGCCCCCTTCATGCCGCATACCTTTGTGATATACGGCTGGGGCGCCCGTACACCGGACAGCCTGGAGGCGCACGAGCTTACAGGCATCCGGCAGCGGGAGATCAACAAGCTGTTCCGCTTCGATACCCGGAAGTATGCGCATAAGCTGGTGATACTGCAGCCCCTTACCTTTCAGGATGCAGAAAAACACGAGCTGCATACCGTGTTGCGCGCGGTAGACAATAACCTGCTCATCAGCCAGCTGCCTCCCGGAGAAGCCGCCGGGGCCGATGAATGTTTTATGCCCCCATGGCAGCTGCTGAACTGTTTTCAGGAACTGCCGCATATTGTACGGAACACGCTGCTGGTCATGGACCAATGCGAAATTTATTTACCGCCCGGCCGGCAGCTCAATAAAAAATGTTTTACCCACAGCCCGCAGGCAGACCGTGACCTGCTGCGCGATCTCGCCTTTGAAGGCATGGAATACCGGTATGGCCCACATCATGCGGAAGCGCGGGAACGGGTGGAAAAAGAACTGAACATCATCGATCACCATCAATTTAACGCGTATTTCCTGATCACGTGGGACATTGTGCGTTTTGCCAAACACCGCGATTTTTTCCATGTAGGGCGCGGCAGCGGGGCCAATTCCATTGTTGCCTATTGCCTCGGCATCACAGACGTAGACCCCATCAGCCTCAACCTGTATTTTGAACGTTTTCTCAATCCCTACCGCAGTTCCCCGCCTGATTTTGACATCGATTTTTCCTGGCGGGACCGCGATGAGGTAACGCGTTACATTTTCCGGAAATACACATCCGACCATACGGCGTTATTGGGCACGGTATCTACCTTCCAGACCAATTCCATTGTGCGCGAGCTGGGCAAGGTATACGGCCTGCCCAAACGTGAAATAGATAAAATACTGGAAAACCCTTACCAGGTAACGCTGGGCGGAGATAACATACACCAGCGCATCATCCGGTTCGGTAAAATGCTGGTGGAAGACAGCCGGGGAAAATCCAAACCCTTCCCCAACCAGCTGAGCATCCATGCCGGCGGCATTCTCATCAGCGAAGCGCCCATTTTCCAGCACTGCACCACACACATGCCGCCCAAAGGATTTCCTACCGCACAACTGGATATGCACATGGCGGAGGCCATCGGGCTTCATAAATTCGATATTCTCAGCCAGCGCGGCCTGGGGCATATCCGCAACACCCTGGACTATGTCAGGGAGAACCGCGGCATCACCATCCACCTCAATGATTTTCATAACCGGGCGTTTTTTATGGAAGATGAAGCGGTCAAAAACAACCTGAAAACGGTGAACACCATCGGCTGCTTTTATATAGAATCTCCCGCCATGCGGCAATTGCTGCAGAAACTCCGGTGTGAGGATTACCTCACGCTGGTGGCCGCCAGCTCCATCATACGCCCCGGCGTAGCGCAGGCGGGCATGATGCGGCAATATGTATACAATTACAACCATCCCAACGAGGTGAAATACCTGCACCCGGTGATGGAAGAACTGATGAAAGAAACCTTCGGGGTGATGGTATACCAGGAAGATGTGATCAGGGTAGCGCATCATTTTGCGGACCTGGACCTGGCGGATGCGGACATTCTCCGGCGGGCCATGGCCGGCAAATACCGCGGTCTCAATAACTTTGAGAAGATCAGGCAGCAGTTCTTCAACAATTGCGCCCGCCTGGGCCGGGACCCCGCGGTGAGCGAAGAAGTATGGCGGCAGATATCCAGCTTCGCCAATTTTTCTTTCTCCAAAGCGCACTCCGCCAGCTTTGCGGTGGAAAGCTACCAGAGCCTTTACCTCAAAACGCACTTCCCCGCCGAGTTCATGGTAGCGGTGATCAATAATTTCGGCGGCTTTTACAACCGTGAGCTTTATTTCCGGGAATTGCAGAAAACCGGTGTTACCCTGCATCCGCCCTGTATGAACAACAGCGAATATGCCACCCGCATCACCGGCAACGATGTGTACACAGGGTTTATTCATGTAGATAGCCTGGAACAGGCATTTATAGAAAATGCGCTCAGGGAGCGCGCCGCCAACGGCCCGTACGCAAGCCTGGAGAACTTCACGGAACGTACCCATCCCAAACCCGAACAACTGGAAATACTGGTGCGCATCGGCGCATTCAAGTTTACCGGGCACACCAAGAAGCAGCTGTTATGGAAAAGTTCCGCGTTGCTGAAGTTGTCAGGCCACGAAGATGACAAACCGCGCCTTTTCCGGGAGCCTTCCCGGAACTGGGACCTGCCCGCGCTCTCCTACCACCGGCACGAAGACGCCTTTGATGAAATAGAGCTGCTGGGCTTCCCGTTATGCTCCCCGTTTGACGTACTGCAGCATGACCAGCAGCGCTACCTGCCCGTATCCGCCCTGAAAGACCATCAGGGGCAACAGGTGAAAATGCTGGGATATTTTGTCTGCCTCAAGCATGTATATACCAGCAAAAACGAGCCGATGTGTTTCGGTACCTTCCTTGACAGCAAGGGTGATTTCCTGGATACGGTCCATTTTCCGGACAGCATCCGCAAATACCCTTTTATGAAAGGCGGTTTTTATATACTGGAAGGCAAGGTAACGGAAGAATTTGGCGTGTATACGCTGGATGTGGGTTATATGCGGAAGATCGGGTATTTTGAAGATCAGCCCGCACTGAAAGCCGCGATGTAAAAGAAGAACGCCCCGCCTGCAGCGGAGCGTTCCATGATATTTTTGTGCGGACGGAGATCGGTTATACAAAAAGACGTGCCCGTGGCAAACAATCTCCGGAACAGGTTACGCCTGTAGGGCGGCAACCGTTGTTACGGCTCAATCCAGCCCAAACAACCCTTTGTTCAGCAGTTGCAGCGTTTTTTCCTTATGCTGCCCGCCTACCAGTATGGAGATGTTATGACGGCTGCCACCGTAGGAGATCATTCTTAACGGTACTTCATTCATAGCCTCAAACAGTTTTTTGAGGATGGAAGGCGTAGCCGCTACCTCGTTGCCTACAATGGATACAATAGCCTGGTGATGGTCCAGCTCCACCGTACCGAACGGCTGCAGCTCTTTCAGTATCTGGTCAAGGTGTTTCTGATCGTCAATAGTGAGTGATACGGCCACCTCGGAAGTGGTGATCATATCAATAGGCGTACGGTATTTTTCAAACACCTCGAATATTTTGCGGAGGAAACCGTAAGCCAGCAGCATGCGGCTGGATTTGATCTTGATGGCAATAATGCCGTCTTTGGCCGCAATGGCCTTTACACCGTTACCGTTCGGCAATTCCGTGATAATGGTGCCTTTGGCATCCGGCTGCATGGTGTTCAGCAGTTTCACGGGAATGTTGAAATGCTGCGCCGGCCAGATGGAGGCGGGGTGCAGGATCTTGGCGCCAAAGTAGGCCAGCTCCGCCGCTTCGTCAAAAGACAGTTGCTCAATGGGGAAGGTCTTTTTCACTACCCTCGGGTCATTGTTATGCATGCCGTCTATATCTGTCCATATCTGGATCTCGGAGGCCCTGATGGCCGCGCCGATGAGGGAGGCGGAATAATCGCTGCCGCCACGTTTGAGATTGTCTACCTCTCCGCGGGCGTTGCGGCAAATATACCCCTGGGTGATGAACAGGGTTTCGCCTTTATGCTTGTCTATCAGTGCGCTCAGCTTCACTTTCATGCGCGGGATCTCCGGCTCCTCAAACTCGTCTATGCTCATGAAGTCCAGCGCCGGCAGCAACACGGCCTTTACGCCGGCATCTTCCAGGTAGGCGCAGAACAGTTTGGTGGAAAGCAACTCTCCCTGCGCCAGGATGTCTTTGTTCAGCGCCTCGTTAAAAGATATTTTCAGTATGATGTTCAGGAACTCAAAATGTTCGTCTACAACCGCCCTGGCTTTTTCACGGGCGGCCTCTCCCTTCACCAGCTCATGGCAGAAATTGCGGTAGTGTGCTTCCAGCTTGTCTATCTGCTGCTTGGCCTGCTCCTTTTTGCTGTCCAGCAGAGACTGACTGATCTCCACAAGGGCGTTAGTGGTACCAGACAGGGCAGACAATACCACTATTTTGGCATCGGTATCTGCAGTAATCAACTTCGCTACGGCATGCATACGCTCAGGTTTACCAACCGAGGTCCCGCCAAATTTCAAGACTTTCATTTGTAGTTAAGGTATAATATGTATTACTTAAAAATCGATTTTAAATTTAACGGCAATATCCCCCAGGTCTTTTACCACCGGCCCTAACAGGGGAATGCCCGTTTTTCTTCTTTCCGCTTCCATCTCCCGCTCGGGATCTCCCGGTATCAGCACTTTTTCCTGCCCTTCTACTGTGGCCGCGCTTCTGAAGCGGCCGATCCACTTGTCCATATGCTCTTTAAATTCATCTGCCGGGCGGAAGGCATCTACCCGCATGGCGCCGAAAAAGTGGCCCAGGCCTTTGCCCACCGGGTCTGGCGGCAGCGGCAGAAAACTCACGAACGGCGGCGCCCAGGGGCCGTAATTGGCGCCTGAAAACACGGCCGAAAATATATCAACTATTGCACCCAGGCAATAGCCCTTGTGGCTGCCATGCTCACGGTCCCCACCGAGCGGCAGCAACGCCCCACCGCTTTTCAGCTCGTTCGGGTTGGTGCTGGGGGTACCGCTTTTGTCCTGTATCCAGCCCAGCGGCGCTTCCTGCTCCTTGCGTTGCAGGATCTCCAGTTTGCCGTTGGCGGCGGTGGTGGTAGCAAAATC
Organism: Chitinophaga alhagiae; assembly: GCF_003568665.1. Classification (GTDB taxonomy): domain Bacteria; phylum Bacteroidota; class Bacteroidia; order Chitinophagales; family Chitinophagaceae; genus Chitinophaga; species Chitinophaga alhagiae. The sequence goes on from NZ_QXMH01000001.1 coordinate 790,567, forward strand.
CGCTACAAAAGGCGGCTGGCTGCCCGCGGGGATGGCCACGGCAATGGGATTGGTACCCAGCATGCGTTCTGTGGCAAATGTAGGCGCTACCAGCGGGCTGGCGTTGGTCATGGCCATACCTATCATATCTTGCTGCAGCGGCATCATGGCGTGGTAGCCGGCTATGCCGAAGTGGTTGGAATGGCGTACGCTCACCCAGCCGGTGCCGGCAGTGCGGGCTTTATCCATGGCCACCTGCATGGCAAAAGGCGCCACCACCAGGCCCAGGCCGCTGTCTCCGTCAACAACGGCCGTGCTGGGCGTTTCATGTACCACCTGTATATTGGGCCGGGCATTGATGCGCCCCGCCTCCCACAGCCGTACGTACCCGGAAAGGCGCGCCACGCCGTGAGAATCTATGCCCCGGAGGTCTGCAGACAATAATACCGTGGTAGCCAGGCTGGCCTGATCTGCCGGACAGCCCATCTTTATAAAAACATCCTGTGTGAACGCATGCAGGTGCTCGTAAGGAAAAACTTGCTCCATTCTGTTTATTTATGCCTGCGCGGTAGGGCCTCCGAAGTTCATGGGAATGGAAACCGGCTCCTGGTCCTGGATGGTACCGTGAGCGGATTCATATTTTTTTATATTGTCTACGATTGCCTTCATCAGGCGTTTGGCATGCTGCGGCGTAAGAATAATGCGGGATTTCACCTTGGCCTTTGGCAGGCCGGGCATCACATTGATAAAATCAACCACAAACTCGGAAGGAGAATGCGTAATAATAGCCAGGTTGGCATATGTTCCGTCTGCAATTTCCTCACTCAGCTCAATATTGAGCTGCTGTTGCTCTTCTTGTTTTTCCATTATGTGCGGATTAATGTGGTACAAAAATATAAAAAGCCTGCTGAATGCCACGAAAAAAAGGCCGGCCCCGGAAGAGGCCGACCTTTGACATTGTAGCCGGGTGACTTCAAAATCTAAATCATGCTATAAAAAAGCCACAACGGGCTAAAGTCACAGGAAGGATGACAGTTCAGGGTTTATCCCACCAGAGGCGGGTAGACAGTTCGTCCGGGCCCTGTGCGGCAAGGGCCGCATCGTAATTAGCCTTGTTCAGGTCCCGCTCGGTACCGATGTAGCACTGGCGGCGGGGGATCTGCTTATCCACATTCACGGCATCAGGTGCGGGAGACAGCACCGGATAACCGGTGCGGCGCCATTCTGCCCAGGCTTCATAGCCGTTGCCCAGGTAGAAGTTGATCCATTTCTGGGTCATGATGCGCTCCAGTTTCTGGTCAAAAGTTTGCGCAGGCTGCAAAATTACGGCCAGCTCAGCCTGATAAGCGGTGATCTCAAGGTCTGTGGCAACACTTCCGGCCAATTTTTTCCATTTCCTGATAGACGCGTCTATGCCTTTATTGTACCAGGCCATCACTTCAGCATCGCCTCCCGGGACCCATCCGCGCAATGCCGCTTCGGCCATGGTGAAGCACATCTGGGCATAGGAGGTTAATACGGCGGGAAAAGCCTGGGCTGCCGGTGTAGTGCCAATGAGGCTGTGGCCATCGGTTTCATATTGAACATTTCTCCCATACGGCACACCTTTATATGTTCCGGGCGCCAACTTGGGTGGGCGGGCCATAATGGGCAAACGGGGATCAGCAAGGTCGGAGAGTCTGTTGATGAACGTTTCACTTACACCATAGTCGTAGCGGCTACGGTAGTTGGTATACCAGGGGCTTTCAAATGCCTGTTGTGCCAGGTAGGAATAGGCAGCGTCATCATCTGCACTGGTCATGATGCCAGCCGCAACAGCCTCCTGGAAAGCGGTCTTGCCAGCTTCAGCGTCTTCCGTTTTAACAATACGCATGGCTGCTATGGCCCTCAATGAGTTACCCCATCTTTTCCAGCGCTCAAAATTACCGTCAAAAAGCGGGTCATTGGGCATAGCCCGCGTAATCTGGGCAGGCGCCTCTTTCAATTCTTTCAGCAAGTCGGCATAAATGGCTTTCTGCTGATCAAATGCCGGCTGCAGCTGATCTATGCCTTTCAGCGCATCGGAGTAGGGAATGGCTCCCCACCTGTCTGTCATATGCAGCATCAGGAACGCGCGCAGTATCCTGGCGTGGCCCAGCTGGTTATCATTAGGCCCGTTATCCGTAACTGCTTTCGTGTCTTTGGTAGCCGGATCTGTATTGAGCTGGATCATACGGGTAAGGTCCATTAACGGGCCGGCGTAAATCCCATTGTAACTATATTCACGGTTGAAGTAGCGGGATTCATTATTATAAATGAACTCTCCCAGATGCTGTACGTACAACACGCCGCCTGCGGCGTTGGTAACACCGGCAAGGCCTAATACTGCGCTGCCGAACAGGAATTTGGTGCTGGGCTCTGCCGGGGTGTTCGGGTTCACGTTCATGTCGCCAAAATCTTTCTTACAAGACACGGCGGATGTAAGCATTAATCCAAGCATCACCGCCGATGTTATATGTTTAAACCTGATCTGTTTCATTTCTTCTGCGGTTTAGATATTAGAAATTAACTTTTACGTTAAAGCCGATAGACCGGGTACCGGGCAACTGACCACCTTCGATCCAGGAGGATTCCAGCTCGGACGGGTCAAGGCCTTTGGCTTTTGAATAAATGAGCCAGAGGTTCTGCGCTATCACCGCAACGTTTATCCCTTTAATAGGTGTTCTGTTAAAGATCTTTGCCGGCAGGGAGTACCCGAAAGACAATTCACGAAGTTTAACATAAGAAGCATCGTACGTCCAGTTCTCCCACATAGAGAACAGGTAAGATTCATAGAGGTCTTTGGTATCAGCGTAGGCCTCATTTGCCTTGCCGGTGTTGGCATTAATAGCATCCAGCTTGATGCCGCCGCCATCTTCCACAGGGTCACGCTTGGGATTGCCTTTGTCATTGTTCCCAACAGTTTCTATGCCCAGGCCAGACCCGGCATTGAACATTTTGGAGATGGATACAAAGCGGCCGCCTTTCTGGAAGTCAAGTGAAAAGTTCAGATAGAAGTTCTTGTACGTTAAGCCGGATGCAAGGCCACCGGTCCAGTCTGGCGTTACGTAACCTAATTCCACCTGGTTCTGCATCAAAGGATACCCATCGTCATCTACCAGTATCTTACCGGTTGCTTCATCGCGTTCAAACCCTCCGCCCAATATCTGGCCGTAAGATTTACCCTTGGTAGCGTTCAGGGAAACACGGGGAGAGCCTACAAACCCGAAAGAAAGCGCGGAACCGTCCAACGCAACCTGGAGATTGTCTACACCGGGCGCTATGGAAATGATCTTGTTTTTCATGAACGCGAAATTGATATCAACGTCCCAATTCCAGTCCTTGTTTTTCAGGGGGCTTGCGCCAATAGTAAATTCCCATCCCTTGTTTTCCATTTCACCGGCATTGATCAGCCGGCCGCTGTAACCAGATGAGCTTGGCACCGTAACGTTCACGATCTGGTCTTTGTTGTTACGGTAGAAGTAGTTCACGTCCAGGCGTGCCCTGTTATTGGCAAACTGCAGTTCCGTACCTATCTCATAGCTGGTAGACATAGCGGGGCGCAGTTCGTCATTAGGCCTTGTATCAGGCACATTTTGCCGGGAATATACCACCGTGCTGGTGGCCCCGGAGGGAGATACAATAGGTTTGCTGTAGTTAGTACCCAGCGGGAACGTTTCAAACAAACCATAAGGATCGGTATCTGTACCCAGGCGGGCTACGGAAGCGCGCACCTTACCAAAGCTCAGGAAGTTCTTGTTTTCCAGCAGTTCTGTGAACACAAAAGAACCAGACAAGCTGCCGTACACATAGGAGTTATTGTCTTGAGGCAGCGTGGAAGACACGTCATTCCGCACAGACCCGTCGAGGAACACCATATCCCGGTAGCCGATGGAGGCGTAACCGAACAAGCTGTTGATCTGCCGGTTCTGCACAAAATTGCTGGTCACTTTTTCGTTCAGCGAGTTGCTGACATTGTATACGTTGGGCACAATGAAGCCGCCAGCGGTTTGAGATGATACCTGGTTGCGCTTGCGTTTGTTGATCTCACCCCAGAGACCTGCCCTGAAAGAGAAGTCGTTCACGTTCTTTTCATACTCCAGGCTACCGAGGAAAGCCGTTTCCGTCCGTTTGTCCTGGCTGGTACCGAAGAACGCGGGGTTCAGCGTAAAGGAGGCCACGCGGTTGTCTCCGTTCTGGTTAATGAACGTACCGCGACTGATCACCTGTGCCTTGAACCCGTTCAGGAAACTGTAACCCAGGGTTACATGGCCAAAGATGGTTTGTTCCCAGCTGTTGCGCACGTTTTCATACGCTTCGGTATACGGGTTGTCCCAATATTTCACGGCGGGGTTGGTGGGCCCGGTGATGTTCCAGCTGCGGAAGCTGCCGTCTGCGCGTTTGTAGTACTGTTTCAGCTTGTCCGTTTCCAGGTTACGGTGAAACCACTGGTTGAAAGAACCTGTTGTTTGCGTGCTGTACCCTTCACGCGGCACGTTGTAAAGATACTCGTACACGTAGTTGACGCCGGTAGATATCACCAGCTGGTCTGTCAGGTTGAGCGAGCCGGTGTAGGTGAGCCAGTTCTTTTGTTGTTTGGAATTGGGGATCACACCGGTACGGGTAAGATTGGTGAAGGAAAAACGGTTGCTGTACCCTTCGCCGCTTTTGGCAAAAGAGGCGGTAGTGTTGTTGGCAACGCCAGTTTCAAAAAAGTCTCGCACGTTATTGGGGTGCGCTACAAAAGGTTTCTGTTTACCGAAGTCTTCCGCGTTCACCGTTTTGTCCCAGGCGTACCAGGGAGCGTGCATAGTGCCGTCCATGCGGGGGCCCCAGCTTTCGTCCACTTCATAGTTGTAATACTTGGCGCCGTCCAGTACTTGCAGCGCCGGATCGTGCTGCGCAGGATTGAACACGAAAGTGCGCCAGCTCTGTGAGCTGCCGCCACCGTATTCATTCTGGTATTCCGGCAGCACGTACACCCTTTCGAAAGTGGTGGTGTGGTTCAGCGTAACGCCAATGCCGGAACCGCTTGATTTTTTGGTAGAGATCACCACAGCGCCCTCGGAAGCACGCTGGCCATACAATGCAGTAGCAGCAGGGCCTTTCAGCACCGTGAGGGAAGCCACATCATCAGGATTGATGGCAGAAGACGGTGTAATTACACCATCTACCACATAGATCGGGTTACCACCTGTAAGGTTGTTCACACCACGAAGGCGGATGGTGGTAGTACCGAACTTGGCGCCGGAGCCGCCGCGCAGCTGCACGCCGGCCACTTTACCCGCAATGGCCGTGTTGAGGTCTGCCTGTTTGGTTTGGGTGATTTTGTCTGCCTTGATTTCCTGTACGGCGTAACCCAGCGATTTTTTTGCACGGCTCACGCCCAAGGCGGTTACGACTACTTCCTGGAGACTTTGGGAATCAGACGCCAGTGTAACATTTACGGACGTCTGGCTGCCGAGAGGGATTTCCTGTTGGGTAAACCCAACGCTTCTGATAATGATTACAACATTGTCTCCGGAAACCTGGAGGGAGAAATTGCCTTGTTGGTCTGCAGTGGTTCCCGATGTTGTGCCTTTAATCTGTATGGTGGCAAAAGGAATTGGAGCGCCGTCGTCTCCTACCACCTTACCTGTCACCTTGCGCTGCTGTGCATATGCAAGGCTGACACTCACCATAAGCATGGTGATGAACAGTAAAGCTTGTTTCATAAAAGAAAGATTCAGATTTTGGATGATGAACTTTTAATTCTAAAAATTGGCGGAAATAATGAAATACATGAATGGATCTTAAGTCATAGCGATTTAGATTTTGTTTAAATTGATGTAGTGGTTGACGCAATACTTACTTTCAAAGCTGAAGCTAAGTGATGCAGGTATCCAGATCTTGTTCGAATTGATACAGAGATTGACACAATACTTTAGTCATATAGGTTTTACGGTTAGTTCGCACACAGGTTTCCCTTGATCAAAAACTATTTTCTAATCTGGGTCCGGGTTATTATAATAAAGTAGCGGCTGGGTAATAGAATGGCGATCTTTACCATCAGTTGATGAAAATGTTAAATGCTCTGGATTTTTTTCTCGGTTTAAATTTTGGCTTTAGTTTTTTCTGCAAGGCTCCAAAAAAAAGTTTTTCATTTTTTCCCTTCAGTCAGTATCAAATTTTGGATGATATTTCTAAGATAGTGCATTTTTTATTTTCAAAAATGCATCGGTTAAAAGTTTGTTAAAAGATTTTACAAGATAACTTTGCAATCATATGAATATCAACTCGATAAGATTATCATATTATCTAAAAAAATATTTATGTAGACTTCACCCTTTTGGCTAACAGGGATATTTTTTACTACATAAAATCATTTCTTCCCGGTTTTTTGGGGTGCAATTACCAGTCGAAACGCCATTGTACTTGTAGCGAGCTAGCGCCAGGGGCCAGTTGCCACCGGCACCAGCATGTAACAGACCGGCCAATGCGCCGCTGTGCCTGCAGCTGCAATCCCCAGCCGCTGCCGGAGTAGCGCGCCAGAGAATTATCTCCCGGAAACCCTTGCCCCGCAAGAAACACTGCTTTTTTCTCCGCTGTTTCATACCATGTATATCCTGCACTGAAGCGCCACCGTTGCCAGCGGGCCTCCCATTGCTGATGTACCAGCCACGCAGTGGCGCCGGCCTGCAGACGGCACTTCCACTGAAGAGACTTTGCCATCACGGGCAAGCTGATCTGGCAGCGTACGGTCTGCTCCGCGGGAACGGGCAGTGAATCTATGGCCGCCTTCCGTTTATAGTAATACCGCAAGGTGAGGGTGGTGAGTTTGTCTGGCTGCCACGTACACATCACCAGCGCATCATAACCTTCAGACGGCGCATTGACGCGGTACCTCAACCAGGGGAAGCGGAATACGTCCGCATAGGCCGCTACCAGCCAACGGCTGCCCCACCGCGCCTGCAGCCCCGTATAAAACCCGGATTCATTACCGGCGGAAGCGTTCTCTCCCAGGGCGTCTGCATAAAACGCGTGGTAGCCGGGCATTTCACGGCGGTATATAAAGGCCGCATCCACTCCGCGGGAAAGCGTGGCCAGCAGCCCCTGCAACACCGCGTATTCCCTGTTTCTATCCACCGCCGCCTCACCAAAAAAATGCAGGTTGCGCCAACCCAGCGCATAATCCACGCCTGCATTCAGGAATGTGCGGCCATCGGGGCCATACAGGCGGTAAGGCGCGGTCCCTTTCACAAAAGGTTTTGAAAAGCGGTGGGCCAGCACGTTCACGGCCATGTGCCCGTGCGGCAGCCATTTTTTGTATACGGCACCCGCGGTGTATTGCAACATACTGCCTCGCTTGCCCACTTCCGCCGCGGTGCGGTGATAACCGCCGGTGGTGAGAGACCCGCTGCTGTCTGCCGCATCCAGCGCGCGGCGGGAAAGAAATGCCGTCCATTCGCTGCGGCGGCGCTTTATTGTAATGCCTGCCCCGCGGTAGAAGTAAAATTCCCCTGCCGAAGCATAAGGCCGCAGTACTTCCCCTTCGCGCTTCACCTGCATTACCTGCCCGCTTTTCCCGAAAGAAAGGCCATGCCACTGGATCAGCCCCTGCCCCATGTTAACCGTATAATCCCCCAAGGCCAGTGCCTTGATGTTACCCTTGCGTACAAACAGGTGCGCGCCATAATGGTCAAAACCCTGTTTTTGCGCGCCGCGGAAAAACTGCTCCCCGGCATCTTTCTCCATTACCACTCCCCAACTGGCGTAAGGGGAGAACTGGTACCGGTACCGTAGCATCACCTTGTCAATACTGCCATTATATTTATTCGCTTCAACCGCCCGCAGCGGGCGCTGGTAACGCATCAGTACCGTGTGCCTGCCCTTCCGCCAATAGTCCTTCAGGGTATAGGCAGGTTCCAGTCCTGTGCCTGCCCGCACATAAGGCAACAAAGACCGGATAAAGGGAAGGTCAAAACCGGGCACCGCCTGCAGTTCGTACAAGCTGATCAAAGGGCCCAGCAATTGCCTGTAGGCTATGAACTGCTGCACCTGCAAAGCAGACAGCAACCCGAGTGCATACAATGCCGCTTCGTCTGCCGCATTCAGGTCCAACCGCCGGCCAGCCAGCGTTTCCCTTTGCTGAAAGGCCTCATCGTTCTCCAGGCGTGGCTGTTCTTCTTCCGGCAGCTGTTCCAGCTCGGTTTCATACGGCAGTTCATGTACTTCTTCCTGCGGCATTTCCCGGCCATGTTCTTTTTTTTGCGTTTCCTGCCCGCCGGCTTTCACTTCGGCCCGGAGCAGCACTGTTATCACCACGGCCATGCACCACCAGTTCATTCTTTTCCCCATACCAACATAATGCCTGGTGTAATGCCCAGCAGTGAATGGTAACTGCCTGTAACCCCTATCTGCAGCCGCCCTGCCTTGAAAGCCGCGCCGGCAAACTGTGTGGCCGGCGCGGTGGAAAAGCCGGCCAGCAGCCATACTGCGCCTGTTGGCCGGTAGAGGCATTGCACTTTCATAAAGAGTGGCCAGTTGGCCTCCTTGCGCCATTCACCTTCCAGCCGCAACCCGGTAGAAGGCATATAGCTCAACCCGGCCGTATATACGCCATGGCGCCTGCCGGGCCCCCACAGGTGCAGGCTCAGCCCTGTTTCTTTTGTAAGCTGCCATACAAGCCCCAGTTCCGCGTCCATGCCGTACGTGCCGTAATCCAGAAATACGGCGGCCTGCAACCGGTTTCCCAGCGCCAATGCGTAACCCAGCCCCGCCAGTTGCTCCCGGTAAAGCGGAAAACCGAACTGCCACAATTTAACACCCACTACACCGGTTGCAACCGGCATACTTAACGCTACCGCGTATACGCTTAACTCTTTTAGAAGGAACCCCCGCTCCGTGTACAACCCTGCCGAAAAATGCCGCAGGCCCGCCAGGGCGCCGGGGTTGCGGAATGCCTGCATCACCGGGGAAAAGCTGCCGGAAATGGCAGCGGGCGCAAGTTGTGTAACAGGTGCGGGTGCCTGTGCTGGCTGCATGGCAGCGGTAAAAATGCCAGGAAAATGTTTCGCTGTTAAGAGACGGCCTTCTGCAATAACCGGGGAACAACCAACCGGGGAACAACCAACCGCGTAAACCCGCGGGTAATGCATGCAGAGCTGCATGCCCAGTAAACAAACAATGATCTTCATACTTCCTTTTGCTGGTTAACAAACTTTTTACGGGCAGCAAATTAATCGCCGCAAATACTTCCACCAAAAAAAATATCTCCGGAAACAGGACGCTTCTTGCCTGTTCCGGAGATACCAATGCCTGCAATTATTTAAAACAACCCGTACAGCTCGGAGTCAATGCGGGAGATGATCTCACCCAGGTCCTCCTCCTTTTCGGGAAACTTGTTCTTGTCTACGTCTATGATCAGCAGCGGCCCGTCCTTATATTTCTCTATCCACGAATTGTAAAATTCGTTCAGCCGTTTCAGGTAGTCCAGCCGGATGTTTTCCTCATATTCCCTTCCCCGTTTTTGTATCTGCGCCACCAGCGTTGGTACGGAAGCCTGCAGGTAGATCAGCAGGTCCGGCGGTTTCACCATAGACTTCAGCGTTTCAAAAAAGTTGAAGTAGTTGTCGAAGTCCCGCTTCGTCATCAGGCCCATTTCATACAGGTTGGGCGCAAAAATATGAGCATCTTCGTAGATGGTGCGGTCCTGTATCACGGTTTCCTTACCATGCTGGATGTCTACCAGTTGCTTGAGCCTGCTGTGCAGAAAGTACACCTGCAGGTTGAAAGACCAGCGGGGCATGTCGTCGTAAAAATCGCTCAGGTAGGGGTTGTGCTCTACATCCTCAAACTGCGGTGTCCATTTGTAGTGCCGGGCCAGCATTTCGGTGAGCGTGGTTTTTCCTGCGCCTATGTTTCCGGCTATTGCAATGTGCTTGATCTTGTTCTTTGCCATGCAAGGGGGTGTATGAATCAGTAAAAGTTAATACCCATCAGCTTCCGCGCTTCCCGCAAGGTAGCCGCCGCGGATTCGCGCGCTTTTTCAGCGCCCATGCGCATGATGCGGTTCAGGTAAGCAGCGTCATGCTCAATGGCCTCCGCTTTTTCGCGGATGGGCCTGATGAACGCGGCCATATCTTCAGCCAGTTGCTTTTTCATATCGCCGTAGCGGATGCTGCAGTTATTGAAGGCATCCTCAAAATGCCGCACGGTATCTGGCGTGGATACCAGGCGCATAATGGTGAAAAGATTGGCGATATAATCCGGCTTTTCGGAGTTGGGAGCCTGCGGGCCGCTGTCCGTTTTCGCTTTTTTGATCTTGTTGCGAATGGCATCGTCCGTGTCATTGAGGTAAATGGTGGCGTTCTGGTTTTCGCTCTTGCTCATTTTACCGTTGCCATCCAGGCTCATGATACGGATCAGGTCGTCCCCGAAGTTAAAGGGAACAGGTTCGGGGAACAGGTAACCGTAGCGGTTATTGAAACGTTGCGCAAAGTTGCGGCTCATTTCCAGGTGTTGCTCCTGGTCTTTGCCCACAGGCACTTTCAGGCCGCGGTGAATGAGGATGTCTGCAGACATCAGCACCGGGTAGGTCAGCAGGCCTGCATTCACGTTATCCGGGTTCTGGCGCACCTTGTCTTTGAAGGTAGGTACTTTTTCCAGCTCGCCCTTGTAGGCCATCATGTTCAGCATGAGGTACAGCTCTGCTATTTCCGGAATATCACTCTGCACATACAGGATCACTTTTTCCGGGTCAAGCCCGGAAGCGATGTTTTCCGCCAGCACCCTGAACACGTTGCCGCGAAGCGCTTTGGGGTCTGGGTGGGTGGTCAGCGAGTGCCAGTCTGCCACAAAGAAATAACAGTTAAATTCCTCCTGCATGCGGATGTAGTTCCGGATGGCGCCAAAGTAGTTCCCGAGGTGTAAAATGCCGGTAGAGCGGATGCCGCTCACAACGATTTCTTTTTCCTTTCCCATATCGGGGCGCAATTTAAGAAAATTGACCGCCATTTATCCCTAATTTTGCCAAACCGGTCAACATTTATCGGAGATATTAATACTATTTGTTAGATTTAATCGTTAATTTGAACTCATGGAAGTGAATGATGCCCTGATCCGGCAACTGGGAACCCTGGCAAGGCTGGACATTAACCCGGCAGAAAGTGAAGAGATCCGGCAAGACCTGCAACGGATGATCACCTTTGTAGAGAAGCTGGCCGAGCTGGATACCGCCAACGTGAAACCATTGCTGCATATGACGGCAGATACCAATGTACTCAGGAACGATGAAGTACTGCCTGGTATCAGCCGTGAAGAAGGCCTGAAAAACGCGCCTGCCCATACCGGAGAATATTTCAGCGTCCCTAAAGTAATCAAGAAATAAATATGGCCCAGTCTGTTATCCATCTTGAACAAATCCGTAAAAGCTATTTTATCGGGAAGAACGAGCTACCCGTACTGAAAGGCGTTTCGCTCGACATTCTCAAAAACGAGTATGTAGCCCTGATGGGCCCTTCCGGCTCCGGCAAGTCTACCCTCATGAACATACTCGGGGCGCTTGACACGCCTACTTCCGGCAAATACGTGCTGAGCGGGCATGATGTAAGCAGGATGGAAGACAATGAACTGGCCCGTATCCGCAACCAGGAGATCGGCTTTGTATTCCAGCAGTTCAACCTGATGCCCCGCCTGTCTGCCCTTGAGAATGTGGCCGTGCCGCTGATCTACGCGGGCATCGGCAAAAAGGAACGGGAAGACAAGGCCCGCCAGATGCTGGAAAAAGTAGGCCTGGGAGACCGTTACAAACACAAACCCAACGAGCTTTCAGGGGGCCAGTGCCAGCGTGTGGCCATTGCCCGCGCCCTGGTGAACGATCCCTCCCTCATCCTGGCAGACGAACCTACCGGTAACCTGGATACGAAAACCTCCGTGGAGATCATGGAAATTTTCGGCAACATCCACGCCTCCGGCAATACCGTAGTGCTGGTAACGCATGAGGAAGACATTGCCGCCCACGCCCGCCGCATCATCAGGTTAAGAGACGGCCTCATAGAATCAGACAAAATGAATGAGATGGCAGCGGCACACAGCCACTGACGTTCATGCACCATATGGAAGGCGGCAGCATCATCTGCCGCCTTTTTTATTTCTTTACCTTCGCAAAAAAGGCTCCCATGGCAATGAAAATATATACCAAAACCGGTGACAAAGGCAAAACATCGCTCATTGGCGGTACCAAGGTGCCCAAAAGCCACCTGCGCATAGAAACCTACGGTACGGTAGACGAGCTGAACTCATGGCTGGGGCTGGTGAGCGACTATATGGAAGACGCTGCCGTTCGGCAACAGCTCCGGGAAATACAGGACCGCCTCTTCACAGTGGGCGCATCCCTCGCCACAGATCCCGACAAAGACAGCAAAATGAAGATCCCTGACCTCCATGAGGCAGACGTGCAGCTGCTGGAAAATCACATAGACGCCATGAACGCGCTGCTGCCGGAAATGAAGTTCTTTGTGCTCCCCGGCGGCCACAAAGCCGTGTCTCACTGCCACGTGGCCCGCTGCGTATGCCGCCGGGCGGAAAGACTGTGTGTGAACATGCAGGAACAGGATATGTTCATAGAACCGCTGGTAATACAGTACATCAACCGCCTGAGCGATTATCTCTTTGTGCTGGCCCGCTACACCGGCCACGGGCTGCAGGTGGAAGAGATCCCCTGGAGACCCAGGCAGTAACCGGCCAACCCACACAAACACACTGTATACCAAACAGTTACCGCTTCAATCTTCGTTATTCGTAATTGAATGCGTAGCTTTGCAAAAATTTTTCTTATTCATGGATCTTATCAAGGAATTGCGCTGGAGAGGAATGGTGCAGGATATCAAGCCGGGCACGGAGGAACAATTGCAGAAGGAAATGACCACCGCTTACGTGGGTTTTGACCCTACGGCAGACTCCCTCCATGTGGGCAACCTGGTGCCCATTATGCTGCTGGTACACCTGCAAAAGGCCGGGCACAAGCCGCTGGCGCTGGTTGGCGGGGCCACCGGCATGGTGGGAGACCCCTCCTTTAAGGCGGAAGAAAGAAAAATGCTGGACGAAGCCACCCTGCTGCATAACCAACGCTGCATCCATGCGCAGCTGGAACGCTTCCTGGATTTTGACACCGCAAAGCCCAATGCGGCGGAGATGGTGAACAACTACGACTGGTTCAAGAACATCAGCTTTCTCAGTTTTATCCGCGATGTGGGCAAACACATCACGGTAAATTATATGATGGCCAAAGATTCTGTGAAGAAGCGGCTGGAAGGGGATAACGGGATGTCTTTCACGGAGTTTTCCTACCAGATGATCCAGGGGTATGATTTTTACCACTTGTACAATGCCAAAAACTGCAAGATGCAGATGGGCGGCTCTGACCAGTGGGGCAATATTGTGACCGGCACCGAGCTGGTGCGCCGCATTGGCGGAGGAGAGGCCTACGCCTTTACCTGCCCGCTCATTAAAAAAGCAGATGGCACCAAATTCGGCAAGTCCGAAAAAGGAAATATCTGGCTGGACCCGCAAAAAACCAGCCCGTACGAGTTTTACCAGTTCTGGCTCAATGCGGGAGACGAAGACGCGGAGAGCTATATCAAAATATTCACCTTCCTGGATGAGGCCACCATTACCGCACTCGTTACCGAACACCGGCAAGATCCGGGCAAACGCGTGCTGCAGCGGCGCCTGGCCAAAGAAGTGACCAGCTTCATCCATGGTGAGCAGGAATATGAATTTGCCATTACCACCACCCAGATATTGTTCGGCAACGCGTCCGTAGAAGTGCTGAAATCCCTTTCGGAAGAGCAGTTGCTGAAAGTAATGGCCGGCGTGCCGCAGTTTGAAGTGCCGGCGGCAGACCTGGCGGCAGGTAAAGATGTGGTGACCTTTTTGGCGGATGCCGGTGTTTTCTCCAGCAAGGGAGAAGCGCGCAAGACCATCCAGAACGGCGGCGTGAGCATGAACGGCAGCAAGGTAACGGCCATTGACCAGCCGGTGAACCAGGATGCGCTCATCATCGGTAAAAACATCCTGTTCCAGAAAGGGAAGAAAAATTATATTCTCGTAAAAGTGGTGTAAACCAGCGTTTTACGGCAACAGCGGCGTAGCTACTCCGGTACTGCGCCGTTTTTTATTTCCGCCTCTACCGGGTAACCTTTCCGCAACCACACGGAAAGCCCCGCCGTCATCACGAACACGTTCTCAAACCCCATGTTCCTTGCCCGTTTGGCAGCGTAAGGCCCCGCGCCGCAAAGCGCGTCCGAACAATAGAACACGATCAGGGCTTTTCTGTCCGGCCCCAGGTCTTCAGGGCCATAGTCCCCCGGGTCCAGATGCCTGGCTCCCGGGAGGTGGTGGCGGCGGAAGGAGGAAATACTATTATTGTCAATGGCAATGAACCCCGGCTGGCCGAGCTTTTGTTTTACCTCTTCAGGGCTTATCTCCGTAAGCCCGAAGAGCCTGGTAGTGGTGATCCTCATGCTTTTTTATACAAATGTGGACCAGGGTAGTGACAAGGGTATGTCAGCAGGAACGGCGGCGGTAAAAAAAACCTTATTTTCACACTTCTAAACTCTTTATGACCCGCCCATGAAATTGATTCCCTTCATAGGCCTTGCGTTGCTGGCCTTTACGCAGGCAAAAGCCCAACAGAGCGATTCCCTGGCCGATAAAAGACTGGCAGGCATAGACAGCCTGCTTTCCACCCTGCTTGCCGATTGCAAGGCCGCCGGCTTTGCCGTGGCCGTGGTGAAAAAAGACAAGATCGTGTATGCCAAAGGTTTCGGCTACCGCAACTACGCACAAAAGCTGCCGGTAACTCCCAACACCCTCTTCGCCATCGGCTCCAGCACCAAAGCCTTCACCTGTGCGCTGTTGGGGCAACTGGCCCATGAGGGCAAGCTGGAATTGGACAAGCCGGCACTCACCTACCTGCCCGGCTATCATTTTTATAATGAAAAGATGGACGCCAACATCACCATCCGGGATATGATGAGCCACCGCACCGGCCTGCCGCGGCACGACTGGAGCTGGTACGCTTTCAAGACCGGATCGAGAGACAGCCTGATGAAACGGCTGCAGTACCTGGAGCCCAACAGGGGCGTACGCGAATATTGGCAATACAATAACCTGATGTATATGGCGCAGGGGGTGATCGCCGAAAAACTCACCGGCAAGCCGTGGGAAGACAACATACGGGAAAGGATACTAACGCCCCTGGGCATGACCCGTACCAACTTTTCTGTAGAAGACATGCAGCAGGACAAAGATTTTGCCTACGGTTATACTGTTAAAAAAGACAGCGTCATTGAAAAAATGGACTTCCACGACCTGTCCATCATAGGGCCCGCCGGCAGCATCAACAGCAGCGCCAATGAAATAGCGGCGTGGCTGATAACGTGGATCAACGAAGGAAAATATAAAGGGAAAGACGTACTGGCGCCTTCCTACATTGAAGCTGCCGCGGCGCCGCAAATGGTGATCCCGGGAGCCGCATTGCCCAAAAAACACAGCGATATTCACCTGTTGTCTTACGGCCTGGGCTGGTTTGTCAGCTCTTACCGCGGCCACTACGAGGTGGAGCATGGCGGCAATATTGACGGCTTCTCCGCCAGCGTAGCCTTCTACCCGTCTGACGAGCTGGGCATTGTAGTGCTCAGCAACCAGAACGGTTCTTCTGTTCCCGACTACGCCCGCAAACTCATTGCAGACCGCATGCTGCAATTGAAATATGTAGACTGGAACGCTGAAGTAAGAGATAACATTAAAAAGGCCATTGCCAACCGGAAAACTGCCAGCAAAACCAAAAACGCTGACCGCATTAAGGGCACGCGGCCTTCCCACCAGCTTTCAGCCTACGAAGGCAGCTTTTATAACCCCGGCTACGGCACTATTTCAATAACGCAACACAAGAACGCGCTGTACCTGAAAATAGGGCCGAAAGATTCCCTCTACCTCTCCCATTTCCATTATGATGTTTTTGAGGCAAAGGGCATAGATGACAAGGGAGTAGTGGATTCTACCGGTACCGGCCTTCGTTTTACGTTCCGCTACAACGATACCGGCCGCGTGGAAAAGCTGCTGGCCCCGCTGGAATCTTCCCTGAAAAGCCCCATAGAATTTACCTACCAGCCCAAACAGCTGGCCGTTCCCAAAAGCATGCTGGAAAAATATACCGGAGAGTACCTGATGGGTAAAGCCTCCGTTCGCGTATACACCAAGGGCGATGTGCTGTACGTATTTGTGCCGGGCCAACCGGAATACGAGACCTCGCCAACCGGTGAGCATACTTTTACGCTGACAAAGCTGAACGGCTACAAGGTACGTTTCGGGCTGAAAGGGCAGGAAGTGGAAAGCATTACTTTCCTGCAACCCAACGGCACCTTTGAAGCAAAGAAAAAGAAATAAAAAAAAAGGGCTGACCGGGATCACTGGTCAGCCCTTTTGCAGGCAAGGAGGCCTAGTTAAGGCCGTACTTGTATTTATACCGTTCGTACAATTGTTTGTGTTTGTCCTCCAGGCTTACTTCCCGGCCCTGTATGTAAGCGCGGGTGATCACGCTGCTTTTCATATCAAGGATATCTCCCGTGCTCACCACAATATTGGCATCTTTCCCCACTTCCAGCGAACCTGTTTTGTCCGCAATGCCCAGTATTTTAGCGGCATTGAGGGTAACGGCGCTCAACGCTTCTTCCTTGCTCAGGCCATACGCCGCAGCGGTGCCCGCGTTAAAAGGCAGGTTCCGTTGCTGCCAGAAGCCTTCGTTGCTGATGCAGAACAGGATACCGGCCTGCTGCAACTGGGCGGCGGTTTTGTAAGGCTGGTCCACATCATCATCTGCCGTTACGGGCAGGCTGTGTTGTTGCGTGAGCACTACGGGAATATTGCTTTTCTTCAGCACCTCCGGGATGAGCCAGGCGTCTGTACCGCCTACGATCACCACGTCAAAATTAAATTCCTTCGCAATGTCTGCCGCTACGATCATTTCCTTTACCAGGTCACAGTGAATGAAGAGTTTCTGCGAGCGGTCAAACAGGCCTTTCACCGCTTCATACTTGAGGTTGGTAGCGGTATGTTGGGGCTGCTGCAGGTAGCCCTGCGCCGCACGGAAAAAGCGCTTTACTTCTTCAATTTTGGCCATGGCCGCCTTTACCGCGTCTGTGCCCGGGCCGCTGGCCGTTGCGCCAAAAGGGTTGCTCCGGGCCATGAGGCGGGGCATGTTAAAGTGAATGGCGTTATCTGTTTTATACGCCGCGTCTTCCCAGTTCCAGGCATCGAGCTGTACTACGGAAGAGCTGCCGCTGACAAGGCCACCCTGGGGCACGGTATGCGCCAGCAATATACCGTTGGTGCGCAGGGTGCCTATCACTTTGGAATCTGTGTTGTAAGATACGATGGAACGTACGGAGGGGTTGATCTCCCCTACTTCCTGGTAATCGTTGGTGGCGCGTACGCTGGCTACTTCTGTAAGGCCCAGCGTAGTTTCAGGCGCAATCAGGCCGGGGTATACGTGCTGGCCCTGCAGGTCAAGAACCTTTACATCGTCCATCGGAACGGGTACGTTATTGCCCACGGCAATGATCTTGCCGCCGTTGAAGCCAATGGTACCGCCGGTGATCACCTGCCCGTTACCCACGTGAATGGTGGCGTTCTTCAGGTAAATGGGGCCCTGCTGCGGCCGGGCGGGGTATACCGTTTCCTGTGCCTGCAATTGCAGGCTGCAGGCGGTGATACCAAGTATATAGCTACATATTTTGTTCATCTGCGTATAGTTTTGTTTTTTTCAGTTGCCATCTGGCGGTTTACTGGTTAAAGGTTTCAGCGCCGTGCTCGTCCAGGATGTGATGCTGGTGGCCTGCCTGCAGGTCTTCACAATGGTAGATCTCTTCCCTGCTGGGCACCGGCCGCTGCGTAGGCATGCCTTGCTTTTTGTCTCCGAGCATTTTGGCGGTGAGGCGGGCGCGCTCGGCGGCAATGCGGGCACGGAGTTCCAGGTCTTTTTCCTTGTCGAAGTATACAATGCCGTCTACAATGGTCTTTTCCGGTTTGGCATAAATGCTCAGCGGGTGATCGCTCCAGAGCACCAGGTCCGCGTCTTTACCGGTCTTGATGCTGCCGATGCGGTCTGCCACGTGCAATAGCCGCGCGGGGTTGAGGGTCACCATTTTAAGCGCGTCTTCTTCAGACATGCCACCGTACTTCACGCTTTTGGCGGCTTCCTGGTTGAGGCGGCGGGCCATCTCGGCATCGTCTGAATTGATGGCTACGGTAAGGCCCACACGCTGCATGATGGTGGCGTTTTGCGGAATGGCGTCTGCCACTTCCATTTTGTACGCCCACCAGTCTGCAAAGGTAGAAGCGCCAGCGCCGTGCGCCTTCATTTTATCCGCTACTTTGTACCCTTCCAGTATGTGTGTAAAGGTGTTGACCTTGAAACCAAAGCGGTCCGCGGTTTTCATGAGCATGTTGATCTCGCTTTGCACGTAGGAGTGGCAGGTGATAAAACGTTTTTTGTTCAGGATCTCCACCAGCGCGTCCAGCTCCAGGTCTCTCCGTTTATTGGCGCCTGCTTTTTCATAGTCTTTAGCGCGGGTAAAGGCATCCGCCAGCACCTGCTCCACACCCATGCGGGTTTGCGGGAAACGGGTACGCTGGCGTTCTCCCCAGTTGGACTGTTTCACGTTCTCTCCCAGCGCAAATTTGATGAAACCGTCCCAGTGCTGGAACTTCAATTGCTCGGCATTGGCGCCCCAGCGCAGCTTGATCAGCTGGCTCTGGCCGCCGATGGTGTTGGCCGAGCCATGCAGCAGGTGGGAAGAGGTAACGCCGCCGCTCAACTGGCGGTAGATGTTCACATCATCCGGGTTTACCACATCCGCAGTGCGTACTTCCGAAGTAACGGACTGCGTGCCTTCGTTCACCCCGCGGGAAATGGCGATGTGGGAATGCTCATCCAGTATGCCGGGTGTAAGATGTTTGCCGGTACCGTCTACCACCCGGGCATTGCCGGCAGAAAGGCCTTTGCCGATCTGCGCTATTTTGCCGTTGCGCACCAGCACGTCCGTACCTTCCAGCTTGCCCTCCTTCTCATTGGTCCACACCGTAGCGTTGCGGATCAGGATGTCTTCCTGCTTGGGGAGCGTTTCATATCCATACCCCACAAACGGGTAATATATTTTGCCCAGTTCCTGTGAGGCTTTCTTTTTAGCGGTATCCGCCTTTGGCGTAAATCCTTTGGTCTGCAGTGCCGTCCAGTTGCCGTAGGTGCCCTTTTCGTCCTGCCCGGAACCATTCCAGGTATTGTCAGGGCCAATCGCGCCGCTCAACCGCAGCTGCTGCTGGCCGTCTTTTGTTTTATTGATGATGAGTTTTACCAGTTGTCCATCTATTTCAATTTTACCGGCTATGCTGTCTTTGTTCACCAGGCTGGGGGCAGCAGGCGTTCCCTTGATCTCCACCGGGTAGGTGGTGTTGTTGAACGTGATGTTGTAGGAGCCGCGCGGGTCTTTCCAGCCGTCTTCCTTCACCGCATACCTGATGCCCTGCACCCAGTTCTGGTGAATGGTGGTGTTTTCTGCGAAAACGGGGCCGGAGGTGATGAGGAAGTTGGCCAGCTTGCCGGCGTCCAGGCTTCCTATTTTATCATATGCCTTGATGAGCGTGGCCGGTGCTTTGGTAAGGGCTTCCAGCGCTTTTTGTTCGGACAGGCCGTATGCTATGGCCTTGCGCACATTACCGAGAAAGGTTTTCACGTCTTTCAGGTCTGTGGCAGACAGGCAGAAGGGGATGCCGGCTTTTTCAAAAGCCCCGGCGGCAGTGGGCGCAAGCTCCCAGTGCTTCATGTCAGCCAGGGACACAAAACGGGCGTCATTAGGATCTTCCACGTCCATAGCCTGGGGGTAGTTAAGCGGCAGAATGAAAACAGCTTTGGTGGCGGCCATTTCCGGCAGGCGCTGGTACTCGTTGCCGCCGGCCTTGATCACGTACTGCACGCCAAACTCGTCTCCTACTTTATCCGCGCGCAGCGCGTTCCATTTATCATTAGCCTCAAATACCTGCACCAGCGGCTGGTTGTCGTTCCAGGCCTGCAGGCTGAGGTTAAGCCCTTCCTTGGCGGGTGAAGACCTGTACCATTGCGCGTCCAGGTACTGCTGGCGGAGCAGGGCAATGGTGCCCATCAGGGAGGAGGGATAGTCTTGCGAAGAAGATCCTTTGTCAAAAGAATAGTGTGCAGATACCCTGGGCAGCAGCACGGTCTTGTTTTCTCTTTCCGCCGCCAGGCTTACCAGGGCGCCGGTGCCCCGGGCAATACCATCGTTCTGGTGGGTGAGCACAGCGCCAAACCCTTGTTCCCGCAGGCTTTTGGCTTTTGTTTCATCTGCATTGAACAATTGTACGGCATTCACTTCGCTTTTTATGGCCTGGTTCCAGCCGTAAGCGCCTTTGGTATTGGAGAGGAACTGCGGGCCGGTGCTGCTGCCGAAGCCGCCGCGCCGCTGCACGGCCGGCATACCGTAGTCGCTGTACGCATCTACAAAGGAGGGGTAGATGAATTTGCCCTTGCAGTCTATCACCACTGCATCTTTCGGAATGGTCACGGCCGCTCCCACTGCGGCAATTTTGCCGTCCCGGATCACGAGGGTGGCATTGCTGAGGGTGGTTTGCGCGTCTTTCACAATGGTGGCATGGGTAAAGGCGTAACAATCATTTTTCGGGTCTGCCACCCCGTTTACCGGCCAGGTTTCCTGCGCCCGGGCGCTGAAGCCCGCCACCAGCAGGCCAATGGCAGCCAATACAGCGCGGCGCGCATACGTTAGCCGGGAGAGGTAGCATTGCGGCCTCTGTTGTAACAAATCTGGTTTCATGTTCGATTTACTTTTAGAAATTAGTTGATGGCTGATAATCATACCACCGGTACAGGTTTAGATTAAATTATGTCCGGCATCAGGTCACAATACAGCTACAAGTGTTAAATTTAACAAATGATTGACCGCTTATCGCCTATTTTAGTATAAATTTTACAAGCGGTATAAAAGTTGCGGGAAACCAGTTAATCAGATCGTTTATGAAAAAGAACACAGGCTTTATGATGGTACTTTTCCTGCTGGCGGCATTGGCAGGGCAGGCCCAGGAAACGGCCCGGGTCAAAAAAGAAAGATGGGACGCTGCTTCCAAGGCAGACAAGCTATCAGACAAGCTGTACCGTGAACTGAACCTCACCAAAGAGCAGAACCAGCAAATACATGCCATTAATGACGATATTGCCCGCCGCCGCGACGACGCCCGCAGAGATACCACGCTAAGCGTACGGCGTAAAATGCAGCTCCGCCAGCAACTGGATGCGGAGCGCAGCAACCGGTTCAAGACCGTGCTCACGCCGGCACAGTATAAAAGGTGGAACGACTGGCAACTACAAAAGAAAGAACAACTGGAGGCCAAAATGGACCGCAAGCAGGACAAAAAACTGGCCCGTAAAGCCAACCGCTGATGGAGCATTTTGCGCAACAGGCATACCAGATATTCCTGCAAGGCGTGGCCGCCGTGCAGCCAAAGCAGTTCATGCGCAACTGCCTCCCCGCCGCGCTTGTTCAGGAGGCCACCCGTATTTTTGTGCTGGGAGCCGGCAAAGCCGCTACCACTATGGCGCAGGAAACCGAATCTTTATTAGGCAGCAAGATCACGCAAGGCCTGATAGTGACCAATGATCCCGCCGCCGCTCCCCTTTCCCGCATACAGACCATTACAGGCCGCCATCCCGTACCTGACGAGAACAGTCTTATTGCCGGCACCGCCATGCTTGAAATGGCCGGCGCCATGCAGTCCGGGGACCTGGTGCTGTTCCTGCTTTCCGGCGGCGCCTCTTCCCTGCTGGCCGATGTGCCGGAAGGCGTTGCCATGGAGGAATTGCAGCAATTGTTCAATACCCTGCTTAAAAGCGGTGCAGACATCCGGGAAATGAATACCGTGCGCAAGCACCTCTCCGCTATCAAAGGCGGCCAGCTGGCCCGCCGGCTGCATCCCGCCCGTATTTACACCATCATTCTGTCTGACGTGCCCGGCAACGACCCCGCCGTGATAGGCTCCGGGCCTACCGTGGCAGACCCGTCTACCTTTACGGAAGCCTGGGCCGTGCTGGAAAAATACCGGCTCGTGGATACATTGCCGGCCGGCATCCGCCATCACCTGGAGCAGGGCCTCACCGGCGCAGTGGCGGAAACGCCCAAGCCGGGCAGCATACCGCATGCGCAGTATTGCATAGCGGCCAGCAACAGCATAGCCCTGGCGGCAGCTAAAGAAAAAGCCGCGCAGCTGGGGTATCATACCACGGTGTTAACAGACACGGCCACCGGTGAGGCCCGTGAACTGGCGCTGCGCCTGGCCCGGCAGGCACTGGCGTATGAAGGCCCTTTCCCCGCATGCCTGCTGGCCGGGGGAGAAAGCACCGTGCAGGTAAGCGGCACCGGTAAAGGCGGCAGAAACCAGGAACTGGCCCTGGCAGCGGGCCTGGTGATAAAAGACGCGCCCTACATTACCTTCCTGGCCGCCGGCACAGACGGCATAGACGGGCCTACAGACGCCGCCGGTGCGGTCATCAACGCGCATCTGCTGCAAGGCGCGCCCGATCCCCTGCCCTTTTTGCATAACAACGACGCTTATCATTTTTTTGAAAAAACCGGCTCCCTGCTTAAAACCGGCCATACCCACACCAATGTAATGGACATGGTGGTGATCCTGTTGCAGCAACCGCCGGCTTTCCGGTAACGCCCGGCATGGAGATGCCAAACGGGGGAGCATGCTGCAACACACCTGGCATTCCATTGATACCCACTCTGTACGCCTGCCGCCCGGGGCTGCATGGAGATGCCGAACGGGAACAGCATGCCGGGGCACACCTGCTGGTGCGCATATGGCCGGTACCATCCATAGCTGTGCCGCCAACGCCCATACCGCTCCGGCACCACCTCACTACCCCACCCGTTTTTCATGATATAATGGATATTTCTCCCAGATTATTTGCATATCTCACTTTTGATTCTATTTTTGGGAAACTAAAAAACATTCAGAGTTATGTTGAGAATGGAACAGACCTGGCGATGGTTCGGTCCCAAAGACCCTGTAAGCCTTTCAGATATCCGCCAGGCGGGCGCCACGGGCATCGTTACCGCATTGCATCACGTTCCCAATGGCGTTGTATGGAGCAAGGAAGATATCATGCAGCGCAAACAGGAAATAGAAGCGGCAGGCCTCACCTGGTCTGTTGTTGAAAGTGTTCCCGTACATGAGGACATTAAAACGCAAACCGGCCGGTTCAAAGAATATATCAAAAATTACCAGCAGAGCCTGCGTAACCTGGCCGCCTGCGGCGTGTATACGGTAACGTATAATTTCATGCCCGTGCTGGACTGGACGCGTACAGACCTTGCCTACACGGTAGAAGACGGCTCCAAGGCCCTGCGTTTCGACAAGGCGCAGTTCATGGCCTTTGACCTGTTCCTGCTGCAAAGGCCCGGCGCGGAAAACGACTACCCGGAAGAAGAAATATCCCGCGCCAAAGAACAGTTTGACAGCATGACGGACGAAGAAAAGGCCTTGCTGCAACGCAACATCATAGCCGGTTTGCCCGGCTCTGAAGAGAGCTTTACGCTGGAGCAGTTCCAGGCTGCGCTAGATAAGTATAAAGACGTGGACGCCATCAAGCTCAAACTGCATCTCTTTTATTTCCTGCAACAGATCGTGCCGGTAGCGGAAGAAGTGGGCATTAAACTGGCCATTCACCCGGACGATCCTCCGTATCCCATCCTGGGCCTGCCCCGTGTAGTAAGCACCGAGCAGGATGCGCGCGAGCTGCTGGCCACGGCGCCTTCGCCGGCCAACGGGCTTTGTTTCTGCACAGGCTCTTACGGCGTGAGAGACGACAATGACCTGCCCGGTATGGTGGA
This sequence comes from Chitinophaga alhagiae, assembly GCF_003568665.1. Classification (GTDB taxonomy): domain Bacteria; phylum Bacteroidota; class Bacteroidia; order Chitinophagales; family Chitinophagaceae; genus Chitinophaga; species Chitinophaga alhagiae. Next base: position 814,527 of record NZ_QXMH01000001.1, read on the forward strand.
GCGCCTGGGAGACCACATCCACTTCATCCACCTCCGCTCCACCAAACGTGATGCGCTGGGCAACTTCTATGAAGCCAACCACCTGGAAGGAGATGTGGACATGTATAGCGTGGTGAAAAACATCCTGGCCGTGATGCAAAAAAGGAATGTATCTATTCCCATGCGGCCTGATCATGGCCACCAGATGCTGGATGACCTTCACAAAAAGACCAACCCGGGTTACAGCGGCATTGGCCGCCTGCGCGGGCTGGCAGAACTGCGCGGCCTTGAAATGGGCATAGCAGGAAAGAACTAGCATATAAACGGCTGGGGCTGGCCATTGCAGGCCTTTCCCGGACTGCGGGCATTCATAAATGAAGCCCGGCTCAGAAGGGCCGGGCTTTTTCTATTAACACACACTACAAAAACAACAAGTTCTATTTCCAGAACTCATTGCCGTTCAGTTGTAACAATGCCAGGCTCGAAACAGACAACTGGTATTGGTATTGTATTTTTGACAGCTGTGCTTCCAGCATGGAGGTTTGCGCATTCTGCAGATCAAGGTAGGTGATCACACCGTTCCTGTAACGGCTCTGCGCCAGCTCCAGCGCGCGTTGCGCCTGCTGCAGCAATACCTCCGCGGTTTGCAGCCGCTCCTTGTTGGCGGCAATGTCTGATTGCTGCTGTAACACTTCTTTCCGTATATTATCTTTTATGCTCTTTGTGTTCCATTTGGCCACTTCCACTTCAGTGGCAGCCATATGTTCCTGCGTGCGCAGCTTTTTACCGTGGAAAATAGGTACGGAAAGGCTTACGCCCGCGGCGTAATTGAATTTTGGTGTGTTGACGTCTGGCAGATAGGCGTTCTTGAAACCCGTACCTGCGTCCAGGAACAGGGAGGGTTTGTATTGTGATTTTGCGGCCAGCAGGCCTGTTTCCGCCACTTTTTCCTGCTCCAGCGACGATTTTACGGTAGCGTTGCTGTTATAATCATCCGCTGCCTGCACGGCCGGCGCGGGCCATTCAAACAACGTGCTGATGGAATCCGCCAGCGGTTCGCCGGTGAGGTACTCCAGGTTAGCCAACTGTTTTTGCAGGGAGTTTTCATAATCCACCTTGCGGTTGCGGTAGGTTTCCAGCTTCACGCGCGTGTTGAGCAGGTCAAGGTCAATAGCATCGCCATGCTTCAGCTTGTTTTCCACCATATGCTCTGTTTCCTCCAGCAGGTGAATGTTGGCATTCTGCACGGCTATGTTGTTGTGCAGGAAGGCGATGCCCAGGTACACATTGGCCACCTGGTAGGCCAGCTGCTCTTTCAGCTCGGCCGTTTGCAGGTTGAGCAGGCTGGCCTGCGCTTCATTTTGCCTGATATGGCTGCCTGACTTGCCAAAGTCCAGCAGCAATTGCCGCGCTTCCACGCCGGCGTTTATATTTTCCGAGGGCACGGGCTGGAAAACGAAGTCGCTGCCGGGCAGTTGCACCTTGGGCACAGGGTATACGTGGTTGTAGGAGGCAACGCCGTTGATCTCCGGCAGCCGGCCGGCTTTGGCCAGTTGCGTCTGGTCTGCCGCAATGCGTTGCTGTGTTTCCATCGCTTTTATTTTCGCAAAATGATCGAAAGTATGCTGCACCATGCCTTTAAGGTTGTCCGGCACCTGCTGGGCAGAAGCCCCCAGGGCGGAAATGGTGCATATCATGAACAATATCTTTTTCATCTGTTGTAATGTGTTTTATTAGTGCGCATGCTCTGCCGCTTCTTTCATGGCGGCTGCGCTGAGATTACGTTTTTTGACGAATAACATTAAAGGCAGCACGCATACGAAAAAGATGCCCACAATGCGGAAAGCATCCAGGTACGTCAGCACGTATGCCTGTTTGGTGACCAGCCCATCCAGCATGCTTAGGCCTGCCTGGTGCGCCTGCAAAGGGTTAATGCCCCTGGCCGTTAATGCGCCGGCCGTCTGGTTGATCCGGTCTATGGCCTGCGGACTGTCTGCCGTTACATAGTTCAATAACTGTGTGCGGTGCAACGCGTATTGCCGTGCCACATAAGTGTTCATAAAAGCAATACCAAATGAGCCGCCCAGTTGCCGCAACATATTATTGATAGCAATACCCTGCGGCATTTCCCGCGGTGACAGGCCTGATACAGCCTGGTTGGTGAGCGGTACGCTCAGCATGGCCGAGCCTACACCACGCAGCAGCAGGGGCGTAAAGAAAAAGAGCACGCCCGCTTCCGGGCTGGCGCCAGACATCCAGAAACAGAAAATGGCAAACGTGAGAAAACCCGCTGTGATCAGGTATTTGGGCGGCACGCCGCGTTGTATGGCCTTTCCCACCAGGGGCATCATCACCGCCGCCATAATAGCCCCGGGAAATAAAGACTCACCGGTGAGCGTGGGCGTAAAGCCCATGATGCGCTGCATCCAAACCGGGTATACGAACATGGAACAATAAATGCCCATGCCCATAATAAAGGTGAGCAAGGTGGTAATAGCCAGGGTACGGTTCTTCAGCACATGCAGGTTAACCGCCGGCGCCTCCGTACGAAGCTCCCACCAGATAAACAGGATAAAGGCCAGCACAGCGGCAATTGCAAGCACTACAATATGTTGGGCAGCAAACCAGTCTTCAGACTGCCCCTTTTCCAGTATGTACTGCAGGCTGCCCACCCAGATGATCAGCAGCAGAATGCCTACGTAATCTATCTTGATGGCCTTGCGGTTGATGTTGTATTCATTGGGCAGCTTGTCGATGTAGCTAAACACCAGGAACGCCGCAATAATACCCACCGGCACGTTGATGTCAAAGATGAGCGACCAGTGGTAGTTATCCACTATCACCCCGCCGAGCGTAGGGCCAATGGTAGGGCCTATGATCACTCCCATCCCGAAAATGGCAGAGGCAATTGGTCTTTCAGAGATCTCGAACGTATCAAAAAGAATGGACTGTGAGGTAGATAACAGCGCCCCGCCGCCCACGCCTTGCAGAAAGCGCCAGGCCACCAGTTCCCAAAGCCCGCCTGCGTTGCCGCACATGTAGGAAGAGAAGGTGAAGATGAGGATGGATGCGAGGTAATAATTTTTTCTTCCGAAGTACGAAGCCAGGAAGCCCGTCATAGGGATCACGATCACGTTGGCTATCGCATAGGCGGTAATGACCCAGGAAGCGTCTTCAATGGTTGCGCCCAGGTTGCCGCTGATCTGCGACAATGCCACGTTCACAATAGTGGTGTCTATCAGCTCCAGCATAGTAGCCGAAATGACCGTGGCCACTATGATCCACTTGGCAAATCCTTTCGGTTTGGGAGACATATGGCTAGTATTTTAAGGCCACTTCCACGCTCAGGCCTGCACGGAGCTTGTCGAGGTATTGGTCTGCGTTATCGATAGAAATTTTAACCGGTACCCGCTGCACGATCTTCACAAAATTGCCGGTAGCATTGTCTGGCGGCAGCAGGGAAAATTTGGCGCCGGTAGCTTTTGAGATAGCGGTAACGTGGCCTGTCAGCTTCAGATCACTGAAACCATCCACTTCAATTTCAGCTTCCTGGCCCTGGTGAATGTGCGCCAGCTGCGTTTCCTTGAAGTTAGCCACAATGTAAAAACCGTTTTCGTCCACAATGGTGAAAAGGCTCTGGCCGGCCTGTACAAACTGGCCCGGTTCAACATTCTTTTTGCCGATGCGGCCGGAAATGTTGGCGGTGATGCTGGTGTAACCCAGCTTGAGCTTCATTTGCTCTACCGCGGCCTGTTTGCTGGCCACCAGCGCTTCCGCCTGCGCTACCTTGGCCGAGGCCACCTGTACGCCGGAGCGGGCCAGGGTAATATTGTCCTGCGCTGCCTGGTATTGTTTTTCACTGGTGAGGCTGGCGGCCTTGGTATCATCCAGCTGGCGGTTGGTGATGGCCTGATCGTTAAACAGGTTCTGGTCCCGGCTGAGGTCTGCCGCCGTTTTGTTTTTGTGTACCAGTGCTACCTGCGCGTTGGCATTGGCTACGTCAATACCCGCCCGCGCATTGCCCTGGTTGGCCCTGGCCGTTTGCAGGTCCGCCACGGCCTGCCGGTAGTCAGCTTCGGCCTGCTGCAGCGCAATCCGGTATTCTTCATCGTCAATGGCCAGCAAAGTGTCTTTTTGTTTTACCGTGCCGTAATCCTGCACGTAAAGATCTTTTACGTAGCCAGACACACGGGCAATTACCGGGGCGGCGTGGCCCTCCACCTGCGCGTTGTCTGTAGTTTCATGATGGCGGGCATACAACCACTGGCGAACACCAAAGATGGCGGCCACTATGAGGATACCGATGAAAATAAGCCGCACGACTAATTTGCCCTTACGCGGGCCTGGATTGGAATTTGCAGTTTCCATTGTAGTATGTGTTTTGTAGTATTGTATTTGATGGACGCAAAGGTAAACCAAGATTACTAAATTAGACAATCAAGTTGACTATTTAGGGAAATTATTATCTTTGTATGACAATTCAGCCACAAACAACTGTTATATGACCACATCAACCTTAGACCAACAACTGGCGGAAATAGTGGCGAACCGGCCGCGTTTACTGATACGGCTGCTCAGCATCGTGAAGAAAGATTTTGATGCCAGGCTTACGGAGAAACTGCAGCAAGCCGGTTATAAAGATTTCAAGATCGGCGATATGGTGCTCATTGTAAATATTTCACAAGAGGGCACCATTAATAACGAACTAGCCAAAAAAGCGCGTATTACGAAGCAGGCCATGAGCAAGGTGGTGAAAAACCTGGAGGCTACCGGCTATATTTATACCCGCAAGCATGAAACAGACAACAGGGCCACAGTGATCTTTTTGAGCGACAAGGGCAAACAGCTCGTGATAGATACCAACAAGGTGGTACACGAGGTACAGCAATATTATACAAGCATCATAGGAGAATCTGACGCAGCGGTGTTGCGGGATATTTTATACAGGCTGGTGCAGGTAATTTTTCCTTCGTCTGCAGAAAAATAGGAATTGACATGGACATTCATGATCTGGAACTGATAGACCGCTACCTTTCCGGTGACATGAGCCTGGCTGCGCGCCAGGCTTTTGAAGACAGGCTGCGGATGGAACCGGGCCTGCAGGAAGAGCTGCGGCGGCGGACAGACTCACCATCCACCGTACCCGTTCCCGCGCAGGATGGTGACGGGGCCATGTTCAGGGCCCGTTCAGGTGTGGTAAAACTGCAACGGTTCTCCATTGCAGTAGTGTCTCTCGCCATCATTGCCGCGCTGCTGCTATTCCTCGGCCCGTGGAAGCGTGATCTTTCCATGCAGTATGCGTCTGAGGCCATGATGACGCCGGTAGAACGGGGAGAGGAGCCAGACAGCATCATGGAACAGGCAGCCCTGCAGTTCAACCACCGCCACTACCCCGCTGCCATCAGCTCGCTGAACGCAGCGCTGGAGCAACGGCCTCATGATCCGTATGCGCGGCTGTACAGAGGCCTGTCTTATCTTGAAAGTAATCAGCCCGCCCTTTCCCGGCCAGACCTTGAGATCATCTACAATGGCCCCTCTGACTTTAAATATGACGGCGCTTTTTACACGGCGCTGAGTTACCTGAAGCAAAGGAACCGGAAAACCTGCCGTGAATGGCTGTTGAAAATCCCGGAGGGCGCTGACAACTACCGGCGGGCGCAGCAGCTGCTGAAGGAGTTATAAAAAAAGATGCCGGCTCAGACGAGACCGGCGTTATCATATTCCACGTCTACAGTAAAATCTTTAGTACGTTTATGATTATCTTTTTGCGTTTATAATTTCACCATCCATATTTCAGGATTGCGTACCGGCAGGTTGCGCAGCACTTCTTCCACCTGCGGGTCATGTTCCAGCCGCTGCCACAGGGTAAAATAATCTTTGTTATTGTAAGCCGCCGCTCCAAAAAGGAGGAAGGGGTGTGCCACCGGCCATTCTTCCCAATACATCACGTCTTTGGCAAAAGGCCAGGTGTTTTTGTCTTTCACATACGGGTACATATACGCAATGCCTTTGGATATTGATTTTCCTGCTGTTTCGGTGTACGTCCACAGATCATTGCCGGGGCTGCTGAGTATCTGGCAAACGGTGGCCATTGCGTCCAGGTTAAATAACGCGTACCCGTAAGGTTTTGTTCGGCGCAGTTCCAGCGGAAAGCTGCCATTGTCTGCCATTTGCCGGGGCAGCAGCACTTCCTTGTACCGTTCTGTACAGAAGTTGAGCCAGCGGGTATTGTTCAGGAACTTTGCAAAAGCGGCCACCTGCATCACCCAGCAGGTGCCGTGGTTATTGGCGGCATTCATTTCGTCAATGCCGTATTTGTGCTCCGTCATCCATTTCAGATAGGCGGCAAACCATTCTTTAACGGCTGCAAGGTCTGCGGCCGGAATGGCGCCGGCTTTTTCCATGATGCGCAGCGCCTGCGCCACTTCGAGGAAATGCACCGTATCTATGATGCCAATACCGCGGCCGGTTACCCTGCCCTTGATGGCTTGCGCATACAGCAAATGCGGGGTCATACGGGTGGCAGGCGTTACGAACCAGGCGCGTATATGCGTCAGCGCATGAGCCAGGTACTTCTTATCCCCGGTGGCTACATAGGCCGCCGCCAACGCGCCGGCCACCCTGCTGAAGCGCACCATGGCCTGGCGGTGCGCCACAAAGTTGCCGGGATTGGTTTGCCCGTCTTTCTGGATATACGGGCTGTCTGGATGCGCCGGGTTGGGCCACCAGTAATCCCCTTCAGAATAAAAGTCATGCAGGCCGCCGGCGCTGCGCTCGCAGCGGGATGCCGTAACGGTTACAGGCTGTTGCTGCATGGCCCACTCCGCTTTGGCCATAATATCCGCCCGCCGCACTATCACCGCCTCTTTCAGCCAGTCTGTGCCACCGGCGTGCGCCAGTTGCGCCAGTAATACACCTATAATGATCAACAGCCGTTGTTTCATGTTCTTTTCACTTTTTATTGCCGGCCCGCCGGCGTTAGGGTGATCTCAAATAATTTCATCAGTTCTTTCCCCGTGATGCGCACCGGCGCTATCTGCAAAACATGGTTACCCGGCGCAAGGGATATATCTTCCAGTTCCTGCTCTACTATACTTTCGCCCTTTGCCGCCGGCTTCACCACATACTCCCCGCCCTTACCATCCGCCAGCACCCGGTAAACGCCTTCCGTTCCAGCATCCGCGGCATATTTGATCTTCACTTTATACCGCACGGCCTCCGTTGTACTTACCTGCCAGCGCAGCGCCTGTGTTGGGCTGCTCCAGCGGTGCACGTAGTATTTAGCCGCCTTCCCGTCTCCATAGGCCCAGCCTTTCCCCTGCTGCTCAGCGTCAAAAGCAAGCAGCGTGTTAGCCTGGCCGCTGGTAGCCAGCAGGCGCGGCATCACAGGTTCTTCCCCACCAGTGGTAGTTATTTTCACTACGCTGTTGTAAGGGTCTGGCGCAACAGCGGGCACTACTATTTCCCATCGGGCGGGCGCTATTTTTTTCACCTGCAATAGTTCTCTGTTGCCCAGCAGGGCCGCGTTCTTTATTTCGCTGATGCCGTTCACCACCAGCCTGCCATTGGCTGGCCAGTGAAATACATGCAGGTATTCCTGCGCGCCCTTGCGCGTCATAACGCCCCAATACTGCTCATGCCTGTTCAGTGCTGTAGTGCCGTAAATGCTCTCGCCATATTTGCTCATCCATTGCCCGATGCCGTGTAATATCAGTGTATCTCTGGGGTCAATGAGGCCATTGCCCATGGGCCCGATGTTCATCAGCAGGTTACCGCCTTTGGCGGCGGCTTTGGCCATGAGCTGGATGAAGAAACCCAACGGCTTGTGGCTGTCATCAAAACGGGAATAGCCGTAAGACTCGTTGGTGGTGGGGATCGCTTCCCAGTCTCCCTCCACCGGGTAAAACTCCGTCGGCCTGTCTGCCGTATTCTTATAGTCACCGAAAGACACGGCTGCACTGCGTGCCAGGCGGCCATTCACCACCACACCGGGATCTACCTCGCGGATGGCCTGCAGTATGCGGATGTTTTCAGACAACGGTAGTTTATGCGGCGTATCGAACCAGATAATATCCGGATGGTATTTTTTCAGCAGCTCCCGTATTTGCGGAATGGACTTTTCATTCACGTACTTCACCGCTTTTGGTACCAGTTCCGGGTGATGATCGTACCAGTTGGTGCCGCCAAAAAGGTTTTTATCACCACCGGGGTTATTGTAATCCCAGTCGTTGCCCGGCGCATCCGGGTGCTCCCAGTCAAAAGCATGGGAATAATAAAACCCGAAGCGGATACCATGCCTTTTACAGGCATCAGCCAGCTCCTGCATGGGGTCACGCGGGAATGCGCTGCACGCAATGGTGTAATCCCCAATGGCGGAAGGGTACATGGCCACCCCGTCGTGATGTTTGGCGGTGATCACCAGGTACTTCATACCGGCCTCTTTGATGAGCTTCACCCATGCTTCCGCATCAAACTCCGTGGGGTTGAAGGTGCGGATGAGCTTTTCTTCGTATTCCTTTCTGGAAATTTTTTCCTTGCGCATCAGGTGTTCTGCATAACCGCCCACTTTTTTGCCTTTCCATTCTCCACCCGGCACGGAATATACGCCCCAATGGATAAAACACCCGAATTTCGCTTCTCTCCACCAGGTAATGCGGCTGCTGTGGTCTTTCATAGAAACTTTCCACCAGCCGTTCACCGCGTCTGCTATAGCCGCACTGTCACGCCGGGCGGCCTGCTGCATGAGAATGCCGTCGTCATCTCCCCTGTATTGGGAAAAGCCCTGCATTGACAGCCCCAGCATTGCCGCGGCCAGCCATCCTGTTTTCGCCCTGCGGTTCATATTGCTGTAATCTTCGTTGTGCCTTTTGTAATGATGATATCTGTATCGTAAACTTTTTTCAATGGCAGTTGCGGCAGCTGGCTACGGTCTTTGATCACCTTGTTCACTGCCGTACCATAGTCTTTAAAAGACTTTTGCGGCGCCTGCCCCGCAGGTGGCGCGGTTACCTTTACCGGTTCAAAGGTGCGCAGCGTGAACTTGCCCCCAAAAGAGCCGTCAAAGCGGATCTCCGCCGCCAGGAGCTTTCCGTTTTTCCAGGTAATATCTACTGCTCCGCCGCCTTTCACTTTCAATCCCTTTACGCTGCCATCCGGCCATGCGGAGGGAAGAGCAGGCAGGAGGTGGATGGCGCCGTCATGACTTTGCACCAGCATTTCCGTGATGCCGGAGGTAACACCAAAATTGCCGTCTATCTGGAAAGGCGGGTGGGCATCAAACAGATTGGCATAAGAGCCGCCGCTGTTGTCTGCCACGCTGATAGCATCAGATTCCGCCAGGAAGAGTTGTTTGTTCAGCATAAGGTAAGCATGGTCACCATCTTCCAGCCGCGCCCACCAGTTTATCTTCCAGGCTTTAGACCAGCCGGTGCCGCCGTCTCCGCGCAACTCAAGACTGCGTTTGGCGGCTGCCGCCAGTTCCGGCTGCCTGCGCGGACTGATCATGTTGCCGGGAAACAGGCCGTAGAGGTGGGAAAGATGGCGGTGTTTATCATTCGGATCGTCCCAGTCCAGGTACCATTCCTGCAACTGACCAAGGCGGCCGGTGTGGAGGGGGTACAGGTCTTTCAACACCTGCCTGAGCCGGGCCACCAGTGCCGCATCCGTTTTAATTTCTTCTGCCGCCGCAATGGTGCGCGTAAAAAGATCATGTATGATGGAAATATCCATGGTGGAGGCAATGCTCACGGAACCCTTGCGTTGGCCGTTGATGAGAAAATTGTTTTCGGGCGAAGTGGAAGGGTTGGTGACCCATTTCCCTTCCGGGTTTTTCGCCAGCCAGTCCAGCATGAACTCCGAGGCGCCTTTCATCAGCGGGTAAGCGGTGGTACGCAGAAAAGCGGTATTGCCCGTGTAGGTGTAATGCTCCCACAGGTGGCGGCAGAACCATGCGCCGGCCATTGGCCAGATAGCCCAGCGCGGGTCTCCCTTCGGGTCTCGCCAGTCAAAGCCCCCGGAGGGAGAAGTGAGCGCCCAGATGTCTGCATTATGATGCGCGGCCCAGCCGCTCATGCCATAGTTCACAGCGGCCGTTTTGCGGCCGTTCTCCGCCAGCTGGCCAATGAAGGTGAACAGCGGCTGCGCGCATTCGCTGAGGTTGGCCGTTTCTGCCGGCCAGTAGTTCATTTCGGTATTGATGTTGGTGGTATAGTTGGAGCCCCATGGCGGCTGCATCTTGTCGTTCCACAGCCCCTGCAGGTTCATGGCCGGGCCGCCCTTGCGGGAGCCCGCTATCATGAGGTAGCGGCCGTACTGGTAAAGGAGCGTGGTCAACTGCGGGTCACGGTTGCCACCGGCTTTGGTATAGGCTACCAGGCGGGCGTCTGTGGCTTTGGATGAGCTGCCATCGTCCCCAAGGTTAAGCTGTACGCGGTTGAACAGTTTCGTGTAGTCTTTCAGGTGACTATCCAGCAATGCTTCATAGCTTTTGGGGCGGGACAGGTATTGCAATGCGGCCGCAGCGGCATCTTTACCCTCCGTGGCTGAATTTTTGAACGGACCGTTATAACTGGTGCCTATGGATACCAGCAACACTGCTTCAGTAGCGTTGGTGATCCGCAGACCTTGCGCATCCGCCTTGCTGCTGCCGCCCTTCAGGCTGGCCTTCACATGCACTTCATATTTAGTGCCCCTTTGGGGATCATATTCTATTTGCCTTTTTTCATATGGGCGGTGGGGCACGTAAGCAGGCGCCTGCCCGCTCATCACAATGTGCGCATCGCTGCGCCTGGTGATCTTTGAAGGCATCGGATTATTGAACCCCGCATGAAAGCTGAGAGCGCCGGGGCGGCTGCTCCGCCAGCGGATCACCAGCAACTGGTCAGGGTAGCTCACAAAAGTTTCGCGCGTGTATTCCACACCGTTGTCTGTATATTTTACCGTGGCCACGGCCGTGTTGAGGTCAAGGCTCCGTTCGTATTTTTCCGGTTTGCCGGCGGGGGCGGTGTTACGCAGCAGCAGGTCTCCCAGCGTTATATACCTGGCAGAATAAGGACCCAGCATTTGCCGGCTGAGCGAGTCTGCCAGCATGTACTCCCCTTTCCACAGCGCTTCCCGCACTTTGGGCAATACGGCCCTGGCGCCGGGGTTGTTGCCATCTTGCGGGCCGCCGCTCCACAAAAAACCTTCATTGAGCTGCAACCTTTCTTCCTGTACCTGTCCGAAAACCATAGCCCCCATGCGGCCATTGCCAACGGGCAATGCCTGGTTCCAGTTCTTTGCCGGCTGCTGGTACCAGAGCTTCAGCAAGGGGTCCTGGCTGAACCCCGGCATAGACATTGTGACCAATAATAAAACAGGAAAAAATAATCTCTTCATGTAGCGTGAGTTATAGGCGCTGAAACTGCTGCTCCATGGGAGTACAGTTCATCTACACACTGTACTTTCCCATGGAATGCAGCAAAGGCATGTCAGAATAAAAATACATGACCTAGTTTTCATAACGCGGTGCCCTCTGCGGGCATATTTAAAAAAAATTTAGTTGAATGTCTGTGCGTTTAGATTTATTGCAAACGTTTGCATTATTATGGTTGCGGGGATAAAAATTACCGTCCCGAATATAGTATGCAATTTATGCAATCGGTTGCACATAAATAGCCTTTATTTTATCTTTTATTAGTGATAAATTCACATGTACCTGCTAAAATATTTAGCTCCCCTGCAGCGCGGGGCTAGTGAAACCCAGTGAGCGCAGTCCTTCCCCTATTTCGGGACAACTCATGAAAAGCCGCCACAGCAGCCCGCTCCGGTAGTTTTCAATCATCACCACAATAGGGCCCTGGTCAATGGCGAGGTACTGATGGTCATACCAATTGACGGTTTCATTGAACGCGTCATAAAACCCGTACTTGCCCCAGAGCTTGTTGCCTACTTTGTTATAGAAATATTTAAGGGCCTGCATGGAATACTCCGGTGTGTACGGGAAAGAAGAAAGGGCAGCCGTGGGCGTGATCACGCCCAGGTCATTGGTGGGAGAATGCGCGTTATACCCCTGGTGATTGTCGCTGGCGGTGAGCCCCCAGCAGTCGGCGCTGTAGCCTTTGTATTTTTTCGGGTTGTTGATGCAATATTGCCGGTTAATAAGGGTATGGTTGCGGTTCTGTTCCCAATAATCCGCATAGCGGTCTTTCAGTCCGCGCGGGTCAAGCCCCAGGAAGGAGTAGTGCGTAAAAAACAACGGGCCGCCGTAATCAAAGCCCAGCGGCAGTTTGATGCCCAGGTACTCCCGGCCGTTCAGAAAATGGTTGCTCACGGCCCAGCCGCGGTGATATACGCGGGGAGAAATGGCGTAGGTGGGCGATGAGGCGCCCAGCACATACGCGATCAGGCACTCATTCCAGCCACGCACCTGGTGGTTCATGGCCCACCCGTTGTTGGGAGACCAGTGCCAGTACAATACATCCTGCCCATCTCGCGTGTACCAGTCCCACTCCGCATCGCGCCAGAGGTTGTTGATCTTGTTGCGCAGCTCTCTTTCTTTGGGTACATCCCGGTCAAAATATTGCCGCACAGCTAGCAAGCCCTGAAACATAAAGGCAGATTCCACCAGGTCTCCCCCGTCGTCTTTCCGGCTGAACGGCACCGTTTTACCGGTGGTACCATCCAGCCAGTGCGCCCAGGTGCCGTGGTAGTGTTCTGCCTTGGACAGGAAGTTGACGATCTTCAACATCCTTTCCAGTCCTTTTTCTCGGGTAATGAACTTCCGTTCTATACCCACTACAATGGCCATTACGCCAAAGCCTGAGCCGCCGATGGTAACCACATTGGGCGTGGCCGTGCGTTCAGGCGCCAGGCCTGATACCGGATGGGCGAAAGACCAGAAATAATCAAAAGTTTTTTGCTGCACCAGCGTGAGCAACGCCGAATCTCCGAGTTGCGGCCGCTTTTGCGCGGCAGCTTGCAGAAGCGTACAGATCAACAGTACGGTTGTAAGGAATGTTCTCATCAATTATAGCCAGGATTTCGTGTTAACCGGTTATTACTCAAAAGTATCTGTTCCTGTGGAATGGGGAACAATTCATTTTTCCCGTCCACAAAATTTTTTCCGTGCGCGCGCATCACCTGCCCTGCCGCACCAGGTCCCAGAAGCGGTCATGTTCCATGGCCAGCTCCACCCTCCTTTCGTTTCATATCTTCAGCCGCAGCGCTACCTGCCCGCCGGTAGCATTGGGCAGCCCGGCCTTTTTGCGCACAATGTTCAGCTTGTTCAGCGCCTCCGCGGTATTGCCCAGCTCATTGGCAGCTTCCGCGTAGATCAGCAGCAACTCCCCGTACCGCAGCACCCGCAGGTTTTTGGGCGTACGGTCCGGGCTGCCGCAATACGGCTCCATGGAGCGGCTGTGATACGCTTTGTAATTGTACCTGTCATTCTCCACGGAATCACGTGAAGGTACGCGAAAACCGTCCCATAACACGGTGCCGGCCGGCAAAATGGTGATGATGGTGGCATCCTTCCGTTTGTCTCCCGGCTCATACGCCGCTACCAGGTCTGCCGTAGGGTTGTTGAACCCGAACCCGAAGTCTGTCCACCCCCTGCGGGCGCGGATGCCCTGGTTGTTGGCATACAGCTCTATGGCAGCATTGCAGGCAGCGTTGGTACCTGTTTGCACTTCAAAGATCGACTCTATGGAATTAACGCCTTTCATCCGCCAGATGTCAGCGTAACTGGACAAGGTATCATACTACCTTGCATCGATTACGGCTTTGGACAGTTCAAACGCCTTTTGCCAGTTTTTCTGGTAAAGGTACACCTTGGCCAGCAGCGTTTCTGCCGCTCCCTTCGTGATGCGGCCCACCGGGGTGGCGCCTTTCAGCGGCAGGTGATCTACCGCAAACTGCAGATCGCTGATGATCAGCTCGTAAATTTCCGCTGCGACCAATGAACGAAAACAGCAGCGTGGCGTTGGCATCCGGCACCTCCAGCGTATAAGTGCCATCCGGCTGGGTAACAGTGCCCTGCGTGGTACCCTTTACCTGGATGGCAACACCGGGAACGGGGTTGCCATCCGTATCCTTTACCGTACCTTTTACCGGTACATAAAGCGCAACCGCCAGCCGTGAAATGAATAGTAAATACAATAACAGTAAGCAAGGTTTCATACACAAGCAGTTTTGGGGTTTTGCAGAGATGTACAGAGAGAAAAGGACAGGCCGGTTTTCAGGGGGGTACATCATGTACTACAACAGAGTGGGGTGAATGTTCAGTAACAGCCGGAATATCTTGATGGGGGCGGAACAGCCGTAGCGGATCGGAAGAAATTGCATGCAAAAAAAGAGCTGACCCGTTTGACCGGTCAGCTCCCTATACCCCATGCGGGGGTTATGCATATTAATTATTCAAGCCTGTTTTATCAGTTCATGGCCACTCTTCCCGGTTCTCTCCGCTCCGTTCCTTTCATATTTTTCAGGTCGTCTCCCAGCGTTTGCCGGTACTGGTCTGCCAGTGCTTCCAGCTCTTTCACCACTTCCGGGAACTGTTGCTGCACATCCAGCGTTTCACCGGGGTCCCGGCTTAGGTCGTACAGCGCGAGGGGCACCGTTATGCTTGGCTGAGCGCCGGGGAAACCATCGTAGCCCGGCAGGTTGTTTTTGTAAGTGCGGCCTTTGTGGGGAAACACCAGTTTGTATTTTCCCTTCCGGATGGCCTCCAGGTTGTTGGTACCGTAATAGTACACAAAATGGTCTCGCGGGTTGGCGCCTTTTTCCTGTTTCAGAAGGGAGAGGATGTTGAGGCCGTCTATTTTTTTGGCAGGCATTTTTGCCCCGCAAATGTTTGCCACGGTAGGTAAAATATCAATGGTGGAAGCAATGGCATTGGTAATAGTGCCAGCAGGTATCTGGCCCGGCCACTGCATGATGCAGGGCACGCGCTGGCCGCCTTCAAAGCTGGTGCCCTTGCCTTCCCGCAGGCCGCCTGTGTTGCCGGCATGGTTCCCGAAGTTCAGCCAGGGGCCGTTATCACTGGTAAATATTACCAGGGTATTTTTGTCAAGGCCGGTCTCTTCCAGCGTTTTCAGCACGGCACCTATGGAGGCGTCCAGTTCCTCCATCAGGTCCCCGAAAAGGCCTGCCCCGCTTTTGCCCTTAAATTTGGGAGACACGGCAATGGGCACATGCGGCATGCTGTGTGCCATATACAGGAAGAAAGGTTGTTTTTTATGCGCCCAGATGAAGTTGCAGGCGCGCTCCGTGTACAGCGAGGTCAGCTCAGACTGGTCTTCCAGCGTTTTGATGATGCGCAAGGTATTGTTGCCCTCTATCAGCGGCAGCGGCGGCAATTTGCCACGCCTGTTAGCGGTGTCCGTAATAGGTTTGCCATCGTAATCCACAGGCCACATATCATTGGAATAAGGCAGCCCCAGGTACTCATCAAACCCGTTCTGGAGGGGCAAAAAAGGCGGCTTGCTGCCCAAATGCCATTTGCCTACCATGCCGGTGCTATAGCCTTTTGCCTTCAGCAGCTCCGCAATGGTTTCTTCCTCATTGCTGAGGGCGGTAGGAGATGCCGGAAATAACGCTCCGTGAATGCCGATGCGGTTGGGATAACACCCTGTGAGCAAACCCGCGCGGGAAGCGGAACACACGGCCTGCGCCGCATAGAAGTGCGTAAAGCGCATGCCATGGGCGGCCATACGGTCAAGATTGGGCGTTTTGTAAGGCCCGCCGCCGTAACTGGCCGGGTCTCCATACCCCATATCGTCCATAAAGATAATAACCACATTGGGCGCAGGCGCCTTACGCGGCATAAAGCTGCAAACGGCCGCAACCGCGGCTGCCAGCACTACGCCGGCCATAATTTTTTTCATCATACCAAAGAGCGGGTTTTACCAAAAAAAGAAACACTGCGTTAAATTTAACGCAGTGTTTCCAGTATTTATAATTTACGGCAATTTTTAGTCTGCCATCATCAGCTCTATCACCGGTATTTCCACATCCGGCTTCAGTACCGGCAGGCTCAGGTTCAGGTCGTTCTCCCCGAGGCCATTTGTTTTGTACCCGTGGCCTGCGGGCGCCCTGAAGCGGATCTCGGAGCCATCATGCAGGAACTGGGCGTATTTGATCTTACCTTTGTAACCGGGCAGCGTGAAGTTTTGCAGGGGATAGTCCAGCAGGTGTACGTACAGCCGTTTGGTAACGGGGTTGTAGGTGAGCAGGGTATTGTCTGGCCGGGCATACTGGTCAGGCGCCTGCGTGCAGCCGTAAATGGCGCGGCCGTTCAGTTCCATCCAGCTGCCCATACCGCTCAACGCCGCATCGGCGCGGTTGTCAAACTTGCCGCGGGCGGTAGGGCCTACATTCAGCAACACGTTGCCGCCTTTGCTTACAGATTCTATCAGCAGCACCAGCAGTTGTTTTACGTTCTTCCAGGTGGTCTCGTCCCGGAAGTACCCCCATGAGCCGGAAAAGGTCTGGCAGGTTTCCCAGGGTACACGTTTGCCATTTTCCGTGGGCCAGGCGGCCACCTTATATTGTTCCGGTGTTACAAAATCACCTCCGTCCGCATATTCTTTGAGATCAAGCCTGTCATTCACAATAATACCGGGCTGCAGTTTGCGCACCATTTTGATCAGCTCTACGGAGTTCCAGTCGTTGTGGTCTTTCCCGAATTTGCCGGGGTAGGAAAAGTCCAGCCAAAGGATGTCTACCTTGCCATAGTTGGTAAGCAGTTCTTTTACCTGGTTGGCAAGATACGTGCGGTATTTGCCCATGTCCCGGTTTTTGTTCAACTCCGCATAGCCGGCCTCGTTCCTGGGCCGCAGGGGATGGCTGCGGTCTACGGTAAAGTCAGGATGGTGCCAGTCTATCAGGGAATAATAGAAGCCTATTTTCAGCCCTTCCGCGCGGAACGCATCCACCCATTCCCTGATCAGGTCTTTTTTAATGGGCGTGTTGGTGGCCTTGTAGCTGGTAAATTTGGAATCGAAAAGGCAGAAACCGTCGTGGTGCTTGGTAGTGATCACCGCGTATTTCATGCCCGCTTCTTTCGCTTTTCTGGCCCAATCACGGGGATTATAGAGATCAGGATTGAAATACTCAAAATACCGCTGGTAGACGGAATCAGGTATCTGCTCCCTTGTTTTTACCCATTCGTGCCGGGCGGGCAGGGCGTACAGGCCCCAGTGTATGAACATCCCGAAGCGGTCATTCGTCCACCATGCCAGGCGTTTTTCTTTTTGTTCCAGTGTTTCGCTGAAGATCTTTTTTTCCTGTGACGTGGCGCTGATTGCCAGCAGCAGGCCGCAAACAAGCAGCAGGGCGGTACGTTTCATACTCATATAGATTTTAACAGGCGCACAAGTTAGGCGTTCGGAACAGCCTGCGCTCATAGGATATTGGCTGGTATGCGTATTTTATTCCACTACCAGCCACGTGTATCCCTGCGCGGGGATGGTCACCTTTACCGTGGCCGAGTAATTACGCGCAAGTGCGTAGGGGCGGGCAGCACCTTCCTGCATGCGTATGCGGGCAATTTTATCAAGCCCGGTATAATACAGGGGCAAGGCTACTTCGCGCGTAATATTTTCAGGCAGCGGGTTGAACAGCATTACCAGGGCTTTTTGCGGCAGGCGGGGACTTACATGCATAAAACCATCCCAGTCCCGGCCATCTGCCCGGCGCAGGTGAATAATGTCTGCATTGAGAATAGGACGGTATTGCTTGTACCAGCCAACAACGCGCTGCACCAGTTTTTTTGTACTGTCTGTATCATATAAACGCGGGCCGCGGTAACAGGCCTGTATACCGGCGCCATAGTACTGCATCATCAGGTTCTCGTAGGCGTGCAGATGGTCTTTCAACGGCTCCAGCGTGGCCGCGGCGCCACCGCCGTGGTATTGGGTGAGCGGCACAAATCCCCAGCCCATGGATGGCGTTTTCTCCCAGGTGCCGTCAAAAATATTCTGGCGGTTGAGTAGGATCTGCTGCTCTCTCGGGAGGGAAAAATTCACTTCGCGGTAGCCGAGGCCTATTTTATGGGTGCCGTCCAGGAAATACCAGTCTGGCGCATTCATGTATACGCCCATGGCATTCAGTTCCCGGTAGAACTTTTTCTGCTGCTCCATTTGCGTCCACTGCGAATCATGCAGGTCTTTGTGGCCCGGGTGCGTAGTGGAGGCACATAGATCTCCGGGGTAAGGGCCGTCGTTCTCGAAAATATCGAAGCCTGTGCGGCCAATGAAGTATTTGATCTTTTGCAGGTAGGCAATGCCCCATTTGCTGCCGAGGCAGGGGGCATGGCCGCCGAACATGGCCCCGCCGGGTTTGCCGGTGGCGGGGTCTATAACGTCATCTTCATCGCTGATGCGGCGGCTCGAAAAAAGGGAATAGCCGCCCAGCAATATCTTTTTGCCGTGGGCATAGTCTGCCAGTTCCCTGAACCGGCTGATGTTGGCGGCGCTCGTATCTTCCATGTTCAGCTTGCTGCCAAAGCTCAGTATCACCCCTTCATAACCGGTTGCCGCACATTGGTCAATAGCCGCTCTTACTTTTTCAGGCTCGGTGGTGACGAGGTGCATGAAGATGGGGTTCTCCGTGGTCCACGGCGCTATGGTGCGGTACATGGCGCGTTGCGCCAGGCCGTTACGCTCCCGGTCATAACTGTCCAGCAGCAGCTCCCAGGTGGTGATAGAACGGAATGTTCCGCCCTGCTGGAGCGTAATGTGAATGCCCTGCTCCGGGTACACTTCCAGCAAACAGGGCGTCTGGTAATTGTAATTTACCTGTGAAGTATAAGAACTGTCTGTTTTCCAATGCGTGGTCTGATCACTCAGGCTGGCCTTCATGGCATTGTTGAACGCATAGTTGCTTTCCACATAAATGCCATGCGGTACTTTCATTTGCTGCACGCTGCCTACTACGGCGCTTTCTTCTTCCGGGGCGGCCAGTATTTCGTTCACTACCTGGTCTACCACCAGCGGGCGGCCGCTGTTGTTGCGGATACTGATGCTTTTTGCCAGCAGGGGGATACCGTCGTACACCTTATAATGCACCGTGATCTCTACTCCCTCCAGATCCTTTTGGCGGGAGGAGAACAACAGGTCAAGGGCCTTGAAAGACGGTTGCCGGGGATTGCCCGCCCAGCGCCGGGGTTGCCATTGTACATCAGGTTGCGCGGCAGGCAGGGTATGCCGCGTATATACAAAATCTTCCGCACCGGCTTTCATGGTATCCAGCCACGCGGGCACCAGGTAAGCCTGCTGCGGTTGACCATGCAGGCCGCCTACGCGGTAGGTGGTACCGTTGAGGGTAACGCGCGCTTCCGGCTGCACGGCCCGCAGCAATTGCTCTCCGTTTACCAGGTTGCGGTAGTCCGTACATACCAGATTCTGCCGCAGGCTGAAACTGCGGGAAAGCAGGCCGTTGCCGAGCGTGATGGTGCCGGCCGCGCCGGTTTCCACCCTGGCGCGGAAGGCTGTATTGTCTATGAGCCAGTCACGCTGCTGGGCCTGTAACGGGAAAACGCAGGGCAAACAAGCCAGCAGCAGGAAGAGTTGCTTTGTCATACTTCAATTTACTGTTTAGAACGTGTTATGCTTAGGGAAAGGCCCCGGCTATTGTTCAGACAAAATAAAGAAAGGGCGTATATCCGGGGTGTAGTATTTATGCCAATGTTCCCGCAATTTTAACATGACCTGAAGATCATACATAGTTAACATTGATTAACAACTGATTAACATTAATAAGCCTATTTTCACTGTAACATTGCTGCAGCAAATTCACCTTTTTATATAGCTACCCGCTAGCGCTCCAATTTGATTTTCGACTACAGGCCGCCACTTTTGCATAAGGGCGGCCTTCTTATTGCATGCCCGTGAAAAAGGCTTCCCCGTTAACAAAAAACCGGAAATATGACATTTCTTTAACATTACATTAACATCTTACACAAACAGATGAGTGTAATATTGGATATGCGTTTGAACACATATTTAGTAACGATATGCATCAAACCCATGTTAACCATTGATTAAAAAAGGCAACCGGTCCCGTTCATGATTGGTTGCTTTTTTTTAGGTGGAATAAAATAACTACTGTAAAAATGTTGCAGTAAGGTATGTTAACTTCGAGGTCTATCCACTAAAACGAAGCGGTATGAAATATCAGTTACCCGTTTAAACCATTGTCAGAAGAGGAAGATGAACAGCAAGCCCATACAATATGCATAACAGCTAACATATTATCACCATTGGCCTGATTAAATTTTTTACTGAAACCCGATTTACAATTTAGCTTAAACCCCCTGTTGATCCATGCCAAAGCGTTATTTTGAAAGACTACAGACCATCGACCATCTTATTCGAATCAAGGGTACCGGCAAGCCATCTCAGCTGGCTAAACGGATGCGCATTTCAGAACGCACGCTTTATGAGTTCCTTAAACTCATGAAAGACCTGGGCGCGCCCATAGAATATGATCGGTACAAGGAAAGTTATTATTATGGAGAAAGAGGTGGCTTCAATATCAAGTTCACCAAAAGTCTTATGACTGCTGCCATGATGTGACCTTCCTTGTGAGATTACACCAACATGTTTGCAAGAACATGTCCTATTAACAACCATGGCGGCTGGTTAACAAACTATTAACTCCGCCTTTTTAGGCACTGTACTATTTTGATGCCCGTTACAAAAACAGGCATCAAAATAGAAGTGCCTTTTTGTTTTAGTACTCCCGGCAAACGCTTTTTTCTCATAGCAAAGGTTTAGATCTCAAAATGATGCAAAAGGATAAGGCAGGTTTCTTTTTAGTCACCCGCCGACTGTTCTTTTTGGTACAGGCCCTTTAACACGGGCACCGTTCCGGTCCATTGCGGCCCCGGTACATAAGCGTAGTGCAGCCGGTCTGCCATAAGCTGTATCAGCTTCACCCCTTCCCCGTTTATTTTCCAGATGTTAACGCCCCTGGCAGCCGTATCTGCCCGCAGGCCGATCTGCAGCACACTGTCTGCCAGCTCCATCCCATCCAGGCTGAAGGCGCAAGGCCTGCTGCCTTGCAGGATGAGCAGGAAATCCCGGCCACTTCGCAAGGCAATAGACGCTGCTCCGGAAGCCCCGCCGCTGCTGCTTACACAGTCGGCTACCTGCAAACTGTCAGTCAATACAAAAGCAGCGTAATAACCGCCGGGCATGTCTCCGGAGAATACGGGCCGGCCGCAGGGCTGGTGAAACCGGTAATTTTCAAGCGGCATATATTCCACCTTTTGTACCGGGGCGGGCGTTTCGCGGCAACCGTAACAAGCGGTCAATACCAGAAAGGATATGAGGGGTTTGAGGGGCATGCTGTAATTTAATATTTTACTGGCTGATGCTGGTACCATTTTAGCGCCGGTTTCCAAATTACAAGGCCAGTGGATATATTTAGTTTATGAACCACGTCAAACTGCTAGTGGGCCTGCTGGCCCTCCCCCTGTTCACGTCTGCCCAGCAACCGGACGTTAGCCTCCAATTCAAACAGCCCGCTGCCAGTTACCTCGAAGCCCTGCCGCTGGGCAACGGCCGCATAGGTGCGCTCATTGGCGGGCACCCGGTCAAAGACCGCATTGTGCTCAATGAGATCTCCATGTGGTCTGGCGGCGTGCAGGATGCCGATAATGATACCGCTTACCGCATATTGCCCCGCATCCAGGAAAAGCTCCTGCAGGGAGAGAACAAGGCAGCGCAGCAATTATTGCAACAGTATTTTATCTGCAAAGGAGAAGGTTCCGGCCATGGCCGCGGCGCCAACGTACCCTTTGGGGCTTACCAGGTGCTGGGTACGCTGCAGTTGCAGTGGCAGGACAGTATCAGCGCCTGGCGCAACTACCGCCGTGTGCTCAGCCTGGAGGACGCCGTGGCTACTACTACCTGGGAGCGCAATGGCGTTACTTACAAACAGGAAGCATGGGCCAGCATACCCGCCAACGTGATCGCTATCCGCCTCACCGCCTCGCGGAAAGGGAAAATATCACTGGCTGCCAGCCTCGAGCGCGCGGAAAACGGCACCGTTCACACAGAAAAAGGCCTCATCACCCTGCGGGGGCAGCTTCCCAACGGGTCTCAGCGCGGGCTGCGTTATGCCTCCGCGTTGAGGCTCCGCGTCAGGGGCGGCAAACAGGTAATAACGGATAAGGATATACGTATTGAGGATGCTGACGAATGCCTGTTGCTGTTCACCGCCGCAACAGACTATAACCATACCGTATATACGCAGAAAGGGCCCGACCCTGTTCCTGTTGTAGATAAAATACTGACTGCGGTGGCAAAAAAGCGGTACAAGGCCCTGCACAAAGATCAAATGCGCGCCCATCACGAACTTTTCAACCGCAACCGGTTTTACCTGAACGCGCCTTTGCAGACAGATACCCTGAGCACGCCGGAGCGGCTGGCCCACTATTACAATGGCGGGTCAGACGCGCAGCTGCCGGTGCTGTACTACAACTACGGGCGTTACCTGCTCATCGGCTCGTCCCGTCCGGGCAGCCTGCCCGCCAACCTGCAGGGCCTCTGGGCGCCGGAGTATCAAACGCCCTGGAACGGGGACTACCATATCAACATCAACCTCCAGATGAACTACTGGCTGGCCCCCATCACTGGCCTGGGCGACCTGGCGGAGCCGCTGCACCGCTATATCAAAATGCTGCAGACCCCCGGCGCCAAAACGGCCAAAGCTTATTATAACGCACCCGGCTGGGTAGCCCATGTGATCTGCAACCCGTGGGGCTTTACGTCGCCAGGAGAAGGCGCGGCCTGGGGCTCTACCCTTACCGGCGGCGCCTGGCTGTGCGAGCATGTGTGGGAACATTTTCGCTACACGCGCGATACCGCTTTCCTCCGCAGCTATTACCCGGTTATGAAAGGCGCTGCCCAGTTCCTGCGCAGCATTCTCATTAAGGAGCCGCAGCATGGCTGGCTGGTAACCGCTCCATCCAACTCCCCGGAGCATGCCTACATCATGCCGGACGGCACGCGTGGCAATACCGCCATGGGCCCGGCTATGGACATGCAGATATGCCGGGAGCTGTTTGGCGCCTGCATAGCCGCCGCGGATATTCTTCAGACAGACCAGGCATGGAAGCAGGAAATGGAAGCGGTGCGCCGCCAGCTGGCCCCCAACCAGGTGGGCGCCGCGGGAGACCTGAACGAGTGGCTGCAAGACTGGAAAGACGCCGAGCCGCAGCATCGCCACGTCAGCCATCTCTACGGCCTGCACCCTTATGATGAAATTACGCCCTGGGGCACCCCGGAACTGGCCAAAGCCGCCCATGAAACACTACGCCAACGCGGTGATGACGGTACCGGCTGGTCACTGGCCTGGAAAATCAATTTCTGGGCCCGCCTCGGCAATGGAGACCATGCACTGGTGCTGCTACATCAATTGCTGCGCCCGGTAGACCCCGTCAAACCTGCCGGGGGCGGCTCCTATCCCAACCTCTTTTGCGCGCACCCGCCCTTCCAGATAGATGGCAACTTCGGCGGCACTTCCGGCATTGCCGAAATGCTGCTGCAAAGCCATGGAGACACCGCCGTGATCCGCATGCTGCCCGCCCTGCCCACGCATCAGGACTGGCAAAGCGGCCGTATAGAAGGCCTGCGCGCAAGAGGAGCGTTCAAGGTAGACATGGTATGGCAACGGGGCAGCATTTCCACCGCCGCCATTACTTCCATCAAAGGTGAAACCTGCCGGCTGTTATTGCCCGCCGGCAAAAAAGTAAAAGACCGCCGCGGCAAAATACTGGCGGAAGCTGCCGCTGAGGCGCAACTAGTAACTTTTGCCACAGCGAAAGGACAAACGTACAGCGTAGAATAGCCGCATAACCGGCAAGGCCCTGGCATTTATTATACCGGCTGGCAATACGGCCGCAAGTGCTATCTTTGCCATTCACATAAATCGTGTCCGTACATGTTTCATTTCAGCCAGCGCACCACGCTCATCATTTCCATCCTCATCATGCTGCTCACGGCATGTTTGCTGGTGTGGCGGCCGGACTACAACTTTTTTGACGGCGGACTCATCACCGCCATACTGCTCACCATCTTTATCAAAAAGGACGGGGCCACCTATTTTATGGGCATTGCCTGTACGTTGCTGGTGGTGATAATAGCCTGTTTGCCGCATAAGAACCCCAACCTGGCCGAAGTGTTCATAGAGCACTTCTTCTCATTGATACTGGTGATCAGTTCCACCCTGCTGGTGCTGTTCCTGAAACGGTTGTACCGTACCATGCAGGAGCTAAACCAGGCGCTGGAGCGGGAAGTGGAGAAACGTACCGCCAACCTGGAACTGGCGCTTTCCCACCTCGCCTCGTCCCAGGCAGAGCTGAAAGACGCGCTGGAAAAGGAAAAGGAACTGAACGAGATCAAATCCCGTTTTGTGTCTATGGCCAGCCACGAGTTCAGAACGCCGCTGAGCGCCATACTTTCTTCCGCAGCGCTGATCGGCAAATATCCCGCGCAGGAAGACCAGCCCCGTCGGGAAAAGCACGTGCAGAAGATCCGTGAAGCGGTGACGCACCTCAATGAACTGCTGGAAGACTTCCTTTCCCTGGGCCGCATCGAAGAAGGCAAGATCCATGTACACCCTGAAAAAATATCCCTGCATAACTTTGCCATTGAAACGGTAGAAGAAGTGCAGGGCCTCCTCAAAGCCGGGCAGGTGCTGCACCCGGAGGTGGACCATTCGCTGGAAGTGATATCTGACAAAAGATTGCTCAAACATATATTTGTGAACCTGCTCACCAATGCTTCCAAATTCTCTCCCGCAGACACGCCCATTGCGTGGAAGCTGTGGCAGGAAAACGGGCAGATCAACGCTATTGTGGCAGACCATGGCATGGGCATTCCAGAAGAGGACAAAGCGTACCTTTTCAGCAGCTTCTTCCGCGGCCGCAATGTAACCAACATACAGGGCACCGGCCTGGGGCTGCATATCGTAAAACGGTATGTAGACATGCTGGAGGGGCAGATCAGCGTTGAAAGCAGCCTCGGCAAGGGGACCAGCATATTCATTCATTTTCCAAACTTAAAAACATCATGACAGCCACCATACTGGTAATAGACGACCACCCCGGCATCCGCGAGAACGTTGCGGAAATACTCACGCTGGCAGGGTACCACGCCCTCGAAGCCGAAAACGGGAAGCAGGCCGTAGAAATGGCCAAGGAACAACGCCCAGACCTCATTGTATGTGACATTATGATGCCGGAGCTGGATGGCTACGGCGTGCTGCATATGCTGCGCAAATACCCTGAAACCGAACATATCCCCTTCATTTTCCTCACGGCTAAAACAGACCGCAGCGATTTCCGCAAAGGCATGGAAATGGGTGCGGACGATTATATTACCAAACCTTTTGAAGATGTGGAATTGCTCACCGCCGTAGAAACCCGGCTGAAGAAGCAGCAGTTCCTGCAAGAGAAGTTTGCCGCCGCCCAAACACAGTCCATTGGTGTAATGCTGCAGGACTGGCAGGCCTCCGGCCTCCTGCAACTGGACCTGGACGCCTATGACGTGGCACAGTTCAGCAAAAAACAACCGGTCTACCGCGAAGGCAAGCACCCGCAATTCCTTTACTATGTAAAAAACGGGAAAGTAAAAGCCTACCGCCTCAACGATGACGGGAAGGAATACATCACCAACCTTTTTGGGCAGGGTGATTATTTTGGTTATGTGCCGCTGCTGGAAGACCATCCCTACGAGGAAAACGCCGAAGCGCTGGAGCATACGGAACTGGTGCAGATACCCAAGGAAGTGTTCCTGGAACAATTGCTGAACAACATCGGCGTAGCGCGGACGTTCATTAAACGCATTGCTTCAGAAGTAAAAGAGAAAGAAGACCGCCTGCTGCAACTGGCCTATGATTCCCTGCGCAAACGCGTGGCCAATGGCCTGCTGGCCATTCATGACAAGCTGCACCTGGAGCAGCAGCCCGGCGCCCTCATTGAATTGTCCCGCGATGATATTGCCCGGTTTGTGGGCACCGCCACAGAATCCCTGATCCGCACACTGAGCGATTTCAAGTCTGAAAAGCTGATTGAAATGCAGGGTACGCGCATCCGCATTGTGCAGCCTGATTTGCTGAGGAAGCTGCTGTACTAAAGCCTGCAGCATGTTTCACGCGGCAGGGAACCGTAATATTCCATTCCCGTTTACCGGAGCGCTCAACCGGGGCCAGTTCATTGCAACTCGAACACCGCCTCCGCCACGTCCCGGCTATTGGTACCCACAAACACCTTGAAAGCGCCCGGTTCGGCCGTATATTGCATGTTGCGGTCATAAAACTTCAGGTCTTCCGCAGTGATATTGAACACCACTTCGCGGCTTTCTCCTTTCCGGAGCATAATCTTCTGAAAACCTTTTAGTTCCTTTACCGGCCGGTTTACGCTGGCAGTTACGTCCTGGATGTACAACTGCACTACTTCTTCCCCGTCTAATGCGCCGCTATTAGTCACTGTTACGGATACACGCAGTTTGTCCCGCAGGCGCATGCTGTTTTTGTCCAGCCGCAGGTTATCGTAGGCAAAGGTGGTATAACTCAGGCCGTAGCCGAAGGGGTATAGCGGTTCATTGCTCACGTCCAGGTACTTGGAAGTGTATTTGTTATTCGGGTCGAGGGGGCGGCCGGTGTTTTTATGGTTGTAGTAAATGGGCACCTGGCCTACGTTGCGCGGAAAGGTCATGGTGATCTTCCCTGAGGGGTTGTAATCCCCCAGCAGCACGTCTGCAATGGCATGGCCGGCCTGCGTGCCCAGGAACCAGGTTTCCAGAATGGCAGGCACATGAGCGTTTTCCCACTCCAATGTAAGCGGGCGGCCGTTCATCAATACCAGCACCACCGGCTTTCCAGCCCCCAGTATGGCTTCCAGCAACCGGCGCTGGTTGGCGGGCAGGCCAATATCAGAACGGCTGGCGGCCTCGCCGCTCATGCCCTGAGACTCTCCTAATGCCAGTACAACCACTTCCGCCTTGCGGGCAATCTCCACGGCAGCTTGCAACATCTCGTCCGTTCGGCCGGTGTCTGTAATATTGAGTTTTTTCAATAGCCCGGTATCACCCGTGATGTTGGCGCCCTGCGCGTATGCGAGGTTCACCCGCTCCTGCAGCGCTTCCCGCAGGGTAACCGCTTTTTTATGATCACCGGCGGCAGACCAGTTGCCGATCATGTCTTTTTTTGAATCTGCCAACGGCCCTATGAGCGCAACATGGGCGCCCTTTTTCAGCGGCAGCAGGTTGTTGCTGTTTTTCAGCAGCACAATAGACCGCTGCGCTATTTCGCGCGCGGCCTGCAGGTGGGCCGGGCTCATGATCTGCGCGGCCGCGCGCTGGCTGTCACAATAACGGTAAGGGTCTGAAAAGAGGCCCAGTTTGTACTTGGCTTCCAGCACACGGGTTACCGCCCGGTCTATTTCCTGCATGCTGATCTTTTTGTTTTGCACCAGCTTTTTGAGTTGCCCGGCATAGATACCGCCCTGCATGTCCATGTCCACACCCGCTTTGAGCGCCAGTTCCCCGGCTTCGTACTCATTTTTCACAATGCCGTGCGGTATCATTTCGTTGATGGAAGTATAGTCTGTTACCACAAAACCCCTGAAGCCCCACTCTTTCCGCAGCAGCTCAGACAACAGCCAATAGTTGCCCGTGGCGGGAATACCGTCCACTTCATTAAAGGAGGTCATCACCGTAGCTACGCCCGCCTCTATGGCCGCTTTGTAGGGAGGCAGGTAAAACTGGTACATCTGGCGGCGGCTCATATCTACCGTATTGTAGTCCCTGCCCGCTTCCGCCGCGCCGTACAGCGCAAAGTGTTTTACGCAGGCCAGTATGGTATTGTTGGCGGCCAGGTCACTGCCCTGGTAGCCTTTCACCTTGGCTTTTGCTGCCTGCATGCCATACCAGGTGTCTTCCCCTACGCCTTCCGCCACGCGGCCCCAGCGCGGGTCCCGGGCAATATCTACCATGGGGGAGAACGTCCAGTGAAGGCCGTCTGCGCTGGCTTCTTCCGCAGCTATGCGGGCGCTTTTTTCCATGAGCGCCATGTCCCAGGTGCAGGCCTCTCCCAGCGGGATGGGGAAAATGGTCTTGTGCCCGTGGATCACGTCGTACCCGAAAAGAAGGGGAATTTTGAGGCGCGTTTGCATGGCCATGTTCTGCAACTGGCGGGTGTATTGCGGGGTGTAAGCGTTAAATATGGCCCCGCAGGCGCCGCTGAGGATATCCTGTTTATAGTTTTCCTTCATGAAGGGGCCCGTTACGTCCATGTCACTGGTGAGCAAATTCAACTGCCCGATCTTTTCATCCAGCGTCATGCGCTGCAACAGGTTGCGGATAAACGTGTTCTGCTGCGCACCGGCGGTAGTAGCGGAAGAAAACAGCAGTATAAAACAGGCTATCTTTTTCATGGCTGCGGCTTTGATCAGTAATATCAACGCAGATGCACGGGGCGTTGTTCATGTAGCCACAACAGCCTTAGGGCATCCTTTTCACTGTCAAAGTTCCGGATTCCTCCTGAAAAGGATTTAGCATAAGGGAAGAATTATTTAGCCTAAAAAGGGGGGCTTATTCTTCCCAGTTGTCTGTACGGAAGGGGTTCAGCGGCAGCCCGGCGGAGTTGAACACATTCCCGATACCGGAATTGGTGAACGAGAACCGCACCGCCTCCGGCTGTTTCACCGTTTTGGCAGACACAATGGCCTTGTTGCCTTCCAGCTTTACATCAGCGGGCACAAATTTTTTGTCAGGCCCTGCAATAAAGAACTGCGCGGGTTTGCCGCCGCTGGTTTTCAGGCCGTTTTCGGCGTTAGTGAAATAACACACTATTTTTCCCTTCTGCCGTTCCATTCTTTCGTACACCGGGCTTTTGTAGGCCAGGCCGGTTTTACGGTAGGTATCTCCCAGCGCCCAGTTGGCCAGGCGCAAGCCTACATCATGCTTGTTTTGGGGGTGGATGTTGGTAGTATCATCTACCAGGTCTGTAATAACGGCCATGCCGGTGCGGGGATATTGCAGGGTGGCGGTCTGCGCTTCGCGCAGCAGGGCGCCGTTAATGCCGGGGCCGTAGTGGTACGGGGCAATCTGCACATAATAGAACGGGAAATCGTACCCCCAGGCCTTGCGCCACTCGCCTATCATGGTATTGAACAGCTGCGTGTAGGTAGAAGCGGTACCGGTATTGCTTTCTCCCTGGTACCAGATGGAGCCGGCAATGCGGAACGGCGTAAGGGGGTAGATCATAGCGTTGTAACTGTAACCCGGGTGGTACGGCCAGTGGTTGCTTGGCGTCAGCCTGGCGGCGGCGGCTTTCAGCGTGGCGTCTTGTTCCACGGCTTCAGCCGGCGTCCATACCTCGGCGGCGGTGCCGCCCCAGCTGGTGTTGATGAGGCCGATGGGCACGTTGAGGTTTTTCTTCAACGTTTTACCAAAAAAATATGCTACGGCGCTGAAGCTCTTCAATACGTTGGAGTCGCAAGCGGTCCATTGCGCCTGCACATCATCCTGCGGATAGGCGGAGGTGGATTTGGGCACATGGAAAAAGCGGATGTTGTTGTCCGCGCAAACGGGCAGTTCCGCCTTGATATCTTTCAGGCCGTGGTTGCCGCTCCATTCCATGTTGCTTTGACCGCTGCACACCCATACTTCCCCGATCAGCACGTTCTTCAGCTGTATGCTGGTGTTGCCCTGTATGGTGATAGTATAAGGGCCGCCGGCAGCGGGGGTTGGTATGGAAAGGCTCCAGGTAGCGTCCCGGCTGGTCACCACGGAATCTACACGGTTGCTCCACGGCACCCGCACTTTTATTTTTTCGCCGGGCCCGGCCCAGCCCCATAATTTAACAGTGGCATTTTGCTGCAGCACCATATTGTCAGAAAGCAGTGCAGGCAGGCGAAGCTGGGCAAAAGCCCCCAGCGAGGCAAGTATCAGGCATACGGTAACGAGTAAACGTGGCATGATGAGCATTTATGGTTTCAGGCATTTAAATTACTCATCCTGTTTCAGAAATCATAATGACCGGCAGCAGGAGGGGAACAGAACATGGCCGTTTTAACGGAACTGCAGGAAAGATGGCGCCTTCATGCCGTAAATATCGAACCGGAAATCTACTACGGTGGTGATCTCAAAATAAAGCCGGTTCATGGGGTACGGCGCATTGGGATAATAGTAGCCGCCGAGCTTCAGGGTATTCAGGGCCAGGTTCTCGTTCCTGACACGCACGCCCAGGCCCAGGCCGGTGTATACGGGATTTTCAACAAGGTACTGGTGTTCCGCGGAGAGCTGCGTTGCTTCCGCCGAGGCAAAAAGGTTGAACTTGAAGCCGTATACTTTCCAGGGACTGTAAAATACGGACTCGGAACGAAGCGTGAGGCGGTGAAAACCGTTGATAATAGTGTTCCTGAAGCCCCATATGCCGTTTTCCATGTTGATGTTCAGCGGCTTGTAAAAATAATTGTTAGGGTTGCCCAGGTAATCTCCGCTAAGGAACAGGCGCCAGTGCCCCTTCCACATGCGCATTAATTTGCTGTAATAACTGACGTTGGCGTGTATCACCATGTCTTCAGACACGTTGCGCTGCCAGAATGAGCTGAGCCCCGCATTGAGGCTGAGCAGCCCGTTGAGGCGGGTGTGCCAGTATTTTTGCACTTCGGCAGCCGTATAGAACCGCCGCCGGTCCATCCAGTTTTCCCAACCGCCGGTGAGGCTGGCGGAATAGCCGTACGGAATGTCTTCCGTGCGCCCGAAGCCGAAGAACTGGTGGGCCTTGAAGAAATCCTGCTTGAAGAGCAATATCTGCCCCAGGTAGTAATGCCTGTTGTTGTAGGTGGGGTCTTCCTTGTACATGGCCTGCTCCGGCGTTTTATCAAAACGCAGGTTGTTGTACCTGAACAGCAGGGCTATATTGGGTTTATTGTCAAAACTGCCGTCTTTCGCATAGCGGTTGCGGAAGCTGTAGCCGCTCCATACGTCCAGCGTTTTGTAGGCGTAATCCCTGAAAACGGTGTCCGGATAGCCATGAATGTTAATGGAATAGTTGCGCGCCAGGCTGAAGCCGCCGGCATACCGGGCAGATGTGCGGTACAGCGGGCGGCTGACCTGTATGAAATAGGAACCTTCGTACACCCCGGAGTCCAGCGGCACCTGGGTATTGAGGGCGGAGTAGCCAAGGGTTACGTCTGTAAAGCTGCCCAGCAGGTTGTATTTGGTGTACCGGGCCTCCGTACCCCAGGGGCGGGTATAGGAATTGTCCCAGCGGAAACCCACCGTCAAACCCTGCCCGGCCCCGAAAAGGTTATTGCTGAACACCCGGGCGGCCGCCACGGTAGGCGTCAGCTCCCGGAGGTCGAGACCGTACTCGAACACGTCTTTGGTCACCACTTCCACGTCTACCGAATCAGGATATCCCGTTTCTACCGTCAGTATGCGGGCATCCTGGATGAAAGGGCGGTTACGGAGGTAACGTTCGTTATCTGCCAGCTGGTAAGCGTTCACGGTGTCTTTCTGCCTGAAAAAGAGAGATTGCCTGATCACCCACTCCTCCGAATCAAAGTGGAGGCGGTTGGCCAGGTGGATCAGTTTCATGCTGGTGGTGAAGGTGGTATCATTGATGTTGCGGGGGCCAAATACTTTCACACGGCGATACCGGATATGACGGATCACTTTACCGGTATGCGGCAAAAATCCCTGTTCGCTCCTGGTCATGCTGCTGTCGTCCGTTGAAGGCGGCGGGTCGTTATGCCGGGAAATGCTGGACAACAGCGAATCCCGGTACCGCCGGCTCTTCAGGGAATCTACATACTCATTCAGCTTTTTGAACCATTTCTTTCCCTGCGGAGGAATGGTATCTGCCTGCGCAAAAGATTGTTGCGGAAGGCAAAACAATATCAGGTAACAGCTTAGGGACGCAATGATGGTTATTTTCAGGTAACGATTCAAGTTTGCGTTTAACTGTGACAACAATACAAATTTCTAGGCAATTTCAGCAGGGTGAGACCAGTAAAAAAACAAAGGGAAGGTGAACATAACGTCAGCGCCTTCCCTTTATGGTATGCATTTTCGTAATATTTTTTGTTATGGCCGCACCGTAATGGTCCTGCCGCCCCTTCCCGCACTGTCAAACACCTTCAGCTTAACGGCGCCCTTTGCAGCTACCGGCTCCGTATATACGGGGCTTTTAGCCGTAGGCTCCATACCGTCTACTGTATAACGGACCACCATGCCCGGAAGTTGTACGTTGGCCAAAACTTTCCCGTTTTCCACCAGGGCGCCGGCCGTAGGTACCCGGTACTGGTACCCACCGTTAAGGCGGGCCAGGCGCGGCAGTTCCCTTTTACCCACTATATTGGCAAATTTACTCCAGGCCTCCGCGTAGAGGCGGGCGGCGGCGGCTTCGTCCTTTTCCCGTGCCCAGGCAGGGTCTGGCGCCCAGGCGCGTTCTGCCATACCCAGCAGTTTGGGCAGCAGCATATACTCCTGCCGGGCGGCGGTTTTCACCGTTTCGCTCCACAGGGCTGCCTGTATCCCTACAATGTTGTGCTGACCATACTCCGTAAGCCGGTCTTTCCCCGTAAAAATAGTGGGCGGCAAGGGATTGCCCTGGTCGTCTTCCTTCGCGTTCTTGTACAGGTCGAAGGGGATGAAATAAAAGGGCTTGTCCACATCCACATATCCGCCCCAGTAAAAGCCCGGCTCATAATAGTCTTTCACGTACGCCATGTCGAAATAATAATTGCTCACGCCGGACAATACTACTTTATACCCGGCGTTGGCAAGGCGGTAGGTCAGGTCTTCCATGCCTTCGCCCATTACATTGTTCCACACGTCTACCTGGAAGTTGCGGTTCCCGAAATCAGGGTTGGCGATCATCACGTTGCGCCCGTCTCTCCGGGTTTTGCGCATGGCGGCCTCTTCCCAGCCATACAGCTGCAGGCCGCGCTGGTTCACTATTTTGGCTACCCTGTCATAGAAATAATACCAGAGGTCGTCTACGCCGCCCAGCTTTTCCCGGGCTATGAGCGTGGAGCAGGCGGGAGATCTTTCCCATACACCGGCGGGCGTTTCGTCTCCACCCATGTGAATGATATCCAGCGGGGCGCCGGCCTCGCGGTGCATGGCTACCAGCTCGTCCACTACCTTTTCAAGGAACTTGTAGGTGGAAGGCAGCGCCACGTTCATTACATTATCTTTCCATTCCTGCACAGAGCGGTACTGGCTTTTGTCTTCAGGATCGCTGAGGCGGTATTCCGCCGCTTCCGCGGCTTTGCCTTCCTTCATCAACCGGGCGTAGCGCGCGTCCATAGACTTTATGGCCGCACGGGCGTGGCCCGGCATTTCCACTTCCGGAATGACCTTGATGTGCCGCTGGCGGGCGTAACGCAGTATCTCCAGGTAATCCGCGCGCGTATAAAAACCGCTGCCGGTGGTGTTGTTCACATCCGGCCCGGAGCCGTAGGAAGGCAGCAGGGCCGTCAGCTCGTCTACGCTATGCCCGCGGCGGCCGCCTACGGCCGTCAGTTCGGGCAAACCGGGTATTTCAACGCGCCAGCCCTCATCGTCACTCATATGCAGGTGCAGCACATTCAGTTTATAAAGCGCCATCAGGTCAAGCACCTTCAGCACCTGTTGTTTGGGATGGAAGTTGCGGGCCACGTCTAGCATGAGGGAGCGGAAACCGAAGCGGGGCATATCATTCACTTCTACCAACGGCAGCCGCAGCGCGGGGCCCCGGCTCCCCGACGGGGGCGGCGCCGGGCTTTGACCGGGAGGCAGTGGGTACAATGTATTTTTACTGCCGGCCGGCAACATGCTGCGGAGCGATTGGATGCCGTAAAAGATCCCCTGCGCATTGGCGGAAGAAATAGTATACGCGTCCGGTTTACCGCTCAATCGGTAAGCGCCGGCCGCCATGTCTGCATCCGCGGCCTTTTCCAGGCGTATACTGCCCTGGTCGCTGCCTTCTGTCAGGCGCAACCGCTTGCCCAGCAACTGGCCTACCATGGCGGAAAGATATTCCGCCTCCTGCCTGAAGTCCGGATGGTAACCAATGGTGCCGGCGGCATCCAGCACCAAAACACCCGGCTTTTCCTCGTAGCTGGCAGGTGTGGGGAATATTTTAGGCAGTTGTTCCAGCGGCACATCGGCCACCAGCGCATTGCGGCGGTAAATCTCCTCCACAGTGGTCTGCGGGTGCCGGTCTGCCGCGGTGCGGCGCAACTGTTTCTCTGTGGTGGACGGTACCACCACGTAATCCGTCAGGGCATACCCCTTGGCGGGCTGCTGGTCCCACACCAGGTAAGGCCCTTCCGGCCCATCTGTGATGCCGGTTACCCAGGCTACGGATACAATATTGATCTTCAGTGAATCTCCGGGGGCAATGCCCTTGAAACCGTTTTTGGGCCGGAACGTGAAGAGCGGGCCGTTTACATGCGCGGCCTCGATGCCCGGGCTGGTCTCACCCGGTGTTACATATCGGATGAAATTGTAGCAGAACGTCCAGCCGGCGGCGGGGAACGCCTGTTTTGTTTTGTTAATAAGCGTAAAAACAGAAAGCGTTTGGGCCTTGCCCTGGTAACCATTCTCCACCACTTCCCACTTTACCTGCAGACCATCCGCCGGGAAAGCGGGCGCCTGCGCGAAAGAAAAACCGGAGAGCAGCAGCAGCATGCATGTGAATCTGAAGTGCATATAGTCAGGATTTAACTGCAGGCCAAAAAGAGAGCGGAAACCCGTCCTCTTTTCACTGCCGCAATTACTTTTAATTGAATGCGTTGTGAATGGTGTTCAGGAGGTACCCCTTCGGATCGCTGGAATACTCCCAGAACATGACCCCGGCCAGCTTGTGCTTTTTCACGTATTTGCATTTGGCGCGCACGGAGCGTTCATCATCGAAGGTGACAAAAATATGCTGCACGGGGTGAAAAAGATAAGGGGCCCTGGCGCGCCTGTCCCAATGACGCACATACCCCTGGTTCATCAAGCTGTCTTTCAGCCGGGTATACCCGCCGCCCCTGGCGCCCTTGAGGGCCTGCTGGTTGAGCCCCCTGGCGGTAGCGTCTTTCATGGCCCAGGCGCGGCCGTAAAAGGCGATGCCCATCACCAGTTTTTCCGCTGGCACCCCTGCTTCCATGAAGATCTGCACAGAGCGGTGGGCGGAAGATTCTGCCGTGTCTTTCGTAGAACCGTACAAGTTAGTATGGTGGCCGGCAATGCCGGTGGGGTTGGTTTTGTAGTCGTAGCTCATGATGTTCACATAGTTGAGGTACTGCTGGGCGTTGGCCATTTCCGTATGATCAGTGAAATACCGGCCACCGCCCACGGCGGTAGTGAGCTGGTAGCTGCGCCCGGTCTGCTGTTGCAGCGAGTCCAGCGACTCACGCAGGGCCTTGAACATCAGGGTGTAATTCTGTTTGTCTTCCGGGCGGAAAATATTCCCTTCTTCACCCGGCACGCCGGGATATTCCCAGTCAATGTCCACCCCGTCCAGCATGTACCGGCGTACAATGTCTACCGCGGAGGCCGCAAACAGCCGGCGCCCGTCTTCCGTGAGCACGGCGTCGGAAAAGTTTTCGCTCCAGGCCCATCCGCCAATGGAGATGAGTATTTTCAGTGCGGGATTACGGAGTTTGAGGGCGTTCAGCTCGCGGAAGTTGACGGTGTCTGTGGCTTCATTGGTGAGCCATGCCCGGCCGTTCTTCACATCTACAAATGCGTAGTTGATATGCGTGAGCTTTTCCACCATAATGGCGGAGGGGTTTTGCACCAGCCCGCGGAAGCCGCCTACATAGGCAATGACAACCGGCGCAGGGCCTTTTGGTGGGGCGGAGATGAAGGCCGTAGCACCTGTCAAAATAAATAAAAACGCCACCATGGCGCTTTTAGCTGGCAAGGATAGATAACGCATACAATAAATATAGGGTATTTCCCTGCCATAATCAAAACCACCCCGGTAGACACCGGGATGGCGATATCATTTCCACATTTTAGCGTCATCTACTGTTGAGATGCTAAAAAGCGGATGCATGGTTTTCCATGATTCCATAAATGCCGTATTTATTTTTTTCTGCAAGCGCGGGGCTACGGTCATTGGTCCTGCAGCTTGAAATTGATGGGCAGGTTGAAAAATACAGATACATATTGTCCGTTCTGTTTGCCGGGCTTCCATTTCGGCATTTTTTTCACCACGCGGAGCGCCTCTTCATCCAGCCCGGCGCCCTTTTTAGCGCCTACCAGCTCCACATCGCTGATCTCTCCCGTAGACCGTACCACAAACTTCACAAACACAACGCCCTGCACGCCGTTTTCGGCAGCCATGCCGGGGTATCGGAGGTTATTGGTTAAAAATTTGGCCAGGGCCGCTTCTCCGCCCGGGAACGTCGGCATTATTTCCACAAAGGTCTGCACCTCGTCTTTCTTTTCTAGTTTGGGCGCCTCCACCACGTTGCTGCCGCCTGTAAGGCCCTCGGGGATGCCATTGTCCGCGCCGTTGGGGTCTCCGCTCAGGTCTGTTTTCACGCCGATGGCCACTTTTTCCAGGTCAGCGTTCCTGGCCGGCTCGTCATCCGGCCGCACGTCCTCATCCGGCTTGATGACAAAAGTGGTATGCTTCACAGTAGGTTTGGAAATGGCCGGGGCCGGTTCCCGCACGGTGGGCGGCGGCGTGAACGCGGGTTTTTCTTCTACAATGTTCGTCAGTTTTGTTTCTGTGATCACCGGCCTCAGCGGTACGTTCACCTCGCTGGAGGCCAGCAGCCGAGAGCTTACCGTATATCCGCCTATCACTATCAGCACAATGGCAGACATGCCCAGCACGGCGCTGCGCACACGCCTGTCATACCGGCGGCGCAGCTCATAAGCGCCATATTCCTTGTTCCGGTCATCAAAAAGAATGTCGAGAAAATCTGATTTGAGGAGTTTGGTTGTTTCCATGGCAGTTAGTTTAACAGGAAGATGCGGGCAGTTTTCTTTTCCATAATATTTTTATAAATCATTGAACCTTTTATATTTGTAGTTGTTCATGTATTGCACCCGGGAACTATGACGCGTTCGACTATCCATAAAAAGCTCCGTAACTGGTTGCTGCCGGCCGCTTTAGTGCTGATGCTGCAACCGCTTTCCGCCCAGCAGGACACTTCAGGGGCTCACTCCTTTACGCTGGAAGAATCCGTTCAGTATGCGCTACGCCATCAGAACGATGTGGTCAATGCCCGCCTCAACAGGCAGGCTTCCCTGGAAAAGATCCGGGAAAGCAGGGGCAAACTGTTCCCGCATGTGAATGTGAATGCCAGCTTTACAGACAACCTCAAGCTGCAGACCTCGTACATTCCCGACTTTGCCAACGATCCCAATAACAAGATACCCGTGCAGTTCGGCACCAAGTTCTCTTCCATGGTACAGGCCGAGGCCACGCAGACGCTGCTGAACAGCGACTACTTTCTGGGCCTGCGGGCGGCCAGGGTATATGACCAGCTTTCCGTGAAGGACTATGAACGCACCGCCATTGCTACCCGGGTAGCGGTCAGCAACGCGTTTTTTACAGTGCTGGTCAACCGGGAAAGCATCCGCCTTACAGATGCCAACCTGGTACAGACCTCCAAGGCCCTGCAAGATACCCGGGCCCGTTATGAGCAAGGGGTGTCTGAAAGGATCGACGTGGACAGGCTGCAGGTATCCTACAACAAATCAGAGACCCAGCGGGCCAACCTGGAGCGCCTGCTGCAATTCTCCATGGACGTACTGAAATTTGAAATGGGCATGCCCCTGCAGGAAATGCTGGAGCTGGAAGACGATCTTGACAGCTTCACCAGGGAAATGCCTGACAGCATGAACTATAACGTACAGAACCGGCCGGAATACTCCATGCAGCATACGCAGGTGGAGCTGGACAGGCTGAACCTGAAAAGCAAAAAACTGGAAATACTGCCCTCCCTCAATGCACATATCAACTATGGCGTGAACTGGTTTTCCGATTCCTTTTCTGACCTGTACAAACAGGGCTTTGGCGTATCCGCCCTGGGCGTAAGCCTGTCCATGCCCCTGTTTACCGGTACAGAGCGGATCTACCAGGTACGGCAGCGGCAGATCTCGTTGAAACAATCCGAGAATAACCTCGCCTACCTGGGCCAGCAGATACAGCTGGAGGTAAAAGAGGCGTGGACAACCTACCGGAACAACGCCGCCTCGCTGGCTATGGAAGAAAAGAACATGGCGCTCACGCAGGGCGTGTATGACCGGGTGCTGCTGAAGTTCAAGGAAGGCGTATCGTCCAGCCTTGACGTTGCTACGGCAGACAGTGGCCTGAAGCAGGCCCAGGTTGACTATATACAGGCCCTGATCAACATGCTGGTGAGCAAAGTGAAGCTGGAGCAGGCGATGGGCAAAATCAAACCACAATAAAATATTTTTTATGCACCGCACCCGGAACATTTACATATCCCTGTTACTTCCGCTGCTCAGTGCCTGCGGCGGCAAAAAGCAGGCGCCCGCCGGCCCTATGCCCAAGCCTACTGTGTCAGTATATGAAGTGAAACCGGCAACGTTCAAGGTAACAGAAAAATTTCCGGCCACGCTGACAGGCAATGTGATCGTAGACCTTAAATCTGATGTAACCGGCTTCCTGGAGGCCATCCGCGTTAAAGACGGCAGCACTGTAAAAAAAGGGCAGGTATTGTATGAAGTGGACAAAAGCCGCAGCCAGGCCACGTATGAACAATCAGAGGCCAGTGTGCGGCAGGCGGAGGCAGATCTTGCCCTCAAGAAGAAAGACTACGAGCGGTACAGCAACCTGCTGCAGCAAGACGCTATTTCCCGCCAGACGGTAGACCAGGCTGAAACCGCGCTCCGCACCGCGGAGGCCAACCTGGCCGCGGCCAAGGCGGCCCGCGCCCGCAGCGGTACAGATATCAATCATGCCGTGCTGCGCGCACCCCTGAACGGGAAAATAGGCATTGCCACCATTCGTATCGGAGACCTGGTAACCGCCGGCCAAACGGTGATCAACACCCTGGTCAATGAAGATCCCATTTATGCGGATATAGACCTGCCGCAAAGCAGGTATACGGATTTCAACCGCGGCGGGCAGCAATTCTACCTGATCTTCGGCAATGGCGAACACTATTCCCATGAGGGAAAGATATTACTGGTCAACAACGTGGTAGACCCGAGAACGGGCACCATCCGCATGCGGCTGACCTTCCCCAATCCGCAGGGTACATTGAAAAGCGGCATGACGGGGGCGGTGGAGATACATTCCCCCGCCGGCAGCAGCCAGGTGGCCATTCCATCCAGGGCTATTGTAGAGTTGCTGGGAGAAGTGAAAGCATACGTGGTAGACCGCAACAACGTGATACAGATGCGCCCTGTTGAAAGGGGCGCCGTGGTAGACAGCATGATGATCGTCCGTTCCGGGCTGCAGGCGGGAGACCGCGTAGTAGTAGACGGCATCCAGAAAGTTCACCAGGGAGATACGGTCAATATCAAATAACAGTTAACAGCAGGGCAGCATGATCTCAAAAACGTTCATAGAAAGGAAAAACACCACTATTGTTATTGCGGTCATTATGGTGATTGTAGGGCTGATCTGCATGATCAACCTCCCTATTGCCCAGTTGCCGGATATTGCCCCGCCAGTGGTTGACGTGCGGGCCAACTACATCGGCGCCAACTCCACGACGGTAGAAGAAACAGTTACCACTCCCATAGAGAACCAGGTGAACGGTACGCCCGGCGCCATGTACATACAGTCCGTAAGCGCCAACGACGGCTCCATGAGCATTACCGTTACTTTTGAAATAGGCACCAACCCCGATATTTCCGCGCTGGACGTGCAAAACCGGGTAAACTTCGCGTTGCCTTCCGTACCGGACGATGTACGAAGGGTAGGTGTGACCACCAAAAAAAGGTCTAACGACATGTTGATGGTGGTGGCCCTTAACTCGCCCAACGGCACCCACAACTCCGAGTTCCTGAACAACTATCTCAATATCTACGTAAGGCCTGAAATATTGCGTGTACCGGGTGTGGGCGATGTGAACGCCTTTTCGCAAGACTACAGCATGCGCATCTGGCTCAACCCGGACAAGATGGCCGCGCTGAACATCACCGCGGGAGACGTGGCACGGGCCATCCAGGAGCAGAACACGCAGGCCCCCGCGGGCATTATCGGTTCTCCGCCGGCCAAGCAAGGGCAGG
The DNA here is from genome assembly GCF_003568665.1 of Chitinophaga alhagiae. Lineage (GTDB taxonomy): Bacteria > Bacteroidota > Bacteroidia > Chitinophagales > Chitinophagaceae > Chitinophaga > Chitinophaga alhagiae. The sequence continues at coordinate 854,705 of NZ_QXMH01000001.1, forward strand.
CATTTGAATACACCGTGAAGGTGAAGGGCCGCCTGCTGACGGCGGAAGAATTTGGCAACATCATTGTGGCCACCAACCCGCAAACCGGCTCGCTGGTGCGGCTCCAGGATATTTCCCGGCAGCAGCTGGGGTCCTTCTCCTATGCCGTGGAAGTGAAGCCAGACGGGAAGAACGGTACCGGTATGGCCATTTACCTGGCGCCCGGCGCCAATGCGCTGGACGTGGCGGAACGGGTAGAAAACAAGTTCAAGGAGCTGGCCCAATCTTTCCCGGAAGATGTGAACTGGCTGATACCTTTTGAAACGGTCTCTTTCGTAAAAATATCCATCAACGAGGTGATACAGACCTTTGTTGAGGCCATGTTACTGGTAATACTGGTGGTATACCTCTTCCTGCAAAGCTGGCGGGCCACGCTGGTGCCGGTGCTGGTAATACCGGTTTCGCTGATAGGCACTTTTATCTTTTTCACCCTGCTCGGCTTTTCCATCAATACCCTTACGCTGTTCGGCTTTGTGCTGGCCATCGGGATAGTGGTAGACGATGCCATTGTGGTGGTGGAAGCAGTGCAGCACCATATTGACGTGAACGGCATGAACCCGCTGGAAGCTACGTACAGGGCCATGACGGAGGTGCAGGCGCCGGTAATTGCCATCGGGCTGATACTGGCCGCGGTGTTTGTGCCCGTGGCCTTCATCCCCGGCGTGAGCGGCAAGCTGTACCAGCAATTTGCACTTACCATTGCATTTTCCGTAATACTGTCCGCATTCCTGGCGCTGTCCCTTACACCGGCGCTTTGCGCGGTGGTACTGCGCCCCAGCCGGCTGGACGAGCACTCAAGAGGCATCAACAAGCTGCATTACAAATTCAACAAATGGTTTACCCGCTTCACTGACAGATATACCCACGGCGTGCGCCGTGCCATCAAACAAACGGCATTTGTACTGATATTGCTGGGCATCCTTTTCGGGGCGGCGTTTGCGCTGTTCAAGAAAGTGCCCACCACCTTTGTGCCGCAGGAAGACATGGGCGCGCTGTTCCTGGTAGTGGAACTGCCTGACGCATCTTCTTCCGTACGCACGCGCGAAGTGGTGGAGCGCATCAACAATATACTGCTGGGAGACTCTGCCGTGGCCCACTTCATGGGCGTATCGGGCATCAACTTCGTGGCCAATGCCATCAAGCCCAACTCCGCTACCTTCTTTGTGAACCTCAGACCCTGGGACCAGCGGCTTGCACATGGAGATGATATCGGCACCGTATCCGGCCGCATACAAATGAAGCTGGCGCAGATCACGGAGGCTACGGCACTGGCGCTGCCCTCTCCCACCCTGCGTGGCATGGGTACCTCCACCGGTTTCACGTACGTACTGGAGCAGCGCAGCGGAACGGATGTTGCCGAGTTTTCCAAGGTGCTGCAAAACCTCCTGGTGGCTGCCAACAAGCGCCCTGAAATAGCCCGGGCCTATGCGTTCTTCAGCGCCACCACGCCGGAGTTCAACGTGGAAGTGGACCGTGACCGGTGCAAGCAGATGGGCGTGGCGGTAAACGATGTATTCAACGCACTGCAAACCTTCCTGGGCGGTATGTATGTAAATGACTTCACCCGTTTCGGCCGCAGCTTCCGCGTGGTACTGCAGGCAGACAGCAGCTTCCGCCAAACGGTCAACGACCTGAGCTTTTACCATGTACGCAACCAGAACGGGGAAATGGTACCGCTCAGTTCTCTTATCAAAACCAAACTGGGCGCGGGCGCGCCGGTGATCAACCACTTTAACCTGTACCGGTCGGCGGAGATCAGCGGCACCAGCAATCCCGGCTTCAGCAGCGGCGATGCCATCAAAGCCATGGAAGAAGTTTCCAAAGAAGTGCTGCCGCCTAACTTCGGGTACGAGTGGTCCAATATCTCCAAGCAGGAAATAGAGGCCGGCAACAAAAGCACCATGATCTTTGCCCTGTCTATTCTTTTTGTATTCTTGTTACTTACTGCGTTATATGAAAGTTGGTCTGTCCCATTCTCTGTACTGCTGGCCGTACCGGTGGCCTTGTTCGGGTCTATCCTTGCCCTGTGGCTCACCGGCCAGGCAAACAGCGTTTATTCGCAGATCGGTTTGATCACGCTGATAGGGTTATCTGCCAAAAACGCCATTTTGATCGTAGAGTTCTGTAAAGAACGTGTAGACAAAGGCATGCCGCTGATCCAGGCCACCCTGGAGGCGGTAAGCCTGCGTTTCAGGCCCATTCTCATGACCTCCTTTGCGTTCATACTGGGGGTAATGCCGCTGGCCCTGGCCAAAGGTGCGGGCGCGGCCGCAAGGGTCAACATCGGCTTCACGGTTGTGGGCGGTATGCTGGCTGCCACCTTGTTGGCTATTTTCAGCGTGCCGGTATTGTATGTGCTGATCACCCGGCTGGCGTATGGTAAAAAGAAACTGGCCGAGCTGGAAGAAGAAGGCAGGAAAAACCCGCCGCCCGCCGCACCGCAGCATTGATCAATTCCTTTCTTCCGCGTTTTCCCTGTCCCATCCGCCATCGCGGATCAGCATGTTGGTATATGCATCTGCCTGTATGAGCTTTTGCAGTTCCTCCATTCTTTCCCGTGCAATGTTCACGTATTGCTTGTCGTCCCGGTAAGCAGCCAGCCCTTTGAGGGACCTTTCATCAAAACGCCGGAACATCCGCGCGGCCCGCTGTGACTGGTATGCGCGGCGGCCCAGCATTTCCAGCACATCAGCGGCCAGGCGCAGCGACGTGTCTATTGTTTCCCGGTAAATATGCAGCACGCCCGCGTTCATCAGGTCAAAGGCATCTGCGTTCTGCGTAGCCCTTACCAGCATTTGCAGATGCGGATAGTGTTTTTTCACCGTATCCACCACCTCCAGCGTCTTTTCCGGCGTGGCCATGGCAATCACGATCAGGCGGGCCTGTTCCGCGCCGGCAGACTTCAGCATGTCTGCACGGGCCGCATCGCCGTAATACACTTTAAGCCCCATCTGCCGCAACAGGTCTACCCGGTCAGAATCAAGGTCCAGCACGGTAGACGGAACACCGCTGGCACGCAGAAAACGGCCTACTACCGTACCGAAGTGGTCAAAGCCCGCAATGATCACGGGGTTCTTTTCGTCTATAGTATCAGGCTCCCGTTCCTCGCGGTTGGCCGTACAGCCGAAGCGCGGCACTATCACCTTGTCGTACACCAGCATCAGCAATGGCGTAAGGGCCATGGTAATAGCCACAACGGCCGTCATAATATCTACCAGTTCTGCCGGCAGCAGCCTGGCGCCCTCGGAAAAGGAGAATAATACGAAGGCAAACTCACCCACCTGCGGGAGCGCAAAGGCAAACAGCAGGTTCTGCTCCCCGCTGAGGCGGAACAATTTTCCCAGGCCGGCCAGCACCAGAAATTTCACGGCCAGAACGCCTGCCACCAGCCCGGTGATCAACCAGGGCTCCTGTACCACCAGCTGGAAATTGATGGTGGCGCCTACGCCAATAAAGAACAACCCCAGCAACAGGCCTTTAAAAGGTTCTATATCACTTTCCAGCTCGTGCCGGTACTCGCTGTTGGCCAGTACCACCCCACCCAGGAACGCGCCGAGCGCGGGACTAAGGCCCACCAGCGTCATCAGCACGGCAATGGCCACTACCAGCAGCAGGGCGGACGCGGTGAACAGCTCCCGCAACCGCGTGCGGGCCACAATGTGCAAAATGGGCTTCACCACATAGCGCCCTCCTACTACCAGCGCAGATACAGCGCCGAATACTATCAGGGTTTTGGCCCAGGCTGGCTGGTGGGCTATGAGAGACTGCCCGTCTTCTACCGTGCCGGCGGCGCCGGAGGGCCCCAGGAGCGGGAAAATGGCCAGCATGGGTATAACCGCCACATCCTGGAAAAGCAATACGGAAAAAGCGCTTTGGCCCGCGGCAGAGCCCATCTGCCCTTTCTCATTCAGTATTTGCAGCACTATGGCCGTTGAAGAAAGAGACAAGATCATTCCCAATATCAGCGCCTGATTCCAGGGCAGCCCGAAAACCATACTCAGTCCCGCCACCAGGGTGGCCGTTACTACTACCTGCAGGCCACCAAGGCCAAGTATGGGCGCGCGCAACTTCCAGAGAAGGGATGGTTCCAGCTCCAGGCCTATCAGGAACAGCATCATCACTACCCCAAATTCCGCAAAATGCATCAGGTCTTCGCCACCGTGCCCGATAAGCCCCAGCAGCGCCGGTCCTATGATGATACCGCCAATAAGGTAGCCCAGCACAGAGCCCAGGTTCAGCTTTTTGGCCAGAGGCACAAATACCACCATGGTAGCAAGGTAAACAAGCGCCTGGTAGAAGAATGATTCATTAGACATAGTTAATTGTGGATTAGAATTAGGAAAGGCCTGATGGATTTGGCGGCGGGTTACTGATCAAAGCGGCCGCGTTCGTTTTCAGTTGTTCCAGCAGCTGTATGTAGCGGTTGGCATGCTCATTCAACTGCTGATCGCTGAGGGCGTTGGAACTATGTACCGTAAAAGGCGGCAGGTACTGCATGTAACAAAGACGGGCCGTTTGTTCAAAAGGCAGCAGGAAAGCGTTCACGGGGTGGCCGTGATGCCCCTGCGCACTGTACGCCTGCTCATTGCCGGCCATAGACAGTACGTTCATCATTCGTTTCCCCTGCAGGCGGGTACCATTTTTACCGTAAGCCCAGCCATGCTCCAGCACCAGGTCCATCCACTGTTTGATGAGCGCAGGGCCGCTGTACCAGTAAAAAGGGTGTTGGAAAATGATCACATCGTGCTGCTCTACAATGGGTTGTTCGGCCTGGGGAGACACGTCAAAGTCAGGGTACACCTGGTAGAGGTCACGGATGGTGACATCCTGTACGGTAGCCGCGGCCTGTAGTAGGCGGACATGTATGCGCGACCGTTCAAAGGCCGGGTGGGCGAAGAGAACGAGAATTTTCAATGATAACAATGAGTTAGGAGTTATGAACTGATTAGTGCCCGCAGGTGCCGGCTTCAGCGGATGCCTGCTGTATTAAAGTTAGAGAAATTTTGGGGGAAGTGGAGCGGAAACGATGCTTATGTTTAACCTTGCGCGGCACCGGCAAACTGTAGCACCGGCATGACAGGCAAAATAATCAGGGATAAAAAAGTCTTATGGTGATATACCATAAGACTTCCTTTAAATTTATTCAATTATCAGGCCGTTGCTTTTTTCGGTTCCGGCAAATTGGGATCAGCCCTATAGCCTGTCCAGGCTTCAATTTTGTCGAGATCACCTTCTATGTGCGTCAGGCGGATATCTATTTTTACCAGATTGTCTTCCACGCCTGTTAAGCGGTTATTGATTTTGCCCAGATTGCCTTCCACATATGTTAAGCGGGTGTTGAGCTTGTCGAGGCTTTCTTCTACGTGTGTTAAGCGGATGTCAAGCTTGATCAGATTGACTTCTACGTCCGTTAGGCGGGTGTCGAGTTTGTCCAGATGCTCTTCCACTCGTGTTAGACGGATGTCGAGTTTGTCCAGATGCTCTTCCACATGTGTTAGGCGGGTGTCGAGTTTGTCCAGATGCTCTTCCACACGCGTTAGGCGGGTGTCGAGTTTGTCCAGATGCTCTTCCACACGCGTTAGGCGGGTGTCGAGTTTGTCCAGATGCTCTTCCACATGTGTTAGGCGGGTGTCAATTGAGATTAGCCGCTGATCGAATCCATTCTTCATAGATTCAATAGCCGAAAGAACAGTCTGCATTTGATTATCAGTCATTCAATAAGTGGTTTTGGTGTTCTGAAATAATCTCTATCAAAATTACTCCTTCCCTCCATAGCTACAAAATTGGACTTCTCCGATTTTCAATCTTGCTAACCGCTTTACGGATAAAACCGCCTTTACACCTGCAGCGCCTCTGCCGCCGCTTCATCTACGAACCAGTGCAATTCTCCGTTCTCAGGACGGATAAGCTGGGAGGGAAAACGGTCAGGGTCTGGCGCACCGTCTATCACGCTTTTGAGTGTGAGGGCCTTGCCGGCGCCGGTAGCCATAAACACCACGCAGCGGGCCAGGTTGGTAACGGGAGCGGTAAGCGTAATACGGTACATATCCTGCGCTTCCAGCCAGAATGCTTTTGCCCAGGCTTTGCGCTCATGTACAATGGGCAGGCCAGGGAACAGCGAGAGGGTATGGCCGTCATCTCCCATCCCCAGCAGTACCAGGTCAAACGTATATGGCTTCCCGTCAAAATAGCCGTGGAGCGTTTTTTCATATTCCGCGGCAGCCGCTTCCGGCTCAATGTCTGTGCGCATAATATGGATGTTTTCCGGGAGGGCGCCCACCTTGTCCAGCAACACATCATACGCCATGCGGGCATTGTTGCGCGCATCCTCAAAAGGCACAGCCCTTTCATCTCCCCAGAAAAAATGCACTTTTCCCCAGTCTATCATATTCACATAAGGTTCTTTTGCCAGCAGGGCGTATAATGCTTTGGGCGTATTGCCGCCGGAGAGGGCAAAGGTGAACCGGTCCTGTTGCTGCAGCACATCCTGTATCTGGCGACTGATAAATGCGGCCAGGTTCTCACTGAGTTGCTGCGGGTCTTTTGCTACGTGCAATTCCATGGAATGACTTGTTACGATTTACTAATACTGATGATGTATCGGGCGGCGGCATTTTACCGGGTCGGCGGCAGGTTGATCCACGAATGGCCGTCACGGGCAATGAGAGCGTCTGCATCTTCAGGCCCCCAGGAGTCTGGCACATAGTTCGGGAAGTCTTGCGGGCTGCGGTGCTCCCATGTTTCCAGGATGGGCATTATCACCTTCCATGCCGCCTCCACCTGGTCTGCGCGCATGAAGAGCGTGGCGTCTCCTTCCATCACGTCCAGCAGCAGCGTTTCATACGCTTCGGGCGTGTGATCATCAGAGCCTTCATAGTTGAAGGTCATGTTCACCGGGTCAAGCGTCATGGTCTGGCCCGGGCGTTTGGCCTGGAAGCGGATACGGATGTCCATTTCAGGCTGAATGCTGATGGTGAGGCGGTTAGAGCGCCAGGATTCCGCGGCTTCGGAAGGGAAGGCGAAAGTAGGCGCATCCTTGAACTGTATGGTGATGTGAGTAGACTTCTGGTGCATCAGCTTGCCTGTGCGCACGTAAAACGGTACGCCCTGCCAGCGCCAGTTGTCCACATAAAATTTAACGGCGGCATAGGTTTCCGTGTTGGACAAGGGGTCTACGCCTTTTTCCTGGCGGTAACCCGTTACCTGCTTGCCTTTCATCCAGCCGTCACCGTATTGGCCCCGCACGGCGCTCTCATGCACGTCCTCTTTTTTGATGGGGCGGATGGCGTTGAGCACGTCTACTTTTTTATTGCGGATCTCGTTGGCATCAAAAGAAACGGGCGCTTCCATGGCCACCATGCACATCAGTTGCAGAATGTGGTTCTGCACCATGTCACGCAGGGCGCCGGAATGTTCGTAATATCCGCCACGGCCCTCCAGCCCCACGCTTTCCGCGGCCGTGATCTGGATGTGATCTATGTAATGGCGGTTCCAGACGGGCTCAAAAAGCGCGTTGGCAAAGCGGAGCGCCAGGATGTTTTGCACCGTTTCCTTTCCCAGGTAGTGGTCTATACGGAATATCTGTTCTTCGGCAAAGAGGCCGGTCAACAGGTCGTTCAACTCATGCGCGCTGGCAAGATCGTGGCCAAAGGGTTTTTCGATCACGATGCGGGTGGTGCTCTTGTCTTTGCAGAGGTTGAGCGTGCCCAGCTCCTGCGCAATGGAAGGCACCAGTTGCGGCGCTACGGCCAGGTAAAAGATCACGTTGGGATGCGTACCCCACTCCTGTTCTTTTGTTTGCACGTATTCTGCAATGCGCTGGTAAGACTCGATATCTCCCGCATCCAGCTGCAGGTAATTCACATGTTCGAAAAATTCCTTGTAGTGGCCGTTGGCCTCGGCCTTGCGGCGGCTGAACTTGGAAATGCCTTCCTGTAAATGGGCGCGGTAGTTCTCCGAGGTATATTCCGTGCGCCCGATGCCTACAATGGCAAACTGTTCCGGCATCCATTCGTCAAGGAAAAGATTGTACAGCGCCGGTGTCAGTTTGCGGTAGTTCAGGTCCCCGCTGCCGCCGAAAATAAAAAGTATGGAAGCAGGCGGGCGTTTATGATGTTGCATAAAAAATGAAAAAATTATGAATGGTGTTGCCAGGAAGTATGAAAACTACCGGGCATGTCTATACGCTGATATGTATGGGCGCCGAAATAATCCCGTTGTGCCTGTACCAGGTTGGTGGGCAGTTTTTCGGTACGGTAGGCATCGAAATAAGACAATGCCGCCATGAACCCTGCGGCGGGCAAACCGGCTTGCGCCGCCTGTACAACTACCGCGCGGGTGTTGTGCTCTTTGCTTTTCACGATGTCTGCCACTGCCTTGTTAAGCAGCAGGTTGGGCACTTCGGGCGCCTGTTTGAGCGCGGCGTAGAAGGTACCCAGCAGGGCGGAGCGGATAATGCAGCCGCCTCGCCAAACCTTCACGGCTTCCGGCAGGGGAATGTCCATCTGGTGGGCGGTGGAGGCGTTGTACAGCATGGCCATACCCTGCGCGTAGCACATAATGGTGGCAAACTGCAACGCATCTTTCACCTGCGAAATGAACAGCTTTGTTTCTGCCGAAACCGGTATTTTGGGCTCTTCGTACACCTTTGCCGCTTCTACCCTTTCATCCTTGAAAGCGGAGATAGTGCGCATGGCCACCGCCGTATCAATAACCGTGGCGGGCACACCCAGGTCCATCGCCTCCTGTGACGTCCATTTGCCGGTGCCTTTGGAGCCGGCTTTGTCAGAGATCACATCTACGAGGCGCTGGCCCGATTTATCGTCATTCTGCAGGAAGATGTCTGCTGTGATCTCCAGCAGGAAAGACTGCATCTCTCCCTCGTTCCATTCCTTGTATACCTGGTGCAGCTGGTCGTTGTTCAGGCCGGCGGCCTTCAGCAGGCGGTAGCTTTCGCTGATCAGCTGCATGATGGCGTACTCTATGCCGTTGTGTACCATTTTGACATAATGGCCGGCGGCGCCCTTGCCGAGGTAAGCCACGCAAGGCTCCCCGTTCACTTTGGCGGAAATGGCTTCCAGCATGGGCTTAACATGGGCATATGCTTCCTTGTCTCCCCCCGGCATAATACTGGGACCGGTGCGGGCGCCCTGCTCGCCACCGGAAACACCTACGCCCATAAAATGGAAGCCTGCGTCTTTCATGGAAGACACGCGGCGAAGGGTATCCGTAAAATGGGAGTTGCCGCCGTCAATTACAATATCCCCCGGTTCCAGCAGGGGGTGGAGAGACGCCAGCACATCGTCTACCGGTTTACCGGCGGGCACCAGCATCATTACCCGGCGGGGCTTCTGCAACTGGCTGATCATTTCTTCCAGTGATACCACCCCTTTTACGCGGGTGCCGGCAGATGCCGAAGATTCAAGGGCCTGTGCCTTTTCGGTGTCTTTATCAAACCCGATCACGGCAAAACCATGGTCTGCCATATTGAGCAGGAGATTGCGCCCCATTACGCCCAGGCCGATCATTCCAAATTCGTACAAGCTGTTTGCCATAGAGAATATTAACTGAATTGTGCGGCGAAATTAGCCATTTAGCCACTATTATTTATGCAATTGTATGGTAAGGTCCCGCAGGGCTTCCAGCAACCGGGCCACCAGGTCCCGCGCTTTTTCGTCCGTAAGCCGGCCTTCCGCGTCAAACTTGCCCTGTGCCTGCGCTATCATCACTTCCGGCTTGAGCACCTGTTTCATGTCCAGGAACTGGAACACGGGTTTGAAGGCCAGCTGCATCCTTACCGTGCCCCACAGGCCCTGGGTAGCGCCCATCAGGGCCACCGGCTTGTGCAGCAAAGGCGCGTCTGTACCGCGAGACGCCCAGTCTATAGCGTTTTTCAGCCCACCGGGAATGGAATAGTTGTATTCCGGCGATACGATCAGGATGGCCTGGGCGCCTGCCAGCACTTCGCGGAACGCCCGTACCGGCTCCGGCCGGGTACCCACATCAAGGTCTGCGTTATAGAGGGGAACGTTGGAAAAATCGGCTATTTCAGCGGTAACGCCTTCCGGCAGCAGCTCCATGGCCGTCTTTAACAGGGATGTATTGTAGGAGCCTTTCCGGAGACTGCCGGTAAGGCCCACAATATGTACAGGTGTACTCATTCAACAAAAATAGGCACAAAAATGCTATAGGAAAAGTGGTATAAGCGGCATAAATTACAGTATTAATCCCGACCCCATGAAAACAGGAACCATTTTCAAACATTACTTGCCATGCTTGTATTTCATTTTCCTTGCGTTATGTATATTCTTTCTATTTGATAATAGCATCATAGCGCCCGTTATGCTGGTGCTTTTCCTGGTACTGCTGTTCATCCCGCGCACGTATGCCCGTATGACGGCGGGACTGCTCATGCTGTTCCTTTCCCTTTACTTTTCGCTGGCCTGGTTTGACGAAATGGTAGACGTCCGCGCCGTGGGCGGCACACCTTCCGCCAGCCTGCGCAGCGCCATTCTTTTCATAGCCGGGGCGTTCTGCATGTCCATCCTCCTCATCATTCCCCTGCACCTGCCCCGGCGGCTGCCGTTGTATAACAGGAAGTAGGGCTTACCGGTTTATCACCATCTCCGCTCCCAGCGGCGTAGCCAGCGAGCCTATCAGCCCCTTGGCGTATACGGTGTATATTTTCCCTGCTGTAAGGGTAACGCCCGGCCTGGTGAACACCAGCGAGTCATCTGAGGCCCTTCGCACTTCAATAGTATATGTGCTGGCATCCACGGCCGTAAAGCCCTGGTTGGCCACGCCGCTCTCCGGCGTTTCAAAGGAGCGGTTGGGGAAAATAGGAGTAAAAGCCCCGTCTTTCACGTACCCGATGGTCACCGCGGGGGCATCCGGTGTAAAGTGGAAAAACCGGATGTGTGCCTTGCCGGATTCAACAGCGGGGAACACATCTTCCACAAACAGCCCCTTTACCCGGCTGCCCGTGTCATACACAAACATGGTATAGCGGTGGTCTTCCGCCAGCTGAATGCGCTGGTCTACCAGGGTGGTGCCGGTGCCGGCCACATTGGCCTGGAACTGACGCTGCCCCACGTAGGCGTCCAGGTAGCCCGTATTGGCCAGGTAGTTGAACGGCAGGTTGTTGATGCGCAGGCCGTCCATACCGAGGTCTAGCCCGCCGGTACCGGGCGAGGCATGGGTGATCTGGAATCTGGCCACCGCTACGGTAGGCATATCGTCATTACTGTTGCAGGCTGTGAAAACGGCCAGTGCGCAGAGGCAGGCGAGTACCAGGTTTTTCATGATATGTTGTTTAAAGGTGCGAGAAGAGATATGGGGAGAGCAGGACGTGTAATTACCAACAGCTTCTTACCGGGATTGTTCAATTAAAACCGGCGCTGTATCTTGTACTTATGAAAACGTTTTTCCTGCTTGTTTTATTCTGCTGCGGCGCCACCGTTGTTTCCGCGCAGGCACCAGCCCAGACCCGCCCCGTGCTGAACCACCTGGCCCTGTATGTGCAGGACCTGGGGAAAGCCACCACCTTTTACCGGGACCTGCTGGGGCTGGACACTATCCCCGAGCCGTTCCACGACGGCAAGCACACCTGGTTTGCCGTAGGCCCTGCCAGCCACCTCCACCTGATTGCCGGCGCCAAAGCGCGGCAGCAGGGAGACCGCAATACCCATATCTGTTTCAGCGTGCCCTCCGTGGAAGCGTTTATTGAACGGCTGGAGAAAGCGGGTATGGAATACATCAACTGGGCAGGAGAAAAGAAAAAGATCACCTTGCGGGTAGACGGGGTGAAACAGATCTACCTGCAAGACCCTGACGGGTACTGGATTGAGGTGAATGATGCCCGGAAGTAACACCACTGTTGTGGCGGCCCTCAGCTTCTTTTCAGCAAATACCGATGAGGCCGGGGTTTGCTCAACGCCGGCAGCGAATCCAGCGAGCGCTCCCACTGCCGGCGGATCTGTGCTTCTTTGGGTTTGGTGTCCAGGTAAGTGATGAACATCTTTTTCACATAGTCCGAATCCGGTTTATGGGCATGCGCCGTATCGTAAAAGCGGCGTACGGTTTCCAGGTTTTCGTTGCCCGGCAGGGTGTTGATATAGCGGTGTTCAATGAGACGGATCGCCCTGAGCCGGGCTTCCAGCTGCCAGCGTTTCTGCAGCAGGGCCTGTACTTTCAGGGCTTGCTGGTATTGCGGCAACTGTGGCATGGTGGCCAGGTTGACCCCTCTTTCCAGTTCTCCGGAAAAGAAACGGCCAATTTCCACATCATCTATGGTCAGCACATAATTACCCGGCACCAGGTAGTTGAATTTTACGATCTCGCGGTTGAGGTTGTCTGCAAAAGGCACCAGTTCCGTTGCCTTTAACTGGTCTTCCCGCACGGGGAACGGCAGGGCTTTCTCAAGCGCCGTGAACTCTATCTGCCCGTCTTTACGGGTAAAACCCGAAATAGTGCATTGCTGGCTTTTGGCCTGGCTGCTTTTTGCGTTGCGGTCTGCCACTATATTGGCTACCGTGGCCGGCGCCTTAATGGTTTTCAGGAATTCCCAGGCCATCAGCAAATGCCCCACCCCGCCCGGGTGTACCCGGTCTTTCCCGATCAATGTGGCCGTACTGTCTTTCGCCTGCACTTCTGCATTCAGTTTGGTGAGCATGCCCCAGTAATCCACTACCAGCAGACTGTCGCGCCCGGCAAACTCCCTGGCGTAACCGGCGCATATTTTCAGCGCGTCATTAACGCCATAGAGGTTGTTGCCGGCCATTTTTGACGTCTGGTCATAAATGGAGGGCGTTTGCAATACAACGCGGATATTTTTTGCGAGAAAAATGCGAACAATGCTGTCAAGGTTCCTGCGGTAAGCGGTCAGCGCTGCCTGCTGTTTTTCGCGGATGCCGGCTTCGTTCTTCCTTCTGGCGTCATAGAGCGGACGGTTCACATCATTCATGCCGATCATGATCACCGCCCAGGTGGGGTGGTGTACCAGGATGTCTTGGTCCATGCGCCGCAGGATGCCGGAGGTCACATCCCCGGAAATACCGCAGTTGAAGAACTGCACGCCCAGGTGAGGATAACGGGTGCTGTAATACAGCTGCACGTTGTGCCAATAGTCGCCGTTGTGTGTAATGCTGTTGCCAACAAAACATACACGGTCTCCCTTTTTAAAGAACTGGGCGGTGGATGAGAGGCTGCAGAAAAGACAGCAGAGAAAAAACAGATAGCGCATCCCTAAAAATAGCAAATGAACCGGAAAAACTAACCCGGCAGCCGGAACGCGCTGCGGGAGCGAAGCAAAAAAAAATGCGCATCGGGGAATGCGCATTCACTAAAGGGAGCGGGATAACAAACAGTTTAATTATTCAGACTAGCTGTAGCAAAATTAGTGGCCGGCCATCATAATGACACCAGTAGAACCGCTGATTTACAAGAATGCGTGTTTCTACGTACCGACCTTGCGGAGCTGCCTGTTTGGATTTACGCAAACGTTTGCATAACTTGGAGGTCTAAAATTCCATCATTTCACGTTATGAAAACTAGCTCATTCCTCCAGGGCATGGCAGTAGCCGCCATGTTGCTGTTTGCCGGAGACGTCCGTGCCCAGTCCGGAGCCCTCTCCAAATTCCCGAAAGGCGCCACGCCACAGGAAATTGGCCAGCGCATCGCCAACAGGTTTGTGGCCTCTCCTCATCCGAATTTTGGCCGCCCTAGGCCGCCCAGGGTCATCACCTACCCTGAAACCTGTGCCTGGTACGGCTCGCTGACCTTTGCCAAAGAAAGCGGGAACAAAACGCTGCTTCAGCAACTGGCCGCCCGCTTTGAACCGCTGCTGGGCAGCAGGGATACGCTCATTCCCGTGCCTGACCATGTGGATTACACCGTATTCGGCTCCGTACCCCTTGAATTGTACCAGCAAACGAAAGACAGCCGCTACCTGGCCATCGGCAAACGTTTTGCGGACAAACAATGGGGGCCGCCGGAAGGTAAACGGGTTACGGATGATTCCCGCCGCTTCTATGCCAAAGGCTATACCTGGCAAACGCGGTTGTGGATAGACGACATGTTCATGATCACCGCCGTACAGTCTCAGGCTACCCGCGCCACCGGGGACCGGTCTTATATAGACAAGGCCGCCAATGAAATGGTGTTTTACCTGGACTCCCTGCAAAAACCCAACGGGCTCTTTTACCACGCCCCCAATGCTCCCTTCTTCTGGGGCCGCGGCAACGGCTGGATGGCGGCCGGCATGAGCGAGCTGCTGCGTTCGGTACCCAAAGACAATCCCAACCGTTCCCGCATCCTGAAAGCCTACCAGGCCATGATGGCCAGCCTGCTTAAATACCAGGCGGAAGACGGCATGTGGCGCCAGTTGATAGACGATCCCCGATCATGGCCCGAAACTTCCTGTACGGGCATGTTCACCTACGCCATGATCACCGGCGTGAAAAACGGCTGGCTGGACAAAAAGGTGTATGGCCCCGCCGCCAGAAAGGCCTGGCTGAAGCTGATCACCTACATCAATGAAGACGGAGACATCAGCGATGTTTGTGAAGGCACCAATATGAAAAATGACCATCAGTATTACCTTGACAGAAAGCGACTTACTGGTGACATGCATGGGCAGGCGCCGCTATTATGGTGCGCTACCGCCCTGTTGAGAAAATAAAGCGGTTGGACTATCAAAATAGTATCAGAATTGATACTCTCTCCTTGCACGCATACATGCTCTTGCTATAGCGAAGGCCGTGGGCAGGCATGGTAAAGAGCAGACTAAAGCAGCCAAGAGAGAGGGTTTAGAGCTACCAAAAAAACGCTTTGGAACAGGGTATGCAATCGGATAAAAGCCACTTTCTGATAGTAAATTATCAAATACAAAGGGGCTGATCCAAAAAATGATCAGCCCCTTTTATATTCTTCTTATGAATTATTTTTCAACCACTTCTATGCAGTAGGTAGCACAACGCCAGATAGCCTCGTACGGCTTGCCGTTGTGGTCTCCCGCTTTTTTCTCCGTTTTGGCTACTTCCACCATGTAACGGCCGGGCCAGAGGGGCGTGAAAGACGTGGTGCCGGTGCTGTCTGTATACAGTTTTTTGATCCAGCCATTGGGCGCCACCACTTCTACTTCGCTGGATTTGGCGGGTGCCTGTTCTGCCAGTACCCCCAGGTTGATGCTTTCATTCACCTTGTAGGTCTGCCGTACAGCGGCTTCCACTTTCAGCGGGTTGGCATTGGCGGAACCGGCCGCGCCGGGGTTGCCGCCTACCACAACGGCAGCGCTGGCATGATAGTCCAGGCGGCTGCCATGATACAGGTCTTTTACGGAATGGATCATTACCACGGTATACACGCCGTCCGTTTCAGGCGTAAAAAATGCTTTATAATGATCTGTTCCGGGGGCGGAAGTAAGCGGGATGATTTTTTTGTCAGGGGTAATAACAGAGAGCTTGTAAGATTTGGTATCGGAAAACCATTTGTCCAGCGGGGAAATGTCCTTGTCAGCAAATTCGCCCCAGAACACCCTTACTTCCTGCGGTTGTCCTTTCTTGCCGCTAGGGCTCGTTTCTATCCAGAGGGCGTGGGCGGATACGCGGAGGCCTGCCAATACCAGCAACACCGCCATAATCATCGATCTGTAGTGCATCTTTTTTCCGGTAAAAGTAGCGGCCTGCGGCAGGGCAGGCAACTCCAATCGGAAATTTGATTTACGCAATTGGGAAAAACAGCGGCTGGCCTGCTATTTGCAGCAGAATGGGGAATATTGCATAATTTAGTGAGAATGATGTACGTTATATACATCCAGTTATAAATCGATCTTACATGAAACGGTTCCTGATATTCCTGTTATTTGCCCTGCCGTTGGCCGCCGGCGCCCAAACGCTGTCTGAATCTGCGGTGGAAGATATTTCTGAAAAAATGGCCGCAAAGTTCCAGCTCCGTAACGACCCGGCGCTGGTGTTCGTGACCGAGCAAATGAGCAGGTCAGGCTCCGGGGGACTGGAAGTAGATAAAACCATGATGGAACTGGGGAAAGACCCCGCCGCCCTGGACGCGGCGCTGAAGTTCCTGTACCAGTACAGCGACTGTAACCGCCAGACCCTGATCGCCAACCTCCGCGGTATGGACGTGAAATCGGGCAACGTGTTCCCGCTCGCTACCTACATCGTCAATAAGAACAAGACAGAGGCCAAAACCTTGCAGGACGAAAAAGCCGAGTTGCTGCGCATAGGCGCCATCCCGGCCGTTACCTCCGTAATGGTGGCCCCGCCCGCCAATCAGCCGGGCGTGGTGGCCAACGCTACCGCAGAAACACCCGCAGGCGCCGCCCAGCCGGCTGCGGCCGCCGCTGGCAGCACCGCCGCCGCAGCACCAGTAGAAGATACCCGCAACTGGGAAGTACGCAGCGTATTTGCCATGACCAGGCCAGACGACCTGCAGACCCTGTACGGCAAAGAGAACGTGGAGCTTCGTGACGCTACCGACCTGGACGGCAACTATACCGGCAAGGCCTGGTACGTATACCCGGACACGGAAAACGAAATGCAGGTGATCTTCAATGCAGACTCGTCCAAAACCATCACTTTCACCCATGAGCGCTCCAAGTGGAAATCTCCCTTCGGCATCAAACCCGGAGACCCGATTGACAAAGTGAACAAGGTAAATGCCCGTGCTTTCAGGGTGAACGGCTTTGAATGGACCAACGGCGGCATTGTAGACAGCTGGGAAGGCGGCGCCATGGACAAAAAAGGCGTACAGATCCTCTTCCGCGCCATTAACAGCGGAGATCCCAAACTGTATGACCAGTTCACGGGCGAAAAGAAATTCCGCTCAGACAACAGCGGGCTGAAAAAGCTCAATGTGGTGGTAGATAAAGTAGTGTTCAAAACTTACCAGTAAAACATCTTTTGATCTTTTCCGGGACCCGTCGCAGCACATGCGCCGGGTTTTTCATTGCCCGTAAAACCGTTTTATACAGGATTCCCTATTTTCGGGCCATGGAAGTAACGGGAAACAGGTTCTACCGGCTGCTTGTGAAAATAGGCCGGTACAGAACAAAATATACGTCACACCGCAATTTTCTCATCCTCCTCAGTTTTATTGTAGGCGTAATGGCGGCCCTGGCCGCTGTTTTGCTGAAGATAACCGTACAGTTCTTCGAGCACCGGGTAGATGCGATGAATAACTGGCTGGACAGTAACTGGCTGTCTGCCACATTACCCCTTATCGGTACCGGCATTTCGCTGCTGCTGCTGACCCGCTTTTTCCGCAACAGGCTGAGCCGGGGCGTGGGTTTCATCATCAACAGCATCATTACCAACAAGGGCCGCATTGAGAAGCGGCATACCTACGGCCATATCCTCACCAGTACCATTACCGTGGCCTTTGGCGGCAGCGTGGGGCTGGAGGCCCCCATTGTGGCCACCGGCGCGGCCATCGGTTCCAATACCGGTCACGATCTTCGCCTTTCCGGCAAAGACACGGTGCTGCTGCTTGCCTGCGGCACCGCCAGCGGTATTGCCGCTGTTTTCAACAGCCCCGTGGCAGGGATCATTTTTGTACTGGAGATCTTCCTGCTGGATTTTAGCATCCCCTTTTTCATTCCCCTGCTGATCTCCACGGCTACCGCCACCGTTATTTCACAGCTGATCTACCCTGGCAAGTTCATTTTTGTGGCCAGTGAAAGCTGGAGCGTACCCGCCATCCCCTTTTATATCCTGCTGGGCATTTTTTGCGGCCTGGTATCTGTATACATTACCCGCTCGGTAGATTATATTGAAGGATACTTTGAAAAAAAGACCATGAACTGGAAGACCTGGCTGCTGGCCGGCGTGCCGCTGTGCCTGCTCATCTTTCTGCTGCCGGGGCTGTATGGAGAGGGTTACTCCACCATCACCAGCCTCCTGGGCGGAGATTACACCAGCCTTACCGCCCACTCCCTGCTGCAGCAATACAGCAGCTATTCCTGGGCAATCATTTTAATGACGGTGTTGTTGCTGGTATTCAAGGTGATATGTTCCTGCCTTACTATCAGCGCGGGCGGCAACGGGGGTATCTTTGCCCCGTCTATGGTCACCGGCGGGCTTACGGGGTTCCTCTTTGCCTACCTCGTCAATCTCTCCGGCATCTACCACCTCAATACGCCCAACTTTATTATTACGGCCATGGCCGGCGTACTGGCAGGCGTTATGCATGCCCCGCTCACCGCTATATTTCTGCTGGCGGAGATATCGGGCGGGTACAAGCTGTTCATCCCGCTCATGATCGTAACGGCTATTTCCTATTTCATTACCCGCAAGTATGTGAAACATTCTGTTTATCATAAGTCCCTGGTAGAAAGAAAGATACTGACAGACCAGAACGATCACGATCATTTCTGATAAAGCGCAAGCCCGGTAGATACCGGGCTTTACTTTTAGCATGAGATATTGTTACAGCGAATTTGGATACGAACTTTCCGACGTAATGATACGGCGGCAGCGTGACCGGAATGTAAAGGGAAGATTATGAAATGGTTAAGGAACAAAAAAACAGGGCCGCATGTCCAGGAATAGACGGCAGCCCTGTTTATCATCTGTTGTTATGGACTGTAAAAATGGGAATTTAGGCCGGCTGGTAAAATCCCCACCTTTAGGTATTTTTTATTCAGGGTTTTTGCAGGTCAGCGTTTCAGGCGCACCGGGCGTACCCATTCCTTGTCCATCTTCTCCGGCAATATATATACGTTACCGTTACGGTCGGAAAAGTACAGTTTTGACACGGAAGGCTGGCGGCCATTCCCGTCTGCCCAGAACGCATAAAACCCTGCATGCGCGTTTACGGGCCGGCGGGGGTAGCTGTGATTGCGGGCACTGTTGCGGGTAAGCTGCTTCGGCTTCCAGTGTTTTCCTTCATCCCTGCTTTCCCACATCACTATTTCCCCGCCGGTGTTATACGCCTGCGGGCCGGAGGCCGTGGGGGCCACCACCCGCCATACGCCGCCTTTCTCTATCATCAGCGAGCCCATATCATAGTTGTTGTCAGAAGCGGTAAACGGCAGGATCTGCCATTGCCCGTTCTTCCAGTGGGCGGTATACCACTGGCGCATGCCGTTAACCGGGCCAGGCGCCGGACCGCGGGAGGTTTCATAAAGTATCACGGGGTTGCCCCCGGCGTCAAAATTCACATCGTTGATATATACGTTCAGGCCTTCAGACGCATAGTCTTTCACCAGCGCCGTTGTATCTCCCGTACGCAGCGGCAGGGTGGCGGGGCGGCCGTTAGCGGTTGTCCATGTACGGCCAAGGTCATTTGTTTGCAGGTAATAGAGGTTGGTGCGGTAATCCAGCCCGGCGCCCTTCTGCACATTGGGGTGGTGGTTGAAGGCACTGCCCACGCGGCGGCCCTGCTGCCCGCTTGTCTGGTAATGGCCCTCTTCCATGTTGGCCAGGTCTTTCCAGGAAGACCAGTGTATGCCGTCTTTACTGGTCATATAGGCAATCACGCGGCAATTCTTTTTCCCATACCGCAGTTGCTGCGTTTCATAGTGGGTAAAAAGGCCCAGGAAACCATCTCCCGGCTGGTAATATACCTGCAGGTAAGAAAAATTATCCATGACCTCCTCTCCCTTGTATGCCTGCACCTTTTCAAAACTGCCAATGTTGTAGGGCTGGCTGCTCCGGTATACAAAAGAAGGACGGGTAACGCCGTGGGAGGTGGAAAACAGCCAGATGTACCCCTTGTCATCTATCTGTATAACGGGGTTGTCATGCGCATCGTCGGTGGCTTTGTCCATCACTACCGTGGGGCGGGACACCATGCCGGTAGCATGGTCAAAACAGCCTACCTCATGCAGCAGCGTTTTGCCGGTGGAGTCTGTACCCCCATAGCAGAAAAAAGTTTTGTTGACCGCAGGCGCATACACCGAAAAGGGGTAGTGGTTAGCGGGATACGTGCCCAGGCCGCCGCCGTATTTAAAGGCGTACTCGTCTTTGGTGGGGCCTATGCTATACCAGAGGCCGCGGTAGCCGGTGTCTGGCTGATTGATAAAGCGGGGCTGCTGTGCGGCGGTGGTTTGTAGCAACAGCAGCAGCATGAACATAACGGGAATTTTCTTCATGGGCCTTAATATAATACAGATTTCCGGTGCTTGCAAACGCGGGTAAAGCTACTGCCGCGGCCACTCCGTTTCAATGCCCTGTGAGCGGATACGTTGCTGGAACTGCGCCAGCAGCGCTTTATCTTCCCGCACCCTGCGGGGCAGCACGTTCTTTTCCAGCGCAAAAGCCGCCAGCATGCCTACGGCTTCCCCAATACCCCACTCCACCGGGTGCAGCCGGTAGCAGCCGTTGGTAATATGCGTAGTACCAATGTTCTTGTTGGCCGGCAGCAGGTTTTCCATACGCACCGGCAGCAATGCTCCCAACGGTATCTGGAAACGCAGGCAATCCAGGTGGAAATAATTGTTACCGGCGCTGCTGGGATGCAGGTCTATGCTATAATGCCCAACACCCACGCTGTCAAAAAACGCCGCGGCCGTATTACCGGTAGCCTGGCCGGTTACCTGCGCGCGGTTGAGGCTGCCCACATGTTCTTCCAGCACGGTGAAAACGGCTTTGATGCGGCGGGACTCGCGGATATAAGGGTATTTGGCCATCCCGTCTTCCGTACCCATGATGTCTTTCCGCAAACGCAGGCCGGGCCAGCCTTTGCCGCCATCGGGGCGCGGCGCTTCTGTTTGCAGCCAGTAGAGCAGGGACAGGTTCAGTTGTTTGGCGCGCTCTACATGCCGGTTAAATTCCTTTTCGCTGACGCCTACCAGGTTGCCCAGCATGTAATCGTTCTGCGGCCAGTTCACAATAGTGATGTCTCCCTTGTAGGTGCCGGGCATAAAGTTTTCCTTGTTGATGATGCGGCGGTAGTTCCAGAGGTTGAGCATGCTGCCGGTTTTGATACCTTCCGGGTGAAAGCCGAGCTGGGTGGGCTTCAGGGTGGTAGGCCGGGGGTAATGCAGCTCCAGCAATTTGCCCGGCCAGGCCGGCGTAACGGCGGGTACATGGTTGCTCCAGAAATTGTACTCCCGTGGCTTTTCTATAACATGGTTTTCGCCCGGCACATAATCCATGGCAAAACAAACGGTGAAAGACTGCTGGTTGCGCGGGTTGGCCGTTTCCTGCGCATGCAGCTCGCCGGTATCTGCCTTTGACTCGGCGCCGGTTACGAACTCGGTGCCGGTCAGGGGCAACAGTTCCCCTGTTTCCGTGGCATCTGCAAAATACGGTGCCGCCAGGGTATATTCCCGCCTGCTGCGCAGGTTCACCACCTGCAGGCTTTGCACACGGTTGCCTGACACGGTTGCCTTCTTTACTTTATGTTCCGGCAGCAGCACCAGCTTGCCGGCGCTGATATAAGCGGCCAGCATGGCTTCCAGCACGGCCACTGCCACTCTTGGCTCGTGGCAGAGGCGAGACACGGCGCCGTCTCCCGGGTTCAGGTAAGGCCGATTCCCGGCAGCTTCGTTGAGGGGATAGTGGCGCATGTAATATTGCCGGATGGCCGTTCTGAAATCGCGGTACAACTGCGTAGCGCCATGCGTTTCAATGGCACTGTGCTCATCAGGCGGTACGCCTTGCTGGCTGAGCTGTCCGCCTATCCAGTCCGTTTCTTCCGTCATGATCACCGTGAGGTTATTGCGCAGGGCTGCCAGTGCGGCCGCGCAGCCGCCCAGTCCCGCCCCGGCCACCACCAGGTCTGCCTGCATCAGGCTGCCTGCCGGTGATGTTGCGTTACCCGCTTCGGGCGCAGGTGAAGACGTAAAACCGGTCAGCGGGGCTGACAATGCGGCGCCGGTGCTCATGGCCATCATGCCTAAAAAATTTCTTCTTTTCATATCGGTATAAATTTCCTCATAAGATCCTTAAAACAAGCAGCCTAAAATAAGCGTAAAATTCCGCAAAGCCGAACTGTCCTTCCAGTTCATCCCGATTGTCATCATAAAATGTCCTTTGCGCCAGTAAAAACAGTAGCCGGAGGTGTTTCTCCATGTCTGATAAGAAAGCGGGGTAACGGATACTTCTCTCTACCTAATAAAAAGGCGGGCGTATCAATGATACGCCCGCCTCTCCCGCGTCCTGGATTACAGCTTCACGCGCCGGGCCAGGAAACCCAGGTATTTGGTATCTTCTTCTACAAACAGGCTTTTGCCGCCCAGGCGGTAGGCTTTCAGCAGGTGCTCCAGCGCCTTGTCTTCCTGCTGCTGCTCCAGCGCTACCTGGCCCAGCCGCATTTGAATGAAGGAATTGATCTTCCCGTCAGGGCAATTGATGGCCTGTTGAAAATATTCCCCCGCCTGCTCAAAATCATCCAGCATAAAATACATGTTACCGATGCTGGAATAGAGCCATGTAGCGGCTTCCCAATCTGTTTTAGGCTCCGGTACCAGTTGCAGCGCTTCTTTGAATTTTTCAGCGGCGGCAGCATATTCTTCATCATCAGCAAAATCGTTACCAGCTTCTGAGATCAGTTCCACCTGCTCGTATATTTCGTCTTTCAGGATTTTTGCGCTCATGTCCAAATGTTTTTTGTTGCGCCCAAAACTAACCTTAATCTTTGATTTCAGAAAATCCGGGCTGTTTGCAACAATACCGGATAAAACGTAACTTAAGCGTATGCAACAAACCAAACGTTATACCCTTGCCTTGTTAGCCTTGCTGGGCTGGTTTGCCGTTATTGCCCAATTCTGCCTGATGATGGTTAACAGCCAGCTCCCTGCCGGGGAAACCATTATACGTTTTTTCAGTTTTTTCACCGTGCAATCCAATATACTGACCGCTGCCGGCTGTACGGCGCTGTTGCTGAAGCCGGGCGGCTTCTTTTCCCGCGCGTCCGTGCAGGCCGCGCTCCTGCTGTACATCCTGATAGTGGCGCTGGTGTACAATGTGATACTCCGTTTCTTATGGGCCCCGCAGGGCATGCAGTGGCTGGTGGATGAGTTGCTGCACGCGGCGGTGCCCCTGCTGTACCTGGCGTACTGGCTGATATTTGCGCCTAAACGGGAGCTGGCCTGGAAACAGGCGCCCTCCTGGCTATTGTACCCGCTGGCCTACATGGTGTTTGTCATTATCCGCGGTGCATTTTCCGGTTTTTATCCTTACCCTTTTATAGATGTGGTACAGCTGGACTATCCCAAAGCCCTGCAAAACGCCGCCCTGATATTGGTGCTCTTCCTGTTTACCGGCGCGTTAATAATGGCCGTTGGCAAGGCATTGGGGAAAAGGCCGCTTTTAAAAAGCAGCCCTGTAAAATTGTAAGCCTTCGGTAGCCAGCTCGTCCGCGCTGCCTGCCAGCGGCCGCCATATGCAGGCTGCCCGCGCCAGTTCCTTAGACGGGGCGCCAAACGTTTCCAGCACAATAGCCCCGGTGTAACCAATGTCTGCCAGCGCCTCCCTGATGCCCGACCAATCCAGGTGGCCCGTACCCGGCGTGCCCCGATCGCTTTCATTGCCCTGAATATGACACAACCTGTCTTTCCCGATTTTGCGGATGGCGGCAGGAATGTTTTTCTCTTCTATGTTGGCATGAAAAGTATCCAGCAATATTTTAATGTGCGGGCTGCCGGTTTCTTCCAGCAGCTCCATGGCCTGGTCTACCGTATTGATCATATCCGTCTCAAAACGGTTGAGCGGCTCCAGGCCAATGATAACACCATGGTCTGCTGCTGCTTTGGCCGCCTCCCGCAGGTTTTCGATACACCATGCGCGCTCCTGTATTTTCTGCTCCGGCGGTACGATCCTTGTTTTACCCACGGCGGAATACACGGGGCCGCCAAACACCGGGCTGCCCATTTGCGCGGCAATGGCCACGCAATCCGTAATATACCGCAGGCCGTTCCTGCGGGTGGAAGCATCTGTAGAGGAAATATCCCGGTCTGGCCCGAAGGCCCCGCTGATGGTGATCTTCAGGTCAAGATCGCGGGCGCGCTGCAGCAGCTCGGGCCAGTTGATCAGTGATGCGTCTTCTACCGCCACTTCTACAATATCATACCCTGCTTCTTTTATTTTGGGCAGCAGGTGAAAATGCGCGGTGGAAAATGGAGATACCCATACAAAGGTGCTGATGCCGAATGTCATGAATGATGTATTTAACAGGAAGCGGGGGCATTGCCGCCCCCGGCTGGAATATACTTATGCTTCAAAATCAGGGATGCTGATGCGTGCGCCGCCTTTCATGGCAGACTCATGCGCGCAGATGCCCGCGCAGGTGTAGTTGGCCGCAATGTGCGCGTCTACCGCGGAATCCCTGCCTTCCACAATGGCCGCCAGGAACTCCTGCACCAGGTGCGGGTGTGAGCCGCCGTGGCCGGCGCCCTGCAGGAAAGACACGTGGTTGGGGTCATCAATTTTTTCGCGGCGCGTGAAGTGGGCAATCTCAGGTATGAGCAGGGCGTCTGTGTCTGGCACTTCTATGCGGGCGGCATTTTCGCCACCGTCAAAGATCACGTGGCTTTCGTCCTGCAGCTGCTCCCATTCGAAAGACATTTTGGTACCGTATACATCATAACTTTCCCTGTACTGGCGCACTACGTCAAACAGCGACCGGGTGGCTTCCGCTACCACGTCGGAGTTTTTGAGCGTAAAAGTGGCCGTTTCCACGGCAAAGGGTGAGCCGTACCGTTTGGCCAGGTCTTCACTAAGCCGGCCCGAGCCGTGGCACACCACGGTTTCCGCCTTGGTGTTATTGATGCGCAACAGCGGCGAAATAGCGTGCGTGCCGTTGAGCATGGGCGGAAAACCTTTCCAGTATTCATCCCACCCTTCCATGCTCATATCCTGTATATGTGAGCCGCGTACAAACTGGATGCGGCCCAGTTGCCCGCTTTCCGCCAGCTGCAGACCGTAGAGAAACTCGCGGGTATACAGCGCGGTTTCCATCATCATGTATACTTTACCGGCCTTTCGTTTGGCTTCCACAATAGCTTTGCAATCTTCCACCGTCATGGCCATGGGAATGGTGCAGGCGGTATGTTTGCCGGCATTGAGGGAGGCCAGCGTCATGCGGGCATGGTCAGGCACAGGGGTTACAATATGGATGGCGTCTACATCTGCGCGCTTGGGTACATCGTCGTAGTTGGTGAACAGCAAATCCTCATCCAGGTTAAAGCGGGCCTTCAGCTCGTCCAGCGTTTTGCGGTTGCGGGTGCAGATACCCACTTTTTTGATAGCCGGGTGCTGCTGGTAAATGGGAATAAATTCCTTGCCAAAGCCCATGCCTACAATAACTACAGTGATCTGTTTCATGTACGAATGCTTATTAAGATGATTAAAAATTATTTTTTCGCCACCCACTTTACAGCGTTCCGTAAAATGGTGCGGTACTCCGGCAGCTCGTGCGCCGCCGCATCGTGCCCGAGAGCAAAACCTACAATACGCGCTTGGGGGTTCCGCACCACAAACAGGCTGGGATAGGTTTGCCCGGAAGCATCCGGGCCGGTGGTAGCCAGTACCCTGATGCCGGGGCCGTTGGTATCTTCCTTGTAGTAGTACAATTCGTCTTTCAGGGTAAATTTTGCCGGCAGGCCTTTGGTGACGGGGTGCTTCCGGTTATTCACCATTACGCTGAACTCGCCGTATTTCTCGTGCCCGCGGCTGCCGCCGCTTACCAGCTTGAAGTTGTACATAGGCCAGTCCTGCCAGTTGTACCAGATGGCCGCATGCGCCAGCACCAGGCCTTTACCCTGTTCCACAAAATCAAAGATGGCCTTGCGTGTGGCTGAATCGCTGATAGGCTGGTTATTACAGAGGAACAGTACATCTGTTTGCGGCAGGTGCTGCAGAATGGTAGAGGGGTCTTGCGTGTAGGTCACGGTGGCCAGGCCGTCTTTTTCGAGCGTGGCCGCATCTTCCTGCCCGTACCAGCGTTCAAAATTGTGCGAGCCGCCACCGCCCACCATCAGCACGCGGATGCTCCCTGATTGTGCAAAAGTGTGCAGGCCGGCAATTAACGCCACGGCGCAGCAAATCATACATCGGATAAACATTTTCATATCTGGAGGAATTAAGTTATCTGATCACTTGCATAACCCCGTTCATACCACGCCAGTGGCCGGGGAAGGTGCATACAAAAGGATAATCGCCCGGTACCCTCGGGGCGGTAAACTTAAGCACCACCGTTTCTCCCGGGCTCACCAGGCGGGTAGCCCACAGTACTTCCGGTACTTTGGGCACGTACTGCATTTGAGACGCTTTAGGGTCACGTACCATGGCATCTGCGGCGGCGCCTACCTTCTGGAGGGAGCCGGGCTTGATGATGAGCAGGTTATGCTGCATGCCGTCAGGGTTTTCCAGCCGGATGGTGACCTGCTGGCCGGCCTTTACGGAGATCTTTTTCTTATCGTACTGCATAATATCTTTCACCACCTTGAGATCTATCACCATCGGCGGCACCGTGCTTCCGCCGGCCGCTTCCGTTGTTTTGGCCACCGGCCGGTCCAGCTCCAGGCTGATGTTCTGCAGGCCTCCGGCAAAAGGGAAACGCCCGGTATAGTCTGTAACGTGGCTATCTTCCAGCGCATCTTCCCCTGCCCGCACCGGCGCCTGCGGCGAGGTGGCAAACAACGCGGGAGCTTTGGCGCGGGCTGCTTCCCTGCCATCTACCATCAATTGGATGCCGCCGTTTTTCAGGAGGGCGGCGCCGGCCTCGAACTTGTCTGGCAGGGGCGCGGTAGTGCTGGCTTTGTAAGCAACCCCTTTCTGGTTCACCACCATATGCAATGCGCCGTCTGCAATATAGAGGCCATAGCCGTTTTGGCTGTTGCCATGCGCCAGTATCAGCCCGTTAAGAGCACGTTCTCTCGGCTTGCTTACCATGGCTTTGATGAATATTTCTTTCCCCGCTGCGTCTGCGAAAAAGGGCGTGCCGCCCCTGTCCACTTTATAGGCGGCATGATGAAGGCCTTTGGTAATGGCCGTGCGGAATGCGCCGGAGCCCGCTGGCTGTGCCGCGGCAGCAGCCAGAAAGCCCTTTTCATGTGTAATGGCAGCGGCAAACAATGCACGCGCCAGCCAGAGGTCTTTAGCGTTCTGGCTGAGCCCCGCGGCTTTGTATACAAGCGTGCCCGCGGCGTTGGAAGCCGGGAAGTCTGCCAGAACGCGGAAGGCCGCTACGCGGGCATGCAGGTCTTTGTCATTCAGGATATTACTTTTAACAATGGCGTCAAGGCCGGCTTTGTTTTTGGGCAGCACTTCCACCGCCGCTTTGCGTACGCCCGCCGCAGGATGGCGGAGCGCTTTGGCCACCACGGCCATGGAAGCAGCGTTCAGTTCACCCAGGCCGTGCAGCGTCCATAAGGCGTGTACGGCGGGGCTATTCAGCCGGGCTTCATCTACTTTCAGGTTGCTGATGATCTTGTACAGGCCGGGTATCACTTCCTGCCGGTTGCCTTCCACCAGCAGGCGCTGGGCCGTCATTCTCCAGAACATATTGTCGTTTTCCAGCGCGGCCAGCAGGGCCGGAACGTTGGTTGCCGATAAATGAAGCGGCCGGTAAGGCTTTGCATTGTCATATACGATGCGGTAGATGCGGCCATGCGCCGAATCCCGCAGGTTGCTTTCAAAAGCGTTGCCCTTGCCGTGCGGCTGCTCCGTGAAGGGCAGCACTGTTTCCCGCGGCGCCTGTTCTTTTACGAATACATTATGCTGAATGATGAAGTTGTACCAGTCCGCCACCCATACCGCGCCGTCTGGCCCGGTTTGCGCCTGCACAGGGCCAAACCATTCATCCGAGCTGGCCAGCAGGTTCCAACCGTCTGTTTCCCGGAAACCCGCGCCATCCGGCTCTATAACAGCGTTATGTACCAGGCGTACGGTAGGCTCGTTCACAAAGGCCACCCTGTTCCAGTATTCTTTCGGGAAACTGCGGGCGGTATAAAAATGATGGCCCGTAGCAGAGGTGAAGCCGCCCACTACGTCTACCTGCCGCAGGTTGGGCGTCATGGCATGCACATCGTAATGGCCGTCTATTTTCTGGATGGGGTCTAATGCTTCCTGCTTGCCTGCCGTGCGCTGCATGTGCCGCGCGGGCAGGGAATAATATGCGCTGTGCGTATTGTTGGCGGTGGAAAGGAACACATGGTTATCTTCTGTAAAACCCAGCCCCCACGTATTATTGGAGCTTTTAGCCAGGAACTCGAAATTGCTGCCGTCTGGGCTGAAGTGATATACCCCCATGGGGAAGCGGAAAGGCTTGCCGTCTATTTTACCGTCAAAGCCTGAATAACCTACCACGCCCCATATCTTGTTGTCAAAGCCATACTGCAGGTTGGAGGGGCCGGCGTGTGTATCCTGCTTGCCCCATCCGGTCATGAGGATTTCCCTTACGTCCGCCTTGTCGTCCCCGTCCGTATCTTTCAGGAAAAGAAAATGCGGGGCCATGGACACAATGGCGCCGCCATTGGTCAGTACAATACTGGTGGGGATGTTGAGGCTATCCGCAAACACGGTGAACTTGTCTGCCTTGCCATCGCCATCTGTATCTTCACATATCTTGATACGGTCATTGGCCACGCTGTCTATTTCTGTAAATGCATTCGGGTAGTCAACAGACTCTACTATCCACAACCTTCCTCTTTCATCCCAGGTCATGGCAATAGGCTTGGTGATATCAGGCTCTGCGGCAAACAGCTGCATGCTGAAACCGGCAGGCGTTTGGGTGAGTTTGTTGGACTCCGCCGGAGAAAGCGCCTCCTGCATTTTGGGTACGGCGTAACGGCGCGTATAGTCAGCAATGGTGTCCGAGCTGTAGATGTCTACATCAGGGATGTTGAGGGCAGCCACGCGTTGCATCACACCGTCTCCCATTGCCCAACATACGCCGTTGCGGAGCATGTTCAGGAAATCCCGGTTCTTCCAGGTATTGTCACTGCTGCCATAGGCGGTATAGAACACGCGGCCGCGGCCCTGCGCGCGCGTCCAGGTGGTAGGCTCGGTACTCCGCCTGGTCAGTACCGTTATATCAGTTGCCAGTTGCTGGTGGGTAAGCAAGGCATCCGTGGTCTGGAAGGCATGCACTCCCTTCATTACAGCGTGAGTAGGGCTTTCGATCTGCATGGCGGTAACGCCTTCCCTGCTGCCTTTCAGGCGGCCGCCAAGCGCGCCCGCGTACCAGGCGGAATTTAGAAAGCTGCCGGAAGCCGAGTTGAGCAATACCAGCCCCTTCCCTCCCTCTACAAAACTCTTCAGGGCGGCCTCCCGTACCGGCGGCAGGGAAGGAAAGCTACCATGTATCACCAGCGCGTCGTAGTGCGCCAGCTTGCCTGGCGTCAGATCATCCAGCGAAGTAGTAAAAGTGAGGTTGATGCCGCTTTTGAACAGCTTGGTAGCCATCCAGGAGGCATGTTGCGAAGTACCGGGCTGCCCGAGAAACAGTATTTCAGCCCTTCCTTTTTTCTCCAAAGTGGAATATGCAAAAGAACATGCTACCACTACCAGCAATAAAAATCCGATTCGTTTCATCTTCTCTGTCTATTTGAAAAAACAATAATCACTCCGGCCGCTTCAGCGGGGGAAGCAGTACTGCCCTGTACCCGCCTTTTGACCGGTAGTACAGGATCATAAAAAAATACGCCGCCAGCATCACTACAGGGAACAGCGACACGGTGCGCAGGGCGTCTTTCTTGGCGTCTTCCTTTACGGCCGTGATGGTGGCCAGCGTTTGCGGTGTGGCGGTGGTGAGTTTGTCCGGGTCAATTACGCGGTAATCCCCAAAGAGGCCCGTACGCTGTTCTGTTACGTAAGTGCTGTGCAGCGCGGTGCCGTTGACGGCATCGTATTTTTCGAGGTTAGCGTCCAGTTGCTTGTCTTGCACAAAACCAAGTATCACCGCACCGATAACGCCCACGCCAACCTGCCCCACAGCGCTGGTGAAGTTGAGCGCCAATACGCCGCCCCGGGGAAACTGCTCTGCCACTACGCCCAGCATGGTACCCCATAAAAATGTTTTGCCCAGCGCATATACGGTAGCCGCCACAATGATCATAAAACCTGCGGCATAAGAAAGGAACTGCAAACCGCTTATGGCCACCAGCGCACTCAGCGCCAGCAAGCCCAGTGGTGCAAAGCGGTGTACGATGGGGCCGGAATAAAAACGGAGCACCGCCATAATGAGCGATGTGTAGATCAGCACCCAGCCGCCGCTCAATCCCGCCTTGGCCATTTCCGGCGCCATGAGGTCTGTGATCCAGCTATCTGTGCCCAGTTCCGTAGTAGCCAGCAATATCATTACCAGCAGCAGCAATATGAACATGGGCCGCCCCGGGGAGCGTACCACCACGCCCAGGATGGCGGTAGCGGCCAGCGAGATCACAATTTTACCGGTAAGCGACCAGCCCAGCAAACTGCCCAGCTGAAAAGTACACAGGCTGATAATGATGAACATGCCGCCTATCCCTACTTCCTTCACCATATCCAGGTAACTGACGCCTGCCCGCACCCGTTCGCTAACGGGGAAGCGGCGGTTGAAGATCATAACGCCATACAGCAGCACAGGTACCAGTATTACGCCAATGATCCATTCCCAGCGGAGGCCGGTATGCATCATGGCAATACCGGCAAGCCCTGCCAGCACCAGGCCGGAAGGCCAGCCGGCGTGCAGGATGTTGAGCCACTTTGTTTTTTCGTGCGGGTACATGGTGGCCACCACGGGATTCACCACCGCCTCTGCCGCACCGTTTCCCAACGCAAACAGCAGCGTACCCCAATACAACATCCAGTAGCCGTTGGCCATCATGGTGAGCAGCACAGACAGTACATGACAGGCAAAAGCGAACACCATGGCCATTTTATAACCCACCTTGTCTATGATGAGGCTGAACAGCACAATGCTGATACCGAACGGCCAGAAGCTGACGCCGAAAATTTCGCCCTGCTGGGTTTTGCTCAGCCCGAACTGAACGCCCCAGCCATCCATCAGAAAGGAACGGAACACAAATCCGAAGGCCGAGGCCACCAGTACGGTGAAACAGCCCCAGAAAAGAACGCGGTGACTGGAATGATGATGCGCTGCTGGTACGTTTATCTGCTGTCCGGCTACTGTTGGTGCTATATCCATTGAAACTTTTTAAGATACCGGTACCGGATGGCTACCCACGTGTCCACGTTCTATGGGCAACCACCGGCCGGTATTATCTTTAAAGCGAGAGCTTTACGATGGGTGAAAAAATCATGTCTTCCACACCCGCCACCTTCAGCCCGATGCGCGCAAACACGTAAGATTGCGCCGGCACCAGCTCTGGTACGGTTACCGTCATGGATACATTGTTCATGTCCGTTATATTGCCGCCGCTGATAGATGCGGAAGCAATGCTGTAATTAGCGCCATTGCCAGACACAAAAGCCGTTTTGTTGATGTACAGGTTTACCCTCTCAACATTGCGCGCACCGGCATCTGTAATGATCTTTTCTATTTTGAAAGTACCGGTAACCTTGCCTGCCGCCGCACTGAACTGGTGGTCCCTGATCATATAAAAAGGCATTACCTCCAGGTCCAGCTCCTTGTTGCCGCTCATGTTCACCACCACGGTGTCTGGCGCGCCGGCGCCGTTCTTCTTCCAGAGGAAAGGGCCCTGGTTGTCAGGGATGATGAGCTTGTATTCCCCGTCAAAAAGCAGTACGGAGAAAGTACCTTCCTGTGTGAAGGTGGTATTGCTTACCGGCCCCACCTTGCCAAAACCGTACTGGTACAACTGAAAAGGCACCTGGTTAAATTCCAGCTGAATGGGCTCTCCCTGGTATACCACCCGGCCGGTCAGTTTGGACGCCGGCGGGTCATAGTTATCTTTCTTGCAGGCAAACAGCGTAACGGCACCTAGTAATATTGCGAGTTTTTTCATGATGTCATTTTTTTACGGTTAGTCCTGGTTGGGTTGTTTCACAATTTTGGGGTTGTTGGAACGGATGTCGTTGTTGATGAACGAATAATAGTTCCCGAACAGGAAGCGGTTGGTACCTGTTACCAGGGAAGATTTCAGCACCTTGTACGTCCATTTGCCGTGGTTGACGCTGCCAGGGTTATGTACCTTGTACGGCCACAGCGCCCAGGGTTGGGTGTTCCGTTTTGTTGCCGCGCCTATGTCAGACAGGAGGTCTGCCTCCGTAAGCGGCACGCCGTCCCAGATGGTGTGGGCCCTTCTCCAGCGTTTGTTGTCAAATAATACATGCCCTTCAAAAGACAGCTCTGCCCGGCGTTCATGTACAATACGGTCAAACGTGATGTCTCCGGCCGCCAGGGGGATCACCAGTCCGGCGCGCTTGCGCACTTCGTTCATATACCCCACGGCCACACCGGCCTGCCCCAGTTCATAAGCCGCTTCTGCCGCGTTCAGCAATACTTCCGCATAACGGTACCGTATAAACGGCACTTCGCTGCCGGTACCCCTGGAGCCGGAGCCCGCAGCAGGATCGAGATACTTGCGGAGGTAAAAGCCTGACTGGGCGGTGTGCTCCTTGCCGGTGATAGGGCCGTCAAAGCCTACTATCTGCACGGGTGTGGTTGTACCGGGCAGGGGTTTCAACTGGCCGCGGTCGTCTCCTGTAATGATGCCGCCGTCTCCCAGTATGTAACCGGCCCAGATATCTACCGGCCGGCCTTTGAACATGGAGCCGGGCAATATCACGGTGCCGCCGAGGCGGGCATCCCTGTCTGCAAAAATATCCAGCTGGTTATCGTAATAGACAGGATTGCCATTGCCGTCTTTTACCGGCAGGGGCGCAAAGGTGTTGTCCAGCTTTTCGAAACTCTGTACCAGGTTGAGCGAGGGGTTGATGCGGCCGCCTTCCTCTTCTTCCGCGCCGAAGCGGGGCTGGTTCCACTGGGTGAAACCATGCACCTTGCCGCTTTTCAGTTTGAAGTCTTCAATAAAGATGGATTCAGGGTTATTGCCCTTGTCATAAAAAATAGCTGCAAAATTCTCTTGCAGGTCGGATTTGTAGTTATACAAGGCATAAGCCCCGGCGGAGCCGCCGATGATCTCCTGCGCAAGTGTGAGGGCTTTGGTATAATATTCATTGGCCTTTGCCGCAGGTATGCCCACTTCACCGCCCGGCAGGCTTACCTGCGGGGTGTTCACGCCGTATTTGGCAATAGAGCCGGCATACAGCGCCGCACGGGTGGCCATGGCCAGCGCTGCTCCCCTTGAGGCGCGCGATTTTACGGACGCATCCGCGGGCAGGTCCATCTTGATGGCTTCCGCCTCGCTGATCACGAAGTCGTACATTTCAGCCTCCTTTGCGCGCGGATGCTGCAGGTAGGTAGGGTCTCCCTTGTAATCGTACTGCATGGATTCCAGTACCAGCGGTACACCACCCATCCGCTTCGTCAGCTCAAAATAGAAATTGGCGCGCAGGAAACGGCCTTCCGCCAGGAAACGTTTTTTGTCGTCGGCAGACAGCTTTTCAGCCGCCTCGCAGCGCTCCAGGAAAAGGTTCATTTCGCGGATGTAGGCATAGTCCCAGTTGCTCCAGCTGCCATAACCCCAGCCGGTGCGCCGCACAATATCCAGGTCCCCGCCGTTCTGGGAGGGAAAACTTTCGCTGAAATCGGCCATGGACTGCCAGCTTTTCACCGTTGAAATGTCCAGCTGCCGGCTGTACAGGTTGGCCAGGATGGAAAGCGCCTGCGCCGGGTCTGACAGCGCCTGTTCATTCGTAAAAATGTTGGTGGGCTGAACATCCAGGAACTCGCTTTCCTTTTTGCAACTGCCCGCCCCTATGATGATAGCGGCCAGTAATGCGGTATATAGTATGTTCTTTGTGTGCATAATAGTAAGATTGAATTAAAAGGACAGGTTAACGCCTACGTTGAATACCTTGCTCTGCGGGTATTGCAGCCCGTTCGTTTCCGTTATTTCCGCATCCGTGTCGTACTGCTGCATATTGTCCAGCGAAAAGAGGTTGAACGTGTTGACATAAAAACGGGCGCGTTGTATTTTGGCCCTGTTCACCAGTGATGCGGGCAGCGTATACCCTATTTCTATGGTACGGGCCCGGAAATAGCTCACATCATGCCCCCAGAAGGTAGACCAGCGGTTGTTGCTATGCCCGTTGTCGTTGTAGCGCAGGGCCGGGTATTTGCCGGGTACCCAGGCGCTGTTGCGGTCATACGGGTCTGTTCTGTGCCAGCGGTCTGTAAATATCTTGTTGAGATTGCCGTCGTTAATGAAAGGCACTTTCATTTCCCATTCCTGGAACCAGGTGAAGTGGGAAGCGCCGGAGAAATCTGCCGTGAGGTCAAAGTTCTTCCAGGTAGCGCCGATCTGCAGGCCAAAGTTCATGTTGGGCGTACGCCAGGTGGCCCAGCCAATAGGGCGCCGGTCGTTATCCGTAATTCTGCCGTCACCGTCTACGTCTTTGTAGATAAGATCTCCGGGGAGCAATGTTCTGTTGCCTTCACCGTCAATGTTAACAGGATAGTTATTGATCTCTTCCTGCGAAGTAAACTGCCCAATGGCTTCCCATCCCCATTCAAAACCCTGCACGCGCCCCTCATTGGAAGCGAAATAACGGTCTACCGAGTTGAAGAAAACAGGGTTATAAGACTGCAGGAACTTGCCGCGGGAATAAGACACGTTACCGCCGATGTTCAGTTTCACCTCACCCAGGTCTGCACGGTAGTTCAATGAGAACTCCTGCCCGTAGCGCGCATCACTGTTGATGTTCTCATCCGGCAGGTCGTACCCCAGCTCGGAAGGCATCAGCACATCTGACTTGCGGCCGCGCAGCCCCGTTCTTTTCCGGTAGAAATAATCGTAGGAGCCGCTGAGCTTGCCGCCAAAGAGGCTGAAATCAAAACCTAAGTCAAAAATGGAGCTTTCCAGCCAGGAAATGTTGGTAATGGGAATGCCCCGGTCACGCGAGCCCAGCACTACCTTGCCATCCAGGATGGCCATGCCTACGTTGTAGCCATAACCTTCCAGGTAGGCAAATTCACCCAGGCCCAGCGCGGTCCCGTCATCTCCCAGTAAACCGTAAGATGCGCGGAGCTTGAGGTCTGTCAGCACCTTATTGTTCCCCAGCAGGTTTTTCATAAAACCCTCTTCTGTAATACGCCAGCCGCCGGACACGCTGGGGAAGTAGCCCACCCTTTTACCGGGGGCAAACAGATAGGACGCATCGCGGCGCATAATGCCTTCGAGGAAATATTTGTTGCCGTATACATAGTTCAGGCGGCCGGCAATCCCTGTTCTTGCCTGCCGGAAATCTTCATCCGTATACGTATCTGCTGTATTGAAATAGATCAGCGGCAGGTTGTTGGAGATGGGCACGGCATGTATCCAGTTCCGCAGCCGCTGGTTCTTGATGCGTTCTGATACGATCATGGCGGAAACAGTATGCTTGCCAAAGGTCTTGTTGTAGGCAAGGCTGATCTGCGAGCTGATGTTGATCACCTTCTCCTGGTTACGCTCCCGCCAGGGGTTGGTACTGCCGCCGGTGCGGGTGTATGTGTCGTCAGCGGGATTGTAGGTATATGTATCGTATGTGTATTCATGGTTGTTCAGCACATTGTCCGCAATGTAATAGGAGTAAAGGCCGGAGAGCTTCAGGCCGTCAATGCCGGGTATTTCCCATTCCGCATCCAGGTTCATCTGCAACTGCCGCCATTCGCTTTTGAACTTGCCGGCGTACTGGGTATTGAGGTACCCCCAGTTGGTTTCGTTGTGCTTGATGTCGTTGAGATATTGCGGGTTGTCATTGGCGTAAGGTCTTTCCATAGGCGTGTTGCGCAGAATGGCGAAACGCGCCTGCCAGTAATCGTCCCCGCCCGGTACGCCGGGGTTATCTCGCGTTTCAATGCGGCCATTGATGGAACTGCCTACCTTCAGGCCGTTGGCCACCCTGGCCGTGATGTTTGACTGGATGTTGGTCCTGCTGAACTTGTACTCGCGGCCCAGTACAGAGTTCTGGAAAGTGTTGGTGGCGGATACATAATAGGTCACTTTGTCCGTGCCGCCGGTAAAGTTGAGGTTATATACATTGAGCGGGGTGTTGTCTTTCACGATGAAGTCCCGCCAGTTAAAGCTCTTGTAGCCGTATTCCGTTCCCGCCTTGTACCGCTCCAGCTCTTCAGGCGTGATATTGGTGGTGATGGGGTTAGCGCCTACGGCGAGCGTACGGTTCATTTCCGCTTCTGCTTTCAGGCTCATGTATTGGTAGGAATTGTCCAGCACGTCAATGAACCGCGTCCAGCTCTGCATGCCCAGGCTCACGTCAAGATTGATGGAGCTGCGGCTGCCCAGCCTGCCTCTTTTGGTTTGCACCACCACTACCCCGTTTGCCGCGCGCACGCCGTAAATGGCCGCGGCCGCATCTTTGAGGAAAGAAATGCTTTCAATGTCTTGCGCGGCAATATTGTTGAACTGCCCGGCATCCTGCTGCACCCCGTCTATGACATACAGGGGCGCGCCCATATTCCGGATCTCGATGTTGGCAGAAGCGCCCGGCCGCCCGTCTGGCATGCGGAAAGATACGCCCGGCACCTTGCCGGCCAGTGTGGTGCTGGTGGTTGCGCCACCCCGCACGTTGCCGATATCTTCCGCGGATACTACGGAAATGGCGTTGGTGAGCGATTGTTTTTTGGTAGAGCCGTAGCCCACTATTACAACGTCTGTAAGGTCAGTGGCGGAAGACTGCAATACCACGTTCAGGCTGCTGCGGCCCTCTACGGCCAGCTCCTGGTTCTTGAAGCCTACCATGGTAAATACCAGTATGCCGCTGGGTTTTACAGAAATGGTATAAGTGCCGTCCGTGGCAGACAGCGTACCGTTCCGAGTGCCTTTTTCATAAATGGTCACGTTGGGCAACACTGCGCCCGTACTGTCTTTTACAACACCTGCTACTTTTACGGCTGTTTGTGACATGGCGGGGCTGAGAAACGAGGTACATGCCAGCAACAACAGCAGCCATGTTTTACCGGCTCCTCCGCCGGAACGGCATGTTATAAAATGGAATGCGTGTTTAATTTCTTTCATAATGTGAAATTGATTTTGGTGATGTGGAAGACATGGTATTCCCTTCAGGCCGTTTTCACTGTTTGAACGCCAGTCAATTGTTCGGGAAATAATCAGCGGAATTGAATACTGCGCACACGCCGGGTCTTCATGGCATCAATTCCATCAACGTGGGTATCTTCTTTTGTTTCTCTGAAGCATTGCTGTGCTAACCGGTTAATCAACTTTTGAATGCGGGTCAAAGAAAGAACAATCTTTTTAGAAGCATTAGTCGTTTCATTTCATTCTTTCGTTAAAATGTAACAATTTCGAATTGGCATGAACATTCTGTCTTTATAATTATATTTGGACAAAGCGCGTAAACATCTCCCATTGAAGTATAAATTCCACATCCTGCTATTGCTCTTCGTGCTTTCCGTCGGCGTGGGAACGGCACAGCAGTATTATTTCAGGCACTACCAGGTAGAAGACGGCTTGTCTCACAACACGGTATTTTCGGTTATGCAAGACCGGCAGGGGTTTGTATGGATGGGTACCAAAGACGGCCTGAACCGGTTTGACGGCAATATTTTCAAGATATTCCGGCATATCCCGGGAGACAGTACCAGCATTGGCCACAACTTTGTGTTCAACCTCTGCGAAGACCCCAACGGGCAAATATGGGTAGGCACAGGAGACGGCCTGTACCGTTATATTGCTGTTACGGAAAGTTTCAAACGCGTGGAAAGCTCCGGCCATGGCAACATAGGCGCCCTGCATTGTGATACCGCCTGGCATGTATGGTACATCTTTAGCGGCCGCGTAATGCAGTACGATCCCCTGCGGGATACCACTATCCAATACGAGAATGCCGGTGGCCTCGGTGGCATTACAGACATGCACCGCGGCAAAGACGGCACCCTCTGGCTGGCCAACTACCAAGGCATGGTGAGCAGCTTTCAGCAACCGGAAAAAAAGTTCGACCTGTTTGCCCACTCTCCCCGGCCGCTGAGCCGCCACATCTGCAGGATCATGGAAACCACCGGCGGCAGCCTGCTGGTGGGCACTGCCAACCAGGGCCTGAAGCTGCTGCACACCCGCAGCGGGCAGTATGAAGACCTGCTCTGCTACAACCCTGATGAACTGCCGGTGTATGTGCGCGACATTCATCACTATAATGGGGACGAATACTGGATTGCCACAGAATCAGGCATCTACATCTACAACCTGTCCACCCGGCGGCACATCAACCTGCGCAAACAATACAACAATCCCTACTCCCTGTCTGACAATGCCATCTACTTCCTGGAAAAAGACAAGGAGGGCGGCATGTGGGCCGGCACCTACTTTGGCGGCGTAAACTATTACCCCCGGCAGTATACCTATTTTGAAAAGCACTTCCCTGACAACAGCAGTAACTCCATCAGCGGCAATGCAGTCCGGGAAATATGCGAAGACATGTACGGCAACATCTGGATAGGCACGGAAGACAACGGCATCAATAAACTGGACCCCGCCACCGGCAAGATCACCCAATATACTCCCAGCCAGAAAAACAAGAGCATTTCACACACCAACATACACGGGCTGTACGCAGAAGGTAATAACCTGTGGATAGGCACGCTGGACAATGGTATGGACCAGATGAACATCCCCACCGGCAAAGTAATACGCCACTACTCCGCGAGCCCGGAAACCTTCCGCAACAACTTCATTCTCACTTTTCACAAAACCGCCAACGGGCAGCTGCTGGTGGGCACCGGCTCCGAACTGGCGCGTTATGACACAGCACGCGCCAATTTTGTAAAGGTAGATGAAGTACCATACAGCAACATCCGGTCCATTGCCGAAGATGAAGAAGGCACCATTTGGGTAGGTACCGCGGACCAGGGGATATTCTATTACAATACCCGTACCGGCCGGAAGGGCAGTTACCAGCACAACGACAAAGACCCCTGCAGCATTAACAGCAATACCATCAACACCCTGATGGTAGACAGCCGGCAAAACATCTGGGCGGGCAGTGAAGGCGCCGGCCTCAGCATGCTTAACAGGCAGACCAATTGTTTTACCCACTACGGTACGCAACATGGCCTGCCCAGCGGCTATGTATTCAAAATACTGCAGGACAACAGCAACCGCATGTGGATCACTACCTCCCGCGGGCTGGCCTGCCTAACACCCGCTACAGGAGAAATGCAGGTGTATACCAGCATCAACGGCCTGCTGAACGACCAGTTCAACTACAACTCCGGCTACAAAGACAAAAAAGGGAAAATGTACTTCGGCAGCGTAAAAGGCATGATCAGCTTCTACCCCGACCGTTTTACGAAAGACACCTTTACGGCCCCCATCTACATCACCGGCTTTCATTTAAAAGACGGAGAAACCAGCCTGAACCATAAAAAGGCCATCCTCTTCACCAGGAAGATAACGCTCCCGTATTACCAGTCTTCTTTCAACATAGACTTTTCCGCCCTCAGCTTCACCGCGCCGGACATGATCTCCTACGCCTATAAAATGGAAGGGCTAGACAGGGAATGGACTTACCTGAAAACCAACAGGCTGGCCTATTTCACAGACCTGAAACCAGGGCAGTACACTTTCAGGGTCACCACTACCGACAACAACGGAAGGCTGGCGCCGCAGCATGCCGCGCTGGAAATAGTGATAGAGCCGCCTTTCTGGGCTACTTCCTGGGCCTACCTCCTGTACTTCCTGGTGGGCGTTAACCTGCTCTATTATTTTATCAGCCAATACCACCACCGGCAAAACCTCAAACACAAACGAAAGCTGGAAGAGCTGCAGCATAAAAAGGAAAAGGAGCTGTACCAGGCCAAAATAGATTTTCTCACCAATGTGGCGCATGAGATCAACACACCGCTGACCCTTATCAAAGGCCCACTGGAGCAAGTGATAGAAGATCCTGAAAATATCCGCGCCAATCATCACAACCTGCTTATTATGGAGCGCAATACCAACAGGCTGGTGCAGCTCACCAATCAATTGCTGGACTTCCGGCAAACAGAATCTACCGGTTTCCGCCTTCATTTTACGCACCTTAACATTTCCGCCATTTTACAGGATACGTATGACAACTTCAAGCTGCCCGCGCAGCAGAAAAAGCTGCATTTCCTGCTGCGGATGCCCGAAAAAGAGTTATATGCTTACGCAGATGAAGAAGGGATCAACAAAATATTCAGCAACCTCTTCAGCAACGCGCTGAAGTATGCAGACACAACGGTGCTGGCCGTGCTGAAAGAAACGGACAACAGCAGCATGCTGCAGCTGGAAGTGTGTAACGATGGCCTGCTGATACCGGAAAATATGCGCGAAAAGATATTTGTGCCGTTTGTAAGGCTCAAAGAGAATGAAAAACAGAAAGGCACCGGCATAGGGCTTTCCATCAGCCGCTCGCTGGCAGACCTGCACAAGGGCAACCTTTCCGTTACACAGCAACACAACATGAACGTATTTATTTTCAGGTTTCCCGTACTGGCGGCAACACCCTGATTGATTGACCAAAATTTAACCACGCTATGCAACCAACTATCTTGCTTGTAGACGACAATGAGGAAATTGTTGAATTTGTAACTTCCATCCTGCTGGCCGATTACACCATTCTTACCGCTGAAAACGGGGAGGAGGCCATTGCCGTTCTTCACTCAGAGTCGGTAGACCTGGTGATCAGCGATGTAATGATGCCCGTGATGGACGGCTTTGAGCTTTGCAAGCGTATCAAAACCACCTTCGAGATCAGCCACATCCCTGTTATACTGCTCACTGCCAAAAACACGCTCCAGTCAAAAATAGAAGGCCTGGAAACCGGTGCAGACGCATACATTGAAAAACCTTTCTCCCCTGCGCACCTCAAAGTGCAGATGACCAACCTGCTGATGAACCGCCACAAAATACGGCAGTACTTTGCCCAAACGCCGCTGGTACACATCAACACCATGGCCCACACACGGGAAGATGAGGCGTTCCTCGAAAACATTCACAACTGCATACTGCGGGAAATCGAAAATACGGAGCTGGATGTGGAACATCTCTCCCGCTCCGTGAATATGAGCCGGGTGAGCCTTTACCGGAAAATAAAAGCCATCTCAGACCTTACGCCGCATGAGCTGATCAACATTACCCGGCTGAAAAAGGCCGCGGAACTCCTCAGCACGCAACAATACAAGATTTATGAAGTGGCCATGATGGTTGGCTACAAATCGCAGACGCACTTTGGCAAAAACTTCATCAAGCAGTTCGGGATGAGCCCCAGCCAGTATATTCTTCAAAAAAAATGAGTTTACCGGGGTGTTTTCAAAGCAAGCCCTTTGAGCAATATAGACAATAGAAGGAACTCCCCGTGCTGAAATAATACTTCAGCATAGGGAAAAGCATAAGACATTTTACCACAGGCACAACAACCGTTACTCCTTATAAAGCTCGGCATTGTCTTCCCGGCAGCAGCAGAAATGTGATGAAAAGGGAAGTTTGGGGTATTGGAGTTCCCCGAAATGGTTTGGGGCAGCAAAAAACGAGATGCCCTGAAAACGTCTTGCTTTCAGGGCATCTGAAAAGGGGCGGCTGCTTCCAGCCTGGCTCCCTACTGTTTGGCCGTCATGTACCCCGGTGTCTGGTTCACCAGCGGGTCATTTGTCCAGATGGCGGTTTCTACCGGCCAGAGTGTTCTGTAGCCGTTAGTGCCCTTGTCCAGCACGCCATACGGATGCTGCACGCTTTGATACACCAGCGGCTCAGTACCATACTTCATCCTTCTCAGATCATACCAGCGTTTGCCTTCAAATACGAACTCCTTGCTTCTTTCGTTAAAAATAGCCAGTTCATTGGCGTCTTTGCTGCCGTTCACAAAAGGAGCCGGGTCGTTACCGGCGCCACCATATGCCCTGTCCCTGATCTGCTTGATGTACGGAGCAGGGTCTTCACCCTGTGCATTGGCAATTTCCGCCAGCATCAACAGGCGGTCTGCTTCGCGGTACAATGGCCAGTCGTCAGAAAAGTACCGTTTATTGGCATCTATAGTGCCCAGGAACTTCACCAGCGCTGTATTTCTTACCGTGGTAACATAAGGCGTTACGGAAGTATTGACCTGGTAATAATCATAAAAAGTAGCGTTGCGGCGGGTATCTGTTACATCAAAAGACTGAAAGAACTCGAACTTGTAACGGTAACGCTGAATGATCTGTTGTGAGTTCACGTCCGCAATTTTCAGCGGATCTATCAGGAAGTTGCCGGGGCCGGCGCTTACCGTAGAATCTTTATAATGCAGGCCGTTGAAATTAAATGTGGAATAGGTGAACATGGATATGCCGCTCATTTCCGCTTCACCCACCCGGAAGCTCAAAGACAGGATGATCTCGCTGTTCCTCTTTTGGGCATAGGTAAACACATCTGCAAACTTTGGCAGCAGCGAGTAACCGGTAACGGCGGTTAACGCGGAGCTGGCCGCTGTAAGGTCTGCCGTGGTGCCATATACTTTGGCCGACCAGAGGTATATTTCACCTTTCAGCATGCGTGCCGCATTGGGCGTAAACATGCTCTTGTCTGCGGAGGCCGCGCCGCCAAAAAGAGCCAGCGACTTGTCTACATCGCTTTTCACCTGCGCCAGCACTTCTGCTTCTGTAGCTCTTGCCTTCCGCAGGGCTACCGGGTCTGTTACCCCGTTGAGCACCTCCGCGCTCAGGCGCAGCGGCACGCCGCCATAGGTACGCAGCAGGTGGAAATAGTAGAAGGCGCGCAATGCATAAGCCTGGCCCAGCAGGAAATTCTTTCGTTCTTCTGTCAGAAAAGTAACCGGTTCCACCTTCTGGATGAACAGGTTCACCTGCAGTATGGGGCCGTACATGCCCGCCCAGCTGGTAATGCCGGGGGAGGTTTCTTCCAGGCGCTGTTCCACTACGGGCAGCTCGTTGAGAGAGGTGTTTTGCACGTCTACATTGCTGAGGCTGCCGCCGCGCATCTCTCCCAGCCGGTAAAACATAAACTGGTTGTCACGCAACTGCTTGTGCAGGCCCACCATAAAATTGCTGACCTGAGACTCGTTCTGCCAGAAGTTGCCGTCTCCAAAATAGTCTTCCGGCGCCAGCTCCAGTGACTTGTGGCAGGATGTGGCAGAGATGGCCAATATCAGCACCCAGCATAAATATCTGTACTTTATCATGTCAATATTTTTAAGAAGCCGTTATCAAAAAGTAAGGTTTGCCGCAAAGATCAGTTGCGTGGGCACGGTATAGGCGCTGTTCTGCGCACCAGTGCGTTCCGGCAGTTTGATCATGCTGTTGGTGATGTAGCCCAGGTTCTGGCCGCTCACGCTAAGGGTGAGTGCGGAAATCCTGGCCGGCTTCAGCAGGCGGGCGGGAATGCCGTAGCTGAGCGATATTTCCCGGATGGCCAGGTAATTGGATTTGACGTAGAACATGTTGCTGGGCCGGTCAAAGTTTTTGGTATTCAACTGGTCTGCCCAGGTATAACGCGGATATTTGGCGTTAGGATTTTCCGGCGTCCAGGTATCCTTCACTATTTCGGTGGCGTTAAATTCTCCCTGGAAGCTGCCCAGCGCCCACATCTGCATAAAGTCCTGCTGACTGTGGCCGGTAGCAAAATCAAAACGGGCAAACAGGCGGAGGCCCTTGTAGGTCAACGTGGTATTGAAACCGCCCGTCCAGCGCGGCAATGCCTGCCCTATCCGCACCATGTCACGGTAATCTATAGTATCGTTACGGTCAATGTCTCTCCACATCATGTCTCCCGGTTTGGTACTAATGAAATTGGCCAGTCCTCTTTCAGTGATCAGTTTCTGGCTGGCCACCCGTTTGCCCGCAGCTGCGCCAAACTGTACCTCGCCGGCGGCCATATCTATTTTGTTGTATTCCGCCAGGTCTTTTTCGTTGCGGATAATACCATCGCTCACAAAGCCG
The DNA here is from genome assembly GCF_003568665.1 of Chitinophaga alhagiae. Lineage (GTDB taxonomy): Bacteria > Bacteroidota > Bacteroidia > Chitinophagales > Chitinophagaceae > Chitinophaga > Chitinophaga alhagiae. Next base: position 898,637 of record NZ_QXMH01000001.1, read on the forward strand.
TAAATGGCACCCCACTCCTGGCCTTCCTGCAGGCCGCCTACCCATATTACCTTGCCGCTGGCGGGATCATACACTTGCTGGCCGCCCTGGCGGTTGTTTTCGTTGCCATTGTAAGGCAGCTTCACTACGGTGTTGCGGTTGTATGCCGCGTTGGCGGCCACCTGCCAAGTGAAATCTTTTTTCTGCACTACCTTGTAAGCCGCTTCCAGCTCCACACCTTTGTTGCGGAGCGAGCCGTTGTTGGTCCGGATGCTGGCCACACCGGCAGAGGTAGGTAGGTTCACAAAAGTGATCTTGTCTGAAGTGAGGCGGTTGTAATATGCCGCCGATGCCGTCAGCCGGTTATTGAAGAAACCCATGTCTGCCCCTACTTCCACCGTATTTGATTTTTCCCACTTCAGGGTGGGGTTGGCCAAGGCAGTTTGCAGAAACCCGATGGTGCCGTTGTACGCTGTTTGCGCACCGTAAGCGCCCTGCAGCTCATAAACACCAATAGCGTTATTGGTACCGATGCCGATGTTGCCGTTGATGCCCCAGCTGCCGCGCAGCTTCAGATAGGAAAGCCAGTTTTTGAGCGGGCTCATGAAACGTTCATTATGGGCAAGCCAGCCTACTGATGCAGCGGGGAAGGTACCGTACTGGTTATCGCCAATAAGGCGGGAATAACCATCGTGGCGGATGGTAAAAGAAGCCAGGTACTTGCCGTCCCAGTCATACAACAGCTGCCCGAAGCCAGACATGATGCGCTCCCGAGAATGGTAGGAATCCGTGCCGCGCGTTTGCGTAGTAGCGTTGTTGAGGGTGAGGCCCAGGTCCATAAAATCATCCGTAGGTGCCAGTGAACCGCTTGCGCCCATGCCCTTTTGGTATGCGTCAAAAAATTCGAAACCCGCCATGGCATCTATATTATGACGGCCGGCAAACTGCTTTTTATAGCTGGCAATGGCGTTGTAGGTCTGGTTGATAGTTCTGTCAAACGCCGCGGAGCTGGCCCTTGTTCTGTTCCAGCCCGTGTTGGGGTTGGTATAGCTGAGCAGGCCGGTACGGAAATCGCGGTTGAAACTTTCGTTGAAGCCTTCGTCATAGAACAAGATGCCCCCCACCTTGAAGTTGAGGCCGTGGCCGGCATCGAAGCGGAAAGACTGTGAAAAGGTGAATTTGTCCGTCTGGTTCTTGCGGATGTATTTATCAATATTAATAACAGGGTTACCATCGCTGGCATCTCTGCCCAATATCAGCTCTCCGGCGGCATTGGTACCGCGCATGGTGGGCGGGGCAGACAACATGCGCCCCCAGTAGTTGCCTTCACCGTTGGTGAGCGCCTGGTCACGCCAGTTGGCTACCGTGTATTGTACGCTGCTTTCAGAAGTAAGCCAGTCCTTGATCTTGTAATCTCCGTTGAGGGTAAAATTGATGCGGCGGTAGTAGGTTTTGAGCGGAAGCCCCCGCTCATCGAAATAACCGATATTGGCATAATACCGTCCCCTGTTATTACCACCCGTCATGCCGATGTTATAGTCTTGCGAGGCGGCAGGCGAGTTGAATGCGTAATCTCCGTAATTAAAATCCTTGTAGATCAATTCCGCCTGCGTGCCGTTGGGATCATATGCACCCGCGGCATTAGTAGGCACCGGGTCTTTCATCACCTTCCAGCCGTCATTCATGCCCAACAGCTCCCGGTTGGCATCTGTGAGGCGCATGGTGCTCCAAACCGCGCGGGAGTCATAATTGCCGTCCAGCACATTACCCGCGCCATCTTTGTAGAGGTTGCCGGTGCCCCTGGGGCCTACTGCCCCCAGGGCGCTGGCTGCCAGTGTACCGTTTTTGATGGCCTCTACTACGGCGCGCCGTTGCCAGGTGATGTAATCTTCCGCATCGAGAAATTTATAGGGAACGTTCAGATAGCTGAAACCTCTTTGTGCCTTCAGTGAGATGGAGGAGCTGCCATCCTTGCCGCGTTTGGTGGTAATGAGAATTACACCGTTGCTGGCGCGTGCGCCGTAAATAGCAGTGGCGGAGGCATCTTTCAATACTTCCATGCTTTCAATGTCTTCCGGGTTGATGTCGCTGAGAGAACCGCGCATTTGCCCATCTACCATAATTAAAGGACTGCCGCTGCCGTCAAAGTTGGTGCCGCCACGCAGAACGATGTTGGGCAAAGCACCGGGACGGCCGGAGGTGGTAGATACCCGCAGGCCGGGAATAGTGCCGGCCAGCGCCTGTGCGGGGTTGGCACGCATACCTGATTCCAGTATTTTTTTGTCCAGCTTAGAAATGGAAGAAGTAAGCTTTGAACGTTTGGCGGTGCCGTAACCGGTGATCACCACTTCGTCCATTTTAGACGCATTTACTTTCAGGCGCGCGTTGATAGTGATGCCGCTGCCTATCGTAATCTCCTGCTGTTCAAAACCGATGTAAGAGAATACCAGCACTTCTCCCGGGCTGGCATCAATGGAGAACTGGCCGTTGGCATTGGTTTGTACTCCTTTTTTGGTGGCTTTTACCACTACGTTCACTCCAATAAGTGGCTGGTTGTCGTCGTCAGACACAACTTTGCCTGAGATCTTTCGTTCCTGGGACCAGGCTGGCCCGGATACTAACAGGCATACCAGTAATAATAAGCCATGTAATCTAACGAATTTCATACGGGACGAATTTTGGTTGTATTATGTATAACATAATAAAGATAGGGAAATATTTCGATTGTATTATGTATAACATATAAAAAAGTGAGGGCGGGTTAGGAGAATTGGAATAATCTATTGATTATTAATACAATAGGGGCAATAAAAGATTTTTCCGGGAGGCGGTGGAGCTATTTTTACTGCTATGCCGCTATGAAAAGCACATTGGGTTGTAACATCTGTTAAAGCATCAGGGTTTAACTTGTTCCGCCACTGGCAGGATGCGATGCTTTGATTTGGAGTGTTTAAGTGTAGCTAGGTCTTTACCAGGGCCGGCTATTTCTTCTTCTCTGTTCCGTCATCTCCATATCTTTCAAATTTATTTACAAAGGCCTTTAATCCGTTTTCCGGCAATTGAATTTCCCGGATGGTAGTTCTTAACGGCCCGTGGGCAACTATTACTACCCGATTTTGTTCCAGCAGGATATTATTGAGCGGAAAGGAGAGCCTGATGTCTGCGCCGGGAGATCGCACTTCCAGCCGGTTATTGCGGAAATCGAACTTTGCAGCCACTATCATGTTTCCGGTTGCCATTTCCCCGCGCGGGCGCACTATCCATTTCAGCCACATATTATCACCGGCCTGCACACGCCCTTCTTTTGCTCCTGTATCTTTACCCTGGAAATAAAACAGGTGAACAGTGTCCCTTTCAATATGGCTGATCATGGCCGCATACGGCAGCAGCTCCTGCACATGTACCTGTTGCCCGCCCTTGTAAATATAAAGTTCCCCGCCTGTTGCATCTTTTCCGCGCAGCAATACTTTTACACTGTCTTTCACATAACATTGCCGCAGCGGCGCCTTACTATTGAACACACCACAGGAAAACAGTAACATCATGGCGGCCAGGGCGGCCCATCCGTATATATTTTTTCTGCCGGTCATAAACAGCCTGCAATGTATTATTTTAATTGCATTATCCCTATGGAAGGGCTGTAATTCATACATAAGCCGGGCAATCAACAGCAAAGGGGGATGAAGCACCAGGCCCCATCCCCCCTCAACATATCATTCACAGTCTACTGCTTTATCAGCTTCACTACTGTCCGCTTCCCTTCCTGATGCACTTCTACAAAATAGATCCCCGCCTTGAGGTCTTGTCCAAAACGCAGCAGTTGCCCGGAGGTGGTGTACAACTGCTTCACCAGCCGCCCGGCTACGTCCATCACCTTTACGTGGATGGTTTTACTGCTTTCACTTTGCACCGTCAGCGTAAACTCATATGCGCTGGGATTAGGATACGCTTTGATACTGAGCTTCCCTTCCGCTGCGGTATACGGGTGCCCGGGCATGCGGCTGAGGGCAGCGCCGGCGGGGCCTGCATCGGGAATTGCAGACCAGGTGCCTACTTCCTGGAAGTCTGTTCCGGCGTTGCGAACAATCCTTTCCGCCTCACCTGTTTCAGATGATGTGGCCAGCTTCATTTCTTTACGCAGGTAGAAGAAAGTGCCGCCGGGATGCGTGGGCGTATATTTTACGAAACGGCTGAAACCCTTTGATGCCGTGTTCACGGAATCTTCGTTGTACCAGCATTTGATACTGAAGCTACCGCTGCCGCTTGCACGCCGCACCAGTATTTTCAGCTGCAACAGATCTGCCGGCGTATAGGTAATGCTGTCTGCATTCAGCGGCAGCAGGAACTTTTTGCAATTGCCAAGACCGTTCCCTGATATGGGCTGGTCCAGCAGGGTACCGGAGCCTACCAGCGTGCCGTTCAGGTACAATTGGGCCATGAGGTCTATGCGCCGGGTGTTGTTATTCCCGTTGGCAGTACCCGCAAAAATGGTGAGCGGGCCAAACGTGCTTTTGGGATGCTGTACCGTTACCGTTTGTAAAGCGGTGGCCGTGTTGCCGCTGCGGTCCGTGGCCGTCCATGTTACAGTAGTGACACCGAGCGGGAAAGACGCCGGCGCATTGTGGGTAATGGCAGCCACGCCGCCATTGTCAGTGGCGGTGGCCTGGCCGATATTTACCGCCACTTCAGCCGCTCCTGACTCCGTAAAGGCCGTAATGGCAGGCGGGGCGGTAACCAGCGGGGCAATGGTATCTTTTACCACTACTACCGTTATGGAATCAGACCACGCGCTGAGCCGCGCACTGTCTGTTACCCTGGCACGCAGGCCATAAATACCGGGCGCCGCATCTACCCAGTTCCATTCATATGGCGCGGCGGTAACCACTGCTTTTTGCTCACCGTTCATATAAAATGTTACGCTGTCTACCTGCCGGTCATCTCCGGCGTCGGCTTTGACAGACAAGGCCTGGTGTTCTGTAAGCGTATCTCCATTGGCGGGCTGGGTGAGAGCGATGTGCGGGTAGTTATCTGCCAGCAATACCGGTCTCCAAATAGCTTCAGCGGCCTCCCTGGAATGGAAGGTAGCATCATTGGTCTGGCCGGATACGGAGGAAACAATGGCCAGGGTGAGTATTTTATCCCCGGCGGCTTCTTCAGCCACCTGCGTACTGATATCCCATTCCGCCACTCCGCTCCGTTTGCCGGTCAAACTGGCCAGCAGTGTGGTGGTGGCGGGTTTGTTATTCCAGTTGATGCCGGTCTCCGTCCAGCTGTCATTATCACATTTCCATACCTGCCACTGGGTGCCTGTTACGCTGGTACCTGCTCCGATAATGGATAAGCGGAGGGTGGCAATGCCGGGGTTGGTGAAGCCGTTCAGATCAAATTTCAGGTAGGAGATCCTGCTATAACCGTTGTTCCCGTCTTTTTTTACCACAATTGAAGTGGCGTTGCCAAAATTGGCAGTAGCGCTGCCGCCATCCCGCACGTAAGCGTCAGCAACGGGAAAGGCGCCACCAATTACAATGCCTGCGCCGGCAGAGCTGGCCGTATCCCCGTTCTGATAAACAGCGCGGGCTGTGAGCGTATGTACGCCTGCCGGTGCGTTCTGCCAGGAGAAACTGTAAGGGGCCGCGGTGGCTTCGCCAATTTTAATGCTGTCTGCATAAAAAGCTACCTGGCTGATGGGGCTGCCACCGCCACCTGTGCTGGCCACAATATTGACAGCCGTACCTGTTGCAAAGGCCGCATGATCCGTGGGAGAAGTAATGGACACCGCTTCCATGATAACGTTCACAACCGGAGAAACAGCCGTGTTGCCATTTTGCGCGGTGGCCCTGGCCGTAATGGCGTATGCGCCGGGCTGTACACCCGTCCACAGGAAGGTGTACGGTGCAATGCTGTCTTCTCCCAGTTTGTTGCCACCTTCATAAAATTCCACTTTTTCCATAGCGCCGGGGCCAAAGGCGGTGGCCGTCAGCGGAATATCTGAGCCGGCCGCAAATACGGCGTTATTTCCGGGAGAGGTAACAGCAGCTACAAGATCTTCCCGCAGGGTAGATGGTTCAATGGCAGGAGACGGGTAACCCAGCGCGTCAATTTCATCGTAAACAGACTGGTCTACATTCAGGCCCCAGTTACGGAAAAACTGCCCCAGGTTTTCCCCGCTGATCTGGCAGGCATACAGCATGAAGAGGCGCATCTCCGCAGGGTCTCCGCTGGGGGTGGGCGCTTCTTCCCTCACACGTTTATGCAGGGTATGATAAAATGCATCGCCATAAGCCAGCCATAACTGGTGGAACATGCCCAGCCGCGTAAACAGCGATACGCCGGAAGCATTGAAATTTTTAGAGGCCTGCGGCTGGGCCAGATAATTCATCACCGTATTCCAGTCTCCCGTGCTCATGCCCTGCTGGCCGGGGTGAATGGCCCGTTTGGCTGCCAGGGAATAAATGTTCACGCATACTTCAATGCAGGTAGACCACGTCCAGGCCCAATGCTGGTGGTGGTGACCTATTTCGTGAAACACGCCCCAGCCACCGCTGTCAAGGATGTAAGAGGGAGACAATATCCAGTTAATACTGCCGGTGGGGATGCGTACCCTGCCCAGTGAAGTGGCATCCGGGTTGCCGCTGGCCTTTTCCAGCAGCATCAGTTTGTTTTTCAGGATGGGCGCATGCAGGGGAGAACTGTTGTCCAGCCCGCTGATATCCCCTTCTGCCTGCATCACCCTGTCCATCAGCGTGAGCAGGGTATCCTGGTTCTCATCCCGGAAAGCGTCTGCCTTGACGCGGGAAACCACAATAAATACCCTGTCAGACACCAGGGTGGCGTTTGGCGAAAGCGTGTCCGCATCCAGCATATCCAGCCACTGCTGGTGTGTAGTAGCCCCCAATATGTAAAGCGGCATCTGCTGATACCCTCCCTGGAAAGTAACCCTTACTTTGTTATTGTCAGACGGGGTGGCGGAAGAATACTGCAAGTACAGGTCTCCACCGTTCACATTGGTGATGGTGTTCACTCCGGCCACCAGGTCATAGGTGGCGACCGGCTGCCGGTCATAGGTGCCCATGATGAGTTTGGGCAGACCCGTGCCACCCAGTTGCTCTACATAAACGGTCAACGGCGTATTGGCCGTGGCCCTCAGGCCTACCGGCTCAAAGTCGGCCACCTGCAGCGAGGTTTTGATACGGCCTGTTTCAGTGGCAATGTTAGGGACCTGCGTCAGTTCCCAAACATTGCGGGCAATCATGTTAAAATAGCCGGAAGGAGGCGGGGTGGCGGCCAATGCAGGTAACGTGGCAAGCAGCCATAGCAGGATGGCGCATGCTCCCCTGCGGAAAGGTTTCAAGGTAGCATTCAATAACATAGAATAGGTTTTGGTTGAAAAACAGTTTTTATCATCCTAAAACTACTGTTCCATACAGCAGCAACTGCCGGTCAAAACGCGCTTAATTACCGGTGAAATGTTTCATGACCAGGCTGGCCGTTGCGCAGCAGGCTATCTAACAAACTGATTATAAAATGATTACAAGATTCGAAATAACGGGAACACAAAAGGCAATAAAACGGTGAATAAACCACTTCTATCCGCGGATTCAGTAACTTTCTACTATGGAAACACCTGCATACCAACGCGCCCTCGCTTTCAGGGCGCTTCATGAGCGGCCCGGCATTTTTATAGCGCCCAACCCCTGGGACGCCGGTTCCGCCAAAATGTTAGCCAGCCTCGGCTTTGAAGCCCTGGCCACCACCAGCGCCGGCCTTGCTTTTTCATTGGGCAAGCCAGACGGGCAAGGCGCCGTTACCCGGGAAGAAACATTGAAAAACATTCAGGACATTATTGCCGCTACTGCCCTCCCGGTGTCCGCAGACCTGGAAAACGGGTATGGCGACAAACCGGAGAGCTGCGCAGAAACAATTGTGCAGGCAGGCATGGCGGGGCTGGCCGGTGGTTCTATTGAAGATGCCACAGGCCGGCCAGGCGATCCTATTTACCCCTTTGAGCTGGCGGTGGAAAGGGTACGCGCCGCCGCGCTGGCTGCTCACAGCCTGCCGCAGCCTTTCACGTTTACGGCCCGGGCAGAAAATCTCATCTATGGCCGGCCAGACCTGGGAGACACCATCCGCCGCCTGGTGGCCTATGCGGAAGCCGGTGCAGATGTGCTGTTTGCCCCCGGCCTGAAAACCCGTGAAGAAATAGCGGCTGTGGTAAAGGCCGTAGCGCCCAAACCAGTGAATGTGGTAATGGGGCTGGGGCCAGCGGTTTTCACCGTGGAGGAGCTGGCCGAGCTTGGCGTTAAACGCATAAGCCTGGGCTCGTCTCTAGTTCGGGCGGCGTACAGCGGTTTTCTGCATGCTGCCGAAGAGATCAGGAACAAGGGTACCTTTCGTTTTGCAGCTAACAATATCGCTTATACGAAGTTCAACGATCTGCTGCAGTAATGCGGTGTATGAGGCCCTTGCCCGGCAAGTGCATGGCCTGTTGGGGCAAGGGCTGTAATGAGCGCCATTGTGTGCTACAAAGGCATATAATAATATTCGTTCTCACCTACTTTCACATTCCCGATACGCCAGCTTTTCCATAGTGGTTGAACAAGGCCGGATTCCCATTGCGCCAGCTCTTCCTTCAGTTCTTTCACTTTGTCCGGATGAGAAGCGGCCACGTTGTTTTTCTCGGTTACATCCGCTGCAAGGCTGTAAAGCCATGCTTCCCCGGATTGCGCGTTCAGCAGCAGCTTCCAGTCCCCTTTCCGCACGGCTTTCTGGTAGGCGTGGCGCCAGAAAAGGGCCTGGTGCGGGATGCTGTCTGTACGGCCGGAAGCGTATGGGAAAAGATCCACCCCGTCATATTGCCTGCCTTCCGGCAATGCGGCGCTGGCGGCAGCAGAGGCTGTGGCAAAAACGTCCAGCAGGCTTACCGGCGCGTTCAGCACCTTGCCGGCGGGTATCTGGTTTTTCCATTGGAGCAGGAAGGGAACGCGTACGCCGCCTTCAAATTCCGTGATCTTGCCGCCGCGCAGGGGCCGGTTGTCTGTGAGGCCGGTATAGCTGGCGCCGCCATTATCACTCAGGAAAAAGATGAGGGTGTTTTCTTCCAGACCGCTTTCTTTCAGTTTAGTTGTGATTTTCCCAACAGCATCGTCAAGCGCAGCGATCATGGCGTAATAGGCGCGCTGGTCAGGGTCACGTATATGGGCCAGTTTGTCGTAATACGCTTTGGGCGCCTGCACAGGCGTGTGCGGTGCGTTGAAAGCGGTATACAGGAAGAAGGTGGTGTCTTTGTGTTTCTCAATGAAGTCTACGGCGGCCGTAGCCAGCCTGTCTGTCAGGTACTCGTTTACTGCTACCGGCTGGTTGTTTTCCCTGATAGCGCGGTACCCTGTCCGTTCCGGTACGGCGGCTTCTTTTTCCCAAGAAAGTTTCCGGGTCACCACGGTAGTGTCTGCGGTGTTCACGCTATAAAACGTTCCCCCGCCAAGGAAACCGAAATGATAGTCGAAGCCCCGCGCTTCCGGGTAAAATTCAGGGAGGAACCCAAGGTGCCATTTCCCGATCACACCGGTCACATACTGGTGTTGTTTGAGCTGCTGGGCCAGCGTAATTTCGCTCACCGGCAAGCCCTGCCGGGTTACCCCGTCATAGTTTTCAGGCTGATAGGCGTACACATGACCACCTGGTACCGCCTTCACGGCAGCGGGGTCCTTTACCACCTCGTGGATCTGAAATTCATGACCAAAGCGTTGCTGATAGCGGCCGGTCATTAACCCGGACCGCGAAGGGCTGCATATGGGCGCGGAGGCATAGGCCTGCGTGAACCTTACGCCCTCCTTGCCAATGGCATCAATGTGCGGTGTGCTTACATAAGTACCGCCATATGCGGAAATATCGCTCCAGCCGAGGTCATCTGCAAGTATCACCACCACGTTGGGGTTTCTTGTTGCCTTTTGCGGCGTTTTTGGCTGATCGCAACTGCCAAGCGTGAGCGCTGATACGGCCAGCATCAGCGTAGTATTGACTGGTGAAAAAAATGTCAGTTTCATATTCAGGGGATTAAAATGAAGGTCACTATAAACTGTGTTTTGCCACTACGGCATGGTTCAGCTCATGCCCCAGCCCGGGCCGGTTGCTAACGGAGATGTGCCCGTCAACAAATTCTTCCCGGGGAGTAATGAGGTCTTCCCGCCAGGGCACTTCTCCAAACGCCCATTCCAGTATCGCAAAATTCGGGATAGCCGCCACGGCCTGCACGCTGGCCGCAGTGGCCACGGGTCCGCTGGGGTTGTGCGGCGCCACCAGCAAACCCGCTGTTTCCGCCAGGGCCGCTATGTAACGCAGCTCCTGTATACCTCCGCAATGCTTTACGTCCGGCATCAGGATATCCAGCGCTTTGCCGGCCACCAACGGGGCAAATCCTTCCCTGCCGAATATGGATTCTCCACCTGCGGTGGTCCTTTCTGTAGCATCTGTGATGGCTTTGGTTTCCTTCACATACTTTCCCGGGTTGACGGCTTCTTCAAACCAGTACAGCTGCAATGGTTCCACCCTCCTGGCCACCTCAATGCCCAGCGGCTCATCAAGGTGGCTGTGCACATCTACCAGCAGGTCAATATTATTTCCAATGGTTTTTCTTACGGCCTCTATGCACCCTACGGCGTGATCAATGTCTGCCTGTATTTGCGCCGGCGTGGAGGGCAGTGCTTTCATTTCATCAAAAGGCGCCATTTTAATAGCCCTGAAGCCCAGCTTCAATGCGGCCTCCGCATTTTTCTGGAACGCATGCGCCGGCCGCCGGCCATGGCTGTCTTTTTCATTGGTGGCGCGGTTAATATTGGCATACACCTTTATCCTGTCTCTCAGCTTTCCGCCAAGCAGATCGTATACCGGTACGCCCAGCGCCTTGCCTTTTATATCCCACAGAGCCTGCTCTACAGCGCTGAAGACCGTTCCTGAAATTCTTGACCGGGCGGCAAGCTGCCATCCCTGCTGCCGGTAACGTTCTATATTAAAAACGCCTTGCCCCTTTACCAGGCCGAAAAACGTATCGATCTCTTTCCGTAACACACCTTGTTCATCCGCCGCTATGAGCTTGCCGCCCTGGGAAGCCTCCCCCACGCCGGATATGCCTTTATCTGTCTTTAGTTCCACAAATACCCAGTTTCCCCGCTGGTTCACTTTTACAATGTGTACCTGTATAGCTGTTACCACAGGCTCTAACCTGCCGGCAGGCTGCCGCGCAACATCGTGAGATGGTTGCACGGCGCCGGTCAGGATAGACGGCAGGGCCAGCCCGCCGCAGCTCAGTTTCAGGAAATGCCTGCGGGATGAAGGAGAAGTTGTTTTATCACTGCTCATACAATTGTTTTATTGTTCTATTACTATTGACTTCACAGTGCCCGTAAAAGAGAACGGCCTTTCGTAAGCATCCGTAACGGGTACGGCCTGATCTTTCCCAAGGCTCACGCCGTCTCCGCCAAATGAACCGAGATACTTGTTCCTTTTAGTGATCTCCGCCTCCGCCACCTGTTCGTCATCCACAAAAAGCGTTACGCTGTTTTCACCTTTGAATTTTACACGGATGGTATGTTCTCCCCCGGAAAGCTGCTTGTCCGTGCTCAGGGTGATCTCTCTTCCCGCATCCGTGAGCGTATAGTGCAGCTTGCCATCCTTGATGTACAAGCTGGTACCTCCGGTAGACCAGCCGCCGTTGGAAAATATTACGCCGGTGGCCTCCCTGCCAGGTATGTTCACGGCCGCTGTGATGGTTACATCACCTTTGCCAACGTACACTTTTGTTCTGGCCGTTGTGCCCTGATAAATAACGGCCTTGTTCCTGATAACGGGTTGCGCCATACCGGCCTTGTAGTTTCTGAGCGGGTATACGTTGTAACGGGTGGCTTCCTGGTCAAACAGGGCTTTCAGCTCTTCCAGCTTTTGCGGGTACTTTGCGGCCAGGTTACGGGTTTCGTTCCAGTCTTCCTGCAGGTTATAGAGTTCCCACTTGTCTTTTTCAAAAGGCGGCGGTGTAAAATGCGGATCAGATCCTTCCGTACCGAAGAAGCCCCGCGGATGGTATACGGCAGCTTTCCAGCCATCTTTGTAAATGGCCCTGCCTCCATGCAACTCATAGTACTGAACGGTACGCGCGGCAGGTGCAGCGGCGTTCGCAATGGTAGCGGCAAAGCTGGCGCCATGCAGTGGCAGCTGCGGGTAACCGTTGATTGTTGCCGGTACTTTTACCTGCGCCAGTTCTACGGTAGACGGTAATACGTCAATTACGTGCGCATACTGCGTGCGGATGCCGCCTTTTTCCCTGATCTTTTTCGGGTAAAAAACGATGAGCGGGTTATGGGTTGCCCCTTCGGAGTTGGCGTCGCTCTTCCAGTACCTGAACGGTGTGTTGGTAGCCTGAGACCAGCCCAGGGGATAGTTGGGATGTGTGTACGCCGTTCCAATTTTTTCATATTGCGAAAGCAGGTAAGCTATATCATGCCCCTGGGGGCCTTCCGCCCCGCCGGTGGTGCCGGTATAAGTGCCTTCCTTGCTTCCGCCGTTATCGCCGATGATAACAAAGATCAGGGTATTGTCCAACTGGCCTATCTGGTTGAGATAGTTGACAATGCGGCCAATTTCAAAGTCTGTGTAGGAAAGGAAACCGGCGTATACTTCAAAGAACCTTTCAAACACCTTTTTCTCATCTGCAGACAAGGATTGCCATGCCTTGATACCCTCCTGCCGCGGCGGCAGCTTTACACGTGCAGGTATAAGGCCCAGGGCTTGCTGGCGTTTGAAAACATCTTCGCGGTATTTGTCCCATCCGCCGTCAAATTTGCCTTTGTACCTGTCAGACCATTCTTTTGCCACCTGGTGGGGAGAATGCGTGGCGCCCGGCGCCAGGTACAGGAAGAAAGGCTTGTCTGGCGCGGCAGACTTCTGGTTGGCGATGTAGGAAATGGCCTTGTCTGCCAGCAGTTCGTTGAGGTGTTTCTTATTCCCGTCGAGGTTTACCGGCGTGATACCTTCCACCAGGTCTGGATACCACTGGTCTGTAGCGCCACCCAGGAAACCGTAGAAGTGGTCAAACCCGCGCCCTGTAGGATACCGGTTGAAAGGGCCGGCGGCCGTAAGGTCTATAGGCCGGTTGCCATGCCATTTGCCCAGCGCAAAAGTGTTGTAGCCGTTTTCCCTGAAAATTTCGGCAATGGTGCCTGCTTCCAGTGGAATATCGCCGGAGTAGCCCGGCGTACCAATACCCAGCTCCGCATGATGCCCCATGCCTACACTATGCGAATTTCTGCCGGTAAGCAGCGCCGCTCGGGTAGGGCTGCAGATGCCGGTGGTGTGAAAATTGGTGTAACGAAGGCCGTTGTTGGCCAGGCTGTCAAACGTAGGCGTTTCAATCAGCCCGCCAAAAGCAGACGATGCGCCAAAGCCCACATCGTCCAGCAATATCCATACTACATTGGGAGCGCCTTTGGGTGCTTTGGTCCTTTCCGGCCGCCACTGCACGGTGCTGTCAAGCGTTTTCCTGATCTTTCCGCCAAAGGGCTGCAGCGGGCTGTGCTGGGCCTGGGCTGGAGTAAAAATGATAAAGAAGAGCCATCCCGTCAGCAGGCTGATGACATGGCGCGATTGATGGTTCATATAATTACTTTTTTTCAGGTTGATCAACATTTATTTTCAACAGGCTTATTCCCAACCGGGGTTTTGGGTGAGGCTGGGATTACGCTGTATTTCGAGGTAAGGTATAGGGTATAAATAGTGGCGCGGGGCCGCGTTGGTCTTACCGGCTTTTTTCAGGTTCACCACCAGGGTACCGCGGCCTTCCGGGCCTACTCCCGTAGCCTCGCTGCCTGTTTGCCTGATAAGATCAAACCAGCGCTGGAACTCGTATACCAGCTCCAGCCGCCGGTCAAGGTACAGCGAGTCACGAAACTGGTCTTTGGTGAGCGCTTCCAGCGGTGCAAGACCGGCACGGCGCCGCACGCGGTTATAGGAGGCGTAGGCTTTGACCGTGGGACCGTTCAGCTCGTTCTCCGCTTCCGCATGTATCAGCAATATTTCTGCAAAGCGCAGTATGGACGTATTGGCGGAAGATTCATTGGTAGCCGCAACAGCACCGGGGTCCCAGTATTTGTTGAAAAACGGCGTGGAGTCTCCGGCAAGAGCCGGATCATTCAGTTGCCCGTACAGTTTTCCGTTGGAAGGGCTTCTGAAGCTGGTCACAAAGGTGACCGCCTTCCTTTTATCATTGGCTGAATACAATTTATAAACGCTGAAGAACTTGTCGCTTCCGTTTGTGTAGAATTGCACCTGGTCCCCATAGCTTCCTACCAGCCCGGGAATACCAGAAAAAATGGCCCTCCTGGTAGAGGCATGGCCCTGGCTTTGTGCAAAGCCCTTGAACTGGGCGGAGAAAATGTGCTCCCGGCTGTTTTTATAGGCAGGCAGAAAAACATGGGAATAATCTTCCAGCAGGTCATAACCGTAAGGCCCGTTGATCACTTCTTCACTCCACTGCACCGCTTTATCCCACTGGCGGATGGTCAGGTATACCTTTGCCAGCAATGATTTGGCGGCCCCTTCCGTAGCCCGGCCTACTTCGCCGGTACCACCTTCCCTGAAATGACCGGCAGCAGCCGTGAGGTCATTGATGATCTGTTCATACACTTTTTCTTTCGGCGTTCTGGGCACCTGCAGTTCATCAATAGATAGTGTGGTCTGATCTTTCAGCAGCAGGGGCACATCTCCGTACAAACGCACGAGGTTAAAGTAGAACAGCGCCCGCAGGAAAAGCGCCTCGCCCAGCAACCGGTTCTTCAGCTCGCCGTTGATGTTCATGTCAGGTATCCTTTGCAGGGCCGCGTTGGCCTTGTTCACGGCAATATAATGCTGCTGCCACATCTGCTCTACCCTGATGTTGGTGGAAGAATGGGTGAGGATGGCCAGGGAACGTACATTTGGATTGGGTGTTCCCGGCCCGGAGGTAAGATCGTCACTGGCCATGTCCATGGCGGTATTCAGCAGCGATCCGTACATCTGGTGCTGCCCTTCCGGCTTATCGTTATTCAGTGAATAATAAATGGCATTCACCGCTGCAACGGCATCTTCTGCCGTTTTGTAGAACTGGTCACTGGTCAGGAAAGACCTGGGGTCTTCCTTCAGTTTTACGCAGGATGACAACAGGCCGATGACCACAAGGGCCCTTATATTGAAAAATGTGCTACGCATCTTCTTTTCTTTTTTACAATGAAACAGACAGCCCGGCAGAAAGGGTTTTTGTGCCGGGGTAACTACCAAAATCAAAACCGGAGCTGAGCGCGTCCTGGCCGTTTCTGCTCACCTCAGGATCAAAGCCGGTATACTTCGTCCACGTAAGCAGGTTTTGCCCGGAAACATACACCCGCAGGGATTTCAGCCGCAACCTTGCAGACAGCGCAGAAGGCAGGGTGTACCCCAGCGTAATGTTTTTCAGCCGCAGGTAGGAGCCATCTTCCACAAATCTGTCTGACAAGGTGGGCGAAGGGTCTTCAATAGCACGGTGTACGTCTGTGTTGGTATTAGTGGGCGTCCATCGGTTCCGCAGGGTAGCAGACGCGCCGGTAAAACCGGAGCCTATTTCCAGCAGGGCCTTGCTATTGCTGAAGATCTTGTTGCCGTAGGAAGACTGCAAAAAGATCAGGAGGTCAAAATTTTTGTACCTGAAATTGTTGGACAGGCCGGCCAGGAATTTTGGCTGAGAGTTGCCCACAATGGTCACATCTCCGGCCTGGGTAATGGCGCCATCGCCGTTCACGTCTTTATATTTCTGGCTGCCGGCCCTTGTGTTGGGCGTAGGGGACAAACTGAAATCGTCCCCTTCCTGGAAGATGCCGTCTGTTACATACATAAAGAAATTGCCCAACGGCTCCCCAACACGCACGATCTCCGAAGTTCTGGCGGTGTTGGCGGGGTTGATGGGAATAAATTCTTTTACGCCAGGGCCCAGGCTCAGCACTTTGTTCCTGTTGGCTGAAAAAATCAGGTTGGTGGTCCAGCTGAATTTGCCAGTCAGGTTCTCTGAACGGATAGCCAGCTCGATCCCCTTGTTCTCAATACTTCCGTAGTTCTGGAAAGCACTTTCAATACCAGACGAGAACGGCAACGGTACTTCCAGCAGCAGGTCATTTGTTCTTTTATAATAAACATCTGTGGACACGTTGATCCTTTCCGCAAACAGGCCCAGTTCCAGACCCAGGTTGTATTGCTCCGTTTTTTCCCAGCTAAGGTTGGCATTTTCGTAGCTGCTGGGCGCAAAACCGCCTACCAACTGGTCCTCAAAATTGTAGCGGTAGTAAGAAAGCCGCGCCAGCGAACGGTATGCCGGTATTTCCTGGTTACCGGTGAGGCCTGCGCTCACTCTCAGTTTCAGGGAGCTGATGGCTTTGATGCCTTCCAGGAACTTTTCGTCACTGGCATTCCATGCAAAGGCCGCGGAAGGGAACGTACCCCATTTGTTGTTATTGCCAAAGCGGGAAGAACCGTCTGACCGCACCGTGAAAGTGAAGAGGTATTTACTTCTGAAACCGTAGTTGATCCTGCCCAGGTACGACTTTAAAGCCCATTTGGTATAGAGCGAACCTGGCGTTCTGAGAACAGCGCCGGCGCCCAGGTTATGATAGGTAAAGGCATCGTTCACAAAATCTGAAGAACCCGCACTGAATACCTCTGTAACCGCCTGCTGCTGCGTATTGCCCACCAGCACATCAAAACGGTGGTTTTGCCCCAGGTCAAACTTGTAGTTGAGCGTGTTCTCATTCAGCCAGTTGACCGTACCCAGAGAACCTACTCCCGCAATGCCTGCCGGCAGCCCCTCAAATACAGTAGACGGCAGGTACCTGTTCTGTTTGTTGTTGATGATGTCTGCCCCCACCAGCACCTTGGCCGTTAGCCCCTTGATGATCTCGTACTCACCAAAACCGTTCAGTAAAAAACGGCGGGTGTTGGACTCGTTGGTTTGGTTATGCAGGGTATTGATGGGATTGCCGATGGCCGTTTCAAAATTGCTGACCAGCGTGAAGTTCCTCTCGGCGTCCCTGACAGGTACGGTAGGCGGCATTTCCAGCAGGCCCTGCACCACCCCGTTGGGCGCTACTTTGGCGTTAGTGGCACTGCCCGTGAGGAAAGCCCCGATCTTGAACCGCTCGTTAAAATCGTGCTCAACATTCAGCCGGGCGCTGTAGCGTTCAAAGCCGGTGTTGATGATCACGCCGTCTTGCCTGAAGTAACCGGCGGAGAGCAGGAATTTTGATTTTTCCGTACCGGCAGACAGTGACAGACTATGATTGGTGACAGGGGCGGAGGTAAAAGCCTCGTCTTGCCAGTCCGTACCTTTCCCCAGCGCCTTTAATTGTTCCGCGGAATACAAGGGAGGTTTGCCGGCATCAGCCCTTGCATCATTCTTCAGCGCACCCCATTCTTCCGCATTCAGCAGCGGCAGCTTCCTGATCACGCTTTGCACGCCGAAATAGTTGTTGTAAGACACAGTAGACTGCCTGGCCTTGGCGCGTTGCGTGGTGATCAGCACCACCCCATTGGCGCCTCTTGAACCGTAAATAGCTGTGGCAGACGCATCTTTCAATACCTCAATAGACGCTATGTCTGCCGGGTCGATACTGGCCAGCGGGTTGATCTTTTCGCCACTGGTGATGCCGGCATCTACAGACGCATCACCATTGTAAACAGGGAAACCGTCAATAACGTACAGCGGCTCGTTGCCGGCATTGATAGAGGTACCGCCCCTTATCCTGATGGAAGCGCCGCTGCCCGGCTGGCCGCTGGACTGTGTAACCTGCACACCGGGCACAGCACCTTGTAACAATCTGTCCGGCGAGCTGACCGGCTGCCCTTTCAGAATGGTAGGTACAGACGCTACCGCACCGGTAAGGTCTTTCCTCCGCTGCCGGCCATAGCCCACTACCACTATATCTCCCAGGCTGCTCACTTCCGGTTCGAGCTGAATTTCTGCAGGGCTTTGGCTTACAATTATGCGCAGGGTCTTATACCCAACATAACTGATCACTAGCGGGTACGGCAGCTTTTGGCCGGTTACAAAATTAAATTCTCCCAGGTTGTTGGTGGTTACGCTGTGGGTGACCCCTTCAATTTGTATAGAAGCACCGGCCAGGGGGAGCTTGGTAACGGCATCCGTTATTCTTCCTGATAAGGTAGAGTTGACAAGGGGAGGTGATGGCCGTTGAGCTAAAGCGCAGAGCGGAATTACAAGCAGTAATAGAATGAATAGTGTAAGATGCCGGGCATAAAGCACCCTCCCGGCATTCGCATTTTTTTGCATACCTTTACATTGGTTTTAGAGTTAATTGAAACAGGCGACAACGCCAATTGAGAACCTGTTTTAATGATAAGACCTTGGGAAATACTTCATGTATTTCCCTTTTTTATTGATTGCCTACATTCTTATTTCCATGCCGTTCAGTTTTTATGATAGTACCGGCAAAGCGATGCCAGCCCCCGCAAATGCGAGGTTAATTGAAGCGTGACCATTATTAAGAAAGGGGAAACGTTACTGTTTCTGAGAAAGTAGCCGGCAACAACACTTCCCGCAGGAACCGGCCTGTGTTTTACACATCAGTACTGTTGGCAGGGAGCTGGAAGTCTGTGCTTTCATATGTTTAAAGTTTTAAAAAAAGTTAGCCTTTATGCTGGTCTGATCTATCAGGGAATTGCTCCCCTGCTAGTTCCGGTTGGTATGTCTAATGTTTGTCTTCACCCACATCATGAAGAGAATTAATGGCTGATATGTGGCTACAGTGGCGGTTTCTCTCGCAATGGCCCGATATTCTTACTGCCAGTGCCTCCTATTAACGGAACAAAAATAGAAAGAAGAAATAAAAAAACAAAATAAATCTACTAAATTAGTAGACTAATAATTTTTGCCCGGCCAAATTCCTCTCTTCCATCCTGGCCTTTTCTCTAAAAATCCGGGCACGCTGACCAGGCTGGCACAATTTTTCCGCACTCCTCTTTGATGAAATCACTGCTGATACTCACAGATTTTTCAGAAGCCGCCTTCCGTGCCGCGGAATACGCCTGCGGCATTGCAGCAGGGCTGGAAGTGAATCGGCTCATTCTCTACCATGCCTACCAGACCATTGTGGGCGGAACCGAAATACCCGTTGTACAAGACAGTCAGGAGGTATACCTCGAAAGCATGAGATCACTTGGCCTGCTGCATGACCGGCTGAAGGCACTGGCAGGCCCATCCGTTGAAATTGAACTGGTGGCGGAAGAGGCCATCCTGGGGGAAAGGATCAACGAACGGTACCGGCAGGGAGAAGTGATAGCTGTGGTAATGGGCGTTTCCGGCAAGTCCAACCTTGAAAAGCTGCTGATGGGCAGCATGACAGCACAAGTGCTGAAAAGCAGTGAAATGCCGGTGCTCATTGTACCGCAAAACGCGTTGGTGGGCCGGCCCGTCAAAACAGTTGTTTTTGCAACAGACCTGGAGGAGGTAACCCATGTATCTCTCAGCCGGCTGTACGCCTTCCTGGACGCATTCGGCGCCAGCCTGTACGTTTTGAACGTAATGCCCGAAACACAGGAAAAATACGCCCCGGAAACTTTTGAGGCCATTACAGACCTTCACCGGCAACTGGAAAAATACGCCCCTACCTTCGGCTACATCACCAGAAACGATGTTGTAGAAGGCATACTAACGTTTTCAGATGAGCGGCGGGCCTCATTGATCATGGCTGTTCCTAAAAAACACGGCGGTTTCTCCGCCCTGTTCCACAAAAGCATCTCGAAAAAGCTGGCTTATCATTCAGCCATTCCGCTACTGCTGTTCCCTGTGGTGGAATGATGGGAATTTTTCCACAGGTTGTGGAAGGTTGGATACATTGCAACCGCAGCCAGCCTCAATTGAGTTTTACCAGCTGTTGCCGCTGCGCTTCATTCAGGTCCCGGATATCTATTACCTCCAATGCTACGCCCTGTGGCCTAAGGGGCCGGTAGATATTTTTAGCGGAGTTACCCACCGTCCACATACCACCTGTAAGCGGGTCTATGATCAGCATGCCCAGCGCGCCGCCAATAAAGATGTTACCGAAGTACCAGCCGCTGATCTTGAAGTCAACGGGTACCGTCTGGTCCGCATAACCAGGCTTGCTGAACGTGATCACATAACGCGCCGGCGAGAAATAACCGGCCCCGGATTTCAGGCGTACCTGAGCGGGCGTTTGGCCGGAGAAAATTTCTTTTCCCTTTTTATCTGTTACTGTTACTTTAGCGTCTTCAGGTTTAGTGTTGAGCACAAAGGTGTGCTTGGTGCCGGAAAAAATAGTAGCGCAGGAGGAAAGGCCCAATGCCGCAATGGCAATGACAGCATAGGTGGCGAATGCTCTTTTCATGGTTAGGGATTTACTCCCAAGATAAGGATTCCGGGTAATTTCGTACAACCATCTTCCTGATTCTTGTCAAGATACCACATGTAGGGCACCGGCCAAACCGGGAAGGGAAAACCGGCGGAAAGAAAGGCCCCTTTCCGCCGGCCTGCCTATGAACGGGTTAATTCCATCCACCTCCCAGCGCCCGGTAGATCCGCACCATGGCGCCCAATTGTTCCTTTTGCGTTTCAATCAGCTCAAATTTCGATTCCAGCGCGTCTCGCTGGGTCATCAGCACCTCCATATAGTCTGCACGTGCAGACTTGAACAGGTCGTTCGAGATGGTGATAGACTGTGTTAATGCCGCTACCTGCTGTGCCTTCAGTTCGTAGCGTTTTGACAGGTTGCCGATCTTTGACAGCTGGTTGGCCACTTCCACGTAAGCGTTCAGAACGGTACGCTCATAATTGTAAACCGCCTTCATCTGCCTGGCGTTGGCATTGCTGTATGCCGCCTTTATGGCATTTCTGTTAACCACGGGCGCCACCAGGTCTCCCGTCAGCGAGTACAACAGGGATTCGGGTGTTTTCACCAGGTATGCCGGGTTGAAAGCACGGTAGCCGATGGCGGCGGAAATGCCGAGTGAAGGATAGAACCGTGCTCTGGCCACCTGCACATCCAGCCTGGCCGCGGCCAGTTCCAGCTCCGCCTGTTTGATGTCAGGGCGGTTGGCCAGCAATTGTGAAGGAAGACCGGCATGAATGGCGGCGGGTATATTATTCCCGAACTGCCGGTCGTTTCTCGGAATGGGCGCCGGGTAGCGGCCCGCCAGAAAATTGATACGGTTTTCAGTTTCTGTGATCTGCTGCTGAATGTCATATTGAAGGCTCCTGGTGTGCAGCACCTCCGCTTCAAACTTGCGTACTGCCAGTTCTGTAGTGCGGGTAGCATCTTTCTGCAGCTTCACGATCTCCAGTGCATTGTTCTGTATGCCGATATTTTGTTTTACGATGTTCAACTGGTTGTCCAGCGCCAGCAGTTCATAGTAGGAGCCGGCAATTTCTGCGATCAGGTTCGTTACCAGAAAATTCCTCCCTTCTATGGTAGACAGGTAACGGGTTACCGCTGCTTTCCGGGCATTCCTCAACTTGTGCCATACATCCACCTCCCAGGTAGCATAGGCCGCAACCATGTAATCCGGCAGCGGTTCCGGCATTTCCTTTCCGGGCTTGATATCCGTATTGGCGTCATTAGCGCCCTGGCTGGTATACCGGCCCACTTTCTCCACACCGGCCCCGCCTCTCAGGCCAACAAATGGCAGGTATTCCCCCTTGCTGGCCCTTGCTTCATTACGCGCCATTTCAATTTCCTGCAGGGCAATGTTCAGCTCCTGATTATTTTGCAAAGCGGTGTCAATAATGGCAGACAGGTACGGATCGGCAAAAAAGTCCTTCCACCGTACATGCGCGGTGTTCAGCGTATCTTCCTGGCTGCCATACCGCGCAGGCACCGCTTTGTTTTCCGTTCTTCCTGTCAGCGCAGGAATCCCGCAGGCCGCATAGATCATGCTGATGCAGCCGATTATGATATATCTGTACAAACTATATTTAAACATTATGATCGATTTCTTCAGTTAATGGATTCTCATCTTCATCCCTGATCAGTTTTCTCCTGGCTGCGAGACCACCGAATATGTAGTACAGCCCGGGAATAACGATCACACCGCAAACCGTGCCTATCAGCATACCACCGGCTGACGCCGCGCCGATGGTGCGGTTGCCGATGGCGCCGGGACCGGTAGCAAACACCAGCGGGATAAGGCCGGCAATAAAGGCCAGCGAGGTCATGAGGATAGGCCTGAAGCGCACCTTGGCGCCTTCTACGGCCGCCTCAAACAGCGTTTTGCCGGCGCGGTGCTGCTGCACGGCAAACTCCACGATCAGCACCGCGTTCTTGCCCAGCAGGCCAACGAGCATCACCAACCCTACCTGCGCATAAATATCGTTGGCCAATCCCATCACCTTCACCAGCAAAAAGGCTCCGAACACGCCGGCCGGCAGGGACAACAGCACCGCCAGGGGCAGCAGGAAACTTTCGTACTGGGCCGCCAGTATCAGGTATACAAATGCCAGCACCACCAGGAAGATGTAGAGCGCTTCATTGCCCCGTTCTGTTTCATCTTTGGAAAGCCCTTCCCAATCTATATCATACCCGCGTGGCAACGTTTTGGCCGCTACCTCCTGGATCACCCTGGTAGCTTCGCCGCTGCTGTAACCCGGCGCCGGTTCTCCCCTGATGGCGGACGAAGTGTACATATTATAACGGGTGATCTCATTCAGGCCATGCGATTTTTTAATGCTCATGAACGCGGAATAGGGCACCATTTCGTCCCGGTCATTTTTCACGTAAAGTTTCATCAGGTCATCCGGCAGCCGCCTGTATTCAGGAGCGGCCTGCACATACACCTTGAGGGAAGTGCCGAACCGCACAAAACCCAGCTCATAGGTACTGCCTATCAGGATAGACAGGTTATCCATGGCCTTGCCAATGGAAACGCCCTTCTGCATGGCAGCCTTGTTATCTATCTCCAGTTCGTATTGCGGATAGTTGGCACTAAAGAATGTGAAGAGGCCGGTAAGCTCCTTGCGTTTTTCCAGCGCCGCCATAAACTGGTCGTTCACTTTTTCCAGTTCCCTGTAATCGTCGTTATTGGTTTTGTCCAGCAAGCGCAAGGCAAAGCCACCCGCCGCACCATACCCAGGCACCGCCGGCGGACCGAAAAATTCTATTGTAGCGCCGGGAATCTCATGAGACTTCTCCTCCAGCTCCCGGATGATCTCGTTCACGGAGTGCTTCCGTTCAGACCAGTCTTTCAGGTTGATCAGGCAGGTACCCGCATTGGAGCCCCGCCCTTCCGTCAGCACCTCATAACCCGCCAGCGCCGAAACAGACCGGATGCCTTCCACATGCTCCGCAATTTCCTGCAGCTTGCGCGCCAGGTCATTGGTGCGCTCCAGCGTAGAGCCCGGCGGCGTTTGAATGATGGCATAGATCATACCCTGGTCTTCATTAGGTATGAACCCGGACGGAAGGTCTTTGAATATGCCCGCAATTCCCGCGCAGAAAGCCAGCAGGATGCCAAACGTTACCACCCTCCTGTTCACGATCAAGCGGAGCAGGCGCTCGTATTGGCCGGTGAGTTTCCCGAACAGGTTGTTAAAGCCATCTATAAACCGGTCTACCGGCGATTTCTTTTTCGGCTTCCCGTGCGGGTTCTTCAGGATCATGGCGCAGAGCACCGGCGTGAGCGTAAGCGCAACAAGGCCGGATAGCACAATAGCGGTGGCCATGGTGATGGAGAACTGCCGGTAAAAGATGCCTACCGGGCCTGACATGAATGCCACCGGGATGAACACCGCCGCCATTACAAAGGTGATAGCCACAATGGCCCCGGCAATCTCATGTATCACCTTGTAGGTAGCCTGGTACGGAGAAAGATGTTCTTCTTCCATTTTGGCGTGTACCGCCTCAATCACTACGATGGCATTATCTACCACAATACCGATTGCCAGTACCAGCGCAAACAGTGTAATGAGGTTGATGGTGAGCCCGAACAACTGCATGAAGAAAAATGCGCCCACCAGCGAGACCGGCACGGCCAGTGTCGGGATGAGGGTAGACCGCCAGTCGCCCAGGAAGAGGAACACCACAATAGCTACCAGTATAAAGGCCTCTCCCAATGTATGCAGCACTTTATCAATAGAAGCGTTCAGGAAGCTGGAAACATCATAGCTGATCTCGTAATCCATGCCCGGTGGAAAGGAACCGCTTTTGATCTCTTCCAGTTTGGCCTTTATACTTTTGATCACTTCGCTGGCATTACTGCCGTAGGTCTGTTTCAGTACAATGGCCGCGGAGGGGTGGTTGTTCAGGTTGGAATAGATATCGTAGAACTCGCTGCCGAATTCTATATCTGCTATATCCTTCAGGTAAAGGATCTCCCCTTCGGGGTTGGCGCGGATGATCACGTTTTTATACTGCTCCGGTTTATTGTACCGGCCCTGGTACGTCAGCACATATTCCAATGCCTCCGAGCGTTTGCCGTCACTTCTGCCCAGCCTGCCCGGCGACCCGATGATGCTCTGGTTACCGAGGGCTTCCATCACTTCGTCTGTTGACACATTATAGGCCCGCATCCTGTCTGGTTTCAGCCAGATGCGCATGGCGTACTGCCTGCTGCCCAGGATCTGCGCGCTGCCGATCCCTTTTACCCGTCTCAGCTCCTGCAGTATGTTGATATTGGCATAGTTATACAGGAAATTTTCATCTGCCTTCGGGTCTGTGCTGTATACGTTCACGTACATCAGCATGTTGGGCTGCAGGATATTTACCACAATCCCTTCACGCTGCACCAGTGGTGGAAGCCGGCTCGTTACCTGTTCTATGCGGTTCTTTACGTTCACCACCGCCTGATTGGGGTCTGTGCCCAGGTCAAAAACCACCTGGATGTTGGCCTCCCCCGCGCTGGTGGCGTCAGACGTCATGTATTTCATGCCGGGAACACCATTCACCGCCTTTTCCATGGGGATGAGAACGGACTGTACCAGCACGTCTGCGCTGGCGCCGGGGTAGGCCACGCTAACAATCACCCGGGGCGGCGCAATAGAAGGGAACTGGGAAGTAGGCAGCGTATTGATGGCCAATACTCCCAGGAAAATAATGAAAAGGGAGATCACGATGGCGAACACCGGCCTTTTCATGAATATATTAAACATGTTATTGCTTTTTTTGTCTGTACATTATTCCGTTGGCAGCATCAGGTGGGAGATGATCTGCCCGGGCGCTTCGTAGTCAAAAGATATCTTGTCGTTATTCTTCACTTTCCGCAAGCCTTCCAGCAATATCTTCTCGTTCTCTGACAGCCCTTCCTTCACCACGTACAGGTCAGGCACCTCCGCACCAATTGTAATGGGGCGCAGCTGCACCGTGTTATCCTTACCTACTACGTACACGTATTTTTTGTCGAGGATCTCCAGGGTGGCTTTCTGCGGTATGATGATCGCGTCCCTGATGGGCTCCCTGATGAGGATGGAACCCGTTTCGCCATGTCTTAACAAACCCTCCTGGTTAGGGAAAGTAGCCCTGAATGCAATATTGCCCGTTTCATGATTAAATTCGCCTTCAATGGTCTCCACCACACCGGGATGCTTAAACTCCTGCTTGTTGGCCATTAGCAGGTTCACCTTCAGCTTTTCCTTTGGCCGTATGCTGCCGGCATAATCCAGGTATTCCGGTTCTGATACGTTGAAATATACCCACATGCGACTATTGTCTGACAGGCTGGTGAGCAGGTCTCCCTCTTCCACCAGGCTGCCCAGTTTCAGGTGAAGGTTATCGATAATACCGTCAAACGGCGCCCTGATCTCCGTAAACGCCAGGTGTACCTGCGCCAGCGCCAGTTCTGCTTTTGCCTTTTTTAGTTTGGCATTGGCCAGCGCCAGTTCATTTTGGGAAACCACGTTCCTTTCCGCCAGTGAACGGGTGTTCTGTACCTCAATTTCGGCAGCCTGCGCTTCCGCCTCCGCTTTCATTAATTCAGCCTCATAGAGCTTGGGCATGATCTTGAACAACAGCTGCCCCGCTTTCACAAACTGCCCCTCATCTACAAAAACGTTCTGCAGGTATCCTTTTTCCTGCGCCCTTACTTCAATGTTTCGGATGGAACGTATCTGGCACACATATTCCCTGGTGATGGTAGTGTCCATTTTCAGGGGACTGGTCACGATCAGTTTGGCAGCCTCTTCCTTGTTTTCTTCTTTCGGTTGGCAACTTGTATGGCACAACAAGGCACACAAGCCCAGTAGCATGAGAATTTGCTTCATAAAATAATATGTGTTCTTAACGCTTTTTTTAGGTTATTACTGTAAGACAGGGGTATAACATAGCCATCCGCCATAGCCGGTGCCATGCGGAAAGCATATAAACAGGTGAACAGGGAAGGGCAAACGATACCTTTCCCCGGTGCGGATGGTCAGATCAAATTCTGATTACCCGGTGAACAATAAACTTATGTGAAGAAGAATACGCAAAATGTGCATACGCCGGCAGTGGGCGTTTCAGATCATGATACGTAAGTTGCCGGGCCAGCGTGGCAGGTAAAGTAATATAAGGATTGCGGGATTCGGGGTGTTTCCTGGAAGAGCCGGGTTCATCGTCTTCCTGTATCTCCACCGCTTTTATTTTCTCGCTTGCCCTTCTTGCGCCCGGCAAGCCATCCTGGCAGAGTTGAAACTCGTTAAAAAGCGCATATACCACAGGCCGCCGTTGAGGCGCATGATCAATAGAATGCTGGAAAGCACGGGCATGCCCCCCGGGCGAAAGTACATATAGCGATAAAATAAACCCAACTAGCAGCCGTATCATCTGGCTTCAATATTATTAGACTGTGGTAACACGATCCGTAAAATTAATAGCAAAGCTGCCAAACTGCAAACTATTTTTTTGAAGTTTGGGTTAAATATGGCCCCGGACAGGTTAGACGGCAATCTGCGTTATGACTTCAGGTGCAAATGCACGGAGGCCTTCGCTTCCGCTTCAGGGCCCGTTATTTCGCCGTTTATGCGGAGCCAGTTACCAAAATGGGACACCTTGCAGAAATAGTGTCCCGGTTTGCTGATCAAAGGGAAAGCAGCACCTTCCCTGATCCAGTTAATGCCATCTGGTGAAATTTCCACGCACGCATTTACGCAGGCATCTTTACCGGTTAGTTCTTCAACGATCAGAAAAAAAATGGCCTCTCCCGCCCAGCCGGCTTCCATAGGGTGAGAGCTGATCGTTCCCTTGAAATATTTTCTGCGTTCTACCGCAGCAGCATGAAATTGTCTCATATCAACTATCCATCTCGTGTAAAAAAATCATTCCGCAGAAATAACAACTGAATCTGCGTAAAAGAATACCCGCCTGTCTGTATCATTCTCTACCCACATGCCGGGATTGAACAATCCTTTTATTCTTGCATAGGGAGCGGTCAGCGTAGGCTGCATGCCACGCAGGTCAAAAACCTTGTCTCCTGACTGCAGTTCCACATACTCTCTTTTTCTTGTATCGATCAGCAATCTCAGGTAGCTCCAGTTGATCTTGTCATCACTTTCATTATAACAGAGATCCTGGTAACCATCTGGCACCCATTCAAAACCGTCTGTAGCGCCGTCTGGATAGCGGTTGCCGTACCACATGGCGTCTATGCCCATTTTGCACCAGTCATCCTCCACACCATAAGCCCATTCCTTATCGCTCACGTCCTTCGCTTTGAATACCTGCCACCGCCGTACCATTTCACCAT
Source organism: Chitinophaga alhagiae (assembly GCF_003568665.1). Lineage (GTDB taxonomy): Bacteria > Bacteroidota > Bacteroidia > Chitinophagales > Chitinophagaceae > Chitinophaga > Chitinophaga alhagiae. The sequence goes on from NZ_QXMH01000001.1 coordinate 926,342, forward strand.
TCACAGCATTTACGTACCGCGCGCCGATAAAGTAGCGGTATTCATCGTCCTGTATGTCAAAGAAGATACCGAATGCGCGCATGGCCTGCTCGCTCAGTCCCTGGCGGTCCTGTTCCGGCGTGTAGGCATACCACATTTCATATTGCCGCAGCCCCCTCGGAAGATGCGTGGTGAGCCTTTTGATACCGTGTGAAAGGCTCCCGGGCGCAGGCGCCTCCGTATAGGGATTGGCCACTGGCCTTGTAGACAATTTCAGGGAATAGGTACCGTTCATTGAGCCATGGGTCCCTGCCAGGCGGAAGCTGGCGCTGCTGAGCATCAGCGGGCCCCATTGCGTTTTGTCTACATGGCTGTAGCGAAGTGTATTGAAGTCTTTACCCACATAGTTAGGATGCAGGTCCATCCACCCGTTAAGCCCTTTGTCGAAATCATCATAACATATGATCTTCCCTAGCGGCTGATATTTGTTTAACCCTGCGTCCAGCGCAATCACATGTTCCATATTTACTTTTCTTTAAGTTGATTGATAGAATAAAACGTGAGGCCCTCCAGCGCTTTTCTGCCCGGGAATACAAGGCTGGAAAGATACCCGATCACATAGCAGCTCAGGAAACCGATGGCACTGTATAACCAGAAGCTGAGCGGGGTCATGGTTTTCACCAGGTACAAGATCAACCCGCTGCTGACAGCGCCTATCAATGCCCCGGTTGCATTTGTCCTCGTAGTGAAGATACCCAGCATGAACAAAGCCGTGGAAGCCCCGATGAACAGCCCTGTTACCTCCTGAAATACATCCAGTATGGAATTGACATCCATAAAAACCAGTACCAGTGAAAGCCCTGTTGCAAAGCTGCCCAAAACGACCGTAGCAATTTTTGCCACATTGCCGGCCTGTTGTTGCGTCATGTTCTTTTTATACCGGCCATAAAAATCTGTTGTAAAAATAGTGGCCACACTGTGTATGGAGCCTTCCAGCGTAGACATGGAGGCGGCAAAAATGGCCGCAATGATCAGCCCGCTAAGCCCTGCAGGCGCCCGCTGCCCGATGAACATCGGCAGAATGCCGTCTGCCGCAATGGCAGGGTTCAACTGGTCCGGATGCTGTTTGTAGTAGAGATAAAGGGCCGTTCCCAGGCCATATACTACCAACGCCCAGGGTATGGAAACCGCAACGTCTGTCCATACGCTTCTTTTCGCCTGCCTGAGATCACTGGTAGTCATATACCGTTGTACCACCGCCTGGTCACTGGTAAGATTGCCCAAGCGGATAAATATGTTGCCGATCAGTATGACGATCAGTGTTGAAGATGTAAAGTCCCAATTCATCTCTCCCAGGCTGAACTTGTGGTCTGCCATTCCCTGTACAAAAAAATCGCTGAGGCCGCCTTTCAGTCCGGCAATAGCCAGTATGATGCACACAATGCCGCCGCCCAGCAAAAGTATGGCCTGGGCCACTTCTATCCAGATAACCGCTTCAATACCGCCTACCACAGTATATACCGTACTGAGCACTCCCATGATCAAAATGCAGGTAACTGTGTCAAGCGGGGTAACCGCTGCCAGCGCCAGTGACGGCAGGTACAGTACAAGCCCCATACGGGCCAGTTGGAACAGCACGAACACTGACCCCGCAAAGAGGCGGGCGCCTGCGTTAAAACGTACTTCCAGGTAGTGGTAAGCGCTTGCCACATTGAGCTTTCTGATAAAGGGGATGTATGCGCGCGTTACAATGGGCACCGCCACAAACCAGGTGAACACCCCGGCAAAGTAGGCCCAGTTAACAGCATATGCTTTTGCCGGTATGCTCATAAAACCAATAGCACTTACCTGGGTGGCCATGATACTGATGCCGGCGGCCCAGTAAGGAATATTTTTGCTACCCAGCAGATAGTCTCCCGCATTTTGTTTCCTTCTTGAAAAGTAAAAACTCATCAGCCCCAGTCCCAGCAGGTAAAACAACAGTGTGGTGTAATCTATCCAGCCGAACTGGCTTTTGGGATGAATGGTCTGCAGTGTGGCAACCTGTATCCCGCTGGTACGTACGCCGGGGCGAAGCTCACCGCCGGCCAGCAGCAGCCGGTTGTTCCACTGCACCAGCGCGGCGCCGGCCACTCCTGCCGGCATAGTGCTGAATACCGTCCAGGTATCTGTAATGGTATGATAAGCCCGCACCTCCCGCGACATGTGATAGCTGTCTCCCATGTCAATGGCTTTGTCTGCCTCATGCCCGTCTGATCCGCTGAACAGCATAATATGTGTTTGCCCCAGCGGGGCAACGGCACTGTAAAATGCCGCTCCCGGCAATGCCGCAATGGTCTTCCACCTGTTATGCCGTACATCGTAAGAAAAAGCATCTTTCAGGTAGCCGGCCGGCCCCTTCCCGCCAAACAAATAAATACACTCCCGTTCCCCGTTGCTCTGCACTGCCAGGGCAGCACCAAAACAGCCACTGCCGGGCCATGCGGGCAACGCCTCCCAAACACGGTCACTTCCTGCAGAAAGGTCCAGCCGCCAGAAACCGTGTTGCGGAACATTATTTTCACGCTGACCACCGGCCATATAAATGTGATTGCCAATGTTAACGGCTGCAGGAGCAACCAGGGGCAGGGGAAGCCTTGGAAATGTTGTGTCGATCTCTACTTTGCCAGACGAAGGTTTGAAATACAGCAGATACATCCTGTCTGACGCTGTTTTGCCATCTGTTCCACCCATCACCAGTAAACCACTGCCCAGGTTTACAACGGCAGCATTGGCTACAGGTGCCGGCAAACGACCTGCTTCCTGCCATTCAGCTGTGTTACCATCTTTTGCAATATAGATGCGGTCATAAACCACTTTTTGTCCACCCTCCCGTATAGGCCGGTCAAAGTTGCTGCCTCCGGCAATCAACAGCACGCCGTTACTAGCGCCCGCTGCAGCGTGCCCCAGGCCTTCTTTTACCGGCAACTCTCCGCCTTTGCTCCAAACGAGCCCCTGCGCCCCGGCCTTAGCCGCCATGACCAACAAAAGGCCGATGCATGGCAGCAGTATTTTTCCTATCCGATGTATCTGCATATCATTCCTGATTTTCCAATACCCATTTTAAACTGAACCGCGCCACTGTAACAACATCTGGCATATGCCTGCTGCCTCCGTGGCCATACAAACAAAGGATGCCGCCGTCTGGCAGTACCGCCAGGTCTGAATAGGTGGCGCTGCCTTCCTGAAGCAGTTTGCTTACAGGCCATGTAGCCCCTTCGTTCTTGCTTAACCTGATAGTAAGATCACGTCTCTTTTTAAGGTCTGCAGGTTGAGAAACAAGAATGATGTTGGGTTTGAGGGCGTAGCGGGTAAGGCCAATATCACAAACAGCCCCGGTAAGGCCTTCATCATACACAGCAGGGGCCTGCCAGTTGGCTCCCCTGTTCCTGCTGGTCACTTTTGCCTGAAATGAGCCATATTGCGGAGAATACATACGCCCCACCAGCAATACATCGCCGTTGGCTTTCTCCACTACCTGCGATTCATTGAACTCGCCTACAGGCGCGTCCCAACCGTTCTTCCAGGTTTTTCCATGATCGTCGCTATAGATACAATTAACGCCGTACATCCGGTCAGCTGCCGCAAAGGAAATAGATTTCCGGTGCCATACCGGAACGATCAGCCGTTTATTTTTCAGCTGGATGCCATGCCCCGGCCCGGGTAAATGGAACGTCCACCCATGCGGGTTACCGTCAAAGAGATGCGTTACTTCCACAATGCCAGACCAGGTGAGCCCGTCATCCGTACTGGTCATGTAAAAGACCTGGCTGCTGTCATTCCCGTGATTCAGGGCGTAAAAGAGGAACAGTCTGCCTGTTTTTGCATCCTGCACAATGGTTGGGTTGGCCCAGGACTGGCCATGATCGCTGTTGACCAGCACTTTTGATGCAGAGAAAGTATTTCCACCGTCTGTGCTGCGCTTCATTACAATATGATGGGCGCCATCGTCCGCGCCGTCCCTGATCCGCGCTTCGGCAAACGCCAGTATTGTTCCCCTGGTGGTAACTGCCAGCCCATAAACAAAATGAGCATGTATACTGTCTTCGTTGGCCCTCCACAATACCGTTTTCCGGGGCGCGTCCTGCCCGTTCCCCAGCAGCGGGTACAGCAGCATTACCGCTATTATGATCTTTTGTATGTTTACCATTCCGGGTTCTGTTTGATCTTGGAATGGAGGCCCGTAAGCAGCCAATGCGTGTATATGCTCATAACTGTGGACTATTTTGAGTTGAAAAAGAAGAAATGTTCTATTGTCCTATATGTACTACATATTAACAAATATAACAGAGAATTTCCAACCTTTCCTAATTTTTCCGGAAAAATTTTTGATGGCCAGGCGGCAGCCGCGTGGGGGAACGGCTGCATAGCTACCTGTATCTGCAGGTATAAGCGATAAAAGAAGCGGTTTATTTTAACCGGTCAAAATGGGGTTTCAGGTGTTCGTACATTCCTTTTTTGAAATCTTCTTTTGTTCCGTTCCTGAGAATATCCACCAACCCGCGGTGATCTACCTTGCCGCTGTAGGGCTTGTTCACCATGGTGATCACATAGGCAAATATGGGGAGCAGCATGATCTGGAAGCGCTTGAGGGTGAGGTTGCCCGTCATTTCATAAAGTTTGCCATGAAAAGCTATTTCGTTCTTTACAAGGAAGGATTTGTCTTTATTGATCTCGCTATTGGCAATTTCTTCCAGTTCATCTATATCAGTCTCTGTCATGCGGGCATACAGCAGGTCTGCCAGTCCCATTTCCAGCACAAGGCGCAGCTCGAAAATATCTTTCAGGGTAAGGTCGTCTATCAACGCGGGGTCCAGTACACGCTCAAATGCCAGCAGGATATCAGGGCTGGCCAGCACAGCCCCTTTGCGTTTGCGGGTCTCGATCATGCCCAGCATGCGCAGCCGGCTTAAGGCTTCCCTTACTACATTGCGGCTAACGCCCAGTGCTTCTGCAAGATCCGTTTCTTTCGGCAACGGGTCTCCCGGTTTGAGCGACATCTTTTTCAGGTACTGCCGCAGCTTTATCTCCACATCGTCTGCCATAGTGTTGGCCTTCACGCGCCCCAGGGTCTTGCTCAGATCGTTTATAGTCTCTTCCTTCATCTTTCCCGATTAAACTTTGCTATTATGTACTACAAATATAGCAAAGTGATGAACCCCCAACTATTTTTTTTATTTTGATCAAATATTCCGGTGGCAGCGGGAATGCCAGGCCGGAACAAAATTCCCAACACGTCTCAACCCTTCCATATGACAACCAGAATGTTCCTTACCGGCCTTTGCCTGCTTCTGCTCATACAGGCGGCGCCGGCCCAGCAAAAACAGCAACGGCCCAATATCATTTTCATTATTGCGGATGACCTGGGCTATGGCAATCTTACTGCATACAACCCGCAGCATAAAGTACCTACCCCACATATAGACCGCCTGGCAAAAGAAGGCACAAAATTTACCCGGTTCTATTCCGGCAGTACCGTTTGTGCTCCCAGCCGCTGCGCCCTGATGACGGGCAAACATATGGGGCATGCCTACATCAGGGGCAACAGCCGGGCACCACTACGCCTGCAAGACACTACCCTGGCCGCCCGCCTGCATAACAACGGGTATACCACCGGTATGTTCGGTAAATGGGGGCTGGGGGAAGAGAATACCACCGGCGCACCCGAAAATCAAGGCTTTGACGCCTTTTATGGTTATCTGAACCAGACACATGCGCATCACTATTACACCAACCGGCTGTTTGAGATACAAAACGGCAAAACAGTGCGTGTGGAGCTGGATTCCACCGAGTATACCGATGAGCTGATAGTCCGGAAAGCGCTCGCCTTCATAAAAGAGAACAGGGAAAAACCTTTCTTTCTCTACATGCCGCTCACCATTCCGCACGCAGAGCTGCACGTGCCGCAACAATACGTGCAGCCCTGGCTACATGCAGACGGCAGCAGCAGGCTGCAGCCTGAAAAACCCTTTGGGACCAGCGAGGTAAAGTCATATCACCCGCAAAAACAACCCCATGCCGCCTTTGCCGGAATGATCGGCAAACTTGACGAAGACGTGGCCCGCGTACTAGCGCTGATAAAGGAGCTGGGGCTAGACAACAATACCTATATCTTTTTCACCAGCGATAACGGCCCTCATAAAGAAGGTGGGGCCGATCCCGAATATTTTGACAGTAACGGTCCGCTGAGAGGTATAAAAAGAGATCTGTATGAAGGCGGCATCCGCGTGCCGCTGCTGGTGAGAGCGCCGGGTAAAATACCCGCCGGGGTTGTTCGGAATGACATCTGGGCTTTCTGGGACATGCTGCCTACCCTTTGCGGCCTCACCAATACCCCCGCTCCTGCCGGCATTGACGGCATCAGCTTTACCAACGCACTGCACAATAAGCAGCAGGCACAGCAACATTCCCATCTTTACTGGCAGTTCAACGAAAAGTTGTACAAGGAGGCGGTGGTACAGGGCAACTGGAAGCTGGTGCGGCTAAAGCCGAAAGGGAAACCGGAAATAGTGGAGCTGTATGACCTCCGTAAGGACATTGGAGAAACGAACAATATTGCCCAACAGCATCCGGCCAAAGTGAAGGAACTGTATACGCTGGCACAACAATCAAAAACGCCCGCGGAACTGGAGGTATTTAACTGGAAGACCGAGTAACAAAATCGCCCGGCATTTCAGAGCCGGGATGCGGCCATTTGACGAACAGCTTTTTTAGCCTACTTTTAGGTAAATGCCTGCCATGCGCCTGCTATTCCTATTGCTGCCGCTCATTTGCCTGCATGGCCCTTTACCAGCCGCAGTGCTGCATACCGGCCATGGGCAGCGTTATGCCAGCCTCACCGCTGCTGCAAAGGCCGCGGTGCCGGGCGACACTATTTTGTTGCACAACGGCACCTACCCAGGCAATCAATCATTACAGGGCCTTCGCGGAGCACCCGGCAAATGGATATTCATCATAGCAGCAAGTAAAGGAGCAGTGTTATTTGAAGGAGGAACGGCCGCGTGGACAGGCACTGACATCGCATACCTTCATATTGAAGGGATCGAGTTTGCCCGGCAAACGGGCAATGGCCTTAACATTGACGATGGGGGCAGCTACGCCACTCCCTCGCACCATATCGTATTTCAGCATTGTGTTTTTCGTGATATGGCCGCCACCGGCAACAATGACCTCCTGAAATTATCTGGCGCAGATGATGTTGTCATTCAGCAATGTACATTCCTGAACGGCTCCCATGCAGGCAGCGGTATTGACATGGTAGGTTGCCATAACAGCCTTATCCGCCAATGCCGCTTTGAAAACATGGGCGCCAATGCGGTACAAATGAAAGGAGGCAGCAGCAACATCCGTGTTGAAGCCTGTGTATTTAAAAATGCCGGCAGCAGGGCTATCAATCTTGGCGGCAGCACAGGGCAGGCTTTTTTCAGGCCGGCCAACGCCACCTGGGAGGCCACCGGTCTGAAAGTTTATAGTAACGTATTTATCGGGTCTGACGTGCCGGTAGCCTTTGTTGGTTGTACCCATTCTGAAGTGGTGAACAATACCATTTACAAACCGGGCCGGTGGGCCATCCGGATACTGCAGGAAAACAAAGATACTGCTCGTTTTGTAAAATGCGGCAGCAATACTTTCCGGAACAATATTGTCTATGTTGATGGCCAACTGCGCACAACCTGCAGCGTTGGCCCCGGTACGGCGCCGGAAAGTTTCACTTTCTCCAACAACTTGTGGTTTCATGCCAGCAACAACACCTGGGTACCGCAACTACCGGTACATGAAAAAAGCGGGCTGATAGGGAAAGATCCCATGTTCAGCAATGCTGACGAAGAAGATCTTTCCATCGCTCCTGGCAGCCCTGCTGCGCTTGCGGGGCTTCCCTTGCGGCTCCCGGAGAAAGACCATACCGGCCAATGGTTCCGGCACGGGAGGGCTATTGGCGCTTTTGAAGTAAAGCAGTAATTGAAGTAACAGTTTTTTTTCAAAAACAATAATTAAGGATATAATTATCCTTAATTATTCATACCTTTGGCGGCGAACCAGGAATGCGGGTTATTTAAGTAACCAGTGGGCCGGCTGTTTCCTTAATCATATTACGTATACATCACTTTTATTGCATACATCTCATGTACAGTTCTCCGCTTCATAAATTTCATATTCCGGTAATGGGCCTGGCATATACTATTGATAGCCCTGTTAAAGTAGCCCGATTTGGCATCTCATCTGTCATCTCAATTATTGAGGACAGGCTGATAGAAATGATGAGACGCCATTACTATCCTACAATAAATCAGGAATATAAACCCATCGATACTCATGAACCTGATTACAGGGCTAGAAGAATTACGGACTACCTTAACCTGGTCAATACAATTGTACAGGCACAGATAGAAAAACTGAAACATGCCGCTTTTGAGGCCAACTCGGAAATAGTAAAATACTTTGAGATGCTGCCTGACAATAGTTCTTTGAAGCAACTATACCGGCAAATGACAGGTACAAAAGATCAGCTGCAAAAAGAGCAACTGCAAACGTATCTGCGTACACAAATAAGACCAGGCAGCATTGATGTGAACATCATGACAAAAGTAGATCGCGATAACTATGGAAAAAATGGCAATTTGCTTTCTGAAGGATCAGATGCAGTGGCGGCATTGAGAGGATATGCGAAAAGCGATCTAGCTAATTCTTCGGTCATTTTTTCCGCAGGCATGAACCCAAGATTATATAATTACCTCGGCAACTGTGAGGAGTTCCATGTAAACAGCGATGGTGATTTTACAAAGAAAGTGATCGTCAAAGTAAGTGACTATCGCTCTGCGTTAATACAAGGGAAATATCTGGCAAAAAAGGGGATTTGGGTAAGTGAGTTCAGGATCGAGTCCGGGCTGAATTGCGGCGGGCACGCATTTGCAACAGATGGGCTTTTACTCGGGCCGATCCTTGAGGAATTTAAAGCAAAAAAACAGGAGCTCATCGATACGCTCCTTGAAATTTTCAACGCCGCAATGTTAGAAAAGAAAAGTACAAAGTTCATTTATCCTCCCCGGCTTACCATATCTGTACAAGGCGGTATCGGAACTTTTGAGGAAGATGATTTTCTACATCGTCATTATAACATAGAGAGCACCGGATGGGGCACTCCATTTTTGCTCGTACCCGAAGCTACCACGGTAGACGCCAATACCCTGGAGCTATTGAGTGCCGCAAAAGAAAAGGATATTATGCTAAGCCATTATTCCCCGCTAGGCACACGGTTTCACTATCTGAAAGGGACCAGTTCTTACCATGAAAAACAATCGCGCATTGACAATGGCAAACCGGGCAGCCCCTGCACAGAAAAGCACCTGGCGTTTAATACAGAATTTACAACAGAGCCTATCTGTACCGCCTCCAGCAGATATCAGAAGTTAAAGATCGCGCAATTGCAATCACTTAACCTTCCGGAAAAAACTTATAAAACACAACTGAAGGAAGTATTGGATAAAGAATGTTTATGCATAGGTTTAAGTAATTCGGCAGCTATTAACTATGACATGACTTTGGTAAAAAACCTCGAAGCAGTAACGATTTGCCCTGGGCCTAATATTGTTAACTTTTCAAAAATTGTTTCCCTGCAAACAATGGCAGATCATATTTACGGGAGAACCAACATCCTTTCGAATAAAGACCGGCCCCATATGTTTATTGCAGAACTGAATTTATACATCGATTACCTCAAGGAAGTACTGGCTGGGGATTTAGAAGCAGAACGGCTAGATAAAAACAAAAAAAATTACATTTCTTTTTGTCAAAATCTTAGAAATGGCATCTCATACTACAGTAGTCTCTCCTGCGTATCGGGTAGCAGCAGAGATTCTTTCATTAAAGGTCTCAATTCAGCCAGCGCAGCACTTGATTGCCTGAAGCATCAATATGCCATCAGTTAAAGACATTGAACATTATCGGCCCTTGTCCCGTGAATTGAATCTATGGCGTAAGCGTTACATTCTCCATCATCAATTTCTGCAGGCCTTCTTTTCTGTCGTTTCTTAAAATATTTGTAGTACATAATAGTCATCAATAGATAGGATGGCTAAATAAAAAGAATGGTCCAGGCAGGTCCAGGTGGAATTACTTTCTTTTTATTCTTACTCCGCAGCCCCATACAGCTCCACTTTAACCCTTCCATAGAGATATGGCATCAATTCTTTTTCAAAAAAAATTAGGAAAATAGAAAAAAAATAATTCTATTTGTTCTATATGTAGTACATAATGGACAAATAAAAGAATATAGGATAACTCAACCACTATAATTTAAACTCCACAGTATGAAAATAATAAGCATTGCTATTTTGCTTACAGGACTTCTCATGCTCTTCCCTAGCCTGTTTCTGCATGCACAGCAAAAAAAATGGATGGTCTCCGGCAGTATAAGTACTTCAGCAAATACGGAAAAGCTGCCTTATGCAAGCGTACTTGAAAAAGGCGGGAGTAACGTTGTCAAGTCAGATACCATCGGCAATTTTCAGATTGCCGTTTCCTCCCCTGACGCAATACTGGTCATTTCCTATGTAGGATACAAAACCAGGGAGGTCAATGTTGGCGGGCGCACTAAAATCGATATTGTCCTGGAGCAGGAACCCGCATCAATGAATGAAGTAGTTATTATAGGCTATGGGGCTGTTGCGAAAAAAGATCTGACAGGCTCAGTTGCGTCGGTAAACCTGTCTGACCTGAGCAAAGCGCCGGTTGCCTCTTTTCAGCAAGCCCTCGCAGGGCGTGTTGCGGGAGTGCAGGTATCATCTGTTGACGGGCAGCCGGGAGAGGGCTTAAATATCGTGATCCGGGGCAATAACTCTTTAACAGGTAGTAATGCTCCTCTCTATGTTATAGATGGTTTTCCGATGGAGGATTTTAATAGCAACTCGCTGAATATAGCGGAAATTGAGTCTATTGATATTCTGAAAGACGCATCGGCAACAGCCATTTATGGGGCAAGGGGCGCCAATGGTGTGGTGATGATCACAACTAAAAAAGGCAAAACAGGAGAGGCCCGTGTAACATATACCGGTAGTGCCGGCTATTCTGATGTGGGCAGGGCCAACCTTGAAGTATTAGGTCCCTATGACTTCATCAAGCTGCAACAAGAGATCGACCCGCAGCGAGCGGCATCGCTATACTTCAAGGATAGTGATCCGGCTACTCCTGATCTGACAATAGAAGACTTCAGAAATGCAAAAGGCATCAATTGGTTTGACAGAATTGTAGGCATCGGCGCTTTTCAAAACCACAGCGCGGGGGTAAATGGAGGCACCGCCAAAACAAAATATGCTTTATCTCTATCCTATCTAAACCAGGATGGCGTGGTTATGCGAAGCGGTTTTGACCGTTTACAAGGGCGGTTTAACATAGATCAGGCAGTTGGCCGCAAATTCAAGATCGGCCTCAATGTAAACTTTGCGGATTCAAAGGTTAGCGGCATAAAGCCAAGGGAGCAAACCTCAAAAGCTGTAGGTTCCGGCAATTCCAATGTGCAAAATCTGTTCTACAATCTGTGGACCTACCGGCCAATTTCCGGCCGTGAAACAGATCTCGAGGATGAAGGTGTAGACCCCGCGGCAGAAACATTCCTGTTTAATCCGCTGAAATCTGCGCAAAATGAATATGATGTTGCCAAGACTAGGAACACCACAATAAATGGTTACCTGGAATATGACCTGTCAAACAGCCTTAAGCTGAGGTTTACCGGAAGCGCAGACCTGTCTGCAACAAGATCGGAGTTGTTTAACAATTCAAATACGCGAAGTGGCAGCCCGCTAACCGGCGTTGGCAGAACGAACGGTGTTAACGGAGGTTTGTGGCAGGATGATGTTGTCAACCTGTCAAATGAAAACAGCCTGACCTATACCAGGAGATTCAATAAAAGTCATCAGCTAACAGCAGTTGGGGTAGTTTCTGTTCAAAGCAGGAAAGCAAGCAGGTTTGGCTACAAAGCCAACCTGATACCGAACGAGGCATTGGGTATAGATGGGCTGGACGAGGGGGTCATATTTGACAAAGAGTCCGCCAGCACCAGCTGGGGATTGGTGTCTTTTACCAGCAGGGTTAACTACAACCTGTTTCAAAAATATTTATTTACAGCAACGTTCAGGGCGGATGGATCGTCAAAGTTCCCTGCAGATAGCAAATGGGGCTACTTCCCCTCCGGAGCTGTTGCATGGCGGCTGAGCGACGAGCCCTTTATGAAAAACGTCTCATTTATATCCAATGCCAAGCTGAGGACCAGTTTTGGTCTAACCGGCAACAACAGGGTATCTGACTTTGGCTATCTGCCCAATATTATCTTAGGCACCTACTATCCTTTCGGGTCTGCTTCTTCGTTGCCCGCCTACTATCAGGGTCGCCTGGAGAATAAAAACCTGAAATGGGAAAGTACAAGGCAGTTTGATGCCGGGATAGAGCTGGGCTTTTTAAAGGACAGGCTGGGCATCGAAATGGATTACTACCAGAAACATACCTATGATCTATTGCTAAGCTCCCAGATCGCTTCCAGCACAGGTTATGGTTCGGCAACCGTTAACATTGGCGAAACCCGGAACAAAGGGTTTGAATTGACCTTAAATTCCCGGAACATCACAACCAGGAACTTTAGCTGGAATTCCAATATCAACATCTCCTTCAATCAGAACAAATTAGTTGCATTGAGCGCGGGTGAAGACCTGAGAATGACCCCGATCCCCTCTTTTTCAACCAACTTCCCCAGCCCGGCCTGGATTAGCCGGGTAGGCAACCAACTGGTACATTACTACGGTTTTGTGTACGACGGGGTGTATCAGTATGATGATTTTAATAAAATACCCGGGGGATATGAATTAAAAAATGAACTGCCCGCAACGGCTGGTCTTTTAGGTACAAATGCAAGGCAGCCCGGAGATGCCAAATATAAAGACCTGAACAACGATGGCATTGTAGATGATGCAGATCAAACTCTTATCGGAAATCCCTACCCTAAACATACAGGCGGCTTCAATAATAATTTTACGTACAAGAATTTTGATCTGAATGTGTTCTTTCAATGGTCTTATGGTAATGAAGTGTTGAATGCGAATAACATTTTCATGGAAGGATTAAACGGCGCTATACTGGGCAGGAATGTCAAAGCGACCTATGTTAATAGATGGACCCCCGAAAACCAGCATACCACCATTCCCAGGAGCGGGTCCAGCGGTATCTCCGGGGTTTTCTCAACCCGCTATATTGAAAATGCTTCCTTTCTCCGGTTAAAAACCATATCGCTGGGATATAACTTCAGAAAAGACTTCATCAAAGGTCTGAAATCAACCAGGGTGTATGTTGCCGCGCAAAATCTATATACCTGGACCAACTATTCCGGACCAGATCCAGAGGTGTCTACCAAAGGATTCGGCTTGTCGCCCGGCCTTGACTTCTCTGCGTATCCCATCGCGCAAACATTTGTTTTTGGCTTAAACATCTCCCTATAATGTGAACAAAAGCATACTGATATGATAAAAAGATTTCTGATTCCAACAATAGTTGCCGCTGCATCGATTTTATCGTTCCAATCCTGCAAAAAGCTTTTGGAAACGCAGCCAACAGATTTTCTGAGTCCGGATGAATTTTTTTCCAGCAAGGAAAATTTAACCGCCACACTAACAGGGGTATACAGCACGCTAAAAAACAACGCGTTGTATGGTGACAATTACCAGCATTTGATAACGGCTACTACCGATGAACTGGTTTATGCCACTTCCGGTAATGTACCAAAGGTACCCTGGTATAACGCCACATCGGCCGATGCGCAGGTGGCAAGTGTGTGGGCCACCCTCTATACCGGAATTGACCGGGCAAACGTGGTACTGGCCAATCTGAATACGCCATCAAAGATCGAAGAGGAAGAGAAAAGACATATCGAAGGAGAAGCAAGGTTCTTAAGGGCCTACTATTACTTCATGCTTACACAATGGTACGGTGATGTACCCTTGAGGACCAAGCCTACCCAATCCCCGCAGGAGACAAATATGCCTTTTACAGCTTCAAAAGCAGTCTATGATTGGGTGATTGACGAAATGACTGCTGCCGAAGGGCTGCTCCATGATCAAACAGCCACTACATTCGATTACACGGAAAGAGTAACGCAAACTGCCGTTCAGGCGGTATTGGCAAGGGTATGCCTCTATGCCGCGGGTGCGCCGGTAAACGACAGCAGGCGATATACAGACGCCGCAAAATGGGCCAGAGAGGTCATCAATTCCGGATTACATAAATTGAACCCTGACTACACACAGGTGTTCAAACTGCAATGTAAAGACCTGTACGATGCCGCTTATAAAGAAAGCATATGGGAAGTGGGGTTCCAGGTAAATTCGGGTACGCCTGAACAAAGCTCTCCCGGCCAGGTGCGCGTGGGCATACCGACCAGCAGCGACGTTGCCGGCAAAAACGACGGAAGGCTTTTTGTATACCCACGCTTGTACAGGACCTACGAATCCTTTGCCTTTACCACGGCAACCAATGCGGTATCAGATGCCTCGCCTGATCAGCGGCGGGACTGGTGTGTTGCACCTTTCAAATACTCCGGCGGAAATGCAACAACAGCACCCGCACAAAATCCTGTTGCATATAACCTGTATTACACGCGCTATCCCGGGAAATGGAGGCGAAGTGAAGAAAACGCGCCGCGCATTGCAACACAAAGCCCAACAAACTACCCTATAGTACGTTATGCAGATGTGCTACTGATGCTGGCCGAAGCAGAAAATGAATTGAACGGCTACCCTACGCCTGAAGCCATCAACCTGGTCAACGAGGTGAGGGCAAGGGCCTACGGAAAGCTCAATGGAAGCAGAATAATAACCGGGATAGCGGTAACGGACCAGGGAACAGGATACGTTACCCCGCCAGTAGTGACCATTACAGGCGAAGGCGGCACAGGAGCAACCGCCCTTGCTGAAATTTCCGGGGGGAGAGTGACCGGCATCAGGGTGACGAACCCCGGTAAGGGATACCCTGCCAGTACAACCGTAGCAATTACCGGCGGTGCGGCCGCAAGGGTGATCTTAAATGGCGACGGGGCACTAGGTACCGCGCAAACCGCTGGAAAGGAGGCTTTTTTAAAAGCCATCCAGGATGAACGCCTGATGGAACTAAATGGTGAATTTTTACGGAAGCAGGACTTAAAGCGCTGGGGAATCCTGCAATCAACCATAAAACAAATGGGTACCGAGGTGATATCCGGCAGCAGCGACCTGAAGCCGGATGGCACACCGGTTGTACCTGCAGCCAAAACGCCGTTCGCACCCTCAAATGTAACTGTAACACACTATACAAACCCCGCCAACAATATTTCGGACAAAGACTATAGGCTGGCCATTCCGCAAAAGGAAATGCTGTATAATAATCAGGCTAAACAGAATAAAGGCTACTGATGGAATATTCATTTATGAAATTTAACGATGACGTTATGAAAAAAACAATATTGGTTCTATCCGTGTCAGGCTTATTTCTCACAGCTTGTTCGGAAAAAGGCATACAGGCGCCAAATGATTTTGAGGTGGCTATAACAAACGCAAAATACAAAGCGGGTGACAGCGTTCAGTTCAATATATCGGGAAATCCTGACAACATTACCTTCTATTCTGGTGAGCCGGGGAATGAGTACGACAAACGGGACTTCTTCTCGTCTGAAGAAGGTACGCTGACCTTTCAATTTAACAGTCAGACCCGCGCTGGCGCAACATTACCAAGGAATATCGCCGTATTGATCTCCACGGATTTCACCGGGGATTACACTGAAGAAGGAGTAAAGGCGGCTAAATGGACAGATATTACCAGCAGGGCGGTACTGCCTGCCAATACCGCGTCCAACGCAGACGTAGTATCGGGAGAGATCAACCTGGACGATCTAAAAGTGAAAGGCAGCCCGATGTACCTGGCTTTCCGGTACGTTTCAGAAAATGCCGCCGGTACCGCACAACGGTATTGGAATATGGGCCGAATGCTTTTGATCAATAAAGTTCCGGGAAATAGTGATTTTGAAATTACCGCAACCATTGAAAAGGGATTTTTCCAGGTTGTTGAATTTCAAGGGGCAGACAATAAGTGGACAATTAATACGGGAACAGCTACTTCTCACAGGTTGATACATACCGCCAATGCCATCAACAAAGAGCCTGACGACGATTGGGTAGTGAGCCGCGGTTTCCAGGTATTTCAAAGTTTAGGTAATAAAAAGAATGCAGTGAATGTGAAATCCATTACGGGCGGCACGCCAGCAACTTTCTCCTGGCTATACTCAGCTCCCGGTACTTATAAAGCAACCTTCATAGCATTAAATGCCGATAAAGACGTGCAAAAGGAAGTAATAAAAGAAGTATGGGTTACTATAGAATAATGACCGCTAACATGAAACTGATCTATACAATAGCATTGACCGTGGCAGTTTGTGACCTGCCTGCCCAGCAGGTAATACCAAAACCATTTGTATTTGGGCACAATAAGGATGTCCCTTTGGCTGCATCAGTAATAGGAGCATCTGATTTTCTTTTTATGGATTGGGACGGCGATGGGGACAACGATATGATGACCACTAGCGGTGGCGCCATCAAACTTATAGAAAATATCGGCACCAAAAAGAAACCGAGGTTTAACAATGTATTTATACATAACCATGTGGTGCTGAAGGATGCGCGTGTTGGCAGGTTTTTTTCCCTGATCAGGCATTCCGGTGTAAAGGAGCAACAAGGCTTACCATCTTTTATTGCTTTTGAACGCCATCATCAGGTGAGTGACGCCGGTAAAAAGCAGCTCGCGCTTCATATGTTCATCCCCGCACGGCAGCGAGGCAACACAACATGGAAGGTGCTACAGGCATTTGACCCTGATGGTAAGCCTGTCCAGGATTTTCTGGATAGTTGGGTTAGCCCCACATTAGATGTAGCCGATCTGAACGGCGACGGGAAAGATGATCTTATTGTTGGCAGCTCACATCCACGGATAGCCCAGCCCTCTTTCAACTTTACCGCCGGTTATAACAACCCCCAGAAATCGTGGGATCCCTACTCCAGCCGCCTCTATATTATGTACAACAGGTCAACGCCTGACAGCCTCATCTTTGACAACCCGCTTCTCATTGAAGCTGATGAAGCGCCGGTTTCAGTATTTGGTTTCCCCTATCCCATTGCCTTTGATGTGGATAGAGACGGGTTGACGGACCTGGTGGTAGGCCAGCATAAACCCGGCCTGATGTATTTCCGCAATGCAGGAACAAAAACGCAGCCCAGGTTCACTTATGCGGGGCTGGTTACAAACGGGCATAAAGCCCCCATATCAAGCATCATGGCCATCCATCCCCGTTTTGCAGATTTAGACGGAGACGGCCGCCAGGAGCTAATTGCCAGCACCTATTTTGGCTGCGTGGACAATATGCTCCGGTTTACACCAAAGAACACCGGCTGGGCAGAACAGGGACCGTTGATGATGGCCAGTGATAGCAATACTCCGGTGATGCCGCAAGGCATTGGCACAATAGAACCTATTGACTGGGATGGAGACGGCGACACAGACCTGGTTGTTGGTTCCGAACCGGCCGCACCAAAAGTGATCATCAATAAAGGAAGTAATGCAAAACCGGTTTGGGAAGTGCCCGCGCCTTTGAAATTTGTGGACGGAAGCAAGCTGGAATATTATAGTATTGACTACGGATTGGGTTCAGTATGGGGGCCAATGGAATGGTATATGGAGCGCGTACTCCCCAGGCTTGCAGACTGGGATGGAGACGGTATCCTGGATATGTTGACCGGCTCTATGGGGCTAAGGCAGCTGTTCCTGAAAGGACGGATGGTTAAAGGAGCGCTTCGTTTCGAAAAACCGGTAGTGTTAAAAGTGGAAGGAAAGCCACTGGCAGCCGGCCAGCGGGTGCAACCTGCGGTGCTCGACCTCGATGGGGACGGACACACTGACCTGATCGCCCTGGATGACCAAAATATACTTAAGCGCTGGCCAGGCAAAGGAACAGACGAACTGGGACAGCCGCAGGCTTTTCTTGGACATGATGGGAAACCCCTTCAAATTAAAACCCGCATTCTCGATATCGGTCATGGCCGCTGTTCGTTTACAATGACCGATTGGGACCTGGACGGTAAGCCCGATCTTCTCGTATATCATGCCTTTGACCGCAAGCGCGGCGGGATCTTCTATTATAGGGCATCAGACAAACCCATGCAATTTGAAAAGCCCGTGAAATTATCAAATCTACTCTCCTTCCACAATGGCGGTATCGCGCTGTCTGATTGGGACGGAGACGGGTACCTGGATATATTCACCGGAGGCGACGGCGGCCACCTCGGCAAATCTGCTGTACCAAGGGGCAAACTCTTTCTCCTTTCAGGAAAAGAGCTGCCTGTACCGCCTGCAATTCGCAAATCAGCACCTATTACTGCAAAGAAATAATAAACATCCATAACAACTGTATAGCAATGAATAAAATCACCGGACTAGTTGCCGCAACATTTGCAGCTTACCACGAAGATGGTAGCATAAACCTCGATATCATCCCGGCCATTGTTGACAAAATGATAGCAGACGGGCTTGCCGGCGTATTTATTTGCGGCACCAATGGAGAGGGGCCAAACTTAAAGACAGAAGAACGAATGGCCATTGCAGAGGCCTATGTTAAGGCTGCGAAAAAGAGGATACTGGTATTGGTACATGTAGGGCACAGTTCAATTTCGGAGTGCCGCAAGCTCGCTGCACATGCCGAACAAATAGGCGCAGACGCAATTTCATCCGTTGCAGCATTTTATTTTAAGCCCGCTACGGTCAGCAGTCTGGTTAAATGCATGGCCAAGATTGCAGCCGCTGCGCCTAATACCCCATTTTACTATTATAACATCCCCACCCTTACGGGAGTTGCATTAGACATGGTCAGCTTTTTAACGTTGGCTGAAGATGCCATCCCTACACTGGCGGGTATTAAATACACCGCGTCTACATTGCATGAATACCAGGCATGCCTGAACTATAAGGACGGCAAATTTGATATTCTGTTCGGGTATGATGAAATGCTCCTTTCGGCGCTTGCTGTTGGTGCTAAAGGCGCAATTGGCAGCACTTATACTTTTGCCGCACCCATTTACCATCAGGTCATCAAACTATACAATGAAGGTAAACGGGAACTGGCCGCAAAATGGCAGCTTCATTCGGTAAACATGGTGCGTTGTTTAGTGAAGTACCCGCCAATACCGGCGCAACGGGCCATCATGCAGATCAAAGGGCTGGAGCTGGGGGATTGCAGGCTACCGCTTGAGCCTCTTTCTGCCAAGGATACACAGGCTTTCAAGGCGGAATTAACCGAAATAGGCTTCTTTGACCTTGTGAGCTAACATCAGCTGAACAGAACTTTAGGGGCATTGATGATCGGCAATAGCTTTTCACAGAATACCCCGCGTTGTCTGCCTAAATGGGAGGCCGCTCTTTAAAGCGGCGTTGGGGATCGGTTTGCAATCAATAAAACCCTGACCAATATGACAAAAAACAACTTTTTCCGAACAAAAACAGATCTATGCATCAAAATTGCATGCGTATTCTCATTGATCCTGCTAACCGGGGCAGCTTGTAAGAAAACAAATATGCTGCAAAGCATTGTTTCTTCACCGGAGGAACAGGTAGAATCCCTATCACCAGCCGCAGGGGATTTTACAACATTTGCCTTCAATACGCCGATAAAATTATTTGACGGCGGCAGCGGCGTTTACCACTCTTATCGCATCCCGTCCATTATCAGAACAAAAAAAGGGACTTTGATCGCCTTTTGCGAAGGCCGGGTAAATAACAACCGGGACTATGGAAACATCAACCTGATCTGCAGGAGATCAACAACCAATGGCAGTGGCTGGGGACCGGAGATACTGGTAAAAAGCAGCGCCGGCACCTGGGGCAATCCTACTGCGGTTGTCAATCAAAGCGATGGGAAGATATGGTTGTTCATGTCTTATAATGACGCCGGTTTAAGCCAGACCGGTGAAAACGGAACAACGAAGATTACCCAGCCAGGTCAGCGAAAAACCTTTGTTTGCTACAGCACATATGCTCAGGATGGAAATGTATGGTCTAACCCTGTTGACGTTACCAATGCCGTTAAACCACCAAATATGGTATGGGATGCGGTGGGTCCGGGAATTGGCATCCAAAAAAGGTTTGGGAGTACTTCCGGCCGGTTGATCATCCCGGCCATCAACCGGAATATATATAGTGACGACAATGGAAGCACATGGCAATATAACCCCATGCCGGGCGGCACATCAGAAGGCACTATAGTAGAACGGTTGAGTGGTATGCTGATGAGGAACGACCGTGGCGTTGGCTCCACGGAATTCTACCGCTATAAATCTGTTGGCGGCATCGGTACCAGCTGGAGCAATTTTGAAAAAGTTACGGATCTGCCAGACCCGCATTGCGAGGGCTCTATCTTAAGGTATACAGATTCCCCCAGCCGCATTATTTTCATGAATTCAGCAAGCCAAAGTACGAGAACTGCCATGAGAATAAGGATATCCACTGATGAAGGTATTGGCTGGCCTGTCAGCAAGGCCATTCCTCAGAATGGTACGGGAAATGCCAAGCTGGGAGGCTATAGCAGCCTGGTAAAGACGCCGGATAATATGATTGGGGCGCTGATCGAATTCAATGAAAACACCTCGGACAGCGACAATAGCCATCGCAGTATTTATTTCTATAAATTCAACCTTGCCTGGATCACAGATTGATCAACTATTGGACGCCTGCCAGAAGAATATAAAGTAGCCACAACTTAATCGTACAACATCTTTTGTGCTGTCAAGATTAAGTTGTGGTTACTCTAGTACCGCCCTAGATCCGTATCACCCATTTTTTGAAAGCCAATAGCACTGTAGCCCGCTATCGACAATCCGTCTACAACGCTGTTGGCGCAGTTACCCACCAGAGCAGTGCTCACAAGAACTGAAGCAAAAACAGGGAAACTTGCTCCCGATTTAAATCCAAAGCGTTTCTACATTTATGACTAACTTTAGATTGTATCAGTACTTAAACCATTTCTTCAAAACCGCTTCCTTATGCGGGGCTGAAAAACTAAAAATCGAAAATGGCTGTTCGGGGGGTATATTGCTGCTTTCCTGGGAAAGATTTTGCGGGAGTACCTACTAGGAGGCAATCCTTCCAGTTTATCGAATTTTACCTACGAGGATATGCTATCCAAAAAACAAGCGTCTGGATAAATCGAATAGTAATTACTTTGATCGGAATGTGTTGGGTTTAAAATTGCTTTGTCTGCCTAACAAAAATTCTTCGATATGTCTACAAGTCGCAAAGAATTTATTCGTAATTCATTTTTGCTCGCCGGAGCGGCAGGGTTCAATATACCATCGCCATCGGAGTTAAGCGAGAAAAGATTTCCCAATGCAGAGGGTGATCGGCTGGTCTTATTGGGCACTCAGGGCGGCCCTTTCATTCGCTCTTACACACAAACTCCTTCTGCTAACCTTATCGTATATAAAGACATCCCCTTTGTTATTGATACCGGGTATGGCACAACGTTTAAACTGAAAGAAGCCGGCATCAATTTGTCAACGTTAAAATATATTTTCATTACACATCTTCATTCCGACCACTATCTTGACCTTGGCCCGTTATTATACAATGCCTGGATAGCAGGGTTAACGGAACCAATAAATGTTTACGCACCTGCTGGTATACGTCCTTTACTGAACGCATATTGGGAATCGAACCGCTTTGATATTGACACAAGAATTAAAGACGAAGGGCGGCCAGACATAAGAAACCTTGTAATAGCCTATGAAATTACGGAAGGTATACAGGTAGCACACCCGGATTTTGAAATCAGTGCTATAAAAAACATACATCCTCCAATTGATGCCAGTTATGCATTCAAATTTAAACTCGGCAAAAAGATCATTGTTTTTTCGGGAGATACCGCCTATCATCCGGCGTTAGCAACTTTTGCTTCCGGGGCCGACTATCTTATTCATGAAGTGATGTATAGCCCTGCTGTCGACGAAATAGCCAAGAGACGCCCCAACGCCACTAAATTAATTGCGAGCATCAAATCGCATCATACATCAGCAGAAGATGTGGGCCGTATAGCTAAAGCAGCGAACGTAAAAACTCTTATTCTAAATCACTTTGTTCCTCCTGATGACAAATCGCTAAACAACCAGATTTGGATTGATGCGGTGCGCAGCACTTTTACGGGGACTATTATTGTTGGAAAGGACCTGCAGCAATTTAATTTTTAAATAAATCCATGGCTATATTTTCGTTTGTTGGTAGCCGTTACTTCCTCAATACAGAAATAAAGCATATTGGTTATCAATAATTTAGGCAACACAAGGGGCAAAATGGGGGCAAAAAGCGGGGCGATTCTTCCTTAAGCGTTAATTTCAAGCTTATATCCCTTGCCGCGTATAACAACAATGTTGATACTGGGATCAGGTTCCAGTTTTTTTCTAAGTTTTGAAATAAACATATCCAGGCTGCGCCCCACAATAACACCTTCGTCTTCCCATATCTCTTTTTGCAACCGGCTTCTTTCTATGGTCTGGTTAGGCGACAAAGCGAAAATGAGCAATAAACGCGCTTCCGTGGCAGTCAGATCTACGGTGTTTTTATTTATTACCAGCTGCCGTTCCTGCGCATTAAATACGGCCGATCCAAAAGTTAAAATACCGGTATTTTGTTTGCCAGGCTCGGCTTTTCGAGGTTTAACCGATCCCCAAAAAACGAAACCGACAAATGCTAAAAATGACAGGCTGCCCAGAAGATATCCCTTCTTTGCGGCAACCATGCCTGTCGGTTTAAATTTAATGTTGACCATGTAACATCCCCTGGGTTGCACTCTTCCTTTACAAGCTATAATATCATCTCTTTTATTGTTGGATATAGCGTATCCATAGACTACACTGGAGTTGCTGCAGTTCAGAACATTAACAACATAATCACTTGCGAGAGGGTCATTGGCCAACAAACGCCGGGTTGTATTCACCAGCGAGTCCGGTTGAAAAGTAAGCTCATTCTCAAAGCTGATCTGGTATTCATTTTCAGCGATCTTTTTTATCGGGAGCACCCTTGATCTACTGTCACCCGACTGTGTGAGTAATTCGTCTCCTATCTTCCGAAGCAAAACTTCCCTCCTGGCGATACCAAAACTGTCACCGCCCGCAATATTGAAAGTCAAGCACATGACAAATACAAAAAGGAGCAATATCACCCCAAAAAGGTATTTGCGTTTTCCGGAAAGTAGATTTCGGCTATAAAACATGCCCATTTACGATTTATTTACAAAGGTTACACTTTTATTTACAATCCAAATCCCCCAAGTTGAAAGACATCAAAGTAATTTAGCTAAATCAACTTTGCCAGGATATGAAAAACAAAAAAATGCCTTAAACAGATCTGATTTATCAGGAGATAGATTTATGTTAATTAAACTTACAAAAATTATGAAAAAAGTTATTTATGCGCTGATCTTACCGCTGGTTGTGGTAAGCGGACTAGTATTCGCTAATCGCGAAATCAAAAATGATACTTCTAAAAAATCAACCCCAAAACCCCTCTCTGCTGCTGAAAGGGAAGCCGAACGGAAGAAATGGGAGGCTACCCCTGAGGGTATTAAGTTCAAAAAATGGAAAGCTTCTCCCGAAGGTAAAAAAGTGCTTTCCAGTGCTGAAAAAATAGGGAAGCATACAAGAGCTTCTACCAATATGGAGGCTGTTGTAACCTCTCTTTCTCTTCCACCAGGCTCCCGATTAGGTTTCGGAGTGATGGTCAGGATTAATGGTGACGATTATATTGTAACATTTCAACCGGAAAAGTCTCAACTTGAGCAATTGCATAGCCTGAAAGTTGACGACAAAATAATTATAAGAAGCCATAGTGTATCATACGCACCCAAGTATTCATATCCAATAATATCGGGCGACTATGTAGAACGGGATAATAAAATAATTTATAAACGTGCTCCGCGCAAAGACGGTTGCTAAGTACGTAAATTATAAAATACACACAGGTATATACTTTGCTCCTGATAGTTACTTGTCCCTCTGGATGTATTGAAAATCAATGATCTGGAGGGACAAAATTCAAATAAAATCGGGCGCCTTTTTTACCCGCCACTTACAACATATGTATATTTATGGTTTTCAAATAGTTAAATACACTACTTGCCGATACAGAACTTCGAGAAAATATAATCCAGTCTATCCTCATTCGTCACCTCCCCGGCTATATCCGCCAGAAAATGCAAGCTCCGCCTTATATCCAGCGCCAGCAAATCACCCGGCAACCGGTTATCCATGCCGCTCTTCACATCTCGCAATGCCGCATACACCTCCTGCAGCGCCGCATAATGCCGTACATTGGTGATGATGGTGTTTTCGGTGTTGATGGACCCGCCCATCACATGGGCCACCAGCTTCTCCTTCAGCTCATCAACATGGCCGTGTTCTTTAGCGGAGATGAAGATCACGCCTGGCACCAGGCTAAATTTGGCGCGGGCTTCTTCAAAACCGGGTACATCTGCTTTATTCCCAACCAGCATAAACTGCAGCCCTTCCTTGTCAAACTCCCGCACCTGCGCCAGCAGTTCGTCTACTGACAGCTCGGCCACGTCAAAGAGGTAGAGTACAATTCCTGCTTCGCGCATCTTTTCGAGAGACTTTTGCACCCCGATGCTTTCTATGGTATCGGTGCTTTCGCGGATGCCGGCGGTGTCTATGAGGCGAAAGAGGATGCCGCCGATATTGAGCACTTCCTCAATGGTATCGCGGGTAGTACCGGCAATATCACTGACAATAGCGCGGTTCTCATTCAGGAGGGTATTGAGCAAGGTAGACTTGCCCGCGTTGGGGCGGCCTATGATGGCGGTATTGACGCCGTTTTTGATAACGTTGCCGGCTTTGAAAGACTGTACCAGGCGTTCCACTTCAGCCAACGCTTCATTTACGAGCGTGTAGAGCGCGCGGCGGTCGGCAAATTCCACGTCTTCCTGACTGAAATCCAGCTCCAGTTCTATCAGGGCGGAGAATTTGATCAATTGTTCCCGGAGGGCGAACAGCTCGCGGGAAAAGCCGCCGCGCATCTGCTGCATGGCAGTTTGGTGGGAGGCGGCGGTGTTGCTGGCTATCAGGTCTGCTACAGATTCTGCCTGTGTGAGGTCCAGTTTGCCGTTGAGGAAAGCACGCTGGGTAAACTCCCCCGGCCGGGCCATGCGGGCGCCGCCGGAGATGCAGGCTTCGAGTACCTGCTGCTGAATATAGGAGGAGCCATGGCAGGATATTTCCACCACGTCTTCTCCTGTGTAGGATTTAGGGGCACGGTAGAGGCTGACCACCACTTCGTCTATCACCTTGCCGTATTGCTGCAGGCTCCCGAAATGAAGGGTATGACCGGGCTGTTCCGCCAGGTTCCTGGCTGGGAACAGTTTGTCCGTAATATGAACAGCCTCCGGGCCGCTCAGGCGGATAACGGCTATGGCGCCTACTCCTGGCGCGGTTGCAATGGCTACGATGGTATCGTCATGTCCTCCGGTTTTTCCAATCATAGGCCGAAATTAACTAATCCTGCGTTACGCACGAAAAGGAGGGGCCCATAAAAAAATTCCCCCGGCTGATGGCCGGGGGAACATTATTCCTACTAGCGTGAGACTGTGTCTGTGTACTATTCTTGCAGGGTAAAGCGGATGGGCAGGTTGAACTGCACAGATACCTGGCGTCCGTTTTGCTTACCTGGTTTCCACTTCGGCATTTTTTTCACCACGCGGATGGCTTCTTCTTCAAGACCACCACCTTTGGGCGCGCCTACGGTTTTCACATCCTTGATGGTACCTTCAGAGTCCACCACAAAAGATACGAATACCGTACCGGAGATACCGTTTTCCGTTGCCATGGGCGGGTAACGGATGTTGTTATTGAGGTACTTGGCCAGCGCCTCTTCACCACCCGGGAAGGTAGGAGGTTGTTCCACGAATGTGAAAATCTCGTCTTTCGGGGGAGGTGCGGGAGCGTCGATTACACCGGTACCTTTACTGTCGTTGATCAACCCGGGGTCAATACCGTTCGGGTCGCCTTCTACGGTTTTGGTACTTACAGCTTTATCTTTGATCTCTTCGATCTTCACCAGTTCCTCTTCTTCTTTTACTTCTTCATCTTTCTTGATCACCGGCGGTGTAAACTGCACAGACGGCTTCACCGGCGGCGGCGGTGCGGGCGGCGGAGGCG
Source organism: Chitinophaga alhagiae (assembly GCF_003568665.1). Taxonomy (GTDB): domain Bacteria; phylum Bacteroidota; class Bacteroidia; order Chitinophagales; family Chitinophagaceae; genus Chitinophaga; species Chitinophaga alhagiae. The sequence continues at coordinate 952,627 of NZ_QXMH01000001.1, forward strand.
GCGGAGGCGGTGTTTTCGGATCATCCGGCAACTTTACGTCCTCCAGTTTGATATCCTCCACAATCGGCTTCTTTACCATTTCCGTGTTGTCGCCCTTTGCATTTAAATAAATGAAATAGCCGCCAACAATCAGCAGGGCCAGGCCCGCCGTTCCCAGAATGGAATTCCGCACGCGTTTGTCGTACTTCTTGCGAAGTTCATAAGCACCGTAGCTCTTGTTCCTGTCTTCAAACAGGATGTCAAGAAAATCGGTCTTAAGGATTTTAGCTGAATCCATTGTTACATGTTTATTGATGGATGCAAAAAAATTAGTTTTTCCATACTACTGTATGCCGTTGGTGGCCTCAGTAGACTTGATCCATTGCTTGTCCTGGTCGCTGATATCCACCGTTGCATAACGCTGGATACGGTTAATAGCCATTTCATCCAATAAATCTACAAAGTTCTTGTATGTGGAGCCGTCATCTGCCTTGATGATCACTACCACATCCTCGGGCTCTCCCTTGGCGTTTCTCAGCCTGGCCACTTCATCACGCTTTTTGATGATCACATCGCGGATGCCGTTGGTATTGGCAAAAGAAGTTGCTTTAAAGAAGTCCGGGTTACTGGAGGCATTGGGGTCTTGCGCCAATCCCTCGTAGTAATAAACCTGGTCTTTTTTGCCTAGCAGGATGGTGAGCGCAGTGCTTTCCTTCACTTTGTTCTGCTCCTCTTCCTTCTCGGTATCCTTGGGCATCACCAGGTCCATCGTTTTCGGCTTAGACATAGTGGTGGTGAGCATGAAGAAGGTGATCAGGAGAAAACCCAGGTCCACCATCGGGGTCATGTCAACACGGGTAGAAAGCTTTTTGGATTTCGTACCCTGGTGTTTCTTACCACCGCCACTACTGCTGGTATCCATTTCAGCCATGGTAGCATACTTTTTTTTGTTGAAATAATTGTACTAACGGTCCCCCCGTTACTACTTTTTCCTTTCCTGCGCTTGCTGCTGCTCTTCGTAAATGGCAGCGGCAGAGCCTGCAGGTTTCGCTTCCAGGTTGGTTACCAGGTTCAGCTTCTGGATCTTCTTTTCTTTGAAAGTGTCCAGTATCTTTTTGATAACCGGGTAAGGCACGTCATTGTCCGCCTGGATGCAATACTTCAGTTTGTTGTTCATACCACCTTGCGCAGCACGGGCATATTCGATCCATATGGCCAGCTCGTTGTTGGCTGAGTCAATGGGAATGCCTTTCTCGATATTGGTGGCTTTACGCTGGTCCGGGCTCATGTTCAATACCTGTTTCAGGTTCTTGAAGTCCGTACCTACGCTTGAGCCAACTACGAAGTTGCTGATCTCTTTTTTCTCCAGCCCAAGTCTGAAGTTGGTATTGAGATCTTCTATGAGCTGCTTTCTTTTGGGCTGACCGTCCATGCTAAAGAACACCCTGCCATCCGCTGCTACTGTCAGCAGAATAACATCGGAATCAGGCAGTAACTGGGTATTGATAGAAGACGGAGTAACCACGGCCACCGGCTCGTCCGGTTTGAACTTGGTTGCCAGCATGAAGAAAGTCAGCAACAGGAACGCTACGTCACACATCGCCGTCATGTCGATGGCCGTGCTTTTCCTGGGCATTTTTACTTTTGGCATCTTTACTCCTTTTTAATTTGGTTCACTTATAAGATTCAATTCCCCGCTAATTCCACAGATAATTTACGAAAATTATTTGTGATTTGCGGCGAAGCTCTGTGTTAAAGTAAAACCAGACTCGTCGATAGCATAAGTGATGCTGTCGATATTGGTAGTGAAGTAGTTATACATGATAATTGCCACAGCGGAGGTACCGATACCCAGGGCGGTGTTGATCAGGGCCTCAGAGATACCCAATGCCAGCTGGGCAGAGTCAGGTGCGCCACCGGAAGACATCGCCGCAAACGCCTTGATCATACCCAGTACCGTACCGAACAGACCCAGCAGGGTAGCCACGGAAGCAATGGTAGACAGGAACACCAGGTTTTTCTCCATCATAGGCAGTTCCAGCGCAGTGGTTTCTTCAATTTCGTTTTTGATAGACAGGATCTTCTGGTCAGTGTCCAGCTCGGTGTTGGAGATCATCTCCTTGTATTTCCTCAGACCGGCTTTGATCACGTTACCTACGGAACCTTTCTGTTTGTCGCACTCAGCCAGGGCTGCGTCAACATTCTTGTTGGCCAGGTGGTACTGCACTTTGCGCACCAGCTCGGCGCCACTGAATTTACCTTTGGCTTTGGCCAGGTACAGGAAACGCTCGATCACGAAAGTCAGACAGATCAACAGTACTGAGATCAGGATGGGTACGATGGGACCTCCTTTATGTACAGTACCGAACCATTTGCCGATACCTTCCTCAACAGGGTGATTTGCAGGATTGCCGCCCTGGAAGTTGTCAGGATTACCCAGTACGAGGGAGTAAAATACATAAGCAATGGCGATGCAAATGGGCACAGCCAGCAAAGCAAACAAGTTGGACGACTTTTTTGCCTGGTGTGAAGAGGTTTTGGCAGCAGCTGCAGTCACAGTTGTTTTAGTCTCAGCCATGTTGATTGAATTTTAGTGTTAAAAATTAAACTGTTTGTTTGTTAGTAATTAAGATTTAGATCGATTGTTTATTGAAATCCACGCCCTTAGCGGCTCATAATCAGTGATTCGCAAAGTTATAAGCCTTACTCAAAAAAACAAGTGTCACCCAAAAAATTTAACCAACCCTACAAAGCCCCACAGGTGGGGCATTTCCATCTTCACATCTTTGTTGAGCAAACACTTAAATAAACAAAAAGAATAATATTGTTCTTACTGTCCCTCCAACCTTAGTCCGTGGCAACCGAAATCGATTGATTTTTTTTCAAAGTTGGACGCACAATTTAAGAAAATTTCCAAATGTTCCAACTAAATTTTTAAAACCACTTATTTCTGGTGCTGCCACCTCATTTGGGCAATTTACGGCTTTTTATTTCCGCTCTTAACATCTTTTTGCACATTTGTGGATTTTAACGATTTTTTATCAACCTTTCCCCTTTCTTTTGCCATCGCTAAATCTGTCTTAACCGTCTTAACAAATCAAATAAACCAACACTATTCCCATGCATTTACAGCGTAATTTTGCTGCTGCGCTGGCAGGCGTGATGTGCGCAACCTGCTTGCTCACAGCCACTTCTACCCTGGCCCAGCGGAAGAAAAAGGAAAAAACTCCCGTACCTGCCACCGCTCCCGCCAAAGACTCTACCGCCCGCCCGCCAATGGGCCCCGGCGGCCCGCCCAAAGCAGCGCCCAAAAAGTTCACGGACGTTATTACACCCAAGGCCAAAGCTGACTCCGGCATGTTTAACGTATACAAACAGGATGACAGGGTATTCGTTGAGATCCCGGACCAACTGCTGGGCCGGGACATCCTGGTGGTAAGCCGCATGTCCAAAGCGGCCGCCGGCATGCGCGTGGGCATGTTCGGCTTCGGAGGGGACCAGATCAACGAAAACGTGATCCGTTTCGAGAAAGGCCCCAACAACCGCATATTCCTCAAGAACATCTCCTTTGCCGAAAGGTCCAAAGACTCTACCCAGCCCATGTTCATCTCCGTGATGAACTCCAACATCCAGCCCATTGTGGCCTCTTTCGACATCAAGGCCTTTTCAAAGAACAACAAGGGCGCCGTACTGGATATGACTGATTATATCAATGGTGATAACGACATCCTTTTCTTTGACTCCCGCCTGAAGTCGCAGGTAAAGCTGGGCTCCCCGCAGGCAGACAAATCTTATATACAGGACGTAAGGTCTTACCCGGAGAACCTGGAGATCAAAACTGTAAAGACCTACACCAGAAGCGGTTCTTCCCCCATGCCGGGCATGCCGCCCGTAGGCGGCGGCTACGCCACGGTGGAGCTGAACAGCTCCCTGGTACTGCTGCCCCTGGTACCCATGCAGCCCCGCTATTTTGACCCGCGCGTGGGCTACTTTGCCACCAGCCTTACTGACTTTGACGCAGACCCGCAAAGCGTAAAAAGGCTCACCATGGTCACCCGCTGGCGCCTGGAGCCCAAAGCGGAAGACATGGAAAAGTTCCGCAAAGGGGAGCTGGTGGAGCCCAAAAAACCCATCGTGTTCTACATAGACCCGGCCACCCCGGAAAAATGGCGCAAATACCTTATACAGGGGGTGAACGACTGGCAGTCTGCCTTTGAACAGGCGGGTTTTAAAAACGCCATCTACGCCAAAATGGCCCCCACGCCGGCGGAAGACTCTACCTGGAGCCTGGAAGACGCGCGTTTCTCGGCCATCGTATACAAACCGTCCGAGGTGCCCAATGCCAGCGGCCCGCACGTACACGACCCCCGCTCAGGCGAAATACTGGAAAGCCACATCAACTGGTACCATAACGTAATGCGCCTGCTCCGCAACTGGTACTTCATACAGGCTTCGCCCAACGATGCGCGCGCCCGTAAAATGCAGTTTGATGACGAGCTGATGGGTGAGCTGATCCGCTTTGTATCTTCCCACGAAGTGGGCCATACCCTGGGCCTGCGCCACAACTTCGGCTCCAGCTCCGCCTACCCGGTTGAAAAGCTGCGAGACAAGGAATGGGTGAAGAAGAACGGCCATGCCGCCTCCATTATGGACTATGCCCGTTTCAACTACGTTGCGCAGCCGGAAGACGGCATCACCGGGGCAGACCTCTACCCCCGTATCAATTACTACGACAAATGGGCCATTGAATGGGGCTACAAGATCATTCCCGGCAAAGATGCAGACAGTGAAAAGCCCATCCTGAACCAGTGGACCATTAACCGCCTGCAAGACAAAAAATTCTGGTTCGGTACGGAAACCAACCCTGACGATCCGCGTTCACAGAATGAAGACCTGGGAGACAATGCCATGAAGGCCAGCGCCTACGGTGTAAAGAACCTGAAACGCATTGTGCCCAACCTGATGGCCTGGACCCGCCAGGACAATGAAGGCTACGCCACGCTCAACGAGCTGTACACTGAAGTATGGGGACAGTATTACCGCTACATGGGCCATGTGGCCAAGAACGTGGGCGGCATTTACGAAACGCCCAAAACCGTAGAACAGGCGGGCGCGGTGTACGAAGTAGTGCCAAAAGCCATGCAGAAAGAAGCCGTGCAGTTCCTGCAGGCGCAGTTCTTTACCACGCCCACCTGGCTGCTGGACAAAGACATACTGGCGCGCATCAACAGCAACCCCGCCACGCTGGTGCTGAACCGCCAGGAGGCCGTTCTTGGCCGCCTGCTGGGAGTGAATACGCTTACCAAGCTGCTGAATGCCGAAACCATGTACAGCAACACCTATACGGTAACCGAGTACATGAACGATATGAAAAAAGGCATTTTCAGCGAGCTGTATTCCCGCAGGCCAATAGACATTTACCGCCGCAACCTGCAGAAAGCATACGTTAATACACTGGGCAACCTGCTGAGGGCGCCGCAATTGCCGGCCGGTTTCCCGGCCTCCATGGCCAGCCTGATGCCTAACCCGCAGAAGTCTGACGTGTCTAGCGTAGGCCGTGCCCAACTGGTGTCTCTGCGCAACGATGCGCGGGCCGCTGCCGCCGGTGCCGGGGATAATATGAGCCGCTACCACCTGCAAGACCTTGCAGAAAGGATCACCGAACTGCTGGAACCGAAGAAATAGAAAGCATACTGGGATATAACAAAAGGGGCTGGCCGGCATTGCGGTCAGCCCCTTTTTATGGCAACAGGGATGAAAGTACCCATTTGGGGCGCAAACATGCACCTATCAATAAATTTTCTTAATATCGCCCCTACATTATTCGTCCTCCAAGTGAAAGATCGACATAATACCAATAAGATCACTATTTACGACATTGCGCAAAAGCTGGGCCTTAGCGCCTCTACGGTATCAAGGGCCTTGCAGAACAATCCCCTGATCAACGAGGAAACCCGCAACAAGGTACAGGAGCTGGCAGTGGAGATGAATTATGTGCCCAACTGGATAGCTTCGAGCCTGCGTAAAAAGCGCTCCAACATCCTGGGCCTCATAGTGCCCCGTACCAGCATGTACTTCCAGAGCACCGCCATCAGCGGTATCCAGCATGAAGCGCACAAGTACGGGTTCAGCATTGTAATAGGCCAGTCTGACGAAACCGTGGCCATGGAAAAGGAGCTGGTACACACCTTCTTTTCCCTGCGTGTAGACGGCCTGTTGGCGGTATCTTCCATGTTCACCACCAACTTTGACCACTTCTCTCCATTTATCAGGAATAACATCCCCCTTGTTTTTTATGACCGCGTGCCGCTTGACTTCCCGGGCTATACCATTACCGGGGACGATTTCAAAGGCGGCTACCTTGCCACAGAACACCTGATACAGCAAGGCTGCAAGCGCATTGCCCACTATGCCGGCGTGCTCACCTGCAACCTTTACCAGCAACGGCTGGCCGGCTACAAGGCGGCCCTGTCAAAGTACAAGGTCCCCTTTGACGAGTCACTGGTGTACGTGCACAACCTTACGCTGGACGCAGGCGCCGAAGCGGCCCGCCAGATCTTTGCCGGCAGTTCCCTGCCGGACGGGCTTTTTGCCGCCAACGACTCCTCTGCCGTAGCCTTTATCCAGGAGGCCCGGAGGAAGGGGATCAAGGTACCGGAACAGGTGAAGGTAGTGGGTTATTCCAACGACCTGTCATCGCGCATTATCAGCCCTTCGCTCAGCACCATTGAGCAGTCTGGCTACAAAATGGGCGAAAAGGCCGTGGAAACGCTGGTGCAGCTGATTAACAAGGACGAAAAGATCAAAGTCACCAAAAATTTCGTATTTGAAGTAGAGCTTATTCAAAGGGAATCGTCCGGGCGATAAGCATTACTTAAACCTACAACCATTTTAATATGAAAAAACTCCGCCTTTTTCTGATGGCCTTACCTGTGTGCGCACTATTTTCGTGCAGCCGCGACATTTACGTGCCCAACCAGGCGAACGTGCCCTTGCTGAAGGAAAAAAATGAACTGAAAGCCAACCTGTCCCTTACCAACTGGCAGGCCGCCTATTCCATTACCGACAATATTGCCCTCATGGTGAACGGCCAGTACGTACACCGGGGATGGCTTTATACCAACGGCGATAATGACGGCGATGACGATCTGTTTGTGGACAAGAATACCCGCGGCGGCCTGTTTGAAGGCGGCGTGGGCTTTTTTAAGGCCGTAGACACCCGTAAAAGAGCGGTGTTTGACGTATACGCCGGTTACGGCGCAGGGGCTTTCAAAACGCTTGACAGGGCGTACAACTCCGCCCCTGACGGCGCCTTGGCCAATGATTACCTGCTGCGCACCCGGTTCCACAAATTTTTTGTGCAGCCCAGCTTCGGCCTGGCGCACAAAGTAGTGGAAGCGGCCTTTACCTCCCGCTTTTCTATTGTAAAGTTTCATGACCAGACGCTGGGCGTCAAGGCATTTGAAAATGATACGCAGCGCCGCGAGAATTTCATGCGGCTGGGAGACAAGGCGGTACCTTTCTTTGAGCCTACCTTTACGGTGCGCGCGGGTTACCGTTACATCAAATGGTACGGGCAGCTGATGTTCTCCGTTCCCATGAACGATGAAACGTACAATAACTATAATGTGAACGATTATTTCCAGCCGGTGTCCGTTACCATGGGCGTTACCCTCAACTTCGGGCAATGGGTGAAAGACGCGGGAAAATGATAAAGGCAAGGGGCTGGTCAATCAAAGCCGGCCCCTGCTACCTGCCCTCCACCAGCATCCTGGCCTCAAAAAACAAACGCCCCCGCCTGTTCAGCACCGCCGCCTTCACCTGTTCCGCCCGCTCCCCTTCTCCTTGCTGCGCGGCCATTACCCAACGGTACTCCGGCGTGAGCACCAACGAGGGTAGTCCCCAATAATGCAGGGAATCCTGCTTTGCCCGCCAGGCCGTTAACAGTTCATCCGCCAGTGGCGCGTTCCCGGTAGAACGAAGCAATGAAAGCCCGATGTAATTATCCAATGGCCCTGCCGCTTCAGGCCATTGCTGCCTGGTATATTGCTCAATAGACCGCCTGTACCGCTCCGCGCCCGCGGAATTGGAAAGCTCCTTTTCGCAGAAGGCCGCCAGGTAATCCTGCAGGCGGTTGTCTGGTTCAAAAGGTTTGCCGGAGCCCAGGTTCTCAGGCCAGCCCCGCGATGTATCCAGGTAACGGAGGGCGGTGCGATAATCCTTTTCACGCACCTTTTCAAGGGCCATGGAAAGCCATGCTTCTTCAAAAAGGCGGCGCCCCTCCTGCGCCCCTTCCTGCGGGAAGATCCGCAGGTTATTCAATACCGCGGCACATGCCGCTGCCCGGCCGTTTTCCAGCAGCATTTTTGCATGATCCATTTGCATAACGGGGTTGGCGGGGAACAGCCGGGCCGCTGTTTCAGCAGCCTCCAGCGCGGCCGCCGGTTGCCGATGCCGCACATAATATTCCGTAAGCAGCTGCCTGGCGCGCCATTCCTCCGGCTGCAGCTCAATTGCCCTGCGGATATCGTGCAGGTTGGACGCCTTTGCCGTGCTATCTGCCGCAAACAGCACGCTCCGCGCCAGGTAGCAATAAGCAAAATCAGGCTGGTTTCCCAAACCCGCCAGCAATGCCCTTGCCTTTTCCGAGCGATGATGGTGCCAATGCAGCAAACCCAGGTAATACGCCGGTTTCCAGGAACCTCCCTGTTCAAGCGCCCACTGCAGCACAGGCGCCGTTTCCGCCCTGAAAGGGAACACCAGCCTGGCAGACAGGGCGTTGGCCTTCTCCAGCCATGTACGGCTGCGGGCCGGCGCATGGTCTTTGTTCAGGTAAGCCAGCCAATAATATACCGTGGGGTACGGGGGCGCCTGCTCCAGCAGGGCGAGGGCTTCTTTTTCCATGCCGTTTTGCACATAACCAAGCGCCAGCTCCAGGTAAGTTTCGTGCGGGAACTCATTGGTGATAGCGGCTTTGAATGATGCCAGCGCCGCTGCTGAAGGTTTGAGCAGATATTTTTCAAAGCGGGCGTAGTGGCTCAGCGGGTCTGTAGCCAGCAAACGGTCAAACGCCTGCAGCGCTTGCGTGGCCCGCCCCAGCTTGCGGTACGCCGTACCCATCAGCGCATGGGCATCCAGGTTGTTATAGTTATACTCTAATGCACGGCCCGCATACGTTGCGGCGGCCTGGTAATCCCGCTGCTGCATGCTGATACCCGCCAGGCCGGTATAGGCTACAGACCGGAACTCCATGGTTCTTACCGCCACGCCAAAGGCTTCTGCGGCTTGCCACAAATTGCCATTGCTTCTTTCTATCACCCCTCTTATAAAATTGGCGCCGCCATCGTAGGTGTTGATGCGAAGCGCATCCAGCGCGTAGGCAAGGGCTTCCTGGTTGTTGCCGCGGCGGTGGTGCAGCTCCGCCATGCGCACCAGGGCCTGTAAATGTCCCGGCTCTTTTTGCAGGCAGGCGGTGTAATGTTGCATGGCTTCATCAAACAGGCGCATGCTGTTTTTGTCTTCGCCTATCAGGAACTGCCGCTCCGCGTCATCCGGCAAAGGCTTGTCAGCGGAAACCATCGGCCTTGCGGCGGCGGTCTCTTCCGTATTGCTGCTGTAATACAGCTTGCCCGCCCCGAGAGCAACACTTACATGCGCGCCCTCATTACCCCGCAATGAAAAAGCGCGGTAATACATTTGCAGCGGCTGCAGCGCCGCCATCACGGCAGCGTACGGCCGCCCGTTCAAACGTATTACAAGGCTGTCTTTTGCTGGCCGGTTCGGGCTTATCCATACCTGTAAACTATCCCGGCCGCGAACAACATAGAGGCTGCCCCACTCCGAGGCATCACTGATACCCTGCAAACCTTTTACCGGAAACCACGCTTCCTGTTTGGTCTCCGTATACCCGGGGCGGAATGCCAGTTGTTTAAAAGGGCTGTGAAAACCGCTGTACAGGTCAGGCTGGTTAAAATTGGCGCCGGATTGCGCCTCTATGTACTGCCCGTTATGGTCTGTCAAGAGGTCTTCCCATATACCGCCATCCCTCGCCAGCGACCATATCCACAGCTTTTTGCCAGGCGCATCACTGTAGGGCGCCCAGTGGCCAAAGCCCATTTGCCGCTGCTGCCAGATGCCGCCAAACCAGTTGCGCGAATCGCCCATGATATGATAGGATTTGCTGCTGCCAAAATTGTTGTTCCGGTAAAGGGAAATATCCCTCCCGTCTTTGGTAAGCGGCCAGGGCTCCGCTTCGCCGTTGTGGCCAATGAAATAATTACCGGGGAAATAAAAAGCCAGGTCGTTGCTGGCGCGGAATGCCGCATTTTCCCAGGAGAGGTATGCCTGGTGATAGGGCGTAGGGTTATACCATAGCGCTTTTGTTTCAAAATATGCGGTGCGCGGCGCAAGCCGCACCGTTACCCGCCATTGGGACCGGGAGGCCAGGTCAAGCCCTCCCACGGTACAATCCGCGCTGCCGTCTGCATGCCGCGTGATCATATAGTCTACCGCCGATGCCGCCCAGGGCGCATGCCCCAGGTCCAGCCCGAAGTTATGTTCTATGCCTCCGCTGGTCCACGGCCCCCTGCTGCCAATGGCCCTGAACTTGATCGCATCGTTCATATACACAAAAGCCTCGCCGCTGGCATTCTCAATGGCGCCATACACTTTCCCGCCAAGCCCCGGCATTATCTTTACGGTAATCAGCCCGTTATTGAGGGTAACAAGGCGCCAGTTCATCACAGTGTCTTTTGCGGTATACCCATCAAACATAAAGTACGGGTAGAACCGGCCAATTGTTCCTTTCACCGCCATGGGCGCAACCGGGTTGGGATCTGAATAAGGATACGTTTTAAAAGGCGTGGCCGCCTCTTTCACGGATACAGGCTGCTGGGCGGATACCGTAACGCCCAAAAGGACCAGGTTCCCGGCCAGCAGGAAGCGATATAAATAGTGGATCATATACGAACGTTATTTTAATGTTGGACCTGCAGCTGGTCAGCTTTACCTTCTTCCAGCACCATCAGCACCGCCGATGTAACTGCCAGCAATATGCCTGCAACGATCATGGTATGCGGCACTACTGCATATATGAGCAATGAGATGATAACGGTCAATACCGGGGAGAGCGCGGTGGTCATGGGTGCTATGAATATGGCTTTACCGTAACGGAAAGCATATACCAGGCAAAGCGCGCCAATGGCATTCAGCATCTGTACGCCTGCCGCCAGCAAAGGGCCGCCGGCGCCCCAGTTGACGGGACGGGAAAAGTCTGTCATGTACAACGCTGCCGGGATAAACAGCAGCGAAGAAATGGTCATGTACACAAAAATAGTTTCTGCGTTGCTCACCTTGTTAGCCCAGCGCATGGCAAACCCCTGTGCGCCCCAGGCCACCAGCGGAATGGCAGACAGCAGCAACCAGGTAAGGCCGGTACCGCCGGGCTGGCCCTGGGGTTGATAGGAAAGCAGTACAATGGCCACTACCGCCAGGCCTATGCCTATCCAGCCCAGGAAGGTGGTACGCTCTTTCAGGAAAACGGCCGCCAGCAAAATAGTGACTACCGGCGTCAGGGACAGTACGGGAAATACAAGGTAGGCAGGCACTACGCGCAGCACGTAGAACAATACCAGCTGCCCGCCGGCGCCCAGCAAACCCACGAGCATTCCGAGAACAGCGGCGGGTTTGCTCAACGTCATTTTCCAGCCGTTTATTTTTAATGCAACAAGGGCCGCGGGCACCATACACAATGCCCACACCACATACCCTAACGTGGAAGGGAAACCGTTCTTTTCGGGTATCTCTATCAAAGCTCCCCAAACGCCTATGAAGATGACATGTATCACTACAAACGCCAACCAATAGTTTCCTTGTTTCATGCTTAATTCTTTTTTATCCTGCTGCTGGTCACAGCAAATACTTGTCAAACCATTGTACCATGCGGCTGTACACATCCAGCCTGTTAAGCGGCCTCAGATCGGGCCGCCACCCGTGCCCTTCTTCCATATACCGCACCATTACCGAGGGTACGCCCAGTTTTTTGAGCGCTGTATACATTTCTTCCGCCTGCTGTACCGGCACCTCGTAATCCCGCTCGCCGTGCAGAAAAAGAGCAGGCGTTCTCACATGCTTCACATGGCATAGTGGCGACCATTGCCACAGCAGGGAGTAGTTATCCCAGGGTTTGCCAAATTCCGCCTCCGTCAGCAGGTGGTATAATGAAGTGCCCGCAAAGCTGACCAGGTTGCTGATGCCGCCATCTACCACCGCCGCCCTGAAACGGCTGGTCTGCGTAATGGCCCAGTTGGCCATAAACCCGCCGTAGCTCTGGCCGGTGATGCCCAGCCGGTTCTCGTCTATCCAGCTATGGCGCTGTATCACATGGTCAAGCCCGGCCATCAGGTCTTTAAAATCGTGCCCGCCCCAGTTGAGCAGTGTGCCCATTGAAAAAGCCTGCCCATACCCGTGGCTGCCCCGGGGATTGATGAAAAGCACCCCATAACCGTTTGCGGCCAGCAGTTGCATTCTTTCTTCAAACTCAAAACCGAACATGTTATGGGGGCCGCCATGCACCACCAGCAACAGCGGGTAGCGAACGTTTTCCCGCCAGCCGCCCGGTTTCATCAGCCAACCCTGTACCGCAGTTTCATCGTGGCTGGCAAACCAGAACGTTTCCGCCGGGGAAAAGCCGCAGCGGGCAAGCAGGCCGGCGTGCAGGTCTGTCAAAGGCCGCTCCCGGCCGGTATTGGCATCGTATACATAAATCTCATCCGGCAGGGTCACGGCGTTCCTGATAAAATACAGCCGCGTGCCGCTGCCATCCATGCAGTATTCTTTGATGAGGCCGTTGCCGGTCACTACCGGTTTTACTTCCCCGTTCAGCCCGGCCATATAGATATTGGTAGCCCCCTTGTCTCCGGCGGTGAAGTATACCGCCTGCGCGCCGGGGTGCCAGCAAAGGTTATCCGCCCGCCTGTCCAGCTGCGCTGAGATACACTGGTCTTTCCCTGTTTCCACGTTCGTGATGTAAACCTGGGTATCATCTGCCGGGCTGTCTTTAGAGCTAAGCTCGCTTGCTGTTACCAGGGTGGCAATGTGCAGGTTGTCAGGAGACCAGGCGGGTTTGAACCGCGTGCCCGGGTGCGCGGCCACCTCCTGTATCACACCGGTATCTGCCGCTACCGTCCAGAGGGTGCTGCGATGATTATAGTCAGGGTTATCCGTACGGTTGCAGATGAACGCAATATGCCGCCCGTCTGCGGACCAGCAGGGTGAATAATGATGGTAGTTACCGGTAGTGAGCATCAACGGCACGCCGCCTTCCAGCGGCAGCAACCATATCTGCGAATAGCCGCCATCGGCAAACAGCGGGCGTGTACGGCCGCCGCGCGTTTTGTACAACAGGCGTTCCACTACCACTATTGCTGGATGGCCGGTAACTGCCGGCGGCGGCGGGGTGCTGATGTATGCCAGGAAACGGCCGTCTGGCGAAATGGTGAACTTTTTATCGGCCAGGTGCCCCAGGAAATAGTCTGAATGATAAACCGGCGCCAGCCGCTTTTTTTCTTTTGACGCCAGGTGATATTGCCAGATAAACGGAACGCCGTTCTCCTCCTGTTCAAAGAACAGGCTCAAACCATTGGGATGCCATACCGGCGATGTTCCTTTGCCAATGCAAATAGTACTGCCGCCAGCTGTTGCGGTCAGCAGCAACTCATCTATCACGCAATTCTGTTCTACACTGCGGCGGCTGCGCACAAAGGCCAGCGTAAGGCCATCCGGCGAAAGCGCTATTTCACCGAGCTGCATCACCTGCTCCCATTCCAGCGCGCTGAAACATGCGTTACCTGTTTTGTTTTCTTTCAAGTGCCTGATCGTTTTGTTACCGTTGTTGAACCTTGTCGCTGATCAGCCTGCCCAGCAGCAGGCGGGCATTATCCCACTCCTGCGGGTCATAGCTCCATACGTCCAGGTTGCCGATAGACTGTTCGCCGAACGGCTTCTTTATGATAGTGTTCACAATACTGTCTGCCCGGGTGCTATTACCGTCAAGCTGCTGCAGCAGGCGCAGGTACTCGTATTCCTGCACGCCGTCCCGCATGGCCTTGAGGCGTATGGATGGGCAGGGGCCGCTTACATGGGGCACCACATCGCCGCTGTACACCATCAGCGAGCTGCCGTTCAGTTTTTTATACGTGTAGTCCGGATCTGAATCAGACCCTTCCTTATACTCGTCTTTCCACGATTCAGGATCATACCAGCCGCCTTTCCCGTTTACGCCAATCCCCCAACTGAGCCAGGAGCGGGTCTTGTATTTCCAGGAAGCCCAGCTGATAGCACGGTCGTTCAGCAACGGCAGGTCTGTGAACGACGAGCTGCCTACCCAGCTGTTTACTTTTCCTTCATATACCATGGGGCCATACAACCATACTTTCAACCCCGCCTCCTGGTATTTGCCTACCTTTTCCGGGTCATAGTTGATGGTGTGAGACGCCCAGGAACTGATGGAGGAGTGTACCTGCTCCATGGCACTTTCGTCATACGCGCCGTCTATACGGTAGTACGCTTCCGGGTAAAACTCGCGGAATAGCTGGCCATAGTAGATCATTCTGGTGTACGCCTCCTGGTTGTATGATTCATCCAGCCCGTTGAGGTAAACGGTGATGTCTGTTTTTTGCGGATCGATAACACCCTTCAGGTGTTCCCTGACCTGTTGAATGGCCTTCACATACCGGCTTTTGTTCTCCGGATTGCGTTCAACCGCGGGGCTCCCGGTTTCCGGCCAGCCCAGCTCTCCGTGTTTGCCGTGAACATCAAAGGGAAGCACAAAAGTTTCTATGGGCTCTCCATATCCGGGGCCATTGCGGTAGCCGTACTCTTCCGTAAACGCTTTTCCCGTAAAGTACTTGTTCAGCCTTTCATCCAAAGCCTTCCAGTCCAGGCTGATGCCCTTAGGCCCTTCCTGCATCACGGGTTTGTAGGTAGGGTCCATCAGCGCAATGCGGTTCCGTTTGAACAGCTGGTAATATTCCAGCTCCTGCTTTTCATTCATGGAGCTGAGAAATCCTTCTTGCTGCAAACTGGCCTTCAGTTCATTGGAGTTCGGCAGTGCAAAGTCCCATACATGCAGCGTAACCGGTATCTCCTGCGTATGCCCGCCAATGGTAACAGCAATAGCGGACGTATATTCTCCCGCAGGCGCTTTTTCTCCTTCAAAAGGGATGAACTGGTCTACCCATACTACCAGCGATTGCTGGTCATCTATCCGGTTATTAAAATCCGGCAGCCACAAAGGGTATACCCACCTGCCATGCACGGCGGAAGAGTCTGCCTGCACATACTGCATGGGTATCAGCGCATCGGGGTACCAGCCTTTACCCAGTGAGGCCTTTGGATAGCCTGTGCTGGGGGCTTTCACTTCAACGGCCCATTCCAGGAACAGCTCCGGCGCAACATTGAGCTGCACGCCGTTTTTACTGAAAGACGGCAGGGAGATCTGGATGGCCTTCAGCACAGAATCCGCGGTGTGGTTAGATACCACCAGCTGGAACGATACGTATTCACCGCGCGCTCCCCGAAGGGTGGCTTTAGCACCATCATATACCCAGTTCTTGCGCAGGGAGGGCGTTTCGCTGCCCGGCGCTTTTTTGTAGCCGGCAAAACGGGTCTCTATTATCTCGTTGGTAGCCGGGTTGAGCCTCACAGAAGATGGCAGAACGGCCAGGCTCCAGGCGCCCTGTTTATCAGCAGGCTGGCAACCTGCTGCCAGCGCGAAAAAAAATGCAATTGAAAGGAAGTGCAGCAATTTTGGCATAACAGTGAATATACTTTATAAAAATGTTCATTTATTCTCTTCTACGGCAAAGATCAGCAGTTGGCTCAGCGCTTCATCTTCTCCCATTACAACATACTTCCCGTCTGCCGAGGCCGCCATGCTGCCTATCTGGAACCCGCGCCAGGCAATGCCTTGCTCCAGCCCGGGCGCCACCAGCGTAAACTGCGGGTTGCCATAATCACGGAAACCTTCTGTTGTATTGTAGCTGAACAGGTGGGCGTAGCCGGGCTGCCCGCCGCCGATGCCATAAAGTTTACCATCCCTGGCAAAGCTCAGCGCGCGCAACCGGTTCATCATTACCGGCTTGCCCAGGTTCTTCATTTTCAGGGTGGCGGGGTCAAGCTCAAATAGCTGCCCGTCTCCCCGGTTGCCGCCATACAGCTTGCCATCCGCCGCCCTGGCCCAGGCTTCTACCTGCCCCAGCGTTCTTCTCCCCCACACTTCCGGCAGGTAATTGTCCAGTATGGTAAACTGCTGCGTTTGCGGGTCGAAGCGGAACAGTTTGTTCACCGGCAGGCTGCCATACACACGCCCCTGCTGGTCCGTTACCAGCGCCTTGCCCAGGAACTCTTCCGGTTCCATGGCGTACTCATGGGTGAGTTGCCGCAGGTCTTTATCGGAAGGCACCAGGTTGTTGAACGTGGTCACTTTTCCGCGGGCCACATCATAGCTGAAGAAAATGCCTTTCGGGTAGCTGATGCCGTACAGCATGGTACCTGCATCATTTGCTGTAAGCGAAAATATGCCCTCTTTCGGCACCGGTATGCCCAGGTCTTTCACCACGGGCTGCCCGTTACTGCCGAGGGTAATGCGCATAATATGCCCGCCCGCTTCATTGTTGGCAATGGTGCCGGCGTAAAATACGCTGCCGCCCTTACAGAACCCCGCGGCCACGCTTCGCTGGCCGGGTATGGCTTTGCCCAGGTCCAGCATGTGCGTCAGTTCCCTGCGGGAAAGCGAGGCCACGAAGATAAAAGGGGACAGCCCCTCTCCAGCAGACGTTCCGCCGAGTATGTGGTCTCCGCTAACGGCCAGCGCGGATACGGCGTTACGGTAAACCGGCAGGCGTTTCAGGGTAGTATTGTCTAGCGATACCTCTATGGCAAATGATTCTTTCGGCTCAAAAAAAGTGTATTGCGCAAACGCCTGGGCGGTACACAACAACAAGGCCGTTATGGATATGAATTGTTTCATTGAAGCTGCTTGTCAGGATTAAATTTAAAAATGAAGGGCACGGAAATACCATTGTCCAGCTGTTTCTGGGCATGCACCGAGTTCTTGTCGTATTGCAGTTGTTTCCTTCCCGCAAAATAAATGTTCCCTTCGTTGTCTCTGATGTCGGAACCGGTAGCCTCAGACAGCTCGCTTTCTGCAAACTCATGCAAGGTCCTGTGCCGGCGGGTTTCCGGGTCAAACTCCATTAGGAGGGTCCTGTCTTTTTTTGCAAAATTGCCGTGGCCGCCGATAATGTAGTATAACTTGCCGTTGGCGCCTATATTCAGGTTGGGCACATAGTAGCGCCACCGCTCCCGGCCTTCCGCTTCATATACGCCGCCAAGGTCTTCTACAGCGCCTATGCCGTGTTCAGTGGGCCGGAACCGGACGAGTTTGGCGCCGTAGGTAACAAAGTAGATTTCCCCTTTTTTATGATCTTTCGCATACCCTGTGATGCCGGTAATAATGTGCTCTCCGGGCGTACCTTCAAAAGCGGGCAGGCTATGGGGAGAGAACACCAGCTTGCCGGTGCTTTTCTCATACTTCACCAGGCGCTGGCGCCAGTCTACATAGTAACAATTGCCCCACTGGTCCGTAAACATTACCCGGGGCACATGCGCGCTGCCCAGGCGGCCCAGGTCCTGCATGTTGTTGGTGGCCGGGTCATACACAATAAAATGTACCTGCGGGTAAGTGATCGCATAGATTTTACCGGTGAAGGGATCTACGTCTACGTCTTTGATACTTTCATACTGCAGCGTCATACCCAGGTTCACCAGCTTGTTCTGCGCCGGTTCCCACTTCATCAGGTAGCCGCCCGCGTACCCTTTGGGGTGGTCCATCAGGTACTCCTCCCGGGATTCTCCACCGTCTGTACCGAAGTACACAGCGCCCTGCCGGTCAAATACCACCTTGGTGTGTATCTTTCCCTGCCACTGGAAGGGCCGTAAATGCCCCAGGTCACTGATGAATCCCTTCAGGCCAATGGATTTGCTGACCGTATTGTATACATACCAGCCGATCTTGTTCCGGTGGTTGGTAACGCCTACATATACGCACTGGTCTTTCGGGTTAAAACCAATATCTCCCCAGGTGGAATTGGCTTCCGGGAAATCGGGATATTCGATGAACTGAAAATGCGCTTTCCCGATCAAACCCGCGTCCTGCGCGCCGGCTTCCGCCAGCATCACCATCATTGCCGCCGCGGTCAGGCCCGCGGTCTTGTACCATATGTTGTGCAAGAGTTTTATCATAGTTACCTTCTTTAGTTTTTGTCCCACCAGAGCGGGGTTGTTATTTTATCTTCTCCGCCCAGCAAGCCCACTGCTTTTTCCACTTCGGGGCCATTGCTGATCTTTTCAGACAGCAGGAAGGGCATGCGCCTGATCCATTGCGTAGATGGATCGCTGATGTCAGGGTTATCAGAATTGGCCACCGGGTATAGTTTCGGGAGATGGTTCCTCCTGTATTCAGCCCATGCTTCCACGCCATCGGGAAAAAGGCAGAGCCATTTCTGCGTGGCGATCTGTTCCAGCTGTATGGCCGCGCTGGCCGCGTGAAATTTGACCGGTATGTTGCTGAGGGCGGGCGAGTTCAGGAAGTCTCCGGGCGCTACCGGCACTGCCGCACTGTTAATATACTGCTGTATGGCCGCATTGTCTGCAATGCCCCATTGTTTCATGGAATTGGTGATACCGGTCTCATACAGCTCCTTTGCGGTGCCGCCCATGCTCCAGCCCAAAAGGGCGCCTTCCGCGCGCAGGAAATAGGCCTCCGCGGCGGTCATTACGGCCCATGGCGTAGTCAGGAAACTGGCAATACCGCCGGCCGCGGGTGAGCTCCAGCGGGGGCCAACGTGCGAGTTGGCGGAAGCCTGGTTGGCTGGCGCCGCCAGCTGGGCGTTGGAAAGGCCGTTCCGCAAACCTTCATAGGTACCTGATCCCACGGCAGGAATAAAATACTCGGGAAGCCGCGGATCATTATACCCTTTCATCACAGATTCCATGGCGGCGCTCATCCTGAACTCGTTCCAGTCAGACATCACAGAAAGCCTGTTATTGTCATTGTTGCTTTTCAGCACATACGCATCGTCTTCCGGACTGGCGGCAAACACTCCCGCGGCATATGCCGCTTCCGCTTCCGTGCGCGCGCGGGCGGGGTCTGCTTTTGAAATTCTCAATGCAAGGCGCAGGCGCAATGTATTGGCAAACTTGATCCATTTGTTCACGTTGCCGCCATACATAATATCATAGGAGCCGTAAGGCGTCTCTCCCGTGTGGTTTTTCAGTATGGCCACCGCCGCATCCAGCCGTTTGAAAAAATCATCATAGATCTTGTCTTGCGGATCGTAAGGCACTGAAGAGGCAGGCTCTCCTGCTTTAAAATAAGGAATAGGGCCCCAGTAATCCGTTACGCGGTGGAAAGCGTACACCCACCATACCTGTGCCAGCGCATGCTCGGCGGAATTTTCTTCCGTAGCCTCAAAAATGGCCTGCAGTTGCGGCACTACCCTGGTATAGATCGGGTCAAAATGGTTCTGCGCCCAATCCATTACTATCACCAGGCGGTCAGACGGGAAGTAGGTAACATTGCAGGCAAAATACTGTGCGTACTGGTCTGCAAACAGGTTTTGTGCCACCTGGTCTCCCCAGGGTACCGAAGCAATGGCTCCCGAGAACAGGAACGGCAGTTCGGCAGGGCCTATTTGAGCAATGCTGTTTTTGTCTATATTGGTTTCCCCGAATTTTTTTGTACAGGAACACAGGGCCAGAAAACCACACAAGGCCGCTTTCATCAATATTGTGGCGCTTTTCATATTGCAGTATTTTTAGTTTGACCGTTAAAAAGTAACATTCAGGTTCAGCCCAACGCTGCGCGTGGACGGAAACGCCCCGTACTCCACACCCTGCAGCGTATTGCCGATGCCAAGCCCCATATCAGGGTCCATCCACATTTTTCGTTTGGGAAGGCCCGGTATGTCCAGCAGGGATTTACCCCGGTACAGCCAGGCCAGGTTGCGGCCCACAGCTGATATTTTGACTGATTTGATAATGCCGGCGGAAGAGCGGAGCGGGATATTATATCCCAGCGATACCTCCCGCACGCGGAAGCTCGTAGCATCGTAGGCAAAAAACTCACCTACGCCAAAACGTTTGCCGGACGCGGTTTGCCAGAATCCCTGCGCGTCTATTTCAGCAGTTACCGCCTGGCCGTGCTCATCCACGCCGCCCAGGTTCCAGCCGCCTTCCCGGTGTGCCTCCGTTCCTTCCGTAATACCGCTGAACGCCAGGTTCTGCTCCGTACCGGATACCACAATACCACCTACACGCCCGTCTACCAATACTCTCAGGGAAATGCCCTTGTAGGAGAAGTTATTGGTAAGGCCCATGGTGGCCTTCGGGTTAAAATTGCCGATGTAGCCCGGCTCTTCGCCCAGCACGTCTGTAGTAAGCGGCTTGCCGGCCGCGGTAACAAGGTATTGGCCATTCTCGTTCCGTGCCCAGCGGTGTGCTACCATATCTCCATAGCTGCCGCCTTCCTTCACCTGCGGAAGGCCGCCAAAGTCAATGTAAGAGCCCAGGTTCACCAGCTTCAGCTCATCGCTCAGGGCAATTACCTTATTGCGGTTAAAGGCAAGGTTGTAGGTTACATCCCAGTTGAAGGATTGTTTTTTGAGCGGCGTGGCGGTCAGCACAAACTCCACGCCCTGGTTCCTGATATTGCCGGCGTTGATGTACTGTGAAGAATAACCGGTTGCCACCGGTATGGTGATGGTCAGCAACTGGTTGAGCGAATTGGCCTTGTAGTAGGTAACCGCCAGGCCCAGCCTGTTTTGGAGAAAACGCGCTTCTATACCGGCTTCCAGGTTCTTGACAATTTCCGGTTTCAGTTGCGGGAAAGGCAGTATGCTCTTTCTGAACAGGTAGCCGTTGCCGGCGCCCGGTACATAGTCATAGCTGGCGGCCAGCAGGCCAAACTGCCCGCCGTTGCCTACTTCTGCGTAGTTAATGCTGGCTTTCAGGAAAGAGATCGGCTCCGGCAGTTTGGCGAGGTCTGAAATAATGGCTGCCAGACCGGCGGAATAGTAGGTAAAGGAATGCGGCGCGGGCAAGCGGGAATCCCAGTCGTTACGCACGCTCGCATCCAGGTACAGCGCATCGGCATAGGAAAAGTTGGCCTGGCCGAAAACGGACTGCGTAATAACCGCGGTACCGGAAGAAACAATTTGCGGGGCTGTTGCGAAGTTGGGGCTGAACTTGTTGGTTACGTTCAAACCATCCGCAATGGAGAGCGTCTGGTCAAACTCGCTCTTCTGGTAAATGGCGCCCGCGTTGTAATTCAGCCTGAATTTCTCCGAAAGGGCGTTGTCTCCTGAAAACATAACATCGTACCATTGCTGGGTGGAAACAGCGCTGAGCTTGGAGTAGTACCCGCCCGGTTTGGTGGCCCACAGCAGCGTTCCCTGGTAGGTTTTCTGCTCCGCGTTAGTATAAGATCTGTCCAGGTTGGCCCTGCCGGTAACGCTTAACCAGGGTACTATCTGGTATTTGGCGGAAATGAAGCCCATCACCTGATCCCGCGTTTCATTCAGGTTGTCCATGTTCACCACCCAGTACGGGTTACCGTAAATAGAGCCCAGCGTGGAAGGCCAGGGGGCGGGTACCGGTACGCCCAGTTCGTTGATCTCCATATAACGTTCCGCCTGCGCGGTAGTTACGTTCCTTGATATCTGGTAAATATCCAGCACCGGGGTATTCCCTTCCCCGTTCCGGGGTTTGTTATCTGTTTGCTGCGTGAAATAGGTGATCTTGGCGTCTGTTGACAGCCGTTTGCTGAGCTGGTTGGAAAGACGGAGGTTAACAGCGTTCCTGCGCAGGTCGTTATTAGGGATGATGCCTTGCACCGTGTTGTTGGTGAGGGAAAGGTACCCCTGCATTTTTTCGTTCCCGGCGGAGATGCCGATGGCGTTATTAAGATTAAGGCCCGTCCGGAAAAAGTCCCGGATGTTCTTTGGCTGCGCCGAATAAACGGCAGGGTTGCCGAAGTGGTCCGTATAGGACTGGCCATTCATTTCAGCGCCCCAGCTTTCTCCTACATTTGTGTTCATCTGGCCCATGTTCCCCTGCCCGTACCGGTTCTGCACACGCGGTAGCGAGAACGGGCTTTCTACTGTAACGCCGGCATTGTACGTTACCGCCAATTTTCCTTCCACTCCCTTTTTGGTAGTGATCACAATAACGCCGTTACCAGCCTGGCTGCCGTAAAGCGCCGCGGCCGAAGCGCCTCTCAGTACGCTGACAGATTCAATATCGTCAGGGTTGATGTTGGAGGCCATGTTGTCAAAGCCCGAGTTGTAGATAGGTACGCCATCCAGCACGATCAGCGCGCTGTTGGTGCCCTGGATGGAGCGGTTGCCGCGCAGCACTATTTTTGCCGGGCTGCCCACGCCGCCTGAACCCTGGGTAATAAAGGCATTGGGAATTTTACCCTGGAAAGAGTTGAGCACATTGTTGGGGTCTCTCACTTCCGTCAGTTCAGCCGGTTTTACGGTTTGCGTGGCGTATACCAGCGAGCGGGTCTTTCTGCCAATACCGAGAGCCGTCACTACCACTTCTCCCAGCTTTACATTTTGCTGCTCCAGTGTAATGGTAACCTCTTTTTCCCCGGCTTCAACGGTCCTTTGCAGGGTAGTATAACCAACGGAAGAAATAACGAGCGTTACGCTGCCGGCCGGCACACTGAGGCTGAAGTTGCCCGCCTCATCCGTGAAAGTGCCGTTAGCGCTCCCTGCAACCCCTACAGAGGCGCGGTACAGGGGGCCTGATGCGTCCAGCACCCGGCCCTTTACAATTCTGGTCTGAGCTTGAACTACTGTGGCCCCAAGGAGCATGAGCAACAGCGTAAGCGGAAATGCTTTAAACATACTAGATCTGTTTCAGTTGATAAATAAACTTTGCGTAATTCGGATCAGCCTGCAGCGAGCAGCTGCAGCTTACTTTTAACAAGGTCTCGTACCGCGGTAATAGCGGGTGGGAAAGTTTCTCTCAGGTCTATGCCGGCATTGTTCTGCATGTCTTTTTTTAGCGTGGACATAAAAATGTTCTTGATCTCGGTGGCCAGGTTGAGCTTGCAAATTCCCCGCCGCATGGCCTCCTGCAGTATGTTGCCGGGTATGCCGGAACCGCCGTGCAACACCAGCGCCGCATCTGTGGCCGCATGTATCTCGCTCAGCCGTTCCAGGTCAAGGGCCGGTTCTTCTTTGTAAAAACCATGCGCGGAGCCAATGGCTACCGCCAGCGCGTGTACCCCGGTCCGCTCTACAAAAAAGCGGGCCTCTTCCGGGTCGGTAAATGCCACTTTATCAGCCGCCTGGCCCAGTTTGGCCACATACCCCAGCTCCGCTTCCACGTTCACATTGTATGGGCGGGCCATTGCTACTACCTGCGCGGTAATGGCAATATTCTCTTCAAGGCTTTTCTCGCTGGCATCTATCATCACCGAATCAAACCCGGCATCCAGCGCGCGGGCCACCAGCTCAACGGAACCGCCATGGTCCAGGTGGAGCCAGCCCTCCACGCCATACTGTTCCAGCGCAGACCTGCCCATGTTGACCGCTACCTGCAGCCCCATATAATTGATAGAGCTTTCGGTCAGCTGCAGTATAATGGCCTGCTTCATTTGCGCGGCCGCCTGCAGCACGCCGCACAAGGTTTCGTAATTGTAAAAATTGGTGGCCAGCAGGCAGGCGCCTTTTTGCTGCGCCGCTTTCAGGCGGCGGGTCAGGTCAGCCACCTTCGTACCCGAATTTTTGTCTGGCATAGTCCATAAGGTTTTTAAAATTTGTAAATGCGGCAGTGCCGCCCGCGGCCGTTGTGGAAACAGCGCCGGTCAGGTTGCCGAACTCCTGGCAGCCGGCCAGGCTGGTGTTTTGCAGGAACTTGTAAATAAACCCGGCGTTGAAGCTGTCTCCCGCGCCAATGGCATCTACCACGCTTTTGTTGTAATAGGCGGGTTTGAATAGCGCTTCCTGCCTGTTGCAGCAGTACGATCCTTTTCCGCCCTGTTTAACCGCTATGATATGCCCGCTGCCTGTAACCGATGCAATGGCCTGCGGGAGCGAGGAAGACCTGGTGAGCAGCAGCAATTCCTTTTCATTGGGCAGAAATACATCTACATGCGGCAGCATCTGCTGAAGATCTATGTCCCATTTCTCTTCGGGGTCCCACTGCGGGTCAAAAGAGGTGGTAAGGCCAAGGCTTTTGGCGGTACGGAAAAGCTCTCTCACATAAGGCCGGATGCCTGGCTGCAGGAAGTAGGAGGAGAAATGAACATGCCTTGCTTCCGCAAGCATTTCCACCCGTATGTCCGCAGGTACCAGCTGGGCCATGGCGCCGGGGTAGGTTACCATGGCCCTGTCTTCTCCATAGCTGAGCGCAACGGTGGCCCCGGTCTGTAAAAGCGTGCTGCGTTTTATCATACTGGTATCCACCCCTTTTTCTTCCAGGCAGCTGAGTATAAAATCGCCAAACACGTCCATGCCGAGCTTGCCGATGAACGCTACTTTCACCCCCATGGATGCCAGGTTGCTGGCAAAAATTGCGGAAGAGCTGCCGAGCACAAGCACCATGCGGTTGCCCAGCACTTCCTTGCCTACTTCGGGAAAAGCTGATATGCCGCTCATGATGAGATCTACATTCAGCTCTCCTACTACTATGACATCAAATCTTTTCATATCAATCCTCCTGAATATTCCGGTTAAAAGGATAGATGTTGACCCCCTGCACGATCCTGGTAATGGTGCCGCTGTCTGAAGGGTTGTCCGGCCGCAGCCCGCATTGCAGGGATTTGTAAAAGCCCAGCACCTGCACGGGTACAATGCCGCACACAGCCAGCAAAGCCTCGTCTATTTTTTTGCCGGGGCCTGTAAGGGAAATTTCCAGGTCAAGCCCTTCTACCTGGGAGCCGTTCTCCATCACGCCAATGCTGTAAAGCCCCCGCTCCCCCGCGTTCACCGCCGCTACCAGGTCTTTTTCGTATTGCAGGGAATAGGGTTCATTGGAAAACAGGTAAACCATCAGGGACGAAGCGTCTATCACCGCTTTGGGGCCATGCCGGAACGCCAGGAAAGAATCGCTTTTGCCAATGACGCTGCCGGCGGTCATTTCCAGCATTTTTAATTGCGCCTCTTCGGCGGTGCCCTGCAAAGCCCCCGACCCCAGGAAAATGGCGCGGCGGAAATCAAGCGCGGCCACCTCTTTTAAACGGGGAGCATATTCCTGTATCACCTTGCGGCCATAGGCGGCCAGTATGTCTACCTGCTCCGAGAACTGCGCAAAGTCTTCCAGGCGTGATAATGCCAGGCCCGCCAGCAACATGGAGGTGAAGCTGCTCGTCATCACCAGGCTCTGGTCATCCGCCTGCCCGGGCAGCAGGAACAGGTATTCATTTTCCCCTCCCGTACTCATGGCCAGCCGGCCGGTGGCGCTGCAGGTCACAATCAGATGGTACACCTTTTTACAAAGCCGGTCCGCCAGCTCAAGCACCGCCACACTTTCAGGGCTGTTGCCCGACCGGGCAAATGATACCAGCAGCACCACGTCCTGCTCATTAAAGTAATGCAGCGGGTGCGTCAGCAATTCTGTTGTGCCAATGGCCCGGGTATGTTTGCCGGTGTTCTTCTGGAAAGGCCCCTTCAGGATAGAACCGATATAGGCCGAAGAACCGGCGCCGGTCAGGATCACTTCCAGCTTCTCTTCACTAAAGGCCGTTCCCAGAAAAGCCCGCAGCTCCGGCAGGCAGCCGGCCAGCAATGCCGTTGTTTTTAACCACAGCTCCGGCTGCTGGTCAATTTCCCTGGCGGTATGGATGCCCCCCAGCATTTTCAGCGCTTCATGGGTATAACCAAGATAAGTTGCTTTCGAAAAATCAAGGTTTTGAAACTTATTATCGTCCAAATTCATTTTTATAACCTTTCGTTTCATGTCTAACCAAAATTAAAACCTTATTTTTCATTTCCAATCTTTTTTTGTTATTTTTTTATCTTATTTTTGGCCGGCAACCTAACTTTTCCTTTCGTTTCATTGTGCGGGGGAAATACAAATAAGATCACATCCATATATGAACGAACACGCTAAAAAATCAACAGTAAGCCGGAGAGTTTATATTATTGACCAGTTGAATACCTTTGGACAGGTAGATGTTGCCGCCCTTAGCAAAGCGCTGGACGTTAGCGAGGTGACCATCCGCAATGACCTGGGAAAACTGGAAGAACAGCATGTGCTGATACGGGCCCGGGGAGGCGCCATCAAGGTAGACCGCGTAGGAACGGACTTTTCACTGTCAGATAAAAACAAACAACATCTCGAAGAAAAGAAGCGGGTGGGCCAGGCCGCCGCTGCACTGGTAAGGGAAGGTGAAACCATTATTCTAGACTCCGGCACCACTACCATGGAAATTGCCAGGAACCTGCAAAAGTCCATGCCCGTAACAGTTATTACGAACGCCATCAATATCGTTAACCAGCTGAACGAACACGAGAACGTAAATATCATTGTGCCCGGCGGCGTTCTCCGGAAAAAATCACAGTCGCTGGTGGGCACAACAGCTGAAGAAAGTTTCAAGAACTATCATTGCGACAAGCTCTTTCTGGCGGTAGACGGCTTTGACCCCGCCTACGGCATTTCCACACCCAACCTGGAAGAAGCGCATATTAACCGGGTGATGATCGATATTTCTTACCAGGTAATTGTGGTAACAGATTCCAGCAAATTCCGCAAGCGCTGCCTGGCGTTTATTGCGCCGGTCTCCAAGATCCATATGGTAATTACCGATAACCGGATACTGCCCGATGATCAGAAAAAGCTGGAGAATGCCGGCATAAAAGTGATCATCGTTTAAGGTAAGAACAAGGGCTGACCAAATAATGGTCAGCCCTTGTTCTTATATCATCTTCTCAATGAAATGCGGATATTTGCAGGTATGAAAAGCATCTGGCGCCAAATACTGCAATACCTCTATATCAGGAAAAGAGATCCCAATGCTCCTGTCAACACCAACATCAAACTGATGCACGGCATGAACAGGATCTCCATTATCCTCTTCCTGATCGCCATTATTATCCTGATCATTAAACTGATCAGGCGGTAAGCATGCCTGTAATAGCTTCCGCGGCCCTGCGCGAAGCGGTGCCGTCTCCCAGCAGCGTCCAGAGCACGGCATAGTCTGCCTTCATCTGCTCGCGGCGGGCCTCATCTTTCAGCAGCAGCGTCAGTTCTTTCAACAGGTTTTCTTCCGTGAGGTCGTGCTGGATCAGTTCTTTCACCACCGGCTTGTCCATAATGAGGTTGACCAGCGAAATGTACTTTACCTTGATAAGGTGTTTGGCGAAGAAATAAGACACGGGGCTGCCCTTGTAACAAACCACTTCGGGCACGCCGAACAGCGCAGTTTCGAGCGTGGCGGTACCGGAGGTGACCAGCGCGGCGGAGGCCTGCATCAGCAGCTGGTACGTTTGCCCTTTTATGACGGACACATTGGGGTAAGCGGCGGTAAAGGGGCGGATAAAACTGTCATCCAGGCTGGGGGCCTGCGCCATGATGAACTGGTACTCCGGGTAATACCGGGCCATAGACAGCATGACCGGCAGTTTTTCTTTCACTTCCTGCTTGCGGCTGCCGGGCAGCAGGGCAATAATAGGTTTTTCCGAAAAACGGGGTAACGCGGGAGCCTCCCGGGCGGCCTTTACAGCCTCTATCAGCGGGTGGCCAACGTATTCCACCTCATACTCCCACTTGCGGTAAAATTCTTTTTCGAACGGCAATATCACCAGCATCTTGTCTACGTTCTCCCTGATCTTTTTGACACGTCCTTCTTTCCAGGCCCATACCTGCGGACTGATGTAATAAACTATTTTCAGCCCCTGCTGCCGCGCCCATTCGGCTATGCGGATGTTGAAGCCGGGGTAGTCTATCAGCACCAGCACGTCTGGCTGAAAGGCCTGTATGTCTGCCTTGCACCGGTCAAGGTTTTTCAGGATGGTGCGGAGGTTCATCACTACCTCAATAAAACCCATGAACGCCAGCTCACGGTAGTGTTTCACTACGGTAGCGCCTGCCTGCTCCATGAGGTCCCCGCCCCAGCAACGGATGCTGGCGGCGGCGTCCAGCTGCCTGATCTGTTTGATGAGGTTGCTGCCGTGCAGGTCTCCGGAGGCTTCACCGGCTATGAGGTAATACTTCAACTCAGATAATTTTGAGCAGCAAGATAACGATTGCGTACAATAATGTAATGAGGAAAATGCCGCGGGCAGTGAGATCGCGCCGCTTGCGGGTGTACAGGTAAAACACAATGCCGTTGGCCAGCAGGCAGATGCTGATGATCTTGGGAATGAGCTGTTTGTTGTTTTTCAGCATCACAAAAAAATCAGGCAGGCTCAGATCGCGTGGCAGAAAGGCGGCCAGGTAATAAATGAAAAAAGCAACGCCGGGGGTTAACAGCCCCAGCAATATGCCCAGCGATAATTTGTCCTGTTTCAGCATGGCTATTGGATTAAGCCTGGAAGCTCCACTCATCTTCCAGTTTTTTCTTCAATCGGAAATCCGTGAGGTCGAACTGTACGGGCACCAGTGAGGTGTAGCCGTTGTCCAGTGCCCACACGTCTGTGTCTTCGCCGGCATCCAGGTTCTTGAACTCACCGGTGAGCCAGTAATACTTTTTGCCGGTAGGGTCCCTGCGCTCGTCAAACTCCTCTACCCATTTGGCATTGGCCTGGCGGGTGATGCGGATGCCCTTGTATTGCGAGGCCGCTACATCGGGAATGTTCACGTTAAACAGGGTGTGCGGCGGCAAGGGGGCGCCCAGCATTTTTTTGGTGACTTCGTGCGCCACCTTGCGGCAGATGCTCAGGTCTGCATCGTATGAATAGTTGAGGTAAGAGAAGCCGACGGACGGGATGCCTTCTATGGCCGCTTCCATAGCGGCAGACATGGTGCCGGAATAGATGATGTTGATGGAATGGTTGGCGCCATGGTTGATACCGCTCACGCAAAGGTCAGGCACATGGTCCAGTATCTTATCCCGCGCCAGCTTCACACAGTCTACCGGCGTACCGGAACAGGTCCAGGCTTCCACATCATCGAAAATATTCACTTCGCTCAGGCGCAACGGGAAGCCCAGTGTAATGGCGTGGCCCTTGCCGGACTGTGGACTGTCTGGCGCTACCACTACCACCTTGCCCAGCGGTTTCACCGCCTCTATCAGGGTCCTTATTCCCGGAGAGGTAATACCATCATCGTTCGTTACCAGTATGAGCGGTTGCTTCTTCACCATTTTACTTTTATCAACAAATTTACAGGCTGCGATTTACAATTCCTCGTATTAACATTTATATAAACCGTTGTTACAGGTCTGCCTTTTTCATTTTACGCCAGCTGAGATAACCGAACAGCAGGATGTAAGCGGCCGCTATCAGGATGTACGTGGTATCTGAAGGCGGTGTGGCCTTTTGCATCAGTTGCCTGAAAATTTTTCCCTGGCCCGGCAGCAGGCGGTCCGTACATTCCATGGGCAGGAAGGCGCCGGAATGGAATTTCACCTTGAAGTCAAGCGTCATGGCCAGCATAAATTCTCCCACGTAGGCGTAGAACACGTAAATAGCAATGGCAATGCCGGAGCGCTTCATAAAAGTGCCCAGGAAAAAAGCGATGGTAAGGTACGTAAGGCTTTGCAGGGCAGACCAGAGAATGATGTAGGTCTTCTCCGAAGGGTCTCCCCCGGCCTGCGCGCCAAATATCAGGGCGGTGAGCGTTACAATAAGGGTGATGAACAGCACCATCACCAGCATTACGCCAAATTTGGCGGCAATGTACTGGTTGCGGCTCCAGCCGTCAATAATGTTCTGGCGGATGGTGCGGAAATTATTTTCGTTGGTGAGCAGTATGATCAGCAATATGCCCATCACTGGCGTCATGAAGCTGGTGAGCCAGGCTACCGTTTCATACACTTCCGGGAAAGTGAAGGGGTTTTGAAACATGGGCAGCTTGGAAAACACCTGCGTGTTCACGCTTTTATAAGCGGAGGTGAGCAGCGGGCCGGCCACGGCAAAGATGGCAACGAGTATCCAGAAAGTGCGGTAGGCCTTTACTTTCATCCACTCTATTTTCAGTAATTGTATCATGCTGGAAGATGGTTAGTTGGTGAGTTCTATAAATCGGGCCTCGAGGCTTTTCCGTTTTACGGCCAGGTAACTGAGGGTAATGCCGTTCTCGAAGCAGTAACGGTTCACCTGCTCGGCGGAACGGCTGTCTGAAAACACCACCTGGAAGCTGCCGTTGTGGCGGCGGATGGATTTCAGTTCCGGCAGGCTTTTCAACAGGCCTTCCAGCCCGGCCAGGTCAGCGGCGCCAATTTCGATCATGTCTTCATTGGCCAGCACTTCATCTACATGGCCGGAGGTGAGCAATACGCCTTTTTTGAGGATGGCCACATGGCTGCATACCTTTTCCACTTCGTCCAGCAGGTGGCTGGCCATGATCACCGTGGTGCCCTGCTGCCCGAGGTTGCGGATCAGCTCGCGGATCTCCGCAATGCCGGCGGGGTCAAGGCCGTTGGTAGGCTCATCCAGCAACAGTACTTCCGGCCGCCCCAGCAGGGCGTTGGCAATGGCCAGGCGCTGCTTCATGCCCAGGGAGAAAGTAGAAAAGCGGGAATCTCTCCGCTCCCACAGCTCCGTCAGCTGCAGCACCCTTTCTATGTCATCTTCTCCCCGGCCTTTCACAGCGGCGGTGATCTGCAGGTTGCGGATGGCGGAATAGTAGTGGTAAAAGTTAGGGGTTTCCAGCAGGGAGCCGATCCTTTTACGCAGGTCTTCATGCGGGGTTTGCCCAAACCAGGTGTACGTACCGGCGTTGGCCTTCAGTACGTCCATAATGATGCCCAGGAGCGTGGTTTTACCGCTGCCGTTAGGCCCCAGTACGCCAAACACGCTGCCGGCCGGCACGGTGAACGACACGTTGTTCAACGCCTGTATGCGCCCGTACCGCTTGGATACCTGGTCTAGGGATAGAATTTGTTGCTGCTGTTCCAAATGAAATTTATATTATAATTAATGCAATATATAACTAATTCCGCAGCGGTTTGCCTGTTTTGATCACACTTTGCAACCTTTCCAGGGTTTTACGCTCCCCGCAAAGGCTGAGGAAGGCTTCCCGTTCCAGGTCCAGCAGGTATTGCTCGCTCACCAGCGCGGGCTCGCTGAGGTCCCCGCCGCACATTACGTAAGCCAGCTTCTGCGCAATTTTCACATCGTGGTCTGATATGTAGTTGCCGAAGCGCATGCCGTTGACCCCGGCCAGCATGGCGCCCAGGGCGGAGCGGCCCATCACCTTCACGTCTGTCCGTTCTATGGGGCGTACGTAGCCTTCGCTGGCCAGCTCTATGGCTTTTTCCTTGGCGTCGGCAATCACGCGGCTTTGGTTGTAGCTGATATCATCCACACCGTGGCGTAAAATACCCAGTTCAAATGCTTCATGAGCGGAAGTGCTCACCTTGGCTTGCGCAATGGTGAGGTATTTTTCCTGCAAAATAGGCATCTCGATGCGGCCTTCCTGGTACTCGTCCGAGGCCCGCAGCGTCAGTTCCTTGGTGCCGCCGCCGCCGGGGATGAGGCCTACGCCCAGCTCTACCAGGCCTATGTAGGTTTCCGCCGCGGCCTGCACCTTGTCCGCATGCAGGCTCATTTCACAGCCGCCGCCCAGGGTAAGGGCATGGGGCGCCACTATCACCGGTATGGAAGAATAACGGATGCGCATGGTGCTGCGCTGGAACAGGCGGATGGCCATGTCCAGCTCATCGTACTCCTGCTCCGCCGCCAGCATGAAGATCATGGCCACGTTGGCGCCTGCGGAGAAATTGGCGCCGTCGTTCCCGATCACCAGCCCCTGGAAGTCTTTTTCCGCCAGGTCTATGGCCTTGTGTACGCCTTCCAGCACTTCTCCGCCAATGGAGTTCATTTTGGTTTTCCAGTCAAGCCCCAGTATGCCGTCTCCCAGGTCATACACATTGGCGGCGCTGTTTTTCCAGACAATATTGCTGCTGTAGTTCTCGAGGATGATGAAGCTGTCTGCGCCCGGCACCGGCTTGTACGCCTTTGTGGCCAGGTCGTAATAGAACTTTTTGCCGTTCTCTACCTTGTAGAACTGCTGAACGCCGGCGGCCAGCATGTCTTTCACCCAGTCTGCCACTGTGAGGCCGTTATCTGTAATGGTTTTGATACCCGCTTCCACGCCCAGCAGGTCCCACGTTTCGAACGCGCCTATTTCCCAGCCGAAACCGGCTTTCATGGCATCGTCCACTTTATAGAGATCGTCCGCAATTTCGGGGATGCGGTGAGATACGTAAGAGAACAGCCGTGCATGGAACTGCTGGTAAAACTGCCCGGCCTTGTCAGACGCGCCGGCCAGCATCTTGATGCGCTGCTTCAGGTCTTCCACCGGTTTGGCGGCCTCTATGCTGGCAAACTTCGCTTTCTGCTTGGGGCCGTACTCCATGGTCTCCAGGTTGAGCGTCAGTATCTCCTTGCTGCCGCCTTCTCCCTTTGTTTTTTTGTAGAAACCCTGCCCCGTTTTGTCTCCCAGCCAGTTGTTCTCCACCACCTTTTGCAGGAAGGGCGGTATTTTCATGATGTTGCGCGCCTCATCATTTGGACAATTCTCTTCCACTCCCTTTGCCACTTTCACCAGCGTGTCTATGCCCACTACATCCGCAGTGCGGAAGGTGGCGGATTTGGGCCGGCCTATCACCGGGCCGGTGAGCGCATCCACTTCATCTATGCCCAGCTTCATCTGTTGCATGATGTGGAAAATGGCCATGATGGAGAACACGCCAACGCGGTTGGCAATGAAGGCCGGCGTGTCTTTACACAGCACGGTGGTTTTGCCCAGCACCAGGTGTCCGTAATGCATCAGGAAGTCTGTTACGGCGGGGTCTGTATGCGGCGTGGGAATAATTTCCAGCAGGCGCAGGTACCGCGGCGGGTTGAAGAAGTGCGTGCCGCAGAAATGTTTCCTGAAATCTTCACTGCGGCCTTCCGCCATCAGGTGAATGGGAATGCCGGAGGTATTGGAAGTGATGAGCGTACCGGGTTTGCGGAACTGCTCTACCTGGTCAAATACTTTTTTCTTGATATCGAGGTTTTCCACCACTACTTCAATCACCCAGCCGCAACCCGCAATATCTTTCATATTGTCTTCAAAGTTGCCGGTGGTGATGTGTTTGGCGGCGGATTTGGTATACAGTGGAGAGGGATTGGATTTGATGGCCGCCTGCAGCGCCTCGTTCACGATCCTGTTCCTTACAGCCGGATGGTCTGTGGTTAATCCTTTCGCCTTTTCCGCGTCGCTGGGCTCTTTGGGCACAATATCCAGCAGCAGCACCTTCACGCCTACACCGGCAAAGTGGCAGGCTATTCTTGATCCCATTACGCCAGAGCCGAGCACGGCAACTTTGTTGATCCTTCTTTGCATAGTATTCCAGCTTTTGAATGATGAATTTAGCATTTTTTGTGCTTGGAACGGCGCGGGGCATGAAAAAACCCCGCGGTAAAAGCCGCGGCGGCGGGGAACGGCGGCAGGCCTGCCCGCGTAACAAAAAGCCCTGCGGCGTTATACGGGCCGCAGGGCTTTTACTTTAAAAAACGTATTAAATTTTCCTCAGCTTACGCCGCTGCCTGGCGCTACGGCGTCTGACGGGTTGACGAACACGAGGCGGCCGTCTTTATCTTCCGCCATCAGTATCATGCCCTGGCTTTCAATGCCGCGCATTTTACGCGGCGCCAGGTTGGCCACCAGCGTTACCTGTTTGCCTACAATGGCTTCCGGCGCGTAGTGCATGGCAATGCCGCTTACCACGGTGCGTTGCTCGTCTCCCAGGTCTACCGTCAGTTTCAGCAGTTTATCCGCTTTTTCCACTTTCTCCGCTTGCACAATGGTACCTACCTTCAGGTCCAGCCTGGCAAAATCGTCGTACTGAATCTCTGCTTTTTTGGGCTTTTCAGGGGCGGCGGGCGCGGGCGCCTGCTGGGCCGTGGCCTGTTTGAGGCCGGCGTGCAGTTTGTCTACCTGCGCTTTCACCTGCTCGTCTTCCACTTTTTTGAACAGCAGCTCGGGCGCGCGCAGGGAATAGCCTACGCTCACCAGCTTCATGCTGCCGGCGTTTTCCCATTCCAGCATGCGGTCTACCACTTTCAGCATGTGGCAGATCTTCTGCGCGGTGAACGGCAGAAAGGGGTTCACGAAAATGGCGAGGTTGGCGGTCAGCTGCAGGCAAACGTGCAGGCAATTGTCTATCACCTCCTGGTGCTGCGCCTGCAGTTCAGGCGTTTTGGCCAGTATCCACGGCTGTTTTTCCTGCAGGTAGCGGTTGCCTTCGCGGGCTACGTTCATCACTTCGGCCAGCGCATCCCGGAAGCGGAAGGTTTCCAGGGATTCGGCTATTTTCCCCTTCGCGTCCTGCAGCATGGCGTAAATGGCATCATCTGCGGCGTCTTTCGCCGCAGCGTGCATAGGAGGCACTTTTCCGCCGCAAAGTTTGTGCATCAATACCATGGTACGGTTCACAAAATTGCCGAAAATAGCCACCAGTTCATTGTTATTCCGGTCCTGGAAGTCTTTCCAGGTAAAGTCGTTATCCTTTGTTTCCGGGGCCGTGGCGCACAGCACGTACCGCAGTACGTCCTGCTGGTCAGGGAAGTCTTTTATGTATTCATGCACCCACACGGCCCAGTTGCGGGAAGTGGATACTTTTTCACCTTCTATGTTCAGGAACTCGTTGGCGGGCACATTGTCAGGCACCACAAAACCGCCGTGGGCCTTGAGCATGGCCGGGAAAATAATGCAGTGGAACACAATATTGTCTTTCCCGATGAAGTGGATCAGCCGGGTATCTTCCTGGCACCAGTAGTCCGCCCAGTTTTCCGTCAGTTCCTTGGTGGCGGAAATGTAGCCGATGGGCGCATCGAACCATACGTACAGCACCTTGCCTTCGGCATCTTTCAGGGGCACCTTGATGCCCCAGTTGCTGTCTCTCGTCATGGCGCGGCTTTGCAGGCCGTTGTCCAGCCAGCTTTTGCACTGGCCGTACACGTTATTTTTCCACTCCTTATGGTCTTCAATGACGTATTGCTTCAGCCAGGGCTCATAGTTTTGCAGCGGCATGTACCAGTGTTTGGTTTTCCTTTTCACCGGCACGGCATCGCTGAGGGCGGAGCGGGGGTTGATCAGCTCATCGGGGCTGAGGGCGCTGCCGCAGCGCTCGCACTGGTCGCCATACGCCTTGTCGTTCCCGCATTTGGGGCAGGTGCCGATAATGTAACGGTCTGCCAGGAACACCTGTTTCACTTCGTCAAAATACTGTTCGGACTCCTTCTCTTCGAAAACACCGTCGTTATACATTTTCAGGAAGAAGTCTGAAGCCGTCTGGTGATGAACAGGGCGGGAAGTGCGGGAAAATATATCGAAAGAGATGCCCATGGCATCGAAGCTGTCTTTGATGATAGCGTAGTACTTGTCTACGATGGCCTGCGGGCTTACGTTTTCCTGCATGGCCTTGATGGTGATGGGAACGCCGTGCTCGTCCGTGCCACCCACAAATTTCACGTCTGTTTTCCTGGCTCTCAGATACCGCACGTAGATGTCCGAAGGCAGGTAACACCCGGCCAGGTGGCCGATGTGTACGGGGCCATTTGCATAAGGGAGCGCTGCGGTCACCAGGTATCTGTTAAATTTTTGCATCTGAATATGATTCGTCTATTTAAAAATTAAAATTGTGGCAATATCATTTATTTTGTGCGCCGGGCAAAAGTACCCGATTTTTAATCAGCAAAGGTAAACTAAAGCACTGTAGAATGATCAAAATTCCGCCCAATCTCAAAAAAGGCGACCTGATAGGCATCACCTGCCCCAGCAGCAAAATGGAGCTGGCCGCGGCCGAATATGCGGCCGGTGTGATAGAAAGCTGGGGCTTCCGGGTACACCTGGGCATTACGGTAGGCACCAGCTTTCATAACTTCTCCGCTCCTGACGAGCTGCGGCTGGAAGAACTGCAGGATATGATGGACCATCCAGACATCAAGGCCATCATTTTCGGGCGCGGGGGCTACGGCATGATCTGCATCCTGGACCGCATAGACTTCAGCCGTTTCCGCAAACACCCCAAATGGCTTTGCGGCTACAGCGATATTACCGCGCTGCATGCGCACCTGCAGCAGCGGCAGAAAATAGCCAGCATCCACGCCATGATGTGCAGCGGCATTACCATGGCCACGCACGAGAACATATACGTGAACAGCCTGCGCGAGGCCCTGCTGGGCAAGCGCAGCCGCTACGCCTGCCAGCCCCACGCCATGAACCGCGGCGGCAAAGCCAAAGGCGCCCTGGTAGGCGGCAACCTTTCCCTGCTGGCCAACGTTTCCGGCTCCCGCTCGCAGATCAACACCAGGGGAAAGATACTGGTGCTGGAAGATATCGGGGAGTACCGGTACAACGTAGACAGGATGATGTATAACCTCAAACGCGCCGGCTGGCTGGACCACCTGGCCGGCCTGGTGGTAGGCTCGTTTACAGAGGAAAAGGAAACCGAGACCCCGTTTGGCCAAACGGAGTACGAAATTATCCGCAACCTGGTGCAGGAGTATGATTACCCGGTAGCCTACGGCTTCCCCGTGGGGCACCAGGAGCAAAACTATGCGCTCAAACTGGGCATACCGCATGAACTGAAAGTAAGTGGCAAGGGGGTGAGCCTGGAGGAGGTAAAATAGCCTACAACGCCATCACGGAATCCAGCTTGCGGCGGTACAGCGGGTAATCCCGCAGGTTGTTATGCCCGCCGTCCGGGATGGTCACAAATTCATCGTCTTTTTTCAGCAGCTCTTGCAGCTTTTTACCGGACGCATACGGCACGGTTTCGTCTTCCGTACCGTGAAAAATGGTAACGGGGGCCGTTACGGCCGGCAGGTACTCATAAGTGGGCAGGTTAAAGTCCAGCATCAGGCTGTAGGGGTAAATGGGCGCGGCCTGGGAGGCCACATCTTCCAGGCTGTAATAGGGCGTTTCCAGCAGCAGGCGCCGGCAGTCCCGTACGGAGGCCAGGTGGGCGGCAATACCCGTTCCCAGCGACTTGCCGTAGATCACGATCTGCCACGGCGCAAAGCGGCTGCGCGCCACCTTGTACATCAGCAGCGCATCCTCATACATGGCCGCTTCCGTGAGGCGGCCGGTGCTTTTCCCAAACTCCCGGTAATCCATCATCAGCACATCGTACCCGTGTTGGGTAAAATCAGGCGCCGCTTTGGCGTACCGGTTAATGTTGCTGGAATTGCCGTGAAAATACAGCACCATGCCCCGCGGGCGGTTGGCCTTGAACAGCACCGCGCTGAGCTTTACCTTTTTGTTGACCGGTATCAGCAGTTCCTGGAAGGGAATATCAAACTTGTACTGATAGTTGACCGGCAATACTTCCGGGTGAAAAATGAGCTTGTTCTGCACAAAATACAATATCACCCCGGCCGCAAAATACAGCCCGATGGCCCAGATGGCAATTTTCTTAACGTATTTCAGCACTTTGGTCTTTTCCATACTGATCATTCCTGCAAAATATCCCTGATGAACGCATGATACTCCGGGAAGGAAGGGAGGTTGTTGTGCCCGCCGCCTTCAATGCGTATCAGCGTGATCCTGCGCGGGTTGAGCGCCTGCAGGTGCTGGCTGTGGCGGATGGGTATCAACCGGTCCCGGGTGCCGTGCAAAATGTAGGTATGGCATTGCACCTTCCTGATCCAGAGGTCTGTCCGCAAATGGTACCGCAGCACCCAGCGCAGCGGTAAAATAGGTAAAAAACGCTTTACCACCCTGGCAAAACTGTAATAAGGCGCGTCCAGTAGGAGGTAACGGGGGCGGTTATCACTGGCCAGCTTGGCCGCAAAACCGCTGCCCATGCTGCGCCCGTACACCAGTATATGATTTTCGGGGTGTACGGCCACCAGGGAATCGTATACGAACTGCGCATCGTGCATCAGCTGGGGCTCGCTTCTTTTACCGGTGCTTTTACCAAAGCCGCGGTAGTCTATCATCACCACTTCATACCCGTAGCGGGTAAAATCCCGCGCAAACTTGCCCCAGCCTTTGATGCTGCGCGTGTTGCCATGGAAGTACAGCAATATGCCGCGCGGCTGCGGTACGGTAAAATGCAACCCGTTGATGCGTACGCCGGGAGCGGGCTCAAAAAAAAGTTCTTCAAAAGGCTGATCGTACCGGAACACAAAATCAGGCCGCAGTTTTTCCGGTTTGAAAATAAACCGTTCCTGCACAAGGTAGACCAGTACCAGCAGCACCAGGTACCCGGCAATGATGTATATAACGGTGGGGGACATCTTTAGTCTTCCACATCGGGCACTATCTCCAGCCCGTACTCCTCCGCGGTGAGCAGGCCGCGCGCTTTCACCGCCGCTATGCCGGCCGCGTCTGCCGCCAGCTCAGACACTTCAAATTTCTGGTGCAGGTAGTCGAACGTATGCAGCTTGCCCGCCAGCCCCGGCACGCCGGCCAGGTACTTGATCACCTCATTCACCATCAGCAGGGCGGAAGCGCCGTGCGTGGCGCCCATGGCCCCGGCGTCAAAGTTGCGGAACTCGTCTATCTGCATCTCGCTGCAGCGGTAAGAGCCGGAGCGCGCGCCGCTATCCAGCGGCATGTTGAAACCGCCCCACCAGGCCATCCAGTTATGCACTTCCCCGGTCATGAACGGCTTGTTGTGCAGCAGGCAGGCATCGCTCACCACCAGGTGGGTGGCGCGGTGCTGGGAGCAGTCTATCACCAGGTCAAAACCGCTGATCACCTGCTCCACGTTGTCAGGCTTCACCTGCAGCAATATGGGGTAATGCTTGTTCCAGGGATTGAAGGAGAAAAGGCGGCTGGCAGCCATTTTGGCCTTGTGCTTCCGCAGGTCCTGCATGTTGAAAAGCGGCTGGCGGTGCAGGTCTTCTTCCAGTATCACGCCATAGTCCGCAATACCGATCACCCCGGTGCCGGCGGCGCTGAGGTATTGTATCACGGGGCCGCCCAGGCCGCCCGCCCCTATTACAAGGACGCGCGATGTTTTCAGTGTTTCCTGCAGGCCTATGCCCATACCCGGCACTGCAATGGGATGTTTATATCGTTCCAGTTCTTTTTCAGACAGCATGAGAGCGAAGCTATTGATTCAATAATACACTGCAAAGATAGGGAGAAAGCGCTGCTTACTCCTGCGGGAACTCCATGGTGAAGCGGCTTCCCTTGCCCAGTATGCTCTCCACCCTGATCTTCCCCTTATGCGCGTCTACAATGGCCTTTACATAACTCAGGCCCAGGCCGAAACCTTTTACATTGTGAACATTGCCGGTATGCGCGCGGTAAAATTTCTCGAAGATGCGGGATACCGTGTCCCTGCTCATGCCAATACCATTGTCCGCAATGGAGATCACCAGGTTTTTACGGGTGTTGCCGGTGGTGATGCGAATTTCAAGATTGTCTTTGGAGTATTTGATGGCATTGTCAAGCAGGTTGAAAATGAGATTGGAAAAATGCACTTCGTCTGCCTTGATAATGGGCTGATGGGCATTGAGCTGCAGGTCTACCCGGCCGTTCTTGCCTTCCAGCTGCAGCTGCAGGTTTTCCACGGTGTTGGTAATGAGGTGGTGCACGTCCATAGGCTGCAGGTTCAATGCAATTTCTTCCTTCTCCATCAACGCGGATTGCAGGATGGATTCTACCTGTTTGTTCATGCGCCGGTTCTCTTCCTTGATGATGCCGGAAAAGTAACGGATCTTGTCCCGGTTGTCCATCACCCGTTCATTGCCGATGGCGTCTATGGCCAGGGAAATGGTGGCCAGCGGCGTTTTCAGCTCATGCGTCATGTTGTTGATGAAGTCGCTCTTGATCTCGGACAGTTTTTTCTGCCCCAGCATGGTGCGGATGGTGAGCGCAAAAGCGGTAACGATGATGATGGTGAAAAGAATACCGCCAAATATCATCCAGCCCAGGGATTTGAATACGGTAAGGCTGCTTTGCGGCACAAACACCACCAGGGCTTCCGGAGAGGTGGTGCCGATGTTTTCGGAAAGCGGTATGGCATATTGCAGGTACAGGGCGGAATCTTCCACAGCGCCGATCAGCCTGTCTGTAAAATGCGCGGAGCTGAACAGCGCGTACCCTTTGTTGAGCACGCCAAATTCAAACACCGTGTCCAGCTTGCGTTCTTTAAACGCGTTCTTCAACAGGTCAGATACTTCCTGCTGGTCAAAACGCTGGCCCACCGAAATGTTAGGATTCATAACTTCCGGCAGGAAGATGGAGCCGCCCGGCCCCGTTTGTTTGTAAGCGTCTATTTTCAGCCGGTTCAACACCTGTATCTGGCGGTTCACCATCACTTCCCTTACAGCAATTACGGCTTCCGCCGTTTTCTGTTCCTTCTCTTCCCTTTTGATACGGGCCACACTGTCTATCCAGCTGTACTGAATGTAGATGATCCCCAGCAGGGACAAGGTGATCAAGGCAATGATGACAGGAAATATCTTCTTTAACGGCAGCATGTTACGGTCTGGTAATAAAACGATAAATATAGGGAAAATCCCCTCCTGGTGAACTAATTGCTATAGCAACTATGGTACAAAATTAATTCGTGGAAAGGCTTATCCGTGGCCCGGTCCGCTATAAACTACCACTTTAACGTAATTTTAACGCGGATTTTATGCTGTAATTATTTCCAGTTTCCATAACTTTGCATTGTCATCTGGTACCAAATTTGATGTACTCAGATAACACACAAAACAAGCGAATAAACTTTCTACATACATCGACGTGGATTCGTTCCATAAGCGATTTAGATTTTGGTTGATAAAATGGTAAGGGATCTTTCTAGGTCCCTTTTTCTTTTGCCCTACATCTCCACCGGGTACCTTACCGGCAGAATGGGCCGGGTACCTTACCGGAAATTCATGGATACGCTGCCTTTCCGGATCAAGTTGAAAAGCCGGAGAAAGCGTAAAAAGCAACAGAGCACTGATAATCATAATTATAATGATGATTTAAATTTGGCATATGAACAGGCGGCCAACTTCTTATCGCCTTCTTATCGGCTTGGTACCTTGGGCTTATCGGCTTCTTATCGGCTTCTTATCGCCTTGTTACATTCTTACAGCTCAAGTCCAATACCGGCAGAAACGCGGTAAAAAGGCAGTTCTTCAGGCCAAATGCGACAAAGAAGGCTTTGGCACCCCCACCCGCAGATTCTCCGAAAAATAACCCCGGTTTTTCCCTTTTCTTGGCTAAATTTGGTTAGAGCTTAAGGAAAAAAGGTATATGGATACACTGGCGCCTGGAATATTGCTGATAGCGGACCCTTTTCTGAAAGATCCGAATTTTGCCCGAACGGTGGTGTTGCTTTGCGAGCACCAGGAGGAAGGCAGTTTCGGCTTTGTGGTGAACCGGCAATTTGACCAGAAGCTGGATGAGCTGATACCCGCCGTGTTAACCCCCAACATCCCCGTTTTTTTTGGCGGCCCCGTTCAGATGGACACCATTCATTTCATTCACCAGATGCCCGCGCTGATAGAGGGCGGTTTTGAGGTATTTCCCGGCATTTACTGGGGAGGGGACTTTGCGGCCGTAGTGGAGCTGATCAACGCCGGCGCGCTGGACCTTCAGAAGATCAAATTTTTCATTGGCTACTCCGGCTGGAGCAGCGGCCAGCTGGAAGGGGAGCTGACGGAAAAGAGCTGGATCATTTCCAGCATCAACCCGCCACTGCTGTTTTCAGAAGATGAGCAGGAGATCTGGAAACAATCCCTGCAGGATAAGGGCAACAACTTTGCCA
Organism: Chitinophaga alhagiae; assembly: GCF_003568665.1. GTDB lineage: Bacteria > Bacteroidota > Bacteroidia > Chitinophagales > Chitinophagaceae > Chitinophaga > Chitinophaga alhagiae. The sequence goes on from NZ_QXMH01000001.1 coordinate 994,556, forward strand.
TGATGGCCAATTTCCCCATAGACCCTTCCCTGAACTAAAAACAAAAGGCCAGGCATGCAGCCCGGCCTTCTGGTATCTTTCCTGTAAGAGCGATCAAACAACGGTAGCGCCTTCCACAAGTACGGTGGCCTTGTTGTTCAGCACCTCCACAAAGCCACCTTCAATGGTGTAATGCTCTGCCTGGTTCTTGTCTTTCAGCACCTTCATTTTGCCTTTACCCAGCGCCGCAATAAGGGGAGCGTGGCGGTCCAGCACTTCGAAGGAACCGTCTACACCCGGCAACTGGATACCATACACATCGCCTGTGTACAGCTTTCTTTCAGGTGTTAATATTTCCAATAACATGTTAATCAGTTTAATGATGGATCATCCCGGCTGCCTTATTTGGCGGTAGACAGCAGTTTTTTGCCTTTTTCAATGGCATCGTCAATAGAACCAACCAGGTTGAAGGCTGCTTCCGGATACTCGTCCACCTCACCGTCCATGATCATGTTAAAGCCACGGATGGTTTCTTCAATGGGGACCAGTACGCCTTTCAGGCCGGTAAACTGCTCTGCCACGTGGAAGGGCTGGCTGAGGAAACGTTCCACACGGCGTGCGCGGGATACGGTCAGTTTGTCCTCGTCGCTCAACTCGTCCATACCCAGGATGGCGATGATGTCTTGCAGCTCCTTGTAGCGCTGGAGGATCATTTTCACACGCTGGGCGCAGTTGTAGTGTGCCTCGCCTACAATGGCGGGGCTCAGGATGCGGCTGGTAGAGTCCAGCGGGTCTACCGCGGGATAGATACCCTTGTCGGAGATCTTGCGGGACAGTACCGTGGTAGCATCCAGGTGGGAGAAGGTAGTGGCCGGAGCAGGGTCCGTCAAGTCATCCGCCGGTACGTATACCGCCTGTACGGAGGTAATGGAGCCGTTTTTGGTGGAAGTGATACGTTCCTGCATCAGGCCCATTTCAGTGGCCAGGGTGGGCTGGTAACCTACCGCTGAAGGCATACGGCCTAACAGGGCGGATACTTCGGAACCTGCCTGGGTGAAACGGAAGATGTTATCTACGAAGAAAAGGATGTCACGGCCGCCGCCTGCGGTACCATCCCCATCACGGAAGTATTCCGCCATGGTAAGGCCGGAGAGGGCCACACGCGCACGGGCGCCGGGGGGCTCGTTCATCTGGCCGAAAATGAAGGTGGCCTGGGATTCTTTCAGCTCGTCCCTGTCTACAGCAGCCAGGTCCCAGCCGCCATGCTCCATGGATTCCTTGAATTTTTCGCCATATTTCACAATGCCTGCCTCGATCATTTCGCGCATCAGGTCATTCCCTTCACGGGTACGCTCGCCTACACCGGCAAATACGGACAGACCGGCGTGGCCTTTGGCGATATTGTTGATCAGTTCCTGGATCAATACGGTTTTACCTACACCCGCACCGCCGAACAGGCCGATCTTGCCGCCTTTTGCATAAGGCTCGATCAGGTCAATTACCTTGATACCGGTAAAGAGCACTTCCGTATCAGTGGCGAGGTCTTCGAAACGGGGGGGCTGGCGGTGGATGGGAGCGCCATTGGTAGCGTCCAGCTGGCCCAGACCGTCAATAGCTTCCCCTACCACGTTGAACAAACGGCCTTTGATGGCATCACCGGTAGGCATTTTGATGGGAGCGCCCTTGTCCGTAACGGCCATACCGCGAACCAGGCCGTCCGTAGAGTCCATCGCTACGGTACGAACGCTGTCTTCACCCAGGTGTTGCTGAACTTCCAGCACCACTTTCTGGCCGTTTTCACGGGTAAGTTCGAGGGCGTTATAAATTTCGGGCAATTTTCCTTCAAAATGCACGTCCACAACGGGACCGATGATTTGTTTGATCTTACCTGTGTTAGGCATATTTCTTAGAAGTTTATTAATGCTAAAGCAAAATTTTGCGCAAAGGTAATATTTGAAGCCTGAAAACCCAAAATTATGAGAATTTGATTTGGGGTGATTTTCGTCAGGTTTACGGCCGCCCGGCAAATATATTAAGTTTGTGTTATAGGATAGCATTTTTCCTTTCTGCGCAGTATTTTTACGGGGCTACTCAACCTTTAAAAACCCGTTCCATGCAAGATAAGCAAGCCTTAGACCGCCGCAGCTTTCTCGGCGCCATTGCCAAGGCCGGTATTGCCGGCAGCATCAGCCTTTCACCGCTGGCCGCTGCCGCCGCCACGGTAAAAGCAACCAAACCCGCGGAGCCCGCGCCATACGCCTTTGCCTGCCCGCCCTACCTCCAAAACCCGGAGCCTACGGCCGTTACCATCATGTGGATGAGCAACCGCCCCTCCTACAGCTGGGTAGAGCATGGCGAAACCGCCGCCCTGGGCAGCGTTGCCCACCACGCCGAAGGCGGCATTGTAGACTCGTACAACAGCCTGCACCGCGTGCGGCTGGAAGGCCTGAAACCTGACACTACTTACCATTACGTTGTAAAATCAAAGGAAATAGCCGAGTTCCAGCCCTACAAGCTCACCTACGGGGAAACGATCACCAGCGAGGTGTTCAGCTTCAAAACGCCCGCCCTGAAGCCCAAAGAGGTCAGCTGGCTGGTGATGAACGATATTCATGACCGGCCCAAAAGCATCCCCCACCTGGTAGGCCTGAACAAAGACCCATATGATTTTGTGTTTTTCAACGGCGATATATTTGACTACCAGGTAGATGAACAACAGGTGATAGACCACCTGCTGCTGCCGGCCGGCCAGGCCTTTGCCTCCCAAAAGCCGTTCATTTTTACCCGCGGCAACCACGAAACGCGGGGTAAATACCGCCGCGAGCTGGGCAACTACTTTGACGGCCCTTATTATTTCGCCAAAACCTGGGGGCCGGTACATTTTACGGTGATAGATACCGGGGAAGACAAGGAAGACACCCACCCCGTATACGCCGGCATCGTCAACTTTGACCAGTACCGCCAGCAGCAGGCGCAATGGTTTGCCCAGGTGGCGCAAACCCCGGCCTTCAAAAAAGCGGCCTTCCGGGTGGTGATGATGCATATTCCTCACTATTACTCCGGAGACTGGCACGGCACCATGGACTGCCGCCGCCTGTTTGCCCCGCTGTTCGAAAAACACAAGGTAGACCTCAGCATTTCCGGCCATACCCACCGCTACGGCATACACCAGCCGGTAGCCGGGCAACACGCCTACCCCATTGTGATCGGCGGCGGGCCCAAAGAAGGCTTCCGCACCATCATGAGGGTGAAGGCTACGGAAAAAGACCTGAACCTGGTAATGCTGAAGGATGACGGCACGGAAGTGGGGCGGGTAGACCTGAAAAGTAAACGCTAACGTCATAAAAGCAAAAGAGCAGGCCGCAAAGCCTGCTCTTTTTTATTGTAACGAAGGGTCAATCCTTCAATATCCACATATCCACATTTGCATCGTCATTCCCCCCGTACTGCGTACTGATAGCCGCTTTCACATGCTCCCCGTTGTAGTCCAGCTCCTTTTGCGGGTACAGCCAGCGGCGGGGAATACGGTCCGGCATGGTGTTCTGGTTGGAAGCGGGGTTCACCGGCAGCGCGGGGTAGCCCGTGCGGCGGTATTCGTAGTAGCCGTTGTTGGGCGCATGCAGAAAGGTGGCAAGGTATTGCTGTACGGCAATCTGCTCCACCTGCTCCGCTAACGTGGCGCCAAAGGCCACATCGGGGCCGGCCAGGTAAGTTTGAATGCTGGCGGCGTCTATTTTCATGTTGTGATGGAAACGCGCATCGTCTGGCGTGTTGCCGGCCACAAATTCCATGGCGGCGGTGATGCCCTGTTTATAATAATTTTCCGCGCCGGTGATCCACCCCCTTGCGGCGCCCTCCGCCAGTATGAATTTCAACTGGGCAAAGCTGAGCAGGCAGAAGGGCTCGCCCTGCGGAATTTCCGTATAGCGTTCGTTCATGGCGCTAAAATCTTTACTGCTGGCCACTTTGCTCAGGTCAGAGTACACGGCGGCGGCGTCTATGCCTTTATAGGCCGTCCAGTCATTGGCGGTTTTGCCGCCGGTAATTTCTACAGGAGAAGGTTTGGCATAATAGAACAGGCGCCTGTCTTGCAGGGTTTTCAGCTGGTCTATCAGCGTAGTGGTGAGCATGTTGTAAATGATGAACTGGTTGTTTTCCTTGAAGAAGGGGTACTTCTGGCCGGCCTTGTCTGAATATTTCAGGGCAAAGTTGTCTGCATTGCTTTCAAACACCGGGCGGGCGGAGACGATCTGCTGAAAACGTTCTTTCACCTTCAGATCTGTATCTCCCGCTTTGCGGTACAGGTTGATGAGCACCTTCAGTTGGAAGCTGTTGGCCAGTTTGCGCCATTTGGCGGCGTTGCCGTTATACACCGGGTCTCCGTCAAAGCTGGCGGCCTTCGAGAACAGCACGTCGGCAGAGTCCAACTCCGTCAGAATGCCCATGAACACTTCTTTCTGGGTATCATATTTCGGGTTGATCACGTTGTCTGATTCACCTTTCAGCGCTTCGGAATACGGCATGTCCCCCACCTGCATGGTGAGCTGGAAAAACTTCCAGGCGCGGAGAAAATGCCCCAGCCCCTTGTAGGCATTGTGCTTGCCCTCGTCTGTAGCGTAACGTACCATTTGCGGCACGTTGTTCAGTATAACCAGCCCGTCAAAACTGGTGCGGCCAAACTTGTTGTATTGCGATGCTTCCGGGAACTCTGACCATGCCACGTATTTACTGAGCATGAAATTATAGAGGAAACTTTTCTGGGAGCTGATATCGTCTTTCGTGATGTTCAGGATCAGCTTGGTGGCCAGCATGCCGGAGGTAACATGGGTGGGCTTGTCCGGGTTGGTATTGATCTCGTCAAATTTGGAGCAGCCCGCTGCCAGTATAACCAATGCCGCAATGATGTATGGTATGATGTTTCTGGTCATGATCATTCGTTTTAAAAGGTCACCTTAAGGTTCATGCCGATGTAGCGGAGCGAAGGAGAGCTGACGTCGTCACTGCCGCCGTCAGGATCTACAAAGCGGAATTTTTTTGTCCATAAAAACACGTTCTGCCCTGTAACGGCCACACTGGCGCTTCTGGCGCCTATCTTGCCGGCAATGGCGCCGGGCACGCGGTAGGCGAACGATACATCGCGCAGCTTCAGGAAGGAGGGATCTACCCAGCCGCCGGGGATGCCGGTCTGGTAGCTGCGGGCATAACTTTCGTAGGATACCGCCTTGTCGTTAGCCGCAAACTGGCGGTCGTCTTTCGTGATCTGGCCGTATTTGTCCCGCACCACGGAGCCGGACGTTACTTTCACGCCCTGCCCTACATAGTTGATCTTGCCGTTCACCGTTTCATCGTACCGCCAGTTGTTATCACTGTCCGGATGCGAGCCCGTGTCCCACATTTTGGCATCGGTGTAATTGTCCAGCAGGCCGCCTACCCTGCCGTCAAAATTGAAGGAGAGGCTGAAATCGCCATAAGAAAAAGTATTGCCCCAGCCCCATACCCAGGAAGGGTCCAGGTAACCGATACGGGTCTTGTAATCGCTTTTGAGCGGCATGCCGTTGGCCTGGTGTATCACGTTGCCCGAGAGGTCCCGCTCCCAGTCATTGATGGTAACGGCATCTACGCGGGCGCCTACCTTGGTCCAGAGGTTATCCGCGGAGTACACGGAGTCCAGGGACTTGTAGTACCGGCGGGAGGTAGACCAGTTGAGGATGGTTTCCCACTGGAACCGGCCCCGCTTCAGCACGGTAGCGTCTGCGGTTATTTCCACACCGCGGCGAACGTAGGTCTCGTCTATATTCACCAGCTTGGAGCTGAAGCCGGACGTGGAAGACACGCTGGCGCTGGCGGGAATGTTGTACGTGTATTTGTTATAATAAGTAGCATCCAGCCGCAGGCGTTTTTTCAGGAAGTAGGCCGCCGTACCAATTTCCCAGGTACGGTCCGTGCGGGGCAACACGTCTGCGCCCAGCAGGTTGTCAGGATAGGTGGCGGCGTTGTAGCCGTCCCAGGCGGCAGCGGTGATGGAGTACGTGCGGTTGGTGGCGTACACGGCCAGGTCGTTCTTGGACTGCGCCCAGGAGCCGCGCAGCTTCCAGAAGCTCACCCAGGAGGGCAGCTGCATGAACTCAGACAGTACCACGCTGGCGCCGTAAGAGGGATAAAAATAGGAACCTGTTGTTTTAGGCAGGGAAGAGCTCCAGTCGTTCCGGCCCGTTACGTCCAGGAAGATGCGGTTCTTCCAGCCCAGGCTGGCCTTGGCGTACAGGCTGTTCACCTGCTTGGCGCTCTGGGTGGCGGTTACGTCAGGCCTTTCAACGGAAGCGGCCAGCGAGTAAAAACCGGGAATGCTGATGCCGTTGCGGGTGGAAGCCTTGGTGTATTCATCCTTGTAATAATAGATGGTACCGCCGGCCAGTGCGTCTACGGCAAAGTCTCCTATCTTTTTCTCGTAGGTAAAGATCAGGTCGTTGTTGGTGCTGTAGCCGGTAGACCTGTCAAACGCATACATGCCGAGCGCGTTCCAGCCCCTGGTGGAGTTGATGCCGATGGGGTTGCGGCGGGTCTCTACGTGGCCATAAAAATCCCAGCCGCTGCGCAGTATCACCCTGGCGCCGTCAAATACTTTATACGTAGCGGTGAGGCTGGCGTTGGTGGTGTTCTGGTCTATGCCTTTCAGCTTTTCGTAGGCCATCAGGTACGGGTTATCGTACCAGGCCTTGTAATGCCAGTTCTGCTGCTGGTCCGGCACTACCCAGTAATCCCGGTATTTGGAGAGATCGTATTCCGGGCCTGTCCACATCAGGATGTTATAGATATAGCCCTGGTCTCCGTAGCCTTTGCCGGCAATCTGCGGACTGAGCCTTTTGTTGTAGCCCATGTGGCTTTCCAGGGAGAAACGGTCTCCCAGCTTTATTTCGCCGCCAACGGTGAAGTTCACCATGTCCAGCTTGGCATTGGGGTATTGCCCTTTGTCGTGTATATGCGTCATAGACACGCGGAAGCTGCCATACTCGCCGGTTTGCGCCACGCTGATGTTGTTGTTGGTCACATACCCGGCTTCCAGGAAGTTGCGGAAGTTGTTGCGGCCGCGGGAGGTCAGCTCCATGTTCTCCATCTGTTTGGTTTCAGGGTTCCACTGCTGCGCCATTTCCCCGTTATCCAGCCGGGCGCCCCATACATAGTCCGTAGGGTCATACTCCCCGCCAAGCCCCGCGCTGTAAGAGGTTTGCCCCTTTGGCAGCGCCAGGAAACCGGCCGTGAACATAGTGTTGCTGTTGAGCGTTACAGACAGGCCTTTGCTGTTGTTGCCCTTTTTGGTAACAATGATGATGGCGCCGGCGCCGCCACGCTGGCCATAAAGCGCCGCCGCGGTGGCGCCTTTGAGTATGTCCATGCTTTCAATATCGTCAGGGCTGATATCCCGCAGGGTAAGGTTGCCGTAAGGCACGCCATCTATTACCAGCAGCGGGGTGGCGCCGCGCAGCTCAATGGTGGGCGCCTGAAAGAACTCCGTGCTGTTCTTGATCACCAGCCCGGATATCTTGCCGGTCAGCGTGGTGCCTATATTGGTACCTTTTACGGTCTGGATGGCTTCGCCTGAAATTTTCTGCACCGCGTAACCGAGTGATTTTTCTTCCCGCTTGATGCCCAGGGCCGTTACCACAAACTGGTCCAGCACACGGTTCTCCGTAGCCATTGTTACATGGATGGAGGCCCTGCCGTCTACCGGTACCTCGGTAACGCGGTAGCCCAGCATGTTCAGCACCAGCGTTGCATTGTCCGGCACGTTTTTGAGCGTGTACGCGCCGGCGGTATTGGTGATGGTACCATTGGAGGTACCCTTCACCACTACGGCCACGCCCGGCAAAGGCGTGCCGGTGGTTGAATCCGTAACGGTGCCGCGCACTTCTATGCGCTCCACCGCTACTGTTTGCCCCTCCGCGGCCAGGTCTGCCTGCGGGGCAACGGGCCTGATAATATAATGCTGCAGGCCATTGGGCGTAAGGGTCAGGCCCAGTTGGGCCAGGCGTATTTTCAGCTCGCGGTCCCAGCCGTTTTTGACCAGCGTGGTGATGCTGGCGTTCCGCACCTTCTTATGGCCAATGAGTGCTGCGTTGTAACTGAACTTTACGTTCAGCGCCTCTTCCAGGTCAGACAGCAGGGTGCTCAGCGATGTCATTTCCGCATGGCCGCTTTGTATCCTTGCCGGGAAATTCCTGACGGTGGCATATGTTTGGGAATAGGCATAATGATAGCTGCCAAGCAGCAACAAGCCACCCAGTAATGTGATCCTCATACTTATGTTTCGTTAGGTAAGTGTGATAACTACTTTGTTTTTTTCTGAATTAGAATGATGTTTTGGTTGATACGTTGTGCCTGCAGGTCAAATGTTTTTTCCAGTGTCTTTATGCTTGTTCTAATATCAGTTGACGATAAATAACCCGTGAATACGAGCGCGGATAATGACGTGTCCGCAAAACGCAGCTCCTGCCCGAACTCCTGCTGCAGGTGGTATGCCACGCCTGCCAGCGTTTGGTTGCGGAACGTGAGCAGGTTGTCTTTCCACGCGGCGTACAACAATGTATCTGCCGGCCTGCGGGAAAAGGTTTTGAGCCCCGGGTCAAAGTCCGCCATCTCACCCGGTTTGAGCAGCATCTCATGTACGTTCTTCACCGTATTCACCCGTACTTTCACGCTGCCCCTGGTGAGCACTACGCGGGCTTTCCCCCTGCGCGCGTCCACATTAAATTCCGTTCCCAGCACTTCCACGTCCAGCGCATGCGGCGTATGTACAATGAAAGGTTTGGCGGCCACGGCTTCTACCGCAAAGTAGGCGGCGCCGCTGATCTCCACTTCCCGCCGCTGTTTCCCGAAATTGCCCGCTACTGTCAGTACGGAACCGGGTTTCAGTTGTACGGTAGTACCGTCTTGCAGGCGGATGGTTTTGGCCGTGTCCCCGTCTGCCACCATGATGGTATCCGCCGGCGGGCGCATCCATACATACCAGCCGGCACAGGCCGCTATGCCCAGTACCATGGCCGCCGCCGCCATGCGCCACCAGTTAACGCGGCGGGGCGCGGGGCGTACTGCCGTAATGGTGCTGTACACCAGTTCCGCTTCTTCCACCGTCATTGCCGGGCCGCCGGGCGCCAGGTCTTCCGGCATGGGCAGGTCTTCCGCGGACCCTCCATCCAGCAGATATTCGCGTATATATTCCTTTTCACCCGGCGTGGCAGTGCCTTCCGCAAAACGAATAAAGAGCGCTTTGATGTTTTCCTTTTCCTCCATAAGTGTGTCTGCAATAAGTAATACGACCGGGAAAGAAAGAGGGACGATCCTCCGTGAAAAAAAATTTACAGCTCGATCTGAAAGGCTACTGCTATGGCTATGGCTACCAACATTTCATTATGTCCGCCTAATTGTTCACGTAATATGCGCGTTGCTTTTACGATCTGGTCTTTCACTGTGTTGCGGGAAATACCGAGGCGTTCGGCAATTTCCTCATGGCTGAGCCCATCAAAGCGGCTCATCCTGAATATCTGGCGCCGCTGCGGCGGCAGGTTGTCTATTATACGGGCCTGGGCTTCCTCCAGCTCGCGGAGAATAACCCGGTGGTCTGTACCGGCCACACTGCCGGGTTGATGATACAGAATATGCTGGCGCAGCTTTTCACTGTGCATGGCCTTCTTCAGGTAATCAAACACGTAGTTGCGGATGGCGCTGAAGAGGTAGGCTTTAATGGAGAGGTTGCCGTTGAGGTGGCCGCGGTTGATCCATGTTTTCATAAATACCTCCTGCACCGCGTCCAGCGCTATTTCCCTGGAGCGGGTCAATTTGCAGGCATAACCGAAAACAGGTTGATGGTATTTGGAAAAGAGACGACGGAACGCCGCTTCGTCACCCTGGTTTACCAGTTCACACAGGAGCACATCCTCATCCGTGGCGTATTGATTGTTCACTTGTGCATTCATATCCATCTGGCATACAAAATATCAAATAAATGACAATTCCCGGAATTGCACGGTTAAATTTCCGTGAAGGCATTTATTTGCATTCATATACAATTGGTTATCTGGCTGCTTGACACAAGCGGCGATTGGCAAGGCTTACAGGTCATTATTTACCGGTAGCCACACAGGCAAAGGGATCCTGGTCCCCGGGCGCCACGCGCTTGTCTTTAGACCAGCAGAAATTCATGGCCTGGCTGGTAACGCTGACCAGCACAATGTTCACCTTGGTGCCTTTGCGGGAATTGGAGGCTGGTACGGAGCCGGTGCCTTTTTCGGGGATGTTGTGTACGGTATACTGCTCTGTTTTGAATACGTTGCCGTTGCCACGGAGGTATTGCACGGCCACTACGGCATTATCTATGGGGTATTCCGTCTGGTTGCGAACGGTGATCTTCAGGTCTTTGATGCCGCCCAGGAAGCCGGTTTTGTAATCTCCCGTGTTGATGGAAATATATTGTTTCCAGTTGCGGCGGTAGTACTCCCGCCTGTCTACGAACTGGGCCTGGGCCTGCACCTGCAGGTCTTTGCGGTCTGCTATCTGCTGGGCGTTGCGGCTGCTGAGGGTGAGGCTGTTGCGCAGGTCGCGGTTTTCCCTGATCAGCCGCTCATTCTCACGGAGCAACTGGCCGGCCCGCTTCTGCTCCGCGCAGGACTTTACGCCCAGCGCCAGGATGAAAACACCTAATACCGCAAACAAGATCCATCTTTGAGTCATACAGTTGTTACAGAAAAAATAATGCCGGATTTCATGGGGCCGGCATTATTGACAGCTCGGGCGCCGTAGTTAATTTACACAGCACGCCATACCGCAAGCGGGGCGTTTCATTTTCAGCAATCAGGCGTTGCGGTCGTTTTGCCAGCGCCCGTAGCGGCCTTCCGGCAATGGGAGCGCTTCTTCCGCTCCGCCTACTTCTCCGTGAACTCGTAGCTGATCCGCCTGTCTTGCTCAAAATCATACAGGGTAAGCCTGCGCACGGTGTAGTAGGCGTTCCAGAAATTACGCAGGGCGGCAATATACCCCTGGCTGGCCTGGTCTTTTTCCTGCTGCGCCAGGTTCAGGTCTGTAATGGATATTTTGCCAATGAGGTAACGCTGCTTTGTGATCTCGTACCGCAGGCGGGCAATGGTGTCCGCCTTGGTGGCGCTGGCCAGCAGTTTTTTCTGGATGTTGAACTGCTGGGTTTGCAGGTATACTTCCTGCTCAAAGGAGCGCTCTGCCTGCTGCACGTCTATCTCTATCAGGTCCCGGTTGGCTTTGGCCTGCCGAACGCGGTTGCGCGCGCGGCCCCAGTCCATAATAGGAATGGCTATGCCCACGGAAAGGTTCTGCTGCACGTCCCCGCCGCGGTATACCCCGCGGAAGGTGGAATCGTTGTTAGACTGCCCCAGCTGCGCCCGCAGGTTGAACTCGTAGCCGCTGTAAGCGCGGGCCTCGGCCACATCCTGCTCCGCTTCCAGCCGCCTGCGCCGGAACTCCAGCACAGACTGGCGGTTGTTGCCGGCCTCGGCCACCGCTTTGTCTAGCGGTACGTCAAACAACGGCGTGTTATTGGGCAGGTTCAGTGCTATATCAGCGTCTTTCGGCATGTTCAGGAAACGTTTCAGCTCCTGGTAGGCAATTTCTTTCTGCAGCGTGGCCTGCTCCAGGGAGTTGCGGGCATTGAGCAGGCTCAGCTCTATCTGCAGCAGCTCGTTCTCCGCTATTTTGCCCAGGTCAAAACGGCCCTTGGATATTTTATACAGCGTGTCTGTATTCTGTACGTTCAGCTGGTAGATATTTTCCTGCGTTTGCGCGGCCAGCGCGGCAAAAAAGTAGCCGGAGGCATCCAGCGCCACCCGCTCCAGGTCTTCTACGTAAGTACGCTTGCTTTCCTCATAGAGGATGGGTGATATTCTGCGCTCCCAGTAGTACGGGTTGTACACTACAGACGGCTGGTTGTAGTTGATGGAAAACGGGGTGGCCAGGTACGCCGTTCTTTTATCAGGCGAGAACTGGTCAAACCGCGCCAGGTCTGACCGTACGGAAAAGATACCGCCCGTCCACGGTACCGCCTGGCGCAAGCCCAGGCCCAATGAGGTGTTGGAAGTTGAACGGCGGCGGTATTCAATTTTACCGTCCGGCTGCAGCACCTCCACCGTTTCGCCCATGGGGCTGCTGTTGTTGGAAAGGTCCAGCACCAGTTGCGGCATCTGCCCCGCCCTGAAGTACCGGTAAGCATAGAGGGAGTTCAACGCCCGGCTTTGCGCGCGGTAATAGGAGGGCGAACTTCGCTGCGCCATGCTCACTACATCCTGCAATACCATTTTCTGCTGCGCACTGGCGGTTATCACAATGCTCATAGCGCAGAGGGAAATAAAAAAGAGTTTGATTCTAGGCATGACGTAAACATTCAATCGGGTTCTGGTTAGCCGCCTTCCGGGCCGGGGATATCCCGAATATCAGCCCAACGGAAGAAGCCAGCACAAAAGATAAAAGGATGGAAATAACGGAGATGATCGTTTTAATATCGGCCACCTTGTCTACAGTATACGCCCCCAGCACGCCGAGGAGTATCCCTATAAAACCGCCGCAGAGGCTGATGAGCACGGCCTCAAAAAGGAACTGCATCACAATGTCCCTTTTCTGTGCGCCAAGGGCCATGCGGATGCCTATTTCTTTGGTGCGTTCCAGCACGGAAGCCAGCATAATGTTCATGATGCCGATGCCGCCCACCAGCAGGGAAATTCCCGCAATGGCGCTGAGCACTATATTGAACACATCTTTCGTTTTCTGTTGCTGCTGCAACAGCTGCTCGGGTATGCTCACTTCAAAGTCCATCACGTCACTGTGCCGGCGCTTCAGCATGCGGCTGATGATGCCGGCGGAGGCCGTGAGCTGCTCCGGCTGATGCACTTTCACCACCAGTTGGTCCAGCTGGTGAACAGACTGGCTAACGGGCTGGTTGCGGTTCTCGTCAGACTCGAACCAGCTGCGGTGTTCGATGCGGATGGCCGGGTTGCGGTACCGCACCAGGGTGGTGCGGATGGGCACATAAATATCCATGTTGTAGTCCCGGATGCCAAGGTTCTGCTTGGTGGCGCTGCTGATGAGCTTTTCATCCGTTACCCCTATGATCTTGAGCCACTGCTGGCCGCATTTGATCACCTTGCCCAGCGGATCTTCCGAAATGAAGAATTTCCTTTTCACCCCCGCGCCAATGATGCATACGCCTTCGCCGCCGCCCAGCTGCTGCTCGTTGAACATTTTGCCGGAAGAGAGGCCGATGTTGTTAAGGGCAAAAAAAGACGGCTCCACGCCTACCATTTTCAGGCGCTTGCTTTTGCCGCTGTAGATCACGTCCTGCTCCAGTATCATTTCCGGGCTGATGGCCTCTACGGTGGGCACCATTTTCAGGATGCTGTGGGCATCCTGCAGGCTGAGGCCCTTGGAGAACTTTTTCTTTTCTTCTTCGGTGTTCTTGCCCTGGGCCGCTTTCTCTTCCTCATCTTTTTTGTCTTCCAGCACCGGTTTGATCACAATGTTATTGACGCCCACCAGTTTCATCTGGTTCATGATCTCTTCTTTTGCGCCCCGGCCAATGGCCAGCATGGCAATTACCGCGCCTACGCCGAAAATAATGCCCAGCGCGGTCAGGAAAGACCGGAGGCGGTTGGCCACAAGCGAGTCCAGCGCAATATTGAGATTGTTCATGTTACGGGCTCCCCATACTTTTCGCATGCTGTTCGTTTTTATTTGAGGAGAGTGATCTTGTTATCCTTTGCAGTGGGAGGCTCTGCCATGTACAGCCTGTCTCCCGCTTCCAGGCCCTTTTCCACCACTACTTCTTCATCGTTGCTTTTACCCAGCTTCACTTCGCGCTTTTCAATGGCGTTGCCTCTGCTGACGTATACGTAGCTGTGCGTTTTTTCGCTGAACACGCATTCCAGCGGAATGATCATCTTGTCCGGTATCTGGTTGATGAGGATGTTGTTGGAAGTGGTCATGCCGGGTTTGAGAATGGAGTCTACCTTATCCAGCTTGATCATCACTTCAAACACTTTGGCATTGGAGCCGGGGCGGTTCTCTCCGATGTTGGCCACGGAGGTGACCATGCCGCTGAGCTTTACTTCGGGGAAGGCATCCAGGCCCATGGTCACTTTCTGTTCTTTTTTGATCTTGCTGATGTCTACTTCATTGATGTAGGTTTTGGACATCATGCTGGACAGGTCCGGCAGCATGGCCAGGCGCGGGTCCCAGGAGCGGATGGCGGAGCCGGCTTTCTTTTTACCGCCGGCGGCATAGTCTACGATATATACCAGCAGCCCTTTTTTGGGGGCGGTAATGCGGAATTTGCTGCGCAGCTCTTCCAGGTTATTGACCTGCTCCTGGCGGCGTTTCACCTCACGGGCGGCCTGGTCCATTTTGGCGGCGGCCTGCCGCTGCTGGATCTTGTACTTTTCCATGAGCTGGTCCAGGTCACGCTGGGCCTTTTCCAGGTCCAGCTCCGCCTGGCGGATGGTGGCCGGGGGCTCAAACTTGCTCAGTTCCAGGGCCAGCTTCTTCTGCTCCATCTGGAACCGGAGGTTCTGCATGTTGTCTCGTGATTCCCGCATCTGCAGGGTGGTATCCAGCGAGGTTTGAGACAGGGTGGTGAGCGCCCTGTCCAGCTCCAGCTGCACGTCTCCTATCTTTTTGTTCACCACGGCGGGGTCAAGGGAGGCAATGTAGTCACCCTCCTTTACATGGCTGCCTTCGGCCACCATGTCCTGTATCTTGATCTCCTCATAGATCTGGTTGGATTGAAGGCCGGAAGGGGCCTGGATGTAAACGGTATTTTCCGCCATCAGTTCACCGGGGCTGACCACCACATCGCGGAAATTGCCTTTTTTTACTTCAATGATCGGGATAACGCCCGCAGGTTTGCTTGCAAATACGTAGTAGAATACTACCAGGCAAACAATTAGGGATGCGGCAATGAGCCACCATTTTTTCTTGAACATAGGCAAAATGCGTGTGTAATAGTTAAGTTATCAAAGGGTCAATTGAGCGCTGCGTCCGTTCTGCTGCTTCTATGGTTTCCTATCGGGATGCACGGGATCACTTTTTCCATAAAAAAATGAGGATTTTTTTTCAACTCCACGCGGAATCCTTTCATAAATATATACGCCGAAGACTAAACGAAATGTTAATTGTGACAGACTGCACGGGTCCTGGGATAAAAGGCTGAAAATGCCGGATTCTCTGCGCGAAATAATTAACGGAACAACATTAACTTTTATTTTTGTAAAATGCGCCCGATGCAATTAATTATTGTAGAAAATGAAAAAACCGCCCGGCAGTTCCTGGATGTGCATGTGGAGCTGAACCGGGGGCAAGACGGCTGGATACAGCCGCTGGACAAGGATATAGAAGAAGTTTTTGACCCTTCCAGGAACAAGGCCTTCCGTTCCGGGGAGTGCATCCGCTGGGTGATGACAGACGGGCAGGGCCGCCTTACCGGGCGCATTGCCGCCTTTGTGAACAAAAAATACCGCACCAAGGGAGACGATGTGCCCGTGGGCGGCGTCGGGTTCTTTGATTGTATTCATGACCAGGAAGCCGCTAACCTGCTTTTCAACACCGCCAAGGCCTGGCTGCTGGAAAGGGGCATGGGCGCCATGGACGGCCCCATCAACTTCGGGGACCGGGACCGCTGGTGGGGGCTGCAGGTGGAAGGGTACAAAAATCCGCCCTATGGCATGAGCTATAACCCGCCCTACTACCAGCAACTGTTTGAAAACTATGGTTTCAGGCTGTTTTTCAACCAGATCTGCTTTGCCCTGAACGTGCATGACCGGATACAGGATAAGTTCTATACCCGGCACGCCGCCCTGGCCGCAGACCCCGCCTATTCCGCCAGTCACATAAAAAAAGACAGGCTGGAGAAATTTGCGCAAGACTTTACCACCATTTACAACAAGGCATGGGCCGGCCACGGCGGCGGCAAGGAAATCACCAAAGAGCAGACCCTGGTGCTGTTCAAAAAGATGAAACCCGTGATGGACGAGAAGATTGTGTGGTTTGCCTATTATAATAACGAGCCTATTGCCTGCTGGCTGAACCTGCCGGAGCTGAACCAGTATTTTAAACATATGGGCGGCAAATTCGGCCTGTTGCAGAAACTGAAGTTCCTGTGGCTGAAAATGACCGGCTCCTGCCGCAAGTTCACGGGTATTGTGTTTGGCGTGGTGCCGGAGTTCCAGGCCAAAGGGGTGGACGCCTATATTATTGTTGAAGGCGGCAATATCATACAGGCCGAAAAGCTGTATGACGACTATGAAATGCAGTGGATCGGGGATTTTAACCCGAAAATGATCAATATAGCGGAAAGCCTGGGCACCTACCGCAGCCGGCGGCTGGTTACCTACCGCTACCTGTTTGACCGGGAAAAGGCCTTCAAAAGGCACCCGATGGTGTAGGGGGAGGTTACTATCCCAGCCTGTCTGACCGGGAAAAAGGAGCGTCCCAAAAGGTGGTCCAATGGTGCGGCCGCTGCCCCGACCGTTGAACAACAGCCTTGGTAATGGCCGGCCCGGGAAACCCTTCCGGTACCGCGCCGGCAAGCGGTAACGCCAGACCGGGGAGCCGGGCGCAACGCCCCGACCTGCGAAATCACTTTTTAGTTCCTACTTTTTGCGTTACTTTCGAACTTTGGAAAGGAGTCAGTCCCATCATGGAAAATTTTATTGTATCCGCCCGTAAGTACCGTCCGCAGAACTTCTCAACGGTAGTTGGGCAAGCTCATATCACCACAACGCTAAAAAATGCCATCCGCAACAACCAGCTGGCGCATGCCTTCCTGTTTTGCGGACCGCGGGGCGTTGGCAAAACCACCTGCGCGCGCATCCTGGCCAAAACCATCAACTGCGAGAACCTGCAGCCAGACGGGGAGGCCTGTAACGAATGTAATTCCTGCCGCACCTTCAACGAGGGCAGCTCTTTTAACATTCATGAGCTGGATGCGGCATCCAATAACTCGGTAGACGATATCCGCACCCTGGTAGACCAGGTGCGGTTTGCTCCCCAGGCCGGTAAATACAAGATCTATATCATAGATGAGGTGCACATGCTCAGCTCCTCGGCTTTCAACGCCTTTCTGAAAACGCTGGAAGAGCCGCCCTCCTATGCCATTTTTATACTGGCTACCACGGAAAAGCACAAGATCCTGCCTACCATCCTGAGCCGGTGCCAGATATTCGATTTCAAGCGCATCACCATACAGGATACGGTAGACCACCTGCAGGAAATTGTGAGCAAGGAAAGCATGACGGCGGAGGGAGACGCCCTGCACCTGATTGCCCAAAAAACAGACGGCTGCATGCGGGATTCCCTCAGCACGCTGGACAAAATTGTGAGCTTCACCGGCGGCAACCTCACCTACCAGAATACGCTGGAACACCTCAACATACTGGACTACGACTACTTCTTTAAAGTAATGGATGCCGTGCTGACGCAAGATGTGGCCAGCGCCCTGCTGATATTTGACGAGATCCTGCAGAAGGGTTTTGAGGGAGACAACTTCCTCGGCGGATGGGCGGAATTTCTCCGCAACCTGCTGGTATGTAAAGATGAGAAGGTACTGCACCTGATGGAGGTAAGCGCCAACCTGAAAGACCGCTACAAACAGATGAGCGGGCGGGTAAGCGCCGCTTACCTGGTTACAGCGCTGCAGCTCCTGAACGACACTGAAATTGGCTACCGCATGGCCCGCAACAAGCGCCTGCATGTGGAAATGGCCCTGATCAGGCTATGTTACCTGCAGCAGGCCGTTACCCTCGTCAGCAATGACCAGAGCGGCGAAGTGGTAAAAAAAAACCTGATCCCTGAAGGAGCCCCCCAACGCCTGCGGGCGCCCATGGCACAGCCCATTTACGGTAAACCCGCTACCAGCAAGAGTATTGCAGCAGAAACACCCAGGCTGACCATTGAGGTGGAGAAAGGAAAGCAGGCGGGATATTCCGCACCATCTGGCAATATACCGCAACCGGGCAACTATGCTGCAGCCGGCGCTCCGGTAACAGGCGCCGGTGCAGCGGGAACACCCCAGGCTACGGGTACACAGGGTGCAGGCACCGGTACAACAGGAACAACCCAGGCTACGGGTACACAGGGTGCAGGCACCGGTGCAACAGGAACAACCCAGGCTACGGGCACGCGTAGTACAGGCGCCGTTTCGCCAGCTACGGGCGCTGCCGGTTCAGGCACGGCACCCGCAACAGGCGGAGGCTATTCATCAGCCACTTCACCCGCCGCAGCCGGCAACACTGCCACCACCCCCCACACCAAACTTACCGGCCTGGCCGCCATGAAAGAGGCCCTGGCCGCCAAACAGCAGCATGACAACGCCGCGGCCGCGGCGGCCGTTACTGCCAGCATCCCCCTCACCGCCGGCGCGCTGGCCGTTTATTGGGAAGAGTTTATTGACCGCTTCCGCCAGGCCAATAAAATGACCGTGGTGGGTAACCTGCAACTGGCACAGATAGTGCTGCTGGGGCCCGAAGAAATAGGGCTCATCAGCCGTAACATTGTACAGTACCGGTTCATGGAAGAGGAAAAGCTGGAAATATCCGATTTCTTCAAAAGGAAATTCAGGAACAAAGATCTGGTGCTCACCCTCTCGCTGGACGAAAGCCAGCAGGAAGTAGCAGATACCGGCCCGGCACCGCTTTCGAGCCGGGAACAGTTTGCCCGCATGATTGAAAAATATCCGCTGGTGAAGGAGCTGAAAGACAGGCTGAACATGGAACTGGACTTTTAAGCGGTCCGTTTTTGATAATATCTATTTTTTAAACACCCTTCACCCGTATGCTTTGCGTTTTTGCGCAAAAACTTGTAGGTTTGGGCAAAATTTCGAAGAAACACTATGGCAGAAGTTATCAGAATGCCCCTTTTAAGCGATACCATGACGGAAGGGGTGATTGCGGAATGGCATAAGAAGGTAGGCGATACCGTTAAGTCAGACGATGTGATTGCGGAAGTGGAAACCGACAAGGCTACCATGGAAGTGATCGGCTACGTGGACGGAACGTTGTTATATATAGGTGTGGAGAAAGGAAAAGCCGCCAAGGTAAATGACATCATTGCCATTGTGGGTAAAGCCGGGGAAGACTACAAGCCGCTGCTGGAAGGCAACGGAAGCGCTGCCAAGGCAGCCGCCCCCACCGCAAAAGAGGCCCCGGCCAAAGAAGCCGCGCCCGCAGCAGAAGAAAAAACCGCCGTTGATAATGCCGCCCTGGAAAAAGCGCTGAAAGACGCTACGGTGATCCGTATGCCCTTGCTCAGTGATACCATGACGGAAGGCAAGATCGTGGCCTGGAATAAAAAAGTAGGCGATACCGTGAAAAGTGACGACGTGCTGGCAGAAGTGGAAACCGATAAGGCCACCATGGAAGTGATCGGCTACGCAGACGGTACCCTGCTGTACATTGGCGTTCCCGAAGGCGAAGCCGCCAAGGTGAACGGCATTATTGCCATAGTAGGTAAAAAAGAGGCCAATATAGAAGCCATCCTCGCCGCTGAAAAGGCAGGTGGCGCCGCTCCCAAGGCCGCAGCTCCTGAAGCAGCCGCTTCAGCGCCGGCGCAAGCCGCTCCCGCGGAAGCTCCCGCAGGCGCAGGCAGCACGGACGGGCGCGTGAAAGCCTCTCCGCTCGCCAAAAAACTGGCAGAGGAAAAAGGCATAGACATCAACCAGGTAACCGGTACCGGAGATGGCGGCCGCATCGTGAAAAAAGACATTGACAGCTTTGTACCCTCCAAAGCCGCTCCGGCCGCTGCTCCCGCAGCAGGTGCCCCCGCCGCCGCTCCACAGGTGGCGCCGTTTGCCCCGGCAGGCCAGGAAGGTTATACCGATACCCCTGTTTCCCAGATGCGGAAAGTGATCGCGCGCCGCCTCGGAGAAAGCAAGTTCAGCGCCCCGCACTTCTACCTTACCATGGAAATTAACATGGACAAGGCTATAGAAGCCCGCGAAGGCATCAACAAGGTATCTCCCGTAAAAGTTTCTTTCAACGATATGGTGATCAAGGCCTGCGCTATGGCCCTGCGCCTCCACCCGGATGTGAACAGCAGCTGGATGGGCGATTTCATCCGTCACAACCAGCATATCCATATTGGCTCCGCCGTTGCGGTAGACGAAGGGCTGATCGTTCCGGTGATCCGCTTTGCCGACCAGAAGAGCTTCTCCCAGATTGCCGCTGAAACCAAGGCATTGAATGATAAAGCCAAGAACAAAAAACTGCAGCCGCAGGAGTTTACCGGCAATACCTTCACCGTGTCCAACCTGGGCATGATGGGCATTGAACAGTTCACGGCCATTATCAACCCGCCTGATTCCGCCATTCTGGCTGTAGGTGGCATCAAGGAAACCGTAGTGGTGGAAAACGGCCAGTTCAAGGCCACCAACATCATGAAAGTGACCATGAGCTGCGACCACAGAACGGTAGACGGAGCTGTGGGCGCCCGTTTCCTCGTAACCCTGAAAGGTTTCCTGGAAAACCCGGTAACTATGTTTGTATAAGATCATTGCAACATATGCGTGAACGCCCCCGGATATGCCCGGGGGCGTTTTTATTTGGCAACGGGCGGGCGCAGGAACGCCCTGGTGGATCAAGGCATGCATGCCCGTGTAGGCCCCTGACCGGTGGCTGTCGGGTGCAGGAACGCGCTGGTGGATCAAGGCATGCATGCCCGTGTAGGCCCCTGACCGGTGGCTGTCGGGTGCAGGAACGCGCTGGTGGATCAAGGCATGCATGCCCGTGTAGGCCCCTGACCGGTGGCGGCCGGGTGCAGGAACGCGCTGGTGGATCAAGGCATGCATGCCCGTGTAGGCCCCTGACCGGTGGCGGCCGGGTGCAGGAACGCCCTGGTGGATCAAAGCATGCATGCCCGTGTAAGCCCCTGACCGGTGGCGGCCGGGCCTCCGTGCCCACCTACGGTTACGCCCCCACTGTTCTTAGAAAAATTCTAAAAATCCCACCATATTTTGGTAAATTTATATTCGTACCCCCAAACCTAACGCAATGCCGCACGCCAAAAACGCTATACACTGGTTTGAGATCCCTGTTATGAACTTTGAACGGGCCAGGCAGTTCTATAGCGCCATACTCCAGGCAGATATCCGCGAATATTTCCAGGGCGCAGACCGCCGGGGGCTACTGCAGTTTGATGCGGCCGAAGGCGGCGTAGGCGGGGCCATTGTACAGGGCCCCGATTTCCTGAGCAGCCAGCGGGGCTGCCTCGTTTACCTGTATTGCGGCACCGGCGTGGCCGGCGTGCTGGAACGCGTGGTGGCCGCGGGCGGGCGTATTGAACGGGAAGCGGCGCCCTTCCCCGATGCCGGCCGGTACGCCATCATCCTGGACAGCGAAGGCAACCGCGTAGCCCTCTACGGGGATGAATGACCGGATAATTTATCCGGTTTATATTTCAATAAGTTTTGAAAGTTCAAAAACATTCTATAGCTTTGGCATATGAAATTGTCAGAAGCCAAAGCACAATTCATCCAGGCATGGGGCCTGCTGGGCGCACAATGGGGCGTTAACCGCACCATGGCTCAGATACATGCCCTGCTGCTGATAGCCCCGGACCCCTTGAGTGCGGAAGAGATCATGGAAGCGTTGGACATATCCCGGGGCAATGCCAACATGAACGTGCGGGAGCTCATGAACTGGGGTATTGTGGAAAAAATACTGGTGCCGGGCGAAAGGAAAGAATTTTTCACCGCCGAAAAAGACATCTGGAAAGTAGGCATCGCCATTGCCCGGGAAAGGAAAAAAAGGGAGCTGGACCCCGTGCTCAAAGTGTTATTGCAGCTCAATAAAGTAGAAGGAGACCAAAAAGACAAACATGTAAAGGCCTTCCGCGAAACCATACAAAATATCCAGAAGTTCGCCAACCAGACAGACGCGGCCCTCAATGCCTTTATCAAATCCGAAGAGAACTGGTTTTACAGCACTTTGCTGAAAGTGATCCGCTAACAACGACGCCTTTCATCCATTGTTTTTTAACTGCCAATATGTTTCAATATTTTCTGAAAGTTCAAGAACACACTTGCCATGAAAAATAAAAAGATCGTGATTGCCGGCGGCAGCGGGTTTATCGGGGCCGGACTGATAGAACACTTCGGGCCGGAAAATACCATTGTGGTGTTGAGCCGCGCACCACGGGAGGGCCACGATGGCGTAAGGTATGTACAGTGGGACGGGGAAAACCCCGGCCCCTGGATGCAGGCGCTGGAAGGGGCGGACCTGCTGGTGAACCTGGCGGGCAAAAGCGTGAATTGCCGGTATAATGAAGCCAATAAAGCCGAAATCTTCGCCAGTCGACAGCAAAGCACCACCATACTGGGTGAGGCGGTCAAAACCCTGCAAAAGCCCCCTGCCCTCTGGATCAACGCGGCCTCTGCCACCATTTACCGCCATGCGGAAGACCGGCCTATGGACGAGCTCACCGGCGAGTTCCACAACGATTTTTCTGTACAGGTCTGCCAGCTTTGGGAAAAGACCTTTAACGATATCACCCTGCCGCATACACGTAAAGTTGTATTGCGCATAGCCATTACCCTGGGCAAAGGCGGCGTTATGGAGCCGTATCTCAATCTGGTGAAAACCGGCCTTGGCGGGTACCAGGGCAACGGCCGCCAGATGTACAGCTGGGTACATATCACAGACGTGGCCCGTATGATGGAATGGTTGTTTGAACACCCGGAATGCAGCGGCACCTATAACTGCGCCGCACCGGGCCCCGTTACCAACCGGGCGTTTATGGCCACCCTGCGCAAGGCTACCGGCCACCTGTTTGGCCTGCCCGCCCCGGCATGGATGCTGAAAATAGGCGCGGCGCTCATTGGCACGGAAACCGAACTGCTCCTGAAAAGCCGCTGGGTGCTGCCCACCCGCATCACGCAGGCCGGCTTCAAATTCCGGTACCCTCAGCTGGAGGGGGCGCTGGCCCAGATCATCAGCGGCCTGCCCCGCAGGCGTTACCACCTGTTTTGATGCACACGGCAAAAGAACTGGCAGCAGCCCCTTGCATTGCCACCCGTTCTAAAGCAACCGGGCAGGGGCGGATGCATAAGATCATCTGTAGACCACAATAGGCTCAGAAGCGTTTGCGGCCGCCACGCGGCCCAGTGCCATCCCACTAATAGCGGGACCTCCCCGCAACCGCTGCGCATTACTGCCAGTACGGCGCACTATAGCCGTTGGTATGTGTTTTGCTGCTGGAGTGTTATGAGCACACCTAAACTGACCGTGGTAATTGGCGCATCGGAAAACCCGCAGCGCTACAGCTTTCTGGCCGTGAACCGCCTGCGGGCCAACGGGCATCCTGTAGTGGCCATCGGGAAAAGGGCCGGCCAGATAGGGGATACGCCCGTCATCAAAGAGCACCCGCCCCTTGAGAACGTTGATACCGTTACGTTATACCTCAACCCCACGCTGCAGCAGGAATATTATGACTACATCCTGGGCCTGCAACCGAAACGCATCATCTTCAACCCCGGTACGGAAAATACCGAACTGATCGCCAAGGCCAGGGAGAACGGCATTGAGCCCAAAGAGGCCTGCACGCTGGTGCTGTTGAGCACGGGGCAGTATTGATCCCATGGCAGCTGCACCAGGCTGGCGCATAGCCTTGCGCCGTATACTTCCGCCTGACGTTATGCTTGGTTACCCGCCTCCCTGCCAACATCTTTTCATCCGTGCCTGATATGGCCTGCCGCCGGAAAACAGGGGCAGACAAGGCGGTACGGTCACCGGATGCCACGTGGCGGCGGCCGGCACAATTACATCATCCACATCATTTCCCCAAACCGGGCCAATGCTCCCCGCCCCTGCCGCAACTGCTGTAAAAAATCGTATATTCGGATAATATTGCATGCATCGTTGTTAACCTTTTTGGCATAAAGACCCATCAGACCGGATATCCGTTACCGTTAGTTTTTCACTTACAAACATCATCTCATGAAATGGAGAAGATTTAATGGCGATCCTATTCACCTGCCCATTAAGGAGGAAGTGCGGCATGCCATTGTCCGGGAAACCGGCCTTGGCAACCGCTTAAAAGTCTGCATCGGAACAGACTCCCAGGTTAAAGGGCCTGATACGGAATTTGCCACCGTCATCGTGTTCCTCCGCGAGGGGCACGGCGGGTTCATGTTCATTCACAATGAAAGGACCCGCGATGTGTATTCCATCAAAGAAAGAATGCTGGTGGAAGTAGCCAAAAGCATCGAGATCGCTTATGAGCTGTGCGACCTGTTCACGGAGTATGACGTGGATATGGAAGTGCATGCGGACATCAACACCAATCCGCAGTTCAAGAGCAACCTGGCGCTGCGCGAGGCCATGGGCTACATCCTGGGTATGGGCTTTGCTTTCAAGGCCAAACCGGAAGCCTTTGCCAGCAGCAGCTGTGCCAACAAAATAGTGAACTAGGCTATTCCGCGGAAGCGCGCGTTCATTTCCTCAATAAACGCCAGGATCTGGTCCCGGCCTGTTTTCTTTACGGTAGACGTAACGTAATTGGCGGGCAGGAACTGCCAGGTTTCGCGGAGCTTGTTCAAAAAAGCCTTCACATTCCGACTGGTTTCCAGTTGCGTGTTCTTGTCTGCCTTTGTGAACACCAGTTGAAAAGGTATCTGCCACTCCCCCAATTGATTAATAAACTCGATATCTATTTTCTGCGGCGTTAACCGGCTGTCTATCAGCACAAACACATTTACCAGGTTAGCGCGCTTGCGCAGATAGTTCTCTATCATCTGCTCCCAGCTTCTGCGCTGGCTTTGAGACACCTTCGCAAAACCATAGCCCGGCAAATCTACCAGGTACCACTCCTTGTTGATCAGGAAATGGTTGATCAACTGCGTTTTACCCGGCGTACCCGATGTTTTGGCCAGCTTTTGCTGGTTGGCCAGCATGTTGATCAGGCTGGATTTGCCCACGTTGGAACGGCCTATAAAGGCATATTCCGGTTTGTCTGCCACCGGGCATTTCTCCCAGTCTACATTACTGATCAGGTATTCTGCAGATTTGATCACCATAATTTTTCCATTTGCGGCCCCTCAACTACCTTTGCGGCACTATGGCCAGTAAAGATGTACAGAAGGTGGTCCCGTTTGAAGGGTCAAAATTAAGCAAGAAGGAGCAGATAGCCCACATGTTTGATGACATTGCAGGCCGGTACGATTTCCTGAACCGCTTTATGAGCCTTGGCATTGATGTTACCTGGCGCAAAAAAGCCCTGCGCATGCTGCGGTCCCTGCAACCCAAACAGATGCTGGATGTGGCCACAGGCACGGCAGATGTGGCCATTATGGCCCAGCGCATGCTGCAGCCTGACCATATTACCGGCATAGATATTTCCGAAGGCATGCTGGAGCTGGGCCGCATCAAAGTGACCAAAGCCGGTCTCGACGGCAAGATCACCCTGCAGCAGGGAGATAGCGAAACAATAAATTTTCCCGATGCAACGTTTGATGCCATAACGGCGGCTTTTGGCGTGCGGAACTTTGAAAACCTGGAAAAAGGGCTGTCTGAAATGTGCAGGGTGCTCAAACCCGGCGGGAAGGCGGTGATACTGGAGTTTTCCAACCCCACCAAGACGCCGGTGAAGCAATTATATAATTTTTATTTTCGTTATATTACTCCCTGGATCGGGAAATGGATCGCACGTAATAAAGCAGCCTACACCTACCTGCCAAGTTCCGTAAAGGCGTTCCCCCAGGGCCAGGCAATGTGCGATATTTTACACAAAGTTGGGTTTCAGGCTGTTACATGCAAAACGCTAACCTTCGGCATATGTTCCATTTATTGCGCTACCCGCTAGCGGGCGCATTGTTGCTCCTGCTCGGTGCGCTGCCTGCCAGGGCGCAGATCAATATGGAGGAACATGACCGCAAGCCTTACTATTTCGGCATCACCCTGGCCGCCAACCAGTCTTACCTCCGGTTGACCCATTCCGATATTTTCCTTCACCAGGATTCCATTATGGTAGCCGAGCCGCTGAAGACCGTGGGCTTTAACCTGGGCTTGCTGGCCAACCTGCGCCTCAGCAACCGTTTCGACCTCCGGGTAAACCCTCAGCTGCTGTTTGCCAACAAAAACCTCTTTTTCAAGGAAAACTACCCCAAAAGGGATACGGAAAAGAAAGTGGAATCCATTGTAGTGAGCTTTCCCCTGCAGATCAAATTCAAGTCAGACCGCATCAACAACATGCGCGTATACACCATAGCGGGCATGAAGGTAGACCATGACCTGGCCTCCAACAAAAGCTCCCGCAAGGCGGAAGACCTGGTAAAGATCAACAAGACCACCTACGGGTACGAACTGGGGGCGGGATTCGAATTTTATTTCCAATCCTTTATTTTTACCCCCGAGTTCAAGATCAGCAGCGGCCTCAACAATGTACACGTGAAAGACCCCAACCTCCGCTACTCCAATGTGATAGACCAGTTGCAATCCCGCATGATCGTCTTTTCCATCCATCTGCAAGGGTAAAGTTCTTACCTTTGCGCCATGCAAAATATCATCCTCCGCAATATAGCCGTAGTGAATGAAGGCCGCACCAGGGTGCAGGACGTGCTCATCCGCAACGGCCGCATCGAAAAGATAGCGCCGCAGATCAATGCCGAAGGCCGGGAAATAAACGGGGAAGGGAAACACCTGCTCCCCGGTGTGATAGATGACCAGGTACATTTCCGGGAACCGGGCCTTACCCACAAAGCCACCATAGCCACAGAAGCCCGCGCCGCCGTGGCAGGAGGTACCACCAGCTTCATGGAAATGCCCAACACCAAACCGGAAGCCGTTACCCAGGAAAGGCTGGAAGAAAAATACAGCATTGCAGCCGCCGGCTCCCTCGCCAACTATTCGTTCTTCATGGGCGTATCTAATGATAACGCGGAAGAAGTGCTGAAAACCAATGCCAAAAAAGACCGCGTATGCGGGGTAAAAATATTCATGGGATCTTCTACCGGCAACATGCTGGTAGACAACTATCTCACCCTCGAAAAAATATTCTCCGGAACGGAATTGCTTATTGCCACGCACTGCGAAGATGAGAAGATCATCCGCGCCAACATGGAACAGTTCAAACAGGAAAAAGGCGATGCCCTCACCGCGGCAGACCATCCCCTCATCCGCAATGAGGAAGCCTGCTTTGAATCTTCGCTGGTGGCCATCCAGTTTGCCAAAAAACACAATTCCCGCCTGCACATCCTCCACATTTCCACGGAAAAGGAACTGCAGCTGTTCGGCAACCTGCTGCCCCTGGAGGAAAAAAGGATCACGGCGGAAGTATGCGTACACCACCTCTGGTTTACCGCAGATGACTATACGAAATACGGCAACCTCATCAAATGCAACCCGGCCATTAAAGCGCCCCATCACCGGGAAGCGCTCTGGAAGGGCCTGCTGGATGACCGGCTGGACATTATTGCCACAGACCACGCCCCTCATACCTGGGACGAGAAACAACAAGCCTACTTGCAGGCGCCCTCCGGCGTACCGCTGGTACAGCATAGCCTGCTAATGATGCTGGAACAGGTGAAGGCCGGCCGCTTCTCCATCGAAAAAATGGTGCAGAAAATGAGCCACGCCCCGGCGGATTGCTTCCGCGTGAAAGAAAGAGGCTACCTGCGCGAAGGGTACTTTGCAGATGCCGTGATCGTAGACCTGGCCGCCTCCAGCACAGTTAACAAGAACAATATCTACTACAAATGCGGCTGGAGCCCCTTTGAAGGCCACACCTTCCCCGCGGCGGTTACCCATACCTTCGTAAACGGCCACCTGGCCTACGAAAACGGGCAATTCAATGAAAACCAATTAGGGCAGCGCCTCCTGTTCAACGCATAAATTTTTATACGGCAGGGAAAAATTACCCTGCCGTATAAAAATTTGTATGGAAATTTTACTATCCTGCATCTACCTCCGTAATACGATTCACCGTAAATTCATATAAATTTCTGCGAATGGAGCTGGATAAAACAACCTATCTCGACCTTTCTATCTTCAACCGTGAAGACGAATATTCCCTGTTCCATAAACTGGATTTCACCACCACCTCCGGCGGCCGCGAGTACCTGCGCACGCTCTTCAGCAACCCGTTGAAAGACATTGCCGCCATCCACAACCGCCAGCAAATGCTGCAATACCTGCTTGACCATGAGGCCGCCTGGCCCCCCATGATCTCCAACGGTACTATTGTGGTGGTGGAAAACTACCTGAACGCGGAAATAGAGCCCATCTCCACTTCAGAAGGCCCGGGCCTTTACCTGAACGCGGTGATCACCAAAACCATTTATGCGCCGGATTTCGGGTTCATCAAATTCTCCTTTGACCAGATCATCAACCTCATCAACGGCTTCACCCACCTCACCCAAACCGTGAACGTTGAGGAAGCGCCCTCCATCCTTCGTTCCATACTGGAAAGGGCCAGGGTGCTGATACAGCACAAAGAGTTCCAGGATGTGGTAGCACTGAAGGCTACGGGCCGCTTTAATTTTGTACAGATACTCCGGTACGATAAACTCATCCGCAACCGTCACAAAAAGGCGCTGTGGGAGCTTACGGAACTTTATACCCGGCTGGACGCCTACCACAGCATGGCCATGGCCATGCGCCATTTTTCGCTCAACTTTCCTGTTTTCTCCGAAGAGAACAAACCTCACATCGCCATCAAACAACTATACCACCTCATACTGCCGCAGCCAGTGGCGTACGATGTGGCCATGGACCCGCACCGCCACTTCATTTTCCTGACAGGCGCCAACATGGCCGGTAAAACCACGTTCATCAAGGCCGTAGGCATCTCCGTATTCCTGGCCCACCTGGGCCTGGGCGTACCCGCCAGGGAAATGCAGCTCAGTTTCTTCCACGGCATTCTCAGCAATATTGACGTGAAAGACAATATTTTCAAGGGTGAAAGTTATTTCTACAACGAAGTGCAGCGCATCAAAAACACCATCATCAAGATCAGCGACCGTAAGAACTGGCTGATACTGATAGATGAAATGTTCAAGGGCACCAACGTGGAAGACGCCAAGAACTGCTCCCTGGCCGTTATCCGCGGCCTGCTGCATAATCACCAGTGCCTCTACATCCTCTCCACCCACCTGTACGAAATTGCGGAAGAGCTGCAGCAGGAAGACCAGATCATTTTCAAATACTTCCAGTCTGAAGTGATAGATGATAATCTCCGTTTTACGTATGAACTGAAGGAAGGCATTGCGAAAGAAAAGCTGGGTTACCTGATCTTGAAAAAAGAAAAAGTGATTGAGCTGCTGGAGAATATGAAAGGAAATTGACGGCCCGGATAAGGGGCACAAACAGCATTGCGGCGTATCTTGCCCAAAAGACCGTTAACGGATAAAAGGAAGTTTACTTATCTTCGAAATAACCATTGTTTGTTAAACATGCTCACTAAAGTATTCGGAAGCGCCGTGCATGGCGTGGAAGCTATCACCATCACTATTGAGGTCAATGTAGGCCAGGGCACCAAATTCTTCCTGGTGGGCCTGCCGGACAATGCGGTAAAAGAAAGCGCCTACCGCATAGAGACCGTTATCAAAAACACCGGCTTCAAAATGCCCCGGCTGCGAACAGTGGTCAACATGGCCCCGGCAGACATCCGCAAGGCAGGCGCGGCTTACGACCTGCCCATTACCATGGGCATCCTCGCCGCTTCAAAGCAGGTGGTATACACCCGCCCTCCGGAGGCGTACATCATGATGGGCGAACTGTCCCTGGACGGTTCCCTCCGCCCCGTGAGGGGCGCGCTTTCCATGGCATTGCAGGCAAAGAAGGAAGGGTTCAGGGGCATTATACTGCCATATCAGAACGTGCAGGAGGCGGCCATGGTAGAGGGTCTGGAGGTGTTTGGCGCGAGGCATTGCAGCGAGGTGACAGATTTTCTGCAGGGCAAGGATACGCTTCAGCCGCAGCCGGCAGGCGAGAGATCTGATGCGGATCTTTCAGAGATAGAAGGACAGCAAATCCCATCCGCAGTGTACGCACAGGCAAGGGCAGGAGAAAGTTCAGGGATGCGTCCATATGGACTAGCCAGCGCAGCGTTTGACATGGATTTTAATGAAGTAAAAGGCCAGCATTTTATTAAAAGGGCCATGGAGATAGCTGCCGCCGGAGGGCACAACCTTATATTGATAGGGCCGCCCGGTGCGGGCAAAACAATGCTGGCCAAACGCCTTCCTACTATATTGCCGCCTCTGACGCTCGAAGAAGCGCTGGAAAGTACAAAAATACATTCAGTGGCCGGAAAACTGCCCGGAGGCGCCGGCATCATTACAAGCCCGCCCTTTCGTTCTCCTCATCATACTATCAGTGATATTGCACTGGCTGGCGGCGGCAGTATGCCGGTGCCGGGAGAAATTTCATTGGCCCACCACGGCGTATTGCTCCTTGACGAGCTTCCCGAGTTCAAACGTTCAGTGCTTGAAGCGCTGAGGCAGCCCATGGAAGAACGGAAGATCACCATTTCAAGGGCCCGGTTCTCTGTTGATTTTCCGGCTGCATTTACACTGATCGCTTCCATGAACCCCTGCCCCTGCGGATACTTCAATCACCCGGAAAAAGATTGTTCATGCCCGCCCGGCATTGTTCAAAAATACCTTAACAAAATATCCGGCCCGCTGCTGGACCGTATCGACCTTCATGTGGAAGTCACCCCTGTACCGCCCGGTGACATAGCCCGTACACCAGCATCTCCGGAAGAACCCAGCCAGCTCATTCGTGAGCGGGTCATCGCAGCACGCGCTATTCAAATTCAGCGTTTCAGCGAAGATCCGCATCGTGTTCACTGCAATGCGCAAATGAGCAACCGCCTGCTTCAGCAACACTGCCGCCTCCCCCACGCCGCTCAAACCCTGCTGGAAAACGCCATGAAGCGCCTGCAGCTTTCCGCGCGGGCGTATGACCGCATCCTGAAAGTGGGCCGCACCATTGCAGACCTGGCCGGCCGCGCGGATATCAACACGGAACACATTGCGGAGGCAATACAGTTCAGAACGCTGGACCGGGGCAACTGGGGCCGCTTTCAATGCTGACCGTTCTGCTGCTCCACCTTTTTGTAGTCTTCACTGAGTTTTTTCTGCACATCAGACGGCACGGGCGCATACTCGGCAAACACCGCCTTCACTTTGGCCTTGCCCTGGGTTACGTTGCGGAGGGCGGCAAATAGTTTGTCCAGCTCGGCCTGCGGGGTTTTGGCCTTGATCACCTGGCTGGCCTTGCCGCTGTCCATGCCCGTGATCACGCTGCGGTGGGTTTGCAGCTCGCTCATGATGTCTCCCATCATCACGTCCGGCGCGGTGGCCTCCAGGTCGTACACCGGCTCCAGCAACTGCGGGGCCGCCTGGTGAAAGGCGTCGCGGAAGGCCATCATCCCGGCTATCTTGAAAGAAATATCGTTGCTGTCTAC
Organism: Chitinophaga alhagiae; assembly: GCF_003568665.1. Lineage (GTDB taxonomy): Bacteria > Bacteroidota > Bacteroidia > Chitinophagales > Chitinophagaceae > Chitinophaga > Chitinophaga alhagiae. The sequence continues at coordinate 1,025,996 of NZ_QXMH01000001.1, forward strand.
CGGGTGCATCTTGCCGTCATACACGCTCACGCGCACATCGCGCACATAGGAGCCGGTAAGCGGGCCTTCCTGCATTTTTTCCATCACGCCTTTGAGAATGGAAGGCAGAAAACGGGCATCTATGGCGCCGCCCACTATGCAGTTGTTGAACACCAGCTTGCCGCCCCAGTTCAGGGCTATTTCTTCCGTTTCGCGCACGGGAAATTCCTTGCTCACGGGCATCCCGTCGTAGTAAGGCTCAATTTTCATGAACACTTCCCCGAACTGGCCCGCGCCGCCGGACTGTTTTTTGTGCCGGTAAGAGGCCATGGCGGGTTTCTGGATGGTTTCGCGGTAAGGGATGCGGGCGGGCAGGTACTCCACCTGCATGTTGTAAATGTTTTCCAGCCGCCATTTGGTAACCGCCAGGTGCAACTCTCCCTGCCCGTGCAGGATGACCTGTTTCAGTTCCCGGTTGTATTCTATCTCCAGCGTAGGGTCTTCCATGTGGATCTCGGACAGCACTTCGCCCAGCTTTTCATCATCTCCTTTATTCTTCGCCACTATAGCCACTCTGACCTTGGGCGGCGGAAAGTGGATGGGGTCTATTTGCGCGGTAAAGTTCTTTTCATTGAGGGTATGATTGGTAAAGGTGTTTTTGAGTTTGAGCGTGCAGCCAATATCTCCCGAGCGGAGGCGCTCCACCGGCTGCCGGTTCTTTCCGTCTGCAATGAAGAGCTGGTTGAGGCGTTCGGTGGTGTTGCCTTTTTCGTTGACCAGCTCCTGCCCTGTTTTCAGCTCCCCGCTCATCACCTTGAAAAAGGAAAGTTTGCCGATGTGCGGTTCCAGCAGGGTCTTGAAAACGAACAGGCAGGTAGGGCCGGCGGGGTCACAGGCCACTTCCTTGCCATCTTCCGTTTGTTCCGGCGGCATTTCCACGGCGGAGGGCGCTACATTGTCAATAAAGCCCATCAGGCGGCCGCTGCCCATGTTGTTGCGGGCGCTGAGGCAGAAAAGGGGGAACACCTGGTGTTTCATCATGCCAATTTTCAATCCCTTCCGCAGTTCGTCCTCATCCAGGCTGCCTTTCTCAAAGAACAGCTCCATAAGGGCGTCATCGTTCTCCGCCGCTTTCTCTACCAGCTCGTTGTGCAGGGCATCCGCCTGCTCTTTCTCTTCCGCGGGTATAGGCAGCTTTTCCGGCTTGCCGCCACCGGCCGGGAAGCGGTACATGGTCATTTTCAGCAGGTCTATGATGGCGTTGAAACCGGGGCCCTGGTTCACCGGGTATTGCATCACGGTAACGGCGTTACCGAAAAATTGCCTGGCCTGCTCCAGCACCTGCTGGTAGTTGGCATTCTCATGGTCCAGGTGGTTGATGGCCAGAATGGTTGGTTTATTGTAGCGGTCTACGTAGTCCCAGATCAGTTCCGTGCCTACTTCCACCCCGTTGTAAGCGTGCAGCAGCATAACGGCCGTGTCGCAAACGCGGATGGAAGACACCAGCTCCCCCGCAAAGTCTTCCAGCCCCGGGGTATCTATGATATTGATCTTGTAATCCCGCCATTCCGTATGCAGGGTAGTGGCGTAAACGGAATTGCCTCTTTCGTGCTCTACTTCGTGATAGTCAGACACCGTGTTCATTTCTTCCACGGCGCCCCGTTTACTGATGATGCCGGCCTCGAACAGCATGTCCTCGGCCAGCGTTGTTTTGCCGCTCTTGGCAGCGCCAATGAGCACAACGTTTTTCAGGTGTTTTTCATCATACATTTTCATACGGCAGGCATTTTTAGCGTAGTGAGCAATGCCGGGTTATGGCGTATGACCGGTCAGGGGGCGAAGTATCAGTTTTCCAGGCTTATAACGTGCTGCTTATATTTCCCGGCTTGTACTATTAAATTACGCAATTTTTAGGGTAAATACCGTGATAAGTGCAGCTTAAAATTGATGTTCCAACATCATTACAGGCCCATTTTCCCCTACCTTTGCCGCATAACCCGGGGCCGCTGTGTTTCTCCTGCATTGGAAACTACAATGCCATGCCCCCAAAAGACCACTTATATACGCATGAAATTATTATTGAAATACCTCCGGAACTATAAATGGCTGATAGCGCTGGCCTTGTTGCTGGCTACCGTAAACCAGGTGTTTTCCCTGATGGACCCCTGGATATTCGGGAAAATAGTGGACCAGTTTGCGGCCCATCCCCGTTCATTCAACAAAGCGGGCGAAGCCATAGCGCCCCGCAGCGAGAACCAGTACCTGTACGGCGTGTTACTGCTGTTGCTGGCCTCTATTGGCGTAGCCATGGTATCCCGCATTGCCAAGGCCTTCCAGGACTATTTTGTAAGCGCCGTTACCCAGAAGCTGGGCGCGCAGATGTATACGGACGGGCTGCGCCATTCCATGCGCCTGCCTTACCAGGAGTTTGAAGACCAGCGCTCCGGGGAAACGCTGGCCATACTGCAAAAGGTGCGGCTCGACTCTGAAAAGTTCATTTCCCAGTTCATCAACATCCTGTTCACCACGCTGGTGGGCGTGGTGTTCGTAATGGTATTCGCCTACCGCGTACACTGGTCGCTGGTGTTCGTATACTTTGGCGGCTGCGTGCTGCTGGGCTGGCTGATGAACGTGCTGAGCAGAAAGATCAAGTTCATACAAAAGAGCATTGTAAAGGAAACCACGGTGCTGGCCGGCGCCACTACAGAATCCCTGCGCAACATTGAGCTGGTCAAAAGCCTGGGCCTCACCAACCAGGAAATACGCCGGCTGAACACCAATACCATGAAAATATTGCTGCTGGAGCTGAAGAAGGTACGCAGCGTGCGCAGCATTGCCTTTGTACAGGGCACTTTTGTGAACCTGCTGCGCTCCAGCATCCTCTTTCTGCTGCTGTACCTGGTATACCGGGATACGGCCACGCTGGGGCAGATATTCACCCTGCAACTGTATTCCTTCTTCCTCTTCGGGCCTTTGCAGGAGCTGGGCAATATCATACTGGCTTACCGCGAAGCGGAGGTATCGCTGGGCAATTTTGAGCGCATCCTGCAAACACCGGTAGAAGAAACGCCGCAAGACCCGCCAAAGCTCTCCGGCATCCGGCAGTTGCGGTTCGACCAGGTGAGCTTCAAACATCTTACGGCGCTGAACAAGGCGCTTGACGATATCAGCTTTGATGTGAAAATAGGCGAGACCATTGCCTTTGTAGGCCCCTCCGGCAGCGGGAAGACCACGCTGGTAAAACTGCTGGTAGGCCTGTACAAGCCCGGCGAAGGCAGCATCCTGTACAACGGTATGAACGCCTCAGACATTGATATTGAAGAACTGCGCCACCAGATAGGGTTTGTTACGCAAGACACGCAGCTGTTCTCCGGCACCATCCGGGAAAACCTGCTGTTCGTCAACCCCGGGGCCACGGAAGAGGAGCTGATGAGCGCCCTGCAGCGGGCCGCCTGCTACAGCCTGCTGGCGCGGGCGGAAAAGGGAATAGACACGGTGATAGGCGAAGGCGGCATCAAAATATCTGGCGGGGAAAAACAACGCCTTTCCATTGCCCGCGCATTGCTGCGGCAGCCGCGCCTGCTGGTGTTCGATGAGGCTACTTCCGCGCTGGACTCCATCACGGAAGAAGAGATCACCCAAACCGTGCGGAACGTGACCTCCAGCAAAGAGCATATTACGGTGATGATCGCGCACCGCCTGTCTACCATCATGCACGCAGACCGCATTTACGTGCTGGAAAAAGGCCGCATTGTGGAAACCGGGGCCCACCATGCCCTGCTGGAAGAAAAGGGGCTGTACTACGCCATGTGGCGCCAGCAGATAGGAGAACGCAAATCCCAGGAAAGCGTACTGCCCGCATAGCCAGGGAATGGGAAGCACCATGGCGCATAAAGCCGGCCCGGGTCAAAGGAAAACACAAAAACCGTACTGCCCGCATAGCCGGAGGAAATTTGTAAATTCGCGGCATCATGGCTAAAAGACCGAATTACATCCGCAGCCTGCTCAAAATGAAATGCCTCCGTTGCAGGAGGGGTAACATGTACCGTACAAAAAACCCCTTCCACTGGCGTTTTTCAAAGATATTCGACATGTATGAGCGCTGCCCTGTCTGCAACCAACAATACGAGCTGGAAACAGGCTTCTGGTTCGGCACCGGCTACGTCAGCTACGCGCTGGCCATAGCCCTGTCTGTTTTTAACCTGGTCTGGTACTGGCTGCTCTTCGGCCTTTCCTGGGCAGATAACAGCATATTCTACTGGCTGGGGGTGAACGGGGTGATACTGCTGGTACTGCAGCCCTGGCTGATGCGCATTTCGCGCACCATCTACCTGTATTTCTTCGTGTATTACGATGAAGAGACGGAGCGCCTGCCGGACACGGTTCATAAGCATGGTGAACACTCCTCTCCGCATCCGGCAGGGCATTCACATTAAAAAGACACCAAGACGTTATTTGTTTATCAAGGGCCGTAAAAACGGCCCTTTTTGCTTTTCATCCAAAATCTGAGCAGTATGTCAGATCATCTTTAGTGCATTTTAATATGTTGAAACCGGTTTCCCGGTTAACGGTGCAATAACTAACAAATATAATTTTTCTCCTTTACTTTTTGTCCCCCTGTTTATGTAAGCGGTTGTGAAACCGCCCCTTCCCGCATGAATTTGTTATGACCGGTACACCCTGCCTTAACAAGCAGCGGAAAACAATATTTGCATCGTTGTTGCAAATGTATAAATTTGCAACTTCGTTGCACTTCTAAAACACCCTTTTATATGAAAAAAATCCTGATCCCCGGCTTAGTGCTGGCCATGGTGGCAACCGGCTGCCGCAAAAACGACAAACCAGCAGCCCCGCTGCAGCCTGAAGCATCTTACCTGCGGCTGGTGGTGTCTGATGTAGACAAGGCCCAGATCACCGTACTGGAACCGTTAACGAAAAAAACCACGGTGTACCCCGTCAAGGCCGCGCAGCCTACCCTGTATGCCACCAGCACCGGCCAGTTTGCGGCCATTCTCAGCCGGGCGGCCAACACGGTGGAGTTCTTTAATTCCGGCATTGAAAAACATGGCGGGCACCTGCATGTACACAGCCCCGAAATGGCCGCCCAGCAGTTCACAGAAGCAGGCCCCACCCACTTTTTTGCGCATAATGGCCTCAACGCCATTTTTAACGACGGCACGGGCAGCCTCAGCCTGTTCAAAGACAGCGAGCTGGAAAACGGAGACGGGAAAGTATTGCCGGTAGCCGCTCCGCACCATGGCGCCATGGTGATCTTTGACGATCAGACCATTGCCGTTACCCAGAAAGATGGCTCCGTAACCGGTACCCTGCCTGAAAAAGTGAAGATCATAGACCGCTTTGGCGCCGTGCTGCATGAAGGCACTATTGCCACCCAGGGCATCCACGGCGATGCGGGCAACGGCAAGCTGGCCGCCTTTGGCAGCCCTGACGGGGTGTTGATAGTGGAGCCAGGCGGCAAACAGTCCCTCATTCCTTATCCGGCAGATTTCGGTACGGCCTGGATAGGTACCGTGCTGGGCAACAAGGCGCTGCCCCACTTTTTCGGCTACCTGGCCCTGGGCCTGTACAAAATAGACCCGGCCACGCAAAAGATCACCCTGGTGCTGAAAAACGAGAACAGCAACATTCACCAGTACATGCTGGATGAAAACGGCCGCCACCTGTATGTGCTGCTGACAAACGGCACTGTCAAAATATTTGACGCATCTACCGCCCAGTTGAAAAAAGAGGGCAAAATTGCGCCTGCTATTCCGGCCGGGGCCGCCGCCGCCCAGAAGCCTTACTTCGGGGTATCCCGCAAATGCATTTATGTAACGGACCAGGCCGGCGGCGCCGTCAAAATGTTTGACGCGGCTACCCTGAAAGAGATCAGCTCCATCCCGGTAGGCAACAAACCGTTCAAATTGCTGGTTATTGGCGACCAGGAAGGCCTGGAGGTGGACGAACACTAGTACCTGCCGCCAACCATGCAAGAGGCCGGTCCAAAAGACCGGCCTCTTATTTGTTTGTGACAATACTATTTTAACAGCGCCTGCCGCCTTTTATCCTTCGCTTCTCCTTCGCTTCTCGTTCGCTTCACGTTCGCTTGAGGTTCGGTCAGGGACTAATGTTAAAAAAGTATCACTTTGCAGGGCTTTCAGGGAAAATTACTTGATCTCCAACGGGAACTCCGTTTGCACATCCGTACTGCCCGGGCCATAGCTGCCGTTCTTGTTATCTGGCTGGTGGCGTACCACCATACGCAGAAAACCGGTAAATGCGCCTTTGGTGGCCACATTCACTTCCAGCCCTATGGGCAGGTTATTGGCATCCTTGTCAAGCGGGGTAACCGTGGCCACGGTGCCTAAAGAATCAGCCACGTTGGCGTTGGCCTGGCTGAAAAACAGGTGGAACAGGCGGTGCTCGTCCCCTTCTTCTTCTATTTCATGCGTAATAGTGTCTGCCGGGTTCTTGCGTTCGTCAAACAGCTCTGTGGAAAGGTGATAGGTAGTATTGGCCTTCAGCACTATCTTGTCTATCACCGGGTTGCCGCCGGTCAGGTCTTTCCAGTTGGCCACCACTTTTTCCGCTGCGTTGGCGGCGTTGGTGAACGTCAGTTTCACCGTTGTAATTTCTTCGTTGGCATTCTCATTCGGTTTTTCATTTTTCTCTTTTTTGCAAGCGGCCAATACCAGTGCGGCAGCGGCGGCAAACAAGGTCAGTCGGAGGTTCTTTTTCATGTTTTTTTCTGTTATAATGTTTTTATTAGGATGCTTTTTTCCCGAACAGGAGCGGCATCTTTACTTTGACGTATATGTTCCTGCCCGGCTCGTCCGCGAAGTAGCGGAAGAAGTTCAGGTAATCCCGGTAGCGTGCGTTCAGCAGGTTGGCGGCGCCTACAATGAAGGATACCGGCTGCTGCCCGAAATGCACGGTACTGCCCGCTTCCAGGCCCAGCAACGTATACCCGGAGGGCGGCGCTACCAGGTCTTGCCCTCGGGGATCGTTTTTATTGTCCGGGTTGGCGGGGGTACGCGTCTGCTGTAGCACATTGCTAACGGTAACGGATATATAATTTTCCCGGAGCGCCTTGTAGTTGCCCGGTGAAAAGCTCAGCTCATTCTCAAACCGGTCTGCCGGCATGTTGATGAGCCAGTCTTTTTCCGTTTCGTTATACGCCCGCAGTATGGAGGCTTTGGAAGTGAGCTGCCATTTGGGGAGGAACTGCCAGCGCAACTGTGCGTCCACTCCTTTCATGCTCACGTCCGCCTGGCGGTAGAACGTATATGGGAACGCGCCGCGGATGGTCACTACAATACTGTCTGTGGGCTGCTGAAAAATGAAATTGCGGATGTAATTGTAATAGATATTCACATCTGCCTCCAGCTTGTCACTGATATCATAATGCAGGGTAGTGTTGAACTTTGCTGCGTTCTCGGCTTTGAGGTACGGGTCTCCGTCTACATACAAAGCAGCGCCGTGGTGCAGGCCGCTGGCATACAGTTCGTTCACCCCGGGCGGGCGCCAGGCCCGCGCGGCGTTTACCGATACATGAAAGTTGTCTGTAACGCGGTATTGCGCCCCCAGTGAGCCGGAAATGCTGGCATAGTCCTGCTCCGGGTAGTTAATGCTCCCTGCATTGTCCCCGATATTGTAGTACTGCTTGTTATCGTACCGGATGCCGCCCTCCACCAGCCATTTCTGGTTGGCGCTTTCCCATTTCTCCGTCCAGAAGGCCCCCCATTGCAGGCTTTCATAGTTCGGGATGAACAGCCTGCTGCGGTAGCTGTTCTGCTGGTAGGTACCGGTGGCGCCGATGGTGCCGCGCAGGCCTTTCCAGCTGAAATGGTCCCACAGCAGCTCACCGTTGTAAGTAGTGAGGTTGAGGTTCATCTGGTTCACGGAAAGCGCCGAGTTGCGGTCCAGCTCATCGCGGTAATTGAACTGGCGGGCCAGCACCAGGTTGAGGCGGCCGGCCTTGCCGGTGTTCAGGTAACTTTTTACTTTGAACAGCTCATGCTCCACATGCTGGTACGGCCGGTCTATTTTGTAGGTAAACCCTTCCGTATATTCCGGCAGCGGGCGCTGTTGCTGAATAACCTGCTCCAGGTCTTCGCGGTTGCCGATGTGTGAGCCCTCAAACACGCCCAGGTTGGTATTGAACTGGCTATAGAACAGCTCCACGCCGTACGTTGGTTTTTTCCAGCCCACAGCGCCGGAAAAGTTGTACTCTTCCACACCGGTATTATCCAGCCAGTAGTCTGGCGTTTTCACGTTACCACCCTTGCGGAGCGTACCCTGCAGCCGCCAGCTGAGCGCGGGCAGTTTGGGCACCTGCTGCTCAATAATGGCTGATACGGCGCCCAGCCTGTTATTGGAAAAACCGGCCAGGTTCAACTCACCGCCCAGGCCCGGTTTCACCGGCAGCGCCTTGGGCTCTACCAGTACCACGCCGCCAATAGCATCTCCGCCATAGCGCAGCGCTCCCGCGCCTTTGATCACTACCATTTTATTGGCCAGGAAGGGATCTACCTCCGGGGCATGTTCGGAGCCCCACTGCTGGCCCTCCTGGCGGATGCCATTGTTGAGGATGAGCACACGGTTGCTGTGCAGCCCGTTGATCACGGGTTTGGATACATTAGGGCCGGTGGTCATGGAGGTAACGCCGTTTACTTTTTTCAGCGCTTCGCCCAGGGTGAGGCCACGCGTCTTTTCCAGTTCCCTGCCGCTGAGAGATTCTACCGGGGCGGTGGTCACTTCCTTGGCGGCATGGCCGGTTACCGCTACCTCCTGCAGCTGCGTAACACTGTGCGGCAGGGAAATATTGCGGCGCTCGTCCGCGCTCACCTGCCAGGCCACTTCTACCGGCAGGCAGCCGATGTGGCTGATGTGAACGGTATAAAAGCCGGGGCACAGGCCTTCCAGCCGGTAAACACCTTTATCGTCACTTTTCACCGCCATGCCGTTTTCCTTTACCAGGATGGTAGCGCCCGGCAGGGGCTGTTTGGTTTCGCTGTCTGTTACCGTACCGCTGAGGCGGATGGTACATTGCGCACTGGCCGCCGCTGCAAATAACAATTGCAGTAAAAACCCGGTCAATGCGAATTTTCTAATCATTTGCATGTGAACAGAAGATCGTTGGCAGCACTATGCCGCCACATATGAAATCAGGTACCTGATGGGGAGGATGAGGGGCTCAGGCAAACGGAGGCGCCCGAAGGGAGAAATAATAAACAGGCGTGGTAAAAAAATGCAGGGGAAGCGGCTGGTCCACTACCGCATATGAATGCGGCACCGCCGGAATGCTGATATCGTAAGAAGGCAGGTAGGCGGCTACTTCCCAGTGCAGCCAGTCACAGTGCTGGTGCTGGCCGGACAATACCGGCGCATCTGCATACACCAGGTCGCAGGCCTCATCTATGGTATCTTCATGCCCCACAAAATGGTGCACATAATCCCGGGGCGTAATGTATAAACAAAACACGCCCAGCAGTATAATGGCCCCTATTGGTTGTAAAAACTTCTTCACCTGCCTGGTTTGCAGGGCAAAGATACATAAAATCAGTAGAATGCAACGCCGTTGCAGCTTACCGCACCTTCAGCATGCTTCTTACCTGCTGTATGGCGCCGTTTTGCAGGCGGGCGTAATACACGCCGTTGGCCAGCCTTTCCCCGTCAAAGGGAATGGTGTAATCTCCGGCGGCATGCACTTTGTCTACCGGCGTGCTCACCAGGCGCCCCATGGTATCAAAGATCTGTATCATGGTGTGGCCGCCTTTGGATTTGTAGGTAATGGTGGTTCTGGTGGTGAAGGGATTGGGATAGTTGCTGATGAACTCCAGCCCGTCGTTGATGCCCGGTATGTTGGTCACCACGCCGCAGGCCAGGCCGTTAACAAGCGGCAGGCTCTGGTAGTTGCGGAGCATGATATGGTCAAGGTCAGTGCTTTTTACGCAGAACCACTGTTCTAACAGGGAAGCATATACGGAGCGGAAATCGTATTGCATGGGCACATTGTCTGTAGGCGATGCGGCGTCTGGCATGGTGGGGTTGTTGCCCAGCACCTGCTGGTTCACATAGTCCCCAAAAATGATCATGGGCGCGGAGGCGCCATGGTCTGTACCCATGCTGCCGTTGGAGCGGATGCGGCGGCCAAATTCGGAGAAGGTCATGCCCACTACGCGCTGTGATTTTTTGAGGCCTTTCAGATCGTCCATAAAGGCCTTGACGGCGGCAGACATGTCTCCCAGCAGCCTGGCATGCACACCGGTGGTGGTATCTCCGCTGTTGGTCTGGCTGGCGTGGGTGTCAAACCCGCCAATGCTCACCATGTACAGGCGCGTTTTAAGGCCGCCCGCTACCAGCCTTGCCACAATCTTCAATTGCTCTGCCAGGTGGTTGTTGGCCGGGTAGGCGCCCTGGTTGGTCACTTTGGAAGCGGCCAGCTTGATGGCGTCAGCAAATTTGTTGGTTTGCTGCTGGATGAGGCGGATATATTTCAGCTCTTTACCGGCCCTGGTATTGGGCACGGGGTCTTCAATGCCGTTGATGAGGTTGTAAAAATCCGTGGCGCTGGTAACCGCCATGCCCATGTTCACATCCGTGCCCTGGAAGGCGGGAGATACTACAGATCCTATCTGGATAGCGAGCGGGTCAGGCATTTCTGCATTGGGATACCCCTGCGGAAAGCCAGGGTACTGCGTTTCGAGGAAGCGGCCTCCCCAGCCCGTAGGCAGCACTTCATTGGCATCGGAGCCTGTGAGCCAGATATCCGTAGCGCGGAAGTGCGAGAAGTTGGCGGAGGGATAACCTACGCTGTGGATGATGCCCACATGCCCGTCGTTATACAGGTCACGGATGCCTGTCATGGCCGGGTGAATGCCGGTTTTGGTCTGGCCGGCCAGCCGCAGCACGCTCCCTTCCGGAATGGCAATGTTGGCGCGGGCAGTCTGGTACTTGCCATACTGGTCCAGCGGTATCACCATGTTCAGCCCGTCGTTGCCGCCATTCAGCTGTATCATCACCAGCACGTGATCGTTCTCCTCCGCTGCGCCCTGCAGGGCTGCCAGCAAGGGCGAAGCCCCGAAGGCCTTCACCGCAAAGCCGTTGATGAAGGAAGGCAGTATGGCTGCCGGCGCGGTATATTTAAGGAAGTCTCTACGTTTCATAAATAGGTTTTCAACGTGATCTAGGCTAAATGGTATTCAGACAGGTTCATGATGTATTTGTACAGGTCGGTGAGGTGTTTCACCACTATGCTCCGGTTGGCGGCATTGGAGGTGTCCGACTTGTAGAGGTTCCAGGCTTCCGTCCAGTAATAGTCCTGTTCCTGGCCCAGCAGCAATATCTTGTCTTTCAGAAATGCTTTGGTGGTGTCTGAAACGCCCATCCTGTAAAGAATGTCCAGCGAATCTTTTACCAGCGTTACCGGGTTGCCGGGATCAGACATCTGGTCCGCAAACACCACGGGGTCTATACGCAGCCCACGGAAACCGGGGCCTATCATCTGGTCTGCAAACATATTGCGTTGCGGCAGGGTGTCTGTATTGATCCACAGCTCATGGAACTGCGGCGCCAGGTAATACGCTTCCCAGCCTGATACGCCGGGCGGATCGCCAATGTTCTGCTGCTGGCGGGCGGCGGCGCTTTGTACGGCAGCCCATTGCGGGTAGGCGTTGGCGTAGTCCGCGGCGGGAGCAAAGCTGACGCCGAACTCGCGGCAGAGGCCCACGGCAAAGTCTACCGGGCTTTTGATCAGGCAGCTCATGTTCAGCGGGTCATAAAAATGTTCGCTCCTGAACAGCGCTTGCAGCAACGGTTTGATCTCGTACCCGGAATCGCGGAACACTTTGGCCAGCGGCTCTATTACGTTGGTTTCCGCGGCCTCGTCTATTTCGTAGTAGATAAAGAACTGGTAGAACTTGCGGCAGATGAACTTGGCCACTTCGTGCTGCGCAAAAATGATATTGAGCATATCATCCAGCTCGGTGGCGCCCATTTCTCCCGTTTTGCCGCTGATCACTTTATTGGAAAACCAGCTGGAGAACTGTTTGTTGGTAATGTCGTGCTTGCTGGGGTCAAAGTAAGAGCTGATGTTCACCTTATCTACCTTGTAACCGGTGAGCACGTGCGCGGCGGCGCGTACATCCTCTTCCTGGTAAAGGGAATCGGGGCCTTTGCCGCAGGTGAACAGCTCCAGCAGCTCACGCGCGTAGTTTTCGTCCGCGGCGGTCTTTTCGTTCAGGTAGCCGTTCAGGTATACCAGCATGCCGGGATCAATGGTGATGGCTTTGGCCATGGCCTTGAAGTTGCCGAGCGCATGGTTGCGCAGGGTAACGTTGTGCAGGTAGGTAAAACGCGCGTCCTGTATAATATTTGTTTCTGTTGCCCAGTGATTGTGCCAGAAAAGCACCAGTTTTTCGTGGATGTTCCTTTCCTGGTTGAGCATGAGGCCCAGCCACCATGCTTTGTAGGAACCGCGGCGGTCGTTGTTGAGGTCTTCGTCCCCTTCCGGAGCGGCGGCCCAGCTGGCCCCGGGCGCAACGCCCGTGCTGTCTGGCGCACCCTGGCTGTAGTTGTTGACAGGCGGGACCGGTGTTACCGTATTGGTTTGCAACAGTGCGTCTACCGCCGCATCCAGGCTCATGGCGGCAAAGTGTTTCACATCGGCGGGTTTGGCGCCGAACATGGCCCTTTTTAGCAAATGCACCACTTGCGCCGTACCCCATTCGCCTGTGTAGGGCGTAAGGCCGGAATAAGTTCTGGCAGCGTTCACTTTCACCGTTTTTTTGCGGGAAGGGGCTAGTGTTAAGAAGTCTCTACGGTCCATTTGGGATACGGTTTTAGCGGCTGTTGCCTTTTTTAAGGCAAGGCAATAGCGGTTTTCCGGAAGCAAATTAGTAAAAAGTTTAATTCAATCATATTATTTTATATGAAATGGGGAAGAAAAATAGGGCGGCAGACGGAAGGCGGGGCGCCAACGGCAGAACCTTCACGGATAACATACACTGAATACAGCGCCAACGGGCAGTAAAGGGTACAGCCGCAGGGAAAGCGCGCGCACCCAGGCATGAAGAAGGTGTGCTGGTTTCCCCGGCACACCTTCTTCCTATAACTCGTTGCAAATGATATTACGCAAGGTTCTCGATCACACCCGCAATTCCCTGCCCGCCGCCTACACAGGCGGTTACGATGCCGTATTTCTTGTTCAGCCGTTTCATGTCATGCAGCAATTGCACGGTCAGTTTGGCGCCGGTGCAGCCCAGGGGGTGGCCCAGGGCAATGGCCCCGCCGTTGATATTCACTTTTTCAGGGTCCAGGCCCAGCTCGCGGATAACGGCTACAGACTGGGAGGCAAATGCTTCGTTCAGCTCTACCAGGTCTATGTTCTGCAGGGTTTTGCCGGCCACCTGCAAAGCCTTGGGCACCGCGGCCACGGGGCCAATGCCCATGATGCGAGGATGTACACCCGCGCTCACGCAAGATACCAGGCGGCCAATGGGCTGCAGGTTCAGTTCCTTCATCATCTTTTCGCTCATTACAACCACAAAAGCGGCGCCGTCGCTGGTTTGTGAAGAGTTCCCGGCCGTTACCGAACCGCCGGCGGCAAACACCGGCTTGAGTTTGGCCAGGGCTTCGGGCGAGGTGTCCGGCCGCGGGCCTTCGTCCGTATCTACCACATAACTGCGGGTCTCTTTCTTGCCTTTTTCATTTACATATACTTCTTCCACATTGATGGGGAGGATACCGTCTTTGAAATACCCGCTTTTGATTGCGTGGATGGCGCGCTGGTGAGAACGGAGGGCAAATGCGTCCTGTTCCTCGCGGCTTACCGAAAATTCTTTGGCCACTGCTTCCGCGGTGTGGCCCATGCTCAGGTAATAGTCAGGCGTAGTGGAGGCTACGCTGTAGGCGGGCACTGTTTTCCACCCGGCCACCGGCACCAGGCTCATGCTTTCCGTACCGCCGGCTATGATACATTGCGCCTGTCCCGTCTGGATCTTTGCGGTGGCAATAGCAATGGTTTCCAGGCCAGACGCGCAATACCGGTTCACCGTTACCCCCGGCACTTCAATGCCCAGGGCGCGCACAGAGATCATCCGCCCGATCTGCAGGCCCTGTTCGGCCTCCGGCACGGCATTACCCACGATCAGATCATCTACCCTGCCCGGTTCCAGCTGCGGGATGGTTTTCAACAACCCTGTAATAACATCCACCGCCAGGTCATCCGGCCGGTAAAAACGGAAGCCGCCTCTTTTGGATTTTGTTACCGCCGTTCTGAACCCTGCTACTATATATGCGTCCTGCATGATCTACTCCTTTTTTTTGATACCATTCAAATTTAAGGATTTTGGGCCTTATTTGATCGCTATCTCCAAATACGCCGCATGGAGGCCGCCAAAGATGCCATAGCCGCCGTTTACGTTGCTGTGTACGCGGTTCTGCTCCACCAGCAGGTTGCCTTCGTTGGCGTTCTGCACTTCCAGCGTTTTCATATAATGCCAGGTATCGTAGGTAAGGCCCGTTACCTCCAGCAGCAGGTAATCGCCGGCTTTGTTCATCTCCTCTGTTTGCATCACAATGGTGGTTTCCCGGCCGTCGAACCTTTCATCTGGTATGAGGGTGCTTTCCAGGTAATTATTGGTGATGAGATCTGTGAAACTGTTGTTGTAAGACGGGTCAAACCGGTAGCGCAGTCTTTTTACAGGCACCACCACGCCGGCCGCATTTTTCTCCCCGCTGAACAGCCTGAACCGGTAGAAGTCTTTGCCCGGCAAGTCTTTCAGCAGGAATTTCACGCGGTTGCCGCCGGCCTGTGCAAACGGCTCCCGGAGAAAGGGCCTGCGGGGCAAGGTATCCGCGGCGTGGGCCGTATCCAGGCCGGGAGCGGTAACGGTAATGCTGTAAGACAAATGCGCGGCTACGGGCGCCAGCGATACGAAGTACCCCTTTCCGCCTATTTCCTGCCGCTGCACCGGCAGCCATTGCCCGCCGGCTTTTACTTCCACCCCGGCGTCCGCAATTTCGGGAAATACGCTGGCGCCCGGCGGCTGGGAGCGGGTGATGCGGATGTACAGCAGACTGTCCGGCTGCAGCAGGCCGTTCACCACTATCTTGTCCCCATCGTACGGAATGGGTATGTTCACCTGCTTTTCACAGGCAGCGGCCAGTGAAAAGATCAACATCATATAAACCGGTATCCTTTTCATGTTAAAACCTGATTGAATAGGAAACGCTGGGCAGTATCGGCAATATGCTGAGCATGGTCAGCTCCCGCGCCCTGGTTTCGTTGTTCCGTTTATAATAATAGAAGAAAGGGTTCTGCTGGTTGTATACGTTGTACAGGCTGATGTTCAGCGTATACTTCACCTTCTTCCTTTCCTTTACATGCGTGGCGCCGAGGTCAAGCCGGTGTACATCCTGCATGCGCAGCATGTTGCGGTTGCCTACTATATCCACTTCGCCGCCCGGCTCCTGCGGCGGCGGCATGTGGGGAGACGATTCGCCTGTTTCTTCATAGCTGCCCACCGGCAGGGAAAGCGGCGCACCGCTGGCGTATTGCCATTGCGCGGACAGTTCCCAGCGTTTGCCCAGGCGCTGCGTAAGCACCAGCTCCACATCGTGCCGGCGGTCATATTTGTAGGGGAACACCCGGCCCTGGTTTACGTTGGGGAACGACCGCTGGGACCAGGCAAGGGTATAACCGATCCATCCTCTGAAATCACCTTTCTTTTTCTGCAGGAAAAACTCCCCGCCGTAACTCCAGCCGCGGCCAACGATCACATTGTCTTCCCAGCTGCGTGTGGCGGACTGGAAGTTGTCCGCCAGCTCGTTGTACTCGATCACATTAAACATGGTCTTGTAATATCCTTCCACAGATACTTCATACATGCCGCTCTGGCTGGTTTTTGCCAGGCCCGCCGCCACCTGGTTGGCATGCATGGGCGGCACCTTGTCTGTAGCGGCCACCCAGAGGTCTGTAGGCATGTAGGTAGCGCTGTTGGTGAGCAGGTGCAGGTATTGCGTCATCACGGTGTTAGACAGCTTCAGCGCCCACCTGCGCGGCAGCAGGTAACGGAAGCCCAGCCTGGGCTGAACGGACAGGTACGAGCGCCCGGGCACAAAAAAAGACGATGCGTGTACGCCCAGGTTAAGGTGTACGGAGTCGCCAATTCTCCAGTCGTCTTCAAAATACACCGCCAGCTCAAGCCCGCCGGAGGTTTCATCGTTATAAGACGTATCGGTGAGCTGCTGGTTATCTGAAATATTATTGAACCGCAAAATGCCGGGCTGAAAAATATTGTAGGTGGCCTGCAGGCCGAAACGCACGGCATGATTGGGATTGGGACGATAATCGAAGTCTATTTTGCCGCCGGCGTTCTGCACTTTTGAGAAATACCGGCCGTTCATGTTGTCTGATTCCTGCACCCGCGGCGTATCCAGCGCCATGTATTTGTACTGGTAGTCCGTATTGAAATTGAACTGCGAATAATTAAGCGTGGTATTGGAAAAAAGGCGCGGGCTGAAAATATGGTTCCAGCGCAGGGAGTAGGCCTGGTTGCCCCACCCGAGCCGGAAACGCATTTGTTCGTGATACCGCTTGGCCTCACCGTTCATGGTATCAAACTCATGGTCCCGTTTTACGCTGAGGTGGTCCCTGCCGCCGTATGCGCTGAAGTAGAGCCGGTCTTTCTGTGAAAAGATATGATTGATCTTGGCGTTGGCGTCAAAGAAGTAGAGCCAGAACTCACCTTCCTTCCCGAGGTTCAGTTGCTGCTGCGCCACCTGTTGCGCCAACAGGTCCGCGTAGGTACGGCGGCCGGTAACAATGAAAGATGTTTTGCCTTTGGCAATAGGCCCTTCTACCATCACCTTGGAGGCCAGCAGGCCCAGCGATACCTCCCCGTGATACTCATGCATATCGCCGTCTTTCATGGAAATGTCCACCACGGAAGAAAGACGGCCGCCATACCGGGCGGGGAACGCTCCCTTGTACAGCTCCACGTTCTTGACCATATCCGGGTTGAACACGGAAAAGATGCCGAAGGCGTGGGTGGAATTATACACCGGCGTACCGTCCAGCAAAATAAGGTTCTGGTCAGGGCTGCCGCCGCGCACATGAATACCGCTGGAGCCTTCCATGCCGCCGCTTACGCCGGGCATGGCCTGGATGGTGCGCAGCACGTCCGCTTCGCCCAGCATGCGGGGCATGGTTTTGGTCTGAGACACGGCCAGGTTCACCTTGCTCATTTGCGTTTGCTCCTGCAGCTTGGGCAGGTTGTCTGTTACTTCCACTTCCTGCAGGGTGTTGGCGGGGGAGAGTTTGATGTTCACACGGCGGCTTTCCCCGTCTTTCAGCGGGATGCTGACGGGTTTATAACCGATGTAGGAAACAGACAGGCTGCTGGTGTCTTTGGCGGTAGTGAGGCTGTAAAAACCGTATTGATTAGAGGTGGTGCCGGTATGCAGGCCGGGAGCGTATACGGTGGCGCCGATCAGTTTTTCGCCCGTTACGGCATCTTCCACAAACCCGCTGATAGTGCGGCTGGCGGCATGTTTCACGGTGAGCACCAACTGGTCCCCGATGCGCTTGTACTGGATGCCGTTCTCTGTAAACAGCTGGTCCAGCACACGGCGAAGGGGCACGTCTTTTACCCGGAGGGTTACGCGGCGGGTCATGGTCACCACATCACGGCTGTAGGAGAAATGAATGCCGTATTCTTTCTCCATCCATTCGCAGGCAACGGAAAGGGGTTGGTCTTTGAGCGATAAAGAAATTTTTGTGCGCCAGTTCCAGGCAAAAACCTGCATGGGAATACAAGCAATGACCAGGCCGAGCAGGAGTTTCCTCGCCAACGACATTATAAAAAGTTTTTTTAGTTAGGTCCTCTATTTGATGGAAAACTGCTGCTCACCGGTCTTCTCGGCCTGTGAGTTGGTCATATAGGCGATAGTGGCCATCACGTTATCTACAGACTCATTCTCAAAATTGGCGGTTACCTCTTTCTGCAACAGTGTGGAGTCCGCCACAGAGACCTGTACATGGTACACGGCTTCAACGGCGGCCAGCACTTTGTGTAAAGGTACATTATGGAACACCAATTGTTTGCTGGACAAGTTCGTAATATTTTCCGCCACTGAAAAATGGGGCTGTTTTTCTTCCCGCCGCAGCATCATGCCCTCGGTCAGCACCACACTGTCTCCCCGCTGCCGGTTTGTTACCAGTATTTTGCCGCTGCTGACGTGTACGGTGAGTTCCGCCCGCCCGTCGTAATCCACTGTAAACTCTGTGCCCAGCACCTTGATCTCCGTTTGCCCCATTTCTACCACAAAGGGATTTTCCGGGTTTTGCGCCACATTGAAAACCGCCTTGCCGGAAAATTGAACGCGGCGTTCTTTCTGCCCGAAGCCGGCCACCACTTTCAACGTGGCATGCTGTTCCAGGGCTACGCGGCTGCCGTCTTCCAGCACGGCCGGCCGGCCGCCGGCAAATACCTGCGGTTCCGCGGCGGGGCGCGGCCAGAGCCAATAGCCCAGGCCGAGCGCTACTACTAATATGGCCGCTATTTTCGGCCAGGGGGAACGGCGGCGGATGGGGATGATGATTGCTTTCTGCGCGGGGGTGGGCTGACGGCTGTCTGCCGGTTTATGTGAAATAATTTCTTCCTGTTGGTTTGCTGCCGGTGTTTCCTGCCTTCCATCTGCCTGCCCGCCGTTGATCCCCTTCAGCAACCGCTGCCAGCTGGTTTCCGTATTGAGGCCGGGGTAAGCGGCAGCCGGTACGGAAGCCTCCAGTACGCGGCCAATGGCATTCAGCACCTCTTCATTAACAGGCTGTTGCATGCGCCATGCTTCCACCCACTGGCGCTCCGTAGCATCCGCTTCGTTCAGCAGATACTTGCAAAGCAGGGAATATAAAGCCTCTTCAGGTTGCAAATTGCTCATGTACAGTTGTAATGTTAACAGATTTCCGGTTAGAGGACGCCTGCGGCGGCGCGCTCCCCCTATGCCGGCGCTTTATAAAAACAGGTGCAGGTACTCTCTCAGCTCCTGGTGGAGTATTTTGAGGGCCTTACCCATCTGGTTTTCAACAGTTTTAACAGAAATACCCATCACCGCGGCAATTTCAGCATACTTTAACTGCTGGCGGCGGCTCAGGAGAAACACTTCGCGGCAACGCTCCGGCAGCTTTTTCAGCGCCTGCTCCAGCCGGTTTTCCAGCTCGCGGGCCTGTACGGACAAATGGACCTCCACCTCCTGCATCTGGCCGAAAGACTGTTCTTTTTCCGACCGTACGGACTGTTTGCGCCACTGGCTGATAGCCGTATTGCGAATGGCCGTAAACAGGTAGGAACGTTCCGAGCCCGTAATGGCAATACCTGCCCGCTTCTCCCACAACTGGGAAAAAACGAGCTGTACCACTTCTTCTGCGTCGTGGGGATCGCCGGTGTAATGAATGGCGAAGGCGAGACAGTGCGGGTGATGCTCTTTGAATAGCCGTTCGAAGGTGCGGAGGTCCAGCATGTTACAACGCTGGCAAAATTAGGCGGCTACGGCTGATTAACCAAATAGGTACTGATTTTATATCTTTGCCCCTACATGTACGGTTTCATCAAGAAAATACTCTTCGGTTTCCCTCCTGAAAGCATTCACCACAGCGTGATGCGGGGCTTAAAGATCGTGAACGGCCTGCCGTTCGGAAAAAACCTGCTGGACGCTTTCTGCCAGCCTAAAAATGCCGGGCTTGAAAGAACTTTGTGGGGACTTCGTTTCCCCAATCCCGTTGGTTTGGCCGCCGGCTTCGATAAAGACGGTAAATATATAGACGAGCTGGCGCGGCTGGGTTTCGGCTTCGTGGAAATCGGCACCGTAACACCCCTGCCCCAACCCGGTAACGACCAGCCGCGGCTGTTCAGGCTGCCGGCAGACCAGGCGCTCATCAACCGCATGGGCTTCAACAATGAAGGGGCCAGGGCCGCCGCCAAGCGCCTGCAAAAGCGCCGTACCAACATCATCATCGGCGGCAACATCGGCAAAAACAAAACCACGCCCAACGAAGAGGCCATCAGTGACTACGAAAAATGTTTTCATGCCCTGTTTGACGTGGTAGACTACTTTGTGGTGAACGTAAGCTCGCCCAATACGCCCAACCTGCGCGCCCTGCAGGAAAAGGAACCGCTGAAGCAACTGCTGCACCACCTGCAAACGCTGAACACGCAAAAAAGCAGATCGAAACCCATCTTGCTGAAAATAGCGCCCGACCTCACTAACGAGCAACTGGACGATATCATTGAAATTGTGACGGAAACCGGCCTGGCGGGCATTGTAGCCACCAATACCACCATTAGCCGCGAGCACCTGCAAACACCGGCCGAAACGCTGGAGCAGATAGGCGCCGGCGGGCTGAGCGGGCTGCCGGTAAAGGAAAGGGCCACGGAAGTGATCCGCTACATTCACCGGCAATCAGGCGGTAAAATTCCCATTATTGCCGTAGGCGGCATTTTCACCGCCGCAGACGCACAGGAAAAACTGAACGCAGGGGCCTCCCTCGTACAGGTATACACCGGTTTTATTTATGAAGGGCCTGCCATTGTGAAGAAGATCTGCCAGGGATTATCTCAACATCCATAATTATATGCAAGACCTCCTCACCCTCGATGCACTCGTCAGCCTGCTTACGCTCACGCTCATGGAAGTAGTGCTGGGCATAGACAATGTTATTTTCGTATCTATTGTTATGAACCGCCTGCCGGAGCAAAAACGGCTGCAGGCCCGCCGCATCTGGATGTTTACCGGCATAGCCGTACGCGTGGTACTGCTGCTCTGCATCGGCTACATTGTAAAAGCTGTAGACCCGCTCTTTTATATTTTCGGGAAAGGCCTCAGCCTCCGCGACCTCATCATGCTGGCCGGCGGCCTCTTCCTGCTCGTAAAGACCACGCTGGAAATACACCACAAGCTGGAAGGAGAAGAAGAGGCCTCTCCAAAAGCAGGCGGCAAAGGGGCCGCCACGCTGATGAACGTGGTGGGACAGATCATTCTCATTGACATGGTATTCTCCTTTGACAGCATTATCACCGCCGTAGGCCTCGCCAAACATGTGGAGATCATGATAGTGGCGGTGATCATTGCCATGTTCATCATGTTCTCTTTTGCGCCCCGCATCAGCAATTTCATTCACAAGCACCCCACGCTTAAAATGCTGGCGCTTTCTTTCCTCATCATGGTAGGCGGCATTCTTATTATTGAAGGCTGGAACCCCACCGTAGTGCATGATCTGCACCTCAAGAACTATGTTTACTTTGCTATGGCGTTCTCTTTCTCTGTAGAGCTGCTGAACATGCGGATGCGGAAGAAAACGGCGCCGCCCCCGGTGGAACTGCGGGAACCGAAGATCAGGGACAATAAGGATTAAAAATACGGTGCTGCGGTTGTACCGCTTTGCAGCGGGCGTTCGTTTACAGCAATACTATCAGCTTTTGCCGTACTTGCGCCCAAACGCCATCATCACCTGTTCACCGCCGCCATCAGCGTACAACCCACCAGCCCCGCCGTTTCCGTGCGCAGCCGGGTATTGCCCAGTGTTACGGGCACAAAACCGTATTGCAACGCCAGCGCTATTTCAGCGGGTGCAAAGTCTCCCTCCGGGCCAATCAGCAACAGGGTATTTTGCCCCGGCTGCATGGCATCCAGCAGGTGCTTTTTTTCATTGGGCAGGCAATGCGCAATGAAACGCTGCTCTGTGGAGGCCATCAGGCGCTCCAGCGGTACAGGCTCCGCCAGCACGGGCAAATGCCATTGCCGGGACTGGAGCATGGCTGATACCAGGATGTTCTGCAGCCGTTCGGCCTTCAGCTTTTCTTTCTCGGTGCGCAGTGTAATGAGGGGTATGATTTCTTGTACGCCTATCTCCACCGCTTTTTCGAGGAACCATTCCATGCGGGCGGCGTTTTTGGTAAAGGCAATGGCTATACGCAGCGCCACGGCGGGCGCGGGCATGAGGGTTTGAGCGGTCACCTCCGCCACGCACTTCTTCCGGTGATCGTCCACTATCACGGCTTCGTACCGCGAGCCGCGGCCATCGGCCAGCAGCACCGCATCGCCCTTTTCCTTCCGTAACACCTGTATGCAATATTTGGATGTTGGCTCATCCATGGTATAAAAGCCGGACTGTGCATCCCTGGCGTAAAAAACCGGTAACTCCATGCCGTAAAATTATAGCTTTCATTGCTGATTTTTTAATGGCCGGACGGTACCCCGCGGTTGTCTGCCTGCCTTTCCAGACCGCGGGTGATGGTCTGGAAACGGAAGAACAGCAGCACGGAAGCGCCCAGCAGGCCCAGCAACAGGCCCCACCAGATGCCTTGTACGCCAAAGTTCAGGTGAAAGCCCAGTACATACCCTACCGGAAGCCCCAGCCCCCAGTAAGCCAGCATGGTGATAATGGTGGGCACTTTCACGTCTCCCAGGCCCCTGAGCACGCCCAGGCCCACTACCTGCGTACCGTCAAACAACTGGAAGAAGGCCGCAATGAGCAGCAGGCCAGACGCTACGTGGATCACCGCCGGATCGTTGATGTACATGGCGGGCAACAGGCGGTTGCCAAGCATAAAAATGACCGCGGTAATGCCCATCAGCACCAGCACCATGTGGTAGCTGGCAATGGCGGAACGGCGCAGGTCGGTAAAATTGCCGCGGCCCAGGTTGTTGCCGCTGCGGATGCCTGCAGCGGCGGAAATGCCGCTGGCCATCATGTACGTCATGGCGGCAAGACTGATGGCTATCTGGTGGGCCGCCAGTTCTGTAGCGCCTATCCACCCCACCATCAGTGCCGCGCCGCTGAAAGCGCTCACTTCAAAAATATATTGCAGCGCCACAGGCGTGCCCAGGCCCGCAATTTTACGCAGCGTGGCGCCCTTGATATTACGCAGGTTGAAGGTTTGCAGGTATTCCTTGAAACGCGGCGATCTCATCACGTACCAGGCCATGGTAACGCCCATCAACAGCCGGTCTGTAAACGTTGCAATGCCCACGCCGGCAATGCCCATCCTCGGAATGCCGAACAACCCGTACACCAGCGTAATGCCCAGCAGGATGTTGAGTATGTTGCCGACGATGCTGATGTTCATGGCCTGCCGCGTAAAGCCCAGCCCTTCCGCAAACTGCTTGAAGGTGAGAAATATCATCAGCGGCAAAAAAGAGAAGGCCAGGTAGCGGAGAAAGATCTTCGCTTCGGAGGCCACGTCCGCCGGCTGGTTCATTCTTTCCAGGTTTTGGCCTACCAGCCAGATGGCGGCAAAAAGCACAATGCCGGTAATGATATTGATAACCAGGCTGTGCGAAAGCAGGTTGCCGCAGCTGCTGCGGTTGCCGCGGCCATTCTCCTGCGCAATGAGCGGGGTAAGGCCGTAAGACATGCCAATGCCTGTTACCATGAACACGGTGAACATGCTGTTGCCCAGTGAAACGGCGGCCAGTGGCACTTTGCCGGTGTGGCCTATGATAATGCTGTCGCTCAGCGCCACCAGGGTATGGCCCAGTTGCGAGATAACTACGGGGTAGGCGAGGTGAAAATTGTCCTGGTAGTGTGCCTTGTATTTCTTATAAAGCTGCTTCATGGTCCCTTTCAAATTAAAAAGCCGGCGTTCAGTGTACTGACGCCGGCCTGGTATGTTTTCTGCTCCCTCTGTCAGAATGGAGCGTCTCCAAATGCGTCGTCATCAAAATTCATGTCGTTCATCTTCGACCCTTTCTGGATGAAGATCTTCGCTTCATCATGCCCGCCGCCACCATGGCCTTTCATGCCTGCAAACGGATTACTGGCGGCTTGCGGGGGGCCGTCTACGAAGCCATCGTCTTCAAAACGCTGAAACTCCAGTATGGCGCGGAGTTTCACGGTATCCAGCTGGCCGTTACGGTGTTTGGCAATGCGCACGTGCGTTTCCCCTTTGTTAGACTCGCCCATTTCGTTGGTGGTGATGTCGTAATACTCGGGGCGGTAGATGAACATGACCATGTCCGCATCCTGCTCAATGGCGCCTGATTCACGAAGGTCGCTCAACTGCGGCATTTTATTGCCGTCTTTCCGTTTCTCCACATCGCGGCTCAGCTGGGAAAGCGCTATCACGGGGATGTGCAGCTCTTTGGCCAGCATTTTCAGGTCTCTCGAAATTTTACTGATCTCCTGCTCGCGGTTGGTATTGCGGCCGTCATTGGCGCCGCTCATCAGCTGGAGGTAGTCGATCACGATGAGGCCCACGCCATGGTTATGCACCAGCCTGCGCGCCTTGGCTCGCAGTTCAAAGATGTTGAGGCCCGGGGTGTCATCTATAAAAATGGGCGCCTTGGCCAGCCTTTCAATACCATGCGTCATCAGCTTGCGCATTTCATGTTCTTCCAGCTTGCCGCGCGTAATTTTTTCCAGCTTTATTTCTGATTCCGCGGAGAGGATACGTTGTACGATCTGCCCGCTGGACATTTCCAGGGAGAACACCGCCGCGCCTTTCGCAAACTTGGGGTGCATGGCCGCGTTACGCACCAGGTTGAGCGCAAAGGCCGTTTTACCCACCGCGGGGCGCGCCGCCAGAATGATAAGGTCGGAAGGCTGCCACCCGTAGGTGATCTTGTCCAGCGTAGGAAAGCCGGAAGGCACCCCTGTAATATCATCTCCCTTGTTCCGCAGGTCTTCGATACGTTTGATGGTATTAACGAGAATGCGGTCTATGGAATCGTAATTTTTGCGAAGGTGATTGTTGGTTACTTCAAACAGTTTGGACTCCGCGGTATCCAGCAGGTCAAACACATCCGCCGTATCTTCATAAGCCTCACTGATAATTTCGCCAGAGATCCGGATCAGCTCCCGCTGGATGAACTTCTGCAGCACAATACGGGCATGCGCTTCAATGTTGGCGGAAGATACCACCATGTTGGTGAGGCGGGTAATGAAAAAAGGGCCGCCCACTACTTCCAGTTCCGCGGTAGACTTCAGCTCTTCCACTACGGTAAGGATGTCTACCGGCATGGATTTGGCGGCCAGCCGCTGCATGGCGGCAAATACTTTCTGGTGTGCCTCTACGTAAAAGCATTCCGCTTTAAGGATCTCGATGACCGTGTCAAAAGCGCCTTTTTCCAGCATGAGGGCGCCCAGCACCGCCTCCTCCAGCTCTTTGGCCTGAGGGGGAACTTTGCCATACACCATCGTGGAAATGTCGATACCCGGCTTGCGACGCGTATTACGGTCTTTCTTAAGATTGAGATCCATTTATATCAGTTAGTTAAGTAAGGTTAAAAAAATGGTTACCGAAGGTTCCTTGGACTATAGGTTTACAACTTTTATACATGCCGCAGCATGCATCAACTTTAACAAATTGTAAATTTTTTCAAGCCGGGAAAACTAAGGTAACGGCATTTTTCCAATATAACCTTCATTCTCCGGAACTATATTTATTAATCAGTAACGCACAGGTTATGCCAACACGTATACCCGGTTATCCACCGTTCAAGGGGGAGTTATCCACCAAAAACGATAAAAATCCCTAGCAAAGTTCCGATTATTCACATTTCCTGTGCAAAAAGATTTTCCACATTTTGCTTGCGGAAATTTCCCCCGTTCCATACAACGGAAGTTGTTAACTTTACGCGGCGCCACCACGGCTGCGCAAAGGCTGCAAAAGTGATGGAAATAATTGATTTTCACAAAATTAAAACAGCACCCTGGGTGCTGACAGGAATAACAGATGACAATTTCGTATAACTGGTTATGTGACTATTTGCCGGTAAAACCCAGCCCGGAGGAACTTTCTGTGATACTGACGGCAATAGGCCTGGAAGTAGAAAGCCTGGAAAAGTTCGAAAGCGTGAAAGGAAGCCTGGAAGGCCTGGTAATTGGCGAAGTGCTGAGCGTGGAGCCACACCCCAATGCAGACAAGCTGCGGCTTACACGGGTAAACATCGGCAACGGGGAACCGTTGGCCATTGTTTGCGGCGCGCCCAACGTAGCGGCGGGCCAGAAGGTAGTGGTAGCCCCCGTTGGCGCCACCATCTACCCCGCTTCCGGAGAGCCCATGACCATGAAAAAAGCGAAGATCCGCGGAGAAGAAAGCTACGGCATGATCTGCGCGGAAGACGAAATTGGCCTTGGCGCCAGCCATGACGGCATTATGGTGCTGGACCCCGCCCTTCAACCTGGCCTCACCGCCCGGGAGCTGTTCCAGCCCGCACAGGACTGGGTATACGAGATAGGCCTTACCCCCAATCATATGGACGCTATGAGCCACATTGGCGTGGCGCGGGACGTATGCGCCTACCTCAACAACCGGGAAAAGACCCAGGCCTACCACGTGCGCAAACCGGGGCTGAACACCGCCTGCGCAGCGGAACAGCCTTTACAGATAGGCGTGGAAGTGAAAAACACCGAAGCCTGCCCCCGTTATTGCGGGCAAACCATTACCGGCGTCAAGACCGGCCCTTCCCCCGCCTGGATGCAGCACCGCCTGCAGGCCATCGGGGTGCGGCCCATCAATAATATTGTTGACATCACCAACTACGTACTGCATGAAACCGGCCAGCCCCTGCATGCCTTTGACGCGGACCAGATAAAGGGCGGCAAAGTGGTGATACAGAACCTGCCCACCGGCACCCCGTTCATATCGCTGGATGGCAAGGAACGCAAGCTGGATGAGGGAGACCTGATGATCTGCGACGGCGAGAACAACGGCCTTTGTATTGCGGGCGTTTTCGGGGGCCTGAACTCCGGCGTGAAAGACGGTACGGTGAACATCTTCCTGGAAAGCGCTTATTTCAGCGCCACCGGCATCCGTAAAACCTCCATGCGCCACGGCCTCCGTACAGACGCCGCCGTGCGTTTTGAAAAGGGGCTGGACGTTGGCCTGGCGCCTTTTGCACTGGAGCGCGCCGTAGCCCTCATTGGCGAAATTGCCCAGGGCCTGCCGGCCTCCGGTATTACGGACGTGTATCCCAAACCCATAGAAAGCCCGTCCATCACCGTTACTTATGCGTACATCAACCGCCTCAGCGGCCACCAGTACGCGCCGGAACAAGTGCAGAACATCCTGCACAGCCTGGGCTTCACCATTCATGCAACAGCTGACGCGGAGCTGAAAGTAAGCCCGCCCCTGTATAAACCGGACATCACCATCCCGGCAGACATTGTGGAGGAAATTATGCGGATAGACGGGCTGGACAATATTCCCATCCCCGAACTGGTACACATGGTGCCCTCCCGCCAGGCGCAGCCAGACAAGGAAAGGGTGAAGGAAAAGATCGCGGACTACCTGGCCGCCAACGGCTTCTCCGAAATATTCACCAACTCCATCACCAACAGCCAGTATTACACGCACCTGGACCCTGACAGCCTGGTGAAAATGCTGAACAGCCTGAGCGCCGATCTGAACGTGATGCGCCCTTCCATGCTGGAATCCGGCCTGGAGCGGATTGCCTATAACCTGAACCGCCGGAACGACGACCTGCTGTTTTTCGAGTTCGGGAAAACATATGCCCGGGAGGCCACCGGCCAATACCCGGAAACGGCCCACCTCAGCCTCTACCTCACCGGGCAGAAGCTGCCGGAGAACTGGATGCACAAACCGCAGGCGGTGGATTTCTACTACCTGAAAGGATACGTGGCCAACATATTGCAGCAACTGGCCCTGCCCGCTCCGCAAATGACGGCCACCACCGTACATGGCCTGCAGCCGGCCTTTGAAGTAAGCGTAAACGGCCGCACCGTGGCCGTGCTGGGCGGCGTAGAGAGTAAACAACTGAAGGCGTTTGACATCAAACAACCCGTTTGGTACGCTGATTTTTATTGGGACGTGATACTGCAGCAATTGCAGGTAAAAGATACTTTCTTCGAGGAAATACCTAAATTCCCGGCTGTAAGGAGAGACCTTGCGCTGGTGCTGGACAAACAGGTGAGCTTTGCCGCTGTGGAAACGGCCGCCCGCTCTGTAAAAACAAACCTGTTGCAACAGATCAACCTGTTTGATGTTTTTGAAAGCGAGAAGCTGGGCGCCGGTAAAAAGTCTTACGCCGTCAGCTTCACCTTCCAGAACAGGGAGAAAACGCTCACAGACCAGGAAACTGACGCGCTGATGGGCAAATTCATCAAAGCATTTGAAACGCAATTACAGGCGGAGATCCGCAAATAATGGCACTGGAACAAACCATACAACGCATTGAGGACAAACTGCAGCAGCTGATAAAAAAGCTGCAGCAGTCGCAGGCAGATAATGCCATGCTGCGCACACAATTGCTGGAGCACCAGGAAGAATTGCGCCGGCAGGAAGCCGTTATTACCGGCCTCGATGAAAAGCTGAAGCTCGCCAAGATAGCTACGGTTACGCAGGGGAATGGTTTGTCTGAAGAGGAAGCGGCCTTCAGAAAAGAAGTGCGCGGGAAGATCAATGACTATATCAGGGAAATTGACCGGTGCATTGCGCTGCTGAACTCGTAGTTGTTCAATAACTGCATTTATCCACTTTTACGATACTTACCTCCTTCATCAGCTCATGCTTCGGATTAAGGAGGTAATTTTTTTGCCCGGGCCAGTAAATGGAAGGGAAACCTATTACCAGGGTGCGACGGGCCCGCAGCGCGGCGGAGCCAAATTCCAGCGCGGCCGGCGGGCGCGGCTCTTCCCGCCAGTGAGGCGGCAGGTTTTCTTCGTCAAACAGCTCACAGCTGCCGTCCGGCACGTCCAGCTCCGAAATGACCATGGTAGGCGGCAGCTTGCCGGTAGCGGCGTAAATATTGCTTTCAAGAATGCAGAGCGGCCATGAATCGAACACGTAAATACAGCTGTCTGCTGCCAGGTTCCAGCGGCCGCTTTCCAGGTACGCCCCTTTCAGGTCATGCGCCTCTTCCCAATGCCCGAGTTTGTACAGCCGCATCCCTTACGCCCCCTTTTTTACTTTGTGGATCAGGCTTCTGACCTCCAGCAACCCGGGGTGCGTTTCTATCACTTCCAGCGGCGTGCGGCCGCCGAAGGTGCGGTTAGGGCTTTTCATCCAGTTATGGAACAGCTCCCTGTCACCAAAAACGGTATAGCCATGGCTGTACAATTCTACTACGGCCATGATACGGTCACTCACGATCAGGCTGAAAGTGTCTTTCCCTTTTTTCAGGTGCAGCGTACGGTCTGTTACCGCCAGCAGGTCACTGAGCGTGTTATAGTCAAATTCAAAAATCTCCTTGAGCGTGGCCAGTTCGTCTTTCGAAATACCACGCTTTACAATTTTTTCTTTCTCTGTAAATGGAATTGTTTGCAAACCCAGGATGGACTCATATGTACTTAACAGATCACCTGCGGTTTTTTTTGTGAAAAAAGCCCCTTTTCCTCTTTCATCCCGCCCGGATTTGCCCTTAACAGGCAATGCGCTCATTCAGAACAGCGATTTTAAATATTGTACAAATACCTGCACATTTTTGTGCTTAATATTCTCCAATATTATCGAAAGACTTCATCATTTCACCTGAAGATATTCACAGCTAAGAAAGAAAAAATTCCAAAGCAGCCATGAGCGCAGAGTGACGGAGGAGGGCCGGCAGAAAAAAAATAACGGCGATGATGAAAAAAAGGAGCACCCATGAAAAAAGGTGGCGGAAGCAGCCTATCCCGTTCCTTTTGTTACATTTGTAACTGTCACAGACCCACGTATAAACAACAATAAATGGAAACACTCATACCTGTAAATATCGTAGTAGCGGACCGCACTTACCGGATAAAGATCCGGACGGAAGAGGAAGAAGACGTGCGCCGGGTGATGAAGGAGGTGAACGAGAAGATCATCGAATTCAAGGCGGCGTATGCGGGCAAAGACATCCAGGATTACATTGCCATGGCGCTCATCATGTACGCCACGCACCCTGCCACCAGCGGCGGCAAGGCCCAGGCCGGCGTAGCCCCTTTTTTACTGGAAAAACTGCAACACCTTGACAATCTGCTGGATGAGCATTTAAAATAACCGCCGGTGCTGCATTTTTAATCCCTAATCAACTCATTATCACAACCTCCTGTGCTTTGGTGCCATTTTTTTGTTATTTTCGCGGGTCTGTTCCCGCCTGTTCAAAAAAATGGGCCGGGAAGGCATTTATAAATACTTTTTAAACTAATTAAAATATGACAGATCCTTTAATGATCATAGTGGCCGGAGTTGTTGCGCTGGCGTTAGGTATACTGCTCGGAAAACTGATTTTCTCAAAAAACACCCAAATAAAGATCCAGGAAGCGGAAGAACAGGCAAAGCGGATAGTATCGGAAGGGCAGCAGACCGCCGAAACCCTGAAAAAGGACAAGCTGCTGGAAGCCAAGGAAAAATACCTGCAGATGAAGTCGGAGCACGAGAAAGAAGTGATGCAGCGTAACCAGAAACTGGCGGAGTCAGAAAACCGCATCAAGCAGAAAGAGCACACCCTGAACCAGAAAACAGAACAACTGCAGAAACAGGCCACCGAGAATGAGGCCATCAAAGAAAACCTCGGTCGCCAGATAGAGCTGGTAAACATCAAACGCTCCGAGCTGGAAAAACACCAGGAAGAGCACATCCGCCGCCTCGAAAAGGTAGCGGCCCTCACCGCTGAAGAAGCCCGCCACCAGCTGGTAGAAAGCCTGAAAGAAGAAGCCCGCAGCCAGGCCCTCAGTCACATCCAGGAAATTATAGAAGACGCTAAAATAAAAGCGAACAAGGAAGCCAAAAAGATCATCATCCAGTCCATTCAGCGCACTGCCGCGGAACAGACCATTGAGAACGCCATTACCGTGTTCAACCTGGAAAGCGATGAGATCAAAGGCCAGATCATTGGCCGCGAAGGCCGTAACATCCGCGCTATTGAAGCCGCTACAGGCGTAGACCTGATCGTTGACGATACGCCGGAGGCCATTGTACTGTCTTCTTTTGACCCCCTGCGCCGCGAAATTGCCCGTCTCAGCCTGCAGCGCCTGGTGCAGGACGGCCGCATCCACCCCGCCCGCATTGAGGAAGTAGTGGAAAAAACAAAACGCCAGCTGGAAGAACAGGTGATGGAAATAGGCGAACGTACCGTCATAGAGCTGGGCATTCACGGCCTGCATAAGGAACTGGTGCGCATGGTAGGTAAAATGCGCTTCCGTTCTTCTTACGGCCAGAACCTGCTCATGCACTCCAAGGAAACCGCCAACCTTTGCGCCGTAATGGCCGCGGAACTGGGCCTCAACCCCAAACTGGCCAAACGCGCCGGCCTGCTGCACGACATTGGCAAGGTACCCGATGAAGAATCTGAACTGAGCCACGCCCTGCTGGGCGCCAAACTGGCTGAAAAATACGGAGAGCACCCCGCCATTGTGAACGCCATAGGCGCCCACCACGACGAGATGGAAATGGCCTACGTGATCTCCCCCATTGTACAGGCCTGCGATGCCATCAGCGGCGCCCGCCCCGGCGCCCGCCGCGAGATCATGCAGAGCTACCTGCAAAGGATCAAAGACCTCGAGAACCTGGCCATGGGTTACGACGGCGTGGAAAAGGCCTACGCCATCCAGGCCGGCCGCGAGCTGCGCGTAATTGTGGAAAGCGAGAAAGTATCAGATAATGATGCGGACCGCCTCAGCTTCGAGATCGCCAACAAGATCCAGAACGACATGCAATACCCCGGCCAGATCAAGGTGACCGTGATCCGCGAACGCCGGGCCGTCAACGTGGCACGCTAGTTATACAGGATATTTACACTCCAAAGGCGCACTTTACCGGTGCGCCTTTTTTTATTGCTTCTGATGTCAATTATAGGTATCTTTCAACCCATCAAAAAAACTACGGTTGTATGAAAAAAAGATTCATGACGCTGGCAGTGCTGGGCCTGCTCTCCATCAGCACTGTGTTTGCGCAAAAACAGCAAAAGCTGTTCAATGGCAAAAACCTGGATGGCTGGAAAATACACGGCACAGAGAAATGGTACGTAGATAAAGGCGAGCTGGTATGTGAAAGCGGCCCTGACAAGGAATACGGCTACCTGGCCACAGAAAAGACCTTCAAGGATTTTGAACTGACCGTACAATTCAAACAGGAAGCCAACGGCAACAGCGGCGTATTCTTCCACTCTTCCCTGGAAGGCACCAAAATAGCCGGCTGGCAGGCCGAAGTAGCCCCTCCCGGCAACAACACCGGCGGCATTTACGAATCTTACGGCCGCGGCTGGCTCATTAAACCCGCAGCGGAAAAAGACAAGCACCTGAAAATGGGCGAATGGAATACCATGAAGGTAGTGGTGAAAGGCAACAACGTTACCACCTACCTCAACGGTGTGGAAATGATCACGCTGAACGATGAGAAGATCGGCGCCAAAGGCGGACAGATTGCCCTGCAGATCCACTCCGGCGGCGGCATCAAGGTACGCTGGAAAAATATCAGGATCAAGGAATTGAAATCATAAATTCCAGACAAACTTTTGAAGGCGGCCGCACAGCCGCCTTTTTTTTGCCAGGTTGCCGCCGGTATGTTCCAGGCAGCGGCCGCGCCGCTTTTCAGACCTGCTTCCGCCCCGGCAATTTCATCGCTTCCGCGGCGGTGTGAGGTCTCCACAGCAAGAGCGGCAGGCACCTGCTCCGTTTTTATTCCGTTAATTTGCAGCATGACTTTACAACAGCAACTGGCAGAAACCGTTCTGCACCTGCGCCAACAAGGCTTTGAGGGCGCCATCGCGGGCATTGTGCTCGGTACCGGCCTTGGCGAACTGATCCACAAAATTGATATTGTTAAAAGCATTCCCTATGCGGACATCCCCCACTTTCCGGAGTCTACCGTAGAATCACACAAAGGGCATCTCGTTTTCGGCCATATCGGCAAAACGGCCGTAATTGCCATGCAGGGCCGGTTCCACTACTACGAAGGGTATACCATGCAACAGATCACCTTTCCCATCCGCGTGATGAAAGCGCTGGGTGTTGCCAAGCTGCTGCTGAGCAATGCGGCGGGCGGCATGAACAAGGCCCTGAAAAAGGGAGACCTGGTGCTGCTGGACGATCATATCAACCTGCAGCCGGAAAACCCGTTGAGGGGCCTCAATTCTCCCGATTTCGGCCCCCGTTTCCCGGACATGCACCAGCCTTATGACCCGGACCTCAGCGCCCGCCTGCAAGCCGCCTCCGGCAATATGCTGCACAAAGGCGTATATGCCGCCGTGATGGGCCCCAACCTGGAAACGCGGGCGGAGTACCGTTTTCTGCGGATGATAGGAGCGGACGTAGTAGGCATGAGCACCGTGCCGGAAGTTATTGTAGCCAACCAGATAGGGCTCCCCTGCGCCGCCGTTTCCGTAGTAACGGATGAGTGCGACCCGGACAACCTCCACCCTGTCTCACTGGCTGAAATATTGGAAGTGGCCGCCAAAGCGGATAAAGTATTGAGCGGGATATTTGCGGAAGTGGTGGAAGGATTGCAGTAGGGTCCATACCATTTCCCGGCGAGCATAAAAAAATCCTTGCAAGCAGGCATATGGCCCGTTTGCAAGGATCAGCATTTTTATATTGTAATTAGCTTTTCGGTTCCTCTTCTTCGTCGTCAGATTCCTCGTCAGTCATCCTGTCATCCGCATCTTCTATTTCAGCGTCCGCATCGTCTTCCTTCTCCACGTCATTTTCGTCATAGGCATCGTCCTTAAATTCAACTGTTTCGTTTTCCGGTTCGTCGTCACCTCCATTTTCCTCTTCATCCTCCCCGCTATCATCGTCACCATCTTCATCTTCATCTTCCTCTTCTTCGTCATCATCTTCGTCATCGTTGTCATCACCATCTTCGCCGTCATCATCATCTTCCTTCTCATCATCCTCTTCTTCGTCTTCCTCGTTATCATCGTCATCATTATCTTCTTCTTCACCATCCTCTTCCTCAGTATCATCCTCCTCGTCATCATCTTCTTCCTCATCGTTGTCATCATCATCTTCTTCCTTCTCGTCATCCTCTTCTTCGTCTTCCTCGTTATCTTCCTCATCATCATCTCTTCCTTCGTCTTCATCCTCTTCCTCGCTATCATCATCTTCTCCCCCAGGTTCCTCCGGCTCTTCCCCCGCCTCATCGCTCTCCATCGCTACATCCTCTACTTCAGCTTCATGTTCCTCCGTAGGTTCTTCGGGCAGGGTATCATCCATCATGATGGTGGTAGTGGTTTCCGTCAGCTCCCCGTTTTCGGACACTACCAGAAAGCCGTCTTCATCTTCCGCCGCCGCTTCAGGCTGTTGTACATTCTCCAGCGTCAGCTGGGTAGGCGCCACAAAATCTTCTTCAAACACCTCTTTCAGCTTGGGCAGGTCTGCCGGCGTGTTGAGGCCGAAGTAGTCCATGAAAGCCTTGGAGGTGGAATACAGCAGCGGTTTGCCGGGCAGGTCTTCGCTGCGGCCGGAGATCACGATCAGTTCTTTTTCCAGCAGTTTGGTGATGGAATAGTCTGTGCTCACCCCGCGGATGTGCTCTATTTCCCCTTTTGAAATGGGTTGTTTATAGGCAATAATGGCCAGCGTTTCCAGGGCGGCGGTAGACAAGCGCTTCAGGAACTTTTCGCCGTTAAGCTGGGCCACGGTCTGGTAATAGTCTTTTTTGGTGAGGAACTGGTAGCCGCCGCCGCTTTCGCGCACGCTGAAGGCATAAAATTCCGAGTTATATTTTTCCTGGATGGCTTCTATGGCCGCATCTACCTGCTCGGGGGTGGCGCGGTCTTCCAGGAAAGCCAGGGCGTTATTGAGCAGCTCCAGTATGTCTGCCGCCGGCAGCGGGCGGTCTGCGGCAAATATCAGCGCTTCTACATGCGGTATGAGCTGGGAAATTTCCATGGTCCTTCAATTTGCCCGGGGCGCGGGCCGTAAAACAAAAATGTCAAAGGCCGAAAATAAGACCTTTGACATTCTTTGAGAAATATAAATATCCTGTTGTTGATTAGTTGTGAATAAGATCAACCCATCAAAGCCGCGGCGCCGCTTACGATCTCGGTCAGTTCCGTTGTAATGGCGGCCTGGCGGGCGCGGTTGTACTCTATCTTCAGGCTGCGCAGCAGTTCTCCGGCGTTTTCCGTGGCCTTGTCCATAGCGGTCATACGGGCGCCATGCTCGGAAGCGTGGGCGTCCAGTACGGCCTTGAAAAACTGGGTATTGAGGATCTTCGGCATCAGCTCAGTGATGAGGATTTCCTTTTCCGGCTCGAAAATGAAGTCTGCCTTGGTCTGTTTGGCCCCTTCCTGCTGTTCTACTTTGGCAATGGGCAGGAACTGCTCCACTTTAAAGCGCTGGGTAGCGGCGTTCTTAAATTCGCTGTACACAATATCCACCGCATCGTACTCTCCTTTTACGAAACCGTTGAGGGCCACGGCTGCGGCCTCTTTTACGTTCTCAAAGGTGAGGTGGCCGAACAGGCCCCAGAAGTGATCGTTCACCTTGTAACCGTTCTTGGAAAAATGCTCATATGCTTTTTTGCCGATGGGCAGCACTTCTACATGGCCTTTGGCAAACTGGGCGGAATATTTTTCCCGGATGGTCTGTTTGGCCAGCTTGATCACGTTGGTGTTGTAAGCCCCGCACAATCCGCGGTCTGATGTGATAGCCACTATCAATACCTTTTCTACCGAACGGTTGGCCGCCAGCGCCATATCGATGTCACCTTCCGAGTTGCTGACAATGTTCTGCAGCATTTCCTGCAGTTTTTCAGCATAGGGGCGCATCTGAACAATAGCGTCCTGGGCACGGCGCAGCTTGGCAGCACTCACCATTTTCATGGCCTTCGTGATCTGCTGGGTAGATTGGATGGATTTAATGCGGTTACGAACTTCTTTAAGCTGTCCAGACATATATTATGTATGAAATTTTGGCTGCAAAGGTAAGCAAAGGCCGTATAATTCGGAAATCCCTGCCCGATATATTTCTCCTGATTCTGGTCAGGATTTTACAAAGTAACCGTAGTGCCCAGCACCTGCAGGAAAGCGGCCATCCATTGCGGGTGGGCGGGCCAGGCGGGGGCGGTTACCAGGTTGCCGTCCGTAACGGCCTCATATACATTTACAGCCTCATATGTTCCGCCGGCCATGGTCACCTCCGGCTCCACAGCGGGGTAGGCGGTCAGTTTTTTGCCCCTCACCACATCTGCCGCCGTAAGTATCTGAATACCATGGCATACGGCGGCAATGGGCTTGTTAGCGGCCGCAAAATGTTTTACCAGGTCAATCACCTTCTTGTTGAGCCGGAGATATTCCGGGGCGCGGCCGCCGGCTATCACCAGGGCGTCGTATTCCGCCGGGTCCACGTCCGAAAAGGACGCATTGAGCACAAACAGGTGGCCCCGCTTCTCGCTGTAGGTCTGATCTCCCTCAAAGTCGTGAATGGCCGTGATGATCTTTTCCC
This sequence comes from Chitinophaga alhagiae, assembly GCF_003568665.1. GTDB lineage: Bacteria > Bacteroidota > Bacteroidia > Chitinophagales > Chitinophagaceae > Chitinophaga > Chitinophaga alhagiae. Next base: position 1,062,348 of record NZ_QXMH01000001.1, read on the forward strand.
CGGCCGCCTTGTCCGGGCACACGGCATGTACATCGTGCCCTATCATCTGCAACATCTGGAAAGGCACCATCGTTTCGTAATCTTCGGCGTAGTCCCCCGTCAGGAACACTATCTTTTTCTTTGCCATATGTATGATTTTTTTAAGGTCAACTTATCTGCATAAAGATATTTCTGCCCGGGCATACTACCAAAACGAGATTTCGCTTATCTTGGGAACCGGAAATCATGTGGAATATCTTTTTTGCAATCGTTTGCAAATATTGAGAGGAATTTTCTATCTTGGCTTCGCGGAGGCCAATTTTACAGTGTATTGGGCCTTGGCGGCGCGCCACCACGGGCAGCGTGCGCAAACGGTCAACTAAACAAGAGAGCAGCAGGTGCAAAAAGCCCGTATTGCAGACAGCGGCTTATCTCATACAAACAAAATTCCATGAAAAAGTATTTCCTTCTTGGCTGTGGATTGCTTCTGATGACAGCCACGCAGGCACAGAACGGCAAATGGCAGAACCTGTTCAACGGTAAAGACCTCAAAGGCTGGAAACAACTGAACGGTAAAGCCACCTATGAAGTAAAAAGTGGCGAGATCATAGGCACAACGGTAATTGCGGAGCCTAATTCTTTCCTGGCAACAGAAAAAGACTACGGCGATTTTATTTTTGAGGTGGAGTACAAGCTGGACCAGGACTTCAATTCCGGCATCCAGTTCCGCAGCCAGAGCAAACCGGAGTATAACAACGGCCGGGTGTACGGCTACCAGATGGAGGTAGACCCCTCTGCCCGCCGCTGGAGCGGTGGTATTTATGAAGAGGCGCGCCGTGGCTGGCTGTACCCGCTGGACCTGAACCCGTCTGCGCAGAACGCCTATAAGGCCAATGCCTGGAACAAGTACCGTATTGAATGCCGCGGCCCGGAAATCCGTACATTTATCAACGGCATTCCGGCGGCGCACCTGGTAGATGCCGAGCTGCCTTCAGGCTTCATAGCCCTGCAGGTACACGGTATCGGTAAAAAACAGGAAGATGTGGGTAAAAAGATCCGCTGGCGCAACATCCGGATCATAGAAAATCCGGCGGCTTCCCAGTATTCCCCGTATGACAGCATTTACGTGGTGAATAACATCCCCAACAACGTGTCTGCACAGGAAAAACGCAACGGCGTACGCCTGCTGTGGGACGGCACCACCTCCAAAGGCTGGCGTGGGGCTTACAAACCGGCTTTCCCTTCCAAAGGCTGGGAAATTAAAGACGGTACGCTCAACGTAGCTCCCTCAGACGGCGGCGAGTCTACCAACGGCGGTGATATTGTAACGGAAGAAGAATTTAGCGCTTTTGACCTGGAGTTTGATTTCAAACTCACCGAAGGGGCCAACAGCGGTGTGAAATACTTTGTTACGGAGAAAGAAGGCAACACCGGCTCCGCCATTGGCCTGGAGTTCCAGGTGCTGGACGATGCCAAGCATCCTGATGCCAACATGGGCGCAGCAGGCAACCGCAAGGTAGGCTCCCTGTACGACCTGATACCGGCCTATAAATTCACCAATTCCCACAAAAAGATTGGCGAATGGAACCATGGCCGGGTAGTGGTTTACCCGGACAACCGGGTGGAGCACTGGCTGAACGGGCACCTGGTGGTGAGCTACAAGCGCGGTGATAATATTTACAAGGCCCTGGTGGCCCGCAGTAAATACGCCAAGTTCGATAATTTTGGCCTGGCCGAAAAAGGACGTATTTTGCTGCAAGACCACGGTAATGCCGTGAGCTTCCGCAGCATCAAAATAAAAACACTCTGATAAAGATTTTGAGATAGTCAGCGACTATTTCATTGTTCACTGTTTTTCAACCGACATCCCGATTCTTCGGGATGTCCTTTTTTTGGGGGTATTGCAAAAGAAAGGCGGAACAAACGTTCCGCCTTTCTACGTATTATACTTTCGGCTGCCATCCGCCTTCATAACTGCGGCCCCAGAGTTGGGCCGCTTCCTCATTCTGCAGGATGTGACCGTTTTTACTGTCTGTATGCAATATGTCTCCGGTGCGTTGTGATATGTTGCCGAGCTGGCAAAGCAGTACGCTCTTGTGCCCTTCTGTAATTTCTGAATTAAGTTTTGCCTGGCCGCGGATGTTCTGCAGCCAGTTGTTGATATGTACAGCATCCAGGAACTCCCCGGCAGGGCTTACCACGTTGGTAGATTCCTGGTTCGCGGTTGTGTTCTGTTTCACCTCCTTCACCACCTTTCCCTTATTGTCCAGCACGCGGTAGCTGTCTCCGCCATCGCAGTACAGCGCGCCATTCTCACCAAAAACGGCAAAGCCGCGCCCGCTGCCTTCCAGCTTGTAGGGGTTGCAGCTGCGGCCTTCCCAGGTAATAGCGCGGTTCCCTTCAAATTCAAAGGTGATGGATTGTGTGTCCGGCGTTTCCCAATCATCTCCGGAATAAGCAAAGCGGCCGCCGGAAGAAGTGACCTTAATAGGATACTCCACGCCCATGAACCAGCGCATGCAGTCTATCTCGTGCGTGCCGTTGTTGCAGGCTTCGCCGGTGCCCCACACCCAGCGCCAGTGCCAGTTATAATGCACAATATTGTCCAGGTAATCCGTATGCGGCGCGGGGCCTTGCCAGAGGTCCCAGTCCAGGGTGGCAGGCACGGCTACTTTTTTGCCGGTGCCAATAGGCTTGCGGTCATTTGCATACCAGCCGCGGGCGTAGTATACACGGCCAATGATCCCTTCCTCCAGCACTTCTTTCGCGGCCTGCTGCATATTGGGCCAGGAGCGGCGCTGGTTGCCCATTTGCACCGGACGGTTATATTTGCGGGAGGCGTCTATCAGCCATTCTCCCTCCTGCGGGTTGTGGCTCAGGGGTTTTTCCACGTATACATGTTTACCGGCAGCGCAGGCCATGATGGCGGCGGGGGCGTGCCAGTGGTCAGGAGCGGCTATCATAATGCTGTCTACGTCTTTCCGCGCCAGCAATTCGCGGATGTCTTTGATCACCTCCGGTTTGCGGGCCTGCGTGCTAACGGCTTTGAGGCCTTTTTGCACGGCGCCGTCTTCCACATCGCAGATAAAACCTATTTCCGCGCCCGGCAGCTTGGAGGCCACCTGCGCCACCCAGTTACCGCGGGAGTTGACGCCCATCACGCCTATTACAATTTTGTTGCTGGGGGCGTTCTTCCCGAACACGGGAAAGTTGAGGATAGTAATTCCTGCCCCTACACCGGCCATGGCGCCGGTTTTGAGAAAGTCTCTACGTTTCATGTTCATACCTTTTTTACGTGGAATTATGCCGGCCAATAACAACCGGTTATACTAAAGGTATAAAACAGCCTGCTCAATTTTTACGCAAATTATGATGAATGGAAGTGTGAAACCAACACGTATAGTGCTACAGGGAAAGCCAGCGCCCCAAAGCCGGCATTGCAAAAACACAGGTACCTTACCCCGCTGCCCCGGGCTTTTACAACCCGAGGTGCTGCAGGATGATGTCATGTACATCTGTAGCCACTACGTGCTCTTTGACAGGTTGGGTGGTAATGAGTACGGGATGGTGCCGGCTGTCTTCCTCCATCCGGCCGTGAGAGCCTTTGATGAGCGTGGCATCCAGCGGGATAACATCCATCAGGTAACGGAAGCCCAGTTTCTTTTTCAGCACTTTCCCGATCACCTTCAGTTTTACGAAAGGGTCCGCGGGGTTGAGGAACATTTCTACCGGGTCGTAGCCGGGTTTGCGGTGAATATCTACAATGCGGGCAAAATCAGGCGCCTTCGCATCATCCAGCCAGTAATAATAAGTAAACCAGCTGTCTGCGTCTGCTACCAGCACCAGGTCTCCGCTGCGCTCATGCGCCAGGTGGTGTTGGCGTTTACCCTCCCGGTCAAGCACCAGCTGCACGCCGGGCACCTGCTCCATCAGCTCTCTTACTTTCCGGAAGCAGGAAGCATCGTTTATGTATACATGCGCCACCTGGTGGTCTGCCACCGCAAAAGCGCGGGAAGCGCCGGCATCCAGCAGCTCCAGGCCACGCTCTTCCCTTATGGCTATCAGCCCATGCTCGCGCAGCAGGCGGTTGGGGTGAATAGGCCGGTTTACATTGGTGATGCCGTATTCTGACAGGATGATGATCTCGCAACCCTGCTTTTCATAGTGCGCTACCAGCTCCCCGCACAAGTCATCAATAGCGCGCAGCTCCGGCGCGATCTTCGTATGATCGTGACCGTATTTCTGCAGGCAATAGTCCAGGTGGGGAAGATAGATCAGCGTGAGGGAGGGATCATGCCACTTGTCTGTCAGCATAGACGCATGGGCGATCCACCGGGAAGAAGCAATATTGGCGCCGGGGCCCCAGAACTGGAAGAGGGGGAACTGGCCCAGTTCTTTCTGGAGCGCGTCCCGCAGGGAAGCGGGGTGGGCATAACAATCGGGCATCTTGCGGCCGTCAGACAAATACTGCGGGCGCGGCGTTACGGAAAAATCTGCGCTGGAGTACATGTTGTACCACCAGAACATTTTGGAGCAGGTAAAGCCGGGATGCAGGCGCCTGGCGCGTTCCCACACTTTTTCCGCGGCTACCAGGTGGTTGGACTGTTTCCAGAATTTGATCTCTGCATCCGTTCTGTCGTACCAGCCGTTGCCTACAATGCCGTGCTCGGCGGGCCACTGCCCGGTGAGGTAGGTAGATTGCACAGCGGTGGTCACCGCCGGCAGCATGGGCGCTATCGTGGATTGATGGTGCTTTTTTGCATATGCTGCCAGAAATGGCGTATGTTCTCCAACCAGTGTTGCAGAAAGGCCTACAACGTCTAATACCACAGTTTTTCTCATAGCTATCGTTCTCCGTTTCTAATCCGGTCCAAAGCTACCGCGCTCTCAGGATAATTCCAACTGTTGCAGTACCCATTTCATTTCACGGGCCAGGGAGCCGCCCATTTCCTGCTTGAGGCCCGCGGGCAGCACCTCCCAGGTATAGGTTTCCACCTCCAGGTGTTGCGTGAAGGGTTTGGCGGCTTGCCGGGCCAGCACGCGACTGATATCGTCTCTCGTAGAGCTGAGCACGCCAAAGTCTTTGACGAACACGGGCACATGAAAATGCGCGCGCCATTCTTCCACGTCCGGGTTTTCAGCGTCTGCCAGGGCTTCCGGCAGGTCCGGGTAATGGATCTTTGTATCGTTGCTCCTGCGGGCTATCACCTGGTGCAGGTAAGTAGATTCGTTGAAGTCCCTGAAAGCGGCCACTATCTGCTGCCGGCCGCCGTCTTTAGGCAACCGGGCCTTCAGCGCCGCGCTGATCTGCACCTTGCCTACCTTCAGCCCGAAGTAATGCAGGCGTTCCAGCACTACCTGCGGGTCTTCGTAAGACACGGCAAAGTGGCACACGTCATAACACAACTGCACATGCTGTTTGATGGCGGCTATGGCTTCTTCCTCTCCCATGCCGAATTTATCTCCGAACATGATCACTCCCGCAGGCAGGAGGTGCTGGAAGTACCAGTCTATATACTCTTTGGAATTTTCCAGCATGCCGTCTGGCTCCGGCTCCACGTCGAGGTGCAGCAGCGGGCCGCCGTTGCGGTGTATGGCAATGAGCTGTTCCACCACCAGCAGCATGTTGAGCGTGGCGCTTTCCATAATGGAATTGTGCTCTTCCTCGCAGCGGTGCCACAGTTTGTAAGACAGGGGTGAGGTGGAGATGCCGCCTTGCATGCCGGCGGGCAGCAGCGCGGCCAGTATACGGAAGAGGCGGATCGTATAGGCTACCCGTTCCGCGGTGGCCCAGTCTGGTATATGTACCTGGTCTTTCACCCGCTCCCCGTGAAAGCCGCCATAGGGGAAGCCGTTCATGGTGAACACATAACAGCCGGCGGCCCGGAGCCATTCTTTCAGCTCTTCTTGCGCCGGTTCTTTGGCCAGTTCAAGGCTGGCCAGGTTGCTAAGCCGCAGGCCGATGCCGAAGGGGGCATCTGGCGATACCTGCGCTTTTACGGCAGGGATGTACTGCTTCAATTGAGAAAAATGCTCTCCCCAGTTTTCCCCTGCGTGAATGTTGGTACAATACGTAAGGTGACCAAATGGAGTGTTCATGATATATATAGTTGTTCAAATAAACAGGTCCGGCATATCACCATTTTTCGCGCAGCATGGTGACGGCCTTGCGCAGCAGCTCAAGGTCCATGGTATGCACCTCCTCTCCTTTGCCGATGGTGCGGAGCAGGGAAATGGTGAGCCTTCCGCCGAGATGTTCCCGGAACTCTTCCAGGCCTGCTACAATAGCGGATTCCCCGTCTTCAATTTCCAGCAGCGGGTGGTAGAGGGGCAGCCGCAGCGTTTTGAGGAGGTGAATGATGCGGTGCAGCGATTGTTCGTCGAGCATGCCCTGCAACCAGGAATACACACTGTCCAGCGCAATGCCGATAGACACTGCTTCACCGTGCCGCAGTTCAAAATCTGTCAGTTGTTCCAGCTTGTGCGCGCTCCAGTGGCCAAAATCCAGCGGGCGGGAAGAGCCGCTCTCAAACGGGTCTCCTGCGCCGCCAATATGCGCCATATGCAGTTCCGCACAGCGGTAAATGAGGTATTGCATGCTTTGCGGATCAGCCTCGGAGAGCAGGTGCGCGTATGTTTCCATCCACTCAAAAAAAGCAGCGTCTTTGATGAGCGCTACTTTCACTGCTTCTATCATGCCTGACCGCCAGTCACGCTCATCGAGCGTGGCCAGGAACTGCGCATCGTTGAACACCGCGGCGGGCGGCGCAAAAGTACCCAGGAAGTTCTTTTTACCATGGTAATTGATGCCGTTCTTCACGCCCACGCCGGAATCATTTTGCGATAATACGGTAGTGGGTATACGAACATGTTTTACGCCGCGATGGCTTACCGCGGCCACATACCCTACCAGGTCCAGCACAGAGCCGCCGCCGATGCCTACTATGAAAGAATGCCGGTCTATGGCATGCTGGTCTACTTCATTTACCAGCCAGTAAAACAGCTGGAGGTCATTTTTGGCCGCTTCTCCGCCGGGCACCACAATAATGTCTTCCACCAGTTCAAAATTGTCCAGCGCGCTGCAATAGGCCGTTATCTGGCTCTGGAGTTGCTCATGGTGTTTGGTAACGCCGTCATCTACAATAAACAGAAGTTTCCTTCTTGTTCCTTCATCCGCCAGCGACCCCAGGAAGCCGGCAAAACAGGTATTGGTGGGATCGAATATTTTTTCTGTAAAGAAAACCTTGTATTCAAACTGAACTTTGAAAGATTGCTGAATGTATGACATAGCTGAATCGCCCTACGCAGGTCCGTTGAAATTTTAAAAACGTTTAAATGTACAAAAAAGGGGGATAATGCGGCCATTTTTCTACCCTGCCGGCAAAAGGCCTCAGGTAACGGCAAAAGCGCGTGACAGCAGGAAAGACAGGGGCAAAAAGGCCAGTACGATCAGGGGATAGGGAAATATGGCAAAGGCCGCTACCCAGGCCGCGTTCATGGCAATAAGGCCTATAATGCCGCCTTTTACGGCTTTGCCGATATTGGGGCCAACAGGCTCGCGGATGGCCCTCAGCAGGGGGCGCATGATCAGCCAGATGAATACCAGCAGGTAAGGCACTACTTCGGCCAGCCGGTGCTGTTTTACCGCTTCGGCAAGTATGATGGCGTACACGGCGCCGTAACCGATGGCCGCCCGGTAAAGCGTGCGTTTTTTACCGCCGTGCACTTCATCGCGGCTGATCATGGTGATAGCGGCAATGTAGAGAATGGGTACAAAGGCCAGCCAGCCATGTACTGCCAGCGCTTCCGGCAAAATGCTCATGCCCATGAGCAGGTTAAGCCCCCGGCAAAGCCCCATGTTGAGCGGGCCCAGCAGGGCGTTGTGTTTGCCCCATTTGTTGTATACCAGCGCGGATACGGCCACGCCTGTGGCCAGGCCGCCCGGCCACTCCCCTACGGAGAAGGCGGCCAGTATGCCCAGCAGCAGCAGGTATATGCCCAGTACGGTAGCCTGCGTGCGGGATACCACCCCGCTGGGGATGGGCCTTTCCGGCCGCTCCACGCGGTCCAGCGCCGCATCAAATACATCGTTAAATACCACACCGCCGCCATAGAGGCCTATGGCCGCTATGGCCAGGCAAATCACCTGCAGCACGCCCTGCACATCTTGCAGGCCATTAGTAAGGAAACCGGCTATGGCAATGCCGGCCATGATATCTGTGATAGCGGTCAGGATGTTGGCGGGCCTCATTAAACGGAGGTAGCCGCCCAATTTATGCAAGATATAGTTCACGTTTTCAGTCAGGTTTTTCGGGTACAAAGGATCTGGCAGGTGCTATCTGATAATGGTAGATCGTTTATCGGGGGCTGGTTGCTGCCCGCCGCGCAAAATAGTGCTGCCATTATATTTCAGGCTTTGGTCAATGTCCTGCGTGCGTTCAAAGTCTGCTTCATTGATCTGCCCGCTTTGCGCAAAGGCAGTGATGGCGTTGCGGTAGGTGACCTGTTCCACGTCTGCCTTGCTGATACCTCTTTCCAGCATGAGGGCCGCGGTTTTGGGTACCGCCAGCGGGTCACTGATGCCCCAGTCCGCGGCGGAGTTCACCATAATACGTGCTGTGCCGTACTGCTTCACAATTTCCACCATCCGTTCATTGCCCATTTTGGTAAAGGGATAGATGGTGAAAGCCGCCCAGAAGCCGCGGTCCAGCACCTCTTTCACCGTTTCTTCATTGTTATGGTCAACGATCACCATGTAGGGGTCAAGGCCCATTTCTATGGCAATGTCCATACTGCGCTGGGTGCCCTGTTTTTTATCCCGGTGGGGCGTGTGTACCTGTACGGGCAGCCCGCCGTCCATAGCCAACTGCAGCTGGGCGCGGTAATACTTTTCTTCCAGCGCCGTCTGGTCATCGAAGCCTATTTCGCCAATGCCCACCACTCCTTCCTTGTAAAGGAACAGCGGGAGTATTTCCATCACCTGTTCGCTCAGCTTTTCATTATTGGCTTCTTTGGAATTGAGGCCAATGGTGCAATAATGTTTGATGCCGAATTGCGAAGAGCGGAAGCGTTCCCAGCCCACCAGGCTGCTGTAATAATCCCTGAAGGTATCCACGCCCGTTCTGGGCTGGCCCAGCCAGAAGGCGGGCTCTATAATGGCCACCACGCCGGCGTCTGCCATGGCCTGGTAATCATCTGTGGTACGGGAGGTCATGTGAATATGCGGGTCAAAAAAGCGCATTCCCTTAATGGCGTCCAGGTAAGCCGGGTTCATAGCTTGAGGCGCCAGGTCTTTTTCCGTCAGCTGAGCACTACAACACATATAGAATTATAAATTACAAATGTCATTAAATTAATCATAAAACCGCTACCGGGGAATAGCATTAATTGGCCATATTCACGCGGTGCGCCACTGTTTCCCAGGTGAGCTGCCCGGCTTCTATTTCCGCTTTCAGCTCCGGCCTTTTTTCCAGCAGTTCCCGGGCCGGGCCGTAACCGGAGGCATGGCAGGCCAGCGCCGCCGCTTCCCTTTCCGCGTTGTATTCGGAGAGCCAGAGCCGTTCTATATCCTCCAATCCCATTTCTTCCAGGAAAGGCCCTACCAGCCGCCAGAGCATGGGGTGTACGGGCCGGCCGGCGGCGCGGCGTTCGTGACTGTAGTCCAGCAGTATGCGGGCCAGTTCGGGGTTGGCGCGCCTGTCTAGCCCGGCAATGAGATGCACCGGTTTTTCTGTAAAGAACGCCTTGATTACCAGCTGGTTCCACGCCGGCTGGTCAAGGTTGGCCGCCGGGTAGGGGTTGTGCAGCATAATGGCTTCCAGTACGCCGCCGATGTTGGAGCGGATGCCTTCGGCGGTACGCAGCTGCCAGGCTTCCGGAAAAGCGAGCAGCGGAAGGGCGCCGTACAGGGCTACCAGCTCGTTCATTTCCGCGGTATTGAAAAGATTCTCAATTATTTCGATATACTTTTTTTTGTCGTCTACCGGCAACTGCAGCAGCCACCAGATACGGAACAGGCGGTCTGCCGTATACCCTTCCAGGTCTACCGGCAAAACCGGGCTTTCCGCTATGGTAGCGGTAACCGGCTCCCGGCCAATGAAACGCGGGGCCGCGGCAAAAGCCATATTGAAAACGGATAACGCTTGTTGCTGCTGCCACGCAGTGAGGCGGTCCTGCACCCATTGTGCGGCCTTTTCCGAAATGTGGCGAGAAATGATCTGGCGTAACAGTGCTGCTGTTGTTTGCTCGTCGTATGCGTATCCCATGTAGCTAATGTACTATTTTTTTCTCCCCGCCTCAAGCCCCGGCCGGGTTTTACCACCTGCCCGGACCCTCGCTGGGGAGAAGCTGTTCCCGTAAAAATAAAAGAGAGGCAACTAGTGCCTCTCCTTCCGCCATTCTAAAACCTGATTAGTAACCAGGATATTCTTCAAGGGCTATGCCCCGTATTTTCAAGTATTTTCATCCGTTTCAGTGACCGGATGGCACCTTGCGAACCGTTTTCCCTGGTAGGAAGAGTGGTAAGCCGGCATTTGGAATGCAATATAATGATTAAAAACCGTTCAACGCTCACCCCAACGTGTCAAAATATTAACATTCTCTTTGGAAAAACGATTTTGCAAGAAAAGAAAAAAATTGACCGGTTGCCCATTTATTGCGTGTGGATCAGCCATTCAGGCTGAACAAAGTGGAATTTATAAAGGCAAATATTTTTTTGGATAACCGGTCAAGGTGTGGATGTTTCTTATAATGCAAAAGGTTTAGTTCGACTTCCGTTTGATCTGTTTGTAAATTATAACATTAATTTAACAACCGCAAACATCTGGCTCATTTTTTCTAAAATATTTTTTACAAAACGGGAAATGGCTTTGTATGGTGGAATTTACGTAAGTTTAACCAATTTAGCTATTTCATTTTCATTTAAATTTATCATGAAAATCTTCAATGTTGTTTTTTGTGTGCTGTTTGTACTCTTTGCCGCACTGCAATGGAATGACCCTGACCCGTACATTTGGGTGCCTATTTACCTTTACGGGGCTATTTTCTGCGCCCTGGCCGTTACCGGCCGGTATTACAAAGGCTGGTACCTGTTTGGTATCGTAGCCTGCCTGGTGTACGCGGTAACGTTGTTCTTTGCGAAAGACGGCGTGCTGAGCTGGATGACGGAGCATCATGCGGAAAATATTGCCGGCAGCATGAAAGCGGAAAAACCCTGGATAGAAGATACCCGCGAGTTCTTCGGCCTGTTCATCATCGTTCTGGTACTACTGATCAATTTTGTGAACGCCGGGCAGAAAAGGGCCAAAAAAATGAGAAAGAAAATGATGAAAATCAAATGATAACAAAGAAGAAAAAGGCCCGGTGCAATTGCACCGGGCCTTTTTCTTCTTTGCCAACCGGGAAGGTTACCTGGACAGCAGCTTGATCACATCTATGCCTACCGGCGCTTTTTCCGCAGCGTCTGCCTTGAATACCAGGTACAGCGAACGCCGCTTGTTGTCCGCACGGGCGGGGAAGCTGATCACCGCGGTGTTGGGGGCTTCTTTTCTGGCGCCTGCGCCAATGTTCACCTCACCCAGCTTTTCACCGTCCGGCTTGTCCAGGTGCGCTGACACGGTGTAACCGTGCTGCGGCTGCTCCTGTATAAAATAGGTCAGCTCAATGCCGTTCACCGTGGCAAGGTCCATGTCTTTATATCTCACTACGGCATTGGCCGTGGGTATCAGCAGTTTCATACCGCTGATCTCCACTACGGCGGCGCCGTCTGCGGTTTTGTAGTTTTCTGCCTGGAACCGCGGGTTTCTCAGTTCCACGTCAGCCAAACCGGTGATGGGGCGTATGCCTGCACCGCCCTTGTCTGTATAGCTGGCCATCAGGTAAAGGATGCCGCCATCTTTCAGCTCGCCGCCCATGGTGGGAGATACACTGCCGGAGGCCGGCAGCGAGGGCTCTTGCCGGGCCTTGCCGGCCAGGGAAAAAATATACTCCACTATCTGTTTGGCCTCGCCCGTACTGATAGTGGGGTGTGCGGCCATCACGGTTTCTCCCCAAACGCCGCCGCCGCCTTTGATGATCTTTTGAGCCAGGTAGTCCGGAGATTTGGGATCATCTTTGTACTTGCCTGCAATATCCATAAAGCTGGGGCCGATGGATTTTTCATCGGGTTTATGGCAGGTGCGGCAGTCTGAAGATTCAATAATGTTCTTGCCGGCAATAGTACCGGAAACGATCTGGTGGCCCTGCGGCATGGCTGCTTTGTCTTTCCCTTCTATGTACATGCCCTTGATGTAAAGGTTAGCCGGGTCTGGTACACTGTCTTCTTTGTCTTTGACTACAACGTTATACTGTACCTGCTTGCCGGGGAAGTAGAACATGCTGTTGCCCGCGAGGTTGATCTGCACTTCCGGTGTTTCGTTGCCGGCGTAGACATTGATCATTTTACTGCGTACTGTGGCGCCCTGGCTGTCTGTTACGTCTACAAACACAGGGTATTCTCCGGCTACGGTGTAGGTCTGCTCAACAAAAGGTTCTTTTGTTTCTTTGGTGGTGCCGTTACCGAAGTTCCATACGAACGTGATGGCATCGCCATCCGGGTCTGTAGCGCCTTCAGCTTCCAGCTTCACTTTAAAGGGCAGGCTGCCGGTGATCTTGTCTACCTTCAAACCTGTTTTGGGCGCGCGGTTGCCGCCGTTGTAATCTATGCGTACCAGCGCCGCATCGGGGTTCTTGCTGAACCAGCCTTTGCCGTACTCCAGCACATACATGCGCCCGTCAGGCCCCATTTCCATATCTATGGGCGCGTTGAATTTGGTAGACGGCATGAACTTTTCCATTTTCTGGTAGTTGCCGTCCTTGTCCATCGTAACGGCCATTACCCAGCCGCGTATCCAGTCGTAAATGAACAGCTTGCCGTTATAATAGTCCGGGAAGCGGGTAGCGGCGGGGTACAGGTCGCTGTAATACACGGGGCCGGCTTCTGCGTTGCGGCCACCGCTCCCCACCAGCGGAAACTCTTCAGATTTGGCGTACGGGTACCAGATGAAGGCTTTCTGCGCGGGCGGCAGCGCTGTTAAACCGGTGTTGTTGCGGGAGTTGTTGATGGGCTTTTCAGGATTGTTGTAAGGGCCTGATTCGCCGGTTTCATAATTATATGCGCGGTACGGCTTGTTATCCGCAATGAACAGCGGGTAGCCGTAGTACCCGGCCTTTTTGGCCTGGTTCACTTCATCATAACCGCGCGGGCCGCGGGTAGAATCATCGTTGGCCGCATCGGGGCCTACTTCGCCCCAATAGAGGTAATTCGTTTTCGGGTCTACGGAAATGCGGTAGGGGTTGCGGGTACCCATTGCGTAAATTTCCGGTTTTGTTTTATCGGATGCCTTGAAGAGGTTGCCTTCAGGTATTTCATAAGAGCCGTCTGCCTTAACGCGGATGCGGAGAATTTTCCCGCGCAGGTCGTTGGTGTTGGAAGACGTTCTGCGGCCGTCGTACTGCAGGTGGCCGGGGCGGTCGTCTACCGGGCCGTAACCTTTGCTGACGTAGGGCTGGCCCGGTTCGTCAAAGGGCGTGGTATTGTCTCCGGTAGAGAGGTACAGCAGCCCGTCGCTGCCAAAGGTAATGGAACCACCGGTGTGGCAGCAGATCTGGCGCTGCGAATAGAATTGCAGGATCACTTTTTCGCTTTCCGGCACCACCTTGTTGTTTTTGAACTCGAAGCGGCTCAGGCGGTTCACGGAAGTATCCGCGGGGGAATAAAAAGCATAGATGAAATTGTTTTTGGCAAAGTCAGGGTCTGCCGCCAGGCCCATAAGGCCTTCTTCCGCGTTCACCTTGGGCACGTCCGTTTTGTGGTACACGTTCAGGAAACCCACCTGCGTGAGCGCTTTTGTGGCGTTGTTGTACAGCAGTATTTCACCGCGGCGTTGCGCCACCAGTACATCAAGGTTAGGCAGGATGGCCATTTCCGTGGGCTCAAAAAATTCGCCGCCGGCCAGCACCTGCCTGGTAAAGCGGTCTTCATCCGGTACGCGCAGAGATGTGGCCTTTGCGTAATCCAGCACCAGGTTTTTGCCAATGGCATACTGGATGCCGCCCAGCACATGTTTGAGATAATTATCTTCCGTATATGACTCCGTGGTGTGGCCCAGTTCGGTATAGAACGCGCGGCCGCCGTCATACTCGTGATACCAGCTGATGGGATGATCGTCTCCCATGGTGCCGCCCTTGTATGTTTTCTCATCTACCTTGATGAGCACTTTGGTTTCCTTGTTGAAGTTCTTGAAATTGTACCACTCGTCTGTATGCTCCCAGGTATCCGGCAGGTCTTTGGTGGAGCCGTGGCTTTTATCTGTTACCACCAGTTTTGCCTTGGCCATTCCTTCCGGGTGGCCGTTGAAATAGGCGCCTACCATTTTGCCATACCAGGGCCAGTCATACTCCGTATCTGTGGCCGCGTGGATACCCACAAAACCGCCGCCGGACTGTATGTAGCGTTCAAAGTCCGCTTCCTGGCGGTTATCCAGCACATCGCCGGTGGTATTGAGGAAGATCACGGCGGAGTATTGCTGCAGGGAATCTTCTGTGAAGCGGGCCGCATTTTCCGTGGTATCTACATCAAAACCGTTTGCCTGGCCCAGCTGCTGAATAGCTTTGATACCTTCCGGTATGGACGCATGGCGGAAGCCGGCCGTTTTGGTGAATACCAGCACCTTGGGTTTGCCGGGGCGGGATTTGCTGCATGCCGCCATGCCTAAACCGAAGGCTGCAAGCAACAGAACGAGAGATAATTGTTTCATGAATGAATGCTTGATTGTGTTGTAATGTAAACGTGGCGGTTGTTAAAGTGCGTAGAGACGCATGTGGATGCGTCTCTACGGTAATATTGTATGCCGGGTGGCCGGATCATTTCTTTTTACGGGTTACATATTCAATTCCTCCCAGCACATGTTTCAGGAATGCTTCTTCCTTGTAGGATTCTTTGGTATGGCCCAGTTCTGTGTAAAATGTACGGCCGCCGTCAAACTCCCGGTACCAGCTCATAGGATGATCCTCTCCGTTCTTGCCGCCCTCGTAAGATTTTTCATCGATCCTGATCAGCACGTTGAGGCCGGGCACGATGCTTTTGAAATTGTACCATTCGTCCCTGCGCACCCAGGTCTCATCCAGGTGCCTGGTAGCCTGGTGCCGGCGGTTTACCACATGCAGGGTTGCCGTTTGCTGTTTGGGATGGCTGAGGAAATACGCGCCTACCAGCTGGTTGTACCAGGGCCAGTCATACTCCGTGTCAGTGGCCGCATGCACCCCTATGTAACCGCCACCCTTGCGGATGTACGATTCCATGGCGGATTGCTGCGCATCGTCCAGCACATTGCCGGTGGTGTTGAGGAACATCACGGCCTTGTACCGTTGCAGGTTCTTTTCCGTGAACAGGGCGGCATCTTCCGTGGTATCCACCTCAAAGCCGTTTTCCGCGCCCAGCCTGAGCATGGCGAGTTTGGCATCGGGGATGCAATCATGCCGGAAACCGGCCGTTTTGGAAAACACCAGCAGGCGGGGCTTCGCTTTTTTAAAGGCGGAGCCGGCCACCACTATCAGCAGCCCTGCCAGCAGCAGGAGGTATTTATGCCTTGCCATAGTTTAGAGTTGGCGGATCTTGATATTGCGGTACCATACTTTGTCCCCATGGTCCTGCAGGGCAATGTGGCCTTTGGCATACGCGCCGAAACCTTCCCAGGCCTTGAACTTGCTTTTGCCCACCAGTTCTTTCCACTGCTCGCTGCCCATGGTCACTTCCGCGGTTTTGTGGCCGTTGAAGATGAGGGTGAGCTTGCCGTCCTTTTTGATGATCTTGGCCTTGTTCCATTCACCTACGGGTTTTGCGTACCGGGCGGGTGAAGCGATCAGGTCATACAGGTCTCCGGAGTTGTGTTTGTATATCTTGCCGTCTGCATGTTTGTCATCGTCCAGCACCTGCATTTCCGGACCGGTGGCGTACGTGGCTTTGAACTTCTTGTCTTCATGCACGCCGAAGATGATGCCGCTGTTGCCGCCTTCGGATATTTTCCATTCCAGCTCCAGCTCATAGTTTTCGTACTCGCCGTCTGTAATCAGGTCGCCTCCGGAAGCACCGGCCTTTTTGGCGTCGGTATCCAGGAACAGCGCGCCGTCCTGCACCTTCCAGGCGCCGGGGGCCTCATTTTTCAGGTAGCCGCGCCAGCCTGCGGTGGAGGCGCCGTCAAACAGCAGTTTCCAGCCGGCCCTTTTCTCTTTTTTGCTGAGTGCCGGGCCGCCCTGGGCGTATGTGGCTGCGGAACCTGCAAGCAGGGCTACCAGCAGCGCGGAGGATAGTATCTTTTTCATAAATGATGTTTAGCGCTATTTAACCGAGAGGATGTATTTCACCATTTCCTTGGCATCATCGTGCGTAATGCCGGAGTGCGGCGCCATGGGTACTTCTCCCCAGTTGCCGGAACCGCCTTTGATGATCTTGTCTGCCAGGGTATTGATGTTTTCGTCTGAATTAGGATATTTTTCCGCAATTTCCTTGAAGGACGGGCCTATCACTTTTTCAGTTTCCTTGTGGCAGGTAGCGCAATCCTGCGCCGCCATCAGCTCTTTGCCTTTGCCTTCCACGCTTTGCACCATGGAGTTATCTGCCGCAGGCGCTACTGTTTCTTCTGCCTTTTTTTCTTCTGCTTTCTTGTCACTGCTGCCCCCGCACGCTGCCAGGAACATTGCCAGGCTGAGGCAAGCCGGCATCCATATGTTTTTCTTCATCTTTATTTGGTTGTTTGTTATAATTGAGAAAATCGTTTTAGCATTCTGTATTCACAAACCTAACACTCTTTTGTTTAAGTTTTCGTCCGTTCCTGTATTTGCGAAGTCATCAAACGCTTTTTCTGTTACGCGGATGATGTGCTCTTTAATGAAAGGCGCGCCTTCGCGGGCGCCGTCTTCGGGGTGCTTCATGCAGCACTCCCATTCCATCACCGCCCATCCGGCAAAGCCGTACTGGGTCAATTTACTGAAAACGGCTTTAAAATCCACCTGCCCGTCTCCCAGGGAGCGGAACCTGCCGGGCCGGTCTATCCAGCCCTGGTACCCGCCGTACACGCCGGAGCGGCCGGTGGGGTTAAATTCCGCGTCTTTTACGTGGAACATCTTTATTTTTTCATGATAGATGTCTATGTACGCCAGGTAGTCCAGGCATTGCAGCACAAAGTGGCTGGGATCGTACAGTAGGCAGGCGCGGGCGTGGTTGCCGGTAGCCGCCAGAAACTGTTCGTAGCTGATGCCGTCATGCAGGTCTTCTCCGGGGTGTATCTCGTAACAGAGGTCTACGCCATGGGCATCCATCTCGTTCAGGATGGGCAGCCAGCGCGCGGCCAGCTCCTTGAAACCCGTTTCTACAAGGCCCGCGGGGCGCTGCGGCCAGGGGTATACGGTATGCCACAGCAGCGCGCCGCTGAAAGTGGCCAGGGCATTGAGGCCCAGGTTGGCGCTGGCCTTAGCGGCGTATTTCAACTGTTGTACCGCCCATTCTGTACGGGCCTTGGCATTGCCATGCACCGCTTTGGGCGCAAACCCGTCAAACAGCTCGTTATAGGCCGGGTGTACGGCCACCAGTTGCCCTTGCAGGTGGGTAGACAATTCTGTGATCTGCATGCCGGCGCTTTCCACCGTTCCCTTGATCTCGTCTGCGTAGGTCTTGCTTTCGGCGGCTTTCTGCAGGTTGATCACGCGGCTGTCCCACGTGGGTATCTGCACGCCTTTGAAACCCAGGCCTGCCGACCATTTACAGATGCTTTCCAGGGCGTTGAAAGGCGCTTTATCGTCAAGGAACTGCGCCAGGAAAATACCGGGTCCTTTGATAGTTTTCATCTGTTAATTTTGATTTTTTACGGGCCGGATGGAATCTCGCATTCACATCGTGCCCCGTTTTCATATGTGCTCTTCCTTATGATTGATGGACCAAGATCAGTGCTTTCCTTCAGGGCGCTGCTGATCTGCCTCTTGTTGGGACCTGATCTTGCTCAGTTCCTATATCTCGAACTTTGTCCACTTGGCGTCGCTGGCGGAAGACTTCACCACGTTGTCTATGAAAGCCATACCGCGGATACCGTCATCTACGCCCGGGAAGTCCAGCATGGCGTTGGTGGGCTGCTGCCCGTCTATTTTCGCCTGCAGGGTGAGCGCAAAGTTGCGGTACAGGTTGCCGAATGCCTCCAGGTACCCTTCCGGGTGGCCGCCGGGGGTGCGACAATTATGCGTGGCAAATGCGTCCAGGTGCGGGTTGCCGGCGCCGGCGCGGAGAATTTCGGTCGGTTTCTCCAGCCACTTCACCAGCAGCGTGTTAGGTTCGTGCTGCGCCCATTCAAGGCCGCCTTTTTCGCCATACACGCGTATCTTGAGTGCGTTCTCTTCACCGGCCGCCACCTGGGAGGCCATGAGCACGCCGGCCGCGCCGCCGTCAAAGCGGAGCAGTACGGCGCCATCATCGTCCAGCGCACGGCCTTCTACCATAATATTAAGATCGGCACACAATTTATCGATTTTTTGCCCTGAAATATACTCGGCCAGGTTGGCGGCGTGGGTACCAATGTCTCCCATGCACCCGCTTTTACCGGAGCGTTTGGGATCTGTACGCCAGGCAGCCTGGGCATTGCCTTCGCGCTCGCTCATTTTGCTGAGCCAGCCTTGCGGGTATTCCACCCACACCTTGCGTATTTTGCCCAGCAGGCCGTTCTTCACCATCTGGCGGGCCTGTTTCACCATGGGGTAGCCGGTGTAAGTATGGGTGAGCAGCAGGGTAAGGCCTGTCTGCGCTACCTTGGCCTTCAGTTGTTTGGCCTCGTCCAGCGTAAAGGTGATGGGTTTTTCGATCACTACATGAAACCCTTTGTCCAGCGCCATCATGGCAGGCTCAAAGTGCGCAAAGTTGGGCGTAACGATGGTGACGAAGTCCAGCCGCTTGTCTGCCGGCATGGCCGCTTCTTTTTCGAGCATCGTTTTGAAGTCGAGGTAGGTGCGGTCTTCATCAAGGAAGAGGGAGCGTCCTGAATCTTTTGCAATGTCAGGGTTGATGCTCAAAGCGCCGGCCTTCAGTTCAATGAGGCCGTCCATATTGGCGGCGATGCGGTGAATGGCGCCGATGAAAGCGTCTTTCCCCCCGCCGATCATTCCCATTCTAAGTTTCCTGTTCATATGTTCACGTATGATTTTATGCGGTTTGTAATGCTTGTTTTATTTTATGGCCTCTCTTGTAGAAAAAGAGGCCGCCGAATGCCACAATGAGCACCATGGGGATCACCATTGTTACATGGATGATCTCCGGGCCGTTGAGATGAAATTCTACCCCCAGTTGGCCGAGAATACCGGCGCGGATGCCGAATGATAGTGACGTAACAAGCAAGGCAAGACAACTTGCAACAAAAAGACTCCCAGGCCGTATCTGCTTCATAGACGTGTTTTGTACAAAATTCAATAGCTCGTTTAAAACGTTTAAATTTATAAAAAGTATTTACACATTGTTATCTTTTTATGACGGATAACCCCGGATTATTGAACAAATTAACAATCCGTTCCCGGAAAGAGCGGGAAATTAAACTTTTTTTGATCAACGGCTGTCACCGCTTTCCCTTAAATTTTTATTAAAACCCGGCATAGCCCGCTATTTTCAATGTTTTCACCCAAAAATTCCTAATTTTACGAGCCTCGGAAAACAGGCCCGGCCTGACACCTTGGCACAACCTCCCGGCCGGGCGCAATATTTGACTGTATAGCAGAACGGCCGCAGAGGTTACTTTTATCTTACGAAATCGAAAATTTTAACATGCTAGGTTTTTTAACAAAGCTTTTTGGAGGCAACAAGTCTGACCGAGATATCAAACTGATCCTCCCTGTTGTGAAGCAGATCACTGAGGAGTATGAAAAACTGTCTTCCCTGCCTATAGACGATCTGCGCCGTAAAACGCAGGATTTCCGTGCCCGTATACAATCACACCTGGCAGATATTGACGGGCAGCTGGCCGATAAAAAAGCCGCCGCCGACATTGAAGAAGATGTAAACACCAAAGACCTCACTTACCGCGAAATAGACAAGCTCACCAAAGACCGCGACAAAAAAATTGAAGAGATACTGCAGGAGCTTTTACCGGAGGCGTTTGCCGTAGTAAAGGAAACTGCCCGCCGGCTGAAAGAGAACAGCCATATATCGGCCACCGCCACGGAGCTGGACCGGCAGCTGGCGGTTACGCGCCAGTATATCCGCATTGAGGGTGACAAAGTGACCTGGGCCAACTCCTGGGATGCCAACGGCACGCCTGTGACCTGGAACATGGTGCATTATGATGTACAGCTCATTGGCGGTTCCGTACTGCACCAGGGCAAGATTGCCGAAATGGCCACGGGCGAAGGTAAAACGCTGGTATCCACCCTGCCGGCCTACCTCAACGCGCTGGCCGGGGAAGGCGTACACATTGTAACCGTGAACGATTACCTGGCAAAACGTGACTCCGAGTGGAACGGCCCCCTGTTCGAGTTCCTGGGCCTTACGGTAGATTGTATAGACAAACACATGCCCAACTCGGCAGACCGCCGCGCCGCCTACCAGGCAGATATCACCTACGGTACCAACAACGAGTTCGGGTTTGACTACCTGCGTGACAACATGGTACACAGCCCTGAAGAAATGGTGCAGCGCAAACACCATTTTGCCATGGTGGATGAGGTGGACAGCGTGCTGATTGACGATGCGCGTACCCCGCTCATCATTTCCGGCCCCATTCCCCGCGGTGACGAGCAGGAGTTTCATGCGCTGAAACCGCGCATCCAGCGCCTGGTGGAAGAACAAAGGAAAGTGGTGAACGGCTACCTGCAGGAAGCCAAAAAGCTGATAGCGGAAGGGAAAGACGATCCCAAAACCGGCGGCCTGGCCCTGATGCGGGCACACCGCGGGTTGCCGAAGAACAGCGCCACCATTAAATACTTAAGCGAGCCCGGCATCAAGGTGCTGCAGCAAAAAGCAGAGAACTATTACATAGCGGACCAGCAGCGCGAAATGCCGAAAGTGGATGAAGGGCTGTATTTCCATATTGAAGAAAAGAACAACAGCGTGGAGCTGACAGAAAAGGGCATTGCCCTGATCACCGGCGCCGGGGAAGATCCCAACTTCTTCCTCATGCCAGATGTAGGCTCCGAAATTGCGGAACTGGAAAAACTGGACCTTACCGCCGAAGAGAAACTGGCGCGGAAAGACCAGCTGCTGCAAGACTTTGCCATTAAATCAGAACGCATCCACTCCGTGCAGCAACTGCTGAAAGCCTATACGCTCTTTGATAAAGACGTGGAATACGTGGTGATGGACGGCAAGGTGAAGATCGTAGACGAGCAGACCGGCCGTATACTGGACGGGCGCCGTTATTCAGACGGTTTGCACCAGGCCATTGAAGCCAAGGAGAACGTGAAAGTGGAAGCGGCCACGCAAACATTTGCCACCATTACCCTCCAGAACTATTTCAGGATGTACCACAAGCTGGCCGGCATGACCGGTACGGCCACCACGGAAGCCGGTGAGTTCTGGGAGATCTACAAGCTGGATGTGGTGAGCATCCCCACCAACCTGCCTATTACCCGTAAAGACGCGGAAGACCTGGTGTACAAGACCAAGCGGGACAAATACAAGGCCGTTATAGAAGAGATCAAAACACTGAAGGCCGCAGGCCGCCCCGTACTGGTAGGGACCACCTCCGTGGAGGTATCCGAGCTGCTGGGCAAAATGCTCACCTTCGAAAAGATACCCCACAACGTACTGAACGCCAAACAGCACGCCCGTGAAGCGCAGATAGTTGCGGAAGCAGGCCTGCCCGGCGCTGTGACCATTGCCACCAACATGGCCGGCCGTGGTACGGACATCAAGCTGGGCCCCGGTGTGAAAGAAGCCGGCGGTTTGGCCATCATTGGTACGGAAAGGCACGAAAGCCGCCGTGTAGACCGCCAGTTGCGCGGCCGTGCGGGCCGCCAGGGAGACCCCGGCAGCTCCCAGTTCTTTGTATCCCTGGAAGATGACCTGATGCGCATGTTCGGCTCAGAACGTATTGCCGCGCTGATGGACCGTATGGGCTATAAAGAAGGCGAAGTGATACAGCACAGCATGATCACCCGCTCTATTGAAAGAGCGCAGAAAAAAGTGGAAGAGAATAACTTCGGCATCCGTAAACGCCTGCTGGAATATGATGACGTGATGAACAAGCAGCGTACCGTGATCTATGCCAAGCGTAACCACGCCCTGTTTGGCGAGCGCCTGGCCATTGATACGGACAACTCCTTCTACGAAGTGGCGGAGAACATTGTGACCACCCACCGTGAAAGCGGGGACTATGAAGCCTTCAAGCTGGACGTGATCATGAACTTTGCCGTAGACACCACTATTTCCGAAGAAGAGCTGCAAAAAGGCCAACCCAACGAAATTGCGGAGAAACTCTACGGTGAGGCCGTGGCCAACTATCACCGCAGAACAGCGGAGCTGATAGAAGGCACCCTGCCGGTGATCAAACAGATCCACAAAGAGCAGGGCCAGCACATCGAAAATATTTCCATTCCCTTTACAGACGGGCGCAAAGGCATCAACGTGCTGGCCCCGCTGAAAAAAGTAGTGGAAACAGAAGGCCGCGAAACCGTGGCCGCCCTGGAGCGCAGCATCACCCTGGCCCTGATAGACGAGGCCTGGAAAGAACACCTCCGCGCCATGGACGACCTGAAGCAGTCCGTACAAAGCGCCGTGTATGAACAGAAAGACCCGCTGCTGATCTACAAGTTCGAAGCGTTTGAACTGTTCAAGCAAATGAGCGCGGACAACAGCAAGGAAATTGTATCCTTCCTCTGCAAATCAGGTATTCCCAGCCAGCAAAGCGAGAATAACAGCGGCCAGATCACCGAAGGCCGCGAGGAAAAAACAGACATGAGCCGCATGCGCGCCTCTCACCAGGAGTTTGAGAACGGCGGCGGCAAGGCCGGCCCCCAGCAGCGTGAAGAATACGCTCCCGCCGAAGAGCCGCACCGCCCGGAACCGGTACGCGTAGGCCCCAAAGTAGGCCGTAACGACCCCTGCCCCTGCGGAAGCGGCAAGAAGTTCAAGAACTGTCATGGCAAAGACGTGTAATAACCATATTTAAACATACAGAACGGAGTTACACGGCCCGGCCCGCGTAGCTCCGTTTTGCTTTCAGCATAAACCGCCGCTATGGACCTGAACCGCTACATTGATCATACCATACTCAAACCCCTTACCACCCTGGAGGATGTTAAAAAACTTTGCATGGAGGCCGTTGAGTATGATTTTGCCGCCGTTTGCGTGCCCCCGCCCTTCGTCAAGATCGCCAAAACGTTTGTAGGCAGCACTACTACCAAAGTGGCTACCGTAACAGGTTTCCCCTTCGGCTACTCCGCCATTGAGGCCAAAGTGGCCGAAACCGTGCTGGCTATTATTGACGAGGCCGATGAGCTGGACATGGTGGCCAACCTGCTGGCCATCCGCAACGGGGACTGGGCCTACCTGGAAAAAGAAATAGCCACCGTAATGCCATTGGTGCGTAATAAACAGCGGGTCATCAAGGTGATCATTGAAAGTGGCATATTATTGGAGGATGAGATCATCAGGTGCTGCGAACTGTATGCCCGCTACGGGGTGGATTTTGTCAAAACATCTACCGGTTACGCGGAGAAAGGGGCCAGCGTGGAAGCCGTGGCGCTGATGCGCCAACACCTCCCCGCCGGTATTCATATCAAGGCTTCCGGCGGAGTTCGTACCTTTGCCTTTGCGCAGCAGCTGATCCATGCAGGCGCCACCCGCATTGGCACCAGCGCGGGCGTGGCCCTGATGAAAGAAGCCGCCCAAGCCCATAAAACTGAAAACTAACTATTTATATATGATGTTAAGAACAGGCTGTTTATTGATCGTATTGCTTTCCGCGGCGGGCATGCTGCGGGCACAGGACAACACCGGTACCACAGGAGGCGTGAAAGTAGTGAAAGACAGCCGGATAGACATCCTCATCAAGAAACAGATCTATATCAATACCCTGGCCATCCGTAACCAGCCCGGCTTCAGGGTGCAGATACTCACCACCAACAAACGCAATGAGGCCAATGATGCCAAGGCCAGGGCCATGCAGCTGTACCCGGAGTTCCGTACTTACCTGGACTGGGAAGCGCCTTATTTCAAAGTGCGGGTGGGGGATTTTAAAACCAGGCCGGAGGCCACAGAACTGCGCGAAAAATTATCTGGCCAGTTCAGCGGGGGCGTATTTGTAGTGCCCACCATTATCAACGTATCACCGGAAAAAGAATTAGAATGAAGGAGCGGATCAAATCCCTGGCCAAAACCTATGCCTCTGACCTGATAGCCTGCAGAAGACATTTACACGCCCACCCGGAGCTTTCCTTCCAGGAATATGAAACATCCCAGTTCATCCGGTCCAAACTGGACGAATACGGTATCCCCTACACGGCAAACGTGGCGGGCACCGGCGTGGTGGCCCTCATCAAAGGCAAAAACCCGGAAAAGAAGGTGATTGCCCTGCGGGCGGACATAGACGCCCTGCCCATAGAAGAAGCCAACGATGTACCTTACAGATCGCAAACCCCGGGCGTGATGCACGCCTGCGGGCACGATGTGCATACCACCGTTATACTGGGCGCCGCGCGTATCTTACAGGAAGTGCGCAGCGAGTTTGAAGGCACCATCAAAATACTGTTCCAGCCGGGAGAAGAAAAACACCCCGGCGGCGCCAGCCTGATGATCAAAGACGGCGCGCTGGAAAACCCGAAGCCAAACGCCATCCTGGGGCTGCACGTACTGCCCGCCATGGAAACCGGCAAGCTGGGCTTCAGGGCCGGCCAGTACATGGCCAGCGCGGATGAAATTTACATTACGGTAAAAAGCAAAGGCGGGCATGCGGCAGCGCCCCACCTCACCGCGGATACAATATTGATCGCGTCTAACCTGGTGGTAAGCCTGCAGCAGATCATCAGCCGCAACAACAACCCTTTCTCCCCTTCCGTACTCAGCATTTGCGCTTTCAACGGCGGTTTCACCACTAACGTGATTCCCAGCGAAGTAAAGCTCATGGGCACCTTCAGGGCCATGGACGAAACCTGGCGTTTCAAGGCGCATGAGCTGATCCGCAAACAGAGCACGGAACTGGTACAGGCCATGGGCGCGGAAATAGACATAGACATACTGGTGGGCTACCCCATGCTGTACAACAACGAAACCGTTACCGCTACCGCCCGCTCGCTGGCGGAAGACTATATGGGCAAAAACAATGTGGAAGATACGGAGCTGCGCATGGGCGCGGAAGACTTTGCCTACTACTCCCAGGTGATCCCCGCCTGCTTCTTCAGGCTGGGCACCGGCAACAAGGCGCGCGGCATTACGCACGGCGTGCATACCCCGCTCTTTGACGTAGACGAAAGCGCGCTGGAAATTGGCAGCGGCACCATGGCTTACCTCGCTACACAGTTCTGAAAAATATAAAACCGTTCCGATAGACATCGGAACGGTTGTTGCATCTTTTGAGACTAGAATTATTGTTTTGTAGTTATCTTCTTTCCCAGCTTCATTTCAAACGGCACCAGCGGCCGCATCAGCGATGCCCTGCCGGACAGGGTGATGTTGCTCAGGCTGTCCACCTTTCCGGGGTTTAACGCACGGATAGTATACGGCTGTTTGATGATCAGCTCGCTGGCCTCCTGCATATCATATGCCAGTGAATCTATTTCCGCTCCCTGCAGCTCCAGCTTTGAAGCGCTTTCCATGTTGAGTTGCAGCAGCGGTACGCGCAGGTTGAATGCGGAAAACTCCCCGGCCCAGCCGGTATGCAGCACCAGCGGCGCATGCTGCCGGAAAGATTGCAATACTACGCTGCCCGCGGTGCCGGTAACAGACGCCAGTTCAGGCGCATAAAGGGTAACACCGCCACGCCACCAATGGTCCCTGCCGTTAAAGTCTTCCAGCCTGTACCGGATGAAAAGCGTATCCCCAACGTATGCGTATCTCAGTATCTGCTCCCTGTTCCGGTCTACTTCCAGCCGGAAACTTCCAGGCCCGCCTACATTCATCTCCAGGCGCTCCGTGCTGCCCATCGGTTTCTCAAGGTTGCCGATCTTGTATATCACCCGCCCGTCAAACACCACATGGCGGAAAGGTTTCAGCGCATGCACAACGGGTTGCTGTTTGTTGATCACTATCCGTTTGCTGATGTTGCCTTTCACGTATTGCTCTTTGATCAGCAGGAGAAATACCAGTAACAACAGGGGCATAAAAACAAAGAAGGCGATCAATAATTTATTACTTGCTTTCATAAGTAAACATCATTTTTAGTGAATGGATTTGGCATGCTGCTGCTTGTATTTTTCGTACCGTGTTTTCAGCTCGTCCAGCTCAAAGCCCAGCAGGTACATTTTGCGGAAGAACTGCGGCAGCTCTTCCTGCAGGAACTGCTCCCTGCGCAGCGCCGCTATCTTTTTCACCGCATCTTCCGATACAAAATACCCCATGCCCCGGCGGGTGTAGATCACCCCTTGCTGCTGCAGGTGCTCGTAAGAGCGCATCACCGTGTTGGGGTTCACTTCCAGCGTTACCGCCAGGTCCCGTACGGAAGGCACCTTGGCATCCGGCAGCCATTGGCGCAGCTGCACCCGGTCACACACGTAATCTGCTATTTGCAGGTAAATGGCCTGCGTATTGTTAAATTCCATTTGTCAGAGTTTAAAGCTGCTGCTCACGCAATTTCAGCAGGGTGATGAACCAGAGGAAAAAAGGCACCAGTATGAGCACCGTAGCCATGATGGCAAACCCTGGCCGGGGCAGTTCCACCATGTAATATTCAGTGTCCCATTTGCCATTGATCTTGGCAGACGCCGTCAGCAATGTGTTGATATATGGCATACCGCCATCATACCTGAAGTTGCTGATGCCGGTGGCGCCCAGTTTTTGCCCAACGGCCTCCACGTTGGCGGGTTGCGCGCTGCCTATGATCTTTCTCCCCAGGAAACTGTGAACGGCGTGTATACCGATAATGATCAGGCAGATCATGACGGCGCTTTTTACGAACGTTTGTTTCCTGAACCAGATGGCGCCCAGCAACACGAAAGACTGCACGTAGACATACATGATAAGCAGGCCCGGGGTATACGAGGCATTGAGCCAATACAGGGCATTGGGGTTGCCCAGCCAGTAGATGTCTATGTAATTCATCACCTTCAGGCAGGAGAGGCAAATAACCGTATACACCAGCGGGTACACCACCAGTGTGAGCAGCACCGCCAGCACCATTTTTTCCAGCGCGGATACCGGCAACATAAGCGCCTGGGTCCGCTGGCTTTTTTCCGCATACTGTTTAAAAATGGTGGTGGTGAACACGCCGGAAGAAAGTACGAGGCCGATCATGTATATGGTCTGCTGCGTGTTATAACTCAGCTCATCGTCCGTGATCAGGAAAAACAGCATGAAGGCCAGCAGCATGCCCGCCAGCGCGGCCATACCGAGCAGGTAGAGCTTGCGGTTGGCCGCCAGTTGCAGCCTGCAAAGATGAATGAAACGGGAAAATGAAAATTGCATACAAAAAGTTTTACCGGGTGAACAAGGGAAGGATCTTTTCTTTTTCAACCATTACAGCGTTGAAAAACATTTCCATGTCGAGGCGGGAATGTTCTTCCCTGCGGTTAACGGCCACTATGGCGTACCCTTTCAGCGCGCCCTCGCTGTAGAGGGGCGCTTCTGTTTCCTCAAGGCTCAATACCTGGCGGAAGGAGAGCTTTTCGGTAATGCGGGTTACAGGTTCTTTAAGGATGATGCGGCCGTTCTCCAGTATCAGCACCTCGTCTATCAGGCTGTCCAGGTCTTTCACCTGGTGAGTGCTGATGATCATGCACTGGTCTTCCCGCAGGCAGCCGGCAATGACCTTGCGGAACTGGCGTTTGGAGGGAATGTCCAGCCCGTTGGTAGGCTCGTCCATGATCAATATGCGCGCCGTGGTGGCCAGCGCAAAGCTGATGAGCACCTTTTTCTGCTGCCCGTGGCTGAGGGCGTGCAATTGTTGCCGGCGGGGCACTTCAAACACATCCAGGTGCCTGTCAAAAGCGGCGCTGTCAAAGCCGGGGTAGAACGGCGCATACAGGCGTACATACTGGTCAATGTCCACATCCGGCAGGTGAAAGGCCTCGGGCAGCAGGTATACCTGCCGCAGGAAAGCCGGCTGCCGTTTGGCGGGGTTGAAGCCCATTACCTGGCATTGGCCGGCTTGCGGGTACAGCAGGCCGCAGATGTTGTACAGCAGGCTGCTTTTGCCGGCGCCGTTCTTTCCCAGCAGGCCGTAAATGCGGCCCGGCTCAAAGTGGAGCTGCAGGTTGTTCAGCACCAGGTGGCCTTTGCGGTAAGAAAACGTAAGATCTTGCAGGGATATCATATCGTTGAAAATTTTGGTCCAACATGGTGTACTAGTTAAATAGTACACTACAAATGTAGGCGTATTTTTCTATTTTCCAAACGCCGGGGAATTTTTTTTTGAGGATGGCGGCGGCGGTCATTTTCAAAGGGTGCTTACCGGCCAGGGGCATTTACATGTTATTGCCGGGCAGGAAAGAAAGCCGGTTCTCTCATGGTTTCAAGCCCAAAGAAAGCCCTTTGTTCCTTTCTGCAACACTTGTACCAACACGGCATGCCGCCTCCCCATTCCGGCTGAAACCCGTGATATATATAGCCCCTTGATTACCAGCACGCATTTTGGCCAACCTACTGACATCCTGCTGCCATCCTTCGGTGATCCTTCGGTTGCGTTCGGTAGCAGTACGGGTTTGAGGGTGTTTAACCGAAGGTTGACCGAAGGATCACCGAAGGATCATCGAAGGAATAGCGGGTTTTTTCAAACAAGTTTGCGAACAAGACGGCGTATCAGTAGCATTTAAGGGCAGGCCGCCCGGGAAAAAATCGCTTTACCATTTCGTAAAACGGGCTGGAAGAAACACGCTCACTTTGCGCAATATCCGCTGCCTTGCCAACACATTCAACCCCGCTCACTTTTTGCGCAATAAATATCCGGAGGGAACATCCGCTGCCCGCCATACATTCAATCCCGCTCACTTTTTGCGCAATAAATATCACCCTGTACCGAAAGAAGCCCTTATTTTCACGGTTATGTTAAAATGGCTTTCTCTTTATTGTATGCTGGCGGCCCTTCCCGCCATGGGGCAAACCCGGCGTATTTACGTGTCTCCGCAAGGCAACGATGCCAACCCCGGCACCCAGCAGCGGCCGGTAGCGGGCTTGCACCGCGCGCAGCAGCTCTGGCGGGCAGACAACAGCCACCAGAACGTGATGGTGGTGCTGGCGGGCGGCACTTATTACCTGGACAGCGCGCTGGTGATCACGCCGGAAGACAATAACAGCATGGACCGGGTGCTCTTTATCATGGGCGCGGCCGGCCAGCAGGCGGTACTCAGCGGGGCCAGGCCGCTGCAGCCCCGCTGGGAGCACTGGCAACAGGGCATTTACAGGGCCGCCGTGCCGGAACAGGTGAAGGGCATGGACCGGCTGTTCATCAACGGCCGGCAGCAGGTATTGGCCCGCTATCCCAACTATGACTCCAGTGCCCGTTTTTATCACGGCA
Source organism: Chitinophaga alhagiae (assembly GCF_003568665.1). Lineage (GTDB taxonomy): Bacteria > Bacteroidota > Bacteroidia > Chitinophagales > Chitinophagaceae > Chitinophaga > Chitinophaga alhagiae. The sequence continues at coordinate 1,091,993 of NZ_QXMH01000001.1, forward strand.
CGGCGGAAGACGCTATTGCTCCCGCCCGCATCCAACAGTGGAAAAAACCGGAAGGCGCTGTTGTACACGCGCTGCACCGCGCGGAATGGGGCGGCTATCACTACCGCGTTACCGGCGTGAATGAAAAAGGAGCCGCCGTGCTGGAAGGCGGCTGGCAAAACAACCGGCAGATGGGCCTGCACCCAAAATACCGCTTTGTGGAAAATGTGCTGGAAGAGCTGGATGCCCCGCATGAATGGTATTTTGATCCCGCCCAGCATCAATTGTATTATAAACCCGCGCCCGGCACGCCGCCGCCGGCCGCCGTGGCCTATGCCGAACTGAAAGAACTGGTGGTGATCAAAGGGCTGCCCGGCAAGCCCGTGCGGCAGGTGATGCTGAACAACCTGCAGTTTGCCCAGAACGCCCGCAGCTTCATGCAAACACAGGAGCCGCTGCTGCGCAGCGACTGGACGATCTACCGCGGCGGCGCCCTCCTGGTGGAGAACGCGGAGCATTGTTACATCGGCAACTGCTTTTTCAACGAAGTAGGCGGCAATGCCGTATTTGTCAATAATTACAACAAGAACGTAAACATAGACAGTTGCCATATTTACAAGGCCGGGGCCAGCGGCATTGCCTTTGTGGGCAACCCTTCCGCCGTGCGCTCCCCTGCTTTTGAGTACAACCGGTTTGTGCCTTACCACCAGATGGACTATACGAAGGGGCCTAAAACGGAAGATTATCCGCGGGATTGTGATGTTCGGGACAACCTCATCCAGTACACGGGTGAAGTGGAAAAACAGTCGGCCGGCGTACAGATCTCCATGGCCCAGCACATCACCGTAGCGCACAACACCATCCACAATGTGCCGCGGGCAGGCATCAACGTTAGCGAAGGTACCTGGGGCGGCCACATGATCGGGTTTAACGATGTATACAACACCGTTCTGGAAACCGGTGACCACGGGGCTTTCAACTCCTGGGGCCGTGACCGTTTCTGGCATCCTGACCGGCGGGTGATGGACAGCGCCACCGCCCGTAACCCGGAGCTGGCCCTGCTGGACGCCGTGCAGCCCACCGTGATCTACAACAACCGCTTCCGCTGCGACCATGGCTGGGATATTGACCTGGACGATGGCTCCTCCAACTACCGCATCTACAACAACATATGCCTCAACGGCGGCCTGAAGCTCCGCGAAGGTTTTTTCAGAACGGTGGAAAACAATATCATGATCAACAATTCTTTCCACCCGCATGTATGGTTCAAAAACAGCGGGGACGTATTCCGCCACAACATTGTTACCACCGCCTACAAACCTATACGGGTTCCCGTGTGGGGCCAGGAAACGGATCACAACCTCTTTCCGGATGAGGCCGCGCTGAAAGCCGCGCAGGCCAACGGCACAGACGCGCACTCCCTGGCGGGCGACCCGCAGTTTGAAGATCTTGCCGCCGGCAACTACCGCGTAAAACCCGGCAGCAAAGCGCTGGCCGCAGGTTTCAAAAACTTCAGCATGGAGTTTGGCACCCGCATTGCCCGGTTAAAAGCGCTGGCCGCGCCGGTGCCGTTGCCCGCGGAGCTGTTTTTGCAGAAAGGGAACAGCGGCGCGTCCATTCACTGGAAAGGGGCCACGGTAAAGAATATTGAAGGGCTGGGCGAGCGCTCCGCCACCGGCCTGCCAGACGAGAAGGGCGCTTATTTTGTACAGGTGCCGGAAGGCAGTGAGGCCTATAAAGCCGGCCTGAGAACGGGCGATGTGGTGATAAAGATCGCGGCTACACCGGTTAACAACATTAAAGACTTTGTATCCCTGTACCAGGAACACGCGTGGAAGCAGACAATACCGGTAGTGGTGTTCCGCAACCAGCGGCAGCAGGAGCTGCAGGTAGGGAAATAAGGCGGTTGTGAACACTTGCATGCAAAGGTACCCGCCTGCCGCGGCAGGGCAGCAGCGTTCTCAATAGTGCAGGCGGCTGCCAGGCCAAAGAAGGCTTCCGCTTCCGCACACATCAACAAAAGGGCTGATCGAACCATCCGACCAGCCCTTTGCATGCCATAGCATCACATTATATATTAGCCCAGCTCGGGGTAGAGCGGGAACTGTTTCATGAATTCGTTCACTTCGCCGCGTACCTTTTTGATCAGGCCGTCGTTATCGGCATCCAGCAGCAGCTTGTCTATCCACTCCACTATCTGCGGCATATGCTCTTCTTTCATGCCGCGGGTGGTAACGGCGGGCACGCCCACGCGTATACCGGAGGTGATGAAAGGAGATTTGTCATCAAACGGCACCATGTTCTTGTTGGCGGTAATGTCTGCCGTTACCAGCACCTGTTCGGCCTTTTTGCCGCTGATGTTCTTGTTGCGCAGGTCTATCAGCAGCAGGTGGTTGTCCGTACCGCCGGAAACGATCTGGTAGTTCTTTTCCATGAACGCGCGGGCCATGGCCTGGGCGTTGCGGACCATCTGGCGGGCGTATACATCATATTCGTCAGACAGTACTTCAAAGAAAGACACCGCCTTGGCGGCAATTACGTGCTCCAGCGGGCCGCCCTGTATGCCGGGGAAAACGGCGGTATCCAGCAGGGAGCTCATCATGCGCACTTCGCCTTTGGGCGTTTTGAGGCCAAAGGGGTTCTCAAAATCCTGCCCCATCATGATCATGCCGCCACGGGGGCCGCGCAGGGTCTTATGGGTGGTGGTGGTCACAAAGTGGCAATGCGCAAAGGGAGAGTTCAGCAGCCCTTTGGCAATGAGGCCCGCGGGGTGCGCAATGTCTGCCAGCACAAAGGCGCCTACCTTGTCCGCAATTTCGCGGATGCGTTTATAGTCCCAGTCTCGGCTGTAAGCAGAAGCACCGCAAACGATCAGCTTCGGTTTTTCCTGCAGGGCCACTTCTTCCATTTTATCATATTCCACCAGGCCGGTCTCTTTGTTCACACCGTAAAAGAACGGCTGGTACAGCTTGCCGGAGAAGTTAACGGCGGAGCCGTGGGTAAGGTGGCCTCCCATGCTCAGGTCAAGGCCCAGTATTTTGTCTCCGGGCTGAAGAATGGCCAGCATTACTGCGGCATTGGCCTGTGCGCCGGAGTGCGGCTGCACGTTGGCATAAACGGCCCCGAACATCTGTTTGGCGCGGTCAATGGCCAGTTGCTCGCTCAGGTCTACCACCTCGCAACCGCCATAGTAGCGGCGGCCGGGGTACCCTTCCGCGTATTTATTGGTCATTACGTTGCCCATGGCCTGCATAACCTGAAGGCTGGTGAAGTTCTCCGAAGCTATCAGCTCAATGCCATGGCGCTGCCTTTCCAGTTCCTGGCCAATGATATCAAATATCTGCTGGTCTCTTTGCATGGTGAAGGAAAATTTAAGACGCAAAATTAATCATCTTCTTATTAATTATAAAACTAGGAATTGACGAAAAGAGTACTCTTGCTATATAGACCAAATTCCTAATATAAATAGGTTTATCTGATTTCCTAATCGGTTATTAATGATTGATTCCGTAATTTGCCCGCAAATAGAAGTGTGACAACGGTTTATTCGCAGCAGTGAACCATTTCTAAACCCGATACATGAAGGCAATTATTCCAGTGGCGGGCGCCGGCACCAAACTGCGCCCACACACATATACACAGCCCAAGGCATTGATACCGCTGGCGGGCCGCACCATTTTGAGCATCATTGTAGATCAGCTCGTGGAAGCCGGCATCCGTGAGTTCGTATTTGTGGTGGGCTACCTGGGCGAAAAGATCCAGCACTACGTAGAAAAGAAATACCCTGACCTTACCATGCACTTTGTACAGCAAAATGTGCGGGAAGGCACCGGCCACGCCATTCTGCTTACGCGGGAGGTGGTGCAGAACGATGAGGTGCTGATAGTGCTGGGCGATACTATTGTGGAGTGCGATTTCAAGGAAGTGATCAATTACCCCCATTCCCTGCTGGGCGTGAAAAAGGTGGATGACCCCCGCAACTTCGGCGTGGCGGAGATCAATGAGCACAACATCATTACGCGGGTGGTGGAAAAACCCCAGATACCCAAGTCTAACCTGGCGCTGGTAGGCATGTACAAGATCAGGGAAACGGAGCAGATGTACCAGTGCCTGCAGGATAATATTGAGCGGCAGCTGCGCTCGCACGACGAGTTTCAGCTCACAGACGCACTGGAGTGCATGATAGCGCACGGCGTACAGTTCAACGCCTTCAAGGTGAGCAACTGGTTTGACTGCGGGCGGAAAGATACCTTGCTGGAAACCAACGCCACCCTGCTCAAAAAATACAAGGCGGCCACCAACCCGGTGCTGCCCTACGAGAACACCATCATCATCCCTCCCGTGAGCATTGGCGAGGGCTGCAATATCAAGAACAGCATCATAGGCCCCAACGTGGCCATCGGAGACAATACGGTGGTGAGCTATTCCATCGTAAAAGATTCCATCATCGGCTCTTTCAGCAACCTGTACGAAGTGGTGCTGAAGTCTTCCCTCATAGGCAGCGATGCCAACATCCGCGGGCTGAGCCAGAGCCTCAACATCGGGGACAATACGGAGATCGATCTGGGCTAACCAATCACTACAATACATGGCCGCATTCAGCAACAGCGTAACAAGGCTTTTCGCAACAGACTATCCCATTGTGCAGGCCGGCATGGTATGGGCCAGCGGCTGGCGCCTGGCCAGCGCGGTGAGCAACGCCGGCGGGCTGGGGCTTATCGGCTCCGGCAGCATGTACCCGGAAGTGCTGCGCGAGCACATCCGCAAATGCAAACAGGCCACCGCCCGCTCCTTTGGCGTAAACGTGCCCCTGCTCTACCCTGATATAGACCAGCATATACAAGTGATACTGGACGAAGGCGTGCGCATTGTGTTCACCTCCGCCGGCAACCCCAAAACATGGACGCCGCTGCTCAAACAGCATGGCGTTACGGTGGTACACGTGGTGTCCAGCTCAAAGTTTGCCGTCAAAAGCCAGGATGCGGGCGTAGACGCGGTGGTAGCGGAAGGTTTTGAGGCCGGCGGGCACAACGGCCGCGAAGAGACCACCACCATGGTGCTGACGCCCGCCGTGGCAGACGCTGTCAGCATTCCTGTAATTGCGGCCGGGGGCATTGGCTCCGGCAGGGCCATGGCCGCGGCTTTTGCGCTGGGCGCGCAGGGTGTGCAGGTGGGCAGCCGCTTTGTAGCCACGCCGGAGGCCTCTTCTCACATCAACTTCAAGGAGGCCGTGGTGAAAGCAGGCGAAGGAGATACCCTCTTGTCCCTCAAACAACTAACCCCTGTACGCCTGCTCAAAAACGCGTTCTTTGAAGAAGTGCGGAAAGCGGAACAGGCCGGCGCAGACACCGGCGCGTTGGCCGCCCTGCTGGGCCGCGGCCGTGCCAAACGCGGCATGTTTGAAGGCCACCTGGAAGAAGGAGAGCTGGAAATTGGCCAGGTGAGCGCGCTGATCCATGATATTCAACCCGCCGCAGCCGTTCTGCGCCATATCTGGGAGGAGTTTAACGCCGTAAGGAAAAAGCTGGCGGAGCAGGGCGCCTGAAGGCGCTGTGCCGTATGGAAACGGTAAACTGAAAAGAAAATAGCAAGCGCCGGCTGATGAAGCAGGCCCCGAAAAGCACAAGCAGGGCCCCGGTTCTTCCGGAGCCCTGCTGTCTGCATATCTGTTTTAACTATTCTTCCTAATTCTTCCTGCCCAGCCACTTCACCGCTTCTTTCAGCGTTACTTTTTTACCATACAGCAAAATGCCCGTGCGGTAAATTTTTGCGGCCATCCAGGTGGTGCCGATGAAACCGGCTATCAGGCATATCACGGAAAGCGCCAGTTGCCAGTAGGGCACGGTACCGGGCACCCCGTAAGGAATGCGGGCCATCATCACCACCGGTGAAGAGAAGGGGATAATGCTGCCCCACACCGCCAGCTGCCCGTTGGGATTGCGTACCGCGGCAAACATGATGAAGATGGAAATGATCACCGGCAGGGTAATGGGGAAGGTGAGAGACTGCGCTTCGTTAGGGTCTTCGTTCACCAGGCTGCCCACCGCGGCAAACAGCGCCGCGTAGAAGAGGTACCCGCCGAGGAAGTAAAAGATGAAGCAGGCAATGATGAGCGGCCAGTTGGCGCTCTCTACTACGAAAGATATCTGCTGCATGGCCTTGATGGCGGCCTCGTTCTGCCCGCCGGCCATGCCGTTATTGGCGGCGGCGTTCATGGTTTCCGGGCTGAGGAACAGGCCCATCAGCGTATACAGGCCAATGATGAGCACCAGCCATATCAGGAACTGCGTAAGCCCCACGCCGGCTATGCCCACTATTTTGCCCATCATGAGCTGGAAAGGTTTCACGGTAGATACCATTACTTCCGCCACGCGGTTCATTTTTTCTTCCATCACGCCCCGCATCACCGTAGTGCCGAACACCAGCAGAATGATGTATACCAGGAAAGCCGCGCCGTAACCAATGGCATAGGCCAGGCCCGCGCTGCCTTTCTTCTCTTCCTTGCCGGCAAGGTTCACAATGTCTACATCCGCGCGGATGCCTTCCAGCTTGGCCTTGTCTATGCCCGCCAGCTCCATGCGTTTGTCTTCCAGCACATTCTCCAGCCGGCGCTCCATGTTGCTTTTCAGCATCACGTTCATCTGGCCCTTGCTGTAATAGATCACGCTGGGCGGGCGGTTCACGTCCATGGCCGGGATGTGGAGCACGCCGGTGTAGCCCAGCCGCTGGTAGTTGTTCTTGAGGGTGTCTATACGGGCATCAATAAATTTGTAGTGAACGCCGCCATCGTCTGCCAGCTTGCCTTCAAATATTTTGCTTTCATCCACCACGGCCACCTTTTCATCATCTCCCGCCTGCATTACAAAAATGGGAATGAGGAACATGGCCACAAACAGCACGGGCAACAGCAGCGTAACGATGATAAAGGATTTTTTCCTGACCCTGGTGAGGTACTCTCTTTTTATGATGATCCAGATCTTGTTCATTGTTCAGATTTTGTTGAGATAATAGGCATGTTAAACGGCGGCCTGCGCGGCCTGGGCCACCTGGGTGATGAACACCTCGTTGATGGTGGGGAGTATTTCGCGGAATACGTTCACCTGTATGTTGTGGTGGATGAAGTGCCGCAGGATGTCGTTCGTCTGGCTGTATTCGTTCAGCTTGAGGGTGTACGCCTTGTCGTGCTGCTGGATGATGGTGAAGTGGTGCGTAGCCATCTGGGCGGGGTTGGGCTGCTGCTCCAGCGAAATATAAAAAAGGTGCTGCTTGAAATCTTGCTTGATCTGCTTCACCGGCCCGTCCAGCACCTTGCGGCCTTTGTTCACCAGCACAATATGGTCGCAGATCTCCTCTACCTGTTCCATGCGGTGGGTGGAGAAAATAATGGTAGTGCCGTTGCGGGCCATGTCAAATATCTCGTTCTGGATCAGCTGCGAGTTGATGGGGTCAAGGCCGGAGAAGGGCTCGTCCAGTATCAGCAGCTTGGGGTGGTGCATCACGGTGGAAATGAACTGTACTTTCTGCTGCATGCCCTTGCTCAGCTCTTCTACTTTTTTGTTGACCCAGGAGGCGATCCCCAGCCGGTTGAACCAGTAGTCTATTTTCTCCTGCGCGTCTTTACGGCTGAGGCCTTTGAGCTGGGCAAGGTAAAGCGCCTGTTCCCCTACTTTCATTTTTTTGTACAGGCCGCGTTCTTCCGGCATGTACCCGATGTGCTGCACGTCGTTTTGCGGGTCAAAGCGCCTGCCGTCAAAAATGATGTTGCCGGCATCCGGGTAAAAGATGCCCGTGATCATGCGGAGCAGCGTGGTTTTGCCCGCGCCGTTGGGACCTAGCAGGCCGAAGATGCTTCCCTTGGGGATGGAGAAGCTGATATCGTCTACCGCTTTATGGGTAGCGTAGTGCTTTTTGAGATGCTGAAGTTCCAGTACGTTCATGGCGGCAAATTACCTATTTGAGGTATTGCGGCCAAGGAATTTATGAGGGATTTTCCTAATAATACACCAACACGCAGATTAACGGTACCAACCGGTTTTACCGGGGCCGGGTGGTGATAGCTGCTGCGCTGCGGTAAGATCTTTGCAAGCGGGTGAATATGCCACTATTACCGCGGCGGACTTCCAGCCGGTTTTACCGGGCCTGCATGGCAATAGCTTCCGCCACCCGCTCTCCGTCCATAGCGGCAGACACAATGCCGCCCGCGTAACCGGCGCCTTCCCCGCAGGGGTACAGGCCCCTGAGCTGCGGGTGCTCCAGCGTGTCCGCATGGCGGGGAATACGTACGGGAGAGGATGTGCGGGACTCTGTGGCCACCAGTATGGCGTTTTCCGTATAGTACCCTTTTATCTTTTTGCCGAAGGCCCTGAAGGCTTCGCGCAGGCGGGTATGCACAGCGCCGGGCAATACCTGCCGGAGGTCCGCGCTTTTTACACCGGGAATGTAGGAGCAATCCGGCAGCGAGGCTGACACCTTGCCGTTCACAAAGTCCGTCATGCGCTGTGCCGGCGCTACGAACTTTCCTCCGCCGGCCTTGAACGCCGCGCGTTCTACCGCCTGCTGGTAATACATGGCGGCCAGCGGCCCTTCTTTTGCGAACGGCGCAAAGTCACTTTCATCTACCGTTACCACCATGCCGGAGTTGGCGTAAGGGTTGTTGCGTTTGGAGGGAGACCAGCCGTTCACTACCAGCTCTCCCGGCGCGGTGGCGGCGGGCGCTATGATGCCGCCGGGGCACATGCAGAAAGAGAACACGCCGCGGCCCTGCACCTGCTCTACCAGGCTGTAGCTGGCGGGGGGCAGGTACTCGCCCCGGAAGAGGGTATGGTACTGCGCGCTGTCTATCAGCGCCTGGGGGTGCTCTACGCGTACGCCCAGTGCAAAAGGTTTGGCCTCTATCAACACCTGCTGGCGGTGCAGCATGATAAAGATATCTCTTGCGGAGTGGCCGGTAGCCAATATGACAGCCGCGCCCTGCCAGCTTTCGCCATCCGCCGTTGTTACACCTGTTACCCGGCCGTTGTTCAGCAGCAGGCCTGTTACCTTTTGTTCAAAATGCACTTCGCCGCCGCAGTCTTCGATCTGCCCGCGCATGGCGGTGATGATGTGCGGCAGCTTGTTGGTGCCGATATGGGGATGGGCGTCTGTAAGAATATTTTCGTCAGCGCCAAACTGCTGGAAGATGTGAAGGATGCGGTTGATGCTGCCGCGCTTGTTGGAGCGGGTATACAGCTTGCCGTCAGAATAGGTGCCGGCGCCGCCTTCTCCAAAACAGTAGTTGGACTCCGGGTCTACCTCACCGGTTTTATTGAGCGTGGCCAGGTCCCGCCGGCGGGCGCGTACATCCTTGCCTCTCTCCAGCACTACGGGCCTGTAACCCAGCTCTGCCAGGCGCAGCGCCGCAAAGAGGCCCGCGGGGCCGGCGCCGATCACTATTACACGCGTGGCATCGGCGGCAAGCCGCTTGTAGTGGAACTGTGGCGATGTTCTTTCCTGGAAAGGCTCGTTCACGAACACCTGCAGCGTCAATACAAAATACACCTGGCGCGAGCGGGCGTCTATAGAGCGTTTGAGCAGGTTGAAGCCGGTGATGGCGCCGGGCTTCACGCCCAGGGCCGCGGCGGCGTGCCGGGTAATATGCTGGTGAAGGGCGGCCTCGCGGGGAGGCAGCTTGAGAGAGAGCTGGTGTATCATGCGCGGTTAGGTATTTATCCTAAAACTGGCTGCAAAGATAACATAAAAGCGGCAAGGGGACACCGCTTGTGTAACGGTGTCCCCTTGGCCTGATATTTTTAACGGGTATTTGTCAGAACGGCAGATCGTCCCCGCTGTTGCCTGCAGAGGGTGCTTCCTGGGAAGTGTTGTAGTCCGGCATGCGGTCAGCGCCCGGCTGTGCCTGCATCATGCTTTCCATACGCCATGCATCGAGGTTGGTGATGTAATTCACCTTACCGTCTTTTTCCCAGCGGGTGCCTTTTATATTAAAATAAACTTTAACCATTTCTCCTTCATTGTGACGGTCAATAATGGTAGTGCGGTCTTGTACGGACTGGAACTTGATATAGTTGGTGATTACCCGGCCATTGATATCGTCTGTTTTCTCTATTACAAACTCCCGGGTTTTAAAAGACTCACTGCGTTGAACGGTGTTATACTTCACTACCAGCTTTCCGGTAATTTCAAAACTCATAATAACAAATTTAAAAATTTCAGTTGCGCCAAAGATAAGTTTTTCAGTGTAGGATCGCTTAATTACTTTTGCACAAGTTATTCTACTTTTTTAGCGAACAACACCATACATTTGCACGGAATTTGAGAATAACAGCAAAGCAGTATCCAAAAAAGTGAGATGTCTACAGCCTACTAAATACCCGCTGGACCATACCTCTACAACCGGATTTTACAAGCAATGGTATTTTACCTGTTAAGCTGTGTTTTTTATGCAAACCAGTAAACAGTTTTACAAAATACCTGTTAATCATGCCTGTACGGTTTAGCACTTTTCATTGTGGTGGAATTGCTGGCTAAACGGGTGTTTTAGCCGAAAAAACTTGAATAAACAGGAGCAACACACACTGTAATTGTTGGAAATAAAACAAGGGCAGATTTATTTTTTTTTTCAACATTTTAATCAGATATTCGTCGTCCTGTCAAAAAAATTCTTCAACCGCCCGTATTGAAGAATTTGTATTCGAGAACACCCAAATTATAAACACGATTAATTTTTTTTATCTAAATGAACAAAACTTGCGAACAAGTTTGGGAAAGGTGTCTGAATATAATCAGGGATATTGTGGAATGGCAGCCATTCAAAACATGGTTTGAACCGATAAAACCCGTAAAGCTTGAAAACAATGTTTTAACCATTCAGGTCCCCAGCCAGTTTTTTTATGAATATCTGGAAGAGCATTATGTAGGTCTATTAGGTAAAACCATCAAACGCGAATTAGGAAAAGAAGCCAGGCTGGAATACCGGATAGTGGTTGAAAATGGTACCCCCCACCAACATCCTAAAACGGTGAATATGCCTACGCAGTTTACCAAGCCTCAGAAGGACAGCGAAGTTGATTTCCCGTTAACGATACAAAACCCGGTCAAGAATCCCTTTGTGATACCGGGCATCAAACGTGTGCAGATAGATTCCCAGCTGAACCACAACTATACGTTCGAGGCCTTTATTGAGGGCGACTGCAACCGGGTGGCGCGCAGGGCGGGCAAAACCGTATCTGACAAGCCGGGCGGCACCTCCTTCAACCCCCTGGTGATCTACGGCAGCGTAGGCCTCGGCAAAACCCACCTGGCGCAGGCCATCGGCAACGAGGTGAAAAGGCAAAGCCCCAACAAGGCCGTACTGTACGTGAGCGCGGAAAAATTCATCAACCAGTTCATTGACCACTCCAAGAACAACATCATCAATGACTTTATACATTTTTATCAATTGATAGATGTATTGATCGTAGACGATATCCAGTTCTTTGCCCGCGCCGAAAAATCGCAGGACGCGTTTTTTGCCATCTTCAACCACCTTCACCAGAGCGGCAAACAACTGATACTGACATCAGACAAACCGCCCAAAGACCTGGACGGGGTGCAGGAGCGCCTGCTGAGCCGCTTCCGCTGGGGCCTGAGCGCAGACATCCAGCTGCCGGACTTCGAGACCCGCATGGAGATACTGGAAATGAAAATGCGGAACGACGGGCTGGAGATGCCCAAAGAAGTAGTGAAGTACGTAGCCTACAACATCCAGAGCAACGTAAGGGAGCTGGAAGGCGCGCTGATCTCGCTGCTGGCGCAGTCTTCCCTCAACCGGAAGGAAATTGACCTGGAACTGGCCAAACGCGTGCTGAAATCTTTCGTTAAAACGTCTTCCAAAGAAATTACCATAGACAGCATCCAGAAAATGGTATGCGAGTATTTTGATGTGCCGTATGACAAACTGCTGCAAAAAACCCGCAAGCGGGAAATTGTACAGGCCCGGCAGATCACCATGTACCTGGCAAAAAGTTTTACCAAAAATTCTCTCAAGACCATCGGCGAGCATTTTGGCGGCCGTGACCACACTACGGTGATCCACTCCTGCCAAACCGTAAAAGACCTGATGGATACAGACAACAGCTTCCGGGACAGCGTAATTGAATTGCAACAAAAAGTGCAACTCGCTGCCATGTAACCCCTGCAACCAATGCAAAGTAATTCGGCGGGGCCTGTCACTTGACAAGCCCCGCTTTTTTTGGTACCTTATGGCCACAACGCACATTTGTTATTATGCTACGCCATCTCTTCACCGCCCTTTGCTGCCTCCTTGCCCTGCTGCCCGCCGCCGCGCAGTACACCACGGCCAATGCCCATTCTCATAACGACTACCTGCAGGCCCGGCCTTTCCAGCTGGCGTTTGACCGGGGCTTCGGCGCTGTGGAGGCAGATGTTTTTGAACGCAACGGCGAGCTGTACGTGGCGCATACGGCCGCGGAAATAGATACGGCGCGCACCTTGCGCAGGCTTTACCTGCAACCGCTGCAACAAATGATCATGGAAAAAAGAGGGGTGTTTGCGGAAGAGGGAAAAGACGCCATGCTCAAAAGAGTAGCGGCGGGCTGGGCCACACAGGGGAATGCCGCCGCACAAAACACCCTTGCTGCCGGAAACCGCACCCTGCTGCTGCTGATAGATTTCAAGACCGCCGGCGTGCCTACCATGCAGGCCCTGTTGCAACAGCTGCAAAACTTCCCGCTCATTACCTCCCACCCGCAGGTACAGCTGGTCATTAGCGGCAGCCGGCCCGATGCGGCGCTCTGGCAAAATTATCCGCCCTACATCCTGTTTGACGGGCTGCCCAACGCCAGCTACACCGCGGAGCAACTGCAGCGCATTCCTCTTTTCAGCGACAACTTCCGCAGCTATGCATCGTGGAACGGGCGGGATGATCTGCCCGCGCAGGATGAGGCCAACATAACGGCCGTTGTCAGCAAGGTACACGCCCTGCAAAAGAAATTCCGCTTCTGGGCCACGCCAGATACCAACGCGGCCTGGGCCGCCATGATGCGGCTGGGTGTAGACTATATCAATACAGACCAGGTAAACGGGCTGGCGGATTACCTGCAGGCGGCATCATCCAAATAACTCATCAAGCTGCCGCTGCCAGCGCTGCTCTTCTGCTTTTACCACTTCCGCAGGTACGCCATAGGCGCCTATCCACGCCCAGATGGTAACGTCCGCGCCGGGCTGGAAACGCTCCGCCGTCAGGCGGAACATGGCGTTGTTCAGGTGCTCCAGGGTACCGCACAGGTCCTGCGGGGGATTGAGGTATACCAGGCGGCCTTCATAGCGGCTGCCTAACGGCGTGGTATATACGTATTGTTCTCCATGTACCGTAATGCCCCCGCGGGTCAGCAGGTTCCACACCTCCTGCACGGGCAGTTGTACGTTCACCTGCGCCAGCGCCACCACGCGGTCTTTGCCGGCATGGTGCTCCAGGTAATGTTTGAGGCTGAGAGACTCTGTGTCCCAGCCGCGGCGCACGCCGTCATAGATCTCATCCCAGCCGCTCTCTCCGCCAAAGCCCGCATGTACAATGCGCAGCAGGGTCTTTCCTTCTTTGGCTTCCAGGAAAAATTCTACCGCCAGCCGTCGCGGCACAGCGGATACCATTTTATAATGATCCTCGTTGTACCCGAGGCGCAGGTATTTGTTTTCCTGCTGCTCTTCTATTTCCATTTCCCAGTCTACCCCGCCTCCCCAGGAAAGATCCACCTTGCCGTTCTCTACCCGCGCCTTGCGCGGGAACCACCGCTCCAGTTCCCGGGCTTGGGTGAGCGCTTTCCACACCGCCTCTACCGGCGCATTGATTTCCCGGGCCGCGTGAATGGCCCTGTTACTGTTTTTCATGATGCTGCTTTTTTAACACAGGGTGAGAAAACAGGTGGAACTGGTAAGCCCTGCCGTCAGGCGCCTTGTCTGTATGGTACCTGGCAGCCAGCTTGCTGATGGCCCTGGCCAGCTCTTCCGTGAAAGCCTGCAGCTGGTCAGGGCTGGAGAAACGCACTGCTGTTTGGAGGGTGAAGGTGGGCAGCTTTTTCCGGGCCTTTTGCGCGCCGGTCTGCAGCGCGGCTACATCCTGTATCAGTTGTGACGCCGCGGCCACCAGGTAGGCGGAAGAGAACTTGTCCTGCACGGCAGACGGGTCTGCCCCGGCCGTGTTAAGCACTACCATGTACGAGCGGGAAGTGGCGCGCAGCACGCGTTCCGTGCAGTTGCCTTTCCTGCGCTCTTCCACCAGCTCTATCAATTCATTCTTTTCCAGTTCTTTCAGGTGGTAGTTCAGCTGCTGCCGCGGCATGTTCAGCACGCGGGACAGGCCGGCGGCGGAATTGGGCTCCCGCAGCTCTTCCAGTATACGGATGCGGAGCGGGTTCATCATGGCCGCCGCTACCTGGGTATCCTGTATAAAATTATGCGCTCTCATATAATGAAGGTAACACCGAAAAATTAATTTTTCAAGGAAACCCTAAGTTTCAAAGCAACCAACTGGTTTTTTATTTTCTACACATGTTTAAAAAATATAATTACAAATTTGTTTTTGTAGTGTTGTCCGTATTCAGCTTGAATTGGTTAAATTGTAATATATCCGCTGCATCAGCCAGAATCTAAATCTAAATCTTGCCTTATGCAATTTTCCACCAAACGCCCCGGCGCGGTAGCGGTACTGGTTACAGGCTGCGCCGTGGGCGTGCTGGATGGCGCCGCGGCATTGGTCAATGCCTGGCTCAAGTCCGGCATCCCGCCGGAAAAAGTTTTCAGATACATTGCGAGCGCCATGTACGGCAAAGCGGCCTACACGGGAGGCGGGGCCATGATAGCGGCAGGGGTTGTGCTGCACTTTATTGTAGCGGTGATATGGAGCGCCGTATTCTTTATAGCATACCGTTACTGGCCTTTGCTGCGGGGCAACAAATGGGTAGTGGGCTGTATGTACGGCCTGTTTGTATGGCTGATGATGAACCTGGTGGTAGTGCCGCTTACCCACGTGCCGCCGTTGACGTTCAATTGGGAGGGCATGATCACCGGCTGGGTGATACACATGCTGCTGGTGGGCATTCCTATTGTATGGTTAACGCAGTGGTGGTACAACAAACGTGCGCAGTAGCGCCACATCTTACTTCTTACCGCAACGTTTCTTTAAAGAGCTGCAAGGTACGCTCCCACGCCAGTTTGGCGGCCGCCTCATTGTAGCGGGCGGGAGACGCATCGTTATTGAACGCATGCTGCGCGCCTTTGTAAACATACAGTTCATACCGGGTGCCCGCTGCTTTCAGGGCGGCTTCATAGGCCGGTATGCCGGCATTCACACGCTCGTCCATTTCTCCGTAGTGCAGCAGCAGCCGGGCTTTGATCTTCGGTACGTCTGCCGCTTCCGCCTGGCGGCCATAATAGGCCACAGCCGCCTTCAGTTCAGGGTCATGCACCGCCAGCTGGTTGGCCATGGCGCCGCCCCAGCAAAAACCGATGCAGCCTGTTTTACCATTGCTGTCTGGCCGGCTCCTGAGGTAGCTGAGGCCTTTCAGGTAGTTCTGCAGGTTCTGCGCCATGTCCAGCTTGCCTATCAATGTTCTGCCTTCATCTTCATTGGCCGGCGTTCCCCCAAAAACAGAGAGCGCGTCCACGCCCAGCGCCAGGTAACCGGCCCGGGCCACGCGGCGTGTTACGTCTTTGATATGCGGGGTAAGGCCGCGGTTTTCATGTATCACCACCACGCCGCCGTATTTGCCCTCCGCCTTCGGTTTTACCAGCAAACCCTTCATGGTTACGCCTTCTCCGGGGTAGGTGATCTCTTCTTCCGTAAGGTCTTCCGGAAGCGGGGCCGCCGCCGCGCGGGCGTAGTTGGATTCCAGTAAAGGCAGCACCGCCATGGCCGCGGCCATGGTACCGGTGAGCTGCACCAGGCGCTTCAGAAATTCTTCCCGCCGGAGCGGCTTGTGGGTATACTCGTCAAAGAGGTTGATGATACGCTGGTCCATATGATAGCATTTACAGAAAGGTACGAATTATTCCGGGCTCATGCGGGTAGAGACCCCTATGCGGTTCCAGGCGTTGATGGTCACAACAGCCATGATGACCTGGGCCAGGTATTCTTCATCAAAGAGCTTTGCGGCGCGCTCATATACTTGGTCAGACACTTTGTTATGAATGAGCGTTACGGCGTCTGTAAGGGCCAGTATGGCCTTTTCTTCTTCCGTATAGAACGGCATTTCTTCCCAGGCCATCAGCCCGTAGATGCGCTGTTCGGTTTCGCCGAGGGCACGGGCTTCCCTGGAATGCATGTCTATGCAATAGGCGCAGCCGTTGATCTGCGATGCGCGGATGCGGATCATATCCTGGTGGAGCGGGCTGATGCGGGTGGTTTGCAGGTAGGCCTCCAGGGCCATCATGGCTTTGTAAGCCGCGGGAGAAACATTTTTGATACGGATCCTGTTTGACATGATAATGTTGATTTTGTTCCGTACAAAATTCGCACAACGGCGCCGGCCGGAAATTGAACTAGTTCAAGAAATCCGTTTTGCCCTGATCTTGCTCAGGAACTCCGGCGTAAAGCCCAGGTAAGACGCCAGCATGTATTGCGGCACACGCTGCACAAAGCCGGGGAACAGGGTGGTAAAATGATCGTACCGCTCTTCCCCCGTCTGGGAAAAAATGTATTTGACCCGCAGGTGCGCAGCGGCCAGCGCTTTTTGCAATATCAGGCGGAAGTATTTTTCCAGCTGCGGCAACTGCTCAAACAACGCATCCTGCACGGCGCGCGGCAGCACGGCCACCGTGGCCGGCTCTATAGCCTGTATATAGAACTGCGAAGGCGTTTGCAGCTCCAGGCTCTGATAGTCCGTGATCCACCAGTCTTCTATGGCAAAGAGGTTGATCTGCTCGATACCCTTTTCCGTGATGAAGTAGGAGCGGCAACAGCCCTTGATGAGAAAATAACTGGCGGCGCATACCTGCCCTTCTTTGAGCAGAAAGGCTTTCTTTTTCAGTTCCCGCAAGTCAATATACTGTTCCAGCAGGGCGGCTTCCTCGCCGGAGAGCGGTACAAAGCGGCGGATGTGTGCAATAAGGGCGGCAAGCATATGATACAGATTTCAGGTACCTGCAAAAATATCTCAAATTATGCTGGCAGCGGGCAGGTTGGCCCTTGCCGCTAGACAGCATCAGCCGTACCATAGAGATCAACCTGCTGGAGATGCTGGGCCACCAGCCGCTGCCATCGCCGGTAGAGCCGGTGGGCAAACAGTATTTGCGCTAGCTCTGAAAAATTTCAGTAAATTAGAAGTCCCAAAATCCTGATACCCATGTCAACACTGGACAAGCCAGCCGTTATGAACTTTGACGTTCCTCCTGAAATGGAGCGAGATACGAGTACCTCCCATACCTTACCTGAAAAATACAGCCATTACAGCATCAAAGGCACACAGGTCACTTACCGCGAAGGGCCTTTCGGCGCGTTCTTCAAACAGGAGGTGGTAGACCGGGACTGGATCATTGGCTGGCTGAATTTTGACATCAAAAAGAAGGTAAACCTTTTCCCCATCACAAAAGACCCGCTGCTGGCCCTTTACATTGGTATTGAAGGCAACATCCCGTGTGACCTGCAGGGTTCTCCGCTCAAGCTGATGCTGCCGGAAAAGCGCCTCGGTTTCTACTACGTACCGCCCAGCGGTTTCAACAAGGCGGAATTTGAGCCGTTTCACTATACATCGCTGTACATTTCGTTCTCACATGCCTTCATCACCCGCTTCCGGGAGAAGTATACGTCTTTCCAGCCCTTGCTGGACGTACCCCTGCAACAATACCAGCAATATTCTGACGCCATCAAAGCCGCGCAGGCCAAAGGGCATGAGGGTTACAGGGAGTTTGGCGCCATGGTGGACAAACAGGAGAAGCAGGAAGCGGACGGCGTGCAGGGGCTGTTGTTGCCGCTTGGCAGCGAGCACAGGGAAATAATCAGGCAAATGGTGGGGTACGATCAGAACCCCCACTGGCTAACGCCTTACCTCTACGGCCAGGTATGGCTCATGATCGTCAGCTATTTTGCGCTGATGACGGAACGCGGCGCCCTGCCCAAAGATGTATTGCGGGCCGTGGACTATATGCAGACCCACTACGCTTCTCTCAATAAGAACCACCAGCCCGTTACCCCTACTGACGTGGTGGCCCACCTGAAGGCGGACCCGCGGGAGCTGAACCGCCAGTTCAATGAGACCTTCGGTAAAAACATGCGGGAATACCTTACAGACGTACGGTTTGCCGAAGCGCGTTTCCGCCTGCGCCGCACAGACAACAAGCTGAGCGCCATAGCGGCGGAAACCGGTTTGTCTGGCCCTTCACACCTTACCAAACTGATCAAGGCCGAATACGGCGTTACCCCGGCCCAGTACCGCGCCAAGTACCGCGACTCCTGATCTGAGAGCGGAAAAATCAATTCGTACAATAATTTGCGCAGCAAATACAACCTTGCTGTGGAGAAATGTTGTCATATTTGTTCCATCAGGATTGACAGACGCCCTCTTTCGAATATAACTAGTAGTGTTTTCTCCAATTTAGCTTATAGCCAGAACTAACTAGGCAAATCCCTTCCCTTCCCAACTTGAGACAAAAAATCAGATATGGCGGCCCCGGCCAACCGGGGCGCGCCGTATCTATTCATTTTCGCGTAAAAATTCTTTTGCCGCCTGCACCCATTCTTCGCGGTACCGTGGAAGATAGTTGGTATGGCCCGCCTCCGGGAATACGACCAGCTTTTTTTTGCCGGCCAGCGCGCCGTACACCGCATCTGTTTCTTCCCTGGCCACCCTTTCATCCTTATCACCATAAAAGAACAAGGCAGGCGTTGTAACAGCAGCGGCATAACTCACCGGGCGATGGGAAAAGGCCCAGAAGCCGTTTTCCACCCCGCCCCAGAACACCAGGAAACCCGCCAGCGGGAAACCCGGCACGCCTACTGCCCTGAACCGCGCGCTGGCGGCATCGTACAGGGTGGCAAAAGGGCATTCCAGTATGATGCCCCTGGGCCGCAAGGGTTCATCGTGCAGCGCTTTCAGCACAGCGGCGGCCCCCAGCGAGGTGCCCAGCAGGTAGATGTTTTTTTCCCCCTGCGCGGCCAGGTACCGGTAGGTGGCGGTCACATCTTCCGCCTCCAGGTACCCGATGGTGGTCTGGTTGCCGCCGGAGCCGCCGGAACCCATAAAGTCTACCAGCATGGTGTTATACCCCAGCGCCAGCAGCTCGTAGGCGCGTGGCAGCATGGCGGATTTTTCCCCGCTGTAGCCGTGGAACAGGGCCACTGTGCCACGGGCGGCGGGCACCTGCATGTACCAGCATTCCAGGCGCTCGCGGCTTTGCAGGTGTATTGTTCTGTAAGCGCGGTCAGGCTTTTGTTTGTTGACGGGGCGCGGATTGTCTACCCCAAAGCAGATGGTCTTCAGCTTGCCGGCAATGCCCAGTTTGTTAGGATCGGTACGGGGAGCTACAGTATCCGTGAAGTGCGTGAATTTCCAGGCGTGAAAAGCAGCAAATACGTTCAGCAACACAAACAGGCCAAGCAGGGACCAGGCCAGCCGCCGCCATATTTTTCCGGTAACCATCTGTTTATTTTTTCTTTTGCTTTGAAGACCGGGCAAGGTGGTTGAAAGCCAGCGCCCGGCTGACCCACCAGGCCAGTTGTTTTTTGGTACCGAGGGCGGATTCGTCCACATACACATATCCCGTCATGGTACGCCCGTTCATCACCATCTGCGAAGCGCCGGGCAGCTCCAGCGCCTCATCCACACCGGCGGGGTCCAGCCGTACCATGATATGACTGTCCCGCACGCATACGCACATTTTATCGTTCACCATAAAACAGCAGCCGCCAAACATCTTTTTCTCCGCTGCTTCGTACTGTTCCGCGGCTATCAGTTCCCGCACCCGGGCCATTAATTTTTCGTTTAACGCCATGGCCGAAAGATTTTCTGCAAGATAACAGATTCCGCTGTTTTCCGGAACGACACGTGTTTCCGGGATAACATAAATACCGGCGGCGCCTACTTTCGGTGAAATGCCTCCCGGGAGCATGCGCTAACGAACGTATCCCGGAATAACAAAGGCCGGCTGAAAAACCTGTTTTCAGCCGGCCTTATTTTTCCTGTTGGTTACAGCGCTAAAGGCACACTCACCTCACCGGTTTAACGGCGCTAAAGCCGCTCTCCCCCCTGAACCAGCGCCCCGCCTGGCCGGTGAGCCATAAATAATAGTCTGAAGAAAGCTCGTTCTCTATACCTATGAACTGCCTGTCCCCATGCAGCGGCACGTCTGCCTCCCGGGCGCATTTGTAAATGGCGGTACCTTCGTCTATCTCGTCAAACATGGCCACGTACAGCGCTTGCGCCCCGGCCAGTTTGGCGCCCGCCACCTGCTTCCACAGAAAATCCCCTTTCCCGCGCGGAATGGAATTGTACAGCGACGGGTCGTTCCTGAGGTTGCCCCAGCTAAAGCCCGGAAACGCCAGCGGCACGTACGTTACCTGGTTGGCATTGCACCAGGCCAGGTCTCCCGCCAGTTCCGTACCCGCCACGCTGTTGTAACTGTTACTGTTGTAACGGCCTACGGCCCAGGGCATTACAATGTCCGCGCGTTTGATGAGGGGGTGCAGGAGCGGCGAATTTTCCGTGTCTTTCGTCATCGTTCTCCAGTAATAGGGCACGCCCAGCATTACAGACACGCGGTTGTTGCTGCCCTTCAGCCTGGTCACCAGCTGGTCCGCATCTGCAATGGTGTATTTGCGGTTGTCATTGAAACCCACTCCCCATATTACCACCAGCGGCTTTTTATTGTGCCGCAGGTAGGTAGGGTGTTCCTTATTGTCAAAGAGCTGGAACAGCTGCTGCAGTTCCGCCCAGTCTTTTTCCACCCAGGCCACGTCCGCGGGGGTGCAGCCGCTCAGGTCATACATCACGCAAATAGCGCGGGAGTATTTGCGGGCGGCCTTGAGCGCATTCTCCAGCACCTTGTTGAAATGGCGTTTCCCTTTGGGGTTGCTGTCTTTCACTTCCACCACAAAACGCTGCATGAACACACCATCTATCCCGTAGTCTTTCATCCATTTGAAATGGAGGTCTACGGTCTCTTCATCATACGGGCTGTACATGTACACATCACTGCCGTCAGGGTATTTGAATACCGTTTTGTACTTGCGGGTATACTCCGTCATGTCGGGAAAAAAATCTACCGTAGAGCAGCCGGGTTTGAAACCGCCGCAACTGCCGTTCTGCAGGTGGTACCAGCCGCGGCCGGACTCGTCGCCTTCCGCCGCAAACCAGCCCTGGTAGCCGGCCATTACCAGGTTGTTGTAGGCGGTGTAAAGGCAGCCGGTTTCATCGTACACCGTGTCTTTGGCCATGGGCGGCTCCGGCGTGGAGCCGCCTGATTTTTTGGCGCAGCTGACGGAAACAAAAAAAATGAATAAAAGGCAAACTGATAAACGCATGTTGAATCTTTTAGTGATCAGATATCCAGTTGTACCACCGGTGCATAATTAAACTTGGCATCGCCATTGTCTATAACGGCGCCTACCCGAAAATAGTAAGACTTGCCCGGCTTCAGTTGCGAGCTGTTGGAGGGCAGGTCTATACTGAGCGTATAAACATGGTTGGGATCTACCACGGCGTTGATCTCCGACTCTGCCGCCACAAAACGCATGGGCTCACCCACCCGCGAGTCCTGGTGGGCATAAAGCCCTATCTTTTTCACATGGGTGGTCACGTTCTGCTGCAGCTTGAAAGTAGCCACTACCGTGGTGCCGTTCTTCACAATGCTGGCCTCTTTTATGCGGATGTAAGGCACCACCGTGAAATCCAGCGTGGTATTGCCGGAAATCTGCACGTCTTGCGGCGCCACGTCAATAAAATTGCCGCGTACGGGCTGTACGGTGTAGGTATTGGCAAAGAGCAGGGAATTAGCGTAGGTACCGTCGTTTTTAACAATGAGTATCTGCTTCTCCACGGGGTCGTAACCATGTTCTGCAATTTCTATGGTAGTGCCCCTGATAATGTCCTGCTCCACCAGCGCTTTTGTTTCAGCGTCTATGAAACTGCCTGACAGGGCGGCATTAGGGCCATCATAGTTATCTTTTTCGCAGGCCATAAAAACCAGGGCGGCCATGCATATGATCATCTTTTTCATAAAGAACTGTTTTAACCGGTTAGTACTGCGGGTTTTGCACAAGGCCATTGGCGCCTATGCCGGGTATGGGTTTGTAATACAGTTTGGGCTCAAATGTTTTTGAATTGGCGTTGGGCACGTTGGCACGCACAAAAATGTACTTCCTGGCGGGCAGCGCGCGCAGGTCCAGCAGCGGCAGCAGGGCGTGCATCATGCGGTTGTTGAACTCCGTATGGTATTCCCTTCTGCGGATGAGGTCCCAGTAGCGTTTGTTCTCGAATGCCAGCTCTACCCGCCTTTCCCGCTGTACATTGGCGGCCGTGAGGGGTATGTTGACCGTATGCCCGGCGCGTTTACGGATGTCGTTCAGCGCCTTGGCGGCAGCCGCCGCATCTCCCTGGCCGCTTTCTACTACCGCCTCTGCGTAGTTGAGCAAAATTTCGGCAAAGCGAAATTCCATAAAATCCGAAGTGCTCTGGTTCCAGCCGGCGGTGATGGGGCTGGCCTGGTTCATGAATTTTTTGAAAGAGAAACCGGAGCGCGTGTTGTTGCCGCCGTACGTATCGAAGCCGGAATACATGGTAGTGCTGGGGGCGCCATAGGTATAGTAGGTGGCGCCGTTCACGGTTACCTGGTCATTGGTGCGGATCACGGCCTGCCCGTCCGGCTTTACAAAACCGGCCTGTATGATGATGGGCGTTTCCTTGAAGCTGGTACCCGGCAAAATGGCCGTGCCCCAGAGGCGCGCGTCTTTCCCTTTGAAAATATCGTTGGGCGTGTCAAAGCGGATATAGTTCAGGGCGGGGTTGTAGCCGTTGTAATCATTCACGTTCCCTTCCGCCGTGGTCACCACGGGAGCGGGCTGACCGGGATTATCATACCGTTCGTAGAGATCTACCAGGTCTAGCGTAGGGTTCATGCGACCGGGGTGGGGCCAGCCGTTGGCCACCTGCGCGGGCTGGTACCAGATGTCATAATTGTGCCCCTGGTTATTGCCGGGGAGCGTAAACCCTTTAATGAAAATAGCTTCTATAGCGGCGGTGTTAGGGTCCTGGAACATTTTCCGGTAGTTCTCCGCAGCCACTTCGGGCGAGGCGGGGTCAGGCTCGTAGAGGCCAAACTTGCCGGAAGCCATCAGCATCTCTGAAGCCTTGATGCTGGCATCGTAATAGCTGTTGGCGGCGGAGGCATCCAGGCCTATCAGCTGTTGCGTCACCGCGTCTCCGCTCATGGTGGCCCGCGGGCCAAATTTGGCCACAGACGCGGCATGCAGGGCGGCCCTTGATTTGAGCGCGCAGGCCGTCCATTTGGTGGCGCGGCGGCCGGTGCCTTCTCCCAGGCTGGCAATGGCCAGGTCACACTGTTCCATCACATAGTCCCACGTTTCTTTTTCTGTGCTGCGCGGTACTTTCAGCGATTCTACATCCCCTTCGTACTTCTGCGTGCTTTTGATAAGTGGAACGCCGCCGTAGCGCTTGGCCAGCCCGAAGTAGGCAAAGGCCTTGATGAAGGCGCTTTCACCCGTGAGGGCCTTCTTTTCATCTTCCGTAATGCTCAGTGAAGGGATAGCGTCTGACAGGATGTTCACATCACGTATGAGCTTGTAGGCCGGCTCCCACCAGGCAAAATCGTTGTTGCCGATAAAGTCGCCAAACTCGCTGTGTACCGCTTCGTCCGTCACCATGGCGGGTGCAAAGCCGCCGTTGTTGGGATCTCCGCCGTTCTGATTGAAGCCGGCGCGGAAGTAGGTAAAGTCTTCGATTGGCAGCTGGTAATAGAGGTTGGCCATGTAGAGCTTTACGCCGGCGGGATCGCCAAACAGGTCTTCCGCCCTGATCTTGTCTGTAGGCTTCAGCTCCAGCACGCGGTTGCAGCTAAAGAGCGCCAGGCCGGCCACCAGTAATATAAATCTGCGCATATTTCAGTTTTTTAGAAGTTAAGGTTGATGCCCACATTGAAGTTTTTGGTCAGCGGGTAGTTGAAGCCCGCGTTGAACAAGCCTTCCAGCCGCTCCGGATCAAATGCCTTTACAAACGGGTCTGCAATGGTGAACAGGTTGAAACCGTTGGCATAGACCCTGATGCTGTTGATGCCGGCGGACCTGTATAGTTGCGTGGGGATGGTGTAGCCCAGCTCCAGGCTTTTCAACCGCACGTACGATGCATCTTTCCGCCAAACGGAGCTTTCCGCGTACATGGCGCCCACATTGAAGTTGAACCGCGATGCGGGCCATTTGCCGGGTACCCACTCACTGTTGGGATCATACGGATCTGCCTTGTGCCAGCGGTCAAAGAAGTAGGCGGGCGTATTCCCCCTGAAGGCCATCACTTCCGCGTACACTTCGCTGAAGCGCACAGTGTACACGGCCGCGCCCTGGAACAGCACGTTGATGTCAAAGCCCTTGTAGGCGGCGTTGAGCGTGAGGCCGTAGTTGAACTTGGGGTTTTTGCCGGGCGGGTTCTGGTTGTCATTGGTACCTGCTGCGCCGTACCAGAGCGGCAGCATGTCGTTACCGTTCACCAACCCGTCGTTATTCACATCCGCATATTTAAAATCTCCGGGCAGCTCGCGGATGTTTGCCTGGTCCCCGTTCTGGAGGGGGTATTTGGCTATTTCCTCTTCTGATGTGAACTGGCCCAGGTAAGTATAGCCCCATACCAGATCGTTATACCGGTAGTCCGCTCCATTGCGCCAGCGGTTGTAACTGTTGGTGTAGGCGCCCCTTTCAACATAGCGGTTCATGCCGCGGGAATAGTTGACGTTGGCGGAAACGCCATACCGGAAATTGCCGGCGGTGTTCTGGTGGGCAATAGTGAGATCAAAACCCTGCACCCGGTCACTGTTCAGGTTCTCCTGCGGCAGGGTGCCGCCAAAGGTATTGGGCAGTGATACGTTGCGGTACGCCAGCAGGCCTTTCCGGTCTCTGCGGTAAACGTCAAACTCCACGCTCAGCCTGTTTTTCCAGAGGCCCACTTCAATACCGAAATCTGTAATGGTAGAGGTGAACCAGCTCAGCTTTTCATTCACAATGGCCGGAGATGCCGCGCCATTGGTGAGCGCCCCGTTCTCGAACTCATAGCGCCCGCCGCCCTGGGTAGAAAAACCGGCAATGTACTGGAAGGGGTTGCCGGCATCCTGGCCTACCCGGCCGTAAGATGCTTTGAGCTTCAGATGGGATATAACCGGTACGGCTTCTTTCATGAAAGGTTCTTCAGACAGCCGCCACCCGGCAGACACCACGGGGAAGAAACCCCAGCGCTGGCTGGGATGGTAACGGTAAGACCCATCTTGCCGGAACGCAAACTCAAACAGGTATTTCTGTTTGTAGTCATAGTTGAGGCGGCCTATGTAAGAGAGGTTGGCCTGCTGGTCTTCCCCGCCGGAAGCTTCCATTTTGGCCGTGCCCGCGGCATTGATCTGGTCATTGGTATAAAAGTCATAGAAGCGGCGCAAATAGGCGTCGCGGCTCCAGTATTGCTGCTGTTCCACCACAAAAGTGGCGGCTATGTTGTGATGGCCCGCAATCTGCCGGTTGTAGTTAGCCTGCGCCTGCAGGGTGAGGCGGTTGTTGTTGCCGTAGTTGTTGGCGATGCTGGAATTGCCCACCCGCTGCGGCTGCGCTACATACTCACCGTTTACGTAGGTGTAGAGCTTGTAGCCTTTCTGCAGGTCCTTGTTGGAGTAACTTGTCATGTCATAAGCCGCCAGCCCGCGGATAAACAAACCTTCCACAAAAGGCACGGTGTAGGTGAGGGCCATGGAAGACTGGAAGTTACGCGTTACGCTTTCGTTGTAACCCGTAATACCGCGCTGCGACAGCACCAGCGGGTTTTGCGTGGAAGGCGTTACAAAGGCGGGGTACTCCGGGTTGTTGTTGGCGTAGGGCTTTTCTGTAGGCAGCGTTACACGGGTACCCTTGAAAATATTGAAGAAGTTCTCACCGGGTACGGTGCGGTTGTCGTACCGCCCGGCCATCAGTATTTCCGCTTTCAGGTTTTTGTGCAGCTCCGTGGTGAGGTTGGAGCGGATGTTGTAACGCTTGTAGTTCATGTCGTTACTGCGCAGCAGGCCGTCTTCATTGGCAAAAGCGAGGCTCACAAAGTACTGCGTTTTATCCGTGCCACCGGAAGCGGACAAGGTATGTTGCGTTTGCATGGCCGCGTTCTTCATGGCCACGCTGTACCAGTCTGTGCTCTCGTAACCGGGGCCGCCGGCCATCCATTTCTGCAGCTCGTCTTGCGTGATAAAGGGCGTGCCGGTACTGAAAATGTCCGCATCGTTACGCATCTGCATCCACTGGGCGGCATTGGCCATGGTGGGCACGTCTGTAGGGCTGATCCAGCCTACGGTGCCGCTGTAGTTGAAACTGGTCTTTCCGCGGGCGCCTTTCCTGGTGGTCACGATCACCACGCCGTTGCCGGCGCGGAGGCCGTAAATAGCGGCCGAAGCATCTTTCAGGAAAGAGATGCTCTCAATATCATCCGCGTTCAGGCGCTGAAATTCCGAGGCCCCGTCTCTCGCAATACCATCTATGACAAAGAGCGGGGTGCCAAAGCCACGCAGGTTGATCATGTTGTCAAAAGTGCCCGGCTCACCGCCCAGTTGCCTGATCTGCAGGCCCGCCACCTTGCCCTGGAGCTTTTGCGCCAGGCTGATGTTGGTAGTGGTCTGGATCTCTTTGGCTGTGATGTTGCTCACCGCACCCGTGAGCGTTTCTTTACGCCGGGTGCCGTAGCCCACCACCACTACGCCGCTCAGCATTTCGTCCGTGGCCGTCATGTTTACATCAATAGTGCTCCGGCCGTTGATGCGCTCCCTGACGGTAGCCATGCCGAGGTACACAAAAAACAGCTCGGCGGCCGCCGCCGGCGCCTGCAGCAGGTATTCCCCGCGGGCGTTGGTGGTAACGCCCGTTCTTTTTCCCGCCGCATCTACCGTGTAAACACTTACGCCAGGTAAAGGGGCACCGTCTTTTACATCGGTTACTTTGCCGCTGACGGACTGTTGTTGCGCAAAAGCACATAGCGGCAGGCTGCATAGCAGCATCCATAAATAATAGATTTTTTTCATAACGATTTGATTTCTTGGCTGAAGGAATAGATTACGGAATAGGTCTCTCAGGCTTTATCTCATTTTTTCATAACATACTGCAAGTAACCCCCGGGGCACTAACAAAAGGATTAACGGAAGCACTAACGGGGAAATTAATTTTAAATAATCAGGTAAATAGCTGATTCTCAACAATATTAATCCAGTATTGGCGGCAATTAATTTCAGCTCTTCCAAATTATCCTTATCTTAAAAACGCGTTAGTTAAAGTATTCAACCAAGCCGCTTGTGGTCCCATGGGGAAATATATTCTTAGTGTATTCTTTACGTTTATTTGTTACTGCACCGGGTTTGCGCAGTCTCACGGGTTGGCATTTTCCAGTCACGAGGTAGTGCCTGAGAAAAGAACGGGCCTTCAGTTGACCGGCGGCGGGCCGATGTGTATTGACGGGGCTGTGGACATTTCTTTCGACCTCCAGTTCAGGCCGGGCATGGAAACCTACTTCGGGTACGTGATGCGGCTCATCACCACGCAAGGGCAAAATATAGACCTGGTGTACAACCAGCGGCTGTTCTCCTTCAACTTTGTAATTGGCGAAACATTTACCCGCAGCTTTGTGGCAGACACCATGCAGCTCTATAGCGGCTGGAACCGCTTCCGGATACACCTTGACCCGCAGCGGCAGGAGGCATCCTGCTATTTCAACAACCGGCTGATGTGCAAGGGCCGCGCGGCGTTACAACCTTCTACCTGCTGCCACCTGCTTTTTGGCGCCAGCAGCCTTGACCGGTTCCAGACGCTGGACCTGCCTCCCATGAGCCTGAAAGACATCCGCATCACGCAAAATGGGCGGCTGGCCTATTTTTTCCCGCTGGCAGACAATGGTACGGATGAAGTGAAAGGCCTGCGCGCGGCCATCAAAAACCCCTTGTGGATCAAACCCCGCCATCAGCACTGGGAGCTGGTGCGCAGCATGCATACCGGCAGCTCTCCCGCCCTGGCGTTTGACGCACGGCAGGAGATACTCTATATCATTGCGAAAGACACCCTGTACCACCTCTCCATTAAAGACGGGCAGTTTGGCGGCGAAAAACTGGCCCGCAGCCGGGATACGCTGCTGCCGGGCCACCAGGCCGTTTATGACGCGCATACCGGCCTGCTGCATGACTTTTATATAGACCAGCAGCGCGTAAGCACCTACCAGCCCACGGCAAAGGAGTGGAACATGAACTTTACGCCCGCGGAACTGGGAGAATACTGGCATGCCAACAAATTCCTCTCCCCCGCAGATTCTTCTTTATACATCGTAGCCGGGTACGGCCAGCTGCAATACAAAAACAAGGTGCAGCGCTACCACTTCCCCACCAAACGCTGGGAGCTGGTGGCCACCCGGGGAGACAGCTTTATGCCGCGCTACCTGGCCGCCCTGGGCACTACGCCCGCGGCAGACACGGCCTTCATTATCGGCGGCTATGGCAGCAGCACGGGGAACCAGGCCATTAACCCCAAATATGTGTATGACCTGCTGGCCTACAGCGTAAAAGACCACACCTTCCGCCACGTATACCAGTTGCCGGAGCCCGAGCGGCAGTTCTGTTTTGCCAACAGCCTGGTGATAGATGCGGCCCGTCATGATTTTTACGCGCTGGTACACCCGAAAGACCGGTTCAACTCCCAGCTCCAGCTCATCAAAGGCTCCCTGCACAAACCGGCGTACCAGTGGATGGGAGATTCCATCCCGTATTCTTTTCATGACATCCGTTCTTTTGCAGACCTGTATTATGCGCCTGCCAGCAAAAAGCTGGTGGCCGTTACCTACTATACCGCCAAAAACAATGTGACGCAATTAAATGCCTATACACTCCATTTTCCGCCCAACCCCGCGGTAAGCGCCGTGCCTGCCGCGCCGCGCCCGTTCAACCGGGGCCGTGTGCTGCTGGGCCTGGCCTGCGTGCTTACGGCCGGCGCCCTCTTCTTTTTTGTGTGGAAACGCTGGCAGTTCCTGGATGAAACGGATACGCCCGCCCGGGAAACAACCTCCGCCCCGCCTGTGGAGAAAACGCCGGAGGCCGCGGCGCCGGTGGAGAGACATCCGGCCATTTACCTGTTCGGTGAATTTGAAGTAACAGACAAGGAAGGGAACGACTGTACCAAACTGTTTACACCCCTGCTGAAAGAGCTTTTCCTGCTGCTGCTCATTCATACCGTTAAAAACGGGAAAGGCATTACCCCTGAAAAGCTCTATGAGTTGCTGTGGGAAGATAAACCGCTGAAAGACGCGCGCAACAATTTTTCTGTGAACGTGGTGAAGCTGAAGGCCATCCTGGAAAAAACAGGCGGCATGCAGATATTGAAAGATGCCGGCCGCTGGAAACTGGAGGTAACGGACCCGGCGCTGTACATAGACTACCAGGTGTATATGCAGCAGGCAGCGGGCCCCGTGTCCATACCGGTATTGCGGGAAATTGCGGACAGGGGCAGCTTCCTGAAAAATGTACCCTACGAGTGGCTGGACAATATCAAGTCAGACGTTTCCATCAAGATAACCGACCTGTTGCTGGACTATATGGCGCATGCGGACCTGCAGCGGGAAACAGAATTTGTGCTGCAGCTCACCCATGCCGTTTTCCAGTTTGACCAGCTGAATGAGGAAGCCCTGGCCTACAAATGCCGCTGCCTCATTCTTTCCGGCAGGCATAAAATAGCGCAAGACGCTTACCTGAAATTTGCGAAAGAATACAAGGAAAGTTACGGGCAGGATTATGAAAAATCTTTCCGGGAAATAACGCGGGAAGGAAGCGGGAACAATTAACTGGCCGCTATTTAAAACCGTACATCTTCCAGGGACGCGTCTTTATCAAACACGCTGCTGGCAAAGGGGCAGAGGGGCATTATCTTTATGCCTTTCTCCCGGGCAAAGGCTACCGCCGCCATTACCAGCTGCTTGCCAACACCTTGCCCCGCAAAGGCTTCATCTACGTCTGTATGGTCAATGATAAATTTGTCTGTACCCGCCCAGGTGTAGGTCATTTCACCGGCCTGCACGTTGTTGCTCACAGCCTTGAAGCTGCCCTTTTTCCCGTTGTCTGTCTGCTGGATGTTCATGACCCGAATATAGCGGATTTTCCCGCTACTTCCTGCCCCGGGACATTAACCAGATGATGAGCCCCAACACCAGCGCTACAATGAGCAGGCCCGTCCATACGCCAGCCTTGAAGATCCCTTCTACCAGTTCGCAACTGCTGAGCGTAACGGCCAGTACCAATAATAGTAGATAAGCTGCTTTTTTCATGAAATGCTGTTTGCGGATACGGAAACATATACCGTGCCGTACCTCCTGCACAGGGCAGGAACAAAACACACGGGGAAAAAATTCTACAGCCGTTACAGACGGCGGGGTATATGCCGTTACAGGCGATAGGGGGTATGCCGTTGCAGGCGGCTGGCTTATACCCTCGCAGGCGGCGGAGCGTATACCCTTGCCCTCGCGGATGCCCATTCCCTTTTCGCGGACGGCGGCAGGTAATGCCAGTTAATTGTCCTGGTATTTTCTTCTGCCCGCATGGCGGGGAAACCATAGTAAACAGTATTTTTACCCGGGGCCCGTGAAACAACGCCCGCCTGTATGCAGATACCAGATTTCAGACAGCGGTTCCAGCCCGTGCAGCCCACGGTAAAAGACGCGGGGGAACAGGTAGTGTATGCCGAGCTGCTGCCGGACATGCGCCTGGCGCCCTACATCTATTGCTACTGGCAACTCCAAACCGTGCAGCCGCTTACCAGGCCGTTTTGCTACCGGGTAGTGGCAGACGGCTGTATGGATATCTTCTTTGACCTGCATCAGCCGGAAGAGAACTACGTAATGGGCTTCTCAACCGCGTACACGGAGTTCCCCTTGCCGCCGGTCTTCCACTATACGGGCATCCGCTTTCTGCCCGCCGCTTTTCCGCTGCTGTTCCATATCAACGCCGCCGAACTGACCAACCGTTTTGAACACCTGGCCCATGTGGCGCCCCGGCTGTCAAAAGACCTGGCTGCGCTGGCCGCGTTACCCTCGTTTGCGCAGGCCATACAGCCCGCCCTTGACCGGTTCTTTCTGCAGGTGCTCAACAGCGCTCCCCTGCAGGCAGACAGCCGGCTGTTCAACGCCATAGACATTATTCTTGACGCCAAAGGCACGCTGCCTGTAGAAAGCGCGCTGAACACCGGCATCAGCCCGCGGCAGCTGCGGCGGCTGTTCAGCTTCTACATCGGGGACACGCCCAAAACCTTCAGCAAGGTGGTACGCTTCCAGCACATCCTGCATGCCAAACCGTCTGTTGAAAGCCTGAAAAAGAACAAGCTGTTTTATGACGGGTATTATGACCAGGCTCATTTCATCAAGGAGTTTAAAGCCATGTACGGTCTCACGCCTACTATTGCCCTCCGGTAACTTTGTCCGTTTTTTACAATACCCGCAACCTGCCCGTCCCGAATTTTGTGTTATCATTTAACCATCAAAACAAACAGGCCATGAAACTCAACGCAGGCATCATCACAGCCAAACTCAACGAAACAAAACACTTCTACCTGAACGTGCTCAACTTCGGGGTTACTTTTGAAAATGAATTTTACCTGCTGCTGCATACACCCGGCCATACTGGCGAGATCAGCTTTCTGCTGCCCGGCCACCCCAGCCAGCAGCCGCTCTTCCAGGCCGCTTTCGGGGGCCAGGGCGTATACCTGACCATTGAAGTGGACAATGTAGACAGCGTGTATGCAGACCTCCGGAAAAAGGCGGTAGAAATTGTGATAGACCTCCGGGAAGAACCGTGGGGAGACAAACACTTTGCCATCCGTGACCCGAACGGGGTGGGGATTGATATTGTACAGTATTCCGCGCCGGGAGAATAACGGGTAACGTCCGTTAACCGGGCCGGTAAACTGTTCTGCCGGCCCGGAGCGGTTGAGAAAGTGCTGCGTCAGGCAGCCGCTTCCCTACTCATCCCAAAATGTTTAATTTTGACGGGAATTGCATATTCATATGGTCCCCGGATTCCTCTCAAAGAACAAACATATCATTCTCTATGGCGTTTCGCTGGCCGTATTGCTGTTTTTGCTAAAATGGCTGGAATTGCGGCTGGTGATCATAGACCATGCCTTTGAGCTGTATGTTGGGGCCATTGCCGTGCTGTTCACCCTGCTGGGCATCTGGCTGGCCCTCCGGCTGAGCCGGCCCAAAGTGAGGACCATTGTGGTGGAAAAAGAAGTACTGGTACAACCGCAGGGCAACGGTTTTGAACTGAATGAAAAAGAACTGGCCCGCCTGGCTATCAGCAACCGGGAGCTGGAAGTACTGCAGCTCATGGCAGAAGGGTTGAGCAACCAGGAAATAGCCGCCCGGCTGTTTGTATCGCTGAGCACCATAAAAACCCATACTTCGCGCCTTTTCGAGAAAATGGACGTAAAACGGCGTACCCAGGCGGTTGAAATGGGAAAAAGACTGCACATCATACCATAACCGTTCCTCCTTCTTTAGTACTAAAATGCCCTCCGGGGCCCAAATTCATGCTAAAGTATGAACGGGGAACGCGGGGAATATGCCATTTTTGGGCCATCACCTTAAAACAAAACCTGATGAAAAAGAACGTGCTCATTTTCGGGTCTATAGCCGGCCTTCTCCTTACCGCCATGATGATCTTCTCTACTGTTATGTGTTATACCAACCCGGAATTTGAGGGTAATGAAACGGTAGGGTACCTGAGTATGATCCTCATTTTCTCCCTGATCTTTGTAGGCATTAAAAATTACCGCGACAAGTACAACAATGGCGTGATCTCCTTTGGCAAGGCCTTTAAAACGGGTTTCCTCATTGCGCTGGTAGCCTCCACCATGTATACGGTGGTATGGCTGGTGGACTATTACGTGTTCATCCCCGACTTCCTGGACAAGTACATTGCCAATATGTTGCGGCAGGCGCAGCAAAAAGGGGCCACGGCCGCGGAAATGGCCAGCAAAACGGCAGAAATGAACAAGTTCAGGGAAATGTACAAAAACCCGCTGCTGGTGATAGTGATCACTTACCTGGAGGTGCTGCCGCTGGGCGCGCTGATAGCGCTTATTTCCGCCTGGATATTGCGAAGAAAACAGCCCCGGCCCGCGGTAGCCTGATCCTGACCGGAAAAGGCAATATGGCCCTCCGCGTTGCGATGCGCTACAGGGTTACCGGTACAACGCAACGCCTACATCACCAGCTCTTCATGTAATTGTTTCAAGGTTTGCAGCGGGTCTGTGCACAGGCCCGCATGCACCTTGGAGGTTTGCACAATGGTACTGCGGGTGGCGGTGAGCCAGCGGAAGCGGGAGCCGGCATCCAGCTGGCCAATGGGGCCGGCGCCCGGCCCTCCCTTGCTGATATTGTCAATGGCATGCAGGTATGCCTTTACTTCTTCCACATCTATAGCCGCACAAAATGCCCGGAGCCGCGCTTCGTTCAGCGTGATCATGGCCTGCAGGAAAACGGGGCGTTTGCAGTAGAGGATCACGCCCACGTTCAGGAACTCTTCCCGTTCCACCCTTGGCACAATGCGTACAACGGCATATTCAAATGAGTGCTTTTCTGGCATGTTGTGCTTCTTTTACAAAAACTTCAGCGTTGGCTATTCGTGTGGTCAGAAAATTATAATACATCTCGCGGTATTCGCCGGCCGCGCCATCCGGGAACCAGGCATCCGGCAGCAATAACACTATGCTGCGGATGAGGGCCGGCGTCAGTATTTCGCGGAAAGCCTTGTCTGTAGCCTCCAGCTCACTGGCCTGCGGCAGCAGCACATGATCCTTTATCTGCACAAAGGGCCGTTTGGCCGGTTCTTCCCAGTTTTGCCCGGCATGGTGAAAGTACAGCGCAGCGCCATGATCTATCAGCCACAGCTCCCGGTGCCACATCAGCATGTTGGTATTGCGCGCGGTACGGTCTACATTGGTCAGCAGGCCATCCAGCCAGACGATCTGCGATGCCAGCGCCGGGCCTACCGCAGTAACCGTCGGGTCAAACGTAATAGCGCCGGAAAGGTAATGCAGTCCCAGGTTAAGGCCTGCGCTGGCCTTCAGCAGGTCCTGTATCTCCTCATCAGGCTCGGTGCGGCCAAAGGCGGCATCCAGATGGGCAAATACGATTTCGGGTACTTTCAGTCCCACGGCGCGCGCAATCTCACCGCCTATCAGCTCCGCAATAAGGGCCTTGATGCCCTGGCCCGCGCCGCGGAATTTGAGCACGTACAAAAAACCGTCGTCTGCCTCGGCAATAGCCGGCAGCGAGCCGCCCTCCCGCAGCGGGGTTACGTAGCGCGTTACATCTACCTTTCTGATGATTGTTTGCTGGCGTTCTTCCATATCAAAATTCGTTGCAAATATATATAACAATTGGCTGGCCAGGGTGCAGTTCCGTTATGCCGGGCAATCACGGGCGCATTTCCATATCATAACGGTCAAGCCCCGGGCCGTAAGCATCTTTGGAAACGCGTACGGTGCGGAAACCCAGCTTTTCAAAAAACCGGCAGGAATGCTGGGTAGTGTCCAGGATGATGGTGCTGCCAGGGCAAATTTCCCGGATCTTTTCCAACCGGTACAGGAACAGGGCCTTGCCCAGCCCTTTTTTGTGCAGGGCGTTGGTGATGAGGCCCCAGGCCATTGTGGCTTCCCGCTTTTGCAGGTCTGCAAAAAAACCGCCGCAGCCTATAACTTCCCCGTTTTCTTCCACCACATAGTAATGTTCCACACCGCCTGCGCCGGGCGTGTTGCCGGGCGGAGCGTCTGAAGGCGCCTGTTCATCTTTGTTTGGCGGAACGCCTGGTTCCCGCTGGGCCAGCTCGTCCAGCCAGCCCGCATAATCCGTCAGCTCATCCGGTGCAAAAAAACGGGGTATGTTGCTTTCAAACGCTTTCAGGCAGCCCGCTTTATCAGCAGGGAGATAAGGTCTGATGATCATATAACGAAACTATCATTTAATGTTTGATATACAGCGGCCCGTTGGTTTTTTACCTAATTTTATTACAAACCCCGCTGTATGCAAACTGTACACAACCCAGCATCCGCCTTTATTGCGGCCGCCTGCGTGCCGGTTGGGGACACGCATGTATCCGGCACGCTGGATGCGGCAGAAGCCATACTGGCAGCACACCCTGAAGCAGCAGACGCCAACATTTACACAGCCGCCATACTGGGCCATGAAAACCGCGTGAAGGAACTGCTGGCGCAGCAACCGGCGCTGGCCACGGCGCAGGGCGGCCCGCACAACTGGGACGCGCTTACCTACCTTTGTTTTTCAAGATACCTGTGGATGCCTTCCACCCGCCGTAACGGCAACGGGCATCTGCACTGCGCCCGCATGCTGCTGGAGCACGGCGCTAATGCCAATGCCGGGTGGATGGATGACAGCCATCTCCCTGAACCCGGATGGGAAAGCGTACTTTACGGCGCCGCGGGCATTGCCCACCACGGGCCGCTCACACGCCTGCTGCTGCAATACGGCGCAGACCCGAATGACGGAGAAACGGTGTACCATACACCGGAAAGCTATCATAACGAGGCCATGGAAGCGCTGGTGGAAACGGGCCGGCTGAGCCGGGAAAGTATCAACGCCATGCTGCTGCGGAAAACAGACTGGCACGACTATAACGGCGTACGGTACCTGCTGGCCGCAGGCGCTGACCCCAACTATATGACGCATTGGCGGCGCAGCCCGCTGCAAAGCGCTGTGCTCCGTGATAACGACCTTCACATTGTAGTACTGATGATGGAACATGGCGGCAACCCGCTGCTGGAAAACGGGTTTGATGGCCGCTCCTCCCTCTCCATGGCCGCCCGGCGGGGCCGGGGAGACCTGCTGCGCCTGTTTGAACAATGGGGCGTACCTTTTGAACTGCACGGCGTAGAGGCGCTGATAGCGGCCTGCGCCCTCAACGATGCCGCCCGCGCGCAAACCCTGGTGGATGAAGACCCGGCCCTCCTGGCAGCGCTGCTGGCGGAGGAAGGTACATTACTGGCGGAATTTGCCGGCAATGGCAATACGGAAGGGGTGCAACTGCTGTTGCAACTGGGCGTGCATGTAGATGCGCCGTATGTGCATGGCAACGGGTACTTCGGCATTGCCGGCAACAGCACCGCCCTGCACGTGGCTGCCTGGCGTGCGCATCACAGTACGCTACAGCTCCTGCTCAAACACCACGCCGCCGTAAACGCCAAAGACGGGCAGGGGCGCAGTGCATTGGCGCTGGCCGTGCTGGCCTGTACAGACTCTTACTGGACAGACCGCCGCAACCCCGCGTCTGTAGCCGCGCTGCTACATGCAGGCGCCGATACGGCCGGTGTGAAGTACCCCAGCGGCTATCATGAGGTAGACAAGCTGTTAGCCCCGTATTATACGTTGTAAGCCGCGCTACCGCTTCCCGAAGATCTTATAGTCCAGCGAAATTTTGCCTGGCCCGGCAAAGAGGAACAGCAGTGCAATGCCAAAGAACGTCAGCGGCAATTCAAAAGCGCCGCCGCCGGTCATGTTCACGAACGGATCTTTAAAGACCACGCTGTGAAAATACACGGCCACCGCCATGGTGATACCAATAGCCAGCGATGCAATGGGCGTAATTAAACCCAGTACTAAAAGAATGCCGCCGCCAAATTCTGACACTGCGGCCATCACCTGCCAGAACGGTGATAAAGATACGGGCCCGCCTGCCGGCATCCATGAGGCCGGAGCCTGGATCTTGCCCCAGCCATGCATAATGAACGCAACGCCCACTATCAGGCGCAATACAAACAGAGCGGTTGAAGTTGCTGTAGGTGTAGCAGGTACTTTGAACATGGTGTATCAGGTTTGAACACTCTTAATTTACGCTTTTTTCAGCATTTCGTTATAAGGAGAGGATGTACCGGGCTATCTTCCGCGTATCCGTCAGCGGGATATTGGCATGGGGAGACATGGGCACGGGGCCCCATACCCCGCTGCCGCCCTTGATGATCTTTTGTGCAATCAGGTCCACGTTTGCCTCTGTGGGCCTGTATTTTTTTGCGATGTCTGCGTAAGATGGGCCGATCAGTTTTTCAGCAGGTTTATGGCAGGCCACACAGTCTGATTTCGAGATCAGCAGCCGCCCTTCTTCAATATCTTTTTTAGCGAACACCGGCGCCTTCATAACAGGCGTATTATCCGGCAGCAGCCGGTTTGCCGTATAGCAGATGAGTTTGTTCCGCAGCTCCCGGCCCCCTGTGGTGCGGATGTTAGACAACTTCAGTTCGTATACATAACCGGCCTGGAGGCTGTTGAGAATGATGGACACGCGCTTGCGGTCAGGAGACAGTATCACCTGTTTAACAGGCACACTGTCAAGATCCATCTGGTGCGACCCGTATTTTTTATGATAGCTGTAATTGTAGTGGCGCAGGGAATAATTGGCAGCGTTGCGCGCCGTGGCGGCATCTACCGGCAAGGTGAACGTGAGGTCAAAACCCCGCCTGGTTATTTTCATGGTATGAATATCCAGCGGCGTTGTTCCGGTGTAAACAATGCGTTGAATGCCCAGGTCTCCCAGCCAGCCATGAGCGTTCTGGCCAACATAGAGGCTGCCGTCTGGCGCAAAGGCCAGGCGGTTGTTGCCTTTCCGGAGGCCCTGGCCGTCAAGGAAGGGCACGCAGGCGCCCTGCATTTCTCCGTCCACTTTTTCCAGCATCACCCTCACAATGCGGCCCTGGTTCATTTCCCCTACCAGCAGCTGCCCGGCAAAGGGGCCGAACTTGCCGCGGGTTGCATCGCAAAGCGGCTGCGAGGGCGAGTTGGCCATGATGCCATGAGGGAACAACACGGCAGCTTTGGTACGCAGGCTGTCCAGCGCCGTTACCGGCAATGCAAAAGGGCTGCCCCTGTTCCATCCCTTTCTCCATACCAGGCTGGCCGGATGGCCGTAGAAAGCTCCTTCCTTTACATGCAACAGCCAGCTGGTACCGATCCAGTCTCCCTGGTTGTCTGTAACGAACAGGTTGCCCGCCAGGTCAAAACCGATGCCGTTCGGTGAGCGGAAACCGCTGGCATAGGGCAGCAGTTTGCCTGAGGGCGTCAGCTTCATTACCCAGCCGCGGTAAGGCACGGCGGAGAACATCTGCTTTTGCCCGTCTGCCCCGTCTCTTCCCTCCGGCCTGATGGCTCCCCGCACTTCCGGCCGCATGGAGCCGCCGGGCGAAGATGCGTTAAGCGCAATGAACAGGTTACCGGCTTTGTCTTTCACAGGGCCGTAGTTAAACTCATGGTAGTTACCGGAAATACCGAAGCCGTCCGTTACCGTCTCATACAGGTCTGCCACGCCATCCCCATTCGTATCTTTCAGGCGCGTCAGCTCCGGCCGCTGCATGACCAGCACTTCGGCGTTGCTGATCACCAGCATGCCCAGGGGATCATGCAGGCCTTCGGCAAACAGTTTCCATTGTTTTGTTTTGGGTTGGTACGTCATTATTTCGCCGCGGGTAAACCCGGCCATCAACCGGCCGTCCGGCAGCAATTCAATAGCGCCTACTTCCGCGGTGAGGCCTTCCGGCATGGGGATGGTTTCCACTTTGTATGACTGTGCAAAAATGCTGCCCGCACTCAACAGCCATGCTGACAAGAGCACCCGGTACTTCATAATACGGTGATTGTGATATT
Organism: Chitinophaga alhagiae; assembly: GCF_003568665.1. GTDB lineage: Bacteria > Bacteroidota > Bacteroidia > Chitinophagales > Chitinophagaceae > Chitinophaga > Chitinophaga alhagiae. Next base: position 1,130,869 of record NZ_QXMH01000001.1, read on the forward strand.
AAATTCCCTGGCCTGCAGGGCTGTTAACAACAAGGCGTTCTGCTTCCACTGGCCGGCGGAAGCGGTATAGGCAACGCCCGTTTGCGGCGCGGTATGGAACACCAGGCCTTTTGTGTTGCCGGTGATCCGGAAATAGCGTACAATGCCTTTGCCGTCTTCCTTCGGTTTGATAAGCTCGTATACATGAGCGCCGTTTACGGTGTAGTGAAATTCAGGATACCGGTTTACCAGCCGGTACCCTTTGAAGCGGATAACCGCTGCCTGCGGCGCTCCCTGGAAGGCCAGCGGGTAAGCCGGCGCTTCAGTAAAAAAGATGTGGCCGGTTACTTTTGCCAGCGCATCGCCTTTACCTTTCCAGAGGTCTGAATTATCCAGGAAACCACCCTCCCAGGCAAAACGCAGTTTGCAGGTACCCGCATCCCAGCAGTAGGAAAGGTTTTGCGGGAGGCTTACGGCTATTGCGGCGGGACTGGCCCCTTCAATGAACACGCGGTAGTGATAAGGCGGCACCGGCGTGTACGGATGCAGTGTTTGGGATGCATGCCCGTGATGAGCCGTATGGTGCGTTTCATCTTCTTCCAGGCTGGCGTCAGACTGCCGCCGGGAAGGCGGGATGTTCATATCTGCCGCAAGGTCTGGCAGCTGCGCATCCTGCTTTACATACATAGCGCCATACATGATGAGGCCATGACCGGGGTAGGTGCATACATAAGGGTATACGCCTTCCTGCTGCGGCGCGGTGAACTCCAGCGTTCTTTCCTGCTCCGGTTCCGTAACGGGAATAGACCAGAGCACCTGTTCCCCGGCGGGGATATAATCCGTTGCAGGGCCCTGCGCGCCCAGTTCCTGCGCCATGTTCACCACCTGCTCCCGCGTGCCGGGGCGCGTGATCAGCAGGTTGTGGTTCATATCGTCCGTATTGGTGAATACCAGTTTTACACGCGCGCCCGGCTTCACATGGAAGCGCACCACATCGTACTGCAGGCCTTGCAATACTTTCATGTGAATGATGAGCGGCGTGTCTTGCGCCATGCAGCTGCCGGCGTAACAGCAGGCCAGCAGCCAGAGTAATGTTTTCATATGCGGGAGTGCTTGCTGAACATCTTTTCGTAATGCGCAACCGGCTCAAAAATACCGCCGCTGCGTTCATAAAAATCTTTATTGAGCCGGAACATACCGTCCGAAGGATCTTCCCAGCCGGGCGCGTGCTGCTTCATCTGTTGCCAGCGGCAATAGTTGGCATCGCCATTGGTTTCCATCAGCCCCATACCCATGCCGGGAAACGGCGCCAGGCGCGCCGCCAGGTTTTTGTGCCAGTTCACCAGCAGGGGGTTCACCGTAAGGTCGGAGCACATGCAGGGCACATTTCTTTCGTGCGCCAGGCGCGCCACGGGCAGCGACATACTCAGCGTTTTGGCAATGCCTTTCAGCACCAGCGCGCCGTACCCCTGCTCCAGCCGCGCCTGCGCATCCTGTTCATTATGAATACTGTCATCCGCCGCCACACGTACGCCTACATCACCAACATATTCTGTATTGGTCTCGCTCAAAGGCTCCTCATACAACAGCACCTGGTCAAAGGCGCCTATTTTACGGGCATGGTCAAGATAGCGCAGGAGGGTCTCTTTTTTTTTGTACCGCGCATTGGCGTCCATAGTGTACAACAGCTGGCTGCTGGCCGTGTGTGGCGTACGCAGGTCTTTCAATGCAGCATGGATGGCGGTGAGGCGCTCCATATCCAGCCGCAGCATTTCCTCCTGGCTGCCCGGGTGGCCCGTTTTTATCTTGAACACAAAAAAACCTTCATGGGCCGCCCGCACAATATCTGCCACGGGCATATTGTAAGATACCTGGTAGAGGATGGCAATGCTTTGGTTGCGGTGTTGCAACGCCGGTTTGAATACCGCGGGCAACATGTCATCAAAGGAAGAAAAGCCGTTCTCCGCGGCATATAACAGCCAGGCGGCATTGTCTACGCTCACCAGCGCATTCAATATAAAATTGTCGTTCACGGTACACCCGGCCAGTTGCGTGGCCGCTTCTTTTACGGCGGGCAGAATGGCATGCAACAGGTCTACCGGCGTATGGAAGGGTGTTTTTTTTACCAGTTCAAGCGCCCGGTTACAGAGGGCGTACATCAGCGCATTGCCGCCTGCTTCCGGCTGTGCCGCAAAAAAGTCAGCATCTCCGTACAGTACGCTTTGCGTGGCCAGGCCCGTTCCGGAAACGCCCGAAGCAGCCTGCAGGTGGGCGGCTACCTGCCACAATTCCGTCAGGTAGTTGCCTTTGAACCCGAAGGGGCGTACCAGCGGTTCCCGTTCAAAATTTGAGCTGGTGGCAGTGACGTGGATCTTTTTTAACATCAGCAATTCGATTTCAGCGGTATAATATTACTCATTTTTCCCAGATTGTGTACGTACCCGGTAAAAATTTGACGAGCGGTGCAGCGGGCGGGAAAACTTCCTGGAAAGGGTAATGTGCGGGCAGCAGGCAAGCCGGTACGCCCGCATGAGCGCAGACAGGATGCACCCGGCGTTGCATAAACAAAACTTCCTGGAAAGGGTAATGCGCGGGCAGCAGGCAAGCCGGTACGCCCGCATGAGCGCAGACAGGATGCACCCGGCGTTGCATAAACAATGAAGCGGTGGTACCTATGCAAGTTGAGGAGAAAGCATGTTCAAAAAACAGCCCGCCGGCAGGATCAGGCACGGCGTTCAGCGCAGCCGCTGCATCGGGAACTGCCGTGTTTTCAGCACACCGTTCGCCACACCGGAAATTTCCGCCAGCAGTGAATCGGGACTGACCAATGTATAACTTACTTTTTGCGGAAAATCATGCGCGGGGTTTTCAAACACCATCTGCCGGCTGTCTATGAACGTAAGGGCAAACCGCACCGGCAGCCCTTTGTTTTGCCCTGTGACCGTGGGCACGTAATACAGTTGCCCGCCCCGCTGCTCCAGGCTGACAGACTCCAGCAGCAGGGTATCCCGCCCTTTGACGAGCTGCCCTTTGCCCGCAAGGGTGGAATCATTCACCTTCACCCAGGTTTCGAGCATATGACGGCCGGAGGCATTACTTTGCCAGCTACCGATCAGCCAGCCGGCTTTGTCTATGGGGCCGCCAGCCGTGAATGAGAAAAGGAACAGAACAAGCAGGTACTTCATGGTACCCTAAATTACATAAAATCCGGTGTTGCCGCCTATACACGCAGGAACACCTTCTTCCGGTACATAAAGTACAGGAACAGCCACTTGATGCCTACCATGCAAATGGCCATTGCCACCACGTTAAAGGGATCTCCCACCAGCTGGCCCAGCCAGGCAAACACGGCGTTAGTGGTATAGCCCCAGTTAATGAAGTGATCTGACATGTAAATGAGAATGGAGTTCATGCCTATTACCCGGAAGAAAAGCGTCCAGCCCTTGTAGCCTTTTACATCTATCACGTAATAAAATACGGCCAGCAGCAACAGGCTAATACCGCCTACCTGCATCACAAAAGAGCTGGTCCACAGGTTTTTGTTAATAGGAAAATCGAGGTTCCACAACTGCGCCAGCACAAGAAAGACCACTCCCCAAAGAAGCATGCGCAAGGTTTTCTTTTCAGGCGCCAGCGGACTGTGCTTCAGCAGGTTTCCGGTCAAGATGCCCAGCAATGCCGTGCTGATAGCGGGGATGGTAGACATAAGGCCTTCCGGGTCATGAATGCCCAGGTACAATTTGCCCGGCATTACCAACCTGTCTACATAGGAAGCGAAATTACCTTCCATGCTGAGATCTCCGGGCGGATAGCCGGGAGCCGCCGTAAACTTCAGCAGCAGCCAGTAGCCGATGATAAAGGCCCAGAAGCAGGCAATTTGCGTGCGCTGCCGGCTATAGAGGTAGATGATATTGGCAAACATATACGCCAGCCCGATGCGGCCCAGCACACTGCCGAACCTGATCTCCGAAACGGGGCGCAGCGCCAGGCCGTTGTTCACCACCAGCCCCAGCAGCACCAATACCAGCGCCCGCCTGATAACACGCAGCAACAGCTGTTGCCTTGGCGCCCCTTTTTCCAGCTCGCGGCCTATGGAATAGGGGGTAGACACGCCCGCCATAAACAGGAACAGGGGGAAAATAAGATCGTAGAACCGGAACCCGTTCCAGTCAGGATGCACAAACTGCTGTGCTATAGCCTGCCAGAACGGGGAGCCGGTGGCTTTTCCCAGCCCGTGAAAAATTTCTTCCGCCCCCATTATCCAGAACATGTCAAAACCACGAAGTGCATCCAGGGAGTAAAGCCGCCCCATACCCTGGGGTGCCGGCGCCGCTTGAGTAGTGTTCATTGGTATCGGTAATTGTGTGGTATCTTATAAAAGTAAACAATATTGGGATAATTCAAACATAGCGGCATCAAATACGGGAGCCCGGCTTCCCGGAAGGGGGCGTTCCAACTGGGCGGCATGTGGTTACGCCGCGTGAAAAGTAAGGTTAACTACCGGCGTGGCGCTGGCTGCCGGTGTAGAAGACGGGGCGCCGGCCCCTCCGGGCGCCTGGTCGCTCACAATGCCGATATGTGTGAAGTTGCCGTTTACCAGCGGGTTCAGCACTTCCAGTATAGCCCCTTCAACAAAACAGAACATGTCTTCTACATCCTTCAATGCAATTACCTGCTCATCTGCTGTTGTGTCTATAACCAGATGCGACGCGTACTTGTTCCTTAGATTCTTCACTATCTCTATCTGCTCACGCCAGCCCAGCAATGCCTGCCGCCACCCCCCAATGGTCAGGGGGCAAACATGCGCCTCCCGGTATTCTCCTCTCTCTATTCTGCCCCAGAAATTCCACAGGCTGAAATAGTCATAGCCTGACACGCTGATCAACTGGTACAGGTTAATAAAAGACATCCGCATCAGCGCATTTGAAATAAAGTTCCGTTCCGTGTAACTCACCCCTACCACCTTTTCCGTGTACTTCCTGTACAAAAAAAACTCCTGCTTGAAATCCCTGGCCGTTTGCAGCATAACGTTCAAATCGTCTAGCATGTTCTTCTTCATGATAAATGGTTTTAAATTTTTTTGTTGGACCGATACAGCAGTGCCCTCTCCATGCAAGATGCATGGCGCAATAGCTGGTTTTTACATTCGCCCTGCATCCAGTTACTGTAGTGAGATATAATTATAGATCGTTTTTTGCGCGGCGGAGGGCTAATTGGCGAGGTTATTTTGCAATTCAATAACAAAATATTCACTTTAACACCTCGGCCATCACCCTTATTACCCGTTGTCCGCGCACTCATGAACAATGGCCCATGCAATGGCGCCCCATAGCAGAACGGCCACCCACTTATATGCCCGGCTAAAAGAAAGGCCCGCCAATACCTCGTCTGCGGCGCGGCGGTTAAAAAGGTATATCACATTGTCCAGCAGAAAAGCGCAGCTGAATACGAGGTAAATCATGTAGATACTGGCCGGCATCAGTGTATGCCAGCCGGCCCCGTTCACCAGCGTTAATTTCAGCACCAGCCACGGCAAAAGGTATTTCATGATTAAAAAAACGGCAAACAGCCAGGCAGGCCGTGTTTTGCTTTTGAACAGGAAACGGTAATGCAGCAGATGTACCGTCAGCACCGCCAGCGCAAACATAGCGATGGCGCAAAGTAGCGCCCATAGCGGAATATCAGTCTTGAAAGATGTGAACCGGAACGATACCTCAAACAGGTTGGAGCCATTCCATTCTTCCGGCAAGCCCGCGCGGGAAAGCAGCAGGCTGAGAAATGCATGCGGGGGCATTGTTGCAATGTTCGTTGCCATGTCATACAATTTTTCTTTGATTCATTAGTTTATCTATAATCCATATTCCCTCTCCCGTATATAAGTAAGATGCATTTTCAGATTGAAAGGGTGAGTTGCAATAAAAGTCAGGTATTTATACGTATTTCTCATGAAACACGGTACAGATAAGAGTTACAGCCGGATATCCCGTGCCGGGAGGCTGCAAACATTTACAACCTGTTAACAAGATTGTTGTTAGCAGGCATTCCCGGGCCGGATGCACAAACGGGTTAGCGCAAAGCCGGCATGCGTATGTACCTACCGCATCCTAAATTCTTTGGGGAACTTGCTGTCTTCAGACAGATCAAGTTCCAGCAGGGTATCTCCGTTGTCTGCCATTACGCCTGCCGTAAAGGCGCCGTAAGAAAGGATCTCATTATCCACGGCCACGCCATTCTCAAATTCTTCCGGCTTAACGGTGTATACAGAAGGCGTGAAGGAATCGTGGATGTAAAATATTACCGGTGCGTTCAGCGGCTTTTGGGGGTCTGTACTTTCCACCCGCAGCTCCACGTTGTAAAACCCGGGAATGGCAGATGCCGCTACCCTGGCGGTGAGACGGCGGCCGTTCCTTTCCGGCTTGCCGCCAAAGCGGCCTTTCTGCGGGTCATTCGGGTCTTTGATGGGCGGCAGGCCCGCTATGGCGTTGCGCAGCTTATCGCTGTCCGCGGCAGACTCCAGGCTCCTGCTCACAGGCACCTTTTTCAGGATGTTCTCTTCTTCCTTCAACGATTCGCTCTGGTTATTCTTGATGCGTTTGATGCTTTGTTTTTCCAGCTCTTCCTTTTCCGTTTTCAGTTTATTGAACTGTTCGTCTTTCACCACGTTGCTGATCAGCATGTTGATGAACTTGAACCCCGCAGAAGCCGCCAGCAGGCAGTACGCGGCATACAGCAGGTAATCTTTGGTGAGTACGGTGGCATCCGGTACATCGGGATTTTTCCAGCTCCAGGCCAGGTAACCATTGTCCAGCAGCTTGCTTTGCGCAAATTCAAGGAAGAGGGGTACCAGCACGGTGGCGCCAATGCCAAGTATCACGCATTGCCACCAGGGCTTCAGTTTCCGGCCGGTGTCAGCGCTTTCGTTAGCGGGCAGCAGAAAGCTCACAATACCGCCAAATACGCCGGCAGCCAGCATGATCATAATTACTACAGGTATTGACATACGAAAGGGATTTGGGGTTGAATAATATTACATCGTTAACATCCGGGGCCTGTTTGGGGGTATAGCATCCAATCGTACGCTAATATAATAAAAAAAGGCGGTAGGGCGCTGCCTGTAGAACGCTATGCCGGTACATTTTTACTTAAATTACGGCTGCATGGAAAACGTACCTTTCAACATCATCAACAATACCGCCAACCAACAGCTGGAAGTGCAGCTGAACGGTGAGACGGCGGTGCTCACGTACCGGTTTTACAAAAAGAACATCGCCTTGATGCATACCACCGTACCTGAAGGGCTGAAGGGCCGTGGTATTGCCAGTGCGCTGGCCCGCCGCGCGTTTGCCTACGCGGAGGAACTGAAACGGCCTGTTATGGTATACTGCCCGTTTGTGGCAAAGTTTATCCAGGAACACCCAGAGTACCGCAGCCAGCTGGACCCTTCGCTGTACAGAAAATAAAAAAGGGCCGCCATTACCCGGCGGCCCTTTTATCGTTTCCGTTCATTACCATTTCAACCCGTCTACCCTGATCCCTTCTACTGGTTGCCGGCCAAATTCTATCAGCTGTGAATTACCGCCGTAACTGGTAATATTGCTGAAAGTTGCGTTTTTCAGCGTACCCACTATCTTCACGGCCGATTTTGCCCTTGTACGCACATTTTCCACCACAATATTATACGTTTCCCCCAGCACGTTCATGCGGGAAGACCAGTAGTGCTCCTCCCCGATCCTGATGCCGGCGGCGGGCCTGATCTCGCTGTCCGTAGAAGTGTCCAGGATGTCGGATACAAAAATGTTGTAGAGCCTGATCCCGTCCTGGTTCAGCAGGCGCACCAGCGCATGGCCGCCGATCACTTTGGCCTGCACATTGCGGATGGTGATGTTGTAGATATCATCGTTGGCACGCGGCAAACGCCCGCCTACCTGCATGCTGGTCCTGGCGGTATCGTTAGGCGTGGCCAGGCCCGTGAGGGCGATCACATCGTCTCCGGTTACGCCGGTGATGTTCTCGATCACGATATCGTGGCAGCCTTTACGCACGTCTACCCCGTCCTGGTTCGGGAACTTGTTGGTGTTGGCAAAATTGACGTTGGCCACCCTGCCGTAGGCGCAGCCATGTTCCATGGATATGGCCCAGGCCTGCGTTTCTTCCATCGTAAACCCTTCTATGGTGAAATGCTCCGTATTGTACAGTAGAATGCCGATGGTGCGGTAACCGCTCTTGTCTCCCGGCGGATTGAAATGCGCCTCCAGCCCGCCACTGAGCACGGCGTTGCCTTTACCGATGATGCGAACGTTCTTGTTGGCGGACAAGGGACTGGTGCGCGCGCCGGCATTGGTAATGATATTATCTGCCGTACCGGGAGAAAGCCGCACAAGGCAATCGTTCAGCACCAATGTAAAATCAGAGGGCACCAGAATGGCCCTGTCTATCAGCCACTGCGCCGATTTACGCTGCTGGTTCCAGCGGGGTATCTCGATGGAATTTACGCCCGTACGCAGCGCCTCCTGTATGGCGGCCTCTATCCGGTCACTGTCTGTTCCTTTCCTGAAATTGTTGGGCGTAATCGGGTTGCCCATTGCCGCGGTACAGCAAAGCAGACCCAGCACCATTGCAATTAACCTCATATCTGTGCTTGTTTAACTTCTATAAATCATTCGTATCCGTCGTTCTGGGACAGGTTAGGGTTTAGGCTCCTTTCCCTGAACGGTACGGGATACAACACATTCCGCGCCTTAATATCGTAGTTCTCCACGAGATACCCAACACCGGTATACTTTTCCTTGTAATCCGTCATTACCTGCAGCATTTTGCCGGTGCGGAGCAAATCGAGCCAGCGGTGCCCTTCAAAGCACAGCTCCACGCGGCGCTCATGCAGAATGGTATCCCGCAGGGCCACTTGTCCTTCGTCTTCAACGTCTTCCAGCCCCGCACGCTTGCGCACTTCATTCAGCGGCTTGATGGCTTCTCCGGTGGCGCCGGTCTCGTTCAAGGCTTCGGCATACATCAGCAGCACATCCGCATACCGCAACACCGGCCAGTTGTTCCTGCCTTCGTTGCTGGCAATGGGCCGGTCTATGAATTTACGGGTATACAGGGCGTTGGTGGCAGGGTACCGCGCAATGGCCACGCCTTTACGGAGGTCTCCCGCCTCAAAGGCATTAAAGAGGTCTTCCGTACCCTGGTTGCTGCCCGCTGGGAAGCCGCCGGATGTTATTTCCGTACCGGAGCCAAAGGGCGCAAAGGCAATGCAGAAGTTGCTGCCTTCACCGTTGCCGGCGGCAAGGTACTGCACGGAATATATGATCTCCCGGTTATTGCGGTTGGTAGCGCTGAAAACACTTTCGTAGTTGTCCAGCAGTCCAAAATCTCCCGCGTCTTTAACCGCTTTCAGCACCGGCACTGCCTTTTCGAACTGACCGGTGGCAATATACATCTTGCCCAGCAACGCCTGTGCGGCGGCTTTGGGAGCGCGGCCTACCGAAGCGCCCGTATAGGTAGGGAGCAACCCTTCCGCCGCGGCCTGCAGGTCTGTTTCCAGCTGCGCATAAATTTTGCTCACCGCCTCGCGCTGGTAGCCGTAGGCCTCTGCTTCCGTTTTTACTTCTTTCAGGATGAGCGGCACGTCCCCGAAGAACTGCGTCAGCTGGAAGTACATCAGCGACCGTACGAAGAGGGCTTCCCCTTTATATTGTTTCTTCAGGTTATCGTTCATCGTAACCGCGTCTATTTTATCGAGGATGATATTGGCGCGGCTGATAGTGGAATAGGAACTGAGCCAAAGCGACTGCACGTAGCTGTTGTTGTTCATCCATGTTTGCTGGTCCATGTCTGCGTAACCCAGGTTGGCGCCGTTGGCTTCCGTATTGTCTGAGGGCACTTCCGCCACTACATAATAGTTGCCGTAGTATCCGCGAAGACTGTTGTACATTCCGTTCACGGCAGCCGTGATATCCGATTCGCGGTTGAAATAATCGTCTCTGTTCACGACCGTGGGCGATTTCAGGTCTACAAAATCCTTGCAGCTCTGCCCCAGGCCAAGTAACAATGCGGCCATGCCCATCAGTTTATATGTATGCGATTTCATCTGCGCTTAGTTTTTATGATCAATTAAAACCCGATGTTGATACCTACCATGATGCTTTTTGCGAGCGGATAGCCGCCCTGGTCGGTACCCGGCTGGTATACGGAGGCGCCGTACTGGCTGGGCTCCGGGTTGAAGCCCGGGTATTCTGTAAGGGTAAAGAGGTTCTGCGCGGTAACGTAAAGCCGGGCAGACTGGAGCATCATTCTCCGGGCAAACGCGTCTGGCAGGTTGTAGCCCAGGGTAATGTTCCGCAACCGCAGGAACGATCCGCTATACACGGCATAGGAGCTTAAATGGCTTGCCGTGGCAAAACCGGCGCGGGGGCCTACACGGGCGTACTTTACATCCCTGTCTGGTTCTTCGGGCCTGAAATAGTTGTTGGCCATATCTTTCACCGCATTGAACTTGCCGATCCACAACTGCGAGTGGCGCGCCGCGCCATTGATAATACCGTTGCCGAGCGTACCCTGGAACAGGATGCTCAGGTCGAAATTCTTGTAAGAGAAATTATTGGTGATACCGTACACATAGTCCGGGAAACCATTGCCGAGCAGGGTACGGTCTCCTTCGTTGATCTCACCGTCTCCGTTCACGTCCCGGATCTTGTAGTCACCCACGCCGGAACCGGGCCACTTGGGGCTTTTCTGCAACTCTTCCGCATTCTTGAACACACCGTCTATGATGAACCCGTAAAAACTGCCAAGCGGTTTACCTACTTCCACACGGTACACGTTTGGCCAGCCGCCGGTACCGGCAAAGGTATTGAGCGATGTTCTGCCGCCCAGGTCCATTACCTCGGAGCGGTTGTAGGCAATGTTGAAGTTGGTATTCCATTTAAAAGCCCCCTGCATATTGCGGGTATTCAGCTCTATTTCAAACCCCCTGTTGCGGAGCTTGCCGATATTGGTCTGGAAGGAAGTAGCGTAGCCTATTACACCGGGCAGTTCTTTGGAGAAGAGCATGCCGTCGGTTTCCTTGTTATAGAGGTCTACGGTCAGGTAAATCCTTTCCTTGAGGAAGGCCGCTTCCAGGCCAATGCCCAGTTGTCTGTTCTTTTCCCAGGTCAGTTCCTTGTTCATATACCCGCTCTGGTACACACCCGGCACACGCTGGTCTCCCAGGCTGTAGTTGGCGTAGCCGATGCCGCTCATCCAGGTAAAGTCACCGATGTTGGCATTACCTGTTTCGCCGTAGCTGGCCCTTATTTTCAGCTCGTCAAAGATCCGCTGGCGCTGCATGAACGCTTCCTCCGAAATGCGCCAGCCTGCGGAGTAGGACTGGAATACCCCGAACCGGTTGTCCGGCCCGAAGCGTGAGGAAGCGTCTGTACGAATGGAGGCGGAAAGGAGATATTTGTTCTTGTAATCATAGTTTATGCGGGCGGCATAAGAAAGGAAGCTGTTCAGCTCATACCCCAGCGTACCGATCTGGTCGGTGGCCGCGGCGGGGTTATGCACCTGGTCGTTCACAAAAGAGCCTGCCCTGCCGCGGGTGGCGGTGCTGGTGCCGCTGTAGCGCTGCATGGAATACAGCAACATGCCGGCAAGATTGTGACCGCCTTTCAGGCTGCGGCTGTAGTTGACGGTATTTTCCCATAACCAGCCGGCAACGCGGTTGCTGGTTACCTGGCTGGCAAGACCCGTCAGCAGGGGATTGGAAAGGTTGGCAAACGGCGCGCTGGCATATGCCAGGGTGGACGGCGTGTACTCGCTGTAAGTAGTGGCGCCGGCCGTTACACCGCCCTGTGACCTGATCTGCAGCCCCTTCAGCGGTTCCCATTGCAGGAACACATTGCTGAGCAGCCCGGAATAGTTCTGTTTATTTTCATACAGTTCCAGTACCGCCAGCGGGTTGTGAATGCCCGGCTCGCTGAAGCCGTACTGCGTAAACGGCAATACGTTATTCTGCCCGTAATCCCCGTTGGGAAGATGCACAGGCACTACCGGCGGCATCAGCATGGCTGCATACACGGGCACGTAAGATGCGGGGCCGCCTGTGCCAGGGCCGGGCTTCAGGTTGCGGGTAGTAAACGAAGGCGCGAAACTTGCGCCGATCTTAAGTTTGGCACTGAGGTCCGCATCCAGGTTAGCGTTCACCGTACCCATTTTATAGTCCGTGCCGATCATCACGCCTTTTTGCGTGGTGTAGTTACCGGAAACGGAAAACCGCACTTTTTCGCTGCCGCCGCGGGCGCTCACCTGGATGTCAGACATCGGGGCGGAACGGAAGATCACATCCTGCCAGTCTGTATCCGCCAGCAGCTCCGGCGTGTCAAATATATCGGGATACCTGCCGTTCATTGCGTTAGTAGCATCTTTTGCATATTGCAGGTATTCGCTTTTGTTCATCACGTCCATTTTACGGTACACGCTCTGCACACCCGTGTAGGCGCTGACATTAAAGCTCGTTTTACCGGCCTTTCCCCGCTTGGTGGTAACGATTACCACGCCATTAGCGGCACGGGAACCGTAAATAGCGGCAGACGCCGCATCTTTCAGCAACTCGATGGATTCAATGTCTGATACATTGATGCGCTGGAACTGTGCGGCATTTGGCAGCGGATAACCATCTACCACGTACAGCGGATCATTGGCCGCGCCCATGGAGCCGATACCGCGGATGCGGATGGTAGGCGCTTCGCCCGGCTGGCTGCCTGAGGCGGATTGCACCTGTACACCGGCGGCCAGGCCTGCCAGCGCATCTCCGGGATTGGCAACAGGCTGCCTGCCGAGGTCCGCACCGGAAACCTTGGCAATAGCAGTGGTCAGGCGGCGTTTGGATGAAGTACCATACCCCACCACTACCACTTCGTCAAGGTCAGACAGGCTGCGCTCCAGCACTACGGCGGGAATCCCCTGGTCACCAACCATCACGCTAAATTCTTTATATCCTACAATGCGGAAAACGAGCACATCGCCTTTGGCAGCTTCCAACTGGAAGCGCCCGTCTTCATTGGTGGCGGTGCCCCGCTGCGTGCCTTTTACAAATACGGATACGCCTTCAAGCGGCTGGCCGGCGGCATCCGTTACCCTGCCGGAAACAGGCGGGCGGGCAACCGTGTGGCTGACGCCCGCCGGTCTTGCACTTCCGGCCGCCGGTGCTGCGGTGGCACCGGCCATACCCAAAGACATTGCGATCATTAAAACTGCTGATACATTCATAGTAGTATGCTTCAAAAAATTCAAAAAAATCACCGGGCCGTTTGCAGAAAACGGCTGTGCGTGGTTGATAATGCTATTTTGTTCTGGTTGAAAATGGCTTCCTCAAGCCATTTCAAAAATAGTTCGTATTCCGTTGCTAAATGGACACGTGGTTATCCAAGTATGACATCATATTTGCATTGTATGATGGAATTATTACTGCTTCGTGCAAACGCTACTTGCTCACTGCCTCACGTTCCGGCAGGCATGCTGATGATCTTGTTCCCGATGTGCCTGTACGGCAGCCTTGTGAGGTTGCTGGTACAGAGGCCGGGGCTGTCAATATAAAATGCGGCCGCCGCCACCGGGTCATACGCCTGCTTGTGAGATACCGCGGCTTTTACAATGATGTAGCGCGCCGCTTCCGGTGCTATTCCCTGCGAGCGTAGCTGCCCAAGGTCCATTGGCGGTGTTTTGCAAGTAGTGAGCAGGATGGTGGCCTGCCCGTTGGAGATCACCGCGCAGGTCCCCATGTTCACATGGCTGCCCATTATAGACGCCAGGTGCGAGTTTTTGTTCTCCAGCTCAAACCGCCCGTCTGTCAGGTTCTTCACGGTCCCTTCAAACTTCACGGGCTCACCATGAAAGGCATCCGTTTTGGCGCCTATCAGCAGCGCTATGTTGGCGCCTATACCTGCCGCAACACATGCCTGTACCGCCACCGCATCATTTAACACGGCAACGATCCCGTTCCTGCCGGTGGCCAGCAGCGGCGCCAGAACGCCCGTGCCGTCTCCCGGCGTACCGCCGCCGATATTGTCTGCTGCTTCTATGAGCAGCACCGGCGTTTGTTTGCCGGTAAGGGCCAGCACTTCTTCCAGCCGGTTTTCTTCCGGGTAAGCGGCCTGCAGATGTTGCGCCAGCTCCCGCTCCAGTTCTGCAAGACATGCGTCCGCTTTTTCTGCGCTGCCACGCGTGCAGCAGGTAAAGCTGACACCGCAATCCGCTATATCCGCATACGCAAAGCCCGCCATTACATTGATGCAAAGTATCTCCGGGCTGGCCGCTTCCATGGCCGCCGCTTTGCGAAGCACCGCCCGCATGGGGTCAGCATCCGTTCCCAAACCTGCCGGGGGAATAATATACGGGGTGGCGCGGAATACCTGCCGCACGGCCGGTTCCAACATGATCTCATGCAGCAGCACAGCCGCTTTTATGGCTGCCTCCCGCGCATCGGTATGCGGATTTTTACGGTAGGCATATAAACAGGTACTGTTGCTGACCATCTGTTGCGACACGTTTGCATGCAGATCGAGCACCGCCACCACGGGGATCTGTTTTCCCCGGGCGTCCAGGAAGTGCTGCAGTTCCTCCAGCAACCGGCCCTCCGCATCGGGCGTACCTTCGCTGACCATGGCGCCATGCAATACGAGATACACTGCGTCAAGCGAAGGCCAGCTTTTCTCCAGCGCTGCAAAAAAATGCGCCCTGAAATAGTTGTACACTTCTTCCTCCACCATGCCGGAAGGCATGGCCGCCATCTGTATCCCCGGCACTACCTGCCAGCCTCTTTCCCGGGCGTACCAAAGAAAACCGTCCATCGGGGAACCGTTGTCATCGTTATTGGCAATAATATCCCGGCCGTGGAACAGCGCCATTTTCCTGAAACTGTCCATCCCCGTTCTCTCGTGGAGAAAAGTATGTGTTTCGTGGAAAAGACCCGCTACAAAAACAGTGGGTGTCATACGCGGTGTTTTTTATGATCCGGCCAGGCCGGCAAAAGTGTTATCAATAGCCTGGCGGGTGAACGCCAGCTCCGCGTCCGTGTGGGTAATGCCGATGTACCAACGCCCGTCTGGCAGCAGGTGAATGCCTTCATGCAGCATCAGCGCCCTGAACTTTGCGAACAGTGCGGCATCAGCCGCCAGTGTGTCCGCATAGTTGCGCGGTTCTTCCCGCAGGCCGAAGTGCATGCTGAACACGCTGCCGGTACCGGCGGTTACCAGCAGAAGCCCCGCTTTGCGGGCGGCCAGCTGCAGATGCTCCCGCAGGGCATGGCCGTATGCATGCAAGCGCGTAAAACAACCATCGCCGGATAATACCGTGATGGTGGCAAGAGCGGCGGCCAGGTTAACAGATGCACCGTTGTATGTTCCCGCGTGAATGGTCTTGCCTTCGCGTATCACATCAAAAACAGCCTTCCGGCCGCCCAGCGCGGCCATCGTAAAACCGCCCGCTATGGCTTTTGCGTACACGGACAGGTCCGGCCGCAGGCCAAAATATTCCCGTGCGCCGCCGAGCGCCAGCCTGAACCCCGTGATCACTTCATCAAACACAGACACCACCCCATGCTCCCGGCAGCAGTCAATGATACCTTGCAGGTATCCTTCTTCCGGCATGCAGCAGCCTGAGTTGGCAAGCACCGGCTCTGTGATCACACAGGCTATCTCGTGGCCGCGCGCGGCCAGTAATTCTTTCACAGCTGCCAGGTTGTTCCAGGGCAATACCAGCGTATCCTCAAATTCAGGCGCGGGCTGGCCGCCACACGATGCCACGGGGGTGCCCAGCTGGGCGGGCTGCGGTTTGTAGCTGACCAGCACATTGTTCAGCCAGCCGTGATAGTGCCCTTCAAACTTCACGATCTTGTTGCGGCCCGTGTAGGTGCGGGCAATGCGGATGGCGGACTGTACCGCCTCACTGCCTGTATTGCTGAACGCCACCTGCTCCACGCCCGGCAATATGCCGGTCAGTTTTTTGGCCAGCGTTACTTCCAGCGGATGCTGTGCGCCCAGCGTGTAGCTCCGCTGCAACTGTTCCGCAACGGCCTTATTTATAAATGGATGATTGCTGCCCGCTATCAGCGGGCCCCATGCCAACGTGTAATCGATATAACGGTTACCGTCCACATCAAAATAATACGGCCCTTCCGCCCGTTCGAAAAAGAGC
Organism: Chitinophaga alhagiae; assembly: GCF_003568665.1. GTDB lineage: Bacteria > Bacteroidota > Bacteroidia > Chitinophagales > Chitinophagaceae > Chitinophaga > Chitinophaga alhagiae. The sequence goes on from NZ_QXMH01000001.1 coordinate 1,147,024, forward strand.
AGGGGCTTCACATTTTTCCGCATGGAGCTGGATACCCCGCAGGGAATGATCTCACAGGCCTCCGCGTACAATTGTTCCGAACGTATATGTTCCATGTTTTCCGTTTTTATGGTTGCCATACAGATACCCTGTAGGTGGGAGCGGTCTCACTGAAAAGTTCCGGCAGCCAGGCCGCGCCGATCCCCGGCCGCACTGGTGCGTGTATGCCGCCGTTATTAACCGTAATGTCTGCATCGATCAGTTTTTTATATGCCACGCGCAGATGGGCGCGTACGCTTTCCTGGTATACCACGTTATGATTGCTGATGCCCACATGTACGCCGGCAAGCAGGGTCAGCGGGCCGGTGCAGTCATGCATGGTAACGGGTATATTGTAGGGAATGGCCATTTCAGTGATGCGGCGTGTTTCCGAAATACCGCCTACCCAGGTGGGGTCTATCATGATATAGTCTGCCCCGCCGTTTTCCAATACCTGCCGGTAATCATCACGCACGGTCAGCATTTCGCTCACTGCAACAGGCACGCCGGCCGCATCCCGGAACCTTTTCAGCGTGTCCATGTTATCGGTACGGAGCACGTCTTCCATCCAGAGCGGTTTGATGTCACGCATTACTTCAGCAATGCGCATGGCGGCAGGCCATTGGAAGAAGCCGTGACCGTCCAGCATGAGCTCGATATCGTACCCCACTCTTTCCCTTACCTTGAACAGCGGCGCCAGCGCGGCTTTCAACTCTTTCCAGCCAAGGTGGAGGGTGCCGCCGGAACGGTGCGCCAGCGGGTCCAGCGCCCACATTTTCATGGCCGTATACCCTTCCCGCAGCAACTCTTCCGCGTATTCAGCCGGGCGGTGAACGCTGGCCCAGTTATCTTCCAGCGGCCCGTTGAAGCCTGCGCTGCCGTGGCCGGGCCAGAGAAGCTGTTGTGAAAGGCGTTCTCCTCCGCCGGAAACGGGCACACCGTAACTGGTGCCGCCGGCGCTGTTATAGGCCGGTAACACGTTTTGCGTGCGGCCGCCGAGCAATTGCCATACGGGCAGGCCGCAGCTCTGGCCCAGAATATCCCACAGCGCAAGGTCCAGCGCGGAAATAGCGCGTATCTCCGCACCGCGGCCGCCGAAGTTCATGAAACGCTGGTAAAAGAACCGCCAGTGCTTTTCTATGTCAAGCGCATTGGCGCCCAGCAGCTTGTCAGACATCCAGTCGTGCAGTAATGCCGCCACCGCGCCGGGCGCGTAGTATGTTTCTCCGTGGCCGGTGATGCCCGCGTCTGTATGCACACGCAGCATGAGCAGGTGCGAAATGTGTACGGTCTCTATTTTGGTGATCCTGATGGTTGACGTCATGCTTTTTTTATTTGAGTCGATAATAGGTTTATCCCATGTACCATCCACCGTTCACATGCAGTTCGTGACCGGTGATGAAGCGGCTTTGGTCTGATACAAGAAAAAACACCGCATCTGCCACATCCTGCGGAGTGGCACGGAATTTAAGGGCCTGTTTATCGAGAATAAAACGGTCCAGCTCTTCGCGGCTGTCTGTCCAGAATTTACGTTCCATATTGGTGGGGATGGCGCCGGGGCTCACCGCGTTCACACGGATATTGTAAGGCCCCAGCTCTCTTGCAAGCGCACGCGTGAGGCCCAGCAGCGAGCCTTTCGACATAGCGTACGGGACCCGCGCGTTCCAGCCCCCGCTGAGAATAATGCTCATGATATTCACGATCTGGCCGCCGCCCAGCTGCCTCATGCCGGCGCTCAATACCTGTGACAGTACAAACGCGGCGCTGGAGTTAATAGTTTGCGTATCCTGAAATTCATGCAGGGTTATGCCATCCAGTTCTCCAATAGTATCAATGCCCCCGTTGTTGACCAGCACATCAATTCCCCCTTCTTCTTCCTGCAACCGGGCGGCCCGCTGGCGCAGCGCATCCAGGTCTGCCAGGTCTCCGGGCAAGAACGTTATCCGCTCCGTACCCGCCGCCGCATTGATCTGCGCCGCCACTTCCGCGCCGGGAGACGCTGGCAGGTCGTGCATAAATACCCGGTAACCAGCCATGCAAAGCGTAGTGCAGATGGCTGTGCCCAGGCCACCCGCACCACCTGTTACCAGGCACTTCTTTTCCGGCCGGCCGTCGTTTGTTTCTTTCATTGAATATTGAATTAGCAATGCTGATCGTATACCAGCAAAAGTATCCCGGCCGCCGCATTTAATCAGCCACTATAGTTTCATATCACGACACTATATTTGTATATCCTGCATAAAGAGCGTACGAGGTGCTACGGTGCAGGTACAAACGCACATACAGCAAACCTGCAATGGTCTGCCGGCGGCGGGTATAACGAAATAAAAAATGCGCAGGAATTAAAACATGGCGTTGATCAGCCGCAGCGTTTCCTCCACCAGTACAGCCCCACCATCAGGCCCTACCGGCGTGGCCATGGCGCTGTATCCGCCGCCTTCAATGGCGGTTTGCGTGGGCAGGTAATCGCCATAATCGTCACAAAGCTGTACCACAAAAGTCTGCGCTGCTTTGCTTCGCCCTTTGATACGGGCGCCGTAATCAACAAATAATTCAAAAGGATTGGTGGCCATCACCGCATCGCCAATGCGGATGGCATGTACAGGCACCGGATAGAAAGGCTGCACGCGGTGTTGCGCGTATTGTGAGAGTATCATCTCCTTTTTCCGGAGTATGCCGTAGTCTGTGTTCTTGTTATCCCAGGGGCCGTACGCGCGCACGGCTTCGTTGGCGCTGATCCCGGCCAGGAAGCGGTTGAACGCGGTGGCGGGAGAAGCGGGGTCTTCCGGTTCCCTGGCGCGGATCTCCTCCACAATGGCCTTTGCTTCTTCAAACTCCTGTTCCGTTACAGTTCTGGCCGGTATCTGTACTTCAGCCGCCATGTGTTTAAAAACGGGCTGCCGCTGTATGGCCTTTGCCGCGCCGGGGTATGCCGCCAGCAATGCGCGGGCCAGCCTGCTGCCTGCTTCCGTCATGCCCGGCAGGTCCCACATGTTCGGCTCGTCAGGCGTATAGGGGCGCAGAAGGTTGCGGGGAGAAATATCTCCCGCGGCGCCGCATTGCGGCAGCAGGTGCACATCGTTGCCCAGGTGCTGCCGGAGTTGTTTTCTTACTTCGCTCCAGAAATCAGCAGACACAAAATATTTTGATTCCGTTACCTGCGCGGGGCAGGGCACGTTCATGACAACACCGGTAAGCCGGCCCGCATCGTCCCAGCAGAATAGCATATCTACCGCGCTGTCAGAGGGGCCTTCTATACCCGTAAAATCGCTGCGGTCAGTAGCGCCGTACATCTCGGCAGACCCGTCTGCATAACGCACACGGCGGTTATGGCCCACCGCGGCGTATTCCAGCGCGCGGCTGATGCCGGCGGGCTTCTTGTTCTGCCATGCTTTCACGGCTATGTTGCCCAGCTTTTCCAGCAGTTGCCGGCCATAGTCCGTATCAATATCCGGTGAGGGTGCGGAGTGGGTATGGGTGGCGTTGACCACCAGGTACCGGCTGTCAAACCCGGGCAGCCGGTTATGCAGTATTGTTGAAAGTGCCAGCCGCAGGGAGGCGGTACACCAGATGAGGTCCATTGAGATCAATATGGCCTGCTCCTTCCCGTCTCCGGATGCCATAGCGCAAGCCGTAGCCGTCAGCGCGCTTTCCACGTAACGGGATTGCCTGTCATAATACTGGCCGAACAGCACCACAGGGCCGTGGGGGGTAATATCCTCCACCGCCCATCCAATTAACAGTTCATCGCGTTTCATCATCATACTGCTTTGTCATTTGATCTCTCAATTATATCCAAATCAAATGTGAAAAGCAATAGGTATCCGCCGCATCATATACGTTCCAGCAAATTATTTTTTGCAAAGCCGTCTTTCGTGCCGTTCTTCCGCCAGAAACTCCCAATTTCCTCGAGGCTCAACCCTTTGGTTTCCGGTACTTTTTTCCAGGAGAACCATACGCAGGCCGTACAAATGGCGGCAAACAGCAGGTACACGCCGCTGGCGTTGCCAAAGTTCCGCGTGAAATGATCTGTTATTACCGGGAAGAACTGCGCTATCAGGAAAGATGACAGGTAAAGGAAAAAGCAGACCACGGCCAGCGCCTTGCTGCGGATGCGCGTGGGGAATATTTCCGACACAATGATCCAGCTGAGGGGTGCAAAGCCGAGCGTAAATGCGCCCGTTCCAATGAACATGGGTATGAGCGTATACATGGGCGGCCAGCCCTGCTGCAGGTTTACGGCCATTACTAAATGTCCGAGCGCCATCAGTGAAACGCTGGCCAGCAACAGGCCGCGGCGGCTGAACTTTTTGATCAGCGGAAAGGCCAGCAGCGTACAGATGAAAATGATGAAATATACGGGAATGGAACTGAGTATGGCGCTGGAGCCCATGTTCACGCCTGCTTCCGCCATAATAGTGGGTGCGTACAGCAACATCATGTTCACACCGTTGATCTGGGAAAAGATCATGAGAATGGTGCCGATGATAAACGCGGTTTTGATACCGGGCTGGAACAATTCCCTGAAATGGCCCCCTACTTCCTGCCGCAGGCCGGCCTGTATCTCCTGCAATTCCTGCTCCGCACGCCGCCTGCCATTGATCTTTTCCAGTATCTTCAGCGCTTCCCCTTCCCGCTGCTGCGCTACCAGCCAGCGCGGACTTTCGGGGATCACCAGCAGGCCCATGATAAGGAACACCACCGGCACGCCTTCCGAAAACATCATCCATCGCCATCCCCACCCGTCAAACGAAAAAAAGTAACCGGCAATGACGGCCAGGTTGATGCCGATCACATTAGACAGCTGGTTCACATTGACAAGCACACCGCGCATTTGCGGGGGCGCCAGCTCGGCTATGTATATGGGAGAAGACATCATGGCCAGCCCTATGCCAAGGCCGCCTACGAACCGCCAAAGCCCGAAATCCCAGATGCCGGACGCCAGCCCGCTGCCAACAGCGGATATCATAAAAAAGAAAGAGGCCAGCATCATTGTTTTGCGGCGGCCCAGCCTGTCCGCACACCAAAGCCCTACCAGCGGGCCGGATATGGCGCCGAGGATGGCGCTGCTTACCGCAAAGCCTTTCAGGGCGGGCGTGAGGCCCAGCTCCTGCTCCAGGAACGGCAGCGCGCCGGAAATGATCACAAGGTCGTAGCCGAACAAAAACCCGCCAATAGAAGCCACCATGGCTATTTTGTATATATAGAAATTTCCTGATCCATTGCCTGTCATAATAACAAAACTATCGTTCACCCCCGTCGAAAGCAACAACTATATTTTCTGCTTACGACACTATATTTGCACTTATTTCCTTTATTTCTTACTTTCACCAGCAATATAAACGTATAAGTGATGCAACCGGCCCTTGAAAAGATATTTCTGAGTGACTCTTCGTCCCTTGCTGTGAAACGGGAAATTACCGATTATATGGATTATCCCTGGCACTACCACCCGGAATATGAGATCATTTTTGTAGAGAAGAGTTACGGCATCCGCTTCATGGGCAATCACATCGGCAACTTCACAGACGGGGACCTCATGTTCATTGGCTCCGACCTGCCGCATGTATGGCGGAACGACAAGGACTTTTACCAGAAGAACGAGCAGCTGAAAGTAGACGTTTACGTGATACATTTTCGGGAAGACTCGCTGGGCGATGGTTTCTTTGACCTGGTGGAGTTCACGCACATCCGGAAGCTGTTCCAGCGGGGGCAGCAGGGCGTGCTTATACAAGGCGGCGATCATGCGGAAATAGCGGAACTGATCAAAAGCACCTACCGCGCCTCCGGCATTGAGCGCCTGAGCCTCTTCCTGAAAACGCTGGACAAGATAGCCCGCACGAAAGACTACGAGCTGCTGTCCAGCCCCGGCTACGCCAACTCCGTCAACACCATTGATACGGAACGCATCAACAAGGTGATGAACTACCTCATGAAAAATTTCAACCGCGATGTAACAATAGAGGAAGTGGCGGCACTGGTAAACCTGAGCAAAGCCTCATTCTGCCGGTACTTCAAGTCGCGCACCAACAAAACCTGTTTCCAGGTGCTGAACGAGATCAGGGTACTTAACGCCTGCAAGCTGCTGATCAAAAGTGACATGACCATCTCGGAAATATCTTTCGAATCAGGCTACAATAATCTTTCGCATTTCAACCGGCAGTTCAGGCTTATTACAGGGCTTACGGCCAAGGCTTATGCGAAGAAATATTTGAAGGAGATATAGCCGTTCATAGAAATTGTTTTGATCTATATCCTTCAGGTGGATTCTTCTCAAAATATCCGTTGTATGCAACCAGTTTTTATGGTCTGCCCAGAAATTTTTCAATTAGATGTAAAACTTCTTCAAAGTTCGTCTCTAAAGCCATATGCCCGCCTTCCAAAACATGGGTTTGTGCATTGGGTAAATCTCTTTTGTAGCAATATGCTTCCGCCACATCAAAGTAGACATCATGTTTTCCCCAAATAATAAGTGCGGGTGGTTGATGTTCACGAAAATATTTCTGGATATCTGGAAAAAGTTCAAAATTTGTCGGGTAGGTACAATTTAGTTTAAATTGAATATCAAGGTTTCCGGGTCTGCTTAGTCTTTGCCAGTCAATGATCCAACTTTCCGGGCTTATATTTTGGTGAAGCCTTTCAGGTACGCCTGCAAAATATTGTTCCTTTGTTCCTTCTTTACTTAAAAAGGCATATACCTTCTTCTTTTTTTCTTCTGTCGGATTTTTCCAATATTCTTTAGTTTCATCCCATTGTGGTCCATGGCCTTCTAAATAGTTGTTGCCATTCTGTACGATGATTGCCTCTATTTTATCGGGATTTTTAAGAAAGATGCGCGCTCCGATGTAACTCCCGTAATCGTGAAGGTAAATAGTAAATGATTTTAGCTTTACAGCTTGGGTAAATTTGTCTATATAGGCAGCAATATTTTCAAACGAATATTCGAAATCTTTTATTGAAGGGACATCGCTGAATCCAAAGCTCGGATAGTCAGGCGCAATGAGGTGAAACTTGTCAGCAAGTGCGATCATCAGATTCTTAAACATTAAGGAAGAAGTCGGAAATCCGTGTAAAAGTAAAAGAGATGGATTTTTACTGTCACCTGCTTCTCTGTAAAAAATATTTACTCCATCTATTTCTATAGTCTTGTTATATATCTGTCTATCCATATTGCTCTTTTAATTTAAGTAACGTTTGTTTTTATGCAACCCAAAAATAATACCACTATCCTAATGTGTTTTCTAAACTTGGCAAAAGGGGGCTTTTGCAGGCCGGTACACTTAGTTGGCAGACAAGCTAATTACATTATAATATAAATATTTTTTTAACCGTATATTATTGTGCCTATTTTTGAGTTGTGCGTCATATTATAAAAACCCGAAAAGAGCAAAAGAATGAAATTGATTTTCCTAATACTCATATTGACACTGAACTTTTCTTGTTTTGAAAATAAATCAACAAAAAAGGAAACAAACAAGCCAGAATTGGTAGCGACTTCAAAAACCGACACCTTGAAATTTATTTCGGGGATACGTGCTATCTTTCAAGACAGTAAAGGTAATTATTGGTTTGGAAGTCATAATGAAGGTGTAAGTGTGTATAATGGGATATCATTTGAATACTTTACTACCGATGAAGGTTTATCAGACAATCAAATCCGTTCAATTCAGGAAGACAATAATGGCAAAATCTGGATTGGAACTTCAAAAGGAGCAAGTGTGTATGACAAAGGAACTTTAACTAATTATTCGACAAAAACCAACGAACCAAAATATGAATGGCATAAAACCAATGGGGATCTATGGTTTTATGCTGGCGAAGAAGATGGAATAAATCGTTTTGATGGAAAGAATATGAACTATCTGATTTTTCCAAAACCTAAAAATGAAAACCTGGATAATTCTTATGGTGTAACAGACGTATCAATGGGGCAAGACGGTAAAGTTTGGATTGCAACCTATGCAGCACTGTTCAAGTATGATGGTAAAATGGCAACCATTTTTGACCATAAAACTTTAAAACTTAAAGACAATGAGCTTTTGCATATAAGAAGTGTATTAGCAGATTCAAAAGGTCGGATTTGGATAGGAAATAATGGAATTGGCGTGTTGCTAATGGAAGGTAATTCAATCATAAATTTTTCTGAAAAGAATAATTTAATTCATCCAACAAGCACAAGAAGAGGAGATAAATCACAACCAGGTACACTTGAACACGTTTTTGCTATTGAAGAAGATTCAGAAGGCAATATTTGGTTTGGGGATCGAGATACAGGAGCCTGGAAATATGACGGTAAAACGTTGACAAACTACAAAATTGACTCAAAATTGAACACTCAAATGATTTGGAGCATTTATGAAGACCAAAACAAAAACTTGCTTTTTGGCATGTCAGAAGGTGGGGTTTATAAATTCAACGGGAAAACATTTGATAAACAATTTTAAAAACACGAACGCACAACAGCAGTTTTGCGCAATGCCGGGCGCAGTGCTTCGTTAAACAGTTTTCTGGCAGGTCCAAGTGCAGTTCTTAGATGGAACTTTTGTGCTAAAAATCCGCCACTACGCAAAGCCGCAAAACGTTATCGGCTATTCTATAACAGACAGCACTAAACAGACAGAAATGAAATTAACAACACTCTTATTTTTTAGTATTCTATCCATCTTTATTTCGTGCAATGGGCAGGCTTCTAATTCGAAGAACGATTCTGTACTTTTAAAAGAAATTAATGTAATAGGTGATACTGTAAAAGAAATTGGAAGCAGTATTAAGGTGATTTACCAAGACAAGAAAAATACATTTTGGTTTGGTAGTTGGAAAACAGGGCTGTACAAATATGACGGTAAAACTTTAATAAATTACACAACAAAACACGGTTTGTATGACGATAGAGTTGATGATATAAAAGAAGATAGAACGGGCAACATATATTTCACAGGTATGAACCCAAATTCTACAATAACAAAGTTTGACGGAAAATCATTTACCAATATTATAGCAACCCCAAGTAATGAATGGAAACTTGAAGCGAATGATTTGTGGCTGATAAATGCTTATCAATCCAAACAAAAAGTTTACCGCTTCGATGGAAATACCTTTTATGAATTGACACTTCCAAAGCCACCAAATTTGCCCAATCCATTTGATGTTTATAGCATTTATAAAGACAGAAAAGGTAACATTTGGTTTGGCACAAATCCAGTTGGAGTTTGCCGATACGATGGAAAATCATTCGAATGGATTACAGAAGAAGATGTGACAGAATTTCGCAACGGAGGGGCAAATGGAGTGCGTTCAATTACGGAAGACAAAAATGGCGACTTTTGGTTTAATACCGAAAACCGTTATAGTGTTTACGACAGCACAACTTTAAAAAGCAGTAAGTTTTATACAAGACACGAAAGCATAGGCAGTTTAGACGAAAAAAATACAAAAGGTCTAAATGAGTATCTTTCAACGGTAAGAGACAACGAGAATAATTTGTGGTTTGTAACTTATCGTGATGGTGTTTGGAAATATGATGGAACAAAAATTACGCACTATCTGGTTCAAGAAAAATCAAAAGACATTACGCTATTCAGCATTTACAAGGATAACAATGGCGACCTTTGGCTTGGAACACACGAAAATGGTGCATATAAATTTAATGGAAAGACATTTGAAAAGTTTAAACCATAATGACGAAAAAAGAATTGAAGCTTAAAATCGGAAACCATACTGTGGGTGGGAATAAATTATATTTTGTGACTTCCGATAAAGCGATAATGAATATTTGGCATATATAAATTAGACTGTTGGGTGTAACTTGATTCGAGCCCAAACCAATTGTTGATCAATAACATCTGAAAATCTGCAAAATGCCTTTAAACGAAAAAAACCGCTCTGAGAGCGGGTTTTTCATTTTTGTCGGGGTGGCAAGATTCGAACTTGCGACCTCCTGCTCCCAAAGCAGGCGCGATAACCGGGCTACGCTACACCCCGAACCTCAAACACTTTATAGTTAAAGCTAGCGGTGAGGGCGGGATTCGAACCCGCGGTACAGTGTTACCCGTACGACAGTTTAGCAAACTGCTCCTTTCGGCCTCTCAGGCACCTCACCTACTCTTGCAGGGCTGCAAAAATAGGAATTATTTGCAATTTTCCAAAAGCGGCCTGCTTTTTTATAGGGCAGGCAATAAAAAAACAACAGCAAAGCGCCTTTTCATTAAATTCACAAAAACATTCATATCATGCCCGAGTTTTCAGCCATACTGGCCTTTGTTACCGCGGCTGTCATCCTGCTGGTAATTCCCGGCCCCGCTGTACTGTACATCATTACCCGCAGCACCGAACAGGGCACCAAAGCAGGACTTGTTTCCGTATGCGGCATACAGGCCGGTACCGTGGTGCATGCGGTAGCTGCGGCTTTTGGTGTATCCGCCATATTGATGGCCTCCGCCATGGCGTTTGCACTGCTGAAATACGCAGGCGCCGCTTACCTGATCTACCTGGGCTGCAAAAAGATATTCGGCAAAAAGAAAACGGAAGAAAACAAAACAGTGCTCCCGCCGCAAAGCATGAAGGCCATTTTCTGGCAAGGCATGGTTGTGAATGTGCTTAACCCGAAGTGCGCGCTGTTTTTCTTCGCTTTTCTCCCTCAATTTATAAACCCCGCCACTGGCAACGTGACGGGGCAAGTGTTGTTTTTCGGATTGCTGTTTACCCTGCTGGCATTCATGACAGATGGTTCTTACGCGCTGGCCGCGGGCCGCCTTGGTAAATGGCTGAAAGGTAACAGGTATTACCTGCGCCTGGAGGCTTACGTTTCAGGTATGATCTACATTTTACTTGGCTTGCTCACCCTTATGATGCAACCCTCGCACAGCTCCCACAAAAAATGATCATTCTACCGGTTCAACACTGATCTGCGGCAGGCGGCAGATTCTTCCTTGCTCATATTACCCGGCGTGTCAAACCGGATGATGCCCAGGTCTCTATAGTTGCTAAACAGTCCCGTGATCTGTGGCAGTGACTTGCCCCGGGTAGTAAGCGCTGTAAAAGGATCAGGCGCCTGAGGGCAGGTCCCAGAACCGCCGGACAGACCTTGACAGAACGTCTATATAGGCTTCCAGGCGCATATGCCCTTCTACGGGGGCTATGGCATCCTCTTCCATCATTTTGACGAAGAATTTCATTTTATGGTACAGGTTGGCGTCTGCCAGGCGCAACACGGGCAGGGCCGCTTTTACGGGCCATACGGGCACGCTGCGCAGCTTTTGCCGGCCCGCGCCTGCCGCAATTATTTCGTTGATCCTGGCGCGGGTGTATACCACGGGGCCGCCTGCGCTAATGCTCTTGCGGTGGCCGTTAATGGCCTGCACGCAAAGGCGCGCCACATCTTTTTCATGAATGGGATTGGTCCTGCAGGTGCCTTTCCCCAGGGTGACCAGGCGGCCTTTCAGGGCCATGTCATACAGGTCCCGGAAGGCGCTGAAGAGCGCCACAGGTTTTATGATGGTGTATTCCAGCCCGCTGGCGGCCAACGCCTTTTCAACGCTGGCATGTACGCGGCAATACTCCAGGTGGACCTGCCGCTCCGCGTTGTATACGGATACGTAGATAAATTTCCGCACCCCGGCCTCTGCCGCAATTTTGATGGCAGCCAGGTTTATGGCCTCATCTACCTGCGCAAATGAAAAACGCCCCCTGTCAAGCGGGCTGATGCTTTTGCCCAGGGCGGATATAACGGTGTCCATACCACGGAAGTGAGCCGGTTGCAATGCCTGTACTTTGGTAATATGTTTGGCCAGCCCCCGGATGGAGCCGGCACGGGCCATATTACGCACAAGGGCATGTGTTTCATACCCGTGCGCATACAGGGTGGCGGCAATTTCACGGCCAAGGTGGCCGGTGCCGCCCAGCAGGAGTATCGGTTGTTGCGTAGGGGTCATATCTTCTGCAAAAATAACGCTAAAAGGGGCACCGTTGGTAGCCGGCACAGGTTGTACGGAACCTGCACCGGCTCCTTTGGAATTGGGGTCACAACGGCGGACAGGCCGGACGGCTTGGCCGGTTGTGCAAATTCAGTATAATTTCATCCGGGATAATCGCGCATCACAACCGGCGCTGGACCATCTTCTTTGATCCTACCCAAATTTCCGTTATTCAGCTTACTTGTGAAAGCGTAATACTACTGGAAATTGCAATCGTAGAACTACGCAAAAAAGGGCTGAAAGCCGCAGCCTTCAACCCTTACAGATCTTTCTAACCGGTTGTTTACCAGATCACCACGCGTTCCGCGGCCGGTAACACCATTTTGCCGCCGTTCCCGCAGTCCCATGCGTTGGAAAACTCCGTCATATGCGGCAACGGCCCGTTGATACGGTAACGGGCGGGGCTATGCGGGTCTGTCTGTATCTGGTTGCGAAGGCCAGCATCCGTTATATTGGCGTGCCAAACCTGCGCCCAGCCCAGGAAGAAGCGTTGCTTCCAGTTAAACCCGTCTATGGGCGCCGGCTCTGGCTTGCCCTCCAGCGACTTTTCCAGGGCATGATAGGCCAGCGTGAGGCCGCCGAGGTCTGCAATATTTTCACCAATGGTGAGGGCGCCATTGATCTTGAAACCAGGCAGCGGTTCCAGCCCGCTGAAATAGTCGATATACTTTTTGGCAAGGCCTTCAAAGTTTTTACGGTCGTCTTCCGTCCACCAGTTCTGCAGGTTGCCTTCCGCATCAAACTGGGAGCCCTGATCATCAAACCCGTGGGTGAACTCGTGGCCTATCACGGCAATAATGCCACCGTAGTTAATGGCATCGTCCGCATCAGGATTGAAGAAAGGCGGCTGCAAAATGCCGGCGGGGAATACCACCTCGTTGTTAAGCGGGTTGTAATAAGCATTCACTGTTTGCGGCGTCATGTACCATTCGGAGCGGTCTACTTCCTTCCCTATCTTTTTGTTGCGCTCCGCTATGCGGTAAGCCGCGGCGCTGATGATGTTTTCCACCAGCTTGTCTTTCTGTATGTTGATGGAAGAATAATCTTTCCATTTATCAGGGTAGCCGATCTTGTACGTGAATGCCGTCAGTTTCTTATGCGCCATCTGTTTGGTGGCAGGGCTCATCCAGCTCAGTTTGTCAATTCTCTCCCCATACACCGTACGCACATTTTCTATCATGGCAGACACTTTCTGCTTGCTGCTTTCAGGGAAATACTGTTTCACGAACAGTTTGCCCAAAGGCATGCCCAGCGTACCATCTGTAGAGCGGATGGCCCTGTCTTGCCGGGTACGCTGCGCCTTGCGGCCGGTCATAACGGTACCGAAAAAGCGGAAATTCTCATCATCGAACTGCTTTGGCAGGTAACCTGCAAAGGTGGTCAGCAACTGGAATTTGGAGTATGTTTTCAGGGTCTGGATGGGTGTGCTCTTCAGCAGTTTGGCGGCATTGGTGATGTACGGTTTGTCTTGCAGCACCACCGAGTCTGATACAATGCCCTGCGTACGGGTAAAGCCTGTCCAGTCAAACTCCGGGGCCAGTGCGCTCAGTTCGCGGAAGCCTACCTTGTTGTAGGTTTTCACAGGGTCCCGCAGTTCTACGTTGGTGAGCTGCAGCTTGGCCAGGGCCGTTTCAAAGGCCAGGATGGTCTGCCCGGGGTCTTTTTCAGGAAAACCGGCCATGGCGAACATTTTATTGACATGCTCCACAAATTCTTTCCGTACGTTTTTGGTGCTTTCATCTTCGCGGTCATAATAACTGCGTTCGCCAAGGCTCAGGCCGTCTTGCCCGCCATACAGCACATTCATCTTGCTGTTGCGCGCATCCGCCTCCACGGCAAAACCCGCCCAGGTGCTAACACCCAGGTTCTGCAGCTCGCCGGTCACACTGGCGTAAGATGCCAGGTCTTTCACGCTGTTCAGTTTGTCCAGGTACGGCTTCAGGGGGCTGATGCCTCTTTTTTCAATGGTACCGGTGTCCAGGAAAGAGGCGTAGTAGTCAGCTATCTGCTGCTCTTCCGTGCCTTTTGCCAGTCCCTGTTTTTTGGCAATGGCCGCAATAATGCCTTTTATGCGCACTTCCTTGTTTTCCTTGTCAAGAATGTTGAATGCGCCCCAGCGGCTGTCTGTACCGGGTATGGGGTTGGCCTTTTTCCAGTTCTCGTTGGCAAAGCCGTCAAAATCCGCACAGGGCTGAATTTGGCGGTCTATGGAAGAAACATCGAATGCAGGTACTCTGGCAGATTGAGCCATGGCACTGCCTGCGGCCGTTGCCGCCAGCAGAATGCCCGCTACCACTGCGCGGCCTGCGGAACGTTGGTTGTACATATAAATCAGGTTTAGCAGCTTAAATTTATTGAACATTTGGCACTTACAGCTAAAAGTGATGGATAAACGGCCTAAAAAAGGGGCCGCCCCCGTGCGGGACCCGCTGATTTTTAACCTGGTGTAGGGGGATAATTCGTAGGTTTGCAGGGACAAAACAATTCAAGTATGGCTTTTTCATTCGGACTTTTCCGCTTTCTGACCTATGGAAACCTGGTTGTAGTGGGATTTTTTATGCTTTTTGTAGCGATGGCCATGATAGTAGCACCGTCTATGTCTTCCGTACTGATCTCCCTGCTGGTGCTGGGCGCCGTGCTGTACCACAACATTCTCTGCCTCCGGCTGCAAAGATCACTGATAAGGCCTACCATACCGCTGCCGCGTAATTTCCCCACACTGCTGATGGTGATCAGCGTGTTGAGTTTTATCTACGCTATGCTGGTATTCCGCAATGTTATGTTCCTCATGGGCATTTCCGATAACGAGTTTATGAAGATGGTGAACCAGAACTCCCTGGGCGGCCAGCAGCCCCCGCTGGAGCTGGTCAATGCCATCCGGCGGTTTGTGACCGTGCTGGCTTTCATACATGGCCTGGCAATTGCAGCAAACTGTGTGTTGAGCAGCGTATTCCTCAACAGGTGGAAAAAGCTATATGCAGACAACACGGACATCGATTCATTTCCTGAAGAATAACCAGCATCATGCGAGCACCATTAGCAGAAAGACTCAGGCCCGCCACACTGAACGATCTTGTAGGGCAGGAACATCTTACGGGGCAGGGCAGCATCCTGCAGAAGGCCCTGGCACAAGGCAAAGTGCCTTCCATGATACTCTGGGGCCCGCCGGGCGTAGGTAAAACTACCATCGCCAATATTATTGCGCACACCCTGCAGGTGCCTTTCTATACGCTCAGCGCCATTTCTTCCGGTGTAAAAGACATCCGCGAAGTGATAGACCTTGCCAGGTCAAGGCACGCCGTACTGTTCATAGACGAGATTCACCGCTTCAACAAATCCCAGCAGGATGCGCTGCTGGGCGCTGTGGAGAAAGGCATCATTACCCTCATTGGCGCCACCACGGAAAACCCTTCGTTTGAAGTGAACGCGGCCTTGCTCTCCCGCTGCCAGGTATACGTGCTGAAGCCGCTTGACGAGCCGCAGCTTAAACAACTGCTGGAGCAGGCCATGGCAAAAGACGAATGGCTGGCCACCAAAACTATTGAGCTGAACGAAACAGAAGCCCTTTTCAATATTTCCGGCGGCGACGCACGCAAACTGCTCAACCTCTTTGAACTGGTAGTAGATACCTTGCAGGATGAACATCCCGTAGTGATCACCAATCAACAAGTAATGGACATTGCCCAGCAAAGAGTAGCCATTTACGACAAAGCTGGAGAACAGCACTACGACATTATTTCCGCCTTCATCAAATCCATCCGCGGCAGTGACCCCAACGGCGCCGTGTACTGGCTGGCCCGCATGCTGGCCGGCGGTGAAGACGTAAAGTTCATTGCCCGCCGTTTGGTGATACTGGCCTCTGAAGACATTGGCAACGCCAACCCCAACGCCCTGCTGCTGGCTACCAGCTGCTTCCAGGCCGTGAACATGATAGGCCACCCCGAAGGCCGCATCATTCTTTCCCAATGCGCCACCTACCTGGCATCTTCCCCCAAAAGCAACGCTTCCTACATGGCCATTGGCAATGCGCAAAGCGTGGTATCGCAAACCGGCGATCTGCCGGTACCGCTTCACATCCGCAATGCGCCCACCAAGCTGATGAAACAGCAAGGTTATGGCAAAGGTTATGAATACTCCCACAGCTATGACAACAACTTTTCCCCGCAGGAATACCTGCCGAAAGAGATCAGCGGCATGAAATTCTATGACCCGGGGAAAAACGCGCGGGAGGATGAATTGCGGAAGTACCTGAAGGCGTTGTGGAAGGAGAAGTATAGTTATTGAGGAGTTCTTTTGTTTGGGCTTTCAATAGTTTTGGGATCAATTATTGCTTTTTTTAGAGATTCCAGTTGACTGATAGCGGCTTCACGCATTAAATCATACCGTTCTTTCTTTTCGGTCCCTTTCCGGATCAGCGTGGCGTTCAGGCTTTCCAGAAATCTGTTCGTTCCTGCCGCATTTTTAAACTTATCGAATTCGATGAGTTTAAAATCTGGATTATACAGTTGCTCCCATAGGCCCAAATACTCAATAGTGTCTTTTTTCCTCAACCAGTTGCCGATAATAACATTGCTGGATGGCATGTCACGCACCATATCCGTAAGTGAGATATAGTCATCATTATTGTGGTCAACTACGCAGATAACGGTGTTGTTTACTGTTATTTCTCTTCTCCTGGCCATAATTTTCATTTTTTAGACGACCAATGGTTGCCGTAATTGTAGATGAAAATTGTCTGGGAGACGGGTGAAATTAATTGCAATTAATTTTCCTTCATAACTTCACGGCTACTTACTATTTCTCCTTCCCCAAAATCTCAAACGCCTGCACGATCTGCTCCCCTTCCTCATCTACCAGCGTAATGGTATGTTTCCCCGGCTGCGGCCGCAGTGACAGTTGATGAAAATCAGATGTTGTGCCTGCAAACTTGTTGTCCAGGTGCCAGAAGATCTTTGCGCCCTGTTGCCGGTGCGTGGCCTTGAACACCGTTTCGCCGAGGCTGCCGTCCAGCTCTATGGGTACGTAGATGCGCGCATTTGCCCGGGGGTAGATCAGTTCCATGGAGCGGGTTTCCGGGGCGGAAATGCAGCCTGGTTTAAAGGGCGGCAGGGGCTCATAGGTATGCGTGGTCTTGTAAAAATATTCCATGGCGGGCGGCAGCACAAACCATGGCCGGTGCTGCATCAGTTCCGGGCGCTCACAGTCTGCCGTTACGCGGTAGCGGCCGGCGGCGTCCAGGTGTATCAGCTGGTGGTAGGGGCACACGGCAGAACGAAGCCCGGCGGCGGGAACGGCCAGGCTGTCTTTCTCCATGCAATACTGCCCCGCGCGGTAGCCGCTCTGGCGGCATACGGCAATGTTGTGCAGCTTGCCGGCGGGTGTGGCAAATGAGCTAACGGTGTGGAGCAAACGAAAAATATCGAACATCACCGGCGCGGCGGTAGAAACGCCAGTGAGACCGGGGCGGCCTTCGCCGTCCGCATTGCCCACCCATACGCCCACTACATGCTGCGGGGTTACGCCAATAGCCCACCCGTCCCTGAAACCAAAGCTGGTGCCGGTTTTCCAGGCTATGGGGCGGGAGGAAGCAAAGTGCTGCCAGATAAATTCCTCACCGGGGCGCATCACTTCTTCCATGGCCTGGAAGGCATACCAGATGGCGCCCGCGTCCAGCACACCGAATTTTTCACGAGCGTGCCGGGAGGGCAATGTTTCATCCGGGCGGTAACCGGGGGCGTGATAATCGTCCGCATCATACTTTCCGGCGTACTGGTCCTGGTGCAGCAAGGTACGCGCCAGGCTGGCGTATACGCCGGTCAGTTCCCACAGCGTGGTTTCACCGCCGCCCAGGATCATTGACAGGCCGTAGTGGGCCACGGGTTTGTTCATGGTGGTAATGCCCAGGCGTTTCAGCAGCACCAGGAAGCGCTCCGCGCGGTATTGCTGCAGCATGCGCACAGCGGGGATGTTCAGCGAGCGGGCCAGTGCGCGGGAAGCGGGCACGCCGCCGTCATAGTTGCGGTCAAAGTTCTGCGGCGTATACCCGGCAATCTGCGTGGGCACATCCGGCAGCAGGGTGTGTGGCAATACCAGGCCATCATTGAGCATACCGGCGTATAGCAAGGGTTTCAGCGTACTGCCGGGGCTCCGGGGCGCTTGTATGATGTCTACATAACTTTCCAGTTCGGGGTTGTCAGGATTGTACACGTTACCCACGTAGGCCAGTGCATGGCCGGTTTCCACGTCCAGCACCAGCGCGGCGGCGTTGTTGATGCCGTTGGCCTTGAGCTGAAGATGATGGCGGTACAGGATGTCATTCACATTCCGTTGCAGCGCGCCTTCTACCGACGTGCGCAGGCGGGTGCTGCCGCTTTTTCTTTCCTGCCGGAAGCGGTAGAGCAGATGCGGCGCTTCCTGCGGCAGGGCGTGCGGCTTGTCTGGCAGCGGTTCCGCGGAGGAAAGGGCGCAGGTAGCGCTGTCTATGGTACCGTTGCGCCACAGCTTTTCCAGCAGCGCGTTCCTTTTCTCAAACAATACCTGGCGGTTGCGGCCGGGGTGTATCAGGGCAGGACTGTTGGGCAATACGGCCAGGGTGGCCATTTCCGCCCAGGAGAGCTGGTCCGGCTTGCGGCCGTAGTACCGCCACGATGCGGCTTCCAGCCCCACCACGTTGCCGCCGAAAGGGGCGTTGCCGGCGTACAGGCCCAGGATGGCTTTTTTGGAGTGCCTGAACTCCAGCCGTGTGGCCAGCACCATTTCCACCAGCTTCTGCCAGAGCGTGCGCGGCTTGTTGCGGTACAGGCGTATGACCTGCATGGTGATGGTGCTGGCGCCACTTACCACCCTGCCGCCGCCCAGGTTCTGCTTCAGCGCGCGCCCAACGGCCAGCGGGTCTATGCCCCAGTGATAATAAAAACGTTTGTCTTCATACGCTACGATGCATTTCGCAAATTTGTCCGGCACGGTTTTGTCTGCCGGAAAACGCCATTGCCCGTCTGCCGCAATAGCAGCATTCAGCAGCTCGCCCTTTACATCTTCGATCACGTAAGAAGTAGGCGCGGTAAACAACTGGCGGGGCAGCATGAAATAGTACACCACCAGCAGCACGCTCGCTGCAGCCAGCCACCATTTTCGTTTAACCGCCCAATATGTAAACCGCCTCAACATTGAATACACACAAAAAATACACTGTAAACTAAACCGCCGCATGGCGCTGGCATACCTTTAAAGCTACCTTACACCAGTACGCCGTTTGCAGCATGCGCCCATCTACTTCGTTACTTCCACCCACCTGCCGGGCACAAACGCATGAATGTTGTTATCATACATAGCCTCGCAGGATGCCGCAGGGAGGTAGTACCGGCCCAGGTAAGCGGCGTTCAGCAGCACCTGGTAGGTAACTGTTTTGGTCTCTTCGAGATTGAAATAAGTATACACCCGGTCGTCCCTGATATCGCGGTAAGTATAGGGAGATGAGCGCATGGTACTGTCGTTGCCGATGAGGCGGGTATTGATGATCTCCCAGCCGGAGGGGAATACCTGCGTTAAAGCCATATTCTCATAGAACCCGCGCTTGCCGGGGTTCTTCAGCGTTACCGTGGCCACAAAGTCCGTACCCTGCCGCAACTGCTCCGGATTTACCGGCTGCCCGTTGCGGCTGGCGTACTGCACATGCATGTCAAGCACTTCCGGGTTGTTGTCCGCATACGGGTCCTGGCCTGCTTCCGGCTGGCCGCGCAGTATGAGGCGTGCGTACAGCACGTTCTGCCCTTTGTTCTCCAGGCTTACATTGCCGTTGAGGGTATTGAAGCTGACAGGCGTTTGTGTGATGTAAGAACCGCTGTTGATATTGCCGGATGTGCCATTCAGCCGGTAGCTGTAGGTCATTTTACCGGCAGCTTTGTTCTCTCCGCAATATTTGGCAATGGCGATCAGGCTGTAGGCGGTAGATTGGGTGCTGTACCAGTAATCCCGGCCCAACTCGGCGGCGATCTGTTTCACCAGGTTGTTGGCCTCGGTGCGCTGGCCGAGTATAGTGAGCGTTTCCAATATCATAGCTTTGTCCCTGAGGTCTGAGCCGAAGGTGCCGCTGAGTTGCGAATATGGCTGCACGGCGGTGCTCAGGCCTTTGGCCAGCGCGTTGGCCGCTTCTACCTGCCCGGCCATCCGGTAAGCGGCGGCCAGCCGCCATTTGGCGGGTGCGGACAAATGCTGGAACTCTTTCAGCCGGTTCATGGCGCCCAGCTCCGGTGTTTTGGCCATAGCCAGCAGGTAGAGGCGGTACGCCTGCACCAGGTCCCCGCCGTAATAGGTGTAGCTGGAGGGAGACCAGCTTACGGCTTTGTTGCGCTGGTATTTCTTCCACAGGTCAAGGAAACCGGGCGGCAGCGTGTAGCCGCGCGCCTGCGCTTCCAGCATGAAATGACCGGCGTAGTTGGTGCTCCATTCGTTGGCTTCCGATGCGCCGGGCCAGTAGCCCATGCCGCCGTCTGTAAGCTGGTAGCCCTTCAGGCGGTTAATGCCCGCCTTGATGTTGCGGTCTACTTCCGCGGCCTGGCGCTCGCTGAGGTCCATCAGTTGAGACAGGGCCAGCTGCGGGAACACGGAAGACGTAGTTTGTTCCAGGCAGCCGTGCGGGTATTGAATAAGGTACTCCAGCCGTTTGCCCAGGTTCATGGCGGGTATGGTAGATACTTCGAGCACGCCGGTATTGGTGCCGGCCATGCCCACCGCGTTAAAGGCGGTATTCCAAGATGCGCCGGGCTCCAGCGTTTGCTCCATTACATTGGCGAGGTACGGGTTGGGATTGCGCACATCCAGCTCCACGTTCTCTTCCGCCCTTTCCTTGCCGCTGGTAGCTACCACCTTGAATTTACCGATGCCGACCTGCTGGCGGATCTTCACATCAAAGTATACCATTTGCTCACCGGGTTTGGGGAAACTCACCTGTTTGGTGGTTTCTCCCACCACCTCAAAGTAGGGGTTGGAGGTGAGTGTTACATTGGCCTGCCGTACATGCGGTTCCAGTCCGAATACGGTTACCGGCAATTGTATGGTTTCCCCGGGGCCCAGCACCCTTGGTACGGTGGCCAGCAGCATCAGCGGTTTTTTAACTGCGGCGGTTTTGTCCGCAAAGCCGTAGGCACCGTCTTGCCCGGCTACCACCATGGCTTTTACCGAACCTATGTAAGGCGGCAGCTGCACTTTATGGGTAGCTTTGCCCCCCTTCTTCAGATAATAGGGGCCCATGAATTTCACAACGGGCTTGAAACGGTTGGCCTTGGCAGTGCTGGCATCCTTGTTCAGCCCTTCATCACCACCAATGCTCAGTATCCGCTCCAGGTCTCCACCCCATGCGCCCAGCACATAGTCGAAAAGGTCCCAGGTTTTTACGCCCAGGGCTTCGCGGGCGTAGAACGCGCTGTGCGGGTCGGGCGTTCTGAAGCGGGTCAGGTCCAGCAGGCCTTCATCTACCAGCGCAATGGTGTAGGTCATGGCCTTGCCGGACGTTTCCGATACGGAGATGGCCGCTTCTGTTTCCGGCCGCAGGGTAGCGGGCAGGCTTACCTGCGGCTTGAGAATAGTGGAGGGGTCTTCTACCAGTATGGGAATGGTGCCGTACATGCGGATGGGCAGGTCGTTAGCTGTTTGCGCATGCGGCTGCAGCAGGCTCACGTTCACGTATATATTGGGCGCCATGTTCTTGTCTGCCTTGAACTTGTATACCGTTTGGCCTTTCTGCGTGCCTATCCAGTCGGTTTTCAGCACCTTGCTGCCGGACTCTATGCTGATGAGGCCGCGGCCGCCTTCGCTGCTGGGAATGGTGAGGGTTACTTCGTCCCCTACGTTGTATTTGTTTTTGTCTGACGTAAATACCAGCATGGCCGCCTCTTCAGGGTTCTCCTTCTGCAGGCGTTCCGCATAGTCAGGCCAGTCTATGTAAACGCTCTGGCCGGTGATGTGCCCGCTTTCCAGGTCTTTCACGCGGATGAGGTAGCGCCCCCATTCGGGCTGGTCTATACGCAGCGGCCAGGTGCCTTTGCCGCTCTGCAGGGTAACGGTTTTGGTTTGCAGCAGCTGGTTGTAGTTATCATCTGTAAAGTTGCTGTAATCATTCTCGCTTTCGTCCCACCACCACCGCCAGCGCACTTTGTACAACTGTACCTGCACGTTACGGCTGCCGGCAATGGCCTTGCCGGAAGGGTCTACGTTCACGATGCTTACCTGGTGTGTTTTGCCGGTTACCAGCATGCCGGTAAGGCGGTCTCCCTCCGGCGCGGCCACGCCTACGTAGGAGTCAAACACATGGTAGGGCATGGAGAAGTGGTCTATGCTGAAATCTCCGCCGGGCTCAAACACCTTCACTTCAAAATTGGCCTTCAGCACGCCGGGAGCGCGTTCTCCCACCGGTATGCTGGCCGCTACGGGGGCGTTGCCGTCTGCGCTGAGGCTGCCGTCAAAAATAGTTTTGTTCTCCGCGCTGAACCGTTCCGTGGGGTCATCAAAATGATACCCGCTCAGTTTGGGGAAAGCAGTAGTGGAAGCGGTGAGCGAAACGTCTACCTTGGCCTTGAGGCTCTGCGCCGGGGCGCCGAACAACCAGGCCGCCGTGAGCGTGCCCCTGGGGCCTTCCTCTTTCACCAGGTAGTCTTTGTTGCCAAAGTCCAGCTTTACTTTCAGGCGGTTGGGCTTTACGGTCTCTATGCGCACATTTTTCCTGAACTCCGCGCCGCCTACTTTTACTTTGGCCAGCCAGCTGCCTGTGGGCGCCTCCGGTTCTGTAACGGTGTGGAAGTTGTAAAAACCGTTCAGGGACTGGTGCTGGTTGATGCGTTTGTACAACTGCCCTTTGGGGTTGTACAGCTCCAGCATCACCGGGTGGTTGGCCGGCAGTTTTTTGTCTTTGTCTTCCAGCATGAACGTGAGGTAAATGGAATCTCCCGGGCGCCATACGCCGCGCTCGCCGTAAATAAACCCTTTCATGCCTTCCTGCACTTCTTCTCCCTTTACGTCAAAGCGGCTCAGGGGCAGGGAGCTGCCATCGTCCAGCTTGAGGTAGCCGCGTTCACCGTCTCGTTTAGCCACCAGCAGGTAAGGCTTGCGTTTCAGCTCAAACTTCGCAAAACCGTCCCCATCGCTTTTAGTGGAAAATATCACCTGCTGCTGGTAGTCCAGCAGGTCCAGCTCCACGCCGGAAAGGGGCTTGGCATCGCGGATGTCCGTAACGGCCACCAGCATGCTGTTGTCATTACCGCGTTTGGCTATGAGGCCTATGTTGGAAGAAATGATGTTGCGGGAAGCCCATCGTTCTTTGTTATAATAGGAATTGGTACAGGGATTGTCCCGGTCAGACCAGCGGTAGCCGTAGGGATAATAGCTGTCATACCGTTGCCAGAAAGCATCTTCTTCATCTATCTTTTCGCCGTAATATTCGCCGTCATCCTCGCTTCCTTCGTCTTCCCCTTCCTGACCGGCCGTTCCCTTGCAGGCATACACCGCATATTCTTTACGGAAACCGATGGTCACCCTGTAAATGGCGCCCGGTTCCGCTTTTACCAGTTGCTCCAGGTCAAGGCTGAAGCGGGTGCGCTTGTGCAGGTTCACAGACCTGTCCGCATCCAGGCGGATGGTCTTTACGGCTACGGGCCTGCCTACACGCCGTATTTCATTATCGCCGTTGAGGTTATTGCGCTGCAGGTATTGGGGAATGTTGTTCTCGTATATCTTGATCACCATCACGTCTACCGCCTTGAGACCTACGGCGTCAAACGGCATCACCAGTTTGCCGCTTTGCGGCATGATGACGCCTTTGCCGGGAATGCTCACGGAGGGCAGGCGGTTCTCGAAGTTGACGCTGCCGGTGAAAGACTTTTCCAGGCGTTTGTCAAAGGCGTTGAGAATGCCTTCGTTCACCGCTACGGTGTAATTGCCTTCCAGGCGCTGGGCGGCAAACACTTTCACTTCGCTGCCTTCTACGGTATACCGCAGGTCGCTTGCGCCGCTGATGCCTATCAGGCCGTCAAGGCTCTGGCCCTGGTTAACGGGGTCGCTGAACTGCACCAGCACATAATCTTCCGGGTCATACATGGGCCTGATGTCCAGCACTTTAAAATCACCCACGGCCGGCACTTTGATCTCTCTTTCGTCTTTCACATCAGCCGCGCCAATAGGCTGGCCGTTCCAGGCCACTTTCAGGGTAGCCTCGGCGGTTTTCCGGGCAATATTGTTAACGGTAAACCGGTATTGCCTGTTGGCCGCATCGTGCTGCCAGGTGATGCTGGAACCGGCGTACTGCGCGGTAACCAGTTTTTCCACGGCCTGCACTTCTTCCGCGTCTGCCGTGTATACGGCGCCGGTGAGCACCATTTTCTCCCCGCTGTTGCCGGCAGACCTGAGGCCGTACAATTCTACTTCAAAGGAAGGTTTGATCACCTGGAAATCGAACTCAAATGTTTTCAGGTCTGACGGTACGCTCATTACCTTGCCCAGCCTGAATGTAGCTTTATAAGACCGGCCCGGCTCCAGGTTTTTCTCCGGCCTGAACTCTATGGTAGTGGCGTCTACCCAATAGGCCTTGCCTTTGATGGAGGGGCTGAAGGAAAAAACATCTTCCGCCAGGGGCTCGTTCTGTGCGTGGGTCACATTCACTTCTCCGGCCAGTTGTATGCGGATGGCGCTTTGTTTGGAGATCACGCCGGAAGTAAACGCTTCAATGTACTTCGCAAACGCGGGGTTCATTTCTTTTGCTTTGGTGTTGCAGGCAGATATTGCTACGGCCAGGGCGCCGCAAACGAACACGGCGGCCAGGGCAATGCGCCACTTTTGAGGGTACATAATATATGAGGTTTTAAGAATATAGATAAAGATATCGCATTAAATCATTTTACCGTTCCGTATCCGTAAAAAATGCTGCACACCGGCAGGCAGTTCTTCTTCATAATGGGTCACATAAATGAGGGTGACGGGCAGGTGGCGGCAAAGTGCTTCCACCACGGCCTTGAAATGGTTTTTCTGGTGCGCGTCCAGCCCCTGGCAGGGCTCATCAAAGATGAGGAGAGGCGGGTTTTTCACCAGCGCCCGCGCCAGCAATACCAGGCGCTGCACGCTTTCCGGCACTTGCTGGAACTTTTCCCCGGCAAACCGGTCTGTTTCGAGCACCTTCAGCCAGCCTTCCGCTTTCTGCAACTGTTCCGGCGTACAGGTGCGCAGGTAACCGATGGTATCAAAAAAACCGGAGCCGGCCACCTGCAGGCAGGTAGCGTCTGATTTGAAATACTGGTGCAGTTCGGGAGATACGAAGCCTATTTTCTTTTTGATGTCCCAGATACTTTCCCCGCTGCCGCGCCGGCGGTCAAACAACTCGATCTTGTTGGCGTAGGCCTGGGGATTGTCTGCATTGATAAGGCTCAGCAGGGTAGATTTGCCGGAACCGTTCGGCCCCAGGAGCGCCCACTGCTCGTGGGGGCGGATGGTCCAGTTGATACCGTCCAGTATCACGTTCTCCCCGTATTTCACAAAAATATTTTCCATACGCACCACATGCTCATAACTGGCGGCGGGCGCGTCTGCAATGAGGCCTGCCAGCAGGGCGGGGTCTATTTGCAGGCCGGCGGCCGGCGGCGCCTCTTCCCGGTATTGCGCCAGAAAGGCTTCCCGCGTGAAGGTGCCGGCAATGCGGCCCTCTTCCAGGTGCAGCACGTGGGTAATGCCGGGCGGGACCTCGGCGGGAGACGTTACCAGCACCACGGTGGCGCCTGACCGGATCACGTGGTCTACAATGCCATGAAAGGCTTTGCGGGCCTGTACGTCAAGGCCAATAAAGGGGTTGTCCAGCAGGAGCAGGGCGGGTTTCTGGAGCAGGGCCTGCGCAATGCGCACACGGCGGGTTTCTCCGTTAGACAATTTGATCAGTTCCTTATGCGCCAGGCCGGCCACCTGCAGGGGCGCCAGCTCCGGGTCCGCGGCGCGGCCTTCCAGGTACTCGTTCACGGTAGGCGCGTCTCCGGAATCCATGCTGTTGAAACGCTGCTGATAGTAAAAATCCGTGGTATGGGATAAATTGCGGAAGTCGTGATGATGCCCTACCATGGCAATCAGGCGGCGATAATTGAAGTACGGGTCCGTAATTTCATGCGTTTGCCGGTAGCGGTCGTAAAAATAATGTCGGATACTGCCATTGATAACATTATTTTTGCCGAGAATTGTATGCAGAAGGCTGGTTTTGCCGGAACCACTGGCACCTGTGATGGCCCAGTGCTCCCCGGTATTGATCTGCCAGGAGAGGTCCCGGAAGAGGGTTTTATCAAGATGGCGCACGGTAACGTGCTCCAGCGTCAAAAATGGTAGCATGCAGTTGATTAAATTCAAAAAAAGTGGTTTCCGTGCCCAATTTCGGCAACCTCTTTCATAAATCATAACAGCAACAGTATAAATTTATATTAAAAGTGTGGGCTTCCCCCAAAAAATGAATGCATGCATATTGATTGGAAAATCAAGCAATTCAGCGAATTAAGCACGGAAGAGCTATACCAGGTGCTGCGGTTGAGAAGCGAAGTATTTGTAGTGGAGCAAAAGTGTGCGTATCTTGATATGGATAATGCAGACCAGCTGGCCATCCATGTGATGGGCTGGACGGACGGCGGGCTGGCGGCCTACACAAGGTTGTTTGCGGCCGGTATCAAGTTCGATATGGCGGCAATCGGGAGGGTGGTTACAGCACCTTTTGCAAGAAATAAAGGAATTGGGCGTATCTTGATGCAGTTTTCCATTTCAACGCTTGAGACGCGATGGGGTAAAATACCAATTAAGATAGGCGCACAACTGTACCTGCAACAATTTTATGAATCCCTTGGTTTTGTAAAAAGTAGTGAAATGTACATGGAGGATGACATCCCGCATATAGAAATGATCAGGACTCCGGCGTAAAAGACAATTTTTAAAATATATTACATATACAATGAGGCCACTCGAACAGTTGAATACGATGCTGCATGAGAAGTATCAAACCAACAAACAGGAAGAATATACCGTAGAACTGATGCCGGGTTTATCAGACCAGGAAATTGATATCATAGCGAAACATCTGCGCACCAAACATATTCCCGAAGACATACGGGAACTGTTACAATTCAGCAGCGGCTTTCTCTTCTATGGCCTGGATGCCATCACCTTTGACGGCACCCGGGATTTTGAGATCTACAACCTTATCCCCAATTCTATCCGTATTGCTGGGGACGGTTATGGCAATTACTGGGTACTGGACGTAGACAGCCAGGGCAACTGGGGCAATGTGTTCTACGTGTGCTCAGACCCTGCCGTTATTGTCAAACAATCTGAAAACCTCACGGAATTTCTGCAGCAGCTGCACGAATACGGGAAAGAAACCCGTAAATCGAGCATTGGCATGGTGCATGAAATAGTGGTGAACGATATCTGGGACCGGGAAGACGGCCTCATCCCCCGCGATGAAGCCCGTCATGCTGAAGATGAGGAGCTGCGTGCTTTTGCGGAGCAACTGCCTTATAACTATTATATTGGCGACCTGCGGAACCAGCCGGTAGGCTCCGGTTTTGCCTGGGGCAAGTTCAGCACGGACCCGCGCAGCATTATACGTTTCCGCGAAGGTTACCTCTGGGGCATTGAAAAGAGGCAGCAGCGCGGCGGTTTTGGCGGAGGCTTTAACCGCGGCGGAGGAGGAGGCTTCAACCGCGGAGGCGGTGGTGGCTTTAACCGCGGCGGAGGAGGCGGAGGCTTCAACCGTGGCGGTGGCGGCGGCAGCCGTGGCGGCGGGTATGACCGTGGCGGCGGTGGCGGAGGCTATAACCGCGGCGGTGGCGGCGGTGGTTATGACCGTGGCGGCGGCCGGGGATACGACCGCGGTGGCGGAGGAGGATATGACCGTGGCGGCGGTGGTGGCGGCTATGACCGTGGTGGTGGTGGATACGACCGCGGCGGCGGTGGCGGCTATGACCGTGGCGGACGCGGCGGGTACGACCGTGGGCCTGAACGCGGCGGATATAACGATGGCGGCGGGCAGGACAGCGGCAGCACAGGCGCTGAAAATTTTGACCAGGAATAATATCTGACCAATAAACATACTACACAACGCCGGGGCCAGCCCCCGGCGTTTTTTTATTCGCCAACTACAGCGCCTATAATTTAACGGCCTGCTTTACTTTGTAGAGGGGGATGAGGTATGCAACGGAGTATTGCATATCGAAGCTGTTGTTTTTATAGCCCTTGCCGTAGCCGGGTATTACCAGGGGCGGAAAGTCCTGCTTGGATACATTACGGCTTATCAGCAGCCGCTCATGCAGGCTCCAGCCGAGGTAGAAATTTTTAAGCACTTCCACCTTGATGCCTACCGTCAGCTCAAACCAGTGCGCCAGCTGGCTGGTTTTGGGCACGCTGCCGGTGTAGTTGCCCCAATACTCGCTGGCAACATGGTACTCCGGCACTTCGTAACTGTAAACGGCCAGGCCGTAGCGCGCGCCGCCATAGATCATGAAATTTTCTTTGGGCACCTGTTTTTTCAGGAAGTTGTAATTGGCGCCCAGCGTAACAGCGAAGCCACTGCTGCGGTAGGTATAATTCTCGTCTTCATGGGCGGTGCGGTTGTAACTGAGGTCTGAGGCAAAGTACAACCGGTCATTATAGCGCGCGTCCAGGTTAACGGTAACGTCTGTACGGTAGGGTTGAAAATAATGCACGGCCAGCCTGGAAATATCCAGCCCCAGGCGCAACCCTGCGGGCACCATCATAGTCACCGGCTTTGCCGTGTCCTTTTTGGGCTTTTGCGCATCCTGCGCGGCAGAGCCAAGGGCCAGTAACAGCAGCAGGGCGCTAAAAATGGAACGTGACATTCTTTTCATTGGCAGTGGTTATGGCCGGCTGATCGATCTGTATGCTTTTGATCACTTTCCGGGTAGAAAAAACAGTGTCAAGTATATAATGCATCACTACGCCGCAACCGGCAGATACAAACTTGGGCTGGCGGCGGTAGCGGAAGGTGATCGTGTCTATAGCGGCGGTAGAGTCCGTTTGCAGGTAAAAGCGGCTGCTGTCCGCCACCCTGTCCAGCTGGAACTGCAGGCCGGTAAGGCCCTGGGTACGCCGGTATATGGTATCTTTATTCAGCGCGCCAAAGGTCACCTTGGGGAAAATGGTATCCCGTTCCATGTCTGTAGAATCCCGGAAATACACAAATGCGGCCCGCAGTGCCGTGCGCGTGTCCGTATCACATACCTTGGTATCGTCATCGCATGCCGTAAGGCCCGCCAGCAGGAGGCCGGCAATCAGCAGAAAATATTTCATATGGCGCATTGTTGGCACAGCGGTCTATTTCTTCAGTTCTTTTTTCAAAAATACGGCGGTATGGCTTTCCTTGCAATTGCTTACTTCTTCCGGCGTGCCGGTACACAGTATGCGGCCGCCGCCTTCGCCGCCTTCCGGCCCCAGGTCTACTACATGGTCCGCCACTTTTACCACATCGAGATTATGTTCTATCACCAGCACGGTATTGCCTCTTTCCACCAGTTTGTTCAGTACGTTGAGCAGCAGCTGGATGTCCTGGAAATGCAGGCCGGTGGTGGGCTCGTCCAGTATATAAATGGTTTTCCCGGTATCTTTCTTGGACAGTTCCGTGGCCACCTTCACCCGCTGGGCCTCCCCGCCGGAAAGGGTTACCGCGCTCTGCCCCAGGGTGATGTACCCCAGCCCTACATCCTGCAGGGTCTTTATTTTGCGGTAAAGATAGGGCACCGGCTGGAAGAACTCAACGGCTTCTTCCACCGTCATGTCCAGCACGTCAGAGATAGACTTTCCTTTATAGCGGATCTCCAGCGTTTCGCGGTTGTAGCGGCGACCGTTGCATTTTTCACAATGCACGTATACATCAGGCAGGAAGTTCATTTCTATCACCCGTACCCCGGCGCCTTCACATACATCGCAGCGGCCTCCCTTTACGTTAAAAGAGAACCGGCCGGCGTTGTAGCCCCTTATTTTGGCCTCCGGCACGGCGGCAAACAGCTGCCTGATCTCCGTAAAAAAGCCGCAGTAGGTAGCGGGATTGCTGCGCGGGGTGCGGCCTATAGGCGACTGGTCGATCTCGATCACCTTGTCTATTTCCTCCAGCCCCTTGATGCTTTTGTAAGGCATGGGCACCAGCTTGGAATCATACGCATGGCGGGAAAGGATGGGGTACAGCGTTTCATTGATGAGCGTTGACTTGCCGCTGCCGGATACGCCGGTTACGCAAATAAACGCGCCCAGCGGCAGCTTCAGGTTTACGTTCTTGAGGTTGTTGCCGTTGGCGCCTTTCAGCTCCAGGAACTTGCCGTTGCCCTTGCGGCGGGTAGCCGGCACGGGTATTTCGCGCCGCCCGTTGAGGTAGCCGGCCGTGGCGGTACCCAGCTTCAGCATGTCCGCGGGGCGGCCCTGGGCCACCACGCTGCCGCCGTGTATGCCGGCGCCCGGCCCGATATCTATCAGGTGGTCTGCACTAAGCATAATGTCTTTATCGTGCTCCACTACTATCACGGTGTTGCCCATGGTCTTGAGATTGCGCAGGGCCTCTATCAGGCGCATGTTGTCCCGCTGGTGCAGGCCAATGCTGGGCTCGTCAAGAATGTAGGTGATGCCCATCAGTTGGGAGCCTATTTGCGTGGCCAGCCTGATACGCTGGGACTCCCCGCCGCTCAGCGTGCGCGTGGGGCGGTTGAGGGTGAGATAGGTCAACCCCACGTCCAGCAAAAAGCCCAGGCGTTCCCGTATTTCTTTCAGCACGTCTTTGGCAATCACGTTCTGCTTGTTGTCAAGCCTTTTTTCTATGTCCGCAAACCAGGCCGCCAGGGCGCTGAGGTTCATCTCGCCCAGCTCGGAAATATTCTTCCTGTCTACCTTGAACATCAGGCTTTCCTTTTTCAGGCGGCTGCCGTTGCATTCCGGGCAGGTAGACAACTGCATGAAACCTTCCGCCCAGTTGCGTACCGCGTCTGAAGACGTATCGTTAAAATAGCGGCGTACCATGTTCACCACCCCTTCATATTCCGTAGCGTACATTTCCCCGCCATTCTCGTCAAAGCCCATGTCTACTTCCAGCTTACCGTTCTCGTCACCGAAGAGCAGCACGTTCATGGCCTTTTCCGGTATTTTTTCGATGGGGGCGGACAGCGAGAACTTGTATTTTCTGGCGAGCTGCTGTATCTGTTTGAAGGTAAACGTATCCCTGGCTTCACCGAGGGGCACCAGCCCGCCTTCGTTGATGGATTTGCTGCGGTCAGGCAGCACCTCGTCCATATTGATCTGGTAAATGGTGCCCAGCCCTTTGCAACGGGGGCAGGCGCCGTAGGGAGAGTTGAAAGAAAACGTGTTGGGAGACGGTTCTTCGTAAGAAATGCCCGTATCCTCACACATCAGCTGGCGGCTGTACTGGGATACCTTTCCCGTATCATGGTCCATCACGAACATCAGCCCCTTGCCCATCTGCAAGGCTTTCTGCAGGCTCTGGCTGATGCGGGTGCGGGCGTCTTCCTGCACCTGCACGCGGTCTATCACCAACTCAATGTCATGGATCTTGTACCGGTCTACCTGCATGCGCTCCTTAAGGTCCAGCACCTCTCCGTCTACCCTTACTTTGAGGTAACCCTGTTTTCTCACCTGCTCAAACAGCTCCCGGTAATGCCCTTTGCGGCCGCGCACCAGGGGCGCCAGTATCACCAGTTTCTTTTTCGGGTAGTGGGAATACAGGTGCGCCAGTATTTCCTCTTCGGAAAAACGCGTCATGCGTTTGCCGGTATTGTAGGAAAAGGCTTCTCCCACGCGGGCGTAAAGCAGGCGCAGGAAGTCATATATCTCGGTAATGGTGCCTACGGTAGACCGCGGGTTTTTATTAGTGGTTTTCTGTTCTATGGAGATCACGGGAGAAAGGCCCATGATCTTGTCCACATCCGGCCGTTCCATATCCCCGATAAACTGGCGCGCATAGGCGGAAAAACTTTCCATATACCGGCGCTGCCCTTCGGCATAGATGGTATCAAAGGCCAGTGAAGACTTGCCGCTGCCGCTGATACCGGTAATTACCACCAGGCTGTTCTTGGGGATGCGGATGTCTAGATTTTTAAGATTATGCTCCCGGGCGCCGTATACCTCTATCATTTCTTCCTGAGCGGCCACTGGAGCGGGTTTTCCTGTTGTTTGTTGCTTTTGCTTTGCCATATAGTTCCCGAACACGAAATTCAAGATACTAAACTACGCTTTTGTGGGTTGAATGAAAAATAAAAACGGGCCGGAAACGCCGGAACAGCAGAATGGCAGCAGGTTGGCAGCAGTGAAGGCCCGCGGGATATTATTTTTTGACATACGTATGCGGCTGGGGCTTGCGGAACGGCCAGCAGCCTATTTGGCGCCGGCGTTATTGCAATCCCACCCGATCACATATTTGCCCACACCGCCATCTGTTTCATAGCTATGCACCCTGCCGCCGTTAAACGTGTAGTTGCTAAAATTGATGGTTTGCATGTGATAGGTGCCTGACCAGCTTTCCGAGGTTGTACGCAGGTTACGGGGCTTCAGGTCAATATGCCCCAGCCACTCCAGCAGTGACAGCGGCTCCGTGGCCCATCCTCTCATTTCCATGGCGTACATGATCCCTTTTGAAACAGGTTGGGTGTAATCATAGGTATACTTATACTCCAGGCCGGCTGACTCACCGGTGATGCTCAGCACGTTACCGCGGTGATCGTACGCGAGGGTGTGCGTTCCTCCCGGCCAGCCTGCCCATACATATTTGGTCAAACGCCCCTGGATGTTGTAATAATACCGTGTATGCAGCGGTTCAAAGCCCGGCTGCTCAATGTAGACGGATGAAACAGGGCGGCCGCATTCGTCCAGTTTGGCACTCAGCAGGGTATCCGTAGTGCCCGTTTCGATCAGGTACAGGTTCCGGCCCACGTACCTGACATCCAGTGTGTGGGGCACGGTATGTGTCAGGTTGGTGCGGCAATTGAGCGTTACTGGTACGTTGCCCGGGCCTGTTACTACAGAGTAGATCTCAACAGGTTCCAGCACGTTCGTTAACGATACGGCGCGGCAGTCCGGCACCGGCGGGCAGCCGATACAAACGGGGTCGTGTTTTCTGCAGGACGCAAGGGTGAGCACTACTGCGGGCAGCAGCAAGCGTTTGATGGGATTAATCCATTTCATAAAGGGTAGGTTTAATGGTGAACAAATTAAAGACCGGATGTAAACTTTTGGGTTATCCGTGAAAAAGTGGGGTGTATGAGTTAACAGCAATCGAAGGTAATACATCCGGCCAACAAAGCAATCACACGAAAGGAGCATAAAAAAACGGAGGCGCTGCGGCCTCCGTTTCACGATATCTGTGAGGATAAAAACTATCCCTTGAACTTTGCAAAAGCGGCAATGGCATTGTGCCCGCCAAAGCCGAAGGTATTGCTCAGCGCTACATTGATCACCCGTTGCTGTGCCTTGCCAATGGTCAGGTTCAGCCCGGCGGGGATGTCTTCTCCCAGCTCGGCGGTGTTGATGGTGGGAGGCACCACATCGTCCTGTATAGCTTTGATGCAGGCAATGGCCTCAATAGCGCCGGCGGCACCCAGCAGGTGGCCGGTCATGGATTTGGTGGCGCTGATGTTCAGTTTGGAAGCGTGCTCGCCAAAGAGGGCATTGATGGCTTTCAGCTCGCTCACATCACCCAGGGGCGTGGAAGTGGCGTGCGCGTTGATGTAGTCTACGTCTTCCAGTTGCAGGCCGGCATCAGCCAGGGCTTCTTTCATGCCCAGCTGCGCGCCCAGGCCTTCAGGGTGGGTGGCGGTGAGGTGGTACGCATCGCAGCTCATGGCGCCGCCTACCATTTCTCCATAGATGGTGGCGCCGCGGGCAATGGCGTGATCGTAGTCTTCCAGTATAATGGCGCCGGCGCCTTCTCCCATCACAAAACCGTCCCGGTCTTTGTCAAACGGGCGGGAAGCATGCACGGCATCGTCGTTACGGGTAGAGAGGGCCTTGAGGGCATTGAACCCGGCAATGCCTGCGCGGGTAATGGGGCCTTCGGAGCCGCCGGCCATGATCATGTTGGCCTTGCCCAGGCGGATATAGTTGAACGCATCTACCAGCGCGCTGTTGGAAGAAGCGCAGGCGGATACGGTGCAATAGTTGATGCCCATCAGGCCATATTTAATAGCGATCTGGCCGGCAGCAATATCTGAAATAAGGCGGGGAATGAAGAAAGGGCTGAATTTGGGCACAAAGTTGGCCTGCGTAAACTCCACGATCTGGTCTTCGAAGGTTTGCATGCCGCCGTTACCGGATGCCCAGATCACGCCAAAACGGCTGCGGTCTATCTTCTCCAGGTCTACCCCGCTGTTCTGGATGGCTTCCTGGGCCACCACCATGGCGTACTGCGTGAAGGTGTCCATTTTGCGGGCCTCCTTCTTTTCTATGAACGCATCTATATCAAGCCCCTTCAGTTCACAGGCAAATTTCGTCTTAAATTCCGTTGTATCGAATTTGGTAATAGGGCCCGCGCCGCTCATCCCGGCTTTCATGTTATTCCAGAACGTGTTTACATCATTACCAATCGGTGTGATTGCTCCCATTCCGGTGATCACTACTCTCCTCAGTGTAACAGTACGCATAAGTTTTACTTTGAATGACAAAAGTTAGGACGCAAAGTTAGTCACTTATTATCAGTAAAATGCATACACATGTAATTATTTTAGCATGCACTTTGGATTTATACAGGCCGTTTTAAAATTGCAGGTAGATGGGCAGCATCGGTTCCTGGGTCTTTACTTCGTTGAGGAACCATACAAAGAGGGTCAATACCGCTATACTGCCCCACAGCGGCAGCTTTACAAGGCCTGTTTCCACCTGCCGCTCCGCTTTTTCAGGTATAAAATGAAGCAGGTAACCGAGGCCCATCACCACAAACACCTTTGGATATGCCTGCAGCAACTGCAGCCCCAGGCCTCCCTGGAAGTTGAAGGCCACCTGGTGCAGCAGGTCCCGGGCGCCGCCAAAGGTCTCGCACTTAAAGAACACCCAGCAGAAACATACCAGGTGGAAAGTGAAGAGCACGCCGCCAATTTTCCAGAGCCGGGCCTTGAGGCCGCCGGCATTTTTGAGCAGGCCCAGCTTCTTCCACTGCTTGTCAAGCCCCAGCGCCGCGCCATGCACGCCGCCCCAGAAAATGAAGTTCCAGCTGGCCCCATGCCAGAAGCCGCCGATGAGCATGGTGAGCATCAGGTTCAGATGCTGCCGCCATTTGCCCTTGCGGCTGCCGCCCAGGGGGATGTACACATAATCCCGCAGCCAGGAAGAGAGGGAGATATGCCAGCGGCGCCAAAATTCTGTGATGGAGCTGCTTTTGTACGGTTTGTCAAAGTTGGGCGGGATCACAAAGCCCATCCACCGGGCAATGCCGATGGCCATATCCGAATACCCTGAAAAATCGCAGTAGATCACCAGGGCGTAGCCGTACACGCCAAAGAGGCATTCAATGCCGGTGTAGCGGGTGGGGTCATCAAAAATATATTGTACAAAGTTCTGGTAAATGAAATCGGAGATCACCACTTTTTTGAACAGGCCGCCCATGATGAGCAACAGCCCTTTGCCTACATCTTCCCGCGTGAGCACGTAAGGTTTGTATATCTGCGGAATGAAGTCTGCCGCCCGTACAATGGGGCCCATCATCAGTTTCGGAAAAAAAGACAGGAAAAAGAGGTAGTCCAGGAAACGCTCTACCGGCTTTATTTCCCGGCGGTACACGTCTATGGTGTAGCTGAGGTTCTCGAAAGTATAGAACGAAATACCGATGGGCAACAGGATGTTGACGGGACTGATGTGGCCGCTGCTGATGCCGTTGATGATGTCTATAAAGAAGTTGGTGTACTTGAAATAGAACAGCATGCCCAGGTTGATCACAATGCTGAACCAGAGCAGGCCCCGCCGGGTACGCTCGTTCTCCTCCCGGTAAATGCGGTTGCTGAGATAAAAATCCACAATGGCGCTGAGCACCACCAGGCCTACAAATGCACCGCAGGCCTTGTAAAAGAAATACAGGGAAAACAGGGTGAACACCCACACGCGGCCGCGCTCATGGTTGCGCACCAGCTGGTAGCACAGCAGGAAGGCCGCGAAAAAGTACAGGAAGAACGCACTGTTGAAGAGGATGGGCTCTTCCGGGTTGTACAGCAGTTGTTGGGCCAGGTTCTCTACAAAAGACATCTGTTAATGGTTAAAAGCTGAATAGCCTGCTTCCAGCGCTTCGTACAGCAGCGTGCCCTGCAGGGTATATCCATAGGCGTTGAAATGTACACGGTCCCCGCTCCAGGCGCAGGCAAACCTTTTATCTTGCGGCATGGCCTGGTACAGGTCCCACCAGGCAAAGCCATTTTCTTTACAGTATTGCACCATGGCCTCCCGGATAACGGCCACCTGCGGGTTACGGGCGTACGTGGTGCGGTAGTACACCCTGCGGGAACCCTTTTTCCGGTAAGGCACCTGCCGCTTTTTCATCATGCCGGAAGGCGGCGTGGTGAACAGGAGGCAGGCTTCCGGGGCGTTTTGCCGTATGGCCGCCACGGTAGTTTCCATTTCCTGCCGCAGCTGCGCGGCGCTCACACCGCCAAAAGCCTCGTTAGTACCTAAAGACAAGATGACCAGTTGCGGCGCCAGTGCTTTCATTTGCGCCGCCACTGCGTTGCCCGGTTTATTGTAGTGCGCAAACTGCGCCCCGTTCACGCCAATGCCATGGTATAAAATGCCCGGCTCTCCGTTGGCCAGCACCGCCCCGTAAAACATTACCGCCCCCGGCCAGCGGAGGGTGAAGGTGGTGATGGCGGTATCCCATTCTATGCGGGCCTGGTTTTCCGTGAAGGGGCCGCTTGTTTCGCCAACCGTTGCGCCGGCCATTTTTTCTACGGCCGCAGCATCTTCTCCCGCTATTATCCCCGCGCCGTTCACCTCTACCGCAGGCCCCTTGTAAAAACAGGTGGCGCTGCGCAGGGGCATGGCGGGCTTGCTGCTGAAGGTCAGCACGGGCGCGCTGTGGCTGGTGCGGATGAGCATACCGGCAGGGCTTTCCATAAAACTGTTCCCTCTTTCCACCACCCGCTCCGCCTCCCAGCGTATGTTGCTGCTCCACCGGTAACCGTCAGGCCCGTTGGTGCCCGCCAGGTTGTAGGGGAACACCCAGCCGGGGCCCGCGTTCCCGAACTGCGCTTTCAGCGGCGTTGCCACGGCGGCCGGTAAAAAACCGGCCTGCACGTGGGAGTCTCCCAGGTGGAGAATGCTCACCACCTGGCTGTCTGCCTGCCGCAGCAACGCGTAAAAGCGGTGCAGCGCCGTATCGTTATACAGGAATTTGCGCTGCGCCTGCGCGCCGCCGCAAACCGCGGTGAACAATAATACCAGAACGGCCGCCTTATAACTGCCCTTCCTCATATTCATCCATAATAGCTTTGTACAGCAACGCCCCTATCCTTGACGCGCCCCTGAAGTTGAAATGCGTATAGTCCCGGTTGGCCAGCGCCGTGTCTCCCTCTACCCAGCGCGCCATGGCCCCTTCCCCGCCCATGGCGGAAAACAGGTTCCAGTAGGCCATGCCTCTTGATTCTGCAAAGTTGTGCTGTATTTTCATGAGCGCTTTTACGCCGGGCGCCGTGATGTACTTCCCTTTTTTCTTGTATGCCTTGTCTGCCGTACCTACAATGAGAATGGACGTTTCCGGGAACAGGCGGCGCAGCGAGTCTACCACTTTCACCATGGGTTTTTCGTACCAGTCAAAGCGGGTGTTTTCCGGCAGGAACAGCACGTTGGCGCCGTAATGCAGCACTATCAGGTCATACGGGCGCACGGCCTGCATGTCTTTCCACATGCGGCGGCTCAGTTTGCCCAGCTCTATGCCGCTGATACCGCGAAAAGAATAGTTGTCCAGGAACACGCCGTTGCTGCTTTCAAAGCAGGCCCCGTAAAACGGCGCCGCTACCTCGCTGTTGAAACGCAGGGTGACGGCCCTTTCCGTGCTGTCTGTCACAAAGGTATAGGCGTTGATGCGCGCCTGCCCCTGCAGTTTGATGTGGCGGGCGTTGATGCTCACATCCCCGCGGCCGCGGCCGTACAGGAGGCTTACCTCGTTAAACTCGTTGAGCCGTTTGCGCCTCACCGGCTGGTAACGCACCCAGCTTTGGGGGGCAGGTACAAACACATGGCCGGAAATGCCCAGCTCTGTGCCCGCGGGCGGTGTGTTCTTGAAATGATAATCCATCCAGTCACCGGAAAAACTGTGGGCAATGGTAGTGCGGAATCCCGATACCACGGAGGTGGCGGGCACATATCCCACCCCCTTGCCGCCGAAGTTGGCCTGCAGGCTGTCACGAAGGTCTTGCGTAATGAGGTCTCCCTCTATCATGGAATCCCCGAAATAGGCAATGCGTACTTTTTTGCGATGCCCCGCCCGGAGGGCCCTGAGCGCATCTATGAAACCTTTCATGCCGGTGCCCTGCCGCCCGGTGTTATAACCATAATCCAGGATGCCGGTATAGCTGGTATAATCCACCGGCCGCTCCAGGGGGCTAACGGCAGAATCGGGCACTGCCGCCACCGCTACGCTGTCTGCCGGCGCTGCCGCCTCCACGGGCCGCAGGTCCGCCAATACATCCAGCGGGCGCAGGGTATGGCCCGCTATTGAAAAGGAATTATTGAAAAACGACAACAGCCCCAGGCAGCCCAGAGTGCCAAGGGTAATCAGGAACGGGTAGGGATGTTTGTTTCCGGAGGGCATAAGTAGGCATATTGCTGCCTGTTACGTGTAACCGTAACAGTTAAGCTGCAAAGCTATTGTTTTGCCAGCTTTAATTCATCATCCAGTTCATATAATTTGTACCGCCTGATCATGGCAGACACCCGGTTGATCCATACCTGCCCGGCTGAAGAGTAGCCGGACTGGATCAGTTTGGCGAGCCAGACCATATAATCCTCGTTCCCCTTCATGCCAGGGTACCATTTACGTTTCATGACCAGTTTCACGAACTGCCGGTAAGAAGCCGTGTCTGACGCAAACTCACGGTATACAGAGCGGTAGGTGCCGCCCGTTTTTGCCAGGCTGTTTTTGCCTACTATCCCAAAATGGTTACGCAGCAGGCGGGCGTTTTTGCTGGTGCCCATGCCTGATTCAAGCATGGCCACTCCCAGTATCACACTGGCCGGAACACCGGTTTCTTTCATGAGGTTAACTGCAATGGGCTCATATTGCGCTAAATACTTTTGGGGTGTTTTCTGTGCCGGGGCGGCCAGGCTGGATACCAGCAAACCGCTCAGCAACAGGTTTCTTCTTTTAACTAAAAACATGCTGTTCTTTTAAATCTACCTATCTGCACCGGTACGGATTCACGGGGCAATATTAAGACAAAATGGATACATGGATTGTAATTGATATGTTAATAACTTATCATTTATTGAAATAACGATACTATTTTATCATGAAAATGATGATATTCCGTTACAAGTCATTATAAAGTGGAAAAGTTATATTGTGGATAACCGGTACAGTCCTGTTTCCGGTACCGGAGTGCGTTAAAATAAGGGTCATTTTGCGAAAAAATGGGCCTAATCAATTGATAATGTGATAGTTGACTATTTCCCTTTTTTGCGTTTATGCTTAAAACATGCACTTCCCATGCACTATGGTGGGAGTATCCTGGAAGTAAGGTGGGGGTTACTACGGAGGAGACTGGAAGGGACCACGGGGCAGCGTGGGGCCTGGATAAGGCACAATGGGGGTAAACCTATTTCAGGACTAGACCCTGACCGATGTACACAGACCTATATCCTACCTATATCCTACCTATATCAGACCTATATTAGACCTATATCACACCTATATTAGACCTAGTTCCTACCTAGTTCCTACCTAGTTCCTACCTAGTTCACACCTAGTTCAGAACTAGTTCCTACCCAGATTAAACCTGGTTAAGACTAAAAAAACCGGCCCGAAGCTATTTGTTGCTCCGGGCCGGCCCTTTATAGTATTCTTTCCCGCCTATTTCAGCAGGGACAATTTCAGTTCATCCAGCTGTACCTGGTCAATTTCGCTCGGCGCGTCCAGCATTACGTCTCTGCCGGAGTTATTTTTGGGGAAGGCAATGAAATCCCGGATGGTTTCGCTGCCGCCCAGCAGGGAGCAGAAGCGGTCAAAACCGAAGGCAATGCCGCCGTGAGGCGGAGCGCCGTACTCGAAAGCGCCCAGCAGGAAGCCGAACTTGTGCTGCGCTTCTTCCTTGCTCATGCCCAGCGCCCCGAACATTTTCTCCTGGAGGTCTTTCTGGAAAATACGGATGGAGCCGCCGCCTATTTCCGTACCGTTCAGCACAATGTCATAGGCATTGGCCTTGATCTGCCCGAATTTGGCAGGCTCGTCCATGAGGTGGAGCTGTTCTGGTTTGGGCGCGGTGAAGGGGTGGTGGCGGGCTACCCAGCGGTTTTCTTCTTCCGCGTACTCAAACAGCGGGAAGTCGATCACCCACAGGGGCTTGTATTCGTTGTTATTGCGGAGGCCCAGGCGTTCGCCCATTTCGAGGCGCAGTTCGCTCATGGCCTTGCGGGTACGTTCTTCCTTGCCGGCCAGGATCAGTATCAGGTCTCCGGGGTTGGCGTTGCACTGTTC
The DNA here is from genome assembly GCF_003568665.1 of Chitinophaga alhagiae. GTDB lineage: Bacteria > Bacteroidota > Bacteroidia > Chitinophagales > Chitinophagaceae > Chitinophaga > Chitinophaga alhagiae. The sequence continues at coordinate 1,187,698 of NZ_QXMH01000001.1, forward strand.
GGCGAACAGCTGCAGGCCGCGCTCGTTGAAGAACTTGTCTACCGAGCTTTTCAGGGAACCGTCTGTATTATACTTCACATAAATGAGGCCGCTCATACCGATCTGCGGGCGTTTTACCCACTCCGTCAGCTCATCCAGCTGTTTGCGGGTGTATTCCGCACAGCCGGCGGCATTGATGCCTACTACCAGCTCGGCCTCGTCAAATATTTTGAAACCGTTGCCGCGGGCGGCCTCGCCCAGGTCTGTCAGCTTCATTTCAAAACGGATGTCCGGCTTGTCGTTACCGTAAAACTTCATGGCATCGTCCCAGGTCATGCGGGGGAAGGGCTCGTTGAACTCGATCCCCTTGATCTCGCGGAACACGTGTTTGGTCATTTCCTCAAAGGTGTTGAGGATGTCTTCCTGCTCCACGAAGCTCATTTCACAGTCTATCTGGGTGAACTCCGGCTGGCGGTCTGCCCGCAGGTCTTCGTCCCGGAAGCACTTCACGATCTGGTAATACCGGTCATACCCGCTCACCATCAGCAGTTGCTTGAAGGTTTGGGGAGACTGGGGCAGGGCGTAGAACTGGTTAGGGTTCATACGGCTGGGCACTACAAAGTCCCGCGCCCCTTCCGGTGTGGATTTGATGAGGTAAGGCGTTTCTATGTCCATAAACCCGCGGCTGTCCAGGAAGTTCCGCACGGAGCGGTTCACGCGGTAGCGCAGGGTGAGGTTCTGTTTCACGAGGTTGCGGCGCAGATCGAGATAGCGGTATTTCATGCGCAGTTCGTCCCCGCCGTCCGTATCGTCCTGGATGGTGAAGGGGGGTGTTTTGGAGCCGTTCAGCACGGTAAATTCCGATACGGTGATCTCCACATCGCCGGTGGGGATGTTGGGGTTTTTATTGGTACGCTCGGTCACCGTACCTTTCACCTGCAGCACAAATTCCCGGCCCAGGGGCTGCTGGTCCAGCAGTGCGTTCAGCGACTCGCCGAGCAGCAGTTGCGTAATACCGTAGCGGTCACGCAGGTCTATAAACGTAATGCTTCCAAACTTGCGGACGGTTTGCACCCAACCCGCCAGCGTCACGGGCTGGCCTGCATGTTCCATGCGCAATTCACCACATGTGTGCGATCTGTACATTTGTTCTGATTCTTTTAATAAAGGAGGTCAAAGATAAGATATGAATGCCTGAAATTCTACCTCAAAGCATTAAAATACCGCTTAATATCTATTTCGGGCCGCAGGGGCTGGCCTTGCAGCAGGTGCCTGCAGAACTGCCCCGCGGCCCAGGGAGCCAGTGAACAGCCTTTGGAGCCCATGCCGTTGAAGATACCCAATTGCGGGTACCTGGGGTGCATGCCCACAAAGGGGCGCCGGTCCATGCCGGAGGGGCGTACGGCCGCTATATGGTCTTTGACGGTGTAGGGGATGCGCAACAACTGTTGCAGGCCGCTTTCCAGGGAGGCGCGGGCGTCTGCGCCGGGCAGGGCGTTTGCATACTCCCAGGAGAACGTAGCGCCGGCCCAATAAGTACCCGCCTCCTGCGGTACCAGGGTAATGCTTTTTTTGATGATGTCTGCGGTGACCAGCCCGGGCACTTCCACCAGCAAGGCCTCTCCCTTGTTGGGTAAAAACCTTAGCCCGGCAAAGTAAGGGTTGGCGGGGCTTTCCACGCCTTCGCAGCAAATTGCCGCCCGGGCGGTAACGTCTTTATACTGCACACCTTCTTCCTGCATGGCCAGCGCTGTGATGTCAAACTGTTCTTCGCGCAGCATGTCCCGGTGCAGCAGCCAGGTACGCCAGGCTGGCAGCAGGCGGTGGAGGTGTACGTTGGCGCCTTTGATGATGCCCGCGCCATGGGGCTGGTGCAGCAGGCCTTCGTACCGGGAGGCGGCGGGTTTGAACATATAGGATGCAGATCGTGGTGTATCACCGCCGGTGGGCGGCACAGCGCCAGCAGAGGGGATGACGGGCTGCGGGTCAGCGCCTGCCGCTGCCTCATCAAAGTGCGGAGCTTCAGCGCCGCCCCGGTTGCTCTCAAACTCCTTCACCGCCCGCTCAAAAGCGTCCCGCATCTGTGCAGACGGCCACACGTTCCAGATATCCCGCTCATGAAAGCAGCTTATGCCCAGTTCGTTTTCCATGGCCCGGTAACAGCGCACCGCTTCGGGGTAAATAATATCATACAGCCAGGCCAGTTCAAAGCGCCGGCCCGATACGGGGTTGATGATGCCTGCGGCCGTGCGGGAGGCGGTACCGGGGCGCCCGTTGTCATATACCAGCACCCGCTGCCCGGCCTGCACCAGGCGCCAGCTGAGCACCGTGCCGGCAATGCCCTGCCCTATGATGATATAGTCGTATTGATGCATTGTTTGAAGGCTCAAAAGTAGCATTCTGCTGTTAAACAGCAACCACGGCAGCTGACAGCACCGGCGGGCATGTTCCCTCCCCGGCCGCTGCGCGCAAAACAAAACGTCCCCGCTGACTTGCGGCGGCGGGGTGGATGGGGCAAGGGGATAACCGCAGCGCCGTGAGGCTGTTCAAAACACCGGCCGGAGGCGCTGCCATGGCGCGCAAAACAAAACGGGGCTGACCATTGCTTTTGGTCAGCCCCGCTCTTTTTCAGCAATATGTTATCAGGCGGGCACAGCCTTGCCTTTCAGTACTTCTGCCATTTTTTTGCCAATGTCCGCGGGGCTGTCTACCACGTGAACACCGCATTCGCGCATGATCTTCATTTTAGCGGCGGCGGTATCGTCCGCACCGCCAATGATGGCGCCGGCGTGGCCCATACGGCGGCCCGGAGGCGCTGTTTGGCCGGCAATGAAGCCTACCACGGGTTTGGTACCGTTTTCCTTGATCCACAGGGCGGCTTCAGCTTCCATGCTCCCGCCGATCTCGCCGATCATGATGATGGCATCGGTCTCGGGATCGTTCATCAGCAGTTCTACGGCATCGCGGGTGGGGGTGCCAATGATGGGGTCTCCACCTATACCGATGGCGGTAGATACGCCCAGGCCGGCTTTCACCACCTGGTCTGCCGCTTCGTAAGTGAGGGTACCGGATTTGGAAACGATGCCCACGCTGCCTTTCTTGAAGATAAAGCCGGGCATGATGCCTACTTTGGCCTCTTCCGCGGTGATCACACCGGGACAGTTAGGCCCTACCAGGCGGGTGTTGTATGCTTTGAGGTAGTTTTTAGCTTTCACCATGTCCTGTACAGGAATGCCTTCCGTAATACAAACTACCAGCGCGATGCCCGCGTCTGCGGCTTCCATAATGGCGTCCGCAGCAAATGCCGGGGGCACAAAAATGATGGACACATCCGCACCGGTGGCCTTTACGGCATCTGCCACGGTATTGAATACCGGGCGGTCCAGGTGGGAGCCGCCGCCTTTACCGGGCGTTACGCCACCTACCACGTTGGTGCCGTACTCGATCATTTGGGTGGCATGGAAAGTACCTTCGGTACCGGTAAATCCCTGCACAATCACTTTACTATGCTTATTTACTAAAACACTCATCGCGCTTGATTTAATTAATTTACGTTAAGGTGGGGCAAAAATAACAGATAATGGCTAAAAAGAAAAGGATAGCCCTAATAGTTGAAGAATATTAACTATTTGATGAAGGCGTGCCGCCTTTTTTCCGCCAGGCCTTGTCCCGGAATACCTCCATTTTCCGCATTTCCTTGATGTCCTGGAAAAACTCGGAGGCAAAAATGAAGTCGTTCAGCAGCTTGTCTTCCGAAAAGATGATGTCTTCATTGCTCCCTTCCCACTGTTTTTTGCCCTGGTGCATGTAGATGATATGATCGCCGCTTTCCATGACGGTGTTCATATCGTGGGTGTTCACCACGGTGGTGATGTTGAAATCTACCGTAATGTCTTTGATGAGCTTGTCTATCACCAGGGACGTTTGCGGGTCCAGGCCGGAGTTGGGCTCGTCAACAAACAGGTACTTGGGGTTGAGCACTATGGCGCGGGCAATGCCCACGCGTTTTTTCATCCCGCCGCTGATCTCCGCGGGGAACTTGTTGTTGGCATCTTTCAGCTGTACGCGGTCCAGCACTTCCTGCACGCGCTTTTTGCGTTCCTTGTAGCTTTTGTTGGAAAACATGTCCAGCGGGAACATCACGTTCTGCTCCACCGTCATGCTGTCAAAGAGGGCGGAGCCCTGGAACAGCATGCCTATTTCCTGGCGGATGGGTTTCTTTTCCTTGTCCGTCATGGCGGTGAAGTCTTCATTGTTGTAGATCACCTGCCCGCTGTCTACGTTCATCAGCCCTACCATGCACTTCATCAGCACCGTTTTACCGCTGCCGCTGGCGCCTATGATGAGATTCGTTTTCCCTGCTTCCATCTTTAAAGACACGTCCTTCAGTATCTCCTTTTCTCCAAAGCTTTTCCGGATATTTTTCAATTCTATCATAACTCGGTCTGAAAATTTGGTATTAGAGCAAAATGGCCGCCAGCACGTAGTCTGCAAAGAGGATAAGCACGCAGCTCACCACTACGGCGGTGGTGCTGGCCCGTCCTATTTCCAGTGCGCCGCCGGTTACGTTATAGCCGTAATAGGCCGGTATGCTGGATATGATGAAAGAATACGTATAGGCTTTGCTGAGGGCGAAAAATACATTGTACCCGTCAAAAGAGGCCCGCAGGCCTTCCATGAACTGATCATGAGAGATGATGCCGCTCAGCTTGCCCGCTTCCAGGCCGCCGAAGATGCCCAGGAAAGCGGCAATCACCACCAGGCAGGGAATGGTGACCATGGCGGCCAGTATTTTGGGAAGAATGAGATAGGCCTTGGTGTTGATGCCCATGATCTCCTGCGCGTCTATCTGTTCGGATATGCGCATGTTGCCCAGCTCGGAGGCTATTTTGGAGCCCACTACGCCGCCCAGCACGATACATACCATGGTGGGGGCCAGTTCTATTATGATGGTATCGCGCACTACCTGCGCTATCACTGATTTGGGGATGAAGCCGCTTACCAGCTGGTAAGCTGTTTGCACGGTGGTTACCGCGCCCAGGAAGAGGGAGATGATCACCACAATGCCGAGGGAACCGATGCCGATCTCCACGCATTGATGCATAAATTCTTTCCAGTACATCCTGAAGTTCTCCGGGCGGGAGAACATCCCTTTCAGCATCAGCAGGTACCTGCCGAAATGGTAAAACAATTTGAACTCCATAACCTGTCAAAGATAGTTATTTATATTTATCGCAAGCTGCTTACCAGGAGGCGTTTCAGGCTTCTTTCTATGATCTCTCCCATGGTGCTGCACCGGGCAAAAACGGGATCATGATAATGTTGCGCCAGTTCCTCCCCCAGCTGGGCGATCTTTTCGGGGAAGGATACACGGTCTGTCATGATCACGTCCCGCAGGTCTTTGATGCGGTGCCGCTGCGCCTTGATGCGCCGGGCAATGAGGGAACGCTCCTCCTGCTGGTACTGTTTCACCACCTCCGCGTTCAGGTGTTTCATGGCCAGCTCCACGAACACGCGGTTCTCCTTGAAGAACTGCGGCATGTACAGCGTTTTTTTGCCTTCGTAGAACTGCTGGTCAAAGTCTATGGCCCTGATGCGGAACTGCACATCGTCAAAGTCCGGGGTGATGTCGAAAATGAAGTTATAGGAGCGCATGTCTCCCAGCAGGCGCACAAAGCAGCGCTCGTTGAACTTGACGAACTCTTTGGCAATGCGCCGCGGGTTGAACTCCGGCCGGTTGAGGTAGTCTTTGGCAAACTGGTCTCCCGGCACGCCGGCAATATGCTCCTCCACCAGGGTGTTGCCGTCTACCAGAAAGTTCATCCAGTAGGGAGACAGGATGTGTTCCAGTTCCAGCCCGTAAATGCGGGAGGCATCGGCTATCTTGATGTAGAAATAGTCGTATACCTCGTTGTAGTTATTGACGATCTTGATCCGGAACGGGTGGGAGTTGCCGAAGGTGCAGTAGTCTATGCGCTCAATGTGCAGGTGCTCTTCCGCCGCCTGGTCTCCCCCGGCCTTCATGATGGAATAGATCCGTTTGAGGCCGGCATGGAGGGAGGGCGTCATGCTTTGCGGGTAGAGCACGGATTCCCAGAGGGTATCTTTGCCGGCTTTATCGTACAGCGGGATGCCGTAATCGTAATACTTCAGCTCCTCGTAAGAAACGGGCAGCTTCACCTCGCGCTCGTAGAGCTTCAGGTATTTTCTGAAAGCCGGGTTGAGCGGGAAAAATATTTTCTTTCGGGAGATGGACTGCATGGCGGATCTTATCTGACCAGGCTAAATTAATGAAGAATCGTTAAACTGCCTTGTTTGTCAAAATCGTGAAATTTGAAAGTTGAAGTTTCAAATTTCACAAAACAAGACTGGCGGCAGTGTCGGGATCATGATGTAAAAAAAAGCGGCGCCTCCTCAGCGCCGCCCGCTCAGTTATTTCTTCTTCCCGTTCTTCGCTTCCTCCTCGCGGCAGCACTTGGTTTGCGCGTCTACCACGGCAATGAGCACCACGTTCACGATCTGCCTTACGGTAGAGCCCAGCTGCAGGATGTGTACCGGTTTTTTCATGCCCAGCAGAATGGGGCCTATGGAGTCAAAGCCCGCCACTTCCTGCAGCAGGTTATAAGCTACGTTGCCTGCGGCGAGGTTGGGGAAGATGAGGGTGTTCACATCCTCATCTATCAGCTCGGAGAAGGGGTAGTTGTCTTTCAGTATTTCCTTGTTGAAGGCCATGGCCGCCTGTATTTCCCCGTCTACCGTCAGCGTGGGGTCCATGCGCTTTACAATTTCACGGGCGCGGCTGACCAGTTGTGCCTCGGGCGTTTGGCTGGAGCCGAAGTTGGAGTAAGATACCATGGCAATGCGCGGCGTGATGTTGAACTGGCGTACTTCCTTGGCTACCAGCATGGTGATGTCTGCCAGTTCTTCGGCCGTGGGGTTGAAGTTCACGGTAGTGTCTGCCAAAAAGAGGGGGCCGCGTTTGGTATTGATGATGTACATGCCGGCCACGCGTTTGGCGCCTTCTTCCATGCCTATCACCTGCAGCGCGGGGCGGATGGTGTCCGGATACTTGCGGGTGAGGCCGGAGATAAGGGCGTCCGCTTCGCCTGTTTCCACCATCATGCAGCCAAAATAGTTGCGCTCGCGCATGATCTTTTTGGCTTCGTACAGGTTGAAACCTTTGCGCTGGCGTTTATGAAAAAACAGTTCGCCAAAGCGGTGGCGGGTGGCAGACATTTCATCGCTCTTCGGGTCTACGATCTGCGCGTTGTCTATTTCGATACCGTTTTCTGCCATGAGGCTGCGGATGCGTTTTTCGTTGCCCAGCAGAATGGGGATGGCAATACCTTCTTCCTCCACTACCTGCGCGGCCTTCAAAATCTTCAGGTTGTCTGCTTCCGCAAACACTACGCGGCGCGGGTCTTTGCGGGCTTTGGAGCCTATTACGCGGAACAGCTGGTTATCCAGGCCCAGGCGGTTGTTCAGCTCTTCGCGGTAGGCGTCCCAATCAGTGATGGGGGCCAGCGCCACGCCGCTGTCCATGGCCGCTTTGGCCACGGCGGGCGCCACTGTGCTGAGCAGGCGCGGGTCCAGCGGTTTGGGTATGATGTAATGTGGGCCAAATACAAGGTTGCGTTCGTTGTAGGCCAGGTTCACAATGTCCGGCACGGGAGATTTGGTGAGGTCTGCCAGGGCATGCACGGCCGCCAGTTTCATGGCCTCATTGATCTGGGTGGCGCGTACGTCCAGCGCGCCGCGGAATATATACGGGAAGCCCAGTACGTTGTTGACCTGGTTGGGATAGTCCGAGCGGCCGGTGGCCATGATCACATCTTTCCTGGCTTCCACGGCGGTTTCCCAGGTTATCTCGGGGTCAGGGTTGGCCATGGCGAACACCACGGGATTTTTGGCCATGCTTTTCACCATTTCCGCCGTTACCACGTTGCCTACAGACAGGCCCACAAATACGTCCGCTCCTTTAAGGGCTTCGGCCAGGGTGGTCACTTTGGAAGATGTGGCAAACTGCTGCTTCATGGCGTCCAGGTCTGCCCGCTGCTTGTTCAGCACTCCGTCTTTATCAAACATGATGAAGTTCTCCGGCCTGGCGCCCAGCGATGCATACAGCCTCACGCAGGCCATGGCGGCGGCGCCTGCGCCGTTCACCACAAATTTCACCTTGTCTATTTTTTTCTTTACCAGGTACAGGGCGTTCAACAGGGCCGCGCTGGAAATGATGGCGGTACCATGCTGGTCATCGTGCATAACCGGGATCTTCAGCTCCTTGCGGAGGCGCTCCTCAATGGCAAAACATTCGGGGCTTTTGATATCTTCCAGGTTGATGCCGCCAAAGGTAGGTTCCATGGCTTTCACCACCTGTACAAACTCGTCTACGTTTTTGGTGTTCAGCTCAATGTCGAACACATCTATATCCGCAAATATCTTGAACAGCACGCCCTTTCCTTCCATCACGGGTTTGCCGGCCTCGGGGCCAATGTCTCCCAGCCCCAGCACCGCGGTACCATTGCTGATCACGGCCACCAGGTTGCCCTTGGCGGTATACTTGTAAACATTCTCCACATCGCGTTCTATCTCCTTGCAGGGCTCCGCCACACCGGGGGAGTAGGCCAGGGAAAGGTCCCATTGGGTTTTGGTGTCTTTGGTGGGCACCACCTCTATTTTACCGGGCCTGCCCATGGCATGATAGTCCAGCGCATCCTGTTTATTGATTTTTCTGGCCATATAAGATCGTTATTGGGCGTGCAATATACGAAGTAATGGAGGAACGGGGCCTAATACGTTCGTGCAGGTTCGCAATAATTATTTACTTTTATGGCGTTAAACATTTACAAATATCATGATACAACGTATCCAAAGCCTCTTTTTATTGCTCGCGGCCATTGCGGGAGGCGCCATGGGCAGCTTTAACCTCTGGAAAGCAAAGCTGACCAAAGGGAACGTGGCCACTGAAGACTATTTCAACGCCACCTCCAGCTATCTGATATTTATTGTATTGATGGTGAGCACCATACTGGCTTTTGTGTGCATTTTCCTGTACAAAAAACGCAAGCTCCAGTTCCGTTTAACGGTGCTGAACATACTCCTGGCCGTTGCCGTGCTGGCGCTCATCTATTTCAAGGTGCAGGACAAGGCCAATGCCCTCCAGAACGAAGGGGCCACCATTATTTCCGCCACCTACCTGCTGCCCGCCTTCCTGCCTATTGTGATGATCGTATGCCTGTTCCTGGCGGCGCGGGGTATTTATAAAGACGAGAAACTGATCAAGTCGCTGGACCGGTTGCGGTAACAGCGGCAATAAACGATAACAAAAGCGGATGCTCCGGAAAGGAACATCCGCTTTTGTTTATGCAGCATTGTCTACCCGTACCATTTGTCTATTGCAAGAGGTCTTTCAGGCAACTGGCCTGCAAGACCGGACGCACTATCTGTAGCAGTCTGGTACCAATTGTAAAAACAATTGCTGCTACTGAGCCAGCACCTTACAAAAATTTGCCGGTATAACTCTCCTTCACCTTCTTCAACCCTTCCGGCACGCCCGCGTACAGCAGGCTGCCGCCGCCTTCTCCGCCTTCCGGGCCCAGGTCTATGGCCCAGTCCGCGGAGCGGATCACGTCAAGGTTATGCTCTATCACCAGTACGCTGTGGCCCTGGTCTATCAATGCGTTGAAAGAGGCCAGCAGTTTTTTGATATCATGGAAATGCAGGCCGGTGGTAGGTTCGTCAAAAATAAAGAGGATGTGGCCCTGTGCCTTGCCTTTGCCCAGGAAGGAAGCCAGCTTCACGCGCTGGGCTTCGCCGCCGCTCAGGGTGTCTGAAGACTGACCGAGCTTCACATACCCCAGCCCTACATCGCTCAGCGGGCGGATCTTGCTCACTACATCCTTTTCATCCTTAAAGAACTCGATGGCCTCATCCACGCCCATTTCCAGTATCTCGTAGATGCTCTTCCCCTTGTAGGTCACTTCCAGCACTTCATCTTTAAACCGTTTGCCGCCGCAGGTCTCGCAGGTAAGGTGTACGTCCGCGAGGAACTGCATTTCCACTACCACTTCGCCTTCTCCCTTGCAGGTATCGCAACGGCCGCCGTCTACATTGAAAGAAAAATGTTTGGGCTGAAAGCCGCGCATCTTGCTGAGGGGCTGTTTGGAAAATAGGTCGCGTATCTCGTCGTACGCCTTGATGTAGGTAACCGGGTTGGAGCGGGAAGATTTGCCGATGGGGTTCTGGTCTATCATCTCTATTTGCGTAACGTACTCCAGGTCTCCGCGCATCAGGCGGTGGTGGCCCACCCTGTCTGTAAACTCCCCTTTCAGCTTCATCAGCGCGGGGTACAATATCTGTTTGATGAGCGTGGTTTTGCCGGAGCCGCTCACGCCGCTTACCACGGTGAGGATGCCCAGGGGAAATTCCACGTCTATGTTCTTCAGGTTGTTCTGCCGGCAGCCTTCCAGCACAATGGAGCGTTTCCACTTGCGCAGGTGGGCGGGCGGCTCAATGCGCAGGTGGCCGCTGAGGTATTTGCCGGTAAGGCTTTTCCCGTCTTTCAGTATCTCGGGATAGGAGCCGGAGAAGATCACTTCACCGCCGAGGTGGCTGGCCAGCGGGCCCATGTCTATGATGTGGTCTGCCTTTTCCATCATCTGCTCATCGTGCTCTACCACCACTACCGTGTTACCCAGGTCCCGCAGCTCGTGCAGCACGTGTATGAGGCGGTGGGTATCCCGCGCGTGCAGGCCTATGCTGGGCTCGTCAAGGATGTAGAGGGAGTTGGTGAGGTTGCTGCCCAGGGTGCGGGTGAGCTGTATGCGCTGGCTTTCGCCGCCGCTCAGGGTATTGGCCACGCGGTTGAGGGTAAGATAGCTCAAACCCACATCCAGCAGGGTTTTTATACGATGATTGATCTCTATCATGATCCTTTTCGATACCTGCTGCTGGTATTCGTTCAGCTCCAGGTCATCGAACCAGGTTTTCAGCTTTTCTACCGGCATGTTCACGAGGTCTGCAATGCCGGCGCCGCCTACTTTGACGTATAGCGCCTCTTTGCGGAGCCGGGCGCCGTTGCAGGTGGGGCAGGTGGTGCGGCCGCGGTAGCGGGCCTGCATCACGCGGTATTGCACCTTGTAGAGGTTCTGCTCCACCATTTTGAAGAACTCGTTCAGGCCGTAGAAGTGCTCGTTGCCCGTCCACAGCAGCTGCAGCTGCTCGTCTGTAAGGTCTGCCACGGGTTTATGTACAGGAAAGTTGAACTTGCGGGCGCTTTTGATGAGCGCTTCCTTGTACTCTCCCATTTTTTCCCCGCGCCAGGGCGCAATGGCCCCTTCAAAAACACTGAGGCGGCGGTCTGGTATCACCAGGTCCGCGTCTATGCCCAGCACCTGGCCAAAACCTTCGCAGGTGGGGCAGGCGCCGTAGGGGTTGTTGAAAGAGAAGAGGTTGGGCACCGGTTCTTCAAACTGGATGCCGTCCAGCTCAAAACGGTTGGAGAAATGCTGCGAGATCTCGCCGTCTACTTCCAGGAAGCAGTCTCCTTCACTTTCGTAAAAGGCGGTTTGCACGGAATCCGCAATGCGGTGCCTGTCATCTTCCTCAAAGTCTTTCACCACAATACGGTCTACCAGCACGTAGGCGCCGGCGGGTATTTTAGGGCTTTTTTCTTCCAGCAGTTCCTCAATACGCACCAGGGCGCCTTTTACGTACAGGCGGGAAAAACCTTTCTGCATGAGGATGCCCAGCTCTTCCCCGCTTTTGCGGTTGGGGTGCTGGCGGAAGGGCACCAGTATCTGCACCTTGCTGCCTTTGGGCAGGTTGGCAATAGCGTCTACCACATCGCTCACCTCATGTTTTTTGACCAGCTGGCCGGAAACAGGGGAAAAGGTTTGGCCGGCCCGGGCAAACAGCAGGCGGAAATAGTCGTACAGCTCCGTCATAGACCCTACGGTGGAGCGGGGGGTACGCGTAACTACCTTCTGCTCAATGGCAATGGCCGGGCAAATGCCCTTGATGTAGTCCACATCCGGCTTGTTCATCCGCATGAGGAACTGGCGGGCGTAGGCGCTGAGGCTTTCCGCGTAGCGGCGCTGGCCTTCGGCGTACAGGGTGTCCATGGTGAGGCTGCTCTTGCCCGAGCCGCTTACCCCGGTAACTACCACCAGCTTATTTCTGGGTATGGAAACGCTGACGTTCTTGAGATTATGCACCCGGGCCCCTTTGATAAAGATCTGGTCCGGAGCGCTAACTGGTTCAGGTTCAACGGTTACTTTCCTGGTTCTTTCTTTTGCGCACATAGGAACACAAATTTAAGGGTTTGGGCGCTTTCTGAAGGGGTATAAGTTTCCCCAAACCCCGGAATGCGGGCGGGCCCTGCGTCTTTCCAGCCAAATTTCCGGCGGGGTGTTGTTTTATTGAAGTATTCCTTTATATTTGCAATAACCGCCATCTTATACCTGGAACCGCGGTTAACATTCTGAACTTAAAAATTGTACATTATAGTCTAAACTTTACGCTATCACACAACCTACTGACTGTTGAAGTCCGTATTATTTACTAACCGCTATTGGTAGTCGTATATGCAAGTAATGTACAAACTGAATGACGAACAACTGATCACGCTGTTCAAGAAGGGGCACTCTTCCGCCCTGGAGGAGCTGGTTTACCGCCATAAGGATAAACTCTATACTTCCATCGTATTGCTCGTTAAAGACGCCTTTCTCGCCGAAGATATCTTCCAGGATACATTCATCAAGATCATTGATACCATCCGTGCGGAACGGTATACCGAGAAGGGAAAGTTCCTCCCCTGGGCCATGCGCATAGCGCACAACCTTTGTGTTGACCACTTCCGCAAGATCAAACGTACGCCGGTGATCAAAACCAGCGATGATAAAGATATTTTCAATGTGCTGGGTTTCAGCGAACCGAGCGCGGAGGAAAAAATGATCACCCGGCAAAGCCACAACAGTGTGCGCAAGATGCTGGACCTGCTGCCCGAAGAGCAGCGGGAGGTGATCATTCTCCGGCATTACGCTGAACTGAGCTTCAAGGAAATTGCCGACCTCACAAATGTGAGCATCAATACTGCATTGGGCCGTATGCGCTATGGCCTGATCAATCTCCGGAAAATGATGACGGAGAAGCAGATTTGTTTGTGAGTACCCTTTTTTGCTTGCCATGAACGGGCGGTGGGATGTAATGTCTACCGCTCGTTTTTTTTATGCCCGCGGGGGGCTGGTATGCTGAGCGGGCCTGCCATGAATTTTACCGCTCCTGCAGCGGCTTTGGGGCCTGCTGCTTCCCCTTTTTCCCGATCATCAGGATACCCGCCAGCACCAGCGCCGTGCCCAGCAGCTGCGGCCAGGTAATAGGCTCCCCCAGGAAAATGTAAGCCTGCACAATAGTAGCCACCGGCCCCACACTGGTAATGATGGCCGTATTGCCGGAGCCTATTTTGCGGATGCCTTCGCTGGTCAGGAAGGTGGGGACCACGGTAGATATAATGGCCATCTGGAAACACAGCCAGTAGGTATGCCCGGAAAACTGCTGCGGCTGCACCCCGTGTTTGACAAGGTACTGGGTGAACACCCCCAGGGAGGAAAAACCCAGGGCATAGGCGGTAAATTTCATAGAGCCCACTTTGGGGATCACCTCCCCGCCGCCCACAATGTAAAAGGCGTAGGTAACCGCGCAACCAAGCACCAGCAAGCTGCCGGTGAGCACGGTAGCATCCCACCGCTCCTGCACGTCTCCGAGGAAAGCGATCACCATGCCCACATAGGCGATCAGCAGGGCCAGCCACTGGGTGCGGGTGATCTTCTTTTTAAAGGCCAGGGCGCCAATAAGGAGGGCAAAAGTGGGGTACAGGAAGAGGATAAGCCGCTCCAGCCCGGCGGAAATGTAGGCCAGGCCCATAAAGTCCAGCAGGCTGCTCATATAATACCCCAGCAGGCCCAATATGGCAATGGCGCCCCACTGGCGGGGCGTGAGTTTCACATTGTCCGACCGCCGGGCCAGCAGCCAGGCGGTGACCAGGTAAAAAGGGAGGGAAAACAGCATTCTCAGCGCCAGCATGGAAATGGCATCAATAGCAGGTTCCGACCGGTATACCAATTTTACGTAAATAGCCTTGGCGGAAAACATCATGGCCCCCACCAGGGCCATGGTAAACCCAAGGGCAAAGCTGGATCTTTTCATGGCATGATGCCGCAAAGATCGGGCATCTGGCGGCAATTTCAGCAACGGAATGATGAATAACATTGCGGGAGGACGTGTATTGCATAGCAGTGGCGCGGCAAAACCACCTTTTATGCGGCCGCCTTGCGCACATGCCCGGCAAACTGCCGCTGCTACATCTTCTCGAACACGATGGCCGCCCCCTGCCCCACTCCCACGCACATGGTGGCCAGCCCGTACCGGGTACCGGCCCGCCGCTTCATTTCATGCATCAGGGTAGTGGTAATACGGGCGCCGCTGCAGCCCAGCGGGTGGCCAATGGCAATGGAGCCGCCGTTAAAATTGACTTTCTGCGGGTCAAGCCCCAGCTCGCGGATGCAGGCCAGCGACTGGGAAGCAAAGGCTTCGTTCAGCTCTATCACGTCCAGGTCTGCCACCCGGAGGCCGGCGCGTTGCAGGGCTTTGGCGGTGGCGGGCACCGGGCCAATGCCCATGATGGCGGGGTCTACCCCGGCCACGGCCATGGCGCAAATGCGGGCTATGGGCCGCAGGTTGAACTGTTTGAGCGCGCTTTCGGATACCACCAGCACGGCGGAAGCCCCGTCGTTAATGCCGGAGGAGTTGCCGGCCGTTACGGTGCCGTTCTTGACGAAAGCGGGCTTGAGGCCGGCCAGCTTTTCGAGGCTGGTCTCCCGGGGCGGCTCATCTTTCGAGAACACCACCTGCTCTTCTTTATTGGGCGTAATTTCTACGGGTATGATCTCGTCTGCCCAGACACCGGCGGCCTGGGCCTGTTTGTATTTCAGCTGGCTGTCAAAGGCAAACCGGTCCTGGTCTTCCCGGCTAATCTTCCACTCCCGGGCCACGTTCTCCGCTGTTTCACCCATGGAAAAGGGGTGGTACAGGGCGGCCAGCTTTTCGTTGGTGAAGCGCCAGCCTATGGTAGAGTCGTAAATTTCGGTTTTGCGGCTGAAGGCCCCGTCTGCCTTGGGCATCACGAGCGGGGCCCGGGTCATGCTTTCCACCCCGCCGGCCATGTACACATCGCCCTCGCCGCACATCACAGCGCGGGCGGCGTCCATAATGGCCTGCAGGCCGGAGGCGCAAAGGCGGTTTACGGTGTTGCCCGCTACGGAAACGGGCAGCCCTGCCAGCAGCACGGCCATGCGGGCCACGTCCCGGTTGTCTTCCCCGGCCTGGTTGGTAGCCCCGGCAATTACGTCCTCAATGGCGGCGGGGTCCAGCGCAGGATTGCGTTTCAACAGCGAGCGGAGCATGAGGGCCAGCAGATCGTCTGGCCGCACCGTTCTTAAAGCACCGCCGTAGCGGCCTATGGGGCTCCTGACGGCATCTGTGATGTAAGCTGCTTGCATGTGGGTGTTTTGTTAAAGTTGCGAATTTATTGCAAGTATTCGGCATTACCCGCGGCCCCGCAATTCCAAATCCGAAATATGCACGTACCTTTGCGGGATGATGCAGAAGCAGAACATACGGCATTTGAGCCTTCCGGAGATACAGGACGTATTTGCGGAGATGGGTGAAAAGCCGTTCCGGGCCAAACAGGTGTATGAGTGGCTGTGGGCAAAGCAGGCCCCGGAATTTGAGGCCATGACCAACCTGAGCAAACCTCTGCGGGCCGCCCTGGAAGAGCGGTTCTCCCTGCCATCCATTAAAGTGGACGCCACCCAGCATAGCACGGACGGCACCATTAAAAGCCGCTTCCGGCTGCACGACGGCCACCTGGTGGAAGGGGTGCTGATCCCCACCGCCACCCGGCAGACGGCCTGCGTTTCCTCCCAGGTAGGCTGCAGCCTGAGCTGCAAGTTCTGCGCCACAGGGTACATGGACCGCAAGCGGAACCTGGAATTTGACGAGATCTTTGACGAAGTGGCCCTCATTAACAAACAAGCCCTGGAGCAGTCCGGTAAAAAACTGACCAACATCGTATACATGGGCATGGGCGAACCCCTGCTGAATTATAAGAACGTGCTCCGGTCCATAGAGCGCATTACCTCCCCGGAAGGCCTGGGCATGAGCCCCAAACGCATTACCGTATCTACCGCCGGGGTGGCCAAAATGATCAAACAGCTGGGAGACGATGAGGTGCGCTTCAACCTGGCGCTGAGCCTTCATGCGGCCAATGACAGGAAGCGGAGCGAAATTATGCCCATCAATGAAACCAATAACCTGAAGGTATTGGTGGAAGCGCTGAACTATTTTTACAAGGCTACGCAGAACGAAATATCTTTCGAATACATTCTTTTCAAGGATTTTAATGACGCCGTGCAGGATGCTGACGAGCTGATCAAAATATACCGGCAGGTACCGGTAGACCTGGTGAACATTATCGAATACAACCCTATTGACAACGCGCGGTTCCAGAAACCTTCCCCGGAGGCGGCAGACGAGTTTATGGCGTACCTTGGCAAACACAAGGTGAACGCGCGTTTGCGGCGCAGCCGGGGAAAGGACATAGACGCCGCCTGCGGGCAACTGGCCAACAAAGCATAAAGCATATTACTGCAGGAATGCAGCAACTTTAAATAAACAGCATGAAAAAAAGCAAGCCCGCCAAAAAGGGGTTTACACCTTTCAAAGAAAATAAATCCAGCAACAAACCGGCATTTCAACGTGGCCCGAAAAGTGGTTTCGGAGATGGGGAAGACCGGCCTAAAAAGCGCTTTGGTGGTGACGATGACAAACCGAAGAGAACTTTCCGTGACAGTGAAGACCGGCCCAAAAAGCGCTTTGCGAAAGACGATGACCGGCCGAAGAGAAGTTTCGGTGACGGGGAAGACCGCCCCAAAAAACGCTTTGCGAAAGACGATGACCGGCCGAAGAGAAGTTTCGGTGACGGGGAAGACCGCCCAAAAAAACGCTTTGCGAAAGATACTGACCGGCCGAAGAGAAGTTTCCGTGACAGTGAAGACCGCCCCAAAAAACGCTTTGCGAAAGACGATGACCGGCCGAAGAGAAGTTTCGGTGACAGTGAAGACCGGCCCAAAAAGCGCTTTGCGAAAGATGATGACCGGCCGAAGAGAAGTTTCGGTGACGGTGAAGACCGCCCTAAAAAGCGCTTTGCGAAAGACGATGACCGGCCGAAGAAAAGTTTCGGTGACGGTGAAGACCGCCCTAAAAAGCGCTTTGCAAAAGATAATGACAGGCCGAAGAAAAAGAGCGAACGCAAAGCCGCTGTACACGGCACCAAGTCCAACAAACCGAAAAGCACCCGCAAACGCATAGCCATTGAGGCCCCTGCGGAAGCAGACACCGCGGAAATGCCGCTGAACAAGTTCATTGCCCATTGCGGCATCTGCAGCCGGCGCAAGGCGGTAGACTATATCAAGGAAGGGCGTGTAACCGTTAACGGTGAAAAAATAATAGAGCCCGCGTTCAAGGTAACCGGCAAAGACGCCGTGAAGCTGGACGATAAACGCATCCTCCTGCAAAAGAACCTGGTATACGTATTGCTCAACAAACCGAAAGGCTACATCACCACCACAGACGATCCCGAAGGCCGGCAAACCGTTATGGAACTGGTGGAAGATGCGGCGGAAGAAAGGCTCTACCCCGTAGGCCGCCTTGACCGCAATACCTCCGGCCTGCTGCTGCTCACCAACGATGGGGAGCTGGCGCAGAAACTGGCACACCCCAAACACAACATCAAAAAGATATACCACGTAGAGCTTGACAAGCCCCTTACCAAGGCAGACTTCGAAAAGATACTGGGCGGCGTTACCCTGGAAGACGGGGCCGCCTTTGTAGACGCGCTGGGGTACGTGGACAGTAAGGATAAAAAACAGATCGGCATCGAGATCCACAGCGGTAAAAACCGCATTGTGCGCCGCATCTTCGAACACCTGCAATATTCAGTGGAGAAGCTGGACAGGGTGATGTACGCCGGCCTTACCAAAAAGAACCTGAACCGCGGCAAATGGCGCTTCCTGACAGACAAGGAAGTGATCCTGCTCAAACATTTCAAATAATTTCCTTCACCGGGCCGTATCTGTGGTACGGCCCGTTTTCAGCATATGCGCACAGAACAGCTCATCATATTCGAGAACAACGATTTTGTAGCGGTGAACAAACCTTCCGGTTTGCTGACCATCCCGGACCGGCACGACAATGCGCTGGACGCTCTCTCCACCCGGTTGAAAAGACACTACGGCGAAATATTCACCGTACACCGGCTTGACAGGGATACCAGTGGCACCGTGCTCTTTGCCAAACACGAAGCGGCGCATAAATATCTCTCGCAGTTATTTGAGTCCCGCGAGGTGGAGAAATACTACCTCGGTATTGTGAACGGAGAATTGCCTGCCCCTGCGGGCAGTATCAATGCGCCCATCATGGAGCACCCGGTGCAGCGCGGCAAAATGGTGACCAATGCCAAGGGCCGCCCTTCGCTGACAGACTATGAAGTGCAGGAAGCCTTCGGTATTTTCAGCCTTGTAAAACTCCGCATCCACACCGGCCGCACCCACCAGATACGCGTTCACATGAAACACCTGGGCCACCCTATTGCGGTAGACGAGCTGTACGGCAGCAAGGAACCGGTGAAGCTGTCTGCCATCAAAAAGAAATTCAGGCTGGGCAAATTCACGGAAGAGGAAACGCCGCTGCTGGCCCGGCTGGCGCTGCATGCCTGGCAACTGAAGTTTACAGACAGCCATGGCGTGCGTCATGAGCTGGAAGCGCCCCTGCCCAAGGATATGACAGCCGTATTGCAACAACTGAGAAAACACAAGAAAGCATAAACGAAAGAGGCCCCGGGGCCTCTTTTTTATTTGACGGGAAGGGCAACTAACCGGCGCTTTCACCGTTTATATCAGACAGGCGGCAAAAAAGCCCGTTCACCGTGAAATTTGGGTTACTGGCCGGTTAGGGCCGCAAAATCTGATCGAATTATAGTAAATTTCATCGTAAATCATCCCCTTGTATGAGAAGAACACGGATTGCCATATTCAGCTTACTGATAGTGGCCGCTGCACCTGCCTGTAAAAAAGGCTCCAAACAAGACCCGGGGCCTGACGGGCCTCCCGCCACCGGCACCCGCACCCAGCTAAGTCTTGATTCCCTTTACCTCTATGCCAAAGAAACCTATCTCTGGTACGATGCATTGCCAGACTATAACACCTTCAACCCCCGCTCCTTTGAAGGAAGTGACGAATATGCCAGCCTGCAAAGCGAACTGTTCAAGATCTCACAGTACAAGATCAACACCGCCACAGGCAAACCTTACGAATATACCGGCGGCAGTTCCCCCAAATATTCTTTTGTGGAAAAGGGCAATGCCGCCCGGGGCATACAAGGCACGGTAGACCTGGAAGGAAAGGGCAATGACCTGGGCATCGGCACCTTTTTGGTAAGCCAGACCGCAGGCGGGCCTGCCAAATGGCTGTACGTGCGGCTGGTGGAAAGAGGTTCCCCGGCTGACAATGCCGGCATTACCCGGGGCTGCGAGATCACTGAAATTAATGACGCTCCCGTAGTGCTGAACCAGAGCGCGGTAACCGCGGCGCTGAACAGCAGTACCTTAAAACTGAAATTCAGGAAACCGGGCGCCACGGACTTTACAACAGTTACCATCTCCAAGGCCGCTTACACCAACGACCCCGTGTATACCTGGAAGGTATTTACCAGCGGCAGCAAAGTAACCGGGTACATTAACCTGGGCCGGTTCAGCCGTCTTTCCGTAGCCAAAACCAGCCTGCAGAACGCATTCAACGAGTTTGCCAATAAAGGCGTGAACAACCTGGTGATAGACCTCCGCTATAACGGCGGCGGGTACGTGGAAACCTTCCAGTACCTGGCCAACCTGATAGCCCCGGCCAGCCTCACCGGCCAGGTGATGTACAAGGAAATTTTTAACAAGCTGTTACAGGAAGGCAACGCCCCCATCCTCAAAGCCATTCCCCTGCTGGACGAGAACCTGCAGCAGAAAAAAGACGGCAACGGCAACCCGCTTACCTACGCCAATGTAGACTTTACCCCCACCCGCAACACCTTCAAATTCAAGAAAGAAGGGGCGCTGGGCGCTATCACCAACGTGGTGTTCATTGTAACGGGCTCTTCCGCCTCTGCCAGCGAGCTGACCATTAACAGCCTGAAACCGCATATGAACGTGAAGATCATGGGAGATACTACCTATGGCAAGCCCGTAGGTTTCTTCGGCATCGGCATAGACAAATACACGGTGTACATGAGCCAGTTCTCCAGCGTGAACGCGCAAGACAAAGGGGACTATTTTGCCGGTTTCCCGCCTGACTACCTCACTTTTGATGATTTTACGCGTGACTTTGGCGACCCGGAAGAAACCTCCCTCTCCAAGGCGCTCTCCTACATCAATACCGGCGTGGTAACCGGCCGTGACCAGTTACTGCTGTCTAACGCCCGCACCGCAGCCCCGGTGGAGGCCCTGCAAATGCAGGCCGCCGGCGCGGAAGGGTTTACCGGTATGGTAGAAGACCGGCGGGTGCTGAAGTAAGCCGCGCCTATAAAATAACCGCAAAGCAAACCTGTCTGGCGGGCGGGCAATATTGCAGTAAGCCTTTCCCTAAAATAATCAAGCCGCAGACTCAAATGAGCTTGCGGCTTTTTTTGTCCGGCAAAAGCATGTCATTACCAGCTGATAACCAACCCATTACCAGGGCTTCTCCATAGCTGCCCATGACCTTGGCTATGAAGGGTCCATGGCTGCGCTATAGTAGCCTAGTGATTCGGCAACCCGGAAAACTGGCCAGATATGCCATAAAGGGCATAAAAAAACGGGGAAAAATCCCCGTTTCGTAAAATCAAAAACCAACCATTAAAAAAATCGGTGAGGAGGGCGTGCCTCCTGTAATATGTTCACCCTTGCGGGATTATTTGTTCGGCTGCGGCGTAGTTCTCAGGTAAGGCTTGATGATCTTGTGCCCTTTGGGGAACTTGGCCGGAATATCTTCCGTTTTAACGGCGCCCGTTACAATTACGTCTTCACCGTCTTTCCAGTCTGCCGGCGTAGCCACGCTGTAGTTGGCCGTTAACTGGAGGGAATCGATCACCCGCAGCACTTCAAAGAAGTTTCTGCCGGTAGACGCGGGGTACGTAATAGTGAGCTTCACCTTCTTGTCAGGCCCGATCACGAACAGGGAACGCACCGTAAAGGTTTCAGACGCGTTCGGGTGGATCATGCCGTAAAGGTTAGCCACGGTTTTATCTTCGTCAGCAATGATGGGGAAGTCCACATTACACTGCTGGGTTTCATTAATATCGTTGATCCAGCTCTTATGTTTATCAAGCGGGTCTACGCTGAGCGCCAGTACTTTTACGTTACGTTTGGCAAATTCGCCGTTCAACAGGGCTGTTTTACCCAGTTCTGTTGTACAAACGGGCGTGAAATCTGCCGGGTGGGAGAATAATACGCCCCAGCCATCGCCAAGGTATTCGTAAAAATCAATTTCGCCAGCGGTTGTTTTCGCCTGGAAGTTGGGAGCCGTATCGCCTAATCTTAAACTCATATTTCACCAGTTTATTGGAATCAAAAATACTAATTTCCTACAAATTTTATAGACTTAAAGGATTTTTTTTCCGGTTTGTTGGAGGATGAGGCGGAAAGCGGGGGGCAATGGCCCTGGACGGGCGTTCCGGGGTGGCGGCCGCCGGGGGGACCCGGATACGGGGAAGCACAGGTTGCGGCAATATTTCCGGACGGTTTCTGCCAGTAGGAGGAATCAAGGGGCGGAAAGCGGGGGCAATGGCCTTTTGGGGTCTTGTTGAGCGGCGCCACTGCCCCCTATGGGAAACTTTGGGGTCAATTTCGGGGTTAACGGCCGTTAGCCTGTTTCCAGGCGTAATAGGCCAGGGTATATTTCATGTCATCGTCCAGGTTGGCGGCGGCACGGGCCTCGTTCTCCTCAAATTCCAGTTCCAGGTAGCCCAGGTACAGCTCGTAATTTTTGTGTAGCGTCAGCATACACTGGTCTATGCGGCCGGCATACAGTTCCGCGGAGCTGCAGTATTCCGCCTTGCGGATGTAATAACAGCTGTCTCCGGTATACTCCAAGTAGTCACTCCCGGGCTGGAACTGCGGGCGGGACAAGTAGAAACGGAGATTGTCAAAAGTCACCGCTTTACCCAGTTGCGCCTCAAAATCAATCATTTCCGGGATCTGCTCCATATTCTCCAGTTTCTGCACAATAGCCATCTGCACCGCTTCGCTCTTGTCTTCAATAGCACGCAGCATGGTGTTGAGCACTTCGTAATTCGTTACAAAATCACACTTGCGCCAGCCGGTCTCTGTTTGCAGGTAACCCCAGCAGGTCAGGTAATGGGAATCATCCAGTATGATCTGGCCTACTTTGATGGCTGTTGCTTCCTCTGTCTGTGCAATGTTTACGGATACCTTTTTCATAGTAGCTGATTTAATAACGATACAAAAATATCCATGCACTGCGCAGGGGAACTGCGTAGTAAAATTGTTTTACTTTTACCCCGGAAAAAAACTGGTTACATGCCCAAAAATAAAGATGCCCTCTCCCGGTATCGGTGGATAGACGAAAGATTACGCAACAAACGCCTGCCCAAGCCTACGCTGGACGCGCTCGTGGAGTTCGTATCTGGCAAGCTGGACAAATCCATTGCGGTGCGCACCATCCAGAAAGACCTGGAAGACATGCGCAACGATCCTGAACTGAACTATTTTGCGCCCATCAAATACAACCGCAGCTCAAAGGCCTATCATTACGAAGACGACACGTATTCCATCAGCAACAGCCCCATAGACGAGGCGGACCTGCAAGGCCTCGAAGTGGCCATCGGCATACTGGAACAGTTCCGCAGCCTGCCGGTGATACAACGTTTTGAAGACGCCATCCTGAAAATTGCGGCCAGCCTGAAAATGAACCGCCAGCAACTGGAAAACCAGGGCCTCATCAAATTCAGCAGGGCCAGCCAGTATAAAGGCGCAGAGCTGATACCGGAAATTGTGGACGCCATCAAAGAACGGGAAGTGATCCGCATTGCGTACCAGAGCTTTGACCGCAAAGAGCCCAAAGAACACTGGGTAGAGCCGTACCACCTGCGGGAATACAACCACCGCTTCTACCTCATCGGCAAAAGCCAGAAAGCCAAAGGCGGCACCGTGCTTACTTTTGCGCTGGACCGCATAGTGAATACCTGGCCCACCAACAAACATTTTGACGAAAAGAATTTCGATGACGCCAGCTATTTCCAGCACGCCATCGGCATCACCGTATCTTCCGAAACACCGGAAGACATCATTCTTTCCTATACCCCGCTGCAGGGTAAATACGTGAAAACACAACCCCTGCATCATTCCCAGACCATTCTGAAAGATGATGACGAAGAGTGCCGCATCGGGCTAAAGATCGTGGTCAATCATGAACTGATCATGCTGCTGCTGAGCGCGGGCGGGCGCGTGAAGGTGATACAGCCGCAGCACCTGGCAGATAGGATTGCGGAAGAAGCCAGGGAGATCACAAAAAGATATGCATAAAAAAACCGGGCCGTTCGCCCGGTTTTTTAAGAAAAATTATGGCTGTGCGGGTTTCTCGAATATCTTGTCGTCTACCGCGGGGTTGCTCTGCACTTTACTGAAGCTCATCTTCATGCCCATTGGCTGCTGCTCCGAAGTTTCCGCATACACATACCCTTCCGGCGTTTTCTTATAGTTGGTGAATGTTTCCACCACCTCTATCTCCTGGCCCTGCACCGCTTTTTTGGTGACCCTTTTCGAGATGTAGTAAGTATTGGCATCCAGGTAATAATCACTACTGGAGCCGTCTGCACGGGTCAGTTTCAGCTTGTACAGCTCTTCGCCGTTCAGCGTTTCCTTGCCGTTCATTTCCAATTTAAAGCCCTTGTTCTTGTAGTCGAACAGTTCGCCGGTGAGGTCCAGATCAATAGCGCCTTCTTTCACGGCAGCCTCATCCGCATCTACCGGTGCGGTCTGTTGCTGTATGGGCATAAACATCCACCCGGAGGTAGGTGTCATGACCGTAACGTTGTTGGTACCCATTATTTCAAATTCCACTCTTACGCCTTTTTTGTGCTTGGTAGACACTTTCAGCGGTATATCCATGCCCTGTATGCTCATGGTGCCTTCCATGATCTGTGTCTGCAGTGATGTCACCTTGTCTGCGCCGCCAAGCGCGGCTACGTGTTTGCTCACCACTTCGTCAGCGGTCTGTGCCTGGCTGCTGACCACGGCGCCGGCAAGGGCGAGGGTTAGGGTTAACGCGCGTAATGTTCTCATAAAAAAGTTTTTAGTGATCGTGTCAAATTATGCTACAAATGTATCCTTTTAATGAAAATGGCAAAATCCATTTAGATTTACAGCCATGAATCAGTTTGAGGTAGCCGGCCACCTGGTGGACATTCCCGGCAAACGCACCTACCCCGCCGTGGTAACCGTTGCCGGCGGCCGCATTGCCGGCATCAGGCCGGCCACCGCACCGGAAGTGCCGCAGCAATATATACTGCCCGGTTTTATAGACGCCCACGTACATATTGAAAGCGCCATGCTGGTGCCTTCGGAATTTGCGCGGCTGGCCGTGGTGCACGGTACGGTAGGCACCATTTCAGACCCGCATGAAATAGCCAATGTGCTGGGCACGGCCGGGGTGGAGTATATGCTGCGGAATGCGGCGCAGGTGCCCTTCAAATGCTGTTTCGGCGCGCCCTCCTGCGTACCGGCTACCGTGTTCGAAACGGCCGGGGCCGCTATTGACGCGGCACAGGTGGCGGCACTGCTGCAACGGCCGGATATCTATTACCTGTCAGAAATGATGAATTATCCCGGCGTGCTGCATAAAGACGCGGAGGTGATGGCCAAAATAGCCGCCGCCCGGCAGGCGGGGAAACCGGTAGACGGCCATGCCCCCGGCCTCCGCGGCGCTGATGCGGCCGCGTATATTGCCGCCGGCATCAGCACAGACCATGAGTGTTTTACGCTGGAAGAAGCGCTGGACAAGCTGCAGCACGGCATGCGCATCCTTGTCAGGGAAGGCAGCGCCGCCCGCAACTTTGAAGCGCTGGCGCCCCTGCTGCAAAGCCACCCGCAGATGGTGATGTTCTGCAGTGACGATAAACATCCGGACAACCTGGTGGAAGGCCATATTGACCAGCTGGTGAAACGGGCGCTGGCCAAAGGCTACGATCTTTACAACATACTGCAGGCCGCCTGCATCAACCCCGTACAACATTACAACATGCCCGTGGGCCTGCTGCAACCAGGCCACCCCGCAGACTTCATAATAGTGAACAACCTGCAGGCGTTCAGCGTGCTGGCCACCTACGTGAACGGCCAGTTGGTGGCGGAGTCAGGAAAAACGCTGATAACACCTGTTCCGGTAACAGCGGTGAACCGGTTCAGCTGCGAGCTGAAAAAACCCGGGGACTTCCGGGTGCCCGCCGGCGGCACATCCGCTACTGTGCGGGTGATCGAAGCACTGGAAGGGCAGCTCATTACCAACAGCAGTACCGCCGTGCTGCCGGTGCAAAACGGGCAGCTGGCGGCAGACCCCGCGCAGGACGTGCTGAAAATAGTAGTGGTGAACCGGTACCGCAACGAAGCGCCCGCCACCGGGTTCATCAGGCATTTCGGCTTGAAACAGGGCGCCATTGCCTCTACCGTGGCGCATGACAGTCACAATATTATTGCAGTGGGCATAAACGATGAGCGTATATGCGAAGCCGTTAATGAGCTGATACGCTGCCAGGGCGGCATTTGCGTAACGGGGCAGCGGGGCAGCGAGGTACTGCCGCTGCCGGTAGCGGGCCTGATGAGCGCGGAAGACGGTTATGCCACCGCGCGCCGCTACAGTGAGCTGGACAAAGCGGCCAAGGCGCTGGGCAGCACCCTGGACGCTCCTTTTATGACACTATCTTTTATGGCGCTGCTGGTAATCCCTCACCTCAAGCTCAGCGACAAGGGATTGTTTAACGGCGATACGTTTACGTTCGAAAACCTAACTCTCTCCTAACCACAGCGTACCGTTCACACTATCCCGGGAGGCGCCGGTTACGGAAGCCAGCACGTTCACCTGCTGGCGCCAGCGGAGGGCGCCTATCAATGCCATGATCAACGCTTCCTTATAGGCCGCGGTCTGCGCATCGGGCACCAGTACCGTAATGCCCAGCGGGGCCAGCTGCTCGCTGATGCACTGCACCATAAACGCGTTGAACGCCCCGCCGCCCGTTACCAGCAGCTTCTTTTCTCCTTCTTTGGATACGCTCAGGGCCTGCGCGGCAGCGGCTACCTGGGTGGCAATATGGGTAACGTAGGTGCGGAGCTTGCCTTGTACAGACAGGCTGTAGCGGCTTATCAGCGGCAGCAGTACTTCGGTGCCGAAGTCGTTGGCGAGCGATTTGGGATAGGGCTGGGCATAATACGGCTGGCCGTTCAGCTCCTGCAGCAGCGCCGGGTCTGCTACACCGCCGGCGGCCAGGGCGCCGTTCTCATCGTAAGGTTTTCCCAGGGCGGCGGCCAGCGCGTCCAGCACCCGGTTGGCCGGGCATACGTCAAAGGCGCGGAAGGTATCGCTCTCTTTGGCGGAGAGGTTGGCAATGCCGCCGAGGTTCAGCCAGTAGTCATACCCGCCCAGCAGCAGCTTTTCGCCAATGGGCACAATGGGCGCTCCCTGGCCGCCCAGAGCCACGTCCATGGCCCGCAGGTCACTGATCACG
This sequence comes from Chitinophaga alhagiae, assembly GCF_003568665.1. Taxonomy (GTDB): domain Bacteria; phylum Bacteroidota; class Bacteroidia; order Chitinophagales; family Chitinophagaceae; genus Chitinophaga; species Chitinophaga alhagiae. The sequence goes on from NZ_QXMH01000001.1 coordinate 1,214,548, forward strand.
GGCAGGCCCGCCGCGGCCGCAATGGCCGCGCCGTCTCCCAGTTGCGCCGTCATATGCCGCTCCGGCATGTGGAACGTGGTATGGCCGTGGGAAGAAATGAAATGCACTTTATGTTCCAGCCCGTGCCGGGCAATAAAATCCTTTACCTCCGTGCCGATGTAGCGGCCGTAGTCCGTATGCAGCAGCTGGTACTCCCGCGCCGGGAGGTCTACAGCCCCCTTCAGCGCCTGCACCCACTCTGCGGAATAAGGGCGGCACTCCGCCTGGCGTATCACGTACGTCCACGCGCCGCCTACTTCACTCAGCTCCACAAACGCAATGTCCAGCCCGTCTAGCGAGCTGCCTGACATTAAACCTATAACATTGTATACCATGCAACAAATATAGAATGAATTGCGGGGAAGGCAACTACTGCTGTAATCAAATCGTACTGCATATTTGGGCGTTCCTAATTGAAAAAATGCTATTTTGGCAGCAACAAACGTAACCGGGCTATGATAATCAACTTAAGTGAAACCAATTCGCTGGTGGGCGACTGGATGAGCGAGATCCGCGATGCTGAAGTGCAGACAGACAGGATGCGCTTTCGCCGCAACCTCGAACGGTTGGGGGAAGTGGCGGCCTATGAGATCAGCAAAACGCTCACTTATGTTGATAACGAAGTACAAACACCGCTGGGCACCGCCAATTGCCGGGTAATCAGGCAACAGCCCATACTGGCCACCATACTGCGCGCCGGCCTGGCCCTCCACCAGGGATTGGTGAACTACTTTGACAAAGCAGACCATGCCTACATTTCCGCTTACCGTAAACACAACCGGGACGGTACTTTCGAGATCAGCCTGGAATATGTAAGCTGCCCGCCGCTTGACGAGCAGGTGCTGATCCTCTCTGATCCCATGCTGGCCACGGGCGCTTCCATGGTCAAGACCATAGACCACCTGGTGGAATTTGGCAAGCCCGCACACATCCACATTGTTACCGCTATTGCCTGCACCATCGGCATTGAATACGTACAGCGCCATGCAGACGCCAACATCAGCATCTGGGCGGGAGACATAGACGATGAGCTGACGGCCAAGGGCTACATTGTACCCGGCCTGGGAGACGCCGGGGACCTGGCCTTCGGCACCAAGGTGCAGCAGTAACAAATACCATTTTTTTACGTTTTATAGTTATCATCAGCAAGGCGCTATTTACCACAGGCAGGAAAAACCGGGTTGCCCTTCATACTGAACCAGTTATAGTAGCGGCAATTTGTTATATAGATTTAATTTGAAATATAATAGTAATTTTGTACCTTCATATTATATAGTGTCCCTATATGCTTTAACCGTTGAAAGTGATGAAAAAAAAACTACTCCTATTAACCATATTGGCATTGATGTATGCTTTTAGCCCTGTTAAAGCGCAGGACCCTCATTTTACACAGTTTTTCGCCTCACCGCTCACCCTCAATCCTGCATTTACCGGCTATTTTTCAGGCGATCTCCGCCTGGCGGGCAATTACCGTTCCCAATGGCGCAGCATTGCTTCACCCTACGTTACCGGCACGGTATCCGCAGACTTCGGTATTCTCAAAAACGTGATCTCTTACACGGATACCTGGGGCGTAGGCATCCTGGGCTTATATGATAAAACGGGCGCGGGCGCGCTTAACTCTTCTTTTGTGGGCATCAGCACGGCGTATCACAAGGGGCTGGACGTGGAAGGCAACCACACCCTGGGCGTAGGCCTGCAGGCGGCCTTTGTGCAGAAAAGAGTAGACCCCAGCAAGCTGCAGTTCGAATCGCAGTTCAATGACAACGGGTATGACCCCGCCCTGCCCAGCGGCGAAACGCTGACCAACCTGAAAATATCTTACATGGACTATAACGTGGGGCTGCTGTACAGCGGGTTGATAGGAGAATCTTCCAACCTGTACCTGGGGGTTTCTTACTACCACTTCACGCAGCCTACGGAAACTTTCATGACGCAAGACAATAACCGCCTCAGCTACCGCTATACCATACACGGCGGCGGCTCTTTCCCGGTGAATGGCAGCAACCGCATCCACATCAGCGCGCACTACATGCGCCAGAACCAGGCGGTAGAAACCACCTTTGGCGGGGCTTACGGTTTTATGCTGAATGATATGCAGGATGCGCCCACCATCTTTTACATCGGCTCCTGGTACCGCCTGAAAGACGCCATCAACCCCTACCTGGGGCTGGAGTTCAAGAGCTTTAAAGCCGGCCTGAGCTATGACCTGAACGTATCTACCCTTAAACCCGCCTCCAACTACCGCGGGGGTACGGAGTTATCACTGATCTATATTATGACGAAAGGAGACAGCAGGAAGAACGGCACGCTTTGCCCCAAGTTCTGACCTGCCTCAAAACATATCTTATTGAAAAACGGTTGGCCGCACGGGCCGGCCGTTGTTATTTCTGCACCAGCCCTTTCCCCTTGCTCACCCATTTACTGTCTTTGACCCAGAACCGGTATGGCCGGTATGCGTCTTCCATGGCATAGGCCACGCCCACACGCGTGCCAATGGCAATCTGCCGTGGCGGCAGCGCCGGCGCGTCTTCTATCCACACCGTGTTGCCCAGCAGGCTCTGGCCCGTAAGGCCGGTGGTGATGCCGAGCGCTTTGGTGAGGCTGCCTGGGCCGGCCGTCAGTGTATAGTCTATTTTTGTTTTACCGGTGCGGAGCAGCATCCGCTCCAGCCCCTCCAAAGGCTCCAGCGCCCGTACCAACACGGCATGCGGCACGTCCCTGCCATGCGTTACCACGTTGAAAAGGTGATGAATGCCGTAACAAAGGTATACGTACGCCACGCCGCCGGGGGCATAGATAATTTCCGTGCGGCTGGTGCGCCGGTTGTTGTACGCATGCGATGCCTTGTCCGTAGCGCCCGCATAAGCCTCGGTTTCCACAATGCGGCCGGACGTGCGCACACCATCTATTTCCGTTACCAGCAACTTACCAAGCAATGCCTTCGATACCTTCATCACATCGTTCTGTTCATAAAAAGCAAGTTCAAGTTTAGCCATGCTGCAAAATATTATTAATTTAGTTGCGTTACATTCGTTGTTCCAGGTTTACTCCCGCATACCTTATTTCTGTCATACATAAAAAGCTAAACCTTTGTTTTCATTAAGAGAAGTACTGGGAGCAGTGCAATCCTACGGCAAAGCGCATCAATTCATTTCCCGCCACCGCTTGTGGAAGTGGATCATTATTCCCGGCATTATCTATTGCATCCTGTTCGTAACGGGCATCTATTTCGTTTGGCAGTATTCCGGTGTTTTTATTGACTACGTGCTGAACCTCTTTACCCTCAAAACCTGGATAGAAGAGCTGCAGAACGGCTGGGTGAACTTCCTCTTCCTGCTGGTGGGCTTTGCGGTGCGCATGGTGTTCCTGCTCATGTATTTTTCTTTTTTCAAATACCTGTTCCTGATCATCGGCTCCCCGCTCTTTGCCTACCTCTCGGAAAAAACGGAGGCCATTATGCAAAACAAGGATTTTCCTTTCAGTTTTTCCCAATTGCTGAAAGACGTGGTGCGCGGCGTCAGGCTCTCGTTCCGCAACCTGTTGTACCAGACGGTGTTCATGCTCATTATTGCCATCCTCGCCTTCATTCCCATACTGGGCTGGCTCACGCCGCTGATAGCCCTGCTGGTGGAATGTTATTATTTCGGGTTTTCGATGATGGACTACAGTTTTGAGCGCCGCCGGTGGACGATGGGGCAGAGCATCACCTACATTGGCCAGCACAAAGGCATGGCCATTGGCAACGGGGTGGTATTTTACCTGGGCATGTTCATTCCCGTGGCGGGCTGGATACTGGCCCCCTGCTACGCCGTGATTGCCGCCACTATTCACTTACAACAACAAAAGCTGCCCGATGTACGGTAAAGTATACCTGGTGCCCACAGTGCTCAGCGCGGACGCCCTGTTTTCCCTGCCCGCCTACATCACAGATACCGTGCGCACCCTGCGCATTTTTTACGTGGAAAATGAACGTACGGCCCGCAGGTTCCTCAAAGCGCTGGACAAGCGCATTGACATAGACAGCCTGCAGCTGCTGCCCATGAACGAGCATGAGCCGCCAGACCTGGCAAAGGCCCGGCAACTGTTGCAGGAAGGGCATTCCATCGGCATCATCAGCGAGGCGGGTTGCCCGGCCGTGGCAGACCCCGGGCAGCTGGTGGTCAAAACCGCGCATAGTATAGGCGCTACCGTTATACCCATGGTAGGCCCCAATTCCATGCTGCTAGCCCTGATGGCATCCGGCATGAACGGGCAGCACTTCCAGTTTGCAGGTTACCTGCCTGTAAAACCTCCGGAGCGCGCCAAAGCCATCCGCGAGCTGGAAGCGGCATCCGCCAGGAAAGGGCAAACGCAGATATTCATTGAAGCGCCTTACCGCAACAACCAGCTGCTGAAAGACATACTGGCCAACTGCAAACCGTCCACACAGGTATGCGTGGCGGCTGACCTGACCGCCCCCACGGAGTACATCCGCACGCAAAGCGTGGCCCAGTGGGGGAAACAGGCGTTTGACCTTCATAAAAGACCGGCAATATTCTTGCTGGCCGCGGAGTAGCGAGGGCATAAAAAAGCCGGGCTGCCGGTGCAACGCACCACCGCCCGGCCTCCTGTTATCTTCAAACCGTCTAGAACGCCACCCGCTTTCCCGTAGCGGGGTCAGTAACGGAAATAATACTGTCTACTATAAAGGTGCTATACCCCCGCCACGGCAGCGCGCCGAGGTATTCCCTGTAGTGCAGCTCCAGGAACTTGCCGCTGCTGCTCATCAGCTTTTGCGCGATCCTTTCGTCCGTAACGGAAAACTGAAATTCGTTAGACTGTACGCCGCCCAGGTTCTGCGGCTTGAAACCTGTCTGTATAAGGCGTCCTTCATAGGTTTTCCAGACATACCCTTTCTGCACAAAAAAATTCAGCTCCCCGGCCTTGGCGCCGCGCCCGAACACAAAGTAGTAGCGGTAAAAGAAAAAGGCCGCAAAAATCAGGAGCAGCATGCTCACAAGGATGAATACAAATCTTTTCATTTGGGTGTTGTTGGTTTTACAAACCGTATTTATCTACAAGATACACCAATGCGCCCATTCCTGCCGCACCCAGTTCCAGTTCTCTTTTGTTCACGGCCTCAAACACGTCTGACGCAGCGTGGTGATAATCAAAATAACGCTGGGAGTCAGGAGAAAGTTCTGCCACGGGCGTGCCCAGCTCCCGGCGGAGCGGGCCAATATCCACGCCGCCGCCCACTTCGTCAAAATCATAGAGACCATAGGGCAGGAACAGGGGTAGCCAGCTTTTCACCTTGCTGCGCTGGGCGTCCGTCATTTCCATGATGAAGCCGCGGGGTGTAAAGCCGCCGGCGTCGCTTTCCAGCGCAAAGAGGTGTTTTTCCCGGTTGGCTTTGGCCAGCTCCGCATATTTGGAGCCGCCGCGCACGCCGTTCTCTTCATTGGCAAACAGCACCACGCGCAGCGTACGTTTGGGGCGTATGCCGGCGGCTTTGAAGGCGCGGAGTATTTCTATGGACTGTACACAGCCGGCGCCATCATCATGCGCGCCTTCGCATACGTCCCACGAGTCCAGGTGGCCGCCCACGGTAATGTACTCATCCGGGAACTCGCTGCCTTTCAGCTCCCCGATAATGTTGTGGCCAACCGTGTCTGGCAGCATCTGGCAGGTAGTGCGCAAAAATACCCTGGCGCTGCGGTCTCCGGCAATTCTTTTGCTGAGGCGGTCCGCATCCTGCAAGCCAATGGCTACGGCGGCTATTTTGGGAAAGGAATCATTGTACCGGGTAGAGCCGGTATGAGGATGATTATCCGTACTGTGGCTCATGGAACGCACAATAACCGCCACCGCCCCGTATTTGGAAGCCCGGCTGGGGCCCTGTGAGCGGAAGCGCACCGCATCGCCATAAGCCTGGAAGGTTTTGACGAACCTGTTATTGAAAGGATAGTTGTAGAACACGATCTTGCCCTTCACCTGGTCTTTTTTCTGCTCCAGTTCCTCAAATGAACGCACTTCGAGCACGGGAGCGGTAACGCCCTGGGGGCCGGTGCCCACAGCGTTGCCCAGGGCCAGCACGTTCAGCGGGGGCACAAGGTCCCGCCGGTTGCTGATGATGCGGGCCTGTTCCTTTTCTCCGCGTACCCAGTGGGGCACCTGGCACTCCTGCGTAAACACCCTGTCTGCCCCGGCGGCTTTCAGGGCGGCCTCTCCCCATTTTTCAGCTTTCACCATCTGCGGCGAGCCGGCCAGGCGGCCGCCAATGGTTTTGGTCAGCACCCGCAGGTTATCATATGCTTTGCTGCCGGTCAGCATCTCATCGCTGAGGCGGCGGATGGCCAGGGAGTCTTCCTGCTGCGCAAAGGCGAATTGCGCCATGCAGCAGGCGGCCAGCGCCAGAATTGGTTTTCTCATATACGGATGATAGATTGTTGATGATGTAAAATTACAATTTTCATCTTCCTCCGGCCATCTTCTTCAAAAAAGCCTCCTTCCGCCGTACAGACACTTCCAGCTCGGAATTGTCCGCCAGCAACACATAGCCTCCTTTTCCCCGGTTATACTTTTTAACGTAGTCAAGATTGACCAGGTGAGAATAGTGTACCCGGAAAAAATTATGCTTTTCCAGCAATTCTTCAAACTCTTTCATTGTTCTGGATACCATAAGATGCCGCCCGTCTGACAAAAAGAACTGCGTATAGTTCCCGCTGGCCTGACAGCGTACTACTTCGTTGATATTCACAAACTCCAGCCCTTCCTGCGTGGGAAGCGCTATCTTCTTTCCGCCGGCGCCTGCCTGCAGGTTATGGAACAACGCTTCGTATTTCAGGGCCGCTTCCTGCTGGTCCAGGCTGCTGATCAGTTTGTCTACACTGTTTACCAGCTCCGAAGGCCCAACCGGTTTAAGAAGATAATCAACCGCGCTGAACCGGAAGGCGGTAACAGCATACTGTTCATAAGCGGTGGTGAAAATAACACGAAGGCTGGGGGCGTTTATCTTCTGAAGCAGCTCAAAGCCGGTGCGGCCTTCCAGCTGAACATCAAGAAAAACCAGTTCAGGGGCAAGCTGCAGGATACGCTGTTCTGCCTGTACAATGGAACTGCAACTGTCAAGCAACCGCACTTTTTCCCCGCAATGCGTTGCAAGCAACATTTGAAGCCTTTCCACGCAGTGCGCCTCATCGTCCACAATGATAGCGTTTATCATGATCAGAATTTATGTTTTAGTTGAATTGTCACCATAACCTTTGTTCCCTGTTCCAAGTCGGTAAAGATGATGTTGTCCGCTTTGCCACGGCTATTGTTCCAGATGCGCACCCGGGAGCGGGTGATGGGTATCCCCATGGACTTTCTCCCATTGGCTGCCTGCCGGCTTTGTCTTCCCCGGCCGTTGTCTTCCACCACACACACCAGGCCTCCATTTTGCAGGCTTATATCTATCAGTATCCTTCCCTGCCGGTCTATGCCTGAAAGGCCATGCCAGATGCTATTCTCCACAAAAGGCTGCAGCAGCAGGGGCGGAACCAGGGTATTGTGCGGATCAATTGTTCCATCAATACGGACAGTATAATCGAACGCCCCGTTGAGGCGCGTTCTTTCCAGTTTCATATAGTGCTCCAGCACCTGCAGATCTTCTGATAAAGTTATTTCTTTAAACTCCGAGTTTTCCAGTATTGTGCGAATGACGGCGGAAAACCTGACAAGGTAATCATCCGCCTGCAGCGGCTCGTTCCGGCTGATAAATGCGCTGATGGCATTCAGGGAATTAAAAATGAAATGCGGGTTCATTTGCGCGCGTAGGGCCTTCATCTCCGTGTCAGCCATTTTAACGCGCATTTCCGCGTCCCTTCTTTTCCGGTAAAGCGCATACCCGCCGGCAGCGGCGGCTATCAATAACAACAGGCCCGTCAGCACGGCAATTTCAATCGCTTTCCGCCGCCGGGCTTCCGCGCGGGCCAGTGCATTGTCCCTTTCATGTGCCGCTTTTAGCAGCGCTTCCTTTTTCTCAAACTCAAACTGGATCTGCATATGCATAACAGACCTGGCCTTTGCGGAATTGAAAATACTGTCCCGCAGCGCAATGTGCCGCTTGTAGGCCTGCAGGGCCTCATTATACTGCCCGGACTGCTGCAGTACCTTGCTCATGGCTTCCCAGGCAAAGCTCTGGTTCTGCACGGATGAGGCCTCACTGGCCAGCTGAATGGCCTTTTGCAGTGAACTGCGTGCCCCGGCGGTATTTCCGAGGTCAATGTTTGTTTCTGCCAGCTTGATCATGGCATAAACCGTATTTTCCCTGTCATTTGTCTGTTCATACAACCGCAGCCCTCTTTCCAGGTAATCATGCGCCATGCTGTTATCGTTCATCCCCTGATATACGGTGCCAATATTAACAAGATCACTCGCAATGCGCCGTTTGTTGCCGATAGAGGTATTCAGTGCCAGCCCTCTCTTATAATACTGCAAGGCGGTTTGCGGGTCTCCATGCTCATTGTAAAGCGTGCCCAGGTTACCGCAGGCATTGGCCTCACCCTGCCGGTTGCCGGCGCTGGCATAAAGCGAAAGCGCTTCACCGGCATATTGCAGCGCACGTGGATAATCCTTCATGTTCTTATATACAAGCCCGATATTCACCAGCGTATTGGCAGTAGCCGCGCTGTCTTTCCCACGCCATTGCCGTGCGACATCCAGGAAGTACTTCAACGCCTGCGGATAATCTGACAAGGCAAGGTATACCACCCCCATGTTTGAATAGGTGTTTGCAATACCGGCATAGTGCTCAAGCCCGGTGAATAAAGACAGTGCCTCCTGATGGTATTCAAGCGCCTTCCTGAAATCTGACATGTTGTAATAGCTGAGCGCCAGGTTGTTCAGTGCTTTTGCGGCGCCGAGCTTGTTGCCAGCCTCAAGATGGATGTTCAAAGCCCGTTCTGTGGCTCCCCTGGCAAGGGAGTCTTCTCCCATTGCCCAATGGTTGGTGCCTTTGTTATTGTATGCGGCGGCCAGCATGGCCGGATGGCGCAGCCTGCCGGCCAATTCAATGGCCTGGCCCGCAATTGCCGCTCCCTGCGCCGGATCTACCTGGTAATATGCAAATGAAAGCTCGTTGAGCAGATGAAGACGAAGCGTGTCTTCGGCCCGGTGACGCTCCAGCGCGCCGGTGAGCGAATCTACCAGGGGCTTCTGGGCAACCGCGCTCCCGGCAAATAATATAGTCACTATCAATAAAACGCTTCTGATCATGAGGTACGGTTTGGGATAAAGAAAAGATACACTTTTCACGCAGATGCATACAGTTAATCGTCCGGGCCCGGCAGTTGGTAAATGATGCTCCGGAGCCTTAAAATAAGTTCTTTCTTTGACAGATACGAAGGCCTGCCAGGCATTTTTGAAGCAATATCACATCTGTAAACGCCAAGAATATGTTTTTTCTATTATTTCTCCTGATAGCGGCTGCCGTTGTGGCCGTCACTTCTTACAACTCCCTCCAGAAACTCGGCCAGGATGTGAGAGAAAAAGCATCTAACACCCAGGTGGCCATCAGCAAAAAACTGGCGCTGATCAACCAGCTCATAGACGTGGTAAAGAATTATCAGGAAGGGGAGCAGCTGGTGCAGCTGAAAATATCGCAAGATGCTTCGGCCGCCAACCTGGCCAGTTCTTACCAGCAAACGGGAGCGGTAATGGCGGCCGTACAGGGCATTGCAGAAAAATTCCCCAACCTGAAAGCCAATGAGCAATATCACCGCCTGGTAGATAGCATTCAGCAGTGCGAACAGAACATCCAGGATTCAAGGGAACGGTACAACCATGCCGTGAAGAAATATAATACCCGGCGGTCCAAAATCCCGACGGTGTTCTTTGCCAAAACCATGGGTTTTCCAGAGGCGCCTTATATGCAGTTTGATGTATCCGGCATGAATGAGACCGCTTCCCTGCATCAGTTCAAAACGGATGATGGCGAGCGGCTGCAGCAACTGCTTTCAGGGGCAGGTAGTAAAATAGCGGGCCTGGCCTCCCAGGCGGGCAAGGCAGGGGCCGAATTGCTGGATAAGTTCAAGGAACTGCCCGAGCGGGATAAAACAAAGGAATGACTATGACCAGATATTATTTATTGCTGATTACCATTCTGCTGGCGGGCTGTTCAAAAAAAGGCGACCCTGCCGGAGCAGAACCGGCCGAATATTACCTGCGTTTCAAGGCGGAGGGGCTGCAGCAGGAGTACCGCCAGGTTACCTCGGCTCATTTATACTACGATGCGGAAAACCTCGCTTATCATTGCAACCTGACCGCCGCGCTTGACATCAGCGCTCCCACACGGAACATCCTCTCCCTCTTCCTGGTAAATAAGGAACAATATAAAACAGGCATCGTTTACCACTTGCGGAACGGCATACACATGCCGAAAACGAATGCCGTAATGCCGCAGGTCATGATATCACTCCTGAATGAGAACGGGAAGCCCTATACTGCACAGCTTTTGCCCGCCAGTTGGTACCAGTTTGATGATATGGCGGAAGTACGGTTCTCGGAAATAACGGACAAGCATGTCAGGGGGTACTTTTCCGGGCTTGCTTTTACCGCCATGCCGGAAAGGACCCCTATGAAGATCACTGACGGCGAGTTTTATTTGTCTGTTATCCGGTAATGCCGAAACGCCAGCCATATTCTTCCCGGAGGCCTGCCGCTGGCCCCAAATGAAGCTGGCATGACAGAGCCGGGAGCCCGGTGTTTTGAAATTACTTACCTTAGCACTTCATAAAATCCACTAGAAGGATGCGCATAGGAATAGTTTGCTACCCTACTTACGGGGGTAGCGGTGTGTTGGCTACCGAACTGGGAAAAGCACTGGCAGATAAAGGTCATATGGTACATTTCATCACTTACCAGCAACCGGTGCGCCTGAATGCATTTCACGCCAACATTTATTATCACGAAGTACAGGTGCCCACATACCCGCTGTTTGATTTTCCGCCTTATGAAAGCGCACTGAGCAGCACCATGGTAGATGTGATCCTGAACCAGAAACTGGACCTCCTGCATGTGCACTACGCCATCCCCCATGCCTCTACCGCATACATGGCGCAGCAAATAGTAGCCAAGCAGGGCCGTTATATACCGTTCATCACTACTTTGCACGGCACAGACATTACCCTGGTGGGCAAGGATAAAACCTATGCCCCGGTGGTGACCTTTTCCATCAATGAATCAGACGCCATCACCGCCGTGTCTGAAAATCTGCGGGAAGAAACCTTCAAGTACTTCCCTATTGAAAAAGACATTTCGGTGATCTACAATTTTGTGGACACTGCCCGCTTTGCCCGCCGTGACCTGCCGCATTTCCGCAAGGCCATAGCGCCCAATAATGAAAAGGTGCTGCTGCACGTGTCTAACTTCCGCAAGGTGAAAAGGGTGCCCGACGTAGTGAAGGTGTTCAAGCAGGTACGTGACGCCATGCCGGCCAAGCTGCTGCTGGTGGGAGACGGGCCCGACCGCCCTACCATAGAATGCATGTGCCGGGACCTGGGCATTTGTGAAGACGTGCGGTTTGTGGGCAAGCAGGAGCAGTTGGAAGACGTGATGTCTATCAGCGATCTTTTTTTATTGCCATCGGAATACGAAAGCTTCGGCCTGGCCGCGCTGGAAGCCATGGCCTCACAGGTGCCGGTGGTTTCTTCCAATGCCGGCGGCCTGCCCGAGATCAATATAGACGGCGTAACCGGTTTCAGCAGCCCGGTGGGTGACGTTGACCAGATGGCGGCCCACGCCATCCGCGTGCTGGAAGATGAAAGCCTGCTCAGCCGCCTGCGAAGGGGCGCCCTGGAACAGGCCTCCCGCTTCCACATCGACAATATCATTCCCCGCTACGAAGCACTGTACGACGCCGTGCTGCAGCAGGCCCTGGTGAGATCGTAAACAGTTCCGCAGCGATAACAATACATAAAACAGGCTGGCCAATTGCAATTGGCCAGCCTGTTTTATGTATTGTCCGTTTGGCTGTTTATCTCAGTTTGATCCAGTTATTGGCGTTCTGCAAAGCGCCGCCTTTGTACACCTGCACTTCCACTACTCCCATAGACTCGTCTTCGTTGGAGCGGGCGGAACCTATCACCTGCCCGGTGCGTACCTTGTCTCCGGCCCGCACGCTGGGGCTTTGGATACCTACATAGTTGGTGAAATACTGCCCGTGTTTCATCATAATTACAAAACCGGCGCCGGGGATGGAGAACACGCGAGACACGGTGCCTTCAAATATCGCTCTTACTGCCCCTCCCTTCCGGGTACCGAATACAATGCCGTCATTTTCTTCGGTGATCCGCTCCATGTCCGCATTCTTCTGCCGGCCAAAGTAGCTCACGATCATGCCTGACTCTACGGGCCAGGGCAATTTGCCGCGGTTGGCCTCAAAGTTGTCTGACAGCGCGGCTGCCTCAGGTGAGGCCTCCAGTACGTTCAGCACCCTGCTGGGTTTCTCTGCCGCCACTTCCGGCTCCCTGGCCGGCGGCGGTGGAGGGGGTGGCTGCGTAACCGCGGCCGTAGGATTGTTTTTGGCGGCCTCCGCGGCGGCGGCCAGGGCACGCTTCCGCTCTTCTTCCCTGCGCTTGCGTTCCGCTTCGGCGGCTTTCTTCTTGGCCAGCGCTTCTGCCTCCGCCTTGCGGCGGGCATCTTCTATTTCTTTACGGATGGCCAGGCGGATGGCGTCCTGTACTTTTTTCTGCGCTTTCTTCTTCTCGTTAATATCCTGCAACAGTTCCTTTTCGCGGCCTTTCAGCTTGACCACCACTTCGTCTTTCTCCTTCCTGTCTTTCTCCAGCGTAGCCCTCTGGTCCTTTTCAGATTTAAGCGCGGTGGAACGTTTCTCCCGCTGCTCCTGCAGGTTCTTCACCTTCAGTTTCAACTGCTCTTGCGTTTCAACAATATTGTCTGCCTGCCGTTTGCGGAACTCGCGGTATTGTTTGAGGTATTGGTAGCGGCGGATGGCCTCGTTAAAACTGTCTGCCGAAAAAACAAAATTGAGCATGGCATAACTGCTCCGGTTTTTATAGGCGGCTACGATCAGTTGTGCATATTGCTGCTTGAGGGTATCCAGGTCTTTTTCCAGGGTCTTTACATCGCGGAGCGCGGTGTTGATGTCCCCATTGATGAAATTCAGTTCTTCATTGATATTGCGGATCATGCGGGCGCGCAGGTCTATCTTGTTACGGAGCGCGCGCAATTGCCCCAGGCTCTCCTTGCTGGTTTTCTGGGTCTCCTTCAGCAGGCTTTGCGCTTCATCCATCTGTTTTTGTATGGCCCGCTTCTGCCGTTCCAGTTCTTCCCGGGACGGCTGGTTCTGCGCCTGCAGCATAGCCGGCATCAGCACCAACGCCATCAATAAAACAGGGATAAACTTCTTCAATTGCAGCATTTTTTATGTTCAATGATGATTTATAACGTTAAATATACTACGAAATTGCCAGCCGGGCCAATTACTCGCGCGTATACTTGTCAGGTACCGGGAACGGGAAAGACTGGGGTTTGTTGAACTCCATCCTCTTGAAATCCAGCGCCACTTTGACCACGCTTTTGTCTTCCACGTAAATTTTTCGTTGAAAAGCTATCTTCCGCCCGTCTACCACCTTGTGCGCGCCATAGGTCAGCTCTACCACACGGTTATTGGCCGCCGTGCTGTCCCGGTCCGTAATGCGGCATTGCTGAATCACATAATCGTCCGCAAAAACATTAAAGAGGCTCACCAGCGTGGGCTGCATGGAAGCAAAAGAGATCACGGACTGGGTGGTCACAATATTGGAAATGGAGTCTGACAGGAACACGGCGTTCCCTACGATCAGGTCTTGCAGCGTTGTCAGGTCCATATTGAGCTTGAGCATTTCCTGGCCTTCCTGCACATTGCGGAGGGTAACGGTGCCTTCCAGGCGGTTCACGATCTTGATGCTGTCTTTCGTAACCAGTATGCGGGCGCCTTCAATATTAGCGGGGCCGGCTACCCTTATCCAGATAGCGCTGTCATATTCCATGCGGATGTTAACGCCCAGGTTGTTCATGCGTTTGCCCCGGTCATCGTCATAGTCCATTCTCAGTTCCGCGGAAAAGGTCTTGTATTCAATACGGTTGGCGCGTACTTTTTCCAGGATGCTTTTGGCGAGGGCCGCTTCCTTTTCCCGGCTAAGCGCATCCTTGCTACTGCCGGTAGTGTCTGAAGGAAAGGTGGCGCGGGTTATTTTAGTAGCCCGGCATGAAAATAATACGAGGCTGAATAAACATGCAACAATTTGTAGTACTGCTTTTTGCTCCATTATACGTGTAATATTTTCGTGGCCCGCCCCCGTGTGGTCAGCGGTCCAGGCTTTTGATATAACGCTTCTCTGCTATTTTGCGGGCCAGCCCCTGTGAGTTGGCGCCCCTGGCCTTGGCCAGCTGCCAGTATTCTACGGCTTTATCCTTTTCATTAAGGTTGAAAAGAATATCGCCGTAATGTTCCAGCACGTCCGGGTCCTGCTGCGCCTCGGGATACTGCATCGCTTTCTCTATCCAGCTTCTGGCCTGCTGGTATTTGCCCATCCTGAAAAGTATCCAGGCGTAGGTATCCATATACGTAGGACTTTCCGGTTTCAGCTCCAGCGAGCGGCGGCTGAGCTGCTCGGCCTTCTCCAGGTTATCTCCGCGTACAGAAAGGTAATAGCTGTAGTTGTTCATCACGATATGGTCTTTGGGCCGGAGCGTCAGCACCATATCGTAACTGCTGTCACTGCGGGCATGCAGTCCGCTGGCGTGGTAGGCATCTCCCAGCAAGGCATATACATCTGCCACAAACCGTTTTTCCCCGCCAATGGCCAGCGCCGTGTTGAGAGACTGGATGGCGGTATCGTACCGTTGCCTGAAATAATTGGCCAGGCCATTGAAATAAAAGCCCATGAACTCTTTCGGGAACTGGCGGGTAACATGCGCGCTTATACGCAGCAGGGAATCCGTCTGTTCCGTACGGGAGTACACCCACATCAACTGGTACCACACGCTGAAACGGGTAGAATCCAGGGCAATGGCTTTTTTATAGTTCACCAGGGCACTGTCTGGCTGGTCTGCCTGCGAGAACATGTCTGCCCGCAGGGCGTAGGCCTTGGCTTCCCGGGGATGGGACTCCACAATGAGGCCGGTGAGCAGCAGCCCTTCCGCCCGCTTGGTAGTGTCTGTTTCCAGCATTTGCAGGTACGGGTATACAAAAGATATTTTCTCGTCTATGGTGTACTCCTTGTTCTGGAATGCCTTCACCAGGAATGCCCTGTATTTGGGCTCATTGCCGTTCTTCTTTTCAAAATTGGCAATAGCGATCAGGGCGCGCGGGTGGTACGGGTCCATCTGCAGAATGGTGTCATACACGGCCTTGGCTTCGGGGATGCGTTCAGACGCTTCGTAGATCTCCGCCAGCAGGCCCCAGTAACGCAGCTCTCCCGGTTCCTGCCGGGTGAGTTTGCGCACTTCGGCGGCGGCCTTGTCTACCATATTCAGCCGCATAAAAATGCGCTGCTTCTGGAAAACGAGGTCTTCCACCACGCCCACGCGGCTTTCAATGGTGTCAAACACCTCCAGCGCTTCTGAAAAATGGCGGCCTTTGGACAGGGACATGCCCTTGTTGAAGAGCAGGTCATCGTCTTGCGGGTTTTGCCGGCTCAACTGGCCGTATACCACAGCGGCGCTGTCAAACATTTCGTTCATGGTATACGCGTCTGCCAGGGCCATGCGGAACCACTTGTTGGAAGAGTCCAGCTGTACGGCCCTGCGGGCAAAACCCAGGGA
This sequence comes from Chitinophaga alhagiae, assembly GCF_003568665.1. Lineage (GTDB taxonomy): Bacteria > Bacteroidota > Bacteroidia > Chitinophagales > Chitinophagaceae > Chitinophaga > Chitinophaga alhagiae. The sequence goes on from NZ_QXMH01000001.1 coordinate 1,230,379, forward strand.
GTAAGACGGGTTCCGCACTTCCATGAAGAGGCGGCTCAGCTCATAATAAACGGTGGGATTGCTGCGGTTGAGACGGATGTAATCAGAGTACTGGGTGATGGCCGTTTTATAATCGCCTAACATTTTGGAGCGCTGGGCGGCAAAGAACAGGCTGTCTGCCCGTTGCTCCAGCACCTGCTGCTGCACGGCAGCGGGCACGGAGGCAACTTTGCGGTTGCTTCCACAGCCCGCGGCCGCCAGGGCAGCAGCAATTGTTATAACGATAACGGTTAAACGCATACTCAGGATTTTCCTGTATGGCCAAAACCACCCGCGCCCCTTACGGTATCTGTCAATTCCGGCACTTCCGCCAGCGTTGCCTGTACAAAGGGCGCAATCACCATCTGCGCAATGCGGTCTCCGTGCTGGATGGTTTGCGGCTCGTTAGACAAATTGATCAGAATGATCTTGATCTCTCCCCTGTAATCAGCATCTATCGTGCCGGGCGTGTTCAGCAGGGTAAGCCCCTGCTTGATAGCCAGCCCGCTGCGGGGGCGTACCTGCGCCTCAAAGCCGGAAGGCAGCTCCATAAACAGGCCGGTGGGCACCAGTGTGCGCTCCAGCGGTTGCAGGGTGAGCGGCGCGGCCAGGTTGGCGCGCAGGTCCATGCCAGCGGCGTCTGCCGTGGCGTAAGACGGTAACGGATTTTCCGAACGGTTAATGATCTTTACTTGTATATCAGCCATTTAAACAAAGGTAAACAGTTAAAAATAAACGCTACTGCTTTTCCAGCAGTACGGTAGCATAGGCTACTACCCCTTCTTCCCGGCCCACAAAACCCAGTTTTTCCGTAGTGGTGGCCTTGATAGACACTTCTTCCACCGTAAGCCCCAGCAGGCGGGCAATAACCTCCTGCATTTGCGGTACGTACGGCTTTATTTTAGGCGCCTGCAGGCACAGCGATGAATCCACGTTCACCACGCTGTAGCCTTTTTCCCCGATCAGCTCACTGCAGCGGGCCAGCAGTATCTTGCTGTCTATGTTCTTGTATGCCTGGTCCGTATCCGGGAAATGTACACCAATGTCTCCCAGGCCGGCCGCGCCCAGCATGGCATCGCAAATGGCATGCAGCAATACGTCCGCGTCGCTGTGGCCCAGCGCTCCCTTGTGATGCGGCACCAGCACGCCGCCCAGCCAAAAGTCCCTGTCTGGCACCAGTTGGTGAAAATCCACCCCTAATCCGATCCTTAACTTGCTCATAGTAGTCTAAAAAAAATATTACGATCTGTTAAAATAATAAATCCTCCCTTGGTACCGGAGGATTTATTGTTGCTTGCATTTATTATTATGGCAAAGATACTGTACTATTCGTCATTTCCCGACAAGTCGAATGTAAGGGTGAACCGGAGCGTGTTAGACAGCGGGTTGCGCTGGATACCCGTTCCTGAAGGCACGAGGTAAGAAAAGTTCAGCCCGAAAATGTTGTATTTCACACCCAGGCCCGCTGTAAAATAACGGCGGTTGCCTTTCGTCTTGTGCTCGTTGTAATAACCGGCGCGCACGGCAAACTGGTCGTTATACCAGTATTCACCGCCGAGGGAATACATCAACTCATGCAGCTCTTCCTTGAAACCGCCCGGCGCATCGCCAAAGGAGGAGAACATGCCTTCCAGCATGCTTTTGTCAGGATACGTGCTGTCCAGCCGGGGCGTAGGCACCAGCAGCTTGTTCACATCCAGTGAAAAGGTCACTTTATTGTATTCGTCTATACCAATAGTATAAGAGGTGCCGAGACCCAGGTTAGTAGGCAGAAAGTCTTTCTGGGCGGATTGCGTGTAGGAAATACGGTTACCGATGTTGGTGATGGCAAAACCGAAGCTCCAGTTGTTTATTACGCCGTTATCCTTTTCAAAATCCTTGGTATAAAAACCGCTGACGTCTGCCGCTACGGCGCGGCCGGGGCGTATGGTCTGCTGGTCTGGCGTAACGCCGGTGGCCAGGCTGGAGTGGATGTAACGCAATGCCACACCCAGAGACCAGTTGTCACTCAGCTTGCGGGCATAACCGGCGTCTATGGCAAATTCACGGGGGCGGAAGGTGCCGTTGTCCGCACCGCCGATATCACGGAACTCAATGTCTCCCAATGAAAAATAACGGAGAGAACCGCCAATGGCCTGCAATTCGTCCAGCTGGGTATAGCCGGCCAACTGCGCCAGGAACACATCATTCACCAGTTCTTTCAGCCAGGGAGTGTATGTAACGGCCACTGCCGATTTTTTGGGGGCAAAAGGCAATTTTGAGAGGTTCCAGTAAACGGAATTGGCATCCGGCGAAATGGCAAGGCCGGCATCGCCCATGGCACCGCTTCTAGCGTCTGGGGATATACGAAGAAAGGGTACGGCTGTATTAATGGTATTCATACGCCCATCCAGCTCATTTCTGTCTGGAGGGTCCTGCTGGGCAAAAGACTGCTGGCTGAGGAATAGGGCAGACACGCATATTGCAACCGTCGTAATCCTTGAAAACATGCAAAATTTGTTTAATAGCTAAATGTAAAAATAACGCCTAATTTATGAATAACAAGTGACGGGGGTACAAAAAAAACACATCATAATTACATTTCAAATCTACACAATTTTTAATATATAATTTACAATAATATCATTTTCCCTCCAAACACTTTTTCTTTGCCTGTGCTCTTGACTACAACCTGATAAAAGTAGATGCCAGGGGTCAATCTTACTCCCGAATCGCTCCTTCCGTTCCACGGAATGCCAGAATAACGGCCGTTTGCTTCGTTTATTGTGCTTTTGATGGTGCTTACCTGCCTGCCGGTGGCTGTAAAGATACGTATAAGCACATCAAGATCAGTGTTTTGTTGGTTATGGCTGAACATAAAACGGGTCTGGCCGCGGAAAGGATTGGGGTAATTGTATACTTTTTCCACTGCCAGCGAGGATTTGGGCACAACCGTAAACGAGATGTTAATGGTAGAAGAATTGTTATGGCTGTCCCACGCCCGGATGGTGAGCGTATGCCGGCCGGGGGCCAGGCCCGCCAGCGGGAAGGTAACCCGGCCTTCCCGGAAGTTGCCGGGGGTGGTGGTATAAAATTCGTTCATGTTGTAAAACTGCGTACTGTCATCCAGCACGGCCACAATATCGTGCCCGATGCCGTTGCCGGTGGCGTTGATGCCGCTCTCGTCCTGCAGGTATACCAGCAGGAGGGGATCTTCCGCCGTCAGGCCGCCGTCCCGGAAAGACTCGTCATTCATCCAGGCCCTGATCAGCGGCCCCTGGTTATCTGCCGGCGCATTGGGCGCGGTGCCGGTAACGGCCAGGCCAGCGTAGGTGCCGCTGCCGTCTTCCACATCGTTGCTGGTGTAGTAGCTGATCTTGCCGGAACCGGGTGTAACGGCTATGTCTTTGGGTACCACGAATGTAAAGCGGAACCGCCCGTTCTGTACCGGCTGGCTGCCGCGGAACAAGGCCCTGTCCTGCAGCTGATAATCTGCCGGCGTACTGCCCGGATCATTACCCAATGTGCGGTAGGTAGCGGGTTTGTCAAAAACAGTGATGTGCAGCACACCGTTGTAACCGGCCTGTACATTGCCGGCGCCATCCCTCACGCTGCCGGCCACCGTATATTGCCCCAGGGCCTGCAGTGTATCTGCTGTACCGGCGGGGCGGCCGTTAAGGGAATCGGTATACACCGTCCATTTCGGAAAAGCCAGCAGCAGCGCGGGGTCTCCCAGCAGCTGGAACTTACGGTTGTTCACAATATCCCCGAGTGACGCATAAGTTTCATTTTTCGCCATCATGGCCCCCTCTCCCAGCGTAGGCAAGCGCCCCCCTGCACCGGGCTGAAAGGCCAGCCGGAAATAATTGGCGTTCATGACCAGGTTGGAACTGGCAAACACGGCGCGGGTGGTGGTCATCAGCGCAATGGCGCCGCCCTTTTCACGGGTGAGCAACTGTTCTCCCAGGGAGTGGAACTGTGGGTTGTCAAACGGCGCAAAGTCGCACGTGGCCGTTACCAGCAAGGGCAGCCGGTGCTCATTGTTCCAGGCGTTAAGCGAGGTCTCATCCAGCACGGCCTCTTCCGCCAGCCGGGAAAAGCTGCCGTGGCCGGTATAATTCCACACCAGCGTGCCGTTGAACATGCGGCGGTCAATAGCTTCATTTGCAGCGGGGTAGCGGCTGCCGGAGGCGCCAGATACCTGCGGGAAAGCATCCAGGTAATATTTGGCAACGTTATAGCGGGGCTGCTCCTGCTCAATGATGCGGCTTACTTTTTCCGCATCCTCGAAATGGAGGTTGCCATCTTCATCATCCGCTACAAATGTCATTTCATTGCGCCATGGCCCAAACCCCGCAGGAGAATGGTACTGCATGATCTTGTTCACCACCGCCGCCGCTTCCGCCGCATTGCGTACCGGCAGGCGGCCTATAGCCACATCCAGCAGGGGGTTGCCGCCAATATGGTCATTATCGTCAAGAAAACCGAAATAATCATCAGACATATGGGTATTGATGCCATGCAGCGAGGCAGCGCTTTGCCAGGTAGGCACCATGTTGGACGCGTCTTTGTACATGAAGGAGGCGCGGCCGAAGAGGAGCAGGTACCGCAGGCCGCTGCGGTCATAGTGCATTTTCACAAAATCCCGCAGGGCGGTTGGGTCTGGCAGGCCGGAACCGAACTCGTTATAGATCTCTTCCATGATGGCCACGCCCACGTTCAGCCCGGCGCCGCGATGCCAGGCGGCCAGCTTTTCCGCTTCCGTCCGCAATTCAGCAACGGTCACTATCAGCATGCCGGATACGGCGCTGCCATGCAGGTCCTGGTTAGGCACCCGGCCCACATATTGCGGCTTGGGCAGCGCTTCCGGATTAAAGGCCACATACTCCCGCAGGCCGCTACAATTGCGGTTAAAACGCAGGGTGCTGCCGGTCAGCTGCGTGTTCAGCTGCAGTGGCCGCAACGGGTCCGTTACATCCCACACCCGGGTTTGAGAGGCGGCATTGGCGATCTCGAAGGTGGCGGGGCCGGTGCAGCGCGTATCCCTGAACGGCAGCATGCCTGCCGCGGGCATGGCCAGGGGGCTGCGGCCCAGTACCTCCATATAGTCCAGCCAGCCACGAGCCGCGGCATTGCCCTGGTACCGGAGGGTAACAGCGGCGCCGCCGGCATAGGGAAAATAACCCTCTACGGCAGTGGCATACTCGTCAAAAATATTGCCGCTCACCGGGCGGGGTACCAGCCGCTGCTCGGCTATCTCGAACTGTGAGCCGCCAGTACTGCGGGCCACGGCCCGTATGCGGATATATGCGTCTGTCAGCCCCGCAGGCAGGGGCAAGGTGAAGTTCCTTTCCGGCAGGGTAGCGTTCAGCTCCTCTCCCAGCCAGTCTTTTCCGCTGGAGAGCATGTTATAGCGGTCATTTTCGTAAAAAGCGCGGTAATTGTAGGTAGTAACGGGAGGGCCGGGGGGAGCGGCGGCGGGGTCTTCCCCGATGCGGAAGCCGCCCGGGTTGACATGCAGGAAATAACATACAGAATCCGCATACAAATGCCTGTTATGACGGAAACCCTCCGGGGTATAGGCCCAGGTATGCGGGCCTTCGGCGTAAAAGAGCAGGTAGTCTCCCCCGTTCATCACCCCGTCTCCCCCGTCTGCCACCCAAACGGCATTTTCCGGGAGGTCATCTGGGCGGGGCAGGGCGTTGTCTTCCGGCAACATGCGCCCCCCGGTGCCATACACCCGCAGGGAGCCGGCAGCCAGGTTGGTGGTGGAAATGCCCATAGCCTGCAGGAGGGGCAGGTCTACCCGGTATACCCCCGGCTCCCTGACCGCCAGTTTGTACCAGTTCCCGTCTGCCAATACGGAGCGGGGTGCGTAGGTCCGTTGCCCGAAAGCCTCGCCCAGCCCGCAAAGCAGGCATGTCAAAGCGAAAAGAACGGAGGGGGCGGTGGTCATCAGGACGGCAGGATTTGTATATTTAATACAAACCTAATGTATCTCAATTGATTTCGCAACCGGGGGAGGGCCGATGTACCACCTGCTTATAGATTAATTTTTTTTGCTATAAAATAAAAAAGCATACATTTGCGTTTACCTAATTGAATACCTAAATTGTATCGATCAAAAGCTGTTATCGCATGCGCAGATTAACCTCCTTATCCTTGATTGTAGGCACCGGTGTGATGTTGTCCATGTCGGCGTGTAAGAACGGGGGCCTTTTCGGGAAGAAGAAAGAATCCTCGTCCGCTACCGGGTGGACGTATAACGACCCTAAAATGGGCGGATTTTCCGTTGCCAAAAATAAAGACCAGTTTACCGGGCCGGGCCTTGTGTTTGTGCAGGGCGGCACCTTTGCCATGGGCGCCACCGAGCAAGACGTGATGTCTGACTGGAACAATATACCCCGCCGTATCACGGTATCTTCGTTCTATATAGACGAAACGGAAGTATCCAACGTGAACTACCGCGAGTACCTGTACTGGATTACCCGCATGTACGGCGAATCTTTCCCGGACGTATACCGCGACGCCCTGCCCGACTCCCTGGTATGGCGTAGCGAACTGGCTTATAACGAGCCGCTGGTAGAATATTACTTCCGCCACCCGGCCTATAACGATTACCCGGTTGTAGGCGTAACCTGGAAGCAGGCTACGGACTATGCCAAATGGCGCTCCAACCGTGTGAACGAAAAGTTGCTGATGGACGCAGGGCTGCTTTCCAAGGCAGACATCATGAACCAGGCAGACGATAATACTTTTGACAGCAAATCATACATGGCCGGCCTCTATGAAGGTACTCCCGGCAAAATGAGCAAAAGCTCAAAGAAACAATTCAGCAACCCTGACGGTTCTCCCCGCGGCGCGCAGTTTGAAGACGGCATCATGCTGCCTAACTACCGCCTGCCCACAGAAGCGGAATGGGAATATGCGGCGCTGGGCTACATAGGCCAGAACCCGAGCCCTTCCAAAAAAGAAGGTAAACGCGGTGAAGAGCTGATCCTCAACAAACAGATCTACTCCTGGGGCACCAACAACAGCGGCCTGCGCGATATCCGCCGTGGTAACTGGCAAGGCCAGTTCCTCGCTAACTTCAAGCGCGGCTCCGGTGACAACATGGGTATGGCCGGCGGCCTGAACGACCGTGCGTCTATCCCCGCTCCGGTACAATCCTATTTCCCGAACACTTTTGGTATCTATAACATGTCTGGCAACGTGAGCGAGTGGGTACAGGACGTATACAGGCCGCTTACCACCATTGATGGTGACGACTTCAACTACTTCCGCGGTAACAAATTCCAGACGGTTTACCAGAACGCAGAAAAAGAATTTGAAAAAGACAGCCTGGGCGCGCTTAAAATGCGTGACGTAACAGATGAAGAATCTGCCAGCCGCCTCAACTACCAGAAAGGGGACGTAATCAACTACCTGGACGGTGACTCTCTCTCCCTGGTGGAATACGGCTACGGCATCACCTCCCTGGTCAACGATAAATCAAGAGTGATCAAAGGCGGCAGCTGGAACGACCGTGCATACTGGCTTTCTCCCGGCAACCGCCGCTTCATGCAGGAAGACATGGCCACCAACACCGTTGGTTTCCGTTGCGCCATGGACCGCGTGGGCAGCCCCGAAGGCAACAAGTTCAAAACCGGCCAGGTGTTCAAGAAACAACGCCAGAAAAGATAGCAGCATACAATTATCGGTATAAAAAAACGGGAAAGAAGATGGTCTTCTTTCCCGTTTTGCTTTTGTGGCCTGTTAACGTATGATCAGCGTTTTGACCTGGCTTTAGGCACGGCCTTGCGGGCTGCAGGCTTGGCTTTAGCTGCAACTTTCTTGGCCGCTGCTTTTTTAGGAGTGGCTTTTTTCGCTGCTGCTTTCTTTGCTACAGGTTTGGCTTTAGCCGCAACTTTCTTGGCCGCTGCTTTTTTAGGAGTGGCTTTCTTTGCTGCTGCTTTCTTTGCTACAGGTTTGGCTTTAGCCGCAACTTTCTTGGCCGCTGCTTTTTTAGGAGTGGCTTTCTTTGCTGCTGCCTTCTTCGCTACAGGTTTGGCTTTAGCCGCAACTTTCTTGGCCGCTGCTTTTTTAGGAGTGGCTTTTTTCGCTGCTGGCTTCTTGGGAGCAGCTTTCTTGGACGCGGCCTTTTTAGGCGCTGCTTTCTTTGCAGCAGGTTTTGCTTTCACAGCTGTCTTTTTTGCTGCTGCCTTCTTGGGAGCAGCTTTTGCCGCAGATCCTTTTGCTACCGGCTTCGCTTTAGCCGCTCCTTTTTTGACCACGGCCTTTCCAGGAGCAGGTTTAACCGCCGTCTTTTTCTTTGCAGCAGCCTTCTTCGATGCCGCTACCTCCGCAGCTTTTTCCTGTTCAGCCGCCTCTTCAGAAGCAGCCGTAGCAATCCCCTTCGCTTTGCTCATTACATCATGAATTTCCTCAATAGCCTCCGCATCCGGCGTGTTCACGGCTTCTGCGGGAGCTTCCTCCACCGGCGCGCTCCGGAACGGTTCCGCCGCCTCATCTCCCTCCCATAGCGCCAGTATTTGCGCGGCATGGTCTCCATTGTCAGGCTTTTCAATGATGTGGGCAATGATACCGTTCTCGTCAATGAGGAAAGTAGTACGGTGCGTACCATCGTAGGTACGGCCCATAAAGGTTTTTTCGCCCCATACGCCGTAAGCGTTCAGGATGGAGTGGCTTTCATCTACCAGTATCGGGAAAGGCAGATCATATGTTGCCGCAAACTTACGGTGGCTCTTTTCATCGTCTTCACTGACGCCTATCACGGCGTACTCTTTTTGGAGGAGACGCGCGTGGTGGTCCCGGAGGTTACAGGCCTGGGTAGTGCATCCGGGGGTCATGTCGTGCGGATAAAAATAGAGGATCACTTTCTTTCCTGAAAAATCGGCCAGCGATGTGTCTCGGCCATGCTGGTCTTTGGCTGTAAAGGCGGGAGCAACGTCCCCGGGTTTAAGATGCTTCACGGTTTCTAGCGTTTAAACGTCAAAGTATATGTGGTTTCATTATTGGCAATATCCGTTACGGTCAGCTTCAGCGTGTGATTACCGGGGGGGCAGTGCTCGTCAAAGCTGTAGCTGAGCACATTTCCTCTCCGTGAGAACCGCAGCCATTTCCCGTCCAGCTCCGCGCGGTATGACCGGATGCCGCTGGCATCGCTCATGGAAAAAGACATCTTTCCTGCCTTTGACAGGTTGATGCCGGGTTTCAGCCCACCCAACGGCGTTATCCTGGGCCGTACCGTGTCTGCGGTGAGATAGAAATCACCCAGGTCCCGGAAAGTGCCTTTATACCAGCCGTCTTCATACACGGCGGCGGAAATGCTTTCTCCCGCTCCTTTCCGTACAATCACCATTTTATTTTGCAGTTCCGCCGGCACCGGCCTTACAGGCTTGATGCGCAGCCCGAAGTTATAATGCACCGGCACCAGCGCCGTATGTAACCGGTAAGTATTGGAATACGCCGTGGCGTTGGGAATTTCAACATACCGGAAACAGATTTCGTCATACAAAGATCCTTCTTCCAGGTAAAATTCCACCGCATTATTTTCAAAAATATTCCGGGATTCTGTATACATCTTGTTGGCGCAAACCGGTACGGCGGGCGGGGTGCCGGACTGCTGTAACGTGATCTTCACGTCTGACTTGTTGCCGTATGCGTCCGTTACACGCAGGGTAACCGGGTGCGGTTGTTTGTCAGAAAGGTCTATGGTGCCGTCTCCTATCATTTCCTTGTAAATGCCCAGCTGGTTGCCCGGCAGCGCAAACAACAGTTGCACATAGGGGCCGCCCCCTTTTTTCATTTTATAGTCTATATGGGCATTGAGATAACGGGTTTCGTCATAACCGATATTGTCCAGCTGGAAGCCGCAGTCTACCTCCCCGTCCTGTATCAGCATGGCCTCGTAAATGCCGTTGGGGTTGGGGGAATTGCTTTGCCTGTCAAGCGCGGAAATACCCAGCCCCACCTTGTCTGTGGGCACGCTTACCACCGGGCGGGTGGCTGCGTAGCCTGCGGCCGTTCTTTTCACCGGCACTACAACCGGCGTTTGTTCATAAAAACTGCGGTTGCGGTCATACACCACTATGCGGGATATTTCCGGGGCACGCGTGTCAGGTATATTGAAGCCGAACAGCATGGGGTTCAGCGGCTTTTCAGATTGCGTGTTTCGTATCTCGAAATGCAGGTGCGGCCCCGCGGAGCCGCCGGTATTGCCGCTCCAGGCTACAAATTCGCCTTTTTTGACCGGGAACAGGCCTTCCGGTATGGTGAGGTCTGCCGCCCAGCTTTCCTGCTCGTACTGCTTGCGGGTCACATATTCATCCAGCAGCGGGTAGAACCGGTTGAGGTGGGCATACACCGTCGTATAGCCATTAGGGTGAGTGATGTACAGCACGTTGCCGAAACCGAGGTGCGAAACGCCTACCCGGCTTACATACCCTTCCGCGGCGGCATGTACCGGCAGGTTCTCCCGTTGCTGGGTCTTGAGGTCGAGCCCGGAATGGAAGTGATTGGGGCGCAATTCCCCAAAGTTGCCGGCCAGTTCAATAGGCACGTTCAGCGGGTTCCTGAAATATCCTTTTGGGTATTGTTGTTCCGGCAAAGCCTGCCCCAACACCAGCTGGGGCATCAATAGCAACCAAACGAGCTGTCTTTTCATCCTGTAAAAGTAATTGATATGCTGTGAAGGTTTAAAATTACGATGAAACACAATCATTTAACATATTTTTCAGCTAAAGGTGAAGGAGTTTCCTTAATTTCCGATCACCAAAACAACAGTTATGAGCTACCCGATTCACGAAATCCAGGGCATTGGTCCTAATTATGCCAGCAAGCTGATAGGCATCGGTATTGATACCGTGGCCAAGCTGCTGGAAGACGGCAATACACGTACCGGCAGGCAGCGCCTGGCAGAATCTACCGGCATTCCCGAAAGCCTGCTGCTGAAGTGGGTGAACCATGCGGACCTGATGCGCATCAACGGGGTGGGAGACCAGTTTGCGGAGCTGCTGGAAGCGGCCGGTGTGGATACTGTAAAGGAATTGCGCAACCGCGTTCCGGAAAACCTGCATGCCAAGGTAACGGAGCTGAACGCCCTGAAGAACCTGAGCGGCAGGGTACCTTCCCTTGCGGAAATTACAGGAATGATCAGCCAGGCCAAGGACCTGGAGCCGGCTATTTCCTATTAAATAACAAAGGCATCTTAACGCTGATATCAACCTACAACTGTTTATTGCATTACAGAAGCCTTATGAGCGGCCTGTGCCTTCCTGGGCACGGGCCGTGTTTTTTCTGTTTTTTCGTCTTACTTTAGTCTCCGCAAAAACTATCCATGTCTATCATCGTATCGCAGATCACCAAGCTGTACGGCCAGCAAAAAGCAGTGGACGGCATCTCTTTTGAGCTGCAGAAAGGCGGTATTGCAGGCTTTTTGGGGCCTAATGGCGCCGGCAAATCTACCACCATGAAGATCATCACCGGTTACCTGCCTCCCAGCGAGGGCCAGGCCAGCGTGTGCGGGTTTGACGTGGCCAAACACCCCATGGAGGTACGGCGGCGGGTAGGGTATTTGCCGGAAGCCAACCCGCTGTACCCGGATATGTACGTGAGGGAGTTCCTGGAATTTATGGCCGGCATGCACCGCCTGGGGCGGCAAACCGGTCCCCGCATCCGGGAAATGATAGGCCTCACCGGGCTGGGGCCGGAACAGCACAAAAAGATCGGCGCCCTTTCCAAAGGGTACAAACAGCGTGTGGGCCTGGCCCAGGCGCTGCTGCACAACCCGGAGGTACTGATCCTGGACGAGCCCACTTCCGGCCTTGACCCCAACCAGCTGGCAGAAATAAGGGCCCTTATCAAAAGCCTGGGGGAAGATAAAACCGTGATGCTCTCCACCCATATCATGCAGGAAGTAGAGGCCATGTGCAGCCGGGTGATCATCATCAACAAGGGCCGGATCATAGCGGACGATGCCATCAGCGCCCTACAGCAGGGCGGCGGGGCTTACATCCAGGTCCAGTTCAGCGAGGAGGTGCCCGCCGGGGAACTGGAACAGCTGCCGGGAGTAACCCGCGCCGTGGCGGCGGAAGGGCATGTTTGGCGGTTATATACGGGCGAACCGGAAACCGTACGGAAAAACCTGCTTCAATTCTCTTTGAATAATAACCGGAACATCCTTTCTTTGCACAGCAATTCGCAGTCGCTCGAAGCGGTGTTCAGGGAGCTGACAAACTAGTGGTACACGCAGCCGGAGAGGCGCCGGCGGCTGAAAATTCACTTTTTCTAGATTTAACAATAAAAAAATTTACCCATGAGTATCATTTCAGAGATCCATGCCAGACAGATTTTAGACAGCCGCGGCAACCCCACGGTAGAAGTTGATGTAACTACAGAAGACGGCCATGTAGGCCGGGCCGCGGTGCCTTCCGGTGCCTCCACGGGCAAGCACGAGGCCGTAGAACTGCGCGATGGCGATAAAGGTGTGTACATGGGCAAAGGCGTGATCAAGGCGGTGACCAACGTAAACGAGGTGATCGCTGACGAACTGATCGGCTGGGACATCAGCGACCAGGCGGGTGTAGACAAACTGCTGATTGAACTGGATGGTACCGAAAATAAAGGCAAACTGGGCGCCAACGCTACCCTGGCGGTGAGCATGGCCGTAGCCAAAGCCGCTGCGGAAGCCTTTGGCCTCCCCCTGTTCCGTTACCTGGGCGGCGTAAACGCTACCACCCTGCCCATTCCCCTGATGAACATTGTGAACGGCGGCGCGCACGCTGACAATAAAATAGATTTCCAGGAATTTATGATCATGCCTGTTGGCGCCGAGAGCTTCTCTGAAGGCCTCCGCTGGGGTGTGGAAATTTTCCACCACCTGAAAGCCGTACTGAAGAAAAAAGGCTACAGCACCAACGTAGGTGATGAAGGCGGTTTCGCGCCCGAGATCCAGAGCAACGAAGAGGCCATCGAGACCGTACTGCAGGCCATTGAGGCCGCCGGCTACAAGGCAGGCTCCCAGATCGGCATTGCCCTGGATGCCGCCAGCAGCGAAATGTATAACGACAAGGACGGCACCTACAAATTCTACAAAAGCTCCCAGAAAGTGATCAGCAGCGACGAAATGGTGGCCTACTGGGCAGAGTGGTGCAAAAAATACCCCATCCTCTCTATTGAAGACGGTATGGCGGAAGACGACTGGAACGGCTGGAAAAAACTCACCGAAACCGTTGGCAGCAGCGTGCAACTGGTGGGAGACGACCTGTTCGTGACTAATGTAAAACGCCTGAAACAGGGTATTGAGCAAAACATTGCCAACAGCATCCTCATCAAGGTAAACCAGATCGGTACCGTTACCGAAACCATCAACGCCGTGAACATGGCGCACAAGGCAGGTTATACGTCCATCATGAGCCACCGCTCCGGCGAAACGGAAGATACCACCATTGCCGACCTCGCCGTGGCCCTCAACTGTGGCCAGATCAAAACCGGTTCCGCCAGCCGTACAGACCGCATGGCCAAGTACAACCAGTTGCTGAGGATTGAAGAACTGCTGGATAGCAGCGCTTTTTATCCGAAAAATTCAATTAAATTTGGTAAGTAATCACCACGCAACTTTTAGTGGTCAATCAATACAACATTTTCCGGGTGCCGGCCTGCCGGTACCCGGATCTTTAAAACGCAGGGCATGGAAACGAAGAAGCGCTTTACTCTCCCCTCTTACCTCCGCAACAAATACATTGTATGCGGCGCCCTCTTCCTTGCCTGGCTGGTATTTTTGGACCGCCATAACTCATTCTCCCAATATCAGCTCTACTCCGAGGTAAACCAGCTGGAGGCCCAGAAGGCCTTTTACCGGCAAGAGATAGACCGCGCCCGGCAAGACCAGTTTGAACTGCTTTCCAGCCCCGAAAAGCTCGAAAAATTTGCCCGGGAGCAATACCGCATGAAAAAAGACGATGAAGACCTCTTTATTGTACCCCTTCCTTCCCCCAATAAATAAACAACTGGTTCTCAACCCGCTATAAGTCCATGCAAATTGTTAAAAAATTGCATTTTCCAAAAAATTGACTTAAATTAACAATACTATCCCGTCATTCGTCGTTATTTAAGTGTTATATCTACATAAATTCCGTTTAAACGAACAAATCAATCGCATGAGCAATTTTACACTCCCCTATTCAACTCCTAACTGTGCTGTAACTGACCCTCAAGGGAAAACTATGCAAGAGAAACAGGAAATGACGCGTGAAGAGCTGCAAACATTGCAAATATTGGACACGCTGCAGTACGCCCCCCGTACCAGCACCCTGGTAGCCATTTTTGAGCATGCAGGGAATGTTCAGGAGGAACAGCGTTAGTTTTACTATTTTGCAGGCATGACGAAAAAAGAACGGTTCCAGTTTGTAATCGACTATTTTGAGCACCATGCCCCCAATGCAGAAACAGAACTTATCTACGATAATCCGTACCAGTTGCTGGTGGCCGTAATATTGTCCGCCCAATGTACGGACAAGCGGGTGAACATGACCACGCCCGCCATTTTTGCACGCTACCCGAACGTAGAAGCCCTGAGCCACGCCACCTTCGACGAGCTCTTTCCCCTGATCAAAAGCATCAGTTACCCCAACAATAAAACCAGGCACCTGATCGGCATGGCCAACATGGTGATGGAAGACTTTCATGGAGAAATTCCCGCTACGGTGCCAGAACTGGTAAAGCTGCCGGGCGTGGGCCGCAAAACGGCCAACGTAATTACCAGCGTGGTATACCAGCAACCCAACATGGCGGTAGATACGCACGTTTTCAGGGTATCCGCCCGGCTGGGGCTGACCACCAACGCCAAAACGCCTTTGCAAACGGAGCAGCAACTGCTCAAATACATCCCGGAAGAAAAAGTGCATGTGGCCCATCACTGGCTCATACTCCATGGCCGCTATATCTGCGTGGCGCGCAATCCCAAATGCGGCGAGTGCGGGCTGCGGCCGGTTTGCAAATATTACCGCACGCTGGTAAAACCCGGCGCGTAAGCATTAAAAAATCAGTTGCTGACGGATGAAAGGATAAATTGTTTTCGCTATCTTGAAAACAAAACCCTTCGCCACGTGAACAATAGCATAAGACTTCAATTATCCTTCATGATGTTCCTCGAATACTTCATTTGGGGAGCATGGTACGTTACCGTCAATACATACATGGTCACCAACCTGCAGGCCACCGGCCAGGAGGTAAGCTATGCGTACATGGCCCTGGCCATTGCCACCATGATCTCCCCGTTTATTGTGGGCATGATAGCAGACCGGTATTTTTCCGCGCAGAAAATTATGGGCGTACTTCACCTGGCCGGCGCCGCGGCCTTGCTGCTGGCCTCTCTCACCAGCAATACATACCTGTTCATCGGCATTGTGCTGGTGTACTCGCTACTGTATATGCCCACCATTGCCCTGAGCAACAGCGTGGCCTTCAGCCAGATGGCCGATCCCGGCAAACAGTTCCCCGGCGTTCGTACATTCGGCACTGTGGGGTGGATCGTTGCCGGCCTGCTCATCGGCTACCTGGCCATTGAAAAAACCGCCAACATCTTTTACATTGCCGCAGGCGCCTCCGCGCTACTGGGCCTCTTCTGCTTCTCATTGCCGGACGTACCGCCAAAAGGAAAGGGAGATTCAGCCGCACAGGTGCTGGGCACGGAGGCATTTGTACTGTTCAGGAACAGGTCTTACGTGGTGTTCTTCATTTCCGCGGTGCTCATCTGCATTCCCCTCAGCTTCTACTACAGCTTTGCCAACCTCTACCTCAATGAGGCCGGTATGGAGAACGCGGCCGGCAAAATGATCTACGGGCAGATCTCCGAAGCGCTGTTCATACTCGCCATTCCCTTCCTGCTGCGCCGCATCGGCGTAAAAAAGATGCTGCTGGTGGGCATGGGGGCATGGGTATTGCGCTACATCTGTTTTGCCTACGGGGACATTGGCGCCAACCTGTGGATGCTGTATACCGGCATCATCCTGCACGGCATCTGCTACGACTTTTTCTTCGTAACAGGATATATGTATACCGAAAACAGGGCCGGCGAAAAGATCAAAAGCGCCGCGCAGGGCCTTTTTACTTTTGCCACTTACGGCCTTGGCATGGTAATAGGCACCCTGTTCTCCGGCATGGTGGCGGATTATTACATACTGAACGGCACGCGCCAGTGGCAAAGCATCTGGATGGTGCCCGTATATATAGCCGCAGCGGTAATGATCTACTTTATGCTGGCATTCAGAGATAAAAAACCAGTCTGAAACTTATAAAACACAAATTGACTATGGCAAAAATTGCAATGCTGGGTTCCGGGTTCATTGGGCGGTTCTATGCAGATTCTTTACAGGGACAGCGCAGCCGGGACAAAATAGTAAGCATCTATTCACGCCGCGAGGAAAGCGCTAAAAAGTTTGCGGCAGACTATAATTGCGCGCACTGGACTACCAGCATGGAGGAAGCCATTAACCACCCTGACGTGGACATGGTTTGCATTTCCCTCCCCAACAACCTGCACGAAGCCGCTGTGCTGGCCTGCTGCAAGGCTAAAAAAGCCGTAATGTGCACCAAACCGCTGGGCAGGAACGCGGAAGAAGCCAAACGTATGCTGGACGCGGTAGAAAAAGCCGGCATTTTTAACGGTTACCTGGAAGACCTGGTGTATACGCCCAAATTCCTGAAAGCGCTGGCCAGCGTAAAAAGCGGCGCCCTGGGCCGTATTCTCTGGGCTAAATCGCGCGAGACGCACCCTGGCCCCCACAGCGAATGGTTCTGGGACAAAGAACAGGCCGGCGGCGGTTGTATACTTGACCTGGGCTGCCATTGCGTGGAAATTTCCCGCAGCTTCATCGGCAAAGACATTAAACCCATAGAGGTGATGTGCTGGGCAGACACGCAGGTGAAACCCATTGACGCGGAAGACCATGCCATTGGCCTGGTGAAATATGAGAACGGCGCCATCGGGCAGTTTGAAGTGAGCTGGACCTTCAGGGGCGGCCTGGACCTCCGGGACGAGGTAATGGGCTCCGAAGGCACCATCTGGCTCAACAGCTTCCTGCGTACCGGTTTTGATATGTTCACCACCGGCAAGGGGGCGGATTACGTGGCGGAAAAAGCAGAAAGCAATACCGGCTGGCTGTTTCCCGTAGGAGACGAGCTGAACGAACTGGGTTACAACCATATGTTTGCCGATATGTTCAACGCCGTAGAAGCCGGCAAAGCGCCACAGGAAACCTTTTACGACGGTTATGTGGTGAACGCCGTTCTGGACGCAGCTTACAGATCTGCCAAATCCAAACTGTGGGAACCTGTAAAACTGGAAGTGTGGCGCGGGAAAGAAGGCGCAGACAAGGAAAAATCGCTGACCAGCTATAACGAACAGTTTTATCTTATCAAAGATGAAGTGACCCACTTCGGCAGCCGCAAGCTGATACTGAAAGACAAGAAAACAGGGCAGATCGTTGAGCAGGTAATATAAAACGGCAAGATACCGGTCTATACAGCGGGCACGTCAGCAGATGATGCCCGCTTTTATTTTTTCTCCAGCAGCCGGAAAACGGCGCGGCCCAGGGAATGGTTCACCTCTACCTGCGCCAGGCGGCCCTTTGAGTAGGTGTAAAAATTCTGCCGGCCTTCGGGCAGGCCCAGGGCGTAGCGGCCGTCTGCCAGGCGTTTGATGGGCAAAAAGCGGCCCAGGGTTTCCGAGTATACTTCCTTTACTTCTTTCGGTTCCGTAAAGTACAGGTCACTTACGCAAAAGATGATCTGGGGAACAGGAAAGGGCGCACGCACGCCTTTCCGGGTCACATTGTAGCCCCTGTCTGCTTTTTCCGTGAGCGTTTCCCGGTTATCGTCATTGGGGCGGGCCTGTATGCGGGTAACCCGGGCGCGGTGCAGTACATTATGCTGGTACACTACCTCAATATCCGTTTCCATCCGCGAAAGCAGTTTAGATTGCACACGGCTGCGGATGGTGATGCGCCGGGAAGCGCCGGCGGGCTCCTGCTTTACGTCAAGCAGGCCTACGGCGTTATTGCCAAACAGTATCTCGAAAGTATGGGATTGCCCGGCGGCCTCCGTGGCGGCAAGGAAAGGGAGTATCAGTATAAACAATATCCTTTTCAGTTGGTATGGCTTTCGGGTTATATGCATGATGTATGATGCATCGGCAGCTGTTACGTATAGCAATATACGAAAATCCGTAACGAAACGCGATGTATGCTTTCCTATTCAACGCGCCCCGTTACGGATAAATTGCGATAACCGGTACTATAACAGCTCCTTGATGCGGGCTACCAGTTCTCCCTTGGTAATGGGCACGCCCATAATTTTATTATATCCCTGCGCCGGTATCAGGAACTGGTCACGGATGATCTTGATGAGCTGGCCATTATTGATCTCGGGGATCAGCACATGGTCATAGCTGTGGAGTATTTCTGCCAGGTTCCTGGGGAAGGGGCGCAGATGGCGGATGTGGGCATGGGCCACCTGGTGGCCTTCAGCCAGCAGCTCCAGCACGGCGCTCTTGATGGCGCCGTAGGTAGAGCCCCAGCCCAGTACCAGCACCTTGCCTTTTTCAGGGCCTACTTCAATTTTCTGCAGGGGAATGTGGTCAGCTATCTTGTTCACCTTTTCTTCCCTGATCTTCACCATCAGCTGGTGGTTTTCAGGGTCGTAGCTCACGTTGCCCGTAATGTTCTGCTTCTCCAGGCCGCCAATGCGGTGCTCCAGGCCAGGGGTGCCGGGCACTGCCCAGGGCCTCACCAGGTTCTCGTCCCGCTGGTAGGGCAAAAACTGCTCTTCCCCTTCGTCAAGCCCTCTTTTGAACTTCACGGTAATGGGCGTCAGGTCTTCGCTCTTCGGGAAGCGCCAGGGCTCTGCGCCGTTGGCAATGTAACCGTCACTCAGGAAAATAACGGGGGTCATATGGTTTACCGCAATGCGGAAGGCTTCGTAAATGCCGTCAAAACAATCAGAAGGCGTGGAGGCTGACACAATTGGCATGGGGCACTCCCCGTTGCGGCCATAATAGGCCTGCAGCAGGTCTGACTGTTCTGTTTTGGTGGGCAGGCCAGTAGAGGGCCCGCCGCGCTGAATATCTACTATCAGGAGCGGTATTTCCAGCATCACGGCCAGGCCCATGGCCTCCCCTTTCAGGGCCATGCCCGGGCCGGAGGTGGTGGTAACCCCCATATGGCCGCCATAGGAGGCGCCAATGGCGGAGGTAATGCCCGCTATTTCGTCTTCCGCCTGGAAGGTACGGATGCCAAAGTTCTTGTACCGGCTCAGCTCATGTAAAATGTCTGAGGCCGGGGTAATGGGATAGGTGCCCAGGAAAATGGGCAGGTCTGCCTTCTGGGAGGCCGCCACCAGCCCGTAGGCCAGGGCCGTGTTACCCGTAATGCTCCGGTAAGTGCCCGGTTCCATGCGGGCCTTTTCTACCTTGAAGCGGGTAGAAAAAGCCTCTACCGTCTCCGCAAAATTGTAGCCGGCGTGCAGCACCTTCAGGTTGCTCTCCAGGATCTCCGGCTTTTTGCCGAATTTGTCCGTGAGGAAGTTCACCGTGCTGCTCATATCCCGGTCATACAGCCAGTAAAGGAAACCCAGTACGAACATGTTCTTGGCCCGGTCTTTTTCCTTCATGCCCAGGGTAGACTCTTTCAGGGCCTCCCGGGTCATTTTGGTCACGTCCATGGTGTGCAGCTGGTAGTTGGCCAGGGAGCCGTCTTCCAGGGGGTTCACCCCGTCAGGGTAGTTGGCGAGGCGCAGGTTTTTGGAATCAAACCCGTCTGTATTGGCAATAATGATCCCTCCTTTTTTCAGCCCCTTCAGGTTAGCCTTGAGAGCGGCGGCGTTCATGGCCACCAGTACGTCACAGGCGTCTCCGGGGGTAAATATGCGGTTGGAAGAAAAGTGTAACTGGAAGCCGCTCACACCGGGCAGGGTGCCCTGGGGGGCGCGGATCTCGGCTGGAAAGTCAGGGAAGGTGCTGAGGTCGTTCCCGATCAGGGCGGTGTTATTGGAGAACTGGGTGCCAGTGAGCTGCATCCCGTCCCCGCTGTCTCCCGCAAATTTGATCACTACATCCTCTATCTGTTGAATCGTTTTATTGGACATTGGTGGATTCTTTATAATGAATACATATAATATTAATACAGTCCGTAAAATTAGGAAATCGGCAGGGAACTTTCCGCTGCCTTCCCGGAGCAAAAGTACACAAACTTGGTAGACTTTTCTTAAAATATATGCAAATGCCCTGTGAGTAATACTTTCAGCGCTTTTAAACGCCTACTGTTGTTTCTTTTGGCAAAATATTTGTGCTGCTACCCCACGCAGAAAAAAGCGCTGCGCGCCCCATATTGAAATAAAAACGGAAGAACAGCATTTCAGGATGAACGGTTACTACGGGGCTGAATACACGAAAATGTTAAAACAGCAAATCCAGTACAGGCCTGAATGTTAAAGGATCTTTAAAGAAATGTTAAATAGCGCTGAGTGGCGCTTGTGGCATGGTAATTGTAAAATTTACACTGAATCCAATTTCAACATACACACTTTAAAATTGATCACTATCGGGAAAACACTACTTGAACCATTTCTTTATTATTAAACCTTTTAAAATTGTATGCTATGAAAAGGACAAAAATGAGCCTGTTAGCACTGGCGGCCGTAGCTTTCGGCGCCTTCGCCTTCAAAGGATTTCAAGGCGGTTCCATCACTGGTAAAGTAGTACCTGCAGACGGCGCAACCGAAGCCTGGGCCGTATCTGGTACAGACACGCTGAAAGCGCCCATAGCAGAAGGAGCATTCTCTTTCGCTGATGCCAAGGCCGGCACTTACACCGTGGTTATTGACGCCAAGGAACCTTTCAAAGACGCTACCATTACGGATGTGAAAGTGGAAGACGGTAAAGGCACCGATCTTGGCGAAATCAAGTTAGCGCAATAGTTGGTTTTCATAGGGGTTAATCGAGCCGGTTTCCGACACCAAGTCGGGAACCGGCTCATTTTTTTTGCCCCTTTCTAGGGGTAGCCGTTCCCATTGCCGTTATTCATGTATACCAGTCACCCATTGCGGGCTGACCCCTAAAACAATTTGACATGAAAATGACGGCTAAAAAAGAAACCATCGTTACCTACAGCGGGCTTTGTACCGGGCTCCTGCTCTGCCTCCTGGCTATTTTCGGACTTATTCTTACCGGCTGTGCCCGGGAAAACCTGTACGGCTCCGGCAAGGTGGTGACCGAAGAGCGCACCGTGGCCCGGTTTGAAGACCTGGTACTGGAAGGGCCCCTGGAAGTACACCTCCAACAAGGCCTCAATGCTCCCCTCCGCCTTGAGGCGGAAGACAATGTGATGCGGTTCATAGAAACCTCTGTGAACGGCGCTACTCTCCGGGTAAAGATCCGCGACCATGTGAACCTCAAGCGCATCAAACCCATTCACGTATATGTGGAGAGTGAAAAATACCGCAAAATAGTTTTTTCCGGCTCCGGCTCGCTTAACAGCAACGGCGCAGACACCATCAAAACCACCCTGTTCAGCTACGAGATCAACGGCAGCGCCAATGCGGACCTGAAGGTAGCTGCCAACGAGGTGAACATCTGGGTAAACGGCTCGGGCAACCTGGAACTGGAGGGCACGGCGGGAGACTACGTGTCCGAGATCAACGGCAGCGGCAATATTGGGGCCGCAGGCCTTCAATCTGTCAACGCCAGCATCCGTATCAATGGCTCCGGCGAGCAGCAGATATGGGTTACCGGAAAACTGGATGCGCGCATCCAGGGCAGCGGCAACATTCGATATAAAGGAACGCCCTCTACGGTCAACACTTCCGTAAGCGGCTCCGGCAAGGTATCTAAGTTATAGGAGAACGGATTTTACATGAAAGCTACCGGAATACTGTCACCCGCTGCACTAGGCATGAATGCCCACACTGTCAATCACAGTAAAGGTTATTTTTGTACCATGCCCGAAAATGCCTGGTTACAAAAACTATTGCAGGAAGACGAGCGCCAGTTCATGGAGGCGCTCTTCAAAACCTACTTCCCGCTGGTATGCAAGGCCATTTACCGCCTGGTGCCAGACATGGCCACCGCTGAAGACCTGGCCCAGGAAGTATTTATCAAGATATGGAACCGCCGGGAGCAGTTGGGAGAGGTCTACTTCAAGGCCTACCTGCACCGCGCGGCGGTAAACATGGCCCTTGACCACATAGACAAGAACAAACGCCGGGGCGGCGCCCCGCAGGAGATCAGCCCGGCGCAGGAAGAGCTGGTGGCCACCGCGCCGGTGGTACACGTAAAGGAAACAAAAGCCCGTATCCAGCAGGCAGTAGATGCCCTGCCGGAGAAATGCCGGGAAATATTCGTACTCAGCAGGTATGAAGAAATGAGCTACAAAGAAATAGCGCAAACACTGCAGATCTCTGTGAAAACAGTAGAGAACCAGATGATGACCGCGCTCAAAAAATTACGCGTTTCCCTCCGGGAATTCCTGGAATAACCTGTCACATCAACCAGATCCAAATCATTCGTCATTGAATTAAAGAGCATGTTGAACAACGATCACATAGACACACTGATTGCCCGTGAAATTGAAGGGGAGATCACTACCGCAGAACGGGCACAGTTGGAAGACTGGCTGCAGCAGGATGTTGCCAACCGGCAATATTACGAGGCGCTGAAAGACACCTGGGGCCTTGCGGCCGAAGCATACAAGACCGTACCGGAACCTGATGTGGAGGCTAACTGGCAACGCTTTACGCGCAGCACGCTGGATGCGCCCGCTCCCCTGCGGGTGGTTTCCAGGCGCAATACCTGGTGGCGCCTTTCTGCCGCCGCGGTTGTAGTGGTGGCCGCCGCCGGCCTGGCGTTTGCCCTGCTGAAAGGGCAAGGCACTACTACCCTGGCGGCCGGCACGGATAAAAAAGAAGTGGTGCTGCCGGATGGCAGCAAGGTATTCCTGAACCGCCACAGCCAGTTAAGCTACAATAAAGATTTTGCTACAAGCAGCCGCCAGGTAACGCTGGAGGGCGAGGCCTTTTTTGAAGTTGCCGCAGATGCCGGCCGGCCCTTTACCGTAAAGGCCGGCGCTTCCCAAACGCGGGTGCTGGGTACTTCTTTTGTGATCAAGGCGTACGAGCATAAAACCGTTCAACTGAATGTGGTAACGGGCAAGGTGGCCTTTTCCGGAAAGGATGAACAGGGCGCACTGGTGCTCACTGCCGGCCATACCGCCATTTTACGGTCCAACAAGGCCCCACAGCAGGTGCAGAATACAGACCCCAACTTCATGGCCTGGAAGGAGAACCGCCTGGCTTTCCATAAAGTGCCGCTGTACAAGGCATTCACAGCCATGGAAGATTATTTTAACGTACGTATTGTTGTTACAGACAGCAGTCTTTTAAACATCGATTTTAACGGTACTTTCGAGAACCCGGGCTTGCATGAGCTGCTGGAAGTGATCTCGAAAGCGGTGGATGTAAAAGTGACGGAAGAAGAGGAGGGTGTGTACCGTATCAGCCGGTAAATTGCCAGCTTTTGATAGATGAGCCCGGGCCTGTAAAGAGGGCCTGGGCTTTCTTTTGCTTTGCCTGGCAGCATCATTATTGCGGGACCAGCTTGAAACAACCGGCCGCAGCAACACCGGGTTCTCCGGCTACGTTCCAATAAAAAACCCGGGCTCATGATGAGGCCCGGGTTCTTAATATCCGATTTCCTTCTATCAGGCACCGCCCAGTTTGCATTTCTGCAGTACTTCCCAGGATTTGCCGTTGTGGCGCAGGAAATAAAGGTTGTTGACTTTGAAGGATGCTTTGTATTCCTTGTTTTCGTACTCAGGCCATGCCTTTTCGAACACGGCGTCTTCAAGATCCTTGAAGGCTACGGTCACGTGGGGGGTGAAGCCGGTGCGGGCCAGCATGGTACTGAATCCAAATTCCTTGCGGAGGAAGTTGATCAGCTGCCTGTGCATGGCGCTCATGGTCTCGCTCTTTTCCACGTTGATGAACAGTACGCGGTTCTGCTTGTTGGGGAAGGTACCGAAACCGTTCAGCGACACTTCGAAAGGCGCCTGGGTTTTGGCAAACTCCGTCAGTTCTTCGCAGAAAGCCCTTTCGAGGCTGGGATCTGCGGTGAACGGCACTTGCAGGGTGATGTGCGGGAGCACTTTCAACGCATATACCGGGCCGTATTGCTCGGCAAAGTCTTGTTTTATTTTGATGATCTCCTTGCCTACTTCTGCTGTTGGCAGCAGGGCAATGAAATAGATCTTGTTATCCACTTTCGGGGGGCGATTACCGCCTCTGGGGCCACCCTGGCCACGGCCCTGGCTGCCGCCACGGTTAAAGCCGCCGCCACCGCCACCGCGGTTATAGCCACCGCCGCCACCGCCACGGTTGTAGCCACCGCCACCGCCGCCGCGGTCATAGCCGCCGCCACCGCCGCGGTTGTAACCACCGCCACCGCCGCCACGGTCGTAACCACCGCCGCCACCGCCGCGGTCGTATCCACCACCGCCACGGTTGTAGCCACCGCCACCACCGCCGCGGTCATAGCCGCCGCCACGGTCGTATCCGCCACCGCGGTCATAACCACCGCCACCGCCGCCGCGGTCGTACCCGCCGCCGCCACGGTTGTAGCCGCCGCCACCGCGGTCGTATCCGCCACCGCCACGGTCGTACCCGCCATCACGGTTGAAGTCGCGGTCACGGTTGTAGCCGCCGCCGTCACGGTCACGGTACCCGCCGCCTTCGTTGCGGGGAGTATAGCCGCCGCCTTCGCGGTTGTAAGCACCTTCACGGTTAAAATTGTTTTCCCGGGGCGTGTAGCCGCCTTCATTGCGCGGACGGTAGCCACCTTCGCGGGGAGTGTAGCCGCCTTCAGAGCGTGGAGTGTAAGGACGGTCTTCGTCTTTGCCAAATTCGGGTTTCTTGGAATTGCCGCCATCCTGGTCTTGGTTGGGTTCTTGCTGGTCTCTGCTGTAGCCAGGAGAATACTTTCGGGGGCGTTCGTTTCTCTCAAAATTCATCTTACTTGATTAAAGCGTGTTGAAGGAATTTTTCAATGATTTCATAAAAATGAAATTCACCTACTTTTTTTAGGTTTTATAATACTCAGGTGCCGGAGCGATCCTTGCATAACGTCAGGATATATCATTTTTCAATAAAAATTATACCGGCTTCCGTTGTCTGATACTGATTTTACTTCTTTTTTCCAGGAGCACAATAAATGAGCGTAGCCTGCATTACAAATTTTAAAGTCTGGAAATATACTCGCTTTCTCATCGTCTCGACAGGCATTTAAGGTAGTTGGTTAACTGGATCTGATCCTAAAACCTGGCATGCCAGTCACAATTGCGTTTTTGGAATGCGTTCAGGGCTACCGTTAGAAGACCTGGGAAATTATTTTTGCCTCGGATTCACCTGAATTTCTACATGAGTAAGTTTTTCAATCTTATTCATATTTCATAGCACCAGGATAAATATGTCTTTCGCCTGCGCCAGTTGATACTGTAGTGGCACCCACACAGTGCCAGCCGCTGTTCTCAGACTCTAATATACAAAAAAATCCGGTGTATCTGGTTAAGCCTCCGGGCAATATTAACACAATACTAGCAATCTGTTCGTTAATAATTTGCAAAAAAAGGATAAACGGAAGATTTTGTGACAAATATAGGGAGGCCGGCTTGCCTGAAAAGCCCTGCAGGCCGGCCTTCTGTCTGATTTTTTATTCCCGTCCGTCCAGCAGGTTACCCAGTCCCCCCAGGATGCTGCCTTCTTCCTTCCGGGCGCCAGTACCGTAAGCCAGTACACGGCTGGCCAGGCGGCTGATGGGAAGGCTCTGCATCCATACCTTGCCGGGACCGCGCAGCACGGCAAAAAACAGCCCTTCGCCCCCGAACACCATATTCTTGATGCCCCGTACAAATTCCACGTCAAAGTCTACCTGCTGGGTATAGGCCACAATACAGCCGGTATCTACCTTCAGCACTTCACCGGGCTGCAGTTCCTTTTCTATAACATAGCCGCCGGCGTGCACAAACGCCAGCCCGTCGCCCTCCAGCTTTTGCATGATGAACCCTTCCCCGCCAAAGATGCCGGTACCCAGCTTCCGCTGGAACTCGATGCCTACGGTGACCCCTTTGGCCGCGCAAAGGAATGCGTCTTTCTGACAAATTACCTTGCCGCCCAAAAGGCGGAGGTCCATCGGAATGATCTTGCCGGGGTAAGGGGCCGCAAAGCTCACTTTCTTTTTGCCATGGCCTACATTGGTAAATGCTGTTATAAAAAGGCTCTCCCCTGTGATCAGGCGTTTGCCGGCAGACATCAGCTTGCCAAAAAAGCCTTGCTGTGCCCCGGAGCCGTCACCGAAGAGCGTTTCCATCCTGATTTCCTGGTCCATCATCATAAAACTGCCGCTCTCGGCCACTGCGCTCTCCTGCGGGTCCAGTTCTATTTCTACAATTTGCATCTCCTCACCATGAATATGGTAGTCGATCTCATGATTTTTAAGCATAGGTGTTGTTGCTGTTTTTAATAGTGGCAAGTTACATAAAATGGCTATCTGGCCGCTCTGGATTTTTTCATCAGCTTTTCGAGCAAAGGCTGTACCTCCGCCGCCTGCCGCATAAAACCAAGGTCTGTAAGATGGGAGCCGTCAATGGTGCCTTCATGGTCATGCCCCAGGAGGTTGGTGGCCGGCAGGTAATACAGTTGTTGATACCCTTCCTTCTTCAGCTGCCCGTACACTTCTTTCCACAGCCTGTTCTTTTCCGCGGTGCTGGCGCCCACCTGCTGGTTCCAGTAGCCCGTTTCATGAATGCGGCTTTCCACCATTAAAACGGGTACTCCCGGGCGCGTGGTGAGCAGGTGTTTTACAAAGGGGTAACCGCGCTCCCTGATCTCTTCTGCAGTAGGGTTGGGAATGCAGTCCAGCACAAAGCAAGACGCTTTCATGGTGGCCAGCAGCTCCGCTACGGGGAACTCCATTTTGCCGGCGCCGCTGAAGCCGAGGTTCACCACTTCCCAGCCGGTGCGGCGGCTGATGATGGAAGGATAGGTCATACCGGCACGGCTGGCGGAAGCTCCCTGCAGAATGCTGGAACCGTATATCACTACCCGCCTGGTTGTATCTATGCCGGGCCGGGAAGGGCTGGCCAGCGTAGCTTCCGGCGCTACCCCTATCTCGAGCGCTACCAGTTCATTATAGGTAGGCAGGTACAGCATGAACTGTTTCATACTGTTGTCCATGTTTCCTACCATCAGCTGGTTGTTGAGCGTGTCTTTATCCGCCGGGCGGCCAACGCTTACCCATTGCCACTGGCCGCTTTTGTTGCGCGCGTAAAGGTCAAGCCCGCTATGTACAATGGGCGTCATGTTGGCATAATACTTTCTGCCCCGCAGCGACCATTTGGCGCGGATGTACGGGGAATTGGTCTCAAACAGCACGGCTATGCCGGCGCTGTGTTTGCTCAGGCCCTTGACAGCGGGGGTAAGCGGTTTGGTCTGCTCTACGTCCAGCCGTACGTATACAGGATCAGTAGGCAGCCCTTTACCAATGATCATCAGTGAACGGGCATCCGTATAACGGGCATTGTCTTTTTCCTGGCCATAGGCGCAGGTAAACGGTAATAACAGGAAAAGTAAATAACGCATATTGGTTTCTTTTTTTAAAGGCCCGGGAATGGGCGGCCGAAAAATAATATAAAAAAACCGTCCTGAAGAATCAGGACGGTACTAGTTAACCTACAACTGTTACACTGTTTGCTTTTATTATTACCAGAAAACAGTACGATTTAATGCATTACTACTCCTTTGGCGGATTTTGCCTGCTCCTTGTCTTCTTCATGGGCCTGGCCGTTGAAGAAATTATAGGGGCGGGGAGAAATATAGTTCGGGTCATGCAGTTTCCGGATCACTTCTCTTTTGGTGAACAATTTCAGGACCAGCACGAGGAACGGCACATATTTGAGCCCGCGCGGCCAGCCGTAATAATCCAGCACGTCTATGCAACGCTTGTTCATATAGTACATGACCGGCACCAGCACCAGGGTGAGGAAGGTGGCGAAAATGAGGCCGAACACCATGGTCCAGGCCAGGGGCCCCCAGAAGGCCACGTTGTCTCCACCGAAGAACAGGTGCGGGTTAAACTCATCAAACATCTTCCAGAAGTCGATATTGAGGCCCACCGCCAGCGGAATGAGACCAAGTATGGCGGCTATGGCGGTAAGCAATACCGGCGTCATACGCGTTCTGCCTCCTTCCACCACGGCTTCGTTCATAGGCGTACCCTGCATTACCAGCAGGTCTGTAAACTCTACCAGTACGATACCGTTCCTGGCCACAATACCTGCCAGCGCCATGATGCCTACACCGGTCATTACGATGGAGATATCCATGCCAAAGATGGCGAAGCCCAGGAACACACCGATGATGCTGAACAGTATCTCCAGGAAGATCACAAGCGCGCGGCCTACGGAGTTGAACTGCGTTACCATGATCATGAAGATGAGGCCAATGGCCCCCAGCATGGCCAGCAGGAGGAAGTTCATGGTTTCCGCCTGGTCTTCCTGCTCCCCCGTCATTTTTACGGTGATGCCGTCTGGCGGCGCAAACTCCAGCACAGCGGCGTTGATGGCCATTACCACTTCATTGGCGTTGTAGCCGGTAAGCACGTTGGAATACAGCGTTACCACCCTCTTTTCATCAATGTGTTTGATGCCCGCGTAAGTGTTGGAGTAGCGGATATCGGCTACGGCGCTCAGCGGCACCTGGCGGATCTGTCCACCCATGTTCATGTCACGGTAGGTGAGGTTGAGGTTTATGAGCGTATTGATGTTGTTTTTCTGGTCTTCCTTGAAACGGATCATGATGGGATAATCATCATCCGGGTCACGGAACTTGGACACTTCCAGCCCGAAGAGCGCGGCGCGCAGCGAGTTGGAGATCTGTTCGGTAGAGATCCCTTCCCGGTTGGCCCGCTCCCGGTCTATATTCAGTACAATTTCCGGCTTGTTGCTCTGGAAGTCGCTTTTCAGTTCTTCCACGCCGCCTATCTGCAAACTGTCCAGGTACCGCTTGAGGCGGTCTGACGTGCTGGCCAGCAGTTCAAAATCATCTCCCGAGATCTCGATATTGATCGGTTTACCCGTGGGAGGCCCACCTTGTTCCTGTTCTACCACAATATCCGCGCCGGGCACACCTTTTACAGCATCGCGGATCTTGTCAAGATATTCTACGGTAGACTGGCCGTTACGTTTGGCAAACTCCACGAAAGCTACCGTTACCTTGCCTTTGTTGGAGCTGACGCTCATATCCATCTGCGACGGGTCTCCGGCGCCTACGGCCACGTTGGAGATAATGGATTTCACCAGCGGGTTCTTGACGCCGCCTACCACTTTTGTGATCCTTTCTTCAATAATATGGGTAATAGAGTCTGTGTATTTCTGGTCTGTACCAATGGGCAGCTCTATGTATGCATAGATAAAGTTGGGGTCGGAAGTGGGGAAGAATATCACTTTCGGGTTCCGCATGCCGGTGATCATAATACTGAATACCAGCAGCCCGAATGTACCCAACAGTATATACACCGGCCTCCAGCCGATAATGCACCAGCTCAATATCCGTTTGTAGCGGTTCTGCACGCGGGGCCAGAAGTTTGACTGAAACTTGCGCGCCACGCCGCCCAGCCAGAAACGCTCCAGCGCTATCATCAGGTAAATGAACATTACCAGGTTACCGGTACCCACGCTGCCGGATGCATAGCCGATAAGTGCAATAAATACGAACAGGCCGGTGAGCATCGCAAACTTTTTATCGAACCTGGGTTTGGGGTGGTGTTCCCCTTCATGGCGGTCCATAAAGTCTACCGCAAACACCGGGTTGATGAGGTATGCCACTATCAGTGAGGCGGTAAGCGTTACGATAAGCGTTACCGGCAGGAAGTACATGAAGCTGCCTATGATGCCGGGCCAGAAAAGCAGCGGGAAGAAGGGCGCCAGCACCGTCATGGTACCAGACAATACGGGCAGGAACACTTCGCCTGCCGCTATTTTGGCGGCCTTCACAATCCCAAGGTCTTTCCGTTCATAGAATATACGGTGTACGTTCTCGATCACCACAATGGCGTCATCCACCACAATACCCAGCGCCAGCAGGAAGGAGAACAGCACCATCATGTTCAGCGTAAAGCCGAAGGCCGGCAATACGGTAAAAGCAATGAACATGGATATGGGAACGGACAACGCCACAAAGATGGCGTTCACGGCGCCCATGAAGAACATGAGCACAATGGTTACCAGCAGGAAGCCGATGATGATGGTGTTGATCAGGTCATGCAGCGTAACACGGGTAGACTCTGACTGGTCTGCCGTAATGGTCACATCCAGCCCTTTGGGCAGGTAATTGGCTTTCATATCTTCCACGATCTGGAAGATCTTGTCAGACGCGTTGATGAGGTTCTGCCCGCTCTGTTTGATCACATTCAGCGTGATCACGCTTTTACCGTTCAGGCGTGCGTAGCTTTCCTGTTCTTTATGGCTGTCTTTCACATCCGCGATGTCACGGAGGTACACTACCGCGCCGGAACTGCCGCGAATAACGAGGTCTCTCAGCTTGAGAGGATCTTTATATTCCCCTTTTACACTGAGGGAGCGTTTCTGCCCGTCCATGGTCACAAGGCCGGCGGAGGTGGTCTTGTTTTCACTCCGCACTGCCATCATCACATCTTCAAAACTGATCCTGGCAGCGTCCATCTTGAATTTGTCCAGGTCAATATGGATCTCCCTGTCCAGCGCGCCTACAATTTCCACGCGGGTGATCTCTCCAAGCGCCTCTATCCTGTCCTGCATTTCATCCGCATACTTCTTCAGCGTCTGCAGGTCAAAATCACCGCTCATGTTCACGTTCATGATGGGTATCTGGGACACGTCTATTTTTGTGATGCGCGGTTCTTCCGTGAGGTTCTGGGGAAGGTCAACCTTCGCTTCATCCACTTTCTCGCGCACTTCCATCCTGGCCTCCATCATGTCTTTATCCGGGTTGAACTCAATGATGATAGAGGAGAAGTCCTGTATGGAAGTGCTTTTTATTTCCTTCACACCGGAAATGGATTTCAGTTTTTTCTCCAGCGGCTTTGTTACCAGCGTTTCCATATCTTCCGGCGATGTGCCGTCATTAATAGTGCTGATATAGAACTGCGGGAACACCACCTCGGGAAACTGCTCCTTCGGCATGGAATTATATTTCAGTATACCCATCACGCAAATGATAAGCGTGGCCACATAAATGCTGACCTTGTTATCAATTGCCCAACTGGTGGGTTTAAACTCTTTTTCTAAGTCCTTCATCGGGTAGTTTTTTAAAAGTGGATGCTTACAGTTTCACCATGTCATTGTCGTTCACGCCCTGGAACCCTGCGGTGATGATCCTGTCTCCCGCCTGTAAACCTGATTTGATCTCTGCCTGGTCGTTATACGTACGGCCCATTTCTATTTCCTTGCGCACTGCCTGCAATTTGCCGCCATCTCCTTTTACGGTGAGCACATAGGGGTTGCCCATGGAATACTGGATCACTCTCACCGGCACTACAATAGCATTCTTGGCTTTATAATCCACTATCCTTATATGCGCTATCATGTTCGGGCGTACGTCTCCGGAAGGTTTCAGCGGCACTTCCACCCTGATGGTGCGGCTCAGCGGGTCAATTACCTTGGCGGCAAACCCGATCTTTGTCCTGATCTCTTTGTTGATATCCGGGAAGCTGATGATCACATCATCGCCGGTTTTCACCTTACCCGCAAAAGATTCCGCCACGTTAGCCACTACCCGGAGGTTGGAGCTGTTTACCACGCGGAAGGCCGGCTGGCCCGGTGCGCCCGCATCGCCCAATCTGGCGATCACCGCGTCTACCGTGCCATTAATGGGAGACACAATGCGTGTCTGCGCCAGTTGTTCCTTCATAGTGGCCATCTTCCTTTCCAGGCCTTCTACATTGGTTTTGGCATTAAGGTATTGCACTTCCGAACCTATTTTCTGTTTCCAGAGGTTGGCCTGCCTTTCAAAGAGCGTTTTGGCCAGGTCTATCTGCGTCTGCAGCTCTGCAATGCCTGCGCGCACCACCACATCGTCTACCTGGGCAAGCGTCTGGCCTTTTGATACGGCCTGTCCTTCCCGCACGTAAATGGCTTTTATCACACCCGGCACCTGGGGAGACACGTTCACGTTCTCGCGGGCGTCTACAGCGCCCTGTACATCAATGAAGTGCTCAAATAAAGTGTCTGCAACGGTAGCGATGCTGACCGTTTTCATTTGCACCGCGGTATCCGAGCCTTTAGTCGCTTTCTCCAGTTCCTTGATCTCCTGCTGCAGTTTGGCTATCTCCTGTTTCTTTTTCTGTATCTGCTCTTCCGGTTTCCCTTCACCGCCGCCGCAGGCAGCCAGTACAAGTGTTACGAGGGGGAGTATGAAATATTTTTTGTTCATTGTAT
Source organism: Chitinophaga alhagiae (assembly GCF_003568665.1). Lineage (GTDB taxonomy): Bacteria > Bacteroidota > Bacteroidia > Chitinophagales > Chitinophagaceae > Chitinophaga > Chitinophaga alhagiae. The sequence goes on from NZ_QXMH01000001.1 coordinate 1,262,889, forward strand.
GATAGATTTTAGGCGGGTGCTGATTTTTAAAATTAGAGTTTGCCATATGCTTTCATGTATTCAATGCGGGACACAATTACATTGAACAGGGCCGTGAAATAGTTGTTCTGCGCTTCGAGCAGCTGCGTTTCCGCAGTGATCACTTCCAGGCTGGAACCTACGCCCTCACGGTATTTGATCATGGTGGTGGCATGTACGTCCTTGGCCAGCTGCATATTCTCTTCCTGGTTTTCCAGGGTGGTGATGTTATTGCGCAGGTTGGTGGCGGAGTTCACCTGGTCCAGGTCTATTACGTTCTTGATGTTCTCAATTTCCAGGTCTGCCTGTTTCAGGTCGATCATGGCCTGGTCTACCCGCCTTCTGCGCTGCATGCCGGAGAAGATGGGAATGTTCAGGTTGAGGCCCCAGGATACGTAGCCGTACCACATTTGAGACTGGAAGAAGTCAAAGCTGTTGGTTTGCCGGGAGGCTCCCCCCTGCCCGAAGGCGGAGAGGGAAGGCAGTGCTTCCATGCGGTACCTTTTCAGGTTGTACTCCTGTGTTTTTTTCTGGGCCTGCATCAACTGGTATTCAATGCGGTCATTATAATTGAAACCGGTGGTTTCCTGTATGTCTGCTTTGAGCACGTTGTTGCCCAGGGAGTCTGCCAGCTCCAGCGGCTGCCTCATAGGCATGCCCATCTGGAATTTCAGGGCGGCCAGGCCCACTTCGCGCAGGTTGCGGATGCGCACTACTTCGGACTGGATGTTGTTGTACTGCACCACCAGCCGATCTACGTCCAGCTTTTCCACCAGGCCGTTCTTGTAGATCTCTTTGGTTTCGTCCAGCGTTTTGCGGATGCGCTGCGTGGTCTCGTCCAGTATGGCCAGCGCCTTGTCTGCCGCCACCACGTTATAGTAGGCTTTATATACTTCGGTCTTCACATCTATCTCTGACTTCTGCACCCCTTTCCTGGCCAGGTCTTCCAGTGTTCTCCGGGCCTGGAGGGCCACCAGTACGCTGGGGTCGAACAGTGTCTGGTTAATATTCACCGTGCCGGCGGCATTGAATTTGAGGCCGAAGGCAAAGGGCACCAGGGTGCCTTTGGGCACGTTGGGGTCAAAGTTGGACGCGTCGATCAGCTGTTTCTGGATGATCGGGTTGTCCTGAAAGGTACCGCTGGCAGACACCTGCGGCAACGCCAGCCCGCTCACTTCCTTGTTGCGGGCAATTGTGTACAGCTCTTCCAGTTTGGCGTTGCGTACGGCATACTGATGCGTCAGCGCGTAGGCTACCGCCTCCTGTGCGGAAAGGCGGGCCGTTTCCGTTGTGGGCTGCTGCTGGGCACTAGCGTAGGTTAAAAATTGCACCATCGTTCCCGTAAGGGCGATGAGCTTCCATTTAAACTGCATAGTTCGTGTGTTTATTTCGAATAATCTTTCGTCTTGTATTTTTCAATTTGCTTGTAGCCTTTCGGGCTGGCCACTCCGTAGAGGAAGTGTTCCAGCAGTATCCGCTGCACCCGCGTCATATCGTACCCGTTCATGGGGAACAGCTCGGGCTGGAAGCAGAACATGGACGAGGCAGCGCGGAAGTGGCTGAGGATGTCCAGGTCCAGGTCTTCGCGGTAAAGCCCTTCCCGTATGCCCCGCACCAGGTTTTCGCGGATGGTCTGGAGCATGAACACATTGCGGTGTGTTTCAAACAGCTGGAAGGCTTTGGCGTGGAACTTCTGCAGGTCCATCATGGCCACGGGGTTCATGTTCCTGAGCTTGTCTTCCAGCATCTTCATCACCATAAACAGTTCTTCTATTGCGTCTTTACTGTTTACCCGGCTTTCGTTGCATTGGTCTTCCATCAGCTTCAGGTGGCGGCTCATCACGTTCACCACCAGGTCACTCTTGTCCGCAAAATGGGCATACAGGGTCTTTTTGGAAATGCCCATCTTGAGGGCAATGTCGTCCATCGTAATAGACCTGGTGCCATATTGCCGGAACAGGTTGAACGCCGTATCAAGTATTCGTTCTTGTACTTCCATCAGTTTTAAAACGGGGTGGTCTGGTAAATAGTCGGACAAAACTATGGAAACTATTTAAACTGCCAAAGTTTCCAGTACGAATTTTTTAGATTTTATGATGAATGCGGTTTGTCAGGTGTATTTGGGGGTCATGCCCGCAAAAAACAGCAGTTTTGTCCCTTACCAACCCGATTTATCATTTGGCGCGGGGGAATGGGCGTGAAAGCAGTAACTTTGCGTTTTCAACACACATCACATGTCTCCAAAACTGAGGTTCAGGCTATTATTATCGCGGATACTGCGTTATTTCTTCCAGGGTCTGCTCATTCTGGCGCCGATTGGTATTACCGCCTTTACGCTGTACTGGGGGTTTATCACCATTGACAACCTGCTGCCGCGTGACATCCTGCCGGTAGACCACCCTATGAACTTCCTGAAATACAAGGGGGTAGGGTTTGCTATTGTATTGATAATCATTTCATTTGTAGGATATCTCAGTTCATCCTTCATTGTAGGGCGGCTCATAGACATGTTTGACCACATCCTGGAGCGCACGCCATTTATTAAATACATCTATTCTTCCGTAAAAGACGTGTTTGACGCCTTTGTGGGGGAAAAGAAGAAGTTTGACCACCCGGTGCTGGTAAACGTGTACGGGGAGGATGTGTGGGAAATGGGATTCATCACACAGGAAAACGTGAGGAGCCTGGGCCTGGAAGGGTACCTGGCGGTGTATGTGCCGCACGCCTATGCCATTACGGGCAAGGTTTTTATTGTACGGCAGGAAAAAGTGCGGCCGCTGACCAACATTTCAGCCGGCGAGGCCATGAAGTTTGCGGTGTCTGGCGGGGTTACGAACATCACAGAAACGCAAACAGCGCAAACGGCAAAATAAATTCTCTCAGGTGTGAGAGACGGAGGCGCATGATGCACGATCTTTGCGCCCAATTTGTTGCCTATGTATCCATTGTTTCGCCCGGCAGTGATAGTGCTGCTGCTGATCTTTACCTTTTCGGACGTACGGGGCTGGGGCTTTTTTGCCCATGAGCGGATTAACCGCCTGGCGGTGTTTGCCCTCCCGCCGGAGATGTTGCTTTTATATAAGCCTCATATTGAATATATCGTACAACAATCCACGGCGCCGGATAAACGACGGTATATCATAGCTGAAGAAGGCGCCCGCCATTACCTGGACGCCGACCGTTACGGCCTTCCGCCCTTTCCGGGGCTGCCCCGCCGCTGGCAGGAGGCCGTGGAGCGGTTTTCCGCAGATACCCTGGAGCGCTACGGGGTACTGCCCTGGCACCTGGAACGGGTAATGCGGCAGCTCACAACGGCCTTTGAAGAACGCAACACCGCCCGTATCCTGCGGCTGTCCGCAGAGCTGGGGCACTATGTGGGCGATGCCCATGTACCGCTCCACGCCTGCTCCAACCACAACGGGCAGTTCACGGAACAGCAGGGCATCCACGGGTTGTGGGAGTCCCGCATCCCGGAACTGCTGGCAGACGCGCGGTTTGACTACTGGGTAGGAAGCACCGCCTATATCAGGGACTTTCGCGGCCTGGTGTGGCAGGTGATAGGGGAAAGCGCCGCCGCGGCCGATACGGTACTGCGGCTGGAGAAAGCGCTCAGCCAGCGGTTCCCGGCAGACCGGCGGTTTGCCTACGAACTGCGGAAAGGCCGGCTGGTACGCAGCTACTCAGCAGCCTATACCAAGGCCTACCACCGGCTGCTGGGCAATATGGTGGAAAGGCGGATGCGCGCATCCATACAGGCCGTGGCCGCCTGCTGGTATACCGCCTGGGTGAACGCCGGCCAACCGCCCCTGGGAAAGCCGGGAACGGCGGGTATTACAGATGATGAACACGCGGCGGCAACGCGGCTGGACAGCCTGTGGAGGGTTGGTAAAATAATTGGGAGGGACCATTAAGAAATAACAAAAGAAAGTTTATCTTTGGCCTTCTATCTATCTTTTTAACCTGTCCTCACTGACCAATCCTTCCGGTTTTTTTAATGCGACCGCGATTTTTTACCAATTCCTTCGAAAAACCATAGAACGTGGAACAAGAAAACGTATTCAACTTAGATCGCAACATGAAGGTGCACAATTTTAATGCAGGTCCTTCTGTATTACCAAACGAAGTACTGTACAAAGCCAGTAAAGCACTTATTGACTTTGACGGTACGGGCATGTCTATACTGGAAATAGGACACCGCACAGAACCATTTATAGCCGTAATGGAGGAAGCACGCAGTCTTGCAAAGGAACTGATGCAGCTGGAGGACGATTACGAGATATTGTACCTGCAGGGAGGGGCTACCACCCAGTTCATGCAGGTGCCCATGAACCTGCTTGACAGCGGGGAAACAGCGGCATATGTAGACACCGGCGTATGGTCCAACAAAGCCATTAAAGAAGCCAAACTGTTTGGTTATGTAGACGTTGTGGCCAGCTCCAAAGACAGCAATTACAATCACATCCCCAGGCAGTTTACGGTACCCCAGCAAGCCAAATACCTGCACATCACCACCAACAATACCATTTATGGTACCCAGTGGCAGCACACCCCTGAAACGGACGTGCCCCTGATCGCAGATATGAGCAGCGACATTCTCAGCCGCCAGATGGATTTCAACAAGTACGCCCTCATCTATGCCGGCGCACAGAAGAACATGGGCGCCGCGGGCACCACCATGGTAGCCGTGCGCAAAAGCATACTGGGCAGCGTAACCCGTAAAATTCCCAGCATCCTGGATTACCGGCTGCACGTGGAAAACGGCTCCATGCTTAACACCCCGCCGGTATTTGCCGTATACATTTCCATGCTCACCCTGCGCTGGCTCAAAGGCCAGGGAGGCCTTGCCGCTATTGAAAAACTCAATACCAAAAAGGCAGCCCTCCTGTATGACGAAATTGACCACAACCCGCTCTTCCGCGGCAACGTGGTAAAGGAAGACCGCAGCAAAATGAACGTTACCTTTACCATAGACAAACCCGAACTGGAAGAAGAATTCCTGAAATTCTGCAAAAAAGAAGACATCGTAGGCATCAAAGGCCACCGCTTGTCTGGCGGTTTCCGCGCATCCCTGTACAATGCATTGCCCGTAGAAAGTGTGGAAGTAATGGTGGAAGCCATGAAATTCTTCTCTCTCAAAAAGGCATAGTAGCAAAATATTTTTCATATGAGGGCCGGCCGAAAAGACCGTCCCTTTTTTTATACCTGCTTTTCTTATTTTTACCCCCTCTTAACAGAAAATACTATATCATGGCAATTATCAAACCTTTCCGGGCGCTGCGTCCGCAACCGGCGTTAGCAAAAGAAGTAGCCGCAAGGCCATATGATGTACTGAACTCAAAAGAAGCCGCCGCAGAAGCCGCCGGCAACCCGAATTCGTTCTATCATGTGTCCAAATCTGAAATAGACCTGCCCGAAGGAACAGACATCCACAGCGAGGAAGTGTACCTGAAAGCAGCGGAAAACCTGCAGGGCCTGCAGGCCGCCGGTACCCTCATTCATGAAGAACAGCCATGCTATTATATTTACAAACTGGTGATGGACGGCCGCTCCCAAACCGGCCTGGTATGCGTTTCTTCCATAGATGACTACAACAACGGCATCATCAAAAAACACGAATTTACCCGGCCTGACAAGGAGCTGGACCGCATCAACCACATCACCCACACCCGCGCGCAAACCGGCAATGTGTTCCTGGCCTATAACGACGTGCCCGAGCTGAACGCCATCATAGACCAATGGCAGCAGCATCACGCACCCGTGTACGACTTTACAGCGGACGACGGCATTTCCCACACCATCTGGGTCATCAATGAAGCCGCCACCGGCGACCAGATCACCGCTTTGTTTGCCGAAAAAGTGCCCGCCACCTACATCGCAGACGGCCACCACCGCGCCGCCTCCGCCGCCCTGGTGCAAAAGGCCACCAACGAAAACATTCACAGCAGCGCCAATCTTAACTATTTTCTCACCACCATATTCCCCGCCAGCCAGCTCGCTATCCTGGACTACAACCGCCTGGTGAAAGACCTGAACGGCCATAGCAAGGAAGATTTCCTCTCCCAACTGGAATACGACTTTATTGTGGAGCCCGTAGGCCACCATGAGCAGAAACCCAGCATGCTGCACGAGTTCAGCATGTACCTGGACGGCACCTGGTACCGCCTGGTAGCCCGGGAAGGCACCTACACCGCAGACCCCATCGGCATACTGGATGTTACCATTCTGCAAAACAACGTGCTGGGCAAATTGCTGGGCATCAAAGATCCCCGCACAGACAAGCGCGTAGACTTTGTGGGCGGCATCCGCGGGCTCGGAGAACTGGTTAAAAGAGTGAACAGCGGGGAGATGAAAGTGGCCTTCGCCCTTTACCCCGTTACCATTCAGCAGCTTTTTGATATTGCGGACAGCGGCAATGTAATGCCCCCCAAATCTACCTGGTTTGAACCCAAGCTGCGAGACGGCCTGTTAACACATTTGATCTGATCATCATCTGAAACGTTGGCCCCGCCTTGCTCCGGGGTCAACGCTTTTTTCTTACATTTACATAAAACGAACTGAATGATGGAATGGCAAAAGGTTGCTAAAAAATGTGCCCTTGTGCTGGCAGGGATATTGACTGTACAATGGAGTATTGCGCAGGATAATGCTGAACTGCAGCAAACGGCCAACTCTTTTCTCCGCACCGGGGACTATGCCAATGCCATATTGGTATTGAACCAGGCTATCCAGAATGCGCCGGACGATATTCAGTTGAAAAAAGACCTGGCTTTTGCCTATTACCTGAAAGGGGACTATAACCGTGCCTACACCGTAGTGTCCCCCCTGGTAGACAGCAAGGAGGCAGATATTCATTTGTACCAGATTGCCGGGAATATCTACCAGAGCAAGCAGGACTGGAAAGGAGCGGAAAAGCTCTACGTACGCGGCCTGAAAAAGTTCCCGAAAAGCGGTGAGCTGTATAATGACTACGGCGACCTGCTGCAGAATATGAAAAACTTTGACGGAGCGCTGCGCCAGTGGGTAAAAGGCATTGAAACAGACCCTAATTTCCCGGGCAACTACTACCACGCCGCCCGCAGCTACCTGTGGACCAAAGAGCCCATCTGGGCCATCCTCTATGGCGAAACCTTTGTGAACCTGGAAAGTTATACCACCCGCACGGCCGAGATCAGGGAGGTAATAGTGGAATGCTATAAAAAGCTGTTTGACGACCCGGCCATTTTCAACAGCGTACCTACAGAAACCACAGATAACAAAAAAAGCCGCAAAGGCAGTAACGACAGCGGGTTTATGGACGCGTTCAAAAGCACCATTGCCAAGCAGGTGAGCGTAATAGCCACAGGCATTGAGCCGCAATCTCTTATTATGCTGCGCACCCGCTTCCTGCTGGACTGGTACAGTTTTTATGGCGTACGTTACCCATACGCCCTTTTTGATTTTCAGCGTAAACTGCTGAAAGAAGGAATGTTTGAGTCATACAACCAATGGCTGTTTGGCCCCGTGGCCAACCAGGCGGAATACAAAGCCTGGACCAGCCTGCATAAAACCGAATACGACGCCTTTTCTGCATGGCAGCGAAACCACCCGCTGAAGCTCCGGGAAGACGAGTTTTACAATACCGGCAAACTGGCCGTTATCAAGTAGCACAGGAGCAGCAGAACAGCATAGAAGGCCGCGTTTAATTACAACAATATCTTAAACATAGAGCTTATGCTGATCGCAAAACACCAAAACATTATTGACAACGCGGTAAAAGCCAACCAGAACAGAACTTTTTACGCGCAGTACCCCGAGCACCCCAAAGCGTACGGAGAAGAAGCTCCCCCGCAAGGCGAGGCCTCCTTTAAAAGCCTGTTGCAGCAGCCCTTTTCACGTCTGAAACAAAAAGTTGTGGCCGGCTGGGCGGGCGAAGAAGTGTCTCCCTACACCGGCGAGCCCCTGGGCATTACCTACCCCCTTACAGACACGGAAGAGCTGGTGAAGGCCGGCAAAAGGGCCGGCCAGCGCTGGGCGCAGCTGGGCGTGGCAGACCGCGCGGGCATCCTCACGGAATCACTGGAGAAAATACAGCACCACTTCTTCGAGATAGCCCACGCCACCATGCACACCACCGGCCAGAGCTTTATGATGAGCTTCCAGGCCAGCGGCCCCCATGCCAATGACCGCGCGCTGGAAGCCATTGCCATGGGCTACCAGCAATTGCAGGCCTACCCGGAAAGGCAGACCTGGGAAAAACCCATGGGAAAGATCAGCATACGCCTGGAAAAGTCTTTCCGCGCTGTTCCCCGGGGGCTGGGCCTGGTGATAGGCTGTTCCACCTTTCCCGTCTGGAACTCCCTGCCCGGTATTTATGCAGACCTGATCACCGGCAACGCGGTGCTGGTAAAACCGCACCCCAAAGCCGTACTGCCCATTGCCATTGTGGTAGCCGTTATTCAGCAGGTACTGGAAGAGAACGGGCAAGACCCTTACACCTGCCAGCTGGCCGCAGACAGCAGTGAGCACCTTATTACCAAAGAGCTTTGTGAGCACCCTGATGTGGCGCTCATAGACTATACAGGCAGCAGCAGCTTCGGCAATTACGTAGAGTCTCTTGCCGCTAAAGGCAAGACCGTTTTTACAGAAAAAGCCGGCGTCAACTCTGTTATACTGGATTCCGCCAAAGACATAGACGCCGTGGTGCAAAACCTCGCCTTTTCTGTAAGCCTTTACTCCGGGCAGATGTGTACCGCCCCGCAGAACTTCTTTATCCCCGAAAGCGGTGTGAACACCTCAGGTGGCATATTGAGCTTCAATGAAGTGGCCGTAAAGCTGAAAGACGCGGTTACCGCCCTCGTCAACAACCCGAAAATGGGCACCGGCACCCTGGGCGCCGTACAGAACGAGGCAACGCTGCAGCGCGCAAAAGACATTCACCAGCTTGGCGGCAAAGTACTGCTCAACGGCATGCCGGTAGTGAACGAAGAATACAGGAATGCCCGCACCTTTTCGCCCGCCATTGTAGAGGTCAGCTCCGCAGATAGCGGAATTTATGAAAAGGAATTGTTCGGGCCGGTGATACTGCTCATCAAAACAAAAGATACAGACCATTCCATACAACTGGCGCGGCAAATGGCAGCCAAACACGGCGCCATTACCTGCGCGGCATATACTACAGACGAGGCGGTGAAAGACAAGATCGAGGATGCCATGAACAGCGTGTTCACGCCCGTTTCCTTCAATTTTACCGGCTTCATCTGGGTAAACCAGCACGCTGCCTTTTCAGACTTCCATGTAACGGGAGGCAACCCGGCCGGCAATGCCAGTTTTACCAACCAGGAGTTTATTGTGAAGCGTTTTGTATGGGTGGGCAACAGAACATTCCTGGAATAAAAAACATACTATGCGTACAGTCAGACTACTTTTTTTCATGGCAATGGCCGTTGCCTGCCAGCAGGCGCCCAAGGCTGACAAGGCCGAGGTAACAGACGCCCAGGCCGTAAAACAGCCGGACGCGACCGGACGCAGCCATCAGCTAGACACGGCCGCCAGCGTCCTGTACTGGATAGGCACCAAACCTACCGGTGAACACAAAGGCTCTTTTCGTTTCAGCCAGGGTGAATTGCATATAAAAGACAGTGTGCTGACCAGCGGCCAGTTCGTGATAGACATCAACAGCCTCCGTAACCTGGACCTGGCCTCCCAGCCGGATATGCGGATAAAGCTGGAAGACGAGCTGCGGGGCGCCAATTTCTTTGATGCGCACCAGTACCCCACCGCCCGCTTCGAAATAACCGGGGTGGAAGAGTACCACCCTGCCGCCACAGACAAAAGCGTGCTGCTGAAAGATGCCACACACATGATCAGGGGCAACCTGACCATCAAAAACGTGAGCAAAAACATCAGTTTCCCCGCTAAAATTGCGCTGAAAGAAGGTAAAGTAATGGCTACCGCCGATTTTAACATTGACCGTACGCAATGGGGCATGACCTACCGGGCAGACAAATCGCTACAAGACAAGCTGATCAATTCTATTGTGAACATTCGCTTCGAAATAGTTACCAGATAGGCGCCGGGGCAGCATCCAGGCTGCCCCGGACCGTTTTTTTCAGTATATTTAGTAAGATCACCGATCCTAAATACACACACATGGAAACGAATCAGCAAAAAGATGAACGCCTCTGGCGCATTGCCAAAGCCCGGGCCGGATTCCGGACCCACCTGATGACCTACCTCATCATCAATGCTTTTCTGTGGGCCATTTGGTTCCTTACCAACGAGCATCACCACGGCGTGCCCTGGCCGGTATGGCCCATGTGCGGCTGGGGGCTCGTGCTGGCTTTCGCCTATTTCAACGCTTACCACCGCGACCCGTTTGGAGACGCCACCCGTGAATACGAAAAGCTGCAGCAGGAAAAGCAACAGCGAGGCCTTTAAGTTAACCGCATCATCATGCACCACCCCACCCGCCTATTTGATGTTATTCCGCATCAGCTGGCCTACTATTCAAAAACCGATATGCTGGCCGCCAAAGATCAGGGCGTCTGGAAAACCTACAGCACCAGCGAAGTGGCCGGGATAGTGCAACGGTACAGCTCCGGCCTGCTGCGATCAGGCTTCGGGCCAGACAGCAAAGTGGCCATTATCAGCACCAACCGCCCGGAATGGATCTTCACAGACCTGGCCTGCCAGCAGATAGGCGCCATACTGGTTCCCATTTACCCCACCATTAGCGATACAGAGCTGGAATTTGTGCTGAATGACGCGGAAGCGGGCGTTTTGTTTGTCAGCAATCAGGACCTGTACGAGAAAGTGAACGCCCTCCGCGGTAAACTCCCCCGGTTGCAGCACATCTATTCTTTCGACATCATTCCCGGCGTACAGCACTGGTCTGCCATTACCGCGCTGGCAAAGGAGAGCGACAATGAGCGGGTGGAAGCGCTCAAAAACAGCATTACCCCCGATCACCTGGCCACCATCATCTATACCTCCGGCACCACCGGTACACCCAAAGGCGTTATGCTCACCCACCGCAACATCATGAGCAACGTGGAAGCCTGCCTGCCCGTACTGCCGGTAACGAACAGCGGCCGCGCCCTCAGCTTTTTGCCGCTGAACCATATATTTGAGCGGATGGTCACCTATGTGTACCTCACCGCAGGCGTATCTGTATACTACGCGGAAAGCATGGAAGCCATCTCAGACAACCTCCGGGAAGTAAACCCTTCTATTTTTACCACCGTACCCCGCCTGCTGGAAAAGATCTATGAAAAGATCATGGCCCGCGGCACGGCCCTGCGCGGCTTGAAAAAACAATTGTTCTTCTGGGCGCTCAACCTGGCCAGGCAGTTTGAGATCAACAAACCCCTGCCGCCCTGGTACCGCCTGCAACTGGCCGTGGCAGACAAGCTCGTGTATAAAAAGTGGCGGGAAGCCCTGGGCGGCGAGCTGCAATGCATTGTAACCGGCGCCGCTGCCTGCCAGGTACGCCTGCTGAAGATATTTACCGCCGCCGGCATTCCCATCCTGGAAGGGTACGGCCTCACAGAAACGTCTCCCGTAATTGCCGTGAACCGCATGCCGGAAAAAGACCGGATGTTTGGCACCGTGGGGCCCGTGATCAGTAATGTGGAGGTGAAGCTGGCAGACGACGGGGAAATTCTCTGCAAAGGCCCCAACGTGACCAGCGGCTATTACAAATGGCCGGACCTCACCGCAGATGCCTTTACAGACGGCTGGTTCCGTACCGGCGATATAGGCGTGCTGGTGAACGGAAAATTTCTGAAAATCACGGACCGCAAAAAAGAACTGTTCAAAACCTCCGGCGGTAAATTTGTAGCCCCGCAACCCATCGAGAACAAATTCCGGGAATCGCCGTTTATAGAACAGATCATGGTGGTAGGCGCTGACCGCAAGTTCACCGGCGCGCTGATAGTGCCTAACTTCCGCAACCTGGAAGACTGGTTTGCCCACCAGGGCGTTTCGTACCCCGGCCCGGAAAAAGCCCTGCAAGACACGAAGGTGCGGCAATTATACCGCCAGTCCGTTGAAAAATACAACCAGTACTTTTCCCATATTGAGCAGGTCAAGAAATTTGAGCTGATGCCGCATGAGTGGACGGTAAACGGCGGGGAAATGACCCCTACCCTCAAACTCAAGCGGAAAGTGATACAGGAGAAGTACCGGGACGCCATTGAGCGGATTTATGCATAATTTTTGAGGAAAATTGCCAAAAACGCTTATTTTTGCCCTCCCGCCGATGGCGGTATGGCCCTGTAGTTCAATGGATAGAATAGAAGTTTCCTAAACTTTAGATCCAAGTTCGATTCTTGGCGGGGCTACCAAAGAAAGAAAAGCGGAATATTCCAGTCCCGAACCTGGTATTCCGCTTTTCTTTTTCCTCACAAATTGTTTATGTTATTCCCAGGCCGGATTTTGTGTCAATTGCGGGTTTAGCGCCAGTTCATTCACTGGCAAAGGCCATAAATAATCTTTAGCCGGATCGAACCGCCTGTTGGCAGAAGATTGCAATAAGATGTAATTATCAGGCGTAAGCTTCGGGCTTGCAGTTGAAAAACCTGGTTCGTTTGCAAAGAAATAGCTACCCAAAACAGCTTTGGGAAGTTCTGTTTCTGCGGTCTTCCATCGAATCAGGTCCCAATACCGGAAACCCTCCATAGCCAGTTCCACCCTTCGTTCACGGCGAAGTTCGTTGCGCATGTCCAGGCCATTATCCTGAACAAAGGCATTACTGAGATCGGGCAAATCCGCCCGCGCGCGTAAAAGATTGATACTTGCATTAAGGTCCGCATCGGAAATAGATCCGTTAAGTTCATAAAGCGCTTCGGCATATACCAACAGTACTTCTGCATACCGGATAATCGGATAGTCTATAAACGTAACCCCGGTACCCACTGTATGGGCATCTACAAATTTCCGCGGACAATAGGCAGTGGTGTGGTAAACCAGGGCAGGCGCCTGAAAAGGTACACTGTAGAAATATGGATCTCCTGCTTTCATTATAGTTGCATTCAACCGCTCATCCCGGTTAACGAATGTTTCAGAAAAAGTGGCAGGCGCTATATACTGGGGCGAAATCTCAATTGGCAATCCGTCTTTCATCAGGTAAGCATCTACCAACGCCTTGGTTGCATTTGTTGCACCGTTTATCAGCGTTCCGCAATTATAGCCGGAAATATTATCGGCAATATCTCTGCCGTATTGCCGTACCAGTATGTTTTCTCTATTTTGCCGGCCCTCGCCCTCATACTGAAAAAGTCCGAAATAGCTATTAAACAACTGATGTTCGCCGCTCTCCATAACTCCTTTTGCAGCCGCTACCGCCAATGAAAGGTGGTTGTTGGGATCTCCGTACTGATGGAACTTTGAACGGGTGCCCTCAAATAAAGCAACCCTCGCTTTAAACGCCAGTGCTGCCGTATTGGTGATACGTCCATATCCTGCAGCTCCCCTTACAGCAGGTGTAGGAAGCTTTTCAACGGCATAGTCCAGGTCTGCATAAATTGCTTCGTATACCTGCTCTTTGGGTGTTCGGGGAGCTGTTAGCTCAGGTGAATCTTCTTTTAGCAAGCCTAAAATAAGAGGAACGTCGCCAAATTTCTGAACAAGCTGAAAATAGGCCCATGCACGAAAGAAACGAGCTTCCGCTACATACATATTTACAATCTGCGAAGGTACACCTGCATTCTCTCCTAACGGCGCCTTCTCTACAATATTAGATGCCGCCCTTATCATCCTGTACGGCGTACTATAATCACCGGATGTTGCCGGCGCAAGCCTGGAACCATCGCTTATTGATTGTGGCGCTGTAGCAAACCCGTCATCCGACCAGTTGTCAGCAGTTACCAACAGGCTGGGCAGATAAGTATACAGATAATTGGTAGCGGCCTTCAGATCACGCTCGTTCTTCCAGAAAGACCCGTCACTAAGATTGGTTTCCGAGACCCTGTCAACATCGCAAGCGCTTAACAAGCATAGCGAGATGACAAAATATAATAGATTCTTCATGTTCGATTTATTTTAAAGTGACAGTAGAACTGTATCAAAATGAAATATTTAGCCCAATAGAGGCAGTAGCCGCAAATGGATATTCAAACTCAACATTATTGGTATATTCCGGATTGAAAACCCGATCAAAAATGCCAAGGTTTGTAAATGTTAAAAGGTCCTGGCCACTAAAATAGATCCTGGCCCGCGCTATATGGACCTTTTTTAACAGACCATCTGGCAAAGAATATCCTAATTGAATATTCTTTAAGCGGATGTATTTTCCATCCAGCATCCATTTATCAGAGAAGACATAATTATGCTGACCTCCGGTATAAGGACGGGGAAAAGCTGCATCCCGGTTTTCTTCCGTCCAATAGTCCTTATGGATTGCTAATGGCTGACGTGGTGCTGTTACCTGTGGGTTAACAGTATTTACTGTTGCATAAAAGGTCCGTAATCCTACTCCCTGAAAAAAGACGTAAAAATCGAATCCTTTCCAGTCAAAACCGCCGTTGATCCCGAAATTATAACGTGGCTGATCGGTTCCAAGATAAACAAGATCACCATGGTCTTCAAACAGTCCGCCGCCAATATTAATGCGGTTGTCTCCATTCTGATCTACATACCTGACATCTCCTACGCCTGTTCTGGCATTGTAGAATGGCGCTTTATCCACCTCATCCTGCGATTGATAGTATCCATTTGTCTGAAACCCCCAGATGGAACCCAATGGATAACCCTCCAGTATATCCACTATTCCGGCATTAACCACCTTCCTTCCGGCATAGCTCATTACTTTATTCCGGTTGTCTGACAGGTTAAACCCGATTGAATAGTTAAAATTCTTTCCGATCTTGTCCCGGAAATTGGCCTCTATCTCCCAGCCCCAGGATTTAAGTTCTCCGTTGTTAGTACGCGGGGTAGCAACACCAAAGGTTGCCGGCAATTGCAACGGCGTGAGCATGTTCTTGTTAAATTTCACATAGTAATCCGCGTTAACAGATAACTTGCCGTCAAACATTCCGAAATCAAAACCACCGTTGGTTGTTTCTACAGTCTCCCATGTGAGGTTTGAGGAAGGGACTACGCTTTGATAGAAGTACATGGTACGGTCTTCTGAAGCGCCCAATACCAGGTTATTGCTTCGTGAAAGCATATTCATAAAATCATAGTTGCCGATAATATTTCCAAGCGCGCTTCCTAATTGCCCCCATGACGCCCGGAGCCTTAGTGAAGAGACAAAGGAGTTTTTAGGAAACCAGTTTTCCTTATGAATATTCCACCCGGCAGATACTGAAGGAAATGTCTTTACCCGTAAACCCGGTGCCAACCTGGAGCTTTCATCAGAGCGAAGGGTTGCTTCAAAGAGATACCTGTTTTGATAGTTATAATTCAGCCGGCCGAAATACGATTTATATGCGTATGTATTAATTGTCTGGCTATTCGTTTTGGTAGCATCCTCTCCAAGATTAAGCGTTGGCAGGTCATTGCTGGCCAGGTTCTGTGCCGAAGTGTACACAGATGAATTTCTGCTATCTTCAAATTGGTAACCAACCAGTAAATGGAAGTTGTGTTTCGCTCCCAGGCTTAAAGAATAGTCGGCCAGCAATTGCAGGTTGTTGGTGCTGTACACGCCACGGGTTACTTCGAACTTATTTGTCTGATTGATGTAAGCCACCGGGAAATAGCGCTGCCACAACTCAACGGTACGGGAGAAATGGTCCCGGTCTGACCGGTTATAGGTTGCGCCGTAGATGCCACGCAGCTGCAAGCCTTTTACAACATCCGCTATTTTAAGTGTAAAAACACCATCAAAGTTATTATCGTTACGGTTATTGTAACCTCCCTCTTTAAGGTAAGCATAAGATTGGTTTGCAGAAAACGAGCCCTCGCCGCTAAGCCTGCCTTCCGGAGTAAATATAGGCCATTTTTGCCGGAGACGAAGTGCCTGGTAAAGCAATGCAGAAACATCCAACGACGGCATTTCAGTCTTTTTACGCGTATAAGAGATCCTCGACTCAACAGATACATGCTTGGTAAGCTTTGCACCCAAATTCACCCGTCCATTATAGCGGTTATGCTTGTCCGGGCCAACTTTAAAGGCGCCATCTTTGGAGTAACTCCCCAAGGAAACCAGGAAGTTCAGCTTTTCCGTTCCACCGCTGACCGCTATGTTATGCGTTTGCATCGTGGTAACATCACGTATGGTTTGGCTAACAAAGTCCTTTTGATTCAGATAAACATATTTGTTAGTATCAACCGGGTCCACGTAATATTCCACCCCGTCAATTATCCGCTGAATATCTGCTGCCGGGTAGGGCGGCGCCAGGCCTGCATTTTCAGCTGACAAATTGCTGAAATAAGCTTCCTCCAGCAAGGTCATCCGCCTGGGAACATTCAACATCTTGTCTGCGCCAAACAGGTTGGAATATTCAATTCTTGTTTTTCCCGCCACTCCTTTTTTTGTAGTGACCAGGATCACGCCACCCGCGGCCTGGGCGCCATAGATGGCCGCCGCAGCCGCATCCTTCAAAAAGGTCACGTTATCAACATCATTGGGATTTAATGATTGCAGGGTGCCAATAGGCGCAGAAACACCATCTACAATTAAAAGAGGGTTCACATTTCCGTTTGCAGATGTTGCCCCCCTCAATTGTATCGAGATGTTTTCATTGCCTGGTTGTCCCGAGGTACGGGTAACTACAAGTCCGGGAGATGTTCCCTGCAGGGCAGTGGCAAGATTGCTGACTGGTCTGTTTTCGATACTTTTTGAATCAACTGTTGATACCGCCCCTGTCAGATTAATTTTCTGCTGTGTTCCATATCCCACCACAACTACTTCATTCAATGCCTCGGTATTTTCGATCAATGTAATATGCACCTGGTTTCGGTTGCCAACGGAAAGCTCCTGTGTATGGAAGCCTACAAATGACACTACAAGCACTGCCCCTGAATCAATATTCTTCAGCATAAATTCACCATTAGCATCGGTGTTAGCTGCATTGTTAGTCCCCTTCACCCGGATTGAAGCGCCAGGCAAAGGCGCTCCTTTTTCATCGGTCACTTTCCCCTTTATATCTGCAGGAACTATTGCTTTCTCAGTACCGCTTTGTTTAATGACAATAAAATTATCTGAAATAGTGTACGTCAAGGGTTGGTTGCCAAAGCAAATTGCCAGCACTTTTTCAATGCTTGCGTTCCGGACATTAATGGTAACAGGATGGGCAATCTTTAATACCGCGTTATTATACAAAAAGTCATAACCGCTTTGGGTCCTGATCTCATCAATTATTTCACCCAAAGGGGCATTGACCTTTTTCAGGGTAATTTGCTGTGCGAAGGAACTTGCACTTACCTGCATAAATGCAGTAGTTAGCAGAATTACAATCAGTTTCATAACCAGTACGAATTGATTTAGAGCATGGCGGCCGCCACGACTCCTGAAATGTAATTTTAAATGCATAAATTTGGTTTGTTGGGTTTTAGACCTTTAATGTTTGATTCCAGTCAATAGTTTTAATCCTTATAGGAAAGGCAAGCTCAACATTCGCCAAGTCCCGATGCCAGTCGGGATTTGGTTTTTTTGTGCTGCGTACTTATTTGGTCACAATCACCTTTCTTCCCTCTAGTTTAAAGTGAACATCACCTGTATATTCCAACATCTTTAAAATACCGGAGATATCTCTTGATCTTGATATCTTACCCGAGAAGGTAAGGCCTATAGCGGGCTTATCCCGGTATTCAACATCTACATCGTACCATCTTGCTATCTTTGCCATGATACTTTCGAGGCCTTCATTAAATTTGAAGTAGCCGTTTTTCCAAGCCACCACACCCTCCAGATCCACATCACTGGAAACTTTCAGCTTATTCCCTGATAGCTGCGCCTGCTCTCCCGGTTCCAGCATTTTTGATCCCAAAGCAGTAACAATCCTCACAGACCCTTCCAGGAGCGTAGTTTGGACTATCCTTTCATCGGCATAGGCCATTACATTAAAATGTGTTCCCAATACTTCAACTGTTTGCCCGCGACTTTCCACCCGGAATGGCATCTCCTTGTTATGTGCTATTTCAAAATAGGCTTCCCCGGTCATCTGTATCTTTCTTTCGTTACCAACAAACCGTGTTGGATAGGTAATACTAGATGAAGCATTGAGGAATATCACCGAACCGTCCGGCAGTCTTACCTGCCACTGTCCACCAGCAGGGGCCTCAATAGAATTGTATTCCAGTGGCAAACTTTCATTTGTGCTACCAGTTGCATCATATACCAGTTGTCCATTGGTAGTTTTTGTAATTTTCACTCCAGACCGGTTGGCAACCTCACCGTTGGCTGCATCAGCAAGAATAATTTTTTCCCCGTTGCCTAACGTCAAAATTGCCTGATCCTTCCCAGGCCTGATCTCTTTACCGGCTACCGCAACCTGCTCACGGGGATCCGACCTTAAAACATATAAGTAGGTGCCTACTCCTAACAGGATCAGCAAAACGGCGGCGGCTGGGATTTGCCACCTTTTGGAAAAATAAGAGGGTTTCTTCTGAGTATTGATATTACTCAATAAACGCGCAGCCAGCTGCTCTTCAGACGCGTCACCTGCGGCCCAGGTAACGGGCTCTTCCGTGTCCAGGTCATACCATTTATCCAGCAGCTCCTTTTCCGATGGTGTAATAGTGCCCTTCATCCACTTATCCGCCAGTTCATTTAGCTGCGCTCGTGTTGGTCGTGTCATAAGATAACTCGTTTCTTATATAGTGTATAAGAAACGGGAACTACCCTATATTGAACAAAAAAAATAAATGGATATTTCTACGCCCTCGTTAAAAGCGTAGCGGCAAATGCCAGCATGTAAACGAATCTATTGATATAAATACGCAGGAACTTAAGTGCCCTGGAGATATGGGCTTCTACTGTTTTAGGGGAAATATTCAGGTACCGTGCTATCTCTTTATCGCTCATGCCTCGTTCCCTGCTCATCCGAAATATCAACTGGCACTTCTCAGGCAGGGCTTTCACTGATCTTTCAATTTCATTCCGCAGCTCATTAAAACTGAGCCATTGCTCAGTAGCGTTGTCTTCGGCATGCAACGTATGTACATCTTCTGCATAGCCAGCGGCTTCCCGTTTATTGGAAGCCATCTTTGCCATCACCTTGTACCGTATGATTGCGGCGATATAGGTATGAAAACTGTTCTGTATTTTTATTCTATGCCGGCTTTTCCAGATATCTGTAAATGCATCCTGAACAACCTCTTCTGCATCAGCATGGGATTGCAGCTTTATGACTGCCTTGTATAGCATACGCTTCCAATACCGATGGTACAAAATAGTAAACGCCTCTTCGTTGTCCTGAACCAACAGAAGATACAATTCATTATCGGTGAAAAAGCTATACGCGCTCATGGTATATTGAAGTAAAGTAAGAAAAAAAGATTGATATCTACAAGCCTGTGAATTGGCCAACGGGTTCCGGCCAGCCGGCCAAAAGCGGGGCAGAACTATTGGCCCGGTTAAAAGTACCGGAAGATAAAAGGAGTGAGCAGCATGGAAGTTTACAACAGATGGTTTACCTTCGGTTTTATCATGTATACAAAATCCTTCAAGGTAAAAGTGTCTCCGTCAGCAGGCAGCGTAACCGCCAAATACACTGCTCCTGATAACCCGAAGTGCATCCTCACACTGGCCCATGGCGCCGGCGCCGGTATGGACCATGTATTCATGGAAACACTGGCAAATGCGCTGGCAAATGCTGGTATAGCCGTGCTCCGGTTTAACTTTCCATTTGCCGAAAACAAAAAAGGCCGGCCTGATTCTCCCGGAGTTGCGCATCAAACAATAAAAGCGGCTATCGCAAAAGCGCAGGAGCTGCATCCCGGCCTGCCGCTCTTTGTTGCAGGTAAATCTTTCGGAGGAAGAATGAGCTCGCAATACCTGGCGGAACACCCTGACAGTGCTGTTGCCGGCATCATCTTTTACGGTTTCCCGCTTCACCCTTCAGGCAAGCCGGGTACAGACCGGGCAGATCATCTCAAAGCGGTGAAAGTGCCGATGCTCTTTTTGCAAGGCGCCAGGGATACCCTGGCTACGTGGGAACTGATTGAAGCCGTCTGTAAATCGTTGCGGAAAGCCACTCTCGTGAAATTTGAAGGGGCAGATCATTCTTTTAAAGCGGGAAAGAAAGATGTGATGTCTTTATTGGTAGATGAAACAAATAGATGGATAGAGAAAAGGTTTAAATAGCTTGCCCGGCAGATCATACAAGCTCACCGCCCCCCGCTCACATCAATAAAAGTACCGGTAGAATACCCCGCCTTGTCAGAAGCCAGCCACAAAACGGCCTCTGCCACCTCCGCCGCCGAGCCTCCCCGTTTCAGTGGAATGCTGCTTTTCAGCCGCTCTACCCGCCCCGGTTCACCGCCGGCCGCGTGAATATCTGTGGCAATAAATCCCGGGCGTACGCCGTTTACCCGTATCCCTTCTTCCGCCACTTCTTTGGACAGCCCGATGGTAAATGTATCGATTGCACCTTTTGAGGCGGCATAGTCAAGGTACTCGTTGGGCGAGCCGGTTTTGGCAGCCACGGAGGATATGTTGATGATGGCACCACCGCTGCCGCCGTGTTTCGTTGACATTCTTTTTACCGCCTCCCTGGCACAGATGAACTGCCCGGTAATGTTGGCGGCAAATATGCGGTTGAGGCGGGCGGCGGTCATGTTCTCAAGGCGCATCTGGTGCTCCAGTATACCAGCGTTGTTAACCAGCACGGTCAACCTGCCTAGTAACCTGTCTGTTTCCGAAAACAGTTTCATCACTTCCTCTTCTCGTGAAATGTCTGCCTGAATGGCTGCAGCCGTGCCGCCGGCAGCCCTGATCTTCTCCACTACCTGCGCGGCCGCGGCCGCATTGCTGCAATAGTTCACGGCAACAGCATAACCGGCTTCTGCCGCAAGCAGCGCCGTAGCCGCACCAATTCCGCGGCTGGCGCCGGTGATCAATATTATTTTCATATGCTTAACTCCGATTTTAGTTTCGTCAATTCTCCCAGCAAACTGGTTTCTTTCACGGCTGCTTCCATGTTCAGTGAACGCGCAATGCGGGCTATTTCCAGGTTGAGCGTTCCTATTTCGGTCTGCCTTTTATTACGAATGTCTTGCAAGGTAGAGATGAGCTGCCCGTCTGATGATTTGCTGATCTGTAAAAGCTGGCGCAAAACATCTTCCGCTTCAAGAAGGATGCCTTTTTCCCGCGCTATTACCAGGCACTCCAGCACAATCCTTTCCGCTATTCCGAGCGCAGCGGGATTGCGGTGAAATATGCCGTTATCCGTTTCCAGCAGCGGGCATACAGAATTGAACACACTGTTGATGATCGTCTTCTTCCAAACCACCGTTTCAATTTGAGCTTCCTCACTGAACAGGAGGTAGCTGCCGCTCAGCTGCTCTATTATCCTTTGCAATGTAGCGACATTGCCTTTCACAATGCCAACTGGGCATGCGGCCACCGGCTTGAACCGCACGCCGCCCTCAGCCAGCGTTTGACCGGTAACGAACAGCACGCAGCGGTATATTTCCGGGTAGTTTTCTTTAATGAACGGCTGTTCCACGCCAAGCCCGTTTTGCAATATGACGAGCGGCGAAGCGCGGGTTTTCCCTTTCAGCTTGCGGGCAAGAGCTTCGTTGCCGTAAGATTTGTTGGCCAGTACGATCAGCCCGTCCAGCTCCCCAAAGTTGCCAATGGTACTGACCAGTACAGTGGCTTCCTGTATTTGGCCATCTTCCTGTATGACCTGTATGGTCTCCGTATGAGCAGCCACGTTATCAATGCTTCCGCGAATGAGCGCCACATCTTTCCCCTGCAGCTGCAATGCTACGGCCAATGCTTTGCCGATGGCGCCAGAACCGATGATGTATGTTTTCATAACGATAATAAAATTGCGGAAAATATTTGTTTCAGTACAGATGCAGTTTTAACAAATTTGACCGTATCAGTTTCAGCGGAGAAACCGATTTCTGCAACCACGTATATTTAATATTTCCATCCCGTTCCCGCCAATTCCCTAATTTCATATCGTTATCCCAACCTCTCAATAAATCATACATGGAAAAACTCAAGATCAATATAGACCTGGTGCTTCCTGATATTCCTGACGAAAAAGATGCCTGCGTACAGCGCATTATCACTACGCTGCAAGGCAGGCCGGGCATTGACAAAGTGCATGTGATACCCGGTACGGCCAATACCAAACCGCAGCTTTGTTTCCACTACAACCCCGATGTGATCACCCTGGCACATGTGCAGAAAATGGCGGAACAGGCCGGGGCTGGCATCACGCGCAGATACGGGCACCTCCTGCTGGAAGTGGAAGGCATCCGCCACCAGCGGCAAACGCGGCTGATCGAAACGGCCCTGCTGCGTAACAAGGGCGTGCTTTCCGTTGCGGTGTCAGGCGCGGGCTCTATCATGATAGAGTTTGACAACGAAATAACCAGTGAAGAAAAAATTGAAGCGCTCATCAAAAAGGAAGGCCTGCAAATAGCGGCGCATGCACACAAACATGGGCATGATCATGATCACGCCCATGGCGGCATCTTCGGCAAAAACACGGAACTTGTATTCAGCCTGCTTTGCGGCGGTTTGCTGGGCGCCGGTTATGGATTGTCTTACGTTGCTCACCTGCCCGCCCTGTTGTGTTATATTGCGGCTTATTTCTTCGGTGGTTTCTTCACCGCCAAAGAAGCCATTGAAACCATCCGCAATGGCGGTTTTGAAATTGACTTCCTGATGCTGGTAGCGGCAATTGGCGCGGCCATTCTCGGTAACTGGGCGGAGGGCGCGCTGCTGCTGTTCCTGTTCAGCCTGGGCCATGCGCTGGAGCATTTCGCCATGGAAAAGGCCCGCAAGTCCATTGCCGCGCTCACGGACCTGGCTCCCAAAACGGCCCTGCTGAAAACAGGCAGCCAAACGCAGGAAATACCGGTAGAAAAGCTCCGCAAAGATGACGTGATCATTATACGCCCGCACACAAAAATTGCAGCAGACGGCATTGTAGTGAATGGCAGCGGCAGCGTAAACCAGGCGCCTATTACAGGGGAGAGCATGCCGGTAGATAAAATAGCGGTAGATGACCCTAACACGGACGCCACGCAACTGGAGGCGAAGCACCGGGTATTTGCAGGCACCATCAACGGCAACGAACTGCTGGAGATCAAAGTCACCAAAGAAGCGGCGGATTCTACCCTGGCGCGGTTGGTAAAAATGGTGAACGAAGCGCAAACACAGAAATCGCCCACGCAGCAGTTCACCGACCGCTTTGAGCGCTATTTTGTGCCCGCGGTACTGATATTGGTAGTTTTGCTGTGCTTCGCGTTTGTGGTAATTGACGAACCTTTTAGTACCAGTTTTTACAGGGCCATGTCTGTACTGGTGGCCGCAAGCCCTTGCGCACTGGCAATTTCCACACCCAGTGCGGTGCTTAGCGGCGTGGCCCGGGCAGCCAGGGCGGGCGTGCTGATAAAAGGCGGCCGGCCGCTGGAAGACCTTGGCTCGCTCACGGCGCTGGCCTTCGATAAAACAGGTACGCTCACAGAGGGCAAGCCCAAAATGACACATGTTGTTCCCCTGGCAGGCATGGATGAAACAGCACTGTTGAAAACAGTAGTGGCGGTAGAAGCCCTGAGTGACCATCCGCTGGCCAAGGCCATTGTAAGGGACGGCAGGGAAAAGCTGGGCAACGTGCCCATACCGCAGGCGCAAAACATGGAAGCGGTAATGGGAAAGGGTATCAGGGCCACGCTCAACAATAGCTCCATAGTGATTGGCAATATGGCGCTTTTTGAGCCTGAAGGAGATGAACAGGTAAAATCCACGGTCCGGCAACTGGAAGCAGGCGGCAATACCACCATGCTGGTACAAAAAGACGGTCAATACATTGGTATTATTGCCGTGATGGACACGCCCAGAAAAGAAGCGAAAGAGGCCGTGCAGCAACTGAAACAGACGGGTATCCAAAAAATGGTGATGCTCACGGGAGACAACCAGGAAGTAGCCAACGCCATTGCCGCGCAAACCGGCATTATGGAAGCGCAGGGCAACCTGCTGCCGGAGCAGAAGGTGGAAGCCATTCAACAACTGGCGGCACAGGAAAATAAAGTGGCCATGGTGGGTGATGGGGTGAACGATGCGCCCGCAATGGCTAAAAGCACCGTTGGCATAGCTATGGGAGCGGCAGGCAGTGATGTGGCGCTGGAAACGGCAGACATTGCGCTGATGGGAGACCAGCTAACGCTACTCCCCTTTGCCATAGGCCTCAGCCGCCAGGCCAGCCGCATCATTAAACAAAATCTTGTGATCAGTTTGGGCGTGGTAGCCCTACTGGTGCCGCTGACCATCTTTGGCATAGCGTCCATAGGTCCTGCCGTACTAGCGCATGAAGGCTCTACGCTGGTAGTGGTGTTTAACGCGTTGCGGCTGCTGGCGTATAAGGAACGTTAAACCGCTTCCAGACCCAGCCGGCGCGAAATATCAGAGCTGAACTTGTTCTGGGGATCGTATTTCTGCTTTACAGACAACCATTCGGGGTATTGGGGGTACATTTCCTTGAACATTTTTTCTTCCAGCAGGGCGTCTTTGCCCAGGTAGAGGCGGCCGCCGCAGGAGAGCACTTTTTCGTCGAGCCTGGGCGTAAAAGCCAGCAGGCGGGGCGTTACAGGAAAATCTATAGCCAGCGTGTAGCCCCTGAAAGGAAAAGAAAGAATACCCTGGCCATCGCCCATTTTTTTGAATACGTTCAGGAAGGGCGTGCAACCGCTGTCTGCGATCATTTCCAATATTTCCGTAAGGTTCTTTTTGCCGTTCTCTTCCGGTATCACAAACTGGTATTGAATAAAACCTCTTTTTCCATAACCCTTGTTCCAGTCGTTAATAATATCCAGCGGGAAGAAAAATTTATCGTAGTGTACAAATTCTTTCGGCGAGTTCTGCACCACAGCGATCACTTTATTCAGCACCCTTACCGTGAGGCCGTTGAGCGCAAAGCCCGGTAAAAAGAAGGGCACCCTGAGCTTGGTGGCGGAATGCAGCCGGAGAGGGCGGTGCTTCAGCCTTTCGGGCAGCTCGTTGAAACCAGCTCCGTTGCCGAGTGACAGTACGCCGCGGCCCAGTTTTTTGCCCCTGGCCAGGGCGTCAATCCAGGCTACGGAATAGTTATACTCCTTGTCATAGGTTTCCAAGGCCTCCAGCATATGGTCAAGGTTGCGGATGGCTATGGATTTCTGGCGGAAATAGGTGGTCTCTATTTTCCGCATTTTCATGGTAACGGTCAGGATGATGCCCAGCAGGCCCAGGCCGCCGAAGTTGGCCCAGAAGAGGTCTGCGTTTTCCGTGCGGGAGGCGGTCACAATGCTGCCATCTGCCAGCAGGATGGTAAAAGAAATGACGCAGTTCACGAAAGAGCCGTCTATATGATGGGCCTTGCCATGAATATCGTTGGCAATGGCGCCGCCCATGGTCACAAACTTGGTACCAGGGCAGATCATCGGGAACCAGCCTTTGGGGGCAAATACGGTAATGATCTCGTCAAGGCTTACACCGGCCTGGCAGGTCAATATGCCTTCCGCCTCGTTCCAGGAAATAAAATGGTTGAGATGGGTACACAGGGCTACATAGCGGTTGTTGTTCACCGCCTGGTCTCCGTAACTTCTACCCAGCCCGCGGGCAATCAGCGGGGTGTCCTGTAAAATATTCCGGGAGTCGTTTTCGCTGCGAGGGGTTAATATGTATGATTCTGCAACGGGATAATTACCCCAGCCAACCAGTTTTCCTTTCTTCAACGGCATCGGAAACGATAATTTTTGCGCAAAGTTAAGCGTTTTTGGCACATACCCGGCCCTATTTACGGTAAAACAGGTCTATACTACCGTTGTGACGGAAACTGATATGGTAGATTTCCCGGCTGCCACTGATGGTTTGAGGGTACCATTCAAAATTGCCGTTGCGGATAATGATGTACGCGTGGGTAAACGGCATGGTACCTTGCACGCTGTCTGCTTTTTGGGTATAATTGCGGTAAATGGTAGCTATAGCGGCAAACTGCACGGAATCCAGGGGCACGCGGTGCAGGGTAATATTATCCCTTACGGAGAGCTGCACCGGCTTGGGACCGGCCCATTTACCGCCTTCATAATCGTACTCATCCACGTATTCCGGGTTTTCAGGGTGCTGCAGCCTGGCCATAATGCGGCCATCGTCATAAAAATGGGCATGCTGGCAGAGGTAGATGGTTTTGCCGGCAAAGGCCGGTAATGCACGCAACGCCTGCTGCGCGGCACCGAGGCGGCCAGCGTCTTTCAGAAAATCTTTGGTACGGCGGGGGCGCTTGGGAATAAATGTCCCTTCAGCATCTGCGGCCGGGCCTTCTTGCGGGTTAAAGGTGTCCCTGATAGTATTGGTGAACTGAGTACAGGAAGCGGTCATGAAAAGGCTGCCGGTAGCGGCCAGTATCAACAATGCTGGTTTCTTCATAAACTCTCTTTTAACTGTCCGGATCGCTGGCCAGGGCTACCTGCCCGGGCTTTTCTTCCAGGTAAAAAACGGGAAGCCGGGGCATTTGTGTAATTCCCATATTAATTAAAGGTACCACCTTTTTTAGTGTGGCCGTATGAGATTGCCCCAGGCGGTCCGTATACTGCAGCTCAAAGCGTACCTGCGGCTGGTTATTGATGTAAGTGCCTGTTTGTGAGGCGGAAAGCACGGTTGCGGATGTACGCCGGCCGTAATATTTCAGTTGCTGCGCATTTTGAGGGATGCCGGTCAACATGCCCAGCAGCCTGCCAATGCCAAAACGGGTGAACAGCAGGATAAGGGGGCACAGCACCAGCGGGTGGTAAAACACCAGGAACCGCCAGCCTTTGCCGTTATGCTGCACCCCGTAAGCGTACATGTAATACCATACCACGGCAGCCGCAATGGCCAGCCATGCCAGCATCAGCAGGAACAGCACGCCCGGGCGCAACTCGGCCCTGGCATCGTCCAGCACCAGCAAGGGATTGGTTTTCAGGCGTTCATCTATGCGCAGCGTTACCCTTTCCCCTTCTTCGAACCGCCGCTCTTCCGGGCGGCTGTCTACCACGGCCAGTTGCTCTTTTATTTCCTCTCCCGCAAAATTGCGGAATGCCAGGGTAAGGGTATAGGTATGAAAGCCTCGTACCAGCGGGCCTTTTTGTTCCGACCGTACAATCACGGCTTCTTTACGGGCCCCTTCGCGCAGCAGGTAGGCAACATCCTGTTTGGCCTTTACCGGGCCCAGGATAAAACCGCGGAAAAAGCTCCAGAGCACCAGCGCCCAGGCCACTACGGATAGCAGCAGGTAAAACAGGGCCAGCCAGGGGTTACTCCCCGTATCATCCAGCCGGTAACCGGTATTGTAATAGATGATCATAGGGAAAGGAATGGCAAAGAAGAGGGCGTAGATGATCCAGAAATATTTCCAAAAGCCTTTCATATAACTAAGATAAGCAACTGTTCTGTCAGTTGGCCGGGCGTACTGCATCTTTCGTATATACTTCAGGGGAGGTCATTACCTGGCTTCCATAAGCGGCCACGCCAGTAAATATAATCGCCATTCTTCGATTTATACCAATAATAGTGTGATACCGGCCACTGCGGGAACTCATCGCAAACGACCTTTGCATCATACATTTAAATACATTCTTCATGAACAACAACACCGTTAAAGTAGCGCTGGTAACCGGCGGCAGCCGCGGCCTCGGTAAAGATATGGCCCTGGCGTTGGCACAGCAGGGAACAAACGTGATATTCACATATAACAGCCAGGCAGAGGAAGCGCAAACCGTTCTGGCCGCCATTGAAAAAACAGGCCGCAAGGCAGCCGCGCTGCAACTGAATGTAGCGGCCACCGGAACGTTCAACACGTTCGTTGAACAGGTAAACACCGTGCTGAAAGAACAATTGCAGGCGGAAAAGATAGATTACCTGGTCAACAACGCTGGCATCGGCATTCATGTGCCCTTTGCAAGCACTACGGAAGAACAATTTGACACGTTGATGAACATTCACCTTAAGGGTACCTTTTTTCTTACACAGAAAATGCTGCCATTGCTGGCAGACGGCGGCGGCATCGTCAACCTTTCTTCCGGGCTGGCACGGTTCAGCATTCCCGGCTTTGCGGCGTATGCAGCCATGAAAGGGGCCATAGAAACCCTTTCCCGCTACCAGGCCAAAGAACTGGGCGGCAGGCGTATCCGCGTGAACGTTGTGGCGCCCGGCCCTATTGAAACTGATTTTGGCGGCGGCGCCGTGCGGGACAACCGGGAAATGAACAGCTTTCTTTCCTCTCAGACCGCACTAGGCCGTGTTGGCATGGCGGATGACATTGGCTGCGTGGTAGCCTTCCTTTGCAGTGATGCGGCCAAATGGGTGAATGCCCAGCGGATCGAGGCATCAGGTGGGATATTCCTGTAGCATCAAATTTGCAAAAATTCCGACACGAAAATCAAATCTTTTTTTTATTATTGTAGCACACCCTTACCAAAGGGCTTGCCATCATTAACCCCGTCTTCTGAAAAGCCACCGTACTTATTTTTAATCATTCTATTTGATTGCATGAAGGTGGATATGTTTTTCATATTGCTGAGTGAGCGGGAAGTTACAATATCGATATATGGTAATGAGGGACCTGTTTTGGTCCCTGATCTGGACGGGGGCTATGGCTTGCCTCTTTCGTTAACCTATTATGGCAAAGATGTATGGCAAAATGGTGCTGATCATACTACTCTCCGGGCCGGCACCCTATCTTCTCTTCGTATGCTGACAGCCGGTGAACGTACATTGTTGTTCAACGATGAAAAAATAAGTACCTCAACAGCATTGACGATTTTGTTTCAAAGGGCCAAGGAATCAGTAGAACTGTTTCTGGGATATCCCGTACATCGCGTAGCGATAGGTGCAGGCTGCAATGCTACATCTTTTCAGAAACAATACCTTTTGCATGCGGTAGAAGAAGCTGGTCTTCACCTGCATTCTATTTTCACCCAAACAGAAGCCCTGGCTATCGGCCATGAATACACAAATGGCTGCATAGATGTTATCAACACCGTCGCTCTTTTTGTTGACGAAGGCAGGAGTGAAATGGGTGTTTTTGAAATTGGAGATGGTGTCATAGAAAGTCAGTTTTTATATGGCATTGAACACTTCAGCATCTCACATCTGGTAGATGATCTTATTAACAACTGCCTGAACAGGTGCCGCTTCACAGGTAGTCATAATAATATAGATATGGCCAGATTACGGATAAACTGCAGCCAGGCAATAAAAAAGATTAATCTTACCGGTACGTACCATATCCATGTGCAGGATATTTGGGGAAATACCATTTTGACTGTCGCACTGACCCTCAACGACATGTTGAACATCCTGGACAAGCCTCTTCAGGGACTGGTTAATTCGATCAAAGAACCTTCGCCTTACCTATATAATCCTGAACGTGCATTGATCGTGGATTGCCTACCGGCGTTCCGCAATTTTATACAATACTTTCTCTCAAAAAAATTCTCCGGCTGGAGAATTACTATGCTACCCGGTGGGGCCGTTAGTGGAGGAGCCAGATATACCGGGGTATTAGGAGGGAAAGTACGCGATCCGGTACTCCTTGCTGCAACGTCCCATGCTTACGGCATCATCACAACCAATGATCATTTCTGTGCTATAATAGCGGAAAAGACAACAATACCTACGTATAAGGAAGAAAAATTCCTTCTTGATACTTCAGATGCATTTGTAGAAGTGCATATACTGGAAAGCAGAGATTGCAGCGGGGCAGATTGCCAGCTATTGGGTACGGTGGTATTAGCTCTGCCAGAAAGCCACAGAAACATAAGATCAGAAGTGTCTGTCAGGATTGATATAGCGAATACCTTTAAAATAAAATGTACAGCGCAGTTGCTGAACAGCGCCAGTTCGCCTGTTCACGCTGAGTTGCCTGCCAGGTACGAACTTCCCGCTATTTCCAGCCTGGCCACCACACTTGAAAGCCAGTCAGTGAATGAGCATGATGGCTAGGGAGATCAGCTTCCCCTGTATGCACGTCAGATACCCTTCCGGGCAGGAATATAAACTGTTAAAATAAACAATTTAAGATGAGCAAATCACATCAGGCATCAGCAACAAAGAAAGTGAGTTCCATTCTCCTTTCCCTCAGCGCGCTCATATATCTCTGTACATTTTCTTATTGGTTCGTGGCCCAGCATAGCCAGGGCTCTGTTGTCAATATCCTGATGGGTCGTATTGCAGACAATCCGTTTATTGCAAACAATTCAGACTGGGCCGCCTTTCTTCTACATCTTGCTGTAACCGGAACAGGGCTTATTTTATACATTAAAAGCGGCGTGCTGCAGTATGTCGGAAACTGGATAGCCAGGCAACACAAGGTAGCCGGCTTCTTTTATACCCAGAGTGCCCAAGCCAAAACCGCCATTATCATATTCAAGGTCTTTATTGGATGCGCCTGCGTATTTCTGCTGTATAACATTCTGTTGAGAACCATGCAGGGCTTAGTTCCCAGAATAGACTTCAGCATGCTCATACTGCTGGTAACTATCGGCGGGCTGGGCTGGTTTGTGACCTACCCCGAACCACAGAAACTGCCCGGTTTTGACGGGAACCTGGATAATCTCAACAAAACCATGTGGCTTCGCCTCAGTGATAACCAGGGCGCATATGTGCAGGACAGGGAAGATCGGGAAACATGGTATCTTGTTAAAAATAAGCGTGAAATAAACGTATCCTACACAGAAACCTACCTGTTCTATGAACGTACCTTTAGCAACCAGATCAGGGAAGACATTATCAGCGAGGATATCATCGGCAAGCTATTTTACTCGTTCAGGGCAGAGGCGCTCATGGACAATTTTCCGCAAACAACTTCTACAGAAAAGCTCCAGGCACTGTACCGGAACTTCAATAGCCAGGAAGGACTGAAAAAGCTTCTCTTCCTCGCAATTGACAAAGGCGCCTTGCTAAAGGGTAGCCGGAATGCTATTTTTGAAAGCCTGAACAAGTACTTTGATACAGATCCCAACATCCTGCATAACCAGGGCCATCAACGGAACCGCGACTTTGAGCGCATATTGGCGGGTTACGGCAATTTTACTGACATAAGCGGGGGCATCGCAAAAGAAATAGCGCTCTATATTGAAAAACTCTTAGGGAAGGCTAATATGTTCAAGATCAGTTTCGAGATTACCAGAACTGCATTCAATATGGATGAAATGCTAAAGGAAATTGTAGACAGCCGCAAACGTACCGCGCACCAGATCACACAGGGCAACATAGATACACAAAAGAGCATTGTAGATACGGCTATAAGAATAGCCACCACGCCAGGTGCATCACCGGGCCGTCTTAAAAACATGATAGACCTGCTTGGAGGGCTGGGGCAAACGTTCTCCCAACAACCTAAACAGTTCTGGGTAGCGGATCATACCAACGAAACAATGCCAGAAAATGCCCTGAAAAAAGTAACGGCAGCATCGCATGACGTTATCAACGCCATTTTTGGAATTATTGAATCTAATCCTACACCTGAGCAACTTTCCGAAGCAGTAGCGCTTTCAACTCCATATCTGAGCCAGAACGCCATTCCCCCTGACGCTTTTATCAAGCGTTTCTTTGCCAAGATGAGTAACGAGAAAACTGAACGTACACATGAAGCCTATATTAAACTGGCAGAAGACACCCTGCTGGAATTTACACACAAAGCATGAAAGATCTGTCTTCATTTGCAAATAATGTGATGGCCTTTACATCTGCCTATACTCCCTGCACGTTGTTCAACTGGCGGCAGGACGGATTTGAGGAGCCCATTACCTGTGCCACGGAAAGTGCCACACACCTGTTGATTGCCTATGAATTGAAGCAGGTGCCCGAACTCCAGACAACACCAGACGTAAAACAGCAGGACCAGTACCGGGAACATCTCCTGAAACAAAAGACTTTTATTGACACGGTAGCCAGCGTGTTCCTCCGGCCTAAAAAAGAAACAACCGCTTTTCTCGATTTACGCATCCGGAATAATCCCGCTACCCGTACGGTGCAATGTTATGTATTGCTGCGGGTAGTACTGCGCAATGCTTCCGTGTTCTATGATAGCAAACGGTTGCGTGAAGAGTTCCGGCAACTGGTGCCGGAAGACTACCCGCTATATGAATTAAGCCAGGAAGAAATACAAGAGCTGCTGCTCCTGAGTAACCAACGCGTAGTTGAAATACGAAAAAAACAACAATTCATACCGGTCGGCCTCGGGTACAATGCGGATGAAATGATTGTAGCGCCGTCGGGGCTTTTGAACTGGGATGAAAAATCGCGTTTCTATTTGCCTTCTTCGTCTTACCTGCCATCACAACAGTATAACCTGGCCGGCCTGTACAGGATGCTGCAGAACATTGATGAAACGGTGCAAGTCCGTATCTCGCTCGGCTTGTGCAGTTTGTTTGAATATGAAAAGAACCTGGCGCTGCAATATTTCAAGATGCTCAGGTCTACCTATAAAGACATTACATCTGCCGAGCTGGATGCCAGTTTCAAAGCTTTTTCAAAATATGTGACGGCGCCTGAATTATTTTCACTCAAACTGCAGGTAGCCGCCCGTTCGGAAATAACCGCCATGGCCGTGGGCAATTCACTTTCAGCACAAATGGAAGCGGGCAACACCAGCTCTCCAGGTCAACTGACATGCCTGGCCCTGAACAAAGAATATGCCCATGCAACAATAAAGGCAGACTGGGAGGAATGCAATCATTATTTTTACCCAGCCAGCGGCCATGAGCATTATGATGGCCTGGACGACACGCTACATTCCTTTATCCGCCGTTTGCCCTACTTGTGTGACGCCGCAGAAGCCGCTGCCGTATTTCGCCTCCCTGTTGCCAACATTGGCGGGCTTCCGGGCATGATAGCCAAGCCCCCAAGGCCTTTTTTTCAGCCGAACCCCCGGAGCAGAAAAACGGAAGAGATAGAAATAGGCCGGGTTATTACCGCCCCTCCCTCCGAAATCAATAATGAGAAAGCGCCGCAATATACTCTGCCTGTGACGGACCTCACTAAACATGGGCTCATAGTAGGTTCAACAGGCTCAGGAAAAACCAACACCACTCTTAACTTTGTAAAAGAACTGACCAAAAAGGGCATCCCTTTTTTATTGATTGAGCCTGTAAAATCAGAATACTACGATGAACTAAGCCCCTATTTCAAGCCCGGAGAATTACGGCGCTTCAATTTTAAAAGACCTTTTCTGGAAGATGGTTCCTGCAACCCGGAGTACCTGCGGTTCAACCCGCTTATACCCATACCAGGCATATCCAGCATGCAACATATCTCCTATATTAAAGGTTGCTTCACGGCCGCATTTCCAATGCACGGTGTTATGCCGATGATATTGGAAGAATGCCTGACCCGGCTTTACCTGGAATTGTTTGACTTTAATGAAAGGCCACTTTTTGATGCGGAACGTTCACCGGTTTACCTTCATGACCGGGCGTCTGAAACGCTTTCCGAAGAAGAAAAGAACCAGCACCGGCTGATGAGCCTGGGTTGGCTGAAAGCCGCTGTTGATCTCCACCTGGAAGATGCCGAGATGTTCACGGACGAAGACAGGGCCAACATGGGCAGCTACCTGAAACGCCGGGCGGAAAAGCTATCAAAGGGCGTGTTGGGCAATGCCTTTCTGCCTGAGCTGTGGCTGGATGCAGAAGGTCAGCCCTGTACAATAGATAATGCTATCAACACCCTGCTTACTCAATCTGTGATCATAGAACTGGAAGCCCTGCCGGATAATGATGAGAAGGCCCTGATAATGGCATTTTTGCTTACCTATCTGTTTGAATACCGGCAGACAATGCCATCTATGAAAAGCATTGAAATGGCGGAGAAAGACGGCTTTGATCCTTGCAAACATATACACATCACCATTATTGAGGAGGCGCATCGCCTGCTGAGCAGTGGCAATATGTCTACTGTCAGCGGCGGTGAAGATGGCGTGTCTGCCATGGACAGCAAATCCAAATCCATCAGCCTGTTCATTGACATGCTTGCGGAAATCAGGGCAAAGGGAGAGGGGATTTTTATCGTTGAGCAGATACCTACCAAACTGGTTTCAGATGTGATCAAAAATACTAATCTAAAGATCATGCATCGCATTACCTCCAAAGATGACCGGCATTATCTGGGTGAGGCAATGAA
Source organism: Chitinophaga alhagiae (assembly GCF_003568665.1). Taxonomy (GTDB): domain Bacteria; phylum Bacteroidota; class Bacteroidia; order Chitinophagales; family Chitinophagaceae; genus Chitinophaga; species Chitinophaga alhagiae. Next base: position 1,297,144 of record NZ_QXMH01000001.1, read on the forward strand.
CATGAACGAACAGCAGAAAAATTATGTTAACAATCTAAAAACCGGGGAAGCTGTCATTTTTGAAGAGCAATTGGACAAACCGGTTTTTGTTAAAATGAACAGGTTCATATGACTAAAAAAGATAAAACACTGAAGGATAAAGCAGGAGCCATAGGAGGAACATTCATGCACCTTGCTCTTGGATTGACAGATCTTCACGGCCAACGGCAAGCCTATATGGCGCAACTGGAAGAACTGGCAAAAACGAATCAGTTGCTCTTGCAAGAGCGAAAGGCACCCGAAATGCCCAAGTGGGTGAAAAAGAGTGGCGAACCGGCAGCCAAGCCGGCCCATACCATGCCTAAAGATCTCCTGGAAGGCATGAGCGAAGCATACATGCAGGGGAAGGAAATACCGCGCAAAAAAAAGAGCATAGACAATCAAAACAATAAAACCATGAGTACTGCAAAAGATAAAGCCGCCCTGATCAGGCAAAACGCGAACGACATTACTAAAAAAGCAGACGCCATACAGAAAAAACTGAGTGATGCAAAATCCGACAACAAAAAAAAGGATACTATTATCAAAAAACTGGAAAAGGGGACCACAACCAGCTCTAATGACCTCAACAAAAAGAGATTGCTTGACATGAAACCTGCCAATCTCCCAAAAAAAGAAACGCGATTGGATAAATTCAAAGAGAACAAACCCGGCAACCCCACCAAGCAAGACGTTAAGGAGGCGTTCAACATTAATAAGAAAGATATGCTGGGTGACAGCACCAATAAGAAAGGGCCCGATAAACCCGGCGCACCCAAACCGAAGTTCAGATAAACTTCGTGCGGTATGAAGATGTCATTTCTTCAAAAAATTACTGCTGATAGTCTGCCACACCTCCGCGCCATCCCCGTTCAGTATCTGCTTGAGCATATACACGCCAAAGCCCTTTGCCTGAGACAATTCAATTTTCGGCGGCATGGAAAGTTCCGACGGGTTGACCAACACATCCACCAGCACGGGGCCGTTATGCGCCAGCGCCTTTTCCATAGCCGGTTGTATTTCTTCCGGCAGCTCCACGCGAATGCCTAACATACCCATGGCTTCCGCCATACGTGCAAAGTCAGGATTCTGAAGATCCGTGCCAAACGGCGGCAGGCCGGCTACTTTCATTTCCATGGCCACAAAGCCCAGGGAGCCATTGTTGTACACTACTATTTTTACCGGCAGTTTGTACTGTAAAATGGTGAGCAGGTCTCCCATCAGCATGGCAAAACCGCCATCTCCGGAAAGGGAGATCACCTGCCGCTGCGGATACGCTATTTGCGCACCAATGGCCAGGGGCATGGCGCAGGCCATGGAGCCGTGGTTGAAAGAGCCCAGCAGCCTCCTTTCCGCCGTCATGGTCAGGTAGCGGGCGGCCCATACGGTGGGGGCGCCTACGTCTACGGTGAAGATGGCATCCGGGGCGGAGGTTTCGCTAATGATGCGGGTGAGGTATTCCGGGTGGATGGGTTGCTGGCCGGCAGTGCCGAGCGCATGCGCGTCAAGGCTTTTCCGGCTTTTGCGGTACCGGCTGAGGCATTGCTCCAGGTGGGCGGCATCTGTTTTCTGTTGCAGTAGTGGCAGCAGGGCGGCGAGGGTGTGTTTTACTTGCCCCACCAGGCCGAGGTCTACCCGGCAACGGCGGCCCAGGCGGTCTGCCCGCACGTCCAGCTGAACTATTTTGGCGTTTGCGGGGTACCAGTCGTTATAAGGGAAATCCGTGCCCAGCATCAGCAGCAGCTCGCTTTCTTCCATGGCGTGGTAACCGGAGGCAAAACCTATCAGGCCCGTCATACCTACATCAAAAGGGTTGTCGTATTCCACATGTTCTTTACCGCGGAGGCTATGTACAACAGGCGCCTGAACGGTGCCAGCCAGGGCCATTAGTTCGTGATGCGCACCGGCACAGCCGCTGCCGCAGAGCAGGGTTATTTTGCTGCAGCCGTTGATCCATTGCGCCAGGGTGGCAAGGGCTGCGTCTGACGGGCGTATCACCGGTTCATGCGGCAACAGCAACGGCCAGCCTTCCGCTTCCACATCCTGCATGGCCACATCCCCGGAAATGCCCAGCACTGCCACACCTTTGAGGCCTACGGCATTTTGCACCGCCACCTGCACCAGACGCGGCATTTGCCGGGCAGAGGAAATGATCTCGCAATAGTGGCTGCACTCCCTGAAAAGCAATTCCGGGTGCGTTTCCTGGAAATACCCGGTGCCGATCTCGTTGCTCGGGATGTGAGCGGCAATGGCGAGCACCGGGGCCATGCTGCGGTGGCAATCGTACAGGCCGTTAATGAGGTGCAGGTTGCCAGGCCCGCAACTGCCTGCGCAAACGGCCAGCCGGCCCGTCAGCTGCGCTTCTGCGCCGGCGGCAAAAGCGGCGGCCTCTTCATGCCGGTATTGCACCCATTCTATTTTGCCGCCACGGCGTATCTCGTCCACAATACCATTGAGCGAATCGCCCACTACGCCATGTATGCGCCTGACCCCGGCTTCTGCCAGCATGTTTACAAGCATGGAAGCTACTGTACGTGCCATATGGAAGTTTTATTTTACAAACAGCAGGACGCGGATATTGTTTGGTATTTGCCGGACCTGGGCTACCCTTGTCGCAATCAGCCCGCTAAAAAGTCAGATTTGCACCGCTCCCCTGTAAAAGGCCTGTCCTATTTTTGTACCAGCAAAACAAACACATCGTTCAACACCCAAAAAAGCGTATCATGACAAAGCGACTATCCAATCAGAAAATCAGCGCCAATCTTTGGTTTGACAAGAATGCGGAAGCAGCCGTAGACTTTTACCTGGGCGTTTTCAGGAATGCAAGGAAAGGGCGGGTCACCTACTATGGCAAGGAAGGTTTCGAGTTCCATGGCATGCCGGAAGGCGCCGTGCTGACAATCGAATTTATACTGGACGGGCAGGAATTTATTGCGCTGAACGGCGGGCCTCATTTCAAGTTCAATGAAGCTATTTCATTTGTGATCAATTGCGATACACAGGAAGAAGTAGACTATTACTGGAACAAACTGACCGAAGGCGGCGATCCTAAAGCGCAGATGTGCGGCTGGCTGAAAGACAAGTTCGGCGTGAGCTGGCAGGTGGTGCCCACTGTATTGGCGGATATGATGGACGACCCCGATGCCGCCAAAGTACAGCAGGTCAGCGCCGCGGTGTTCCAGATGAAAAAGCTGGATATTGCGGAACTGGAAAAAGCATTCGGGAAATAAAACGACCGGGGCAGACGTTATGAACCGCCTGCCCCGGTCTTTAAAAACTTTCCGGATGTCCGCACTATGTTACGGCCAGTTGGCCAGTGCTCCCGGCAGATCGTACGTTTTGTTCTGATCCCCTCCGGGTGCCAGCACCACGGTAAAACTTCCCTTGTAGCCCGGCGGCAGGTCCACCTCAAAGCCGGTGAGTACCGTACCGGGGTTGGGCGCATCGTAGTCATGGGGAGGAGTGGTAGTCCATGTTTTCATTTGCACATTGAGCGGCGCGTCTACCTTTAAAAGCAGCTTCTTCCCGTTTTTGGTCAGCTCTGCCGTTTTGCTGCCGGTTATTTTCACGTTGGCAGGGGTGAGCAACGTCCACCGCAGTTTGGTGGCTTTGGCGGGCGCTTCCACTTCATCCCGCACCACTACATACTCCTTATTCACTACGGCAATACCGCGGGTAGCCTTCTGCAATTGCCCGTCATACACGCCGCTCAGATCGCAAATAGCATGCATGAACGCCGGTTTGTCAGAATAGCGGGTGATGGGCGCATTGCCTTTCACACGCTGCAGCGAATCGTTGATGGTGAGGGTGCTATGCGCAAAATTATTGTAGCGGAACACCTGCCAACGTTGGGCATACTGGCCTTTGTCCCATATTTTAACGCCTTTTTGTTCAAGTGAGTTATAGTCCTGCATACCAAAGTCCATTCCCCAGCGCACGCCGTCCGCTTCCATAATAAAAGAGCCCACGTCCATGTGCGCGTGGTTTACAGCAGGAGAGCCTGCTTTCAGGCCCACGTAAATGGCCAAGCTGTCTGTCCAGGATGTGCGCATCAGCGCCACGGGAGATTTGCCGTTACCTGTCCAGAAGGTAGCGGCGGGAGGCGCTACACTCTTCATGGAAATGCCGTTGCCCCAAAGCATCAGGGCAGGCAGCAGCCTGTTTCTGACGTGCCTGGTAGACTTTTCCGATTCAAGGCGGCTGCGTTCTACCCATAGCAGGGAGGGCTGCTTGCGCCGGGCAGCAAACCAGAACATGGCGGGTTGTACGCCGCCGCCACCGCCAGCGTCAGAATAGTTAAAGGAATCACCCCAGGCGCCGGTAACATGCTCCAGGTAATCAGCCGTTTGCAGAAAACCGGGTTTGCTGACAAGCCCGAAGTCTTTGCCGAACAGTTTCTCTACCGCGCTGATAAAAAGTACGTTGAAGCTGGTGCCGTACCCCCAGTAGCCATAACCTTCCGGATAAGCACCGTCAGGGTGATAATCTTCCATGGGCAGGTCAATACTGCGGATGCCGCGGTTAATGATCTGCAGGGCCAGTTCCGGCTCGCTCTCATAAATGGCCAGCGCGCCATACAGCATGCCGGCGTTGCACACCTGGTTCCAGTTGTTGGATACGCGCAGCCAGCCGCTGTTGCGGGGCTCCAGGGAAGGGGCGATCCCCTTTTTGAGAATGGCCTCACGGATAATGTTTTTCGACGCGGCCGGCAACGCGTTGTGGAGCCAGTCATACCCAATGGCCACCGCCATGGTCATTTCCGCTACGTCCAGGAAGTGAGACGGGTTCCAGTCACTGAACCGGCTCACCGCCAGCAGTTCCTTCTCCGCCCGCTGCATGTACTGCTTGTTGCCGGTCATGCGCCAGGCGTAAGACAGGAAAAAGACCCGCCGCAGGCACTCGCGGGATACGCCCAGCAACCGGCGGCCTATTACTTTCCTTTCCAGGGCGGGCACGCTTTGCAGGGCATCGCATTCGGCCAGTATGCTATTGTGCACCTTTTGCCAGATAGCGTCTCCATGCAGGGTTTGTTTGACGTTCTTTTCTTCGCCCTGCAGCCACAGGATACGGGGATGGCCGGGCATTTTTACGGAAGGGCCCACAGAATCGTGCTGTGCGTGGGCCAGTAGACAGGTGAGCAGGCACACCAGTGCGCTGCCGCATAGTTTCTTGATCATGACGAGGAATTTTTTTTTCAGGTAAACAATATACAAGTTTCTATTTATTTTTTTGGCGCAAATTGCCCCGGAAATTGTCGTATCTACCAACCGTATACCCGTACCGCATTCCTTAGTTTTGTTTGAAAAAGAAAAAAGATATGTCTACGATCAATGCTTATATCACGTTCAATGGCAATTGTCATGAAGCCATGAAGTTTTACCAGGACGCCCTGGGCGGAGAACTGACCCTGCAATCTGTGGGCGGTATGCCCGTTGAGGCCCGTTGTCCGGCGGGAGAAGAGCAACAGATCATGCATTCCCAGCTCATGAAGGGAAATATGGTGCTGATGGGTACGGATATGCTGGGGCCGGCCGGCTTTATACAAGGAACCACCATGTCTCTTGCCCTCCAGTGCGATACGGCGGAAGAGATCAATACTTATTTTGCCAACCTTTCCCAGGGCGGGCAAGTAGTAGAGCCGCTTGGAAAACAGGCCTGGGGTCCGCTTTGGGGTATGCTGATAGACCGGTACGGCGTAGCCTGGATGTTGAATCACGATCTGAAAGAAGGCGCATAACCTATGCAGCTCAGTATGTTTGAAGAAGACCGCGCGGTGGTGAGGTATGCTATCCTGATCTCACCGCCCGCCGCTGTCAAAAAAGCGGTGGCGGGGTTCAAGCAACAACTGCACGAAGCCGTGGGACTGGACGATATGAACCTGAAATCCCTGGCCCACATTTCCCTATGCCGTGTTAATGCGGCAGATGATGATGCTTTTGTAATTACAACGGCCACCCGCGCGGTGGCCAATATGTGCTGCTTTGATATCGAGATCAACGGGGCTGACAGCTTTACGCATGGGAAAACGGGTACCCTGTACCTGAGAATAGAACGCCCTGAGCCCGTGCAGATCCTGTTTGTCCTGCTCAACCGGGTATTCAGGGCCTCCCGCAACGCCAACATCACCCCGCACCTGACCATTGCCAGGGCGCTTCCCGCCGGCAAGTTCCGGCAGATAGACCCTGCCGCCTTTGCATACCGGTACGCCTTTGTGTGTGACCGTATAACCATCCTGAAATGGGCGGGAGAAAGATATAACCTCATCCATGAAGTGCCCCTACAAAACCGGCCGCCTGCATAACATGCGGAACAGGGCACTCGTCCGGCAGCACTTCCGCCGTACAGCCATGTTGTTGCAGGAAAGCGATCAGCGGCAGCGGGTGTATTGTGCCGGTAGTGCTTTTCACCCGTAAAATACGGTCGCAGTCTTCCAGGTCAAAATTCACGATGTACTCTGTAAACCTTTGCCGTATCCGGTAAATGAGGATGTGGGCATAGCAGGCACTGTTCACATTTGTTTTGAATACTTCTACCATAAACATCAGCATTAAGCACTGCAAACTTACTACGCCCCGCCTGTTTTTTACATGGCAGAACACGACAATAGAGGGGGGTTATGCGACATTCTTGCTAATTTTATGAAAACATGGCTATCATGAAAACAAACAAGGAATGGCACCAGGCCCACCGGATGCCTGCCCGCGCCACGCTGGAGCAACGGGTGGCCTGGCATATTGAACATGCACGTCATTGCGGCTGCCGCCAGATGCCGGAAAAGATCAGGGAAGAGATCAAAAAGAGGAACCTGAAGGCCTGAACTATATTTTCGCCAGCAGCTTGTACGAATGGGACCGCATGGCCACCATGGTCACCACCAGCCCTATCATGCCCGTTACGGTAAATAACAGCGCAATACCCCTGTCACTGCCCGTTCCGAACCAGTGGCCCAGCAGGTCTACTCCCGCGCCCGTGGTCATGAAGGGGATGAAGATGAACTGCGCCACCGGCCCGATCATAAAAGCCGTTAACGGCGATGCGGCCTGCTCAATGCTTTGCGCAAAGCCGAACACCCGGCCCTGGCGCTCAGGGGGTATTACACGCTGTATAATGGATTGCTCCGCAGCTTCTACCACCGGAATGAGGCACAGGTAAATGAACAGCCCCATGCCAAGCAGCACAATGGAAGACTGGATAGTGAAAAAGATACAGATGGTCCACATAACCATGTTGGCAATGAACAGGGTGCGGATGGGGTGTTTTCCCAGTCCTTTGCGGGCCACCACCAGCCCACCCACTATGAAGCCCAGGCTCAGCACGCCCCACAGTATGCCCCACACCTGAACAGATACCAGAGACAGGCCGTAGGCATCCATCAATGCCATGAACACCCCTCCCAGGAAGTTGTTGAAGGTGTTGAAAAAGATCAGCGCAAACAGGCCCGGTATCAGCCGGATGGCTTTGATGGTGCCTTTTACATCTACCTTGCCGCTGCCGCTTTCTTCTGTATGTACAATGTCCTCTTCAGGAATAGCCAGTGCCCACAGGTGGCCGATGGTGAGCAACGTAAGCCCGACGGAGGCGGCCAACGTCCAGTACATGCCCAGGAAGCCTACCGCCATGCCGCTCAGGATGGACGCCACCAGGAAGGCCGTGCCGTTGGCGCTGCCAATGAGGCCGTTGGCCTTGTCCCGCTCCGGCTCCGGCAGCAGGATGGTGACCATGGTAGGCAGCGCAATGTTGCGGATGTTACCCGCCAGCGCACCAAAAAGGGTGAATACGATAAACATCCATAACACCGGGCTGCCGGCGTGGGTAAATTCCTCGGCAGGAGATAACACGTACACCAGCCCGGCCAGTGAATAAAGCACCAGGGAACAAATACTGGAGATCATCATGGCCTTCTTTTTCCGGTAGCGGTCTACCACCGAGCCCAGCATAAAGCCAGACAAGGCAACGGTACCAATGTAAATGCCCGCCATGAAAGAAGTGGCCAGCACAGATTTTGTTTGCAGGTACACCCAGAAGGTGATGGCAAACCATACAAAAGTGTTGGTAACAGACGCAACAAGTGAGTTGACCAGTACAAAATAAAAAGCACGCATATAGCCAGGCATTGTATTCGAATTTACGCAGATTTTCATTTGCAACTTACAGCTAAACGGCGGGCCGCAACATGGCCATACCTGACAATATGCGGGCTTTTTGCGACAGGATAAATTTATGCCGGGCATTGCCCCGCAAGAGATGCTGATTGATTATCTTTAAGAACATCCAAACCATACATCATGCAAATTCCGCCGGGGCTTACAGACGAACAGGTAATTGAATCCCGCCTGATGAGCGGCACTAACGAACTGCGGTCAAAGGAAGAGAACAGCCTGGTATCTGCCATCCGGGAAACCGTTACGGAGCCTATGTTCCTATTGCTGGTGGCCGCGGGCATTATCTATTTCATATTAGGCGAGACCAGCGAAGGTATTTTTATGATTGCCGCCATTGTGCTGGTGTCTGCCATCTCCATCTACCAGGACTCCCGCAGCCGCAACGCGCTGGAAGCGCTAAAGGCGCTGAACAAACCCACGGCGCGGGTGGTGCGCAACGGTGTTGAAAAAGAAGTACCCGGCGCGGACATTGTAAAAGGAGATGTAATGATAGTGGAAGAAGGAGGACAGGTACCGGCAGACGGGCGCGTACTGCGGGCCAACGATCTGTCTGTCAACGAATCCATTCTTACCGGCGAAGCATTTGCCGTGAGAAAAAGCGAAGGGGACCTGCTCTTCCAGGGCACCGCCGTGATCAGCGGCATGGCCTGGTGCGAGGTAACGGCCGTGGGCAGCCAAACGGAGCTGGGCAAGATAGGCCGCTCCCTGGAAGAGATCAGGGTGGAAAAATCTCCCCTGCAAAAGCAGATCAGCAGCTTTGTCACCAAAATGGCCATTGTAGGAGCGGGTGTGTTCCTGCTGGTATGGGGCATCAATTTTTATCATTCCGGCAATGTGCTGGAGAGCCTGCTGAAAGGCCTCACCCTGGCTATGTCCATTCTTCCGGAAGAAATACCCGTAGCCTTCACCACCTTCATGGCGCTGGGCGCCTGGCGGCTGATGCAAATGGGCATCATCGTAAAACAGACGCAAACAGTAGAAACGCTGGGCAGCGCCAGCGTGATCTGTACAGATAAAACGGGCACCATTACCGAGAACCGGATGGAACTGGCGGCGCTGTACGCACATGGCAGCGGGCAGGTGTACAATGACGGCAATTGGGGCCCCGCTGCGGCACAATCAGTGCTTTCCACAGCCATGTGGGCCAGTGAAACACAACCTTTCGACCCTATGGAAATTGCGCTGCATGCGGCTTACACGGCTACAGCGCCGGCAGATGAGCGGCCTGCTTTCCATATGGTGCATGAATACCCGCTTGGCGGCAAACCGCCCATGATGACGCATGTATTTGCCAACGCGGCCGGACAGCGCATCATTGCCGCCAAAGGCGCTCCCGAGGCCATATTGGCCTGCTGCCATTTGCCGGAGCAGGAAGCAGCGGCTGTACGAGCACAGGTAAACGCCCTGGCGGGCAAAGGATACCGCGTGCTGGGCGTGGCACGCAGCACGCTTGAAGGCACGGCCTACCCGGCGGAGCAACAGGCACTGCCTTTTTCATTTACAGGCCTCGTGGCATTCTACGATCCTCCCAAACACAACATTCATGAGGTATTCAACAGTTTTTACAAAGCCGGCATAGCGGTCAAGATCATTACGGGAGACAATACGCCCACCACGGTATCTATTGCACAGCAGGCCGGTTTCAAAGGCGGCAGCCAGGCCCTTACGGGAGATGAGATTGCCGGCATGAAAGAGGCGGCGCTGGGCAGTGCTGTCAAGGAAGTCAATATTTTCACCCGCATGTTCCCTACCGCCAAGCTCCGCATCATCAACGCCCTGAAAGCAGACCGGCAGATAGTGGCCATGACGGGAGACGGGGTGAACGACGGGCCTGCGCTGAAAGCAGCGCACATCGGCATTGCTATGGGCCACAAGGGAACGGAAATAGCTAAAAGAGCAGCGTCTCTGGTGCTGACAGACGATGACCTTTCCAAAATGGTAGACGCCGTAGCCATGGGCCGTAAAATATACAGCAATCTCAAAAAGGCCATCCAGTACATCCTCTCCATTCACATCCCCATTATTCTCACCGTTACCCTGCCCCTGTTGCTGGGCTGGGTATACCCGAATATTTTTACGCCCGTGCATGTCATCTTCCTGGAGCTGATCATGGGCCCTACCTGTTCTATTGTATATGAAAATGAGCCGATAGAGAAAAATACCATGCTGCAGCCGCCACGGCCCGCCACCCTCACATTCCTCAACTGGCGGGAGCTTAATACCAGCATACTGCAGGGGCTGATGATCACGCTGGGCACTCTTGGTATTTACCAGTACGCCGTGTACAATGGTTACCCGGAAGATCTTACCCGTACCTTGGTTTTCATCACGCTCATGAGCGCCAATGTAATACTAACCCTGGTAAACCGCTCTTTCTATTACTCCATGCTGTACACCGTGCGCTACAACAACCGCCTGCTGCGGTTTGTGTTGCTGCTGTCTGTATTGCTGACAGTGGCCATCGTGTACGTTCCGCCGTTTGCAGCGTTCTTCAAATTCCACCCACCTATGTTCCGCCCGTTGATGCTGGCCATTGGCGCCGGTATACTTTCCGTGGTATGGATGGAAGGATGGAAGTGGATAAAGCGAAACCGGGGCCGAACTATTCCACCAAACTCTTCACCTGTTCTGTAATATACCCGCTCCGGATGTACTGGTATAGATTCTTCCCGGGGCAAACGGTTTGCGTTGAATGGTCTTTGTGAGAAGCAATGGTGCTGTAAGGTATATTATACTTGCGGCAGGCATATGCCGTGAGCCGTACCAGCGCATCCAGCTGCCGCGGGTCTACGGCCTGCTCTTCAAAATTGCCCATGCAGGTAATGAGCAGGTGGCCCTGGGGATCATATTCAGTAGCGGTTTCGCCGGCGGTGAATACGTTGCGGCCTTCGTAGATGGTACCGTCAGGCGCAATCAGGAAGTGATAGGGAATGTCTGCCCAGTTCCTGTCTTTGCCCATGCCCCAAACCTGCACGTTCCTGATATGTTTCGGCGCATCTTGCGTGCTGTCAAACCGGGTGCCTTCGTGGTGAATGGTGATCCTCACCGGTTGCTGTGAGCGGTATGGCCCGGGTGTGTTGGCGTTCCAGCCTGAACGTGGCACAATAGCCACTTCCAGAAGCTTTGCCGCAAAAGGGCTTTCGTTACCGGTGCGGCCTACGGCCGTAACCGCCGCGGCAGCCAGCTTGTACGGCCCTGACTTTGCAGGTATCGCAATAGCGCGGGTATCTTTTGGATAAATAGTGTAGGCCCACCGGGAGCCATATTTATAATACACCACCCACCTGAACACAGGTTCAGCGTCCGGATGCTCCCAACTGATGCGAACGGAGTCTGCCTGCTCCTCCATACTTACAGCGGGCGCCGCGGGCAATGTATTGTTCAGCCATGGGCTGGGCGGCACCAGTGCTCCTTGCTGGTAAGGCCCGTTCAGCAAGGCCTGCGCCATGTTCGGATTATTGGCCACGGAAGAAACATGCCAGTGGATCACGCCCATGTCATCAGGCATTATACCCCGCGTGATCATGATCTGGCTCATGGTCTCCTGCTGGCTCAGGCGGCCTGTATCGCGCCCCACACTGATGCCAGGCCAGAGATGCCGCTGCTGCGTATTCTCCCGCTGCCACCAGCCCAGCAAAACCGGAAAGCTCACCGGAATGCGGTTAATAGGCCAGTAGAGCTGCGGAGAGAAATAATCTATCCAGCCTTTGTTTAACCAGAGGCGCGCGTCCGCATACAGATCTGCATACTGGTCAAACCCGCCTACGGTGGAGGATGGGTAACCGGGGCGCCATACGCCGAAGGGGCTCAGGCCGAACTTCACATGTTTTTTGGTAGCCTTGATCTCTTTATACAGTCTTTTAATAAAAATATTGACGGCATGGCGGCGCCAGTCTGCCCGGGAAAGTTTGCCGCCGGATTGCTGATAGGCGGCCCAGCTGTCTTTGTCAGGGAAGTCTTCCCCGCCATTGTAGGAGGGATAAGGATAGAAATAATCATCAAAGTGTACGCCGTCTATATCGTACCGGCTTACAATGTCATGCACCACCGCGGCCGCATGGTCTTGTGTGCCTTTTTTGGCCGGGTCAAACCACCAGTACCCTTCTTTGAGATGCACTACAAGTGAGGGCATTTTTTTCACTACAGAGCTGTCTGTTACTTCTCCGCCCGCCACGTGATGCGCGCGGTAAGGGTTGAGCCAAACGTGCAATTCAAGCCCTCGCTTGTGCGCCTCTTCCACCCAGAAGGCCAGCGGGTCATAAAAAGGCGCCGGCGCCTGTCCCTGACGGCCGGTGAGGTAATAAGACCAGGGTTCAAGGCTGCTCTGGTACAGTGCATCCGCCTGCGGCCGCACCTGGAAAATAACGGCATTGAAATTGTGGTCAGCCAGGAAGTTCAGCAGCCTGATAGCCTCTTCCTGCTGCTGCGCAGTGGTGAGGCCCGGCCTGGAAGGCCAGTTGATGTTGGCCACCGTGGCCACCCATGCCGCCCTGAACTCTGCGGTAGCTTTAGGATGCGAGGCGATTTTGGTGGTCTTTTTTGCTGGCATGCAGGCGCATGCCAGCAAAATCATGGCAACGTAACAGAACTTTTGCATGTCTAAAATTAAGCATCTGTTTTCATGAATAAAACATGGCAACAGACTGCGCTGATGAAAACTTTATAAACCTGCCGCCCATGAAACAATATGACACCATCATTATCGGTTCCGGCCAGGCCGCCAACCCGCTGGCCAAAAAACTGGCCGCCGCCGGCCGTCACACGCTGCTGCTGGAAGCAACACACATCGGCGGCACCTGCATCAACACCGGCTGCACGCCCACCAAAACCATGATTGCCGCTGCCCGCATGCAATACATAGCCTCCAGGGCATCCCGGTTCGGCATACCTGTAGAGACCGGGGCCATTGACCTGACCGCCGTGGTTAAACGAAAAAATGAGATCGTAGCCTCCTTTCGCGGCAGCCTTGAAAAAAGCCTTGAGAAAACGGCCAACCTGGAAGTAGTACGGGAGCAGGGCGTTTTTACCGGTACCAAAACCGTCAACGGCCGGTATACCGCGGAACATATTTTCATCAACACCGGCGCCAGGCCGGTTATTCCGCCCATTCCGGGTATTCATGAAGTGCCTTATTGCACCTCCGCCGGTATGCTGGACCTGCAGAAAGTACCGGAGCACCTTGTGGTGCTCGGCAGCGGCTACATTGCCATGGAGCTGGGACAGATGTACCGCCGCTTCGGCAGCCAGGTTACCATCATAGAGCGCGGGAGCCGCATTCTTGGCCGGGAAGACGAAGACGTGGCCGCCGCCGTTCACCAGGTGCTGGAAGAAGACGGCATCCGGATCATCACCCATGCCAGCGTGGAACGGGCAGCCGCAGCAGGCAACGGCCACGTACGGCTCACCCTGCAGAACGGCCAACGGCTGGAAGCCTCCCACTGGCTGATAGCCACCGGCAGGGCGCCCGCCACCGAAGCGCTACAGCTGGAAAAAACCGGCATCACGCCGGATGAACAGGGGTTTATACCGGTGAACGAATACCTTGAGACCAGCGTGCCCGGCATCTATGCGCTGGGCGATGTTAAAAAGGGACCGGCGTTCACGCATATCTCCTATAATGACTATATTGTAGTAGCAGAAAACATCCTGAACAAAAAAAATATTTCCATTAAAGACAGGCCCGTGCCCTATTGTATGTTCACAGACCCCGAGCTGGGCCGTATTGGCATTACAGAACAGGAAGCACGTGAAAAGGGCCTGGCCATAAAAATTGCCAGGCTGCCACTGTCTAAAGTAGCCCGCGCTATAGAAACGGGCGAAACCCGCGGCCTCATCAAAGCCGTAGTAGACGCCCAAAACGGCCAGGTATTGGGTGCAGCCGTACTCTCCGTCAGTGGCGGGGAAATCATGACCGTGCTGCAAATGGCCATGATGGGGAATATCGGCTACAAACAACTGCGCAACGCCATATTTGCGCACCCGTTATTTTCAGAATCGCTGAATAATTTATTTATGACACTGGACGATGATTGAAGTACGCAACCTTGGTAAAACATTCGGCAATGTACACGCCGTACAACAAATATCTTTTACAGTAGCGGAAGGCGAAAACCTCATTCTGCTGGGTACCAGCGGCTGCGGCAAAACCACCACGCTGAAAATGATCAACCGCCTGCTGGATCCGGACGAGGGCACCGTATTGCTCAACGGTACAGACACGGCTACCATACCGCCTGCCCGGCTGCGGCGCGGCATGGGTTATGTACTGCAGCATACCGGCCTGTTCCCCCACTACACCGTGGCGGAAAACATAGCGGTGGTACCGCGCCTGCAACACTGGAAAAAGGAAGATGTACGGGCCCGCGCCGCCGCCCTCATGCAGAAATTGGGCCTCACCTGGCAGGAGCATGCGCACATGTACCCGCACCAGCTGAGCGGCGGGCAGCAGCAACGAGTAGGCCTGGCCCGGGCGCTGGCGGCAGACCCGCCGGTGCTGCTGATGGACGAGCCCTTCGGCGCCCTTGACCCTATTACCCGCAACAGGATACGCCAGGAGTTCAGCGAGCTGGAAGAATTCAGGAAAAAGACCATCATCATGGTTACCCACGATGTGCAGGAAGCATTTGCCCTGGCCACGCGGGTGTGCCTGATGGACAAAGGGCGCATTGTTCAGATGGGAACACCGGAAGAACTGCAGCAACGGCCGGCCAATGAATTTGTGCGCGCATTCCTGAAATTATGAACCGATTTATGATGAACACTTTTTCAATCCCTGCCTGGCAGGCCCGCAACCATGAACGAATTTTTTGAATTTCTGCAATCGCAATCCGGCAAACTGGCGCAGCAAACGCTCACGCATATCAACCTCACACTGATATCCGTGGCCATTGCCATAGCGCTTGGCGTGCCGCTGGGCATTCTCATTGCCCGCAGGCCGCGCCTGGCCGGCGTTGTGCTGGGCTTTGCCGGCGTAATGCAAACCATTCCCAGCATTGCCCTGCTGGGTTTTATGATACCACTGCTGGGCATTGGCCCCCAACCGGCCATTGTAGCCCTTTTCCTCTATGCCCTGCTGCCTATTGTGCGCAACACCTATACCGGTATCAACGGCGTAGACCCTACCGTGAAAGAGGCGGCGCGCGGCATGGGCATGACCGGTAACCAGGTGCTGTTCAGGGTAGAGCTGCCGCTGTCCATGCCCGTGCTGATTGCCGGCATCAGAACGGCCACGGTCATCAACGTGGGCGTGGCTACGCTGGCGGCATACATTGCGGCGGGTGGGCTGGGAGAATTTATTTTCGGCGGCATTGCCCTTAACAATACCCATATGATACTGGCCGGCGCCATTCCCGCCGCCTTGCTGGCGCTCCTGTTCGATTTTTTGCTGGGCAGGCTGCAAAAGAGACTAAAATGGCGCCTGGGGCTGGCCGCAGTGGCCGGCATTGCCGTGCTTTTCCTGGCCATGCTGCTCGCCACTTCCTCTGCCGGCAAGCTGCTGGCGGGCTTTACGCCCGAGTTCATGGGGCGGATGGACGGCTACCTGGGCCTCAAAAAAGTATATGGACTCAACATGCGCAACGTAGTGATCAACGATGCGGTCATGTACCAGGCCATGCATGAGAGCAAGCTAGACGTGATCAGCGGCTATAGTACAGATGGGCGCATCAAGGCATTTGACCTGGTAACGCTGGAAGATGACAAAACCATTTTCCCGCCCTACTACGCCGCCCCGCTCATACGCAGCGGCATACTGGAACAATACCCCGGGCTGGAAAGCACGCTCAACCTGCTGGCAGGCCGCATTTCCGATTCCGTAATGACGCTGCTGAACTACCAGGCGGATTTCCTCAAAAAAAGCCCTGAAAACGTGGCCAGAAACTTCCTCCGGCAACAAGGTCTTTACCGGCCGCCGCGCCGTGGCAATAAAGGCGTGGTGCGCATAGGCTCCAAGATCTTTACCGAGCAATACATTCTGGTAGAAATGTACCGGATGCTTATAGAAGGCCATACAGACCTGGCCGTTTCTTCAAAAACAGGGCTGGGCGGTACCAAGATATGTTTTGACGCACTGACCAATAACCAGATAGATTTTTACCCGGAATACACCGGCACCGGCCTGCTGGTGCTGCTGCAGCCGCCTGCGGACGCCATTACCCGTCTTGTGCAGCATAAAGACAGCGTATACCAATACGTACAGGCACAATTTATGCAGCAATATAACCTCCGGTGGCTGCGGCCCATCGGTTTCAATAATGCCTACGCGCTGATGATGCAGCGTAAAAAAGCGGATGAACTGCATGTGCATACTATTTCTGACCTGGCAAAAATCACCACACCATGAGCCTGACCGAACAATACAGGAACGTAAGGAAACTGACAGAACGCATTTGCAGCCCATTGCACACGGAAGACTACGTAGTACAGCCGGTTGGGGACGTAAGTCCGCCCAAATGGCACCTGGGCCATACCACCTGGTTTTTTGAGACCCTCATACTGAAACCTCACCTCACCGGCTATACGGAGTTTGACAGCAATTTCAACTATGTATTCAACAGTTACTACGAAAGCCTGGGGGCAAGGGTGATACGCACACAACGCGGCAACCTCAGCCGCCCTACGGTAAACGATGTCTACCGGTACCGGGCACACGTAGACCAGGCCATGGAGCAATTGCTGGCCGCCCCGCTGAGCGAAGCGGTGCGCACATTGGTGGTATTGGGCTGCAACCACGAAGAGCAGCACCAGGAGCTGCTATGGACGGACATCAAGTACATCCTGGGCCACAACCCGCTCTTCCCGGCGTATGATACGGCACTGCCCGCCAGAGAGCCGGCCGGGCGCCCCGGGTGGATCAACGTGGAAGGAGGCCTATGCGAAATAGGTTATGCAGGCAATGGCTTTTGTTATGACAATGAGCTGGGCCGCCACCAGGTATACCTGCAGCCTTTTAAGATCGCCGCATCGCTGGTCAGCAATGAAGAATACCTCGCCTTTGTGCAACAGGGCGGTTACCGGCAATTTGAGCACTGGTACGCCGAAGGCTGGGACTGGGTAAAGAACAATGCCATTGCAGCACCGCTGTACTGGTACCACATTGAAGGCAGCTGGTATACCTACACCTTGCAGGGCTTGCAGCCACTGGCGTTGCAGGAACCGGTAACACATATCAGTTTTTACGAAGCAGCAGCTTACGCCGCCTGGAAAGGAAGCCGGCTGCCTACGGAATTTGAATGGGAAGCGGCCGCACCGCAACTGCAATGGGGCCGCCGCTGGGAATGGACGGAAAGCGCCTACCTGCCCTACCCCGGCTTTCAACGCGTAGCCGGGGCCGTGGGCGAATACAATGGCAAGTTCATGGTGAACCAAAAGGTGCTGCGGGGCGCCTCCGCATTCACTTCACCGGGCCACAGCCGCCCTACATACCGGAATTTTTTTCACCCTCACCTTCGCTGGCAGTTAACAGGTATAAGGCTTGCGGTATAAACATAAAACAAAACGGAGCAATGATGAAAACAGCCACAGCATTACAGCAAACAGCCACGCAACATTTTTATGAAGATGTAGTGAAGGGATTGACGGGCACACCCAAATACCTGCAATCCAAATACTTTTATGACGCCGCGGGCGATGCCCTGTTCCAGCAGATCATGCATACGCCTGAGTATTACCTTACCCGCTGTGAGCTGGAGATACTCTCTGCCCAGGCTGTGGCCATAGCTGACGCGTTGGGCGCCACGCCGTTCAACCTGGTAGAGCTGGGCCCGGGAGATGCCTCCAAATCTTTCTACCTGCTGAAAGAGCTGCACCGCCGCCACCCGGAGCAAGCGTATTTCCCCATTGACATTTCGGAGAACATCATCACCCAGCTGCAGCATGCGTTGCCGGCGCGGTTGCAGGGCCTGCAGGTACAAGGCCTCTGCGGCGAATATATAGACATGCTTAAAACAACAGCCTACTTCTCCCCACGGCGCAAGGTAGTGATGTTCATGGGCGCCAGCATTGGTAATTTTACGCCGGAAGAAGCCGTGAAGTTCTGCCGCCGCCTCCGGGAACAGATGAATCCCGGAGACCTCCTGCTCATCGGTTTCGACCTTCGCAAACAACCGCAGATGATACTGGATGCGTATAACGACGGTCAGGGCGTTACCCGGGATTTTAACCTCAACCTGCTTACCCGCATCAACCGGGAGCTGGGCGCGGATTTCGACATCAACCAGTTCCATCACTTCCCCACCTACGACCCGCTGACGGGGGCCTGCAAAAGCTACCTTGTCAGCAATACAGCGCAGGAGGTGCTGCTGGGAGAGCACGTCATCCGGTTCAGGAAAGATGAGCCCATATTCATGGAAATATCCCAGAAATACAGTGTGGATGAAACGCGGCAACTGGCTGCCGCGGCTGGCTTCAGGCCGGTGCAACATTTCTTTGACAACAAGCGCTGGTTTACGGATGTGCTGTGGGAACTTTCACAAAATCATAATGCCCTTTAATATGCTGATTCAGGAAACGGCCTTTTGACCCGGCCGCTTTCATGGCCGCAAATACCTCCTCCGGCACGTTTTTATACTCGTACACAATGCCGGATACATACCTGATTCGCAGCGTATGGGTATCCGGGTTGTACCGCATGCTTTGTACTACAGAAGAAGGCATACCCACCTTCGCAAAAAAATAATGCCAATGCTTTCTGGCACAAATTTTATTTTTTATATCACATGTTTGACGAAACATTGCTCAGCCATATCAAGGAACAACTGATCCGGAAAAACCAGACAATAGCCGTTGCGGAAAGTGTTACCGCGGGTTTCCTGCAACTGGCGCTGGCTAGTGCTGATGAAGCGATCCGCTTTTTCCAGGGCGGCATCACCGCTTACAACCTTGGCCAGAAATATAAGCACCTGGGCGTAGAGCCTGTTCATGCGGAGCAGTGCAACTGCGTGGATACCCCGGTGGCCGCGGAAATGGCGCGGGCGGTAACGCATCTCTTCCGCAGCGACTGGGGCATTGCCATCACCGGCTACGCCACGCCCGTTCCCGAAAGCGGGCAGCAGCTGTTTGCCTGCTATGCCATTGCTTTCCGCGAAGAAATATTGCTGGAAGGGAAACTGGAAGCCAATGAAGCGCCGGCTATTAATGTGCAGAAATACTACACGGACTACCTGCTGGCTGCCTTTAACAATGTGCTGGAGCATGGGTTCCCCAATGAAAGTTAACATATGCCTCGCCGTAGCCCTGTTGCCGGGTTTTCCCAGTTTACCGGATAGCCGAAGCCGGCAATATCATTTTAGAGCCATGGCCTAAAAATTGCATATGATCCAGGTTAATATGACAAGCGATACAAAATCAGTATCCGGTTTTGATATCAGTGTAACCAAGAATATGCATATAGTTTCTTGTTAATGCGTCACCTGTACTGAAATCCGTCAATATGAATACCCGGAAAAAAACCGTGGAATCTACCCTTGCCACCGCCCGAAGTGTAGAAAAAAATCCTCACTCTTCTACAAACGGGCAGGAGGAGCTGGACGTTCGCCAGTTACTGAAAATTATAACTGAAGTGAAGAGCGGGAACTTTGCCGTACGTATGCCGGTAGATAAAACCGGCCTGGCAGGCAAGATCTGCGATACGCTGAACGATATTATTTCACTGAACGAAACGCTGGTGGAAGAGTTGGCCATTGCCCGCAACACCATTGGCCGCCAGGGCAAACTGAACCACCGTGTGGCGCTGCCGCGTACCGCCCGCGGCTCCTGGAACACGGCCGTAGGCTCCATCAATACCCTTATTTCTGATCTGGTACACCCTACCCGGGAAATTGCCCACGTGATCAGCTCTGTGGCCAAGGGCAACCTCTCTACTGAAATGCCGCTACAACTGGAAGGCCACGAACTACAGGGAGAATTTGCCCGCATTGCCACGGAAGTGAACGGCATGGTAAAGCAGCTCAATTCCTTCTCCATGGAGGTAACCCGCGTGGCCCGCGAAGTAGGCTCTGAAGGGAAGCTGGGCGGGCAAGCCACCGTGAAAGACGTTGCCGGGGTATGGAAAGACCTCACAGACTCCGTAAACCTCATGGCCGGCAACCTTACCGCCCAGGTGCGCAACATTGCGGAAGTAACAACGGCTGTGGCCAAAGGAGACCTCTCCAAAAAGATCACGGTAGACGTGAAGGGCGAAATACTGGAGCTGAAAGATACCATCAATACCATGGTAGACCAGCTCAACTCTTTCTCTTCTGAAGTAACCCGCGTAGCCCGCGAAGTAGGTACAGATGGCAAGCTGGGCGGACAGGCGGAAGTAATGGGCGTGGCCGGCACCTGGAAAGACCTGACAGACTCTGTGAACCAGATGGCCTCCAACCTTACCGGCCAGGTGCGCAATATTGCTGAAGTAACTACCGCAGTGGCCCGCGGCGACCTTTCCCGGAAAATTACCGTAGATGTAAAGGGCGAAATACAGGAGCTGAAAAATACCATCAATACCATGGTGGACCAGCTTAACTCCTTCTCCGCCGAAGTAACCCGCGTGGCCCGCGAAGTAGGCTCGGAAGGCAAGCTGGGCGGACAGGCTACCGTAAAAGGCGTAGGCGGCGTGTGGAAAGACCTCACGGAATCTGTGAACCAGATGGCCGGCAACCTCACCGCACAGGTACGCAACATTGCAGATGTAACAACGGCGGTAGCTAAAGGGGACCTCTCCAAAAAGATCACGGTAGATGTGAAAGGCGAAATACTGGAGCTGAAAGACACTATCAACACCATGGTAGACCAGCTCAACTCCTTTGCCTCCGAAGTGACCCGCGTGGCGCTGGAAGTAGGTACGGAAGGAAAGCTGGGCGGACAGGCCAAGGTGCAGGGCGTGGACGGTACCTGGAAAGACCTCACTGAATCCGTGAACCAGATGGCTTCCAACCTCACCAACCAGGTGCGTAACATTGCGGAGGTAACTACCGCCGTGGCCAAGGGAGACCTCTCCAAAAAAATTACCGTAGATGTGGCCGGCGAAATCGCAGAGCTGAAGAAAACCATCAACACCATGGTAGACCAGCTCAACTCCTTCGCTTCCGAAGTAACCCGCGTGGCGCTGGAAGTAGGTACGGAAGGAAAGCTGGGCGGACAGGCCAAGGTGCAGGGCGTGGGCGGCACCTGGAAAGACCTCACGGAATCCGTGAACCAGATGGCTTCCAACCTCACCGGCCAGGTGCGCAACATTGCGGAAGTGACCACCGCCGTGGCCAACGGTGACCTCTCCAAAAAGATCACCGTAGACGTGGCCGGCGAAATTGCCGAATTGAAGAATACCATCAACACCATGGTAGACCAGCTCAACGCCTTCGGCTCCGAAGTAACCCGTGTGGCGCTGGAAGTAGGCTCGGAAGGAAAGCTGGGCGGGCAGGCCCGCGTACCAGGCGTGGAAGGTCTCTGGAAAGATCTTACAGACTCCGTGAACATCATGGCCTCCAACCTCACCTCGCAGGTGCGCAATATTGCGGAGGTAACTACCGCCGTGGCCAACGGAGACCTGTCCCGCAAAATTGAAGTAGACGTGAAAGGCGAAATAGCGGAGCTGAAAAATACCATCAACACCATGGTGGAGCAACTCCGCTCCTTTGCCTCCGAAGTGACCCGCGTGGCCCGCGAAGTAGGCACAGATGGCAAGCTGGGCGGGCAGGCTAACGTACCCGGCGTAGGCGGCACCTGGAAAGACCTGACAGATTCCGTGAACCAGATGGCCGGCAACCTCACCGCGCAGGTGCGCAACATTGCGGATGTGGCCATTGCCGTGGCCAACGGTGATATGAGCCGGAAAATTACGGTAGACGTGCGGGGGGAAATTCTCCAGCTCAAGGAAACCCTCAATACCATGGTAGACCAGCTCCGCGCGTTTGCCTCCGAGGTAACACGTGTGGCCCGCGAGGTGGGTACAGACGGCAAACTGGGCGGGCAGGCCTTTGTACCCGGCGTGGCCGGTACCTGGAAAGACCTGACAGACTCCGTGAATAACATGACCGGCAACCTTACCGCACAGGTGCGCAACATTGCGGAAGTAACCAAAGCCGTGGCCTCCGGAGACCTTTCCAAAAAAGTGACCATAGATGTAAAGGGCGAAATACTGGACCTGAAGAATACCATCAATACCATGGTAGACCAGCTCAACTCCTTTGCGTTCGAAGTGACCCGCGTGGCCCGCGAAGTGGGCACAGAGGGAAAGCTGGGCGGCCAGGCGGAAGTGCCTGGCGTAGGCGGCACCTGGAAAGACCTGACAGACTCCGTGAACATGATGGCCTCCAACCTCACCAACCAGGTGCGCGGCATTGCCAAGGTGGTAACCGCCGTAGCCACCGGCAACCTGAAACAGAAACTCTCCGTGGTGTCTCGCGGGGAGGTAGCCCAGCTCACTGAGACCATCAACGAAATGATAGACACCCTGGCCGTGTTTGCGGACCAGGTAACTACCGTAGCCAGGGAAGTAGGCGTAGAAGGCAGGCTGGGCGGCCAGTCTAGCGTACCGGGCGCCTCCGGCATCTGGAAAAACCTGACGGAAAACGTGAACCAGCTGGCAGAAAACCTCACTACCCAAGTGCGCGCTATTTCCGCAGTGGCTTCCGCCGTTACAAAAGGGGACCTGACGCAAATGATACGCGTGGAGGCAAAAGGTGAGGTGGAGCAGTTGAAAGACACCATCAACCAGATGATCACCAACCTGAAACAGACCACGCTGCGCAACCAGGAGCAGGACTGGCTCAAGTCTAACCTGGCCACCTTTACCCAGATGCTGCAGGGCCAGAAAGACCTGCATACGGTGACCAACCGCATTCTCTCGGAGCTGGCCCGCGTGGTAAATGCGCAAAAAGGCATGTTTTACGTGCTGAAGCAGAACGAAGATGCCACCAACCCCAAGCTGAAACTGCTGGCTTCCTACGCCTACGGCGAAGAGTCTCACATTGCCCGGGAGTTTGCGCTGGGTCAGGGCCTGGTAGGCCAGTGCGCAGTAGATAAAGAGCGTATTCTGCTTACCAACGTGCCGCGAGACTATATCAGCATATCTTCCGGCCTGGGCGCCGCCCCGCCGCTCAACCTTATTGTGCTGCCCGTGCTGTTTGAAACGGAAATAAAGGCCGTGATAGAACTGGCCGCTTTTGATACCTTCAGCCAAACGCACCTCGACTTTCTCAGCCAGCTTACGGAAAGCATCGGCATTGTGCTCAACACCATTGAGGCCAACACCAGAACAGAAGACCTGCTGGCCCAGTCCCAGTCCCTGGCAGACGAGCTGCGCAAGGCCAACGAAGAGCTGCAGGACAAAGCCCATTTGCTCGTAAAACAGAAAAACGAAGTAGAAGAAAAGAACCGCGAAGTGGAGGAGGCCCGCCGGTCACTGGAAGAAAAAGCGGAACAGCTGCAGCTTACGTCCAAATACAAATCGGAATTTCTGGCCAACATGTCTCATGAGTTGCGCACGCCGCTCAACTCCCTGCTGATACTGGCGCAACAGCTGTATGAGAACCATTACGGCAACCTCAACGAAAAACAGGTGCGGTACGCCAAAACCATTCACAGCTGCGGAGATGACCTCATTCAGCTGATCAATGACATACTGGACCTTTCGAAGATAGAGTCCGGCTACATCTCAACAGATTTCATCAAGGTACATCTGCAGGAAGTGACCTCCTTTGTGGAAACCACCTTCAAACATATTTCCGAAAGCAAGAACCTCCGCTTCAGCGTGGAAATAGACGAAAAGCTGCCGCAAACGCTGGAAACAGACGTACAGCGCCTCCACCAGATCCTGAAAAACCTGCTGAGCAACGCCTTCAAGTTCACGGAAAAAGGCGAAGTGAGGATGCGGGTATACCTGGCAGACCATCAATGGAAAACACAAAACGCCAACCTTGACCTCGCAGACCAGGTGGTGGCCTTCGAGATACGGGATACCGGCATCGGTATCTCGAAAGACAAACAGAACATTATCTTTGAAGCGTTCCAGCAGGCAGAAGGCTCTACCAGCCGCAAATACGGCGGCACCGGGCTGGGCCTCTCCATCAGCCGCGGCCTGGCAGATCTCCTGGGCGGCTCCATAGAGCTGGAAAGCGAAGCCGGCCTTGGCAGTATTTTCACCTTGTACCTGCCGCTGCAGTTCAGCCCGGATGTAACGCAACCTGAAAAACCCCGCGCCCTGCCGCATGCTTTTGAGCCTGCCAAAGCCCCGGAAACAAAAGACCTGGACAATCTCAACGAGATCATCAATGACATAGGCGATGACCGCAACATCATCAATGAAACAGACCAGGTGGTATTGATCATTGAAGACGATGTGCGTTTTGCCCGCATTATGCAGGACAAGGCGCATGAACTGGGCCTGAAGGTAGTGGTGGCCATCAGTTTCGGAGAAGTGTTCAACCTCACCAACAAATACAACCCCATAGCCGTTACGCTAGACGTAAAACTGCCCGATGCCAGCGGCTGGCGGATACTGGACCTTTTCAAGAACGACGTGAACCTGCGCCACATTCCCATTCACCTCATATCTGGCGAAGAGAACAGGTTGCTGGCCATACAGCGGGGCGCCCGCAGCTTCAGCCTGAAACCGCTGAAAGCCGAAGCCCTCACCGTGCTGTTCCAGACCATTGTGCAACAGGCCGGGCAAAAACAGAAGCGGGTGCTGCTGGTGGAAGACAACCAGCCAGACGCATCCCGGATAGCCCGCCTGCTGGACAGCAATGGCCTGATAGTGCTGGATTTTGCCCAGAACGGGCAACTGGCGCTGGAACAGCTGGAAAACACCGTTTATGATTGCATTATTGCAGACTACATGCTGCCAGACATGGAAGGGTCAGACCTCCTGGCCGGCATACAGTCCGCCCACCGCCAGCCATCTACCCCGCTGATCGTTTATTCCGCCAAAGATTTCAGCAAAACGGAAAAAGCCAAACTGAAAAAATATGCCAATAAAATATTGCTGAAAGACGTTAATTCCCTTGACCTGCTGCTGGAAGAGACCGTGATGCAACTGCATATCAACCACTATGCCCTGCCCGAGGAGAAAAGAAAGCTGATAGAAGACCTGCGCTCCAAAAAAGATATCCTGAGCCATAAAACCGTATTGGTGGTAGACGATGACGTGCGTAACCTGTTTGCTCTCACCACCGCTTTCGAAAGGTTCCATATCAATACCATTACAGCGGAAAGCGGCAAAGAGGCCATGCACATACTGGAAGACACCAATCACGTAGATATTGTGCTCATGGACATTATGATGCCTGAAATGGATGGCTACGAGACCATGCAGAAAATACGGCGGGAGCATAAGAACAATGCCTTGCCGATAATTGCGGTAACAGCCAAGGCCATGAAGGGAGACAGGGAAAAATGCCTGGAGGCCGGCGCTTCAGACTATATTACAAAACCTCTGAAAATAGACCAGTTGTTATCGTTGATGCGCGTCTGGCTATACAGATAATAAATGCAACGCTGTGAATAAACACCCTGTGAAAATATTGGTCGTAGATGACCGGCAAGACAATCTTCTTTCCATTGAAACTATCCTGGAGAAAGAGCAGTATATGATTGTACAGGCCAATTCGGGGCGTGCCGCCCTGAAAGTGCTTTTGCAGGAAACAGATTTTTCCCTGATACTGATGGACGTACAGATGCCGGACATGAACGGCTTTGAAACGGCCTCCTTTATATACCAGCGGGAGAAGCTGAAAAACATTCCCATCATTTTCATTACCGCCCACACGCATGAAGAAGAAGCCGTTTACAAAGGTTACCATGTGGGCGCGGTAGATTTTATTCACAAGCCTGTTAACCCCCAGCTGCTGCGCATCAAGGTTGGCCTCTTCGTGGAGCTGTACAGGAAAACCCATTCCCTGCAGGAACAGGAGAAAAGCCTGCTGGAAGCGAACGCGCAACTGCAGCGGGAAATAGCGGAAAAAGAGGCGTCTGCCCTGAAGATCAGGGAACTGAACCGCCAGCTTCACCGCAGCAATACCCACCTTAAAAAAGTGAACGAAGAGCTGGACCGCTTTGCATATGTAGCCTCTCATGACCTGCAGGAACCGCTCCGGAAAATAAGGGTGTTCACAGACATGATCCGGTCAAAAACAGACAACAACGCAGACCTCGAAAAATACACCGCCAAAATAGCCGAGGCGGCCCACCGTATGCAGCAACTGGTAGACGACCTGCTGCGCTTCTCCCGCCATTCCGCGCAGGGCTGGGATTTTGTGGAAGCAGACCTGAACGAGATCGTGAAAGAAGCGGTGTCCGAGCTGGAAATCAACATACAGCAAACCCAGGCCAGCATACAGGTAGACCCGCTGCCCTGCATACCCGTAATACCCACCATGATGCGGCAGGTATTCAATAACCTGTTAAGCAATGCCATCAAATTCCGGAAAAAGCAGGAGCCGCCGGTGGTGCATATCTATGCCCGCCGGCAGGCGCTGGAAGACGCGGGCATTGCCACGTACCAGATCTTTGTAACAGATAATGGCATTGGTATAGACAACCGTTACCTGGAAGATATTTTTGCCGTGTTCAAACGGTTGCATAGCTACCAGGAAATAGAAGGCACGGGCATAGGTCTTTCCATCTGCAAAAAGATCATGGAACATCACAACGGCTCCATCAGCGCCACCAGTGAAGTAGACCGGGGCACTACTTTTATTATCGGCATCCCGGAAAAACAGCAGTTGAAAGACCTGCAAGCGTTCTAGGCACAATTGTTAATGTTTGGGCGGAGTGCTGCAAATGTGCTACCTTTCTTCTCCTTCCGGATTTTTAATGAAAAACCTGACATTATGGAATCGAGGCTCATTTTCAACACTCCAGATGGCCCGATGTGTTACATCGACTATGACACCGTCCAGCAGGGCGAATCTATCTTCCGGCAATTACGTAAAATAGCCACCCACCGGCACGGCGCCCGTACGTACGGGTTCAGCTTGTTCGAGAAAGTCAGCAACCGGCTTGTAAGAAAAGACTGGTTTTATCTTCCTTCCTTTGATGTACCCTGCATACGTATCTTTTTAGACAGTGTGGCTTACTGATGCCACTACTTGAGCACTACTTTCACCCCATCGTTTTCTTTTTTGCTAAAAACAGGATAAACCAACTGCCGCTTTAGTGCTGCAATGACTTTGCCGTCATCACGCCCAGGCCCACTCTTTCGAGGTCCCGGTCTGCCGGCCCGGTGAGCACGTATCCGTCCGCGTCAAAGCGGCTGCCGTGGCAGGGGCAATCCCATGACTGCTCTGCGCTGTTCCATTTTACATCGCACTGCAGGTGCGTACAATGGGGGCTTACGGCGTGCAGCTGCCCGGCCTCATCTTTATATACCGCCAGTTTTTTGCCTTCGTACGCAACAAGCCGCCCCTCATCCGGCGCCAGGTCTGCCAGCTGTTCCAGCTTTGGGCCGGAGAGCAGCTTACCGGCAAACTGCCGTACTACATCCGCATTGTGGGTGATAAAATTCTTAAAGCCCGCTACCGGCTTAATGCGGTTGGGATCGAAGAGCGCGGCGTAAGAACTGGCCTCTTCCAGTATTTGTTTGGTAATAAGCGTGGCTGCCACGCTGCTGTATATCATACCGTTACCGCCATAACCGCAGGCTACATAGATATGTTCCGGTTGCCCGGGCAGATGACCGATATAAGGCAGCCCGTCTGCCGGTTCAAAATACTGGGAAGACCATTTGTATGCCACTTCCCGAACGGGAAAGTATTGCCGCAGGTGGCTCTCCAGCTGCGCAAAACAGGCTTCCGTATTGGCTGACTCGCCGGTTTTGTGGTCTTTGCCGCCGGCAATAAAATAGGGCTGGCCGTCTACTTCCTGGGTGCGGTAATAATTATAGGGGTCCGCCATATCGTACGCAAGGTCTGAAGGGTACCCGTCATTTTCCAGCAACACGGCCATTGCATAGCTGCGGTAAGGGATGCAGCGGAGATGCAGGAGGTTAACGCCGGGCGGAATATGCGTGGCATACACCAGGTCTTTTGCCATAAAATGGCCACCACTGGTTTCCACTTCCACCCGGTCGTTATTTTCTACACCTGTTACCCTGCACCGTTGTATAATGGTACCGCCAATATGCTCAAAGGCCCTGGCCAGGGCAAATACATATTCCAGCGGGTGAAATTTTGCCTGCCCTTCCGCGCGAATGGCGCTGGTGAACGGAACCGGCACCGGTATCTTCTCCGCCCTGTACACATGTACGCCTGCATCAGCCGTAGCAGCGGCTATTTGCTGCAATTTCTTGTCCTGATCCTCATCTTGTGCAAATAAATACGCAGCTGCCTCCGAAAAGCCACAATCAACAGCATAATGATCTATGTTGCGTTTGATGTGCAGCAGCCCGTCTTTTACGGCTTGCGCCACCCGCATCATGTTGTTGTGGCCGAAGTTCTTTTCGATAATAGTGTACGGCGTATCCAGCAGGGTGTTGATGTGGGCCGTGGTGCCGCCGGTTGTACCAAAGCCGAGGTGATTGGCTTCCAGCAGCAGGCAGCGTTTCCCCGCTTCCTGCAGTTGCAGGGCGGTGCTTACGCCGGTGATGCCGCCACCTACGATGATCACATCATAAAAATTATTCTCCTGCACCGCAGGCCTTGCCTGGTATATGTTGCAGCTGCCCTGCCAAAGGCTCACGCAACGTCCGTCTCTTGTATTCATAAATGGGTGTTTCGTTTTAGGGTAAAAAGTCCAAATCATATGCCATGTAAAACAGCTATGGCTTGTGTGGCACCATTTTTAATGAATCAACTGTGGATCATTGCGTTAAACACCGGCAGCACCACAAGATCACCCTCACCTGGTCAGAAAAAGAACACTAAAAATATTTGATCATGGAAAACACACCACAAAACCTGCAAAACAAAAAGGTGCTCATTACCGGCGGCACTACCGGCATAGGGCGCGCTACCGCGCTGCTGCTGGCATCTCACGGCGCCAAAGTGCTCATCTTTGGCCGGCATGAGAATGAATTGAACGATACGTTGCAGGACGCGCAAAAAGCCGGTCTGGAAGCGAACATCACCGGTGTTACGGCAGATGTGTCCCGCGAAAGTGATATAGCGTATGTTTTTGAGAAGGTGGATGAGGCCCTTGGCGAGCTGGACGTGCTCATCAACAATGCCGCGCTGGGCTATTCGGGTATTATGGACGGCCATTACAGCGAGTGGCAGTACATCATCCACACCAACCTGCTGGGTTACGTGGCCTGCGCGGCAGCGGCCATCAAGCGCATGCGGCCTAACAGCAGCGGGCACATTATCAACATTGGTTCTATGAGCGCGGAAACAAAGGAAAAAGACAGTTCACTGTATGTGGCCACCAAAAGCGCTATCAAAGGGCTTTCGGAATCGCTGCGCAAGGAGGTGAACCCCTGGGGCATTAAAGTGACCCTCATAGAGCCGGGCGCCGTGGGCACGGACATGCAGCCGCAATCTCCGGAAGAGCAGCGGGTGCTGGAAGAAAAGATGAAAATGCTGAAGGCGGAAGACATTGCAACCTGCGTATACTACGTATTGACCCAGCCCAAAAGATGTGATCTTGTAGAAATACACATCAGGCCGCATTTACAAAGCATATGAAAAAACAACGCCCAAGACATGCAGATGCACCAGACAGTAAAAAACGGGGAAAAAGTGTTACATTAAAGAAACAAAACTACCGGGCATATGAATAAATTCTGGAGGGCCGTTATTGCCGGTTATGGCGCCAAGAAACTCGGGGGCGGATGTTTGGGTACTGTGCTGGTTTTCGTGATCATCTATTTTGCGCTGGGGCAGTGCAACTAGCGGCACGCTTACAATTGGTGCCCGCAGTATTTGCAGAACCGCGCGTCCTGGTCATGGCCTTCTTTGCCGCAAGACGGGCAGGCCTGTTGTGACTGCGTTCTGTTGCGGGCCGCCAGGGCCATTTCCGTGGTCACAATGCCGGTAGGCACGGCAATAATTCCGTATCCCAGCAGCATAATGAAGCTCGCTATCAGCTTGCCAACGGTGGTAGCCGGCGCCACATCCCCATACCCCACGGTGGTAATGGTTACAATAGCCCAGTATACTGACTGCGGGATGCTGGTAAACCCGCTGCTCTCATCTTCCACCAGGTAAATCACAGACCCGAGTATCACCACCACTGTAAGCACAAACAAGATAAAAATACTGATCTTCCGCAGGCTGTTGAGAATGGCCACGGTAAGAAAACGCATTTCAGAAATGAAATGAACCAGGCGGAATATCCTGAAAATGCGCAACAGTCGCAAAGCGCGCAGCACCATCAGGGATTGGGCGCCTACAAACAAAATGCTCAGGTAGGTGGGTACAATGGCCAGCAGGTCTATAATGCCCAGGAAGCTGAACGTATACCGCAGGGGCCTGCGGATGCAAATAAGGCGTAAAATATACTCCAGGGTGAAAATACCGGTAAAAGTCCATTCCAGCGCGTAGAAAAACCCGCCGTACCGCGCATGCAGGGTAGCCACGCTATCCAGCATCACTACTACAATGCTGGCTAATATGCAGGCCAGCAGCGCCACGTCAAATGCCTTGCCGGCAGGCTTTTCGGACTCGTAGATCAGTTCATGCAACTGCACCTGCCAGGGGCGCAATCCCTTGCTATTGTCTGTTTCCGGGTTCATAAGAAGATGTTAGAGAGCGCCGGTACCGGCGCCGGGTGGCTTCAACAGGCACGCGCCCGGTTACGCAAACAGGCGCCGCCGCTGCCATAACGCCGGTCATACCGCCGTTAAGCCCAGGCCCGGGGAAACATTGGCCGCATACGGTATAACAGGGGAAAAAGGTTTTAATCCTCGTCATCGTCATCCTCATCATCTTCATCTTCTTCCAGCCACTCCATGTAAGAGTAATACCAGTCTTCCAGCTCATCCAGCAGCTCCTGCTTTTTTTCAGGCTCGCCATGGAAATACTCTTCCACGTTATCAATTTCCTCTACAATATCAATGTAGGCTACTTCCTCATCTTCCTCCACCCGTTTGGCAAAAAACCTGGGCTTCTCCGTATGGAAGATGTATTCATTATCCGGATCCGTTACCGGGTCATCTGCAATCATGAATTTAGGTAATGCCATTGGACAACATTTTTTTATAGACAACAAAGGACTACAAATTTAATGGTTTATGATGGTTTTTGGGCCAGCTTTTCACGCCGTTCCTTTGTTAAAAAAATGTATTCCGCATTATGAACTTTGTATTACCTTTGCAAACATCAGATGATATGATGACTAATTATCAACCGCTGCAGCGCAGGAACCTGGCGGACGAAGTGGCCGCCCAACTGCGTCAGCTGATCAGTACCGGTGTTTACACCGTAGGGCAGCGCCTGCCCACGGAGCCCGAGCTGATGCAACAGTTTGGCGTGGGCCGCTCCACCATCCGTGAGGCGGTGCGGCAGATGGTGAATGCAGGGCTGGTAAGGGTGCAACAGGGCCTCGGCACCTTTGTAATATCACAACAGGCGCTGGCAGAGCCCCTGGCGCAGCGGTTCAACCGCGCCCATTTCCAGGACCTGAATGAGGTGCGTTTGCTGCTGGAGGTGAAAATTGCGGAAAAAGCCGCCATGCACCGTACTAAAGAAGATATAGCCCGCATGAAAGCTTTTCTCAAAAAAAGGTACGATGCGGCCAGGGCCAACGATGTGGAAGCCTGCCGGCGGGCGGACGTTGATTTTCACACCGCCATAGCCATGGCCTCCGGCAATGAAATTATGGTGGACCTGTACAAGACAATTGCCACCCATCTGATACAATCGTTCAAAGACAGATTTACAGATACAGTCACATTTCTGGAAACGCAGCACCTGCACAAGGCGCTGCTGGAAAGTATTATAGACAAAGACTCCGCGCAGGCGCTGGTCTGGGCCTCCCGCATCAGCAGCAGCGTGAAATAACTTTTTTTCACCTAAATATCAGATGATCTGACAAAAATGGAAACTGTATTGGATGCCGAAGAAACCGCATCGGCCCGTATTACAGCAGAAAAAACGGTGTTCTCCGTACTGCTGGCATTAAGTTTTACCCACCTCCTGAACGACACCATCCAGTCGCTCATCCCCGCCATTTACCCGCTGGTAAAAGACTCCCTGCACCTTAGTTTTTCGCAGGTGGGCCTGATTACCCTCACCTTCCAGCTATCTGCGTCCATTCTGCAGCCGCTGGTGGGCCTGTACACAGACAAGCGCCCGCAGCCCTACTCCCTTGCCATTGGCATGGGCTTTACACTGCTGGGACTGGTATGCCTGGCGCTTTCCCACAGTTTTGCCATGGTATTGCTGTCTGTAGCGCTGGTAGGCGTGGGCTCCGCTATTTTTCACCCGGAAGCGTCCCGCCTGGCCTACATGGCCTCCGGCGGTAAACACGGCATGGCGCAATCTCTTTTCCAGGTGGGCGGCAACACCGGCAGCTCCCTTGGCCCGCTCCTGGCCGCGGCCATTATTGTGCCTTTCGGGCAGTTGCACATTGCCTGGTTCTCCCTGATGGCCCTGCTGGCCATTGTAGTAATGCTGCGCATCAGCCGCTGGTACCTCAACAACCCGCAGCGCGCCAGGCCCAAAAAGAAAGCGGCCGTATCAGGCGGCGTACAATTGTCTAAAGGGCGGGTGGCCTTTGCGCTGTTCATCCTGCTGGTACTCATTTTTTCCAAGTACTTCTACATGGCCAGCCTGACCAGTTATTACACTTTTTACCTGATGGACAAGTTCCATGTGTCCGTGCAGGACTCGCAGGTATACCTGTTCGTATTCCTCTTTGCCATTGCCGCCGGCACCTTTATTGGCGGCCCTGTGGGGGACCGGATCGGCAGAAAGTACGTGATCTGGATCTCCATACTGGGCGTGGCGCCCTTTGCGCTGCTGATGCCGCATGTAAACCTGCTGTGGACGGTGGTGCTGAGCGTGTTCATCGGCGTAATACTTTCCTCCGCGTTTTCCGCCATCCTGGTATATGCGCAGGAACTGGTGCCCGGTAAGGTAGGCCTGATAGCCGGCCTCTTCTTCGGGTTCGCCTTCGGCATGGCCGGCGTTGGCTCCGCGCTCCTGGGCGAGCTGGCAGACCGTACCAGCATCAACTACGTATACCAGGTTTGCGCATATCTGCCGCTTATTGGCCTGCTGACCGGGTTTTTACCGAATATTGAAGGAAAACGGAAAGCAGCCTGACGTTTTGTATAAAAAAAAAGCGGGTGTATCCAGATCAGGAGATGCACCCGCTTTTTTATTGTGCCTATAGCTTATAACCTCACATAACCAGCTATCTGCGCTACATGGAACGTAGTGCGCGCACTGCCGGCCCCTGAAATGAACTGGTTAAGGTAACCGCCTTCCACATCAAAGCGCGGGCTTACGCGGTAACCTACCGCCAGGTACGCGCGGTTCTGGTCAAAGGTTTTTCCGTTGGTGCGGGAAGGGTCCCCATAGTTGAGGAACAGCTCGTTCTGCACCGCCGCAAAAATGCCTTTTTCAAATTGCTCCGATCCGTCTACAGGTATAATGCCCCGCAGAAAATACCGGAAACGGTGCGCCAGGTCAAACCCGTCATTTTTCAGGCCGCTTTCTTCCACAATGCTTTTGGGCATAAACCGTTGCTCCACCCGGAAACGGTGCTGCAGCGGAATGAAAGCTACCTGGTGGTTCACGATAAATTGCTCCCAGATACGGTGCTCGGACAAATAATCGTAATCTATCAGGTTCGCCATGTTGGAGTAGGGAGAACGAAGGCGTATCCAGGCATATCCCACTGTGGCTACCATATTCTTGCGCACATGATAGTTAATGCCCGGCCGTACTATAAACGTCTGGAACGCTTCAAACTTGTCTGAAGAGCGCACCTGTGCATCCAGGTGCACACTGAATTTGGATGACGGAACGCGGAAGGTGTTGAACACCGCCAGCCAGCCAGCGGTTTGTTGCTGCTGCGCATGTACGCGCAGCATGGCGAAAAAGAAAATCCCCGTAGTCAGAATGTATTGCTTCATATGAACCTTGCTTTTGGACCGGTTCAAAAATAAAGCGCGGGCGGCATTATTCAAACAGCCGTGCAAAGTGGTTCTCCAGGTGCTTGCGCATGCCTATGCGGAACTCTTCCGGCGTGCCCTTTTCCAGTATGTCCACCAAACCCTTGTGGGAAAGGAAGTTACGCAGGCGGGGCTGTTTTTTCAGCAGCCCGCTCTTGTGCACGTAGTCAAATACCGGCAACAACATTTTCTGGAATTTTTTCAGGGTCTCGTTGCCCGCAATTTCGTAGAGCTTGCCGTGGAAGGCTATTTCATGGTCTATGTTAAAAAGGTGATGCTCCGTGGCGGGCGGCTCCTTGCCTACTATTTTTTTCAGCTCCCGGATGTCTTCCTTTGTGATACGATGGAATAAAAAGTCGGCCATGCCGATTTCCAGTACCAGCCGTATCTCGAACATTTCCTTCAGCGTATCCTGGTCCAGCACATGCGGGTTCATGCTTTTGCTCAGGATGCCGAAAATATCTGGACTGGTAATAACGGCGCCCTTTTTCTTCTTGGATTCTATCAGCCCCATGATGCGCAGGCGCAGCAAGGCTTCACGCACTACGGTGCGGCTTACGCCCAGGGCTTCCGCCAGCTCCATTTCCTTGGGTATGGAATCTCCCACCTTTAATTTCCGCTCCTGCAGCAGTTCTACAAGGTTCGCTTCCACTTTGTCTACCAGCGTGCTGGTGTCTATTGATTTAAAACTGTCTTTGATAGCCGTCAGAGTCATATTATGTTATACTTAATTCAAAAATAGTGGAAAAGAAGCAGAATGTAGGTAGCGTTCCTTTCCTGGTTCTGTTTATTTAATTGACAATCAATATTTTAATTTATTTCTGAATATTTATTTGGAATTACCGGTAAAATATTTTTAACTTTATTATGTCATACATAATACAGAACATAGTATGAATATACAACTAAAATCTCATTCGTATGAAAGCAGCAGCAAAAAGAAAATATTGGTTCATCAACAACTGTTGTAACCCATCTCTCTCAGCATGCTTAACCAGTTAAGTATGCGTTGGCGTATTATGACAGGCCGGGGATAGTCTTGTCTTCCGGGATTTTTCCAAATACTTCAAACCCGAAATATGAATATCGAACATCTAGCGGGCCTGGTTGCGGCCCCCTTCACACCCATGCACGGCAACGGAAACCTTCATCTGGAACTGATACCGGCCTACTATGCACTATTAAAGAATAACGGTGTATCCGGCGCGTTCATCTGCGGGTCTACCGGCGAGGGCGTATCTCTCACGCTCCGCGAGCGCAAGCTGGTGGCGGAGGCCTGGGCATCCGCCGCCGTTGATCAACGAGACTTCAAGGTGATCACCCTGCTGGGGGGCACCAGCGTGGCGGAATGTATTGAGCTGGCCAGGCACGCCAGGGAAGCGGGTTTGTATGCCGTGGCGTTTACGGCGCCGTTCTATTTCAAACCGGCCAGCGTGAAAGTATTGGCGGATATGTGCATGGAAATTGCGGCGGCGGTGCCGGACATGCCGTTTTACTACTACCACATCCCGGTGCTCACCGGCGTACATTTTAACATGATAGAGCTGCTGCAGGCCATAGACGGGCACTGCCCCAATTTTGCCGGTATCAAATATACACATGAAGACTTTATGGACTTCCTGAGCTGCCTGCGGTTCCGCAACGGGTATTACGATATGCTTTGGGGCCGGGACGAGAATATGCTGCCGGCGCTCAGCATTGGCGCAAAAGGCGCTGTGGGCAGCACTTTCAACTATGCCGCCCCGCTTTACCTGGACCTTATCCGGGCCTGGGAAAACGGTGAGCTGGAAAAAGCGCGCGCCCTGCAGCAGCGTTCCATAGACATGATACGCCTACTGGGGAAATATGGCGGCATAGCTACCGGTAAAGCCTATATGAAAATGATAGGGCTTGACTGTGGCGGCTTCCGCAAGCCCGTGTCTAACATGAGCGCGGAAAGGCTGGAGGCTTTTGCAAAAGACGTAGCAGCGCTTGACTTTACATCTTTCTGTTCTCAACTGCCAGCTGCTGTGAAGGGCTGACAAAAAACGCGCGATGCATTTTTCACTGTTTATCAAACTGACATTTCTCATTACCATGCTCTCCATTTCCCGGCTGGGGGCACAGGAGCCGGCCAACAACCATATCCACTGGTCGGTTCCCGCCACGCTGCCCCCGCCGCGGGGAGCAACAGAGCAGCCCGGCCTGGCCGGCGCCAGCGCGGGCGTGCACCATGACCTGCTGCTGATTGCCGGCGGCGCCAACTTCCCGGACGGCATGCCCTGGCAAGGCGGCCACAAAAAATATCATAACGATGTGTACCTGCTGCGGCCTGATTCTACCTGGCTGCCGCCGGTTACCCTGCCATTTTCATTTGCCTACGCCGCCAGCGTTACCAC
Source organism: Chitinophaga alhagiae (assembly GCF_003568665.1). Taxonomy (GTDB): domain Bacteria; phylum Bacteroidota; class Bacteroidia; order Chitinophagales; family Chitinophagaceae; genus Chitinophaga; species Chitinophaga alhagiae. The sequence continues at coordinate 1,333,734 of NZ_QXMH01000001.1, forward strand.
GCCGCAAGGCCTGCTCTGCATAGGCGGGGAAAATGAGAACGGCCCCCGGAGGGAGGTGTTCCTGCTGCAATGGAACGCTGTACAGCAGAAGCTGGAGAACATCCCCATGCCTTCCCTGCCGCAGCCTGTTACCAACGCCTCCGCCGCCCTGCATGGCAACACCGTATACCTCACCGGCGGCGAAACAGACACCGGCGCCCTCCGCACGTTCTACCGCCTGCAACCCGGCGCCGGCCATTGGGAGCAATTGCCAGACCTGCCGCTGGCGGTTTCCCATGCAGTAACCGTTGTACAGTCAAACGGCGAGTATCCCTGCCTGTACCTCATTGGCGGCAGAACGCGCACCGCCACCGGCATCAGCCAGCTGCACAACAGCGTATACCAGTACAACCTGCAGGAAGGGCAATGGAAAAAAATGGCCCCCGTGCCCGCTGCCGCGCTTTCCGCCGGTACCGGCATAGCCACCGGTGCTACCTATATCCTTTTATTTGGCGGAGACAAGGGCGATGTATTTCACCGCATAGAAACGTTCAACGCCGCCATCCAGGCGGCGCCTGATGGCCATAAAGCGGCGCTGCAGGCGCAGAAACTGCCGCTGCTCACAGAACACCGCGGGTTCAGCCGCGATATCCACCTCTTCAACACCGTTACCAACACCTGGACCAAAACCGGCGAACTGCCGTTTGAAACGCCCGTTACCACCACCGCGGTAAAATGGGGCGGCGATATTTTTATTCCGGGCGGCGAGGTGCGGCCGGGCGTGCGCACCCCTGCCATCCTGAAAGGCGTTATTGAAAGAAAACAGTTCTTCTCCTGGTCAGACTACACCATACTGGCCCTGTACCTGCTCCTGATGATCGCCATCGGCATCTGGACATCCCGTCACCAGGCTTCTACAGACGACTATTTCCGCGGCGGCCAGAAGATTCCCGGCTGGGCCACCGGCCTCAGTATTTTCGGCGCCAAGCTCAGCGCCATCACCTTCATCGGCATTCCCGCCAAAACTTACGCTACCAACTGGACGTATTTCCTGCTGCTCATGACCATCATTATGGTAATGCCGCTGGTGGTGCGTTTCTTTATTCCCTTCTACCGGAAACTGAACGTTACCTCCGCCTATGAATACCTCGAAAAACGTTTCAGCTACCTCTCCCGCGGCCTGGCCTCCCTGTTGTTCATTTTGCTGCAACTGGGCCGCATGGGCATTGTATTGCTCCTGCCCAGCATTGCGCTTTCCGTGGTAACAGGCATACCCGTTACCACCTGTATTCTCATCATGGGTATTGTAAGCCTCTTTTATACGGTACTGGGCGGTGTGGAAGCGGTCATCTGGACGGAGGTAGTACAGGTGATCATACTGCTGGGCGGCGCCCTGCTGTCGCTGGTGCTGCTGCCTATGCGCATGAAAAGCACTGCGGGAGAGGCCTGGGCCAGTCTTGCCGCCAACGCCAAACTGAAGCTGCTGGACTTTCACTTCGACCTCAGCTCCCCCACGCTGTGGGTAGTGCTGATCGGCGGGCTGGCACTGAACCTCACCGTGTATGGCACAGACCAGACGGTGGTACAGCGTTACCTCACCACCAAAGATGAAAAGACCGCCGTTGGCAGCCTGAAGCTCAGCGCCTGGATGACATTGCCTTCCACCATCATCTTCTTTTCGCTCGGCACGCTGTTATACCTCTTTTACCAGCAACATCCGGAAAAGGTGAACATTGCGCTGGACTCGCAAGACACCATTTTCCCCTGGTTCATTGTGAACGAGCTGCCCAACGGCATCTCCGGCCTGGTGATCACCGCCATTTTTGCCGCCGCCATGGGCAGCCTTAACGGTAGTGTGAACGCGGTGTCTACCGTATTTGTCAATGATTTTTACCGGAAAATATTCCCCGCCAGGTCAGAGAAAAGTTACCTGCTGGCCGCGCGGGCCGCTACCCTGGCCGTAGGCATCTTCGGTACCGTAATTGCGCTGGTAATGGCCGGTACCGGCATTGTGTCTCTCTGGGACCAGTTCAACACCATCCTGGGCCTGTTCACCGGCGGCATTGCGGGCCTGTTCGTCCTGGGCATTTTTACCCGCAGGGCCAACGCCTTTGGCGCTACGGCGGGGCTGCTGGTCAGCGGTGTGATACAATACCTGGTGTACCGCTACACGCACATCAACCTGCTGCTGTATGCGCTGACCGGCCTGGCCAGCTGCGCGGTATGCGGCTACCTGTTCAGCCTGGTGGCGGGGCAGCGGAAAGATATTGCCGGCTTAACCATTTATAAGAACTAATATGCTTTATTCAACTACAGACCTGCTGCACCTGCGGGATTTTTACCGGCGGCAATTGCTGGACAACACTGTTCCGTTCTGGTTTCCCCGCAGTTACGACAAGGAGTACGGCGGCTATCTGCTCATGCGCGAGGCCAACGGTACCTTGCTGGACGATGATAAGGCCGTGTGGATACAGGGCCGCGCCGCCTGGCTGCTGTCTACCCTTTACAACACCGTATCTCGCAACCCGGAGTGGCTGCAGGGCGCCAGGTACGGCATTGACTTCCTGCAGCAACACTGTTTTGATACGGATGGCCGCATGTTCTTTCACATGGCCCGCAACGGCCAGCCCATCCGCAAGCGGCGGTACTTCTTCTCTGAAACCTTTACCGTAATTGCCGCCGCGGCATATGCACAGGCCACCGGCAGCAACAGCATGGCATCATTTGCCCGCGCGCTGTTCGGGCAATGCCTGGAATATGCGTCCACACCGGGTTTGCTGCCCTCCAAATACACAAGCACCCGGCCCGCCCGCGGTATTGGCGTGCCCATGATCATGCTCAACACCGCCCAGCAGCTGCGCGCCACCATTGGCGATGAGCGCTGTGATGCGTACATTGACCAGTGGATCTCTGAAATAGAGACCTTTTTTGTGAAAGACGATATCCGCTGCGTAATGGAGACCGTAGCGCCAGACGGCAGCATTATTGACCACATAGACGGCCGCACCCTCAACCCCGGCCACGCCATAGAAGGCGCCTGGTTCATCCTGCACGAAGCCCGCCACCGCGGTAATGATGAACGCCTCACCGCATTGGGCTGCAAAATGCTGGACTACATGTGGGAGCGGGGCTGGGACAAAGAGTATGGCGGCATCTTTTACTTCCGGGACGTTTATCATAAACCGGTGCAGGAATACTGGCAGGACATGAAGTTCTGGTGGCCGCACAATGAGGCCATCATAGCCACCTTACTGGCATACCTGATGACCGGCAACGAAAAATACGCGCGCTGGCACCGGCAGGTGCATCAATATGCCTACAGCCATTTTCATGATACGGAAAACGGGGAGTGGTTCGGTTACCTGCACCGCAACGGTACGGTGGCGCAAACGGCCAAGGGCAACCTCTTCAAAGGCCCGTTCCATTTGCCGCGGCAGGAATGGTATTGTTTGCAGATATTGCAGGAGCACCTGGAGAAAAAGGAACAAAACGCTGCCCGTAAAGCAGGGAGCAGCCTATAAAAAATTCAAGGTCCCGGGCATCGTGAGAAATTTTGCCCGGATCAAAATAACAGGATCATGAAGAGCAGACTTTTTTTACTGTGCGTGCTGGTGCTCAGCAGCATGGTTACCTACAGCCAGTCCGTACCGGTATTTACGGCCGGCCAGGAAGGGCACCGCAGTTACCGCATCCCCGCCATTATCGGGCTTCCCAACGGCCACCTGCTGGCATTTTGCGAGGGGCGTGTACACAACGCAGGAGATTTCGGGGATATCAACATTGTGATGAAACGCAGCACAGACGGCGGCAAAACATGGAGCGCCCTGCAGGAAGTAGTAGACTATGACTCCCTGCAAGCTGGCAACCCCGCGCCGGTTGTAGATACCAGAGATCCCGCCTTCCCCGGCGGCCGCATCTTCCTTTTTTACAACACCGGCAACAACCACGAAGGAGAAGTGCGGAAAGGGAAAGGATTGCGCGAGGTCTGGTACAAAACCTCCGCAGACAATGGCGCCACCTGGTCTGACCCGGTGAACATCACCGCCCAAACGCACCGCCCTTCATTTCCGCCGGCCTATTCCTTTCCGGAAGACTGGCGCAGCTATGCCAACACGCCCGGCCACGCCATGCAGTTTGAAAGCGGGAAGTTCGAAGGAAGGATATTTGTTGCCGCCAACCACTCCGCCGGGCCGCCGCAACCGCACTTCCGGGATTACCGCGCGCATGGTTTCTATACCGATGACCATGGCAAAACCTTCCGCCTTGGCGGGAGCGTAGCTGTTCCCGGCGGTAACGAGGCCATTGCCGCGGATATTTCCGGCAGCCGCCTCATGATGAACGTCCGCAACCAGCAGGGCGATGTGCGGGCCAGGATAGTGGCCGTCAGTAAAGACGGCGGCGCCACCTGGGATACCGCCTATTTTGACCGCAACCTGCCAGACCCAGTATGCCAGGGCACGCTGCTCACGCTGCAACGCCGCAAAAAAGGGCATGTACTTGCTTTCTGCAACGCGGCAGACACCACCCAGCGGGATAATCTCACCTTGCGCATCAGCACCAACGATGGTAAAACATGGAAAAGAAGCTACGTGATAGACCGCTCCCCCGGCGCGCTGAAAAGCAGCAAAACCGCCTATTCGGACATTGTGCGGCTGTCCCGCAGGGCTGTGGGCGTGCTGTATGAAAAAGACAATTACAGCACCATCACCTTCGTTCCCGTAAAGATCAAATTATGATACGGCGCCTGCTAACATTGCTGCTGCCGTTTGCCGCCCACGCCCAGCCGGCGCTGATCCCCGCACCGCAGCAGGTAAGCTGGGACGCCGGGCATTTTGAAAAAGCGGCCTGCCGGTACCTGCTGCCGGCGGATGACATGTTCAGGCGGGAGGTACGGCTGTTGCAAACCCTCTTCCCGCAGGCCAGAATGGCGCAGGGCAGCAACAATTACGTGGTGGTCCGCCGCGGCGGCAACCGGCCGGAAGGGTACACCCTGCAGGTACACCCGGACAGTATTGTGATAACGGCCCAGGACGCGGCCGGCGCGTTCTACGCCATACAGACCCTGCAGCAACTGGCCCGGGGCAACAGCAAGATACCGGCATGCCGCATTACAGACTGGCCGGCCTTTGCCTGGCGCGGCTACATGGTGGACGTGGGCAGGAACTACCAAAGCATGCCGCTGCTGAAACAGCAGATCGATGTAATGGCACGGTACAAGCTGAACGTTTTTCACTTCCACCCCACTGAAGACGTGGCCTGGCGGCTGGCCTGCAGGCAATATCCTCAACTGACGGCGCCGGAGCACATGACACGCAACAAAGGGAAATTTTATTCCGAAGCCGACATGCGGGAATTGATAGCGTACTGCCGTGACCGTTATATCACCCTTGTGCCGGAAATAGACATGCCCGGCCATAGCACCGCCTTCAGGCGCGCCATGAAAACAGACATGCAGTCAGACACAGGGCTGGCCATCGTGAAAAGCATCCTGCGGGAATTTTGCGCCACGTACGATGTACCTTATATACACATCGGCGGTGACGAGGTACATATTTCCAACCGGCAATTTCTGCCGGAGGTAACAGCGCTGCTGCATTCCCTGGGCAAACAAACCATTGGCTGGAGCCCCGGCGGCAACCTGCACCCCGGCACGCTCCGCCAGTTGTGGATGAATGATGGCGCCACGGATACTTCCCTGCAGTATGTAGACTCCCGCCATCTTTACCTGAACCATATGGACCCGCTGGAAACCGTGGCAACCCTGTTCTTCCGGGAAATAGACACGGCCATGAAAGGCGCCACGCTGTGCCTCTGGCACGACCGGAAGGTGCGGCATGAAGATGACCTGCTACGCATGAACGCTGTATACCCGGGCATTCCGGCCTTTTCCGAACGTGTCTGGAAAGGCGGCGGGTACCCCGGTTGGGCCGCCGCCATCGGCGCGCCCGGCACGGCAAAAGCCACCTCTTTTGCCGCTTTTGAGCAACGCCTCCTGCAGCACCGGCAACGCTATTTTTCAACATTATCTTTCCCTTACGCAGCCCAATCCGCATTGGTATGGGACCTGTACGGCCCCTTCCGGAATAATGGAGACCTTGCCCGTGATTTTGATACTACCGGCGCACCGGCGCTGCAAACCGTGGGCGGCACGGTTATTCTCCGCCACTGGTGGGCGCCGAAAGTAACGGGCGCTTTACCGGCGCCGGAAGAGAACACCACCTGGTACGCTTACACCAGGATCTGGCGCAACAAGGCAGGCCCTGAAAAGTTCTGGATAGGGTTCAACAACTTTTCCCGCTCCCCGAACACAGACTCACCGCCCGCCCGCGCGTGGGACAACCGCCACAGCGCCGTATGGGTAAACGGCAGCCTGGTGCCGCCGCCCCACTGGAAAAGGGCCGGGCAAAAGGGAGACAGCGAAATTCCGCTGGTGGATGAAGGATATGAATACCGCGCGCCGGTAATCATTCCCCTGCGCAAAGGCTGGAACACCGTTAAAATAAAAGCGCCGGTGGGCAGCTTCAAAGGGCCGGACTGGCATAACCCCGTGAAGTGGATGTTCACCTTTATACCCGCGCCGTGAAGGTGCTACGCTTTATTGATCCTGTGCAGAAGGCCGGTCAGGTATACTGGCCGGCCTTCTTTGTACCTCCGCTGTAGCGGTGTTACGCGCCATTGATCCTGACAGAGGGCCGGTCATGCACAGTCACCGGCCCTCTTTTGTCTCCTGCCTGCCGCTCCAAATATTCTATCTTTACAAAAAAAAAGATGCCCGTTGTACCCACCACGGATTACAAGGCTCCCTTTCTGCTGCGGAACCGCCACCTGCTGACCATTTTTCCCTCCCTGTTCAGGAAAATAAAAACAGCGCGGTACACCCGTACGCGCATCCGTACAGCGGATAACGATTTTATTGATCTTGACCTCAGCAGCGTGAACAGCCGCAAGCTGGTGATCATACTCCACGGGCTGGAAGGCAGCTCCCGCAGGCAGTACGTTACCGGTATGGTCAACATTTTCAATGAAGGCGGGTATGATACGGTTGCCATGAACTTTCGCGGGTGCAGCGGGGAAAGCAATGAGGCCCTCCGCTTTTACCACAGCGGCGAAACCGGGGACCTGCAAACCGTGGTAGAGCATATGGCCGCCACCGGCCGGTACACGCACCTTCACCTGGTGGGTTTTTCCCTTGGCGGTAATGTGACCCTCAAGTACGTGGGCGAAAGAAGTACGGGCATTCTTCCCCTGGTCCGCTCCGCGGTGGCCATTTCAGTGCCCTGCGATCTGAAAGATAGCTCCCTGGAACTGGAAAAACGGCATAACGCCATCTACATGAAACGTTTCATCCGCTCGCTGGGCGCCAAGCTGGAAGAGAAAGCCCTTCGTTACCCCGGTAAGATCTCGCTGGAGCGGTTTGACGAGATCCGAAACTTCAAACAGTTTGACGACCGCTACACAGCTCCCATGCATGGCTACAAGGACGCAGAAGAATACTGGGCCCGCAACAGCTCCCGGCAATTTCTGCCCGGCATCCGCATTCCCACACTGCTCATCAATGCACTGGACGATCCCTTTCTTGGCAAGGGCAGCTTTCCTTATGAGGAAGCGGAACAAAACCCCTTCTTCCACCTGGAAACCCCGCAAACCGGCGGGCATGTGGGGTTTGTGACCTTTTCAGGCAAACATTACTGGTCTGAAAGAAGGGCTTTCCAGTTCATTCACGAGCATCCCTGAAAACGGGCTTGTACATCAATGGCCCGTTTTACAACGGGGCCTGCGCGCTTATTCTGATGGCAGGCTGCCGCCCGCCCCGGCCGTGAACAGCACTACGTCTCCCTGTTCCGAAAAAAATTCCGGAAAAACATTTATTCGTAGATTTGGTATATGGAAAAGACCCAAACCCTGGAAGAATTTTACCGTGCCAAAGACCTCCAGGTACCCGGCGGCCTGGAGAAAGAGATCGGTCATTTCAACGTTTTTAACTCGGCGGAATTTGTGGGGCGCGAAGCCAGGCCCCTGCCTTACAGCCGTCGTGACTTCTACAAGGTGGCCCTTGTAAGCGGCAGGAACCGTTATTATTTCGCGGACAAGGTAATAGCAGTAGAAGACCACGCCCTGATGTTTGCCAACCCGCAGGTGCCCTACCAGTGCGAGCATCTTTCTGAAGAGCAGGGCGGTTACTTTTGCATATTCACGGAAGCGTTCTTCCACCAGTTCACCTCCATCAGGCTGCTGGATTTCCCCGTATTCAGGCCGGGCGGCCAGCCCGTTGTACACCTGCCCGCGGCGCAGGTACAACCGGTGCGGGACCTCTTTGAGAAAATGCTGGCGGAGCTGCAGGCTGACTATACGTATAAATACGACCTGCTGCGCAATTATGCACTGGAGCTGATCCACACCGGGCTCAAGATGCAGCCCGCGCAGGAAGTACATGCCCACGGCAACGCGGCCGGGCGCATCTCCACCATGTTCAGCGAGCTGCTGGAAAGGCAGTTCCCCATCCAGTCTCCCGTACAACAGGTCAACTTCCGCACGGCCATAGACTTTGCCAACCAGTTGTCTGTACACGTGAACCATCTCAACAAGGCGCTGAAAGACACTACCGGTAAATCTACCTCCGAGCTGATAGCGGAGCGCATTGTGCGGGAAGCCAAAATGCTGCTGCGCCATACAGACTGGAACGTATCTGAAATAGGCTACTGCCTTGGTTTCCAGGAGCCGGCCCACTTCAATAATTTTTTCAAGAAAAAAACGCAGGTAACGCCCCGCTCTTTCCGCACCGTTTGATTTTTGCAATTTTTGGTTTGAATTGATTAACAGCCGTGGCCATCCGCCGCGCTAGTTTTGTGCTATCAAAAACAACACACATGGCACAGCAACAAGTATGGTATGTTACAGGCGCTTCACAAGGCTTTGGCCTGGTACTCGTAAAAAAACTGCTGGGGCAGGGGTACAGGGTAGCCGCTACGTCGCGCAAAAAGGAAACGCTCGTTAACGCGGTGGGGCAGCATGAGAATTTTTTGCCGCTGCAAACAGACGTAACAGACGAACAGAGCGTATTGCGGTCCGTACAGGAAACGGTGAACACCTTCGGCACTATAAACGTGGTGGTCAACAACGCCGGCTACGGCCTCATTGGCACGCTGGAAGAGCTGTCAGACGCGGAAGTGCGCAACAACTTCAATGTAAACGTATTTGGCCCGCTGAACGTGATCCGCCATGTAATGCCGGTATTGCGCGCGCAAGGCAGCGGCACTATTTTCAACATTTCCTCCATCGGCGGGTTCAACGGCGCCTTTCCCGGTTTCGGCAGCTACTGCGGTACCAAATTTGCGCTGGAAGGGCTTTCCGAGTCACTGGCCGCGGAGGTGGCGCCCTTTGGCATCAGGGTGGTGATTGTCAGCCCCGGTTACTTCCGCACCAATTTCCTTTCCGCCGGATCGCTGGCGGTGCCCGCAAACCCTATTGCGGCGTACACCTCCACCCGCCAGTCACAGATCGCGCACCAGCAGCAGATCAACGGCGCGCAGCCCGGAGACCCGGAGAAAGGCATTGACGTGATACTGGCGGCCGCCCAGGCCCAACAGCCGCCGCTCCACCTGTTCCTGGGGCCAGACGCCTATCAGCTGGCCCGCCAGAAAATGGCGGCGGTGGAGGGAGACCTGCACAGCTGGCAGCACCTGGCCACGGCTACGGATTTCAACTGAGCGGGGGGCCGCCCGCCAGGGAAACAAACATGATGCGGGAAAAACATTTTAACACGCTCCCTTCCGGGGCCGGCGCCAGCGCCGGCCCATTTTACAAAGACTTTGCCCATCCATCCCCATTTGCCGGAAATTCCGTACCTTTGCGGATATTTCTATATCCCCTCCTCGGCAAAAGCCGCAGTCAGGTTCATTAAAATGATGTGTGGATATACAATCTAGCCATCCTTCCCTTCTTTTTAAGCAGGATTGTTAGCATCATTTTAGCAAAATCATAACATATTGTCATTCGAGAAATTAAGTCTCATTGCGCCCATTTTGCGTGCGCTTGAAACACAGGGTTATCATACGCCCACACCTATCCAGAGCCAGGCCATACCCATCGTATTGCAGAAGAGAGACCTGCTGGCCTGTGCGCAAACCGGTACCGGTAAAACGGCTGCCTTTTCCATTCCCATCCTGCAATTATTATATCAGGAAAAACAAACGGCGCAGGTGCCGGACAGGCATATCAAAACACTGATACTTACGCCCACCCGCGAGCTGGCCATCCAGATAGCAGAGAACATCAGGGATTATGGCGCGCATACCGGCATCAAACACCTGGTCATTTTCGGGGGCGTATCCCCGCAAACGCAGATACAAGCCCTGAGGCATGGCACAGACATACTGGTGGCCACGCCGGGCCGCCTGCTGGACCTCTGGCAGCAGGGCCACATCAACCTGCGGTACATCCGCCAGTTTGTGCTGGACGAGGCAGACCGTATGCTGGACATGGGTTTTATTCACGATGTAAAAAGGGTGATCACCAAACTCCCTGAAAAACGCCAGACGTTGTTCTTCTCCGCTACCATGCCGGCAGAAATTGCGGGCCTGGCCAATTCCATCCTCACCAACCCGCTGAAGGTAGCGGTAACGCCCGTTTCCTCCACTGCTGAAAAAGTGGAGCAGCGCCTTTATCATGTGGATAAAAGCTCCAAACGCGCGCTGCTGGTGCATGTATTGAAAGATGCGTCCATCTCCAGCGCCCTGGTGTTTACCAGGACCAAACATGGGGCGGACCGGGTGGCCAAGGAGCTGAACAAAGCGCAGATAGCCGCCAGCGCCATACATGGAGACAAGTCACAGAACGCCCGCCAGCGCGCCCTGACCGATTTCAAGGCAGGCCGCATCCGCGTGCTGGTAGCAACAGACATTGCCGCCCGCGGTATTGACGTGGACAATCTTTCGCACGTGATCAATTACGAAATACCCAACGTACCGGAAACGTACGTGCACCGTATTGGCAGAACGGGCAGGGCGGGCGCCAGCGGTATAGCCCTCTCTTTTTGTGAAGCGGAAGAGCTGCCGTATGTGAAAGACATTGCCAAACTGATAGCGCAGGAAATTCCGGTGATCAAAGACCACCCTTTCCCTGCCAGCCAAACTTCTGTGACCGCCACGGTGAAACCCGTACCGGCCGTGCAGATGCGGCAATCATCTTCCCAGCAGGTAGCGGCCAAGAAGCGGAACAACCGCCCCAACAGGTGGCGCGGCGGCCGTGGTAACCGGCAACAGCAGGCGTAGTGCATATAGGAACGAGAAACAACCGCCCAAACAGGCGGCGCGGTGACCGTGTTAAAGGGTGCCGCGCATAGAAGAATAAGAAAAGGACGTTTTACATGTTGAGGGCAAGGGCAGACAGGCGCCGATCCTCCAACTGCCTTCAGGCAGCAATTACATGTAAAACGTCCTCTTTATTTTTTGCTACACAACAGCGTTACGATTTCTTTTCTTTCCTGAACACCAGCGTATCCGTTGCCAGCACGGGCATGTGGTACCCGCCCGTATCTATCTTCACACGGGGCATGCGCTGTTTCAGCGTGGTTACTTCCGCAGGGGTTACAGCGCTTTTATAGAGATACACCTCCCGCAGGGCCTTGTTCTGGTGCAACGCCTGCAGGCCTTTGCCTGTTACTTTGGTGCCTACCAGGTTGAGGTACATCAGCGATTTGCTGGCGGCCAGCGCCGGCAGGCCTGCGTCTGTTACCGCGGTATTCTCCAGGTGCAGGCGGGTCAGGTGCGGCAGTTCCGCTATGGCGGCCAAGGCAGAATCCCCAACCTGTGTGTTGGACAGCTTCAGCCAGGCAATGTGAGATTTGAGGGGCAGCAGCAGTTCCGCTTCGCGGTTACCGAACGCCGCGGCGTTGATGGCATTGATCATCACATACCCGCTTTGCGCGGCAACAGGCATCACTTTTACGCCAATAGCCTCCAGCGCTTCCACGTCTTTTTCTGACGGAGCGCCGGCTTCCGCTTCGGGAATGAAAGGATTGGCCTCCCCGCCCCGGGACGGCTGCAGGGATTCCAGCACCAGCTGTATGCGCGGCGTTTTATGGAGGTCTTTTACCGTGGCCGTGGGCGAAGCGCCCTGCGCTATCCACCAGTAAATAATTTCTACCTGCTGCGGGTTCAGCTGGGGCTTGCCTTTGGGCGGCATGCGCTTGTCATCGTCTTCAGACAGCACCAGGCGTTTATACAGTTCGCTCATTTCCGGCAGGCTGTCTTTCAGCACCGGGCCGTTCTCGCCGCCTTCCTGGATGTGTTTGATGCCATCCAGCCGCAGGCCGCCTTTCAGCTTTTGTTCGTTGTGGCAGCCATAACACTTCTGCTCCAGCACGGGGCGCACCAGCTGGTCATACACTTTTATTTCTTCCGGCGGGCCGGTGAGCGTGGCCGCGGCCGTTTTCTTTTTGCCCAGCGGCAGGGCCGCGGTCAGGTAATCATCTCCATGCGTGAGCGTGCCGCCATAGTGGCCGGCGGCAGACAGCAGCAGCACCATTACGCCGGAAACTGCCAGCCAGCTCTTTTTGAAGAGGGTGTACCTTCTCAATACGCATAACAATACGGATATAACGGCTACGCCTATCCCCAGCCACATGTGCAGGGCCAGCGCGCCGTCATCGTACCCGCCGGAGAGAGACAGCAGGTAACCCGCTACGCAGGCGGCCACGGCAGACACCGCGCCGAATATCAGCACAGGCAGTACGGCCGCGCCCAGTATGGCCAGCCTCCTGTGCTTGCTCAATGCTTCCAGTACGAACGCCACCAGCAGCATGCCAATGGGCAGGTGTACCAGCACCGGGTGAAAGCGCCCGAAAAACAGGCCCCAGCCGGTCTGCGAAACTTCCAGTAAGATCGTCATTTCCCGTACCGCGCTTTTAAGAGTTTCATCATATGTACGTTAATGTCCCACTGGTTGGCTACTGCCTGCCGGGTATACGGCAGGGCGGGCATATAGTCTACCGGGCCAAATTCCGTAAGCACCGTCATCACTTCCCCTTTTTCTCTTTTGCGGCGGGCAATTTCGTCCCACCAGGCAAAGTGCGCCTTTACCGCGCCTTCCCATTCCGGTGCGCGGGGGTCATTTACCTGCGGCCCTTCCGGGTGGCCAATGCGCGCATGCACGTGCTCCGCGCGGGAAAGCGCCATGGCTACGGTTTCCTGCTGGTCTTGCAGCAACGACTCGTGTACGTTGCACCAGTGGGAAATATCCAGCGTGAGGCGGAGGGCGGGCTGTGTTTCAATAAAGCGGCGGGTAATGTGGGCGGCAAACATCATGCGGGAGCGGTGCGTTTCATGACACACCGGTATGCCGCTTTGCTGTGATATGCGGGTGGTTATTTCAATCAGCTTGGTGTTCTGCTCAAAAGAAAAATGATCTCTCCCGGAGTGGCAGTTAATATACAGCGGGCGCTGCCTTTGCTGGCCGGTGGCGGCTTTCAGGGCCGCTTCAAATTGTTCCGCATGTTTGGCATAATCGCTGCTGCCGCTGCCGCAGAGAAAACCTATTTCCAGCTGGTATTTGGCCAGTGCGGCAAACAGGGCGTCCTGCGCCGCCGCATCGCCCGGCCACCACATTTCAATACCGTCATAACCGACCTCTTTGGCGCGGCGGCAAAACTCGTCCGTACTACCCTGAAAGCCCCAGTTGGTGGCCAGTACCACCAGCCTGAAACCGGCTGCCGCAGGGGTTTGCTGTTCTCCGGGAGCGGTGCTGAACGCCGGCAGGGAAGGCAATAAAGACGTGGCCCCCGCGGCGGCGGATTGTTTGAGAAAGTTCCTTCTGTTCAGTTGCATAGGTTAGCTTATAATTTCTTTTATAACGTGGCCGCCCACATCTGTCAGCCTGAAAGGCCGGCCCTGGAAGTGATAGGTCAGTTTTTCGTGATCAAAACCCAGTTGTTGCAAGATGGTAGCGTGAATATCGTGAACGGCCACCTGGCCTTTTACAGCGCTGAAACCGATCTCGTCCGTTTCTCCCCAGGTAACGCCCTTGCGGATGCCGGCGCCGGCCATCCACATGGTAAATGCTTCCGCATGGTGGTCCCTGCCCAGGAAAGGCATTTCCTTGCCTTCGCGGTTTTCCTGCATGGGCGTGCGGCCAAATTCGCCGCCCCACACCACCAGCGTTTCATCCAGCAGGCCGCGTTGCTTCAGGTCAAGCAGCAGCGCGGTAATGGACTTGTCTATCTCGCGGCACTTGTTGCGCATGCCCAGGTCTACCGCCGTATGCTCGTCTGTGCCGTGGGCATCCCAGCCCCAGTCAAACAGCTGCACGAACCGCACGCCTTTTTCCACCAGCTTGCGGGCCAGCAGGCAGTTGTTGGCAAAAGATTCCTTGCCGGGCTGCGTGCCGTACAGTTCATGAATATAGGCCGGCTCACTGCTGATGTCCATTACGCCGGGTACGGAGATCTGCATTTTGTAGGCCAGCTCGTATTGTGAAATGCGGGAAAGGGTTTCCGGGTCTGAGAAGGCTTCGTATTCCAGCTTGTTCACTTCATTGATGGCCTGTATGGACTGGTACCGCAGATCGCGGTCCATGCCGTCGGGATCTGTGATGTACAGCACGGGGTCTCCCTTGGAGCGGCATTGCACGCCCTGGTATACAGATGGAAGAAAACCGCTGCCCCACACGCTTTTACCCGCATCGGGCGTTTTGCCGCCGGAGGTGAGCACCACAAAACCGGGCAGGTTGCTGTTTTCAGAGCCCAGGCCATACGTTACCCAGGCGCCGGTGCTGGGCCTGCCCAGGCGGGCGCTGCCGGTGTGCATGAACAGCTGGGCCGGGCCGTGGTTGAACTGGTCTGTTTGCACGGCTTTCAAAAAGCTCACTTCGTCTACCATGCCTGCAAAGTGCGGCATATAGTCAGACACCCAGGCCCCGGACTGGCCATGCTGTTTGAAGTTGGCCTGCGGCCCCAGCATTTTGGGCACACCGCGGATGAAGGCAAATTTTTTTCCTTCCAGCAGTGACTGCGGGCATAACTGGTTGTGCAGCTTTTGCAGTTCCGGTTTATAGTCGAACATTTCCAGCTGCGAGGGAGCGCCGGCCATGTGCAGGTAAATAACACTGCGGGCGCGGGCGGGGAAATGCGGGGCTTTCGGGTCAAGCGGGTTGAGGCTTTGCGGCATGCCGCCGCCGTTGCCGGATGAGGAGAACAAGTTGCAGCCTCCCAGCAGCGACGTGAGCGCCGTGGCGCCCAGGCCGGTCACACAATTTTGCAGAAAGTGCCGGCGGGAAAAATACCGGGCGGCCTGTTCGTTTGCTTCTTTTATGAGTTTTGCTGACATGATCTTAGGATTTGGATAAGAACTCATCCAGGTTGAGAATAGCATTGGCAACCACCGTTAAAGCGGCCAGGTGCGCGTCTTCACCGGCCTGTACCAGGGCGGCCGCGTCCTTGGGCGCTTTGCTGTATTTTGCCTGTGCCTGTGCATACAGCTTTTCCAGTATGCCCAGCCGGGCCGGGTCAATATCTTTGAACATGGCGGCTTTATAACCTGCACGGATACACGCTGCTTTGTTTGCACCGCCGCTTGTTTTCATTTTGAGGGCCAGGTGCCGGGCCGCTTCCACAAACACAGGGTCGTTCAGCGTTACCAGCGCCTGTAACGGCGTATTGGTGCGTATCCTCCGCTGCAGGCATACCTCGCGGCTGGAGCCGTCAAAGGTGACCAGTGAGGGGTACGGGCTTGTTCTGCGGATGTAGGTATATACCGCGCGGCGGTACTGGTTGCCGTCTTCGCTGGTTTTCCAGGCCTGGCCGCTGTACACCGCCTGCCAAATGCCTTCCGGCTGGTAGGGCATTACGCTGGCGCCATACATGCGTTCACTCAGCAGCCCGCTTACGGCCAGCGCCTGGTCCCGCACCTGCTCCGCGGTGAGGCGGAAGCGCGGGCCGCGGGCCAGCAGCCGGTTGGCGGGGTCTTTTTCCTGCAGTTCAGGGGAGCTGCGGGAATCCCGCCGGTAGGCGGCAGACATCACCATTTCTTTCAGCAGGGCTTTCATGCTCCAGCCATGGGTATTCATAAACCGGTAAGCGAGGTAATCCAGCAGGGCGGGATGAGACGGTAAAAACCCTTGCGTACCAAAATCTTCCTGCGTTTCCACAATGCCGGTGCCGAACAGTTGTTCCCAAAAGCGGTTGACCATTACACGCGCGGTAAGCGGGTTCTCCTTGCTGGTCATCCACAGCGCCAGCCCCAGGCGGTTACGTGGCGCGTTGGCGGGGAAGGGATTGAGCGAGGCCGGTACATCGGGTTGCATCTGCTCGCCTTTCACCAGCCAGTTGCCCCTTTCAAAAACATGCGTGGGGCGGAACATCTCTCCCGGGTTTTCCACCATTACCGGTACGCTTTCAGGAGCGGCGTTCACCAGTTTCATAAAAGCCGTTTCTACCGTTCTATACCCCGGTTCCCCTTTGCCCGGCAGGTCTTCGCGGAAGGCCATCCACTCCACCGCGCAAACGGACTGCAAGGGTTCCAGGCTGCTGTTGCGGAATACGAAGAACAGGTTGTGGCGGCCCTCCAGCGGCTCAATGGGCACGTTGATAATGCCCCTGCCTTTTTCCAGCCGGGTGCGGCCAATA
Organism: Chitinophaga alhagiae; assembly: GCF_003568665.1. Taxonomy (GTDB): domain Bacteria; phylum Bacteroidota; class Bacteroidia; order Chitinophagales; family Chitinophagaceae; genus Chitinophaga; species Chitinophaga alhagiae. The sequence continues at coordinate 1,350,331 of NZ_QXMH01000001.1, forward strand.
ACGGGGCCGGTTAAACTGTTGGCCCGTATCTCCATGGAACCGCCGTCGTTCCTCGTCCAGTAAAACATCAGCAGGTTGCCCCTGCCGTTCACCGGCGCGTCTTTGAGGCGGCAGCTGCCACCGTTGCGGATGCTGAGGTATTTGGTATCTGCCAGTTCCCCGTTTACGAACGAGTCATGGTCATGCGCATGGATCTTGGGCTCCAGGGTACGGAGAAAATCCCGTATCTCTTTTTCTTCATCTTTCCCGGCATGGCCGGCTACCCAGGCGGCTACCGTATCTACCTGCCTGCGGCCAATGCTGTCATACAGCCGCAAGGTGGGGTATTCTCCGGGCGTATCTTCATCGCGGGTATTATTGAGGAAGGCCATCAGTTTGTAATAGTCCTCAAAGTGGAACGGATCGTAGGGATGGGCATGGCATTGCACACAGGCTATGGTAGTACCCTGGAACACTTCCATGGTGGTGTTTACACGGTCTATTACAGCGGCGGTGCGGAACTCTTCATCCTGCGTGCCGCCTTCGTCATTATTCATGGTATTGCGGTGAAAGGCGGTGGCTATCATCTGGTCATCCGTGGGGTCCGGCAGCAGATCGCCGGCCAGTTGCTCTACCGTAAAGCGGTTGTACGGCATGTCTTTGTTGAACGCGCTGATCACCCAGTCCCGGTAGCGCCATGCTTCCCGCTTGGCATCTTTTTCGTACCCTTTGGAATCCGCAAAGCGCGCAAGGTCCAGCCACATGGCGGCCCAGCGCTCCCCGTAATGCCGTGAGGCCAGCAGCGTGTCTACCATTTTCTCATAGGCGCCCGCGCTGTTGTCTGCCAGGAAAGCGGCCATCATGTTATCTGCGGGCGGCAGGCCGGTCAGGTCCAGGCTGAGCCTGCGCAGCAGGGTTACTTTATCTGCTGCCGGCGCGGCGCCCAGGTTTTCTTCCTCCAGTTTTTCGTTGATATAAAAATCTATACCGGCTTCTTTTTCTTTGGGCGCTGCAGGAGCAACGTAAGCCCAGTGTTCGCCCCATTGCGCGCCCTGTTCTACCCAGCGGGTGAGGATGCTGATCTCTTCCTTGCTGAGCGGCGCGCTTTTATAAGGCATGCGCTCTTTAGGGTCTTTGCTGTGAAGGCGGCGGATGAACTCGCTGCGGCCCGCATCTCCGGGAATAATGGCGGGATGGCCGCTTTTGGTGTTGCCCAGCGCTTCTTCGCGGAACAGCACACTGAAGCCGCCGCTTTGTTTTACGCCGCCATGGCAACTGATGCAATGTTTGTTGAGAATGGGTTTTACTTCGGAACTATAATCGACCTGCCTCCGGCTACTGCAACCCGCAAACTGGGCAGCAGCCATCATAAAGACGCATGCGCACAGCACGGCCCGGTACGTGGAGTAATAATACATTTGCTTATCGTAATACTTAATAATGAGTTTAGCACCCGCCCCTTTCCGTTGTTGAATCTATGTCTTTTTCTGCACTGTTGCTGCTTCCGGCGGAATTTGATTTAAATGTACAAAAAACCCTTCTAGTTGCAAAACGATAAAAAATAGTTGATTTTCTTATAATTTGAAAAATCCGATACTTTATAGCAACAAATATATCTGTTGCCAGGCGCGGTTTTGAACGCGGTTTCCTATTTTTATGACATTACATATCAGCTCCTTTGAACAACCATAAGTAAAGGGCTCCGTTGAACCGGGGCCCTTTGCGTTTTTAGGGGGTGGCGGATGGCCGGAAAGCTCAAAACTGATGCTATTTTACCCTTTCTCTCTTTCGGTTCTCCTTCGCTTCTCGTTCGCTTCACGTTCGCTTGAGGTTCGGTTGAGGCTACTGTTAATATACTATCAATAAAAGGCCTCCCGTTTGCACGGGAGGCCTTAACAAATTTTAACCCGCCACGGGGGGTTGGTATGGGTGGCTAACAAAAAAAATAAGAAGGGTGAAAGAATTCACCCCCCGGTATATGCATACATTAGACATGAGACTATCTTGAAAAAAATGCTGCCTCAAAAGGCTGCACCACGTTGGCCATAGTCCGGTATTGGGGTATGGAACGATGAAAGGCCGGACCGGCAAAAACGGCTCCGGGAACCCTTCCGGGTACCCGCCGCCTGAAAATGCCTTGCGAGTCGCTCAGCCAGACTGGCCTTTACGGATCCACGTCCGTAATCCGGAGCTTCCCTTTCCCAACCGGTTTGTTTGACCGGGTGCGATGCATTCCTTTGAATGCGGGGGCTCCCATACTTATAGAGTGATTTTAATGGGGGTCAGGGTGAATGTGGAAAGAAAAAATATTTTTTCGCTGAAATCTTTCACCCTTTTTTTTCATTTCGAGACTCTAAAGAGAAAGATCTGTTTTTATTATGGAACCGATTGCGAAAAGACTCAGCTGTTTTTTACAGCACAAAAACATGACGGCGTCTGAATTCAGCCGCTGCCTGAACTATAATAGCTGCGAAAAAGTGGCGCGCCTCTTCCGGATAGAGGGGGCTAAACCCAGCGTAGACATTGTCAAGGACATTGCGCAAAACTTTGAAGAACTGAACATCCGGTGGCTGCTCACGGGAGACGGCGAAATGCTGGACCCGGAAAAGATGCCCCGGCAGGAGATGGAGTGGGCCATCGGCCAACCCGTGCCGTAAATCAAAAACCAAATCAACCATCCCATGTTCCCTATTGAACATTAAAAAAGGGCTGCCTGGAAAGGCGGCCCTTTTACCTAACATCTACTTTAATATATCGCTTTTATCAATAACTACGTTGCACCCCATTACGCCGGGGAGGGCGTTATTTGTTTTTCCCGAAAACCGGATCAATTATACCCCGGGTTCTGGGTAAGGTTGCCCACCCGCACGTCTTCATCCGGTACGGGCAGCAGTTCATGTTTGCCGGCCCGGAAGCCCAATGGCCCCAGTTCCTGCGCGGCCAGGCCCCAGCGCACCAGGTCCAGGTAGCGGAAACCTTCAAAGGCCAGCTCCATAAACCGTTCGTTCACAATAGCCTGGAACAATGCCTGGCCGGCCGCCGTTATTTCCGGCAGGCCCGCCCGGAGGCGCACTTTTTTCAGCTCCGCCCGCGCGCGATCTTCGTTACCCGCCCGGTAGTATGCTTCCGCGGCCATTAACAACACGTCTGCGTACCGTATCAGCTTGTTATTGGTACCGTAATTCAGCGCGGCCGCGGCCCCGCCGCCGGTTTGCGTGCGGGTGGCAAACGAGCCGTATTTCCGCTGCAGGTACCCTTCGTAATCCCAGGCCGTGGGAGCCGTCCATTTACCGCCGGCGGCCGTCAGCTCCGCTTCAGACATGAGCGTTTGTTTTCTCCGCACTACATCGCCCGCGGCCACAAAGGCATTGTACAGCCTGGGTTTGGGCGTGTTAAAGCCCCAGCCCGCATTCAGCGAATCTCCGGGCGCGGGTGTATAATATTCTTCCCGGGGGCCCATCAGCTGTACATGTATGTTGCTCTCTATCTGGCGGAACGCGCCCCAGGGAAAATTATCCCACGTATACCCTTTCTTTTCCGAGAAGGGCACCTCCAGCACGCTTTCCACCCCAAACTCCCCTGCCTGCGAAAAAACATTTTTGAACGCCGTTTCCAGCCCGTACTCCCCGGAAACGATCACGTCGTTGAACTGCTCCGCCGCCTGCGGCCATTTGCCCTGGTACAGGTATATTTTACCCAGCAGCGCCTGCGCCGCGCCTTTTGACACCCGGAAGCGGTCTGCATGCGGCAGCGCGCTTTTCAGGGGCAGCTGCGGGATCACCTCCTGCAGGTCTTTTTCCAGCTGCGCGTATACATCCGCGCGTTTGGCGCGGGGAGTGGCGTTATAGGCATCTACCTGCAGGTCTTGCAAAATGAGCGGCACATCTCCCCACAAGGCCGCCAGTTCAAAATAGAAATATGCGCGCAGGGCCTTGCATTCGGCTATCATCCTTTTCTGCGTCTCCGTTTCGCCCTTTACCCGGTTAATGACCTGGTTGGCGCGGTACACGCCAAAATAATTGACCCGCCACACCCAGAGCACGCCCTGGTTCTGCGACTCGAACGTGTATTTGTCAAGCGCCTGGTAATGCGGCTGGTCTGCCGGGCCGTTGCCGCCGGCGTTGCTCTCGTCTGAAGGCAGCGTTTTCACCATTAGCGGGCTGCCCCATCCCCAGTTGTATTCCGCCTGCAGGAAATCATACACGGCAAACGTGGCGGTCACGGCATCCGCATCCGTCTGGTAATACCCTTCCAGCGGGGACCTGCCGGGCACCTCCTGGTCAAGGAAGCTCCGGGAGCAGCTGGCCAGCATGCCCAGGAAGAGTAAAACGGATGATATGACCTGTTTCAGGCTCATGGTTTAAAAACTGAAGGAAAGGCCCACTACGGCGGAGCGGGGAATGGGGTACACCCCCCTGTCCACCCCCAGGCTGTTCACGTCATTGCTGCCGGCCTCCGGGTCCATTCCTTTATATCTTGTCAGCGTAAAAAAATTGTCCAGCGACCCGTATACACGCGCATTGCGGAAACGGATGCGTTTGATCAGGCGCTCGGGCAATGTATACCCCAACTGCAACTGCCGCACACGCATATACGAACCGTCAAACAGCATCATGTCACTGTTGTATACAAACTCGCTGTTGGTATTGGGCGCAAACCATTCGTTGGTGCTGCCTTCTCCCGTCCAGCGGTCTTTATAGAAAAATTCGGGCCGGTTGGCCGTGGGCCGGTCTACGCGGTTAAACCCCATCAGCACATCATTGCCGGCCTGCCCCTGTACCAGCACCACCAGGTCAACCCCCTTGTACGCCATGCGCAGGTTGGCGCCGTACACCACGTTGGGGTGCGGGCTGCCAATGAAAGTATGGTCGCTGTTGGAGATGGTGCCGTCTCCGTCCATGTCCAGGATAACAGGGTCTCCGGGCTTGGGCGGTACGGTCATTTTGATACGCGCGGTATAGGCGTCCACCTCTTTCTGGTCCTGGAAAATACCGGCTGTTTTATAGCCGCGGAAGTACCAGATGGGGTACCCCTTTTCAAACCAGGTTGCGCGCCAGCCGGTGCCCACGTTGGAGCCGGGCAGGCGGTCTACGAACTCGTTGAGCCGGATCACCTCATTGTGAATAGTGGTAAGGTTCATGCCCAGTTCAAACGTAAAAGCGCGGGCGCTGTTGCTGCGGTACAGCAGTTCAAACTCCCAGCCTTTGTTGCGCACGTCGCCGCCGTTCACCGTGGCCAGTACATTGCCCACAAAGCTGGGCACCGTACCGGGCGTGAGCAGGCCCTTGGTGGTCTTGTTATAATAATCTACGGTAATGCTCAACCGGTTGTCGAAAAACCCCATATCCGCCCCAAAGTCCAGCTGCTCGCTGGCCTCCCATTTCAGGAAACGGTTTTCCAGGCCGGCAGGTTCCGCGCCGCTGTGGAAATTATCGTCCGCATCCGGGTAGCTGATGCTCTGCGTGGTGATGAGCGCCTGCCAGTCACCGATGTTGATATTGGCAATGCTGCCGTTTTGCCCCCAGCTGGCGCGGAGCTTCAGGTAGTTGAGCGGCAGCTGGGGGAAAAAGGCCTCGTTGGTGGCTATCCAGCCGGCGGATATGGAGGGGAAGGTGCCCCAGGTGTTCTGCGGTGGCAGCAGCGAAGAGCCGTCCCGGCGCAGGGTGGCGTTCAGCAGGTATTTGTCTTTATAATTATACTGCAGGCGGCTGTAATAAGATACCATGGAGGTGCTGGTCTGCACCCCGCCGATGCGGTCCTGGCCATCCGGCAAAAAATCGGGATAGCCAAAGTTCTTCTGTTCCTTGAACATGCCGTAGGCGCTGCCGTTGAGCCGGTTATAATTACGGCGCAGGGCGCTCATGCCCGCCAGGAGGCTGAAGTCGTGATAATTTATTTTCCGGCTGTAAGTGGCAAAGTTCTCCCATTGCCAGTTGTTCCAGTTCTCGTTGTTGTCAAATGTGCCGGGGGAAGTATTGAGGCGGCTGGCATTAAAATAAAAAGACGGCATCCAGGCATGGCTGCGGAGGAACATGGCGTCTATGCCGAAGCGGGTGGTTATTTTGATGCTGGCGAGCGGCTGCGCTTCCGCGTACACGTTGCCGGTTATTTTATGCTGCGTGGTGGTATTGTGGGTGATGTCTATCTGCGCCAGGGGGTTGCCGGCCTCTCCGAACACATAATCTGAAATGCCGTAGTAGCGGCCGTTGGCGTCTTTCACCAGCGTATACCCGTCGTCCAGCGCTTTTTGCGCGCGGGGAGACAGGGCGCCGGTGTATACCATGGGCATGGTGGGGTCCATCATGATGGCGCTGTTGATCACGGCGCCGAACTCGGAATCTTCCGATACCCCGTTCCTTTTAAAATAAGCGTAAGAGAGGCGGTTGCCCACGTTGAGCCAGGATTTCACCTGGTGGTCCGTATTGAGGCGTACCGTATAGCGGTCAAAGCGGGCTTTTTCTCCGCCTATGACCCCGTTCTGGTGGAACATGGAAGCGCCCAGGAGGTAGGTAGACCTTTCCGTGCCGCTGCTGAAGTTGAGCGAGTGGCGCTGCATGGGGGCGTTTTGCGTGATCTCGTCCATCCACGCGGTACCCTGTTTACCCGCCCATTCCGCGGGGTCGGGGATAGTGCCGGAAGTGCCCGCATCCGCCAGGTAGCGGGCGTACTGTTCCGCGTTCATCATTTTCATGGGCTTGTGAATGGACTGGCTGGCGTATTGCATGTTGTATTCCACGCGGGGCGTTGCATCCCGCTGGCCGGAGCGGGTGGTGATGATCACTACGCCGTTGGCCCCTTCCGCGCCGTAGATAGCGGCGGATGCCGCATCTTTCAGCACTTCTACAGATGCAATCTCAGAAGGGTCCAGGTATTCCATATTACCGGCGCGCATACCGTCTATGATATACAGCGGTTCGGAGGAGCCGTTGGAGCCGGTGCCGCGGATGCGCACCCGCATACCGCTGCCGGGCGAGCCGGATACGGGCAATATCATGATGCCTGCCGCGCGGCCTTGCAGGGCCTGTTCTACCCGCCCCGCGGAAACACTGGCCAGGTCCGTACCCTTTACGGAAGAAATAGCGCCGGTAACCAGGCTTTTACGGAGGCTGCCGTACCCTACCACCACCACCTCATTGAGCGCGCGGTTGCTCACATCCAGCGCCAGGTCAATATTCCGTTGGGCCGACACCGTTACTTGGCGTGATTCGTAGCCCAGCAGGTTGAAGGCCAGCACCTTGCCGGGCACCGCATCTACCGTATACCTGCCGTCCGCATCCGTTTGCGCGCCGCGCATATCGCCTTTTACCATTACCGCCACGCCGGGCAGCGGCAGCGCATTTTCGCTGTCTGTGATACGGCCGGATATCCTGACCCTTTTCACCGTGTCAGGTGCGGAACCGTGTACCGTCATGTTGGCCGCGCCCTGCAACCGGAGCAGGGCCGCGTTCTGCTGTGCATCTTCCGCCGCCTGCTGTTTGCCGGGCGCCGCCGGCCTGGGTTTGCCGTTGGGCTCTTCCCGCAGCGGCACTATGGCCCAGGTATTGGGTTGCACCGCCTGCGCCTGCAGCCCGTACGGCGTGAGCAGCGCCTTCAGCATGTCCTCCACATTGTCATATGCGGCGGGCGTGAAGTCTACCTTTACCTTTGGCAGGTTTTTAGCCTCGTACAGCAGGTCTATTTTATATGTTCTATGAATTTCCTTCAACAGTTGCAAAAGTGTTTTTTGCTGTTGCCAGGGAACCGACACATCTTGCTTTGCGCGCTGTGCCCGGCGGGCGGCGGTCACATCCTGCGGGTGGCCGGCAAGAGACCCTCCGGGAGTGATCGCTGCAACCGCAAGCAACAAGGCGCTATGCAACAATACTGTCGATTTCATAATATGGAACGGCCAGGTCAAAAATTGGGTTGATATTGATAAGCCTTACTTAACCAGTTTTTCTTTCAGGAACTGTCAGTATTCTTCGATCCGATTTTGGTATATGCTGCTCTTAATCTTTTATAGAGAACAACATCTGCTCGTCTTTAGTTTCAATATTAATGTTCATGGTGATAGACAGCGCGCGGGAAAGCTGCCTGATGTTCTCGGCATACAGGTCCCCGCTGATGGTACGCTGTTCCAGCTCCGGCGTCAGTATCACCACAGTATACCCGAACTTGTTGAGTATCATGTCGGAAATATCCGCCATGGACGTATTGTCAAAGTGGTAGCGGTGATTACGCCAGTCTGCGATCAGTTCCGTATTGATGGCTTCCTTCAGTTGCGAAAAGTTTTTCCCCACCAGCACCTCATCTCCCGGCTTCATCATGAACACGCTCTTCCCCTTGCTGATGGGCGCCTTGGCGGTCAGTTGCACCTTGCCTTCTTTTAATGACACCGTGGTGCGCTGCCCCAGCATATTTACATTAAATTTTGTGCCAAGCACTTCCACGTCTATAGCCGGCGTGTGTACAACAAAACGGGCATTGGGCGTACCTTTCCTTTTGCTGACCTCAAAATAGCCCTCTCCGTCCAGCCAAACGCTGCGGCCCTTTTCAGGGGGCCACTCCAGCGGCACGCGCAGGGTGGAGTTGGCGTTGAGAAATACGACGGAGCTGTCTGGCAGCACTACCCGTTTTATTTCCCCGTAAGCCGTATGGTATTCTTTTGTGCTGTTGGCTACAATGTGGCAATACATAAAATAAGAGGCGTACGCTAAAACGGGCAGCATGACCACGGCAGACAGGGCCATCCATACGCGGCGCCTGCCGGTACCGGTCTTTTTCCCGGAAAGGCGGGAAGCAATGTGCTGCCAGCTGGCCGCTGTGCTTTCTTCCGGCACTTCCTGCCGGCGAAAGCGGAAGGGCGGGCGGTCCTGCTCCTGCGGTGAAAATTGATCGTCCATAACGTCCGCTGTTTATTATAAGACACAACGCCGGGCGGGGGATACTCTTTTTAACCGGCTTTTTTCAGAGAATTTTTGAGAGAACAGAGAAGAACAGCCACCAGAGCGGCAATTTACCCATCTGGGCGCGCAACTGGGTAATGGCCTTGTGGGCCAGGTTGATCACGGACTGGTAGTTCACCTTCATAATGGCGGCCACTTCCGTATAGGGCAGCTCTTCGTAAAAGCGGAGGAAGAGCACTTCTTTCTGCCGTTTGGGCAACTGGTTGAGGTAACGGCTGATCTGTTGCTGCAGGGCGGCCTGCTGCTCCTGGCCGATCACGATGTCTTCCGCGGAAAATTCAATATCCGGCTCCGCGGGGGTCAGTATCTGCAGGTTACGCAGGCCTCTCAACTGGTTGAGGGCGCGGCGGCGGAGGGCGGTAAAAAAGAAAGCGCGCACATTTTGCAACGCTCCTATTTTTTCCTTTTTGTACCAGATGTGGATAAACAGCTCCTGCACCACATCCTGCGCCAGCTCTTCATCCCCGAGCATGGCAAAGGCGTACCGGTACAATACCGGATGTAATTGGCCGTGGATCTGTGCATATGCCCGGGAATTGCCAGTTCTCACTGCATTCCAATAGTCCGTAAGATCATTACCCTGATCATAGGTATCCGGCATGAGCAGAATATTCGATTTAGTCAGGTGTAAAATAAGGAATAACGGCGAAAAGATGGGCGTGAAAAGAAAAGGCACAGGCAGAAGCCCGCGCCCGTCATATTAGCAGCATATTCCTATAAGGCTTTCCCATGCCCCGCAAATGCCCTGCGGGGGTGTCTCATTGTTAATTTCATATGTGAACGTTGATGTATATATCCGGGGTGCATGAACGGGGTTATCAACGGTGCAAATGTAGGCGGTACCCGTTTGCGGGCATGCCGGTATGGCGTGAATGGACAAAATACGTGACCGGGCTGTTTATTTATTATGCCCAACCGTTTGCCCGGCAACAACACTTTTGGCCGGAAATTTGTTATCCATCCAGCAAAAACATCCAAACAATGACAAAGCAATTGATCCGCCTGTTTACTGTTTTCGGCGCAGCGGCCATGCTGCTGAGCGCTTGCGCCTCCCAGCAGGGAGCCAGTGCCCCCACTGCCAACAGCACCCACCGGGCCGCCAAGGGCAAGTGGACGCTGAACAATGTAAACTTTGAAGGCATGCCCTCCACCTCCAGGATCAGCACGGTATTTTCCAACATTCCCCCCGCCTGCCTGGAAGGCAGCCAGTGGAACCTGCCGGAGAACGGGTACGGCTCCTACGCCATCACCTCAACAGGGGAAGGCTGCAATGCCGCTACACAAAGCATCATGTGGTCTACCCGTAACGAAGGCGGCGTCATTATGTTCAAGTTCAAGGAGCTGCTGCAGGGCGTAAAGGCAAAGAACACGGCAGACGGTTACTCCGTGGAACTGTCTTCCGTAGACAATACCACCATGGTATGGCGCGCTCCCGTGAATGTTGACGGAAAAACCGCCTACATCGTATACACTTTCAACAGAAATTAAGACGGCCACCCGCTTTCAGGGGGCCACGCATTTTTATTCGAAAAAGGAAAAAACCGGGCATTTTACCTGGTTTTTTCCTTTTTAGTTATTGTATCTTTGCCCTTCGTTCAAATATTATGAAAGCATTTAACTTATTTATCAAATACCGCCTGCCTTTGGGCATTGTGCTGCTGGCGGCGGGTATTGCCCTCGGAGTTGCCTTTGGTTGGTGGGAAGCCGCCATTGTGCTGGTGCTGGCCGTTGTATGTATCGTTACGCACTTTCTTTTTGGCCCCATGCGGCTGGTACAGGAAGCCGTAGAAGCCGGCGATGTGGAAAATGCCATGCGCATCATGAACCAGATCAAATTCCCGAAGCTGCTTTATAAACCCATCCGCTCTGTATACTATTTCATGCAAAGCAACCTGGCCATGTACAACCAGGACCTTGACAAGGCGGAGGCCGCGGTGAAACAAAGCATCAAGTCCGGCAGCCCCATGAAGGAATATGAGGGCATGCAGTTTTTCCAGCTGGGCACCATTGCCTACCAGAAGAACGACATCAAAACGGCGGACACGAACCTGAAAAAGGCGGTACGCCTGGGCCTGCCCGATAAAGAGAACACGGCCGCGGCCCTGCTCACGCTGTGCTCTATTGCCATGAGCCGCCGCGATTTCAAGACCGCGAAAGACTACTTCCGCCGCGCCAAGGCGCAGAAGCCCACTACGCAACAGATCGTAGGGCAGATCAAGGAAATGGAAAAATACATCAGCCGGATGCCCGGTTGATGCAAGGAACTTTTGTATAAAAAGCTGACCCGGCCTCATAAGGGCCGGGTCAGCTTTTTATATCACATTCTGGTTAAAGCGGTATTCCCGATGCCGGTGCGATATTGCCATTCACCGGTGCCTTTGCATATGGCATGTTCTTGCCGGGTAAGCATATTGCGGTTTATGCTATGTTCCACCCCGTTCAAACATCCCTTTCCCCGCTCATTCCACCTCGCCCATCTTCTTCAACGCCTGCTCCAGGTCGGCCACCAGGTAATCCGCATCTTCCAGCCCGATGTACAGGCGCACCAGGCTGTGCCTGGGATCGTTCACGTCAAAATCTTCCGTGCGCAGCGTTGCGCAGGCAGGGAAAGCGAGGGACTCATGGCCGCCCCAGGATACGGCCATCAGAAAGTGTTGCAGGGAGTTGCAAAAAGCCTCTACCTGCCCGCGGCTGCCCGCGTTCAGCTGAATGGTGACCAGGCCCGCGGCCCCTTTCATTTGCCGCGCGGCCAGTTCGTATTGCGGAAAATCAGGGTCTAGCGGGAAGTATATTTTCCGCACCCGGGGATGGGTTTTCAACCAGCTCACCACTTTACGGGTACTGTCTGCGCTCCTTTGCAGGCGTATTTCCAGCGTGCGCAGGCCCCGCAGCAGCAGCCAGGCGTTGAACGGCGCAATGCCGCTGCCGATGTTCAGGAACTCGGAGGCAAAAATGCGGCGTATCCTGTCCCGGCTGCCCGTCAGCACACCGGCCATGGTATCGCTATGCCCGCTGATGAATTTGGTGGCGGACTGCAGGCAAAGGTCTATGCCCGCCAGGTAAGGCTGCTGGTACAGCGGGGTGCAATAACTGTTGTCTATGATGGTGGTGATATGGCGGCTGCGCGCCAGTTGGGCCACGGCCGCCACATCCTGCAGCTCAAATGTGAGGGAGTTGGGAGACTCCAGGTAGATCAGGCTGGTATGGGGGCGCAGGGCGGCCTCAAAATTGGCCGTGCGGGTGCCGTCTACAAAAGTAGTGTCTACGCCGAAGCGGGGCAATATATTTTCGAACAAGCGCCGCGCCCAGCTGTAAGGATCGCGCACGCATACCACATGATCTCCCTTTTTTACCTGCGAGAGCACGGCCGCAAAAATGGCCGCCGCCCCGCTGCTGAATACCAGCGCATCTTCAGCGCCGTCCAGCGCGGCCAGTTTCTGGCGCAAAATATCTATGGTCGGATTGTTGCCCCTTGAATACAGAAAGCCGTTGTATTCGTCCAGCAACAGGTCACGCAGGGCCGCTACCGTGTCAAAGGCAAAATTGCTGCTCTGTACAATAGGTGGAGCAATGGCATTAAAATAGTGTTCCCGCTCTTCGCCCAGCTCATTAATTATATAAGATAAATCCATATGCATAAAAACTGCCCACAAAGTACGCAACAATCCGCGTACCGGAATCATTGCGCGGCAAAACTATGCTTCCGGGTTGCCGGCCGGCCGCACCGCCCGCTTCATGAAAAAGTAGATGGGCAGCCCCACCACGAACCATACCATGCCGCTCAGGGCCTGCTCAATGTCTTTGATAAAGATGTTGACGGTAACAAACAGGTAAACGGTAATAAAAAAAGCGGGGAGCAGGGGGTACAGTTTCATTTTGTAGATGCCCGTATTGTTGAGGTGGGCGGTGTTTTTGCGGAGGATGAAAATGGTGGCGGCCGCGGAAGCCAGGCCAATGGTATCGAACAGCATCACGTACCGGATAATGTTGTCGAAATTGTTCATGAAATACAGCATGCCCACCACCATGGCGGCAAACACGGATAGCGCCACTTCCTGCACCTGCGTTTTGCTGTTTACCCGTTTGAACACGGCGGGCAGCACCCCGTCTTCCGCCATGGCGTAATACATGCGGGGGTTGCTCATCAGGTTCACATTGGCGTAGCCGAGCACGGACAGGAAGAGCAGTACGGAAGTGATCTTGAACCCGTACTCCCCGAAAAACACGGCCACCATGCGGGCGGCCAGCGCATCGGTATGTTTGAGCTGCTCAAAGCCCAGCACTTTTACATAGGCGTAGTTCACCGTAATGTACAGCAGCAGGATGATGCCGATGCCGAGAAAAATGGCTTTGGGCATGTTCCTGGACGGCTCCCGCACATCGCTGCCGAAGTTGATGGTTTGCTGGTAACCGCCATAGGTAAAGAACACGGGCACCAGCGCCGCCCCAAAAATGTAGGCCCAGCCGTGAGACACCGGCGTTACCGCCTGCGCCACGGGAGGCGCCACGGAGTTGCTGAAAGCGGCCAGGCAGAGCAGCAGCACCAGGGTGATCTTGAACACGGTGAGCACGTTCTGCCAGCTGGCGCTCATGCGGATGCCCAGCATGTTGATAATATAAAGCACAATAACGGCGGTGATGGCAATGGTCTTGCGCCCGCCTTCGTGCTGCATGGCCTCGGGCAACAGCACCGGGCCAATGTATTCCGCCCCCACCAGCGCTACCGCCGCAATGGAGGCGCCGTTGGAGATAACCAGCGTCCAGTTGATCATAAAGGAATAGGCGGGATGGAAGCCGTAAGACAGCACCTTGTAAAACCCGCCCGCCACGGGGTAACGGGAGCCTATTTCCGCATAAGTAAGCGCCCCGCAGAGCGTAACCAGGCCTCCCAGCACCCATACGGTATAGAACAGCAACGGCGTACCTGTTTCCCGCGCCACGCTGACGGGTGTTCTGAAAATGCCCATACCAATCACCAGCCCCACTACGATCATGGTAAGGTCAAAGGGACCCAGCTTTGGTTTAATACTCATGCTATACAAGATAACCGATTATTTACATAAAATATCCGTAGGTTTGCTGCCGGTAAACGGTTGCCCGGCGCGAGCCACTCGCACACAGGGCATTAATAGGGAATCCGGTGTAAATCCGGAGCTATCCCCGTAGCTGTAATCCCGCTCCCGATATAAAGGGAACGTTTTCCGGTATCTGCAACCACTGTTCCGCCCGGCGGAATGGGAAGGTACCACCGGAAAGCGGGAGAGCCAGAAGACCTGCCGCATACCTCGTATTCAGTCCGCGCTTTCGGGTGAAAAGCGGAGGGTGTATGTGCGCAACCGCATGCTATACATTTTCAATTTTCCCCCTTCCGCGCGTATAAAAATTATCAACCTGTTCACTTACATGAAAACAACGAGCTTTTCGCTGATGGCATTCAGCCTGCTGGCCCTGGGCCGGCCCGGCTTTGCGCAGGAAGACACCGCGCACGTGTCTCAACTCAACACCGTAGTTGTTACGGCTACCAAATTCGCCAAAAAACAAAGCGAGACCGGCAAGGTACTGACCGTGATCTCGCGGGAGCAAATTGAAAGGAACGTGGGCCGCACCGTTACGGACGTGCTCAACGAGCAGGCCGGCATCCTCATCAACGGCGCCGGTTCCAACCCCGGCAAAAACAAGGAACTGTATTTCAGGGGTGCTACGTCGCAATACACCACCATTTTGCTGGACGGTATTCCCGTAGGGGACGCCACGGGCCTTACCGGCAACGCCATTGACCTGCGCCTGCTGCCCATAGACGCCATTGAGCGCATTGAGATATTGCGCGGCACCCAGTCTACCCTCTACGGGGCAGACGCCATTGCCGGGGTGATCAACGTGATTACCCGCAAAGGCAGCGGCAAACCGCTGAACGGCTTCGGCAACCTGGCCTGGGGCAGCAACCGCAGCATCAAAGGCACGGCGGGGCTGCGCGGCCAGCGTGACAATGTAGACTACAACGTGGCCTTCACCCATTTTGAAACAGACGGCATTTCCGAGGCCGCCCCCTTTGATACCGTTACCAACCCGCAGTTTGACCGCGACGGTTATAAACAAAGCAGCCTGATGGCCAATTTCGGTATACAGGCCACCGAACAGCTGCGCTTTACGCCCTTCCTGATCTATTCAGATTATAAAAGCAGCTACGATGCCGGCTCTTTCCAGGACAGCAAGACCAACAACAACAAGTCCAACATGCTGCACACCGGCATGCGCGGCCTGTACGACCTGGGCAAAGGCCAGCTGCACGCCAACTTCGGCTACCAGAAAGTAACCCGCCACGATGAATCTTCCTGGGGCGTTACCGACCTGGACGGCCGCTCCTATTTCGGGGAACTGTACGCGCATTACAATATTACCGGCTGGCTGCAGGCGCTGGCGGGCGTGGAGTACCGCAAATCAGAACTGATGGACACCACGCTCATCAACACCGGCACCTTCGGCATCGGCACCCAGTACAATACCAGCCCCTACCTGTCTCTCTTCATCAAAGACCTGTACGGGTTCAGCCTTGAAGCCGGCGGCCGGTATACCCTGCATTCACAGTTCGGCAACCACTTCACGTACAGCATCAACCCTTCTTATATGATCCGGGATAAAGTGAAGCTGTTCGTCAACATTTCTACCGGTTTCAAAGCGCCTACGCTTACCTCCCTTTACAGCCAGTGGGGCAACCCCGGCCTGAAGCCTGAAAAGGCCACCAGTTATGAGGGCGGCGCACAGGCCTCCCTGCTGCAAGACAAGCTGGAACTGCGCGTTACAGGGTTCAAGAGGGATATTAAAGACGTGATCTCCTACATCAACTACCAATACGTTAACTACAACAAACAGAACGATAAAGGCGTGGAGCTGGAAGTAACCGCCCACCCGGTAAAAGGGCTTGACATCAAAGCGTTCTACACGTATGTGGACGGCGCTGTTACCACCGTGGCCGCCACGCCGGGGAAAGACACGTCTTACAACAACCTGGCCCGCCGCCCCGCCCACACCGGCGGCCTCAACATCGGCTACCGTTTCTCCAAGTTCTATGTAGGCGCCAACATCCGCCACACCGGTGACCGGGACGATATATATTACGCCCCCGGCGCCTTCACCGGCGTACCGCAACCGCTGAAAGCCTACACCATCTGGGACATGTACGCCGAGTACCGCTTCACCGGCAACGGCCGCCTGTTCCTGAACGCCAATAACATCACCAACAACCGGAAGTACTGGGAAATTTACGGCTACTCCGTACAGGGTTTCACCATGCAGGCCGGCATTGCCTTTCAACTGTAAACGCTCAATCATTTTTATATGTCAGTTAAAAACTTACAGCCCCGTTTCATAGTACTGCTGCTGTTCATTATAGTGGCAGGCGTGCTGCGCGTTACGGCAGCAGGGCATATTACGCCTTTCTCCAACTTTTCCCCGCTGGGCGCCATGGCCTTGTTTGGCGGCGCCTATTTTGCAGACCGGTGGAAAAGCTACCTGTTCCCGCTGGCCACGCTTTTTCTCAGTGACGTGATCATGATGCAAACGGTATACAAACAATACGCCAGCGGCTTCCTGTTTGACGGCTGGTACTGGAACTACCTGGGGTTTGCGGCCGTGGTGCTTACAGGGCAGCTGCTGATCAAAAAAGTACGGGTGCTGCCCATAGTGGCGGCTTCCATAGCGGCCGCCGTACTGTATTGGCTAATAGCCGATTTCGGTACATGGATGAGCCCTTCCAATATTGACATGACTACCGGCGTGGCCTACACGAAAGACTGGCAGGGGCTGATGAAGTGCTACGCCATGGGCCTGCCCTTCCTGAAAAACACATTGCTCAGTAACCTGGTATACAGCGGTATTTTCTTCGGGCTGTTTGAATACATGCAGCACAAGATACCGGCGCTGGCCGTTCACCGGTAGACGCTCCCGCCAACGGCGCCCCGTTGTTTACCAGGCAAATAGCCGGAAGGTGCATGCCAACAAGCGTCCCTTCCGGCTTTTGCCATACCGGGCAAAAAAAGCAAATGCCCTTCTTTCACTTTCATTACAGCACATTCCGCTATGACCGCTTCTTCCTTTCTCCCCGCCGCCACGCAAATGATCTATGACATGGGCCTGCAGCACCTGCTGAACGGCATCACTTTTGAATGCCCGCCCGCCGCACTGGCCGAAAAGCAGAAGGTGGTGCGCTGCGTGCTGGAAGGCAAACAATACAGCAGCGAAGAAATAGACCGCATCTTTTCCGCGTCCAAAGCGCAGGGCAAAAGCCTGTACTATGTAGATGAGCCGCTGCTGGCCGCCATAGCGCCTGATGTGATCTTTACGCAGGATGTTTGCGAGGTATGCCAGATAGATACCCATTGCACACAGCAGGCAGTGTACAAACTGCCCAAACAGCCGGAACTGGTGAGCCTCAGCCCCAATAACCTGCAGGATGTTTTTAATTGCGCCATAACCATTGGAAAGGCTTTGGGCGAAGAGGCCGCCGCCTACCGCTACCTGGCCGGCCTGCAACAGCGGCTGGACGGGGTAACGGACCGCCTGCGCGCCCACCGGGCGCCGCTGCGCCGCGTGATGATCATGGAATGGATGGCGCCGGTGTATAACTGCGGCCACTGGATACCTTACCAGGTGGCCTATGCGGGCGGGGTAGACATGCTCTCCAACCCGGCGGGAGATTCTATTGTAACACCCTGGGAAAAAATTCTCCGTTATGACCCGGAAGTGCTGGTGATAGCGCCCTGCGGCTTTCTGACAGAACGTTCCGCGGAAGAGCTGCACCTGCTTACCCGCGTGCCCGGCTGGGAGCAATTGCAGGCCGTACGCCAGCATGAAGTGTACCTGGCGGACTACGACCTCTTTACCCAACCCAGCGCCAGCACGCTGGTAGATGGCGTGGAAGTATTGGCTCACCTGTTCCACCCCGGCGTATTTGCCGCGCCGGCAGGGCTGGCGCACAAGTTCCGGGTGATGGCGCAAGTTGGCGCTGTAAGCTGATGCCCTGTGCAGCGGCAGTATAGGAGGCTGGCTGAAGCCTGCATACCGGATGCGCTGGCCTGCTGCGGGGCCGTAGAACGTTTTGCGCATTCAGCTCCAACACCATGCGCCGCTTATCCATCACCTGCCGCCCCGCTCCCCGAAAGAGTTGTATATTTGCGCCCTGATATGGACATTTTTCTGATCAGGCACACCACGCCTGCCATTACCTACGGGACCTGCTACGGATTTGCCGACCTTGACCTTGCACCTACTTTTACCGCGGAAGCCACCCGTGTACAGGAAATTCTTCCCGGCAAAAACTTTACGGTATTTGCCAGTCCGCTGCAACGCTGCAGCAAACTGGCGCATTTCCTCTTTGGCGGCACTTTCCAGACAGACGAGCGGCTGAAGGAAGTGAACTTTGGCGACTGGGAAATGAAACCCTGGGACAATATTCCCGAAACCACCGCACAGGACTGGATGGCCGACTACCTGCACCGGCCCATGCCCAACGGCGAAAGCTATACGCAACTCTATAACCGCAGCATAGCTGCCTTCCGGGAGATCATTGCATCCGGCCAGGATACCGCCATTGTTACCCATGGCGGCGTGATCCGCTCCATACTGGCCTATGCCAGCAACACGCCCATTGAGGCTTCTTACAAGATCAGGGTGGAATACGGGCGCGTGGCACACTTGCATCTGAACGGAAAAGGCCTGGAAGTGAAAGGTGTGAACCTGTAAGGTTTTTGCGATAAGACACTACTTTGCCCGCCAACTGTAAAGCCAAATCAGTATTAACATACCCCTCTGTAAAGTTTTTTCAGGATAAGACACAGGCTTCCTGCCGCTGAAGTGAGTGACACAACGGCGGCCGGGCAGGGTTATACGGCTTGTACCCCCTTATTTTTCAGTTTCCTGGAAGAAATAAACGGCCAGCAGCAGGGCATCGTTCTCCCCGATGTTGGAAGGTTTGTGGCCCAGGCGGCCATCGAAAAAAATGGAGTCTCCCGTGTGGAGAATATGGGACTCCCCGTTGATCAGGTACTCCACGGTGCCGCTGATCACGTATTTATATTCGTAGGCGTCTGTTTTTACAAGCTGGTTGCGGCGGGCGCCCTGCTTCAGTTCCAGCAGCACAAAATCCGTGGGGCCGCCCTTGATGCTGCGGGCAAGAATGCGTCTGTACTGGAAGCCCCTGGCGCTTTCCTTTTCAAAGGCCTGGTATTCGTCTTTTCTTTTAATGATCACTTTGGCGGCCTGCTGATGCTCGCTGATATCTATGAAAAACTCGTTCATGCCCAGGTCCAGCGCCCGTATAATGTTGACCAGCACCAGCAGCGAGGGCACGGTACGGTTGTTCTCTATCTGTGAAATGAGCCCCTTGCTCACATCTGCCTTGTCCGCCAGCTCCTGTACGGTAATTCCCTTCGCCTTCCTTTTCTCCTTGATCTTGTTACTGATCTGGATAATAATATCTTCTCGCATACCCGTTCAAATAAGTGACAAATTAAATATTTTAGTGCATATTGGGGGGAAGAATGCCCTACTTTTGCCAAAATTCCATCATATGTTCAGTTTAGACCAGATCATCACTGTTGGCTTTACCCTGTTTGCCGTAATAGACATCCTTGGTTCCATACCGATACTGCTTTCGCTGAAGGAGAAGATAGGCGAGATCAGCGCTGTGAAGGCCACGCTGGCTTCGGGCGTGCTGATGGTGGCGTTCCTGCTGGTGGGGGAAGCGTTCCTGAAGCTGATGAGCGTAGACCTGCAATCTTTTGCGGTAGCCGGCTCCATTGTGATCTTCATCATTGGGCTGGAAATGATACTGGGCATAGAATTTTTCAAAAGCGACCAGGACACGAAAACCGGCAGCCTGGTGCCCATTGCTTTTCCGCTGATAGCCGGCTCCGGTACGCTGACCACTATTATGTCCCTCAAAGCGGACTTTGGCGATTACAACATACTGGCCGGCATCCTGGTCAACCTGCTGATCATTTACGTGGTGCTGCGCTCCCTCAGCTGGATCGAGCGCATCCTGGGCAAAGCGGGGCTGATGGTGGTACGCAAGTTTTTTGGCGTGATACTGCTGGCCATTGCGGTGCGCATTTTCAAGAGCAACATCGGCACGCTATAAAAATGTTTCGGAAATTGTTAAATTAGTTTAGCTTTGCAGACCTTTTCGGCCTCGTAGTACAATGGATAGTATAAGAGTTTCCGAAGCTCCAGATCCTGGTTCGATTCCAGGCGAGGCTACGAGTTTTTACAGAAGGCGGCGGTAAACCCGGCGCCTTTTTTTATTGCTAATGATGCCCCGCTACCTGAAACCGAATATCAACGGGAACAGGAAGGTCACAATGATGGTCCAGGCAAAATAGAGCGGCAGGTACAAAGAAATCACCGTTCCCACCCCGGAAATATCTGTCTTTTTCACCAGCGCCTTGTAGAGCTGCACGGCCACCAGCACCAGGTTGATCAGCATTAAAGTATTGCCGCCCAGCACCGCCGCACGGTTGGGCGTGATACCCCATTCCACGATCCGGAACAGGATGGCAGACAGCGCAATGCCATTCACTATAATGGTGACAACAGACAGCGGGAAAAGTACCCACACCTCGCGCAGGTTTTTGGCGTTTTTGGATATTTCCGCCACGGAAAAGAAAATGATGGCCATTACACCTACCAGCAGGGCGTTAAAGATCAGGAGGAACTCCCGGTCGTTATAGGGGTCTTTGCCGGAATAAATAATGGCAACAAGATAGATGACCAGCATCACCAATACGAGCGGACTGAAAATTCTGGCGATGACCGGTGAGACCTTCCCTACCAGCTGCGGATTGGCCTGGGTAAGCCAGGTGCCGAGGATGGGCGCCGCGGGCAGCCCGAACACCACTATGTAGTTAAAATAAAAATGCTCAATATCCAGTCCTATCAGCCGGAAAAGGCTGAGAGTTACCCCGGTCAGGATAGCCCCTGCTATGACGATGAGCGTTGTCATCACGATCAGGTC
Source organism: Chitinophaga alhagiae (assembly GCF_003568665.1). GTDB lineage: Bacteria > Bacteroidota > Bacteroidia > Chitinophagales > Chitinophagaceae > Chitinophaga > Chitinophaga alhagiae. The sequence continues at coordinate 1,371,262 of NZ_QXMH01000001.1, forward strand.
ACCATTGTACCTTAAATAACCGAGCCGCTTTTCCAGATCATTCAAAGCTCCGCCAACAAAAACGAAACCAAGCAAAGACCATAGGAACAAGGCGAGGTGGATGCATGACAGCACCAGGGTATCGCTTTTGGGGTCTGCGGGGAAGGCGTTGATAAAGACCACTCCAACCAGCATTGCGCCGGTTATGAAAGCGGCCTTGCCGGCAGACAGCCTGTTCTTCCAGGCAAAGTAGGCCATTAACGCCGGGAAAACGATAAAACTGATGTTCCTGGTATAGAAAAGCTCTTCATCTATATGGAGGAACGCCGGCAGTTTGGCAATGAGGCCGGCCACCAGTGCGGCAACGATCACAAACAGCAGGTCCCTGGCGGTACCCCAGGAAATTTCTTCCCTGGTGAAATTCAGCCGGGCGTTCCAGAAGCCGGTGAGGCTGTTGTCTTTCAGCTCCGGCAGCAATGCGCTGAATGCTTCCTTAAAGGCTGATTTATTGGCCCTGTACAGCTTTTCCAGCTGCGCGGGATCGTTGAGGTTGGATAATATTTCGTCTTTCATAAACTCTTTAATGAATTGATTGTCATTGTTTTTAGAGACTTTTTGACAGGTAGTGCCGTTTACTCAAAGCACTTTGTATTTCAAAGTTAATTAAAAAATTGACATTTCCGGAAGAACGGCTGGAAATATTTATTTCCCGGAGGGGTAACGGGAGGCTCGGGTGGGGTGCGCAGGTCGGAAATGTTGAAAATACACTTCTTTATTTCTATCTTTCATCATTCAACACCGAAATAAATTCCATGTCTACGCTCTCACAAATACTCGAACACAAAGTTATTGCCATCATACGCGGCGTGCAGCCGGCAGACGTGCTCCTGCTGGCCGAGGCCATGTACGCCGGCGGTATCCGGCTGCTGGAGGTCACCATGAACTCCCTGGAGCCGCTGGCCGTTATCAGGGAAGTATCCGCCAAAATGGGCGATAAAATGATCATCGGCGCAGGCACCGTACTGGATGCCGCCGCCGCCCGCGATGCGGCCGCGGCGGGAGCGCGTTTCATTCTTTCTCCCATCCTGGAGCCGGAAGTGATCAAAGCCGCCCGGGACCTGGGCATGGTCAGCATACCGGGCGCTTACACCGCCACGGAAGTTTATGCCGCTTACAAACAGGGCGCAGACATGATCAAGATATTCCCCGCCACGTCTCCCGCTTACATCAAAGACATTGCCGCGCCCCTGCCCAAAATGCACCTGCTGCCCACCGGCGGCATCACGCCTGAAAATATCCGGGACTTCCGGCAAGCCGGGGCCGCGGGCTTCGGCATCGGCAGCGCACTGGTGAACGCAAAGGCGGCCGTTACCCCGGCATACCTACAGCAGCTGACCGAAAGATCGCGGCAGTTCATCAAGGCCATTCAATCCTGAAAAAAGACGTTATGAAAATAAAAAGTTACGAACTGTTCCAGGTGCCGCCGCGGTGGCTGTTCCTCAAAATAGAAACAGACGAAGGCATTACCGGCTGGGGAGAACCCGTAATAGAAGGAAAGGCCGCCACCGTTAAAACAGCGGTAGACGAGCTGATGGAATACCTGCTGGGCAAAGACCCCATGCATATTGAAGACCACTGGAACGTGATGTACCGCGCCGGCTTCTACCGCGGCGGCCCCATCCTGATGAGCGCCATTGCCGGTATTGACCAGGCGCTGTGGGACATTAAAGGCAAATACTACAACGCCCCCGTTCACCAGTTGCTGGGCGGCAAGGCACGGGATAAAATGAAGGTCTACTCCTGGATCGGCGGCGACCGCCCGGCGGAAGTAGGGCTGGCCGCCCGCAAAATGGCGGAGCAGGGTTTCCTGGCCGTAAAAATGAACGCCACCGAAGAGCTGCAGTACATAGACAGCTATGAAAAAATTGACGCCGCCATTCAGCGCATTGCCGCGGTGCGGGAAGCCGGCGGGCCGGGCATGGGCATCGGCATCGACTTCCACGGCCGCGTACACAAACCCATGGCCAAAATACTGGCCAAAGAACTGGAGCCCTTCCGCCCCATGTTCATTGAAGAGCCTGTACTGCCGGAAAACAACGAAGACCTGCGGGACATTGCACAGCATGTGGCCATCCCCATTGCCACCGGCGAGCGCATGTTCTCCAAATGGCAATTCAAAACATTGCTGAAAGAAGGTTATGCAGACATCATTCAGCCAGATGTTTCCCACGCCGGCGGTATCACCGAATGTAAAAAGATCATCTCCATGGCAGAGGCCTTTGACGTGGCCGCGGCCCCCCATTGCCCGCTCGGGCCCATTGCTCTGGCCGCCTGTCTGCAGGTAGACGCTACCTGCCATAACGCCTTTATACAAGAGCAAAGCCTGGGCATCCACTATAACCAGGGCAGCGACCTGCTGGACTACCTGGCGGATAAAACCGTGTTCCACTATAAAGACGGTTATGTGGACATTCCCGCCAAACCGGGCCTTGGCATAGAGATCAACGAAACGCATGTAAGAAAAATGGCCGCCGAAGGGCACAACTGGCGCAACCCCGTATGGCGGCATACAGATGGCAGTGTGGCGGAATGGTAAACACAGATCTGCAACTTGATGAAACCTACTAAAATACGCTACCAGGTACTGTTCCTGATATTTGTGAACGTGGTGATCAACTACATGGACAGGAGCAACCTGGCCGTGGCCGCTTCTGAAATAGACAAGGAATTTCAATTCACCCCCGTACAACTGGGGCTGATCTTCTCCGCCTTCAGCTGGACGTACCTGGCCTTCCAGATACCCGGCGGCATACTGGTGAACCGCTTCAGCCCCCGCATCCTGTACGCGTTCAGCCTCATAGCCTGGTCGCTCGCCACCGTCATGCAGGGTTTTGCAAAGGGTTTTGCCACGCTCTTCGGCCTGCGCATGGCCACCGGCGTGTTTGAAGCGCCGGCCTTCCCCATCAACAACCGCGTGGTGAGCAACTGGTTCCCTGACAACGAACGGGCTTCCGCCATTGCCGTGTATACCTCCGGGCAATTCCTGGGCCTGGCCTTCCTGATGCCGGTGCTGTCAAGCATCCAGCTTGAAGTAGGCTGGAAAGGCTTGTTTGTAGTGACCGGCCTCATTGGCATTATATGGGGCATAGTGTGGTACATCTTTTACCGGGACCCGCATCAGCACAAGGCCGTGAACAACGCAGAGCTGCAGCATATTGAAAGCGGCGGCGGCCTGCTGGACAAACAGCAGGCGGCAAAGAGATCCGCCTTTCGCTGGGCAGACCTGAAGGCCGTGCTTTCTTACCGCAAGCTCTGGGGCATCTACCTTGGCCAGTTTGCCGTGAACGCCACCACCTGGTTTTTCCTCACCTGGTTCCCGAAATACCTGGTAGACTACCGCGGGCTTGACTTCATCAAATCCGGTTACTGGGCCTCTGTGCCTTACCTGGCGGCGTTTATCGGTATTTTATGTTCCGGCTTCCTGTCTGATTACCTCGTCAAGAAAGGCACATCTCCCGCCAAGGCGCGCAAATGGCCCATCATCATAGGCCTGTTGATATCCGCCTTCATAGTGGGCGCCAACTACGTAAATACACCCGGCCTCATCATCTTTTTTATGTCCCTCTCCTTCTTCGGGATAGGCTTTGCCTCCATCACCTGGATATTTGTATCCACACTGGCGCCCAAGCACCTCATCAATCTTACAGGCGGGGTGTTTAACTTTATTGGCCAGCTGGCGGGCATCATTGTGCCCATTGTGATCGGCGTGCTGGCCAGCGGCGGCAGCTTTGCGCCGGCGCTGGTGTTTGTGGCGGTGCTGGGCGTAGTGGGCGCCTGTTCATATATCTTCCTGGTGGGGAACGTGGAAAGGATAAAAATTGCGGGCGATGAATAGTGTTCATGGTTGGGAAAGTGATGATATTAGCAGCCACCGGGATAGTGTTCATGGAAGGAGAACAGCAGGCATGGGCTGTATTGAACAGAACGATCTATAAACATAGCAGCAAATGGACCATTTTTTAAGCTGCGACTGGGGCACCAGCTCATTCCGGTTAAGACTGGTAGAAGCCGGGAGCCTGAAGGTAACGGCAGAAGAAAGATCAGGTACCGGCATTGCCGGCACCTACCAGCAGTGGCAGCAAACATCCTTGCCCCGCGAAGACTTTTTTGCCGCTATTATCAACCGGCAGATCGCTACGCTGGCGGAAAAAACAGGCCTGCCGCTGCAGGAGGTGCCCGTAGTACTGTCCGGCATGGCGTCTTCCAGCATTGGCATGACGGAGCTGCCTTACAAAGAGCTGCCCTTCAGCCTGAGCGGGGCAGACCTGGCGGTACGGACCTTTAACCGTTTTATCATTATTTCCGGCGCCAGCAGCGGGCATGACGTCATGCGCGGCGAGGAAACCAAAATAACAGGCTGCGCCGCGTGGTTGCCGGATACGGAGCAGGAACAACTGCTGCTCATGCCCGGTACCCATCCAAAGCACGTAACGGTACACCGCAGGCAGGCACTGCGTTTTCAATCTTTCATGACGGGCGAATTTTTTGACCTGCTGTCCACCCACAGTATCCTGGCCGCATCGGTGAGTGCTGGCGGCCAGCTAGATGACCCCGCCTGCCAGGATATCTTTACGGAAGGAGTACACGCCGGGCGTACCGGCAACCTGCTGCATGCGGCCTTTATGGTACGCACTAACCAGTTGCTCAAAAAGGTACCGCCGGCACATAACCACTTTTATTTAAGCGGCCTGCTCATTGGTTCGGAGCTGAAAGATGTTCCGCCCCGCCTGCCTGTATACCTGGTGGCGGGCCCCCTGCATACCCCGCTTTATACACTGGCCTGCCGAGTACTTCAAATTGATGTAGCGGCGGTGATAGATGCGGATGAAGCACTGATACACGGGCAACAGGCCGTTATTTCAAATTTGCGGCACTAACGGCCGTTTTGTATTTTAGTGCCCAGATAATTATACCTATGAAGCATTTCTTCGCTCTCTTGACGGCCTGCCTGCTGATGCCGGCCATCGCTTTCTGCCAGGCGCTTTCCGCCGGTACACCCATACTCATATTGCAGGAAAACGAGGCTGCTCCCACTTCCGCCAAACACATTGGCAACATACGGATCAAAGACGGCGGTTTCAAAATGCGCTGCGGGTACGAACAAACCATGGAAGAAGCCCGCAACAAAGCCAGAAGCCAGGGCGCCAACATTGTGAAAATAACACAGCTCAAAAGACCTGACGCCCTCAGCACCTGCTACCGCCTGCGGGCAGACATCTATTACCAGGAAGACCTGCCGGCCATGCTGGAGGAAAGGCGCGCCAGGCAAGAAACAGCGCTGAAGGCCATGCTGCCTGACACCGCTTCCTATTCCCTGCTCTGCGTGTACCGCCCCAAAGGCGGCTACGGCTGGGCGGTGGGGTACAACCTGCACGTGAATGACTCCCTGGTGGGCCGGGTAGAAAATGGCTGCAAGTTCACGATCAAATTGCCCCACAACGGCGAAATCAAAATATGGGCACGCACGGAGGCACGGGAAGAAGTGATAGTGGACGTACGGCCAGGGCAGATCTACTTTTTACGGTGCGGCGTGGGGATGGGAGCACTGGTGGGACGCCCGCAGCTGGGTTTTATACGCCCGGAGGAGGGGATGGAGGAGTTTGCGGCAATGCCTGATCCGAAGGAATGAGCTAATTATAAGAGGGCAACCGAGCCAGCCCTTTCCCCTGTGCTCAATATAGCGCGTCTAGCATAGCTTTCCAGCAATGACAAAGCCTTGTGGAAGTACGGGTAAACAGATGATCATATCTTATTGCTATAGCCCTGTTTCTGTTACCTTGCAATGCTGTGGAGCATTTCATTTTTTCTGTTTTGCCGGTTTATGTTCCTTTGTCAGGAACGCATCCAGCGCGTCCAGCTTTTTTGTCCAGAAAACGCGGTACTGCTCCGCCCAGTCGGCCACGTCTTTCAACCGGCCCAGGTCAGCCATGCAATGCCTTTCCCGGCCCTGCTGCCTGATCACCACCAGGCCGCATTCTGTTAATATCCGGATGTGCTTGGATACGGCAGGGCGGCTGATGTCAAAATGCTCCGCCACCGTGTTGAGGTTCAATGGCCGGCGCGCCAGCAGGTGAATGATTTCCCTGCGCGTTGGGTCTGCTATGGCCTGAAAAACATCTCTTCTCATGTTGGGTGCTTTCTGCTCCAAATATACGGAACCTAATGGTTACGTATCAATTTAACCGTTTGGGCGGAGCGGGTCTTCTCCGGAATGGCCAGGCATTCAGGAGCTTATCTTTGTTGCACAGGGGTGCCGGCAATCAGGTGTTTCCCATCACCCGTACGCCTAGCGGCAATTTTAATTAATTTGCGATTATGATCAAGTTCACGGCCATCCTTAAAAAATTTGACTCACAAGGAGAGAAAACCGGTTGGACGTACCTCGAAGTGCCGGCCAACCTTGCTGCCAAGCTCAAACCCGGCACCAAAAAGTCGTTTCGCGTAAAAGGCTTACTGGATGCCTACCCTATTCACCAGACATCCCTGGTGCCCATGGGTGAAGGTGACTACATACTGGCCGTCAACGCGGCCATGCGCAAGGGCATTGGCAAACGCCAGGGCGCCTCCGTGAAGGTGCAGCTGGAAGAAGACAAGGTGGCATACCAGATGGATACAGATTTTATGGCCTGCCTGCTGGAGGAGCCTCAGGCGCAGGCTTTTTTCAATACCCTGCCGCCCAGCCACCAGCGGTATTTTTCAAAGTGGATAGACAGCGCCAAAACCGAAGAAACCCGTGCCAAACGTATTGCGCTCTCCATTAACGGGCTGGCAAAGAAAATGGGGTACGGCGAAATGATCCGCGCCCAGAAAGCCGCGAAAGACAAATTCTGACCGCTTGCATCTTAACTTTTCTTTAGTAAAAAAGGGAATATCTTGTTTCAGCTTTTTTGTGAAACCATGCGCAGGATATTTTCTGTCATACTGCCGTTATTATGCAGCCATGCGCTGTTTTCCCAATCTATGGTGGAAGGGCTGGTAGCCGGGCGGGACTCCTTACCGCTGCCCGGTGTATCCATCAAGAACATCCGCTCCGGTACGCTCGCAGTATCCGCCGGCAGCGGCCACTTCCGTATTACGGCGCAATCTGGCGATACGCTGCTCTTTACCACCATCGGGTACGTGCCGCTGGCCATACAGGCCGGCCGGTTGCCCAAGGTACTGTTCCTCCATACACAGATCACCCGGCTACCTGGCGTTGAAGTCCGCAAACGCACACATACCGCAGATTCCCTGGCGCTACGGGAAGAATACAACAAGGCGTTCAACTTCCGCCGGCCCCGCTGGCACGAAGTAGGCATGATCACCCCAACGGGCATTGGCATCAATATCTACAAACTATACAAAGCGCTTTCTTTCAAAAGCAACAAACGGGCTGATGTGTTCAAAGAGCGGCTGCTCAGTTATGAGCAGCAAAAATTCATTGACCAGCGGTTCACGCCTGCGCTGGTAACGCAGTTTACCGGCCTGCGGGGTGATAGCCTGGCCCGGTTTATGAATACCTGCCGGCCGGATTATCAGTTCACGGCAGAGGCGGCGGATTATGATTTTATCCGGTTTATTGTGGAGGCTTGTGCCAGGTTCAGGAAAGGCGGATAAGAAGTTATGTTTTTTCACCTGTCTCGAAAGCGTTGATAGATCCATCTGGCCGCAGAGAGGAAGTTACCGGGCAATAGAACGAAAAATTTTGAGTGGTTTCTATAGGATCTCCAATTTATAATAACGCATGGCTAGCGCGGTAGGGAAGACTAAACCGCAGGTAAATCCCGAAAGTTCCCGGTTGCCGCGATGGTATATTAGCACCTTCTGCATGTAAACAGGTTGTTGTCTCTGGCCGGTAGTCAGGCTTTTCTACATGCTAAGTATCATTCCCCTCCTTTTTCCTTGTTTTCCAGGTACGCCTCCATTTTCGGGAATGCCAGTTGAAACCAGTGGGTAAAGGTATCCGGTTCTTCGGCCAGCAAACGGCGAATGGTACCGAGCGGTAAAAAGCGGTGTGACAGTACCTCTTCGGCGTCTGGCGTTATGACGCCATCGTACACGCCTAAAAATACATGGTCAAATTCGTGCTCCGTGAGCCCGTTGTCAAGCGCTGCCCGGTAAGTGAAGCTGAAAATTGCCTCCAGCCCGCAATCAAACCCCATTTCTTCCTGCAGGCGGCGGTGGGCGGCAGCCAGTACATCTTCTCCCGGTAAGGGGTGGCTACAGCAGGTATTGGTCCATAACCCGCCTGAATGGTACTTGTGGAGCGCCCGCTGCTGAAGCAGCATCTCCCCTTTGGAATTGATTACAAATACGGAAAATGCGCGGTGTAGCAATCCCTTCTGGTGGGCCTCCATTTTTTCCATGGTGCCAACAGGTTCGTCCTTTTCATTCACTAGTATAACAGGCGGTTGTAGCATTACTCAGCGGAAATGGTTTAGCCTATAAATATATATTAAGTTGTTGTGATTTTACAGCAGTGTGTAAAAATGGGGCTGTCTGCGGTGGTGTTGCAGCATTGTTGGCTGAAGTGGCCCTGGGGATCGGAAATCTGCGGCATTCCCGTTTGCGGTGTATCTGCAGCATACCTTCAGCGTGGAAACATTCCGGATGCACGGCGGCCCTTTCGCTGCATGCAATTATATTCTCCTGCGTTTGGCCGGAGGGGATCAGCGTTTCTTTGAGTGCTTTGTTACGCCGGGTTACAATACGGCATTACCTGTCCGGCGGGTTAAGTTCCGGGTTCAGTACAAAGGCTCAAAGGGATATTGTGATTGGAGTAATCCGGGGAAAGCGGATGTTAAATAAAAGGAAAGTTAGAAACGGGTTACCTGGGCTTTCAACATTTTACGGGCAAAGTGGATACGGCTCTTAATGGTTCCTAATGGTTCTTCAAGGATTTCAGCGATCTCGAAATATTTAAATCCGTCGAGATACAAAATGAACGGTTTCTTGAAAATGCCGGGGAGGTTGTGAACGCTCAATTGTATGTCTTTGATTCTCAGCCCGCTTTCTGCCTGGTTACCAATGATCACCTGTTGGGTATTGAGCAGGAAGTCGTTGGTGGAATTGTCGAAGCAGAGGTGTTGTTTTGACTTTCGCCGGTAATTGTTAATGAAGATATTTCTCATGATGGTGTACAGCCAGGCCCTGATATTGGTGCCTGCGAGGTACTTTTCCTGGTTTGAAAGAGCTCTGAACATGGTTTCCTGGTAAAGATCCTTGGCGGATTCGCTGTCCTTGGTCAAGGTGATGGCGAAGGGTTTTAGGAAGTCAGCATTGCTGAGCAGTAGGGTGTTAAATTCAGCGGATGACATATTGTTTAATTTTTGTTATTCTAATTTAAACAAAATAATGCGTTACTCCAAACAATTTCCTTGATTTTTTTCCGTTACCAGACAGAGTTAATTAACAAGTAATTATTTCATAATCAACAGTTAATAACATAACAAGAAATATTATTCACATGCGTAAATAGTGGTTAACGGGTCATGGCATGTTTAATCACACATATAAAACATAAAACAAATATATAATTATAGACATACGAGTAGATAATCAATACACCACAATACATACGCCCACACTAGTCTTGTGGTTTTATATCTTGAGAAAAATTGCCTGTATTGTCCCATTGATTTTCAGCCTGCTAACATTTATATGTTATTTTCAATAAATTTGCCGATCCCTTTTTGTAAACCCTTTATTTGGTAAGAAGTTTGCAGAAAACGGCCGAAATATCTTGAGAAGTGTATTTATTATCTGGATACTGCATGAAGAAGCTATTATTGATTCAATTGTTCCTGTCTATCGGCCTGTGCGTCTATGCTCAGGTTCCTGTTATTCCCCAAGCCCAAAAAGTGAAGGTAGATGAATTGTCTGATGAGCAAATCAGGCAAGTGGTAGTGGAGATGAAACGGAACAAGGTGCCCCTTGATGATCTGGATAATTATGCACAACAAAAGGGTATTTCTGCATCCGAGGTGATCAAACTCAAAGACCGCATCCGACTGCTCAATCTCGATAAGGAACTCGCTTCACCCTCCTTTCGCCCGTCAACAGACTCGCCTGACAATAATGATCGTGGCATCGATCCGGATGATATGAATTACCAATCTGCCCGCGATAAAGAACCCATGACTGCGGAAGAAAGAGCTTACCAAGCTCGGCGTAAAAAGATATTCGGCGCGGAACTATTCACCAACAAAAACCTCACCTTCGAGCCCAATCTCCGTATGCCTACACCGCTTAACTACAAATTGGCCGCAGGCGACGAATTGGTGATAGACGTGTATGGTTACTCTGAGGTACAACATAAATTAAAGGTTTCGCCCGAAGGCAATATCCGTGTTCCTTACCTCGGCCCCGTTTACGTAAACGGTCTCACCATGGAGGAAGCCAAAAACAGGATTACTAAACAGCTGACTGTCATTTACAATGGAATCAAATCAGGCAATACATTCGTACAAGTATCTCTCGGCGCAATTCGTAGTATTAGGGTGTTACTGATCGGTGAGATTGAACGCCCCGGAACATATATGCTACCCTCCCTCGCTACCGTGGCCAATGCTTTATATGCTTCCGGCGGACCTAGCGAGAATGGTTCCTTCCGTAACATACAGGTGATCCGCAACGGCTCCCCCATCTCACAATTTGACTTATATGATTTTCTTAATCAGGGTGATCTAACAAACAATATTGTATTACAGGATCAGGACATCGTTCGGGTGAATCCTTATAAAACACGCGTTGAACTTACCGGACAAGTAAAACGTCCCGCAATATTTGAAACAAAAGAAACAGAAACACTCCAAAACATACTTGATTATGCTGGCGGCTTCACCGATATCGCTTATCGCGATGTAATCCGCGTCAGCCGTATTAATAATAAGGAACGCGAGATCGTAAACGTGCCCAGTGCAGAAATCCTCTCCTTCAAACTACGCTCTGGCGATAAATTTACGATTGATTCCGTGTTGGGCCGCTTTTCTAACAGAGTATACATCACGGGTGCTGTATTTCATCCTGGCGAATACGCGTTGGAAAATAATATGACCGTAGCCGATCTGATTACGAGAGCAGATGGTGTGAAGGAAGAGGCTTCCATGGCGCGCGCCGTTATCTTCAGATTGAAAGAAGACTTCTCCCCATCTTCACTGAGTTTCAACGTTGAAGATATTGTCAATAATCGCCGTTCAGTGTCACTTATGCGTGAAGACAGCGTAGTAATTTACTCAAAGCTTGCCCTTCTCGAGGAATTCCAAGTAAAGATATCAGGAGAAGTGAACATGCCAGGATATTTTAGCTATTCGGACAGCATGCAGGTGGGAGACCTCATTCTCATGGCAGGCGGGCTGAGCGATGCTGCATCGCTGCAGCGAGTTGAAGTTTCGAGACGTATACGAAATAATGGGCATAGCTCCACCATAGACAGCACTACTTCCATCGTAGCGCAGTTCGACTTGAATAAAGACCTCTCCAGCGCAAATGGCTTTTTACTGGAGCCTTTTGACGAAGTGGTGGTACGCCGGACTCCTTCCTACTCGAAGCAGGCTTCTATTTCCATTGACGGAGAAGTGGTGTATCCTGGTTACTATACTATCCAGTCCAAACGTGAGAAGATTTCTGATGTCATAAAAAGGGCTGGAGGGCTAAGGCCTGAAGCATATCCCGAGGGCGCGCTGCTGCTGCGTAAAACATTCATAAACAACTCCGACAGTGCCCTGCTAGACTCCAAACTACAAGTATACTACAACAAGCTGGCCGATAGCCTTGCTATCCGTAAAATGGAATCCACTTTTTCGCAGAAGGAGCAGCTGCTCGGCATCAACTTGAAGGAGATCATGACGAAACCAGGCTCTAAATATGACCTGTTGCTGGAAGAGGGAGATATCATTAAAATACCAAAAAAGCTACAGACTATTCAGCTATTTGGCGAAGTGTATTTCCCCAAGAAAGTGCGTTACGACAATAATCAAAGCTTCCGCGAATATGTCAGAAACGCAGGTGGTTTTACCAGTAATGCCTTAAAAAAAAGAAGTTATGTGGTGTATGCCAACGGCGATGTGAAAAGCACTAAACGTATTCTTTTTTTCAACAGCTTCCCAAGGTTGAAGCCGGGCGCTGAGATATATGTTCCTGCGAAAAAAGATAGCAGAGGGCTCAGTGGTGCGGAAGTAGTAGGTATAGGTACAGGTATAGCATCTATCGCATTGATCATTGTTACGCTGCTGGATAAAATACAATAACTACTTAATCTGATTCATATTTTCCTTGTATGGAAAGAAGCCTAGAGAACTTGCAGAACCATCCTGATAAAGAAATTACGCTAAAGGATATTATTATCCAGATAAATACCTCCATTCGGTATCTGCTGGCCCGCTGGAAAATAATTGTGCTCTTTGGAATATTGGGGGGAGGCATCGGGTTGGCGGTTTCTTTTCTCGAAAAGACAAAATATGTAGCAGAACTTTCATTTGTGCTGGAAGACGCCAAAACCAGCCAGTTAGGCGCTTATGCCGGCTTGGCCAGCCAATTCGGCATCGACTTGGGAGGTTCTACAGGCAGCGGCTTGTTTTCTGGAGACAACGTAATGGAGTTCCTGAAGTCGCGCCTGATGGTTGAAAAGTCTCTCTTGTCCACCATCAACCTCAATGGCAAAAACACGACACTGGCAGACTATTACATCTCATTTATGCCAGACCTCCGAGAAAAGATACATCATTCAGAAAAACTGAAACACATCAGTTACCCGAAAGGCCAGGCCAGGGAAAAATTCAGCCGCCTGCAGGACAGTATCCTGTTCTTGATCTACAAACGTGTCACAGAGGAAGATCTCACAGTAAGCAAACCAGATAAAAAGCTGGCCTTTATCCATGTAAATTGTGTTTCGCGAAACGAAATGTTCGCCAAAATGTTTACGGAAAGGCTCGTAAAGGAAGCCACACAGTTCTATGTCGCCACCAAAACCCAGCGTTCACAATCCAACATTACCAAACTCCAGGCCAAGGCAGATTCCCTCGAAACCCTGCTGAATCGTAAAACCTATTCTGCCGCCGCTTCTCAAGACCTGAACCTGAACCCGGCCAGAAAGGTATCCACTGTAGGTACAGAACTGGCGTTACGTGACAAAACCGTGCTGCTCACCATGTACAGCGAAGTGATCAAAAATCTTGAAATAAACCGCGCAGCCTATTCGCAGGAAACCCCCATCATACAGATCGTAGATACCCCTATATTACCCCTTAAAAAACAAAAACTCGGCAAGTTGAAATCGCTTGTTACAGGCGGTATTCTTGGGGGCATACTGATCTGCTTTTTTCTTTTATTCAGAAGATTGTTGAAGAGCATCATGACAAATTGATGTAATTACCCAGAAACATTTTATTTCAAAATAAATCAGCATGAATCAACAATACAAAATTGCCATCATCGGGCTTGGTTATGTAGGATTACCTCTGGCGATAGAGTTCAGTAAAAAATATACTGTATTGGGGTTTGATATTAACAATGACAGGATCCGGGAACTTTCCAGTGGTAAAGACCGCACAAGAGAAGCAGGCCCGGAGGAGCTACAGGAGGCAATAGCGGGCAGCAGGGAACGGCCTCCGATCAAATTCTCCAGTAATGTGCAGGTACTTGTGGATTACAATGTTTTCATTGTAACCGTGCCTACCCCTATTGACCAGTTCAAAGCTCCCGACCTTCAGCCCCTATTAAAAGCTAGCGCCATGCTGGGAAAGCAGCTAAAAAAGGGAGATATTGTCATTTATGAGTCCACTGTATACCCCGGTTGTACGGAAGAAGATTGTGTGCCCGTGCTGGAAAAAATGTCCGGCCTTACTTTCAACAAAGATTTTTTCTGTGGTTATTCACCTGAAAGGATCAATCCGGGAGACAAAGTCAATACTCTCACCAAGATCAAGAAGGTTACTTCCGGTTCTACGCCTGAAATAGCCGAGATAGTGGACAACCTTTACGCTAGCATCATTTCCGTCGGTACGCACAGGGCTCCAAGCTTGAAAGTAGCGGAGGCCTCCAAAGCGATCGAAAACGCACAGCGGGACGTGAATATAAGTTTTGTGAACGAACTAGCACTCATATTCGACAGGATGGGCATAGACACTACCGATGTCATCGAAGCAGCAGGCACCAAATGGAACTTCCTCAAATATAAACCGGGTTTGGTAGGCGGCCATTGCATTGGCGTAGACCCATATTACCTGGCCCATAAAGCGGAATCGCTGGGCTATCACCCACAAGTTATACTCTCCGGCAGAAGGGTGAACGACAACATGGGCATGTTTGTAGCTGGGAAGGTGATCAAACTCATGATCCGCAAAGACCTGAAAGTCCATGGCACCAGGGCACTGATCCTAGGGATTACCTTCAAGGAAAACTGCCCTGATATCAGAAATTCCAAAGTGATAGATATTGTGCGGGAGATGGAAGAGTTTGGTGTAAAAGTAGACGTTTATGATCCTTATGCAGATCATAATGAAGTAAAGGAGGAATATGGCATTTCGCTCATTAGTAAAATTGAGTTGCAATACGATGCCATTGTGCTGGCTGTGGCGCATAAGGAATTCTCGAAGCTTGATTTCAAACAGCTGAAAAACAGTCACAATACAGTTATTTTTGATACAAAAGCATTTATCAATAGAGACATAGTAGATGCAAGATTGTAATAGTATTTATATGATACCATTTAATGTTCCACTGATTACCGGTAAAGAAAAACCTCTGCTGGATGAAGTATTATCGCTAAAAAAACTATGCGGAGACGGTTCATTCACAAAAAAATGCCACGCCTGGCTGGAGAACTTCTACCAAGCACCCAAAGCCCTGTTAACAACCTCCTGTACGCATGCGCTAGAGATATCCGCGCTGCTTGCAGGTATCGAAGCCGGGGATGAAGTCATTATGCCCTCGTTCACTTTTGTTTCTACCGCCAACGCCTTCGCTTTGAGGGGGGCGAAAATCGTATTTGTGGACGTTGATCCCGCTACCATGAACATGAACGCTGAGAAGATTGAATCTGCCATTACGCCACGCACTAAAGCAATAGTGCCTGTTCACTACGCCGGCGTATCCTGCGATATGGACAGTATTATGGGGATTGCTGCTAAACACGGCCTACTAGTAATAGAGGACGCAGCGCAGGCCCTTCAATCGTTCTATAAGGGAAAGCCGGTAGGCAAATTCGGGCATCTCAGCTGCATCAGCTTCCACGAAACTAAAAACGTTCACTGCGGTGAAGGCGGTGCTCTAGTGATCAATGAAGAGCTTTTTGCAGAAAGGGCCGAAATTATTCGTGAAAAAGGAACGAACCGTTCCAGGTTCCTCCGCGGACAGATAGATAAATATACCTGGGTAGACATTGGTTCCAGCTATCTTCCCAGCGAGCTGAATGCAGCGTTCCTGTACGCCCAGTTGGAGGAATCTGCCTCGATCACTCAAAAAAGACTAGCTATCTGGAACTCATACTATTCAAAGCTCAGCTTGCTTGAAAAAGAAGGACTGATCAATTTCGCCTCCATTCCCGCTGAAGTAAAGCATAATGCGCATATGTTCTATATCAAGTTAAAAAACATCGAACAGCGTCAGGCCCTGATCAGTTTCCTGAAGGAAAATGGCGTGCAGGGTACCTTCCACTATGTTCCCCTCCATTCTTCCCAAGCAGGCTTGCAGTTCGGACGGTTCCAGGGTGTTGACGAATATACCACCACCGAAAGTGAAAGACTCCTAAGGCTGCCCATGCATCTGAACCTGGATGAAGCCGCAGTGGAAAAAGTCTGTGCTGAAGTAACCCGCTTCTTTAAGCCCTAAAAAAATATGCTTGTGCTATTAAAAATACTTCGGAAAATCAAACACGCTGTTGCGCCACTTTTTACCAGTACTTCGTCTATTAAGTACTGGGAAAAAAGGGCCAAGCAATATGGCGCCAGATCAGTCATTCATTTAGGACATTCGGAAGAAGAACTGGCTGCCATTACTCAAAAACAGCAGAACATCCTTTTCCCGCTCCTTCAGAAAGAACTGAAAGGGGACGAAAAGCTACTACTGGATCTTGGCTGCGGACCAGGCCGTTTTACGCACGACCTGGCGGTCCTCTGCCATTGCCAAGCCGTAGGCATTGATCCAATCCAACATCTGCTGGATATTGCGCCGGCTTCTCCCCTGGTAAACTACAACCTCATGAAAGAAGGCATCATTCCACTTGATGACAACAGCGTGAACATTACCTGGATCTGTCTCGTGCTTGGCTCTGTAACCAACATGACCGTGCTGGAAAAGACAGTAAGCGAAGTGCTGAGGGTAACAAAACCCGGAGGGCTTGTATTTCTAGTTGAAAAGACCTCCGAAGACCTCTCCAATTACAAAACCAAAACAGTTGCCTTTTACGAATCGTCCTTCAAAGTATTTAATCTCAGGAAAATAGAAGAGTACCAAGATCTGGAAGACTGCAACAGCATTTTCATTGGCCGTAAACCTTAAAGAGAGCGAAGTGAAATTCTAGGTCCAATGTGATATGAAATATTCAATATGAGTTTAAAAAAGAACTTTCTGATTTATGGGCTTGGTAATATGTTGTATACGGCCGTTGTGTTGCTGCTTGTGCCCATCTATCTGGAAAAGCTCAACATTACCGACTATGGGCTGTATTCCATTTTCTATGTGACGGGCAACCTTCTGAGCGTACTGTTCTCGCTTTCCGTTTCCAATGGGATATTACGTTATTTTTCAGAATATAGCGGACTTAAGGAGCGTAAAGAGGCCGTATCTTCGCTACTGGTAATTTTTTTCCTCATCTTCCTTGTCATTGCCGGCCTGACCTTCGCAGTGCGGGCGGCTGGTTTCAATGTACTTGAGGCATTCAAATTACCCGATAACCCTGCGTTTATTTCGCTGATGCTGACATGGGCATTTAGCCGTATTCTCTTCAACATGATTCTTGGCGTATTGCGTGCAAACAATGAATCCATAAAGTATGTAATCCTGTCCATCTCTGACGTACTAAGCCTGTTCTTGATT
This sequence comes from Chitinophaga alhagiae, assembly GCF_003568665.1. Taxonomy (GTDB): domain Bacteria; phylum Bacteroidota; class Bacteroidia; order Chitinophagales; family Chitinophagaceae; genus Chitinophaga; species Chitinophaga alhagiae. The sequence continues at coordinate 1,388,314 of NZ_QXMH01000001.1, forward strand.
AATTATTTTATCATTTACCATACCGCCTTTGCAGTAGAGCACATATTCTGGGGTTATACCATTTCTTCCCTGCTCAGTGTATTGACGGGCAGCATTTTTATTGCCCGCTATTTTGCTTTCCGACTGCACCAGCCCGCTGTAAAATACCTCGTGACCTACGGCATGCCGCTTTCCATTGCCAACACGATATCTTACCTTATATCTTATGGCAACCGTTACTTTCTGTTGTATTTCACCAGCGAAAGGGAAGTAGCGATATTCGACGTTGCACAGAAAATAACCGGCATCCTAGGAATTGTACTGGTAAACGGATTTATGATCGCATTCACCCCGTACTACCTTTCACTGCACCAATCCGCAACCGCCCTGGAATTCAACAGCAAGATCAATCTAGTGCTCGCCATTTTCACCAGGGTCTTCTTTTTTATGGGTGGCGGCGTCATTGTTGCCGATCACTATTTCTTAAGCCTATTGTCCAAGCCGGAGTATCTGTCGTCCAGCTTTTACACCCCTTTCCTCATCATGGCCAATGCGTTCAACGTCCTGTTTATGCTACTGGCCATGACCACCAATATCCATAAGCGAACTAGCATTGAAATGTTCATCACTTGCATTATGCTGATAATGGGCATGTCAGCAAACCTGTTGTTGATCCCTCTCCTGGGCATGATAGGCTGCGCTATTAGCCAGATAATTATGACATTTGCCGGTTTTATTGCAATCAACATTTATAATAAACGGAATTATCCGTTGAATTATCAATTGAAGCCGCTTGTGGTGTCTATTTTCATATTCATTGCTGTTACCGTTTCGGATTATTTTATTGTACGACTGGAAATTCCGGTGTCCTATAAATTGCTAGTATCCGCGCTGGCTCTTGCGCTTTCTGGTCTGCAGTTCCTGCCGAGTCTACCCGGGTTGAAAGCAACATTACAATCATTTACAAGGAATTCGTTATGAAGATAATACATTTAAGAGACCAATACCTCAGGGTTAGCTTTGTTTATTTCCTGTTGAAGGGGTTCAGAAAGTATGAACACTGGGTAGCATGCCGGGAGATCATTACCCGCGACCTTAAGTTGTATCCTTATGGTAAGATCATCAAGACATCGCGGTTGTTTTCTTTTACCTGGTTGTTAGACAAATTCCTAACCGTAAAGATGAAATTCAAAGCGCGGCCGGTCAACGACTGGGTTGCCTACTATCAACTGTTGAAGGAAGAAGCCGATATACTAGTGCTTCACGCGCATATGGGACCGCAAGGATATTATGCGATACCGCTGGCCGAAAAACTGAAAAAGAATCTTTTCGTGACCTTCTATGGCTCAGACATGTCGGACGTGCCGAAACTGCCTGGGTGGGACGAACGGTATCATACACTGTTTCACAAAGCTGCCCGTATTATTGTGGAGGGGGAATTTATGAAGGGCAAAATAGTGGAGCTGGGCTGCCCTGCACATAAAGTGGCCGTGGTGCGCATCGGCATTCCTCTGGGAGATATTCCTTTTTCATATCGCAAGAGGCCAGTGGGCGGGGAGCCGCTCCGAATACTAATGTGTGCCAACTTCTATCCCAAAAAAGGATTCCTCAGAGCGCTGGAGGCTTTCAGGATTATGCTTGGAAAAGGCTTCAGTTTTCAGGCCCAGATCGTGGGCAGCGGTCCACAAGAGCAACAGATGAAGGAATACGTAAATGCAAACGGCCTGGCTTCCCGTGTCACTTTCCTCGGCTCCAGAACACTTCCGCAGATCTACCAGCTATCGCAAAACATGCACCTGTTTTTCCATCCTAGCGAAACCGCTCCCGATGGCGGCTCTGAAGGCGGGGCACCCACCATCATTCTTGAAATGCAAGCATTAGGACTCCCCGTGATAGCTACTACCCATGCAGACATTCCGCACATCATCCCGGAAGCGAACCATTTTCTGGCCGCTGAATATGATGCTAAAGGGCTGGTTCAGCAGTTTGAACGGCTGCTGGCAATGGATGACTGGAATGCATTGTCAGACAGAGGCCTTAAATTTGTGACCGAATATCACAGCAACATTGCCTGTGCCGCAAGATTGGAAGAACTGTATGCACAATACAATAAAACCAGTTAGTAGTTGGTATAAAATGAATGACTTTTTTTTAAAATATCACAACGCCGGTCTGAAAAACGTCATGTTCGCCATGCTATTTTTCATCAGCCTCCTGGGATATATTCCTATGTTGCCATACTGGCTGTATAATATTGGCACATTTATCACCATTCCCATATTCATCTTCATAACATCGAACTACTCGAACCGCTTTGTGACGAAGAACGAGATTGCTTTCCTGGGACTTTTTGTGCTCAGCCTCCTGCTGTCTTACCTTACCTCTCCCTTCGGGTTCACCATCGCCGGTTTTCTCCGAGCACTGGTGCCGATCATCTTCTATTACCTGGTAAGGGTACTCAATGTAAAAAAAACCGACTTTTATTATTCTGTTCTTTATTACCTGCTCATTCTTTCGTTCCTTGTGGCTGCGTACCAGTTCTTTTTCCAGCCCGCGTATATCATCAACGACGACGGCGCCTGGGAAGAAGTAGAGGGTGTACTTACACTGATGAAACGACCAGTTTCCTACTTGGGAAACTCGAATGTATTTGGCGTATTCACAGTATTCTGCTTCCTGATATTGTTTACGGAAGGCAACCAGCGGCTCACCAAAAATCAGAAGGTAGCGCTGTTCATCGTTACCATTCTCAACCTCACCCTGTTTTCCAAGTCAAGAACCTCGCTGGCAGCATTTATTGTAACACTGCTGATATACCTCTTTCACAAACGCAAGTTCATTCCTTTGTTAGTCGTTTTCCTATTCTTTTTGGCAGGGATTGCTTATGTGCTTTCCAATTATGAGCAAATTGAGGCTATAGATAATATCTTCCGGCTGTCCAGTCTCTCCAGTGAGGATCGCAACTCGTACAGCATCAGGAGCGAGATTGCGAAATTTGCCATCCCACTTATTGGAGAGCGACCGTTCTTTGGGGTGGGCGTAGGCAATGAACAGCAACTGATGATGAGTACCGGCGCACCGCACAAAGGCATGGAATCCGCTACCCTTTTGCTTCTGATAGAGCGGGGCATATTGGGATATTTGATATATCTTTACATCTTATTTTCAAAATTTTTACTTGTTAAAAATAATATCACGAGGATCCTAATCGGCCTGGTAATGATTTCCGTAGACTTTACAGAAACAGTTTGCGTAATACCTCAATTAAGCACTTTTCTGGCCATTTATCTTGGGGTAACCTGGAATACTGTGAACCAAACAGATAATAAATTGCTATAAACTAACGTATGGTATGCTGTTTAATTCTATTGCTTTTCTCATATTTTTCCCGATCGTAACCATATTGTATTTTTTGCTGCCTCACAAATTCCGCTGGTTGCTGCTCCTTCTGGCCAGCTGTTATTTCTACATGTACTTTGTGCCTGTATACATCTTGATCCTCTTTTTCACGATCATTATAGACTATATTGCCGGCATCTGTATCGAAAACGCCAAAGAACCTAAACAGCGGAAGGTTTACCTCGTTATCAGCCTCATCGCGAACATTGGTGTACTCTGTTTCTTCAAGTACTTCAATTTCCTTAACGATAATCTCAGCCTATTGCTAGGTGGCTTGGGCCGGCAGAACCCCATTCCCTATCTACAAATACTTCTGCCCATCGGGCTTTCATTCCACACCTTTCAGGCCATGAGTTATACGATTGAAATATATAGGGGTAATTTCAAGGCTGAAAGGCATTTTGGCATTTATGCACTATATGTAATGTTTTACCCTCAGTTGGTGGCAGGCCCCATCGAAAGGCCACAGAACGTATTGCCGCAGTTCCATAAGGTGCAGCGATTCAATTATGCCAACCTTGTATCCGGCCTCAAACAAATGGCTTGGGGTATGTTCAAGAAAGTGGTTATAGCCGACAGGTTGTCAATTCTAGTAAACACTGTAAACGACGACGTATATGCCCAAAACGGCTTCGGACTGCTCTTGGCTGCCTATTTCTTCGCATTCCAGATCTATTGCGATTTTTCCGGATATTCAGACATCGCACTGGGGGCAGCCAGGGTAATGGGAATCAACCTCATGAAAAATTTCGATAGGCCATATGTTTCCCAGAGTATATCCGAATTCTGGAAACGCTGGCATATTTCTCTTTCAACTTGGTTTCGAGATTACCTTTACATCCCAATGGGAGGAAACCGGACGAGCTCAAAATGGAAGCATTATTGGAACCTATTTGTTACATTCCTGGTAAGCGGCATTTGGCATGGTGCAAACTGGACTTATGTGATCTGGGGCGCGTTACATGGATTCTACCTCGTGTTCGCCCTCGTAACACGGCCCTTCCGCAACAGGCTGGTGCAAATGGCCGGCCTGAAAAAGGGCAGCTGGTTTTACCGATTTGTGAATATGATGGTCACTTTCCACCTGGTGCTGATAGGCTGGGTGTTCTTCCGCGCTAATACCGTAAATGAAGCATTTTATTCTCTGAGAGAAATCATTAACTTTTCCGGTTATCGATATTCTTTGGAAGGTCTGGGACTCAATTGGATGGAAATAATAGTGGCTATCAGCTCAATTTTTGGGTTGCTGATACTTGAATACATTCATTCAAAATATAATTTAAGTAGCGTGATTGGCACTAAACCATTGCCAATCAAATGGTTAGTTTATTGTTTATTTATCATTATTATTGTACTTTTTGGAGAGTACAAAGGTCAACAATTCATATACTTTCAATTTTGATGAAAAAACCACTGATCCGGTTAAAAGCTTTTATTTTGTTGCTAATTTGCTTAGCTACATGCCTGCATCTGTTTCTGGTTGAGGGTTTGCGACGAAATAGCACTGGAAATTACGGCATATGGAACCAGCTGATTGCTGGGGAGGCTGCGGCAGACGTTATTTTCTCCGGTTCATCACGCACTTTCCATCATTTCGACCCGGCAATCGCTGAAAAAATAACTGGTCAACGCTGCTTTAACATCGGGTCAGATGGTTCCTTTTTCGAAATGCAACTGCCCAAACTACAAACTTACTTTCAGCATAACCCCACGCCCAAAATATTAGTGCAAGGGCTGGACCTCGAATCTCTTGAAACCAGGAAGTACGTCTGGAAAGGCGAACAATACATTCCTTACCTTTATATCCCACAGATATACAAGCAGTTGCGAAGTATAGAACCTGATTATTGGTATTACAAATATATTCCTCTCTATGCCTTCGGCAAATACGGATTCAGAACCGTACTGTGGTCGCTAAACGGATACCTGAAGCTCAAAAAGGAAACTGTTATCAACAAAGGCTATTTGCCTATAGACGCCAGGTGGAAGGAAGATTTCGAGAAGTTCAAAAAACAATACCCTCATGGGGTGAACTATCCAATCGAAAGCTCCGCAATCAGCAATCTTAAAAAGATCATCACCGAAGCGCAGTCAAAAAATATACGGGTGGTGCTTGTTTACACGCCCGAATACTTTGAGAACTATCCGTTGAGCCGCAACAGGGACAAGATATTAGAGACTTACCGGTCTATCGCAGCAGAGCACCAGGTGCCTCTCTGGGATTACTCTAGCACCCCTATTTGCTATGACAAAAAATATTTCTATAATTCGCAACATTTAAACAAAACAGGGGCCGAGGCATTTACAGCGCAGTTTGCCACAGACCTTAAGAAATATATGAATTCAAACATTTTTGCGACTCAAATGAAATAACCTGAATGATATTTGAATAAAACAGCAACATGAAAAAGCATAAAATTGGTATAATTGGATTCGGAGGAGCGGGAATAGCCCTATTTCAACATTTTGAAAGATTTTCGGATTGCAGTGTTACCAGTGTATTGGATATAAAAGAAACCGCCTTTGAAAGGGCTCGATTTTATTTGCCTAGCATCTTTACCACTTACAGCCTTACGGAATTCCTTAACAGCGGGATAGATATCGTTGTAGTAACTTCCCCTGACAATACCCACGCGGATTATATTGCCGATAGTCTTAGCGCCGGCAAGCATGTACTTTGCGAAAAGCCGCTGACGGATTCCATCGAAGGCATTCGCAAGATCCTGGATGCTATTGCTCGCCATCCCGGGCAGGTGGTAGGTGTACAGCACCAGATGAGATGCCTGCCAGTGCATACGGAAATTCACAATATTGTACGCCAGGGCCAGTTGGGAAAGATCGGCTACATAGAAGGGTATTACGTGCACAACCTTACCAAAAGAGCTTTCGAGTATGACGAATGGCGGTTGAGAGACAATGCCACGCCGCTTATTTACTCTGGCATTCACTTCGTTGACCTGCTGCGTTGGATCATGAAGGATGAAGTAGTGGAAGTATGTGGCATGGCCAACAACATCTGCTTCCCGGAATACCCGGAAAGTGATCTGAATGTGATACTGCTCAAATTCCGGTCCGGTGTGATAGGTAAAGTGGTGACTGCCTTCGGTGCCGGAAGGCCGCAGGACCATACAGTACAGATTTATGGCGATCAGCGGAGCATTTTCAACAATATGCTGTTTGAAAAAGATGGCGGTTTCAAAATCTTCGCACGGCCGAAGAAAAATACGCTGCCCGGCCGCAAACAGGCCTTTATTAAAGATCTTGCCATCACCGGCTTTTCCAATATGTTCGAAAAACTCATGAAGATATATCCGTACAATGCACAGTACAATATAGGTTTTTATCCGATCAGGCTATATGAACATTACCTGGCAGTAAACCAATCTGCCAAAAATTTCCTGGACGCAGTAAACGGCGAAGCGAAATTACAATGTACCGCGTTGGATGCCGCAAGATCTGTTGCCGTAGCCCTCGCTGGAGTAGAAGCCTACCGCACAGGGGCCACCGTACAAGTAAAAAAATACTGGCCTAAAGAATTAGGTCAACTCTAATAAAGATGCAATGATCACAATTATAGATTACGAAGCAGGCAACATCGGGTCCATCCTGAACATGATCAAAAGAATCGGGGGGAAAGCCTGCATTTCAGGAAACGCTGACGAGATCAGGATCGCTGAAAAGCTGATCCTCCCCGGCGTTGGCCATTTCGACTATGGAATGTTGCAACTGCGCAAATCCGGCTTGTCAGAAGCCCTACAAGAGGCTGTCATCCGTGACAAAAAGCCAGTGCTTGGCATTTGTCTGGGTATGCAGCTGATGACACAGCGGAGTGAGGAAGGTGTGCAGCCCGGCCTTGGATGGTTCAACGCTACCGTGAAAAAATTCCAGTTCTCTGACAACGAGGTAAAACTGAAAGTGCCTCATATGGGATGGAACCACGTTTCACTGGTAAATAAAAACAGCCGGTTGTTCAAAGACATGCCCGAAGATCCCCGCTTTTATTTCGTGCATTCCTTTTATGCTTCCGCTTCTGACCCAGCAGAAGTACTCACCACCACACAACACGGGCTGGAGTTTGCATCGAGCCTGGAAAAAGGTAATATTTACGGTGTACAGTTTCATCCGGAGAAAAGCCATAAATATGGCATAAGATTACTTCAAAATTTCCTTGACATTTAATATGCTGAGAGTTCGAGTCATACCTGTTCTGCTATTGAAAAACAAAGGCCTGGTGAAAACGGTTTCTTTCAAGAATCCAACCTACATCGGAGACCCTATAAACGCAGTGCGCATCTTCAACGAAAAAGAAGTAGACGAGTTGATGCTGCTAGACATTACCGCCAGCGTAGAGAACCGAGAACCCAACTACGCCTGGATAAAAGATATATCAAGTGAAAGTTTTATGCCCATCGGCTACGGTGGTGGCATACAGACGCTCGACCAGATCAAAAAGCTCTTTAACCTCGGCGTAGAAAAAGTGGTTCTTAACAGCGCCAGCACCAACCTTGAACTGATCCGTTCCGCAGCGGCCATCTTTGGCAGTCAAAGCATCGTAGTTTCTATAGATGTAAAAAAAAGTTTCTGGGGAAAATATGAAGGTTTCACGCATAGTGGCAGCAAAAAACTACCCATTCCCCCATTGGAACATGCCATAAACTGTGTGAACGCCGGCGCCGGTGAAATATATCTGCAGTCCATAGACAAGGAAGGGCACATGAAAGGTTACGATCTCGACATAACACGCCAGTTCAGCAACGCTTTGACAGTGCCTGTAGTAGCTTCCGGTGGTGCGGCGGATCTTGCTTCCATGAAAGAAGTGATCTCCTTCGCGGGTGCTTCAGCCGTATCTGCAGGCAGTATTTTTGTATATAAAGGTAAACACAAAGCCGTATTGATAAATTATCCTTCTCAGGAGGTCCTCAAAGAATACTTACCATGACCGATAAAAGACCATATCAGATCTGTAGCCGTTGTATAATGGACACTAGCGACCCGGATATACAATTTAACCAGGAAGGCGTTTGTAATCACTGCACGCGGTACACCGATTTGATTGATACTCGTGTGTTTCGCGGCAATCTAGCCACGCAAAAACTAAAAAAGCTGATAAGCCGGATCAAAAGAGACAAACATAACGCTGAGTATGACTGCATTATAGGTGTTAGTGGTGGCGTAGACAGCACCTACGTAGCCTATCTCACCAAAAAACTAGGCCTTAATCCTCTCGCTGTTCATTTCGATAATGGATGGAACTCGGAGTTAGCGGTGAGTAACATCGAAAAAACGCTAGACAAACTCAATATCGATCTGTACACCTACGTAATCGACTGGGAAGAATTTAAGAACCTGCAGCTTTCCTTCCTGTATGCCTCCACACCTGATGGCGAAGTGCCTACGGATCATGCCATCAACGCACTACTTTTTAAAGAAGCCGCCAAAAGAGGCATTAAATACATCATCAACGGCATGAACTTCGCTACCGAGTCCCTCGCAGTAAAAAAATGGGCTTATGGTCATTCCGACTGGAAATACATCAACGCGGTACACAAAAGATTTGGTATCGTCAAGTTGAAACATTACCCTCACTTTAGTTTCCTCGACCTTTTTTACTATATCTTCATTCGCCGTATAAAAGTGATCAGCATTCTCAACTATATTCCTTATGACAAAAACGAGGTGATGAAAATATTGCAGAATGAGTTGGGTTGGCTATATTACGGCGGCAAACACTACGAATCCGTTTATACCCGCTTTTACCAAGCTTACATCCTTCCCAGGAAATTCAATATAGACAAACGAAGGGGCCATTTATCCGACCTCATTCATGCCGGCCAGCTGACCCGGGACGAAGCACTTGAGCTTATCAAAGACCCGGTGGCCGATATGAATATGCTGGAGCAAGACAAGGATTTCGTGATAAAAAAGCTGGAACTTGATCCCACTAAATTCGAAAGTATCATGCGGGCACCGCCTACCACTTACGAATCTTACAACAACAGCGAAAAGGGCGTAGCCCGCCTGAAAAAATTTCTTAACTGGATGCGCAAAAAAGGTATATACTCAAAATAATATGACAATACTTCATATTTGCAGTGACTACGCCAAACAAAGCATTTATAATAACCTAGTGACCTCGTTAGGCCGTCAGGGGCATTACCAGATTGTATATGTGCCTGTACGCACTGCTTATGAAGTAGGTCTGTATCAGAATAGCACGCTTGAAAATACAGTATACCATTATGCACATATCCTGAAAAAATATCATCGTCTTCTATTTCATCTCAAAATCCGAACGGTGCTGAAAGATCTCGCATCTCGCACCGATCCTAGTGCTGTTGACATTGTACATGCCCACTTCCTTTTCAGCGACGGAGCAGTGGCCCTTCGACTCAAACAGCAATACGGCAAACCGTATATCGTGGCAGTGAGAAATACAGATATCAATATATTTTTCAGGTACATGAAACACCTTAAAGGCCTTGCCTATAAAATATTGCGGGAAGCCAAACAGATTATTTTCCTTTCCCCGTCATACCAGGAAAAGCTGCTGAACGACATTCTCCCTTCTAGTGTAGCCCGCGCCATCAAGAATAAGTGCATAGTAGTGCCTAATGGCGCAGATGAGTTCTGGTTTGATCACATGCATGAACGTCGCGAATTAACCACAGACACACTACGCCTGCTGTACGTAGGCGATTTCAGCGTCAATAAGAATATACCCAGTATTATCTCTGCTGCAAAGCGGCTGGCTACCGTGCGCCCCGTGCAACTCATTATACTGGGCGGAGGGGGTAACGGCGACAAAACGGTAAAGACAGCGGCTATAGCTGAAAAAGCCCTTGTTACCCTCCTCCCCCGCACCAGCGACAAAAACGAATTACTGGAACAATACCGAAAAGCAGATATTTTTGTAATGCCCTCGCTGTTCGAAACTTTTGGCATTGTATATATCGAAGCCATGAGCCAGGGACTGCCAGTAATATACACCGAAAGCCAGGGAATAGACGGCTATTTCCCGGAAGGACAGATAGGCTATCATGTGAACCCACATAACGTACAAGATATTGCGGACAAAATAAATGCGATAGCAGGAAATTATGCCCAGATGGCCGCTGGTGCAACCCAGGCGGCGGAAAAGTTCCGCTGGTGCAAAATTGCGGACACATACACCCGGATCTATAAAAGTTAAAACCAGGAAAATGACAAAAAACATCAGATTTGCTATTGTCGGATGTGGCAGGATCGCCCAAAGACACGCAGAACATATTAAAAACAACGGCCTGCTCACGGCTGTTGTCGATATTGACAAGACGAAAGCGGAAGCGCTTGGCAGTAGATACGGTGCCAAGGTGTATGCCGATATTGATACCCTTTTGGCAGAAGAAAAGGACATAGATGTAATATCTATCTGTAGTCCCAACGGTCTACACGCGGAACATAGTATCAAATCCCTTAATGCCGGCTTTCATGTATTGTGCGAGAAACCCATGGCCATTTCTGTACACGACTGCGGCGAAATGATAAAAGCGGCAGAGAAAAACAATAAACGCCTATTCGCCATCAAACAAAACCGTTTCAACCCACCCGTCACGGCCGTAAAAGATGCTATGGAAAAAGGTGCGCTCGGGAAAATTTACAGCGTTCAACTTAGTTGCTTCTGGAACAGGAACGAAGACTACTATCGTAATTCCTGGAAAGGCACGCAAAAACTCGACGGAGGTACCTTATACACGCAATTCAGCCATTTCATTGACCTCCTTTACTGGATTGTGGGTGACATCAAAAAAGTACATGCCATTACTCGCAATTTCGCGCATAAAGACATCATCGAATTTGAAGATACCGGTGTGGTGGTAATGGAGTTCTACAGCGGGGCTATTGGCACTATCAATTACACTGTGAATAGCTACAAAAAAAACATGGAGGGCTCACTGACCATATTTGCGGAAAAAGGCACTGTAAAAATCGGTGGACAGTACTTGAACGAACTGGAATACCAGCAAATTGAAGGCTTCGAGTTTAAAGACCTGCCGGAAGGTAACAAGGCCAATAACTACGGAGCGTACCAAGGTTCTATGTCCAATCACGATAAGGTGTATGAAAATCTCGTTCAGGTTCTAAACAACGGGGCCTCCATTTCAACCAATGCCTTTGAGGGACTTAAGACTGTTGAGATCATTAATAAAATATACACCTCAGCGGAAAATAATTAACAGTATGATGCAGGAATACTTTTCAGGGATAAAGGACGTCAAGATGGGAGAACATGTTAAAATTGTACATCCCGTGAACATGTACGGCTGTGAGGTCGGTGACGGAACGTTCGTTGGCCCCTTCGTAGAAATTCAGAAAAATGTTATCATCGGTAAAGATTGTAAAATCCAGTCGCACAGTTTCGTATGTGAACTGGTAACAATCGGTGACAATTGTTTTATCGGCCACGGTGTCATGTTCATCAACGACCTTTTTTCCGGTGGAGGCCCGGCTATGGGAGACATCACCAAATGGCGAAAGACCAGCATTGGCAGCAAGGTATCCATCGGCTCCAATGCCACCATCCTCCCCGTCAACATCTGCTCCAACACCGTTATAGGCGCGGGTGCCGTGGTAACGAAAGATATTCATACGCCAGGCGTATATGCCGGTAACCCTGCTAAACTAATCAAAACACTATGAACACAATCAGAAAAGTACCATTCGTAGATCTCAAATCTCAATACATTTCTATAAAAGACGAAATAGATAAGGCCATCTACAATGTGATCAGCGAAACTGCTTTTATCGGCGGCAAATACGTTAAGAACTTTGAAGAGGCCTTCAAAAGCCTGTATGGTGTAAAACATTGCATCGGCGTGGGTAATGGTACTGACTCTTTGTACATTATCATGAAAATGCTGGGCATTAGAGAAGGCGATGAAGTGATCACCAGCGCATATAGCTGGATCTCCAGCTCCGAAACCATTTCGCAAACTGGTGCTAAACCCGTATTTGTCGACATTGATGAGTTTTATACGATCAATGCCAACATGATTGAAGCAAAGATCACTCCCCGGACAAAAGCCATCATTCCCGTACATATTCACGGCCAGGTGTGCGACATGTCCAAACTGAAAGCCATTTGTGATAAACATAAGCTTTTCCTCATCGAAGACTGCGCGCAGTCGCATTTTTCTCAATACGGCGCCCAACGCGTAGGTACTATAGGCATTGCCGCTTCCTTCAGTTTCTACCCAGGCAAAAACCTCGGCGCATATGGCGATGCCGGTTGCATTCTTACCAACGACGACAATATCGCCTCCGCCTTCAGGATGTATGCTAACCACGGTGCGCTCGTAAAACATGCGCATAAGATAGAAGGCATCAACAGTCGTTTGGATGCGCTACAGGCTTCCATCCTTACTGCTAAATTACCTTACATTCTCGGCTGGACAGCCAGCCGGCAGAAAAACGCCGGGATCTATACCAGCCTGCTCCAGAGTGTGGAAGATATTGAGCTTCCCGCTGTTCGAGTCAACACCTCGCATACTTTTCACCTCTACGTCATCAAAACATCCCGTAGGGATGAACTGAAAGCCTACCTGGGTGAAAAAGGCATCGAAACCGCCGTGCATTACCCCACAGCGCTACCCAACCTGGAATGTTATCGGCATCTGGACCTGAAACAGGATGACTATCCTGTAGCCACCGGCAACCAGCAGATGCTGCTTTCTTTGCCTATGTACCCTGAATTGACACAGGACGATATCGAATACGTAACCGGTCATATCATGGAATTTTTCAAAATAAAAAAATGAATATTTGGTACATCTGCAAGTATGCTTCCCCCGAGAAATATTTTTTCGGCACACGGCATTTTTACTTATCTGAAGAATGGGTAAAAATGGGGCACGAGGTGTCCATCATCACTTCCAATGCCAGCCATATGAGTGACAACCTCCCCAAATTCAAAGGGAAAATGTTTTTCGAGGTCATTAACGGCGTAAAAACATTCTGGCTGAATACTTACAGAAGCAAAACGTCTACTGGCATTTCACGGTTCTTAAGCTGGCTGCATTTTGAATGGCAGGTGCTCACCATGCCAAAGCAAAAAGCAGGCAGGCCTGATGTCGTCATTGCATCATCTCTTTCCCTGTTTACAGTAATTTCCGCTTGGATATACGCACGCCAGCACAAAGCCCGCTTGATCTTTGAAGTACGCGACATCTGGCCACTTTCTGCCATTCTACTCGGCAATTACTCCCCCAAGCATCCAATTATTCGCCTGCTGGCCATGATCGAAAAGTTCGGCTACCGAAAGGCAGACGCAATTGTAGGCACCATTCCCAACTTGCAACAGCATGTTAGGAATGTATCAAGCTCTAGTGCGCCCGTATACTGCATTCCGCAAGGCCTCAGCCTTTCTTTTTACGAAAAGCAAGAATCCATTCCTCCAGGCTATTTTAACGCGATTCCACCGAATGCGTTCGTGGTTTGCTATGCCGGGACCATCAGTATTAACAATCCCCTCTCTACCCTTGTGGAAGCCGCACGCCTGCTGAAAAACGAGCGGGATATCTATTTCGTAATTGTGGGAGACGGATCCAATAAGCCCAACCTGCAAGAAGAAGCTAAAGGCCTCCCCAACGTATTATTTCTTCCCCCACTGAAAAAGAGCCAAATAAATGATCTGCTAGTCAAGGTACATGTATGTTACGACAGTTTTGAATCTTTTCTTGCTGCATACGGTCTTTCCCGTAATAAATGGATCGACTATATGTATGCAGGGAAACCCCTGGTATGCTCCTACGACGGTTTTCAAAGCATGGTAAACGAAGCAGGCAACGGAGCATTTGTGAAGTATGGTGACAGTCGAGCACTGGCGGATAAACTGTATGAATACTACTTGACTCCTCGCACCGAGCTCGCGGAAATAGGGCTGAAAGGCAAGGAATTCCTGTTAACACATCGTACATTTGATCGCCTTGCTAAAGAATATTTGGCTATTTTTACCTTATAACCAATGTATTATGCAATCCGTGATACTTATCGGCTATTCCGGCCATGCGTATAGTGTTATAAATATTTTTACCGCGGACAGGTGGTTGCTGGCCGGATATATGGACGACGAAGAAAAAAAGGCTAATCCATTTGATTTATCGTACCTCGGTAGCGAGAAAAACGTCGAAACACTCAGATGGCACCGCGACACCCTTTTTTTTGTTGCGGTCGGCAATAATCACGCCCGGCGGAAAATAACGCAATTCCTGCAGGAAAACAGGATATTAATAGCAAACGCTGTACATCCGTCCGCCTCCGTAAACGGTATAGTAGCGGCAAATGCCGGCGTAATGATCGGGATCAATGCGGCCGTGAACGCACTGGCAGAGATACACGAAGGCGTGATCTGCAACACGGGCTGCGTTATTGAACATGAATGTATTATTAACAAATTTGCCCATATTGCCCCTGGCGCAGTTCTTGCAGGAAATGTAAGCATTGGTGAAGAAACCTTTATCGGCGCCAATGCGGTTATTAGGCAGGGCGTAACTATTGGTAGAAATGTGACCGTGGGGGCAGGCTCCGTCATTATCCATGATATTCCCGACAATATGGTGGTAGCCGGGAACCCCGGCAGGCCTCTAAATAAAACATCAAACTAATGATACCATTATCAGTACCCCATCTGGCAGGCAATGAATGGAAATATGTTAAAGAATGCCTAGATACAGGATGGATTTCTACTGCTGGCGAATTTGTGAACCGATTTGAACAAAAGATCGCTGCGTTTAGCGGTGCAAAGTATGCCGTGGCGGCCATGAACGGTACTGCCGCACTGCATATTTCCCTACAGTTGGGCGGCGTAAAAGCAGGAGATTATGTAATTGCCCCCAACATCACCTTTGTGGCCAGCATCAACTCCATTTCCTACACCGGTGCGAAACCTATCCTCATGGATGTTACGCCGGGCAGTTGGCAACTGGATATAGAGCTGTTGGAAGAATTCCTCCTAACTCAAACCTTGCGGGACGACCAGGGTAAATTGCGATACAAAAAAGATAATGGCATTATTGCGGCTATCATGCCGGTGCATGTGCTCGGCAATATGTGCGATATGGATAGGTTTATGCACATTGCGGGGCAATACGGCCTTACTGTTATTGAAGATGCCACCGAATCGCTTGGCTCCTATTACAAAGCCCGCCATAGTGGCACCTTCGGCCTGTTCGGCGCCTTCAGCTTCAATGGGAACAAGATCATTTCCACAGGCGGAGGAGGCATGATTGTGACTAACGATGAAGAACTTGCGCGAAAGGCCAAACATATCACTACCACCGCCAAAAAAGACCCCATTGAATATTATCATGACGAAGTGGGTTACAACTATCGCTTGGTAAATATTCTGGCGGCTATTGGCGTGGCCCAGACGGAGCAACTGCCCGAATTTATCCTCCGCAAGAAATATATGGACAACTATTACAGGGAGCATCTGCGCGGCGTAGGTGACATCCTTTTCCAAGAAGTATCTTCCGATGTAGACCCCAACTGCTGGCTTTTTACCATGAGTACCATGCGCCAGCCCGAGTTGCTAAAGACGCTAAACGCCCAAGGCATCCAGTGCCGTCCATTCTGGGTGCCGATGAGCTTGCTTCCTATGTACAAAAACGCACCTTATATCACGCATAACCATACCTCGGAGAAAGTGTACGGTAACTGCTTGAGCATTCCCAGTTCGGTCAATCTCACAGAAGAAAACCTGGAAGCGATAACCACAGCTATTAAGGCATTTTACTAATCATAATTAAACTATAGCGCAATGATGCGGATTTTCCATACTGAAAAATTCATACAACAATACATTACTCGTCGCAACGAAAGTCTTTTTGCAAGGGATATCCGCGACAACTACCACAAGCTCAGCGAAAGAATAAAAGGCAAATCAGCCCTGATAATAGGTGGAGCCGGTACAATCGGCTCATCTTTCATCAAGGCTATTCTCCGGTTCCAACCGGCGAAGCTGATCGTCATAGATATTAACGAAAACGGGTTAACCGAACTGGTACGTGATGTGAGAAGTACTCCCGACACAATTGTGCCCGAAATATTCCTGACCTACCCTATCGACTTTTCCAGTGATATTTTCAAAAAAATCTTCCGCCACGAAGGACCGTTTGACATTATAGCGAATTTTGCAGCACATAAGCACGTACGCAGCGAGAAAGACCAGTACTCCATAGAAGCCATGATCGAAAACAATGTGATCAGGGCCAAAGCGCTCCTGGACCTGCTTTTCACCGCACCGCCCAAACACTTTTTCTGTGTTTCCACCGATAAGGCCGCCAACCCAGTAAATGTAATGGGGGCTAGCAAAAAGCTAATGGAAGATGTGATCATGGCTTATGCCAGCCAGATAAACATCTCTACCGCCCGTTTCGCCAACGTTGCATTTTCAAATGGCAGTCTGCTGTTCGGCTTTATGGAAAGGCTCCAGAAACAACAGCCGCTCTCTGCTCCATCCGACATTAGAAGATATTTCGTGTCTCCCCGCGAATCAGGTGAACTATGTATGCTGGCATGCATTCTCGGCGAACCAGGCGATATATTCTTTCCAAAACTGAACGAAGAAGAAATGATATCTTTTGCAGACATAGCCGTTGATCTCCTGAAGGCGCACGGCTTTGAGGCAGACCGCTGTACAACAGAGCAGGAAGCAAGAGAAAAGGCCGCCGCTATTCCCGGTATTCAATATCCGGTGTATTTTTTTGAGTCAGACACTTCAGGTGAAAAATCATTTGAGGAATTTTTTACCACACAGGAAGTGCTGGATTATACATCTTTCAGCGCTATCGGCGTCGTAAAAAACGCTGAAAGGAAAAATCTCCAAGCGATTGGAAATGTCATCAATAGCATAGAACAGCTCTTCAGGCAAGAACACCTACAGAAACAGGATATCATCGGAACATTAAAAACCGTCATCCCTGGTTTCAATCATATTGAAACAGGTAAAAATCTTGACCAAAGAATGTAATCTATGTACAGCATTACTAAGAGGATATTTGACCTTGCTTTTGCATCATTGCTGTTATTACTATTGCTGCCTTTTATGCTACCAATATGTATCATTCTGTTATTTACAGATGAACGGGAAGTATTTTACAGGCAGGAACGTATTGGATACTGCAACCGCAAGTTTGGCATATGGAAGTTTGCTACCATGCTAAAGAACAGCCCAAACATGCCGGGAGGGGAGATCACACTAAGAAATGATCCACGTGTGACTAGGATCGGGCGTTTCCTGCGTTTCAGCAAAATCAATGAGCTACCACAATTACTCAATATCCTGTCTGGTGAAATGAGTTTCGTTGGACCCCGTCCGCTGATGAAAAAGAGTTTCGATCAATATTCACCTGAAGTGCAGGAAAAGGTGTACCAGTCAGTACCTGGCATTACCGGCATAGGTTCCATAATATTCCGCGACGAGGAAGAGTTGGTTACTAATTCAAACATGCCACCCCAAGAGTTCTATAGGCTGTTTGTATTTCCATACAAAGGAGAGCTGGAATTGTGGTATCACCGTCGCAGATCATTATATGTAGACTTTATGATCCTGATACTCACCGTAGTGGTCATTCTCGCCCCTCGCACCCATCTTCCATACAAGGTTTTCACCGATCTTCCCAAACGGAAATAATCATTTACCCTGTAAATCGAAATCGTATGCAACTGCAAAAGAAACTAAATTCCCTATTGATTTGCCTGCTTTTTACCATGTTTGACGGCATGGCCCAGAATGCCGGTAGCCAGTTCTCTATCGGTTTCTATCGCTCGCAAATAGACAGTGGTAATTATCACTCATCCATACGGGATTACATTCAGCAGCGACAGTTTGTTCTGCCTTCAGATTCTGTTCCTAAAGCAAGAAGCTGGGTGCATCGCAAACTGTTTCAGGAGCATCTTCTGGAATATGATCACCCCGATTATAACTTTTACTTCAGCCTGCTGCCAGACCTTCAGTTAGGAAACAGTTCTGCCCGCAATACCATATGGCTCAACACCCGTGGCGCTATTGCCGGGGGTAGGCTAGGCAAAAACTTTGAGTTTCGAGCAGAATTTTATGAGAACCAGGGCAAATATCCTCGATATCTGGATGAATTTACTCGCCGTGAGCAGATCATTCCGGGTCAGGGAGAAGTAAAATTCGACAGCAGCGGCGCTTCTTTCGATTTCGCATATACTTCCGCCCTCCTATCTTTCACACCGAGCAAATATCTAAACGTTCAGTTGGGTTATGATCGCAATTTCATTGGTGATGGTTACAGGTCGATGTTGCTTTCAGACAATTCGTTTAACTATCCCTTCCTCAAACTCACTGCTGGGATAGGCAACGTGAAATATATGGTGATGTGGGCGCAGTTTATGGACATGAAAGAACCAAAACTTTCATTCCTCAATGGCTATCGAAAAAAATGGGGGGTGTTTCACTACCTTGACTGGAACATTACGAATAAGTTCTCCCTTGGTCTGTTTGAGGCTGTTATCTGGAACGATGCGGATACCGCAGGCAAACGCGGATTCGACTTCAGCTACCTCATACCGCTGGCATTGCTTCGCCCAGTAGAATTTTCAGTAGGTTCGCCAGACAACGCGCTGATGGGCGTGAACGCCAAATATGATCTGTCGACAAACAGTACTATCTATGGCCAGTTTATACTCGATGAATTTAAGCTCAAAGAAGTGACTTCCGGAAAAGGTTGGTGGGGAAATAAATTTGGTGGCCAGTTGGGTTTCCGTTCGAACAATCTCTTCAGGGTGCCTGCATTGAACCTGCTTACCGAAGTAAATGCCGCGCGACCATTTACTTACGCGCAGCGTAACAGCCTATTGGCATATACCCATTATAACCAAGCGCTGGCCCATCCCCTCGGGGCCAATTTCATAGAATGGATGAACCTTGCCGATTATCAGTACAAAAGATGGTATTTCCGCGGTGAGGTACAGCTCGCAAGGTATGGCCTCGATTCCGGGATGACCAATTACGGAAAAGATATTTTTGCTTCCTATCATACCAGAACGAAAGAATATGGAAACAAAATAGGGCAAGGTATTACAACTGACCTTATGTACTTACGGGGTAGCATCGCCTTCTTACTAAACCCCAAAAACAACCTCCGCTTGGAGGTGTCCGTGGCGGGCAGACAGGAAAAAAATGACCTGTTCAATCATCGGGAACTGATATTTCAAGTGGGGTTGCGCAGCACCTTCCGAAGGTTCAATTATGATTTTTGATCCCCATAGAAGAACATAAGCCATGATATAGAGAAGCGACCGTTCGGTATGGTCGCTTCTCTATATCATGTTAAACCCTATTGTTTTATGATCTTCACCGATTTGCTATAACTGGGACCAGTCACCTTCAGAATATAAGTATTGGAGGGATACGCACTGAGATCAATGCGGAGGTTGTCTCTCGGATTAATAGGGCCGTATAGTATTCTGCGCCCCTGTATGTCATGTAATTGATAATAGTATTCGCTGCCTACAGCATCGCCTACGACCACATTTAGCCACGCGGTAGTCGGATTAGGATAAACCTTCAGGGTACCCCATTCCATTACTTTCAACAGAAAATGCTGGCGTTGGAAGGGGGCATAATATTTGTTGCCTGGCTGCTCGATCGTAACGTTTGTTTCACCGCTGGATTTCAATACGATTCTGCCATTTTCGAAAGCGGCCACAGCAGTATTGGAGATGCTCACCGTGGGAGAAAGTCCGCTGTCAAATATTACCGGCACAAAAGGAGTATCGACGTTCAATACTTTACGTCCAACTAGGCTATTTATGGTAATATTCTGCAATGCTCTTTTTACCACCACCGTTACATATACGGTATCAGAAGGCAGGTAATTTTCGTTGCCGGGAGAATGTACAGCAAGCAGCGCTCGACCAACGCTGTTGATCTCGATTATTGTATCGTCGTGAACCTGCACTACCTCAGGTGTTGCCGATTCAACCACAATAGGACCATAAATGGAGCTGGTTTCTTCCAAAAGAGTAAAAGGCTCATCGTCATAGCGTTTCACCAAAGTGCTGGTGTCTATTTCCAGCGGAGGCTGTAATGCCTGCGTAACAATTACGGTCACTTTAACTGTATCTGAAGGTACATAATCGTCCGAACCTTCGCTGAAAACAGAAATTACCGAGGTGCCCGCCTTCATGATATCAAAGTGACTATCCGTCTCCATGAGCACATCGTTATCTGATAAAAAGATTACGGGCAGGCCTGAAGAACTACCCGCGCTAAGTGTAAAGGAGGGATCGCCATATTTTTTTTCGATGACACCCGATGGTTCTACAGACACGGTTTGATATTGCTTGGTAGCAGTAGACGCAGAATCCCCCACAACAATGGTACCTGCTAATTTCATTCTGGCTTTTACACTGAAGGAATTTTCAGTATCTGGGCTTGCCGCCGATGGCCGTTGTTTGTTGAGGAATCCTTCCAGTCTGTATATTGCCGCACCACATTCGTTCCTGTCAAACAGTTCTCCTTCATCGGATTGCTTCCAGCTGAGCTCCACATTTACGTCAATATCCGTCATTGTTCCGGCGTCTAGGTTCCAAGTAGGATGTACAAACCTTGCGGACTCCAGGTTATCCAGTTTTTCGATATTGCTGAAGTTAAGGCCCATTATACCTTCAGTTGCATTGCTGGAAATAGTTACAGGCATAAAACCTTTCTTGTTACCTATTGGAAGGGTCACCTCATCCAAGTTGGCTTTGAACCGCAACATGCCGCTGCTGTCAGCTTGCACATAACTCTGCTCACTGCCTCCAAGGGCGTAGGCAATGCCAAGATCGTATTCATGCAAGACAAGTTGGCCGTTAACCATCCTGAGTATACCGTTGATATTTATAGATTGCCCAAGCACAGCACCATTAGGATTATTTATCATCAAGTCGTAAACTTCCGATCCGGGTGTAATAAAATTGCTCAATTTAAGCCCCTGCTCGTTGCCAGCCAGCCGCATTGATCCTTTATTGTCAAACATCAGTTGAAAACCGTTCTTCTGCAAATCTCCCTTAACGTAAGTGAACATGTTCAAAATATGCAAATTCGTGCCAAGTGTCACACTTCCGTCATCTTTATGTATAACAAGGTCGCCAATTATCGGTTCACCTCCGTTCAGCGGTAAGATTTCAGCATCTTCTGAGCCCCTCATCTCCAGGTTAACACCTTTTGTGTTGGTATTGTTATCCGCATATAAGCTACCATAAATCCATATCCCGCTGCTATTTCCGTTATCTGTAATCACAGATCCCGTCATTCGGAGATTATGCCCAACCTTTATCACGCTGGACGCGGTTGTGAGCTGCGTATTGCTGACCTCCAGGTTATAGTAACCATTCTGTACCCCGGGCAGGGTAGTTTCAGTATTTATGAACGCGACGGTCGAGGATGGAGCTGTTCTGGCTATATTGGGGGGGGAGGAAGACTCCCATTCCAGTCGGGAGCGCTCCGTAAGATGCATCCCCGTAGGTATATTCACACCCGGATTTACCTTTAGCGTTACTGAGTCTCGACCGTTGCCTAATATAATCTTCGAATTTTTCCCGGCTACCTGCCATGATCCTGAAAGCGTATAGGCGCTGTCATTAGTAACCACATAAATAGCATTGGACTGGTCGAAAGACAACGGTTGAAGTCCCGTACCATCCTGTACGGTGCCCCAACTGGACAACTCCGAAAGATCCTGCCCTTTACGGGAATAATAAATCCGATAGTTGAATACCCAAACATCATTATACAAACGATCCAAGCTAAGGCCACCGTATCCACACATGAAATAAAGCCTGTCATTAAAGTTTTTAATCATCGCCGCGTGGCGATTGGGATAGTTATCTTGAGACAAAAGCTTCCAGTCCTTCCCATTCTCGCTGTACCAAGCGTCATTAAAGTTGCCGTTATTTGCGTTGCCCACACTGTCCCACGATGCTCCACCGATAATCCACATCTTATCTTCAAAGGCCCCGTACATGTGCCAAAAGCGGCTGGGAAGCACTGCCTCATCCGTCATCAGTTCCCAGCTGATACCATCTGAGGAAGACCATACATCGTTAGTTGCGTGTTGTACGCCGTCAATGTATTTGCGGCCAATATATACCCAAAACTTATTGCGATGATATACAAATCCTGGCCAGTCGCGCAGGCCCCATGGAGCATCACCGTTTCGGGTAAGCGTAAAGTTGAGCCCATCAGGCGAGTAACCCGCGTTCCCATATGTATCCACGAACCAAATAGTATCGTTTACCAGTAACACTCTGCTGCTGGCCCTCACAGGCGATGTGCCAAGGAACTCCCATGTCACGCCGTCATCGGAATTCCAGATGCCAGTATCGTCGTATGCCCACATTTTATCTTTATAAACAATAAAACCGCTATAAGGCTGGTAAGGTGGAGAAGGATTCACCAGAGTCCAGTTGATGCCATCGTCTGAGTTGTATATATCAGAACGGGAATGATAATCGCCATTTTCAGGCTCGTATCTCCAACCAGCCATTACCCATAATTTGTTTTTGAACAGCAGAAGTGCGTTGGGCGAACTGTCCCTACCCTGAAATGCAGTATGATTTGTAAGTTTGGACCAGGATGAGGCGAAGAGATTTCTCGCGTAAGGAGTAGACTGTATTCCAGGCAACATCACCGGAGGAAGATTCAGGAGGTGCTGTTCATTTAACGTTTCGTCATCTTTCAGCAGTGAAGGCACATGCATAATGTCTATCATGAGGTTGGAAGTCTTATGCCTTAACTCCAGTACAGACCTCACATTCTGGACAGTGGCAGCAACATAAATATCCTGTCCGACAATTGTGCTGGTAGAAGCACCGAACCAAATCATCTTGAACTCACCACACATAATTTTCCCGGGGGGTAAAGCAACCGTCGCCGGCGAACCGTTTTCAGGTGTCACGATCAATTCGAACTCAGAAAGTTCAAGTGATTCATAAGCCGTATTGTTGATTTCCAGCCAATTGTACACTTTCCCATCTCCGGCTGCAATTGTTTTATTAGAAGGAGAGTATTCGGATAATTTAATTGATGCTTGTCCCTTTGCATTAAAGAATGCTCCCGAGAGAAGAAGCAACCATAAAAATACTTTCATTTCGTTTTCTTTGGATATAGTTCTGCCATGCTTTGCCCCAAAATATCTGGGAGCTTAAGGAAGTAAACATGTGCCAGTTTACTAACCACTGATAAATATACTATTTTTGCCTACATTCCCTAATGTAAAATATAAGAACCCGCTACTGTATATCACCTCGCTTTATATTTTTTACCCACGCATTATTTTTCAACTGCCGATTGCCTACCACTTTTTCTCGCCCGGTAGCACGCAAGATTTTGATAGGCTTCTTTTCGAGGTTTACCATTTGATTGTTTTCAATAGAAACATAAAATCGGGTAGCCCCGCTAATTCGAACAAATTCCTGGTCCTTCACATACACCCAGTTATTTTTGATAATAATCGTATCACCAGCGATCTCTTTCCTAATAGATTCGTCCATAATCTTGTGCATATCAAACGAATGTGAACTTTTATGGGCTCCGACCATGTTGTATTGTGCATCAAAGCAGGTTCCAGTTCTACCTGTGCCAGCAATGTCGTGCCGGTTCCAATCGAAGTAATTGTAATATATTCTGGCGGAAGACTTGTTTAGACAAACCCCATAACCCAATCCTTCACGTTGGTTGTGATGAATATAGTTGTTCATCACTTCTACACCTTTTGCTTCATCAATATAAATAGCTGCTTCAGACCAGCCGAAAAATTCACAGCCGGATACGGTTATATCATCACCCATTACGCTAATGCCCCGACTGTTAGGGATAGAATAATATTCGTTGGTTTGGTAGAGCTTCATCATCTGTTCAGTTCTCCTGGAAGTGTCAGGGCCTTTCATCCTGATATTCAAAAATTTCGACCCTTTACCAGTTAGTTTTATCACAGGCTGATGACCCAAACGGCCGGTGAACACGGTGGTACCGGTCTGAGTTTTGAGATCGTAAGTGCCCTGTAGAACGACCTTCAGGGGAAATTCGAGTACACTAGCTTCGGTGAAATCGAACATTCCAGGGCCAAGATAGATCACATCCCCATCTTTGTATTGCTTTGCAGCAGCGATCAACTCCACTGCGTTCTTCACCTGAAAAACCTGTTTTCTACCGTTCCCTGTTGAGGGTGCTTTGGAAGGCAGCTGGGTTCCAGCAAAAAAAACCTTTACCGACGGCATTGGTTGTGATTTGACCGCACAGGAAGAAAATGTGAACAAAAAAACAATAATGAAGTTTAGTATAATTTTTATCACAGTACTACTTCTCTATATAGTTAACAATCTACTATGTCATTACATAACGCATAAATTAAGCCAAATAGTTCACAACAGGTATTAATTTCATAAATACTGGTTAATCAGCATTTAACATACCTCTCCATCTTGCAGATTAAGGTTGAGTTGCCACAATTTTGGTTTTAATTTTTAATAAGGTCTTTCGCAAACAATAGCAAAAACGACCGTGATGAAAATCTGTCGAAGCTCTTCTTCATTTAGCATCTCTAAGCAGCGTTCTATCCTCCATTGCCGCTAAGCAAGTTCCCCCGATTTCCAAGTTCTGACGAGCTTGCTCGCTATAAGTGTCAACCTGGTATAGCTATAAGCTAATGGGAATATTTCATGTCCTATCCGGCCGCCTCTTCCTACATAGAAAAGGGCCGATCTTTTTGATCAGCCCGTTATCTTTCGTAACCAGGGGAGACAAACAAAAGATAGGCCGTTATCCAATGGGGAATCCACACTGAATGAAATGCATCCTCCGTCTCTCCCCGGCTGCATCATTTTCACAGGAAGCATACTCATAATTATAATATGTATGTACTGCTGATTCTTCGAATTGGCTGGATGGTCAAAATAAGGTCTCCGTATCTACAGGTCATCATATAATAGCTTAAATGAATATACGAAATAAATCTGGAAAAACCCAATTAACTTCGCACCATGCATTATGTAACGGTAGAAGGGCTTTCCAAATCATACGGGGAAAAGCCCCTCTTTCAGGATATTTCTTTTCATATTGAAGAAGGCGATAAAATAGCCCTGGTGGCCCTCAACGGCACCGGCAAATCTACCCTGCTCAAGATACTCACCGGCAAGGAGCACCCGGATGAAGGCAAGGTATGGATACACAAAGGCGTCACAGTGGTAATGCTGGAACAGGCTACCAATTTCCGCGAAAGTCAGTCGGTACTCGAGAACATCTTTGACCACGACCATCCCATTCTCAACGCCATCAAGGAATACGAACAGCTCACAGACCAGGAGGGTGAGCCGGACGCACAGGTCCTCACCGCCGCCATTGCGAAAATGGATGAGCTGAACGCCTGGCACTTTGACGCCAAGGTGAAACAAATACTGGGCAAACTCAATATCCATCACCTGGACCAGCGTGTAGGCACGTTATCAGGTGGGCAGCAAAAACGGGTGGCCCTCGCTAAAGTACTGATAGACATAGGGTTTGAACACAAACACACCCTGCTCATTATGGACGAGCCCACCAACCACCTGGATATTGGCATGATAGAATGGCTCGAAAGCTACCTTGCCCAGGAAAACGTAACCCTGCTGCTGGTCACCCACGACCGGTATTTTCTCGACAGTGTCTGCAATGAGATCATGGAAATAGACAATGGCCAGCTATATATCTATAAAGGCGATTACGAGAACTATCTTGAAAAAAAGGCCGCCCGGGAAGAGGCAGACAAGGCCAGTACCGAAAAAGCCCGTAACCTCTACCGCAAAGAGCTGGAGTGGATGCGCAAGCAGCCCAAGGCCCGCACCACCAAAGCAAAATCACGGATAGACGCGTTTTACGACGTAAAAGAGCGCGCCGCCAAACGCATAGAGCAGCAACAGCTGGAACTGAACGTCAAAATGACCCGCCTGGGCGGCAAAGTGCTGGAGCTGAAAAAAGTGTACAAAGCCTACGGCAAGCTTCAGATACTCAAAGGCTTCGACTATACCTTCAAAAAAGGGGAACGCATAGGCGTGGTGGGGAAAAACGGCGTAGGTAAATCCACCTTCCTGAACCTGCTGCTGGGAACGGAAAAAGCAGACTCCGGCAAGATCAACGTGGGAGATACGGTTGTTTTTGGCAATTATTCCCAGGAAGGGCTGATCGTAAAGGAAGATATGCGGTTGATCGAATTCGTCAAGAGCATCGCGGAAAACTTCCCCCTGGCAGACGGCACCAAGGTAAGTGCCGCCCAGTTCCTCAACCTCTTCCTCTTCCCTCCTGAAAAACAGTACACCTACATCTCCAGGTTGAGCGGCGGTGAAAAGCGCCGCCTGCACCTGCTGGCCATCCTGTTCCGCAACCCGAATTTCCTGGTATTGGACGAGCCCACCAATGACCTTGACCTGCCCACGCTCAGCATCCTGGAAGATTTCCTGCAAAACTACCAGGGCTGCATCATTATAGTGAGCCACGACCGGTATTTTATGGATAAACTGGTAGACCACCTCTTCGTATTTGAAGGCGATGGAGAAGTGCGGGACTTCCCCGGCAACTATACCCAGTACAGGGATTGGGAAAAAGACCAGGAAAAGATCAGGGCGGAGCCTCCTAAACCTGCGGTTGAAAATACGCCTGCCGCCTTGCCACAGGAGCAGAAGGTCCGTAAAATGTCTTTCAAGGAAAAACGGGAAATGGAGCTGCTGGAAAAAGAAATAGAAACGCTGGAGCAAGAAAAAAAGCTGCTGGTCGGGCAGATGGCCGCCGGTAACCTGCCTTTTGAACAACTGAACCAGGCCTCCCTGCGCATTGGTGAAGTAATGCAGCTGCTGGATGAAAAAGGCATGCGCTGGCTGGAGTTGAGCGAGCTGGCTTCCTGAACGCCGCAATTATCCTGATCCCGTTCTGCAGATCGCTCGCCCGTAACGTAATCAGCAGAAAAGCCTCCACCGGAATTTACATACGGCGGAGGGATTTGCCCCTGCCACGGCCTGGCACCCCTGGGGAATCCCATTTTTTATATTAGCTTTATTGACTGAACCTATAGGACCTGACAATGAACCAAAATCAACGTTTCCTCTCGCTGGACGTATTCCGCGGCCTCACCATAGCCTGTATGATACTGGTAAACACCCCCGGAAGCTGGAGCCACGTATATTCCCCTTTCCTGCATGCCAAATGGCATGGCTGCACCCCTACAGACCTGGTATTCCCCTTCTTCCTGTTCGCTGTTGGCAACGCCATGAGCTTTGCCATGAAGAAATTCAACACCATGAGCAATGCGGCCGTGTTGGGCAAGATATTCAAACGCACCGCCCTCATTTTCGTCATAGGCCTGCTCCTGAGCTGGTTCCCTTTCATAAAGTATAACGCCGAAGGCAACTTTGTCATGAAAGGCCTGGATACCCTGCGCATCCTCGGCGTGTTGCAACGCATTGCCCTTTGCTATGGCATTGGCGCCCTGCTGGTACATTACCTCAGGCCTAAAGGAGCCTTTATTGCCACCTGCGTGCTGCTGCTGGGTTACTGGGCCATTCTGTGGTTCTTCGGCGGCAGCGACCCTTACAGCCTGGAAGGGCATATCGGGCTGCAGATAGACCTGGCCATCATTGGCGAAAACCATATGTATAAGGGCGAAGGCATTCCCTTTGAGCCGGAAGGCCTCCTCAGCACCCTGCCTGCGGTGGGCAACGTGGTATTCGGCTACCTGGTGGGGCGCTATGTACAGCAGAACCGGCATGCCAGAGGTATGCTGCTCAAGCTGGTACTGGCCGGCAGCATGCTGATAGTGCTGGGCATACTCTGGGGCACCGTATTCCCCATTAACAAAAAGATCTGGACAAGCTCCTATACCCTCTATACTGTAGGCATTGCCACCCTGCTGCTTTCCATTCTCATTTACCTGATAGAGATGAGGAACTGGCGATGGGGTACCTACTTTTTTGAGGTATTCGGCAAAAACCCCCTGTTCATCTATGTGATGTCTGGCGTAGTGGTGAAGTTGTACTTCCTGTTCCGGCTCGGGGAAAAGAACGAGAATATGTATTCCTGGCTGTATAACCATGTGTTCCGTCCCGCGTTTGGTGACTATCCGGGCTCACTGCTCTTCGGTATCTTTCACGTGTTATTGCTGTGGCTGCTGGGTTGGTGGATGGACAGAAAGAAGATTTATATCAGGGTATAAAACGAAATGCTATTTTTGCCGGGATCAAACCATCCCGCTCAATGAAAAAAGCATTAATCACCGGTATTACGGGCCAGGACGGCGCGTATTTAACAGAATTACTGCTGAAAAAGAACTACGAAGTGCATGGCATCAAACGCCGCACTTCGCTTTTTAATACAGACAGGATTGACCATCTTTACCAGGACCCCCATGAGAAAAATGTGCAGATGACGCTTCACTACGGGGACCTGGCAGACTCCACCAATATCATCCGCATCATCCAGGAAGTGCAGCCGGACGAGATATACAACCTGGGCGCCATGAGTCACGTGCAGGTGAGCTTTGAAACACCGGAATACACGGCGGATGTAGACGGCATCGGCACCCTCCGCATCCTGGAAGCGGTGCGCCTGCTGGGCCTGGCCCAGAAAACCCGTATTTACCAGGCCTCTACCTCTGAGTTGTACGGCCTGGTGCAGGAAGTGCCCCAATCTGAAAAAACCCCGTTCTACCCCCGTTCTCCCTATGCCGTAGCCAAAATGTACGCGTACTGGATCACGGTGAATTACCGGGAGGCCTATAAAATGTTTGCCTGCAACGGCATCCTCTTTAACCACGAAAGTCCCCTGCGCGGGGAAACCTTTGTGACCCGTAAAATCACGCGCGGGGTGGCTAAAATAGCGCTCGGCATGCAGGACAAGCTCTATATGGGCAACCTGGACGCCAAGCGTGACTGGGGCCATGCAAAAGACTACGTAAAGGCCATGTGGCTCATCCTCCAGCAAGATCAACCGGAAGATTACGTGATTGCCACCGGCATTACCAACACGGTGCGTGATTTTATCCGCCTCAGCTTTGCTGAAATTGGGGTGGAACTGGCGTTCAGCGGTGAAGGCGTAAACGAGAAAGGCATTGTTAAACAGGCCTCCAACCCCGCTTACGCGCTGCAGCCGGGCCAGGAAGTAGTAGCCATAGATCCCCGCTATTTCAGGCCTACGGAAGTAGAACTCCTGATAGGCGACCCTACCAAAGCCAACAAACAACTGGGCTGGCAGCCGGAATATGATCTACAGGCCCTGGTAAAAGAAATGGTAGCGGCAGACATAGAGCTGTTCCAACGGGAAAAGTTGCTGAAAGATGCCGGGTTTAAAGTATTGAACCAGTTTGAGTAGGGGCCGGACTCAAACGACTTGTCAAAACGCCCGGAAGTACTGGCAAAACATCCGGAGAAACTATAGAAACGTTGATCAACATGCAGACAAACGAAAAAATATACATTGCCGGCCACCGGGGTATGGTGGGCTCCGCCATTAAACGGAGGCTAGAAAAAGCCGGTTTCACCAACTTCGTGACCCGCACATCCTCAGAGCTGGATTTGCGCAACCAGGCGGCTGTAGAAGCTTTTTTTGCGGCAGAAAAGCCGGAGTACGTGTTCCTGGCGGCGGCCAAGGTAGGCGGTATTGTGGCCAACAATACCTACCGGGCGGAGTTTATCTATGATAACCTCATGATCCAGAACAACGTGATCCACCAGGCATATGTGCATGGCGTGAAAAAACTGATGTTCCTCGGCTCCTCCTGCATTTACCCGAAGCTGGCGCCGCAGCCGCTGAAAGAAGAATACCTGCTCACCGGCCTGCTGGAGCCTACCAATGAGCCTTATGCCATTGCCAAAATAGCCGGTATCAAACTGTGTGACGCCTACCGCTCCCAATACGGCGCAGACTTCATATCCGTGATGCCCACCAACCTTTATGGGCCTAACGATAATTATGACCTGCAGAACTCGCACGTGCTGCCTGCCCTGTTAAGAAAGTTCCATGATGCCAAGGAGAAAGGAGACCCGGCAGTAACCATCTGGGGCACGGGCACTCCTTTGAGAGAGTTCCTGCATGCGGATGATATGGCGGATGCCTGTTACTTCCTGATGCAGCAATATAGCGAGCCGGGGCCTATCAATATTGGCGTGGGGAAAGACATCAGCATTGCAGACCTGGCCGCTATGATCCGGAAAATTGTGGGGTACGAAGGGGAATTGCAGTTCGATACTACCAAGCCAGACGGCACGCCCCGCAAGCTGATGGATGTGTCCAAACTGACCGGCCTCGGCTGGAAAGCGTCCATTCACCTGGAGGAAGGGATACGGAGCGTGTATAAAGAGAAATTTTGAATAGCATAAATAAGGGCAGACCAGTAAGCTGATCTGCCCTTATTTATGCGCAATAATATCGTGAGCATACCTCCCACTGTTATCCGTGTTTTTCCAGAATCCACCCCCACTGTCCAGGCAGGACTTCTCAATCCTCTCTCAACCCGCCGGCTTCCGCCATCCGCACAATTTTCGGGTAAAACTTGCCCACTACGTCTACGAGGGATGTCTGTGCCGCCATGACGGCAGCAATGTTCTTGTAAGCGCCCGGCGCCTCATCCAGTCCGCCGCCAATCAGTTTTACCTTGTGCTCTGCCAGTATTTTAGCCAGCGCATGGCCGGTAAAGGATTGTGTGGCTTTGGAGCGGCTCATCTGCCGGCCGGCGCCATGGCTGGCGGAATGCAGTGAGGCGGCCTCGCCGCGCCCCCGCACAATAAAGCCAGGAGCCGTCATGGAGCCGGGTATAACGCCCATTACGCCTTTGCCTGCCGGTGTAGCGCCTTTGCGGTGTACCACCAGCTCTTCACCGTTATGCTTTTCTTTCCAGGCAAAGTTGTGGTGGTTTTCTACCCGTGCCAGCAAAGCGCCGCCTACCGCTTTTATCAGCCGGCGGTGAATGTGATGGTGACAGGCGGAGGCATAGTTGCCGGCCAGGTTCATGGCTTGCCAGTATTCCTGTCCTTCTTCGGAATCCAGGTCCAGCCAGGCCAGGTGCTGCACTTCGCGCGGCAGCTGGCGGATTTCCCGGGCCAGGTTGGTATAATAACCCGCGATCTGCGCTCCCAAGCCACGGGAACCGGAATGAGACAGCAATGCCAGGTAACGGCCTGGCACCAGGCCTTCCCAGGGCTCCAGCATATCTACCAGCCCCCATTCCACAAAGTGGTTGCCGGAGCCGGAAGTGCTCAATTGCGCGGCAGCCTTGGCCTGCAGGTGTTTCAGCAGGCCTATTTCAGCAAACAGCGGGCTTTCCAGCACGGCATCATCTACCCGGGGCTTCCATTCGGCCCCGGCGCCAAATACGGTGCCGGCAATCAGTTCCCTCCTGAAAACGGATGCTTTTTTCTCCAGTTGTTCAGCGGGGATGTCTATAATGCTCAGGCACATGCGGCAACCGATATCTACTCCTACGCCGTAGGGAATAACAGCATTTTTTGCAGCCAGCACGCCCCCAATAGGCAGGCCATAACCCTGGTGCGCATCCGGCATCAGGGCGCCGGCGGCCGTTATAGGCAACCGCATGGCGTAGTCCATCTGGCGGATAGCACCTTCATCAATAAATTCCCGGCCGTACACCTCATACGGTAACGGGGTCTCGTTCAACGGTATTTCCGCGGTTTCTTCCACGATCAGTTTCTCCGCTATGCGGCCCAGGTGTTCTTCACTTTTGAACGCCTCCGGGTTTTGCAATACCTGCCGCAACAGGCCCAGGGCGTCTGCCTGCCCATGATGTTTGTAATGTTGTTCCATCACCGTAATTGCTACGCTGATAACGGGCCCCTCGGGGTACCCTATGTTGCGGAGGTCTTTCCCCCTTAATTTTAACTTGGCCATATAGGTTTTAGTTGAGGTACGGCCAAAGGCCTCTGGCCGCACCCAAAGTGTCAAAATTTTAGTGGCTACAAGAGGAACCGCAAATACAGTGCCCCGTAGCTGTTCATGCCTGCCGGTACAGGTAGCCTGGCAAAGCGTGTGTTTTACGGTAGTAAGAACAGCCAATTTGCCAGGTTGCATTGTTCCGTCAAAAAACAGCGAATTGCACAGCATAAGTGAGAAATGCCGCTTAAACCTCCCAGGTTCCCGACAGCTCCACCGGCCTACGGCGAAGACGCTTGTGGTCCCGCTTCCGGAACTTACGCCACCACCGGTAGCTACGCCCATGCAGGCGGTGCAGCTGGCCGTACAGGGCATATCCTTCCAGGTAGTTGCCGATCTCCTGGAGCCGCTGCTCCATCAGTGTGCTTTCAAGCCGCACTTTTGTGATCATATTAGGGCGTACCTGCAACCGGAAGCACCATTGGTCGGAGAATACATACGCCGTTTCAAACCTTTTGGTGCGGTTGCTCCAATACTCTATGGTATGGAATTTCCGCTGCTCGCACACCGTGAATTGCCGGCGGCTGAATGCCGCGGCGGAAAATGTAAGGAGGTGCTGCTTCCGCGGCACCCGCTTCTTCCGGCCCATTATTCTTTTTTTAGCCAGGAAATGCCGGTCAGGGTGGTATTGCACCGTATTGATCTTCTCCAGCACCTGCTGGTAAAAGGTGGCATGTCTTCCGCCGACCACGTCTGGCTGGAGTACAAATGTACGTTTCCAACCCCTCATAAGGGGCTGCTCAAGGTCAACATACCCAAGCCGGCGCTGTTCTCTACGCAGCTCCCGTTGTTCACGGTCAAGTTTCCGTAACTGCTTTTCCCGGTGCTCGCGCAGTGCGCGTTTTTTTGCCCGCGGGCACCGTATGCGGAAGGAGAGCAAGGAGCAGCTTTCCTCCGCCATCGTCATATTGTCCATCATACCTGATATTGTAATTCATCGATAATACCGCCAGGCGGTTGTTGTTGATCGGGTTGTATGTGGACCTGGTACTTTTTCTCATTTTGTTCTTTTTTTAAAAAATTCTGCATAAAAAAAGCTCCCGCCAAGGGCGGGAGCCGGGGTTGACTCTTTACCTTTTGCGTAACTCATTTAAACGGCCACCGCGCTGTCTTCATACTGCTCGCGCAGCTCCTGCATCTGTGCCTGGTGGCGTTCTATATGTTTGGTCAGGAAGAAGATATATTGATAAATATCCAGCTTCCCGAGGTTGTTAACGGTCATCATGGTTTTTACCAGCCTGCCTTCCCCGTTCTTGAGCAGGCTCAGGTTGTACATGCATTGTGCAAACTGTTGTTTGAGCAACATCCTCACTTCGTACAGGTCCCGGCTGCCTGAAGGTTCCAGGTGGGCGGGATTTACCCAGCCAAAGGATTTGCTGCGCACGATCTCTATCTGCCTGAACTTTTCCTCATAATCATGCGGCGCCATGATGATCAGGCCATCCATCTTGCGCTCCAGTGCCCTGCGGGTACTTTTATTGATGGTGAGCAGCAGGAAATAATTGGTCAGACTAATATGCTCCAGCACCTCGCGGATGTTCCACTGGTCCATGGAGGGTTTGTAATCCAGCAATGCTTCCTCTTTCTGAAACCATTTGTCCAGTTCCCGGAAATTGTTGATCAGGGCCTCTCTTACGAATTGTACTACATTTCTCATTGCTCTTGTTTTTGGGGCAACCGCTTTTCCCGAAAGCGCTTACCGTGTTATATATAGATGTTCAATTGTTTTATTTTCCATATGCCTTTAAAAAAGAAGCCCGGCCCGCTTTATGGCGGACCGGGCTATTAATAACGTTAACGTAGTGTTCGTTTACATTTTAACATACCTTCTCCGCCTGCATTGTATGACATACAATGCCCCTGGCGCCTTTGCCATGCTTCGCTCTACAGACAGTCTGATAATCAAATCTTTCATCCGTTCATAATTGATTTTAAGGCCGGATGGAACTTCACAGGAACATTGCCCTGTGCAAGTACTTTTTCTCATGCTCGGTTTCATCATCACTTATAAAAAAAGGCCCCGCATTTTCCTGCGGGACCTTCTTGTTATATCTCTGTTGGATAACTTCGTATTCGTTAGTACCAGCTATAACATGCCCGCATGCTCTCATCCGCCTGCTTCTTCAGCATGCGTTTTGAGACCTTTATCTTATATGTACAATTGCGTGACACTGTTAAGTTTGTTGTTACGTAACAAAGATAAATTTTATTTCTTTTATCCGGAAATTCTTTTTATTAAAAAATTGTTTCCCCGCTGCAAAACGCGCTTCCCCGCAGGCTTCTGCCTCTCCAAATGCCCGCCGGCAAAGGGCTTCAGGAGCAATTGCATTCAACAGATTTTTCCGGCTGACCGATGGTGCACGCCCCGGTTTAATAAGACCAGCACGCCGCGCCCGGGAAAAGCGCCACTGCCGGGCCTTCCAGGCATCATACCAATGCTTATGCCTTCTTCAACAGGAGCTTCTGCTGCTGAAATTCTTCAGCAGCATCTACCATTTGCAGCAGCAGCGGCCATTTGGCGGCAGGGGCAAAAGCATTTTTGTATACTTTCCTCACCTGTACCACCAGCTTTCCGTCAGTGGTCCGCGTGGTCACTATAAAGCTCCCGCATTCATTATCAATGTTCCTTGCCAGTTTATCTGCCCCTTCAACCGTATACCCGGGCGGTATGGCAAACTCCATATTGTACTCAAAACTGCGGGCAAAGGGCATGTATATATCCGCTTTCCGTTCCCTCTGCGACGGTTTGATGGCCATCTGCGGGCCAATGAGGCGGCCCGCTTCCAATATATAATTGTTCCCCGCCTTTTTAACATAACCGTTCATTGAAAAGCGGGTAGTGTACTCCATTTCCGGCTCGGTATGACGGAGGCCCATTTTCACGATGTTAAACATTTCCAGCACCTCGGGCAACCTTTCAAACTGATCTTTGATCTCGTCAAGGAAATATTCCCGTTGTTCTTCCCTGGCCCTGTCAAAGGCATGGCGGTACTCTTCCGCCAATACTTTGTTGCGGCGGCTGTCTGCAAACTCTTCCATGAAGGACTGCGGAATGCCCAGGGCCTTGCGTTCCGCTTCATAATAATCTTCAAACAGGAGCAGCTGCTGTTGCTGCGTTTTTTTGAAATGGCCCGTAACCGTGGTGGTACGCGCAATCCGGAGCTGCTGCATGTCTGCTTCGCCAAAACTGAACTGCAGGCGCTCCACCTGCCGGTTGTCTGCCGCAGTGCTCACCGGCACTTCCACCTGCCCTTTCATGGAGGTGGCTTTCGGCCCGCCGGGCACCAGGGGGGCCCGCTGGCCCTCGTAGGCGCCGGGTACATAGTCTGAACTGGAAAAAATGCCCACCGCACTCATGTATACCGGCTTTTTACCGGTGGTTTTCAGCATCAGCCGGTAATCGTCCGTTTCAAATACCTCACTCTGGGCGGGGCCGTACCGGGGGGTCACCAGCACATAGTCTGCTTCAATGTCATTTTTTACCAGCATATAGTTGACATACAGCAGAAAGTTATGCTCATTGAGACCCGCATAGTTTCGCCGCTGGTCTACCACTATCTCTTCTCCCGGCTTTACCCGGTAAAGGCCCATGTAGCGGATCACGTAGTAGATATGCGCGGCCAGCTCCTCTTCTGTTGCATTGCGGTGCTCCCGCTTGAAACGTTTAACATGCTCCCATACCTCTCCCAGGAAAGGCAAGTTTTGCCGGGAAGTGAGGTTACGCATGGCCACGAGTTGCGCTACACTTTCATCCCTGATCTTCACCGCGTTGGGGTTGCTGTACACCGTACCCTCCCTGCGGCGGCCCAGGCCTTCCCGGCGGCCGCCTATGCGAAGGTGAAGGCGTATCAGCGGCATCTGGCGAAAGGGGTTCATCCAGAGGTTGAGGGGCTGGGCAGGCACATTACGCACCAGCATGTCCAGCTCCATCATCCTACCGCCTATTTTTTGTTTAAAATCCGGCGCACCGTTCATGGCCCGGTATTCCAGGGCAAACACCTCCTCCCAGGCCGCCACGTGAATGGCGTATTCCAATATAGGATGCTCGTCTCCCAGTACAAACACTTCTTCCGTATAGGCATTGGCATGGTTGATGAACCGCTCCGTGCGGATGAAGTAATCTATGCAGTCTCCCACCTGCAAGCCCGGAATAGCCAGCTTGCGCTGTTTGCGCTTCCAGCGGTCCACGTCTGTTACAACCGCCTCGTCTGAATAGACCTCTTTCATGCTGCCATCCGGCTTGTACACCCTGGCGCCCACATAGGTAACGGCGGTAGTTTTGCTGAAAGGGTCCAGCGTATTGAACCCGCCGGTGGCATACAGCTCGTATTGATTGAAGGTAAAACCGGAGTATTCTTCCAGCGCGGCCTTGTCATTGATCTTTACCAGCAGCCGGGTGGTCTGGTGCAGTTCCCGGTCTTTGTCGGGGGTGGTCAGTTCCTGGCGTTTGGACAGTATCACGGCAGATTCGCCCGCATGCTCTGTGGGTACGGTGCGGTTATTGAAGCCGGCATGCTCCGCGCTCCATATTTCCTCCTTCACTTCCGCCAGCCGCTTTTTGTATTTTACTTCCGCCTTTACGTCCCAGGGCGCTGTTTTTCTATCCTGGGCTACCATGCCCATCACCAGCAGCAGCAGACTGACTAATACGATTATGAAGGTTCTCATTGGATGGTTTTTATTTGTTGGTAAGGGTCAATTGTTCCTGGCAGGTTTGTTTCAGCCGGCGTATATCTTCGTTCCACTGACCAAATTCGCTTTTCAGCAGGCGGGTGTTTTTGATGATGATCTCCTTCCGGTATACCACTTCGTTGCCTTTCACCTCATAAGCGGCCTTGAAAGCGTATTTAGGCTGGTCTACCAAAAGCGGTGCCGGCAGGGATTTCACCTTGTACCCGGCGGGTATGGACAGGGTGGTTTCCTGCAGCACCTGTCTTTTGAAATGTAGCCATAGATCATGTACGCGTGTAAGCGTGTCAATGCCGGCGCCGTCCATTTCTTTCCGGAAATCCAGGTCTATGTACATCTCGTCCCCGAAGCTGTTCACGGCCTCCTTATGCTGCACCTTGTACTGAATGGTCAGTTCCGGGCCGCGGTCCTGAAGGCCGTTGGTTTGGATACCGGAGATCCCGTAGAGGCGGTTGTCTGCTGTAAGATATTGCAGCATCGCTTCTTCCAGCTTTTCTTTTTTGATGCTGTGTACCTGTGTCAGCAGGTATTCCGTGCATTCGCCCGTGAGGCGGTGGCGGGCCGTACCGGTGAGGTCATTGCCTTCTATACGCAGGCTGCGCCGCTCCTGCTGCCGGTTCTGCTCATACGTGCGCTCCGGCACGCGGGACAAGATATATTCCCCGCCATTTTCTATAAGCACCTGCCGGCCCTGAATACGTTCCGCATACTCATCCAGGCCGATATAGGTCTCCGTGGCATCCAGGTAATACTGCCTGCCCTGGAGGTTTACCGCGCAAATCATGTGATTGTCTACAGACAATGTGGGCATGGAATAATCGTAAGCAATGTGCCGCGTGCCTATCCAGCAAAGCCGCGCATCCAGCCCGAGGGATACCAGCATTTCCTTGAGCAGGTTGGCCATGCCTTTACAGTCCCCGTACTTTTTCTGCAGCACATCCTGCGCAGGGGCCGGTCTGAAACCGGCTATGCCGTCTTCAAAAGCAATGTAGCGGATGTTTTCCTGTACCCAGGCATACACAGCGCGCACCTTATCGATCTCGCTGTTTTTTTCTCCGGCTATCTGCAGCGCGGCAGTTTTAACGGGCCCGGGATCGTTCCCTATTTCTTTTACCAGGCTGTGATACCAGTTGTACAGGTCTTTTACATTGCCAAAGTAGGTAATGCGCCCAGCCGGTGTTTCAGCAAAGTGGCTGCATACCAGCAGGTGAGGGTAGAGGTACGAAGGCCCGGGCGCAGACAGTTCTTTTTTTGCGGCGGGCTGGTCAAGAATGGTATAGGTGTATATGTCCGCATTGGCTTTTTCGTCAAACACCTTACTCTTACTGATGCCGGCGGTATTAAAATTCATTTCCCTTATTTCAAGCTGCATCCAGCGCGGCACTACCAGCGTTATTTCTTTACGGTGCAGGAAATAGTCTTCATTGAAATACACAGAGGTGAAGTAACGCGGGTCCAGCACGGTCTTTTCCAGGTCTACCCGGCTTTCGCGGCCCTTTTTTTCAAGGTCCAGCATGAAACCGCACACCCTGGCGTCTGAGTAAAAAAAACCTTCTATGGAATAATAACCATGCTGCGGCCGCAGGCCTTTTACACGATTTCCGCTTACATAGGCCTTTACATCGTCTACACGGCTATAATCATCATAAAACGTACTGTAAGGAATGGTGCCACGGAACTCGTTGCAGCGGTAGGTAGTAGAAAAATACTGTTTGACCCAAACGGGATTTTTTGCGTCGCCTTTGGTAAACTCGTACCGTTCTTTCCGCTCGCTGATCACAATATTTTTGTCTGTGCCGGCCCGGAGAGATGCCACCGGCAACAGGCTGAATAATAAAACATTCAGGTACAGACAGTTACGTGCAATTCGCATAAACGTATAGGTGTAAGGGACATAAAAATACAAAATATTATAAATATATAATATATCCTTATGCCGCTGCACGCTATTTGCTGTACCGCCGGTTGCCGACCCCTCAGAACAAGCTCAACTGGTTGTTGGGCCGTTGGAAAAGAGACGTATTGAACTCAAACCGTTCCGCATTGATGCCGAGGCGTTTGGTATGTACCTTGAACTGCTGCCGCACCATTTCCGCAAGGTTGCCATCTCCCCGCATGCGGCGGCCGAAATCACTGTCATTGACCTGGCCGCCATGCAGGCTTTCTATCATGTGCCAAACCTTGTCCGCCCGGTCCGGGAAGTTTTTATACAGCCAGTCGTTAAAAATGATCTTCACCGCATCGTTGAGGCGCACCACCGTGTAGCCGGCATACCTGGCGCCATGGTCAGCAGCCTGTTCCAGCAGGCGGGGCACCTCATGATCATTGAGGCCCGGAATAAGCGGGGCTGTCATCACCCCTACCGGAATGCCCAGTTCAGACAATTCCCGTATCACTTTCAGGCGCTGCGCGGCCGTGGCGGTGCGGGGCTCCATTTTCTGGCGAAGATCTTCCTGCAGCGTAGTGAGAGATACGAACACACAAACCAACTTATGCTCCGCCATTTTCTGGAGAATGTACTTGTCTCGCAACACCAGCGAGTTTTTGGTGATAATGCCCACAGGCTGGCGGTACTCCCAGGCTACCTCCAGCAGTTGGCGGGTAAGCCACAGCTTGCGTTCCAGCGGCTGGTAGCAGTCCGTATTGCCGGAAATGGAAATAGGTTTGGGCACCCAGTTTTTATTATTGAGGAACTTCTTCAGCAGTTCCGGCGCGTTGCGTTTGGCCACTATCTTCCGCTCAAAATCAAGCCCTGCGCTGAACCCCCAGTACTGATGCGAGTTACGGGCATAACAGTAAATACAGCCGTGCTCACAGCCCTGGTACGGGTTCATGGAGTACCACATGCCTACATCCGGGCTGTCTACCTTGTTCACTACGGATTTAGCATGTTCCTCAAAGATCTGGGTAGGCACGTCTGCCTGCCACCATTCATCAATGCCCTCCGCATGTTCCTGAGCATATTCCTGCTCCAGGAACCTGTTTTTCGGGTTTACCTGGGCGCCTCGCCCTTTATAATAAGGGTTCTCTGACGGTGTATCGCTAAAAGGGAGCGTCATTACGCTAATATTTTTAGTAAATTTATACTAAATTTATTAGCATTCCAAATAATTTGCACTGAACCTGCTTTCGGGTTACACCCATCAGATGATCTCCATCTGCTGCATCAGGAAGGTAGCGTTCTTGTTGCGTGCAATACCCGGGCGCATGCGGTAATCAAACAGCAGCTGACCGTTGCTCAGGCTGCTTTCAAAGCAGTAATTGCGGATCTGCCGGGGATATTCAGCCTCCAATGAGCCCAGCTCCAGGTCGTGCGTGGCAATCATGCCCATGCAGTGGAAACGGAGAAAATGGCGGATAAGTTCTCGGGAGCCGGTAAGTTTATCTTCGGAATTGGTCCCTTTCAAAATTTCGTCCAGGATAATAAATACCTGCTGGCCGGTTTTGAGTACCTGTATAATATGCTGCAGCCGCAACAGTTCCGCCTGAAAATAGGAAGTATGCCGGGCAATAGAATCCTTGATGCGCATGGAGGTCATAATGCGCAACGGGTTGCAGGTAAACCCGGCCGCGCATACCGGCGCGCCTGTCATGGCCAGCAGCCAGTTCACGCCTACGCTGCGCAGAAAGGTGCTTTTGCCGGACATGTTGGAACCGGTGATGATATGAAACTGTTCCTGCTCCCCGATGCTGCAATCATTTGTTACGCATTCCGCCTGTGGGATGAGCGGGTGGCCAACGGCCGTGCCTTTTACGCCGGGCGTATTTACCAGTTCCGGATATGTATAGGATGGATGGTTATAGGCAAAAGTGGCAAGACTGTTGGCCGTTTCCATCTCCGCCATCACCTGCAGCCATGTCCACACATCTTCTTTATGCCGGGCCTTCCATTTTTCCAGGGCAAGGATGCAATGCAGCTCATACAGGATGAAAGAATTGAGCACCACCCCCACCAGCAGGTTCAGCCGCTGGTCCAGCATATTGCTGATGCGCGCCAGTTTTTTCAGATCTTTGTCCGCTTCCGCCGCTTTGGCCTGCCGGGCTTGCAGCCACGCCGAACCTTGCCAGTTGCCCTGCTTGATCAGCTGCAGCAGGTTGGCAAATTTGTGCAGCAGCTTTTCTTTATTGGAAAGCAACTGGTGTTGCGCATTCACTTTCTTCACGTTCAGCAGCAACACGCCCCAGTTAACAAACAGCAGGCATAACATCGGCACGTAATTGCCGCTGCTCGCATAATAAGCCACTGCCAGCAGCAACAGGGCAGGCAGCAACCAGCTTATCAGGAACAGGCCACGGCGTTGCAGAAAGTCCATGGGCGCATCCAGCCACAGCCTGATCTCCCGTACATCTTTCGGCTCTTCTCTGGATAACCGCGCATGCGCAGCGTACAGTTGCCTGAACTCCACCTGGCCGCCAAGCGTGCGCACCGCTTCCTGCATAGCCTGAATATTTTCCACGTTCTGCATCGGCTGCTGCAATGCATTGGCCAAATGCTGCTTGCCGGTGAGGGTGCCGGTGCGGTTGAGGTATTGAAAGAGAGAAGAAGGCCCAAACACATCCAGGTCACCTGAAAAATCATGCTGATCATTGACAAATTCTTCCCCGTCATCAAAATCCGCCACATGATCCGTTACCACTTTCAGTTCCTTTTCGTTCAGGTCCAACAGCGCCTGCAACAAAGCCTGCCGGTCTTTTGCGCGCTGGTAAAACACCAGGCTCGCCACAAAACCTGCCAGCATGGCCAGCATCAGCAGCAGCCATATTACGGCAAAAGCGGTGGTAAAATACCGGTACCCAAAATAGAGGAGGCCGATGAAACAGGCCAGCCGCGCCATACTGAGATTGGTAAGCCGGGCGGCCGTTCGGGATAGCTGGGCTTTGAAATTGTCTATTTGCTGCTGATAGATGGTTGCCGGTTGCATACCGGAAAGATAAGGCAAAAATGAGGAGTAATGGCAAGGGTAGGCCACCAAAAAACAATAGCTTGTTAGCCTGACAAGGAACATGGCCCCGGGAACGATTGTAACATCGGTCCCGAAGCCATGCGCTCAGCCGCTTCTTCGGCTAAGGGGTGCTTTTTCTGCGTGTGATCTCGTTACATATTCCGCCGGTACTGCCCGCCCACTTCATACAGCGCATGCGTGATCTGCCCCAGTGAGCAGTATTTGACAGTTTCCATCAGCTCGGCGAACAGGTTGCCGTTTTGCACGGCTACGGCCTGCAACTGCTTCAGCTTTTCAGCGCTGAGGTTGGCATGCCGTTCCTGGAAGGCAGTGAGCGCGTTGATCTGGAACTCCTTTTCCTCCTGTGTGGAACGGATCACTTCCGCCGGGATAATAGTGGGAGAACCGTTCTTGTTCAGGAAGGTGTTCACGCCGATGATCGGGAACACGCCGGAATGTTTGAGAGACTCGTAGTACAGGCTTTCTTCCTGTATCTTGTTGCGCTGGTACATTCTTTCCATAGCGCCCAGCACGCCGCCCCGTTCCGTGATCCTGTTAAACTCCGCCAGTACCGCCTCTTCCACCAGGTCTGTCAGTTCTTCAATAAAGAAGCTGCCCTGGTTGGGGTTTTCGTTTTTGGCGGTGCCCAGCTCCCGGTTAATGATGAGTTGTATGGCCATAGCGCGGCGCACGCTTTCTTCGGTAGGCGTGGTAATGGCCTCATCGTAGGCATTGGTGTGCAGGGAATTGCAGTTGTCATAAATGGCGTAGAGGGCCTGCAGGGTAGTACGGATGTCGTTAAAATCTATTTCCTGCGCATGCAGGCTGCGGCCGGAGGTCTGAATATGATACTTCAGTTTCTGCGAACGCTCGTTGCCTTTGTATTTGTGTTTGATGGCCTTGGCCCAGATGCGGCGGGCCACACGGCCTATAACGGCATATTCCGGGTCCATGCCGTTGCTGAAAAAGAAAGAGAGGTTGGGTGCAAAATCATCTATGTGCATGCCACGGCTGAGGTAATACTCTACATAAGTGAAGCCGTTGGCCAGCGTAA
Source organism: Chitinophaga alhagiae (assembly GCF_003568665.1). Classification (GTDB taxonomy): domain Bacteria; phylum Bacteroidota; class Bacteroidia; order Chitinophagales; family Chitinophagaceae; genus Chitinophaga; species Chitinophaga alhagiae. Next base: position 1,431,332 of record NZ_QXMH01000001.1, read on the forward strand.
AGGCCAGTTGCGTGATGGGGTTGGCGCCCGCTTCCGCAATATGGTAGCCGGAAATACTTACAGAATAGAAGTTGCGTACTTTTTCGCGGATGAAATAGTCCTGCACGTCTCCCATCAGCTTCAACGCAAACTCCGTGGAGAAGATGCAGGTGTTCTGCGCCTGGTCTTCTTTCAGAATGTCTGCCTGCACAGTGCCGCGCACGGTGCTGAGGGCGCGGGCCTTTATTTGCTGATATACCCCCGGTTCCAGCACATCGCTGCCGGAAATGCCCAGCAGTTGCAGCCCCAAACCGTTATTGCCATGGGGCAGGCTGCCGGCGTAGTGCGGCAGGGGATGGTCAGAGAATTTCTTTTTGATAGTGGCTTCCACCTGCTCCGTTAACCCGTTGGCGGCAATGTATTTTTCACATTCCTGGTCAATGGCCGCGTTCATGAAAAAAGCCAGCAGAATGGGGGCCGGCCCGTTGATAGTCATGGACACGGAGGTTTTCGGGTCGCAGAGATCAAAGCCGCTGTAAAGTTTTTTGGCGTCGTCTACCGTGGCAATACTCACGCCGGAGTTGCCGATCTTACCGTAAATATCCGGCCGGTAGGCGGGGTCTTCGCCATACAGGGTTACACTGTCAAACGCGGTAGACAGGCGTTTGGCGGGCTGATCTACAGAAACGTAGTGGAAGCGTTTGTTGGTCCGTTCCGGGCCGCCTTCGCCGGCAAACATGCGGGTAGGGTCTTCTCCTTCCCTTTTCAGGGGAAACACGCCGGCGGCGTAGGGAAACTCTCCCGGCAGGTTTTCTGTGAGCTGCCAGCGAAGAATGTCTCCCCAATCTTGATAGTGCGGCAGGCTTACCTTCGGAATACGGGAATGCGAAAGGCTTTCGGAAAAGAGCGGCAGCCTGATCTCTTTGTCCCTCACCTGGAACACGTAATGATCGGCTTTGTATTTTTCTTTCAGCGCGGGCCAGGCGGTTATCATTTGCCTGCAGTCCGCGTGCAGTTGCGATTGCACCTGTTCGCTGATGCGCCGCAGCTCATCTGCATGCTGCAAGCCGGGCGCCTTGAGCACGCCTTCTACCTGGTACCATTGCGTGGCCAGGGCGCATTGTTCATTTACCCAGGCGCCGTACTCCTCAATGCCGCTCACTATTTCGGCCAGGTAGCGCACGCGGGCGGGCGGTATGATCTGGGATTTGGTAGAAGTAGTGAGTATGGGCTTGTCTGGATGGTCTTCCCCGAAGTATACTCCGGTTTTTTCGACAATGCGGTGCATCAGGCGCCAGAAGAGCTGGTTCACGCCGGCGTCGTTAAACTGGGAGGCAATGGTGCCTACTACCGGCAGCTCATCGTCTTTGGCTTCCCACAGCCCGTTGTTGCGCTTATATTGCTTACGCACGTCGTGCAGGGCGTCCAGGGCGCCGGCCTTGTCAAATTTATTAATGGCGATCACGTCCGCATAGTCCAGCATGTTGATCTTCTCCAGTTGGGAAGCGGCGCCGTACTCCGGTGTCATTACGTAAAGCGCCACATCGCAATAGTCCACAATAGCGGTATCGCTCTGGCCTATGCCGGAGGTTTCGAGAATGATGAAATCGAAGCCTGCGGCCTTGCAGATGTCAATAGCTTCCTGTATATGCAGGCTGATGGCTTTATCGCTTTCCCGCGTGGCCAGGGAGCGCATGTACGCGCGGGGGTGGTGGATGCTGTTCATCCGGATGCGGTCTCCCAAAAGGGCGCCGCCGGTCTTTTTCTTGGAGGGGTCTACCGATATGACGGCTATAGTGCGGTTATCGTATTCATGCAGGAAACGCCTCACCAGCTCATCCGTTACGCTGCTCTTGCCTGCGCCCCCGGTGCCGGTAATACCCAGCACGGGCGCCTTGCGGGCAGCCATTGCTCCCAGGTCTGCCAGTTGCCCGTTCATGGCAAAGTTTTCCGCATAGGTGATGGCTTTGGCAATTTCAGGGGCGGCGTTCTTTGTCAGCTTTTCCTGCTGGAGCTTCCATTCTCCCTGTTTCACCGTTTCAAAATCGCATTGTTGTATCACGTCTTCTATCATGCCCCCCAGGCCAAATTTGCGGCCATCGTCAGGAGAATAAATTCGGGTAATGCCATACGCCTGCAGTTCCTCTATTTCAGCGGGCAGTATGGTACCGCCACCGCCGCCGAAGATGCGGATGTGACCGCAGCCTTTTTCTTTCAGTAAGTCATACATGTATTTGAAAAACTCGATGTGGCCGCCCTGGTAAGACGTAACGGCAATGCCCTGCGCATCTTCCTGAATGGCGCAATCCACTATTTCCGCCGCGGAACGGTTATGGCCGAGGTGTATCACTTCCGCTCCCGTGCTTTGCATGATCCTGCGCATAATGTTGATAGCGGCATCGTGCCCGTCAAATAATGCGGCTGCCGTAACAATACGGACCTTGTGTTGTGGTGTATATGACATAAGGCATGCAATTTACGAAAATAGGGGCTGTAGCGCGTTGAGACGGAGAATTAGTATTGGTTGAAGGAGGGGGATGTTCCTTTGGAAATTTTTCAACGACTATACAATGACGATAAAAAAAATTAACCAAACCGGCTCCTTCGACCGGCTTACCCAAACATGCTTGCAAATCCCGCTGCTGTAAAATTCCGCCATTCCGGCCATCTGTATGTAGCATAAACGGAGAAAATATTGGGGGCGAATACAAGTTTTCTCAGGCCAGGTCAAAAAGCTGAAGGAACATTGGTTTGTTGCTTAGCGGGCGCCCTTAATGCCCCTTCGGCCAGGCGGTACTAAAAACGAAAAGGGGCGGCCGGGAAAAATCCCGACCAACCCCATTTTCTCAAAAGGTGATCTATCTAATTGTAAAACATAACGTGGAATTGATAAAACGCAATAAGAATAATATGAAAAGCCATTGCTGGCTGAAGTATTTCAGTACCGGGTTTTCTTTTTCCAATAAATTTTACCTGATCGATTTAGATGTTTGGTCTCTGGCTACTACTGTAAAATATACCCCGAATCCACTAGTGTGTATATTTTACACAATCTTAATTAAAATTTTGTTAAAAAACAATTTTTACCAGGCACTGGCAGAAAATATACAGGCGGCGTACCCGGATATGGTACGCTAAAACCCTTCAGGGAAAAGGATCGGGGAAGAAATGAAAATTTGATTGGAAGTTAAAATAGTATCAAAAGCCAAGACTCTTCTTGTGCCGCTGGTTGTATTTCTCCTGGTTGAACTTGTACAGCTTTGCGGGGCGGTGCCGTACTTCCTGTTCTTCCTCATTGAGATCTATCAGGTAGTCCATGGCAAAAAATTTCTTGCGGAAGTTCCGCCGGTCCAGCTTCACGTCCAGGATAGCCTCATAAAGGTTCTGCAGCTCGCGCAGCGAGAACTTCCTGGGCAGCAGGTTAAACCCTACCGGCTGGTCTATCACCTTGCGCTGCAACCTTTCCAGGCAGGTGGCCAATATTTCCCGGTGGTCAAAGGCCATCTGCCGGATGTCTTTCACGGCATGCCAGTGCAGCTCGTTAGAGTGGGTTTTCAGCTCTACATGTTCTATGTTCACCAGGGAATAATAGGCAATGGTGATCACCCTGCCTGCGGGGTGCCGGTTGATGCCCCCAAAGGCCTGCACCTGCTCCATGTACACGTTCTCCAGGCCGGTACGCTCCCGTAATACCCGGTAGGCGGCGGTTTCAATATCTTCATCGGGGTGCATGATGTCTCCCAGGAGCGACCATTTGCCTTTAAATTCTTTCAGGTCGGATTCTATGAGCAATACCTTCAGCTCGTTCTCGTCAAAGCCGAATATCACACAATCCACTGATATAGCGGCTTTGAAGTAATCCTGGATCTCAATGAGGTGGGTGTTAATGTTCTTGGCGGACATAGTACATAATCGTGGAATGTCAATAAAATGCAGTAGTTAACGGCCAGCTTCGTAGAGCGCCTTTCCGTAAATATAAGTAGCTAAAATCTTAATTGCAGGAATTTTATCTTCCGGGGCCAGCATCAGGTCTTCACTGGTGATCACAAAATCTGCCGCTTTGCCCGGCTCCAGGCTCCCTTTCCCTGCTTCTTCAAAGGCGGCAGCGGCAGGCCAAAGGGTAATGCCCCGCAGCGCGGCTTCGCGGGTAAGGGCATTTTCCGGCTGGAAACCGCCCTGCGGGTAGCCGCTGTTGTCTTTCCGGGCCACCGCGGCATAAAACGTGAACAGGGGGTTAATGCTTTCTACAGGAAAATCCGTGCCCAGGGGCAGCCAGCCGTTTTGTTCCAGCAGCTGGCGGTAGGCGTATGCATGGCGCAACCGCTGTGCGCCCAGCCGCTCCCCGGCCCAATACATGTCTGAAGTGGCATGGGTAGGCTGTACGGAGGGCACAATGCTGTTTTCCCCAAACCGCCCGAAGTCTGCCGGATCTATCACTTGCGCATGCTCTATGCGCCAGCGTTGATCGTTCTTGCCCTTTAGCACGGCAGCGTATATACGAAGTATTTCGCGGTTGGCGGAGTCTCCAATGGCATGGGTACACATCTGTATACCGGCTTCTGCCAGCCGGGCGGCCTGTTGCTCAAAATAGGCGCGGTCTTTCAGCATAAACCCTTTCCATCCGGGCTTGTCTGAATAATCATGCAAGAGGCAGGCCCCGCGGGAACCCAGCGCGCCGTCTCCATAAAATTTCACGCTGCGCACCTGCAGCCGCCCGCTCCGGTAAGGCCCGTTTTTTACCAGCCAGCTGATGTTCTGCTCATTGTCACTCAACATAACGTTCAGGCCCAGGTGCAACCGGCCCTGTTTCAGCAGGCTGTCCAGCAACTGCATGTCGGGAACGGAGAGGCCGCAGTCCGTTAAACTGGTAATGCCCGCGGCCAGGCAGTTGGCCTCCGCCTTCAGCAGGGATTCTTCCAGCTCGGGCAGCGAGGGGTCGGGTATTTTATCCGCTACGGGATCTATGGCATTATCTACCAGCAGGCCGGTAAGCTGCCCGTTTTTTGTTTCAAAAGTGCCGCCTGTAATGGTTTGACCGGGTTGGATGCCGGCAGCGTTCAGGGCGGCCTGGTTGGCCAGGGCGGCATGCCCGTCTATACGCCGCAGTAAAACCGGGGTGTTGGGAAAAAGGCTGTCCAGGCCGGTTTTATCCGGAAAGGCCCGCTGCTCCCAGTCGTTCTGGTCCCAGCCACCGCCCAGCACCCAGGCAGACCGGCGGGTGGCCGCAAAGGCCTTCACGCTCTCCAGCGCTTCCTCCCAGCTTTTGGTACCCCGCAGGTCAACCGTACGCAGGGAAGCGGCATAGCCCATAAAGTGCGCATGCGCATCGTTAAAGCCGGGATAAATGGCGGCGCCGGCAGCGTTCCTCTCCGCTGCCGCCGAGTAATGGCCCTGTATAAATTCATTGGTGCCCGTGGCCAGCACTTTCCCGTCTTTCACGGCCATGGCCTGTACTACCGTATTGGCGGAATCAAGGGTGTAAATATGGGCATGATGAACAATGAGGTCTGCTTTTTCCCGCCGGCTGCAAGCGGTAAATGCCAGTAGCGCTGCAAGGCAGAGAGGGAGTCTTTTCGGCATACTATTGTTTTTATGGCCCGGTGCGGGGCAAATTTATTGCAGGGTAAAGACTAAATTTACGCCAGAGTTTTTGACTTATCAAGTTCATCATGTACACAAAAGAAACAGAAATAACCCTGGCGCGCCTTGGCAAAACCCTGCTGGTCCAGGCGGCAAAACCTTCTAAAGACACCGCCGAAGAACTGGCCGAATCATTGCGGCAGGTGATCCGGTATAGCGACTGGCGGTATTACATCCAGGACGACCCCGTACTGAGCGACCAGGAATATGACCAGCTGTTTGCCTGGCTCAAGCAACTGGAAAATGACAATCCCAACCTGGTGTCTCCGGATTCGCCCACCCAGCGCGTTGCACAAGGGCTTACCAAACTGTTTCCCACCGTACAGCACCTGGTGCCCATGCTGAGCCTGGAAAACTCTTACAATGCGGACGATCTGGTAGACTGGGACCGTAAAGCGCGTGAGCTGGCCAAACTCCCGGAAATAGAATATTGTATAGAACCCAAATTTGACGGCGCCAGCATTTCCCTCATTTACGAAAATGACATGCTTTCCCGCGGCGCCACGCGGGGAGACGGCGTGCAGGGCGATGAAATTACCGTCAACATCCGCCAGATACGCACCATTCCCCTGTCTGCCAACTTCTCTGCATACGGTATTCAGCAAATAGAGTTGCGGGGTGAAGTATTGATCAATAAAAACACGTTCAAAAAACTGAATGAACAACGGGTGGCCGAAAACCTGCCCCCGCTGGCCAACCCGCGCAACGCTGCCTCTGGCTCCCTGCGTATCGTAGACCCCGGAGAGGTGGCCAAACGCGGCCTGGAGGCCTTTCTCTACAACATGAGCTACCATACCATGCAACCCGGTACAACCGAGCCGGCAGCCATACAAACGCATAGCAACACACTGCAAATGTTGTGGGACCTGGGCTTCAGAAGCCCCAACAAGGAAAAGAAAGTGGTACGCGGCATACAGGCCGTGATAGATTACTGCAATGAGTTTGAGACCCGCCGGGATGATCTGCCGTATGAGATAGACGGCATGGTGATCAAGGTGAACGACTACGCCCTGCAAGACAAAATGGGTATGACCACCCACCACCCGCGCTGGGCCATGGCTTACAAATTCAAGGCGCGGCAGGCCACCAGCAAGCTGCGCAACGTAGAGTTCCAGGTAGGGCGTACTGGCTCCATCACGCCCGTTGCCAAAATTGACCCGGTGCCTATTGGCGGCGTAACGGTGGGGTCCATTTCCCTGTTCAATGAAGATGTGATAAAGGAAAAAGACCTGAAAATAGGAGATACGGTATTGGTAGAAAGGGCGGGCGATGTGATACCCTACATTGTAAAATCCATGGCAGACCTGCGGGACGGCACCGAGCGGGACATCGTATTCCCCACGGAATGCCCCGTTTGTAAAGACAAGCTGGTACGGCCGGAGGGCGAAAGTGTATGGCGCTGTGTGAACATCAACTGCGAAGCACAGGTGGTGGAACGCATGATCCACTTTGTAAGTAAAGACGCTATGGACATCCGCAGCCTCGGAGAAAGCAACGTGCGGAAATTCTACACGCTGGGCCTCCTGAAAGATGTGCCTGGCATTTATACGCTCAACTTTGACGCTATTGCCGAACTGGAAGGTTTTGGCGCCAAATCCATCACCAACCTGCGCACGGCTATAGATAACAGCCGCACCCAGCCGCTGCACCGCCTGATATTCGGGCTGGGCATCCGCTACGTAGGTGAAACTACCGCCAAAACGCTGGCCAACGCCGTAGATCATTTGCTTGACCTGGCACAGTTCTCCGAAGAGCAATTGCTGGCGCTGGAAGACATTGGCCCCAAGGTAGCCGGTTCCGTACGCCAGTTCTTCAGCAACAAAGACAACCTGCATATGCTGAAACGGTTGGAAGAGCTGGGCCTGAACCTGCACAGCACCAAAGGCGCGCTTTCCGCGGAAGGCACGCTCAGCGGCCAGACCTTCCTTTTTACCGGCACGCTCAACAAACTCAAACGCAGCGACGCGGAAGAAATGGTGGAGCAGCATGGCGGCAAAATACTGAGCGGCGTAAGCAGCAAGCTCAACTACCTGGTAGTGGGAGAAGATGCGGGCAGCAAGCTGGAAAAAGCCAAGAAGATCAACACGGTAAAAATATTGTCTGAAGACGATTTTATAAAAATGGTAACCGCGCCTTGAACATGACAACCATGAGTGACGAACATTTTATGCAGCAGGCGCTCAACGAAGCCCGTAAAGCACAGGAAAAAGGAGAGGTGCCTATAGGTGCCGTGGTGGTCATGAACGGGCAGATCATAGGCAGGGGGCATAACCAGGTGGAAATGCTCACTGACTGTACCGCCCACGCTGAAATGATAGCGCTCACGGCCGCCTTCAATTACATGGGCGCCAAATACCTGCCGGAAGCCACGCTGTACGTAACGCTGGAGCCCTGCGTAATGTGTGCCGGGGCACTATACTGGAGTAAAATAGGCCGCATTGTGTACGCCGCCCCAGATGACAAGAACGGCTACCGCCGGGTTACCGGTGAAAAATCGCCCTTTCACCCGAAAACAAAAATAGAAACCGGTCTCCGCGGGGAAGAGAGCTTAAGTATGGTGAAAGCTTTTTTTGCGGCAAGGCGGAAATGAAAAAATGAAAGAGGCCCGGGCGCATTGCTTCCGGGCCTCTTTGTTATATTCAAATAACGTTCTATTTCCCTCCCTCTTTCTTCACTTCCATCAGCTGGTTCAGGCTCATCAACTGTTTCATGCTCTTTTCCATGCCTTCGGAAGACCCGTCCAGGAAAATCACATTGCCCTTTGAGTTCTCGGAGAAGTGCTTGATGCCTTCCACCCACATGGAAAACAATATCACAGACGTGTCCAGGTTGGCCTGCTGCATTTCTTTTGCGGCCATGGTCATCCCCTTGGCCACTTCTTCGCGGAAGAGGGCTACGCCCTGACCGCGTAACTGGGCGGCCTGCCGCTCTGCTTCCGCGGCAATCTTGATGGCGTTACCGTCAGCTTCGGCAGCTTTGGTTTTGGTAATGAGCAGGGCCTGGCCCTCGTTCTCCGCGGCCGCCTTCAGGTTATTGGAGGCCACCACCTGGGCCATGGAGCGCATAATGGCCTCGTCAAACGTAATGTCGTTCAACTGGAGGTCTTGCAGGTGAAAGCCCCACTGTTCCAGGGTAAGGTCTATCTGTTCTTTTACATGTTCTGTGATGTCTTTGCGCAGGGCCAGCACTTCCGCCTGCTTTTTGGTGGCCACAAACCCTCGGATGGAGCCTTCTATGGTGCGTACCAGCGCCTGCATGAAGCTGCGCTCGTCCATGAACTTGAAAGCTACGTTCTTGATGGTTTCCTCCTGCTGGTTCAGCACGGAGTACAGCAGCATGGCCTTGAAGTAAACATTGGCCTGGTCTACCGTAATGGCCTGAAACTCCAGCTCCACAGAGCGGTTCTGTATGGAAATGCGCTTAAATACTTTTTCAATGAGGGGTATTTTGAAATTAAGACCGGGAAAGAGAATGCGGTTATATTTCCCGAAAATGGTAGTAACCCCAATGGTGCCCTGCTGTACGGTAACAAAAGAAGACAGTACAATGAGGGCAACAAGGCCCAGTATAACATACAAAACAATGTTATCCATCATGTAGTGTAAGGATTTATTACCAAATGTAACTAAAATCCTTCACTACAGCGGCAGCGGGTTTCCAAACGTGGATGCAAAGACCGGGATCGCTTGGCAAGGGGAACAATAACAAACAATGAATGAACCGTTCGTGTACGGGTTAACACGAAACAACGCATGAAAGAGTAAACAACTTGCTTATATCTTTTGGCATTTACGGAAGTAGATGAACACGTCGTCTAGTTCAATCTGTTTCAATTGATAAGCCAACTGGGTCTTCAGGTCATCTGCCTCTTCCTTTATTTTTTTGTACTGGTCTTTTAATGTCTGATACCGGCGAACTATTTCTTCGGGTGTGGCTGACTGATCTAACGCCAGGATATCATACGCCTTGTCTTCGGTTATCATAGCGATAAGTATTACTACCTCTAAAAACTATCCAAATGAACTCCGTTCTGATTCGGCTACTAAATTACTGGAGTTTGAGACGCCGGAAAATACCCAAGCTTGGGTATTTTTCGCGCCAATCCCACATCACACGTGCGTTGTAGCGGATTTACAAATTAAAAATGAACATATACAAACTGATTATCAATTGTCCGCAAAAGGGGTTTATTGCATGCCGATCTGTTTGGCCAGCGCCACCAGTTCAGATGTATTTCTGACCTTTAATTTGAGGCGGATGTTTTTGCGGTGGGTTTCAACGGTATAGCGGCTTAAATTTAATTTCTCGGCAATTTCCTTATTGTTGTGGCCACCGGCGGCCAGCATAAAAATATCCTTTTCGCGCGCGGTAAGTTTGTTCAGGGCGTCTTCGTTGCGACGGCGAAGTACCTCCCGGAGCGCTTCGCTGATCTGGTTGCCGGTATCTATGGCATTGGTGAAATCGAGGAACACGCAGATCACGTCTATCACATTGCCCTGCTTGTCAAAAGTAAAGGGAATGCCCAGCCCAACCACCCAGAACCAGTCTGGGCTGTTGCGCCGGCGCACCCGCAGCACGCCGCCGTACATCGATTTCTTTTCCCGGAAAGATTGCTGGGAGATAGCCAGAATGCTTGTATCGTCCGGATGAAGTATTTGCCTGAAAAAATCAGTGCCCAGTGAGAGGATCTCTTCCTGTGAATACCCTAATGTGTCTGTAAGCCTTTTGTTACACCAGTTAACTGCCTTCCTGGAATTGTTGGACGTATAAAGCATTGCCGGTACCTGATCTATAATTGCTTCCAATCTTTCCAGCCGGCTCCGCAATTTTGCATTCTCCGATATCAGCGCATCCTGAGAATCGCGGTTTTCTGTGCCCATGTCCTGCATATTTATTTTTTAAACAAACAATAGTGAAAACTAACGATGAATACTATACGAATATAATTAAATGTGAAACATCCGTTATAACACCTTTATGTAAATATAAAAGAAAAAGCCATATATCCAAGCACCATTAACACCCTGCTTTGCCCATAACGACAGTCTGGAGAAAGGGTTTGACAATTACCGCATTAGGCAGTAAATTTGGTGCTCGTTGTATTATAATATAATTTTTAACCCATAAAAATTGGATTATGGCATTTACACTTCCTGCTTTGCCGTACGCTTCAGATGCGCTGGAACCGCATTTTGACAAGCTGACGATGGAAATACATCACGGCAAGCATCACCAGGCTTATGTAGACAACCTGAACAAGGCTATAGCTGGTACCGAAAACGAAAATAAAACACTGGAAGAACTGGTGGCTAAAGCCGGTTCCATCAGCCCCGCAGTTCGCAACAACGGTGGCGGCCACTGGAACCACAGCTTTTTCTGGACCAGCCTGGCCCCCAAGGCAGGCGGCGCTCCCAGTGGTAAACTGGCTGATGCCATCAACAGCGCCTTCGGCTCTTTTGATGCTTTTAAAGAAAAATTCAACAACGCCGGCATGACCCGCTTCGGCTCCGGCTGGGCCTGGCTGATCGCAAAAGACGGCAAGCTGGAGGTCACCTCCACCCCTAACCAGGACAATCCCCTGATGGACGTGGCTGAAGTAAAAGGCACTCCGCTGCTGGGCGTAGACGTATGGGAGCATGCCTATTACCTGAAGTACCAGAACCGCCGCGCAGAGTACCTGGCCGCTTTCTGGAACCTGGTAAACTGGGATGCGGTGAGCAAACGCTTTGCCTAGTTGACATCTTCTTACATGCAAAAAGGGTTGCGCCCGTATGGACGCAACCCTTTTTCCGTTATAAGCGGGGCGCTTATTTCAGCTCCCTGATCTTCACGTTCTTGAACCATACTTCACTACCATGGTCCTGCAGGCAGATGTGGCCTTTTTTGGCCGTGCCGTACCCCTTGTAGTCTTTCCACTTGCCGGTGGTTTTGTGTTTCTGCCACTCGTCTGTCCACATTTCAGTATCCACCACTTTTTCGCCGTTCAGCCAGTGCTCCAGCTTGCCTTTGTTCAGCACAATGCGGGTATGGTTCCACTCGCCTACGGGCTTGGCGGCCAGTTTGGAAGGCGGGTTCATGGCGTAGTTGGCGCCTGATTTCTGCCAGTCTTCCAGCTTTTCAGGGAAGTTCTCATCATCGATCAGCTGGTATTCAGGGCCGCTCATGTAGGGTGCTTCAAACTCTTCCGTTACCAGGTAAAGGATGCCGCTGTTGCCCTGGGGCGCAATTTTCCAGTCTGCCACCAGCTCAAAGTTATCGTACTGGTTGTTGGTGATGAGGTCACCGCGCATGTCGCTCTTGTCTGTAGCGCTGCCTATGCAATGCAGCAGGCCATCCTGCACACCCCAGGTGTTGGATTCCTTGCCTTTGTAAATACGCCAGCCGTCCAGGCTGCTGCCGTTGAAGAGCAATGCCCATCCTTCTGCTTTTTCAGCGTCTGTGAGCACGTTGGCGGGCGCTTCGGTAGTGGCCATGTTTTCGCTGCCGGCCGTTACGGAGTCTTTCTTTTCTTCCTTAGCCGCATTATTGCAGGAAGCTGCTGCCAGGGCAACAGCGCAGAATGCAGGGAGAATCAGTTTTTTCATATTGTCAGTCATTTATTTGTTAACCGTTATTTGCGCGTTGGCAGGCGCAAGGTGTTAATTTAAAGATAATTTACCGCAAACGCAAAACGGCATTTACCGGCAGATGGTCTGATGCATAGGTTTCCTGGATCACCTCATGTTTCACCACGTCAAATTTGCCCGGTGTGAACGCAATGAAATCTATGCACCTGCGGGGATTGATGACGGGAATAGTGGGGGCGCAATCGTTGCAGCTGCGGGTAAAGTGCTTGTCCAGCTCATTGATCACCGGCGTACCGTTGGCCGCATTCAGGTCTCCCGCCAGCACTACCGGGTAGGGTTGTTCTTGCAGAATGGCCGTTACTTCCCTGATCTGTACCTGCCGGTTGGAGTCACTGCGTTGCGCATCCAGATGGGTGCAGGCCATCAGCATGCGTTTGTTGCCCGGCAACTGCAGAAGCGCGGTAGCCAGTACCCGAGGCTCACCATTGGTACCAGGCAGGGTGGTGAGCGGGTAGCGTTTGGTTTCCACAATAGGGAACCTGGAAAGAATGGCCACGCCGTATTCCCCACCGCCATAGTCAATGCCTTTGGCAAAAAAGGAATGCATGCCGGCCTGTTTGGCCAGCGCTTCGGCCTGGTGGAGGTCTTTCCCGGAACGGTCTGTATGCACGTCTACTTCCTGCAGGGCCACTATATCCGGCGCAGTATTGCTGATCACTTTGGCAATGGCGGGTATGTCTATTTTGTCTTTTTCAGACGGCGGATTGGCGTGGTGGATGTTATAGCTCAGCACGTTAATGGTACCGGGCGTTTCAACCACAACGCGGCGGGAACCGGCGCAGGCAGCCAGTAGCACAGACAACAAGAGGAGTAAGCTGTTTCGCATGGTCAGCAATTAATGAGGATAGAAACCATAAAAAAACAAAAAACAATTTAACCGTGCAACGGATGCACGGTTAAATTATAAAAGATGTAACGGGACAGGAGCAATTATTTTTTTCCCAGCAGTTCCTGGTATTGGGCGGGGTTGTTGAGGAGGGCCACGGCCCGGTCTACATCACGGTCCCAGGTGAGGCCTTTCTCAATGCGGCCCTGCTGCGGATAGTAGCGGTTCATGATCTCTTCTTCCAGCAGGTGTTTGATCTCGGTCTTATTGCGGAGCAGGTCCTGCTTTTTGTCATGTTTCATTTTCTGCTGGAGGGCCTCAAATTCTTTGGCAAGGCCGCTGTAGTACTTTTCCCTTTCCGCCGTGGTGCGGAAGCTCTCCAGGGCCTCTTCGCTGCGGGTCTTGTAGCTGTAGTCCCGCCCGTCCAGGAATTTCACGAACTCGTCAAACTCGGTCTCCGAGAGGCTGAAGCCCGCAGCGGGTTTCACCTGCTGGTGGGAGTAGTAGTATTGAGTGGCATAGTCGAAAATATACTGTTTGCGCAGCAGGGTGATGGCTACCTGGCTCAGCACCATGTTGTCTACCTTGGCGTCAGGCTCAATGCCGCCGCCATCTTTCACGGGGCGGCCGCCGGCGGTCACAAAGGAGCGGCGCAGGGAATCCGGCACGTAGTCTGCCTCTCCCTCTTCATTACGGGTAGTATAATCTATAGCCTGGATGCAGCGGCCGCTGGGCGTATAATAGCGTGCTGTGGTCACCTTCAGCTTGGCGTTGTAAGGCAGGGGGCGGGTAGTTTGCACCAGGCCCTTGCCGTAGGAGCGCTGGCCTACTACCAGGCCGCGGTCAAGGTCCTGCACGGCGCCGGCCACAATTTCAGCCGCGGAAGCGGAGGAGCGGCTGGTGAGCACCACCAGGGGAATGGCCAGGTCCAGCGCGGTTTGCGTGGTCTTATACTCACGGTCCCAGCTTTTCACCTTGCCTTTGGTGGATACTATCAGCTTGTTCTTGTCTATAAAAATGTTGGAGAGGGTTACAGCTTCTTCCAGCAGCCCGCCGGGGTTGCCCCGCAGGTCAAGGATAATGCCTTTCAGGCCCTGGTGGTCTTTCTTCAGCTGCTCAAAGGCGTTCTGCACAGCCTGGCCGCTGCCTTCCGTGAATTGCGTCATCTTGATATAGCCGATGTTATTACGCACCACGCCGGCAAAACTCACGGGTTTCACGTTAATATCTTCCCGCACTATTTTATAGGGCGTTTCCTGCTGGGTGATGGGATGGCGCAGTACGATGTTGAGCACGGTGCCGGGGTTGCCCTTGAGGTAACGGCTCACTTCTTCCTGTTCCATGTTTTTGGCGCTCTTGCCGTCCAGCGATACAATAACGTCTCCCGCCTTTACACCTGCGCGGGCCATGGGGCTGCCTTCATATACATCTGTAATGGTAGTCCATTCTCCTTCCGTGTAAATGGAAGTGCCTACGCCACCGTATTTGCCGGTGGCCATAAAACGCAACTCGTCCAGCTCTTCTTCCGGCACAAAGTCCGTATAGGGGTCCGTTTCTTCCAGCATGGCCTCTATGCCTTTGTGCATGAGTTTTTCGGGCGGCAGGTCTTCTACATAGTAGGTGTTCAGTTCCCGGTAAAATGCGGCAAAAATATCGAGGTTCTTGGCAATCAGGAAGTATTTATCGCTGTTGCGGAATGCTGCAAACACCAGGCAGAGGCCCAGCAGTGAAAACAGGATGATCTTCTTTTTTGAAATCCGCATGCTGTACAATTGTAAAGATGAATGAAGCCCGGTTAAGGTACCGGGTCGTAACCGTGGCCTCCCCAGGGATTACACCGGAGGATGCGCCTCGTGGTAAGCCAGAAGCCTTTAAAGATACCATGCTTTTTGAACGCTTCCAATCCGTATTGTGAGCAGGTAGGCGTATATCTGCAGCGGGAGCCGAGCAGGGGGCTCAGGCACCACTGGTATATTTTGATGAGTATGATGAAAGGGATGCCGAGTATTTGCAGTATTTTCTTCATTATTGCACACTATCCGCCGGCCACTTGTTTGTTTCCTTTACCAGCTTCTCTAAAATTACCGAAAATTTATGGCGCAACGTGGGGAAATCGGGTATTTTTTTGTCTGTATAGATAAAAAAAACGGCCATCCGGGCGGATCTGGCCTGCAATGCATCGTACAGCACCTGTTTTTCCAGGCGGTAACATTCCCGGCCCAGGCGTTTGATGCGGTTGCGGTCTACCGCCCGGGGAAAGCGGCGGGAAGACACGCTGAAACCGGCCTGAACGGGGTACTTTTCCGTGGTGAGCCTGGCCGGCATAAAGATCACCCGGTAAGGGAAAACAGAAAACGCTTTTCCGTCCCGAAAAAGCGTTTCAATCATTTTCCTGCTTTTTAACTTCTCTTCCTTGTTAAAAGAATAAGTTTTTATGGCAATATGAATTTATGACGGATTATTTCAGCTTGCGCTCGTCAGATACAGTCAGTTTTTTTCTGCCTTTGGCCCGGCGGGATGCCAATACTTTACGGCCGTTGGCAGTTTCCATTCTCTTTCTGAAACCGTGTACGCTCTTTCTGCGTCTGTTATGCGGTTGAAAAGTACGTTTCATCTGTTAATGTTTGTTTTGCTTTGTCAGACGGAACCGCGCATGCCCGGTTTCATCCTTTTTTAATTTTTCACTTAAACTTTGATACCCTTCCGTTTCAGGCAGACTGTGATCAGCCCCGTTTAAAACGGAAGGCAAAGGTAGGGTAAAATATTTAAATTGAAAAGCAGGGGCGGAAATAAAAAGACAAAAAATGGAGGCAGACAATAATGTATTGATAATCAAATACCTATAAATAAACACCCCGCTTCAATCCCTGCCTGTTCCGGGGAAATCTGCGCCCGGGTACATGAACGGCCCCATCAGCAGGTCTGTTCCTCCCTAAAATAAAAACCGGGAGGCCATGTTTACAGCCTCCCGGTCTCCATTCGTTATTACGTTTATTTGGCAGGCGCGGCAGCGGTAGCCGAAATGCCCAGCTTGGTTTTCACGGCAGCCAGAATATCATCTCCGGCAGGTGAAACCAGCAGGCCACCCTGAGAGCTGTCCAGCACATAGTTGTACCCTTTTTCTTTGGCCACGTCTTCAATAGCTTTGCGGGCTTTGTCATATACCGGCCGCAGCAGTTCATTCTGTTTCTGGCCGATCTTTTCCTGGGCCACTTGCTGGAACTGCTGAATGCGTTGTTGTGCTTCCTGGATCTCTTTGGCTTTTACTTCCTTCATGGTTTCGCTCATGGTAGGAGTTTTGGCGAGCTCGTCGTCAAAAGCCTTCATTTTCCTGTTATATTCGTCAATGAGTGTTTTGCTTTCTTTTTCGAGATTTCCGGCAAAGGTTTCAATTTCTGTCTGAGCTTTTTTGCTTTCCGGCATAGCCTCTATCAGCGCCTGGGTATTGATATGCGCGATTTTGGACTGTGCAGAGGCCTTCACACTGCAAAAGCCGGTGAATGCAACAATTGCAATAATTACGTACTTCTTCATGATGATGTTGTCTAGTGTTTAAAAGAAAATAAAAAAGTTATAGGTAGAGAATAATGACTGGTTATTTTTTTACGCCCAGTGATTTCAGTATTTCCTCGCTTTTGTCCAGTTTCGGGTCTGAAAAAATAACGGTGATGCCGCCTGACTTGTCCAGCACAAAATCATACATACGCGCAGCCGCCAGCTTTTGTACAGCATTGTAGATCTTGTCCTGGATGGGCTTCACCAGCTCTTCCCTCTTCTTGAACAGGTCTCCCTCATACCCGAAGCGGCTCTTCTGCAGGTCTTTGGCGTCTTTTTCCCGCGCAATGATCTCGTCTTCCCTTTTCCGTTTCAGCTCGTCTGTCAGCATGACCTGTTCCGCCTGATAGGATTTGTACATCCTGTCTACTTCCTGGAACTTGGCGTCGATCTCTTTCTGCCACTGTTCAGCAATAGCATCCAGCTTCTTTTGCGCATCCTTGTAATCGGGAATGCTTTCAAGAATGTATTTGGTATCTATCACACAATACTTCTGTGCCAGCGCCCCCATTACGGAGCCAATTACCAAAGCCGCTGTGATCAAAAATCTTTTCATGTGAATAAGGTTTGTTAGGTTATACTGCATCCCGTTTCCGGGGGTTTCGCAATATATAATAAATATTTTATTCCGGTTCAAAGCCCAGCATGAAGGTAAACTTGGCGGCATCCTTCATTCCTGCGCCCGGCCTTAACCTATCCAATCCTATGCCATAGTCAAAACCAAGCAGGCCGAACATGGGCAGGTAGAAGCGCGCACCCACGCCCACAGAGCGCCGCAGGCGGAACGGGTCATATTCTTTGAAGTCGCGGTAACCGTTGGCCGCTTCCATGAATATGAGGCCGAAAATGGTGGAGCTCGGGTTGAGGCTGAAGGGATAGCGCAGTTCCATCACATATTTGTTAAACATGGTGAAACCGGAGTACCCTGCCGGTATGCCCCCGTTTTCCGGGTTCAGCTTCGGGTTGGAGGTATAATATACCGGGTATCCGCGTTGGGAAATAATGTCCCTGTCATATACCGCAAAGTTGCTCAGACCATCGCCGCCCAGCTCAAAGCGCCCGAAGGGAGAAAGCGTGGTGCGGTTGTTGTACCGGCCCAGGTAACCGAATTTGGCGGCCACTTTCAGTACCAGCGATTTATTGTCTGTACCGCGGGGGCGGCTGAGAGGCACGTACCATTCAGCGCTCATACGGTATTTCTGGTATTCAATGAACTTGAACTGTTCCGCAATAGGTTCGGCCTTGTAGTCCTTCTCCGGGTTGAACATGGAGTACGGCGGTGTGAACTGGCCATACAGCATAAAGCTGGAGCCGCTGCGCGGGAAGATCTGCTGGTCAACGGAAGAGCGCGCCAGCGTAAGGCGGAAGCTCAGGTTGTTGGACGTGCCGGTTTCGAAGCCGGGCATGCCAAAGTAGTTATAGTCCCACAGTTTATAACGCTGGTACTGAATGGAGTATTGCAGGGAGAACCAGTCGTCAGGCCAGCGCAGCTGCTTGCCCAGTGAAATGGAGCCACCCATAACCTTCAGGTATGCGTTTTCGTTCTCTACCGTCTGGCCATAATATTTGGCCATGGCAAACGGGCTCTGGTGGCTGCTGTAGAAGCTCACGGAGAAGGGGTTCCGTTTTTTGCCACCCAGCCAGGGTTCGGTGAAAGAGAAGTTATAGGAGCGGTATGCTTTACCGTTGGAAGATATCCTTACGCTCAGTTTCTGGCCATCGCCGCTGGGCAACGGGTCCCAGGTCTCTTTCCTGAAAATATTGCGCAGGGAGAAGTTGTTGAAGGTTACGCCGAGCGTACCGGTGAGGCCGATGTAGCCGCCCCAGCCCGCGGACAGCTCCAGCTGGTCATTGGCCCTTTCTTCCACTTTGTAGTCAATATCCACGGTACCGTTCTGCACATCGGGCACTGGATTGATGCCAATGGTTTCCGGGTTGAAGAAACCGAGCTGAGAAATTTCACGCTGGGAGCGCATCAGGTTCTGCCGGCTGAATTTTTCACCGGGCAGGGTGCGCAGCTCGCGGCGGATCACGTGCTCATTGGTCTTTTCGTTACCGGCAATGCGTATATCTTTGATGGTGGCCTGCGGGCCTTCCTGTATGCGGATCTC
Source organism: Chitinophaga alhagiae (assembly GCF_003568665.1). Taxonomy (GTDB): domain Bacteria; phylum Bacteroidota; class Bacteroidia; order Chitinophagales; family Chitinophagaceae; genus Chitinophaga; species Chitinophaga alhagiae. Next base: position 1,450,069 of record NZ_QXMH01000001.1, read on the forward strand.
GTAGTCAATAGTATCTCCGCGGATACCAATTTCCACGGGGTCTACCTGGAAGAAGAGGTAACCGTCATCCATGTAGAGGCTGCCAATGTCCCCACCTTCGGGACCGGGAGGGTTGCCAAGGCGTTTGCCCAGCAGCTCCAGGTTATATACATCGCCCTTTTTAATGCCGAGGCCGCGGGAAAGCACGGTATCGCTGTACACGGTATTACCCCGCCAGGTAATGTTGCCGAAATAATATTTCTTGCCTTCTTCTATCTGCATTTCCACGTTCAGGTTCCCTTTGGCGGAGCTGTAGGTGGTGTCGTTCACGATCTGTGCGTCGCGGAAGCCTTTGGAGTTGTAAAAAGCAATGAGTTTTTCCTTGTCTTCAGTGTATTTGACGTCGTTAAACTTGGCAGAAGAAAAAAGGTGGAAGCGGAAGTAGGGGTCCAGTTTTTGAAGGGTACGGGTGGCGGAAAGGAAACCCATGTCTTTCCAGTAGCTGTCTGAAGTGGCCATGCTGTCCGTCCAGGCGTCAGCCATTTCAGGGTAAAGGGTGATGCGGGTCAGTTCCTTGGTGCCCTTCATTTTCTTCTTCAGCGCATTGTCTGCCAGGTTTTCGTTACCTACAATATTGATATCGTTCACCTTTACCTTGTTCCCCTTGGTTACCCAGAAGATCACAGATGCCGAATTAATGGCCGGCGGGGGGTCTTTTCTTTCTTCCATGCGAACGGTCACATTGCGAAAACCTTTTTCCGCGTAATACTTGCGTACTACGGCCAGGGTATTTTGCTGGAGTGCTTCCGTTACCACGCTCCCCTTGCGCAGGGCGGCCTTGGTAACCAGTTCGTCCGATTCGGATTTTTTAACGCCCCTGAATACAAAGGAAGACATCCGCGGCTTCTCTACCAGGTTGATTTCCAGCCATACTTTGTTGCCTTCTATTTTGGTGATGTAGATAGCGATGTTCGAGAACAGGCGTTGCCCCCACAGTGCCTGTATGGCTTTGGCAAAGTGGTCTCCGGGCATCACCACCTTGTCGCCAACAGCAAGGCCGGAGAGGGAAAGCAGTAATGATTTATCGAGAAACTCTGTACCGGTTACGGCAATGTCGGCAATGTCGAATTGCTGCGGGTTACCCAGGGAAAAAGGGCTGATGTCCGCCGGTCTTTCTGCCGGTGGGGGAACAGTATCCCTTTGTTGGGCACGCGCAGTTATACCCGCGCTGCAACATAAAACTACGGCCAGGAGGCTTTTAGGAAACGATTTCTTCATTCTGCTGTATTTGTTCGCTTGTTTTGCCGAATCGACGTTCTCTGGTTTGATAATTTAAGATGGCTTCGTAAAGATTCTCCTTGCGGAAATCGGGCCAGCGTGTACTGGTAAAATAAAGTTCCGCATAGGCCAGCTGGTACAATAAGAAGTTACTTATACGGTGTTCGCCGCTGGTCCGGATCATCAGCTCGGGGTCCGGCAGTTTGGCGGTGCATAGGTATTTTTCCCATAGTTCCGGCGTCAGCTCCTCCGGGTTAAGCTTGCCGGCCTGCGCGTCCCTTGCAACGCTGCGGGCGGCCTGCACTATTTCCCAGCGGGCGCTGTAGCTCAGTGCCATAACAAGGTTAAGCCCCTTGTTTGGCGCCGTAATATCCATAGCTTCCTGCAGCTCACGTTGGCAGTGAGCCGGCAGCATGGTCATATCTCCGATCACGTGCAGGCGTATGTTGTTCTTGTTCAGGGTATCCACCTCCTTGCGGATGGTGGTTACCAGCAGCTCCATGATACCATTCACTTCATACACCGGACGGTCCCAGTTTTCTGTAGAAAATGCGTACAGCGTAAGGTACTCTATGCCCAGCTCGGCACAGCCTTCCACTATATCGCGCACACTTTCCACTCCCTGATGGTGCCCGTAGAGCCGGTCCTGACCCCGCTCCTTGGCCCAGCGGCCATTGCCGTCCATAATGATGGCAATATGTCGAGGCAGTCGTTGCAGGTCTAATTGATCCTTCAAACTCATGACTATTTCAGGCGTGTTAAAAACAGATTTACTAAAAGTGTGCAAAGATACAAAAATAACTTTATGCCCTTTCCTGCAAAGGGGGCGGGGTGGTTTTAACGTAGTTTTAACGGGAATAGCGGCTGGGGGCGCATTTTGGGCCTTAGAACTTACAGCGGTAGGAGGTGAAAAGGATGCCCAGGGTGACCTCTATGGTGGCAAACTGGTCTTTATCCCGGCTATTGCCCCTTTGGCGGCCCATTTCCCCTATGGGCGGGCCTGTAACCGCCGAACGGTCCTGCAGAATGGCGGCTATGGTGTTGCTCCCGTCCGGCTTGGCGGCAAAGGCGTCCATCCCGGCGTAAGTGGTGCTCACATCGTCCAGGTAATCCGTTTGGGTGAAGCGGAACAGGCATTCCACCCCTATATTCAGCCGCCGGTTCAGGCTGTATTTGAAGCCGCCCCCTATGAGCCAGGCGTAGGAGTACAGCTGGTAGGGCTTGCGGTCCGGGAAGCGGCTGGTGCCCTGCCCTTCCGTATGCAGGGGCTGCAGAAAGTATTTGTTGTTCTGGTAATACGCATAGGGGTTAAAATGGAAAAAAGAGGCGCCCAGGGTGAGGTAGGGAGAAAACCGGTAGTTGTCGCTGCCGGGCTCAAAGCGGAAAAAGTTAAAATCCCCCTGTACGGCCAGCTCATACAGGTCTGTATTGAAGCTCAGATTGCGCCGCCGCTGGAAGCTGTTGGTATTGTAGACATCTGAATACCCCAGCTGCATGAAGCGGAAATGGGCCCTGGCCCCCACGTAACCATTGAAATACTTGCGGTAGTAAATGCCCACAGCGGGCTTGATGGCCTGCAGGCCGGTATGGGTGTTCAGGTCGCCAAAATAATGCGCGCCGCCGGCCGTAAAACCCAGTTCTCCCACGTAGCTCTCCTCGTTCTGGGCCAAGGCCTTGTTAAACGGCAGCAACGCCAGCCCGAGGGCGGCCGTTAGCAAAACCTTCAAATAAATACGCGATTGCAGCATAAAGTACCAGTAAAAACGTAAAATAAGCCATTTTCATCTGTGGGCCCCGGACTTTTTCAATGGCCTGATGCCACCGCGCATTCACATTCCCAGTCATAGAAACATTTCCCGGAAGCGGTTTTACCCGCCACTATCTGGCTTTTTCAAGGACAGACGGGAGCCTCGTAGGGGTGTTTGCCCCGTGCATAAACGCTTGGGGGGCCCGGCTTCGTATAACTTATTTTCTACCTGCATTACGGGTATCTATACCCCAAAGCAGCTTGTTGCGCAGGGTATGCAGGAAGTTGCCCTCATTGAGCCTCAGGAGGTTAATGCCAAAATCTTCCTTTTTTACGGCCAGCTGCACCCGGTTATCGATCACTTCCATACGCGAATCCAGCGTACAGATGAACTGGTCGCTGCGGCCTTCCACCTCAAAGGAAATGACATGATCATCCGGCACCACAATGGGCCTTACGTTCAGGTTATGGGGGGCTACGGGGGTGATCACAAAGCTGCCGGCCTCCGGGAACACAATAGGCCCGCCGCAACTCAGGGAGTAACCGGTGGAGCCGGTGGGGGTGGCCACAATCAGCCCGTCTGCCCAATAGGTGTTGAGGAACTCCCCGTTCAGGTAGGTATGGATCTTTACCATGGCCGAGGTGTCTTTTTTATGGATGGTAAACTCATTGAGGGCATAGGGCACTTCGCCAAACAGGGGGGAGCTGGCATCCAGGTGAATGAGGGTACGGCGGTCTGCCACATAGCTGCGGCTTACCAGGGAGCCCACAACTTCGTGGATCTCTTCGCGCCCTATGCTGGCCAGAAAGCCCAGCCGGCCAAAGTTGACGCCCATTACGGGAATGTTCTTGTCCCGTATAAAACTCACCGTGTCCAGCAGGGTGCCGTCTCCTCCGAGGCTGATCAGGAACTCTATGCGCCCGTCCAGGTCCGCCGCTTTGGAGAAAGTATCCGCATCTGCGGGAAACTGCACGTGGGGCCGCAATTCCTTGAAAAAAGGCTCGTACACTACGGGGGTGATCTCCTGGCGGTTCAGCTCATCCAGCAACAATCGTATATCTTCCAGGTCTTCCTTGACAAAACCGCGACTATAAAGGGCAACGTGCATTTACATATCCAGTTTAGCGTGTAAAAATAGGCCTTTTTCTCCCAATTGGTTGATGCTATATTCAACGCGGATGCAGGCGTCGTAGAACGAAACCACGTCCAGCCCCACTCCGGCCGTGTAAAGCATGCGGTTGTTGAGCTTGCCGTTCAGCACCAGGCCCTGGCGGGCATAACCATATCCCATATCCCCATAGGCTTTTGCCAATACGCGGATGGGCAGGTTGCTGAATTTTTTGGGTACTATGGGCAGGTGTACCTTGAAGTTCAGCAGCTCACGGCGCAGGGTGGATTTGAAAATGAAATAGCTGGTGGCGTCTATCACATAATATTCCAGGCCCCGCAGGTAATCGTCCGTATACCCCATGGCGCGCATGCCTATGTAGGGCTGCTTATCGGAGAGCTTGGCCTGCCCCATCAGGCTCAGGGCGCCGTAGGTTTTGCGCGCCAGCTCCCAGTATTTGGCGCCTTTCACCCTGAATTTGAAGTATTCCAGCCCGTTCAGCTGCCCGAAACCGGCGCGTGCCACCTCCGCATAAAAGCTCTGGCCTACCAGGGGGTATTGCCAGCTGTCTGCCTGGATGTAGTGCAGTTTGTAGGCCAGCTCCAGGTAGCCCATACTGGTACGGCCGTTGCCCAGGTAATCAGGGTTTTTGATGGCCACAGAATCGTCTACCGCCTCAAAGTAATAATTAAGCCCTACCTGGTGGCGGGTAGAGATGGCCTTGCGGTAGGTGTAGTTGACGCCCAGCGCAAACTGGCGGCGCAAGAAATCGTCTTGCCGGAAAAACTGCTGTTTATTGAGATCGGAAATGTAATTGATCTCCCTGTTGCGGCTGTAGGACACCACAAAACCCAGCCCCTGCCGGAGCTGGCGGTCTATATAGGGCAGGTTGTAGCCCAGCAGGAACTTCTGGGTGTAACCTACCGTTACGTCCGCATACACATCGTCCGCACGGCCGGTGAGGTTATCCTGGAATGCCTTTATGCCAACGTTCACACGGTTGAGGCTGCGTTTCTGCTCTACCCACCACTGGTTAAAATTGCGGTCTGCCAGCTTGAAAATAGGAAAAGCGAAGAGGTACCATCTTTCCCATACTTCGAATACAAAGTCCGCCTGGTTGCCATCCCAGTTTTTTACGTTGGCGGTGGTATTCAGGAAAAGGGAGGTATTCAGAAGCTGTTTACGGTTGGCTTCCAGGGTTTCCGCCAGGGTACGGAGGTACACGGTATCGCCGCGCTTTACATGCAACTCTCTGATAATAATGGAAGTACGCGTTTTTTTATTGCCAGATACCAGTATATTCCGCACAATCACATACCCGGAATCCTGCACCACGGCCAGCGGGCGGGGGGTGGTGGCGGTATCCGGCGGGGCGGCGGCGCTATCCTGCACCTGCGCGGCCACGGGGAGCGCCACGGCAAGCGCGGCCAGCAACACGGAGCAGGCAAGGCCGTAAAACAGCCTCCGGGCACTATCTTTTCGTATTTTTAAATGATTGGCCGCATTCATATCCGCGTTATGTAAAAAAGATGATGAATGCCTGGCATTTCCCTTTTTGTAATTGAAACAGTTGCATGCAGGATTGTAGGTTCTGCTTAAAAATAAGGCTTTTAGAACAACTACATACTGATGTAGTTCATCAGCAGGTCATAGTTCTTCTTCAGCAGGTCCTCTTCCAGCTCTTCGCTGAACATGTACTTGATGGTGTAGTTAAAGCGCTCAAAGGTGGCTACAAGGCCCTGCAATTCCTGCCGGTTGGTTTTGAGCAGCACTTCGAGGCGGGCGGTATTGGGGTTGGTAATAGTATTGACACTGAGAATGGTCACTTCGTTACTTTCGGCGATGCGGGCTATTTCGCTGAGGCTATAGTCTCTCGGTTCCACTTCCAGCACCAGCAGGCCACCGGGTTCCTTCACACCGTTATATTGCGCCAGTATGGCCAGCAGGTTGTCTTTCGTGATCATGCCCAGGTAGTCGTTCTCCCGGTTCACCACCGGCAGGGCAGACAATTTCTGGTCATAAAACAGTTTGAGGGCTTCATAAAAGTGGGCCCCTTCCGTAACGGCGGGCTTGAAGGTGTTGCCGTTCAGTGTTCCCAGCAGCATGTCAGGGTCTTCCCAATCCATCACACGGTCTTCCTCCACCAGCCCCAGGTACTTGTTATCTACTACCATAGGCAATTGCGTCAGATGAAATTCATTCATCAATCGTAATGCTTTTGCGCCGGTATCCATGGGATGCAAAACCGGCACTACGGTAGAAATAAGTTCCTGTGCCAACATAATAGATCGTGTTTCTGCTACAATAATAACAAAGAATATTCCAATACCGTGAAACTACCCTGTAAAAATTACAGAATCGCGGAGCAGTGGCAATGCAGTATGGATGAGCGGTTAAACGGCCTTCGGCTTGATGGCGCCGCTGTTGAGCCTTTTCAGGTAATCGTGCATGATCACGTTAAATTCGTCCGGCACTTCCATCATGGGGGCGTGGCCGCATTTGTCAATAAAGTGCAGTTCCGAGTTAGGGATCAGTTTATGGAACTCTTCACCCACCATGGGCGGCGTAACCGTATCGTTATTGCCCCAGATGAGCAGGGTGGGTGCTTGTATGGTTTTCAGCTCGTCTCCGAGGTTGTGGCGGATGGCGGATTTGGCCAGGGTGATGATCTTGATCACTTTCAGGCGGTTGCTGGTGATCTCGAACACCTCGTCTACCAGTTCTTTGGTGGCCATGGCGGGATCATAGAAAGTGAGCTCGGTCTTTTTGCGGATATACTCGTAATCTCCCCGTTTGGGATAGGTTTCTCCCATGCCGTTCTCGAAAAGGCCGGAACTGCCGGTGAGTATCAGGGATTTTACATCTTCCGGATGTTTGAGAATGTACACCAGTGCCACATGACCGCCGAGGGAGTTGCCCATGAGGTGAAAATTGGTATAGCCGCGGGTTTCAATAAATTTATGCACGTATTTGGCAAGGCCGCCTACGGAGGTTTCCAGGATATTCAGGTCAAACAGGGGCAACATAGGGATCACTACCTTATTGTATTGTTTGAAGTACTCCAGGAGGCCGCTGAAATTACTGAGGGCACCGAAAAGTCCGTGCAGCAGGATCACCGGTTCTCCTTCTCCTTCTTCTACAAATTTGAACTTGCCCTGTGTTTTGATTTCGTAATTCATTACCTATGCTTGAAGTCAATTTTGCGCTAAAATAATTCTTTTTCTTAATTCAAATAATTTCTAAGACGGCCCTACTGTACAGGCATTTCACGGGCCGCTCTTTCGAAGAATGCTTCTAGTTCAGCAAAAACATCCCTGAAAACCGGTAAAATACGGCCCATTTGCTCCATTACTTTAGGCCCGAGGTGTTCAATGTAGGGGTAGGTAACAGACTGGAGCTTCACTTCGGGGCTGAGCCAGTAGAGCTGGTTGGCCAGCCACAGCAGTACGCTGTAGCCCACCAGGAACACGGCGGCATACAGCAATATGCCGCCCAGGCGGTTTACCCAGCCCAGCATGGACCATTGCACCACTTTTTCCAGTGCGGCGGCGCCGAGGCGCACCAGTATCACTACCGCCAGAAAAATTACGATAAAACAGATCACAGGCCACCAGCGGCCCTGCATGCCGGACTGGGCCAGGTATGCGGCCAGCACGGCAGATAACTTTAACGCGGCGGCCAGGCCCAATACAAAGGCCACCAGGGAGAATACGGCCACAATGAGGCCGCGTGTGAAGCCCCGGTACACGGCAAAGGCCATGATAACGGCAAAAATAACGTCTATGGCCAAGGCCGCGGGAGGTTATTTGGTCAATAATTCTTTTACCAGCGCGGCAATCATTTTACCGTCCGCCTTGCCGGCCAGTTGTTTGGTAGCAGCGCCCATTACCTTGCCCATATCCGCGGGAGAGGTGGCGCCAACGGCGGCTACAATGGCGGTCAGCTCGCTGCGCAGGGTAGCCTCGTCCATCTGCCGGGGCAGGTAACGCTCAATCACCACCAGTTCTTCTTCTTCCTTCTGCGCCAGGTCAGGCCGGTTTTGCTGCCGGAAAATTTCCAGGGAATCTTTCCGCTGTTTGGCCAGCTTTTGCAGCAGTTTCAGCTCTTCTGCCTCAGAAAGTTCACCAGTGCTGCCTTCTGCGGTTTTGGCCAGCAACACGGCGGCCTTGATGGCGCGAAGAGCGCGCAGTTCAGCTTCCGCCTTGGCCAGCATGGCGGTTTTGATAGCGCCGTTGATGTTTTGTTCTAATGACATATTACGGGTTCTCCTTTTTCAGTTTTTCTTCAAATTTTTTGTAAAAGTCAGCGGCAAATTTACGCAGGTCGTCCGCCTGGTCTCCCCAAGGCGTAGCGCGCTGGTAAGTGTCCGCCATGGTCATCATGGTCTGGTAAAAGAAATCTGCCATCTCATCTACCATCATTTCTTTTGTCCACAGGTCTATGCGCAGGGCGGTTTTGTCTGCCCCGTCCCAGAAAGCCACCATCATGGCCTTGGCTTTGTTCATCCTGTCTGCGGTGCTGTCTGTGGCCGTCCATTCAATAGATTCGGGCACCCGCTGCTCGTCCAGCTCCACCTGTATCTGTATGGTAGATTTCTTTGTCATACGTTGCTTATAAAATGATTTGAAAGGGCAAAAATAAGATTTTGTGCGGGCATGTTCAGCCAATAATGGTATTCCCCAGCGTACGGGCCGCCTGCTCCCAGTCAGGCACCCTTGTAATATGCGCCAGCAGGCGCCCCCGGAGCAGCTCATCTTTATAAAGGGCCCCCATTTTTTCCGAGAGGTCGGAAATATCATTGGGCAGGGCGTTGAGGGCGGCATCTCCCCCGGCTTCCGGCGCCGCGCCGGCATAGAGGGTTACCACAGGCACATCACAACGCAGCGCGGCGTATACCGGTACCGCCAGCCCGTCTGCCCCGGCCGTGTGCACCAGGGCGTAGGCAGCCGCCACCAGCCTGGCCAGCGTTTCATCATCCGCGTTCTTCAGCCATATCACATCGTCTTTGAACTTGTAGGTTTTCAGGGCCTCCGCAATATCTTCTCCCGGGCCGGTAAGCTGCCCTGCCAGCACCAGCTTGATGCTGGAAAGCAGGCGTTTCTTCAGCATCGAAAATGCTTTCAGGAGGGGAATGATGTTGTTGGACGGGTCCAGGCTGCCCAGCGCAATAAAATATTCCATGCCGCTGGTGAACTCCCGCTTGATATCTTCCCGCTCTTCCCAGTTCACGGCCCTGAACACATCTGCGGTGCCTGGCTGTAGTTGCTGTACCCGGGCCCCCAGCCCGCCAAACCGTTTGTTCAGCTGCTCCTGCATGAAGGCGGAGAAAAGAGAAATGGAAGCATACTGGCGGATGTACCTGGAAGCGCTCACCGTGTCCAGCACGGCCACATTGCGGCCCAGCAGCAGGTGGGCCGGCATGCCTTCCGGCACGGGCAGCACATCGTCCATCGATAATATCCGGTCTGCTTTCAGTTTCCTGAGCGCGCGGGGCCATTGCATGCGGCGCCAGATATATTGCCCCAATTTTCCGCCGGCCAGGGGCTTCAGTTCCACCAGCCTGGCATTGGGAGGGAGCGGTTGCGCCGGGCGCAACGGGCGGTTGTTGATCAACAGGAACTCCACGTCCGGATGCAGGCGGCAGAGGTTGTAAAATATTTCGGTGAGCACATTCCCGGTGTCTGGCAGGGTATCCTGCAGCATGGGAACAGCGTTGACGGCAATACGCATGTTAATTTCCAGTTCGAAAGATCACAAACCTAGGGAAAAATAAAGAAAAGAAGCGCGTGGCCGCCATGCGGGATGGTGTTCTCCGGAAACAGCGGCTTACCTCCCTGATGTGCGGAAAACCGCGGCAGGCATGCCGTTGCGTTATGCTTTTGCAGGGAAGGCGCCCGGCGTCACCACCGGTCAGGGTGTTTTATTCAACACGCCAAAACGGAACTGCTGGCTATTGGAAGGTTTGGTTTTGGAGGTAACGGTTACCAGTATGCTGGCCACTTTCAGGCTGGGCAGGTTGATGAGCGTTACGTCTGTGCTGGGTGTAGAGCTGTCAAACGCAGGGTTCTGCGCAATAGGCAGGCCCGCGGGGTCTAGCGCGGTAACAGTGATGGTTACACCGGAGGGCGGCGGCGGCGTGGAGGTGATATTCACCTTGATGCCCAGGGTACTGCCCTGTGCGGCATTTCTGTCTTCATTCAGGTAAATATTGGGAATGGCCACCACCAGGTCTGCCTCCTGCGCCGGCGGCGTTACGGGGTCCGGCACGTCTTTCTTCTTTTTTTTGCAACCTGCGGCCATCACGGTGAAGGCGCAGAAAAAGACCAGTAAAAGTTGCTTGTAGGGCATACAGGATATGGTTTCTATACCATAAAGCTATAACAATTCATTGTTCTATTCAAATTATTTCTTATATGCGCCCCTTTACGTCCATCGCATCTCTCAGGCCATTGCCTAACAGGTTGAATGCCAGTACCAGCAGCATGATGGCAAAGCCGGGTGCCAGTGCCAGCAGGGGGTTGTGGGTGATGATGAAATTGTAGTTCTCCTTGATCATCAGCCCCCAGGAAGGTTGCGGCGGTTGCACGCCCACGCCCAGGAAGCTGAGGCCGGCTTCCACCACAATGGCGGTGGCAAAGTTACCGGCTGCCACTACCATTACCGGGCCCAGGATGTTGGGGAGAATATGCCGGGTGATGGTACGGAAGTGGCCGTAGCCCAATGCCCTTGTGGCTTCAACAAACTGCAGCTCCCGCAGGCCCAGCACCTGCCCGCGGATAATACGGGCCACGCTCACCCACATGGTAAGGCCCACCGCCACAAACACCTGCCAGAAGCCCTTTCCCAACGCCAGCGTAATGGCAAACACCAGCAGCAGCGTGGGCACGCTCCAGATCACGTTAATGAGCCACATCACCGCCTCGTCTGCCACGCCTCTGAAATATCCGGCCACGGCGCCGAGGAAAATACCGATGGTGAGTGAAATGAGCACCGCAATGCAGCCCACGCTGAGGCTCACACGGGTGCCTACCAGCAGCCGGCTCAGAATATCGCGCCCAAACTTGTCCGTACCCAGCCAGTACCGGTGCGTTTGCAAGTGCCGCCGGCGGAGGGTTTCCTGCGCGGCCGGCAGGTCTGCCAGCAGGGTATCTTTCCCGTACAGCACCTGCCCCAGCGAATAGCTTTGGCCTTGCGCTGTAGCCTCATCAACATATTTTTGCACATGAACGGAGTCTCCCGCCAGCGCCCAGCTTTTCAGCGGCACCAGGGTAACCGGGCTTTCCTGCCCGTACACCAGGCGGTGAAACCAGCCGCGGCGGGGGGCGGGCTGCGGCTTCTGCAAGGCCAGCATGTCTATGCTGAAACCGGGTTTCTGGCCGCTGATCTCCAGCACCATGCCGTTGGCAAAAGGCGTATGGTCAGGCGCTATAAAATAGGCGAAAATGCCTGCCAGTATGGCAATGGCAATAACCACCAGGCCACCCATGGCGCCCTTGTTGCGCCGCAGGCGCTTCCATGCCTGTTGCTGAAATGATGATGCGGACATGCCCATGAAGGCTACAAGTTAAAGCAAACCCCCGAATTTCCAACGCGGGCGCTTTCACCTATCCGTTACCGTTAGTAACACGAATATCAACGCTGCTACTAAAATGCAGTATCTACATACGGTTTAAATGATGTAATTTATGGGCAGACACAGTAACTACCAAGAGCACGATTAAGGACTGATCGTAACCGTTTTTTTTAGCTTATGCCAGACATAGTAACCGTTTAATGCACGCTTGAAGACAGATTGTAACCATTTATATTAATCATTAAACACACAGTTTATGCTATCCCTCCAACTCCCGCAGATTTACTGCCCGTTCCCTTCTATGCTCAATCCCTTCGCAAAAGAAGCAGAAAAACACACCACAGACTGGGTCAGCCGTTTTGAGCTGGTAAAATCCGACAAGGCCTGGGAGCGCTTCCGCCGGGCCAAATTTGCCATGCTCTCCGCGCGCGCTTTTCCCACGGCAGGGCGTTTTGAACTTTGCATTGCCGCGGAGTTCAACACCTGGCTCTTTTTGCTGGACGACAAAAACGACGAGTCCATGTTCGGTAAAATGGACTTCCTGCAAATGGTGCATTCATTTGTGACCATGATCCTGCAGAACAACGCCGTGGTAGCGCCAGACGAAGGCATGCCGCTGGCCAACAGCTTTGCGGACCTCTGGAAACGCATGAAAAGGATCGGCAGCGCCGCCTGGCAAAAACGCTTCGTAAAAAGCATGACGGACTACCTGGACGCCTGCCTCTGGGAGGTGGAAAACCGCATGCGTCACCAGGCGCCGGCCGTGGCGGACTACATCGAAAAGCGCCCTTACACCGGCGCGCTGTTTGCAGACATTGAGCTGATAGAAGTACTGGAAAGCATCTATCTGCCGGACGAAGTTCACGCCCACGAAACGGTGAAGCAGCTTTCCCTGGCCTGCAACAACGTAGTGTGCTGGGCCAACGATCTATTCTCTTTTGACAAGGAGCGCCGCCAGGGCGATGTACACAACCTGGTGCTGGTACTGAAAGAAGAAAGGGGCCTCTCCCTGGAAGAGGCCATGAACGAAGCCGCCCGCATGCACGATGCGGAAGTACGGCGGTTTATTGCCCTTAGCGAGTCGCTGCCGGCATTTGGAGAAGAGACCAACGATGAACTGCAGCGTTACATCACCGTACTGAAAGCCTGGATGCGGGCCAACCTGGACTGGAGCTTCGGTGACACGGCCCGGTACCGGATGAACATCACGGAAACGGCCAGCGGCAACTGGCTCATATCCCGCCTGTAAAAAAGCGATGGAAGGGGCGCTTACTTCACCTGGCGCCCTTTCCATTCGTAAGATCCGAACTTGCCGAGCCAGCCGGCCGCCACCACGTAGATAATATGAAAAGGCTGCCCGGGAATGAACCAGGCCAGCATGCGGGCCTTACGGAAAAATGAGGCTACCGGCGCCAGAAAGATCAGTTCTATCACCACCTTGTACACCAGCACGCCCAGCCACCAGCTCCACAAAGCCGGGTTAAAAACCGCTACCAGCGCCAGCAACACCAGTATCACGTTCCAGATGTACACCAGCACCAGCACGCGGGTAACCCTTTTATCCTCATATTTATCTGCCTTGGAAGACCAGCGGATGCGCTGCTGCATAAAGCCCCCTACCGTATCTACCGGCAATGTGCGTACCACCGCCTCGCGGCTTTTGAGGTACATCACCCCGTCCGGGTAGGCGTGGTATATTTTGTACATCAGCAGCATGTCATCTCCGGACGCTATCATGTCTATGCCTGTAAACCCGCCCACTTCTTCAAAGGCCGTTTTTTCATAGGCCAGGTTGGCGCCGTTGCACATGGTGCCCGTTTGCAGGTAGGCCACCGAACCGGTAATGCCCTGCATGGTCATAAAGTCTAGCGACTGCAGTTTTTTGAAAAAACCATCTTCCCGGTGATAAGCAACGGGGGCCGCAATAAAGCGGGGGTGATAGGTCTCGTAAAACTTCACGATGGTTTCCAGCCATTTGGGCCCCATCACACAATCCGCGTCAGTGGTCACTATGAGATGCCCTTCTGCCTGGCCAATGGCCAGCTCTATGGCTTTTTTCTTGTAAGAGTTCAGCCGCTGCGTTTTGCTGATATGATCGCTCATGCGGATGAGGCGTATGTTGGCGGCGGGGAAGTACTTGACGATGTCTGCCGTACCGTCTTCCGAAAAATCGTCTACCACTATCACTTCAAAAAGATTGGCGGGATAGCTCTGGTGCTGCAGGGCTTCCAGCAGGGGCGGCAGGTTTTGCTCCTCATCCCGGGCGGGAATGATAACAGACACCCTGGTATTGAAGGTATAGGCATGCGCGGAGGGATCAAATGTTTTCAGCCGCCGCCAGCCATAGCTGTAAGACAGCATAAGTATACCGTATAAAAAAGCGAGTCCTAAAGTGATGATCAATAAAGCGTTCATGCTTGCTAGCTCCTGATATTTTTTCTGATAATGAATCCCAGCTCCTCCGTAATCAGCTGGTGGCCTTTTTCCAGCACTACAATGTTGCAGGGGAACGAACCGTCTGCAAAGCGTTCACCTATCCCGGGGGGGATCACCCGGTCATAACGCCCGAAAATGGCAACGGTGTCTACCCTGTAACGCGCCAGCAGTTGCTTGCAATGTTTCATGGAAGGCATCATCCTTCTCATAATGGTCCATACGTTGTATACAAGCAGGCGTTTCTCCGGCTTATCCATTCTGTGATAAGCAAACTTGTACACACTTTCATTCAGGAACCCCCACTGCCGCCATAAGGCAAGCAATCTGAAAAACACGGCCGGATGACGGGTATTGTAAGAAAACAGCAGGTTCCCCAATATGGTTTGCGTGGCAAACATATGCCACGGATTATTTTTCAGTCCATCCGGCGCCGCCAGTACCAGGTGCTTTACCCGGGATGCCAGCTTTTCAATGATGCACAAGGCCAGCCTTCCTCCCATACTATAACCCATAAGGGAGAAAGTTTGTTTGCCGAATTTTTCCAATATTTTTTCCGTCAGCGCCGCCAGGTCCTCTTTTTCAAACGGCCTGTTTTCCCGCCAGGCGGTATTTCCGTGAAAGGGCATATCTAACGCGATGATCGTAAATAAATTGCCCAAACCCGCATCCATACAACGAAAGTGCGATGCGCGCTCGCCAAACCCGTGAAAGCAGATCAGCAATTCAGGCCCGGAACCGGCAACAATGCCGGTAAACTCACTTTGTTTATATGGGAGAAAAAAATCCATGTCCTGTTCCCAACGGGGCAACAATTTTAAACAACTTTTGCCAATTGCTATAATCTAGGTAAATTACGAGTAGACTAAAATATGCAAGATGGAAACCGCAGTAAACAGTAAAGCAGCCCTCAAAGGCGCTGAGTTTCTCGTGAAAGAAAGTTCGCCGGCAGAGATATTTATCCCGGAAAATTTTTCGGAAGAGCAGCTGATGATCCGTGACATGGCCGAGCAATTTGTTGCCAAGGAAGTAACTCCCGTGCTGGAGCGGTTGGATAAACTGGAAGAAGGCCTGATGCCTTCCCTGCTGGAAAAAGCCGGGGAACAGGGGCTGCTGGGCGCGGCCTTCCCGGAGGAATATGGCGGCCTGGGAAAAGACTTTATCACCGCCACCCTCATTAACGAGGCGCTGGGCGCCGGGCATTCCTTCTCTGTGGCCATGGCTGCGCATACCGGCATTGGCTCCCTGCCCATCCTGTACTTTGGCAACGACGCGCAAAAACAAAAATATATTCCCAAACTGGCCAGCGGTGAAATGAAAGGCGCCTACGCCCTTACCGAGCCCAACTCCGGTTCTGACGCGCTCAGCGCCAAAACCTCCGCCAAACTGACGGCAGACGGCAAGCACTACCTGCTCAACGGCCAGAAGATATGGATCACCAACTCCGGCTTTGCGGATGTGTTTACCGTATTTGCGAAGATAGACGGAGACAAGTTTACCGCCTTCATTGTAGATAAAGACACGCCCGGTTTCACGCTGGGCGCGGAAGAGCACAAGATGGGCATTAAAGGTTCCTCCACCCGGCAGATCTATTTCCAGGACGCAAAGGTGCCCGCGGAAAATGTGCTGGGTGAGATCGGCAAGGGCCACCTCATTGCCTTCAACATCCTCAACATTGGCCGTCTTAAACTCTGCGCCGCCGCTCTGGGCGGGGCCAAGGGCAGCCTTAACATCACCATTCAGTATGCCAATACGCGGGAACAGTTCAAACAGCCCATTGCCAATTTTGGCGCCATACAACACAAGCTGGCCGAAATGGCCACCCGCATCTGGGTGTGCGAATCCGCCCTGTACCGCACGGCGCAGCTCATAGACCAGAAAGAGCAGGAACTGCTGGCGGAAGGCAAATCCCTGGGAGAAGCCTCACTGGGCGCCGCGGAAGAATACGCCGTGGAATGCGCCATGCTGAAGGTGAACGGCTCCGAAGTGCTTGACTTTGTGGTGGACGAAGGGGTGCAGGTGCATGGCGGCAACGGTTTTAGTGACGAGTATGTTATTTCCAAAGCCTACCGGGACTCGCGCATTAACCGCATCTTTGAAGGCACCAACGAAATTAACCGCCTGCTTACGCTTGACATGACGCTGAAACGCGCCCTCAAAGGCCGCCTGGACCTGATGACGCCCGCCATGAACGTTATGAAGGAACTAATGAGCATTCCCGACTTTGGCGGAGATGACGAAGCGGCCTTTGCACCGGAGAAAAAGATCATCGCCAATATGAAAAAGGCCATACTGATGGCAGCGGGCGGGGCGGTGCAAAAACTGCAGATGAAGCTGGAAAGCGAGCAGGAAATACTCATGAACATTGCGGACATGGCCATTGAGACCTTTGTGAGCGAAAGCGCCCTGCTGCGCCTCATCAGGCTCACGGAAGAAAAAGGAGCGGCGGCCGTGGCCCTGCAGGCAGACATGGTACGCACATACCTCAGCGATGCGGCAGACCGGGTCAACAAGTCCGGTAAAGACGCCATTAATGGCTTTGCCGAGGGTGATGAACAGCGCATGATGCTCCTGGGCCTGAAACGTTTTACCAAAACCGCGCCCTTCAACACAAAGGATGCACGCCGGCGCATTGCCGCCAAACTGATCGCAGACAACCGGTATGCTTTTTAACGGCTTGCAGCATTGAGCCAGAATAATGATCTTTGCATCAGCAATTACATAGTATCAATATGGCAAGGGGGTGTGTTGACAGTAACCGGCACAGCCCCTTGCTTTTCAGGATAATTCAGAGAGTCATGATGAAAAGGACAGGAGGAAGCCTGCTGCTCGCAGCCGTGCTGGCATTACAGGCCACCGCGCAGAACAAGAGCTTTTTACGCCTCACCCAGCCCGGCAAACAGCACAACCCGGTAACCGCCACCCGCCAGTTCCTGGTGGGCAGCACCTGCACCAGCTGCGCCGTATTTGTGAATGACGAGCCGCAGAAGGTATACCCCACCGGCGCCTTTGCCATTGAGGTGGCGCTGGAGGAAGGAGAAAACGAGTTCGAGATCAAATCCAGGGGCCCGGCCGGAGATTCTACCGTCAGGCTCGTCTCCTTCTCCTACCGCACACCGGAAGCGCCCAAGCCCATCAATTCTTTCAACATCGGCTATATACAGACCTTCCCGGAAGGGAACCTGATAGTGGCCCCCGGAGACCTGATCAAAATAAGGGTGAAAGCCATGCCCGGCGGCACCGTTATGGTCGGCAACAATTTTGCGCTTACGGAGCTGCCCCTGAGCGGCAGCCAGACCATGCCCGGCATTTACCAGGGCACCTACACCGTGCAATGCAATGACCCGATGATCAATGGCAGGGCCTTGCCCGTTACCCTTAGCAACGGCAGCCAGCAGGTACAGCGCAACACGGTGTACAGCTTTACCTTAAGAGACCCGCAGCTGCAGCCCCAGGTAGCCGTTACCACCGGAGATGCCCCCTTCCTGAAGTTTGGCCTGGGAGATGACCGGCTGGGAGGTACCAAAGCCGGCTACCTGGACGAAGGCGTGTACCTCCACCTGACCGGCAAGGTAGGGTCTGACTACCGCGTAAAACTGGCCAAGAACTTTACCGCCTACATTCCGCAGGATATGGTAAAACTGCTGCCGGCGGGCACGTTCCCTCCTTCCTCCCTCACCGGCTCCTGGCGCGTATGGGGAGATGAAAAGTTCGATTATGTGACTGTTGGCCTGGGCCAGAAGCTGCCTTACCGCTCCACCCAGCAGCTGGAGCCGTCAAAAATTATTGTAGACATCTACGGCGCCACCGCCAATACCAACTGGATCTCCCAGCTGGAAAACACCCGCGAGATAAAGAATGTGTATTACGACCAGGTAGAAGATGACATCCTGCGGGTCACCATAGAGTTAAAACACAACCAGCATTGGGGCCACCAGGTGTACTACAACGGCAACACCCTTACCGTAAAAGTGAAACGGCCGCCCGCCAAACCCGGCCTGGGCAACCTCACCATTGCGGTAGACGCCGGCCACGGCGGCAGCAACGCCGGCGCCCGCGGCCCCACCGGGGTGTACGAAAAAGAAATGAGCCTGGCCGTGGCCATTGCCCTGCAGCAGGCCCTGCGGGCAGAAGGGGCCCGCGTGCTGATGACCAGGGTGAACGACTCGTATGTAGACAACAACTACCGCATTATTTCCTACCGGGACAAAGACCCTGACCTGCTGGTGAGCATTCACCTTAACTCCGCCGCAGACCCCATCCGCATCAAAGGCACCAGCACCTATTATAAACACGTGGGGTTCCGCCCCCTCAGCCAGTATATTTACAAACACCTGCTGGAGCTGGGGCTGAATGAGTTCGGCAATGTGGGCAATTTCAACTTTGCCCTTAACAACCCCACAGAATACCCCAACGTACTGGTAGAAACAGTGTTTCTCAGCAGCCCTGAAGATGAAATGAAAATACTGGACGCCGGCTTCCGGAAAAGCATGGCGGATAAAATTGTGCTGGGCATCAAGGATTTTGTGGCCGCGTCTTACGCAAAGCCGGGAGAATAAATGCCGGCCACGGCAAACCGGCCTGGTGGATAAACATTGTATGTGGGCAAACGGCCGCCTGGAGGGGGGCCTCTATTCAGCCAGGCCCGCTCAAAAGGCGCAGGATACCCGCCTATACCATTCCAATTTGTTATGCTGCATAACCAAAATATATGGTGCGCTACCCCCTGAAAAGAGAAATGGCTCCCGCAGAGGGAGCCATGTAAAATAACCGTGACAGTAAACCGTTTACGGTATTTCCATATCCAGAACGAATCTTTATTATATATTACTCAAGGTGAAATAACGTTTTAACCAGGTATAGTCATGTCCCATGTCTAGGCAGTGTTTCAGGGGCCGGTGCGGGGAATTCCTAAAATACGCAGTACTGTAAAATTGTAAATTCCCCTTCACTGGTACAATACTCATTAATGGGTATTTTTCAGCCAGCCCCCGGGGCGCGTTAACATCCTACCATATTAGTAGATTAATACCTATCTTTGCCAGCGCAGCAAACAGCACTGCCCTTGCAGGCGTATCAGTTACTAAACATTGATAAATACGTACTTACAAGGCAAAAAAATTCC
Source organism: Chitinophaga alhagiae (assembly GCF_003568665.1). Classification (GTDB taxonomy): domain Bacteria; phylum Bacteroidota; class Bacteroidia; order Chitinophagales; family Chitinophagaceae; genus Chitinophaga; species Chitinophaga alhagiae. The sequence continues at coordinate 1,469,313 of NZ_QXMH01000001.1, forward strand.
CGATCCGAGCTGAGGCGGCGTATTGGGATGAACTGCGTAATTCGTAACTTTGAAGTTCAAACTATATAAATAAATGTCAACTACCACCATCCCTCCGCAGCCATTGACGGCCAAGGACTTTGCAACGGACCAGGAAGTACGCTGGTGCCCGGGTTGCGGGGATTATTCCATACTGAAACAGGTTCAGACCATCATGCCGGGCTTAGGCATACCCCGTGAAAATATAGTGATCGTTTCCGGTATAGGCTGCTCGTCACGCTTTCCATATTACATGAACACGTACGGCATGCACTCTATCCACGGCCGCGCCACGGCCATCGCTTCCGGCCTGAAGGCAACCCGCCCCGAGCTGAGCGTATGGATCGTAACGGGAGACGGGGACGGGCTTTCCATTGGCGGCAACCACACTATTCACCTGCTGCGCCGTAATTTTGACGTGAACCTGATGTTGTTCAACAACCAGATATACGGGCTTACCAAGGGGCAGTATTCTCCTACTTCAGAAAGGAATAAAGTCACCAAAAGCACGCCCTACGGCAGTATAGATCACCCCTTCAACCCCATGGCCCTGGCCATGGGCGCAGACGCTACCTTCCTGGCGCGCAGTATGGACCGGGACCCCAAGCACCTGCAGGAAATGCTTAAACGCAGCCACGCCCATAAAGGCGCCTCTTTCCTGGAAATATACCAGAACTGCAACATCTTCAACGATGGCGCTTTTGAGGTGTTCACTGAAAAATCATCCAAGGCGCAGGAAACTATTTTTGTGGAGCACGGCCAGCCCCTGATCTTCGGCGCCCAGAAAAACAAAGGCATCCGGCTGGACGGTCACCGGCCCGTAGTGGTAGACCTCGGCGAAAGCCAATATAGCGCCTCAGACCTTTGGATACATGATGAGCAAGACTTCGGCAAAGCCCAGATACTGACCCGGATGTTTGACGATCCGCGCATAGAAGGCCACCTGCCGCGCCCGTTCGGCGTGTTCTACCAGATTTTCAGGCCCACTTATGATGATATCATGACGGCGCAGCTGGAGGAAGCTACGGCCAAAAGAGGCCCCGGCAACCTGGACAAGCTGCTGGCCGGGAATGAGACCTGGACGATCCTGTAAACCATTCTCCAAAAAATAACAAAGGCCCTGGTTCTTCAACGGACCAGGGCCTTTGTGCATATTGCAGGGAATCGCTTTTTCCCTAATGGGTAAACGTACCGTCTCCGAAAAATACCTGGTACAGCAGCGCCAGCCCGAAAATGATCATACATACGCCCGCCACCTTGTTCAGCCACACCACGTTGGTAAGGGTCAGCTTATGGCGGATCTTGTCAGATACAAAAACCTTTAAAATATCGGCAGACAGTACAAAGGCCAGGCAAACGCTGTACATGGTAACCCGGTAGCTTACAGAAGTACCGGCATAGGCCACGCATACGCCCAGCCAGAATATGATAACGCCGGGGTTGAGCGTGTTCATCAAGTAGCCGCCCAGCCATATTTTGGCATAGTCCCGCGTGCTGAACATTTCAGGGGGCTCATCTCCGGTAGTGATCTTTACTTTCTTGAACAGCAGGCCGTACACGCCCATGCCAATGAGGAGAATACCGCCGCCAATGCCAATGGCCGTGGTGAAATTGCCGAGGTAGCCAACAAAAGAAGAAGCCAGGTTACCGAGCAGCACAAACATAATGTCGCTGGCGGATACGCCCAGCGCAAAACTAATACCCGCGCGGAATCCGTTGCTGATGCTGTATTTAATGATAGCAAAAATAACGGGCCCCACAGACACGGATAAAAACACTCCCAATCCCAGTCCGGCAATGATGGCGGCAATCATGTGTTCAATTACTTGTTATGCTTTCACAGCTACTTTCGTGGTCACAAACTGTTCCCAGTCTTTCAGTTTCTCACCTTTCAATACGCGGGGAAATTTGTTCATGGCCCCTTCTTTTCCTTTGCAACGCAGGTAATCGAGGAAAACCTGGTTAGGTAATACTTCTACAAAGATCTCTTTCAGGGCGGAGGTACGCTCCACCGCATAGTCGTCGTTCACTTCGCAGAGGGTTTGGTCAATGATTTCCCGCACCTTCTCCGCATCTACATTCAGCGCGTCCGTACCTATATACCAACGGTGGGCAAACAGGTTTTCGTACCCGAAGCCGGCCACGGTAAACTCGCGGATGGTGATGCCCAGCTTTTTCTGCACCATGTCTATGGCCTTGTTCATATTATCTATGCTCATATGCTCGCCGGCCAGGCTGAGGAACTGTTTGGTACGCCCTACAATGGTGATCTCGTGCTCTTTTACGGAGGTGAACCTCACCACGTCACCGATCAGGTAACGCCACGCGCCCGCACAGGTAGAGAGCATCACGGCGTATTCCACATCTTCCACCACCTCGTGTATCATGTATGATTTCGGGTTGGGCCTCACCTCCCCGTCCGCATCAAAATTCTCTTCATTAAAAGGAATGAACTCATAAAAAATACCCGCGTTCAGCACCAGTTTGATGCCTTTTACGCCCGGCCTGGCCTGGAAACCGAAGGAGCCTTCAGAGGCCATGTAGGTCTCTATAAAGGTAATGGGTTTGCCCAGCAGCTTCTGGAAACTGTCCCGGTACGGTTCAAAGCTCACCCCGCCATGAATGTAAATGGCCAGGTTGGGCCATATTTCATGGATATTTTTTACATTATGATATTTGATAATTTCTTCCAGCACTATCTGCACCCAGGCCGGCACGCCGCAAACGGTGCCTACGTCCCAATGCGGGGCCTTGCGTACGATCAGCTTGATGCGCTGCTCCCAGTTGGGCTTGCGGGATATATTGCCGCCGGGTTTATAGAAGCGGCGGAACCATTTCGGGATGTTTTTGGCCTGGATGCCGCTCATATCCCCTTCGTAGTAATCCCCTTTTTCAAATAAAGAGGTAGTGCCTCCCAGCATCAGGATGCCTTTTTCGAAAGACTTGGGCGGCACGTTGAAGTTGGCCATGGAGTAGAGTTGTTTGACCCCTACCTTTTTAACCGTTCTCAGCATATCTCGCGTAACGGGAATATGTTTGCTGGCAGACTCAGAGGTACCGGAGCTGAGGGCGAAATACTTCACTTTTTCCGGCCAGCTCACATTGGGCACCCCTTCCAGGCATTTGTGCCACCATTCCTTGTGCATTTTATTGTAGTTGTGCACGGGTACCCGCGTTCTGAACTGGCTTACCCAATTGGGGCTGTTCAGTATCTTCTCGTACTCATAATGTTCACCAAACTGCGTATGCTTCGCTTTTTCCATTAGCCGGCGCAATACCTGCAACTGGTACTGGCGAGGCGTCCCTAACTTGAACGTGAACTGTTTTCGGATTCGAAGGGATCTGGAAATCAGGTTACCAATGATGGCCATTAATTGCGTTTCTGGTTTTAAAAAGCAAAAATAGTTAATTCGTTTGGAATTGGGGGGGAAGTTGGCGAAGCTTCGTACATTTGCGCCATGTTAAAAACTACCTTACTCAAAGCTACGCAAGCCGGTGCAAAAGTTTTGCAGGAATATTTTAACGGTACTTTCACAGTTAGCCATAAATCTACGGTGAACGACCTGGTAACAGAAGCCGATAAAGCTGCGGAAACAGCCATTATAAACGTGATCAGGGAAGACTACCCCGGTCATCATATACTCAGCGAAGAATCCGGGGAGATCAAAACTGACTCTTCCGTAAAGTGGATCATAGACCCTATAGACGGCACCGTGAACTTTGCCCACGGCATACCGCTGTGTTGCGTGAGCATTGGGGTGGAGCAAGACGGTGAGATGATACTGGGCGCGGTATATAACCCCCTCATGAACGAACTGTTCTTTGCCCAGAAGGGGTTTGGGGCCACGCTGAACGACAAGCGCATCAATGTTTCTTCCAAAACCAGCATGAGCAATGCTTTTATGGTAACCGGCTTCCCGTACCTTTGGGAAGAGGAACAGCCCAACCACGCCCTGGTAACCCTGGAGCGTTTCATTAAACAGGGCCTGCCGGTGCGCCGCCTGGGTTCTGCCGCCATAGACCTTTGCTGGGTGGCCTGCGGCCGGTTTGACGCTTTTTGGGAGCACCACCTCAATGCGTGGGACTCCGCGGCCGGCTACCTCATTGTACAGGAGGCGGGCGGCAAGGTGACGGATTTCAGCGGCAACACCTATTCCCCCTACCAGAAACAAATACTGGCCACCAACGGCCATCTGCATAACGAGCTGCTGAAAGAGATCAACAGATAATGCCATGGAAGAAAGAACTGAAATTAATGACCTGGGCGAGTTCGGGTTGATTGACTACCTCACCCGCAACATTGAAATATACAATGCCGGCACCGTATTGGGTGTTGGGGACGATGCGGCCGTGATAGACCACTTCGGCAAACAAACCGTTGTGTCTACAGACATGCTGGTGGAAGGCATTCACTTTGACCTGATGTACACCCCCCTGAAACACCTGGGGTATAAATCCGTAGTGGTCAACCTCTCTGACATCTACGCCATGAACGCCACGCCCACCCACATCACCGTGAGCCTGGCCTTCTCCAACCGCTTTTCCCTGGAGGCGCTGAACGAGTTTTACGAAGGCGTATATGCCGCCTGCGAAAGATACAAGGTAGACCTGGTGGGCGGAGATACTTCTACCTCCCAAAAGGGGTTTGTGATCAGTGTTACAGCTATAGGGGAAGTAGCGCCTGACCAGTTCGTGAAACGCTCTACCGCCCAAAAGGGCGATCTGCTTTGCGTATCCGGAGACCTGGGGGCCGCTTTTCTCGGCCTTACCCTGCTGGAACGGGAAAAAAAGATCTTCCTGGAGAACCCGCAGGTACAGCCAGATCTTGAAAACCAGACCTACGTAATTGGACGGCAACTGAAGCCCGAAGCCCGGCAAGACATCATCTCCTTCCTGGCCGGCAAAGAAATAATGCCTACCGCCATGATGGACGTGAGCGACGGCCTCAGCTCCGAAATACTGCACATCTGCAAACAGAGCCAGCTAGGCTGCGTACTGTATGAAGAAAAGATCCCCGTGGCAGACGATGCCCGCCAGCTGGCCATGCAGCTGGGCTTGGACCCCACCGCCTGCGCGCTTAGCGGCGGAGAGGATTATGAGCTGCTTTTTACCATGAAGCAGGCGGATTATGACAAGATCACCCTGAACGAAGAAATTGCCGTGATCGGTTATATGACAGACCCCGCGGAAGGCAGCCACATTATTACCCGCAGCGGCAACAAGCACCAGATCACCGCGCAGGGGTGGAACGCGTTCAAATGACCTTCAATCGGGCGCGTACGTACGGATGAGGCACCTTGGAACATTCCGGCAGGTAGATGGCACTGCCTGTCAGCAGCCTACAACGAACGGCGGGCCCTGGGCATGAACAGGCTGTTTAACGTGCCGGGCAAGGTCTTATTCCACTTTTAACCGGATCAGCGGGCTGTTATTGGAAGGGTCCAGGCCCGCAGGTACAGGCAGTGTCAGTTTCAGGTTATAATTTCCCGGTGTTGCAGGAGCCGCTATGGGGATCTCCACGCTATCCTGCCGCAAGGCAACGGCAAGCGGCAACGCAGATCTCACTACGTTCCGCGCTCCTTCATCGTTCCAGTAAACGTATTCCACAAAAGGCGCGGCCCCGGCGCTGGTTTGCACCGGCACGTTGTAGCCGTTCTGTACCCCTACCTTCAGCTGAAGGGTGTCTCCCCGCCGCAGGGTATATTCGTTTACGGCCGGCATGAACTGTATAAGCTGATAGGAGTAGTAGGGCGAATCTATGCGGCAGTAAATGGTGCCCTGTGTACGCAGCAGGCTGTCCTGGTCAGGGATGTGAGGCCTATACCCCGTGGCCAGCAACACTCCTTTACCCCACATGGTTTCTTCCGTATGCCAGTAATTGTACTGGCTTCTGCGCGCCCAGGCACTGTTAAGGCTATACGAAACACCGCCGGCGTAAAACATGTATTTGGAGGGGGCCTGGTAGCTGTTCACGAACACCACGGGCCGGCCGCCGGCCTTTTGGGACAGCGCGGCCGTCCAGGTTTTGTTATGATGTATTTCAGGGCGGATCTCTACGCCGGGTACAAAGTCCCACACCATATATACCCTCACCACCAATACGAGCAACAGAGATACCCACCAGGTTTTCCGCAGCACCTTCACGGAAAAGCCCTGCCGTACCATGCCCTGATGGGCCAGTATCACCAGCGGGGCAAACACCATTACGGTCCAGTTGGCCTCCACGCGGCCCTTGAAAGTGCTGAACAGGAAAAAGGCCAGCACGCCCACCAGGCTGAATTTGAGGGCACGCTCAAAGCTGCCTTGCACGGGCGTGCGGAAAGCATAATACAGCAGCAGCCAGCCCACCAGCGGGCCAAACAGCAACACCTGCCCCGCCAGGTAATCCAGCGTAAAACTGATGTCATAAGAAGAAGCATTGCGCTCTACCAGGTGATATTGCAGGGAAGGGAAACCGTGTGTGTACTGCCAGTACAGGTGCGGAAAAAACAACAGGCTGGTTACCAGCACGGCTATGTAAAAGCGGTACAGCTTCAGCAAATGCAGGTTGGAGAGCACGGTGAAAAAAACGAGCAGTACGCCGTGGTACTTGCTATAAAACATCAGCGCCATGCTGAGGGCCAGCAGCAGGGTGTTTTTCCAGCTTTGGGATTCCAGGAAGTTGCGGTAAATATAAAAATACAGCGTGGCGAAAAATATCAGCGGAATATCCGGTACGGCCAGTATGCCGCCCAGTTGCATGGCGCCCATGCCGGCCAGTATGAGATAAAATACGAGGTTGTTCTTTTGTGGTATCAGCTTGTCTACCAGTATCAGCGTGAGGACGTTCAGCACTACCATGCCCAGCCTTACGCCCAGTTCATTGTGAAAAAGGGCGTACCCCATTTTGATGAGCAGGGCTATCATGGGGGGATGGTCAAAATACCCCCAGTCCAGGTGGCCGGAGTATACCCAATAATACGCCTCATCATCCATCAGCTCTGTGAAGGAGGCCTGCAAAATGGCCAGTATGGCCCAAAGGGCAAAAATCCCGTACTTGTACTGGTTTTTGGTAAAAAAGCGGATCATAGTCCGCGAAGATAGTTAAAGGATCATGAACTTGTCCGCATCCTTCATAAAGGGGAACTTGGCCCGCATCTCATCAAGATGGGCACGGGAGAAGGTGTGGGTGAACACGTCTTCGCTGTTTGCCTTGTGGTAGATGATCTCGCCCACGGGGTCTATGATGCTGGAGTCCCCGCTGTGGTAAATGTCGTTCCCGTCATTACCCACACGGTTTACACCAATTACGTAACACTGGTTCTCTATAGCGCGGGCCTGCAGCAGAGCGCGCCAGGGCGTGCTGCGGCGTTCGGGCCAGTTGGCTACGTTGATCAGCACATCATATTCTGGCGCGCCATTGTCTTGTATGGTATTGCGTGCCCAAACGGGGAAACGCAGGTCGTAGCAGATATTGAGGTTTATTTTCCAGCCTTTCACCTGGGCAATCAGCCGTTTGTCTCCCGCGGCATAATGATCTTCCTCTCCGGCAAAGCCGAAACGGTGGCGTTTGTTGTAGATACCGTACTGGCCGTTGGGCAGCATCCAGATCAGGCGGTTGTAATAGTCGCCGCCATCTTCAATGATCAGGCTGCCGGTGAGGATCACGTTCTTTTCTTTTGCTTTCTTCTTCATCCACTGCACAGCGCTGCCATCCATGGTTTCGGCCAGCCTCTCCGGCTGCATGCTGAAACCGGTGCTGAACATTTCAGGCAGTACGATCACTTCAGTTTTTTCCCTGATAGCGTCAATTTTCTCATCAAACATGGCCAGGTTGGCCGGAATGTTTTCCCAGTGCAGATTAGCCTGGATCAGCGTGACCGTTAAATCAGACATAACAAAGTTGAATTACTACAAAACGACCTCAAATTTACGCCAGTAAAACTTAGAAAGTTTTGAATTATTGCGGATTTATTCTTCCTTTTTTGCGATTTGTTCAATGGTTTCCCTCGCCAGCTCCTGTTCAAAGCCTCTTTGCAGGAGGAACTGCATGGTTTTGTATTGCCTTTTCAGGAGCTGTTCTCCCCGCAGCTGGTGATATTTCTTTTCCGCCAGGGCCTGCAGGGTGCTGCGGTAATCTTCCTCATCAATTTCTTCCAGCCCTTTTTTGATGCAATACGGGCTTATCTGTTTTTGCTTGAGCACCATGCTGATCTTTTTGCGGCCCCATTGCTGCATCCTGAACTTGCCGCCGGCGTAGGCCCTGGCAAAGCGCTCCTCGTTAAGGAAATTCTCTTCTACCAGGTGGGCAATGGCTTCCTCTATATCTTCGCCACGCAGGCCCAGCCCGTAGCACTTTTCCCTTACTTCGGAATGGCAGCGTTCCTGGTAGGCGCAGTAGTGGCGCAGTTTAAGCAGATCGGCTTTCATGAAAGGAAAAATTTACTTTTTCACGATCATTAGCTTGGCGTAGTTGAGCATGATCTTTTTTTCTCCGCCTGCCTGCGGGAACATGACGGTGGCAATACGGTTGTTAGGCGCGCCTTCCAGGTTGAGTATCTTGCCAAAGCCGAATTTCTGGTGTTCCACGTCCATGCCGGCTTCCATGGTAGCCGGATCGTCTGCCGTAAAACCGGGCGTGGGCACATGCGTGCTCACAGGAGCGGCAGCAGGCTTGGGCGCTGTTCTGGCCAGCGGGTTGGATGCGGCAGGCGCCGGGGTTGTTCTTTTTTTGTCAAACATGCCGCCCCAGGAAACGCCGCCGCCAACACTGCCGGTGTTACGAAGCCCGCCGCCGGCGTAGCTGCGGTCTACAAAGTTCTCCGGCATCTCGTCAAGGAAGCGGCTGGGCTCATTTTGCTGCAGCTGCCCAAAACGGTAGCGGCTGTTGGCGTATGTCAGGAACAGGCGTGATTTTGCGCGGGTAACGGCCACGTAGAACAGGCGGCGTTCTTCTTCCAGCTCCTCGCGGGAGTTGATAGACATGCCGCTGGGGAACAGGCTTTCTTCCAGGCCTACCGTGAACACCACCGGGAACTCCAGCCCTTTGGCGGCGTGAATGGTCATGAGCTTCACCACATCGCTGTTCTCGTCATTGGTATTGTCCGCATCGGTGAGCAGGGTGATCTGCTGCAGGTATATGCCCAGGCTCTTGTTGTCCAGCAACTCCCCGTCTTCCGTAGGCGTTTCGGTAAATTCCTTGATGGAGTTCAGCAACTCCTGCACGTTTTCGTACCGGGCCAACCCTTCCGTGGTTTTATCGTTAAACAGCTCTTTCACCATGTTGGTAGACTTGCCAACCTGTACAGCCACTTCGTAGGCGTTGTGTTTGTCCAGCATTATACGGAAGCTCTGTATCATGGTCACAAAGTTGTCTATGGCATCCAGCGTGCCGCCTTTGAAACCAAAGTCACGCGCGTTTTCCAGCACCTGCCAGAACGTGATGTTCTGGTCATTGGCGTAGATAGACACTTTTTCTATGGTGGTTTTACCAATGCCCCGCACGGGGTAGTTGATAATACGTTTGATGGCCTCTTCATCCCGCGAGTTCATGATCACGCGCAGGTAGGCAATAAAGTCTTTGATCTCCTTGCGCTGGTAAAAAGAGAGCCCTCCGAAAATACGGTAGGGGATGGCCAGGCGGCGCAGGCTTTCCTCAAAGGCGCGGCTCTGGGCGTTGGTGCGGTAGAGGATGCAGAAATCCCGGTTGTTGTAATGGTTCCGGAGTTTCTGTTCCGCAATGGTATCAGACACGAATTTGCCTTCTTCGTTATCCGTATTGGTACGGATGAGTTTTATCTTGTCTCCCTCCGCATTGTCCGTCCACAGGTTCTTTTCTATCTGGCCCTTGTTTTTGGCGATCACCTCATTGGCCACATTGAGAATGGACTTGGTGCTGCGGTAGTTCTGCTCCAGCTTCACCACCTTTACATCGTCATAATCCTTTTCAAACTGCAATATGTTCTGGATGGTGGCGCCGCGGAAAGAATAGATGCTCTGCGCATCGTCTCCCACCACGCAAATATTCTCGTGCACGGCGCCCAGCAGCTTCACTATTTCGTACTGGGCGGGGTTGGTATCCTGGTACTCGTCAATCATGATGTACTGGAACTTGTGCTGGTACTTGGCCAGCACTTCCGGGAAACTTTTCAGCAGCACGTACATCTTGAACAGCAGGTCGTCAAAGTCCATGGCGCCGTTCTTGAAGCAGCGCTTGGCATACATGTCATATATTTTGCCGGTAAGCGGGCGGCTGGCCCGCTGGTCTTCCTGCTGAATGTAATAATCGTGCTGGTATTCTTCCGGCCCCATCAGGCTGTTTTTGGCGGCGGAAATACGGTTGTATACCAGGTTGGGCTTATAATGCTTGTCGTCCAGGTTCAGCTCGTTGATGATCGTTTTCACCACGCTTTTGGCATCATCCGCGTCATAAATGGTAAAATCTCCGGGGTAGCCCAGCTTGGGGGCATCCGCCCGCAGCAGGCGGGCAAATACGGAGTGGAAGGTACCAATGTAGAGGTTGCGCGCCTCGTTGCCGCCAAGGATCTTTTCCACCCTTTCTTTCATTTCTTTGGCCGCCTTGTTGGTAAAGGTCAGCGCCAGTATATTGAAAGCGTCCACCCCGTTCCGCATCAGGTGGGCTATTCTGGTAGTCAGTACTTTGGTTTTGCCTGAACCCGCGCCCGCAATGATCATCAGGGGCCCTTTGAGGGAGATGACCGCTTCGCGTTGCCGTTCGTTCAGATCGTCTAAATAGTTTGCCTTCATCACTTCAAAAAATTTGCAGGTTGTAAAAGTACGATTTGGGGGTGGGATCACGAAATAAGTGGATAACTAGGCGTAAACCCGCCGCGGTGGCCCGGCAAAAGTCCGGGAGAATGAGAGATTGAGAGGCTCGACCGGTCTCAGGGCAAGCGCCTGAGCACCTCTTTTCCCAGTCAGCCGCCAGCATAGAAAAAGGGCTGGCCGGTACTTTCCGGCCAGCCCGTGGTTATAAGTTGCCTGTCTTTTATTTCTCATTCCTGTCCACCTTCAGCCTGCCTTCCCGGTTGGCCACTTCCCAGGTAGTGTAGAACACCAGCCGGGCGCGTTTTTCCAGCATGGGGTAGCTGATCTTGTCTGGCGTATCATGCGGGCCGTGGTAGTCAGGGTGTACCCCGTTGAAGTAGAAGATGATGGGAATCTTATGCTGTGCGAACATGTAGTGGTCCGAGCGGTAATAGAACCGGTTGGGATCATTGGGATCGTTATACCTGTAGTCCAGCTTGAGGCCCACCAGGGTGTTGGCCGCTTCGCTAACCGGGCGCAGCTCCGAGCTGAGCTTGTTGTCTCCAATGATGTACACATAGTTGCTGTCTTTGGCGTGGTCCGCGTCTATGCGGCCTATCATGTCTATGTTCAGGTCCGCCACCGTATTGGCCAGCGGGTACACGGGGTGGTCCGTATAATAGCGGGAGCCCAGCAGCCCTTTTTCCTCACCGCTCACCGTCATGAACACAATGCTGCGGCGGGGGCCCTTGCCGGCTTTTTTTGCTTTCATGAACGCCTCCGCCATGGCTATTACGGCTACCGTGCCGGAGCCGTCATCATCTGCGCCGTTGTATACCTCGCCGTTGATGATGCCGATATGGTCATAGTGGGCGGTCACAAAAACGTATTCATCTTTTTTATCCGTTCCCGGCAGTATGCCCAGTACGTTGCTGGATTTGATCTCCACCACGTCTTTGCGGCAGGTAAGCCCGGTTATCTGCCCGGTGGCGGAAGGTACGGGGTTATCCGGCTTCAGGCCTTCCGCGAGGCTGGCGTAGGGTTTCCCGAATATGGCCGAAGCCACGTCCGGTGAAATAAAATATACATTGGGAATAAACTCCATGGTAGTGGCCATATCCCCGAAATAGAGGCCGGTCCTGCGGAGGCGGCTGCCAGCGCGGGTAATGCCCGGCATGTTGGAAGACACGATAAACACCGTACGGGCGCCCTTGGCGGCCGCGGCGCGGAGTTTGTCTTTCTGCTCTCCGGCGCCCTGGCGGGGTGTTTCAGCCAGTACCACCACTTTGTCTGTAGCATCAATGCCTTCGTAGCTGTTGAAAGTTTCGCTCACATTGCCGTAGCCGGCAAATACCACCCCTGTTTGCTGCAGCTCCAGGTTTTTAGCATCCCGCAGGCCGGTGTAAAAATCTTTCCCGAACTCGAACGTTTTGCCGGCGGCGGTGATGGTGGCGTTCACCAGCGTGTCCTGGTAAAGGCTGAAGGGCTGCTCCCATTCACCATTGCCCGCGCCCGGCTGCAGGCCTGCGCGTTTAAACTGTTCGGTAATATATTGCGCGGCTTTGTATTGCCCCGGCTTGCCTGTTTCGCGGCCTTCCATGTCATCTGCGGCAATAATGTAGAGGTGTTTCTTCAAATCTGCCGCCTTAATGGTTTTGGCATAGGGAGCAGCGGCCCTGGGCGCGCTGCGCTTGGTAGCTACCTGCGCACAAGCCACGGTGCCGCCCGCCATCAGGCAGGCCATGAATACAAGTTTTTTCATGTACGGTTGTTTATGGCGGTAAAAATAAAGAAATATGCCTGCCATAGCGCAGCGCCTTCACAATAATTGCCAGTTGCTACCGGTGGTCGAAATAGATCCGGTCAAAGTGCATCAGCGGCTTGCCGGCCGCCCCGGTAAATACCAGGTACAAAGGATGCACGCCCGGAAGCCCTTGTACGGGCACGGTTATTTCCTGCCAGTCCTTCATGCCGCCGGGCACCGTTACGGACGCCACCTGCGGCCCGTTGGCCGCATCTGTGTGCAATGTTATTGTACCGCCGTCAAGACCTTTTACCCTGCACTTCACGTGTTTGATACCGGTCAGGTCAATATCATTAAAGCGGGCGTAGTTGTGATGGCGTACATTGGCGGCAAAGGTCAGGAATTGTGTGGTGATGGTGCTGGTATGCACATCCCCTTCATCAAAATCTTCCGCCTCTACCAGCTGGTTGCGCAGCAGCAGGTAGGCGCTGCCGCTGAGGGCGGGCACCCCGTTGGCGCCTTTGTCTGTATACCGTGCATTCAGCAGGTAGCGGCCTTCCGGGCTTTTGCCTATATGCTCTTTCAGCACCAGCGTGCCTGACGCGGGCAGTGCCGCGGGCTGCTCCGCGAGCGAAAGGATGTACTGTACAATGGCCAGGGCGTCTGCGGGCTGCATATCCGGGTGGGCAGACATCTGGCGGGTGCCCCAGTTGCCGCTGCCGCCCTGGATGATCTTGGTGGCGAGAGTTTGCGCCGTTTCATGCCCCTTGCCCGCGTACCGCGCTGCTACGGCCGTATAGGCGGGGCCAATAGAAGTATCTTTCATGGCGTGGCAGGCCTTGCAATCAAGCGCGTTCAGCAATTGCTGGCCGGCCAGGTGCTGTATGCTGCCCGTGCCACCCTGGGCCAGTACCACCGCCGCATCCCGGCCATCCGGCAAAAAGCCGAAAGAGACCTGCAACTGGTCAGGACTGATCACTTTATCTTCCGCGTCCGTCACCTCCACCCGATATTCCAGCGGGGCATTGTCCCAGTAAAAAGTACGGTTGGCGGGTGTCTGAATGTTCACTACCGGCGGCGTATTGCCAACGTTCAGCTGGAGCGTGGCGCGGCCTTCACCGCCTTTCCCGTCTTTTACCGCAAGGGTTACTGTGTACACGCCCGGTTTGTCAAACGTATGCGTAGCTGTTTCGCCCTCCATGGTATGCTCCCCGGTTTTCCATTGGAACGAAAGCACGTCCCCTTTATCAAAATCCTTTGAGCCGGCCGCGGAAAGCCGCACGGTAAGCGGCGCGGCGCCATAGCGCCGGTCTGCGCTGATGGCGGCCACGGGGTCCCGGTTGCCTTCCTTGAAGTTGATGCGCACCAGTTTGGAATTGGTGTTCCTGGAGAACCAGTTGGAACCGTATTCCAGCACGTACAACGCACCATCCGGCCCAAACTGCACGTCTACCGGCGCTTCAAATTGTATGTGGGGCAAGAACGGCTCCATGCGCAGGTAATTACCTTTCTCATCAAAGGTGATGAACATCATCCAGCCGCGTATCCAGTCATAGATCAGCAATTTGCCGTTGTAGTAGGGAGAAAGGCGGTAGGGCGCCTTTTCAAACGCCTTGCTGTAAAATACCGGGCCGGCCATGGCGCTGGCGCCGCCTTTGCCCACCAGCGGAAAATAGCGGGAGGCGCTTTTGCCGTACCAGATCATAGCGGGGCGGGCGGGCGGCAGCTCCTGCAGACCGGTATTGTTGGGAGAAACGTTCAGCGGGCGGGCGGGATCTTTTTTAGGCCCCTCCTGCTTGCTGGCATAATTGTACAAGGGAAAGGCCTGGTTGTTGCCCAGGAAGTAGGGCCAGCCGTAAAAACCGGGTTGTTTGGCCTGGTTGATCTCGTCATAGCTCATCAGCTCCCCGTCTTCCCCGCGCACCTTGGTATCTGGCCCCACGTCTCCCCAATAGAGATAGCCGGTTTCTGCGTCTATACTGAACCGGTAGGGATTGCGGCTGCCCATTACATAAATTTCAGGGCGGCCTTTGGAGCCGTTTTTCGGGAACAGGTTGCCGTCTGGTATGCTGTAGGTGCCGTTGGGCTCCGGCCTGATGCGCAGTATCTTTCCGCGCAGGTCTTTGGTGTTGGCGGAGGTGGCCTGCACGTCAGACAGGTGGCGGCCGGGCCGCTCGTCTACGGGCGTATAGCCTTCTGTTTCTTCCGCATTGGTATTGTCTCCGGTAGAAAGATAGAGCAACCCTTTATTGTCGAATTGCAGGTAGCCCGCGGAGTGGCAGCAATAGCGCCGCTGGGTAGGCACTTCCAGTAATATTTTTTCAGACGCCTGCAACAGGTTGCCCTCTTTCAGCTCAAAGCGCGAGAGCCGGTTGACGGTCTTTTCTCCGGGCACGGCGTAGTAAAAATAAATGAAGTGGTTCTGTTCGTAGCCAGGGTCCGGCGTCATGCCCAGCAGCCCGTCCTCAATGCCGCTGAATACGCTGAAACTTGCAATGGTCTTTACAGCGCCGGTGATGTGGTCATATAACTTCACCGCGCCCTTGCGCTCTACAAACAGCACATCCCCTCCCGGCAATACGGTCATTTCCATGGGCTCGTCAAAACCCTGCGCCAGCACGGTACGGGTGTAGCGCGCACTGTCAGGCACCGGCAGGGTAACGGCCCTGCTCATATCAGGCCGGCCGGCGGCGGCCGTCAATGCCGCCTCCAGTTGCTGTTCACCGGGCTGCGGCGGCAACATATAGACGGTACCGTTATCCTGGCGGAGGGCGCCGGTGGCCGTATCAAGCGCGTGCAGCCAGGGGTGCCCGCGCTGGCCCAGCGCCGTGTCTCTGATGGCCAGCAGCCCGCCGCCCGCTTCCAGGTAGCGTTTCAGCTCTGGTATGGTTATGTAGTTCAGCCCGTTCATGGCAGAAACAGGCATGCATATGAGGTGGAACATGGCCAGGGAATCTGCGTGCAGGTACGCGGCATTGCCGGTTACCACGGCGGTGTAACCGTGGCTGGCGGCTACCCGGGTCAACTGTGCGGCCAGCGGGTCTTCCGGCAGGGCGGCGTAATACAGTACTTTCTTTTTGGGGCCTGAACACGAGGCTAGTAACACCAGCAATACAACCGGCAGCAAATAGTTCCGTAGCATTTTATTCTATTTTCTTTTTGCCAGAACAGGTTCAGCCATCAGGGTATGGCATGCCTTTCCCATAGCCATTTGCAGGCGGGAACAAACGTGTAAAAACGGCATGTTGAAACTACTGCATGAACGTGTTTCTGGTTGTATGTAAATGTTTACTGGAGGGTAACCGAAAAATGCGAATTAAAATTTAATAATGCAAGTTTCTATTTTAATTTATTTTAAAAACAGGGCGGGGGAAGGCTGCCATGCGCTTAAAAAGAGAACGGGCCGCATCCCGAAAGACGCGGCCCGTTCTGTAACTTTTTTTCGATGTATCAGCTACAAGCTATTTTGCTTACGCGGTTCATATGGCGGCCGCCTTCAAACGGCGTTTCCCCGAAAATATCCACCATTTCCTTGGCGGTAGCGGTGTCTACAAACCTGGCCGGAATGCAGAGCACGTTGGCATTGTTGTGGCTGCGGGCCAGGCGGGCCAGCTCATCGCCCCAGCAAATGGCGGCGCGGATGCCCTGGTGTTTATTGGCCGTAATGGCCACGCCGTTGGCGCTGCCGCAAATGAGAATGCCATAGGCATATTCCCCGGATTCTACTGCATTGGCTACGGGATGCGCAAAATCAGGGTAATCTACCGAATCAACGGAATGGGTGCCATAATCTTTTACCTGCACTCCTTTCCCTTCCAGGTAAGAGATCACCTCTTCCTTATACTCAAAACCCGCATGGTCAGATCCAATGGCCACCGGCAATGCAAGATCAAAAGTTGTTTGTTCCATACCCTACAGTTTATATTGGTTAAGCAATGTGCGGCGTACGGTTATCAAGACCATTCTTCCGCTTCTTCTTTCTCTTTCTCACGGTATACCTTGGCGGAAATGAAGATACTGATCTCGTACAGCAGGTATAAAGGTACGAAAACCAGCAATTGGTCCAGTACGTCTGGCGGGGTAATAACGGCCGCCAGTATGAGTATCACCACAATGGCATGCCTTCGGTAAGAACGCATGAACATGGGTGTGAGAATGCCCAGTTTGGTCAGGAAATAAACAAGAATGGGCATTTCGAAGAGCACGCCCATACCGAGTATGATCTGGGACATCAGCCCAAAATAGTCGTCAATGAAAAATTCGTTCTTGATCACTTCAGACACGGTGTAGCTGGCCAGGAAGTTGATCATGAAGGGGGCGATCAGGAAATAGCTGAACGCAATACCCATCAGGAACTGCAGGCTCACCCAGAAAATAACACCCTGGGAGCCCTTGGCCTCGTTCTCTTTCAGGGCCGGGCGTATAAAGCGCCAAAATTCGTAAATGATATAGGGGAAAGCGCCTATAATGCCCAGGATGAACGCCAGCTTGAACTGCAGCATGATCTGCCCGGCCATTTTATAGTTCTGGAATTTGATATCCGGCGGCACAATGCACAGCTTGTCTCCAAGGCCCAGGGCCTGGCTGGCGCTGCACAACCAGCGGTATGTGGGAAAATCGGGGCGGGTGGGCCCAAAAATTACGTTGGTCAGTATCCAGTCCGTAAAAACAAACCCGAGAATGCTCACCGCAACAATGGCGAAGGCAGACCTTACCAGGTGCCAGCGCAGCTCCTCCAGGTGGTCAAAAAACGACATCTCTGCTTTGTCCTCGTTGCTCGAGAATAACTTCTTTAACATGCTATATGATGAATCAGGAGCACAAATATAATACGTGCACAGTGAATAGAAAATGTGAAAAACGGGTGTAAGGTACGAATTAGGAATTACGAATCGGGAATTACCAGTACGAATTTAAAGAGCGGGAGAATTTTGCCGGGGCGGGAGGTGCGGGATGCAGGGCAAAAAAAAGAGCCAGCCCGAGAAGAATCAAGAGCCGGCCTTTCATCCATTGTTTGTTAACCCCAAAAAAGTTGAATTCGAGAATGTCTTTTTTCGCTACTGTTCAAGAAATAACTTACTCTTTTAATGGCAAGCTATCAGATTTAAGTTACAACCCGCACAGCGCTTTTAAATTTCTAAAACAAAAATAGAAAGAAATATCGTATTATCAATGTTACAACAAAGTTTTTTACAACCTTTTAACAAAAATCAAATTATTGTGTTACGTTAAGCCTATGCGGTGAATGCAATTCGTGTTAATTTACTACTACTCTGCTCAAAGCGGTTTAACAAACGCCGATATTATATTTTTGTATAATTACTAAACGAAATTATTCCTAATTTATTGTATACCAGTCTTTAATTATGTTCCCTGTTGAGTGGCTGATGCCACTAAACCCGCATGGGCCCGTAGGAAAAAATCCCCGTATTCACTTTTACAGCAATTTTCGCGCCGAAAGCCACTAATTCAATATTTTCATCTTGACCATTTCTATCCGCGTATCCGTAACATTCAGAATGTCAAACTCATAATCGTCTATAATGATCCGCTCTTTCAGCCGGGGAATGGTCTCGTAATGGGAAATGATGTAGCCGGAAAGGGTTTCGCTTTCGTCTTCCGGAAAATCGAAGCCGTACCGTTCGTTGAGGTAGTCCAGCTCCAGCCGGCCGGAAAAAATATACTCCTTTTCAGCGATCTGTTTTTCCACGAACTCTTCCACATCGTGCTCGTCCTTGATATCTCCAAAGATCTCTTCCAGCACGTCTTCAATGGTCACAATGCCCGCCGTTCCCCCAAACTCGTCTACCACCCAGGCAATGCTCCGGCGCTCCTTGTTGAACTTGCTGAGCAGGTCTATGGCGCTCATGGTTTCGGGCACGGCCAGAATGGGGTGTATCACCGAACGGATGTCTGACGGGTCCTTGAACATGTCCAGCTGGTGTACATAACCCAGGATATTGTCTATGTTCTGTTCGTAAATGATGATCTTGGAGAGTTTGGTGTTGATGAACTTCTCGCGCGCCTGTTCTATGGTGCTGCCAATGTCCAGCGCTTCTATCTCTTTCCGGGGAATGAGGCAGCCGCGTATTTTCACATGCACCAGGCTGAGGGCGTTCTCGAACAGTTCCGTGTTCAACTCCTGCGAGTCTCCCAGGTGCTGCTGGCTCTGCCTGATAAAATGCTCCACGTCTACCCTGGCAAAGGAGCTTCTGTTGTCAAGAATGCGGACGTTAAAAAGGTATTTCAGCATCCATTCCGAAATGGATTCCAGCAGGTTGCCCAGCACGTACAGCGGCTTGGACAGTACGGAAATAGGCAGGGCAAAAAAGCCCAGCATGGCCTCCGGCCGGGAGCGGAAGATGCTGCGGGGAATGAAGAAACCGAAAAAGAGGATAATCAGCGTGGCGGCAATGATCTCTACAAAGAGGGAAATGGCCACGTACTGCGCCATCTGGTTCTCCGTCCAGATAGATGCCCAGAGAGAGTCCAGCCAGCCGGCCACCAGCATGCTGTACACCACAATGGCCAGCGTAAGGCCAATGAGGCTGGTAGCCAGGAAGCGGGCCGGCTGCTCGTTAAAGCCCGACAGTATTTTGCCGGTAGCGCGGCCCTGCTTTTTTTTCAACTCTATACTCAACCTGTTCACATTGGCAAAAGCAGTTTCCATGCCGGCAAAGAAGCCCGCCACAAGGATTACTATAACCAGTAAAACAATCGTATAAATATCCATCTAAACAAAGATATGAAATTCGGGGAAGCCGGCAACCCCGTCGTTATATAACGGTCAGCCGGCTAAAAAGTTCTCTACCAGGGCTTTTACTTCCCGGTAGGCTTTTTCCAGTTCTTCGTTGACCACGATCTGGTCAAACTGCCGGGCAAAAGACAGTTCGTAGCGGGCTTTGCCGAGCCGCTCCTCCAGGGAGGCCTGGGTTTCCGTGCCTCTTTCGCTGAGGCGTACCCGCAGCGCATCCAGGGAAGGGGGCTGTATGAAGATGGTAAGGGCGTTGGCATGGTATTTTTCCTTGATGGAAAGGGCGCCTTTCACGTCAATGTCTACCATGGGGTATTGATCATTGTCCCAGATGCGCTGCAACTCGCTTTTGAGGGTGCCGTAATATTTGCCGGCGTACACCATTTCGTACTCGGCAAACTCGTTGTGCTCAATGCGTTGCTGAAACTCTTCAGGGCTCAGGAAATAATAGTCTTTTCCGTGGGTTTCCCCCTCCCGCGGGCTGCGGGTGGCGGCGGAAATAGAAAAGGCAAGCTGCGGCATTTCGCCCAGCAATTTTTTAACAATAGTAGTTTTACCGGCCCCTGAGGGTGCGGTAACAATAATGATCTTGTGTGCTGCCATTATAAAATTTACACGCGCTTGATGTCTGCTCCCAGGTTGCGCAGGCGGTCGTCAATGTACTGATAGCCGCGGTCAATCTGGTCTATATTATGGATGGTGCTTTTGCCCTCTGCGCTCAGCGCGGCGATCAGCAGGGATACACCGGCCCTGATGTCAGGACTGCTCATGGTGATGCCCCGGAGCTTGTGCTGCCGGCCCAGGCCTATTACGGCCGCGCGGTGCGGGTCACAGAGAATGATCTGCGCGCCCATGTCTATGAGTTTGTCTACAAAAAAGAGGCGGCTCTCGAACATTTTCTGGTGTACCATCACACTGCCTTTGGCCTGTGTGGCCACTACCAGCACAATACTGAGCAGGTCTGGCGTAAAGCCGGGCCAGGGGTGGTCTGAAATAGTTAAAATGGAGCCGTCTATGAAGGTTTGTATCTCGTAGCTGTCTTGCCCGGGAATATAAATATCGTCTCCCCTGAACTCCATCTGGATGCCCAGCAGGCGGAATTTTTCGGGAATAATGCCGAGGTGCTGTATGCCGGCGTTCTTGATGGTGATCTCGCTCTGCGTCATAGCCGCCAGGCCAATAAAAGAGCCGATCTCGATCATGTCTGGCAGCATGGCGTGTGTGCAGCCGCCCAGGGTGCTAACGCCTTCTATCACCAGCAGGTTGGAGCCAATGCCGCTGATCTTTGCGCCCATGCTGGTCAGCATTTTGCAAAGCTGCTGCAGGTAAGGTTCGCAGGCGGCATTGTAAATAGTGGTGGTACCCTGCGCCAGCACGGCGGCCATTACAATATTGGCCGTACCGGTCACGGAAGGCTCGTCCAGCAGCATGTAGGTGCCTTTCAGCCCGCCGTTAGACTCCAGGCGGAAATAATTATCGTCCGTATCGTACACAAACGCGGCGCCCAGTTTCTCAAAGCCGATCACGTGCGTATCCAGCCTGCGGCGGCCTATCTTGTCACCGCCCGGTTTGGGGATATAGGCCTTGCCGAAGCGGGCCAGCAGCGGGCCGGCCATCATCACGGAACCGCGCAGGCGGCCTGATTTCTTTTTGAACTCCGCGCTTTCCAGGTAGGCCATGTCTATATCATCTGCCTGAAACTCGCAACTGGCACGGCTGATGCGGTTCACTTTCACACCTATATCGCCCATCAGTTCTATGAGCAGGTTTACGTCCAGTATATCCGGAATGTTGTTGATGGTCACTTTGCCGGGGGTCAGCAATACCGCGCTGATGATCTGTAATGCTTCGTTCTTTGCTCCCTGCGGTATAATCTCTCCTTTCAGACGGTTTCCGCCTCTTACTTCGAACACGCTGCTCACTTGTTCCTGTTTTTGTATTTGTGCTTATTTTTTCCGGAATTGCTGCCGCCGCCCTGCTTGAACTTGTTTTGCTGGTAAGCCTTGCGTTTGCCGCTGCCGCCGGTGTTGCCGCTGCGGAACTGCTGGTCTCCACCCTGGAGGTTAAACCCTGCGGAAGATGCGGGAATACCAACGCCGGGCAAGTATTGCAGCTGGCCTTCCGTAATGATGGACAGTTCGGACTTAACGGCATCGTCATGCACGCTTTCCTTGTGCCAGTTGCCGTAAGCCAGTTTCATATAATTGCCTATTACCTGGGTAAAGCCCTCCTTCATTTCGGGGTCTTTTTCCTTCAGCGCCTTGTCTATCACCATTTCCAGGTTTTTGCCGAAGTGGCGGTACCGGGGGTATTTTTTCGGGTAAGGCAGCCGGTCAGGCTTGCTGCGCAACGTTTCCCTGGTGGGAATGGGGTATGGGGAATCCACGTCCAGCTTGAAATCAGACACCAGGAACAGGTGGTCCCACAGCTTGTGGCGGAAATCTTCCACATTGCGCAGGTGCGGCTGCAGGGTGCCCATCAGCTCAATAACGGCCATTACCTGCTGCTGGCGGTGCTCCCGGTCCTTGATGGTCAGTATGTACTCGATCATGCGCTGGATATTTCTTCCATATTCCCGCATGATCAAATGGTTACGTGCGGTATTGTATTCCATTGTAGTAATTTAAAAGTATAATGCTTGATTACCAGCCATTCATACGCGAAGTAACGCTAGGTGCCTTGGTGCGGAACGGCTTCAGGTGAAGTCAACTTCTGCAAACCTAATGAAAAATATTTATAAAACATGGCAGCCCCCCATGAGCGCCCATTTACTTAATTTTATGGCATGAACCTTTCACTTGCAGGCAAAACCGCCGTTGTTTGCGGCGCATCGCAAGGCCTGGGCCTTGCGTCAGCCAGGGAACTGGCCTTGCTCGGCGCTTCGTGCATATTGCTGGCCCGTAACGAAAAAGCGCTGGAAGCGGCCGCCGCCTCGCTGGATGCCAGCCAGGGCCAGCAGCATAATTACTACGTAACGGACTTTACCCGGCCGGAGCAAGTAAAAGCCACCATAGCGGCCATTACAGATGAACAGATCGTGAACATACTGGTCAACAACACGGGCGGCCCCTCTTCCGGGCCCATACTGGCGGCCGAAGGCGGCGCATTTGCCAAGGCTTTTGAAATGCACGTGGTGTGCAACCAGCTACTGGCGCAGGCCGTGGTACCGGGTATGAAGGCCAGCGGTTACGGCCGCATTATACAGATCATCTCCACCTCGGTAAAAGTGCCTATCAAAAACCTGGGCGTTTCCAATACCATCCGCGCCGCGGTGGCCAACTGGGCCAAAACAATGGCCGGCGAGCTGGCGCCCTTCGGCATTACCGTGAACAACGTGCTGCCGGGCAGCATGAGCACAGACCGGCTGGGCAGCCTCTTCAGGGCCACCGCCGAGGCACGCGGCGTACCGGTGGCAACCGTGGAGGAAGAATGGCGGCAGGAAATACCGATGCAGCGGTTTGGGGACCCAGCTGAATTTGGCGCGGCCGTGGCTTTCCTGGCATCGCCCGCCGCAGGGTATATCACCGGCATCAACCTGCCCGTAGACGGGGGCAAAACACCCAGCTTGTAAGCTGCTGACCGGTCCTTATTTTTGCCGCGCATGAACATCTGGAAAAATATCATCAAAAGCCCCACCTGAGGCCCGCCGCTCATACCGGACAATGAACTATTTCTCCACCCAACCTCTTTTCAGATGAATACCAACGTGCAATACGGTGATTACCTGCAACTGGACAAGATCCTCAATGCGCAGTTTCCCGAAAGCGACAAATACCGTCAACCCGCCCATGACGAAATGCTCTTTATAGTGATCCACCAGGCCTATGAGCTGTGGTTCAAACAATTGCTCTACGAAACCGAATCTGTTGCGGATATTCTAAAAAAACCGGTGAACGACAATTCACCGGAGCTGCAAACCATTGTACACCGCCTCTCCCGCATGGTGACCATCCTCAAGCTGCTGGTGCAGCAGATAGATGTAATGGAGACCATGACGCCGATGGATTTTCTTGACTTCCGGGATATGCTGCGGCCCGCCTCCGGGTTTCAGAGCTGGCAGTTTAAAGTGCTGGAAGCCCGGCTGGGCCTGCAATACGAGCAACGTTTCGGGCAGGAATATTATATTTCCCAACTGCAGCAGGACAAGGTAGACATGATCCGCCGCGCAGAAAGTGAAAAATCCATCCTGACCCTGGTGAACGAATGGCTGGAAAGAATGCCCTTCTTCAACGAGCCCGCCAACTGGGCACATTACAACGCGGAGTTGGAAGAAGGCGCCCCTTCAGAAAGCAACAGCACGCATATTTTCTGGCGCCATTACAGGCAGGTGTACCAAAACAGCCTGGCCGAAGCCGAACAAGGCAACCTGGCGCATTTTGATGCCGTGTTCGGGAACGGGAACGTTGCCGCAGGTACCCCGCCGGAAGACGGTGCAGCGCTAACCGCCGCTGCAGGAGGAAGCGATACGGCGCCGGGTGCAACCACAGGCACTGCGCCGGCCGCGGCTTCAGAAAAAAGCGATATGGCCGTACCCCGCCGGCTCTCCCCCAAAGCCTGCCGCGCGGCCCTGTTCATTATGCTGTACAGAGGTTATCCCTTGCTGCAATTGCCTTTCCAGTTGCTGAACAGCCTGCTGGAAACAGACGAGCAGCTCAGCACCTGGCGGTACCGGCACATGAGCATGGTACACAGGATGATCGGCTCCCGCATAGGTACCGGCGGCAGCACAGGGCGCAATTACCTGAAGGGCGCGCTGGACAAACACTACATTTTTGCCGATGTGGCCAAGCTCACCAGTTTTTTGATAGAAAGGAGAAAATTGCCGGTATTAAGTCCGGAAATGGGAAGAAGACTGGGCTTTACCTGATATGGTACGGTTAAATAGCAAAAAGGGCTACGGGCGCCGTGGCCCTTTTTGCTTTTATTGCGTATAAAACCGGGAGGCTTTATTCTACCACGTTGATGGTACGGGTAAAGCTCTCTTCCAGGGAAATGAATGTTTCGGTGCGTTCTATGCCTTTGATCTTTTGCAGCTCATCGTGCAGCACGCGGCGCAGGGAGGAAATGTCTTTACAGATAATTTCGGCGAACATGCTCCAGCCACCGGTGGTGTAGTTCAGCCGCACTATCTCGGGCATTTTGCGCAATTCTTTGGCTACGGCATCGTACATGGAGCTTTTTTCGAGAAAAATGCCGATAAAAGCGATCACGTCATAACCGATCATTTTTAAATCTACATGTAATCTCGTACCTTTAACAATACCAAGCTCCTGTAGTTTTTTCATACGAACGTGGATAGTTCCCCCTGAAACGAAGAGTTTCTTCCCCAGGTCTGCGTATGAGATTTCTGCGTTAGACATCATCTCGCTGATGATCTGGAGGTCCAGTTTGTCAATATTCAAATTGTGGCTCATTTTGACAAATTGTTTTTGAATGTTTTAAACTTACATGCAAATATTTAAAAAATATCGAAATTTCCAAAATTCTTCTTAAAATATTTGCAAAAAATACCCCCTCTCTTTAGATTTGCATCATAATCGTTGAAAACAAGCCGCTCCCGGAAGCCGGCAAACGCTTGAAAGAAGCAGTTTTCTGACCGGGCGCTCCAAACTTTGTGGGGTGATGGAATTGGCAGACATGCCCTCTCGTCTCGGGGGTGAGGATCACGGGATAAACGTAGCGTAATGGGTTGACCACTAATCTTCTTTGTGCTATGGCTAACTGCCTCGTGTAGGTTCGAATCCTACTCCTACAGCTTTCAAAAGGGCTGACCGCATAACCGGTCGGCCCTTTTTCGTTGCACCCCGGCCCACACACCGCCATG
Organism: Chitinophaga alhagiae; assembly: GCF_003568665.1. GTDB lineage: Bacteria > Bacteroidota > Bacteroidia > Chitinophagales > Chitinophagaceae > Chitinophaga > Chitinophaga alhagiae. Next base: position 1,494,399 of record NZ_QXMH01000001.1, read on the forward strand.
CATACATCAGCACCCCGGCCGCTTTTCCTTAACGCCCTCGTTCCCAGCCTGTTTGGCGGCCCAAAACAACGCCTGACCCCCTGGCGCGCTACTGACATGCTACTGACAATCCTTCGGTGATCCTTCGGTGGTGTTCGGTGCCAGTACGGGTTTGAGGGTGTTTAACCGAAGGTTGACCGAAGGATCACCGAAGGATCACCGAAGGATGACAGATGGGAATATACCTTTTTTAGCCCGGCAGGGAACAATTTTATAATTTTGCCGCCTCATGGCACAAAAGAAACTACAACGGTTTGCTGAGATAGAGACCTTTCCCAACGTACTGATCTACCCGGAGAACATGCCGGGCGCCTGGGCCAGCCACTTTGGCAACGCCCATCCCCTCACCCTGGAGCTGGCCTGCGGCAAGGGAGATTACACCCTGGGCCTGGCCCGGCGGTACCCGGAAGGCAACTTCCTGGGGGTAGACCTGAAGGGCAACCGCATCTGGCGGGGCGCCAAAACGGCCTTAACGGAAAAACTGCCGAACGTTGCGTTTTTGCGTACCCAGATAGAAAAACTGACGGATTACTTTGCCCCGCAGGAGGTCAGCAATATCTGGATCACCTTCCCGGACCCCTTCCTGCGCAAGTCCAAAGCACGCAAACGCCTCACCCACCCCAGGTTTCTGGCGCTTTACCAGCAGATACTGGCCCCGGGCGGCGCCATTCACCTGAAAACGGACTCGGCTGAACTGTACCATTTCACACAATATGTAATAGCGGCTACCGGCTGCACCCTGCTGGAAGATATCCCAAACGTGTACGCCCTAAACCCCGTGCCCGAGCTGCTGCGCATCCAGACGTATTACGAAGGCATGCACCTGGCAGACGGCCGCACCATCCGTTTCCTTAAATTTGCATTGCCCGCGGAGCCCATCAACTGGCGGGCCTTTAAACCGGAACCGGAAGATGAAGCAGCCGCTGAAGGAGAACATTGACTTTTATTATAACGAGCAGGGGTATGTAGTGCTCACTGAAAAATACCACCGCGAGCGGGGGTATTGCTGCGGAAATGGTTGCCTGCACTGTCCTTTTGATTATGAAAACGTCCCCGAAAATAAAAAAGGCGGCCTCCTTGCCGCCCGCAAAGCCCGCGGAAAGCAAGGCGGGCAGTAACTACATGGAAGTGGTGTTCAGCATTGCGCGCCGCATACCCAAAGGCCGCGCCACCAGCTACGGCGCCATTGCGGAAGCCGCCGGCATACGCCTCACCCCCAGAATGGTAGGCTGGGCCATGAACGCCGCCGGCCGCGCCAAACCGCCGGTGCCCGCCCACCGCGTGGTGAACAGCAAAGGCGAGCTTTCAGGAAGATCGTTCTTTGCCACCCCCACGCTCATGCAGGAACTGCTGGAGCAGGAAGGCGTAACCGTGAAAAATGACCGGATAGCCGATTTTGAGCGCGTATTCTGGGACCCGGCGGGGAAACCCGGCAAGGCGGCGGTAAAACCGGCGGCCCTTAAAGTCCGTTCCAAAAAGGCAACGGCCGTACAACCCGCCAAAGCGGCCCCGGCCAAACAAAAAGCCGCCAAATCCCCCCAACGCAAAAAACCACGGTAGATGCCGCATAGTTTGAATACCTTTACGAAAGCATTTTTCTTTCCGATATGTCCGTACTAAAGCTCAAGCTGGACCAGGAACAACTGGTGGAAGATTTTTTCGAGGACACCTGGCTGGCCGGTATCATTTCCCAGGCTAAAGACTACCAGCTTTGCTGGCAGATCAACAAACACCTCGGGTACGATTTCCGGGTCAACAATTCCCTGGAGATCAACCTCACCAAACAGCGGCGCGCTTTTTATTTTACGGTGTTCGAATATGAAGAGCTTACAAAGTCCGCCGCGCACTACCTGTACAACAACCACTGCAAAGCGGAATTTCTGTTGCCGGAACTGAAACATGTGGACTACATCTGGCTCATTAAAGGCAATTACTACCAGGACGCAGACGTGAAAACACTGATTGAACAATGCCGGAAAGTAGAGCTTATCCAACTGGTATCGCTGCTGGATATGAAAGATATCCGCAACAAGATCAACCTGATATTTTAAGCTATGCTTTAACTTCCCCTCAAACCAATTGTATATGTGGCAGGAAAAAGATCATCAACTCCACCGGGCCTTCCGCTTTGCCGACTTTAAGGAAGCCTTCGCCTTTATGACCAAGGTTGCCCTGGTAGCTGAAAAAATGGACCATCATCCCACCTGGACCAATACCTATAACCAGGTTGATATGTACCTCTCCACGCACAGCGCGGGCAACGTGGTAACAGAAAAAGACCACCAGCTGGCCGCGGCTGTTGATAAATTATATGAACCCTCTTAACAACCGGCCAGCCGTGAACCGTCTTATTGTTACATTCCTATTGTTTTGTTGTGCCCTGCGCCCCGCCGGCCAAGCGTTTGCCCAGGATACGCTGGCCCTGGACTTTACAGCGCCGGTGCGGGAGCTGGACGTTCGCCCGTACCTGCAGCTGTTCCGCGGTTCTCCCGGCATAAACGCTCCCGCCAGCATTCCCCCGGCCGCTTTTGTGCAGGATACCGCCGTTTTTCACCTCCACAAAAAAGCCCTCCATACGGTGAACGACCGCTGGCTCAGGTTCTCCATAAAAAATACCGGCGCCAAAACCGCCACCCTTTATTTTTTTACCGGCTGGCACGATGCGCTCACCTGGTACCCGCCCGCACCGCAAACGCCCGTGGCCACGGGGTTGATGACAGACCGCGGCAACGTAAGCCGCTGGGACCGTTTTGCCTTTCCCGTTCAGCTGGCCCCCGGCCAGGCAGGCACTTTTTACCTGCACGTGGTGAACCGCTTCTACCGGGAAAACAATTTCATGCCGGTGCTGTTTGATGCCGTGAACTATGCGGAGTTCCGCCAGGACCAGGCAGATCACTACAAGTCAGAAGCGCTGATCATACAATTGTTGCTGGGCATGCTGCTGGTGCTGCTGGCCATCACCATCATCAACTACACACAGCTGCCAGACCGCTCTTCGCTCTATTTTGCAGGCTACCTGCTGGGGCTGATCATTTTCTTTGCCCTGCGGCTGGAAACAAAACCCTTCCAGTTATCTTTCTTCCATTTCTGCCCCATGTTCAAATATTACTGGGATGTGCCGGCCATGCTGTTCTGCTTTTACCTCATGTACATGCTATTCGGCAACATGTTCCTGAGCCTGCGGGAGCGCTACCCGCTGTTGGAAAAGGCCTACCGCTACGGCGCTATTGCCACGGGCGTATTGATAGTGCTCTGCATTACGCTGATTGCCATGGGCAACTACCAGGCCCCCGCCATTATTTACAAGGCAGTGTATTACATCACTTTCATCCCGCTGGCCATTTCCTTTATTGCGCTGGCCCGCCGTACCCGCCATCACCCGCTGGTGCGCTTTTTCCTCTTCGGCTCCCTGAGCCTTTTCCTGCTGTCGTTCTACGCATTCCTGGTCAATACGGAGCCGGTGGGCTTTACGCCGCTGCCAGAGCTGGTGGCGCCGTACAACCTGTTAATATTGGGCGTTTTACTGCATGTGCTGTTTTTTGCCGCGGGCCTCAGCTACCGCAACAAACTGGTACACCAGGAAAAAACCAAAACGCAGGAAATGCTCATCAAACAGCTGAACAAGAACAAGGACCTCCAGCGCAAGCTCAATGTACAGCTGGAAGAGCTGGTAAAAGAACAGACCACGGAAATACTGCGGAAAAAAATGGAGCTGGAAGAGCAGCGCAAACTGCAGCTGGACATAGAGTACGGCAAAAAACTGGCGGAAATTGAACTGAAGGCCATCCGCGCGCAGATCAACCCGCATTTCATCTTCAATTGCCTCAACTCCATCCAGCTATTTGTGATGCAACGGGATTTTGAGCATGCCCAGAAGTACCTGTCGGATTTCTCGTACCTGATCCGGAAAACGCTGGACTTTTCCCGGCGGAATTTTATTTCGCTGGCTGACGAAATTACCTATTTAAATACCTATCTTGGATTGGAGAAAATGCGGTTTGAGCAGAAGATGAGCTACGAAATAGTGATAGACCCCACCATTGCCGCCGCAGAGCTGGAAGTGCCGGCCATGTTGCTCCAACCCTACGTGGAAAACGCCGTCAAACATGGCATGAATAATGATGAAAGGGTTACCGGCCTGCTTGTTATCACCTTCAGGCTGGCAGCGTCAGACATGCTGGAATGTGTCATTGAAGATAACGGCATAGGCATAGAACGCTCCAGGGCGTTGCGTTCCCTGCCGCCGCACCACCAGTCTTCCGGCATGGAAATAAGCCTCAACCGGGCGGAGCTGCTGAACAAAATGTATAATACAGATATCCAGATAGAAATAATAGATAAATCAAGAAAACAGGCCAACGATAGCGGAACCATCATCAGAATATTCATACCCCAGTTATAGTTGCCTGTGTCAGTTATAAAACGCTTATGATCCGCGCTGTAATTATAGACGATGAACGGAACAGCAGGGATATCATCTCCCTGATGCTGGGCAAATACTGCCCCGAAATTGAAGCAGTAGGCATGGCCGCCAACTGCAGGGAGGGCATAGAACAGATCCGCATGCACCAGCCCCAGCTTGTATTCCTCGACCTCGAAATGCCGGACGGTACCGGCTTTGACGTGCTGGCCGGAGCATACGACTCCTCTTTTGAGGCCATATTCGTAACGGCTTTCGAGAAACGCTTTCTGCATACCATCCGCCTCAGCGAAGTGGAGCTGATCCTGAAACCCATAGACAAGGAAAGCCTGCTGCAGGCCGTGGGCACAGTGGTACAGCGCATAGGGCAGGAGCGCCATCACGACCGGTATGAGGTATTGCTCCGCAACTTCGGCAAACCCGCGGGCGAAGTGCGCCAGCTGGTATTGCCCGCAGCCGCCGGCCCGGAAGAAATTGTTGGGGTGGAAGACATCCTCTACCTGGAAGGGCAGGCAGACAAAACGGTGTTTTACCTCCGGGACGGGCGCACACTGCCTTCCGCCCGCACGTTCCGCTACTACACAGAGTTATTTGCACCCATGCGTTTTTATCAGATCAATAACACCCACATGGTGCAGGTGCCCCATATTCAGCAACTAGACCCCGCCGGCAATAAAATTCACCTGCAAAACCATTGCCTTGATGTAACGGAACGCCGGATGCGGGAGCTGGTGGCTTTGTGGAAACAGGACTGAGCCGCTGGCTACAGCAGCCACCCCGCCAGTATGCAGGCAATTACGATAAAGGGAGACGGCAGCCGCGTGAGGCACAACAGGCTCAGGGTAACCAGCATGATGAGCACATTGTACCAGGTAACCTGTATGGAAAAGAAAAGGATGAAGGTAGCGGCCCACATAATGCCTACCACAACGGCGTTGATACCTTCCAGCGCCCGGTAGATCATCACGTGCTTTTTCAGGTTGTTCCAGATAGGAAAGAAAAACAGCACCAGCAGCAAACTGGGCAGAAAAATGGCCATGGGCGCCAGTATGCAGCCCAGGAACTGGGCGCCGGGCCCCAGGTTGCGCATCACCATGCCGCCTACATAGGCAGACACGGAAAAGGTAGGCCCGGGCATGGCCCGCATAATACCCGCACCGGTCAGCAACTCTTCCGCCGTCATAAAGGTAGACTTGGCGCGGAATACGTACTGCTCCAGCATCATGGCTATGAGAATGTCCCCGCCGCCAAATACCAGGCTGCCGAAACGGTAAAAGTTCTCGAACAGGTTGAAAGGCCGCCGCGTGATCCAGTTATTGGTACGCGCCAGCTCGGATAAAAAGCCGGCCAGGATGAACAGGAGGGCAAACAGCCAGAGGTTCCCCCACTGTATCTTTTTGGGCTTTTCATCAATATCAGGGATACGTTTGTTGCTGAAATTGGAAATAATGCCGCCCAGGATGATGAGCGCCGGGAACGTCCATGGAGACTTGAGGAAATAGCTGGCCAGCATGGCCACCAGCATAATAACGAGGGTGGCGGTGCTGCGAATGCTGATCTGGTAGGCCCTGATGCCGCCGTAGGCCAGAAAGCCCACCGCCATAGGCTGTACGTATTTGAAAATGTCTACCTCCAGGGCCCGCTTGTCAAAGTACTGCAGCAAAAAACTGAGGGAGCCCATCAGCAGGCAGGCAGGGGTGACCCAGATCATGAGGGTGACCACGGCCAGCATTACGCCGCCCCGTTTATACCCTATCAGGGTAAGAGTTTGGGACGATGAGGCGCCCGGCAGCAACTGGCAGAAAGCGTTGTATTCCATCAGCTCCTGCTCCGTTACATCTCTCCGCTGTTGCACAAACGTTTTCATCATCATGGCCAGGTGGCCTTGTGGTCCACCAAAAGCGGTGATGCTGTGCAACAATACGGCCCTCAGAAATGAAATGTGACGTAAAAACACTATAGGTTTGGATAAAAGCTGCCCAATTTCCAGTAAAGTAATGAAATTTTCGACTTCTATCCTACATCCTGTTTCTCAACGGCTTGCAACAAGGCATGGAACTTGTACTGAAAACAACGGTAGGGCACCAACAAATGCCTTCGTTTAGGCGTTAAAGAAAAACAGCTCAACGGTACATTATATGAAGCGATTCTTGACGGCCATTTTTCTGATGGCGGGCATTACGGTGGCGCAGGCGCAGAACGGGGCCGCCCCCTACAATAGCAACGAGCATTGGCAGGAGTTCCTCCTCCAGCCGGAAACCCTGAAACCGCAAACCCAAAGCGATACCTGCCTCGTTTTTGTCAGCAACCGGTACATTCACCCGGATAGCCTCCGCTTTGCAGATGAGCACCTGGACACTACCTCCCTTAAATACTTCTTTCTCCAGAAAACCGGCGGCAAGTGGAACGTATACCAGGCCCCCTCCCTCGGAGAGGCCATGGAGCATATGCCCCGGGGAAAAGACATTGTGGTGTACGCGGAAGGCATGGGCAAAATTTTCACGGCCAACGTGGTACGCGCCAAGCTGATGGCCGCACAGTACAAGGTGAACGTGATCATGTTTGACTACGCCAGTATCAACAATTCCTACAAACCTTCCAAAAACTTCAAATTTGCCCGGCACAATGCCAGGCTTTCCGCCGGCCAGTACCTGCAGCTCATGCGGCAACTGCAGCAGGCTAAAACCGCAGGGGCGCCATGGATAGAAGGTGCAAGGCTCACCACATTTTACCACAGTATGGGTAATATCATCCTCGAGGAAATGGTGCAGCACCAGCATATCAGCGGCCTCAACAACACGCCGTTCATAGACAACCTGGTGATCAACGCCGCCTGCGTACCGCAGAAGGGGCATGCGGAATGGGTGGAAAAGATAAATTTTGCCAAACAGGTATACATACACTACAACCGGTCAGACCTGCAGCTGAAAGGCGCCCACCTGCTGATGCTGAAAAAACAGCTGGGAGAAAAAGTGAAGAAACGCCACCGCGCATCCAACGCGGTATACGTTAACTTCCACAACATGGTGGGCTGGCAGCACAGCTATTTCATGAACTTTCCCAAAAACGAGTTTAGGCTAACGCCGGCCATGGTAGCCTATTTCTCAAGAATTTTCAACGGGCAGGAAGTGTCTCCCAACGAGGCTATCAGCCTGCTTGACACCGGGAAGGAAACGGCCGGCCACACACACCTCTGATCAACCCCCTCTTATTTTTTCAGGCCAATTTCCCGCAGCCGCTCATCAAGATACTCACCGGCCGTAATGGGCGGGTATTCCGCAGGGTGTCGCGCATCTACCGTAGCCGGCAGGCAGGTGAGGTCCATACTGGATTTGGGATGCAGGAAGAATGGGATGCTGAAGCGGGAGGTGCCCCACATTTCGCGCGGAGGATTTACCACGCGGTGGGTGGTAGACTTCAGTTTATTATTGGTGAGGCGTTGCAGCATATCTCCCACGTTCACCACGATCTGGTCTGGTAATGAAGTAACCGGCACCCAGTTGCCCTGTTTGTCAAGCACCTGCAAACCGTCTGCAGAAGCGCCTACCAGCAGGGTGATGAGGTTAATGTCTTCATGCTGCTCGGCCCGTATGGCAGACTTTGGTTCCTGCGTGATAGGCGGATAATGTATGGCCCTCAAAATGGAGTTGCCGTTGTGTATCCGGCTGTCAAAGTAATGCTCGTCCAGCCCGAGGTACAAGGCAATGGCCTGCAGCAGCGCCTGGCCGGATTTCTCAAAAGCGCGGTAGGCCTTGAAGAGGGTGGGCGTGAACTGCGGCACTTCCCTTACCTGTACGTTTTCCGGGTATTCAGACCGCACAGGGTCCCCGTCTTCCACAGACTGCCCGAACTGGAAAAACTCCTTCAGGTCAGGCGCATCAAAACCTTTCGCGTGTTCTTTCCCGAAAGACGTGTAGCCGCGCTGCCCTGCCAGGGCTGGTATTTCATACCCGTGCTTGGCATCGGGCGGCAGTTTGAAAAATTCCTGCACGTACCGGTAAAGGTCTGCGATCAGCTGGTCCGGTATGCCATGGTTCTTTACCGCAACAAAACCTACTTCTTCATATGCTTTTCCGAGTTGCGCTACAAAAGCTGCCTTGTGGGCGGGGTTGCCGGTGGTGAACTCCGCCAGGTCTACAGAAGGAATGGAATTAACGGTAGCCATATAGTGGTGTTTTGGAACACTAAAGGTAAGGGAAAAACACCTTCGTGCCGTTGCCTATTCCCCCAACATTTCAAGCTCCTCCGGGGTGATGTCTGTGATGGCGTACCTGGCCACCCGGTTGATCTTCATTTCATCAAGCGCATCTACCACACTGCGGTAGCGGGCGCTCCCGGCTGCTTTGATCATCACCACCAGCTGGTCTGCATCTCCCGTGGCGCTGGCCACCTTTTGTTGTTTGGCGCGTATCACTTCGCCGATACCATTGTGTACGGAAAAGTTGCTGGCATATATCACGGGAGGGTGTTGCGCATCCTGCCCCTGCCCGTCGTACCACGAAATACGGTTGTTGCCGTGTATCAGCAGCGTGAGGGCCTTGCTGTCCCCTACGGGGGTGGGCGGCCCGTCTGCCGGCATTACCAGCGGCATGGCGCCGGGTTTGGTCAAAACCGTGGTGAGCATAAAAAAGGTGATGAGTAAAAAACCAAGGTCTACCATAGGCGTCATGTCTACTCTCGTAGATAACTTTTTGCTGCGCCTGCCGCCGCGCTGGCAGCCATTTTCGGTGGATGTGTTCATTTCTGCCATGGCCGTAAATTTAAAGGTGGTAAAACCGGCAACGGGTATAGCACCCGCTGCCGTTTTGGGATAACACACACTTTGCATTGTTTGCTCAGGTAAGAGATGCGGGAGGAAAAAAATTCCATAAGATGCAGGAAGTGTTCCTGAAGCACTGGTTTCACATCAAATGCCTGCCTGCGCCAGGGGCGCCTATGACCTCAAAAATCTGATGCGTCAGTTCCCTGTTTTCCGGCTACCGCATAAAAAAGCCGGCTCTTTGTGAGCCGGCCTTTTGCATGTATTACAAACGTTGTTATTAAAACTCTGCGTTCTTCGGTGTGCGGGGGAAAGGGATTACATCGCGGATGTTGCTCATGCCGCTCACAAAAAGCACCAGCCGCTCAAAGCCAAGGCCAAAGCCGGCGTGCGGCGCCGTGCCAAAGCGGCGGGTATCCAGGTACCAGTACAGCTCTTCTACCGGTATGTTCAGTTCGTTCATGCGGCGCACCAGTTTGTCATAGTTCTCTTCCCGTTGCGAACCGCCTACTATTTCACCAATGCCGGGGAACAGGATGTCCATGGCGCGTACCGTTTTACCGTCTTCATTCTGCTTCATGTAGAAAGACTTGATGGCGGCCGGATAGTCTGTAAGTATCACCGGTTTCTTGAAATGTTTTTCCACCAGGTAGCGTTCATGCTCGCTCTGGAGGTCTGTGCCCCATTCTTCTACCGGGTACTGGAACTTCTTGTTCTTGTTGGGTTTGCTGTTTTTCAGGATGTCTATGGCTTCCGTATAGGTAATGCGCATAAACTCGTTGTTCAGCACAAACTCCAGCTTTTCGATCAGCCCCATTTCGCTGCGTTCTACCTGCGGTTTGCCTTTCTCTTCATCTGCCAGGCGCTGCGCCAGGAACTCGAGGTCTTCCCGGTTATTGTCCAGCGCATACCTGATCACGTATTTGATGAACTCTTCCGCCAGGTCCATGTTGTCTTTCAGATCGTAAAACGCCATTTCCGGCTCAATCATCCAGAACTCCGCCAGGTGGCGGGCCGTGTTGGAATTTTCCGCACGGAAGGTAGGCCCGAAGGTGTAGATATCACCAAAGGCCATAGCGCCCAGTTCGCCTTCCAGCTGGCCGGATACGGTAAGGTTGGTGGTGCGGCCAAAGAAGTCTTCCTTATAATCTATTTCCCCGTTTTCCGTACGCGGCGGGTTCTTCAGGTCAAGCGTGGTAACGCGGAACATTTCCCCGGCTCCTTCCGCGTCTGAAGCGGTGATGATGGGGGTATGCAGGTATACGAAACCTTTTTCGTTAAAAAAGCGGTGTACGGCAAAGGCCAGCGCATGGCGCAGGCGGAAAACGGCGCCGAAGGTGTTGGTACGGAAGCGCAGGTGGGCAATTTCCCGGAGAAACTCCAGGCTTTGTTTCTGCGGCTGGATGGGGTAGGCCTCCGCGTCACAGTCTCCCAGTATCTCCAGCTGCGCGGCTTTCAGCTCTATCCGCTGCCCTTTGCCCAGGGAAGGGATGATCTGGCCGGTAACGGCAATAGCCGCGCCGCGGGTAATGCGTTTGAAGAGGGCGGGGTCTATCTCCGCCTCGTTCACCACCACCTGTAAATTATTATTGGTAGAGCCGTCGTTCAAAGCTATAAACTGGTTATTCCGGAAGGTACGCACCCATCCTTTTACCGTTACGTCATAGTTTGTACTGCTATTCAGCAGGATCTGCCTGATCTTTACTCTTTGGCTCATATCATTGATATTTTTTTTGAAATTGAGTGCAAAAATAGAGAAAAGGCTGTAAAACTGGCCGGGAATTTGCGCCGGGAGCAGGGTAAAGGAGCCGCTGCGGCGCCAGGGCAAACCGGTTAATGCCCCTGCTGGCAGGTATTTACCGGCGAATATTTTTTTGGAGATTAGCAAAACTTGTTTTAATCTTGTACCCACAATCTGTCTGATTAAGTTCCATTTTGCCATCTTCATCAGCGCAGTCCTTAACTCAAGCGATCCCTATCAATTTAATGATCAAAGCTTTATTATTGACTCAAAACAATTATTTGTTAATTGGTGTATGTTGGTATGCAGTGGTACCCTCCTTACGACAATTCTAAAATTTGACAAACTCAGATGATGTACGACATCTTACAACTGAACGACATGCTCGTTCCCGAGCTGCTTGATATTGCAGAAAAACTGGATATTTCAAACCCAAAGAAACTCGACAAGCAAGCATTAATTTATAAAATACTAGATAAACAAGCCGTGATAGCATCAGAAGACCAACAAAGCAACGGAGACGAAAAGAAAACAAGAAAGCGGAAACCGGTCTCGAAAAAAGAAGAAGCACCACCAGCAGCACCGGCACCTGAAGAACCCGCTCCCTCCGAAGAAAAACCTTCCGCAAAAAAAGGCAAAAAAGCCGCCACCAAAACAACTACTCCCAAACCAGAACAAGAGCCCGAAGCACCCAAAAAACGTAAGCTCGATATAGATCTGGACATTCCCTCACTTACTTTTGACGATGACGAAGACCTGGTGTTGCCGGCCTTGTCAGATGAGGAGGAGGAAGAGGAAGTTGTGTTGCAGGAGGAAGAGCCGGAAGATGATTTCGTAACCGTGCAGGAGCCTGTAATACAGCCGAAAGCCGCCGCCGGCCCGGCCAACAAGTATCCGAGCAAAAAAGAACCTCAATTCAACATTGAGTTTGACGGGGTGATAGTGAGCGAAGGCGTACTGGAAATGATGCCCGATGGCTATGGTTTCCTGCGCTCTTCAGACTATAACTACCTCAGCTCGCCCGACGATATTTATGTATCTCCCTCTCAGATCAAACTGTTTGGTCTCAAAACCGGCGATACCGTACGCGGCAGCGTGCGCCCGCCGAAAGAAGGAGAAAAATACTTTGCCCTGCTGAAGGTGGAAACCATCAATGGCAAGTCTCCCGAAGAGGTGCGCGACCGCGTACCGTTCGATTACCTGACGCCGCTGTTCCCCTTTGAAAAGCTGACGCTCACCACCACGTCCAACAACTATTCTACCCGTATCATGGACATGTTTACGCCCATTGGTAAGGGGCAGCGCGGCCTCATTGTAGCGCAGCCGAAAGTAGGTAAAACGATGTTGCTGAAAGAAGTGGCCAACGCTATTGCCACCAACCACCCGGAAATTTACCTGATGGTAGTGCTGATAGACGAGCGCCCGGAAGAGGTGACAGACATGGAGCGCAGCGTGAAAGCGGAAGTGATTGCTTCTACCTTTGACGAGCCCGCCGAAAAACACGTGAAAGTATCTGCCATAGCCCTCCAAAAAGCAAAACGGCTGGTAGAATGCGGCCACGATGTGGTGATCCTGCTGGACTCCATTACCCGCCTGGCCCGTGCCCATAATACCGTGGCGCCCGCTTCCGGCAAGGTGTTGAGCGGTGGTGTGGAAGCCAATGCCATGCAGAAACCTAAACAGTTCTTCGGCGCCGCCCGCAAGATAGAGAACGGCGGCTCGCTTACCATACTGGCTACCGCTTTGATAGATACCGGCTCCAAAATGGACGAGGTGATCTTTGAAGAGTTCAAAGGTACCGGTAACATGGAACTGGCGCTTGACCGCAGGCTGGCTAACCGCCGCATCTTCCCGGCTATTGACGTTACCGCGTCTTCTACCCGCCGCGATGACCTGCTGCTGGAAAAAGAAATGCTGCAACGTATTTACATCCTGCGCAATCACCTGGCAGACATGAATACGGAAGAAACCATGAACTTCATGCTGCAGCATATGAGAGGCACCCGCAACAACGAAGAGTTCCTCATTACCATGAACAGGTAACTATACCACGATGTGATATAAAAAGGGCTGTTACGCGATGGTGTAACAGCCCTTTTTTCTTCAATTCATGTGCCTGTGTTTATCTGTGCGGGTATGCTATGGTCAAGATCAACGTGATGCTGCCCGTTCACCGGCGGAGTTTGCGGTGAAGAGGGCGGCGGTGGCGGTGGTGTTGATGGCGGTTCAGACGGCGGCGGCGGTGCTGGTGTTGACGGTTCATTCGGCATCGCCGGGTTTTCCGGCGGTGGCGTAGTCGGATCATCTGGCATGTTTCTTTGCGATGCGCAGCTTGCTGCTAAAAATAACAGTGCAATAGCAGCGGCCTGAAGTTTTCTCGAATTTTTCATGGTTAAAATTTTAATGCTGCTTCTTGCGCTGTCCCGGTGCAAATGGCTTGGCAGATTTTGTACCATACATCTTCTTTGCCTGTCCCGGCGGGACCCGCTTGCCGGAGGCGTCGTGATATACGGTGCAACTGCTTAACAATACGCCCAAAACAAGCATTAACAGCAGGTGTATCCGGTTTACTTTCATCATTAGGTTGTTCTGTATTATGCCATCCAAAACTCTGCCAAACTGTGCCGGAAACAAAAAAGGCATTGCCGCAGCGCGACAATGCCTTTGTAAATAATTCTAATATTATTAGAACAACCAGGAAACGCCCACCTGGAATTGTTTGGTGAAAGAGAAATCAAAAGTACTGGTGGTAGTTTTGGGAGTACCAGCCGGTTGAGCCTTTTCTGTTTCGGTACGGTAAGTGATGCCGCCGAATACGCCTTCCAGCATGAAACGTTTGGTCACAAAGTAAGTGATACCAGGCAGTACATTGGCTTCCAGGGTGTTCAGAGACGCAGTTTTTGTGTCATCTGCTTTCACGGAACCAAAACCGTAAGAAACATTGGCCTCACCGAAGATAGCTACTTTGGATTCGCCCAGCATGTGGTAGTTACGCACAAATATACCGGGGGCAATCAGGTGGCTCTTGATTTTTGTAGTAGTACCGGCGTCTACGTCCTTAATATTGGCAAAACCCGCGTCTACAAATACACCTACCATCCATTTGTCAGAAAGGGCATAACCAACCTTGGGGCTGATGTTGAAAGTAGTGGTAGTGGTTTTGTCATCAGAACCATCTACTTTGTCAGGAGTGGTGGAAGTAACACCTACATTGCCACCTACCAGGAAGTCACCTTTCTGAACCTGAGCTTTTGCAAACTGGGTACCAACCAGGCCCAAAACGGCCATAACGATCATTTTTTTCATCTGTCGTACAATTTAAATTTGATATGTCAATAATTGATTCTGCTAATTATGTTCTACATACATAATACTACTTAAGCGATTGGGGGAAGAAGAAGATGGCTGATGATGGGTTACTATTTCAATCCCTGGAAAAAGATGGTCAGTACCGCCCTTTCCCGGCTCATGAATTCTTTGATATTATCTGAATTTTGAAGTTCAAAACCTGCGGCCTGCCATTTGCACCATATCACCCACAAACCAAACAACACATGCACCAACAGATCGGCCGTTTTTTCCGGGTCGTGCTGTACCGCTATTTCTCCCAGGGCTTTCCCCTTGCGGATCCATGCAGATAAAAAGCTGATCTCCGACTGGTGTACCAGGTCCCCCACCTGCCGCATAAGGCTGCTGGGCTTGTCACTCACCCACTCATGGATGCCGAACAGAAAATGGTAGTCCAGTAAAATCCTTTCCTTGACTGACAGGTATTTCTCCATCACCTCCTTTACGGACGCCGCACTTTCAAGTGTAGCACTGACATCTGTAAAACATTGTGACACAATTCTTTCAATCACTGCCACATAGATCCTATCTTTGTCAGGAAAGTAGTAATACAAAGAGCCTTTCGATATCTCCAGGTCCCGGGCAATTTCTTCCATGGTGGTCTTTGCCAGGCCAAAGCGCTTGAAACGCCTTAGCGCAGCTTCCAGTATCACTTCCCTTTTTTGATCCTGTTCCGCCATGTCGGAATTGCAAAGAACCGTTTGACTTTTTGACTTTGCGGGTCAAATGTACACCCTTTTTTGGAACAGCAAAAAGAATTTTCTCCGGATTTATAAAGAACTACAGAAATTGTAATGCATAACACAATTGTGATGCAAACATAAAGAAATATTTAATACTTATATATGTAAATGAAAAAAGAATTGTTAAAACCGCGGGGCACGGGGTTTTAATAGAAACAACACGAGGGGAAGGAAGAAATTTGAATTTATCGAGGTAAAAAGAGCGGCCCCGCGGTGCACCGGGGGCCGCGTTGGCCGGTGATAGCAGGCGCCGGTACACGGAGGCAATAAAAAGGGCCGCAGCAGCAGCCCTTTTTGATCTATTTCAGCCGGTTGCCCGGCACAATAATAAAATCCTTACCAGCCCAGCAAATAAGCGAAAATCAGCGGCGCTACAATGGTAGCGTCAGACTCTATCACAAACTTGGGAGTATGAATGTCCAGCTTGCCCCAGGTGATCTTTTCGTTGGGCACAGCGCCAGAGTAGGAACCGTAAGAGGTAGTGGAGTCGGATATCTGGCAGAAGTAGCTCCAGAAGGGCACGTCTGTCCATTCCAGGTCCTGGTACATCATGGGCACCACGCAAATGGGGAAGTCTCCCGCAATACCGCCGCCGATCTGGAAAAAGCCTACGCCTTTACCACCGGAGTTTTTACGGTACCAGTCGCTCAGCTCCACCATGTACTCAATACCGCTCTTCATGGTAGATGCTTTCAGTTCTCCCTTGATGCAATAAGAGGCAAAGATGTTGCCCATCGTACTATCTTCCCAGCCCGGTACTACAATGGGAATGTTCTTTTCCGCCGCGGCCAGCATCCAGCTGTTTTTGGGGTCTATTTCGTAGTGCTCTTTCATGACGCCGCTAAGCAGCAGCTTGTACATGTATTCATGCGGGAAATAGCGTTCTCCCTTGCTTTCGGCATCTTTCCAGATCTTGTGGATATGCTGCTGTATGCGGCGGAAGGCCTCTTCTTCCGGAATACAGGTATCCGTTACCCGGTTAAAACCGCCTTCCAGCAGCTCCCACTCGTCTTGCGGGTTCAGGTCACGGTAATGGGGTACGCGTTTGTAATGGGTGTGGGCTACCAGGTTCATGATATCCTCTTCCAGGTTGGCACCGGTGCAGGAGATAATGTCAACTTTACCGGCGCGGATCATTTCCGCGAAAGAGATGCCCAGTTCAGCCGTACTCATGGCGCCTGCAAGGGTTACCATCATTTTACCACCTTCCAGCAAATGCGTTTCGTAGCCTTTGGCCGCGTCTACCAGGGCCGCCGCGTTGAAGTGGCGGTAATGGTGCTGGATAAACTGAGAAATCGGTCCTTTATTCATAACAGTTAAATGTTTCAAACGGCAAAGGTACAATAAAAGGTACAAGATAAAGGGGCAAAAAGAAAACCGTTCCGGATGAACCGGAACGGTTTATACTGATCTAAAACTAAAACTAAAACCAGGTCGGCGAACGGCGTGCCGTTATGCTTTTCTTAATTTTTTCAGCGTTGACAAACCGCCTGATGAAGCGGCCTTCAAAACCGTCCAGTGTGTGTCGCTCTCCAGGGTGATCACGTAAGTGGTAGCCCCTTCTGATTCGTACTCCACAACGTTATGGATCTTCTGGTCAGGGAACTTCTTCATGAGCCGGGTAATTACGTTCAACGGCAGATCGCTGTCTGTAATGTACCGGGAAGTGGCCAGCAAGTTACCTTCCCTGTCAAAATGCGCAGTTACTTTAGATGACTTGATGGTAAACTTGGCAACATACTTGTCTGCCGTGGTGTACCAGGAAACATCGGAGGCTCCTACAAATTCTTTCTTGAATGCTTCCATTACCTTTTTGTTGTTAACGGTAGCGTCTCGTGCAAAAGTTGCACTACTGCCCAATATGGCAGCAATGGTCAGAATGGCGATAAGTTTTTTCATGGCGGAAAAATTTTATCCAGGTTATTTAAAATGTTTTGTCTGATTGACGATGTAAAAGTAGCAACAGGCGCAGCCGGCGCCAAGTGAATAGTTATGACTGGTTTACCAAGATTAATTCAATGTTATGCATGTTGCCCCGCATATATAAACGCATCTAGCCAATACCCTTGAAACACTTGCCAGCAAAGGAGTTGATCGGAATCAGCAAATGTTGCACGGCTGAAGGTTAAGACTTTGTTAAAGTGGAATGCTGGTGACAACCGGTAGCATACAAACCTCTTTTTACGAAAGCGGACACCGTGTTCCAATACTGAACAGCCTCGTTATTTATCACTATCTTCGGAAAGCCGGCCCCGCCTGATTACCAGGTTATTGCCGCTCATTCAGGAACAATACCGCTCAACAGCCCATGAACTACCTAGCGCACGCATATTTTTCTTATCAAGACCCGTCCATTACGGCAGGGCAGATGATAGCGGACTTTGTAAAGGGAAAGCAGCTGTACACCTACCCCGCCCGCATTCAGCAGGGCATCCGCATGCACCGGGCGCTGGATGAGTATACAGACAGGCACCCCGCCACCCGCCGCGCCAAAGCCATTTTTCAGCCGGAGTGCGGGGCTTACGGGGGCGTGTTCATGGACGTGGTGTATGATCATTACCTGGCCAATGATGAAACCCGCTTCAATGCTGACACGCTGACGCAGTTTGCGGCCACTGTATACGCCTTGCTGGAAGAACAGCACCACTTGTTGCCGCCCATGTTTCAGCAGGTGTTTGCCTATATGCGCACGCAAAACTGGCTGCTCCATTACCGGGAGTGGGATGGCATATTCAGCAGCTTCTCCGGTATAGTACGCCGCGCCAAATATTTCAAACGCCCGGCCACGGTGCCTTTTGCCGTGTTTGAAGAACACTACCTGACGCTGGGCGATTGCTACCGCGAGTTTTTCCCGGATGCGGAAACCTTTATGAAAGGCCAGTACTGATCTCCTTTTATAAGGACATGTCAGGCCCTTGCACCGGGGTTGAAAGGCCGGCGGCGGCATATCAGGCCTTTGCGCCGGGGGTGAAAAACCGGCGGCAACATACCAAGCCCTTGCGCCGGGGGTGAAAAGCCGGCGGCAACATACCAAGCCCTTGCGCCGGGGTTGAAAAGCTGGCGGCGGGCAACTCCCCGCCCCCCCGCCCTCAAAACCGGGGCGGCGGCAATCTAAAATAGGGGTACCGGCGCCCCGGCGCGTCTGTCTACACCTGCCGCACCGCATTTTGAGGATTTTCCGAAAAACGCGTAGGTTTGGGGCAAATTTGACCCGCAATTCAAAAAGTAAAGACAGTTATGAATACAGTAAAAAAGCTAGTTGCCATAGTATGCCTGGCGGTTGCCACCCAGGCAGCCTTTGCGCAGGAAAAGAAATTACCGCCGGTAGACCCCAGCCCCATGGACATGGCCTATTACCCGGTGATGTACCCTTATGTATGCAAGGTGAAAGGTGAGCCCGGCATGCTGGTGGCCCGGGCCGTGTTCAGCCGCCCGCAGAAAAAAGGCCGGCCTATTTTCGGCAACCTGGTGGAATACGGCAAGGTATGGCGCCTCGGCGCTAATGAGGCCACGGAAATTGAATTTTTCAGGCCGGTGACCATTGGCGGCAAACTGGTGCCTAAAGGCCGGTATACGCTCTATGCCATTCCCAATGAAACAAAATGGACCGTTATCCTCAACAAACAAACGGACATCTGGGGCGCCTATAAATATGAACAAAACCTTGACCTGCTGCGTACGGACGTGCCCGTAGCCGCCAATGACGAAGAGCTGGAAGCCTTCAGCATGGTATTTGAAAAGGCCTCCTACGGCGCCAACCTGCTGATGGGGTGGGACAAAACGCTGGTCAGTCTCCCCATCCGCTGGTCTGAATCAGCCGGGGCGCCCACTGCCAGGAAAAAGAAATAATCCGCTGCAAATCAGTTAATAATCAAATGGGCAGGCCACAAAGTGGCCTGCCCATTTTTATAATGTTGCAAGCCCGGGCTTGCATTGGCGTCATAAAAAAAGGCGGTAAGAATACCGCCTTCAGAAATTTTAACCATATCCTATGAAAAACCTACGGTAAAATTAAGGCAACAGCAGTTACGGGAAAACCCGTTTCTGGTGAACGCATCAAATTTCCTCGTAAGTGCCGGGATATGGAAGGTATGATGCCAGGCAGGCCCTGGAATCCCCGCAAATGCCCGTAGTAATTGAACTACAGCGTATCCGTACTACTACGTACGTGTGATGTGATAACTACGTATATGCGTGCCGCGGGGCCGTTATGAGGGGCCAACGCCAAATTCCGTACCTTTGCCATTCCCATAAAATATAGCAAACCATGAAGTTAGGCACCAAACTCATACATGCGGGCGTAGAGCCAGACCCCTCAACAGGGGCCATTATGACCCCTATTTTCCAAACGTCTACCTATGTGCAGCAGGCCCCCGGCCAGCATAAGGGATATGAGTACGCCCGTACGCAAAACCCCACGCGCGATGCCCTGCAGAACGCCCTGGCCGCCATAGAGAACGGGAAACATGGTATTTGCTTCGGGAGCGGCCTGGCCGCAACAGACGCGGTGATCAAGCTGCTGGCGCCGGGAGACGAGGTGATCGCCTCGGCAGACCTCTACGGCGGCACTTACCGCATCTTTACCAAGGTATTTGCCCGCTACGGCATCAAATTCCATTTTGCGGACCTGCAAAACGCTGACAACCTGCTCAATTACGTAAATGAGCATACGAAAATGATATGGGTGGAAACGCCCACCAACCCCCTCCTGAACATTATTGACATTGCCGCCTGCGCCGCCCTGGCCCGTGACCGCAACATTCTGCTGGCGGTAGACAACACCTTTGCGTCTCCCTACCTGCAAAACCCGCTTGACCTGGGGGCAGACCTGGTGGTGCATTCCGCTACCAAATACCTGGGCGGCCATAGTGATGTGGTACACGGCGCGGTGATCGTAAAAGACGATGCCCTGGCGCAGCAGCTGGCCTTTATACAGAACAGCTGCGGGGCGGTACCCGGGCCGCAGGACTGCTTTCTGGTACTGCGGGGCTTGAAAACCCTGCATGTGCGCATGCAGCGGCACTGCGAGAACGGGGAAACGGTGGCCCGCTTCCTCCGCCAGCACCCCAAAGTGGGCAAGGTGTTCTGGTGCGGGTTTGAAGACCATCCTAATCACGCCGTGGCGCAAAAGCAGATGCGCGGTTTCGGGGGCATGATCTCCTTCACCCTGCAGGATGACAGCATGGAGGCCGCCCTGAAAGTGCTCAGCGGCACCAAACTCTTTTCCCTGGCGGAATCCCTGGGGGGGGTGGAATCCTTGATAGGCCACCCCGCCAGCATGACCCATGCCTCCATTCCCCGCGAGGAGCGGATGAAAAACGGCCTTGTAGACTCGCTCATCCGTCTTAGCGTGGGTATTGAAGATGCGGAAGACCTGGTGAAAGACCTGGAACAGGCAATAGGTTGATAAACAGCAATTTTTAAAGTTGGCATAAACTACTTACTTTTAAGGGTAACACCTACGCCTCCCGGCTGTTCCGGGAGGTTTCCATATACCGAAGAAACCAATGAAGTCCCAACAACTGAAAGATTATTTAGATGCCAAGGCAGCTTATTACAATCAGCCCGCATTTGTAGCCGGAGATCCCATATGCATCCCCCACCGCTACAGTCAATTGCAGGACATTGAAATAGCCGGCCTTTTTGCAGCCATCCTTGCCTGGGGCAACCGTACCACTATCATAAACAAGTGTACGGAACTGATGGAGCTCTTTGATAACGCGCCGTACGATTTTATCCGTAACCACCAGGCCAGGGACCGCATGCGGCTGATGGGCTTCAAACACCGGACCTTCAACGGGCTGGACCTGATGTATTTTGTGGAGTTTCTCCAGCATTATTACAATAATGTAACTTCGCTGGAATTTGCCTTCAGCGCCCACCTCAGCCCGGAAGACGCCGATGTGGAAAAAGCGCTGGCCGGTTTTCAGCGCATGTTCTTTTCCATGGAGCACCCGGAAAGAACGCGCAAACATATTTCCACCCCGGCCCGCAACTCGGCCTGCAAAAGGCTGAACATGTACCTGCGGTGGATGGTGAGGAACGATGAAAATGGCGTGGATTTTGGACTATGGCAATATATTTCGCCCGCCCAGCTGGTATGCCCGATGGACGTGCATGTGAGCAGGGTAGCGGCCAGGCTCGGCCTGATCAATAAACCGGATGCCAACTGGAACACCGCCGTGGAGCTGACTGAAAGGCTCCGCGAGCTGGACCCCGAAGACCCGGTCAAATATGATTTTGCCTTGTTCGGGCTGGGGGTGATCGAAAAGTATGTTTAGATCAATTTTTACCAGATAATGAAGAAAATTACCGTACTGGTAGCGATGTGCTGCTACGTTTTATCGCTCTCCGCGCAGGATTATGTGGAGCTTGATTACAGATTTAAAACCGGTGATGCGTTTGAGTTGCAACAACAGAGCCGCAGCGAAACCTATATTACGGTGAATGAAGTAATACAACGCACCACAAGAGACTACAACACCAAAATGAACATGAAGGTGGCAGAGGCCGGCGGCGGCCGGTTTTTGCTGGAATGGTCCTACTCGGACATCAAGTTCAATTTCAACGCCAAGAACCAGAACATTTTTGTAGACGCCAAGGTAGCTAACGACCAGGAGCCTCTGCAAGGCGCGCTGAAGCTCATTCTTGACCAACCCTTTACGGTGGAGCTGCAGTCTAACGGCCTTATCAAGAACGTGAACAGCCTGGACGCGTTGATGGACAAAGCCTCCGCCGCTTTTTCCAGCCTCAAGGCAGACGAGCAGGCCGCCTATAAAAAGCTCCTGAAAGACCAGTTTGGCACGGATGCCTTCCGCTCCTGGCTGGAACAGTTGCTGGTGGTATACCCCGTTCACGGTATCAAGAACGGCACGCAGTGGGAGGAAACCGTGCCCCTGCGCACCGGCCTCAAGGGCCGCATAGACCTTTACTGGAACCTGGCGCACTGGGACAGCCAGACCGCCAAGATAGACGGTAAAGGCAACATCAAAACAGACAAAATAGAAACCTTCACCGTAGAAGAAGGCATTCAGGCCACGGCTGCCATAGAGGGTACGCAAACCACCAACTACCTCATTAACCGCGAAAGCGGCCTGCCCAGCATTTGTGTGCAGAATACAGAAATGAAGGGTGAATACGTGTACCTCGCCAACCGCAAAAAGCAACTCAAAAAAGACCTGAAAGTACCAGTAAAAATTGTGACCAACGCCTCCTACAAGATCAAGCAGGTGAAATAATGGAAGACCGTTACTTGCAGCAAACCGGGGCCTGGCTGGAACAAAACGCCGGCATCCGCCTGCCGGCCGCCATGAACATGGCGGAGCTGGAGGCCGTACTGGCCCGCCACCTGGAAATGCTGGTAGAACGGGACTTTCAGCAATTTGTACTGCTGCTTTACCAGGTAGACGTGCCGGAACGGAAGGTGAAAGAAATACTGGCTTCGGAAAATTACCCGGACGTGTTCTTGTCTATTGCCCGGCTCATTATCAGCCGGCAGACCGAAAAGATCAAAAGCCGGGAAAAGTACCGGCAGCCGCCGGAGAGCCTGCCGGACGATGAGGAGAAATGGTGAGACCGGTGCGGTGAAAAGGAACAGCAGAAAGCCACCTGATTGCCGAACTGTACGAGGAGAAGCAAACGGTGGTGAACATATTACAAGGCCGGATGGCTCCCAACAAGAACGGGGAGAAGCAAACGGTGGTGAACATATTACAGGGCCGGATGGCTCCCGACAAAAACGGGGAGAAGCAAACGGTGGTGAACATATTACAAGGCCGGATGGCTCCCAACAAGAACGGGGAGAAGCAAACGATGGTGAACATATTACAGGGCCGGATGGCTCCCGACAAAAACGAGGAGAAGCAAACGGTGGTGAACATATTACAAGGCCGATTGGCTCCCAACAAGAACGGGCTGACCTTTGCAAAGGTCAGCCCGTTCTATTGCGGTCAGTTCCAGCATATTATTTGTCGAACATCAGTTCTTTTACTTTCGTTTTGTCTTCTTTCTCTTTTTCCAGGTCGAAGACGGTGCCAAACACCCTGTCCCAGAAAGAAGAGCTGACCCCGAAGCCCTTTTCATCGTTCTTGTAGTGATGCAGGTGATGGTTGCGCCATACCGGCTTCATGAACTTGAAAGGCGGGTTCCAGGCATGAATGGCGTAGTGCATGCTGCCGTAGATAAGGTATCCCAGTATAAAGCCCGGCCAGAACATAAAAGTGACATCCCGTATCACCACGTACATAAGGGCAAATATGATGGAAGAAATAATAAGGCTGGGCACGGGCGGCATAAAGAGACGCTGCCTGTCTCTCGGGTATTCGTGATGGTTACCGTGCAGCACGTACACGAACCGCGTGAGCCGCTTGTTGTCTGTTACCAGGTGGAACAGGAAGCGGTGCATGATGTACTCAAAAAAGGACCAGAAGAAAATAGCGCCCAGGAATATCAGCGAAATTTTCCCTATTCCATAACCCAGGGTAGTATGGCTGTAATACAACATGTACCCGATAATAGGCAGGTACATGCCCCAGATTATGAGGGGATGGGTTTTGGTCAGCATTTCCAGATACCGGCTTTCAAACAAACGCGCCTGTCCTTTATTCTTGATCTTGTCGAATTTCATGACTCCCAAATTTTTGGTTAAACCTTTTAATTCATCAGTATAACAGGAGTAGGGAAACTAAAATTATCAGGTTATTGTCGATACAACCGGCACAGCTCACAGATGAAGGGACAACAACCGGGGTATTGTAACCAATTCATATTGTTTACCCTGCAAATATCGTATCAATTTCTCCAATTGTAAATAAAATTTATCTACACGCCGGGGGTCCGTACCAATATGCACCAGCAGTATAAATCCGTTCAGGCCCGCAGGGCGCTGGTTTTCAAAGTCTGTAATGGATTTCATGATACTGTCACTGCTGCGGTAGCTTTTCCCCATTTCAGGGTAGGTATAATCTGCCGTGCTGCGCGTGCCGGGGCTGAAATTCACCAGTTGCAGGCCCAGCGCCGCGGTCCATTTCACAATGGAGTCGTTATACCACTCATAGGGCGGCAAAAAATAATGCGGGGCGGGCAGGCCGTGGCGGGCCATGGCCTGGTAATTGAGGGCCAGGTCTTCTTCAAACTGGCGGCGGGTTACCAGCAGGCTGTCCCTTTTTGTCCAGTCGCAGTACAGCAGGTGCCGGCCGGAGTGGCCGGCCAGGTAATGCCCGTCTTTTTTCAGGCGCTGGATGAGGGGCTTGAAAGCCGGGGTATCATAAAATGTGCCCGTCAGGAAAAAAGAGGCGGGCGCCCCGCATTTTTTCAGCACGGCCGCAATATGCCGGCCTCCGTCCGCAAACTCGTGACCGGTGAACACCAGGGCCAGCCGGCGGCGGGTAGTATCTCCCCGGGTAATGGCCGCGGGGGCCTGGCCCAGCCCGGCGGTGGCTTCCTCAAAAATGCCCAGGTCCGGCGCGTGGGGGCGGGGCCGTTGTAACTCGTAGTCGTATACGATGTTGCCCACCTCCCTGAAGAACGGGTACCCTTCTTCCTCGTACTCGTATTTATTATCATTCAGCACCCCGTCCCGGTTCACATAAATACTGCCGCTCAGCATAAATTCCACGTTATGCTTAAAATCCGCAAAGTAAGCCACATCGGTTAAAAACCCGTAGCTCCAGCCGGTCTTATTGAATACCCGCATATAGGGCGGAATTTTGCCCCGGCCGGCCTTGAACCGGAAGAACTTGGTATAGCTGTCAAAAAACTCCGAAGTGTCGTATTTGGGATGTGCGGACTCAAAGGGCAGCGCGGCCATGTACCGGTAGAGGAAACGGTAATCGTCAGGCGTAAGGCCGAAACGCTGCCTGGCGGGTACGGATGCCGGAAATAATACAGACTGCAGCTGCTGCTGCAGGTCTTGCAGGGGGGCATTGTTATGCCGGGTAAAATCCATTGGCCGGTCAATCAGCACATCATCCCGGTCATAGTGTTTTTGCCCTATAAAAACGGGTTTGCCATAGTCGTAGTGCAAGGTGCTCACGGCGGCGGGCTGGGGGTATACGGTATCTGTGCCCTGCACGAAATATACCGGGTTGGTGTGGCGGTTCTCTTCCTCGTTCATGGTCACAAACCGCCGTACAATGCGCATGTCCTTATAGCCCTTTGCCCACAATTTTTCATGAATGGCCTGCTGCCCTATAAACTCGTACAGGCGGTTATAGGCGTCGTTATCACTTACCAGGAATATTTTTTTGATGTACTGCGCTATGGAAGGTAGGCCGTTTTCAGCGGAGGTATCTGTAGTTACGCGGGTTTGCCGGCTGTACGCGCTGTCTGTCAGCATAGGCGTATACTTGTCAATTCCCAGGCTGTTCAGCTTCTCCAGGGCCAGAAAGGCCAGCGGCATTTTAACGGTAGACGCGGGGTTGAAATACGTGTTTTTGTCCAGGTGGTAATAATAGTGCTTGAACACCGGGCGGTTCTGCGCGTCCCGGTTGATGCGGGTGTAAATGAGCTGCACCTGGAAAGAGTCAGGGTGCTGCAATATATGCCGCAATGCCGGCGACGCGTGCCGCTCCAGCAGGTCTTGCAGGAACGCGTCTGTGCGCTGCTGCGCCTTTGCCGCAGCGGTGGCCAGCAGCAGCAGGGATATGAGCCAGGTGCGAGACATGCCTTAAAGCTATAAAAATCCCATGGTTCTCCAAAAGGGCTATATTTGGCCCGTAAACACCAAAACTCAACCGTCAATGAAACTCGTTACCTATATCCGGGAAGATGTAGACCAGCTGGCCATACTGGTAAACGGCCAGTTATATAGCATGCAGGAGCTGCATCCTGACCTGCCCACCACCATGCATATGTTTTTGCAGATGTGGGAGGAGGTGATAGACCTTGCCATACATGTAGACGCGCAGCTGAAAGCCGGGAAGATGCCCAAAATGACCACCTGGGGCGTGCCGTACGAAACCGCGCAGCTGCTGGCGCCCGTACCCTTCCCTACGTCTTGCCGGGACGGCTACGCCTTCCGCCAGCATGTGGCGGCGGCGCGGCGCAACCGCAAAGCGGATATGATACCCGAGTTTGACCAATACCCTATTTTTTATTTCACCAATCATAACGCCATACAAGGCCCCGGCGAAGTATTGTGCATGCCGGACCATTTCCGCAACCTGGATTTTGAGCTGGAAGCGGCCGTGGTGATCTGCAAGCGCGGCCGCAATATTCCCGCCGCGGAAGCAGACGGCTACATTGGCGGGTACATGATCATGAACGATATGAGCGCCCGCGTGCTGCAGCTGGAAGAAATGAAACTCAACCTGGGGCCGGCCAAAGGGAAAGACTTTGCCACCATCACAGGCCCCATGCTGGTAACGCCAGACGAGCTGGAGCCTTACCGCATACCCGCCAAAGACGGCCACACCGGCAATAACTACAACCTCGGCATGCGCTGCCGGGTAAACGGCGTGCAGGTGAGCGAAGGCAATATGGGAGACATGGACTGGACCTTTGCGGAAATTATTGAACGCTGCGCATATGGCGCGGACCTGCTGCCCGGCGATATCATCGGCAGCGGCACGGTAGGTACCGGCTGCTTCCTGGAGCTGAACGGCACCGGCAAGCTCAACGATCCCGATTACCAGGAGCAATGGCTGCAGCCCGGCGATGTGGTGGAGATGGAAATAGACGGCCTGGGGCTGCTCAGCAATACCATTGTAGCGGAAGAAAGCGACTTTTCGATCCTTGCCCAGAAAAAGAACGTATGAGAGTAGTACCCGGTGATGTGAAAACAGCGGAGCTGCACGCCTATCTGCTGGGGGCCATAGCGCCCCGCCCCATTTGTTTTGCCAGCACGGTAGACGCGGCGGGCCGCCCCAACCTCTCTCCCTTCAGTTTTTTTAACGTGTTCGGCTCCAACCCGCCCACGCTTATTTTTTCCCCCTCGCGCCGCGTGCGGGATAATACGGTGAAGCATACGCTGGAGAATATCTACGCCACCAAAGAAGTGGTGATCAACGTGGTGAGCTATGCCATGGTGCAGCAGGCCTCCCTTTCCAGCTGCGAATATCCCCAGGGGGTGAGCGAGTTCGAAAAAGCAGGCTTTACGCCGCTGCCCTCCGAGAAAATAAAACCTTTCAGGGTGCAGGAAAGTCCCGTGCAAATGGAATGCGTGGTGAAGCAGGTGATAGAGACGGGTACCGGCGGCGGCGCGGGCAACCTGGTGATCTGTGAGCCAGTGCTGCTGCACATCAACGAAAGCATCCTGAACGCCCAGGGCCGCATAGACCCGCAGAGAATAGACCTGGTGGCGCGCATGGGCGCGGACTATTATTGCCGGGCATCCGGCAGCGCCGTGTTTGAAGTGGCCAAGCCCAACCTGCAGCTGGGTATTGGGGTGGATGCGCTGCCGCAGGGCATCCGCCACAGCCACATACTCACCGGCAACAACCTGGGTCAGCTGGCCAATGTACACGAAATGCCGGTGATCGATGTTGCCTTCCACGATGACCACCTGAAAAATATCATCCAGTACTACAGCATCAGCCCCGATGAAATGGAGAAAGAACTGCACCGCTACGCCCGGCAATTGCTGGAGCAGGGGAAAGTGGCGGAGGCATGGCAGGTGTTGCTGGCGGGGGTGTGAGGCGGAAGAAACCGTATGAACTGATTTGCCGCGTGCCGGCAGGAAATGAGCACGCATGACAGGGCGCATGTTTGCATGCAACACCCTGCAGTTGCAGCAAAAAGGGCTGACCGCGGATGCCGGCCAGCCCTTTTTGCTGATAAACGATCCTCACTAGCTTTTGTTCCCGAATACCTTCTTCAACAGGTCTGTGGTACGGGCCGCGGGGTTTTGCCGGATGGCCAGCTCTTCTTTGGCTATCTGGTCAAACAGTGCCTGCACGGCCTTTTCCGTCACATATCCCTTCAGGTCAGGATTAATTTTGTTGAAGGTAGTAGGCAGGCCGTTGTATTTGGTGACCAGGTCCCCATAATACCGGGTGGCGCTGGTTTTATTGAGCGCGCTGTCTATCACCGGCGCAAAAGCGCTTTTCAATGACTCCGTGGTTTTGCCCTGGAAATAGTCCGTTGCCGAGCGCTGGCCGCCGCGCAACAGGTTCAGCGCATCTGTAATGGTCATCTGCTTGATGGCATTCACAAAAATGGGCTTGGCAAAACCCACCGCTTCTTCCGCGGCGCGGTTGATCTGGAGAATGGCCTTGTCTACCTGGCTGCCCAGCCCAATGCTGCGCAGGGCGCGTTCAGCTTTCAACGCATCCGGCGGCAGCAGCACTTTATACAGCTCGTTGCCGAAAAACCCGTCTTGTTTGTTGAGCAGGGAAATGCCCGCGCTTACGCCTTTCTCCAGCGCTTCCTTAATACCCATGCCGGCCTCGTTTTCGGTAACGGAACCGGTAGCGGTGGCGCCGCCGGCAGATTTCAATATGCCTGAGGCCTTTTTGAGTATCTGCGCCTGGGTGGTGTGCAGCAGGCATACGCCTGCCAGTAATAACAATGTTCTTTTTAGCATAGTCTGAAAATTCATGAATGGTAGCTGTAAAGGGAATTATTCATGTATGGATAATAACGGTACGTTTGTGTTGAAAGCAATGCGCGACGTGTGGCTCCGTTTGAAGATACTGTCAAACAACCCGTGTTTTTTCGGGATGATGAGCAGCAGGTCCGCGCCTTCTTTTTCCGCAAAACCGGTAATGCCTTCCACCACATTGGGGTGGTCTACAAAATGATATTGCGGGTTGTAATTATGCAGCATATTGTCCAGCTCCTGGTTCTCTTCCGGGTGCATATGCTCTTTGCCTTCTTTCTGTACGTTCAGCACCAGCAGCTCCGGCTTGAACTCGTCCAGCAAACCATGCAGCAGCTCTTTGCGGGTGGTTTTGGCCACCTTCCGGAGGTCGCAGGCAAACACTATTTTTTTCACCGGCCTGAAAACGGCTTCGGTAGGCACTACAATAACGGGGAAGCTGGAATTTTTGACCACATCTACGGTGTTGGAGCCTACCAGTATTTCTTCCAGCTGGCTGCCGCCGGTGATGCCCATTACAATAATGTCCGCCCCTTCTTCCCTGCATACCTGGTCTATATTGGCGGCCAGCAGGTGATTGTCTGCCCGGTGATCTACGGTGATGCCCGCGGGCACTGCCGGCGCCAGCTCCGCCTGCATATGCTGCAGGCCCTCCAGGCTGGAGGCTTTCAGGTCTTCCATGTTCACCATAGGCACGGCGGTAGGCAAGTCCGGGATGGGAACGATCAGTTCATAGGCATGGTACAGCAGCACACGGGTAGCGCCCGTTTGCTGCGCCAGGCCCAGGGCATAGCGGGCCGCGTTATAGGCGGTTGCTGAAAAATCAGTTGGTACAATGATGGTTTTCATGCCTGGGAGATTTTATATAAAGTTACGCAATAACCGCACCAATCGTTGGCATAAAGTCATAAATAAATTATAAAAGATGAATATATACATGGCGCTGCACGGGGCCGTGTTCCGCCGGTATAGACAAATCTGCGCAAATCCGTTATTTTTGCACTCCTTAAAAGGCCGGCGGGGCTGAATCTGCCGGCCGTATATGATAAACACCAATGAGCGTAAATACCCAACAGCAACTCTCCGAACAGGAGATCATCCGCCGGGAAAAACTGCAGGAGCTGCAGAAACTGGGCGTAGACCCGTACCCGGCGCCGGAATACCCCGTGAATGCGTATTCTGCAGACATTAAGGCCGGTTATTCCGAAGAAACGAAAGACCAGTACCAGCAGGTATGCCTGGCAGGCCGCATCATGCAAACGCGAGACATGGGCAAGGCCAACTTTGCCGTGCTGCAAGACAGCAAGGGCCGTATCCAGCTGTACATCAAGCGGGACGAAATTTGTTCCGGTGAAGATAAATCCCTGTATGACGTAGTGTGGAAAAAGCTGACGGACATTGGCGATTTCATAGGCGTTAAAGGTTATGTATTCACTACCAAAACCGGCGAAACCTCCGTACACGTGAAAGAACTGACGGTGCTGGCCAAGGCCCTGCGCCCGCTGCCCGTGGTGAAGGAAAAGGAAGGCGAGACCTTTGACGCGGTAACAGACCCGGAGTTCAAGTACCGCCAGCGGTATGCGGACCTGGTGATCAACCCGGAGGTGAAGGAAGTGTTTAAAAAACGCACCCGCCTCATGCAGACCATCCGTGATTTTTATAACGAAATGGGCTACCTGGAAGTGGAAACCCCCATTTTGCAGGCTATCCCCGGCGGCGCCACCGCCCGTCCCTTCATTACCCATCACAATGCGCTGGATATGCCGCTGTACCTGCGCATTGCCAATGAGCTGTACCTGAAAAGGCTGATCGTGGGCGGGTTTGAAGGCGTGTATGAGTTTGCCAAAGACTTCCGCAACGAAGGCATGGACCGCACGCATAACCCGGAGTTTACCGTAATGGAAATGTATGCCGCCTATAAGGACTATGACTGGATGATGCGTACCACGGAAGCCCTGCTGGAAAAAGTGGCCGTTAACGTGAACGGCAGCACGGACGTGCAGGCCGGCGAGCAGGTGATCAGCTTCAAAGCCCCCTACCGCCGCGTATCCATGTACGATGCCATCAGGGAACACACCGGCATAGACATTACCGGCATGGACGAAGCGCAGTTGCGCGACGTGTGCAAACAACTGGGCATACCCGTAGAAGCCAGTGCCGGCAAGGGCAAGCTGATAGATGAAATTTTCGGGGAGAAATGCGAGCACCACTACGTGCAGCCCACCTTCATCATAGACTACCCGGTAGAAATGAGCCCGCTGACCAAGAAGCACCGCAGCAAAGCCGGCCTGGTAGAGCGTTTTGAGCTGATCGTGAACGGGAAGGAAATTGCCAACGCCTACTCCGAGCTGAATGACCCCATAGACCAGCGCCAGCGCTTTGAAGAGCAGGTGCAGCTGATGGAGCGGGGAGATGACGAGGCCATGTATATCGATTATGATTTCCTGCGCGCGCTGGAATATGGCATGCCGCCCACATCCGGCATCGGCATCGGTATAGACCGCCTGACCATGCTGATGACCAACCAGCCCTCCATCCAGGACGTGCTGTTTTTCCCGCAAATGCGCCCGGAGAAAACCAGCGGCGAAGCATAAACAACTTATTTTTTGAAACCGGAGGCCGGCCATGCAATGGGCCGGCCTTTTTTTGGCAGGTACACACCCGGCCGGGAAAGGCCTGTGGCTGCACCAGGTGTAACCTATACCAGGACTAGACCGTGCCAGGTGGATCTGATGGTCATTCATTTATCTTCTTAGGTTCATCCTGGGGTTTTCTTAGGGTTTTCTTGAGTAATTTTATATCTCAAACCCTAAGAAAACCCCAGGATAACCCTAAATATACCGTAGGATATAGCATCTATCCAAAAATGAGGAAGCAGGGCAAAGCGCCCATTGAACCCTTGCCGGCCTTTCCTGTTAATTACAAAAGCTTTTCTATGAGATTCAACATCCCTACCCAGGCCGCAGTAGTACTTTACGCCCTTATATGGGCCTGTTTCGGTATCAATCACCTCATCAACGCAAAAGAAATAGTGAGTATGGTGCCCGTACCGGGCGGTGTATTCTGGATCTATTTCACAGGAGTAGCCATGTTGCTGGCGGCCATCGCCATTATTTTCAACATACAGGCCAGGCTGGCCGGCTACCTGCTGGCCCTTATGCTGCTGGTATTCATTTTTACGATACATGTGCCGGGCCTTATCAATGGCAACCTGATGGCGCCGGTGAATATCCTGAAAGACCTGGGGCTGCTTTGCGGCGCCATTATCATTGCCAACATCCGGCCTATTCACAAACAGGGCAGTAACTGAATGACTGCCCTGTTTGATTTTCGACCATATCCTGTGAAAAACCAGTGCTAATGTAATCCGATTCTCCATGCCATGGCAGCATGAGTTGCTGCGTTGCGGCTTTAGCGCTATAACCAGCCGGTTTCCGCGGGTAGCCGGCGCCGCCGGTATATTTCATTGCTATATTTGATATTTGATCTTTATTTTCGTTTGCGCTAATCTGCAATCAACCTGTAAAAAATTATGAGAAGTATGTACAGACCACTGCCAACCCTGCTGGCGGGCATTTACCTGCTGGCCGCCCAGCCGGCTTTTTCCCAGGAAAAAAAGGAACTGACCTTTGACCAGGTTTTTACCCGCCCGGTGAACATTACCGAGCCTTTGCCCGTAGTACGCGGCTGGGCGGACAAGGGGCACTATATTGAGACCCGCGCCGGTAAAGCGCTGGCAGTAGATGTAAAAACAGGCGGCGCCACTCCTTACACGCCGCCGCCGGCCACCGGCAGAACGGTAGCGGTAAAAAATAACGATGTATTTGTACAGGAGCCCAACGGCGGAGCGGAAATACGCCTTACCAGTGACAGCGCCCTGGAAAAGAACCCTACTCTTTCGCCAGACGAAAAATATGTGGCCTTTACCCGCAATAACGACCTGTATGCGGTAGAAGTAGCTACCAAAAAAGAGATCAGGTACACTACAGACGGGTCTGACGTGATCTACAACGGCTGGGCCTCCTGGGTGTATTACGAAGAAATACTGGGCCGTGCCTCGCGCTACCGCGCCTTTTGGTGGAGCCCGGACAGCCGCCGGCTGGCATTTATGCGCTTTGACGATTCCAAAGTACCGGTTTTCCCGATCTACAGCGAAGCAGGGCAGCACGGTTTCCTGGAAAACACCCGCTATCCCAAGGCAGGAGATACCAACCCGGAAGTGAAGCTGGGCATGGTGTCCGTTGCCGGCGGCAACATTACCTGGGCCGACTTCAACGCGCAAGACGACCAGTATTTCGGCCAGCCTTTCTGGACGCCTGACGGCAGCGCCCTCTGGGCGCAATGGATGCCCCGTGACCAGAACAACCTCATCATTTACGCCATCAACACCGCCACCGGCGCTAAAAAGCCCATCTACAACGAAACGCAGAAAACATGGATAGACTGGTTCACAGACATCTACTTCCTGGACAATAACAAAGGTTTCATTGTAAAAAGCGATAAATCCGGCTGGGACCATCTCTACCTCCACAATATGGACGGCAGCCTGAAAAAACAGCTCACCAGCGGCAACTGGCGTGTAAAGGCCGTACTGGAGATCAACCAGCGGAAGCAGACCGTTTATTTCACCGCCCGTAAAGAAGCCAGCACGCGGTACGATCTTTACAAGATCAGCATCAATGGCGGTGAACCGCAGCGCCTCACCTTCGGGGAGTTCTCTCACGATGTGAAGCTGGCGCCGGGCGGGGATTATTTTATTACCACCTACAGCAACCTCCGCACCCCTCCGCGCATGGCCCTGCTCAACGAAAAAGGCAAAGTGGTGCGTGAACTGGGCAATGCAAAAGGCGCAGCCTTTGATACCTACAAACTGGCCACCACCGAGTTGAAGACCTATAAAACGCGAGACGGGCTTGAACTGCCGCTCACCATCATCTGGCCGCTGAACATGGAGCCGGGCAAAAAATACCCCGTGCTGATCAGCATTTACGGCGGGCCGGATGCCGGCACGGTATACGATGCCTGGAAACCCAACCTGCTGGCCACACAATGGTATGCACAGGAAGGCCTCATACAGGTGGCCATTGACAACCGCGCCGCCGGCCACCTCGGCAAAGCGGGCATGAATTACATTCACCGCCAGCTGGGCAAATACGAAATAGAAGATTATATGGACGCTACCCGCTGGCTCACCAGCCAGCCCGGTGTAGATGCGGAAAGAGTATGCATTACAGGCGGCAGCTTTGGCGGGTATATGTCATGCATGGCCCTTACCTACGGCGCGGACGTGTTCCCCTATGGCATGGCCAATTTTGCGGTAACAGACTGGAGCCTGTATGACAGCCATTATACCGAACGTTTTATGGATACCCCGCAAGACAACCCGGAAGGTTACAAGATCACCTCCGTGCTCACCCACGCGGCAAAATACAAAGGCCTGCTGCGCATTGTACATGGCACCATGGATGACAATGTACACCTGCAGAACTCCATACAGCTGGTCAACAAGTTCCAGGACCTGGGCAAACACTTTGAGCTGATGCTGTACCCCGGCGAGCGCCACGGCTGGGGCGGCGCCAAGGCCGCGCACCTGCGCAATGAGACCTACCGCTTTGTATACGAAAACCTGCTGCGCAAGCCGTTGCCGGCCGCATTCAAAGGCGCCAATTAAAACATTAGTACCTTATAAAAAGAAAAGGTCACTCCCGCGGGAGTGACCTTTTTTAATGACTTAGGGGCAAAAAAACAGGGCTGCAAGAATACAGCCCCGAAAAATTTTAACCATATCTTTATTGAAAAACCTAGTACAAATTTCAATAATTTAGAAGTAAGCTTAATCCCCAAACTAGTGAACGCTATATTTTTTCTGGTTAACGTAGCGAAAACTGCTTTAAACGATCCATTACTACACGGTTTTTCCCCTTAAAATGGCCTTCAAGATAACTTTATAGCCGCTTCCAGCCTGCTTCCGGCGCACCGTAAAATCATGTTGCAACAACAAATATGATGAATGTTTAGATACGAGGAGATAACCGCGGACAGGGCATTGCAGAGAAGGGTGGAAATGAAAAAAGGCGGTAAGAATACCGCCTTTGTAATAATTTTAACCATATCCTATGAAAAACCTAAGTCAAAGATAAGGTGGTTCATCTGCCGCGCAAGTCCATTTCCGTGAACGTGCTAAAATTGTTCGTGAAGCGCCAAAATCACCTATTTTGCAATTGGATATTGAAATTATTTAAATTATTATTTTTACTACTATGCAATCCTGTAGCCATTTTTAACCGGCCTGTCCGGCTGCAGCAGCACTATTTCCTGCTCATCGCCCACTACACCCAGCACCAGGCACTCCGAAAAGAAATTTGCGATCTGTTTTACGGGAAAGTTAATTACCGCCACCACCTGCCGGCCTACCAGCTCTTCAGGGCTGTAGAGCCTGGTGATCTGCGCGGAAGACCGTTTAATGCCTATTGCGGGGCCAAAATCCACCTCCAGCTGGTAAGCAGGGTTACGGGCCTTCTCAAACACTTTGGCCGTCAGAATAGTGCCGGCATGAATGCGTACCTTCTCAAAATCATTCCATGTAATGGTTTCCATGCTATAAATATTTAATAAAGGGAAATTAGCCAAATTGAGGGGAAATACGGGAAGAGAGGGGGAAAAAAATAGGGCGGTAAGAATACCGCCCTCAATATTTTTAACCATATCCTATGAAAAACCAATACAAAGATAGGCACGTGCCGCACATCTGTACTCCTGTTTTCGCCAAAGGCAGGTTTTATCTCGTAAACGTATTAAATAAAGTACTGTTAACAGCAATTTAACCAGCGGCACCCGCCTGCGGCCCCGGGGAGGGCTACACGTTTTCCGCGGCAGCATCAATGCGTACGCGCCCGGGGTTTGGTTTGCATAATACCGTCAATTTCCTCCAATATGCTGTCTGTCAGCAAAGGGTACACCTCCAGCGCCTTCAGGTTCTCTTTCAGCTGCTCTTCCTTGGTGGCGCCAAGGATGGCGGTAGTTACATCCGGGTTGCGGATGCACCAGGCTACCGCCAGGGTGGCCAGGCTGGTGTTCAGCTGCGCGGCTACCGCCTCCAGCTTTACCACGCGGGCCACATTCTCTTCCAGCAAATTGCGGTTCTTGAGCCATTCAAAACCTTCCAGGCCCAGGCGGGAACCTTCCGGAATGCCTTTGTTATACTTGCCGGTCAGCAGGCCGGAGGCCAGCGGGCTGAAAATGGTGGTGCCCAACCCTACCGTGCGGAAAACATCCAGGTACTCATGCTCCATTTTTTCCCGGCGAAAGAGGTTGTACTCCGGTTGCTCCACTACGGGGCCAATGAGGTTGTATTGCCGGGCTATCATGTGGGCCTCCATAATTTCCGCCGGGCTCCATTCAGACGTGCCCCAGTAAAGAATTTTGCCCTGCTGGATGAGAATGTTCATGGTCCACACCACTTCTTCCATAGGCACGTGCTTGTCTGGCCGGTGGCAAAAAAACAGGTCCAGGTAATCTACCCCCATCCGTTGCAGCGCCTCATGGCAGGCCTCTGTCAGGTGCTTGCGGCTGAGGCCGGTCTGGTTGGGCTTGTTCTGCTCGCCCCGCCAGCCAAAGTACGCCTTGCTGGAAAGGGTGTAAGATGTTCTGTCCCAGTTCTTCTTCTTCAATATCCGGCCCATCATCTTTTCAGATTCGCCCAGGGCGTATATTTCCGCGTTGTCGAAAAAGTTGATACCGTTGTCGTACGCCAGGCCCATGAGCCGGTCAGAAAGCGAATCGTCTATTTGCTTGTGAAAGGTGATCCAGCTGCCGAAAGACAGTACGCTGAGCTGCAGGCCGGATTTACCGAGTCTTCTGTATTCCATGATGTGTTGATTTGATATTGAGGAACCAAAAATAAATATTCATGCTCCCAATAGGAAGCCCTGGAAAATAATACTTTGGCATGGTTGTTGACCATGTAAGTCAGGAAATTTTAGGTTAAAAAATAGGTTAAAGCGCACAAGCCGGTCATATGACCGGCTTGCTGCGTTTATAGCGGAATATGTTTATTCTACAAAACTGCTGTCTGGCGCCATGAAAGAGCCGTGCGCCGTGTGAAACCTTGACCAGGAGAAATCCTGGTTGGCGTCAAAGCCCACGCCGAACAGCGTATCGTAAGGGGTGGAATAGCGGCAGTATTTATCCGTGGTGAACAGGGATTTTTTTGCGTCCCACCGCAGGTCTTTACAATCCAGCCGTTGAATGTTCTTGGGATCTTTAAGGCTGATGAACACTACGCTGTCACGCAGGTACACGTCTTTTTCGCCGTCCATGTACTTGCCGTAATTGGCGGTGAGTATGCTTGAAATAGTGAGGGAATCTGAATAGAACACTACTTTGAGGCCGCGGGGAAATTCCGTATAGGGCGGGTGGGTAGTATGCCTTTCCATGTAAGGCGAAGTGAGGATACCTTTTACGTGGGCCGTTTGGCTCATGATGGTTTCCACGTTATACCCCTGCTCTACGCCCAGCTTGTCTTTATCAAAACGGCGTACAGCGTTCATGTCGTTTTCACAACTACAGCAAACCAGCGCTACGGCCAGGTATGTGAGAAGTTGTTTCAAGGTATTAGTCGTATTTGCTCTTGATGAACCAGCGGTCGCTAAGGGTGAAGCCCAGGGTGAGCCGGTAATAGGTCTCTTTGACAATGTTGATGTCTCCGCGCTGGCCTACTTCAAATGCGGCATTGATCATGGTGAACTGGTTCATGGCCGGCATGATCCTCCTGACGGGGAAACCGGCGCCAATAGAAAAGCCCATGATGTTCATGTCTTTGCTGCCCACTTTTATGTAATCTTTTCCGAAGAAGCCGCCCAGGCGGTAGGCTACCTTGTTCCAGTACCCGGTGAAGGAGCTGGCGTTGGGCACAAACTGGCCGCCTATGCTTACTCTCCAGCTGTCTTGCGTAGAGTCAGGATCGCCAAAGCTGCGGAAGTTGCTGTATTTGGACGTGGTAAAGTCCGCGCCAAAGGTAAATTTATCGGTTTTGGTGAGCATGATGCCCGCACCGATGGTTTGGGGGTATACAATATCACCGTTGGTGCCTCTTTCGTACAGCACAGTGTCTTGCGTATCATACTCGTCTGAGGCGGCGTCGTAATAAAGCGTTTCACGCATCCGCTCGCGGCGGGCGTTGAGCTTTTGCTCCAGGCTGCCGCTTACGCCCAGTGACAGCTCAAGGTCTTTGCCCAGGCTGATGGACTGCTGCAGGCCTACGGAGTAGAAGAAGCTGCTGTAGCTGATGCGGCGGCTGTGTTTGCTGGGCAGAATGCTGGAAGCGGTGGAATACAGCTCTTTGGTGCTGTGCTGCACGTTACCGAACAGGTAGCCGATGTTAGCGCCAATGCTGAAACCGCCAAAGCCTATACCGGTGCCCACATAGGCCTGATAGGTACCCCCGCTGCCCTCGTACTGGTGTACTACGGGTACTTTCAACGTATCGAAATAGGTCTTTTCCTCAGATTCCGCAATGTTGTAGGCCACCCTTGTCATAGGGCGGAGGCCAATGTTCAGGCCCCATTTTTTGCCGAGGGGCATGCCCAGCTGCAGGTAGCTCAGCGTGCCGAAACCGGACCGGGAGCTGATATCCGCGCCAGCCAGCCGGCGTACGCCGCCGTTAAGGCCCACATCGAATGTAACCAGTTGCAGGTTGGAGTAACTGGCCGGGTTCAGGAAGTTGATGGACTGGGCGTCTGAATAAGCCTGCGCAACCCCTCCCATACCCAGATTGACGGCATTTTCGGAACGCGAAAGCTCGCCTAAACCAAAGCGAGAGTACGGAGAATTATCCTGGGCCGCAGCATTTTTTGCCGATAGCACAATAACGCCTAACAGGCAAAAGAAGCTAGCTTTTGTCCAATACATTGAGTTCTGCAATTGAGTTTAAACCTTTATACATTAAATATGGGCTTGCAAATATCTTATTTTTAAGGCGGGAAGCAAAAAAAACCAAATTCCCCCCTGTTAAAAGCACGTTAAAGTTCCTGTAGCGGCGGGCGTACGCTGTTATCATGCCTTCCACTTCAGCCACGGCCCCTTCCTGCACGCCGCTCAGTATGCTCTGGCGGGTGTTGTACCCTACAAAGGCATATTGGGTGGATGGCTCCACCAGGGGCAATTTATCCGTAAAGGCATGCAGCGCTTTGAAACGCATGTCTATGCCGGGGCTGATGCCCCCGCCCATGAACTGGCCGGATTTATGCAAAAAATTGTAGGTAATGGCGGAACCGGCGCCTATAATGAGGCTGTGCCGGCCGGGAAACTGGCGCCAGGCCCCCGCGGCCAGGGCAATGCGGTCTACCCCCAGCGTTTCCGGCTTTTCGTAGGCCAGGCCAATGGGCAGCGGCGTGGTATGGTGCAGCCGGGTAAAGGCAGTATGGGCGGCCAGCAGGGTTTCCAGCTCCCGCGGGTGGTCTACCACGGAAGATAAAATAGCCGCCACCGGCCGGAATTGCTCCAGCGCGCCGCGCACTTCGTCCAGCAATCCGGTGGCTGAAAAAAACAGTTCCTGCTGCAATTCCCCGTTCAGCATCACCCCGCATTTCAGGCGGGAGTTACCCAGGTCCAGGCAAAAAATCGGGCCTATCATGGCGCCAAGTTAAAAATTATCCACGGATAAATTCCTGAAGTGGCCGTTGAGCTTCACCCGGTCTTTCAGCCGCTCCATTTCCATCATCATGGGGATCACCTTGGTGAGGTGGCGCTTCAGGTACTCCAGGCGCTGCAGCTCCTGGAAAAGATGCAGCAGCTCATATTCCTCCTGGAGGGAAAGGCCGGCATGGTGGGCTATGTCATAAGCATGCAGGTGCTCGTCTGCCCGGGGAAAAGATTTGCTCACCTGCAATATCTGGTGCAGCTCCCTCACCGCCGTGAGCACCTGCTTCTGCAGGTTGCGGCTGGTACGCTGGTGGTTTTCAGGATAGTTCACAATAGCGCCCGCGTACAGCTTGTCAGGCACCTCGCGGATGATCTCCAGGATGCGGAACACCCTGAGGCCCTTCGTTTTAATATCCATCTCCCCGTTGTCATACTGCTTTTCCACGGCCGTTATTTCTACCAGCGTGCCGAACTCGTTCACCTTTTTGTCTATCACCGCG
Organism: Chitinophaga alhagiae; assembly: GCF_003568665.1. Lineage (GTDB taxonomy): Bacteria > Bacteroidota > Bacteroidia > Chitinophagales > Chitinophagaceae > Chitinophaga > Chitinophaga alhagiae. Next base: position 1,534,127 of record NZ_QXMH01000001.1, read on the forward strand.
GGAATACCAAAGGGCTTCTGGTGTTGGATGCATTCGGATACCAGTTGTTTGTACCGCGGCTCAAAAATGTGAAGGTTCAGCTGCTCACCCGGGTAAACAACTATGCCGAGGGGAAATATGGGTATGAAATTGGTCATGGTACCTGTAACAATACAATGAAAATACACATCTAAACTAAAGATTTTATATATATCTTGCCGCAGAATTTTCAGCAGCGCAACGCGAAAACCTACAACTACAACAACTGTTACATGGATATCAACCGTCGCTTCGTCATCGAACGCCTTATACGGAAAATCAACGCCCATACCTATCTGGAAATCGGAGTATTTAAGGGCTACAATTTTTTCCCGATCAGGGCGCCCCGCAAAATTGCCGTAGATCCCTATTTCAAAATGAAATGGTATAAAAAGATCTGGATGCATATAAAACAGCCCGCCAATATCTGGGAAAGCCGCTTTTTTGAAAAGGAAAGCGACCGTTTCTTCCGCGAGAACGCGGAAAAGGTATTTGCGGAAAAAGCCCTGCAGGTGAGCCTGGTAGATGGCATGCATGAATATGGTTATGCGCTGCGCGATGTGGAAAACTGCCTGCAATACCTGGAAGAGGGCGGCGTCATTGTGATGCATGACTGCAACCCGGTAACCCCGGAACATGCGGGCACTTTTGAAGAGTGGAAAGCGGCCAGGTTCACCGGTAAATGGAACGGTGACGTATGGAAGTCAATTGTTCACCTGCGTAGCACCCGGGATGATATTAACGTATTTGTACTGGACTGTGACGAAGGGCTGGGTATCATTACCAAAGGCGCCCCGGAGAAAAAACTGCCCTATTCACCGGAGCAGATCCGGCATATGGGGTACAACGACCTGGAACAAAACCGCGAAGCCTTGCTGAACCTGAAGCCGGCGAATTATTTTTTTGATTATTTTAATATCCCGAATTAAGAACACATGCAGATCTCTCTCAGCATATCTACCTACAACTGGCCGGCCGCACTGGAGGTTTGCCTGTTGAGCGTGCTGGGGCAAACAGTGATGCCGGCCGAAGTGCTGGTGGCTGACGATGGCTCCGGCGGCGCCACCCGTGAACTGATCACCTCCTTCCAGCAGCGGTTTCCCATACCGTTGAAACATATCTGGCAGGCGGATGAGGGCTTCCGGCTGGCTGGCATCCGCAACAAGGCCATACTGGCTGCCGCGCAGCCCTACATTGTCCAGATTGACGGAGATGTGATACTGCACCCGCAATTTGTGGAAGACCACGTACGCTTTGCCCGGCCGGGCTGTTTTGCCACAGGCAGCCGCGTATTGATGGGAGAAGCCTTGTCCAGGGAAGTACTGACCACCAAAAATATCAACGCCACCCTGCTGCGTAAAAACAGCAAGAACTTTTTCAACAGCCTGCACATGCCGTGGATATCGGACTTCCTGGCCCACCGCTATAAAAAAGACCCGTTTGACGTAAAAGGCTGCAACATGGCTTTCTGGAAAGCTGACCTGGAAAAGGTGAACGGTTATAATGAAATATTCACGGGCTGGGGAAGGGAAGACAGCGAGCTGGCCATCCGCCTGGTGAATGCAGGCGTTCGCAAACGTTTCCTAAAAGGCGGCGGCATCATGTACCACATTCATCACCGCGAAGCCTCCCGCGGCCGCGAAGCGGAGAATGACCGCCTGCTGGCCCAAACCCGGCTGGAAAGAAGGACCTTTGCGGAAGAAGGGCTATCCCGCCACATCACTCACTGAGCTTTGCAGTCAACTGCGTATTGCCGGTATTGCCGGTAACTTTTCCATTGCTGCCACCAGCTGTTTTCCGGCAGCGGCATGCTGTGGATCTCCTGGTCTGTAATATGATAATCGCTGAATATCCGGTCCCGCTCCGCAAATACGGACTCCGGTACTTTTTTGTACAGCTCGCCCTTTCCTACCGGCTTGGAGTGGTACACAGGCTGCGTGTCAAATACGGCAATGCTTCTATCCCCGGCCGCCTTGCGCACCATTTCGCCCCACAGCAGGTCTATTCCATAACCCGAGCGGGTCAGCTTGAAGGTAGGCAGCAACTGCCTGACGGCCGCGCTGGTCATCATCGGGCACATCAGCTCCACGGTGTTCATATAACGGATACCTGACAAACGCTTTTGCAGCAGGGCCTTCCAGCTTTTGAAAGAGTTGCGGGTGAGCGCGGGCTGCGCCAGTTCGGTGCGGGACCTCTCAAAGAAATAAAACAGGCAGTTGATCTTTTCACGCGCCATCACAATATCATCATCCGGGAAAAAGAAACGGTCATAGGTTTCCAGCAACGCCGGCTGCTGATCAAACAGGTCTTTGATCATCCACCATTTAAAATCTTTCAGGTGGCATACGCGGAAGGCGGTGGAAGGCTGCAACAGCTCCGGTTGTGTGATCTGCGGATGATAATACAGCAGCAGTACGTTGAAGCGCCGGTTGGCGGCATCCGTTATCCAGCTGCTTAACAAAGACTGGTTGCCAAAAGGCATGATCAGCAAATTTCTGGAAGACATATGGTGGATCAGTCTATTTCAATAATTTATAGTTCCTGTAATCAAACAGGCGCTTGCCCGTTTTCTGCTCTATCCAGTACAGGACCTTGCGTTTCAGGCCTTTGAAGTTCTTCCTGCTCACATCGTGTTCAAACTGCCAGTTCTTCTGGGCAATACGCGCCTGCATCACAGCGGGATGTTGACCCGTAAAGCGCACCAGCGAGTCTATGCCTGCATAGTCAAACGCGTCTTTCAGGCCATGGCGCTCAATCGCTTTTTCTTCCTCTTTCCCGAAGTAGAGGGAAATAGAGTTCTTCAGTTTTTTAGCCTGCTCCTGCGGGTGCTTTACCCAGCCGTAATGATGCATCCAAGCCGCTACAGGTTTTACGTGCAGCTTATTCCCGTTGAGGCGGAAACCCTGCGCATCGCGGTAGGAGCGGATATTTTTATTGTTGCGGATAATGCGTACTTCCTTGTTGTACCAGGTGCGGGAATCTCCCAGGTAATCGTAGCTGCCGTAAAAGTGCCGGTAGTTGAACAGCAGGCCCTCCACCCGCGCATCATCCTTATACCGTTCCATGGCGGCGCGGATGGCGGGGTAATCATCTTCATGCACCACTTCGTCTCCCTGTATGTAAAAAGCCCAGGTGCTGTCTTCACTCACATGCGCAAACGCCTTGTCTGTTTCAACGGCCAGAATGCGGCCGCCTTCTTTCAGGGAATCGTCCCACGTGGAATGTACAATGCGCAGCTTGGGAGAACCAATGGATTCGATCAGCTGCAAGGTACCATCGTCCGAATCTCCCACGCTGACCACCACCTCATCGCACAGCGGCAAAATGGAGCGGATCGCTTCCACCACCGGGTAATCATACCTCACCGCATTGCGAACAAAAGTAAATCCGGACACTTTCATGGCTGCAAAGATGTGGAAAATCATTGATACATTTGTTTTATGTATCAGCAATTACTCGCCCGTTTAGGGGAGGGCAATGTACGGGCACTGGCGCGCTGCATATCACTGGTGGAAAACGAAGCACCGGGTTACACCGCTTTGCTGGAGGCCCTGCCGGCAGGCGGGCATACGCGGGTGGCGGGCATTACCGGGCCGCCGGGCGCCGGTAAAAGTACGCTGGTCAATGCGCTGATCACCGCTTTAACGGCGGAAGGGAAAAAAGTGGCCGTCATAGCCGTTGACCCTTCCAGCCCTTTTAATTTCGGAGCGCTGCTGGGAGACCGCATCCGCATGAGCACACATTTTTCAGACCCCAACGTATTTATCCGCTCCATGGCCAGCCGCGGCGCGCTCGGCGGGCTCAGCCCTAAAATACTGGAGGTGAGTGACCTGGTGAAAGCCGCCGGGTTCGATTATCTTTTCATTGAAACAGTAGGCGTAGGGCAAAGCGAAGTAGAAATAGCCGGCGTGGCAGACACCACGGTGGTAGTGGTGGTGCCGGAAGCGGGAGACGAGATACAGACCATGAAAGCTGGACTGATGGAGATCGCCAATATTTTTGCAGTGAACAAGGCCGACCGCCCTGCTGCAAACGAATTTGTAAAGAACCTCCGCCTGCTGGCCCATACCAAACGTACGGCAGGCTGGGAAACGCCGGTGATCAAAACCATTGCCACCACGGCAGCGGGCATTCCGGAACTGATAGCCGCCCTGGATGCGCACCGCCTGCAGACGCATGGCAACCGGGAAAGAAAGGCGCTGCTGCTGGCGGAAAAAGCCTACCAGCTGATACAGCATCGCCGCATGCAGGATGTAGACAAACAGGCGCTCCTCCATGAAGTACAGGCACTGCTGGACCATCCGCAATTCAACCTTTACCGCATTGTACAACAATATGCAAAGTGGACCGCTGCGGAAAGACCGCAGTGAAATTTTTCACCATTCCGGGCGGTTTCATGCAACCACCTTATATTTGTTACGGCAGTAAGGACCATCGACATCAACCAGACACAATTTTGTTTGATTTACATCGTTCTAATGGCGGTTTTTCAAACAACATGAACGTGCTATTCGCACACTACTGAAAATTAGTATTTTTAGGATCTTTTCGGGCACCAGCAGCAACCCGTTACATAAATTTGAACATGGCAAAGGAATCTACCTTTAACCCTGAACACCAGGCAACCAATACCGCAAGCAAAGTGGTAGCGGCACTAGAAAGGCTGTCTGAAGCATTTCGGGTGTTGCTCTGGCAGGAAGCCAAACAACATGGTATCAGCCCCATACAGGTGCAGATACTCACTTACCTGCTGCATTATCCAGACAAGTTCAAGACCGTTACGCACCTGGCTTCTCATTTTAACATGACCAAGGCTACCATCAGTGATGCTATCAAATCTGTAGAATCAAAAGGATTGCTGAAACGGAAAGAAGATATTAAAGACAGCCGCAGCCACACGCTCCTGCTCACCAGGGAGGGAAAAATGATTGCCCGTAAAATAGAAGATTTTGCCAACCCCATCCAACGCTCTGTAAATACCATACCAGCAGAAAAGCAGGGCGGTTTATTGGAGCAGCTGCTGAACCTGATACAAGACCTGAACCGCAACCTGGTGATCACGCCGCAACGCATGTGCCTCAACTGCCGTTTTTATGAAAAGAAAGGCAAGCTGCATTACTGCAACCTTGTAAAATCTTTCCTGAAAGCGGGAGACCTGCGGGTAGACTGCCCCGAGTTTACCGTGCCGTTGGCCGGTTTAAGCAATTGAAAATTTATTGGGCTTTCTGGCTCCTCCACCAGCGGTAGCCTAAAAAAGCCATGAGGGCCAGCGGCGTAAATGCCAGCATGAGAATGCCGTTATTGAGGCCTTTGGCAGGCCCCTCGCCCAGTTGCTGGGCCGTTTTGGTGCAGAGGGAACATTGCGCCAGCAATTCACTGCAGGGCAGCAGCAGCGCCAATATTGTCAGTATTAAAAACAGCTTTTTCACGGTACGAAGTTAAGGCATTTTTATAGTGCCGCACCTGATTTGCGTCAGCTTATGCGTAATACGGCTGTATCATGATGTATACCACCACGCCGGTAACCGCTACATAAAACCAGATGGGCCAGGTAAAGCGCGCAATTTTGCGGTGGCGGGCGTTATCTCCCTGGAACGCGCGCAGCAGCGTAAACAGCACCAGCGGTACTATTACCACGGCCAGCACAATATGGGTAAGCAGGAAAAAGAAATACAGGTAACGGATGTTGCCTGCCGCGGCTATTTCCATAGCGTCTACCACCTGGTCATGATTCATGTCCCCGAACTTGGTGCTTTCTGTAAGAAAATGATACGTAACGTAAGACAGCAGGAAACAAACGGACAAGATCACCGCGGTAAGGTTAGCCCATTTATGGGCGGTGGCATACCCGTTCTTGATAAAAAACAGGCTGGCCAGCAGCAATACGGCGGTGGCGGAGTTGAGCAGCGCATGAAAAAAGGGCATCACCCTTACATCAAAACCGGTCTCAATATCAGGCTTGGGCAGTACAAACAGTACGGCCACCACTACCGGTATAACGATGGAAATGATCGCTATGGGCAGGTTCAGGTTCTTGTTTTTCAGGTTACTCATGTTCACTACTGTTTGGAAGAGAACAGGCGCTTCAGCAGGCCGGGTTTCTTCTTGTCTTTCGCAATGTGCAGCACGGCAATATCATTCACCATGCGGCTGATATCATTGGTATCAAGCCCGTTGTAATAGCCGCGGATGTACCGGTCTTTGTCTATCACCACAAACTTCTCTGTATGGATAAAATCGTCCGGGCCGCCGTCTCCTTCCACCGCGTTCACAAAAAACTCGTGGCGGGCCAGGTCATAGATCTCCTTCTTGTCCCCGGTGAGCAGCCACCAGTTCTTCGGGTCAACATTGTTCCGGTCCGCATACCGCTTGAGCATTTGTACCGTATCCCGCGTGGGGTCTACCGTAATGGAAATGATCTGTATCAGCGTATCGTTCTTTTCGTACGCGTCCTGTACCCGTTTGAGGTGCTGTGTGAGGGTGGGGCAAATAGTGGGGCAGCTGGTAAAGAAGAAGTCTACCACCAGTATCCGGTTTTTGGCGTCGCTCAGGCGTACCGCTTCTCCCAGCTGGTTGGTCAGCGTAAAATCTTTCACCTGGTGATACACGGTATCGTAGGTGGTTTTCCCATCTTTCACAATGGTGTCTACCCTTTCCGCAATAAGATAGGGCGGTATATGCACCACGTTCTTGCCGTAATGGTCCACTATCAGGTAACCCGCCAGGGGTACCAGCATGGCCAATGCTACTCCTAATAATGCTTTCCTGGAAATGACGTTAAGATTTTAAAGTGACATAAATGCAAAAATGTAAAAGTGAAGCAATCAGGTCCTGAAGGCATCACTTTTACATTCTGCGATGATCGTTGATCAATGGTGTTAATGATGAGCAGGCGCTGCTACAGGCGCTTCCTTTTTGACGGGCGTGCCCGGTGAAAGGTCTTTCCGCATGTTCTTCCAGGAGTCTCCATCTGCAAGGAATGCGATGATGAACCAGATGAAGAGCATCAACGGCATCAGGACGGTCATGATCAGGTTCTTGATCTCGTGCCTGAGGTGCATGAACTCTGCCACAATGTAAAAGGCTTTGAACAAGGTAAGGAGAATGAACAGTGAGTTCAGCCATAACTTGCTGGGAAAGCCTGTGTAGAGGTGCACGAATGCCATACCTACTTCCACGATAGTGATGCCTAACAATATCCAGAACGTTTTCCAGATAACCTTTACCTGTGCGTCTTTATCGTGTGCTGAATGTGTATGCGCCATGATCTAAATAATTCAGTTTCTTTTATGATAATCAATTCAATTCTGTTACTTACAGCAGGTAGAAGCAGGTGAATACAAATACCCAAACCAGGTCTACAAAGTGCCAGTACAAGCCTACTTTTTCCACCATTTCGTAGTGACCGCGGTGCTCGTAGGTACCTTTCAGTACGTTGATGAGCACAATGATATTCAGTATCACACCAGACGTTACGTGCAGGCCGTGGAAACCGGTAATGGTGAAGAAGAAGTCAGTAAAGTTGGTAGAGATGGCGGCAGACCCGTCTGCGTTCGGGAAGGGGTTGCGGCCCCACCAGGCGCCTACTTCGTGCAGATGCGTCCATTCCCAGGCCTGGCAGCCAAGGAACATCAACCCGCCAACAATGGTGAGCACCAGCCATTTGGTTACGCCCTGCCTGTCCATATACTTGCCGGCGTGCACAGCCAGTACCATGGTAACGGAACTCATGATGAGGATAAAGGTCATCAAGCTCACAAATACCAGCGGCAAGTTGGTATGCCCCATGAACGGGAAGGAGTGGAACACCACGTTCGGGTCAGGCCAGGCTTCTGCCATGAAACGCTGCGTACCATAAGATATCAGCAATGCGCCAAACGTGAAGGCATCGGAGATCAGGAAATACCACATCATCAACTTGCCATAGCTCACGCTGAAGGGGGAATACCCTCCGTTCCACCATTTTTTCTTCGCTGTTACTGCGTTATCCATTTTTACGAATTATGAATTTTATTGGTTCTAAACAGTATCTTCTTTAAAAATTATCTTGCCAGGCTGAAAAATATCAGCAGGTAAATCCAGAGCCCGTCTACAAAGTGCCAGTAAGTGGACGCCACTTCAATAGGCACCGAGCTGTAGGTCCTGATGCGCGTACGGTAAGCGCGGAAAAACAGCACCAGCAATACTACCACACCGCCGAGCACGTGCAGGATGTGCGCCCCTACTATCACGTAAATGAAAGAGGCAGACACCGTACTGTCCAGCGCCAGCCCATGGTTCTTCATGTCTGAAAAACCGATCACCTGGCACGCGGCAAATGCCAGGCCCAGCAGCGCCGTAATGGTAATGAGCTGTTTATAGCTGCCCATGTTCCGGGCCTTGAACTGGCGTTGCGCAAAATAGATGGTTACGCTGCTCAGCAGGATAAGGCCGGTAGACACCCAGAAAATGGAGGGCAGCTCAAAGCTCAGCCAGCTGGCCTGGGCGCGTTTCACCACATAAGCACTTGTGAAGCCGATGAACATCATGGTAATGCTGGCCATGGCTATCCACATGGAGTATTTATGCGGGTGTATCTTGTTTTTTTGCGCGTTCATTGTAATCATCTCCTCACTATTTTACTTTATCAAACAACAATGCCAGGAATATTACTGCCAGGTAAATGTACGAGCCGAACATCAGCTTGCGGGCCGAAGGCACATCGCATTTACGGTACAGGTTGATGGCGCGGTACAGGTAAAAACAGCCTATGAGGATGGCCACAATAGCTGAAATATACCCGGTAAGGCCCAGCAGGTAAGGCGCTACGCCCGCCGGTATCAGCAGCAGCGCATACATGGCGCTTTGCAGGGCTATCATTTTGCCCGGCCCCCTGTCAGACGGCATCAGCCTGAAACCCGCACGGGTATAGTCTGTATGCGCCACCCAGGCAATAGCCCAGAAATGGGGGAACTGCCAGAGGAACTGTATGGCAAACAAGGCCCAGCCGCCTTCTGAAAGGGCGTTGTCCCCTGCCGCCCAGCCTATCAGCGGGGGCAAAGCGCCGGGAAAGGCGCCCACCAGCACAGCCAGGGAGTTCCATTTTTTCCAGGGTGTGTACACAAAACCGTATATCACCAGGGAAAGCAGGCTCAGGCCCGCGGCCAGCCAGTTAAAGGTAAAACCCATAACGGCAATACCCGTGGCCCCGGTCACTACCGCCACCACACTGGCTTCGGAAACAGTAAGGCGGCCGGCGGGCAATGGCCTGGGGGCCGTGCGCGCCATCAGCTTGTCTGTTTCTTTTTCCAGTATCTGGTTAATGATATTGGCCGAGCCGGATACCAGTATGCCACCTGTAAATAATAAAAGAACTTTGATCAAGTCAAATTCCACGCCGGGCACCAGCAGGTAGGCTACCACGCAGGAAAACACTACCAGGAAGGTGAGGGTGAATTTCATCATCATGAAATAATCTTTCACCCTGCTTGCGATGGCGTATGATAAAGACAACTTTATGGAATTTTCTTGCAACATATGATTTCTTCACTAAATCTGTTCCACAATTTCGATCTCCCGCGCTAATTCCTGTTTTGTGTTGTAACTGCATAAAATTGATCCATAAGCAGTTACAACACCCTTCTACTCCCTAGTGGTTGGACTCGTCTGGCGATACAGGTACGGTCTGCGGAATGAAGTCCTTCCCGTCTTTACTGTAGTCATAAGCCCAGCGGTGTACCTCCGGAATTTCGCCGGGCCAGTTACCGTGGCCGGGATTGATCGGGGTGGTCCATTCAAGTGACGTAGCGTTCCACGGGTTAGGCGTGGTGAGCTTGCGGCCTTTGAATATGCTGTAGAAGAAGTTGAAAACGAACAGCAGTTGCGTGGCGAATACAATAATTACCACGAAGCTGATGAACTGGTTCAGGCCTTCAAACTGGTTGAAGGAAGCCCAGGTAGAGTAATCAAAGTAACGGCGGGGCATGCCGGCCATCCCTTCGTAGTGCATGGGCCAGAAAATGAGGTACGCGCCCACCAGGGTGATCCAGAAGTGGATGAAGCCCAGCGTCTGGTTCATATAACGGCCGTACATTTTCGGGAACCAGTGATAGATACCGGCAAACATGCCAAAGAACGCGGACACGCCCATTACAATGTGGAAGTGCGCAATTACAAAGTAGGTATCATGCAGGTGAATGTCTATAGCGGAGTTACCGAGCCAGATACCGGTAAGGCCACCGGAAATGAAGGTGCTCACAAAACCGATGGAGAACAGCGACGCCGGGGTGAAACGGATGTTACCACGCCAGATAGTTGTTAACCAGTTGAACACCTTGATAGCCGACGGTACGGCAATCAGCAGGGTCAGCAGTACAAAGAACGCGCCGAGGAAGGGGTTCAGCCCCGTTACGAACATGTGGTGCGCCCATACCAGGAACGCAAGGATACAGATCGCAAAGAGGGAGCCCACCATTGCCAGGTAGCCGAATATCGGCTTGCGCGAATTAACGGCCAGTATTTCAGACACCATACCCATGGCAGGGAGAATGATGATATATACTTCAGGGTGCCCCAGGAACCAGAACAAGTGCTGGTAAAGGATAGCGGAACCGCCTTCGTGGGCCAGCGCCTTACCCTGGATGAAGATCTCGCTCAGGTAGAAGCTGGTATCCGCATGGCGGTCAAACAGCAGCAGTACGAAACCGCTCAGCAGTACCGGGAAAGACAGTACGCCCAGCACGGCGGTGAAGAAGAACGCCCAGATGGTGAGCGGCAGCCTCGTCATGCTCATGCCCTTGGTACGCATGTTCAGGATAGTGGAAATATAGTTCAGTGAGCCCAGCAGTGATGACACAACGAAGATGGCCATACTGATGAGCCAGAGGTCCATCCCTATTTTGGAACCGATGGAAGCGTCTCCCAGGGCGCTCAGCGGGGGATAAGCCGTCCAGCCTCCGGAAGCAGGCCCGGTCTGTACGAACAGGGAGCTCATCATGATCACGCTGGCCAGGAAGAAGAACCAGTAGCTCAGCATATTCATAAATGGAGAAGCCATGTCACGCGCGCCTACCTGCAGGGGAATCAGCAGGTTGGAGAAGGTGCCGCTCAAACCGGCCGTCAGTACGAAGAATACGAGAATGGTACCATGCATGGTAACCAGGGCATAATATGCTTCAGCCGTGATCCTGCCGCCTTCGGCCCAGTGGCCGAGAATGCTTTCCAGCCAGGGGAAGGTAGCTTCAGGATAACCCAGTTGCAAACGGAACAGTACAGAGAAGAACGCCCCAATGATAGCCCAGATGATCCCTGTGATGAGGAATTGCTTGGCAATCATCTTATGGTCCATGCTGAAAACATACTTCGAAATGAAGGTCTCCTCATGATGATGGTCGTGACCATCATGGCCATTACCATGCCCGTGCTCCACGTGGCCGTGGTGCGCTAAATCTTGACTGTGCAATGTTGCTTCGTTACTCATAATAAGTTCTGTTTATGATCAGCCGGTAAACGGGGCAGGCCTGCCGGCTATGTCTTTAATGTTTTCTCTTCAAAAATCGCTGGCTTCAAAATTAATGGGCGGCAGCTACTGCTACGGCCTTGGTACTGTCTGCTGGCTTGGCCGGGGCAGCCTCGGGAGCCGGGTGGGCCTGGGAGTACTGCGTGGGCTGAGATGCAAGCCATGCGTCATATTCTTCCTGTGTTTCCACTACGATATTCGCTTTCATCGAATAGTGCCCCTTTCCGCACATCTGGTCACAGGCCAGTTCATATACAAAGTCCGGGTTGCCGGTACGTTTTCTCATTTCTGCCGTGGTGAACTTGGGCGTAAACCACAGGGTGGTGGGGATGCCGGGCACCGCGTCCATTTTCAGGCGGAAGTGCGGCAGGCCTACGTCATGCACCACATCGCGGGAGCCGATGATCAGTTTCACGTCCTTGCCTACTACCACGTGCAGCTCGGAAGAGATGAAATCGTCGTGATTTAGTTTATCTGCCCAGTCCTGGCCCAGCGGGTTGTTGCTTTCGTTGATCTGTTTAAAGTGGCGGCGGCCCAGCTGGCCGTCTTTCCCGGGGTAGCGCATCATCCAGTTAAACTGTTTGCCTATCACTTCTACCACCATGGCGTCTTTCGGCGCTTCGGAAGTGATGCGCATCCAGTGACGGATACCAAAAGCCACCAGGATAGTAAGCGCAATGGCAGGGACCACCGTCCAGATCACCTCCAGTTTGTTATTGTGGGGGAAATAAAAGGCTTTGCGGCCTTCTTTTTCCTGGTATTTGAAAGAGAACCAGAACAGGAGTATCTGTGTAACCACAAACACCGCCATGGTGATGATGAATGTCACCTTGATGAGCTGGTCCACCCCTTCGCCCTGAACGGAAGCAGACTCTCCGAGCATCTTGTCATCCAGGAGATCGTGGCACCACCATACGGCAATCAGCCCCAACACCAGGAATACGATCATCAGGAAACCGTTGATGCGGTTGGATTGCTCGCGCGATTTCTTTTCACCTTTCAGAATGGACACATATTCGCTTGCCTTCGCGATCTGGAAGATCACGACGAATATGAGAACAACTACTAAAACTGCTAAATATCCTGACATTGCTATGAATAATAATTAAGTTATCTAATGCTAAACGTTTTTTCTCCTTTCGTTACGCCACGCATCAGGTGTGGTGTACAATACTTTCTTTCAGGTAAGGATGATTTTTCGGCGTCAGCGGCGCTTTGGCCAGCTGGTTAGCCGTAACCCAGATGATCAGTCCCACAAACCCGAGGCCGATACCCAGTTCAAACCAGGGGAAATTCAGCTCTTTTACGGTAGCCGGCATTACCATCTGGAAGAAATCAAGCCAGTGGCCGAAAATAACTACTCCTGACATTACGGCCATTACTGTATAGTTCCTTTTGGTGGAGCGTTTCATAAAGATCAACAGCGGTACAATGAAGTTAATGATCAGGTTCAGGAAGAACACGGGCCTGAAAGCACCCCATACGCGGGGCTGGAAGTAGACCGTTTCTTCCGGCATGTTGGCGTACCAGATCAGCATGTACTGGGAGAACCAGAGGTACGTCCAGAAGATGCTGAAGGCAAAGATGAACTTGCCGAGGTCATGCAGGTGCTCTTCATTTACCCAGGGCAGGTAACCATTGCCTTTCAGGTAGATCACGAACAATGCGATCAGGGAAAGGCCTGATACCCAGGTGCTGGCGAAGGTGTACCAGCTATACATGGTAGAGAACCAGTGCGCGTCTATGCTCATGAGCCAGATCCACGGGGTGGTGGAGCCCATGGTAAGCGCGTAAACCACTATGAAAACGGCGCACCAAACGGTGCCGTTCCAGAGGAGGGTCCTGCGGCTGTTCTGGTCCAGCTTCATGGTATCTTCAGCGAGGGACATTTTCCGGATCTTCAGCGTCAGCGCCGTCCATGCGCCAATGGTGATCACCGTGAAGATGGTTACCATGGAGGGGTTCAGGAAGGGAGATTTGAACTCCAGTATCCTGTCTCCTTCCGGGTGGATCCAGTGGTAAATGTGCCCTTTGTTACCAAAGATCAGGAAAGCCAGCACAACCAGCAAAATTGCGCTCAGTACGGGTACAGCCATGGATATTGCTTCAGGCACGCGGCGGAACGCTATCTGCCAGCCGCCCTGGGCCAGTGTGGTTGCCGCAATGAAGAAGGTACTGGCCAACACCACCATCAGGAAGTAGGTGCTGTTTTGCAGTAAGCCTGCCCAGAAACGGGTGGAACCATGCTCGCCATGGAATGCAAATAATCCGATCAATAAAGTCAGCAAGCCAATACCCAAAAGCACGTAGCTGGTCGTTTTTAATCTTGCTGGTACTACAAATTGGTCCTTCATTACCGTTGTATATTAAATACTAAGTTGAAATGCGTTTAAAACAAATTACTGTGCCTGCGCTACTGCCGGTGCGCCTGCCGCAGCAGTTGAGTCTGCCGCGGGTGCCGCCGGTGCATTACCGCCGCCCTGTATGTTCTTGATATAGGCTACCACTTTCCAGCGCTGCTCCATATCCAGCTGGCTGGCGTAGCTGCCCATCACGTTGTACCCGTAGGTGATTACGTGAAAGATACGGCCTTCGCTGAAGCCCAGCACCTTGCCTGCAATGAAAGATGCAGGGGCTGCGGGGTACGGGCCGTCCCCACCTTTGTACAGGGGGCCGTTACCGTCCAGCTTCTGGCCATGGCATACGCCGCAGTAGATATCATAAAGGCGCTTGCCTTCCTTGATACCGGCTTCATCCAACACCAGCGGGTTCTTCACCAGGTTTGCCTGTGCCGTATCTTCCGCTTTCAGGTGATAGGGCAGCATGGCGCCTCTCTTAACCGTACCTTCCACCGGTTTCAGGCCGGCCAGGCGGCCGCTGTAGAACTCGTATGCACGGGACTCGTACATATCAGGCATATAGATCTTACCGGGCTTTCTATTATGTGCTCCCTTGTTACCGCAGGCGGACAATAATGCCCCGCCGGCCAAGGCTGCTACAATCAGTATGTTGGAAGTCCTTTTCATCCGTAATTAGTTGTCTTTTCAGTGGTCGGATGGAACCTTGCTTGGCTCGGTCTCATCTCGTTTATATTCTAGCTGATCTCTTTTGTTTATGCGTTCAGCGGTTCAATCTGTTTGGTGAACAGCTTGTCTTCCCTGTCAAAGCGGCCTAACCACCAGCCGGCTTCTGCGGTCTGTTCATTGATCTCCTTGGCGCCCACACTGTCCAGGAAGGCTTTCACCTCTTCAGGACGGGTTTTTTCCGTTACCTCAATGGCCATCACGAACAGGTCGTCCGTTTGCCGCGGGTGGAAAATGTGTTTTTTCACAAAGGGGGCCATCTGGCAGAGGTACATGAAGGTCATTACCATCCCTACGGCAGAAAACAGTACGGTCAGCTCAAAGGTGATGGGAATGAAAGCGGGCAGCGGAAAGTGCGGCTTGCCGCCAATGTTCATGGGCCAGTCTGTTGTAAATACCCAGCTCATGAAAGATAATGCGGTAGTGGTACCGGTAATACCGTAAATGAACCCGGCGGTGTGCAGGCTGGTTTCCCGCAGGCCCAGGGCATGGTCAAGCCCGTGTACGGGGAAAGGCGTGTACACATCGTGTATCTTGTACCCGGCTGCGCGTACCTTCTTTACCGCCGGAAACAGTACCGCCTCATCGTCAAAACAGCCTACAACAAATTTTTTAACAGCCATATGGATAAATATTCAATAATCCGTTAATCAAATTCAATTCTTAGTGATGTGTCTGATCGTGCGCAAATTTCTCCACGTCTTCGTCTTCGTACTTCACCATTTTCTCTTTAAAGTTCTCGCCGGAAGTTTTCAGGATGGACTTGATCTCCGCCACTGCAATAACCGGGAAGTATTTAGCGAACAGGAAGTAGCAGGTGAAGAACAGGCCGAAGGTACCCAGGTAAAAACCAACTTCGGGCCAGGACGGGCGGTAGTAGCTCCAGCTGGACGGCAGGTAATCGCGGTACAGTGAAGTACAGATGATCACAAAACGTTCAAACCACATACCGATGTTCACAATGATAGACATGATAAACGTTACCATGATGTTCCTTCTCATTTTACGGAACCAGAACACCTGCGGGGAAATTACGTTGCAGGTCATCATGATCCAGTAGCTCCAGCCCAGGGGACCCGCGGCGCGGAACTTGTAGAAGGTGTCAAATTCGTATTGTACGCCTGAATACCAGGCCATGAACAATTCTGTGAGGTAAGCCACCCCTACTATGGAACCGGTGAGCACGATCACCTTGTTCATGGCCTCCACGTGGCCTATGGTGATGTATTCTTCCAGCTTCAGTACTTTACGGGTGATGATCAGCAGTGTTTGCACCATGGCAAAACCGGAGAAGATAGCGCCGGCCACAAAGTAGGGAGGGAAGATGGTGGTGTGCCATCCGGGGATCACCGAAGTGGCAAAGTCAAAAGATACGATGGTGTGTACAGACAGTACCAGCGGGGTAGACAGGCCGGCCAGCACCAGGGAAAGCGCTTCGTGGCGCTGCCAGTGTTTGGTGGAACCGGTCCAGCCGAAAGAAGCTACGCCGTACAGGTATTTACGCAGTTTTGTTTTGGCCCTGTCACGTACGGTGGCAAAGTCAGGCAGCAGGCCTGAGTACCAGAACAGCAGGGAAACGGTGAAGTACGTAGAGATCGCGAACACGTCCCACAGCAGGGGCGAGTTGAAGTTTACCCAGAGCGGCCCGCGGGTGTTGGGGTAAGGCATTACGAAGAAGGCCATCCAGACGCGGCCCATGTGCCAGATCGGGAACTGGCCCGCGCACATTACGGCAAAGATGGTCATGGCCTCCGCGGCGCGGTTCACCCCTGTACGCCAGCCCTGGCGGAACAGCAGGAGGATAGCGGAGATCAGCGTACCGGCGTGGCCGATACCTACCCACCATACAAAGTTGGTGATGTCCCAACCCCAGCCAATGGTTTTGTTCAGGTTCCACACCCCGGTACCGAAATAAACTTCCCAGGTTACAGAGAAAACACCGAACAGCAAGAGGGCTATGGAAATAAATAAACCAATGTACCACAGCTTTCCAGGCTTGGCCTCAATAGGACTGATAATATCCTCGGTTACCTGGTGATAATCCTTAACCCCATCTATTAAAGGTTCTCTCAGTGTGGATTCGTACTTCAAATGCATAGTATTTTGAGCTTTGCTCGTCCCGGATCTCTCCGGAACTACGTTGTTTCAAAACTTAAAACTGATTCTTTTCTAATTCGATCTTTGCCATTTCCCGCTTCCGGGAAAGGCTCATCCTAGTGATGAGCTTTTTCTTCCTTGTGCGCTCCTGCAGCTACCGGTGCAGCATCCTTGTTACGGATCTTGGCCAGGTAGTTGATGGATGGCAGCGTATGCGTTTCTTCCAGTACGTAGTACAGGCGGTCAGTTTGCTCCTCGTTACGAACCTTGGCTATACGGCTGTCTTTATCGTTGATGTTACCGAACACGATAGCGTCTGTAGCGCAGGCCTGCTGGCAGGCGGTGCGGGCCTCGCCGTCTTTCATGGGACGGCCGGCTTTTTTGGCCGCCAGTTTCGCGTCCTGTAAGCGTTGTACGCAGAAAGAGCATTTCTCCATGGTACCGCGGCTGCGCACTACCACGTCCGGGTTCAGCACCATGCGGGTAATAGCGTCGTTCATATCAGCCGTATCGTGCAGGTTGCCTTCAAAGCTGTCTGCCCCGTTCCAGTCTCTCCAGTTGAAGCGGCGTACTTTATACGGACAGTTGTTTGCGCAATAACGGGTACCGATGCAACGGTTGTAAGCCATCTGGTTAAGACCTTCAGAGCTGTGGTTGGTAGCTGCTACCGGGCAAACGTTCTCACAGGGAGCGTTATCGCAGTGCTGGCACAGCATAGGCTGGAACACCACTTCGGGGTTGTTCTCGTCACCCGCAAAGTAGCGGTCAATACGCAGCCAGTGCATTTCGTGGGCCAGTACCACCTGCTCCTTACCTACAACGGAAACGTTGTTCTCCGCAGTACATGCTACTACGCAGGCGCCGCAGCCAAAGCAGGAGTTCAGGTCTATAGACATGCCCCATTTGATGCCGGGGTATTCGAACTTGGTACCGCCGGTATACAGGGTGGCATCGTTACGGAAATCTTCACCGTAATGAGCCAGGTGCTCCCTGTCGTGGTTCACCTCTTTCGGGTTCTTGATGAACGCGTCGAGGGTGGTTTCTTTGATGATGGGGCGGCCCTCATAGCTGTTATGCGTTTGAGTGAGGCCCACCGGATATTTTCTGCCGGTAGCTTCTGCTTTTGCGTCTGTAGCAAAGTAGCTGAAGGTCTGACCGTTGAAAGAAGCGAAGGGATAAGCGTTGGCGCCTATTTCACCGGCGGCCTTGCCGATGAACTGTTTTTTGCCGCGGCCGTAACCTACTGCAATGGCAATTACATCGGGGTGAATACCGGGCACGATCATCAGCGGCAGCTCTACGGAGTAGCCTTTGGCGGTGATCTTCAATACCCGTCTTTCAGCGTTGATCTCGTAATTATCGCCCAGTTCGGTTTTGAAAGTTTTGGCCACGGTGTTGGATACGCAGGCGTAGTTGTCCCAGGTAGCGCGCGTGATCGGGTCAGGCATTTCCTGCAACCAGGGGTTGTTGGCCTCTTTACCATTACCAATGGCTACTTTTTCGTACAGCACCAGTTCCATGCCGCCGGTTTTGGGAGCGCTGATGGCCGTTGCGGCGGAACCAGCGTCTGCCGTGAAAGCGGCGCCTGTCAGCGGGGCGCCCGCGGCAGGCTCAATCACACCGTCCTGCAGGGCTTTGTCCCATGCTTCCTGGGAGCCCAGTTTGGCCACCCATTCGTTCTTCAGGTAGTCTTCCCAGGCGGTGGTGTTACCACTCCAGCTCAGCAGGGAAGCCTGGAAAGCGCGGGTTTTGAACAGCGGTGCAATGGTAGGCTGAATAAAGGCATAGTAGCCGGTACGGCCTTCCGCATCGCCCCAGCTTTCGAGGAAGTGATGGTCAGGGATGATGTATTTGCAGTATTGGGTTGTTTCGTCGTAACGGTCGTTGAAAGATACGGTGACCCCTACTTTTTTGATACCGTCAACAAATTTCTTCGCATCGTAGTAATCGTAGGCGGGGTTTACGCCATGTACCAGCAGGGCGCCTACGCTGCCTGCGTTCATGTCTTTCACCAGTTGCTCCATTTCCGCGTCAATACCCTGGCGGTAGTTGCTGGTAACGGCCCAGTCTATGGTAGTTCCGTTGGCGCCAGCCAGGTTGTTGATGGCGTTGACGATGATCTGTACGTTCACGTCGTTGGAGCCTGACACTACCAGTACTTTGCCGGGGTTGGCCTGGATGGCCTTGGCGGCTTTGGCAATGCCTTCTTTCAAACGGGCGTCTACCAGTGCGGGGGCAGTA
Source organism: Chitinophaga alhagiae (assembly GCF_003568665.1). Taxonomy (GTDB): domain Bacteria; phylum Bacteroidota; class Bacteroidia; order Chitinophagales; family Chitinophagaceae; genus Chitinophaga; species Chitinophaga alhagiae. Next base: position 1,553,063 of record NZ_QXMH01000001.1, read on the forward strand.
ACGCCGCCGCCCAGGGCAGCCAGCAGGCCAAGCGCTACCGCGCCGGTCTCTGAAGGGCGGTGAGTGTAGCGCTCGTCAGCATTGGCGCCGGTAAGGCTCATCATACTTTCAAAGTGGAAATGTTTGCTCATTTCCGGCTTCTTAGCGTCGATCTTGCGGTTTTTGCCGTACTGGCGGGAGTATTCGGAGGGGTTCAGCCATGTGCCGAGGAAGTCGGCCCCAAGGCTTACCACTACTTTTGCGTTCTCAAAATGGTAGGAAGGCAGGGCCCTTTTGCCGTAAGACTGCTCGTTGGCGAGCAGCATGCCGGAGTAAGACACTGCGTCGTATGTTATGTGGCGGGAGCCGGGGTATTTGGCCAGGAACTCGCCGATCAGCTTTTTAGTGGTAGGGCTGATGATAGTAGCCGTGAGCAGTACAACAGGTTTGCCGGTAATAGCGGCCGTCACTTGTTTGTCCAGCTCGGAGAAAAGGGCAATTTCCTTCACTCTTTCTTCCAGGCTTTCTTTATCAGGCCCGTTGTTAATGCCGGGGTAACGGAGGCGTGCCACATCGTACAGGCCCAGTACAGATGCCTGTACCCGGGCGGTGTTGCTGCCTTCGGTTACGGTAGACATTTCGTTACCTTCTACCTTGATGGGGCGGCCTTCTCGGGTTTTTACCACCAGGGGCACATACTCACCGTCAACGGTATAGGCAGAAGCATAATAATTGGGTACGCCAGGTGTAATGTCCTGGGGTTTATTCACGTAAGGGATGGCCTTCTTAACCGGGATGTCGCAGCTGGCGGCAATGGTAGCGGCCGCAGTGGTGAACCCGAGGTATTTCAAGAAATCCCGGCGGGGGGTAGTGGCACCCAGAAAACTGTCACTCTCTTCAAACGGCAGATCTTCCCTGAATTCGTTCTTCACAGCTTCCTGATGCGCAGCGGTATTGTGCAACTCCTCCAAGCCTTTCCAATACTTTTTTTGCTCCATGTGATTATATCGAGTTACGATTTAAAAAATGTTGAGTTACGGCCGGTTTGTGGGCAGCCGTTGCTTCCTTATATATTAATAGTGACACTTTTGACACTCGGTGCCACCCAGCATTTCTACGGTTACACTGTCAATCTTGTTTTCCTTGATATCGTTGTGCAGTTTTTCGAAGATGCTGTAGTAGTTGTTTTCGGTGAACTGTACTTTGGTAGTACGGTGGCAGTTCACGCACCAGCCCATAGAGAGGTCTGCGAACTGTTTTACTTCGTCCATCTGCTGAATATCACCGTGGCAGGTCTGGCATTGTACTTTGCCGGCTACTACGTGCTGGGAGTGGTTGAAGTAAACGTGGTCAGGCAGGCTGTGGATCTTGGTCCATTCAATGGGCTGACCGGGTTTGGTATAACGGCCGGCTTTCGGGTCCCAGCCTACGTGGTCGAATAATTTCTGGATTTCCGCCGTACCGTTCACTTTTTTGCCTTCCGCGGTGAACAGCTCAGGCCCGGTGTATTCCGTAATGGCCTTGTGGCAGTTCATACACACGTTTTCTGAAGGGATCATGGCGTGCTTGCTCTTTTCTGCGGAAGAGTGGCAGTACAGGCAGTTGATCTGGTTAATGCCGGCGTGTACCTTGTGGGAGTAGAAGATGGGTTGCTCCGGCATGTAGTTCTGCTGGCGGCCCAGGCCTATAGCGCCCTGGATGGTAAAGTAACCGCCAATAACGAACAGGATCAGGATACCCAGCGCAATGTAAGCCTTGTTCTTGTAGAAAGGAACGGGCTCCAGGCGCTCGTGGCCTTCTTTCTCAGCAGCCAGTTTGTTCAGGTTGCTGTTGATCTGCATCAGTATTACCGCTACAATAGCCAGTATGAGGGTAATTACGCCGAAAAGCAGGCTATTGCTGCCTGATTCTTCCTGTACCTCACCGGCAGCAGCGCTGTCAGCGCCCGGCTTGGCCGCGCCCGGGGCCGGTACGGAGTTGACATAGGCCAGGATATTATCGATATCCTCGTCTTTCAGCTCCGGGAAAGGCGTCATGGTGAGCTTGCTGTACTCGTTGAACAGATCATTGGCATACTTGTCACCAGTAGCAAGAACGGATGCGGAGTTGCGTATCCACTGATGAAGCAGTTTTTTGTCCGGCCACCGGTCCTCTACCCCGGCCAGCGCAGGCCCGGTTAATTTCTTATGAGGATTGTGGCAGGAAGCACATTTCTGCTGAAATAGCGTCTTACCTGCAGCAGGATCCTGTGCCCGCGCAACGGAAATAGCACCAACCAGTCCCGCGCATAGGATAAGAACACTCACAAATTGCTTACGCAAACGAATGGAAACACGACGATACACAGCCTATTTAGTTTAGATTTGACCTAAGGTTTCTTAAAAGTGCCAGCAAAAATAAGACAGAATGTTGACAATTTCCCAACAATTAAAAAAAAGTTGTCCTTGTTTTGAAAGCGCTTTTTATATAATATCCGCGAGACCTGAATCTCCCGAAACTCAATTCCATGGCTAATATCAAGGGTATACCCAATAGCCGCTCCCGTTATTCTGTTATAAATTCCTGATAAAAATCATATTTCCGCAATCCATCAAATTGCGGTGTAAGAGTGATACTATTTTTGCAGTAGAAGAAAAGCCTGTTGGTTGGAGAAGAGCCTGCCTGCCGATACCAATCCTTAACAAGATATAATAATAAAGGTTGAGTCCGGCTGACCAGGGTCATTCACATGGTCTGATTATCATCATATATCAACACCGGGGAAGCTCAATTCCCTAAATTTAGGAAAAAAATACCTGAACCATAAAGACTTATCTGCCTATTTTTGCAGCTTAATAAAACAAGCGGCTTGAAAAACATTGCGATTTTTGCTTCCGGTACCGGGAGCAACGCCCAGAAGATCATAGACCATTTCAGAAGCTCCGGGCTGGCCCGGGTATCCGTTATACTGTCCAACAAAGCCGATGCCGGGGTGCTGACCATAGCCGAACGGGAGCAGATACCCGCCGTAGTAATAGATAAAGAACAGTTTTTCCGGGGAGATACCTATGTGAAACTACTGCAGGAGCTGGGAACGGACCTGGTGGTGTTGGCCGGTTTTCTGTGGAAGGTGCCCGCTAACCTGGTGCAGGCGTTCTCCGGCCGTATTATTAATATACACCCCGCCCTGCTTCCCAAGTTCGGGGGCAAAGGCATGTACGGGCATTTTGTACATGAAGCGGTGCTGGCCGCCGGAGAGAAAGAAAGCGGCATTACCATCCATTATGTAAATGAAAAGTATGACGATGGCGGGGTGATCCTCCAGGAGCGCTGCGCCATATTGCCGGAAGATACGCCAGACACACTGGCCAGAAAAGTACAGGTGCTGGAACACCAATGGTTCCCCCTAATTGTGGAACGATTATTGAAATAATTCAGAGAACCTACAGTTGTATGAAAAGATCACTACCCTTTTTCCTGCTGTTTGCCTTTTCCTGCCTGACCACTGTTGCCCAGGAAACCCGCCAGGCCCCCTTCCGCAAGGGCACCTATCTGAAAGTAAACCCTTCCACCATTATTAATGAACTGGACATTTACCTGGAACAGGACCTTTCCGAAAAGCTGAGCCTGGAACTGGGCATTACCGGCATTTATACAGATTACCCTGATTATGTGTTCTTTAAGCGCATAGACCTGGGGAGGGAAAAGCCCGGCATCACTACGGAGCAGTTTGTGGAAGGCCGGGGCCTCGGCTTCAGGGTGGGCATGAAGTGGTACCTGGTCAGGCAGGCCGCGGCCTTTAACGCCCGGGGCACCTACTTCGAGCCCGTACTCTTTTATAAAAAGATATTCTACCCCAAAGAGGACGTAGTCCTCAACAACGTCATCTATAAAGATGACGGCGATAAAAGTATATATGGCATTCAATTCCTGCTGGGCAGGCAAATGACAAGGGGAAAGTGGATACTGGACCCTTACCTGGGCATTGGCGTCAGGAGCAAGGTGTACCACTATACCAACCACTCCTCTTCCGGCGTAGCGGTGAATGTGGACCGGGGCGAGGTGGTGAACGTATTACCCAGCCTGCACCTGGGTATCAAGGTGGGCCTCAGCCTGTAAGAGCTTCTTTCTGCAAAACCGCGGCCGCTCCTACGGTTGCATAACTAATACAGGCCAGTAGCCTATCTTCCACGGTTGAACAGCCGGGCAACTTCTTTACTGCTTTGTGAACCGCACACCCAAAAACCCCCTGATACCCTGGTTGGGCGCAAATACATAGCTTGGGTCAAACGTGAGCCCGTACGGGTCTACTGACCCATCCGCATTATACCCCACGTTTTTATCGAACGGATCATGCGCATGCGCAATGGAATTGCGGGGCGGCAAAAAGTTCAGCAGGTTTTTAACACCGCCGTACAGCTCCCAGCCGCCGGCAAATTTTTTGGTCAGCTGCACATTCTGTATGCTCCATACCGGCGAGCGGGAAGGCCGGGGATCATTGGGTTGCACCGGCAGTAGCATAGGGCCGTATATGTTGCCGGTGTAGTCCACGCTCAGGCCCGCCCCGGCAAAGCTGTAAGAAACGGCCCAGGTGCCGGAGAACTTTTCCGTCAGCATGGGGCGCGTTTTTTCCCCGCCTTCCTGCTCATACACGTCCATCAGGGTAACCCCCGCAATCACCTTGAGGGGAAAGGCAAACATCAGGTCTGCATTGAGGCTCAGGCCTTTGGAAATGGCGTGGCCGGCAAGGTTATCATAAGCAATAGTATCAGGCCGGCTGTAATCAGGCATGATCTTGTTGGAAAAATAGGTGTAAAAGGCCGTAGCGTCCAGATTGAGGAAAGCATTGTTCAGCGGTATCTTTTTGGTGTAGTTAAGGTTGACGTTCCAGCTCCGTTCCGGTTTCAGCTCATTTTCGATCACCACCTCCCGCGCTCCGCTCAGGGCGGCATGGTCTTCCGTAAAAATAGACACCACCCGGTAGCCGGTACCCGCGTTCAGCCGTAATACGTTTTTGTAGTCGGGAGACCATTTATAGGCCAGCCGGGGCGTGAAAATGCTGCCATGAATGGAGTTATGGTCATACCGGAGACCGGTTAGCAGGGAGTGCTGCGGAGCAAATTTCCATTCGTCCTGCACAAATACCCCCGGCAGAAAGGTACGCTCCGGTTCGTTATGGTCTTTACCGGCAGTGGCCACCGTATTATCGTCATAAAACGTGTACCGGAAAGGAAGGCCGGCCAGCAGGTTGTGTTTGCCGGCTGTTTTGTCCCACGTAAGCTGCGCAAAGGATATTTGCTGTTTGGCCATAAACGGCACCACGCCATAGTAGGAATTTTGATCATGAAAATTGAAAGAAGCCTGCAGCATTACCCGTTCTTTGAACGGGAGCTGGTACTGGCCTATTATTTCCGCGCGACTGGTAAAAATGCTTTCGCCATAGATGCTGTCTGTGCCACGCCAGTGCTTATTCCACTGCGTTTGGCCGCCCCAGCGGTCCTCATAAAAATAGCGGGCCGCAATAGTGGCCACCCTGCCTTCCGGGCGTTTGAAGTTCCATTTGTTAAATACGGAGATGCGGTGCTGGAGGGTAACGTCCGTAAAACCATCACCGTTCTTGTCAAACGGCTGCTGGTAGTTGAAATAGTTGAGGCCCAGCAGTGCTTCCGCCTTTGCGCCAGCATTGAAGCGCATGCCCAGGTCTGCGCTATATTCCTGCCAGCTGGTGGCCATCACGTCTGCCGTAAAGGCGGGGGCGGTACCCGGAGATTTTGTGATGATATTGATCAACCCCGCCACAGCTTCTGAACCATAAAGCGTGGAAGCCGGGCCTTTTACGATCTCCACCCGTTCCACCAGGCTATTAGGGATACCCGAGAGGCCATATACCGTAGAAAGCGCGCTGACAATGGGCATGCCATCTATCATTACCATAGTGTACGGCCCTTCCAGGCCGTTGATATGAATATCTCCGGTGTTGCACACATTGCAGTTCAGCTGCGGGCGTACACCGTTTACGTTTTGCAACGCATCAAAAATACTGGGGGTCGGGTTCTTCTTGAAGAACACGGGAGAATATACTTCTACCGGCACCGGGCTCTCCATTTTGGTAACCGGCCGCAAAGTACCGCTCACCACTACTTCGTTCAGGCTGGAAGAGGTTGCTTGCAGCTGTATGGCCACCACCGTGGTACCGGTTGCTTTCACCTGTACCGGCTGCGCATAGGTAACATATCCTACAGCGCTTACCTGCAGCGTATGCCTGCCGGGCGTAAGGGAGGGTATGTCAAATTCACCGGCTTCGTTGGTGACGGTACCGGTTTTCAGATCTTTGAAACCAACGCTGGCAAAAGGCACGGGCTTGTCTGCCGCCATTACTTTTCCTTTGAGGCGCCCCTGCGCGGAAGCACCCGCCGCAACGGCCAACATTAAAACGAGGCATACTATTCTAGGGAACATTGTAAAATTTTATAAGGCAAATTTAAAACCTAAAACAATATATATCTAAATTTATTTTTAGATTAGCCTAAATTAAGTGACCATTTACATGGCAGGGAACGGGTCTGTAAACGCTCCGCCCTGTAACCAGCGGTTAACCTCCTCTTCGTTACAGAGGCAGGCGTTCAGCGCGGCGGAAACTTCTTCCTGCCGCAAGTGGCGGCCAATGATCACAATTTCATTGTAACGGTCTGCAAAAAGCGGGTGCCAGCGGTGAAGCACCGCCTGCTCCTCCGCCGCGTTCAACCCCCATTCCGCCTTCGGAACGGTACACCACCAAACACCCGCCTTGTCTGCCATGACCGAAGCGCCGGCCTGGCTCCAGTTAATAGCCGCATCAGGCCTTGAAGCTATCCAGCAAAGGCCTTTGCTGCGTAAGATGCCTGAAGGCCACTGCTGCTGAATGAAGTTCCAGAAGCGCTGCGGGTGGAAAGGAGCACGACTCCGGTATACAAAAGAGCTGATGCCGTATTCTTCCGTTTCCGGCACATGTTCCTTTTCCAGTTCCGCTATCCAGCCTGCGCTTTGCGAGGTTTTCTCAAAGTTGAAGAGGCCGGTGTTCAGTATTTCCCGCAGCGGTACCTTTCCCTGCGAGGCCTCTATAATATGCGCATCTGCATTCAGCTTGCGCAGCAATGCCTTCAAGACCTGTTTTTGTTCGGCGCTCACCAGGTCACATTTGTTCAGCACAATTACATTGGCAAACTCCACCTGGTCAGTAAGCAGGTTGGCAACCGCGCGGCCGTCTTCTTCCAGAAGAGCGCTGCTGCCGTAGTCCCGGTGAAAGTTAAAGGCGTCTACTACGGTTACCAGCGTATCCAGCCGGCTGAAAGCGCCCAGGTCTATGCCCACCTGCTCATCCTGGTAAGTAAAGGTTTGTGCCACGGGCAACGGTTCCGAGATGCCGCTGGATTCAATGAGCAGGTAATCAAACCGGTTTTCCGCGGCCAGGCGCTGTACCTCCAGCAGCAGGTCTTCCCGCAGGGTGCAGCAAATGCAGCCGTTGCTCATTTCCACCAGTTTTTCTTCCGTTTGATGCAGTACGTTTTCATTACGTACCAGTTGCGCATCAATGTTTACTTCGCTCATGTCATTCACAATAACGGCCACCCGCAATTGCTCTTTGTTGTGCAATATGTGGTTGAGCAGGGTGGTTTTGCCCGCGCCGAGAAAGCCGCTGAGTACGGTAACCGGCAGTTTGGCGCGGCGTGGCGCGCCGGGAGTAAAGGGGAGTTGCATATGTTGCGTGTTTTTTATGGTCGTTTAGATGATGTTTCAAAAAGCCGGCAAACGGGCGGGCGCCTCTTATCCTTCCGCCCCTTCACATCCGGCGGCATTTTCGCGGCTGCAAACCACGCAGTGCCGGCAGGCCTTGATATTCCGCAGATGCGCCCACACGATCAGCCCCGCTCCTGCCGCAATCACAAAAGGCTCCCAGTTTTCCGGCATCAGGAAATGCCCCGCCAGCAGACCGGCAAAACCCGCGGCAAAGAGCACCAGCGGCGCCACCCGGCGGTGATGCTTCAGGTACCCCCGCCACAGCGCGGTACAGCCCACTACAAAAGAGAGCGCCAGCAACGCGTATTCCAGGTTTTCATTTTCAAGTACTTCAAGGCCCAGCAGCGGCAGGGCGGTAATCAGCAGCGGCAGCGCCACGCAATGAACGGCGCATACCAGCGAAGCGCCTATGCCCAGCGTGTCCAGGCTCCATTTTGAGAACAGGTTCATGGGTGTTGATTTTTTTGTGGACAACAAATCTAGGATGTTTATGCAACATTGTTGCAATTTTATTTAAATTTAAGAAATAATATCAGGCGGGAGGGGTATCTTCACGCCGCAGAAATAACAGAATGCAACTATGTTGCTTTTAACATTTGAAAGGACATGATCTATACTAAAAACCTTGCTTATGCCCATCCCAACGGCGGCGTGCTGCAATTTCCCGACATGGCTTGCGCGGCCGGGGAAGTATTGCTCATAACGGGCCGTTCCGGCGCGGGTAAAACCACGCTGCTGCATCTGCTGGCCGGTTTGCTGCGGCCCGGCAGCGGGGAAATAAATGTGGCGGGCACTTTCATACAAACATTGCGGCCTGCGGCCATGGACGCTTTTCGCGGCCGCCACATCGGTATTATTTACCAGCAGTCTCATTTTATTGCGGCCCTTTCCATAGCGGAAAACCTGCAGCTGGCCGCCACCCTGGGCCATGGTGCGCAGAAGCGGGAAGAGCTGCAGGAACTGGCGGAAAAGCTGGGGATCAGCACGCTCCTGCACAAAAAGCCCGCACGCCTCAGCCAGGGTGAACAGCAAAGGGCCTCCATAGCCCGCGCGCTGATGCAACGCCCGCAACTGCTGCTGGCAGATGAGCCCACCGCCAGTCTTGACGATGAGAACTGTATGGCCGTAGCGCAACTGCTGGCAGAACAGGCGCAGCAGCAACAGGCAGCCCTGCTGATCGTTACGCACGACAGCCGGCTGAAAGAATTATTTGCCAACCAGATTATCTTATCATGATTTGTCGCATCGCTTTCAAGAACCTGCTCCACAAACCGCTATACGCCGGCCTTTGCTGGCTGCTGCTGGCCTGCAGTACAGCAGTGCTGCTGCTGCTGGTAGCCCTCAACCGGCAGGCCAAAGAACAACTGGAAAAACAGATTGCGGGGGTAGACATGGTGCTGGGCGCTAAAGGCAGCCCCTTGCAGCTCATTCTTTCCAGCGTATACAACCTGGATGCGCCCACCGGTAACATCTACCTGCGGGACGCGCAGCGATTCATGCAGCACCCGTTGGTGGAATACGCTATTCCCGTTTCACTGGGAGACTCTTATCGGGGGTACCGCATCATTGGCACCACACACGCCTACCTGGATAAATACAAGCTGAAACCCGCCGCCGGCACTGTTTTCAACAAATCAATGGAAGTAGTGATAGGCGCTACCGTGGCCAAACGCGCAGGCCTTGCGCTGGGTGACAGTTTTGCCGGCACGCACGGGCTGGGAGAAAAAGGGCATGTGCATGATGAGCATCAGTACGTGGTAAAAGGTATTCTGCCGGCTACGGGGCTTTCACTTGACCAGCTGATACTCACGCCGCTGGAAAGCGTGTGGGCCATACATGCAACCAACGTGCAGGTGCGGGAGGAAGAAGACGGTCATGATCATGATGAACACGGTCATGCGGAAAATACGGAGAACGAACGGGATGAGCACCATGCAGCTCAACCCCATGATCATGCACGAAGTGAAACCGGCACTGACCCACATGGGGAACACAGCCATGAGCATGGTGACCACCGGCCGGAGGGCGCCCATCATCAACATGCGCCTTCCGGCAAGGCCTCTGATACACCTGGCCCCCGGAACAATAGCGCGCAATTCTCCCCCAATACACAGATCACCGCGGTGCTGATGAAATTCAAAAACCCGCTGGCGCAGCTGCAGCTTCCCCGGATGATCAATGAAAACACCAACATGCAGGCTGCCGTACCGGCCATAGAGATCAACCGGCTGCAATCCCTGCTGGGTTCCGGCACGGAGGTGTTGCGCATCCTGGGCTGGCTTTTGGCCGCGCTCGCCGCCTGTAGTATATTTGTAATGCTGGTACAAGGCACCCACGAGCGCCGCTACGAGCTGGCCTTACTGCGCAGCATGGGCTGCGGCCGTAGCAAGCTGCTGGCGCTGGTAGTAGCGGAAGCCGCCATCCTGGGCATCAGCGGCATACTGGGCGGCTTTTTGCTCAGCAGGCTGGCAGGCTGGTTCCTGCAACAGCAGGTATTTACCCGGTACCATCTGAATTTTTCCGGCGCCTGGAAGGTAACGCAGGCGGATATGCTGACTGCCGGGGCTATACTGGCCGCCTGCTTACTGGCCGCGAGCTTCCCCGCCATCCGGGCGTTCCGGCTGAACATTTCTAAAACTCTGGCTAATGCTTAAAATAGAAAAGATATTCATTGCCGCCATGGCATTTACCTTCGTTTCCTGCTCCAACATTTCCCAGTGGTGCAAACATGGCAATGCCGGCGCAGGGTACCTGAACCAGCTGCTCACGCTCCGGCAGCAGGCCGGTTACACAGATGAACTGCCCGTTTCTACGGTTACCTATGAAGACACCGCAGTAAAAAAGGTGACCTGGAAGCAGCTGTCTGACGTGATCTTCAACCGCAAATGGGACGAAAAGATGCAAATGCCCATGCTCTACCCCTCTTTCTCCCGTAACATCAAGGCGCTTCATGGGAAAACCATCCGCATCAGCGGTTACGTGATCCCCGTAGAGGCGCAGGCAGGCATGTACGTGCTGTCTTCCAACCCCAACAGTTCCTGCTTTTTCTGCGGCGGGGCCGGGCCGGAAACCATTATGGCGTTGAAATTCAAATCAGGGAAACCCTCTTTTGAAACAGATGATTATGTAAGCATGCAAGGGAGATTAAGACTCAATGAGAAAAACATATACGAATTATACTATAATTTAGACGACGCCGTATTCATGGGTAAGTAAACAAACTGTGCTACCTTTGCATATTGGATTTAAGAGTGTAGTTATGTCAAAGAAAGCGATCTTTTATATCATATTTTTTGTGGTGCTGAGCATTGGCTTCATGGGTTATTCCGGCCTGATGATCAAGGAAGGTACCGGAGAATTTTTCGGGAAAGAGAAGCTGCCGGTGCTGGGCACGCCCGGCCACAAGATACAGGGTTTTACCCTGGTGAACCAGGACGGGGATACCATCACCCAGGACAATGTAAAGGGCAAGATCTATGTGGCAGAGTATTTTTTTACTACCTGCACCAATATTTGCCCGGTAATGAATAAAAACATGGAAAAGGTGTATGCGAAATACGGCAGCACGCCCAACTTTCTCATTCTTTCCCATACCTCAGACCCTGACTATGATTCCATTCCTGTACTGAAGGCATATGCCGGGAAACATGGTGCCGATTCAAAAAACTGGTATTTCCTCACGGGAAACAAACAGCACCTGTACAAACTGGCCCGCGAAAGCTACCTGGTAGATGATGGCCAATTCACGGGTGAAGACGATTTCGTTCACACCCAGTGGTTTGCGCTGGTAGACGGCGAAGGCCAGGTGCGGGGCCTGTATGAAGGCACTAAAGACAAAGATATTGAGAAGCTGATCACAGACATTGACCGGCTCATGCATGAATAAATTTGATGAACATGCTTGCAAAACAAAAAGAACTCATCGTGCAGTTGTTGCGCTCCAGTAAACTCAGTATTACGGATACGCGTGTAAAAATCCTGGAGCTCTTTCTGAAAAGTAACGGCGCGCTGGAACATGCTGATTTTGAAAAATTAAGTGGAAAATCGTTTGACAGGGTAACCATTTACCGTACCCTCCAGACGTTCCTGGATAAAGGCATTGTACATAAAATCCCTACCACAGACACTTCTGTTCGTTATGCCATCTGCAAGTCCGACTGCGGGGAACATGACCATCACGACCATCATGTGCATTTCCGCTGCGAAGAATGCGGCAGTACCCGTTGCCTGGAAGAAACAGACATCCCTGTTATTTCGCTGCCCAAAGGATATGATGCGCACAATGTGGAAGTAGTAGTGAGCGGGGTTTGCAAAGAGTGCAAATAGTTATTCTTTCTCTGTATTCACTGTAAATTCCCCCAGTTTTACCACCTGGTAGGTAAAGCCGTTGCTACGTGCATATTCCTCCACGGTATCTGCCAGCCCCGCGGCCTTTCTGCGCTCGTTCAGCTGCCCCGGTACTTCTACCGGCCATATGAACCGCATGGTTTTCCCTGTTTTTTTTATCACGCCCTCCCTTATCTGCGATCCGTACCGCTGCGCTTTCCCTTTGCGCACCAGGTCTTTGTCAGCCGAATAGGCGTAGCAGTAAAAAGGAAGATCTTTTTTGTCTGCGGCTTCTTTTATAATAGGCAGATAACGGCTGAGCGTGGCTGAGTCCGAATGCTGAATAACCAGCCAGGCAAAATGTGCCCGTTGCGGGCCCAGCGCTTTAATGCCGGGAAAACCTTCCTGCCTCGTAACGGAGTCAATAAAACGGACATTGGCAGCATCCAGGGCCAGCACTTCGTCCAGCAGGTAAAAATAAACCGTGTCCGCATCTGCGGTAATGCCTGCGGCACGGGCTATAGAGTCTTTCAGGGCCGGATGGGTCTCTACGGCCTGCAGCAGCAGACGGTATTGCTGATCTTTACGGTAAATACTGTCCATAGCCCGGGCAAGCGCAGCATTGCCCACATCCTGCGCCTGCATGGGAATGGCGGCCATAAAGGCCAAAAACAGGTATATCGCAAATTTTATCATTTTCAGGCTTCGGCCAGTACTTTCTCTATTTCTCCCTGCACAAATCCCGCCAATTCTTTTACATAAGCAGGAGAGAAATCAAAGCGGATGCCGGCAGCCGTGTACAGTTCCCGCAGCGTTCGGGTGTACCCGAGGCTGAGGGCCTTCATATAGTTGTCAAGCGCCTGGCCGGGGTTTTCCTTGTACTGTTTCCACATGGCAATAGCGCCCAGTTGCGCAATGCCATATTCAATGTAGTAGAAAGGCACTTCAAAAAGGTGCAACTGCCGTTGCCAGTTGCCGGCCCGGTAGTTTTCATGGCCGCTCCAGTCAACGTTACCCGGGCTGAACTCGTCCATGATGGCCAGCCAGGCAGCCGTACGTTCTTCCACCGTATGCTGGGGATGCTCATATACCCAGTGCTGAAACTTGTCTATAGTAGCTATCCAGAGGAAGATGGTGATGGTACGCTCCAGTTGCTGCAGTTTGGCCCGGCGCAGGTCTTCGCTGTTACTAAAGAAAATGTCCCAATGTTCCATGCTGAACAGCTCCATGCTCATGCTGGCCACTTCTGCAATTTCCATCGGGTATTCCTTAAAGGCGCTGAGCGCCAGGTTGTGGCTGAGGAAGGAATGGATGGCATGCCCACCCTCATGTACCATGGTAGTAAGGTCTTTCATTTGCCCGGCGGCATTCATAAAAATGAAAGGCACGCCTGTTTCCGCAAGCGGGCAGTTGTAACCGCCCGGCGCCTTGTTCTTGCGGCTATCCAGGTCCAGCCGCCCCATTTCTTTCATCACCTGCAGGCATTGCCCGAAAAACGGGCGCAGGCGGGTGAAACATTCAATAGACTTGCCAATCATTTCATCGCCGGTCTTGAAAGGTTCCAGCGGTTTGGTGCCAGCCGGTTCCGCTTCCGTATCCCAAGGCCTCAAAGTATCCAGGCCCAGCTTGGCCCGCTGGCGCTCCAGTGTCTGGCGTACCAACGGCAGCATGTGTTCTTTAATAGCAGTATGGAACTGTAAACAGTCTTCTTTGGTGTATTCAAAGCGGCCCAGCTCCACAAACTTGTAATCCCGGTAGTTTTCGTAGCCGGCGTTGCGCGCAATCTGGTGGCGTTTGGTAACGAGCGTGGTATACAGTTCATTGAGCGCGTCCTTGTCCTGGAGGCGGCGGGCGGCAGTTTTGGCAAACACCTCTTCGCGCAGGGCGCGGTCAGGGTTTTCGAGGAACTTGGCGGCCTGTTGCAGGGTAAACTCCTGGCCATTCACTTCCACTGTCATTTTTCCTGAAATAACACCGTACTGCTGCGCCAGCACGCTCAACTCCGCCTGTATAGGTATGTTCTGCTCGTTAAACAGCTTTACCTGTTTCTCCACGTTGCGCAGGTAGGTGAAATACAGCTGCGGGTCCAGTTCTTTTTTATAAGGAGAGGCCAGCAGTTTGCGGTTCAGCGCATCCGCGTAGGGCTGCAGTTTGGGCTGTATCTCCATGCAAAAATACGTGAAGGCTGCTTCATATTCCTTGCTGGCGGTATCACGCGTCATACGTATCTGGCGCCAGCAGGCATCTTCACTGATCACTGCCTCCAGCTCGCTGAGGTCTGCCAGCCATTTTTCCATATCTGCCAGGCTGCTGATCTCCCTGTTTTGCAGGGTCTCAAAGTACGGCTGCAAGGCTTCCCAGGTGGTAACACTGAAATCTTCCGGTAAAAAGCGCCTGGGCGGCGCTGTTATATGAGCATTTTGCATGATGGTCCCTTTGATTTAATGATATAAAAAGATAAGCCCCTTTAAAAAAAATTCCAAATCCGGGCTGGATTTGGAATTTTAACACCGGTGCGATGCCGGTTTTATTCTTCAGTTTTCTTTTTGCGGGTAGTTTTAGGCTTTTTTTCCTCCCCTTCCGCCGTATCAGCTGCCGCTTTTTTAGCCGCCGCTTTCTTTTTGGGAGCGGGTTTTTCAGCCGCCGGTGCTTCTTCAGCGGGCGCCTCTTCCTTTTTTGCTTTTGCCTTGGCTTTGGGCTTGGCTTCTTCCGCCGGTGCAGGAGCAGCCTCTTCTTCTGCCGCGGTTTCTTCGGTCTCTTCCTCAAAGGTCAGCAGATCGTTGCTTTTCAGGATGGCATACCACTTCACCATTTTTTTCATATCGCTCACGTAAACGCGCTCCTCGTCAAATTCGGGGAACACGTTTTTGAAGTACGCTTTGATGGCATTATTATCGGCTTTGCCGTCTGCAAGGGGGAACTGGGCCTCTTTCTCCTGCATTGCCTTGAATACCGCTGACAGGTTTACATTATCGCCCGTAGTGAACACCTCAATGCTTTCCAAGGGGGTAAAATTATGTACCCGTGAAGACACGAAGCGGGTGCTTTTGTCTTCCAGCGATCTTACAATAGCGCCATCCTGCTTGCTGGCCAGCAATTGGAATAAACCGCCCAAACCGGTTACTGCAACAATTTCTCTGTACTGCATGAATTCATTTTTAAGAACGGCAAATATAAAAAAATAGCAATAGATAACCCCCGACAAATTTTCACTTGGTGGCCGGCTCCTACAAAAATCAGCGGGCGGTCAATACCAGCGGGAGTTTCCAGGTTTTCACCCGGCCTGCCGGGTTGAAAATCCTTATAAATATAACATAGATTCCGGGCGGAACCGGCATTTTTTGATGGTTGAGCCCGTCCCAAAACACCTTTCCGCCCGTTCCTAACAGCAAATTACCTGCCAGCGTGCGCAGTTCCCGGCCCCGGGCATCCAGTACCAGTATAGAACCTGTATAGCCGGCCTCCGGCAGTTGCCACTGAACGGCGGCCACATCGTTTTGCCCGTCATTATCCGGGCTAAACGCCGGTGGATGCACCGCAAACGGGCTTTCCTGCCCCCCGCCCCCCTGCAACCGCTGGGAATTTTCATACCCGGGCGTGGCATAACCCGCTGTGGCAGCAGCAGAATGCCAGTTTTGCGGGTCTTGCGCAGGTTGAGAAAGCCCCAGCCTTTCCAGTGAAACGCCACGGGTAGCAGGCAAGGTGGCCAGGTGAAAGGAGCGGTGATAGGCCAGTTCATCCACCACCGGGCCGTTGGGGTGCAGCAGCACAACATGGCCGGCATCGGGCGGCAGGGTGGGCAGTGCGGGCAGCTGCAGCAACGCGCCCTTGCAGGTGTAAGCATGGCAAAGGGCGGCCGCATTGTCAGTAAAGGCCAGGTACGCTCCGGGCAGCAGCATGTGCGGCCCGGTTACCAGCGGCACTGCCTGCCGCAGCGCCCCGTCTTCACCGCGCCCGGCCAGGTGCAGCGGGTACAGCTCCAGCGCCTTGCCGCTGTTATTATAGATCTCCACAAAATCAGGCGCACCGGGCGGCGGGTCAAACAGCACTTCGCTGATCACCAGCTCCCCCGGGGCGGGTGGTTCCGGCAGGGCAAAGGGAACAGCTGGCAGGGCGCCCAGCGGGCGGCCCACGCAATCCTGTAAACCGTTGGCCTGCAGGCTGTAACTGCGCCCTTTTTGCAGCGGCTCCGCCAGATGTATATGTACGGCATGGAAGAGCGGCGGCGCCACTACCACGGCCGCAATGCCCGGCAGGCTGTAATTTGCCGCTATGGCGGCGGAAACACTGTCTACCCCGCCGGAAAAATGCAGCACAAGCTGTACACTATCGGTAACGGATATACGAACTATTACCGGCAGCGGCGGTTCGGGTATAGCGCCCGCCACAGAATTGGGTTGGCCCGGCGTACCGCCTGCAGGCGCCGTGGCCGCGGCCCAGTTCCACTCCCCGGAGCAGGGCCGGCGCGCGTCTTTCATTTCAAGGCTCCAGCCGCCATTGTCCTTGATGCTGCCCTGGTACCAGCTTTTGCGGTAAGCCACCGCATGCACCAGGGCGCCCTGCACGTCATACAAGGCCAGGGTCTCCCCTTCGTTAGAAAGAGACGGAAAACCGGAGCCGGCAATGCAGGGCGAGAAAACAGGCCGGGAGGCCAGCACCACCAGGCTGTCTGGCTGCAACCAGTATTCCGGCAGTTTCATGGCCCCGGTGCTGTCTTTCAGCAGCCAGCCTTTCAGGTTCACCGGCGCGGTACCGGCATTGCGCAGCTCTACAAATTCATACTCCGGCAGGCCGGCGGTTGGTGTAGGGTCTGCCATAATTTCGTGGATCAGCACCTGGTAACGGTGTGGAGAAGGCCGCTGGCCAATTGCCAGCAAAGGAAGAACGGCCCACAGGACGCCCCAAACAATGGAATACATACAAGAAGAGTTTAATGAGTTAACAAACTCACCGAATATAAATAAAATCTTGGTTTTCTGTATTAATTTTGGGCCTCTTAAAAACACATATGTAAAATGAAAGTAGCCGTAGTAGGAGCAACCGGTCTGGTAGGCTCCAAAATGTTGCAAGTATTGGCGGAAAGAAATTTCCCTGTAACGGAACTGATACCCGTAGCTTCCGAAAAATCTGTAGGCAAGGAAGTGGAATATAAGGGCAAGCAGTACAAGGTGGTGAGCGCAGATACGGCTATCAGCATGAAACCGAACGTAGCCATTTTTTCCGCCGGCGGCAGCACCTCGCTGGAGTGGGCGCCCAAATTTGCCGCGGCCGGTATTACGGTGATCGACAACTCGTCCGCATGGCGGATGGACCCCGCCAAAAAACTGGTGGTGCCGGAAGTGAACGCCGCCGCGTTAACGCCGGAAGATAAAATTATTGCCAACCCTAACTGCTCCACCATACAAATGGTGCTGGTGCTGGACCCGTTGCACAAGCAATACGGCATCCGCCGCGTGGTAGTATCTACTTACCAGTCTGTAACCGGTACCGGTATAAAAGCCGTTACGCAGCTCATGAACGAGCGCCAGGGCATTGCCGGTGAAAAGGCATATGCGCATGAAATTGACCTCAACGTAATACCGCAGATAGATGTGTTCCTGGACAACGGGTACACCAAAGAGGAAATGAAAATGGTACAGGAAACGGTAAAGATCATGGGAGACGAGCGGGTAAAGGTAACGGCAACGACTGTACGAATACCTGTAATGGGCGGGCATAGCGAAAGCGTGAATATAGAGTTTGAAAAAGATTTTGACCTGGCCGAAGTGCGGAAAGTGTTGGCAGCCACACCGGGTGTGATAGTAGTAGATGAACCTGCCAGTGCAAGTTACCCGATGCCGAAAGATGCACATGACAAAGACGAAGTTTTTGTAGGCCGCATCCGCCGGGATGAAACGCAGCCCAATACGCTTAACCTTTGGATTGTGGCAGACAATTTACGCAAAGGCGCCGCTACCAATGCGGTACAAATTGCGGAATACCTGCAACAGAAAAACTGGTTATAAATCCGTTACAAAAATTTATTCCAAAGGGCCGGAGACTGTTACAGCACACTTCGGCCCTTTTTCTGCTTTTTAGTATCCCATTGCATCTCAATCACTTACCTGTAGCTACTTTCAACCGATTATTAAGCCCGCCCATACCGCTTTACCGGTAAAGACCGTCATGCGTCCTTTATTCTCAATGAATTATATAATTGCACATTTGGAATTTGAAAAAAAGAAATGTAAATTCACTTCCCCGTCAAAAAATTACGTGGCGGGATATACGAACAAACTGTTAAGAGCAACTGCCAAAGTGCCTGCGGGCCGTTATTTTTTTTAGCGTGAGAAACTGTTAATAACTAGTAATAAAAACTACACAGAAGTAGTATGGATATGTGGGGGATAAACTTCAACTTTGAATTACAATCCTATGCTAATAAATTCTTTATCTGTTTTTTGCATGACAACTAAACTATCAAACTAAACACCCTTTATCCTATGAAAACCAACACTAACCGTGAACTTCTGTTAATGCACAAGTTTACCGAAGAGTGGAGCACGAATTTTTCCTCACAGGTCTCCCGGATCATGAACATTGTTGATCAGAAAGACACCCTCGATGGAATTATGCCTATCATTGAAGTAGCGAACGTATACAATCAACGTTTTGCACAAACACGTACAGACAAGGAGAACCTTTTGAAAAACCGTAAATCCCGCCCGTTTGAGTTTTTGATACACAAGAATTGATTTACTGTTCCCCCTTATTTCTCCGGCAACGGCGCCGGGCGAAATGCTAGTTGCCGGCAGCCCTTTTAAACAGGTACCTTCCGGTAACTAGTGCAGCAAGGGTGTCTTACTCGTGCAACGCGCTGTTGAGGAAATTGATAAAAGGCTGCATGGTCGCAAACGTACGCAGTATGTCACGCACAATGGTTGGCTGTATGGCCGCTTCATCTGGCACATGGTGGCTAACGATCAGGCTTTTTAATTTTATATAGGCTATAGCCGGATTATCTTCATGATACCCCTGCGGCACTGTTTTCAGAGAATCGCCGTTTACTTTGCCGAAGAGGCGTATAAATTCTTTCTGTCCAATAATACTTTCAAACTCCGGGAAATTGTAGTCTATTTCCTGCCGCATCTTTTTCAGCACCGGCGCTTCCGGCATCCAGATGCCGCCACCGGCAAAACTGTTGCCACCGGGCTCCAGGTGAAAATAGTAACCGGCATAAGGGCTCTTTTTGCCGCCCTTGGAAAAGGAAGCGCCCATATTGGCCTTGTAAGGCGTTTTATCTTTCGAGAAACGCACATCTTTATATATACGGAACACACAGTCTTTCACCTGCAGGCTTCCCAGGGCGGGGTCTATTTTGGCAAGCCCGTCTATGATCTGCTGTACCAGGCTCTCAAAGTCTTCCTTGGCTTGCTGGTACTGGGCCCTGTTATCGTCAAACCAGGGTTTGTTGTTGTGTAGCCGGAGGTCTTTCAGGAATTTCAATGTAGAACGTTGTAGCATATATTTTGCCCCTTTTGGGGCAAAAAGATACAAAAACTCCGGTTTGCCGGGGATTTTTTTCCTCTGGCAAACCGGAGCGGTCAATTTGGGGGCCGGCTAAAATAACCGGCCCCTCAGCATAATGGTCTGGTTAAACCTTCTTATATGAGCCAGCGTTTAGATTTAAAATTTGTAAATGGCGGCCAGTAATACGTTGGCAGAATTGCTCTTGGGCGTTTCTGCTTTTTTCATGAACGCATCTTCCGAAGCCATATCCAGCCGCACCTCCGGAATGAGGGTGAAGCCGCCTACCTTGTACTGCCCTGAAAGGGTGAGCGCCACTACACTGCCGCCTTGCGGGTATTCCGCCAGGGAATAGAATTTCAGGCCGTCTTTGTCAGACAGGTACTCTCCGCGAAGCGTAAGGCCGAAGCTCTCAACGGGGTCGTAATTAAGGTACAGGGCGGAACCGAACCAGCTGCCTTTTGTATCGGCCGGTTTGTTGTTGTACATGCTCACAGTACCATTGTAACCCAGGCCGAACTTGGGGGCTACCTGGTAGGTGATCACGGCATCCAGCTGGTCATTACGGGTCTGGAAGGTATCGCGGCCGCCAATGTAGTTCAGGTAAAACTTGAACGGTACTTCAGCCGGGGAAAATCCATATTGCGCACCTATAAACTTGATCCCACCCCAGGAAGCAGACTTAAAGTCTGTCGGATTGAACACGCCTGCCATGAAGCTGTGCGATCCGAAAGTTAAATCTGCTTTTAACCCGGTGTGGAAAAAGGGCCCATAGGAAAACATATAAGACATACTATAGTTCCTGTTAGCATACGCATCCACCAGTTCATACCCCACATGCGTGCCGTAGCTGCCGAAAGTGAATTTCAGCCAGTCCGCAGGCGCATATGTAACAAATAATTGTTTGATGGCCAGCCGGGTATTTTCATCGTTATAAGAAAAATCCTCCGCTCTTTTACCAAAACCGATGTCTGCCACCATGCCCACATTCTTGAAAGAGCTTTCCAGTTTGAGGGAAAGCATGTTCAGCTCAAAAGAATTGTGGGAGTTGGTGAAACTGGTTTTCCCGTCCGTATCATTTTCATTGAGGTTATACTTGTAATACACGTCTGCAGATCCGGATAATTTGAAACCTACCGGAAGCAGGCGGGTGGAGTCTTGTGCAGAGACAGACATAGCAGAGCATACAGCCAGAAGCGCGAATAAACTTTTTTTCATTATACGGGAGATTTGGTTTGAACTGGTGAATAAAATGATAAGGCCGCTGGTTGTTGAGGTGCTGAGTAAAGGCATGAGCCGGCCGGACTGCCCACCACCACGGCGTTTTATGCGCCGCAGTGGTAAACAATGTATCCGGGATCAAACAAATTGTACTGACTAGATTATTGACTGGTTGATAAGATGATAGGGGAAATCAGGACTGTTGTACACCCACTTCCTCGTCCGCGAGCTTGCCATGGCCGTTCACGCTGAGATTGTTCGGGTGATAGATCTCGTTGTGCTGGGTAACGTCCAGGCCAAGCTCTTCCTCTTCCTCAGTCACACGCAGGGGGTGAATGTAGTTGATGAGCTTGAAAATAGCCCAGGATACTACGAAGCTGTAGCTCACTACCAGCAGCAGGCCCAGTACCTGGTTCTTAAAGAGGTTGAAGTTACCGTAAGCCCAACCACTTTCTGAAATGGCCGGGTTAACAGCAGCAGAAGCAAATACACCGGTAAGCAGCATGCCCGTCATACCACCTACACCATGGCAGGGGAATACGTCCAGCGTATCGTCCACAGAAGATTTGTTCTTATAATGCACCACAATGTTGGACACAATGGCTGCAACAAAACCGATGAAGAGGCTCTGCGGTACGCCAACAAAACCGGCGGCTGGGGTGATGGCCACCAGGCCTACCACAGCACCGATACAGAAGCCGAGCACGGAAGGTTTTCTGCCGCGGATCACGTCAAAGAATATCCAGGAAAGACCGGCCGCTGCGGTAGCTGTGTTGGTGGCGGCAAAAGCTGTTACTGCCAGCGCGTTGGCACCCAGGGAGGAACCGGCGTTGAAACCGAACCAGCCGAACCAGAGCAGGCCGGTACCGATCAGTACAAAAGGAATGTTGGCGGGCTGCAGCTCCTGCTTGGCAATATGGGCCTTCCGGCGTTTTAGTACCAGGGCGCCTGCCAGGGCAGCGCAACCAGCGGAAATATGCACTACGGTGCCGCCGGCAAAGTCCAGCACACCCAATTTAAAGAGAATGCCGTCTGCATGCCAGGTCCAGTGCGCTATGGGCGCATATACCAGCAGGCTGAACAGTACCATGAACAATACATAAGAAGTAAAACGGATACGTTCGGCCACCGCACCTACTACCAGCGCCGGCGTAATAACGGCAAATTTTAACTGGAACAGGGCAAACAGCATCAGGGGAATAGTGCCCCAAGGCTCCCCGGAAGCTACTCCGTTAAAGAAAAAGTAAGTGGTGGGGTCACCAATAAGCCCTCCTTTTGATTCTCCGAACGCAAGGCTGAACCCTACTACTACCCAAATAATGCTGATGAGCCCGGTAGCAATAAAGCTCTGCATCATGGTAGAGATCACATTTTTACGGTTTACCATGCCTCCGTAAAAGAAGGAAAGGCCGGGCGTCATTAAAAACACCAGTGAAGCAGCCACCAAAATCCAGGCGATATCTGCAACATTATATTTGCTGGCATCAGCAAATGTGGGAATTGTAGGTAAAAAAATGCCAATTAATGCAATGGCAGTCAAAAAAATAAAAGGCAGATAGTCCTGAAATGAAATTTTCTTCATAGCGTTTCATTTTAAATTTCGAAATAAAAGTAGGCACGAGATTTAAAACGTCAAATAGAAGAGGCAAAAATTGGAAATTTTTGAAAAAATGGGGATTAAGGGAGGGTTGAGCGCAATGAAATATTAAATAATTATAATATAATGTTTGTTTTGGACAGGTACAATAGTGCTAAATGTGGTTGTTCATTGCATTTAAATATTTGATAATCATTTAATTAAGAAGAAATGATCTTTAAATTACGAAAATCTAATTCCGCTGGATCAGTTTGTTACTACAAAAATCAATAAATTGGTTGAAACATTTGACCAGTAAGGATTTAAATATTAAAGGGAACAATGCTGTTTATATATAAACAGCATTGTTCCCTTATTAATATTATAATAAATTCTATGTGACTTTTTATTTTAGCCGGCTATTTCCGTTTCATATTTTCCAGTTCCTGCTGCATGGCAAACATCTGGTCCCGCAGGCGAGCCGCTTCCATAAAATCAAGATCTTTTGCGGCTTTTTCCATTTCCTTGCGCACCCGCTGTATGGTTTTCTCCATTTGCGGGATGCTGGTAATGGTATTCTGGTTGAAAGTGACGCCATCATCCGCTACCACCGCCATTTCATCGTGCACGGCATAAGGAGAGCTGTCATCAAAGTGCCTGATCTCCAGTACAGACGTTTGGCCGAGTATCTGTTCTTTGGATTTCCGCACGGTTTTGGGCGTAATACCATGTGCCTCATTGTGTTTCCGCTGCTTCTCCCGGCGCCGGGCCGTTTCGTCCATGGTACGCTGCATGCTGTCAGTGATCTTGTCTGCATAAAAGATCACCAGCCCGTCTACGTTCCTGGCCGCGCGCCCCGCTGTTTGCGTGAGAGACCGCTCATCCCGCAGAAACCCTTCCTTGTCCGCGTCCAGAATAGCCACCAGGGATACTTCCGGCAGGTCAAGCCCTTCCCGCAGCAGGTTCACGCCCACCAACACGTCTATATTGCCAAGGCGCAGGTCCCGCAAAATTTCCACCCGCTCCAGCGTGTCTACCTCGGAATGGATGTAACGGCTCTTGATATTGATACGGTGCAGGTATTTATCCATTTCTTCCGCCATACGTTTGGTGAGGGTGGTTACCAGTACCCGGTCTCCCTTCAGCACCCGCTTGTCTATTTCATCCAGCAGATCATCTACCTGGTTTTTGCTCGGCCTCACCTCTATAGGCGGGTCCAGCAGGCCGGTAGGACGAACGATCTGCTCTACCACCACCCCTTCCGTCTGTTTCAGCTCGTATTCACCGGGGGTAGCGCTGACAAATATGGTCTGGTTCAGCAGGTTCTCGAACTCATGAAAGTTCAGCGGGCGGTTGTCTAGCGCCGAGGGCAGCCTGAACCCGAAGTCTACCAGCGTCAGCTTTCGGGAGCGGTCTCCGCCGTACATGCCGCTTACCTGGGGAATGGTAACATGGCTCTCATCTATCACCAGCAGAAAATCTTTCGGGAAATAATCCAGCAGGCAGAACGGCCTTGTGCCGGGGTTTCGCCGGTCAAGGAACCGGGAATAGTTCTCAATACCGCTGCAGTAGCCCAGTTCCCGGATCATTTCAATATCGTAATTCACTCTTTCAGAGAGGCGTTGCGCTTCAATGAGCTTGCCCTGGCTTTTGAAGTATTCCACCTGGGCGCCCAGTTCGTCCTGGATCTCGTGCAATATCTGCACCATGAGATCTTTGGGCGCCAGGTAGAGATTAGCCGGGAATACGGCCGCGGTATCAAGCGTGGCAATACGTTTGCCGTTGGCAACGTCTATGCTTTCAATTTCCTCTATTTCGTCCCCGAAGAAGGTAATACGGTAGCCGTAGTCTACATAGGGCAGGTTAATATCTACCGTATCTCCCTGTACCCTGAAGTTGCCGCGGTTAAAGTCTCCGGTGGTACGGGTATAGAGGGCGTTTACAAGACCGTGCAGCAGGGTGTTGCGGCCAATGGTAAGGCCTTTATGGATACGGAGAATGCCGTTCTCGAAATCTGTAGGGTTACCCATGCCGTAAATGCAGGAAACACTGGCCACCACAATAATGTCCCGCCGGCCGGAAAGCAGGTTGCTGGTGGCGCGGAGGCGGAGCTTGTCCAGCTCCTCATTGATGGCCAGGTCTTTTTCTATATATGTATCACTTACCGGCATGTAGGCTTCCGGCTGGTAATAGTCGTAATAGCTCACAAAGTATTCCACGGCGTTTTCCGGGAAAAACTGCTTAAACTCCCCATAGAGCTGGGCTACCAGGGTTTTATTATGGGTGAGTACCAGGGTGGGCTTCTGTACGTTCTGTATTACATTGGCCACCGTGAAGGTTTTCCCGGAGCCTGTTACCCCCAGCAGGGTTTGCGCCCTTTCTCCGTCCTGGAGTCCTTGCGTCAGGAGCCTGATGGCCCCCGGCTGATCGCCGGCGGGCTGATATGGTGCGTGCAGCTTGAAGGGCATAATTATATTTGGATTTCGTTGATCGGGAAACGAATTTCGGTATTTACCGGGGAATGACCGAAATTCGGACGTTAAAATATCTACAATTACAGTTCCATGAAACAACTTTTTTGGAAGGCGGCACTGGCAGTGCTGCTGCTGGCGGTAACCAACAGGGCGGCTTTAGCCTGGGGCCCTACAGGGCACAGGGTAGTAGCTGAAATTGCGTCTTTTCACCTGAGCCAGAAAGCACGCCAGGCCGTTAGCGGCATTATCGGGAATGAAACACTGGCCATGATATCCAACTGGCCGGACTTCATTAAATCAGATACTACCAACCTGTATAAACATACTTCGCCCTGGCATTACCTGGATTTTCCGGGGCATTGCAGCCGCGCTACGTTTGACAGTATTATGGCCGCCTCCAGGGGAGAGAACCTGTATACCATGACGCTGGCCATGATGAAAGAACTGAAAAACCCGGTCACCCCTAAGGCCCGCAAACGGTTTGCCCTCAGCTTCCTGGTGCATATGATCGGGGATATGCATATGCCCTTGCATGTAGGGCGGGACGAAGACCAGGGTGGCAACAAGATACAGGTAACCTGGTTTGAACGGCCCACCAACCTGCACCGTGTGTGGGACGAGCACCTGGTAGACTTTCAACAGTACAGCTATACAGAATATGCCGGCCTCCTGAACCGGGTAATGACGCAGGCGCAGGCCAAAGCCATACGGGCCGGAGGCCCGGCAGACTGGATGTGGGAATCCCATCTGCTGTCTGACAAAATATATGACCGCACCCAACCAGGTGACAAGCTCAGTTACCGGTACAATTATCTTTTTGCGGAAGATCTCAACAGCCAGTTGCTGAAAGGCGGCGTACGGCTGGCAAAGGTATTGAACGAGGTATTCGGGTAGCCGGCGGCCCCTCATCCGCCAGGCCTGTTAAAAAAAGCGGTTGCCCCTGTAATGAAGGCAACCGCTTTTTATGCTACAATATCATTTCCTGCTATACCAGGTCAATATCAAAATTAACGAGCTGTACAAATTGCTCCAGGCGGGCGCTGATCTCTTCTTTGGTAATTTCGCGCAGGCGGGCGGCGCCAAACTTTTCCACGCAGAAGGAAGCCATGGCAGATCCTACAATGATGGCTGTTTTCATGTTCTCGAAAGAAATGTCTTTCGTTTTGGCGAGGTGGCCCATGAAACCGCCGGCAAAGGTATCACCGGCACCGGTGGGGTCAAACACTTCGTCAAGCGGCAGCGCCGGTGCAAAGAAAACATGGTTTTCGTGGAACAGCAACGCGCCGTGTTCGCCCTTCTTGATGATCAGGAAGCGCGGGCCCATGGTCAGCACCTTTTTGGCCGCCTTCACCAGGGAATACTCTCCGGTAAGCTGGCGGGCCTCGCTGTCATTCACCATCAGCACGTCTACCATTTTCAGGGTCTTGAGCAGGTCTTCCAGCGCCACGTCCATCCAGAAGTTCATGGTGTCCATCACAATGAGCTTGGGCCGTGGGTTCATCTGGTTTATTACGCTCATCTGTACCTGGGGCGTAAGGTTGCCGAGAATCAGGAACTCGCTGCCCTGGTAGCTGGCAGGTATTACCGGCTGAAAATCTGCCAGCACGTTCAATTCTGTAGCCAGGGTATCACGGGAGTTCATGTCCAGGTGATATCTGCCCGCCCAGTAAAAGGATTTTTCGTCTTTTTTTACCTGCACCCCGTCGAGGGCTACGCCTCTTTTTACCAGGGCATCCAGCTCGGCCTGGGGAAAGTCCCCGCCTATCACAGATACCTGGTTCACAGGTTGTATAAAGTTGGAAGCTGCCCAGGCAATATATGAAGCAGAGCCACCTACGATTTTATCCGATTTACCAAAGGGCGTTTCAATATCGTCGAACGCCATGGTACCTACTACGGTAAGAGACATGTAATGAGCTGATTTAAAGGTTTAAAAAACGCAGCAAATGTAACAAATTAGCCTGTAAACCCAGGTTTTCTTCCAATTCCCCTCCCTGGGCCCATACTGATGGCGATGCCGCTGCAACAAACCGGGCGGCCATAATAATAGTCAAACGCCCCATTTGAGCATAATGGCGGACACCGGCGCCTCTCACAATAAAAACATCCTCACATCGTTTGCAAATGCCCGGTCTTCAAGAAAGCACATGATAGAACCAAAAAATATTTTACCTGCAACGCAATACCGTAAAGCATTTGAGCATGTTCACCAGTACTCTTTTCAAAAAAACCTGCGTTCCCTTTGTAACTTTTTAAAACAAGCTCCGTTTAACACATGTACTGCAAACGAAAAGTACACCACTTAACCTAATTACTTTAAACTAAGCTATTAAAACGGAAATCATGCTTATGCTTAAAAACCAAGCCCGTACCCTGGGCCTGATCGCTATTGCCGTGTCCGGCATTACCATTGCCTCCTGCTCAAAAAACGAGGAGCCGGACAAGGTATACCGCTCCAAAGAATACCCGCTGAAAGACAAAGCCAACGCAGCGGCCGGTAAAGTAACCGTTCAGGAAACTTCTGACAGCACTTTCCGTCTGACCATCCGCCTCGACAAATCTACCAAAGACACCAGCTACACCTTTGCCATTTTAAAAGGCAGCACCGGTACGCCCACTTCAGATACCGCATTTGCCATGCGCATTACCAGCCAAACCACCGGCGCGCCTGTAGACGCCAAGTTTGACCGGATAGACAGCATACAGATAGACGAAACGCACAAGCAGAAATTTACGTATGACAGCCTGCTGAAATACCAGGCTTTTGTAAACGTAACCTTCAAAGACCTGGAAGATGTTGCCGCTCCAAAAGATAGCCTGGTAGCCATCGGCAACATCGGCAAAAGTGCACAGTAATTAACGTACAGTTTTTTTAGTTGATAGATGGAGAAGGCTGTTCTGCCCCACAGAGCAGCCTTTTATTTTTCAGGCGCCGGTAAAAAGGAATGGCCGGATAAAGCATCCGGCCATCATTGTATATGAATAGGATATGGTTCATGATGGGAAAGAATTCCCGCTAAGAACATCTTTACTGCGTTAACTGTTCAGCTCCTAATTCTTCAGTACTTTAAATTCCGTGCGCCTGTTCAATTGCCGGCCATCAGGATTATCTTTCCCGTTGGGCAGTGTGTTGGGTGCAATGGGCCTGCTTTCGCCATAGCCCTTGCTGATCACCCGGTTTTGAGGAATGCCTTTGCCCACCAGGTAGTCTACGCAGGATTTAGCTCGTTCGTTAGACAATTTCAGGTTATAGGCATCCGTGCCTTTACTGTCCGTATGAGCCCCCAGTTCTATTTCCATTTTAGGATTATCCAGCAACAGGTAATACAGAGAGTCCAATACTACCTTTGATTCCGGGCGCAGGGAGGCCTTATTGTAATCATAGAAGATATCATTGATCACAATCGGCTTGTCTATTTCAAAACGTTTCAGGCAGACGGCAGGGTTCATCATGGAATCTACCATGCTGAGCTGCTCTGACGTGAAATTGAAGTTTTTGGAGAAGTAGTTTTCTTTTTCTATCAGCACCTTGTACTTTTTACTCATTTCCACTTCAAAAGTATAGTTGCCCCCCGGGCCAGTGGTTTGCGTTTCCAGTACATTGCGCTGGGTACTGTCAAGCAGCGTGATCCTGGCGCCTTCCAGCGGCTTGTTGCCATCACAGTCCAGCACCAGGCCTCCGGCCATTTTCACCTTGCGTTTTACAGCAAATATTTCCAGGCAGCATACAGATTCCCTGTCTGAACTGATGAACCCTTTTTGCAGGGCGTTGCCTGAAACCAGTGATGCAAAGTACAGGTCGTCTTTTGCGGAGTTGAGGGGGTAACCCATGTTTTCCGGTACGGCCCAACGTGTAAAGTCTCCCTTGCTGCTGAAAAAATCCAGCCCGCCAAAACCCGTTCTTCCACTGGTGCTGAATACCAGCACCTGTTTGGCAGGGTCATAAAACGGGGCGCTTTCTTCTTCTATGGTGTTGATGGTGTTACCCATGTTGCTGGGGGCACTCAGGGCGCCGCCGGCCCCGATGGTGCTGTACCAGATGTCAAACTTGCCTTTACCGCCAGGCCTGTCTGACACGAAAAGAAAATATTTCCCGTCAGCCGTCACGTACGGTTCCTTGGCGTTATAGCCAGGCGCATTGATGGCAGCTTCCAGCGGCTGCGGCTCTGACCAGGTGCTGCCGCTGCGGGTGCTGCGGTAGATGGAAGACTGTTTGATGCCGTCTTTCTTCGTCCACCGGGTGATGTACATCGTATTACCATCCGGTGTAATGGCAGCGGCCCCTTGTTCCATGCCTTTTTCCATGGGAATAGACAGCTTTTCATTACTCTCGAAATTGCTGGGGCCGCCTCTTGCTACGTACAATGTGTTCACAAAAGGATTGGCTTTCTTTTCCAGCAGTACGGAATCCGGCCGGGAAGACGTGAAATAAAATGTATTGCTGCTCACCGGCACGGGTGCATAGTTGGCCCCGCCCTGGTTGATATTGCCGGTTACCTTCACCACTTCGTACCGGGGCGGGTATTTCATTTCCTCTACCGCAAACTCGCAGTTCTGTATTTCCAGTCCGGTACGGTTAGAGTATTCATCTACCCCCTTATAACTTTGTTTGAACTGCTGGAACTGTGCCAGCGCCTTTTCGTAATCTGCCGCGGTCTTTGCATTGGCGCGGATGCAGGTGCCGTACCAGAAGCGGGCCAGGGGAAACTGCACCGGGTCAAAATTGACAGCTTCCGCGTACCATTTTTCAGCATTGCTGTAATCATAGTACATTCTGTAAGACTCTGCCAGGCGGTATACCACCTGTTCATAATCTTTCAGCTTTTTCTGTTTGCTCTTGCCATCTTTGACAAGCTGGTAGGGTTTGTACTCTCCGGGCTTCACGGTAAAGGTAGTGAGGGCCTTGCTGTAGTACTGCGCTGCGGAATAATAATCTTTCTGTTCAAAGTAGGTATCCGCCGTGCGTTTATAATCGTATATCAATTGTGCGCGCAGGGCGTTCAATGAGCATCCTGCCATCAACAACAATATGAGTGTAACTTTTTTCATAAGTTCTGTTTGATGTTACTGGAACTTTTTTTTATAATCTCGGGCAGATAAAATATTCGGGCTGCATAATTCTGCGCTTGCGGCCTATGAAAGACAGCGATATCTCGAAAGCATTGCTGCCGCTGGCCAGGCGCCGTAGGTTGGATGTATTGGCATCGTAGCTCAGGCCCAGCGTGAAGTTTTTATAATGAACGCCGGCAAAGGGAGACACCGCATCATTTATCCTGTAGTTAGCCCCCAGCAGCAGGTCGCACTCTTCGTTCACTTTCAGTTGACCATATACGCCCGCTACAATTTCTTCCGCGTTGCCCTGGCGCATGTAAAGGCCGTGCGGTGTGATGGCGATGATATCTGTCAGCCGGATGCGGGACCCGCCATGTACCAGGTAACGTACAGGCAGTTTGCGCGCTTCGGTGTCATCTGCCACAAAGGGATCTTCCGGCTGGGTGAGGTGCGCACCGGCCACGCCAATAAAGGGGTTGAACTGGTGGTTGGGGTTGCCATCAAAAAGCAACAGGCCCGCATTGGCATCAAAAACGGTAGAAGAGGTGGCTCTCAGCGTTTCTCCGGAAGGAATGTTGGGGTCAAAGCCCATCACAGGGTTGTACTGGCTGCCTAGTTGAAATTTGGACTGGTCTACCCGGCGGTTGATGATGCCGGCCTGTACCCCTGCTACCAGGCGGGTGGTACCGTTCCTGCCCATTTTAACACCACTGTAAGACACGGTGGCCATAGCGTTAAAATAGTTAAACCCGGCTTCGCCGGCAGACATATTCAGTGCAGTAATACCAAGGCCCAGGTTCTTCTGCGTAGGTGCGTCAAAAGATACGCCGGCAGTAGAATAGGGGGAACCGAAATTGGCCCACTGGTTGCGGTAATTGCCGGTAAGCCGGTAGTCTCCGTCAATCACCCCGGCCATAGCGGGGTTGAGCCATAAGGGGTATGCATAATACTGTGAAAAATGCGGATCAACCTGCGCATGGGCCGTACCTGCAAAGAAGGCGCTGATGGCCAGCAGGGTGACAAGAATTTTATGTTTCATGAGAAATTCTTTTTGAATTTTGAATGGGCCGGAGTGAAGCGCGGGGCTTCATTCCGGCCTTTTTTGAGTGTGCTTGCCTATTGCGTCCGGGGTTATCTTACAAGGGTAATTGTTCCCCGTTTCTGTACAGTAGTCCCATCTTGCAGGGTGGCTCTCAGCGCGTAGGTGTAAACACCCAGGGGTTGCTGTTTGCCGCTCATGGTGCCGTCCCATCCGCGCGCTTTGTCTCTCGATTCAAACACCAGTTGTCCCCACTGATTGTATATCCTGATCTCCATGGTATTGATAGTAGTACCATACACGTAGAGAATATCGTTCACCCCGTCATTATTCGGTGTAAATGCATTCGGTACAAATATGGTGTTACCTGCCGGGTTTTCCGTTTCGCCACCGCCCTGGAACCAGGAGCTGTTGGCGCATTCATTGGCACCTACAGACATCACCAGCAGGGTAACCGTCTGGTTCGGCTGCAGGTTAACCACGGTATGCGTAGTGCCTGTAAGCCCGGAGCTGGGTTGTGTGAACGTTGTACCACCGTCTGTTGATACTCTGTAGCCGAGTACGCCGGCTACGGCATTCCACTGGAAGGTAACAGAAGTGGCCGTTTTGGCGGCTACGGTTACGGCAGGTGCCGGCAGCGGAGCATACACATTGATGGTGATGGCCGCGCGGGTAGCACTGGCGCATCCGCCGGTGTAGGCTGCTTCCACGTAGTAGGTGGCGGCTGCCGTGAGGCCTGGCGTTGTGAATACCGGCCCGGTGAATACCGGTGTGCCGCCGGTAGCCGTGGTGTACCATTTGAATACCACGCCGGCCTGTGCAGAAGTGGCAGTAAGCGTAGCCGTGCTATCAGGACAAACCGTATTGGCGTTGGCCGTTACACTGGGTACCTGCGGCACGCCGCCTACCGTTGCTACTGCCCTGGCCCTGCCGGCGCTGGCGCATCCGCCGCCAATTACCGCTTCAACAAACACTTCCATGTCTGCCGTTAACTGGCCGGTGGTGTAGCTGCCGGAGGCATCATCCCGCAGCAGGTTGCCTGCCGCATCATACCAGCGGTAGGTAACGTTAGACAGCGGGTTTTGTACATTGAAGGTGGCCGTAGTACCGGAGCAGATCGTTACCGCACCGCCATTGGCCAGTACAGGCGTGGCCGGGGCATCTGCCGCTACCAGTATCACCTGTGCGCGGCCGTTGCTGGCGCAGGTGCCGCCAGACAGGGTTGCTTCCACATACACGGTGTCTTTTGTGCTCAGCGGACTGGCAGTGGTATATGCTTCACCAATGAAGAGCAGTGTGCCGTTAATGGGCGCGTCGTACCAGCGGTATTGCAGGTCCGTGCGTGCGTTGGTAATTCTTACCGTGGGCCGCAGGCCTCTGCACACGGTCACTTCAGCCGGCGCTACCGGCACATCGGGACCGTTGGTAATAGTTACGTTCACTTGTGTACGGCTGATGCTGGAGCAACCATTGGCATTTACCGCCGTTACGTAGTACGTTTTGTCAGTTGTCAATACCGGCGTTACAAAGTCCGCGGTAGTTGCCAGCGGCGTGCCGCCGGTGGCCACATCATACCAGCGGTAGCTGATACCGGCCGCGGGGTTTGCCACGCGAAGGGTAGCCGTATTGCCAATGCACACGGTTTTGCTGGTGGCGTCTACCGTTACGGCGCCCGGTGCGGGGTTCACCACTACGGTTACACTGGTTCTGCCGGCGCTGGTGCAGTTGCCGCTCATGGCTTCCGCATAGAAAATAGTGGTGGTAGTAAGACC
Source organism: Chitinophaga alhagiae (assembly GCF_003568665.1). Taxonomy (GTDB): domain Bacteria; phylum Bacteroidota; class Bacteroidia; order Chitinophagales; family Chitinophagaceae; genus Chitinophaga; species Chitinophaga alhagiae. The sequence continues at coordinate 1,585,763 of NZ_QXMH01000001.1, forward strand.
TGCAGGTGCAAACGTGGTGCCTTCCGCCAGCTTGTTGCCGCCGGTGGCAGCATCGTACCAGCTATAGGTAAGGCCTGCCAGCGGGTTTTGTATAGACAGATTGGCCGTAGCTCCCTCACATATGGTGGTATTGCCTGCAATAACAGGTAACAGCGGAGCATCCGTTACCTGGATGTTCACACGCGTGGGCGTGGTGCTGCGGCAACCGCTGCTGCTCACCGCTTCCACATAGAAGCTGCCATTGGCCACCTGCACACCGGTTACGAACGTAGCGCCGCTAAAAAGGATGGTTCCGCCCGGCGTGCTGTACCAGTTATAAGTAACGCCTGCCAGCGGGTCGGTTACGCGGAGCGTAGCCTGCGAACCGCGGCAAACGGTTACATCTGTGGCTTCTACGGTTGGTGCGTCCAGCCCGGGCACCACTGTTACGGTTGCGGTGCCTCGTGTAGTGCTGACACAATTACCGGCGCCGGCCGCTTCTACAAAGAATGTTGCATCTGCGGTAAGCGGGGCGGTGGTATAGCTGGCGCCGGTGTGCAACAGCGTGCCACCGGTAGCTGCATCGTACCAACGGTAAGTAATACCGGCAACCGGGTTCTGCACCGTGAAGGTTACAGCCTGGTTAGCGCAGGAGGTTTTTGCATTGTCTGCTACTACCGGCACGGGCGGCGTAGCGTCCGCATTGACGGTTACCATCACGCGGCCGCCACTGTTGGGGCATCCGCCGCCACTGTTCACGGCTTCTGCATAATACAGCGTAGTGGTATTGATGGCCGGTGTAGTAAATTCACTACCCGTAAATACCGGCGTGCCGCCAGATTGTACGGAGTACCAGCGGATGATGGCGCCCGGAGTGGAAGAGGTAGCGCGCAGGGTGGCAGGCATACCGGTGCAAACCGTTACGTTGGCTGACTCCGCCACAGGATCTGCGGGCGCTGTGCTTACCGTTACGTTCACGGCCACGCGGGTTACATTGCCACAGCTGCCATTATATGCTTCTGCGTAGTAAATGGCATTGGCCGTGAGGGCCGGTGTTGTGAACACGCTGTCTGAAGATACCGGTGTACCGCCGGTGGCTGTGGTGAACCAGCGGATAGTATGCGTGGGATCTACTGCGCGCGCTATGAGAACAGCGGTGTTGCCTACGCAAATGGCGGTATCTCCCTTCAGTATCTGAGGCGCATCCGGTACAGGACGAACCTGTATGGTAACAGGCGTACGTAATGGGTTTACGCAATCGGTAGACGTACGCGTGATCTCTGCGTAATAAGTGGTAGTAGCCGTTAATGCAGGCGTTGTGAATACAGTTCCTGTAAATTCAGGCGTACCGCCTGCTGGTGTGGTGTACCACTTGATGGTGCCGCTGGCAGACCCTGTTGCTGTGAGCGTAGCAGTGGTGCCTGCGCACACAGTGGTGTTATCTGCCGTTACGGCCGGGGCGCTAAGCACCCGGTTGGCGTACAGTACATCTACACCGGTGAGCACAGAGGCCAGGCCGCCTCTTGCCCTTATTTCCACCTGCGTATATGGCGCTTCCGGCACAAAAAGGGCAACGGCATCCTGCGTACCGCCCAACAGGCTCAACCGCAGGCCGCTGGCATTCAGCGCCTTGGTGTCTCCATTGGAGGTAGTGCCATTGTAGGAAGTGATTTCAATTGCCGAGAGCACATTCACGTCCAGCAGGCCCGTGGGCACGCGGAAGCGAACTTTTATCGTATCGCCCGCCGCTGCAACGCTTCCAAAGTCGAGGCGCTGGTAAACGGAGGTGCCGAGCAATGCGCCGGTCAACCGCAGGGAAGATACGTTGGTAGTATCGGCGTCAGTGGAGAACAACGGATCAATTACGCCGCAAAGCAGGCAAATGCCGCCTCCCACGCCGTTAGTCTGCGCTGTTGCAAAATCGCAGGCCGGGTTAAAGTTACGGTTCACGTTCACCGTTACTTCCGTACGGGCGCTGGCGCAACCTGATGCGCTGGCCGCTTCCACATAGTATTTGGTAGTGGCCGCCAGTTGCGGAGTGGTGAAAGCGGCTCCGGTAAACTCAGGCGTACCACCGGTGGGGCTCAGGTACCATTTGTAAATGGCGCCCGGCGTGGTGGAAGAAGCGGTGAGTGTAGCGGTTTGGCCGTATTCAATAGTGCCGCTGGCGGGTGAAATGCTGACAGTGGGTTGCAACGGCGTGGTATTCACCGTTACGTTCACAATGGCCGCGGCACTGGTACACTGCCCGTTAGCGGCTACTACGTAGTAGCTGGTATTGGCGCTCAGCGCGGGCGTTACAAATACCGGCCCTGTAAATACCAGGTTATCCATTGCCGCGCTGGAGTACCAGTTAAACACAACGCCGGGCGTGGTAGAACTGGCTGTGAGGGTAGCCGTGGAACCGGCACAGATAATTGCCGCTGACGGTGTGATCACCGGTGTTACCGGTTTTGCAGCAATATTCACCTGCACCGCCGTACGGGCGGCGCTGGCGCAACCGCCGGAAGAAACGGCTTCCGCATAATATACCACCGAGCTGTCAAGCACCGGAGTAGTAAAGGTATCTCCGGTAAAGAGCGCCGTGCCGCCGGTGGGTGTAGCATACCAGCGGAAAGTAGCACCGGCGGGGCCGGTGGCCTTCAATACCGCGCTGGTACCGCTGCAGGTGGCAACGGAACTGTTATCTACGGTGGGAGCCGCCGGAGCAGCGCCCAGCGTTACTACAGCCTTGGCCCTTACAGGGTTGGCGCAGTTGATAGACGTTTTCACCGCTTCAACATAAAATGCCGTGTCTGTTGTAACCGGCCCGGATTCGAAGGTAGTTCCTGTGGCGAGCGGTGTACCGCCGGAAGGCGTGCTGTACCAGCGGAAGGTGGTATTGGCCCTGGGCGCAACACCCAGAGAGACCGTACCTCCTGCGCAGGTGGTTACAGCATCCGGCTGCAGTACCGGCGCCGGTACAAAACGCTGCGCGTAATGTATGTTAAGCGCGCTCAGCGCGGTGGCCACACCGGAGTTCATGCGCACTTCCACCCTGTCAAACACAGCTGCCGGCGCAAAGGTCAGTATGGCCTGCTGGTTGCCGGGCAGGAGCTGCAGGTGCAGCAAGGCGCTGTTAAAGGCCGTACGGTCATTATTATAGGTAGTGCCATTATAAGTAGCTATCTGTATGCTGCCCAGCAGCCCTACATCTGCCAGGGAAGCAGGGAAGGATACCAGCAGCCGCACACTGTCTCCTGCATCTGACGGCGAGGGGAAAATGAGCGTTTGCTGTACATAACCTCCCAGCAGCCCTGCTATTACATGCATGCTGGAGAAAGTGGTGGTGCTGGCGTCAATGGCAGAAGGCTGGTTCTCTACATAACAACCTATGCAAAGGCCATTGGCGGCGCTTACCTGCGTATTAGCGTAGTCACAAGGTACGTCCGGGTTATCTATCAGTACATTGGCAATTACCTGTACCCGCTGGGCACTGGCGCAACCGGTAGCAGTAGTAGCTTCTACGTAATAGGTAGTAGTAGCGTCCAGCGGCGGGGTGGTAAAGCTGGGGCCGGAGAACAGCGGCGTACCGCCGGCGGGCGTGCCGTACCAGTTATAGGTAAGCGCAGGATCAGGCGTATTTACGTTGAACGTGGCCGTTTGCCCCTTGCCGATGGTAACAGACGATGCCGTAACCGATACGGCCGCAAGGCCTGCTTTCACAAATGCCGGTGTGCGCACTTCGCTTTTACATTGTGAACCGGCTGAAACCGCCTCCACGTAATATACCGCATCTCCGGTTATGGCGCCGGTGGTGAAGGTGGCGCCGGAGCCCAGCAGTGTACCGCCGGTAGGTGCGTCGTACCAGTTGAAGGTAGCGCCTGCCGGTGCGTTGGCGGTAAGTGTGGCCGTCTGGCCGATGCATACGTTCACGGTATCTGCCGCCAGAGCCGGCCGGGCCGTAATCTGCTGCGCATAATACACATCTATTTGTGTAAGTGCCGTAGCCACACCACCTACATTTATTTCTACTTCGTCAAATACGGCGGAAGGAGCGTAGGTAATGGATGCACGGGTACCGCCATCCAGCAGTTGCAGGCTGAGCAGGCCATTGTTAAGAGCGCGTACGTCTGCCGCAGTTTCTACGCCATTGTTACGCGGACGGAGGGTAACGTTGCCCAGCAGGCTGAGGTTAAGCAGCCCGGTAGTGGCGCCTACCACCACACGAAGGCTGTCTCCCGGTACACTTTCATTCGCAAACGCTATGCGCTGGTACACCGCAGCGCCCAGCAGGCCAACCGGTACATGCAGGTTGGTGGCCGTTTGCGGGTTCTGGTCTACCGCCAGCGTGGGCTCGTTCACCTGGCACAGCAAACAGAGGCCTGTGGTGCCATTGGTTTGCGTTGCGCCGGCGCCGCAATCGAGGTTGGGGCTATTGGGGCCTACTGTTACTGCTACCGGTACGGCAGTACGGATGTAACTTGTCAGACCGTCAGGCGTTGATGCCTCTACATAGTATGTAGTGCCCTGCACCAGTACAGGCGTATTAAATGTGGCCCCGGTGGCAACAGGCGTGCCGCCGGTGGGTGTTGTATACCAGCTGAATGTGGCGCCTGGTGCGCGAATAGACGCTGTGAGCGTGGTATCGCTGCCGAAAGGCACAGCGGGATCGTTTGGTGTAACAGACACGGGGATGAAGGCCGCTGCTTCGTAGATGTTCAGGTTGGAAAGGGCGGATATTGCGCCGGTGAGGTCTATCTGCACCCCGTCAAAAGTACTGTTAACGGGGACCGTTACACGGAATTTACCTACGCTGCCGGTGGGATCAAGCCCCAGCAGCTGCAGGTTGGCCAGTGCGTTGTTAAGCGTCCGGGTATCTCCGTTAGGCGTGTCTCCATTGAAGGTTTGTATCCTGATGCCGGAGAGCACGTCTGCGCTGAGCAATTGTGCGGGCACGCCCAGGGTGAAGGAAATGCTGTCTCCCGCCTGGTAGGTACCAGGGAAGGTAATACGCTGCCCTACTGATCCCAGGGCGCCCACCGTAATAGATGCGGTAGATGCGGTGGTGGTATCACCATCTACAGCGGCATTGCCATTAGACACGGTACAACCTACGCAGAGCGGGGTGATAACGGGGCTTTGCTGCCGGTCTCCATACGTCCATAGCGGGCCGGGGCCGCCACCAAGGTTTACGTTTACCGCTTTTCTGTCAGGACTGGCTATGCCGCCGTCTACCGCCTCCACGTAGTAAGTGGTACTGCGGGTAAGCGCAGGCGTGGTAAAAGATGGGCCGGAAAATGCGGGGGTACCGCCGGTTGGAGACGTGTACCAGTTAAAAACCGGGTCTGTACCACGAATAGATGCATTCAGCGTAGCGGTAGAACCATAAGGGGTAACCGCCGGGGAAGGCGTTACTACTACGGGCACCACTGCACGTACATCATATATATGTAATCCGCCTAAGGCGCTTAATACAGAACCTTGTGTAACATCTATTGTGTTAAAGGCGCCGGTGGCCGCAATAGCGGCCCTTCTTTTGCCCGTGCTGCCAACGCCGGCTCCCAGCAACCGCAGGTTGGCCAGGCTGCCAAGACTTGCCGTGGTAACGGCGGCGCCGGTGTTCATGCGGAGCGTTACCGTAATGGCGTTCAGCACATCCAGGCTGAGCGTTGCATTGGGCACCTCAAAGTCAACCAGTATGCTGTCTCCCGCCTCATACGCGGCCGGCAGTGTAATACGCTGGCCAAAGGTTGCCACCACGCCTACCCCCATGTTGATGGTAGTGGCGGTGTTGGGGTCATTGTCCCAGGAGGCTCCCGGGCTGGACAGCGAACAGAGCAAACACAAGCCTGATAAGGTAACGGGGCTTGCGGAAGTACCGCGGGTCATAATAGGTGCGGCAAAAAATTGTGAAGAAGCCTGTGGCCGGGTCATTTCCCCGGCGTTGCTTTCGTGGTGAGCGGGATACCACCAGTATTGTGGTGATGCTGCGCGCGCATCCTGCAATGGCACAAGCTGGAGCAAGGCAACCGCAACGATGCAAATGAGACGCAATAAGTTCCCAGGAGTAACATTAAGACTCATATACAATGGTTTGGGTAAGAATGAAAAAGTTTTTATTGATGGTATAGCTTATGGGGATCACACCTGTATATGAACAGGATATGGTTCCAACAAAAACTGTCCTTTGATTTCTGCATAGGGTTATGAATTGTAGAAAGAATATCTGTCAAAAAGATTCCATAGCTAACAGTTCCGTTGATGTTTTTGATAGGATACTTTCTTTTGGTTGTTATGCATTCTTCACAGCGAAATTAACAGGCCCGTCAATGGAAACGAAAGGCCATTCCTATTCATTCCATTCAGTATTTGCCATTCTGTTCATTTAAAAAAAACTCTGTTCATTTTCTGGCAAACAGAACAAAAGCGCTGAATAATTGTACGGTCGGCTGAAAGTGGCCAGCATTGTCAGTTTCCTGTAAAATCCCTCATTTCCTCTCACCCTTATTCACTCCATTTCAAGCGGTTAGGCATCCTACTTATGATATTTTGCACATGAGCCGCACAAAAAATTTTTTTGTCGATTTTATCTTCTTAATTTCCTTATACTCAAAAATGTAAATATGACCATTCATTTGTATGTATCCCGTTCATTTTGTTCATTTTTAAAACCCGAAATCCATTCGTTCATTCTACTACGTATCTATTCATTTTGGTCCTATATCACTGTGATCCATTAATTGTACCCTTATGATCGACCTGTCCTACGATTTCATTAACACCTTACAGTCCGAGGTGCTCAGGCAATTTGGTGTTGACAATCTTCAACCGAATCAATGTAAGCTGCTTGCCCAGGCCATTCTTAACCACACTGGCAAACTTGTTAGTGAAACCACATTAAAGCGGGTATTTGGCTTTGCGGTTACCCAGCACAGTTTTTCGCGCTACACCCTGAACACACTGGCACAGTATTGCCGGTACAAAGACTGGGACGACTTCCAGGCCCATTATTACAAAAAAGCGTTCCGCCCGCGGCAACAGGCAGACCTTTCCCGGTGGGGAGAGGTGAAAAAGAAAGCCAATGCAGTGTCCCAGTACACCATGCTCACCCTTAAAAACCGCAGCGGTATCCCTTTTGACCATACCGCCCCGCGTCAATACTGCCTTTCCCACATTGACCGTTTCCTGGAAAGCCAGTATGCCGCCACTGTATTTATTGCGCCCGCTGGCTGGGGCAAATCACTGGCCCTTGTACATGCGGCGGAACATTACTGGTTTGGTAAAAATGCCGTTCACCCGCAGGATGTTTGCTGGTTCATTAACGCGCATGCCGCCGGCAGCCTGCTGCTGAAAGGGTTCTCCCTGTCTTCCTGGCTGGACAACCAGCTTAACCTCGGCAACGGAGATAATTTCAGGGAATACTTCAGTGCCCACCCGGAAGAAAAAAGCGGGCGCCTTGTATTGATCATAGATGGGTTTGACGAAATTGCCATGGGAGGAGACAAGTTGAAGCTGCTGTACAACAAGCTGGAAGACTTTGTATATTCTAATGATCAGCATCCCTGGATAAAAGTGATCCTCTCCATCCGCTCCAGCACCTGGAGCGAGGTGTTCCAGCAATCCCAACAGTCGCCCGCGTTCCGGCGGTTCTGGTTCCTGGGCGCGGAAATGGACGAAGACACCAGCACCAATATTCCCATGCTGACGGAGCAGGAAGCGAAAAGCGTATTGTATAACGCCGATTTTGAGCCGGAAACCGTACGCCTTTTTTCAGACAGCTTCCTGCAAAAACTGCGGCATCCGTATTACCTCCAGCTTTTCACCCAGTTGAACAGCGCGGGTGGGCAAACATTCATAGATGAAAACCTGAGCCTTTTCGAGATCATTTCGCACTTTATACAAAACCGGCTGTTCAGCTCTCCCAACAATGCCTTTAAAGTAAGCATCATTGAAAAGCTGCTGCAACTGCTGGATATGGGCAGAGCGGGCCTGTACGCAGACAAAGCCGCCTTGCTGAAACAAAACCCCGAATTGTTCCCCGCCTATCGCGAGCTACTGGCTGACAATATACTGGTGGAGGAAAACCTCAGCCAGGAGATCATGTTCAATGTAAAAGTGCGCTTTGCCCACAACTTCCTGCTGGAATATTTTACCGCCATGCACTACATACAGGCACACGGGCAGCAGGTCAATAACGAACTGCTTTCCAGCGTGCTGGGAGACTTTCCCCAGTCACCTTTCCGCATGTATGTGTTCAAGTGGCTGCTACGTTACGCCATCACGCATGAGCAAACGGCGGGTATACAAAGCGTTTTCACCCTCCCGCTGGCCACGCCGGAAAAAGCGCACCTCCTCGAGTACCTGGTGCTGCACTACCAGCAAGAAGGCAACCCCCGGTTTGCACAAGTGTTTCCCGCAGGCTACTTCAAAAAAAACCCGATCAGCACTTTTATCAGCGACGATTTTGTACACTTCAAAAAGCGGAAACTGCTGCAGGCGCTGTTGAGCCTGGCGGAGTCTTCTGAAGACAAGCTGAAGATCCGCTCCAACCTTTATATTATTGCGCTGATGCAACTGGACGCGGAGCAGTGCGAAATTGAGCTGTCCAACATCCGCAAAATATGTACGGCAGATGAGGCCGTCCGGGATATGCGGGTAACCCCCTATGAGGCGTATTATTTCATTTACGAATACCTGAAGTTTGGCGTAACGGACGAGGCCGCCAAAGAAAAGATCTATCACTTTGCCTTATGCTGGAGCTTTCCGCAACAGAAAACCATTTCCGTGGCGGATGAGGCCGTATTCCGTGCTATCAGCTTCATCTTTTTGCTGCTGGGAGACCATCAGCACCTGGTAGATTTTACGCAGCGGCTGTTTAAAGAACACCGCTCTTTCCTCTTTAACCGAACGGACCCCTTCCGCCTGATGATGCTTTGCTGGAAAGCACAGGCGCACCTGGCACTGAATGATATCAACACCGCCAAACGCATCAACCGGCATGTAGACATCGTATTAAAACACTTTTCTACCGATTTCTTCAATGGCCGGCACCTGGAAACTCTGCAAAAAATAATTGCCGCAGATATCTATGCCCGGGAAAATGAGTACAACAAGGCCGTAAGAGCGGGAGAATATGCCATGGAAACCGCGCTGAAGCTCGATTTCAAAATTTTTGTGCTCCTGAACTTCGGTGTGCTGAACCGCATTTACCATCACCTGCAAATGGACAAGCAGCGGAAAGAAGCGCAGCAGAAAATTGAGATGATCCGTGACAGCACTACGTTTGCCCAGGCCTTACCTAACCTGATGCACCTGTAAAGGCCTCCTTTAACGGTTCCTTTGCATATAATTGGCATAATTTTGCGGTATTCATTACCGCATGCCCATAGACCAGAGCAAATACACCACTTTTCAGCAGTTTTTGCTGAACCTGTTGAGCCTGTTGACCATACTGCCCCTTGCGCCGTATATCAACAGGTTCATGCCAATTGTGCAGCTCGGGCAATGGCATATTGACCTGTTCCTGTCAATACTCATCGCTTTCCTGTTCACCCGCCTGCTGCTGTGGGTTTTCAAACCGCTGATCATACCGGCTTTTGTACTGGTGTTCGGTATACTGGTGTTTAACTCCTTTACCGGCCGCTATTCTTTTACCAACGTGCTGAATGATTACCAGGGCATGGTACAGGGCAACTGGGGCACACGGGATAACAAGCAACTGGACATTCTCAGCCTTTACCCGCGCAAGGTGGAAAGTTATGTAGACAAAACGGTACGCGGCATCCGGGAAAAAACGAATTACCAGGACTCTACCGTCCGTAATTTTGCCGTTACCCACTCCCTGGCCTACTTCGACGAGTACTGGCCCAAATACGGCAAAATTGTACGGTACCTATCGCTTTTTAAATACATTAGAGAAAATTTTAAATATGTAAATGACAGCCAGCGGGACGAGTATTTTGCCACGCCCATGGAAACCATTAAAAACGGCCTTGGCGGGGATTGTGACGATCATTCCATACTCATGGCCTCCTGCCTGCAGGCTATTGGCGCCAGAACGCGCATAGTGCTCATCAGGGGGCATGCATACCCCGAGCTGTATTGCGGCAACGAAGAGGATTTTGAGACCCTGAAGCAGGCTATTGCGCTTTTATTCAACAATCCGCCTGTTAAGGAGTTATATTATCATGAAATGAAGGGCGAATACTGGATCAACCTGGATTATTCCGCCAGGCACCCCGGTGGCCGGTACCTGAATGACAAAGTGTATGCCCTGATAGAATTGTAGATTTTTTACTCAAAAACATTATAACCATGAAAGTAAACATTGGTATACCCGACAAACATTTGCAGGCAGTAGCGAACAAATTACAGGTATTGCTGGCAGACGAGCATGTGCTGTACACAAAAACAAGGAATTTCCACTGGAATGTAGTTGGGGACAACTTTTCGGAAATGCACCTTTTCTACGAAAAACAATATGGCGAGCTGGCGGAAATTATTGACGAGATAGCGGAGCGCATCCGCATGATTGGCCACTATAGCACGGGCCGTATGGGTGACTTCCTGAAACTGACCAACCTGCTGGAACAGGAGTACACCAACAAACAGACGGAGCAGATCAAATACCTGCTGGACGATCATGAGACCATTATCCGCTTCCTCCGCGAGCTGATCACAGAATTTTCAGACAAACAAAAGGATCTCGGTACCTCCGATTTTGTGACCGGCCTGCTGCGCCAGCACGAAAAAATGGCGTGGATGCTGCGGTCATACCTGTCTAAATAAACTATTGCCCCCTGGTAAGAAAGGCCGATCAACATTACGTTGACCGGCCTTCTTGTTGTTGCCTGCCAGCAAAATTTTTAGTCCAGGCCCTGGTATACAATGATCTCCACCCGGCGGTTAAGCTGGCGGCCTTCCATGGTTTCATTGGAGGCAGCGGGGCGTTTTTCGCCCTCACCAGCCACATGCCGGATGTAGTTGCCCCAGCCCTGCAGCTTTAAATACGCGGCCACGGCCAACGCCCTCCGTTTAGACAGTTCCAGGTTATAGTCTTCTTCTCCCCGGTTGTCTGTATGGCCTATCACCTGTAACTGCACCGGCTGGCCAACAGGGATTTTTTTCAGCAGCTTGTCCAGCTCCCGGTGAAGTTTGGTATTGAGCACATCGCTGTTGAAAAGGAACAGCACATCCGGCACCACCAGCGTATCAGGCCGTTGCACGGGCGGCGCTGCGGCTACTGTAGCTTCTTCCGGGGAGCGGGGCATGCAAAATTCCAGCTCTACAAAATTGTTCCGCTCTCTGCCTTCTGCCGTAGCCGTATCATAAGCCGGCTGGGTATTGCCCCTGCTGTCTACAGTAATATCCTCAAAGCTGAAGCCTTTCATGTAAATCAGCACGTCCATCACCTTTTTGGCGTTTACTTCCCCAACTATCTTGTTGTAATTGAAAGAGCCTTCGCGGAAAGAGTGGCCGGTAATGCGCACCTTCATACCTGTGGCGGGCTCATATATCCGCACTGCAGAATCTATGCGGGCAGCGGCTTCCGGGTTCTGCGCCCGCCCGGCGGCGGTGAAAATGGTATGGTCTTTTACCCGAACGGTGATGCACTTGAGCGGGCCTTCCAGTAGGTGACGGCGCCGGGCCTCGTGGTGCTGGTAGAACCGGGAGGGAATGCTATGGCGCCGGTGCTGGTTGTACAAACTGTCTTTTTGCCCGGCCGCGGTTACGCAGAGAGGCCCGCCGGAAACAGGCGTAATAGCAATACTATCTATATAATTGCAGATCTTGGCGGCAGACCAGGGCCGTTTGCGAAAGGTGCCCAGCACAAGGTGGGTGTAGTGGTCTCCCGCTATAAATTCTTTCTGAAGGGTGAATACCCGCTTTTTATTGCCTGTTGCCGCCACGCTGGCCGAGTCCAGTTGCAAGCCGGGTTGAAGGTCTGTTAACTGGCCGCCTGTTTCCCGGAAGGTCCACGTGGTGTCAAAGCGCAGCTCAATGGCCGGAGGCGCATCTCCATCCTGCCAGCCTACCAGGGTAACCCGGTAGCTACGCCCTTTTTCCAGTGGGCAGAGCAGGCGGGTTTGGGCATAATTACGCAGCGCGTCCTGCGAGCGGTGTACCAGCCTCACCAGGTTGTTGCCGGCCCCGCCGCTATATTGGTGGAACATGTAATCCAGCTTGGCGCTTTCCGGAGATACGCTTTCCCAGGCGGCAGGGGCGCAGGGAGCGTTGAACTCCGTACAGATGTTCACATCCTCAAAGCTGGGATTGGCCACCAGGTTTTGGGCTTGCACTTGCCACCATGGCGGCAAAACCAATAAAAAAAACAATATATGCCTGTACGTTAGGAACATAGGATGCCGGATGCCGTTTCTATAACAGAAATAACTGAAAATTATTATGTTTTACGGTTGCATTAACACAAATGTGTTAATGCAACACAACCCTTCCCCGCTGCCCGCTGTTAATAATAATGTGTTCCCATACCCCAGCTATTATTCATACTAAAAAAAGATATATGAAAGAACCGTTATTTACCGGGAAAGTAGCCCTGGTAACCGGTGCCGGCTCCGGCATTGGTGAGGCTACCGCGCTGTTGTATGCCGCACACGGCGCCAAAGTGATCGTGTCTGACGTGAACGAAGAAGGCGGCAATGCTACGGTGGAGGCCATCCGGCGCATATTATCCGGTAGATGGCGGATACCTGGCGCCCCGAGAGTATATGCTTGCCATGAGGGGACCGGCCGAAAAGGCCGGTTTTTTTATGCTGGATGCGGGCACATACGTTTCATCCCTTCCTGCCGGCATTTCATCCATTTCACAGGAAAAGACCCCGAGGCGGCCGCCCAAACGCTGGCCTGGTTTTCAGACATGCCGCGCTACCACTTGTACGTGTGCAATACGGAATGCTGATCGAGCAGCGGCTCATCAAAAAATAATAGTACCCTCACCACAATATGCCGGGAAAGGATACTTTTCCCGCGCAGGTTTTTCTTCCTTTTGCCGTCTTACTAAATAACAGCCCCCATGCCCTGGACGCCTCCTGTTGCGGCCGTGGATGGTTAATGCCCGTTAAACAGGGCATATGCGGCATGTCCCTACCATTTATCCTGTTTATCATGCATATGTGTAAATAATACAATTAGGAAAGAGCAGGGTATTAATTTACGGCCATCAACCATCAACCTAGAAGTATTTTTTAGATGAATATTAAGTTAATCAGCAGCATACCCTCACTTATGGGTGTATGCCTGCTGGGATGTATGTTGTCTATAAACAAAGCCAGGGCGCAGCAAACCCCATCCAATAAGGATACGGAAACAGGCACAGTAAGCGGGAGAGTGATGCAAGCTACCAATAAAGAGCCTATCCCGTTTGCTACCGTTGCTTTGCTGAACGAAGACGATTCTACCATTGTTACCGGTGTAGCCGCTGACGAGCGGGGAGCCTTTGTGCTCAAACCCGTGCCTTACGGCAGCTACCTGCTGCGGATAGGCACCATGGGCTATACCCCTGTTTTCCTGAAAGTAAAGCCCAATGCGGAAAGGTCGCTGTGGGAAATGGGCAATATACTCATGGAAACCGGCGCCCGCGCTCTCAAGGAAGTGAACGTAGTGGGCCAGAAGCAGATGTTCACCATGAACAAAGACAGCATTGTTTTCATGCCTGATGAAAATTTCCTGCCCGGGGGTACCGGCATGGAGCTGCTGGAATACGTGCCCGGGGTGACTATAGATGCCAACAATAATATTACCATGGAGGGAAAGGACAAGGTAAAATTTTATGTGGATGATAAACCCATAGCCCTCACCGGTATGGATGCCAACAGCTACCTGAACAACCTGCCCTCTTTTATGATAGAAAGAATTGAAGTGCTGAAAGCACCGCCCGATGCGGTGGAGCGGGAACAAGCGCTGGTGGAGGGCCGCACCAACATCCGGTACATCAACATCATTACGCGTAAAATACAGTTCCGCGGCTACTCTGCGGCCTTTACGGCAGGCATGGACAGCCGCCGCAACCTCAACGCCAAAATGCGGTACAACCTGAACCTGGCGCCTTTCCAGGTTACCTATTTCAACAACGGGCAGTACAACTCGGACAGCAGCTACCTGAGCCGGAAAAATTTTCCCAAGGAAGCAGGAAAAGACACTACTTTCCTTGACCAGAAAAACTTCCGTACTTCCTATAACTTTGCCCATAACCTGAACGGGCGGTATGAGCTGAAGATCTCGGAGAAAGAGAAACTGCGCGGCTCTGTGACCCTGGGCTGGACGGGAGACGGCAGCAATGGTTACAATAACAGCATCAACAGCGACAAGAACCACAAGCCCACCATGCTCAAAGACCAGGAGAGTAAAAACCGCCGCAACGGCTACCGCGCGGTAACAGACTGGTTCTATTACAAGGAATATGAGAAGCCTGACCATAAGATGGAAGCCGGCTTCAACTTCACCAAAAACAATGGCAACGGCTACGGCAACAACGACTATTTTTACCTCTTAACAGAAGATACTTCCCTGCAAAGAACTAAGAGAAAGAACGGCAACTACAGCATGCGCGCCAACTTTCACTACCGTAAGCCACTGGAAAACGGCAAATACTATGACCTGAGCAGCAGCGTAGACCTGGCCTCCGGCACCAGCGAAAACCTGGCCCGCCGCAAGAACGTGAACGACAATGAGCTGCTTTTTTCGCCGCGCCTGTCTTCAGACTACTCCAACTTTAACCAGACCTACGCCGTAAATGCCGCCGTAGGCAAACGCAGCCGCAAGCTGGGCTATAACTTCACCGGCCGCCTCAGCTACGCGGGTGCCAAGTCTGAAGAGCTGTACGCCGGCAACCAGTTCAATAACGAAACGTACGAAGTACGCAGTTCCATGGGCATCAACTACAGCCCCTGGAAAAACCATATGGCTAACCTGCGCTTCAACCCGGGCGTTCAGTTCTTCAACCAGCTGGCCCTGCTGGATTCACTGCGGAGCCGGGTACCCTTCAAATACACCAATGTTTCGCCGGGTATCAACTTCCAGTATGATTACAAGCAGCAGCAGCTCACGTTCAACTTCAACCGCAATATGGACCGGCCCACGCCAGACCAGCTGAACCCGTTTGTGAACACGGCAGACAGTTTCAACATCCGGATGGGCAACCCCAATCTGCGGCCTTCTTTCAAAAAAGACTACCGGCTGGAATACCTGGTGCAGATCAAACGTCACCAGATCAAGGCAGGTATTGAAAAAGAAGATGCGGACGATATTATTTCCCGCTACACCAAGGTTGACTTTATTAACGACACTACAGTGGTGAACACCATCACTTACACCAACCTGGCCTCCCGCCGGGACCGGAATGCCTATATCACCATCAATTCCCACTTTTTCAAAGCCTTGCAAAACAACCGTGGCTCGTTCAACATGAACATCAGCGGCGGGGTGCGGTATTACAACACTGTTACAGACGGGGGGGAAGAAGGGAAAGACGCGGTGAGCGAAAAGTTTGCGCATGTAGAAGGGTGGACGTCTCACCTCACCATGTGGGCCGCCTACCGCATCCGCGTGTTCTCCATTTCAGTGAACGGGCGCTACAACGGCCCGCGGTACTATGCGCAGGGCAAGCAGGAAGCGCGTTTCAACAGCGGGTTGCGGAGCCAGGTAAACCTCTTCCAGCGCAAGCTGAACGTGTCATTTACCATAGAGAACCTTTTCGGTTCCACGGTGCGTAACTCCTACGAGCTGACCAGTACCTACGAGCAAACGTCTAATGCCCGCAGGAACGTGCGTTACCTCAGCCTGAACGTTACGTACAACATCCGCAAGTTCACCAAGCTGGGCCAGAAAGGGCCGAAAGACTTTGAAAAGGAAGAGCCGCTGTAATTAAGCCAGCATGCGGGCTTTCAGCTCCAGGTATTTATTCACCACGTCTACCGTCAAATGTTCCGGGGTGGTGAGGAGTGACATAATGCCGTACTGCGCCAGTTCCTTAACGATCTGCTTTTTTTCGTGCGCAAACTTCTGGGCAATAACCTGTATGTAAATATCTTCCACTTCCTGCGCATGGCGCTCATTAAGTTTTTTGATCTCTGTATTCTCAAAAAACACCACCAGCAACAAATGATATTTGGCCAGCTGCCGCAGGTAGGGCAACTGTCGCTGCAGGGCGGAAGCAGATTCAAAATTGGTAAAAAGAATGAGCAGGGACCGCTGAGACAGGGAAGCACGCAGGTGTACGCCCAGGCGCTCGTAATCACTCTCCATCCACTGCGTGGTTTGGGCGTACAGCAAATCCAGTATCTTATTTAACTGTACTTTCTTGTTGCTGGCGGGCAAAAACTCTGTTTGCTGTCCTGAAAAAGCCGCCAGCCCGGCCTTGTCTCCCTTGCCCAGTGCCACATTGCTGAACACCAGCGTGGCATTGATGGCATAGTCCAGCAGCGTAAGCCCGTCAAACGGCATTTTCATGGTGCGCCCCTTGTCTATCACACAGTATACCTGCTGGCTCCTTTCTTCCATAAAGCTGTTCACCATGAGGTTGCCGCGGCGGGCGGTGGCTTTCCAGTTGAGCGTGCGCACATCGTCACCGCGGGTGTACTCTTTGATATGGTCAAACTCCATACTGTGGCCCAGCACACGTTTGCGGTGAACGCCAATTTCATTCAGCTTGTGGCGGATGGAAAACAGTTCATAATTGCGCAGCTGCAGAAAGGAAGGGTACACTTTTACCATTTCGTTCTGCGGAAAGGTGAAGCACCGCTTCACCAGGCCAAAGGGGCTTTGTACAAACACATGGATGCTTCCGAACGCGTATTCCCCTCTTTCCACCGGCCGCAGCTGGTATTGCAGTTCCTGCTCTTCCTGGCCCTTCAGTTCTCCCTTCAGCAAAAAATCCCGCTGCTGGAACTGGAAGGGTATTTCGTCCAGCACCTCCATTTTGATGCGGAAGCGGTAATAGCTGCGGAGCCGGATACTGACCGGGTTCACATCTCCGTTGCTGAACCTTTCTGCCACCTCCCGCTCCGCCTTTAAAGCATGGCGGTTAAAGTAGAGCAGCAGAAAATCCAGCAGGGCCAGCCCGGCCAGGGCCATCAGCGCCAGCGTACCTATCATCATGAACAGGGGAACGAAAAACGCAATGATAAACAGCACAATGACCGCCCCCAGGGCCAGGTACATCCGGAGGTGAAAAAAGAGGGAACGGTATAACTTTTTCAGTACGGTCATATTAGCGCGGTACTTCTACGGCTTTTAAGATTTCAGCGATCACATCGTCTGGCGTAATGCCTTCCATTTCCCGTTCGGGCGTAAGCATAATGCGGTGGCGGAGCACGTGTGGAAGAATGAACACAATATCGTCTGGCGTTACAAAATCCCGGTTCTGCATAACGGCCATGGCCTTGGCGCAGTTCATGACCGCAATGGAGGCGCGCGGGGAAGCGCCCAGGTAGATGCTGGCGTTCAGGCGGGTCTCATTTACCAGTGTGGCAATATATTGCAACAGTTTTTCCTCTACCAGCACCTGGCGCACCTGCGCCTGCAGGCGTTGTATAACAGCGGCATCTACCACTTTGCTCACGCTGGCCACCAGGTTATGTTCGCTCTGGTGGCGGTTGGCAGCCTGCAGAATGGCAATTTCTTCTTCCAGGGCGGGGTATTTCACCTCCACCTTGAAAAGGAAACGGTCCAGCTGCGCTTCCGGCAGGCGGTAAGTACCTTCCTGCTCTATGGGATTTTGCGTGGCTATCACCATAAACGGCTGCTGCAGTGAGTAAGTGATGCCATCGCTGGTAACCTGGCGCTCTTCCATTACTTCAAAAAGCGCCGCCTGTGTTTTGGCCGGGGCGCGGTTAATTTCATCTATCAGGATGATATTGCCGAAGATGGGGCCCTTTTTATATTCAAACTCCTTGCTTTGCGGGTTGAAGATAGAAGTGCCAAGTACATCAGCCGGCATCAGGTCTGGCGTGAACTGGATGCGCGAGAACTTTGCGTCAATGGTACCCGCCAGCAGTTTGGCCGCCAGTGTTTTGGCTACGCCGGGCACACCTTCTATCAGGATGTGGCCATTGGCCAGCAGGCCCGCCGTCAGCAGGTCTACCATCTGGTGCTGCCCTACTATCACTTTTGCTATTTCAGCTTTGATGGCCGCTACCGCCTCGTGAAGGGCAGACAGGTCTGCGCGCGGCTCAAAGGTATTGATCTCCATTAGT
Organism: Chitinophaga alhagiae; assembly: GCF_003568665.1. Taxonomy (GTDB): domain Bacteria; phylum Bacteroidota; class Bacteroidia; order Chitinophagales; family Chitinophagaceae; genus Chitinophaga; species Chitinophaga alhagiae. Next base: position 1,603,936 of record NZ_QXMH01000001.1, read on the forward strand.
TCGGTTTTATATAGAATTGATAGATACTGTCATAAAAATACTGCAAGTCTTCATCACTTACGGTATCTGCCATGCGGATAGCATGCACCTGGCTGATCATATTGTTCACCACCTCCGGCGGCCGGCCCGACTTGCGGGAGAGGTTGCTGATAAACTCCGCGTTCAGCTGGCCCGTATTCATAAAATAATGGGTACGGATATGCTCCAGCAGGTGCTGTATCATTTTCTGCGCAAGGTTCTTGTTGTTGTGATGCAGATAGTACAGGCGGCCCAGCGTTTCGGCAAAGTCCAGCGAGCTATTGTGCAGCACAGGTTTTGGCGGGATAAGCCTTTGCCGGCGTTTGCCTTCGAAAAGTACATAGAGCAGTAGCAGCAGCACGGTCAGCCACAGCGCCCAGCGCAGCGAAGGGTGGCGCATCAGCACCTGCCAGTTGGAAAAATCGCCATCCTGCCGGCCACGCAATTGTTTGTAAAATTCATCCCAATACACATTTTTCGGAAACTGCGGCAGGTAGGCCATTTGTGTTTCCAGCGCCTTGATGTTGTCTTTTTCCAGCAAAAAGTTGTTGGTCCAGGTCATGGGGTTAAGCAGCACATATAACTGTCCGTTGCCGGCATTGATCCTGAAAAAGTTAGGCTTGTGGCTGGCGTTGGTACCCAATATGGTGGTAACGGCAGAGTCTGCAAGGGCCAGGGCGTTGTTCATGGGAATGCCTTTGGCGGAAAACAGCGTATCTGGCGCCAGGTGAGGATTGGAAAATGACTGGCTGTTTTCGCCGGCGCCGAATTGCAGTGTTACGGCGGAGTCTGCCATATATTTTGTCTGGAAGTTAAAGGTAGCCTCCAGCAGCGAGTCGGTTTCTTCCAGTACCAGGTACAGGCGGTTGCCGTTGCTCACATAGTTGTACATGGCATTCACATCTTCTGCCGTCACATACAGCTTGCCGGCCACAATAAAATACAGGTTGTTATAGTCTTTCATGACCGCGTTCTTGCGGTAGGTAGACGCAAAAGACCTGGTAATGGTTTTGGGCCTGGTGTTGAACTGGTCTTGCAGCAGGCGATGCGCCACAAAAGCACCGTAGGGTGCTTTGTCACGACTGCTGTAGCTGATATTGCGGCGGGTAAAGCGAGCTTCTTCCACGGCCGCATTATTGTTCACGCTGGCGGCGAGGACCAGCAGAAAAAGCAGCGCGGCTGTAATGATGGATATAATGATAATAATGACTGCTCTCACCGGTGCTGGTTTAAAGATTGTCTGAACGAAAAAAATTGTTCTTCCAGGTGTGAGAACTGTCCGTTGCTGAGGGGTAGCTTGCCATACCACACGTATTCATAATGCAGGGTGAGGGCCGCAAACGGCTTGTGCCAAGCAGTAGGCGCCAGCTCCCGCAGGTAGTCCATATTGGTTTTGTCTTTCCCCGGGGCAATCAGCTCCCGGTTCTGAAGCGCCTGCAGGGTTTGCAAGTAGCGCATCCGCACTGCCTCCCGGTAATTACCCGCAGCAATGGCGGCCTGCGCCTGCGCGTCGTAATTCACCGGCCCCGACGCAGCGGCCGGCTCATCTTCATCTACCGTGGCGCGGCGCTTCCACCTGAAAACGGGGATATCGTTTTTCTGAATAAACAATACAATAATGGCAAACAGGAGAATGGCCAGCAACCAGAGCAATACGCCCTGTAAAGCGCTGCCGTGAGCGGTTATCCAGACAAGTGCACGCGTGGCCCAGTTGGGAGGCTGGGATTTTCCGGCGCGCTGGTATTGCAGGGCCTTTGCAGCACGCAGGTTTTTCAGGGTGGCGGCCGGCACCTTACGGATGGTGAGGCGGGTCTGTGAACCATCGCTCCACTCTCCGGGCACCTGGCTGTCCCAGGTGGAGTGGGCTACGCTCCCGTTCCTGACCTTTCCTTCCAGGTCTGTATTATCTTCTTCCGCATCTGTTTCCCCGGCGGCAGCCGTATCTACATACCGGAAGTTATCTGCGCCAATTGAGTCCTGGCCCGCGGCACGGGCGCCCCACAGCATGCACGCCGCCACTATCAGCATCTTCACCCCGTTCATATGGCCGCAGGTTTTAACAGTTTCCCGTCTTCGCTGAGGCGATACCCTGCCCGCTGCACCCGCACCGGGTAAATCACAAAATACCAGATCATAAAAGCGGCCGAGCCTGCCAGTATACTGATGCTGAGCGCCACCGGCATGGAGGTTTGGCGGGTGATGAAACTTTCCAGGAAGGCTGCTACAATAAAAATAGGCACCAGGGCCACAATAATTTTCAGCCCTTCCATAGCGCCCCTCTTCAGAGATTCTTTACGGGTATGCGTACCGGGAAACAACAGGCTGTTGCCCATGATCATGCCCGCCGTACCCGCAATAATGATGGAAGATATCTCCAGCGTGCCATGTATCCAGATCACCAGCACCGATGCCCAGCCCAACCCCTTCGAAAAAAAGAAATACTGGAAAGAGCCCAGCATGATGCCGTTCTGCAGCATCACCCACATGGTGCCAACGGAAAAACTGACGCCCAGCACAAAACAAAGCATGCTTACCCTGATATTGTTGTAGGCAATGCGCAGCCACATAGACCATTCGTTCTCATTCTTATATACGCCGAAAGGGTCTCCGTTCTCTATGTTCTGCTCCGTCATGTTCACATATTCATCTCCCAGCACGCCGCGTATAAAAGTTTCGTCATGCGCCGCGGAAAAAGCGCCAATGATGCAAAACAGCAGAAAGTAGGCAAAAGTGAACAGGAAGAGGCGGTGATGTTTGCGTATCAGCAGAGGTAACTGGTAATAGAGAAATTTGGCGATGCGCCCCTTTTCCCCCTGGTGGTCACGGTAAATGCGTTGAAATATACCCGCCGCCAGACCGTTGATGAACTGGGTTACTTTACTGTGGCTGTAGAAAGTTTTGGCATAGGCCAGATCGTCCAGCAGGGAAGTAAAACGCTCCGCCATCTCATCCGGGTCTTCCGTGGGCTCCTCCTGGATCTTCTTCCAGCGCGGCAGGTTCTTTTTGATAAACGAGGATTCTCTCATTCCGTAGCGGGGGGATAAAAATACGCAGTGGAAATATAATAAATTTTAAATTTGTTTATGCCTATTATCAAAATACCCACTGTTTTTAATATAGACCTGGAGTTTGAGCGGGCGGACCTTGGGCGGCGGGCCGTTGCATATTTTATAGACCTGCTGGCCCGGGTGGCATTTCTGCTGCTGGGTATTTACCTCATTTCAAAGATGGGCCTCTATTACAAAACGCGGGAGATGTTGATGTTTGCCATAGTGGTGGTGCCTGTTTCCCTGTACTACCTGTTTTTTGAAATATTGATGAAGGGGCAAAGTCCGGGTAAGAAAGCCATGAACATCAAAGTGGTGAGCCTCATGGGCAATACGCCCAGCATCAGCCAGATCTTGCTGCGGTGGATGTTCAGGCTGGTAGAATCTCCCTTGCTCAGCCTGGCCTTTATCAGCGCCACCCTCAGCCAGGAGTCTGCATTTGTGGCCATCATCTGGCTGGCAGTGGGTATTTTACCTATAATTATTGTAGTGCGCTCTGATTACAACCAGCGCCTGGGAGATATTGCCGCTGGCACCATACTGGTGGTGAACAAACAGCGCCATTCCATTCACGACACTATTTTCCGGGAAATAGACCGGGAAGACTATGTGCCCCAGTTTCCCCAGATCCTTCGCCTTTCAGACCGCGACCTCAGTAAAATAAAGGCCGTGCTGGACAATGCCGGCCGCACCCGGGACACCGTAATGGCCGTGCGTATTGCAGACAAAATAAAGTCTGTACTGCATATTGAGACCGATATGGATGCCCTTGCCTTCCTGGAAACGCTGCTGAACGACTATAACTACCTGGTGACCCGGAAATAAATTTTCCCTTTCACCCAACCTTTCTTTCCCGCCAGGGTGTCTGTAATCATTAACACTGTTGGACACATCAAATATCCATAAGCACAAACCGGCTGAACCCACCGGGCAGCCCGAGCTTTTGGCCCCCCTGCTGGAGGGCTGCCAAAGGCAAGACCGCTTATGCCAGGAAAAGCTGTATATGCTTTTTTTTGACAAGATGCTGGCGGTGGTGCGGCGTAACTTTCCCGACAAAGACACGGCTATCAGCATATTAAACAACGGCTTTCTGAGGGCATTTAAAAAGATCTCGCAATACAGTGGTAACGGCAGCTTTGAAGGCTGGCTGCGGAAAATTATGCTGCATGCGGTGGCAGACCACTTTCAGGCCAACAAGGCGGCGCTGGCCCGGCCCGTTGGCGAACTGACGGAAAATTCTGCCGGAACAACCACCGCGGACCCCTTTCTGCAAAAAGACCTGGTGGCCATACTGCAACGTTTGCCGCCGGCAACGCGGCTGGTGGTCAATCTATTCATTATTGAAGGGTACTCCCATAAAGAAATAGCGGCTATGCTGCGTATTAGCACCGGCACCAGCAAATGGCATGTGGCCGAAGGGAAGAAGTTGCTGAAACAGTTGTTACAATTTCCAGAAAACCAGTATTGACGCATGGAAGAACGCAATACCCATATTGACCAATGGCTGCAACAGGCCGCCGCCCGGCAAGAGCAGGAGCCCGCTTCCCTGCAGGAGAAGCAGGCCGCCTGGGCTGCGTTGCAGGGCATGCTCCACCCGCGCCGGCGCCGCTGGGGGCTCTGGCTGAGCGGGGCGCTGTTGTTGGCTTTAACGGGTTATTTCCTGCTGCGGTGGAATGGCAGTGAAACGGCCTTGCGGACGGGTGATGGCGCCGGGGTTGAGAAGGCGGTTGATATGGATGTGAAACGCGGGGAGAAAAGGCTTTCAGGTAGTAGTGAAGGGGGAGCGAATAAAGGCGGAAGTGTAAAAGAACAAGGTCTTCCCGCAAAGGAAAAAGCGGGTGCCCGGGAAACGGCGAACAAGGGTGAAAACACGAAAGGAAAATATAGCCGGAGGAACAACGTTCCGGCTGTAGACCACAAGGCCGGGAATAATAGTGGCAAGAAAAACACCGGTGCCCATGTGGTACACGCACAACATAGTATGCATTCAACCGCAACCCTGCCCGTTGATCATGCGGCTGGGGGTAACCGGCAGTTCAATAACATAGCTCCCGCCGCCACTGTCCGGCGTTCCACCGCAAACCCGGAGGCTACCCTTTCCGGCAACCTTCCTCCAACCATACAGCTCCGCCCGGAAGCAGGCCACCGCTTTAACCAGCAACCCGCTGGTCTCAGCATAAAACTGGGCGGCGTTCTTCCGCAAAGCGGCACGTATGCCTTTAACCTGGCCGCGGCATATACGTTCCCGCTGTCAAAACGGTGGAGCCTCCGGCCCTATATAGGCGGCGGGTACATGGCCGGCCTCAACCAGGTATATCAGCATCAGGCTTTCTATGAGCGCTCTCACGGTGCCGGCTCCGGCAACTCGTTCTGGATAGACAGCATCGTAACAGATTTTAAAGCCACATCCGCATGGCTGGGCGAAGGCGGGCTGCAGGTAACCTACCATTACAGAAAATGGGAGCTGTTTGCCGGTATTGCTTACCAGCGTATGCTCAAAGTGAATGGCCGGAGAGATTCTGTTTTTATCACGCGTGCAGATACCGTTCATCTTCCAGCCTACCAGCCCCAGTTGTTTTCTCCCCGCAGGCTCCCGGGCAGCGGCAGGCTGGGTTTACAGGCCGGCGTCAGTTACAGGCTGGCCCCGCAATGGCAGGCTGGGCTGCGGTATAATGTACAATTACAGGCGCAGCCGGCGGGGAAAGGTTTTATTGGCAATGCTCCCACTCTGCCGTTCTCCTCCTGGCTGGAGGCAGAGGTGAGATGGTATTTCCGGAAAAAGAATTTTAGCGGTACCCAACCTTCTCCGTAAAGCGGCCTGTCTATCTATACAAAACCATGTATATGCAGAAAAAATTTCCCCTTCTCCCGATGATGTTAACGGGCTTGCTGTTTGCGCTGGCATGCGGTAAAGAATTTTCATTAGCGGAAAACCTGCCGGAAATAAGAGCCGGCATACGGGATACCATCCCGGGCGATACCAGCCGGCCTGATACCATTCCTCACGTGCCGGACAGTGTATTCAATATCATCAGCGGCCTGCAGATCACTCCTGATGCCGTGAGGGATTCCGCTTTGGTATTGTTTATCAAAACCACCGATTTTTACCCTACGGCAGCCGCCAATTTATTGGTAGAAGGGTCTATTGACAGCAGTACGTTATACATTGCGCCATACGGCATCAGTCATATCGGCCCTTCTGTTATCAGCAGGCAGGCAACGTGCATCATGTACGGCCAGGTGCAGCCGCCCGGCAACTATCCTCTCATCATCAAGCTGAACGGTCAAAATTATACAGGCAGCGTTACGGCCACCGCCACACAATACACTTTCAACTGGACACACGATTCTATTATTTCCATAACTCCGAAAACGGTTCTGCGCGTACCATAAGGGTGACGGTATGCAATAACCCCAAAGCCATCTCCAGCAAGCGGAGGTGGCTTTTTATTTTTCTTTCCCTGCTATGTAAATGCCCCTGGGTTGAAATGCTTCGTCAAAAATGGTGAGGTTGGCGGGTTGACCGGGTGTGATCTCTCCACGCTCCGGCATGCCCATCAGGCGGGCGGGATAGGTAGATGCCATGCGAAGGGCTTCGTCTAGCGGAATGCCTGCATGCTGCATGCAGTTTCTTACACCCTGCAGCAACGTGATGGCGGAGCCAGATAGCGTGCCATCTGTAAGCGTGTACCGGTCTCCCCTGAACACGTGCGGGTAAGCGCCTTTGCTGGGCGCTACAGCGTCTGTGATCAGGAACAGGCGGTTGCCCATTACTTTTTTACTGATGGCCAGGGTGTTATAATCAACATGAATACCATCAGGTATGATGCTGGCATATGCATGTTCCGCCTGGTATACCGCACCGGGCAAACCGGTATCGCGGTGGTGAAAGGCGCTCATGGCATTAAACAGGTGGGTGGCGGTTTGAATGCCCTGCCTGAAACCTGCGGCAGCTTCTGCAAAAGTAGCATTGCTGTGGCCGGCAGATATGATCACGCCATGGCGGAGCAGCAGGTCTATCACTGCGGGGTCACACATTTCCGGGGCCAGGGTCATCATTTTTATTACTCCTTGCGCTCTTTCCATCAATGCCTCCACTTCTTTTATTTCCGGGCGCCGGATGTGCTCGGGAATATGCGCGCCGCGTTTTACGGGGTTGAGGTAAGGGCCTTCCAGGTGCAGGCCTAATACGGAAGGTACCGGATGATCGCGCACAGTGTCTATGGCCTTTTCAAAAACGGCCAGGCTGTTGGTGGCCAGGGTGAGCAGAAAACCGGTTGTGCCGCTGGCTTCCAGGGAACCGGCAATTTGCTGTAAAGCAGTGAAGGAGGGATCATCTGAAAACAGATGATCTCCTCCTCCATATATCTGCAGATCAAGCAGGCCGGGTGCAATGCTATGGCCTGTATGGTTGATGATGCGGGCTTTTGTGGGGATGCTGTCAGGAACTGCCAGGCCCTTTACAATTCCGTTCTCGATTAATAAGGCCTTCTCTCTCACAATGTCTTTTCCAGTGTAAATAACCGCGCCGGTGAGTGCTGTCAGCATACGCAAATTTTTTCCTAAAGTTACTGCGTCCAGCCCGGATTTTGGGACAATTCTGCCCCGGCGTCTTCATATAGTTTTATCTGGTTGAGGGGAATAGGTTGCAGGTATACCTTGTCGCTTTCAAAAATACGTTTAGCCACCGGCGAGGGAATGATGTACCCTTCGTTGGCGCCCGTGAGCGTAACGTCTTTCAGCCAGGAGCCGGTAGCGGGCGGTTGTTTATCCCATTCGGAACGCACTATCCACGCACCGCGGTTGATGTCCGGGTTTTTCTCCGTGTCTGTATAATCCAGTTTTTTCCAGCGGCGCAGGTCATCCAGCCGGAAACCTTCCATCACCAGCTCCACGCGGCGTTCCCGCCTGATTTCCCAGATCATGGCCGGCACCAGAGGATCCCGCTTTTCATCGTCATATACAGTGCCGCCAACGGCCGGCTGGCCGCCAACCACCTGCAGGTCTGGTAACTTGGTATCGTTGCCGGGAATACCGGTGGGGCGTTTCCGTAATATGTTGATGGATTTGTCCAGGTCCTCCTGTGTAATGCCGGGCTGGCCCAGCGTGCCCAGTTCAGCGGCCGCTTCGGCGTAGTTTACCAGCACTTCTCCGTAACGGATCACGGGGGCATGGGTGGGATTGAGGTTGGAAAGACCGATGGACTGGTCCTTAATTTCATCATTCAGGAACTTGAGCGTGCAATAACCGGAAGTAGACACGCCCAGCAGGTTCGTTTTGTTATAAGAGCCGTTCGGGCGGACCTCCATGTTGTAGGTGCCGAACATACGCGGGTCACGGTTGGCCATTACCTCGTTAATATTCTTGTCTCCCACATAGAGCGGGTTGGGATTTGCGCCGGAGGGATCTATGGGCAACCCGTTCACACAAAGATAGGTTTCGACCAGGTTTTTGTTAGGCCCTGTCTGACCTTCCCGGTTCACATAACTGTTGAGGGAGTGAGTGAGCAATCCGGTAGCGTACCTGCGGTACATGATCATGTCTTCGTTCTTGGACAGGTCCAGCGAATTGAAAGACTCGCGGTAGGCATTGGTAAATTTAAAGCCGCCTTTGGTGATCACTTCATTGCCCGCCCATTTGGCAGCAGCCAGGTACTCTGCCGCCTTGGCGGTGCTCAGGTTATGGTACTTTTGCCAGGTGCCTTCAAACAGCATGATGCGTGACATATAGGCCATCACCACCCATTTGGAAACGTTCAGGCCTTTTTCTCCATCTGCCGCACGCACATTTTCCGCGGCAAACTTGAAGTCTGCCAGCACGCTGTCCATCACCACGGCACGGGGGTCCCGGGGTTTATAGATCAGCTCTTCCTCTGATGACAGCGGCGGTTTGCCAAACCAGGGAACATCCCCATACGTATTTACCAGGTCGGAGAAAGCCAGGGCGCGGAAAAAGCGGGCAACGCCCAGCCAGTGGTTCCTGGCTTCGTCTGAAAGACCCGGCACCGTGCCTATCCTGTCTATAAAAATATTGGCCTTGCGAATGTTGGTAAAGCTCCAGCCGCCATCTGTGGCGGGAACAACTTTAGTGAACTGCGGAGGGCTGGTAGGGCCAAAGTCGTCATTCAAAGACTGGCCCTGGTAAAAGTACGGCCCAAAGGTGAACCCGCTGGCGTAGCCTACAAAATAGGTGGTATAAAAGCCGTAGGCAAAAGTGCGCAGGTTTTTTTCGTTGGCCCAGTAAGAATCATCGTCCAGTTTGTCAAGCGGGTCGCGTACCAGGAAGTCTTTCTTACACCCTGCCATCAAACCTGCCATCAATATCAGAGCTAAATATATTCTCGCTTTCATAATTATCCGGTTTAAATATTAAAAGGTGACTTGAAGGCCGAAAGAAATTTCTTTGCGGTAAGGATACACACGGCCAAAGGATGATGCATCCGTCTGTTCTGCCGTCAGATCCACTTCAGGGTCAATGGGCACGCTCAGGTTGTCCCAGGTGAGCAGGTTTTCACCGCTGATGTACACGCGTGCCTGCCTGATGTGCGCCCTGTTGGTAAGGTGGGCGGGCAATGTATACCCCAGTGAAATGTTTTTCAGGCGGAGGTAAGACATATCCAGCAGGTAGCGGGATTGCACAAAGAAGTTGCGGCTGTTGTTGGACTTGCCGGCGTCGGTGGGGCGGGGATAGAAGGCGCCTGTACGGTCTGCCCTCCAGTAATCCATCTGGTGGGTGTACCAGCCTTCCGCGGCATTGAAACCGGGTATCACTACCGGGCCGCTGGGCCACAGTTCACGTTTGCCTACGCCTTGCAGGTAGAAGCTGAAATCGATCCCTTTCCAGTCCGCACCTGCACGCAGGCCGTACTGGTAGCGGGGAGTGGAATTGCCTATCACCCGCAGGTCTCCATAATCATCCAGCGTGCTGGTGCCGGAGAATACTTCGCCACTGCCATCCAGGTCTTTGTACTTCACATCTCCAGGGCCATATTGGAACCAGTTGGTATTGCCGGCCAGCTTGGTCTGGCTGGGGATGCCTTCTTTCGGTATCCAGTTGTTCCCGTTTTTGGTGAAGTCGCTTTCCTGGAAGAGGCGGTCTGTTTCATACCCCCAGATCTCGCCCAGCAATTTACCGTCGTAATAACCGCTGATAGCCCTTGTACCGGAATAGCGGATAATCTCTTCCCTGAAATCAGACAAGGTGGCCATGGCGTTGATACGGATGCCGTTGTCAAGCGAATGGTTCCAGTCAATGGCCAGTTCCCAGCCGGTAGCCTGCATGGCGCCATAGTTACGGGTAGGAATGGTGCCGCCGTAAGTACTGGGCAGGGTGATGCCCGGGGTGATCATGTCTGTTGTTTTTCTCTTATACCAGTCAAATGAAACGCCCAGCGCATTGTTCAGAAAACGGATATCTGCACCAAAGTCTGTAGTGGCCACGGTTTCCCAGCTGAGCGAGCGGGATACTTCCTGCGGGGTACCCACGGTGGTCATGTTCGTATTGCCTATCAGCCAGCCTGAAGTAGTACCGCTCATGGTAGGAATAAACCTGTAGTCGCCAACGTTCTGGTTACCCACAGAACCATAGGAACCGCGGAATTTCAGGAATGACAGCACCGGTTTGGCAAATTCCATGAATTTCTCTTCCGAGATCACATAGCCGGCTGAAGCAGATTTGAAGAAGGCATACTGGTCGTTTTTGGGGAAACGGGAAGAGCCGTCATAACGGCCGTTCAGTTCCAGCAGGAATTTGTTTTTATAATCATAGGTGATCCTTCCAAAGTAACCATTGGTAGCCCAATGGCCGCTGGAGCCGCCTACTGTCTGATCTCCGGTTGCCAGTGAAAGCTCGCCCCTGTCAGGGTCTATCAGCCCTGTTCTTTTGGATGACTGGCCGCCATTGGTATACACGTCTACGTCCGTACCCACCATTACCTTCACGTTGTGCGAGCCCAGGCTCTTGGTGTAAGTGGCAAACGCCCTGCCGGAGTTCATATCGTTCCAGGAAGAATAATAGGCTACATAGTCATACGCGGCAGACTGGTAGTTGGGGAGATAGTTCAATGAACCGCCCCAGAAATCTATACCGGCCGTACCACCGCCCACGTTCCGTTCACGGGTGTTGGTGGCGGAATAGGTGTAGTCCACATCTATGGTGAGATCTTTCAGCGGGCGGAGGGTGGTACCCACCTGTACCCGGTTGAAGCGGGACTTGGTCTCGTTCATATTAGCCTGCTGCACTTCTGTTAATGCGCTGCGGAAAGACTTGCCGTCAAGCGTACCGTAGGGGTAGATCCTTGGCCAGCGGTAAAGGTAGTACCAGGGGCCGTAGGTATCTGCGGAGAAGGTGAAAGGCGTTTCGAAATTGGTTTGCGCCAACATTATTTTGCCGCGAACGTCTACCCAGTCGTTCACCTTGGTAGTAACGTTCACATTGGCGTTGTACCGGTCAAATTTATCTGTCTTGAATTTCAGCACACCGTTCTGGTTCAGGTAGCCCAGGCCCACGTGGAAGGTTGTTTTTTCCGTTCCGCCGGTGAATGACAGGTCGTGCTTCTGCATCATGGTATTTTTCTTCATGTACTCTTCGGCCACGTCCCAGGGGCGGTAGAAGAAGAGTTTGCCGTCCCTGATCTCCAGGTCGCGGCCCATTACCATTTCGGGGCCGAGGTTCTGGCCGCCGTACGTTTTTTCCCAATCCCTGATCTTCTGGATACCAATATCATCGAAATACATCCCCAGCACGCCAAACTGGCTTTGGGCGGGGTTGTTGCTGGAGCGGCGCAGTACTTCCAGCACGGTTTCCGCGCCTTCCGCGGCAGGGGCCATGGTAGGCAGTTTGGTAGGCCTGCTGAAAGAGAAGTTATTGGAATAGTTAATGCTGGCGGGCGCGCCTTTTTTGCCGGATTTGGTGGTGATCAACACCACGCCCCATGCCGCACGCGTGCCGTAAATGGAGGTGGAGGCGGCGTCTTTCAGCACGGAGATGGTTTCAATATCCTGCGGGTTTACCATTTGCAGGCTGGGTATTTCCACATTGTCTACCAGTATAAGAGGCCTGGCGCCGCCGCTGCTGTTGAGCGAGCCGGTGATGCCGCGCAGCCTGATGCTGGGGTTGCGGCCCAGATCGCCGCTGGTGGTGGTGATGGTAAGGCCTGGAACGGCGCCCTGCAGGCCGCGGCCCACATCAGACAGGGGGCGAGATTCCAGCGTTTTTTTCACATCTACGGTAGATACGGCGCCGGTAACGTTGGCCTTTCTTTGCGTACCATAACCTATTACCACCACATCGTCCAGTTTACGGTTGTCTGCCTTCAGCGTGATGTTCACCGCGGAGGCCCTGCCAGCTACATGCTCATGGGTTACCGCGCCAATGGAGCTGAAAATGATCACATCGCCACGGTTCACGGTAAGGGTATACCCCCCCGCAGCGTCTGTAAAAACGCCTTTGGTGGTATTTTTTACCCTTACAGATACACCGGGCATGGGCATGCCGGCCTCGTCCGTTACCCGCCCTTTTATTGTCACTGTGGTATCTGCCGCCTGCTGGTCCGCTACAGGGGCGGGGGGCAGCTCATGGCGACTTACGATCATAATGGTATTGTCTGACAACTTGTAGCCGAGGTCCGTATTGTTCAGCAAGGCCTTCAGCGTGGCGCTGACGCTCCTGGTAGCAAAGTCGAGAGACACGCTGGCATATTTAGCCACATTTTTTGAGGCATAAGCAATCCGGAAACCGGAGAGTTTTTCAAGCTGGCCCAGAACTTTCTCAAGGGTGGCATTGGAGGCCTCCATAGTCACTTTCTTCTCGTCAAGTGCCTGGCCTTTGGTGGGTATTGCCCACAAAAGGTGGATGCTGGCCAACATGCAAATGAGGGTGGAGAGGCTCAATCTCATAAAAAAACGCATTTGCGTAGAATAAACTGCTGTTGTAAAAGCCGGCAATAGCCGTCTATTAGCAAAAACCACGGATTTTTGCATAATTTGCAATAGTTTAAAATGATGAAGAAATAGCCCATTGAGGCTGTTTACGTTTTAAGCGATACCCCTCCCGACCTACCACAGACGGAGGGGTTTTTCGTAGCCCACCTCACTCAGGACGGCGGGCCCATACTAAATGTCATGGTATAAGATTTTGGTTTACTGAACTTGATTGCTACCAGTTATTCTCTTTTAATTGTCCGAACATCCTTCTCCACTGATCACCACATCTCTACCTGAAATGGTGTAGGAGGCATTGCTCACCGTACAAAGCACAAACAATACTTTGTCAAGCGTTTCAGTGCCTTCAAAAGTGGCCCTGATGCGGCATTTTTTCATTACTTCGTTGGCAAACCTGATGTTTACCTGATATTGTTCATTGATCTGTTGGGCAATATCGTCAAACGGTACGGCGTTGAAGTCCATCCCTTTTTTCAGCCAGGCTACCGTTTCGGCTGATTTTACAGGGGTTGTTTCCACCTTTCCGGGGTTATATACGATCTGTTGGTCAGGGTGCAATATGCCCAACAGCTTGCGCCCTTCTTCTTCCTCTATTTTTACCTTCCCCCGGGTTACCGTTACAGTTACGGATGCCTGGTCCGGATAGGCTTTAATATTAAATGCCGTGCCCAGCACGGTGGTTATCAGTTTGCCGGAATGGATGAGAAAGGGTTGGCCGGGCCGGTTTTTGATGTCGAAGTAGGCCTCCCCTATAAGCGTAACCTCCCGGGTGGCGCCGTTGAACTTTTCAGGGTATTTGAGGCTGCTGCCTTCACGCAGTACCACGGTACTGCTATCCGGCAGCAGGATGAAACGTTTACTGTCCGGTTTCTTGGCGGCAATGGCCAGTACCGGCCCGGCGCCGGCTTCTTCCGCTGTGGAAGCGGGACGGCTGAACCAGAGCAATGCCCCAATGCCTATAATAGGGGCCAGTACGGCAGCGGCCCTCCACCAGGTATGACGGCGCTCTCCATTGAAAAGAGCGTCTTTCCGGCGGCGCACCTCCCGGAAGTCCTGCAGCAGTTCCCTGGCAAGCTCTTCATCAGACCGCCATTCCACCGCTTCCGCGGCGGGGTGCTTCCAGGATTCGTACCAGCTTTCCAGAGCCTGCAATTCCTCCGGACTGCACGTTCCGGCCTTATATTTTTCCAGTAATTCTTTTACGTCAAACAGGCTCATACGTTAAAAATAAACTTCGGTTACATATATGGACAAACAATAAAAACGAAACCGTTATGCGCTTAAAAAAAATAATTTTTTAACGGTTTCACTTTGTATTTAGCGCTTATTTTTCCTTACATTTAACTTACGCAAAAGAACCAAAGTCTATTCCACATTACATTCACCATACAGACGTAGAGCTCCTCTCATTCTGGAAAAAGGGCGATCAGGGCGCGTTTGACGCGCTTTACGAGCGCTATGCCGTTATGTTGCTGAAAAAAGCATATGAAAAAACGGGTGATAAAGAGACCGCCCGCGAATTTGTACAGGAAGTATTCCTGGAATTGCTGGAAAGAAAAGACAGGCTGGAGATACATACTTCTTTCAAGGCATATATTTTTACCGCGCTGCGTAACCGGGTACTGAACTTCCTGCACCGGCAGGCCATTCACCAGAAATACGAATTGTTCCAGGAAACACGGCCGGCCGCTGCCAGCAATGATGTGGAATCCTACCTTTCCCATAAAGAACTGGTGCTGCAAATGTCAGAGGCTATTCAGCAGCTGCCCGAAAAATGCCGCCAGGTATTTTTATTAAGCCGCAACGGCGAGCTGAGCAATAAGGAAATTGCGGAGCGCTCCGGCATTTCCGTTAACACCGTGGAGCAGCATATGCGCAAAGCGCTGCGTTTGCTGCGCAACGGGCTTCACCGCATCAGCATTTTCATTTTTTAGCCTTTCCCTCATTTTCTTTTAAAGCCATCAGGTAGATCAGCGAGGCCGTACCGTCCATGGTGGGTTCGTTGGTACTGTAGTCCCCATAATCATCGTGATATACCACCAGGCCGCTCTGGAAAGCAGCGTACTCATCCGGCTCCGCCAGGCGTATGCCAATGAGACTGCCGTAGATGGTGCCATACACCGGCCCGTCTACCAGGCCGCCGTCTATCGGGTAATTTTTCAGGTGAGTGAACGCAGAATGCGGGTCTGCCGGGGTATCTCCCCATGCCGGCAGGCCATACACCATGCTGGTGCCCCAGGGGTTGCAGCCAAACAACCAGTCTACATTGGCCTGGGCCAGGGCGGCGTAAGTGTTGTCTCCGCTCAGTTGCTGGTACCAGTAGCACTGTATGGCAAAAGCCGTGGTGAGGTTATTGCTGCACCAGATAAAAGGCACCCCGCGGTAAAAGGCGTTCTGTTTCGCCTTGGCCCATACTTTTTCAATGCCGCTTTTATAGTAGCCGGCCAGCTGCGTTTTTTGTTGTGCCGCAGCCACTTTGCCCAGCTCAAAATGCCCGATGTTGATGAAAGGGTACCACTGATAGTGGCTGGCCGTGTCTGCGCCCAGCCAGGGGGTTACAGGCTCCTGTTCTGCGTAGGCCATGCCCGCCTGCAGCAATGCCGGTTTATGTGTTACACCATATAATTGCGCGGCGGCCAACTCCATGTCATCCGTCCAGTTGTCTTCCGCATAAATATAGGGGGAAAGTACAGACGCCGTTTGCTGCACGCCCGGCTTTTGCAGGCCCAGCCGGTAAGCGGAGCCAGCGCGTTCCAGCAGTGCCGCCGCGTAGGCGGGGTCGTCTTTTTTCAGTAATGAATGGCCCAGCGCAAAGGCACTGGCAAATTTTCCGGCGGTAGAAGCCACCCCGGTGCTTTTGTTCATTTTTTTATACTTCACGCCCTGTACCTGCGGCTGGCCGGAACAGAAATATACCGGTCTTTCAAACCCGCGGCCATAAAAAGAATCCAGGGCAGGCAGGCGCATGCCGCGGTGGTCACGGTCGTCAGCGATCTGGTTAAACAGCCAGTCGCTGCGGGGGTGCATGCGCATCAGCCAGTCAAGCCCCCAGCGCGCTTCATCCAGCACATCAGGAATATTATTGCTGCCGGGCAGGCCGCTGGCATTGTGCCGGTCCGTAAACACCGCCGGAAAATCCCGATAAGCTGCCAGCAGGTGCCAGGCGGTATTGGCGGAAGTAGTGGAATATTGCAGGTAATCACTGGCATCGTGCCAGCCACCGATGGCGTTGATACGCGTACTGTCAGGCATGGGGCCGTACAGGGTGTAGCCGTCAAAAGTATGGCAGGAATCTTTCAGGAAAGGATTGAACCCGCAGCGCTGCTGGCGGAGGTAACGCAAACAGAAATCTGCCGCGCCGTCATAAACGTGTGCGCCTATACGAAAAACCGGGGACCGGGCATTGCCTGCTCGCAGGAAGTAGGCGCCGGGTTTGTTGAACTTTGAGAAATCAAGCCGGAAACTCTGCCTGAAGGGGCCATAGGCGCCGAAAGCCCGGCCGGCAGATGCTTTGTAGACCACTTTGTTGCTGGCGGAGTCTACCAGTTCAAACCGGCTGATCACAGACCCGCCGAGGCTCCCCCACACCGCCGTTTTCACTCCTCCCGGCAAATAACCAAGCTGGTTAATGCGGATGTAATCCGTGGTTCCTTCCCGGGCAGCCATCAGCAAAGGCAGCAGCAAAATAAGCAGTATACAGCGTTTCATAATAGCAGCATTGTTCCGGTAAAGAGACAAACTGCATATTATGAACCGTTATGCCTCATGTCCGGTACCTGAAAGGTACTGCTTTTGCATGGGCAGCTGGATCATTTTGGAAGCGGAGAGATATTGCCGGTCAGGACTGTAGATAAACAGGCAGGAGCCGTTCTGTATTTTGCCGATAATTTTTTTATGCAGGTTTACCGGTACGGCGGGGCAACCCAGGCTGCGGCCAATGTAACCCTGCCTGCGGCCCAGCTTTTCATTCACATAATCTGCCGCATGCATCACAATGCCCCTTTCCATGGCATTATCGTTAATGCCCTGCTCTTCGCCCTCCAGCCTGAGGGAATAACCGTGCGCCCCCCTGTAGGTACCGCCAGTTACATAGAAACCAAGACTGGACTTAAAACTTTCCGGGGCATTGGAAAAATTGGTGGCCATTTCCCGGCCTGAATTGCGGCCGTGAGATACCAATGTATTAAACAACACCCGGCCAGCAGCCAGGTCTATTACAAACAGCCTCTTTTTGGTAGAAGGAAGGCTGAAGTCAACAATAGAAATAATATCCGTGTTAGATAACCTTCCCGCTTTCAGCAGGCTGTCGTGCCCCTGCAGCGCATACTGGAACGCCTCATGGGAAAGGCCCAGCGAGTCCAGCGACAATTGCCCGTACAGCATTTCAGCAGCCGATGCTGTTACGGCTGTTACTGCGGGCGCTACAACCCCTGTGCTCTTTTTGCCAATGGAAGATACTTTCAGGCTGAAAAGGGACGTGAGTACGATAAAGGGAAGTATAAAGGTCTTTTTGCTAATACGTAAATTCATCCGCATCAATTTCTTTTTTCATTCAACAAAACGGTTTTTCAAAAAGTATAGTCCACAAAAATAACGAAAATTCATTATTCGTATTGTTGTTAAAGAGAAAGAATTGTCTGGTTTTGGTCAGTTTTTAGTAGAAGGTGGGGAACTTCCTGCCGCCGGCATTGCCATCTGCAAGCCTTGTTCCCGCTGCGGTGATGGCCAGTACCTGTCAATTAGCCGTCAGCTAGCCAAGTGGCTTGTTGGCTGGTGAGGGTTGTTTTTATTACAGGAAATGATACTTTTCCGGGCGCAGGAACAGGCAGCTTTTTGCTTTCCTTATTACCGCTACTGTAATGGCAGGTCAGGCAACCCGCATCGTTATGCGGCGTAGCAGGCTGGCGCCGCTGCCAGCAAGCAATATAGCCAGAAATAATACGGACCGTTTCATCATTTTACAGGGGAAAAAAGTTAATCCTGATTCAAAGTATGAAAAGATTTTAATTTTCTTATCTTCATGACCTGTCAACAACCGCGTACGCATTGCAGATCATTGGTGTATTCCATCGTTGCATGAATCCGCATTTATCCCTTGATACTGACATTACTCACGGGGAAAGAATCCGGAAACGATTGCTAAACCAGCCATGGCAAAGGATTGCCGGGCAAAAACTGTCTGTGGCCGGCGCTGGCGTATGGATGTGGCGCGCCACAAAAGACTAACAGCATGGGATTTTTTACGAACAAGGTAGTATGGATCACGGGGGCATCCTCCGGGTTGGGGGAAGAACTCGCCCTGCAGCTCTCCCGCGAAAACGCCCGGCTGATACTGACCGCGCGGAACGCGGAGGCATTGGCCAGGGTGAAGGAGCAAACAGGCGCAACATGTTTTCTGCTGCCCGCAGATCTGGAAAAAGATAATCTGGACCAGTTGAGCGCGGCGGCATTACAAGCCTTCGGCCATATTGATATCCTGATCAACAATGCCGGCGTTACGCAACGCGCCCTGGCAGAAGATACCAGGCTGGAAGTAGACCGGCGGTTGATGGAGATCAATTTTTTTGCGCCTGTGGCGCTCACCAAAAGCCTGCTGCCCCATTTCCGGGAAAGAAAAACGGGCCAGGTGGTGGTGATGAGCAGTATGGCGGGACTGATGGGCTTCCCCCTGCGTACCTCCTATGCAGCGGCCAAACATGCGCTGCAGGGGTATTTTGAGACCTTGCAGGTGGAACATACCATTCCGGGGTTTTCAATACTGATTGCCAGTCCCGGCCGCGTCAACACCCCTATTTCCCTGCATGCGCTTACCGGCAGCGGCCAGGCGCATAATAAAATGGACAAGGGGCAGGCCAACGGTATTCCCGTGGCTACCTGTGCCAGGAAAATTGTGGCGGGTATGCGGAAAGAGAAAAAACGGGTGATAGTGGCCCGGAGCGAGCGGCTGCTATGGGTATTCCATAAATTTTGCCCGCCCTTGTATTATTATATTGCCCGCAAAGTGGGGGCCAATCAATAAAAGCCTAAATCAACTGTTATGACTTACATTACCGGAATTCAGCAAATAGGGATCGGTGTGAGAAATGTCCGAGAGTCCATGCTGGGCTACAAGGAACATTTCGGCATGGACGTGCTGATATTTGATGACACTTCTGAAGCCACGCTGATGACTCCCTATACCGGCGGTACCGTACACCGCAGGCGCGCCGTACTGTCCCTGAACATGCAGGGCGGCGGCGGGTTCGAGATCTGGCAGTTCCAGGACCGCCAGCCTGTAGCGCCCGCGCAGGTGCCCCAGTATGGGGACCTGGGCATTTATGCCGCCAAGATCAAATGCCGCAACATTGAAGCCGCCCATCAACACCTGAAAAGCTCCGGCTCCGTAAAAGTGGGGGAACTTACCAAAGACCCTGCCGGGCAGCCTCATTTTTATGTAACAGACGCCCACGAAAATGTGTTTGACGTAGTAACGGGCAACCACTGGTTCCATAAAAACAGCAATGCCTGCGGCGGCGTTACCGGCGCGGTAATAGGCGTGCGGGATATGGAAAAGGCCGTTGGCTTTTACCGCGACATTCTCGGTATAGATAAAATGGTGTACGACGTGTCAGATGCCAAATTCCGTAAAGTGCTGCTGAGAAAACATCCGGGCAGCATCGGCGCCTTCCATAAACTGCTGGGCTCCGTAGAAATTGAACTGGTGCAATGCCTTGACCGCGAGCCGGTGAAAATTTATCATAACCGTTACTGGGGAGACTGCGGTTTTATCCATCTTTGTTTTGATGTAATAGACATGTGCGCGCTGAAAGATCACGCCTCCAAATACGGCTATCATTTTTCCATTGACAGTATGGATTCTTTTGCCATGGAAAGTGCCGCCGGCCGCTTCTGCTATGTGGAAGACCCGGACGGTACGCTGATAGAACTGGTGGAAACACATAAAGTGCCGCTCTATAAAAAATGGGGCCTTTACCTCAACCTGAAAAAACGTTCGCTGGAAAAACCCCTGCCGGACTGGATGATCAGGATGCTGTCTCTCAGCAAGGTCAAATAGACTTGTACTCTTTATAACACCACGCCGTAAAGGGCAGCAGCACCAGCAACAACCAGCCCCAGGGGCCAAGGAAGGCCGCGGCTGCCCCGGCAACTACCAGCAGCAAAAGCGGGTAGGTGAGGAACATGCAGGCAAATAGAACGGAATCATAAAAAACCGTGCCCTTCGTTTTCTTCCTGGCAAAATTCCGCCAGATCACATAGAACCATCTTTGCGTGAACCAGCCTATGGCCGCCGGCAATGCCAGCAGCCAGCGGTTCCGCTTTGCGGGTGCAATATCCTGCAGGCCGGCCTGCATACCGGTTTCGAGGCGGTGGTGCAGGGTATCATTGAACGTTTTGCCGTGATGGGATTCCGGTATGATCTCCCCGAAGTGTACGTGAATGCTCTTAGGCACGGCATCAAAAGAATCATACACAATAGAAACTGGCTGTATGTGCAGCGACGCAAGCCCTTCGTTCTTCCAGGCATTGATGGCCATCCTGAACGTGCCTTTCCGGAGGGGTCTCACCTTGTATTCATTCACACAAATCCCTTCCGGGAAAATCAGTATGCAACCGTTTTTCCGCAATATCTCCACAGACCGGTGAAAGGTTTCTTCATTTTTCACCAGGTTTTCTTTCCCTTCGCTGAGCCTGAAAATAGGTATCATATGCATGGCGCCCAGCAACCGTGCCACCGCGGGTTTTTTGAACGCGTCCCCGCGCGCCAGGAAGTGGATGCGCCGGGGCATCAAAGCGCCCATGATCATGGCGTCCAGGAAAGAATTGGGATGAGCGCAAGCCAGGATACAGGGATCGTGATTTTCCTTATAATGAAATACGATGCGTTTACAATAGAATTGCAAAGCTATCCGTACCCATATTTTGAGAAGACTATACAGCATGTTTCTACGCCAGACAGTGGCAGATATTTTTTAGTTCGCTGCACCGTTCAAAAAAGGTGCGTTACAATATCGTGCATTGTCTGGCGTAAAACAAGGCCTGCCCGTAAAATTATTCCACTATTTAGGGTCAAGGCCAAGCGGCCTGCCGGGGCCGTTCTGCCCGCCGGTTGCCATTTGCAGCAACTGTACCAGCAGCTTGATGATGGCTTCCAGTTTGGTAATTACATAGGGGTACATAGGAGAATCATCATCCTGCATGATGACGCATTTTCCCCTGATAACGTTCAGCAGGTCTTCCTCCGAAAAAGAGAAAAAATTACGCGTGCTGAGGTTATAGATGGCCAGGATAGACTCCAGCCTGCCATAATGGATGTTGGAGAGGCCCTGCTCCATAGATACGTAGGTAGACCCTGCAATGTTCAGTTGCTCCGCAATGTAGTTCTGGGTGTAATTGTGAAGAATGCGGAGAATGTAGAGCTTTCTGCTGATTTCTTTCATATGCAATGGATTTATCACAAAAATAGATACATCCATTTTCACAAGTCTTGATATATATCAAAAAATTCAGTAGGTGCCCGAACGGATCCGGCTCAATGTTTCTGCTGATATGCCCAGGTAAGACGCTATGTAACCGATCGGCACCCGGGTGATAATATCAGGATGCTGGGCCACCAGCCGGTCATACCGCTGCCGCGCATCATCCATCCTTAAAGAAAAGGCCCGGTTCTCCATCTGGATATAATAGTGTTCCGTCAGCTTCCGCCCTACAAAATTAAATTCGGGGAACTTGCGGTAGATTTCCTCGAGCACGTCTATCCGCAGCGAGATGCATAAGGTGTCATCAAGCGCTTCCAGCACCTCATGGCTTTCCGTTTGCGTGAAAAAGCTCTGCACGGAAATAATAATATCGCCTTCTTTCATGAACCATGAGGTGATCTCCTGCCCGTCATCCTTTATATAATACGCACGCACCATGCCCTTCAGCCCGAAGTAACAATTGCGGCATATTTTTCCGTGTTCCAGGATGATAGACCTCCTTTTAAAGAACACAATATTCGTATGGCGGCGGATGGTTGCCAGCACTGCTGGCGAAAGCGGGTACAACTGGTTAAACAATGCAAACATATTTGCGTACATCGCATCACGCTGGGCTTCGCTAAACTGTTCCATATTTCTCTCTGATTTTGGTTTTCCATAATTATTGGAGCGCCTTTGGCAGGCAGTGGCTGGTTAACGGGGGAAAACAACTTTTCAAATATAGATTAAATATAAAAGAAAGGCAAAATTATATAATGACATGCCGCCGGCAGCAGCCTATTTTTGTTAGCGCCTTCCGGCAACAAGCAGTACGAACAAAGCCTGTCACTTAATGTTATAACCATAAACCCTTCAAGCATATGGACCATCATGCACATCACCAGCATACATCAATGGCCGCGGACCATAAGGAACATGATCATACCGGCGGCTACAACGAGCATGCGGGGCATCATACCGCCAACTTCCTTCAGCGTTTCTGGATTTGTATGCTGGTCACCGTACCTGTACTCCTGCTTTCCCATATGATACAGCAATGGCTGGGGTTCCACATGGCCTTTCCCGGAGACCGGTACCTGTTGCTGGCCCTCAGTACTTTCATTTTTATATATGGGGGATGGCCCTTTCTCACAGGGCTGGTCAACGAACTGAAACATGGCAACCCCGGCATGATGACGCTGGTAGCGGTTGCCATTACTACTGCCTATGTATACAGCGTGGCGGTAGTGTTCGGCCTGCCGGGAATGGATTTCTTCTGGGAGCTGGCTACCCTTATAGACATTATGCTGCTGGGCCACTGGCTGGAAATGAGATCGCAGATGGCCGCCTCGCGCGCGCTGGAATCGCTGGTGGAACTGTTGCCGGCCACTGTGCATGTTGAGCATCATGATCATGTAATGGATATTCCGTTAAAAGAACTGCAGCAGGACCATGTAGTGGTGATCAAGCCGGGCGAAAAAATACCGGCAGACGGTATCATTCTTGAAGGCAGCTCTTACGTGAATGAAAGCATGCTCACCGGCGAAAGCACACCGGTAAAAAAAGAAACAGGCGCTTCCGTGATAGGCGGCGCCGTGAATGGAGACGGCGTCCTGCGCGTTCGGGTAACCGGTACGGGCAGCAACAGCTATCTGAATAAAGTGATCAGCATGGTACAATCCGCGCAGGGAGCCAAATCAAAAACGCAGAACCTGGCCAATAAAGTGGCCAAGTGGCTGACCATTATTTCTATCAGCGTGGGCGTGATCACCTTCATTGTATGGCTCACCGCCGGCCGTGAGCTGGCG
Organism: Chitinophaga alhagiae; assembly: GCF_003568665.1. Lineage (GTDB taxonomy): Bacteria > Bacteroidota > Bacteroidia > Chitinophagales > Chitinophagaceae > Chitinophaga > Chitinophaga alhagiae. The sequence goes on from NZ_QXMH01000001.1 coordinate 1,627,206, forward strand.
TATGCGCTGGAGCGTATGGTAACCGTAATGGTAACCAGTTGCCCGCATGCGCTGGGCGTAGCCATTCCGCTGGTAGTGGCCGTATCCACCACGCTTTCCGCCACACATGGCCTGCTGATCCGCAACCGCACGGCGTTTGAGAACGCACGGCGCCTCACCACCATCATATTTGACAAAACAGGTACGCTTACCAAAGGAAGCCATGAAGTACAACAGGTTATTCCGCTCAATGAACAGTTCAGCGCAGATGAAATACTGCAATACACCGCCGCTGTACAACAAAATTCGGAACATCATATTGCGCACGGCATACTGAGAAAGCTGAAGGAGAAACAACTGGCACTGTGGAAATCTTCAGACTTCCTGTACATGCAGGGCATTGGCGTAAAGGGTATGGTGAACGAAAAGAAGGTCGTAGCGGCCGGGCCCAATTATTTCAAACAGGAAAAACTGACCATGCCTGCTATTCCTGACAGTGTTGACCAGTCTACAGACACCGTGAACTTTGTATTGATAGACGACCAGCCCGCCGGCATCATTACGCTGGCAGACAGCATCCGGGAGTCTGCCGCCGAGGCCATTGCGGAGCTGAAGAACATGAACATCAAATCTTTCCTGCTTACCGGCGATAATGAGCAGGTGGCCGCCGCCGTGGCAAAAAAACTCCGGATGGACGGCTACCTGGCCAATGTGCTACCACATGAAAAACAAGGCAAAGTGAAAGAGTTCCAGCAGAAAGGGGAAATTGTAGCCATGACCGGAGACGGGGTGAACGATGCGCCCGCGCTGGCACAGGCGGATGTAGGCATTGCTGTTGGTTCCGGTACAGATGTGGCGGCAGAAACGGCAGACATCATACTGGTGAACAGTGACCCGAAAGACGTAGTGCAGATGATCGCTTTCGGGAAGGCCACCTACCGGAAAATGGTGCAGAACCTCCTCTGGGCCGTTGGCTACAACGTGATTGCCATACCGCTGGCAGCCGGGGTGCTGTACCCCCAATTCATGCTGAGCCCGGCTATGGGCGCTATCCTGATGAGCGCAAGCACTATAGTGGTAGCGGTAAATGCAAGAATGCTGCGGGTGAGATAAAAAGGGGTTCCCTTGCTGGCCCAGGGCCCCGGAACAAAGGGAATAATTTTTTTGTCTTACTAAATAATTTAGTATTATTGCTAAAAATATTAGCTGTTGATGTCTGCACAGAAAGCCGATATCATTGCGCAATTGCAAAAGGACATCCTTCTTTTACAAGGGCTCAGGCCGGCCTGTAACAGTGGTGTGGTGGATGTAGGGCTGGGGCCGGTAAAAAACGCCTTCCCGGGTGCAACGTTCCCTACGGGGGCTATTCATGAGTTCGTGAGTGAAGCGGCGGAACACGCTGCGGCCAGCGCCGGCTTCATCAGCGGGTTGCTGGGCGCCCTGATGCAAAACGGCAGTGTTTGTTTATGGATCAGCACCTCCGGTACTATTTTTCCCCCGGCGCTAAAAGCATTTGGCATTGAGCCGGACAGGGTCTTTTTTATAACCCTGCAACGGGAGAAAGATGTATTGTGGGCTATGGAAGAAGCGTTGAAATGTGAGGGGCTGGCCGCCGTAGTGGGTGAAGTAAGAGAACTGGACTTTACTGCTTCACGGCGGTTGCAGCTTGCTGTAGAACAAAGCCGGGCTACCGGTTTTGTGCTCCGCCATCAGCCCCGCCGCCTGCATGCTACGGCCTGCACTTCGCGGTGGCGCATTACCCCGCTGGCCAGCCAACTGGAAGCGCGCATGCCGGGCATGGGTTTTCCACGCTGGCAGGTAGAACTGCTGAAGGTGCGCAATGGCAGGCCAGGCACCTGGGCTATGGAATGGTTTGCAGGGAAGTTCCGGCAGGTGGGAGAACACACTATGGTGGCGCCGCAGCAGCCGGTGCGTAAAATTGTGTAGAAAGAGGTGGCATGAACAAAAATTAGTTGCGTCTCAACAGGTGGACCCATGCGTGAAAGTGAATAGTATGAGGCAGCGTTTTATCTCCATATGGTTTAGGCATCTTACAACAGACTGGTGCATACGGCGGCAGCCGGTGCTGCGCAATGCGGCCTTTGTGCTGAGCGCGCCTGATCACGGCCGGCTGATGGTCACGGCCGCCAATGCAGCAGCCCGGCAGCAGGGAATAGATGCGGGCATGACGGTGGCCGATGCCCGAGCGCTTGTTCCGCACCTGCAGGTGCTGGATGATCAGCCGGGCCTGCCCGTCAGGTTATTGACCGCATTGGGAGAATGGTGCATCCGCTTCACCCCCCTGACCGCCATAGACCCTCCTGACGGGCTCATCCTGAACGTGAGCGGTTGCGCGCACCTATGGGGTGGTGAAGAACCCTACCTGACAGATATTGTTACCCGCCTGAAAAATACCGGCTACGAAGTACGCGCCGCCATGGCAGATACGATGGGCGCAGCCTGGGCCATAGCCCGCTTTGGCAAGTTCTCCCCCATTATTGCTCCCGGAGAACAGTTCGCTGCCCTGCTGCCCCTTCCTCCCGCCGCCCTGCGCCTGGAGCCCGCAGCCATAGAGCGCCTGCACAAACTGGGGCTGCACCAGGTACGCGGTTTCATTGGCCTGCAACGCTCCGCCTTACGGCGGCGCTTCGGTGCAGGCCTGCTGCAGCGGCTGGATCAGGCGTTGGGCCTGGAGAGAGAGGCATTCCTGCCATTGCAGCCCGTTGAGCCGTACCAGGAAAGGCTGCCATGCCTGGAACCAATTGTAACCGGCACAGGTATTGAAATTGCCCTCCAAAAATTGTTGGAAACCCTCTGCGCCCGTCTCCGGAAAGAAGAAAAAGGCCTGCGAACGGCCGTGCTGGAAGGACACCGTGTAGACGGGAAAATTGAACAGGTGGAGATAGGCACCAACCGCCCGTCTCACAATGCAGGCCACTTGTTCAAATTGTTCGAACTGAAGGTGCCCTCCATGGAACCGGCGCTGGGCATTGAGCTTTTTGTGCTGCACGCCACCCGTACAGAAGCAGCGCCCTCCCGCCAGGATGCTTTCTGGAACAGGAGCGGCGCGCTGGAAGATGTGAACATAGCAGAACTGCTGGACCGCCTGACGGGTAAAATGGGGCCGGGCATTGTACATCGTTATTTACCTGCCGAACACTACTGGCCGGAACGCTCCATGAAGCCGGCTGCAGATCTGCAGGAAAAAAACACGGCCGCCTGGCCTGCCAACAGGCCCCGCCCTATCCGAATGCTGCCGCGGCCGGAGCCCATCACCGTTACAGCCCCCATACCGGATTACCCGCCCATGCTGTTCCGTTACAAAGGGAAACTGCATACCATCAAAAAAGCCGATGGGCCTGAGCGGATTGAACGGGAATGGTGGCTGGAAGGCGGTGAGCACCGGGACTATTACTGCGTGGAAGATGAAGAAGGCCGCAGGTACTGGCTTTTCAGATCTGGCCACTATGACGTGAACAAACCACGCAACTGGTTTATCCATGGCTTTTTTGCGTAAAAGAACAGGGAAAGTATGCGCTACACAGAATTACAGGTAACCTCCAATTTCAGTTTTCTACGGGGCGCCTCGCACCCGGAAGAGCTGGTAGAACAGGCCGCCGGTTATGGATATACTGAAATTGCCATCACAGACCGCAATACACTGGCCGGCATTGTGCGTGGCCATGTGGCTGCTAAAAAGAACGGGATACGCTTCATTCCCGGCTGCAGGCTGGACCTGCAAGACGGGCCCAGCCTGCTCGCCTATCCTACTGACAAAGACGCTTACAGCCGGCTGTCTAACCTGCTCACCACAGGCAACCTGCGGGCAGAAAAAGGAGACTGCCACCTGTATAAAGCAGATGTATACCAGCATGCGCAGGGCATGCGGTTCATTGCCCTGCCGCCACCGGCACTGGATGAAACATTTAATTTCACCCCGTCATTTGTGGAAGCCTTGCAGGAATACCGGGAAGCCCTCGGCCGGCAACTCTACCTGTCTGCTACCCGCTCCTACCAGGGAGACGATCTGAAAAAACTATACCGCCTCTCACAACTGTCCGGCCAATTCAACATTCCGCTGGCAGCCACCAATGATGTACACTACCACCATCCCCTCCGCCGCGAGCTGCAGGACGTGGTTACCTGCGTACGGGAAAAATGCACCATTTATACCGCGGGCTTCCGGCTGCATCAAAATAGTGAGCGGTACCTGAAACCCGCAGATGAAATGCACCGTCTTTTCCGCCAATATCCTGACGCCATACGCCATGCCTGCGAAATTGCCGACGCCTGCCGGTTTTCGCTAGACAGTTTGAAATATGTTTATCCGGAAGAGATCACCCATGATGGGCGCAGCCCGCAGGAAGAACTGGTATTTCTCACCTGGCAGGGAGCGCGTGAACGGTTTGGCGATGCCATTTCTCCTAAAATCACCGGCATCATTCATCACGAGCTGAAATTTATCAGGGAGACGGATTACGCCGCCTATTTTTTAACCGTGCATGACATTGTAAGGTATGCGCGAAGTCAAAATATCCTCTGCCAGGGGCGGGGTTCAGCGGCCAATTCCATTGTATGTTATTGCCTCGGCATTACCTCCGTTAGCCCGGAAAAAATTGACCTGCTGTTTGAACGCTTCCTTTCTTCCGCCCGTAACGAACCGCCGGACATTGATGTGGATTTTGAGCACGAGCGGCGTGAAGAAGTGATACAATACATCTATAACAAATATGGCCGTGACCGGGCCGCCATTGTGGCTACCGTTACCCAGCAGCGGCAGAAAGGCGCCATCCGTGATGTAGGAAAGGCCATGGGCCTGTCTGTAGATACCATCAACCGCCTTTCCGCATCCATCTGGGAGTTCACTCCGGAGTGGTTTGAAGAAGACCGCCTCACGGAACAAGGGCTCAACCCCGGAGACCCGCACCTGCGCAAGGTATTGCAACTCACGGAACAGTTCATGGGTTTTCCCCGCCAGCTGGGGCAACATACCGGCGGTTTTGTGATCACACAGGGCAAACTGTCTGACCTGTGCCCCATTCTGAATGCACGGATGGAAGACAGAACTTGTATTGAATGGAATAAAGATGACATTGATGCCCTCGGTTTGCTTAAAATAGATGTGCTGGCATTGGGCATGCTTACCTGCATCCGCAAGGCCTTCGACCTTTTGGAAACACATCATGGCAAATCTTATACGCTGGCCAACATTCCGGAAGATGATAAGAAAGTGTATGAAATGATCAGCCATGCAGACACCATTGGCGTATTCCAGATAGAAAGCCGGGCACAGCAGTCCATGCTACCCAGGCTGAGGCCGAAAAATTTTTACGACCTGGTGATAGAAGTGGCCATTGTTCGGCCAGGGCCTATCCAGGGGGATATGGTGCATCCTTACCTCCGCCGCCGCAATGGGGAGGAGGACGTAGAATATCCTTCAGAAAAGCTGGAAAATATTCTTAAGAAAACATTGGGCGTACCCCTGTTCCAGGAGCAAGCCATGAAAATTGCCATAGACGCCGCTGATTTTACGCCAACCGAAGCAGATGAACTGCGCCGCAGCATGGCCACTTTCAAAGCGCCCGGGCAGGTAACCAAATTCGAAACAAAGCTGGTAGAAGGTATGGTGAAAAACGGCTACGAACGTGAATTTGCCAAGCGCGTATTCCGCCAGCTGGAAGGCTTTGGCAGCTATGGCTTCCCTGAAAGCCACGCCGCCAGTTTCGCGTTGCTGGTCTACGTTTCCTCCTACATCAAGTATCACTATCCGGAGGTTTTTGCCTGTGCCCTGCTGAATAGCATGCCTATGGGCTTTTACCAACCCGCCCAGATTGTGATAGATGCTAAAAAACATGGCGTGGAGGTGCGGCCTGTAGATATCAACCATTCTTCCTGGGATAATACACTGGAAGAAGCCGCCGGACAATACCGCGCCCTCCGCCTCGGTTTGAGGCAGGTAAAAGGGTTGAAGGAAGAGGATATGCAAACACTTCTTTCCGCAAGGGGCGCCGGCTACACCAGCATACCCGCCCTGCGCAATGCCGGCGTGCTGCATATTGCCCTGGAAAAACTTGCCGATGCCGATGCATTCAGGTCTGTAGGCCTTGACCGCCGCCGCGCCCTCTGGGAAGTATCCGCCCTGCATGACAGGCCCACCGGCATATACACCGGCCAGGCCACCCCGGAAACGCCGGCGCAGCTTCCCGAAATGCGGGAATCGGAACATGTGGTGCAGGATTACGCCGCCACATCCCTGTCTTTAAAAGCCCACCCCGTGAGTTTTATCCGGGAAAAACTCCGCCTGCTGCATATCCTTTCCACAGATGAACTGAGCGCTCTGGCAGACGGCGCGCCGGTAAAAGTGGCCGGGCTGGTACTGGTGCGGCAGCGGCCCGGTACCGCCTCCGGCATCTGTTTTATTACCATAGAAGATGAAACCGGCTGCAGCAACCTCGTGGTTTTCAAAAACCTGTTTGCGCAATACCGCAGGGAGATCCTTCAGTCAAAACTATTGATGGTGGAAGGAAAGCTCCAGCGGGAAGGGGAGGTGGTACACGTGGTTGTACAGCGGTGCTACAATTTGAACAAGCTGCTATTGCATCTTACAGCGGCAGATGAAAAACCGGCAGACAGCGGCCAAACCAGGATTTTCCCGGAAGGGAGGAACTTCCGTTAAAGAATGACCGGTCACATTTATTTCTTTACAAGCGATGCGCTGGTAAGAGAACGGAGAAAGTTCTCAAGGTCTTGCTTGTCCTGCTCAGACAGGCGCAGGGGAGCTGACAACAACGTGTCCCTGTTTACCGGGTCATGCACTATTTTGTCCGGGTCATCATAATAATCAATTACCTCCCGCAAGGTCCTAAACATGCCATTGTGCATGTATGGGGCCGTCAATGCAATGTTCCGCAAAGGCCCGATCTTGAACATGCCCACGTCTGCCGGGTTTTTAGTAATGGCTGCCCGGCCGCTGTCATGCAGTTGTTTTCCGTTAAACAACCCGATATTCCTGAATTCGGTGTTGCTGAAATCCGTTCCGAAGTGGCATTTAACACATTTGGCGCTGCCATTGAACAACTCAAATCCCCTTTTAACTGATTCGCTTACGGCAGATTCATTTTCATTTGTTTTCCATTCGTCAAACGGAGAATCGTTTGTTTCCATAGAACGCTGAAATGCCGCCAGCGCCTTGCCCAGGCTTTGGGCTGAAGGTCTTTCTCCAAATATTCTTTGAAATGCCTCCTTGTAAAATTCGTTTCGCTGCAAGCGCTGTACTGCGCTGTCTACCGGCAGGTTCATCTCCAAAGGATTGGTGATGGGGAACAGCGCCTGTAGTTCCAGTGTTGGCGCCCTGCCATCCCAGAAAAAGAAAGCCGCGGAATTGAGGTTCATGGCTGATGGCGTATTTCGCGCACCCTTTCTTCCAAATACGCCCGGGCTTACTGCGCTGGAGTCTGCAAATGCAAATTCCGGTTTGTGGCAACTGGCACAACTGATCTTTTTATTGGACGATAAAATGGTATCAAAAAATAATCGCCTGCCCAGGGTAATATCATCCCCCGGCAATTCATCAGCATTACCGCAGAAGTAATTGGGTAACATTACTGTACTGGCTATCAGTAATATGACGATGAAATAAATTCTCATGATACGTCATTTAACCTGCAATGATCAGCCTTTCCTTATCCGATGCAGCACCGTGCCGTCCATATCGAAGCGCCGGGGCCGGCAACTGTCATCGATCACTTTGAAACGAATGGAATCGCCACCCAGAAAATCAACTTTATAAGTACCATAATACTCGCCGTTGCCGCCGCAAATAGGGTCATAGGCTTTTAACGTATCACTTCTGAACGTTGACTTTCCGCTGCTGAATAACTTTCCATCTATATAAAAGTCATGCGTTCCGTTACTATGAAAACGTGCCTCTGCCATAGGGCCGCTGTTGAACTTTACGCGCCATTTGCCGTAAATACTGTGTTCCATGTGGTTTTGCCGGCAGGAAGAAAATATCACTCCAGCAAGCAAGCATAAAATGAGTTTCATAAAAAATGTCTGATGTATGATGTTATTGTTTCACCCTTTTCATGGCCATGCCGCTGGAGCCATGCACCCTTTCCTGGCAGGTATCCTGCAGTGCATTAAAGCTGACGGAATCTTTGTAATAGGTCAGCTTGTATAAACCTTCGTAGTCCATATCGCAATTACCGTCCCTGAAGTAAATGGAATCACCCACCGTACGGTACTTGCCGCTCACTATCAGTTTGCCGTCAATAAAAGCATCGTACGTGCCATTATCTTTAAAGCGGCCGATCACCACATATGGCTTTTCTTTGTAAGATAAATGGGCGTCCCATTCGCCCACGATGTTATGTTCGGGTTGCTTTTCCGGCGCGTTGTTACAAGCGCTGAAAATGATGGTTGCGGTCAATAGTGTACTCAATTGTTTCATAACTGCTCTTTAATTCTCAAAGCTATGTTCTCCCATAAAAAAAGGCATTTGCCCGTGTTGCAAATACCCTTGAATATGTTGTATCCCAAATTGTTGGTTTACAATCATTTGGAATTGTTGCAGCTACATTTGTTTTTGTTGCATAAGCGCGTTTGTCAGGAAACCGCCCCGCGTTCGGGCACCGCGCTGGGTGGGTAGCCAAAATGTTTTGAAAAGGCCGTGGAGAAGTTGGCGGGATTGGTATAGCCTACCTTGTAACATACTTCGGCTACAGTGGCAGCATGTTGCTGCAGCAGGTCATGCGCGCGCTGCATACGGATGGTACGGATCAGTTCACCGGGGCTTTGGTCTGTCAGGTCTTTCAATTTTCTATGCAATTGCGTGCGGCTCAAGCCAATTTTCCGCCCCAGGAAATCGGTGCTCAACTGGTCATTGTCCAGTTCGCTTTCTATAGCCGCATGTACCCTTTCAAGGAATTTCCTTTCCATGGAAGGCAGTTCTTCCGTAACCGTGATCCAGTTATTGCCCTTGCTGTACTTTTTGCGTAATTGCTGCCGTGTCCGGATCAGGTTCTCTATCAATGCCAGCAGCTCTTCTCTATCAAAAGGCTTGGCAAGATAGGCATCTGCGCCGGTTTCGATCCCTTTGATCCGGCTGTCCCGGTCTGTTTTGGCAGTTAGCATGATCACAGGGATATGGCTGGTGCGCTCATCCGTCTTTAAAGCGGCACAAAGCTCGTAGCCGTTTTTCTGCGGCATCATCAGGTCGGTGATCACCAGTGTGGGAATGGTCTCAGATGCCATTTTGATGGCATCTTCCCCGTCTTTTGCAGCAAGCACGGTATAATATGCTGACAATGACAGCGCAATAAACTGCCTTAGCTGCTCATTGTCTTCCACTACCAGTATAGTGGTGGCGTCAGGCTCCGTTTGCGGCACTGTCTCTTCTTCCTGCACATACCCGGGCGTACCCTCATTGTGCGGGGTTTTCGCTATTGCATCATTTGTTGCCTTCTCTGCCGCTTCTTGATAGGGCAACCTTAAAGTAAATGTTGTTCCTGCATGCAAGGCGCTGGTTACAGCAACGGAGCCTCCCAACAACTCTGACAGTTCCTTGCACAGGGCCAGGCCAATGCCGGCGCCTTCCCTGGACCTTGTGTCTGTAGCGTCTGCCTGGTAAAAACGGTCAAATACATAGGGCAGCTTCTCCGGCGCAATGCCGATCCCATTATCCTGCACGTTTATTTCAAACTGGTGGCCGGACTTTTTTGCAAAAGAAACAGTAATGATCCCTTCGTCCGTAACAAACTTAAAGGCATTCGAGATCAGGTTCTGCAGTATTTTCTCCAGTTTATCCGCGTCTGCACTGATCCACAGCACCGGGGTATCTGTATGAAACGAAAGCCGCACCCGCCACTGTTCTGCCAGGGAACTGAATTGCTGCACATGGAGGCGCAACCACCGCACTACGTCCAGGGCCTCATTTCTGATCTCCATCTGCCCGCTTTCCAGCCGGCTAAGGTCCAGCAGCTGGTTAATTAATTGCAGTAACCGTTCGCTGTTTTGCAAAATGAATCCCGCATATTGCCGGCCGGCATCTGTATCTGCCTGGCGCAACAATTCCTTTGCGGGGTTGGTGATGAGGGTAAGCGGCGTTCTGAACTCGTGGGTAAGGTTTACAAAGAAGCGAGATTTGACCATGTCCATTTCCTTCAGCTGCTCTGCCTGTTGCCTTACCTGGGCTGTACGCTCCTGCACGGTTTTTTCCAGCTGTTCAGCCTGTTCGGAAATGAGCCGGTTCTTTTCCTGCTCTTTTAACAGGTTTTCGGTGGATAGGCGTTCGTTCTCTTTTAATTGCGTGGCCAGTCTGCGGTTGGTGGCGGCTACCTCCAGGGCAATGTAAATGGAGAACAATACCGGCATTAACAGGTTTCCCCAGGCAAAAGCTATCATTACCTCTTTGAAAGTAAACCAGCCAAACTGATTTGACCCCACAAAGATCCCCATCAAATAGATCAATATCAACCCCGCAGCGATCAGCCATAGTTTTTGGTTCCCTTTTCTGATCGCCTTTACGATGGAAATCATGGCATCCGTGTAAACAACCAGTACAAAAATGATCTGGTACCAGTTTGACAAGGCTGTTTTGAAGCGGTCATAATACAGGTCGTACCAGTCCACCCAAACCCAGATAGCCAGCGCCAGGGTGAGAGCGGCAATGGCCGCCACCCTCCAGCGGGGGATCTTTTCATATGCCGCGGCGTACAGGAGCAATGCCCCGAAATTCAGGTGCAAAAGAACGAACCCAATAAAAAGTTTGATGAAGAACACCTGCAACCCCGGGTCTGTAGCCACCACCGTCTGATACCTGGCATACAACCCAACGGCCACGGCGGCAACAAACAGCACATAGTACAGGTTTATCCTGTTTTTAGGGTAGAAAATGAACAACAGCAGGTGCAGGAGCGTAAGGATGCATGCCGCCGCCACGCTCATCAAAAGCTGGTCCATAAAACGTTGCGACGATTTTTGCGCAGCGTTCATCTGGTGCAGATCCTGTATATACGCGTTGAAACCCGTAAAATCCGGAAAGAAATTGCCATAGTGGCTGTAGCGGATAGCGAGCAAATGCGGCAGGGTATCCGTAATTGCAAGCGGTATGGTGAGATAGGGGTTCCGGGCGGACCGCATCGTTTCCTTTGAATGCCCCAGCCGGCCCAGCGTCATAACCTTCTTCCCGTCAAAGTAGGTCTCAGACGCTGCATCGTGGTTGATGTACAACCCCCATGTACCGGTAACCGCCGGGTCTGACTGCCTGATCCAGATCCTGAACCATCCAAAGCCCGTCCAGCCTTTGGGCGGATCTGCCCTTTTAAACTTCCCCGTGCCAAAGTTGGTACCGGCAATAACATCCCAATGACCATCCGGGTAGGCCGGGCTGGCCCAGGCCATGCTATCACCGGGGTGGAACTTCCACTGGCGGCCATCCAGCCATAGCGGTCTGGTAACGTTGCTGTCTGAAAGGATGACCGGGTTGTTTTGAGCAGATGCGCATACAAATAGAAAACAGCCAATGACCGTAATGGTCCAACAGCGTAACGTTGGTTGTATGGCGTAACCATTGCCTTTAAAACCGGGATTAAACATCAAAGCGGGGGATTGGTCGTAACTAAAGTTACGAAAGTTACCTTTGCGTCCATGCTTTTTTACCTATACCCGTGCCCGTGTGGCCCGGTGCGGCCGGAATTGCACACCGGCTTTAATTAATTTGCTTATATGATGCTTTTTCCTTAATTTAAAATGTTAGCTCCAACATCATGGTCATTGAAGTAGAACCCCATTCCATCGCTCGTTGGTGAATGCTTGGGCTAACCCCATTGGTAAAATCTAAAATCGTTGTTTTATGCGCCAACGCTACCTAGCCGTTTTCCCCATCGCCATGCTTTTTGCCTGCGGCAGCCACAGCGGCAACAAGGAAAAACAGTCAACCGGCAAAGATTCCCAGACAATTGGCTGTTATAAACCCCCAACAAATGATAAAGAATGGTACGCAACCGGAAAAAAAGCGCCCAGGTTTGAAGGGCTGGAAGGTATTGATTGCAGGATATCAACATCCAGCAAGGAAGCACAGGAGTACTTCAACCAGGGATTGATGTTAGCTTACGGATTCAACCACGCAGAAGCAGCAAGGTCTTTTTACGAAGCCACCCGGCTGGATTCCACTTGCGCCATGGCTTACTGGGGATTTGCGTACGTGTTGGGGCCTAACTACAACGGCGGCATGGAAGAAGATAATTTTCAACGCGCGTATGAAGCGGCTGTAAAGGCTAATGCATTGATCGGGAACTGTACACCCAAAGAAGCGGCGCTGATCAAAGCATTAGCCGCCCGGTATGCGGCGGAGCCTCCGGCCGACCGTAGCCCGTTAGACATTGCCTATGCCGCAGCCATGAAAAAAGTGTATGCACAGTACCCTACAGACCCGGATATCGGGGCCTTATATGCGGAAGCCCTGATGGACCTGCACCCCTGGGATTTGTACGATAAAGAAACAAAGGCGCCGCGGGCCTGGACGCCGGAGCTGATGGCCATCCTGGAGCACTTGATCAAAACAAACCCGATGCACCCGGGTGCACACCATTTTTACGTTCACGCGCTGGAAGCCTCCGCCACGCCCGAAAAAGCCCTGGCCAGCGCAAAACTGCTGGAAACATTGGTACCCGGCTCAGGCCACCTGCTGCATATGCCCTCACATATTTACATCAATACGGGAGATTACCATCTGGGCTCCGTTTCAAATATTCGCGCAGTAGAGGTAGACAGCATTTATACCACTGCCTGCCATGCACAAGGCGCTTATCCCTTATCGTATTATCCGCATAATTACCATTTTCTCGCTGCAACCGCCACGCTGGAAGGCAACTCAACATTAGCCTGGAACGCGGCAAAAAAATTGCAGGCGCATACTGCCACAGACATCATGCGCACACCCGGGTGGGGAACATTGCAACATTATTATACCATTCCATATTACATTGCTGTAAAACTCTCCATGTGGGATACGATCATTGCCATCCCCCCTCCCGCAAAAGACCTTGTGTACCCCAATGCCATCCTGCATTACGCCAAAGGCATGGCATACCTCGGGAAACACGATATCACCAACGCACAAAAAGAAATGGACAGCCTGCGCATACTGGCGGCAGACACCTCACTTCAAGACCTCACCGTTTGGGGGATCAACACCACGGCAGACCTGGTGCAAATTGCCACGAAGGTGCTTGGAGGCGGCATTGCATTTAAACAAAACAAGGTGGCTGCATCCGTTTCCTTACTGGAAGAAGCGGTGGCCATTGAAGACCGCCTCAATTATAATGAACCACCAGACTGGTTTTTCTCCGTCCGGCATCATTTGGGCGCTATTCTGCTCAAAGCGGAAAAGTATGGAGAAGCGGAGAAGGTCTATAACAGGGATTTACAGACCTGGCGGAAAAACGGCTGGGCTTTGATAGGGCTGCATAACGCGCTGGCATTGCAGGAAAAACATGGTGAAGCGCAAAAAGCTAAATCTGCTTTTGATGAAGCGTGGAAGTATGCGGATTTCAAGATTTTGTCCTCTTCGAATATTGTGGAATAGGAGACTGAATCCGGAAGTACTGCGCAGGGTGGTTTCAGTTTGTCTGCAGGGCTGGTTCAATAAAAAAGCCACGAAGATCTCGCGGCTTTTGCTCCCCCTGTTGGACTTGAACCAACGACCCTCTGATTAACAGCCCTTGAGGAGGCCTAATCGGGGCTAACCAGGGTGAACTTGAATTAACTTAACTGTTTAATTATCAATCGTTTAATATTTTTTGACTAATTTGACAAAAGCCGTCCGAAGGCCCTTTAACGGGACTTTGCTGGCAAATTGTTGGCAAATTTTGGAGGTCGGAGAGCCATTGTGAACCTGAAAATTTAGTCAAGATGTCATTGAGTATTTCGATCAGCCTGGACACCCGCCGGGCTAAAAAAACGGGAAAGTTTCCGGTGAAGCTGCTGGCAATTTTTAATCGCAAACCTCGCCGCTACCAGACGGTTTACGACTTGAGCGAGGAAGAATTCAAGGCTTTGTCGGCTAGGCAAAAATCAGAGTGCCTGAAAAAGATGCAAGAAACCCTCAAGCAATTGCAGCGAAATGCCGAGGAAGCGGCGGCAGGATTGCAGCCATTCACGTTCGAAGGTTTCGAGAAAGCGTTCATTCTAAACAATCCTTCTTTTCACCAGCGGAAGGCGATCAAAGAAGTAGCTGAACTCGATAACCACCCTTTCAACCAGGTGATGTATGATAACCGCTTCCCTATTTTCCGGTTGCCCAAGCCAGAGCCCGACACGATCTTGGCGGTGTTCCTATTTTATATCAGCAAACTTTTGAACGAGCACCGCATCCGGACGGCTGTCCATTACCAGACTACGTACAATATACTTGCCCGTTTCAGCGGTAATGTACGGTTCGTTGATATTAATGTCAGCTATCTGAAGCGTTTTGAGGCCTGGATGCTGGAGCATGGATATTCTAAGACTACCGTCGGTATTTACACCCGTTGCTTGCGTGCCGCCTTTAATGAGGCCATTTTCCAGGGAATCATTAAGCGGGAGAACTGTTATCCTTTTGGCCGGAGGCTTTATCAACCACCATCCTCCCGGAATATCAAGAAAGCGTTGACGCTGGAGGATGTGAGTAAGATATACTATTACCAGCCCGAAAATGAACGGGAACGGAAGGCGAAAGACTTTTGGTTGTTTTCTTACCTGGCGAATGGAATCAATCCTACTGATATCATGCATCTTAAATACAAGAATATAGACGGTGATTATCTCGTTTTCGAGCGGGCCAAGACAGTAAACTCTACAAGGCTTGATCCCCGCCCCATCACGGTATTTATTTCGGATGACATGCAACGGATTATTGACTACTGGGGGAATAAAGACAAGAGCCCGGAGAATTACATTTTCCCCTGGATGGAGCATAATGTTACACCTTTGCGCCAGGTGGAGTTATGCGAATTGTTTGTCCAGGCGATTAATGACTGGATGGCGAAGATCCGGAAGAAGCTGGGTATCGAGAAAAAAGTGACGACCTACGTGGCCAGGCATACCTTTTCAACGATCTTAAAGCGGTCGGGCGTCAGCACGGAGTTTATCCAGGAATCTTTGGGGCATACCAGCATGAAGACAACGGAAAGTTACCTGGATAGTTTCGAAAAGTCGGTGAAGAAAGAATACTCGCAGCGTTTGGTGGCTTTTAAGGAGGGTATGGAAAGATGAACTATTTCAAGGGCGACTGAACGGCCTGGTTGTTCACTTTTGCGGGCCGTTCATTTTTAGTGAACAGTCTCAAAAAGTGAACAAATGGCTAATAGCTACAGTTAACGAGTAAAAAAAGTCTCAAAAGGGCATTATAGTGCCCTTTTTATTGTGTTTGGGCACACTTCACACATATTTTAGTCGAAAAGTGCTTTTTGCTGCACTTTACAATGAATTTTTACTCCAGAATGCTTAAATTTACTATGAAAAAGGTATTATAATGCACTCTAGGGAAATATTCAACATCGTGAAAGCCAGAAGAGAATCTCTAAATGTGACGCAGGAGACGCTCGCTCAACTTTCCGGCGTAGCATTGAGAACCTTGAAACAATTTGAAAGCGGCAAGGGCAATCCTACCTTGCAAACACTCCAAAAGCTCGGTGACGCGCTGGGGCTTGAAGTAACGGTCGTCATTAAAAACAAGGGGAATAACGTATGAGAGCAGCCAACATTCTTTTCAAAGGGCAAGAAGCCGGCGTCTTAACACAACATGATGATGGTACGTTCACGTTCCAGTATAACGCATCGTGGGTAGAAGACAGTAGCAAGCCAGCCATCAGCCTTACATTACCGAAGACCGCCTCCCCATACCATTCTAATTACCTATTCCCGTTCTTTTACAACATGCTGCCGGAAGGATCAAACAAACAGGTCGTTTGCCAACTTAACCACTTGGACAAGACCGACTATTTCGGGTTATTGCTGACGATTGCCCAAACAGATACCATCGGCGCGGTTACCTTGTCCAAAATCGATTAAACATGAGTTTACCAGATATCCAACATTGTCCCGGTACGCTGGCCCCTGGCTATCGGACCTATAGTCGAACGGCACTTGTCCGGGTCTTCAAGGGCCGCAAGGTAAGTCATCTTCTTCCCTATGATTCACCCGCCTCTAATGCGGCAATGGACGAACTCTTTGATGAGAACAGAAAACGCATTTCTATCTCGGGGGTACAAGAAAAATTTTCCGTTCTGCTCGGGAAGAACAAACTTCGATTGATTAACGAGGGCGAACGGGGTAGCTACATCCTGAAACCAATTCCGGCAGCCGGCCGGCGACCGGACCAGATGCCCGCAAATGAACACCTTACGATGCAGATTGCGCGACAAGTATATCATATCGAAACGGCGGAGAATGCGCTGATTTTTTTCCGTAATGGAGCACCCGCGTACATCACCAAACGTTTTGATGTCGATGAAAATGATAGAAAACTCGCGCAGGAAGATTTTGCATCCCTAGCCGGGCGCACGCCTCAAACACATGGAGAACATTATAAATATCTGGGTAACTATTTGGAGTTATTTCAGCTCATGCAAAAATACGTCCCGGCTTATCCCGTAGAAGCGCCCAAATTATTGAAATTGCTCATGTTCAACTATCTCTTCTCAAATGGTGATGCACATTTCAAGAATTTTTCTCTCCTCGAAACGCCGATGGGGGATTACCGGCTGAGTCCGGCGTATGACTTGCTTAACAGCCGGATCCACATTAAAGACAAGGATTTCGCCTTAGATGATGGCTTACTCCCCAAAAATTTGGCGCAGGGGAAAATTATGCAGCAGTTTGCAGTATTGGCCGATCAGGCAGGCATTTCCCAGGCCTCTTTCGATGCAATCAGGCAACTTATGCTTTCCCAAACAGATAAGGTGCAGGAATTAACGTTGGCGTCCTATCTGGATGAAACCACCAAGCGTAATTACTTGCAATCGTATCAAGGCCGATTGCGGCAACTGGAAAAGACGTGAAGATTAATCGACGATTGCAACTCAGCACTAGAATTCTCTATAGAAAGGAATCAGTCCCAACGCTCGGTTTTTCACAAGGATATTTATTAGATAAGTTTAAGTTAGGTGGTTTATTCGTACTATGAGTACGGATATAGGAAGAAAAACAAACCAGTTCTGACGGTATCGCCTGAAGTGGCTAAAGAAACTACTTTGCACCCATGCCGAATATATTGCTACTGGACTGTCTAAGCGTAGCACATAAGTAAGTTGGCCCAAACTGTGATTTCCTTTGACTGTTATTTCTTAAATTTCAGTAGAACAAATTATAGGGTCATGGGAAATTTCAGAAATTGGCTTTCCTCGAACATGCTATTCCGTAATATTTTGGCCGACTTCGGATCGAGGTCTGCCTATACCGGGGAACCGGGAGGGTTTATCGCTTATTTCCAATATAAGATAGGCACCTACCAGCGCGACCACCACCTTTACTTCCCCAAAGAACCCTTCGCCGTTCGATACAACAATGAGGTCTTCAATAAGCTATTCGAATACGCCGGAGAAGATATCTTTAAATACCTCGACTTCCACTTTGACGCCTTTCCCGAGAAAAACGCCTTTATTTTATACCTCGACAGGCAATTGACAGAACGGTTAAAGAAAAGCCCCAGTAAAGAGCGCAAAATAAAACTGGAATCAGCCGCCGATTGGGTGGCGGAGAAAAAGCAATTATTCCGGACAAAAGCGGAACTGACCAAAGAGGATATTTCGCGGGATCTCCAACTGGTAATCGATAGTAAGGCGGCCGGCAAAGCTGATGAGGCGCAACAGCGACTGGATAAACTTGCAGATAAGCTGGACCACAGATTTGACGATGCAATTGCCCGATTGGAGAGCGCCTCAAGTCTACTTCCGACCGGTAGTATTGGCCTGAATAATCAAAACCACCAGGATAAGCTGGTGCAACTTCTTTATATACTACAGAACCTTCATAACCCTAAAAATAGGACGGAGGCGCTCTTCAGCGGCTTCAGTAACATTAACCTGGCGGCTATACTACGGCACCATTTCCGAGATTTTGCAGATAAGAAATCCAACACGATCGAGAAAAATGCAAAAGCAAGTATCGCAAAGCTCAAGAATAACGACCCCAAAGTCCAAAAGTTGATCCTGGCTTTGGAGGAATTCTTCTATGCATAAGGTATAGCCAGTCTTAATTTACCCATACTGACCTTTTCGAACTGGCGCAAACCTATTGAATTTCAATAGATAAAAATCCATGACCAATCCGGCATTGACTTCCCTTCCTGCTTAACCCATCTTGCGTCCATAACACAGAAAGTTTATGGACACTTTATTTATTCCCAACGAGAACGATTTCCGGCGGTGGATCAGGGAGGCACTAAAGGAGTGCCTGGAGAATCTCCCGGTAAAAGAGGGCGCGACTTCCGACCCGCAGAAGGAGCCCTTGCTCACCCGCAAGGAAATCGCGGGCATCTTCCGGGTGTCGCTGGTAACCCTCCATGAGTGGATGAAACAGGGTTTGCCCTTTCATAAGCAGGGAGGCCGGGTATACTTCCTGCGCTCCGAAGTACTGGAATACCTCAAGCAGAAACGCAAATTCCAGGATAAACTGTCCGGGCATGAATAGGGTAACCATTCAGGAAGCCAAGTTGCTGGACCAGGTGGATTACCTCGCATTCCTGGGATTTTACCCGGAAAAGATCCGCGGTCAGGAATACTGGTACAGATCGCCATTGCGGGAAGTGCATACCCCATCCTTTAAGGTAGACAGGGCGAAAGGCGTATGGTACGATCATGGAATCGGCCAGGGAGGAACAATTATTGATTTCGGGAAAGCTTATTTCCACTGTAATGTTCGGGAGTTTCTGGACAGGCTGACGCCATATCTTTCTTTTCATCGCCCCGAACTTCCCATGCAGGTTTCCGCTCCATCAGCCGTTCAATCCTCGACCAGCCAGGCTGGTGAAAAGAAAGGGATTGTTGTTTTGTCCGCCGGCCCGCTGGAGTCGCCCCAGCTTTCCCGCTATTTGGCCGAGCGCAAAATTCCCTTGTCGATAGCGGCCGCTTATTGCCAGGAGGTACGATTCGAGTTGTCCGGTCGGCGCTTTTTTGCCATCGGGTTTAAAAATGACCTGGGTGGCTTTGAGCTACGTAATGCGCATTTCAAAGGGAGCAGTGCCCCGAAGGCATCTACCTTCCTGGATCAGGGCTGTCATGAGCTGGCGGTATTCGAAGGCTTTTTCAATTTCCTGTCCTTTCTTACCCTCGGGCAATACCGCTCCCTACCTACCTGCAATTTCCTGGTCCTGAATTCCCTCGCTTACTTTCGGAAGAACAGATCCATCATGGATCAACATGCCGGGGTCACCCTGTACCTGGACCGGGATGCCGCAGGACTCCAATGCACCAGCCAGGCGTTGAAGTTCGGGCCGCAGTTCCGCGACGGAAGCCACTTCTACGTCGGTAATAATGACCTGAACGAGTGGCTGATCCAAAATTTCCCAAGGTTGAAGCAAGATCAATCTATCCTCCCACAGGTAGGTAAGGTATTGCGGGATGTCCAACACCTTCCACCGGATATTTCTCAGAGTAAGAAGGGTAAGCGCATGTAAGTTCTTCAAGTCCATAATCTATTATACCAATTCAATCTATTTTTTAACAGTAAAAACGACGCAGATGGCAGATTTGAAACGCAAAACGCTCTCCCTCTCCAGCGGAAAGCTCCTGAAACTTTACGGCAGCAGCCTTGCCATTTCCAAAAGCCTGGAGATCGGGGAAGGGTACGCCCCTAATATTTATTCATTCACCGAAGGTCAGTCTGGAGGAAAGGAGGCCGGTCAAGTAACCAACCCCCACAAGCTCGACCGGGAAGATCTGATGGAACTGGCCGACTTCAACATCCAGCTTTGGATGAATTTGAAAGCCAACCTCCGGAAATATGGCGTGGATAGCCCGAAGGTTTTCAACCAGGAATCCAGCAAATAATGATGCCAGAATCATTGGGAGTACCGCGGCTTTTTCCCGCTTTGCAATTGCTCAAAACGGCGGTGGCTTGCAGGATCGATTTTAAGCGTCCGGTTTAAGGCAAGCGGTGTTTTTGTAGGACAAAAACCGCTTGCCCCTTGCTCCCGTTGGTCACATGGGGAGAAGAAATGCACAGTTTCTCAGTTAAATCAAAGTATGATGACAACGATAGCAACGAAGAAAAAAGCAGGAGGCCGTCCAGTGGCGGCGAAGAAGAAAGCAACAATTGTCCGGGTGCGCTTCGACAAGGAGCAGTATTTTATCCTCCGGCATAAAGCCCAGAAGGCCGGATTAAACTTCTCCGCTTATCTCCGCCAGGCTGCGGAAGTAACTGTAATCAAAGCCCAGCTTACCACGGAAGAGCGGGATTTCATCCGAAAGCTTGTAGGAATGGCCAACAACTTGAATCAGTTGGTAAAGGAATTCAAACAAGCCGGCATCTTAAAAACTGCCGCCCATGTTGAAGGGCTAAGGGACAAAGTGGATCAGCTATTAAAACTATTGAGAAGTGATAAGTAAGGTTTTCGATGGACATAGCTTTTACCATGCCTGCCGGTATATGTGTAACAAACAAGGCGCAGAAGTGCTGGCGACGGAGGGAGTGCGCGGGTATGACTACAAGCTGATGGCGGAAGATTTCATCGGCCAGGCCGCCCAACGACCTACTAAAAAGCAGGCTTGTTTCCACGCGGTACTGAGCTTTCATCCCCATGAAAAGCCGGAGGATTCCAGGATCGTTGCCATCGCAAGGGCGTACCTGCAGGAAATTGGCATCTCCAATACCCAGTTTGCCATTACCAAACATACCGACAAAGCGCACCTGCATGTGCATCTCATCGCTAATATGGTGAACAACGACGCCCGGAGTATCAAAGACAATCATATCGGGTTGAGAGGAAAAAAAGCCGCCCAACAGCTTACCCTGAAACACGGGCTCATCGTAGCCGAAAGGAAAAACCTGGACCTCACTCACCAGGAAGCGCTCGACCAGTCCGAAGCCAACCGTTACAAAATCTATACGGCTATCATGGAAAGCCTCACGAAATGCCGGAACCTGGAAGAGCTGGAAGCCCGCCTCAAAACTTATGGCATTGAGGTACTGTACAAGTTTAAAGGACAGACCCAGGAGCGGCAAGGCATCAGTTTTCGCCTGGAGAAGGATGTTTTCAAGGGCAGCAAAGTAGACCGGAACTTCTCATTGGGCAACCTTGAAAAGACGCTTTCACAGGGTCAGCGGCAAAATCCAATCCAGGCTATGGGAGCGACGAATCCAATACCGTTATCCGGGCCTGGCGTTTCTAATACTTCCAATCCGGCTATTCAACTGGCCCAGGAACTTGAGAATATAATGCTGCAATCAACCGGTAGCCTGCTATCGGATCTTATGAAGCCGGAGTATGTACCGCAGGGTGTTAACCCCGACTTGTTGCGCGAAGCTCGTAAAAAGAAGAAGCGTAAAAGACTGCGCTAGATCAGAACAGTATTTTAAATGCCAAAAATTCAAACCATGAATGAGCATCTTTTGACCACCCTGACCGAGATCAGTGAAGGTCACACGAATAAATTAGAACAACACGACCAACAAATCAGCGCCTTGCAGGAAACTATGAGCCAGTTATCAGCATTGAAAGGCGCGCTCAATCACCTCACCCAAGCCGGCGGTCCCATTAATCAATTATTAATCCATCTACCCGAGCAGTCAAATCTGCACCAGCGCCTGGACCAGACATTGCGGGACACAATCACTGCCCTTTCACGGCCGCAGGTGCAAAATCACCATCATCATTTCCCCAAGGTTGCCTGGGCGACCGTAGGCTTATTCCTCATGTTATGCCTTGTAAGCACCGGGTGGTATCTCTCTGCTTCCTGGCTAAACGACTTCCGTGACAATGATATTAAATACCGCTATTTGCAACTTATCGACAACAAGCAGGTGGTCCACCTGCTGCATTTCACAGATAGTTTGCAAAGAGCGCAGCCTGACTATTTCCGGGACAGCGTGCTTTCTAAGGAAGCGGAAAAGCACCGCCGCCTGGAAATGCTCGATGAAGCGAACCGCAAAGAAGCGGAGGCCGAGCAGCTTCGCCAGAGGGCTAAAAAGTAGTAATTGCCTACTCTAAACAAGAGAACCCACGCGTTGTATGCATTATTATTAAAATGCTCCGTGAGTGCATCGAGGCCTCACGCTACGGGTGTACAAGCACCCTCGTAATAATATTTCGCCGGGCACTATTCTACAACCAGGGCAATGCCCGCTTTGTTGGCTTTGTAGGCAATTTTGTCCTTCAGGCTGTAATAACTCCAGTTGCGCAGCAAAAATTCTTCCTCCTTTGCGGCGGCTTCCTTCCCTTGCTGACCGGTAAGCAGTAGGGTGGCAACCCGGTGCTTCAGGCATAGGTTGATCAACCGGCGACTGTAAACGTGCAGTTTATAGTTCACATACCGCTTTTCCGCGCCCCGGTAATGCTCCAGATTTTGCAGTTTCCGGGTTAAGCCGTTCTTTGACCGGTTATAGGTGGCGGATTGCTGGCAGCGATGAAGCGCTTTTTGAATGGCCAGCCGCCGGTACAGGAAATCTTCTTTGGTGCCGATGGAATAGCTATGCCGCCCGATTTTTACCCGGATCGGAATTTCCATCGATAGGGTGGCTTCGGCCACTACTTCCGGATGAAGGGCATGATCCTCTTTTGAAACCTCGAACGTCGCCAGCAGGAAGAACTTGTGCTCTTCCACCTGGATGGAGCTGGTGCACAGTTTATACTCTCCTCTGAGGGCGGCTTCCCAGATCGCCCGCTTGTCACCGCCCTTTTTTCCAAAATACAGGCGGAAGGTGTGGCCAAATATCTGGCAGGTATAAAACCGACCGCCGTCTTCCTGTTTTATCTGGCGGAGGTCAGTAGGGGCGATTGGCATCGGAATATCCCGTCGGAAACTCCTGAGTGACCGCTCCCCTTTCCAAAGCCTGTCCCTTTCCTTGCTGAAGCTAAACACCAGTATTTTATTCAGGCACCCCAGGATGCTCATGGGCATTTGTCCTTTGAAATACCGGCTGAGCAACTGGTAGGTAGTTCCGATCTGCGACATCGTGAGAATGCCGTCCTTATCTTTCTTTATGTCCGCCAGTCTTACCCGTACTTCATCCGTGAAATAGAATAAGTCCTTGACCTGTTCCTGGATGAACTGGTGGGTGTAGATGAAATTGGCGGCCCGGTGGACCATTCGCTGCCATCGCCAGAAAGTTTCCCGCGTTTGGCGCTTCACTGCGGGATCTTCCGAATGGATCAATAGTTGGATTTTCCGGGTCAGCACTACCTTGTTTTCCTTCATCGCTTTGCAGGTTTGAGGATTTCTTGAGCTGACACGTACTCTTTCAGGGCTTGCCAAAGGGGAATATGTAACTCCTGGGCAATCCTGTCAAAACTGTATTGTCGCTCTAGCCTTAACTGGCAGACTTTTATTTGGAGATCATTGAGTAGCTTACTCCAATGAGAGGGTGGTGAACTGCCAGAGGCGATCTGGTAGGTGGGTTCCGGTAGCTTTATTCGCAGGATCATTTTTTTTAATGCATTAATACTTTCCTGCACCTCCTGGCTGATTTGTTGGTAAGGTGCGGCAAAGCGGCTGGCAATTTCCTTTAGGCTGAGGCCATAGCGGAAGTAAAGCGTCATGATGGTTTGGCGGTTACCCGGCAGGTAGGGAATGGCGTCCTTTACCAGGTTAATTCTTTCCTGCTCCGTATTGGAAAGGCCTGCAAGATCTTCCTCCTTATCAGGATCGTATGCCGCTGCCTTATGATCCTCAAGGTATTCAGGATGTATAAGTTGACTGTAGAACCGGTTTGCCGGTTGCCGGAAATAGTCATAACAACCCCATCGGGTACATAACCGGATGAAGCGGAACAGGTGCAACATGCTGGTCATGCACTCCCGGAACTGCCAGGCGCGGAGAAAGGCTTCCTGGACAATGGTGTGATTGGCGAATTCATCCCCTGTTATGCGATTGGCGTAATATAGAACCGGTTTGTAGAGATGCTCATATATATAGGTGAAGGCTCCCTCCTGGCCTTTTTGATAAAGGAGGAAGTATGACTCGTTTTCCGGAGTATTCGTGGTTATGTAGTGATTCATGGCGTCGGCAGCTTGTCAGTAAGTAATGTAAGCCCGTAAGGACCGGTGCTGCCCAACGCATAAAGAAGACGTGGGTTGGTCCTTACCGCACTGAAGGGCTGCGACACCCTGAATCCGAATAAGAACGCCCACGCCTTTGCCTTTAAAGATATAAAGGAAAACGTGAGCGATTTACCCTATTCTCGGATTCTTGAAAGGTCGCAGTTTTCAGTGCGAGAACTAAAGCAAATACGCTTAATTATTATATTTTGAAGCAACTATGTGCTGTTGGTAGATGAATGAGTCTTCATAAACAAAAAAATATGGATAATAACGAAGATAGTAAATAGTTCCGAATTTCAGAAATATAATATCGTTATTAGGAAATTTAATTCTGTTTTTTAGCTTTTATCTGCTCAGAATGAATTATTTGAGGTTCTTATATTGCCTACTTAATGGTGAAATTCGCTATTATATGGTTGAAAAACGGACATTGAATAGAATAAAGAGCGTATTAGCCGACAAGGATAAAACGAACTTATGGCTTGCTGAGAAATTAGGTAAAAATAAGAGCACCATTTCAAAATGGTGTACTAATGATCAACAACCTACATTGGAGACCTTATTTGATATTGCAGAAGCATTGGAGGTAAATGTTTGCGAGTTATTAATTAGTAAAAAGAAAATGTAATCGTATTCCCCTTTTTTGTCTATGTCTGAAATATCCACTAACCAAAACCCGGAACAAATAGCCCGAGACCGAATTGATCGTATGCTTATGGATGCGGGCTGGATCGTTCAGTCTAAGAAACGTATTGATTTTAGTGCGGGTTTAGGAATCGCAATCAGGGAGTATCAGACAAGTGTTGGCCCAGCGGATTACGTTTTGTTCGTAGGTCAACAACCACTGGGGTTAATTGAGGCCAAAAAAGAAGATGATGGACACCGATTAACGGTTGTAGAAGATCAATCTGCCGACTATGCAACCGCCCACCTCAAATTTTTCACAAACACAGAGGGGCTGAAATATATCTATGAAAGCACCGGTGTGCTTACCAGATTTACAGATTATACCGATCCCAAACCGCGTGGCCGCAGTGTATTTTCTTTTCATCGTCCAGAAACGCTGCTGGAATGGTCCAAAAAAGAAAAAAGTCTCCGGGGCCGTTTTGCAGATTTTCCTAAATTGGATGAAACCGGCCTGCGCCCAGCACAAATTGTTGCCATCAATAACCTAGAAAAATCTTTTAAAGGAAATCGCCCCCGCGCATTGATCCAGATGGCGACAGGCGCGGGCAAGACATTTACAGCAGCCACTTTCATCTACCGGTTATTGAAATTTGCCAAAGCTAAACGGATATTGTTTCTTGTAGATACCAAAAACCTTGGCGAACAGGCGGAACAGGAGTTTATGGCCTATCAGCCAAATGATGATAATAGAAAATTTACCGAGCTGTATAATGTTCAGCGACTCGCGTCAACTTACATTGCAAATGAAAGCCAGGTTTGCATTTCTACCATTCAACGAATGTACTCCATTCTTAAAGGCGAAGAAATGGATGAGTTTGCTGATGAAACTAATCCCAATGAAAGCGGCTCCTGGCTGCAGCAGCATCTTAATAAAAAGGATCCGTTGCCCGTTGTGTACAATCCTAAAGTGCCGATTGAACAGTTTGATTTCATTATCATAGATGAATGCCACCGTTCTATTTACAATTTATGGAAGCAGGTACTCGACTATTTCGATGCTTTTCTGATTGGGTTGACCGCTACCCCCGACAAACGCACCTTTGGTTTCTTTAATGAAAATGTAGTAAGCCAGTACACTTATGAAGAATCTGTGATTGACGGTGTAAATGTACCTTATGATGTTTACGAGATTGAAACTCATATCTCTCAAAAAGGAGCTAAAGTGAAAAAAGGGTGGTTTGTAGACCGTCGGGACAAACTCTCGCGGGCAAAAAGATGGCAACAAGAAGACGAAGACACCGAGTATTACAAAAATGATCTTGATAAGAAAGTTGTTAACCCCAGCCAAATACGCACGATCATCAAAGCATATAAAGAGGCGCTGAGAAAAGATATTTTTCCGAAACGTATCGATGAAAATGGGGAATACGAAGTGCCGAAAACACTCATTTTCGCCAAAACGGACAGTCACGCAGATGACATCATTCAAATTGTTCGGGAGGAATTTGATGAAAGCAACGACTTCTGTAAAAAAGTGACCTATAAGATAGAAGAGGATCCCAAGTCGGTATTAAACCGCTTCCGCAATGACTATTATCCACGCATAGCCGTTACGGTGGATATGATAGCTACTGGTACTGACGTAAAGCCCCTGGAGGTGCTTCTATTTATGCGGGATGTAAAAAGCATCAATTACTTTGAGCAGATGAAAGGGCGTGGTACCCGAACTATTCCGCCGGATAAACTCCAACTGGTTACTAAGACCGCAGATATCAAAACTCATTTTGTGATTGTAGATGCAGTCGGCGCTATTAAATCAAAGAAAACGGATAGCCGTCCCCTGGAACGTCAGCCTACAGTAGCTTTAAAAGATCTTTTGCAGGCGGTAACAATGGGGGTAAACGAGGAAGATGTGTTCCTTTCTTTGGCGAACAGGTTGATACGGTTGGATAAACAGCTTACCGAAACTGAAGCCGTAAAGCTCCAGGAATACGCCAATGGCAGAACCCTGAAGCAGCTCACAAAAATGCTGATAGATGCCTGGGATCCAGATGTGATCGAGACAAGGGCAAAAGCAATTATTGAACAGACTCCGCCGGTAGACCGCAGCCCAGCAATGGAGGAACAGGCAAGGCAGGATGCACAAAAGGTATTGGCAAAAGAAGCCTCGCTGCTTTTTAATGGTAGACTGAACGAATACATAGATACGGTACGTCGCCAACACGACCAGATCATTGATCACATTAACTTGGATACGGTGCTAAAAGCCGAATGGAATAAAACATCCATGGATGCTGCCCAAAATCTAATAACCGATTTTACTGCCTACCTAGAAGCCAATAAAGACGAAATAAAGGCGTTAAGTATTTTTTACAACCAGCCTTACAATCGGCGGGAAATAACCTTTAAGATGATCAAAGAAGTGATGGAAAAAATAAAGTTAGAAAAACCGATGCTTGCCCCAGCCTACGTTTGGGATGCATTTGCTATCATAGAAAAGACCAATGGAGACTGTCCGAAAGATGAGCTAACCGCATTGGTCTCGCTGATACGCCGGATTTGTGGCATTGATAAAGAGCTACGGCCTTATGATAAGACTATTGACGACAATTTCAAAAAGTGGATTTTTGCGCAGAATGCCGGTCAGCATAACCGTTTTACACAGGAGCAAATGGACTGGCTCCGTATGATCAAAGACCACATCATAAGTTCCTACCATATTGAATTGGATGACCTGGATTATACTCCTTTTGACGCCCGCGGTGGCCGTGGTAGGATGTATCAATTGTTTGGTAATGAAATGGATCAGATTATTAACGAATTAAACGAAGCGTTGGCAGCATGATGAAACGGGATTGGATAGAATGTAAATTAGAAGATATACTGGACACTACATCAGGTGGTACTCCCAACCGAAAACATGCACATTATTATAATGGAAATATTCCTTGGGTTAAATCTGGGGAACTAAAAAGTAATGTTATCATTTCAGCAGATGAGCATATTACTGGGGAGGCGATACAAAATTCAAGCGCTAAAGTATTTCCGAAAGGGACGATTTTAATTGCTCTATATGGGGCAACGATTGGAAGGATAGCTGTACTAGGTATCGATGCAGCCACAAATCAGGCAGTTTGTGGCATTTTTGAAACCCCGTATGTTTATACAAAATTTACTTATCACCTGCTTCACAGCAAAAGACCTTTTTTACTTAAACAAGCTATTGGCGGAGCACAGCCAAATATAAGTCAAACTATTTTGAAAAGTTTGCATATCGCGCTTCCTCCACTTCCTGAACAACGTGCCATCGTAAAAAAAATAGAACAATTATTCTCAGCATTAGATGCAGGTATTGCAGATCTGAAAAAGGCTCAGGAACAGTTGGAAGTATACCGGCAGGCCGTGTTGAAAAAGGCGTTTGAGGGAAAACTAACAAGAAAATGGAGGAAAGACAAGGGATTGACTCCAGCTTTTGAATTCCTGAAAGATATTTCAAAAAAACGCATGAGTAGCGGCTATAAAAAAGGCTCAATATACCATAACAAATTGTCGCACGACTTCAAGTTCAGTGTTGATCCAAATATTTCAACTTGGGCCCGCGGCACGCTCGACAAACTAGTGTACATAGCCGCACGAATAGGGTGGAGAGGTCTTAAAAAAGATGAATATCAGAAAGAAGGTCCACTTTTCTTAAGTGTACATTCTTTAAATCATGGAAAATACGTTGATTACAATGAGGCATTTCATATATCCATTGAGAGATATCAAGAAAGCCCGGAAATTCAATTAGAAGAGGGGGATGTTTTACTTTGCAAGGACGGTGCAGGTATCGGAAAATTAGGCATTGTTAAGAATTTGCCGAATAAAGCCACTGTAAATTCCTCCGTTTTAGTAATTAGGGGTATGGAAATTTTGAATCAAGACTTTCTATATTATTTATTTCTTGGCCCTGATTTGCAGAAAATAGTTTCTGAAAGGATCACCGGCAGCGCAACTCCCCATCTATTCCAAAATGATATCAGACAGTTCGAGTTGTCAATCCCTCCACCTGAAGAACAGCTACAGATTGTCAAGGAAATAGAAGCCCGGTTATCCATTTGCGATACACTTGAGCAACAAATAAATGCCAGCCTGCAAGAATCAGAAGCCTTGCGACAAAGCATTCTAAAAAAAGCATTTGCCGGAGAATTGCTTACCCGAGCGGAAATAGCGGCCTGCAAAAAAGAGCCGGATTATGAACCAGCTTCGGCGCTACTCGAAAGAATTAAAGAAGAAAAGGGAAATGTTAAGACCATAAATAAGAAAATAACTTCCTCGCAAGAAATAAAACCTGTAATCGTTAAGGCGCCCAAAATTTCCTCCGATATTCACGCAGGGCTTATTGCTAAGATTATAAAACTGCATGAAACAAATCCGGATCATAGGGATAAACTAAGTCATATAAAATGCGAGAAGATTGCCCATTTAGTAGAGTACCATGCGCAGGTTCCGCTAGGCCGTCAACCTGTAAAAGATGCCGCTGGGCCGGATGATTATCCACATCTGAAGAAGGTGGAAAGCCGCGCCATCAAAGCCGGTTTTTTCAAGATTAAGAAAAACAATATTGGTTATACATATTTATCGGGGAATCAAATTGATAGTGTAATTCATAAATTTGAAAACTCCCTCTCTATTGACCAAAATGATAAGGTGAATGCACTGCTTCAAGTATTCCTGCAATTTGACCTGGAACAGGCAGAAATTGCGGCAACTACGTATGCAGGATGGAATAACCTGATCATATTGGGGAATAGTAATCCTTCCGATGAAGAAATAGTTACCGAATCCAGGGAGAACTGGTCTGCCCGTAAATTGAAAATCTCGCGAGAGCGTTTTTTCAATGCTATTAATTGGCTAAGGAAAAAAGAAGTCAATTTAATTCCCACTGGTTACGGGCTACTTGTACCATCACCTTTAAAAAAGAAGAAATGACAGACGCAACAATAATATCAAAAATATGGAACCTGGCCAATGTAATGCGTGATGATGGAGTAGGTTATGGTGATTACCTTGAGCAGATCACTTACCTGTTGTTTTTAAAAATGATAGATGAGCTTAACAAACCACCCTACAGTAAAAAACTCCACCTGCCCAGGTTGAAGGATGTTGCTGGAAAAGAAATACCGAAAGGGGAAGTGTGCAACTGGCAGAATCTTACTAATAAAAATGGGGCAGAGCTTGAAGCATTTTATACTCAGTTATTACGTACTCTTTCCACTGAAAAGGGAATGCTGGGCCAAATTTATGTTAAGAGCCAGAATAAAATCCAAGATCCGGCTAAATTACAGCGTGTTATCAGCATGATAGAGAAAGAGAATTGGATGTTGCTTGGTGCCGATGTTAAGGGTCGGATTTATGAAGGGCTGTTGGAGAAGAATGCGGAAGACGTAAAATCTGGTGCAGGGCAATACTTTACCCCACGAGCGCTAATAAAAACAATGGTGAAATGTATTCAGCCCAAGCCGTTAAGGACAATTGCTGATCCTTCCTGCGGATCGGGTGGTTTTTTTTTAGCAGCTTACGACTGGATCACGGAAAACAACAAGTTAGATAAAGACGAGAAGGAATTTCTAAAGAATCAAACGTTTCATGGCAATGAGATCGTTGCAAGTACACGACGTATGTGCTTGATGAACTTGTATCTGCATGGTATTGGGGAGATTGACAAGGAGCCTCTAATTGATTCAGGAGATGCATTGATATCGGAACCTAAACAAACTTACCACTATGTGTTGGCCAATCCACCATTTGGAAAGAAAAGCAGCATCACGATAACCAACGAAGAAGGCGAACTGGAACAAGAAGACCTGAGCTATAATCGTCAGGACTTTTGGGAGACCACCAGCAACAAGCAACTAAATTTCCTACAGCATATCAAAACGCTTTTGAGTATAGATGGTGAAGCGGCGGTAGTGTTGCCAGACAATGTTTTGTTCGAGGGTGGCGCAGGTGAGGAAATACGAAAGCAATTACTTAAGACTACTGAGCTGCATACCATTCTACGTTTACCTACGGGAATATTTTATGCCCAGGGCGTAAAGGCCAATGTATTGTTCTTCAAAAATAAGCGGGGAGGAAAAGAGAACGCTACCAAAGAGCTTTGGATTTACGATTATCGGACCAATGTACACCACACCTTAAAGAAGAAGCCATTAACAGAAGCCGATCTCGATGATTTTGTTAAATGCTACAATGCATCCAATATTTATAAACGTAAAGAAACCTGGAGCGATTCTAATTCTGACGGGAGATGGCGTAAATTCAGCTATGATGATATTTTAGCTCGAGATAAAACCAGTTTGGATATTTTCTGGATTAAGGATAAAAGCCTAACCGATTTGGACAACCTTCCTGATCCTGATGTGCTGGCATTAGAAATAATTGACAACATTGAATCAGGGCTCGGAAACTTCCGACAGTTACTAGATGATTTAAAGGACATGGAGGCGAATTGAAGTAATTGATGACAAAAACGGAAGAAAACTGGACAATAATTATTTTGAAGAATAGTATCATTAATTTAGATTGTAACCATACTAATGCATCCATTCAATTTTGGATATGGTAATACTAAACACGATACATATAGATGATCGCTAATAAAATAACTATTGAGTTTAACAAAATAAAAGAGAGCATAACTGATGTCTACATCGCCGTGGGTATGGTGACAGATAATAAATTTGATTTTTTCATGCGTAATGTTTCACCAAAAGCAAATATTGCGCTAATTACAGGAATACATTTGCCTACGCCCCCAAAGGTTTTACAGAAACTGAAGGAAAGTAACTTTGTCCGGGCTAAAGCCTACACAAGGAAATTTTTCCACCCTAAACTATACTTATTTAAAACTAATAATGATTGGATAGCTTTTGTGGGCTCAGGTAACTTTACTAACGGGGGATGGCATGAGAACGAAGAACTATTTATTAAAATTACTGATCAAATAATCTGTCAAAAATTAAAGGAGAAATTCGATTCTTGGTTTGATGAAGCTGTTGATATTACTAATAAATTTTTGGAAGTCTATTCCCAAATCTACTTCGCAAATTTGCCAAAACAGAAAGAGCTGCAATCAAACACTAAGCAGTTACTGGATCTATTAAATAATACGTTTAACATCAACAATATTGATTTTTCGGGTCAGCTTTTCATCAAGAGTGATCATCAAGCTTTTGAGCCAGGAAAAACTCACCTTGAAACAGTGGAAATTTTAGGTGAAAGAAGTGAGGTCCGCCGAAAACTATTTGAATTGAATGATCTATTAGTTGCTGCATTTCCACGCGAATGGTCAATATATCCACATTATGAAAATGAACATATAGTTGCGCATATTGAAAATCACTTTCATCATGACTTTAATGTGAAAGCTTTATGGATTGCATATGGACGAAATAGGCAAGAATTAAAAGAATATGGGGATTGGGCCACTCCACTGCTTTTTATGCGTATGCAAGTAATTGTACGCTACAATGAAATTGGAATTTGGTTGATGCCAGGCAAACAAGGAGCTGGACAAATTGATCGCGAAAATTTCGCGCTTCGAATGAGAGAAATTCAATTCAGATCAACCTTTTTTAACCTAATCAAACAATTAGGCGACTCTTTCTGGATTGAAATCGCAGGAGATACTAAACCAGTGTTGGATTTTGAAACCCCAGAGGCTTTATGGGAATTCACTACCCATGATAATTGGCGTAATTACTATTTTACTATTGGGAAGAATTTCAAATTAGGCACAGCAGAACTGAGCAAAACTAATATTGTAGAAACAATTTTAGATGTCTTTGGAAGATTTATTCCAATTTACAATTTGATTAAAGATAATAGCCTGAATAAATAACAGTAAATAGGTACACGTCATCTATTTTGGTTCTATAAGTAGCCAGTTTATTAAACAGATTCGACTCAATTGCATGACCTCTATATGTAGCTGCCACTGTTCATTTTTTACTTGATCGTTAGACCAGTCAATTTCATTATCTCCTAAAAGAAGTAAACCTGTGTGGGCAATTTTGGAGCGAAGTCCATAAATTTCAGTTATCTTCTTTTTAGTGGCTTCATTATCTATAGCGTACTTAAGAATATATTCCCTAAATTTTTTCATTACAGAATAATTAGAATTGCCACAGCTTTCGCAATTCACAGGTTTAACATCTTTATATTCATAGCTCACCATCGTTTCAATGCTAGATATAAAGGAAACGTATGAAATACTCTTCATAGATAGCCGTAGGTCTAGGCCATTGCTTATAAGAGTAGAAGCGGAATTTATAGTTTTCCTAGAAAGAGCATTAAGGAGATAGTAGTTATGAAGAGCAGTATCAATATGCTCCGGAAAAATTACTTCATTGCTCCCTGATAAATCTAAGTCGATGTAATAGTCCGGCTGTTTTATCCTTTTTATTTCATTGTGCTGTTGTGGTGAGAAACTCACAATGCTATTTTCTTGCCTAATCTCTGGATACCAATACGCCTGTAACCCTGGTTCACACTTACTTTTATTATATTCCTCTGGCGGTATGTCGTCCGGTAATGCAATAAACCATTTAATATCTGGAGTGGGATAATAAAATCGATAATTTGTTAAAGCGGATAATAATGATAGAAGTTCTTTCTGAGCATTTATTACTTCAGTAGACTGCCTCACATAGTCTTCTATTTCAGAAAGGTCGTCGGGAATTGGTGCATCGGGCTTGTGATCGATCCAGAATTCCAGTATAAATGGGTATTGTTTTACCTTATCTGATTTTGGTGCGTTCTTTGATTCTAATGGATATAATTGGAAAATATCTTTAAATCGAAAAAATCCGGTTATAGGGTTACTACAAAAAACAATAACCTTGTAGAATTTTCTTTTCATTGGAAAATAATTACGATGCCCTTTGAATAACGTTTTAATTGGCGTTTCCCTATTGGCTCTAAAGCCTACACCGATACTATTCCTAGCCTATGGCTCGTTATCACAATGCGGCATTAATAATAATTCTGTAATTTACAATAGTAAGTCTCTACCTCACGACCACGCTGCTGGCAAATTGTTGGCAAAAAATAAAATAGGTCACCGAAGTGACCTATTAAATGTTTGATAACCAAGCTCCCCCTGTTGGACTTGAACCAACGACCCTCTGATTAACAGTCAGATGCTCTAACCAACTGAGCTAAGGAGGAATTTTCCCTTTTACCAATTGAATCTCAATCGCAAATTGGGATTGCAAAAATAGACAAATTTTTATTTCTGCAAAATCTAATTCATCTTTTTTTCTAAACAGCCCTATTTCTGATATCTTTATACAGCCAGTGATATTATGAAATGGATTCTGCTTAGCCTATTTTTTACCCTTGCTTCCACGGGAACGGGAGTGCAGGCCAGTAACCGTACGGACAGCCTCCTCCGCGAACTCAACCTCACCATTGCCAAAACCGGCGAATTTGATGCCGCCAAAAAAGCCTCCCTCCAGCAACTGAAAAACGCTTATTCCCGCGCCCAGGCGCCGCAGCAAGAATACGATGCCTGCCTCCTCCTCTGCGAAGCATATAAAGCCTACAACTATGATTCCGCCTTTTCTTACGCCCAACAGCTGCAGAAAATAGCGGAAAAACTGCAGGACCCGCAACGCCTTCTCTACGCCAGAATAAAGCTGGGCTTCATTCTCCTCTCTTCAGGCATGTTCCGGGAAACGGGCGAGCTGATGGATACCCTGCGTACCCGCCACCTGCCGGATTCCATGCGGGCGGAGTTTTTTGTGCTGATGCGCCGCTATTATTACGACCTGGCAGACTATGTAAACGATCAACATTATTCTCCCCACTACCTCCGCGAAGCGGCCCGGTATACGGATTCTGCCGTGGCCCTCTATCCGGAAAACCACTTCCAGCGCCTCAGCTGCCTGGGGTACAAGTTCTTTAAACAGGGCAACCTGGACAGCGCGCTGCATTACCTCAACCGCACCATTGCCCTCCCCGGCCTCAGCTTTCACGAGCAGGCCATGATCAATGCCAACCTCGGCAACATATATGTTATCAAAAAAGAATACGATAAGGCGGTTGAACTGCTGGCCGGCTCCGCCATGGCTGATGCAAAAGGCTCCATCAAAGAGACCACGGCCGCTTTTAACCTGGCCTCCCTGCTCTTCCAGACGGGCGATATCAAAAACGCCTCCCGCTACATTGAGCGGGCTATTGCGGATGCCACCTTTTACGGCGCCCGCCAGCGCAAGGTGCAGGTAAGCGCCATTCTTCCCATCATTGAAGGGGAACGCTTCAGCGCGGTGGAAAGCCAGAAAAACCGCCTGTTCGTTTACCTCGGCATCGCCACCTTTCTGCTGGCGGCCTCCATTGTGCTGTCTTACATCATCCTTAAACAGGTCAGAAAACTCAAAACCGCGCAGAACATCATTACCCGCGCTCATCACCGCCAACGGGAAATCAACGATAAACTGCTGGAATCCAACAAGATAAAAGAAGAATACATCGGCTACTGCTTTCACATCGCATCGGCCTACATTGAGAAGATCGAAAAGCTCAAAAACCAGGTAGACGGCAAGCTGAACGACCATAAGCCGGCGGAGATCCGCTTTATTGTCAATAACATCAATATCAAACAGGAAAGGGAAGAGCTGTTCCGGAACTTTGACCGCATCTTCCTGAAGATATTCCCCAACTTTGTAGCGGAGTTCAATTCCTTCTTCCGGGAAGAGGACCAGGTCAGGCTGAAAGACAATGAGCTGCTGAATACCGATCTCCGCATCTACGCCCTCTTCCGCATCGGCATCAGCGAAAACGAAAAAATTGCCCGCATCCTGGAATATTCCGTCAACACCATTTACGCCTATAAAACCAAGATCCGGAACAAATCCATCGTTCCCAACGATGAATTTGAAAACAGGATCATGCAGATCAAGATATAAATTTACCTATATTAAGGAAATTTATATTTATTTACAACTGACTGATAAACAAACTACTGCATCGCCATAACCCCGCATTTCCCCCTTTAATTTCTATACTCCGGCTATACTAATTGGCAACGGTTGCAAGACCCGTTTACTTTGGATAATTCAACCAAAAACTGATTCCGCGTACAGTGATGTACTTATCCAAAACCTAAATCTCAAAATCACTACGTTATGACCAAAATGCGACTACTCAAAGCGCTGCTGTTCTGTTCGCTGCTTTTCTTGCTCGCTCCGACAGTTTTAGCCCAGACAAAACCCGTTACCGGGAAAATTACGGATGAAAAAGGCGAGCCCATACCCGGCGCCACCATCTCCGTAAAAGGCACCAACACCGGCACCGTGTCAGACGCCGGCGGGCTGTTCAAAATGAACGTGCCGGTTTCGGCCACCACCCTCGTAATTTCTTTCATCGGCTACGCCCAGCAGGAGGTAGACGTTACCGCCTCTTCCAACGTAACCGTTTCCCTGCAGCCGGAAAACACCACGTTGACAGACGTGGTGGTGGTAGGCTACGGCATTGCCCGGAAAAAAGACCTCACCGGCGCGGTTGCCTCCCTGAAAGCCAAAGATTTTAACCGCGGCATCACCAACGCGCCGGACCAGCTCATACAGGGCAAGGTAGCGGGCCTTATGGTGGTGAACAACAACGGGGCGCCGGGCGCGGCGGCTACCGTACGCATCCGCGGCAACTCCTCCGTACGCTCCGGCAACCAGCCGCTGTACGTGATAGATGGCGTACCGCTAGACGGCAGGGTGGCCCGCCCCAACATCAACGCCAACAATCTGGGCCAGATGCCGGATGCCAACCCCCTCAACTTTGTGAACGCGGCGGATATTGCTTCCATGGAAGTGCTGAAAGATGCCTCCGCCACGGCTATCTACGGCTCCCGCGGCTCTAACGGCGTTATCATCATCTCCACCAAAAAAGCGCAGACCGGGCCGGCCAAGCTGGATTTCGGCTACTCCGTAGGCGTCAGCAACATCATGAAACAACTGGAAGTGCTGAACGCCGCCGGGTACCGCGAGGCCCTGAAACAATACAACTCCTCCGGCGGGGATGATGGCGGCAATAGCGACGGCATGAAGGAAATTCTCCGCAACGGTGTTACCCAAAACTACAGCCTGGCCATCAGCGGCGGCAACGATAATGCCAAATACCGCGCCTCCTTTGGCCTGATGGACCAGCAAGGCATTGTGCGCAAATCAGGCCTGAAAAAATATACGGGCAACCTCTCCGGGCAATTCAAATTCCTGGAAAGCAAACGGCTGGGCATAGATTTTAATGTAATGGCCGCCCAAACGGTAGAACAACTGGCGCCTATTACCAACAACGCGGGCTTTACGGGCAGCCTTATTGCGCAGGCCCTGCAATGGAACCCTACCACGCCCATCCTGAACGCAGACGGCTCCTTCCACCTGCTGGCCAAAAACTCGCCGGTGAACCCGCTGGCCATGTCTGAGGCCTGGGACGACAAGTCAAGCATCTCCTACATACTCGGCAATGTTTCGCCCTACTTCAAGATCACGGATGACCTGGAGTACCGCTTCCTGTTCTCCATCAACCGCCAGACCGGCATCCGCCGCGCGCAGATCCAGTCTTTCATCAACCTGGAAGGGGTGCAGGACCTCGGCCAGGCCTACTATGGCAATGCGGAGCTGACCACCAAGCTCTTCACCCATACCCTCAGCTACAACAAACAGATCAGCGCCGCCTTTAACCTGAACGCGGTGCTGGGTTACGAATACCAGGATTTCAACTTTCAGGGGGTAGACCTCGGGGCGCTGGGTTTCTCTACAGACGCGCTGCCCTACACCAGCATTCTGCAAAACGCCAGCCAGGCCAACACGTTCATGAGCGCTTACGTAAACCCTAACTCCGAGCTGCAGTCCATGTTCGGCAGGGTTACGGCTAACCTGCAAGACAAATACCTGCTCACTGCCACCCTGCGGGCAGATGGCTCCAGCAAATTCGGGTCTAACAACAAATACGGTTACTTCCCCTCCTTTGCGGCCAAATGGAATATCCATAATGAAAGTTTCCTGAAAGGCGGCAGCCTCTTCCAGCAACTGGCCCTGCGCCTGGGCTGGGGCATTACCGGCAACCAGGAGTTCCCGGCCGGCGCCGCGCAGGAGCAGTATGTGCTGGGCGCAAGCGGCAGCGCTAACCTCTCCAACGTGGCCAACCCCGATCTGAAGTGGGAAAAGTCCAACCAGCTCAACGCGGGGGTAGATTTTTATATGCTGAACAACCGCCTCTCCGGCAACGTAGACTATTTCCATAAAAAAACGTCTGACCTGCTGTTCAACTTCCCCAGCATTCTCCCCGCCCCGGCATCCTTTTACTGGATCAACCTGCCGGGCGAGGTCATCAACAAAGGGGTGGAGCTGGCGGTAAAAGGAGAGATCATCCGCGGCAGAAAATTCTCCTGGATGCTGGGCGTAAATGCTACGTTCATCAAAAACGAACTGCAGCATTACACCGGTCCCAACGTGCTCACCGGTTCCATCAGCGGGCAGGGCGTTTCTGACGCCTCCGTGCAGCGCTTTGCCAACGGGCATCCGCTCAATGTGTTTTACGTGCGCAAATTCCAGGGTTTTGATAAGGACGGGCAGGGCATTTATGAAAACAACGGCAATACCATGTATTACGCCGGAGACCCGAACCCCAAACAACTGCTGGGTCTCACCACGGAGCTGGGCTTCAAAAAATGGTGGCTCACCATCAACATGAACGGCGCCTTCGGGCATTATGTGTACAACAACACGGCCAATACGGTGCTGCCCATCAACAACCTGGGCTCCCGCAACATTGCAAAGGCATTGCTGGGCAACGGGGAAAATCCTTCCAACCCCATTACCACCTCTGACCGTTACCTGGAAAAGGCCAACTTCCTGAAAATGTCTAACGTGTCCCTCAACTACAATGTGGGCAACATTGGCGGCGTATTCAAGAACGTGAACCTCTCCCTCACCGGCCAGAACCTTTTTGTGATCACCAAATACAGCGGCTTTGACCCGGAAGTGAATACAGACAAAAGCATCAACGGCGTAACGTCTTTCGGCATCGAGTATTCTCCTTACCCCACGGCCCGGAACATTATACTGGGCATCACGCTGTCTCTGTAAACACTAAAAACTACTACTATGACCTTCTATAAAAAAATAGCTTGCTTGTTGCTGATAGGGTCCGCTTTGACCGCCTGCACCAAGCTGGATGAAAAACTGGCTTCCACCATTACCAAAAGTGAGGCAGACTCTGTTATCAAAGTACCGTCACTGTTGAAATCTGCGTACGATGCGCTGCAACTGCCTTACCAGGACCAGTCCAACTTCTGGTCGCTGCAGACCATGCCTTCAGACGAAGCGGTGGCCCCCACCCGCGGCGGCGACTGGGACGATAATGGCGCCTGGCGGGCGTTGAAAACGCACGACTGGACGCCCGAGCACATCCAGGTGGCCAACAGCTTCCGCAACCTGCTGTTGCTGCAGTTCAATGCCACCAACGTGCTCAACTTCAGCCCCACTCCCCGGCAGGCGGCGGAAGCCCGCTTCCTCAGGGCCTTGTCTATGTTTTCCGTGCTGGACGGCTGGGGCCAGGTACCCTACCGCAAACCGGAAGATAACCTGTTGCTGCCCCCGGCTGTATTGGAACCGGCGGAAGGCATGGAGCTGATCATCCAGGAACTGACGGAAATTATTCCCGACCTGCCGGAACGCAGCGCCGTAGCGGCTTTTGTAGCAAACAAGGATGCAGCCAAAACGCTGCTCATGAAATGTTACCTGAACAAAGGGGCCTTTATTACCCGCAACGCGCCCACTTTTGACGCGGCAGACATGCAAAAGGTGATCACGCTTGCCAACGAGATCGCGGCTGGCGGGCAATATGCGCTGGCGGATAATTACTTCGACAACTTTGCGTATAACAACAACGTACTGTCCAAAGAACTGATATTCACGCAGGAAAACGGTCCCGGCGCCAGCACGGTGCGCGGCGGCAATGCGGCGTTCTGCCACTGGGCGCCCACACTGCACTATGCGCAAACGCCGGGCGGCTGGAACGGGTTCACCACCGTGTCTGACTTTTACGACAAGTTTGAAGCGGTAGATACCCGCCGTGGCGGCGCTTACCCCGGCGTTACCGAAGTAACAGGGCTGCGCGTGGGCTTTCTGTTAGGGCAGCAGTATAACAAAGACGGCGTAGCGCTCAAAGACCGTAAAGACAACCTCCTCATTTTCACCCGCGAGATCAAGCTGCAGGAAACCGGTAACGACCTGGAAGTAAAAGGCATCCGCGTAGTGAAATACCCGCCGGATATGGTAACGCTCAACGGCTCCAACACCAACAATGCCAGTAACGACTGGGTGTTTTTCCGCTATGCGGACGTGATGCTGATGAAGGCGGAAGCCCTGCTCCGCAGCGGCGGCGCGGGGGCGCTGGCCATTGTGAACGAGCTGCGCGTGAAACGCAAGGCCACCCCGCTAGCCAGCGTCAACCTGGACGTATTGCTGGATGAGCGCGGCAGGGAATTTTACTGGGAAGGCTTTCGCCGGCAAGACCTGATCCGCTTCAACAAATTCCTGCAGCCCTGGCAGCTCAAGTCGAAAACAGACCCTACGTACCTGCTGTTTCCGATACCTGTAAACGATCTGGCTGTTAACCCCAATCTAAAACAGAATCCTGGTTATTAAAGACCTGCTTCTCCAGGCAGTCTGTCCACCCGGGAGGCACCACAGTGCTTCCCGGTGGGCCTTCTTTGCCGGTAGCCATAAAAAAAGAATGCCTATATGATTTTCAGATCCATCACCCGGCTGTTGCTGAAACATTTTGTATGTGTGGATGGCCCGCTACACCTGCACCATCATTTATTTGCGCCCAAGTTGGTACCGCTGCGGGACAACTACCCGCCGGGCCGGCTATTATGCGCACCTGTAATTTCGCTGCTGCTGCTCTGCGCCACCGCCCATGCCCAGCAGGTCCTCGGCCCCGGCAATGTCACCTCAGTAAACATACAGCCGCAGGAAGTGCGGCTCGCCACACAAAACGGATATGCCTGCATCACTGCGTACAGCCCTTCCGTGATCCGCGTGCGGATGGACAAACAGGCGCCCGGCAGGGACTTCTCCTACGCCGTTGTGGCAAAACCCGCTCCGTTCACGCCCCGCATCACGCAAAATGCGGAAGCGGTAACAGTGGAAACAGAATCCCTCACGGTGCGCATTGCCAAAAAGCCATTCGCCATTACCTTTTCCCGGCCGGATGGTACCGTCATCAATGCGGATGAACCGGGCCTGGGCACCTCCTGGATAGGAGAAGAGGTAACCACTTACAAAACCATGCAGGAAGGCGAGCGGTTCATTGGTTTGGGAGAAAAAACGGGCAACCTTGACCGCAGGGGCAATGCCTATACCAACTGGAATACGGATGCCTATGGCTACACTACCGGGCAAGACCCCATTTACGCCACCATTCCCTTTTACATAGGCGTACACCACGGCATGAGCTACGGGATATTTTTCGATAACACCTTCCGCAGCTATTTCAATTTCGGCGCCAGCAATAACCGCTTTTCATCTTTCGGCGCGGCGGGCGGGGAAATGAACTATTATTTTATTTACCATAAAGACGTAGCCGGCATTGTTTCTTCCTACACCGGCCTTACCGGCCGCATGCCCATGCCGCCGCTCTGGAGCCTCGGCTACCAGCAGAACCGCTACAGTTATTACCCTGATACGGAAGTGTACCGCATTGCGCAAACCCTCCGGGAAAAACAGGTGCCGGCAGACGGCATTACGCTAGATATTCATTACATGGACGCTTACAAACTGTTCACCTGGAACAGTACCCGTTTTCCCGACCCGGCCGGCATGAATGCCCGCCTCGGCGAAATGGGCTTTAAGACCACGGTGATAGTAGACCCCGGCATCAAGGTGGAAAAAGGCTACCATGCGTATGAAAGCGGCCTGCGGGCCGATGTGTTCATCAAATACAGCGACGGGCAGCCCTACACAGGGCAGGTATGGCCCGGTTGGTGCCATTTCCCTGACTTTACCGGCGCAAAGGGCCGGGAGTGGTGGCAGCAGCAGATCAGGGCGTATGCCAATGCCGGTGTGTCCGGCCTGTGGAACGACATGAACGAAATTGCCACCTGGGGCCAGCACATGCCCAACAATGTGCTGTTCAATTTTGAAGGCCAGCCTGTTACACACCTGCAGGCACACAACGTATACGGCCTGCAAATGATACGCGCCAGCTACGAAGGCGCGCGCAGCGTGGCGCCCAACAAACGCCCCTTTATACTCACCCGCGCCGGTTATGCCGGCCTGCAGCGCTACGCCGCCATCTGGACGGGAGACAACCGCTCGGAAGAAGACCACATGCTGCTGGGCGTGCGCCTGCTGAACAGCCTGGGCCTCAGCGGCGTGCCCTTTTCCGGCATGGACATAGGCGGTTTCACCGGCAACCCTACACCCAGCCTGTATGCCCGCTGGATGCAAATAGGCGCGTTCATTCCCTACTGCCGCAGCCACACCGGCGTCAATACCAAGTCCGCGGAGCCGTGGGCGTTTGGCGAAGAGGTGCTGGAAATCTGCCGCAACTACATCAACCTGCGCTACCGCCTGCTGCCTTACCTGTACGCCAGCTTTTATACGGCATCGCAAACGGGGTTGCCCGTTATGCGCACACTGGCGCTGACAGACACGCATGACCCCAGGGTGTATGATGCCCGCTTCCAGAACCAGTTCTGTTTTGGCCCGTCCATACTGGTGGCGCCGTTTGAGAGCAGGGAAAACTATGCGCCCATGTATTTCCCCAAAGGCCGGTGGTATAGCCTGTATGACGATGCCCCGGAAGAAGGCGGCCGGGAAAAGATGCTGGGCCTTTCCTTTCATCAGCTGCCTGTTTACGTAAGGGAAAGCAGCATTATCCCCACGCAGTCACTGGTGCAGCATACGGGAGAAAAGCCGGCAGACACGCTGTTCCTCCACATTTACAACGGCGCCGTGAAGAACGGGTTTGAATACTATGAAGATGACGGGGAAACGTACGACTATGAAAAGGAAGGGTTTTACAAACGCCTCATCCGGTTTGAGCCCGGTACCCTTACGCTGGAGCCGCCCACCGGCCGGCGCTCCTCCCGGTTCCGGCACATCCAGCTTATACTGCACGGTTTTGAGGGGCAGGAAAAAATAACGGTGAACGGCCGGGAGGAGGCGCTTCAGCAAAGCACCGTGGCCTTCATACAGCCTATCTCCCGCTTTGACCCGCAGGGGGAGGCTAACCCGGAGATCAGTTGTAAAGTGCGGAAGGCCGTTATCCCGAACGGGAGCGAAAAGATCATCATCCATTTATAGCAGAACAGCGCTCATCCATTGAAGGGCCCGCCGGTCAGAGCATTGCTTTGACCGGTTTTGTGTTTTATGCGGTCCATGCGTTACAACAGCGGCCGGCCGGTCAAACCGCGCCTTTCTTCTCAAACACCGGTTACCTGTTACCAGCCCAGCCAGCTTTTCTCCAGCCCCACAAACACCCCTTCCTCCCGCAGCTCCACCGGGTACGTTTTGAGGTAAAAACCCTCGCCGCTGCTGTTATAGCCGTTCTTTATGTTAAAGCGGTAGCG
Source organism: Chitinophaga alhagiae (assembly GCF_003568665.1). Lineage (GTDB taxonomy): Bacteria > Bacteroidota > Bacteroidia > Chitinophagales > Chitinophagaceae > Chitinophaga > Chitinophaga alhagiae. The sequence continues at coordinate 1,670,666 of NZ_QXMH01000001.1, forward strand.
GTGCAGCGGGCAGGTCACGTTGCCTTTATCGTCTATATGCCCGTCTGCCATAATGCCGCCGGCATGCGGGCATTTGTAGGCAAATGCGTACAGCTGGCCCTCATGGCGGGTGAAACAGATCTTTTTACCGTTCACTTCATGTACGGTAATATGCTTTTCTGCCGCCACCTGCTCGTCACCGAGGCGGTACCAGTTGTATTGTTTGGCCATTAAAAGAAATATTCGGATTTGTAGGGGTAGCGCTCGCGGTAGAGCTGCACCACCTTGTCCAGTATGGTTTTGCGCAGTTCGTCAATATTGCGCCTTTCGGTAGCGGAAATGAATACGCTGTTGCCATGGGTGCGGTGCTCCCAGCTTCCTTTAAGCTGCTGCAGAATGTCTTGCTTCACTTCGTCCGTCAGCCACTCGTCAAAGGTCTGGGCCTCATACAGGTCCATTTTATTGAAAATAAGAATGGTGGGCTTGTCCAGCGCCTTCAGCTCGGTGAGCGTGCGGTTCACCACTTCTATCTGGTCTTCGTACTGGGGGTGGGAAATGTCTACCACGTGCATCAGTATATCGCTTTCGCGTACCTCGTCCAGCGTGGATTTGAAGCTCTCTACCAGGTGGTGCGGCAGTTTGCGGATAAACCCTACCGTATCGCTGAGCAGGAAAGGCGTTTGTTCAAATACTACTTTACGGGTAGTAGTGTCCAGCGTGGCAAAAAGTTTGTTCTCGGCAAATACTTCGCTTTTAGACAACAGGTTCATGATGGTGCTTTTGCCCACGTTGGTGTATCCCACCAGGGCTACACGGATGTATTCTCCGCGGTCTTTCCGCTGGGTGAGCGACTGTTTGTCTATTTCCGCCAGGCGCTTGCGCAGCAGGGATATTTTGTCTTTTACGATACGGCGGTCCGTTTCTATTTCCGTTTCACCGGGGCCTCTCATGCCAATGCCCCCTTTCTGCCGTTCAAGGTGCGTCCACATACCGCGGAGGCGGGGCAGAATGTACTGGTATTGCGCCAGCTCTACCTGTACCTTGGCCTGCGCGGTGCGGGCGCGGCGGGCAAAAATATCGAGAATAAGGTCACTCCGGTCAATCACCTTTACCTTCAGCTCCTTCTGGATGTTGGCGATCTGCGAGCCGCTCAGTTCATCGTCAAATATCACCAGGCTGATGTCTTTCCCCACCACGTACTGCCTGATCTCTTCCAGCTTGCCCTTGCCTACAAAGGTAGCCCTGTCAGGGTGGGGCAGCCGTTGCGTAAAGCGCTTTACGGCTTCAGCGCCGGCGGTTTCCGCCAGAAAAGCCAGCTCGTCCAGGTACTCCTGCACCTGCGTATCCGTCTGCTCTTTATGAATAAGGCCTACCAGCACGGCCTGTTCGTCCCGGTCTACTACTTGTTGTTTTTCTATCAAAGCGTCTCTTGAATTTGTGCAAAGTTAATGAATCCGGCGGGTAGGGTAAATTTTCCTACATTTATGGCTCATCACAACAAAATCTACACCAATGCGTAAAACACTCCTGGTAGCAGGTATTTTATTCATTCAACAAAGCATGGCACAACAGAAAATGGACCCGCAATTGCTCTGGCAGCTGGGGCGGGTAGGCGGCGAAGCCGTTATGGAAGATGGAACGGTACTGTACGGGGTATCCCGCTACAATATGGCAGACAATAAAAGCGAGCGTAACCTCTACGCCGTTGCCCTCAATGGCGGCGCCGCCCGGCAACTGACGCAGGGCGCCGGCTCCGAGTCAGGCGCGCAGGCATTGCCCGGCGGGCGCATCGCCTATAACTATAAAGGGCAATTATGGGAGATGGACAAAGACGGCGGTAATGCCGTACAAAAAACCAATGTGGAAGGCGGCATGCAAAACATCCGCATTTCTCCCAAAGGCACCCACATTCTTTTTTCAAACGAAGTAAAACTCGAAAAAATAAGCGGAACAGATCGCTACCCTGACCTGCCGAAGTCAAACGTGCAGGTATATACAACGCTCAACTACCGCCATTGGGACACCTGGGAAGACGGCAAGTACAACCATGTGTTCTACGCCACCTATAATGCGCAAACAGGCCAGGTGGGCGAGCCGGTAGACATTATGAAGAACGAATTGTTTGACTGCCCGCAAATGCCCTTTGGCGGCGCGGAAGACTTTATCTGGGACCCCTCCGGCGCCAGCATCATTTACGTGTGCAAGAAAAAACACGGAAAAGACTACGCCCTCAGCACCAATACGGACATTTACCGGTACACCCTGGCCAGCGGCCGTACCGAAAATCTTTCCGAAGGGAAGACGGGCTACGATGTAGCCCCCGCCTTTGACGAAAGCGGCCGGCAACTGCTGTGGCTCAGCATGGCAAGAGACGGGTTTGAGGCAGACAAGAATGACATCATCCTCTACCAGGCAGACACCCGGAAGGCCGTCAACCTCACCAAAGATTGGGATGGCACCGTATCTGCCGCCCGCTTCAGCGCGGACGGGAAGAGCATCTATTTTCTGGCGGTGGTAAAAGGCACGGAGCAACTGTTCGAGATCCCCCTGCGGAAACCTGCCATCCGCCAGGTAACCAAAGGGCCATTTGACGTGAACGGTTTTGTAGGCCAGCATGGCAACACCCTGGTAGTAACCCGCGCAGACATGAACCATGCCGCTGAACTGTACACGGTCAACCTGAAAACAGGCGCCATGCAGCAGCTCTCCACGGAAAACAATACTATTTACAACAATCTGCGGCTAAGCAAGGTAGAAGAGCGGTGGACAAAAACAACAGACGGCAAAGACCTGCTCTCCTGGATAATTTACCCGCCAGACTTCGACCCTGCCAAAAAATATCCCACGCTGCTCTACTGCCAGGGCGGCCCGCAATCTGCCGTGAGCCAGTTTTACAGCTTCCGCTGGAATTTCCAGCTCATGGCAGCGCAGGGCTACATTGTAGTAGCCCCCAACCGCCGCGGCATGCCGGGCCACGGGGTGAAATGGAATGAAGACATCAGCAAGGATTGGGGCGGGCAGCCCATCCGGGATTACCTGGCCGCTATAGATGACGTGAGCAAAGAGCCTTATGTGGATAAAGACCGCCTTGGCGCGGTAGGCGCCAGCTATGGCGGGTACTCCGTATTTATGCTGGCCGGCGTGCATGAAAAACGGTTCAAAACGTTTATTGCGCACGACGGGCTGTTTGACCTCCGCAGCTGGTACGGCACCACGGAAGAGCTGTGGTTCGCCAACTGGGACATCGGCGCCTACTGGGATAAAGCGAACGCCAAAGTATATGATCAATTCAACCCCATCAATTTTGTAGACCGGTGGAACACGCCCATCATGATCGTACAGGGCGGCATAGACTTCCGCGTAGGCATTGAGCAGGGGCTGCAGGCCTTCCAGGTGGCGCAATTGAAAGGCATCAAAAGCAAACTGGTATATTTTCCCGAAGAGAACCACTGGGTGCTGAGCGCGCAAAACGCCATTGCCTGGCAGCGGGAATTTTTTGGCTGGCTGAAAGAAACCTTGTAAAAATTACCGACCATGTTTACCACGCTTCTCTTTCACGTGCAAAACAACGTGGCTACCATTACGCTCAACAGGCCCGATGTGTACAATGCTTTTAATGACACGCTCAGTTATGAGCTGCAAGACGCGCTCAAACAGGCGGAGAAAGACGGGTCTGTAAGGGCGGTAGTGCTCACCGGCGCCGGCAAGGCTTTTTGCAGCGGGCAAGACCTTAAGGCGGCGCAGGAAGGCCACCGTAACCTGGGAGACTCGCTCCACAAGCGGTACAACCCCATCATCCGCGCCATCCGCAACATGCCCAAGCCGGTGATCTGCCGGTTGAACGGCGTGGCCGCCGGGGCGGGCTGCTCCCTGGCCCTGGCCTGCGATGTGATAGTGGCCGCGGAAAATGCCACCCTTATTGAGATCTTTATCAACATAGCCCTGGTGCTGGACTCCGGCTCCTCCTATTTTCTGCCCCGCACCATCGGCTACCACCGGGCGTTCGAGCTGGCTACCAAAGCCACCAAACTCACGGCCGCAGACGCCCTGCAGATGGGCCTGGTGAACAAGGTGGTAAAAGCGGAAGAACTGGACGCCGCCGTGGACACCGAAGCCACCTTCTACGCCCAGGCTCCCACCAAAGCCATTGCCCTCATGAAAAAAATGCTGACCAAGGGCATGACGGAAGACCTGGACACCGTACTGGACTACGAAGCCTGGTGCCAGGAAATTGCCGGCAATACCCAAGACAACCGGGAAGGGGTGCGGGCTTTCCTGGAAAAGCGGAAACCGGCCTTTAGCGGTAAATAAAACGCCAACAGACTTCCCTTTTTTTTCGGCATCAATACGGGGGGCCGTCTCAAAAGTAATTTTTACCTGATCTTATTCGGGTACCTGATGGAGAGATTTTTCGTTTACGTGATTCTCGGGGCCATCAAATTACTTTTGAGACGGCCCCCTGATTTATTCAGGTACCTGGCGGAGACTTTGGTCAGCCCCGTATTGATTACAAAACCGCAAGACACCTGCAGCGGTCAACATCCACCCGTAATACAAACTTGTTTGGATCAATGGAATTTTCCGGGCAGGCCGGGGAAGCGATGTACATCCAGGCCGTATCCTGCATTTTCCGCCTGTCCCGGCCGCGCTGCCTTTGGCCGCTGGCCCATATTTTCATTATTCTCAGGTCTATATGAGGTTATCCTGGGGTTATCTTAGGGTTATTTATATAAAATTACCTAGGAAAACCCTAAGATAACCCTAGGATGACCCTATAAATATAGATCGGTGACCGCAACAAAAAAGGCCGACCGTTTTCCGGTCAGCCTTGTATTTGTGTATGTGTATCTTGTTACAGTCCGCTCAGCGCAATGCCCAGGGAATAGGGCCTGATGTCTGATGCGGCGCCTGTATTGTCTTTAAACAGGGGGTTCAGGTTCACCGTGCCAAACACGGAGAAATTGCCGTACCCTATGCGCGCGGTGCCTGCAAAACGCCAGGGGTTGAAGAAACGTTTGTTTTGTTCCTTGATGATATTCTTTTCACCGCCCAGGGTGTTTTTACCCTTGGTATGAGCATTGACCAGCATGCCCACCTTTGCGCCAATAGAGGCCTTGAAACCTTTGTTGGCATTGTCTGCCACCTGCCGGTACCTGAATTCCAGGGGGATTTCCAGGTAGTTGGTGGATACCTTGTACTTTTTATAAGTGTCTGAAGAAACAAACCTCACCTCGTTAGAAGAGGTGTTGTTCATGGGTATTACCTGTTTGTTCAGGAAAATATTGCTGGAGCTGAAACCCAGGCCGGCCGCTACGCTGAAGTTCGATTTTGAAATGGGAATGTCATACATCAGGGCTACATGAAAGCCGCGGGATAGTCCTTTTGTTTTAACACTGTCCGGAGCGGAGGCCCACCCGTCGTAAGAAAAACCGATCACCAGGAAGTCCCTGGAGAAAGAGGCCTTCTCCCGGGCCTTGCCAATGGCCGCGCCCGCCATGTTATCCTGTGCAAAAACACCCGCCGATACCGCGATAAAACCCAGTGTAAAAAGTAATTTTTTCATAATATGTTTAAATGCTTGGCAAAAAGAATATCAGGCAAATTTAATGGAATGCAAATAAATCAAAGGGTTAAAATATTGCAAAAATAATACATGGTAATTAACGAGGCCGTTTTACCGGATTTTAAGTAAATTGTATGATCGGTAAATACCCAGACCAAAATCAATCCCGTTGTACGGAACGCAGCACCCTCCCGTCCCCTTTACCCCAGTGAAAGCCTTACGTATGGCGTGATTGACAACTATTGTTGCATGAAAAAGAACAGCAGCCCCGTTATCATTGTTTTTGTTGCTGCCATCGTTTCCGTTGCCTGGTTTGCCTGGCAGGCCTGGTCTGCAGACTCCGCCGTAGTGAAGATCAACGAGCGGGTGAGGCTCACCAGTGACAAGATACGCCAGCTGGAGCAGGTGGCATACATGGCCAAAACCCTGGAATCAGCCGTAAGAGGTTACGTTATCACCGGAGACACCGGCTTTCTGGTGCGGGCAGACCAGATGGAAACCCGCCTGCGCGCGCCGGTGTTCAACCTCCAGGTACTGAGCAGCGGCAACCGGGCGGATGAGCTGCGGATGGACTCGCTCAAGACCGCCGTGCTGAAACGCATCGTATTATACAATTACCTGGTAGACGCCACCCGCGAGTCTCCCGCCATGGCCGGCGCCATGATCCAGACAAGGAAAACGCCCGCGCCGGAAGACGGCCTCACCCTGCTGATTGGCCGCTGCCTGGAGCAGCAGCATGCCCGGCTCAATTACCTGCTGGGCACGCAGTGGTTTCACCGGAAACCCTTCCTGCTGTCTATACTCGGCAGCATAGCGGCGGCCCTGGTATTGCTGGGCGGGCTGTACCGCATTGCCGCCAACCTGCGGCAGGCCCGGGCGGTGACCCAGGCGCTCACGGCCAGCGAAGAAAAGTACCGCCAGCTGATCGAAGATGCCGGCACCACCCTGTTTACCACCAACCGCGGCGGTTTCTTCACTTACGTTAATAAAAAAGCGCTTGACCTCACCGGCTACACGGCGGAAGAACTGATCAACAAACAATACACCATGCTGCTGGAGCCGCCCGTGCAAAAAGAGCTGCGGGAGTTCTACGAGAACCAGTCTTTTGACGGAATGCCTGAATCTACCTACACCTTCCCCATCCGCATGAAAAACGGGGAAAAGAAATGGGTGGAGCAGCACGTGGTGCTGGTGGAACGGAACGGCTTTTTTGCCGGGTACCAGTGCGCCGTAAAAGACGTGCACCTGAGAAGAATGGCAGATGAGCAACTGGCCGAAACCAAAAAAGAAATAAACATCCTCAACAGCAGGATGCAGTCCATCCTGGAAAACACCACGTCCATTGTTTTCATCAAGGATGTGCATGGCCGTTACCTGCATGTGAACAGGCGGTTCGAGGAAGTGTTCGGCATTGCGCTGAAAGAGATCAAAAACCGGTCTGACAAAGACTTCCCCAATATCCTGCACCCCGGTAAACACGCGGTTACAGACCGTACGGTGATCCTTTTCGAGAAACCGCAGGAAATAGAAGAGACCATCGAAATAGGGAATGAGACCCGGTATTTCTTCATCAACAAATTTCCCCTGCGTGACCATACCCTCCGCGTATACGGGCTCTGCGGCATAGCCACAGACATCACGCCGCGCATAGAGATAGAAAATAAACTGATAGAAGCACGGCGCAAGGCGGAAAACGCCAAAAAGGCGCAGGAAGTGTTCATGGCCAACATGAGCCACGAGCTGCGCACGCCGCTCAACGGGATCATTGGCGTTACCGCCCTGCTGCAGCAGCTGGAAGGCGGGCCGGAGTTGCGGGAGTATGTGAGTGACATACAGGAGTCTGCCGGCAACCTGCTGGTGCTGGTAGACGACCTGCTGGATTTTTCCCGCATCAGAACGGGGCAGCTGCACCTGGCCAAAGAAGACTTTGACCCCCGCCACCTCATCCTGCGCGCGGCGGGCAAACACCGGCAGCGCGCGGAAGCCAAAGGCCTGGCTTTTCATTGCGAGCTGGCGGAAGCGGTGAAAGACCACGTATTGGGAGACCCCACGCGCCTCAACCAGGTGCTGGAAAACCTGCTGGACAATGCGGTGAAATTCACGGAAAGCGGGGAGATCCGGCTTACGGTAAAAGTAGCGGCCGCCAATGAAAAGAACACCATGCTGCTGTTTGAGCTGCAAGACACCGGCATTGGCATACCGGCGCCCCTGCTGCAAGACCTGGGCGAAGGTTTTTCCCAACTGCAGGGCGGCAACAACCGCAAGCATAGCGGCACCGGGCTGGGCCTGGCCCTCACCCGCCAGCTTATTTTGCTGCAGCACGGCAACATTGCCATCCGCAACAATCCAGAGGGCGGTACTATTGTGAGCTTTTCCATCCCGTTCAGCCGCAGCTTTCACACCGCGGAACAAGCGCCACCGGAGCCCGCGCGCGCCCCGCTGCAGGGCCGCCACATCCTGGTGGCGGAAGATAACCCGCTGAACCAGAAAGTAGCGCAGCGCCTGCTGCAACAGGCCGGCGCCAGTGTAACGCTAGCGGAAAACGGCCTTGAGGCATTGCAGCAAGTGCAGCAAAACAATTTTGACTGCGTGCTGATGGACATCCAGATGCCGGAAATGGACGGCCTCAGCGCCACCCGCAAAATACGGGACATGGGCTCCGGCATCCCCATTATTGCCATGACGGCGTCCGCCCTGCGGGGTGACAGGGAGCGCTGCCTGCTCACCGGCATGAACGAGTATATTTCCAAACCCTTTGTTCCCGGAGATCTTTTCAGGAAAATACAGGAAGTGCTGGGAGAAAAAGAGCCCCCACTGTCCGGTTTCATCAACACCGGCCCCAACGAGCCCGGGAACCGGCCTTTTATTGACCTGCTGTACCTGCGCAATATTGTGGAAGACGACAAGGATTACCTGCTGGACGTGCTGGGCATATTTGTAGAATGCACGGCGGGCATGTTTACCCATCTGCTGAACAGCGCGCGGGAAAAGGCCTGGGAAGAAACCAGCCGCCATGCCAGCCTGCTGCGCAACAGCCTCATGATCGTCAAAATACACCCGCTGTCTGACATGATGCAGCAGATAGAGCAGTATACACGCAGCCGCAGCAACCTGGACAGTATAGTGCCCAACATCCAGCTGGCCATAAAAATTTACCACGATGCGCAATCTGTATTAAAGCAGGAAATGGAAGACATCCGGAACAACTAGGCGGCCGGCAATTCAAACCAGAAGCGGCTGCCCTTGCCCGGCGCGCTGCTGACCCCTATAGTACCGCCCTGCGCTTCAATGAACTCCCGCGCAATGGCCAGCCCCAACCCGCTGCCCTTGCTATTCTCAGCGCCCGGCACCTGGAAGAAACGTTCAAATATCTTGCCGCGGAAAGCAGGGTCTATGCCGGGGCCCGCATCCTGCACGCTGAACAACAGTGTATTCGTTGCCGTTACTTCCACCGCCAGTTCTACCGCCGCGCCGGCCGGAGAATACCGGATGGCATTGGTGAGCAGGTTCACCAGTACCCAGGCGCTTTTCTCCGCATCCGCGGCGGCCCTGGGCAGGCTATCCGGCACACGGGCCTGGATGGCCAAATTACGGCCGGCGGCTTCCTTGCTGACCGTGCCAAGGGCGTACTGCACAATGTCTGCCGGTTCCACGGCCTGTATCTGCAATTGTATGTTACCGCTCTGCTCCCGGGAAAAATCCAGCAGCTCGCTCACCATGCGTATCATACGCCGGTTATCCTGCCGGAGGCTGTCTACCAGCTCCTGCTGTTCAGGGCTCAGCGGGCCGGAACGCTCATCGTCCAGCAGTGTGAGGCTGAGGTCTGTGGCGGCCAGCGGTGTTTTCAGCTCATGAGAAATGGTGGCTATGAACTGGGTTTTGGCGAGGTCAATTTCCCGGTAAGTAGTGATATTTTTGAGGATGATGATGTACCCTATTTTTTCCTGTTCGTAATGAATGTCTGCCGTTTCTTTCGTAAAAAAGCTCTCCCGGCCGTTCACCACGATCTTTATATGCCCGTTGTCTGTTTTGCCGAGCAGGTATTGCATCAGGTCGTTCCGCTGCGCAATTTCCCCGGCGGGCCGGCCGGCCACTTCCGCAGCCTGCATATTCAGCAACTGCAGCGCCTGCCCATTGGCAAAAAGTACGTTCCCCTTGTTGTCTATACCAATGGTGGCATCTTTCAGGCTGCCAATTACGGCTTCCGCCCGTTTCTTTTCAAACAGGATGCGGGCCAGGTTGCTGTGCTCGTATGCATGCAGCTGCTGCGCCATGGTGTTGAAAGCCTCCGCCAGTTCGCCAAATTCATCTCCTGACCGGAAGTATAGCCGCTGCTCATAGCGGCGCCGGGCTATGCCCTTGATACCCTCCGTCAGCTCACGGATGGGGTTGGCAATATAACCGGGGAAGTTGTACACAAAAGAAATACCCAGCAGGAAACAAATGCCGCTGATAATGGCAATGTACAACAAAGCCTTGTCTGCCGTGGCCTTGGTGCGCTCGTTCTTCATCACGATGGCTTTCATGTTCAGCTCCATGATGGTGTAAAGGTCTTGCCGGAGGGCAGGCAGGTCTGGCTTCTCCTGGAAATGGCGGCGCAGCTGCGCGGTAGCGGCCGCTTCTCCCGCCTCCGTTACGTTCCGCTCCTGCAAGGCCTGGTTCTTCACAAAGCTCAGGCTGTCTACCGGCCTGGCCTCCAGGGCCATCAGCATGTTTTTGGCGTACTCTACAGACTCGTAGTTGTCCTGCAAAATGGCGCCTGCCTCACGGTTCACCCGGCCAATGTAATAGTAGCCCAGTATGCTCACCAGCAGCAGCATACAGAAAAGGAACAACACGCCCAATGTGATCTTCGTTTTGAGCTTGAGCCTGGTCATGACAGTATTACAAGATCGATTTCGTGAGAGGATAAAGTTTTCAACAGTTGCGAAAAGATATTTGTTCGCAAGATAATGCCGAACAGGCTGATATGCGGTTTCCCGATGCAGACGGTGGTAATATCCTTTTCCTGCGCTGTTTGCAGAATGGCCGCCGGCACATCTGAAGCCTGCACGCGCAATACTTCCGCGCCCAGCTCCGTGGCCATTTTCAGGTTATTGATCAGGTGGCGCTGCTGGGCCAGGGGGATGCGCGCCGCGCTTTCCCGCGGTGTCTGCACATAGAGCACATACCATTCCCCGTAGTAGTAGGCGGCCAGCCGCGCCGTTTTCCGGATTACCTTCTTGGCCGCGGCATCGTTGCTGGACACGCAGGCCAGAAAACGCTCGTGCCGCATCTGGCGGTTGCGCGGCACCGCCGTTTCTACTTTCCGCTCTACCTGCGAAGCCACTTCTTTCAACGCCAGCTCCCGCAGCTGCAGTATCTTTTCCGGGGTAAAAAAGTGCTGCAGGGCCGTTCCCACCTTGCTCCGATCATAGATCTTGCCTTCCTTGAGCCGGGTGATCAGCTCGTCCGCGGTAAGGTCTATGTTCACCACTTCGTCCGCCAGCTGCAGCATGCTGTCAGGTACCCGCTCCTGCACCTCCACGCCCGTAATAGCCTTCACCTGCTGGTTGATGCTTTCCATGTGCTGGATGTTGACGGCCGAAATTACGCCGATGCCGGCACGCAGCAGGTCTACCACGTCCTGCCAGCGCTTTTCGTTCCTGGAGCCGGGTATATTGGTGTGGGCCAGCTCGTCTACGATCACCCATTGCGGCGCCAGCAGCAAAATGGCGTTGAGGTCCATGTCCTCCAGCATCTTGCCTTTGTAAAATACCTGGCGCCGGGGTACTATGGGGAGGCCGTTCAGCAGGGCGGCCGTTTCTTTCCGGCCATGGGTCTCAATGTACCCTACCTGTACCTGCACCCCCTGGCCCATAAGGGCATGCGCTTCCTGCAGCATACGGTAGCTCTTGCCCACACCGGCGCTCATACCAATGTATATTTTGAAAGCGCCGCGGCCGGCCCGGTTGTCTGGATGTAAAAATTCCTGCATCATGTGTTGCGGGATCCACCACCACGGGGGCCTGCCCACGGTTTGATAAAACCCAGGCCGGCCCCGCGTGAAAATGGTTTGCTATGGATTTAAAATGAAACTGCCAGTGATGTAGTTAGTGCCACGTTGCTGTTCTTCACTGCTCCGTTCTTTATAAAAATATCGTCCTTGCTGCTGTATAGCTTCCCTTCCACCCTGAAGAGCACGTTGCTGACGGGCGCCACGTCAAAGTTCAGGGAATAGCCGCCGGTTTTAAAGCCATTGGGCGTACCGGTAGCTATGATCACGCCATTCTCATCGTTATAATATTCATACCGCGCCGCCAGTGCAATGTTGCCTGAAAAAGCATACCGGGCTATGGCAATGGGGCTGAACCAGGAGTTCATGTCACTGCTGCCTTTTGCTTTTTGCTCCAGGCCATAGTCGCAGCCGGCTATGAGGCTAAAACGGTCCGTGATGTTAAAGATACCATATACGTCGTTGAAGTAGCGCATTTGCCGTACGGAGTCCGCCTTGTCGTTGCCAATAAAAGTGCTCCAGTTAAGCGTTGCTTTACTGCCCGGTTTGAATACCACCTGGGTGCCGAAGCCCGGCGTCTGGTTGCCGTCTACCCGCCTGATGCGCTGCCAGCCGTTGAGATACATGGCCGCTACCGTCCATTTTTTATTAGACCAGGTTATTTTGGCCCCCGCTTCATAATAGGGCGTGTTTTCTGCCATGAGGCTGCGGGTGAGGGTAAAACAGTCTTTGGAAACAGCGCTTTCAAACCCGATGTGGGAAGGCATAATGCCCGCATCTATCCACAGGTTTTTGCCTATGCGCACGCCCACGTTGGCTTCATACACATGCCGCAGCAGCTCCGGCTCCGCGGCCAGGTTGTATTGGGCGTAGGTACCGGCCATAATGGCCAGGTTGGCGCGTACACGGTCTGCTGTGTAGCTGCCTTTGAGGTAGGCATGGTTGACGTTCAGCTCATTGTGCCGAGCATGGTTATAGAGAAATGGCGGGCGGGTATGGTTGGCCGGCTCGTTGAGATCAAAGCCGTAGTAGGCCTCCACATAACCGGACAGGGTGATCTTCGGTGTTTCTTTGGCCGGTCCTTCCTGGGCCATGGCCTGCATGGTCAGGGCAATGGTAGCTGCCGTTAAAAATATTCCTTTCATATGAGTTGTTTGTTACTGTTTCATGCGGCCGGCCAGTGTGTAATTGCCTGTACGGGCGCAATGGTTTATTGTATGTTTCCTTGCTTATGCACAGTTATAGCGCCTGTTGCCATTGTGTACCGCGCACGCCGGCCGCAGCAAGCTGCGGGCCGGGGTAGCGGGTACAGGGTTTTCACAGGATGCATATAGGGAGGCTGAGTATCTTTATTTCATCTCGTCCAACGCCAGGTTCAGCTGCAGCACGTTGACTGTGGCCGGCCCCAGCAGCCCCAACAGGGGGCCTTTAGTGTGCTGGTCTACCAGTGCTGTCAGCATGGAGGCCGGCAAGCCGCGCAGCATTGCAATGCGGGGCGCCTGAATTTTTGCGGCGGCGGGGGAAAGGTGAGGGTCCAGCCCGCTGCCGGAAGCCGTTACCAGTTCAGCCGGGATGTTTGCTTTCTGCACACCGGGGTTGTGTGCCAGGAAGGTGTCTATCCTTTCCTGCACCGTTTGCAGGTAATCAGGGTTGGAAGGCCCTTTATTGGAGCCGCCGGAGCCGGCCCCGTTGTAGTCCACCGCGGAAGGGCGGCCCTGGAAATACCTGTTGTCAGAAAACTTCTGCCCGATGTTGGCATAGCCCACTACGGAATCTCCCCGCTTTACGGTAACCCCGTTGCCACCGCCCGGCGCTACTTTGGCCAGGCCCGCAATCAGCAAGGGGTATAAACCGGCGGTGATCAGCACCAGCACCAGCGTAAGCCGGAGAGCGGGAAAAAAATACTGTTTCATCTCTTCTGTTTTTGATGCATTTAAAAGAATAAAGCCACCAGCATGTCTATCAGTTTGATGCCGATGAAGGGTACAATAACACCGCCCAGCCCGTACACCAGCAGGTTCCGGCGCAGCAGCGCGCCGGCGCCAATAGGCCGGTAAGCCACGCCCCGCAATGCCAGCGGTATCAGCAGGGGAATAATTACCGCGTTGAAAATAACAGCGCTGAGAATAGCGGTTTCAGGGCTGTGCAGCTGCATGATGTTGATACCCTGCAGCGCCGGGATGGAGGCCACAAACAGCGCGGGCACAATGGCAAAATACTTGGCCACATCGTTGGCAATGGAAAAAGTGGTGAGCGTACCGCGCGTCATCAGCAATTGTTTGCCGATCTCAACGATCTCTATCAGTTTGGTAGGGTCGTTATCCAGGTCAACCATATTGCCTGCTTCCTTGGCGGCCTGGGTACCGCTGTTCATGGCCACGCCTACGTCTGCCTGGGCCAGGGCGGGCGCATCGTTGGTGCCGTCTCCCATCATGGCCACCAGGCGGCCGTTCTGCTGCTCCTGGCGGATATAGCTCATTTTATCTTCCGGCTTTGCTTCCGCAATGAAATCGTCTACCCCCGCTTTGGCGGCAATGTATTTAGCGGTGAAGGGATTGTCTCCCGTTACCATCACGGTTTTGACGCCCATTTTGCGGAGGCGCTCAAAACGCTCCTGTATGCCGGGTTTGATAATGTCCTGCAGCTCAATAACACCGGTTACACGCCCGTTTACGGCTACTACCAGCGGGGTGCCGCCGTTACCGGATATTTCTTTTACGGTAGCCAGGGTTTCTGCGGGGAAGCCGTTTCCCGCCTGCGCGGTCAGGCTGTGGATGGCATCGTACGCGCCCTTGCGGATGCGCGTGCCGTCTGGCAGGTCTATGCCGCTGCTGCGGGTCTCCGCCGTGAATTTTACCAGATGCGCGCCGGTAACGGAAAGGCCCGCGGCCACCTCGCCGCCCGCCAGTTCTACAATAGACCTGCCTTCCGGCGTATCATCCGCCAGGGAGCTTAATACGCAATGGTGTATAAATTCTTTTGCATCGTAACCGTTGGCGGCATAAAAATTTGTGGCCTTGCGGTTGCCGATGGTGATGGTGCCTGTTTTGTCCAGCAGCAGCACATCCACGTCTCCGGCGGTTTCTACCGCTTTGCCTGATTTTGTGATCACGTTGGCGCGCAGCGCCCTGTCCATGCCCGCAATACCGATGGCAGACAGCAGCCCGCCAATGGTGGTAGGTATCAGGCATACAAACAGGGAAATGAACGCCGCAATGGTGATGGGCGTTTGCGCATAGTCCGCAAAAGGCTTGAGGGTAACGCATACTATGATGAACACCAGGGTAAAGCTGGCCAGCAAAATGGTGAGCGCTATTTCATTGGGCGTTTTCTGGCGGGTAGCGCCTTCTACCAATGCTATCATCTTGTCCAGGAAAGACTCGCCCGGCTCCGTGGTAACACGCACCACAATACGGTCGCTAAGTACTTTAGTGCCGCCCACCACGCTGCTTTTATCTCCGCCTGCCTCCCGTATGACGGGCGCGCTTTCTCCGGTAATGGCAGATTCGTCTATGCTGGCCAATCCTTTTACGATCTCGCCGTCTGCCGGTATCACATCGCCGGTTTCACAGAGGAACAGGTCTCCTTTCTTCAGCCGGGAAGAAGGCACCACTTTCACTTCGTCCGTAAATATCTCGCCCACGGCCAGTATCTTCTTTGCTGGCGTTTCTTCACGGGTTTTACGGAGGCTTTCCGCCTGCGCCTTGCCGCGGGCTTCGGCAATGGCTTCAGCAAAGTTGCCGAACAGCACCGTGAGCAGCAGTATAATAAAAATGGCGAGGTTATAGCTGAAGCTGCCCTGTCCGGTGCTGCCGGTGAAAAGAGTGATCAATGTTACCACCAGCATTACCAGCGTACCCATCTCTACCGTGAACATCACCGGGTTTTTGACCAGCAGGCGGGGATCTAGCTTTATGAACGACTGCCGGAGGCTTTCCCTTACCAGCGCTGCCGGGAACAGGGTATTGTTATTCGATTTTTTCATCCGTTGAGGTTTTTGTCTTTACAGGTACAGGGAAAAATATTCTGCCACCGGCCCCAGTGCCAGCGCGGGAAAGAAAGCCAGTGCGGCAATGATGAGGATCACGGCCATGGTCATGACCCCAAACGTGACCGTATCTGTGCTGAGCGTGCCCGCAGACGCAGGAATGTGCTTCTTCTGCGCCAGCAGGCCGGCTATGGCCACCGGCCCCAGTATGGGCAGGTACCGGGAGAGTATAAGCACAAAACCGGTGCTCACGTTCCAGAAAATATTATTGTCTCCCAGGCCTTCAAATCCAGATCCGTTATTGGCCGCGGCGGAAGTATACTCATACAGCATTTCGGAGAAACCATGGTGACCGGGGTTATTCAGCCAGCCAAGCTCCGGCTGCCGGGTAATAACGAAAGAAGACAGGGCGGTGCCCGCCAGTATCAGGAAGGGGTGCAGCAAAGCCACCAGCGCCGCAATTTTGATCTCCCGCGCTTCTACCTTATGCCCCATGAACTCGGGCGTACGGCCCACCATCAGACCTGAAATGAACACGGCAATGATGATGAAAACAAAGTAGTTCAGGATGCCCACCCCGCAGCCGCCATAAAAGCAATTGGTCATCATGGCCACCAGTTGCATCAGCCCGGTGAGCGGCATGGTACTATCATGAAAGCCATTTACAGAGCCGGTAGAAATAATGGTAGTGATGGTGCTCCAGTAGCCTGTTGCCGCGGGCCCAATACGCACCTCCTTGCCCTCCATGGCCCCGGTGGGCTGGGCAATGCCCATTTGTGCAATAGCCGGGTTGCCGTTCATTTCACTCATCATGGAAGGAATAAGCAACAGCAGCATGCCCGCCGTCATAACCCCGAAAATGATATAGGAGAATTTTCTGCGGTTGATGAAAAACCCCAGGGCAAATACCATGGCAATGGGAATGATCATCTGGGCAATGGCTTCCGTCATGTTGGTGAGGTAACTCGGATTTTCCAGCGGGTGAATGGAATTGGCCCCAAACCAGCCGCCGCCGTTGGTGCCCAGGTGTTTAATGGCTATCATGCCGGCGGCCGGCCCACGGGATACGCCAACGGTATCTCCCTGCAGGGTAACAATGGTATCCTTCCCCGCGTAGCTGGCCGGCGTGCCGTTAAACGCCAGCACCAGCGCTATGATCACGCAAAGGGGCAGCAGCAGGCGGGTATTTGTTTTTACGAGTATTTCCCAAAAGTTGCCCAGCTTGGTGGTGGTCTTCTCCCTGAAGGCCTTGAACAACACTATCAATGCTGCAATGCCGGTGGCCGCGCTCACAAATTGCAGGAAAGTGATCACAAAAAGCTGGGTAAAATAGGTAAGCCCGCTTTCTCCGGAATAGTGCTGCAGGTTACAGTTCACCAAAAAGCTGATGGCCGTATTGAAGGCCAGGTCCGGCGTTTGGGCTGCATTGCCGTCCGGGTTGAGGGGCAGCCTGTCCTGGAAAACAAGCAGGAAAAAAGCGTATACGAACCAGATCATGTTGATGGTAAGAAGGGCCTTGAGGTGCTGCTTCCAGTTCATTTCCTCACGCGGGTTAATACCGCAAACGCGGTAGATCAAACGTTCCGCAGGACTTAAAAAATCAAGCAGCGTTCTTTCGCCCCTGAACACACGGGCAATGTACCTGCCCAGCGGTATGGCAATAAGCAGGGTGATGGCATAAGTGGCAATAACGCCCAATAGTTCGGTATTCATGATTTCAGAATTTTTCCGGCTTCAGCAATACATACAGCATGTAGCAGAACACCAGGATGGCCAGTACAAATAATACATTCATCATAACAGTCAGATTTTTTCAAGAAAGTCAACAGATCTGAAGAACAGCCAGAAGCAAACAAGCCCGGCCAGCAAAAGCAGTGCGATCATCATATGGAAAAGGTTTTGATTCTTTAAATAGCTTGCAAGTGTCTGCTGCGTACCTGCTGTAAAGAGGAGGGTAGCAGTTCCTTTACGGGCTGCGCGTCCAGGAAGGGAGACACAGCGTAAACGAACACGCCTTCAATGGCGGTTTTCAGCAGTTGGCTGCCATTCCTGTACAGTACGCCGGCCATCGAAAAACATTTTCTTGCCTCCTGCAATTGCCCCAGCCTGATGAGCTGGCGGGTGTAAGTGGAAAAAGCGCTGATGGCGGTAGTAACAGCCGCCGTTGGCGGCATGCTGTACTTCAGCGCGGGAATTTGCAGGGCAATTAAAAGGGAGACTTTAGCATCCGGTAACATATCTATGTTTTTGCCCGGGTAATAACGAGCGGAATGCCAAAAGAGTTAACAATATGGCTGTCAATTAATTAGACACATTCGCAGCCATGAAGCACCATGCAGAAATTGCATGGCACCCTGCAAAAACGGGGTACTTTCAGACGGTTATATTGTATTCTTTGATCTTGTTGTAGAGCGTGGTCAATCCTATCTGCAGCATTTCCGCTGCTTTGGTTTTATTGCCTTTGGCGTATTGCAGCACCCGGGCAATATGCTGTTTTTCCACTTCCGCCAGGGACAGGGAGGATGGCTCTCCGGCAGGGGCGGCCATATGGAACTCAATGGGCAGCGCGTCTGCATCCAGTTCTGCTGTATTCGTTAAAATAACGGCCCGCTCAATAACATTGCGCAGCTCCCGTATGTTGCCGCGCCAGTTATGGGCCTGCAGGGCCTTTGCGAAGGCGGGGCTCATGCCGTTTATCCTTTTGTTGTTTTTAGGCGCCAGCTGGCGGAGGAAGTATTCGGCCAGGAGGGGAATGTCTTTACGCCGTTCGTTCAGTGAAGGCAGTTGTATCTGGAAAGCGGAAAGCCGGTAATAAAGGTCTGCCCGGAAATGGCCGCTTTCTATTTCACGTTCGGGCGTGCGGTTGGTGGCGGCAATAATGCGGATGTTCACCTGCAGGGGTTTGGCATCGCCTACCTTGTAAAACTCTTGTGTTTCCAGTACGCGCAGCAGCTTGGCCTGCAGCTCAATTGGCATTTCACCTATCTCGTCCAGGAAAAGGGTGCCGTTGTGCGCTTCCTCCAGGAAGCCTTTTTTATCTTTCAGGGCGCCTGTAAAAGCGCCCGCTTTATGTCCGAACAGTTCACTTTCCAGCAGCTCTTTCCCGAAGGCGCTACAGTTCACCGCCACAAAGGGCTGCATTTTGCGAGCGCTGGCGCGGTGAATGGCCTGTGCAAACACTTCCTTGCCGGAACCTGTTTCTCCCAGTAGCAGCACGGTTACATCGGTGGCCGCTACCTTCCGGGCCAGGGCAATGGCGTTCCTGATTTCGGGAGACTGCCCGATGATATTGTCAAAATCATATTTGCCGCTGATGCGGTTTTCCAGAGAACGGATGCGAAACTGGAGCAAAGCCTTGTCCATGGCCTTGCTGGTGAGCGGTAGCATGCGGCTGTTGTCATCTCCCTTCGTAATATAATCGAAAGCGCCGTTCTTGATGGCCTGTACCCCGTCTGCAATGTTGCCGTAGGCGGTGAGCACTATTATTTCTATTTCGGGATAGCGGGCCTTGATAGCTTGCGTCAGCTCCACGCCGTTGGCATCCGGTAGCTTAACGTCAGATAACACCACCTGCACTTCTTCCTTTTCCAGCAACTTCCAGGCTGCTTTGGCGTCTTTCGCTTCCAGCACGGCATACCCTTCCCTGCCCAGGAGGCGGGCCAGCAGCTTGCGCAGCTGGTCTTCGTCATCTATAATCAGTATTTGACCTGTTGACATAACAGCTGCAAAGGTAGGGGAAAGGGCCTATCTTGCATCCGTTGTTTTCTGGTTCCTTTTGACGGTAACAGCCCCAATGACAGATGCCAGCCCGCCCAGCACGGCGTTGGTAACAAACAGGTTGCCCAGTAAGAATATCCAGAAACCTTCTCTTTTGTAGCTGCTATACTCGCTCATGCGTGTACCATCTGAAGGCAGGTTGCCGGTAGTGCCCGGCGGCGGCTCTGTGGCCAGGTGGAAAATAATATGCGCAGTAGATACCATCACAATAAAGATAGCGGAAGCCAGCAAGCCCATTACAAACAGGTTGCTCAAAGAAGCTCTTCCGCCCATGGCCTTGTTGACATGTATAATGAACAGCAGCACGCCTACAAACAGCACGCCGTTGGCTATATAGCCGGTCCACAGGTCTGAAGACCACTGGGTCATATAAAACACCATGGTTAGTACGATGCCGATCAATGACATCAATACCCCGTATATCACAGCCAGTTTCAAAGGTGAATGCAGACGTGTTTCCATATGCTGTTTTTTAAGTGAGCAAATAGTTATGTTCCTCCCCGCTTCAGTACTCTCTTTGTTATTGCCTTCATTTTGCATTCCAGCATTTTCACCCACTCCTCACGGCGGGGCGATGTTAATACAAAGCCAATAAACGTGCCTATCATCAGCCCTTTTATAAAATATTTATTCATTTTTCACAGTTTTTAATATTGCCCTGAGGTTGTTTTTCACCTTCATAATGCCCGCCCATAGCTCACCTTCGGCTTGCAGACGTTTTACGGTGTTGCCTATATGAAAATTGCGGATGCTGAGGTTCTTATTCACCTCTTCCCAATGCAGGGGCGTAGATACGGTAGCACCAGGCCTGGGCCGCACTGAATAGGGAGCGGCTATGGTTTGCCCTTTGCTGTTCTGTAAAAAATCCACATACACTTTTTTTACCCGGGCGGATTTTGCGCGGGTAACACTGGTAATGTCCGGCAGGCGCGCATGCACTTCCCGCGCTACAAACTCTGCAAAAAGGCGGCAGGTCTCATACGGATAACGGGCGCCGGTTGGTATGTAGATGTGCAGCCCGGTGGCGCCGGAGGTTTTGCAGAAAGAGCGGATGTCAAATTCATCCAGCACGGCGCGTACCGTGTTGGCCGTTGTTACCACATGTTTGAAATCAATTTCACCGGGGTCCAGGTCTATCACAATATAGTCAGGCGCATCCGGCTTGCCGGTCCTTGACAGCCAGGGGTTCACTTCAATGCAGCCGAGGTTGATCATATAAGCCAGGGTTGCCTCGTTATTGCAAATGAGATAGTCTACCGTTTTATTGGAAGAGGCGGAGTGTACCGGCAATGTTTTGAGCCAGGAAGGAATAGTTTTTACATCAAGGTCTTTCTGGTAAAAACTCTGCCCGTTAATACCGTTGGGAAAACGGTGCAGGGAGAGCGGCCGGTCTTTAAGGTGCGGCACCAAGTAATCCGCTATCTCCAGGTAATAGTCAATGAGCTGGCCCTTGGTGATCTTTTCATCAGGCCAATAGATCTTTTGCTGGTTGGTGAGTGCCACCTGCTGCCGGTTGAGCGTAAGCGTACGGTCGTTTTCGGCAGCGCCCTTCCCGGGAGCGGCCATTTTTTTAACGGCGGGGGCGGCTGCTTTGGCCGTTTTTTTGCCGGCGGGGCTTTTGGCGGCCGTAGCCTTTTTGCCTGCCGCGCTTTTACGGGTGGCCGCTTTTTTTGCGGCGGCGCTGCTGCCCGCTTTGGCCGTTACTGGCGTGCCGTTCACAGTTATTTCTCCTGAAGATGCTTTTTTGCCTGCCATGGTAATATGTTTAGGGAGTTCTCTTTTTACCTGCTTTGCCGGCTTGTCTTCCCGCAGCGCAATAAAAATGGGCTGCCGCAGATTGCCGCCGCCCGTCCATTCAGAAAATTTCACCTCGCATACCAATACCGGCTTTACCCAGGTAATAGGCATGTTGGTCGTTACTTTTTTATCAAAAGGAGAGCCGGCCTGCACATAAGGTTGCAGCTTTGCGTGCACCTCTCCAAGCAACTGTTCATTAAACCCGCCGCCGCAGTGCCCAATATATTCCAGCTTGTTGCCTTCATATACGCCCAGCACCAGGGCGCCCAGCTTTTTACGGCTGCCGCGCGGCGCGGTAAATCCGCAAACAACTGCCTCCTGCCGGTTGAGCACTTTTATTTTCAGCCAGTTGAGGCTGCGGTTGCCCTCTGTATAGGCGCTGCTGCCGTTTTTGGCAATAATACCCTCCCAACCGGCCCCGGCGGCCTTTTTAAAGAGCCGTAGGCCTTTGGTGGCTACGTGGTCCGAGTATTGAACGAGGGGATTATCCAGCTGGGATATGATCTCTTGCAGCAGCGCTTTTCTTTCCAGCAGGGTCAGCTCTTTCAAATCATGGCCGTTCAGGTACAACAGGTCAAACACCTCATATACGAGGTTGCCTTGTCTGGTGGTCTTATAATTTTGAAGCGATTGAAAATCAGAGCGCTCTTTTTTTCCCAGCACAACAATTTCGCCGTCAAGCACCACGTTGTGGGGAATTTCCTCTACAGCTTTCCTGATAACGGCGTATTGTTCATTAAAGGATATCTGGTTGCGGGAATAAAGCTCGGCCCTGCCTTTTTCTACATTGGCCATGGTGCGGTAACCGTCCCATTTGGTTTCAAATACCCAGCCCTCCCGGTCAAAGGGCTCGTCTACCAGCGTGGTGAGCATGGGCTTGTACCACTCCTTCATGGGGGTCAGCTGTTCCGTTGGCTCAGCGGCTTTTTTTTTAGCGGCTTTGGTGGAAGAGGCGGCGCTTTTGGAGGATGCAGTTTTAGTGGGCCGTTTAGAGGCGGCGCTTTTGGAGGATGCAGTTTTAGCAGGCCGTTTAGCGGCGGCTTTGGCAGCGCTGCTTTTTGCAGCCGTTTTCGCCGGGGCCTTCTTTTCTCCCGCGCTCCCCCGCTGTTTGTCTATCACCCGTTGCGGGGTATGGTCTTCACTGTTGTATTTGCCTGTAACCGCGTATTTGTCTTTATGTTTGATGAGGAGCCATGCATTTTCATCCCGGCCTTTCATTTTCACCAGCGCAAATTCCCCTTTCAGCTTTTTGCCATGCAGCACCACCTTCAGGTTGCCGGAGCGCCATTCCCGCAGGGCTTCCTTGTCAAAGGCTTTGCCGTTGCTTTCCAGCAGCTCGTAGGTGCCTTTGTCCCAAAGGTAAACATACCCGGCCCCGTAGTTGCCGGCGGGTATCTCTCCCTGAAAGTCTTTATAGTCATACGGGTGATCTTCCACTTCCATGGCCAGCCGTTTGTCTTCCGGGTTCAGGGAAGGGCCTTTGGGCACGGCCCAGCTTTTCAGCGCCCCGTCTATTTCCAGCCGGAAATCGTAGTGCAGGCGGGTAGCGTGGTGGCGTTGCACTACAAAAATGTGCTTCCCGCCTTTAGACTTGCCGGCCGCCGGTTCGCTGGTCTGTTTAAAATCCCGTTTCTTTTTATACGTACTTAAACTCATGACACCCGTTTTTTATTACCGCCCAGGCTGGCCTTCAACTGGTCAAACAGCTCTGTGCTCTTGGTATGTACCACCCGCAGTTTCTTCACGGCCGGGCGTTTGCCGGAGGCCTTGGCCTTGATGATCTTCAGCAGTTCTTTCCGGTACTCGTCTTTATACTGGGTGATGTCAAAAGCCGCTGTATACTGGTCTACCAGTTTAACCGCCATATCCAGCTCCTTTTTGGCTATTTTGACATTGGACGGCAGGGAAAGGTCTTTCGGGTCCCTGATCTCTTCCGCAAAGCGCAGGCGGTGCAGTACCAGGTAATCCTCCTTGGGGCGGACAATAGACAGGTGCTCCGCGGAGCGCAGCACAAACAGGCTGATGCCTACCTTGTCTGTTTTGGCGAGGGTTTGCAGCAGCAGTTCATATGCTTTGTCGCCCCCCTTGTCCGGCTCAATGTAGTACGGCGTTTCAAAATACATGTCGTCTATCTCCGCCGCGTCTACAAAAGAAGATATTTCTATGATCTTGCTCTTTTTGGGACTGGCATTGGCAAAATCATCCTCCTCCAGCACTACGTATTCATCGTTATAGTTATAGGCCTTAACGATGTTCTCCCAGGCCACTTCCTTCCCCGTTTTTTCGTTGATCCGCTGAAAGCGGATGTGAGAATGGTCTTTTTTGTCCAGCATGTCCAGGTCAAGCCTGCTTTCCTGGGTGGCGCTGTACAGTTTAACCGGTATGTTCACCAGCCCGAAGCCGATGCTGCCGCTCCATATTGCTCTCATGGTTGCAAGATTTAGGAGGTATACAACAATGATTATACCACTACCCCTTAAAAAAAACCGCCCCGGGACCGGGACGGTAAGTCATTCTATAAATATGCATAACTATGGGGGAATACATTCTTCTTACGTTCTTCTGCTAAAAATGGGGTATTATTTTTCTTCAAGGCATGGCCAATAATTAGGCCATTTTTCTATGGCATACCTTTTGAATTTTCAACAGCAGAAACAAACTGTTTTTTATGACTGCAAATACTCCTGATAAATCAGGCCAGATGAACACCCTTTCGCAGGTGATGGCCAAGTTGCACTCAAAGGGTTATGACAACGAGTTCAAGATGAGTGACCACGGCAGAATGCAGCCGGCAGAAGGCGATCAGATCTATGATCCGGAAGATCTCAAGATTATCAAAACCTACCGTTTTGAAGGAGAATCAGACCCCTCTGACAGCTCGGTGCTTTACCTGCTGGAAGACAGGGAGGGCCGCAAAGGCTACATCCTTGACGCTTACGGCATGTATACCTCGCATGACGAGACGGGCTTTGACGAGTTTCTCAAAAAAATTCCCGTAGAAGACCGGGAAGAACAGCTGATCTTCGGAGGTTTATGATGAAAGGGCAGGGGCGTTCGTTTAACGGCGTTCCTGCTTTTTTTCTTTTGCGGCCAGTATTGTCAGCAGTGCCTTTTCGTTCACCCCGCCCACGGTATATTTCTCTAGCGCGCCGCTTTCGTACCACTCAAAAAGCCGGGGATGTATGTAGTATTTTTTACACACTGCGCG
Organism: Chitinophaga alhagiae; assembly: GCF_003568665.1. Lineage (GTDB taxonomy): Bacteria > Bacteroidota > Bacteroidia > Chitinophagales > Chitinophagaceae > Chitinophaga > Chitinophaga alhagiae. Next base: position 1,694,973 of record NZ_QXMH01000001.1, read on the forward strand.
GGTATTCCCCAGTTTTTTAGCCACGGTGTCTGTCACTTCCACCATTTGACAGCAGGTGCTATGGCAGGAGCAGGTACCGCAGGTTTATCCGTTAACAATTTCTCCTCCATTGGGATGCAATATTTGACCGGTCATATAACTGGCGTCTTCAGCGGCCAGGAACACGTAACACGGCGCTACTTCCGCCGGCTGCCCCGCCCTTTTCAGCGGCACGTCGGAGCCAAACTCGGCCACATGCGAAGCGGGAAAGGTAGCGGGTATCAGCGGCGTCCAGATGGGGCCGGGGGCCACCCCGTTTACACGGATGCCCTTTTCAGACAGCATGGACGAAAGGGAGCGGGTAAAACTTACAATGGCCCCCTTGGTAGCAGCATAGTCTACCAGGTGGGCGCTGCCGCGGTAGGCGGTTACAGAGGTGGTGTTGATGATGCTGCTGCCCTTGCGCATATGCGGCAGGGCATGGCGCACCATATAAAAATGCGCAAAGATGTTGACCGAAAAGGTCTTGAGCAGCTGCTCCGGGGTTACCGCCTCAAACTTCTTTTGCGGGTACTGCACGGCCGCATTGTTCACCAGAACGTCTATACGTCCAAACTTCTTTACCGTTTGGCGGATGATCTTTTCGCAATGTTTATCCCGGGCCACATCACCTGCAACCAGCAGCACCTCCCGGCCGTAAGCCTTCACTTCCGCGGCGGTGGCGGCGGCATCTTCATGTTCGTCAAAATAGGCTATCACAATATGCGCGCCTTCCGCGGCAAATGCCAGGGCCACGGCGCGGCCTATGCCGCTGTCTCCCCCGGTGATCACCGCTATTTTTTCCTGCAGGCGGCCGCCCGCGCGGGTAGTTGCCTTTTGGGCCACCGGTGGGGGTTGCATGCGCCATTCAATGCCCGGCTGGCGGTTCTGGTGCTGTGCCGGGCGGATGTCTTTTTTGGGTTGCGATTTCTGCATGAACGTTATTTATACAGGCAAAGGACCAGGGGTAACATCCCTCTCGGATATTTCCACCGGCCCTTTGCGCTGATATGGATCTATTCTGCTAAAGCCTCTTCATTCACAGAGCTTTCCGCGATCTGCGTAAGCAGGCTGTCTGTTTCTTTCTCTTCATCAAGCGTTTGCTCCAGCAGGTTGGCGGCATCTGTATGCCCCATGCGGGTAGCGAGGGTACGAAGGCTGCCATAGGCGGCAATTTCATAGTGCTCCACTTTCTGGGCGGCTATGATGAGGCCGGCATCCAGCACGGCGGATTCCTCTTCTTCTTCTATCAGCTCCTGCGCTTCTGCTACCAGGCCTTCCATGGCCTCGCACTTTTTGGCCACAGGGCGCATGCCCATCAATTCGAAAATTTCTTCTACCCGGCTTACATGCTCTTTGGTAGCGGTTAGATGGTCTGCGAACGCATTCACCAGCTCCATGGTGGTGGCTGCTTTCTGCATTTTAGGCAAGGCTTTTACCAGGTGTTTTTCAGCCCAGTAAATGTCTTTCAGTTCCTCCATGAACAAATGGTGGAATTTTGAGCTTTCCATATCCCCGCCGTTGCCCTTGCTCTTGTTGCGGGCAGCGCTGGTAGTGGAAGTAGTTTTGCGGCTGGACGTGCCGTTTTTGCCATTGCTTTTCGTGGCTGTTTTACGGGTTGCCATATTGCGTTATTTTCAGGTTAAATAATTGGGTGACTTATTTGTTCGGAAAGGGAAAACGGTCCCGCTTGTCTACCAGGCTCTCCGTGTCCCGGTCATCTTCCACGGTGAGGTCAGGAGATTGCTCCTGCACGTCGTTGTTCTCTTCGCTGCCGCCGGGGTCCGGGATGTCCTGCTTCGGGGCCTTGTCCGGCTCTTTTTCCGGCTCGGATTGCGGATCAACGGGTTTGCGCTCTATTTCCCTTTTGGGAATTTCCGGGGGGATGTCCGGCGTTTCATAATCCTGGTCGTTTCCGGGCTTAGGCTGACCACCACCCTGTTCACGGTCTCTTTGTTTGTCCCCTTCGCGCCCCGGTGGTTGGGGAGCTTGCTTGTTCTGATCAGCTTGGCTTTTCATGACGCGCTGTTTTAAGGTGTAAAAAATGTAAATCTTCTTTTTGGCAATACCGTATATATAGTTCAAACAACATTCCACAAGCCCGGTATCACTTTTGCGCACCAATGCGGCAACAGCAATATTATTTGCCGTGATATGGGGTTCCAATGGCTGTTACCCGGCATTTTAGTATTTTCATAGGGTCAAACGGAAGCCGTGCGCCGGCATCCGGCAGGAGGCGCCGGTGTTGTGCTTGTAGAAATAGGTTTTCACACTGTAGAAAATCTTGCCCAGCAAAGGTATTGGCGTTGTACCGGTTTTTTAAATCACTTGAATTATGCACATCAGCGTACACAAGAAGATCAGGATAGGGTTCTTTATTGCTTTCACCGTCATTGTCGGCGCTTCCATCCTGTCATACCTGATCGCAAAAAACCTGATGCATAACGCCGAACGCCTCAACCATGCGGTAGAAGTGTCCAAACGGCTGGAGCAGATCACCAAGCAGCTGAAAGATGCGGAAGCTGCCATACGCGGTTACAATATCACCAAAGAGCAAAAGTTTCTGCAGCCCAGCATGAACGAGCGCTCCGTTAAAATAGAAAGAGACTACCGCGCGCTTCGCCGCATCACGGACGAGCCCACTCAGATACGCAACCTGGACACGCTGAAACGGCTCCTTGACGTAAAGTACAGCCAGCTGGCCGGCGGGGAACAGGCCGGTATAAAAGGCAGCCGCATCTCTGTTGGAGAAGGAGAAGTGTCTATGGACAAGATAGACAAAAAGGTGTCCGAGATGATAAAGATAGAACAGGCCCAGCTTGACGAAAAGTCCCGCCTGTTCCAGTTCTTTTCCAGCCTGTGGATACCGGTGGTATTCATCATCTCCCTTATTGCCATCCTCATTGGCGTGTACGCCTACGTAACGCTCACCAGAGAGTTCCGGCTACAGCTGCACATTGAGCACCGCATGAAGGTGTACCAGCGGGAGCTGCAGGAAAACATAGCCCTGCTCAACAAAACCAACCAGGAGCTGGAACAGTTTGCTTACGTGGCCTCGCATGACCTGCAGGAACCGCTGCGCAAAATATCCACCTTTTCTGACCGCCTGCAGATGAAGTACCGCAACGAGCTGCCGGATGAAGCGGGGCAGCTGATAGACCGCATGGTGGCGGCCGTTTCAAGAATGCGCGTGCTGATCAACGACCTGCTGATATTCTCCCGCGCGGGGCGCATGATGCCGGAAAATATTGCGCCGGTAGACATGAACGCGCTGCTGCAGGATGTGATCGGCGACCTGGACGTATCCCTGCAGGAAAAGAAAGGTTCTGTGTTGTATGACCAGTTGCCCGTAATTGAAGGAAATGATACCGCCTTTCACCAGTTGTTCCAGAACCTGCTCTCCAACTCCATCAAATTTGCCTCACCATCCAAACCGCTGGAGGTCCGCATCAGGCGGGAGCTGCTGAGCGGGCGCGAAACAGGCGTGATGAAGGAAGACAAGTGGGAAGACACCTTCTGCCGCATCACCATAGAAGACAATGGCATCGGCTTTGACCAGGCCTACGCGGAAAGGATCTTCCTGATATTCCAGCGGCTGCACGGCGTCAGCGAATACAAAGGCACCGGCATAGGGCTGGCCATCTGTAAAAAGATCGTGGATGCCCACCATGGTCATATTGCCGCCTTCGGCCAACCCGGCAACGGCGCCACCTTCGTGATCATTTTACCCCTCAGGCAGCTGAGAGAGGAATAGTTTTTGTACACAACATAACACATCTTGCGCGGGGGAAAATATAACCGGATGAAAGACACATACAAGCAAATACTCATGATAGATGATGACGAGGACGATTTTTTCCTTGTCAATTCCCTGCTGCAGGACGTAGCCCCGGGCCAGTACCACATTGAATGGGCATCTACTTATGACAAAGGCATAGAAGCCATTGAAAAAAAAGATCACGAGCTGTACCTGGTCGATTACCGGCTGGGTAAATACACCGGACTGGATATTTTACGCCATTTCAAGGAAATGGACTACGAAGCGCCCGTGATCATGCTCACCGGCAAGGGAGATTATGCTATAGACAATGAGGCCATGATGGCCGGCGCGTCTGACTACCTGGTGAAAGGCGAAATAACAGGCCCCGAGCTGGAAAGGGCCATCCGCTACGGTATTATGGAGTTTGCGCACCTCCGCGCCATTGCCGAGAACCGGAAAAAATACTTCGGCATTTTTGAAAAAAGCCACGACCTTATTATTCTTGCAGACTGTAATAAAAATATCATAGACGCCAACCCCATTGCGGAAAAGAAATTGCAGTACGACCGGGATGAACTGATGACCATGAACCTGAAGCACCTGTTTTTGCAAGAGGTGCAGGCCCTGCAGTTCCTGCTGGAAATTTGTGAAGATGATGCCATTGTACAAAAAGAATACACCTTTAAAAACAAGCACGGCCAGAAGCTGGACGTGGTGGTGAATGCCAGCAAACTGGATGAGCAGCTGGGCACCTTTCTTTGCGTAGCGGAAGACATTACCGAAAAGAAACGTGAAGAGCAGGAAAAAAGGCAGCAGGAAAAATTTGTGGTAAGCGGCCGTATTGCCCGTGTAATAGCGCATGAAGTACGCAACCCGCTCACCAACATACTGCTGGCCGTAGGCCAGTTCAGGCTGGAAGATGCGCTGAAAGAGGCGGAAGACAGCCAGCTGTACCTCGATATTATTGAACGTAACTGCACCCGCATTAACCAACTGGTAACAGAGCTGCTGCAATCTACCCGTATGATGGAGCTGCGCCTGCAGGAGCACCCGGTAAACCAGCTGGTGAACAAGGCGCTGGCGCTGGCAGAAGACCGCCTGCAGCTCAACGGCATACAATTGATCACACGGCTTGCCGGTGAGCATGCAACTGTAATGGCGGATGATGAAAAAATGAACATTGCCCTGCTCAATATCCTGATCAATGCCATAGAGGCCATGGAACCGGGCCAGGGCGTGCTCACCGTGAGCACGGAAGAAACTGAAGGAAAGATCAATATTTACATCACAGACAACGGGGCCGGCATCCCGGAAGAGAACAAGGCCCGCCTGTTTGACCCCTTTTTTACCAGTAAAAGCAAAGGCACCGGCCTGGGCCTCACCTCCACACAAAACATTATTATCAACCACCGCGGCAACATAGACGTAGACAGCACTGTTGGCGCAGGCACGCAGTTCACCATCACGCTGCCCAGGGCATCCGCCCCTTTACCATAAAAAAGAATGGAGAAGAAAAAAAGATCTCTTCCCCATTCCCGTGTATGGATCGAATTTTCACCCTTGGTCATTTGTGCTATACCGCACGTCCACGAATAATATTTACCAATATGGCAATTATTGCCAGTACCAGCAGGGCATGTATGAGGCCGCCTGCAGAGTATACAAAGAACCCCAACAACCACCCGATAATAAGGATCACTGCGATCAGATACAATAGATTATTCATGGCTTAAGTTATTTGTTCACTATTGTACAACAGAAATATTGTGCCAATTAAAAAAGGGCCTAAAAACGGTACTGCTACCGGTTTTGGGGCGTAATAGTGTGGAGTGCCTTCCACCAAGAGGGGCAAATATCCGCATTGTTGCCCCTGGTATCAAAGCTGTTGCCGGTGGCAGTGTTTTTGGAGTTTCAGATATATTATATCACGCTTAAAATAATAGGTTATGGAACACCAACACAGAACAGCAGACGTGCTGGAAGACCTGGTCAAAATTAATAACGACCGTATTGAAGGCTACCAGAAAGCCATCAAACAGACGGATGACAGTGATCTGAAAAGCCTGTTTGAAAGGATGCTGGCAGACAGCAGGCAGTACGTGGTACAGCTGAACAAATACCTGCGCGGCATGGGTGAAGAAAGAGAACGGGACACCACCTTTGCCGGGAAGATCTACCGCACCTGGATGGACGTTAAGGTATCTTTCGGCGGCAAAGACCGTCATTCTATTCTGGCCTCCTGCGAGTATGGGGAGGATGCCGCCCAGCGCTCTTACCGGGAAGCATTGCAGCAAGACCTGCCGGAAGACCTCCGGGAGATCATCAGCCAGCAGCAGAGGGCCCTCAAGGCCTCTCATGACGAGATCAGGCACCTCCGCGATGTGGAGGCCGTAAACAAATAGGAAGCCATAACATCCAGCATAAAAAACGGCCGGTACATGTACCGGCCGTTTTTTATGAGCAGAAACAGAAAAAAAACTGTCCTGCACAGATCGTGCAGGACAGCGCTGGCAAGCTTTCAGGTTTTAAATATGTTTTGCTGGTCATTTAACATTTTATCTGTTTTGATAAATGTTTCAATGCTGCTTGCATTTTAAAACCCATTAAAGCAGCCAATAACTAAAACAACAGCTATGATAAAAGTATAACCGGTAAAAACGGTTATAAATCGTTAATCAGTTTTTTCACTTCGTCTTTGGACTTACCCAGCTTCTTTTGCAATTTTCCATACAGTTCATCTTCCTTTCCTTCCGTATACAACAGGTCATCGTCTGTCAGGTCTGCGTATTGCTGCTTGAGTTTGCCCTTAATCTCGTTCCAGGCTCCTTTCAGTTGTAATGAATCCATAAAAATTGTTTTTGGTGTGCTGTAACTGAAAGGACAATTTCTGTACCACCATGCCATCAGCGGGAAACAACCGGCGTTTAGGGGGTGAAGTTTCGCAGAATGGGGAGCGGCAGGCGGTAAAAGTGTGGAAAGTATTCCACAAAAAAGGCTGTTTAAACAGTTATTATTAAGCGGCAAAATGTTTGCTTTAAGGGAACAAGGATTTCAATTATTTGTGCGAAAGATATATGAGCAGCCAATTAAATAAATACTGGAATAAATTGTTTCACGCCGATCACTTAACTCCCGGACCTACAAATAACCCCGGTGTTGGTAAAGTTCAAAAGCAAACAATGGGAGCGTTAATACTGATAATTGACGATGAGCCAGACATATGCCACCTGCTGCAGCTAAGCCTCAGCAAGCACGGTTATAAGGTCAAGTACGTGCACGCGCTGAAGGAAGGCATGCAGTTCCTGAAAAGGCAGCAACCAGACATCCTTTTTCTCGATATCCACTTACCTGATGGCTCCGGACTGGAAGCCCTGCCCGCCATAAAAGCGCAATATCCTGATTTACCGGTAATTACGATCAGTGCCTATGACAATGGCATGGAAAAACAGAAAGCCCTAACAGCAGGAGCGGCCCGCTTTTTGCCGAAACCTTTTAACGTCGGAGAGTTGCAAGATATCATTTATGAGGTGAAGAGTTAGCCTAAAAAGGCCCGTCAAGTGTATAATTAGTCGTAAATTTAATATCCGTCCAATAGCTGCTTTATTATGAAGAGTATCCTCATTATAGATGATGAAATAAACATATGTACTTTGCTTACCAGGTTCCTGAGCAAACATGGATTTAAGGTAGATAGTACCATGACCGGGGCGCAGGCTACAAAAATGATGTTGGACAACCCATATGACCTGGTACTCTGCGATTACCGCCTGAAAGATACCGATGGCGCACAGTTGCTGACCAGTATCCGCCAGCAGCACCCGCAAACCGTAGTGATCATCATTACCGGCTATTCCGACGTGCGGATTGCCGTAGATATGGTGAAGAACGGCGCGTACGACTATATTTCAAAACCCCTCTATCCGGACGAGATATTAAGCCTTGTGAACAAGGCCCTTTCCCAGCCGGCTCCCGCGCCGGCCACCCAGGTAAACGTGGTGGAGCCGCATGCGCATGAAGAAAAACCCGTTCCCGTTTCCGAGCAGCAGAAAAACGGCAGCCGGTACGTATATGGGGAAAGCAAGCCCTCCCGGGAGCTTTTCCGGGAACTGACACTGGTAGCGCCCACAGACTATAGCGTGATCATCTTCGGGGAAACCGGCACCGGTAAGGAATCTGTAGCCCACCTCATACACGAGCACAGCAGCCGCAAAGGGCAGCCTTTTGTGGCGCTGGACTGCGGCAGCCTTTCCCGCGAGCTGGCGGCCAGCGAGTTGTTCGGTCACGAAAAAGGGGCTTTTACCGGCGCCATCGGCACCAAAATAGGCGCTTTTGAGCAGGCGCACGGCGGCACCCTTTTCCTCGATGAAATTTCGAACCTTTCATACGATATACAGGTGGCGCTGCTGCGGGTCATACAGGAAAAGCAGATCCGCCGGGTGGGCAGCATGAAAGAAATTGCGGTAGATGTAAGGCTGATCGTTGCCTCTAACGAAAACCTGTTTGAGTCCGTGCAGAAAGGCAAGTTCCGGGAAGACCTCTTTCACCGCTTCAATGAGTTTACCATTCATATCCCCCCGTTACGGGAAAGGATCGAGGACCTGCACCTGTTTGTAGATTCTTTCCTGTCTCAGGTCAGCAAGGAGCTGAATAAAGGAGAGGTGATGATGAGCGATGAGGTGTGGGAGTGTTTCAGGCGGTACGACTGGCCGGGCAACATCCGCGAGCTGAAAAACGTGATCCGCCGTGCCAGCCTGCTCACCCCCGCAGGCAAGGAAATATCCATGGCCGCCCTGCCGCTGGAAATGAAGTCCGGCGCCTCCTTTACAAAAAGCCCCATTGCTAACGGAGATGAAGTTGACGAAGAAATGCCTGACATGCCGTTGCTGGACGCTAACGACCTGAAGTCTGTTGCCCTCAAGGCCGAGTACAACAAGATCATCAACGTACTGAAAGCCGTCAAATACAACAAAACCAAAGCGGCCCAGCTACTGAACATTGACCGTAAAACCCTGTACAACAAACTGCGGCTGCTGAACATCAATTATTAATACCCAAGGCATATGGCCAATAAAATACCCTTTTTTGAGCGGCTGGCCAGCACCGTTACGGCGGCCACCGGCAGCCCCTGGGCCTTTATCATTGCGTTTGCCGTCATTATCATCTGGGCGGTAACCGGCCCGCTCTTCGGGTTTTCAGACACCTGGCAACTGGTGATCAATACCGGTACTACCATCATCACTTTTCTGATGGTATTCATTATCCAGAAAACGCAGAACAAAGACTCCAAATCTATCCAGCTAAAGCTGAACGAGCTGATTGCGGCCACCAAAACCGCCAGCAACCGGCTGATTGACGTAGAGTCCCTTTCTGAAGAAGAGCTGAACATCCTGCATAAGTTCTACACCAAACTGGCTGCCAGCACCAAACAGCAGCTGGACCTCAAGCATTCGCATTCCATAGAAGAAGCGATGGAAAATACGGAGGGAAAACTGAAAGCGCGCAACTGATCAGGCCTCCAGCTCCCGCAGCAGCCCTGCCAGGTCAAGGCGGTGCGTATACATCGTCATTTTGCCTTCGGCATCCAGGGGCCACTGTTCGCGCGGCCTGTCCCAGTACAATTCCAGGCCGTTGCCGTCAGGGTCATTGAGATACAACGCCTCGCTCACCCCATGATCTGCAAAGCCGGTAAACTGCACGCCAGCGCTGCTCAGTCTTTTGTAAATAGCCGCCAGGTCTTTCCTTTCCGGGTACAGAATGGCCACATGGTACAGCCCCGCCGTGTTTTCAGGCGCGGGCGGCATGCCTTTGCTGTGCCAGGTATTGAGCCCTATGTGGTGATGGTAACCACCGGCAGAAATAAATGCCGCCTGTTCCCCATACATCAGCATCAGCTCAAAGCCCAGCAGGCCGCAATAAAAATCAAGGGAACGTTTCAGGTCTGAAACTTTCAGATGCACATGACCAATGCGGGTTTGTGCCGGAACGGTATAACTCATGTATCAAGCTATTTGGTACAAAGATAAGCGAGTCCCTCCTGCCGCTGCTTTTTTGTCCGCTGAATAAGGCAACCGCAATCGGGACCCGCATTGCGTGTACACTACAATTTCTTGATGCGATAAAAAACCTTCTACCATACCTACAAAAAAGGTATGCGGTTTGTTTTATAGGTCTGAAACTATTTGTGCCTACCAGAAAAGATGCGCAAACAGGAAACCTGCCGCTACCGCCCCGGACACGGCTACCAGGCCGGGTACCATAAAGCTGTGGTTGACCAGGTATTTGCCGATGTATGTACTGCCGGTTCTGTCAAAATTGATGGCGGCCAGCAGCGTGGGGTAGCCGGGCAGTACAAAATCTCCGTTAGTAGCCGGGAACATGGCTACCAGGTTGTTAGGCGCAATGCCCAGCAACACGCCCAGGGGCATCAGTGCCTTGGTTGTGGCGGCCTGGCTGAAGAGCAACATGCTCAGTACAAAAAGGGCAATGGCAAACGTCCAGGGGGCGGCCCTTACCATGTCTCCCAATGCGCCTTCAATGGCGGCGGTATTGGCCAGCATGAAAGTGGAGCTCATCCACACCACCCCGAAAATAGACACCACAGCCTGCGCGCCGGCAGTAAAAAGGCTGGCTTTGGCCACTTCCGCAGTAGCAGTTTTGGTAAATATCAGCATCAGCGCGGCGGCGGAGAGCATCACCAGCTCTATGACAGCGGCCATCTTTATGCTGCCGTTGGCATTTACAGCAAAACTGGCCGCGCCTGGTTCAAAGCGGGGCACCATACCGGGAAAAGATCCAACCAGCACTATTAACAAAACCGCCGCGCCAAAAATGATCACGGAAGTTTTGGCGCCGGGTTTCAGCGGCTTGGCATCGCTGGCGGTAGTTACGTCCAGTTCCCGCGCAAATTCAGGGTCTTTCATTTTTTCCAGGAACACGGGGTCCTTTTCCAGATCTTTCCCTTTTTTCCATACTACCGCCACGCCCGCCAGTATGCCTACCAGGCAGGCGGGGATGCACACCCGCAATATCTGCATCAGCTCCACCTGCCCGGCCAGAATGGTGATCATGGCGGCGGTAGCGGCAGAAATGGGGCTGGCTGTAATGCCTAAATGCGCGGCCACCACAGAAATGCTCAGCGGCCTTTCCGGCCTGATGCGTTTCTGGGTAGCCACCTCGGCTATGATGGGCAACAGGGAGTAGGTAATATGGGCGGTGCCCGCAAATATGGTAAAGAAAAACGTTACCAGCGGCCCCATCAGCGTGATCATAGAGGGTTTGCTGCGCAGTATCTTTTCAGCTACGCGCACCAGGTAGTCCATTCCCCCGGCGGCCTGCATGGTGGCGGCGGTACTTACTACCGCCAGTATGATAAGCATCACGTCAATAGGCGGCTCCCCCGGCCGCATGCGGAATACAAAAAGATAAATGGCAAGGGCTACCATGCCCATTACACCAAGGCCTATGCCCTTCATACGGGCGCCAATGAGAATAGCTGCCAGAAGGATCGCAAATTGAAGCCAGATCATGGAATTTCTTGTTTATGTACTTTGGTTTGCCGTGCCCTCGCCGGGACCATATAGGCATAGCCGTACAAGATATCCACTTTTGGTAAAGATTTATATAGCTGGCATCAATTTCTGCTGGCGCCCCGGTTTTTAACTGTTGATGAACTTCGGGCGGATCATGTTCTCGAACGTAAAGATCTCGTCCCATTTTTCCTGGGTAACCAGTTTCTTTTCCTTCACGGCAATATCATGTACAGACTTGCCGGTTTCCAACGCTTCCCGGGCAATGGCGGCTGATTTTTCGTAACCGATAATAGGGTTAAGCTGGGTAACGATGCCGATGCTTTGCATCACCATGTCTCGCGTACGCTCGGCGTTGGCCGTAATGCCGGTCACGCATTTTTCCCGCAGGGTGTTGCAGGCATTGGTCATATAGGTAATGGAGGTAAAAAGCGAAAAAGCAATAACCGGCTCCATCACGTTCAGCTGCAGCTGCCCCGCTTCCGCGGCCAGGGTAAGCGTAAGGTCCGCCCCGATCACGTAGAAAGCCGTTTGGTTCACCACTTCGGGTATTACGGGGTTTACCTTTCCGGGCATAATGGAAGAACCGGGCTGCATGGGCGGCAGGTTGATCTCGTTGATCCCGCACCGCGGGCCTGAAGACAGCAGGCGGAGGTCGTTACAGATCTTGGAGACCTTGATGGCCGTACGCTTCAGCACCCCGGAGAGTTGTACATAGGCGCCGGTGTCATTAGTGGCCTCAATGAGGTCTGTAGCCAGTACCAGGTCAAGGCCGGTAACGGTGCGCAGATGCCTCACCACCAGCTCCGCGTACCCTTCCGGGGCGTTTACGCCGGTACCGATGGCGGTAGCGCCCATGTTCACTTCCGCAATCAGTTTTTTGCTTTCTTCTATCCTGGTCAGCTCTTCCCTGATGGTGGTGGCAAAGGCCCTGAACTCGTCTCCCATACTCATAGGCACTGCATCCTGCAATTGGGTGCGGCCCATTTTAAGTACCTGGTTAAATTCCTCCCCCTTTGCTTCAAACGCATCACCCAGCGCCCGCAGGCTTTCCTTGTACAGGCTCAGTTTGTTAATGAGCGCAATGCGGAAGGCGGTGGGATAAGCATCATTGGTAGATTGGGAACAGTTAACGTGGTTGTTGGGGTGGCAATACTGGTAATCACCTTTTTCTTTCCCCTGCATTTCCAGCGCAATATTGGCGATCACCTCGTTGGCGTTCATGTTCACGGAGGTGCCGGCGCCGCCCTGTATGAGGTCTGTAATGAACTGGTTGTTGAACTCCCCGCTGATCACCCTGTCACTGGCCTTTATGATGCTGTCTGCTATTTCCTTTTTCAAGGCGCCCAGCTCGGCATTGGCCATGGCTGCGGCTTTCTTCACATATCCCAGGGCCTGTACAAAAAGCGGCTCCACTTTCAGGGGGATACCGGTGATGTGAAAATTCTCAATGGCCCGCAGCGTCTGGATGCCATAATACACGTCTTTCGGAATTTCCCGCTCACCCAGGAAGTCATGTTCTCGTCTTTGCGTCATAGATAATTGCTTGAAGGATTAGAATTGTTGTTGTTCAGTTTTAACAGTGTAAATCAGGGATTTGTTGTACCAGGCGAATGTAAGCAAAACAGCGGTATGTAGAGCAGGTTGCGGCATAGGGGAGAACGCCGGCCTGGCCACCGGCAAGGAAGCGCTTTCAGCGCGGAGCGGCCTGTTGCGGCGCAGATTGAAGGATCTCTTTCCGTACTTTTTCTCTTTCTTCCTGCCTGTCTTCCACCTGCCGGTACTTGAAGTAAAAATAAATGGCGAGGAAAAGACAGAACTTGAACAGGAGAAAAGCGGCGAAGAAGATCCACTTCCACATGCGGTGTACGGTAATATAATCGTTCTGGTTGGGGGCAATGTTAATGAAGGTATAGTTGGGTTTTTTGCCGCCGGGCTCCTGCGGGTTGGTGTCCGCCCAGTTGTATGGCGCCAGGGTACGGGCACGCAGCTCCATGGGCGGCGGCACGGCGTCTTCCAGCAGCAGCCGGTGCAGGGTGCGCTCTACTGATTGCAGCTCTGTGCGCAGCTCGGGCGATGCTTTCAGCAACACCTCTATCTCTTCCTTCTCCTTGGGAGTGGAAATGCCCAGCACATAGCTTTCAACCAGTCCATTGTCTATGTATTCCTGTACGTTCAATTACAACGGATTCAAGATCAAATGACGGGTACGGATGAAACTACCTTGTGTTTTCAGGTATACGCATAAATCAGGGAGGCTGCTTTTCAGCAGTATCCACCTTTGCAAAAAAAGAATCATTACCAGTTAATCAGATTCCCGAAAACGCTGTATAGTTGTTTTCGGGACATAATCTCATAGTTACGAAAATAAGGATATTCCCCGGTATTGGAAGTACTAATTCCGGTAAAAAAGCGGGGCGCTTTTGATCAATTCACCAAAGATGTAGTGTTTCAATGTGTTAGGTGACCCGGGCGGGAGACATTTTTTGCCGGATAGCCTTTGTGGGGGATGGGGGAATGTCAGGCGCGGGGCCCTTCCTCATCTTTCTCTTCAGAAATCTTCATCCAGGACGTCCCATATCAAATTATTGCTTTTTTATTGGAGTTGTGCGATGCGTGATTTTTGCATTTTTAAACATCATTCCTCTCTTCACTAATCTGGTCATGACATGAAAGCGCTCTGTGTAACTGCATTTCAATCATTCTTTTACCAAATCTATTTCAGCTTTGTCAAATTCCATTGCGTTTTTACCAGGTTGTTTGGTGTTCATAATGCTACATCTCTATTGCAATTTAGCCCTTTTTTAACCCGCCTGAAAAGTACTAAAATCCTTACTTTTAGCCCCTAACATGCCACCCATGAAGCTGCCTTACTTACTGCTGCTCTTGATTTGTACCTGTATTGCCCCCCAAAGCAAAGCCCAACCCCGCGCCCTGGTGCTGCAAACAGACTTCGGCCTGAAAGACGGCGCCGTATCCGCCATGAAGGGCGTTGCGTTTGGCGTATCGCCGGAGCTGAAAATATTTGATCTCACGCATGAAATACCGGCTTACAACATCTGGGAGGCTGCTTACCGCCTGCAGCAAACAGCGGCATACTGGCCGGCGGGCACCGTGTTTGTGTCTGTGATAGACCCCGGGGTAGGCTCTGCCCGCAAGTCTGTAGTGGCGCAAACCCGAAGCGGGCATTATTTTGTGACGCCAGACAACGGCACCCTCACGCTTATTGCGGAAAGCATGAGCATCAGCGCCGTACGGGAAATAGACGAACAGGTGAACCGCCTGCCCGGCTCCTCGCGCTCCTATACTTTTCATGGCCGTGACGTGTATGCCTATACCGGCGCCAGGCTGGCGGCGGGCGTTATCCCGTTCGATTCCGTGGGCCCGTTGCTGGGTACCAGCGTGGTACGCATCCCATACCAGCGCGCCACTTTCAGGAACGGTACGGTAAAAGGCAACATTCCCATCCTTGACGTGCAGTACGGCAACGTATGGACCAATATTGATGAGCGCACCCTGGCGCAACTGCGGCCCGGCTTCGGAGACCAGCTGCAGGTGCGCATCCTGCACCATAACAGGCTGGTGTACGAAGGCACCATGCCATACGCCGCTACTTTTGCCAGCGTGCCGGAGGGCCGGCCGCTGGCGTACCAGAACAGCCTGATGAATTTATCTTTTGCATTGAACATGGGCAGCTTTGCCGAAAAGTTCAGGGTGAGCAGCGGCCCGGAGTGGACGGTGGAAGTAAGGAAAAAATAACTGATGATGAACAACGAACTGAGAATACAACAATCGGAAACACGCATCTTTAAAGCCGTGTTCCCCAATACTACCAATCATTATGATACCCTGTTCGGCGGCACCGCCATGCAATTGATGGACGAGGTGGCGTTCATCACCGCCACCCGCTATGCGCGCAAGCGTATGGTAACCGTATCGTCAGACAAGATAGATTTCACCAAGCCTATACCGGCGGGCACTATTGTGGAACTGATAGGCAGGGTGGTACACACCGGCAACACCAGCCTGAAAGTGCTGGTAGAAATATTCGTGGAGGAAATGTACAGTACGGAAAGGTATAAGGCCATTGGCGGCACTTTTACTTTTGTAGCCATAGATGAGTACAAGCGGCCGGTGCCGCTGGAAGCATAAGATCATTTATGCTTTGCCAGGAAATCTTCCAGCGCCTGCCGGAATTTTTCCGGTACGTCAAACGGTGCAAAGTGCGTGGCCTTTTCAAATATCAGCAACTCTCCTTTGGGAATAGTAGCCGCAATGAAACGGGTATGTTCGTCCTTGATCATATCATCATCTCCCGCCATTACCAGCGTAGGGCATTTGATGGCCTTCAGCTGTTCCGGTGAAATATGCGGCTCTTCGAGACACAGCGTCCACAGGCGTTTGTTGACGGTAGCTTCCGGCTTCAGTTTGGCTACTTCTGTTTTCAGCTGCGCTATCACAAACGGCTTCACCGCGTTGGTATCCGGCTGCAGGTTGGCGCCCATGGTCATGAGGGTTTTGAAGCGGTCAGGGTATTTGCTGGCGAGTATGAGGCCGGTGTTGCCACCGTCACTCCATCCGAAGAGGTGGACCTTTTTCAGTTTGAGATGGTCAAGCAGGGCTTTAACGTCTTCCGCAAACAGCTCGTAGGTGAGGTGTTTCCCATCGTCTCCAGACTTGCCTTGCAGGCGCGTATCTACCGCTATCACCTTATACTTTTTCGATAATTCCGGAATGAGGTAGGTGAACACAATAATGGCCTGGCTGTTGCCGTGCAGCAGCACTACCGGCTCGCCCTTTCCGTATACTTCATAATACACCTTGATGCCGTTCACATTCGCGTAATGGCCCGCTTTGGGGTTGTTGCCATAAATAGACCTTTCTTCCTTCTTTTCCACCGGGAGGCTCCGTGCGTCTATCACCAGGTGACCATTATCAAAGGAATGCGCCAGGCCGCGGCCTTTCCCGGGCATGCTCCAGGCACTGAGGGCGGTAGTATCTTTCAGCGCCATGCCGGGCAGCGGCACGGTTTCCCAGTTACCGGCGGAGGTTTCCACCTGCAGGCTGAAGCTGTCAAAAGCATACCGGCCCGGCCCTATGTACAGGCCGCCAAAGTATATGATGCTGTCTTGCTCTTTGAAAACGCTTTTTATTTCACAATCCGTCCACTTGTTTTCTTTCAGCGGCCTGTCCTGCATGTTATCAAAAAAGCTGATGGCGCCGCCGGCTGCGTGGGCACGCAACCAGATGCCCGCCCAGGAACTTTCATCGGCCCCCTGCGGCTTTACGCGGGCCAGCAAACGGTAGGGGTGGCCTTTCCAGCCATCATTCACGGTTACAGCGCGGTTAAACGCTCCCCATGCGCGGCCGCCCGTTTGGGCCTGGGCTGCAAAGGGGAATAACAGGCATAAAAGGAGTATGCGCATAAGGGTCCATTTGCAAATGAAATTAGGGAAGCAACTCTGAATAGAATGTTAAAAGAAAGGCCTAGAAAACTTCACTTTTGGGGTAGTCGAAAAAGAGAAAACGTTTCTTGGCCCTGTCAAACTCTTCCCAGTGGTCTGTTTCCGCTTCTATGGCAAAAATGCCGGCGGTGGGCACGTTGTCTATCCGGATCTCTTCAGTAAGGTAATTGGCAAAATCAGTGATGCCGGGGTTGTGGGCAAAAATGGCTACGGCGCTAAAGTCGTCGTCTATTTTGGTGATCACTTTCAGAAAGGTGGAGGCATAGCAGAGGTACAGTTCTTCTTCCAGCAAAATGGCTTCCTTAGGATATTTCCATTCTTTGGCCATGATGCGGGCGGTAGACCGCGCGCGTTTAGCCGGGCTGGAGATGATCAGTTCAGGAACGGTACCGCGGGAAAGCAGCCTGTTGGCCATTTCAGGAGCGTTTTCTTTACCCCGTTTATTGAGCGGACGGTCAAAATCGTCCATTTCAGGGTCGTTCCAGCTGGATTTGGCGTGGCGAATGAGCAACAATGTTTTCATACACATCGTAAACCATTGACTACCTCTAAATTACGGCATTTTACCGTAAGTTAATACACGGGTGAAAAACGCGCCCTGAATTAAGGAAAAGTTAACAATGATGAAAGGGATATATCAATACCCTCTTTCGTTCTTGCCTTCCATATAGTTCATAAAGGCTTTGTTCACCACGCGGTTGCCGCCGGGCGTGGGGTAGTTGCCGGTAAAGTACCAGTCTCCGAGGTTGCTGGGACAGCTGGCGTGCAGGCTTTCTATGTTCTGGTAGATCACTTCCACTTTTGCGCTGATGCCCGCGGGGGTGATGATCTCGGCAATTTTTGCGGAGATCTCTTCCGGCGTGAAGGGTTTGTAGACGTTCTTCACCACGTTCTGCGCATTGAGCGTATTGGTGCGTTCCAGCTCTTTGCAGAGGCCGTAGGCTTCCTGGAGGATGTATTCCTTACCTTGCTCCCGCAGCAGCGCAATGGCGGCCTGGAAGGCCACAAACTCGCCCATTTTGCTCATGTCTATGCCATAGCAGTCAGGGTAGCGGATCTGCGGGGCGGAGCTCATCACAATGATGCGTTTGGGCCCCAGGCGGTCCAGCATCTTGATGATGCTTTCGCGGAGGGTGGTGCCCCGTACAATGGAGTCGTCTATTACCACCAGCGTATCTGTGCCGGGGCGTACGGTGCCGTAAGTGATATCATATACGTGCTGCACCATTTCGTTACGGCTGGAGTCTTCCGTAATGAAGGTGCGCATCTTCACGTCCTTGATGGCTATTTTGTCTATTCTTACCCGGCGGTTCACCATCTCTGTGAGTTTCTCTTCGTCAAAGTCCTTCCCCCAGCTCATGATGCGTTCTACCTTGATCTTGTTCAGGTAGTCTTCCAGGCCTTTGATGAGGCCATAGAAGGCCACTTCAGCGGTATTGGGTATGAAGGAGAAGATGGTGTTGCGCAGGTCGTTGTCTATGGCTTTCAGCACGGTTTCGGAGAGGTGGTAACCGAGGGCGTGCCGTTCCTTGTAGATCTTTTCATCGTTACCGCGGGAGAAATAAATTCGCTCAAAGCTGCAGGCACGGCGCTCGCGGGCGGGAATGATCTCTTCTATGCTGTACTCGCCGTTTTCCTTTACGATCAGGGCGGTGCCGGGCATCAGCTCCATCACCTCATTTTCCCCTACGTTAAAGGCAGTACGGATAGCGGCCCTTTCGGAGGCGGCCACGATCACGTCTTCATTTACATAGTAGTAGGAAGGGCGGATGCCGTGAGGGTCCCGGATCACGAAGGCGTCTCCCGAGCCGATGAGGCCGCATACATGGTACCCCCCGTCAAACATGGAGAAGGCCTGTTGAAGGATGGCCTTTACATCCAGCCCGTTCTGGCGCATCTCGTCTTCCTTGGCCAGGAAGTGATGCACCACTTCCAGCATGGCGGCCAGGTCGCTGTTCTTGTGGGTCTCTCCCGGCTGCACTTTCACGAAGTTGAACAGCTCTTCCACGTTTATCAGGTTGAAGTTGCCGGCCATGGTGAGGTTGCGGGCGGGAATGGTATTATACCGTACAAAGGGGTGGCACAGTTCAACGTTGTTCTTTCCCTGGGTGGCGTAGCGGAGGTGCCCCATCAGCAGCTCTCCCAGGAAACGCACATGGCCTTTCAGGAGGCCGGGATATTTGGTGATCTCAGGCTGGTATTTCTCTATTTCCGATATTTCGTCCCTTATTCTGCCGAATACGTCCCCAATAGGCTGGGCCTCACTGCTCCGGATGCGGTGCATGAAAGGCACGCCGGGTTCGGTGTGCAATTTTACAGTGGCCACTCCCGCGCCGTCCTGCCCGCGGTTATGCTGCTTTTCCATGAGGAGGTACAGCTTGTTAAGGCCGTAGAAAACCGATCCATATTGCTGTTGATAATAAGAGAATGGTTTTCTTAATCTTATGAATGCCAAACCGCATTCATGCTTTATCGCGTCACTCATGCCGTAAAATTGAAGTCGCAAAGTTACGCCTAAATATTCAAATCACCCACGGCTTCAGGATTCTGCCAACAGCGTGCCGGCCGGCCTTGTAAAACAGCCACAGGAGCGGTGTTTCACGCAGATCACGATGGCATAAAAAAATCCCGGTTACCTGCAGGTAACCGGGATTGGTGCTGTAAATATTTTTTTCCGCCGTTAATTGCTTGCTACAGCATCGTTATGGGCCATCCACCGGGTGATGTTGGCGCAATTGCGGTATTCATCTTCAATGTGTACGTAGAAGGTGGGCATTTTGTCTACCAGCCATTTGGCCAGGGCGGAAGCCTGTTTTTCCTTCAGGGTACGGGCCTGGATACGCGCGTAGTCGTCATTCAGGTTTTCGCGGTGCGGCTCGGTGCGGGTTTTAAGGTACACCAGGCGCAGGCCTTTGCGGCCCCGTTCGTCCTCAAAAGGCAGCGGTTTGGAAACGCCGCCGGGCTTCAAGGAGTCCAGCATCATGACAATGTCTTTGGTGGAGGGGTCGTCCAGCATATCAATGGTCAGGAAGGTGCTGCCCGTTTGCGGGTTTTGCAGCATCCCGCCGTTGAACTTGGCCATTGGCTCGTCACTAAACTTGGCTACCGCCTCTCCGAAATTCATTTTACGTGTTAAAACGAGGTTCCTGATGCTGTCCAGCTTATGGGTGGCAGCTGCAAGGTCCGCGCTTAAAATATTAGGCTCAATGAGGATGTGCTGTACCGTTACCCGGTCTCCCCCGCGTTTGTTCATTTTGATGAGGTGATACCCGAACTGTGTTTTCACGGGGTTGGAGATCTCCCCTTCCTTCAGCCTGAAGGCGGCCGCCAGGAAGTCGGGGTCCCAGGTTTTGTCACTCCTGTTCAGCACGTAAACGCCACCGTTTTCCTTTACGGCGGGGTCTTCAGAGTAGAGGCTGGCATAGGTGCCAAAGTCCCCTTCCTTGTTTTCCACTTTCTTTTTCAGCTCCAGCAGGCGGTCTACGGCGTATTTATCCATTTCACGGCCGGCTTTGGGCAGCAGTATGAGCTGGCCTATTTCCAGTTCAGACTCGTAGAACGGAAGGCTGTCTTTCGGGATGCGTTCAAAGTTGGACTTCACTTCCGTGGGGGTCACTTTTACGGCATTCACCACCTTGTCCCGCATGGCATTGGCCAGCATGCTTTCACGGATGGCGCTGCGGAAACGTTCACGGAGCTGGTAAATGGTGTAACCGGTTACTTCGGTCATTTTTTCCCGGCTGCCGTAGCGTTGTTCCGCCCAGCGTATCTGGCTTTCAATACGGCCGTCCACGTCTGCCTCGCTGATGGGCAAACTGTCCCGTTCCGCCTGCAGCACCAGCACTTTCTGCGCTATACTTTCTTCAATGGCAAAGCAGGAGGCGTTCGGCGGCAGGGGTTGCCCTTCCAGGGCCCGCTGCTGCATGTCTACCATGGCAGATTCAATATCAGACTGGAGAATGATCTTATCTCCTACCTTGGCAACAATCTTGTCAGCCACCATTTTCTGCCCCTGTTGTGCCACTGCCGCCTGGAAGAGCAGCATGGCGCCAAAAGAAGATATAAGAAATTTTTTCATAGTAACGTTACTGAGAACCCAAAATAACCAATAAAAAATTAGCCGCACAAAGTCGGCTAATCTATTTAACAAAAATTTCGGGATTGGGCGGGCCTTTACGCCTTGCCGGGCAAGGGGTAAAGGCCGCCTTTTCCTGTATTAGAGCGTTCTTTTTACTTCCACTTCTTCAAAGCCTTCTACAATGTCTCCCACTTTGAGGTCATTGTAGTTTTTGATGCTCAGGCCGCATTCCATGCCGGACACTACTTCCTTCACATCATCTTTATAGCGTTTGAGGGACTGCAGTTCGCCGGTATAGACCACAATACCGTCTCTTACAAGGTTCACGCGCGTATTGCGGGCGAGCTTGCCGTCCAGCACGTAACAGCCGGCCACGGTAGCCTTGTCGAACTTGTAGGTTTCGCGGATCTCCACGTTGCACACCACCTTTTTCTCGATCTTCGGCTCCAGCATCCCTTCCATAGCGCTTTTCAGCTCGTCTATGGCGTCGTAGATGATAGAGTAGGTACGGATCTCGATGTTCTCTTTCTCCGCCAGGCGGGCCGCATTCATAGAGGGGCGTACCTGGAAGCCGATGATCAGGGCGTCTGAGGCGGTGGCCAGCAGCACGTCTGATTCGGTGATCTGGCCTACGCCTTTCAGCACTACGCTCACCACGATCTCTTCTGTGGAGAGTTTCTGCAGGGAGTCGCTGAGCGCTTCCACGGAGCCGTCCACGTCACCCTTGATGATGAGGTTGAGCTGTTTGAAGTTGCCCAGTGCCAGGCGGCGGCCGATCTCGTCGAGCGTGATGTGTTTCTTGGTACGGATACCCTGTTCGCGCACGATCTGTGCCCTGCGGTTGGCGAGGTCTTTAGCTTCGGACTCGTCTTCGTACATCCTGAACTTCTCACCAGCCTGCGGCGCGCCGTTGAGACCGAGAAGCTGTACAGGAGCGGAGGGGCCTGCTTTTTCAACACGTTGGCCGCGCTCGTTGAACATGGCCTTGATTTTCCCGAAGTGCTGGCCGGATACGATGGTGTCTCCCTGCTGGAGAGTACCGTTCTGTACCAGTACGGTGGTCACGTAACCGCGGCCTTTATCGAGTGTAGCTTCAATTACGGAGCCGGTAGCCTCACGGTCAGGGTTGGCTTTCAGTTCCAGCAATTCCGCTTCGAGCAGTATCTTTTCGAGCAGTACGTCTATGTTCAAGCCGCTTTTGGCGGAAATTTCCTGGCTTTGGTATTTACCGCCCCAGTCTTCCACCAGCAGGTTCATGCCGGCCAGTTGTTCCTTGATCTTTTCAGGGTTGGCGCCGTCCTTGTCTATCTTGTTGATGGCAAACACCATGGGAAGGCCCGCTGCCTGGGAGTGGGAGATGGCCTCACGCGTCTGGGGCATGATGGCATCATCTGCCGCCACCACAATAACGGCAATGTCAGCCACCTTGGCACCGCGGGCACGCATGGCGGTAAACGCTTCGTGACCGGGGGTATCCAGGAAGGTGAGTTTTTTGCCTGTGGAAGTGGTTACCTGGTAGGCGCCGATGTGCTGGGTAATGCCCCCAGCCTCGCCCGCTACCACGTTGGCATTGCGGATATAGTCCAGCAGGGAGGTTTTACCGTGGTCTACGTGACCCATGATGGTCACAATGGGCGCACGGGGCACCAGGTCTGCCGGGTCATCCACAATTTCTTCCTCTTCATCTTCCGTAGCGTCATCTATCCCGATAAATTCCACTTCATAGCCAAATTCGCCGGCTACCAGCTCTATCACTTCCGCATCCAGGCGCTGGTTGATAGACACCATGATGCCGAGGCCCATACATTTGGAGATCACTTCCGCAAAGCTTACGTCCATGAGGTTGGCCAGCTCGCTAACGGAAACGAACTCCGTTACCTGCAGCTTGTTATCGTCTCCCGCACGGGCTGCTTCGCGTTCAGCCGCTTCGTGACGTTTGTCTCTTCTGCGGGAGGCCTTGGTATTGCGGCCGGTACGGCCGGTGCCGCCCAGTTTGGCCATGGTCTCCTTGATCTTGTTCTGTATCTCGTTCTTGTCGATCTCTTTGTCTTCCGTTCTGCGGGGCGCGTTTTGGCCGTAGCCGCCCTGGCCGGGCCGCTGATCGCGCCGCTGGTGCGGACGGTTGGGACCGGTGCCGGGTGCTCCGCCACGGTTGCCGGGGTGTTGCCCGCCGGGCCGGTTGCCGCCGTGATGCTGGCCGCCTCCGGGGCGGTTGCCCTGTCCGGGGCCGCGATTGTCTCTGTTGCCGGGGCCGCGGTTCGGGCCCTGGCCGGGACCACGGTTGTCCCTGCTGGCGGGAGCCTGGCCTTCCTTGGCAAATTCGCCCGGTTTAATAGGCTCCGGCTTCTTTTCTATAACAATGCGCTTGCGTTTACGCTTTTCGTCTTTGCTGCTGAACCCTTTATTGTCCCTGCGGTCCTGGGACACAGGCAGGTCAATTTTGCCGATTACCTTGGGGCCGGTGAGCTTGGTGGCCTGGATATTTTCGATCACTGCGTTGCTGTTATCGTCTCCTGATTCATCTGTTGATTCGCTGGCCTCCGTTGCAGGAGCAGGTTCTGCCGGGCGGGGAGTTTCCGCTTTGGCTGCAGGTTTTTCTTCCGCTGCCGGTTCTTTAGCAGGGGGCGGTGTTGCAGCCACGGGTTTTTCTTCCGTTTTGGCTACGGGAGCGGGTTCCGCTTTTTCCACCTTCACTTCTTTTTCTTTTTCCTTCTTCTCCTTTTCCGGCGCTTTTTCAGCTACCGGGGCGGGCGCTTCCGCCGGCGCCTGTTCAGCTTTTTCTTCCGGCTGTTCTTTTTTGGCCGCTTTTTTATTGCGATTGGCGGTGTTGAGCGCTTCCAGGTCAATAGTACCCATCACTTTGGGGCCATTGATGCGGGGAGCTTCCGGTTTCACCACTTCTTCTTCGGCCTTGGGGGCTTCCTCTTTTGCTTTGGGCGCTTCAGGCGCGGGCGCAGGTTTGGCTTCCGCCACCGGTTCCGGTGCGGGTTCCGGCTTCGGTTCCGGTTTGGGCTCCGGCTTTTCCGCTTTCACTTCCGGGTGCGGGGCAGGCTTGGGCGCCTCCGGCTCCGGTTGCGGTTCGGGTTTTACAGGGGCAGCTTCTTCCTTCTTTTTGGCAGCGGCTTCCGCGTCTTCTTTCTCTTTCTTCTTTGCCGCCAGTTCTGCCTCCTCTTTCTCCTTCTTTTTAGCTGCGTCTAACACCGTTCCTTTGGGCAGGGCAATCTGGTCACTTTTCCTCTTGTTGGCCTTGTCCTGTTGGAATTCCTGCTGCAAGGAGCTGTACATCTGGGCTGTAAGACGGGCGTTAGGAGAACCGAATTCACCCATGTCGAAGCCCTTATTGGTCAGGAACTCGACAAGCGTGTCCTTTCCAATATTGAATTCCTTGGCCGCAGCCAGCAATCGCGGTGTGTTGTTTGTTACTTCAGGCATATCGTATTCTCGTCCTTCCCGTTTAATCCCCACCAACCGGCGGAGTAATTCTTTTAACATTTTAACAATAACTCAAATATCTCTGCAATTAAAGCCTACCTCATGGGAAGGTGTAGCGGCCGGCTTTATTATTCTTTTTCAAATTCTTCCTGCAGGATCCTTCTCACATCCTGTATGGTCTCTTCTTCGAGATCTGAGCGGCGGACCAGTTCTTCCACTGTCAGGTCCAGCACGCTGCGGGCAGTATCGCAGCCAATGCGTTTCAGCTCATCTATCACCCAGGGCTCTATTTCATCTGCAAATTCTTCCAGGTCTATATCGAACTCGGTCTGTTCCTGCTCTTCATCCCGGAACACGTCTATTTCAAATCCCGTCAATTCGCAGGCCAATTTTATGTTCACGCCTTTTTTACCGATGGCCAGGGATACCTGGTCCGGTTTCAGGTAAACGGAGGCGTACTTGTTATCATTGTCAATGTCCATGCGGCTGATGCGGGCGGGCGTGAGCGCGCGCTGTATCAGCAGCTGGATGTTGGCGGTATAGTTGATAATGTCTATGTTCTCGTTGCGCAGCTCACGAACGATCCCGTGAATGCGGGAACCTTTCATGCCCACACAGGCGCCTACCGGGTCTATCCGGTCGTCATAGGATTCCACGGCCACTTTGGCTCTTTCGCCGGGCTCGCGCACGATCTTTTTGATCACAATAAGCCCGTCAAAGATCTCAGGCACCTCAATTTCAAGGAGTTTAGCCAGGAAGGAGGGATGCGTTCTGGAAAGGATGATCAGCGGGGAGTTGTTTTTCATCTCCACTTTTTTCACTACCGCCCGCACATTTTCGCCTTTTTTGAAATAATCCGTTGGTATTTGCTCGGATTTAGGCAATATTAACTCATTCCCTTCATCATCCAATAATAAAACTTCCTTTTTCCACACCTGGTATACCTCGCCGGTTACGATCTCGCCTACACGGTCACCGTATTTTTTCACCAGGATGTTCTTTTTCAGGTCCCCGATACGGGCAGTGAGCGTTTGTTTGGCTGCCAGAATGGCCCGGCGGCCGAAATCTAGGATCTCCACTTCTTCGTAGAGGTCTTCCCCTACCTGATAATCGGGCTCTACCAATATAGCTTCCGAGTAGGCGATCTGGGCGTTCTCGTCTTCTACGGTGCCGTCTTCCACAATGGTGCGGCGGCGGAGGATCTCCAGGTCACCTTTCTCGGTATTTACAATCACGTCAAAGTTCTCATCTGAGCCATATTTCTTTCGCAGCAGGGTCTTGAACACATCTTCCAACACCTTCATCAACGTAGGGCGGTCAATATTTTCCGCCTCCTTAAACTCGGTGAATGACTCAATCAGGTTAATACTAGCCATGTTCTGTTATAGTTTTTTAAAACACGATACACACTTTGGTGTGTTTTATTTCGGATAAATTGATATTTGTTTGTTTAATTTCTTTCTTTTTACCAATGGTCTCCTCCAGGAGCAGCTCCGTGTCTGTAACGGAGAGGAGCTTGCCTTCCGTGACGGTACCGTCCAGCCGGGTTACCTCCACCTTGCGGCCAATGTTCTTGGTGAACTGCCGCGGTGTTTTCAAGGGCTCATCCAGTCCGGGAGAGGAAACTTCCAGGGAGAAATCGTTATCAGGGAACAGCCCGGCGGCTTCCAGCTGCGGGTATAATTGCCTGTTGAGCGATACCAGCTTGTCAATTGACGCTCCGTTATCTGCATCCACAAAGACCTTCACATTATTGGTGGGTTTAATACGTACCTCCACCAGGAAATACTCCGGCTTGTCTGCCAGCAACGCTTCCAGCATTTCCCGGATGCGTGCTATCACTTGTTCATTTGCCATACCAAAAAGAAGAAGGGGACAACGCGCGTCCCCTTCATTTGAATCATTTTTCCTGTACAAAATTAGTATTTATTTTCATTCCAAAAACTATTTCTTCCAAATATAACACCGCGGAAAGCCCGCACCCAGTCATATTATTAATTAGCTTAATGAAATACGAATGCGCGGATATTGGTTTAACTTAGGGAAGATGTTTCCCCGGATCAATATGGAGCTGGCCGCCTGGGTGGCGGGCTTGGCGTACCTGGCGGCAATAGACCCGCATGCCGGCCTGCCGAGCTTTTGCGTGTTCAGGCTGGCGGGGTTCAGCGGCTGCCCGGGCTGCGGGCTGGGCACCTCCGTGAGCCTGCTGCTGCACGGGGAGCTGCGCGAGAGCCTGGCCCACCATTGGCTGGGACTGCCGGCGCTGGCGTTACTGGTGGCGCGCATCGTTAAACTGACCAAACTTCAATTCAGATATGAATGACTTCTATTTTGCCGCACTGCCCGGAATGGACCATGAGGAGCTGGTCTGGCTGGAAGAGCTGACCAAGAAATATGATCCGGAAACACGGAAACG
Source organism: Chitinophaga alhagiae (assembly GCF_003568665.1). Lineage (GTDB taxonomy): Bacteria > Bacteroidota > Bacteroidia > Chitinophagales > Chitinophagaceae > Chitinophaga > Chitinophaga alhagiae. The sequence goes on from NZ_QXMH01000001.1 coordinate 1,721,668, forward strand.
TTTCCTGATGCTGTACCAGAACCGGCGGAAAGACCCGCAGACCATTCTCATTACCTGCCTGCTGGGTTTTGTGGGAGTAAACGGCATTCACCGTTTCCTGATGGACCAGGTGTTGTGGGGCCTGCTGTTCCTTTTCACCGGCGGCTTTTGCCTGGTGGGTACTATCATAGACGCCATCAACTACCGCAAGCTGACCTGGGAGTACAACAAACAGGCGTCTATGGAAATTGCCGCCATGCTGGGGAAATTTTGATGCGGGCAGTATGCAACGGCCGGTGAACAGGCCGCCGCTATCCGTTTTTCCGGTGCCGGATACCACGTTCCCATTACGTTAAAGAAACCTTAAAATGCCTGGTAAAAAGGCAGAGACCGTTATCTTTGTGTGATTATGTTAAGGTTACTATTTTATATTTTTATAGGCTGGATACTGTACAAACTGGTATTTGACTTCATCATTCCCGTATACCGCGGCACCAAACAGGTGCGCCGCCAGGTGCGGGATATGCAGCAACACATGCAGGAACAGTTCCGCCAACAGCAACAACAACAGCAAGCTCCGCCACAGCCCACTTCCCCATCCGCACCCAAGCGTGAAAAGGGCGATTATATCGACTTCGAGGAAGTGAAATAACTAATTCCTGAATATATCCAGTACGGTTTTCGGCGCCTGCAGGTGAATGACCTGTATACCCAGGTGGCTGGCCGCGTCTACGTTCGGCAGCGTGTCATCTATGAACAGGGTTTCTTCCGGGCGCAGGTGGTTCTCGTCCAGGATGACCTGGTAGGCCTCCTTTTCTGGTTTGCGGAAACCGATAAGATGGGAGTAATAACTCTTGTCGAAGAACGCCCCTAGGGAAGGGATGCCACGGCTGCGCTCCAGTATCTTGTTCACTTCTCTTAAATGGATGGCGTTGGTGTTGCTGAGGAGGTAGAGGTTGCAGTGCAGCCTCAACTGCTGCAGCAGCTGCAGCCGCGCCAGCGGGAAATCCAGCAGCATGGCGTTCCAGGCATCAATGATCTGCTGGCTGGTGACTTCTCCGGGGATGTGGGGCCGCAGTTGTTCGATGAAATCTTCATCTGACACGCGCCCGGTTTCGAGGTCTTCAAAAAGGGCATTGGCATGGAACTGGGAATAGAGCTCCGTGAAGTTCTTTACACCCAGGTCTGTGAAGGCCTTGTTGGTAAGCTGGTAGTTGATGTTGAGGAGTACGCCCCCGAGGTCGAAGATGATGTTTTTGATTCCTTGCATGGCGGGGGCAAGTTGAAAAAAATTCTGGTAATTTGTATAAAAAATATTTACTTTTGCCGTCCCTTGAGAAAAGGGCCCAAAAAGTTTGTTATATATTTTATTGTCCGAAAGGACCGGTCCTATAGCTCAGTTGGTTAGAGCACCTGACTCATAATCAGGGGGTCCCAGGTTCAAGCCCTGGTGGGACCACGAAGGCAGCCTTAAACAGGTTGCCTTTTTTATTTCCTATGAACCACTTACTAGTGGCGGGTTTGAGGCTATGCCTCTTTCTAAAGTCTTCATTTTTATTCTTTATAAGTTTCCCGGCTTCATGACCCTTCACCTTCAATTTGGGTCACGAAATGGGTTACAAGCCAAAAGCCCCTAAAGGGGAAATCAGTATTGATAATCACAGGGGGAAAATCAGGTTAAGGTGGCGGCATGAGGGGGTCAGATACCCGTTAAGCCTTCCTTATACCTACTCTCCTGAAAATATGCATCATGCTACTATTAAAATAGCGGAAATGTGTCATATTGTTAGAGATTGGGTTTGAGTCTGTCTCCAAAGATAATAGATAGCTGTGCAAGAGTCTGATTCCAGTTGTGGACTGGTTTGTTCCACTTGGCATAGATATTCTCCTGAACAAGGAATAAGAGTTTCATCAGGGCGCCTTTCGATTGGGTTACAGCCCTTAGCTGCCGATGGAATCCCTCGATGATATTTGTGGTATACATGATCCTGCGAACATCCTTGTATGACGAAATGAATCGTATTACATGATTATCATTTACTTATGGAAATATGATTTCATGGACTTCCTTTACAGTCATGCCGGTAAATTGGGTGGTCATGACAATACGGTATGGTGTTTTCATACTTCAGGGTTTGAGGTTAATATAGCCCTCTTTCTCGTCTTCAGCCTTGATATATATCAAGAAAATAAAGCTCCTTGAGCAAACGATCAACCCCTGTGAGTATTTTCCCTCCCCCCTTTACCGGAATTTTGCACCACCATGCTACCTATGCCTCCCCTATGCCGTTTCTCAAACGAGATGCCCCGCTGCATTTAGTCCGGAACGTCAATTTTTGTTTAATAAACCATACCCATATGAAATCAAAAATGACCGCTATCGCCGGCATGCTGGTAGCTTTTTCAATGACCGCTTTTGCCCAATCCTCCGCCGACGCTACTGCCACGGCCACTATTATCACGCCCATCAGCATCAGCAAAACCGTTGACCTGAATTTTGGCAATGTTGCCGTAGGCGCAAGCACCGGCACTGTAGTATTAACGCCGGCCGGCGGACGTTCGGCAACCGGGGGTGTAAGCCTTCCCACAACGGGTGGTACCGTTACCGCAGCATCTTTTGATGTAACAGGTGAAGGCACCTATACCTATTCCATCACCCTGCCCTCTTCCGTGACCATTACGCGGAACACCGGCTCGGAAACCATGACGGTAAATACTTTTACCAGCACACCGTCTACAACAGGCGCACTCACCGCAGGCGCTCAAACACTTACCGTTGGAGCTACGCTGAACGTAGGGGCAGACCAGGTACCGGGCACATATGTTTCCGGCACCACCTTTACCGTAACAGTTAACTACAACTAAAAGAAGCGGCTGACTGGAAAAGGATACCCTGCATCACGCAGGCAGTGAAGGCATGGCTGTTGTACGCGGCCTCCGGCACTGCTTTTCTAGTCAGCCTCTTTTTTGCAATCCCTCTACCTGTCATGCAACAACTTCATTTTCCGCGGCGGGGCCTGTTACTATTGGCCATTACAGGCGCCCTGCTGCTTTCTGCTCTTCCCTTCCGGCAAACAATGGCCCAGGGCAACCTGATGATAATGCCCCGGAGGGTGGTTTTTGAGAACAGTAAAAGACTGCACGAGCTGAACCTCATCAATACCGGGCAAGACACTGCGCGGTACGCTATTTCACTGAAGCACTACCGTATGAAAGACGATGGTTCTTTTGAAGAAATAGACACCGCCGCTCACGATGCCAGTTTTGCCGACAAATACTTACGCTTCTTCCCGAGAAATGTTGTGCTGGGCCCCGGTGAGGCCCAGTCTGTCCGCATCCAGCTGACCCAGACCGGTAGGTTGCTCCCGGGAGAATACAGGTCTCATCTATATTTCCGGGCTGTGCCAAATGAAGCCCCGCTCGGCCAGGAACCCGCCGGGCAATAAGCTGCCGGCGTAGCGGTGAAGCTGGTACCTATATTCGGCATTTCCATACCGGTTATTATCCGCGTGGGTACACGTGATACGGAAGTAAGCCTTTCCGCCGCTTCCCTGGAAATGACAGACCCCGCCACACCGCTCCTGAACCTGTCACTTCACCGAAAAGGCAACATGTCTGTCTACGGCAACATCACCGTAGAGCATGTTTCACCAACAGGCGCCGTTACAAAAGTGGGCACCGTACAGGGGCTGGCGGTATATACGCCTAATTCCGTACGACATGTAAAAATTCCGCTTGCCAACGCTGCCGGGGTGAATTACAACCGCGGCAGGCTGCGTATCGCATACAAGGAACCACCGGAAACAGGCGCCGCTTCTATTGCGCAAACACAGTTGCCGCTGACCGGCAACGCACTTCAAAACTAGATGATGGGCATAACCTGGTTAAAACAAAAGCAGTTGCCGGCAATGATCTGTACGGTGACCTGCTTTCTCTTCAGCACGGCCGCCGCCGCGCAAATAACGGCCGTCAGCACGGCGCAGCAGCTGAGCTTCGGCGCGTTTTCCCAAGGCAATTCCGGGGGAACGGTAACGGTTAACGCCAGCGGTACCCGGTCTTCTACCGGCGATGTGATACTGGTCAACATGGGTGTTTCCTATTTCCCTGCCATATTTGAAGTGGAGGCGGCGCAGGGCACTATTATCAATATCGTCAACGGCCCGGACGTTCCGCTGAACGGCAGCAATGGCGGCAGCATGCAGCTGCACATCGGGAACGCGGACCAGACCCTGCCGTTCGTAACTACCGCAACACCGCCGGCACGCACTTCTGTCAAGATCGGCGCCACGCTTACCGTGGGCGCACGCGCCGCCAACCCGCCGGGCAATTACAGCGGCACTTTCTCAGTAACCTTTATTCAGGAATAATCACAGATGACTGGCAAACACAGGCAGCACTCAGCCCTATATTCAATGCTTCGCACTTATTGTAAGACGGCTGCCGGCCTGCTGCTGGCTTTGCTGCTGCCCATTGCAGGCATGGCGGAAGACGAGCCGGCGTATGACGCCATCACCATCCAGCTGACCGTGAAGCAGGTTGGCAATATGGATGTGATGGCCGTTATAACCGGGCAGGAGCTTTACCTCCCCGTGTCTGATGTTTTTAACTTCCTGAAGATCAAAAACACCCTGTCTGCGGACATGAACACCGTCAGCGGTTTTTGGGTAACGCCTGAAGCCCCGTTCGTTATTGACAAAAGCCGCCACCGCATCAGCTACCGCCAGCAGGTGTTTGACCTGCCGCCCGGCGATATGATGGTGGTAGAAAACAGCCTCTATCTGAAATCCCATCTCTTCGGTAAAATATTCGGCCTGCCTTGCTCCTTCAGCTTCAGGAACCTCTCCGCAGTTATGGACGCCACGCCAGACCTGCCGGTAATACGGGAAATGAAGCAGGAAATGATGCGCCGCAACCTGCGGCAGCTCAGGCAGGAGCCCGAGGCGGACACAACCATCACCCGCAACGACCCTTTCTTCCGCTTCGGCATGGCAGACTGGGAAGCCGTAGTAACACGCCCGGGAGAAGGCCCGGTGGGCACCCGGCTCAATTTGTCTCTCGGGGCCACCCTGGCAGGCGGTGAAGCCACCGTAGCGCTCAATTACCAGAACAATACACCCTTTTCTTCGGCAAGACAATATTTTTCCTGGCGCTATGTCAATAACGACAACTCGCTTGTACGCCAGGTAAGGGCCGGGCATATAGCCCCGCAGGCCGTTTCCACCATCCTAGACCCTGTTGTGGGCATACAGGTCACCAATACGCCCACGCTGTACAGGCGCTCCTTCGGTACCTACACGGTAAGCCAGTTTACCGAGCCGGACTGGATAGTGGAGCTGTATGTGAACAATGTGATCGTTGATTACACCCGCGCGGACGCTACCGGCTTCTTCACGTTCGACATTCCGCTGATGTACGGCAACTCCCTTATCCAGCTCCGGTTTTACGGGCCTTGGGGAGAAGAGCGCTCCAGCGTGCAGAACATCGTGATCCCCTTCAACCTTGTTCCTCAGCGGGAACTGGAATACACCGTGAGCGCCGGCGTGCTGACAGATACGCTCAACAGCCTGTTTGCCAGGGCCAACTTCAACTATGGCCTTGGCCGGCAGATAACCGTGGGGGGCGGCATGGAATATCTTTCTTCTGTTTTCTCCGACAAAGGCATGCCTTTCCTGAATACCACGTTCAAGCCTTTTAACAATATGCTGGTATCCGCGGAATACATGCATGACGTGAGGTCAAAAGCAGTGGCCAGCTACCGCCTGCCGTCAGACCTGCAGGCAGAGCTGAATTACACCAGGTACGCCAAAGGCCAGCGGGCCATCAACAACCGCGCGCTGGAAGAAAGGAAGGCCATTGTGTCCATGCCATTACGAACGCAGCGCTACGTGGTATTTTCCCGGCTAACGTTCAGTGAGATCATTGCCCCTCGTGTGCTTTATCCCACAGCAACCAAGTACCGCAACATTCCGAAAACAAAATACACCTCTTCAGACCTGATGCTGTCCGCCTCCTTCCGCCGCTTCAGTACCAATTTTACTACTACCGGTTTGTTCATTGCGGAAAACGATCCCTACATGTACAGCCTTCTTTCCCTGGCTTACCGGCTGCCAGCCAGGTTTACGTTCAAGCCGCAGGCCCAGTACCAGTACAACGATGGCCGCTTCATTACCATGCGGCTGGAAATGGAAAAGCAACTGGCGGGAAGGGGCTTCATAAACATTGCCTATGAAAAGAACTTTTATACACAAAGCAATAATGTGATGCTGGGCGTGTCTTTCGACCTGTCTTTTATGAGAGCGGCGTTTGCAGCGGCCAGGAGCAACAATACCACCACCCTGATGCAGTCTGCCGGCGGCAGCCTCATCTACGACAACAAAAGCAGCCATGTAACCCTGCGCAACCGCCCGGCGGTAGGCACCGGCGCCATATCCATCCTCCCGTATCTCGATCTGAATGGCAATAACCGCCGCGACCGGGGCGAGCCCAGGGTAACCGGCTTGAAGCCGCGCATCAACGGCGGCCGGTTAATGAAAGAGGCCCGGGATACCGTTACCCGCGTGTTTGACCTGGAGGCCTACAGGAACTACTACCTTGAGCTGGATGACAGCGGCCTGGAGAACATTGCCTGGCAGTTAAAAAAGAAAACCATGAACGTGGCCGTTGCCCCCAACCAGGTGAAGTTGGTAGAGGTGCCAATTGCGGTAAAGGGCGAAGCATCCGGCATGGTATACCTGCTGAAGAACGGGAAGCAGGCAGGCCTTGGGCGCATCATTGTCTCCTTCTATGACAGCAACGGCATGCTTGCAGGAAAAACAGTTACCGAACCAGACGGCTTTTTCAGCTACCTGGGGCTGGCCCCCGGCGCGTATACGGCCCGTATTGACGATCAGCAGCTGGAAAAACTGCGGATGGTGTCTGCTACAGGGGAGGCGCCCTTTACCATAGCAGCAAGTACACAGGGCGCCGTGGCGGATGGGCTGGTGTTCAGGCTGAAGCAGGAAGTGGAAAAGTGATCCCGGGGGGCTTCAATTTTCAGCGCCCCTATGATTTCCCCCAAACTTCCCGTAAATTCATCCCGACCTAAAAAAACCCTCATGGTTCCACGTTATAACTACGCCGTTCGCGTATCTCTCATTGCCGCGCTGGGCGGCTTCCTCTTCGGTTTTGAAGTAGCCGTTATTTCCGGCGCGGAAAAAACCATTCAGCAGCTTTGGGGCCTTAATTCTTTCTGGCAGGGCTTCACCGTAGCCTCCAGCCTCATTGGCACCGTAGCAGGCTCTTTGGTGGCGGGCTGGCCGGCGCAAAAGTACGGGCGTAAGAAAGTGCTGGTGGGCATTGCGCTGATGTACCTGCTTTCCGCGGTTGGCTGTGCGCTCAGCACCGCCTGGTTGCTGTTTGTGCTGTTCCGCTTCATTGGCGGGCTGGCGGTAGGTATTTCCTCCGTGGTGGGGCCCATGTATATTTCAGAAATATCTCCCGCGCCTATCCGGGGCAGGCTGGCGGGCTCCTTCCAGGTAAACATCGTATCCGGTATACTGGTGGCCTACCTGGCCAACTTCCTGCTCTCAGGCATCGGGGAAGATGCCTGGCGCTGGATGCTGGGGGTGATGGCCATCCCCGCGGCTGTATTTGCCCTGCTGGTACGCACCATTCCCGAAAGCCCGCGCTGGCTGGTGCTCAACGGGCAGGATGCCGAAGCGGAAAAGATATTCGCAAAAACAGGAGAAACCGGCATCACCGCCCTAATCAGGGAGGAGCATGCGCTGGCCTCACAGGGCATCAAAGAAAAACTGTTCTCCGGCAAATACAACAAGCCTATTTTCTATGCCGTGCTGCTGGCCATGTTCAACCAGCTGTCCGGCATCAACGCCATCATTTATTACGCCCCGCGCATATTTGAGATGGCCGGGTTTGATGAGGCCAACGCCTTCCAGCAATCCGTCTACATCGGCGCGGCCAACCTGCTGTTCACCCTGCTGGCCATGAGCGTGATAGACCGTTTTGGGAGAAAGAAGCTGCTGCTGATCGGCGCGGCGGGCATGATCGTATTCCTGGCGCTCACGGCCGTTGCTTTCAGCAACCCTGAAAAGGGCGGCGGCGCGGTGATCTTGTACCTTGTTGGTTTCATTGCCTGCTTTGCCTTTTCGCAGGGAGCCGTGATATGGGTGTTCATTTCCGAGATATTCCCCAATGCGGTACGTTCGCAGGGCAGTTCTCTCGGCAGCTTTACCCACTGGATCATGGCAGCCATCATTTCCTGGACCTTCCCGGTAATTGTGGAAGGCAGTCCGCAAGGCGGCTTCTATTCGTTCATCTTCTACAGCATCATGATGCTCCTGTCTTTCCTCTTCATCTGGCGGGTAATGCCGGAAACAAAAGGCCGCTCGCTGGAGCAGATACAGGAAGAGCTGGGCATCCGCTGAGGCACTGTAACTTTTCCGTTCTGCCGCCCGTTTAACAGGAAATGCACGATCTATGAAATACATGCTTTACTTTTCCCTGCTTATCCTGCTGGCCGGCTGCAGCAAGAACAAATCACCATATGTCAATGACACCCTCATAGGCAAATGGCGGCTGACCATCAACGCTTATTCACCCGGCGGGCCTATTGAAGAACACCCTGCGGACCCTTCCAAACCGGTGGTGATCTCGTTCAAAAGTGACGGCACTTTTATCAGTACCGCTCCCGGCAATAAATACAATCATTTTACCATAGACAGTAATACGGTGACCACTACCGGGCCTGACGTTACTACCTTTACGTATGAATATACCATTTCCGGCAGTACGCTGACCCTCACTCCCGTCAATCCCAGGTGTATTGAAGGGTGTTATAAAAAATATGTGGCTATACGGTAGCCTTCCCTTTACGTGAATGACAAATAAAGGGCTTCGGGAGCAATTGCTTTTGAAGCCCTTTATAGTTATATTTGATGAGGCCGTACCTTACAAACGCTCTTGCCATGAAAACCTACCGCTCAAAAATAGATACCTGGCTGGTGCTGTTCGTTTTTTCCCTGCTGCTGGTGGTGGAAATTACGCTCGTAGCGCAGCGGCTGTGGGTTACTTCCATCATCATCATGCTGGTGATCTTTTTTATTATTCACCTTTTCCTGAATACTTATTATACCCTTACTGCAAACAAGCTGCAGATCACCTGCGGGTGGCTGTACAAAAAAGATATTCCCCTGCAAAGCATCCGGAAGATCATGCGCACCAGGAACCCTTTATCTGCGCCCGCCCTTTCCCTGGACCGGCTGCTGGTCTTCTTTGACCGCCAGCAGGTCATGATCTCCCCGGCAGACAAGGAAGCATTTCTGCAGGATATTCAAACCCGGAACCCGGCCATCAATATCTGAGGCGCTGCTTTTCACTATCCGTTAAAATGTATACATTGGCGGCATTATGGTTGTCCTGATCCAATCCAAAGACCGCATTGGCCTGGTGGCCGATATTTCCCGCATTATGGCCGCGGCGCGCCTCAACATTGTATCCCTCCGGGAGCATGTAGACAAAGTGGAGAACCGCTTTTACATCCGCATAGAAACCGAGAACGAAGCAGATCCTTCCGCACTGGAACAGGAGATCAGGAAGGTATTGCCGGCAGACGCGCTGATTGCCATCAACCCCCGTCCTGAAAAAAAGATAGTGGTAATGGTCACAAAAGAGTACCATTGCCTGGCAGACATACTGGTACGGCACCAGTTCAAAACGCTGGGCGCCACGGTGCAATGCGTCATCGGCAATTACCCTGTGCTGCAGAATATCTGTGAGCGGTTTGGCGTACCTTTTCACCTGGTAAACCACGAAGGGATAGAGAAAGAAACGTTTGAAGAAAACATCCTGCAACATATAGACGCCTGCCAGCCTGACTACATTGTGCTGGCCAAGTTCATGCGCATCCTGAGCCCTGCTTTTGTTGCCCGCTACCCCATGCGCATCATCAACATCCACCATTCCTTTTTACCGGCTTTTGCCGGTGCGCATCCCTACCGGCAGGCCTTTGAGCGCGGCGTGAAGCTGATCGGCGCTACCTCCCATTTTGTGACAAACGAACTGGACGAAGGGCCTATCATTGCCCAGCAGGTCATTCCCGTTAACCATTCCTATTCAGCGGGAGATATGATGAAGGCCGGGCAGGAAATTGAAACTTCCGTGCTGGCAAAGGCATTGCGGCTGGTGCTGACAGACAGGGTGTTCATGTACCGCAACAAAACGGTGGTATTCGAATAAGGCGCTCACCCCATATGCGCCACCCCAATGCCAGGGGCTATTTCAAAAGCAATGTTCACCCGGGTACCCTGGGCCGCGCCGTTTTCATCATACAGGTCTGTAACCCTGATGTTGAAGCTGGTATTGAAAAGCACTTTGTACAGCTCTACCCGTTCCATGCACAGGCTCATGCCTTTGGAGGCATGTTTGCCTATCCGCTGCCGGGAAGATTCCACGCGGCCAATGCCGTTATCCTGTATTTCGCAAAGCAGTACGTTTTCCCGCTGGCGGCGCCAGTGTATCTGCAGCCGGCGCTGGCCCTCCTTGTTCATGAGGCCGTGCCAGATGGCATTTTCCAGGAAAGGCTGTATCAGCATGCCGGGTACGAAATACTCATCGGGGTTAATGCTTTCGTCTATCTCCATATTGAACTCAAAAGGCTTGTCGCTCCGCAGGGCCTCTATTTTCAGGTAATGCCCCAGCAGGTCTACCTCTTCCCGCAGGGAAATGAAATTTTTCTCCGAATGCATGAGCACCATGCGCAGCAGGCGGGCAAAGTTGGACACGTAGTCCGCCGCCTTGTCTATATCTGAAGAAAGGATGCAATGGTAAATGCCGTTCAGGCAATTGAAGAGGAAGTGGGGGTTCATCTGGCTTTTGAGCGTTACCAGCCTGAACTCCGCCAGCTGTTTATGCAGCAGCTGCACCTCCTGTTCCTGCCGGCGGGCCTGTTCCTCCATCAGCGTACGGCCTATTTTGGAAGAGCAGATGGCGGCTATTTTTTCAAGGAGGTACAGATGGCCGGCATGATAGAAGTTTTTGCGGGAATGTTCGGAATCTATTACGCCAATCACCTTATGATGCAGGTAAATGGGCACAGCCAGTTCCGAAAAGCGTTTTTCATCATCTACAATATAACGCGCATCGCGGCTGGTGTCCGGCACCAGCTCGGGCTTGCCGTGCAGGGCTACGGAACCTACTATACCACGCCCCAGGGGAATTTCAATTGGGTCACGTATTTCAAAGCGCACCGGGTTTTTGGGGCCGTAGGCGGCTTTCTGCACCAGCACCCGCCGGTCTTCATCTACCAGGTAGATCACACAATCTTCCAGGTGCAGGCGGGAGATGCAGTTTTTGGCCACGTCCCAGAGGATGTCGTCTACCGTGTTTTTGCCGAAAAGTGACGTGGTAAAATAGTTCAGGGTAGCCTCTGCCTTGTACTGACGGCGGTAATGCACCATTTTCCGGTATAAAACCGCCAAAAGTACCAACAGTAGTATAATGATAATGATGTATGCTATAACCGGCATGGGGAGGCCTTCAATTTCCGCCAAAAATTACTCATTTTTCTTTACAGGGCGTTATCTTTGTTGAATGGAGCAGATCGTGCAGCAAATAGAAGCATACAAACAGGAGATTGCCGCCTTCCGGCCTGAGAACGCGGAGGCGCTGGAGCAATACCGCATCAGGTTCCTCGGCACCAAGGGGCTGGTAAAGGCCCTCTTCGGGGAAATGAAGAACGTGCCTAATGAACGGAAAAAGGAGTTCGGGCAGGTGCTGAACGCCTTTAAAGTGCTGGCGGAAAGCCGGTACGAAGAGTTTCAGCAGCTGAAAGACGAAGCCGGCAGCGCCACGGGGCAGTTGGACCTGACCCTGCCTGGCGAGCCCCACCGCCTGGGTACCCGACACCCCATCAGCCTGGTACGCAATAAAGCCATCCGCATCTTTGAACGGCTGGGCTTTACCATTGCAGAAGGCCCGGAAATCGAGAACGACTGGCACAACTTTACCGCGCTGAACCTGGCGGAAAACCACCCCGCACGGGATATGCAAGACACGTTCTATGTGCATAACAACCCTGACTGGTTGCTGCGCACCCATACCTCCTCCGTTCAGGTAAGGGCCATGGAAGAAGGCAAACTGCCCATCCGCATCATCTGCCCCGGCCGCGTTTACCGCAACGAGACCATCAGCGCCCGCGCGCACTGCTTCTTTCACCAGATAGAAGGGCTGTACATTGCGGAAAACGTGTCTTTCGCAGACCTGAAACAAACGCTCTACTACTTTGTACAGGAGTTTTTCGGCGAAAACTTCAAAGTACGCTTCCGCCCCTCTTTCTTCCCGTTCACAGAACCCAGCGCGGAAATGGATATTTCCTGCCTGATCTGCGGCGGCGAAGGCTGTAACGTGTGCAAACATACCGGCTGGGTAGAAATTCTCGGTTGCGGCATGGTGCACCCCCAGGTGCTGGAAAACTGCGGCATAGATTCCAATAAATATACCGGCTTTGCCTTTGGCATGGGCATTGAAAGGCTGACCATGCTCAAGTACCAGATCAAGGACCTGCGCCTGTTCTCTGAGAACGATGCCCGTTTCCTGAAACAGTTCCAGGGCACGGTGTAGGCCTGCTTTTTTATCCCCCAATCAATTCCATGGATGTAAAAACAATTGCCGTTTGCGGGGCCGGCACCATGGGCGCCGGAATAGCGCAGGTAGCTGCCGCTGCCGGCTACCGCACCTTGCTGTTTGACGCTGATGCCGCCGCGCTGGAAAAAGGCCTGACCATGGTGCGGCAAAACCTGCAGCAAGGCGTAACCAAGGGAAAACTCAGCCCCGGAAAAATGGAGGCTACCCTGGAGCGCCTGCAAACCGTGACCGCCGTTGAGGCCTGTGTGGCCGATGTGGTAATAGAAGCCATTGTGGAGCAGGTACCCGCTAAAACCGCCCTTTTCAACAGCCTTGCCCGGGTAAATAACACCGGCACCATTTTCGCCACCAACACTTCCTCTCTTTCCGTATCCGCTATAGCGGCCGGCATACCGCATCCTGAACGGGTGGCCGGCATGCACTTTTTTAATCCCGCCCACCTGATGCAACTGGTGGAAATTGTGCGCGGGCAGCAAACGGCCAATACCGCTTTTGACATCCTCTTCCACCTGGCAAAGGCCATGGGTAAAACGCCGGTCAGCGTAAAGGACTCCCCCGGGTTTATTGTGAACCGCGTTGCCCGTCATTATTACCTGGAGGCCATGCAGGTGGCCGCGGCCGGTGTGGCGGATATAGCCGTTATAGACCGGCTGCTGGAAGCCGCAGGTTTCAGGATGGGGCCTTTTGCGCTGATGGACCTGATCGGCAACGATGTGAACTATGCCGTTACCACCTCTCTCTACGAAGCATTCAACCGCGCGCCGCGCTTCAAACCCGGGCCCATGCAGGCAGATAAAGTGGCCAATGGAGAACTGGGCCGCAAAACCGGCAAAGGTTTTTACAACTATTGATTTACATTTGCGTTCATCAACTTTCAAAACGTCATGATCCTTGTTACCGGTGGCACTGGTTTTTTAGGCAGCTACTTATTGCGGGCCCTTGTAACGGCCGGCAAACCTGTACGTGCCCTCTACCGCCGGCACATTCCGGATCAGCTCCTTGATGTGAAGGACCGGGTGGAGTGGGTGCTGGGAGACGTGCTGGACGTTGGCTCCCTGGAAGAGGCCATGCAGGGCGTAAGCCAGGTGTACCACTGCGCGGCCATTGTATCCTTTCACCCTGACCGGCGCGCGCAAATGCTCAAGATCAATGTGGAAGGCACCGCCAATGTTGTAAACATTGCGCTGGATGCGGGCGTGAGCAAGCTGGTACACGTCAGCTCCGTGGCCGCCCTGGGCCGGGCAAGGAAGCAGGCCGCCATCAACGAACAATCTCAGTGGGAAGAAAGCCGCAACAATTCTTACTACGCCATCAGCAAACACCTTAGTGAAATGGAAATATGGCGGGGTATAGCGGAAGGGCTGCAGGCCGTTATTGTTAATCCCTCCATCATTCTCGGCAGCGGTTACTGGCACGATGGGTCTGGCATGCTGCTGAAGAACGCCTGGAAAGAGTTTCCCTACTATACAGAAGGCATCAACGGGTTTGTAGACGTGAAAGACGTGGTGCAGGTAATGCTATTGCTGATGGACAGCCCTGTTGCCGCGGAACGGTTTGTGCTTTCTGCCGAAAACTGGCCTTACCGCCGCCTCTTTACCGCCATGGCGGAAGCCCTGGGCAAAAAGCCGCCCCATATTGCGGCCAAACCCTGGATGGCGGAAATAGTATGGCGCATGGCAATAGTAAAAGGATGGATAACGGGCAAACGGCCGCTTATTACCAAAGAGACCGCCCGCACCGCCCAGTTGAAAGTTTTTTATGACGCCGCCCGCATACAGGCAGCATTACCCGGTTTCCGCTTCCGCCCGCTCGAAGATACCGTGCGGGAAATATCTGCCGCTTACCTCGCTCACCGGCAGCAGGGCTAACGCGCTCCCAGTTTCTCATTAAATACCAATGCCAGCATGGCCCCGGCCAGTGTTTGCCGCAAAGCGGCATCGGCTTTCTCATGTACCCAAGCCTGCGGGGTTTCTCCCGGTATAACAGCCGCCACAGGCATGCCTCTTAACTGAAATTCGTAACAGGTCTTCTCATAACTGTTGCGGGTACCGTACCGGTTATGTGCTGTTACCCGCAGCTCGTCCGTAGCCGAGCGCAAGATACCCACCTGTTTGTTCTCGTTCAGCTCAACAAAGGAAAGGTTACGCTTTAGAATAAGCTCCCAGCTTTTTAACGGGGCGGAACTGACCGCGCCAAGCGTTATATACCAAAGCGGCGTATCGCCGGCCAAAGCGCTTAACGAAGTGGGCAGGGGGCGGTTTGAAAAGGTGATGCGGGGGGTAGACAACACCTGCACCGGGAATTGCTCGGCAGCGGTCTTTACCGAAAAGTAAAAAGCGTCAGACACGCTTCTCCATTGTTTGGGCGGCGTGTTGGCCGCTACCCCGTTGGTGCGGGAACTGGTGGTGTACTCTCCAAGCGCCAGGGTTTTAGCCGTAAACCACCCGTCTTTCATGGTGACCGCCACGGAATGCGGCTGAATGTACAGACCGGGGTCTTTTTTTACCGCTACGGGCTTGGGGGAAGAGCAGGCCATGCATAACATGCCGATGGCCGCTGCACTGCCGAAGATCTTTTTTGCCATAGGTGATAAATGCTAGCTGTTAAGTTTAGCCCATATTTCAGGAATGCGTTTGGTCCAGGCCAGTTCTTTTTTCTTTTCGCGGGCATCCATGGCCGGAATGCCAAAGTAGGTCTTGCCGCCTTCCAGGGAACTGCCCACGCCGCTCTTGGCCAGTACAACGGCGCCCTTGCCAAGGGTAATGTCTTTGTTGATGCCTACCTGGCCCCAGATGATCACATTGTCTTCCACCCGGGCCTTACCCCCTATGCCCACCTGCGCGGCAAAGAGACAGTTTTTACCGATCACGGCGCCGTGGCCCACATGCACCATGTTGTCAAACTTGCTGCCTTGGCCAATAATGGTATCGCCGCTAACCCCTTTGTCAATGGTTGTGTTGGCGCCGATCTCCACATCGTTTTCTATCACCACCCTTCCGCAGCTTTCCAGCTTGTCATACATCACTTCCCGGTCCGCCCTTCTCTTGAAGTAAAAAGCGTCCGCACCGATCACGGCGCCGGCCTGGATGATCACATTATCGCCAATAATGCTATGGTCGTAAATGGTAACGTTGGGATGTATGATGCAGTTTTTGCCGATTCTCACATGGTGGCCTACGTACACGCCGGGAAACAGCACAGTGCCTTCTCCTACAACGGCCGTATCGCTAATGGGGGTGGTAGGAGGTACAAAGGGACGGTAGCGTTTCACCAGGCTTACGTACGCGCTGAAGGGATCTGCGGTTACCAGCAGGGCCTTGCCTTCCGGCACGTCTACCTTCTTGTTGATGATAATGATGCTGGCCGCGGAAGTAAGGCTGGCGTTGTAGTACTTTTCAAAGTCTACAAACGTGATGTCTCCCGGTTCTACCTTGTGTATCTCGTTAATACCGGTAGCCATCAGTGTATCATTACCTTCCAGCGCTGCGCCTATGAGCGTTGCTATTTCTTTTACCGCAACGGGTGTATCTAACTTCATATGAACTTCGTTAAAGTGAAAGCAAAGTTAGGGGGCGTTATCCACAATTTTTTTGTGCTTGTGAATAAAATTTATTGTAAAATTTTTCTTTTGTGATGAAATTCTTTTTAATATTGTGTAGGGAAATTTGTTTCCCTGTACTTACTAACCCATTCACATAACAAGAAAGTCTGATTGTTCTCACGGTCAGACTTTTTTTATTCCCCTTGCAACCCGTGCGTACAAAGAGTTTCAGCCCGTCATGTTTTTTTGTTGATTACCGGTGCATGTTGTTCATACCGCTTCAACGCCGCTTTAAAGGTGGGAAAACAGGAAGGCGCCTTTTTCCGTTTTTTGTTCTTCGGGATGCTTTTGCCTCTCTTTTTTAGCGCAAAAACCGGCAAGGCGGTTTTAATCTTGCAGGTTGGCCATGTTAATGAGCTTCTGCAACTGCAATATCCTGATCTTTTTACCCGGCAGGTCTATTACCTTTTCCTTTTTGAACTCTGAAAGCAGGCGGATGGCAGACTCCGTTGCAGTGCCTACCAGGTTGGCTATCTCTTCCCGGGAAAGGGTTACGTTGATGGTTTCCCCGTCTGCTTCCACACCGTAGGTTTCCTTGAGCGTAAGCAGGGTTTCCGCCAGTCTTTCACGTACCGGCTTCTGTGCAAGATGGGTGATCTTGACTTCCGCCCGCCGCAGTTCGCTGGTCAATATCTGCATCATTCTGAGGGAAAGGGCAGTGTCTTTCTGCAGTACCTGTAAAAACACGTCCCGGGGAATAAAACATACCGCGCTGTCTTCCAGCACGGTAGCAGTAGCGGTATACGGTTCGTTGCTGATCAGGGCCTTATACCCGATGAGATCTCCGGGCTTCACCAGGCGGATGATCTGTTCACGCCCTTCGTCCCCGCTGTGGGAAAGTTTCACCTTGCCCGTATTGATACAGTAAATGCCATAAGGATGTGCTCCTTCCTGGAAGATCTCCTGCCCCTTTTTGTAGATCCTGCATTGTTTGACATTGGCAAGCTCGGCTACGTGAGCCGGCGATGCCGAGGAAAAGACCTCTCCGGGATATTTGCTGCAGAACCGGCATTCTGTGTGATCGCTTAACATGTCTTGCGTCATAAAACCTCCAAGGATGGGCCAAAATTACTAATTTACAGTCCCTTAACCAAAGCAAACCCGCCGTGAGCCTTCACTATTTTATCGTGTACAAGCCTTATGAGGTATTGACCCGTTTCGGGAAAGAAGGTAACAAGGCAGTGCTGTCAGACTATTTTACCGTACCGAAAGACGTATACCCTGTTGGCCGGCTGGACTATGACAGCGAGGGGCTGCTTATTCTTTCTAATGACAAGTCGCTGAACCACCGCCTGCTTAACCCGGCGCAGCGGCATGAACGGGAATACTGGGTGCAGGTAGATGGGGCGGTGACCAATGAAGCCGTTCGCCTGTTGCAGGAAGGGGTTACCATCAATGTAGACGGCAAACCTTACCGCACCCGCGGATGCGATGCGGCCATTTTCACAGCAGAACCCTTTGTGCCGGAACGGAACCCGCCCATCCGCTTCCGCAAGCACATACCAGCCCCCTGGCTGCGGCTGATACTGCGGGAAGGCAAAAACCGGCAGGTGCGTAAAATGACCGCCGCTGTTGGGTTTCCCACGTTGAGGCTGATCCGTTACCGCATAGCGCAACTGACAATTGACGGCATGCAGCCCGGAGACCTGGTGGAGCTGAAGCAGCCGGAAATCTACAAAGCGCTGTTCAAATAAGCCCCGCTCCTCCAAAATGCCTGGTTCCCAATCCGAAATGTGGCTTAATTTAATTAGGTTTGTCACACTAAACAGATAATATGCTCAAATCCATGACCGGCTTTGGCCGTGCGGAAGTTACCCGGGGGGAAACAACCATTCTGGCAGAAATCAAATCGCTCAATGGCAAACAGTTTGAGGTAAACCTCAAAATGTCCCCTCTTCTGAAACCCTACGAATTTGACATCCGTAACCTGCTGCAGCAGGAACTGCAGCGCGGCACGCTGGATGCCACCATCAACATCAAGCAGAACGGCGCCACGCGCCCCGTGGTGATCAACACCGAGCTGGCCCGGTATTATCACCAGGCTATCACGTCCATGGCAACAGATCTCTCCCTGCCGCAGGAAGATATGCTGAACGTACTCATGAAACTGCCCGAAGTGGTGACCCCCGCCTCTGAACAAATGGAAAAGTCCGAATGGCTGGAAGTGGAAAAGGTGATACGCGCCGCCGTGGCCGAAATGGATGCCCACCGTGCAGATGAAGGCGCCATGCTGGAAAAGGACCTGCTGCTGCGGATAGACAACATCCTGCTGTATACCGAAAAGGTAAAGGAGCTGGACCCGCTGCGGAAAGACAAGGTACGTACCCGCCTTGAGACCCTGCTGGCAGAATACGTGGGAAAAGAGAACGTGGATGCCAACCGGATGGAACAGGAACTGATCTTTTACCTGGAAAAACTCGATATTTCCGAAGAGCTGATCCGCCTGCAAAACCACTGCCGGTATTTCAAAGACATCCTGAACGAGGCAGATGCCGCCAAAGGCAAAAAGCTGGGCTTTGTACTGCAGGAAATAGGCCGCGAGATCAATACCACCGGTTCCAAGGCCAACGATGCCGGCATTCAGCAGTGGGTGGTGATGATGAAAGACGAACTGGAAAAAGCTAAAGAGCAGGTGTTGAACGTGCTGTAGCCGGCCACAGCATAAGCTGGTGTACAGACAATAAACAACCGGCGCGCGTGAGCGCCCGCGCATTGAACAGACAAGGAATCTATGAAACTATCTTTTACCTGTGCCCTCCTGGGCATGCTGGTTTTTGCCTGCAAACCACCCAGGCTGGATACCTTCGAGAAGAATCGGGACATCCACCGCTCGGAATGGGCCGTAGATGACAAACCGTTTTTTGAACTGGACCTGGCGCCGGAAGATACGGCGTTCTATTATAACATGTACGTGAACGTACGCCATACAGACGCGTACCCGTACAGCAACCTCTGGATACTGATAGGCACGCAGGCACCCGGAGACAGTACGGCTATCACGCGCCGGGTGGAACTGCCGCTGGCCGATACCTACGGCAAATGGATGGGAAGCGGCGTAAACGGGATAGTGGTAACGAATAATGATGACATATTCGAACACCGCATCCCCATACAGCAGAGCGCTATTTTTTCCAAACCCGGCAGGTACCGCTTTACCTTTGAACAGAACATGCGCCAGAACCCCCTGCCCAACATCCTGAGCATGGGCCTGCGCATAGAAAAAGCCGCACCGCGGAACTAATGAGGCATGAAAAAAACGGCATCCTGGCTGCAAAGCAAGAAGATGATCACCGGCATTTATGTGTTTGTGCTGGCCTACACAGTGCTGCAGTTGCTGTGGTGGGGCGTGCTGTTGCACCAGCAAAGCAAACAGATTGCCGGCTACGAAAGGCTGGAGATGACGCACCGGGTACATGAGCTGACCCAACCCGCGGAGTTCATGTACGAAATGCAACGGCTCCAGAAAGAACAACAGATGCGTACCTTCAAATACGTAGGGGAAGGCATCATCTTCCTGGTGCTGATACTGGCCGGCGCCGCACTCGTGTACCGGGCCGTATGGAAACAGATGAAGCTCTCCCAGCAGCAGCAAAATTTCATGATGGCCGTTACGCATGAGCTGAAAAGCCCTATCGCAGTGGCCAAGCTGAACCTGGAAACCTTGCGCAAGCACCGCCTGGATGAGGAAAAACAACGCAAGCTGCTGGACAATACCCTCCGGGAAACCAACCGGCTGGACCAGTTGTGCAATAACATATTGCTGGCATCCCAGTTCGAGCATCAGAAGTACCAGCCCTTCCTGGAAGAGCTGAACTTTTCTGATATATTGCAACAGGGAGTGGACGAGCTGAAAGACCGTACCCCCAGCCATACCCTCACGGCGTTCATTCAACCGGGCATCCTGCTGCAGGCAGACCGGTTCATGATGCAACTGCTGCTGAACAACCTGGTGGAGAATGCCGTTAAATATGCGCCCAAGGGCACTGAAATACAGGTGCGGCTGTTTACCGCCATGGAAGAAGATGAAGAAGAGCCGGTGCTGAAGCTGGAAATATGCGATGAAGGGGAAGGGATAGCCCCCACGGAAAGAAAACGCATTTTCGAGAAGTTTTACCGCATCGGCAACGAGAATACCCGCAAATCGAAAGGCTCCGGCCTTGGCCTCTACCTGGCCAAAAAGATAGTGGAACAACACGGCGGCGCCATTGAGGTAATGGACAACGAACCCAGGGGCACCTGCTTCCAGATCACATGGGACGATTATTCTACCCAACCTGTATAAAATTAACCGGTTGTGCGTAATTTTATAGACAATTAGCTAAATACCACATCAATATGAAGGAAGCGACGAAAGCATCAATATTGCTGGTAGAAGATGAAGAGAACCTGCAGGAAGCCTTGAAGCTGAACCTGGAGCTGGAGGGGTATGAAGTAACCACGGCAGACAATGGTACAAGCGCATTGAAAGCCGTCAAGAACGAGTATTTTGACCTGATCATTCTCGATATCATGCTGCCCGAGATGGACGGCCTGGCCGTATGTGAAAACATCCGCATCCAGAACAATGAAGTGCCCATCCTGTTCCTGAGCGCCAAAAACAGCAGTGCAGACAGGGTGCTGGGACTGAAAAAGGGCGGGGACGATTATATGACCAAGCCTTTTAACCTGGAAGAGCTGCTGCTGCGTGTGGAAAAGCTCATTGTGAAGAACAAGAAGATACAGGATAAAGACAGTGTGCCCAACGTATACCGCTTTGGCAATAATATGATAGACTTTGCCGCCCAGGAGTGCATTGGTAAAGACGGCAAGCGCCACGAGCTGAGTAAAAAAGAGACCATGCTGCTCAAATTGCTCATAGAGAACAAGGGCGAAGTGGTGACCCGTGAAAAAATACTGCAGGTAGTATGGGGCTACAACGTATACCCCACCACCCGTACCATAGACAACTTCATTCTCAATTTCCGCAAATACTTTGAGCAAGACAGCCGTAACTCCCAGTATTTCCATTCCGTACGCGGGGTGGGGTACAAGTTTACAGACGGCTGATCACCAACTATCCCCCCGGCGCTGCCATTTGTAAGGCCCTTGCTGCCAGCTATTCAATCCCCCTTTTCCGGGCGGGTAGAGGGCGGTATCTTTGAGCGG
Source organism: Chitinophaga alhagiae (assembly GCF_003568665.1). Taxonomy (GTDB): domain Bacteria; phylum Bacteroidota; class Bacteroidia; order Chitinophagales; family Chitinophagaceae; genus Chitinophaga; species Chitinophaga alhagiae. The sequence goes on from NZ_QXMH01000001.1 coordinate 1,743,032, forward strand.
CTTAGGAAACATATTATGTATAACCCCATCGGCGACCCGGGAATATGGCATACTTGTATGGCGCCTCCGCTATCGGAGGTACCGGCGGCTATGGGAAAATTCATTTACTGGGCCCTTCTTACGGTAGTCATCATTTTACTGGGCCTGTACTTCTGGTGGCGGGAAAGAAAACTGCGAAAAAAAATGCAGGCCAATATTACCACGCAAAAAAACAAGGCAACCCTGGAGCTGCATACCTTCCAGAGCCAGATGGACCCTCATTTCATCTTCAACAGCCTCAATGCCATTCACAGCCGCATATTGTCCGCCAGTACAGAGCAGGCTTCTGTATACCTTACCCGTTTTTCCCGCCTTATGCGCATGGTACTGGAAAACAGCAGCAGGGAATGGGTAAGCCTGGAAGAAGAACTGGAAGCGCTGGAGCTGTACATCCAGCTGGAACAAATGCGTTTTGACGACCGTTTTGACTACACCCTGAACTGCCAGCCCTCCTGCCGGGACGCACTGGTACCGCCTTTCATTATACAGCCTTTTGTACAAAGCGCCATCTGGTACCGCCTGCTGCAACGCCCGCCTGAAAACCGGGGCCGGCTCAGCATAGAAGTAGGGCGAAAGAACGGGGAGCTGCGCATCAGGCTGGAAGATAACGGCCTGGCGCGCCAGAGCGCATTCAACAACCTCCAGCAAAAAACCGCCTATACACGTGTAGCGGCGGAAAGGCTCCGGTTGTTGAATGACCGGTACCAGACACAGGCTTCCGTTACCAGCGGCCACCTGTACGACGCACATCACCAGAAAACAGGCACGTATACCATCATTCACTTACCGGATGTAAACCCCGCGTCCAAACCGGAAGAAACAGTGTTTTTTCAGTAATTTACGGATGCCCGGCTATCCGGAATCAACGCTCTCCGCATGCATGCCATCATTATAGACGATGAAAAACATTGCAGGGACGTGCTGCAGATGCTGCTCACCCGCCACTGCCCCGATGTAACGCTTGATGCCGTTTGCGAAGGGCCGGAAGAGGGCTTGAAGGCCATCGAGAAATACCAGCCGCGCCTTGTTTTCCTGGATGTGGAAATGCCGGGCATGAATGGCTTTGACCTGCTGGAAAACTGCAGCCGCCGCAACTTCTCCGTCATATTCACCACCGCTTACGATCAATATGCTATCAAGGCCATCCGCCACAGCGCGCTGGATTTTCTGCTGAAGCCGGTAGACAAGGAAGAGCTTATTCTCAGCGTACAAAAGGCCCAGGGCCAAAACACATCTCCCGGCCCCAAGGTAGATGCCCTGCTGCAGTTCCTCCACCAGCACGTACAGCACAATGAACGGCTGGCCCTGCCAACGGTAGATGGCCTGCGTATGATGCCGGTACGGGAAATACTGTATTGTGAATCTGAAGGAGGCTACACCCGCGTGTTCCTGCAAAAGCATGAAAAACCAGTGCTGATCTGCCGCTCCCTAAAGGAAGTGGACGAGGTGCTGAAAGACAAAGGTTTTTTCCGGGTACACAACAGCTTCATCATCAACCTTTCTTTTATGGAAAAATATATGAAGGGAGACGGCGGGGAGATCATTATGAGCAACGGGAAGAGCATACCCGTTTCCCGTAACCGCAAGCAGGATTTTCTAACGCGGATAGAAAAGCTGTGAAAGGCCCGTCATAACCTTTTTAAACTGCCCACCGGCATCCAGCCGGTTTTTCCGTCGGCAAGTTGTACTTTGCTGAAATCTTTGGTGCCGTCCAGCACTTCCACCTTGATGCCTTCACTTACTTCAAAAAGATCTTTGCTGCCTTCGTCAGGCGCCGCTTTTACTTTTACGCCCCGCTGCATTACAATGGCAGTGCTGTTGTGATAGGCTTTGTTCTGCATCCATACCGCCATGCTGAAATAGCCCGTAAATAATACCGCCACCACGTAAAGGCCCCAGCGAAGGTAGGAACGGCGCATGCCCGGCATAAAAAAGTAGGCAATAATGCCGGCGCATAATAACCAGCACCATACAATGCTGCCAATAGCCCAGCCACGGGCGGAATGCAGCTGCTGCCACTGCAGCCACCATCTTTCAAAAAAGAGCAGAGGCAGCGCTTCTGTGTTATTGCTCACGCGCTGGTTGGCCAGGTAGAGGTTTTGTTCAACGGCGGCATCTCCCGGCTTCAGGTGCAGGGCCTTCTCAAAACTGTATACGGCCATGCCCACCTGGTTACTTTTCAGGTATGCGTTACCGGCGTTGAAGTACAGGTCTGCCACCTGGTAACCCGAATCTATCAGCTGCTGGTACCTGGCGGCGGCCTCCCTGTATTGTTGCTGGCGGTATAACTGGTTACCCTCAGAAAACAAAACGGGGTCTTTCTGCGCCTGCGCCACCAGCGCAGTCATAACAAGCATACATAGCGTGAACAAAAATCGCATACGTCTTTATTTTCCGGCTTTGTGCTTTAATTGATCTTCGATGTCTGTGATGATCTGAACGGCTTCCTGGTAGGCGTCCTGCCGGTGCTCTACGCTGCTGGAGGGCGCGTACAGCGCCATTTCACAACGGTCTGTAAGGTCAAACAGTTTTTGCATGGTGTCTGCCTTCAGCTGCTGTGCCGCCAGTTTTTCCTGTACTATCTGCTTGTTCAGTTCGGCCATGGGTATTTTCAGCTTGTGGCTGAGGTAGCCCCATATGCCTTTGGAGGTCTCTTCGTAGAACGCTTTGTCTTTCCCTTCCCGCAGATAGCGGGCGGCCAGTTCCAGCCGTTTGAGCGCCACCTTGTTGGCATGTTTGTGCCGGAGCATGGCCATGTTGCTGTTGCGGAAGTTTTCCCTGCGGCGGTACCACGCCATGCCGCCCACGGCCAGCAGCGGCAGCAGCAGCAGCACCCAGAACAGGGGTTTGCCAAAAAAGAAGGGGCTGCGCTTGTTCCATTGCGATACGGAAGTGCGGATGTCTGCCAGTTCGGTTTTACCGCCAAAGTCTTCCTTCTCCCGCTTCACCTGCTTACCGGCGATCACATGCAGGGGGAAGGCGGCAGACGTAAGGGTTTTATAGGCGTTGGCCTGCGGGTCAAAGTAGGAGAACTCTACAGACGGCAGCTCATGATCTCCCTTTTCCTGCGGCATCAATACGTACTGGAACTGCCGGCTGCCGCTGAGCGGGTTGCTGTTCTTTTCAATATTGTCCGTTACCGTGGGATCATACTTTTCAAATGCGGCCGGTACGTTCAATGGCGGCGCGTTCAGCAGGTTTACGTTGCCCTGCCCGCTGATGGTCACCTTGAGCGTCAGCGCATCGTCTGTGCTCAGCTCTTTTTTATCTGCCGTTGCCGTCATGCTGAAATGGCCTACCGCGCCGTTGAAGCTGGCGGGACGGCCTTCAGCGGGCAGCGGCTTCACCGTCACCTTCACTACCGGGCTTTGTATTTTATAGGGCACTACCTCATATTCGGGGCTGGCAAACGCATCGTCAAAAAAAGAATCGTCAAAGGGGCTGCCGCCAAAGGCGTCGCGGAAGAAAGGATCGTCTGAGAAGGGGTTCCTTCTTTTCCCTTTCTGCATTTTGACCAGGTGTACCTGGTTGTCTACCTCGGCGGCATCCAGCTCCAGCTGGCCAGACTGCAGCGGGAACAACAGCGTTTTCCGGATAATGAATACTTTATATACCACCCCGTTCATCGTTTCTTCATATGCCTGCGGCGGGTTGGGCAGTTCTATGTCTCTGGCTGAAAATCCTTTGAAGGCCGGTACCTTGGTAACGCTGGAATTGGTGGGCAGGCGGGTGTAGAGCTTGTAGGTGGCCGTGAGCTGCTGCCCTTCGTACACCGTGGTCTTATCTACATCTACCTTTACAAAAAGGTTTTTGCGGAGCTTTTCCTTGATATCTTCCCCGCTGCGCAGAATAGCCGGGTCAGCGTTCAAGCGCAGCCGCCCCTGGGAGGGCGGAAAGGCTTGCTGCGGCTGTTGCGGCGGCTGCACCGAACCGGCGCCGCCCCTGGTCACCTCAATATTCACGGGGGAACTTTTGACCTGCCGCCCGTCTACCCGCGCGGTAGCACCGGGAATGGTAAAGCTGCCCACCTGCCGCGGCTTCAGTATGTAACTGAAAGCCACATAAGAGGTCATTTTCCCGTTGATGTAAGAGGTACCCTGCATCTGGCTGGGGCCCTGCACCACATCAAAACCGGTAAATTTCGGCGGGTCGAATGCACTGAGGTTTTCGGGGTTTTCCAGCATGAACTGGATCTGCACCATCTCGTCCAGTGCAATGCTGTTGGCGTTTACATTAGTGGTAAAACGAAATCCCTGCGCAAAAGCAGAGAGCGCTGCTCCGCAAATAACGAGCAGCGTTAAACAGTATTTTTTTAAAATGGCAGCCTTAAAATTCATCCTGAAAACAAATTTAACCAATGCCCTGCGCGCCTATCCCAAAACCGAGTTAAAAGTTAGTTAAAATACGCTCTAAATAAGCCACTGTAAAGGATTTTACTCTATGTCCCCCAGCATCGGCCGCATCAGTATGTCTTCCACCACGGCCTGCTCGCTGAGGTTATATGCGGCCCATATCATGGCGGCTACATCTTCCGGCTCCATAAGGCGGTCTTCCGGCCCTTCAAAGCCCTGCCAGGAAGCAGTCCACGTTGGCCCCGGGCTAATGGAGGTTACCTTCACCCGGAAGGGTTTCATTTCTTCCCGCAGGTTTTTGGAAAACCCGAGCAGCGCAAACTTGGTGATACTGTAGGAGCCGCCGTTGGGGTACGCCCGGTAGCTGGCAGTAGAGCAGAGATTGAAGATATGCCCCTTTTGCGCCGCCTTCATGCCCGGCAGCAGCAACCGGGTGAGGTGATAGGCACTGTAAAGGTTTACCGCCATCATGTTTTCCAGGTGGCCCTCTTCTTCCTCATGTACCGCGCCGGGCACAAAAATGCCCGCGTTGTTCACCAGTATGGCCGGCGCCCCGCCCAGCTCCGCCTGCACTTTTTTTCCGAAGGCCAGTACTTCCTCTTTACGGCCCATGTCTACCACTTCGGCCAGTACCTTTGCTGCCGGCCGCTTTGCCGCTACCGCCGCACGCGCGGTTTCCAACGTGGCCGCATGCCGCGCGCAAATGGCAATGTCAAACCCCTCTGCCGCCAGCCGCTCCGCTACTGCAAGCCCAATGCCCTTGCTGGCCCCGGTAATGATCGCATACATATCTGTTCCTTTGTTCAGGCTGCATTTTACACAATGCTTTCCATTTTTGGAAATATGAAAGGGCGAAAGGCGATAAAAATGCCCATGTCCGCAGGTTATTGTAAGTTTGCAGGGAACAACAGTTGCCAACGACACGGATTATGATGCGCTATAAACACGTTTTTTTCGACCTTGACCACACTTTATGGGACTTTGAAACCAACGCGGTATCCACTTTGCAGGAGCTTTACGCGGAACACGGGCTGGAGAAAAGAGGCATTCCCTCCTTCGGGGAATTTTATGCCAGCTACTCCGTGATCAATGACAAGCTGTGGGACCGTTTCCGGAAAGGGTACATCAATCGTAACGATCTGCGTACCAAACGCTTCTCCATGACCTTCCTGGAGTTCAAGATCTGTGACGATGGCCTGTGCGATGCCATTGGCAAACGTTTCCTGGAAGTTTTGCCCACCAAAACCGCGCTGTTCCCGCATGCTGTAGAGGTGCTGGATTACCTGCAGGATAAAAACTATCCTATTCACCTCATCACCAACGGTTTTGAGGAAACACAGCGCCTCAAAATGAAACATTCCGGCATACATGACTATTTCACCCATATCGTCACCTCTGAAACGGCCGGCTCGCTGAAACCCCACCGGGATATATTTGACTACGCCATGAAACTGTCTTCCACCAGCGCTTCCGAAAGCATCATGATCGGTGATACGCTGGATGTAGACATCCTGGGCGCGCAGGAAGCCGGCATGGACCAGGTGTATTTTGCGCCGGGCCAAACACAGGAAGGCGTTACGCCCACCTACACCATCCACAGCCTGCAAGAACTGAAAGATATTTTATAACAACGGACGGTAAAAGAGAAGGGGTTGACTGCAGCCATGCAATCAACCCCTTTTTTGTGCGATGGAAATATATGTTACCCCTTCGGAGCGGGTTTAGTCTGTTTTTTGGCGGCCGCGGCGGTTTTCAGGCCGGCTGCTTTGGACGGCATGCAGCAGGATTTGTTCTGGGCGGTTTGCGCCGGCTTGCAGCAGGCCGCATCCGCGCCTTTCTGGCACGTTGCTTCTTTTTTCACTTTCTTTTTATCAGCAGCTGCCTTATCCTGCGCTATCACGGGGCCTGCCATCAGGGCAATGGCCGCGCATGCAAAAAAAAGTTTCTTCATGGCGTATATATTTGCTTTTAAAGATAGGGCATTTAACCCAGTTTCGCAATCACCGTTTGCCCGCCCCGCACAGTTTGCTCCAGCGCAACGTCTACCCTGGTGCCCACCGGCAGGTAAATATCCACCCGCGAGCCGAATTTGATGAAGCCCATTTCTTCGTTCTGCTTCACCTGCATGCCTGCTTTCAGGTAGTTCACAATTCTGCGGGCCAGGGCGCCGGCTATCTGGCGTACCAGTATTTCCTGGTTGCCGTTGCCGATCACCACCGTATGGCGTTCGTTCTCGGTAGATGATTTGGGATGCCAGGCCACCAGGTACTTGCCGGCGTGGTACTGGCTCAGTTTCACTTCGCCGCTGATGGGGTTGCGGTTTACATGCACATTGGCCGGGCTCATGAAGATAGACACCTGCAGGCGCTTGTCCTTAAAGTATTCCGGTTCAAATGTTTCTTCAATTACCACCACTTTGCCGTCTGCCGGAGCAATGACCAGCCCTTCCCCATGTTCCATACTGCGGGAAGGTATGCGGAAGAAGGATATAATGAACAGGAAGAAAACTACGGATATGCCGAAAACCGTCCAGCACAGCAGCGGAGAGGAGGCAAGCCAGTAAAATACGGCGCCGTTGATAAGCGCCAGCAGCACAAAAACTAAGGTGATGGTAGCTGTTCCCTCACGATGGATTGTCATTGTTCAATTGAATTTTAGGTATAACCGTTTTCCGGCGGTACGAAGGTATGAAGAAAATTTATTCTATTTAAAGAACTACAAAGTTAACATATATCCAGGCAAAGGGCGCGGCCACCAGCAAGGAATCGAAGCGGTCCAGGAAACCGCCGTGGCCGGGCATGATGCTGCCGGAATCTTTTACGCCGGCCAGGCGTTTCAGGCGGGACTCCAGCAGGTCTCCCGCTGTGCCGAAAATAGCGGCAATGCAGGCCAATCCTATCCAGTGCGGCCAGTACAGCCAGGCATTGCCCCAAAAGTACCCGAAAATACCGGCGGCCGCAACAGCAAGCACCATGCCGCCTGCGGTACCTTCAATTGTTTTCTTGGGGGAAATGGCCGGGAAGAAGGGGGTGCGGCCAATGAGGGAGCCAACAATATAAGCCATGGTATCATTGATCCAGATAAAGATGATGAGCAGCAGGGGAATAAGGTAGCCCACCGGCGTTAGCGTATGCGGCTGCAAACGCAGGCTCACCAGCAGGGCCAGCGGCATGGTCACATAGATCAGCCCCAGCAGCGAATAACCGATGGCCTTGAGTGAAAACACCTTGCTCATCAGTATTTCTCCCAGCGGCAGTATCAGCACAAAAATAAGCGCCATGGCCCAGCCAATTTCCCCCACGGTAACGCCGCTGCCGCCAAAGCTGGCATCTGTGGCGGCCATCATCACGGCGCAACCGGCTACCAGCACGCCATACCTGTGCCAGGGAGAGATCTCCTGGTATTCCGTATCTATGTTCCGTACCAGCTTGAAATATTCCTGCAGCGCAAAAAAATTGATGAGGAAAAAAAGCAAGAAAAAAGACAGCTCGTTCCACAAAATGCCCCCCAGCATAATGGCTACAAAGAACAATGCGGTAATGGTACGCGTAATGAAGGTCTTCATCTGAACTATAAAGTTGGGTCAGGGCGTAAAGCTACAGATTGTTTTCCACGTTCCCTTCCCGGCTGGCGGCAATCAGTTCCCTGGCCTTGCTTTCATTGGAGGTATGCACATATACTTCGTCCATACCCGGCAGCATGCTGCCGAAAGAAGAATCCTGGCGGTTAACGAGCACCGCTTCTATGTCGTTTTCGAGCAGCATGCCCTTCACAATTTCCGCTTCAAAGGAGCTTTGGCTGCCAAATACTTTTATCCAGTCTTTTTCCATATTAGTGATCTTTAAATATTGAATCGTTATCGGTTTCTGCCGCCTGTTCTTCATCTCCCGGCTCAGGCGGCAATGCAAAGGCCTGGCCGGCGGCGCGGGCTTTTTTATACAGCTGCCAGATCAGCAGGCCGGCCACCAGCGCGCTGAACAGGCCGTACATGGCCGGAACATGCTCATCTTTCATAGCGTCGTAGCTGATCATCTTGGCCTGGTACAGATACACTAACACCACCTGCAGGCCGTTGTTCAAAAAGTGGCCGGCAATAGCCAGCCAGAGGTTGCCGGTTACCAGGTAGATGGCGCCCATGAGAAAGCCCAGCAGCAGGCGGGGCATAAAACCCAGGAACTGCATGTGGATGGCACTGAAAATAATGGCGGCAATAATGGCGGCGGCCCAACCATTTTTGACCCAGGCTGTTAATATTCTCTGCAATACCCCGCGGAAAAAAACTTCTTCGGCAATGGCAGGCAGCAGGGCCAGCAGCAGCAGGTTAAACAGCATGGTGCCAATATCCGGCATATTAAGCAGCAGCTTGGTCTGTTTGGTGGCCAGCTCCTCCAGGTCCCGGAGAGACTGTGATACCGGCCAGGTGCTGTTCCACTCGCCCAGTACGTTTACCAGCGGCAGGGCGCAGAATACCACCAGCAGCGCCAACAGCAGTTGCAGGGTGCGGGGGCGTTGCGCCAGGCCCATGTATACTGCCGGCCGCGGGTGCGCCAGGTAGGCAAATATCAGGCCCGGCACCAGGAAGCTGACCAGGGTATAGAGGAACTGCACTATTTTGAGGCCGCGTACAAAGGCCGGGTCTCCCCACACCTTGGTGTCTTCCATCTGCCCAATCGTATAGCCGCCGCTGATAGCCGGGAAAAAGCCGGCCAGGAACAGGGAGTACAAAAGCATGAAAGCGAACCATAACCCTAAAAACGTGATCAGCTGCAGAAAAGGAGAGTATTGCCGTAAGTAACCCATAAATATTGCTGTGGTAATTTTGCGTAAATTTACACTGTGTTTGCCAGTTAACCGAGGCGTGACTTTTTTTCAATGATAATATGGTAAAAATAGGAGATATAGAACTGGGTGAGTTCCCTTTATTGCTGGCTCCCATGGAAGACGTAAGCGACCCGCCGTTCAGGGCGGTGTGCAAAGCGAACGGGGCCGACCTCATGTATTCGGAGTTCATTTCTTCCGAGGGTTTGATCAGGGATGCCATTAAAAGCCGGCAAAAGCTGGATATTTTCGATTACGAGCGCCCGGTGGGCATACAGATATTCGGGGGAGACGAGGAACCTATGGCCATGGCCGCACAGATCGTGGAGGTGGCCAACCCGGACCTGCTGGACATTAACTTTGGCTGCCCCGTAAAAAAGGTGACCTGCAAGGGCGCCGGGGCCGGCATTCTGAAAGACGTGCCTAAAATGGTACGCCTCACCGAGGCCGTAGTAAAGGCTACCCGCCTGCCCGTAACCGTAAAAACCCGGCTGGGCTGGGACGATGATACCAAAAACATAGAGGAAGTGGCCGAAAGGCTGCAGGACGTGGGCATCAAAGCCCTCACCGTCCACGGCCGCACCCGTACGCAGATGTACAAGGGGAATGCAGACTGGACGCTGATAGGCAAGGTAAAGAACAACCCCCGCATCCACATCCCCATTTTCGGGAACGGAGACATCTGCACCCCGGAACAGGCCAAAGCCGCCCGGGAAAAGTACGGGATAGACGGGGTAATGATCGGCCGCGCGGCCATTGGTTACCCCTGGATATTTAACGAGATCAGGCATTACCTGCGTACAGGCGCCCACCTGCCCCCGCCAACCGTGGCCGAGCGCGTAAAAGTGTGCAAACAGCACCTGCGCCATTCCATCAGCTGGAAGGGAGACGTGGTAGGCATCCTGGAAATGCGGCGGCACTATACAAATTATCTGAAAGGCCTGCCCCACATCAAAGAATTCCGTTCACAATTAGTAACTTGCAATACGGCGGTGGCGGTAGAAGAAGTGCTGGATGCCGTTGCTCTGCAGTACAAAGATCATATATTCGAAAGGACAATGGCCCCGATGGCTGAAACAGATATGGTAGCGGCGTGTGGTTTTCCGGATTAATCCCAATTGAATCACAAAAAAATTACTTCACAATGGCCACGATCAAAAATCTGAAAAATGAAGTCTGGAAAGACTTGCAGATTAAAAACAAATCTGCCCTGCGTAAAAAATACGCGGTGTCCAATATGGGAAGAGTGATCAGTTACCACGAAAGCATTGAAGACGGGAAATTGTTGAACGGGTCTACCGTAGAAGGTTATACGGTGCTGAACATCAAACCCGCGGATACTTACCAGTCTCTCTACCTGCACCGCGAAGTGGCCCGCCTGTTCCTCCAGAAAACCAGCCGCAGCCAGAAGTATGTGATCCACCTCGACTTTGACAAAAAGAACAATAAAGCCTCCAACCTCCGCTGGGCCACCAAGGAGGAAATGGAAAAGCACCAGCAGAAGAGCCCGGCAAAAATTGCTTACAAGGAGCTGCAGCGCCACCGCCAAACCGGTCTGAAGCTGAACGTGGGCAAGGTTAAAAGCATCAAGCGGCTGCTGAACAAACCCGGCAAAAAGACCATGAAGCAGATTGCCGAGCAGTTCTCCATCAGCGAAATGCAGCTCTATCGCATCAAAAGCGGCGAAAACTGGAGCCATGTAACACTGGATTAATGCCTGAGTCATCAGGAATGATCATAAATGATGTTGTCTGACGATGGTTCCCGGAAATGGGGACCATCGGCTTTTAAAGCCCCTCCCTTGCACGCCTCCCCGTTTTGTCATACCTTACCCTTTTAAAATGATAGACTATGTCCGGTAAAAAGATAGCCATTATTGGCGGTGGGAACCTGGGTGCGGCCATTGCACAGGGTTTACTGAAGAGCGGCTTTTCCAAGGCGGCAGATATTACTATTACCAAGCGCAACATAGCCACCCTGGCGGGTTTGGCCAGCGAAGGCGTACTGGTGGAAACAGACAATGCCAAAGCCATCAGCCAGGCAGACGTGGTGGTAGTGGCCCTCAAACCCTACAATGTAAAAGAAGTGCTGAGCGGGCTCCGCGCTTCCTTTGACGCGAAGAAACAAATGCTCATCAGCGTGGTAACCGGCGTGATGCTGGACGACCTGGAAAAGATCACACTGCCCGGCATGCCCATCTTCCGGGCCATGCCCAATACGGCCATTGCCATACAGGAATCCATTACCTGCGTTTGCGGGCGTAATGTAACAGAAGAGCAAACGGCCTTTGTAACAGACATGTTCAACCAACTGGGGGAAACAGTCAGCATAGACGAAAAACTGATGGACGCGGCCACCGTGTTGGGCGCCTGCGGCATTGCGTACGCCCTCCGCTTCATCCGCGCCAGCATACAGGGCGGTATTGAGATCGGCTTCGATGCCCGCACCGCTACCCGCATTGCCGCCCAGACAGTGAAAGGCGCGGCTGAACTGCTGATCCGCGAAAACCGCCACCCCGAAGAGGAAATAGACAAGGTTACAACTCCCAAAGGCTGCACCATAGCGGGCCTCAACGAGATGGAGCACCAGGGCTTCAGTTCCTCCCTGATCAAAGGTATTACCGTGTCTTACAACCGGATAGCGAAGGATTAATTTTGCTAACCGTTTGTTAATGAGTGGCTATAAATCACTTTGAAAGTGAAATTTACGATAATTTGGTGTTCATATTCACACTGAAAGTGAATAAAAGAACATCATGGAGAAACTTTATATCGAAAATTACCTGAAAGCGCTGCACCATAAGATCAAAGTTGGAGGTATTATCAAATACGTGGATGACGAAAAGAAGAACTCGATGGCGCTCCTGGTAATGGAACTTCCTTTAGGAGAACGTAAAAAAGTGATAGAAGAGCTGCGGGTGGAGGATTATATCGGCGGGCCCATAGAAAATAAAGGAAGTGCGGATGCTCCTGTAGTATGGGTATTTGGAAAGATGATAAGGGAATACGAAGTATGTATCAAAATATCTATTGGCGAAAAAAACGACAGCCCGATCTGCATTTCCTTCCACCCAGCGAAGGAACCGATGGTATACCCATTTAAACACCAATAAGTGCTGATATGATACCGGGACAATTAGCGAATGCTACATTACACAAGGAAAGGGATACTCTTGACTTCCGGAAGGAATCTTTCGAGATAGTTTATCATTATTACACTGATAATACTACGGGTCAAAGGTTTACCGTTGACGAGATCGACCACCTGAACCTTACCCAGGTATACAATCAATACCGCAGCAAGCACGGCATTCCCTTTGTAGACGAGATCAAAAGCATCAGGGAGCAATACGGCCTCAGCGCTTCCAAGATGAGTGATGTACTGGGCCTGGGCACCAATGTGTACCGCAACTATGAGCTTGGCGAAATTCCCAGCCCTTCCGTAGGGCGCCTCATACAGCTGGCCAAAAACCCGGAAAAGTTCATGGACCTGCTGGAGCTGAGCAAAAATGATCTTAGCGTAAATGAAGTAGATAAAATATACAAAAAGCTGGAAAGCAAGCTGAATACCCGTAACGACGATGAGGAGCTGATCAAGAAACGGGTACCGGGCGAGCAGGGGCCCAGTTCCCTCAACGGCTACAGGCAGGCAGACATAGAACGGATAGGGCAAATGGCCAGCTTCTTTTCCATTGAGATGAAACCCAATAAAACCAAGCTGGACAAGCTTTTTTTTCTGGCAGACTTCATTCATTACAGCCGCAGCGGCTTCGGGGTCAGCGGTTTTGCCTACGAGTCTGTTTGCCGGCATCCTTCTCCCAAATACGCCGGTTATATTTACGATTGCCTGTTCAGCAAATCTTATATAGACGTAACCATTATAGATGCAGGCGCGGTAGAAGTAGAACAGTATATCTCCCACCTGCCCAAACCTGCTGAGGAAAAATTTGAGGCGTCAGAGTTCAGGGCCATGCAGGATGCGCTCTCCTTTTCCGCCAGGTTCAATACAGATAAGTTTGACGGCGGCCGCCACAAAAGCGCTATTGACTATACCAGCGCGTTTTACATAGACTTCAATACCTGATAACCCTCTCCTCTCTATTTATATTAAGCAAAAATCAAGGCCGGGATAAGAATATCCCGGCCATTTAGTTAAACCTACAACTGTTACACTGTTTGTAACACTATTATCACTTATGCAAGTATTTTATCAGTTCATCATGGAAGCGGAAGACAGCTCCTGCACTTCCAGCTCCCGTTTGGTGGGCGCTACCATCCGCTGGCGGATATAACGTTTTTTGGATACCCTGCCCATGCCGAACTTCGCCATCAGCTTGTCTACCACCATGTATATTACCGGCACCACTATCAGGGTGAGGAACATGGAGCTGATGAGGCCGCCCACAATTACCCAGGCCAGACCGTTTTTGGTAGATGCCACACCACCCGTGGCCAGTGCAATGGGCAACATGCCTATCACCATGGCTATAGTGGTCATCAGGATGGGCCGCAAACGGGCACGGTTAGCGTGCAGCAGCGCATTGTAGGTGCTTTGCCCTTCTTCCTTCATCTGGTTGGTAAAGTCTACCAATATAATGGCGTTCTTGGCCACCAGGCCTATCAGCATGATCATACCGAGTATGGTAAAGATGTTCAGGGTATTGTTGGTCAGCGCCAGCGCCAGCAGGGCGCCGATGATAGACAGCGGGATGGAGAACATCACCACGAACGGGTAAATATAGTTATCGTACAAGGCCACCATAATGAGGTATACCATCACAATGGAGATCAGCAACGCCACACCCAGCGTGGAGAAAGAGTCTCCCTGGTTTTCCGCGTCACCGCCAAATACGTAAGATATGCCGGCGGGTTTCTGCAGCTTGGCCACCTTGGCGCCGAACTCCTGCGTAACCGTGCCGGAGGGGCGGCCCATTACCTGGGACTGTACGGATACGGACGTGTTCTTGTCACGGCGCTCCAGCCGGCTGGGGCCTGAGCCTTCCGTAACAGTGGCAAACTGGGACAGTTTGATCAGCTCGCCCTTGTCGTTCTTGAAGTCGATATTGGATACGTCCTGTATGTTTTTCCGGTTGAAGTCGTCAAACCGGATATTGATATCGTATTCATACTCACCCTGGCGGAATTTCACCTTGGAATCATCTGCCGTACCGCTGAAGGCGGTTTGCATGGTACCGCCCACATTGTCTAGCGTGAGGCCCAGGGAAGACATTTTATCCCTGTCTACCTGCACGTTGATCTCGGGGTTACCTTCTTCCACAGACAGTTTCACCTCACTGGAGCCTTCAATGGTCTGCAGTTCCGCCATGGCTTTTTTGGCAAAGCCCATTACGCTGTCAAGGTCAGCGCCCATTACCACCAGCTCTACCGGTGCGCGCTCTGCGGTACCCAGTATGCTCACGGGGGTGGTTTTCACTTTTACGCCGGGCATCTGCTCTTTCAGTTCTTTCTTCACCTTGGCCGCAAAAATGTCTGCCGCCTCACGCAGGTGCTGATCTACCAGCATCACGGTGATCTCTGATTTATAGGCGGTAGACTGGGAGGTACCAAAACCGTCTTCAGAGGTCTGGCCTACGGTGGTTACCAGTGAGGTCACTTCCTGCTTTTTGTCCATCAGCTGTTCCACCTTGCGCGTAGCCTGGTTGGTTTGCTCCAGGGAGGCGTCTTTCGGCATTTCCAGCAAAATGATGAACTGGCCGCGGTCACCTTTGGGAATGAACTCCCCGCCAATGTAACCCCTGCCCACCAGCTGGAAAGAAGCGATCAGCAGTACCAGGGAACCTACAATGGTAATGGTTTTATGTGCCAGCGCCCATTTCAGGGTGTTGGTCATCCATTCGGTAAATTTGTCCAATTGCCTTTCAAACCAGAGAATGAATTTCTGGAAGAAGTTCTTGCCCGTCAGGTGTGTGAGCTTGCCGAAGCGGGAAGCCAGCAAAGGCACAATGGTAAAGGAGGTGAGCAAGCTGAGCATGGTAGAGATCATCACCACCACGCAGAACTCCCGGAGAATTTTACTTACCAGTTCGTTCGTGAGCGAGATAGGCAGGAACACTACTACAATTACGAGGGTAATGGAGGTAACGGTGAAACCTATTTCCTTCACCCCGTCAAACGCCGCACGCACCTTGTTTTTCCCCATTTCCATATGGCGGTAGATGTTTTCCAGCACCACAATGGCGTCATCCACCAAGATGCCTACCACCAGTGAAAGGCCCAGCAAACTCATGAGGTTCAGCGAGAAGCCGAACAACTTCATGCCTATGAAAGTGGCAATCAGGGATGCCGGGATGGAGATCATAACGAAAATGGCGTTCCTGATACTGTGCAGGAACAACATCATTACCGCGGCCACCAACAGTACGGCTATAATAAGGTCATGTATCACGGAGTCCGCAGACTCGAGGGTAAATACAGACGCGTCATTGGCTATTTTGATCTTCAGGTTGCTGGCGGCATATTCCTTTTCAATGCCTGCAATGGCCTTTTTCATCTGTTCACTTACTTCCACCGCGTTGGCGTCTGTCTGTTTCTGTACCTGCAGGGCAATGGCGTTCAGGCCGTCTACCCGCGCAATCCTTTCCGCGTCTTTCTGGTCGTCCTGCACATCCGCCACATCCTGCAATCTCACCTGCATACCATTGGGCATGGTGGTGAGCACCAGGCTGCGGAGCTGTTCCACGTTCTTGTATTTCCCCGCCAGGCGCACCAGTATCTGCTGGTCTACGGTTTTTACCTTACCGGTGGGGAAGTCCAGGTTGGCATTGGTTACCAGCTGGCGCACCTGCAAAATGGACAGTTTATATGCTTCCAGTTTCTTGGGATCTATATTGATCTTGATCTCCCTTTCCTGGCCGCCGATGAGCGAGATCTGCGCTACGCCGGGCAAACGGGAAAGCTGGGGTTGCAGCTTTTTGTCTACCAGGTCAAAGAACTGGCGGTCGTCCATTTTGGCCGTGGCGGAGAGGGTCATAATGGGCAGGTCATCAATGGAGAACTTGTTCAGGGAGGGCGGCTTGGCATCTCCCGGCAGGTCTGCCAGGATAGCGTTCACCTTCCGCTGCGCGTCTTGCAGGCCAATGTCCACATTGGCATCGTTGTTCAGCTCTACTGTTACTACAGACAGGCTTTCAGACGATTTGGAGGTCAGTTTTTTGATCTTCTCCATGGAAGCCACCGCATCCTCGATCTTTTTGGTAACAGTGCTCTCCACCTCCTGGGGCGAAGCGCCGGGGTACACCGTAGCAATGGTTACTATCGGTGAAGAGAACTTGGGCAGCAGCTCATAGTTGAGGGCTTTGTAGCTGATGAAACCAAGCAAGGTCAGGATGGTGAACAGTACCACCACCACCGTTGGCCTTTTTATAGAAATCTCTGTGATCTTCATGATTCAATTAGTTTGTATAAGCAATCCTACTTTTCCTGTTCTGTCACCTTTGCACCGTCTACCAGGTTGATCTGGCCGCTGGTGATCACGGTCTCACCCTCTGTCAGCCCTTCCCGGATCTCCACTTTATCTCCATAGATGCGGCCGGCCACTACATTGCGCAGCTTGGCCGTGTTGCCATCTTTCACATACACCTGGTTGCTGTTCACGCCGCCCACAAAAGCGGTGCGGGATACCAGTATGGCCGGGGCCTGCTGCGGCATTTCAAAGTTGGCGGTGCCGTACATGCCGGCTTTCAGGGGTTTGCCGCTGATGTTGGTCACTTCCATTTCTACCGGGTAGCTCAGGGTATTGTCTCCTTTGGCCGCAATGAAAGTGATCTTGCCGGTGTAGGCCGTTTCGGGATATACGTTGGTAGATACGTTCACCTTGCCTCCCGGCTTCAGGTGGATCACCTGCAGCTCCGGCACGGTTACCCGCAGCTTGAGGCGGGATACGTCTACGATGTCGAACATTTTGGTGCCGGCGGAGAGGTAGGCGCCCTGCTCAACATATTTGGCATTGATGATGCCGGAAATGGGCGCTTTCACATGCGTATCGCGGATGCGGCGGGATGCGGCATCGTAGCGGGTTTGGGCCACTTCGTACTGCAGGCGCACATCGTCCATCTGTTTCTGGGTAACGCCGCCGGTCCTGAACGCGCTTTCATATCTTTCCTTGTCTACTTTCAACTGCTCCAGGTTCACTTTAGCAGAAGCCAGGTCTGTGCCCAGCAGCTCATCGTCTATACGCGCCATCACCTGGCCCTGTTTTACATAGCTGCCCTCATCTACCATCAGTTTGGTAATGCGGCCGGAAGTTTCGCTCAGGAAGGAGAGCTCGCGGGCGGGCTCAAAGTTCCCGTTCACGGAAAATTTCTGGTCAAATTCAATGCGGGCCACCTTTTCGGTCAGTACCGGCACATCTCCGGAGTTGCTTTGTTTTACAAATTCCGTTTTCTCGGTGTTCGCTTTTTTGTTGGCGTTCAGCTTCCACATAATGGCAGCCAGTGCCGCTATTGTTAAAGTGCCGTAGATTAAAACTTTCTTCATGGCTTGCATTAGTTTAAGAGTGATGGCAGGTTACCGTTGGATTTGATGAGGTCAAGCTCTGCAAGCTTGTACTGCAGCAGCGCTTCGTTATAACTGTTTTGCGCTTCGGCCAGCGAGGTTTCCGCGTTGAGCAGGTCTGTCAGGCTGGCCAGCCCCAGTTTGTAATTATTCTGAGTGGAAGCATACACCTCATCTGCAAGGGCTACGTTTTCCTTTTGTGTTTTAATGGTGCTCAGGCTGTTTTGCATCATGAGCCTGGAGTTTTCGTACGCAGTGGAGAGGTTGAGCTTGTTCAGCTCCTGGCGCAGGTCTATCTGCTTCAGCACCTGGTTGGACTGCTGTACGCGGGAGCGGCGGGCAAAGCCGTCAAAAATGGGGATCTTCAACGTAATGCCGATGGAAGCCATGCCAAACCAGTTGGCGGTGCTGCCGCTGCCGTTAAAAAGGTCGAACTTGTTGCTCAGGCCATTATAGGAATAGCGGCCGTTAAAGGAAAGGCTGGGAAAATATTCCGCCAGGTATGCCTTCTTCTGGAACAGCTGCAATTCTTCTGTTTTGTCTAATATCTTCGTTTCCGTTCTGTTGGCCAGGTTAAACGTTCCGAAGTCGGCAATACCGGCGGCTTTTTGTTCAATGTCGCTAAGTGAGAGCGGGGGCAGGCTCACGGCGGTTTCTGCCGGCATGCCCATACTTTGTTTAAGTTTGTTCTCGTCTACCCTCAACTGGTTTTCGAGCTGTGTTTGCTGCGTCTGGTAATTCACCAGGTTCACCCTGATGCGGTCAAGGTCTATTTTTTTGGCCAGCCCGTTGTCAAACTGGCTCTGGGTAGTCTCTACCAGGCGTGTCAGTTTGTCTATGTTGGACTGCAGCACGTTCATTTTTTCTTTTTTCACCAGCAGGCTGTAGTACAGGCCAGACACTTCGTAGATCACGTTCTCCGACGTCTGCTGCGTTTGCAGGCTGTAGTACTGTTCCCCTGCCCTGGCCGCTTTCAGGCCGGTAAACACGCTCTGGTTATAGATCTGCTGGTTTACCTCACCAGATGCCACGGCGTTCCAGGTGGTACCTACTTCCAGCAGGGACGTTTTGCCGGGCTGGCCGGTGAGCTCGCCGGGCACTACCATTACCTGTTTCTTCAGGTTATCGGTCAGGGAGCCGTTCGCGCTCAGCTGCGGCAGGGCTTGGGCCCGTACTTCTTCCGTTTTGAGCCTGCCTATGCTTTCTTCCAGCCGGCTCACGGCCAGGGTCTGGTTGTGCGCCAATGCAAACTTCAGGGCCTCTTGCAGGCTTAGCTGTTTCGTTTGTGCGTTGGCGTTAAATATTCCTGCCGTTGTAAGGAACAGGAAGGATACGATCCATTTTTTCATGTTACAAAGCTGTTATATCGTATTGTTTTATGCGGTTTGTTTGACGCCGGTGTATTGTTCAATACGCCGGTGGCCCTCCGGGGTGGCCACGCCATGTATGTAATGCTGGGTCACCTGCACCATCACCTCGTGAAGGTCAAACTGCGCTGCCGGGAAGTAGCGCGGGTTGTAGGCCGATTCTATCTGCATCAGCCGCAGGTGGGTAATAATATCGATGTTCATATTACTGCGGAAGAGCCCTTCGCGGATACCGCGCTCCAGGTTTTCGCGGATGCTTTTTCTCACAAAGCTGTCTTTGAACTCCTGTATGCCTTTCCAGGCGGAAGGGTGATATTTTTCCAGTTCAAACAGCAGGATGGGATTGATGCTCTTTACCTGCAGCTCTATTTGGCGGAGTGAGAGCACCAGCTCCTCAATTGCGTCTCTCCCACTGCTGATGCACTCCTCCAGTTTTTTACAATGTGTTTGGGTCATGAAGGCCACTACCTCGTCTACCAGGTCTGTTTTATCGGCAAAATGCTCGTAAACGGTTTTTTTGGAAATGCCGCACTCGCGGGCTATTTCCTGCATGGTAATGCTTTTGATGCCATAGGTACTGAACAGGCGAAGGGCGGTTTCTAAAATTCTTTCCTTCATGACCTTATTTTTTTAATCCTTTGATGAAAATTTCTGCCAGCTGTACCTGCCATTCACGCACCACTTCAAATTCCCCGTCTGAGAGATCATCGGTAAACGCCCGGTCTGACAAGGCAAAACGAAGTCCCATCATAGACAGCATGTACAAGGAGGCCATCCGGTCTGCATCACAATTGGCCAGTTCGCCGCGTTCCACTCCTCCCCTGATAATGGCGGCGATGAGGGCCGTTTCTCTCTCACGGGCCTGCCGGAAGGCTTCTCCTGTACTATCTAGCTGCTTGTCTTTTAATGTTTTGAATAACTCCAGGCGACAAAACTTCTTGACAAAAGCATGGCGGACGGAAATCATGTCCATCAGTGCCTGGTGCGCGGAAGAGGCGCGGTCAGCCTCTTTTTGCAGTTCAGTAAAGTAGGCCTCCCCGGCTTTTTCGAGCACTGCCAGGTGCAGGGTGCCTTTGTCCGGGAAATAGTAGTATAAAGAGGCCTTGGAGCAATGCAGATCATCGGCTATCTCATTCATAGTGGTTTTGGTGGCACTATAATGAGTAAACCTTTTCAGAGCCGCTTCAATGATACGGTCACGCATTTCGTCTCTGTTATGATTGTCTTGCATTAACTTTCTGACTTTTTTAGTTACAAAGTCAAAATTATAATGAATTTTTGATTTTAGTAAGTTCGGTTGACTATTTAACTGTTTTTTAACGATTCTATGACGGAGCGGGTTTTAAGAGTTTCCGGGGGCGGCATTGATAGTCAGAGAGTTTGATGGGAGGAAGGGATTGGGGGATGAGTGCGGTTTCCCTGGGGGTGGATTTTGGGGAAGATAGCGTTGAGGGAGCAATGCAAAAAGACCGGGGTTTCCTCTGTTTTGCCAAAAAAGGGTTATGCCCATAATTTATTTATAATCAATTTATTGGTATTTAAACACAATTTATTTATCTCAGCCTTCTCTCTTTTTCATTATGTGTAAAAACACCAATAATATAGTTTTGGCGCCATTCCGGCATTATACAGCTGTTTGGGGCCACGCTATTACTTTGAGCGTTGGATAGCTAAATGAGGCTGTAAATGAATGGCTTTTTTGCGGCGATGCAGGCATCTGCATTAGAAAATGGCCCTTTTTATAGCGAAAAATCACGGTCCCCGAGCGCAAAAAAAGCGGGAGAAGACGGCATTTCTACCTTCCGGCATGGCCTCGATACGTTAAATACAACATCTATACCCCCTGCGTATACCCCATAAAAAAAGCGGGCCCGCCATGGCGAACCCGCTATATTATGATACGCTTCCTGTATTATTTCAGTTTCTCCAGCGCCGCTTTCAAGGCAGCCAGCATAGCCGGAATTTCTTCCTTTACGCAAGTGCCCACGCTCAGGCGGTACCAGGGAGAGTTTCTGGCGGAGCCAAATGCGTAGAAAGGTACTACGGCCAGTTTTGCTTCATCCAGGATGTAGGAGGTAACGGCGGCCTGGTCTGCCAGCTCCTTGCCGTCGGCCGTTTTCTTGCCGGCCAGGTCCAGTTTGATGGTGAGGTAAATGGCGGCCTGGGGAGCAATGGCGTCTACCTGGTGACCCGCTTTCTTCAGCGCGTCAAACCCTTCGTAGATCTTCACCAGCCTTTCTTCCACTTCACCTTTAAAATGGGCCAGGTATTTATTTACGGCCTCTTTCTGCACCAGGTATTTGGCGGCAGCCTTCTGCTCTGCCATGGGGCTCCATGCGCCTACGTGAGAAAGGATGGCCTTCATTTTTGACATAACGTGTTTGGGGCCCAGCGCCCAGCCAACGCGCACCCCGGTACCGGCAAAGGCTTTGCTCATACCGTCAATGAACACGGTGTAGTCTTTCATTTCCGGGCGAAGGGAAACGGGGTTGTAGTGCTGCGTGTCACCAAAGGTGAGTACCCAATACATCTGGTCAAACAGCACGTACAGCGGCTTTTCGCCAGCGGCACGGCTCTTGTTCTCTTCCAGCACCATATCACAGATATCTTCCAGTTGTTTTTTGCCGAAGGTGGTACCGGTGGGGTTCTGCGGAGAGCACAGCGCCAGCAGGGTAGCACCTTTCAACAGCGGCTTCAGTTCCGCGGCGGTAGGCATAAAATCGTTTTCCGCCTTTGCTTCCAGCACCACGTGCTCGCCTTCCATGAAGTGGGTGTAGTGGTTGTTGTTCCATGACGGGGTAGCGTAGATCACTTTCTCGCCACGGTCTACAATAGTACGGTAAGTTGCGTAGATGATAGGACGGCCGCCGCAGGATATCACGATCTCGCTGTTGGGATCGTAGTTCAGTCCTTCGCGCTCGGCAATGAACCCGCCCACCGCTTTACGCAGTTCGGCAATACCATCTGCCGGCGGGTAATTGGTGTATTTATCCCGGTATGCCTGTATGATCTCGTTCTCAAATTCCGCAGGGATGGGGAACACCTTGGGGTCAAAGTCACCGATGGTGAAATTGTAGATCTTTTCACCCTTAGCCTGCTTTTCCTTTATCTCTCCGGCCAATTTGATAATTTCGGAACCTATCAGCGTTTCGGCTAAATGAGACAGTTTCATAAACCCCAGTTTTTTGTTTTAATGAATGATGTTTTTTGCGCCCGCAAAACTAACCGTTTTATTAATAATTTAAAAGAATAGCCATATTGTTTTCAATATTTTCAATACAATCCCAAAATACTGTGATTTTGTTCAAAAATCCATAGCAATACTGCATTTTTAACAAGCATTATCTTTTGTGATAATGCGAACAGGGCTGCGGGTAAGTTGTGGAAAAGCAGCGGAAGATGATTGACAAAACTTTCTATCTTTGTTTGCCTTACATTTGCAACAATTATTAAGTAACCTTATGAAGTTTATCGTTTCTTCCTCTACTTTATTGAAACAATTACAGCAGATCAGCGGTGTGATTAACTCGAACACGGTATTGCCCATCCTGGAAGATTTCCTTTTCATGATCGACAAGAACGAGCTCACCGTAATTGCTACCGACCTGGAAACCGTTATGAAGGTAAAGCTGGAGGTAGAGGCAAAAGAAAGCGGCCGCATCTGCATACCTGCCAAGATACTGATGGATTCCCTGAAGAACCTGCCGGACCAGCCGCTCACTTTTAACATAGACCTCAATTCCTTTGCTGTTGAGATCACTTCAGACAACGGTAAATACAAGGTGATGGGAGAAAACCCGGAGAATTTCCCGAAAGAGCCGGCCGCGGAAGACGCTACCAGCTTCACCATGACCGCCACCGCACTGGTGACCGCCATCAACAAAACATTGTTTGCCGTAAGTAATGACGACCTCCGTCCGCAGATGACCGGTGTGTTCTTCGAACTGCACCCTGACAATATCACGTTTGTAGCTACCGATGCGCACCGCCTGGTGAAATACATCCGTACAGATGTGAAATGCCCGCAGCCAGACAGCTTCATTGTGCCCAAAAAGCCCCTGAACCTGCTCAAGGCAGCCATCCCTGATAACGACAGCGAAATCAAAATATCTTACAGCGGCAACCACTTCTTTGTGTCTCACGACAATGCGCAGATGATCTGCCGCCTGATAGACGCCCGCTTCCCTGACTATAAAGTGGTGATCCCGAAGGAAAACCCTTACCGCCTCACCCTGGTGAAAAACGACTTCCAGAACGGCCTGAAACGTGTGAGCGTGTTTGCCAACAAGAGCACCAACCAGGTGGCCCTCAACATCAGCGGCGCCGAACTGCAGCTTTCCGCGCAGGACGTTGACTTTTCTTTTGAAGGCAATGAACGTATGAGCTGCCAGTACAGCGGGGAAGACATGCAGATCGCTTTCAATGCAAAGTTCCTGATAGAAATGCTGCATGCCGCAGAAGGCGATGAAATTACCATAGATCTCAGCGCCCCCACCAAGGCAGGCATTCTGCGGCCCGTGGAAAAAGGTGAATCTGAAGACCTGCTGATGCTGGTAATGCCGCTGCTGCTGAACAATTGATCAGATCAAAACATGATATAACAGGAAGGCCCTCACGGGGGCCTTTTTCTTTTCCCTACCTCCCGCCGGCCCACTTTTTTTTCCGCCCCCACTATGCCGCTCCTTCCCACACATTAAAACATGGAAATATTAATTCCGCTTATGTATTAAAGGAAAAATCTATTCATCCGCATCCCCGCTCCATCCCTCCAACAATTAACTATTTCTTCATATATAAAGCATTCTCGGAATGAAGTGCTTGTTTTTCCGTTTGCAAATAATCCGCTGAAACCCGCCACAATTGGGCAAAAAATCGTAAATTTTCATAAGAAACATAACTGGTACTTACTAACCTCAACGTACATACGAACTAATTCCATCCGCGCATGATCGACTTTTTTGAGCATATACCCTCTTCCTACCGTACCGCCATGCTGGTGGCCGGCCTGGTATTGTTGTGGCTCATTGAAGGCGTTATACCCCGGTTCCGGTTCGGGGGCAATAAATACAAGCATGCGGGCACCAACCTCTTTTTCACCCTTACCACAGCTGTTGTGAACCTCGGCTTCGCCTTCCTGATCGTAAAAGCGTCTGAATGGACGGCCCGGGAACAGTTTGGCCTGTTATACTGGCTGAAGCTGCCGGTATGGCTGCATGCCGTGCTGGCGTTGCTGATGCTTGACTTCATTGGCGCATACCTGATCCACTGGGTGCAGCACAAAATTGCCTGGCTGTGGCATTTCCATAAGATACATCATACAGATACGGCAGTAGACGCCACCACCGCCCTGCGCCATCACCCGGTAGAAAGCGTGTTCAGGATCATAGCGCTCTTTGCGGCCATTGTAGCCATGGGAGTGCCCATCTGGATGGTGATGCTCTACCAGACGCTCTCTGCGCTGATGAGCCAGTTCAACCACGCCAACATCCGCCTGCCGGGCTGGCTGGACAAGGGCCTTAGCTGGATCATTGTATCGCCAGACATGCACAAGGTGCACCACAGCCGGTTCCAGCCGGAAACTGATTCCAATTATGCCAATATATTTTCTATCTGGGATCGCCTCTTTGGTACGTTCGTTATAGTGAAAGATACTGCCAGCCTGCAATATGGGCTGGATGAATACCAGGATGCGCGTTATCAACAGATTGGTCCCTTGCTGAAGACTCCCTGGGAAAATGTGCCGGAACGTGACCAACAGCCAGGCCTGCAACAATAGCGTTTATTATTTATTCACTATATAATCTCTATTCAGTATGCATCACCCAACTAGTGTGCCCAAAATTGCAGGGTTTGCTTCCATTTTTGTAGGTGTGGTTACCGCCGCATTCTCATTTATCAGCAAATCCGCAGAAGCTGCTATCTACCTTGGCGCTGCAGGCGTTTTTGTTTGCATCGTTTCCCTGATCATTGCCCGTAAAAGTATTGACGAGTTGCAAATGGCCGTGGCAGGTCTTTTCCTGGCAATTGTTGCCACCGCCATAGGTTTCTGGCAGCAGTATAATTTATAGCGGCGTTCTGCGCCTTCCACAAGTTCCTCTTTTCGGGTGCCGGTGTAATAACCGTACCCAATTATGAGCAACCTCCCGAAATCCGGATCGGGGAACTTGCAATGTCCTTATTTCCCTTTCCTTGTCATCTTTCTCGAATATTTTTCCAGGTAACCCGGAGCCGCATTGGTGGGAAATACCACCAGCGATGTGTCGTTCAGCACCTTTATCACCAATGTATCTATCACCGGCAGCGTGTCTTTTACCCCTTCGGCATGGCTCCAGAGCAGCAGCGTGTCTTGCTGCAGATTCCATTTGTCATACAACCGGCTGTGCATGTTCACAGATTCCGCCTTGCCGTTCTTTTTCAGCGTAAAACCCTGCATAACGCTGTCTATCCCCTGTACAGGCTGCAGCCACTTGCCGGGCATCAATGTAGCATCTACCACCACGGCGGTGTCTGCCATTACGATAACGGAATCAGCGGGCAGCGTATCTACTCCGCCGGTACTATCAGTAACGGCTACACTGTCTTTTTGCGCCTCCTTCGGTACCGGCGCCTGGCATGCTGCCATCAACAGCAACCAACCGGCAAACAGGCCATTTTTTTTCATACAGGATCTTTTGTTAAAGGGCATCTTTCTTCTTATCAAAGATAATGCTAAACACCGCTTATTTGGAATTTGAAGTTCTGCGCCCTACATTTGTATCACTTTAGGGGTGTTTCTCCCATGTGGAGAAACTGAGATGATACCCTCAGTACCTGATGCAGTTCGCACTGCCGTAGGGAAAAGTAATACTGAACTCCTTCTCATCTACATCCTTAAAGTTTATTGTTCACCTAAACTCCTGCAAACATGGAAGTGCTTGTAAACAATAAACTTTATGCTGTGCAGCCGGAAACAACCGTTGCTACACTCTTACAGTTTATTCAGCTCCCGACAACGAGAGGCATTGCAGTTGCCGTTAACCGCAGGGTGGTACCGCGGCCGGATTGGCCGGCCACCATGCTATGCCCGTCAGACCAGGTCATGATCATTCAGGCCACACAGGGCGGTTAAGGCCATCCTGAAAAAAAACATCTTCCTGTCAGCTCCCGGTGGGTGCAGGGCATTGCCATGCCTGTTCCCGGAGCATCTAAAAAACTGTATCATGCAAAACAACACCATCAGCCGCACGCCGCTGCCGGCATCAAAAAAAATTTATGTTCACGGCCCCATGCACAACATACAGGTGGCCATGCGTGAAATAACGTTAACGGATACACGCCTGGAGGGGACAAAAGAAACCAATGCCCCGGTAACCGTATATGATACCAGCGGTCCGTATACAGACCCTGCCATTGCCATAGACGTACGCAAGGGCCTGCCCCGCCTGCGGGAGGCCTGGGTACGCGGGCGCAACAACGTGGCGGAACTGCCTGCTTTTTCCACCCCGCAGCAAAATGGCTTCCAACACCAGCACCTGCCGCTTAAAGCCGCGCCGGGCCATAATGTTACCCAGCTGCACTACGCCCGCCAGGGCATCATAACACCGGAAATGGAATACATCGCCGTCCGGGAGAACCAGCGCTCCACAAGCCATTCCCGTCCCATCACGCCGGAGTTTGTACGGCAGGAAGTAGCCGCAGGGCGCGCCATCATCCCCTCCAACATTAACCATCCGGAGGCGGAGCCTATGATCATCGGGCGCAACTTCCTCGTAAAGATCAATGCCAACATCGGCAACTCCGCCGTTACCTCCGGCATTGAGGAAGAGGTGGAAAAGGCCGTATGGGCCTGCCGCTGGGGCGCAGATACCATCATGGACCTGAGCACCGGCAAAAACATTCATGAAACGCGGGAATGGATCATCCGCAACTGCCCCGTACCGGTAGGCACCGTGCCCATTTACCAGGCGCTGGAAAAAGTGAACGGCAAGGCGGAAGCCCTTACCTGGGAGCTCTTCCGCGATACGCTGATAGAACAGGCGGAGCAGGGGGTAGATTATTTTACCATTCACGCGGGCGTGCTGCTGCGCTATGTGCCGCTCACCGCCAAACGCACTACGGGCATTGTATCCCGCGGCGGTTCTATCATGGCCAGGTGGTGCCTGGCCCATCACCGGGAAAACTTTCTCTACACACATTTTGAGGATATCTGCGAGATCATGAAGGCGTACGACGTGGCTTTTTCCCTCGGAGACGGCCTGCGGCCAGGCTCCATTGCGGACGCCAATGATGAAGCGCAGTTTGCGGAACTGGAAACATTGGGGGAACTGACCAAAATAGCCTGGCGGCACAATGTACAGGTAATGATCGAAGGACCGGGCCATGTGCCCATGCACCTGATCCGCGAGAATATGGACAAACAGCTGGCGCATTGCCATGAGGCGCCCTTCTACACGCTGGGCCCGCTCACCACAGACATTGCCCCGGGGTATGATCATATTACGTCCGCCATCGGCGCCGCCATGATAGGCTGGTTCGGTACGGCCATGCTCTGTTATGTAACGCCAAAGGAACACCTGGGCCTGCCTAACCGCGAAGATGTAAAAACAGGTGTGATCACCTACAAGATAGCCGCCCATGCGGCAGACCTTGCCAAAGGCCACCCCGGCGCGCAACAGCGGGATGATGCGCTGAGCAAGGCCCGCTTCGAGTTCCGCTGGGAAGACCAGTTCAACCTTTCGCTTGACCCTGACACCGCCCGCAGTTTTCATGATGAAACGCTCCCGGCCGACGGCGCAAAAATTGCGCACTTCTGCTCCATGTGCGGGCCTCATTTCTGCTCCATGAAAATATCGCAGGAGGTGAGAGCGGCGGGCATGGCCCAGCAGGCGGAACGTTTTCAGGCAACAGGCGGGGAGATATACTCATGATCTGGATCGTCACATCGCCGCAGCGGGTACCTGAAGAAACGAAATACCTCAACGAGCTGGCCGCCGCCGGCCCGGTAACGCTGCTGCTCCGCAAACCGGGATGGCCGTTACAAGAGTATGCCGGGTTGCTGGATGGTTTGCAAGACCATTCAAAGGTGATGATCACTGCCTACCCGGAACTGCTGGAAAGGTATCCCGTGAAGGGGTTTCATATGAGTGAAGGCATGAGGGGAACGATGAGTGGTCTGATGCGGGAGGATGTGCTGAAACTCTTCTCCCTGGCCTCACTTGCGCCTTCGGAAGCATGTAGCAGTGACTGGCGCTATGACGCGCCGGTTGCCTGCTTGCCGACCCGCTATCATCACCTCCTGCTCAGCACCTCCGTTCACACCCCTGAAAGTCCCGGTACGGCATGGCAATACCTGTTGCTGGGACCGGTGTTTGACAGTATTTCAAAACAGGGGTACAGCGGGAAAGGACATCTATTCACCACCATTCCACCCAATTGCATCGCCATAGGCGGCATCAATGCTTCTAACATTGCGCGCGCAAGGGCGATGGGCTTTCATGGTGCGGCATTACTGGGAGCCATCTGGCAGAACCCCGCAACGGCGGTTAAAAATTATCAGCTCATTCAATCGTTATGGGACCATTCGTTATGAGCCTGGCCGGCCTTGACCCTTCCGGGGGAGCCGGCTTGCTGGCAGACATCAAAACATTTGAAGCGCACGGCATTACCGGCTTCGGCGTATGTACGGCATTGACCGTGCAAACAGACAACACCCTGCTTTCCGTAGAATGGCTGGGAGCGGAAAAGATCGTGGAGCAGGCGCTGCCGCTGCTCACCAGGTTCCCGGTGCAGTATTGCAAGATCGGCATTGTAGAACATCCCGCCATTTTGCTGCAGGTGCTGCCCATGCTGCAAGCTGCCAGGCCAGGTTTGCAGTTTGTGCTGGACCCGGTGCTGAAGGCTTCCTCCGGCTACGTTTTCCACAGCGCCACGGCGCAGCAATGGGAAACCATATTACCCAGCCTTCTGCTGCTCACGCCCAATTATGAAGAGGCAATGGCCATTACCGGCCACGCCAGCGGAGAACAGGCGGCGCAACAAATGGCGGCTTATTGCGCCGTGCTGCTGAAGGGCGGCCACCGGCCGGGAAAAGAAGGATGGGATACGCTATATAACAGCACCGGCTATACGGAATTTGAGCCGGGGCCGCCACCTGTTTACCCGAAGCATGGCTCCGGCTGTGTACTGTCTGCCGCCATTACCGCCGCACTGGCGCTGGGTTGCGGGCTGGAAGAGGCCTGCCGAACAGCCAAAGCCTACACCGCCCGTTATTTGCAAAGTGATGTTTCGTTATTGGGGCATCACCCACCTGTTTTAAACGAAAAAGGGATTCCGGGGAGCGCCGCGTGGAATGCCCACATTCAACCATCACAACACAACGATCATCATCAATCTTAACCATATGGAACGCCTGCTGTACATTTCCCAACAAACACCCAACGCCTCCCACCTGGACAATATCCGTGCGGCCTGCCAGGCCGGCTGCGGCTGGGTGCAACTGCGCGTAAAAAGCGGTGACATTTCCACCCAGGCTGCCGCCGCAAAAATTATCTGCGATCAATACGGTGCGCAGCTTTCAGTAAACGATCATCCGGCCATGGCCGCCGCCATTGGTGCTTATGGCAGCCATGTAGGCCTTCAGGACGCGCCCCTGCCTGAAGCCCGCAGGCTGGCAGGCCCGGGCTGCTGGCTGGGCGGTACCGCCAATACGCCTGAGCAGGCGCTGGCCCACGCCGCGGCAGGAGCAGACTACATTGGCTACGGACCTTACCGTTTCACTACCACCAAAGAAAAACTAAGCCCTGTGCTGGGCCTTGAAGGGTACCGCCAGCTGATGCAGGCGCTGCGCAACAAAGGCATTACCATTCCCGTACTGGCCATTGGCGGCATCTTGCTGGAAGACATTGCCGCGCTGATGAGCACAGGCATACATGGTGTTGCGGTATCAGGCCTGATCACGCACGCGGCAGACAAAAAAGCAATGGTGCAAAAAATCAAACTCGCTTTATCATGCAACAATTAACCATAGCAGGCACGGTGTTCAGCAGCCGCCTGTTTACCGGCACCGGCAAATTCGGCAGCAGTCAGCAGATGGAAGAGGCCATACTGGCTTCCGGCTCCGGGCTGGTAACAGTGGCCCTCAAACGGGTAGATACCAAAGCCCCCGGCCAGCACAACATGCTGGCACACCTGCGCCATCCGCACATCCGCTTGCTGCCCAACACATCTGGCGTACGCACGGCCTCTGAAGCCGTTTTTGCCGCGCAGCTGGCGCGGGAGGCCATGGAAACCAACTGGATCAAACTGGAAATACACCCTGACCCCAGGTACCTGCTGCCAGACCCGGTAGAAACGCTGCAGGCCACGGCAGAACTGGTAAGGCTGGGTTTTGTGGTGTTGCCTTACGTTCACGCGGACCCGGTGCTTTGCAAACGGCTGGAAGAAGCGGGCGCCGCCGCGGTAATGCCCTTGGGGGCGCCCATAGGCAGCAACCGCGGTTTGCGTACGCAAGACTTCCTGGAGATCATTATTGCCCAAAGCAAGGTACCGGTTGTTGTAGACGCCGGCATTGGCGCCCCCTCTCACGCTGCGCTGGCCATGGAGATGGGTGCTGATGCGGTGTTGGTGAATACCGCCATTGCGGTGGCCGGCCAGCCTGTGCAGATGGCCGCCGCTTTCCGCGATGCGGTGGCGGCGGGAAGAGCGGCTTTTGAGGCCGGGCTGCCCGGCCAAAGCCGGGGGGCGCATGCCAGCAGCCCCTTGCTGGCTTTTCTGGATGAATAAAGGGAAGCCGGCCATTCAGGTGCAGCACCTTCAGATTGCTGACGTGGGCTTTGCTTGACGAATAAAAGCCTTTCAAAAGCAGTATTTCAAATTGGCAGACACTCGCCCCCGGCAATTCTGGTAAAAAGAACGGTTTGCTTTTAGCCTGTTAAAACAACCACTCATGACATTCGAAACCATCTTCCGCCAGTACAACTGGGATGAAATAAAAACCGGTATCTACAGCAAGACGGCCGCGGATGTTGAACGCGCGCTTGCACGGCCGCACCGCAACCTGAACGACTTCATGGCCCTGCTGTCTCCCGCGGCGGCGCCGTACCTGGAACAAATGGCCGCCCTGAGCCGGCAGATCACGCAGCAGCGTTTTGGCAAAACCATGCAACTTTATGTACCCCTCTATCTTTCCAACGAGTGCCAGAACATCTGCACGTACTGCGGGTTCAGCTACAACAATCCCATCCGCCGCAAAACCCTCACCGGCATGGAAATCATGCAGGAGGTGGAAGCCATTTGCGCGGCGGGTTTTGAGCATGTGCTGCTGGTAACGGGAGAAGCCGCGCAAACGGTGGGGCCGGACTATTTCAAAAAGGTGCTGCCGCTCATCACGCCTCACTTTGCCCAGGTCTCTATGGAAGTACAGCCCATGAGTGAAGCGGAGTATGCCGCGCTCATCCCGCTTGGCCTGCATTCCGTGCTGGTTTACCAGGAAACCTACCACGAAGCGGATTACCGCAAACATCACCCGAAAGGCAAAAAATCGAACTTTTCTTACCGCCTGGCTACGCCAGACCGGCTGGGCGCCGCGAGTATCCACAAAATAGGGCTGGGCGTGCTGATAGGGCTGGAAGACTGGCGTACAGACAGCTTTTTTACCGCCCTCCATCTCCAGTACCTGCAACGAACCTACTGGCAAACCCGGTACAGCATCTCTTTCCCGCGCCTGCGGCCATTCTCCGGCGGCCTGGCGCCCAAGGTGGAAATGCGTGACCGGGAGCTGGTGCAGCTCATCTGCGCCTACCGCCTGCTGCATGAAGACCTGGAGTTAAGCCTTTCCACCCGCGAACCGGAAACGTTCCGCAACCACCTGGTGCAGCTGGGCGTTACGGCCATGAGCGCCGGCTCCAAAACAAACCCGGGCGGTTATGCGGCAGACCCGCAGTCACTGGAGCAATTTGAGATCAGCGATGAAAGGAGCGCGGCCGCCGTTGCCGCCATGATCAGGGAACAGGGGTACGAACCGGTGTGGAAAGACTGGGAACTGTTCCGGCCATAAGATGCCTTATGCCCGCGCATTAAACCGGTCAGGGAGCGCAGGAACCGTTCCCGCCATAAGATGCCCTATGCCTGCACATTCAACCGGTCGGGGGGCGCAGGAAGAGTTCCGGCCATGATGTTTTTTCGCCTAACTTTGCGGGCATGGACCACCAGCTGGGGAAGATCTACACCGTGCAGTTCTGGTTGCTGTGCAGCAGCAACCTCCTTTTTTCGGCCAGTTTTAACATGATGATACCGGAGCTGCCGGCTTACCTCACCAGCCTGGGCGGCGCGGACTACAAAGGATACATTATCGGCCTTTTTACCTTGATGGCGGGCCTCAGCCGGCCGTTCTCAGGCAAACTGACAGACACCATCGGCCGGGTGCCGGTAATGGTATTCGGCTCTGTTATCTGCGTTATATGCAGCCTTTTGTACCCCCTTGTCAGTTCAGTTGCCGCTTTCCTGCTGCTCCGGTTCTTTCACGGTTTTTCTACCGGTTTCAAGCCTACGGGCACCTCCGCCTACGTGGCGGACATGGTGCCGTTCAACCGCCGCGCGGAGGCCATGGGCATGGTGGGGCTTTTCAGTACTGTAGGCCTGTCTCTGGGCCCGTCTATAGGCGGTTCCATTGCCAATGCCTGGGGTATCATGACCATGTTCCAGGTGTCTGCTGTATTTGCCTTGCTGTCTGTAGTGATACTGATCGGCATGAAAGAAACCCTGCACAACCGCCAGAGCTTTTCGCCACGGCTGCTGAAAATTTCCAAAAGCGAGATCTTTGAACCGCTGGTGATGGCCCCGGTAGTGATCACTTTTTTAACCTACTTCAGTTACGGCGCGCTGCTGACCATCATTCCCGACTTCAGCAATTACCTGGGGCTGCAGAACAAAGGGCTTTTCTTTACGTTTTTTACCGCCAGCTCCATCGGCATACGCCTGCTCACCAGCAAAGCGTCTGACAGGTACGGGCGGGTGCCCATGCTCAAAATAGCGTCCGCCCTGATGGCTGTTTCCATGCTGATCATAGGCATGTCTGACAGCCCGCAAATGTTGCTGGCCGGAGCTTTGGTATACGGCGTTTCGCTGGGCATCAACTCTCCCGCCGTAACGGCGTGGACAATAGACCTTGGCCTGCCGGAGCACCGCGGCCGCGCCTTGGGGAGCATGTATATTGCACTGGAAGCGGGGATCGGGTTAGGGGCGTTCTTCTCTGCGCAGTGGTATGGCAACCAACCGGAGCATTTTGCGCGGGTGTTTTACATCATGGCCGTTATTACCCTGCTGGCCACTGTTTACCTGTTTTTTATTTACCGGAACAAATACGTGCGGTACATGCGGAAAACCATCCGCCTGAAATCAAGGGGGCGCTAAGATGGCTATAGCCCCCGGTGGTGCCTTCCAAAGCCGATCTCGTCACGGCTGTCATTTTCCCACTGTATCATTTCATCCAGGAACTTGCCGATAAAGCGGGTCACATTTTCAAGCGTGATTTCTTCCGGCTCAATGGTCTCCAATGTTTCTACCTTGGGCTTTTCTTCCATGCCGTCTATAAACGGAAAACTGATCCATACCACCACCTGCCCGTTACGGGTCTGAGAAAAAGCGAGAAAGCCGCCTACCTTCATTTTCTGCACAATGCTGAAGGGGGATTGCTCCACAATGCCGCTGGGCTCATGGTCAAATACCAGGTACACCACTTCCAGGCCCTGCATGGATTCGTTGGCGCCTGCCTTCCAGTTCAGTTTGTGCTTTTCAGATACCTCCGTGAGATGCTGTTTGAGAAAGGGTTTGGCGTGCTCATGCCACTGTTTCCGCCGGTCTTTTACCTTGGCCAGCACCTGGATGTATTCTTCCGTCAGTTTTCCGATTTCTTCCATATCATAACGGGTTGTAAAAAAGGGCCGCACCGTGTGGGTGCCGCCCTTCTATGTTAAAGTTTTTCGTACAGCTTGCGCAGCTTTTCCCGCGTCATTTTCTGCTGCCAGTCTTTGCCCAGGGCGTTTTCCCACAGCGGCGCCAGTCCCATAGACACATTGATCATCTTCTCAAAATCCTCGTCTGTAAGGCCTTTGGTAATATGCTGCGGAATTTCTACCTGGTGTTTCTCCACCATTTGCTTGAACTCTTTCACACCGGCAGGATAAAACTCCTCGAGTTTGTCAAATACAATGCAGTTGCCGATGCCGTGCTTGGTGCCCAGCAGGTAGCTGAGGCCATAGCTCACGGCGTGCGCCACACCTACCTGGGAGTAGGCAATGCTCATGCCGCCGGCGTAAGAAGCCATCATCAGCTTCTCGTCCGCGTCATCGTCCCAGCGGTCTTTTTTCAGGTAAATTTCCTGGCACAGTTCCAGCGCCTTTTCTCCGTAAGAGCGGCTGAAAGCGTTGAGGTACGTGCCTTCCAGGGATTCTATGCAGTGAATGTAACAATCCATGGCTGTATAGAAACGCTGGTTAACCGGTGCATTTTTGATCAGCTCCGGGTCCAGCAATATCTGGTCAAAGGGCGTGTAATCAGAGTTAAGGCCCAGTTTTTTGGTGGGGCCGGTAAGCACGGTGGTACGGCTTACTTCCGCGCCGGTACCGGACAGAGTAGGAATACCCACTTTGTATACGGCCGGTTTTTTGATGAGGTCCCAGCCCTGGTAGTCTGCGGAAGAACCGGGGTTGGTCATCATCAGGCTCACGGCCTTGGCCATGTCCATTGTAGAGCCGCCGCCAATGCCGATGATGCCGCTTACTTCGCCAAACTCGGCTTTCAGCTCATCGCGCAACCGGTCTACGTACACGGTCTTAGGTTCGTGCGTAACATCAATGAATACCACTTTATCTTTCCCGCGCAGTGGTATGCGGGAAATAAAGGGCTGGTTCTTTTCAAAGAAATGGTCTACAAAAAAGATCATGGGCGCATCCCCTTTGCGGTGGGGGGCTATGATCTCATCCAACTGGTTAAACGCTCCGCGTCCGAAAATAACGTACCCTACCAGTTTAAAATTTCTGAATTTCATCCTTTATCATTTATCTGCTGCCATCCCCGGCCGGCCGGTTCTGCGGCAACGTTTGTGTTATTTATGCTCCAGCAGGCGGGAAGCCCTTTCCAGGTCTTCCGGCGTATCAATTTCCACGCCCATGTAATCTGTTACCACCATTTTCATGGGTATCCCGTTTTCAAGATAGCGCAAACATTCTATTTTCTCTGCAGCTTCCAGCGGGCTCATGGGTGTTTTGGTGAACTGCAGCAACGCCTTCCGGCGAAAGGCATAAATGCCGATATGTTCATAATAAGTGGTTTGCACCGCCTTGTCTCTCGGGTAGGGAATAACGGACCGGGAAAAGAAAAGCGCATTAAAATCCTTGTCTACCGCTACTTTCACAAAGTTGGGGTCTTCAATGTCTTTCCAGTCTTTCAGCACCTGCATGAGGGAGGCCACCTGTACTTGTTTGCCTGCCTCGCCTTCAAACACCTGCAGCAGTTTTTCCAGCGGCTCCTTTTGGGTAAAAGGCGTATCTCCCTGTACATTCACCACTATATCCACGTCTTCCATGGTTTCCACAGCCTCCGCAATACGGTCTGAGCCGCTTTCATGTTCACGTTTGCTCATCACGGCCTTGCCGCCGTTGCGCACAATTTCGTTGTAGATCACCTCGCTGTCCGTGACCACCATCACTTCATCAAACACGCCGGTGTTGCGGGTAGACTCATAGGTGCGCCAGATAACGGACTGGCCGGCCAGCATGGCCAGCATTTTGCCGGGGAACCTGGTGGCTGCATACCTTGCAGGGATGAGTGCAATTTTTTTCATGCGTTGTGCGGGCTTGAATTAGAGAACACTTTTTACGGCGGCAGCCAGTTTGGAGGCCCTGTCACGCAACTCTTCCTCCGTCCACAGCAGGCTGATGGGGAAGGAGATGCAGCGGCTGATCACGGCGTCTGATGCCGGGAAGGTTTTGGTTTTGTATACTTCCATGGCTTTGGCCAACGGGGCGGCAAAAGGCGTGAGGGTAGTGCTTTCCTTGAGGTGCTGCCATTTGCGCACGTAGTGCCAGTTGTTGTCAAACCAGTAGAACGCGGGCAGGCCGGCGGCTTTGATAGCTGCCGTGGCTTTGCGGGCGGCCTCCTCGTCTGGCAGGAAGAAAGACAAGTGGGTGGCGCTGTCTCCTTCCGCATCGGGGAGGCGGCGGAAAGTTACCTGCGGCACGGCGGCCAGCGCTTCTTTCAGCACCTGTTTGTTGTTGCGCAAAATGGCCAGGAAGCGGTCCAGCTTGCGTATTTGCGCCAGCCCCACGGCGGCATGCAGTTCCGAGATGCGGAAGTTGAAGCCCAGGTGCGGGTGCCCGTCCGCGCCGCGGTCTGCACCGCCCAGGTGGTCGTGCCCGTGGTCAGAATAGGCGTCGCATTTGGTATAAACGTCTTTATTGTTGGTGATCACCGCGCCGCCTTCAGCGCAGGTGATGGTTTTTACAAAGTCGAAAGAAAATGTGCCGGCATCGCCAATGGAGCCCAGCGCGCGGCCTTTGTGGGTGGCGCCGGTAGACTGGCAGGCATCTTCCAGCAGCAGCAGCTTGTGTTCCCGGCAGATCTCCTCCAGCGCGTCCATGTCTGCCATGGAACCGCACATATGCACCGGCATCACCGCCCTGGTACGGGGGGTAATGGCGGCTTTCACCGCTGCCGGGGCCAGGGTAAGCGTATCGTCCACATCCACCAGCACGGGCGTAGCGCCCACAGACAGCACCGCCTCAAAAGACGCCACAAAAGTAAACGTGGGCATGATCACCTCATCTCCCGCGCCAATGCCCAGAGCCGCCATAGCGGTAGTGAGGGCGGTAGTGCCGCTGGAGGTCAGCTGTGCGTATTGTACGTTGAAACGCTCACAGAGCGCCTGTTCCAGCTCCTTTGCTTTCCAGATCCCTTTGCGGGGGCCGTCAAACCCATAACGCATGTAAATGCCTGTTTCCAGTACGTCATTTACTTCCTTTTTCTCTTCTTCGCCAAATAATTCAAATCCTGGCATATTGATAAATTTTTTATTTACGAGGTTGTGCAAAGGTAGTATAATCAACTTATGCGCAAATGACAAAAACTGTTTATCTTTTGCTAAAAATTTACCATGCGTCAATGCATCATTCTCATGGCAATAGTTGCCTTTCGCGGCCTTACGCCCGCCAATGCGCAACAGGCGGAGGTTACACGCATCAAGGCCCTGATGGAGCAACAGACCAAAGCCTGGAACGAGGGAAACCTGGCGGGTTTCATGGATACCTACTGGGTCTCCGATTCCCTGATGTTCATTGGTAAAAAGGGCATTACCTACGGATGGCAGGCTACGCTGGACAACTATAAAAAGTCTTACCCCGATAAAACCGCTATGGGCCACCTGTCCTTTAACCTGCTCGAATTTAAAAAACTGGCCGCAGATGTGTATTTTGTAATAGGAAAATGGCACCTGGCCCGTACCATCGGAGACCTTTCCGGCCATTTCACCATTGTATTGCGAAAGATCAACGGGCAATGGAAAATAATAGCGGACCACTCCAGCTAAAAAATCGAGAACAAATGACCAAACGGCTTTTACTGCTCTCCTTCCTGCTGGCGGCATTCGGCGCACATGCACAGCAATGTGACCTGCTGATCCGCAACGCAAAGATCATTGACGGCACCGGCAACTCCTGGTTTTATGGCGATGTGGCGGTGAAAGACGGCAAAGTGCTGCAAACGGGCCGCCTGCCGGCGGGTTTCACTGCCTCCCGCACCATAGATGCGGCCGGGATGGTAGCAGCCCCGGGCTTTATTGATGTGCATACGCATATTGAAGGAGACGAGTTTAAAGTACCTACGGCGGATAATTTCCTGTATGACGGGGTCACCACGGTAGTGACCGGTAATTGCGGCTCTTCCAACGTAGACCTCGGCCGGTACTTTCACCGGCTGGACAGTTTGAAAACCTCCGTCAACGTAGCCTCTCTCATAGGCCATAACGACGTGCGCCGCGCCATCATGGGCAGCTCAGACCGCGCGCCCACCGCCACCGAGCAGCAGCAAATGGAGGCGCTGGTGGCCAAAGCCATGCAGAACGGCGCCGTGGGCCTCTCCACGGGCCTTATTTACCTGCCGGGTCTGTACGCCCGCACCCCTGAAGTGGTAGGCCTGGCCAGGGTAGCCGCGCAATACGGCGGTCTCTATGCTACGCATATGCGCAATGAAGGGGATGCGGTGGAAGCGGCCATAGCAGAAGCGCTCGCCATAGGGCGGCAGGCCAATATACCGGTAGAGATATCCCACTTCAAAATAGGTGGCAAACAGAACTGGGGCCGCTCCAAAATAACGCTGGCCATGGTGGAAAAAGCGCGCCGCGAAGGGCTGGAAGTGACCATAGACCAATACCCCTACACCGCCAGCAGCACCAGCCTGCGCACCATGCTGCCTGACTGGGCGCTTTCCGGCGGTACGGATTCTATTCAATACCGCCTCACAGACCCCGCCATCCGCAAAAAGATTGCCGCCGAAATGACGGCGCTGTATAAAAACCGCCGGCTCAAACACCTGGACTATGCCGTAGTGGCTTATTTCCGGCAAGACACCAGCCTTAACGGGAAAAACATTGCCGAGATCAATACAATAAAAGGCCGCAAACCCCGGCTGAAAGAAGAAGTGCAAACCGTGCTGGACCTTGCCGCGCAGGGCAGCGCCAGCATGGTGTTCCATGGAATGAGCGAGGAAGACGTGCAATACATTATGCGCTATCCTTTCAACATGTTCGCATCAGACGCCAGCATCCGCGAGTACAACGTAGGTGTACCGCACCCGCGCGGTTATGGTACCAACGCAAGGGTATTGGGCAAATATGTGCGGGAAGAAAAGGTGATAGGGCTTGAAGAAGCGGTCCGCAGAATGAGCTCTCTGCCCGCGCAAAAATTCCGCCTCCAAAACCGCGGCCTGCTGCTGCCCGGCTACGCGGCTG
This sequence comes from Chitinophaga alhagiae, assembly GCF_003568665.1. Lineage (GTDB taxonomy): Bacteria > Bacteroidota > Bacteroidia > Chitinophagales > Chitinophagaceae > Chitinophaga > Chitinophaga alhagiae. The sequence goes on from NZ_QXMH01000001.1 coordinate 1,782,099, forward strand.
ATATTGTGGTGTTCAACCCTGATGAGGTCAAAGACCGGTCTACCTTCACAGCGCCTCACCAATACAGCACCGGTTTTCAGTATGTGCTGGTGAACGGTGTGGTAACGGTAGACGGCGGGCGGCATAACGGTACGCGCAGCGGTGCGGTGCTTAAACTGAACGCACCCTGAGTACCGCGCGGGCCGGTCTCCTAGTCACTGTTGCCAGACGGCCCCAGCGCCATCATAATGCTGCTGATCACAGAGAGCACCACGCTGAAAATAAGCGCCCACCAGAAATTATCTACTTTAAAACCCTTCACCAGGCTGCTGGCCCACAACACAATCAAGGCGTTGATCACCAGCAGAAAAAGCCCCAGCGTAATAACGGTTACGGGCAGTGTCAAAATTATCAGGATGGGCTTTACGATCAGGTTCAGCAAGCCCAGCACAATAGCCAGCAGCAATGCTGTTGTAAAATCCTGCAGCCTTACGCCAGGCAGCAGGTAGGCCGTCAGCAAAGCGGCCAGGGCAGTCACGAGTATACGAATGAGTATTCCCATAGGGCAGAAAAATTGGTCGTACAGATTACATACATTACACAAAAACTGTGCAGAATGTTCACCGCTATATCACTATCAGCTCGTAAAAATCCTCACGGTTGTAATACTGGCGCGCCAGTTGCTGAAGTTCCGCGGCGGTAATGGTTTTGATAGTGCGCACGTTGTTGTAGAAGTACTGCTCGTCAAGGTCATTCAGGATAAGGTTCTTCCAGCGTTGTATCACCTGGAAGGCGCCGTCAAGGTCCCCGAGAATGGAGCCTATCATGTAATTCCGCACCAGGCTCAGCTCTTCCTCCGGCACCGGCTCCGTTTGCAGGCGTTCCATTTCTTTATAGATCTCGGTGAGCGTTGCCTCACACACATCACGCCCGGCTTCGGTATGAATGTTAATGCCGCCGGCCTGCCTGAAATTATAGATCTGCGAACTGATACCGTAGGTATACCCTTTTTCTTCCCGGATGTTGCTCATCAAACGGCTGCCAAAGTAGCCGCCGAAAATGGTGTTCAGCACCAGCATTTTCGGAAAGTCCGGATGGTAGCGGTTGGGAAAGGGCCTGGCTACCCGCACGGCTCCCTGCACGCCGTTCTCGTCATTAAAAATGCGGTATTTCTTTTCTTCCGCCGGCAGTATAGGCAGGTCCGGGCGCAATACGTGGCTTTGCCCGTTCCACTCGCTGCCGCCGAAGTACCGGTTCAGCATAGGTACCATATCTGCCGGAAGGTTGCCGGCCAGGAATATTTTGCAGTTGTTGTACGTGTATTGTTTTTTGTAGAATGCTTTCAGGGACTCTGTTTGCAGCGCATCATACGCCATCATGCTGCTCACGCGGCCATAGGGGTGAAACTCTCCAAAGAGGTACTTGTCTATATGACGGTTGGCCACAAACTCGCACTTCTGCAGGTTCACGGCCAGCTTCTGTTTCATGTTCTGCACATAAATGGCCAGCTCTTCTTCCGGGAACACGGGGTCCTGTATCACCTCCTGCAGCACGGGCAGCAGCGCTGCCGTGTGTTTGGACAGGCAGTGCAGCGTATAGGTGGCGTTTTCATGAAAGCAGTTGCGGTTGAGGTAGGCGCCGTAATACTCCGTCATTTCGTTGATCTCCAGCGCGGAATGCTTGCTGGTGCCATTCTTCATAAGGAAGTTGGTAGCGGCGGCTACCATGTTCTCTGCCTCGTACCAGGTGCCGGCGGGGAATACCAGTTCCAGCTGCAGGGTTTCCTGCTCATCGGAACGGATCACGTATACGGGAATACCGTTGTCCAGCCTGAACAGTTCATACGGTTTAAGCAGCACGTCAAAATCCACTGCGTCTTTTATAGCGGGTGCCTGTTTTCTGTTGATCATAGTTTATGCGGGGTTGCCTGCGTAATAGTGAATGGTATTGGAGTTATTTTCTGAAAAAATGATCTGCGCCTCGCGGTGCACGTCTGCCGTGGTTACGCGCTCGTAGCGGTCAAACTCTTCGTTCATGAGGGCCGCATCGCCCAGCAGCTCATAAAAAGCCAGGTTGTTGGCGCGGTTGAGGAGGCTCATGTCTTCAAAGGCCAGCATGCTTTCTACCCGGTTCTTCACCTTCTGCAGTTCCCGCTCGGGGGTGACGGTCTGCTGCAGCTTGTCCAGCTCCTCCTGTATACCCTTTTCCGCATCTTTCATCTGCACGCCTTTTACCAGCTTGCCTTCAATGGTCAGCAGGCCCGCGTCTACAGTGCCAAAATGGTAACAGTCAATATTGCTGAACAGCTTCTTTTCCTTTACCAGCGCCTGGTGCAGACGGGAAGAGCCGCCGCCGCCGAGAATGTCTGATATGAGGTCTGCCGTATAGTACCGCTGGTCTTTACGCGGGTAAATGTGATAGGTTTTGTACAGCGCGTCCAGCGGTACCTTGCCGGTTACTTCCAGCAGGTGGGGCGCCGCTTGCAGCGGCTCTTCCGGCAGGCTGCGCAGGTGCTTTTCGCCGGAGGGGATATCTCCGAACCATTTTTCCGCCAGGGATTTCACCTGCGCGGTGGTTACCTTGCCGGCCACCACCAGTATGGCATTTACCGGGCGGTAGTGACGGAAGAAAAAAGACTTCACATCGTCCAGCCGGGCGTTCTCGATGTGAGACAGCTCCTTGCCGATGGTCATCCAGCGGTAAGGGTGGCTGGCGTAAGCCAGTTCGCGCATTTTATGCCACACGTCCCCGTATGGTTTGTTGATATAATGCTCCTTAAACTCCTCACACACCACTTTCCGCTGCACGTCCAGGCTTTTTTCCGAGAACGCGAGAGACAGCATGCGGTCGCTTTCCAGCCAGAAAGCGGTCTCGATATTCTCCGCCGGCAGCTCTATGTAGTAATTGGTGAGGTCGCTGGTGGTATAAGCGTTGTTTTCGCCGCCGGCCATCTGCAGCGGCTCGTCATATTCCGGTATGTTGATGGAGCCGCCAAACATCAGGTGCTCAAACAAATGTGCAAAGCCTGTTTGCGCGGGGTTTTCATCGCGGGAGCCCACATCGTACAGCACGTTCACCACCGCCATGGGCGTAGTGGCATCTTCATGAACGATCACCCGCAACCCGTTATCTAAAGTAAACCTGTTAAAATGGATCATAATCGATTTTGATAAAAACATATAGCCGTTCCGCCGGGGAGCGGGCCAGCCCAAACATACAAATTTACGACAAATGACAGTATTCGTTACAATATGCTCCGGATAGGCAGCTTTTTGAGCATCAGCTCACCGTTGCGCATCAGCAGCAGGGTGGGGCGGGTGCCGATGTTCTTCAGGATGTCTCGGTACACCTGCAGGTTGCTGGTGAAGTTGTTATTGACGGCCAGTATTAGATCTCCGGGCTTGAAACCGGCCTTTTCCGCGGGGGAGTTGCGGATCACGTCTGTTACTTCAATGCGGTTGTCTATGAGGTAAATGATGAGGCCGGTGTAGGAATAGTCGAACTGGTCCCGGAAGTGGGTATTGGGCAGCAGGTGAATTTCTTTGCGGGCATAGTTGAGCGTGAGGTTGAAGCGGCGCAACAGGTCGTTCCCGATCATGCCGCCCAGGGAGGGATAGGAGGTAATGTTGGTCACATCATCAAACAGGTAGGTAGGCACGTTGCGGAAGGTATAATTGCCGATCCTGAACTCGTTCACGGTAGTGATGAACATCTGCATCTTGCCGCCAAGGCCCTGCGCCTCTGTGGGTATCACTTTGACTTTGCGCTTTACCAGCAGCGAGCTGTCTTTCACGAACTGCGTGCTCAGCAGCAGGCACATGCCGGCGCCGGTATCGAAATAGTACCGGTGGTTCACGTTCCTTTTGCCGCTGCGCAGCGGCGCCGGCACTACGGGTATGAAGGTGAGGTTGGGCTTCATCATGTACCCGCCGCGCGGGTACCGGAAGCGGCCCTGGGTATAGATCACTATTTCCTCCTTGTCGTAATCCACCTGTACAATGTACCGGCTCAGCAGGCTGTAGCCGATGATGCCGTCTATCTGGATGCCGTACACCTGGCTGATCAGCTCATAGTTGTTCACGTGGAAGTCAAGACTGTCTACCGAAAGCCCCGGCAGGTGCAGGGTATGGTCTGTGGCAAAGGAAATGTTCTTGCTGGCGCCCAGGCCCCTTACAATTTTGTCTGACGGGGTGAGCTTGATGCCCAGGCCGATGCAGGTGCCGGTATCCAGCGAAATGCCGGCGCTGCCCGTGTCAAGCAGGAACTGCAAGGTATCAGGGTAGTTGCTGAGCCGGGCGGATATCACCACCACGCCACCGTAATACTGCTTGAAGGGAAAGCGGGTAATGAGCCGGGCTTCCGGCTCCTCTGGTATGCTCTCCTGCTCCTGGGCCCTCACATCAACACTAAAAAACAGCAGGCAAAGGACTAAAACGTGAAATATCTGGATGCGCATAAGTTTTGGGTGTGACGCACGGCGGCTTCTATAAATTTAACATTTCTGGGCTTTAGACGCTCACCTAATTGTTACAAGTGGCAAAATAGTTCTCCGGAAGCCCTAACTTTGTTGCCAAGATGCAATTAGAGGACTTATACAAAAAGGCGCAGCATTTTGAGTTCCTGACGGCGGAAGAGGGTGTATACCTGTTTGAGCATGCCCCGCTGACGGAACTGATGCAGATAGCCAACGAACTGAGGAAGCAACAGGTGCCGCATGGCAAGGTGACCTGGCAGATTGACCGGAACGTAAATACTACCAACGTGTGTACGGCCAATTGCAAATTCTGCAATTTTTACCGCATCCCCGGCCATAAGGAGGCCTATATCACGGATATTGAGGAGTACAAGCGCAAAATAGACGAAACCCTGAAATACGGGGGAGACCAGTTGCTGCTGCAAGGCGGCCATCACCCTGAGCTGGGCCTCAGTTTCTACACCACGCTTTTCCGGCAGCTGAAACAGCTGTACCCCACCCTGCGGCTTCATACCCTGGGTCCCCCGGAAGTGGCGCATATCACCAAGCTGGAAAAAAGCACACACATAGCGGTGCTGCAGGCGCTGAAGGAAGCGGGCATGGACAGCCTGCCCGGCGCCGGGGCGGAAATCCTGAATGACAGGGTGCGCCGCCTCATTTCCAAAGGCAAATGCGGCGCCCAGGAGTGGCTGGACGTGATGCGCGCCGCCCATAAGCTGAACATCGCCACCTCCGGCACCATGATGTTCGGCCATGTGGAAACCGTGCTGGAGCGCTTTGAGCACCTGGTGGCCATCCGGCAGGTACAAAGTGAAAAGCCCGAGGGCCACTACGGTTTCACCGCCTTTATTCCCTGGACGTTCCAGGATGTGGATACCCTGCTGGCCCGCATCCGTGGCGTGCATAACATGACCACCTCCGAAGAGTACATCCGCATGATTGCCCTGAGCCGCATCATGCTGCCCAATATCAGGAACATACAGGCCTCCTGGCTCACCGTGGGCAAGGCCGTAGCACAGCTCTGCCTGCATGCCGGCGCCAACGATTTTGGCTCCATCATGATAGAAGAGAACGTGGTAAGCGCGGCCGGCGCCCCTCACCGCTTCACCTACAAAAGCATACAGGACGCTATCCGCGAAGCCGGTTTTGAGCCGCAACTGCGCACGCAGCTGTACGAGTTCAGGGAAATACCGCAGGCCATTGAAGAGCAGGTGATCAACTACTAAACAACTCTTACCATATGGAAGGCCGCTGCGGATTGCGCAGCGGCCTTTTTGCTGGCCGGAAGCAGCTGCAGCCGGGTGTACACAATTGTACCTCCCGCCGCCAACCTGTGTATTAAGTGAATAATTGGGTTAGCATGCTCCAGGTATGGACCAGCTATGCTCCATCCATAGCGAGGTCATGGGCAGCTATGCCGGGGCTATACCGGAACAATGCTCAAAACAGGCAGGGGCGCGGGCTGAGCCGCCTTCCTGACATACTGCCCGCAACACCGTTCCCGGCGGGCGTTCTCCTTTTATTGTGCCGGACTATCAACTTTTTCATTTCTTTAACAGTTCCTCCAAAAATATGTTAAACCTCCCCGCCCCATGTATCTTTTGCCCCTCATCTGCCGTCTTACCAGTATAAAAACACAGCACTATGAAGAATAAGATGAGATTTTTAACTGCGGGTGTGCTGTCAGGGTTCATGTTATTCCTGGCAGCCTGCTCTGGCACCAAGGTAACATCCTCCTGGAAGGAACCGGAAATTTCCCTGCACCCCAGCCAGAAAATTATGGTGATGGCGCTGGTCGCAGATAAAGAAGGCGCGCTGAAAGCCAATATGGAAAAAGAGATGGTGGCGGCGCTGAAACAAAAAGGTTACCAGGCGGTATCCGCCTTTGCAGAATACGGCCCCGGCGCGTTTAAAGGGCTGAACGAACAAAAGGCGCTCAACAAGATACGCCAGAAAGATATTGACCAGGTGATGACCATTGTGATGCTTGACAAGAGCAAGGAAAAGAACTATGTGCCGAATAACAGGTTTTACCGCCCGTTTCCGCCGTTTTACGGCCGGTTCTGGTGGTACTACAGCAGCATGTATGACAGGGTGTACGAACCGGGTTATTATACCACCAACACCAAGTACTTCCTGGAAAGCAACCTGTACAACGTGCGGAACAAACAACTGCTTTATTCCGTGCAAACTGAAACCTTTGATCCCTCTTCCGCCGCAAGAATGGCCGTGGTATACAGCCAGCAGGTGGTGAAGGACATGACGCGGCAACAACTTATTTCAAAACGCTAGTAGTACAGTACCGTCATAATCAATCAACAGGTAACCTGCCTTCGGGCGGGTTACCTTTTTTTTGTAAGTTTACCCTGCCTATTATGCTCGAACTGACCGTCAACAATACCACCAGCCTGCGGCAATTGCAACCGGAGCATGCGCCTGCGCTATTCCAGCTGATCAACTCTTCCCGCAAGACCCTGCGCCGTTTTTTGCCCTGGGTGGATTACAATACCACGGAAGAGCATTCCCTCCGATTTATTGAACTGATGCTTCGCAAGGCAGATGAGCAGGAGGCGGTAGCCTTTGGCATCTGGCATCAAGGCGAGCTTTGCGGGGTGATAGACCTCCACGGCTGGGACCACGCGCTGCAAAAGGCCGAAATCGGCTACTGGATAGTGGAAGCGCATCAGGGCAAGGGCCTGGTAACAGATTCGTGCAAGGCGCTGGTGGGCTATGCTTTCAGCGCCCTACGCCTCAACAAGGTAGAAGTACGCTTTGCGCTGCAGAATGAAAAGAGCGCGCAGATACCCATCAAACTGGGGTTTACCAAGGAAGGGGTGCTGCGCCAAAGCGCCAAGCTACATGGCCAGTATGTAGATACGGTGGTAATGGGCATGCTGCGGAAGGACTGGAAGTACTAGCCTCAAACGTCGCAGATCAACACGCCCTGCTTCAGCGAGGCCAGCTTGTCCTGCCGCTTTGGAATGAACTCCTGCGCCACAAATCCCTTGAAACCCGTATCCGCCACGGCCTGCATAATGGCCGGGTAGTACAGCTCCTGGGTCTCGTCTATTTCATTGCGGCCGGGTACGCCGCCGGTGTGGTAGTGGGCAATGTATTGCTGATTTTCCCTGATGGTGCGGATCACATCGCCCTCCATGATCTGCATATGATAAATATCGTATAACAGCTTGAAGCGCTCGGAGCCGATTGCCTTGCACAATTCCACGCCCCAGGCGGTATGGTCGCACTGGTAGTCGTGGTGGTCTACCTTGCTGTTCAGCAGTTCCATCACCAGGGTCACCTTCTTTTTTTCCGCATAGCTCATGAGCTTTTTGAGGCCGGCGGCGCAATGCTCTATGCCCTGCTGATCATCCAGGCCCTCGCGGTTGCCGGAGAAGCAGATGAGGTTGGTGAAGCCGGCTTTGGCGGTTTCATCTATCAGGTGCTCGTAGACCTTTATCAGCGGCTCATGGTGGGCCGTACGGTTCCAGCCGCGGGTAATGCCCCAGTCTTTATGGCTGAGTGCCACCATGGCACAGGTCAGGTCATATTTTTTGGCAGTGGCAAAGTCTTTGGGGCCCAGCAGGTCTATAGACCCCATGCCCATGCTTTTGGCGGCCTTGCACAGTTCTTCCAGCGGGATGCTGTTGTAGCACCATGCGCACACGGAGTGGTTGATCTTGCCTTTCAGTTTTTCGTTAACGGCCCCTTCGTGGGCTGCCACGCGGGTTGTCAGGGATGTAAGGGCGGAGCCTGCCAATGCCATAGTTGCTACTTTTTTGATCGCATCTCTGCGGGAGGAAGAATATGTCATAACGTGACGGTTTGCGGCATGAATTTAATGGAATTATTGCCCATATGCAAGGGGCCCCGCGTGCCGGCCGGCAGAAACCCGCGGCCGCCTGCGTAGAATTACTTTTTTTTATTTTGCGTACAACCAGGTGATAAGTTGCATTCGTATACAAACCCTTTACCAGCAAGGGTTTCCTACCAGCTTCCGGCCATGCGCCCGGCGGGCCGCGTGGCAGCCTGTAACATTTTGGTAGGTTATTTGATTATATATAGAAAACGTGCGTGTATGGAAAGAAGAACCACACCCAGTTTATTGGTTTGCGTGCTGATGGACCTCATTGGCTGCGCCAGCTATGCGGTACCGTTGCTGGGGGAAGTGAGTGACGTGATCTGGGCGCCGCTGTCAGCCCTCATCTTTTACCGGATGTTCGGCGGGCCGGTAGGCGCCTTTGGCAGCGTGTTCAATTTCATTGAGGAACTGTTTCCCGGTCTCGATTTTATTCCCACTTTTACCATTGCCCGCCTGGTAGTGTACCTCAACCAGCAATGGCAGGCCAATCCCAAAAAGCGGGCAATTAACAACTTCCAGGCCGGCAAACGGGCGTAAACACCGGCCTACATGGGCGGTGGCGGCGCTCCGCCCACCACGCGGGAGGCTTTGCCCCCAAAGCTGTTGAGGAAATAAGAAAAGCTCAGCATGAAATATTGCCGCAGCACCCTGCTCTCCACATCTTCTATATAATTGCCGCTTACCGTACGGTTTACGCTCACATTCTGGTTCAACAGGTCATACACCTGGAAACGGAGCTGGCCCTGCTTTTTTGAGAACAGGGATTTGGACACAAACCCGTTCATCAGCGTGTATTGCAGATTATAACCCTCACTGCGGCCGGTATTGGCCGTATAGTCCACGTCAGCCCCAATAATGAACCCCAGCGGCAAGTTGATATTGAAATCGAGGCTGAGGCCGAAATTGAAATAATCCGTATTGTTCCGCTTGTCTACACTGAAGCGCGCCCGGTTGTAGTTCACGCTTCCACCGGCAGCTATGTCAAACAGTTCCTTGTAACTATAATTGAAATTGGCGCCCTGCGTGAGGTTCAGGGTGTTGGTGAAGTTCTGCCGCCCGTTCAGGAAACTCACCTCGCGGCTATAGGTGAGGTTGGTATTGGTATTGATGGCCGTACGCCGGTCTTGCCCCTGGTTCATGGAAAAGCCGTTCACCACAAAAGCGCTCAGGTTGTAACTCCCGTTCACATTCACCGGGCGCGTTACCTGCCGCCCGTCATTTGTCAGCGAGGTGGCGTTCACGATCTGGTTCAGCACAAAACTCCCGTTCATGGCGGCAAAAAAGCTGCGCATGCTCTCCTGGTTGTAGGCGTTGTAGCTGATGTTCACGTTATTGCTGAAAGAAGGCCGCAGGTCGGGATTGCCCTCTTTGATAAAAAGCGGGTTGGAGTTGTCCGGCACCGGCTGCAGCTGCTCCAGCGTAGGCTGCTTGGTTTGCCCCCGGTAAGCGGCGCGCAACCGTTTTTTGGCGGAAAAATTATAGTTAAAATGGGCCAGGGGCGAAACGTTAACAGTACTCTGGCGTATTTCGTTGTGTTTGGTGAGGTTCTCGCTGTTCAGGCTGTTAAACTGCACATTCATGCCCAGCGTATAATGATAGCGCAACCGCTGCGTCATAAGGCTGAGGCCGGCCTGGTGGTTGCTGTACACGTTGCTGAAAGAGTTGGTAAGACTGTCATCCGGCTCATCATAACCTTCACCCGGTTTGCTCCGGTTAAAGGTGCGGCGGTCTGAAGAACTGAAATTGTAATTGTACCCGTAGTTCAATTCCAGGTAACGGTCGTTAAGCACCGGTTCCGTATAGCTCATGCGCAGGCCCAGGTTGTTGGAGCGGTTGCGCTGTGTTACCTTTTGATCTATGGTATCCACTTCAGACACAGCGTTCTGCTCATAATACGCCGTGCGGGACTGGTTAATGGATTCCACATCGGAGCCGCCGGCGCCAAAAGTAAGGTTGGTGCTGAAAGTACGGCCTTTTTTATCGAATTTTTTGCGGAACAGGGCGCTCCCGCTCAGGTTGGGCGTATTGCTGGATGAGCGGGTGAGGCTGCGGCCGGTATTGAGCGTGTCTTTATTTAACAATGTAGTGTTCTGGTTCTCTGAATAGGCGTTGCCGGTATTCCAGGCAACATGAGGCGTTACAATTAGAGAATGGAAAGAATCAATGTCATATTCCATACGCATGTTCAGCCGGTGATTGGTAGTGCCGTTCAGCGAACCGTTGAGGTTGTTGGTAAAACGGGAAGAATCGGTAGAAAGGCGGGTTTCGCCTTCCACCCTTTTTTCATTTTCCCGCCGCAGGTCATTCAGGAAATAACTGCTGCTCAGGCGCAGCCCTTTGGCCAGGTTGTCGCTGTAGTTGATGCCGCCTATCCAGTTGCGCATCAGCCCCTCGGAATTGGCGTTGTTCATCATCACGCCCCGCCCGCCGGAACCGCCAAAGCCGGTGTTGTTCACATTATTGCCGCTGGCCACCACAGCCAGTTGCTGCGTATTGCGAAAACGGTTGGCGTTGCCCTGCACGGAAAAACGGCCGTCGCTGCCGTAACCTACGGAGGCCCGGCCAAACACCCCTTTCTTCCGGTCTGGTTTGATGGTGAGGTTCAGCGCCTTTTCCGTTTCCCCGTCCGGGATGCCGGTAAACTGCGCCTGGTCGCTTTTGCGGTCTATTAATTGTATTTTGTCTATCACATCTGCCGGCAGGTTGCGGGTAGACATCTTGGGGTCGTCCCCGAAAAAGGGTTTGCCATCTACCAGCACCCGCTTCACCGTTTCGCCGTTGGCCTTGATAGTACCGTCTTTTTCCACCTGTATGCCGGGCAGTTTTTTGAGCAGGTCTTCCACCAGCGCGTTCTCCCGCACTTTGAAGGAGCCGGCGTTGAACTCAATGGTGTCTTCCTTGATGGTGATAGGCGGTTTCTCCTCCACGATCTCCACCTCCTGCAGGTTCACCCCTTTCCGCAGCAGCGCCAGTGTACCCAGCGCCAGCAGCCGCGTGGTATCATCTACCCGGATGTTGCGGGCCAGCGGGGTATAGCCCAGGTACGTTACTGAAAGCACGTACCGGCCCGGCGGCGTGCTCCTGAAGGAGAAGGCGCCCTTGCCGTCTGCCACCGTGGTGAACAGCACCGCGGAGTCTTGGGCGGAAAGCAGGGCTACCGCCGCGTTAGGCAGGGGCTCCCTGTTCACCCGGTCTGTGAGTGAACCGGTAATGCGGGCAGCCTCCCGCTGCGCGGAAGCGGAGGCGGCAAGGAGCAGCAGCGCCGTCAGTATGGGTAGAAATAGTTGCTTCATACAGGTGTGTCTTAATATCTCCGGCAGCTTTGCCGGCTTGCCGGGGTTACGTGTTAACCCGGGAATTTCCCGCGGCACAGTGCATTTTTGCGCCGGCGCCTCCGGTAACTGCAGCACAATAGCCGGAGATTTTTTTGCCAGGCCGGGCTTATATCAATGCTTTTTCCGGTCATCCGGCCGCCGGAAACAACGCTGCATCAAGGCCGCCCCTCTGCTTCCTGGAATTTCTTCAGCTGTTCGTTATGGAACTTTTCGATGATCTGGCGCCGCTTTTCTTTCAGCTCCGCAGGCGTTACCTTCTCGGCGCCGGCAGGCAGGCTTACACTGGCTTCGGGCACGGGCTGCAGGGTTACTTTTTTGGCAACATAAGAGCGTTTGCTGCTTTCGATAGACAGTACTACTCCTTTCTCCGGCAAAACACCGTTTACAGGAGAGAACAGTACCGGTATTTCTTCTGTATACCATACCACAAAACTTTCATCTCCCACTTTTACCGTGGCGCGGCGGCATTTGTAGCCCGCTATGGTTTTGGTTTTACCGGAGGTCCTGAACTCGCCTGACTGTTTGTAAGGCTCCTCTGTATACCATCTGCCTACTACGGTGCTGTCTTTCTTTTCTTCGGTAACAGACAGGTACTTCCTTTCTGCAAGATCAATATACATGGTGTTGCTGACAGGGGGCCGCAGTGCCGGCCTTTTCATGGTACCGGGCCCTCCCACGGCCAGGGACGGCATGCCTCCGCCGGCAGTTACGGTTTGCCCCTGTGCGCCGCCGGTGCTGGTGACCATCACGTTGGCCGTCATGGCTTCCGATTCAATTTTTGCCTTGCTGCCGGAGAAAAACAGCGTTTGTTTGGTGGTCATCAGGTCCGGCAGCTCCGGCATGGGCGCATCTGCCGGCAACGGCGCCCCGCCGGGGCCAAAGCGCACTATCTTCATTTGGCCGGGCTCTATCCGGGCCGTCATTTCATATTCTATTACACCGGAGGTTTGCTGCGCGGCGGCAGGCAAGGCGGCCCCGAGCAAGGCATAAAGCAGTATTTTCATGGCCTGTTTTTTTTATGGCATAAAATTGCGGCTTCTGCCGCAGGGCAATGGTTAACCAGTATTATTTAGTGTTAATTAATGTTAAGCCCTGCCGCCAGTTGCCAGGGATTGGATAGTTTTACAACCATGCGGAACAGGATCAGGAACATATTGGTGCTGATGAGCGCCTGCATTCTGGGGGTATTTATATTCCAGGGTTACTGGATCTACAACGCCTACCAGGTGAGGCTGCAGGACTTTAACCGGGATATTAACGATGCGCTGCGCACCGCCCTGCAAAATAACCAGGTAACAGAAATGGGGCGCCTTGTGGGCCGCGCGGTACCGGCGGAAAGGGCCCCCGTGCCCGGCGCCAAACCACGCATTTTCAACTTCCATGCTACCACTAACTGGACGGATTCCGGCCAGGTGTCTGTTACCCGGGTAATAGAGTCTGTAGACGGGAAGATACAACTGAAGATGATGGCCGGAGATTCCGTAAAAAAGCGGTTTGCGGATTCGCTCTCCAAAAACATTTCGAACATATTGATGGTAAACAAGTACTATGACAACCGCTTCTCCATCAAAAGCCTTGATTCCGCCTACGCGGTAGAGCTGGCGGCGAGGGGCATCAGCACCTCCTATACGCTTGATTCCATGCAGCTGGACATTCCCGCCCTCAAGATCATTAACCGGGCAAAAGCGGACCCGCTGCGGTCTCACGTAATGCCCTTCAACCCTTTCAGTGATATGGCGGTGAGGGCCAGCTTCAGCAGCCCCCTGCGCCACATCCTGCAGCAGATGCTGGGCTCCCTGCTCGGTTCCGCGGCGCTGCTGCTGCTCACCACCGGGTGTTTTATCTACATGCTGCGTACCATCCTGCAACAAAAAAAACTCTCCGAGGTAAAGAACGATTTTATCAACAACATGACGCATGAGCTGAAAACCCCCATTGCCACCGTATCCGCGGCGGTAGAGGCCATGCAGAACTTCAATGCGCTGAACGACACGCAGAAAACGCAAACCTACCTGGCCATCTCACGCCAGGAGCTGCAGCGCCTCAGCGACCTGGTGGAGAAAGTACTGCACATTGCTGCGGAAGAAAAAGAGAATTTTGAACTGAGCTACGAACCTGTCAATATTAATGACCTGGTAAGCAGCATAGTGGCCAACCACCGGCTGAAAGCCAACAAGAACGTTGATTTCAGCTATACCATGCTGTCTGACCCGCTCGTAACGGCAGACCGTACGCACCTGGCCAATGCCATCAACAACCTGGTGGATAATGCGATCAAGTACTCCGGCAATCCCGCCATTATCAACATACATATAGGCAAGGAAGCGGAACGCCTGAAGGTGATGGTGAAAGACAATGGCATGGGCATCCCTTCCAACTACCAGGAGAGTATTTTCGAAAAATTTTTCCGGGTGCCCAACGGCAACCTCCATAATGTAAAAGGTTTTGGGCTGGGGTTAAGTTATGTGAAGAAAATAGCCGAAATGCACGGCGGCTCCATCCGCGTAAAAAGTTTCCCCGAAAGGGGCAGTGAGTTCACCCTCGAAATTCCTTTAAACTGATATGATGAACCCTGGCGTACTGCTTGTAGAAGATGAAACGCAACTGGCACAGATCGTAAAAGACAGCCTGGAAATGAGAGGCTTCCGCATGTTCTGCGCATATAACGGCCAGGAAGGCCTGCGGCTGTACCGGCAACACAAGCCAGACATACTGGTGCTGGACATCATGATGCCTGATATGGACGGGTTCACCATGGCCACGGAGGTCAGGAAAACTGATAAATCCATTCCTATCATTTTTCTCACGGCCAAGTCTCAAACGGCAGACGTGGTAAAGGGGTTTGAACTGGGCGGGAACGATTACCTGAAAAAACCTTTCAGCATGGACGAGCTGATAGTGCGCATCAAGTCCCTCCTGGGCCGCTTCCAGCCTGCCCCGCAGCCGGAAAGTGATGAGGTCATGATTGGCCAGTACGCCTTCAATTATACCAAACAGACCCTCACCCGCAATAACCACAAGGAGTTCTTATCTCACCGCGAAGCGGAAGTGCTCTGGCGCCTGTGCCGCCACCGCAACCAGGTAATGGAACGTAAATCTATACTCATGGACCTTTGGGGAGATGATAATTTCTTCAATGCCCGCAGTATGGACGTATTTATTACGCGGCTACGCCGTTACCTCCGCGATGACCCGCGGATACAAATTGTGAACATCAGGGGAGTAGGGTATAAGCTGATCTCCTGAAAACAGGCCGCTGCATGATCGTTTAGCTGAAAAGGTATAGCACGTCTTCCTTCGTGAGCTTCTTGATAAAACCGCTGTCATCAGCAATGATCTCTTTCACCAGCGACTTTTTGCGCTCCTGCAGTTCCAGTATTTTTTCTTCTACCGTGTCTTTACAGATCATGCGGTAGGCAAAAATATTTTTTGTTTGGCCAATACGGTGGGTACGGTCAATGGCCTGCTGTTCTACAGCGGGGTTCCACCAGGGGTCAACAATGTACACATAGTCTGCCGCGGTGAGGTTGAGGCCCACGCCGCCCGCCTTCAGCGAGATCAGGAACACCCTGCAATCGTCATTGTTCTGGAAGTTCTGGATCGCTTTTTCCCGGTCTATGGTAGAGGTGCTGCCGTCAAAATACTCATATGGTATTTTCATATGCGCCAGCCTGTCGCGGATAAGGCCCAGCATACCCAGGAACTGGCTGAACACCAGCACTTTGTGATGCCCGATGTTTTCCGCTATCTCGCGTGTCAGTTCGTGCAGTTTCACGGAGTGGTTGGGGTATTTCTCCGTTTCGTTCAGGATAGCGGGCGAGTCGCATATCTGCCGCAGCTTCATCAGGCCCTGCAGAATGGTCAGCTGGCTGCGCTCCATGCCCTGGTCTTCTATCACGCCCAGGATCTTGGAACGGTAGGTATTGCGGTAAGCATCGTAAATATGCCGCTGCTCGGGGTCCATTTCGCAGAATATTACCGTTTCGATCTTCTCCGGCAGGTCTTTGGCCACCTGCTCTTTGGTGCGGCGCAAAATGAAAGGATAGATCAGCTTCTTCAGATGCTCTTTCCGCTCCTCATCCTGGAACTTGTCTATGGGCGTGGCAAACTCGTTCCTGAAAAAGTCTACCGTGCCCAGCATGCCGGGGTTGAGGAAGTTCATCTGCGCATATATGTCAAAGGTGTTGTTCTGCATGGGCGTACCGCTGAGCGCAATCCGGTTGCGGGTATGCAGCAGCTGTGCCGCTTTGGTCACCTTGGATTGCGGGTTCTTGATGGCCTGCGATTCGTCTAGTATCACATAATCGAACTCCATTTTCATCAGCAGCTGCACATCGCTGCGCAGGGTGCCGTACGTGGTGATGAGCACGTCAAACTTTTGCAGCTCGTCTGAATCGCGCAGGCGGGCCGGGCCGTGGTGGATGTGATAGCGGATGTCTGGCGTAAATTTCCTGATCTCGTTCTCCCAGTTGTAGATCAGCGTGGTAGGACATACCACCAGCACCAGGCAGTTGGCATTGGCATTTTTATAATGCTGAACAAAAGTAAGGGCCTGAACGGTTTTACCGAGACCCATATCATCTGCCAGAATACCGCCCCACTTCACTTCATCCAGGTAGTTGAGCCACTGGAAGCCGCTTTCCTGATAGGGGCGCAGATTGGCCTGCAGGTTGACGGGCAGGCTTACGCTCCTGATCTCGTCAAACTGCAGCAGCTTGCGCCGCTTTTCGTCCAGCTCCACCAGAATGGCCTCATCGTCAATGAACTCGTACAGCTCATCTATCACGGAAAAGTTGTACTTGCTCAGCTTGAGGCCGGCGCCTTTATCTTTTTCTTCCCCTATCTTGAACAGCAGGGAATATTTTTTCAGCCATTCTTCCGGCAGCAGCCCCAGGGTGCCGTCTGCCAGCTGTACGTAGTTCTGTTTGTTGGCGAGCGCGCGCTTGATATCGCGGATGCCTACTTTCTGATCTCCGTACAATACCTCCACCTGCGCGTCAAACCAGTCTATGCCGGAGCTGATCTGCAGGTTGGTGACCGGTTTTTGCGGGTTGAAGCGGAAATTCCGCAGCTGTTCAAACCCGAATATGCGCACGTTCATTTCCTTCAGCGCGTCAAAGAAGAGGAAGAACCAGTTGTTTTTCAGGGCTTCCTTGGAGCGAAGGAAAAAGTAGTTGTAATTATTGAGATTGGCGAAATTGGTATGCAGTGTGCGCAAGCTGGCCACAAAGGCGTTTTCCGCTTCCTTGTTCCGGTGTATCACCAGCACCTTGTTGCCTTCCTGTACGGTAATCCGGGATTCTTCGTTCCACTCCACTTCGTGGCCGTGATAGGCAAAGCCGGGTTGTATCACAAAAGTTTCGCCCAGTTCCTTGAGGTATACCCTGGTTTCCGGCACCACATCGTCTACTTCCGCCAGCAGGGCGGAGTCAAACTGCACGGGATAGTTTTTGCCCAGGGGCAGCATCACCTCCTTCAGAAAATCCTGCCACTCGGCGGCAGGCACGCGCAGGGCGTTCATCTGCTGGTAGCGCATGATGTTGATACTGTCTTGCGGGTTCCTGAACTGGTACATGATGCCTTTGTGGAGGAACAGCATGGGGCTGCCCCACTGGTTCTCAGACACGTTCACCGCTTCGCCGTCAATATCCACCCAGGCGGTCACCTCCACATGCCCGTCTACCTGGTCTGCCTTGAAATAAGGCTGCAGCGGCGTATCATCTACCTGCACCGGCTGTAGGTTTTTGGTTTTGAAGGGCTGCCCTTCGCGCAGCAAAAATACCAGCCGGTGATCTGCCAGCAACGGGAACAGCTTGCCCAGTTTGGGATGCAGGTATTCAACGATCAGCTCCATGGTTTCCATGGGCAGGCCGTCTTCATTTTCGTGCATGATGTTTTCCCAGATGCCAGCAAAAGGGGAGTTCTTGTTAAGGAACTTGCTCACTTCTGCCTGCTGCAGCTTGCGGATGGGGGTGATCAGGTCCCGGTCTTTTTCCCTGAACTGGTAAAAGTCCACATACTTGCCCAGGTCTACGCGGCTGATAAGGGATACGAACTCGGACTCATCCTCGTTGGCATCCCCGCTGATAAGCTCCGTCTGGAAGTAGGGAAACAGTTTCTCGTTGGCGTTCAGCACCACGCCCAGGCGGCGTGTAGCCGTAATGGTTTGTGCCTCTTCCGGCTCGGGTTTGGCGGCGGCCGGGGCCTCCACCTTTTTGATAGAGGGGTCCAGCACCCGCAGGAACGGCTTGCCGTTGAGGTATGAAAAAGTGAATTTCCCCTCCAGGTCGTCATTCAACGAATACCCGTAAGAAGAAAGCAGTTTGTTCTTTTCCTTGTCCCAGTTACGCAGGGTGTCAAAATAAAACGGGCCATGCGCGTTGAGCAACTGGAGAAAGAGGGCTGTTTTGTGCACACAGAGAGGGTGCTCATGCTCATCGCAGATACAGTGTGTGTCAAAATTGCGCTCTTCGTTCCGCTGCAGGATGAGCGGGTATTTTTTATTGTCCACTTTCAGCTCCGCCTCCACCTTTTCGTCTTTGGCGGATTTGATGACCGCCTGCGTTTTGCGCAGGATGCGCTCCGCCTCCGCCATCATGGCGCTGGAGGTGAGCAGCTTGATCGTTTTGAGATCTATGGACTTCATCTTGATCAGCGTATGCTGCTGATCATATTGTGTTTCATATGATTCGAAGTGATTACGGTCCAGCATTTCCTGCAGCTGGAAGAGGGCCGCCGCTTCGTGCCGGCAAATATCTCCCAGGTTGTAGGGGCACTGGCAGCGAACGCTCATGGTGGAGGGCTCATGGTATTTGCTGATGGACACCTTGTAATAGTTGGCATGCGTGTCACTCTTTACGCGGAAAATAGCGGAGCGCAGCACCGGGTCCCCTTCCAGCAGCTCTACCCCTCCCGTGGCAAATATGCGTTTGCCACGGCGGATCACCTCGTCGGTGCCGTTATTATAAACATATTTTAATAAATGGGGAAGCGACATGCTTTTCCTGCTATTATCCTTTTTTTGTATGAGCCGGGGCTATAAAAACAAATATTAATAAGGCTGTCATCCGTTTACCCGGTCTGTTTTATCCACTTTTCCTGCTTCGCGGCTCATGAAAAGGCAATCCACAAAAGTAAGCATAAAAATTCAAACAGCCAGCGGCGAAGGGGAGAAAACGGGGGCGAAGAACGGCCGGGGCGGGGCATATATTTGAAAAATGTGCAACTGAAACATAAAAATATCCATTGCGGCAGGGGGTGGCGCAGCGGTAATTTTGCATAAAATATTTCTATGAGAAACACACTCAACATTGACAACACAAAAAATGCGAATCTTGGCCTCCTGCTGCTGAGAGTGGGCATAGGGGTACTGTTCTTTATTTTCGGCTGGATAAAAATTGCCGGCGGCGAGCCCGTTTGGACCGGGGTAGGCGGCGCCATGAAGTTCATAGGCATCAGCGCATGGCCTGCTTTCTGGGGCCTGCTGGCCACCATTGCCGAATTTGCCGGCGGGTTGCTGCTCGTTTTCGGGCTGTTCACCCGGTTTGCAGCGCTCTCCCTGGTTATTACCATGATAGTGGCCGTGATCCTGAAAGTAAGCCTGGGCGGCGGGCTGGTGGAATATTCTTCTCCCCTTACCATGCTGCTGGTCAATATCTTTTTCCTGCTGTACGGTGGCGGGGCGTACTCGCTGGACAATTACTTCCGCCAGCGCAGGCAGCTGGCCGCATAAGGTCAAAAACCGCATAAAAAAAGAGGGTGCGCCATTGATGCACCCTCTTTTTATTGATAAGCCGCCAGGCCTACTTTTCCTTCACCAGTTCCCCGTTCCGCAGTACAGGCAGCACATTGGCGCCGTCTGGCGTAAGGCAGAAGCGGATGTCTTCTTCAAGGCCATACCGGGCCAGGCGCTGATAGTGGGAAGCCTTTTTCATGAACCCGAACAGATCGTTCCCGGCGCTTTGGTAAAGGGTTTCCGCAGCCAGGGCAGAATCGCAGTTCACATCAAAATGCGCTTTGATACGGCTTACCACCGCCCCCGCAAAAAGCGTGTCTTCCATATTGACCCGGTCTTTCCACGCGGCGCAGCCCAGTATAACGGGCTGGCCCTGGGAAATAAGGTATTCGCAAACGGCGGAAATGTTGGGAAAAGAACCGGTGATGATCTGCACGGCATCTTTTGCCATATGCAGCAGCTTGGTACCGTTGGTGGTGGTGAGCACCAGCACTTTGCCGGCTATGAACTCTTCAGGGTATTCAAAGGGGGAGTTGCCATGCAGCAGCCCGTCAGCAATTTTCCCGTCCCGCTCGCCCGCCGTAATGGCGTTGAGCTGGCGGCCAATATTGACGCATTCTTCCACAGTTGCCACGGGAATAACTTTGGCCGCACCGTTGTGCAGGGCGGTACAGATAGTGGAGGTGGCCCGCAGCACGTCAATAATTACCACAATACTGTTCTTCACGTCGAACAGGTGCAGGAGGGCAGGTGATAAACATACTTCCAGCCTCGGTTTAATGATCTCGCTCATTCTTTCATCTTTATTTTTAGTCAAGGATCACCCGCCACTTCTCGCTCTCCGCGTACTCCTTGATGATCTTGTTGCGCAACTGCAGCAGCCGTTTCATGTATTTCCTGAGATAGAGCCTTTCCAGCCACCGGCCCATGCGGCCGTAAGGCGTGCCAAACTCCATAATGTCTATTACAATGGTGCCGTTCTCGATCTCCTTGAAATGGTGCTCATGTTTCATGAAGGTGAAATCGCCTTTTTCCATTTCATCGCAAAAATAATGCGGCTTTTGCATGGAAGTGATCCGCGTGGTGAGCTCCCGCATTTTGTTCAGGTGCTTTGCGCGCCAGGTGACCGTTTCATTCAGTTCGATCAGGCCGCTGGTCCTCCCCCGGATGGCTTCTTCCTTTAAATGTTCCATACTGCGCTTGTGCAGCGTGATGCTCCGGCTCAGGTCAAATACCCTGGGCAGCGGCGCGTGAATAACCGTGGTGAGATGAATAAGCGGCATAGCAGTATACAGTTTAAGATATGGTACGATGGTTGAACGGTTTTCAATAACGCTGCACCTCTCCGCCACATTGCAAAAGCACCCCGGTTTATCCCAGGAAAGGCGCTTTCACCACTTTTGCCTTCAGCAGCTTGTCCCGCACTGCAATATATATCTCCGTATCCAGTGTTGCAAAGGCTGTTTTCACATACCCCAGCCCAATGGCCTTTTGCAGCGTGGGAGACTGTGTACCGGAGGTAACGCGGCCTATCAGGTTGCCTTCCCCGTCTTTTATCTCGTAATCGTGACGGGGAATACCCTTGTCTACCATTTCAAACCCTACCAGTTTCTGCGGCAGGCCCGCTGCTTTCTGTTTTTCCAGGATGGGGCGGGCGGTAAAGTCTTTGGTGAACTTGGTGATCCAGCCCAGGCCGGCTTCCAGCGGGCTGGTGCGGTCATCTATATCATTCCCGTAAAGGCAGAAGCCCATTTCGAGGCGCAGGGTATCCCGCGCGCCCAGGCCTATGGGTTTGATACCTTTGGAGGCGCCGGCAGCAAAAATAGCATCCCACACCTTGTCTGCGGCCCCGTCCTTATCTTCAAAATATATTTCCAGCCCGCCCGCGCCGGTGTAACCGGTGGCGCTGATCAGCACATTGTCTACCCCCGCAAAGGTGCCCTTTACAAAGGTGTAGTACTTGAGGTTTACCACGTCCTGATCTGTAAGGGACTGCAGCACGCTGGTGGCATTAGGCCCCTGTATGGCCAGCAGGCAGGTTTTATCGGAAATATTGTGCATTTCCACACCTTTGGTGTTGTACCGGCTGATCCACTCCCAGTCTTTTTCAATATTGCTGGCGTTCACCACCAGCATGTATACCTTGTTCTCTTCAATGCAATATATCAACAGGTCATCCACAATACCGCCTTCATCATTCGGCAGGCAACTGTACTGCGCCTTGCCGGCCGAGAGCTTGGAGGCGTCGTTGCTGGTAACACGCTGAATGAGGTCAAGCGCATTTTCTCCCTTCAGGATAAATTCTCCCATGTGGCTCACATCAAACACACCCACACTGTTGCGCACGGCCGCATGTTCATCATTAATGCCCGTATAGGAAATAGGCATGTTGTACCCGGCAAACGGCGCCATTTTGGCTCCCAGCGCAATGTGTTTTTGTGTAAATGGTGTGTTTTTCATGTTATTATCGCTTGTTTTGTTGTATCCCTTTTCAAGGCCCGGCAAATTTAGTATTTAATTTGAGTATTAAACAAAGCGGGGCGGCCAGCCAGACAATCCCGTGATAAACCGTATTTTTGCGGCAAAACTCCCGGCAGTGAAAAAGATATACCTTTTGTGCCCGCTTGTTTGTTTAACGCTGGCAGCATACCCGCAAAGGAAAGCAGACCGCAAAACTATCAGCAACCTGCAACTGCATGTGAATTACCTGGCCAGTGACAAGCTGGAAGGCCGGCGTACCGGCACTCCCGGCGAGCAGCTGGCGGCAGCCTACATTGCAGAACAGATGAAGGCCGCGGGTCTCAGCCCCAGGGGCAGCGAAGGCTACCTGCAGGTGTTCACCGTGCGGGAAGGGAAAGAGGCCGGCCCTAAAACACGGCTGCTGGTCAACCAGCAGCCCCAGGCCGCAGATCGCTTTATACCCCTGCCTTTCAGCGCTGAAAAAGCCGCCAAAGGAGAAGTGCTGCCGGGCGTGAATGACCTGGACAATGTCTGGCTAATAGACGTGAAAACGGCGGAAGACATGAACCCCCATGCCCCCATGGAGTTTTACATCAAGAAAACAAAAGAGGCCAAACAGAACGGCGCCACCGGCGTTATTTTCTTCAATGGCCCGGAAAATACACGCGAAGTAACCCGCTGGCTGGATGAAAAAACCAGCCCGCAGCCCATCCCCGCCCTGTGGGCAGGGCCGGAGCTGAGCAAAACGTTCAGCGCAGATGATGCCAACGGCTTCCAGGTAGACTTTGAAGTGGATTTCAAACCCAGTAAAAGAACAGGTACCAACGTGGTAGGCTATATTGACAATGGCGCACCTGCCACTGTTGTACTGGGCGCCCACTATGACCACCTGGGTTACGGTGAAGACCATAACTCCATGGCCCCTTCAGAAAAGGCCATACACAACGGCGCGGATGACAATGCCAGCGGTACCGCGGCCCTCCTGGAGCTGGGGCGCCTCCTGAAAAGCTCCGGCCTGAAAAAGAACAATTATGTGCTGGTGGCCTTCTCCGGCGAAGAACTGGGCCTGTTTGGCAGCAAATACTTTGTGGAAAACGGCGGTATTGCCGCCAAAGACATGAACTATATGGTGAATATGGACATGGTGGGCCGCCTTACGGACGATAAAGGATTGCAGATAGGCGGCATCGGCACATCGCCGGCGTGGGGACCCATCCTCAAAAGCACCGTACCTTCCTCCATCAAGGTAAGTTACGACTCTTCCGGCACCGGCCCCTCAGACCATACTTCGTTTTACCGGAAAGATGTGCCCGTGCTGTTTTTCTTCACCGGCACACATACGGACTACCACAAACCGGGAGACGATGCCGCCAAGATCAATTACGACGGCAGCCTCAAAATAGTGAAGCTGGTATACAACATTGTGGAAAAAACCAACGGGCAACAGAAACTGGCCTTTTCCAAAACGCGGGAGCGGCAGATGAGCAACACCCGCTTTTCCGTTACGCTTGGCATTATGCCTGATTACACCTTTAGCCAGGGCGGCGTGCGGGTAGAAGCCGTGTCTGACGGCAAACCCGCGCAGAAGGCCGGTATAGCGCCCGGAGACGTTATCTTCCAGCTTGGCAGCAACGCAGTCAGCGATGTAGAATCTTACATGGGGGCGCTTTCCGCGTTTAAGGCCGGGGATAGTACTACCGTAAAAGTAAAGCGCGGAAAAGAAGAGAAGGTATTTGATATCCATTTTTAAACGCGGTTTTTATAACTTGCGGTATGCGTTATCTTTTACTTTCCCTGGCTGTACTGGCTGCCTGTAATCCCACCCGTGAGAAAACAGACACCAGCCGCTATGAAGTGATCAGTGAAAAATGTTTTGTGCTGCGCGAAAAACACTCCACGGCAGACAGTGCTGTGAATGCCGGCCGTGACAGTATTATCCGCTACCTGCAGCAAAACAACTTCCCGGCAAGATACGTGCAGAAAGACAGTCTCCTGTTCCGCCGCGCCAACGCGCTGGAAGTGGAAATTGTATTGCCAACGCCGCGGGATGCCTGGGAATCCAATACCATCATTGTATTTGATCCGCAAAAAAATCCGCTGTTCGTGAACCTCCGCAAGGGCACGTCACAGGTACAGCAGTACATCAGCGGGCAATAAACCAGAAAACTCTTATCCCTTGCCAGTTCATCAACACATCAGGGTGACGGCAGACGCCGTAGTGCTGCGCTTTACTTCCAAAGAAGGCATGAAGGTGCTGCTCAGCAAACGAAGCATTCCTCCGCACATTTTCAAATGGGGCCTCCCCGGCGGCTTCATTCGTAACGACGAGCCGGTGGAAGACGCCGTACACCGGGAAATACGGGACGAAACGGGCCTGCGTGTCAATTACCTGGAACAGTTCCGCACCTTTGGCGAGCCGGAGAGAGACCCTCGCGGCCGCGTGCTTTGTGTGGCGCATATCGGGCTTATCAAACCCTCGGCTACCAAACTCGTTCCCGGCGCGGGCAACAAGGAGGCCCGCTGGTATCCCGTACGCGAGCTGCCCCAGATGGCATTTGACCACGATGTGGTGATTGCCGCCGCTCTGGACCACCTGCGCCTTAAAATGCGCAACGAACCCCTGGCGTTTGAACTGCTGGATGCCAAATTCCCCGTATCCGAACTGGAAAAACTCTATGAATGGCTGTACGACCGCTCGGTAGACCGCCGCAACTTCCAGAAAAAGATCCATAACCTGGGCCTGCTTACCACCCAACAGGAAAAATTGAAGCACCCCCTGCAGGGCCGCCCGGCACAATTATATAGCTTTAACCGGGAGCGGTTCATAGAATTGAGGGAGAAAGAGTCATATATTGAGATTTTTTCTTAACATGCTGATTATCAATTTTAAGAGCTTTTTACACAAAAAAATTTGCCGGCGCTAAGAGACCGGCATTTTTTTGTGTGCCTCTTACAATAAAGTCGCTATGCATTAGCGCAAACCCTTATTCATGCTGATTTTCATTAGAATGGGCCATTTGAAGGAGGTGTAAGTGAAAAATGAAGCTCCCGGGGCCGGGCGTACGAAGAATGGTTTCCGCAACTCACATTCTTTCTTGGTAGTACGCTAATAAAACACCCGGCTATCAGCACGGGCCGGGCATGCGAAAGATCAGTTGTCCACAGCCAGTGCTGTATCCACGCAGCCGGTCGCTAACAGGCCGTTCCAGCGCCCATTAACGTCTATTTTTCCGCCTCAAGTGGGGGTACTACGCCGCAGGCGCGTTATGTATAAAACCGGAAACTTTGCTCTCGGTACAGGGCCAAAAGCCCCCCTCAGCGGGCCGTTTCCGTATTTCAGCTTTTTTATGGATATTGCAAACCTATGCGGAAAGAGATAGCAGTGCTTAGTTTTTGTATGCTGGCGGCCCCATGCCTAAAGGCGCAGGATTCCGCACGGTTAAAAGATGGCCCACCGGCCGTTCCTTTTGAAAAAGACACCCTGAAGCGACGCAGTTTTTTTACGGTGCCGGTTTTGGGGTATTCCCCGGAAAAAGGGTTTGAGTTTGGCCTGGCGTCACTTTACTCCTATTACGGGGACAAGCGGAACCCCTCTCCCGATACCCGCAATTCCACCCTGGCAATGCTGGCTACTTTTACCACCAATCACCAGTTCAAGCTGAACTTCCAGTCAGACAACTGGACCCGTAATAACGACTATCATATCAAGACCAACCTCCGCTATCATAACTTCCCGGTGTATTACTACGGCCTGGGAGATACCACCCGGTACAATAACCGTTCCCTCATAGGCAATAAACGCTACAAACTGGCCGTGGAAGCGGAAAAACGTGTTACGAGCCACTTTTATGCGGGTTTGTCCGTTACCTATCAGCACGATGTGTATACAGCAGATAACGACAAAGGCGTATTCCCGGAAAGCGAACTGGTGGACAAAACCGGCGGCTATGCCACCTTCCTGGGCGTGACCGGCGTGTATGATAACCGGGACAACCAGAACTATTGTACCAACGGCACCTACGTGCGTTTCAACGCGGCCTACGCCCCGTCTTTCCTGAGCAAACACCCGCTGTGGCGCTTTGAGTTAAAAGCTAGCCAGTTTATACCGCTTACGCACAAAAGCACGCTGGGCCTGAACGGTTATGCACACAGCCTCCAGGGGAACACGCTACCTTTTTACCTGCTGCCGGAGCTGGGCAACGATAATATCATGCGCGGCTACTACACCGGCCGCTACCGTGACCAGAACTACCTGGCGGCCCAGGCTGAATACCGTTATTTCATTGACCCAAAAATGCGCATCAAGCTCTGGTTCGTTGACCTGCGGCCCACCTTTGCACTGGCCGGTTTTGCCGGCACCGGCACGGTGTTCGAGAACGGAGGGTTTTCCTTCTCCCGCCTCAAACCCAACTATGGGCTGGGCATCCGGTATTTTTATGACAAGTCTGCACGCATCACTGTGCGGCTGGATTATGGCTGGGGCGAAAAGAGGCCGGGAGAAAAAAGGCAATCAGGATTTTACCTTTCACTTTCAGAAGCATTTTAGACGGGAAAAGCGCGCCTGGGCTTGCCGCCTGTTTCATTTGCCATGCAGGTAGCGGCAAAAAGAAAGGCCGCCTTGCGGCAGCCTTTGCAGAATATCGTATTTAATTATTAACGTTTTACGTACTTCACCATGGCGTACAAAAACATCAGACCAAACAGGATGATGAAAAACCAGGCGCCATAATGGCCGATTTTATTGCCGATCTCATAAGCAGAGAGTAAAACGTTCAACAACATGATATACAGTTTTAAGAATTTTCAGGAGGCAAGTTAGCGCTTTATGCTCAAAAACACAAAATACCGGTGGAATTTCGCCCGGAAGAACCATCATATCATTTTGCCTTTTCTTTGGACATGATCTCTATCAATTTGTATTCATAAGCGCCGATGTCTTGTATACGCGGGTCACGCGGAATGCGGTTTACACGCAGCTTGTAAATATGCCCTTTTTCAAAGGTGAGCCCTTCTATTGGTTCCATCAATTTTTCCCAGGCGCCTGCAACAGGGGTGGCAGGCTTCTCTCCATACTGCACTTCATAACATTTTGTTTTGCCGAAGCCGGGCCCACGGTCGCACTCACCTTCGCTTTTCACCCAAATTAGCAGTTCCTTCACAGCAGGTGTGGGCTGTTCTTTTCTTACCAGCGTCAGCCCGTCTGACCCATAATTGCTCCCTTCATAACGAAGACTTTCACCATCCGGCTGGAAATAGAGCGTATCTTTCTCCGGGTTGCCGCTGCCTACGGTTACCAGTGTTATCAGTATGCCCCCATCGTTCTGCACAGACCAGTTGCCCATTTGCAAAATTTCGGGCGTACCGTTCAGGTAATCCGTGGTCATTTGCACTTCCGCCGGCGCGCGGAGGGTTAGCGCAATAAGGCGGCCGGGGCTGGAGGCGGCAGGGAGGCTGGCCTCATAATAACCTTCCGGGGTAGATGCGGCGGTGGTAATAACCTGCGTACTGTCTGCCGCGCCAGGCTGGCGGCTATTCTGACATGCCGCCAAAAGCAGGGGTACAGCCAGCAGCAACAATCGGATGTTTTTCATATGATGGGTTTACCGGAATTACAACAACAATGGGGCCATTGTGTTTAGCGGTTTGCTGCTATTTCCTTCGGCTTGCTAAAGTACAAGGAAGTCTATCACCAGGCTGCATACGTTGCCATTTTCCGCCAGGCCCCAATACGCCGGATAGATACCGTCTCCATACCCGGTGTGGAACAGGATCACATTGGAAGACGGGGAAGACGGGAGATGGAAGGCGGTGGCAAGCCCCCCGTTGCTGGAGAAGGCTTCCGCAAACAGGGAAGTATATACGTCTCCCTCCGGCTGCTCCTTGAAAAAACGCTCCAGGTAACGGAAAAAATGTTTCTGCGCCTGCCCGTCACACAAACATCCAATGCCCGCGTCTGTTGTAAAGCCATGCCATGCATGCTCACTGCCAGACAAGGTCTGGCCGGGCAGCAAGGCCAGTTCCCATTGTAAAGGCCGTTCTTCCGAAAAATTCATTTTGAGCAATGCATTCCTTTTGCTCCCGTTGTTGCCGGCCACCAGCATGGTAACGGGGTATTGCCCGGGCGGTACACGGCGGGTATAAGGCTGCGCATTATGCAGCCCCAGCAATGGATCACACGCCACTACAAAACCACCTGGCATAGCCAGTTTGCCCAGGTAACAGCTTTCCAGCCCTATGCCATGCACTACCGGCTGTTCAAAGAACAAGCCGTAGTCCAGCGGGGCATAGCGGACGTACCGTGTTTTGTATCTTTTCCAGAGCTGTTTAAAAAAATTCATGTGGCACGTTTGAAGCCAGGCCTTTTGACGGTGTTATGCTCCAACAGTCAAAAGGCGATCTATACTGGCCAAAGGTTTCATATCCATTCTCTCTGTCTGGAGCCCGGCGAGGTTGATCCGGTTGGGGCTACGGGGCACAAAAGTACCGTACCGGTCTCAACATGCCAGCTAATTATTTATATTTATTTTTTTACATTTTATATTTATTGTATATATTTGTTGCTGTATTAAATACAGATACATACAAGAGGCCGAACAGCCAGGGAAAAACCTATACCATATATTTACAATTGATTAACAATCAGGGCGTTAACAGAAATTTTACTTTGTTAAAAGCGTATTTACAAAATCAGGTGGTAATTTTGCATCCTCTACTATATGCTGTATCTAATTACGGTTTATCCATCCCTTTGAAAAACCCATCTGGTAGTATTTTGAACCGTAACCTCCGCTAAACCACCAGAAAATCAATTAGTTAACTTTTTAATTACTCAGACACATGAATTCTGTATTCGTGCGCCTCTGCGCAGGTATTGCAATCGTTTGCATCTTAATGTCAGGATGCAGTAAAGAACCGCTCACGTCCATCATTCCGCCGCCGCCCGTTCCCATAGAAGACACTACTTTTATCATGAACAACCCGGTCAACAAGGATATACTGCTGGCACTCGTCAACGAAGTACGGGCCAAAGGCTGCAATTGCGGTGACACGTTGATGCCGCCTGTAGCGCCCATCCGCTGGAACACCGCACTGGAAAGGGCTGCCTGGCTACATAGCACAGACATGAAAGCGTATAATTATTTCAGTCATAAGGACCGGGAAGGCAACAACGCCGGCAAACGCATTGCGCGCATGGGTTACCAGTGGCGCGCATGGGGAGAGAACATTGCGCTGGGAGTGCTCAGCGAGCGTACTGTGGTAGAAGGCTGGTTTAAAAGCGTTACGCACTGCAAAGTGCTGATGGATAATAATTTCTCGGAAATGGGCGTGGCAAAAGTGGGTAACTTCTGGAGCCAGGAAATGGCCAGTCCGAAAATCCTGCACTAGCTTCACAGTATATTGATTTATAATTTGTTATTTTCATTAACATCTTTTTTGCAGGAAGGGCGCTAGTTTATTCAAACCGGCGCCTTACCTTTATACCGCATGAAAATGCTGTAATATTTAACCCTCTCCTCTGAAAAAGCCAACGTGCTTTAACCTCTTCCTATCAAGAACCCGGTACTAACAATTTTGATGATTAACTGGGATTCTAATGTCTGTTAAATTGAAGCGTTTTACCCCCTTTGCTTTTTTACTGCTGGCCGTTGCCTGCACCAAAGAAGCCCCCGTACAACCGGAACCCGCACCAGAGGAGCCGGGCACGGTAGTAGTGATAGAAAACAATGTGAATAAGGACCTGCTGCTGCATATGGTGAATGAAGTACGCTCACAGGGCTGCAATTGCGGCAATTCCGTAATGCCCCCGGTGCAGCCGCTTTCATGGAATATTTTGCTGGAGCTGGCTGCCGCCAAACACAGTAAAGACATGGTAGACCGCAAATACTTTTCCCACACCAGCCCTGATGGCGCCACCCCGCAAGCGCGCATTACCGCTGCCGGTTATAAATACTCCTGGTCTGGTGAAAATATTGCCTCCGGCTTTTCAAAGGAAGCGGAGGTGATCAGCGGCTGGCTGAAAAGTGAAGGCCATTGCAAAAACCTGATGAGCGCCAACTATAAGGAAATGGGCGTTGGGCGCGCAAATGGAGTGTGGACGCAGGTATTTGCCGCGCCCGCCGGCAAATAGATAGATAGTCAGGGCGGCGGCATTTTGTGCCGCCACAGGCGCCAGAGATAATAAACGTACCCGGCCAGGCTTAATACCAGCCACGTGTAAAAGAGGAACATCCGCAGGGGAGTGGATTCTGCCGGGTCCGCAAACCCCAGGTACAACCCGAAAAAGATATTGATCAGCATCCAGAACATGCCGATAAACACGGTGCGGACAATCTTGATAAAAAACTGCAATAGTTGCCAGTCAAAATTGTCTTTGGGTTCTTCTTCCATCCTATAAAGTTACGGAATACAGAGTTTCATGAGGTCTGCGCTATCTCCCCGGAATACATTAAAATCTACCGTAGTACGGATACCGTTTACCCGGCCAATATCGCTATGCTGCCAGAATACCCAGTTGCGGGCGCTGCGGGGCTTGTCTTTCTGATAATAATGGGCTACCCACAACGGGTAATCGTCAAACTCCTTGCCCAGGTACTTTTCGTAAAAGTGAATGTTGGTATAAATAATGGGTTTTACGCCATAAGCCTTTTCCATTTCTTCCAGCCAGATGCGGGCGGTGCTGCGGATAACGGCCGGCGGCTGGTTGTTATGCACTTCTACGTCCAGCACGGGCGGCAGGTCTCCTGTTTCCAGCTGCACCACATTTTTAAAGTTAATGGCCTGCTTTACAGGGTCACGGGTGGAATAAAAAAAATGATACGCGCCCCGCACAATGCCGGCTTCCTTGGCTTTTTCCCAGTTGCGCTGAAAAGTGGCATCCTGTCTTGTAATGCCCTCCGTGGCTTTGATGAAGGCAAAGGAGATCCGGATGTCATCTACCTGCATCTGCCTCACGGCGCGCCAGTTCACGTTACCCTGGAATTTGGAAATGTCTATGCCATGGATGGAGTAGTTGACCGGTATGTCTATTCCAAATTCTTCATACCGCACAAACTCCAGCGGCGTGCCGGGCCTCAGCCACCACCAGGCGGCGGCACCGGCCAGTGCCATGCATATGATCAAATAAACAAAGGGGCGGGCGCGTTTACGTGTAGCCATGCTCTATGGGTATCCTATGAAAATCAGCAGCAAGTATAGGGCAATTTTTTGTGCTATGCACGAAAGGCCGGATTGTTGTTGTAAATTTATGCTCCTAAAGAACATTGTACATGCCCAGACCGAACATTAACGATGCGCTCAACTTCCTGTCCAAATTCACCTTACGCCGCGGCTGGAACGCCGGAAAGGTGCTGGGCAGCTACTATTGGAGCAAATGGACGAACAAGCCTGTACAGTGGGGGTTTCCCATTTCCATTTCCTTTGAGCCCACCACCTCCTGCAACCTGCGTTGCCCGGAGTGCCCCAGCGGCCTGCGGGCGTTTACGCGGCCAACAGGCATGCTGCAGAACGATTTTTTCCGTAAAACGATTGATGAGCTGCACCGTGACCTGCTGTACCTCATCTTTTATTTCCAGGGAGAGCCCTACCTCAACCCGGCGTTCCTTGACATGGTGCAATACGCTTCCGAAAAGGGCATCTACACCGCCACTTCCACCAACGCGCATTACCTGACAGACGAGAACGCCCGGAAAACCGTGGAAAGCGGGCTGGACAGGCTCATCATTTCCATAGACGGCACTACGCAAGACGTATACACGCAATACCGCGTGGGCGGCAAGCTGGACAAAGTGCTGGAAGGCGCCCGGAACATTGTGAAGTGGAAAAAAGAGCTCAATTCCAAAAAACCCTTCGTTTTCTTCCAGTTCCTGGTAGTAAAGCCTAACGAGCACCAGATAGAAGATGTGAAAAAACTGGCGGCTGAAATAGGGGTAGATGAAGTGCGTTTCAAAACCGCGCAGGTATATGATTATGAAGAAGGCAACCGGCTTATCCCTACTATAGATAAATACTCCCGTTACAGCAAGAACGAAGACGGTACCTACGCCATCAAGAACAAACTGGGTAACCATTGCTGGCGGCTCTGGCATTCCCCGGTCATTACCTGGGACGGGCTGGTGGTGCCCTGCTGTTTTGACAAAGATGCCCAGCACCGGCTGGGAGACCTGAAAAGCAGCAGCTTCAGCACATTATGGCATAATGATAACTATGTGCGTTTCCGCAGCCAGATACTGAAAGGGCGCAAGCATATTGATATTTGTGCCAACTGCAGCGAAGGCACCAAGGTGTGGGGTTAAAAAAAGACGCGTCAATCCGCGCCTCCCTGTTGCTGCTTCGCTGCTTTCCTGCGGTGGCGCTTGCCGCGTATGTTATTGAACAATTTAATGCCCAGGCGTACGCCAATAAACTCTATAGCCGTCATCAGCGCAGACGTTAGCACTGATTTTGCCGCACCGCTTTTCCAGGCGGTTTTTGCAATGCCGCCTACAATGCCCATTACGCCGCTATTAGCAATACCGGGCACTACGGTGTTCATGGCCATGGACCTGTAATTGCCCTTCAGGTAATCCAGCCTTTCTCCCAACTCGTTTTCAAGACGGCGTGTTTTTTCCTGCAGGCGCTGGATCTCCACATCCAGCTGCTCCATGTTTTTTACTTTGACTTTAGGCATGAGAAGGTGTGTATGAATAGATCATCAAGGTATCATTTTATGGTTGCGGCCCGCCGTTACCCGGCAGCCTGTTGTCTTTCCTTTTCTTCTCTCCGCATTTCCTTCTTTTCTTCCCTGCGCTCATCCATTTCCTCAATTTCCTCTACCAGCTCCGCCGCCAGCAAATTGGCCAGGGGGCGCTGTATGAGGCTTTTGCGGAAGAGGATGATGACGATGAAAAGGATCACGAAAAAACCTGCCGCGCAGGAAAAACCAATGGCAAAACTGTTCGTCATTTCCCCGATCCAGAAGCCAACTACCATTCCCAGGAAAACAATCACAAAAAAGAACAGCAGGAAAGCCATTATCAGCGAAAAGAACAAACCCAGCGCTTTAGACAGCTTTCCGGCCGCCTGTAACTTGATCAGATCAAGGCGGGTTTCCAGGTAATTCCTGGCCACCTTGCCCGTCTCTGAAAAATAGTTGGAAAAATTATCTTCCATGCAAGTGAATTTAAAAAGATGCTCAATGTAACCTTTAAGTTAATTCATTTTCTATAGCATCTTCGAATTGCTGCTTTTTAGCACGGAATTTATCTTTCAACTTGCCGGTCTGGTACCGCAGCTTTTCTACCAGCTCGTCTTTCTTGTCTGAGTTGAGAAAGTAGCCAACAGCTACGCCTACAGCGGCCCCTACAATAAAAGATACCACCGCTTTTGAACTTCTGCTCATAGTTTAGAGTTTTTAAAATGTGAAAGATTCGGGTTCAAGGGAGTACGGGGTGTTTCCTGCTCCGCAATAATGGTTACAAACTTTGTTCCATAATTGTTCAAATGATGCCAATAATGGAAAAAACGGCCATATAATACCCTGTGAGCCTCATTTCCCTGACCTAATGGCATACTTTGTGATCTTTCAGAAATCACGTAGGTTTGAATCCATTACCAAATTACCGCTATGAGCTACCTGGACAATGAACGCCTCAAACAGATCGTCTTCCTGCTGATCATCGCCTTCCTGGGCATTTTGCTATTCAAGGAGCTGTACGCCTTTTTCCCCGGCTTCCTGGGGGCTGTAACCCTGTACGTGCTTTCGCGGCGGGCCATGTTCAGGTTGGTGGAAGTGCGCAAATGGCGCAAGAACTGGGCGGCGGCGCTTGTCATGGTGCTTTCTTTCCTCATCATCCTGCTTCCTATCAGCATGCTGGTAAACATGCTTACGGCCAAGGTAACATATGCCATCACCCACTCCTCTGAACTGATAAAAGGCATTGAAGCCATCAATGCCCGCCTGCAGGAAAGTATGGGCATAGACCTGATGACGGATGACCGCCTGCACAAGCTGCAGGAGTATATTACCAACGTACTGCCAGGCTTTGTGGGCGCCACTTTCAACACCCTCACGGCCGTGGCCATCATGTATTTCATCCTCTATTTTATGCTGGTAAATGCCCGGGAAATGGAGGAAGCGCTATACGAGTATATTCCTCTCAAAGACGAGAACGTGGAGTTGCTGGGAAAAGAAATGAAGAACATGGTAGTCAGCAACGCCATCGGCATACCCCTCATCGCATTGATCCAGGGCGTGGTTTCCCTTATCGGCTATCTTATTTTTGGGGTGCCGGAGGCTGTTTTCTGGTTTGTGGTAACTTCGTTTACCGCCATGCTGCCCATTATTGGGGCGGCCGCGGTGTATGTGCCCATGGGACTGTATATGCTCAGCGCCGGAGAAACATGGCAGGGCATTGCCGTACTGGCTTATGGCTTTGGTGTAGTAGGCACGTCAGACAACCTCTTCCGGATGCTGCTGGCCAGAAGGATCGGGGATGTACACCCGCTTATCACCATTTTTGGCGTTATTATCGGGGTGAGCCTGTTCGGTTTTATCGGACTGATCTTCGGGCCGCTGCTCATCTCCCTTTTCATTGTGCTCATCCGCATCTATTCCAACGAATATCTCGTGAAAAAGCGGGAGGTGAAGATCGTAAAGACCCATCACGCCAAGGAAAAGAAAATGAAACAACAACCGGGGGAATAATTCCACATTTTGTTGCTCAACCCTTGTAGTAATTGTTTTCCGCCACGTATTTCCAAACAGTGTCAGGTACCATGTAGCGGACAGACTTACCTTCCTGTATCCATTTGCGGATGTTGCTGGAAGAAATGTCCAGCATAGGGGCGTCTACCACCGTTACCTTGCCGCCGTAGGTATCTTTTACCTCATGGCCCGGGCGGTTATAGATGTAGATCTCATAGTTGGCCAGCAACTGCTCATAGTTTTTCCAGCGGGGAATGTTCTGAAAACTGTCACTGCCCATGATCACCACAAACTGCTGGGTAGGGAACTTCTCCGTCATGTACGTAAGCGTATCTATAGTGAAAGAAGGACGGGGGAGGGAGAACTCTATATTGCTCACCCGCAGCCGCGGCTCGTCCTGCACGGCCATTTCCGCCAGGTGGAAGCGATGGTGCTCATTGAGCAGGCTGGAAGAGGCTTTCAACGGGTTATGGGGTGATACCACCAGCCATACCTTGTCCAGGTCCGTATGATAAGCCATGAAGCTGGCTATGATCAGGTGCCCGGTATGTATAGGGTTGAAAGAGCCGAAATATAATCCGATTTTCATGGCGGCAAGATACAAGAAAATGTTACTCCAGCGGCTTGAAATGCTCAAACACCTGCCCGCAGTCTTTACAGAAATGGATGGCCCGGCATAGCGTGGAGCCGAATGGCGAGCGGAGGTACGTATTTCTGCTGTGGCAGTGCGGGCAGGGTGTTTGCAGCAATATTTCCGAGTAGGCCTCTCCGTTATGCACCTGCGGCGGCGCTATGCCGAAGTTCAGCAGCTTCTCCCGCGCTTCGGGCGTCATGCGGTTGCTGCTCCAGTGCGCCACCCTGTCTATTTCAACCGTAACAGGTACATGCAGCTCCTTTTCCAGCACGGTGACAATATTGCGGCGAATGATCTCCACGGCGGGGCAGGCGGCAAAGGTAGGTATCATTTTTACCAGCACGGCGTCTGCCGCCGGTTCCACGGTAGTGATCATGCCCAGGTCCAGCACGTTCAGCACCGGTATTTCCGGGTCCATCACCTGCTCCAGCGCTTTGTAGATCTGTTCCCTGTTTACCATATGGCCTCCGGGTCTGTACGGAATACGGCCCCCATTTCGTCCAGCAGGGGCTGCAGGTATTCCGTGTGATATCCCCGGCGGCCGCCGTAGGCGGGCGTTACAGCCTCCACGCCGGGCAGGTTGAGCCCTGCCGGGGAGAGAATATTGTAAATACGGTCCAGCCACTCTGCCTGCAGCGCTTTTTCCCCGGGATATACGCCGGCGGCCATCAGCTCTTCCTCTCCTTCCTGCGGCTCAAACAACCCCAGCGCCAGCGGGAAGCAGCGGTTGAGCGCCGCCTGCATGCGGGCATAGCTTTCGTCTCCGGCCCGGCAAAGTTGTGAAACCCAGGCATTGGCGTGCAGCAGATGGTACTTGATCTCTCCTTTCAGCTTGCGGGCCAGCGGTTGCAGGGGGGCAAAGGTGCTTTGTTCCAGCCGGCCGTACCGTACGGCTTCCGCATGGTCAAACAAAAAATGCCGCAGCAGGCTGAAGTCATATTCCCCGTTCGGCTGCTCTGCCAGGTGGCAGCAGCGGTAATCTTTTTCATTGCGCAAAAAAGCAAAGTGGTCAGGGTCGCTACCACCCAGGT
The DNA here is from genome assembly GCF_003568665.1 of Chitinophaga alhagiae. Taxonomy (GTDB): domain Bacteria; phylum Bacteroidota; class Bacteroidia; order Chitinophagales; family Chitinophagaceae; genus Chitinophaga; species Chitinophaga alhagiae. The sequence continues at coordinate 1,818,291 of NZ_QXMH01000001.1, forward strand.
CTTCCTGCAATATGCGGTACAATGCCCAGGCATGGCCTATCTTGTCTTGCGCCATGGAAGAAAAAGCGATGTCTTCTTCCATGACCGGCCCCAGGCCCGTCCATTCCGAGTTGCGGTGGCCCTGTATCAGGGCGTCATCTGCCATGGCGGTAAGCAGGTTGTTGATAGCATGGCTCATTCCTTTCCTGATTTTTTGTAGCGGTTGATCTTTTCCATTACCTTGAAACCGCTGGCGTCCCGGTAGGTTTTTTCCAGGTTGTTGGCAAACATGTCTTCATCTTCCGTGTTGAAGGCCAGTATGTCTGCGCTACGCACCACCCAGAGGTTCACACACTTCTTGCGGCGCCCGAATTGTTCCTTGGCAAACACCAGCGCCAGTTGTGCGTTGGGGGCATGCACGCAGCCCACATGTTCGTGATGGGCGCCCCGTTTTTCCTGGTGAAATACTTCAAACACATTCCAGTTCTCCCCGTCACGCACTACTACCGGGTCACCTGAAATGCTTAACTGCAGGCGGTTTACGCGTGGGTCTAATGATTGGTTGTTTTCCATTGCAGGTAGTCTTTTTATGCTGTGGGCATATCGGGCGACATGTTCCTTTTGCCGTTTCTTTTTCCTGGTTACGCAGCAGGCGCGGTTATCTTCTCCCCGGGGTGCATCAGCGCCTTCCGCACCCAGCGCCCATGTTCTTCCGCCCACTTGCGCACGTTCAGCCTTTCCTTGTTGCAGGGGCCGCCGCCGTTGATCACTTTTTTGAACAGCTCCCAGTCCGGATCCGAAAACTCCCACTTGCCGGTACTGTCATTTTTGCGCAGGGCCGGATCTGGCAGGCTGAGGCCCAGCTCCCATATTTTAGGCACGTACGTGTCCAGGAACTGGTTGCGCATTTCATCGTTGCTGGCCATTTTCACTTTCCATTGCATCAGTTTTTCACTGTGTACGGAACTCTTGTCTGGCGGGCCAAAGAAATGCATGATGGGCTGCCACCAGCGGTTGAGGGCATCCTGCAACATGGCGCGTTGCGCGGGCGTACCGGTGGCCAGTTCTATAAAAGCATCGTGCCCCTGTTTGAGGTGAAAGCTCTCCTCGTAACAAATGCGCTCCAGCGCGCGGCAATACGGGCCGTAAGACCCTTTGGCATTGGCCACCTGGTTCACAATGGCGGCGGCATCAATCAGAAAGCCGATCACCGTTACGTCTGCCCAGGTTTCTGCAGGGTAATTAAATACGTTGGAATATTTGGATTTGCCGCTGAGCAGGTCATTGATCATGGCTTCCCGGCTTTTGCCGAGCGTTTCCGCGGCGTTATATAAAAGTTGCCCGTGGCCTATCTCGTCCTGCACCTTGGCAATGAGCGCCAGTTTCCGCTTGAAGCCGGGCGCGCGCGTAATCCATGTGCCCTCCGGCAGGGCGCCAATGATCTCTGAATGAGCATGCTGTTCTATGAGGCGGATAAGCTGCCGCCTGTATTCGGAAGGCATCCAGTCTCCGGGCTCAATTTTCTCCCCCCGGGCTATGCGTGCTTCAAATGCAGCCAGTTTCTCCGGGTCGTCATGTAATTGCTCGTCCTTTAACTGCCGTTTATTGGGCTCGTCAAAAATGTATCCGCCGCCGTACATGGAACTGATTGTTTTGGTTACTGTAAATTACGGATTTTTGCGCTTCTGCCCAATTCCGGCCCCGGCCCGCCGATGCACTATTTCCGGGGAATTTCCGAACTTTATAATGGATGCTTTTCCCGCTTTTTTCACTGATGAGTTTGTGCCATACCGGCCCAGATACCACGCTTCGCCCAACAGCAGGGCAGGAAGTAGTGAAAGTGGTGTTTGTAGAAGACAGCCGGCCGGAAGATGAACGCTCGGACACGCTGTTTTACCACCAGCGCACCGTGGAGGCGAGAGATTACCGCGGGAAAGCCCGCCCGGGCAGTAAAAGTGAAGCCGTCAGCTTCACCAGTTTTGCCTTTGACGGTGGTACCCGCCGTTTCAGGGACACGTTGGAAATCAGGCTGGTACTGCAGGTGTTCTGGGTAAAAAGCGCCTCCTGGACGCGCACCATGCCGCCCAGCTACCACACGCTGGAGCATGAGCAGATCCATTTTGACATTACGCGGCTGGTGGCCGAGCGTTTCAGAAAAAAGATCGTCAGTTTGCCGCTGACCATGGAAGATCATGACAGCCGCATCCAGTACGAATACCTGGAGTCTTTCCGGGAAATGAACCGGCTGCAGGAGCAGTTTGACGATGAGGTACACAGCGGTCAGAACGCCGCCCGGCAGGCAGAATGGCGCAACCGCATCAGGCAGGCGCTGCTGGCCGAAGGCGTAAAGCCCGCCGGGTACGGCATATAATAATTTAAATATGAAACCGTTTTTAATATTATGGCTGCTACTGGCCTGTTGCGCGGCACAGGCACAGGAAAACAACAGATCGCTGTACATCATTAACGGCAAGGTGGCGGATTCCGCGGACATGGCCGGGTTGAAGATCAAAAAGATGGATGTGCTGCAGGGGGCCAGGGCGGCCGGTATCATGCATGCCGGCGGCAAACGGATCATACTGGTAACGCTGGAAGAGGAGCTGTTTGACGTACAGGGCATGGTAACGAACAACCAGGGCCAGCCGCTGCGCCGTGTCAAAATAAAGCCCGATGGCGGGCAGAAGGCCGTAAAAACAGACCGGCGGGGCCGCTTCCGGATAGCCGCGCTCAAAACCGGCTCCACCCTTACCGTTAGCCGCAAGGGCTACCGTCGGGAAACCAGGAATATTTTCAAGCGCCCTGATGGCGTAATAACCGTTACATTGCAAAAAGAATAATTACTCCCTAGCGGAAAAATATAGACTGACAGTATGAAAAAAAGTTCTGCCGCGCTCCGGTACCTGCTTTGCGCCGCCACAGGAGTGGCGCTCTTTTCCTGCAAAAAGAAAGACGCGCCATCTGATCCGGTTACGCCGGACAATAACCAGTATGTAAACGACTGGATCTACCAGAGCATGAAGTCTGATTATTTCTGGACAGACAAGCTCCCCGCCAGCCCTGACCGCAGCCAGGACCCCGAAACCTTTTTCTACGGCTTGCTGAACCGGCCGGATGACCGGTTCTCCTGGATCGTGCCGGATTACAGAACGCTGGTGTCTTCCCTCAACGGCGTAGTGAAGGAGGCGGGTTACAGCGTCACCCTGTTTTTGTTTGACCAGTCCAAGCTGGGCGCACAGATCCAGTATGTAAAACGGAGCTCCCCCGCGGAGGCCGCCGGGCTAAAACGGGGAGACGTGTTCTGGGCCATTAACGGCAAAGAGTACACCTACGCTTCCGGCGCGGATGTAGACGTGTTTCTCAGCGCGCTGGAGCAGAACCACACCCTGCGCATTTCCAAGATCATTCCCGGTGCGGACGGGCGGGACAGCTCTACCGCGCCCGGCAATCCTATACAGCTCACCGTGCAGGAATACGCGGAAAACCCCGTATACCTGGATTCCGTATACGAGATCAATGGCAAAAAAATAGGGTACTTCATGTACAACTTTTTTACGCCAGACAAAGGGGATTCTTCCCTGCTGTATGATAACCAGATGGACGCCGTGTTTGGCCGTTTCAAGGCCAAAGGCATTACAGACCTTGTGCTGGACCTGCGTTATAACCCCGGCGGAGACTCCCGTTCCATGCTTAACCTGGGCAGCAACATCATTAAAGGGTTCAGCCCCGGCAAGGTGTTTTACCGGCGGGAATACAACAAGGCCATTGAAGACGAGATCGTTAAAGACTATGGCGCTGATTTCCTTGTTGAAAAATTCACCCCAAAAAGCAACAACATCGGCAACCAGCTACAGCACTTTGTTGTGCTCACCAGCAGTACCACTGCTTCTGCCAGCGAGCTGCTGGTCAACGGCCTGCGGCCGTACATGCAGGTCTACCTGATCGGGGATACCACTTATGGCAAAAACGTAGGTTCATGGACCATCTATGCCCGCAATGACCGCCGCAACTCGTGGGGCCTGCAGCCTATTGTTACCAAGGCCTTCAACTCCGAAGGCAATTCAGACTACACCAACGGTTTTCCGCCCCAGCAGGTATTAAAAGAGGGTTTCCGGATGGGCGTGCTGGGAGATGTCAAAGAGCCGATGCTGTATGCGGCCCTCACGCATATTCTGGGCGTGGCGCCGGCGCGTATGGCGCAGGTACAGGCACCGGCACGCAGCACCTTGCGGAAAGTAGGCGCCTCCCAGCAGAGACGGGCTTATGCTAACCAGTTGATTGAACAGAAACCGGGGCAGTGAGTATATTGATAACATAGTAATAAAAAAAGCGGCCTGCGCCGCTTTTTTTATTCATTCATCGCTTTCACCACATCCAGTATGCTTTGCGCGGCCTGGTAAAAAAACCGCGGGTTGATGCGGCTGAACTCATCTGAAGGCTGATGATAATCCGGGTGGTCTTCCACGCCGAAATACAGGAATGGGATGTTGACCTTGTGAAACTCATAATGGTCACTCTGGCTGGTCCAGTTCTGGTGGCCGTCTGCCTCCCGGTCATGGCCCAGCGGCAGGCTGATGCCACTCCGGGCGGCGGCCGCCGTTACATATTTTTCCAGCTGCGGGTAATGGGCGGTACCGCATACGTACAGTTGGTCCTTGTCATTATGGCTTACCATGTCCATGTTCAGGTTGGCCACTATGCGGCCTAACGGAACAGGCGGCCGGGCAACAAAAGCCTTAGCGCCCTGCAGGCCCATTTCTTCCGCGTCAAAGGCGGCAAAAATGAGGTTGTATTTCGGGGAACGGGTTGCATAATATTTCGCAATGGCCAGCAATGCCGCCACGCCTGATGCATTATCGTCAGCGCCGTTATAGATACTGTCTCCCGCCGCATTGGGCTTGCCGGTGCCCACATGGTCATAGTGGGCGGAGATCACCATGAAACTGTCTACCTGCCCTTTCACATAGCCGTACAGGTTAGTACCCATAATACGCTGGCCGCCGCGGGTGAAATAAAAAGGTTGCTCAAATGTATTGCTGAATGTTTGCAGGGGGATCCGGGAAAAGCGGTCAAGCAGGTAAAACTGGGCCATGCGGTTACCGCGCGTACCGGTCTTACGGCCTTCCATCTTGTTTGCAGCAAGTGTTTCCACATCTTTCATCAGCTGCACGGAATCCAGCTGGGCAAATGCCGAAAGGGAGATAAGGCAGCTAATGCCGCAAAGCAGTTTTTTCATGCCGGGCTTTTCCCAAAAATAAGCATTCTGCTTTTAAGCGGCTATTTGAACAGCTGGTACACAATAAGGCTGCAGATGTAAGCCAGGGCCGTCATATACACAAACTGGATAACGGGGTACTTCCAGCTCTTGGTTTCCCTTTTTACAATGGCCAGCGTACTCATGCACTGCATGGCAAAGGCGTAAAAGATCATAAGGGAAAGGCCGGTGGCCAGATTATATACCGGCGTACCGTCTATGCGCGTGGCAGATTCCATTTTTTCGCGCAGGGTAGCGTCTGTTTCATCGGCCTCGCCCACACTGTACAAGGTGGCCATAGTACCCACAAACACTTCGCGCGCGGCAAAAGAGGTGATGAGGGCAATGCCTATTTTCCAGTCAAAGCCCAGCGGCTCTACTACCGGTTCAATAGCATGACCCAATATACCGGCGTAGGAAGCGCCGAGTTTTTCCGACTGGAACTGTTTGTCCAGCTCGGCCAGTTGTATGCTGTCTGTAGTTTGCGCCTGCAGCTGCTCGTATTTGGCGTGTACCGCTTCCATGGGGCGGGAGGGGCCGTAAGAGGCCAGGAACCAGAGTATGATGGAGATCACCATGATCACCTTGCCCGCGTCTGTCACAAAGATCTTCGCTTTTTCTATCATGGTGGTGCCCACGTTTTTCCAGCGCGGCGCGCGGTAAACGGGCAGCTCCATAATAAAGTAGCTTTTCTCCCTGATCTTTACGAACAGCTTCATTACTGCCGCCACCAGTACGGCCATGAAGAACCCCATCAGGTAGAGCCCCATCATCACCAGCCCCTGCAGGTTCAGGAAACCGAGCACATTCCTGTCTGGAATGACCAGGGCGATCATGATGGTGTAAATGGGCAGGCGGGCGGAGCAGCTCATGAGCGGAGTGATCATGATAGTGATCAGGCGCTCCTTCCTGTTCTCAATGTTACGCGCCGCCATAATGGCCGGTACGGCGCAGGCCACGCCGCTGATGAGGGGCATCACAGATTTTCCGTTGAGCCCCACCTGGCGCATGAGCCGGTCTGTCAGAAAACTGATGCGCGCCATGTAGCCGGTGTCTTCCAGCACGGTAATGAGGCCGAACAGTATCATGATCTGCGGAATGAACACGGCAATGCCGCCCAGGCCCGCAATGATGCCGTTAATGAAAATATCGCTGATCTTGTTATCAGGCAGTACTTCGGAGAGCCAGCCGCTGAAGGAGGCAAAGCCCCCGTCTATGAGGTCCATAGGGTAGGAGGCTATCCAGAAAATGCTCTGGAACAGCAGGAAGAGAACGGCCAGCAGAATGGCATACCCCCAAAAGCGGTGCAGCAGCACATTATCTATGCGCTCGGTTTGCAACTGTTTTTGCAGGGGGTCTGTTTCCACCACGGTGCCATGCATGATCTGTTTAATGCGGGCATACCGCTGCATGATCTCGTCTCCCTGCACCTTGGTTTTGTTAAACGCGTGCTGTTGCAATACGCCGCGGATGGCGGCCTGTTTCTCTTTCCCCAGAAAGTTCAGCTCGTCATGGTTCACGGCTACGTGCAGGGCGGCATAATCGCTGCTGACGGGGAAAAGGCGGTTAACATCGTCTACAACGGCGGGCGCCAGCGCATGGTTCTCGATAAAATCCCTGGCCGGCGCGCCAAATTTTTCCTGCGCAATCAGCTCTATGTTCTTTTTCAGTGCCGGAAGGCCCTTGTTCTTTCGGGGATTGATGGCCACCACTGGTACGCCCAGCTCCCGCTCCAGCCCGGCCAGATCTATTTCCACGCCTTTTTTCTTGGCCAGGTCCATCATGGTAAGGCCAATGATCACGGGCATTTTCAGGTCTATGATCTGGGAGCAGAAAAGCAGGTTGCGTTTGAGGTTGGAGGCATCGGCAATGATCAGCACCATGTCCGGCCGGTCTGCGCCGGTAGGGTTCAGGAGCACGTCATAGGTCACAAATTCGTCCGCACTTTTAGGATACAGGCTGTAGGTACCGGGCAGGTCAATGATATTGGCTTCCAGTTGGGGGGATATACGGGCGCTACCGGTTTTTTTATCTACCGTTACACCCGGAAAGTTGCTGACTTTCTGATTCAAACCCGTGAGTGCATTAAAAAGAGAGCTTTTACCACTGTTCGGATTGCCTACCAGTGCTATATTAATTGGTACCTTCATCCTTATCTGATCTCCTGAATTTTTGAATATGCAAAACTAGCAATAATAAGGGTACCGGAATGATCGGATCGGGAAAATTAAGTTACAACACGAAAAAGACCGCGGTGGAGACCGCGGCCTGGTAATACATTGAAACTAAACTTATTGTGACGATTTATTGCGCTATGTTGCTAAAGGTGCTTTCAAAGAGGAAAGAAGCCAGGCGCACGGCGGTAGTGCTGCCGCTCTGCTTTTTCTCTTTCTCGGAGCTGTCTTCTACCGGGGTGGTAGACGGCTGCTCCGGGCCTTTGTAACGGTAATGCTGGTGCAGTGAGTCTTGCTCCGATCTGGCTTTCTGCTCTTCCTGCGGCACCTTTCTTTCCCAGCCGTCTTCATTCATTTTCACATCGATCTGGTCATTATTGTCCCACTCGTTATCCCTGTCATCCCACCATTCGTTACGCCAGTTGCGCCTGAAGTGGAAGTGGTTCCGGGCCTCGCGGTCTACCACAATGCTCTTGCCAACGGGCACCAGCACGGTGATCTCGATGCGCTGGTTGCGGTAGAGGGAGTTACGGGGAATGGAGAACCCGGATGGAATGAGCAGCACGGAATCCCGTTGCTGGAGGTGGTATTCTATTTCGCGGGCCAGCATTTTAGCTTGCGCTACTGTTCTGCCGCGGGAGCTTTTTTCTATCCGCACGGCAAAGCTGTCTGTAGGGCTCCTCCTGACGTCCAGGCTGATATCGCCAATGATGGCCGTATCATCTACTACGCGCAGGTGACCGTCAAAAATGTTCAGGTCGTCCATTTCAAAGAGGTCTTCCGCCTTGCGGATCACCAGTTTGCCGGAAGTAGGCTGGGTGATCCGGAAGTCTTCATGCTCGGATATGCGGCCGGCACTGAAATCTCGGGTAACAGACACTGCCAGCCATACGCTGAAAATTACGCCCAGCAACCAGAGGAAGCCCAGGGTATACCCTGCGTATTTGTTGGTTTGGCGGATGCCCACCATTTTCCTGACCAGGAACATGATAAGCGCCAGGATGGGGATGCCGATCACCAGGGTGAGCGCGGGCCAGAACAGCATGCTTTGGGTACCGGCGTCAAAAACCAGGTCTTTGATCGGGAAAAGGGCCGCGGAAAAGATAGCGGCCACAATCAGGCCTACCACCGATATGAAAAGCAACACTACAGCAAGGAACACAAAAAAGCCTTTTGCAATGAATGCGATGGCATTGGCCAGTCCCCTGAAGAAGCTTTCTATCGCAGTTCCGGCGTCTTTACCGAACTGTTTCCCGCGGCCCTCTGAAAAATTTTTTACATCGTCTCCCATCCTTTCCATCCTGGAACGAAAGGAATTCATCTCTTCCTGAACAGTGGCTTTAATATTGTTCAGGTCTACACGCTCCCCCCGCATTTCCAGCTTTTCAGCAGCGGTGGAGGCTTCGGGTGTAGCAAACCAGAGAATGAAGTAGAGCAGGATGCCGCCGCCCCACAGGCCAATGGCCATGATGGCGAAAAGAATGCGGAACACTACGGGGTCTACGTTAAAATATGCGCCCAGGCCGCTACATACGCCACCGAGTACTTTATTGTCTCCATCCCGGTAAAAACGTTTGCGCGGGCGGATGTACCTGGCGTAGCTTTCAGCGCCGGCAGACTCGGTTTTGCCGCTGTTGGTGTTCAGGGGCTCGTCTTCAAACTGCTCCGGCGTGCCCATGGAAGTTTTGATGGCCAGCACGTCTTCGTCCGTGATGCAATGCGCGCCTTTGCGGATCTTGTCCTGGAAAACTTCGGCAATACGGCTCTCTATATCTCCTACGATCTCTTCTGCTCCTTCCTCCTGCGAGAAATACCGCTTCAGGCTGTCAAGGTACTGCCGCAGTATCTCGTAGGCGCTGTCCTCGATGGGGATCAGGCGACTGGACAGGTTTATGTTAATAATCTTTTTCATCTTCTAATACTGATTTAGGTTTTAGGTAACCGGATGGCTTTATTGGATGGTATTGTTTTGCTGCGTGAGCTGGTGTACGGCGTTGGCCAGTTCATTCCAGGTAGCTTCCAGGTCCAGGTAAAAGGCTTCTCCTTTTTCCGTCATGGAAAAATATTTGCGCGGGGGGCCAGAACTGCTTTCTACCCAGCGGTACGTGAGCAGCTCCGCGTTTTTAAGGCGTGTCAGCAGGGGATATAATGTCCCTTCCAGGATGTCCAGCTTTGCTTCTTTCATTTTTTCAATAATGTCTGAAGGGTAAGCCTCGCCTTGCTTGATGATAGAAAGGATGCAAAACTCCAGCACCCCCTTCCTCATCTGTGATTGCGTGTTATCTATGTTCATGGCAAGTGAGCTTTTAAAAAATCTTTTTGTAACGGCAGATGATCATTTTATCATCTTCACCACTCAAAGGTAGAGAAAATTTACTACTATGCAATACACAATACCAAACAATGCAAAATAACTTGCTTTGAATATTACTGCATATTTTAACTAATTGATTGATTGACATATTCTTGTGTGCTCTGGAGGGCTAAATGCCTGTTTTTTGAATTGTGATGAACGGTAACAGGGAGGGATGAGCACCAGAAACTGCTGTAACTGACAGGTTTATAATGCGATGTATAGCGATTTAACATTTTTTTGACGCACGGAAGTATGATTTTTTGATCCATGGGGTTACTTTTGCTTGAGAAAAAATTTGGATATTGTAGACCGGATGAAAAAGTTACTCAGTATATTCCTCATGAGCCTGATGTGTATCCAGGTACTTCCTATAAAGGAAGTAGGGAAACTGCTGTTTAATAATCAGATCGTGGAAGAGCACGTTGACGGATCTTCATCATCTTCGAAAGGCGCAAAGCTTTCCAATGGTGATATCAACTGCCACCGTTACTCCGATTACGAAACAGAAATGAATCCGGACCTGTTCCTGACCAACTTCTCTTATGGCTACCGGGAAGATATTCCGGCCAGTCCCATACAAGAAATACAGACCCCGCCTCCCAACAACCACCTTGGTTAATAACTGCTGCGCGGCTGCCCACGGTAGCTGACGCGTTCCCGACTTTTTTTATTCTACATCAGCATTACGCACTGGTTTCTGCTATTGTAGCGGATTTGCGCCATGCGGCATTCCTGGCAGGATGCGGCGGGTTGCGCTGGTCCCGGCACTTTGGCAACATGCATCATGACTGCTGCATTTCCTGTCCGTAATCATAAACCATCGTTCATTATGAACAAGCAAACTTCTATATTTTCAAATATTAAGGGAGACCTGTCTTCCGGCCTTGTAGTGTTCCTGATTGCCGTACCGTTATGTTTGGGTATTGCACTGGCTTCAGGCGCGCCGCTGTTTTCCGGGATGATTGCCGGTATTGTGGGTGGCATTGTAATAGGCGCGTTAAGCGGCTCGCAGTTGAGCGTGAGCGGCCCCGCCGCCGGTTTGACGGCCATTGTGCTGTCTGCCGTGATGTCTCTCGGCGCTTTTGAAACGTTCCTGCTGGCCGTAGTGCTGGCCGGCGCCATACAATTGGTGTTGGGGCTGGTAAGAGCCGGCTCTGTGGCCAACTACTTTCCGTCTAACGTTATTACGGGCATGCTCACGGCCATTGGCCTTATCATCATTCTCAAGCAAATACCGCACGCTTTCGGGTACGATGCTGATGCGGAAGGTGATTTTGCGTTTATCCAAACAGACGGCGAGAACACTTTCTCCGCGCTGTTGAGCACGCTGAACCACATTCACCTGGGGGCAGTTATTATCACCATCATTTCCATCCTCATTCTGTTGTACTGGGCCAAGATCCCCAAGCTGAAGGTGGTTCCGGCGCCGCTGGTGGCCGTATTGGTGGGTGTGGGGCTTAACCAGCTTTTTGTAGCCATGGGTTCTCCGCTGGGGCTGGCGCAAAGCCACCTGGTAACCCTGCCGGTAGCAGATTCTTTCGGGGATTTTATAGGCCAGTTCACCTTCCCTGACTTCAGCCAGCTGGCTAACGGCAACGTGTGGACGGTGGCCGCTACCATTGCCATTGTAGCATCTCTCGAAACACTGCTGAACCTGGAAGCAACAGACAAGCTGGACCCGCAGAAACGCTATTCGCCCCCGAACAAGGAGTTGAAGGCCCAGGGTATCGGTAACATGATCAGCGGCCTTATTGGCGGTATTCCCATCACGTCGGTAATTGTACGCTCTTCTGCCAATATTAACGCGGGCGGCCGCACCAAGCTCGCCGCCATTACGCACGGCCTGCTGCTGCTGGTATGCGCTGCGCTGATACCCGGCGTGCTGAACATGATACCGCTGGCCACCCTCGCGGCCGTACTGCTGGTTACCGGTTACAAGCTCTGTAAACCCACGGTATTCAAACAAATGTTTGCCAAAGGCAAATACCAGTGGGTACCCTTTGTGGTAACGGTAGCCGTTATCGTTTTCACGGACCTGCTGATTGGCGTAGGCGTAGGCCTGGCTACCAGCGTGCTGTTCATTATGTGGGGGAACCTGAAAAGCCCCTACTTCTTCCACCGGGAAAAATACCGTACGGGAGACCTCATCAAACTGGAACTGTCTCAGGAGGTATCTTTTCTGAACAAGGCCAACATCCTGCTTACGCTTGACCGCCTCCCGGAAAACACGACCGTAGTGATCGATGCCGGTAAAACGGTTTATATAGATCAGGATGTACTGGACATTATCCGTGAATTTTCCCAGATCAAAGCGCCGCAAAAAAATATAAAAGTTGTGCTCAGAGGATTCAAAGAAGCATACAAGATCAATAATACGGAGCATGTCTTTCTGGAATCGCAGGAAAAAGAAAAACCGGTAAGCGTTGTCAGCAACGGCACGCACAAGGACCTGCTGAAGGAACTGACTGTGAATTAAATCACCCACTAAACTGAAAGAAACATGAAAGCACATAACAAATATACCCAATCAAACCTTACTCCCGAAAGCGCCCTGGAGCTGCTGCGCGAAGGCAACGAACGATTTGTAGGCAACCTCCGGGCAGACCGCAATCTGCTGCAGCAGGTGAACGAGACCAGGACCGGCCAGTGGCCTTTTGCGGCCATTGTGAGCTGCATGGACTCCCGCACCTCCGCGGAACTTATTTTTGACCAGGGGTTGGGAGACATTTTCAGCATCCGCCTGGCCGGGGCCGTTATTTCAGACAACGTGCTGGGCAGCCTTGAATATGCCTGCAAGATAGCCGGCTCAAAGGCGATTGTGGTACTCAACCATACGCATTGCGGCGCCATCAAGGGCGCTTGTGACCATGTGGAGATGGGCAACCTCACCGGTTTGCTGGGCAAAATAAGGCCCGCTATCTTCCAGGAAAAAAGCATCAAAGAAAACCGCACCTCCTCCAACCAGGAGTTTCTGAAAGCGGTTACCTATATACACACCGAACGATCTGTACAAGCCATTATAGAACAAAGCATAATACTTGCTGAAATGATTGAGAAGGGAGAGGTAGGCATTATTGGTGCCGTGTATGATGTAGAAACGGGCACCGTTACGTTCCTTGAGCATACCAGGCGGACCGGACAGCCGCTTGCGGAAGCAGAGGCAAAATCAGCGTAAGATGCCTGTATAAATCAAAAACCGGAAGAGCAGTCACTTCCGGTTTTTTTTATGTTTACATGTATTTGTCTCCTTTGTGCCGCTTCACTTCTGCAACATATTCCTTGATCTGCTGCTCGTTCTCTTTTTTACAGATCAGCAGCACGTCCGTGGTGTCTACCACGATCATGTCATCTAACCCCTGCAGCAGCACCAGCTTGTCATTCGGTGCTTTCACCATGCATTTGGTAGCATCTATCACCATCACGTTCTTACCCTGCACGGCATTGCCAAGGTAGTCTTTCTCCAGGTTCTCGTAAGCACTGGCCCAGGTGCCCAGGTCGCTCCACCCGAAGTTGGCCGGTATTACATACACGTTATCCGCCTTTTCCATAATACCGTAGTCTATGGAGATGTTGGTACACTGGGAGTAGATCTTTTCTATCACATCTTTTTCCTGCGGGGTGTTCAGCGCCGCTTTTTCCAGCACAAACAGCTCGTCCATTTCAGGCAGGTAAGTGTTGAACGCTTTCAGGATGCTCTGCGTGTTCCACACAAAAATGCCCGCGTTCCAGAGAAAGTCCCCGCTTTTGAGGAACGTTTTTGCCAGCTCTAGGTTGGGCTTTTCCGTAAAGGTCTTTACCTGGTACACATTGTCTGCCACCTGCTGGGTCTCGAACTGGATGTAACCATAGCCAGTATCAGGCCGGGTAGGCTTGATGCCCAGGGTAAGCAGCGCATTGTTTTTCTGTGCAAACAGCAGCGCGTTCAGGCAGGTGCTGGTAAACGCGGTGGCATCCATGATAAGGTGGTCTGCCGGGGCGCATATCATGCTGGCCTTGGGATCTTTTTTGTGGATCTTGTGGGAAATATATGCCACACAGGGGGCCGTATTTTTACGGGACGGCTCGCTCACAATATTTTCCTGCGGGAGGTTAGGCAATTGTTTGGCCACTGTTCCGGCATACTGGTGGTGAGTTACCACGTAGATGTTCTTCTCCGGGATAAACTGTGTAAATCGTTCGTAAGTCCACTGCAACAGGGTCTTTCCTGTATTCAGAATGTCCAGGAACTGTTTCGGATAGTCCGTGCGGCTGTAGGGCCAGAAACGGCTACCGATACCTCCGGCCATGATGGCCACATAAAAATGATTGTTCAACGGTGTCATCGCTCAAATAATTCCTTCTCGGATTAAATCGTGTAAATGTATAATTCCATGATACTGATCATCTTTCATCACCAGTAGCTGCGTAATGTCGTATTCCCGCATAAGGTCCAGCGCATTCACCGCCAGTTCATCGTGCTGGATGGTTTTAGGGTTGCGGCTCATAATGTCTGCCGCTTTTACGCCTGAAGCGTCCATATTTTTTTCCAGCATTCTCCTGAGGTCGCCGTCGGTAATAATTCCTTCCAGGCCGCCGCTTTCATTCACCACACCGGTAACGCCCAGCATTTTGGAGGAAATTTCCACGATCACCTCCCGCAACGGGCTGCTCTTCAATACTTTCGGCACCTGGTGCAGGCGGCTCAGGTCTGCCACCTTCAGGTACAGCTTTTTGCCCAGCGTTCCTCCCGGGTGGAATTTGGCAAAATCCTCCGCGGTGAAGCCTCTGAGTTCCATCAGGCAAACCGCCAGGGCATCGCCCATGACCATCTGGGCCGTAGTGCTGGAAGTTGGGGCCAGGTTATTGGGGCAGGCCTCCTGGGTCACAAAGGTGTTCAGCACAAAATGTGCCGACTGCGCAAGGTAAGAGTCTGGCTTGCCTACAATGGCCACCAGCTTGTTGCCCAGGTTGTTTACCAGTGGCACCAGCACCTTTACCTCCGGAGATTCCCCGCTTTTGGAGATGCATATCACCACATCCTCTGCCGTGATCATCCCCAGGTCTCCGTGAATGGCGTCTGCAGCATGCATAAACAGCGCCGGCGTACCGGTAGAATTAAGGGTGGCCACAATTTTCTGGGCTACAATGGCGCTTTTGCCAATGCCGGTGAGCACCACCCTGCCGCGGCAGTGGGCAATCAATTCCACGGTTTGTTCAAAATCGTCATTGATAAATTGCTCCAAACTCCCAATAGCCGCAGATTCCAGCCTTACTGTGCGCTTCGCCGTTTCCCGGATGTTTACGGTAGTCTTCTCTTTCATTGCAGTAACCACAAATTTATCATTTTTTAAATAAGCAGGGCCGCCATATAATTTATATTGACACAAACTAGTTTTTTAAGTAATTTCGTGTCCCCCAAAAAAACATGTTGAAAATTTTTCATCTATCGATTCTGTTTTACGCTCTAGAATTACATTCGTTAAATTAATTATGTGATGGCTGTTGCAAAGGTAAGTTTGTTGGATGCATTACACGAACACTTTGGCTTTGATTCCTTTAAAGGGAACCAGGAGAAGATCATTAAAAGCATACTTTCCGGAAAAGATACATTCGTGATCATGCCTACCGGGGGTGGTAAATCTTTATGTTACCAGCTGCCCGCACTGATGAGCCCTGGCGTGGCGCTCATTGTAAGCCCGCTGATTGCCCTGATGAAAAACCAGGTAGACCTGGTACGCTCTTACAGCAGCAAAGACAATGTGGCGCATTTCCTTAACTCCACGCTCACCAAGGCGCAAATCAAAAAGGTGCGCACAGACCTGCTGTCTGGCAAGACCAAAATGCTGTACGTAGCGCCGGAAACACTCACCAAACAGGAAAATATAGACTTTTTCAAGGAGCTGAACATCTCCTTTATTGCCGTAGACGAGGCCCACTGCATCTCTGAATGGGGGCACGATTTCCGGCCGGAATACCGCCGCCTCAAGGAAATGATAGACATGATCAGCAGCAAGCTGCCTGTTATAGCCCTTACGGCCACCGCCACACCCAAGGTACAGAGCGATATTGTGAAGAACCTTGAGCTGCGCAGCCCGGAGATCTTCATGTCTTCCTTCAACCGCCCCAACCTGTACTACGAGATCAGGCCCAAGCGCAAAAAGGAACAGACCATCCGGGAAATTGTCAAATTCATTCACCTGCACAAAGGCAAAAGCGGCATCATTTATACGCTGAACCGTAAAACCACGGAAGAGCTGGCAGATATGCTGGTAGCCAACGGCATCAAGGCGGTGGCTTACCACGCCGGCCTCGACCCCGGCACCCGCGCGCAACGGCAAGACATGTTCCTGCTGGAAGAGGTGGAGGTCATAGTGGCCACCATTGCTTTTGGCATGGGCATAGACAAGCCTGACGTGCGGTTCGTTATACATTACAACATTCCCAAAAGCCTGGAAAACTACTACCAGGAAACCGGCCGCGCCGGGCGAGATGGGCTGGAGGGCATTTGCGTATGCTTTTATTCCTACCAGGATGTACAGAAGCTGGAGCACCTGATGCGGGACAAACCGCTTTCCGAGCGTGAAATGGGGGCACAGCTCATTAACGAAACCGTAGCTTACGCAGAAAGCGCCGTTTGCCGCCGGAAAGTAATACTGCACTACTTTGGCGAAAAGTACGGGGAGGAAAACTGCGGCAAATGCGATAACTGCCGAAACCCGAAGGAGAAAATAGAGGTGAAGAACCGCGTGGTGATCGTACTGAAAGCCATACAGCGGCTGGAAGAACGGTTTGGCACAGAGTACGTGGTGAGCATCATTACAGGTAAAGTAAACCCGCAGATCACCACTTTCCGGCACGACAAGCTGGATGTATTCGGGGAGGGGAAAGAGTTTGACGCCCATTTCTGGAACTCCCTCATCCGGCAAATGATGCTGGAAGGGCTGTTGGAAAAGGACATTGAAGAATACGGTTTGCTCAAGATCACGGAAAAAGGCCGCAAATTCATCAAAAAACCCTACTCCATTTACGTTGCGCTCAACCACCAGTTTGACGAAGAAGGTGGAGGAGAGGAGGAAGATGGCGCCGGCGGCGAAGTGCAGCCCTCCGCGGACCCCGTGCTGTTCGAGATGCTGAAAGACCTTCGCAAAAAGGTATCCAAAGAAAAGAACCTGCCGCCTTTCGTTATTTTCCTGGAAACCTCCCTGGAGGATATGGCCACACAATACCCCACCACCGTGCAGGAGCTGGAAAAAATACAGGGTGTGAGCAAAGGCAAGGCCATCCGCTACGGCAAGAAGTTTATGGATGTTATTGCAGCCTACGTAGAGGAAAACAACATCATCAAACCGGATGATTTTGTGATGAAAAGCGTGGTAAACAAAAGCGGGCTGAAAGTGTTCATCATCCAGAACATAGACAAAAAAATGCCGCTGGAAACCATTGCCAAGAACAAGGAACTGAGCATTCCCGAGCTGCTGGACGAAATGGAGACCATTGTAGCCAGCGGCACCCGCCTCAACCTGGATTATTGCATTGACGAAGAACTGGACGATTACGCCCAGGACGAGATCATCGAATATTTCAAAGGCTGCGAAACCTCCAGCCTGCAGATAGCCAAAGACGAGCTCACGGAAGGCAACTATACCATTGAGCAATTAAAGCTGATGCGGATCAAGTTCCTGGTAGAGTACGGGAATTGATGCCGCGCGCCAGAACCGGCCCTGCAAGAAATTCTTGCTCAAACTTTTTGTTTTTTAAAAGATTGTCTTACTTTTGCAGTCCCCTTACGAAAAAGGGGTACCTGGTGCGGTAGCTCAGTTGGTAGAGCAAAGGACTGAAAATCCTTGTGTCGCCGGTTCGATCCCGGCCCACACCACAAAAAAGCCTTCGGTTTCCGGGGGCTTTTTTTATGCGCTTTACTGGTATATGTGTATGACGATTTTAAAGGCGATAAACCGGGGGTGCCAAGCCGATAACAAGGCGACAAGAAGCCGATAAGCCCGGGGTGCCAAGCCGACAACAAGGCGATAAGAAGCCGATAAGAAGATGGCCGCCCCTTTCTATGTAAAATTTAAACCATCATTATAGTTATGATCCTCAACGTCCTATAATACCGTTCTGCTTTATTACGCCTTCCCCAATTTCTCAACCTGATCCGGATTTTTCTCTTTTTTTTCCGTCGCTTTTCATAATTTTCGGCGTTCATCCCTACAACCAATATGCCACCAAGCACTGTTAATACCTACAACACCGCCAGGCACCTATACCTGCTGCACCGCCGGTTAAAGAAACAACGGCATTATATTAAACAACGGCTGCCGCCGCTGCTGCAGACCTTACACGCCAACGAAAGCAACGAAAGTTTTCCCCCTTCCAGCATCAGGCGGTTTTCCAAATACTGGGAGTTAAGCCTGAATGTTGTTTGTGACAGCCTGTACCTGTTGATGAATAAACAACTGAGCCAGGAAGAGCATGAACGCATTTTGCTGCTCAGTATTTTTGGGCTGTTGTATGACGATCTGTTCGATGAAAAGATCCTGCCGCTTCACCAGTTGGAAGCGTTCACGCTGGAGCCGGAAAAGCACCGCCCCGCCAGCTTCACCGAGCATGCCGTGAAACAATTGTACCTGCGCATCCTCACCCTGTCTCCCTGCCGCAACCGCGTCATAGCGCACCTGCACCAGGTTTTCAACTGGCAGAAAGCTTCACTGAAACAAATGTCTGCCCAGGTAGGCGAGGAAGAATTGTACGAGATCACTTATAAAAAAAGCTACTATTCCATTCTGCTCTGTTATTCCACGCTCAACTATTACCCGCCTGAAAATGTGCGGGCCATGCTGTACCCCATGGCCGGGCTGCTGCAGCTCACCAACGATGCTTTTGATGTGTACAGAGATCTTGGCAGCGGCATTTACACAGTGCCCAATCGTTACTTGGATTTTGACAAGATCATGCAAAAATTCCTTGAAGATGTAGCCCTGTTCAATACCTCCCTTGCCGCGCTTCCCTTTCAGCAACCCGCCAAAAACAAATACAGCATTACCATTCATGCATTGCATGCCATGGGATGGATGGCCTTAAAACAGTTAAAGGAAAATGCCCGCGGCGTGCAATGCCCTGAAGAGCTGGCCGCCCTTGGCCGCAAGGCGCTGGTATGTGATATGGACAGTTTTTCACAGAAGGCGCGGTGGGTGCGGCAGGTAAAACAACTGGTAAATTACCAGTAAGCCGCATGGAAAGGGCAACGCTCTAACCATTTCTCAAACTGCTGGCCTGTACGTCAAGGATGGTGGAAAGCTGCACCACCTGGTTGTCTGTTGCAATACCATCTATTTGTGCAATCAGCAATTCCGCCGCCTGCCTGCCTATCTCGAAAGTTGGCTGGCGGATAGTGGTAAGGGCAGGGGAGAACAGCTCACTGGCCGGGTTATCCGAGAAACCGGCCAACGCTACCTCTTCGGGTATGCGGAGCCCCAGTTTCTTCAACACCTGCAAGCTCATGATAGCCAGCCGTTCCATGGAAAAAAAGAGCGCGTCCGGCTGATCGGCGCCGCTGGTAAAAAGCTGCTCAATAGGGGCTTCCGTTTCGCAGCTTTGCACAATCCATTCTTCCCGGACCGGGATATTGTACTGCTCCAGCGCATCGCGGTAGCCCTGCAGGCGTTTTTGAGAGGTGGAAAGCCATGGCGCCATAGAGAGAATGGCTATTTTGCGGCAGCCCCGCTCCAGCAGGTGCTCCACCCCCCTGAAGGCGCCTTCGTGGTCGTTTACCACCACCCGGGGGCCGCCCAGCCCCTCGTACACCCTGTCAAACATCACTACGGGGGTATCCATTTCTTCCAGGTGGTCAAACCGCCGGGTATTATTGGCCAGCGAAATGATCAGCCCGTCTATCCGGCGGGAGGCAAGCAGCCGTACATTGGCCACCTCCCGCTCATATTCCTCATGGCTCTGGAATATCATCACATGGTAACCCTTGCGGTAGGCGTAATCCTCAATGCCGGCTATGGTGGCGGCGCAGAAGTTATTGGCTATTTCCGGTACCACCACGCCTATGATCTTGCTGCGTTTTTCTTTCAGGGAAAGGGCGATGGGGTTGGGGGTGTAGTGCAGGTCTGCCGCCACCTGCTGCACCAGCAGCCGCGTGGCCGGGTTAATGTCATGGCTGCCCCGCAGCGCCCGAGATACGGTTGAGGGCGCCATCTTGAGCTGCTGCGCAATGTCTTTGATGGTTGTGGCGTTTTTCCTGGTCACCGGATGATGATTTGTTAATTTTTCCCGCTATTAAATGTAATATATTTAATGCAAACGATTCCGGTATCGTTGTAACAAACTGCCTTTTCCGCACCCCAAGCCGGTACTGTTGCTTTGCATGCCGTTGTTGATTACTTTTAAACATCTGCAGATGACATTATTTAATTCCACATTCATTCTAATTTAATTTATGATGAGCACCTGTTTTGCCAGATCAATTATGTTTTTTTTGCTGTTCCTGGGGGTTGCCGGTTTTTCGGCCTGCAGTACCACGGGAAAAATGGATACCGGGAAAGTTAACTGGAAAAAAACCCGCGTGCTCGTGTACACCAAAAACGGGAAAGGCTATGTGCATGACAATATTCCTTTTGCCTCGGCCGCCTTTCAGAAGATGGGCCAGGAGCATGGGTTTGCTGTTGACGTTTCTGACAATCCCGCAGTTTTTACGGATGATAACCTGAAAAAATATGATGCCCTGGTGTTTACCAGCACCAACAACGACGTGTTTGACACGGATGCGCAAAAAGTAGCGTTCATGCGCTACATCCAGTCCGGCGGCGGCTTTATGGGGGTACACTCCGCCATTGGCACCGAACGGAAATGGACCTGGTTTAAAATGATGCTGGGCGGTACCTTCTCCTGGCATGCCCGTTTTCAGCCGTTCAAAGTAGTGGTGATAGACCCGGGCCACCCCTCCATGCAGGGCGTGCCCAAAGAGTGGATGCGGGAAGACGAATGCTATTTCAGCAAAGAAATGTATCCCGGTATCAAAACCCTGATTGCCCACGATGTGAGCAGCCTGAAGGTAAGGCCGCATGATTCCGTGCTGGTCAAAAATGTAGGTTCCTTCGGCAATAACTATCCCGCCGTATGGTACCAGCATTTTGACGGGGGGCACGTATGGTACACCACCTTTGGCCACGACAAAAAAGACTACCAGGAGCCTACCTACCTGCACCACCTCTACCAGGGCCTGCATTGGGTAGTGAGCCAGACGCATCACCGGGACCTTTCCCGCGCTTATGCCACCAGCCCAAACACCCCGGTACGTTACTAGAATAAATTAACTGACAGATGAAATATAGCTATGTACTGGCCGCAGGGCTAATGATGATGGCCTGCAACAACAGCGGGCCCAAAGAAGACAATAATATGGTACGCCTCATTACCCTGGCGCCGGGTCACTTTCATGCCGCCCTGGTGCAAAAGTCTATGTACCCGGAACTGGACAGTGTGGTGAAAGTTTTTGCCCCGGAAGGGCCGGAGCTGAAAGCACACCTCAGCCTCATAGAACAATACAACACCCGCCCGGAAAATCCCACGCACTGGAAAGAAGAAGTATATACGGGTACCGATTTCCTGCAAAAAATGACCGCTGAGCCAAAAGGCGCGGTGGTAGTGCTGGCTGGCAACAACCAGCAGAAAACAGCCTACATCAGTGCCGCGGTAGATGCCGGCATGAATGTGCTGGCAGACAAACCCATGGTGATTTCCGAAGAAGGGTTCAAAAAACTGGAACAGATCTTCCCCGCTGCGGCGGGGAAAAAGGTGCTGGTATATGATATCATGACCGAACGCTCAGAGATCACCAATGTGCTGCAGAAAGAACTGCTCCATCAGCCTTCCGTGTTCGGGGAGCTGGAGAAAGGCACGGCAGACAAACCCGCGGTGGAAATAGAAAGCATCCACCACTTTTACAAATCCGTTTCTGGCAAAACCCTGCAGCGCCCGTCCTGGTTCTTTGATCCATCACAACAGGGAGATGCCATTGTAGACGTCAATACGCACCTGGTAGACCTGGCCCAGTGGATCTGTTTTGATACGGCCATAATTGACTACCACCAAGACGTTCAGATCTCCAAAGGCGAAAAATGGCGCACGCCCCTGAGCCTCTCCCAGTTTTCCGCCATCACCGGAGAAAAGACCTTCCCTGCGTTCCTCCAGGGTTTTGTAAAGCAGGATACCATACTGGACGTACCTGCCAACGGCACCATCTACTATTCCCTGAAAGGGGTACACATCCGCGCCACCGCATTGTGGAACTACGAGGCGCCCGCCGGTGGAGGAGACAGCCACTACGCTATTATGCGCGGTACCAAGGCCAACCTGGTCATCAACCAGGGCAAGGAAGAAAATTGGAAACCGGAGCTGTACATTGAACCGCTGCAAAAAGACACCGCCTACGCTCAAAACCTGCAGGCCGTTATCCAACAGCTGGCCGCCAAATACCCCGGTATCAGCCTGGAGAACAAGGGCAACCGCTGGAAGGTGGTGATCCCCGACAACCTGAAAACCGGCCATGAGGCGCATTTTGCGGAAGTAATGCAGCGTTACCTGCAGTTCCTGAAAGAAGGTAAAGTGCCGGAGTGGGAAGTGAAGAACATGCTGGCCAAATATTATATCACTACAGCAGGCCTGGCCGTTGCCAAAGAAAAATAAACACATGAACGCATTTAGTTTAAAAGGAAGTTTGGCCCTTGTAACGGGTGGCGGCTCCGGCATAGGGCTGGCCATAGCACGGTCTTTCATTGAAGCCGGCGCAAAAGTGGTAATTGCGGGCCGCCGCGAAGCAGTACTGCAGGCCGCAGTAGCAGAGCTGGGAGAGAACGCCACTTACAAGGTGTGCGACCTGTCTGTTCTGTCTGGCCTGGGGGCTTTTATTGAGAACATAGAACAGGAATTTGGGCCTATAGACATACTGGTGAACAACGCCGGCATCAACCTGAAAAAGCCGGCGCTGGAAGTAAGCGACGCAGAGTTTGAGAACATTCTGCAGGTAAACCTGCAGGCCGTATTTGCCCTCAGCCGCGAAGCGGTGGCAAAAATGTCTCCACGGGGTAAGGGCAGCATACTGCTTATCAGCTCCATGGCCTCACAATACGGCATTCCCAAGGTGGTAGCTTACACGGCCGCAAAATCCGGCGTGGAAGGCATCACCAAGGCGCTGGCGGTAGAATGGTCACCCATGGGCATCCGCATCAATTGCATAGCGCCTGGTTTTATAGAAACAGATATGTCTGCCAAAGCGCTGAACAACGACCCGGAAAGAAAGAACAGGGTACTGTCACGCACGCCCATGCAGCACCTGGGCAAGCCGGAAGACGTGGGCCTGGCCGCCGTTTTCCTCAGCTCGCAGGCTGCCAAATATATTACAGGCGTTGTGCTGCCGGTAGACGGTGGCAATGCCATTGGTTTTTAATGAACACGTAAAATCGTATTCCACATGAATAAGAAAAACACTGGTACGGAATCTTCCCGCAGGAAATTCCTGAAAAACTCCATCAAAGGCGCCGTAGGTTCGCTGGCGTTGGTAAATATCCCTACAATTGTGCCGGCGCATGTGCTGAAAGGCCCCATGGCCCCCAGCAACCGCATCAACGTAGGCGCCATCGGCAATGGCCGTATTTCACGCGAGCATGACATGCCGGGCGTATGGAAGCATGATAACGCCCGTATTATGGCGGTATGCGACCTGGACAAAAACCGCCTGCAGTCCGCACAAAAACTGGTGCAGGACTATTACGCCAAAAAGAACCAGAAGCAGGACGTAAAAACGTATGAAAACTACGAAGAGCTGCTGGGCAATAAAGATATTGATGCCGTGATCATCAGCACGCCAGATCACTGGCATGTGCTGCCCGCAGTAACCGCTGTAAGGGCCGGTAAAGACGTATACATGCAGAAACCCGCCTCGCTGACTATTGCAGAAGGGCGTTTTCTCAGCAACGAAGTACATAAAACCGGCCGCATTTTGCAGATAGGCAGCCAGCAGCGCTCCCAGCCACAGTTTAAAAGGGCCTGCGAGCTGGTGCGTAACGGGCGCATTGGCAAGCTGCACACCATCTACGTGGGCCTGCCTGTGGATGATCCCTCTCAGAGCACGGTGGAAAAAGAAATGCCGGTACCCCCGGGACTGAATTACGAAAAATGGCTGGGCGAAACGCCGTACGTACCGTACACGCTCAAGCGCGTGCATCCCACCAACGATTTTTCGCGGCCGGGGTGGCTGCGCTGCGAGCAGTTTGGCGCAGGCATGATCACCGGCTGGGGCGCTCACCACTTTGACATTGTAAACTGGGGAATGGGCACGGAATACACTGGCCCCATTGAAATAACCGCCAGCGCGGAATTTCCGCCGGCAGGCAGCCTGTGGGACGTACATGGGCCCTTCAAGTCAGAGAACATTTATGCCAATGGCGTGAAAGTACTGGCCAGCAACGCCTATCCCAACGGGGTAAAATTTGTGGGCTCGGAAGGCTGGATATTCGTATCAAGGGGCAATTATTCTGCTACCGCCAACGATCCTACCGCCAAGGCAAAAAATTCAAAAGCGCTGGATGCCAGCGATCCGAAAATTCTGAGTTCCGTAATCGGGGAAAACGAGATACACCTGATAGACAGTAAAGATCATCATGGCAACTGGCTGGAATCTATCATTTCCCGCAAGCCGCCCATTGCGCCTATTGAAGTGGGGCACCGTGCCTGTTCTGTATGCCTGCTCAACCACGCCGGCATGAAACTGAAACGCAAACTTTATTGGGACCCGGTGAAAGAATTGTTTAAGAACGATGACGAGGCGAATGCCTTGCTCACGCGGCCGCAACGCTGGCCTTATGTGTTGGCATAACCACTGTAGTAATAAAGAAATGAGATTCAACAAGGGCGTATCATTCCGGTACGCCCTTTATTTTTAAGGTTCCGCCAGTATCAGCCTGATCTCGTTGTTCCTGTTCATGTCTGTATGCAGACCCAGCGTTTTTGTTTTGCCGCCGTAGCGGATGCGCAACTCCGCGGTGTTAGGCGGTATGCTGCCCAGGTTGTCTGCCATGAACAGCAACGAATTTTCTCCCGGCCGCAGTCTCACCGCTATTGTCTGCAGCCTTTTTTTTACCGCAAAGCCGGTGGCGATCCACTCCCCGTTGAGACGCAGGGAAATACTGTCTCCGTCTTCCATCTGCCCGTCCCACAGCTCCAGCGTCACATCTGCCGTATCTACAGGAATAGTGGCCACGGGGGTTGTGCTCCTTCCTTCCGCCCGTTCTGTGAGTGGCCGGTTGTTGCCAGGGGTGGGTTGATAAAACATATCTGCTATCAGGAAGGTGGCGTAGGCATTGGCGCGGTGGCGAAAGTCAAAACTGTATTCCTTCCCGTCTATCTGCATGTAAAGATTGCCGGTATTGGGCGGCAGGCCGCCGTAGTTATCTGCAAAAAACGCCAGCACATTGCGGCCGGAATCCAGTTGCAGGGTTTGCCGGCGATTGCTGTCATTGATTTCCGCCCTGCTGAAAATGGGCCGCCCGTTCTGCAGCAGCGTCACCGTGTCACGGTCATATTTTTCCTGGTCTTCTACCTGCAATTGCACGGTACCGTTATGGGCTGTAATGCAGTCGTAAATGCCGTAGTAAATACTGTCTTTGTCCGCATCCGGTTTTACGATACGCCGGGTATGCGCATGCGTCCAGGGCGTGTTGTTGATTTTTTTGAAGCTGATAGAATCGCGGTAGAGAAAATTGCGCAGCATAACTTTGGTATTCACCCAAAGGTCCCCATCATCATACAGGCCGCGCATAAAAATGCCGAAGCGGTCTATCCACATCCTGTTCAGCGTTAGCTGGCCGTTGTTGTAGCGCAGGGTACCATTGAGGTACCACATCCAGATGCCCAGTTTGAACGGCGTTTCCTCTATGGGATATTTTCCCCGGCCTATGCCCAGTTCCATATCATCCTTTTTTGCCAGCAGCACTTCATATACGCCTGAAAACCGGCCATACTGCAGCCTCATCTGCGCGGGGTACAGCAATCCCTGCTCCGGCGCGCCTATTTGCAGCTCCAGCACTATTGCGGGGATGTGCGGCCAGGGTTTGCTGTACATTTGCCAGGTGCCGGTCCATCTATCGGTTTGGGCAACAGCCGCCGGCAACATACCGGCCAGAAAAATGAGGGTGATAAGCAGTTTCCGCATCAATACTGTAAAATAAAGATTTAATTTCGATAGCTCAGTTATGACAGCCAGAGAGATCCTGCAATACCGGCTTTGCCACCAGTACATCACTGCGTCTCCCGCCAAAACGCCCGCGGAAGTGGTGACGCAATTGTGTGCCATACAGGCGCAAGACTTTGCCGGCGCCAAGTGGTCTATTGGTTTACGCGCGCCCGGCCTTACAGACGCAGCGGTAGAAGAAGCCATTGCCGATAAAACCATTATTCGCCTTTCCAGCCTGCGGGGTACCATTCATTTTTTGGCGGCGGAAGATGTAAGGTGGGTCGGCGAACTGATAAAGCCCCGCATGGTTGCTGCTTCCGGCTCTTTTTACAACAGCATCGGGCTAAGCGAACCCATGTTTTCAAAAAGCCATGCTGTTATCCGCAAAACCCTGGAGGGCGGCAGGCAGGCCTCCCGGGATGAACTGAAGGAAGCGTTGGAGAAAAAAAAGATAGACACCAGCGGCCACCGTATGAACCACTTCATCAGCAGGGCGGGGGTAGACCTTGTGATCTGCTGCGCACCGCGGCGTGGAAAAGAATTTATTTACACGCTGCTGGATGAATGGTTGCCGCCTGCAGCAGCTAAACAGACCGGGCAAGATGGGCTGGCCCGCCTGGCATGGCGTTATTTCACCGGGCATGGCCCCGCCACCGCGCAGGATTTTGCATGGTGGAGCGGGTTTACGCTCACTGCGGTGAAAGCCGCCATACAATCCCTCGGCCAAAGCCTGCAAAAAATTACATTTGGCGGCCAGGAATACTGGATGGTACCTGCCAGTGCCCAAGCCCCTTCCGCCAACCAACTGTTCCTGTTACCAGGGTTTGATGAATATTACATCGGGTATAGTGACAGGGGCCTGCTGTCTGATGAGGCTACGCTCAAAAAACTGATACCCCCAAATGGCATATTGCAACCTACCATTGTTGCCAACGGCCGGATAGCAGGCACGTGGAAAAGGACGATGAAAAAAAACACCCTGCAACTGGAAGCCAGCTTTTTCTCTCCGTTTAGCGACCCGCGCAAAAAGGCAATGGTAAAGCGTTCTGCGGAGTTTGGGGCATTTATGGGCATGCCGGTGGAATGGATATAATTTTTATATTTTTGATTTCATGACCAAAAATCCGCTTCCGCAACATGTTTCCACAGCATGGCGCCTGAAAGCCATTTTTACAGGTTCTATCGGCAACCTGGTGGAGTGGTACGACTGGTATGCCTATTCTGCCTTTGCCCTGTATTTTGCACCCGTATTTTTCCCGGAAAGCAACAGCACCGTACAATTGCTGAACACCGCGGCCATTTTTGCCGTAGGTTTCCTGATGCGGCCCATCGGGGGCTGGTTGTTCGGCAGCATAGCAGACAAACGGGGGAGAAAGGCCGCCATGACATTGTCTGTACTCCTGATGTCTCTCGGCTCCATGATCATTGCCTGTACCCCAGCATATGCCTCCATTGGCATGATGGCGCCCGTATTCCTTTTGCTGGCCAGGCTGCTGCAAGGCCTGAGCGTAGGAGGGGAGTACGGCACTTCCGCTACGTATCTCAGTGAGGTGGCCACCGCAGGAAGACGCGGTTTTTTTTCCAGCTTTCAATATGTGACCATGATAGGCGGTCAGCTACTCGCGCTGGGCATTCAGCTTTCCCTGCAAAAGATCTTTCTGACCCCGGAACAGTTAAGCGAGTGGGGCTGGCGCATCCCGTTTGTGATTGGCGCTATGCTGGCGCTGGTAGCGCTTTACCTCCGCAGCAACATGCATGAATCAGCTACGCTGGGTGGGAAAAAGGATGAACGCGGCTCTGTGATGGTACTGGTAAAAAAATATCCGCGGGCGGTGCTTACCGTGGTAGGCCTCACCTTGGGCGGCACCATCGCTTTTTACACCTATACCACCTACATGCAGAAATTTCTGGTGAACACGGTAAAACTCTCCAAAGAAGATGCTACTGTTATCACCTTTTTTCTCATGCTGATCTATGCCGGTATGCAGCCATTGTTCGGCTGGCTGTCTGATAAAATAAGCCGCAAGCCGTTGCTCATCTGGTTCGGGGTAATGGGCACCCTGTTCACTGTTCCCATCCTGACCGCTATTAGCCATGCCGCTTCCCTGTGGGCCGCATTCTTCCTGATACTTTGCGCCCTGGTGATCGTAAGCGGGTACACGGCCATTAATGCAGTGGTAAAAGCCGAACTGTTTCCCGCTGAAGTGCGGGCGCTTGGCGTTGGCCTGCCGTATGCCTTAACCGTAGCGCTTTTTGGCGGCACGGCAGAATACCTGGCGTTATATTTCAAAAATGCAGGGCACGAGCCTTATTACTACTGGTATGTAACCGGCTGCATTTTTATTTCCCTGCTGGTATACGTATTTGCCAAAGACAGTAGCGCCTATTCATATATAGACAAAGAACAATCATAAAGCCATTCATATGCCTCCCTTCCGCGGAATGCCCTACCACTATCCTCCCGCCTTCTGTTACCCGCTTACAGAAGTATGCATGTATGTGCTATTTGCCCTGTGCTGCATACATGCCTGGAAAAAAGGGCCGGGCAGCGTGGCTTACCTTTTGGGAGGGCTTGGTTTCGGGCTGTTGCTGGAATACGTGAACGTAACCACCAGCGCGGGTTATGTGTATGGAAAATTTTGGGTCATGTTAGGCCATGCACCCAATGATATTCCATTGTGCATTGGCATGGGCTGGGCGGTGATCATGTACACCGCGCGGCTGGTAACGGATGCATTTAATCTGCCCATCTGGGCCGCGGCGGCCATAGATACCCTGCTGGCCATCAATATAGACCTGAGCATGGATGTGGTGGCCTACCGCCTGCACATGTGGCACTGGGACTGGGAAAACCGGGCGGGCATTGAGTTTTCGCTTACCGGACAATGGTTTGGGGTACCCTACGGCAATTTTTACGGCTGGCTGCTGGTAGTATTCTATTACTCGGCCTTTGCCCGCTGGCTGGAAAAAACTTCATTGCGCCGATTTTATGCATGGCGTATTTCAACACCATTATTATCCATCCTGCTTTCGCAAGTGGCTTTGTATATTTCATTGTTCCCGCTGTCTGACTGGCTCCGGCAGTTTGGCGTTACCAGCGCCCACCGTTTTGTGGCCCTGCTGATAATTTTCAGTGTTATGGCCGTGGCCGGCTTCCGCAAACGCCAGGTTGCCGCTCATGTTCGCCTGCCATTGGTAACCTGGCTGGTACCCGCCTGGTTCCATGTATATTTCACCTGCTGGTTTTTTGGCGCCGGGTTTTACAGGGAAAACGGGTGGATGACTTTCTGGAGTATCACCAGTTTTGGAGCGGGCGTACTGGTACATTGGCTGCTGTACCGGTATCTGCATCAAAAAAAGAGCGCGCTGGCAGCGTGAGCATTATTTCAGTATTTTTGTATACTATGTATTTATACATCAAGGCGCTGCATATCATTTTTGTAGTTACCTGGTTTGCCGGGTTGTTTTATATAGTGCGCCTTTTTATATACTATACGGAAGCGCAGGAAAAAGAGGAGCCGGCTCGCAGTATTCTGCAGGAGCAGTTCCGCATCATGATAAAACGTTTATGGTTCGGCATTACATGGCCTTCTGCAGTGCTCACCTTTATTTTCGGGCCCTGGATGATATTTTTGCTGGGTGGTATCCCTGGCTGGTTATGGGTAAAACTTGCTTTTGTACTAGGCCTCTATGTCTATCATTTTCTTTTGCACGGCATCTATAAAGGGCTGATGAACGGGCGTTTTAAATACAGCTCTACGCAACTGCGCATCTGGAATGAAGTTGCCACCATCTTTCTGGTGGCCATCGTATTCCTGGTTATTCTGAAAAGCCTGCTGAGTACGCTGTGGGCATTGGTTGGACTGGTGGTTTTTACGGTCTGCCTCCTGGTAGCCATACGGATGTACAAGTCTATCCGTGAAAAAAAGTGATCCTTATTTCTTTTGTCCAACAGTAACCTGCAGTGATACACCAGCGGAATGCAACTTCACGCCACCTGCTCCAACCCCGCTCAACGGCACTTTCACAAATGGTTGCAAGCCCCAGCTGATCCTTCCACGGGTTTCCCTTTCATAATTCACGCCCAGGTTCAATACAGAAAAATAATGGTGATTGCTGTTATTATATTCCCGTGTGTACTTGCCACCTGAATAATTGTAGTACTCGTATTTTTCCTTCAGCATGAAATAAGATGACGCACCGGCCATTGCGCTCCAGCGGGCTTTTGGGCGGTGCAGGAAGGTATAATGCAGGTTCAGCGGCACGTCCAGCACATTACAGTCTGCCTCAATTTTTTTATAGTTGGTAGGGTAGTTGCTGGTGTAGTCTCTATCTTCCGCGCCATACAGTTTTTTGGTGTAAGACGCACCCGTGCTCAGGTAAAAGCTGTTGCTGATATGATATTTAATGAGCAGGCCGCCGCCAAACCCGATGCGCCCGTATTTGAGAGAAGGAACTGAATTATAGTCCGCGCTCAGGGTAATGCCTCCTTCAAAGCCGCGTTTGCGGGTCTTTTGCGCGGGTTTTACCGGCAATTTATCCTCAACCATGGCTGATTTAGCCGTATCAGGCGTGTTAGTGAGTGATTGGGTTTCTTGCGGCGGAGCAGGCAGTACATTTGCAGTAACTGGTTTATCTCCGGTGGCTGAGGCGTTAGTAGCTGTTTGCGGGTCAGCAGCTGGCTTATTCACATTTCGGTTAGTGTCATCGCTGTTTATAGCAAGGTTTTGACGGTTAACATCTACAGGTCTGTCTGTTTTATTGCTACTTGTATTGTTACCAGGAACCTTGAATACCGACCTGCCCGTATTGCTCTTGGCTGTATTACCAGCTGATGCAGATTTGTCCACAACAGGCATGTTGATGTCCGTATTTCTTCCACTGGCCGCATTTTCATTATTGACAGGTTTTTCTGCAACATTCCGTGAAATACTATCAGTAACGGTTATACGGTTTTGCAGTTCGTTGTTTATACCTGGTTGATGCCTGGAAAGCCACCACCAACCGCCGGTACCCAGTAGAAGGAGCAGTCCCAGACCTCCGGCCCACCACCAGAAAGCCGGGTGGCGGCGGTCTGCATCGTCCAGCCGCTTTTTCATCTGGTCCCAGGCAGCGGGATCAAATGCAGCTTCTGCCTCTTGCAGTTTTTTACGGATGCTATTTTCAAACTGTTCGCTCATTTTCTGATGCTTGCGCCAATTTTGTCGGCGTCTTTGTTTAGGGATGTTAATTCTTCTATCTTCTCTTTCAAAATTCTTTTTGCTTTAAACAAATTGGATTTTGAAGTGCCTTCTGAAATACCCAGCATAGCAGCAATTTCCTGGTGCTGAAAACCTTCCATTACGTACAGGTTAAAAACAGTTTTGTAAGCAGGTGGCAGGTTTTGCACCAGAAGGAGTATTTCATCATAGGATAACTTGTCCAGGGCTTTGTCATCAGTAACTCCCAGATCATAGGCCTGGGAAATGTCTTCGGCAAACGAAATTTTTTTCCGGCTTCGTAAATGGTCAATAGCGGTATTGGCCATTATTTTGCTGAGCCAACTTTTGAACGGCCGGGAGGTATCGTAAGAATTGATGTGGTTAAAAATTTTCAGGAAGCCATCGTTCAAGATCTCAATCGCTTCACTCTTATTGCTCGCATAACGCAAACAGATGGCCATGGCATATCCGAAGAACTGCCGGTAAAGTGCTTCCTGGCTACCGCGCTTCCATTGCCGGCAACCTTCAATAATGTCTGATATGTCGTGCACTCTGTTTTAGTTACGATCCTGACTCGGCACAAAACAAAATGTTCCACGTGGAATATTCTGCTTTGCTAAAAGTTACTCTTCTTTTTTGATGTGGCCCTTCTTTTTCTTTTTCTCCACATTTGTACGTGTCAACAGTAATACCGGTTGCCTTTCTATATTTTTTAGGCTAAAAAATGATGTTTTTTGCGGTTGTATCCGAAAATCGCATTCTAAGGGCCTTTTTTCGTCACAAAGGTGATTTTGATACCATGTATTGCAACAGGGAGAGATCGTTGAAATTTGAGGATGTGTTTTTAAGGGTCATTATGGGCTGATTTTCAATGTTTTATTGATTTTATGCATTTCCTGCAGGAAATGCATAAAAAAAGAGATGCCTTTTTGTTGCATCTCTTTTTTTGCTGATTCTTTTGCAAAATTAACGACCCATAAAAACCATCAGGATCTGCACGTCACTCGGATTTACTCCGCTGATACGGCTGGCCTGTCCTAAAGTACGTGGTTTTATTTTTATGAACTTTTGTCTTGCTTCGTTAGAGAGTGATACCAGTTTTGAATAGTCGAATGTTTCCGGTATTACCAGGTTTTCCAGTTGGCTCATTCGTTGCACCAGTTCATTTTCCTTTTCAATGTATACATCATATTTCACCTGTATCTCTACTTGCTCCATTACTTCGCGGCTATAATCATTGAGTGCTTTTTCAACTTTCGGCAAGCTGTTTTTCATGGAAATAATATCCAGTCCCGGGCGGAGCAATACCTGGTGGGCACGTTGTTTTTGCGTGAGCGGGGCCGAGCCGTTGGCTTCCAACCAAGCGTTGGCTTCCTCCGGTTCCAGTGCCAACTCCTTCAATATGCCTTTTACCTTTTCCACACCGGCAATTTTTGAGCGTGTTCTCTCCATTCTTTCTTCCGAGGCCAGGCCCAGGCCATAGCTTTTTTCGGTAAGGCGGAGGTCCGCATTGTCTTGCCGCAGCAGTGTACGGAACTCCGCACGGGAAGTAAACATGCGGTAAGGTTCATCAGTACCTTTGTTGATCAGGTCATCTATCAGTACGCCAATGTACGCTTCACTGCGTTTGAGTACCAGCGGTCCCTGCTCCGTTACCTTGAGGTGGGCGTTGATGCCGGCCATCAATCCCTGGCAGGCAGCTTCTTCGTAGCCGGTAGTGCCGTTAATTTGCCCCGCGAAGAACAGGTTTTCCACCTGTTTTGTTTCCAGGGAAAACTTTAGTTGCGTAGGGGGGAAGTAGTCATACTCTATGGCATACCCCGGCCGGAACATCCTTGCATTCTCAAAACCGGGCACCATGCGCAGCGCTTTTTGCTGAACATCTTCCGGCAGGGAGGTAGAAAAACCGTTCACATAGATCTCCACTGTATTAAAACCTTCCGGTTCTACAAACAACTGGTGGCGTTCTCTTTCGGCAAAACGGTTGATTTTATCTTCAATGCTGGGGCAATAGCGGGGTCCAACACCCTGTATTCTGCCCTGGAACATGGGGGACCGGTCAAAACCGGTGCGCAAAACATCATGAACGGCTTCACTGGTATACGTGATCCAGCAGCTCCGTTGTTGCTCAGGGCGGATCTTTTCTACGTCCATGTAAGAAAAGCCGGTCATTTCTTCATCTCCTTTCTGCTCCTCCATTTTGGAATAGTCGAGACTGCGGCCATCTATACGGGGAGGAGTACCTGTTTTAAGCCTGTCACTTTCAAAACCAAGGGTTACCAATTGCTCTGTGATACCGGTAGCGGCTTTTTCCGCTACACGGCCACCGCCAAATTGTTTATCCCCGATATGGATTACCCCGTTCAGGAACGTGCCATTGGTAAGTACTACTGCTTTTGCCTCTATATGGTGCCCAAGACCGGTGATCACACCATAGCACCGGCCGTTTTTTACGAGGAGGCCCTTCACCATATCCTGATAAAAATCTACTCCCGGTGTATTCTCCAGCGCTTCCCTCCATTTGGCGGCAAATAACATGCGGTCACTCTGGGCTCTGGGGCTCCACATGGCGGGACCCTTGCTCCGGTTCAACATTCTGAACTGGATCATGGACTGGTCTGTAACAATACCAGAATATCCTCCCAATGCATCTATTTCACGTACAATTTGCCCTTTTGCAATGCCCCCCATGGCGGGGTTACAGCTCATTTGGGCAATTGTTTGCATATTCATAGTCACCAGCAACACACGGGACCCCATGTTGGCGGCAGCAGCGGCAGCCTCACAACCGGCATGTCCGGCACCGACAATAATAGCATCGTAAGAAGGAAACATACTTGATTTTTGAAAGTGCAAAGTTAAGTATAAAACGTGGATGGGAGGGAGGGATTTTGAAGTAACAGTGTACCTCCCATCCAGAATGTTCCACGTGGAACATTGCTTATTTCCCCGGGAATTTAAGTACGAGAAAACATGGCCGTATAAGGTCTATTCAATCCAGATTAGTTTAAAACCGTATCGTTCTTAGCCTTTTTCTGTATACAGACTAAGTAAAGCGCCGGCTATCATCATTGATGTCCGTGGGCTTCTATCAAAACCTGGCTTCAATTGGCGGCATCCCTATACACCTTGGGAAGTTTCAGGTAGATAGCCCCCGTTTGAAATCCGTATATTGACTTGGATACCTTACTTGAAATGGAATTGAATACCTTATTGAGATGCTACAGCCACTGAAATAGGTTCAGCATCTTTACTCCAGACACATTGGCTCATGTAATCGCCAGCTTTAAAAGCGGGCAACAAAAGTCTTCTCTTTTAAATTTCTAACAACGTATAAAAAACGAGCAATTATAGAGACTGTACAAGTTGTAAACAGTCCAGAAACTGACAACAGGCTGCTCAAACCACCACTTATACAGAGGGATATTCCTTATCCTTAAGCAAATAACAAGCAGCAGGTCATGTATGCTACTATCAAAATGGCCGGTGGTCACATCAAATGTCATAGTGTATCTCTCTCAGAAAAATGCTACGTCGCTTCTTAAAATCCTCAAATAAAAAGTAGAATATTTCTAAGGTTCCATGGAGTATACATCAATAAATTTCTCAACAAGAAAATAGTCATAAAAATATCCGCTCCTTTTCGTTCAGATGTACCTATCCACCTTAAACCATGTATTAGCCAAGGCAACCAACCTTTCGTTTGTCAACAATCATGATTTGATGGATTTGAAGAAGAAGTCGGGGATCAATTTTTTTCTTGAGGCACAGTCAAATCTATGTATTAAATAGGGGAGACCCTATACTGCTATTATCTTCAAACCCCTCCATGAGAGACCGGCAGATAATACAATTGAATGTAAACCCATTTACCTACCGGTTCTTTTAAATGGGCCATCTTCAAAAAAAAGGATGTTCCACGTGGAACATCCCAAAATCACTTTTCAAAATATAGGTGAAGGTATTCATCTTCCTTTTGCCTCATTAACGTTTCTTCTTTCTTCGTCTTATCTCTATAACCACATAAATGCAAAGCCCCATGAAATATCACCCGGTGTAATTCATAATTTTCACTTACCTCGAAATGCTCCGCATTCTCCTTCACCCGGTCTACACTAATGTAAATTTCTCCTTCCGTAATATCAGGGTCAGCAGATAATTCAAAGGTCACAATATCTGTATAGGTATCATGTTGCAAAAATTCCTGGTTGATCTCGAGAAGATATTCATCCTTACAAAATACATATTGCAGATTAGCCAAACCCTGCTGTTCCCTTTTGAATAATTCAGTAATAAACCCCTTTAGCCGGGTCCTGTCTTTTAATCCTACCTTCACTTCATGTGCTGAGAAATATATAGCCATAATGTAAAATTATAGTGAAAATCCCGATCTACCACCGTCGTTTTTTGCATATTGGCCTTTGTACGATACCTTTGCATTGTAATAGCTGGGGCCTTGGTCACAGACTGGTTTTTAACTCGCTCAATAAACATATATGATTAAACTTTCGTCTCTCACGATTGGCAAAAGCGCAGTGATCCGGGAATTTGCAAAAAGCGATCTCCACATAAAATTAATGGAAATGGGGTGTGTACCGGGAGAAACAGTAAAGGTTGAAAAAATTGCCCCGCTTGGTGATCCCATCTGTATTATTGTGGCCGGCTACAACTTGAGTCTCCGCAAAACAGAAGCAGATCATATTTGGGTAGAAGAAGTTGCTGTCTAGTTCCAACGTTCAAGATCTTATAAAAGGATGCTCTTTTCAGGGGCATCCTTTTTTGTTTCCGGGAGTTATAATAATACAATTTCGGATAATGGAGAGCAGGTTCCGTTTTAAACAACCAGAAAGGGAGACAGCTGAAACAAAAAGAACAACAGTATCCTGCCGGCTATTCCATACTCAAACAAAACAGATCCCCATCGGTAAGGTGAAAGCTTTTGGTTATTATTCATCTAGCGTTATAACAGAATGCCACAATCAATCAGCTGTTACCTTACTAAAAAAATATATACTCTCAAGCTAAAATATCCATCTTTTAATACGTATTTATTTGTTATTCATTTATATAAATACATAAAAATACCCGTATTCATCCTAAATAGCCAAAGAAAAAGCTGCTTCACAAAGCAGCTTCCTCCAATCAGATTAACCTTCTATTTTTAAAGTCCCGCCCTGGCGCTAATCTCCAGCATACGGTCTATTGGTTTTTTGGCCGCTATCCGCAGAGATTCTTCCATGGTAATTTCCGGCTCTTCATATTCCATGCAGAGGTAAAGTTTCTCCAGCGTGTTCAATTTCATATGGGGACAATCATTGCAGGCGCACGCATTATTAGGCGGAGCAGGTATAAAAGTCTTGGCAGGGTTCTCTTTCTGCATCTGGTGCAAAATACCTGTTTCCGTTACCACAATGTATTCCTGCGCATCATCCCGTTGTGTGAATTTCAGCAGGCCGGTAGTGGAACCTATAAAATCAGCAATGGCCAAAACCGGGGCTTCACATTCCGGATGCGCAATGATCTTTGCACCGGGATGCCGCATTTTCAGCTTGGTGATCTTTTCCAGGCTGAAGATTTCGTGCACCATACAGGCCCCGTTCCACAACACCATGTCACGACCCGTTTTTTTGACCAAATAAGACCCGAGGTTGCGGTCTGGCGCAAAAATGATGGGCTGGTCCTTCGGCACGCTTTCAATGATTTTTTCGGCGTTGGAGCTCGTGCAAATGATATCGCTGAGCGCTTTGATACCGGCGGAACAGTTAATATAGGAAATCACGATGTGGTCCGGGTACTGGTCCCGGAATTTTTTGAACAGCTCCGGCGGCGCACTGTCTGCCAGCGAGCAGCCGGCCTTCAGGTCCGGTAACAGCACTTTCTTCTGAGGACTGAGAATTTTGGCGGTTTCAGCCATAAAATGCACCCCGGCAAAAACAATAATGTCTGCATCCGTTTTAGCCGCCTGCTGGCTGAGGCCTAGGCTGTCACCAATATAATCCGCCACATCCTGGATATCCGGCTCCTGGTAATAATGCGCCAGGATGATGGCATTCTTTTCTTTTTTAAGCCGGTCTATTTCAGCAAAAAGATCCAGCTGAACATCCACCTCCATATCCAGAAATCCTTTTTTCTGCAAATTTTTTTTTGCTTCCGTTAATGCCGTAATCATACACTATAATTTTTTTTCTTTTTAAAAAAGAAGAAAAGCCCACTACTACTAGGGGTGTGAATATGGGGGAAACTCATTTTCCTGACCATATACAAATGTAGTTGTTATTATTTTTTCTGCCGCTATCCACATGAAATTAACAGCGTATTTTGGCGCTGCTGCTGAATTTGAGCGGCTTTATCCACAGTGTTGACAGGGAAATGAGTGAACAACTTTTCCGGCTTGTGAGTATTAAGAAAATGTTAAAACAGGCCGGTTATCCACCTCGGAAATTACCGGACAAACTCCCGGAAGAATAACAAATTTAGTTTTACCTACTCCGGCCGCCTCCATTTCCCACAAAAAACAGGGTTTACCCCATGGTTATTAACAGCTTTTGTGGAAAAATTACCTCACCTCGCTGAAATCTCCCGCCATCAAAAATTTTCCGGTTTCACGTGGCAGTATCCACAAATTGTTGTGGATTATACAACCTATATCCTTATTTTGTGGATAACCAATACCTGCATTTTACGGGTTTCTTTGCCGGAAACAGCCTAATGACGGACTTTGAACTGGATGTATAACAACCAATACCTGTGCATTAAATTAAACCAACATGTGGAAAAAGTGTGAATGAAGCCAAAAACCGGGACCTCCAAATACCGCGTAAACCCTTTACTGTATTGGCTTTGGAGCAATTAAAAGCGATTTTGCAGTTACAACTATTTTATTCTATTTTTGCTACCTCTAAAATTTAGACAATATATTATATGTCAGTTATTCAGAAAATCAGGGACAAGTATGCCGTCGTTATCATCGTATTGATATGTCTGGCTATTGTGAGCTTTTTGCTGCAGGATGTATTCTTTGGTTCCAGCCGCATGTTTGGCCAGTCTACCACTGTAGGTAAAGTGAACGGCGAGGAACTGGATTACAGGGAGTACATGCAACGTATTGAAAACTCCCAGAACCGGATGCGCCAGCAAATGCAGGGTGCCAGCCTCGACGAGGAAACACAGCAGTACATCCGTGAAGAAGCCTGGGACCAGTTCCTGCGCGAGCACATTATGAAAGCGCAGTATGAAGAACTGGGCATTGATGTAACTCCCGTAGAAATTGCTGATCATATTAATGGCAAGAACCCGCACCCCCTGGTATTGCAGAATTTTACCAATCCTGAAACCGGCCAGTTTGACCGCGGCATTTTTGACCGCGTGCGGGAAAATGCGCGTCAGGACCAAACGGGTGAAGTAAGCGCGCAGCTGGTGGCTTTTGATAACGCTATTGCAGAATACCAGCGGAACCTTAAATATATTACCCTGGTACATCAGGGCCTCAACTATCCCAAATGGCTCGCCACCCAACAGGCTGCAGACAATGGCCAGAACGCTACCATCGGTTATGTGCAGGTGCCCTATGCTACCATTGCAGACAGCACTATCAAGGTAACAGACGCTGAACTGAATAAATACATCCAGGACAACAAAGCCCGCTTTGAAGTACCTGAAAGCCGCAAGGTGGAATATGTATCTTTTGACGTAGTACCCACTGCTTCAGATACAACTGCCGCCATGGCCGAGCTGCTGAAGCTGAAAGCGGAAATGGATACCACGCCTGATATTGCCGGTTTCATCAAACTCAATTCCGACCTGGCTTTCTATGACGGCTATGCATCCCGCAACGCCATACAGGTGCCGGCAAAAGACTCTATTATTGACCTGCCCGTAGGCGCCATCTATGGCCCTTACCAGGATAATAATGTAGTGGTGTTCGCAAAAATGCTGGACCGTAAAACTATGCCTGACACGGTAAAGTTCCGCCAGATAGTGATGATAGCCCAGCCCGGTGCGGACTCTGCGGTTAAAAAACGCGTAGACAGCCTGGAAGCGGCCATCCGTGGTGGGGCAGACATGGCAGCCCTGGCTGCACAGTTCTCTGACGATCCCAGCAGCAAACAAACCGGTGGGGAATATACCCTCAGCCCCAACAGCTATTTTGCCAACGAACTGAAAGAAGTGAAAGACTTTGTTTTCAGCGGTACCAACGGCCAGTTGAAAACCATCCGGCTGGCGGTAGGCGGTTTTGCTATCGTAAAGATCACCGAGCAGAAAAACTTTGGCCCGGCGCTGAAAATAGCCTACCTGGCCAAACCGGTAGACGCGAGTACCACCACCAGCAGTGATGCTTTGGGGCTTGCCAATGATTTTGCTTCTAAAAACGGCGACCGTAAAACATTTGAAAAAACAGTACAGGAAAAAGGCCTGAACAAACGCATAGCAGATAACATACAACCGATGGACTTTGTACTGCCGGGCCTGGGTTCTTCCCGCGAAATTGTAAGCTGGGCTTACAAGGCGGATAAAGGAGAGGTGAGCCCTGTATTTACGCTGGAAGACAAATTTGTGGTAGCGGTACTCACCGGTGTTCGCAATAAGGGCCTGGCCCCGCTGGATGAAGTGCGCCCGCAGGTAGAAGCCGAAGTGAAAAAAACTAAAAAGGCAGAACAGATCGCCGCGCAGTTCAAATCACCGGCTAACCTGGAAGCAGCAGCTGCAGCCACCAACCAGCCGGTACTCACGGCTGAAGGCGTGAACTTCTCTACGCCCTTTGTACCTTCCATGGGCTTTGAGCCCCGCGTAGTAGGCGCCGCCTTTAACAAAGGTTGGGGCACTGCAAAAGTTAGTGAGCCTATCCATGGTAACGGCGGTGTATTTGTGATCAAGGTAAACAGCTATGCGCCCGCCCCGGCTCCCGGAACGGACTATGCCCAGCAGCGCCAGGCTTACGAGCAGAACCTGAAACAGATGGTAGACCAACAACTGTTCCAGGTGCTGAAAAAGAAAAGCAACGTGAAAGACAACCGCGCGGAGTTCTTTACACAAAACTGATTTTTATAGATCTATTCATAGCAAAGGCCGGGATATTCCCGGCCTTTTGTTTTTGGTACGTGACCATTATCCCGCGCATGACCCTCCCATTACCATTGATTCTGCCGGAATCCGTAAATTTGCAGTATTATGGACGAGATCGTTAATAAAGTTGCGCAAAGCGCACTTACCACTATAGACCTGGAAAAATTCTATCCCACGGGGGAAACGGTTGTTTTTGACATGAAAGATCATCTTTTCATGGAGCTGATCCTGAAAGAAAAAGACTTCCGGGCTGGCCTGCTGGCGTTAGACTGGGAAATATACCGCAATAAAAATGTGGCCATTGTTTGTACGGCAGATGCTATTGTGCCTATCTGGGCGTACATGCTGGTGGCCAGCTACCTCCAGCCGGTGGCGGCGTTTTATGCCTTCGGGGACGAAGAGTTTGTACACAAGACCCTGTTCCTCAAAAATATGGCTGCCATTGACCCGCAGCAGTACCAGGACCAGCGGGTGGTGGTGAAAGGTTGCGGAAACAAAACCATTACCGAAGCCGCTTATGTGGAAATTACCCGCCTGCTGCGCCCGGTGGTAAAAAGTATTATGTATGGGGAACCTTGCTCTACCGTACCGGTATTCAAGAAAAAGTAGGCATCAGAACCAGCCGCGTTTCCGGAAAATAAAGATCATGGAAACAAAAATCAGTAGCATTACGCCCAACACTATAAAGTAGCCATAGGGGCTTCTCAGCTCCGGCATTATATCGAAGTTCATGCCGTAGATGCCGGTAATAACGGTAAGCGGGGCCAGCAGCGTGGTTACAATAGCCAGCACCTTCATCACTTCATTGAGTTTCTGGTTCATTTGCGCATGGTATAGCTCCTGCAGGTTCATGACCAGGTCCCGATAGCTTTCCGCAAGGTCATTGGCCTGCACAATATGGTCGTACACATCTTTGAAGTATTTTTCTGTGTCTTCCATCAGCCAGTCGTTCTCGGATTTCATCAACCCGTTCATCAGCTCCCGCACGGGGGCAATGGAACGTTTGAACAGCAGCATCTCTTTGCGCAGGTAGTTGATGCGGCCCAGCGTCCGGTTATTGGGCTGGCGCGGAATAATGTCCTCAAGCACTTCAATACGCTCCCCCAGGCGGTCCATCACCATAAAATAGTTATCTACAATAGTATCCAGCAGGGTGTACAACAAATAGTCCGCGCCTTTCATACGCAGCTTGGTGCCGCCGTTGCGCAGCTTTTCTCGTATGGGGTTGAACACATCCCTGTCAGGATCGTCCTGAAAAGAGATCACCACGTTCTTGCCCAGCACCAGGCTGACCTGTTCAATTTCTACGGAAGAGCTTTCCGCCCGGAAATATGCCATGGGCAGCAGGCAGAACAGATTTTCGCGGATCTCGTCCATTTTTGCGCGCTGGCCCTCGCTCAGGATGTCTTCCATGAGCAGGGGGTGGATGTTGAAGTTGTTGCAAATGATCTCCACTTCTTCCCGGCGTACCCCGTCTACATTGATCCACTTCACACAGTCCGTTTTGCTAAACCTGAGGCAACTCTGGGCATCGGGCATTACTTCTTCCCGCACGCCTTTTTCATTGTATTCAAAAACAGTGATCTTCACATGGTCTACCGGTTTGCGCGAGGTGGTGGCCGTAACCGGGTTAAAGTTCATCAGCCGCTGTTTTTTTATCCGGAACGGATTGATAGCATCTGGAATGGGCAATAGTGGGCGTTTGGCCATACCGGTGTTTTTTTGCTAAAATAACTTTATTTCAGCAGAGAACCATTTCGCCGTTCCGGCCAGATGAGGTTTGTTTCCATAAAAAGGGCCGTCCAAAAGGTAATTTGATGGGCTTGAGAATCGTGTAAACGAAAGATCGCTCCATCACGTACCCGAGTGAAACCAGGTAAAAATTACTTTTTGGACGGCCCTATACTATTTTAATGGTGGTTATGGTCAGAATTTTGGCAGCTCAATATCCGGCTGACGCCCGAGCGCAGGGCGTTCAAACACGTCACCAGCCTTGGCATCAGCGGGAAGGAAGCCAGCTGTCCATAAATAGAACATGCCGTTTTCCGAACCGCCGCCAAAATCCAGCCGGTCTTTTGCACGGGCGGTAGCGTCATTGCTAAAGCGGGCTTTTGTCAGTTCTATCCATTCCCCGGCGCTGGTTTTGATCCAGTGGTTGCCGAAGTAGCCTTTGCGGTAAAGGAAGCCGTTCTCAAAGCTGAAATTTTCCAGGAACGAATAGAGCCTGCTCATGTACTTGCCGTCTTTCGGTGCCCGGAAGCTGGCTATAAGCTTCCATTCTTTGTGCTCGGGCACGTAGAAATAGGCGGTGTACTGCGTATTGACGCCGGCGGGCACGGCATGCATCAGAAAGCGGTAAGTTTCACCGGCCTTCCAGTTGTACACCCAGTGGCTGTGGCCGCCGGTACCTTCTCCGCCAAAGCCGTGGGCCACCACGCTGTCTCCCTTTGCCAGCAGGGTTACCTGGTCTTCATATCGCACCTTGGCCCTGTCATCCGGCTCCTTGCCGGAATCCCATACGGAAAAGATGATTCGGCGTTCTGTGGGGCTGTTCACCTGCATGCCGAAATACCCGCGGTGCCAGCCGCAAGACATGAAATAGGTGCCCAGTTTGTCTTGCCCTTCGGGTACTTTTATTTCACCGTAGAACCATTCCACATCCTTGCCTTCCGGCGGGCTGTAGTTCAGATGCACGGAAGCGGAGCGGCGCCATGGTTTTGGATTGAACTGCATGTCTTTGGTGGCGGCGCCTTCCAGGCTGATGCTTTTAACATCTGCGTATACCGCGCCCTGTTTTTCCAGGCCTTTCAGAGAAACAGTATAGAAGCCGGGCTTCTTTAACCGCGTTTGCAGTACCGGTATTTCCGAGTATGCGTTGGCGTTATCAACACTAACTATTTTCTCGGCGCCGTTGAGCGATACCTTTATTTTGGAAGGGCCGTCGCTTTTAGCCTGCAGCGCCAGTTTGACGGGGCCGGCATGCGCGGCATGAAAGTAGAAGTTGACGGTGTTGGCACTGTCTGTCCATTTCACCACGCCGTTGCGGGCAGACACGTCCACCCCTTTTTCTTCCGGCACTGCATACGCGGTAAAGCCGGGCAGCACCACCGGCCCCTGCTGGGCCCGGGCAATGGGCGCGCCTGCCAGCAAACCCAGCAGCATCAGAGAGTAGCCTGATCTTATCATAACATTGCAATTGAAGTATACAAATAAAATCTTCCCGCCCGGTTGATGCAATGACGCGCGGTAAAAAGTGACAATTTGCTGAGAAAGGGGGCTTTTTCAGGGGGTCAGAATGGTGCAGTTGCACCAGTTTACGTAGATAAGGGAGAAGACCCGTACCAGCCGCGGCACTTCTTTTTCCGCCGCATGGGTGAGGTTATGGATGCAAAGAGACTTTACCACACCGTTTTCTTCCAGCCCGTAGTAGCATCCGGCCGCGGAGGAAAGGGCAAAGCCCTGCTTCACAAAGCCGGGATGCTCCTGCATGGCAATGCTGCCGATGATATTGCTTTTGAGAAAAGTTTTCAGTTCAAAAAGAGGGATGAAAAGTTCCGGGGCGCCCACCTGGTGGCGGGTATACAAACGGTGATACTGCCGCATGCCGTCAGCAAATTCCTTGCTGTGGTTAATGCGCACGTCCTTGATCTCATCCATCTCCTCTCCAACGGCGCATAGCTTGTTAATGTTGATAAACTCTGCCTGCCGCCAGTCGTTCCCGGAAAGAGTCACCGTAAAATCCGGGTAAGCGGGTAAATTGGTCATAGGAGGGCGTTCATCGGAAACGGTAGGTAGGGTAAACCAGGTATCCATATGGAACACATCACTTTACCCGAATATATGACGAATTTCTGTTAATTTTTAAGCCTTTCGTGTGAAATTTCCCTTATTTCCGCCGTTTGGCCTTTTTATAGGTGATTTTTACGTTGGCTATGCCCGCGCGGGTCATGTTGAGGCGGTTGGCGGCCTTGCGGGAAAGATCTATGATGCGCCCGGCTACAAAGGGGCCGCGGTCATTGATCTTTACCTTGATGGTGCGGCCGTTGTCGAGGTTGGTCACTTTCACTTTGGTGCCAAAAGGCAGCGTGCGGTGCGCGGCGGTCATCCTTTGCTGGCGAAACGTTTCGCCGCTGGCCGTTT
Organism: Chitinophaga alhagiae; assembly: GCF_003568665.1. GTDB lineage: Bacteria > Bacteroidota > Bacteroidia > Chitinophagales > Chitinophagaceae > Chitinophaga > Chitinophaga alhagiae. The sequence continues at coordinate 1,862,671 of NZ_QXMH01000001.1, forward strand.
TGCGCCCCTGGAACTTGTCTGCATAATAGGAGGCCTTGCCGGCTTCCGTTACCTTGCGGGCACAGGATGTGGTGCAAAACAGGGTGGCGGCCGGCAGCAAATAGCGGAACATCATATTGCGTAGTGTCATAGGCTGATCTCTTAAAGCGGCATTTCCATAATGGTATCGTTCATAACAAAACCATTGCCAATGTCTATATCTTCTTCTCCCGTTTTGGAGAAGCCGATGCGTTCATAAAAACCGGTGGCCTTGTTGTGGCGGTTCACATTGAGTGAAAGCCGCTGCATACCTGCCTCCCGGGCAATGCGGGCCACTTCATGAATGAGCGCCTTGCCCACCTGTTTGCCCTGCATGGCGGGGAGGATGTATATTTTATGCAACTTGGAAACCGGTTGTTGTTTGTAGTTCAGCTCGTACGCCGCAAACCCGCCAAATATACCGTCTACGTCCGCCAGCAAAAAAACGTGGCCTTTCTCTGCTGTTTGCTGCTGCAGCGCAGCGGGGCTGTACATCATATCCAGCATGTAGTCTATCTGCGGCGGTGACAGAATTTCCCCGAAAGTATGCGGCCAGGTAACCAGCGCTATTTCACGTACTATCTGCAACTGCTGCGGCCGGGCCGTAATGATTTTCACCATACTGCAATTTACGGAAAAACAAAGAGGCGCCCTGGTTGTTATTCTACAAAAAAAAGAATGCGCATTTTTCTCTTGGGAATACTGGCCTGCATTTACTTTCCTGCGCAGGCCCAGCAACTGAAGCCCGGCTTTGACCCTGACGAGTACAGTAAATTGTTGCAGCTACCCCAGGGCGGAGACACGTCCGCTACATCTCCGGAGGGCTTTACCCTGCTGTATGTTTCTCCTGAAACAGGTTTTTACAACCGCTGGTTCCTCTGGAAGCGGAGCGATAATGTGGGGATCATACTGATACGCGGTACGGTAGGGAAACTGGAAAGCTGGCTGGCAAATTTTTATGCCGCCATGATACCCGCGCAGGGAACGCTGCAGCTGACAGACAGCACTTTTTTTACTTACCGGCTGGCTAAAGATACCGCCAACGCTTACGTACATGTAGGCTGGACGGCCGCGCTGGGTTTTATGGCGCCAGACATCGTGGCGCATATCAAGGAGCTGTATGCAACCGGCACCAGAGAATTTATAGTGATGGGCCACAGCCAGGGCGGGGCCATTGCCTTTCTGGCCCGCTCTTATCTTGCATACTGCCGGGAGCTGCCGGCAGACATCCGTTATAAAACTTACTGCAGCGCCGCGCCCAAACCCGGCAACCTTCAATACGCGTATGACTTTGACAACCTGACCCGCAACGGGTGGGCGTTCCGCGTGGTGAACAGTGCGGACTGGGTGCCGGAAACCCCGCTATCCCTGCAAACGGTAAATGATTTTAATAACCCCAATCCGTTTATCAACATCAAGGGAGAACTGAAGAAGCAAAAGTTTTTTGTTCGGTTGTACGGCAATATGCTGTATAATAAATTAACACGTACCACCAACCGTTCCGTGAAAAGGTTCCGTAAATACCTTGGCGGGTTTGTCTATAAATTATCTTCCAAACATCTGCCGGGTTTCAGGCAGCCGGCCTACGTGTTCAGCAATAATTACATGACGGCGGGCACGCCGGTGGTATTGCTGGCGGATGAAGAATACCACCGCCACTTCCCGTTTGACGGGAAAAATATTTTTATACACCACGGCCACGAGCCATACCAGTATCTCCTGCGGAAATACTATAAAGTTCAGGACTGAATGCGGGTGAAAAGGCCGGGGTATTCTACCACTACGCCGGTTTCATCTACCAGTATCTCTCTTTTGAAGTCTTTTATCACACCTTCATACAGGTAAGTGTTTTCGTGCAGGCGGGTGTAGAATTGCTCAACCGGTTTCACTTCATTTTTGAGCACGTGGATGTACAGCACGTCCAGGCGGCGCCTTTCGCCAGGGGCCAGCCGGAGGCGGTTGATGGGGAGGGTGTTGGTGAAGGGGGTGAGTGAAATATCTATATCTATGCAGTGTTCCCATTCCGGGCGGGCGTGGCCGCTTTGCGTCCATTGGCCGCCTGGGTCCCGCTGAATGGAGATCCAGGAGCACTCGCCGCCTTTTTCTATGGCCATTTCCAGGGCGGCCATCTGCCAGGCGCTGTCTGTCACAATATCATAACTAACGGAAAAGGGCGCATCTTCACCAAACCCTACAATGGTGCCATCTATTCGTATATCCGTTTCAGTTGTTTCAATATTGCAGTACTCCATCATTTGATAATAGAGCCCTTTCCAGACAACCTGTTTTTTCATGTGATCTTATTGATTGCTGTTAAAGGTATCGCCCTGGTTGATATCTCCAGTCTGGAACCCTTTTTTGAACCAGTATACGCGCTGGGCGGAGGTGCCATGGGTAAAGGCATCGGGCACTACGTAGCCGCGTGACTGTTGCTGCAGCCGGTCATCCCCGATGGCGTTGGCGGCATTGAGCGCCTCTTCAATATCTCCCGGTTCAATAATGCCGGCCATCTGCTGCGTATGGTGCGCCCATACGCCGGCAAGGAAGTCTGCCTGCAGTTCCAGCTTGACAGACAGTTTGTTATACTCTGTTTCGCTGAGGCGGCCGCGCATGTGCTGCACCTTTTCAGAGATGCCCAGCAGGTTCTGCACGTGGTGCCCTACTTCGTGGGCTATTACATACGCCATGGCAAAATCTCCCGGGGCGTTGAGATTGTTTTTCAATTCATCATAAAAAGAAAGGTCTATGTATACCTGCTGGTCTGCCGGGCAGTAAAAGGGGCCCGAAGCGCTGCTGGCGTTGCCGCAGGCAGACTGCACCATATCCGTAAAAAGAACCAGCCGGGGCTCTTTATATTGCTGGTTGTTCTCTGAAAAGATTTTGTTCCACACATCTTCCGTTTCCGCCAGCACCACCCTTACAAAGCTGGCCGCTTCATCTTCCCTGGCCTGCTCCTGGGGCGACATTTGCCGCTGGGCCGCGCCCGGCTGGGTGTTCATCACCTGAGAGGGGTCTCCGCCAAGGAAATAGAAAAGCAGCGCAATCACAATAGCGCCAATGCCGCCTCCGGCAACAAGCCCGCCACGGGAGCCGCGGCGGTCTTCAACATTGCCGCTTTCACGGCGTCCTTGCCAACGCATAAGGGTGAGGTTTTAGTTAGTTCCCCTAAATTTAAATAAAAATATACTGGCCGGAAAATATTGTAACTTTATTACCTGGCAGATCAGCAGTCGTATTGTTTTACATGCATTCCTGATATGTGCTTAGCTTAGGAACAGATATGCACCTACAACTTAACCCTACATCTGACACTGATAATATGAGATCAGTAGCAAAAGGAAATCCTACCCTTGCCAACAGGCTGAAAACCTTATTCAGGTGGCTCGTGAAAGCGGGTACCGCTCCCCTGAAAGATGAGGAGGCCGTAGCCAGGGTGGTAATGGTCAACAAGCTCAGCCTGGCCTTTGGCGGGGTCATTCTTATTATTGCCCCGGTTATGCTGTGGTTCCTGAACGGCATGCCGTCTATCTTCATTGCCATTTCAGCAGAGTTCGTGATCAACTGCGGGGTTATCTATCTCAACCACCGGCGCCGGTACAAAGCGGCCAGCCTGGTGCTCTATTTCCTGCAATGTATGGCCATTGTGTATTTCGGCTTTTTGCTGGGCAAGCTGCTGCAGCTGCAGTTCACCATCGTTTTTTTGCTGTCCATCATTTACCTCATTTTTAAAGAAGACCTGCTGCGCAGAATAGCGTTCATTTCCGCGCTGGTGGTGCTGGCCCTGCTGGAAGCCTCCTATTATTTTCACGATACGGAGCCCGTTATCCCCATCAGTACCAACACCGCCTATGTGATACACCTGCTGGTAGTGCTGGCGGTACTGTATATTATTGTGGTAGTGAGCAAACCGTACGTGAGGAGCAACGATATTAACGCCGAACTGAAACGGGCCAATGATTTCAAACGCGTGTTCGTATACCAGGTGATCCACGAAATGCGCACGCCGCTGAACGCCATTTTTGGCGTGGCGCAACTGCTGAAAAAAGAGATCAGGCTGAACGAAGAGCTGAAAACCGTAGAGCCGCTGACAGACCAGCTGCTGGCCGCCAGCAACAATGCGCGGAACATTATCAATGATGTGATGGACATGGCGCAGATAGAATCAGGGCAAACGGAACAGATAAGTGAAAATGTTTTCAGGCTGAAACCGTTCTTTGCGCATGCCATAGAAATGAACAAGGTTGTGGCCCGCAGCCGTAACATGCAGCTGCGGCTGAGCATTGAGCATATGCCGGAGATCATCACGGGAGATTCGCTTAAACTGATACAGGTAACCACCAACCTGCTGGCCAACGCCATCAAGTACGGAGAAAAAAATACGGTGGTGCTGTTGAAGATCACCGGGCATAAAAAGACCTGGAGCATTTCGGTTATTAACGAAGGGCCCGGCATTACGCCGGAGAAGCTGGCGGTGATATTTGACCCTTTTATAACAGACAAAAGAAAATACACGGAAGGCACCGGCCTGGGGCTCTACATTGTAAAGAACAAGGTAGAGGCCATGGGCGGTACGGTAGGGGTGGAAAGCCCGCCTGGAAAGCCCACTGTTTTTACGGCTACATTGCCCCTGCAGCAAGGGCGGGAAGAAGATATTCCGGCAGAAGAAAAGCAGCCGGAAGTATCAAACCTTAACAATATAGACGTGTTCATTGCGGAAGACAATGAGCTGAACGCCCTGCTGCTCAGCCGCTTGCTGAAACAGATAGGCTGCAACGTATCTATTGCCCACAACGGGCTGGAGCTGCTGCAGCTGGTGGAAAAAGATATGCCGGACGTGATCATCCTGGATTATCATATGGACGTGATGGATGGTGAGGAAACGCTCCGCTACCTCAAAAAAGACCCGCAGCTAAAAGAAATCCCTGTAATAGTCGCCACCGGCGATGCGTTCCTTGACTCCCGCGAAGCCCTGGAGGCCGCGGGAGCAGATGCTTTCATTGAAAAACCCATAGACCACAGAAGGTTGCTGCAGCTACTGCAAAAGCATTTGCACCGTAACAATGGGGAGTTACAGGAATAAGGCTGATCTGCCTAAGCCGTACGTACTTTTTCCGGGGTGGCCAGCAGGGTTTCTTCCCAGATAGACTCGGGGTGTTTGTAACGCTGGGTGTATACCTGCCACATCCAGCTGGCCTGCACGCCTCTTTCCAGCCCGGCCAGGTGTATCTCCATCAGCGCGGCCTGTTCCGGGAAAGTGCCTTGCAGCTGGGCGCAGCGGTTGCGCACAGTGTCAAGCAGCTGCACATATTCCACCAGCAGCTCGCGCACCAGGGCGGCGGCATGGTAGATGACCTGGAAGAGGGACAGCTCGGGTTCATTGAGCGCTATCACCATCAGCAGGTTGGAATCCGCACCGTTCTGTACCACTTCTTTTTCGAAAGAGAAGAGGTCATTGGAAAGCGCGCCGAAGGCGGCTGTTACCCAATGCAGCCGTTCCAGCTCCTGGTCTATGCCCGCCTGGCGCAGCCAGTTCCAGTCAAGGAACAAACCGTCTCCATACTCTACCCACAGCACAATATGGTGCATGCCAGACAGGTGGCAGCGCAGGTCTATATATTCGTCTACCGTCTGAATGCGGCCCATGGCCGCTGCGTTATTATCGCGGTGGGTAATGGCGAGGTGGTAGTTGTACAGGCGATGGAACTTTTTGAACCACTCCGCCGGGGAGGTATCCCTGAAGTTGCGCAGCACCTCGATGTTGGCCTTTTCCATATCCGGTGCGGAGGGCGGGATGCGCAGCTGCGGATCGTACTTGCCCATGCGCCGGATGATCTGTTTGGCTTCCTGCTGTTGTTCCCGGGAGAGCTGGTGGAAAACATCGCGGCCCATTACATCGTTCAGGTAAAAATCAATGGTGAGGTTCTTCATCATGTTCAGCATACGGTGAGGTTCCGCGGTGGGGTACAGGAACAGGGCGCAGGTGATGTGATGTTTGGCATTGTCCAGCCAGACGCCGTATTGTTCCCCAAAGGCTTTGGCCGTTTTACGCAGCTCGTCGCTTTGCGGGTGCGGGCTAAATTCCTGACAATACTCGTCCAGGCGGAAGGAGCCATGGTTAAAAAGCTCCTGCAGGGAAAAGGTAGTGGTCCTGCTCAGAAAGGCATACTCTTTCCTGATTTTTTCTAAAGTAACGGCAGTAGTATTGCCGAGTGCTTTGTGTGGCATAACTTGGTGAATTAGGGTGAAGAAAAAAGGTTATAGAGACGTTAATCACTAAAAAGTTACGCACTTTCAGGCGCATGTTGCAGGGCCGGCTAATATGTTGATTTAGCTTAAATTATATGCATTTGATCTGCTGCCTGGCAGCAGTAGAGAAATTTATCAACAGGGAGTTTTCCACAGTGGCGGGCACAAAAAAAGGCCGGGTAAAAACCCGGCCCGGCTGAAGGTTACAACAAAATCTAAACCTGCTTATGAGAAGACTTAAAAAGTTCTTTTTTACATGGACAGGAACATCAAAGAGTGGTCCTTGCTCTCCAGTTGGGAGCTGCCCATCAGAAATTCATCTACCTTTCTGGCACATTCCCGTCCTTCACTGATCGCCCATACCACGAGGGACTGGCCGCGGCGCATATCGCCAGCTGCAAATACCTTGGGGATGGTGGTCTGGTATGCTTTTTCCGTGGCTTTTACATTACCGCGGTCATCGGTCTCAACCCCCAGATCGTCTATCATGCCGGTATGCTGCGGTTGTATGAAGCCCATGGCCAGCAGGGCCAGCTCACAGGGAACTACTCTTTCAGAGCCTGGTACTTCCACACAGCGCGCGGGGCGCCCGTCTCCGCTAACCGTCCATTCCAGGTTTACCAGCTTCAGGCCTTTCAGGTTGCCTTTACCATCGCCCACAAATTCTTTGGTGGCAATGGCCCATTGGCGGTCAGCCCCTTCTTCGTGAGAAGAAGACGTTTTCAGCACCATGGGATAGGTGGGCCAGGGCATAAACTCCGTACGCATGCCCGGAGGTTTGGGCATCAGCTCCAGCTGGGTAACGCTGTTAGCGCCATGGCGGTTGGAAGTGCCCACACAGTCTGAGCCGGTGTCTCCACCGCCGATCACGATCACGTTTTTGCCGGTAGCCAGTATATCTTCTCCCTCTACGGGCAGTTTGCTTACGCGTTTGTTCTGCTGTTTGAGGAAGTCCATCGCAAAATGTACACCTTTCAATTCGCGGCCGGGGATGGCGAGGTCACGTGGAATGGTGGAGCCGCCGGCCAGTACTACTGCGTTGTATTCGCGGAGGATGTCATTTACACTAACGTTCACACCTACGTTCGCATTGCATTGGAACACAATTCCTTCTTCTTCCATGAGCGCCACCCTGCGTTCTACCACCCATTTTTCCAGCTTGAAATCAGGGATGCCGTAGCGGAGCAGGCCGCCGGGCTTATCGTCCCGTTCAAACACGGTAACGTTATGGCCGGCATAGTTCAGCTGCGCGGCGGCAGCGAGGCCTGCGGGGCCGGAGCCTATCACGGCTACCTTTTTGCCGGTGCGTACACGGGGGGCCCTGGCTTTTACCAGGCCTTTGTCAAACGCTATCTCGATAATATGCTTCTCAATTTCCTCAATGGCCACGGGCGGCTGGTTGATGCCCAGCACGCAGGCGCTTTCACAGGGGGCCGGACAAATGCGGCCGGTAAATTCCGGGAAGTTGTTGGTAGAGGTCAGCACATCATACGCCTCCTGCCAGTCTTTACGGTACACCGCATCGTTAAACTCGGGTATCACGTTACCCAGCGGACAGCCGCTGTGGCAGAAGGGCACGCCGCAGTTCATGCAGCGGGCGGCCTGTTCGTTGAGCTTTGGCTCAGCGAAGCGCTCCACAAATTCGTTGTAATGCTTTACCCTGTTTTTCGGGTCTGCCTTGCCGGGCAGCTCCCTTGTAAATTCCAGAAATCCTGTTGGTTTACCCATATCTGTCTCTGCTTGATCTCTTTAAAAGTTGATTGTTACGCTTTGCTCTTCACACTTTTTGACGCTGCCGCCGTCAGTGCCGCCTTGTATTCTTTCGGGAATACTTTCACAAACTGGCGCAACTGGTTCTCCCAGTCTTTCAGGATGAATTTGGCCACGGTGCTGTTCGTGTAGGCGTGGTGTTTAGTCACCAGGTCGTGCAGCAAAGCAGCGTCCTCTTCGCCCAGCGGGTCCAGGTCAATCATGTCCAGGTTGCAGCGGTTGGCAAAATTGCCTTTTACATCGTACACAAAAGCGATACCACCGCTCATGCCCGCGCCGAAGTTGCGGCCTGTTTCTCCGAGTATAACGGCTTTACCGCCCGTCATGTACTCGCAGCCATGGTCCCCGGTGCCTTCCACTACCACGGTAGCGCCGGAGTTGCGTACGCAGAAGCGTTCGCCGGCTTTACCGCGGATATATGCCTCACCGGAGGTAGCGCCGTAGAGGGCCACGTTGCCGGCAATGATATTTTCTTCTGCCTTGAAGCCTGCTTCCGTTGAAGGGTACAGTATGAGCTTGGCGCCGGACAGGCCTTTGCCAAAGTAGTCATTGGCTTCTCCTTCCAGCTCCAGCGTTACCCCTTTGGTGTTGAACGCGCCGAAGCTCTGGCCGGCGGAGCCGGAGAATTTGAAATGCACGGTATCTTCCGGCAGGCCTTCGCTTTTATAGACCTTTGAGATCTCGTTGGAGAGGATGGTGCCGATGGTCCTGTCCGTATTTTTCACCTTGTACTGGCCAAACACGCGGGTTTTATTTTCCAGGGCGGGTTTGGCGGCTTTCAGCAGCTGCCAGTCCAGCACTTCGGCCAGGCCATGGTCTTGTTCTTCCATTTTATACAGGCCGGTGTCTTCAGCAGCCGGTTCCCTGTACAGGATGGGGGACAGGTCCAGGTTTTTATATTTCCAGTGGGTGATGTTATCACGTACTTTCAGCACTTCTACCTGGCCCACCATTTCTTCAACGGTACGGAAGCCCAGTTCCGCCATGATCTCACGCAGTTCAGCCACCAGGAAGTGGAAGAAGTTCACCACGTGCTGCGGGTCTCCGGAAAAGCGCTTGCGCAGTTCAGGATCTTGCGTGGCCACACCTACGGGGCAGGTGTTGAGGTGGCATTTACGCATCATGATGCAGCCTTCCACCACCAGGGCGGCGGTAGCCACACCCCATTCTTCCGCACCCAGCAGGGTGGCAATGGCAATGTCTCGGGCGGTTTTCAGCTGCCCGTCTGTTTGCACGGTTACGCGGCTGCGGAGTTTATTGCGAACAAGGGTTTGATGTGTTTCCGCCAGGCCCAGTTCCCAGGGCAGGCCGGCGTGTTTGATAGAGCTGATGGGAGATGCGCCGGTACCGCCGTCGTGGCCGGACACCAGTATCACATCCGCATGGGCTTTTGCCACACCAGCGGCAATAGTGCCTACACCGGCCTTGGATACCAGTTTTACGCTGATACGGGCGGCGCGGTTGGCGTTCTTCAGGTCAAAAATGAGCTGCGCCAGGTCTTCAATGGAGTAAATGTCGTGGTGCGGCGGCGGGGAGATCAGGCCTACACCGGGTGTAGCGTGACGCACCTTGCCGATCCAGTCATCCACCTTGTGGCCGGGCAGCTGGCCGCCCTCGCCGGGCTTGGCGCCCTGCGCCATCTTGATCTGCAGCTCGTCTGCATTGGTGAGGTAGTAGCTGGTTACCCCAAAGCGGGCGGAAGCCACCTGCTTGATGGCGGAGCGCATAGAGTCTCCGTTGGGCAGCAGCTCGTACCGCATTTCGTCTTCACCCCCTTCGCCGGTATTGCTTTTTGCGCCAATGCGGTTCATGGCAATGGCCAGTGTGGAGTGGGCCTCATGGCTGATGGAGCCAAAGCTCATAGCCCCGGTGGCAAAACGTTTCAGGATGCTTTCCGCCGGTTCCACTTCTTCCAGCGGCACGGCAGGCCGGTTACGCTTGAAGGTGAACATGCTCCGGAGGGTAGCTGCTTTCTCGCTCTGCTCGTTAACGGCCTTGGCGTATTTTTTGAAAATATTGTAATCATTCATCCTGGTGGAATATTGCAGCAGGTGAATGGTGGTAGGATTGAACAGGTGGAACTCGCCTTTGCGTTTCCACTGGTATACGCCGCCGGTAGAGAGGCGCTGTACGGGCGTTTCCTTGCGGCCGTAGCTGGTCCAGTGTTTGGCCAGGGTTTCCTGGGCGATCTGGTCAAGCCCCATGCCCTGTATGCGGGACACGGCGCCGGTGAAGTACTTGTCAACAACGGTTTTGTTGATGCCGAGTATTTCAAATATCTGTGCGCCCTGGTAAGACTGCAGGGTGGAGATGCCCATTTTGGAGAATACCTTCAGCAGGCCTTCGCATACGGCCTTGATGTAGTTCTTTTTGAGTTTGTCTACATCCAGCTCGGTCTGCAGCTTGCCGCTAAGGCGCATGTCGCGGATGGTGCTGAGCGCCAGGTAAGGGTTGATGGCGGTAGCGCCAAACCCGAGGAGGCAGGCAAAGTGGTGTACTTCCCATACGTCGCCGGCTTCCACTACCAGGCCTACCTGGCCGCGGTAACCTTTGCGGATGAGGTGGTGGTGTACAGCGGAAAGCGCCATCAGGGAAGGAATGGCAGCATGTTCAGAGTCAATGGCCCGGTCTGACAGGATGATCACTTCGAACCCGTCTTCCACGGCATCTACCGCGTAGCGGCACAGGCGCGCCAGGCCTTTTTCCATGGAGCCGGGTTTACCGTCTGCCTTGAAATAGGTGTGGAGCGTTTTAGCCTGGAAGATGCCGGTATCTATGCTGCGAATCTTTTCCAGTTCATAGTTGGTGAGCACGGGGTGCGGCAGCGCCACGCTGTGGCAGTGCAGCGGGTCCTCGTCCAGCAGGTTGCCGTTGTTGCCCAGGAAGGTGGCCAGTGACATGACCAGTCTTTCCCTGATCGGGTCTATGGGCGGGTTGGTTACCTGTGCGAACAATTGTTTGAAGTAACTGGTGATGTGCTGCGGCTGATCGCTGAGAATGGCCAGGGGCACGTCTGTACCCATGGAGCCGATGGGCTCTTTGCCATCAATGGCCATGGGGGCAATGATGGATTCCAGGTCTTCGGTAGAATAACCGAAAGCGCGCTGGTATTTGAAGATCTGCTCTTTTTCAAGATGGGTGAAGGTTACGCGGGGTTCCGGCAACTCAGCCAGGCGGATCTTGTATTTATTCAGCCATTCTGCATAGGGCTGTTGCGAGCAGATGTTCTGTTTCAGTTCCTCATCACCGATGATGCGGCCCTGTTCCATATCCACCACAAACATTTTGCCTGGCTGCAGGCGGCCTTTTTCCTTTACGTTCTTGGGATCGATGGGGAGCACGCCTGCTTCGGAGGCCATGATCACCCGGTCGTCTTTCGTTACCACAAAGCGGGAGGGGCGCAGGCCGTTCCTGTCTAGCGTGGCGCCGATGATCTTGCCATCTGTGAAGGAGATAGAAGCGGGGCCGTCCCAGGGCTCCATGAGGGAGGCGTGGTATTCGTAGAATGCTTTTTTCACCGGGTCCATGTCGTTGTTACCGTCCCATGCTTCGGGGATGAGCATCATCATTACATGGGGGAGGGAGCGGCCGGTGAGGTTCAGCAGTTCAATTACATTGTCAAGGCTGGCGGAGTCTGACTGACCATCTTCTACAATGGGGGCGAGCATTTCCATCTCTTCCGGTGTAAAATATTTGGTCACGAAGCTGGTTTCGCCGGCGCGCAGCCAGTTGAGGTTGCCTTTCAGCGTGTTGATCTCGCCGTTGTGGGCAATGTACCGGAAGGGGTGCGCCAGTTTCCAGCTGGGGAAGGTGTTGGTGGCAAAGCGGCTGTGAATGAGGCCGAATGCGGATACCATCCTTTCGTCCCGCAGGTCTGTATAATAATGGCCTACCTGGTAGGTGGTAAGCTGGCCTTTATATACGATGGTTTTGTGGGAAAGGGAGGCGAAATAGATCTCCGCTTTGTCTTTCGGGATGGAGTTGCGAACGGTTTTGGTAATATAGTTACGCAGTACAAACAGTTTACGCTCAAACTCTTCCGGATCGGAGACCTGGTAGGGGCAGGCGATGAACAGTTGTTCGATTTCCGGTTCTACGGAAAGCGCCGTTTCACCGATCCCGTCCGGGCGTACGGGCACTTTGCGGTAGCCCAGTATGTCCAGCCCGACCTTTTCGGCGCAGCGTTGTATGATTTCGCGGCACTCTTCGCGCCAGCGGGGCTCTTTCGGGAAGAATACCATGCCCACTCCGTACTTGCCCAGTTCAGGCAGGCGGATACCCAGTTTCAGACATTCTGCATATAAAAACTCATGCGGCATCTGGATCATGATGCCGGCTCCGTCGCCTGTAGTGCGCTCGCACCCGCAGGCCCCGCGATGTTCCATGTTTTCCAACATGGTTAAAGCATCCCGGATGATCTGGTGGGACTTGCGCCCTTTAATATGTGCGGTAAAGCCTGTACCGCACGCGTCGTGTTCAAATTCCGGACGATACAAACCTTCTTGCACTTGGCTCACTTTTCGCATTGGCGTTTAGATTTTTTCCTTTTCAGATACACACCTCCCTTTGGGGTAAGCCCCGCCGGATGGATGTACCGTAATTGCTTGGGAACAGGTTTAAAGATACTAAGAGAATGCGGGATTTTTTACATAAAACTCTATTAAACGGTGAAAATTTAGAAATATTTAAAATGGGGAGCCATTCCATTTGAAAATTATGAAAATTGAACGGGGTTTTGGGCGCCAAAAAAGCCGGGTGGCGCCCGGCTTTGGTAACAAGTTGTGTAAAACTCTCTGCGTCAGGGCTCAAACTCAAAATGCACCCGCCCGGCCCTCATTTCTACCCGCAGCGGATCGCTGATCATACTTTCATTTTGCATACGGTCAAGAGCGGTAACTATATAAATATAATTACGCCCTTTAATGTAACTATGATCTATCACCACCGGGTCAGGCATCTGCGGTACTATCCCAATTATTTTCGTGGGGTCGTTCACGTTCACTACCTGGCCTTCTTCAAAGCGGTACAGTACGTACTGGCGGGTTTGGCCCGTGGTATCGTCATCCGCCCAGCGCACCTCCAGCCCGTCTGCCTTTTCAAAGGCGTCCGTAAAATAGGGGGCCTTGGGAGCGGTATTGTCCAGCCAGGGCATGGTAGGCCGCAGGGCGGGGTAGCGGTAAAAGTGGTGGCGGAGGGAATCCCCGATGCCCAGGTGGTTGCCGTCAAAAGACTTAGAGCTGTAGAAGGCGCTGCCCTGGATGGTGGCCAGGGCACGGGTAGCCTGTATCTGCCGGGGCATTTCTCCCGGGTCCCGCCAGGCGGCGGAGCTGCCAATGCGGTAAGCGCCGTGGCCAATGTACATATGCCGGCCGTAGGCATGGGCGGCCCACCAGTTCACCAACACGTCAAAAGGCACCAGGCGGTGGCCAAACTCCCAGTACAGTTGCGGCATCAGGTAGTCTATCCAGCCCAGGCGCTGCCATTTGATCACATCGGCATAGAGGTCGTCATAATTGGCGAGGGCGCCGCGGGTGGGGGAGCCGTCAGGGTCTTTATCCCGGTTGCGCCAAACGCCAAAGGGGCTGATGCCGAATTTCACCCAGGGCTTTTCCGCCTTGATGGCCTTGCTCAGCATCTGGATAATGGTGTCTACGTTGAAGCGGCGCCAGTCGTCAATAGCCAGGCCCTTGCCGTAGGCGCGGTAGGAGTTGCCGTCAGGGAACTCCCGGTTGGCAATGCGGTAGGGATAGAAATAATCGTCAAAATGCACGGCGTCAATATCGTAGCGGCGCACCACGTCGCGGATCACATCGGTCACATAGCTGCGGGCCTCGGGAATGCCGGGGTCGAAATATCTTTTGTCCCCGTACGTCACAAACCACTGCGGCTTGAGGCGGGTAATGTGGTTGGGGGCAATGCTGCTGCTGCGGATGTTGGCCACGGCGCGATAGGGATTGAACCAGGCGTGAAATTCCATGCCGCGTTTATGCGTTTCCGTTATCATGAACTCCAGCGGGTCGTAGTACGGGATGGGCGGCTGGCCTTGCCGGCCGGTGAGGTATTCGCTCCAGGGCTCGTAAGGGGAGGGATAAAAAGCATCGCTAACGGGGCGCACCTGGAAAATGATGGTGTTGATACCATTGCGCTGGTGTTTTTCCAGCAGGGCAATAAACTCCTGTTGCTGCTGCTGGGAGTTGAGCCCCTTGCGCGAAGGCCAGTCTATGTTCTCAATAGTGGCTATCCACACTGCTCTCATTTCCCGCTTGGGAGGGAGCTGTGCGCTGCTTTGCCGCACCATGCCGCACCATAATAAACCCGCCAGTAAGTACTTCACCATTTTTCCTGTAACGTTTATCCCTGAAAACTGCGAAAATAAAGCGCGCGCTGTCAAATCCCAAATACGGAACTGCTTCATTTTCAGCAATAGTGGGGAATCATGTTTTTTTTAAGGCGGTTTTAAGATCCGGCAAACCGGTGTTATTTTAACGGGGCAGGGGAGCCTTGCCGGTACTGTATTTACGCCGGGTAACAGGCCTGTAACCCTATGTGGAAGCAAGGATCAGTAAAGGGTACGTGGACTTGATGCGGAAATGACATGGAGATGGTGTGGAAATGAGCTGGCATTGATGTGGTTGGATATGTGAAATACACCATATATGGGGGCTGTTCCTGATAGTTTTTCAAACAAAAAAAGATAAGGGCGTAACGGGCGGCCCTGGCGCGCTCTTGTTTTAGGACGCTACTCCGGACAAAACAGCCTTTAGAAGCCAATGAAAATGCATAAACCTTGCGGCCCGCGTATTTAAAGGCGCCACTTTCCCACAGAAGAGACCATCGAAGCGCATCAATGCATAAACCTTGCGGCCCGCGTATTTAAAGGCGCCGCTTTCCCACAGAAGAGACCATCGAAGCGCATCAATGCATAAACCTTGCGGCCCGCGTATTTAAAGGCGCCGCTTTCCCGCAGAAAAGACCCTCAAAATCGGTGTATAAACCCCGCGCCGGCTTCCTTTCCCGCAAAAACTGTTGTATTTTGATCTGGCTTCATTCCACGCATCATGAAAAAGCACGCCCTCCTTATTATTATATATGCCTTGTTAATACAGGGCGCTGCCTCGGCCCAATCTTCTTCCGGCGCTATTGAAAAGGCCGCCCGGGATTTTTTGACCGTGCTGGACACGGCCGCCCGGCGGCAGGCCTGTTTCTCCTGGGAAGAAGAAGAACGTTTCAACTGGCACTTTGTACCCCGTGCCCGGAAAGGCCTTCCGCTCAAGGACATGACGGATGCCCAGCGTGCCCGGGCCTATACCCTCCTCAAGGCCTGCCTGAGCGCAGACGGGTACAAAAAAGCCACTACCATTGTGGAAACCGAGTACGTGCTGCGGGCGCTGGAAGGCCGCGGGCCGGATGATGAGTACCGCCACCCGGGCAAGTACTATTTCTCCATTTTCGGGGAGCCGGGGGCCGGCAGGCCCTGGGGCTGGCGGATGGAGGGGCATCACCTCTCCCTGAACTTCTCCGCCGTTACCAATACCCTGGTGGCCGGCACGCCTGCTTTTATGGGCGCCAACCCGGCCATAGTGCCGGAAGGCCCGCACAAAGGCCGCCAGATTCTCAAAGAGGAGTCCGCGCTGGCATTTGAACTGCTAAAAACCCTGGATACCAGGCAGTTGGAGCAAGCGCTGGTAGCGGAAAAAGCCCCGGCAGACATCATTACCGGCAATAAACGCAAAGCCTGGCTGCAAGACCCGCCCGGGCTGGGCTTTGGGCAAATGCAGGCCAAACAGCAGCAAATACTGAAAAAACTGGTGGCGGTGTATGTAGACCGCTATACCAAGCTGATGGCGGATCTGTTGTGGAAAGAGATCAGCGCTTCGGGCTGGGAGCAGTTGCATTTTGCCTGGGCCGGGGGCAAAACCTGGGGAACAGCGCATTATTACCGTATCCAGGGCCCCACCTTCATTATAGAATATGATAACACGCAGAACAATGCCAACCATGTGCACACTACCTTCCGCGACCTGAAAAATGATTTCGGGGAGGATATGCTGCTGCAGCACTACCGGCAGGCGCATGTGGGAAGCCGGTAATAGGAGGCGGCCGGCTCAAAGGGCAACGCGGGCGTAACCGGCCAGCGGCAGGTGCCGCGGGGAACCTGAGCCGGAACGTCCATTGACGGCATAGCTAACTCTCCAGGTACAATAGAAAACCTTTCCCTTCGCTCTGTAAAACATGAACTTTTTGTGGAATTGAACCGGAAAATACCGCCGGCGCGGCCCTTATACCTTGCGGCCCAGGTACTGGCTGTAATCTGGCAGAATAGCCGAATACTCCTGGTGCATCAGGGGCGATGTGAGCAAAAAGTCGGCAGACGCCCTGTTGCTGGCCATCGGGATGTTCCACACCACGCCTAAACGCAGCAGCGCCTTGATGTCCGGGTCATGGGGCAGGGCCTCCATGGGGTCCCAGAAAAAGATGATCACGTCAATACGGCCTTCCGCTACGGCCGCCCCTATCTGCTGGTCGCCACCCAGCGGGCCGCTCAGCAGCTTGCGCACAGACACGTCCAGCGCCTCTTCGATCAGTTTGCCGGTGGTACCCGTGGCGTACAGCTCATGGCGGGCCAGCACCGTTTTGTTGTAAATAGCCCATTCCAGCATCTCCGCTTTCTTATGGTCATGCGCAATTAAGGCAATCCGCTTGCGGGCGTGCAGGGTTTTAGTTAGTTGCATATTGCAAAAATAATTAAATAGACGAGTTGAAGGTAGCCTGTTTGCGCTGGCAAGAGAAAAAGACCGGCGGGAGTGTCGGCAATTTTTGCTAATTTTGCAGGAGAAAATTGTTGATATAATGATAAAAACAGGAAATCCCATTATTAGTATCTATACGGAAATGACGCCGAACCCGGAAACGATGAAGTTTGTGGTGAACAAGCTCCTGTATCCGAATAAATCTATTGATTTCCCCGATGCGGCCAGCACCGAGCCTTCTCCGCTGGCGGCAGAACTGTTCACCTTCCCGTTCATCAGGGGGGTGTTCATCTGCAGCAACTTTGTAACGCTCACCAAAACCAATGATACAGACTGGACGGACGTGATCCCCACCATCAAACAGTTCCTGAAAGAGTACCTGGAAGATAACCGCCCGGTGATCAATGAGGACAAGATCGTGACCGCGCCCGCATTCAGCGGTGATGAGAGCGATGTGGTGCAACGCATCAAGGAGTTGCTGGAAAACCATGTAAAACCCGCAGTAGAAATGGACGGCGGCGCCATCCAGTTCAAAGACTACCACGACGGAGTGGTAACCCTTATGCTGCAGGGCTCATGTTCAGGCTGCCCCTCTTCCATGATTACGCTGAAAGCCGGTATTGAAGGCATGATGAAGCGTATGATCCCGGAAGTGAAAGAAGTGGTGGCAGAAGCAGAATAAGCCATAGTTGAGTGAATGATAGTGTTAGAAGCGCAGCCTTGCCGGTTGCGCTTTTTTATTGTGCCGATTAATTAGCTTTACACCCATGAGATGGATCGTATTAGGATGCGTGTTCTGCCTGTGCGGCGCGCAGGTGCGGGCACAGCAGGCAGAGGCCGTGGTTACGTATGGCTTCCGCAACAATGGGAAAGAATCCCGCGGTGAACAACAGATTTTTATCAAAGGCGCCCAGGTGAGGCTGGCGCCGCAGGGAAGGCAAACGGAGCAACAGTTTTTGCACACCGGCCAAAAGGCCAGCTACCAGGTACTGGGCGGCTATACCCTTAAAAAGGACTTTTCGGAATACGCAAAACCCGAGCTGTTACCGGGTATTGACACCATCCTGGGCATTCCCTGCAAAAAGGCAAAGGTCTTCATCCGTTCCAACACCATTGAAGTATGGTATACCAACCACCTGAAGATCAAAGGCAGCCCCCACCTCACCATTGCGCCCGGGCTGGGCCTGGTACTGAAAACCATCCGCAACGGCAATACCGAAACTTTTGCCAAAAACATCAGCTACCGCCCCGTAACAAAAGAGGAACTGGCCTGGCCGGCATCCTGGGGCCAGCTGGTAGACGAGCCAACCTACCAGCGGCAGGTGATAGAAAGCCGCTATACCACGCTGAACATTTTTGACAGGGAACAGATCGCCTTCGGCAACAATACGCATAACCCCGCGCCGGAACAGCTCAACGCCACTTACCGGTTTTCAGGCGGCACGGTGATACTCAAAAAAGTGGCCCTGCCGGCCACAAAGCCCGGCCAGCGGCTGTTTGCAGAGCTGGTAGAATATTCCAACGGCGATGCGTATGACCGTACGGGCTCGGTATTCATGATCCCTACAGACAAAGCCGTGTCTTTCCTGGACGGGCTTGAAAAAGGCGTACAGGCGTTACCGGTATACACGGCCCGCAACGGCAAAAAATACCAGGGCGTAACGGCAACAGAAAATTACCTGCCCCCGCTGGAGCTGATGCGTTTCTTCACGCCCTTTGGCGTAGGGCATTTCAACGCCCAGGCAAAGATCAAGGGGTATAACTGGGCAGACTCCGCCGTGTACAAACAGGATATTACCGCCCTGCTGCCGCGCTTGCAGGGAGAAGTATGGATCGGTATATTTATCGGCAATTATGACAAGGGCGGCCACAAGGCCAGCCTGCGGTTCAAATACTACCCGGGTTACGAAGGGGAAAACAATGCCGCTTCCAAAGCCTGGCTCCTGCCGGTTTTCAACAGCACCAACCTGATGGAAATGGCCGGGCAGGAATACGGGACAATGTTTGACACAGACTCCCTCACCGTAACGGTCAACATTCCCGAAGGCGTAAAAAACCTGAAGCTGCGTTACATTACTACCGGCCATGGCGGCTGGGGCGGCGGTGACGAGTTTGTGCCCAAGCAGAACGAGATCTTTGCGGATGGCAAAAGGGTGTACCACTTTACCCCCTGGCGGGAAGACTGTGCTACCTACCGCCTGCTGAACCCCGCTTCGGGTAATTTTGGCAACGGCCTGTCTTCTTCAGACCTGAGCCGCTCCAACTGGTGCCCCGGCACTTTGACCCTGCCGGTAGATATTCCGTTACCGCAGCTGGGCGCCGGCACGCATACCCTGCAGGTGGCCATTCCGCTGGGCAAGCCGGAAGGCGGCAGTTTCAGCGCCTGGAACGTTTCCGGCGTGCTGATCGGGGAAAAAGAATAAAAGAAACTTTCTAAAAAGGAGGCCGTTCAACGCAGCCTCCTGCTTTTTTTATATGCAAGAACTTTTACAGGGAATTACAACAGGGCTGCGGCAAATGACGTGGATAGACATTACGGCGGTGTTCTTTGCCGTGCTGAGCGTATTGTGCTCCCGGCAGAACAGCGTGTGGGTGTACCCTACGGGCATTATCAGCACGGCCCTGATCGTTTACGCCTACGTGCAGCCCGCCGTAGGCCTATATGGGGAAGCGGCGCTGAACGTGTATTATTTTACCATGAGCGTATATGGCTGGTACCACTGGACGCATAAAGACCGCCGCAACCAGGAGGTGGAAATATCCCGGACGGACCGGCGGGAGCTGGGCATTGCCACGGGCATTGCGCTGATAGGCTGGGGCATTATTTACCTGGTACTGCACCGGTTCTCAGACTCCAACGTACCCGTGCTGGACGCCTTTGTTTCCTCAACGGCCTGGAGCGGCATGTGGCTGCTGGCCAAACGGAAGCTGGAAAACTGGATCTTTCTGAACATCTCCAATCTTGTGGCCGTACCGCTGCTGTTCTATAAAGCGCAGCCGTTGTATGCATTTTTAACTATCTTCCTGTTCATTGTAGCGGTGAACGGTTATTTTCACTGGCTGAAACTTTACCGCCTGCAACCAAACGAAAACAAGCCTTGAAAAAAATTGTGGTCATAGGGCCGGAGTCTACCGGCAAAAGCACCTTGAGCGCGGCATTGGCGGAGCATTTCAATACCGTTTGGGTGAGAGAGTTTGCGAGGGGCTACCTGGAAACATTGCGCCGGCCATACGAAAAGGATGATCTGCTCACCATTGCCGAAGGGCAGTTGCGGTTGGAAGATGAAGCCGCCGCAAAGGCGAACAGCCTGCTCATCTGCGATACAGACCTGCAGGTGATCAAAGTGTGGAGCGAAGCAAAATATGGCGATTGCGACCCGCGCATCCTGCAAATGATCGCTGCCCGAGAATACAACGGCTACCTGCTGACCTACATTGACGTACCCTGGGTAGATGATCCGCTGCGGGAGCACCCGCGGCCGGAAGAACGCGTTTACTTCTATAACATTTACCGGGATATTGTGATCAATACAGGCCAGCCCTGGGCAGACATCCGCGGCGGGCAGGAGGAAAGGCTGCAGGCGGCTATTGCGGCGGTGAACAGCATGTTGTAGAGCAGCGGGGTTTTGCACGGCCGGTAAAAAGTTCCCGGCCCGCCCCGCGGAAGCAGGCGCCCGGGCGTTGGGGGAAATACTATTTCACCAGCTCCGCCACATCCTTGTCGCCCGCCAGGTTGCGCATCTGGAGCAGGATGCGGCGCTGCCGGTTATAGGTGATACGCGCCGGCGGCACTACGGTATATGAAACGGGGTTGGGCAGGCAGGCAATGATCATGGCAGACTCTTCCCGGTTGAGGTTGGCGGCGGGTTTTTTGTAATAGGCCTGCGCGGCGGCTTCCACGCCAAAAATGCCTTCGCCCGTTTCCGCCACGTTCAGGTATACTTCCAGTATGCGCTTCTTGCCCCAGACCTTTTCTATCATGAACGTAAAGTACACTTCAAGTCCCTTGCGCAGGTAGCTGCGGCCCTGCCAGAGAAAAACGTTTTTGGCTACCTGCTGGCTGATGGTGCTGGCCCCTCTTATCTTTTTGCTCTTTTTGTTGTGCTTCATGGCCTTTTCAATAGACTTGAAATCAAACCCGTCATGGTCGGGGAAAAGCTGGTCTTCGCTGGCTATGGCCGCCAGCTTTACGTGCTGGGACATTTCGTTCAGCCGCACATAGTCACGCTGAAAAGACTTGTCTGTGCCCCAAAGGCTGAACCAGCTGCTGATCATGGTAACCGTAACAGGCGGGTTTACCCAGCGGAGCAGGATGATGTACAACAGTTGCGCAACAAACAGTATGAGGAATATTTTTTTTAACAGTCGCCAGGTTCTGGGAACAATGCCTTTTAATTTCATCCAGGTGTTTTTCAATATCGGGCGGAAAGTTAGCAAGATTATTGCGTATTTTTCAACAGCAACATTGCCGCAGCATTGATTGTTATAATCTTATACAAACAGGAATTATGAGACTGGAACTGCATCCGCAAAATCCGAACCCGCGTAACCTGAAAACAATTATCGAGTGCCTGAAAGACGGGGGCGTGGTGATCTACCCTACTGATACGGTGTACGGTATGGGCTGCGATATTTTCAAGCCCGGTGCGGTGGAGCGTATTTGCCGCATCAAAGGCATAGATCCTAAAAAGTCGCATTTTTCTTTTATCTGTTACGATCTCAGCCATCTTACAGACTATACCAAAAGCGTGGACACCCCGCTGTTCCGGCTGCTGAAAAAAGCATTGCCGGGGCCATACACGTTCATATTGCCAGCCAGCCGGCAGGTGCCCAAAATGCTGAAAACAAAACGGGACACCGTGGGCATCCGCGTGCCTGACAACCTGATCTGCCGCACGCTGGTGAAAGAGCTGGGCAATCCCATCATGAGCACGTCTTTACCGGTAGAAGCGTACGTGGAAGAATATACAGACCCCGAGATCATCCATGACAAATTTGGCAAGCTGGTGGATATTGTGGTAGATGGCGGGCCGGGCGGCATTGTTGCCTCTACCGTGGTGGACTGTACCGGGCCGGAGCCGGAGCTGGTAAGGGAAGGGGCCGGCAGTTGGGAAGAGCTGGTGTAGCGGAAAGAGCCGCGGCGTAGAGCAAGCACTGTAAACATAGCAGCCGGTGCAAAAGCACCGTTCCGGCATGGCACAAAAAAGAACGGCGTCATACAAGTACCGCTCTTCAATTTTATGGCAGGCCGGTTGTTTGATGAGCGGTTTGGGTGGCCTCATACTGTTCGCGCGTAATTTCCCAGCGCCACAGCTGGTCGGCCTCTGTGCCGTTTACGGCGCCGCCAAAGCGCATGCCGCATTTCTGCAGCACTTTTACGGCCGCGTTATATTCTTCCAGGGTATGCGCAATTACCTTCTGAACGTATGCATGGTTAAATGCAAAACGGATCAGCACTTCCGCCATCTCCGTGGCGTAGCCCTGCTCGCGGTAATCAACAGATATTTCGTAGCCGATCTCTACCACGCCATCCGGTGTAGGGCGGCCTTTAAAGCCGCCGGTGCCAATGAGGCGGTTGTCTGCCTTGTGAATGGCCAAATAAAAGAACCATCCCAGCAAAGCCGGATCATTCCGCAACTTATCGTAAGCTACCAACACCATTTCAGGAAATTCCGTCCAGTTTTCCGGTACATCTACTCCTAAAGTCTGGGCTAATGCTTCATTCCCATGCAGCAACGCTTCAAAATATTTCAACGTGCAGGGCAACAACTGTAACCTTGTGGTTTGGATCATATATGAAAACTAGTAAAGGATTTCCGGAAATGCAAGGGGCATGCCAACAAAGAATTGACAGATCCGGGATGACAAATATACAGGACGGGAAGCGCCGGGTCAGTGCGCTTCCAGCCAGTTTTTACCAGTACCCAATTCGGCCTCCACAGGCACTCCCAGGGGCATGGCGTTGCGCATGCCTTCGAGAATAAGGGGCTTGATGATCTCCACCTCGTCTACGTGGGCGTCAAACACCAATTCGTCATGCACCTGCAGCAGCATGCGGGAGCGGAAATTATGTTCCCGGAAGGTTTTGTGCAGGGAGATCATGGCCAGTTTGATGAGGTCTGCCGCCGTGCCCTGGATGGGCATGTTGATGGCGTTGCGTTCCGCAAAACCACGCACCACGGCGTTAGACGAGGTAATGTCTTTCAGCCAGCGTTTGCGGCCCATCATGGTTTGCACGTAACCTTTTTCCCGGGCAAACTTCACCTGGTTTTCCATGTAGGCCTTAATGCCGGGGTATTGCGCAAAATAGTTATCGATCAGGCCCTTGGCCTCTGTGCGCGAAATGCCCAGGTTTTCGCTGAGGCCAAAGGCGCTCTGGCCGTAAATGATACCGAAGTTCACGCTTTTGGCATTGCGGCGCATTTCAGGGGTGACATCCGAAAGGTCAACTCCGTAGACCTTTGCCGCAGTGGCAGTGTGAATGTCCAGCCCGCTCCTGAACGCGTCTGACATATTTGCATCTTCACTGATGGCGGCAATGATGCGCAGCTCTATCTGCGAATAGTCCGCGGAGAGCAGGGTATATTCCTCATTGCGCGGAACAAAAGCCTTGCGTACCTCCCGGCCTCTCTCGGTGCGGATGGGAATGTTCTGCAGGTTGGGATTGTTGGAGCTGAGGCGCCCGGTAACGGCCACCGCCTGGTTGTAGGAGGTATGCACCCGGCTGGTGCGCGGGTTGATCATTAACGGCAACGCGTCTACGTAGGTAGATTTCAGTTTGCTCAGCTCGCGGAAAACGAGAATATTTTCCACAATGGGGTGTTTGGAGGACAGTTTGGCCAACACGTCTTCTCCCGTGGCGTACTGCCCTGTGCGGGTCTTTTTGGCCTTGGGGTCCAGCTGCAGCTTTTCGAACAGCACCTCGCCCAGCTGTTTGGGGGAGGCCAGGTTGAAACGCACGCCGGCCTGCTGGTACACGCTTTCTTCCGCTACTTTGATCTCTGACTCCAGGGAGCGGGAATAGTCTGCCAGCGCCTGCGTGTCAATGGCAATGCCTTCGTATTCCATATCCGTCAGCACTTTTACCAGCGGGTTCTCTATGCGGTAGAGCACATCTTCCACTTTGCGCTCGGTTACCAGCGGCACAAATTGGCTTTTGAGCTGTAGGGTAATGTCCGCATCTTCCGCGGCGTATTCCTTGATCTTTTCCAGCTCCACGTCCCGCATGTTGCCCTGTGTTTTACCTTTTTTGCCAATAAGTGTTTCTATGGGAACGGGGGCGTACTGCAGGTACTGTGCGCTCAGCAGGTCCATGCTGCGGCGGCCTTCCGGCTCTATGAGATAATGGGCCAGCATGGTGTCAAAGATGGTGCCCTTCACTTCAATGCCGTACCATTTCAGTACAATAAGATCGTATTTGGCGTTCTGGCCAATGAACAGGGCGTCTTCCCGTTCAAACACGGGCCGGAAGCGTTCCAGTATTTCCTGTGCGCCGGCGCGGTCCGCGGGCATGGGAATGTACCAGCCTTCGCCGGGCTGTATGGAAAAGCTCATGCCCACAATGTCTGCCGCGTTGGCATCCGTACCGGTGGTTTCCGTGTCAAAGCTGATCTCGGGCACGGCCATCAGCGTGGCTACCACGGCGGCGTGCTCTTCCGGCGTATTGGCCAGGTAATAGGTATGCGGTGTGTTCTCGATGTTCTTGTCTGCCACCAGGCCGGTGCTTTCAATGGCTTCCGCCTGCTGCGCCAGGTTTTCCGCGGGCGTGGCCAAGGCGTTGCCGAACAGGTCTTGCTGCACGGGCCTGCCGGGCGTTGCTTCTCCGCTGATGGCGCTGAAGGTATCTCCCAGTATGCGTTTGCCCAGGGTCTTGAACTCCAGTTCTGTAAAGATCTCTGACAGCTGCTCTTTGTTGATCTCCGTGCAGCAGAAATCTTCTTCGTGAAAACTGACAGGCACATTGGTGATGATGGTGGCCAGCTTTTTGGAGAGGATGGCGCTTTCCGCGCCGGCCCTTATTTTTTCTCCCATTTTACCGCTGATCTTGTCTGCGTTGGCCAGTATGTTCTCCAGCGAGCCCCATTCCGCCAGCAGCTTCATGGCCGTTTTTTCGCCCACGCCGGGTATGCCGGGAATATTGTCTACCGAGTCTCCCATGAGGCCCAGGATATCTATCACCTGGTGTACGTCCTTTATCTGCCAGCGTTCACATACTTCCTTCGGGCCCATGATCTCTTCCTTGTTGCCGAGGGCGGGCGGTTTCCAGATGAACACATTGTCTTTCACCAGCTGGCCGTAATCCTTGTCTGGCGTTACCATGTACACGGTGTAGCCCTGCGCGGCGGCCTGCCAGGCTACCGTGCCGATGATGTCATCCGCCTCATAACCGTCCAGCTCCAGCACCGGGATGTTGAAACCCGCAATGATGCGCTTGATGTCCGGCAGGGCGGCCAGGAGATCTTCCGGCGCGTCTTCGCGGTTGGCTTTATAATCTTCAAAATCCGTATGCCGTTCTGTAGGCGCATGCGTATCGAAGGCCACGGCTATGTGGGAAGGTTTCTCTTTATTCAGCAGGTCCAGCAGGGTGGTGGTAAAACCGAACTGGGCGTTGGTGTTGCGCCCCTTGCTGGTGAGCCTCGGGTTCCTGATCAATGCATAGTAGGCGCGGTAGATGAGCGCCATGGCGTCTAGTAAAAAGAGTTTCTTGCTCATGGCGGTAAAAGTAAACAAAATGGCCAGATGGAACATTGATGTTTCATAATTTTACGGGATGAACAAGACGTATCATTTATCCACATGCGATACCTGCGCCCGGATACTGGAAGAAACCGGCATAACGGCCAAGGGCTTTGAACTGCAATGCATCAAAACACAAAAGATCACCCCCGCGCAGCTGGACCAGATGCGCAAGCTGGCCGGCAGCTACGAGGCGCTTTTCAGCCGCCGCTCCATGAAATTCCGCCCCATGGGCCTGGCAGATAAACAGCTGACGGAAGAAGACTACCGGAAGCTGATACTGGAAGAATACACTTTTCTGAAACGCCCGGTCACCATTGCCGGCAACAGGATCTTTGTAGGGAATGAAAAAAAGACGGTGGCCGCCCTGAAGCAGTTTTTGTTAACCAATTCTAAATAACAAAATATTCTAAAGTGTTTTCACGAACGCGCGCACCACTGTTTTGTACGCGGTCATATCCTGCCCGTGCTGAAAAGCAGCGAAGGGGAATGTTTTGACGGCCTCCAGGGCTTTCTTCAGGGAGAACTGGTGTTGCGGCAGGCTGTAGAAATATCCTTTCTGCATGAGGTATTTGCCCAGGTATTCCTGTTCAGACTGGCCGGGAGTGGGCACCAGGATGGCTTTTTTATTGAGCTTGGCGAGGTCCATGAGGGTGGTATAGCCGGAGCGGCAGAGCACCATGTCAGCGGCCAGCATGGCCTCATTGAGGTCTCGCGCATTGAGGTGGCTCACCTGCGTGATGCCGGGCGCCACATCCTGCCGGGCGGCCTCATCGGGCCGGCCGCTTACGATCAGGGCCCTGATGCCGGGCATTTGCCGCAGCTGGCTCAGCACAAGGGCTTCCAGGTTGCTGCGCTGCGGTTCAGGGCCTGAAATGAGGGCCAGCAGGTCATATTTCTTTTCCACGCCGGGCATAGGCTCAAAACGGGAAAGGCAACCCAGGTAAGTGGTGTGTGCCGGCAGCTGCGGCGGGTGGGCCAGCACGCCGCTGAGGTTGGGCTCCCCGGCAAAATCCGGCACCCAGCAGGCCGTATAACGTTGAATGAAACGGTAGTTTATTTTTTGCAGCAGCCGTTCCGTAACACCGCCAAAGGGCGTTTTGATGAGCAGCTGGTGGGAAATGAACACACAGGGAATATCAGGATGGTAGAGGCCGAAGCGGTTGTCTGAAATAACGGCATGAATACCCAGCTCCGCCACCGTTTTGCGCAGCCAGGCCTGCTCAAACCGCACGGCACGCCATATTTTGGGGATCTGCCTGATAATTTTAAGGCCAAAGAAAAAGCCCTTTTGCGAGTACCGGATGTGGTAACCGGGCAGCGGCAGCATGGTGATCCGGGGGAACTCCGCCGCCAGCAAGGCCGCATGTTTGCCCTCCGCCGCAATAACTATTTCACAACCAGCGTTTAATAGTTCGTGTATCAGCGGAATGTCGCGCGTGGCGTGGCCTAATCCCCAATCCAGGGGTACAATGAGCACTTTTTTTGGCACCTGGGCGTATGTGGACAAATATTTAGATTTTTTTTTGCGAAAATAGCTTAATTTAGAAATGACCATTGTTAAGAAACAGTAAACTTCTCACAACGTTCAGGCTGCAATTAGAAGAAGATTTTATAATATGCATCAATGAAAAAGTACAAGTGGTTTTTTATTTTCTTAGTTATGGTAAGTTTAGCGTGGCAGGGCTGCAGCGTATTAAAGAAAAATGATTGTGGATGCCCGACCATGAAAACGGGGAGGATGAAACATTAATTTTATCGCACTATACCTTGAACCGCCTTGTGAAGAAAGAACACGTTATTGAAATTGATGTCAACAAAAAGAGAAAACAATCAAACGTAATTAGCATGAAGCCTGTAGAGAGGGATTTACTCATCTTGTTACACGAAGACCGTTACAACGAGCAGGAAATCCAGTATGAAGTGAAGCAGATCAGCGATATGTTGTCGCTGGTTGAGACCATGGATTATCTGGCCACCGCCACCGAGGTAGCGGACTGCAACAAACACCGCGTAAGCAGCAAGCGCCGTGTGCTGGAACGTGCGTTCTTCCGTAAAGAGCCAAAGGCATTTGAGTTCATCGTCCACAAAAACTGATGTCATTATTGTAGCGTCATTCCGGTAGTTCATATCCTACCCTGATCCTTACTGCACATTTCTCATCCAAGTTGTTGTTGAAAAAATTCAGGCGGTCTTGTACCGTCCAGGTATTTTATTTTATAAAATCTGTTGTAGGTTTGCGGGCAAACAAAATCCGTTGTGATGATCGACTTTTCGCATCTGCAGGACTTTCTGGCTCCTGTTTCCAAAACACTGCTGAATGAAGACGAACCCTACGAGCCGCTGCAGATAGGCAGTTCCATAGACCTTTACGAAGAAGATCATATACCCGACCTGGACGCGGCGGATATTGTATTGCTGGGAGCCGGTGAAACCCGCGGCACTGGCCTGCCCAACGGGAGAACAGATACGCCTGACGTGGTGCGCCGGGAATTTTACCGCCTCTTCCACTGGCACCAGGACGTGCGCCTGGCCGATGCCGGTAACGTACTCGGGGGCCGCTCCCTCGCAGATGCCTACGCCGCCCTCAAAAGCGTGGTAACAGAGTTGGTAGACGCGGGCAAAACAGTGATCATACTCGGCGGCTCGCACGACCTCACGTATGCCCAGTACCAGGCATACGCCATGAAAAAATACATTATCGAAGTAACGGTGGCGGATGCCCTCATAGACCTGCAGGAAACCTCCCCGGTGCGTTCGCAGAACTTCCTGTTCAGCATGTTCATGGAGCAGCCCAACTATATCCGCCACTATAACCATATCGGTTTCCAGAGCTACTTTGTACAGCCGCGCATGCTGGAAACGCTTGACAAGCTGCGGTTTGACTGCTTCCGCCTGGGCAAGGTGCGGGAGAACCTGGAAGAGATAGAGCCGGTGCTGCGGAATACGGACCTCTTCAGCGTAGACATCAACATGATCAAACATACGGACGCGCCCGCCAGCTCCCTTTCTCCCAACGGCTTCAGCGGGGAAGAGGCCTGCGCCCTTTCCCGTTACGCGGGCATGAGCGCACAGCTGAGCACCTATGGCATTTACGGCTATAACCCTGACAAAGATAAAGACGACCTCACGGCCAAACAGATTGCCCAGATGCTCTGGTACTTTATGGACGGCCGCTCCGTCAAGAACAAGGAGGCGCAATTGGCAGACCGCGAGGCGTTCCTCGAATTTCATATCGCTTTCACAGATATAGACACGGTATTCCTGAAAAGCAAAAAGACCGGCCGCTGGTGGATGCAGCTGCCAGACAAGTCTTTTGTACCCTGCGCCTACAGCGACTACCTGCTGGCCAGCAACAACGAGGTCCCCGAAAGGTGGCTGCGGAGCCAGGAGCGGCTGTAGGGGGCGTGTTTGCTTCGAAAGGGATACGGGGGATTGAAAAAACCGGCGAAAAAGCGTTTATTGTGCAACACAATATCAACGATACGCGCGGCGGCAGGACCAGGCGCCGGGCTACCTATCATTAGCAGACCACGAAAAAAACGAATTAAATGAAAAACAGCGTTGTTGCCGCATTACTTATGATCAGTTCATTACACGCCACAGCACAGGAAAGGATAGATCTTTACCCGGGCCAGCCGCAGTTGAAAATTGCCGGTGGCCGCAAGGTGAATGACGTTCCGCACATTGACCACTACAAGGCGCGGGCGGACAAAAAGAACGGGATGGCCATACTGATATGCCCCGGCGGCGGGTACACCCACCTGGCCGTTGACCATGAAGGTACGGCCGTGGCGGCTTTTTACACGGAGCAGGGCTTTGACGCCATAGTGCTCCATTACCGCCTCAACGACGTTACCCAGAGCGGCTCCCGTTACCCGGCGCAGTACAATGACGTAACCAATGCCATGCGCCTGGTGAAGTCCAAAGCCGCCGCCTGGCAAATAGATCCTGAAAAGATAGGCGTGCTGGGCTTTTCGGCAGGCGGCCACCTGGCCTCCACCCTGGCCACCATGCACATTCCCGCCAAGCCCAACGGCAGCGGGCCTGAAAAATGGAGCAGCCGCCCGGCCTTTGCCATACTGGTATACCCTGTTATCAGCATGAGCGAGAGCTTCCGGCACAACGGCAGCACCGTGAACCTGCTGGGGCCGGATGCAACCGCGGAAATGAAAGACTCGCTCTCTACAGACAAACGTGTTTCCGCCGCCACGCCGCCTACCATGCTGGTCCATTCTTCTGACGATAAAGGGGTGCCGGTGGAGAACAGCCTGGTGTTCTTTAATGCGCTCCGCAAACATAAAATACCGGCTACCATGCATATATATGACCACGGCGGGCACGGCTTTGGCATGGCGCCAAAAGACCCTGTACTGAACAGCTGGCCCGCATTGAGCGTGGAGTGGATCAAGAGCGTGCTGGACAAGAAATAAAGGAACGAGAAGGCAGGCCGCTTTGCCGCGGTGCATGCCCTCGCAGGCATAAACGAAAAGGGGCCGTCTCAAAAGTAATTTGATGGCCCCGAGAATCACGTAAACGAAAAATCTCTCCATCAGGTACCCGAATAAGATCAGGTAAAAATTACTTTTGAGACGGCCCCTTTATTCAGGCAAAGGTGATGCTGTTGCAGGCAAGCAGCAGCAAAAACAATTTTTTCATATGTGCTGTTATCAGCGGAAATTATCAGCGTCGCGGTAAGCCTGTATCAATGCCTGTTCCCCTTCCTTGCCGGGTTTGGCATTGCCGTGCTCCATGCCCATTACGCCCTTGTAACCTTTGTTGTACAGGTGTTTGAACACATTGCGGTAATTGATCTCGCCGGTACCGGGCTCTTTTCGGCCGGGGTTATCGCCGATCTGTATGTAGGCAATTTCGCTCCAGCAAAGGTCTATGTTGGCTATCAGTTGGCCTTCGTTGCGCTGCATGTGGTAAATATCGTACAGTATTTTGCAGGAGGGGCTGTTTACCGCGCGGCAGAGCATATAGGTCTGGTCAGACGTGCGCATGAACAGGTCCGGGTTGTCGCTCAGGGGCTCCAGCACCATAGTGAGGCCGCCCTTCTCCAGGATCTCGGAACCGCGGCGCAGTGCGTCTATCACGTGGCCGGTTTGCACGCCAATAGGCAGCTTGCGCTCAAAATAGCCGGGCACTACGGTGGCCCATTTGGCATTTACGCGTTTGGCCAGCTCTACAGACGCCTCGCAGGTTTTGAGAAAAACGTCCAGGAACTCCTGCTTGCCGGTGGTGAGTGATACCTTCCAGTTGTCTCCCCCGTCTATCACAAATACGCCCATGCGCATGTTCAGCCTGGCCAGGAGGTCGCCTATCTTGTTTTGCAGGGCCTTGTCACGCTTGAGCATGCCGTTGTCTTCTATGGAACGGAAGCCCTGGTCATGCATAAAACGGATCTGGTCAAGAAAGTCCTCCCCGCCGCTGTTCTTAAACATGCCGGCGTGAGGCGCATAGTCCAGGTTAAAGGGTTTTCCGGCAGCGGCCGGCTGTTGGGTGTCAGCGGCGCCGGCAGTTGCCGCGGCGCCGAAGGTGAGGGCCGAAATGCCCGCCAGCGTGCCTTGTTGAAGGAAGGTTCTTCTTTCCATAGCGTGTAAAAATGATTAGCGTCCGAAATTAATAGCTTTTCAATGTAAATCCGAACGGATTTGATAAAAAAACCGCAAAACAGTCTTTTTTAGTATTTTTTTCAACTTTTCTAAGCGGGTTTTGACGTTCATAAAAAATATGTTGGTTTCAACCTCCAGAATTAATAAATTCACACGCTTTAATATTCCAGCACGTTATCAGCAATGAGAAAGAAAACAGTGGCTTTGTTGCTCGGAGGGTTTGTGACCGGCTCCGTGTATGCCCAGACCAGTGAACCCTTTGAAGCCTACGAGCAAAAGATACAGGGTACGGATGTGACCATAAAAATGGTACCTGTTCAGGGAGGGGAATTTATGTTAGGCAGCCCCGCCGGCGAAAAAGGCCGCAAAGCGGACGAAGGCCCGCAGAAGAAAGTAAAGATAGACCCCTTCTGGATGGGCGCTTACGAAGTAACGTTTGACCAATACGACTTATACGCAGACAAGGATAAAGACCAGGCGCCCCTGCCGGATGGCATGACCAGGCCCAGCCCCCCGTATATAGACCTTACACTGGGCATGGGCAAAAGCGGCGGCTACCCGGCCAACAGCATGAGCCAGTACGGCGCGCTGATGTATTGCAAGTGGCTGTACGCCAAAACAGGCGTTTTTTACCGCCTGCCTACGGAAGCGGAGTGGGAATACGCCTGCCGCGCCGGCTCCAAAACTGCTTACCCCTTCGGTAACGATGCGGCCCAGCTGAAAGCCTATGCCTGGACGGCGGAGAACAGCGATGCCGTTTACCATAAAGTGGGAGAGCTGAAGCCCAATGCCTGGGGTTTGTATGATATGCTGGGAAATGTGGCGGAATGGACGCTTGACCAGTATGATGAAAAGGCCTATGCCAGTGCGGCGGCCGCCAACCCCTGGAACAAGCCTACCGGTACCACCCCCCGTACGGTAAAAGGCGGCCACTATGAAGATGCGGCGGCAGACGCCCGCAGCGCTGCCCGCCTGGAGTCTGACCCGATCTGGAATGACAGGGACCCGCAGATCCCCAAAAGCAAGTGGTGGAACGCAGACGCGCCTTTTGTGGGTTTCCGGCTGGTACGCCCCTTAAAACAGCCCACCAAGGCAGAGGCGGAGCAGTTTTTTGCGGAGGTAGTGGATAAATTTGTAGGGGCCCGGTAAAAGCAACCGGCGGGTGTTTTGATCATTACTAGTATATTCAGTTATATCACCTATTATATCACCAGGGAACCCAAGCTCCCGGTAAAATACCCATCAATGGAAAACGAAAAATCACAATCATTCCACGGGCAAAGTCGCAGAGACTTTGTGAAACAATCCTCCGTACTGGCGGGCGGCCTGCTGGCAGCACCTATCTTGTCTCAAGCCAATTATTTTTCCGGGGCGCCGGGTGTTATTAAAATAGCCGTGATAGGATGCGGCGGCCGCGGGACCGGCGCTACGGTGCAGGCACTGAAAACGAAAGAAAATGTTCAGCTGGTAGCTATGGCAGACGCCTTCCGCGATAACCTGGACAAAAGTTTTGAAAACATTACGTCAGAAATGAAAGACAAACCGGAGCGTGTAAATGTTCCGGAGTCTAACAAATTCACCGGTTTTGATGCCTACAAGCAGGCCATTGCGCTGGCAGACGTGGTGATCCTGGCCACGCCTCCGGGTTTCCGCCCTATTCACTTTGAAGAAGCGGTAAACAAAGGCAAGCACATTTTTATGGAGAAACCGGTTGCTACAGACCCTGCCGGGGTGGCCAAAGTGCTGGCCGCGGCAGAAGTGGCAAAGGCTAAAAAGCTCAACGTGGTGGTGGGCCTGCAGCGCCACTATCAAACCTCTTACCGCGAGCTGTACAAACGCTTCAAAGGCGGCATGATCGGAGACATCACTTCTATACAGGTATGGTGGAACCAGGGCGCCCTCTGGGTACGCCCGCGCAAGCCCGAATACACCGAAATGGAGTACCAGATGCGCAACTGGTATTACTTTAACTGGCTTTGCGGTGACCACATCGTAGAACAGCATATCCACAATATTGACGTGGGCAACTGGTTCATGGGAGAAACGCCGGTTACCGCCGTTGGTATGGGCGGCCGCGCTATCCGCACCGGCCCCGAGGCCGGGGAGATCTACGATCACCACTACGTAGAATACCGCTACCAGAACGGCGTGGCCATGAACGCGCAGTGCCGCCACTGGAAAGACTCCGTAAGCCGTGTAGACGAAGAGATCGTAGGCACCAAGGGCCGGATCATCTGTGATAAGGGCCTCATCCTGGACCATAAAGGGAAAACCCTGTACGCATTTGACAAAAAGCAGCAGAACCGCCCCTACCAGGCAGAGCACGATGAGCTGTTTGCCGCCGTGGCCAAAGGCGAGTTCAAGTTCCAGGATGCCCAACGCGGTGTGCAAGCCACGCTTTCCGCTATCATCGGGCGTATGGCCACTTATTCCGGCCAATCTATCGGGTACGAAAAAGCACTGGCTTCCGGCATTAACCTGCAGCCTGCAAAATATGCATTTGACGCACCGCCGCCGGTGCTGCCCGATGCCAACGGCAACTACGCTTATGCCAAACCCGGCATCACCAAGTATTTCAGCTAATACGCAAATAATTGCAGCATATCAGGGGCGCTCCGCTAACGGAGCGCCCCTTTGTATATGTCTACTATGCAGCGGGGCCGCCCGCTTCTTTTCTCTAAAAACAGTATCTTTCTGCTATGAGATCATGTTTATGCTCCCTGGCTGCCCTGTTGCTTTGCATGGCCGCCGCCGCCCAACCCAAGGCCATCCGCCAGTGGGCCAACCAATACGTTCTCAACGTAAAAGGCCTCCACAATGCGCACACCGGCATTTGTATACTGGACCCGGCAACGGGCAAATACTGGCTGCAATACCAGGCAGACAAGTTTTTTATGCCGGCCTCCAACACCAAAATATTCACCCTCTACACCGGCCTGCAATTGTTGGGAGATTCCCTGCCCGGCATGCGGTACGCCGAGAACGACACTGCGGTTTATATACAGGGAACGGCAGACCCTTCCTTCCTCCACCCTGATTTCACGCACCAGCCCGTAATGGATTTTCTGGCAGCCACAGACAAACGGATATGGTACCAGCCCGCCGTGATCAAGAACAAACGGTTTGGCCCCGGTTGGGCCTGGAGTGATTATGCAGACTACTACCAGCCTGAGCTGAACGAATGGCCCATGTATGGCAACGTTACCCGTATTGATATAAAGGGCCGTGAGTACAGCATTACACCGGCTTACTTTGCCAGGTCCGCCAGCCTGCAGTTCCTGCCAGACAGGTCTGAAGATGAAGTGCTGGCAGACCGGGACGAGCGCGAGAACCATTTCACCCTCTACATGCGGCCCAGCGATGCCACCGCCCGCAATTTTGAGGTGCCTTTCATTACCGGCAGCCGGGAGCAGTTGCTGCTGCGTTTGTCTGACACGCTGCACAAGCCCGTAGGCCTGCTGCAAGGCCCTATGACGGCCGGCCGGCTGATGCAAAGCATTCCGGCAGACACGCTGTTTCAACCCATGATGCACCGCAGCGATAATTTCTTTGCAGAACAGATCCTGATGATGTGTTCCGCCCGGAAATGGGACACCATAGACACCCGGAAAGTAATACGGTATATGCTGGACAGCAGCCTCAAAGACCTACCAACCGCGCCCAGCTGGGTAGACGGGTCAGGGCTTTCCCGCTACAACCTGTTTACCCCGCAGGATTTTGTGAGCGTGTTGCAGAAGCTCTATAAAACGTACCCCAAGGAGCGCCTGTACCCGCTGTTCCCCACCGGCGGAAAGGGTACGCTGCGCAACTATTACCAGCAGCTGCCGGGCAGGCTGTACGCCAAAACCGGCACCCTGAGCGGTTGTGTGGCATTGAGCGGCTACCTGGTTACCCGTTCGGGGAAAACGTTAATTTTCAGCGTGCTGGTCAATAATCACGATACAACATCTACGGTGGTAAGAAGGGCCGTGGAGAAGTTTCTGGTGCGCGTGGCAAACGGGAGCTGATCAAACGCAATAAAAAAGGGGCTGGACACGTGTAATGTCCAGCCCCTTTTGCTTTACAGCGGCAGTATGTTTACTTCACAATTTTCAGCTCGTTAATGATATGTTTGGCGCCGCCCAGCTTGTCAATACACCATAACACGTAACGCACGTCTACACAAATGGTACGGTTGAGGTTCTTATCAAACTGGAGCTTGTGGCTCAATGCCTCATAGTTGCCGTCAAAAGCCAGCCCGATCAGTTCCCCGTTGCCGTTGATAACGGGAGAGCCGGAGTTGCCGCCGGTAATATCGTTGGAGGTGATGAAGCCCACTACCAGGTCTTTCCGTTTAGCGTCCGCATATTGCCCGAAGTCTTTCTTTTTGATAAGGTCTACATAGCCGGGGGGGAGATCAAATTCATAGTCTCCCGGCACGTATTTTTCCAGCACGCCGGTGGCCGTGGTCACATAGTCATATGCCACCGCATCTCGCGGACTGTAAGATTTCACCTGGCCATAGGAAAGGCGCATGGTGAAGTTGGCATCCGGGTAGCGGAACTGGCTGGGGCTGCGCTGCATTTCGCCTTTCAGGTAGAGGCGGCCCAGCTCGTTGTTCTCAGCGGTAAACTGTGTATAGAGCGGCAGGTATTTGCCTACATAATTCTTTACGAAGGCGGAGGAATAGGCGTAGGCCGGGTCATCCTGCAGCACTGTAGCATCAGGGTTGGAGATGAAGGCTTGCCATTTGGCATCATTAAAGATCATGGTATTGGCAAATACAGCGGCCGCCCAGGTCCGGTAGGTCTTTTCGTCCTGCAGGTCGCCATAAGACTTCAGACCTTCGTAGAAAGCAACCGGGTGCTGGTCTTTCGGAATGTCTGTATAATACATCATGGCGGTGGTGGCCATTATTTTCTGGTCACTGGGCTTGTTCTCATCTTTCAGGAAGTTGGCGCGCGCGGCATCAGCGGCGGCGGCGGCGGCTTTTACATCGCCTTTTTTCAGGATGGCGTTCTCCAGCGCGCCCAGCGAAGAAGCAAAGGCGGCCAGCGGAGAGCCTAATACGCCTTCCATAAGGTACATGCGCACTTTGGCGTAAGGAGACCAGGCTTTGTATATCTTCTCGTATTGGGGGAATACGTTCTCAAACTCAGGTTTGCCGGCTGCCCATTTTTTAAAGGCCGCCTCTTGTTGCTGTTTGTCTTCATACACATGGTATTTCAGCAATTGTTTGCTTTCCCCGTCAAAGAATTTCCAGTAGTTGGCAATGCCCGCGTAAGAAGGCGCCAGCTGCAGTTTAACAGCGGGGTCTTTTTTCATTTCCTCAAACATGTATTTGAGGCGAATGTCGCGCAGGTTAACAAGGGAAGGGTTTTCCACGTCAATTTTCAGCTTTACGCCGAGAGAGGTTTCGTAGCGGTTGGTACCACCCGGGTAACCGAAGATCATGGCATAATCATTTTCCTTCACCCCCTTGATGGAAACAGGCAGGAAGTATTTGGGTTTGAGGGGAATGTTGCCTGCCGCATATGCTGCGGGTTTGCCGTCCTGACCGGTGTACACGCGGAACACGGAAAAGTCTCCGGTATGGCGGGGCCATTCCCAGTTATCCGTATCGCCGCCAAACTTGCCCACGCTTTCCGGCGGGGTGCCTACCAGGCGGATGTCTTTATACCGCTCGTACACGAACATGAGGTACTGGTTGCCTTTGAACATGGCGTTTATACGGGCTTCATAACCGGTGCCTGCCGTAGCGGCGCTGATAATTTCCGCGGAGGCCGCCTGCAGTTTGGCATTCCGGTCTGTAGCGGTGGCGTCTTTAAGCGCCGCTTCCACCTTTTCGGTCACATCTTCCACTCTTACCAGGAATTGTACAGAGAGGCCTTTGGCGGGTATTTCCTGCGCCCTGCTCTGGGCGTAGAACCCGTCTTTGAGGTAATTATGCTCCATGCTGCTGGCGGCGGCAATAGCGCCATAGCCGCAGTGGTGGTTGGTGAAAATAAGCCCCTGGTTGCTCACAATTTCCCCGGTGCAGCCGCCGCCGAAAATAATGATGGCGTCTTTCATGGAGGATTTGTTGATGCTGTAAAGCTGTTCCTTGGAGAGCTTCAGCCCTTTCTTCACCATGTCTGCATACACTTGCTGGCCGAGCAGGTAAGGCATCCACATGCCTTCGTCCGCCCTTACCAGCTTTACAGACAGTAAAAGCAGCAGCAGGAATAAATTTTTCTTCATATGATTAGCAGGTTTTTAAAGAGGCCCAAACCTAGCGATTTTTTTGATATCGGCCCTGCCACCCATGAATTTGGGGCTATACAGAACAATTATTCTTTATATGGCGTTAAAATGGCTTAAGAATTGCATAATTATTCATACACCTTAAAACCAATACTATGAAGCAATTAGTTTTTACCACCCTGGCGGCGGCCGCTTTGCTGGCCTGGGGTTGCCAGGGTACCAGTAAGCCTGCCGGGGGAGATACGGCTGCTGTAGCCGCCCAAACCAGCGCGGAGCCCGCCTGGACACTGGAGGGCACCAAGTGGAAACTGAAGGAGTTCCCTTCCAGCCCCATGGAAATACCGCCCGGAGACAGGGAAATTTATATGCAGTTTACAGACAGCGCTTCCCAGGTAAGCGGGTTCCTTGGCTGTAACGGTTTTGGGGGCAAATACCTGGCCACGCCCGGCGGGGACCTGCAGATCACCAATGTAATATCCACCCAGATGGCCTGTGAGCGGCTGAACATTGAAAACGCCTTTGGCAA
Organism: Chitinophaga alhagiae; assembly: GCF_003568665.1. GTDB lineage: Bacteria > Bacteroidota > Bacteroidia > Chitinophagales > Chitinophagaceae > Chitinophaga > Chitinophaga alhagiae. The sequence goes on from NZ_QXMH01000001.1 coordinate 1,900,557, forward strand.
GGCCATGGAGGCAACCAACAAATACACCATTGAAAAGGACCTGCTGCGCCTGCAAAAGGGAGACTCCATACTGGCCACCTTTACCGCCGCCCAGCCCTGATAATATTTATTGTCTAACTACTAAAACCGGAACTTATGTATAAGTATTTATTCCTGGCCGGCGCCGCTTTGATGATGGCCTGCCAGGGCAGCAACACCCAGACTACTACGGATACCGCCACAGAAAAGATCACCGAAGGGGTAGACCAGGTGAAGGAAGGCATGGAAATGAAAGCCGATACGGCCGGCGCTTACCTGAAAGAACAGAAAGACAAGGCGGCCGCCAGCATTGAAGCCAAAATGAAGGAGCTGGACAACAAAATGGAGGAGCTGAAAAAGGACGGCAGCAAAAAGAGTGAACAGGCCCGCAAAGACCTGCAGGAGGTGCGGGATGATCTGGCTAAAAAGCTGGACGATGTAAAGAACAGCACGGCGGAAGCCTGGGATAAAACGAAAGAAGGCGTAGATAAATCCCTTAAAAAAGCCGATGAAGAATGGCAGGAATTTAAACGGGACTTCAAGGAATTGTTCCGCTAGAACGCGGAGCGTTAATAATAGAAGAGGGCTGACCATTAATGGCCAGCCCTTTCATTTTAAACCAAAAATATCTGCCGTTATTTGCCAAGCGCCCAGCCGTTGCGGTAGGTACGTTTAACAAACTGGTTAGCTTCGTCAAAGTTGGTGATCTTCATATTTGCACCGTCCCACAGCAGCTGGATGGCGCGGCCGGGATAGTTGAACCCTTTACCATCTGCCTTGGGCGTACGCAGGTCATAGCTGCGGATGGCAAGGTTACCCATGAGCACGGTTTCCGTGAGCGGACCGGCAATATCGAACGGAGCGCTCAGCTCTTTTTTGCCATACCCGGCAATACATGCGTTCACCCATTGTACATAGTGGCCTTCGGGCACGCGTGCAATGGTTTTAGGCACGTTCGCATCCTTGGTGCGGGAAGTAGGCAGCAGCTGGGGGTACATGCCATAGGTACCGCACATCATTTTGCCTTTGGAGCCTATAAAGAGCGCGCCGTTGCTGCCATCGGGATCTCCCATCCTTTCGTTGGGGCCCAGCTCTTCAGGGCGGGCAGGCTGAATGCCGCCGTCCATCCAGTGCATCTTGATGTCTCCGCCGCTTTTGTTCTTGAAGTTCAGGATCACGTGGGAAGAGGGGGGGCAGCTATCCGGGAAATAACCGCGCTGGAACTCGTCTACGTATACGCTGCCCACGCTGCATTCCGCAGAGGTGGGGTAGCCCAGGCCGAGTACGCGGAACGGCGGTTCTACAATGTGACAGCCCATGTCTCCCAGGGCGCCGGTACCGTAATCCCACCAGCCGCGCCAGTTAAAGGGCACCAGCTTGTTTACATAATCCTTTTGCGGAGCAGTGCCCAGCCAGAGGTCCCAGTCAAGGTCTTTTGGCACTTCCGCTTTCTGCGCGGGCCAGGCAATACCCTGCGGCCAAACGGGGCGGTTGGTCCAGCAGTAAACGGTATGAACGTCTCCGATGAGGCCGGCGTTATACCATTCCATGAGCTGGCGCACACCATCGCCGGAGGCGCCCTGGTTGCCCATTTGGGTCACTACCTTGTATTTTTTGGCCGCTTCGGTGAGCATACGCGCTTCATAAATATCGTGCGTGAGCGGTTTCTGAACATATACGTGCTTGCCAAGCTGCATGGCGGCCATGGCCTGTACAGCGTGGTTATGGTCCGGTGTGGATACGGACACGGCGTCAATGTTCTTGTGCTCTTTGTCCAGCATTTCACGGTAGTCTTTATAAAACTTGGCTTTCGGGAATCGCTTCACCGAATTGGCGGCACGGCTGTCGTGCACGTCACACAATACAACAATATCTGCCGGGCCTTTGGCGAACTCCCTGATATCGCTTTCCCCTTTACCTCCAACACCTATACCTGCTACTCTTAACTTGTCGCTGGGCGCTATATGGCCCTTACCCCCTAAAACGTGACGTGGAACGATCATAAAACCGGCAGCTGCAGTAGCCCCTGTGGTTAGAAATGATCTACGAGAAATCTGGTTTCCTTTGTTATTGTTTTCCTGAACCATGATTTGATAAATTTTCGTTCAATATAATAGAAAAATATTTGCCGTTTGTAATAATCTCTATAAACGGCGCCAGTGCTAAATCGATTTTAGGCCTGTCTCAAAAGGAACCTCCTGCTGGTGAGGCATACAAGTTAGGGATTTGACCGGGTTAAGCCATTATTAAATTTGGGGGCATTGCTGTTTTGTTGTTATTTTTAGCGGCACCAAACAAACAGTTACAACATGTCTGACCGCAAACACCCGGCCGCGTTGCCGTTCTTATTCTTTTCCGAAATGTGGGAGCGATTTGGCTTTTATCTGCTGCTGGCCATATTGCAACTATACCTTACAGATGCCGAAAGCGGCGGCTGGGCCATGGACCGGAAAGCGGCGGTAGACATTTTCGGCACCTTCATCGCCTTTGTATACCTCACCCCCTTTGTAGGCGGTCTGCTGGCAGACCGCAAGCTGGGCTACGCCAAATCCATCATCATAGGCGGTATCCTGATGGGCATCGGCTATATGGGGCTGGCGGTGCAGAACCTGACCATATTTTACCTTTCCCTGGCCCTTATCTGCGTGGGGAACGGGTTTTTCAAACCCAACATTTCCACGCTGCTGGGCAATGTATATAACGACCCGCGGTATAAAGCCCGTAAAGACGTGGGCTACAACATCTTTTACATGGGCATCAACATTGGCGCGTTTATCTGCACCTTTTTTGCCGCTTACCTGCGCAACAGCATCAACTGGGGCGCCGCCTTTATTGCGGCAGGCGTGGGCATGTTCCTGGGTGTGATCATTTTTGTTATAGGCCTCAAACATTACCGCCATGCAGACGTGCTGAAACCGGAGCAGCCGGGAGACATGCCGCTGAAAAGCATTTTTGCGCAGGTGTTCATCCCCGTGCTGGTGGTAGGGTACATTGGCTGGGTGATACCGGGCAATATTTTCGGCACGGACTCTACAGATGCTTTCATCTTCGCCTGCCTGCCTATTATTTATTTCTTTGCCAACCTGCTGCGCAAGGCGGCCGGTGCGGAAAAGAACCAGGTAAAGGTATTGCTGGCGGTTTTTGCCGTGTCCATTATGTTCTGGGCCGTTTTCAAACAGAACGGCACGGCCCTCACCACCTGGGCGCAATATTATACAGACCGTGAAATGCCCGCCGCTATTGAAAAGCCGGCACAGGGCCTCTACCTGGCAGAAACGGTTGCCAATGTAACGGATTCTGTAGTAGCGTATGACCATGAGTTCAGGGTGGTAAAGAACGAAAGCGGGCAGCCGCAGCGCGAGCTGGGCAAGAACGTGTACCTGAAGAACGTGGCGGCGGAAAAAATGCCCGCGGAAGGAGACAGCATCAGTCTTTTTAACACAGAGCTGTTCCAGTCTGTAAACCCGTTCTTTGTGATAGTGCTCACGCCGCTGGTAGTGGCATTTTTTGCATGGCTGCGCAGAAAAGGCAAAGAGCCTACCACCCCTACCAAAATAGCCTGGGGGCTACTCATTTCTTCCCTCTCTACCTTCATGATGGTGGGTGCGGTATATGTATGCAGCAACGGAGAGGTGAAAGCATCTCTCTGGTGGCTGGTAGGCTGCTACGGGGTGATCACGCTGGGCGAGCTGCTGCTGAGCCCGATGGGCCTTTCCCTGGTGTCAAAACTCAGTCCCCCGCGCCTTACCTCGCTGATGATGGGCGGCTGGTTCCTGGCCACCTCCATGGGCAACAAGCTCTCCGGCGTATTGGCCGCCATGTGGGATACATACGATAATAAGATGAACTATTTCCTCGTCAACTTTGCCATGCTGGGCTTTGCCGCGGGCCTCATTTTTGTGATGCTCCGCTGGCTGAACCGGATATTCAGGGAGCATACGCAGCAGGGATAAGCGTATCATGTGAGCATAAAGCAGACCGCGGGCTGCCATGTGTAGGGAAAGGCTTTCGCTTTCCGGGCATGGTGGCCCGCTGCCTTTTTTGTCAGAACTGAAAGGCCACTCTGACGTTGAGCGGAATGCTAATAGTGAGGCCTTTATCTTCCACGGTTTCACGGGGGAGGGGGAAGAATATATAGAGAAGGCTGTTACTGGGCCTGTCTGAAGGATCTTCGCGGCCGGTATGGCTTACCTGCCGCCACTTGATACCCACGCCTGTTCCTACATCCAACAGCAGCCGGTTGAAGTGGAACTGTAATCCGAAACGGGGGCTCAACACCCAGGTAGCTTTGTTAACGCTGAACGTATCTATATATCCCTCCCCGCGGCCAAAGCGTTCGCTTCTGCTGTATTCAGATTTTAGCCAGGAAGTGAAAATACCGGCATACGGCATCAGCACTTTTCGCTTGCGGAGAAAATAGCGTTGCTCAAAAGAAAACCGGTAGCCGCCGTAATTTTTGAAATAGGTAGTGTCTGTGTCTGCAATGAATGAGGGCCGCGCCAACGCATCTGACAGTATGGTGTAAGTGGCCAGCGTAGACCAGCGGCCATATTTTCGCTCATAGCCCAGTTCAAAGCCCGGGTTGTCTGATACCAGGGAGAAGAGAGACAGGTTGATGTTGTTCTTGTAATCATGCTCGTAGAACTTCTGTGCGGCCAGCGGCAGGGCCAGGAGCATAAGCAGAGAGAGTGTGATCAGTTGTTTCATACGCGGGTATTTAAAACATATAGCCAATTCTGATGGTGCCGGGGAGATTGAACGTGGTGGCGTTGAAGGGGGCATATTCCAGAAATTCTCCAAGCACCGGGCCTCCCCGCCTTATAGGCGGCACATAGTTGCTCTCCACGATGCGCTGTTTCAGCCCCATGCCGGCGGCAATGTCCAGTATAAAAGATGTCCATATGGGTATCTCCATGCCAAACTTCAGATTGGCGGCCCAGGTGCGGCGGTGATAGCTGTAAATGGGCGGTGTTTTGTTTACTCCCCGGTCCAGTTCCGCTTCTACGGAAAGATGTGTCAGCTCCGCGGAAAAATAGGGGTGGACCCGCCTGATGGTGCGGGTGGGCACAAAAAACTTTTCTTCCAGTGAGATCCTGAAGCCGGAAAACCGGAGGGGATGATCCCCTGCGTCCATAACCTTTTTAAGCCCGAGAGACATGAGCGTTATACCTGCCTGCGTAGCAAACCGCCCGGCGTACTGCTTTTCATAACTCAGCTCAAACCCGGGGTTCACAGGGTCTGCCACCGTATTGAGTGAAAATTTAAGCTGATTGGTTTCCGGAAATATACCGTTGATAATAGGCGGTTTTTGCGCAACAACGCTGCCGGCAGCCAGCAGCAGCAACAACAGGTGAAGGATGATAGGGAGTGTTGGCAAACGCATAAAAAAGGGCCGTTATGATTGTATAACGGCCCTTTGCTCTTATAAGTTACAGCTATTTAATCTTCCCAGGTCATGACCTTGCCCCTGTCATCCGGTTTGATGCTGATGGCCAGCGTTCTTTCATCGTAGGAGAGGTTGTATTTTTTCAATACATCATCCGGCACGCCGTCCCAAACATTGGGCTTGTTGCCCAGGTAGTCAAGGTCCTTGATACCCACTTCACTGGTGAAAAAACCGGTGGCGGTGAGGTTGCGCATGGTGCTGAAAAATGATACGCCCTGGCTCATTTCCGGCGCTGCCGTGCCGGGGTAGGCTATCTGGTCTGCCACGGCCAGCTGCTCTTTGGACGTAAGTTCCGTAAACGTTTTATTGTACGTTTTCAGGCAATGAACGTCCAGCCAGCGCAGCCCTCCGCGCATGGGTACCTGGTAGCGGGGCATGTCTTTTACAATGAACTCAATAAATTCAGGCACTTTGGCATCGCTGGCGCTGCCGGAGCGCTCGTCTTTCGGAATAATGATATCCGCCAGCACGGCAATGGTCTTCATTTCCGCGTCTGTAAAGAATTTTTCCTTGTTCAGCTCCTCATCCCGCATAATTTCATCGGGCGTGCGGCCGTATACTTTGAGTACGCCTGCACCTACGGCTTTTTCGCCGGGCTTTGATTGGCAGGCGCTCAGTATTACGCCGGAAGAAAGCGAGCCTATTACCAGGGCTTTGAGTGATTCTCTTCTATCCATGATAATCAGAGGTTTTGTTTTTTTAATTCGTCCACAATGTATTCTGATGCGCGCAGGGAAAGCGCCAGTATGGTCCAGGTAGGGTTTTTGTCTGCCTGAGACACAAACGGCCCGCCATCTACCACAAACACGTTCTTCACATCATGCGCCTGGTTGAACTTGTTCACCACGGAGCGTTTGGGATCATCGCCCATGCGCGTAGTGCCCACTTCGTGAATAATGCGGCCGGGGGTTTCCAGGCCGTAGTTGCTTTCCTGCCCGGGCTTGTTGCCCAGCGGAATGCCGCCCATTTCGTGGATGATCTGTTCAAAGGTATCCTGCATGTGTTTGGCCTGCTTGATCTCATGCTCGCTCCAGGTGTAGTTGAAGCGGAGCACGGGAATGCCGAATTTGTCTACCACATTGGGGTCTATTTCGCAGTAATTATCTTCCCGCGCAATAGCTTCCCCGCGGCCCGCAAAACCAACGGTAGCGCCATAAAAGCGGCGGTAGTCATCTTTCAGCGAAGCGCCGTAGCCACCTGCCGGTTTGCCGGCACGGGCCGGATCTTTAGCCTGCAGGTTCTCAATACCGAAACCGAAGCCATAGGCCGGCATGTGCATGCCCCCGCCAAATTCAATATGATAGCCGCGCGCAAAATCCAGTTTTTTATTGTCCAGCCACCAGGGAACATACATGTGCATGCCGCCCACACCGTCTTCATTATACCGCTTGCGGTCCATGAGGGCGGGAACAAAGGCCCCGCGCGAAGAGCCTGTGGAGTCATGCAGGTATTTGCCCACCACTCCGCTGGAGTTGGCCAACCCGTTCTTATGTACGGAAGACTTTGAGTTGAGCAGCAGCCGGGCAGATTCGCAGGCGCTGGCGGCCAGTACCACTACCCGCGCGGTCAACTGGTATTCCTGCAGATCATTTTTGTCTACATAAGAAACACCGGTAGCTTTTCCCGTGTTGTCTGTCAACACTTCCCTTACCATGGCGCCGGTGTAGAGGTCTACATTACCGTTTTTCATGGCGGGTTTGATGAGCACGGTGGAGGAGGAGAAGTCTCCATGCACGGTGCAGCCGCGGTTGCACTGGCTGCAGAAAAAGCAGGCGCCGCGGTCTTTATTTACGGTGCGGGTCAGAATAGAAAGACGGGAGGGGATAACAGGGATGCCCAGTTTGGCGCCGGCCTGTTTGATCATCAGCTCATGCAGGCGGGGCTTGGGCGGCGGGAGAAAATAACCGTCCGGCTCATTGAAGATCCCTTCTTTGGAACCGAATACGCCGATCATTTTGTCTACCCTGTCATAAAAAGGTTTCACGTCGTCATATCCTATCGGCCAGTCATCGCCATGCCCGTCCAGGCTATAGTGTTTGAAGTCGTTCGGCCCAAAGCGCAATGAAATGCGGCCCCAGTGGTTGGTGCGGCCGCCTACCATGCGGGAGCGGAACCAGTCGAACTGCGTACCGTTCTTTTTCGTATATGGCTCACCGTTAATTTCCCATCCGCCGTAGGCGGCGTCAAAGTCACCAAAGGGGCGGGTGGTGCCGGCGCCTCTGCGCGGCGATTCGTAAGGCCACTTCAACTGTGTTTGTTGCGCAGGGTCTGCCGGGTCGTACTTGGGGCCTGCTTCCAGCAGCGCCACCTTCAGGCCGGCCTCAGACAGCACTTTGGCGGCCATGCCGCCACCGGCGCCAGATCCCACTATGCATACGTCATATGCTTTTGCCTGCTTTTTGATCTCAAATGCCATGTAAAACGTGGATTTTTATTAAAAGATTTGACCTGTAAGTATTTAAATCTATAAATTAAATGCGGAAAATGAAAGGTGTTTTTTACTTTCGGCATATATTCTATGACAACTATTTCACCTTATATCCTCGGAGTAGATATTGGCACGGGCAGCGCCAAAACCGTGGCGGTAACGCCGGTTGGCCAGGTAACCGCAGCCCACAGGCAATCATATCCCACACATCACCCGCAACCCGGTTATAGCGAGCAGGACCCGGAGCAGGTCATAGCAGCCATTATCACCACTATTCAGAAAACCGTGCAGGAAATGGGCGGCGCGCCTTCCGCCATTGCCCTGAGCTGCGCCATGCACAGCCTGATGGCGGTTGACAGCCAGGGGCAGCCATTAACGCCGCTCATGACCTGGGCAGACAACCGCGCGGAAACCTATGCCGCCGCGTTAAAGAACGCTCCGGCCGGCCCGCTGATCTACGCGGCCACCGGCACGCCCATTCACCCTATGTCTCCCCTGTGCAAGCTGCTGTGGCTGCGCAACGAGGAGCAGGAAATATTCGAAAGAGCGGCTTGTTTCATCGGCATCAAGGAGCTGTTCCTGCACCGGTGTTTTCACGAGTTTATTATTGACCACTCCCTGGCATCCGCCACGGGCATGTTTGATATACGCCGGCAAGACTGGCACCCTGGCGCACTGGAAGCTGCCGGTGTTTCAGACGACCGGTTGCCGATACCGGTAGAGACCACCCGCCTGCTGATTGGCATGGACGCCGGCATGGCGGAAACGCTGGGCATACCGGCAGACACGCTCATCATGGCCGGCAGCAGCGATGGCTGCCTGGCGCAGCTGGGCAGCGGCGCCGTGGAGCCGGGGCATGCGGCGCTTACCATCGGCACCAGCGGCGCCATCCGGATGATGACGGCCAAACCGGCGGAAGATGAACAGCGCCGCCTCTTTTCTTATGTGCTTACGCCGGAGCATTATGTCTGCGGCGGCGCCATCAATAACGGCGGCGGTGCGCTGCAGTGGTTCTCGAAAGCCTTTTTACCCTGGTCTGACTACAATAATTTTCTGAAAACGGCCTTTTCCGCGCCGCCCGGCGCGGAGGGATTGTTATGCCTGCCTTACCTGCTGGGGGAAAGAGCCCCCGTGTGGGACAGCGGCGCCCGCGGCGCCTATGTTGGCATCCGCCAGCAACACACTTCCGCGCACTTTCAGCGCGCCCTCATAGAGGGCATCTGCTTTGGCCTCTACAGCGTGGCGGAAGCGCTGGAGAGCGTAGTGGAGCCAGTGCGCGAGGTGACCGTAAGCGGCGGTTTCACCGCATCGCCGCTCTGGATACAATTGCTGGCAGATATTTTCCAGAAACCCATGCTGCTGCACCAGGAAGAAGATGCTTCGGCCCTGGGGGCCGCCATGCTGGGCTGGCATGCGCTGGAAAAAACAGACGCCTGGCAGTTCAACCAGATGGCTGCGGCGCGGGTATTTGAGCCTGAAAGCACCCATCATGCGGTTTACATGCGGAACTACAAGGCCTATGGCCTGCTTTACCACCAGTTGAAAGAAGTGATGGCTATGCTGCGGGAATGAAAAATGGTGAATATTGTTTTCGCCCACATGGAAACGCCGTGGGCACCGGGTAATAGGCGGCCCGGCATCTTTCGCTACGCCTGCCGTGCATCCGCTTTTGTCATTACTACACCGTCAGGCCCCCCGGTCAAACATCCGTTCCAGGTCATTCAGTTTAAAGGAAATAAAAGTGAAGCGCCCGCCCGGAGAAACATTGGGCGTAGCGCAGGCAAACAGCTCGTCTATAATATTCTGCATCTCCTTGGTACCCAGCATTTTACCGGCGGGGATGGCGTTGTTGCGGGCCATGGCGCGTACCAGCTGCTCCCTGCGGTTTAATTTCAGCTCGTTGCTGAAATGTTTGAATTGCTCCAGCAGCCCTTCAATACTGGCCTGCTCGTTGCCGGTTTGAATATCTGCCGGTGTGCCGCGCACCACAAAGGTTTGCTGGCCAAAAGGCTCCAGGTCGTACCCCAGTGCCTGCAGCTCCGGCAGCATTTCGGTAATTACAATAGCATCTGCCGGCAATAGCTCCAGCGTTTGCGGAAAAAGGCTTTGCTGGGTGGCAATGGGTTTTTCAGACAGCGCGCGCTGGTAGCGCTCATACAAGATGCGCTCATGCGCGGCCCGCTGGTCTATGAGAATGAAACCGGATTTGATCTGTGATAGAATGTACTGCTGGTGTACCTGCACGGGTACTTTCTGGTCTGTGGCGGCTTCCTGCCAGCGTTCGTCTATAACGGACGCGGTGGAAACAGGTTGCTCCGCCGGCGCGGCATTCCCGTTATCCGGGGACGGTGCGGGGCCGTACAGCTCTTTCCAGTGGCGCAGGTTGCTGCTGTTGTCTATCACATGCGCCTGGTTGGCGTGTGTAAAGGTTTTATAGATGGACGTGTTGGAAGACTGTTGTTTTTTCTGCTCCGTAAAAGGCTGGGTGAGCGCGTCCAGCTGCTGGATGCCGGGGTCCAGCTCAAAGTCAAGCGCCGGCGTTACGCTGAACTGGGCCAGCGCGTGTTTGATGGCGGACTGCACAAAAGCGTAGAGTATCCTTTCATCATCAAACTTGATCTCCTGTTTGGTGGGGTGTACGTTAATATCTACGTGCGCAGGGTCAAGGTCTATGAACAGCACGTACAGCGGGAAGCTGTCTGCAGGTATCAGGTCTGCAAAAGCAGACATCACCGCATGATTGAGGTAGCTGCTTTTGATAAAGCGGTTGTTCACAAAAAAGAACTGGTCCCCACGGGTCTTTTTGGCCGTTTCCGGTTTGCCCACAAAGCCGTGAATATTCATGTAGTCCGTACTTTCCTTTACGGTTACCAGTTTGGCATTATAATGCTGCCCCTGGATGTTCACCACGCGTTGTTTGAGCGAGCCTTTTTCAAGGTGGAACATTTGCTGGCCGTTGCTGTTAAGGGAAAACTGGAGGTGCGGGAAGGCAAGCGCTACCCTGATGAACTCGTCTACGATGTGCCGCATTTCCGCGGCGTTGCTTTTGAGGAAGTTACGGCGGGCCGGCACGTTGAAGAAGAGGTTCTTCATGGCAATGCTGGTGCCGAAGGCCGTTTGGCAGGGCTCCTGGCGTTTGATGACGCTGTTATCTATTTCAATGAAGGTACCGGCGTCTTCATGGGGGCGGCGGGTTTTCAGCTCTACCTGCGCTACGGCGGCAATGGAGGCCAGCGCTTCGCCGCGGAAGCCCATGGTACGGATGTGGAAAAGATCGTCTATAGACTGGATCTTGGAGGTGGCATGCCGTTCAAAGCACATGCGTGCGTCTGTTTCGCTCATGCCGGTGCCGTTGTCGATCACCTGCACCAGCTCCTTGCCGGCGTCCCGGATAAAAAGCTGAATTTCGGTAGCCCCTGCGTCTACCGCATTTTCCAGCAACTCTTTTACCGCCGATGCCGGCCGCTGAATTACTTCCCCTGCTGCTATCTGGTTTGCTATATTATCCGGTAATAAATTGATGATATCCGCCACTTGCCTGCCTTTTGCCCTAAAGGTAGGAAGAAAAAAATATGTTAAATTAAAAGAGCGGCGCAAACCAATCGGTAGCCCGTTTCGTACCTTTAGGGACAATCTCCGCGCATGGGGATGAAAAGCAAAGTATTGCGTTTGGTGTTAAAGCGTAGTTAACGCAAAATCAAATCTTAGTATGGAAACAAGGAAACTTCTAATTTTGCCGTTATTATTACTGTTCAGCCATTGTACATACTCTCAGAACGGAGGAAAAAATAAATTCATGGAAGAAAAAAAGAATCCTGCGTACTCCCGCACGGATACTGGTAAAGTAAACCTTACAGACGCAGAGTGGAAAAAAGTATTACCGAAAGAAGTTTATGACATCGCCCGCGAAAAAGGCACAGAATGGGCGTTTACAGGCAAATATTGGGACCATAAGGAAAAAGGCACTTACTATTGCGCAGCATGCGGGAACCCGCTTTTTGTGTCTGACACAAAGTTTGAAAGCGGATGCGGCTGGCCGAGCTTCTACCAGCCCATCAGTAAAACCAGCGTAATTTATACGCCAGACAACTCTCACGGCATGCAACGTACGGAAGTGCAGTGCGGCCGCTGCAAAGCCCATTTGGGGCATGTTTTTGACGACGGACCGCCACCAACCGGTTTGCGTTATTGCATCAATTCCGTGATCCTGGACTTTGACAAGGCGCAAGACGCGGAAAAGAAGTACAAAGAGAAAGAATAACATTGCCCGCCTGACTATATGCTGCCGGTACAAACTGTATTGTACCGCAGCGCGGGTGTTGATATATCTTTCACCGCAGGGTAAAAATATGCCTGGTTATATCCCCTCAGCAACATTTCTTTTTTACCATTACTGTTATGCCGTTTGCGCGCACAATGCGCATGCAAGCAGCTACTGCCTGCGGAACGGTATATTGCATATATAGCGGGCTGGAGACCGGTTGGGCGTAACAGCTGGTAAATTATTTCACAGGAAATGGAACGGGGCGGTCATATCAAAAGACGGCATGTTCCGGCAATGTGCGGATTGCGGCAAGGCAGCGGGTAAGGGAGCAACAGGAGAAAAGAACAGGGAAGGGAAAAAGCGGCTTCAGGAACTCACGTCGGCCAGTTCATAAGTGTTAGGCTCAAATTCAATAATGTCATACACTGCCAACTGGAATTTGTCAAACGGGTCTTCCGCCAGAATGGTCTCCACCTCGCGGCGGCTTCCCGCCTTGCAAAGTATGATGGCCCCGGTTCTGGGCTTGCGGCGCCCGGAAAGGATGAAGCGGCCTTCCCTGTACTGTTTTTCCAGGAAAGCATTGTGGGCCTCAAGGTAGTGTTCAACAGCTGCCACGGGCCTGATGTACTGCAGGAGGATCAGGTACATAATGTAAACGGTTCTTCAGTAAATGGTTAAAAATCAGAATATTTACAAAGGTATACAAATAGTTGATAGTAGCGCCTTTCCGGCCGGGATGCAATAAAAATAAACGTATTAGCAAAAAACCTAGTATTTTTGAGGGTAATTTTCAAATCCATTTAACGCTCATTATGAAACAAATGATTTCAAGGGCATTCCTTCTTTTATCCGGAATTGCCGTGTTGTTGTTGTCAGCCTGTTCCAAAATTCCCGAGCAGGGAAAACACATCCCCAAAACTGCAGCCCTTGTGCTGGGTATCAACTCCAAACAAATACAGGAGAAACTGGTAACCGAAGGCCTCTCTGTAGACAAGCTGTTTGACGCCCTGCAGCAGAAAGATACCAGCAATGAAATGACCAAGGCCCTGAAAGAAGCCGAAAACTCCGGCGTAGACCTGCAGGGCAACGTATACGTGGCCATGGTGCCCGGAGATAAAGGGAATGGCTATGTGATGGCTGTTGCCAAACTGAAAGATGAAGCCAAGTTTGAGGCCTTCCTGAAAGAGAAGTCCAAAAAAGAGATAACGGCGGGGAAAGACTTTAAGTTCCTGGAAGACAAAGACGCCGCCATCGGGTTCAATAAAGAGACCATTATTGGCGTGTTTCCCATCAATCCCAACAAACTTCCTTACGGAGACGAATCAGATCCCTTTGCCATGCTGGGAGATACCACCGCTCCCGCCCCTCAAGCTCCTGAAAAAGCCAACAAGGCGGAATTGCTGGACGGCCTCTTTCACCTGAAAGCAGATGAGTCTGTAGCCAACATAGAGTCTTTCAAAGACATCCAGAAAGAGAAAGGCGATGTGCTGTTCTGGATGAGCAGCGAACAGATCTACGCTTTCAACCCCGGCACCCCCTCCGGTATGGCCGCGCTGGTTACCACCAATGTGAAGAAGCTGACTGCCGGCGCTTTCCAGACGGCGGCCCTGCATTTCGAGAACGGCAAAATAAAAGTGAACAGCACCTCCTATGCCGGCACCGAAATAAAAGAGATCATGAAGAAATACCCGATGGAGAAGGTGAACATGAGCATGCTGGAAAACTACCCTTCTGAAAATGTACTGGGCTTTATGCTGATCAACTTTGACCTGCGCATGCTGGGAGACATTCTCAAACTGGTAGGCATGGACGGTTTTGCCAACATGGGCTTGGCGGAAGCCGGCATTACGCTGGAAGACCTGCTGAAAGCCTTCAAGGGAGAAATTGCCCTCATTGGCTCAGACTTTACCGTGGAAAGCGTGCCCTCCGCATGGGACTCTACCTATAAAACCACCAAGCCGCACGCTAAATGGGTGTTCAATATGAAAGTGGGAGACAAGGCCGCTTTTGAAAAGATCATGAACGCTCCCCGCATTGCGCCCATGTTCACCAAAGAAGGTAATGAATACAAACCTGCGCAGGACCTTGGCGGCGAAATGGCCGTTTCTATTACCAACGAGCGCATCCTGTTCAGCTCCGATGCGGCGCTGATGCAGGCATATACCGAGGGCAAATCCAAAGTGAAGCTGGACGAAGGAGTGGAAAGCAAGGCGAAAGGCAATGTACTGAGCGTATACTTCAGTGTGGAAAAACTCGTCAACAACCTGCCTGCGGAAGAAATGAAATTGCCTGACAGTGTGGCCAACGATATTAAAGGCCTGCTGAAAGACCTTACCGTTGCAACAGAGCCTTTCGACGGCAAGTCACAGAAATCCGTGATGGAGCTGAACTTCAAGAACGAAGGGCAGAACACGCTGGTACAGCTGGCTAACTTCACCCAGAAAATGTACGGCTACTACCTTTCCAAAAAGAAAGAAGACGAAGCCGCCTGGGGCGATGCTGTAACAGACTCCGCTGCCGTAGCTGCGGATACCGTGGCCGCCCCGGTAGCCCCCTGACCCTGAGATATTCAAGATATATAAAAGCTGCTCCCATCCGGGGCAGCTTTTTATTTGGTGGAATATTCTATATTTAACATTCCACATCGGCCATTTAACAGAACAGCAAAACATGCAGATAGCGCTATCTGCGGTAGTGCCCGTACCGCTGCGAGACAAGGTAATGCAGCAGGCTTCGGACATCTGGAACCGCAATGTTACATTCAGCCCCGGGCAGTTCATCAAGATCAAGGCGCCCTCCGGCACCGGCAAAACCACGCTGGTGCATTACCTCTATCATATCCGGTATGATTATACGGGTACCATACAGATAAATGGCCAGCCATGGCCTTCCTATAGCCGGGACCAACTGGCCGCTATGCGGCAGGCGCAGATCAGCGTAATTTTCCAGGACCTCCGGTTGTTTGACCAACTGACCGCACAGGAAAACGTGGAGTTGAAAAGGGTGATGCAGCCACAGCCCATGTACGGGCCGGAAAAGATAGAAGAGTTTGCCGCGCGGCTGGGCGTAAGCCATGTGCTGCGCCAGAGCGCCGCCACCCTTTCATACGGGGAAAAGCAGCGTATTGCCATCATCCGCGCCCTGATGCAGCCATTTCAATGGCTGATGATGGACGAGCCGTTCAGCCACCTGGATGAGGCCAATGCGCAAAAAGCCGCGCAGCTGATCGCGGAGGAATGCCAGCGCCGCAAGGCCGGGTTCATACTCACAGACCTTGATCACGACAACCGATTTGATTACCACGTAAGCTATCTTTTATAACATGCAGTTTTACCAGTTACTCAAAAAGATCATCCGCACCGGCGTTGGGAAAGGCCGGTTCTGGATGGCGGCCGTTGGCCTGGGAATAGCCATGCTGCTGATCCTGGTGGCACTGCAGGTGCATCACAATTTTTCAGCGCTGCTGTACGGCGAAAAGAACCAGAACGAGCGGGCAGACTTTTTGGTGATCAATAAAAAGATCACCAATGAAATGATGGGCCGCCCCGAGTTGACCACTTTTACCAAAACGGAGCTGAACGATTTTGCCGCCCAGCCCTTTGTGCAGAGCTTGGGCGTTATTACCGCCGCGCAATTCAATGTAAAAATGGTGGCAGACCAGCTGGGGTTTTCTACTGAAATGTTTTTTGAAGCGGTGCCAGACAGCTTCATAGATGTGAAGAGCGATGAATGGAAATGGCAGCCGGGCCAGATGGTGATACCGGTCATAGTGCCGCGTGACTTTGTAGATATGTTCAACTTCGGTTTTGCCCTGGGCAACAGCATCCCCCAGTTCTCGGAAGAAACCATCAAGACCCTCAGTCCGGGTATCGTGATCAGCCAGGGGCTCCGCACCGGTCAGTTTGCCGGTAAAATAGCTGGTTTTTCCGACCGCATCTCCACCGTGCTGGTGCCGCAGGCCTTTATGGACTGGGCTAACGGCATATATGGCAGCGGGGCTGCCAAGGCGCCTTCCCGCATCATCATCAAAACAAAAGACCCCAGCAGCACCGTGCTGGCAGATTACCTGGAAAAACACGGGTTTTCTACAGACACGGAAAAAACAAAGTATAGCAAGATACGCGGCATTGTGCAGGTGATCGTAAGCGTAGTGGGCTTTTTCGGGCTGGTGCTGCTGCTGTTTGCGCTGTTGGTGTTCAGTATGTTCATTCAACTGGTGATCGCTTCCTGCAAAAAGGAAATACGCCTGCTGATCACCCTCGGCGCCGCGCCGCGGCAGTTGCAGGGCTACCTGCTCCGGCAATTTGTTCCCATGTACATTGTGATAGGCGTGCTGGCGCTGCTGCTGGTGGCGGGGTTGCAATGGTGGGTGTCTGGCATACTGGCCGGGCACAACATGTTTGTGCCGCAATGGCCTTCGCTGGCGGCGCTGCTGGCCACGCTGGCCATACTGGTACTGGTATATGCCGTGAACCTGTTTTCCGTTAAAAAACATATTGCAGATATATAATTTACCACCCCTATTACCAAAATCATGAAAAAGACCTTTCTGCTGCTATGCACTGCCTGCAGCATGCTGCCGGCCCTGGCGCAAAAAACCATACTGCATTGCGGTATGCTGATAGACGGTGTGTCTAACAACGCACGCCGTCAAATGTCTGTGATCATTGAAGGTAAAAAGATACTGGCCGTACAGGCAGGGTACGCCGCGCCAGCCCCCGGAGACAAAGTGATCGACCTGAAGCAGCAAACCGTAATGCCGGGCTGGATGGACATGCACGTACACCTGGAAGGAGAGACCAGCAAAACAGCGTATACAGACAAGTTTATCCAAAACCCCGCAGACCTGGCTTACCTGAGCGTACGTTATGCGGAGCGCACGTTGCTGACGGGCTTTACTACCGTACGGGACCTGGGCGGCTCCGGGGTGAACATTGCCCTGCGGAATGCCATCAACAAAGGCCTCATCACCGGCCCGCGCATTTTCACGGCCGGCAAGTCTATTGCCACCACCGGCGGGCATGCAGACCCTACTAACGGATACCGGCAAGACCTGATGGGTAACCCCGGCCCGGAAGCGGGCGTGGCCAACGGCGCGGATGAATGCCGCAAGGCCGTACGCCAGGCATACAAAAACGGGGCAGACCTCATCAAGATCACCGCCACCGGAGGTGTGCTGAGTGTGGCCAAAGACGGCAGCAGCCCGCAGTTTACGGATGAAGAGCTGCAAGCCATCATCAGCACGGCGCGGGATTACAATATGAAAGTAGCCGCCCACGCCCATGGCACAGAGGGCATTAAACGCGCCATCCGCGCCGGTGTTAACTCTATAGAACATGGTACGCTGATGGATGAGGAAGGCATGGCCCTGGCCATCAAACACGGTACCTGGTATGTACCCACCATTACCGCCGGCCGCTCCGTGGCAGATTCGGCCAAAATTGCCGGCTACTTTCCCGCTATTGTGAAGCCCAAGGCGGAAGCTATTGGCCCGCAAATACAAGGCACTTTTGCAAAGGCCTGGAAGAAAGGTGTTAAAATAGCTTTCGGTACAGACGCCGGCGTATTCATGCACGGCCGCAACTGGCTGGAATTTACCTACATGGTGGAAGCCGGCATGCCTCCCATGGAAGCTATTAAATCAGCCACCAGCCGGGCAGCGGAGCTATTGGGCGTGCAGGACCAACTGGGGAGCATAACCCCCGGCAAAACGGCAGACTTTACCGCGGTAGACGGAGACCCGCTGAAAGACATACAGGCAATGGGAAAGGTGAGCTTTGTGATGAAAGACGGCTTGATTTTTAAACAGGGAACCGCTAACTTGTTGGCCGTTCAAAACAATACCATCATGCCAGATACTAAAAAATTCGTTCACGTTGTAAATTTTTACCTGAAGCCGGGCCTCTCTGCGGCAGACGTAAAGAAATTTGAGGAAGGCGTTAGCTCGCTGGGAAAAATTGAGACCCTGCTGATGTTCAACGTAGGCAAACCCGCCAAAACAGACCGCCCCGTTATAGACAAAAGTTACAGCTATTGTCTGCTCACCGTTTTCAAAGATGAGGCCGGGCATGATATTTACCAGGAGCATCCTGTACACCTGGAGTTTATCAAGAACTGTAATACCTACTGGGAAAAGGTGGTGATATTTGACTCGGAAACGATTGGGGGATAGAAAGGATTTTCAAACACATACCCAAAATGAACAGGACCGGCTATCATACTTAGCCGGTCCTGTTTCTTATATTCCGGATTTAATACTCCACCGTCAACGCATACACCGCAAACGTTGCCAGCCAGTGCTCCCCCGCATAATCCCCGCTGGCCACATGCGGCAGCGCCGCGTGCAGGTGGCGGTTGGCCAGTTCCCTGATGTTGTTGCCCGTTTCCCCGCAATGCCGCGCAATACCGTACAGGCACCAGGCGCGGCTGAGGTTGAGGCCGTCCAGGTGTACCAGTTTGCCGTCTGTACGGTCTTTTACCTCGGCCAGGCTGAACAGGGTGATTTCTTGCTCAAAGAGCCCCGGCAAAAAGTTCTTCACCCAGGTTTTATACGCGTCTGCAGGAAGGATGCGCCACATCAGGTCTGCTTCTTCCAGGCAGGGAGATAAAAAGTCATAACCGCCCGGCTCCCAGGAGGCGGGGCAGTTGCGGTCTTTGGCGTAGAAGCGCAGGGCGGCCTCGCGGATGGAAGACTGCAGGGCCGTATCCCGTGTAACAACGCCGTAGTCCCAGGCCAGGCGGAGGCCAAAGGCCAGGTTGGTATGCTCGCCTACGCGGATGGGGTATACGATCTTTTTCAGAAAATCCCGCCAGGCGGTGCTGAACAGGCGGGCCAATGGCGCAATGTTGCCGCGCAGTTGCCTGGCCAGCGGATCGTCCCAGGTTATAAGCTCCGTTTGCAATTGCATCAGCCAGCTCCAGCCGTAAATACGCTCAAACCCTTTGTTTTCCTTGTTGCGGAAAATGAGCATTTCCTGCCGGATGTTGTCTTGCGAGAGGTTTTCTGCGAGCTTTCTCTTTATTTCCGCTGCGTTAGGCAGGTCAGGGTACATTTTTAACAACCGTACCAGCATCCAGTGGCCGTGTACGCTGCTGTGCCAGTCGTAGCAGCCGTAGAAGGCCGGGTGATAGTTTTGCGGGGCCTGCAGCAGGGAAGAGTCTGAAAACACGATGCCTGTTTTGTACGGGAAAGCATGCTGCATGCACTTCAGGGGCAGCGCGGCAAAATGCAGCGCGCCGGCGGTAGTGAGGCGCAGTTGTCCGTCTTTTTCCGTGTAGAGAGGCATTTGCGCATTGCTTTTTGTAAGCCACAGCAGGCATACCAGCAGGGATACAACTCTCATATCAGCGGTTAAGTAACAGTTTAAAGTAAAAAGAAGGCCGTGTGAGTTTCTTCCGGAGGTCTACTTCATAGAACATACTGGAGATCACGTCACGAAGCTGTTTGTTCCGCATGCCCATTTTCATCAGCCAGTTAAACAGCCGCGGGTATTTTACCAGCTGCTGCAGTTTGTAGCTGAGCCGCAGCTCGGGCCCCAGCACACGGTACACATCCTCATCGTATGCCAGCAGGGTTTCCGCGGAGAAATCTTTCGCGCTCAGGCAAGCGGCGGCCTGTTTACCGGCTATGGCCCCGCAGTAGAGGGCGTTGCCGATGCCTTCGCCGGTGAAAGGATCTATGATAAAGGCCGCATCGCCCACCAGCATATACCGGCTGCCGGAGAGGCGTCTTTTTTTAGAGCCCAGCGGCAGGCCGTAACCGTCCAGGCTGCTCACCATTTCCGCCTGTTTGAAACGCTCGGCAAAAATGGGATCGTTCTTCAGGGTATCTGTGAGCAGTGTTTTGAGATTTACTTTCCTGTCACGCACCGCATCGCTGAGCATATCCATGCCAACATTGGCTTCTCCGTTGGGCAGGGGGAATATCCAGAGGTAGCCGGGCAGCAGGTCTTTCAGGAAGTGCAGTTCTATAAAACTGTCTGCATGCATGCCTGTAACGCCTTTGTAGTAGGCCCGTATGCCGGCCGCGTAATATTTCGGCTCCATGCGGATGCCTGCTACATCGCGGGTGAAGGAGGAGTGGGCGCCATTGGCCACTATCACCAGCTGGGCCTTTACGGCAAAGTCTCCGGTGTTGCTGGTAAGTATGTAGCCGTCTGCTTCTTCCGTGTATTTGTCTATACTAACGCCTTCGTATAAACGAACATTGAGGCTGCGCTTCAACTCGTCTACCATGAAATTGTCGAAGTGAATGCGTTTGCACACAAAACCGAGGGGGGCGTCTTCCTGTTTGTTGTAGTTGGGTTTGTAGGGAACGTCCATGCTTTGGCGGCCGGGAGAAACGAAGGTAACGCCCCAGCTGTTCTCTTTTTCCACCAGCAGGCGCAGCCGCCCTGCCACGGCGGGATCTATCTTTTCCAGCGCTGTAATGACCTTACCGCTAAGCCCGTCTCCGCATACCTTGTCTCTCGGGAAAACGGCCTTGTCCACTACTACGCAGGAAATGCCCAGCCTGTCCAGTTGCAGGGCCGCTGTAGCGCCACCAGGGCCGGCCCCTATAATACATACTGATGTGGTGATCATAGGCCGCCAAGATACGTATTCTGGCGCCGCTGTGGAAATATATATCTTTGCCTGAAACTGACTATTATGTTCGGAGACCTGTTCGGGAAACTGCAGGAGGCGCAGCAAAAAATGAATGACAGCAAAGAGCGCCTTAAAAATATTACGGTGGCTGGCGAGGCCGGCAACGGTGCGGTAAAGGTAGTGGTAACGGGCAACCGCGAGGTGCAGAGCCTGGAAGTAGATCCTTCTCTGCTGAACGCGGAACGCAAGGAAGAGCTGGAAGACCTGCTCATCACCGCCCTCAACCGCGCGCTTAAGAACGCCGAGAACGCCTGGGAAACGGAAATGAAAGGCGTGGCCGGGGGCATGCTGGGCGGCATGGGTTTGCCGGGCATGTAAGGTATAAAAAAACCGGGCTTTTACTGCCCGGCTTTATTTCCTTTTGTCTTGCGCTATTGATGCTTATCAGTTCACCTCTTCCGCTTTCATCATCTTCTGGAACTTCTTCCTTTCTTCTTCATCCAGGATGGTTTTACGCATACGGGTATGGTTCGGTGTCACTTCAATACACTCATCCTGTTGAATGTACTCCATGCACTCTTCCAAAGTCATCAATATCTTGGGCGCAATGTTGGTAGCTGCGTCACTACCGCTGGCGCGCATATTTGTGAGTTTTTTACCTTCATTCGGGTTCACCACCAGGTCACCGGGTTTGTTGTTTTCCCCGATGATCATGCCCCTGTACACTTCCTCTCCCGGATCTACGAAGAAAGAACCGCGGTCTTGCAATTTGTCAAGAGAGTAACCGGTAGTGGTACCGCCTTCCTTGGCAATCAGCACACCGTTGCTGCGGCCGGGGATGGGGCCTTTCCAGGGTTTGTAGTCATTAAAGCGGTGGGCCATAACGGCTTCGCCGGCGGTGTTGGTCAGCATCTGCGTACGCAGGCCGATGAGGCCGCGTGAGGGGATCTCAAATTCCAGGTGCTGCATTTCGCCTTTGGTTTCCATGATAAGCATTTCACCTTTGCGGCGGGTCACCAGGTCTATCACCTTGGAAGCAAATTCCTGCGGAACGTCTACCACCAGGGTTTCGTACGGTTCGCATTTTTTGCCGTCAATGTTTTTGAGGATCACCTGCGGCTGGCCTACTGTCAGCTCGTACCCTTCGCGGCGCATGGTCTCTACCAGTACGCCCAGGTGAAGAATGCCGCGGCCGTATACCAGGAAGCTGTCTGCGGAGTCTGTATCCACTACGCGCAGGGCCAGGTTCTTCTCCGTTTCTTTCAGCAGGCGGTCCCGCAGGTGGCGGGAAGTCACAAACTTGCCGTCTTTACCGAAGAAGGGAGAGTTATTGATGCTGAACAGCATGTTCATGGTAGGTTCGTCTACACTGATCACCGGCAGCGCTTCGGGGTTCTCGAAGTCGGCAATAGTATCGCCAATACCGAAATCTTCCAGGCCCACCACGGCGCAAATATCGCCGGGCTGCACTTCTGTAACGCGTTTTTTGCCGAGAGACTCAAACACATACAGCTCGCGCACGCGTGATTTCTTGATGGTGCCGTCTGTTTGTACCAGTGAAATGGGCTGGTTTTCCGCCAGCGTGCCGCGCACCACTTTACCTACGGCAATACGGCCCAGGAAGGTGGAGTAATCCAGCGAGGTGATCTGCATTTGCAGGGTACCTTCGGATATTTTAGGCTCCGGTACATGTTTCAGGATGCCGTCCAGCAGGGGGAGAATGTCTTCACGTTGTGTCAGGGAATCATTGAACCAGCCGTTTTTGCCCGAACCGTAGAAGGTGGGGAAATCCAGTTGTTCTTCCGTGGCGTCCAGGTTGAAGAACAGCTCAAACACGGCGTCGTGCACTTCATCGGGGCGGCAGTTGGGTTTATCTACTTTGTTGATCACCACAATCGGCTTCAGGTTGAGCTGCAGCGCTTTTTGCAGTACGAAGCGCGTCTGCGGCATGGGCCCTTCAAAGGCGTCTACCAGCAGTATCACGCCATCGGCCATTTTCAGCACCCGCTCCACCTCGCCGCCGAAGTCGGCGTGGCCCGGAGTGTCTATCACGTTGATCTTCACATCCTTATACACCACGGATACGTTTTTGCTGAGGATGGTGATACCGCGTTCCTTTTCAAGGTCGTTGTTATCCATGATCAGCTCACCCGTTTCCTGGTTGGCCCGGAATACGTTCGTAGAATGCAGGATCTTGTCCACCAGCGTGGTTTTCCCGTGGTCTACGTGTGCGATAATGGCAATGTTTCTTATTTGCATATATAAATTGTGATAAAAGAGGCGCAAAGGTACGCATATTATGGGAAAAACGGCGGGGATGCACCTTAAATTACCGTGAAATAACATTTCTTTAAACAGCCGTAGCGCCTAACTTATTAAGCGTTCATAATCAATTTGTTATGAGTTGCCGGTTTCCTGTGGAACGGTACGTGTACTGCTATTCCAGCGCTTTCTGCAGCTGGCGGAAGGTTTCCTGGTTGCCGGGGTTGTCCAGCGCACGGGCAATATCCAGCTTCTCACGACTGGTAAGGTGGAGGCTGAGGGCGGCCGCTTTTTCCGCCTGCTGCGGTACGTACTGGAAAATGAGGCGGTTGAATTTGTTGGGGAAATAACATTCTATGTAGTTCAGCAGGTGGTCCTGGTGAAAGTCCTGCATGCTCATCCAGTGCGCCTGCATGGAAAAGAGGGGCTCAAACATCAGGTCGCCGAGGTCTTTGGTCTGTTTGATGGGGCTTACGTCGTTTTTGCGGGTATCCCGTATCTGCATGAAGATCACGCCTGAAGTGTTGGCGTTGATCCAGTCCCGGAAGGTGTACAGAAAGCGCAGGCTCGTTTCCTGCCCGAAATTGTCCCGTATGCCTGCGTCCATCACGTCTACAATGGGTTTGCTGGGCAGGAACACGTTGGGCAGTATGTAGGGGAAGGTGGCGCTCATGCGGATGGCGCTGGTAACGCGCAGTTCGTCCGCATGTTGCCGGGAAAAGAACTGCGCAAAATCCACCCCGTCTATATCCCGTACGCTGCGGGTAGGGTATTGGTAATCTGCCGCGCACAAATAGCTCACAGGCTGCGGCGAAATGTAGAGGCGGCGTCCGTCTGCATTGATGGTGGCGCACCAGACCAGCATGGGGATGCTGGCTTCTGCCTCCGCCTGCCGGTAGGCGCTGACGGTTTTGTTGAGGGCGTTGCCGGTGTTGATGTTCAGCTGCATTTCAAAAGCATAACCGCGGTCTTTGGCGTAGAGGTTTTTACCGATGTTGAAATTGCGGAAAGGGGTGATGAAGTCATTCACCGCAAAGGAGCTGAACACGGAATTGAGCAGGTCCCGCGAGATCTTGTCCGTATAGATACTGTCATACAGCGTTTTTGCCGGCAGCTTGGCGGATTGCTGCTGCAGGTACAGTTCCCGGAAGTAGGTGGCGCCCAGCATGCCACCGGAGGCGCCGGTAATGAGCATGGTATGTTTCAGCAGCCGGCCCTGCAACAAACTGTCATATCGCTGCAGCACGTTCATGGTCCACGTGGCCGAGCGGCTGCCGCCCCCGCTGGTGTTGATAACGATCATAGGCGGTTTGGTACCGGCGGGGAATTTGGCTTTCCATTTTTCCAGTATCTGCAGGGTATGTTTTTTGTCTGCCTCCGCGCGTGAGGCCGTAAAAAATTCCTGCAGGTGTTTCACGCTGTATTCGGGGCGCTCTTCCTTGTTGTGGTAATCAAGCCCGTAGGCTTTGTTGCGGTTGTCTATCCACTGGTTTTTCACCATCCAGTTCACGCCCAGTATCAGGAAGATAAGTACGGGAATGGCCCATGTTTCCAGCAGGTAGGCGTAGGCGCCCGCAATGGCAATGAGAAAGGCGAAGAAGATGAGCACGCTGGCGCCGGCGGGTATCCTGAAGGCATTGTAATCCATCAGGTAGGCCATGATCACAAGAAAAACGAGCGCCAGGCCCACGGTGATGATGGCGGCAAAGTGGTGCTGCTTGAAAATATTGTCCAGGTAATGTTTGTTGTAGTGGTCTACATTGCGCGCGCGGCGTATGCGCCAGGGGCTGGCAAAATAGTTGTGTACCGGCAGCGCGTTCTCGTCACGCTCCTGGTTGGGCTTGAGCACGGTGCGCAGAAAATTGCGCGGGTTGCCGAATTTGCGGTTCAGGCGTTTGCCGATGTTTTTGTCTGCATTGAAAAAATAGAAAAAGGAAATGAAGATCACGGCCAGGAAGCCGCAGATGAAACCTTCCGCCAGCAGCAGTATTTGCGGTACGGAGTTCAGCTCCTGCCAGCGCTGGTATTCCCAGCCGCGCCAGAGCAGGTTGAGCAGGAAGAGGCCTGGAATAACGGCGTTATTGAGGCAGTAGCGGAAAAAGGGCTGCGTGGTGGTGGCCAGGAACTTGAAGCGGCCGCTGTGCAGGATGAACGTGGTAATGTTCCAGCTCATGGTGAAAATAGCGGTGGCCACACCCATTACCGTGGTGCTGTAAAAATTCACTTTCCCCATGTATTCCGGGGCCAGGTACAGCGCATCGCCCCCGAACAGCTTGGCAAAGCCGCCGTTGATGGTACTGAACAGTATGGCCCAGAAAATCAGCAACACCTGGTATTTGCGGAAATGCAGCAACAGGAGCTGAACAGGGAAGGAATAAAAAAAACGAAGCCAGATTCTTTTCACACTTCAAAATAAACTAAAATTTTTTTAAATGTGTAAAAAGCGGACTGCGCTATGCACACGTTAGAAAACGCCCCCACACCATTACCATTAGCAGGGCCATGCCGGTGAACTGGTGGGCCAGTGCAAAACCCAGGGGAATGGCGGTGCGCGTGTTCAGCAGTACCAGCACGCCTAAAAATACCTGCAGCAGCACAGTGAGCAGCGCCAGCATGCGTACGCCGGCCAGCCTGGGGAGCCTGGCCGTTTTCAGGAACCAGATGGCTATCAGCAGCGTGAGCAGGTATGCGATGCCGCGGTGAATAAAGTGGATCGTGATCTTGTTATGGGTAACGGCGTCCCAGAATTTGCCCGTGGGGAACATGCCTTCCGGCCACCACATGCCGTTAATGTCCGGCCAGGTGTTGGCCGCCAGGGCCGCATGCAGGCCGGCCATAAAGGCGCCGTAGATGAGTTGTATCACCAGCAGGCCCAGTATCCAGGAGGAGAGTTTGCGGGCGGCGGGCGCGGGAGTAATGTTTTGCGGGGGCACGCTCAGTTTCAGCGCAAACCACAGTGTGTACCAGAGCAGCCCCAGGGCCGCAATAAAGTGGATGGCCAGGCGGATGTGGCTCACGTACAGGTTTTCCTCGTTCAGGCCGCTTTTTACCATGATCCAGCCAATGGCGCCCTGCAGGCCGCCCAGCAGAAAAAGGACGATCATGGGGTTGATCATACTGCGGTGTATCTTCTTCTTCACAATAAAATAAATGAACGGTATGGCAAACACGATCCCGATGAGGCGCGCCCAGTTGCGGTGCAGCCACTCCCAGAAATAGATCCATTTAAAGTCTGCCAGTGTAAAATGGCTGTTGATCACTTTTGCCTGTCCTATTTCCTGGTATTTGGCAAACGCGTCCTGCCAGGCCGCTTCGTTCATGGGCGGCAGGGCGCCCAGTATGGGTTTCCATTCCGTAATAGACAGCCCCGAACCGGTGAGGCGGGTAATACCGCCCAGCAGTACCTGCACAATGATCATCACCACGCCGGTGAAAAGCCATATCACAATGGCCCTGTTCCCTTTATTTTGCTGCATTTCCATAAGCCCTGCAAAATTAGGGTTAAATACCGGTGGCCGGGGATGATTTTTATCAATTCCCCGATCATTCCACCGGTTTTTGTAATTTTAGCGCGAACAAAGCCATTCAACGTGTTACTGCCATATTACCAGGATGTTTTGACGGAAGCCGGTTGCGATGAAGCCGGAAGGGGGTGCCTGGCAGGCCCCGTATTTGCCGCGGCGGTGATACTGCCACGCAACTTCCGCCATCCGTTGCTCAATGATTCAAAACAGATGAAGGAATCTGACAGGATGAAGGTCAGAAAGGTGATAGAAAAAAAAGCGCTGGCATTTGCCGTGGCCAGCATCGACAACGAGGAAATAGACAGGATCAATATCCTGAAAGCCTCATTCAAGGCGATGCACGAAGCTTTGGCACGATTATCGCTACAGCCCCAAATGATACTCATCGATGGGAACCGTTTTCATCCCTATGGCAACATCCCGCATACCTGCATCATACAGGGCGACGGAAAGTATGCATCCATAGCTGCAGCCTCCATCCTGGCCAAAACATACCGGGATGAGTACATGCACAGGCTGCACGAGCAATTCCCGCATTACGGGTGGAGAGAAAACAAAGGTTATCCCACCCGCTTTCACCGGGATGCGATCCGTACGCATGGCGATACGCCCTATCACAGAAGGACGTTCCGCTTGTTACCGGATGAACAGCTCAGCCTGGACGGGGGAGAAGAGGAAAAGTGGTAAAATTTAGGAACGAGCCATGTTAAAGCAAACGCAACAACAGAAACTATTACAGAAGTTATCACCCCAGCAGATTCAGCTCATGAAACTGCTGCAGGTGCCAACGGCCGTACTGGAAGAAAGGATCAAGGAAGAGCTGGAAGAGAACCCCGCGCTGGAATATGGTGAAGACGGGCAGGAAGAGGACTTTAACAAGGATAATAACGAAGAATTTGAGACCCCCGCCGAAGAGGAATTTGAGCCTGATGGCAGCGAAAATGAATATGACAACATCGATATTTCAGAATACGTTTCTGAAGGCGATGATGAAATAGCGGACTATAAACTGCGTGACGATAACTATCCCGAGCAGGATGAGACCCGCACCATTCCCGTGCGTGTGGAAACCACCTTTCATGACCACCTGCTGAGCCAGCTGGGCATGCAAACGCTCGATGACAGGGAACGCCGCATTGCAGAGCAGATCATTGGCAGTATTGACGATGACGGGTACCTCCGCCGCGAAACCGGCGCCATTGTAGACGACCTGTCTTTTTCGCAGAACATCGAGACCACGGAAGAAGAGATCCGCCAGCTCATAAAGCTCATTCAGACCTTTGACCCTCCCGGCGTATGCTGCACAGACCTGAAAGAATGCCTGTTGCTGCAGCTGAAGCGGAAAAACCAGGAAGACCCCGGCGTGCTCACCGCCACCCAGATACTGGAAAACTACTTTGACGAGTTCACTAAAAAGCACTACGAAAAGATACAGCGCTCCCTCAACCTCTCTGATGAGGACCTGCGAGAGGCCATTGGCCAGATCATCAAGCTCAATCCCAAGCCGGGTGGCAATTACAGCGTGCTCAACAAGGCAGAGAGTTATGTGATACCAGACTTTTTCATTCTCAACAATAACGGCAAGCTGGAGCTGTCTCTCAACAGCAAGAACGCGCCTGACCTCCGTATTTCCGAAGGTTACCGCGAAATGCTGAAGGAGTATGACCGCGGAGACAAGAAAGACAAACGGCAGAAAGAGGCCGTGCTGTTCATCAAACAGAAAATAGACGCCGCCAAATGGTTCATAGACGCCATCAAGCAGCGCCAGCATACCCTGCTCAGCACCATGGAGGCCATCATGAACTACCAGCACGATTTTTTCCTGACGGGAGACGAGACCACCATGAAGCCCATGATCCTGAAGGATATTGCGGACATTACGCAACTGGACATTTCCACCGTGAGCCGTGTGGCCAACAGCAAGTACGTGCAAACGGAGTTCGGCACCTTCAAGCTGAAGTTCTTCTTCTCCGAATCGCTTTCTACAGACAGTGGTGAGGAAGTGTCTACCCGGGAAGTGAAAAAGATACTGGCGGATATGATCGGCGGGGAAAACAAACGCAAGCCGCTGAGTGATGAGAACCTGACTAAAATGCTGCAGGACAAAGGATACAACATTGCGCGCCGCACCGTGGCCAAATACCGGGAGCAGCTCAATATTCCCGTGGCCCGTTTACGCAAGGAACTATAACACACCTAATTTTCATGGAAGAGCAGAAAGCACCCGTTACCTTTTCGCCTGCGCTGCGGGCCGTTGCAAATGTATTTTCTTATTTGCTGCATCCCCTGTTCATACCCCTACTGATCACCCTGATAGCCGTTACCGCGCTGCCGGAGTACTTTTCCGCGTTCAGGCAGAACAGTTTCCGGTTCAATTATGACGTGCTCTACATCAGGGTGCTGGTAACCTGCATTATTTTCCCGCTGCTGGTGGTGGTGCTGGCCAAAACCCTGAAGTTCGTAGACAGCGTGCAGCTCCGGGACCCGCGGGAGCGCATCATTCCCTATGTGGGCACCATTATTTTCTACTTCTGGGCTTTTTACACCTTCATCCGCGAAGGCGTAAGCCCCGATTTCTTCAACGCCTTCTTCCTGGGCATTTTCATTGCCATCGTGATCTCTTTTGTGGCCAACAGTTTTGTGAAGATCAGCATGCATACCGTAGGCTGGGGCGGGGTTATCGGCTTTCTGCTGGCCCTCATGTGGGGCATGGGCATGAACGTGTCCGTTCCCCTGGCGCTGGCCTTCCTGCTGGCCGGCGTGGCCGCCACGGCGCGGCTGGTGCTGAGCGCCCATACCCCGGCCGAAATATACCTCGGGTTCATAGTGGGCATTTCTTCACAGCTGATCGCTTACTGGATAGTAGGGTAGAGGGTGGGCCCGGCCGGGGTACTTGCTCCGGCAGCCGTTGCGTCGCACACTTCGGCGGCGGTAATTCTGCTGAACTTTTTTTTACTACGCACATTCCCTGCGCAATGCGCATGCACCTTTGTATTGTCCATTGCGTGTTACCCCAATTAACGGGAGAACGCACGATACTACAAAAATTAGCATCAAATAAAAAATGCTAAGTTTTTTAGGATCGTTTCAGAAAATAATTATACCTTGCATTACCATTAAATTTGAACAATAAATACTTACTACAATGTCAAACGCCGCAACAAACGCCGATAAGCTGAAAGCCCTCCGCCTCACGATGGACAAGATCGACAAGGACTTCGGGAAGGGTTCCGTGATGATGATGGGAGAAAAGGGGGACCACGTATGGGACGTGATCTCCACGGGATCGCTGGGCCTGGATATTGCGCTGGGCGTTGGTGGTCTGCCCAAAGGCCGTATTATTGAAATTTACGGGCCGGAGGCTTCCGGTAAAACCACTATAGCTATTCATACCATTGCAGAAGCGCAAAAGAAAGGCGGTATCTGCGCCATTATAGATGCGGAACATGCCTTTGACAGCACGTACGCCCGCCGCCTGGGAGTGGATGTGGACTCATTGCTGATCTCCCAGCCTGACCATGGGGAGCAGGCCCTGGAAATTGCGGACCGCCTGATCCTGTCCGGCGCGGTAGACGTGGTGGTGATAGACTCCGTAGCCGCCCTGGTACCCAAAGGCGAGCTGGAAGGGGAAATGGGAGAAAGCAAAATGGGCCTGCAGGCCCGCCTGATGTCCCAGGCGCTGCGCAAGCTCACCGCCACCATTTCCAAAACCAATTGCTGCTGCATCTTCATCAACCAGCTCCGCGAAAAAATAGGCGTGATGTTCGGCAACCCCGAAACCACCACCGGCGGTAACGCCCTCAAATTCTACGCTTCCATCCGGCTGGATATCCGCCGTATGAGCCAGATCAAAGACGGAGACGAAGCCGTGGGTAACCGCGTAAAGGTAAAAGTGGTGAAAAACAAGGTAGCGCCCCCCTTCCGCCAGGCAGAGTTCGATATCATATTCGGCCTGGGCGTGTCCAAAGTAGGAGAGCTGATAGATATGGGCGTGGAGTATGGTATTATCCAGAAAAGCGGTAGCTGGTTCAGCTACGAAGGCAACAAGCTGGGTCAGGGCCGCGATGCTGTAAAACAGCTGCTGGTAGACAATCCTGAAGTGGCCATCGAAGTAGAAACAAAAATCAAGGCCAAGCTGGCCGAACAGGCATAAAATCTTTAAAACGTTAATTAAACGTTTGTTTGGGTTAGTTTAGTAGAAGGTCCGTTTTCTAACGGACCTTTTTTTGTGCTGCACTCCCCGCCGGTTTTGTCAACAAACCGTGAACCCCGGGGTATCCATGCTCTTGATATGGACCAGCCATGCTCCATCCATAGCCAAGGTCATGGGGCAAGTATACACGGGATATGCCCAAATGTAGTACAGGAGAGGGCTTTGGCAGGACGGTAAAATGCGTGACGTACCGCAAAATTGCACGCCCAGGCAAATAAATGCACAAATTTGTACCGGTTTTCTGTTTCCGTGTACTTAAGATTTTCCGGATAATACAGCCCCTTCCAGTCTTTATAGCTCCAGCCGGAGGTGCCTATGTGCAATGAACGGACCATACCCTCCCGTCTCAATATTGATACCAGCGGTACGGCTGTGCCAGCAGCGTTGCCTGGATGCGGCCTCCCTGCAAAAGCCGCAGGCCGCCGCTTCCCCAAGCCGGAAATAATGCATTACTTTACATTGTAATGCATAGTTTGTATTCCATACTGGGCGTAAGCGAACAAGCCACGGAGCAGCAGATTAAAGCGGCATTCAGGAAGTTGTGCATGCAATACCACCCGGACAAAACGGGGGGTAACAAGGCGCTGGAAGAGAAATTCAGGCAGGTGCTGGCGGCTTACGAAGTATTGGGCAATCCTGACCGCAAACGCAGTTATGACCAGCGGCTGGCCTGGCAGCGTACTTCACCCACGGCATCTACCGCCGGCCATACACAACAGCGAACGTATTACCAGCCACCGCCGCAACAGGGCGGCCGTTCGTACTCCTTTCAGGTGAACATACAGGTAACGGGCCGCCTGCCCAAAAAAGCCATGTGGGTCACCGCCGCCGTGTTGCTGGCCTTCTTTACGCTGCTGTACTTTTTCGGGCCCAAACCAAAGCCGTATTTCCCCGAAGAGGTACCGGAAACGCAGGTGGAACTGCCGCCCATTGCCTCAGGCCTGTTTCCCCAGGTGGCAGACCCCAACCCTATGCTGGTTATACCGGGCCAGGGAGAGCAGCGGCTAAAGGACTTCCTGGCGGGTGGAGATACCACGCATACCTTCCTGCACATGGACAACGATGAGGTGCCTGAACTGGTAGCGGGCAGCTACCTGTTTGCGGAGAAAGCGGGCAGGTATCACCTCGTTTTCCATTACGATGGTGCCATGTACGTGCAGCACAACCGGTTGTACCTGTACTTTAACGACCTGGTGGGAACATACCGCAGCTGCTATGGCTGCTCGGTGAAAAACTTGCCTAATGACGAGCCTATTGCGGAAATACGCCTGATCTATGACGGCGGGCGGGTGATATTTCCCGGGCCGGACAAATACCGCAGCATTGCCATTCTCGAAAACCTGCGCTACCTTTTTGACAGGGGCGTACCCCCGCCGGATGCCTCCGGTCAGGATGATGGTACGCGCAAGGAACTGCTGCGGCACTTCATTGCGTTCCATTTCAACCAGCGGAACGGGCGGCTCACCCGTGACCTCTTTGAGAAGCTCTACGATGCAAATGATAAAGACACGGTATGGGCAGACCTGGCGGGCATGATAGACCTGCTGCAAAAAAGAATAACCTCCGCCGCTGCGCCTGCGCAGTAACGAAGGTTATTGTTTGAGCCACCCATCGGGATCGAACCGACGACCTGTTATTTACGAAACAACCGCTCTGACCAGCTGAGCTAGGGTGGCAGCCGTACAAAAATAATAATCTATTCGTTTTCTTCCGCAGAATTTACCGCTGAATTGAGCGTTTCCCACAGCAGGTCTTTCAGCTCCTGCAAACCAGACTGGGTAATGGCGCTGATGAACACATGGGGCACGTTTTCCGGCAGCTCTGCCGCAATGGCCTCCTTCAGCTCATCGTCCAGCATATCGCTTTTGCTGATGGCTATGAGAAACTGTTTGTCCAGCATTTCCGGGTTGTACTGTTCCAGCTCGTTCACCAGTATGGCAAATTCCCTGCGGTGGTCTTCACTGTCTGCCGGTATCACAAACAGCAGCACGGCGTTGCGTTCTATGTGCCGCAAAAAGCGGTGGCCGAGGCCCTTGCCTTCATGCGCGCCTTCTATGATGCCCGGCAGGTCCGCCACGCAAAAAGAGCGGTCGTCGCGGTACTGCACCATGCCCAGTTGGGGTGTTAGCGTAGTGAACGCGTAATTGGCAATTTTGGGCTTGGCGGCGGTGATGGAAGAAAGCAGGGTAGACTTGCCGGCATTGGGGAAGCCTACCAGCCCAACATCCGCCAGCACCTTCAGCTCCAGCAGCTTCCAGCCTTCCTGGCCGGGCTCGCCGGGTTGGGCGTATTCGGGGGCCTGGTTGGTGGGGCTTTTAAAATAGGCATTGCCGCGGCCGCCCTGGCCGCCGGGCATAAAAATGACCTCTTCCCCTTCCTGCATCACTTCCGCCTCTATTTCGCCGGTCTCCTCGTCACGTACAATAGTGCCGAGCGGTACTTCTATCACAATGTCCTTGCCCTGGGCGCCGGTGCAGTTGTCACCGCTGCCGTTCTCCCCGTTTTCGGCAATTACGTTCTTGTACCAGCGCAGGTGCAACAGCGTCCACAACTGTTGGTTGCCGCGGAGCATGATGTGCCCGCCGCGGCCGCCGTCTCCGCCGTCAGGCCCGGCCATGGCCTTGAACTTGGTACGCATGAAGTGCCGGCTGCCGGCGCCGCCGTGGCCTGACTTGCAGTATACCCGTATGTAGTCAACAAAATTCTCCATATCTCGCTATGCCCTGTTAAAGGGGTTAAATGCAAAACGCAAAGATCGTAAAGTTTAGCTTTACCTGATCTTTGCGTCTGCAATATGTTTGGAAGGCCCGCGGGCGTTATACCCGTTCGCCAATCAATTCATCCAGCTCTTTGGACAGCAGTTCAAAAGTAGCTTCTATAGAACCATCGCCCTTCACCCTTTTCAACTTGCCAAATTTGGCATAGTGATCGGCCACAGGAGCGGTTTTATTATGATATTCCACAATGCGGTTCTTTACAATGGCCTCATTGGCGTCATCCGGGCGGCCGGAAGTTTTGCCACGGTCCAGCAGGCGGCGTATCAGCTCGTCTTCCGGCACTTCCAGGCTCAATACCACGGAAATGGGGGCCTTTTTCAGGGTCAGCAGCTTGTCAAGCGCTTCCGCCTGGGCCGTATTGCGGGGGAACCCGTCAAATATGAAGCCGCGGGCTTCGGGGTTAGCGTCCAGCATGGAGCTGATCATCCCTATCACTACCTCGTCAGGCACCAGTATACCCTGGTTCATGAATTTCTGCGCTTCAAGGCCCAAAGGCGTGCTTTCCGCAATCTCCTTACGCAGCAGATCGCCTGTAGAGAGGTGGAGCAAACCGTATTTCTCAATAATGTTGGCGCTCTGGGTACCCTTTCCGCTTCCTGGAGGGCCAAATAAAATCAAATTGACCATGTTCTATGATAATGATTCGTAAAACAGGCAACGGGGCCTGTGTGTTAAACCGTAAGGTACAAAGATAACAAACAATTGAATGTATTGGTAATTAAAATTAAGATTGATGAAATACTGTAAAAGAATAATGGAAAATAATAAATATAATTCAACAAATAAAGGGAATTAATAGACGAATTAAAAAGGCCTATTGCAACATCACAACGAGGGCCATTCACATATAGAACATTTGCAATGTGTTGAGAGGCAAACTATTCCAGTAGTAATTTTTGTATGTTTATAAAATGATGAGGAAGTATTTATTCGCATTAGGGCTTATAGGCCTTATACTCCCGGTTAACGGACAATCCATACAACAAAAGAAGCCTTCACGTACAGGAAAAACAACCACCCTTCAGCAACAACCCAAAACAGCGGCAGATCGCTGGGCAGACAGTGTGTTCCTTTCCCTTTCGTACGAAGAGCGGATTGCGCAGCTGATCATGATACGCGTACACTCCAACCTGGGCGCAGAACACGTGGCATCCGTGATCCGGGACATCAGGAACAACAAGGTGGGCGGCCTGGTCACTTTCCAGGGCGGCCCGGTAAGGCAGGCCAACCTGGTGAACACCTACCAGTCTATCAGCAAAACGCCGTTGCTGGTGGCGGTAGACGGGGAGTGGGGCCTGGGCATGCGCTTTGTAGACAGCGTGATGGCCTTTCCGCGCAACCTCATGCTGGGGGCCGTGCAAGACAGCCTGCTCATTTACCAGGTGGGCAAGGCCATTGGCGAGCAATGCCGCCGCATGGGCATTCAATATAATTTTGCGCCGGTGCTGGACGTGAACAACAACCCCAATAACCCGGTGATCAACGACCGCTCTTTCGGGGAAGACAAATACCAGGTGGCGCGCCTCGGCGTAGCCATGATCAAGGGCATGCAAGACGTGGGGATTATGGCCTGCGCCAAACACTTTCCCGGGCATGGGGATACGGACGTAGACTCCCATTATGACCTTCCTTCCATCAACAAATCCCTCAGCGACCTGGACTCGCTGGAGCTGTATCCCTTCCGCCGGGCCATTGAAGCGGGTGTGGGCTCCATCATGATAGCCCACCTGTACGTGCCCGCCATAGATAATAAAGCCAACACGCCTACTTCCATTTCCTATAAAACGGTTACCAACCTGTTGCAGAAAGACCTTGGTTTTGACGGCCTGATAGTAACGGACGCACTGGAAATGAAAGGCATTTCAAAATATTATACCAACGGGCAGGAGTCCTTGCGGAGCCTGCTGGCGGGCAACGACCTGATGGAACTTCCTTCCACCGCCAGGGGCAGCATTAACGCCATTGCCCAGGCTATCAAAAAAGGGACTATCAGCAGGGAAGAAGTATACCGCCGCGTAAAGAAAGTGCTGCGGGCCAAGTACGAGCTGGGCCTGGCCAACCTCAAGCCCATAGACCCGGTGAATATTACGGAAGACCTCAACAAGGCGGTGCTGCCTTTACGTAAACGCATATCAGAAAGCGCCATTACCGTACTGAAGAATGATAACCACCTGCTGCCCATGCCGGCCGGCAAAAAACTGGCGGTGCTGGCCGTGGGGGTAGATGGCGGTAACAATACTTTTGTGGAAGCGGTAAAGGAATACCGGCCTGACGCAGACGCTTATGTGTTTTCTTCCCGGCAATCAGAGGCTGGTGTTGCGGCCATGGTGAAACGCCTGAAAACAGAGTACCAGGCCGTGATCATTGCCGTGCAGAACTACAGCCGCCGCCCGGCTAACAATTATGGCATATCCCGCGCGGAAAGGGCCGTTATCAACCAGGTGCAGGAAGAAATGCCCGCGGTAACGGTGGCCTTCGGCAACCCGTACGCCATCCGCTATTTCTGCGATGCGCCTACGGTTGTGGCGGCGTACGAAGATGACAGCATTACCCACCGCGCTGCGGCAGATGTGATCTTCGGCAAGCTGGAGCCCAAAGGCAAACTGCCTGTTACCGTATGCAACAACTTCAAGTTCGGGATGGGCCTTACTTCCATTATTCCGCCCGCATTGCCGCACAAGCCTCAACTGGAGGCCGTGGCGCCGGAAACAGAGGGCATGAGCTCACAGGTGCTGCTGCGCCTGGATTCGCTGGCTTATGACATGATGAACCAGGGCGCCGCCCCCGGCTGCCAGATACTGGCCCTGCGCAATGGCAAACAGGTATACCATAAAAATTTCGGGTATTACGATTACAGCCAGCAGGAACAGGTAACAGACAGTTCCGTATATGACCTGGCCTCTGTTACGAAGATCTGCGCCACCACCATTTCCATCATGCGGCTGTACGATGAAGGCAAACTGCAGCTAGATGCCACGCTGGGCACTTACCTGCCTTTTGTACGCGGCTCTGACAAGGAGAAGCTGCGCATCCGCGATATACTGCTGCACCAGGCCGGCCTGGTGGCCTGGATACCTTTTTACAGGGAAACCCTGTATGAGAACGGCTGGCCTGACACGCTGCTGTACCGGCCGGAGCAGGATTCCCTGCATACCCTGCGGGTAGCGGAGAACATGTATATGCGGCCTACTTATGTAGACACCATGTTCCGCAGCATACTGGACAGCCGTTTGCTCCCTCCTGGCCGCCAGTATATTTACAGCGATAACGATTTTATTTTTCTCGGTAAAATAGTGGAAGCCCTCACCGGCAAACGGCTTGACGCCTATGTGCGCGAAACCTTCTATGAGCCGCTCGGCCTTGTTACCACCGGGTTCGAACCACGCAGCCGGCTGCAGCTGTCTCAGCTGGTACCCACCGAGTTCGAGAACAACTTCAGGGTGCAATGGATACGCGGTGATGTGCATGACCCCGGCGCCGCCATGTTTGGCGGGGTGGCGGGCCACGCAGGGCTTTTCTCGAACGCTACAGACCTGGGCGTACTGGCCCAGATGCTGGCCAACGGCGGCTCCTATAACGGGCACGAGTATATTAAGCCAGAGACCATCCAGCTGTTTTCTTCCTACGGCAGCAGCATCAGCCGCCGCGGCCTCGGGTTTGACAAACCGGAGAAGGAAAAAGACAAAGACCCCCGCAAAGATCCTTACCCCGCCAAAAGCGCATCCCCGCTTACGTATGGGCACACAGGCTTTACCGGTACCTGCGTATGGATAGACCCGCAGTACAACCTGGTGTTCATTTACCTCAGCAACCGGGTATGCCCCAACGGCGGCGCCAACACCAAAATATCAAGCCTCAATGTTCGCGGCAATATGATGGAGACCTTGTATGACGCCATGTTGTAACAAGCGGCAAATTAGATTGTGTAACAGCCGGCCTGCACCAGGCCGGCTGTTGTGTTTTTGCATGCAGCTTTTGCAGAACCTGTATGCCGCGTACAATCGGTTTTGCCGGATCTTGGGCAAAAAAAGAGTGCATGCCCGCCGGCATGCACCTCCAGTCTTTTCTCAGACACAGGGCCTAGTCAAGTGAAACCACACGGCTCACCTGCATTTGCGTTCTGATGTCTACGGCCTTCTCCAGTTTATTTTTACCGTTCCGTACTTCAAATGTGTAAGCGCCATCCTCCAGGTTCTCGAGGTTATAACGGGCAACAAACCTTGGTGAATCGGCCTGCAGGTCTTCTTTATGCAGGGTGTTGTTGTTGCTGTCCTTGATGTACAGCGTGAGTTTGTCCATAGCTGGGTTGTCAATGAACACCAGGAAGCGGAGGGCGGCGTCTGCATCCTGCCGGATGTTCATTTTACATCCTCTTAATGTCATGGCATTTTTTTCTTCAATGGCTGCGTGGGTCTTAGGGCTTTCTTTACGGGTTCCGGCATAGGCTAAGGCGTCATTTTGCGCGGAGGCTTGCAGGGAGCAGCCTAAAACAATGGCAGCAGCGGTAAGAATTTGTTTTGGTGAGAAAACAAAGCTCTGTTTCATGATGGTTTTTTTAAATAGTTAACTTGTTGTACTGATCTTTAAACTGGTACAAAGCTCCGGGTCTGGCGTTAATTCAACATTAAAGGCGCATTAAGTAAATATGAGCAGATGGTTGCCTTAATGTTACGGGTGCATATTTATCCGGTGGAATAATGCTTAAGCTGTTTGTCTTGGTTTTGGGATGTTAATCACATGTTAACCGGGAATCGAATGTACGATTTATGGACATTCAACGGCCAAATGGCACGGGATTTTTTTTAAATGGATAAGTGTATGTTTTACATAAACCCTGCCCACACACATGTTTGTGTGCGGGCAGGGTGGTGGCGGGAATCAGTAGCCCGGGTTGGGCGTCATTTTACTGTTCCTGCGGATCTCTTCCGCCATGATTGGCAGTAGATAATGCTTCCTGGTGAACTTTCTTTCCTGAACGCCATTTGTTAATACTTTGTAAGTATACAGCAGGGTATCCGGGTTCAGCTTGCCATAAATTTCAATGGCTTTGGCGGGACCGCTGAACACGGTTTCAGCAATCAGCCAGCGCCGCGCGTCAAAGTAACGGTGTTCTTCAAACGCCAGCTCGTAC
Organism: Chitinophaga alhagiae; assembly: GCF_003568665.1. Classification (GTDB taxonomy): domain Bacteria; phylum Bacteroidota; class Bacteroidia; order Chitinophagales; family Chitinophagaceae; genus Chitinophaga; species Chitinophaga alhagiae. The sequence continues at coordinate 1,939,206 of NZ_QXMH01000001.1, forward strand.
CGGCGCTCGTACCGGTACATTCTTTCCAGCTCGGCGCCGGTAACGGATGTGCCGAGGGCGGGCATGCCGCCGCGGGTGCGCACTTCGTTAATAATAGTACGGGCTTCTCCTTCCTCGCCCAGCTCCATGGAGGCCTCCGCATAGTTGAGCAGTATTTCCGCGTAGCGGAAGAAAGGCCAGGACTGGTCTCCGCGGAAGAACTGTGCGTCCAGGTTGATGTCCATGAACTTGCGCAGGTAGTAGCCGGTATAGCTGCCATTCCAGTTTTCAATAGGGCCCTGGCGGGTATCCAGCCCGTTCACCACTTCTATATTGGCTCCATTCCTCTTTTCGTACCTGCCGGTCTGGATAACGCCTACGGGGTCCAGCCCCACCGCATCGCTGGGGCGCTTTTTCCATTTAACGCCGTTGTACAGAATGGTGGCGTAAAACCGTGGGTCGCGCTTCTCATAAGGCTTGGCGGCCATGGCGGGGTTGGCCCAGCTGAAGTCTGTACCATCTTCCATCTGGTAACCTTCCACAAAGTTTTCCAGCGGCACATTGCCTCCCCAGTTGTGGTACCCGTTGGGCCCGTTGTAAAGATCGTGGCTGGTACCCAGCTGCTGCTTGTTAAAATACTTGCAGAAGATGATCTCCGAATTGTTTTTGTCAAGGAACACCCGGGTGTAGTTGTCTACAGCCGAAGCGGTGGGTTTATACAGCGCAAAGGCCCCGGTGTTCATCAGCTCCAGCGCCGCGGCTTTGGCCTTTTGCCAGCGCGCGGTGCGGGCTGCCTGGTCTACCTGCACATACCCCCATTCAGGATTGTTGGTATTGCCGCCCCGGTTGAACAGGTCGCTGGCGGCATAGAGCAGCATGCGTGATTTGAGGGCCATGGCGGCAAAGCGGGTGGCACGGCCTGTATTGTCCCGGTCATGTGCCTCCGGGAGCAGGGCCATGGCGCTGTCGCACTCGTCTACAATGTATTGCACGCACTCTTCAAAGCTGTTGCGCGGTATCAGCATGGCTTCTCCGTCTGTGAGCTTGAATATCTGCTTCACCAGCGGTACGCCGCCCCAGTACTTTACGAGCATGTGGTAAAAGTAGGCACGCAAAAAATGCACTTCGCCGGTGAGGCGCTTGCGCTGTTCCGCAGAGAGGTCTTTGGCGGAGCCCACCATCTCAAAAAAGATGTTGCAGTTGCGGATGGCCTTGTAATGCTTGTCCCATTCCCCGAAGAGGTTGAGGGCGCCAAGGTCTTCAGGGCTCATGGCTTCCGTTACGGAAGTGGTGGTGCCGTAGTTGTGAATAAAACGGGCCTCGTCTGTCATGGAGGCCAGCATCACCTCATTGAACCCATGCCGCATTTTTGGATAGAGGTCGTTTACATAAGCCTGTACCAGGTTCGGGTCACGCCACACATCTTCTTCCATATATTCCGTCAGCGGTTTTTTCTCCAACAGGTCTTTATTACAGGCCATGGTACACACAACGGTGAGCAGCAGTATATTGATGATCGTTTTCATAGCATTGATTTTTTTAGAAGGTGACATTCAGGCCGGCGTTGAAGATCCTTGTTTGCGGATAGTATTGCCCGCTGCCGGTGGGAGACTCCGGGTCAAATATCTTCACCTTGTCAAACGTGACCAGGTTTTGCCCGCTTACATACACGCGCAGGTCTTCCAGCCCGGTGCGTTTGCGCAGGGCTTGTGGAATGGTGTAACCCAGCTCCAGCGTTTTGAGGCGCAGGTAATTGGTATTCCACAGCCAGAACGTGTTGGGGCGGCTTACCCAGTATTCCTTGTCGCGGTCATACGGCCGGGGCATGGTGCCGTTCGGGTTTTCGGGAGACCATCGGTCTTCCACTATTTTCATGGGGAAGTTGCCGATCAGGCCAGACTCCGTGCGGATGTACTGGCTACTGCCGGTTGCGGCCTGCCAGAGCATGGTGAGGTCAAAGTTCCGGAACTGCGCCCCCAGGGTGAGGCCGTAATTCCAGAGCGGGTACTCGGAGCGGTTTACCCGTACACGGTCAAGGTCATTGATCTGCCCGTCTTCATTCACGTCCCTGAAGATCACATCGCCAGGCACGGCGCCTCCCACATGCGGGTACTTTTCTATTTCTTCCTTGCTTTTAAAAATGCCGATGGCCTCATAATACAGCGTGGCGCCTATCTGCCGGCCGGTGGAGCGCTGCCATTCCGGCACATTGGGCACCTCGTCCCAGAACACGATCTGGTTCTTTGCATGGGAAATATTGGCCACCACTTCGTACGTGAACTTGCCCGTTGTGCGCTTGTGGGAAATGTTGAGGTCTACGCCCTGGTTCAGCACCTTGCCGATGTTCTCATCAGGCAGTGTTAGCCCGGTGTAAATGGGCACGGAGGCGGAGCGTTTGGTAAGGATGCTGTAGCGGTGGGTACGGAAGTACTCCGCTTCTATGCCAATGAGGCCGTTGAAAAACTTGGCTTCAATGGCCAGGTCCATGTTGTTAGACACTTCCCAGGTGATGTTGGGATTCGGGATGCGGAGCGTGTAAATGCCCTGGTTCAGCTTGTCTCCGAATACGGTGCCGCCGTCTGCGATGCCGAACGTGTTCAGGTACTGGAAGGGGTTTACGAGGTCGTTCCCCATCTGCCCGTAAGAGCCCCGCAGCTTGAAGTAGTCAATAGTAGTGCCTATGGCCCGTTTCCAGAAGTTCTCGCGGGATACCACCCAGCCTGCGGACACGCCGGGAAAAAAGCCGAAACGGCGGCCGGTGGGGAAGTTCTGCGAGCCATCGTACCGCCAGTTAAAATCAAACAGGTACTTTTCATCAAAGTTGTAGGAAAGGCGGCCGAAGTAGTTGAGGCGTGCATAGTCGAAGCCCCGGCCGGTGTTGTCCTTTTCCTCATTGCTGCCGGCAAACAGCTGGTCTACCGCATCGGAGATGTAATACCGGCGGCGGGCCCAGAAATTGTCTCCCTTGTTGGTATTCTGTTCTACCGCCAGTATGCCGGTAACATTGTGTTTGCCGAAACTTTTGATGTAGTTGACCTTGGCATTGAGCGTGATGTTCTGGTTCTGCCCGTACCATTGTTCCAGCTCAGGCGCGCTTACGCCTCTTTTGGAAGCCTCCAGTATAGGCTGGCCGTTAGGGTCAGTGCCCTGGTAGGTGTAGAGCGTCCACGGTTTGATGAAGCGCTTCTGGAAGTTGAAGTTCTGGTCAAGCGCGAAGTTGGCGTCTACAAACAGCCCGTCTACGCCGGGAATGTAGAGCATCACGCCCAGGTTGCTGTTGATCACGTACGTTCTGTCCCGCTGGTAACCTATTTCGTTGGTGCTGGTCACCACGGGGTTGTCTCCATACTCAATGTCCGGTCCGGGCAATCCGTTGGGCCAGCGGGCGGCTTCCGTGGGGCGGCCGCGGAGCAGGGCGCGGAAAATGGAGCCGGCGCTGCGGGGCGGAAAGTTGCGGTCTTCCAGGCGGCCGGCCACGTCCATTCTTACCGTCAGGTATTTGTTCACGTTGGCGTCCAGGTTGATGCGGATGTTGTGCTGCCGGTACTTGGTAGCGCTGTTCTTGAAAATACCGTCCTGGAAGAGGGTGCCCAAAGACACGAAATACACGAACTTGTCAGAGCCGCCGCGGAGGGACAGATCGTGCCGGTTCTGGCTGGAGAGGGGTTTCACCACTTCCCCGATCCAGTCTGTGTTGGGATGGCCCCAGGGATCAGACCCGTCCGCAAATTTCTGGATGCGCTCTTCCGAAAAGCTGGGCTGGTCCCCGGCGTTCTCGTTGATCTCGTTCACGATGCGCGCATAAGTAGGCGCATCGGCCATTTTGGGAAGGCGCGTGGGTTGGGTGAAGCCCTGGTTGAAGCTGTAGCTCAGCATGGGCTTGCCGGTGCGCCCGCGTTTGGTGGTGATGAGAATAACGCCGTTGGCCGCACGGGAGCCGAAAATGGCCGCGGATGCGTCTTTCAGCACAGATACGTTCTCAATGTCGTTCGGGTTGAGCCGCTGGAACCCGTCTCGCGGAATACCGTCAATGACCACCAGCGGGTCAGAGTTGTTGAACGTACTGCGCCCCCTGATGAGAATGCGTGACCCGTCGTACCCCGGCTCTCCACTGCTGTTAATGGCCATCAGGCCCGAAACGCGCCCTACTAATGCGTTTGAAATGTTCACTGTTGGCGCCTGCTTGATCTCGGAGCCTTTGACGGTACTAACGGAGCCGGTTTTGGTCACTTTTTTGGTGGTGCCGTAACCTGTTACCACATACTCGTCCAACTGTTTTTCTGTTTCTTTCAGCAAAATGCTGATGCTGGTGGAGCCGTTTACCGGGTACTCCTGGGTCTCATACCCGATGAACTGAATGACCAGCACCGTCTGTGGGTCTGTGTCAGGGATGCTGAATGCCCCCTTTTCGTCAGATACGGTGCCTTTGGTGGTGCCTTTTACCCTTACGGTAACGCCGGGCAGGGGACTGTTCTTTGCGTCCCTGATCTTCCCTTTTACCGTAATGTTCTTGGAAGAGGCGGTGTTCACCTGCTGGGCCTGGGAGACGGGCATGCCTCCCGTGAAATGGGCCAGGGCAGCCATGAGCATGGCTGCGCCTAAACGTGGAATTTTTCGCATAACGGGTTTTTTAGGTGGGTTAAATAATAGTAACACTAGATAACTATGCATAATAAAGTTATCTTGTTTTTATTTAAATATTTTCGAAATAAAGCGTAGCGTGTACCCTTTCATTTTGAAAAAAATAACTGGTACCTTCAGGCCACGAATGCTTTTAATATGAAGTTTTACCAGCTTTTTGCCGGAGTAATGGTTGTTGTTCTGCTGGCGGCCTGTAAAAAGGAGAAAAGCCAAGAGGAGCCGGTAGTACAGAATACCTGTGATTATGCGCCTTACACTACGGGCTCTTCATTTGCGTACCAGCAGGTGGCGGTATCTTCGCCGGACACATTCTATTATACCTTGCAGGTGATGGGAGACAGTGTGGTGAACGGAGAGCAGTTTCGGGTGCTGGAAGACGATGCAGGCAGCGGCATGTCCTTGTTCCGCTGCGGGGGCGGCAGTTATGTGCAACTGGCAGACATTGCGGCTGTCAGCAATGTACCTTCCAACGTGGTCAAAACGGAATACCTGAAAGAAAATGTGGCTTTAGGCGGCGGCTGGCAGGAGCAGTTTCCCATTAACCTGCCTATTGTGGGAGATGTGCAGCTGACGGTAGACTATACCATTATGCAGAAAGGAACTTCCAAAACGGTGCTGGGCACCGTGTTCAATAACGTGATAGGGGTGCGGATGGAAGTGTCTGTTCCTCCTTATTTACCTCCTACAGAACTGAGCACCAACTATTATGCAAAAGGCGTAGGGCTGATCCAGCTTGATACGGATACAGATACTACAAGGCTGCAATCTTATGCTATCCGTTAAAACGGTGTTCCTCAACCGTTCACCGGCGCATTGTCTTTCCAGGCCCAGAGGTAGCGGCAGGCGTGCGTTCTGTACGGCGCCCATTTACCTGACAATTGCAGCAGTTTGGCCCGGTATGCCTTTTTATCAGCCGCATCCAGCTTGTACAGTTTGGTCATGGCCTGTTGCAGGCCCCAGTCATCAATAGCAAATATATCTTCCCGCCCGAGGTAAAACATCAGCAGCATTTCCACCGTCCACCGGCCTACGCCTTTGATGCTGGTGAGGTAGGCAATCAGTTCTTCGTTGCCGAGTTTATGCAGGCGCGCGTCTGTGAGTTTTTCTTCCTGTACAAAGCGGGCTACGTTATGTACGTAAGTGACCTTGGCGTTGGAGAGACCTATGCCGCGCAGCGTTTCAGGAGGCGTATCCAGTACCTGTTGCGTGCGTGGCTCCTTGCCGCCGTAAAGCTGCAAAAACCTGTTGTAGATCACATCCGCCACTTTTACAGACAGTTGCTGGCTCATAATGGAGCCAATGAGCTTCAGCGCAATGTTCTTCTTTACAGGCAGGTCTGCCAGTGGGGCCTCTATGATCTTCCCGAGCTTTTTGTCACGGGTCAGGTGCGGCATGTAAATGGTGTGGTGGGTACCCATATATCAGTAGTTAAAAGGCTGGCCATACAATACGTTCAGCAGGGTTTGGCCAACGGCCCTGATGGTTTGCCGGTCTATCACGGACAGGTTATCGCTGGTGGTATGGTGATGCGGCATGAGGGCGCCATTAGGCTGCATGCCGATAACGTCAAACGTGGGAATTTTGGCGATCTGGTTCACGTACGTATGGTCGTCTTCAATGAAGGAGGTACCGCCCGGCGGCTCTGAATAGGGGAAGAAGCTGCTGAAGCCGGCATTATTGCCCGCGTCCCAGAACAGTTTCATGGGGCCGTAGGCATACTGCCGGGAGGTGCCTTCCATAAAGAACGTAGCATTCCGGCCGCCCACCATATCCAGCAAAATGCCATAGTTTGCCTTGTAGCCAGGCACATGCAGGTTACGGGCCCAATACTGGGTGCCCAGGCAGTAGTTGCTGTTGTAGTCTTCCACGTCTGTGAACAGCAGGTCTATGCCGTAACCGGGTTTGCGGGCCTGCAGGTGCCGCGCGGTTTCCAGGAGTATGGCCACGCCGCTGGCCCCATCGTCCGCCCCGTCTAGCGGCTTTGTTTTGTCAAAGGCGTCTTTATCCGCCACGGGCCGCGTGTCCCAATGCGCCAGCAGCAGCATGCGCTGCGCGGCGGCGGGGTTGAAGGAGGCAATAATATTGATGCAGGGCACTTCTTGCTGAGGGGTTACGGCCACTTTTGTGCGCTGTACGTACACAGTATCCGCCAGGCTGCGGAGGGTGCCGGTGAGCCACTCCGCGCATTTTTCCTGCGCGGGCGTGCCGGGCACGCGGGGGCCAAAGGCGAGCTGGCGTTCAATGGCCGCGTAAGCGGAGTCTGCCGCAAATACGGGCGGCGGCGTACCGGCCGCGGCCGCGTTATTATCTTCTCCTGACCGTTTATGGCCGCCGTTACAGGCTGCCAGTGCAAAAGCCAACAGGATGGCCAGTTGCGGAACATTCACGCTTCTTGAAAAAATACCCGGCATGATGCGGTTTATTATGAAATGAAACGCTTCATGGTTGCCTGTCTGAACAAACATGAAGCGGTTAATAAAAACAAGGTGATGCGGCCGCTACTCAATAGCGTAAGTAACAGAACCGTCTTTTTCGTCTTTCAGCTGTATGCCAATAGACAATAGTTGATTACGGATCTTGTCTGACGTAGCGTAATCTTTTTTGCCCTTGGCCTCCTTGCGGATGTCTATAAGCAATTGCAGCACGCCTTCCAGCCGGTTGTTGTCTGCCGGTTTTTCCGGGCGCAGGCCCAGTATGTCAATGAGCCAGGTTTGCCAGGTTTCTTTCAGGAGGGTAAAAGTGCTTTCTGACAGTTCGTTCATTTTTATCTGACCGCCGCGGAGGGAGTTGATCACGGGCGCCAGCTCAAACAGGTTGGCCAGCACTTTGGCCGTGCCCAGGTCGTCATTCATGGCGTCTGCACACTCCCGGCACCAGGCTTGCACCTGTTTGTCAAGCTCCTCGTTCAACGGCGATCCGTTGCTGGCATATTCCAGTTTCTGCAGCACCTCGTAGGCGTGCCAGAGGCGTTGCAGCCCTTTTTCCGCGGCCTGCAGGGCCTCGTTGGAGAAGTCCAGCGTGCTGCGGTAATGTGTCTGCAAAATGAAGAAACGGATGGTCATGGGGCTGTAACCCTGTTCCAGCAGGGGGTGCGTGCCGGCAAACAGTTCCGTGAGGCGGATCACGTTGCCGTAGCTTTTACCCATTTTTTTACCGTTAATGGTAATCATGTTGTTGTGTACCCAGTAGCGGGCCATCAGTTCACCATTGGCAATTTCACTTTGGGCAATTTCGCATTCATGATGGGGGAACTGGAGGTCCATACCGCCGCCGTGAATGTCAAATTGTTTGCCGAGGTATTTGCCGCTCATGGCAGAGCACTCAATGTGCCAGCCGGGAAAACCCTCGCCCCAGGGGCTGGGCCAGCGCATCAGGTGCTCGGGCGGCGCTTTTTTCCAGAGGGCAAAGTCTACCTTGTTGCGCTTCTCGTCCTGGTTTTCAAGCTCACGCGTGGTTTCGAGCTGGTCTTCCAGCACGCGGCCGCTGAGGATGCCGTAATGGTGGGCCTCGGAGTATTTTTTCACGTCAAAGTACACGGAGCCGTTGGCCTCGTAGGCAAAACCGGCGTCCATGATCTTTTTGATCATTTCTATCTGTTCTACAATATGCCCGGTAGCGGTAGGCTCAATGCTGGGCTTGAGCGTGTTGAACTGCTCCATGGCCCAGTGGTAAAGGTTGGTGTATTTCTGCACCAGCTCCATGGGCTCCAGTTTTTCCAGCAGGGCTACCTTGGCTATCTTGTCTTCCGCGGCGCGGCCCTCTTCTTCAAAGTGGCCGGCGTCTGTGATATTCCTGACGTACCGCACTTTGTAACCGAGGTGCATCAGGTAGCGGTACAGTACATCGAAGGTGATGAAGGGGCGTGCGTGGCCCAGGTGAGACTCTCCGGACACGGTGGGGCCGCACACGTACATGCCCACATGACCGGGATATAGCGGTGTAAAAACTTCTTTTTGACGGCTTAAGGTATTGTAGAGTTTTAGCTGTTCTGACATATCCATTATTTCGTATTTCGGCTGGGCGAATTTCGCAATTTTAATGCCTCCAAGTTCGAATTTTTTGTGCAAAAGGGGAAAAACAAATTACGAATGCGTTATATCCGCAGTTATTTGAAGGACAAGTTGGTGATAACCGGGTAGTGGTCGCTCAGGTCTGAATGAATGATGTTGACGCCATTTACGTGGAAGCGGCGGTCTGCGAAAATGTAATCTATGCGCAGGGTGGGAGAAAGGCCGGAGAAGGTCCTGCCAATACCGCTGCCCTTTTTCAGGAACACGTCCTGCAGGTTGCCCCTGATCTTGAAATAGGTGTAGGAGGCGGGGGTGTCGTTAAAATCCCCGCATACAATTACCGGGTGGGGGCTGGTACGGATAAAGTCAGCCACAATGTTGGCCTGCCGGCTGCGGCGGGCGGAGGCGTCCCGCATTTTGTGCATGATGCCTTTGGCGGCCACCAGGCCGGTGTCTTCCTGTTTCCTGATCTTTTCAATGGAGCGGTAATCCTGCGCGTTGAAACGGTAAGATTCCAGGTGCATGTTCACCACGCGAATGGTATCGTTGCCCCGCAACACGTCCGCAAAAATGAGGCTTTCGCCCAGCGGCCCGGGAGAAAGTTTCACCTTGTCTGACTGGAGGATGGGGTATCGGGAAAAAATGATGCTGCCCCAGTGCTGGTTGCCGTCCCGGTTAAAATCGCTCGAAAAAAAACGGTGCGGGAGCCGCATCAGCGCCGAAATATCTTCCCGGTTATTAAAGTCGTTCCGCTTTTCAGAGGTATAAAAATCCTGCAGGCACAGTATATCCGGCTGCTGCCGGCGTATCAGCTCAAACATGGCCTCGCGGGTAGGTTTGCTGTTTTTTTGGGCATACAGGCCAAAGAGGGCCACGTTGTAGCTCATCACATTAAAACTGCCCTCCGGCTTGCTGGCCGGCTCCCAGTGCGTGGGCCAGCGGAAGGAAAAGAAGGCGGAAACGGACTTCCAGCCCACTACCAGGGCTACCAGGGGAATAAGGGCGTACTTCACGTCAAAAATGAGCCAGAATATGAGGAACAGCACAAGCACAACGAGCAGGAACGGGAAACCCAACGTGATAAAGCTGATAGGCCAGAACCGCACCGGCGAAATAAATGGCGCCAGGCAGGCCAGCAGGAAAAACAGAACAGTTATCACATTGAGGGTCAAAAAGAACCCCTTGGTAAAAAGTCTTAAAAATTTCAACAGGCAGTTTGTTTGGCCGGTATAAATTTAACGCATTAAAAAACAAGCGGTTAATAAAATTATGGGGAGCGGGGCGAAGCACTTGCCAGTGGAGGATGGCTGCCGCTCCGGGGGCTTCATGGCTTCAAAGACAGCCGCGCCATGATGGGGAAATGCTCAAATCCCTTGCGGCGGTAAATGAAAAAATCTTCTACGGTGAAGTGCGGCCCCGGCAGAATGTAGTCTATCCGCAGATGCGGCGCCACTGCCGAAAAGGTTCTGCCCAGCCCCGAGCCCTGCGCCAGGAAAGCGTCTTGCAGCCCGCCGCGGATGGTCTTGTAAGTGTAGGAAACGGGTACATCGTTAAAATCTCCCAGTACTATCAACGGTTCCCGCGTGGCGGCAATTTCCCTGCGGATAAGCTGGGCTTGCATGGAGCGCAGGCCAAAGGCAGCTTTCATCTTCTTCATAACGCCGTGGGCCTGGTCTTTGTTGGGCGCGGTAACAACCGTGTATTCGTTTTTCTGCAGGTTCTGGGAGGCCAGGTGAGCGGAGAGCAGGCGCACCGTATCTCCATGTACCACCAGCCGGGCGGTGATCATTTTTTCTTCCGGGGATACATTTTGCAAGTCTATGGCCGCCGTATCCACCAGCGGAAAGCGCGAAAAGATAATAGTGCCGTAATGCCAGTTTTGCCAGTTGGTGTAATGGTTTACAAAGTAGTAGTGGTCATACTTCAGCTTGCGGCGGATGCTGTCCAGGTGGTTCGGGGCCCGGGTGCCCGAATTGGTGAAGAACTCCTGCAGGCAGAGTATGTCAGGACTGGCTTTTTCCAGTTCTTCGTACATGCGCTGGAGCCTCCCCGTGTCGGTTTTGTAACGGAGCAGGCCCATGCTGCTGCAGTTAAAGGTCATAACGGTAAATGAGGCGGGGCCTGGCGGAAGGGCGGCGCCCGTGGTATGAAATCCCCAGCTGGCCCCAACGCCCGGGAGGGTTAGCAGCAGCGCGGGAAGTGATATTAACCAATACCTGCGCCGGTAAAAGATCCAGAGTGGTATAAAAAGAAAACAGGCCGGCCAGAGGTAAATGAAGGGTAGCCCGGCAAAACCGGCCGGCCAGAAAACGGCGGGGTCGGTAAATGTCAGAAAAAATGAGAACAGCAGCGTTGTTGCGAGGAATATGTTACTCCACAATAGCAAACGACGGATGATGACACGGACGAGTTTCACGTTCGGGGGCAAAAATGTTGATAGCCAAAGTTAGCATGCGGCCCCCGGATTTAAAAATCTTCCGCACTTTCCTTTTCCTTGCTGGCGCGGAGGAGAGTGTCTTTTTCTTCGGGAGTGAGGCTGTGCATGCCCTGTGCGCTGATCTTGTCCAGCAGCTCATTCAATTTGTGCTCCGGTACAGCGCCTATTTTTTGAAAGGGAGCGGCGGCGGCGGTGCTGGAGGGTTCCAGGTATTCTTCCCTGAGTATTTCTTTCTGCTCTTTGGGGTGGAAAATATGCCCTGCGGAGAAGATCACTTTGTTGACGGGAGCGCCCCAGTTGCGGCCCTTTTTATACTGGGCAATGAACATAAAGCCCATAAAGGCGCCGCCCAGCAGAAACAGGCCGGTGGCGGCATAACTGCCGCTGCTGTAAATGTCTGTAGCATGAAGGGCCAGGAAAATGGCGGTGATCACCCAAACCGGTACGCCGCCTTTCAACAGCAAGGGGAAAACGCGGCTGCGGGGCGCCAGGGTGGTTAACCCGATGGCAATGGCCATTACGCCGGCCCCTGCGCCTGTTATACTGCTGCCGGCTACGCCGGTTTGCAGCGCGGGCACCAGGTTCATGCCGCCCAGGTAAAAGGCCATGCCGCAAAGGCTGCCCATAACATACAAGGGAACGATCAGGCGGAAGCCGCCTATTTGTTGCAAAAGCGTACCAAAGCAAAAGAGCCAGACCATATTGCTGAAAACGTCCCAGAAGCCGGTATGGGCAAACATGGCCGTTAACAGCGTCCAGGGTTTGGTGAGCAGTACCATAGGGTCTGCCGGGAAACGGGTATTGTTGAGGATGTCCCTTTCGAAAGCTGCAAGGCCCGTATTTTCCATCTGGTAAATGATCTTGATAAAGAACAGCAGGATGAATACGGTGATGTTCAGGAGCAGCAGCTGGGTTACCATGTTCCTTTCTTCCCCCAAAGATAGCCGGGGCATCCGCTCTTTTTCTGCTACTTGCATGGCTCTGGTGTTTATGTTACAAATTTAGGCATTTTGCCTCAATAGAACGTTTTGCGATTGTGTTTGTTCCATATCTTCAGCAAAATGTATGCAAATAATACGCCACCCAGGTGCGCAAAGTGCGCAACGTTGTCTCCGGCGGAGTTTTTGAAGCCCAGGTACAGCTCCATGAGTATGTAGCCGCCCACAAAATATTTGGCCTTGATGGGGAAGGGAATAGGCAGAATGAAGAGATAGCTGTTGGGGAACAGGTACCCGAAAGCGAACAGCACGCCGAAAACAGCGCCAGAGGCGCCCACGGTAGCCACATCGCGGTAGGCTTCAATGAATTTGCCGAGATAGATCTTTGCGCGGATCACCATGTCATAAGATTCCGGCGGTTGCACGCTCCAGGCATCGCGGAAGCTTTGCATGGGAATTTCCTGCGGGCCTTCGAACATGGTATAGTTGCCCAGGCCGTATTTATCGTAAATAGTGTTGAAAGCGTCAAAAGAGGGATTGTTACTGAAGTGCTGCACGGCAGAGGAAAGCTGCATATTGTCATACGTTACCACGCCCAGGTGGCAAAATGCCGCACCCAGCCCGCACACCATGTAAAAAATGAGGAAACGCTTGGGCCCCCAGCGGTTCTCCAGGATGCTCCCGAACATCCAGAGCGCGAACATATTGAAGAAAAGGTGCGCAAAACCGCCGTGCATGAACAGGTGGGTCACCAGCTGATGCGGGCGGAACAGGTCAGATCCCCAGTAATGGAGCGCAAACATGTCCGTAAGATCGTACCGGAAAACACCTTTGAGGGTTACCTGCGCCAGGTATACCAACCCATTTATGATCAATAGATTCTTGATTACCAGGGGCAACATCTGGAATCTGCCGGGCCTGAATTCACTCATTTCGTGTATACTTATACGTTTGTTACTACTAATATCTTCTCTGCAACAGCACTACATTTTCTATATGGTGAGTGTGCGGGAACATGTCTACCGCCTGCACTTTTTCAATGCTGTATTTTTCGTTCAGCAGCGCCAGGTCACGGGCCTGCGTAGCCGGGTTGCAGGATACGTACACAATGCGCGGCGCCGCTACTTCCAGCAGCTTAGACGTCAGCTTCTCATGCATCCCCGCACGGGGCGGGTCTGTAATGATCACGTCCGGCGCGCCGTGTCCGGCAAAAAAGGCATCGTCACAAATATCGATCACATCACCTGCAAAAAACGCCGCATTTTTTACATTGTTCATGGCGGCATTTTCCCGGGCGTCTTCAATAGCTTCGGGAATCAGCTCTATGCCCACCACTTTGCCTGCCTGGCGGGACACAAAGATGCCGATGCTGCCGGTACCGCAATACAGGTCGTACACGGTTTCCCGGCCGGTAAGCCCGGCAAAGCTGCGCGCCACCTTGTACAGGGCCTCGCCCTGGTAAGTATTGGTCTGGAAAAAGGATTTCGGGCCTATCTTGAAGGTAAAGTCCTCCAGCTTTTCTTCCACGTACCCTTTCCCGTAAAATACTTTCGGCTCCAGGTCAAAGATACTATCATTCTTTTTGGGATTGATGGTGTACAGCAGCGTAGTAATGGCGGGCACCGTGGCCAGCAGGTGGCTTAACAGCGCCTCGCGCGCTTCCTTGTCTTCATAATGGATCACGAGGTTCACCATCACCTCGCCGGTGGTGCAGATGCGCAGCACCAGGTTGCGCAGCCAGCCCTGCTGCTGCCGGATGTCGTAAAAAGACAGTTGATGGGTCTCCGCCCAGTCTCTCACCGTGTTTTTGATGAGGTTGGCTGGTTCTTCCTGCAGATAGCAGGTCTGTATGTCCAGCACTTTGTCAAACAACCTGGGGATATGGAACCCCAAAGCGTTGCGCCGGGGCCATTCTTCCCCTGCTTCGCGTATTTCTTCGTTGGTCAGGTAAGCCTTGTTGGAAAAGGTAAATTCCAGCTTGTTGCGGTACCGCCGGGTTTTTTCCGCACCCAGTATGGGCGGCATGTCCGGCAGCGCCAGGTGGCCTATGCGCTGCAGGTGGTCTGTTACCTGCTGCTGTTTATACTGCAATTGCAGCTCGTACGGCAGCATTTGCCATTTACAGCCGCCGCAAAGGCCAAAATGCGCGCAAAAAGGGTCTACCCGTTCCGGGGAAAGGCTCCGTATGTTGATGGCCTTGCCTTCCGCCCAGTCTTTTTTGTTTTTGCTCAGCTTTACGTCTACCACATCTCCAGGCACCACGCCTCCTTCAATAAAAACAACTTTACCGTCTACCCGGGCCAGGGCCTTACCCTCTGCCGCATAAGCGGTTACGGGCACATTTTCCAGAACTACATTTTTTTTCCTCACGGGTGCAAAGGTAGGACGGTTTTTGCTACTTTTATCCCACCTATGCAAAAACTGCTATTCTTCCTCTGCTGCGTCTGCGGCCCGTTTTCCCTGCATGCCCAGGGCTACGATATTACTGTACAGCTGAAAGGGTACACCGGCGGCACTGTTTACCTGGGTCACTATATGGGCAAAACCACGTACGTGATGGATTCCGCGCAGATGAACCAGCAGGGCATAGCCGTACTGAAAGGCAAGGAAACCCAGCCCGGGGGCATTTACCTCATCGTATTGCCCGGCAAACAACGGTATTTTGAGATACTGCTGGATAAACAGCAGACTTTTTCCGTGGCGGCGGATACGGCCGACCTGGCCGGCAAAACGGAGTTCCGTAATTCGGAAGACAATGCCATGTTTGCCGCCTATAACCGTTATATAGCCACCATGGCCGGCGAGATGGAGCAGGTGCAGCGCCGGCAGGCCGCTGCCCGTACCGCGCAGGACACGGCCGCGGTACGCGCTGCGTCAGAGGCCATTGGCAAAAAACTGCAGCAATACCGGTCTGATATTGTTACCACCAGGCCGGGCACCCTGCTGGCCGTCATATTCAAGGCCATGCGCGAGCCGGTGGTGCCGCCCATGCCCCAAAAAGCCAACGGCAGCCTGGATTCCACTTACCCCTACCGTTATTACAAGGCTCATTACTGGGACGATGTAAACCTGGCAGACGGCCGCCTGGTGCGGACCCCTGTGCTGGAAGCCCGCCTTGCCCGCTATTTTGACCAGCTGGTGGCGCCCCAGCCTGATTCCGTGATTGCGGAAGCGGACTGGCTTATTGCCAAAACCCAAAAAGATAAGGAGAGCTTCAAGTTTGTAGTATGGTGGCTTACCAAAACCTACGAAACATCTCCTATTATGGGCATGGACGCCGTATTTGTACACCTGGTGGAAAAGTATTACGTGACTGGCCAGGCATATTGGGTGAACGACGAGCAGAAAGAAAAGATCATTTCCCGCGCTTACAGCATTGCCCCCAACCTGATAGGCCAGAAAGCAGCCCAGCTGGTGCTGCAGGATACGGCCTCCCGCCGTACTTCCCTCTACGATATCAAGTCCAAATACACGGTTGTTGTGTTCTGGGACCCCACCTGCGGCCACTGCATAACGGAGGTGCCTAAACTGGATTCCGCCTTCAAGGCAAGCTGGAAACAACAGGGCGTTACCATGCTGGGCGTAAAAACAGAAGGCACGCGGGAAGAATGGACCGCCTTTATCAGGGATAAAAAACTGACCGGCTGGATACACGCCTGGGACCCCGGCTATACCACCAATTACCGCAAATTCTATGATGTCTATTCAACCCCTGTTGTTTACCTGCTGGACGAGAACAAGAAGATACTCGCCAAACGTTTAGGTGTGGAGCAACTGGATGGCTTTCTGCAAAGGGAGCTGGCAGACACCGCCCGTAAACCCTGATAAACAATGTGTTACAAGACGTTATCAGGCATTTGGCACGTTCTTTGGAAAGCCTTAGTCATCACCAAAACATTAGGTTATGACGAAAAGGATTGTTCTCACTTGTATGGCTGTCGGTTTATCCGTGGCCGCAATGGCCCAGGTCAGAGTTGGGGTGAAAGGCGGTTGGAATATCGCCAACGTTACAAATACTAACAGCGGCGGCGTTGACAATAACCGCTCCTTAAATTCTTTCCATGTAGGTGCTATTGCAGACATCCCCTTATCTCCGGTACTTTCCCTGCAGCCCGGCGTTTTTTACACCGGTAAAGGCTCCAGGCTCAGCGAAGGCGATACGGATGGAAGCACCTATTACAAGACCACTACCAACCCGCAGTACATCGAAATTCCCGTGAATTTTGTAGGTAAAATACCCGTAGGGGAGCAAGCTAAGGTTTTCCTCGGAGTAGGCCCGTATGCCGCATTTGGCGTAGCCGGTAAAAACAAATGGGAAGCCAGCCTGGCAGGCGTGAAAACCAGCGGGGAATCCAATATTAAATGGGATGACGATACCCCCTTTAATGACGGCGACCAGAACCGCGGGTACGACAAGTACAAACGTTTTGACTACGGCGGTAACTTTCTGGCCGGTGTGGAGTTCGGCAACTTCCTGATATCAGCGCAATACGGCCTGGGTTTTGGCAAGATACTGTCTGGCGCAGATAATAGCACTGATGACAAGAGCAAGAACCGGGTATGGAGCTTTTCTGTAGGCTACCTGCTGGGTGGCGCCCGTTAAACAATTTACGCTATTCCGGAGTTATCATTTCATCCTGACTATATATAAATCTCTCTAAAACAACAAAAGCGAAACATGAAAAAACTAGCATTATCCGTTGCGGCCATGCTGATAGCCGGAGCCACCTTTGCCCAGGTGAAGTTTGGAGTAACCGCGGGCCCCAGCTTTTCCAGCGTTACCACTAAAGTCAGCGGCAACAAGGAAACCAGTAAAATGATGACTGGTTTGCGGGCCGGCTTTACAGCAGACATACCGCTGGCGGACGAGTTTTATGTTCAACCCAGCCTGCTCTATGTAGGGAAAGGCGGTAACGACCTGCGAGACGTGGACCTGAGAAGCCGGATCCACTACCTGCAGCTGCCCATCAATTTTATGTACAAACCCGAAGTAGGCGCCGGTAACCTCTTCATTGGCCTTGGCCCCTACATTGCTTACGGGCTTGGCGGCAAATGGGAAGGAGACTGGTTTGGCACCAACATCAGCAGGGACATAGAGTGGGGAGACGGCAAAGACCTTAAAAGGCTGGATGCCGGCGCCAACTTCCAGGTTGGTTATGAATTTCCCATGGGCTTTAACGTAGGCCTGTTTACAGACCTGGGCCTGGTGAACATTGAAGGTGCAGACAATGATAACACCTTCAAAAACACCTCTTTCGGGCTATCCATAGGCTACAAGTTCGGCGGAAGATAGTACGCGGAACATTAAACAAGGATCTATACGGTGATGAGGCCTGCCCTGCAGGCTTTGTCGCCGTTTTTTTGTGGAGATCCGAACCTTTTGCCGGCGCCGGTTGTTTTTTTTGCGGCCTGTCAGGCGCTATGGAGCTGGTATGCCCTGATTAAATTATCATAAATTGTTTCGCAACCGGACCCAGGGTGTTTCAAATGAACAAAGTTTGCCGTATGTTTGATCCCGAAATTCAAAAGAAGAGCATAGGCATACATTTTAGCAAATGAACCATACCCCGCAGTAATTGACCAGAATTGAACCGGATGGCGGGCACCCCCTTTTTTACTATCTCCTATAGCACAGCAAGGTCCCTATTGAAAAACTGAAATTATGAAAAAAGCAGGTCTGCTGTTTATGGCACTGGCATTCGTGATGCACAGTAGTGCGCAGGTGAGTGTTGGTTTGAGCTCCGGCTACACCGCCTCCAATGTTGATGTTACCGGAGAAACCCCGGGAGATTTTGGCTCCGCAGAAGGGTATATGAAAACCTTTCACGGCTGGCACCTGGACCTGGTGGTGAATGTGCCGTTGAGGAACGGCTTCTATTTTCAGCCGGTGATCAGGTACATCACCAAAGGCACCGGTTTTAAAGAGGTGCCCCCGGTGAAGGCCGAACTGCTGGACGCGCTGTATATTCCCAAGGGCGCGCGGCTGCAACTCAATTACCTGGAAATACCCTTTAACTTCGTATATAAGCTGGCGGTAGGCCCAGGCAGCGTCAGGGCGGGCCTTGGGCCCTATGTGGCGCGTGGGCTGAAAGGCCGCTACCATTATAACATTGTGAAAAACGGGCAGAACATTACGCGAACCTCAAAGTCCGTTCAGTTCAGCAGGGAGGCCAATGACAATATTTCCGTGGTGCGTATGTACCCCTGGGATGCGGGTGCCAACTTTACGCTGGCCTACGAGTTTAATAATGGTATTATGCTGGGCGCCAATTACAGCATGGGCATGATGGACATTGACCGCAACGAGTACACCCAAAGTAAGAACCGTTATCTGGGCGTTAGCCTGGGCTTCCTGTTCAACCGGGAAGATTATTGAGTGTTTTAAGGAAGTTTTTTTGATACAGGGAGACCGCCACCGGCGGGTCTCCCTTTTCTTTTTTGTGCAATAGGGGTAAATGCATTTGCCGGCGTCTTACTAGCAGCAATACATTCTCACATAAGTTTTTAAACAAAAGGTGTGACAGTTATAGGGAAAAGAGCCGCCGCGTATCCACGCAGCGGCTGTTCTTTTTATCTGATAGTGCTTACCACTTTATGGATCACGTGGGGCTTGCCCAGGGTGTAGTAGTGTAACACCGGTACACCTGCGGCCTTCAGTTCTTTGGACTGCTGAATGAGCCATTCCGTGCCCACGACCTCCACTTCTTTGTCCGTTTTGCATTTGAGGGCTTCCTCGGCCAGCTCGTCAGGCATATCTACATGAAAGGTGCGGGGCAGCACGGTCAGTTGTTTTTTGGTGGTCAGCGGCTTCAGGCCCGGAATGATGGGCACGGTAATGCCCGCCTCCCGGCAGCGGTTCACAAAGTCGAAGAACTTTTTGTTATCAAAGAACATCTGGGTCACAATATAGTCGGCCCCTCCTTCTACTTTGCGCTTGAGGTAACCCAGGTCTGTTTGCAGGTTGGGCGCCTCAAAGTGTTTTTCCGGGTAACCCGCCACGCCAATGCAGAACTTTGTTTTAAGGCCGCCCTGGAGGTCTTCTTCCAGGTAAATGCCGTTGTTCATGTGTACTACCTGGTTGAGCAGCTCCAGCGCGTAACGGTGGCCGTTGGGGTGGGCCTCAAAAAAAGTTTCGTTTTTGGGAGCGTCTCCCCGCAGCACCAGCACGTTGTCTATACCCAGAAAACTAAGGTCTATGAGGGCGTTTTCTGTTTCTTCCTTGCTGAAACCGCCACAAATGAGGTGCGGCACCGCGTCTATGGAGTAATGGTTCATAATGGCGGCACAAATACCCACTGTGCCGGGGCGTTTGCGAATTTCCACCTTGTCGAACGAACCATCTGCCCGTTTTTTAAACATATGCTCGCTACGGTGATAGGTCACATTGATGTAAGACGGCTTGAACTCCATGAGCGGGTCCAGGTGGTCATATATGGACTCAATGCTTTTGCCTTTGAGCGGGGGTAATATCTCAAAGGAGATCAGGGTATCCTTGGCCTGATTAATATGTTCCGTAACTTTCATATATCTTGGGATGTTGCTTGAAAAAACCTCGCAAAAATAGCATATCCCCCATTAATTATCTAATAGCATCCAATTCGTTAAAATATTTATATAAAACGCCCAAACCGTTGTCCATTCGCCGATTTTATTATTTTTGCTAAGTTTCAACCTATGGCATTAAGAATACATACGCAGCAACTGGTAAAGCGTTACCGGTCCCGGACGGTGGTCAACCACGTGTCTGTAGAGGTAACGCAGGGAGAGATAGTGGGCCTCCTGGGGCCCAACGGGGCGGGTAAAACCACCACGTTCTACATGGTGGTGGGCCTGATCAAGCCCGATGAGGGGGAGGTGTTCCTGAACGAACAGAACATTACCAAGCTGCCCATGTACAAGCGGGCCCAGATGGGCATTGGCTACCTGCCACAGGAAGCCAGCGTATTCCGCAAACTCAGCGTGGAAGACAATATAGCGGCGGTGCTGGAAATGACCAAACTGGGCAAGGCCGAACAAAAAGACAAGCTGGAGCAGCTGCTCAGCGAGTTCAGGCTGCAGCACGTGCGCAAAAGCCCCGGCGATGTACTGAGCGGCGGGGAACGCCGCAGAACGGAAATTGCCAGGGCCCTGGCGGTAGACCCCAAGTTCATCCTGCTGGATGAGCCTTTTGCAGGGATAGACCCCATTGCCGTAGAAGATATTCAGGCCATAGTAGCCAAGCTTAAGTACAGAAACATCGGCATCCTGATCACAGACCACAACGTACAGGAAACCCTTTCCATCACGGACAGGGCCTATTTGTTATTTGAAGGCAAAATACTCAAAGCCGGCACTGCAGAAGAACTGGCGGAAGATGAACAGGTGAGAAAAGTGTATCTTGGCCAGAATTTTATTCTTCGCAGGAAAGATTACCTTGACGAAGCGGCAAAACAATAACAGCTATCACAACCCTAGTTAAAACCTGGTATGAAGATTTTAAGTCCAGCGCTTTCCCAATTGGCCAGAATCCGTATGGGCCGCATTGAGCACTTTATGCAATACCCGCTGCAGGTACAGCAGCAGGTGTTCCAGAACCTGCTGAGTGCCGCGCAATACACGGAATTTGGTAAACAATTCGGGTTTTCCAATATTTTTAAAGTAGACGAGTTCAAACAAAGGGTGCCCGTTCATAATTACGAGTCTATCAAACCCTACATCCAGCGTACCATGGAAGGGGAACAGAACGTGATCTGGAACACGCCTATTAAATGGTTTGCCAAGTCCAGCGGTACCACGGCAGATAAAAGCAAGTTCATCCCGGTTTCCGTAGAGAGCCTGGATGACAACCATTACCGCGCTGGCCGCGATGTATTTTCCCTGTATTACAACAACTTTCCGGACTCTGACGTGCTCACCGGCAAATCCCTCGTAATAGGGGGCAGCCACCAGGTGAACAAACTGAGCCCGGACAGTGACAGTTATTATGGCGACCTGAGCGCCGTAATGCTGCAGAACATGCCTTTTTACGGCAATATGATCCGTACGCCAGACCTTTCCATTGCCCTTATGGACGAGTGGGAAGAAAAAATAGAACGCATGGCCAACGCCGTGATCCATGAAAACGTGACCTCCATAGCCGGCGTACCCACCTGGACCATTGTACTCATCAAACGTATATTTGAACTGACCGGCACAGACAACCTGGCGGATGTTTGGCCCAACCTGGAAGTATACATGCACGGCGGGGTGAGCTTTACACCTTACCGCGAGCAGTTCAGGCGCCTGATCCGCAAGCCGGGCATGAATTACCTGGAATCTTACAACGCCTCGGAGGGCTTTTTTGCCGCGCAAGACGTAATAGGGGAAGAAGGCCTGCTGCTTTTCCTCAACCATGGTATTTTTTACGAGTTCATGCCCATGGAAGAGTACGGGAAAGAATTTCCGCGCACGCTGCAACTGCACGAAGTGGAAACGGGCAAAAACTACGCGCTCATTATCAGCACCAACGGCGGCCTCTGGCGGTATTTGGTGGGAGACACGGTACAGTTTGTGTCCCTTTCCCCTTACCGCATCCGCGTGAGCGGCCGTACCCGGTCTTTTATCAACGCCTTCGGAGAGGAGCTGATAGTAGACAATACAGACAAGGCTATTGCAAAAGCCTGTGAAGAGACCGGCGCCGTGGTGAACGACTATACGGCGGCCCCTATCTATTTCAGCGAGCAGGGCAACGGCGGGCATGAATGGCTGATAGAATTTGAAGCGCCGCCGGCCAGCCTGGAGCAGTTTACCGCCGTGCTGGATACTACGCTTAAAGCCATCAACTCAGACTACGAAGCCAAGCGGCACAAGGATATTGCCCTGCGCAGCCCCATTGTGCATATTATGCCGCCGGGCACCTTTACAGAATGGCTGAAAAGCAAGGGCAAACTGGGCGGCCAGCACAAGGTACCACGGCTCAGCAACGAGCGGAACGTACTGGAGGAGATCCTCCGGTTTGTTGAAAAACACTGAACAATGGTCTAAATTCTATTACCTTCGTTCATCCAACTAAAGCTAAAAACCTATTTGATAGAAAATGAAATTACTCGACAACAAAGTAGCCATCGTAACAGGCGCCAGCCGCGGAATTGGTGAGGCCATTGCACTGAAATTTGCAGAGGCGGGCGCACATGTTGCATTCACCTATGTAAGCTCTGATGAAAAAGCCCGGGCCCTGGAGGCAAAACTGACGGCCAAAGGCGTAAAAGCAAAAGCCTATAAAAGCAATGCCGGCGTATTTGCTGATTGCGAAGCACTGGTGAACGATGTGGTGAAAGAGTTTGGTACGGTAGATATTTGCGTAAACAATGCAGGCATTTCGAAAGATAACCTGTTGCTCCGCCTCAGTGAAGAGCAGTGGGACGAGGTGATGGACGTGAACCTGAAAAGCGTGTTCAACATGACCAAGCTGGTAATGCGCCCCATGATGAAGGCCAAAAGCGGCAGCATCATTAATATGAGCTCCATCATAGGTATCAAGGGCAACGCGGGCCAAAGCAGCTATGCCGCTTCCAAGGCCGGCATCATAGGGTTTTCCAAATCCATAGCGCAGGAAATAGGCAGCCGCAACATCCGCGTAAACGCTGTGGCGCCCGGCTTTGTTGAAACAGACATGACGCATTACCTGAAAGACGGGGAAGGCGCCAAGGCTTATCTTGACCAGATCCCTCTCGGCAAATTCGGCTCCCCGGAAGATATTGCCAACGTATGCCTCTTCCTGGCCTCAGACATGGGCGCCTATGTAACGGGGCAGGTGATCAGTGTTTGTGGTGGGTTGAATACCTGAGAACAGTTAGAAAACAGCATACCTCCCGGAGGGAGGATATCCAATACGGGCAGAGCGCCCGGCACGTTACAAAGGCTCCGGAATACCGCCGGGGCCTTTGTATTTTTTGAGGCCTGTCAAAAATCTTTCCCCGGTATTTCTACCCGGAAGGTTTCCAGGCACTTTCTGTCTTGCAGGGTAACATACACCGTTTTACCGTCTTCCCCGCCAAATACCAGGTTGCTGCAGGCTTTACCCTTCAGCGGTATTTCGCGGAGCTGCTTCCCTTCCGGCGAAAGCACTACAATGGTGCCTTTACCATAGCGGGTTACGTACAGGTTGCCGGCCTTGTCACACTTCATGCCGTCAAACCCGAAATCAGGGAACTCGGCAAAAAGCGTTTTGTTGGAAATATGGCCGCGGGCGTTTACATCAAATTTCCAGATCCTGCGCTGCACGCTTTCGTTTACGTACAGCGTTCTTTCATCGGGGCTCAGGGCTATGCCGTTGGTAGTGCCCATCTGGTTGGCCAGCAGCACCGCCTTGCCCGGCTTGTCTATACGCCAGAGCTGGCCAGTGCCGTTCTTCCAGTTGGGGTCAGAGGCAAAAAGCTGCCCTTTTTTATTGATGCACAGGTCGTTAGGCTGGTTGAAAAAAGGATGGTGCACGTATACGCTGACTGCCCGCGTGCGCATGTTTACCTGCAGCACGTTGTGGCCCTTGAAATCAGCCAGCAGCATGTGGCCGTTGCGGTGAAACTGTATACTGTTGGCAATGCTGCCCTCCGGCAGGGTCACAAACACTTCCCCGCTGCCGTTCTGCGTGTTGATCTTGCCAATAGTGCCGTCTTTCTGGAAATTCACCACGTACAGGTTGCCGTCCCGGTCAAAGTTGGGGCCTTCTATGTTCTGGGAAAACATGTTTTCCGCGGTGAGGTCCCGGGCGGTATAGAGGGACTCCTGGGCGCCTGCGGTACAGGTTGCCAGGGAAACGAACGCAGTGAAAAAGTATTTCATTGTATTAAATTAATTTTTTTTAGCGGAAAACTCCAAATGCGCCTAATTTGCAGCCCGTATGATTCACGTATCAGATATCAAAGACCTGGAAAGGCTCACCATTCACAAAGTGGGCAATGCCACCAACGAAGACCCCCTGGTGTTGTCCCAGCAGCCGCTGGAGCTGAAAGATGAAACCATCGGCCACCTGCTGCTGAGTTACTTCATTCAGCCATTTATCAATAATGCGGAGTATTTCCGGTTTTATCACGAAGCAGACATCCACCTCAACGAGGTGTATAAATATTGCAGCCTCATTTTTGAAGACCCGGCCAACTTCCAGGAGCAGTCTGTCAACATTGCCAAACATCTCTACAAACACTCTACTCATCCCAAAATAAAGGGCGGAGAGCTGTACATTGTCCACTTTTCCAAATGCCAGGTAGATGGGGATGAAGTAGAGGCCATCGGTATTTTCAAGTCAGAGAACCGGGATACCTACCTGAAGGTGTTCCTGAGCAACGACAATTATGAAGTGAATTACGATGACGGTATCAACATCAACAAGCTGGACAAGGGCTGCCTGGTGTTTAACGTGGAGCAGGAGGAAGGATACAAGGTGAGCATTGTAGACAGTATCAGCAAGCAGAATGAGGCCGTGTACTGGAAAGATGCTTTCCTGCAGGTGCAACGGCGCGAAGACAGCTACCACCAAACGGAAACCATGGTGAGCCTCTGCCAGCAGTTCATACAAAAAAAGCTGCCGGAAGAGTTCGAGATGAACCGGGTAGACCAGATAGAGCTGCTCAATAAATCTGCCGCCTACTTTAAGGAAAAGGAGCAATTCCAGGCGGATGAATTTGCGGAAGAAGTGCTGGGCCACCCCAATGCGGTAGATGCTTTCCGCAATTACCGGGACCATTTCCGGGACGAGTACCGGCTGGATGTACCGGACGAATTTGACATTTCCACCCATGCCGTCAAGAAGCAACAACGGGTATTTAAAAGCATCCTGAAGCTGGACCGGAACTTCCATGTTTACATTCACGGCAACCGGGAGATGATAGAGCGGGGGTATGATGAAGAAAGGAGCTTGAGTTATTACAAGCTGTATTTTGAAGAAGAGAAGTAGGGGATAGCCGTTCTGCCTGGAGGTGCAATGCCTGGTACTTTTGGCGGAGTGCCCGCATGCATCCAGCTTACTGCCCCAACTCCTTTTGCATTTCAGCCAGTTCCCGCAGGGCTTCCAGTATCTGCTGGTCATAGCTGTTCTTGCCTTCCGCCAGGGTGCGGTAGTTATAATCGAATACCTTTTTTTGCGTAAGCACCAGCCTGCGTAGCAGCGTGTTCCTTTTCCGGGAGTCTATGCCCAGGGAGAGCCGGTCTATTTCATCCATAATACGGAGGTTCTCATCCATATAATACATGCTATAGTTTTTCAGCCACTTCTCTTTTTCGGCCTCCGTGCGGGAATTGTAGACACCGTAGGAGAGGATGAAGTTCTCGTCCAGCTGCTGCAGCTTTTTGATGTATACGTTCACATCGCGCGGCAGCATAAAATATGCTGCAGCCAGCAGGGCTACCGCCAGCGTGGTAGCAGGCAGGGTGTTTTTAGCAGTGGCGGGAGCGGGAAGCCCTTTAAAAAGCAGTTGCCCCAGCAGCAGGCCCATGAGCAGGCCGCCAATGTGCGCGCCATGGTCAAAATTGGTCTGGAAAAAAATGGAAGACAGGCTGAAAGCCAGGTAGATGCCAATGCTGATGAGCAATGCCCGGCGCTCATGCGGTTCTACCAGGCGGTGCAGTAGCAGGGCCAATATGAAGCCAAAAAGACCGAACACGGCACCCGAGGCTCCCAGCGTAGGCGTAATGTCATACCACCAGAGACTGGCCATACTGGCGCCCAGCAGGCAAAGCAGGTATACGGCCAGAAAGCGCCACTTGCCCAGCAATGGTTCCATGTAAGTACCGCCGATCATGATCCCGTACATGTTAAAAAAGAGGTGCAATACATCTGCATGCAGGAAACCCGCGGTGAGCAAACGCCAGGGCTGCCCAAAGAGTGTGAGGGGTTTGAAGTTGGCGCCCGCCTGTTCCAGTACGTTTACATCTGGCGCCCACCAGGTGCCACCGGCAAACAGCCATTTGTTGGTAAGCACCAGGTAAGTCAGGATGTTGAGCAGAATGAGGATGGGAGTGATGAAATAACCCCTGGCCGGTTTGAAAATGCTCAGAAAGCCCTGCCGTTCAGGCGTGAGGTGTACAGTGCCTGTTTTATTGCCGGTAAGGTGTTGCCGCTCGGCATAAATAACCGCCAGCTGTTCAGGGCTGTAGCCTGCATTTACTTCGGCAATGGCTTGTTGCAGGCGGCGGATGTTTTGACGATTGCGGCCAAAATCAAATATCTGTGCGCCGGTAGACACGCTGTTGAGGCGGATGTTTTCCGGGCCGGGCGTAATGCTTACCTGCTCGTTCCAGGAGCGGAGGCTGAAGCGGGTAAAAGCAAAGAGGCCGTCTGGATGGACAGTGCTGATATTCCAGCCGGTTTTTTCGAGCGCCAGCCATAAAATGACCAGCTGCTCCGCCGGGCTGCGGTTTTCAAGAACACAGGAGGTGCTATATCGGGGAGGAAATCCGATCATTGCGGGACAATAAAAGCAGAGACGCCACCATGTGCGTCTCTACCATTATATAATACGTATATAATACGTTCTGTAACCTTTTTTATTGTTTGTTATCAGGTTTGTTGTCTGGTTTACGGGGAGGCCTGTTGCGGTTTTTGTGGTGCTGGCCGCTGTGGCCGCCGGATTGCTGCGGTTTTCCGCCGCCTTCGCGGGGTTTTTGCTCCGGCCTGGGTTTCTGCTCCCCGCGCTGCTCATTGCTGCGTTGGTGGGCTTCTCCTTTGGGCTCGCGGGCTTTCTGTTCTCCCCGCTGTTCGTTACGGGGCCTTTGCTCCTGCCTGGGTTTTTGTTCTCCACGAGGCTCGTTGCTTCGCTGGCGGCCTTCGCCTTTCGGCTTTTGCTCTCCCGGTTTCTGCTCTGCGCGGGCCTCGTTTTTGGGCCGCTGGTCGCGCTGGGACCGGCCACCTTGTTGGGGCGCACCGCCTTTTTGTTTCTCTTTCTGCTGTTCCTTCTGTTTATCGCGCGATTTCTGTTTGCGTTTCTGGGAGGCTTTTTCCAGTGAGCGGAGGCTGATCTGGCCTACCACGTCTGCAAAGCCGAGGTCTGCTTCTTTATTTGGCTTGGTGCTCACTACTTCTACCGCCTTCAGCTCTTCAGGTTTGACACCCTGCCGGTTCAACTGCCGTATTTCCTTTACGCGGGCAATGGTGAGGGGGTATTGTTTATTGCTGTTGTCGTAGGAGTACCACATCAGGTTCTTGAAAATGTCCCGTTTCTGCAAAGTTGCATTGCCGCTTGCAGTTTCAATTACATCGCAATCGTCAGGGAAATCTTTCAACGCGTCCAGGTAAGTGTCCAGCTCGTAGTTCAGGCAGCATTTGAGGCGGCCGCACTGCCCGGAGAGTTTTGCCTGGTTAATGGAAAGGTTCTGGTAGCGGGCGGCGGTGGTGTTTACCGACTTGAAATCAGTGAGCCAGGTAGAGCAGCACAGTTCGCGGCCGCAGCTGCCAATACCGCCTACCTTGCCGGCTTCCTGGCGGGCGCCGATCTGGCGCATTTCCACCTTCACCCGAAATTCCGAGGCATACACCTTGATCAGCTCCCGGAAGTCTACCCGGTCATCCGCCGTATAAAAGAAGGTGGCTTTACGGCCATCCGCCTGAATTTCCACTTCGGCCAGCTTCATTTCCAGCCCAAGGCTGCGGGCAATGGCCCGGGCCTTTATCAGCGCTTCCTTTTCACGGTTCTTATTGTCCGCCATACGGTTCATATCCTCAGTGGAAGCACGCCTGAGCAGCTTCTTCACTTCGGGGGTGTCTTCCACCCGGCGTTTCTTCATCTGTAACTTTACCAGTTCCCCGGTAAGGTTCACCATACCTACGTCAAAGCCGCTGATCCCTTCCACAGCCACCATTTCGCCTTTCTCGAAGAGCTGTTTGGTTGAATTGCGGAAAAAATCCTTGCGACTACCGTTATTGAAACTTACTTCTATGATGTCAAATGGTGCTAAACTATCACTCAAGGGTATATTGGACAGCCAGTCGAACACATTCAGCCTATTACATCCACCGCTGCTGCAGCCTCCATTACTCTTGCATCCCGCCGGCTTCCCATCCGCACCCGTACCACATCCGGCACAAGCCATATTTTATATGTTTATTATATTAAAAAATGTTTATCCCTGCATGCACAGGTCACTAAAAGTACATATTTACTTCCAGCATTCAAAGGCCGTACAGGGAAATAAGGCACAAAGGTAAGGGAATTAGTTGACAGCTAAACAGGCAGCGGCTTCCCTTTGAAGATATGTTGCAACCTGATAGACAGGGCATGAAAGAGGATTTTGCCGTTAGCGTTACGCTCTATGTGGTAGTAGGCATTGTCCAGCTCCTCGCTTAACTGCTGCATTTGCCCCAGGTTGGCCAGTTTTTGCAATTTTTCAGCAAAATCCACTTCTTCATCAGCAAAGGCAAGCTGGCTTTTGTCCATATACTGCAGGCGCAGGCTGTGTTCCAGCACGTTAATGAAGTAGCGCAGGAACTGTTTCTGGTTCTCCCGGCCTACTTTGGGGCTGGAAATGTGTTCCACCCAGTCTTGCAGGCCTTTGCGGTTTTGCGTAAAAATGCAATTCAACCAGGAGCGCAACATTTCATGATAATCATTGTCATTATGTTGCAAAAGTTGCAAAGCCTCCCGGTAGTTGCCTGAAGCAATGGTGGCAATTTGCCGGGCACGCTGCTCCGGGGCCTCATTGCGTTCCACCAGGGCCGCAATCACCTCATTTTTGGTAAGGGGAGGGATTTTGATCAGCTGGGTGCGGGAAAGGATAGTGGCCAGTATTTGCTCCTGGTTTTCCGCCACCAGTATGAAAACCGTATTGGCGGGCGGTTCTTCAATGAGCTTCAGCAGCCGGTTGCCTTCATTGCCCAGGTATTCGGGCATCCACATCAGCAGTATTTTATACGGGCTTTCGAAACTCTTGAGGCTGAGCTTATGGATAATGTCCTGGCACTCATTGGCCGTAATATTGCCCTGCTTGTTTTCCGCGCCTATGAACTGCAGCCAGTCATACGCATTGCCGTAGGGCTGCTGGGCTATAAACTCCCGCCACTCCGCTACATAATCTGTACTGATGGGTTTGTCTCCCGGCTTGCGGGGTATTACAGGATAAGAAAAATGAATGTCCGGGTGTATGTACTGCGCCGCTTTTTTACAGGCGGAGCATTGACCGCAGGCGTTTTGCGGCTGGCGGTCCTCACATACCAGGTATTGCGCAAAGGCCAGGCCCATGGGCAACCCTCCGGCGCCTTCCGGCGCCAGCATGATCATGGCGTGGCTGAGGCGGTTATGCGCTACGGATTGCAGCAATTGCTGCCGTGCGGCATCCTGCCCAATGATAGCTGAGAAATTCATGGGCGTAAAAATACTTCATATTATTTGATGGAAAGGTAACACACCTTGGTAAATGCGCCATTGGCCTCCCGTACGGGGTTGACGGTCTGTATATAGTAGGTGCCGGTAATGGTGCGGGCCGCCACGTCTACTTCCGTGATGGTAACGGCGGCGCTGTCTGTTACGTAAAACCTGTCTTTAATGCCCAGCACTACGCGGCCGGACGTGTCTGCTCCGGCTTTGCGGGAGTAGGAGTAAGTTTTCAACTGCAGGCTGTCATTAGCCAGCCCGGCGGTGGGGTAAGGGCCGTCTGCAATATTCATGACCACTTTCATGGTGTCTATATATGCTTCCAGGCTCAGCAACTTGAAGCTCCGGGAGAGGCTTTCTGTACGCAGCAGCGTGGAGCTTTTTATTTTCAGCGAAGTTGATTGGCCGTTCATATGTACGTTCATAGCCGCTTTTTCACAATTCACCAGCTCGGCGGGGTTGTACTTCTGGCAGGCGGCAGACAATAAGAGTAGTGCGCAGCAAACGGCTGCGGATCTGGTCAGTAGATGTTTGCTCATGTGGTTTTATTTTTCAATGGCCGCAATCACTTCCGGTGCAAAAGGCATTGTTTTGGGCTTGAATACGGCCACCAGCTCGCCCTTTTCGTCCAGCAGGTACTTCTGGAAATTCCAGGTCACTTCTTCAGGCGACAGCTGCTTGTTTTTGCTCTCGGCAATCAGCCACTGGTAAATGGGGTGAATGTCCGTACCCTTTACGGAAACCTTGGTGGTCATGGGAAAGGTTACGGCGTATTCCTTGGAGCAGAAGGCTTTTATTTCCGCGTTGGAGCCCGGCTCCTGCCCGCCAAAGTTGTTGGCCGGGAAACCGATGATCACCAGCTTGTTCTTATACTTTTTGTACAGTTTTTCCAGTTCGGCATATTGCGGGGTATTGCCGCACTTGGAGGCCGTGTTGACGATCAGGATCTTCTTTCCCTTGTATTTGGAGAAATCTATCTTGCCGCCCTCCAGCGCATCTACCTTAAAGTCGTAGATGTTGGCGAAAGACACGGAGAAGAGCAGGGACAGCAGCATTAATTTTAACATGACCGAGGTTTTTTTGGATACAGAAAAGCAGACTCTGCTATAAAGATAATCTAAATTATTTCCCCTGTTGCAGGTAATTCTCCAGCGGCAGGCGGTTGGTAAGCGAGCGGGCCAGGGTCATCTCGTCCGCATACTCCAGCTCGCCGCCAAAGGCAATACCGCGGGCAATGGTGGTGATCTTTACCGGCAGGTCTTTCAGTTTTTTTGACAGGTAATAGATGGTGGTATCTCCCTCAATGGTAGGGCTGAGCGCCATAATTACTTCGCTGATGCCCTGCTGCTGCACCCTTTCCACCAGGGAGTGGATGTTCAGCTGGTCTGGCCCGATGCCGTCAATAGGGGAAATAATGCCTCCCAGCACATGGTACACGCCGTTGAACTGCTGGGTGTTCTCAATGGCGATCACATCGCGGATGCTTTCCACCACGCACACGATGCCTCCCTGGCGGGCAGGGTTGGCGCAAATGGTGCAGGTCTCACTGTCAGACACATTATGGCAGTGCTGGCAAAATTTGATCTGCCGGCGCATGCGGGCAATGGTTTCGGAAAACAGCTCCACCTGTGCCGTGTCTTGCTTGAGCAGGTGCAGCACCAGCCGCAATGCTGTTTTTTTCCCAACACCCGGCAGCCTGGCAAATTCGTTTACAGCATTTTCAATCAATGCGGAGGAAAAGATCATATAGCAAAATTACGGAACCCGGGCTATAGTTTTACCGTGGTAGGCACCGTCCAGTTCTTTTTAATGTTGATGGATTCCTTGTAGGCAAATACCTTTTCCGGCTGTTTTTTGGGCGTGCCGTAATAAACGCCGGTATCCCATTTACCGTTCCGGTTCTCATCTACCAGCACCCGGATCTCGTACTCCCCGGGCTGAATGAGGCCGCGTTCCCACTTGCCGTCTACAATTACGCCTGAATATTTGACCTCTTTGCTGGAAACCAGCTGTACTACAAACTGGTAGCCGGTGTCTTTGGGCAGTACCAGGTGGGCGCTGTCCCCAACGGAGAGGGCTATTTTAATGGTCCCGTAATCGTCCAGGCTTTTGGCGGTAAAGGTGACGGTATCTGCCTTGGCCGTTTCCAGGCCGGAGGTGTCTGCGGCAAACCCCTTGGGGAGGATCAGCTCGTAAGGCATGCCGGGTTTCCAGTTATACACCATTTTGAAGGCTTTGGCCGTGGTATCTGCCATGTGCAGGGTAAAAGGCACACGTTTGCGCAGGGTATCTTCCAGCAGTTCTATTTGGGCGGAATCCAGCCTTTTGATAGGGAAATTGAAACTGAGGGTGAGGGAATCGCCCAGTTCCTGCTGCCCGCCGTTAAGCCCTGCCGTTACCTGCAGCCGGGGTTTGGGGGCCTTTTTGCCCGGAGCGGGGGGGGGCGGCTCGGCCGGAGCCTCCTCCTCTTCCAGGTGGCGTACAGTGTCTATCTCCTTGAAAAGGGCCATGTTCACGTCTTCCATGTTGGCGTCCAGGTGCAGCACGCTGTCTGCAAAGGCGATCATTTCCGTACGCTGGGTGTATTGAAAGTCTTTATCTTCTTCCTTGAGGGCAAAAATGCGATAGGTGCCCGGCTTCAGGTTCTTGAAGCGGTAAGAGCCGTCTCCCCTGGTTTTGGCCAGGTAAAGCGGTTTTTCTTTAGATACCACAGAGTCTTCCATTTTGGAGTAGAGCATTACGGCCACGTTACTATCCGGCTTGCCGGTTTCCGCCACCAGCAGTTTGCCGGTGATCTGCAGGGAGTCAAGATAGTTGCCGGTAGATACCACGTACTGAAAATCTTCTATGGGATTACGTTCGTTCACGTCCTTCACGGCATCGCCAAAGTTGAACGTATAGGTGGTGTTGGGCTGCAGGGAATCTTTTACCACCATCGTAATGGTACGCAGCTTGGCCGTGATGGTGGGGGTGCGCTTCAGGGTGGGGGAAACGATGAGCTTTTCTATCACATTGTCCAGCTCCACGTATTCATTGAACTGGAAAACGATGCGCTGGGCATTGAAGTTCAGGGATGAGTCTTTCGGCGCCACGTGCAGCAGCCTGGGCGGCAGGGTGTCCCGGGAGCCGCCGCCGGGCGGAACTATATTTGCACATTGGGTAAAAACGCTGCACAAAGCCAAAACGAACAGGGAGCCTAGCCAGCCCCGGAAATTCTGATTCATGTTTCCTATCCTGTAATATTAAATGATTTGCAAACTTACTCTTTGTTGATCATTATTCTTCCTCTTCCTCCTCTTCCACCAGCGAATGTAGCGCCACCTCCAGCTTGTTGTCTTTCACAAAATTGCACCACTTGCAGTCTTCTTTCCCGCAGCCGGTATAAAATTCCTTGTTCTGCACCTTGATCCAGGTATCTGTGAGCTGCCGGGTAACGGTGGTGATGTCTTCCGGGCGGATATTAATTTTTTCCCTGAAGTATTGCTTTTGCCGGTTCGGCTCCACAAAATCAAATTCCGTGCTAACTACCTGCCAGTTCTTCTGTTTGTAATTATCTAACAAAATTTTATAGAATACGGCCTGCCGCCAGTAGTCACCCCCATCGGGGTTGCGGGCGTCTGGCGGTTCAAACTTGCGGAGGGTCTTTTTCGTTTTCTCATAATCGCCCGTTTTATAGTCCACCACATTCACCTCGTTGCCGTTAAATTCCAGTTTGTCTATTTTCCCCTTGATGGGCACGCCGTTCACCACCACATTGCGGATGTTGCGCTCTATGCTCACCACGGTGTTCCATTCGTTAATGTACCGGTCGTAATAGGCGTCCAGGATGTCTTGCCCGTACTCCATTCTGCGGGCAAAGGCTTCTTTGGTAAAACATTCCCGGTTGCGGAGCATGCTGTAGCGAAAATCCTTGATAAATTCTTCTTTGGAAGGGAAGGCGTTGCGCTCCTGCATTTTCTGGAAGAGCTTTTCCAGGGCAAAGTGCACGGCGGAGCCAAACTCCGTGCTTTCCGAGCGGCCAACAGGCACGCGTACCAGGTTCTGGTAATAAAAAGCAAGGGGGCAGCGGAGGTAATTGTTCAGCGCTGTTACGTTCATGGTAAAGCCGTTCAGCAGCGTATCTATAAACAACTGGTCTACCTTCTCAATTTCCGGCGCCAGCTCCTTGCCGTACTGGAGGGCCTCAAATTCAAACAGCGTTTCGTCAGGCAGTTCCACTTTATGCTGCGGCAGTATGTGTGATTCCAGTATTTCAGTGATGAACATGCTTGGTTCTACCGGTTTGCCATCCTGCCTGAACTCCGGGTAGCTGATGTAGAGGTATTTTTCAGCCCGGGTAATGGCCACGTAGAAGAGGCGCCGCAGCTCCTGCTCGTCTGTAGACAAGGAAGCCGTGGTAAATACGGTTTCCGGGAAACTGAAGCCGGCGTTGTTTTTCTTTTTGTTTTCCCAAAGGTGGCGGTTGGTGCCGGCCATGAACACGTATTCGAACTCCAGCCCTTTGGCGCCGTGGGCGGTAAGCAGGTTGACGCCTTTTTCGTTGCCAGATACCTGTACCAGCGGAATGGAGAGGCCGTTGTCTTCCATCAGGTCTACCGTATCCATCAGCGTGATAATGTTCAGGTCAGGGTTGCGGTGGGTCTCGTCTTTCACAAAATCGAACAGGGCCTGCAGCACCCGCATCAGCCATATCTTTTCTGGTGAGGCCATGATGTAGGTCAATATGCCGCCTTCGCTCACAATATTGGAAAACAGCTGTTGCAGGGTCACGTTATGCGCATCGCCGATCCACTTTTCCAGCAACTTGCCGAGGCGCATGGCCTCAGGGTCCGGCGCCAGGGAAAACAGCGTTGGGTTGCGGGTTTTGTTCCACTCCTGGAGGAACTGGCGGATGGAGGTTTTTTCGCTATACCCTTTTTCCGCCACCTGTATGCTGATACGGGCCGCCTCTATGGGCGGCACTTTGTAAAAATCATAATGCAGGATCTCAAACAGCAGGTCGTCTCCGCTGTAAGGGGTTTCCAGCTCGCAGGCAATGTACCGCATCATGTGGATCACTTTGCGGGCAAAGGGAATTTCGAAGAGGTTGAGATTGCGCTTGGAGTAAAAGGGCAGGCCTTTCAGCCGGAAGTACTGTGCCAGCTCTTCCCCGTATTTGTTCTCTTTGTATATCACCGCCACTTTGCCGGGCTGTACCCCTTTGCGGAGAATTTCCTCTACTTCCGTGGTAATGGCGGCCATCTCGTCCCGCGGGGTGTTATACCGGCGTATTTCGGGCGGAATATCCAGCCGGGCCAGCTTTTCATTAGAGGCGGTAAGCTGTTTGCTGAGGCCGGGCAACTTGTCTACCAGGCGGGAGCCCTCGTTCTTTTCAATGAGGGTCATGGAAATGTCCAGCACGTTCTGCACGGAACGGTAGTTTTGCGTGAGCACCACCGCCCGCAGATCATCAGAGAACTTCCGGGCAAACTCTTCCATGTTCTCGATGTTGGCGCCCTGGAAGCGGTAAATAGACTGGTCATCGTCTCCCACCACAAATACGTTCGGCTTCTCTTCCCCACTGGTGAGCAGCTCTATCAGCCGGTTTTGCGTGCCGCTGGTATCCTGGTATTCGTCTACCAGTATATATTGGAAGCGTTCCTTGTAATCCAGCAGCAGGTTGGGGTTTTCCTCGAATGCCCTGATCACCCAGTTGATCATGTCATCAAAATCGTAGCGGTTGGCCTTGAGCATCATTTGCTGGAAGATATCAAACTGCTCTACGGCAGCCAGCAGGCGCGTCATTTTTTCCCGTTCGGCGTTCAGCTTGTCTTCTTTCAGGTCTCCTTTTTTAAACCGGCCGCTGGCCCTCTTGTAAATGTAGTCTTCGTGCTCCGGGAGGCCGGCTACGTAGATTTCCACTTTTTCGCGGATGAAAGGCACCGTCCACCCCTCCCGCTTCATGGTAGAGAACAGGTTGGCCAGGTTGCGCATGTCGAAATACACGTCTCCGCGGTAGCGTTTGAGCGGATTGTCTTTCGAAAACCCGTCTATCAGCTTTTTCAGCAGCTCTATCTTTTCAAGGTCCGAGATCGGGTCCAGCACATTTTTATCGAAGAGAGACAGGTTGTCCTGGATCACATCGTTACAGAACGAATGAAAGGTATGGATGTTGACCCGGTAGGCATCCGGGCCGATAAAGTCTGTAAGGCGCCTGCGCATGGCCACCGTGCCTGCATCCGTATAGGTGAGGCAGAGGATGTTGTGCGGCAGAAAGTCTGTATCCATCAGTATCTTGCCGATGCGGGAGGCCAGGATCTGCGTTTTACCGGTACCTGGGCCGGCAATTACCATCACGGGGCCTTCGGTATTGTCTACCGCTTCCCGCTGGCGTTCGTTGAGCCGGTCATATACTTCCCGGAACCGCTGGTTATGTATTTGCGAATCTTTGATGCTCATATTATTTCAGGTACGCTTCGTTCACATAATTTTTCACTTCTTCAAAGGGCACGAACAAGGTGATCTGCCCCACCGCATAGGCCGCTATTTCGTAAGGCATATAATTGAATACAGCGCCTTTGTCTGTGATATAGAAATTATTGTTGGGCTGAATATGCGGTTCAAAGAGATACCGTTTGTTGAGCGGGTCTTTGGCCGGTACCGCGTATTTTTTGCGGAAGGCCTTTTCCAGTGCGGCGCCGAGAGCGGGCCCGCTGCCCGGCTTGAACACGTCTGACACCTGCAGTACTTTTTGCCGCGCCAGGTCCAGCACGGTGTAATTGCTGCCGTAGTTGCCGTGGGCGCCGCCGGTGAAGCTATAGTCCGCATGCTCCAATACCAGCAGGGGCCAGGTGTTCCACACCACGCGGGTTTCGGTTTGCGCATCCCAGTTCCAGGAAGCGCCGGTACCCTTGTTCAGCTCGCTGGTGTCCACATCGTCCCGCACGGCTTTATAATCCCGCAGGAACGTATCTATGGGCTGCCGCACAATTTTCTCCGGTTCCTCCGGGGCACCAAGCGGGGTGAGGGCTTTCTTGATCAGGGCCAGGGAGGGCCCGTCTGCCCCGCCAACGGGCCATACCATGCTGCACACGGCCAGCCCCAGGGGAGATTTGGGATGCGTGGGCAGCAGCCTTACGGAGTCCGCGCTGGTAAACACCTGGAACAATACGGCCCCGGTGGTATCTTCCCTCAGCTCAAAGTCATAGGAGCGGTTTTTGCCGGCCCACGTGCCTTTATAGGTGTCGTTTGCGGAAAGTATGCCTTTGAAGGTATTGTCTTCGTCAGGGGTGGTGTATTCTGTGAAGCTGAGCTGTGTGCTGTCTGTCACGTTATGAAAAAGCTGGATGGGAATGCCTTGTTTGTCATACGCATACCAGGCATCAAATGCGGCAGGCCCTGTTCTGATAAGGTGCATGGTTACCGGTTGCCCGGCCAGGGCGCCTTTCAGCCGCTTGTAATACACGGAGGGGGCTGGCGGTGTGGCGGAGGCGCCTGTACTGTCATCCTGCTGCCCGGCGGCCGGTTGCCGCTGGCCGGGAGATTGGCAGGCAAAGAGGAGTGCCAGGAAGGCAGATAAACCGTAATATAACTTCATGAGGCCACATTTAAAACAGGTGTAAATTACCACTTATAGAGATACTGGTCAGCATCAGGGGGTGTATAAAAGCGTAATTTCGCAAAAAAGATAACAGATGATCAATCAAAAGATAGCAGACCTGCGGCAAGATTACCGGCTGGCTACCCTGCATGAGCGGGAGGTTGCGGCCAGCCCGCTGCAGCAGTTTGAGCGGTGGTGGGAGGAAGTGATAAAAAGCCAGGTAGAGGAGCCCAACGCCATGACGCTTGCTACCAGCACGCCGGACGGCAAGCCCTCCGCGCGTATTGTACTGCTGAAAAGCTTTAATGAGCAGGGTTTTCTTTTCTTTACCAATTATGAAAGCCGGAAGGGGAAGGAGCTGGCGGAAAACCCGCTGGCCAGCCTGCTGTTTTTCTGGCGGGAACTGGAACGCCAGGTTCGTATAGAGGGCGCCGTTATAAAAGCCCCTGCCGCGGTGAGCGACGAGTACTTCAATTCAAGGCCGGCGGGCAGCAGAATAGGGGCCATAGCCTCGCCGCAGAGCAAAGTGATTGCCGGCCGGGAAGTGCTGGAAGAGCGGGTGAGGGAGCTGGAAGGCGGGCCGCAGGCGCCGCAGCGGCCGGAGCATTGGGGCGGTTACATTGTACAGCCGCAGGTAATGGAGTTCTGGCAGGGCCGCAGCAGCCGGCTGCATGACAGGTTGCGCTATACCCTGCAGGCCGGGAATGAATGGAAAATAGAGCGCCTGGCGCCCTGAGAGCATAAAAAAAGCAACCCGGTTGTTTGCATGCAGACAGCCGGGTTACCGTTATAAAAGGCTTGCCATTGGTTAAGCCTTTTTTTCTGCCTTGGGGGCAGTTGTTTTCTTGGCTTTAGCCGGGCGGCTTTTACCGAATGATCCGTTAGAGATCTTACCCTTCTTGGTTTTGATATCTCCTCTACCCATGATTTTTATAGTTTAATTGATGAATGATACTACCGGGGAACGCCCTGGAAGGAAGCCCCGCGGACTGCAAAAATAAAAAAAGCAAGAAACAAATAATGTTCCTTGCTTAAATAAGTTGGGTCGCCAACTCCTAGAGTTTGTCAGACAGGGCTTTACCAGCTTTGAATTTAGCTACTTTTTTAGCTTTGATCTTGATGATCTGGCCAGTCTGGGGGTTTCTACCGTTACGGGCAGCACGTTTAGAAACAGAGAAGGTACCGAAACCTACCAAAGTTACTTTACCACCTTTTTTCAGGGTATCGGCAACAGCTTTAGTGAAAGAGTCCAAAGCATCGTTAGCTTGGGTTTTGGTAACGCCAGCGTCTTTGGCGAGTTTGTCGATCAATTCGGCTTTGTTCATAGTTAGTTAAGATTTAACTAGTGAGAAAATGTTTGATGTGAGCAAATATAGCGCGTTTTACAAGATTACCAAATTTTTAAAACTTTTTTTTGTCGGCTGAAAAACCCTACTGGTAACGTTTATAGCTGATTGGACTAAAAAACCCGTTGTTCGGCAGCGCGTTGTTTTTCGGCTGAAAACAGCTACTGTATTGAGTTCTAATACATCTTGCCATAAAACGCCTATCCTTACCAACTATTGTACCAAACCGGCAAGCCCTTGAAAACAGTGAATTTCCTGTGGATAAGTTCTCCGTTTAAACCACCTGCATAACGGTCCGGAAAGCTACAAACTGATCTCCGAACATTTCAAAAGTCTGCTGCCTGAAACGGGGTGCATGCTCCTGCAGGTAGGTGTAATAGTTCTCCAGGGTATCCGTCCAGTACTGCACGGCGTAGGTAGGCCCGTCCGTATCATCCTGCTCCAGGAGGCGGCAGATGCGGTAGTCGTGAAACAGGCCGGTTTCCATAATGGCAGGTATGTGTACCTGTTTCATCCATTCCAGCCAGCTGTCTTTAATGGCTACGGACACTTTTACGGTAACGTTGTATATGATCATATCTCTTTCAATTGAAGGTATACCGGGCAATGGTCCGAATGTTTCACCTGCTGCCAGATGTTTGCATCTGCGAGGCGGTTTTGCAGCGGACTGGTCACGTTGATATAGTCTATGCGCCAGCCTTTGTTATTGTTGCGGGCATTAGCACGGAAGCTCCACCAGCTATACTGGTCCGGTTCCGGGTGAAAATGACGGAAGGTATCTGCAAAACCGCTTTCGAAAAGTCTGGTCATCCAGGCCCTTTCTTCCGGCAGAAAACCGGAGGAGTCTTTATTGCTGACCGGGTTGTGAATGTCTATGGGTTTATGGGCAATGTTATAATCACCTGCCACTACCAGGTTGGGCCTGGTTTCGCGGAGCAGCTGGAGGTAGCCGTAAAATTCATCCAGCCACTGGTATTTATAGGCCTGTCTTTCGTTGCCGGTGGTGCCGGAGGGGAAATAGGCATTGATGAGGGTGATGTTCCCGAAATCAGCCCGTATTACCCTTCCTTCGGCATCGCTTTGCATATAGCCGTTGCCATATTGCACATGGTCAGGGTTTATTTTGGTGAGAATGGCCACGCCGCTATACCCTTTTTTCTGGGCGGGGTACCAGAAATGCTGATAACCCAGTTTATCGAATTGCGCGAAGTCCACGTTTTCCCGGTGGGCCTTTATCTCCTGCAGGCAGATCACGTCTGCGGGGTCGGTGCTGAGCCAGTCTGTAAATCCTTTGGTCATGGCCGAGCGGAGGCCATTTACGTTATAGGTGACAATTCTCATGGAATGTGTAGCGTTTGCCACAAAAATACGGGGGGCAGGGGCAATAAAAAAGCGCCTGTCTTTTCAGACAGCCGCTGTAAGAAGGAAAGCGTTCCCGGGAGAACGCCTTCAAATACCTGGTGGTTACAGGCGGAGCAGACCGCCTAACAGCCCGTTGAGCAGGTTGTTAACGGGCGCCAGTAAGTTGCTGAGGCCACCGAGACCGGGCAGGCCGCCGCCGCCGGTACCGGGTAAGCCGGGTACGGAGGAAAGCAGGGCGTTAGTGTCCAGTTGAGCGCCTACGGTGATTCTTCCATCCACGTTAGTGATACTAAGGCCAAGGAATCCGCCGTTAATGTCTTTGGCAACGGTAGAGTCCAGTTCCTGGCAGCCATAATGCTGAGCTTGCAAGTTTTCCATATGAGGGGGTTTTGGTTAAAAAACGCATTTGAAGGGACCGTTGTCTCCGGGTCATGGATGCTGCACGAACATTACACATGGGAGAAAACGGGCTGGTGAATGACCAGGGGGCATTCATTTTCCAACGAATTAGCTGTAAATTACTACACTGCAACTGATCGTTTGCTGTTCATTTTGTTCATTTTCAGGAGGTTTAAACCTCTTCCGTTCATTTTTTGAACAGTCCTGTTCTTTTGCAAGTGATTAACAAAATATCCGGGAAATAGCCCTCAAATTGAGGCCATGCCGCCCGGAATGAGAGCGGCATGGGCAATGCGGGCATGTTGTCCCCGATTTTGACCACCGGTTATTCAGCCTGATACATCATCCTAACATGACAAATAACTCCCGCCCCCGCCTCCTTTGGACAACAGGTCCCCTTCTATGCATATACCTGCTTTGCTGCTGCCCCAGGGCGGGCGCCCAGCAAAACGTGATCCGCGCCCTGCAGGCGGAATTGCCAGGGTACGGGCAAGACAGCCTGCAGTATGCCAATACGCTGAACCGCATCAGCTCGCTGTACCTGGTGCAGCACCTTGACAGCAGTCGCCATTACGCCGAAGCCGCCCGCCTCCTGTCTGGAAGGCTCAAGTATCCCAAAGGGCTGGCAGATGCGTACATGAACCTGGGCGCCTGCTTTACCTTCCAGAACAATAACAACCTTGCCTACCGCTTTTACCTGGAAAGCCTGCAACGTTACCGCAACCTGGCAGATTCTGCCGGCATCAGCCAGGCGCTGGCCAATATCGGCGCTTATTATCATTACCAGGGCCAAAGCCAGCTTTCCATACCCTACCTGCAGGAGGCAGTTTCCGTAGGGAGCAGGCTGCTGCGGGATTCCCTTTGGGTGCCCGTGCTGAGCACCTATTATGTGGTGTTCTCGCGTGACAGTCTCCGGCAGGACTCTGCCCGCTGGGCCTTGCACAAGGCGCATGATATAGCCACCCGTTACCACGATGGCCGCATGGTTACTTACACCGGGCTTTTCCTGGCACATGAAAGAATGCAGAACGGGCAGTTGCAGCAGGCCATGGACGATATCAACTCGTTGGTACAGGCCGCCCTGCCGCTCGGGCTTACCTATCTTGCCGTGTATGGCAACGCCCAGCTGGACCTGTATGCTTCCTACGCTCAAAGGAAAGACTCCATCGTGTACCGCGAAAGGATGCTGGAAGCCGCCATCCGCGGCGGGTACAAGCGGCTGGTGATGGCGCCCGTTACCTCGCTGTACCGCCATTATAAAAAAACGGAGCCGGCGCGGGCCTTTCACTTCGCAGACCTGATGTGTGAAATTGCCGGGCAACAGCCGGAATTGCGGGCCAAAGGAGAGCTGGATTATATGGAATCTTTCATACAGGAAAAGGAGACCAGGGCCCTGCACCTCAACAATGCCCTGCAACAACAGTCGCTGGCCACGGGGCAACTGCAAATTACCAACCGCAACCTGGTGATATGGTTTTTTATTGTGGTGGTGATATTGCTGGGGTGCTTGCTGGTAGCCTTCTTGCGGGTGCAGCGGAGGTCGGTGTTGCGGGACAGGCGGTACAAGGAGGTCAACCAGCTGCTGTTGCAAAAACACCGGGAGCTGCAGCACCATGATGATTTCAAGAACAAGCTGCTGAGCATACTGGCCCATGATTTCCGGCTGCCGCTCAGCCAGATCATCAATATCACCGATCTTTTCAGAAGAAGTGACATTCCGCCGGAGCACTTCCGGGATATGGCCTTCAGCATTGCTGCTACCGCCAATGAGACCCTTCAGCTGTTTGAAACGGTATTGCAGTGGATCAAGTCACAATTGACCGGCTTTGACTACGTGCCTTCGGTCTATAATGTAAAAGAATTGCTGGATGAGGCGCTGGAGCCGCTGGAGGCAGATATCAGGGACAAAGGGATAGTGCTGGAAATGGAGGTGGAGGATGGATTGACAGTAAAAGCAGACCATGAAATGCTACAGTTCGTGAACCGGAACCTGCTGCACAATGCGGTTAAGTATTCGCGGCGGGGCAGCCGTGTTATTGTTTCCGCTGTTACGCGTAAACAGCGTGTGCTCGTTACAGTTACCAACGAAGGAACGGGCATTCATGCTATGGACATGCCGTACATTTTCAACCACCGCGTGCCGGGCAAGCTGGTGAGTGAGACCGGCCGTGGAGCTGGGCTGGCGTTGATCATCTGCCGGGATTTTATTGAAAAGATGGAAGGGAACATTACCGTGCGGAGTGACGGAGAGAACTATGTCACATTCGAATATGAGATGTAGGGGATAGGTGGCCCTTGATGAGGTGTTAACACCTTCTTCAGAATGAACAAAATGAACGATTGTTAATTCGCATGGCTATGCTATTTTGCACCTGTCAAAATTATTTGTTTAACCCACAAGTATGAATATGGGCAGGATGTTTTTCAACAAAAACACCAGATCTCCGCTGGTGGAAGCAGGCGGGTCCGCATAAATGCGGGCGCTATTTCAAGGATTCATTTTAGTATAGTTGCCGGTAATTGTATAGTTATTACCAGCAAGGAAGAGTATGTTAATCTAAAACCAGACCAGTGAAAAAAGAAAGATCAATAAATTGCCTGAAAGGGCAACTGTCAGGAACTCACGTCATCGGGGATTTTCCGCCGGATTATAGGCCGGATAAGGGTTTGAGCCGCATATTAATGCGCCTTTCCGCCCATTTTTATAAAGAGCCGGGTACCTTTTCACGTCGGGGCTCCGGGTTAGATGCAACGGATCTTACGGGCAAATCACTGTCCCTATAAAGGGTGAAAAACAGTTGGAATGGCATGAATGATTTTTGCCGGGAAAAAATGGAGTACTTCTGGCATGGGCAATGCTATGCCCCAATGCAAATGAGCGGATGCTGCCGGCGGATAAAAACAGAACGGTGATGAGAGGCGGCAGAATGCCAGCAAACTGCATGGATGTTCTTCTCCTTGCTTTGATGAGCAAGAAAGGAGAGGTGGCGGATCTGTGTTCCGGCGTACTCATGGTTCAAAAAATCACTGTTTTTATAAAACCTGCAAGTGCCTGTGTGCTTCCATGTGGCAGACCTCGTTGTGCCTCCTGTTACCAAACAGTGGAGGGCAAACAAAGGGTCTCCCTCCATCCAGCTACCAGGTGTGAACTAATTGACCGGGGCGAAACAACAATTATGGGTGAGCTTCTCTTTCCGCCGAATTTTGGGTTTCACGTGGGGAAGCGCCCCGGTCTTTACTTACATCCGCAAGACTTTTTGTTTTGATTAGAAGGTGACGGTTTATGCGGGAGGCAAGAGTTGTACGTGGCCCCGCTTCGCACTTCAGGGGCCGTTTTACAACAGCCTTGTCATAACTGCTAACTGTTCCCGGAAGAGGTTTGCCGGTGAGAGGTGGCCGGTTTTCGTTGCTGATCACGGATAAGCGTATATGCTGCAGGTTTTGGTTGATTTTGACCTGGCGGAATGGATGCCTTGAAACAGCAACGGAACAGACATTCCTTTGAGGTACAATAAGTCTGACCACGGCCATCCACCACCGGCAGCCTCTTCACTTTTACCAGGAAAAACAAACAACAAACAAACTGTTCCCTTGCCCGCTCCTGCATTGGGCAGGCCAGGCATAGCGCGCCTGTAAACAGGGAAGCTGAGTAACCGTTTTAATATCTGTAAATGGAATTTTTTTCTGCATACTGCGTGAAGGGGAGACACCTCCTGGAAGAAGACATTCATAAACAGATCGTGGTGGACAGCCTGGCTTTTATGGTGGAGAACAAACGTATCTGGTTATATGGTTTTGTAATACTGCCTGGTGAGTTTCACCTGCTCTGGCAGCGGCAGCCAGCCTGGGAGCTGAAAAATCTCCGGCAAATGCTGCTCAAATTCACTGCCCATCAAATCAAGCACCGGCTCAAAGCCATTAACCGCCGGGAGCTGGAGACCTACAGAAGCCCTCTTCGGGACCGGCAGTTCCAGTTCTGGGAGCGCCATGCAGATGCCCTGCCTGTCAGTATTGCGCAGGCCGCCGCCGAAAAACTGCAGCAGATGCATGAGGCGCCTGTGGCGGGAGGCCTTTGCCGCCAGCCGGAAGCATACCGGTTCTCTTCAGCGGCATTTTACGCACAGGCAGCGATCCGCCAGGAAAAAAATGAGACCGGCTCCTTTGCACCGGTGCACGCCGGCGAAGGCCAGGCAGCCGCGGCAGGCCATCCAAGCCCTGAACCTGCGCTTAACGGGTTGCTTAGGCATTACCAGCAGTATTTTCCTCCGTAACAGGCATCATTATCAGTTCTCTATACGTGAAAATAGCATGGCCGTGGAATCTTCCCGGGATGCTTGGGTATGACATAGCAATCAAAAAGGCCGGCCAGCGGGGTCTCCCGCATAGCCGGCCTTTTTGGTATAATTACCGGGTTATATCTACTAACCTTTTACCAGGGTACCTACATTCCTGCCCATGATCACATGCAGCAGGTTGCCGGTTTTGTTCATATCAAACACAATGATAGGCAACTTATTCTCCTGGCAAAGCGTGAAAGCGGTCATATCCATCACGTTCAGCGATTTCTGGTACACCTCGGCAAAGGTAATGGTCTCATACCGGGTGGCAGCAGGGT
The DNA here is from genome assembly GCF_003568665.1 of Chitinophaga alhagiae. Classification (GTDB taxonomy): domain Bacteria; phylum Bacteroidota; class Bacteroidia; order Chitinophagales; family Chitinophagaceae; genus Chitinophaga; species Chitinophaga alhagiae. The sequence goes on from NZ_QXMH01000001.1 coordinate 1,983,830, forward strand.
CTTTCTCGGGGTCAGCAGTGTAGATGCCATCTACACGGGTGCCCTTGAGAATAACGTCGGCCTGTATCTCGATGGCCCGCAGGGAGGCTGCGGTATCTGTTGTAAAATAGGGGTTGCCGGTGCCGGCGCCAAATATCACCACACGGCCCTTTTCAAGGTGCCTGATGGCCCTGCGCCGGATGTAAGGCTCCGCAATTTGCTCCATCTTGATGGCTGATTGCAACCGGGTGTACATACCGGCCCGCTCCAGGCCGCTTTGCATGGCCATACCGTTAATAACGGTGGCCAGCATGCCCATGTAGTCGCCCTGGGCCCGTTCAATGCCGGTTTCCGCCTCATTCATGCCCCGGTAAATGTTACCGCCGCCAATTACGACGGCCACCTGTACCCCCAGGTCGGTTACGGCTTTAATATCCTGTGCATACTGCGTTATCACTTTCGGATCAATTCCATAATTACTATCTCCCATCAGAGACTCACCACTCAGCTTGAGCAAAATTCTTTTGTACTTTGGCAACATGTCAGCTATAATTATTGTAAGATTTGTTATTGGGATAGACGGCCAAATATACAAATCCGTTCCCAATATTGCTTCCTAGAAATGTCTATGCAAAAAAAAGGAGAGAATTTTTCGTTCTCTCCTTTGATATTGTTTACCAGGTTTATCCTAATGCTACGCGTTTGAAAGTGGTTACTTTCAGCTCCCCGTCTACAGATTTCAGGTGGTCCGCAACAGACTTGTTACCGTCTTTTACGAAGGCCTGCTGCAGCAGGGTGCTTTCTTTGAAGAACTTGTTGATCTTGCCGGCGGCAATTTTTTCGGCCATTTCAGCGGGTTTGCCTTCAGCCTTGATCTGCTCAATTGCAATTTCTTTCTCGCGGGCCACCAGCTCATCGGGAACGCCGTCTGCATCTACAGCAATCGGGTTCATGGCTGCTATCTGCATGGCAATATCTTTACCGGTTTCTTCACTAACAGGTTTGCTGAAGCCAACCAGTACGCCCATGCGGTAATTACCGTGGATGTAGGCGGTTACGGCGGCGGCCTCCACCCTTTCAAATTTGCTCAGGGTGATCTTTTCGCCGATTTTAGCTACCTGGTCGTTTACTTTATCCGCAACAGTGGCGCCATCCAGCGGGGCCGCGTTCAGTTCTTCAACGGTTTGGATGTTGTTGGCCAGGGCCAGGTCTGCAATAGATTGGGCAAACTTCACAAAATCCTCATTTTTTGCCACAAAGTCTGTTTCGCAGCTCAGTAACACCACTACGCCGGCTTTGGCGTCTGCGGTGGTTTTGGCGATCACAACGCCTTCTTTGGTTTCACGGTCTGAACGCAGGGCGGCTACTTTCTGGCCTTTCTTGCGCAGGTAGTCCACTGCTTTTTCGAAATCACCGTCTGTTTCCACCAGCGCCTTTCTGCAATCCATCATACCAGCTCCGGTTTGCTGACGGAGTTTATTTACGTCCGCGGCTGTAATTGTTGCCATGATATATAATCAGTTTATAGAGTTAAAATGTAATTACGGGAGAATTATTAATGTGAATCGTGAACGACAGGTATCATTCACGATTCACTATTCTGACTGTATGATTATCAGATTATCTGGCAGGACCAGGTTTGCCAGCGCCGGAGGGACGGAATCCACCGCCACCGGGACGGCTGCCACCACCCGGACGGTTGCCGCCGGGACGGTTACCACCGCTTCTGCCAGGTCCGCCGCCGCGGTTACCACCACCACGGTTGCCACCGGGGCCACCAGGACCGCGCTGACCGCCAGGGCCTGCGCTTCTGCCACCGGGACCACCAGGCCTGCGGCCTCTTTCACCACGGTCATCGCCACCGTCCAGCTCAAATTTGCGTACTTTATTGTCTGCTTCTTCTTCTTCCACTTCATCCGTTTTCTCTACTGCCCTCTCAGCCAGGCCTTCAGCAATAGCTGCGGCTATGTAGCTAACAATGATGGCAATGGATTTAGTAGCGTCGTCGTTCGCAGGAATAGCAAAGTCAACTTTGGTAGGATCGGAGTTGGTATCTACCATACCGAAGGTAGAAACACCCAGGCGTTTTGCTTCAGCCAGTGCAATGTGCTCGTGGCTGATGTCTACGATGAACAGGGCAGCCGGAACACGAGCCAGTTGGGAGATACCGCCCAGCACTTTTTCCATTTTGTCCTTATCGCGGGAGAGCGTCAGGCGCTCTTTTTTGGTAATGTTGTCGAAAGTGCCGTCTGCCAGCATTTTTTCAATGCTCTGCATTTTCTTCACGCTCTTGCGGATAGTGGCAAAGTTGGTCAGCATACCGCCCAGCCATCTTTCCGTTACGTAAGGCATGTTCACGCGTTTTGCAGCATCGGCCACAATTTCTTTCGCCTGCTTTTTGGTAGCCACGAACATGATCTTTTTACCGCTCTTGGCAATGGATTTCAGCGCAGCGGCTGTTTCCTGCAGGCCTTCAACGGTTTTGTTCAGGTCTATGATGTGAATACCTTTCTTTTCTGCGAAAATATAAGGCAGCATCTTCGGGTTCCACTTTTTCTTCAGGTGACCGAAGTGTACACCGGCTTCCAGTAACTGCTGCTGTAATGAAGTATTATTTTCCATGTTGTTTTAATCAAATTGATGGTCAAGAATTGAATGCTGCAATCATTAACGTTTAGAGAACTGGAAGCTCCTTCTTGCTTTGGCTTTACCCGGTTTCTTACGTTCAACAGCCCTGGGATCACGTTTCAGCAGGCCGGCCGCTTTCAGTGCGGGGCGGAATTCGGGGTTGATCTCGCACAGTGCGCGCGCAATACCCAGTCTTACCGCTTCTGCCTGGCCTTTGATACCACCACCCTGTGCATTCACTTTTACATCGAATTTATCCAGCGCGTCAATGGTCTTGAAAGGCGCCTCCACCTGGTTCTGCAGGTAGATCAGCGAAAAATATGTTTTATAATCCTTGTCGTTCACCAGAATGGTGCCGGTACCTTTGCTCACGTATACGCGGGCAACTGCTTCCTTACGACGACCGATAGTATTTTTTTGTTTTTCCATTATTCAGGTGTGATTAGAAAGTTAAAGACTGCGGTTTCTGAGCAGCATGCGGATGTTCTGCACCAGCGTAAACAAAAAGCTTTTTGTACATCGCACGGCCCAGGCGGTTTTTAGGCAGCATGCCTTTAACAGCCCTCTCAATCACCACTTCAGGGCGACGTTTCAGCAGGTCTTTGGCAGTTTCACCTTTCTGGCCACCGGGGTAACCGGAATAGGTCTGGTATTCCTTGTCGTTCAGCTTGTTGCCGGTGAAAACAACCTTTTCGGCGTTGATCACAATGATATTGTCGCCACAGTCAGTATGAGGGGTGTAGTAAGGTTTGTTCTTACCTCTCAGTATGGCTGCAATCCTGGCGCTCATTCTGCCTACGGTCAAGTTGGTGGCATCCACTATGTACCAGTCGCGCTTTACGTAAGCGTCGTTCGCAGATTTTGTTTTAAAACTTAAAGTATTCATCGCTTTAATAAAATGATAATTAAATATCGCCCTGTTTGGGAGTGCAAAGCTAAGATGGAAAATGAATAAAACCATCAATTTAGGGGGCTTTTTTGAAAGATACCTTTGTAACCTGTTGATTTACAATAAAAAATTTGACAAAGAGTTATCAACAGATAGTTCAACGGCCGGTTTTAAAGGCCCTGAGGCATAAAAAAGGGCCGGAAGCCCGGCCCTTACAGTATCTTTTGCAACTTAGTTACGGTCACGCGCGCCCAGATATATCATTAGATATTGTAATAATATAACGATGGAGGACACCGCGGCTACCACATAGGTCATAGCGGCCCACCAAAGGGCGTCTTTCGCCTTGTCGTGTTCCGCCTTGTAAGTCATGCCCGTACTATCCAGCCAGGCCAGCGCCCTTTTGGAGGCATCAAACTCCACAGGCAGGGTCACTACGGCAAAAAGAGTGGTTACGCCGAATAATATAATACCGCCCAGCAGCAGGTTAGGGAATACATTGATCAGCAAAATGCCCGCTATCAGCACAATCTGCACCAGCGAGGAGCTAATCTGTACGGCCGGCACCATTTTAGACCGGAAGTTCAGCCAGGCGTAGCTGGTGGCATGCTGCACGGCGTGCCCGCACTCGTGGGCCGCCACCGCCGCGGCCGCTACTGTGGCCCCGTTGTAAACGTCCGGGCTCAGGTTCACGGTTTTGTCTGCCGGGTTGTAGTGATCGCTCAGGAACCCCTGGGCAGATATTACTTTTACATCATATATACCATTATCCTTTAACATCTTCTCTGCCACTTCCTTGCCTGTAAGCCCGGAGGAAAGCGGCACCTGGCTGTATTCCTTAAACTTGCTCCGCAGCCGGAGGCTGACCAGCGCACTGATCCCCACAAAAATGAGGGATACGATCATAATTCCTGGAGTCATCTCTTATTGTTGTTTTAGATTGTTGACATAAAATTACCCCTATTCATTATCAAATCTCCTACCATTTGACCGATTTAACATTTTTTGAACGAAACCGACCGGTTACACATATTTTTTGTCAGCAGTAAAAAATTAACACTGACACTTTGACCGGAAAAGGGTGCTTTTCCACCTGTTTTTATACATTTAGTGTATATATAATATATAGAGAATTTGATATATGAATACTCGCCCTGCCACCCTTAGCTATCAATAATTTACAGCTTTTTATAAGAAATTATCTACAGGCGAAACAGGCTACAATAGGGGGTTCCAGCCGACTGACTGCCAAAGGAATTAACACTTTAAAAGTTATTAACATCCTTTAAATAAACTTTTTTATTCTCATCCCATTTAGTAATTTAGTCCTGAATTTAATGGGTTAGTAAGTAGAAAGAGTCAGCGGAATCCTCCGTTGGCTCTTTTCTCATTTAATAGATTCCGTACAGCATTTTTTTTCTGCTTTTGAATCGGTGCTCATCTTTTTCCGCACCAAAAATCAGATCTCCTTTTTTTCCTCTTACTTTGTTGCATGAGTAAAATCAAAACAGCTTTTTTCTGTCAGAATTGTGGATATGAGTCAGCCAAATGGACGGGTAAATGTCCTGCTTGTAATCAATGGAACACTTTTGTAGAAGAAAAAGTTCAGAAAGAGTTGCCTTTGCACCGGCAGGAGTGGAAAAGCACCAAAGCAGATCAGCCGCGCGCACCCAAAGTAGTACACCTGGATGCGGTGGAAGGCATAGAAGAAAAGCGCTGGCTCACACCAGACGGAGAGTTGAACCGCGTACTGGGCGGCGGTATAGTGGCCGGTTCGCTGGTATTGGTGGGTGGTGAGCCCGGCATTGGCAAGTCCACGCTTTTCCTGCAGAACGCCTTGATGCTGAAGGATATTAAAACCCTGTACATCAGCGGGGAAGAAAGTGAACAGCAGATCAAAATGCGGGCAGACCGGCTGAAGATCCGGAACGACCAGTTTTATTTACTCACCGAAACATCTACGCAGGCCATTTTCCAGGAAATAAAAAAGCTGGAGCCGCAACTGGTCATAGTAGATTCCATTCAAACCCTGCAATCTCCCCTGATAGAATCGGCGCCGGGCAGTGTTTCGCAGATCCGCGAAACGGCTGCGGAAATGCAGCGCTTCGCCAAAGAAAGCAACACGCCTGTTTTTCTTATAGGCCATATCACGAAAGACGGTTCCATAGCAGGCCCGAAAGTGCTGGAGCATATGGTTGACACCGTGCTGCAGTTTGAAGGAGACCAGCATTACGCCTACCGTATACTCCGCACTATCAAGAACCGCTTTGGCTCTACCGCGGAGCTGGGCATTTATGAAATGACGGGGCAGGGGCTGCGCCAGGTAAGCAATCCTTCAGAAATACTGATCTCTCAGCGGGACGATATGTTGAGCGGCGTAGCTATTGCCGCCACTATTGAAGGCATGCGGCCCATGCTGGTAGAAGTACAGGCGCTCGTTACCCAGTCTGTGTACGGCACACCGCAGCGTACCGCCACCGGCTTTGACCTGCGCAGGCTGCAACTGCTGCTGGCTGTACTGGAAAAACGGGGCGGCTTCCATTTCGGGGTAAAAGATGTGTTCCTCAACATTGCGGGCGGCATCAAGGTAGAAGACCCTTCTATAGACCTGGCCGTGCTTTGCGCCCTGCTCTCTTCTTATGAAGACATAGGGATCTCCCATAAAAACTGTTTTGCCGGGGAAGTAGGCCTCAGCGGTGAAATAAGGGCAGTGAACCGGATAGAGCAGCGCATAGCGGAAGCGGAGAAGCTGGGTTTCGAAAAAATATTTATCTCCAAATATCACAAGAAAGGGCTCGATTTCAGTAAATTCAACATTGAAGTGGTTCCGCTTGGAAGAGTGGAAGAAGTGTACCGCCTGTTATTCTGATAACACAAAGGACCAACACATGCTGCATCCATTGTTACACCTCCTGTACCCGCGCACCTGCGAGTGTTGCGGGCAAGACCTCACCCGCCGGGAAGAAGTGCTCTGCCTCCGCTGCGCCAGCCGCTTGCCGGCTACCGGTTTCCAGCTCCTGCCTCAAAACCCTGTTGAAAGAATATTCTGGGGCCGCGTACGCCTGCAGCACGCCACCGCGGGGTATTACTTTGGCCGCCACGCGCCCCTGCAGCGGCTGGTACACCAGTTCAAATACCGCGGCCGGAAAGATATTGCCCTGTACCTGGGCAGGCAATTGGGCCTGCAATTGCAGCAAAGTAACTGGTGGCAGCACATCACCCGCATAGTGCCCGTACCGCTGAACCTGGTGAAACAACGGCACCGCGGTTACAATCAGGCCGCGTTGCTGGCAGCAGGCATTGCGGGGGTACTCGGTAACCCCGTGTTGCCGCAGGCGCTTGCCCGGGCCGCCGCCGTTACTACACAAACGCGGCAGGCACGCCCTGAAAGATGGGAAAACGTGGCCACCGCCTTTACGCTGGAGCGGCCGCAGGAAGTAATGGGCCAGCATGTGTTGCTGGTAGATGACGTGCTGACCACCGGCGCTACCATAGAAGCCTGTGCCCGAACCGTTCAGCAGGCGGAAGGCGTAATGGTGAGCGTGTGCAGCCTGGCTTACGCAGACAAGTGAAAAGCAGAAATGTGAGCAGTTATGGCATAAAAAAATACAGGTGTTCGAAAACACCTGTCTCTGGTAACTATTCCACGTTATGAATACGCAATTGTTGCATTATGTCAACTACAGCTATGAGGAAGTTTTTTTATTCTTTCCCTTGGAGAAGATGCTGCGCTTGCCGGCGTTCTTATTAATGTAGACCACCCTGAACGTATCGTCAGCCAGTGAGTTCTCCATGTTTACCGCCTGAAGGCCCAGTTTGGCCAGTCGAAGGCTCAATTGTCCAATGTCATCCCTGATGTTCATGTTCTTTCATTTTCCGGTGAGTGTAAATGTGTTTGTCTGGCAAGTGAAGAAAGTCAGCTACACATACAATAACATCCGGCGGCAGCGCCATGGTGGTAGGAAAAAGCGGGCTGCTGGTTATCCGGGTCCGGGTGCATCTCCTTTAAAAGCATAGTTATAAAAAGTTAAACGGTTGGTTTTTGGTTTTGACTTTGTTGTAATACTCTACAAATATAATAGGATTTGTAGAGTAATTGCAAATAATTCTGTGGATTTTTTTGAGATTTATTATAACGAATTGATAATAAGATAATTATAAAACTGCGAGGAATGTCCCCGGCATAAATAAAGGCTTTTAGTTTATTAGTAAGGACTTTTCTATCTTTGCAAATGCCCGAGGGTAGATTTGTTTATTGTTCGGCCCCGGGTTTCATTGTAAACCGTAACTAATAAACGTTATTGCCATGAAATCATTACAACAGTGCGCCGGTGAGCGCATCCTGATAATTGACGGTGCTATGGGCACCATGATCCAGCGCTACAAACTCCAGGAATCCGATTACAGAGGAGAACGTTTCAAAAACTATCATACAGATGTGAAAGGCAACAGCGATCTGTTGTCTATCACCCAGCCGGATATAATTGAAGCCATTCACCGGGAGTACCTGGAGGCCGGGGCGGATATTATTGAGACCAATACTTTCAGCAGCACGGTTATTGCGCAGGCAGACTATGACATGCAGGAGCTGGCTAATGAAATGAATACGGCTTCGGTAAAAATAGCCTGCAAGGCGGCAGATGACTATACCCGCCGCAACCCTGAAAAGCCGCGGTTTGTAGCCGGCGCCATTGGCCCGCTCAACAAAACCCTGTCTATTTCGCCAGACGTGAATAATCCTGGCTTCCGCTCTGTTACGTTCGATGAGGTGGTGGCTGCTTATTATGACCAGGTAAAAGCCCTGGCGGAAGCAGGTGCAGACATCCTGCTGATCGAGACCATTTTTGATACGCTGAACTGCAAGGGCGCCATTTTTGCCATTAAGAAATACTTCCGCGATACGGGCAAACCTGAATTGCCTGTTATGATATCCGGCACTATTACGGACGCTTCGGGCAGGACCCTGAGCGGCCAGACGCTGGAGGCCTTTTACATTTCAGTAATGCACGCCAAGCCTTTTTCCATAGGCCTGAACTGCGCGCTGGGCGGCAACCAGATGCGGCCTTACATAGAAGAGCTGTCACAAATAGCCAACTGTTACGTGAGCTGTTACCCCAATGCGGGCCTGCCCAACACATTCGGAGAATATGATGAGCAACCCCACGAGACAGCGCACATTCTTGAAGATTTTGCCCGAGAGGGTTTTGTAAACATTGTTGGCGGCTGCTGTGGTACCACGCCGGACCACATCCGCCACATTGCCGATCATGTGAAATCCATCGCCCCGCGTCCCTTACCGGTGGTGGAAACCGCACTGGCATAAGAACCACAGGAGTCACACAGCATGAACACTACCAACATCATTAAGCCTTACCTCAGGCTGAGCGGTCTTGAGCCGCTGGTGGTAAGGCCGGAGACCAACTTTATCAACGTAGGAGAACGTACCAACGTTACGGGGTCCAAAAAGTTTGCAAGGCTTGTACGCGAAGGACTGTACGAAGAAGCGCTTTCCGTAGCCCGCCAGCAGGTGGAGAGCGGCGCACAGGTACTGGACGTGAATATGGACGATGCGCTGCTGGACGGCGAAAAGGCCATGACCACCTTCCTCAACCTGCTTGCTTCCGAGCCAGACATTTCCCGTATACCCGTGATGATAGACTCCAGCAAGTTCAGCGTGATCGAAGCGGGTCTCAAATGTCTGCAGGGCAAGTGTATCGTCAACTCTATCAGCCTCAAGGAAGGAGAGGAGAAATTCATAGAACATGCCGTCATCTGCCAGAGCTTCGGCGCATCCGTGGTGGTAATGGCCTTTGATGAAACCGGCCAGGCAGATACGTTGGAAAAACGGGTGAGCTTCTGCCACCGGGCATATAAAATACTGACGGAAAAAGTAGGTTTCGACCCGCAGGATATCATATTTGACCCGAACATTTTTGCCATCGCCACCGGCATTGAAGAGCACAACAACTACGCGGTAGAGTTCATTGAGGCCTGCCGCCAGATCAAGCAGCTCATGCCGCTGGTAAAGATCAGCGGCGGGGTCAGTAACGTGTCTTTCTCTTTCCGCGGTAACGATGTGGTGCGGGAAGCAATGCACTCCGTGTTCCTGTTGCATGCCATCAAGGCAGGGCTGGACATGGGCATTGTAAATGCCGGCATGATCCAGATCTATGACGAAATAGAGCCGCAACTTCGTGAGCTTTGTGAAGACGCTGTTCTCAACCGCAGGCCAGACGCCACGGAGCGCCTGGTAAACTTTGCCGAAACGGTAAAGGCAAAAGGGAAAACGGTGGAAAAGGATGAAGCCTGGCGCAAAGGCACCGTGGAAGAAAGGTTGAGCCATGCGCTGGTGAACGGTATCACGGATTATATTGATGGAGATACTGAAGAAGCGCGCCAGAAGTACCCCCGGCCGCTGGAAGTGATTGAAGGCCCGCTCATGGCCGGGATGAACATAGTGGGCGATCTTTTTGGCAGCGGTAAAATGTTCCTCCCCCAGGTAGTGAAAAGCGCCAGGGTGATGAAAAAGTCCGTAGCCATTCTCACACCTTATATTGAAGAAGAAAAAAAGCTGCTGGTAGCGCAAAACGGCGGGGAAATAAAATCTGCCGGTAAGATCCTGCTGGCCACCGTGAAGGGAGATGTGCACGATATCGGCAAAAATATTGTAGGCGTGGTGCTGGGTTGTAACGGGTATGATATTATTGACCTGGGCGTAATGGTACCCGCAGAAAAAATATTGCAGGCGGCCCGTGAGCACGAGGTAGACGTAATAGGTCTCAGCGGCCTCATTACCCCCAGCCTCGATGAAATGGTGCACATAGCCCGCGAAATGAAACGGCAGCAATTTGATATCCCCCTGCTCATAGGCGGCGCCACTACTTCCCGTACGCATACCGCCGTTAAAATTGCGCCGGAGTATGAAAATGGTGTAGTGCATGTGCTGGACGCATCGCGCAGTGTAACCGTTACCGGTAGCCTGCTGAACAAGGCCCTGCATAAGAACTTCCTGGCAGGCGTAAAAGATGAGTATGTGAAGCTGAATGAGGCCTTCCGGAATAAGAAACCCGTAAAGCAGTATCTCCGCCTGGCAGACGCGCGGCAAAACAAAGTGCCCGTCAACTGGGAGACGTTTCAGCCTGTAAAACCCAAACAGCCGGGTACACACGTATTTGACAACTACGACCTGGGTGAAATTGCGGAGTACATAGACTGGCAACCTTTCTTCATTGCCTGGGAGCTGCACGGCAAATTCCCGCAGATATTGAGCGATGAGGTGGTAGGCAAAGAGGCTACCCGCCTTTACAACGACGCACAGGCCATGTTGAAGCGCATTATTGATGAAAAATGGCTACGCGCCCGTGCGGTAATAGGGATGTTCCCCGCCACGTCTAACGGCATGGACACTGTTACCGTTACCGCTCCTGACGGCGCGGAGGTGCCCCTGGAGTTTTTGCGGCAGCAGGTCAAAAAAGCGCCCGGCCAGCCCAACATCTGCCTGTCAGACTTTATTGCCCCGGCCACTTTCGGCAAGCAGGACTACATTGGCGGGTTTGCCGTTACTGCGGGCGAAGGCATAGAGCAGTGGCTGGAAAAATTCAGAAAAGACCACGATGATTATAGCAGCATTATGCTCAAAGCCCTGGCAGACCGCCTGGCAGAAGCTTTTACGGAACTGTTGCACGAGCGGGTGCGGAAGGAGTTCTGGGCATATGCTACAGACGAGCATCTCAGCAATGACCAGTTGATCAAGGAAGAATATTTGGGAATACGCCCGGCGCCCGGCTATCCCGCCTGCCCGGAGCATACCGAAAAGTACAAGCTGTTTGATCTGCTGAACGCTACAGCGTCTACCGGCATTACGCTTACGGAATCGCTGGCCATGTACCCGGCGGCCAGTGTAAGCGGGTGGTATTTTGCCAACCCGCAGGCAAAATACTTTGGCCTGGGTAAAATAGAAAAAGACCAGGCGGAAGATTATGCCCAAAGAAAAGGCTGGACGCTGGAAGAAGCTGAAAGATGGCTTCGCCCCAACCTGGAGTATGATATGTAACCTGATTGAATAGTTGAAAAGGGCGTACCACAGGGTAGGCCCTTTTTTTATAAGGGTTTGTTATTCCGTTACCGGCACGCTCCTGATCAGTTGATCGCCGCTGTAAAATTTAATGGTCCTGATGCCCGGCTTCCTGGGCACCGCGCCCATCCAGAGGGCGGCAGCGGTAAACGTGCGCTTGGGCGTATCTGCCCGTATGGCAAAATGCAGATGCACCTCGTTTTCCGTAACCATACCGGAAGAGAGCTGAATGTCTTGCGTAAGCTCGGAGGGCCGCAGCACCACAGCGGTAATGATGTTGTTGGCAAAATCAAGCGTATCTATTGTATTGGTCATGGTTTTGGCCGGGGCCAGTATGCTATCCTGCTGTTGAGGGGAATTGATCACCCAGCAGGTAACACTATCCCCTTGCACCACCGTGTTTTTTACAAAATATCCCTGCAATGGTTTTACCTCAATGGAGGTCATGTTCCCGGCAGAATCCGGCTGCTCTTCACTGTTAAAAGAAGTGCGGGAAGTATTGGGGCCACAGGCGGCCATCAGCAAGGCGCAGCAGATAACGGCAGTTTGATATTTCATGATGGTCCTTTTTAGTGTATGTGTCACAAGCATAATACCAAAGAGGAACAATTGTTCAAAACAGGCCATTGATTTACAGGGAAACCACGTGGAAAGTTGCGTAAAACTACGCTTGATATACCCTCTGGTGGGTAGTACATTTGTGTTATGCTTAAGAAATGCATTTAACCCCAAAAAACAATTCGAGTCACAAAAGTTAAGGTACACACTGTTAAGTTAACCCCCTAGTTACGTTTTGACAAAGGCGCCTCCGTGGCGCCTTTGTTGTGCCGGGCGGTTAACTACCTGGCGTCTACCCACATGCCGTTGTCGCGGATGAGGTTGATGAGCTCGGTAACGGCCACATCGCTGCTGAGGCCTCTTTTCACCACTTCCTTGCCGCGGTAGAGGGTAATTTTCCCCACACCGCTGCCTACATACCCGAAATCGGCATCGGCCATTTCGCCCGGGCCGTTTACGATACAGCCCATAATGGCAATTTTGACCCCTTTCAGGTGGTTGGTGACCGCGCGTATGCGGGCCGTGGTTTCCTGCAGGTCAAACAGGGTGCGGCCGCAGGAAGGGCAGGAGATATATTCTGTTTTGGAAATGCGGGTGCGGGTGGCTTGCAGAATACCAAAGGCCACGTTGTTCAGGTGCCCGGGATTTTCGGAGCCAGCTAACCAGAGGCCATCCCCGAAACCGTCCAGCAGCAGGGCGCCGGTTTCAATGGCAAAGTGTACCAGGCCTTCATCAGCGGTATGTTGCGCAGTGCTGTTGCAGCGGAGTATCACCGCCTGGGTGAGGCGCTGCACCATCAGCTCCGCCAGCGCCCTTCTTACAGCGGCCATGGCGTGAGGGGAGTTGGAGTACACGACCGGCACAACGGGGCTGCCCGCCGCCAACGCTTCCAGGAAGGCATTGAAGCCGGGCGTGCCCAGCTCGTCCGCATTGGCGGCTACAAAATTGAGGTGCGGGCTGGTACGGCCTTGTTCTGCCGCGGCCAGGTAGCCGGCTATGTCAAAATAAGGATGGTATTTTTCCTGGTCTTCCGTATGCAGCCAGGTATGGTACTGCACTATTACCCGCAGCGTGCCCGGCAGGGCAAAGTTCAGCAGGTGGTTGCCGGTAAAGATGTAGTCAGCCGCCGCATCGCCAATATTCCACTTGTCCGTGGCCGCATCGTAACTGTACCCGATGGCCTGCAGGTCCTGATGCCCTATTACGGGCAGGTGGCTGAAATCTGCCACCACGGCGGGCACCTGTTTGCCGCCAATGTTGTTCAAAGGCACTGTTTCACGGCGTTTGTAGTCAAAAGGCGTGTAAGGCAGTTTGTCTGATTCCGGCATGGGCAGAACAGGCGGGTGGGAAATGCGGTGGGTATAGCGTTTCACAATGTCACGGCATACCGGCAGCTCAAACTCGGGGTCTTCCGTAAGAGATACGCGGATGGTATCGCCCACACCGTCTTCCAGCAGTGTGCCAATGCCTATGGCGGATTTGATGCGGCCATCTTCCCCATCTCCGGCTTCAGTTACGCCGAGGTGCAGGGGGTAGCAGTGGCCCAGCTCCTGTTGCATGGTATTGACCAGCAGGCGGTAGGCCTGCACCATTACCTGCGGGTTGCTGGATTTCATGCTTAGCACAATGTTCCGGAACTGCAGGTCTTCCGCCACCCTCAAAAATTCCATGGCGCTTTCCACCATGCCCATGGGCGTGTCTCCATAACGGCTCATAATACGGTCGCTCAGGGAGCCATGGTTGGTGCCAATGCGCATGGCGGTACCATATTCCTTGCAGATTTTGACCAGCGGGGTAAAGCGGTCCCGGATGCGGTCAATCTCTTCCTGGTATTCCGCGTCGGTATATTCCAGTAATTCGAATTTCTTTTTATCAATATAGTTGCCGGGGTTGATCCTTACTTTTTCAACAATACGGGCGGCTACTTCCGCGGCGTTGGGGGTAAAGTGGATATCCGCCACCAGCGGGGTGGTGTAGCCCCTGCGGTGCAGTTCGTTTTTGATGGGCAGCAGGTTCTCCGCTTCGTTTTTGCTGGGCGCGGTTATGCGCACCAGTTCTGCGCCGGCCTCTATACAGCGGATGGCCTGGGCCACTGTGCCGGCCGTGTCCATCGTGTCTGTAGTGGTCATGGTTTGAATGCGCACTGGGTCAAAATTACCAATGGTCAGGTCTCCCACTTTTACCTCCAGAGTGGCCAGGCGTTTATATTCAGTCAGCGAAGGGCAATAGAATTGCATGAATTTTTTTATATAGATGTAAAAACAAAATTAGGAAATAAATCCGCGTTCGCTCTTTATCTGATTTTGATATTTTATATGAACGGTAACCGAAGCTGGCTTTTTATTGCCTAGCTTTATGCGTAACAGTTTGTTTGTAACCGAACTATATGTAATTATTTTATAACTGAACCGTGGATACCATACCCTATCAGCAACTACCCTTGAACGGCCAGTTCAGCGTATTCGAAGTAGAAAACTTTGATACGGAGTTGGCAGGCCTGCCCCACCGCCACCACGATTTCCAGATACTGTGGTTTACCAGGGCTAAAGGGGAGCATATTGTAGATTTTGTAACCTACCAGATGACGGACAACAGCATTTTCCTGCTCAGGCCGGGCCAGGTACACCAGTTGCCCAAGAAGGGCTTTTTCGGTTTCAGTATCACTTTTACAGAAAAATTCTACTTCACCAATAAACACGACCGGGAAACCCTGTACGATTTTACCACCCTGTTTGACGATTCCCAGGAGTATGCGCCTATACGGGTCAGCCTTGCCGCGGCAGACAGTTTTGCCCTCATTATCCGGCTGATGAAGCAGGAGCTGGCGGCCCAGTTTGAAAGCAGCGGCAGCAGCGTTATCAAACATTACCTCAATGCTTTTTTGCTGCTGGCGGAGCGGGAAAAGAAACATAATGCGGCCAATTCCCCGGATTTTCTCAATCATGACGCGCGTATTATCCAGCTGAGGCGCCTGGTGGAAATACATTTCCGCAAAGAGCACCAGGCTGCTTTTTATGCAGCGCACTTTGCCCTCACGCCCAAGCGGCTGAATGAAATTACACGGGATGCCATTGGCAAAACGGTAACGGATATGGTGCATGACCGGCTGGTGCTGGAGGCCAAGCGGCAACTGGCTTTCAGCCACCGCAGCGTAAAGGAGATCTGTTATGAACTGGGGTTTGAAGACCCGGCCTATTTCAGCCGGTTTTTCCGCCACCACGCCGCCGCTTCCCCGCAAGAGTTCAGAGAAACAATGTTCAAATAATACCAGTTATTCGTCCCTTTGTCCAAACGGGAGCAGCAAATGGGTGTTAATTTTACACTTCGTTTAAACGGAAACCATGTTTTTGACGCGTTTAACAGACGCGTTTTTAGTTAGGAGTTAGGAAAGGAAAGTAAGAAAAAGTAAGAAAAGTTAGGAAAGGCCGCCTGTATGACTGAACAGGCGGCTTTATGTTTGTAGAGAGGTTTACCAGTCTTTTTCCACCATGCCCGGAGTAGCTTTCACCTTTTTCATCTTGTCTTCCTGCAGTTTTTTCTCTTGCTGGGCCAGTGCCTGCAGCAGGCGTTTGGCCTCGTCTTGAGACAGCTTGCTGGGTTTGGGCTGCGGTTGTTGCTGTTGTTCTTTATCCTGGTCTTTCTGTTGCTGGTCCTGCTGCTGATCGCCGTCTTTTTTGTCTTGCTGGTTCTGCTTATCCTGCTGGTCTTGTTTGTCCTTTTTATCTTTTTTATCCTTGTTCTTCTTGTTATCATCTCCGCCGCTGTTCTGCTGCTGCTGCTTTTTCAGCATGGCCTGTGCATAGGCCAGATTATAGCGCGCCTGCTCGTCTGCCGGGTTGGCCTTCAGTGCGGTTTTATAGTTCTGTATGCTTTCCTGCCATTTTTTGTCTTCCATAAAGGTGTTGCCGATATTGTAGCTGGCATCAGCCTTTATGTCTTTCCGCGGGCTCAGCTTGGCCGTATTGGCGTATTGCTGGCGGGCGGCATCAAAACGTTTTTGTTCATAGAAGGAATTGCCGAGGTTGTAATTGCCTTCTACGGAGCGGTTGTTGCGCTCCAGGGCTTTTTTGTAGCTGGCCTCCGCATCGGCATACTGCTGCTTTTTGTACTGGGAGTTGCCCTGGCGTATCAGTTTGCTGGTGCCTTCCTGCGCACTGGCGGAGCCGGCGGTGCAGCACAGCAGCAAAATGGCGGCTATGGGAAAAATGCGTTGCTTCATGAGGCTTTAACGGTTTTAAGTCCTGGCAGCGCATCTGCGTCTGTGGTTTTTTTCCTGCCTTCGGGCACAAAAAACTCCAGCAGTACCAGCAGCAGGCAAATAGCCAGGAAGTACTGAAAATAGCTGTTATAGTCCGTAAATACGTTTTCGCCAAACTCTTTCTGTTCCATTTTGTGGATCTTGTCAGACAGGGATTCCACCACTTCGTCCGTATTGTTCATGAGGTGCAGGTACAGGCCTTTACCGGTAGCGGCGAGCGATTTGAGGGCGTCTTCATTGAGCTTGGAGATCACTACCTTGCCGTCTTTATCTTTTTTCACGCCGCCGCTTTCCGTGTCTGGCAGGGGAGAGCCGGTGGGGGAACCAATACCGATGGTGTTGATCACCACCCCGTTCTCCAGGGCTTTTTTGGCTTCGGAGATGGCTCCTTCATTATGGTCTTCCCCGTCTGAAATGATAATGAGGGCTTTATGTTTGCGTTCCTTGCGGTTAAAGGCTTCATCACTCACCCTGATGGCTTCGTTGATTTCCGTGCCCTGGCGGGGAATGAGGTCTGGCGTGATGCTGCCCAGGTACATCCGGGCCGCCGAATAATCTACGGTGAGGGGCATTTGCAGATAGGCATTGCCGGCAAATACTACCAGGCCAACACGGTCGTTATCCAGTTTTTCCATCAGCCGCGTTACTACTTGTTTGGCGCGGGTAAGCCGGTCCGGCTTCACGTCTGTTGCCAGCATGCTTTTACTAACGTCCAGCGCAATGATCACGTCTACCCCTTTCCGGGTGATCTTTTCCACGCGGCTGCCTTTTTGCAGGTTGGCGAGGCCTATCACCCCAAAAAAGAAGGCCACAAAGAGCAGCAGGAACTTGAGGGTGAACAGGCGGCGGGAGTAGCCGCTAAAAAGTTTTTCCACCATGGCGGGGTCTCCCATACGGCGGATAGACCGGCGTTTCCACCAGGTAACCCAGGCAAAGGCCAGTACCAGCGCTATCAGCAGCACAAAGGCCCAGAGGTATTCAGTGTGTTGGAATCTTAACATGGCTAAAACGGCGCACCCCGGTCTGAGCCGGGGTAGCAGTCAAAAATAAATTTTTTGTAACGTATTACAAGCAGGCAGCAAAAGGTTTTACCAGTTTTTTAACAGCCGGTGTTACTTTTCTCCTTTAAAAAAGCCCTCTTCGGTCAATATGGCCCGCATGATCTCCTGCCGTACGGCGGGTATGTCCAGGCTGGCATCTTCCGTTTCAAAATTCAGTACAAAGAAGCTGGGGTGCAGGTTTTCTTCTATCCAGCCGGCCATCCAGGCTATCTGTTTTTTACCGGCAACGCCCCAGCCGGTTTTATAGGCCAGTTTGTATTTAGTGGTGTTTTCCTGCATCATCAACCCTGCCACCAGTTCCTGCACGCGGCGCTGGAAAGGTAACTGGTTGAAATACAGCTGTTTTACAAGGCCCAATTGTTCATCGGGAGATATTTGCAGGGAGTTGTCAAGCCAGAAGCTGTCTATTTTACCCATCTTATGGTTGCCATATTGTACAGAATCCAGCCAGCGCTGCATGGTATCCCGGCCAATGCGGCGGGCCACTTCCTGGAAATAGGGCACGGAAGAGAGGCGGAAAGCCTGGTTCATGGCCAGGTCCTGGTTCCATTCGGGCCGGGAGCGGGTTACGCTGTCCCAGCGGATCACCATATTGGTATCGCTGATAATGCCGGTCTGCAGGCCTACCAGGGAATTGAAAATCTTGAAGGTAGATGCGGGAAGGAAACGTTCTTTGGCCCTGTCAATATTGTACACCCTGAAGGTGCCGGGACCGTTGTTGAACAGCATGAAGCAGCCTTCCAGCTTGTGTTTGGTAAAATATTTTTCCCATTCCCTGGCTTCTTTCACATTGTTGGGAGTACAGGCGCTGAACCAGATAGTGGCTGTCAGCAGCAACAGACCTAACGTTTTCATCTGCGTATATTTTGAATTGATGTGCAAAAGTAAGCAATAAAAAAAGGAGCCCTCCGGAAAGCGGCTCCTTTTTCAGATTATATTTTTCGTTTATGCGGATGCGGTTGTTTTGAGCACGCCCAGCTCCTTGCCTATTTTGGTGAAGGCGGTAATGGCCTTGTCCAGGTGGTGCTGGTTGTGCGCGGCGCTGAGCTGCACGCGGATGCGGGCCTGGCCCTTGGGCACCACGGGGTAGAAGAACCCAATCACGTAAATGCCTTCCTGCAGCAGCTTGTCTGCAAATTGCTGGCTGAGCTTGGCATCGTAGAGCATCACGGGTACAATGGGATGGTCTCCGGGTTTGATGTCGAAACCTGCGGCGGTCATTTTTTCGCGGAAGTAGCGGGTATTGAACTCCAGTTTGTCACGCAGCTCGGTGGTTTCACTGAGCATGTCAAGCACGGCTATGGAAGCTCCTACAATGCTGGGCGCCACGGAATTGGAGAACAGGTAGGGGCGGCTGCGCTGGCGGAGCATGTCTATGGTAGCCTTGCTGCCGCTGGTGAAACCGCCGGAAGCACCGCCGAGGGCCTTGCCCAGCGTGCCGGTGATGATGTCTACCCGCCCCATTACGCCGCGGTACTCATGCGTGCCCCTGCCGGTTTTGCCCAGAAAGCCGGAAGAATGGCTTTCATCGCTCATCACAATGGCATCGTACCGGTCTGCCAGGTTGCAGATCTTGTCCAGTTGGGCAATAGTGCCGTCCATGCTGAAAGAGCCGTCTGTTACAATAATGCGGCTGCGGGCGCCGGCCGCTTCCTGCAGCTTTGCCTCCAGGTCTGCCATGTTGTTATGTTCATAGCGGAAGCGCTGCGCCTTGCAAAGGCGCACCCCGTCTATAATGGAAGCGTGGTTGAGGGCATCGGAAATAATGGCGTCCTGCTCGCCGAAGAGGGGCTCAAATACCCCGCCATTGGCGTCAAATGCGGCCGCGTAAAGAATGGTGTCTTCCGTGCCGAGGAACTTCGATATTTTCTCTTCCAGCTCCCGGTGTATGTCTTGCGTGCCGCATATGAAACGTACGCTGCTCATGCCATAACCATGCGTATCAATGGTTGCTTTGGCGGCGGCCACTACCTCGGGGTGGGAGGAGAGGCCCAGGTAGTTATTGGCGCAAAGGTTGATCACGGTTTTACCGCCCACCTCAATTTCAGCTCCCTGCCCGGAGGTGATGATCCGCTCGCTTTTGTACAGGCCGGCGGTTTTGATCTCATCCAGCTCCTCTTGTAATCGTTTAACGAAGTTCTGATTCATGTCAGGCGTATTTTGCTGTATATAACAAAGTTAGGGTATTAAAAGTATCGAGGATTGGGATGGGCCGGGCCGGGAACCGGGCTATTTGTAAAAAGTTTGACCGATGTGTAACATTTATCTGCCGGTTTGCGTCATACAATTATCATAGACGGTAGATTAATGACGAAAAAGTACTGTACGCTCGGTTTTCCGGTGATACCGGCGGCCGGTTGCGGGTTTAGCCCCTGTAGCCCGGCCCTGGGTACCAGGCGTGCTTCGAAGATATTGTCAATGAGCTGGTGATAAATGCTGCCGTTTCCCTGTACAGACAGGCCAATAGCAGCTACTTTCATTAAAATGTCGGAAATTAGCACTTCAAAACACCTATCGCCGGATGACGGAAAAGGAGTACAACAAATGCGTGGATCTGTATAGCGACAATCTCTTCCGGTTTATTGTCAAAAATCTTGAACATACGGAGGATGCCAGGGATGTGGTACAGAATGCGTTTGAAATATTATGGAAACATTGTACTGATGTGCCTTTTGAGAAGGCCAAAAGCTACCTTTTTACGGTAGCTTACCATAATATGATAGATCATGTGCGGAAGGTGAAAAGAGTGAGCCTGGTAGAAGAATTTAAAGAAGAGGCGCGGGTGTCGGAGCAAAAAGTGCATAATGCCCGCAGCGTGATAGAAAGGGCCCTCAACAGGCTGAGTGACGTACAGAAGTCGCTGATACTGCTGAAAGACTATGAAGGGTACAGTTACGACGAGATAGGGGAGATCATGCAGCTGAACCCTTCCCAGGTGAAGGTTTACCTGCACAGGGCAAGGGCCCACCTGAAGGAATACCTGGTCAAGATGGAGAACGTGATTTAACAGGAAGGGTATTCAAAATCAGTAAATTATGTCAACAGACATTCACATATCGAACTACGAGGAGTTTCTCTACAGTTATGTAGACGGGGAGCTGAACGCGGCTGAAATAGCTGCGCTGGAAGCTTTCCTGGACGCGCATCCGCATCTCCGGCAGGAGCTGGAGCTGTTGATGGCTACACGGCTGGTGCCGGAAAAGGAGCTGGTGTTTGACGCCAGGGCCTCCCTCTACCGCAGCAGCACCGTGAACCTGCAGAACTACGAACCGTTCCTGCTGAGTTATATAGACGGTGAGCTGAGCGGGGAAGAAACTGCGGCCGTAGAACAATTTGCGGCAGCACACCCTGCTGTGCAGAAAGAGCTGGAGATCTGGAAGGCTACCCGCCTGCAGCCAGACCTGAATATCCGTTTTGAGCATAAGGCCGCCCTGTACCGCCATACCACTACTGTACGGCGTATGCGCCCCGCCTATTGGTGGGCGGCAGCCGCAGCCGTGGTGGCCGGCGCTGTCTTTTTCCTGCTGCCAGGTACTGACAGGCCCGTTAACCAGCCGCCCGTGGCCGTTGTAACACCCACGCCGCAGGCCGGAGAGCAGAATGCGCCGCAACAACAGCAGCAGCCTGCCGCCCAGGATGTAGCCACCGGGCCAGCCGGGCAATCCGCCGCATCTGCAGGGAAAGATCTGGCACAGGCCGCGCCTGCCGGTAAGGATGTGACCCATCCCGCCCCGGCGCGGGTACCCGCTGCCCGGCAGTCAGCAGACCGTGCAGCCACCCGGGCGCTGGCGCAGCAAACGCCCCCCGCCGCGGAAGCAACACCCGAACGCCCGCAGCAGGAAACTACGCTGGCCGCAAACACCCCCTCTGTTGAAAAGGAAACGGCCCAACAACAGCCGCCTGTTGCCCTGGCCGGCATAGTTACCGAGCATAGGGCTAAACCTGAGCCGCCGGCAGAGCTGGCCGCCGTCCCGAAAAAAATGCCGGAGACCAACGCCCCGGCAGTTGCCAACCGCCCGCCTTCGTTAGAGCCGCAACGGGATGTAGCGCTGGCTACCGCCCCGCCGCCCGGCGAGCTTATCATGTCGGTAACCGGCAATGGCATAGAAAGCAAGGTGCTTGATAAAGTAACCAACGTGGCCAGGCTGTTTTCAAGAAAAAGAAATAAATAACAGGCATAGTCATATAAGAATATGAAGCAAAGATTTTTACTCACCTTCCTGGCCGTCTTCCTGTCTATAGGCGCTTTTGCGCAGCAGGCTGCTATAGACACCATCCAGATCAAGGGCCTGATCATCCTGAAAGGGAAAAATGCGGAAGGGAAGAGCGTGTTCAAGGCTTATCAGGATACTGCTTATGCCCGGCAGAAGCTCAAAAAGAACCTCCATACCAAATGGCTGGTGCTGGATGTGGGCTTCAATAACTTCCGGGACAGGAGTAACTACTCCGGCGCCATGGTGAGCTCCCTGTACGCCAATAACATTCCCGCTAACCAGTTTTACGGCGATGTATTTGACCCCAGCTACGATTATTCCGGCATGGCGCTCAACAAGCTGGCGCCCCGCATGGCCAGCGCCCCGCTCACGCCGTCAGAGTTCAAGCTGATCACCGGCAAGTCTATCAACTTCAACATCTGGGTGTTGATGCAGCGCCTCAACCTGCACAAACATAAGCTCAACCTGATCTACGCCCTGGGGCTGGAGATCAATAACTACCGCTACGCCCGCAGCATTTCTTATGTACCGGGGTACCCCACCACTATTGTCCGTGATTCTGTGGAGTTCTCCAAAAACAAGCTGCTGGCCCAATACCTCACCATTCCGCTGATGCTGAATTTCAATTCCAACCCGGCCCGGCCCGGCCGCTCCTTTGAGCTTAGCCTGGGCGTGTCTGGCGGTTACCTTTTGAAAGCGCGTACCAAGCAGATCAGTGAAGAAAGGGGCAAAGTGCGGCGGTCTGATGACTTTAACCTGAACAAATGGCGCTTTGGCCTAACGGGAGAACTGGGGTATGGGCCTATCAAACTGTTCAGCAATTTTGCCCTTACGCCCCTGCATGATTACGGGCTGGAGCAATACCCTTTTTCAATCGGATTTCGGTTTAACGGATTCTAGTCTTACATTTACAGACATTTATATAGCAAAAAGTATTAATTCCAGAACACCGGGTAATAGATCATGCTGTTCTTATCCTATTTAAAACTATACCACAAATCATTAGAAGTATGCGATCCATCCTAACTTTTCTTGTTGTTGTGAGTGGAATTGTGTTGATGCATGCAAGCGGAATAAAACTACCTGATAGCCCGAGCCCCCTGAGCGCAAATGAGCCCGCCGCAGACCTGGCCATACCCGGCAGCAGCCCCAAATTGCCTGCCCCAGAGGCTACGGAAGCCCTGGTGTTTATGCCTGACAGCCTTTTCCAGTCTTACCGGGGGGATCATAACCTCTACGTAACCAACCATTACCACGTACTCTACATCAAAACGGATTCTTCCTTCGTGACCCCGCAAATACCCGTGGCCAGTACCCGGATTATTGCCACCAATCTGCTGCATCGCTGATTTCGGCCGTTAATCCTCTCCTGTTGCAAAATTTCATGGTTTCCCCCGGAATATCGCCGGGACATATTTATATTTGGAAACACAAAAATTTTAAACCAACTGTATGAGAGTAATTAACCTGTTTCTATGCCTTTTGCTGGCAGGTTGGCTGCCGGCATCCGCTCAAAACAAACATGCCTGGAAAGAAGCCACCTCCGGCGGGTATACTTACCGTTACGTAACCGGAGACCCCATGCAGGCCCGCTTTTATACCCTTAAAAATGGCCTGACCGTTATCCTGAGCGTCAACAAAAAAGACCCGCGTATCCAGACGCTTGTTGGTGTACGCGCCGGCAGCAACAGCGATCCTAAAGACCATACGGGCCTGGCCCACTACCTGGAGCACCTCCTGTTCAAGGGCACGCAGCAATACGGCTCGCTTGACTGGGCCAGGGAAAAACCCTACCTGGACAATATTGAGCAGCTGTACGATACCTACAATCAAACCACCGATACAGACAGGCGCAAGGCCATTTACCGGCAGATAGACAGCGTGTCTGGCCTGGCCGCCAAATACGCCATCGCCAATGAGTACGACAAGATGATGACCGGCATGGGCGCGCAGGGTACCAACGCTCACACCTGGGTGGAGGAAACCGTATATGAAGAAGATATCCCCTCTACCGCGGTAGACAAGTTCCTGGCCGTACAGGCGGAGCGCTTTAAAGACCCCGTGTTCCGCATTTTCCACACGGAGCTGGAGGCGGTGTACGAAGAAAAGAACCGCGGGCTGGACAATGATGGCCGTAAAATGTATGAAACCATGCTGGCCACCCTCTTCCCCACGCATAACTACGGCCAGCAGTCTACCATCGGCACGGTGGAACACCTGAAAAACCCCTCGCTGAAGGCCATCCGCCAGTTCTATAATGAATATTATGTGCCCAACAACATGGCCATTGTATTTGCGGGAGATTTTGACCCGGATTATGTGATCAAACGCATAGACGAACAGTTCAGCTATATGAGGTCCCGGGCGGTGAATGAATACAAGGCCCCCGTGGAGGCGCCCATTAAAGCCCCTATTGTAAAAGAAGTGTTTGGGCCCGATGCGGAGAACGTGAACATCGCTTTTCGTATGCCGGGTGCGCTGGACACCAAAAATGCCGTGATACTGACCGTGGTATCCCAGGTGCTTTCCAACGGCAAGGCGGGTTTGCTGGACCTGAACCTGAACAAGCAGCAGAAAGTACTGGGCGCGGGCGCCAGCTTGCTGCCATGGAAAGACTATACCGTATTTGCCCTCAGCGGCAGGGCCAGGCAAGGCCAGTCGCTGGACGAGGTGAAGGACCTGCTGCTGGCACAGCTTGACATTCTGCGCAAAGGCCAGTTTGATGAAGGCCTGATCACAGCCATTGTCAACAACTTCAAGCTGTATGAGGTACAGGGCCTGGAAAGCAACGGCAACCGTGCCAACAGCCTGATGGACGGCTTCATCAAGCACAAGGGCAACAACTGGCTGTACGATGTGGCGTATATTGAAGATATGAGCAAGGTGAGCAAAAAAGATATTGTGGATTTTGCGAATAAATATCTTGTTAATAACTACGTGCTGCTCTACAAAAGGAAAGGAGAAGACAAGAACATTGTGAAAGTGGAAAAACCGCCCATTACCCCTGTGGAAGTGAACCGCAACGCCCAGTCCCCTTTCCTGAAAACCGTTGCGGACATGCCGGAAACAGCGGTAAAACCACAGTGGCTGGACTATGATAAAGACATCCGCAAAGGCAAGGTGGGTAACGCAGACCTGCTGTACGTGCAGAATAAAGACAATGGCCTGTTCCGGCTGTATTACCGTTTCAATATGGGCAACTGGGGCAATAAAAAATTATCCCTGGCGGCGCAGTACCTGCAATACCTGGGTACGGACAAATACTCTTCCGAAGAGATCAGCAAGCAATTCTACAATATTGCCTGCAGCTTCAACGTATCTGTAGCCTCGGAAGAAACCACCATTTCCATTTCCGGCCTGCAGGAGAATTTTGACAAGGCGGTGGAGCTGTTTGATCACCTGATCAATAACTGCAAGGCGAACGAGGAGGTGCTGGCCGGCATGAAAAACAGGCTGCAAAAGGCCCGTGCAGACAGCAAGCTGAACAAAGGCCAGATCATGAGCGGCCTGCGTTCCTATGCAACATACGGCCCCCAGAATCCGTTTAATAATCAGTTGAGCAACGATGAGCTGAACGCCATAACCGCAACCGAGCTGGTAGACCTGCTGCATTCACTGCCCGGTTACCAGCATACGGTGATCTACTACGGTCCCGAAGCGCTGGAAAGCGCTACTGCACACATTCAGCAACTGCACCGCCAGCCGGCCGCTTTCAAGCCGGTTGAAAAAGGGAAGCAGTTTGAGAAAGTGCAGCAAACGGCCAGCAAGGTTTATTTTGCAGACTATGACATGGTGCAGGCGGAAGTGAACTGGGTACGGAACGGCAACGTGTATGACCCGGCCAGCACGGCGGTGGTGAACCTTTTCAATAACTATTTTGGCGGTGGTATGGGTTCCATCGTATTCCAGACCATACGGGAATCCAAAGCACTGGCTTATTCTACCTATGCGTATTATGCCGCGCCCAATAAAAGAACAGACCGTTATGCCGTACTGGCTTACGTAGGCAGCCAGGCAGATAAAATGAATGAGGCCATTGCCGGCATGAACGAGCTGCTCACCGTTATCCCGGAATCCGAAAAAGCGTTCGAGACCGCGCGCAGCAGCATGAAAAAGGATATAGAAACAGAACGCATCACGCAAGACGGTATTATTTTCAGCTACCTCAGTGCAAAAAAGCTGGGGCTGGATGAAGACATCCGCAAAAGCGTGTATGAAAGCATAGACAAGCTCAGCTTCAGTGACGTGAAGAAGCTGCATGCGGAGAATATTGCCGGAAAACCGTATTCATACTGCATCCTGGCTTCCGAGAAAAAGGTAAACCTGGATGATCTGAAGAAATACGGCGATGTGCAGAAGGTAAGCCTGGAAGAAATATTCGGGTATTAAAAACATTCAACAGCATATCGGGAAAGGGGCGCAGATAAATTGCGCTCCTTTCTTTTTTTAACACAATATTCACGTTTCCGCCGCCGTTTATCTAGTCGAAAATCACCTGTGTTACATGTGGCGCTATTGCTGTTTGATCCTGTTATTACCGCTGTTGGCATTTGAGCACAATTACAACGATCTGTACACCGTAAGGCTGAACCCTTCCCGGATTGATGCAGACAAGGTTTTTTTGCTCATAGATAAAAGCGACTACCGTTTGTATCTCTATGAGGATGTAACGCTCATCAAGATATACAAGGTAGTATTTGGCAACCGCGATATTTCAGACAAGTTTGTGCAGGGAGACCGCCGTACGCCCAACGGCACTTTCCGCATCCTTTCCAAGCGGTTCGACAACCGCTGGAGCCGCTTCCTGCACCTCAACTACCCCAATGATGAATCTTACCAGAAATTCCACCAGCGCCAGAGCAGCGGCCTCATTCGCAAAGGGGCAGACATTGGCGGCGGTATTGGCATTCACGGCGTAGAGTACAGTTCCGGCATCCGTGACAATTATGTAGACCAGCGTATTAACTGGACGCTGGGCTGCGTGAGCCTGAAGAACGCAGACGTGAACGAGTTGTACGAAGTAGTGAAGGTAGGTACCCCGGTGGTGATCCGCCCGTGATGGTCACAAACCCTCCGCATTCCGCCGCTCCCGCTGGGGCCGGTTGTTGTAGGCCTTCCCGAACTTGTAGCTGAACCCTGCCCTCACAAAAGGGTTCCGGAACCTGCGGGTGAAATTTTCAGTATAAGACTCGCCAAAAAAGAACCCTTCCGATACGTTGTAGGGATTGAGGAAATTCTGAAAACGAATACTGACCGCATATTTCCCATCGGCCAATTTTTTATTTACACCCAGGTAATAGGTTAACCAGTTGCCCACGTAGCCATATAAAAACGGGTACCGCGTGGAGTAGCGAATATTGCCTTCTGCCCCAAAACCTTTTGGCAACTGCCGGGTGGCCGTAGCAGATGCTTCCATGTAGTTGTAGGTGAACGTATGTGATGAGCGGAACTCCATGTAATTATAAACGAGGTTGGTATTCAGTTTGAAATACTGACCTATGTTCATGTTCGCATTGAGCGATGCCCCTGCTTTACGTTGGCCGGCAAGGTTGGCGTAGCTGTTGTAGATGATGCCGTTCGCATGCATAACACGGGTGCTTTGTATGCTGTTATCCGCATGGTCATAATAGAGCGCCAGGTTCAATGAACTGTTATTGTCAAAGAGGGCGGAAAAACCTGCTTCCACATGGTGGAGCAACTCGGGCACAAGGTCCGGGTTGCCTTCAGTGATATTCAGCGAATCACTGTAATCGGCCGCAGGCGTAAGGTGGTAAGGATCTGGCCGCCTGATACGCCGGGCGTAGCTGAGCGTGGTGGATACTTTAGATGAAATATCCCGGTACACCAGCAGGTTGGGCACCAGTGTGCCGTAAGGCTGCAAGGCTACGGCATGGGCCTGCCTTTGGGCTTTCAACTGTGTGTATTCATACCGCAGCCCCGCCCTTATTTTCCATTTGCCCAGGCCCTGCTCGTAGCTGGCATACACCGCGGCCACATTTTGCAGGAAATCAAAAAGTTGCGAACGGGCACTGTCATGCTGATACCCGGTGTTGTTGTTGAAAGCATACAGTTCGTAATCTGAATTTACCGCCCGCGCTATGTATTTGAGACCGGTTTCGAGTTTGGCGGAAGAAGAAAAGGGATGAACGTAATCTGTTTGCAGCATAAGGTCATAGTTGGAACCCGCATTTATGTTCTTTTCCCTGTAGTTCTGTTGTGCGTTTTCCACCTGCTGCATGGTGTATCCGCTACGGTTAACGCGGTTGTTGGCGCCCGCAATAACAGACAGCTCCCGGTCCCTGCTGAAACGCCGGGTGTACGTAAGGCTGGCCAGGTAGTAGCGGTAGTGTGCTTCCCGCCAGGTAGTACGGCTGTAGGCGCGGCTGACATCGCCTTGCTCTAGCTGCTGCGCCTCCAGCTCATTCCGGCGTTTCACGGGGAATATGCCCAGGCGTAACAGTACATCGAGAGATTGTGTGCTGTCCGGCTCCCAGCCCCCCTCGAGTGTAAAAAAGTTGGTCCTCCCGCGTGAGGTGTTGTCTGTATACTGCCGGTTGGCGAACGTATTCAGCCCGTGCCGTTCAGACGTTTCATTGTTGTACGAATTGTAGAAGCCCTGGAGTACTTCCGCAGCACCATATATTTTGCTGAGGCGGTAGTTCAGTTTCAGTGTGTAACCCGTTTCCAGCCGGTGCGCGTTGGCGTTCAGCGTGCCGGTGAGGCCGCGCAGGCGGTTGCGTTTCAGCCATATCTGCAGCACGGCAGACGCGCCTTCCGCATCGTAGCGGGCGGAAGGGTGGGTGATCACCTCAATGCGGGCAATATCTGCGGCTGTGAGCTGGCGCAGCAGATCAGGCACATTGGTGGAATAAAATTCCGCAGGCTTGTTATTGATGAACACACGTACGTTGTTGCCGTGGAGCAGCACCTCACCGTCCTGGTTAACGGTAATGAAAGGTACCCGCTGCAACAGGTCTTGCGCATTGCTGCCGGCGGCTACAACATCCGAGGCCGGGTTGTATACCAGCCCGTCTAGCCGGCGCTCAACGGGCGGCGGCCGCTGTGACTGCACTTCTACTTCTTCCAGCTGCTGCGCAAGCGGCTGCAGGGTAATGATGATGTTCTGGGCGGAAGGAGATACGGCCGGCGCGCAGCAAAAAATTCCGTAACCGAGGTGGCTGGCCTGTAACAGGTAACGGCCGGCTGCCACGCCGTCAAATGAGAACAGCCCTGAAACGTTGCTGCGCACGGTGCCGGCAATACTGCTGTCTGTACGCAAAAGCACCACCGTAGCGGCCGCAAGCGGCTGCTGCTGATGGTTGCGAACAATACCCGTTATCTGCTGGCCCTGCACAGCGGTACCGGCCAGGACCAGCAGGCTGCAGAGCGGTATTTTTTGTGCCATGATGTAAAGAAATAATGCGTGAGGCGGCGCAGAAAATTATTTACATCATGTGAAGGTTTTGCGAGACGAATAGCAGCTTCTCCGCGTTCCCGCAAATAAAAAAGGGAACTGCACAGTAATGCAGTTCCCTTTTCCGGGTATTGTAAATGTTGATATTATAGTTTGCCTCTCTTGATCTCTTCCACTACGGCAGGGTCAAGCAGGGTAGAGGTATCTCCCAGGTTGTCCAGCTCGCCTTCGGCAATTTTGCGCAGAATGCGGCGCATGATCTTGCCGGAGCGTGTTTTTGGCAGTCCGCTTACAAACTGGATCTTGTCAGGTTTGGCAATAGGGCCAATGATGCGCGCCACGGTTTGCATAATGTCCTTTTTAGTAAGGTCCGGGTCTTTCACATGCATTTCGGAAATCACGAAAGCATAAATGCCCTGGCCCTTGATCTCGTGCGGGTAGCCTACTACAGCGCTTTCCACCACGCCGGCGTGCATGTTGATGGCATTTTCCACTTCGGCGGTGCCAATGCGGTGGCCGCTTACGTTCAATACATCATCTACGCGGCCGGTAATGCGGTAGTAGCCGTCTTCATCGCGGAGGCAACCGTCTCCCGTGAAATAGAGATTTTCAAAAGTGGCAAAGTAGGTAGTGCGGCAGCGCTCATGATCGCCATACGTGGTGCGTATCATGCCCGGCCACGGGAACTTGATGCAGAGGTTACCGTTAACGCCGTTGCCTTCAATTTCTTTCCCGTTCTCGTCTACCAGTACGGGCTGAATGCCAGGCAGCGGCAATGTGGCGTAGCCCGGCTTTTCAGGTGTGACGCCGGCAATGGGGGCAATCATGATGCCACCCGTTTCCGTTTGCCACCAGGTATCTGTAATGGGGCAATGCCCTTTCCCGATCTGGTCTTTGTACCAATGCCAGGCCTCTTCGTTAATGGGCTCGCCCACAGTGCCGAGGGTGGTGAGTGAGCTGAGATCTTTATGGTTCACCGGTCCCAGCCCAAAGCCCATCAGGCTGCGGATGGCCGTGGGAGCGGTATAAAGAACGTTCACCCTGAACTTGTCTACAATGTCCCAGAACCGGCCTGCGTCAGGGTAGGTGGGTACGCCTTCAAACATCAGCGTGGTGGCGCCGGCGCTCAGCGGGCCGTATACAATATAGCTGTGGCCGGTGATCCAGCCAATGTCTGCCGTGCAGAAATACACCTGGCCGGGTTTGTACTGGAAAGTATTGATAAAAGTATAGTTGGCATATACCATGTAGCCCGCGCAGGTATGTACCACGCCTTTGGGCTTGCCGGT
Organism: Chitinophaga alhagiae; assembly: GCF_003568665.1. Taxonomy (GTDB): domain Bacteria; phylum Bacteroidota; class Bacteroidia; order Chitinophagales; family Chitinophagaceae; genus Chitinophaga; species Chitinophaga alhagiae. Next base: position 2,014,194 of record NZ_QXMH01000001.1, read on the forward strand.
AGAGCCTGAAGTGTAGAGAATGAAGAGCATATCTTCCGCATCCATTTCTTCAGCCGGCACCGGGGGGTTGCCCATGGTCTCCACCTGTTTGATCTCGTCTTCCCACCATACATCGCGGCCTTTCAGCATGCTTACGGGCGTGCGGGTGCGGGTGCATACTATTACTTTCTTTACGCTGGGGCAGGCCATCAGCGCATCATCTATTACTGATTTTAAAGGGATGTCTTTTGAGCCGCGGAAAGCCCCGTCGCACGTGATCACCAGTGTGGCCTGTGCGTCCTGTATGCGGTCTGCAATGGATTGGGCGCTGAAACCGCCAAATACCACGGAGTGGATAGCGCCAATACGGGCGCAGGCCAGTACGGCAATGGCCAGTTCCGGTATCATGCCCATGTAGATGCATACACGGTCTCCCTTTTTCACGCCGTTATTCTTCAGCACGTTCGCAAACTGGCATACCTTGGTGTACAGCTCGCGGTAGGTGAGAATACGATGTCTTTCGTCGGGATCATTCGGTTCCCAGATAATGGCCGGCTGGTGGCCCAGCGTGCCCAGGTGCCTGTCAAGACAATTTTCTGTGATGTTGAGTTTTGCGCCGGTGAACCATTTAACATCCGGTTGTTTAAAATCCCATTCCAGCACTTTGTCCCATTTCCGACGCCAGTAAAAATGATCGGCTACGTTGGCCCAGAATCCCTCCGGGTCTGTTACACTGTGCTGCCAGGCTTGCTGATAGTCTTCAAAATTCTTGAGTTGATATGGGTACGACATGATTCCCAAAACGTTTTTTTAGTTTATAACAGTTTTTGTAAACGGGGCTTAAATTTAGTGAATAAAGATTGAAGATTATCGAATTTACTACCAAGAAAATTGAATATAGTATAATAAAACAAAGCGGCAGCCTGTTTTAGCTGCCGCTTGTAACCGTTATTTCCGCGCCTGGTCTAGAGATTCTTCAGGCGTTCCTTGGCGTAGTTGTGAATGTTTACCTGGTCTTTACCTTCGGGCCGTGCATCTCTGACAAACTGCTGGTAAAACCGTTTTGCCCGTACAGGGTCCTGTATGTAATGATCGTAAATGCGTGCAATCCCATACTGGCGCATGGGGTCATGAAACAGGTAATAAGCCGTATCGTAGTGTTTGATGGCGGTGCGGTACTGCTTCATGTGCTCGTAATTGCCTGCCAGCGCAGTATAATAATCGTCGAGCGATCTGGATTTGGCCATGTCAATGCACTCTTGCAGCAAAGCGTTGCTGCTGTCAAACTGCCGCTTTTCGGAATAGGCCAGCGCGGCATAATATTTCACTGTTTCCGGCGCCGCCAGTATCCGGGCCATCATTTCGTCATGCACCCGTATGCAGCTGTCATATTGTTTCAGGGCGTAATGAGATACGGCCAGGAACATGCAGGCCGTAGGGTCTACTACCTGCCGGTTCAGTAAGTGTTCCCCATACACTGTTACATCCCGGAATTTTTTCTGCTGGTATGCAGAACGGATAAGTTGCATGCTTACCGTCAGTTGCGAGCTGTCTATGGCATAATAGGTTTTCAGCAGGCTGTCTGCCATAGTGAAATCTTTTCTGTCAAGGTATTCCGCGCCCAGGAAGGTGACCGCTCTTACATCCCGCGGGTTGAGCGCGTAGGCCTGTTGCATGTAGTAGAAAGCTGTATCCTGCATGCCTGCCACGTTGGAGCAGGCAATAGCCAGTTGTTTGTAGTACGCGGCGTTGTTGGGCCGCAGCTGCAGCAACTTTTCAAAGTATACCACTGCCTGCGCATGGTTTTGCCGGTTGCTGGCCAGTACGCCCAGGTGCTGGTTGGCGGCAATATGGTCGGGGTTCAGCTCCAGTACGCGCTTATAATTGCTTTCCGCCTGGGCCGGCTGCCCGCTCTGGTAATAGGCGTTGGCCAGCAGGGAGAGCCCGTTGGCATGTTGCGGTTTCACGGTTTCTTCCAGGTACCGGATGATCTTGTCATACTGTTGCTCCTGAATATAGTCCATCACCAGGCTTTTGTCCAGTTGGTCTTGCGGCTGGCTTTCCTGCGCGTGTACAGGGGCGGCGCAAAGCAGCGTTAAAGCGGCAAAAAGGATCTTTTTCATACAGTTCGGATTTTTCTTGTCATAAAACTAATATTTTAGTTATTAAAAGAAAAATTTAGTTGACTGCGGTGTATTGTATCATGGGCCAATAAAAAAAGCAAAAAGGATATTACTCCTTTTTGCTTTCAGAAAATTGAACATGGTTGATTTTTCAGGTGGTCACCTTTTACCCCGTAGTGATAATAGTGACCCTGTTGGCCAGCGGTGCCTCAATGGGCATTTCCTGATAGGAGAGGCTGCTGACGCCTTTGATCCTGGTAACCGGGATGGCGTTGATTTCACGGTCGGGAGAAAAATGTTGTAACTCGCCATGTACGGTAACGGTTACGTGTGAAATGGAATTGCCGCCGGTTTCATGAAGCTGGTGGATGAATCCGGCAATTACTGCCCGAAGTTGTTCCTCATGCATGGTAGTAGTGTCAGATTGTTGCATGGCGTTTGTTTTTTTGGATGATAGAACACGTTTGGTACATGCAGGGCAGGCTACCCGTTGTTTACGCTATTGTGCATCAGCGTGGCCTGTACTTGTTGCTGTGGGCTAGCAGGGTTTTCAGCAGGCTGTCACCAACCGCCAGTATCTTGTCTTTTTCCGCGTTGCTGAACGCCTTTTTCGTTTTTGTTTTCCGGTAAAAGGTAGCCTCACTCCAGCCACACTCCTGGCATACAGACTCCCGGAAAGATTTCGGCAACTGTATCATTTCAGTGTGGATGTCAGACAAGAGGTTGAAGGATGAAAGTTTTTTTGGTTCCATTTGCGAATAATTTTGTCAGATTGATGAATAAATGCGCAAAATGTCAATGAAAATGTTATATTGATATAGTGCATATCATACAATTCATTGACAATTAGTACAAGTATACCAAAATTTATTTACAGTGGAATCAGTCTCGAAAAATATAATTCACGAGGGCGCGCGGTTAAAACAGATCGTGCGTGACAAGCGTATGAAGATCCTTGATTTTGCTGAGCTGGCGGACTTTTCAAACCAGATTGCGCATTATTATTTTCGCAAGGAAGCCATCAAAAGATCCACCCTCCTGGAGTTCTGCACATTATTGGGCATTAGCCTGGACGAGTTTTACAATTGGTCCAATCCCCGGCGCCCCGCCCCGCAGCCCGCATCGGACCTTCACTACGGGCAGCGCCTGAACGAGCTGATAGAAGAAAAAGGGTTGAACAAAACCAAGCTGGCGGAGCGGATGGGCCTGAGCCGCCGGGCGTTGTACAACCTGCTGGAGAAGGCCATGTTCAGCACGGACCAGTTGAAAAAAATATGCCAGGTGCTGGAAGTGAGCCAGAAGGAATTTCTTGGGCACAGCGGTTTGGAAGACGGAGGCGTAGACCTGGCCGATGTAGAAAGCTGGAAAGACAAGTACTACAAACTGCTTGAAGACCATAACAAGGTACTGGTAGAAATAGCGCGTCTCAGGGAAGAGCTGCGTAATCAGGCCTCCTGAAAAAGAAAGGTGCCGCTGCCTGGAGGGCAACAGCACCAAGGGGTTCTCAGTAGTCAAAGGATGATATATGCAATTCCAATTATAATCCCCTGCAAGTTAACCGCAATTCTTCCCTTCATACCCCGCTATCGGGAAAACGATTTATGGATATGGGAATTTTTTTTCACCATATCCCCTTGAGGGCCTTGCCTGTTTAAGGCATATTACATATATTAGCATATTCTATATCTGTTTTACGATTATCCCTATAAGCTATGAAGAGCTGTCTATTGTCTGTGGCGATGTGCCTCTTGTTACTGGGTGGAAAGGCTCAGCGCGCTTCTGCACCGGCGTTGAAAGAGTTTGAAGCATTCTGGAAAAAGCTCCATACTGCCATTATCAAAAAAGATTACCAGGCTTTGAGCCAGTACACGGAGTTTCCACTGGTAGTGAAAAAAAACCTGGCGGATACAACAGTACAAACCGTTGGCCGCGAAGAGTTCCCCGTGTTTTTTAATGGCTACCTGGAACTGCCCGCTGCCGGAGATTTTGGCAACAAGTACGGGCTGCTGCGGGCCCGTAAAACGCTCAACGAAGATGACATGGCGTTGGTAACGGACGATTCTGCTTCCGTGGGGGATTTTGAGTTCCAGAAAGTGAACGGCGGGTGGAAACTGGTGTACGTGTATGCAACGGCGGAAGAGGAGTAGCCTGCTGTGAAACACTATGGCAGGAAGAACAAAGGGCCGGCAGCCGGGGCGCGGCTCCGCAAAGTCCAGGTTCCTTCATTTTCGGATTATTTCAAATATAAATTATATTTATACAGTATACCCCTCATTTCCCCAAATTTCTCCATCCAGAAATCAATTATTCCCGTAACTTTGCACGATTTTTTAGTTCGATGCGGGCTGAGAGATCGCATGGTTTTTCATTATCAATAGCTAATAAAAAAAGATGCCCAAAGACACCTCCATCAAATCTGTTCTCATTATCGGCTCCGGTCCTATTATTATTGGTCAGGCCTGTGAATTTGACTATTCCGGCTCCCAGGCGGCGCGCTCCCTGCGGGAAGAAGGGATCAAGGTGATCCTGATCAATTCCAACCCGGCCACTATCATGACGGACCCTATGATGGCAGACAAGGTTTACCTGCTGCCGCTAACAGTGGAAAGCATTGAACAGATACTGGAAGAGAACCAGATAGACGCCGTGCTGCCTACCATGGGTGGCCAGACGGCCCTCAACCTCTGCAAGGAAGTAGATGAACTGGGAATTTGGGAAAAAAATAACGTAAGGCTGATCGGGGTAGATATCAAAGCCATAGACAAGGCTGAAGACCGCGAGCAGTTCCGCCAGTGGATGATAGAACTGGGCATACCGGTGGCTCCCGCCCGTACGGCCAATTCCCTGCTGGAAGGCAAGGAGTTTGCCCAGGAAATAGGCTTTCCGCTGGTAATACGCCCCTCCTTCACACTGGGTGGCACCGGCGGTGGTTTTGTGCACAGCAAGGATGATCTGGACGAGGCGCTTGACCGCGGCCTCACCGCTTCGCCCGTACATGAAGTACTGGTAGAAAAAGCGGTACTGGGCTGGAAAGAATACGAACTGGAGCTGCTGCGAGACAAAAATGACAACGTGGTGATCATCTGTACCGTGGAAAACCTTGACCCGATGGGCATCCACACCGGAGACTCCATAACCGTGGCCCCGGCCATGACCCTGAGCGATACCGCTTACCAGGACATGCGCAACAAGGCCATTATGATGATGCGCAAGCTGGGCAACTTTGCTGGCGGCTGTAACGTGCAGTTTGCCCTGAACCCTGAAAACGAGGAGCTGATCGCCATCGAGATCAACCCCCGTGTAAGCCGCTCCTCCGCCCTGGCCTCCAAAGCTACCGGCTACCCCATCGCCAAAATAGCTTCCAAACTCGCCATCGGTTATACGCTTGACGAACTGGAGAACCAGATCACCAGAACCACTTCCGCCTATTTTGAACCCGCGCTGGACTATGTGATCGTAAAAATGCCGCGCTGGAACTTTGATAAATTCAAAGGGGCGGATGATACCCTAGGCCTGCAGATGAAGTCTGTGGGCGAAGTGATGGCCATTGGCCGCACCTTCCCCGAAGCCCTGCAGAAAGCCTGCCAGAGCCTGGAGAACGATGCCGTGGGCCTCGGCTACTACGGCAAATCCCTGATGAAGAGCGAACAGCTGGTGGAAAAACTGAAGCGCCCTACCTGGGACCGTATTTTCCGCATCAAAGACGCGCTGATGGAAGGCATGTCTGTTAAGTCCATTCACCAGGCAACACAAATAGACCGCTGGTTCCTGCACCAGATCAACGATATTGTGACGCTGGAAAAACAACTGGGCGAGCACGACCTGGCGTCAGTTCCTGCTGACATGCTGAAAACGGCCAAGGAAATGGGCTTTTCAGACAAACAGCTGGCGCTCATTTTTGGCAATTGTGAAGAGGACGAAGTGTACGAAAAACGGAAGGCAGCCGGTATTGCCCGTACCTACAAAATGGTGGATACCTGCAGTGCCGAGTTTGAAGCTAAAACGCCGTACTTCTACTCCGCCTTCGATACCCAGAACGAAAGTATTCCCTCCGATAAAAAGAAAGTGATAGTGCTCGGCTCCGGTCCCAACAGGATTGGCCAGGGTATTGAGTTTGACTACTGCTGTACCCACGGCCTGCAGGCCATCCAGGAGTGCGGTTACGAGGCCATTATGGTCAACTGTAATCCGGAAACCGTGTCTACCGACTTTGACATGGCAGACAAGCTCTACTTTGAGCCGGTATTCTGGGAGCACCTCTGGGAGATCATAGAGCTGGAAAAACCGGAAGGCGTTATTGTGCAACTGGGCGGCCAAACGGCGCTCAAGCTGGCCGAGCGCCTCACGGCGAAAGGCGTCAAGATCATCGGTACGTCTTTTGACAACATGGACATTGCGGAAGACCGCGGCCGTTTCTCCGACCTGCTGAAAGAACTGGAAATACCCTACCCGAAATACGGCACCGCCTATAATACAGACGATGCCATTGATGTGGCCAAGGAAGTAGGGTACCCCGTACTGGTACGCCCTTCTTACGTACTGGGCGGCCAGCGGATGCGCATCGTGATCAATGAGGAAGAGCTGGAACAGTCTGTGCTGAGCCTGCTGAAGCACCTGCCGGGTAACAAGATATTGATTGACCACTTCCTGGACCGTTGCCAGGAGGCAGAAATAGATGCCATTTTTGACGGGGAGAATTTTCATGTAATGGGCGTGATGGAACACATTGAGCCGGCCGGCATTCATAGCGGAGACAGCAACGCCGTGCTGCCCGCCTTCAACCTCAGCCAGCTCATAGTGACCACCATGGAGTACTACGCGGAAAAAATTGCCCGCGCGCTGAACATCCGCGGCCTCATCAACATCCAGTTTGCCATCAAAGACGGGCAGGTGTTCGTGATTGAAGCCAACCCCCGTGCATCCCGCACCACGCCGTTCATTGCCAAAGCATACCAGGTGCCTTACCTCAACATTGCCACCAAAGTAATGCTGGGCGCCAACAAACTCACAGACTTCAAGATCGAGAAAAACCTGAAAGGCTTTGCTATCAAGGAGCCGGTATTCTCTTTCAACAAGTTCCCGAACGTAAACAAGGCGCTGGGCCCCGAAATGAAATCTACAGGAGAGGCGATCCGCTTCATCAAAGACCTGCGTGATCCTTACTTCAGAACACTATACAAAGAGAGAAGCATGCACCTGAGCAAATAACAGGCGCTGATGAAATAACGAAAGGTGTATCGCGGAAATGCGGTACACCTTTTTTGCTGATAGTGAATGTGGAATTACATTTTCGCTGCCGGAAATTCCCTAATTTTAGTGCGCACCATTGTTTGTAAAATATGTTTGTTAATCTCTGGAAATCCGCGCCTTTCCTGCGTTTGATATGGCCGCTAATAGCCGGCATCATTACCGGGCTGAACCTGCCCGTTATACCGTGGCCGCTGCTGGCCGTTTGTTGCGCCTGCTGGCTGGCCCCTGCGTTTTTGAGCATTACATGGCGTTACCGTTTGCGATACCTCCGGGGCGCCGCGGTGGCAGGCACCGTATTTTGGCTCGGCATGTGGCTGGTATACCAGCAGGATGTGCGGCATCAGGCCAGCTGGTACGGGCACTTTGCAGCAGCAGCCGGCCAGGCTGACAGTGCGGATGCTGCGGGTAACACCTTAACGCTGGCCGTTACGTTGCTGGAAAGCCCTGTCAAAAAAACGGCCTCATGGAAAGCGGAGGCCCACGTTGATCATGTATACGGAGAAAGCCCTCAACCGGCCACGGGCAACATATTGCTGTACTTCAAAGAAGAGCCGCCGCTGCACTACGGCCACCGTATCCTGCTGCGTACTGCCGTAACGCCCATCCGCGGAACGGGCAACCCGGGCGCTTTTGACTATGCGGGGTATTGCCGTTATCATAACCTGTTTCATCAGGCTTTTCTGCAGCCCGGCAACTGGCAAAAGCTGCCGGGCAATAAGGGGCAACGGCTGGAAAAATGGCTGATAGCCATGCGCAACTATTGCCTCAACACCCTGAAAACGTATATCCCGCGCCGTGAGGAGTACGGCGTGGCGCAGGCCCTGCTCATAGGTTACCGCGGGGAGCTGGACAAAGACATTGTGCAGGCCTACAGCAATACCGGCGTAATACATATCATTGCCATCTCCGGCCTGCACCTTGGCCTCATCTATGTAACGCTGCTGCAACTGCTGCGCTGGCTGCCCTCCCGCCGCCTCACCAACATTGCAAAAGCACTGCTCCTGATGGCCGTGCTCTGGGCCTTTGCGTTGCTTACCGGGGCCTCGGCGTCAGTATTGCGTTCCGCTGTTATGTTCACTACCATTGCCGCCGGGCAGTTCATGATCAACCGCCATGCCAGTACATTCAACACCCTGGCCGCCGCCGCATTTTTACTGTTGTGTTACAACCCGTTCTTTCTGCTGGATGCCGGCTTCCAATTGTCTTTTCTGGCGGTAGCCGGTATTTTGACCTGCTATAAACCTGTTTATGATTGCTGGATGGTGCGCAACCGCTGGCTGGACAAAGTGTGGCAGATGACCGCCGTATCACTGGCGGCACAGGTTTTCACCTGGCCGGTATGTTTATTGTACTTCCGGCAGTTCCCCAATTATTTTTTACCCGCTAACCTGGTGGCGGTACCGCTTTCCACCGCGCTGCTTTACGGGGAAATATTGTTGGTAGCCCTGCCATGGCTGGGCGGCGTTAGCGGGGTTGTATTGCAATGGGGCATTCGTATTATGAACGCTGCCGTGCAATGGATAGATGGCCTGCCCGGCGCGGTTACGGCAAATATTTACATCAGCCCTGCGCAGATGTATTGCCTTTACGCCTTTACGGTGGCGGTTTGCGTGTGGTGGCTGCTCAAACGGAGAGTAGCCTGCCTGTGGGCGCTGGCCGCATTGCTGGGATATACCGGCCTGCGGGCTGTTCGTAATTTGAACATAGCCGCGCAGCAAAAGCTGGTGGTGTACAATGTACCGCGTAAAACGCTGGTGGAGTATGTAAGCGGCTGGCATGCCGTACGTTTTGGCGATACGCTGGCGGCCAGTGAAAGATATACCGCGCCGGCTCACCTGGTAATGGGGGTAAAAACAATGTCCGTCAGCTCTGCTGGTCTTGAGGCGGGAGGCCGTTCTGACGCTGCCGGCTATCCGCTAAACCATAATGGTCATCCAGCCATTGTTAATCCGTCCGTTCCGCCGGCTTTCCGCACAGGTACCGCCACCACAAATCACCCGGGCGCCGCACCCGCCGTTACAGCGCCACCAGTGCTGCTGGTCTGCAACGGCAAGCGCATACTGTTGTGGAAGGGCCGTTTCCTGCCCGCCGCAACCCCACAACGCAAAATAAAGCTGCATTACCTGGTGCTGTCTGCTGACGCGCCACAGCACATTGAGCGGTTTGATGATTTTTTTATATACGAAAAAATAATTTTTGATGCCTCATGCCCAGCTTTCCTGCTCCGGAAATGGAAAAGTAAATGTAACAAACTACCTTTGCGCTGCTTTTCGGTTCCGGATAAAGGAGCCTTTGTTGTAAATCTCTAATTATTTCCTTGCATGCAAAAGCAAATCAAATCAGCATTGATCTCCGTTTTCTATAAAGACAACCTGGAGAACATCGTTAAAACATTGGGCCAGCAGGGTGTTACCATCTACTCCACCGGCGGTACACAGAAGTTTATTGAAGAACAGGGTGTGAAATGCGTGGCGGTAGAAGATTTGACCGCATACCCCTCCATATTGGGCGGGCGTGTGAAAACCCTTCATCCCAAAGTGTTTGGCGGTATCCTGGCACGCCGGGAAAACAAGCAGGACCTGGAGCAGCTGGCACAGTACGAAATACCGGAAATAGACCTGGTGATCGTTGACCTTTACCCCTTCGAAGAAACCGTTAAAAGCACATCAGAAGAACAGGCTATCATAGAAAAAATTGACATCGGCGGCGTTTCCCTCATCCGCGCGGCCGGTAAAAATTATAAAGACGTAGTGATAGTGGCTTCCAAAAACCAGTACGCAGACCTGGAAAAAGCGCTGGTAGAAGGCAAGGGTGCCACTACCCTGGAGCAGCGCCGCCAGTTTGCCGCCAGGGCTTTTGAAGTATGCGCGCACTACGATGTGGCCATTGCAGGCTACTTCCTCCAGAACACGGAAAAAGATTACTTCCAGCTTTCCGTACCGCAGGGCCAGGTTTGCCGTTATGGTGAAAACCCTCACCAGAAAGGCGTTTTCTATGGCAACCTGGACGATATGTTTGACAAGCTGCATGGCAAGGAACTGTCTTACAACAACCTGGTAGACGTAGATGCCGCCGTACAGCTGATTGCAGAGTTTACAGACACCACCTTTGCCGTGATCAAACACACCAATGTATGCGGCATTGCCACCCGCGCCACGTTGGCCGCCGCCTGGGAAGCAGCGCTGGCAGGAGATAAGGAAAGCGCCTTTGGCGGGGTGCTGGTTTGCAATAAGACCGTAGATGCCGCTACCGCACAGTCTATCAGCGAAATTTTCTTTGAAATACTGATAGCGCCGGGTTTTGAGCCTGCCGCGCTGGAAATTCTGCAGGCCAAAAAGAACCGCATCCTGCTGTTGCAGAAACAGCCGCTGAAAACACCGCAGATGTTCAAGAACGTACTGAACGGTGTGCTGGTGCAGGATAATGATGAAGGCAGCTTCAAAACCTGGGACGAGTCTGGTGCGCAACCCGCTACGGCAGCCCAGAAAGCAGACCTGGAATTTGCCAACATTGTGTGCAAGCATCTGAAATCCAACGCTATAGCCCTGGTGAAAGATCGCCAGTTGGTAGGCAAGGGCTGCGGCCAAACTTCGCGTATAGACGCGCTGCGCCACGCTATTGAAAAGGCCAAACAATTCGAGTTCAGCCTGCAGGGCGCTGTAATGGCCTCAGACGCGTTCTTCCCCTTTGATGACTGCGTACGCATTGCCAGGGCAGAAGGCATCACCGCCATTATTCAGCCCGGCGGCTCCATCCGTGACAATGATTCCATTACCTATGCCAAGGAGAACGGCATGGCCATGGTGATCACCGGCATGCGCCATTTCCGCCACTAGCAACAAGCACGTTTATCTTAATAGAGGGCTGACCAAACAGGTTAGCCCTTTTTAGTTGAGTATGTACAGGCTGCTCCTGTTATTTTTCGTTCAACTCTTTTATTGCCGGTGTGGAAGTTCATCCCATCCAGGCCCAGCACGTTCTTGCATGCCCCGTGCGTGGGGTTTCAACACTACATCATTTTACCATTAATTTTGTACTATTGTCATCGCAGATGCCATTCTTACAGCAACATATGATGAAGGAAGCCGATGATGCGCAGTTGATCCGGGAATACAAGGAAACGGGAGAACTGACGTATCTGGCCGCGTTATATGAGCGCTATATGGATTTGGTATACGGCGTATGCCTCAAATACTTTGATGAAGAGGCCAGCAAGGATGCCGTGATGCAGATCTTTGAAGAACTGATTGACAAGGTGAAGCAGCATGAGATCGAACGCTTCCGCGGGTGGCTGCATGTGCTGGCCCGTAACCATTGCCTGATGAAGATCAGGGCCGCCAAAGGACGGGTAGTGTCTATAGAAGACAACGGGTTTATGGAATTGGGGGAAAATAATCATCCTGATAATGGATTTAGCCTGGAAAACGATCTCCAGGCCATGGAAAAGTGCCTGGAAGGCCTGCCGGAAGAGCAGAAGCGGAGCGTACACCTGTTTTACCTGCAGGAGAAGAGCTACCGGGAAGTGGCAGATATTACAGGCTATGACATGAATAAAGTAAAAAGCTATATACAGAACGGGAAAAGAAATCTGAAGATCTGTATGGAGAAAAATTAATGGCTGATAATCAAGGATATATCAAACCTACCGCGGAGCTGATCCGCCAGTACCTGGAGGGCACCCTGGACGATAAGACCATGCATGCCCTTGAAAAACAGGCGCTGGACGACCCGTTGCTGGCAGAAGCGCTGGAAGGTTTTGCCATGCACCCGCCTGATCAGCAGCCTGCCCTGCAGGATTTACGGTCCCGCCTCGAAAGCCGGGTAAAGGATAACGAAAGGCCGGCCGCCGGTGGCGGCAAGGTGCGCCGCCTGGATTACAGGTGGCTGGCTGCCGCAGCCGTACTGCTGATAATAGCCGCAGGCGCCCTGATGATCATGGACCGCCCGCTGCAGCCTGTAAACGACATTGCCCAGGTGAAAGAGATCCCCGGTAAGGATTCTGCCGCCCCTGCGGCCGCCACCCCGTACACACTGCCCGCCCCGGCGGCATCTGAAGCCGATACTGCAGGGCAGGCGGCAGCCGCAGACGAGACAAAACCGCCGGCGTCTGAACCGGCCGCCAGCACCGCTAAACAGGCAAAAGACGCCCACACCCCGTTAACGGCCAGGGGAATACCATCTTCGAGGGCTGATGAGGCAGCGCAACCTGCGCCGCCGCCCGCAACGGAAACAGCTGGAACGCCTGGGCAACAGGTTTTGGCCAACCGTAAAACGGCTTCTGCTGAACAAAGAAACATCGGCAACAAACAATTATTATTGGGGAAGGCCAAGGCTGAAAAAACGGCACCACAGCATCTACCCCTGGCATACACGGAAAAAATAGACACTATCAGGATAGGCAAGTACGCCGCAGATTCTACTACCTACGCCATGCAGGCGCCTCCATCCAAGGTGGAAGGTAAAATAACCGGTGCGCGCAACCCTTATCCCAATTATAATAATGAGCATGATGAGCGCCTTATCAGCGGCGTGGTGGTAGATGCGGAAACCGGCCGCCGCCTGCCTGGCGTAGCTGTTATGGAGAGCGGCACCAACCGGGGCGTGGTAACAGATACTTCCGGCAATTTTGCCATGAGGGTAAGCCCCCGCAATGATGTGAAGCTGGACTTCTCCTACATCGGGTATGAAAAGACCAATGTGGCCGTTTCCGCTAACAGTGCTGATAAACTCAACGTGAAGCTGCCGGCCACTAACCAGGCGCTGGGAGAGACCGTAGTAGTAGTAGGTTACGGCGCGCAGAAAAAACGGGAGGTAACGGGGGCCACTGATATTTACATCAGGGGCATCAGCAGCCAGCCGTCAGAAAAAGCCAAAGCCCCGCACCCGGCCGTGTCTATCAAAAATTACAGTGACTACCTGGAATCCCGCAGAAAGCTGGTGGTACCCGGCCTGCTGGAGAACAAAAGCGGGCAGGTGCGTGTATCCTTCACTGTGATGCCTGACAGTACGTTAAGGCACTTTAAAGTACTGGAGTCTATGGGCGATGTAGCCAACAAGGCCGCTATCAGGATCATCAAGGAAGGCCCCAAATGGGCGCCTGCATCTAACGGCAAAAGGGCTGCCGCTGAAGTAACAGTGCCGCTGCTGCTGCTGAAGCAGGAGTAAACTTGCTAAAAAAGAGCAGGGCATATCAGTGAATAGAGCGCCCCGAAAAGTTAGACACTTTTGGGGGGCACCACAAAACCCGATACGCCCCTGTTTTATATCCTTTGGAAGTTTTTCGGTACTGTTTTATTTATTCTTCTCCTTCCACAACTGGTTGAAAGATTTGGGTGCAAAAATGGGCATGCCCCTCTCATCGTCTCCCCACGCTTTCCCGAAGAGTTTGCCGATCACCATGTTTTTGGTTTTCCCGCCAACCAGGTTCATCATCCTGCGGCTGAGGCAGGCCTGTTTCCAGCCGAACCAGCCCAGTTTTTCGCCGCCTGAGGTGTGGTGCTCTTCTACCGCTTTGTGGCGGTTGTGGAGCAGCAGCTCGTGCAAGTTGATGCGCACGGGGCATACTTCTGTACAGTTGCCGCAAAGGGAAGAGGCAAAGCTGAGGTGCATGTATTTTTCAATGCCTTGCAGGTGCGGGGTAATTACCGCGCCAATGGGGCCGCTGTAGGTGGTTTTGTAAGTATGGCCGCCAATGTTCTTGTACACGGGGCAGGCGTTGAGGCAGGAGCCGCAGCGGATGCAATAAAGGCTTTCCCGGGCTTCCACGTCTTTCAGAATGTTGGTGCGCCCGTTGTCAATAAAGATCACGTACATCTCTTCAGGGCCATCTATTTCTCCTTCCTGCCGGGGGCCGGTCAGAATGGTGTTGTAGGAAGTGATTTGCTGCCCCGTACCGTAAGTGGCCAGCAGTGGCCAGAAAAGGGCAAGGTCTGCAATGGAAGGCAATACTTTTTCAATGCCCACCAGCGCTATGTGGGTTTTGGGAAAAGACGTGGTAAGCCTTGCATTCCCCTCATTTTCCGTAACGGCAATGCCGCCGATGTCTGCAATAATAAAGTTGGCGCCGGTAATGCCTACTTCAGCGTCCAGGTATTTCTGCCGCAGTTTTTCCCGGGCTACCAGTGTTACTTCTTCCGGGCTGAGGCCGGGGTCTGAGCCCAGCTTGTCAGCAAAAAGCTGCGCCACCTGCTCCTTGCTTTTATGCATGGCCGGCGTTACAATGTGGTAGGGCGGCTCATTGTCCAGTTGCTGGATGTACTCGCCCAGGTCCGTTTCCACGCTTTCAATACCGTGTTCCTGCAAATAATCGTTCAGGTGGATCTCTTCCGTGGCCATAGATTTGCTTTTCACCACGGTTTTGCAGTTCTTGGCCTTGCAGATGGCCAATATTTCTTCACGTGCCTGTTCCGCGTTCTCCGCCCATATCACCTTGCCGCCGCGCTTCATGAAATGCATCTCGAAATCTTCCAGGTGCTTGTCAAGATGCTCAATGGCTTTCCATTTCACATTTTTGGCGCGCTCTCGGGCCGTGGGGAGGTCCGCAAACTGCTGCTTGCCGTTCTTCACGGCAGCATTATACTTGCTGATGTTGAAGTTGATGGTATTGCGGTGCCCAAGGTCCGCCGCTTTTACTTCACTTTCGGAAAGAAAGGTACTGGCCGTCTTGTTCATATGCCTGTAAAGATAATTAAAAAGTGTTCGGGTGTTTGAGTCCCTGACGGGATTGCAGCTATTGTATCAATAAACACAAAAATCGTATCAAATATCTTCTTCCTCCTGGTACTGACCGGTGGCGATCTTATCCAGCACGGCGTAAAATTCGGCACCGTACTTGCGGGTGATCGCTTCTTCCAGGAAGCGGTACACCGGTACCTGCAACTGGTTGCCCAGCTTGCAGGCGGGTTTGCAAATGCTCCACTTGTCGTAATTCACCGCTTCAAAGCTCTCGTATTTGGTGATGCGGATGGGGTAGAGGTGGCAGGAGATGGGCTTTTTAAAATCGATCACCCCGTCTTTATACGCCTTTTCAATACCGCAACCCACAAGGCCGTTGTCATCTATGGTGGCATAGGCGCAGATGGCCCCGTTTACAATGGGCGTTACGTGCCCGTGCTCATCGTCCCAGGTGTGGAAGCCCGTTTGTTCTATTTCCGCAATCCCCGTCTCTCGCAGGTACGGCTTTACTTTCGGGTAGATCTTTTTCAGTATGGCCAGCTCTGCTTCTTCCAGCGGCGCGCCGCAATCCCCGGCCACGCAGCAGGCCCCTTTGCAGGCGGTGAGGTTGCATACAAAGTTTTTTTCCACCACTTCGTCACTGATATATTTATCATCGATCACTATCATCGGTCTCTCAATTTGCCTTCCATTGCAGGGTTTTGACCAGGTGCCACATGTCTTCTTCCAGGAAGCGGTGCAGCGGCGCCAGGGAGTCCGCATTGGGCGGTGCGTAAAAATACAAAGCTCCGCGCAAAAAATGACGCCCGGAATCTGTAGCGTAAAACTGTTTGGCCGAGGCCGCGTTGCCACCCACCTCGTAAAACAGCCCGTGTACCCCGTGGCTGGTCTGAATATCCTGCTCCTCAATGGATGCTGCCTTGTAGGTATGCTTGTAGGTGAGCTTGAAGGCATCGTTCACCAGCTTGTCAAGGCTGTTGCGGGCGCCTATTTCCTTGTAGCTCAGGTAAATTTTACCGTTGAAGGAGGGGAAGTCAATATTGATCCACCAGGGATTTTCGGCCTTTTCGTCAAAAAAAAGGGTGTCTTTTACGATACCGGCATACACTGGGTACTCAAAGGTGTAAGGGTAGCCCGGTTCATTGAAGGTCTGGTATTTCTTTTCAGGCAGGTCTATCCTGAAATAGCCCCTGGGTTTGGGTGTGGAGCCCTGTTGTGCGCAGGCTGCCAGCAACAGGGGCAGCGCCGCCGCTAAAAAAATTACTGCTCTCATTCCGTTTCTACGCCAGATTTAATGGTCACCTGCACCTTCTGGATGCGCATTTTGGTGACTTCCAGTATGGTAAAATCAAAGTTCCCGTAGGTGATCACACTGTTCTCTTCCGGGAATTTGCCGGACAATTCCAGTATCAGCCCGCCAATGGAATCACTTTCGCCCTTTACGGCCTCAAAGGTATCAGGGGCAATGTTAAGGATGCGGCAAACATCATTGAGCATGGTTTTGCCTTCAAATACGTAGGTATGGTCGTTTACCTTGTTGTAGTTGAACTCTTCCTCGTCAAACTCGTCCTTGATATCGCCGATCACCTCTTCCATAATATCTTCCAGGGTAACAATGCCGGAGGTGCCGCCAAATTCGTCCACTACCACGGCAAAGTGCATGTGCCGGGTCTGGAACTCATTGAGCAGGTCTTCTATCAGTTTGTGCTCATGTACAAAAAACGGCTGGCGCAGTACTTCGTGCCAGTCAAAGGCATCTCCCTTGCCCAGGTGCAGCAGCAGGTCTTTGGTGTGTATTACGCCCACAATGGTATCCAGGTTGTTCTTATACACGGGGAGGCGGGAGTAATGCAGGTCTGCTACCTGTTTTACCACTTCGCTGAAGGGAGCGTCGTATTCAAGGCCGTTCACGTCCAGCCGGGTGCGCATGATCTGCTTTACGGCAATGTTGCCGAATTTGAGGATGCCGCGCACAATGTTCTTTTCCTCCTGGGAGGCGCCCGGTTCCACGCTCATTTCGATCACCTCGTCTATTTCCTGGTAGTTGATGGGCCGGGTGTTGCGATGAAAAAGACGGGCCTCCACGCTCTCGCTCAGGTTCACGAAAAAGTTGCTCACCGGTTCCAGGGTGGCGTGAATGATGTGTACGAACCAGGCAAAGTAGGTGGCAAAGCGCAGGTTGTTTTGCGTGGCCCACACCCTGGGCAATATCTGCCCGAAGAACAGCAGTACAAAGGTGATGATGGCAATACGCACCACAAAAGAGACCAGGGCCAGGTGTTGCAGGCTTTCTACCTGGTATATGAGGTAATTGGTGATGAAAATGAAAGCAATGTTGAACAGGATGTTGGCGATCTGGAGGGATGCCAGCAGGGATTTAGGGTTTTCCAGCAGCCGGGTGATCATTTTGCCCGCATTGTTTTGCCGGGTTTTCAGCACGTTCAGGTCTTTGTAATTCAGGGAAAAAAAAGCCACTTCCGCCCCGGAAACAATGAAGGTCAGCAGCAGGAGGAAGAAGATAACGAGCAGAAACACCACAATATTCGGCGATGGAGACGCCAGCTCTTGTAACAAAACACTCTTGAACGGTAAAATACCAGCCGATAGGTGAACCAAGATATTTAAGCTTTGGTCAAAAATAATGGGAAAGAAATTCAGTTTGCTGATTGAATCGCTTTCCCGCATGCAAATATAAAGAATGTACCGTTACGGGCGGATATTCTTGTAAAACCAGTGACCTTTAGGGTCTTTTAAAAGGGAAGATCGTCTGTCGCTTCGTTCATGGGCGGTATTTCCAGGCCTGTATAACCTTCTCCGTGGCCCTGGGTTGCATGCCCGCCGGATGTGCCGGAGGCATGGTGGTGAGGTACCGGGTGGTCCCCGTTGTTCACGTCCATCCGTTTGTCCAGCATCACCAGGTTATCGCCTACTACTTCCGTGGCAAATTTCTTGTTGCCTTCCTTGTCTTCCCAGCTACGGGTACGCAGGCGCCCTTCTATATACACCAGGCTGCCTTTGTGCAGGTATTTTTGAGCCAGCTCCGCCAACCCTCTCCAGAGTACTACGGTATGCCATTCTGTTTGGGAAATGAGCTTGCCGGCACGGTCTTTAAAAGTTTCGGTAGTAGCCAGGGAGAATTTGGCTACTGCAATATTGCCTTCCAGGAATTGAACATCGGGGTCTCTGCCAAGATTGCCAATCAGGATTACTTTATTAACACCTCTCATAATTGTAGGTTTTAATCTGTCCTATTATAATATAGTTCTGCTCACGGTCAACCTTACTAAAGTTAATGTTTTTTTCCAATCAACACATCAAATTTTTAGCCCTGTTCCGCGTGCCGTCAACGTTGCAGGTAATCCACAATGATCTTGGGAAAGGCGTAGTTCTTCAATTGTTCTTCGGTTACCTGCAGGTATCCTTCCGGCATGTTGAACGCCGCCGGAACGGACAGCTGGAGGAACCGGGCATGAATGGTCTGGTGGGTGAGCTGTTGTTTTATTTCCACTGCGGGCGCCGTTATTTTATAGGCGTGCCTGCCCATGAGGCGTTGAAAGAGAGGGGATTGCAGCACTATTTCGTCTGCGGCGGGCGCAGGTGTTTCGATCAGCACAAACTCGTGCAGATTTTCCCATATGTCTTTTTCCGTGCGCTTGCGGATGAAGAGGAGGCCCTTCTTCCGCAGCAGCAGGTAGTTGAAATACCGTTTTCTGATCACCAGCTTTTTGGATTTCACCGGCACCAGGTCCGTAAGCCCTTGCTGGAAGGCTTGGCACCTGGCTGCCAGGGGGCAGCCCTGGCAGAGCGGTTGCTGGGGTTTGCATACCACCGCGCCAAAGTCCATGATGGCCTGGTTGTAAATGCCCGGTTGCCGCAGGTGCAGCACTTCGCCGGCCAATTGCGTAAACAGTTTTTTGCCGGCGGTGGTATCTGTAGGCGTATCAATGCCAAAATACCGGGCCAGCACGCGGTACACGTTGCCGTCCAGCACGGCGTGCGGCAGGTTGAAAGCAAAGGAAGCAATGGCGGCGGCGGTATAGGCGCCTACGCCTTTGAGCGCGGCAATGCCCTCATATGTTTGCGGGAACCGGCCTTTATGCGTGCCGGCAATGGTGCGGGCGGCGGCCAGCATGTTCTTGCAGCGGGCGTAGTAGCCCAGCCCCTGCCAGAGGCGGAACACTTCTTCGTCCGTGGCGGCGGCCAGGTGGGTTACGGTGGGGTAGGCGGCTATGAAACGTTCATAATAGGGCCAGCCCTGCTCCACCCGTGTTTGCTGTAAAATAATTTCAGACAGCCAGATGCGGTAGGGGTCTTTTTCGCCCTTCCAGGGCATGGCCCGGCTGTTTTTGACCCGGTCCCAGGTCATAATACAGTCAGTAAAAAAATTCCTAGTATCGGTCATTTGCCTAAAATAATTTATATATGTCGATGTTTTTGTATATATTCGTGTCCCGGAAGTCTTGATTCTCGCTGAATTGCAGTGATTTACGCTTTGACGGGAGCACAAATAAACGTATTTTTAGAATGCGCTATCTATAATAAAAAATATTAAATTTTATTTGCTTGAAAATTCAGCAATTAAATTTTTTTTAATAACTTTGAAAACAAGTAATCCTCCGCTTCATTATGAGAAAAGCTGATTTGATTAACAACATTGCTGAAAAAACCGGCATCCCCAAAGTAGATGTGTTAGTAACACTCGAAGCCATGTTCAAGGAAGTTAAGGAGGCGTTAGCAAATGGCGAACATATCTACATCCGCGGGTTTGGCAGTTTTATCACCAAGAAACGGGCTGCCAAAATAGGCCGTAACATTAAAAAGAATGTTGCCGTGGAAATTCCCGAGCACTACATTCCAGCATTTAAGCCATCTAAAGAGTTCGTTGCAGAAGTAAAGAAGCTCAAAAGTTCTTAGATTTGCATCCTAATCTAATTTAGGGTGCAAAGAAATCAACTACTCGTTATTGGCCTGGCTGTCGTTGTAGCAACGGCACTGTTCGCATTTGGCCGTATTACGCCAAAGGTGCACGGGCATGAGCATGCCGCTGCGCCGGGGGGGGCTATGCCCCAGGGCCAAAGTGCCGTAGCGGCCAATTTTTCTGACCTTTTGAAGAAAGCGAAGGAGAAGGTTCCCGCAGACAAGCTGGTGGAGATCACTAGCCTTGAGAATACCGTTGTACGCGGTGATGTAAAAAGCCAGCAGATTGCTGCCTACCAGCAATTATATACCATCTGGGACGGGCTGAACGAGCTTCCTATAGCCGCCCATTACGCCGCAGAATCCGCCAAGTTGGAAAATTCCGGAAAAAGCCTCACCTTTGCAGCCAATTTATTTTTGGAGCATCTCTCGCATACGCAAGACGCAGGCGTTAGGGTGTGGCAGGCCAATACGGCCCTGGAATTGCTGGATAAGGCTATTGCGCTTGAACCAAACAATGACACGCTGAAGATAAAGAAGGGGGCCCTGCTGGTAAGCAACACCGGGGAGCCTATGAAAGGCATCGGCATCCTGCGGGAGGTGGCTGAAAGGAACCCTGACTTCCTGGACGCGCAGCTCACACTGGCCAATTTCAGCATTACCTCCGGCCAGTATGACAAGGCCATTGAGCGTATGGAAAGTGTGCTGGAGCGCCACCCGCAAGAACCTAAAGCGTTGTTCCTGCTGGCCGTGGCCTATCAGAGCAAGGGAGACAACGCCAAAGCGGTAGAACTGCTCAGGCAGTGCCGGAAACTGATCAAAGACCCGTCACTGGCCGCCGAAATAGACGGATATATTAAAAGCATTCAGTAAGCTCCGGCCTGCTGTCAAATAAAATTATAAACATTTAAAAAAATACAAGCGTATGCCTTGCGGAAAGAAAAGAAAAAGACATAAGATCGCAACCCACAAACGGAAAAAAAGACTGAGAAAGAACCGTCATAAGAAAGGCAAGAAATAATCCTCCTGTTTCCCCGCCATTTATACTGCACAGGTATAAGTAGCCGGAGGCGGACTCGATAAATTTTTTATAGCAATCCTGCATGATTTTAGCTTTAATTGTTAAATTGCTAAGGTCATGCAGGTTGTTTCGTAGATCGGCCTAAAAAATCCGGACTTCACCCTGTATATATCACTAAACCCTTTGCAATCCTCTCTCGTGTGAAACGCCGGTTCCCAGACCGGTATCATTTGGGCATGCTGTACTTTTGCCTGGTGAAAAAGGACGGCATAAAAGTGAAGTATTTATGGATAAAATTTTGACGCTTGAATAAGGAATTGATTATAAATGCCGCACCCTCCGGTGTTGAAATTGCATTGCTGGAAGATAAGAAGTTAGTAGAGCTGCACCACGAAAGCGGTAACCCTAACTTTGCAGTGGGAGACCTTTATTTGGGCAAAGTAAAGAAACTCATCCCCGGCCTTAACGCCGCCTTTGTGGATGTTGGCTTTGAAAAAGACGCCTTTCTGCACTATACAGACCTTAGCCCCTACATCCGCTCCATTCTCAAATTTACCCAACAGGCTATTAGCGACAAGTCGGAAACATTCGATTTCGCCAAGTTCAAGAACGAGCCCGAGATCGTCAAAACCGGCAAGATCACCGAAGTGCTGGGCGGCAAACCCAACATACTGGTACAGATCCTGAAGGAGCCCATTTCCTCCAAAGGCCCCCGCCTGAGCTGCGAAATATCCCTTCCCGGCCGCTTCATCGTGATCACCCCGTTCAACAACATTGTAGCCGTTTCTAAAAAGATCCATTCTTCTGAAGAAAGGAAAAGGCTGCAAAAGATAGTGGAGGCCATCAAGCCCCATAACTTTGGCGTAATTGTGAGAACAGCGGCGGAAGGCAAAAAAACGGCCGAGCTGCATGAAGACCTGACCACCCTTGTGAGCACCTGGAAAACCATCCAGGAAAACCTCCGCGGCTCCGCGGCCCCCCAGAAGATACTGAGTGAACAGACCAAAACCACCAGCATACTGAGGGACCTGCTCAACGAGAGCTTCAACCGCATCGTGATCAACGATAAAAATATTTATACGGACACCAAAACGTATATCCAGAAAATAGCGCCGGAAAAGCAGGACATTGTGACCTACTACCACAACGGCGCCCCTATTTTCGATCACTTTGGCGTTACCCGGCAGGTAAAGGCTTCTTTCGGCAAAACCGTGAACCTGGATAGCGGGGTGTATCTCATTATTGAAGCTACGGAAGCCCTGCACGTCATAGACGTGAACAGCGGCTACAAAAGCTCCAGCAACAACCAGGAGCAGAACGCCCTGGCCTCCAACCTCGAAGCGGCGGCCGAGATAGCGCGCCAGCTGCGGCTGCGCGACCTCGGGGGCATCATTATCATAGACTTTATTGATATGAAGCTGCCCGAGAACAAAAAGACGGTGTACGAAGCCATGGAAAAATTCATGGTGCTGGACCGGGCCAAGCATACCATATTGCCCATCTCCAAGTTTGGCCTGATGCAGATCACCCGGCAGCGGGTAAAACCGGAGATCACTATTTCTGTGGCGGAAGATTGCCCCGCCTGCAAAGGCACCGGAAAGATCGGCGCTTCCATGCTCATTGTGGAAGACATCGAAAAAAATCTCCAGTACCTGCTCAATCACCAGCACAAAGGCCTCACCATCCGCGTACACCCCATCCTCTACGCGTACCTCACCAAGGGCTGGCTCAGGTCGAGACAGTGGAAGTGGTACTTCACCTACAAAAAGTGGATCAAACTCAAGGGTGACTCCAACTACCACCTCACAGAATACCGCTTTTTTGACGCCAACGATGAAGAGATCAAGCTCTAAAAACCACACCACCGATATTTGAAGGGAACAGCCGCCGCTGTTCCCTTTTTTATTCCTGCACAATTGTTGCTTACTTTTGCCGCAACATACTCATCATAAAATTGTTATACCTCTGTTATGATCAAAAGAACCTACTACTCACTATTGCTTGTTGTATTGCTGGCGGCTGCCTGCCGGCAGGGCGGCAAAAAGCCCGTATCCGAAGCTGTTAACCGTGATACCACCCATTACGCCAAACAGGAATACATTGCCCAGACGCTGGACAGTAGCCAGGTAGGGGCCTTTCTGGCACAACATGCGGAATTTGCGCCATACGGAGAGCTGATCCGTGAATTTTATGACAAGCGCGGCTACCACTACGCCTGGATAGATGAGCATGGTGTAACGGAACAGGCCGGCGGCTTCCTGAACATGATGCGCAGCGACGAGGAAAGCGGCATTACCCAAGGCGGTTTGCTGGACAAGAGCAGGGCCCAGGCCCTGTACGATTCCCTGGCCACGCAGGGAGACAGCCTCAACCGGAACGATACCATTGTGCCCATTACAGAGCTGACGCTTACCGGCCAGTTTTTCGTATATGCCAACCAGGTATGGGGCGGTATGACGAGTGATTCCGCCAAAGACCTCGAGTGGTTCATTCCCCGTAAAAAAATAGATGTGGAAAGCGTGCTCAACGCCGTTATTGCCAACCCCAAAAAGGGCATTACGGAAGAAGAGCCGGTAAACCGCCAGTACAAGCTGCTGCGGGACGAGCTGCAGAAAATGGCCGTGATCGTGAAAGAACACCCTGCCTGGGATTCCCTGCGCATGGAAGATAAAAAGAAAACCTATCAGAAAGGGGATTCCTCCACCGTGATTGCCGGCGTAAAAAAGCGCCTGCAGCTGCTGGGAGATATGCAGGACAAAGACTCCTCCACGCAGTACACCCCTGTGCTGGACTCGGCGCTCAGAAGCTATCAGGCCCGCATGGGGCATAAGCCGGACGGGGTGATACGCCCGCAAACGCTGGCGGCTCTCAACCGCCCGCTTCAGCACTACATGCATCAGCTGCTGCTGAACATGGAACGCCTGCGCTGGGTGCCTGTGGAAGTATCTACAGACTATATACTGGTAAACATCCCCGAGTTCAGGATGCATGCGTATGAAGACGGCCAGCTGGCCTGGAGCTGCAACGTGGTGGTAGGCACCCCCGGCGCCAGCACGGTTATTTTCAGCAGGGATATGAAATACGTGGTGTTCAGCCCCTACTGGAACGTGCCGCCCGGCATTCTCGGCAATGAGGTGATACCCGGCATCAGGCGCAGCGGCGCGTCATACCTGGCGCGGCACAATATGGAAGTGGTGGGGGCCAGCGGCAAGGCCATTTCGCCCGGCTCTATTAATTGGAGCAAATACTCCGGCCGCAACTTCCCTTATATAGTGCGCCAGAAGCCCGGCGGCTCCAACTCCCTGGGCCGTGTAAAGTTCCTGTTCCCGAACGAGTACAACATCTATCTGCACGATACGCCTTCCAAGGGCCTCTTCAATGAGACCCGCCGTTCTTTCAGCCATGGCTGCATCAGGGTGGCCGAGCCCAAACACCTGGCCCAATGGGTGCTGCGGAAAGATTCTACCTGGACGGAGGCAAAGATAGACGCCGCTATGAACGCCGGGAAAGAAAAATATGTAACGCTGAAAAACAAATTGCCCGTGTTCATCGGGTACTTTACCGCCTGGGTGAACAGTGAAGGCAAGCTCAACTTCCGTGATGATGTGTACGGGCACGATGCCAAGCTGGCCAAGCTGCTATTTGGCAAATAACACCGGGCGTTTAACGGTGCTGCCGGGCGTAATGCTGCGAAGAAGGAAATAACCCGCGGCCAGCGCCAGGGCGCAGCCGAGCACCAGGCCAGAGTATGTATAAGGGTCTGTAACGGCAAACTGCAGCGAGCCGCCGCTCAACGCAATAACCGCTGTGGCGGCATTGTGTACGAGGTGTATCAGAAAGCAGCTGCAAAGGTCGCGGAGGCGGAGGTAAAAGTAACCGGCCAGCAACCCCAGCAGCAACGCACCCGGCATTTGCGCGGGGTCAGGGTGTGCCAGCATGAACAGTAACGAGCTCTGGAGCAAGGCCACCCCGCCGGAATATCTTTGCAGCAGCGCTTCCATCACGATGCCGCGGAACAGCAGCTCTTCCATAAACGCGCTGAGCATTACAGACACCACAATGGCGTAGAGAGACCCGGTGTGAATAGACGTAAAAGACAGTTCCGGCCAGGCCGGCAGGGGCTGCACGTAAGCCAGCGCGTCTTTCACCACTACCAGCGCCAGCGCCATGGAAAACGCCAGCAGAAAGGTGTCTACGGAAATGTTGATTTTCGGGACCAGCGTGAAATTATCTTTCAGCCGCACCAGTGCATATACGATCATTGTTACGCCAGATGCCAGGAAAACGCTCAGGAGCAGGGACGGGTATTGGAGCAAGTCATTGCCGGCCAGCAGCCAGGCAAGCGCAAAGCCAAGGACCCAGCAGCCATACAGCATGAGCTGCATTTTCCAGGCGCCGTTGAGAGAAAGACCATTCAGGGTTTTGACATACATAATCGGGAAGATGATGTTTGCGATAGATAATGGTACTTTGGTTGAACAGGTTACTAATATAAGCATTTTGTATATGCGGCGCAATATTATTCCCTCAATTGACGGAGCGCGCCTAAAACCTTATTTTTGCCACATATGGAAAAACAGATCATCAACACCACCAATGCGCCCGCGCCCATTGGCCCGTACAACCAGGCCGTGAAAGCCGGCAGCATGTTGTTCATTTCAGGGCAGATAGCCCTGAATGCGGAAACAGGCAAGCTGGAGCAGGATGACGTGATCGTGGAAACACACCGCGTTATGCAAAACCTCCGCAACATTCTGACGGAAGCGGGCATGGACTTTTCAGACGTGGTGAAGAGCACCATTTTCATAACGGACATGAATGATTTCTCCCAGATCAACGAGGTGTACGGCAAGTATTTTTCCGGTTATTTCCCCGCCCGCGAAACCGTGCAGGTAGCCGGTTTGCCGAGAGGCGTTAACGTGGAGATATCCATGATCGCCATCAAATAACGTATGGAAATTCTGGTAACGGGCCATCCGCAACGCTGGGAAGAACTGCGCAATAGCCGCAGTTTTGACGGGCATACCGTACACTGGGAGCAGGAGCTGCAGCCGCAGCGTTCTCCGGCAGACCTGGTGATAGACCTCAGCCTGGACGAGCAGCCGGAAAACCTGATGCTGTATGCCATGAAGCCCGAAGTGCCAGTGCTGGCCTGCCTGGTCAAAACAGCGCCCGCCGCCTGGGCCCATTACCCGCACATTTACGGTTGCAACCTGCTGCCCGGCTTCATCAGCATGCCGCGGCTGGAAGTGGCCACAGCCGCGCCCGGCAAAGAACTGGAAAACATCATGCGGCAACTGGGCTGGGAGTACGATGTAATACAACCCGCCACCGGCATGGTAACGCCACGGGTGGTGTGCATGATCATCAACGAAGCATACTTTACCGCGGAAGAAGGCACCGCCTCGCGGGAAGATATTGATACCTCCATGAAACTGGGCACCAACTATCCATACGGCCCTTTTGAATGGTGTGAAAAGATAGGCATCCGCCACGTATACGAAGTGCTGCAGGCCGTAGCCCGGGAAAACGGCAACGAGCGTTACGGCATCAGCCCGCTGCTGCAGCAGGAGTATGAAGCGCAATTATAAAACCGCAGACATTGGCACTGATATTACTGATAGACACGGCTACCGCCACCGGCTCCGTATCGCTTTCACAAAACGGCAAAACGCTCGGCACCCTGCAGAACAACGAGCAGCGGGACCATGCGGCCACCATCACCCTTTTCATCCGTCAATTGCTCCATCACCACGGGCTGCACCACCGCCAGCTGGATGCCGTGGCCGTGAGCGCCGGGCCAGGCTCCTATACAGGCTTGCGGGTAGGAGTGGCCACCGCCAAAGGCCTTTGTTATACCTGGCAAAAACCTCTGCTGGCCGTTTCCACCCTGCAGATGATGGCCGCCGGCATGCAGCGGCAGCGCCCTGCGGAAGAAGTGTATTATGCTCCCATGATAGACGCGCGCCGCATGGAGGTATTTACCGCCGTGTACAATGCCCGCCTGGAGCCTGTACTGGAACCGCAGGCCATGGTATTGCAACCCGGTTCATTCCATGATTTGATGACGGAAAAAAACACACTTTTTTTTGGTGACGGCGCCCCCAAATGGCAGGGATTGTTAGGAGAGCATACCAATTCAGAATTTCCACCATATCGGATTTCTGCCGAACATATGATGCCCCTTGCCGAAAAAGCCTTTGCAGATAAGGATTTCAAGGATGTTGCCTACTTCTCGCCCTACTACATTAAACCCTTCTTCACCCCCGGAAAGCCCTAACATCCGTTATTTTTTTAGCAGATTTTTAGCATTTCCCTGCATCATATTACGCATCAAAACGCGTTATAATCTGAGACGGCTGATCGGGACAGTAAAAAGCCTGCCGGAGTGTCATTGAATTGTCAAATTACGGGAAAAAGAGGGATATTCCGGTTTATATATTAAAAAAGAAGGTATAGAAATTTTTTTTATTGTGACAGATATTATAATTTTGTGTAATCAATATCCGTGATTGTTGTCTAATAGTCGCGTTTTACTGTCCGTTGATCCCTGTCATTTCATTTATTTTTAAAACTATTTTGCGATGGAAAAACAATTATTAACCACCTCTTCTAATACTCTTATTATTTCTAGAGGTAACAATGAAAAAGATCAGATCAAATTGGATTACATTGCCGTTAAGAAGGCCGCAATGGTGTTGAGAGCCATCAACCACAAGCTGCGCCAGCAAATGATCAAGCTGCTGGAAGACCATAAGCGCATGACCGTAACGGAGATCTATGTGAAGCTGCGTCTGGAACAATCAGTAGCATCCCAGCACCTGGCCATCCTGAGAAGGGCCGGCATCGTAATTACCGAGCGGGACGGTAAATTCATCCACTATACCATCAACAAGCAACGTATTGCAGAAGTAGCAAAATTCGTCGAAGAGCTGGTGGGATAAGGGTTAATTTATCTCCAATCTTTTTCAAATCCGAGGCACTTTTTGTGCCGGCACCATACTGACAACCGCCTTCAACTGAAGGCGGTTTTTTTTGTCGTATCCGGCCCCGGGCGAACGGTTTCTGCTGATGTTGGCCAGATTTATAGGGCAAGTATGGACGAGCCATGCTCCATCCATAGCAAAGGTCATGGGCAGCTATATGGTGGTCACGGCTAAATGTAGTCCCATAGCTGGCGCTGGCATATTAGAAATAATCTGTTGCTGACAACGGTTTTTACCCTCCGGGCTAACGACCACTGGCGGTCACTTCTCAACTTCTTCGTATTTTTGTCTGAAATCAAAAACCATATGTTCATTAAGCAGTTATATACGGGATGCTTATCGGAAGCCGCATATTTCATAGAATCTGAAGGTGTGGCCGCAGTAATAGACCCTCTGCGCGATATTGAACCCTACCTGGAACTTGCCAGGGAACGGAATGCCACCATCAAATACATTTTCGAGACCCATTTTCATGCAGACTTTGTGTCAGGCCACCTTGACCTGGCCGCCGCCACCAAAGCGCCTATTGTGTACGGGCCGGAGACCAGCACCGGTTTTCCTGTGCATATTGCGAAAGACGGGGAAGATTTCCAGATCGGTAAACTGACCGTGCGCGCGTTACATACGCCGGGCCATACCCTGGAATCTACCTGCTACCTCCTGTTGGACGAAAACAAGCAGCCGCATGCCATTTTCACGGGAGATACATTGTTTGTAGGGGATGTAGGCCGCCCCGATCTTTTCAGCGGCAACCTGAACAAGGAAGAGCTGGCCGGCCTCCTGTACGATTCCCTGCAGACCAAAATAAAGACCCTGCCTGACGGCGTGATCGTTTACCCGGCGCATGGCCCTGGCTCTGCCTGCGGCAAAAACCTTGGGCCCAATACTTTCAGCACCATCGGTGAGGAAAAAAGCACCAATTATGCGCTGCTGGCGGATAACAAAGATGAGTTCATCAGCCAGGTAACAGACGGCCTCAGCACGCCCCCGCAGTATTTCCCCATCAATGCGCAGATCAACAAGGAAGGGTATGACGCTATGCAAACCGTGATGGACAGGAGCCTGAAACCATTGTCTGTAAAAGCGTTCAGGGAAAAGGTAAAAGAGGGCGCCATGATACTGGATACCCGCAATGCCGGCACCTTTACAGAAGGGTTTGTACCCGGTTCCATGAGCATAGGGCTGGAAGGCCGCTTTGCAGAGTGGGCAGGCAGCCTGCTCAACTTTGAGCGCCCCCTGGTGCTGGTTACGGAAGAAGGGCAGGCGGAAGAAACAATTGTGAGACTGGCCCGCGTGGGATTTGACAAGGTGGAAGGTTACCTGGAAGGAGGCTTTGAGGGCTGGAAGGCCGCCGGTGAAAAAATAGACATGATCATTTCCGTAGATCCGGACGAGCTGGCCATGGACATCCCGCATGATGAGAACCTGGTAATAGTGGACGTGCGCAAACCGGCAGAATATGCGGACGGGCATGTAAAAAACGCTGTTAACCTGAGCCTGGGAGACCTGACGGACCGCGCCGGCGCCCTGTCTGATTTTGACGATCACCATAACCTGTATGTTCATTGCCAGGGCGGCTACCGCAGCGTAATTGCCTGCTCCATCATGAAGCAGGAAGGCATTCACAACCTCCGGAACGTAAACGGCGGGTTCGGCAAAATGAAAGACCAGAAAGGGATAGACGTAGTGAAAGAAAAGAACGTGCTGAACTAGCTGGCAGCGAATAGGATTATTAGTGCCGCCGGAGGCTTTGCTTCCGGCGGTTTTGTTTACCGGGCGGTCTGATGGCTCCGCCACCGGCGGTTGATTCCGGCTACCTGGCAGAGGGGCTGTTCCTCTGTGCCCTCACATTGTAACCCCGGCTACTCCGGCGCTAACGGGTGTCCTTTTCAATTCCTTCCCATCGTACCCCCATCCCCGTTATAAACACCCCGCCCGGAAAAAGTGTGTTTAAACACTATTCTCTTTTTGACCTCCCCACATGCACCCCAACGCTATATCTTCAATACAGATATATCTTGTATATTATACACATATGATTTTTCGTGATTGCAGAAGTGTACGTATCTGGTTGCTTAACAATTATTTAAACAAAAAAATAATTGCTATTTCCCCCGGAATTGGCTAAATTCCTATAAAATTTTAATCGTATGAAACAGCGTCAATCCTTTTTACTCACCTGTCTCGTTATGATGATGGGTGTTCTATTGTATGCTTGTAAACCAAGCGATGCCAAACTCCAGAAAGAGGTGAACGACAAGCTGGCAACAGCGGCACCGGGCGTTATTGCTGAAGTGAAGGGCGGCGTGGCCACGTTAAGCGGGGAAGTGATGGATGAGGCTGCAAAAACCGGAGCTGAAGAAGCTGCCCAGGGAGTGAAGGGAATCAAGTCAGTGACCAACAATGTAATGGTAACCCCTCCTCCTCCTCCGCCCGCACCGGTGGTGATCAACCCTGATGACCTGGTGCGCAACAGCGTGGATTCTTCCCTCCAGGCCGCCGGCATTTCAGGCGTAACCGCCACCGTAGCCAACGGTGAAGTGACCCTCACCGGTACTATCAAAAAAGCTGACCTGAAAAAAGTAATGCAGGCCGCTAATGAGTCCAAGCCTAAAAAGGTGGTGAACAAACTGACCCTTCAATAACCGGCTTTTCATTCCACACCATTAACCTTAAAAAAGTAAAACGATGGCACTACAAGATAAATACGCAGAACTCGTTAACCAGGCCAATGGCGCCGGTGTTACCGGGTTGCAGGTGGCCGAGCAAAATGGCGTACTGTACGTAACCGGCACGGCCCCTTCCAGCGCCGTAAAAGACCAGATATGGAGCACTTACGAGAAGCTGGACCCCGAAATGCGTTCCGGGGACCTGGTGCTGAACATTTCAGTGGCAGAGGGCGCAGAACAGGAGTATGAAGTGAAAGCGGGAGACAGCCTGAGCAAAATAGCCAAAAACTACCCTGGTCTTACCTGGCAGAAAATTTATGAAGCCAACAAAGACCAGATCAAGAACCCGGATATCATTCATCCCGGGCAGAAGTTGAAGATACCTTCAGCCTGATACCTGCAGGCTGCCATAAGCAGTAAAGGCGTACCACATCCGGTACGCCTTTACTGCTTATGGTGTAGCCGCCGCTTGCGCGGAGGTTACACCATGGCCATCTGTTTTGCGCCTGCCTGACGGCGGCCTGCGCGGTTATTCCCTGTTCCTGTTTTCTCTGCGCACAGCTATTCCTCACTTTCTACCCCGCCCCGCAACCCGTCCGTTTCCGGGCGGTATGCATGTTTCCACCGCCGGTGGCTCCACACCCATGTTTCCGGCTGCTCAAGAATGCGTTGCTCAAGGTATTGCACAAACGCTTCCGTGATCCTCCCTTCGGGCTCCCGGCGCGGTTCTTCAAACGCCAGCGTGAGCGTGGCCTTATAATACCCGCGTTTTACTTTTTTGATATGGGCAAACACCACGGGAATGTCGAAGCGGCGGGCGTTCATTTCAGGGCCTTTGTAGAAGGCCGTCATCCGGTTCAGGAAAGGGAACCAGTAGCTGCGGCGCGGGTTGCCGGGGTTCTGGTCTGCCACCAGCGCCAGCAGATATTGTTTGCCCACCCACGCCGCCATGCCGTTGCGCATGTCATTGGCGGGAATGAGTTTGGTGCCGAACTTTTCGCGGAAGTGGATGAACATGCGGTTCACCGCCTTGTTGGTAATGGGCATGAATACTACCAGGAAGGGGTAGGGCACGCCCTGCATGCAGAAGAGGTTGGCCCACTCCCAGTTGAAATTGTGGCCCAGGTGCAACTGGCAGCTTTTTCCCTGCGCATAGAGCTGGTGCAGTACAGACAGGTCGCAGTCAAACCGCTTCACCAGGCTGCGGCGGCTCATGGTCAGCAGCTTGATGGTTTCTACCATCATGTCTGTGAGGTTGCGGTAGAACTTTTTGGCCAGCTGCCTGACCTCCGCCTCCGGCTTGCCGGGAAAGGCCTGCCGCAGGTTGTCCAGCACCACTTTCCGGCGGTAGCCCAACACATTGTACACCAGGAAGCAAAGCCCGTCACTGATGAGGTAGAGCAACCACAGGGGCAGTATGGAAACGCCGTAACAGAATGCCAGAATAATGTAATACATGGGCCACTCGCGCTTTTTACCGTTACAGGATGATGTTCTGAACCAGTTCTGATTTATATGGGTAATCTGTATTGTAATGCAGGCCCCTGCTTTCCTTGCGGAACGCGGCGCCTTTTACCACCAGGTAGCCGGCGGTAATGAGGTTGCGTAGTTCGCACAGCTGGGGAGACACGGCGGTTTCCCGGTAAAGGGCCTCCGTTTCCAGGTGCAGTATGTCCAGCCGGCGCATGGCCCTTTCCAGCCTTGTGTTGGTGCGCACAATGCCCACGTAGTCACTCATGATCTGCTTCAGCTCCTTGAGGCTTTGTGTAATGAGGATCATTTCTTTGGGGGCCGTGGTGCCCAGCGTGTCCCAATCAGGGATGCTGGTTTTGAAAGCGGTGTTGCCGATCACTTTCACGGCGTCCTGGTAGCAGCGGTGGGCAAACACCATGGCTTCCAGCAGGGAGTTGGAGGCCAGGCGGTTGGCGCCA
This sequence comes from Chitinophaga alhagiae, assembly GCF_003568665.1. Taxonomy (GTDB): domain Bacteria; phylum Bacteroidota; class Bacteroidia; order Chitinophagales; family Chitinophagaceae; genus Chitinophaga; species Chitinophaga alhagiae. Next base: position 2,046,744 of record NZ_QXMH01000001.1, read on the forward strand.
TGGAGGCCGGTGCTGGCGCATTCTCCGGCCGCGTACAGATGGCGGATGGAAGTGCGGCCCCATTCGTCCGTTTTTATACCGCCGCAGCTATAATGTGCCGCGGGGGCCACGGGTATCATGTCTTTTGCGATGTCTATGCCCAGGGAGCGGCATTTTTCGTAGATATTGGGGAAGTGATGGATGAATTTTTCGAGGTCCATATGCCGGCAATCGAGAAACACGTGCTCGGTACCGGTAATTTTCATCTCGCTGTCTATGGCGCGGGCCACAATATCCCGCGGCGCCAGGGAAAGGCGCTCGTCATACCGGTGCATAAAGTCTTCCCCGTTCTTGTTGCGCAGAATGCCGCCATCCCCGCGCACCGCTTCGGTGATCAGGAAGGCGGGGCTTTCTCCCGGCTGGTACAGGGCGGTGGGGTGGAACTGGATGAACTCCATGTTCTCGATGCGGCCCTTGGCGCGGTACACCATGGCCACGCCGTCTCCAGTGGCTATCACGGGGTTGGTGGTGGTGCGGTATACCTGCCCGTTGCCGCCGGTGGCCAGCAGGGTAATACGGGAAAGTATCTTTTCGATCTTGTTGGTCTTGAGATTGAGCACGTAAATGCCGTAACACTCAATGTCCTGTGTGGATTTGGTGACCAGGTATCCCAGGTGGTGCTGTGTGATGAGGTCTATGACGAAGCAGTGGGTAACCAGTTCTATATTGCTCTTGCGGCGGATGGCCTCCAGCAGGGCGCGTTCAATTTCGCGGCCGGTTACGTCTTTGTGGTGGATCACCCTGAACTCCGAGTGGCCGCCTTCCCGGCCCAGCGCAAAGTCGCCATCCGGCGCCTTATCAAAGTTGGCGCCCCAGGAAATAAGCTCGTTGACCCTTTCCGGACCTTCCTTGACCACTATTTCCACTATTTTTTCGTTGCAGAGGCCGTCTCCCGCAATGAGGGTGTCTTCAATATGCTTCTCAAAGCTGTCGTTCTCCAGGTCGTTCACCACGGCAACGCCGCCCTGCGCATATTTGGTATTTGTTTCGTCTTCGCGTGTTTTAGTGATAATGGTCACTTTCTTGTCCGGGCATTGCTCCGCCACTTTTAGCGCATAAGTGAGTCCTGCAATCCCGGAGCCTACTACCAGGAAGTCTGTTTGATGCATAGAACATCAAAATTAGTCAATTATGGCTTATTTCACCTGCTCTCTTTATAGCGGTGGCGCCGCTTTATTTTCTTCGCAATGCCCCGAAGTAGCGGGCGCTGCCTTCCACTATCATCCACTGGGCCAGGCCGTAGGTGAGCATTACCAGCAAACCGGCGCCTGTAAAGGCGGTATGGAATTTTTCTACGGCCAGCACGGAATCCGAGAGTACGAACAGCAGGGCGCCGGCCACACAAAGCCGCCCGGTAATGCCGCTCTGCCAGCCAAAGGCCCGCAGGGCAGATAGCAGCATGACGGAGATCACCACCGTGTATACCATCACCGCCGGCTTCAGCACCCCCAGGCGCGGCGCCAGCAGGCTAACTAACAGGATGGCATATACGGCAACGCCGGCGGCGGTGGCTATTTCCGGTATGCCGATGCGCGGCCTGGGCCTTACCTGCAGGAAAAAGGCAATATAAAGGGCGTGGGCCGTAAGAAAACTGAGGAGGCCGGGTACGAAGTTTTCCGGGAAAAGCAGCAGTACGTCTCCGCCCCAGGAAAAAATAATGGCGGCAAAAATGAGGTTCCTGGCACGAAGGTGTAAGCCGCCGGTACGGGCCCAGCAAAAGAACCCCAGCACTATCATGAGCAAAGGTTTGGTGGCGAAGCGGGCGTAAGGGATGTCTGCAGCTATTACAGCCATATCTGCCAGCAGCACCAGGAAGTATAGTACTGCCAGGTATTTTGGTTGCATATCGCGGAATTGTCTGGGCAACTTACTTCCATTTTAGCTGGTAAGCAATACGTAAAAAGTTGTACCCTTTTCCGGGGTGCTCACCACCTTGAGCTGCCCGCCGTGCATCTGGATGATCTGTTGTGAAAGGCTCAGCCCGATGCCGGAGCCTTTCTTTTTGGTGGTAAAGAAGGGGATGAATATCCTTTCCTGCGCTTCCGGCTCAATACCGGGCCCATTGTCCGTAATTTCTATGATGATCTGCTGCGCGTTGCCCATGGCGCTTTTTACCTGTATGCGCGGCCGCTCTGTATGCTCCAGCGCGTCCATGGCGTTTTTTATCAGGTTGATCAGCACCATCTGCAACTGGGCCTCGTCCGCATGCACCTCCAGGTTGTCTGGCGAAACGTGGGCCGTATAAATGATGCCGGCCGCTTTCATGTCTGATTGCAGCAGGTTGCTGATGGAGCTGATCAGCTGTTTGAGGTTCACATTGGTGAATTGCGGCTTGGGCAGGGTCGTATAGTCGCGGTAGGCGTTCACAAAGTTCATGATGCCCTTGCTGCGGCTTTCAATGGTCTCCAGCGCTTCTCTCAGGTCTCCTACCGCTTCAGACTGTTCTGCGGTGGGCGCCATGTCATGCTCCACAATATCCTGCATGGTGCCTATCAGGCTCACAATGGGCGTTACGGAGTTCATGATCTCGTGCCGCAGTATCTTGGTGAGGTTCTGCCAGGCTTCCAGCTCTTTCTGCTGCAGCTCCGCATGAATGTTCTGCAGGGAAATGAGTTTTATCAGCCTGCCCTGCAAACGCACGGTGGTGGCCTGTATGGAGAGCTGCTGCCCGTTCTGCGTAGCGTAGAGCGATTTGCTGCCCGCGGGCAGCTGCAGCAGGGTTTGCGCCAGGTCTGGATGTACATGCTTCAGCTCGTCGAGGTAACGCAGCCTGTAGATGCCCATGAGGCGGAAGGCGGCGGGGTTGATCAGTTCAATTTTCCCGTCTGCGTCAAAGGAAAGTACGCCGATGGTGATGTGCTGAATAATAGTGTCTATGTATTTGAGGTTGGCTTCCCTTTCCGCGCGGGTTTGGCGAAAGGCCTCCAGCACTTCGTTGAACTGGTGGTTCAGGGCGCTGAAGCTCTTTCCCAGCTTGTTGTCCGCACTGAAACGGATGGAAAAATCTTCATACCGGATGGCCTCCAGGAAGAGGGTGAGCTTGCGGTTCACCCGGTTCAGGTAATAGTAGAGGCCCATTATCTGCGCAATTATGAAAGGCACCATCAGCAGTATCACCAGCTGGTACCCGTTCCACCACAGCCAGCAGCCGGCCATAATAGTGGCAATCAACACCACTATGCGCAGTAGGATATTAAGGCTGAAGCGGTTCATGTGTTAAAGGTTGTATTTTTCCATGCGGCGGTACAGCGCGGCACGGCTCAGGCCCAGTTCCCGGGCCGCATCGGTGATGTTGCCGTTGCATTTCTTGAGGGCCTGCGATATCATGTTCCGCTCCATGTCTTCCAGGTTAAAGCCGGTGTCCATCTGTTCCGAGGCGTTATTGGTTTTTACGAACACGTCTTTAGGCATCAGCGTTTTGCCCTGGCAAAGGATCACGGCGCGTTCTATGGCGTGCTGCAGCTCTCGGATGTTGCCGGGCCAGTCATATTTCTCCAGTTGGGTAATGAGGCTTTCGTGGAGGAAAGCTACGGGCCGGTTGTATTTTTTACGGTACATGCCGAGGAAGTATTCGGCCAGGGGCACAATGTCTTCCACACGGTTGCGCAGCGGCGGCAGTTGTATTTCTATGGTGTTGACGCGGTAAAGAAGGTCTTGCCGGAAGAGCTGCTGGGCCGCCATTTGCTGGATGTTGCGGTTGGTGGCGCAAATGAGGCGCACATCTACGGGCACGGCCTTGTTGGAGCCCACGCGGGTAACGGAGCGGTTTTGCAGCACGGTCAGGAGCTTTGCCTGGAAGGGGATGGAGATGTTGCCGATCTCGTCCAGGAAAATAGTACCCCCGCTGGCTTCTTCAAAGCGGCCGGCACGGTCGTCCCGCGCATCCGTGAAGGCGCCTTTGACATGGCCGAACAGCTCGCTTTCAAACAGGGTTTCGCTGAGGGCGCCCAGGTCTACGCTTACAAAAGGTTTGTCTTTCCGCTGGCTGAGCGCATGGATATGGCGGGCCAGCAGGTCTTTACCCGTTCCGTTTTCGCCCAGTACAAGAATGTTGGCGTCTGTACCGGCCACGCGCGATACGGTTTCCATCACTTCCTGCATGGCGGGGCTGTCTCCGATCAATACGTTGTCTGTATGCAGGGTGGCGCCGCCGGCCTTTTTCTCCTGCTTGGCCTGGTGGGTTTGCACGGCGGTTTGCATGGTAGCCAGCAGCTTGTCGTTTTCCCAGGGCTTCAGCACAAAGTCTGCCGCGCCGGCCTTGATGGCGCGCACGGCCATTTCCACATCGCCATACGCGGTAAACAGCACTACGGTGGCTTTGGGGTTAATGTCCAGGATGCGGTCCAGCCACTCAAAGCCCTCCTTGCCGCTGCTGAGGTCCCGGGTAAAGTTCATGTCCAGCAAAATAACGTCATAGTCGAAATTGCTGACCAGGTAGGGGATCTTCTGCGGGTTCTTTTCAAAGTCTACCTGGGCAAAGTGCCGTTTTAACAACAGGCGCGCTGCCCGTAATACATCTACGTCATCGTCAACTATCAGGATCTTTCCTTGCTGTGTACTCATCGGTATTAAAATTTCCTTGTGTTAGCCAATACGCAAAACCTGTTCCGTTCCGCCCCGCCGCTTCTGCCGCCGCAATGGCGAAAAACGGCCAAAACGGCCCCGGAAGCAATATTAAAGAAAGATTTTTTGGGTTGTATGGTTATTTTAGGGGGTGTCCGCCACCCGTCTGCCGTGTCCGGAAACGGACACCGCCTGTCCGCTTTGGAACAGGGCGGCTGGCGGCCATACTTCCCAAATAGGCCATGGTGCCCAATCTGGCTCTTTGGCATGGCTTGGCACATGGATTGGTTAAATGTACGCAGCAATTAAGATCATGGACAGACAACTCAAAAAGAAATATTGGACCAGGCAACGCATTTTTCTCGTTGGCGGAGGGGGCATACTGGTACTGCTCATCTTGTGGAGCTTCATCTTTGCGGACAAAAGGAGCAAGCTGAATGTTGAAAAAGACAAGATCACGATCTCTACGGTAACCCAGGGGTCTTTTGACGAATATATTGTGGTAACAGCAGTGGTACACCCCCTGAAAACCATCCGGCTGGATGCCATTGAGGGCGGCTATGTAGCCCGCAAGTTCCTGGAAGGCGGCAGCATGGTGAAACAGGGCGATTCCATTCTCCGGCTGGAGAACCAGCGCCTGATGATGGACTTCGTGAACCGCGAAACGGAAATGTACCGCCTCATCAACGAGCTGCAGAACACCCGCCTGCGGTTGCGGCAAGACCGGTTTGCGCTGGAAAAGACCCTCAGCGACCTGGATTACCAGGTAGACCAGGCCAAAGACATTTACGACCGCAACACCAAGCTGTTCAAAGAAAAGGTGATAGCCGAGCAGGAGTACCTGAAAACCAAACGGGATTATGAAAAGCTGGTGCGGCAGCGGGAAATAGAAGTAAAGTCGCAAGCCTACCAGATAGACAACTCCCAGACGCAGATCTCCCAGCTGGAGGGCACCATTGCCAGAACGCAGCGCAACCTGGCCATGATGAAGGAAAACCTTAACAACCTGGTGGTGCGCGCCCCGGTAGACGGGCAGTTGTCTTCCATCAACGTGGAAGTAGGCACCAGCATTTCCGCCGGCCAGAACATTGGCCAGATAGATGACCTGGACGGGTTCAAGATGCGTGCGGAAGTAGACGAGCACTATATTTCCAGGGTATTTTCCGGGCTGAAGGCCAGCTTTGAGTTCAACGGCAAAAACAACGAAATGGTACTATCCAAAGTATACCCGGAGGTGAAGAACGGGCGCTTTGAAGTAGATATGAATTTTTCAGCCGCGGCACCTGAAGGGATCCGGCGCGGGCAATCCTCTCCTATCCGCCTAGAATTAGGAAAGTCTTCATCAGCGCTGTTGCTGCCCGTGGGCGGGTTCTTTTCAGATACCGGCGGCAACTGGGTATATGTGGTAGACAAGAGCGGCACGCGGGCCGTGAAGCGCAACATTTCCCTGGGCCGCAAAAACCCTGTATATTTTGAAGTGCTGGAAGGCCTGCAGGCCGGCGAGCAGGTGATCACCTCTCCCTATGAGAATTTCGGCAATAAAGAAGTACTGGAGTTTTAACCTTACAACCGATCCAATCACAAACAAACAAAAAGCACAATGATCAGAACAGTCAATTTACAAAAGCTGTTTACTACCGAAGAGGTGGAAACCACGGCGCTGAACGGTATTTATATGGATGTGCAGGATGGCGAGTTCGTGGCCATCATGGGGCCCTCCGGTTGCGGCAAGTCTACCCTGCTCAACATCCTGGGTTTGCTTGACAACCCTTCAGACGGGGAGTACCATTTCTGGGGCCAGGAAGTGGCGCGCATGAGCGAGCGCCAGCGTGCCCAGCTGCGCAAAGGGGCAATCGGTTTTGTGTTCCAGAGTTTCAACCTGATTGACGAGCTGACGGTGTTCGAGAACGTGGAGCTGCCGTTGCTGTACCTGAAAGTGCCCGCCAGTGAAAGGAAAAAAAGGGTGGAGGAAGTGCTGGAGAGAATGAACATCATGCACCGCCGCAACCACTTTCCGCAGCAGCTCTCCGGCGGCCAGCAGCAACGCGTGGCCATTGCCCGCGCCGTAGTGGCCAAGCCCAGGCTGATATTGGCAGATGAACCTACCGGTAACCTGGATTCTACCAACGGGGAAGAAGTGATGAAGCTGCTGCAGGAGCTGAACGATGCCGGTACCACCCTTATTATGGTAACCCACTCGCCCTATGATGCCGGCTTTGCCCATCGCATCGTCAACCTTTTTGACGGCAAAGTTGTAACGGAAAACATCAAGGAACAGTTTCACGTATAAAACCCGACCACCGGCCTTGCGGCAAACGCCGTGAGCAGCCTAAAACCGGACTAACATGGAAAAGTCATTGACCTGCTTTCTCAACAAACTGGTGAGCGCCCAACTCAACCCCGGCTATGCTACGGGAGAATACAGCGGGCCCGCAACGGGAGACCTTCTCCAGATGCTGCCGTACGTAGCCGTTCCGGCTTTGCTGGTGCTGATAGCAGGACTTTACTGCATCAGCATTTACAGGAAAAGGGGAACATTCCCTTACAGGCCGTAAAGGCGGATTATTGAACCTCCGGGATGCTTGCCGTGCCCGGGCCAAACGTAGCCTATGCTGCAGAACTATCTTAAAATAGCCTGGCGCAGCCTTTGGAAGAACAAGGGGTATACCTTCATCAATGTGGGCGGGCTGGCCGTGGGCCTGGCCTGCTGCCTGCTGATAGCCCTTTATGTGCTGGATGAGCTAAGCTATGAGCGCTGGAACCCCCGGGCAGCAAGGACCTACCGTATCAATTCAGACATCCGCTACGGCGGCAGCGATATGGCGTTGGCCACCTCCTCTTCGCCCATGGGCGCCGCCATTATAAGAGATTACCCCGCAGTGGAAAATTTTGTGCGCCTTCGGAAAACCGGTAACTGGCTGGTGAAAAGCGGGGAGCGGCAGTTTGTGGAACATACAGTGTATTATGCAGACTCTACTTTTTTTGACGTATTTCCGGTAAAAGTAATTGCAGGCAGCGCAAAACAGGCGCTTGCCCGCCAGGGCACGCTGGCCATGAGCAAAACCACCGCCCTGCGGTACTTCAGCACGCCGGAAGCGGCTATTGACCAGACCGTATTACTGGATAACAAACACGCGTACCGCATCACTGCCGTGTATGAAGACATACCCGCCAATTCCCACCTGGACGGCAACATGCTGCTGGCCATGGCAGACGAGGCCCAGAGCCTGGAAACCGATAATTGGGGCTCTCACAACTTCAATACTTACCTGCTGCTCCGGGAAGGCGCCGGGGCCGGGGAGTTCAAAAAGATATTCGAAGGGTTGCACCGCAACCACATAGCCCCCGGCATACAAAAGCTGGGCATTACTATAGAAGAACTGGAGAAACAGGGCAGCTACCTGCGTTATTCCGCCGTTCCCATCAAAGACATTCACCTGTATTCCAACCGTAGTAATGAACTGAAGGCCAACGGCAACATCCGGTACGTTTATATCTTTTCCGCGGTGGCCCTGTTCATCCTGCTCATTGCCTGCATTAATTTCATGAACCTGGCCACGGCCCAAAGCGCAGGCCGCGCCAGGGAGGTAGGTATCCGCAAGGTGCTGGGCAGTAAAAAAGGCTCCCTTGTAAGCCGTTTCCTGTCCGAGTCTGTTATTACCGTGGTATTGGCGCTGGCAGTGGCATTGGTGGCGGTAACGCTGGTATTGCCGTATTTCAGCCGGCTGGCAGACAAGCCGTTGAGCCTCTTTAGCCTGCTGAACTGGCGGTTTATGGTACTGGCCGCCGCGGTACCGGTAGTGGTGGGCATGGCGGCCGGCAGTTACCCCGCTTTCTTTTTGTCCGCGTTTCAACCCATTAGCGTGCTCAAAGGCATGATCCGTCATACAATGAGCGGCGCCAGGTTGCGCAGTGTACTGGTGGTGCTGCAATTCACCATGTCTGTGATATTGCTGACCGGTACCATTGTGATCTACAAGCAGCTTTATTACATCCAGCACAAGCAGCTGGGTTTTGACAAGGAGCAGGTGCTGATCATCCAGAACAGTTTTACACTTGCGCCGCAGCAGGCAACCGCTATCAAGCAGGAGCTGCAGCAGTTGCCCGGTGTGGAAGCCGTATCCATGTCGGGCTTTTTGCCGGTGCCCTCTGTGCGGAACGATAACCCTTTGTTCCCCGGCAGAGAGCGGGAGCATGCCAAAGCCGTGTATTTGCAAAACTGGTCTGTGGATGAAGGCTACCTGCGTACCATGAAAATGGAAATGACCGCCGGCCGCTTCTTTTCCCGGCAGTTCGGAACAGACAGCAACGCCGTGGTACTCAATGAGGCCGCCGCAAAAATGTTTAGTTTTAAAGACCCGGTGGGTAAGATCATTTACGCTCCGCAAGACGATGAGTGGGAAACAATGCGCCCCCTCCACATCATAGGTGTGGTACGCAACTTCCATTTTGAGAACATGCGGCAAACCATTGGCCCGCTGGCGTTCTTTTACAATAAGCCCGGGGAGACCGCCTCCCGCATACTGGTGCGCAGCACCGCCGCTACAGACAAGCAGGCGCTGGTACGGCACGTGGAAGACAAGTGGAAAACGCATGTGCCCGGCCAGCCTTTTGATTACAGTTTTATGGACAGTGACTTCAACAATATGTACAAGGCAGACCGGAAGGTGGGCCAGATAGTGTTGCTGTTTGCCGGCCTTGCCATTTTTGTGGCCTGCCTGGGGCTCTTTGGACTGGTGGCCTACGTAGTGGAACAGCGTACCAAAGAAATAGGCATCCGCAAGGTGCTGGGCGCTTCCGCGGGCAGCGTAGTGACTTTGCTCAGCAAGGATTTTATACGCCTGGTGGTGTTGGCTATTTTGCTGGCCATGCCGCTGGCCTGGTACCTGATGCGGCGCTGGCTGCAAGACTATGAGTATCGTATAGACATGCAATGGTGGATGTTCCTGGCCGCGGGCGGCATTGCCGTGTTCATTGCATTGGCAACGGTTTGCTTCCAGTCGGTAAAAGCAGCATTGTCTAACCCTGTTAAATCACTTAAAACAGAATAGCATGTGGAAGAACTATGTAAAGATTGCATGGCGGAACCTCTGGAACAACAAGATGTTTGGAGTGATCAATGTTGCCGGGCTCACCTTCGGGCTTACCTGTTGCATGTTTATCCTGCTGTGGGTGGCCAATGAATGGAGCTATAACCGCCATCATGAAAACCTGTCAAACATCTACCAGGTATATGAACACCAGTACCTGGCGGAGAACGATATATTCACCGTAACCGCTACCCCCGGCCCGCTGGCAGACCAGCTGAAAGCGGAAATACCGGGCATCCTCAAAGCGGGTATCCTTTCCTGGAGCTCAGACAAGCTGCTGCGTGTGAAGGACAAGAATGTGAAAATGGCGGGGCAGTATGCCAATAATGACCTGCTGCAGGTATTTTCCTTTCCCCTCCTGGAAGGGGACCGGGCCACCGCGTTGCAGCGCCCGAATGATATTGTTATCACGGAAAAGCTGGCCCGCAGCCTGTTTGGAGAAAGCAAAGCAGTGGGGCAGGTGGTGAGGCTTGACAATAAGGAAGATTACCAGGTAAGCGCCGTTATCAAAGACCATCCGCTTAATTCTACTTTCAAATTTGAATGGCTGCTGTCCATAGAAAGGCTGGTGGCGGAAAACCAGTGGCTGAAAGAATGGGGGGCAAATGCGCCCCGTACCTACATATTGGCGGATGCGCAGGCGGATATTCAGAAAATGAACGCCCGTGTAAAAGACATCATAAAACGCAACAAAACAGACGCCAAAACAGACGTGTTCCTCTATCCCTTTCAGGACATTTACCTGGAAGGCCGCTTTGAGAAAGGTAAGCTGAGCGGCGGGCGCATAGAGTACGTGCGCCTGTTCATCATTGTAGCCGTTTTTGTGCTGCTGATAGCCTGCATTAATTTCATGAACCTTTCCACCGCGCGGGCTACGCAGCGCAGCAGGGAAGTGGGCGTGCGCAAAAGTATTGGGGCCGGCAAAGGCGCCCTCATAGGGCAGTTCCTGGGAGAGTCTTATGCCCTGGTATTTATTTCCACTGTGCTTTCGTTGTTGCTGGTGTGGCTGCTTACGCCCGCTTTTGAAAGAATGGTAAATGTTACGCTCACAGTACGGCTCTTTACCTGGTATAACATAACCGGCCTGCTGCTGCTGGCATTGTTCACCGGTTTTGCGGCGGGCAGCTACCCCGCGTTTTACCTCTCGTCACTGCACCCGGTGGCAACACTCAAGGGTGGCATGTTGCGCCTGCGGGCCAGTGCGCTGTGGCTGCGGAAGGGCCTGGTGGTTTTCCAGTTTGTGGTGTCTACCGTGCTCATTGTAGGGGCCATTCTCATATACCAGCAGATCCGTTTTATCAAGAACAGGAACCTGGGCCTGAATAAAGACCAGGTGGTCTACTTCCAGAATGAAGGCAGCATAGCCCAGAACAACGCCGCCTTCAAAAACGCGCTGCTGGGCATGCCGGGCATTGTGTCCGTAACAGAGGCCGACCAGATCCCCATCAGCGTGAACAACAACAGCAGCAACGTATCCTGGCCCGGCAAGAACGAAGATGAAAACATATTGATCGATAATTTATGGGCTGGTTTTGGCCTGGAAAAAACCATGCAGATACGTATGTTGGAAGGCAGGATGTTTTCCGCAGATCATTTGTCTGATGCCAATGCCGTGGTGATCAACGAAACGGCGGCCAAACTGATGAAGCTCAAAAAGCCGTATGTGGGCAGGCTCATCTCGGTAGATGAGGTGCAGCGCCCAGTGCTGGGCGTAACGGAAGATTTTGCCAGCAACCATGCGCAAATAAAAACCGGCCCGCTGCTGATCCGTTACCAGGCTGCCGGCAACTGGCTTGTGCTGGTACGTATACAACCCGGCCAAACAGACAAGGCAATAGCCAGTATAGAGAAAGTATACAAACAGTTCAATCCCGATTATCCTTTCACCATCAAGTACATGGACGAGTCTTTTGCCGCCATGTATGCCAGTGAGCAGGTGATTGGCCGGCTGGCCGCCGCATTTACGCTGCTGGCCATTTTCATTGCCTGCCTGGGCTTGTTCGGGCTGGCCACCTTCACCGCCCAGCAGCGCACCAAGGAAATAGGCATCCGCAAGGTGCTGGGCGCCACCGTTGTGCAAATACTGGCTTTGCTCAGCAAGGAATTTTTACGCCTGGTGCTGGTAGCCATTGCTATAGCGCTGCCCCTCGCCGCTTATTTCATGCATGGATGGCTGAACCGGTTTGCCTACCATGTGGAGGTAGCCTGGTGGGTACTGGTAGTAACCGCTGTACTGGCGCTGGTGCTGGCCATGCTTACCGTCAGCTACCAGTCTATTAAAACAGCCCGGATGAACCCGGTGAAATCTTTAAGATCTGAATGATTTGTCATGATAAAGAACTATCTGAAAATTGCATGGAGAAGCATCTGGAAATCCAAACAGGTGTCTGCCATCAACATTGCCGGGCTGAGTATGGCCATAGCTGTGGCCCTGCTGCTCAGCCTCACTGTATATCGGGAATTTACCTTTGACCAGTTCCACGAAAACAGGAAAGACCTGTACCAGGTATATATGGAAGAAGCGTATAACGACAAGGCCCGCGGCCGCTCCAATATGCCGTACCCCATGGGCCCGGCGCTGGCCACGGAAATGCCGGGGCTGAAGGCGGTAACCCGTTTTTCTAACGGCGGCGCCAGCATGCGTACTACAGACCTGCCGCAGGAGGTAACCCTGCTTTGTGTAGACAGTACCTTCCTGCAGATGTTCACCTTTCCCGCTATATCCGGCAGCACCGCCATGGGCATCAACGATGCCGTGATCTCGGAAACAACCGCCAAAAGATATTTCAAGACCGCAGATGCCGTAGGCCAAACGGTGCTGCTGCGCCTGGGCAGCAATTGGGAGAGCTTCAAGGTGGCCGCCGTGCTGCAAGACCCGCCAGACGAGTCCAGCATCCGGTTTGACGTACTGCTGCGCATCGAAAACAACCCGGCTTACAAAAGTGATCAGAACGAATGGGAAAACTTCAGCCTGCACACCTTTGTGCAGCTGCAGCCCGGCGGCAACCCGCTGGCGTTTGAGCAGGCCGCCAAAAAATTCATGGCGTCCCACTACGCCAAAAGGATCGACGAGCTGAAAAAAATGGGGGCCAAACCGGGCAAAGGGGAGGAGTACATGCGCCTGGGCCTGGTATCTATGGACAATGTGCATTTCGACCCTGTTTCTTCCCTCAGTAAAATGAAGCGGCCGGTGCTGTACATGCTGCTGTTCATTGCCGTGTTCCTGCTGTTCATAGCCAGTATCAATTTCATGAACCTTACCATGGCCCGCGCCTTTACCCGCGCCAAGGAAGTAGGCATGCGCAAAATGTTGGGAGCGGCCAGGCTGCAGCTGGTGTTGCAGCTATGCGGGGAGGCCATGATCCTGTTCTTTATTTCCCTGGTATTGGGCATGGCGCTGGCGTACATACTCATGCCGGGTTTCACCGCTTTCCTCAATAACAAGCTGCCGCTTTCCCTGCTGCTCAAACCGCAGATCATGGCAGGCATAGTGGGGTGCTTTTTGCTCATTTCCCTGCTGGCGGGCGGTTATCCGGCACTGGTGCTGGCCAGCTCCAAAACGCTGCAGGTGCTCAAAGGCAAGATCAACACCGGCAGAAAGCACTACCTCCGCAACTCCCTCATTGTGGCGCAGTTCGTTATATCCTGTATTATGATCTGCTGCACCATTGTGGCCTGGCAGCAAATGAACTACCTGAACAGTAAACCGCTGGGCATCAATACGCATGAGGTAGTGAGCGTACCGGTAGGCAATGGGCACGACGGGCACCAGGTACTGCAGCGCCTGCGCGCGGCATTGAAACAATACCCTGACGTGCTGGCGGTTTCAGCTTCGTCCAATAATTTTGGAAGGGGAAAAGACGGCAGCATGTCTACCTCCATTCTCTCCTTTGACCACAACGACCGGGAAGTGCAGACCCACATCATGAGCATAGACTATGACTTTGTAAAAACGCTTGACCTCAGGCTGCTGGCCGGCAGGGATATGGACCGCGCCATGGCGGCAGACTCCCTGGGGCTGCTCATCAACGAGAACATGGCCCGGGAGCTGGGGGTGAAAGAAGTAGTGGGCCACCGCATCCGGTTTGATGAGAATGCAAAGGAAGAATACACAGTGCTGGGCGTGGTAAAGAACTATCACTTCAAGTCCCTGCACGAAGAGATAGCGCCTCTCACGCTGTTCCTGTCCAACCGGGAAGACCCGCCGTCCTATATTTTTGTGAAGGTAAGCCCCGCCAACCTGCAAGGTTCCATGCAGAAGATAGAAGCGGCCTGGAAGACGGCCGTGCCGGGCGCGGCGTTCAACGCCTCTTTCCTGGATGAAAATACCAACCGCCTTTACAACGACGAAAAGAAACTTTCCCGGATATTTGTAAGCGGCGCCTTGCTCACCATTGCCATTTCCTGCATGGGGCTGTTTGCCATTGCCATGATGGCCATTAACCAGCGCACCCGGGAGATTGGCGTGCGCAAGGTGCTGGGGGCCAGCATAGGCAGTATTACCATGCTGGTATCCGGAGATTTCCTGAAACTGGTGGTATTGTCTATCCTCATTGCCGTACCGCTGGCCTGGCTGGTAATGGGCAACTGGCTGAACAACTATGCCTACAGCATCCGCCTCAATATCTGGATTTTCCTCGCCGCCGGCCTCATTGCCATACTGGTGGCGGCTATTACCATCAGCTTCCAGACCATCAGGGCGGCGCTGGCCAACCCGGTAAAATCACTACGTACAGAGTAAACCTTCAACATATTTTAACTAACATCATGATCCAGTTACGCAACATCACCAAACATTACCCGGTAGGCTTCGGGAAACAGGAAATCCTGAAAGATGTGAACCTGCATATCCACGAAGGGGAATTTGTATCCATTATGGGCCCCTCCGGTTCCGGGAAATCTACCTTGTTGCATATACTCGGTTTGCTGGAAGAGCCCTCTGAGGGGGACTACTATTTCCAGGGGGAGCTGGTGCAGAAAATGAACGATAAAAAACGCACCCAGCTGCACCGGGGCGCCATCGGCTTCGTATTCCAGGCATATCACCTGATAGATGAACTTACCGTGTATGAGAACATAGAAACACCCCTGCTCTATAAAAACATGCCCGGCTCGGAACGCAAGAGCCGTGTGGCAGATATACTGGACAGGTTCAATATTGTGGCCAAAAAAGACCTGTTCCCCAACCAGCTCTCCGGGGGGCAGCAGCAGCTGGTGGGCATTGCCCGTGCCATAGTGGCCGAGCCGGCCGTTATTTTTGCGGATGAGCCTACTGGCAACCTGCACTCAGACCAGGCCAGGTCCATCATGGAACTGTTTGCAGACCTGAACCGGAACGAGCGGATAACCATTGTACAGGTCACCCATTCAGAAACCAATGCCGCCTATGGGAACCGTATTATCCAGATCAGTGACGGCAAAGTGCAATAGGCGCTTTTTTGAAATTCCGTAAGCTAAAAACTCATCATATGATGTTTTGCCTTAAATTCGTGTGGCCCCGCGCCACACCTAATAACAATTTGCCATTTATCAAGAAGGCGCGAAAGGTGTTATTTCAATTAATATATTTTTGTCAGGATATGAAAGTAAAGTCCGTTGTATTTGCATCCATCTCAGTAATGTTGTTGTTTGCGAACCCGCGCCCTGTAGCCGCCCAGGATAGTTGGAGCTACCAGCGCTGCCTGGACTATGCGCTGGCCCATAACCTGACCCTCAAACAAAGCGAGCTGCAGCAAAGGCTGGCGGCGCTTACCCTGAAGCAGAACCGCCTCTCCCAGCTGCCCACCATCAATGCGGGCCTGAACGGGGGGTACCGCTTCGGCCGTTCTATTGACCCTACGCAGAACACCTTCGTTACCCAGTCCCTCTTCAACTCCGGCTTCAGTATAGACGCTTCCGCAGACATTTTTGGCTGGTTCACCAAGCAGAACGCCATCAGGGCCTCCAAATACCAGCTGTATGCCCAGAACTTCCAGCTGGAAAAGGCCCGTAATGACATGGGGGTGAATATTGCCAATGCCTTTCTGCAAATATTGCTGGCCAGCGAGCAGGTGAAAATAGGGAAGTCTCAGGTAGCGCTCAGCCAGGCGCAGCTGGACAACACCAAAAAACTGGTGGCCGCCGGCTCTGTGCCGGAAAGCAACCAGGCTGATATGGAGGCGCAGCTGGCGCGGGACAGTTCTACGCTCATTGCCGCGCAAAACAGCGCCATTACCACCGTACTGCAAATGAAGGCCCTGCTGAACCTGGAGTTTACAGTACCATTCAGCACAGAGCTGCCCGAAGACGTGCTGAAAGCGCCGCTGCTCAATCTCTTCGAAACATCGCCAGAAATGGTGTTCAGTGCCGCCATAGCCAACCAGCCGCAATACAAGGCGGATGAAATGCTGGTGAAAGCGGCGGACCGGTCGCTGGCCTCAACCCGCGGCGCCCTGTACCCGAGCCTTCGCTTTTACGCCGGCGCCGGTACCAACTATGCCAATACTACCCGGGAGGCCTATGGCTCGCCCCGGCCCAAAATAGATACCATTGGTCTCGTAGACGTAGGTGGTACCATCTACAACGTGGTGCAGCCAGGCTTTGAAAGGCCCGGCACCCGCCTTACGCCGTTTGGTGACCAGCTGAGCAATAACTTTGGCCAGAATTTCGGCCTCTCCCTCAATATCCCCATCCTCAACGGCTGGCGGCAGCGCTCTGAGGTGGAAAGGGCCAAAATTGAAGTGGAGAACCGCAAGCTCACCATGGACGTGAACCGCCTGCAGCTGAGGCAGGATGTGTACACCGCCCACGCAGACGCTATAGGCGCCCTGCAGAAATACAACGCGGCCATCACCACGGAAATGGCTTCGCAGAAAGCGTATGATTTTGCCACCAAACGATTTGAAGTGGGCCTTATGAATTCAGTAGAGTACATCACCACTCAAACCAATCTTTTCAAGGCGCAGATAGATCGGGTATCTGCCCTGTATGATTATATATTTAAAGTAAAATTGCTGGAGTTCTACCGCGACCAGAAAATATCGCTGTAGCGATTGCCGGACACAGAAATACCTAGCGTATATGAAGAAGAAGAAACTGCTTTACTGGATCATTGGCGGCTTTGCAGCCATTATAGTGCTGCTGGTAATTACCAAAATGTCCGGCCAGGATGAAGGCACCAAAGTGGCTACAGACAAGGTTGCCAAAAAAGATATCATTGAAGTGGTTTCCGCCAGCGGTAAAATTTTCCCTGAAATAGAGGTGAAGGTAAGCTCTGACGTGTCTGGCGAAATTACCGACCTGCTGGTGGAAGAAGGGGACTCCGTGAAAAAAGGGCAGGTAGTGGCAAGGATATATGCGGATATTTACGGGTCTATGAGAGACCGTGCCGCCGCCTCTGTTAGCCAGCAGCAGGCAGAACTGGCCAACAGCTCTGCGTCTCTCAACGCCTTCAAGGCCAAGCTGGACCAGTCTAGGGCCGCTTTTGACCGCAACAACGAGCTGCTGCGCCAGAAGGTGATTTCCCGTTCCGAATTTGAAACGGCCGAAGCCGCCTACAAATCAGCGCTGGCAGATTACAATGCGGCCGAGCAACGTATTAACAGCAGCCGGTATGCTGTAGCCAGCGCGCAGGCCAACCTCACGGAAGCCAACAAGAACCTGGGCCGCACCACCATACAGGCGCCCATGAGCGGCACCGTGTCTCTGCTCTCCGTAAAGAAGGGCGAACGCGTGGTAGGTACCGCACAGATGACCGGTACGGAAATGCTCCGCATTGCAGATATGAATACCATGGAAGTGCAGGTAGATGTAGGGGAGAACGATATTCCCAAGGTGAAATACGGAGACTCCGCCATTATTGAAGTAGACGCATACAATAACCGCAAGTTCAAAGGCGTGGTAACGCAGATAGCCAGCTCCAGCAAAGGGGCGGCTACCGCCACCGCTTCCACCTCTTCAGCAGAGCAGGTAACCAACTATGTGGTGCATATCCGTATTCTGCCGGAGTCCTATAAAGATCTGCTAGACCCGGAAAACAAGCGCCGCTTTCCTTTCCGCCCCGGCATGAGCGCTAATGTAGACATACAGACCCGCACGGAAAAACAGGTGCTGGCCATTCCCATCAACGCTGTAACCACCCGCAACCCGGCAGATACGGCCAAACACACCGCCGGTAAAGATAAAAAGGCGAATGCCCCGGCAGGCGCCACACCGTCAACCCCAGCCGCGGCGGCAGACAATGAAAAGAAAGATTTCACAGAAGTGGTGTTTGTGCTGCAGAAAGACAATACGGTTAAAATGGTGGAAGTAAGCACTGGCATCCAGGACGATAACAACATCCGGATCACAAGCGGCCTGAAGGAAGGGGAAGAAGTGATAAGCGGCCCGTACACAGCGGTTTCCCGCACACTGGAAAACGGCAAGAAGGTAAAGGTGGTGCCAAAATCGCAACTCTTTGAAGGCGGTAAGTAACTGCCGCTATATAAAGCAATGTAAAAGCCGGGCGTTTTCCCGGCTTTTGCTTTTTTGTTACATTGCAGGAAATTAAGGAAACGTTGAGCATGGGAAATCATATCGGCATTATTGGAAGCGGCAGCTGGGCCACCGCCCTCGCCAAAATACTGACAGACAACAACCAGCACATCCACTGGTGGATAAGGAATGAAGATACCATCCGGCACATGCAGCTGCGCCATCATAACAAGCACTATCTCACTTCCGTTTATTTTGATACCCGCCTGCTGCAGCTGGACCACCGGGTGGAAGAAGTAGTGAAAGCCAGCGATACCATCATTCTGGCGGTGCCTTCCGCTTTTTTGCGCACGGTGCTGGACGCGCTGCCGCCCAACGCGCTGGAAGGGAAAAAGGTGGTGTCTGCCATCAAAGGCCTGGTAACCGGTACCAACCAGCTGATCAACGATTACCTGGGCGAGTTGTTTAACCTGCCGCTGGAGCGGTATTTCACCATCACCGGCCCCTGCCACGCGGAAGAAGTGGCCAGTGAAAAACTGTCTTACCTCACCTTTTCAGGGATGGACACCGCGGAAACGGAGGCCATTGCCACCCTGTTCAACAACAGCTACCTGCAAACCATTGTGAATAAAGACGTGATGGGCGTACAGTTTGCGTCCGTGCTCAAGAATATCTACGCCATGGGGGCCGGCATTGCGCATGGCCTGGAGTATGGGGACAACTTCCTGAGCGTATTCATCACCAACTGCTTCCGCGAAATGCAGGAGTTCCTGGAAAAATACGAGCAAAACCAGGCAGGCGCCGGCAAGGAGCCTACGGTACATAATTACAATGCCAGCGCTTATCTGGGAGACCTGCTGGTAACCTGCTACTCCCTGCACAGCCGTAACCGCATGTTCGGTAACATGATAGGCAAAGGTTACAGCGTAAAGGCCACGCAGCTGGAACTGAACATGGTGGCGGAAGGTTATTACGCCAGCCGGTGCATACACGAGATCAACGCTGAAATAGGCGCCTATATGCCCATTGCGCAAAAAGTATACGCCATACTCTGGGAGCAGCTGCATACGGAGGAGGCCTTTTTTGAACTGGAAAAGGGGTTGGTCTAAAAGAACATGGCGGCGGCAATGCCGTCTGCAAAAAACTTGCCCGCGCGCGTGAGCCGCAAGGTGGTTGCTTCTTCCTTCATCCAGCCTTTCTCAATAAATTCTTTACCCGCGGCATGGAGCTGGAGGCTCTTTTCAGGCCCGAACCGCTCCGCCACAACATCCAGGTTGCAACCCGCTTCGGTGCGGAGAGAGATCATGATGTACTCATTCAGCGCCATCTGGGGGCTGAGCAGTTCCTTCTCAAAAGCAAGGCTGCCTTTGCGTACACCCTGTATGTAAAGCGCGTTGTTGGCCACGTTCCATTGCCGGGAGCTGATGTTGAAAGAATGGGCGGAAGGTCCCAGCCCGAGGTAAGGCTTGCCCTGCCAGTAGCTGCTGTTGTGGCGGGAGCGCTTGCCCGGCAGTGCAAAGTTGGATATTTCGTAGTGTTCGTAGCCGGCTTCTTCCAGCCATTGCATGAGCAGTTCAAAATGCTGCGCTGCCCTGTCAGGGTCAATGGCCGGTACTTTATGGTGCCGTATGAAATGGTCAAGCGCCGTGCCCGGCTCTACCGTGAGCGCGTAGCAGGAGAGGTGCGGTACCTCCAGGGCCACGGCCTTTGCCACATTTTGCCGCCAATGTTCATGGCTGAGGGTAGGGCCGCCGTAGATCAGGTCTATGCTGAAATTGTCAAAACCCGCGGCGCGAGCCTGCACAATGCATGCTTCCGCCTGCTGCGCGTTATGCGCGCGGTTCATCCAGCGCAGGTCTTCCTCAAAAAAAGACTGGATGCCGATGCTGAGGCGGTTAATACCTGCAGCCTTCAGTCCCTCCAGCGTGGCGGCCTCCAGATCGTCTGGGTTGGCCTCCAGTGTAATTTCCGCATCCGGTTGTACGTTATAGTGGCACCGCAACGTGTCCAGCAGGCCGCTGATGACCGGGGGCGGCAACAGGCTGGGCGTACCCCCGCCAAAATAGATGGTTTGCACCGGCCGGCCAGCCAGGTAGTCTTTTTGCATGGCGGCCTCCACATGCAGGCATTCCACCAGTTCTTCCCGGTTTTGCAGGGAAGTGGAGAAATGAAAGTTGCAATAGTGGCACGCTTTTTTACAAAAAGGAATATGAAGATAAATACCGGCCATGATCTGTTTTAAGAAAGAATTATCGGGATAATTTGCAAACCTCGAAAATACATATGAGTTTTGTTGATATTTTTGGAACAAGAATAGTTAACAGCATAAAAAAATTTGGATCGTTGCGTACCTGGTTGTTGTTCATGTTAATGATATGGAGCGCGCTGCCGGCATTCAGCCAGGCAGACAGTGCCCGCCGCGCCCGTACCGTTGCCCCACGGCCGCAAACGCACAAAGTTACGGCAGATTCTTTGCATGTGGCAGACTCGCTCCGCCGTGTGGCAGATTCCGCGAAGGCCGCCCTGCCCCGGGTAAACCCTTATGATACCGTGCTGCAGCAACTGGCAAGGACCAACCGCTATCTGCAGGCAGCTAATAAAACACCGCAATACGACATTAATCCGTTGCGGATAGATCCCGGCCAGGACTGGCTGGTGTACCTGGTGGGCGGCGTACTGCTGCTGCTGGGTGTGATCCGCACGGCTTACCTCAAATATTTTTCAGACCTCTTCCGGGCCTTTTTCAACCCCACGCTCAGCCAGCGCCAGTTGAAAGACCAGTTGTCTCAATCTCCGTTCCCCAACTTTGTACTCAATTTCTTTTTTGCCATCAGCATGGGGCTGTACCTGTACCTGCTCATGTACCGGCTCAATTACCCCACCAACGCCATAGCCTGGATGCTGATACCCGGCCTGATGCTGCTGGTAGGCATTATTTACCTGGTGAAGTTTGTGGTGCTGCGCTTCTGTGGCTGGCTGTTCGGCAACGAGGAACTGATAGACGCCTATGTATTTATCTTGTACCTGATCAACAAGGTGCTGGGTATTATGCTGGCGCCTTTTCTGGTGATACTGGCCTTCTGTACGCCTGAAATAGCCGGTACAAGCCTGTATATTTCGATATTTTTTATAGTATTACTGGTTGTATACCGGTACGTAAGATCTTATTCTTTGATCCGCCAATATCTCTCTTTCAGCAAATTGCATTTTTTTCTTTACCTTTGCGCATTCGAAGTAGTGCCGGTTTTAATAATTACAAAGGTACTTTTACTTTGGTTAACTGGTAATCCGTAAGATTACTGCTATTGTTAAAACAAGAGCAAATTACGTATGATAAAAGGCGGGCCAAAAAAAGATTTGCAGGAGAAACAACTAACGATCCTAATTTCCCAACCTAAGCCAGAGACAGAGAAATCACCTTATTATGACTTGGCGAAGAAATTCAACGTGCGGTTGGATTTTTATCCCTTTATCAGGGTAGAGGGAGTGCCGGGCAAGGATTTCCGGAAACAGAAGGTAGATATCATTACCTATACGGCAGTGATCTTTACCAGCAGGAACGCGGTAGATCACTTCTTCCGCATCTGCGAGGAGCTGAAAGTAAAGGTGTCTCAGGATTGTAAGTACTTCTGTATTACAGAAGCCGTTGCGTTGTATCTGCAAAAATTCATCCTCTACCGTAAACGCAAGGTTTTTTATGGGGCAGACGGCTCCACTAAAAGCTTGCTGGAAGTGATGAACAAGCACCGGGAAAACGAGAAGTTCCTTTTCCCCAGCTCAGACAGCCAGAAAAAAGACATCGAGGAGTGGATGAAAACCAACAAGTGCGAATATGCCATCGCCTCTCTTTACAAAACCGTTTCAAACGATGTGAAGGAGGTACTGACAAATACGGAGTACGACATGATCGTGTTCTTCAGCCCTTCCGGTGTAAAATCACTTTTTGAGAACATGCCCAAGTTCAAGCAGAACGGCACCCACATTGGCGCCTTTGGCCCTACCACTTCTGCCGCGGTAGAAGAAGCCGGCCTCCGGCTGGATGTGAAAGCCCCTGCGCCGCAAGCCCCTTCTATGGTGGCCGCGCTCGAACAGTTCCTGCTGAGCCTGAAAAAATAAATTTCAATCGCTGTTTAACTTTTTTGGGAGCATCGTCAGATGCTCCCTTTTTTCGTTTTATTTTTGGGTAGAAGCCTCCACCGGCCAACAACTGTAGCCGGCAAACGCTTTGATCCGTAATCCGTAATTGATTCCCATGAACCATTTGGCAAAGGAAACCAGCCCCTACCTTTTACAACATGCGCATAACCCGGTAGACTGGTACCCCTGGGGTGAGGAAGCCCTGGAACGTGCGCTGCATGAAGACAAACCCATTCTGGTAAGCATCGGCTACGCCGCCTGCCACTGGTGCCATGTAATGGAAAGGGAAAGTTTTGAAGATGAAAGCGTGGCCGCCATCATGAACGAGCATTTCATCAATATCAAAATAGACCGCGAAGAGCGGCCGGACATAGATCATATCTACATGGACGCGCTGCAGGCCATGGCCGGTTCCGGCGGGTGGCCGCTGAACGTGTTTTTGCTGCCCAACCGGCAACCGTTTTATGGAGGCACCTACTTTCCACCCCGTAAAGCCTTTAACCGGCCTTCGTGGACAGACGTGCTGCTGGCCGTGGCGGACGCGTTCAAAACAAAGCGGGACGAGCTGGAAAGCCAGGCATCCAACCTTACCCAGCACCTGCACCAGAGCAACCAGTTCGGTATGGAGCTGGTGAACATGCAATTACCCAGGGAAGAACTGTTCACCCAGGCCCAGTGCAAAGACATTACGCTGGCCATGATGGGCCAGGCGGACAAGGAATGGGGCGGTTTTGGCCGTGCTCCCAAGTTCCCCGCCAGTTTCACCATACAGTACCTGCTGCGCTATTACCGCACCGGAAAAGATGAGGCCGCCCTGCAACAGGCCCTGCTTTCGCTGAACAAAATGGTGTACGGCGGTATTTACGACCAGTTGGGCGGCGGCTTTGCCCGTTACTCCACAGATGAAAAGTGGCTGGCCCCGCATTTTGAGAAAATGCTGTATGACAACGCCCTGCTGATAGATACGCTTTGCGAGGCCTGGCAACTTACCGGCAACCCGGTGTACGAACGCACGGTGGCCCAAACACTGGCCTTCATACAGCGGGAAATGACTTCTCCGGAGGGCGGTTTCTATGCCGCGCTTGACGCGGATTCAGAAGGGGAGGAAGGCAAGTTCTACGTATGGTCACTGGAAGAAATAGAAAGCCTGCTGGGAGATGATGCGCCCCCTTTCTGCGCATATTACGATGTAAGCCGCCATGGCAACTGGGAAGATCATAACATTCTCTGGGTGCCCAAAGCGCCGGCGCAGGTGGCCGCGGACCTGGGAATGGACCTTCCCGAACTGGAGGCGCATATGGAAAAATGCCGTGCTGTGCTATTGCAGGCACGCGGTAAACGCGTGCGGCCGGGGTTGGATGACAAGGTGCTGTTGGGTTGGAACGCCCTGATGATACATGCCTGCTGCAAAGCGTACGCCGCCTTTGGCGAGGAGGCCTGGCTGGCCATGGCGGAAAAGGCCATGACGTGCATCTGGGAAAAAATGAAGCAGCACGGGGCAGCCCCGGCCTTCTGGCATACGTACAAGAAAGGAACGGCCCGCTACCCGGCTTTCCTGGATGACTATGCTTATCTCATCCGTGCGCTGATAGTGATGCAGG
Source organism: Chitinophaga alhagiae (assembly GCF_003568665.1). GTDB lineage: Bacteria > Bacteroidota > Bacteroidia > Chitinophagales > Chitinophagaceae > Chitinophaga > Chitinophaga alhagiae. Next base: position 2,070,625 of record NZ_QXMH01000001.1, read on the forward strand.
AAGTTACCGGAAAGCTGGACTGGCTGCATAAGGCCGCCGCCATAACGGATTCGGTGATTGAACAATTTGGTGACGAAACCGCGCGTTATTTCTATTACACCGCATCCGGCCAGGCAGACGTTATCGTACGTAAGAAAGAAGTGTATGACGGCGCGGTGCCCAGCGGCAACGCGGTAATGGCCCATAACCTTTGGCACCTGTCCATTGTTTTTGACAGGAAAGACTGGGCGGAGCGGGCGCTGGGCATGACGGCCAGCCTCTCCGGTTCAGTGGTGCGTTACCCCACCTCTTTTGGCGTGTGGGCGGCCATGATGCTGAGGCTGGTACAGGGTACTACGGAACTGGCCGTGTCTGGCGCCGGGTACCGGCAAATGATGAAAGAACTGAACAAACTGTACATCCCCGGTAAGGTGCTGCTGGGCGCTGAGGGAGACCAGGAGGGCATGCCGCTGCTGCAGGGCCGTCACCAGCCGGGCAAAACATTGATCTATCTCTGCCAGGATTATCATTGTATTAAACCGGTGGAATACATATCAGAAATAGTTAATTTAATCTGATTTTTGTTGTAAATTGCATTCCCTTTGATATATTTGGTTTTAAAGCGAAAAATTAACATTGAATATTTCTAAATAAATATTATATTTATATTAAATACGATTATATCCTTGACAGGCAAGCCTTTAGAGAAGGCCCCCGTAGGTTTGCCGCCATGGTTAAATCTTAAAAGCTACGCCTTACTGCATAATAAAATGTTAAAAGCAACGTTTAAATGTGTTACGTAGCCCTGATTAGCGGAATTGAAAAAGTTGTGGGAAAACTTACTACGGATTAAAAATAATTATTACATTTGCTATCTTTCTGATAAACAACCAGGTGAAAAGTGTGACTAAAAAACAGATATTGCGCGTGGGCAGATGCATCTGGCAGGTTAAAGAAAAATCGTATTCTAATGAAAGTCACCCTTATGAAGCTTAATTATTGCAGTGGGCTGATGGTTGTACTGCTACCGATACTGCTGGCCAGTTGCGGTGGTGGTAAAACCCCGAAAAATGCGCAGGGGCAACTGATTGGCGTTAGTCCCCGCCCAAAATACTCCCCCCCCGTACCTTATGGAATGGTGTACGTGCCTTCCGGTACCTTTCACATGGGCCCCAGTGACGAGGATGTGAACTATGCCTATACCGCCAGGAACAAGGCTATTTCCATTTCCGGCTTTTACATGGACGCCACGGAGATCACGAACAATGAATACCGCCAGTTCGTGTACTGGGTAACGGATTCTATTGCGCACGTGCTCATGGGCCATGTGAAGAATGAAGACGGGCAGGATTACGTGGATTGGAAGCAGAAGATCAACTGGAAAGACAAGGCTACCTATGAAAAGGTAGACGCCATGATCTATTCTGCTGAAGACCGCCTGTACGGCCGCAAGGAAGTAGACGTGCGCAAGCTGCTTTATCACCAGGAAACTTTCAACTGGGATAAGGCCAAGTTGCGTGAGAATAAAGACAAGCCCCGCTCAACTTTCATTGAAAAGAAAGACGTAGCCATTTACCCGGATACGCTTTGCTGGATACGCGATTTCTCTTACGCCTATAACGAGCCCATGACGCGCATGTACTTCTGGCACCCGGCGTTTGACAACTACCCGGTGGTGGGTGTAAACTGGCACCAGGCTACTTCGTTCTGCGAATGGCGCAGCAAGTTCTGGGAAGATTACCGCGCTTCCAAAAGACAATTCACGGAAGATAAGTTCCAGCTCCCCTCTGAAGCACAGTGGGAGTATGCGGCCCGCGGCGGCCGTGAACAGGCGCCGTACCCCTGGGGCGGTTATTACATCCGCAACAAAAAAGGCTGCCTGCTCGCCAACTTCAAGCCCGGCCGTGGCAACTATCCGGAAGACGGCGGTTTCTATACCGTACGCGCGGATGCCTACTGGCCTAATGACTACGGCCTGTATAACATGGCCGGCAATGTGGCGGAATGGACGCAAGACATCTTCTACCAAAATGCCTATTCTTTCACTTCAGATATGAACCCTTACCTGCGCATGGACGTGGCAGACAACGCACCGCCCAGGATGAAGCGCAAAACGATAAGGGGTGGTAGCTGGAAAGATATCGGCCACTTCCTGCAGAACGGTACGCGCGCTTATGAGTACCAGGACAGTGCAAAATCCTACATCGGGTTCCGCTGTACCATTGCGTTCCTGAGCAGGTCTAAAAATGATTTTAACCGTAAGTAACCATTATATAGGAATTAATAGCTGAAAAACACTTTACTATGGCAAACCTGAAACGAGCTTTTTACCTTTTAATCACCCATAAACAATTTTAACCTATGGCTATGAATCCTAACACAGCTAAATGGCTCAACTTCTTTGTATGTATCGGCGCATCTGTCGTGATCGTAGGAGCCTTGTTTAAACTGCAACACTGGCCTGGTGCTGACGTAGCGCTTATTTTAGGCCTCAGTGTGGAAGCATTGATCTTCTTTGTGTACGCTTTTGTACCTGATACCAGCCACGCGCCCGCGCCCGCTGCAGGTGTTGCCGGCACGCCCGCGCTTGCCAACATGGACAAAATGCTGCAGGAAGCAGACATTACGCCTACCAGCCTCACCCGCCTGAGCGACAACTTTTCCAAACTCGGTCAGACGGTTGACAAAATGCGCGACATCAGCGACGTGGTAGCAGCCACCGGGGACTACACGCAAAAAACGCGTGAAGCAGCCAGCGCCATCGGCTCTGTAACACAGGCCTACACCAGCGCTGCCGCCGCTGTTTCCTCGTTCAACAACGCATCCGAATCTACCCGTCAGTTCCATGACCAGGTGCAGTCAATGACCAAAAATCTGGCCTCTCTGAATGCTATCTACGAACTGGAACTGCAGGATACCAATAACCACCTGAAGGCTATGAACAGCTTCTACAGCAACCTCCTCTCCGCATCTCAGGCAATGAGCGGCAGTGTGGACGATGCCAAGAAAACACAGGAGCAGATCAGCCTGCTGGCCCGCAACCTTGGTAACTTGAACACGGTGTACGGCAATATGCTGACCGCCATGCAGGGCAGATAGGTAACGCAATAGTGACTAAACAAGAAACATTCATTAAAAACTTGTAATTAACTATGGCTTTACCAAAAGATCCCAGGCAGAAGATGATCAACTTCATGTACCTGGTGCTTACGGCCATGTTGGCATTGAACGTGTCCGCCGAAATTTTGAACGCATTTGATATCGTAAATAATTCTATCAATACTTCCAACACCTCCATTGACAACAAAAATGAGGTGACCTACCGGCAATTTGCCAAGCTGATGACAACAGACGCAGCCAAGGTAGGCCCTCTCAATGAAAAGGCCAACAAGGTGAAATCCTTGTCTGCAGCCGCCCATACCTATATAAACTCATTGAAGGATGAAATTATCAAAGCAAGCGGAGGCCTGGACGATAAAGGTGAAATAAAAGGAAAAGATAACCTGGATGCGGCTACCCGCATTATGGAGAACCAGAAAAAAGGACCACAACTGGAAGAACAGCTCACCCAGCTGCGTGAACAGCTGCTGGCCGTCATCAATCCGAAAGACAGGAAGGCGTTTGAGGCCAACCTGCCCCTGAAAATTGAAACGCCTGAGCAGAAAGGTCCCGTGAAAAAGAACTGGACGGCTTACCACTTCAATATGGTGCCCTCCATTGCGGCTATTACCATCCTGGGTAAATTCCAGAACGATATCAAGAACTCTGAATCGATGATCATCGATAAATTGTTGAAAGAAGTATCTGAAGACGATTTTACGTTCGACAAGCTGGAGGCGTTCGTATCACTGAACTCTAAAAACTTTACAAGCGGCCAGGAGCTGGAAGCCAAAGTAGTGATGGGAGCTTACAGCAGCACTGTAAACCCTACCATCATCATCAATGGCCAGCAGGTGCAGGCAGAAGCAGGCAAGGCTACGTACCGCATGCCGGTAGGCGCTATTGGCGAGCATACCATTTCCGGTATTGTGGAACTGGTGAAACCTAACGGCCAGAAAGTGCAAAGCCCTTTCACCGAAACCTATAAAGTAGGTGCTTCCGCTACTTCCATCTCCGCTGACAAAATGAACGTACTGTATATTGGCCTGTCTAACCCCATCTCCATTACGGCGGCGGGCGTACCGGCAGAAAAGATACAGGCTTCTATCAGCGGCGGCGGCGGGTCTATCTCCAAAAGAGGACCGGGTGAGTTTTCCGTAACGGTGGGCAGCACCGGCAAAGCGGTAATATCCGTATCTGCTGAAGTGGACGGGAAAGTAAAAACGCTGGACTCCAAAGAGTTCCGTGTGAAAAACATTCCTGACCCGATCATGAAGGTGGGCTTCAGCAAAGGCCCGGCCATGAAAGCCGCAGACTTCAAGGCACAAGGCGGCCTGCGCGCGGACCTGGAAGACTTCCTGTTCGATGGCGTACGTTATGCAGTTGTAAGTTACCGTATGGGTATTGAGCCCAGAGGTCGTGAATATGTGGAAGGCGAAGCCAACTCGGAATACTGGCCGAAAGATGCAGGTGTTCAGAGCGCTTTGCGCGTCCTGAAACCCGGAGACCAGGTATACTTTGACAACATCAAGGTAAAAGGTCCGGATGGCAGGGTACGTTCCATGCAGAACATCAATTTCAAGATCAATTAATGTAAAAAATTACTGGGCTATGCGAGCAGTAATATTGAAAAGAATCAGTTGGGGAGCATTTTTAATGCTGATGGTAACGGCCACGGCGGCAGACGCACAGTCTCGCCGCAGAAACAGCGCGCCTGCCAACAACCCGCCGGCGCAGCAGCCGGCACAACAGCAGGAGCCTGTTACCAACCCCGCTACCGGCAACCCGGTAACGCCGCCCCCGGCCATGCCGCAAACACCTGCCTCCGTGCCGCCTTCCTTGCGGCAAGATGGCATAGGTACGCCGGTAGATACCCCGCGCCCGTCCCTCCGTGTAGATGGTGTTTCCGAAAGAGCGCCCAACCGTGACCGTGTGCCTATTGCATATGACCACATCCGGGAAGACGACAAGTTCTGGGAGAAACAGATCTGGCAGGTGATAGATGTACGCGAAAAAATGAACCTCCCCTTCCAGTACAACGTGGAAGACGAGAGCGGGGTAAACCAGCTGCTGATCAATATTCTGCTCAACGCTATCAGAAACAAGGAAGTGGAAGCCTTCAGCGCGGTAGATGACCGCTTTTCCACCCTTATTTCTTACGACGAGATCATGACCCGCCTTTCCGGCGAGGTACGCACCGTGCGTAGCGTAGACCCCGTAACCGGTGAAGAAAAAATGGTAGAGACCCGGGATGAGTTCAACCCGGAGGCTATCAAACAATACAAGATCAAGGAAGTATGGGTGTTTGACCAGGAGGCTTCCGCCCTCAAAGTACGCATACTGGGCATAGCGCCCATGGTATCCCGTATGAATGACGACGGTACTTTCCGTGGCGCACTGCCCCTCTTCTGGCTCTACTACCCTGACCTGCGCCCCGTGCTGGCCAAGTACGACGTGTACAACCAGAATAACGACGCGGCTACCATGACCTGGGAAGACCTCTTTGAAATGCGGTTCTTTACCAGTTTTGTGGTGAAGGAGAAGAACGCGTTCAACAGAGATATCAACAGTTATATTAAAGACGGCGTAATGCGCCTGCTGGAAGGCCAGGCCATTAAAGAGAAGATCTTTAACAAGGAACAGGACCTCTGGGAGTATTGATCTGATAATACGCAGTCAAATCCTGCAAACAATAGTAAAAGCTGCCTCCGTATGGGGGCAGCTTTTTTTATGATATATTGCAGGCATGGAAGCACTCCGCCGTGCCATAGAAGCCGTAATGCCCCTTTCCGGGGAGGAATGGGATGCCCTGGCCGCCTGCTGGCACCCCGTGCGCTACAAACGTAAAACGGTGCTTACCGCGGCCGGTGAAACGGAGCGGTACGTGTACTTTGTACTGGAAGGCGTGCAGCGCGCTTTCTGCATTGCAGACAACCAGCGGGAGGCTACGCTGGTGTTTTCCTACACCGGTTCTTTTTCCGGCATCATCGATTCCTTTTTCCTGCAGCAGCCTTCCCGCTATTACCTGGAAACGCTAACGCAAAGCTCCCTGCTGCGTATTTCGCACGCGGATCTGCAACGGCTGATGCAGCAGTACCCGCAGATACTGGCCTGGGTACAACGCAGTACCATGCTGGCGCTGGCCGGGGTCATGGAGCGGCATATTGAAATGCTGACGCTGAACGCGGAGCAGAAATTCAGGCGGCTGCTGGCCCGCAGCCCGCATGTATTGCAGCTGATCCCGCACAAATACCTCGCCTCTTACCTGGGCCTTGACCCGGCCACTTTCAGCAAGCTGCTGGGCGGCATCAGGCTGTGAGGCTGGCTGTATATTGTTTGCACAACGCATTGTATACCTGCTTTTTGGGCATTTAGCCTTTCCGGGACCCAGCGCATACTGCATCACCTGCAATGTACCCCCTCCGGCCGCCTGAAATCTTTGCGCAGGCAAAGATTTACCTTCCGCGCAGGGTGTAATTTTGTACCGGATATAAAAACAGACACATGCCTACCTTTAACAGCCAGACGTTATTGCAGCAGCTTCAGGGAGATGTAAGCAGCCTGCTCAATGTACTGCATACCCGCATCATGCCCCAGCCCCACGCTGCATTGCTCAGCCAGCCCGCTCCCGGCGGCTGGAGCGTTATTCAATGCCTCGACCATCTTAACAGCTACGGGCTGTATTACCTTCCGCAACTGGAAGCGGCGCTCGGAAAAGGGGAACAGCTGGGGCTGCCTGCCAAACCTGCATTTAAAAGCGGCTGGTTCGGCAATTACTTTACCAACATGATGCAGCCCAGGCCAGATGGCGCGCTCAAATCCAAAATGAACGCTCCCAAAGGCCACCGCCCCGTACCGCAGCCGGCAGCTGCGCAAGTGCTGGATGAATTTGCGGCGCAGCAGCAGCGCCTGCTGCAATTGCTGCAACGTGCCGGCCAGACTGATATTGGCCGCCTGCGTGTACCCACATCGCTAACCAGGCTGATCAAACTTTCCGCGGGAGATACTTTCCGTTTCCTCATTGCGCATGAACAACGGCATATGCTGCAGGCGCTGCGGGCATTGCTGGCCGCAACCGGTAACAACCATACTGCGGTGTCTATGCAGCACCTTGCTGACGTTTGATACCAACAAGTTTGTGTGTCGGCAAACCTTACTGCGATGTTAATGCAGTACGCCGGAAACAACCGTTACATATTTTTATGATTGCTCTAAAATGCCCGGTGGTAAAGGGTTTCAAGCCACCGGGCATTTTTTAATGATAACAAACACTTAACAACTGAAATACCTGTTGAATATTATTTTAGTAACAACAAATAGAGAAGAATATGCCGGTAACGGCACTCAAAATAAATCTGTGTCTTTTAATGGTTAACTTGGGGAAAAGAGCCTGGTTCTCAAACCGGGCTTCCTTATTTCAGGCGTTATCTTCCGCGCCGTGAAAATGCTGCCAGATCAGTTGCGCCTTGTTTTGCCCTACCTCCTTCACTAGTTCTTCCATACTCAGCTGTTTCACCTTGTTCACAGAACGGAACTGCTGCAGCAATTGCGTGGCCGTGTTTTCGCCAATGCCTTTGATAGATTCCAGCTCGTTCTTGAAAGTGCCCTTGCTGCGTTTCTGCCGGTGAAAGGTGATGCCGAAGCGGTGTACTTCATCCCGGATGCGGCGGATGAGCTTCAGGCTTTCGCTGTTGAAGGGCAGCTTGATGCTTTCCTTATCTCCCGGAAAGAATATCTCTTCTTCGTTCTTGGCCAGGCCCACCACCGTCATGCTGCCCGTAAGGCCCAGCTTGTAAATGCTGTCCATGGCGGCACCCAGCTGCCCTTTGCCGCCGTCTATGATCACCAGCTGAGGCAGGGGCTGCTGTTCCGCCAGCAGGCGGTTGTAGCGGCGGTATACCACTTCGCTCATGGAGGCAAAGTCGTTAATCCCTTCTACCGTTTTGATGTTAAAATGACGGTAATCTTTTTTGGACGCTACACCGTCTTTGAAAACCACACACGCTGATACGGGGTAGCTGCCCTGGAAGTTGGAGTTATCAAAACACTCAATGTGTACGGGCAGCTCCTGCAATTCCAGGTCTGCCTGCAGCTGGTACAGTACTTTTTTCTTCTCCATATCGCTTTTACCTTCCAGCAACAGCATTTTTTTCTTGCGCAGTTCTTCGCGGAAGTACTCCACGTTTTTGGTGGAGAGGTCCAGCAGCTTCTTTTTATCCCCGCCTTTGGGCACGGTGAGCAGGATGCCTTCTGCCGGGTACTCTACTTCAAACGGCACAACAATTTCCCGCGCGGCGCTGTGGAAAGCATCGCGGAGGTAGGTAATAGCGTAGCTCATCACTTCTTCGTCACTTTCTTCCAGCTTTTTTTCCAGGGTAACTGTTTTGGTGTCTGCAACCGTACCGTTCAGCACCCGCAGGTAGTTTACATAGGCAAAGTTGCCGTCTGTTATAATGGAGAACACATCTACATTGCCCAGGCGGGAGCTGACAATAGTGGAGCGGGCCTGGTAGGCCTGCAGGCTCTCTATTTTTTTCCTTTCAATTTCCGCTTTCTCAAACTCCATGTTGGCCGCATGCTCCTGCATGCGCGCCTTGAAAATATTGAGTACGGGCGAAAGGTTGCCGCGCAATATCTCTTTTACCTGCTGCAGCCCTTCCCGGTAGTCTTCTGCTGTTTGCAGGCCTTCGCAGGGGCCCTTGCAGTTACCCAGGTGATACTCCAGGCATACCTTGAATTTGCCTTTCCTGATGTTCTGTTCCGTGAGGTTAAGGCTGCAGGTGCGTAGCGGAATGTTATAGCGGATCACGTCTTCCAGCACTTCGCGCACGCGCCCTACGGACGTAAATGGCCCCAGGTATTCGGAACCGTCCCGTATTACCCGGCGGGTAAGGAACACGCGTGGAAAGGGCTCGTGTTTGATCACGATGTAAGGGTAGGTTTTATCATCTTTCAGGTTGATGTTGAACCTGGGCTGAAACTGTTTGATGAGCGAGTTTTCCAGCAGAAAAGCGTCCTGCTCGGAATCTACAATGGTAAATTCAATGTGGTGGATGGTTTCCACCAGCTTACGCGTTTTGTAGCTGTCGTGGTTCTTTACAAAATAGGAGCTGACCCGTTTCCGCAGGCTTTTGGCTTTGCCGATGTAAAGCAGCTCGCCATCCTGGCCAAAGTATTTGTAAATACCGGCGTGGGTGGGAAGGGTATGCGCTATCTGTTGAAACTCCGCTGCTGTCATATTTGCTCTTTTGCCGGGTGAAACCAGGTCTGCACTTCCAGGTGCTCCGGTTTCAGGAAAATGATCTTCTGGTAGGTATTTACCCGCAATTGTTTGCTGCGTTCATACAAAACCTCCTGCCGGTATTCATATACCAGGTTGGTGGTGTAGGAAGTGACCCTGGCCGTTTTGATGCGGCCCTGGCCGTCTACGTCCAGGATAAGCTGGTAGGGATTGGTCTGTTTCCCCCTGGATTGCAGGATGAAGGTGGTATCGCTGCCGGCAAACTGGTCTACGATGGTATCTGTATCGTACGCGTCTGCCAGGGAGGGTTTGCTTACATCGGCATCCATCAGGGGGCGGAAGAGGGCTTCCAGGCCGGCGCTGTCACGCACGGCAGCCGAATCTGCCTGGCCGTTCATGCGCACTACTTTGGTAACGCGCAGCTGCTGGCTTTTCAGCCTGGCTATTTCGTCCCAGCAGTAAGTACCCAGCGCCCGGTAGCTGTTGTCTTTTTCCGCAATGTTCCGTTCTTGGTCAGGCAAGCTGCAGCCCGCCACCAGCAACAGGCATCCGTACGCAATGGATTTTATGTTCATATCCGCAAATTTAACCCTAAAAAAATAATGCGCCGTGAAAACGGCGCATCTGATGCATGAGCAAATCTGTCGAGAGCACTAAAATTGATGGCTTTGAAGCCAGATGTCGTGAATAAGTTATTGTTGACGGGTCAGGTACCCGGTTTTGTTACCTTGATCTTGCTCACCAGCACCGGTTGGCTCATGGAGCTGTAGTTGTACTGGTAGATACCGTCTGCGGCGCTCACCAGCAGGCGGTTTTCACTGTTGTACGGTATTACGTCGTAAGCGTTCAGCCCCTCCACCAGTTTATAGGTAGATATTTTAGCAGGGTTGGACGCATTCATGAACCGCAGGCCGTACACGCCTTCGCACACAAACAGCTTCCCGTTGTCTATGCCCAGCCCGTGGGGATTCTTCAAATCGTACGTAGCCAGCTTGACGGGCTTTTCCACATCTTTTACGTCATACACCAGCAACTGGTTAAGGGTGCCGGAGCAGACATTGCCGCTGCGGATGGTAACGTAGGCCGTAGTGCCTTCCACCACCACCGGGTCACAGGCCGTGAAGTGGGTAACGGCAGACTTCCGTTCCGGCTTGGCAGGGTTGGCCAGGCTGTATATGAACATGGCGCTGCGGCTGCCGATGAACAGGTTGTCCCCGTATGGGAAGATGGTCTCTATACCTCCCCAGCCTACCGCTGTCTGCTCGTTAAACACGGGGTCTGCCGGGTTTTGTATGTTGAAAGACATCAATGAACTGATATCAACGGTGTACAGGTAATCTTTGGCTATGGTGAACCGGGCCATAGAGCCGCCTTTGCTGTTGCTGGCCGCGCTGGCCTTTTCACCTGCCAGGCTTGAAAAGGAGGCATTGGCAAACATTACGGGGTTGCCGCCGGTCTGGCAATCGCAGGTGTAGGCCGTGTCCCTGCTGGTGTAGCCTACCACCATGGTATCGCTTTGCCCGTAATATTTATAACCGACAACATACCCGTTCTCATCCCATGCGTAACCGAGTACATCTTCCAGTGTTTTTACTTTCCGTACCTGCGTGGGATCTGTGATGTCAATAGCTACCAGGTCCCGGTAGCTGTCTACATACAGGATGTTCCCTTTCACCGCCATGTCCCGGTTGCCCTCTACCTTGATGAAAGACACTTTCACCGGCGAAGCGGGGTACTGGTTGTCAATGATGTGAACGCCCTTTCCCGGCTCGTTCACAAATATGTACCGACCGCTGATATAGATCTTTCCGGTACTCCCGATCTCTTGCGGGGCCTGTACCTGTACGGCGGTAGCCCTTACCTCGGCCTGGGACTTTAAAATGGGAGTAAAAAGCTTTGTGGTAACAATTCGCTGGCACTTCTCTTTTGCACAACCACCTACCATCAGCATCGCTGATAACATTAACGGGAATATGTAAAATGCTTTACTCATAGGGGTACGGATTTGATCGTTAAACGGGAGGGATGTGGGAAAAGTTACAGTGCGGGCAAAATAATATAAAAGGGGATGCACCAGGCATCCCCTTCATTATGAGTCAGTTATGTGATTTTCGTTTACACCAGCAGGTTGCCCGTCATTTCTTTCGGAACGGGCAGGCCCATAAAATGCAGGATGGTGGGTGCTATATCTCCCAGTTTCCCGTTTTTCACGGCGCCTTTGAAATCCTGACTGATAATGAAAAAGGGTACGGGATTGAGCGTGTGCGCCGTATTGGGCGTACCGTCTTCATTGATCATAAAGTCAGAGTTGCCATGGTCTGCCGTGAGGAAGATCACGTAATCGTTCAGCAGGGCTGTGGTGACCACTTTTGCCACGCAGGCGTCTACCGTTTCCACGGCTTTAACGGCAGCAGGCCATACGCCGGTGTGGCCCACCATGTCTGCATTGGCAAAGTTAAGCACTATAAAATCGGCCGTTTTCTGTTCCAGTTCGGGAATGATGGCGGCGGTCAGTTCGTTGGCGCTCATTTCCGGCTGCAGGTCATAAGTGGCTACTTTGGGCGAGGGCACCAGCAGGCGCTTTTCTCCCTGGAACGGTGTTTCGCGGCCGCCGGAGAAAAAGAAAGACACGTGCGGGTACTTTTCTGTTTCCGCAATACGGATCTGTGTTTTGCCGTGTTGTTCCAGCACTTCGCCCAGTGTCATTACCAGGTTGTCATTGTCAAAAATAACGTGCACGCCACGGAAGGACTTGTCGTACTCCGTCATGGTGGTATAGTTCAGCGCCAGGGGCTGCATGCCGTAGTCAGGAAAGGCCTGTTGGGTCAGTACTTCCGTAATTTCCCGGCAACGGTCCGTTCTGAAGTTGAAGCAAAGCACCGCATCGCCCTCCTGTATGGTGGCCAGGGGGTGCTGTGCGGCATTTGTTACTATGATGGGTTTAATGAACTCGTCTGTGACCCCTTCCGCGTAAGATGCCTTGATGGCGGTGAGCAGGTCCTGGGTGGGCGCGCCGATACCGTGTATCAGGGCATCGTAGGCCAGTTTTACCCTTTCCCAGCGCTTGTCTCTGTCCATAGCGTAATAACGGCCGGTTACAGAGGCAATTTGCCCGGTGGTTTGCTGCAGGTGTTGCTCCAGGTCTTCCAGGAAGGCCAGCCCGCTTTTTGGGTCTGTATCCCGCCCGTCTGTAAACGCGTGCACAAACACTTTTTTCAGACCGCGCTGTTGGGCAATGGTGGTCAGCGCTTTCACGTGGTTGATGTGGGAGTGCACCCCGCCGTTGCTCACCAGGCCAATAAGGTGCAGCGGCTTGTCATGCTGTATGGCATACTCCATAGCGGCCGTCAGCGCTTTGTTGGCGGCCAGCTCGCCCGTGCGGATGGCTACATTGATGCGCTGCAGCTCCTGGTATACAATGCGCCCTGCCCCGATGTTGAGGTGGCCCACTTCGGAATTGCCCATCTGGCCATCCGGCAGGCCCACATCCTCGCCACAGGTGATCAGGGAGCTATGAGGGTATTGTTCGTACAAACTATCTACAAAGGGGGTATTGGCATGCGCTATGGCATCTGCGGCGGGCACCTGGCCCTGACCCCAGCCATCCATGATGATCAGGATCGCTTTTTTATTTTCCATACAATAATCCGTTGTGCGTTAAGTGCGTTATGAATGAATCGGGTCGTGAAATTAATAATAACATCCCTTTCCGCCTTTAAAATTTTCTTTTTATCATTCTCCGGCACCCGTTTTTATATATTGTTCATTTGTAATAGCTTTGGCACCGCCCAATAGCACAATCATGCTATATTGCCCGCTGACCGGCAAATTGGCACAGTTTTAGCACCTTTTATTGTTGATAAAAGTATAATACGATTTAAAAAACGGATAATGAAAAAACTAATCTTTTTGCTGGGGGTACTGGCGGCATGTGGTATGTTCACTGCTTTTACCCTGATGGCGGGCCCGTTTGAAGACGTGGTGAGCGCCATTAAGCAGGGGGATGCCGGCAACTTGAGCAAATTCCTGGATAACACGGTGGAGATCAACATTGCCGGCAAAAACAGTTCCTACAGCAAGGCGCAAGCAGAAATCATACTGAAGGATTTCTTCGGCAAGAACCAGGTGAAATCTTTTGAGCTGATCCACCAGGGCGAGGCCGGCGGCGGGTCCCGGTTCGGTATTGGTAACCTGACCACCTCCGGCGGCAACTTCCGCACTTCGTTTTTCCTGCAGAAAAAAGGAGGGGGTTTTGTATTGAACGAATTACGGTTCGAAAATAAATAACGGAAATTCAGCTTAAGCACAACGTACTCTTAAAGGCTTCCGCCATCGCGGAAGCCTTTTTTGTTTGTAACTTGCCGTTCAACTTTTTCAGACAGACATGTTAGAGCAAGCAACACTCACCGCGTTTATCAGCAGCGCGCTGGCGGAAGACATCGGTAACGGGGACCATAGTACCCTGGCTTCCATTCCCCCTACCGCCCGCGGCACCGCCCGGTTGAAGATCAAGGAAGACGGGGTTTTGGCCGGCATGGAAGTGGCCGAAGCCATTTTCAGGTACCTGGATATGTTTACCGTTTTCAGGCCCCTGAAGCAGGATGGTGATGTTATGAACGCGGGGGAGCTGGCTTTTGAAGTGGAAGCCGCCGTACATACCCTGCTGATGGCGGAGCGCCTGGTGCTTAACTGCATGCAGCGCATGAGCGGCATTGCCACGCTTACCCGGCAATATACGGACAAGCTGAAGGGCTACCACACCCGCGTGCTGGACACGCGCAAAACCACCCCCAACTTCCGGATGCTGGAAAAAGAGGCCGTACGTATTGGCGGCGGGGTCAACCACCGCATGGGCCTGTACGATATGGTTATGCTGAAAGACAACCACATTGATTTCTGCGGGGGCATTACCCCGGCCGTGAACAACGTGGTGGCCTACCTCCGGCAAAAAGGGCTTGACCTGCAGATAGAAGTGGAAGCGCGCAGCCTGGAAGATGTGAAGGAGATACTGGCCGTAGGCCAGGTACACCGCATTATGCTGGACAATTTTAGTCCTGAACAAATACCCGCCGCCCTGGCGCTCATCAACGGCCGGTGTGAAACAGAGGCCTCCGGCGGCATTACGCTGGCCAATGTGGAGGCGTATGCCAAAACAGGTGTGGACTTTGTGTCCGTGGGCGCTATCATTCATCATGCCGTGAGCCTGGACCTGAGTTTGAAAGCCGTTATCAACCCGCACAAATAACTGTTTTGAGAAAAATACTGATCATCATTAACCGGAAAGCAGGCACAGACCGAGAAAAACGGCTGGGGGAGTCCATCCGCCGCCATTTGCCGGCAGACCGGTTTGCGGTGGAAACCACCTACTTGCAGTACCTGGGCCACGGCGCAGACCTGGCGCGGGATGCGGTGCGGCGCGGGGTAGATACGGTGGTGGCGGTAGGCGGGGACGGTTCTATCAACGAAGTGGCGCAGGGCCTGCTGGGCACTAAAACGGCATTGGCCATAGTGCCGCTGGGCAGTGGCAACGGCCTGGCACGCGCCCTCAAAATACCGCTAGACGTGGGTTTGGCATTGCAACTGGTAGCCGCCGGAGCAAAGCGGCCCATGGACGCCGGTTTTGCGAATGAACATCTTTTTCTCAGCAATGCCGGTGTAGGTTTTGACGCGGTGATCGCAGACCGCTTCCGCCACAGCAAAAAACGCGGTCTCATTAATTATGCCCGCCTGGTGATAGGCGGCTTTTACCGTTACCGCCCCTCTACCTACAGCGTAAAGGTAGACGGGCAGGAGCAGGGCCGGAAGGCCTTTCTGATGACGGTGGCCAACGGCAACCAGTTTGGTTATGAATTTAAGCTGGCGCCCCAGGCCAGTGTGTTTGACGGGATGCTTGATGTATGCCTGGTGCCCCCGCTGGGCTTTTTTGATCTGCTGCCGTTGAGCGTGCGGTCACTCCGTGGCAGTATTCATAAAAGCCGGTACATGGAGCATTTCACCGGCAAGGAAATAGAAGTCAGCAGTCCTGAACTGACCAGCCTGCAGGTAGATGGAGACGCCGTACCGCTCACCAACGGTAAAACGGTGTATTTTCGCGTAGCGCAGGGCGCCTTGCAGGTAATTGTTCCCCCCGCGCAATAAAACCATTATTATGAGCAAGAAAAGGTCTGGCGGCATTGTGTATTCCACAAATCCTGAGTTCTCTTACGAAAACGATGCCCCCGAAGAGCAAAATACCCTGCCTCCCGCGCAGCAGCAATTGAAAGTAAAGCTGGATACCAAGCAGCGCGCCGGCAAAACCGTTACCGTAGTGGAAGGGTTCATTGGCAAAAATGAAGATCTTGAAAAACTGGGCAAAGAACTGAAAACCAAGTGCGGCACCGGCGGCAGCGCAAAAGACGGGCTGGTGCTTATACAAGGAGATTACCGGGAGAAGGTGCTGAAGTGGTTGCAGGACTGGGGGTATAAAGCGAAATAGGAAAAACTGATCAAACCCTTGACCCATTTAGCCTTTCGTGCTTTTTCACCGGCAAAGCCCTTATTTTACAGGGAGTTCAACGAACAAGTAACGAACAAGCAATAAAAGTTTGATCGTTCTTTCATCATCCTGTAAAGGTCCGTTACTTGTTCGTTGCGGGCCCGGGAAACCTACCTGTTCACCAGCTTCATGCCGCCTTCGGAATACCTTTCCCCGCTAACGGTGTACCCGGCCATCAGCTGGTTAATGGAAGCTACATCTTCCGCACTGAGCTGTACATCTACTGCGGCCGCATTTTCCCGGAGGTATTTGCGGCGTTTGGTGCCGGGAATGGGAATAATGTCTTTTCCCTGTGCCAGCAGCCAGGCCAGCGCCAGTTGGCCGGGCGTGCAGTTGAGCGCGGCGGCTTTGCCTTCCAGCGCTTCCACAATTTGCAGGTTGCGGGCAAAGGCTTCTTCCTGGAACCGCGGGAGGTTGCGGCGGAAGTCATTTTCATCGAGGTTTTTCACATCTTTCAACGCACCGGTCAAAGCGCCTCTTCCCAGCGGGCTGTAGGGTACTACCGCAATGTTCAGCTCCCGGCAGGTACCCAGTATTTCTTTTTCTATGTCCCGCACAAACAGGGAGTATTCGCTTTGCAGTGCGGCAATGGGGTGTACGGCATTGGCCTTGCGGATGGATACGGCGGAGGCCTCTGAAAGGCCCAGGTAACGCACTTTGCCTTCTTTTACCAGGTCTGCCATGGCGCCCACCGTTTCTTCAACAGGCACTTCCGCATCTACCCGGTGAGCATAGTAAAGATCTATTACATCCGTGCCCAGCCGCTTCAGACTTGCTTCACAGGCTTTTTTCAGATAGGCGGGAGAGCCGTCAAAATAGGTGCTGTTATCTTCGCGGTAACGGAAACCGAATTTGGTGGCCAGGAAAACATCTTTCCGCCGTGTGGCCAGCACTTTGGACAATTGCTCTTCATTGAGGCCCTGGCCATACATGTCTGCCGTGTCCCAGAAATTAATGCCCAGGTCAAGCGCCAGCTCCAGTGTGGCCTGTGATTCTTCGTCGTTGCGCTGCCCGTATGCAAACGCCATTCCCATACATCCCAGCCCAATGGCAGATACTTTTTCTCCGGACTTTCCAAGTGTTCTGTATTGCATCATAAAACAGGATTTTTTCTGCGTACAAATTTACGCGGAGCTGTGATGACGGGCATTACGTGATTCAAACAAGAAATTGCAAAATTCAATGCACCAGTGCTGCGGCGGGTTTGCAGGGAAATGCAACAATTGTTGCACTTTTTAATTTGGTTAGTTTGAAAAGAATATCCATCTTGTACACCTCCATTTATTGACCAAAATCAGGGACTCGTTTCCTATGACTGGCGTTTTTGGAGAAGCCGGTTGTCTTTACAAGTTCCACTTCTCCAAAAGCCAGTTGCCAAAACTGGCTTTTTGTTTTTGCATTACGAACAGTGGCTCCATTTGCCAAACCGCTTTCGCAAACTTACACTTGCCGGCCCCGGTAAAACCGGCTTTTAGCTTTACTTCGCAAACACGAACTCCACCTCGCCAAAACCCAGTTGCAGCATTTCGTTCCCTTTTTCAAGGCAGAGCCGTCCGTCTGGCAATACATCCCGGATCACGCCTGTGAATATCTCACCGTTTTTCCGGTACAGGGCTGGTTCGTTAAAGCGGATCATGCAGTTTTTATACTCCTGCAGCAGGGGCTGGTAGGAACCGGCCTGCAGGTGGCTGTACCGCCGTTGCAGGCAGGCGCAAAGCTCATGCGCCAGGGCCACGCTATCCCATGTTTTACCGGTTATTTGCCGCAGGGACACCGGGTTGGCCAGGTTTTCGGGAAAATGAGGGGTATTGATGTTGATGCCGATGCCGGCTATGGCATATTGCCATATATTGCCGCGTAAAACGTTCTCTATCAGGATGCCGCCTGCCTTTCTGTCACGCCAGTAAATATCATTGCTCCATTTGATGCGGGCCTCGTCACCCGCATATTTCGAAAAGAGATCATACGCGCCCAGGGCTATGGCCACACTGAGCATAAACTGCTGATGGAGGGCCAGGGCGGGTTGCAGCACGGTTGTTAACATAATGTTCTCTCCGGGGGCGGAATGCCATTGCCGGCCCCGCTGCCCTTTCCCCGCAGTCTGCTCCATGGCAAACCAGGTAGCGCCGTCTGTCACAGGGCCTTCGTTTACCCGGGCCATGGCATAGTTATTGGTGCTGTCTACACGGTCCAGCACCGCGAATGGGTTACCTATCACGCCGCCTGTTTTATCTGTTGAGGAACAAAGTAAAGCATTTTAACAATTTTTTACCGCTTCATTCGTCCTTCACATATACAGTGGCTATGATATTTTGGCGCTGGTTTAGTAATTTTGAAGATTAAAGATTATTTTTAACAAAAACAGCATTTATTGGCACCCTTGACCATTCTTAATAGCAGGAAGAAAGCGGCGGCACGCATCACCAGGAACAGCAAGATATTTACTACCATCATAAAGGCCATACAGGAAAAAAAAGGGGAGAATATCGTTTCCCTTGATCTGCGCAAGATCCCTGAAGCGGTAGCAGACTTCTTTATCATTTGTGAGGCCAATTCCAATACTCAGGTTAAAGCGATTGCAGACTTTGTGGAAGAGGAAGTGAAACTGCATGCGGAGGAAACTCCCTACAAGCATGAGGGGTTTACTGCACAGCAGTGGATATTGGTTGATTATGTGAACATTGTAGTGCATATTTTCATCCCCGAAACCCGCAAGTTTTACAAACTGGAGGAAATGTGGAGCGATGCGGAGCAGATGGAACACCTTGAAAACTGAACAAAACCCCCGGTTTTGTATTAATTACTTGTATAAACAGACAACACTCACGTAAAGGAGCGAACGATCATGGAAAAAGGAGGCAACAACTATAGTAAGGGATCAGAAAAATCTCCGAAAAAAGGGCCAAAGTTTAATATATACTGGGTTTATGCTTTTATTGGCATTGCCTTGCTGGCAATGAACTTTGTAGAGCTGGGCACCAAACCCAAAGAACTGACCGGTTTTAAACAATTCCAGCAGGAATACCTGCGCACAGGGGATGTAGACAAACTGGTGGTAGTGAACAAAAGACTGGTGGAGGTTTACATCAAAAAAGACCGGTTGAACGATCCCAAGTACGAATCTGTGGCCAAAAGCCGCTTCGGACAACCCAACCCCGGTCCTCACTTCCAGTTCACCATTGGCAGCGTAGAGAGCTTCCAGAAAGAGCTTGACAAGGCGCAGGCAGATATGCCGCTGGCAGACCAGATGAACGTGTCTTATCAGGACCGTCAGAACTGGTTTGACCCGCTGATGCAGATACTGCTGCCCATTCTGCTGCTGATAGGCATGTGGATACTGTTGATGCGTAAAATGGGCGGCCCTTCCGGCGGAAGCGGCGGGCCCGGTGGCATCTTCAACATCGGCAAGTCTAAAGCCACCCTGTTTGACAAAGGCACCCGCGTAAACATCACCTTCAACGATGTGGCCGGACTGGACGAAGCCAAGGTGGAAGTAATGGAAATTGTAGATTTCCTCAAAAACCCGAAAAAATACACCGCATTAGGTGGTAAAATACCCAAAGGCGCATTGCTGGTTGGCCCTCCGGGTACCGGTAAAACCCTGCTGGCCAAAGCCATGGCTGGCGAAGCGCAGGTGCCTTTCTTCTCCATGAGCGGTTCAGACTTTGTGGAACTGTTTGTGGGCGTGGGCGCCAGCCGTGTAAGGGACCTGTTCAAACAGGCCCGTGAAAAAGCGCCCTGTATCATTTTCATAGACGAGATAGACGCCATCGGCCGCGCCCGTGGCAAGAACGTGATGATGAGCAACGACGAGCGGGAGAATACCCTCAACCAGTTGCTGGTGGAAATGGACGGCTTCGGTACAGACAGCGGTATTATCATACTGGCCGCCACCAACCGGCCAGACGTGCTGGACAGCGCCCTGCTGCGCCCCGGCCGTTTTGACCGCCAGATCTCTATAGACAAGCCTGACCTGGCCGGCCGTGAGCATATCTTTGACGTGCACCTGAAACCCATCAAAACTTCCCCCAACCTCGATATCAAAAAGCTGGCCTCCATGACGCCCGGTTTTGCCGGTGCAGACATTGCCAACGTTTGTAACGAAGCGGCCCTCATTGCCGCCCGCAAGGGTAAAACGGAAGTGGAAATGGAAGATTTCAATGATGCCATTGACCGTGTGATCGGTGGCCTGGAGAAAAAGAACAAGATCATTTCCCCGGAAGAAAAAGAAGTGATAGCCTACCACGAAGCCGGTCACGCTATTTGCGGCTGGTACCTGGAGCACGCCAACCCGCTGGTAAAAGTAACCATTGTACCACGCGGCGTGGCAGCCCTCGGCTATGCGCAATACCTGCCCAAAGAACAATACCTGTACAACACCGAGCAATTGATGGACGATATCTGCATGACCCTTGGCGGCCGCGCGGTGGAAGACCTGGTGTTCGGCAAGGTATCTACCGGCGCGCAAAATGACCTGCAGGTGATCACCCGCATGGCCTACGCCATGGTTACCGTGTACGGCATGAACGAGAAGATAGGCAACGTTTCTTTCTACGATCCCAACAGCGACCAGGCTTTCACCAAGCCGTATTCCGAGGAAACCTCCAAGCTGATAGACCAGGAAGTGCGCCTGCTCATAGAAAAAGCCTACGAGCGTACCAAGGCCCTGCTGGCAGACAAGATGGACCATGTGAAACTGCTGGCGGAAGAACTGCTGAAGAAGGAAGTGCTGTATAAAGACGACCTGGAGCGCCTCATCGGCAAACGCCCGTTTGACACGCATAAAGAACATCACCTGAATAAAGAAGGCATGACCACTGACGGCGTACACCCCTCAGACATCATCAATCCTTCTCCGGCCAATGCAATTTCAGAATAAGGATGAAAGTATCGCCCGCTAAAGAAAATATCCTGAAAAGAGTCAGGAACGCGCTCAGCCAGCCCGTGCAATTGCCTTTCCCCCATGCGGAAGGCAGCAACCCGGTTTTCGAGACCAAACACGATGGCCTGGAAATAAAGTTTGCCGAAGAGTTCTCAAAACTGCAGGGCAAGTTCATTTTCTGCTCCAGCCGGGACGAACTGGCCGAAAACCTGCAGGCCCTGGTGGAAAACAAGGAGTGGACGCATGTACACTGCAAAACGCCCTCGCTGGAAAAAATACTGGAACCTTACAACCCGGCTTATCTGAACGTAGGGGACATGTATACGCTGGATGCGGCCATTACCGACTGCGAGTGCCTCATTGCCCGCACCGGTACCATGGTACTGTCTGCCGCGCAGCCCTCCGGCCGCGGCCTCCCGGTATTTGCACCGGTACACATTGTCATAGCTCATACCCACCAGCTGGTGTTTGACCTGAAAGATGCCATTGCCAGGGTGAAAGAAAAATACCAGGGCCAGTTGCCCTCCATGATCTCTTTTGCTTCCGGCCCCAGCCGCACGGCAGACATCGAAAAAACACTGGTGGTAGGCGTACACGGCCCCCGGGAGGTATATGTTTTCCTGCTGGACGAATAGCCGAAAAGAATATTGATCTATATACTTGTAAAATGCAAAAGGAAATCATCACTTTTGCATTTTACATTTAAGCAACACCATGGAACTGTTATTACCGCCCGGCAAGCGCATTTACTTTGCATCAGACTTCCACCTCGGCGCTCCCAACATGGAGAAAAGCCGGGAGCGGGAGCGGCTGGTGGTACGCTGGCTGGATGAAGCGGCGCAGGATGCGCAGCATATTTTCCTGGTGGGTGATCTTTTTGATTTCTGGTTTGAATACAAACACACCATCCCCAAAGGGTATACCCGCCTGCTGGGCAAACTGGCGGAGCTGAGAGACCGGGGCATCGGCATTTCCGTGTTCATCGGCAATCATGATATGTGGATGAACGGGTATTTTGAAGAAGAGCTGGACATTCCCGTATATTTTGAACCGCAGACCTACACCATTGCCGGCAAACGCTTCTATATCGGCCATGGAGATGGCCTCGGGCCGGGTGACCATGGTTATAAATTCCTGAAAAAAGTATTCCGTAACCCCGTATGCCGCTCCCTCTTTTCTTTTATCCACCCCAGCTGGGGCATTGGCATGGCCAACTACTGGAGCCGTAAAAGCCGCGCTGCCACCGGCGGGGAGCTGGAAAAATTCCTGGGTGAGGAAGAAGAGTGGCTGGCTATTTACAGCAGGGAAATTTTGCAGAAAGAGCATTTCGACTATTTTATTTTCGGGCACCGCCACCTGCCGCTTGACCTCAAAGTAGGCGAAAACAGCCGGTACATCAACCTGGGAGACTGGCTGAATTACAACTCCTATGCAGACTTTGACGGGAATACGGTTGTGTTGAAGTACTACGCGAAGTAATAAGCCCCCCCTTAACTCAATATCTCGTTCAGTATAGGCGGAGAATGCAGCTCTGTAAAATCAGGGATATGCAGTTTGTAAAAATCGAGATAAGCATACAGCAGGTTCCTTCTCCTTTCTTTATTTAATTCAATTTTATCAAGGTCTGCCAGGTGCTGGATTTGCTGCAGCCGGTCCGTGACCTGGCTGGAAAACTCGTCGAGGTACTGGGTATGGTGCGGTGGCAGGTCGGTGAAAACGCCCTGCTGCAGGTCAAGATAGGGTGTATAGGAAGAGTAGTGGCCGGCGAAGTGGAAACCCAGGTGGGCGGCCAGCCGGAGTGTGAAATATAAAGGCAGGTTGGCGGCAACGGTGGTAGGCCCCGCATCCAGCGCTTTGAACACGCCGGCCGTAAAATGGTACAGGTCTGGCTGCTGCTCCGGCTGTTTGAGCGTTTTCTGCAACAGCTCTATGAGGTAGAGGGCCACCGTGTTTTTCACAATGTTCACATGCATTGAGGTGTATACGTGCCCCAGCTTGAACTCCGAGATGCGCTGCAGGTTCTTTTGTTCGTGATGGTACACCACCAGGTCAAGAATATTGCCGGGCTGCAGCAGGTTTCCTTTGGCCGCTTTGGGTTTGGAAGAGCGTACGCCGTTCACGATATAGGATTGTATACCGAACAGCTCCGTAAATATGCTGAGGATAAGGCTGGAATCTCCATACTTCACGGTGCGCAATACTATGCCGGGTGTTTTGTGCAGCATGCTGCAAAAGTCGGTTATCGGGAGGATAAATGCCAGCTTTGCCGCCAATTTTCCGTGGCCATGCAATGGCCCCGTTAGTGGATAAATACCAGTTTTGTGACGATCTTTTCCTGCCCGCTGTCATCAGACGCAAACACGAGATATACGCCGCTTTGCGGCCGGCGGCCGGTATAGTCACGCCCGTTCCACACAGCCTGCCCGCCATGGGCACGGGTCTGGAACACCAGCCGGCCTGCTGTATCTGTAATTTTTACAACGGCATTTTGCACCAGCCCGCGAATGGCAATGGTGCCTTCGTACCCCCTGGGAACGGGATTGGGGAACACCAGCACCTCGTTTTGCTGCGTGGGCCCGCCTTCTGTGGCAGTGCCGCGCCACGAGAGCAGGCCGGCTGCGGTGGCAAAAAACACTTCGCCCGTGGTGGGGTGTATGGCAATGCGGTACACCACATCTGAAGGCAGCGGGCTGTTGGCGGTGTTGAAGTGCGCCAGTATCTTTTCCCCGCCCGGTGCTACCAGCCATGCGCCGTTCTGCGTGCCCACCCATTTGCGGTTGGCGCCGTCTACGGCAATGGTATTCACCTGCTCGTGCTGGAAGAGGTAACCGGCAAAATTATCTTCCTTCAATACGGGCCAGAAAGCATCGCAGAAGGTAGCGGCGCATTGCACCACGGCCACGCCTTTGGCCGTGCCTATCCAGATGTAGCCATCCCGGTCTTTGGCAATGCAGCGTACATCGGGAGAGGGCAGGTTGCCCTGGCCCGCGCCGGGCTGGTAGAGTTTCCATTTATCATCTGCTGTGCCTTCCGGGCTGGTGCCATGGTTGAAAACGAACACACCGTTATTGCGGGGAGACACGATCCATTTTTGACCTGCGTCATCTACCAGCAGCTGGCTAACGGCGTTGGCCGTATGAAAAACGGGAATGGAATAATGCAGCCAGCTATTATCCGGCCGGCGCATGTGCAAGTTGTTTACCGCCCCAAAGGTGCTGACCCAGAGGCGCCCTTCCGGGTCTGTGGCCAACCCGCTCACCAGCGAGTCTCCGCCTGGTTTGGTCACTGTATTGGCCTGTACGGCCAGCAACCCCTCCCCGAAAGCACCCGCGTACATCTCCGTACCGGCAGGGCTGATGGTAATAACGTCACGCAGGGCCGCTACCCGCTGCCATTCTTCGTTGTCAAACCGGAACAGGCCGTCTGTGTTGCCGGTGGCCTGCCAGCCTGTTGTTACACTGCCCGCGGCCGCCCAGAGGGCGCCGTTGTGCACCGTCATTTCACCGCTTACAATGCCATGGGGCGAGTTGGGCGTAAAGTTCACCATGCCGCCGTTGCCAAAGCGCAGCAGGCCGCTTTCCGCATCTGCCACCCAGGTAGCTTGCGCGGCGGTTACAGCAGCTGCGGGGCTAGGGCTTTGCAATGTGTTTTCCAAAACTCCGCTGCCGGAAAGCTGCAATACGTGGCCGGGCTGGTGTACAAACAGGGCGGCGCCGGAGGTGTTAACGTTCAGTATGGGCGTACCGTTGGCAAACCAGGGTTCACGGCCGGTGTCTTCCAAAGCATATATTGTATCGCCCTGCAGGGCCAGCAGCCTGCTATTGAGGGTAAGCAGGTTACGCGCGTTGCCCCAGGCCGGCACCACTTCCCAGTTAGCAGGGTCTGCCAGGTTGCGGCCCTGCCTGGGCGCCCGCAGCACGCCGGCCGCGGTGGCGGCATAATAATAAGGGCCGTTCTGCGCCAGGGCGCTAGTGGCGCCAATACGCCAGGTATCTGCAATCTCCTGTTTTTCAAGGTCCAGCACCAGTATGCCAACGGGTGTGCAGAGGTATGCGAAAGGGCCGTCAAAGGAGATCCGGCGGGTGCGTTTGTCACTTCCCGCGGAAGACAGCTTGAAATCGGGGATGTTGATGATGTTCTCGTTGCGCAGTACGTCCAGGTTACCGTTGTCATAGGCAATGACCAGTGCCTGGCTGCCCGGGTGGCAGCCGATGGCGGCAATGCCCGCATCGTGCAGGCCGTTCACCTTGCTGTAACGGGTGAGCGCGTTGTCCGAAAAAGCAACGGCAAACACGCCGTAGGGCGTGGCACAGTACAGCCGGTCGGGCGCCGCTGCCAGCGCCGTTGTTTGCCGCCAGGGCAAATGCTCCCGCCAGTGCCCGATGGGCGTGAGCTGGCAATAGGCGTTGGCCGGCAGCAGGCAGATAGTCAGAAGGAGCAGGCGGAAGAACATACTTCCCAAAAGTAACAATTACGATTATCTAATATGCATAAATCGTAATGAATAGTTACCTTTATGGCCTTTACCAAATCATGTAATACGTATGTGGCAGCGCCTGGCAGGTTTTGTTCTGAAATTCCGATTATGGCTTCTGGTTTTGTTGATGGCAGGCACCGGCATCATGGCCTGGTATGCCAGTAAAGTAGAACTGTCTTATGAATTTACCGGCGCCATCCCGCGGGACAACCCCAAGTGGCAGCAGTACCAGCAGTTCAAACAAAAGTTCGGGGAAGACGGGAATATGATGGTGATCGGTATTGAGACCGGTAACATGTTCCAGCTTGACTTCTTCAGGGATTATGCAGCGCTGAACGACGACCTCCGCAAGATACCTGCCGTTGAGAACACCCTGAGCATACCCGTAGCCGTTAACCTCATAAAAGACGACAGTACCCGCAAGCTCAAAGCCATACAACTTTTCCAGCCCCTGCCGCAAACACAGGCGGAGCTTGACAGCCTGGCCCGCGTATTTTATTCATTGCCTTTCTACAAGGGGTTATTATACAGCACCAACAGCTCCTCCTTTCTGCTGGCGGTACACATCAATAAAGACGTACTCAACTCCAAAGGAAGGATAAAGGTAGTAGAGGCCATCCGGAAAAGAGCTGAGGCCTTCGGGCAAAAGCATAACCTGGATGTGAAGCTGAGCGGCCTGCCTATGATACGCACCATTATGGCTACCAAGGTGGCAGACGAGCTGAAAATGTTCCTCGGTATTTCTTTTGTGCTCACCGCCCTCATACTGCTGCTGTTTTTCCGCTCCTTCAGCGCGGTGCTCATGAGTATGATCGTAGTGGCCATCGGGGTAATATGGTCTGTGGGCACCATTGTGATATGCGGGTATAAAATAACCCTGCTCACCGGTCTCATTCCTCCGCTGATAGTGGTAATAGGCATTCCCAACTGCGTATATTTCCTCAACAAGTACCATACGGAGTACGCCATACACGGGAAAAAGATGGAGGCGCTGGTGCGCATGGTGCAGCGTATGGGCATTGTGACCCTTTTTACCAACCTCACCGCCGCCATCGGCTTCGGGGTCTTTTATTTTACCCGCAGTGAACTGTTGAAACATTTCGGCGTGGTAGCAGGGGTGAACATCATGCTCATCTTCCTGATCTCCTTTATCTTCCTGCCCGCCGTACTCAGTTATCTGCCGCCGCCCAAAACCAAGCATACCAGTTACCTGGACAATAAAATGTTCCGGGCCGTACTGAACATGCTCAACAACCTGGTGTTCAAATACCGTCCCATGGTATACCTTTCTACGGTACTGATGGTGCTGGCCGCCATCATAGGCATGCTGCGCCTGAGACCGGTTGGGTTTATTGTGGACGATATCCCTAAAAAGGACAAGCTGTATACGGACCTCAAGTTCTTTGAACGCCATTTCAAAGGCGTAATGCCGCTGGAGATCGCAATAGACACCAAAAAGAAGAACGGGGTAGTGAACCTGCAAACCCTTACCCGGCTGGACGAGCTGAGCGGCATTATTGCCAGCCGCCCCGCTTTTGCGCGGCCGCTTTCCGTGGCCGAAGGCATCAAGTTTGCCAAACAGGCATATTATGGAGGAGACAGCCTTAACTATGCCGTGCCCAACCAGTTTGACATCGGCTTCCTGGCGCCTTACCTGCGCATGCGCGGAGACGGTAACAGCGCCTCCACCTTTACCAAGCTGGTATCTTCCTTTATGGACAGTACGCGGCAGATAGCGCGTATGAGCGTGAACATGGCAGATGTAGGCTCTGTGGAGCTGCCCCGGCTGATAGATTCCCTGCGCCCCCACGTAAACGAAATATTTGACACGGCGCAGTACAAAGTGACCTTTACCGGTACCAGCATCATTTTCCTGGAAGGCAGCCGCTTCATTATTAATGGCCTGCTGGAAAGCATATTGCTGGCCTTTGTGCTGATCGTGTTCTGCATGCTGTACCTGTTCCGCTCCTGGCGCATGCTTATTATTTCGCTGGTACCCAATATTATCCCCCTGCTGGTAACGGCCGGGGTAATGGGCTGGCTGGATATTGCCATCAAGCCCTCTACCGTGCTGGTGTTCAGCATAGCGCTCGGTATAGCCATAGACGTTACCATCCGTTTCCTGGTAAATTTCAAACAGGAGCTGCCGCTCAATAATTACGATATATCCACAACCGTTAGGCAGACCATCAACGAAACGGGGCTGAGCATCATTTATACCTCGCTCATCCTGTTTGCAGGTTTCATGATCTTTGCTTTCTCCGAGTTCCAGGGCACAAAAGCGCTGGGCTGGCTTACTTCTCTTACGCTGGTAATGGCCATGGTGACCAATCTAACCATTTTGCCCGCCATGCTGCTGTGGATGGAGAAGGCCCTTCAGAAAAAGGCCCGGAAAAAGGAACTCTGGAAAACGCTGGATGAAGAACCTGACCTGGAGATGGACCAGATAGGGCTGAACGACAAGGAAGAGTAATTCACTCATCCCGGAAATTTGCCGCTCAAAGAATTTAATATAATTGGAGCATGATAACTTTTTTGGACTTGCTCCCCGCAAAACCTTACGTCCGTGGCTTTTTGCCACGGATTTTTTTTAGCCGCTTTGCTAAAATAATCTAGTGGGGCTCGTTCATCATTAGCATATCGCCGCTTATAATAAAGCACTATATATAGCGGGGAAAAAGTAAGAGGTTTAGCATGCCATTTCTAACCTCTTTAGTCCATGAAAAATAAGTTCCTGAAAGGCGCTCATTTGTCCGAGCGCAAGTTTAAGGAGATACTAAAGCTGTTCTCCGAAGATTTAACAGCCACACAGATAGCTAATATCAGTGGCGTAAGCCGGGTAACCATCAACAGTTACCTGAAAAAGATAAGGATGCAGATAGTCAGGTACTGCGAGTCATTGCAGCCTGAGCCTGCTACAGCAAATGCTGCATCCTGGGTGAGCCGGGGGCACTCGCACGCGCCGGCTCATGACGCGGGTGTTGCGGTCAAAACGGATGTTGACCGCATTGTAAAGCCTGTAATATTCGGCATCTACAAGCTGGAGCAAAAAGTATTCACCGAAATTCTGCCAGACGTTAGTCGTTCCATGATCCAGGCCATTGCCAGGGGCCGTTCCGTGCTGGAAACGATAGGCAATGCCGAAAGGATACGCCGTTTCAGCGGAGTGGTAGACCTGGGGCAATACCGCCTGTACCACATTGGCAACGGGCATCATGACCTGGAGGCCGGAAAGGCCATGCTGGATGATGTAGACGGCTTCTGGGGCCTCACCAAACACAGGTTGGCCAAGTTCAAGGGGCTGAACAGGAATACAGCTTACCTGCACCTGAAAGAATGCGAGTTCCGGTACAACTACAGGAATGAGGATCTATACACCACGTTGATCAATCTCTTGAAAACATTCCCTTTGAACTTATCTTGACCGGCTTAAAACAAGCATAAGCGACAGTTGTAATTTGACGCCGTTAAGGTAGATTGAGTTACCAAAATCTGCCGCTTATGAAAAAGACATTAACAAATGCTATGATATGGCGAGAAAAATCCATATCATTGAGACATGGAGCACCCCGCATAAACTCACGGCCTGCGGGCGTTTCAGCAAACAAAACATATTCTGTTGACTATCAGTTCAACGTCCAAAATATTCTAAAGATTCTCGATTTAGATTTTGGTTGATGATAAGCGGGTGATAATCTTGTCGCCTGCTTTTTCTTTTTGTAACCCTTCCCGCCAACCGTGTTACCGAAATAGCAGGCGTATCTCATATACGTTATCGGATCTCTATTTATTCATTAAACAAAAAAAAATCTATGGCACCTCCAAAAAAAATTGACACCCGATGTGTTAAGAAATCTTTAAGTGAACTATATTTGACTGTTAAAATTTCGTTAAACTACTAAATCATGCTTATGAGGAAAGGTCTAACCGCGCTTTTCCTGCTCCTGATTTGCCTCTCAGGACAGGTAATGGCGCAAAGCCGAACCGTTAAAGGAAAGGTTACGGCATCTGAAGACGGTACGCCCATTATTGGCGCTACCATTATTGCAAAAGGAACAAATGTAGGTACCGTTACCAATGCAGAAGGTGACTACACACTGAACGTACCGGAAGGCGTTGAGGTGCTGGTAGTGAAATTCATTGGCATGAAAGACACGGAAGCCAAGATCAACGGCGCCACTGTAAACGTGGTGCTGACCGCTGATGTAACCACCCTTACCGAAACGGTGGTAACTGCCAACGCCATCCGCAGGGACAAACGTTCCCTTGGTTATGCGGCCCCCACCGTTAAGAACGACGAGCTTACCAGGGGCCAGAGCCCAAGCCCCATCAACGGCCTGGTAGGTAAAGTGGCCGGCGTGAACATTTCCACCACGGCATCCGCACCCGGCAGCTCTTCCCGCATTGTACTGCGCGGGGGGTCTTCCATTACCGGCAACAACCAGGCACTGCTGGTAGTAGACGGTGTGCCCATTGACAACAGCAACATTATGGGCGGCGGAGACAGCCGTTCTTCTGTTGACTTCGGTAACAGGGGTAACGATATCAACCCGGAAGACATTGAGTCCGTTTCTATCATGAAGGGCCCTAACGCCGCGGCCATCTATGGTTCCCGCGCATCTAACGGCGCCCTCATCATTACCACCAAGAGCGGGAAAAAAGGGAAGAAAGGCATGGAAATGACGCTTAACTCTTCCACCACCTTTTCCAGCATTCTGAAACTGCCTACTTACCAGAACGAATTTGGACAGGGCTACCCTGCCAACACGCCAAGCGGCTTTTACACAGACCCGAAAGAGAACTGGAGCTGGGGTGCGCCTTTTACCGGCGAAATGCAGGAATGGGGCCAGGAAATTGATGGCAAAAGATTGTCCAAACCCTACTCCGCGGTAAAGAACAACGTGCGTGACTTCTTTGAAACAGGGGTAGCCGCCAACAACAACCTCTCCCTTGCCGGTGCAGGAGATAAAACCACCTATTTCCTGTCTCTCAACTCCCTGAACTCTAACGGCATTTTCCCGGGAGACTATGACAAGTACAACAAGTACGGCATCCGTTTTAACGGTACCGCGGAACTGAGCAACAAGTTCACCACCAGCATCAATATCAACTACAACAAGATCAAGGCTGATATGATCCAGGGTGGCCAGGGAGACGGTTCCGTTTACAACAACGTGCTGCAAACACCCCGGGATATTCCCCTGCAGGACCTGGGTGACCTGAACAATCCCTACTACGCCATGGGGGGTTACACCAATGCCGCCGGCCAGCCCGTGTACGGCTACTACGGCGCATACACCGTGAACCCTTACTGGCAATTGCGCGAGTACAGGAACCAGAACGATGTAGACCGCGTTACCGGTAACTTTGCCATCACTTACAAGCCTACCTCATGGCTGGATGTAGTGGAAAGAGTAGGGGCAGATATTTACTCAGACCGCCGCAATTTCAAATATCCCAAGTATTCTTTTGTACCGGCAGACAATACCTCCGGAGAATACACCGTGGCAGACAACACCCATACTTCCAACGGCAAGTATGAAGAAGACCAGTACAACCTGAGCGAAGTGGTGCATGACCTGATGATCACCGGCCGCAAAGAGTTCAGCAAAGACTTCAATGCAAGCCTGATGGTAGGTAACAACATCCGCCAGCGTACTTTCACTACTTCCGAAGTGCAGACCAACCCTTCCGGTGGCCTGGTAGTACCCGGCTGGTACAACATGGGCAACAGTAACGGCGCCGTACAGGCCGTGAACAACTATTCCATCCGCCGCCTGGTAGGCATTTATGCAGACCTGAACCTGGCTTACAAGAATATGCTGTTCTTTGGCGCTACCGCCCGTAACGACTGGTCTTCCACGCTTCCCAAAGCCAACAATTCTTTCTTCTATCCCAGCCTGAACGCGTCATTTGTGTTCACCGAGCTGCTGAAAGATTCCAAGGTTTCCAACGTACTGAGCTATGGTAAACTGCGCGGCAGCTGGGCACAGGTAGGTAACGATGCTGATCCTTACCTGCTGAACACCTATTTTGACCGTACAGACATCCTGGGTGCTTTTGGCCAAACCCTGTTCCCGCTCAACGGTGTGCCGGGCCTGAGCCAGTCTAACCGCATTGGCAACCCCGACCTGAAACCCGAGATCACTACAGCGTTTGAAATAGGTACGGAACTGGGCTTCTTTGACAACAGGTTCACAATAGACTTCTCTTATTATCAGAACAAGTCTAAAGACCAGATCCTGAACATCCCGATCCCCACGGTAACCGGTTTCTCCAGCAAAGTGATCAATGCGGGCTCTATCCAGAACAAGGGTATTGAGCTGGCCCTGCGCGGCACGCCCGTAAGAACTTCTTACGGCCTTACCGTTGAACTGTTCGGTACCTACGCACGTAACCGCAGCGAAGTGCTGTCTCTCCTGCCCGGTGTAGAACAGGTGGTGATAGGTGGTTTTGGCGGCATGGCTGTAGTAGCCGCAGTAGGTAAACCCTATGGTACTTTCTATTCTACCGCCATCCAGAGAACACCGGAGGGTAACCCCATTGTGCGGGCTACCAACGGTTTGCCGCTGCTGACGCCCAGCCCTGTTTACCTGGGTTCCTATAACCCTGATTACCAGGCTTCGCTCGGTACCAACATCAGTTACAAAGGCTGGAGCTTTAGCGCCCTGTTCGATACCAAGCAAGGTTCCAAGTTCTGGTCACGCAACAAGGATAACATGGACTTCACCGGTATTTCTACGGAGTCTGCGGCCAACGGGCGCCAGCCTCATCCGTTCCCGAACTCGGTGGTGGCGGACCCCAACAATCCAGGTAAATATATTCCCAATACGAGGAATTACAACATGATCAGCTATTGGACGGACCTGATCCCTTCAGGCGAACACGTAATAGACGGCTCTTTTGTTAAGCTGAGAGAAACCAGCTTGTCTTACCGCCTGCCAAAATCTGTACTGAGCAGAACGCCGTTCGGCGAAGTGCAGATCGGCCTGTATGGCAACAACCTGTTCCTCTGGACGCCGAAAGAAAACCAGTACTCAGATCCTGAAGTAAACTCCGGCGGCGCCACCAATGAGCAAGGCCTGGACTTTACCGCCCAGCCATCCCTGAGAAACTATGGCTTTAACCTGAGGGTTTCGTTTTAATCGTTCAAAGCAAATTATTTGACAATGAAGAAAGTGAATTTAAAAATAGCAATACTGGCGCTTACCATAGCGGCACTAGGCACGGGGTGCAGCAAGTTCCTGGATGTGAACGACAACCCCAACCAGCCCACTGAGGCAGACGTAAGGTTACTGCTTCCTTCCGCACAGGCTGCCACCTCTCACGTACTGAGCAATCAATACGGCATTCAAGCCGGCATCTGGGGCCAGTACTGGACGCAAAGCCCGTTCTCTTCACAGTATAAATCAACAGACAGGTATCTCACGTCCGCATCCTCAATGGACCGGCCCTGGTCCATCCTTTGGTCTGGTGGCCTGCAGGACTATCAAAGCGTGATCACCAATGCGGGTCAGTATACCCAACAGGCAGCCATCGCCTATATACTCAAAGCGTATACTTTCCAGATGCTCACCGATGCATTTGGCGATATTCCGTTAAGCGAGGCGTTGAAAGGCGGAGACAGCCTGAATGTAGGCTACGATTCGCAGGCTGCTGTATATGACAGCATTTTTGTGTGGATTGACAAAGGCCTGGGTATGATAGAACCCACCAACCCTTACAAACCCACTTCAGAAGACCTGATCTTTGGCGGTGATATGGAGCAATGGACAAGGTTTGGCAACACGCTGAAGCTGAGAGCGTACCTCCGCGTCTTTAAAGCGGCTACTTCCAAGGCGCAGGCCGGCATCCAGGCATTACAGGGAAAACCTTTCCTGGAAAAAGATGCCAGGATCAATTACACGACCAACGGTGGTAACGAGAACCCCATGTTCTCTGAAATACTGGGCCTGGGCAGAACACAGAACCTGGTGGCCAGCTCAACCGCTATAGATGCGTTCACCGCCAACCTGGACCCCCGCCGCAGCGCGTTCTACACCGTGGTGACCAACACCTATAACGGGGTGGACATAGATACCATTGTAGGCATCCCCCAGGGTACCTACGATGATATTCCTGATTTCTCCATCTCTTTCCCGAGCGCTGCCACAGGCGGGCTGGGTGCTGACAACAATTCCGCCTCGGCGCCTGTGCGTTTCATGTCCGCATCTGAAAGTTACTTTCTGCAGGCAGAGGCCGTAGTGCGCGGCTGGCTGACCGGCAACGCGCAAGATCTCTTTGTCAAAGGCATTGAGGCCAGTTTTGCGGCGTACGGTCTTTCTGCCGAAGCGGCCAATTACATTGCTACTGCGCCCGCTGCCCAATGGCCTGCCGGTACAGAAGCACAGGTAAAGGCCATCATTACGCAGAAATATTTTGCCATGACGGGCAACCAGACGTTTGAAGGTTGGACGGAGTGGAGAAGGACCGGTTACCCGGACTTCTTTGTACCGTCTGCGGTAGGTGAGCTGGCCGGCAAGTTCCCCCAACGCTTCCCTTATCCGAACTCTGAAGCAACCACCAATGCCAAATCTCCGGATATGGTTGATCTGGATGTGCCGGTTTGGTGGGCCGAATAAAAAGATTCATTTATCATGCAGAAAGGCCGCTCCTGTTAAAGGGGCGGCCTTTCTTTGTATATCACATATTTGTGTAGTACTTTTATCCCTTGACAATCAGTATCTTGTACGCTTGATCCCATCACGTCATAAATTCTGTATACGAGGCATAAATGTATTACTCTATGAAACATGCGCTAATCTTATGGTTATCAGCCTCCATAAGTATTCCCGCAATTGCACAGCAACCTGTGCCGGCAGACACGTCAGAGAAAGCCGCCAGGCTGCTGGACGAAGTTGTAATTACCGGTTACAACACGGCTACCCGTAAACAATATACCGGCGCGGTTACCATTATTTCGGGCAACCAGCTGGGCCGCATGCCAATGGCTTCCTTTGACCAGCAGCTGCAAGGCCTGGCGCCGGGCCTGCTGGTGACCTCCTCTACCGGCCAGCCGGGTGCGCCGGCCAAGGTGCTCATCAGGGGGCAGGCCAATATTGGCGGGATAACCGCCCCCCTGTACGTGGTAGATGGCATTGCCGTGGAAAGCGGTGTGTTTATGAGCATGAACCCGGCAGACTTTGCTTCCGTCAGCGTATTGAGAGATGCCAACGCTACTGCTCTGTATGGCGCCCGTGGCGCCAACGGTGTTATACTCATCACTACCAAAAGGGGAAAAGCCGGCCCCGTACGCCTTTCATTCAACACCCGCCACGGAGTGTCTATGCCTACCCGTGGCCGCTTTGACATGATGAATACTGCAGAGCGCCTGCAATTTGAAGAAGAAGTAGGCCTTGAAACAGGTGGCCGCACGCTGGGGCCCGGCTGGCGTTTTTCCGCTAGCAACCCGGCCAATGCCAACCTGGCGCCTGCAGTAAAAGAAAGATATGCCGCCATTCTTGACAGCCTGCGGGGTATCAATACCAATTGGCGCGATATGTTCCTCCGCTCTTCAGCTCCCTTCCATGAGTATGAGCTGAGCGCGGCTGGCGGCACGGAAAACGTTCGCTTCTACTCGTCCGGCAACTACCTGAAACAGGCCGGTATTGCCCTGCGCTCAGGGCTGGAACGCTACAGCTTCCGCACCAACCTTGATTTCAATGCAAAAAATTTTACCGCAGCCATCAACACGGCTATAGGGTATTCCAACAACGATTATATAGAAAGCGAAAACCTGACCAATGTAGGAAATCCCGTTGCCGCCGCCTTTTACGGGCTGCCGTACGAACAGCCTTATGTGAACGGGGTGCTGATGCACAGCGGCAACAAAAGCAAACTTGGTGGCGCGTATGATACGAGGGAAGGCTCTGATGCGCTGGAGCGCATGGAAAATACCAGCTACCGTGTGAACCAGTTGAAAGGCCTCATCAACACCGCCATGCGCTATAATTTTACCAGCTCCCTGTATGCCACCGCCAACTTTGGTATGGATTACCGGGAGAACGTAGATACACGCACCGTAACCCCCGGCTCCTACAGCGCCGCCACCACGCCCGGCGGGCAGGGGCTGCACCGTGAGGAAATGACGCGCTACTACCAGTTTACCGCCACTACGGGCCTCAATTATTCCAGGTACTTTAACCAGCTGCATCATTTCACCGCCGGCGCTTTCTACGAGTTTAACCGCATGAAAACTTCCAGCATGCGCGTAACCGGTTATGGCATTACACCGGGCCTGAGCGGCACGCTCTCCGGCGTTACACAAGGCTCCGCATTGAACGGTTTCATTCCGCAGATCGGCGGTGGCAAATCCGGCCTGGCCATGGCTTCCTGGATTGGCCTGGCACGTTACAGCTACGCAGACAAGTATATGCTGAACATTACCTACCGCCGGGATGGTTCTTCTACCGTACCGGAGCAGAACCGCTGGAAAAGTTTTTATTCCATAGGGGCCGGGTATGATATGAGCAGGGAAAATTTTATGCAACCGCTCAGCTGGCTGAACACCCTCCGCCTGCGCGCCACCTATGGAACGGCCGCTTCACCCTTCCCGGGCAATTTTGCATATACCGCCGGGTATGGCGCCGCGCGGTACGACGGCTCCCCGGCCATTGTGCCGGTATCTCCCGGTAACGATACTTATGACTGGGAGTACACCAAAATAGGGAATGCCGGCATAGACGTGGCCATGTTTGACAACCGCCTGCGGCTGGTGGCGGACTGGTATAACCGGCTTACAGAGGGCGTGTTTGTGGAAGAACAGCTCTCACAGACCAGCGGCTTTTCTTCCCGGCTCAACAACGCCGGTACCATCCGCAACCGTGGTATAGAAATAGACCTCAGCGGAGATATTGTGCGGAACAATGAATTTACCTGGTACGCAGGCATCACGCTCACCTATAATAAGAACAAGATCATCAGTTTGGGCAAAACCACCGAGTTCACACAGGGCACTAACCTGTTTCGTACAGGCTTACCCATTAATACACATTATGTGATGAAGTGGGCGGGGGTAGACCCCGCAACCGGCAAGCCGCAGTATTACAACCGGGACGGCTCCATTACCAATGTAAACAGTCCGGCGCAAAGCGTGGCGGAGTTTGGCACTTCAGACCCGTCCTGTTTTGGCGGTTTTACCACAGGCGCCAGGTGGAAAGGATTTTCGCTGGATGTGCTTTTTACCTATATGCAGGACCTGTACCGTTACAGCTCCGAGGAATTTTATACATTGAACAGCAATGGCAACGCCGCCAGCAATCAAAGCCGCAAGTGGCTTACACGCTGGCGCAAGCCTGGTGATGTGACCAACCAGCCGAAGTTCTCCGAGCCGTTCGGCTTCAGCTCGCGCGAAATTCAGAACGCTTCTTTTGTGCGGTTGCGAAATCTACAGCTGGCTTATACCTTTCCGGCAAAGCTGCTGAAAGGCGTACGGATACTGCAAGGGGCCACCGTGTATGTGCAGGGGCAGAACCTGCTGACCTTCACCGGCTGGAACGGCCTTGATCCCGAAGACACGAACAATACCGCTTTATTTGAATACCCTGCCGCCCGTACCATTACGGCCGGCGCAAGCATACAATTCTGAAAAACATGAGATCATTCCATAAATATTGCGCACTGCTGTTGTGTTTGCTGGCTACCTCCTGCCTGGGAGAGCTGGATGTAAAACCAACCGAGAACGTTGACCAGTCTGTGGTGTTCCAGACAGCAGACGACCTGGAGGCCGGTGTACTGGGCGTTTATGCCGGCCTGGGTACCGCCAGCATCACCATCAGTTCACTGATGGCGGATGAAAACATGCTGCCGGTAGAAAATAATACCAACAAAGGCGTACAGGTGTTTAGCTGGAAGCAGGAGCCTGTTATTGCTGACATTGGGCAGGCCTGGCAGAATTTTTACATGGTGCTGGACAGGGCCAACCGCATACTGGGCAAAATAGACAACGTAGCCGTGGCCTTGCAGGACGAAGAAAGAAGAGACCGCTTAAAAGGCGAACTGCTGGCCATCCGCGCCTATTGCCACTTTGAACTGTTGCGTCATTACGCCGTAGACTATGACCCCGCTTCGCCCGGTATACCGGTAATGACCAGCTCCGTTAATGGCAAGCCTGCCCGTGTACCGGTAAGCAAAGTGTTTGAACAGATAGATGCAGACCTTGTTGCCGCGCGCGGCCTCATACCCGGCACTTTTACCACCAACACGCATGCAACCGCACTGGCCGTAGTTGCCATGCAGGCGCGCTCCGCCCTCTGGCAGGAACGCTGGGAGCAGGCTATCACCCACGCCTCTACGGTAATCAATGCCATGCCCCTGTCTACACCCGCGCAGTTCGCGGACATCTGGCTGGACAAAAGCAGTGCGGAAGTGATCTGGAAGCTGAAGCGTGAGGCGCAGGATGCCAAGCTGGGTGATTTTTACCGGGAGGGCACGCGCATTATGTACGCTCCCGCCTTTAAACTCATGAATGCCATGAACGCCTCCACAGACGTGCGTTTCAGCGCCTGGTTCAAAGACCTTGGCGCCGGCCGGTGGGCGGTGAATAAATATGTAGGCGGCCAGCCCGCGCTGGTAAACCTGGCAGATGTAAAACTGCTGCGTGTGGCGGAAATGTACCTCATCCGTGCGGAAGCTCACGCTGCTACCGGTATTGTAGGGCTGGTGCCTGGCACCGCAGATCTCAATGCGCTTCGTGCCCAAAGGATCAGCGGTTACACAGCCGCCACCTTTGCCAGCCCGCAGGCGCTTGCCGCCGCCGTAATGGAGGAACGGTACAAGGAACTGGCCTTTGAAGGCCATCGCTATTTTGACCTCCGCCGGAAAAAAGCAGCCATCAGCCGCATACCGGAAGACGTAGTGCAGGCGCCTTCTGCGCTCACCAGCACGCCTGCAGACAGGGGATATTATATGCCCATACCGCTGCGGGAATTACAGGCCAACGAGAACATGAAGCAGCATCCGAAATACGAGTGAGGCGTATCATGAAATAAGAAAATTGCCGCCCGCTATCATGCTGCCCGCTCGCTTTTATAGCCCTGGAGAAGCCGGGCTTGGGACACGGTAAATCCCTCCGGTTTACTTAAACAGCTCAACTAGACAAGTTTAAATCTTCCGTCATAGCTGCTCCGCCAACAGGAGCGGCTTTTTACTGCAAAGCGGATTCTTCCCGGAAACAACCGTAATACTGCATTTTCCGCATGAATTTATCTTGTTATATCTAAAATGACATATTTGTTAATGATGTTATTTTAACTATTTGTGGTGGTTTATTGACAATTCTTTAGTAATTTACAAGTAACTATTTGTAACCCGAAAGCAGCCCTATTTATCTCTACTGGTAAAACTATAACCCGCAAACAATCAAGATCATCCTGTTTACTCCCTTGCTGGTCAATTAGAATCTCATCACCAAAATCCATTCGAGATGAAAAGAATGTTACTCCTCATGTTCTTTTCGGTATTGATGTCAGGGCAGCTCCATGCCCAGCAACGGGTCATTACCGGCAAAGTAACAGACGCCAAAGACGGTTCTCCTTTACCTGGCGTTACCGTATCTATCAAAGGAACTACTAAAGGCACCATCACCAACGCAAGCGGAGAATACCGGATCGAAATATCCGGCCCTTCAGACGTGCTGGTGTATTCTTTCATTGGCTACGGCACGCAGGAACTGCCCGCGCCGGAAGGCGCCTCCCGCAACGTGGAGCTGCAACTGGACGACCGTACGCTCCAGGAAGTAGTGGTAACAGGTTACGTAGACATCAAGAAAAAAGATGTAACGGCCTCCACTGCCAACATTGACGGCAGCAAGATCAACAACAAACCCATCCAGAGCTTTGACCAGGCGCTTGACGGGGCCGCCGCTGGGGTGAACGTGAACGTACAGTCCGGCATGGTAGGCGATGCGGTAGCCATCCGCATCCGCGGGGTAAACTCCATCAGCAATAGCGCGCAACCGCTGATTGTGCTGGATGGTGTGCCGTTGAACACCGCCACCAACCTCAATGTGTTCAACAGCGGCAACGGTACCCGCTTCAACCCGCTGGCAGACATCAATCCCAACGACATTGCTTCCGTTGATGTCTTGAAAGACGCTGCCGCCGCTGCGCTGTATGGTTCCCGCGCCGCCAACGGCGTAATTGTGATCACCACCAAACGCGGGCAAAAAGGCACCGTGAACGTTGGGTACAACACCAACCTGGGCTGGGCTCGCGGTGCCAGAATACCCAAGGTGCTTGATGGTGACCGTTTTATTGCCATCCAGAACGAAAAGTCAGCCAATGCAGGTGTTGCCAACATTGCCGCAGACATAGATGTGAACGGGGATGGGCAACCCGACCGTACCAACTGGATAGACGAAGTATTCAAAACAGGCTTCTCGCAAACGCACCAGCTGAACTTCTCCGGTGGCGGAGACCGCGCGCAGTATTATGCCTCCGCGGAATATGCAGACATGAAAGGTTTCGTGATCACCAACCGCCTGCGCAGGGGCTCTGCCAGGCTGAACCTGGACCTCACGCCCAAAACATGGTTAAAGGCAGGCATCAGCCTGTATGCTTCCCGCGGCCTGAACAACGGCGTACTGTCAGACGGGTTGCTGGCAGGCTCTACCATTGCGGGTTATAATGCTCCGCCCAACCTGCCCGTCTACAATAGCACCGGCGAGTTTGGCGGCTATTACCTCAGCCCCAGCAACAGAGATCTCGGCAATGGTAACAATAATGTGACCTACCGGCTGAATCGTTTCTTCCACCCCCTTACTACGGTGTACATGGGCCGTAACGACAACCAGAGCAACCGCACGCTGGGCAACATTTACCTGGAAGTAACGCCTGTTACCGGCCTGAAACTGACCTCCCGCTTCGGGATAGATTACATCCAGAACTTTGAAGACCAGTACAGCGGGCCTGACCAGGCCGGCCTTGGCGTAGGTTTCAACGGCCTGGTGCAGGAAAACCTCTTGCGGCTCAACCAGTGGAACTGGTCCAACTTTGCCTCATACGCGCGCACCTTTGCCCAGCAACATAACGTTACCATAACGGCCGGTGTGGAGTACCAGTACAGCAAACGTACAGAACTGTACACCGGCCAGGGCAACCTGGCAGACAGCTACTTCCAGAACATCTATGACGGCCTGTTTGCCGGTACAGACAATTCGTTTACCGGTGGTACGGCCAATGCCAGGGCCTTCGATTCCTACTTTGGCCGCCTGGCCTATAATTATGGCGCAAAGTATTACGCTGAATTTGCCTTCCGTGCAGACGCCTATTCAGGCTTCGGCATCAACAACCGCCGCGGGTATTTCCCCAGCGGTTCTATTGGCTGGCGTATTTATGAAGAGAACTTTTTCAAGGATAACGTAGACTTTGTGAGTGACCTGAAACTGCGGGCCAGCTACGGCGTGGTAGGTAACTCGGAAATAGGCCCCTATGCCGCCCGTACCCTGTATGGCGGCGGGCAGTATGCAGACCTCAACGGCCTGTCTATGTCCCAGATAGGAGACCCTAACCTGCAATGGGAGTCTTCCCGCAAGCTGGACGTAGGGCTGGACGCCTCCTTTCTCCGCAACCGCATCAGCCTGGTGCTGGATTATTTCAACAACGATGTAGACAACCTGGTGCTGGACGCGCCGGTGCTCAGAACAGTAGGCGTGCCTGCATCAGCAGTAACTACCAACATAGGCGCCATGCGCAACACCGGGTTTGAAATTACAGTGAACGCCACACCCGTAGAAGCCAAACATTTTACCTGGGCCACCTCCGCCAACTTCACCCATCTCAAGAACGAAGTGAAGAAATTGGTAGACGGCACGGATATTATCAGCGGCTCCAACCGCGCCAGTGTAGGCCGTCCGCTGGGCGTATTTTATATGATCCGCTGGGCCGGCGTAAATCCTGAAACGGGCTACGGGATGTTTTATGATAAAGAGGGCAATGTAAAAATGTACAACCCCGGTGCGCCCACGGCAGACCGCTGGACCACGCCAGACGGCAGCAACAAAGTAACTGCCATTACCGCCAGCGATGCCGTATACCTGGAAGGTGTAACCGGTTACCCCACCTGGTATGGCGGATGGGATAACACGCTTTCCTATAAAGGATTTGAACTGAATATACAGCTCCAGTTCAGCGGCGGCAACTCCGTACTCAATGCAACCCGCCAGGGTTTGATGACCAACTTCCTGCAGAACAACATCACGGAAATTGAAAAACGCTGGACGCCCACAAATACCAATACCAGCGTGCCGAGATTGTACCTGGTAGATAACATCACCACACAAACCTCTACCCGCTGGCTGGAGAAAGCAGACTACCTCCGTCTGAAAACCGTGAGCCTGGGTTATACGTTCCCGAACATCAAATCAAAACTGGGCATGAACACCTTGCGACTGTATGTGGCGGGAGACAACCTGGCGTTGCTCACCGGTTACTCCGGGCAAGACCCCGAGATCAATACAAACCGCACGGCAAATATTGCGTTTGGGGTAGACAGCCGGGGCGTACCGCTGCCGCGCACTTTTTCAATAGGCCTGAATGCCAGTTTCTAACAAGGTTTGATGTACCAGTAAAAACTTACTATTATGACTACGATTAAACATACCATCATCAAATACCTGGGCGCTACGCTGACGGGCTTGTTGCTGTTAACGGCCTGTTCAAAGGTAGACGAGCAGGAGCCATTTGTGAACATTGACCCGGCGCAGATATTCAACTCGCCGCAACGGATAGAGAGCGCGGCCATAGGCATGTATAATGCGTTGCAGAACGCGGAGTTCCTGGGCGGCCGTGTGCTGATCTATATTGACCAGCGGGGGAATGATGCCAATGTATCTTCTTTCTTTGGCAACGTGGGAACATTTAATATGATATCCAACAACACCATTGCGCAGAATGCATGGACTGGCGGTTACCGCACTATTTTTGAAGCCAATTATTTTCTGAAGCGGCTGCAGGAAAATGAGTCCGTTATTGGGGCGGATGCGGCGAAGGTGTATTACGCTGAAGCAAAATTCATCCGTGCGCTTTGTTACTATTACCTCGTGAACCTGTACGCGCAAACTTACGTGTTTACGCCAGATGGCAACCACCCCGGTGTGCCGTTGATACTGGACGCCGTCACCAACGGTGCGGAAGCGCTTGCCGCCGCCAACAAGGTGCCGCGCAACACCGTCAAGCAGGTGTATGACCAGGTGCTGGCAGACCTCACGGATGCTTCTACTGACCTGCCCGTAACCTGGGACGATGATTATTTTGATCATGCCCGTGCCACCAAAGCTGCCGCAGATGCGCTAATGGCCAGAATTTACCTCGTAATGGGGCAGTGGGGGAATGCGAATACCAAAGCAGATGCAGTGATCAGCTCTGCACGCGGTTTTTCCCTGGAGCCCGATCTGCGTGACTATTTTACAAAAGACAATTATTCGTCTACAACGGAAGGGATCTTTGCCGTGGCCATGAACACGTCAGATAATCCCAACACCAACAACGCCATCGGCCAGCACTACAGTCCCCTGGGCCGTGGTGATATTTCTGTGAACGCTGCTTACCGCAACCTGCCCGGTTTTTCGGATACAGACGAGCGCAAAACGCAATTGCTGCGTACTACCGGCACTACCACGCTCACGTACTGGACGGGCAAGTATTATACCACTACGTTTGATTCCTGGGTGCCTGTTTTACGCCTGGGAGAAGTGAAGCTGATCAAGGCGGAAGCGCTGGCGCGGCTTAGCCCGGCAGTGCCTGATCCCGTAGCGCTCACTACCCTGCTGGAAATACGCTCCCGTTCAAACGCCGGCGTTATTGCGCCGCCTGCCACCCAGGCGCAGCTGATAGACCTGATATTGAACGAAAGGAGGATAGAGCTGGCATTTGAAGGCCACGGCATGACGGATTTTCTGCGTACCAAGAGGGATGTACCGGCCCGGCCGCCCACCCAGCCTGAAATAGCCTGGGATGCGCAACTGGTAATATTCCCGATCCCGTTCGTAGATACCCAGCAAAACCCGCAACTGGAACAAAATCCCGGGTACTGATGAAACATAAAAAAAGGGCCTGGTTGCAAAGCCGGCCCTTTTTTAGTATCTGGAATGCAATAGTTTATTGCAATACTTCGCTCAGTTTGCTTTCAAGCCCGTTGCCGCGCAGGTTGGCGGCTATCACCTTGCCCTGCGGGTCTATGAGTATATTGGTAGGAATGCCGGTAATACCGTACAGGGGCACTACGGCAGACTCCCAGAATTTCAGGTCACTCACATGGCTCCAGTTCAGGCCGTCATCCGCAATGGCCTGCAGCCAGGCTTCTTTTGTCTTGTCAAGCGAAACGCCGAGTATGGTGAAGTTTTTGTTTTTGTATTTCATGTAGGCGTTCACCACGTTAGGGTTTTCCTGGCGGCAGGGGCCGCACCAGCTGGCCCAGAAATCTACCAGCACATATTTTCCCTTGAAGGAGCTGAGGCTGATGTTTTTGCCGGAGGGGTCAGGCAGGGTGAAGTCAGGCGCGTCTTTCCCGATGAAAGATGCAGGGCCGGCGGCGGAGGTCTGCGTCTGGTCTTTCTGCACATCGGCCAGGAAGGTTTGCATATCTTTTACCATGGCGTTGCCGGGGAAACGTTTAATGATGTCTTCCAGCTCTTTTTTGTGAGACAGCATGTCTTCCGCATCCTTGAAGCCTACGAGGTTGATGGCGAACACGGCGGGTACCGGGTGTTTGCTTTTCTGCGCGGCGTCCAGGAAATATTGTTTGTAATGTTCTTCCTTTTTCTCAAACGCATCCATGCGGGTGGCCATAACACTGTCTGGCGTTTGGGCAATGCGCAGGCTGTCCATAGCCTGCATTTCCTTGCTGAGGGCCTGGGTTTTTTCGCTGTACTGGTTGAGCAGTTGCTGGATCTCGGCGGTAGCTTCGGACCCTTTTACACTGATCTTTTCCAGCTCGTTATAATCGCCGCTGATGCTCATGTCTCCCGCATCCAGGGCCAGCAGTATGTACTTGCCGCTTTCAAAGCGAATGCGGTACAGGCCCTGCTCGGTTATCATGCCATCCAGCTCCACCTTTCCGGAAGCGTCTTTCACGGCGGTAGTATCCACTACTTTAGGTGCCTGGCCGGATATTTCTTCCAGGTACACTTTTTCAAGCGGGGCATTGGCCAGCTTAACGTCGATCTTGAAGGCTCCTTTTTCCGGGTGGCTCGCACAGCCGGCCAGCAATGCTGCTCCGGCTATCCAGGTGGCAAGTTTTCTCATGGTTTTTCTTTTTTCTATGACAAATTCAAAAATAGGGTTAAATACCCGGATGCCCACTGCAGTTTTGTTAAAATTATGTAACCGGCAACC
Organism: Chitinophaga alhagiae; assembly: GCF_003568665.1. Classification (GTDB taxonomy): domain Bacteria; phylum Bacteroidota; class Bacteroidia; order Chitinophagales; family Chitinophagaceae; genus Chitinophaga; species Chitinophaga alhagiae. Next base: position 2,115,208 of record NZ_QXMH01000001.1, read on the forward strand.
GCATGTTACAGGCAAACGGACCGTAACTTATTCCGGCATGCGGCAATGGCAAGGCAGTTGGCCCGGCCATTCACGCAAAACTGGATGAGCGGTGTTCTTAGCTGTTCAACTGTTTGAGCAATAACTCATTGGTGAGTTTTGGGTCTGCTTTGCCGGCGCTCATTTTCATCACTTCTCCCACAAACAGCCCTATCAGTCCCTTCTTCCCGGCCCTGAACTCCGCTACCTTGCCCGGGTATTTGGCCAGCACGGCCTCAATAACCGGCAGAATGCTGTTCTCGTCCTTGTCCTGTATAAGGTTCAGCTCCGTGGCAATGGCCAGCGGCGTTTTGCCGGGCGTTTCTATCATGGCGGGCAAAATGCGCGAAGAAGCAATGGAAAAATTCACCTTGCCGTCTGCAATGAGGGCTATCAGCTCCGCCAGGGCGGCGGGTTGCAGGGGAAATTGCTCCATACTGCCGCTTCGTTCGTTCAGCCAGGATTTTACCGGCCCCAGCATCCAGTTGGCGGCTGCCTTGTGATGGGGCGTGGCGGCTATCAGCGCTTCAAAATAAGCGGCGGTGGGCTTGTCGTCACAGATCACGCGGGCATCATATTCCGGCAGCTGCAGCTCGCGCATGTAGCGCTGTGCCATTTCTTCCGGCAACTCCGGTAAAGCGCTGCGTATCTCGTTCAGGAAGGCCTCGGTAATACGGAAAGGGGCCAGGTCGGGCTCGGGGAAGTAGCGGTAGTCATTTGCCTCTTCCTTGGAGCGCAGCGAGAAAGAGCTGCCGTTAGAGGCTTCAAAGCTGCGCGTTTCCTGTACGATCCTTTCACCGGTTTCCACCAGTTCTATCTGCCTTTTTATTTCGTTCTCTATGGCGCGCTTCACATTACGGATGGAGTTCATGTTCTTTACTTCCACTTTGGTGCCGAGGCCGGTATCTCCTTTCAGGCGGATGGAAATATTGGCGTCGCAGCGCATGGAGCCTTCTTCCATGTTGCCGTCACACACTTCCAGCCAGCGCACCAGGCGGCGCAGCTCCGTGAGGTAGGCATACGCCTCGTCTGCATGGTGCAGGTCTGGCTCCGTCACGATCTCCACCAGGGGGACCCCGGCGCGGTTATAGTCTACCATGGTATTGTCAGGGTCCTGGTCGTGCATGGATTTTCCGGCATCTTCTTCCAGGTGAATACGGTTGAGCCGGATGTTGCGCGCGGCGCCGTCCGCAAAAATGGGCACATGCCCGCCTACGCAGATAGGCGCCGTATGCTGGCTGATCTGGTAGCCCTTGGGGAGGTCAGGATAAAAATAGTTTTTGCGGGCGAAGAAGTTTTCGCGCTCAATTTCACAGTGGCAGGCAAAACCCAGCCTGATGGCCAACTCTACCGCCTTGCGGTTGAGGAAGGGCAGGGTGCCGGGGTGGCCCAGCGTTACCGGGCTGATGTGTGTGTTGGGCTGGCCGCCGAAGGCAGCACTGTCACTACTGAAAAGTTTGCTATGTGTTAAAAGCTGGGCGTGAACTTCCAGGCCGATCACCGCTTCATACTTGTTATAATCGATGCTTGCGCTCATACTATTTTCTCCGTACTGATTCGCACAAAGATATTCAAACTGCAAAAAAGCAGGGAATTTTCACGAAATTACAGGGAACATACCCATTTTTCAATGAAGCCCGTTACTGACACGTACAACGCCCAGCGGCGCTTTTTCGATTCCAGCGCTACCCGTTCTTATGCCTTCCGCAAGGCACAGCTGAAGCAGCTCAAGAAGGTGATCAGGCGCCACGAAGCCGCCATACTGGCCGCCCTGCATGTAGACCTCGGCAAGCATCCCATGGAGGCCTTTGGCAGTGAGGTAGGCCTGTTATATGACGAAATAGACCACACCCTGACCAACCTGCGGCAATGGATGCGGCCGCAACCGGTCAGCTCGCCGTTGCTGCATTACCCCTCCGGCAGCAAGATCTACCCGGAGCCCAAGGGGCTAACCCTGCTGATAGGACCATGGAATTACCCGTTCCAGCTACTTGTCAACCCGTTGATAGGCGCTATTGCTGCCGGCAACTGCGCCATACTCAAGCCCTCCGAGATGGCCCCGCACACAGAGGCCATCACCCGGCAGGTAATTGCTGAAGCGTTTGATCCCGTTTTTGTGACGGTAGTGACCGGGGAAGGGCAGGAAGTGATCCCTGAGCTGCTGCGGCACCGCTTCGACCATATTTTTTTTACCGGCAGCATACCCGTGGGCCGCAAAATACTGGAAATGGCCGCGCCCCACCTCACTCCCGTTACCCTGGAGCTGGGCGGCAAAAGCCCCTGTGTGGTAGACGCGTCCGCCAACCTCAAAACGGCCGCCAAACGCATCATCTGGGGCAAATGCTGGAACGCGGGGCAAACCTGCATTGCGCCAGACTATGTGCTGGCCCATGAAACCATTGCCGCACCACTGCTGGAACACATGAAGGCCGCCATCACACAGTTTTTTGGAGAAAATCCGGCCAACAGCCCGGACTACCCGCGCATCATCAACCATAAACGTTTTGACCACCTGGCCACCTACCTGCAGCAGGGCCATGTGGAGGCCGGGGGCGGAACGGACAGGGAGCAGCTGTACATAGCCCCCACTATTCTCACCAACGTGTCTTTTGACGCGCCGGTGATGAAGGAGGAAATTTTCGGGCCGGTGCTGCCCGTTATCACCTACCGCAATACAGACGAGGCGGTGGGCATGATTGCCCGCAATCCTTATCCGTTGTCTTTATACGTTTTTTCAGGTAACCGTAAAACGGAGCAGGCGTTCATTAACAGGGTGGCCTTTGGCGGCGGTTGTATTAACAATACGCTGGTGCATTTCACCAATACGGAGCTGCCCTTCGGCGGCATTGGCTACAGTGGTATGGGGCGCTACCATGGCCGCTCCAGCTTTGAAGAGTTCACGCATATGAAGGGCGTGATGAAAACCGCTACCTGGCTGGATGTGCCGGTGAAATACCCGCCCTTCGGTAACAAAATAAAACTGGCTAAAATGATCATGAAATAGAAAACGGCCCGCATTACGCGGGCCGCTTCTTTTGCTTACACTTAAACTATAATTACAAATTTTCGGTATTCAGTCTTTTGGGCACTTTAATGGTGAGCGTTTCCGTTTTGCCGTTGCGCCGCACTTTGGCGGTGATGCTGCTCTCCTGCTGGTGGTCACGGTAGGCTGCTGCCACTTCCGCAGCGTTCTTCACCGCTTTGCCGGCAATTTCCGTTACCACATCATTTTCGGCAAAACCTGCTTCTTCAGCGGCAGAGCCTTTGGTAACGCCTAGCACTTTTGCGCCGTTACCTTCTTCGGTATCCTGAACAGACAGGCCCAGGCGGTTACCGCGGTTGCCAAACGCGGGGCCAAAGCTGCCAAAGGGAGGCATGTCACCACGAAAGCGGAACTGGTTATCCGGCCGGGCAGGCGGGAAATTGAAAATGCGGGGCACGTTGTCTGTACGTTTGCCGAGCGTGGCGGTTGCCTTGCTTTCTTTACCGTTGCGTTTATATGTTACCGTTACCTTGTCTCCCGGTTCCATTTCTCCTATCGTCTCATGCAGGTCTTGCGGCTCGCTCACTTTTTTATCGTTCACAGCGGTGATCACATCGCCTTTTTTGAGGCCGGCCTTTTCGGCGGCGGTACCTTCTCCTACTTCAACCACGGTGGCGCCGGCGGCTTCTTTCTTTTCGGTGATGACACCCAGTACGGCCTTGTTGCCGGTAATGGCGAAGCTATGGTCATCATCATCGTTGAAGAAAGGCATGGCGCCCATATTACCGTTGCGGGGAACAATGCGGCGGCGCTGGATGATGATGCCGTCTCCTTTGTAGGCATTCAGCTGCTGGCCGTCTGCCAGCACCTCTCCATCTCTGATCTCGATGGTTACTTTGGCGTTTTTGTCACCATTTTTTCTTTTAATGACGATCTCATCATACTCTCCCAGTTTACCGGAACGTTTTTCCTGGGCGGCGGCCGGCAATACCAGTGAGGTGGCCAGGGCGCTCATGCTGAGGATGTACAATAATTTGCGCATATCAAAACGTGTTTACGGTTTTCGCAAATTTAAGGTTGGGAGAGGGTAAGGAAATGTTAAAATAGATGGGGCGGGATAAAAAGATTGTTAAAAAGACGGGAGGGAGGAAAGCTTTGCGGGAACCGGTCAAAAAAAAGGCTGGCCAAACGGCCAGCCTGACAATTATATTTCCGGGACTCACAACAGCCCTTTTACTTTTTCTATCACAGCATCGAGGTTACCGGCATCCTGACCGCCCGCTGTTGCCAGCGTAGGTTGGCCGCCTCCTCCGCCCTTGATCAGCGGGGCTACCTGTTCTTTTATGATCTTCTGCGCGCTCAAACCCTTGTCTTTCACCAGGCTGTCAGATAACATCACCACTACCTGCGCCTTGCCGCCTGTTTCCGCGCAGAGTACCACCAGGTAAGGCTCGGAGAGCTTGTCTTTTACGGCGAAAGCAAATTGCCGGAGCATGTCTGCGCTGCCCGCCTCCACCTGTGTACCCAGGAACTGTACGCCGTTTACCGTGGCTGCCTTAGCAGGCAGCGCTGCGGCCAGTTGCTGCACCTGCTTCAGCTCCAGTGCGGCCACCTGTTTTTCCAGCGCGGCTTTTTCGTTCACCAGGTTTTCTACCGCGGCGCCGGCGTCTTTCGGGTTCTTCAATTGCGCTTTTACGGCTTTCAATTGCTGCAGCTGCTCGCTCACATAGGTCTCCGCTTTGGCGCCCGTTACGGCTTCCACACGGCGCACCCCGGCGGCCACCGCACCTTCAGATACAAATTTGAACAGGCCCAGCTCGCCCGTACTGCCTACGTGGGTACCGCCGCAAAGCTCTATGGAATAGGCCGGGTCTATGGTCACCACACGCACGGTTTCACCGTATTTTTCGCCAAACAGCGCCATGGCGCCAAGTTTAAGCGCCTCTTCACGGGGCAGTTCCTTTATAACCACGGGAATGTTTTCCCTGATCTTTTCATTTACAATGGCTTCAATTTGGGCCAGCTCCTCATCTGTTACCTTGGCAAAATGGGAAAAGTCGAAACGCAGGTAATCCGCGTTCACCAGCGATCCTTTTTGCGCCACGTGCGTACCCAGTACCTGGCGCAGGGCGGCATGCAGCAGGTGCGTGGCAGAGTGGTGGCGGGTAATGCCCTGCCGTTTGGCGGCATCTACCTCGGCCTGCACGGCGCCTTCTATTTTGACGGGCAGCTTGTCCGTAAAATGTACGATGAGGTCGTTTTCCTTTTTGGTATCTGTTACCGGAATGATCTCTCCGTTGAAGCGCAGTACGCCGGTATCTCCTACTTGCCCGCCGCTTTCCGCGTAGAAGGGCGTTTTGTCCAGCACCAGCTGGTATTGCTCTTTGCCTTTCGCTTTTATTTTCCGGTATTTGAGCACCTGGGCCGTTGCAGCCAGTTCGGTATAACCGGTGAAAATGCCGGAGGGCTGCTCGCTCAGCAGCGTCCAGTCTCCCATGTCCAGCTCCGTGGCCGCGCGGGAACGGTCTTTCTGTTTTTTCATTTCGGCCTCAAACCCCGCCATGTCTACCGAATAGCCTTTTTCAGAGGCTATCAGGTTGGTGAGGTCAATGGGGAAGCCGTAGGTATCAAACAGCTCAAACGCGGTTTTGCCTTCAATTACAGGCTGTGCGGCGGTGGCGGCAGTGATGGCCTCAATGCGGCTCAGGCCACTGTCCAGCGTACGGAGAAAACCGTTCTCCTCTTCGAACACTACTTTTTTCACAAAATCTTCCTGCTGCTGCAGCTCGGGAAATACCTGGCTGAACTGTGCTGCCAGTACAGGCACCAGCTCATGCAGCAGCGGCTTTTTCACATCCAGGAAGGAGAAGTAGTACCGCACGGCGCGGCGCAGGATGCGGCGAATTACGTACCCGGCGCCGTTGTTGGCGGGCAGCTGACCGTCTGCAATAGTGAAGCAGATGGCGCGGATGTGGTCCGCGATGACGCGGAAGGCGATGTCTGTTTTTTCCACCTGGCCGTATTGTTTGCCGCAGAGTTTTTCTGTAGCGTGTATTACGGGGGTGAATACGTCTGTATCGTAATTGCTTTGTTTGCCCTGCAATACCCGCACCAGGCGTTCAAAGCCCATGCCCGTGTCTACATGTTTGGCGGGCAGCGGCTCCAGGGAACCGTCTTTCAGGCGGTTGAACTGCATGAATACGTTGTTCCATATCTCAATGACCTGCGGGTGGTCTTTATTCACCAGGTCTTTGCCCGGCATGGCCGCTCTTTCTTCATCTGGCCGGCAGTCTACATGTATCTCAGAACAGGGGCCGCAGGGGCCGGTATCGCCCATTTCCCAGAAGTTGTCTTTTTTGTTGCCCATCAGGATGCGGTCTTCCGCCACATGTCTTTTCCAGAAGGCCGTGGCCTCGCTGTCAGGCGCCAGCCCTTCCGCCGCATCTCCTTCAAACACAGTTACATACAGCCGGTCTTTGGGCAGCTTGTATACCCCTGTCAGCAGCTCCCAGCTCCAGGCAATAGCCTCTTCCTTGAAATAGTCGCCAAAGCTCCAGTTACCCAGCATTTCGAACATGGTGTGGTGGTAGGTGTCAATGCCCACCTCCTCCAGGTCGTTGTGCTTGCCGCTTACGCGCAGGCACTTCTGGGTATCTGCCACCCTTTTCCAGGTGGCCGGTTTGTTGCCGAGAAAAATGTCTTTGAACTGGTTCATGCCCGCATTGGTAAACAGCAGGGTAGGGTCGTTCTTTACCACAATAGGGGCCGAAGGCACAATGTGATGGCCTTTGGAAGCAAAAAAATCCAGGAATTGTTGTCTGATCTCGGCTGCGGTCATAAAATATTACTACGTATTAATATCTAATTTTAACTTTATAATTGCGTCGGTTCCAAATTTGGCGTTTATTTGTATTTTATGCAAAGTGGTCCGCCGGGAAAATTGGCGCTCAAAAGGTTGCCGTTTTAGCCTATTTCACTTAGGTTTGTGCACCCCTGTTTATACCGCCGCTGCTGCCAGGGGCGTTTGAACGCGGTGCAAAAATATCGAAATAAATAGATTGTATTCATCAAAAAAACAAGCTATAACCGCCGTTTTCCTGTGAAAAACCGGGAATGCGTACGCCATATCAAGCCAACTGGTACATGAAGAAGGTCAAATATTTCTACAATACTCAAACGCTCAAGTACGAAAAGCTCGTAGTATCCCTGCGGGTGAAAATACTCCGGATACTGGGTTTTTTATCAGCCGCCATTGTAACGGGCATCCTTTTCCTTTCTGTGGCTTACCGCTTCCTGGACTCTCCCAAGGAAAAGCTGTTGCGCCGGGACATTGACAATATGAAGGAAGAGTACGAAGGCCTCAAAGGCCGTATGGCAGACCTCAAAACGGAAATTGACGAGTTGCAGCACCGCGATAATTCCATTTACCGGGTCATTTTTGAAGCGGCCCCTATTCCAGACAGCGTGCGTGCCGGCCAGCCTGACAAGGATGAAGAGATACAGCAGCTGCAGCGCAAGGAGAACGGTGAAATTATTGCCAGCGCCGCCAGAATGCTGGGGGAACTGACCAACCGCGTAAAAATGCAGGAAAAATCTTACCTGCAGATAGAAGACCTGATCAAGAACAAACAGAAAATGCTGGCCTCCATACCGGCCATTCAGCCGGTGGCCAATAAAGACCTTGACCGTATTGCCTCCGGTTTCGGCTACCGCATAGATCCGATCTACAAAACCATGAAGTTTCACAGCGGGCTTGACTTTACTGCGCCTTCCGGTACGCCCATTTACGCTACCGGAGACGGGGTGATAGAAGAGGCCAGCCTCAGCGATGTAGGCTACGGCAACCACGTAGTGGTCAATCATGGGTATGGTTACAAATCCCTGTACGGCCACATGGTGCGCATGAAGGTGAAACGCGGGCAGGGCGTGAAGCGGGGCGATGTGCTGGGCTGGGTAGGCAGCACCGGCAAGTCTACCGGGCCGCATTGCCACTACGAAGTGGTGAAGAATGGCGTGAAGGTAGACCCCGTGTATTTCTTTTACAACGACCTTACCCCGGAACAATTTGACCGCATGCTGAAAATTGCCCGCTCCGGCAACCAGTCTTTCGATTAATGGAATGATTATTGGAGGAAATGCCCGGTTGTGCAAAAAATAGACGGTTTGGCAGGGCAGTATGCGTGAGCGATTCCGTAATATTGTATCAGTATTCTTTTTCAATCACAATTGATCTCGGTTATGATGCAGCAACTGGATTTATTTGCCACTGAACTGCCAACGCCCGTTCCGCCGAAAGCAGCGCAACAACCGGCAACGGACAAGGAGAAGGATGCAGCGGACGCAGCGGCCAACGGCGGCGTAGTGGAACTGCCCGGCAAAGGCAAGAAACGCGGCCGCAAAAGCCTGAAAGAACTGGCCGGAGACCCTACCGTAATACAGGAGCTGGAAAAACTGACGCTGGACAAACAGTATTATTCCATCAGCGAGGTTGCCGGCATGTTCAGGGTCAACACCTCCCTGGTACGCTACTGGGAAAACGAGTTCGATATCCTGCAACCTAAAAAGAACCGGAAAGGAGACCGCCTCTTCAGGCAGGAAGACATCCACAACCTGAAGCTGATCTACCACTTGCTGCGTGAGCGGAAATATACTATTGAGGGGGCCAAGCAAAAGCTGCGGGAAGACAAGCGTTCCGCCTCCCGTAATTTTGAAATGGTGAAATCGCTGCAGAAGGTCAGAACATTTCTAACAGAGTTAAAAGATCAATTATAAACCAGATATTATGCGTTTACACAGAGTATTATTAGGATGCGGTTTACTGTTGTCTACCGTGGCCATGGGGCAGAACGGGCCCAGGCAGGTGAAGGGCAAGCTGGAACTGAAACAATTAAGCAACGATTCGGCCTTTGCATGGTTTTATACCGGCGTAAACAAATATGACGTGAATGCCAACATGGTGAACTACATCAAGACCAATAAAGAGAAAATAAAACTGGTGGCCCTGGTGAACACGGCAGATGAGGCCAGCCGCAAACTGCTGCCCGAGTTTTATAAAGTGATGATACTGGCCAGCGTACCGGAAGAGAACATCCAGATGTACGGGGTGGATAACTCCGGCAATAGCGGGAGTGAGGCGGCAGACGGCTACAAGGTAAAAAAAGTACCCACCATACTGGTATTGCAGAACGGGAAAGAAGAAGGCCGTATCACGGCCGGTTCATCCGGCAGTGTGGAGGAAAACCTGGCCCAGATACTGATGAAAATGAATGCCAAGAGAAAAGATTGATAAGCCTGCTTGCAGGCAACAAATAAAAGGCTGACCGTTTTGCGGTTGGCCTTTTTTGATTGCAGCGTTCGGCATCAGGCTGAAGGCGGCGTATCCGTTTTCATGGCCAGCCGTACGCCATACTGCTCCATGATGCCGATGGCGGCCAGGTTCACGTCTTCCCGCAGTTGGAGGTACCGGTTGCCGTCGAGAATATTGGTCATGTAAATGATCTGCAGCACAAAAGCATCTTTGCTGAAATCAAAAAAGTTCACGGAGTAGCCCGGTTCCACATCGCGGTGGCTGGCCAGCAGGGCATGGATGTCTTTCACCACTTGCGTTACGCTGGCGGCCGGTGTGTCTGCCGCCAGTTCCAGCTTGATGGCCACTCGTTGCTGGGTACGCAGCGAAAGATTGTCCAGCACGGAGTCTACCATCTTTTTGTTGGGCACGGTCACAAAGGTTTTTTCCAGCGTGCGGATGCGTGTGCTGCGCAGGCCTATTTTTTCCACGGTGCCCTGGAAGGAGTCTACCTTCACAAAATCTCCCACCCGGAACGGTTTGTCTGAAAAAATAATGAACGAGCCGATAAGGTTCTCGATGCTTTCCTTGGCGGCCAGGGCCAGGGCTGCCGCGCCTATGCCGAGGCCGGCCACCAGCTTCTCTACCAGCCCTTTCCCGAACAGGATGTGGATCACCACCATACTGCCCAGTATAATGATGATGGCCTTGAAAAAGTCACGAAAAAAAACAATGAACTGGTTGTCCGTTTTATCTTCTGTGAGGTCTGCCTTTTTTTCCAGGATGAGGGCTATGAAGTCTATCAGCCGCAATACTATCCAGATGATGGTGAGGCTGAAAGTAACCTGCAGTACCAGCTGTATCAGCGATTGCAGGCGGTAGGGGCCGCTGGCGCGGTTATACAGCGTGATGTTCAGCTCTTCCGGGAACACCAGGTGGTTGCTGGCCATAATGAACGCCGTGAGCAGCAGGAAGTATTCAAGCGGCCGCAGCAACAATTCCACAAATTCATGCTCGCTGATTTGCGGGGACCAGTGTTTGATAAGCCTGAAAAGCCCCGCCGCCAGCTGTTTGGACAGGAAGCGGCGTATGAAGAAAATGAACAGTACAATAGCCAGCACAATGCCATAGTTGGCGATGGTATTGCCGAGAATGACCTGGTTCAGGATGTCTTTCATAGTGATGCGGATGTATGCTCAGGTAGTAAAAATTGTTGCGGTATTGTTGACGATCTGCACAAGTCCCGGCTTTTTCCCTTTTTCCAGGCTGCCATATACTTCGTCTATGCCCAGCGCGCGGGCGCCGTTGAGTGTGGCCCACTGCAGCACGGTTTCCAGCGGAATGTCTGGAAAGCGGTGGCAGACGGTTTGCACCTCTGCCCAGACAGACAGCCGGTGGTTGGAAGCCAGGCTGTCTGTGCCCAGTGTAATGCTGGCGCATGACCGCAACAAGGCCGGTACATCGGGCAGGGTTTGCTCTATGTACCGGTTGGCATTGGGGCAAAGGCACCAGTGTACCTGCGGCGCGGCGCTTTCAGCAAAGCGCATGTCCGTTTCCGAGGTATATGTGTTGTGTACCAGTAGCATGCTGCCGGCCTCACTGAAATACGGCAAAAAACTCTGCAGGCTGCTGCGGCCCGTAGCCTCAAAACTCTCCGCGGCAATATTGAAATGCTGGTAAAAATCCAGGAAGGCCCCGGTTTTATGCAGGTACAATTCGTTTTCCGCGGCGGTTTCCTGGTTGTGGATGCACAGCGGCGTATTGTTCTCCATACCGGCAATCAACCGGAAAAGGGTGGCGGATACGGAATAGGGGGCATGCGGCACCAGGGAGCCGGGGAGCTGGTAACCCTTGAACTTTGCCCATACCGCAAGCGCATGCTCCAGGCGTTGCGGCGCTGTTGTGTCCGTAAAGCCCATGCATTCTACAAAGCTGTGCCAGTAAAGGGACGAGTTGATCTTGAGGGGAATGGTGGCGGTGGTGTTGCAGATATCGCCCACGGCTACAATACCTTCCTGCTGCATGGCGGCGGCGGCCCGGGCCATGGCTTCCTCCAGCACCTCCAGCGCCGAGGGCTGGCGCTGCTCCATAACGGCGGTAAGAAACCGGGGCAGCCCCGTTCCTTCGGGTATCACCCCTTGCATGTGGGAAAGCTCCAGGTGGCAATGCGTGTTCACGAACCCCGGGCAGAGTATGCCCGCTACCCGCCGCACGTCGTCTCCGGCCCAGGAATAGGGCACCACGGCGGATATCGTACCGTCGTTATCCAGTACCACCACCCTGTCTGGCCCGAGAAAGCGTGTGCCGTCAAAAATATCGTCTGCTGTCAGCTTGATCATCCCTTTTTATTATGCCTAAAAACGTAATTTTGCAACCCAAAACAGTTACGAATTACGCAATTTTCATTCGTAATTACTAATTCCTGATCCAGTATGATAGATAAACTAGATGCCATCAAAGGCCGGTACGAGCAGGTTGCCCTGGCCCTTACCAACCCGGAGGTGGTGAAAGATAACAAGCAGTTCAGCAAGCTCAGCAAGGAGTACCGCCAGCTGGAAAAAATAGTAAAGGCATATGATGCCTACCGGAACCTGCTGGATGCCATTGCTTTTAACAAGGAAGTGCTGGAAAGCGGGGACGAGGAAATGCGCGAGCTGGCCAAAGAAGAAACGGAAAGCCTGGCGGAGCAGAAGGAGAAAGCAGAAGCGGAGATCCGCAACCTGCTGATTCCCAAAGACCCGCAGGATGAGCGGAACGCTATCCTCGAGATCAGGGGCGGCACTGGCGGCGATGAGGCGGCCCTGTTTGCGGGAGACCTGCTGCGGATGTACCTGCGCTATTGCGAGAATAAAGGCTGGAAAACCGCCATCATGAACGAGAACCCCGGTTCTGCGGGCGGGTATAAAGAAGTGGTGGTGGAAGTAACGGGCGATGACGTGTACGGCACACTCAAGTTTGAGTCTGGCGTTCACCGCGTGCAAAGGGTGCCGGCTACGGAAGCCTCCGGCCGGGTGCATACCTCTGCAGCCACTGTGGCAGTACTGCCGGAAGCAGATGATGTGGACGTAGAGATCAGGGAGGCAGATATCAAGATGGATACCTTCCGCTCCTCCGGTGCGGGCGGCCAGCACGTTAACAAAACAGAGTCTGCCGTAAGGCTCACCCACATTCCCACCGGCGTGGTGGTAGAATGCCAGGAGGGCCGCAGCCAGCACTCCAACCGGGATATAGCCATGCGCATGCTGCGTACCCGCATTTATGAGGCGGCCGTACGCAAACATGAAGATGCCATTGCCTCCAAAAGAAAAAGCCTGGTCTCTACCGGTGACCGTTCCGCCAAAATACGTACTTACAACTATCCCCAGGGCCGTATTACAGACCACCGCATCGGCATGACGGTGTATAACATGGACGCTTTTATGAACGGGGAGATACAAGACGTGGTGGAAGCCCTGCAGTTTGCGGAAAATGCGGAGAAAATGAAATCTGGCGAGCAGCAATGACGCGGCCGCTATGTTAATATTGCGTGAACCCGGCGGCGCCTGCAACAATTCAGCAGCAAAAGTTGTTATCAAGGTGGCCAATTTCTACCGTAATCATATTATCCACCTTCCTAAACTGTCAAACATGTTAGATCAATTAGTACAACTGGTGCGCGAAAACGCCCAGCAAACTGTGGTTGCCAATCCCGCCGTCCCCAATGACCAGAATGAAGCCATCATTGGCGAGGCCACACATTCTATTGCAGACGGTCTGCAAAACGCCCTCGCCAGCGGCAACGTGCGCGAGGTAATGGGCCTGTTCAATTCCAATGGCCAGGTGGACAATAACAACCCTGTTGTAAACAACATTTCCGGCAACCTCATCAGCAATCTTACCGAGAAGTTTAACCTGAACAGCGGTGCCGCGGCTTCCATAGCCGGCTCCCTGATCCCCGCCGTGCTGGGCTCACTGGTGAAAAAAACCAATGATCCGTCAGATAACGGTTTTTCGCTGGACGGTATTTTCAGCTCCCTCACAGGTGGCTCCACCCAGGGCCTGAACCTGAGCGGCCTGCTGGGCAAATTTGCCGGCGGGCTTGATAAAGACGGAGACGGCGATGTGGACCTGCAGGACCTGATGGGCATGATCAGCAACGGCGCCAAAGAACAACAAAGCAGCGGCGGCCTGGGTGGTCTGCTGGGCGGCCTTTTCGGACGTTAACCGGTGATAACGGACAGGCGCAGGCATCTTCACCTGTCCGTTATTCTTAATTTTTATCTTGTTTATTACCATATATTTAATACGAAAAACCGATCTTGGCAGAGTATTTGTTCAGGCAATTATCTCAAATAAACTTTTATGTTTAAACTTACTAAGATGAAACGATTTAATGCATGGGTGGCGATGGCGTTGGCGGGTACGATGGTTTTAGGCAGCTGCAGTACCTGGCAGGGTATGGACAATACCAAAAAAGGCGCTGTAATAGGTACCGGCGGCGGTGCGGCGGCCGGGGCCGTGATCGGTAAAGCAGCAGGTAATACTGCCCTGGGCGCCATTATTGGTGCCGCGGTGGGTGGTACTGCCGGTGTATTGATCGGTAAAAAAATGGACAAACAGGCGGAAGAGATCAAGAATGAAGTGCCGAACGCAACCGTAGAACGTGTGGGAGAAGGGATTAACGTAACCTTTAACTCCGGCGTGCTTTTCGGGTTCGACAAATCTGACCTGACCGCAACCGCTCAAAGCAATATCCGCGAACTGGCGGACGTACTGAACAAGTACCCTGACACGCATGTGCGTGTAGAGGGCCATACGGACGACACTGGTGCGGACGCCTATAACTACGGCCTGTCTGAACGCCGCGCCAAATCCGTAGCCAATTACCTGGTAGGCCAGGGCGTGTCCGCAGGCCGTGTGCAGACCTTCTGGTATGGTGAAACACAGCCTAAATTCCCGAATGACAGTGAAGCTAACCGCGCGCAGAACCGCCGCGTTGAGTTTTCCATCTTTGCCAATGACAAAATGAAATCAGAGGCGAAACGGGAAGCAGGCCAGCAATAAATCTTTTAGTTGAATTTTCTCATAAGCAGTTTGAAACGAACCTCCCGGGAAACCGGGAGGTTTCTTTTTGCATAAGGTGTTGGCATTGCCCAAGTGAAGTGAAAGATAAAGCATACCTCCTGGTCAACCGGGATAGGGCGGAAATACGCTCCAAATACGGGTGCCAGAATAAGCCGGGTACCGGATAGTTGATATGCCGGGCGGCATTCCCGGGAGTGATAACGCCACCACCGGCAATGTTGCACGCTTACAAGGTATCCAGCCCGGCCAGTATAATGCGGCAGGCCTCGCGTATCTCCTCTTCCGTAATAATAAGCGGCGGCACCATGCGCAGGCATTGTGGGGCAAACAGGAACCAGTCTGTAATCAGCCCGTTGGCAATACAATAGTCGATCACTTTTTTATTGGACGCAAAATCGTCCAGCTCAACCGCCAGCATCAGGCCTTTGGAACGTACGGCCCTGATGCGCTCATGTTGCAGCAGCGCCAGGAAAAGCTGCTCTTTGGCCGCCACCCCGGCCACCAGGTTTTCTTCCACCAGCGCCTTCATGCCGGCCAGGCCCGCGGCACAAGCCACAGGATGGCCGCCAAAGGTGGTGATATGACCCAGTACGGGCTGGTGGGTGAGGCCCCACATCACCTCGCGGTCCGCAATAAAAGCTCCCAGCGGCATGCCGCCGCCCAGGGCTTTGCCCAGCAGCAGCACGTCCGGCACAATGCCATATTGCTCAAAGGCCCAGAGGGTACCGTTGCGCCCCAGGCCGCATTGAATTTCGTCCAGTATCAGCAGTGTGCCGGTTTCCGTACAGCGTTGCCGCAAGGCCTGCATCCATTCCCGGGAGGGCGCCCATACGCCCGCTTCCGCCTGTACTGTTTCCGCTATCACGCAGGCAGTGCGCTCCGTGATCTGTTCTATCACCTCCATGCTGTTATGATGCAGGTGCAGCACGTCCGGCAGCAGGGGCCGGTAGGCGTTTCTCCAATACTCATCTCCCATGATGCTCAGGGAGCCTTGTGTAGAGCCGTGATAGCTGTTCCTGAAAGCGATGATGCCCGTTCTGCCGGTGTGGCGTTTGGCCAGTTTCATGGCGCCTTCTACCGCCTCGCTGCCGGAATTGGTGAAATATACGCTATTGAGAGAGGCCGGCAAATGGTCTGCCAGGTATTTGGCGTAAGCTACCTGCGGAGACTGTACAAACTCACCGTACACCAGCAGGTGCATGTAGGTTTGCGCCTGTTCCTGTATGGCCTTTACCACTGCCGGATGGCAGTGCCCTACGTTGCAAACGCTGATGCCGGCTATCAGGTCAAGATATTTCTTGCCCCCGGCATCCCACATATACATTCCTTCTGCTTTCACTATTTCCAGTGCCAGCGGGGCATCAGAGGTTTGCGCCACATGTTGTAAAAAAAGCTGCCTGTTATTCATTGTGGCGAAGTTAGTGAAGTTCTATATTTGTACTATGCCAGTAATATTACCTGTAAAAGGAGTGCTCCCGCAAATGGGAGAAAATTGTTTTATAGCGCCCAATGCCACCATTGTAGGTGACGTAGTGATGGGGGCCGACTGCAGTGTGTGGTTCAACGCCGTGGTACGCGGAGATGTGAACAGCATCCGTATGGGCAACAAGGTGAACATACAGGATGGCGCGGTGATACATGCCACTTACCAGAAAACCCAAACCCACATTGGCAATAACGTGTCCATCGGCCACAATGCCATTGTTCACGGCTGCACCGTGGAAGATAACGTGCTCATAGGCATGGGGGCCATTGTAATGGATAATGCCCACATAGGCAGCAACACCATTATTGCCGCCGGCGCCGTGGTGCTGGAAGGTACGCGGGTGGAAGCCGGCAGCATTTATGCCGGGGTACCCGCCAAAAAGGTGAAAAATGTTAGCCAGGAGCTGATCCACGGTGAAATAGACCGCATTGCCAATAACTATATCATGTACGCGGACTGGTTCCGGGACCAGGTGTAGCCAATGTAACTGGATAATTGCCGTTTGCCGGCAGCCTGCTCAGGCACCGCGCTCCCGGAAACTTGTTTCCGCCGCCCGTCCTATACTGGTAACGCGCGGGATGTACACACTTTATAAAAAAGTGTTATATTGCATATGCTGAAATATCCCTCCTATGAAGAAAGAATGGTTATTAGGCCTTTGGCTGGCTTTTCTGCTGGCGGGCTGCGCCACGCAAAAGTCCGGTTGCCCGGGCACTACTTTTTACAATGCCAATAACGCCAAGCAGAATGGCAAGGCCGGAAAACAAATGAAGTTATTCTAAAAGGCCTGCTTATGCGTAAATGGATGCTGTTAATGGCTGTTGGTGTTTTGCTGGCGGGCTGCCGCACGCAGAAAACAGGTTGTAAAACGCCGCCCAGGAACATGGGGGCGGAAAAGGTGTTTGATGAAATGAGCAAGCCGCCCAGGAAGGGGTTGTTCAGGCGGAGAGGGTGATTTTCATCCTGTATACCGCGGAAACCCGCAATAACAAAAGGCTGTTACCGGCCTGCAAAAGCGCTTTTTGAAAACAGCTCAATAATCCTTTTCTCCTATGCTGTGCCAGATAGCCACATAACTAAGATACCGTTCCATATCTATCTCCCCCGCTTCTACCGCTTCTTTTACCGCGCAGCCCGGTTCGTCCAGGTGCTGGCAGTTATTGAACTGGCAACTGTTCAGGTAGGGCTGCATGTCAAGGAAATAATGAGATAATTCTGCTTTAGGAATATCCACAATACCAAATTCGCGCAGGCCGGGAGTATCTATCAACCGCCCGCCGCCCGGCAGGTCAAACATTTCTGCAAAGGTGGTGGTGTGCATGCCTTTGCCGCTCCAGCCGCTTACATTTTTTGTTTTCAGCTGCAGGTCTGGCAGCACCTGGTTAATGAGGGTAGACTTGCCTACGCCGGAGTGGCCGGAGAGCAGGCTGGTTTTGTTGTGCAGCACCTGCTCCAGTTCCCGGATGCCTTCTCCGGCAGCCGCGGCGGTGAGCAGCACGGTGTACCCTATGGACTCGTACACCTCTTTCCAGTGCGCAAACTTCTCTATGTCTTTGGCCTTGTACACGTCTTTTTTGTTGAAAACAAGTACGGCGGGTATGTGGTAGGCGGCGGCCGTTACAAGGAAGCGGTCAATAAAACCCTGCGAGGTACGCGGTTCCCGTACGGTGCATACCAGTACGGCCTGGTCAAGGTTGGCGGCTACTATATGTTTTTTATGCCTGCTCTGGGGAGAGCTGCGTACAATGTAGTTTTTCCGTTCCGCAATGTCTGTTATCACGGCTGTGTCCTGCCCGCCGTCTTCCATACTGATGGTCACTTCATCTCCTACGGCAATGGGGTTGGTGGACGTGATATCTCCGTCTATTTTGAAAATACCGGGCAGGCGTGCCTGTAAGAACTCGCCTGTGGCTGACTTGGCCACATACCAGCTGCCGGTGGATTTGTAAATGGTTGCTTGCACGGCGTAAAGGTAAAGCAAATCATGGCAATCTTCTGAACACGGTGTACCGCAGCACTACTTCCAGCAGCAGGCAGGCCAGCGCTATCATGGCCAGCGGGAAGAAATGTTCCGTGAAACGTTTGTAAGAAGTGATCTCTACCTTGGAGCGTTCCAGTTTGTCTATTTCCTGGTAGATGTTTTTGAGGGAAGTATTATCTGTTGCGCGGAAGTAGCGGCCGCCGGTTTCGGTAGCGATCTTTTTCATCAGCGGCTCGTCTATCTGCACGTCTACCATCTGCATCTGCACGCTGCCGTCTGGCATGGTGGCGGGGGAGGGGGCTTTGCCGATGGTACCCACGCCAATGGTGTACACCTTTATTTTGTAGGCTTTGGCAATTTCCAGCGCGGTGAGCGGGTCTACCAGGCCCGTATTGTTCACCCCGTCTGTCAGCAGCACTATTACCTTGCTTTTGGCCTTGCTGTTCTGCAGCCTGTCTACCGCCGTGGCCAGGCCCATGCCTATGGCCGTACCATCTTGCAGCATGCCGCTCCTGATCTGCATGATCTGCTGTTTGAGCACGCCGTGGTCCATGGTGATAGGGCACTGGGTGAAACTTTCCCCGGAGAAGATGACGAGGCCAATGCGGTCACTGATGCGGCTGTCTACAAACTCCATGGCGGTTTTTTTGGCGGCCTCCATGCGGTTGGGGCGCAGGTCTTCCGCCAGCATACTGCCGGAAATGTCTATGCTCATTACAATGTCTATGCCTTCACTGTCTATGCTTTCGGAGGTGTTGGAGGTTTGCGGGCGGGCCAGCGCGGTCACCAGCGCGGCGTAGGCAATAATGCGCAGCACCAGCAGCAGCGGCCGGAAGCGCACTTTCCAGGAAACGGGCAGGCCCTTGAGGCCCTGCAGGGAAGATACCTGCACAGAGCCCTGGAAGCGGCGGCCGCCCTGGTAGTGCCACCAGATCATAACGGGTATGAGCAGCAGCAGCCAGAAAAAGGCAGGGTATGCAAAAGTGATATTTTTCCAGGTGTTGAGGTCCATGTTTATTTCTTCTGATTTGTGCTGTCTGGCTCAGGGGCGGGCGCGGCGGCCGGTTTTGTCCATTCTACCACGGCTATGGCCTTCTGCAGGCAGTCTTCATGCTCCTGCGGCGAAGGCTGCAGCTTGGCAAACTTGGCCAGGTCTGCCAGCGTCAGTATGCTCTGCAATTTGTCCCTTTGCTGGTTCAGCACCGTTACAGGTTTAATGTTTTGCAGCAGCTCGGCGCTGGTTTGCTCCAGCGCTGCAATGTGGAACTGCTGCTCAAAATATTGTCTGAGTATGTCTGTTAACTGTGTGTAATACAACTTTACGTCTGTGTTCCAGGGTTTGTCTTTCCCCAGTTGCGCCAGCTCGTCCATCGCCGTTTCGTAGGGAGACCGGAGCGGTTGGGCCGGCGGCGGTTTGGGAGCCGGCTTGCGTTTGCGCCAGTATACAAAGTACAGCACCACCCCGGTCACCAGCAGCAGTATGCCCAGCAGCCAGGGCCAGTAGTCCAGCAGGTTCCAGGCCACGCGGCGCAGCGGTTTGATGGGTTTGAAGGCCTTGGAGGTATCTACGGCTACGGTGGTAACGTCTATTATAATGGGCTCGGTGAACACGGAGTCGTAAGATCCGTCTGTTACCGAAAACACTTCAAACTTCATGGGCGGCAGCTCCCAGCGCCCCGAGTCAAAGCTGGTAAGAGTAATGGTCTGCTTCCAGAGTTTTTGCTGGGAGTTGGAGCCGGCAGTGTCCAGCGGGGTGCGTGACACCACTTCCAGGTGGTTGAGCGAGTCAGGCAGGTTGGGAAATACCACTTTCAGGCTGGCGCCCTTTAATGCGTAGAGCATCACCTTGGCGGTAACGGATATGTTCACCTGTTCCCCCAGCCGTATGCTGGTAGTGTCAGGCACGGCCTTCACCTGGAAATAATCTTCGTACTGCTGCGCCAGCAACGGGCTGCTGCCCAGCAGGCAAACCAGCATGGTATAAACAAATATGTGCTTCTTGACTTTCATCCGGTGTGGCAGTGATCAGTTTTTATCTTAAACCCTGTTCAGGAAAAATGTTTGCAATGCTTTTACATAGTCTTCATCGGTACGGATGCTGATCAGCTCCGCCCCGCTTTTCAGAAAGGCGTTCCGGCAATACTGTGCGTGCTGCTGGAACTGCTGGGCGTAATGTTGGCGTACCCTTTTATTTCCCGTGTCTACCCACTGGGAGGCGCCGGTTTCACCGTCTGTCATCTTGATCATGCCTACGGGGGGCAGGTCTTTGTCTCGCGGGTCATATACCTGTACGCCCACCACATCGTGCCGTTTGGCGGCAATGTTCAGCGCGTCCTGGTAGTTGCCGGAGAAAAAATCGCTCAGCAGGAAAACAATGCTGCGTTTTTTGGCGGCATTGTTAAAGAAGCGCAGCGTTTCGGATATGTTGGTGCCTTTTCGTTTAGGCGTGAAAGACAGCAGCTCACGGATGATGAAAAGGATATGGGACTTGCCTTTTTTAGGCGGGATATATTTCTCCATGCCGTCACTGAAAAAGATAACGCCCACCTTGTCGTTGTTCTTAATAGCGGAAAACGCCAGCACTGCGCACAGCTCTGTTACCAGACTGCGCTTGGTATGGGTGGCGGTGCCGAAGGCCCCGCTTTCGCTCACGTCTACCAGCAGCATCACCGTCAGTTCCCTTTCTTCTTCAAATACCTTCACAAAGGGGTGATTGAAGCGGGCGGTCACGTTCCAGTCAATAGACCTTACATCGTCTCCGAACTGGTAGTCCCTCACCTCGCTGAAAGACATGCCCCTGCCTTTGAAGGCGCTGTGGTACTCTCCCGCAAAAATGTGGTTGGTGAGGCCTTTGGTCTTGATCTCCAGCTGGCGCACCTTCTTGAGTATTTCTGAAGTTTCCATGGTTTGCAGTTTATGGCACTTCCACCGCGTTGAGTATTTCGCTGAGGATGTTCTCACTGGTTACGTTCTCTGCTTCCGCCTCATAGGTAAGGCCTACGCGGTGGCGCATTACATCAAAACATACGCTGCGCACGTCTTCCGGTATTACATAGCCCCTGCGCTTCATAAAGGCATAGGCTTTAGACGCCAGGGCCAGGTTGATGCTGGCGCGGGGAGAACCGCCGTAGGCAATAAGCGGCTTCAGTTTGGCCAGTTTATACTCTTCGGGGTTGCGGGTGGCAAACACCACGTCTATGATGTACTGTTCAATTTTTTCGTCCATGTACACTTCCCGTACCAGCTTGCGGGCCTCCAGTATTTCCGAGGGGTTTACCACCGGGTTTATTTTGGTCTGGCCTTCCGGCTGCAGGTTCTGGCGGATGATGTGGCGCTCTTCGTCTTTGGTGGGGTAGCCTATTACCACTTTCAGCATAAAACGGTCTACCTGTGCTTCCGGCAGGGTATAAGTGCCTTCCTGCTCAATGGGGTTTTGCGTGGCCAGCACCAGAAAGGGTTCTTCCAGCTTGAAGGTGGAGTCTCCGATGGTGATCTGGCGTTCCTGCATAGCTTCCAGCAGGGCGCTTTGCACCTTGGCCGGGGCGCGGTTGATCTCGTCTGCCAGTATGAAGTTGGCGAAAATAGGGCCTCTTCTTACCACAAATTCGTTACGTTGCTGGTTGTAGATCATGGTGCCTACCACGTCTGCCGGCAACAGGTCAGGCGTGAACTGGATGCGGGAGAAACGGGCGTTGATGGCGGATGCCAGTGATTTGATGGAGAGCGTTTTGGCCAGCCCGGGCACCCCTTCCAGCAGCACATGCCCCTGGGCCAGCAGGCCGATCATCAGGCGCTCTACCATGTACTTCTGGCCTACGATCACTTTATTGATCTCCATGTTCAGGAGGTCTACAAATGCACTGGCCTGATGGATCCTTTCGTTGAGTTGGCGGATATCGTACGATGTATTTTCCATGTATTTACATTTCGTAAGTTGCTAAAATAATGATTCTGGTATTTAAACCTACTGCCATGGCGGGTATGCGCCGTTAAAATGCTGTTAAAACACCTTGCTGAACAGCCTCCCCGGTAAACAGATATGGTTTAAAAAAAATTCCAATTTAAGAAAGCGGATCGATATTTACATCAATTTTTTGCGTAAACCGTACATTTGTTGTCCGTTTAAGGCAGCAATCGCTATGCCATGAATATAAAACACTAAAAACCAAAGGATGGACCAGGAAGATTTTGTAACAAGATGGAAAAAAGTGGAAGATATGCTGCGGGAGCGTTTTGGCAAGACGCCCAATATGGAAGCCATTCTTTTACTGATAGGCATACAGGAGCTGAACAGCCCCAAAAAGAAATACACCAAGGAACAGAAGCAGGACCTCATGCACATTGCCGTGTGTACCCTGCTCACCCAGAGCGGGTATTACGAGCCGGAGGGGCGTGACCGTGACGGCTGGCCGCATTTCAAGGAGCTGCAGCCGGTGCCCAAAATGGGCCTGGAAGAGCAGGAGCGGTTTTTGAAGGAACATGTGATCGCCTATTTTGAAGAGTAATTCACCCGCTGGCCCATGCCCGTACCAAAGCTGAAGAGTGCGACGCAACGGCTGCCGGGCCGCCCTGCCGGCGCCGGGCCCATAAAACAGACCCTATGCATAAAACACTACTGCTTTCTTTTTTGCTGCTGGCGGCATTGGCCGCACAGGCCCAAAGGAACCGGAAAGTAAAGGTCACCACGGACTATGGTACCATGGTGATCAGGCTGTATGACCAGACGCCGAAACACCGGGATAATTTTATCCGCCTCGTAAAACGGCATTTTTATGACAGCCTGTTGTTTCACCGGGTGATCAAACAGTTTATGATACAGGGCGGCGACCCTTCGTCTAAAAACGCTGCGCCCGGCGCCCTGCTGGGCGATGGCAGTGTAGGGTACACCGTGCCGGCGGAGTTTCAGCTGGACCTGTTCCATAAAAAGGGCGTGCTGTCGGCGGCGCGTGACAATAACCCCGCCAGGGCCTCGGATGGCTGCCAATTCTACATTGTACAGGGAAAGAAGTTTACGGACGGGCAACTGGATACGCTGGAGCAAACCCGCCTGGGCGGCCGCAAAATACCGGTAGACCAGCGGGAGGTATACAAAACCATTGGCGGAGCGCCGCACCTGGACCAGCAATACACGGTATTTGGCGAGGTGATCAGCGGCCTGCCGGTGATAGACAGCATTGCGGCAGTGAAAACAGACAAAAACAACCGGCCCTTGCAGAACGTACGCATGAAAATCAGGCTGAAAAAGAAGTTCCTGTTTTTCTAAACGCCTGTTAACGAAGAAGTTTTTTTATTATTCTGCCCTTAAAGCGTATTTTTACGGCTCAAAATCAAAACTGACATGAATTTTCCGTCACAACTGCGTTACACAAAAGACCATGAGTGGGTTTTGTTAGAAGGTAATACTGCAAAAGTAGGCATTACCGATTTTGCACAGCGCGAACTGGGCGATATTGTATTTGTAGACATCACTACCGCAGGCAAAGCACTGAAAGCTGAAGAGATCTTTGGAACGGTAGAAGCTGTGAAAACCGTATCCGACCTGTTTTTGCCCGTATCCGGCACAGTAGGCGAAGTGAACCCCAAGCTGGAAAGCAGCCCCGAGCTGGTCAATTCCGATCCTTACGGAGAAGGATGGATGGTGACCATACAGGTAGACAACCCGGCGGATGTAGACGGCTTGCTGACTGCAGACGCTTATAAAGCGCTGATAGGCGAATAGGATAATGAACGAAACGAATACAAATAAAATGAGGATGATCCGGTATTATTTACCCGCGTTAGCATGGATCATCCTCATTCTTTTTTTATGCACCATGCCGGCGTCTGCCGTGCCCAAAAGCGGTTTGTTCGACCTGCTGCACATGGATAAGATCGTGCATTTCTTTCTCTTTGGCGGCACGGTGCTGCTGCTGGCTTACGGGTATTACCGGCAGAAAGGGCGGATCAGCGCGGCGGCCCTGTTGTGCCTGGCGCTGGTAGTAAGCCTGTACGGGCTGGGCATTGAGTT
This sequence comes from Chitinophaga alhagiae, assembly GCF_003568665.1. GTDB lineage: Bacteria > Bacteroidota > Bacteroidia > Chitinophagales > Chitinophagaceae > Chitinophaga > Chitinophaga alhagiae. Next base: position 2,139,033 of record NZ_QXMH01000001.1, read on the forward strand.
TATACAGAAGTATTTTACGGCCAACCGTAGTTTTGAGATATGGGACGTAGTGGCGGATGCCGCCGGCGCGCTGTGCGGCGCCCTGATCTTTGGGCTGATTGGCAAACGCTTTCTCAAATAGATTTTTTACTGCTCGAAATGATATGATTGCACTCAATATGAGTGCATTTTTTTTGAGTAAAACTCAGCTATCCCGAATTTATATTCAGTTATCCGGAAAGTATTTCGGCTTTTACCAGTTTGATTTGGCGGGTGTTTTTCATTCTTCTAATATTGCTCCCATAGCAGTATTAATCATGAATATAGGTTTGCAGATAAGAAAAGTACGCGAAAGCAAAAACGTAACGCAGGAGTACATGGCCGCCAAGTTATGTGTCAGCAAAACGTCTTATGGCAACATAGAAAGGAATACGATCAAGCGGTTAACATGGGCTATGGTAATGGCCATTGCAGAAGTGCTGGAGGTGCATTATTCAGAATTGCTGGTTGAGCAGCCGCCGCAGGCCCGCATGGAGCGCAGCGGTAAACCGGGGTGCTGGCAGGCGGTAATGAATTGTTTGCAGCATTTGCATGAAAAGATGGACAGCATGGAAAAACAATTGCAGCGCATGCAATGACCATGGCCGCACATTCATTGTTTGTTACACTCCCTAAAACTGGAGGCGGAAACTCCCGAAGATACCGAAACGTTTTTCATCCGCCTCGTTGGGCAGCGGTTTGGGAGCCAGGCGCCACACAAAGTCCACCCGCAGGAATTTCAGGATGTTTTCCACCCCGGTGCCCACCTCAATGTAGGGGTTGCCCTGGAGGGTTTTGAAGGGATAGCCGGCGTTAAGGTTCATGGCCTTGTTGGGCTCGGACAGTTTGCCGATGATGCCTTTGGCCGTCCAGAACTGGCGCAGCTTTAGTTTGCGTATCAGGGGGATATAGTTGAACACGCCATTGCCAATGGTATGTTCCAGGTTGAAGCCGGCATATTCATCACTGATGAACTCAAAGCGGTTCATCATGTTAAAGGCGTATTTGTTGTAGTAAAAGATCTCGTTGCCGGGGTGGATCTCCAGCAGCGGGTAGGGCAGGGGCGATCCGAAAATTTTGCCGCCGAAGAAATTGTAATACAGCTGCCCGAAAGGCGGCAGCTTAACATAGTCAGATACGGTAAAGGCGGCTTTTTGATAATTGTAGTTGCTTTTCATGATGCCTTTCATGCCAAGGGCGTATTTCAGTTCTACAATAGGGTATTTGCTGCCGAGGCTGAAGCGGTAGTAGTTGCCTTCCAGAAATTCTTCTCGGAAAGCGTAACGCAGCTTCAGTGCTACCTCCATATTGGTGAGCGGGTCAAGGCCGGCGCCGTTGTGCGGGAAGAAATTGCCGCTGGGAAGCGGGGCAAAAGGCAGGAACTGCTTATGCGCTACGGAAAAATGATGGGAAAACCCGCTGAAATATTCTTTGTAGAACTCGCCCCGTTTTTCGTCTATCAACATGAACTTTTGCGGCACGTTGGGTTTGCGGATGGCGAGTGAAAAGATGTTGTCTGTGCCCACTTCATCGTAATAGCTGGCGCCGTTATCAAGGTCACGCACAAAGGAGCCGTACACATACATGCGCGGGTGGCGTTTGAGCAGCCAGAGGGCGGATATTTTGCCCTTGAAGCGGTCATCTCCGAACCCGTAGGCCAGGTAGCCGTTGAGGTAAAGGTCTTTGTGGAACTGCGGGGTAGTGCCCAGGTCAAGCCGCATGCGGAAGCCTTCCAGCCGGTTCTGTGAGAACAGATACCAGTACGGGCCCCATTCCAGCGGGCCAAAAGGCTTATAGCCCGTGGCCAGGAAGCGGATGGTATTGGAATATTTCTGGAAGAGAGGCATTTGCTGCAGGGTGTCTACCATTCTGTAAATGGCCATTTCGTTTTTGCTGAGGCCTTCGTGGCGGTGGCCTAGCCAGAAAGAATCAGACCGCATGCGTGCGCTGTCTGCCACCACAATATTTTGCGGGTAGCGCCGCTCCGTAAAAATGTTGGTGGCCGCGGTATCGTTTACAACAATGTTATTGTAAGAGGTGGTTTTACGGCCAATGAACTCAATGGTTTTGGTGGGCTTGGGACTGGGCGTCCAGAAGTCTACAATAAATTTGTCTTTGGCCAGGAACCACCCGCTGCTGTCCTCCATGGGCTTAAATTCCTGCACCAGGCTTATTTTGCGGACAAAGTTGATATTGGCGTCCCCGGGCACGGAGAGGCTCATTTTCTGGATGGCGTAGGTGGAATCCTGCACCCATACTTCGCCTACAAACACGTTCTCCCCTTTGCGGCGCGGTTCAAAGTTGAGTTTGATGAAACGGTGGTTGTTGACATATTGCGTGTCCGTAATGCGGTAGTGATAATACATGGCGCCGCTGTTGTTGACGGGGCTTACAAAACTCTTGTCAAAAACAGGGATGAAGTTGTCGTACACATTGATGTTCTGGTACATGCCGCCCAGGAACTTGGTCACGCTCTCGTTATCCAGTCCCGACGTGCGGCTGGCCTTGATCACTTCCTTGGTTTTTTTTGGGTCTTTCTGGAAATAATAGTCGGAAATGCTTTCCGTGAGGAACACCGGCAGAAAGGGCTGATTTTCCGTAGTACTGTCTATGTTTTTCAGGATGAACGAAAACGGCCTGGTGAGGCGGTTTTTAGACAGCTTGCTGGTATTGAGGTTCTTGATGTCCAGCTCCAGCTTGTTATACACTTCGTAAGTATAACTCTCCAGGCGGTCATAATTGTTGTACGGCTTGCGGCGGATGATCTGGCGGAGCAGGATGAGGGCAAAGTTGACGTTGGCCTTTACCTCGTACTGTTTAAGGGATACATCTCCCCGGGAGATCTCGAAAGTAAGGGTTTGCTCCTTCAATTGTTTGTCAACGAACAGCACCAGCCGGTTATACCCCATTACCCGCACCAGCAGGGAGTCAGAAGGTATGGCAGGCAGCTCAAAGAGAAAAGCGCCTTCTGCGTCCGTAACCATGGCGGTATTTGTGCCAACAAATTGTAAAGTGGCAAACGGGATCAGTTCCTGGGTATGCGCGTCCTTTACAATTCCACTGATCTTATATTGAGCGCTAAGGGGAAAGAAGCTGATGGTACAAATAATTAAAGCTATGGTTCGTTTCCAGCCGGTCATACTCGAAGCAAATTAGATATTTTCACAGATACAACGTTCAAGCGGGCATAAAACGACATATTTATAACAAATATTTATAGTTTGTTTGATGGGCGGGCCAGCCACAAAAAATGCTGCATCTTTTGCCCCTCCCGGAAACCCTCCCTGCTTACACTGTGAATAACGTGCCAAATATTTCATAGCTTTGACACACAAAGTGCTTTTCTATGAATGAGCAACAACATCTTGACACGCTGACAGACATCAAGCGTATTATGGAGCGGAGCACCCGTTTCATGTCTCTCAGCGGCCTGGGCGGCATAGGCGCCGGCGTTAGCGCGCTGGTAGGCGCGTATTTTGCCTGGGACTTGCTTTCTGCTGCCGGAGAAGGGTATCAGCCCGTCAGTGAAACGGCGCTGGTAAGCCGTTTGTTACTGATAGCGGGCGCCGTGCTGCTGGCGGCATTGGGCGCCGGGTTCTATTTTACCTGGCGCAAGGCGCGGCGGCAAGGCCTGCCGGTTTGGGATGCGGCCGCGCGGAAGGTTTTCATCAACCTGGCCATTCCGCTGGTTACGGGCGGCCTGTTCATCCTGGGGCTGCTGAAGCATGGGTACCTGGCGCTGGTAGCGCCTTCCTGCCTGGTGTTTTACGGCCTGGCACTGGTAAACGCCGGCAAATACACGGTAACGGATATACGTTACCTCGGGTATGCGGAGATAGCCCTGGGCATTATTGCCCTTTTTAATCTTTACCATGGCCTCTTTTTCTGGGCGTTGGGGTTTGGCGTGCTGCATATCCTGTACGGCGCCATTATGTGGTGGAAGTATGAACGTATACCCGCGGAATAAATCAGCATGGCTATGAACCCGATTGGCAACCTGAATAAAGTATTTGAAAGCCGCATCCGCCTGGGTGTTATGAGCGTATTGATGGTGAACGAGGAAGTGAGCTTTAATGACCTGAAGGAAATGCTGGAGGTAACGGACGGCAACCTTGCTTCGCACCTGGGCACGCTGGAAGAAAATGCATACATCAAGGTGCATAAAGGGTTTATTGGCCGTAAAACAAATACTACCTACTCTATTACCAAAACCGGCGAAAAGGCTTTCAAGGGTCACCTGGCGGCCCTGGAGGCGATGATCAAATTCAGCCAGTAAATTTCCCGCATGCAAACAGTTCGCAACAGGCTGCGCAGTTTCCGCTTTGCTTTCAACGGCATACTGGCTTTTCTGCGCAGCGAGCCCAATGGCCGCATTCACCTGGCGGCTACCGCGGCAGTGATAGCGCTGGCCTGCTGGTTGCGGTGTACGCTAACGGAATGGGTGCTGCTAACACTGGTAATGGCCCTCGTCTGGATCACTGAAATGCTGAACACCGCCATTGAAAAGGTGATGGACCACCTCAGCCCCGAACGTCACCCCGCTGTTAAATGGATCAAGGATGTGGCGGCCGGCGCGGTGCTGGTGGCGGCTATTGCCGCGGTGGTAACAGGGCTGCTGATCTTTATCCCGAAATTTATCTGAATCCGTACAACTATAAAACGAAAGAGGGCGCACCATTGCAGGTGCGCCCTCTTTCGTTTATATAAAATAATTTGGTCTTAAAAGTCAACTCCCATGGCAAAGGTAAACAGCGGTTTGCCGCGGAAGAAGCCGGTCATGGGCCAGCCGGCATCTACCCGCATGAAATAGCCCAGCAGCGTGGTTCTGGCGCCAAAGCCATAACCGCCAACAAACGGCCCCAGGAAACCTTCCTTGATGCGTACGGTAATACCGTCAGGGCTGGAATACGTGGTGTAGTTGGCGTCCTTGAAGCTCAGCTTCTGGTTCCAGGCGGTACCGATGTCTATGAAGCTCATCAGTTGCAGGTTCCGGAGAAATGCTGAATTGATGGGTTTGTCAAGGAAGGTGGAGAACACCGGCAAGCGCAGCTCTGTATTCATCAGCATTACGTTGTTGCCGTTCTTGATGTTCTGTTTGTAACCGCGCATGTTCACCGCCAGCGTCTGGTAGGCGTAATTGTCCTGTGATATCGGCGTGTTCCGGTAAATGTCTGGTTTAATGAGCCAGTTGTCTACCCCGCCCAGGAAGTAGATCAGTTTACGGCTGCCCCAGGACATATCTACCGCAAAACGGGTAGCCCAGATGAAGTTGCGGTGAATTTCAACGTAGTGGCGTATTTCACCGCCCATGTTGTAAGTAAGTTTGCCTTTGGGCGTTACTTCGTTGAACAGGGTATTGCGGTTGCTCTTGATCTGCGCCATCAGGTCGCCATACACCTTGTAACGGGTGCCTTTGTAAATATTGATGGCGGGGTTGAGCGTGTTGTCATGCACATACTCGAGCCGTGCCAGTACGTTGGTTTCCTTGAAGTTCTGCTCTTTCAGGGAGGGTACGTCATTGGCCAGCACTACCAGCTCGTCTGTACGGATGCCGCCCATCAGGCGGATGCTGCGCACTACGTCAAACGGATATCTCACTTCCAGCTGGTAGATATTGGTTTTATTCTTGATGGGGTAGGTGCCCGCGGTGGTGTCTGTATACACGCCCAGCGCCGCCTTGTCTACCTTGCGGTAGTAGGTGAACTTGTAGTCGAACCGTCTCTTCAGGTAAGAAAAAGAGAACATGTACTCTGTACCGTCAAGCGCCAGCGGAATACGGAAGGCCCCGTTGAACTTGAAATCTTCCATCAGGTCGCTCACACCTATGCGCACCAGGCCGTTCACCGGGTCTGTTAGCCGGATGGGGGAACTGGGCGGCCCAAAGTAGGGCTGGTACTTGTTCATGAGCACCGAGTTGTCTATCTGCGCTACCAGGTAGTCTGAAGAGAACTTGAGCTTGTAGTTGCTCAACCGCGCCAGCTTCAGCACCGGCGGCTCTTCGCGGGTTTCGCGGGCCAGTATGGTGGCGGCGCTGGTGGTATCTGCGGGCTCGTTGCCGAACTCGTTCAGGAAGAAATCATTTTGTTTGGTGGCCGTATCTTTCTGGTAGTAGCTGGGCAGCCCCAGCTTGAGGCTGTCTTCATGTATTTTCTGCGCCATGAAGCGTGTGGGCCTGGCCGTTACATTCCTGCGGCGGAGGGTGTTGGTATCCACTTTCAGTTTATACAGCCTTTTATAGTCGCCTATCTGCACTACTTCAGACACCATGCCCTGGTCCCCGGCAATGCGGGATTCCTTGATGCCGTACTGGTAGTTAGTAACCGGGAACACGTAGGTAGAGTCATTGGTGATGGTCACTACCTGCACAGAGTCTGGTGCTGTAGAGCCGTAATCCGCCAGGGCGGAGTCAAGCTCTTCCTTGTCGGGGTTATGCAGTATTTCCGCGCCTACAAAGAACAGGGAGTCTACGCCCGCTCTTTCCGCCTTGAAGAAACCGGCGTAGCGGTTGTTGATGCCATTGGCATCGCTTACAAAGGTGAAGTGGGTGGTATTGTACTGCACCGGCAGGCGGGCGTTGCCATAGGGCAGGTCCGTCAGCTGGGAAATCTGTTTTTCGGAAGACTTGTTCCAGTTATCTATCAGGAAAATATTGTACCGGTTATGGGGCAGCACCGTATCTGCGCTGCGCGCCTTGGTAGAGGGCCGGTTGGAGGAGTAGATAATGCCGCTTTTGCCGGGGAAGGCCACAAAAGACGGGTCCAGGTCATCATACACATCGTTGGTGATCTGTTCCGTTTTGCCGTTGCTGATGCTGTAGGTGAAAATGTCTGTATGCCCGTTCTTCACGGCAGACAGCAGCAGGGAATTATCGAACTCAAAGAAATACTTCATATCTATTACCCGGTCAAACTGCGGGAGGTCTTGCCGGATGGTGGTTTTACTGATCAGGTCGTACACCATCAGTTTGGTTTTGCCCTCGTGCTCGTAAACAATGGCCAGGCGGTTGCCTTTCTGGTTCCAGGCCAGCAGCGGGTAGTTGGGGTCCAGCTTGGACGTGAGCTGCCGCACGCCGCTTCTCAGCAGTACTTTGGAAGTGCTCCAGCCAAGGTTGATCTTCACTTTATACAGGCCTTTGGTGTATTCTACCACGGCGTAGCTCCGGTTTTGGGGATTGGCCTGGTAGCGGAAATAGTCCTTTTTCCCGATTTCGTGAGAAACAACGCCGGTGCCGCGTGTTACCTGCCGGCGGCGGCGGTTGTCTTCCTGGTAACGCCGCAGGGTGTAGAGCATGAAGTCTTTCTGGGCGTCTTTGGGCTTCATGTGCAGCACCTGCTCAAAACCTTTCTTGAGGCCCCGGTTAATGCGGGTGATGTACATCAGGTAAGGCACCGCGTCTTTCCCGAATTTGCTTTCCACGTAATACCAGAAAGCCTGCCCTGCCAGCAGCGGCTTGTCAAAGGCCAGCTGGTTAAAAGTGGCGTATTTGCCGGACAGCATGGTGGCTTTCAGTTCGTCATCCAGTTTGGCGTTCCAGTTTTCAGCGGCATAGGCTATGAAACCGTCTGTAAACCAGTTGGGGAAATCTATCAGCACGGCGTTGCCGGCAAATTCCCCGATGTCTTCCCCGAACAGCAGGGTTTCCAGCATCACCCGGGCTATGCCCTGGCGGATCTGCCGGCGCAGGTTGGCATGGTCCCCGTCAAAATACACCAGCAGCTTGTTGCCCACCAGTTTGGTGACACCGCCGGTATTCTGCCAGTCAATACCCATGCCTATGTTGGATTGTTTGAACTCTCCGAAGTTGTTATACACCACAATATTTACCTTCTGCCGGAAGGTGTACTCCATAAATTCTTCCATGGAGGGCAGCTCCCTTTCGGCCGTTTGTGCAACATACTTTCCGAGTTCCAGACCGTTTTGGGCAAAATAGGTATTGAAGTGACGGGTGGTGTAAAAACGCCATTTGAAGTTTTTGTACTGAACCCGGTTTTGGCCAAATTCAACCGTATTCGTCTGTGCCTGAACGTGAAACGTGCCAATCAATAGGATAAAGGAAAGAATGAATGACCTGGTAATAAATCGGTTCATACGGAAAGTATTGATAATATTGTGTTGTAAATTAAAATTAGCAAAAATCGTTCAACAATGCTTGAAATCAAATATTTCACGGTGAATCCTTTCCAGGAAAACACTTATGTCCTTATAAACGAAAAAAAGCAGTGTATCATTATAGACCCGGGCTTTTATTATGAAAATGAACGGGAGGAGTTCCTTCGGTTTATACGGGAAAACGGGCTGGAGGTTGTCCGGCTCCTCAACACCCACTGCCACCTTGACCATATATTCGGTAATGCGCTGGTGACCAGAACGTTTGGCGTGGGGCTGGAAATTCATGAAAAAGACCAGGTGGTGCTGGACCGTTCCCCCCAGTCTGGCCTGATGTACAACCTGCCTTTTGAGCCGTCTCCCATGCCGGAAAGTTACCTCAGGGAAGGGGAAAAAGTGATTTTTGGGGAAGACGAGCTGGAGATCCGCTTTACCCCGGGCCACTCCCCGGGCAGCATTTCCCTGTATTGCGCCCAACAGCAATTTGTAATAGCGGGGGATGTGTTATTTAAACAAAGCGTGGGCCGGTCAGACTTTCCCGGAGGTAATTTTGACACACTGGCCCGCAGCATCCGGGAGCAGCTGTACACCCTGCCGGACAATACGGTGGTATACCCCGGCCATGGCCCTTCCACCACCATCGGGTTTGAGAAGGTACACAACCCTTTTGTGCCGGAAGACCCGTCAACGCGGTTTGCGTGAAAGCAGGGCGGCCACTTCGCGCCGCTCCACCAGCAATATAACTGCCATGTATATAGCCAGTCCGGCCACCCCGCAGGCATGCACGGTGATCATGCCGGGGTGCAGGGAGCGGACCCAGGCGTGGGCTATGTAAATAAGCCCTGCCAGCCCCAGGTAGAAGAGTATGCGCCCCACGTCATACGGTACCGGGTAATATTTTTGTCCCAGCAGGTAAGAAGATACCATCATGAACGCATAACAGATAAAGGTGGCCCATGCGGAGCCGGTGTACCCGTATTCAGGTATCCACAGGATGTTCAGCACAATGGTGATCAGGGCGCCGGCCAGGGTAATGTACGCTCCTGTCATGTTCCGGTTGGTGAGCTTGTACCATACCGTGAGGTTATAATAGATACCTACAAAAACGGTCCCCATTGTCAGTATGGGCACTATATGCAGGCCTTCCGCGTACCGTTTGTCTTTTCCCAGCGTAATGAACAGCCCCCACAGGTCCAGGAACAGGGATACCACCAGAAAAACCGCTCCCAGCGCCATGGCAAAGAATTTAAGCACGCGGGCGTAAGTGAGCTGGGCGTCTTCGTTGCGGCTCTGGTTGAAAAAGAACGGTTCCGCCCCCATGCGGAAAACGTTGATGAAAATAGTGACCAGCGCGGTCAGTTTGTACACCGCGCCGAAAATCCCCAGCTGCGTGTCTGTCTCTTCCTTGGGGTAGGGGTATACCTGGGCAAATACCAGCCGGCTCAGCATCTCGTTGATCATGCCGCCAAAGCCTACGATCAGCAGCGGGAGGCTGTAGCGCATCACTTCCTTCCACAGCACTTTGTCAAACACCCAGCGGAAAACGGTCAGTTCCTTGTACAGGAACAGCAGCGCCATGGCGCTGGCCAGCAGGTTAGACAGTACAAAATACCCTACGTTGAAAGCAGGGTTGTACCAGCTGACCATCCCTTTTTGGGCCAGCCAGGGGCATACTATCAGGAAAAAAATGCTCAGCCCTATCTGCGTAACAATGGTCAGTACTTTTACCAGCGCATATTTCCGGGGCCTGCCTTCCTGCCGCAGCATGGCAAAAGGCAGGGTGGCCAGGGTATCAAAAAAAACAATGCCGGCCGTGAGCGTGATCAGGGTCTCGTGCCCCCTGATGCGCAGCAGGTCTGCCACCTGCCCGGTGCCGGCCAGCAGCAGGGCGGTAAAAACGGTGGTGCTCACCAGCATAGACACGCAAAGGGTATTGTACAGCCTGGACTTGTCCGTATGCTGCACAAAGCGGAAAAAACTGGTTTCCAGCCCGTAGGTGAAAACGATGTTCAGAAAGGGAATAACGGCATAGATCTGGGTAACCACCCCATACTCGTCTGCCGGCATAAGACCGGTCAGGAATAACTGCAGTACAAACCCGAGGAACCTGTGTACAATGGTGGGCACGCCGTACCAGATGGTTTGCCCCGCCAGTTTTTTAATATTTCCCAATGCGCTGAATTTGCTTCAAAAATAGGCGTTGGCTTATTCGTATCCAAAGTTATTGCGGCGGTTGCCCTTTTTCTCGCTCAGCCGCTTTTTGAACTGGATGCGTTTTTCTATCATGGCCCGTGTGGGTTTTACCTTGATGCGTTTTTTGGGCACTACGAGAGATTGTGCAATGAGGCGGTTCATCTTTTTGATCACCTCCGCCTTGTTGCCCAACTGGCTGCGCTCCGTTTGCGACTTTACCTGCAGCAGCCCGTCCGCATTGAGCCTGCCGCCCAGCTTCTGCAGCAGCAGCGCCTTTTGCGCTTCCGTGAGCATGGCCGAGGCGGCAATGTCAAAATAACCCTCCACCATGGTTTCCACCTTGTTCACGTTTTGGCCGCCTTTACCGCCGCTGCGCGCTGTTTTAAATTTTATTTCCGGTGATACGTCGGGCATAAAGCATTTCTTATCTTTAAACGCAAAAGTAAAGGGATTTCGGGGGATATGCACTTCCCCGCCAAAGGAATAACAACAGATGAAAGCAGTTATACAGCGGGTGAGCAGTGCTGCCGTGGCCATTAACGGCACGGTAAGATCAGCCATAGAAGAAGGTTTGCTGGTATTGCTGGGCATTGAGGACGCAGATGGCGATGAGGATATTGCCTGGCTCAGCAACAAGATCGTGAACCTGCGCATCTTTAACGATGAGGCGGGCGTTATGAACCGCAGCCTGCTGGAAACGGGCGGCGGCCTGCTGCTGGTCAGCCAGTTCACCCTGCATGCCTCTACCAGGAAAGGCAACCGCCCCTCCTATTTAAAAGCCAGCAAACCCCCGGTTGCCATTCCCCTGTACGAAAAAATGAAGGCCCAACTGGAGCTGGACCTCGGGAAAAGCATCGGCACCGGCGAGTTTGGGGCGGATATGCAGGTAAGCCTGCTCAACAACGGGCCGGTCACTATTATCATTGATACAAAAAACCGCGAATAATGAGCATCACCATCCAGGAAGCCCAGGAAAAAGTAGACCAATGGATACAGACCACCGGCGTGCGCTATTTCTCCGAGCTGACCAACATGGCCATTCTCACAGAAGAAGTGGGAGAAGTGGCGCGTATCATGGCCCGCCAGTACGGCGACCAGTCTTTCAAGGAATCCGATAAAAAGAAGGAGCTGGCGGATGAACTGGCAGACGTGCTCTGGGTACTGCTCTGCCTGGCCAACCAGACGGGCATAGACCTGACGGCGGCCCTGGAGAAGAACTTCGAAAAGAAAACGCTGCGGGACGGGAACCGCCACCGCGATAATGAGAAACTAAGATGAATATGTTATTAATGTAATACGTTGTTTCAAAATTCAAATTTATCTTTGCGCCCTATGGCAACAGATCAGAACAAGTTCCAGGCGATCATTTCGCATTGTAAGGAATACGGTTTTATTTTCCAGTCCAGCGAAATATACGACGGGCTGAGCGCGGTGTACGACTATGGCCAGTATGGCGCCCAGCTGAAAAAAAATATCCGCGACTATTGGTGGAAGAGCATGACGCAAATGCATGAAAACATTGTGGGCATAGACGCTGCCATTTTTATGCATCCTACCACCTGGAAAGCGTCAGGGCACGTGGACAATTTCAGTGACCCGATGATCGACAATAAAGACAGCAACAAACGTTACCGGGTAGACCACCTCATTGAAGGTTTTGCCGAAACACTGGAGGCAGACGCCGCCGCCGCGCTCATTGCGCAAATGGAAGAACTGCTGAAAGAGAATGATTTTGCCGGTCTGAAAAAGCTGATCGAAGACAATAAAATAAAATGCGCCGTGAGCGGTACCGTTAACTGGACGGACGTGCGCCAGTTCAACCTGATGTTTTCCACCCAGTTGGGCAGCGTGTCTGAAGAAGCCAGCGAAATTTACCTGCGCCCGGAAACCGCGCAGGGCATTTTTGTGAATTTCCTTAACGTGCAGAAAACGGGCCGCATGAAAATACCGTTCGGTATTGCGCAGGTGGGCAAGGCATTCCGTAACGAAATTGTGGCCCGCCAGTTCGTGTTCCGCATGCGGGAGTTTGAGCAGATGGAAATGCAGTTCTTCATCCGCCCCGGCACGCAAAAAGAATGGTATGCCTACTGGAAAGAAGAACGGATGAAATGGCACAAGAGCCTGGGCCTCAACCCGGCCAACCTGCAGTATCACGACCACGTGAAGCTGGCGCACTATGCGGATGCGGCGGTAGACATTGAATACAATTTCCCCATCGGTTTCAAGGAGGTGGAAGGCATTCACTCCCGCACAGATTTCGACTTAAGCCAGCACCAGCAATATTCCGGTAAAAAGCTGCAGTACTTTGACCCGGAGATCAACCAGAATTACATTCCTTATGTAGTGGAGACTTCTATTGGTCTTGACCGCTGCTGCCTGATGATACTCAGCGAAGCGTACGAAGAGCAGGACCTGAGCACGGCGGAGAAACAAGACAGCCGCGTGGTGCTGAAGTTCCCGGCCAAGCTGGCGCCCATCAAACTGGCGGTGCTGCCGCTCACTAAAAAAGACGGCCTGCCGGAGATAGCCCGCGAGCTGATGGCGGAATGCAAGCAGCACTTCTATTGTTATTACGAGGAGAAAGACAGCATCGGCAAACGCTACCGCCGCCAGGACGCTATTGGCACGCCCTTCTGCGTAACCATAGACCACCAGACGAAAGAAGACGGTACCGTTACCATCCGCCACCGGGATTCTATGGCGCAGGAACGTGTTCCCATGGCGCAGGTGAAGGAAATAGTAATGAAGAAGATAATGGAATAGTTAGCAGTTGACTATAAGAAAGGAAGCGGGTGTATCAAACTTTGATACACCCGCTTCCTTTATAGACATGCGTGGCCGGCCGGTTTCATCAACCGTACAACTCCAAATGAATATCATGCCGGTCATACCCCATGGCCACAATTTTCTGCCGGGCCTCGTCTATCATGGCTTTCCAGCCGCACAGGTAAAAATGAGCGGGCCTTTTGTCTGCCAGCAGCTCTTCGTACACGGCATGTACGTAGCCTTTGCGCCCCGTCCAGGAAGGATGGTCTTCACGTGAAAGGGTAGGAATGTACTGGAAGCCGGGCATCTCCGAAGAAAGCTGCTGCATTTCCGCTTTGTACAGCAGGTCTTTTTCGTACCGCGAGCCGGAAATGAGATATATGTTGGGGTGGGCAATACCGTGCAGGTGCAGGTGGTGCGTCATGGAGCGGAAAGGGGCTATGCCGGTACCGGTGCATACAAAAAAAATATCCCGCTCCATTACTTCCGGCAGGGTGAACACGCCCAGCGGGCCGCGCAGCGTCAGTTCGCTGCCTTCCTGTATCTGGGTGAACAGGTAGGTGGAGCCCAGGCCGCCTTCCAGCAGCACGATCACCAGTTCTATCTCATTGCTGCCATTGGGATGCGAGGCAATGGAATAGCTGCGCCACCGTTTATTCTTTTTTTCATGAATGGGAAGGTCGAGGGTTACAAACTGGCCAGGTTTGAAGTCAAAACTGGCTTTTTCAGGTATCTGTATCCAGAACCGCTTGGTATTATACGTCTCATCCACAATCTTCGTTACCACGCCGGTGTACCATTGCTCGAGCATGTTGTGAAGTTTTATGTAAAATGATGCTTCCTTTCTTTCAAATTAAGCAAAATTCCTGAAACGTATAGGCGCGGGGGCGGCAAGTATTTTAAAGGCGTATGTTTCCCCGCCAGGAGACCGCTTTCCTGCCGTACCGCAACCGTCATTCGCCTTCCGCGGCAGGGCGGCAACTATCTAAACGCGTACGCTTCCCGCCTTCAGACCGCTTTCCTGCCGTACCGCAACCGTCATTCGCCTTCCGCGGCAGGGCGGCAACTATCTAAACGCGTACGCTTCCCGCCTTCAGACCGTTTTCCCGCCGTACCGCAACCGTCATTCGCCTTCCGCGGCAGGGCGGCAACTATCTAAACGCGTACGCTTCCCGCCTTCAGACCGTTTTCCCGCCGCACCGCAACCGTCATTCGCCTTCCGCGGCCCGCACCGCTTTGAAATACTCCCTTATCAGGGATGTATACAATTTGTTGCGGGTTACATTCAGCCTCACCTGTGCTTCGCGGCTTAGTTCCTCATCTGCCATGATCCGCTTGGCCTCTGCGTTGGCCTCTTCCATGATCTCGTTCACCCGCAGCTGCCGGGGGCTGAGCGTGCGGTTGCTCATGTCAGGATATTTGGCCACAATGGTCTTGTTACCGTATTGCTTGAATACGATCTGCCGGCCTACATGACCGGACATTTTCTTTAATAAGAGATGTTCGCTGATAGCCATGTTTGATGGTTTTATCTAAAAATAACCTTTTTAAGGTTAAAATGAGGTTATTAGCAGGTATTCTTAGGGTTTTTGATATGAATTTACTCAGGAAAAACCCAGGAATACCCTAGGATAACCCTAGGATAATATATTAAAGACCATCACCCAAACAACCGGCGGAAGTATCGCCTTCTGCTGGTTCTTCCCGTATTTCCATCGGGTCTGCCTGCCGGACATCGTCCGGTTTAATCGTCTTCTGCCGGTTCTTCCCGTATTTCCACCGGGTCTGCCTGCCGGACATCGTCCGGTATAATCGCCTTCTGCCGGTTCTTCCCCCTGTATTTCCACCGGGTCTGCCTGTCGGACATCGTCCGGTATAATCGCCTTCTGCCGGTTCTTCCCCCTGTATTTCCATCGGGTCTGCCTGCCGGACATCGTCCGGTATAATCGCCTTCTGCCGGTTCTTCCCCCTGTATTTCCACCGGGTCTGCCTGCCGGACATCGTTCAGTATAATCACCTTCTGCCTACGCTTATCCCGTATTTCCACCACGTCAACCTTCTTTTGTTATCAATCTCCTTCACTGCCGCCCTTCATCCAAAAATGCCTTATCTTTGCAGCCTTCATGAATTTGCAGGGAGTTTTACAGTTGTTTGAGCGAGATGCCCGCCTGAAATCACTGGCGGACGGGATCGCTTTGCCTGTTCCCGGCTATTTTCACCTCACCGGCCTGGCCGGCAGCGCCGCTTCTTTCGTAGCTGCGTCGGCCTGGAGTGCCACAGACCTCAATCACCTCTTCATCCTGAACGACAAGGAAGAAGCCGCCTATTTTCACAACGACCTTGAGCAGCTCACCCAGGCGCTGGACATCTTTTACTTCCCCGATTCCTTCAAGAAAACGGGCCAGTTCCAGGAGTTCAACAGCAGCCACAGCTTGCTGCGCACCGAGGCGCTCATGAAGCTCACCGGCCCGCAGGTACACCGCAAAGTGCTGGTGACCTACCCCGAAGCGCTTTATGAAAAAGTGGCGGGCAACACCGCCTACAACGCCAACATGGTCAGCATCAAGGTGGGCGAAACACTGAAGGTAGACGGCCTGCTGGAAAAGCTCACGGCCTGGGGCTTTGAACATTCAGACTTTGTATACGGCCCCGGCCAGTTTGCCGTGCGCGGGGGCATTCTTGATATTTATTCTTTCGGTAACGAAAAACCGTACCGCCTGGAGCTGTTCGGAGAAGAGGTAGACTCCATCCGCCTGTTTGACCCGGAAACCCAGCTTAGCGAACGCAAGCTGATGCAGGTAACCCTCATTGCCAATATGGACACGCGGGCCACCACCCACGCCAAAATGAGCCTGCCGGATTTTTTGCCCGCCAATACCGTGGTGTGGGTCAAAGACCCCGCATATGTGGAAGGCGTTATTGGCCAGATGGAGCAGCGCCTGGAAGACTGGCTGCAAACCGGGCACCAGGTAAGGGTAACGGAGGAAGAGGAAATCACCCTCACGGAAGATGATTTTGTAAAAGGCAGCGTTCTTATGCGGCAGCTGCTGCGGCGCTCCTGCGTGGTGTTCGGGCCCAATTTCAATTTTGAGAACGTACCGGCCGCCGTGCGGTCCATCGTTTTCAACACAAAAGAACAACCGGTGTTCAACCGCCAGTTTGACCTTTTGATCAAAGACCTGGCTACTCATAACGCCGCCCGGGCATCCATCTTCATTTTTGCCGAAAACCCGCGGCAGCTGGAACGCCTCCGCAGCATTTTTGAAGACCTGAAGGCCGAACTGGTGTTTCACCCTGTACCGGTAGCCATCAGCGCGGGTTTTATTGATACAGACCTGCAACTGGCGTGTTATACGGACCACCAGATCTTTCAGCGTTACCACAAATACAAGGTGAAGCAGGCCTACAACAAGAACAAGGCCATCACCCTCAAAACCCTGCGGGAGCTGCAGGCGGGAGACTATGTAACGCACATAGACCATGGCGTGGGCGTATACAGCGGCCTGCAGAAAATAGAAGTGGCCGGCAAAATGCAGGAGGCCATCCGCATCATTTACAAGAACAACGACTTGCTGTACGTGAACATCAACTCACTGCACAAGATCAGCAAATACACCGGCAAGGAAGGCGTAGCGCCCCGTGTGAACAAGCTGGGCAGCGATGCCTGGGAAAAACTGAAGGAGAAGGCGAAAACGGAGGTGAAAGATATTGCCAAAGACCTCATCAAACTGTACGCCGCGCGTAAAGCGCAGCAGGGTTTTGCCCATACGCCGGATACATACCTGCAAACGGAACTGGAGGCGTCTTTCATTTATGAAGACACGCCAGACCAGAGCAAATCCACGGCAGACGTGAAGCGGGACATGGAATCTCCCGCGCCGATGGACCGCCTGGTGTGCGGGGACGTAGGCTTCGGCAAAACGGAAGTGGCCGTGCGCGCCGCCTTCAAAACCGTGGTAGACGGCAAGCAGGCCGCCGTATTGGTGCCCACCACCATCCTCGCTTTCCAGCATTACAAAACCTTCTCGGAGCGGTTGAAAGATTTTCCCTGCACGGTAGACTACATCAACCGTTTCAAGTCTTCCAAAGAGAAAAAGGAAACGCTGAAAAAGCTGGAAGAAGGAAAGGTAGACATCATTATAGGCACCCACGCGCTGCTTGGCAAAGACGTGAAGTTCAAAGACCTGGGTGTAATGGTGATAGACGAGGAGCAGAAATTTGGCGTTACCGCCAAGGAAAAGCTGAAAACGATGAAAGTGAACGTAGACACGCTCACGCTAACGGCAACGCCTATACCAAGAACGCTGCAGTTTTCCCTCATGGGCGCGCGTGACCTGTCTGTGATCAACACGCCGCCGCCCAACCGGCAGCCTATTGAAACGGAGGTGCTGGTGTTTGACAAAGACCAGATACGGGATGCCATTTATTACGAAGCCGAACGCGGCGGCCAGGTGTATTTCATCCACAACCGTATTAACGGCCTGCGCGAAATGGCCGCGCTTATCCAGGAGCTGTGCCCGGACCTGTCTGTTGCCACCGCTCACGGCCAGCTGGAAGGTCACAAGCTGGAAGAGGTGATCATGGATTTTATAGACCGCAAGTATGACGTGCTGGTGTGTACCAATATTGTGGAAAGCGGGGTAGACATTTCCAACGCCAATACCATCATCATCAACAACGCCCACCACTTTGGCCTGAGTGACCTGCACCAGTTGCGCGGCAGGGTAGGGCGCAGCAATAAAAAGGCCTTCTGTTACCTGTTGGCGCCCCCCATGAGCACGCTGCCGGCAGACAGCCGCAAGCGCCTGCAAACACTGGAGCAGCACAGCGAGCTGGGCAGCGGTTTCCAGATAGCCATGAGAGACCTGGACATTCGCGGCGCGGGCAACCTGCTGGGCGGGGAGCAAAGCGGGTTTATTGCCGAAATAGGGCTTGACATGTACCAGAAAATATTGGACGAAGCCATCCGCGAGCTGAAACAGACAGACTTCAAAGATCTTTTCAAAGACCAGCTGGAAGAAAAGAAAGATTATATCAGCGATTGTACCATAGATACAGACCTGGAAATACTCATACCGGATTCTTATGTGGAAAGCATTCAGGAACGCCTGAACCTTTACCAGGAGCTGGACAATATCACGCAGGAAACAAAACTGGCAGAGTTCGAGCAGGCTATGGAAGACCGCTTTGGCCCCGTGCCCGAGCCGGTGAAAGACCTCTTCACCACCATCCGCACCCGCTGGATGGCCATTGAGCTGGGCTTCGAAAAAATGATCCTGAAAGAAGAGACCCTGCGCTGTTATTTTATCAATAACCCAGACAGCCCTTATTTTGAATCACCCACTTTCCAGCACATTCTCCATTACATACAAACGCGCACCAACAATGCAAGGCTGAAACAGCTGGGCAAAAACTTCATGCTGATCATAGACCGTATGAAGGATATGAACCACATTCACGCCTTCCTCGAAAAAATGACGGCGGCGCGCGGTTGATTTTTGTAACATATATTTGCTTCGTACGTTAAACCCTCATTACCTGACTAAAAACACAAAGAAACGTTAAAGCCTGCACGGGCATATGGAATTGCATACAAACCCTGCATCCTGATCTTGAATTTAAAACTGAAAGCAATGAAAAAATTAACCGTATTATTAATGGGACTCTTTATGACAGCAACAGCCTTTGCACAAACACCAGACAGCAAACCCCCGGTGAAGAAGATCGAAGTGACCGGTTCTGCCGAAATGGAGATCACCCCTGACGTGATCACGCTGAACATCACCCTGCGCGAGTATATGAAGAGCAAAACCAGCAAGGTGGCCATCACTACCCTGGAAAAACAATTGCAGGATGCGGTGGAGAAAGCGGGCATTCCGAAAGAGAATTTCACCATTGCCAATGTATTTGGTTATAACTATGACCAGTGGTGGAAGAAAAAGAAAAATGATGTGGACTTCATGGCCCGCAAGCAATACAGCCTGAAGCTGAACCGGCTTGACAAGATCAACGGTATTTTGTCTGCCGTGGACGATGAAGGTATTGAAAGCGTGAACATCGCTTCTTATACCCACAGCAAAATGGACGAGTACCGCAAGCAGGTAAAAATGAATGCGCTGAAGGCCGCCAAAACCAAAGCGGAATACCTCCTGGGCGCTATTGATGAAAAAATTGCCGGCGTTATTGAAGTGCAGGAATTTAACACAGACCAGTATAGTGACGTACGCCCCGAAGTGGCCAACGTGCGTATGTACAAGGCTGCCGCCGCAGACGCTATGGGCGGTGCGCCTGATTCCAACATAGACTTCAAGACCATTAAGGTGCGTGCTGAAGTGAGAGCGGTGTTCGGGATCAAATAAGCGATCCTGGAAAAATATTCCCGACCCGGCGGCCAGAACGGCTGCCGGGTTTTTTGCGCCACCAGCCGGCCGGGAAGGGCTGTACAGGGCGGCCTGCAATTTTGCCGGCTCTGCGGCAGGTTCTCGGAATGCTCTCCGGTGAAAATGAAAAAAGGGCTGCCGGTCGTCACCGGTAGCCCTTTTTTAGTCTGTTTTACACGTCATAAAGCGCCGGAAGACGCATAACGGGTGTTCTCTACTGTCAATTAAACTGTCTGTCAGTCTATTTTGCTACTATGGCGCCGCGCGCCCGGCGCAACGGGCCATAATCAGGTAAGTTGGGATAAATAGGACACAGGTTATGTAAAAGCATTTAATTCATTTTGATGATCGGGCTTACCTCAAACTTCCCGTCTGTAACGGTCTTTTTATCTTCCTCTATCACATCATGCACCAATACGCCGGTAAAAGAACCTTTTGCTTTGGTTTCCGTGATAGACTCTATGGTAATGGAAGCCGCGGCGTTCAGGGCCACGTCATCCGCGGAGTAGCCGTCTGAAGTGCCCAGTTTTTTGCTCCAGGCTATAAAGTTCATATCGGTAGCGCTCAATTTGTATTCGCCAGCTTTTAATTGTTTGCCGGGAAATACAATGTTGAGGGTAAGCCCCTGGTTGCTGGCGGTAAGGCCGCTGATCACCAGCACGTAGTTGCCCGTAGAATCGTACAGGCTGGCGGTCAACTGCTTGGTAACGGTTACCAGGGAGTCGTTCACCTTCATGGAAAAATTGCCCTGGCTGATGTTATCGTTGAAAATATCCTTCTTTTCGCAGGCGGAAAACAGGGCGGCAGACAAGATGGCCAGGCCCGGTATCAGGGATTTCTTTTTCATAGGTACAGCTAATTGCATGCAATATAGCAAACTTATACAGATTATAAAATTATTTCATTAATAAAATTTCATATCTGTAGTGGCAAAAAGAAGGCCGTTCCGGTAAAGGAACGGCCTTTTGTATTATTGTTCAGCCGTTTACGCGTCAATTTTGGCGTATTTGGCGTGAGATTCGATGAACTCGCGGCGGGGGGGTACTTCGTCTCCCATGAGCATGGTGAAGATACGGTCTGCTTCAAAAGCGCTGTCTATGGTCACCTGTTTGAGGGTGCGCACGTTCGGGTCCATGGTGGTATCCCACAGTTGTTCTGCGTTCATTTCACCCAAACCTTTGTAGCGCTGAATGGTAACGCTGTCTTCTTTGCCGGCGCCGGCCAGCCTGGTAACGGCGGCCTTGCGTTGCTCTTCGTTCCAGGCGTATTCGAAGTCTTTCCCTTTTTTCACCTGGTACAGGGGGGGCTGCGCCAGGTATACATAGCCCTGCTCCACCATTTCCTTCATATAACGGAACACGAAGGTGAGGATGAGGGTGGCAATGTGGCTGCCGTCCACGTCGGCATCCGTCATGATGATCAGCTTATGATAGCGGAGCTTGCTGAGATTGAGGGCTTTTTCATCTTCCTGGGTACCGATGGTAACGCCCAGGGCGGTGAAAATATTCTTGATCTCTTCGTTCTCGTAGATCTTGTGCTCCAGGGCTTTTTCCACGTTCAGGATCTTGCCGCGCAGGGGGAGAATAGCCTGGAAGTTCCGGTTACGGCCCTGTTTGGCCGTACCGCCTGCGGAGTCACCTTCGACCAGGAACAGTTCGCATTTGGCGGGGTCATTATCAGAGCAGTCTGCCAGTTTGCCGGGCAGGCCGCTGCCGGTCATCACGCTTTTGCGTTGTACCATCTGGCGGGCCTTGCGGGCCGCTTCGCGGGCCTGGGCGGCCAGCACCACCTTGTTAATGATGGTTTTGGCTTCTTTGGGATGCTCTTCCAGGTAGGCTTCCAGCACATTGCCCACGGCACTGTCTACCACGCCCATTACGTCCGAGTTGCCCAGCTTGGTTTTGGTCTGGCCTTCAAACTGCGGTTCGGGCACTTTTACGCTCACAATGCAGCTAAGGCCTTCGCGGAAGTCATCTCCCACTACTTCTACCTTGGATTTCTCGAACATCTTGTTTCTGTCCGCGTAGCTCTTGAACACCCGGGTAATGGCCCTGCGGAAGCCCGCTACGTGGGTACCGCCTTCAATAGTGTTAATGTTGTTGACGTAGGAGAAGATATGTTCGTTGAAAGAGTCGTTATACAGCATGGCTACTTCCACGGCTACATTGGTAGCTGCATCGTGCGCCTCAATAAAGATCGGGTTTGGCACCAGGGCGTTGCGGCGGCCGTTTTTGTCCATCAGCTCCACAAATTCCACAATACCGCCTTCGCTATAGAAGGTTTCACTGAAAGCGTTGCCGTTCTCGTCTTTTTCCCGCTCGTCTGTGAGGGTGATGCGGATCTTCCGGTTCAGGAAGGCCAGCTCGCGAAGGCGGCCCGCCAGGGTTTCGCGGTTGTAGACAGGCTCGCTGAAAATGGTCGTGTCCGGCTTGAAGTGAGTGATGGTACCGGTAATATCACTGGTGCCGATCTCCCGTACGGAATACTGGGGGATGCCCATTTTGTACGCCTGCTCAAATATTTTACCATCGCGGTGTACCGTTACGTGCATGGGATCGCTTAGTGCGTTCACGCAGCTTACGCCCACCCCGTGCAAACCGCCGGATACCTTGTAGGTGTTCTTGTCAAATTTACCGCCGGCGTGCAGTACGGTCATTACCACCTCCAGCGCCGAACGTTTTTCTTTCGGGTGCATGCCTGTGGGAATACCCCGCCCGTCGTCCTTCACGCGGATGGAATTGTCTTCACAGATGGTTACCTCAATGTTTTTGCAGTAGCCGGCCAGCGCCTCGTCAATGGAGTTGTCCACTACTTCGTAAACAAGGTGATGTAAACCTTTCACCCCTATGTCACCGATGTACATGGCCGGACGTTTACGAACGGCTTCCAGTCCTTCCAATACTTGAATACTGCCCGCATCATAACCGTTACTGGGGGCAGTGGCTTGCACTAGTTCTTCACTCATATTTTTAGCAGAAAATTCGTTTTTAACAAATCAGTAGACAATCCAGCAAAAATAAGCAAAATCAGCCTAATTTCCATGAAAAACAAGGTGTTTTTAGGGGTGGTGGATAGTATGTGAATATCACTTCCGGGCCTGCCCCATGCTTTCCAGCATTTCCGTGCCAACGGTCTCTTTTACGCCTGTAAAAATGGTTTTCCAGACCAGGTTGAAAAAAGACTTTTTAGGGTGCCTGGTAAAGCGTGGTTTGGCTACCCTGAGGGGCTGGCCGGGAGAGGGGTTTTCGTTATGGATGGCCATGAGGTTGGCGAGCAGGCTGGCCAACCCTTTCCTTTCGGTGCCTTTGCCGTTCTTTTCTTCCCTGAGCATGGCTATCCGCAGGGCGGAGTACCGCATGCTGAGGGTGCCGGCGGCGCTGCGCTCGTTGCCCCGCAGGTCAAAATTGAGCTGGTTGATGCGGGCGGAGCGGATCTCTACCATGCCGAGGGGTTTGGTGGCCGTGTTAAATTCCCTGCCATCCATATCGTTCAGCTGCCCGGTAACGCTAAAGGCGCCGTCTGCAGCCCCCAGCACAAAGTCGAAGCGGGCTTTCAGCTTCCCGCTTTTCATGAGAATGGCGTGCAGGTCTGCCGTGCAATGCCCGTTTTCCTTTACCAGGGAGTCAATATTGGTAATATGCCGGAAGGTGCCGCCCGCCCTTTGGAACTGTATCTGGCCGGTTTCCCCGTTCTGCGGGTTCCGTTCCGTATAGCTAACATCTATATTGGCGGCCACCAGGGTGTCTACCCGCAGGGGCACCCCGAATTTGGCCAGCACCTGATTGGGGAACTGGCCGTATTTGTCTCCGGGCGCCATTGGCAGCCCGCGGTTCCGGTAGGCATGGAAGTACCCGCCGTTGATGGTGGCCTTGTTCATCAATATCTTCTTTTCCAGCAGGTGCATGCGGGGCAGGCCCTCCAGCCGGATGTTGCGGAAGGCCATCTCGTACCGGTCCTGCTGGTACTCCAGCCTTTTGTCAAACTCCGCGCGGTTATAGCGCGGCTCCAGCCGTACCTCCCCCACGTCAAGCGCGCGTTCTATGGCATGGTAGCTGATCTTGTTCACGTACAGCCAGTACAGGCTGTCTGGCGTGCGGTAGTCCCACTTGTCCAGGTTAATGTCAAAATTGCGGGCGTACAGGAAGCGGGTGGGGTCTTTCTGGCTGATGGAATCTATGGCCAGGCCCCGGATCTCCACGTCCAGGTTATTGAGCCGGGTGATCTGCTGGCTGCTGTCTTCCGCTATCCGGGTATACCGGAGGGTGGTTTGCTGCAGCGAAATGCGGCCAATATCGAAACTTTTGATGTTTTTGTTAATGGCCTCGTAAAAGCTGCGCTGGCGGCCGGTGTCTATGCTGCGGCGGTCTTCCGTGATGATGATCTCCGGGTCGGAGAGGATAAAAGCCCCCGCGTCTACCTGCTTGCCGAGGAAATAACGCCACAGCTTCAGCCGGCTGACCATTACGCGGCCCATGGAGGCCTGGTACAGGGTCCTGGGCGCCTGCTGCCGGGCTACCAGCCGGGCGTACACGGCGCTGTCAGGGATCAGGGCCACGTTTTGTATGGCCAGGTTGCCGGTAAGCAGGTTGAGGCTTATTTTACCGTAGGCCAGGGTGTACAGGCTGTCTGAACTCTCCGCCACATAGCGGCGCAATTCCTTGTCCAGCACGCTTTTCCAGTGCAGGTTCAGGTACCAGCCCACACCCAGCAATGCCACTATCAGTATAGCCCCCGCCGTTAGAATGATCTTCCAGGTCCTTTTCATATGTTTATCAGGTTGCCAATATTATACCAAGCGCCGTGAATTGTAAACGGTTTGTCAAACTAATAAGATTATAACAATGATTCGTTAATTTTGTGGCGCACAAGATGAAAGAAGTACAGGAAATATTATCACTGGCCATTCCGCAGCCCGCTATGAGCGACCAGTTGCAGCTGGCCGAGGCGGACACCGTGACCGTTCCTGACTGCCTGGATTATAGCCTGCAGCGTTATGTATACGAGCACCCGCTGCCCGTGGAAGACGTGGCCATGGTAGTGTACCAGCCGGCAAAAAGGGGCCAGAGCGCCGCTATTGAGCTGCGTTATTGCGTGGCCGGCAGCAAATATTGCAAGAACCCGGGCTGTACAGACCAGGTATGCGCTGAAAAAAGGAAGAAGGAAGAATGTAATGACAAGCTGCCTTCTGTAGACATGATCACCGTGCGTTTTCAGCCCGCTTTTATCCAGACCCTGCAAAAAGGGAACACTTCTTTTTCCCTCTTCGAATTACAGTCCCGCAAGCCTTTCGTAAAAACCATACAGCCCTGCACCAAATCCAAAACGGTGCTGGAACAGATGGTGCACCACAACTACGAAGGCATCCTGAAGAATATTTTCCTGCAAAGCAAGGCGCTGGAGCTGCTGCTCTTCAGCTCTGACCAGTTCATCCAGAACGATACGGACGAGCGTTATGGCTGCCGCTTCCTTACCCAGATGGAAGACCGGGAAAAGATCGAAAAAGCCCGCAGCATCCTGCTGGAGCAGCTGGATGCGCCCATCACCATCCGGGACCTGGCGCGGCGTGTGGCCATGAATGAATGTTACCTCAAAAAAGGTTTCAAGGCCATGTTTGGTACCACCATTTATGATTATTTCCAGAAAGAACGCATGGAAAAGGCCAAAGGCCTGCTCTACGAAAAAGGCCTCTCCGTATCTGAAGTGGCTATCATGATGGGCTATTCCTGCATTTCCCACTTCTCTACCGCTTTCAAGAAACACACCGGCCTGAAGCCCTGTGAGTTGCTGCTCCGTTAGGCGGTTTCATTTTTCCCTTTACGATCATTTCTTTTCCCGAATTGACAAACGCGTGCGTGAAGATTGTATTTTCTTTGTGGCACGATCACTGGATATCTATCCGTTGTTCCTCATAAGCTTCCTTATCAGATTTGACCTGGGAAGGCTTGCAGACAATTAGTAAAGCCATTAATTGCAATACTCATATCAAACACCATGACCTTAAGGTATGTATTGCTTGTCCGTAAGTTTTCCCCCGTAATTTGCATAAAGCCGTTACTTTCTATGTAACGGCTTTTTTTATTGGCAGACGCTCTCCGGAACGGGCAGTATATACAAAAGAAAAACCCCGCCCAAAAGAGCAGGGTCTGTCCTATTTATCCCTATACCTATGAAATACTTAATTAAAATCTTTATCGGTAATCCTAATCAACAATAGTGCCAGCATCGTTTAAAAGCACGGTTTTGGCAGTCCCATTGTCGTCAATATTTACCTTGTAATACGCGGCTACGTCTGCCCGCTCAATTTTCCACCCTTCTTTAACAACCGCGGAGGGGTATTTGTTCTTCAAAGTGGCCAAAGCCGTTTCGGGCAAAGCCCCGGCCTGGTACTCGCTGCGGGTAGCTATCCACGTACCCTCGGCATTGTATTCGGCGCTGGTTTTTACGTTCTCTTTATTGAACACTGCTACCCAGTTGCCACCGGCTGTTTTGTTCCAAACAGCATCGGTAGTGCCGGCAAACTCGGCGTTTTGTCCAAAAGCCTCTTTTACCGGGGCAGGCGCCTCCAGTTTTTTGGCTACGGTTTTACTCTTTTTTGCTGATTTCTGTTGTGAAAACGCGATGCCGGAAGTGAAGACAGCAGCGCATATGAATAACGTTACTTTTTTCATAAAAGATATGGTTTTCTGCGTAATACTCTTTCAATTCCTAAACCAAAACAATGCCAAAAACGCAAAGTAAGCACAGTTTATTGTAAAATAGTTAATTTTTGTGGCATTTTTCTCAACAATCCCCTTATTTTTTATGAACGGCGGCCGTTCTCTGAAACCTGCCTGTATTTTAGTAACTTCGCAGAATTTTATTTCAAGTACAAACTTTTAATAACCCGGTGGGGTGATTTGTTTATGTCCAGCAAATATCAGGAATATAGTCAACTGAATTTACCGCAAATAGAACAGGATATACTGCAAGCGTGGGAACAGCACCAGATTTTTGAAAAAAGCGTGACCAACCGCAACGGGGCCGCCCCTTTTGTATTTTACGAAGGGCCTCCCAGCGCCAACGGCCTTCCCGGTATTCACCACGTTATATCCCGTGCCCTGAAAGACCTTGTATGCCGGTATAAGACCATGCAGGGTTTCCAGGTGAAACGCAAGAGCGGCTGGGATACCCACGGCCTGCCAGTTGAGCTGGGCGTGGAAAAAGCGCTGGGCATTACCAAGGAAGACATCGGCAAAAAAATATCCATAGCCGAGTATAACGATACCTGCCGGAAAGAAGTACTGAAATACAAAGACCGCTGGGAGGAGCTTACCCGAAAAATGGGTTATTGGGTAGACCTGCAGCGGCCCTACATCACCTTTGAGAACGATTATATAGAAAGCCTCTGGTGGTGCATGCAACAGCTGTATAAAAAAGGCCTTTTGTATAAAAGCGTGAGCATACAGCCGTATTCTCCCGCCGCCGGCACCGGCCTCAGCTCTCACGAGCTGAACCAGCCCGGTACCTATAAAGATGTAAAAGACACTACGGCAGTGGCCATGTTCAAGGCCGTGGAATCTGATCTCTCCCGTTTCCTGTTTGAAGCGGCCGGCTCAGACCAGGTGTTTTTCCTGGCCTGGACCACCACCCCCTGGACGCTGCCCTCCAACCTGGGCCTGACGGTGGGAGCCAATATTGATTATGTGCTGGTGAAGACCTTCAACCCCTACACCCATCTGCCCATCAACGTGGTACTGGCCAAAGACCTGGCCGGCAAGTACTTCAAGCCGGAAGGGGAGAACGGGGCGTTTGACACATACCAGCCTGAAGATAAAATAATACCCTGGCGCATACTGGCGGCCTTCAAAGGCAGCCAGCTGGAAAATATCCGCTATGAACAACTGCTGCCCTATGTGCTGCCGGAGGAAGGAGACCCCTTCCGCGTGCTGCTGGGTGACTTTGTGACCACGGAAGACGGTACGGGCATTGTACATACCGCCCCCGCCTTTGGCGCGGACGACAACCGGGTGGGCAAAAAATACGGCATCGGCATGCTCACCCTGGTAGACCGGCAGGGCAAATTCCTGGATGCAGTAGGGGAATTTGGCGGCCGGTATGTAAAAGACTACAAGAACGACCCGGACTATAAAGACGTGGATGTAGATATAGCGGTGAAACTGAAGAAGGAGAACCGCGCGTTCAGGGTAGAAAAGTACGAGCACACCTATCCCCACTGCTGGCGTACAGATAAACCTGTACTGTATTACCCGCTGGATGCCTGGTTCATTAAGACCACCGCCCTGAAAGACAGGATGGTGGAGCTGAACAAGACCATCAACTGGAAACCCTCCGTGACCGGTACCGGCCGTTTCGGCAACTGGCTGGAGAACATGGTAGACTGGAACCTGAGCCGCAGCCGCTATTGGGGCACCCCGCTGCCCATCTGGCGTACGGAAGACGGGTCTGAAGAGATCTGCATTGGCAGTATTGCCGAGCTGAACGCCGGTATCCGCCTTGCCAACGAGGTGCTGGGCGGCGATGTAAATAAAAAATACCTGCACGACGGTATCCTGGACCTTCATAAACCCTACGTAGACGACATTGTACTGGTAAGCTCCACCGGCAAGCCCATGCGCCGCGAGCCTGACCTGGTAGACGTTTGGTTTGACAGCGGCGCCATGCCCGTAGCCCAATGGCATTACCCCTTCGAGAACAGGGAAATGCTGGAGCAGGGCAAAGCCTTTCCCGCAGATTTTATTGCTGAAGGCGTAGACCAGACCCGCGGCTGGTTTTATACCCTGCACGCGCTGGGCGTAATGCTGTTTGACAGCGTGGCGTATAAAACGGTGGTTTCCAACGGCCTGGTGCTGGACAAGAACGGTAACAAGATGAGCAAGCGCCTCGGCAACGTGGTAGACCCATTTGCCACCATTCAGCAGTACGGGGCAGACGCTACCCGCTGGTACCTCATTACCAATGCCTCTCCCTGGGACAATATGAAATTTGACGTGGAAGGCATCAGGGAGGTGCAACGCAAGCTGTTCGGTACATTATATAATACGTATAACTTCTTTGCCATGTACGCCAACCTGGACAATTTCCGGTTCAAGGAGGCGTACATACCGCTGAAAGACCGTCCGGAAATTGACCGCTGGATCATTTCCGTATTGAACACCCTTGTAAAAGAGGTGGGTGAGAGCCTGGACGATTACGAACCTACCCAGGCCGGGCGTGCCATACAGGAGTTTGTAGACGAGCACCTCAGCAACTGGTACGTGCGCCTTTGCCGCCGCCGGTTCTGGAAAGGGGAGTATGAGCAGGACAAGATATCCGCCTACCAGACCCTGTACGAGTGCCTGGAAAAAATTGCCCGGATGATGGCCCCCGTATCGCCTTTCTTCTCAGACTGGCTGTTCCGGAACCTGAACGGGGTGAGCGGCCGCCTGCAGGCGGAATCTGTACACCTGACAGACTTCCCGGTGGCGGAGGCCGGCGCCATAGACGCAGACCTCGAAGAGCGGATGCAATTGGCCCAGGACACTTCCTCGCTGGTACTGTCTCTCCGTAAAAAGACCAATATCAAGGTGCGGCAGCCTTTGCAGAAGATCTTGATCCCCGTGCTGAACCCTCATATGCGGGAACAACTGGAATTGGTGGAACATTTGGTAAAAAGCGAGGTGAATGTAAAAACAATTGAGTATCTTACGGAAACTGAAGGTTTTATCAAGAAAAAGATTAAGCCGAACTACAAAACCCTCGGCAGTAGAATGGGGGCAAAGATGAAGGCGGTGGCAGGCGCCATATCCGCATTCAGCCAACATGACATTGCCAGCCTTGAAAAAGACGGCGAATTTGGCTTAATAATTGATAATGAACGGATTCCGATTCACTTATTGGATGTTGAGATCATCTCCGAAGATATTCCGGGATGGACGGTAGCCAACAAAGGAGCGCTGACCGTGGCCCTGGATATTACCATTACGCCTGAATTACTGGATGAGGGCAATGCCCGTGAACTGGTAAACCGGATTCAGAAGATACGGAAAGACAGCGGTTTTGAGTTAACTGACCGTATTGCGGTGAAAGTGGCGGAGGTAGACAGCTTGAAAACGGCGATAATTAACTTTAATGACTATATTTGCACGGAAATTTTGGCAGATAGTTTGGATGTAGTGCCGCAATTACAGGAGGGCATTGAAGTAGAAGTTAACGATCTTAAATTCAACGTATTAGTTAACAAAAAAAGCTAATCCCATGGCAACAAAGAAGAAGGTTGCTAGCAAGACTACCAAAAAGGCGGTTCCTGCCAAGAAAGCTGTAGCTAAAAAAGCAGCGGTAAAAAAGGCGCCTGCGGCCAAAAAGGCGGCAGCTAAGCCCGCGCCTGCGAAAAAAGCGGCACCTGCTACCAAGAAAGCGGCAGTAAAAAAGGCAGCACCCAAGGTGGCCAAATCTTCTGTTAAACCCGCTCCGAAGAAAGCTGCGGTAAAAAAGGCGGCCGCTAAACCGGCTGTTGCCAAGTCCGCGAAATCATCGGCCAAACTCGTTAAGTCAACTAAGGCAGCTCCCGCCAAAAAAGCGGCAGCCGCCCCGTCTAAAAAGACGGTACCAGTAGCCAAAGCGCCCGTTAAAAAAGCGGCCGCCCCGGCTCCCAAGGCAAAACCGGTTCCGGTAACTGCCAGTAAACAAGCGGCCAGAACCGCAGAACCGGTGATTTCTAAACCCGTAGAAAAAGTAGATCAGATGGCATCAAAGAATAAGCAGGAAAAACCAGCAAAGGAACCAGTAAAGAAGACCAGGATTGAGGAGCCTGTTAAACGGGTATCTGAAAGACCTACTACCAAAACTGCTTCCAGGGCTTCCGCAAGCGGTAGCCGGCCGGCCATGAAAACCGTGACGTATGCGCCGGAGTTCACCAAATCCGTATTAGATCAACCGGAAGCACCTTCTGGTCCTATATATCGTTACAGCGATCCTGAATTGCAGGAGTTCAAAGAGATCATCCTGAAAAAACTGGAAGCCGCCAAAAAAGAACTGGTATACCTCCAGGGCCTCATTACCCGTAAGGATGAAGCAGGTACGGATGATACTGAAAACAAGTACATGAGCATGGAAGACGGCAGCGGTTCCCAGGAACGGGAGCAGCTGAACCAGATGGCCAGCCGCCAGATCCAGTTCATTGACCACCTGGAAAAAGCGCTGATGCGGATCGAGAACAAAACATATGGCATCTGCCGTGTAACAGGCAAGCTGATTGACAAGGCGCGTCTGAAAGCGGTACCGCATGCTACTCTCAGCATTGAGGCCAAACTGGCAAAAAGCAAATAAGCCGGTAAAGGGCATCAGGCGCCATATGGCCCCGAAAGAATGTAGGGGCAATGCGCAAAACTGATAAATAAGCTGAAAAAGCAATAAAACTGAAAATATAATAGAAGGGCTGTTCGAAAGAACGGCCCTTTTCTATGTAGTGAACCAGGTAACACCCTTGCCCATGCAGGCTAAGGTAGCGTTGCCCAGGCATGAGAAAGTATTCTCCCATTGCCCGGAAATAATGTTGACCGTAAACCGTAAGCTATTGCCCGGCAACTTTTTAGCTGGAAAAACACATGTTGCCCGTAAAAATTACAGGGCCAGGCGATCCCGGCCCTGGTTATTTCCTCATATCCCAATAGCCTATTATGAACCCCGTTGTAATGTAGCGATGTAGTGGCTGGCAGCTCAATGCTGCAGGTCAATCCTTACCGTCATCATCATGATCTTCTTCGTCCCCGTCCTCCTCGTCCTCCAACATCACCAGCATAATTTCTTTTACCCGCGTTACCCTTTCCCTTGATTTTGTTTTTTCCCCTTTCAACTGCTCTGTGCATTCCCGGAGTATCTCTTCCGCCTCCCTGACCGCCTGGCGCATCTGTTCCAGTGTCAGGTGCTCACTGCGGCTGATTTCCAGGGGAATAATGTGAAACAGCAGCCGGATCTTTTCATCGGAAGCGAGCCTGATGCCTTCATGCAGGCGGCTGCGCATAGTAGATATTTTCATAAGATTCCTTTTCTGCTAAATTCGCTGTAATCAGTTAAAAATCAATATTTTATACCCGATACTTTCTCGGAAAAACCGATAAGTATTTCAGTATCGCCGATAAAATCTCAAAAAAAATGCTTTCCTGCCGGGGGGCGGGAAAGCATTTGCTTATAAAGGGTCTTATTTTACGGATCAGCCGGGTTTCAATGCGGGCAGCTCATCGTCATCCGGCCGGATGGCTTTCCTGATCTGCCGTGCGGCCAGGTACAACAATCCCGCCGTGGCTACTACCGCCAGGCTGCCAATGCCGATGTTGCGCACCTGCCGTTTGGAGGGCCACTTGTTTCCCTGGCGTTGCGGACTGGCCTGCGCAATGTCCAGCAGCGGCGCCATGCAAATGTCCTCAATAATTTTATCCGCCATGGTTTCCGCATCCACAAATTGTGGATGATATGCTACACCCACGCCCGCATCCCGCAGCAGAGCGGTATCACTTTCCCCATTGCCCACGTAGATCACGTTCTGCGGTGCAATGTGGTATTTTTCCGCAATATACTTCAGGATGTGGCTCTTGTCATATTGCGGCATATTGCCTTTTACCGGCATGAAATATTCAGGAATGGTGATCTCGCCGGTGGCTACGCTGTGTATCAGGTGCAGGCGGTTGGCAAATGCAAAGTCAGCGCCCAGCTTGTTTTTCATATGGTTGGCCACACACTCGAAGCCATCTGTAATGAAACCGCATACATACCCGCGCCGCTTCAGTTCCCGTATCACATGGCGGATGTCTGGCGTTACCGGTATTTCATCCGCCACTTCCAGCAGCTCTGCCAGGTTACGGCCCTGGAAGAGCGCCGCGGAGCGTTTCAGGATGGAAACAGGATCGGGATAGTGTTCCAGCACCTGGCACAGGGCTTCTTCCTGCCCGAAGGCCACGGCGGCCAGGTAAGTATAATTTTGCGTGAACACGGTTTCGTCCAGGTTGAAGATCACCATCTTTTGCAGCTTGTCAATAGACTCCAGTATGGAGAACTCCATCTGCTCGCGGATGATGTTGATGTTGCCCAGTGTTTCCAGGTTCTGTTGCGGGATGCTTTCTGCTTTACGCAGTATGGTGCGAGACACTTCACGGCTCATTTTACTGAGCTGCTCCCAGGTTTGCATGGCATTCTCCAGCCGGCCGATGTTCACTTCGCTGATGCGCGCCTGCAGCAGGTGCATGTCTATCAGCAACCCGATATCCACGCCGTAGTCATTCTCGAAGTGCACTTTCTGTAAAAAGGATTTCCGCGCAGCGATCATGCCGCTCAGCGGTTGATTAAAACCTGCCAGTTCCGGGAAAAGGATGCTCAGCAGGGGTTTGGCCACCAGTTGGGTAACGCGGCCTGCCTGCCGTTCAAAATAAGATTTCGTAAAGTCGGCCTCATCATTCACAATAGGATCTGTCAGCAGTTCTGCAAGATTATCCGGATAGGTAAGAATATCACCGTCCACATACATAATAATATCATGCTTGGCCGCCATCATGCCTTCCCGCATGGAGATGCCCTTGCCGCGCTGGCTGCTGGTGATCACCCTTACTTTTTCTTTCATGGCTTCTTCAACAGTATTGTCTGTTGAATTGTCGTCTACCACAATGATCTCTATCGTTCTGGCGGTCTTCCTGATCGTCTTAATAACCTGGCGTATGGTGGCGCCTTCATTGAGCACTGGTATAATTACCGAAATCATAGGTGCGTATAATTTGGTGAACAAATAAGGTACCTTCTGGCAGCCTCTCCGTACCAAAAATGGTACCATTAATAGGCTGCAATTAAACCTGGCCGGGGTTTTCACGGCCGTATATATGTAGCGTGGTTACGCTGTGAATATTTTTGTCCTATTTAAACTCCTGCATTTCCACCAGTTTCCTGTAAATGCCTTGCTGAGACAGCAATGCATCGTGACGGCCGCGCTCAATGATCTCGCCTTTATCCATCACAATAATTTCATGTGCATGCTGGATGGTGGAAAGGCGATGCGCGATCACAATGGTGGTGCGATTTTGCATCAATTTGTCCAAAGCGTCCTGCACCAGCTTTTCCGATTCTGTGTCCAGCGCGGAGGTAGCCTCGTCCAGTATAAGTATGGGCGGATTCTTGAAAATAGCGCGGGCAATGGTGAGGCGCTGCCGCTGGCCGCCGCTGAGTTTGCTGCCGCGGTCGCCTATCAGTGTGTCATAGCCGTTTTCCAGCTGTTCAATAAACTCATGCGCGTTGGCTATGCGGGCAGCCTCTTTCACTTTCTCCATATCAGGGTCTTCATGCCCGAACGCAATGTTGTTGGTGATAGTGTCGTTGAAAAGAATGGCCTCCTGCGATACGATGCCCATCAATTGCCGCAGGTCATGCAGCTTCACGTCCCGCACGTCTTTACCGTCAACGGCCACGCGGCCTTCTGTGGCATCATAGAAGCGGGGCAGCAGGTCCGCCATGGTTGATTTGCCGGCGCCGCTGCGGCCTACCAGCGCAATCATTTTCCCTTTCTCAATATGAAGGTTGATGTTCCGGAGTACATACTGGTCATCGTACCGGAAAGAAAGCTGCTCATAGGCGATGCTGTGTTCAAAAGAAGGCAGCGGCTGCGCGGCAGGTTTGTCTTGTATGGCAATGGGCTCGTCCAGCAGGCCAAAGATCCTTTGTGCGGACACAATGCCTTTCTGCATCAGGGTAAAGGCGTTGGAAATATTTTTGGCAGGCTGCAGGATGGTGAAGTACAGCCCCAGGTATGCAATGAACACCGGCCCCGTCAGCTCTTTGCCGTTCAGTATCATGTAACCGCCTACCATCACCAGCACCACTACCAGTGATACGCCCAGGGCTTCAGACACGGGAGAGGCCAGCTCACGCTGGTTGTAAATAGACTTGCTCAGTTTGGTGAACTGCCGCGCCAGGCCCGCAAATTTTCGCTGCATGTACTTCTCCGCTGTAAAACCCTGTATGACGCGTACGCCGCTTAAAGACTCTTCGGAAATATTGAGCAGCTTGCCCAGCATTTCCTGGCTGTAGAAACCTTTTTTGCGCAGTTGTTTGGAGATGTATGACACAAGGAACCCGGAGATGGGAAAAAATATCAGCGTGAACAGGGTCAGTTTGGCGGAGATATAAAAGAGCACAATGAAGGTGACGATCACAATGAGAGGGTCGCGCAGCAGCACCTGTATGGCGTTCACGAAAGTGTTCTCCACTTCCATCACGTCGTTGGTCATGGTAGACAGCATGTCTCCCTTCCGTCTTTTGTTGTAGAAAGAAAGCGATTGTTCTGAAGTATGGCGGTACAGTTTATTACGGAGCTTTTCCAGTACGTTCATCCGCATGCGCACCATCACCCGGATACTCATATACCGGCCGAAGTTGGCCAGCAGCGAGGCAGCTATAATTACCGAGCACACAAAGCCGAGGGCATATATTTCTCCTTTTTCGTTGATGAAGCGGAGGAAATAATATTTGAAGAGATCCGTAAAATAATCAAGGGAGATAGCAAACTGAGGCAGGGTTGTGATGGGCTCCACCGTATCTTTCTGGTCAAACATGATCTGCAGCATAGGTATGAGCATGGCAAAATTGATGACGCCGAACAGCACGCCAATGATGGTATAGATCAGGTATTCCGGTAAGTAATGACGCAGCGGTTGTACAAACCCGAGCAAACGTTTGAATGTCTTCATTCCGTGATATTAATGATCCGCAAAAGTACGTTAAATGGGGGAATAATGCCGTTAAACAGGGATGGCGGGGGCCTGTGCACAGAACCGGGTTAAAATGGTTAATTTTGGGCGGATTCCCTGTTTTGCAGGGAGCCGGGCAGATTGTTAAGTTAAAATTGAGAAAGATGTCAGAAACAAAAAGGCAAAAACAGGTAGGACAACTTGTGCAGGAGGAGCTCAGCAACATATTCATGCGCATGGGCTTTAACGTTACGGAGGGCGGCATGATCTCCATTTCTTCGGTGAAAATGACGCCGGACCTGCTGGAAGCCCGGGTGTATCTGAGCATGTTCCAGATCAGGTCCCCTGAAGAAATGATGGCCCGGATAAAGGAAAAGATGGGGGAGATCCGGCGGGAGCTGGGCAACCGCGTAGGCAAGCAGCTTCGCCGCGTGCCGGAGCTGATCTTTTTCCTGGATGATACGCTTGACCATGTGTTCCGCATGGAAGAGCTGTTTAAAAAGATCAATGAAGAAAAAGAGAAGAAATAATCCATGATCTGGCAGTTTGCGCTTCGTTACTTCCGGGCCCGTAAATCTACCAGCGCCATCAATATCATTGCATGGGTGAGCGTAGGCGCCATTGCCGTGGGTACGGCCGCGCTCATTACGGTATTGAGCGTATTCAACGGCTTCACCGGGCTGGTGAAATCACTGTATTCCTCTTTTTATCCCACGCTGAAAATAGCGCCCGCCACTGGCAAAACCCTGCTGCTGACAGATGCCCAGCTGAAGGCGGTAACAGCAACGGAAGGGGTGGCCCACGTATCCCGCAGTATTGAGGAAAAGGCCGTGCTGCGCAACGGTAACGAACAAACAATAGCCGTGCTGAAAGGCGTAGACCGGTATTTCACCAGCGTGGCGGGCGTACAGCATAAAATGGTACGCGGCAAGTTTGACCTGGGTAAGGAAACGGGCTACCAGGCAGTGCTGGGCCTGGGTATAGAAAGCGCCCTGAGCGTGGATGTGGAACATAGTTTTGTGCCCATCAATGTGTATATACCACGCCGCAACGCCTCCTTTAACGTGGGCATGCCTGAGCAATCCATCAACAACGGCGTTATTTATCCCGTTGGCACCTTTGCCATACAACAGGAGTTTGACGCCAGGTACGTGCTGATAGACATTGACTTTATGCGGAACCTGCTGGACATGGCGCCTGGCGAAGTATCTTCCCTGGAACTGGCCCTGCAGCCGGGCGCATCGGAAGGGAAGGTGAAACGCAGGCTGCAGGCCCTGCTGGGAGACGGGGTGAAGGTGCAAACCCGCGTGGAGCAGAACGCCACGGTGTATAATGTGATGCAAACGGAAAAGTGGGTAGTATATGTATTTCTCAGCTTTATACTGGTTATTGCGGCCTTCAACATGATAGGCTCGCTCTCTATGCTGGTAATAGAAAAACAAAAAGATATCACCATCCTGAAAGCCATGGGCGGGCGCAACAGCCTGGTGCAGCGCATTTTCCTGGGCGAGGGGCTGATCATTGCAGGGGTGGGCAGTATTATAGGCTTCAGCCTGGCTATTATTATCTGCTTGCTGCAACAGCATTTCGGCCTCATCAAGCTGGGCGGCGGCTCCTTTTTAATAGATGCGTTCCCGGTAGAGATGCACGGGGATGATTTTGTGCTGGTGAGCATCACCATTCTTGTGATAGGCGTGCTGGCCAGCTGGTACCCCGCTTCCCGTGCGGCACGGCAGGAAATAACGCTGAAAGCGACCTGACCGGCCGGCTATTGCGTATTTGCATAAAAAAATGGGGCAGACCGCGCGGTCTGCCCCATTTTTTATATCGTTGCCGGTTTATGATCAGTAGTCACCAAGGGTTTCCGGCAGCTGTGCCAGCGCTTTGGCCAGTTGCTCGTCGTTAGGAGCAATGCCGTGCCACTCATGTGAACCTTCCATAAAGTCTACACCCTTACCCATGGCTGTTTTCATCAGAATAACAGTGGGTTGGCCCTTACCGGTTCCGGTTTTGGCCTTTTCCAGGGTAGCTACCACCTCATCCATATCGTTGCCGTTCATATGCATCACCTTCCATCCAAAGGCTGTGAACTTGGCGCCGAGGTCGCCCAGGCTCATCACTTTATCTGTAGGGCCGTCTATCTGCTGACCGTTATAGTCTATGGTAGAAATGAGGTTGTCTACCTTATGATGGGCGGCAAACATAATGGCTTCCCAATTCTGGCCTTCCTGCAGCTCTCCGTCTCCATGGAGGGAAAATACGATATGGGGATCTTTATTCAGTTTTTTGGTCAATGCCGCGCCAAGGGCAACGCTCATGCCCTGGCCCAGGGAGCCGCTGGCCACGCGAACGCCCGGCAGGTGCTCATGCGTGGTGGGGTGGCCCTGAAGGCGGGAGTTGATCTTGCGGAAAGTAGCCAGTTCTGCCGTGGGGAAGTACCCTGACCGGGCCAGCGCACTATAGTACACCGGGGAAATATGGC
Organism: Chitinophaga alhagiae; assembly: GCF_003568665.1. Taxonomy (GTDB): domain Bacteria; phylum Bacteroidota; class Bacteroidia; order Chitinophagales; family Chitinophagaceae; genus Chitinophaga; species Chitinophaga alhagiae. The sequence continues at coordinate 2,176,679 of NZ_QXMH01000001.1, forward strand.
CGTTGGACAGGAAAAAGAGGTCTTGCCCCTTGCCGTCCATTTCAAAAGGCACCGGCTGATGCTGCATCACCTTGAAAAACAATGCGGTAAAGTATTCCGTGCAACCCAGGGAGCCTCCCGGGTGCCCGCTTTGTACGGCATGCACCATGCGGACAATGTCCCGCCGGATCTGGGTGGCTATATCTTTCAGTTCTGGCATGATATTAGCATTTTTATGAGCCGCAAAAGTAATAAGAAATTGACCAGATTTTTAGCGGATCAAATGTTTTTTTACCAGAATGGCCAAAATCCATGGGTTTCAAAAATATTTGATACGCATTTCGCTGAATTTAATATCTTTGCATCACAACCCCCCGTATGGAGAATGTAATTATCGCAACTGTCCTGAGTTTCGTTATAACCTACTTTGCGATTCCCGTTTTGATACGGGTGGCAGAGTTAAAGCACCTTTATGACGAACCGGACGAGCGCAAATCTCACAAATCCCGCATCCCGACCCTGGGTGGACTGGGATTCTTCGCCGGCTTTGTGCTGGCCTCTGCAGTTTGTGTACCCGCACAACAAACTTTTCCGCTGCAATACTTGCTCGCCGCATTTTTTATCATTTTTATAGTGGGCATGAAAGACGACCTGGTGGGCCTTTCACCGGTGAAGAAACTGGTAGGCCAGCTGATAGCCGCTTTTGTGATCATCTACCTGGGTAACCTCCAGATCCGCAATATGTACGGGTTCTTTGGCATCGGGGAACTGCCCTATCACTTCAGCCTGCTGCTCACCTATTTCACCTTTATAGTCGTTATCAACGCTTTCAACCTGATAGACGGTATAGACGGCCTGGCAGGCAGTGTAGGCATGCTGGTATCTGCCGTACTGGGGGCATACTTCCTGTATGTGAACGAGGTATTGTATGCTGTGATGGGCTTTTCCATGGCTGCCGGCCTGGCTGCGTTCCTGATCTATAATATTACCCCTGCAAAAATATTCATGGGAGACACCGGCTCTCTGCTGGTAGGCTTGGTCAATGCCGCCCTTATTGTGAAGTTCATTGAAGTGGCCGGTAACCCGGCGGGCAAAATGCCCATCCAATCTGTACCCGCCATTGCGTTCGCCATCCTGATAGTGCCCCTGTTCGATACCCTGCGGGTATTTGCCATCCGCATGTCGCGCGGGCGCTCGCCATTTACGGCAGACAGGCATCACATTCACCATTACATGCTGGCCCTGGGCCTCAGCCATAGCCAGGCTACCGCTGTGGCCATTTTATCCAACATTGCGTTCATTACCCTGGCTTTCAGCCTGCAGGACATCGGCACTACTTACCTGTTGAGCCTCATTGGAGCGCTGGCATTGGGACTGACCTCCGTATTGTTCATCCTCAAAAAGCGGAAAGAAGCCGAAGTGGCCAGTATGGCTGCGGCGGTGGAAGTGCCTGAGGTGGCCAGCGAAAGCGTTACCAAGCCCAAAATTCTCCGGGTCAATACCGAAACTGTGCTGCAAGACAAATAATCTTGTGGACTTCTCCGGCCCCTTTCCTTGTACTGTCGTCCCTTTGATGATTAAAAGATTTCATGTAGGTTTGCAAGCACTTAAGTATTATTTCTTATGCAAGACGAACTTAATTTAATTCTGGATGACGCAAAGGACTCGATGCAAAAGGCAATTTCGCATCTGGAAGTGGAATTGACGAAAATACGGGCAGGCAAGGCTAATCCCCAGATAGTAGATGGCATTATGGTGGATTATTACGGCGCGCCTACCGCCCTTAACCAGGTAGCCAATATCAGCGTGGCAGATGCCCGTACATTAACCATCCAGCCCTGGGAAAAAAATATGCTGCAACCCATAGAACGGGCCATTATAGCTTCCAACATAGGTCTCAATCCGCAGAATGATGGCGTGATCATCCGCCTGTTCCTGCCGCCGCTTACGGAAGAGCGCCGTAAAGAGCTGGTGAAAAAAGTGAACGGAGAGGGAGAGCATGCAAAAGTAGCCATCCGCAATATTCGCCGGGATGCTATTGAAGCCATCAAAAAGCTGCAGAAAGACGGGCTGAGCGAAGATACCGCCAAAGACGCGGAAGCAGAAACACAACAGCTGACAGACAAGTTCATTGCCGCGGTAGACAAACACTGCGCCGCCAAAGACAAGGAGATCATGGCCATTTAAGACCGGCCTTATAAAATAAGTATAAAAAAGACGGGACTCCCGTCTTTTTTTATTTCCTGCTTACAAGATATACCCCGCCCATGATACCGGCCAGGCAAAGCACCTGCCAGCCATTTACATGCTCCCCGGCCAACAGCCCCCAGCCAATGGCCACCACTGGCAGGCCGTAGGTGACCATGGAAGCAAACATGGCGCCCGCGGAACGGATCAGCTGGTAAAACAGCAGGGACGCTACCCCTGTACCCATTACACCCAGCACCATGCTGGCGCCCAGGCTCACCCAGGCATTGTCTGAACGGGCAATGGCCTGCGTAAAATCACTGAAAATAAGCACCGGCGCGGAAAACAACGCCATGAAGAAAAGGGAGATAGATACCAGCTGAAGGGTAGAATACCCTTTCAGGTAATGGTGCACCAACGCAATATTGAGGCCGTAGCAGGCGGTAGCGCCTACTATGAAGAGGCCGTAGTACCAATACTGGTTGGTATCTACGCCCTTGGCCAGAAAGAGGCAGATCACCCCTATGAAGCCAATGGCGAGGCCCGTCAGCTGCCGGCGCTGCACCGGCGCGCGAAACAGCAAAAGGCTGAACAGGAGCGCAAATACAGGCGTGAACGAGTTGAGCATGCCCGCCAGTGAACTGTCTATCCGGGTTTCGGCTATGCAGAAAAGATATGCCGGTATGCCATTGCCCAGCAAACCTGAAAGTATGATCACAGGTATTTTGTTCCCCGGTGTCTGGCGGATGAATTTGAAGAAGAAGGGAAGCAACACTATGCCCGCTGAAATAAGCCGGAGACTGGCCACCTGGTAAGGGCTGAAAGACAGCAGCCCCAGCTTCATCAGTATAAAAGAACTGCCCCAGGTAAGGCAGAGCAGCAGGAATATTCCCCAGTTAAGCAAGCGTTGGTCCATAGCTGTGCAAAGATATCGATTCCCCACATCGCCGCCTATTCTTGTACATTTTCCTTAAATTTAACAAACAACTTACGCATATGCCTGCTGTAAAACTCTCTGCCACCCCCACCATCCCGCCCAAAAAATTCGGGAAAGAAGAAACAAAAGAGCGTCTGAAAGCAATACTGGATGAGCTGGACGATCTGCAAAATTTGCTGTACGCTGAACATAAACACAGTTTGTTGGTTGTATTACAGGGCATGGACGCCAGCGGGAAAGACGGGGTGATCAGGGACGTGTTTGGCACAATGAACCCTATGGGCGTGCGTGTACAGCCGTTCAAGGCACCTACCCAGGAGGAAGCTGACCACGATTTTCTATGGAGGATACACCAGCATGCGCCGGCAAAAGGCATGATACAGGTGTTTAACCGGTCCCATTATGAGGACGTGCTCGTACAGCGCGTACATAACTGGATAGATGTTAAAACCGTGTACCGCCGGTTTGAGGCCATCAACCATTTTGAGCAGCTGCTGGAAAGGCATAACAATACGCACATCCTGAAATTTTACCTCCACGTGTCTGCCGAGGCGCAGATGCAAAGGCTGGAAGAGCGTACCAAAGACCCGCGCAAGATGTGGAAGTACAATGAAAAGGACTTTGCCGAGGCCAAATTGTATAAAGAATACAGGAAAGCCTATGAAGATGTGTTCAAATATTGTAATGACGTGCCATGGATCATTGTACCGGCAGACCATAACTGGTATAAGGAGTACCTGATCGCCAAAACGGTGATGGATACACTGAAATCATTGAAAATGAAGTTTCCGAAGCTGAATAATGGTAAAAATAATGCGGATAAAAACGGTTAAATTATTAATATCGCACCTGTTACACCACCTTTCTTTAACTCTAAAACCTAAAGCGTATGTCTTTTTTCAGTGAATTTAAGGCTTTTGCCATGAAGGGAAACGTGATTGACCTGGCAGTAGGTATCGTTATCGGTGCCGCTTTCGGGAAAATTGTGTCAGCCCTTGTAGATGCCATTATTATGCCTATTGTGGGCATACTCATTGGCGGGTTCGACTTCAAGTCCCTCCTGGTAAAAGTAGGTACTGCTGAAATCAAATACGGGGTGTTTATCCAGTCCATTGTTGAATTTGTGATCATCGCCTTTGCCCTGTTCCTGGTCATCAAAGCCATGAACCGGATGAAAAAGGACGAACCGCCTGCCCCTGCACCGGGACCCACCGCCACTGAACAACTGCTGGCAGAGATCCGGGACGAGCTTAAAAGAAAATAATCATTTTGCACAAGTGAACGGTTGGCTGTACTCACGGCCAACCGTTGCTATTACACCAGTTTAACCAACAAAAGAATGAAGAAGTTTTACCTGGCCGCAACCATGCTACTGATGGCCGCTACGGCTTTACAAGCACAAGACGACTCCATGCGGAAACTGCGCGAAGAGACCGCCGGCAAGATCAAGAACAACGAAAAAGATACTACCGGCCGGCTCTGGAAGAAGGGCGGCACCTTTGGCCTGATGTTCAACCAGGGCTCGCTCACCAACTGGGCCGCGGGTGGCGACAAGCTCTCCCTCTCCCTGCAGGGCACCCTCAACGCCTTTGCCAATTATAAAAAAGGCAGGCACTCGTGGGACAATAACCTGGATCTCGCCTATGGCTACGTGAACACTACCAGCCTGGGCACCCGTAAGAGTGACGACCGCATAGACCTTACCTCCAAATATGGGTACGAAATAGGGAAGAACTGGTACCTCAGCGGCCTGTTCAACCTCCGCACCCAGTTTACCGATGGTTATCTCTACCCTGCAGATACTACGCCGGAAAGGATCTCGCGCTTTTTTGCGCCGGCTTACATAGTACTGTCTCCTGGTATTGACTACATGCCCAACAAGGAATTTTCCCTGTTCATGTCCCCCATCACCGCCCGCTGGGTAGTGGTAATGGATGATAGCCTTTCTGCGCGCGGAGCCTATGGCGTAGACACCGGCAAACACGTGAGAAGCGAGTTTGGCGCCTATGTAACCGCTACCTGGAACAAGGAGATCATGAAGAACGTTACCTACAAATCCAAGCTGGAACTCTTTTCGAACTATAAAAAGAACCCGCAGAACATAGACGTTTTCTGGACAAATATGCTGTCCCTGAAGGTGAACAAGTGGATCAGCGCCAATGTGAGCCTGGACATGATCTATGATGACGACGTGAGAGAGTTCGAAAACCCCAAAACCGGGGTCAAGGGGGCCAGGTTGCAGGTAAAGCAGGTACTGAGCATTGGTTTGACCGCCAAGTTCTGATTGCCGGAATTTTCTTATTTTTGATAAACCTGTCGGGGCTTACCGGCAGGTTTTTTTAAATTTTATCATGAGCAACGAACAAGAAATTTACAAGATCAAGCTACCCCAGTTTGAAGGGCCGTTTGACCTGTTGCTGTTCTTTATTGAAAGGGATGAGCTGGATATTTACAATATTCCCATTACCGGGCTCACCAATGATTTCCTGGATTACATCCATCATATGGAGTCCCTGAACATTGAGCTGGCCAGCGAGTTCATCCTGTTCATATCCACGCTCATGCGCATCAAGGCCAAAATGCTGCTGCCCCGCAAGGAGCTGGACGAGGCGGGCAATGAAATAGACCCCCGGCAGGAGCTGGTAGATAAGATACTGGAATACAAGCGTTTCAAGCAGGCTGCGGTAGAGCTGGCAGAGCAGGAGGCAAACAGGATGCTGCAGATAAAGCGCGGCAATATAGCCAAAGAACTGGCGGAAATCGGGGAAGTGACCAGTGAAGGTACTGAGATGCAGACGCTTACGCTCTTCAAGCTGACCCAAACCTTTGAAAAGGTGATGCAGCGGGTGAAAGAGCGCACCAACAAGCCCCAGCACGTGGTGTACAAATATGACTATACCATGGAAGGTTCCCGCGAGTATATGCTGGACCTGGCCCGTGCGGAAAAGACCATCGCCTTCGAAAAAATATTTGACCATTGTAAAGACCGGGTACATGCCATTTTCCTCTTTCTGGGCATGCTGGAACTGGTGCAGGCCAAATACCTGAGCATTATGGTGGGGGATGGAAGAAATAATTTTATTATTGAATATGTAGACCCCTCTGAAAGACCGGAAGGGGAACCTGTAGTTTTTGAAGAATAATACATCATGGCGGAAAAGAGAGACCAGATAGAAGTGCTATCATTGCCTGCATATGCGCAAAACGCACATGAAAATGCGGAGTTCAGCGTATCTTCCCTCTGCAACCTGGGATGCAATTTCTTTGAGCACCAGAACGCGCCGCATCGCCACAACTTTTATACAATTTATTGGATCAAAAAAGGCCAGTTGACCCATACCATTGACACGGTAACGCATGTGGTGAAAAAAAATACCCTCTTCTTTCTGGCGCCCGGTCAGGTACACCAGATGAAGTTTTCAGAAAAGGTAGACGGGTATATGATCGCTTTTCACGATTCCCTGATGTGCCCGAGTGACAAGTCAGACATGGCCGCTGTGCGCAACGGCCTGTTCGTGAACGACCGCTTCAGCTCTGTTATCCAGATCAGCAATGAAGAAGACGAAAAGGAGCTGGACTGGATGGTGAAACGGATGATACAGGAGGTAGATGAACGGCGGCCCAACTATGCCGTTGCTTTCCAGAACTTGCTGCAGTACTTCCTGATCGTGGCTTCCCGCAGCGCCGTTCGCCCGGTAGAGGTGGTGCCTGAGTACCAGTCAAAGCACAACAGCGCGCTGTTCATGAACTTTAAAACCCTCATAGAAGAAAGGTACCGACAGTTAAAGAACGTGTCTGATTATGCCGCCCTGCTGCATATAAAACCCGTTTTGCTCAACGAGATCAGCAAACAGCTGTCCGGCATCACGGCTGGGGAGCACATCCGCAACCGGGTCATCCTGGAGGCGCAGCGGTACCTGTATAATACAGACCTTACTGCCAAAGAGATCGCTTACAAGCTGGGTTTTGAGGACCCGCATTATTTTTCCCGCTTTTTTAAGAAGTACACCAACCAGTCGCCTTCAGAATTTAAAGAGCTGGCCAGGGTGTAGCGCTGTGCGGTAAGCTGCCGAAACCCCGTAATGCCGTGTTCCCTTTTGCCGCATGCAGCGCCTGCCCTTTAATCTATTCCTTTTCAGACGCTCCCCCTCCCCGCCACCGGCCCTTGAAATAACGCTGATATTGAACCTCATATGCCACAAACTGTTAATTAAACAACGGCGTTCCTGACCTGTTCCGGCATTCATTTCACAATCAACTGTATTTCAACTATTTATGAGCCTGTCTAAAAAAGTACATGCTTTCCTGCGATCTATCCATTCCAGATAGATGTTATAACACCTAATTTTGTGTTGTCATTAAGAAAAAAGGAGAAACAGATCATGACATCCATCAAACAAGTAGCGAAAGTATACCACAGTTCCCAGCCGCATATGGTGGGAGACGGATTCAAGGTGCAGAACCTCTTTCCCAACGGCAACCGTATCGGGAAACAGCTTAGCCCTTTCTTTTTGCTGGACTACGCTGCCCCTCATTACTTTCCCCCTTCAGACGCTCCCCGCGGAGTGGATGAGCACCCTCACCGCGGTTTTGAGACCGTTACCATTGCCTACCAGGGCGCCCTGCAGCACCGGGACTCCGGCGGCAACAGCGGCAAAATAGGCCCCGGCGGCGTACAGTGGATGACGGCGGCCTCCGGCGTGGTGCATGAAGAAAAGCATGACGACGAGTTTACCAAAAACGGCGGTACGCTGGAAATGGTACAGCTCTGGGTGAACCTGCCCAAAGCGCATAAAATGGACAAACCCCGCTACCAGGGTTTTGACAATGAGCAGATCCCCGTGGCAGACCTGGGAGATGGCAGCTATGCCCGCGTAATAGCCGGTGACTTTAACGGTGTGAAAGGCGCGGCACAAACTTTCAGCCCGTTGAACCTGTTTGATATACGGCTGAAAGCAGGGAAAAGCATCACGCTCCACCTGCCTGACGGTTACAACACGGGTATTGTGGTGCTTCACGGCGAAGCTGCTTTCAACGGCACACATACCGCCAAAGAAGTAGAAATAGCAGTGTTTGACACAAAGGGAGACAGCATCAGCATCACAGCCAACACGGATGCCACGCTGCTGGTACTCAATGGTGAGCCCATCAACGAGCCCGTGTTTGCCTACGGACCTTTTGTGATGAACACAAAAGACGAGATCATAGATGCCATCAATGATTACAACGAGGGCAAAATGGGTCGCCTCAACTAAACTTTAAAACTTAAAACTATACACAATGACAACCTGGAAAATTGATCCCGCACACAGCGAAATTGAATTTAAGGTGAAACACCTGATGATCACCAATGTAACCGGCCACTTTGCCCAGTACGATGCCACGCTGACGGCTTCCAAAGACGACTTCAGCGACGCCAGCATCTCCTTTGAAGCGGACGTGAACAGTGTAAGCACCAAAAACAGCCAGCGAGACGAGCACCTGAAGAGCCCCGACTTTTTTGATGCGGCCAACCACCCGAAAATAACCTTCAAATCTACCGAAGTGAAGAAAAAAGATGCGGAAACCTTTGTACTGAAAGGGGACCTCACTATTCGCGGTACCACCCGCCCGGTAGAGCTGAATGTGGAGTATGCCGGTATTACCGTAGACCCCTATGGTCAGACCAAAGCAGGCTTCGAACTGTCTGGCAAGATCAACCGTAAAGATTTCGGCCTTACCTGGTCTGCCACTACAGAAGCCGGCGGCCTGGTGGTGAGTGATGACGTGCGCCTGGTACTGGCCGTGCAAATGATCAAACAAGCATAACAACAACATCATATGGACATTCTGGAGAAACTGACATGGCGGTATGCCACTAAAAAATTTGATCCTGCGAAGAAATTGGAACAGGAGCAGTTGGAACGGATCATCCGCGCTACCAACCTCTCTGCCTCTTCTTACGGATTGCAGCCATATAAAGTAATTGTAGTAACGGACCCGGCTGTAAGGGAGCAACTTAAATCGGTATCGTGGAACCAGTCACAGATCACCGATGCATCGCACCTGCTGATATTTGCGAGGTATGACACCCTGGAGGAGCAACATGTAGAACAATATATTGAGAACATTGCCAGCACGCGCCAGCTGCAAAGGGCACAATTGAGCGGATTTGAAGACACGATGAAAGGTACTGTGAAGGCGCTGGACAAAGACGCGGCGGCCGTATGGACCGGCAAACAGGCTTACCTGGCGCTGGGCACGCTGCTGGCGGCTTGTGCGGCAGACGGGGTGGATACCTGCCCCATGGAAGGGTTCAACGCGGCTGCATACGACGAGATTTTGGGACTAAAAGAGAGGAACCTGCGCACGGTAGTAATTGCAGCGGTTGGTTTTCGCGCGGAAGATGACGGCATGCAGCATGCGAAGAAAGTGAGAAAGCCTTTGGAAGATTTTGTGGAATTAGTGTAACAGGAAGTCAGAGGTTTTAGGTGAACCGGGCGGAGTTATTTCGCCCGGTTTTTTTGATCTTATTTCGTTATTTTTAAGCCCTCTAATCATAATCATCTCACCCATAAAAAGTTTTAATCATGAAAAGATCCGCATCTGCCAATTGGAAAGGTACCGGTAAAGAAGGGAAAGGCACCGTTTCTACAGAAACCGGCGTACTGAAAGATACAGCCTATTCATTTACCAGCCGTTTTGAGAATGGCGCCGGCACCAACCCCGAGGAGCTGATCGCAGCGGCTCACGCAGGCTGTTTCTCCATGAAACTGAGCTTCGTGATTTCCGGCGCAGGCCTTACCCCCGGCAGTATCGATACCAAAGCCACCATCACTTTCGAGAACGGCGCTATCACCAACAGCCACCTGGAAGTAACTGCCAGCGTTCCCGGCCTGGATGCGGCCAAGTTTGCAGAAATGGCGGAAGATGCCCGCGCTAACTGCCCCATTTCCAAACTGCTCAATACCGACATTACGATGGACGCCAAACTGGTGTAAAAAAGCAGGGTAAAAATTATACGCAAAGGCCGGGCGGGGAGTTGAAATCCACGCCCGGCCTGCGTTTTATAGGGCAAATATTTGTCCATGCTTTTATACGGTTTGTCCATTGATAGCCGCCTGCCAACAACGGATCTTTGCATAAAGAAAATTACAGGAGGAGATATATGAAAACGATCATTCACCGCGGAAACACCCGCGGATTTGCAGACCACGGCTGGTTGCAGTCTTATCATACTTTCAGCTTTGCCGGCTATTACAACCCGGAACGTATCCACTTCGGCGCGCTGCGCGTGTTGAATGACGATACGGTGAAAGGTGGCATGGGCTTTGGCGCGCACCCGCACGACAATATGGAGATTGTCAGCATCCCCTTGTCTGGCGCATTGGAGCACAAAGACAACACCGGCCGCCACAAGATCATCAACCAGCATGACGTGCAGATCATGAGCGCCGGCACCGGCATCCAGCACTCGGAGTTTAACGCTTCCAGAACGGAGCCCGTAAAGTTCCTGCAGATCTGGCTGTTCCCCAAAGAGAAAGATATTGCGCCCCGGTACGATCAAAAGAACTTTGACCCCGCCGGCCGCGTAAACCGCCTGCAAACGGTGGTGGCGCCTGACGGGGAAGACGATTCGCTGCACATTAACCAGGATGCATGGTTCTCCCTGGGAACATTCGAAAAAAATAATTCTTTTTCCTACACATCCAGACGCGCGCAGAACGGCGCTTATATCTTTGTGCTGAGCGGCCGCGTAAAAATAGGCGATGAAGTGCTTGAAGCACGTGACGCAATGGGAGTTACGGATTACGATAAACTGAATGTCAATGCACTGGAAGATGCGGAATTGTTGATCATGGACGTACCCATGTTGCAGTAACATATTCGTATATTCAATAACGTTAGTGTTAATTTTATCTTAAAAACCAGTGTCCTTTGGGCACTGGTTTTTATATTTGCGGCAGGACCAAACACAAATTGAAAATGAATATGTTTCTACAAGAACAATTCCTGGGCAACAGTGTGCAATCCTGGATCATCGCAGGGGTGATCTTTTGCGCAGGCATTTTGCTGATCATGGCATTGAGAAAAGTATTGCTGGCCAGGCTGAAAGGCTGGGCAGACAATTCAGACGGTACAACAGACGATTTTATTGTGAGGCAAATGCAGCGCTCTATCATCCCGTTGTTGTACTACGGTGTATTTTTCGGGGCGGTACAATATCTCAATCTTCACCCCAAAGCGGCGCGGGTGATAGACGTGGCCTCCCTTCTTTATCTCACCTTCATTGTAGTGCGGCTCATTACGGACCTACTGCGTTTTATGCTGATGCAATACCTCTCCCGGCAGGAGAACGGTGCGGAAAAACAAAAGCAGGTGCGTGGCGTAATGGTCATTGTGTCTATTGTTATATGGGTAGTTGGCGCGGTATTCCTGCTGGACAACTGGGGGTTTGACGTGACCACCATCATCACGGGGCTTGGTATTGGCGGTATTGCCATTGCGCTGGCCACGCAGCATATACTCGGAGACCTGTTCAGCTACTTTGTGATACTGTTTGACCGGCCTTTTGAAGTGGGTGACTTTATCATTGTGGGAGATAAAATAGGGGGGATAGAGTATATCGGTATTAAAACCACCCGCATCCGCAGCCTCACCGGCGAGCAGCTTATCTGTTCCAACACGGACCTGACCAATTCCCGCATTCACAACTACAAGCGCATGGAACGCCGCCGTATCGTGTTCAGAGTGAGGGTTACCTTCCAGACCCCTGCGGGCGTGCTGGCCCGCGTGGGAGGTATGATGAAGGAGATCGTTAACAATATTGAGCACGTTACGTTTGACCGGGCACATATGGCCACTATCGGGGATCACGGGCCTGAATTTGAATGCGTATATTTTGTGGCCACCAGTGATTACCTGCTGTATATGGACGTGCAGCAACAGATCAACCTGCGGCTGATGGAGCGGTTTGAACAGGAAGGTATCCGCTTTGCACATCCTACCCAAACCCTCTTTCTCAATAACTGAAAAACAGCGGGGGCGGTGGATAATTTCTGCCGCCCGTTTGCGCGGTAGTATTAAAAAGTGTCGTAAATTAGAAGGGAGGGGACAAGGCATATTGACCAAAAGCATGGAATGCATGATAGATACAGCTTCCCTACAGCTATCGTCATCATTTAACTTAAATCAATATATCATGGAAGTACCAACACAGTCTACTGACCTGCAGGCACAGTGCAGTTTATGGAAAAGTGAGGTTGAACAGGTACGCGGAAGTCTGCGGCAGATGCGGGGCAGGTTAGAAGAAATGGCCGCGGGGCGGCATACCAACCATGAAAGAATGGTGGAAATTGAGCACTTTCAAAACCAGTTTATCAGACAGCTGGAAGTAGCAGACGAAATGTTCCACGATTTAAAACAGTCTGCGAAAACCTTCGCCAATGGGCGTCCGGCTATAGTTCACCTGGACAGGCCGGTGGATGATTACGATACCCTGCATGACCGTATGCAGGTTTTCCACAAATTACACGATGAGTTGAAAGGAGAATTTAACCGGTTCGAATCTTACCGGTAACGTTTATTTATTGTTTATTGAGTGACCTGAGTTTATGCTGGATCTGGTGCAACAGGCCATCCAGTTCGGCTGTGCTTTGCTGCAACAGCCCCAGCAGGCGGCTATTGAGCGCCGGTTCATTTTTATCCAGGTCAAACATAGACATAATGCCGAGGATGGAGGCCACGGGCCTTCGTATTTCATGAGAATTGATACGCGCAATGTCTTGCAGCACCGCGTTTTGCTGTTGTAACTGCTGTACGTATTGCTGCTTCTCCGTAATGTCCTGCACGGCGCCGATCATTCTGACCGGCTGTCCTTCTTCGTTGTAGATGATATGCCCGCGGTCATGCACAAACTTGTATTGCCCGTTTGCACAACGGAAACGATACTCCGCGCTCCATTGCACCGTATGGCTGCGCAATGCGGCCTGGAAACGCTGCTGCACGGTTTCCGCATCGTCCGGATGTATTTTTTCATACCACCAGTTGCCATGCGGCATGATCTCTTCCTCTTTGTAGCCAAAAAGGGAAGAAGGGCCGTGGTTACGGGTTACATGGTCTGCTGACATATCCCAATAGTAAATATAATCTGGCGTGACCTGCGCCAGCAATTCGTAACGGGTGCCTATATCTTTTGCCATAACTGTAGACCTTATTTCCGCATCAATATCTACCGCCATCACCAGCCGGGCTTCATGCCCGCGGTAGCGCGTAGTATGCGCGTACAACTCAACCGGAAATATCTCCCTGTTTTTTTTCTGGTGCTGCCATACCCCGCGGTAAACGGATTGTTTGCTGGTTTTGCGTACATCTTCCAGCACTTCGTTCACAGTAGAGGGGTGGCGGATGTCAAGAATGGTCATTCCCAAAAACTCCTTGCGGCTGTAACCGTATTTTTCTATGGCGGCATTGTTCACCGCCAGAAATTTCAGGGTGCCCCATTCGTAGATCCACATGGGCAGCGGGTGCTCATAAAATAGCAACCGGTAATTGTTTTGCCTGCTGTTGTTTCTTACGAGCACGAAAACAAGTACGGCAGATACCGTAACAAAGGCCGCATGCATGATGTATGGTAGCAAAGCGGGATTAACCTGGGGAAAATGTGCTGCGAGAGAAAGCCACAACGAGCTGTAAGTGCCGGCCCATACACAACCCAGGAGGAGGTACAGGCCTGCTGCTTTCAGAGCAGTAGCGCTCATAGCCATAATTTGAAATGAATGTATGGAAATTCCGGTTAACGGCCAATTTCATTTACCATTCCAGCGTCACCTCATCTGTTTGTGCGTATCCTGTGCAGGTGAGCACAAGGCCCTGTGCCAGTTCCTTGTCTGTCAATACTTCGTTCACCGTCATCCAGACCTTGCCGCGGGTACACCGGGCAATGCAGGAGCCGCATACCCCGCCCTTGCAGCTGTAGGGCATGGGTACCTCCTGGCGCAGGGCGGCGTTCAGTATGGTTTCGTTACCGGGTACCGGCAGTAGATGGGTTTTGTCTTCATGTTTCAGCAATACCTGCTTGATGCCAGTATCGTCCGGTACCTGTATGCGGGCAATTTTGGCGGCGGTGTTCACCACAAAGTTTTCCTTGTGCAACTGATCTGGCCTGAAACCCATGAAAGTAAGGGTAAACTGCGCCATGCGCATATAGTCTGCCGGGCCGCAGATATAGAATTGCGCTTTTTCCTGCGGGTGCTGCAGGTGCCTGGGGGCCAGCATTTCCAGCAGGCTGTTGCTCATGCGGCGGTAGGCCACCGGCTCATTGCCGGGGTCGCTGAAGAACCAGAGTATGACCAGCCTTTGGGGAAACTGCTGTTGCAGTGCCAGTATGCGCTGGTAAAAAATGGTGTTCTGTGCGTTACGGCTGCTGTAGATGAGGGTAACATGGGCCGCCGGCTCAAAATACAACACATGCTGCAGGAGGGAGAACAGGGGTGTAATGCCACTGCCCGCGCCCAGGAAAAAAAGGTCTCTTTCTTCGGTTGGCGCTGCATCCAGCGTGAAGCGGCCGGAGGGCAGGAGGGACGTAACAATGTGCCCCACCTGCCAGGTGCGGTGAATATGCCGCGATATTTCCCCGTTGGCGATCCGTTTTACGGTAACAGACATCTGCGGGTCAACACCGGGAGTGGAACTGAAGGAATAGGAGCGGCGGTACTCTGTACCGTGCAGGGTGATCAGAAAGGTGAGGAACTGCCCTGCCTGGTAGGGAACAGGTTGACCGTTTGCGGGCTCTAGCCGGTAGGTATAGGTGTCCGGTGTTTCCGGAATGATGTCAGTGATGCGTAATTGTATGTAGAGATCGCGCATGGTAGAAAAGCCGCAGCCATGGCCTGTTCTGACCATGGCTGCGGCGGAAAGTGTTTTATTAACTGGCGGTAACGGTAATTTTTGACCGGAGCATTTCCCTGACTGCGGCGGCAATGCCCGCCGCATCGTACCCGCATTCTCTTTGCAGCTCGGCGGGTTTGCCGTGCTCAATGAGGCGGTCCGGTATGCCCAGCCGTTTTACGTCCGCCTTGTAATCGTTATCTGCCATAAACTCCAGTACGGCGCTGCCAAAGCCGCCTTGCAGCGCACCGTCTTCCACGGTGATCACGCGGTCAAAGCGCTGGAAAATATCGTGCAGCATCTCGGTGTCCAGCGGTTTTACAAAACGCATATCGTAATGCGCCGGCTGCAGCCCGTCTGTCATCAGCTCTTTCATGGCCTCGGTAACAAAGTTGCCGGGGTGGCCTATGGAAAGGATGGCGAGGTCCCGCCCGTCCTGCACCTTTCGCCCGGTACCTACGCGGATGGCGCTGAAAGGTTTGCGCCAGTCAGGCATCACGCCTTCTCCGCGAGGATAGCGGATCACAAAGGGAGATTTGTTGGTTGGCAGCTGTGCGGTATACATCAGGTTGCGCAGCTCTTCCTCGTTCATGGGCGCGCTCACGATCATGTTGGGAATGGAACGCATATACGGGATGTCGTAAGCCCCGTGGTGGGTGGCCCCGTCTTCCCCTACCAGGCCGGCCCGGTCAAGGCAGAAAATAACAGGCAGGTGCTGGATGGCCACATCGTGTACCACCTGGTCATACGCCCGTTGCATGAAAGAAGAGTAAATGTTGCAGAACACCGTCATACCCTGGGTGGCCAGGCCGGCGGAGAGCGTTACGGCATGCTGTTCGCAGATGCCCACGTCTATGGCGCGGTCAGGCATTTTCTCCATCATGAGCTTGAGGGAAGAGCCGGAAGGCATGGCGGGCGTAATGCCCATTATGGTCTTGTTCTGTTCGGCCAGCTCAATGATGGTATGGCCAAAAACGTCCTGGTATTTGGGAGGCTGCGGGGCCTCAATATTTTTCTTGAATATTTCGCCGGTTATCTTGTCAAACAGGCCCGGCGCATGCCACTTGGTCTGGTCTTTTTCCGCCAGCGCGTAGCCTTTGCCCTTGGTGGTGACAATATGCAGCAGTTTGGGCCCGGGAATATTGCGAAGGTCTTGCAGGGTATCTACCAGCTTGGTGATGTTATGCCCGTCTATAGCGCCAAAATAGCGCAGATTGAGGCTTTCGAACAGGTTGCTGGATTTGGACACCATGCCTTTTACGCTGGCTTCCAGCTTGGAAGCCATGTCCCGTGTAAATTTTTTGCCCACGGGCAGCTTGCCCAGCAGGTTCCACACATCGTCCCTGAACTTGTTATAGGTATGGGAGGTGGTGATGTCTGTGAGGTATTCTTTCAGTGCGCCCACGTTGGGGTCAATAGACATGCAATTGTCATTCAGGATCACCAGCAGGTTGGCGTTGGACACGCCCGCGTGGTTGAGGGCCTCAAAAGCCATACCGGCCGTCATGGCCCCATCTCCAATTACGGCAATATGCTGCCGGTCATGCTCGCCTTTGTTCTTGGAGGCAATGGCCATGCCCAGGGCTGCCCCGATGGAGGTGCTGGAGTGCCCCACCCCAAAGGTGTCATATTCACTCTCGCCACGGTTGGGGAAACCGCTGATTCCCTTGTACTTACGGTTGGTATGGAACACATTTTTACGCCCGGTGAGAATTTTGTGGCCGTATGCCTGGTGGCCTACGTCCCACACCAACTGGTCATAGGGAGTATTGAAGGCGTAATGGAGGGCTACCGTCAGTTCCACTACCCCCAGGCTGGCCCCGAAATGGCCGCCATGCACGCTCACCACGTCAATAATGAACTGGCGCAGCTCGTCGCACACCTGGTGCAGTTGCTCCCTGCTCAGTTTTCGCAGATCTGATGGGTATTCGATCTGACTCAGTAATTGACCGGCCGTAATTTCCATATCAGCATTAGGGTTTAATGCCCAAAAATACATGTTTTTACGCTATTTGAAGCCCCCCATTTAACCGCCTATACGGCCATTGATAAAAATTGGCTGGCCGCCATCCCACACAGGTGGTATTTTTGGAGCAATCGCAAGGTTTTTTTTAAGTCGGAGGACTTTGCTAACTTATAGGGATGTTTAAACGCATATCAAAATATTGGTGGTGCCAGATACTGGGGTGGGGAGCCTATGCCTTTCTTTTCTTGTTCTTCGGCTTTTTCTTCTACAAGATAGAGACCTCCCAGGTGCAGTACATCCTGTTCAGCTCCCTTTTCGGGATACTCATCACACATGGATTCAGAACAGTTATCGTCAAATATAGATGGATACAGAAGCCGTTCGAGAGCGTGGCGGTTTATTTTTTCTTCGGTATCCTGGTATGTTCCATTGTAGATTCGTTTTTGCTATCGTGCATTTCGCATTTTTTGCTGCCGGGAGGGCCGCCGGAAACGGATTTCAGGGATAGCTGGCTGAGGGTTTTTTTCTCGCAGACCGTGTTTATGGCCCTTTGGGCGGTGATCTATTTCCTCTGGCACTATGTGGAGGAGAGCCGTAACTCCCAGGTGAGCCAATTAAAGCTGGAAGCCACCGTGCGCACGCTGGAGCTGAAAACCATCAAATCCCAACTGAACCCGCACTTCATTTTCAACGCGCTCAACAGCATCAGGGCGCTGGTGGATGAAAACCCCCGGCGGGCGCGTACGGCCATTACGGAACTGAGCAACATACTCCGCAATTCCATGCAGGCAGACAAGGCGGAGACCGTGAGCCTGGAAAACGAACTGAGCATCGTAAAAGATTATCTTGCATTGGAAAATATCCGGTTTGAGGAACGGCTGAAGGTGCAGTACGATATAGACCCGGAAACGCTGGAACTGCCCGTACCCCCAATGATGCTGCAAACCCTGGTAGAAAACGCCATTAAACACGGTATTTCCCGGGAGGTAAGGGGCGGGCTGATCGTGATCAGTTCCCATGTGCACAATATGCAACATGAGATCACCATCCGGAATACGGGGCAGATAGTGGAAGATATGAACGGGCTGGGCCTGGGCCTGGCCAGCACGCGGCAGCGGCTGAGCCTGCTGTTTGGCAGCCGCGCCTTTTTTGAAATATACAATTTTGACAAGGCAACGGTAGAAGCCAGAGTGCAGATGCCCTTGCTGTAATCCATAAATGTCATCAACCAATAACGTAAAGTCAGTATGAAAAAAGCATTGATCATAGATGATGAAAGACTGGCCAGAAGCGAGTTGAAGAAGCTGCTGGCAGACCATCCGGAAATTGTGGTGGTAGGAGAGGCGGTGAATGCGAAAGACGGTATAGAGAAGATCGAAACATTGCGGCCAGACCTGCTGTTCCTCGATATCCAGATGCCGGACAAAACGGGTTTTGACCTCCTGGCGGAGCTGGAAAGATCTCCGCAGGTGATATTCACCACTGCTTATGACGAGTATGCCCTGAAGGCGTTTGAATATAATGCGCTGGACTACCTGTTGAAGCCCATAGAGCCCAAGCGGCTGGCAGACGCCATTCACAAGCTGCACCAGGTAGAGGAGAAAGAACGCCTGGCCGCCGCATCCGGCATCCGGAACATACTGGGGGAAAATGACCAGGTGTTTGTAAAGGACGGTGACCGCTGCTGGTTCGTAAAACTGCAGGAGATACGGCTGTTTGAAAGCGTGGGGAACTACGCGAGGGTGTATTTCGAGACTAATAAACCGTTGATACTCAAATCTTTAAATGCTCTTGAAGAGCGGCTGGACGAGCGGGTGTTTTTCCGCGCCAACCGCAAGCACATTGTAAACCTCCGGATGATTGAGCGGATTGACACTTATTTCAACGGGGGGTTGCTGCTGGAAATGCGGGGAGGGGAAAAAATTGAGGTGAGCCGCAGGCAGGCGGTGAAGTTTAAGGAAATGATGAGCCTTTAAGGGCCATTGTACAATATCGGAAGGCAGGGAATAATGGAGGCGGCGCTTCCATGTTCCCTGTTTTTTTTAGCCGTGAAGCCCAGAAAAAGGGGCCGTCCTGGAAAGGACGGCCCGGCTAAATTATGCTTATGAAAAAAGGCCTTGTGGGCCAATTAACCAATGTAAATAGACCTTTCTTACCGGGCATGCCAATGCGGCGGCAACTCTGTCCATGTCTTCGGTAATGGTAGCCTGGAAGAAAAGCAATAGTGGTACAAAACGGAAAATAAGCCGCTGGGATGGAATCGTTGTTCACAACATCATATTACACGGTATACCAGGGATACTTTGGTTTTGGTTGGTTTCTGGTGTGCCGGAATAAGCTGCGTTCAAGCACGCTGCAAGATATGCAACGGTTTCCTTTTTTCATACAACTTTATGGGCAAAGGTGCAGAAATACTTATTTATAGGTATTTTTTCGGGCTGAAGGGGCCGTACAGGATAATTTAGGTGGATGCGGCGCAAAAAGCCCGCTGGACGGGGGTTAACGGCTGGCTGTAACCGGTGCGCGGTGTACGGCGTCTGCAATTTCCTTGATGAGCGAAATATCTTTTTCAATAGCGTTGCCTACCACAATGATGTCTGCACCGGCCTTGCAGTTCAGGTATGCTTTTTCAGCATCCCTGATGCCGCCGCCAACAATTACAGGCACATCCACCTGGCTGGCCACGCGGTGGATCATGCTTTCGGTGATCGGTTTGCGGGCGCCGCTGCCGGCATCCATATAGATCACCTTCATGCCCAGCATGTCTCCCGCCATGGCGGTACACATAGCAATATCATCCTTGTCTGCTGGTATGGGCGTGGCGTTGCTGATGTAGGAAACAGTGGTGGGGGCGCCGCCGTCAATCACCATGTAGCCGGTGGAAATTACTTCCAGCCCGCTTTTTTTAACGGCCGCGGCAGATACCACATGCTGGCCAATGAGCAGCTCGGGGTTGCGGCCGGAGATCATGGAAAGGTACAGCAAGGCATCGGCGTACCGGGAAACCTGCGAAGGGCTGCCGGGAAAGAGTATCACCGGTATGGAGCAACTGGCCTTGATCTGCTGCACCACTTCGTCAAGATGGTCAGTGATCACCAGGCTGCCGCCCAAAAAAATATAATCCACCTTCGCCTCAGTACATTTAGCAGCGAGATCGGCAATACCGACAGGGGTTACCTTGTCCGGATCGATCAGAACTGCGAATGACTTTGTACCTTTTGCCTTTCTGTCAATAAAGGAACTGTATATTTTTCTGTACATTAATTATGCATTGTTCCGGTTGAGGCAAATGTATAAATTTTTTTCTAATAAGCCACAGTGTGAAATAAATATGCATGGTATTGATTTTGCAACTGATAGAGAGGAAAAAGAGGGCAAAAAAGGGGCCATTTGTTAATGAAGCTGACTGCCGCCATTATGCACACGCTGTGGATAATAAAAATGGGTACGGACGTCATTAAAAATTATTTTAGTAATCCCGCATCGAGAGTAGGAATATTTTCAATTTGTTTAATCCTGTTAAATTTTCTAGGGCATATGAAAAATCAAGTTAAGAAGGCTGGCGGCCTCGCCTTTACCCGTCACTTCACACGGGATGGTGTGAGCCCATATGATCAGTTCGAGTACGAAATGCGTTCGTCAGTGATCCGGAACCCCGGTGGAGACGTGGTGTTCGAGATGAATAATGTGGAAGTGCCCAAAGCATGGTCGCAGATAGCGACGGATATACTTGCGCAAAAATATTTCAGGAAAGCCGGTGTGCCGCAGGCAGACGGCTCCCTGGGCCGCGAAACCTCTGTGAAACAGGTAGTACACCGTATGGCCAATTGCTGGCGCGCCTGGGGCGAAAAGTACGATTATTTCGCCTCCAAGGCAGACGCCGAGGTGTTTTACGAAGAGCTGGCGTACTGCATGCTTAACCAGGCCTGCGTGCCCAACTCCCCCCAGTGGTTCAATACGGGCCTGCACGAGAGCTATGGTATTAAAGGCAAGCCGCAGGGGCATTATTATGTGGAGCAGAACACCGGCAAGCTGGAAAAATCCACCTCCGCGTATGAAAGGCCGCAGCCGCACGCCTGCTTTATATTAAGTGTGAGTGACGACCTGGTGAACGATGGCGGTATCATGGACCTTTGGGTACGGGAAGCCCGGATCTTCAAATACGGCTCCGGCGTGGGCACCAACTTTTCCCAGATACGCGGGGAAGGAGAGAAACTCAGCGGTGGCGGTACTTCCAGCGGCCTGATGAGTTTCCTGAAAATAGGGGACCGCGCCGCCGGCGCCATCAAAAGCGGCGGCACCACCCGCCGCGCCGCCAAAATGGTGTGCCTGGACCTGGACCACCCCGAAATACTGGAGTTCGTTAACTGGAAAATGGAGGAGGAGAAGAAAGTGGCCGCCCTTATTGCCGCCGGTTACTCTTCAGACTACGAAGGGGAGGCCTACCGCACCGTTTCCGGGCAAAACTCCAACAACTCGGTGAGAATACCCAACAGCTTCTTCCACACCCTGGCCGAAGATGGCGAATGGGAGCTGAAGGGCCGTATGAACGGTAAAACTGTTAAAACGGTAAAGGCCACCGACCTCTGGAACCAGATCGCGTACGCCGCCTGGCGCTGTGCAGACCCCGGTACCCAGTACGATACCACTATCAATGAATGGCATACCTGTCCGCAGGGCGGGCGCATCAACGCCTCCAACCCCTGTTCCGAATACATGTTCCTGGACAATACGGCCTGCAACCTCGCGTCTGTGAACCTTCGGCGCTTTTTCAACGAGGGAGACAACCGTTTTGACGTGCCCGGTTTTGAATACACGGTGAGGTTGTGGACGGTGGTGCTGGAAATTTCCGTGCTCATGGCGCAGTTCCCCTCCAAAGAGGTAGCGCAGCTGAGCTACGACTACCGTACCCTTGGCCTGGGCTATGCCAACCTCGGTTCCATGCTGATGGTGAGCGGCATTGCGTATGACAGTGATGAGGCCCGCGGCATAGCCGGCGCCATCACCGCTATCATGACCGGTATTTCTTACAAAACTTCCGCCGAGCTGGCCAGCCATCTGGGCCCCTTTGCCCGGTATGCAGAAAACCGGGAAGACATGCTGCGGGTAATGCGCAACCACCGCGCGGCCGCCTATGATGCAGCAGACGCCTACGAAGGCATAGAAATAAAACCACAGGGCATCAACGCCCGTTTCTGCCCTGACTACCTGCTGTCTGCCGCTACCAAGGCCTGGGACGATGCCGTGCAGCTGGGTGAAAAACATGGCTACCGCAATGCGCAAGCCACGGTAATTGCCCCCACCGGTACTATTGGCCTGGTAATGGATTGCGATACCACTGGCGTAGAGCCGGATTTTGCCCTTGTGAAGTTCAAAAAACTGAGCGGCGGCGGTTATTTCAAGATCATTAACCAGTCTATTCCCACCGCCCTGCGCAACCTGGGGTATAAGGAGAACGAGATCCGCGCCATTGTGGATTACGCCAAAGGTACCGGCAACTTTGCCGGCGCACCTTACATCAACACACAGTCCCTCAGCGAAAAAGGCTTTATTTCGGAAGAACTGAAAAAGCTGGATACGGCCGTGGCCTCTTCTTTCGATATCAGTTTTGTGTTCAACGTATACACCCTCGGTGAAGAGTGCTTGCAGCGGCTTGGTTTCAAACCGGAACAGTACTTCAGCCTCGAGTTCAGCCTGCTGCACGAGCTGGGCTTTACAGATGAGCAGATAGAGGCCGCCAATGATTACGTGTGCGGTACCATGACGGTAGAAGGAGCGCCCTACCTGAAGGAGGCGCACCTGCCGGTGTTTGATTGCGCCAATAAATGCGGCAAGCATGGAGAGCGTTACATTCATCCGCATGGCCACATCCGCATGATGGCCGCCGCGCAACCCTTTATTTCCGGGGCTATTTCCAAAACCATCAACCTGCCCAACGAGGCTGTAGTGGAAGAAATTACGGATGCCTACAAACTGAGCTGGGACCTGGGCCTGAAAGCCTGTGCGCTCTACCGGGACGGGTCCAAACTGAGCCAGCCGCTCAGCAACAAAAGCGACAAAAAGAAAAAATCGGCCGAAGGGGCAGACACTGCGTCTGAAGCAGCGGCGGCCCAGATCATTGACATGAACAAGCTCACCATAGACGAGCTGCTGGAAGAGCTGAACAAACGCATGATTGCCAGCGCGGACACTTCGCTGAAAAGGGCGCTTTCCCGCATTGTGGAGAGAAAAACCCTGCCGGCCAAGCGCAGGGGCTTTACCCAGAAGGCAAAAGTAGGCGGCCAGCCCATCTTCCTGCGCACCGGGGAGTATAATGACGGTACGCTGGGAGAAATATTCATAGACCTGGCCAAGGAAGGGTCTACTCTGCGCAGCCTTATGAACTGCTTTGCCATAGCAGTGTCTGTTGGCCTGCAGTACGGCGTGCCGCTGGAAGAGTTTGTAGACAAGTTCGTGTTCACCCGGTTTGAGCCGGCAGGTATGGTAGACCATCCCAACATCCGTTCTTCCACCTCGCTGATAGATTATATTTTCAGGGTGCTGGGTTATGAATACCTGGGGCGAACTGATCTTGTACACATCCTGGACGCACCGGGCAATACCGGTGAAGAAGAATGGGACGAGCCGGTAGTAAAACCCGAGCTTTCCAACATAAGGGTGGTTAGCCAGGCTCCGGCGTCGGCTACTCCCAAAGCGGCCAAACCGCAGGCAGTAGCGGCATCCAGCGGAGAAAGCAGCACGCAGGATTACATGCGCAGCATGCAGAGCGATGCGCCGGCCTGTAACACCTGCGGCCATATCACAGTGCGCTCCGGTACCTGCTACAAATGCCTGAATTGCGGCAACAGCATGGGTTGTAGCTGATGTGTTTAGGAGTGCTTAACAAACGCCGCGCGGAAAGAGCAAAAGACCGCTTCTCTGAAAGCAGCGGTGGCAGGGAGTTTCTGGGGATTGAAGCAAGCAATTACTTTGTTAATTATTTGTTATTCAACCCTGAAAATTTCAAATAAAGTTAACACTGATATACCTTTGTATACAAATAGGGTTTTCATAGGATAGTAACAAATTGAGGGCGCTTTTCTAAGTGCCCTTTCTCTTTTTAATTACGCTATGGTAAAGGATTTGGGGAAACAGGGATGTTTCCTTTTTTTATGCCCTTCGGCCTGCGCAAACGTGCTCTTCAACAGGTCTGTATCATTTGTTTTCCGGAAGAATGTGACGTGAATTGAAACACCGGATAAGGCGTCTATTTTACCTGAACCGGTTTTGCAGAATTTATCCGCAGCTTCAGCAGCTTTAATACCCGGAAAATTACGCCTTTTCCCGCTACTACAGGGCTTTTTGGGAAGTATCCCGCTACAGCAAGGACTTTAGGCCGTTCTGAACAAACCTGCAACGAACAATCAAACTTTTGGCAATTGTTCGTCCATCTCCGTGGGGAGCTTCGTTACAGGTTCTTTCTGAATGGTCTTTTTACTCTGCCGGGAAGGTAGCAGCTCCCCGTTTGGCTCCCCGGCCCGGCAACCTTACCCGGCTGTCTTATAGTACGTACCTCCCTGGCAGGCAGATAAGATTGCCGCGGCCGGGGCGGCCTCCGGATCTTTCATTTGTTAATAAGAACAGGGCGATGAGCTGTTTTTTTGTGGCAGAGCACTACCAAAACTTACGTTTTAGTTCGATTTTGTTTAAAAAATGCGCTTTTAATTTGTTGTTTTTAATTTTCGGCGGCTTATTTTGATGTTTTTGAATATTCATAGCAGTCCTGTACTATTTATTCAATTTATTTTATATTTGTTAAAGTATTAATTTTTTATATGGTTACTGTCCTATGAAAAACCAAATATTCCTACACCGCGAGAATCTTCTTGCAAAGTAAATGACTCTCGAAAGCAATGGATTTTTCCATTGCTTTTGTTTTTTAGAAAGAGGCGTAAACTGAAGGAAGGAATTAAACGAAACCCTAAAACGAAGTCCCTCAGACTGGAAGCAGATCACAGAAAAAGAACCGGGTATCCCAATGGGCCGGTTCGTCTTTTACCGTATTGTTTTCTTTGCCATCATCTTTATAGCAATTACCTCCCTGGCTGGAGGCCGGGGTGTACGCTCTTTCAACCGTTTCACCTACCTGGAATGGCACAGGTGCGGCAAAGAGGGGGCCGTCAAACACAAAACTGTGGAACTCGCCGTTCTCGCCGCAAGGGTCTACCCCGGGCGGGAGATCGGCGAGAAAGGCCTCATCGATCAGCCGCCCCGCAAAAGAAGCCGGCAGGTACCGCGCATTGACGCATACAATAATGGCCTTGAACCCGGCCCTGATAAAATCCCGCACCAGGGCTGCACTATTGCGTTCCCACAGGGGAAAAACCCCTTCCATGCCGGCTTTGGCGAGCTGTTTTTCCCGGTAGGCGCGGAGGTCTTCCAGGAAAATATCCCCGAAAACGGCGTGGCGGATGCCTTCCGCCCGCAGGGCGGCCAGTTCTTCCGTCATGATGCGGTCATAATCTTCCATAGAAGCGTTTTCCGGCAGGTACGCCTTTTTGAGGGCAATGCCTGTTTGCCGGGCCTGTTCATCCAGCAGTTCCTCCCGCACGCCGTGCATGGATACGCGCCGGAAAGCCCCGCTAAGGGTGGTAAAAAGGTACCGGACCTGCCAGCTGCCTTCCTGTTGGAGCTGCCAGAGGGCAAAAGTGGCGTCTTTTCCCCCGCTCCAGTTTATGTAAGCGTTCATTGCCGTAAAAATAAAGGAAAGGGCCATAAAAAGGCCAATTCCCGCCGGCTGCCCCGTGGCCGGGCCTTTGGCAGATGGCGCAGCAGGGGCAAGAACGTGGGCCAGGCAGGGGATAGGCCTGCACGGTAGTGCCTTCCGGAAGCGAATACCCCGGGCAGTAAGCGGCGTTCAGCAGCAAAAAAAGTGTTGTCCGCCTGGTTTTCGGCCCTACCCCGAAAGATTTTTGCTGAAATTTGCAACTTTTCGGCAACCGGCTCGTCTTTTTAGTATACTGCTCCGGTTAACATTGTAAAATCAGCATTTGGTACCGTGAAAACGCCTGTTTGTAACGCTGACAGTATTTTATATTATTTATTTTGTATTTTTAGGTCATTAAAATTTACCCTTATGAAAAAGCTGTTGTTTTTGATGGTACTGGGTATGGTAACCACTACTGCAGCGTTCGCCAATAATGGCGAAAAAGGATTTAACAACGGCGATAAAACCGACAAAGGGGCTAAAGCCAAAACTGCCAACAGGCTGGAAGAGTTCATATGGACCCTTCCGCAAGGAGGCAGGGTTGAAAAAGTGGATGAGTCTGACGTACAAAAAGCTATTGTAGACCTGTACAAATGGTATTTGCAGAACGAAACCCGTATCAATAATAGTCCCTCCGTTAATGGCGAAGAGGAAGATAACATAGTTGCTCCTTTCAAGGTAGACCGCAAGGTGTTACAACAGTACCTGAAATTCATCAAAAAGAATTTCCCCGGGCTGAATGAAGAGGACCTGATGGATAAAAGCAATGCTGCTTCCGCTAACCGTAAAGCCGCGCCGGTGTCTTATTCTCCTGACCTGGACGCACCGGTATCCTTGAGCGCTTCAAAATAATTTCGTAAGTTCGTTGAATGCATTTTCTGCAGTTCACTTACAACAAGGAAGAGGTTATTCATGCATTACGTTTCCACTTTCTGCGGCGCGGCGAAATAAAGGTATTTCGTAATACCCTTATTATTTTGCTGATAGCCACCGTAGCCGGTTACCTGTTCAGGGTAGTGAACTTCAACGCCTTGCTGGGCATTGCGCTCATGATGGTGATACTGGGCTGGGCCTTCTGGTACCTGCTGCCCGTTTCCACTTACAACAAAGCTGCTACATTTAAAGACAATATACGCCTGCGCTACAATGAAGAAGGCATGGCCATTGCCACCGGCCAGGGAGAGCGGGCGGTGCCCTGGGAAAAATTCTCCCAGATCATTGAAACAAAATCTTTCTTTTTCCTGTATCGTGACAAGCGGAGTTTTTTCCTGATACCTACCAGCGCTTTTGAGAATGAAGAAGCGCTGAACGGGTTCAGCAAGCTGATGCAGTCCATTTTTAGTGATTACCGGCGGCTGAACGGCGCCTGAGGCCGGTTAAAGCTGCTTGTACATTTCGTAATGTGGAATACCCACTTCCACAAATTCTTCCCCTCTTACCTGATACCCGTTTTTGGCATAAAAAGGCAGGGCTTCCTTGCGGGCATGCATCATCAGTTCTGTAAAGCCTGCGGCCCGCGCCTGTCCTTCCGCAAAAGCCAATATGCCACTGCCGGTACCTTTACCTTGCAAGCCATTGTCTACGGCCATCTGGCGCAATTGTACGGTTGCTTCGTTCAGGGGGCTTAATATGCAGCAGCCCAGCAGGACATCGCCTTCAAAACAGCCGATCAGCACATCGTTGATTTCCTGCTGCAGGTATTCCGGGGAGAAGGTAAGGCCCAGGGGCTGGCGCAGTATTTTGTCTCGCAGGGCAATCATGGCCTGGTAGTCGCAACTGCCAAATTCAATGGTACGCAGGGTGCTCATATGGCAAATGTACTATGGAATGCTTTGAAAATAATCCACGATCAGCGGCGCCACGGATTTTACGGTGAGCATGGGATCATTGATCTGCAGCGCATTAGGGTGGGTATCCGTACACACTACCTGTTGCACAAGACCGCTGCTGCGGATCTTTTCAAAGCCGTCTCCCGCAAAAATACCGTGAGTGGTGATAACGGCAATGCTGCTGGCGCCCGCGTCTGCGTAAGCCTGGGCGGCGTGCAGCAGGGAGCCGCCGGTGCGTATCATATCGTCATAAATGATAACCATGCAATCCTCCACATTGGCGCTGATGGCGGTGATCTGTGTTTCCTCGCCGGAGAGGCGGCGTTTGAACACAAAAGCCGCCTGCACGCCCAGGTCATTGGCGAGAGACTCTACCCACTTGGCGCGGCCCGCGTCTGTACTGGCCATTACAAAAGGCCGGCCCTGCGATAGCTCCAGCGCGGCATTGCGCACTATCAGCTTGCCATAAAGGTGTACGGGGCGCACATTGCTTTCAAAATAGTAGGTAATGCCGTCCACATGCAGGTCTATCATGATCACTTTATTGCCGGCGGCCGTGGTAGGCAGGGCGGAGAACAATATGGCCCGGTTCTTGGCCTTTACCACTTCCCCGGTTTTGACGGCCCTTTCCATGGTGGAGTAGCCGAAGTAGGGGATAACGATATTGAGGCACTGCGCCCCGTTCTGGATACAGCCGTTGGCAATGTCGAACAGCTCCAGGGTTTCCTTATCGTCTATAGTGCCGCCAATCAGCACCACCTCTTTTCCGCTAACGTTGCTGGTTATACGATGGTAGTGTTCCCCGTCAGGGAAATCGCGGATGGTAATGTTGCCATTTTCCCAGTTGGCCAGGGCCAGCACCCTGTCTTTCAGGTATTGGTACCGCTGGGTGCAAAACAGTATCTTTTGAGGCATGAGCACTATTTTCGGGTGTAAGTACCCGAAAATAGAGAAAACTGCCGTAGGAAATAAAAAATATAAATTTTCTGGATGTTTGGGTTGCTTTAGGAAATTATTTAACGTTTTTTTTGAGCTTGGAACGCTAATTTTGAGAGATTAGTATGAAGCATGTTCTGTTCAGATACACTGTTGCACTTTTGTTCTTTGTTGTGCCCGCCCTCCAGGAGGCTGCGGCACAGGTGCGCATATCAGGCATGGTCTCCGATGCGGATACCCGTACGGGCCTGCCTTCTGTGAGTATCTGGAACAAACGCTCCGGTTATGGCACTGTAAGCAATGAAACCGGCCGTTATTATATTGAGGCCCAGCCGGGAGACACTATTGAGTTTTCCATGATCAGCTATGTACGCACGCACATTGTGGTGGGCGTTGTGTCTACCACGCAGAACGTGGCGCTGAAGCGGCATGTATTTGGCCTGCAGGCCGTTAACGTAAAGGGCCGTATTTACCGGAGAGACTCGCTGGCCATGCGTGACGAGTACGGAAGGATATTTGACTACAAGCGGCCCGGCGCTATGGACGTGTTGAAAACCTTGCCCAGCAACCCTATTACCGCGCTCAGTTACCTGATCCCCAGCAAAACGCGCAAACGGAGGGAAAAATTTGGGGAACAACTGCGTTACTGGGAAGCGGAAAAACATATTGATTACCGGTATAACCCGGACCTGGTGGCCCGTATTACCAAGCTGGAAAGCCCTATGCTGGACTCTTTCATGTATGCCTACCGGCCCAGCTACGCCTTCCTGACCAATGCTTCAGAATATGACCTGATGCTGTTCATCAAACAGGCATACGAAAAATTTGCCCGGCAGAAGGGCCTGTTGCCGAAAGATTCTGCGGAACCGCAACAATAATCACCGCCCGGCCCCGCACTGCCGCTGAAGGGAGTGACACAACGGCGGCCGATCAGCATACTGCTGCTTGCTCCATAAAGAAAAAAAACCGGTCACATACTGCAACCGGCTAGTTCGTTGATACTTTCCTGTTAATTATTTCAGGAGGTCGCCCTTCAGGCGGCGCAGCTCCGTTTCAGCTATTTTGGCATTATAGCGGGCCTGGATGAGGCGGGTAACGGCCAGTTCAAGGCTTTGCTGGGCCTCTTTCACCTCCAGCGTGGTAGACACCCCTTCGCGGAAACGCTCCAGCGCCACCATGGTATTTTCACGGGCCAGCTCCACACTTTCTTCTTCCAGGTTGAGCGCCGTTTTATAATACTCGTAATCTTTAAAGGCATTTTTCAGCAGCAGGTCTACCTGGCTCTGCTGGTTTTCCAGAGACAGTTGCTGGTAGGCCATGTTCAGCTTTGCATTTTTGAGTTCCCGGTGAGCGTTGAGGCCGTTAAAAATGGGCACTGTAGCGGAAAAGCCGTAGTTAAAGCCACGGCTCTGGTTGAACACGGGGCTGAACTGGTTCACGGCCGCGCTGGCGCGTGATTGGTTGAAGTTGTAGGCGGAATTGAAGGAAAGGACCGGGTAAAAATCACCTTTCCGTTCCTTGACGGTCAGCCGGGACACTTCCACGTTCTGACGCGCCACCTGCAACTGCGGGTTGGTGTTCTGGATGTCTGCTATCACATCTCCGAAAGCCAGGGACAGGTTAACGGGAATGGTATCCATCACATCGTAATTGGTGCTTTCGTCCGCAATGGCCAATAACTGGTTGAGCGCGGCCTTGCTTTGCTCTATGACCGTTTGCTGGCGCAGCCACATGGCACGTTGCGCGTTATAGTCCACCTTGGCCTGCAGATAATCCGTTTTGGGCGCCAGGCCTGTCTGGAACTTGGCGTCTGACAGTTTTACCCGTTCATCAGAAATGGACATCTGCTCTGCAAAAGCGCGCAGCTGCTGTTTTTGCTGGGCAATATTGTAATAGGCGTTGATGATGTCTGCTATGGAATTTTCCACCTGGCTTTTTACGCCCAGCTCACCCAGTATTTCAATGGCCTGGAGGCGCTGGCGTGTGGCAAACATTTTGAGACCGTCAAACAGTGTCCAGTTGAGGTTGATAGCGGCTTGCACCTGCCTGTTCTTGAGGCCGCTGGTATCCCGTTTGCTGCCGTTGCCGAACTCCTGCTTGGTGGCGTTGTTGCTCCAGGTTTTGGTGGCAGTACCATTCAGGCGGGGGGCAAAAGCAAAGTTGGCATAGTCAAAATCATTGGCCGCAATCTCTGCATCGGTGCGGGCCAGGCGGATGTCGTAGTTATTTTTCAAGCCCAGGTCTATTGCCTGCTCCAGCGTAAGCACCTGTTGCGCCTGCGCCCCGGAAGCCAGCAAGATGAAAAGCCCTGTTAAAATTCTTCCTGTCAAAGTCATTGTATTAAATATGTTATGCGTGGGCTGCAGCGGCTGCAGCTTCCGGGTTTTCTAAACCTGCCTCTTCTTCGTCCGTGGCTTTTTTTCTGCGGCTGAGGAAAGTGTACATGGCGGGTATCACATATAGCGTCAGTATCAATGAAAAGACGATACCGCCTACAATTACGATACCCAGCGGAATACGGCTGGTGGCGGCCGCGCCTAGTGACAGGGCAATGGGCAATGCGCCCAGGGCCATGGCCAGGCTGGTCATGAGAATGGGCCTGAGGCGCAGGGCAGAGGCCTCCACGGCGGCGTCCGTTTTTTCCTTCCCGGCGTCTCGCATGTGGTTGGCAAATTCCACAATAAGGATACCGTTTTTGGTAACGAGGCCTATGAGCATGATCACCCCTATCTGCGAGAAGATATTCCAGGTCTGGTTGAATAACCACAAGGAAAGCGACGCGCCGGCAAATGCCAGTGGCACAGTAAGCATGATGATGAGCGGGTCTACCCAGCTTTCAAACTGCGCCGCCAGGATGAGGTAAATAAGCAGCAAAGCAAGAATGAGCGCAAAGGAAGTGTTGGAGCCGCTTTCCGCATAGTCACGGGAGGCGCCGCTCAACGCCGTGTTGAAGGAATCATCCAGCACGCCGTCTTTTTTCAGCTTCGCAAATATACCGTACATGGCGTCAATACCATCTCCCACCGTTTTACCGGGAGCAAGGCTGGCCGAAATGGTGGCGGACTTGTACCGGTTAAAGTGGTAGATAATAGGCGGGCTCGTTTCTTCGTGAATGGTTACCAGGTTATCCAGCTGGATGGCTTCGCCGCGGTTGTTCCGCACATAGATGTTCTGCAGGTCGTTCGGGTCATCCCGGTCGCCACGGAATACCTGGCCCATTACCTGGTATTGTTTACCGTTGCGGATGAAGTAGCCGTACCGGAGGTTACTGAGCGCCAGCTGGAGCGTGGAGGAAATATCCCCTACGGAAACGCCCAGTTCGCTGGCCTTATCCCGGTTGATGCTGATACGGAGTTCCGGTTTATTAAATTTCAGGTCTACGTCTACCGCCTGGAAAGCCGGGTTCTTATTGGCTTCTTCCAGGAAAACGGGCAGGGCCGTGGCCAGGCTGTCAAAATTGATATGCTGCAGTACAAAGGCTACCGGCAGGCCGCTGCGGCGCCCTACCTGTATGGTTTGCTGCTCAATGGCAAACACCCTGCCTTCCGGGAAGCGGTACATGTTCCGGTTCACCATGTCTACGATCTGTTTCTGCGAGCGGGTACGTTCGTTCGGTTCCGTCAGCGCAATGTTGGCAAATGCGCTGTTTACGGCGCCGCCGCCGCTGAAGCCCGGAGATGTAACCGTGAGCACGATCCTGTTCTCGGGAATGGAATCCATCATGAACTGCGCAAGCTGGTCCACATAGTTATCCATATAGTCGAACGAAGTACCTTCGGGCGCTGTTACGGTGAGGCGGAACTGGCTTCTGTCTTCAATAGGCGCCAGCTCAGACTGGAGGTTCCTGAATATGATGTAGATGATGCCCAGACAGCCAAAAATGATCACAATGGCTATCCATCTCACCTTCATGAACTTGGCCAGCGAGTTTTTATACCCGTTGTCCATCCAGTTGAAGAAAGGTTCTGTTTTGGTGTAGAACCAGGAATGTGAATGTGTTTTGCGGCCCAGTTTTACGTTGAGCACGGGCGTGAGCGTAAGGGATACAAAGGCGGATATCAATACCGCGCCGGCCACTACAATGCCGAACTCCCGGAACAGGCGGCCTACAAAGCCCTGCATGAATACAATGGGGAGGAATACGAAGGCGAGGGTAATGGACGTGGCTACTACCGCAAAGAATATTTCTTCCGAACCCTCTTTGGCCGCGCGCATACGCGGTATGCCCGCTTCTATTTTTTTATAGATATTCTCCGTTACCACAATACCATCATCTACCACCAGCCCCGTGGCCAGTACAATGGCCAGCAGCGTCAGGATGTTGATGGTGAACCCGCAGACGTACATGATAAAGAATGCACCAATGAGAGACACGGGGATGTCTATCAGCGGGCGGAAGGCCATGAGCCAGTCCCGGAAGAACAGGTAGATGATGAGGATCACCAGCGTAAGCGCGATCACCAGCGTTTCTTCCACTTCCGAAATAGACTTCCGGATAAACCGGGTATTGTCAATGGCGATGTTGGTGGTAATATCAGCCGGCATGTCTTTCTTGATCTGGTCGTACCGCTTGTAGAACTCGTCTGTAATGGCCACGTAGTTAGAGCCGGGCTGAGGGGTGAGCGCCAGGGCGATCATGGGAACGCCGGACTCCTTCAGGATGGTCTCTTCATTTTCCGGGCCCAGCACTGCCTGGCCGATGTCTCGCAGCCGGATCACGTTGCCGTTCACGTTCTTGATGATGAGGTTGTTAAATTCCTCTTCTGTATCGAGCCGGCCAAAGGTGCGCACCGTCAGCTCCGTGGCGTTGCCCGCTATTTTACCGGAAGGCAGCTCCACGTTTTCTTTCAGGAGTGCATCCCGTACGTCTGTAGGCGCCAGGCTGTAGGCGGAAAGCCGGGCCGGGTCCATCCAGATACGCATGGCGTATTTTTTTTCGCCCCATATACGGATGGAGCTAACGCCGGGAATGGTCTGCAGTTTTTCCAGCAGTACGTTATTGGCATATTCGGTCACTTCCAGCTGGTTGCGGGTATTGCTTTGCACCGTCATGGAAATGATATAGTCCGAGTTGGCGTCTTCCTTGGATACAACGGGGGGTGCATCCAGGTCTGGCGGAAGGTTGCGCTGCGCCTGGGATACCTTGTCACGCACGTCGTTAGCCGCCGCTTCAAGGTCTATGTTCAGCTCAAACTCTACCGTAATGCTGCTGGTACCCTGGCTGCTGGAGCTAGATATGTTCTTGATACCGGCAATGCCGTTGATGGATTTTTCAAGCGGTTCCGTGATCTGTGTTTCAATGATGTCGGAGTTGGCGCCGGCATAGGCGGTACGCACGTTTACAATAGGCGGGTCAATGGCCGGGAAGTCACGCACCCCCAGGAAGTAGAACCCCACCAGGCCGAAGATCACAATGATGATATTCATCACAATGGCCAGCACCGGCCGTTTAAGAGATATGGAAGGTAAGCTCATTAGTTAGTCTTTTAAGATTGTAGATCCGATAATTCTCTGGTCCGCAAATAGCATTCTGTTCTCTACAGTCTATTGTACCTTGTTGTATTTGATGGGCATGCCCGCTCTCAGTTGCATAATGCCGGTGGTAATAATGGTATCCCCAATATTCAGGCCACTGGTGATCTGCACGTTGTTCTCATCCCTGATGCCGGTTTCCACCACCACCATTTTGGCCTTGCCGCTGTCTGCCACGATGACGGTTTTGTTGCGGGTGCCGGGAATAACGGCCTGGGAGGGTATCATGATGGCGTCAGGCATATCCTTGAGGAAAATAGTGACCCTGGCAAAGGTGCCGGGCAGCAGATTGCCGGGGTTGGGCACCATGGCCCTGATGCGGATGGTCCTGGTGGCCACGTCAATCTGCGGGTCCCGCGCGTAAATGCTGCCTTTGTAGGTATTGGTGTCTCCCGCGGCCCTGAACATCACCGCATCTCCCTGTTTTACGATGGTGCGGTATTTTTCAGGGATGGAAAAATCTACCTTCAGGGGGTCTATCTGCTGCAGGGTGGTAATAATGGTGGTGGGGGCCACAATAGCGCCCAGGCTGATGTTCCGGAGGCCGAGGCGACCGTTGAACGGGGCGCGGAGCTCGGTTTTCTGCAGCTGGGTGCGGGTATAGGCAATATCCGCATCATAGGCGCTCACCTGGTTGCGGGTCACGTCCACGTCCTGCCGGCTGATGCCGTTTATTTTCAACAGGTTCTCCTGGCGCTCCAGGGTGGTTTTGGCCAGCTGCTGCTGCAGCTGCAGTTTCTGGAGCTGGGCTTTCAGGTCTTCATCATATATCTTGACCAGGAGTGCGCCTTTGCTCACCTGGGTGCCTTCTTTAAAATACAGGCCGGTGATACGGCCGGAAATTTCGGGCTTTACTTCAATTTCTTCGTTGGCCTGCAGGGTGCCGCTGGCCTCAATGGCCTGGTCCAGCTTAACAGGTTTTACCACATAGGCATCGGAAAGGGTGCTGCGGCCGCCACGGGCGGGAGCTTTGGCCGGGGTAGCGGCATCGGGTTCATTGGGGCCGCTTTTGGCCGTCATTTTATAAATAAGGAAGCCGGCAAGGGCCAGCGCCAGGAATAGCAGAACGATTCTAAAGGTCTTATTGCGCATGTTTCGTGTGTATATAAAGACTATTGCAAATTACGTGATTTCGCGGGCGGACAAATTTAATAATTGGACGTTAAGCCGCTCCCGTTCCGGTTTTATTTATGGTTAAGTGGCTGAATACGGGTTTGAATGGTCAACTTACATGTCATAACATGGAATATGGGGGCCGCAAAAGGGGCTTATATATATAAAGGTGTGAAAAAGGGGCCAAATATGATGTTTTTTAGGCATGCCAGGGGAGCGGCCAATAAGGTTGTAACCCGCTATGCGCGTGATTTGCAGGGGAAATATATATGTTACTGGATTGGAAAATCTGGGTTAAAATTTGGCGATCTCCTTGGCAATTGAATAAAAATTATATTTTTGCAGTCAAGTTTTAAACCAAAAACACTTAAAATTATGTCAGACATTGCATCAAGAGTTAAAAAGATCATCATTGACAAATTAGGCGTTGACGAGGCCGAGGTAACTCCTGAAGCCAGCTTCACCAACGACTTAGGCGCTGACTCTTTGGATACGGTAGAACTGATCATGGAATTCGAAAAAGAATTCAACATCTCCATTCCTGACGAACAAGCAGAAACCATCACCACTGTTGGCCAGGCAGTAGCTTACCTGGAAGAACACGTAAAATAATCCAACAAACCAGAACTGTTTTAATGCAACCAAGACGAGTAGTCGTTACAGGTTTAGGCGCGCTGACACCGCTCGGCAATTCCGTTGATGCTTATTGGCAGGGGTTGGCGAGCGGTGTATCCGGCGCTGATTATATCAAGCAGTTTGACGCCTCCAAGTTCAAGACCCGTTTTGCCTGCGAACTGAAAGATTTCGATCCTGCCCAGTATATGGACAAGAAGGACGCGCGCAAAATGGACCCATTCACCCAAACAGCCGTTATAGCGGCAGACCAGGCAGTGGCTGACGCTAAAGTGGACCGGAACTCCATTAACGTGGACCGGGTGGGGGTGATATGGGGAACCGGCGTTGGTGGGATGATCAACTTCACGAACGAGTTAAAAGAGTTCCATTCCGGAGACGGCACCCCGCGTTTCAGCCCTTTTCTGATCACCCGCCTTATACTGGATATAGCCGCCGGGCATATATCCATGCGGCATGGGTTCAGGGGGCCAAACTTCTCGGTGGTGTCTGCGTGCGCATCTGCTACCAATGCCATTATTGAAGCGATGTACACCATCCGCTATGGTAAGGCGGACATGATCATTACCGGGGGGTCTGAAAACATCATTAACGAGCCTTGTGTTGGCGGGTTTAACGCCATGAAGGCCCTGAGTGAGCGGAATGAGGATCCCAAAACGGCGTCCAGGCCGTTTGACCTGGACCGGGACGGGTTTGTAATGGGCGAAGGCGCCGGCGCACTGGTGCTGGAAAGCTACGAACATGCCATAGCCCGCGGCGCAAAAATTTATGTAGAACTGGCCGGCGGAGGCGCAACGGCAGATGCCCATCACATTACGGCACCCCACCCCGAAGGGCTGGGCGCGCGCAGCGTAATGACGCAGGCACTGAACGATGCCGGTTTGCGGCCGGAAGACATTGATTACATCAACGTTCACGGAACCTCTACACCGCTGGGTGATATAGCGGAAGTGAAGGCGATACAGCAGGTTTTCGGCGAAGCGGCTTACAAGCTGAATATCAGTTCCACCAAATCCATGACCGGGCACCTGCTTGGAGCAGCGGGCGCTGTAGAGTCTATTGCAGTTATCAAAAGTATATTGGAAAGCCTTGTTCCGCCTACCATCAACCACTTCACAGACGATCCCCAACTAGATGCCGGGTTGAATTATACCTTCAACGTTGCACAAAAAAGAGAAGTAAGGGCAGGCCTCAGCAATACCTTCGGGTTTGGCGGGCACAACGCTTCTGTAGTTTTCAAAAAATTTGTTCCTTGACGGTGTGAAAATACTTCCAGGATATTTATATAAGCTCATCTACGGCAAAAGGCAATTGTACAAAGACCTTTACAACTTGCTGGGGTTTCACCCCGGTAACCTGGCATTGTATGAAGTAGCCTTGAGCCACCGCTCCAGCAAGGAAAAATTCCTGGAAAGCAACGAGCGGCTGGAATACCTCGGCGATGCCATCCTGGGCGCTATTATCGGGGACTACCTCTTCAAAAAATACCCCTACAAAACAGAAGGCTACCTTACAGAGATGCGCTCCAAAATAGTGAACCGGCAGCAGCTGAACGATATTGCCATTAAAATGGGCCTGCGCAAGCTCACTATTTACGACAAATACAATTCCTTCCTCAAGATCAGCCAGATATTCGGCAATACGCTGGAAGCGCTGGTAGGGGCCGTTTACCTTGACCGGGGGTATAACCAGACCAAACAGTTCGTTCACAAGCGCATACTGGTGCCGTATATAGACCTGGAGGCGCTGGAGACCGTGGAAATGAACCACAAGAACAAGCTCTATGGCTGGGCCAATAAAAACGGCAAAACCCTTGAGTTTGAACTGATAGAAGAACAAATGGACAACGGCCGCCGCATTTTTACCGTAGGCGCCATGCTGAACGGCGAGCTGATCTGCACCGGCAAGGCCTTCAACAAGAAAGACGCCAGCCAGATAGCCGCCTCCCAGGCCATAGAGCTGCTGGGCATAGGGTCTGATGACGGGAAATAACCCCGTGCTTTCACTTCGATCTCACATCCACTCTTAAGATCGTTTTCAACCGCTCTGCCGGCGTTTTATTGGGGTCTGTAATATATACCTCGCGGTGAGGGCTGCTTGCCTCCAGTGCATGCTGGTCAATATAGCCGTAAAGTTTTTGAAGGGAAGGCGTTTCGTCGTGGTAAGAGCCTGTATGCAGCAATTGTACGGCCAGGGTGGCAGGGAAGCGCTCAAACCCTAGCTGGTCCAGGTAAGGCAGCTTTTTGTTGCCGGCCAGGGCAGTGGCCTGCTTGCAGTCGTTTACCGTTACAAAGGCCGGCAGCTGGATGAGCAGTTTCCAGTACCATTCCTGTTTCGGCACCTCCGTCAGTTGTTCTCCACCGGGTGTCCACCACAGGCCTTCCAGGGCAGGCACCTTAAAGTCGTTTCCCTGTAGTTTGCAAATCTTTTTTGCATTGTAGGCCGCTGCGTACAATGCCTTGATCTTTGCGCTGAACGGCGCGGCGGCGGGGTCTCCGCTGCCCTCCACGGCCAGGTAATTGGCGGCAGCTATGGTAACCAGCTCGGGGTTGGGTTTGGAGCGGTAGTAATGTTTCTGTTCTTTGGAGAGGTCTGTTTTTTGCATGACTGTTTGCATTTTTAAGCAAAGTAAACAGCCGGGTATGACAGCCCTATGTCAGGAGTAATGGCCGCGCAATTCTTCAATATGCTGGCGCACCATTATTTTAAGGTCTTCCGGCTCCACAACGGTGGCCCGGTTGCCCATCATCAGCAGCCAACGGGAGAAGTAGCCGAGGCTGTTGTACATGAATGTCATTTCCACGTACTCATCGTGCGTTTGTTCCTGCACCATGCCGTAGTGATATTTCTGCTCTCCCAGGTAGCGGGCTACATCGTGCCGGAACTGCACCCTGATAAGCGTTGGCTGGTCCGGGTCAGCCTGAAACTCGTTGGCAATATATTGCTGCAGGCTGATACGGTTGTTCCTGTCAAACCCCTGCTCTGTGAG
The DNA here is from genome assembly GCF_003568665.1 of Chitinophaga alhagiae. Classification (GTDB taxonomy): domain Bacteria; phylum Bacteroidota; class Bacteroidia; order Chitinophagales; family Chitinophagaceae; genus Chitinophaga; species Chitinophaga alhagiae. Next base: position 2,215,394 of record NZ_QXMH01000001.1, read on the forward strand.
TGACAGGGATTTGATACGGTCCGCCCTGAAATCCCTGTAATCATTACGCAGGCGGCAAAAGCCGATAAGGTGCCAGCTGCTGTGCATGTGGAATATGCCGATGGGCTCCACTTCCCGGCGGCTTATGGAGTCACTGTAAAAAGAATAGTATTCGATAGACAGCACCCGCTGGCGGGCCACGGCATCCTGTATATCGCTCAAAAAGCGGTTGGGGAACTGTGAATCTCCCCTTCGGCCGCGCAATACGGCAATATTTTCATCCAGGGACTCCAGGAAGTCTTTATCGCTGCCCCGCAGTACCGCCCGTATTTTTTGCATGGCGTTGCTGAACTGCTGGCGGTTGGAATGGTCACTGTGCTGCTCCATCAGTTTTTCTCCCGTCAGCAGGGCCGCGGCTTCCGTACGGTTGAACATTACCGGCGGCAGGTGATAGCCTTCCACTATGTAATACCCCGTGCCGGCCTCAGCCCCTATGGGTACGCCGGCTTCTGTGAGCGCCTTCACATCGCGGTATACCGTGCGCAGGCTGATGCTGAAACGGTCCGCAATTTCCTGGGCTTTCACTATTTTTTTGCCCTGGAGCTGTATCAGAATGGCTGTAAGCCGGTCAATTCGATTCATATGCCAAATGTACATTTTCCCCGGCTAGAGCAAACGCCGCCTTTTTTTTCTTCGTATTTAAACTTGCCGGGTGGCCACCTGTCTAACTATGTGACCCGGTAAAAAAACATGTTTCAACACGAATGTATTTGCGAAGTATGGCGTCTAACATTAAAAACAACCATTCTCAAAGATATTCAACCCGTTAAACGGTTGTAAAGTACTAGTTGCTGTTACAGCATATAGTTAGGTTAAATGGTAAAGCCCTGGCAATTCTTTGCCGGGGCTTCTTTTTAGGCTGCCGCGGCCTTTTCATTTACGATCAATAACAAATTTTTAACACCTATCCGGTGCGGGCGCATATAAATTTGGAACAATTGCCACCCCGCAAGGGCGGCAATGAATTAAATTGGAGCGTATTGTTGGGCCTGGGGTTCTCCCCGGGCCCTTTTGCATTTGCAAGGCCATCTTTCATTAACGAGTATTTAACAATTCCATCCATGCTGTGTTATTAATTTAGGCAGGGCATTACGCCCGGTCAACCAAAACCAATCACCTGAAAAGTTCAGTGTTTCAGATAGTATGGCAGCCACTACCTGCTCAATTTTTCTTGTGCCGGCCCTCCTGAATTTTGTTAATCAATTGTTGCGCAGCGGTTTAAAACAGAAGGAATATGTTCAGCCACAGCTTAAATAGGATCAAGAGAACGGGGCTTACCACCGCGGTAGGGGAGGACGATGCCCGGAAGATCATGGTGGTCAATTCTTTCAGCTTCCTGACGGCCTTGTTGTGTACTTTTTGCGGCGTATCCCTTTCTGTTATATCCGGTTACTGGATGATCCTGTATACGGCCATGGCCTTTGTATGCGGTTTTCTTTCCATTCTGCTCTTCAATTATAGGGGGCGCTTTGCCACGGCCAAATTCGGCCTCCAGTTCGTATTCTGTTCCGTTATGCTTTATTACGGCTGCCTTTTCGGGGAAAGCACGCAGGTACATTTCCTGGGGTTATTCCTCATAGGCGTGCCGTTGCTCATTTGTTCCCGAAAGGAGCATGCCTTGCGCTGCCTGTGCCTGGCAATGCCGTTGCTCACCCTGTTTTTGCTGGAAACCAACTATTACTACCAGGTGCTTACGCCCATGGAAATGGACAGAAATACCACCTACATGTTCCGCTGGCTGATCATGACGGTAGTGGTGATACTGAACTTTATGGTGATCACCTTTCATCAGCAAAACATCAGCAACCTGTTGCACCGCCTGCACCGGCGGCATGAGTCGCTGAAAAGGAGGAACCAGGTAGTGCTGCAGAAGGAGAACGAGCTGAAAGCCGCCAACCGTATGCTGGAACACTATAATGAAAAGCTGGAGTGGGAAGTGGAGCAGCGCACCGGGGAGCTGAAAGCTAACAACCTCATACAGGAAAAAATGCTGGTAGACCTGAACCGGAGCATGGACCAGCTGCGGGAAAAAGATGCCGAGCTGGAAAGTTACGTTCGGGAACTGGAAACACTGAAAGCCAGCCTGGTAAAGGCCCGGGATGAAGCAGAGCGGGCCAATACCGCCAAATCCGTATTTCTGCGGGAACTGAGCCATGAGATCAGGAACCCGCTCAATGCCATTATCGGGATCAGTTACCTGCTGCTGAACGATCAGCATAACCGCAACAAGATACCGCTGAGCATTGTGAACTATATAGAGAACATCAGCACCAGCGGGCATAACCTGCTGGAGATCATCAATAACGTGCTGGAGCTGGCGCGGATAGAGGCCGGCAAAACAGACAATATCTGCGAAACGCCCTTTGTCTTGCAGGAGTGGGTGCAAAGCGTGGCCAGCGTGTACCAGCATGCGGCCAGGCTGAAGGAAGTGAGCATTCACGTGCAGGTAGACCACAAGCTGCCCGCGCAGTTGCTGGGAGACCGTGTACACCTTACCCAGGTGGTGAACAACCTGCTGGCCAATGCTATCAAGTTCACCCCGGCACATAAAAAAGTAACGCTCTCCTGTTTCCGGGAAGGGGCAGACGCCTGGTGCATCAGGGTAACGGATGAAGGAGAGGGCATACCCGGAGAAAAACAGGCGCTGATCTTCCAGCCTTTTGAACAGGCAGATGCGTCCATTCACCGGCGCTTTGGCGGTACCGGTCTGGGGCTGACCATTTCCAAACGCATAGCGGAGCTGCTGGGCGGACAGATTGCCGTATGGAGCCAGCAAGGGCTGGGCACCTCATTTACCGTTACCCTTCCGTTGCGGCAGGGCATAGCGGCACAACTTCCCGGCGGCGAGCCGGCGGCAACCGGCGAAAAGCGCCCGCAGGCCAATAAAAAAGTGCTGCTGATGGAAGACAGTGCGGTAAACCGTATGGTGATGCAGGAATTTTTCCAGTACCTGGGCCTGCCCCTCCTGATGGCAGACAACGGCGAAGAAGGCTTGCAGATGGCCCGCCGGCAGTTGCCGGACATGATCATTCTTGACATGCATATGCCCCGGCTGGATGGCCGCGAGGTGATCCGCGCCATACGGCAAGACGCTGTGCTGCAACATGTACCGGTGATCGTTATTTCTGCAGATGCCTTCCGGGAACAGCAGGAGCTGGCTTTACGGGAAGGCGTGAACGAATATATCATCAAACCTGTGCAGTTTGACGAGCTGCGCAGGGTGATAGACAAATATTTCAGCAGCGCTGTACTGGATGAAGCGCTCGCCGAAGGCGCCTGTTAAGTTATATGGCACCGCCGTAATGCCGGGTAATGGCTTCGGCCAGTTGCCCTACCAGCGCAGCATCTGCCGGTTCGCCGCTGCTGCGGGCCCGCAGGTTGTCCTCTTCATCCAGCTCAAAAATAATGGTGGAAGGCCCGCAGGTGATGTGAAAAGAAACGCTGTAGCCCCTGGCGTACGGTTGTACTTCGTATGTATGGTCTCCTATTGTTACTGAAAACGGCTCCATGTAGAACAAAGATACGGTGCTATGGCATTCAGAGGACTTTGCGTTTGCAGAGCACACGCCCCGGCCGGTATTTCACGCGCACCATTCAGCCGCCTTTTACAACCATTCAGTCCGTTCTCCTTTCCCGCCGCCGCCGGTATCGGCATTTTTGCAGAAAAACCCCCAATGAGAACGTTTTTACTTTGCTGCTGCCTGTTTGTTGCCCTCCCGTCTATGGCCCAGCCTTTGCCGGGCCAGACGGTGAAGGGCCTGGTGATGGACCATACCACGCACCGGCCGCTGCCAGGCGTTACCATTTCCATTCCCGGCACCGCCATGGGCGCCGTTACCAACGAAAAGGGCGAGTTCAGGATAGCGGCCGTACCCGTAGGCCGCCATGCCATCAGAGCCGGTATGCTGGGTTATGAGGTGGTATTGCTGCCCAATATAGAAGTGAATGCCGGCAAGGAAACCATGCTGGAAATTACCCTGCTTGAAACGGTTGTGAAGCTGGCGGATGCCGTGGTAGTGGGCAATAGCAAGCAGGGCGCCATCAATCCCCTGGCGCAGGTGAGCGCGCGGCAACTGAACATGGAAGAAGGCATGCGGTATGCCGGCACGCGTAACGACCCCTCCCGCATGGCTCAAAATTTTGCCGGGGTGAGCGGCGCCAACGATGCCCGCAACGACATCATCATCCGCGGCAATTCCCCCACCGGCGTGCTCTGGCGCGTGGAAGGCGTAGACGTTCCCAACCCCAACCACTTCAGTACCCTGGGCGCTACCGGCGGCCCGGTGACCATCCTCAATACCAATACGCTGCGCAACTCCGATTTCCTTTCCGGCGCGTTCCCCGCCAGCTATGGCAATGCCCTGGCGGGCGCTTTTGACCTGACCCTGCGCAACGGTAACAAAGACAAATATGAATTTCTGGCACAGGTAGGTTTCAACGGGTTTGAGGCGGCCGCGGAAGGGCCGTTGGGCAAACCCGGCAAGGCCTCCTTTATGGTAGATTACCGCTATTCCTTGCTGGCGGCCGTGCAGGCACTGGGCCTCAGCGTAGGTACCGGCGGCAACGTACCCAATTACCAGGACCTGAATATGAAAATACACCTGCCCACCAAACGCACCGGTACCTTTAACCTCTTTGCCATGGGCGGCCTGAGCAATATCAATTTCATGCCCGGAGAAGATTCTACCAGTCTTTATAATACGGGAGACCGTGAGCTGAACTCTGTTTCCAATACGGGGGTAGTGGGGCTTACACACAGTTATAACCTTTCACCCAATACCTATGGCCGTGCGTTTGCGGCCATCTCGTCTACAGAAAGCAAGCTGGATGAATTTACGGTGAAAGACGCCCAGCGTGACGAGCGTACCCTGCTGGTGAATTACAAACTCACCAAAGCCAGCGCCGGCTACCAACTGGTACACCGCTTCAGCGCACGCAACCAGCTCAGCGGCGGCGTATCTGCGGAGCAGCTGCAACTGGCCCTGCACAAGGAGCTGATCAGGAATGGAGATACGCAACGGTCAACGCTCGTCAACACCAAAGCGTCTGCCGGCTTTTTGAAAGGCTGGGCCAACTGGCAGCATCGCTTCAGCAATACGCTGGTTACTAACGCCGGCGTATATACGCAATACTTTGCGCTGAATGGCACTTACAACGTAGAGCCCCGTTTCAGCATGCGGTATGCCTTTTTGCCGGGACAGGCACTGAGCCTGGGCGTAGGCCTCCATAGCCAATTGCAGCCGCTTGAAATATACTTTTATGAAACGGAAGACAAACTTACCAACAAAAACCTCACCGCCACGCGGGCCTGGCATGCTGTATTGGGCTATGATGTGCAGCTCGCGGAAAAGCTGCGCCTGAAAGCGGAAACCTATTACCAGCATTTGTTCAATGCGGCAGTGGAGCAGACCCCTTCTTCTTTCAGCCTGCTCACCGCCGGGGAGGGCTTTGGTTTCCCTAATGAGGCCAATCTGTTAAATGCCGGGCTGGGCCGGAACTACGGTGTAGAACTTACCTTGGAGAAATACCTCCACAAAGGGTTTTATTTCCTTTTCACCCAAAGTCTGTTCAGTTCAAAATACCGGGGCAGCGATCATATATGGCGCAATACCCCCTTCAATTCCCAATATGTTACCAATGTACTGGCCGGCAAGGAGTGGACGTTGAAGCCGGGCTTTAATATCGGGTTGGATAGCAAGCTGAGTTACGCCGGCGGCCAGTGGTACACGCCTTTTGACGTGCCGGCCACGGTGGCGGCCAACTACGCCGTGTACCAGGAAGACAAGGCTTTTTCCGAAAGGAACGATGCTTACTTCCGCTGGGACCTGAAATTTTCATTTACCTGGGAACTGGGAAAAACCACTCAGAAATTCTTTATAGATTTACAGAACCTGACAGGGAGAGAGAATATCTATACCAGAAGGATCAACACGGAAACAGGTGTTATCAGCCGTGTTAACCAGATGGGGCTCTTTCCGAATGTTAACTACCAGTTTACTTTCTAACATACTGCCGGCCTATGCGTAAAAATTATGCGGAACTGGGTTTCAACGATAAATGGTTTGTGCTGCTGGGCATCCCGCTGCTGGGCTTTCTGACGCCTATTATTTACCTGGGCGTGCGGTTGCACCGGGAGCCTTACTACCCCTGGCAGGCGCTGGTGTTTTCCATTGGTATCACCACTGTTTTCTGGCTGGGCAACCGGTGGATCATTATCCTCCTGCGGCGCAAATACCCGCAGCTTACCCAGTCACGTAAACGCATAGTGCTTACCGCCGTGTTGATGTTGCTGTTTGTAATGGTAGTAGCTAATTTCAACGGCATCAGCCCGCCTTTCTGGAAAGCGGAGCCGGTGCCCTATCCGGACCTGAACGTACTGGGCGTTATCAATACCCTGGTAATAGCAGGTATTTACGAGGTGATCTACTACCAGGCCCAATTGCGCCTTTCCATACAAGGGCAGGAAGAATTGCGGCATGAAAGTTTGCAGGCGCAGATACGGGCATTAAAAAGCCAGGTAGACCCTCATTTCCTGTTCAACAATCTCAACACGCTCAGCTCTGTGGTGCATGATGATCCGAAGAAGGCGGAGCAGTTCATCCAGCAGCTCTCTAAATTGTACCGCCACATCCTGGAAATGCAGGAAACCACGCTTATTACCGTGAAGGAAGAGTTGGACCTGCTGCAGGCCTACATCTATCTTTTAAAGACACGCTTTGGCGAAAGCCTGCGCGTGAGCCTCGATGTGCCGGACGCCTGCCATGAAAAAAAGATCATTCCTTTTGCATTGCAGATACTGGTGGAAAACGCCATCAAGCACAATATTGTGTCCACCGCCAAACCGCTCACCGTACGCATAGAAACCATCGGGGATCGCCTAGTGGTGACCAATAACCTGCAGCGCAAGCTCCAGCCCGTGGCTTCTACCGGCAAAGGACTGGAAAATATCAACGGCCGCATCAGGCTGCTGCACCATCCTGAAATGCAGTATATTGTTACAGCAGACCATTACATTGTTACATTACCATTATTCCCGGCAACATGATAAAAGTGGTTATTATTGAAGATGAAGCCCCCGCGGCCAGAAAACTCCGGGCCATGCTGGAAAAGCAGGAGGAAGAAATTGAAGTGCTGGCGGTGCTGGACAGTGTGGAGGAGTCTGAGAAGTGGTTCAACCTGTTCCCGCCCCCGGACCTTGTGTTTATGGACGTGCAGCTGGCAGACGGCCTGAGCCTGGAAATTTTCAGTCGCGCAAAGATCAGCGCCCCGGTGATCTTTACCACCGCGTATGACCAATACATGTTGCATGCGTTCAGGAACAATGGCATAGAATACCTGTTGAAACCGCTGGATGCCCAGGAGCTGCAGCAGGCCCTGGCCAAGTTCAGGCAGTTTTGCCGGCCGCAGGGTGGCGGCGGAGGATGGGAAGAAAAAATAAACCTGCTGCTGCAGCAGGTGCAGCCCCCCGCCTACAAAGAACGCTTTCTGGTGAAAACCGGGCAGCAGCTGTATTATGTGAACACGGCAGACCTGGCTTGCGTATATGCAGACGGCAAGCTCGTATATGGGCTTGACTTTGCCGGCAAACGGCATATGATGGACGGCAACCTGGCCGGCCTGGAGCAACAATTGCCGCCCAGGGATTTTTACCGGGTGAGCCGCCACCTGGTGGTGCATGTAAAAAGCGTGCGCCGCATACACCCCTGGTTCAGCGGCCGGCTGAAGCTGGAGCTGCAGCCCGCCCCTGCGGTAGAGCTGGAGGTGAGCCGGGACAGGGTAGCCGGTTTCAAGGAGTGGCTGGGTAAATAACCGCCTGCAAATGTTAATGCCCCTGTTAACGAAAGCCCACCTGGCTTGCGCTTTCAGCTTATCTGCCGTACATTTGTGCGTGTTATGGCTACTCAAACGGACAGAGACCTGGTGGCACTGGCAAGAGAGGAACCGGTGGCCGGCTTCAGACTGATATATGACAGATACTGGGCGTTGCTTTTCAATATGGCGGTAAAACGGCTGCAGGATGCGGCGGAGGCGCAAGATGTGGTGCAGGAGGTATTTATGACGCTTTGGAAACAACTGCCTGGGCTGGAACCGCGGGAATCCCTGCTTCCCTACCTGCAGGTGCTGCTCAAGAACCGCATTCTCAACATATACGCCCGCAACGAAGTAAAACTGAAATATATCCTGCAAATACAGGAAGGCTCCGCTATGGCCCATGAAAACACCTCTCAGGCGCTTGCCCTCAAGGAGGTGCAGGAGCTGATTGAAAAAGCCATACAGCAGCTGCCGCCCAAAATGCAGCTGATTTTCCGCATGAGCCGCGAAGAGCAGATGGCGCCCGCCCAGATAGCCGCTCAATTGTCGCTTTCCGTACAAACCGTTAAGAACCAGCTCAACCGCGCTACAGAAAAAGTGCGCCGGATGGTGGGCATACACGTTAACCCTTCCTTGCTGCTGCTGGTATTGCCCGCGGTGGCCGCTTCCTGAAATTATTTTTTTGCAAAGCATGGTACGTTCGGGCATGCAGCCTGTACTTAAGGCATAGCCTTGTATATGCTCAACGAAAAATATATTCAATACCTGCTTAAAAAGCAGCAGGAACAGCCGCTCACGCCGGAAGAAACAGCCGTAGTGGACGCGTGGTACCAGAGCCTTGACGCCCTGCCGGCGGAAGAGGTGCCTGCTGCCGCCATGTTGCAGCTGGAAAGCTGGGAGCACCTTGAAAAAGAGATACGGCCCAGGCCGCTGCTGCGCCGCCTGCGCTGGCCGCTGTCTGCCGCCGCTGCCTGCATACTGCTGCTGGGCGCCGCCGCCCTATTGCGCCGGCCGGCCCCGGTAACCGCCACCGCCGAAAGCTGGACGGTGGTAGACTGCCCCCCGCACAAAAGAATGAAGGTGACCATGCCTGACGGCTCTTCCATCTGGCTGAACGGCGGCGCCAGGCTTACCTACAGCAGCAATTTTGAAGAGAACCGCCAGTGCCGCCTTACAGAAGGGGAGGCCTTTTTTGACGTGGTGCCGGACGCACAGCATCCTTTTACCGTATTCACCAGCCGCCTGTCCATTAAAGTATTGGGTACGTCCTTCAATGTAGCCGCCTACAGCCAGCTAGAGAAAGAAAAGATCACGGTGACCGGCGGCAAGGTGCAGGTGCTCGATTCCGCCGCCTGCAATGTAACGCTCCAGGCCAATGAAGAAATTGTGTACAGCGGCGCTGGCAACTTCATAAAACAGGCCGCCAACGGGCAGCAAACAGACAGCTGGCGCAAAGGGGAGTTTTACCTGACCAACATCAGCCTGGAAGAGCTGGCCATCCGCCTGGAGCAAATCTACGGTTACAAGGTCATATTTGCCAATAAAGGGCTTAAGAACTGTGTGAACAGTCTCCGTTTTTCCGAACAAGAGCCCGTTACCAAAGTGCTGGAGCTGCTGAAGCTGATCAACAAAGTGCAGTACCGTATAAAAGACAAAGAAATCACACTGCAGGGCAGCGGATGCTAAGCATGCCCTCTTTTTTTCCAAAATCAAAATCAACACATCCCGCTGATGAAAGCATCTGAATCAACCAACCTAAAGCTCCGCCGTATGCCGGTGAAACTATGGATCATGGCCTGCCTGCTGGTGGCAGGCTTCAACATGGAGGTGCGCGCACAGGATTACCTGGACAAGCGCGTGACCATTGCCTTCAGTTACGAAACAATTGCTTCCTGCCTTAAAAAACTGCAGGTGAAAAGCAACATCAACCTCTCGTACAACGAGAATGAGGTGAAGAAGTATTCCATTAACACACTAAGTTTTAACGAAACCACCATCACCGGTATTCTGGATGACCTGTTCAGGAACACCAACCTGGCCTACCGTACCATGCCGGAGGGGATAGCCATTTTCGCCAAACTGCAGGAGCAGAAGCCCAAAGCGCCAGACCAGCTCATTAAGGGCGTGGTAACCAGCAGTAAGGAAAAGACGCCTATACCGGGTGTGTCCATACTGGTAAAAGGCACCTTCAAGGGTGTTAGCACCGGCACAGACGGCACCTTTAGCCTGGCCGTACCAGCAGACCGCCACACGCTGGTTTTTTCTGCCATTGGCATGACAACGAAAGAAGTAGTGATCACCGGAACGGAAATGAATGTAGCGCTGGAAGAAGATACCAAAACGCTTTCAGGCGTAGTGGTAGTAGGGTATGGTACGGTGAAGCAGAAAGACCTCACCGGCTCCGTGTCTTCCATCAACCCGGAAGAAATGAACAAGCTGAATGCCTCCAATTTTGATGTAGCCATGGTAGGCCGTGCGCCAGGCGTGCAGGTGGTGAAATCTTCCGGCGCGCCGGGAGCCGTAGCTTCCATCCGCATCAGGGGCGGTACCTCTGCGTTTGGTACCAATGAACCGCTGTACGTGATTGATGGTATTCCGGTAGAACTGGGAGATGGCTACGGTAACGAGCGGTACATCTCCGATTTTTCAAGCAAGATTTCCCCGCTTTCTTCCCTTAACCCGGAAGACATTGAAAGAATAGACATCCTGAAAGATGCCTCTTCTGCCGCTATTTACGGTTCCCGCGCCGCCAACGGTGTAGTGATCATCACTACCAAGCGCGGCAAGGCCGGGCCTAAACCCAATATTACCGCGGGCTATAACGTTGCGTTTGACGATTTCACCAAAACATACAACCTGCTGAATGCGGACCAGTATCACAGCGTGGTAGAGCAGGCCTATAAAAATGCCAATGCTACCCTGCCCGAACGCTACATTGCTTACCCCGGCGCCAATACAGACTGGGTGAAAACCGCCACCCGCACCAGCAGCTCGCAGAACGTGTACCTCAACATCAACGGGGGCACCAACGACGGCAATACCCTGTATTCCTTCTCCGGCAGCATCACAGACCAGCAGGGTGTAATACGGCACTCCAGCTTTAAACGGTATAACCTGCGCACCAACCTGGAAACTACGCTGTTTGACAAGATCCGCATTGGTACCAACATCAATTTCAGTGCGCTCAACAATAACGGCAGCAGCCAGAGCCAATTCTACAGCATCATGCAGTACCGCCCTGATGTACCGGTATACCAGGAAGATGGTAAATACGGCGCCGCGCCGGATAGCGTAACGGCCAACCCTTACGTTCGCACGCGTTACCTTTCTTCCATTGCCAGCCAGCAATTGATGACCACCTTTTTTGGCGAGCTGGAACTGCTGAAAGGCCTGCGTTTCAGGAGCAGCATTGCCCTCAACATGAACAAAGGCGAGAACGAGAACTATACGCCCAGTTACGATCCCTTTGAGGCGCGCAACTTCAGAACAGGCAGCAGAAAAGACAACAGCAACAGCTCTTTTTCCCGCCTGTTTGAAAACACCCTTACTTACCTTAACAGCTTTGGCAAACACAACCTGAACATTGTGGGCGGCGCCAGCTTCACCACGTTGCGCAGCCGCTTCAGTTCCATTGAGTCTACCGGTTTCCAGAATGATGATGTGCTGAACCACCTGGGCGGCGCCGCATCTATCCAGAAATACGGCAGCGGCGGTACCAATAGCGGCTTGCAGTCTTACTTCCTGCGTACCAACTACAATTGGGCCGGCAAGTATTATGCAACATTTACCGGCAGGGCGGACGAGTCTACCAAGTTCGGCCCCAACTACCGCTGGGCGCTGTTTCCCTCCGGTGCGCTGGCATGGCGTATTTCTGAAGAGGACTTTATGAGGGATGTGAAGTGGATGCAAGACCTCAAGCTGCGTTCTTCTTACGGTAAAACGGGGTCCGCCAACTTTGCTGATTTCCCTTATGCCAGTATGTTTGAGACCGGCAGCTTCTATAACAATAACAATGGCGTGTACACAATAGGCATCCCTAACCCGGATGCACGCTGGGAATCTACATACCAGCTGGATGTAGCGGTAGACTTCATTTTCTTCCGCAACAAGCTGCGCGGTTCCATCGGCTATTTTTCCAAGTTCACGAAAGACCAGGTGCTGAACCGCGATGTGATCCGTGAAAGCGGTATGAGCACGCAGGCTTTCAACCTCGGCGATTTTTCCAATAAAGGCTGGGAGCTGCAGATAGGTAGCGATGTGGTTACCGGCAAAGACTTTTCCTGGCTGACGGACTTTAATATTACCCGCTACCGCAGCAAGGTGGCGAGCCTGAACGGCGGCGAGTACAGGAATATGAAAGTAGGCGAGCCCATCGGTTATTTTGAAGGCTATAAAGTAGCCGGCATTTTCCAGGACCAGGCTGAGATAGACGCCCTGAACAACAAAGCGCCGAATGGCCTCTACCAGGCTGCACGTACCGCTCCCGGTGATTTCAAGTTTGTAGATGTGAATGGAGACGGTACCATCAACTCATCTGACTATGTACGCCTGGGCCAGGCGGAACCTGACTTCTACGGCGGCTGGAACAATATTCTCCGCTACCGCGATCTGGAGCTTTCGCTGTTTTTCAATTTCAGCGTGGGCAACTATCTTGACAATAGCGGCCGGAAGAGCTTGTTGGTATTTAATTCCAATACTTCCAATTATGGAGCGGACATCCTGAATGCCTGGCGGCCAGACAATACGGGAGCGGAATTACCGCGCGTAGTATATGGAGACCCGAATAACAACAGGCGCGCATCTGATTATTTTATCGAGAACGCTTCGTTCTTCCGCCTGAAGAACATCCAGCTCAGCTATGTACTCCGCAAACCTTTCCTGCGCAGGGCTTATCTCAATAACATCAAGGCATATGCCTCAGTGACCAACCTGCTTACTTTTACGGGTTACAAAGGGCTTGACCCGGAAGTGAACACTGCTGCGGCCAATACTTTTGCACAGGGTTTTGACAGCAATATCTACCCCCAAACAAGAACAATTACCCTGGGCCTTAACCTGAATTTTTAAAACTGAACCATGAGAACATTATATCATAACATATGGATCGCGGCGGGGCTGTTGGTTGCTTGCGGCGCCTGCAACCTGGTGAATGTAACAGACGTGGAGCCTGTTAACAAGATATTTGAAGAAAATGCCATTACCAGCGTACAAAAAGCTCAGAGCGTGCTGTACGGCACTTACGGCCAGTTGAAAGGAACGGAGTACCTGACGTACTTCGGCTGCGATGCCGCTTTGCTGGGCCTTACCATGAAACCCGGCCCCAGCGCCAGCTCGGAGCAGAATTATTTCAATAATGACGTGGATGCGGAAGACTATCATGTAGACCAGTTGTACACCGCGTCTTACAAAATACTCAACAATGCGGCTCACATTATCGAGAAAACGGAAAAGCTGGAGTCTGATGAGCCGCGCAAGGAAGAGATCGTATCGGAGGCCCGCTTCATCCGCGCCCTGAGCCACTTTTACCTGCTGCGCCGCTACGGGCAGTTTTTCAAGCAGGATTCAAAATACGGTATTGCGCTGCGGGATGTGCCGCTGAAAGAAGTGAAGGCGGAACCGCGTGCGGATGTCAAATCCGTATATGCGCATATACTGGCAGACCTGGCCTACGCAGCGGAAAAAGGCCCGCAGATGACGGATTCTGCATCCAAAACCCGTGTGGCTATTTATGCCACCCGCCAGGCGGCGCTGGCGCTGAAAGCAAAGGTGCATTTGTATAACCGCCAGTATGCGGAGGCCGCTGCTGCTGCGGAGGCAGTGATCAAATCAGGCAAGTATGCGCTGGAGGCCAGCTATGCGGACATCTTCGTTAAAAAGATCATCGGCACCAAAGAAGTAATATTCCAGTTACCGTTTGACGACAAGCAAGACCGTAACAACAAGGCTTTTATGCTTCGCGCATATTATCTCCCGTCTGATTACTATGCGGAACTGATGAAAACCGATAAGCGGTATGCCGCGGCCATAGCCGTGCAGTCTAACGGCACTTTCCGGAATAACAAGTACAACGGCTCCACTTTTGGTGGCCAGTCGCTCACCGCAGACACCGAATATTTCCTGCGGCTGGACGAAATGTACCTCATTCTGGCTGAGGCCAAAGCCCGCCTCAACCTGCCGGATGATGCCCTGGCCGCACTGAATGCCATCCGCAAACGTGCAGACATGCCGGAAGTAACTACCACAGACAAGGCGGCCCTGCTGGAAGCCATCCGCCTGGAGAAAATGTTGGAACTGGGCGCTGAAAGCGGAGAAGATTGGTATGACCTGGTGCGCTACGCCACTGAAGGAGACCTGAAAGTATCTGACTATAAACCCAATGTACTGAATGAGACCCGTTACATTTTGCCGTTGCCGATTGAAACTGTGCGTTTGTCAAACGGCGTTACGGAACAAAATCCCGGGTACTAAAAAACCAAACGTATGAACCGATCATTGAAAACCATCTCTCTTTCTGCCATCCTGAGCGTTTGCATATTTGCGAACGCTTGGGCGCAGGAAGGTATCCGTTTCAACAGCCAGGGTGCTTTTAAAAAGGTACTGGCGGAAAGCGAAAAAACCGGCAAGCTGGTGTTTATGGATTGCTACACCTCCTGGTGCGCTCCCTGCAAATGGATGGAGAAAAATGTGTTTGTGAACGACACCGTGGCCAATTTTTACAATGTCCGATTCGTGAACTATAAAATGGACATGGAAAAGGGCGAAGGGCCGGAGCTGGCAAAGCGTTATGGCGTAAAGGTATACCCCACCTACCTGTTCCTGAACGGGAAGGGCAAAGTGGTGCACAAGTCTACCTCCCGTATGGAAGTGGCCGAGTTCATGGAAGAAGCGCATAAAGCGCTTGATCCCAAACGTTCCTTTTTTGCCCTGGAAAAGAAATTCGAGAACGGGGACCGGAGCAACGAAGTGATGCTGGAGTATGCCATAGCCGTAAGCAAGTTTAACCGGCAGAAATCAGACTCCGTAAGCCGCCTGCTGATTGCGCAGATGACGGATGCGGACCTGTTGAAGGAAACCGGCTGGAAAACGATACAGCAGTTTGCCTGGAGCGAAACAGACAGGCTGGGCGCCTATTTTCTGCAGCACCGGGCAGACTATGCAAAGCTGTACGGTGAGGCGGCTGTGCGCAAGGTGCAGGACAGGCTGACCTCTTCCACGTTGTACGGTCTTATACGGAAAAAAGATTCCCTGGCCTTCTTTACACGGCTGGCGCCCTGGCAGCAGAGCGGAGAACGGGAGCTGCAAAAAAGGGCCCTGCAAATGGAAGCAGACTATTACCTGGGCAGCGGGAACATAGACGGTTTTGTGCGGGTTACAGACAAAGGTCTGGCAGACCTGCTGAAGAACGATGACATGGGCCTGAGCTTCATTGCCCGCAGAAGCCAGTACGAAGCCGGCAAAAACCGCCGCGTGCTGGAACAGGCTTACAAAATGGCCAAACGCGCGGTAGAGATCAACCCGGAGGAATACAGCAACCAGAGCACCTTTGCAAAGGTTTGCCAGGAGATGGGCTATAAAGAGGAAGCATTGAAGGCGGCAGAGCGATCTTACCAGCTGGCCCTGAAAGAAACATCTAAAATACAGGGGCTGGCGCAGAAGCTGATAGACGACATTAAGGCGATGTAACAAAAGCATGCCATCAACAAGCAGCCGGTCTCTACTTTGAGGCCGGCTGCTTGTTTTATACGGAACTTGTTATATTTGCTCCCGAGTTCTTTACTTATTTCTTTCTTTCCACAGCGTGGTAGGCGGTGAAAGCCGTCTTTAATAAGGAACCGTGTGCAAATCACGGGCTGTCGCGCAACTGTAAGTAACTTCCCGGTTACTGCCATACATGTTCATTGTATTGACCTGAACAATACG
This sequence comes from Chitinophaga alhagiae, assembly GCF_003568665.1. GTDB lineage: Bacteria > Bacteroidota > Bacteroidia > Chitinophagales > Chitinophagaceae > Chitinophaga > Chitinophaga alhagiae. The sequence continues at coordinate 2,231,165 of NZ_QXMH01000001.1, forward strand.
AGAAGAACGGCGGTAATGTTACAAGCCAGGATACTTGCCCCGCTGTGTAAGACCAATGCTTTCGCGATTTGAAGCAGTAGTCGGGAACGGAAGGGCATGCCCCGCTGTGCCCATCATTCCTTATCTTCTACCCAATTCCTGAAAGCGTACCGGAAACTGTAAGGAACATTAATGCACATTAATGTTTCACTTAAAAAGTTTGATGCGTATGCTTAAACACAACCTTGGCTACCCGCGTATGGGAGCACACCGCCAGCTTAAAAAAGCCTGTGAACAGTACTGGCAGGGCCGTATTGGCCGTACAGAATTATTTGTGACCGCCAAACGGCTGCAGGAAGACCATTGGCTGCTGCAGCAACAGGCAGGGATGGACCTCATACCCTGTAACGATTTCAGTTTTTATGACCATGTGCTGGACATGAGCCTGCTGCTGGGCGCCGTGCCGGACCGCTATGCCCCCGTGGTCACAGACATTCCGGGCAATGCGGAAATAGACCTCTGCTTTGCCATGGCCAGGGGCTACCAGCAACATGGGCTGGACATTACCGCCATGGAAATGACCAAATGGTTTGACACCAACTACCACTACATTGTACCTGAATTTACGGCCAACCAGCAATTCCGCCTGCTGTCCAACAAAGTGTTCAACGCGTTTGATGCCGCCCGTCATTGCCTGGGTACTATTCCCAAACCTGTATTGATAGGCCCCGTTTCTTACCTGTTGCTGGGCAAGGAGAAAGGCGGCGGTTTTCACCGGATCACCCTGCTGGAAAGGTTATTGCCGGTATACATAGCCGCCCTTAAAAAGCTGCAGGAGGCGGGCGCGGTATGGGTACAGCTGGATGAGCCTTTCCTGGCCATGGACCTCAGCGAAGCGGAAGCGGCGGCCTTCCGCCACGCCTATGCGGAAATTGCGCGGCAATGCAAGGGCCTTAAACTAATGGTGGCCACGTACTTTGAAGGGCTGCGGGATAATGCGGCGCTTGCCGCAAGCCTGCCGGTATGCTGCCTCCACCTGGATCTTACCCGGGATGCGCAGCAGCTGGATGCAGTACTGCAGGCGCTGCCGCCTAAAACATCCCTGTCATTAGGGGTTGTAGACGGAAGAAATATCTGGAAGAATGACTACGAACAATCCCTGTTGCACATACGGAAAGCGGTGCGGGCACTGGGAGAGGACAGGGTGATGATTGCGCCGGGCTGTTCGCTGCTGCATTCTCCGGCAGACCTCTCTCTCGAAACGGCGCTTGATGCGGACATCCGGTCTTGGATGGCTTTTGCAAAGCAGAAATTGCAGGAAGTATTTGAGCTGGATGAGATCTGCGCCGGCAATACCGCCCTGCTGGAAGCAAACAGGCAGGCCATTGCCTTGCGCCGGGCCTCTGCCAGGGTACATGTGCCGGTGGTAAAGGCGCGCACGCACGCCATTACAGACCAGGATGCGTGCCGCCGCAGCCCCTTCCCGGAAAGGCAGCATGTGCAGGCGGCCAGGTTGAAACTGCCGCTGCTGCCTACTACCACCATCGGCTCATTTCCGCAAACAGATGAAGTGCGCCAGCTGCGGGCGCAGCGCCGTAAAGGCGCCATCACGGCCGCACAGTACGATGCTGCTATTGAAGCAGCAACGCTGGATGCCATCCGCTGGCAGGAGGAAATAGGGCTGGACGTGCTGGTGCATGGCGAGTTTGAGCGGAACGACATGGTGGAGTATTTTGGCGAAATGCTGAACGGCTTTGTTTTTACACAAAACGGCTGGGTACAGAGCTATGGCAGCCGCTGTGTGAAGCCGCCGGTAATATACGGAGATGTGAGCCGCCCGGAGGATATGACCGTACGGTGGACGAAGTATGCGCAGGCGCAGACAAAGCTCCCCATGAAAGCCATGCTCACCGGCCCGGTTACTATTTTACAATGGTCTTTTGTGCGGGATGACCAGCCCCGTTCAGATACCGCTTACCAGATAGCGCTGGCCATCAGGGATGAAGTGCTGGCGCTGGAACAGGCGGGTATTGGCATTATACAGATAGACGAACCCGCTATCCGGGAAGGGCTGCCCCTTCGTAAACCAGACCAGGAGGCGTACCTGCAATGGGCCGTAAGGGCCTTCAGGGTAGCGGCCTGCGGGGTGAAAGACGAAACGCAGGTACACACGCACATGTGTTACAGCGAGTTTAATGATATAATAGCCCATATTGCCGATATGGATGCGGACGTGATCACCATTGAAACGTCTCGCTCGCAGATGGAGCTGCTGCAGGCCTTTGCGGGTTTCCGCTATCCCAATGAGATAGGCCCGGGCGTGTATGACATTCACTCCCCGCGTGTACCCGCCGTTGCGGAAATGACGGCGCTGCTGCAAAAAGCGGCAGAGCTGCTGCCGGTGCGGAACCTGTGGGTGAACCCTGATTGCGGGCTGAAAACGAGAAAGTGGCCGGAGACAAAGGCGGCTTTGGAGAACATGGTAGCCGCTGCCAGGGAAGCAAGATTGAGAATAGGGGCAAATGTAAAGGTGTAAGCTATAAAGGGGCGGGCCATGAAGTTGGCCCGCCCCTTTTTTATTGACTTTATTTCTTTTCCAGCATGCGCCACACAATGGCGGCGGCAATACCGCCCACCAGCGGGGCAACAATGAACAGCCATAACTGCTGCAATGCCTTGCCGCCTGCAAACAGCGCCGGCCCAAAGCTGCGGGCGGGGTTTACGGAGGTGCCCGTAATGGGAATGCACACCATGTGGATCAATACCAGCGTAATGCCTATGGCAAGGCCGGCCATGGTACCATTGCCCCATTTGGAGGTAGTACCGAAAATAACAAAGAGGAACAGGAAGGTAAATATTGCTTCAGCCAGGAAAGCGGAAGTGAGGTTGTAGCCCCCGCCATAGCCTTCGCCCCAGCCGTTGGCGCCCAGTGCATATTCTCCCAGTGACCAGTCAGGGTGGCCGGACTGGATCAGGTATAGCACCCCGGCGGCAATGGTAGCGCCGATAAACTGGGCAACAATATAGCCCAGCGCTTCATTAGCCTTGATCTTGCCGGCAGTAAGCATGGCAACGGTAATAGCAGGGTTGATGTGGCAACCTGTAATGCCGCCTATGGCGTATGCCATGGCCACTACAGACAGGCCAAAGGCAAAAGAGATGCCCAGCAGCCCCAGGCCGGCCGGCCCGCTTGCGTTAACGCCGGCCACCACTGCGGCTCCGCAGCCAAACAATACCAGGGAGAAAGTTCCCACCATTTCGGCGAAGTACTTTGTTGAAGACTTGATTTCCATGTAGATTGAGGTTTGGTTGCAGTTTAAACAACAGTAGGGCCAAATTGTTTACGGGCGGGGAATAATGCACAAAAGGCCGGATGTCCGGCCTTTTGTGTTATCAATTGCTTGCAAAGCAGCCCTTTAGTCAAGCTGTATCTCAAACTGGTCATAATCTGCCGTTCTCCATGCAAATTGCTGCGTGGTGGGAGAAATGGCGAACAGCGGGGAGAAGGTCCGCACCTTTACGGTATTGTTGGCGGTAAATTCCAGTATGCGCAACCACCCGTCTCCGCCGTTCCCGAACCAGCCGCCGCCCAGCGCCTGGGCGTTGAACACCATCTGGTGTACCTTTTTGCCCGCGGCATTCAGGTCTGTCCGGAAAGCAATGTGGGCCCTGGGATCGTCTGGCGCGCCAATGTGACCGCCAAATACCATCCGGATATTTTTTGACGGCTTGATCAGCTTTTCAAAAATAGCCGCGCCATAGTTGCGGTCTTTCAGCAGGTATTTTTCCCTGACAATGTGCTCATTTTTGGCGTTGAGGTACGAGTGGGTGAGCACTATTACAAAATGATCTTTATACTTCGGCTGGTTCACCACACCGGCAGCCCAGGTCAGTACCGTATCTCTTGGCGCAAACTCCAGGTTGAGCACCAGCATTTTTTTGCCGTGGGGAGACGTAAATTCGAAAGCCGCGTTTTCCAGCGTTGGAATGCCTTGCCCGTTCAGCGTTACCTCGCGCAGCATTTTTTGCGTGAGGAAATTCTTGTCTACCGGAAAGTATTCGTTGTAGCGGGTAATGCGTATCTCCGCGCTTTTGTAGCCATAGTCATGGTTGCCGGTGGCCGCTATGTAGGGCACTTTCCCGTCCAGGTGGCTGAATGCGCGCGCTACCGCTTCCCACTGGTTTTTGCTGGGCTGGTTGCCCACCTTGCCATCGGGGTTGATAAATTCGTTCTGCTCCACCAGGTCGCCGGTGCAAAGCACCAGTTTGATCTTCAGGGAGTCGATGCTTTCCGCTACCCATTGCGTCATCAGCTCAAACAGGGGCTGGTTGCGGCTGAATTTGTTGTAAGTCTGCGGGTCAGGCACCAGTATCATAGACCAGGAGTCTGGCCGGCTCAGGGCCGGGGCGGTATATGGCTGCTGGGCCGTTGCGGAGAAAGCCAGCAGGGTGGCGCACAAGAGCAGCGCCGGGCGCAGCCTGCGCCTGAAGAACTGTAGTATCATGGAAAGTGGATTAGGTTCATTTTTTAGCAGGGGGAAGTTAGCAGCAATTTTACAGGCATGCAACAGGCGGGCGGTTTTTTGTGGCCAAAGGCGGGAAAAAGAACGCGAAAGCCGTACTTTCAACCTGCAAAAATATGCACCGCCATGCTCGATATTCCTTTTTACATACCTTTCACTTTCATGCTTACCACCTTTGCGGCGCTGTTCTTCTTTTACCGCGCGGGCCAAAGTGCGGCGGTATTGTACATCCTGCTGCTGTGGCTGGCGCTGCAAGGTATTCTGACACGTAACGGCTTTTATGCGGTAACGGATACACGCCCGCTCAGGTTCCTGTTGCTGGTACTGCCGCCGGTGCTGGGCATTCTCCTTATTTTTCTTACCGGCGCCGGCCGGGCGTGGATGAACGGGCTTGACTACCAGCGGCTTACCTGGCTGCATGTGGTGCGGGTACCCGTGGAGCTGATCCTGTTCTGGCTGTACGGCCGGCAACTGGTACCGGCCATCATCACTTTTGAAGGCCGCAACTTTGACATCCTAAGCGGGCTCACAGCGCCTTTCATTGCCTGGTACGGTTATATGCGCCCGCGGCTGCCAAAGGGAGTGCTGATCGGCTGGAACCTGGTTTGCCTGGGCCTGCTGCTCAACGTGGTGATACATGCCATACTATCCGCGCCCACGCCCATTCAACAGCTGGCATTTGACCAGCCTAACAGGGCGGTGTTGTATTTCCCCTTTGTATGGCTGCCGGGCTGCATTGTACCGCTGGTGCTTTTCAGCCACCTGGCCACCATCAGGGCGTTGCTCAGGAAAGCATGACCGGTTACCAGAATACCGTATACAGGGCCGTCAGAATACCGATAATGATCACGGAGCCAACAATAAATCCGGGCGAAGTGCGGAACATGGAAGTGTCTATTTCTATAATGGGCTTTTCAGGCGCTTTGTAGGGCCTGGAGAGGCTGATGATGATCATCAATAGAATGAGCAGGCCAAAGGTGATGCTCATCCTGTCAAGGAAAGGAAAATCAGGGAACGCGCCGCTTGTCCATGCCGGTAAAAATTTAAGTACCGTGGAAATAGGGATGGTCAGCAATGCTGCCGTCATGGCGGCTGCGGCGGTGGTCCTTTTCCAGAAGAAGCCCATCAGGAAAATGGCCAGCACCCCGGGAGAAATAAACCCTACATATTCCTGTATGAACTGGTAAGCCTGGTCTAGCGAGCGCAGGGCCGGCGTTACAATGGCCGCCAGCAGCATGGCAATAACAACGGCCCACCGCCCGGTGAGCACCTGCTGGCGTTCGGTAGCATTTTTATTGAAATACTTTTTGTAGATATCCAGCGAAAAAATGGTGGAAATACTGTTGGCCTTACCTGCCAGGGAGGCTACAATGGCGGCCGTGAGCGCGGCAAAGGCCACGCCTTTGAGGCCGGGAGGCAGCAGGTTCATGAGGGTGGGATAGGCATGGTCAGGCTTCAGCACCCCGTTGGCATCGCGCATTTCCTGCGCAAAGAGGCCGTTCTTGTGCAGCACAAACATCACAATGCCCGGCAGCACCGCAATAACAGGCACCAGCAGTTTGAGGAATGCGGCAAACAGGATGCCCTTCCGCGCTGTTTTCAGGTCGGCGCCCAAAGCCCGTTGCGTAATGTACTGGTTGCAACCCCAATAGGCCAGGTTGTTGATCCACATGCCGCCTATCAATACGGAAAGGCCCGGCAGGTCTTTGTAGTAAGGGTTGCTTTTGTCGAATATCATATGGAAATGAGAAGGGGCTTCCTTTCTCAATACAGACAAGCCTTTCAGGATGTTGCCGTCAAACCCGAAATGGTCTGCCAGCAGAGACAGCGCCAGGTAGGTGGTAACCAGGCCTCCAATGATCAGTACCAGCACCTGTATCACGTCTGTGTAGCCTATCACCTTCATGCCGCCCAGCGTTACGATCACTGAAAATATGCTCAGGCCGGCAATGCACCATTCAAATGAAATGGTAGAAATGGAAGCAATGGCCAGCGCGCCGAGGTAGATGATGGAGGTCAGGTTCACGAATACGTATACCAGCAGCCAGAATACGGCCATCACGGTGCTTACCTTGTCGTTATACCGTTTGGCCAGGAACTGGGGCATGGTGAAGATGCGGTTCTTCAGGTAGAGCGGGATAAAAAATATCGCCACAATGATCAGTGTAGCGGCCGCCATCCACTCGTAGGTGGAAATGGCCAGGCCCAGTGCAAAGCCGGAACCGGACATGCCAATAAAGTGTTCCGCGGAAATATTGGAAGCTATCAGGGAGGCCCCAATGGCCCACCAGGTAAGAGAGCCTTCTGCCAGGAAAAATTCGCTGGCGCTGGCGGAGGCATTTCTTTTTTTATGGTATACGTAATACCCGTAGGCTGCAACGGCAATGAAGTATATGAAGAATACAATGTAATCCGCAGCTTGCAGTTTATTCATACGCAGTGGAATCAGTTAGCCTGGCTGATAAAGGTCAGAATTTTAAGTTACGGGGAAGATATTTGGCCACCAGGTCTTCATAATACGGGCGCAGCTGCTTCCAATCCGGGGGCACCGGGCATTTTGAATAAAGATCGTAAGGATTGAACAGTTTTACCCACTTCAGCATTTCCCGGTCGTGGTCATCCAGCAGGTAGTCATAACTGCCCTCGCGGTGCCAGGAGTAGAAGGAGTGGTACCGCAGCATGTAGAGGGCCGGTTCCGGCAAATGGTCTTTCATCATCTGGTACACGTATTCATCGTGCCCCCATGACATGTTCACATTGCGCAGCCCGCAGTTTTTGCTGTATACGCCCAGCTGGGTTTGAAATTTGGGGTTAGCAAAGTCAGGATTATGATGGAAAAACTCAGGGTATACTATTTTATCGGAGTAGGCGCAGCCCACGGGGAAGGTGTCTCCCACCACGGCCCACTGCGGTTCCCCGAAGAGGCAAAGTACCTTGCCCATGTCATGCATCAGGCCCACCAGCACCATCCAGTCAGGATGCCCGTCTGTGCGGATAGCCTCCGCGGTTTGCAGCAAGTGCTGGAACTGGTCCAGGTCGGTGTCGGGGTCGGAATCGTCTACCAACTGGTTCAGGAAGTCAAATGCTTCCCATACCGGCATTTCCTTTTTATCAAAAGAAAGATAGGCGGCTCTTTTTTCCTGCACAAAATCGTATGTCTGGTAAGTATGGTTCAGGCGGTAAAACTCTTTCACCGTATCCCTTTCCGGAGATTCGTAGTTCCGGAACTCAGCCTCGGTTTTCTCTTTGGCAATAGTACCCGGCTCGGGGTAGCGCTGCAACACGGCGTCTTCCCATTCATCAAGACTGTTCAGCGGGTTGATCTCTTTGGCAGTAAAATCGTTTGATCGGGTGTTCATGACGTGAGAATTTACGGTGAGGTACTTTCCTAAATATCAGGTTTTTTGCAGATTCTTTCCAGAATAACAGTAGTTTTATTTACGAAACCGTTTTCGTCTTTTCCATGAAGCATGTCACTATCAGGGCGCTGGCCCGGGAGCTGAATTTATCTGTTTCCACAATTTCCAAGGCGTTGCGGGACAGTTATGAAATAAGCGCTGAAACAAAGCAGCGGGTACTGGCATTGGCCGCTACCCTCAATTATACGCCCAACCCTTATGCCAGCAGCCTACGTGGCAAAAAAAGCCGTACTATAGGCGTGGTGGTGCCCGAGGTGGCAGACAGTTTTTTTTCCCTGGCCATCAATGGTATAGAATCCGTGATGAAAGCGATGGGCTACCATGTGCTGATCTGCCTCACGCATGAGCAGTTTGACAACGAAAAGCTGATCCTGAAGGAGTTCCAGAGCGGGCGGGTAGACGGGGTGCTGCTATCTGTATCCCGGGAAACCCTTTCCGGAGAGCACATCCGTGACCTGGCGGCGCAAGATGTGCCGGTAGTGTTTTTTGACCGGGTGCTGGATGAGGTGCAGGCGGCCCGCATTGTTACCAACGATTTTGAGAGCGGCTATGCCGCCACGGCCCACCTGGTGGAGAACGGCTGCCGCGAGATCGTGTACCTCGGCATTTCGGAAAGCCTTTCTATCAGCAACCGCCGCATGGAAGGCTACCGCCAGGCCCTGGCAGACCACCGGCTGCCATTCCGCACCGGCAACGTAGTGGCCTGCACCAACGATGCCGCGGAGAATTACAAGACCGTAAAAAAAATGCTGCAGCGTAAAGCCCCCCGGCCAGACGGTATTGTGGCCTCCGTGGAAAAACTTACCACTACCGTGTACCAGGCCTGTAACGACCTCCGGCTGCGCATTCCCTCAGATGTGAAAGTAGTTTGTTTCTCCAACCTCGAAATTGCCACCATCCTTCATCCTTCCCTGACCACCATTACCCAGCCTGCGTTTGAAATGGGCCGCGCGGCCGCCAGCCTGCTGCTGAAAGCTATTAAGGGGAACAATGTCATGAGCGCTGAAATGGTGATCCCGTCTGTGCTGATACCCCGTGGCAGCAGTACACGGTAAAAGCGGCTATTCAAATACCTGGTTGGCCAGCGTGGGCCATATGATGGGCAGGCTTATTCTGGGGCCGCGGCAAAGGTAAAGGCCAATGTTGTTTTCTTCATCAATGGCATATGGATGACGGATGGTTTTAACAAGCTGTGCCTGTTCGTACACTTTATCCACCACTTCTTTACTATTGCCGATACTGATGGCAATACGCCCGCTTTTACGGCCCGGTCCCCACAGCCAGAAACTGCCATGGCGGCACAGCGGCTCTTTACCGCCCAGTATTTTAATGGCGCCGGCCTCCCCGTAATTACTTGCCCACAATACGCATTCCGCCTGCTCTTTCGCAGAAAGCGACGCGTACAGGCTGTCTACCAGCCGTACCTGCTCTTCCCATCCAAACATGTCAGCATAATCGCTGGTGAGCTGGTAGCGGCCCTCCGCATCGGGCTGCAGCTGTTTGTATTCCACAAAAGTTTTTACGGGCAATATGGGAATAGCGTCTGGCACAAACGGCATCACGGGCAGCAGCAAAAATGCCGCCACGCCGTAGTTCCAGGCGGGGCGCCGCGCCAGCCACTGCTCTACCTGTACGGCACCGGCGGCAAACAGTACAGGATAAGCCGCAAAAAAATAATATCCCTTGCTGTTGAGGAGCCACAGCATAAAAAAGATGAACAGCACCGCTACCGCTACGCTTCTGTACTTACGCAGCTGTTGGTGGAAGAACAAGGCAAAGAGCCCCACCAGGCTCAGCAGCAGTGTAAATGGAAGCCGCAGCTGGTCACGGGCAAAGGTATTGGGAGCAGACAGCTCGTCCAGCCGCTTCACGTGCAGGACCAGCGGAAAGTTGTGCTGCCATTGCCAGATGAAATTGGGTAGCACTATCAGTAATGCCAGCGCGCCTGCCAGGTACAGCCATTTGTTTTTGAAGGTGTTGCCCTGCCGGTGAAACAGCAGGCCTGTGAGCGCTCCCCCCACCCAAAGCAGCATGGTGTATTTGTTCATCACCCCCAGGCCCGCGGTAAGGCCCAGCAGCACCAGGTAACGCGGCTCCCCGGTGTTGATATAGCGGATAAGGAAAAAGAAACCCAGCGTCCAGAAAAACTGGTCAAAAGCCACCGGCTGAAATAGCAGGTGGTTGCGGTAATACGGCAGAAAGGCCAATATGCTGATACCGGCTATCAGCACCGCCATTTTTTTTCCGCCCATTTCCATGGCCATGCGGCAGCATAACCAGAGTATGCCCAGCCCGGCCAGCGTGGCAAATATGCGCATGCCGGAAAGGTCATAACCAAATAGCAGGTGGGAAAGCCGCCCCGCAAACGCAATAAAAGGCGGAAACTCCATGTAGCCGGTGGCCAGGTGCTCCCCCGCGGAGAGGTGCAGCAGCTCATCCCGGTGAAAGCCGTAGTTGGCGTTACCAACCAGGTGTACGGCCAGTTTTACCAGCAGCAGGGGTATAATAACAGGCAGATATTTTTTCAAAGCAGGGGCGTGTTAAAGAACATTTACTTAAATATATAAAAAGCAGTTAATTTCACGGTCATGAGCCGTTCGTTTTTTTCTTTGCTGTTGTGTTTGATGACCGTTTGCTGCTATGCGCAGCGGGAAATACCGCTGACCGTACTGCCATCGGGCCATGTGCAGGTCAAGGCTTCGGTAGACGGGGTAGAAGGTAATTTTATACTGGACACCGGCGCCGGTCTCACCGTGTTCACCAAAACTTTTTTTGACAAGCTGCGTCATGCAAAGCCGCAGGACGGCGGATATACGGCGTTCCGCGCAACGGGGGAGCGTATTGACGTAGACCTTTATACCGTACCGGATATGGTGCTGGGCAGCCTGAAGAAAGCGCAGGAAACAGTGAGTTACCTGGATTTTAACCTCGGCGGCCTGGATGGCATCCTTTCCCTGAAGTTGCTGGAAACGCAGCCTTTCACGATGGATTTTGACCGGCAGGTGCTTCGGTTCGAAACGCCGGCGCAGTTGGCTGCCCTGCGCAAGACAGGAACGGTGATACCGCTGCAGCTTGAGCAGTCCAGGGGCCGTGCGCTGGATATATTCGCCTGTTTTTCCGTTAACGATTCCCTTACGCTGCAGCTGGCGCTAGACAGCGGCGCGGGCAAGGATGTGTATAAATTCAACGCAAAATACATGCAGCGCCTGGGCATTGATGCTACGGACACCGTAAAGGTGAAGCGGCGCGCCAGAAAGAGCGAGATCAACCCCGATTTTGTGTCTCATACCTATTACGCGCCGGTGAAAAAACTGGCGGCTTCGGAAGGGGCCGGAATAAGCGTTACCGGCATTCCCGCACAGTTTGTGGACGGGCTTATTTATGATGGCATTATCTGGATCAACTGGATGGGGCCGAGGATCACCATCAACATACCGGCGGCGGAAATGGTGGTGCAGCGGAAATAGCGTGAAATCACAGCTAATATATACCTATGTCTTTCAACTTTACGGAGCAGTACAAACACTACACCACCGCACAGTTGCTGCAAATAACGCTGCAGCCTGACGCCTACCAGCCGCAGGCGGTAGAGGCGGCCGTGCGGCTGCTGGAAGGCCGGCGGGTGTCAGATGCTGAAATAGATGAAGCCTCGGCATACGTGGAAGCAGAACGGCAGAAAAAGCAGGTGCGCAAGGAAAAAGCAGCTGCCTACAAGGAAAAGGCGAAAGACCTGCTGGAACCCATGATACAGCCAGGCGCAGCTGTCAGGCCTGATAAATGGCTGTACATTTTCCTGTTCGTGTTGGGCCTGCAATATGTGTGGACCCTCTATTATTCGTTGCCGGCCTTTGGCCGGTTTCTCCAGTGCGGCAATTGCCCGGGAGACGTGGTTACGTATGTTGACTACATGTTCAAATTCGCATACATCCCCGTACTGTTTTACCTGTTGCTGAAAAGGAACCGCTGGGGCTGGATACTGGTAACGGCTGGCTGTGTGGCGGCTGTTGCTTTCAGGCTGGGGCTGGTGACCACGTTTGTCAGAACAGATACGCTTCGCTTTGCCAACCTGCCGGCGCTCGCCACGTCCGGGCTGCTTAACGTGGCCTATGTGGCTTATTTGCTGAAGAAGCGCACCATTGCCTACTTTGGTGTAAGCGCGGTAGTGGTAAAATATACCGTCTGGTGCGTGGCCATTACGGCTTTGCTGGCCGGCATCTTGTTGTAGCGGCAGATGGGCCTCTTTTTACCGTATCACTTTTTTCTGGATGGCCCACCGGAGTAGCGCGTGATTTAATTTGCAATTGCATTTAAAAACATTTTCACTATGAGCAAAGCAAAATTTTATCATGCAGGTTGCCCGGTATGCGTAACCGCTGAGCAGGAAATTATTTCCCTGATTGGTACAGACAATGTAGAGGTAGTACACCTTGGAGAAGACAAAAGCAGGATAGGGGAGGCGGAAAAATATGGCGTGAAGTCTGTACCCGCACTGGTGGCTCCTTCCGGCAATGTGTTGCATATCAACTACGGTGCCGGTATTAATGATCTGAAATAAGGAACGGCCTGTTGTACAGGTGAACAGCGGGTGTGTCAGGCTTTTGACACACCCGTTTTTTTCACCACAGCCCCTATTGTCCTTATACCTTCTTCCAGCTCGGCAGGCGTAAGCGATGCATAACCCAGCCGCAGCGCATTAAGAGGCTTGCCATCAAACGCAAACCGTTCTGTGGAAATAACAGACACGCCCCTTTTCAATAATTTTTGCTGCAGCGCTTCGGTGTTGAGCGGCTGGTTGAAAGTAACCCAGTATGCAAGGCCGCCTTCGGGCTTCAGGTAGCTGGCCTGGCGGGAGAGATAGGCGCGGAGGCACTGGTCCATATGCTCGCGCCTTTCCGCATAAATGCCAAAAGCCCTTTTGGCATGGCGGTGTATGGCGCCGTCTTCCATCAGCTCCGCCACGGCCAGTTCCATGATGGTATCTCCCTGCCGGTCAATAATAGCGCGCAGTTGCGCCAGCGAGTCTACAAACGCCGCGGGCCCGGTAATATAGCCTATCCTGACAGCAGGGGCTACCAGCTTGCTCAGCGAACTGATATAGATAACGTTCTGCGCATGCTCCATGCTGGCCAGCGGCAGCATGCTTTTGGCTTCAAAGTGGAACTCGTGGTCATAATCATCTTCAATGATGGCAAAACCGTAGCGGTTAGACAGTTCGATCAGTTTCAGCCTTCGTTCCACTTTCATGCTCACCGCGGTAGGGAACTGGTGATGCGGGGTTACGTATACGGCTTTGATGCGGCGGCTTTTGCAAAGCCTTTCCAGCGCGTCTGTTACCAGGCCCTTGTCATCTACCGGTATGGGTACCATTTTGGCGCCAGCTTTTGCAAATATCTGCCAGGCATGCAGGTAGCCGGGGCATTCCATGGCTACCGTGTCTCCGCTGGCAATGAGGGTATGTGCGGCCAGGTAGAGTGCCATCTGGCTGCCACGGGTAATGCAGATGTTGTGCGTGCCTACGTTCATACCCCTTTTATGCGCCAGCATGGCCGCCAGCGCGGCGCGCAGCCGCTCTTCACCCTTTTCATGCCCATAACCCAGCATGCACCAGCGGGCCTTTTGCTGGAATATGCGTTTGTAGGCCCTGGACAGTTCCTCCATAGGCGCCAGCCGCACATCCGGCAGCCCGTCGTTAAAGGCGATCAGGTTGGCCATTACAGGGCCCTGCAGCGGCTGGATAGCATAGTGGTTGAACTCGAACCGGTGGCCCGTTACCGGCGGCTGGTCTTTGAACCGCGGCAGCTCTGCCGAAACGAAAGTGCCGCTTTTGCCGGTTGTTTCCAGCCAGCCTTCGGCAATCAGCGCCTCATAAGCCAACACTACCGTTTTGCGGTTTACGCCAATGTTGGCCGCCAGTACGCGGCTGCCGGGTAAAGGCGTACCGGGCCGCAGGCGGCCTTTTTTTATTTCGGTCACTATGCCGTCCGCTATCTGCTGATAAACCGCACGTTCGTGCCCGAAATCAATAGCAATCGTGGTGTTCCATGGTCTTAACATCTGGCCCATCTGTGTGGTTAAAAAACGAATTATACAGGTCATCCAAATTTACACAAAATTGTTAAGCGGTTAACGGAAGAAAGGACTACAGTAGGCCGCAATATGCCGGCTGGCTGATGTACATTTGACAGATCGTTATCTTAAAAACTACTGAAGATGGAATACAGACAATTGGGCGCATCTGGCTTGCAGGTGCCGGTATTGAGCTTTGGTACCGCCACTTTCGGGGGCGGCACTGAATTTTTCAAGGCCTGGGGCAGCACCCAGGCAGAAGAGGCAAAACGGCTGATCGGTATTTGCATGGACGCTGGTATCAATTTTTTTGACACAGCGGATATTTATTCAGACGGGCTGGCGGAAGAAGTGTTGGGCAAGGCCATTGCAGGCCTCCAGCGGGACAAGCTCATTCTTTCCACCAAGAGCACCTTTACTTTCGGAGAAGCTCCCAACAACCAGGGTTCTTCCCGGTTTCACATCCTGCGGCAGATAGAAGGCAGCCTGAAACGGCTGGGCACGGATTATATTGACGTGTACCACATGCATGGCTTTGACGGCAATACGCCCGTGGAAGAAACGCTGCATACGCTGGAGCACCTGGTGCAGAGCGGCAAGGTGCGGTACATTGCGGCCTCCAATTTTTCCGGCTGGCACCTCATGAAATCGCTCGGCATATCTGAAAAATACGGCTGGAGCCGTTATGTAGCGCACCAGGTGTACTATTCCCTGGCCAACAGGGAATATGAATGGGAACTCATGCCCCTGGCGCTTGACCAGCAGGTGGGCGGCATCATCTGGTCTCCGCTGGCGGCCGGACGCCTGGGCGGAAAATACCGGCGCAACCAGCCGCTCCCGCAAGAGGGGCGTGTGGCGCAAGGCGGCAGCCCCGTACCGGATATGGCCGTGAAAGAAGACGTGTTCTACAATACTATTGATACGCTGGACGAAGTTGCCAATGAAACCGGTAAAACCATAGCCCAGGTAGCACTTAACTGGTTGTTGCAGCGCCCCACGGTGTCCAGCATCATTATTGGCGCCAGAAATGAAGAACAGTTGAAGCAGAACCTGGGCGCTGTAGGCTGGCAGCTGACGGCAGACCAGGTGAAGCGGCTGGATGCGGCCAGTGAAGTACCGCCGATCTACCCTTACTGGCACCAGCGGCAGAACCTGACACTGAACCCGCCGCCCAAATTCTATTAAGACAACTGCGTATGCGGACGCAGCGCCGGCGGTTACAAAGGCGCTGCGCCGCTGGTAGCAGCGGCCCGCATGCGCAGTTTGATGCCGGATCAAACAGGTTACCGGCCTTTCTTATTGTAAAGTGCATGCCGGTAGGCGCCTCCCCAACTGGCCAGTTCATCGATCAATGGCTCTACCGTTCTGCCTGCTGCTGTCAGCGCATATTCTACAGTGATGGGTTTGGTATTGATGACGGTGCGGGTGATCAATTGATTCATTTCCATGTCCTGTAATTCTTTGGACAACATCTTTGGGGCAATACCCTCTACTTCCCGCAGCAGGTCCATGAACCGCATTTTTTCATTGAGCAACAGCGTTCCCAGGATATGGAACTTCCACTTGCCCGATAATATTTCCATGGCATCCTTTATAGCCAGTATCCTTGCCTGGCACTGAGTTGTGATATTACAAACGGGCTGCTTTTTCATTCTCTGTATTATTTCTTTACACACAGCTAAGGTACAACATTAGGTATAGTTACCTGAAGGTAACCAGTTTCCACAGGGTAATGGATAGTGTTTGTAAACTGGTTGGCAAGTAATTTTGTACCGTAATTCAGCATGATAAATAAACAAAATTGTGATCAAGGAAATGGCAGACAAAACATCAAATACCAACCCGCTTTTATGTGATCCGGCAACCGGCGTTTGTGAAATACCGGTATCTCAACAGAAAGGCCTGACCGCCAGTGATCTTCAGTCAAAAGAGCAGCCGGTTAAGGTCATTTATTTTACAGACCCGATCTGTTCTTCCTGCTGGGGCATAGAACCGCAGCTAAGAAAATTAAAGCTGGAATATGGCAATAGTATAGCAATTGAATACCGCATGGGGGGCTTGTTGCCGGACTGGAGCTACAACAGCGGAGGCATCAGCAAACCTTCGGATGTAGCCCATCATTGGGATGAAGTAAGCGCTTACTATGATATGCCTATTGATGGCGATGTATGGCTGGAAGATCCTTTAAATTCTTCTTATCCGCCATCTATTGCCTTCAAGGCGGCACAATTGGAGGATCAGGAAAAGGCTGTGCTGTTCTTGCGTGAAATGCGGGAAATGGTATTCCTGCACAAGAAAAATATTGCCAAATGGGAACATATTGCGGTGGCTGCCAGTAATGCAGGACTAGATGTAAACCGGTTGAAAGCCGATTTTGAAGGCAAGGCGGTTGCATTGTTTGAAGAAGATCTGCAAGTTGGCAGGGAATACGGGGTAAGGGGTTTCCCTACCATGTTTTTTGTAAATGGTGCAGGAAATAAGGAAATGGTGTATGGGTCAAAACCATATGCTGCCTACGAAACCGCCATTTTAAAACTGCTTCCCGGAGCGGTTAAAAGCGGCTATGATAAAAACTGGGCGCCTCTTTTTTCAGTATACCATACGCTTACGGCAAAAGAATTTTCCGAACTGTCAGGAACGCCAAGAAGTGATAGTGAAAAAGTACTGGATGCTCTTGTGGCAGGCGGGCATTTGGAAAGAATAGACACCAGGAATGGCGCTATGTGGAAGGTGAAAACGCGGAGATAAGAGGGGCCGGCTTCGGCTCTTTTTGTTCAGGGTTTCCATTATTAAGCAGGTTGAATGAGGGCAAAATTTGAGCATATTCGCCCTTGCCTTCAGATTTTGGCATAATTCACATCAAAACTATACCGTTTCATCACATTTATTTTTCAGTGCCGTAGCAGCTGCCTAAATTCATAAAAAGGGAGGGAAAGTGAAACAGTTCTGCATTTCCATTGCGCTTTCAGTGATATTTGCCGTTGGCGGTTACGCACAAAACACCCATCGGCTACCGTTGCCTGCGGCTAAGCTCAAAGAAGAACTAGTATACGCGATATCACCGGATACGGTCTTCAATGCAGGTGTATTGTTTCATGCGGATAAAATTGCAGGCAAAGAGACAGCTATAATTTGGGTCCATGGATGGAGCGCCAATTTTTACTCACCTGGATACATTATGATCGGAAGGGCGTTGGCTGAAAGAGGATTTATATCTATCTCGGTCAACACCCGAATGCATGACCTGGCAAATGTTCAAGGCTATAAGCATAACAGGAGAATAAGAGGAGGTGGATATTGGGGAATAGCAGCAGATGAGGTAAAAGATATAGCCGGCTGGATTGATTTTGCAGAATTGAAAGGTTTCAAACATGTCATTCTAGTAGGTCACAGCGCGGGATGGGCGGCAGTGAGAAGGTACCAGTCGGAAAAACAAGATGCTCGGGTAATTGGGTTGGTTTGTGCCTCGGGTCAAGTCAGCCCGGATACGAGGCCCATTGACTCCTCGCAGTACATACCGGCATCTCGTTACATATCCGGGAATAAGCCGGATAAACTTATAGAAGATCCCAAACGTTCCTTTCCCTCCTATATTAGTGCTGCAACCTATATGGACATTGTCAATACGCCCCCGGAACAAAAAGACTTTTTTGGGTGGGCCAACCCGGGACAAGCCGGCATTACAAAAGTTCAATGCCCTATTTTGGTTTTTTATGCAACAAACAATGATGTAGGTAACGAAACAGAATTGAAGTCTTTACAGGCACACATCGAACAGCATTTTACAAACGTGAGGTTAAC
This sequence comes from Chitinophaga alhagiae, assembly GCF_003568665.1. Classification (GTDB taxonomy): domain Bacteria; phylum Bacteroidota; class Bacteroidia; order Chitinophagales; family Chitinophagaceae; genus Chitinophaga; species Chitinophaga alhagiae. The sequence goes on from NZ_QXMH01000001.1 coordinate 2,248,953, forward strand.
CACAGCAATGATTAAAAATACAGATCACATGTATATGGGCGCATCAGAACAGGTGGCTGATACGCTTGTTAACTGGATTGAGGGTATTTTAAATAGAAAATGATGAACAAGGAATAAACTAACGAAGCCAATTGATTACGTAGCGCTCGTTTGAAAGGGGGCTACCCCAACTTACAATTAGGTTATTGACTGGATGGGTTTCGGGTACTAAAAAACCCCTGAAGATCAGAGGTTTTAAGTGCTTTTACAGCGAAGATGCGGGGAGCAGGTTACAACTTTCGAACAAATTTGCATCTGATTTGAGAAAGATTATGCATTTTCTGGAAGAACATGGTATATAATCTAAAGTATCACTGCCTGTTTAAGGTTTGCTGAGTAATTCATATAGCTGTTCTATAACTGCAACTAAAATATTGGTTAGCGGTTGCAGGAGTAGCCGTTGGTGCTCTTCAAAATGCTTTTCTCCATGTTCCATATTACAACGAACATAATAAATAACCTTCAGAATTGCGATTGCTTTGGTTTCTGCATCAGTAGAATTCAATTCTGCCCTAAGCTGAATATCTGCATTCCGGTCGCTCTGACCTTGAATCAGTTTTATATGAAATAGTTCCTCTTCTAATATCCAATCAATTGATTCGATGTCACTGTCATTATTATTTTTTGACAAATGAGTAAGTAGATTTGAAGCACCTATATACTGCACCACATATTTAGTAGCTTTTTGATTGTCTTCCAGTCTTTTGGGAAGAACTACTCCTGTTGCTTTCAAAGCAGTAGGAATTTCGTTGTATAGACGGTTGTATGTAGGGTACAAATCCCTAAATCCGTTGAATACGGCACTTAAATCATCCTCAACATTAGCAGCCTGCTTTCGCTTCCAACTTTGGTAATAGTCTAAAGTTTCTTGTGATAACATATATATACTATTTAAGGGCAATAAAGATAATAAATTTAGGTCTTAGCTATTTCTAAAGCCGCTCATTATCCAGGTTAAATCGCCCCGTAGCCATTGATTTACCCTTTTTCGATGCTTTAAACACTATATGTCAGTATAATGATAGTTGGATTTAATATCAAGTGAGAATATATAACCTTCCCAGAAAGAAAAGCGCTTTCTCCGAATGATCAAATAATAGGATTAATGTTGATTATAATTGCATATTTTTAATAAAAACACATCAGATTAGCAGTTAATTTAGATACTCTACTTATTACAAAATGGCGTTTGATACCAAAATATTGGGAGAAAAACTTCGTCGCTACAGAGAGCAACTACAGCTTTCTTTAGAGGAAGTTGCAGAAAAAACAGGTATAATAGAATTGCGCCTTCAAAGTTTGGAAGGCGGATTGATTGAACCTACTGGCGATGAAATATTGATTTTCTCTGATTTTTATAAGCAGGACTATGTTTATTTTATAAGCAACCAACAAAAGGCAGCTTCTGAACAGATTGATATTTTATATAGACAATATGGAAGGGATTTCTCGAAAGAGGATAGGTGGGCGATCCAAGAGTTTATGTTTCTTTGCGAATGCGAAGAATTGGCTTTCAAAGCTACTGAGTTTAATAAAATAGAGTTTGAATTTATTCCTTCTGGTGATTTCTATAAAACTCACGGTCAACTTGCCGCAGCAAAATTACGAGGCAATTTAGGTTTTCAGCCTATAGTAGCAATACCTAATCCATATCAAGCATTGAGAAAATTGGGAATTCATATTTTTAGACGCAAATTGAGTAATTCGAATATATCAGGATTGTTTATCGCCCACCCAGTGGCTGGAAAATGTATTTTAATCAATTACTCAGAGGACATTTATCGCCAAAACTTTACATTGATGCATGAAATTGCTCATGCTATTTTCGATTATAAAGAGAATATAAATGTTTCTTATGAGCATTATAAATCTACTCAAAAGTTAGATTTAAGAGAGGTTCGAGCGAATGAGTTTGCATCATCTTTCCTTATCCCTAAGGAGATTTTTAGTCATGCAAAAGATTTGCAATGGACAGATGAAAATTTTAAACTATTAGCAAAACGGTTACAAGTCAACGCTGAACCGTTATCCATTGCGATGATGAATGCAGGGGCAATAACATCAATGCAACAAAAATATTTCAAAGCACTTAAACTTAGTGCTTCTGATAAGATTGATTCCGAGCTAAAAGACTTGACTCCTAAAATGTATGATGCAAAATCAGAACTTTTGCAAAGAGGAATCAATGATTTTTATGTTAGAAAATGCTACGAGGCCTACAATGTAGGTGCTATTTCATCAGGTAGATTGGCAGACATGCTTCTCAGTAATGAGAATGAACTGGTCAATGTTTTAAACCTTTTTAATCTCCGATTGAGCTATGACAATTGATATTACAAAGTGTATTAAAATAAACATTATCGATAGTTGCGCGATATGGAACTTGCTGTCGTCATTGATCCTATACAATAGAATTAAATCTAACGGATTTGACTTTTCGATCACTCAATTTGTAGAATATGAATGTTTGTTTAAGGTAAGATCTAATCCTACTAATCATGATAAAGAGATTAGAGAAAGGCTAGAGAAAATCAAGAGAGGCGGAGTATTTCTTACACATCGTCTGTCAATAGACGATTTGCAAGATTCTGATATCGTCAAATATAGCCAACGTCTAGGAAGAGGCGAGCTTTCATCAATTGCTTTTTGTAAAAAAACTAACCAGGTGTTTCTGACTGATGATCAGAAAGCAAGGAAAATTGCCAAATTGATTTTGGGAGAGGATAAAACACAAACGGTTCCCCACATAGTAGGATGGCTTTTTTATGAAGGTATTTTGACTGATAGCGATCTAGAGCCTATGATTGAAGAGCATAAAATATTCGGAAGACCTTTGGAGCAATATTTTCGTTCGGTATATAGTGAAGCTATGAGAATTAAACTAATGACTAAATCAGGCTAATCTTAAATAAGTTATAATTACCACTCTAGATATCATTGCCTTTAGGATGATATATTAAGATTCATTCTTTTTCTCGTTGGCTGTTTTGAGATTAATACATTTGGAAAGTATACGAGCATATCGTCTTATTGATCCTATAACTTCCTCTGGTTGTTCATCAGACAAATTGACTCCTGAAAGTTCTCTTAGCTTTTGTGGGGTAAGTCGTTCGCGTTTAGGATTTAAGGGTTGAGGATTCTTTGGAGAAGTCATAATCCATTTTACATAAAAGATAATTCATTTGAGAACATTTCGAACCAGTTAATAATTTGATAATTAATTCTTAACAGAAAGTGGGTTGAAAATAGCCAGAATTCTTCGAACCTAAAAAGCCTTCAAATCCAATGACTTGAAGGCTTTTTAAATTTTCAGCGGGGAGAAGGGGACAACTTTCGAACCTTTTTGCAGCTGATTTGAATAAGATTATGAATTTTATTGACAGATATTCTTGGAGTAAGTCAGGACAGTGAATCAATAACAATGAAATCTGTATATGTTAGGATAGTAATGCTTCCTAATTCTCCTTACGGTCAGAGTTGGGTTAGAACTGAGGGCCCCTTTGTTTTGTTTGCAGGTGCCAATTGACGCAGAAAGCAAAATTTTAAATTAACATATATGTATAAATATTATTATATAATTGTGTGTAAATAAAATATTTGATCGCTATTGGCTCTTTCCAAGCTATTTCGACGACGCGAACTGTCGTATAGTTCTTTAAATTTATTATTTTAACTTACATTTGATGTTAATTAAAATAAATTTATTTTTGTAGTGGAAATAACATTTACCGATAAGAAATTCGAAAAACTGGCTAATGATGATCGGATGAGGGTAAAGGAGTTTGGTAAGAACCGGGCTGAGAAGATCAAGACCAGACTGGCACAATTAAGATTTGCCGATAACCTGGAAGAAGTAAGGCACTTGCCAGGTAATTTTCATGAACTTACCAATAACCGGAAGGGACAATGGGCTTGCGATTTGGACCAACCGTATAGATTGATTTTTACACCTCATGAAAACCCTATTCCAAATAACGAACATGGCCAGTATGTTTGGATGGAAATCAAAGGTATAGAAGTTATAGAAATAGTAAACTATCATAAAGAGAAATAATCATGGCCAAACAAAATCAATATTTCCCACAATCAGTTCCGCATCCGGGCGGGACCTTAGCGGAGAAACTGGATGAAATGGGTATGGGGCCGAAAGAATTTGCCCTTCGTACCGGGAAGCCTGAAAAAACAATAATTGCCATACTTAAAGGTGATAGTTCGATTACACCGGATATGGCGGTGCAGTTTGAGAATGTTACAAAGATTCCTGCAAACTTTTGGATGAACCACCAAAGAGCCTATGATGAATACATTGCAAGAGAAAAAAGGCAAACTGTTATTCAGAATGCGGTGGCATGGGCAAGGCAGTTTCCCTTGGCAGATATAATAAAGAAGGGCTGGTTGCCTCCGGTAACCACGATTCAGGAAAAAACAATGGAAATGCTTGCCTTCTTTGGCTTCTCCAATCACACGGCCTGGGAAGATTATTATTTTAACCAGCAACTTAAAGTAGCTTTCCGTATATCTCTAGCTCAAACCAACGAACCTTATGCCATATCAGCATGGCTTCGCAAAGGCGAATTGCAAGCGACAGAGTTAGAAGCAAGCGACTATTCAGAAAAGAAGTTTAAGGAAGCATTACCAGAATTGAAATCAATTATGGCAAATCATCCTAATGGATTCTTTAATCACTTGCAAAGCGTTTGCCTGGAAGCAGGTGTGAAAGTAGTGTATACTCCTTGTATCAATAAAGCCCCAATAAGTGGTTCAACTCGTTGGCTAAACGATACTCCTCTTATTCAGTTAACTGGTCGGTATAACCGCAATGATAGCTTTTGGTTCACTTTCTTTCACGAGGCTGGACATATTCTCTTGCACGGTAAAAAGGATATTTTCTTAGAGAAGGTTGAGTATTCCGATAAAGACCTCATCAAAGAGAAGGAGGCAGATGAATTTGCCATAAAATGGACCTTAACAGAAGATGAAGAGGCAGAGATATTAGCAGCGGCCCCTCTTAGTGAAGATGATATAAGAAATTTTGCAAGGAAGTTCAATACTCACACGGCGATTATTATTGGGCGGTTGCAACATAAGAAACTGATTCCTTACTCATTGGGTAGAGAATATTTTGAACCCATAATACTGGATGGAAAGGTCTAAAATTGCTCTTTTAAAGAAGGTATAACCTCAAACAGAGACAACTCACCCATATTCACTCGGATACAGGGTGAACCAGAGTAATAAGTTTAAATCAAACAACTGAATATGGCAGCAGATATCCCATACTTGAATGCACCTGGCTCAATCGGAAAAATCCTTGAGAAAATTAAGGAGGCAAGTACCCCCGAGACTTTCAGTCAAGATTTCTTGAAAACCAAACTTGGTTTCAATGGCGGCAATTACTTGACTTTTATACCTTGGGCAAAGAAAGCAGGCTTAGTAAATAGTGATGGCACGCCCACGAGTCTTTATAAACAATTTCGAAATCCTACAACTTCAGCTAAGAGCTTGGGGACAGCAATGCGGCAAGCCTATCGTGAATTGTTCTCGCGAAATGAATACTGTAATGAACTTGATAGAAAGGCATTTAAGGGGCTTGTAATGGAAGCTACAGGCGAAGCTCATGATTCAAAGAAAGTCGAAAATATTGTATCAACTTTCTTTAATGCTAAAGCTCTAGCTGATTTTGATTCTAAGCAAGTAACAATGACTTCAGAAGGCATAAAAGAATTAAAGACGACAAAGAAAGACGAGCCCGTCCTGCAGCCCCCAATTTCATCTGGTTCAAACAAACAAAGAACTATTGGATTGAACTATACAATCAATTTGGTTTTGCCTAAAACTGACGACCCTGCTATATTCAATGCGATATTTAAATCACTAAAAGAGAATTTGCTAAATGAATAACTCGGATATTGAATCTAGAATTAGATTATTTACTTTGGCTAATTCATTGACTGAAAATGACTTGGATAAAATCGAAGCAGAGCATAATTTAGACTTAGGCAGAAAGGAATTGGTTGAAGTGAAACGCAAAGACTATTACTTGCAATTTAATGCAGATTTTAGAAAAGAAGCTAAAGAAATGGCAGAACACTATGAAGTGTTTTATTGCCTAGAAAGATCTATTAGATCACTAGTTGTGCAATTGATGAAAGAAAAATATGGAGATAACTGGTGGGAGTTAAAAGTTCCGGCGGCAATAATTTCGAATGTTGATAATAACATAAAAAGAGAGGAGGAGTCAGGGTTTACTCAACGGTCAGAACTTAAAATTGACTACACAACTTTTGGGGAATTAAGCCAAATAGTATCAGGGAATTGGGACGCTTTTGCTGATTTGTTCAAGAATCCAAGAGCATTTCAAAAAATTATGAACAGTTTAAACTTGCTACGGGGTCCTATAGCTCATTGTTGTGCATTAGCTGAAGATGAAATTGTGAGACTTGAAATAACGGTTAAAGATTGGTTTAGGCTTATGGGGTAGAAGCGAGGAAACCTTTGCATTATAAAAAGTGGAACTAAAAGGATAGAGCTGTAATTCTCTCAATTTTTTCCCAACTTAATAGAATATATCGAACCAACTAACAATTTGATAGTTAATTATTAAAACAATAAGTAACCATCAGTAGTAATCCAATTGCAAAAATTTCGAACTAAAAAAGCCTTCAATCTCAAAGACTTGAAGGCTCTTTTAATTTTCAGCGGAGGAGAAGGGATTCGAACCCTTGATAGGCTTTCACCTATACACACTTTCCAGGCGTGCCAGTTCAACCACTCCTGCACTCCTCCGTACGGCTGAATTATTCATTCAGGGCTGCAAAGATAACCCTTTGTCCAAAAAATCCAAGAAAAGTTTTAATCTCCCTTGTAGACCATATTCATATACTTATTCCCTTCCTTCAGCTCTTTCAGCATCTGGTCAAGCCGCTTTTGGCGGGTTTCTTCCCGTTTGGCGTTGCTGATCCAGCCAATATAGTCGTTTTGCTGGTAGGCGGGGCGTTGCTCGTACCGTTCAAACAGCTTGTGTTTGGTGAGGGCTTCCGCCACAAACTCCGGCATGGGGTGCCGTGGGCGTTTCAGGGAGCTGAGGTCTTTTTTCATTGTACACAGGTTTCAGGTGTCAAAAATAGCCAAAACCGGGCATTGTTGCCTGGCTGGGCGGCGTTTTGTATTTTGTTCCAAAACCCGATATTTATGCCACATACCCGCAGGAAATTTATTCGCAATATGGCTGTAGCAGGCGCTGTGTGGCCGCTGCGCTCGTTTGCGCTGCCGGCCAAAGACTGGGAAGTGCATTGTTTTTCCAAGCCTTTTCAGTGGATGGATTACAACCTGCTCTGTGAAACCTTTGCGGCCGCCGGGTTGCAAGGGGTAGACTATCCGGTGCGGCCCGGAGGACATGTACTGCCTGAAAAAGTGGCTGCAGACCTTCCCAAAGCCGCCGCCGCGGCGCGCAGGGCCGGCCTCAAAACAACGTTGATGACCACGGCTATCCTCGATGCTGCGGAGCCCCACGCCGCAGCCATCCTGAAAGCCGCCGCAGGCGTGGGCATCCGGTATTACCGCCTGGGCTGGTTCGATTACCAGAAGGGCAAGCCGCTGCAAGACAGCCTGCAGCGCTGCAACGGGCAGTTGAAAGGGCTTGACCGGCTGAACCGGCAGCTTGGCATCCATAGCTCCTACCAGAACCATGCGGGTGTGAAGGTGGGCGGGCCGGTGTGGGACCTCTATGAAATGATAAAAGATATTGACCCGGCTTATACCGGCGTACAGTACGATATACGCCATGCTACGGTAGAAGGCGCCAACAGCTGGCCCCTGGGCCTGGAGCTGGTGAGCCGCCATATCAACACGCTGGTGATCAAGGATGTAAAGTGGGTGGAGCGCAACGGGAAATATGTGCTGGAGAACACGCCCCTGGGTGAGGGCATGGTCAATTTCCCGGCATTCTTCAAAAAAGTGAAGGAGCTGAACATCCATGCGCCCATTTCTCTTCACCTGGAATATGAACTGCTGACAAAACAGGAGGAAGCCTTGCCGGCCGCGCAAAAGCAGCGCATAGTGCTGGAAAAGCTCCGGAAAGACGTACAGGCCCTCCGGGGCATGTTGGCGGCGGCCGGTTTATAATTCAGGGGAGGCGGGTGTAAGCTCGCCGCGCAGCGGCTCCTCTATGAGGCGTTTGATCTCTTCGGGCGAGAGGTGTTGCCCCAGGAGGAACATCAGCTTGGTGGTGGCCGCCTCAAACGTCATATCGTGCCCGCTGACCACGCCCACTTTCTGCAGGTGCTGGCTGGTCTCATATTTCCCCAGTTCCACCGAGCCGCCGTCGCACTGGGTAATGTCTACCATAATGATCCCTTTATCTGCCGCCTTTTGCAGGCACTCTGTAAACCAGGGCTGCGTGGTGGCGTTGCCGCTGCCGAAGGTTTCCAGCAGCAGGCCGCGCATGCCTGGCGTATTCACAACGGCTTCCACGGCGCGGCGGGTGATGCCGGGAAATATTTTCAGCACGCCAATGTTGGGGTCCATGTTCTTGTGAACAATGAGGCCCTGTTTGGGTGCGGGCAGCATATAGTTGTTCTTGTATTTGATATCGATGCCGGCTTCGGCCAGGGCGGGGTAGTTCATGGAGTAAAAGGCCTCGAACTTTTCGGCGTTGTACTTCTTGGCGCGGTTGCCGCGGAACAGCATGAAGTCGAAATAAATGCACACTTCCGGCACCATACAATGGCCGTTGCTCTTGGTAGACGCAATTTCCATGGCGGTGATAATGTTTTCCTTGGCGTCTGTACGGATCTTGCCGATGGGCAGCTGGCTGCCGGTGAGAATGACGGGCTTGGACAGGTTTTCCAGCATGAAGCTGAGCGCGGATGCCGTAAAGGCCATGGTGTCTGACCCGTGCAGGATCACAAAACCATCGTACCGGTCGTACCGGTCTTCAATAATACCGGCCAGCTCGGACCAGATCTCCGGGTTCATGTCTGATGAGTCCATCGGCGGATTGAAGGCGTATACGTAGAAATCAATTCCCATGCGGTAAAGCTCGGGCAGGTTGTTCCGGATCTCGTTGAAGCCGATGGGCCGCAGTGCTGTCGTTTTTTCGTCGTAGATCATCCCCACGGTACCACCGGTATAGATGATGAGAATTTTCGTCATTTATCTCTTATGGAATTGCATGCAAATGTATTCACTTATCGGTTAGAGCATTTTGAATAATTTCCGCGCATTGCCTGTTGTTATTGCAGCTACTTCCTCAATTTTTAGATTTTTTACATCCGCGAGCTGCTGAGCCACCAGGGGAATGTAGGCGCTTTCGTTCCTTTTGCCCCGGTACGGCACGGGCGCCAGGTAGGGCGCATCTGTTTCCAGCACAACGTGTTGCAGGTCAATATCCGCCATCAGCACGTCCAGGCCGGCCTTTTTAAAGGTCACCACCCCGCCGATGCCCAGGTAGAAGCCCATATCAATGATCTCCTGTGCTTCTTCCCTGGTGCCTGAAAAACAATGGAATACGCCTGTCAGTTGCCCGTTGTGCAGCGCTTTCACCACGTCTATGCAGGCCCGGGTGGCTTCCCGGCTGTGAATGGCAATGGGCAGGCCGTGCTCCAGGGCCAGGCCGATCTGCCCGCGGAAGGCCCGGTATTGCCGCTCCAGGTGCGGCTCGCTTTTATCCCAGTAAAAATCCAGCCCTATTTCCCCCACGGCCCAGAATTTCCGCTTTTCCAGCCAGTTTTGCACAATAGTGAGCTGGGCTTCCACGTTTTCTCCCACATAGCAAGGGTGCAACCCCATCATAGGCAGGCATACCTCCGGGTAATCCGCCTCCAGCTGGAGCATGCCGGGTATGGACTCCTCGTCAATATTGGGCAGCAGCAGCCTGTTCACCCCCTGCCGGATGGCCCGGTCAATCATTTCCGGCCTGTCTTTATCAAATTCCCGGGAGTATAAATGGGCATGCGTATCAATCCAGTTCATTATATATGGGTTTTTTCAATTAATTGTTTATCTTTATTTTTACAAAAAACATAATATTTAAAGTAAACCTTTTCACAAAGGTACAGTCTCAACTAGCCAATACCTATAAAAACTACTATGATGAAACACTATTTTAACACCAATAAGGTACTCTCTGTTACGGCGCTGGCTATTGGCGCCATCACCATTTTCTTTGCGTGCAAGAAAGACGATAAGGCCGGGGCGGACGAAGCCAGGGATACACAAACCATGGCGGCTGCGCAAAGGGAAGTAGAGATCAATGCGGTATACGATGATGCATTTGGCGTAGTGCTGGATGCCAATTCATATGAAAGCGGGCTGAACGGTACAGACGGTGGCCGCTGGGCGCCGGAAAATTCTTCACACGCCCGTTGCTACGCCATCTCTTTTGACCCGGTGGAGCTGGGGGTATTTCCCAAAACGGTAGAGCTGAACTTTGGCGACGGGTGTACAGACGGAGGCGGCCCCACCCGCAAGGGAAAGATCAAAGTAGTGGTGAGCGAACTGTTCTTTTTGCCGGGCGCTGAAGCTGTTATTACATTCGAGAACTATTCTGTGAACGGTATCAAGGTGGACGGCACCCAAACTCTCAAGAACCTTTCCGGCACTAACGGTTTCGGCTACTCGTATACAGTTGCTGGTGGCAAGCTCACCTATCCCAACGGTGCTGTATACCTGTATGACGGCATGCGCAACCTGACCCAAAAGGAAGGGGCTGATACCAAATATGATGTGAATGATGATGTGTATGAACTGGAGGGTAATGCCACGTTGAAAGACAGTGTTAACACGGCCACAGTAACCATCACCAAAGCGCTGGAGCGCAAATTCAGCTGCTCCTATATCAGCAAAGGCGCGGTTGCCGTTACGGTTAACGGCCACGCAGCCTCTATTGACTACGGCAACGGTGAATGTGATGATAAGGCGATGATCACCGTAGGAGACAAAACAAAAGAGATCACCCTCTCCAAATAAAATAATTACAACCTGCTGATGACAGAAAGAGGATGCTATGTACGGCATCCTCTTTTTTTATACAATAGCTTCCAGCTTCCAGCCTTTGCGTTTGCAATGTTCCAATACCCGGGGCAGCGCATACTGCATGCGGTCCCAGGCTTTGCGGCTGTCATGAAATACTACTATAGAGCCGGGCTGCAGCTTGAACACCACGTTCTGCACGCAGGTTTCGCCGGTAATGGCGGTGTCGAAGTCGCCGCTGAGGATGTCCCACATAATGATGCGGTAATCCTGCTTCAGCTGTTTTACCTGGAAAGGCGAGATACGGCCGTAGGGCGGCCTGAAGAGGTCTGAGCGGATGTAGCCGGCGGCTTCCCTGATATTGGCCACGTATTGGTCTGTACCCGTATTCCAGCCGTTGAGGTGGTTGTGGGTATGGTTGCCTACGGCATGGCCTTCCAGCAGTATCTGCTGGTAAATGTCCGGGTGTTCCACCACGTTTTTGCCGATGCAGAAAAAGGTGGCTTTGGCATCGTATTTTTTGAGCTGTTCCAGTACGAAGGGGGTGGCTTCGGGGTGGGGGCCATCGTCAAACGTCAGGTATACGGCATTGGTAGCCGGCGAAAAATTCCAGATACAGCTTTTGTACAGCGATTTCAGGATGCCGGGCGTTTTCGTCAAATAGAACATATGAATCGGGTTTTACAGCGCTATCCCTGACCCGAAATTATTATTTTTGCGCCGTATGAGTCAGAAAAAAGTAAGGGTGCGCTTTGCGCCCAGCCCTACGGGCGGTTTACACCTGGGCGGTGTGCGCACGGTGTTGTTCAATTACCTGTTTGCCCGCCATCATGGTGGGGAATTTGTGCTGAGAATAGAGGATACGGACCAAACCCGCTATGTGCCGGGGGCGGAGGAATATATTATGGAATGCCTGCGCTGGTGCGGCCTGGAAGCGGATGAAAGCCCTCTGAAAGGCGGCCCCTACGCCCCTTACCGCCAAAGCGAACGGAAAGGCCTCTACCGCCAGTATGCGGAGCAACTGGTGGCGGCCGGCCACGCCTATTATGCTTTTGATACCCCGGAAGAGCTGGAGGCCATGCGTGAAGTGGAAAAAGCGCGCGGCAACCACTCTCCGCAATATAACCACAGCGTGCGCAAAACCATGCGCAACTCCCTGGTGATGGACGCGGCGGAGGTGAAGGCCCTGCTGGAAAAAGGCACGCCGCATGTGGTCCGCATCAAAATGCCGGAAAATGAAGAATTGCGGTTCACTGATATGATCCGTGGCGAAGTGAGCTTCCAGACGTCTACGGTAGATGACAAGGTATTGCTGAAAGCAGACGGCATGCCCACGTATCACCTGGCCGTGGTGGTAGACGATTACCTGATGAAAATTTCCCACGCCTTCCGTGGAGAAGAGTGGCTGCCTTCCGCGCCGGTACACATACTGCTCTGGAAATACCTGGGCTGGGAAGCGGACATGCCGCAATGGGCGCACCTGCCGCTCATTCTCAAGCCAGACGGTAACGGCAAGCTCAGCAAGCGGGACGGTGACCGCCTGGGCTTCCCCGTGTACGCCATGAACTGGACAGATCCCAAAACCAACGAACTGACACGCGGTTTCCGCGAAATAGGCTTTCTGCCGGAGGCCTTCGTGAACATGCTGGCCATGCTGGGCTGGAACGATGGTACCGGGCAGGAAATATTCTCCATAGAAGAACTGATAGCCCGCTTTTCCATAGAGCGGGTGCATAAAGGCGGCGCCAAATTCGACTACGACAAGGCCAAATGGTTCAACCACCAGTACATTGTCAAAACAGACAACGCCTTGCTGGCAAACCTTTTCAAGCCCGTTTTGCTGGAAAAAGGCGTAGCCGCTGAACCGGCTTTTGTGGCGCATGTGGCCGGCCTGGTAAAAGAACGGTGCCATTTTATCAATGAAATATGGGACCATGGTTTCTTCTTCTTCATCCGCCCGGATAAATATGATGTGGATGCTGTAAAGCCCAAGTGGAGCGCGGAAAAGCAGGCCTTCTTTGAAGAATGGGCTGCCGGGCTGGCTGGGCTGGAAGACTTTTCTTTTGCCCCGCTGGAAGAAAGTTTCAAGCAACTGGCCACCTCCAAAGGCATCAAGCCGGGAGAGCTGCAGTTACCCTTCCGCATCATGCTTTGCGGCGGCAAGTTTGGCCCGCCGGTGTTTGTAATTGCGGAAACGCTGGGCAAGGCGGAAACCATTGAGAGGATCAGGCTGGGGCTGGCCGCGTTGGCCTGATGCCCCGTACTATAAAAGAAAAACTCCGGAGCGGATGCGCTGCCGGAGTTTTTTTATTTTGTTGCGATGGGCGGACATGCGGTTGCCGGGCCACCGCTGTTATATACTGTAGATATCCGTTAATGCGGGCGGCAGTACCGCTATTGCAACACGGGGTGTCCTCTTTATGCTTTTTTTGCTTCCTTGGCCCAGGTATCTTTCAACGTTACCGTACGGTTGAACACTGGTTTGCCGGGCGTGGAATCAGGGTCTGCGCAGAAGTAACCCAGCCGCAGGAACTGGAACCGGTCTCCCGGCTTTGCTTCCAGCAAGGCGGGCTCTACCATGGCATTGGGTATTACCTTCAGCGAGTGGGGGTTGATGAAAGACTTGAAGTCTCCTTCTTCAGACGCGGGGTTCTCTACGGAAAACAGCCGGTCGTACACCCGTATTTCCGCCTGTGCGGCATGCGCCGCGCTCACCCAGTGTATGGTGCCTTTCACCGTGAGGCCGCTTTTGTCTGACCCGCTGCGGCTTTCCGGCAGGTAGCTGCAATAGATGGTGCTGACGTTGCCATCCGCATCTTTCTCAAAACTGTCGCATTTCACAATGTAGGCGTACTTCAGCCGTACGGCCAGGCCGGGGCCGAGGCGGAAGAATTTTTTTGGCGGGTCCTCCATAAAATCGTCCCTTTCTATATACAGCGTGTTGCTGAAGGTTACCTGGCGGTGCCCGGCTGCCTCATCTTCCGGGTTGTTGTCCGCGTCCAGCTCTTCTACCAGCCCTTCGGGGTAATTGGTGATCACCAGCTTGACAGGGTCCAGCACGGCCATTACGCGGTTGGCGGTTTTGTTCAGCTCTTCGCGGATGCAAAATTCCAGCAGCCCCACGTCTATCAGGTTGTCACGTTTCTGCACGCCTATTCTTTCCGCAAAGGTGCGGATGCTGGACGGCGTGTAGCCGCGGCGGCGGTAGCCGCTGAGGGTAGGCATGCGGGGATCGTCCCAGCCGGATACGTGGCCTTCGTTCACCAGCTGCAGCAGCTTGCGTTTGCTCATCACCGTATAGTTCAGGGACAGGCGGGCAAACTCGTACTGGTGAGAGGGGAAAATGTCCAGTTTTTCGATGAACCAGTCGTACAGCGGCCGGTGCGGTACAAACTCCAGCGTGCAGATGGAGTGGGTGATATGCTCAATGCTGTCACTCTGCCCGTGGGCAAAATCATACATCGGGTAAATGCACCAGGCATCGCCGGTGCGGTGGTGACGGGCATGTTTGATGCGGTACATCAAAGGGTCCCGCAGGTGCATGTTGGGAGCCGCCATGTCTATTTTGGCCCGCAGCACCTTGGCGCCGTCAGGATATTTGCCGGCCCGCATGTCTGCAAACAGCTGGAGGTTCTCTTCCACGCTGCGGCTGCGGAAGGGGCTGTCTTTTCCCGGCTCTGTGGGCGTGCCTTTGAGGGCGGCTATTTCAGCCGGGGTGGAATCATCTACATAGGCCAGGCCTTTTTTGATCAGGTCTGCGGCAAAGTTGTACAATTGTTCAAAATAGTCGGAAGCATAGCGCTCGGTAGCCCACTGAAAGCCCAGCCACTGGATGTCTGCCTTGATGGAATCTACATATTCCGTGTCTTCCGTAACCGGGTTGGTATCGTCAAAACGGAGGTTGGTTTGCCCGTTGTATTTCTGGGCAAGGCCAAAATTGAGGCAGATGCTTTTGGCATGGCCTATATGCAGGTAACCATTGGGCTCCGGCGGGAAGCGGGTGAGCACCCGGCCGCCGTTTACGCCGTTGGCAATATCGTCTTCAACAATTTGTTCTAAAAAGTTCAGTGACCTTTCTTCGCTCATATATTACAGCTTTTTCCGAAGTGCAAATGTAAGAAAATACGGCTGAACGTATAATTCGGGCCGTTTGCGCCCGCCGCGTTTATCCCGCTGTTGGGGCCCCCGTTCAGCCGGCGGCCTTGTGGCAGCATGGCCCGGGTTCTCTAAACCCCCGGAAAACCCTACATTTACACTCCAATTGAAGAATATGGTCAACCCAGCTCAACGCCCCATCCGTGTACTGGTAGCCAAGGTAGGCCTGGATGGCCACGACCGTGGCGCCAAAGTGATAGCCGCCGCCCTGCGCGATGCCGGGATGGAGGTGATCTACACCGGCCTGCGGCAAACGCCCGAAATGGTGGTGAATGCCGCCCTGCAGGAAGATGTGGACGCTATTGGCATCAGCATCCTCTCCGGGGCGCATATGACGGTTTTCCCGAAGATCATAGCCCTGATGAAAGATAAAGGAATGGACGATGTGCTGCTCACCGGCGGCGGCATCATCCCTGACACGGACATGCAGGAATTATACGCCCTCGGGGTGGGAAAACTCTTCCCGCCCGGTACCAATACCCAGGAAATTGCCGGCTACATTGTGGACTGGACAAAAAAAAACAGGGAATTTTAACTTTTTTGAAACTTTTTCCCCGGCCGGTCGTCTTACTACCAAACGGCGGCATGCTAAAGAGCGCCCTGCCGTGAACTATTCCATCACAACCTAATTTTGTTGACTTATGAAAGTGTTCCGATACACAATATTGATGCTGCTGGTTGCCGCAACGGGCGCGCAGGCGCAGGAAGACACGGCAGCACCTAAAAAGAAAGTGTCCTATCATTTCCATTTCTATGCCCCTCCCAAGCCCCGCACCGGTTATGTTACGGCCGGCGGCAACGGCGCCCTGCTGTCTTTTGCCAATATGTCCAACGCCGGGGAGCGTGTACGCAACATTCCCCGTTTCACCCTGTTCTTTAACGTGGGCACCAATTACAACTATGATTTTACCAACAACTTTGGCATCTTTACCGGGCTGAATATCAAAAATATAGGCCTCATCAGCAAGCCCAATGACTCTGTGAAGCTGAAGCAGCGGGTATACACCCTGGGCGTGCCCCTGGGCCTCAAGTTCGGGAACATGCGAGACGGGTTTTTCTTCTTCCTGGGCGGGGAATATGACCTGGCCTTCAACTACAAGGAAAAATACTTCCTGCACGGGGACAAAAAAAGCAAGTTCAACGAATGGTTCAGTGACCGTACCCCTACTTTTATGCCGTCCTTATTTGCCGGTTTCCGTTTCAACCCCGGCTTTGGCCTGAAGGTGCAGTACTATCTGAACGATTTTTACAACAAGGATTTTACCCAAACCGTGAACGGGGTGAAAGAGCAGCCGTATAAAGACATGAAGGCCAACCTGGTGTTTGTGACGCTGAGCTATAACTTCGGTTTCCAGTTCCATGCCGGCCCTCACAAAAGCAGCGGCAAATACCGCAAAGGCACTAAAATGATCATCGAGAAAAGAACAGTAGAAGACTAATAATCATAAGCCAACAACTATAAGCAAAAAGGGGCGCATCCGTAAATGCGTCCCTTTTTCGTTAATTTAGTTGAAGATAAAAACAGCCCGATATATGTACAATACTATCACTACTGAATTGAAAGACGGTATTCTGGAGATCACCATTAACCGCCCTGACAAACTGAACGCCCTGAACCAGGAAGTTATGAAAGAGCTGGCCCTGGCCATAGATGAAGTGTACAAGAACAAGGCGGTAAAAAGCGCCCTCATTACCGGCAGCGGCCCCAAGGCGTTTATTGCCGGGGCGGATATATCTGAATTTCTACAGCTTTCGCCGGAGCAGGGCACCGAACTGGCCAAGCGCGGGCATGTGATATTTCAGCGTATTGAAGACAGCCACAAGCCCATTGCCGCGGCGGTGAACGGCTTTGCCCTGGGGGGCGGCTGCGAGCTGGCCATGGCCTGCCATTTCAGGGTAGCCAGTGACAACGCAAAGTTCGGCCAGCCGGAAGTGAACCTGGGCATTATACCCGGCTACGGCGGCACGCAGCGCCTGGTACAGCTGGTAGGCAAGGGAAAGGCGCTGGAGCTGATGATGACGGCGGATATGATAGGGGCGGAAGAAGCGCACCGGCTGGGCCTGGTGAACCATGTGACCAGCGCGGACGAGCTGCTGCCCAAAACCCGCTCCATCCTGCAAAAGGTCCATACCAAGGCCCCGCTGGCCATTGCCAGGGTGATCAAATGCGTCAACAATTACTTTGTGTGGGACATGAATGGTTTCGAAACGGAAATGGAGGAATTTGGCAAGTGCTTCGGCACCAAAGACCTGCAGGAAGGCGCCGCCGCTTTTATGGAGAAGCGGCAGGCAAATTTCAGGGGAGAATAACGGGCCATGGCCTCTTTTCCTAACCTGTAATTGATTAACTTGTGGCCCAAAATAACACAATACATTATGGATTTCAGGATAGAGAAAGACACGATGGGAGAGGTGAAGGTACCTGTGAACGCGTATTTTGGCGCACAAACCCAGCGTTCCATCGACAATTTCAGGATTGCACAGGATATTAACAGGATGCCGAAAGAGATCATCCGTGCATTTGCTTATCTGAAAAAGGCCGCGGCGCTCACCAACCAGGCCGCCGGCGTATTGCCCGCGGAAAAGGCCGCCCTGATCGGCAGGGTGTGTGACGAGATACTGGAAGACAAGCTGGACGCCGAGTTTCCGCTGGTAGTATGGCAAACAGGCTCCGGCACCCAATCCAATATGAACGTGAACGAAGTGGTGGCCTACCGCGCCCATGTGCTGAACGGTGGCCAGCTCACAGATAAGGAGAAGGCGGTACACCCTAATGACGATGTGAACAAATCACAATCTTCCAACGATACCTTCCCCACGGCCATGCACATTGCCGCCTATAAAATGCTGCTGGAAGTCACCATTCCCGGCATTAAAAAGCTGCGGGAAACGCTGGCCCAAAAGTCCAAGGCGTTCATGCATGTGGTAAAAATCGGCCGCACGCACTTTATGGACGCTACCCCACTCACCGTGGGCCAGGAGATCAGCGGGTATGTATCCCAGCTGGACCATGGCCTGCGCGCCATCAACAACTCCCTGCCGCACCTGGCGGAACTGGCGCTGGGCGGTACCGCTGTAGGCACGGGCATCAATACGCCCGAAGGTTACGCGGAGAACGTGGCTAAGAAAATTGCCGAGCTGACCGGGCTGCCTTTTGTAACGGCGGAAAACAAATTTGAGTCGCTGGCCGCGCACGACGCTATTGTGGAAGCCCACGGCGCCCTCAAAACCGTGGCCGTAAGCCTCATGAAAATTGCCAATGACATCCGCATGCTCAGCTCCGGCCCCCGCTCCGGCATTGGCGAGCTGTTCATCCCGGACAATGAGCCCGGTTCTTCCATTATGCCCGGTAAGGTAAACCCCACCCAGTGCGAAGCGCTGACCATGATTGCCGCGCAGGTGCTGGGTAACGACGTGGCCATTAACATAGGCGGCGCTACCGGCCATTTTGAGCTGAACGTATTCAAGCCCATGATGATCTATAACTTCCTGCATTCCGCGCGGCTGCTGGGAGACGGTTGCGTGAGCTTCAACGATAAATGTGCGGAAGGCATTGCCCCCATTGAAGCCAATATCAAAAAGCACGTAGATAATTCCCTGATGCTGGTAACCGCCCTCAATACCAGGATCGGTTACTACAAAGCAGCGGAAATTGCGCAGAAGGCGCATAAAGAAGGTACTACCCTGAAAGAAATGGCGGTAAAACTCGGGTATGTAACCCCGGAAGAGTTTGACGCCTGGGTAGACCCCAGCCAGATGGTAGGTAAAATCTGATATACAAAAAGCTCAAAAACGAAGCGGGCCGGCCTGAAATAAAGGGTTGGCCCTTTTTTTATGCAGCGCATCATGGCGTAACGGGCATCTAAGTACCATCCTGGGGTCATCTTAGGGTTTTCTTAGGGTATTCATGGGTAATTTCATATAGAAAACCCAAGGATGATCCTAGGAAAACCTGATGAATACCTTAGAATAGCTAAAAGACGAACCAGAAAGGAACCCTGGCCGGGGCTACGGTTACATTTGTTTGATGGAAACAAAAAGAAGAGGGTGTTCAAAACGGTCTGGTCCCGGTTTTCCTGTTACACTTGTTTGATGGAAGCAAAAAGAAGGGGGATTATTTCCAGAATACCATAATGATGGTGCGCAGGCTCATGGCAATTACCAGTACGCCTACCATGATCATGAGCGGCTTGCGCTTCATCTTTTTCACCAGTATGGCGGCAAAAGGAGAGGCAATGACCCCACCGAGTATCAGCCCCAGTATTACCTGCAGGCTGCCAACGCCGTTAAACAGCAGAAAGGTGCCCGCGCTGGATACGGAAATGAAAAATTCGGCAGCGTTTACAGAGCCGATGGTATAGTTCACGGTGCGGCCCTTGCTCAGGAGGGTAGAGGTTACAATAGGCCCCCATCCGCCGCCGCCAATGGCGTCCATAAAGCCGCCAAAAAATGCCAGCGGCCCGAGGCGGCGTGTTTTGGCCTTGGGCTTGTTGCGCTGCAGCGCCTTGCGGAGTATGAGTACGCCCAGTATCATGAGGTAAGCGCTCATGAAAGGTTTGATCACATCGCCGTCTATTTTGTCAGACAGCAGGTAAGCGCCTATAACGGCCCCTATCATGCCCGGGATCAGCAGGTGAAGGAAGAGTTTTTTGTTAACGTTGCCCAGCTTGAAGTGTGCAATGCCCGAAGCGCCTGTGGTGAATACTTCCGCTACGTGTACGCTGGTACTGGTCATGGCCGGGGAAACGCCCAGCCCCAGCAGCAGGGATGAAGACGTGGCGCCGTAGGCCATGCCCAGCGCGCCGTCAATTACCTGCGCCATCAGGCCTACGCCCATGAAGAAAAGGAGCTTTTCAGTGAAGGTATCCTGCACAAACCGGGCAATACGGGTCTGCGATTCGTGGGAGATACCATAATAATAGGTGAACCACAGGCCGGCAGCCACTACCAGTATGGATAAACCGATGGTTACCCATATCCAGTGCTGTTTTTTATTGTCCTCGTTCACGAGGTCTATGAGCACCTTTTGTGTTTCAACGGTGGCAACGCGTTGTTCGGCCTTATCGATCACCTCATTATGCGACATAAATTATAATACTAATATAGTCTACAGGAATTGTGGACTAAAAATAGACTTAATCCCCGGTTTATCCAAATATTTAGGACAAGGATTTAAAAAAATGCTAAGGGGCTGATAATCATTGGGCTTATACTGCAGCATGGCTGCTCCGGCGGTATGGTGCGGCATGGCCGCATGTAAAGCGCCGGCCGGGGCCGTGAGCACTGTTATACGGCCAAAGATAACCTGGCGGCTGATGATATCTTACATCACCTGCTGCGTATCATCTACAACAGCGCCGGTCTCAATGGCCCCGTCAGGGCCATCGGTTTTGCGGGTGAGGAACCGCTTCTGGAAAAGCAATATTATAATGACGCCTACTGAAATGGAGGCATCCGCAATGTTAAACACAGGGCGGAAAAATATGAAATGCTCGCCGCCCCAGAACGGTACCCAGCTGGGGAACGTACCGTCAAACAGCGGGAAGTACAGCATGTCTACCACATTGCCGTGGAGGAAAGTGCCGTAGCCGCCGCCGGCGGGCATGAACTGCGCCACTTCATAGCGGGTGCTTTCGGAAAAAATAAGACCGTAAAACATGCTGTCTATCAGGTTGCCGGCGGCACCCGCCAGTATCAGCGCGCCGCACACCAGCAGGCCGGTATGGTATTGTTCCTTCACCAGTTTTTTCATGTAGAAGAAACCGATCACTACTGCTATCAGGCGAAAAAGGGTAAGGGCTATTTTGCCAAACTCCCCGCCAAATTTCAACCCATATGCCATCCCTTCATTTTCTATAAAATGGATAAAGAACCAGTTGGAAATCACCGGGAATTGTTCCGCAATGGTCATGTTGGTCTTGATCCAGAACTTCAGCACCTGGTCTACCAGCAGAATCAGCACTACAATTAAAACGATGTGACGATATTTCAAAACTTCAAATTTTCTCAAAAATAATGTATTATTTCAAAGATGATAACCCGTTAGCATATGTTTTATTCCTGGAAATACACGCGTTTCACCCGTTGGGAAATGCCTGTCAGTATCTCGTAGGGAATGGTGTCTGCCCACGCTGCTACCTGCTGTACGGGCAGCGCTTCCCCGAACACGATCACTTCATCTCCTTCCGCCGCGTCAGGTATGTGGGTCACATCCAGCATTAACATATCCATGGCCACCACGCCTGCTACCGGGGCCAGTTTGTTGCGCACCAGCATTTTGCCGGCGCCGTTGCCCAGGTGGCGGGAATAGCCGTCTGCATACCCGATGCGCACGGTGGCAATTACGGCGGGCGCTTTTGCGGTCCATTGGCCGCCGTAGCCTACACTGTCCCCGGCGGGTATCTGTTTCAGCTGCGCAATGGTGGTTTTGAGCGTGCTCACGTTCCGGAGCTTGTCCTGGAAGGTGGCGGCGCTGTCTACCCCGTACATGCCAATGCCCAGCCGCACCATGTCCAGCTGCAGCTCCGGGTGGCGGTGTATGGCGGCGCTGTTGGCAATGTGCCTGATCACGCCGTAACCGAGTTGCTGTTGCAGGGTAGCGCTCATCTTGATGAACTGGTCATATTGTTTCCGGGTAAAATCGTCTTTGCCGGCATCTTCGCTGGCGGCCAGGTGGCTGAAAATAGACTGTACCCTGAAAAGCCCTTCCTGTTGCAAACGCTGTATCAATACCGGCAGCTCATGCCGTTCAAAGCCGAGGCGGTGCATGCCCGTGTCCAGCTTGATGTGTACGGGATAGTTGCTTTTGTTGGCGTAGCGCGCCACTTCTTCAAACTGTTCCAGTATGTGCATGGAGTACAGCTCCGGCTCCAGGTTCCATTGCAGGATGGCCTCAAAGGTGGTGGGCTCCGGGTTCATTACCATAATAGGCAGGGTAATGCCGGCGCGGCGCAATTCCACTCCTTCGTCCGCATACGCCACGGCCAGGTAATCTACACCATGGAACTGCAGCAGGCTGGCAATTTCGTAGCTGCCGCTGCCGTAAGAAAAGGCCTTTACCATGGCCATCAGTTTGATGCCGGGTTTCAGCAGGGCCTGGTAGGCTTTTATATTGTGCGCAATAGCGCTGAGGTTTATTTCCAGGATGGTCTGGTGTGCTTTCTGCTCCAGCAGTTTGCCGATGCGTTCAAACTGGAACACGCGGGCGCCTTTTACCAGTATGGACTCGTTCTGGAACTCGCTGGTGTCTACCTGTTGCAGAAATTCTTCCGTGTTGGCGTAAAAGGCCGCCTTTACTTTGCTGAAGCTCTGCTTTTCACGCGAAATGTTTTTGCCGATGCCGACCAGTTTCTGGATGCCTTTCTGTTCCAGCATGCCGGCCACTTCTTCATACAGCGAGCCTTCGCTTTTGCCGCTCTGCAGTATGTCACTGAGAATAACGGTGCGCACCGGGTGCTGGCGTTGCTGCTGCAGGAACTCCAGGGCAATGGCCAGGGAGCCGAGGTCTGAATTGTAGCTGTCATTGATGATGCTGCAATTGTTGATGCCCTGCTTCATTTCCAGCCGCATGGCTATATTGCCCAGGTGGTCCATCCGTTCCTGTATCAGTTCCTGCGGTTTGCCCAGGTAGAGCATCAGCGCCCAGCAGTGGATGGCATTTTCAATAGAGCCTTCGTCTACAAAAGGTATGCGGATGAAGAGCGGCTCCTGTTTGTACAGGGCGTCTATACGGGTATGATTATCGTTCTTGTCCACGCTGATCACGCGCAGGTCCGCGTCTGTTTTGCGGCTCCAGGTAAGCAGCTGCAGATCGTTGTCAATTTCCCTTTTCCCTACCAGGTTGTGAAAATTGTTCACGCACTCGTTAAGGGCCAGGTAGTCTTTGCAATAGATCAGCACATCGCTCTTCATGAAAAGGATCAGCTTTTCATTTACCTTCTGGCGGATGTTGAGAAAACCTTCGTTGTGCGCCTCGCCGATATTGGTGAAGATGCCAATGGTGGGCCGGATCACTTTTTCCAGGTTCACCATTTCTCCCGGCTGGGAAATGCCCGCTTCAAAAATGGCCAGGTCGTTCTCTTCCTTCATCTGCCAGACAGACAGCGGCACGCCTATTTGCGAGTTATAGCTCTTGGGGCTGCGTACAATGTTGTGATCTTTTTCCAGCAGCTGGTACAGCCATTCCTTCACAATGGTTTTACCGTTGCTGCCGGTGATGCCTATTACCGGTACCTGGAACTGCTGGCGGTGCCAGGCCACCAGGGCGTGCAGGGCCTGCAGGGTATTTTTTACCATGATGATATTGGCGTTCGGGTACAGGCCAATAGACACCGGCTCGCTTACAATGAAATTGCTGACGCCTTTCCTGTACAGTTCGTCTACGTACTGGTGGGCATTGCGGCGTTCGCTAACAAGGGGGATGAACACGGATGTTTCTGCAACAAGCAGTTTGCGACTGTCCAGCAAAATATGTTCGATCTCCGGATGCCCGGTCTGTTGCAACAATTCACCCTTCAGGATCTTGCTGATACTTTCTGCGGTATACAATTTTATATGGTTTTAATAAAAAAGCGTCCGGGGACTCTGGCCAGGACGCTTTTCACGATCAACTACTTCTCAATATCTGCTTCCGGCTTTACCGGTAATTTTTTCTGATACAGGATGGAATACACAATAGAACCTGCCAGGCATGTCACTATCACCACCAGTGATATCCATACAGGGAGCTTGAAGTGCCAGATCTCCGCCAGCATTTTCAGGCCTATGAATATCAGCACAATGGCAATGCCCTGCTGCAGGTAATCGAATTTGTCTACCGCGCCGCGCAGCAGGAAGAACAGCGAGCGCAGCCCCAGTACGGCAAAGATGTTAGACGTGTACACCACCAGCGGTTCTTTGGAAATGGCAAACACGGCGGGAATGGAGTCCAGCGCAAACACAATGTCTGTTACCGCCAGCATGACCACTACCACGGCCAGTGAGGTAAAATATACCTTGCCGTTCTGTTTGATGGTGAACCGGCCGTGCGGCTCCGCATGGGAAATGCGCATGTATTTCTGCATGAACCGGTAGGCAAAGTTCTCTTCGGGCTTAAATTCTTCGTGCTGGTCTACCACAAACATCTTGAAGCCGGTGTATACAAGGAAGGCGCCGAAAATATAAAGTATCCAGCCAAACTGGGCAATGAGCGCCACGCCTACGGTAATAAAAATGGCGCGGAACACAATGGCCATCAAAATGCCGATGAGCAGTACACGGGCATAGGCGGTCTCCTTCACCTTGAAGAAGCCGAATATGAGGATGAACACAAAAATATTGTCTATGGACAGCGACCATTCCATCAGGTAGGCGCTCAGGTACTCAACGGCCATCCTTGACCCGTCTTCATACCAGATGAACCCGAAGAAACCAAATGACAGCGCAACCCAGAAACAGGTTTGAATTAATGCTTTCTTGATTGAAATGACCTCTCCTTTTTTACTTAGCAGCCCCAGGTCAAAAATGAGGGCCAGGATGATAACAATTCCAAAGACGGCATACGTCCATTGTTGCGGTGTCATGCAGACGGAAAATTTTATTGAAGAGCAAAGATAATGGATTCCGGTTGCTTATCAGGCGTATTTACGTTGCCTGATAAACTGGAACACCATGGCAAACAGCAATATGGCGCCTATGGGCAGGGCAAAAGCCAGTACCTGCCAGAGGGTTTTATCTTTTTTCAGCTTCTCGCCGTCCAGCAGCCGGAGGGTAAGCTCCTTGCTGCGGGTGTCCATAATGGGCGTTTTGCTGGTGAGGTATTCCATGCTGTTGAGGAAAAACTCCTTGTTGGCAAATACATATTGCGGATTAAATTCATTTACGCCCATTTGCAGCGGCCCTTCTTTTTGAGAGAGGGCATTGGTCACAATGTCTGCATCGCCCACCACGATCATGCGGTTGAGCGTATCCGCCACTGCCTTGAAAGGCAGGCCGCTGGCGCTTTCGAGGGCTTGCTGCCGCTCCCGGCTGAGGCGGTGGTTAAAGAGCGAAGGGAAACGCCCTTCCAGCAGCACGGCCACGGGAATGGCGCGTTGCCTGAAATCCCGCCGGTTGGGCGCTTGCTGCACGCTTTCCAGGCTGATCTGCACCGGGCCGCCAAGGGTGCGGCTATGGTCTGAAGTAGCCAGCAGTATGGTTTTATGGATGTTGCCGCCTTTCATGGTATCTATAGAGCTGGCAAACCGGCTCATAATAAGGTCCATGTTCTTTACAATGGGATGGGTGTTGCCGGGCGTGAGCAGGGGAAAGAACGGGAAGGGGATGGGCCTGATCTGCGGCTTGTCCCCGATATTGCCTACTACGAGGGGGATCATGTCGCTTTGCAGGTCCTGCACCAGGTCAAGGTTTACCCGGGCGCCGTATTTGAACAGGAGGTCTTCCAGCTGCAGGTTGCGGTCAAAGGCCACAAACTCCCGGCCCCGCAGGCTGTCTGCCGAGGCGGTGAGGTTATCTATGAACCACAGCACCTTGCCGCCGTTCATCACGTACTGGTCTATTTTCAGCTTGTCTTCGTCTGTAAACGTTTCCAGGGGCCGTACAAACAGGATGGCGTCAAACTCCCGCGGAATGTGGCTGTCTGCTTTCAGGTTGATGGTGTCTACCTGGTACAGCTCATGCAGGGTTTTAAGGGCGTCGTAAATATTGGGGCCTTCCGGTTCGCCGTGGCCCAGCATATAGCCCACCAGCGGCCGCTCTGTTTGCTGCAGCTGGTAAATGGCGTTGGCGAATTTATACTCCAGCAGGGCTACGGAGCTGTTGAGGGCCTGCATGGGGTCCATGCCGCCCTGGCTTTTGAGCAGGTTCACACTGTTCTCCCGGTCTTTGTAGCGGATGGTGGCGCCGGGGAAGATCAGTTTTTCGGCATAGCTGTCCTGCCCGTTTTCCTGCACCTGCAGGTTGAAAGGCAAAATGCCTTTGGCCATGAGGCTGTCCTGGAAGCTCATGCGCAGCGAGTCCGGCAGGTTGGTGCCCGGGCTCACAAAGGAGAACCGGATATTTTTGCCGCCATATTCCTGGAACTCTTCCAGCAGCTCGCGCGTGGCGTCTCCCAACTGGCGGAAACCGGCCGGGTACTGGCCTTTGAGATATACTTCAATGTATACCGGCGCGTCCAGCTGGCGGAGCAGCTGACGGGTAGAGGCTGCCAGGGTGTAGCGTTTCTCGGCCGTCAGGTCCCAACGGCCGTGTATATACGAAGCCGCCATGTTCAGGGCTATGAGTATGGCTACTACGCCCAGTGTACGCTGCAGGTATTTTTTCCTTTTTTCCTTTGTAGTAAGTTCCATAGTTCAACCCTGCCAGATCTTGCGTTCCAGCGACATTTTGGTAAGATAGAGCATCAGCCCCGTAACGCTCAGGAAATAGATCACGTCCCGGCTGTCTATAACGCCGCGGCTGATCGAATTATAATGGTAACGGATGCCGGCCATTTGCAGGTAATAGTCTGCCCCGCCGGAAAATACCGGCACTTTGCTTAACGCGTCAAATCCGTTGTAGAATATGTAGCAGGTGAAAATGGCCACCAGAAAGGCCACCACAGCGTTGCTGCTGAGAGAGGAGGCCCACAGCCCGATAGCGGTGAAGGTGCTGCCCAGCAAAAACAGCCCCACATAGGAGCCGATGATGCTGCCATTGTCCAGCCCGTTGTTGGTGGCCGCCAGTTGGGACATGGCCAGGTAATAGACCAGGGTGGGGAGCAGCGCTATGATCACAATGGTAATGCAGGCGCAGAATTTCCCTCCAATGATCTGCCACCAGGTAACCGGTTTGGTGCTCAGCAGCTCCATGGTGCCGGTTTTAAACTCATCTGCCAGCGAGCGCATGGTGATGGCGGGTATGAGCAGCAGAAAAATGAGCGGGGCCATTTCAAACAGCCCGTCCAGGTTGGCATAACCGGCATCCAGCAGGCTGGTGTCTGGGTATACGAAAAGGAACAGCCCGTTGGCCACCAAAAACAGGATGATGGCCACGTACCCGGTAATGCTGCTGAAAAACTGGTGGACCTCTTTTTTAAATATCGCTGACATTGCAGACAAATATATAATTACCGCTCACGAATTTCGAATTACGGAATAAAAATATTTGTTAATTGATGGGACGTAGGGCGGTAAAGTAAAATAACGGTTCGCACAGGCCGTTGCCGGCTAACACGGGGCTATAGAAACGTTTTCCCCGAAAGGGCAGAAAAAAGCCCGGCCATGGCCGGGCAATGATATATTCTAGCTGAAAATCAACAACTTATACGGAAAAACTTTCACCGCAGCCGCAGGTACGCGCGGCGTTGGGGTTGTTGAAATAGAAACCTTTACCGTTCAGGCCTTCGGAAAATTCCAGCGTGGTATTGCAGAGGTACAGGAAACTTTTCAGGTCTGTTACCACCTTGATACCGTCGTTGTCAAACACCTGGTCTTTGGGTTTAGGCACGTTATCAAAATCCAGCTTGTAGCTGAGGCCGGAACAGCCGCCGCCTACAACGGATACCCGCAGGAAATAATCCGGGCCCAGGGAGCCGTCTGCCCGCAGGCTTTCCACTTTTTGCCTTGCCTTGTCACTGATGTATATCATGTTATCCTCCTTTCCTTTTTATGGGCCGGGGGCCTGGCCGCCCGTCCGTCTATATTATTATAATTATTAGATGTCAGTTTTTTGCTTTCCTTGTGCTGCCGGCGGCACGCTGCCGTTGCCCGTCAGGGCAGATCTATCCTCAGCTTCCGCTGCATGTCTACCGCTTCCTTCACCGCCCTGATGGCGTGGTCTGTCTCCTCCTCCGTGGTGAAACGGCTTACACTGAACCTTAGCGAAGAATGTGCCAGTTCCTCTTCCAGGCCCATAGCTGTCAGTACATGGCTGGGCTCGGGCAGGGCGGAGGTGCAGGCTGACCCCGAAGATACGGCAATATCCCGGTTTAGCGCGGTCAGCAGGGCGTTTCCTTCCGTATAGCCAAAGGCAATATTGGTCACATTCGGCAGCCTGTATGCCGTGGAGCCGTTTACAGACGTGGCCTCCATGGCCAGCAGGCCCTTTTCCAGCCGGTCCCGCAGGGCGGCCATGCGCGGGGCGTTCACTGCCATTTCGGCACCCGCCAGCTCACAGGCCTTTCCCAGCCCGGCAATACCCGGTACATTGAGCGTACCGGAGCGCATGCCCCTTTCGTGCCCCCCGCCGTCTATCTGGGCGGCCAGCCGTACCCGCGGCTGCCGGCGGCGTACGTAGAGGGCGCCCACCCCCTTGGGGCCATGCATTTTATGGGCGCTGAAGGCCATCAGGTCTATCCCGTCCGCCTCCACATTTACCGGAATTTTACCCATGGCCTGGGTGGCGTCTGTCATCAGCAATACGCCGTGGCGGCGGGCAATGTCGCTAATAGCGCGGATGGGCTGTATCACACCGGTTTCATTGTTGGCGTACATTACGCATACCAGTATGGTTTGCGGGGTAATGGCCGCTTCCAGTGCCGCCAGGTCTATCCGCCCCCCGGCATCTACCGGCAGCAGGGTAACGGCGGCGCCCTGTTTTTCCAGGCGCCGGCAGGTGTCCAGCACGGCCTTGTGCTCGGTTTCCACCGTAACAATATGCCGGCCTTTTGCCGCATAGGCTTCCAACACGCCTTTGATGGCCAGGTTGATGGCTTCCGTTGCGCCGGAGGTGAAAACGATCTCCTGTTTAACGGCCCCGGCCAGTTGCGCTACCTGCTCCCGGGCAAGGTCTACTGCCTCTTCAGCGGCCCAGCCATAACGGTGGGTGCGCGAGGCGGCGTTGCCGTAGTGCTCCGTAAAAAAGGGCAACATGGCTGCTACCACGCGCGGATCGCAGCGGGTAGTGGCATTGTTATCCAGGTAAACAGGCAATTGCAGCATGCCCCAAAATTACGATATAAGTTCTATTTTTACCCGCGCAGCCGATTGGAACCATTGATGGGGCCATCAATTGCATCTATCACCCAATTGTCAGATCTATGTTGAAAGTGGAACATATCGGCATTGCCGTAAAATCACTGGCCACCGCCATCCCTCTTTTCGAAAAACTGCTCAACACCCCTTGCTACAAAACGGAAGAAGTGGCTTCCGAAGGCGTTACCACGGCATTTTTCAGGCAGGGCGAATCAAAAATAGAATTGCTGGAAGCCAGTACAGACAGCAGCGCCATTGCCCGGTTCATTGAAAAGAAAGGAGAAGGCATGCATCACATAGCGTTTGAGGTGGAAGATATCCATACGGAAATGGAAAGGTTGCAGCAGGAAGGTTTTGAACTGGTTCACACAACACCCAAACATGGCGCGGATAACAAGCTAGTTTGTTTCCTCCATCCCAAAAGTACCGGCGGCATACTGGTAGAGTTAACGCAGGAAAGGAAAACCCTGTAAACAGGGCGCCGGCATAAGGCTGTAAATCAGCTACTTGAAAGGGCTGTAGCGCCCGGCCTCCTGCATGTAACAATGGGCGGGAGCAGCAATTCCCGCACGCCGGGCATGCCGGCGGGAAACCGTACTCCGGAAACCGTGAAGGCCGAAGTGTTCCAAAAACAGTCCTGAAAAAAAATATTCCCCGGGTTAAACCTTTTATTTAGTTGCGCGTTGATATAAGAGTAAGGGCCAGTAAGGATACCTTACTATCAACAGAAAATGCAAGCCTGTGGCTTTTAAGATACTCTAAAGTTGGCATAGGTTATGAAAACCTGTGAGTTTTTTAACTCGCAGGTTTATTTTTTTATGGCAGTACTTTTTCCATGCCTACGCTGCGGGAGCCTTTTACCAGTATGTGCGTGTTTTCAAACCCCTGCTGCTCCAGCCATTTTCTGGCATCGTCAGCCGTTTCCATAAAGATGTACGGGTGATTGACCGCGGCAAACTCGGGGCCTACCAGCACTACAGCTTTCCAGTGCTGTTGCTGCAGCAGGTCTGCCAGCGCCTGGTGCTCTTTTTCACTGTCTTCCCCCAGTTCTTTCATGGCTCCCAGTAATAACACCTTTTGGGCCGCTTTTATTGCGGCAAAGTTTTCCACAGCGGCTTTCATGCTGGAGGGATTGGCATTATAGGCATCCATGATGAACGTATTGCCGCCCCTTTTTTCTATCTGTGAGCGGTTGTTGGCCGGCACGTATGCTTCTATGGCCGTTTTTATTTTTTGGGCCGGTACGCCAAAATGCAGGCCTATGGCAATAGCGGCCATTACATTGGGAAAGTTGTAACCGCCCACCAGCCGGGTGTGTATCAGCCCCGTCTGTTCCGTGCCCAGCGCCAGCAGGGCGCTCCCTTCCACCGGCTTGCCCGTGTAACCGGCGTTGGCGGAACCGTAGGTCACTACTTCGGCAATGCCCTTGCTCATGTCCAGCAGGTAGGGATAATCCGTGCAAACAAAGGCGGTGCCGTTGGTATCCCGAAGGTAATCATACAGCTCCCCCTTCGCCTTCCGCACACCTTCTTCGCCGCCAAAACCTTCCAGGTGGGCCTTGCCGATGTTGGTGATAAGGCCATGGGTAGGCAGGGCTACCGTGCAGTACCCGGCAATTTCCCGCTGGTGGTTGGCGCCCATTTCTATAACGGCCATTTCCGCATTGGCCGGTATGCCCAGCAGCGTAAGGGGTACGCCGATGTGGTTGTTGAGGTTGCCGGCCGTGGCGTAGGTACGGTAATGTGAGCCCAGTACGGTGCGCACCATTTCTTTCGTAGTGGTTTTACCGTTAGTGCCGGTGATGGCTATGAAAGGAATATCAAATTGCTGCCGGTGGCGCCGCGCCAGTTGCTGCAGGGCGTGCAGCGCGTCGGCGGCGAGCATCATTTTATCAGGCGCCGTGTGGAACGCGGGGTCATCTATCACTGCCAGGGAGGCGCCTGCTTCCAGCGCGGCCGCGGCATACTGGTTGCCGTTAAAGGTAGGCCCGCGCAGCGCAAAAAAAATATCGCCGGGCTGCAGCTTGCGGGTATCCGTTTGTACGGAAGGATGGGCCAGGTAATGTTGATATAGCTGTTCAATATTCACGGCAGAACGTTTGCCTGCAAAAATAAGGAATGGAATCCCTCATTTTCTTTATTATCTTTCGAAAACAGGCAACTGTTTATTTTGCAGGTGCGTATACAACCCTATGAAAACTCATCGTATGAAATCATTCCTGACCGGCATTGGTGTTATGACGTGCTGCATTGGTCATGTGGCCTGCACTTCCGAGCAGGCGCCAAAGCCGGGCGTTACCGTCAGTTGTGAAAGCACGGTGGTGACCAGTGCGCGGATCTATGCCATCATTCAGGAAAACTGCACTAACCGCAGTTGCCACCCCGGCGGCAGCTCTCCGCTGGTGGCGGATTTTTCCACCCTGGCCAAACTGAGAACTTACATCAACGCCAATGGCGCCAACTGGCGCCTGCGGGTAACCGGCCTTACGGCAGACATGCCGCAGTTCAACGGCTACCCCCCGCTGTCTCCCGCCACCCGCGATTCTATTGCCTGCTGGGTAGACAAGGGAATGCCGGATTGACGGGATGTTTTTTGGAACGAACCGATGAAGGGGACCACGCTCATCATCCCCGCCATCTCAAATTACGATCAGATGAAACAATTGTTTAGCCTGGCCATCACCTTTCTTCTTTTGGGCCGCCTGGCCGCACAGGATGTATACTCCTGCCGCAACGCCACGCTGGGCTTCTTTTCTTCCGCACCGCTGGAAGATATTGAGGCCAAAACCAGCCAGGGCGCGTCCGCCATCAACATAAAAACAAAGGCCGTCTATTTTAAAGTGCCCATCAACACCTTCCAGTTCAAAAAGAAACTGATGCAGGAACACTTCAATGAAAACTACCTGGAAAGCGATAAATACCCGCATGCGGAGTTTAAAGGGAAAATACTGGAAGCGGTAGACCTTACCCAAAACGGTACTTATCCCGTTACCGTGGAGGGGGCGCTGAACATTCACGGGGTTACCAGAAATTACCGGGAAAAAGGCACCATCACCGTGCAGAACGGCAAAATAAACGCCACCGCCAAATTCACCGTGCGCGTGGCGGACCACAAGATCAAAATACCCACGCTGGTGGTGAAGAACATTGCGGAAGTAGTGGAGGTAAGCGTGAACGCAGACTATCAACCCGTCAAATAAGATGTACATGAAACATATGCAGCTGCGCATCCTGTCAGCCCTCCTGCTCATAGCCCCCGCGGCCGTGGCGCAAGACGACCTGGGCGCTATTTTCGGGAAAGATTCCGTTCGGCGGGACCCCGTGATCGCCACTTTCAAAAGCACCCGCATCATCAATGCCCAGAGCAATGAGACCCTGGCCCGCGGAGACCTGGATTTCCGCGTGGCGCACCGGTTCGGTGACATGGGCGGGGCAGACGGCGGCAGCGCTACCTTCTTCGGCATCGATAATTCAACAGATATCCGCATTGCCTTTGAATACGGTATTACAGACCGCCTCACCGCCGGCGTGAGCCGCGCCAAAGGCAGCGGCCATTTTTCCCAGCTATACGAGGTGCTGGGCAAATTCAAGCTGCTGCAGCAAACCATGGACAACCGGGTGCCGCTGGCCATCACCCTCTTTGGCAACGCGGTGGTGACCTCCATGAAAAGCAGCCCGGACAAGGAGGCCGTCAGCTATTTCAACAAATTCAGCTCCCGCATGAGCTACACCGCCCAGGCCGTGGTGGCCCGCAAGTTCGGGGACCGCTTTTCCCTGGCGCTGCTGCCCTCCTACGTACACCGCAACCGGGTGGGGTATATGGACATGAACAACCTGTTTGCCCTGGGTGTGGGCGGCCGCCTGCGGTTCAGCAAAAGGGTGGCCCTGGTGGTAGACTACTTTGTGCCCTTCCGGGACCAGGCCAGTAAAGATTATTACAAAACGCTCGGCATCGAGTACTACAACCCGCTGGGCATAGGCGTGGAAATAGAGACCGGCGGCCACGTGTTTCACCTGAACTTCACCAACTCCACCGCCACGCTGGAGAACCAGTTCATTCCCGAAACCACCACCTCCTGGCTGCAGGGCCAGTTCCGCTGGGGTTTCAATATTTCCCGCCGGTTTTCCCTGGGGCATTAGTAAATTGCAGGGATGCACACCATCCGCTGCAGAATCAAGGAAAACTCCGCCGTGGCCCGGCTGGCCGCCTGGAAAATGAAAAGCGACAATATCGCCATCGTTTTCGGGCGGGTGATCCATTTGTACGGGGCCAGCCGTACGCAGTTCCTGGCCAACAAGGCCTGGGTACGGCACGAAGTGCGGCATGTAAGGCAATACCGGCAACACGGTTTCTGGGTTTTTTTATGGCTGTACCTGGCAGACTGGGTGCGGGTGGGCTATTACAATAACCGCTTTGAAAGGGAGGCCCGGCAGGCGGAGCATAACGCCGGAGAGCTGGAAGGGGTGGAGATCACCTGAGTGCGGCCGCCATGGCCGCTGCCCCCACGGGAGGCTTTTCAACGGTTCCGGTGGGCCGGTTGCCGCTCAACCGCCGGCTTTCATCCCCGCCGGCAATCAATGCTGCGGCAGATACCTAAAGAATCGTTAAAACGGCGCCGGCCCTGGAAAAAAAAGTTACAACGCGGTTATTTTCCTTATTTTTACGGTAAAGGCGGATCACTATGGTTAAGAAGGTCACTGAGGGCATCACCATTAGCGTGGAAACATTCTACCAGCCAGATTATTCCAATCCGATAGGCAGCGAGTTCATGTTTGCCTACCGTATTACCATTGAGAATAACAACACGTTTCCTATCAAGCTGCTAAGGCGCCACTGGTATATCATCGATTCTAACGGCTCCCACCGGGAAGTGGAAGGTGAGGGCGTAGTGGGCGTACAGCCGTTGCTGGCCCCGGGAGAAAGCTACCAGTATGTTTCTGGTTCCAACCTCCGTACAGAAATAGGCAAGATGTACGGTACCTACCAGATGGAGAACCAGTTGAACAAAAAACTGTTTGACGTGAAGATCCCCGAGTTCCAGATGGTAGTTCCCTTTAAAATGAACTGACCCGCAACAATCGTTTCCGCGCGGCCCGTTCCTTCCTGTTTTAACAGCTTCTTCCAAAAAGCGCGGCCCTTTACTACGGCCTGTACTTTGCGCCGTTGAATATGGCGGTGGCATCACGCATATTCATCAACTTTTCCAGTGTAACATCCGGGTGTTTTTTCATGAAGGCCTGCACAATGCGGTACCCCGCAAACGCGCCTACCTGCCCCGGCGCTTCCGCCGGCAGCCCCTGCGTGCTGGGCCCTTCTCCGGTATAACGCATCACCTCCTGCCAGTCTGCCGTATATAACAATTTGTTCTGTACAAAGTATTGCCAGACCATCTGTTCGTTCCCGTCACAAAACGCCAGCTGCGCTTTCGTATAGCCCAGCCTGATATGCTCCGGTGTTCCCGGCAGTACCATTTGCAGGAAATATTGCTGCCTGCCCAGGCTGATAAAGCGTTCTATCAGCTTGGCGCCTTCTTTTTCAGCCGGGGCGTAGTGCTGCTCCAGCACCTTCATCACATTCACGGGAATATATTCCGGGGTGAATTTTCTGACAATGTAATCAGGGTAGTCAGGCAGCATGCGGTAAATGGAGAAATCCGCGCCCATGTGCATATCCAGCCCTATCCCCACCAGGGAGTCTACCGTTACCGCGCCGTAGTTGCCGATGGCTGAAATGAAGCTGACCACTTTGGGCGCCTCAAATCGCGGGAGGTAATATTTGGCGAGGCGGAATGCCTGCGTAAGCTCCTTTTCCAGCGGGGCCGTGTTGGAAAAATGCGCTTCCACGGAATCTTGCAGCGCGCGGAAATCTTTATTGCCCACAAATTGCCGCACCAGCTCCGCCATGGCCTTGCTGGTATCCGAAAAAGGCCCCAGGCCCAGTATCTGTGAAAAATAAGTAGGGGTAAAGCCCGGAAAACTGTCACGCAACAATTGAATGCCCGCCAATACGTTATTAGTGTCTATCCGGAAAAGGTGTTCGTCAAACCGCTGGATCTTTACCTGTATGGGGATGTGGCTTACATCGGGCACTTTGGGCCCGGCGTTGCAGCCGGCCGCCAGCCAGCCCGCGAATAAAATGCAGTACAGGATGTTTTTTTTCAGGTAATTTCGCATCGCCTATTAAAACTTTAGAAATGGTAAAAATATTGCATCAACGCTTATTATCGAAATCTTTCATGTTCCTGTTCGTATTAACCGCCATGGGCATCAGCGCGCAGGCGCAAACGCTCAGCGAGCGGGTGTCTGACCGGGCGGGGCGTAAAATGCGTTTCGGTTTCAAGCTGGACCCCGGCGCTTCCATGATGCGGCCGCAGGAAGAAGGCGTAGCGCGCAACAGCGGCCGGTTCTACTTCAGTTATGGCGTAATGGCGGATTTTTTCCTGGATGACCAGGGTAACTACGCCATTGCTTCCGGCCTGCAGGTAAGCGCCATGGGCAGCGTGCTGAAATACGAGACCGGCAAAGGCCTTTCCGCTTTCAAGAACGCACCCAGTGAATACGACCTTCGGCTTACCTATATCGAAATACCTTTTACCCTCCGGCTAAAAGCGGATACGCAGAACGGCCTGGCCGTATGGGGCCAGTTCGGCGGGTTTGCCGGCTTCCCCATAAGGGCCAGGGCCAATGTGATCAGCGGCCTCACGCCTTTCAACAAACAAGACGTGCTGCGCGATATCAACCCCCTCAGCGCTGGCATGATCATTGGCGGCGGCGTGGAGTACCCGCTCACGGAAACGCTGGTAGGCGTGGTAGGCTTCAACTACCAGAACGGTTTTATTGACGTAACCCGCAACAGCAAGTGGGACGACGGGCGGGTGAACATGAACAATTTCATCTTGCGGCTGGGGATTTATTTTTAGAAACGCGCTGGTGCTCATGCTGAAATTGCCTTTAAAGGGAAAATTTGGTAAATTCGCTATATGAGATTCATGAGATTTCTTTCCCGGTAACCTGCTGCTGCATACTTCCCAGGTCCCCTGGTGGGTGGAACAGCATGTTATACAACCCTTATACCGCTAAAAATTCTCATTTCCCCTTAACTTTGCCGGATGAACATCTTCCTAGCCCAGCAGAACTACCACATCGGCAATTTTGAAGCGAACACGGCCAAAATAATAACCGCCATTCAACAGGCGGAGCAGCAGGGGGCCGAGCTGGTGGTGTTCTCGGAACTATGCATCTGCGGGTACCCGCCCAGGGACTTCCTGGAGTTTGATGATTTTATTGCGAAAAGTTACGCCGCCATAGACGAAATAAAGGCCCATACCCATAAAACCGCCGTGCTGGTGGGCGCCCCCCACCGCAATCCCCTCCCGGAAGGCAAAGACCTCTTTAACGCGGCCTGGTTCCTTTACGAAGGCCAGGTACAGCAGGTGATACACAAAACGTTGCTGCCCACTTACGATGTGTTTGACGAGCACCGCTATTTTGAACCGGGCTTCGAGTGGAAGGTAGTGCCTTTCAAAGGGAAAAAGCTGGCCGTAACGGTATGCGAGGATATCTGGAACCTGGGAGACAATCCCCTGTACCGCGTGTGCCCTATGGACCAGCTGATGGAGCAGCAGCCGGATGTAATGATCAATCTTTCCGCCTCCCCGTTCGACTATGATCATGACGAGAGCCGGAAAGAGATCATCCGCGCCAACGTGCGAAAATACCGCCTGCCCATGTATTACTGCAACACCGTGGGCTCGCAAACAGAGATCGTGTTTGACGGAGGCTCCATGATATTTGACGCGCAGGGCAACATTGTGCAGCAACTGCCTTTCTTTGAAGAAGCCCTGGGCGGGGCAGACCTGGATGCGCTCCCCAAGGCCGGAGAAGGCCCTGTGGTACCGTTTTCCGGTACTTCAGACATTGTTGCCCTGGAATTTGAGCATAACATTCACCGCATACACGCAGCGCTCATTTTAGGCATCCGTGACTATTTTGGCAAGATGGGCTTCAAACAGGCCATCCTCGGTTCTTCCGGCGGGATAGACAGCGCCGTTACCCTGGCCCTGGCCGTGGAAGCATTGGGGAAAGACAACGTGCGGGCCGTGGCCATGCCCTCTCCATACTCCACGGAACACTCCGTAGATGATGCCGTAGCGCTTTCCCGCAACCTGGAAAACCCGTTCGACATTATCAGGATCAACAAGATCTACGACTGCTTCCTGGATACGCTGGACCCCTTTTTCCATGGCCTGCCGTTTAATGTGGCGGAAGAGAACACCCAGTCGCGCATACGGGGCAACCTGCTCATGGGGCTGGCCAACAAGTTCGGCTACATCCTGCTCAACACGTCTAACAAAAGCGAACTGTCAACCGGCTACGGCACCCTCTATGGAGATATGGCCGGCGGGCTGGCGGTGCTGGGAGACCTGTATAAAATGCAGGTGTATGCCCTGGCGCGGCACATCAACCGCCATAAGATCATCATCCCCCAAAATATCATAGACAAAGCGCCCTCCGCGGAGCTGCGGCCCAATCAAAAGGACAGTGACAGCCTGCCGGACTATGCCGTGCTGGACAAAATACTGTACCAGTACATTGAGCGCCGCCAGGGGCCCCGTGAAATTGTGGCGCAGGGCTTTGATGCCGCGCTGGTGGCCCGTACCCTCAAAATGGTGAACACCAACGAGTATAAGCGCAACCAGTTCTGCCCCATCATCCGCGTATCGTCCAAAGCCTTTGGCGTGGGCCGCCGCGTGCCTATTGTGGGGAAATATTTGAGTTAAGGGAATAAGCCCGTTATCTTTGTCGAAATTCAACAGGAATTACATGTTACAGGTACAATTTATCCGGCAGAACAAAGCGCTGGTACTGGAAAGGCTGGGCATCAAGAATTTTAAGGATGCCGCCGCCGTAGTGGAAGAAGTGCTGGCGCTGGACGATCAGCGCAGGAAACTGACACTTGATTATGACGAAACACAGGCAAAAATAAATACCGCCTCCAAAGAGATAGGCAAGCTGATGGCTTCGGGCAACAAGGCGGACGCCGAGGCCCGCAAGCAGGAAGTGGCTACCCTGAAACAGGCGCTGGGCCCCATTAATGAGTCACTGATAGCCACCGAAAAGCTGCTGCACGATACCCTGGTGAAGCTGCCCAACCTGCCCGGCCCCAAGGTGCCCGCGGGCAAAACGCCGGAAGACAACCTGGAGGTAAGAGGCGGCGGCCAAAAGCCGGTGCTGCCCGGCAACGCCGTGCCGCACTGGGACCTGGCCAAACAATATGACCTGATAGACTTTGAGCTGGGCAACAAGATCACCGGCAGCGGCTTTCCCGTGTACAAAAAGCAGGGCGCCCGTTTGCAGCGCGCCCTGATCAGCTACTTCCTGGACTTTAACACGGCCGCCGGCTACGATGAAATGCTGCCGCCCTACCTCGTGAACGAAGCCTCCGCCTACGGTACCGGCCAGTTGCCGGACAAGGAAGGGCAGATGTATTTTGTGACGGAAGATAATTTTTACCTCATACCCACAGCCGAAGTGCCGGTGACCAATATTTACCGCGACGAGATATTGAAAGAAGCGGACCTGCCGGTGAAAATGACGGCTTACACGCCCTGTTTCCGCCGCGAGGCCGGTTCTTACGGCAAAGATGTAAGAGGCCTCAACCGCCTGCACCAATTTGAGAAGGTAGAGCTGGTACAACTGGTAAAACCCGAGCAGTCTTACGCCGTGCTGGAAGAAATGGTGGCGCATGTGGAAAAACTCATCCTGTCACTGGGCCTGCCCTACCGCATTTTGTTGCTGTGCGGGGGCGATATGGGCTTTGCTTCCGCCCAGACCTATGATTTTGAGGTATATTCCGCCGCGCAGGACAAATGGCTGGAGGTAAGCTCCGTATCCAACTTCGAGAGCTACCAGACCAACCGCATGAAGGCCCGTTATAAAGACAGCAACGGCAAAAATCAGCTGTTGCACTCCCTGAACGGCAGTTCCCTGGCGCTGCCGCGCATCATGGCCTGCCTGCTGGAAAACAACCAGTTGCCAGATGGCATATTGCTGCCGGAAGTGCTGCACCGGTATTTCGGGTCAGACCGTATAAGCAACGCCTAAACGAACGCCGGCGTATTAAATATTAAAGCGTACAAGGCAATCTTGTACGCTTTTTGATTTTTTGCACTATTATTGTTATTAAGGTCTTAAAATGCAAATTATGAAAACACTTGTTTCTGTTTTTCTGATGGCCATCCTGCTGTGGGCCTGCTCTCCGGGGCTGAACCCCAACAACACGGCAAAGGTGGAGGAAGCCTTCGCAAAATATGAGGATGCTGAGGGCAAAACTGTTTTCCGCGACAAATGCGCCAAATGCCATGGTTACCGCCTGCCGGAAACCCGCACGGCGGAAAAGTGGCCGAAAACAATAGACAAGATGGCCCCCAAGGCAAAGCTCACGGAAGATCAGAAAGCCGCCGTGCTGGCTTTTGTGACCAAATACGCCAAAGCGTCCTGAGTGTGCCCTGACGAAATTGTACAGGCGGCTTCTTCGGCCGCCTTTTTTTATATTTGTAACAATGCTCCACTTTCTCCCAAATGGTAAACAACTGGTGATCCGCCGCCCGCAGGTGGCAGACGCGGCTGCCTGCCTCAAATGTTTTCAGCAGCTGGCGGAGGAAACGGATTTTCTCCTGTACACGCCGCAGGAAGCCTGGGCATTTGACCTGAAAAAGGAAGAGAATTTTATACAATCCTACCTGAAGCATCCTGACCACCTCTTCCTGGTGGCGGAGGTGGAGGGCGAAGTGGTGGGCAGCGTAAGCCTCAACCAGGGCAATTTTGCAAAACAGCACCACCGCGCCATGCTGGGCATTGGCGTACTGCACAGCTACTGGAACATGGGCATCGGCCGCCGGCTGCTTACGGCCGCCGTGCGCTGGGCGGAGGCCCATCCCAAAATTGCCATCATACATTTTGAAGTGCTGGCCACCAACGAAAGGGCCATTCAGCTTTACCGCAATTTTAACTTTGTGGAACACGGGCGCATACCCAACGGCATCCGCCAGCCAGACGGGCGGCTGGTAGACCTGGTGGCCATGAGCAAACAGATCAAACCTGTACACTAATGAAAACCTACGAAGGAATATACAGTTACAACTCGCCTGACAGCGCGCAGAAATGCCTGGTAACAGTTACGGATAAACGAATAGAGATACACCTGCGCGATGCGCAAGGCAACCCCCGCGTAGTGTACTGGTATTGGTACAATGTAGTGCAGGGAGATCATGCGCTGCACCACACCGGCCAGCCCCTGCAAACGCT
Source organism: Chitinophaga alhagiae (assembly GCF_003568665.1). Taxonomy (GTDB): domain Bacteria; phylum Bacteroidota; class Bacteroidia; order Chitinophagales; family Chitinophagaceae; genus Chitinophaga; species Chitinophaga alhagiae. The sequence goes on from NZ_QXMH01000001.1 coordinate 2,289,352, forward strand.
GAAAGTACCTTCTTTTGAATTTCAGGACGCGGTGGCGCAGCAAATGAAAAAGCCCCGGCGCCGCGGCGTGCCGGCGGTGGCCATGGCGGTAGGCGGTACCATACTGGTGGCGCTGGCCTTGCTGGCCGCGGCTTATTTCTGGCTGGTGCCATACCTGGCGGGGCGCATGGCCAATGCCCTGCCCGTGGAGTATGAAATAAAATTCGGAGAAAAGGCCTATCAGTCAATGATCGGGGAGTTCAACATAATGCCCCGTGAAACGGCGCTGGCAGACAGTTTTTTCCAGGCACTGCAGATCCCCTCCAGGTACCCGGTGTCCGTTACCGTGGTAGACGAAGCGCAAACCAACGCCTTTGCCGTGCCCGGCGGCCACATTGTGATATTCAGCGGCCTGCTGCGGCAAATGCAACACCCGGAAGAACTGGCCGCCCTGCTGGCGCATGAGTACTCCCATGTGGAATTGCGGCATACCACCCGCTCGTTGTTGCAAAGCCTGGGCACGTACGCGCTGGTGAGCCTGCTATTGGGCGATCTTTCCGGCGTGGAAGCCGTGCTGGTGCAAAACGCGCATGAGCTGAAAGGGCTGGAATACTCGCGCCGGCTGGAAAAAGAAGCGGACCTCAACGGGCTGCAGTTGCTGCATGCCCGCCGCATTAACGGAGAAGGCTACATCTGGCTGTTCGGCACCCTCAAAAAAGAGGCCGCCGCCGCGCCTTCCGAGTGGCTCAGCAGCCACCCTGACCTGGGCACCCGCATCCGCTATGTACAGGCGGCGCTACAGGGAGATGCTGCCGCTGCCACGCCGGCCGCATTGGCCCGCCTCTGGGAACAGATAAAAACGAATTAAACAGTGCTGTATGAACAGATATGACAGGCAAATACGCCTTGATGGTTTTGGCCCTGCCAGGCAGGAGCTGCTGAAGAACGCGGCCGTACTGGTAATTGGCGCCGGCGGGCTGGGAGTACCCGTGCTGCAATACCTGGCGGCCATGGGCGTGGGCAAACTGGGCATTGCGGAGGCAGACAAAATATCCGTTACCAACCTTCACCGCCAGGTGCTCTATCAAACGCAAGACGCCGGCAAACCCAAACTGGACGTAGCCATAGAGCGGCTTGCCCTGCAGAACCCGGACGTTACCTTTATACCGCACCCCACGTTTATCACGCCGGGCAATGCGCTAGACATGATGGCCGGTTATGATGTGGTGGCAGATTGTTCAGACAACTTTGCCACCCGCTACCTGGTGAGCGATGCCTGCGTAATATTGGGCAAACCCCTGGTATACGGCGCCATTTACGGCTTTGAGGGCCAGGTAAGCGTATTCAACTATAAAGGCAGCGCATCTTACCGCTGCCTCTTCCCCGAGCCGGGCGTTGCGCCTGATTGCAATACCGTAGGCGTATTAGGCGTACTACCGGGTATTATAGGCTGCTACCAGGCTAACGAGGTGGTAAAGGTGATCTGCGGCATAGGGGAGCCGCTGGCCAACCAGTTGCTGGCCATCAACATTCTTGACAATATGCACCAGGTATTCACTTTTCAGCCGGTAGCGGAAAACTTCCGTATCAGCCAGCTGCAAAACAGTTACGAAGAAACGGCCTGTGCAGCCCGGCAGGTAGCGGCGCTCAGCGTGCAGGAACTGCAGCAATGGCTGCAGGAGGGCCAGGATTTTCAGCTGCTGGACGTGCGGGAAAAAGAAGAATGGGACGTGTGCCATATTGAAGGCGCCCTGCACATTCCCATGCGCCGGGTGGAAGCCGCCATGTCTGGCCTGCCACGCCAGAAACCCCTCGCCATTATCTGCCACCATGGAATGCGCAGCCGCACTATAGCGGAACTGCTGTTGCAAAACGGGTTTACCAATGTATACAACATTACCGGCGGCATACATGCCTGGGCGGCGGAGATAGATGACACCATGGAGATGTATTAAAAAGGTTTAAAAGATTGCCCCTGTGTACCCCTTTTTATGGGGCGTACAATTGCGAATACGGCCTCAGCTACCTCGCACCACCGGCATTACAACCGTTCCCATTGTACCCCGCTTTCCGCTCTGGAATGAATTTTGTACCTTTTTGTGGCAAACGGTACCATGCTGTTTAAACTTTCCTTATATATCACCGTCTTACCTTAAATTTTTCTTTTATGGCCGCTGTTCCCGAGCATAAACAACTACAACACCTGGGGTGGAGAGCCGGTTTCGGGGAAAACCCCCTTGTTATCCAGGCCTGGTCAAAAAAAAGGCGCAAAGAGGTAGTGCGTAAGATCATTATGGGGCCGCAAGCCGTTCCCGAGCCTGTGAAAGTGGTAGATGAGACCGACCTGCCTGACTACCGCCGCATCCGCAATATGGGCGCCGAAGAGCGCAGGATGGTGCAAAGAATGAATACCGATGGCATCAAGGACCTGAACGTACTGTGGTCTCATGCCATGATCAACAGCCAGCACCCGCTTCGGGAAAAAATGGCGCTGTTCTGGCACGGGCACTTTGCCTGCCGCACGCAAAACGTGCTGTTCAACCAGCAGTTGCTGCAGGTGGTACGAGAGCACGGGCTGGGCAACTTCGGCACCCTGCTCACGGAAGTATCCAAAAGCCCCGCCATGCTGGCCTTCCTCAACAACCAGCAAAACCGCAAACAACGGCCCAACGAGAATTTTGCGCGCGAGGTGATGGAGCTGTTCACCATGGGCCGCGGCAACTATACGGAAAAAGACATCAAGGAGGCGGCGCGCGCCTTTACAGGATGGGGGTACGATGAAATGGGCCAGTTCAGGTTCCGCAAGAACCTGCACGATGAAGGCAGCAAGACCATCCTGGGCAAAACAGGTAATTTCCAGGGAGATGATGTGATCAAAATATTGCTGGAACAAAAACAGACCGCCAAATATATTACTACAAAGATCTACAAGTACTTCGTGAACGAGGAGCCGGACGAGGCTGTTATCAGCAAGCTGGCAGACAAGTTCTACGGTTCCGGCTACGACCTGCGGGGGCTGATGCAGGAGATATTCCTGGCAGACTGGTTTTATGAAGAACGCAATATCGGCAACCGCATCAAATCACCGGTAGAGCTGCTGGTGGGGCTGCGCAAAACAGTGCCCATGCAATTTGAGCAGGAAGAGGCTATGCTGGTGTTTCAGCGCGTAATGGGGCAGGTGCTGTTTTACCCGCCCAACGTAGCCGGCTGGGCCGGTGGCCGCTCCTGGATAGACAGCTCCAGCCTGATGTTCCGCATGCGCGTACCGCAGATCATTTTATACTCGCAGGAGTTTAACGTTCGCCCCAAGGAGATCACCCCGGAAATGGGAGAGGGGCAGAACTATAAAATGACCATGCAGGTAAACGAGTTCCTGAAAAAGCAATACGCCCGCAGGGTAAATGCCAGCATCAACTGGGACCCTTATGTGGCGGCTTTCAAGGACGTGCCGCGCGAGCAGCTGGCAGACCAGATCGTACAGTCATTGCTGCTGAAAAATACATCGGTCAGCAAGGAACTGCTGGAAAAATATTCAGACAGCTCCAGCCGCGAAAACTATATTAAGACCGTGACCATTGACGTAATGAGCACGCCGGAATACCAATTGTGTTAAACAACGAAACCTTATTACAATGTTGATTCACAGACGCCGTTTCTTACAAGTAGGCTCCCTCGCATCAGCCAGCCTGATGCTGCCGAAATTCCTGAAAGCCATGGAAAAGGGCGAATTGGTGCCCCCCGGCAACAAAGTGCTGGTGGTAGTGCAATTGTCTGGCGGTAACGATGGTTTGAATACCGTGATCCCTTACCGGAACGATATTTATTATAAAATGCGCCCCACCCTGGGCATCAGGCGCGAGGCCGCGCTCTCGCTGAATGATGAGCTGGGCATCCACCCTGCGCTGAAGAGCTTCAAAGCGCTGTATGACGATGGTTCGCTGGGGGTGCTCAACAGTGTGGGATACCCCAACCCCGACCGTTCCCACTTCCGCTCTATGGACATCTGGCAAAGCGCCAGCGAATCCAAGGACTATTGGAGCACCGGCTGGCTGGGCCGCTACCTGGACGCACAATGTAAAGGTTGCGACAAACCCACACAAGCGCTGGAAATAGACGATACATTAAGTCTTGCCCTGAAAGGAGACGCCGTTAAAGGCCTTGCGCTTACAGACCCGCAGCGTTTGTTCGGCGCCAGCAACGACCGGTATTTTAAAGAACTGCTGGCAAAGAAAAAGCACGATGAAGAGCACCAGAACGTAGACTACCTCTACAAAACCATGGCGGAAACCATTTCGTCCGCGGCCTACATCCAGCAGCAGTTCAGGACTTACAAAAGCAAGGAGCGGTATCCTCAAACGGAGCTGGGCAAGAACATGAAAACCATTGCCGAGCTGATCATGACAGACATCAATACTTCCGTGTATTACGTGTCCCATGGCAGCTTTGATACCCACGTAGGGCAACAGAACCAGCAGCAGCGCCTGTTTGAGCAACTGAGCGATGCACTGCAGACTTTCACTGCGGACCTGAAAAAGAACCACCGCTTCCAGGACGTGCTGGTGATGACCTTCTCCGAATTTGGGCGCCGCGTGGGGCAGAATGCCAGCGGCGGTACAGACCATGGTACGGCCAACAACATGTTCCTGATAGGCGGCGGCCTGCAGCAGCAGGGCGTGCTCAATGAAGGGCCAGACCTGCAAGACCTCAAGGAAGGAGACCTGCAATATAAGGTAGACTTCAAGAACGTGTACGCTACCCTGCTGAAGAAATGGCTGGGGGCAGATGACCAGGCTATATTGAAGAAACAGTACGAGTACCTGAATTTTATATAAATCGAAAGAGGCTGTCTCAAAAGTTCGAGACAGCCTCTTTTTATCCGGGTACCTGACGGAGAAGATTTTCGTGCAGAAGATTCTCAGAGGGTTTATTTTGCTTTTGAGACAACCTCTTTCGTTCAACCCGTTTACTGGCCCGGCCGGCAACATAAGCACGCTACGTGCCGATGCACCTGTGCTGAACTATGGCAGGCGCGGGGTTCGTATACTTAGTTCCTACTGCACTTTGGGCCGCTGCAGCTCATAATCATAGATCAGCTTCGTGATCTTTGCTATCACCCCTTCCCTCGTGGCCTCATCTGCCCGGGAATTTGTTATAAACACCGTAATAGCCAGTTTTTGCCCGCCGGGCATAAAAATGATGCCCGCATCGTTGGTGGCGCTGGTTACGCCATCGCGCGTGCCGCCGGTACCTGTTTTATGCGCCACTACCACGTCTGGCGGCAGCAGGCCTTTGATGCGCCGGGGGCCGGTAGAAGTTTCGATCATGATCTTCCAGAGAAAATCATTACTGGTTTTGGTGAGTACGGCGCCCTTGTTGAGCACGTCCAGCAGTTGCACCATGGCCGAGGGGTACGCCCAGTTGGAGAACTGTACGTCCCACGCGGAGGCCATTTTGGCTTCGCTGGCGGCAATGTTGATATCGGTGATGCCCAGGCTGCGCACATAGTCATTAATGGCCGCTTCGCCGCCCGCCAGGTCTATCAGGATGTCACAGGCAATATTATCGCTTTGGGATACCATCAAGGCCAGCAGTTCAGACAGCGGCTTGTCCATATTGCCTTTGGGGAATGAATCCCGCAGCGGGCTCCAGGTATCTGGCACCATCCATTTTTGGTGAATGTAAATGGGCTGGTGCAATTGCAGCTTGCCTTCGTCTACCTGGTGCAGGATGGCCATGGCAATGGGGAACTTGAACACGCTGTGCATGGGGTAACGAACGCTGTCCCGGTACTGGAGCAGGGGGCCGCCGTCCAGGTTGCGCGCCGCCACGCCTACCTCGCCGCCGGCCGCTTCGGCAATACCGGCAATTTGCCGGTAGAGGGAGTCTTCCGTATAACCACCGCCTGTAGCGCCCTGCTGGCAGGCCGTGGTGGCCATCATGCATACCACCACCGCAGATATCAATGTATATTTCATGCCCCAATTTACGGAAGGCCGGCCAACACAACGCTGTCAAATTGACAATTTTCAGGAGTGGCTTGTTTTGTGCAACAGGTACCTTACTAAAGAAGGAGGTAACATGGATGCTTATTCAACCATCATCCATCAGGCGGTAGAGGCCGCCGGCAGGTCAGTTGTTAAAATAGAACGGCTGGATGTCCAGGGAAAGGTAACCGGTACCGGGTCTGGATTCTTTTTCTCTTCAGACGGTTATCTTTTCACCAACTCGCACGTAGTGCGCAACGGCAGCGCTTTTAACGTAATGCTGCATGACGGCAGCGTGTACCCGGCCACGCTCACGGGCGAAGACCCGGATACGGACATCGCCATTTTAAAATCCACCGCGTATGACTTCCAGGTAGCCCAGCTGGGGCATGCAGATGCCTTGCAGATAGGCCAGCTGGTAATTGCCATCGGCAACCCGCTGGGTTTTCAGCATACGGTTACCGCCGGTGTGGTAAGCGCCCTTGGCCGCTCGCTGCGCAGCGAAACCGGCCGTACCATGGAAGGGCTGATACAGACAGACGCCGCCCTCAATCCCGGCAACTCCGGCGGCCCGCTGATCAACTTCAGGGGAGAAGTGGTGGGTGTAAATACGGCCATGATCCGCGGGGCGCAAGGCCTGTGTTTTGCCATCAGCATTGATACGGCCCGGCTGATTGCGGCGGAGCTGATGCAGACCGGCAAGGTAACCCGCGCGCACCTGGGCCTGCTGTTGCAGCAGGTGAACCTGGTGCCCAAGCTGCGCAGCGGCCTGGAGCTGAAAAACAAAACGGCCCTGTTCGTAACCGGCGTGGAGCCGGGCAGCCCGGCCAGCAAGGCCGGCATTGCGGACGGAGATATTGTGGTGTCTTTTAATGACGTACCCGTGGAGACTTCGGACGCGTTGTTCCGCCTGCTTGACAGGGAAAAGATTGGCCAGTTCCAGTTCATCCGGGTGATCAGGCAAAGCCGGCTGGTGGAGTTGAGGGTTACGCCGGTGGCGCGGAAGGCGGCTTGAACTTGGGAAACCGTGCAGCTTAAAACGGGAAAGGCGCCTTTTGGGGCGCCTTTCCCGTTTTTTATAGCAACCTTTACGGAAACTTCTTGTAGATCATCTTGAAATACCCGTCGTTCACGGCCTTGATGGAGCCATCCGTCATATTGACGAGGTTGCCGGAAAACTCGCCGATGGCCAGGGAATCATACACCTGGTGTATCACCACGGTAATGTTGCCGTAATTATCATCCGCCACCAGCCGGTCTCCCGTAGCTTTTTCTTCCAGGAACATGGCCGTACCCCCCATCATGTTGGAGTATACCCCCGGTGTGATCTGCGGCTGCTCGCTGAACACGCGGATGTTGATCACATCCTGCCCGTAGCTGTAACCCGCCACCAGCAACTGAGAATAATCGTTGGCCGGGTCTGCGTCTGTAAGGTCTCCGGGCATGTAGTACGCGCTGTTGCGCTGCTCTGACAGCAGCACGCCATTGTCCAGCTTGAAAGAGATGAATTTCCGTTTCGGTTCCACCGCATCGTCAGAGCAGGCGGTGAGCAGCATCAGGCCGCATAAAGCCCCCATCAGGGAGAATTTTCCTGGCATAGGAAATATGTTTTATATCCGTTTACAACTTGTCTATGGATGTTTGTTTTTGCCTGCCAATGCGGTACAGCGTATACCCCATGGCCGCAAAGAACAGTACGCCCAGCACCTGGTAGCCACCGTGGCCCAGTGCGGCTGCCAGCCCCGCTTCTGCATTTACTTTGGCAAGGCCGCCGGAAACGCGTTCATTGACAGATAAAATGGCCACAATTACGCCCGCTACAGCGCCGCCTGCTACCAGGCCGGTGGCAAAAAGGTTGCCTTTGCCCAGCTCTTCCTCTTCAGCGGTCAGCTTTACGCCGGAGCGTTTTTGCTTCCATTCCACTATGCCGCGTATCAAACCTCCAATAAATATCGGCAGGGTGGTAGACAGCGGCAGGTAGGCGCCCACGGCGAAAGATAGTGATTTTACGCCACAGAGTTCAAGGGTAATGGCAATAAACACGCCTACCAGCACAAACTGCCAGTCCAGGTTGAAAGACAGGATGCCTTTAATGAGCGTGGCCATCAGCGTGGCCTGCGGGGCGGCGTACTTTTCAGTGCCAATGGCGTGTTTGATCCCCTGGGCCGTCATTTCCGCGGTAGGGGTGTCAAGGATGTGTACCGTCCACCCGATGACGAGGGAGGATACAATGGCGCCAATGAACAGGGCTATCTGCTGGTTGCGCGGCGTGGCGCCTACAATGTACCCTGATTTCAGGTCTTGAGACGTGGCGCCCGCGTTGGCGGCGGCAATACAGATCATGCCGCCTACCACCAGGGCCATGGGCTCAAATACTTTGCCCGTCCACCCTACCGCAATAAAAATAAGGCAGGTGCCCATAATGGTGGCAATGGTCATCCCGGAAATGGGGTTGTTGCTGCTGCCTATCAGGCCTACAATACGGCTGCTCACGGTAACGAAGAAAGCCCCGAAGATCACCACCAGCAAACCTATCAGCAGCTTGTTCCAGATAGACTCGCCGGGGAGCTGGGGCAGCAGGGCCATGAGCAGGATGAGCGCCACGCTGCCAATGATCACGAATTTGAATGAAATATCTTTTTCCGTTCTGGGCACTTCTCCTTCTCCGCCTTTCTCTTTGAGAGAGCCAAGGCTGTCTTTGAAAGAAGAGATAATGGTGGGAATGGTTTTCATGAGGGTGATGAAGCCGCCCGCCGCTACCGCGCCCGCGCCTATCTGTTTTACATAGGCCTGGTAAATGGCGGCTGAATAGTCGCTGAACGTACGCGTTACAGGGTCCCAGGCGCCGCTGCCGCCTGCTGTATCTAGGTTGGCCAGCAGGCCCAGCTTCACCAGTTGCGCGGCTATGACCTCTCCCGGTATCAGCGATGCCAGCAGCGGGATCAGGCACAGCCATGCCAGCACCCCGCCGGCTACCAGCACCCCGGCTATCTTAGGGCCAATGATGTAGCCAACGCCCATATATTCCGGCGTGATCTCGCCGCTTATTTTGGCGGAAGGGAAGATCTTGTTGGCCTGTTTGGTCATAAAAGCGGGTGTTTCGGCAATCACGTGAAACACCTTCTGCAGCATGGCATAGGCCAGCGCAAAGCCCAGCCCCAGGAAGGCCGTTTTGGCAAATTCCCCGCCTTTTTCCCCGGCTTTTAACACGGAGCCGCAGGCGGTACCTTCGGGGTAGGGCAGCGTATCATGCTCCTTTACGATCAGGGAGCGCCGCAGCGGTATCATCATGAGGGTGCCCAGTATACCCCCGAAAATGGCCAGTATCAATATGGTGATGTAGTCAAAATAATTGTCGCCCCCGCTGTCTGCGGACAGGAAGAGAAAGCCCGGCAGGGTGAACACCACCCCGGCAGCAATAGACTCGCCGGCGGAGCCGGTGGTCTGGATGATATTGTTCTCGAGAATGGTGGTTTTGAAGAACTTGCGCCCCAGCGTAATGGCAATAACGGCAATGGGGATAGAGGCGGATACGGTGAGGCCCGCTTTCAGGGCCAGGTAAACGGTGGCCGCGCCAAAGATCACACCGGCAATGCATCCCAGCAGGATGGACTTCAGCGTTAGCTCTTTCATTTTTATGTCAGGCGCAACAAAAGGTTTGAATTTGGTTTCTGCCATAAGAGGGAGGTTGTCAGCAATTTGTTGTTTTGGAATAACAGGTGCGGCGGGCGCCCGGCCCTTGGTACACTACCTAAATATAGTGTTTTTTAATGGTGCGTAAATAAATAAAGATGCGGGGTTGTGGCGCCCCGCATCTTTATTTACTATTGTGCGTTCATCATTTTCTGCAACTGCCTGGTGATCCCGAACAGGATGAGGGAGGCCACGCCGGCCATGCCCACAAACAGCATGAAGAACTCAAAGAGGTTGCTCATTTGGTAACCGAGGAATACGGTGGTTTTGCCCGGTTCCGGGTAGAGGGCGCTCAGCTCTCCGGCCAGTTTGTTGGCAATGGAGTTGGCCAGGAACCATACGGCCATCAGCAGGGAGGCAAATTTGGCGGGTGCCAGCTTGTTGACCAGCGCCAGGCCTATGGGAGAAAGGCAAAGCTCGCCCCAGGTATGCAGGGCGTACATGCCTATCAAGTACATCATGGTCACCTTCACACCGGGCTGTACGTCTTTCACGCCGAAGGCGATCACCAGGTAGCCGATGGCTAGCAGCAGCAGCCCCCAGGCCATTTTGGTGGGAGAGGCCGGCTCGCGTTTGCCGAGTTTCAACCACAGCCAGGCAAAGAAAGGCGCAAAGGTGACTACAAAAATGGAGTTGAGAGACTGAAAGGTGCTGGCCGGCAGTTCTTTCAGCGGAATGCCGCTTTCTCCGCCCGCATACAGGGAAATGTTGAGATAGAGCAGGTAGGCCGCTGCCGCTCCCAGCAAGGTGTAAATGATGACCCGCACGCCGGGAGGGTCTGTTTGCAGGTTGGCCTGCGCGCGCCTGAAGGCTTTATAGATCAGGTAGATAAGACCTGCGGACAACAACGAAATGAGCCACAGGGGGATGTTCCAGTTCAGTTCCCGGTTGGTTTGCTCGTCCGCAAAAAAGGTGAGGGAAGCGCCGGCCTGCTCAAAGGCCGTCCAGAAAAAGATCACGAAGAAAGATACGATGAACACTACCGCTACTTTTTTCTTTTCCGCCGTGGTGAGCTTTTTATCCGAGAATATCATAAAGGCGATGGCCACCACCGCCAGCAGCAGCAGCCAGGTCAGGAAAGGCACTACTTTGGCGTCAATATACAGCATGCCTATCATGGCGCAGGCCATGATGAACAGGCCGAGATATACCAGCACCGCCTTGCCCTGTTTGGCCTCTGCCGGCGGCATGCCCAGGGGGCTGCCGTCTGGCCGGCGGATGTAATGGTCTTTCAGCCAGCGGAAGGTGATCACGCTCAGCGTCATGGCTATGCCGGCGGCCAGGAAAGACCATTTGAAATCTGCCGGGTTGCCGGTATCGCCTACGGCGCCGCAGATAGCGGGCCCCAGGGCGCCGCCCACGTTAATGCCCATGTAAAAAATGGTGTAGGCCGCATCTATCCGCCGGTCTCCTTCCGGGTACAGCTGCCCTACCATGGAAGAGATGTTGGGCTTGAAGAAGCCGTTGCCGGCAATCATAAAGCCCAGGCCGGAAAAGAAAAGGAAAGTAGAAAGGTCTTGCGAAGTATTGTACACCGAGGCGCAGCCGAACAGGATGAACTCCCCGATGGCCATCAGCAGGCCGCCGATGATGATGGAGCGGCGGTTGCCCCAGAAACGGTCTGCCACAAAACCGCCGATCAGCGGCGTGAGGTAGGAAAGACCGGTATAGCTGCCGTACAGGCTGGATGCAAAGGCCTTGTCGAAAGCCAGCGCCTTGGTAAGGAATAAGACCAATATGGCCCGCATGCCATAATAGTTGAAGCGTTCCCACATTTCCGTGGCAAACAACACGTACAAGCCCTTAGGATGGCCTGGCGAGGCTGACTTCGCATTCATAAATGGTTAGTTTAGATTAGCTGTTTTTCTCACAATAAGCAGTGCTCAACAAAAAATTAGGGCGGAAAGATAAAGAAAATCAGCATCCCGCATCAAAAAACTGGCTTTTTTGGCCTTTCTTTGCAAAAATTTTCCGGGCGTGCCACTTACCCGTAGTATGTACCGGATTCCCCTCATAATATTACGTCTCAATCCATTATGAACATTTTACTCTTAGGTAGCGGCGGCCGGGAACATGCCCTGGCGTGGAAATTGTCACAGAGCGCGGCATGTTCAAAATTATTCATTGCCCCCGGCAATGCCGGTACGGCGGCGCACGGCGCCAACGTGAACATCGGTGTGAGTGATTTTGAACAGATCAGGGCTTTCTGCATAGAGAACAAGATAGACCTGCTGGTGCCGGGTTCCGAAGAGCCGCTGGTAAAGGGTGTGTATGATTTTTTCAAGGCAGACGCCGCCCTGCGCCACATACCGGTAATGGGCCCCTCTCAGGCCGGCGCCCAGCTGGAAGGCAGCAAGGCCTTTGCCAAGCAGTTCATGCAGCGGCACAACATTCCCACGGCGGCTTACCGGGAGTTCAGCGAAGAGAATTTTGAAGAAGGCGTAGCCTACCTGCGGCAACACAGCCTGCCCATTGTGCTCAAGGCAGACGGGCTGGCCGCCGGCAAGGGCGTGGTGATCACCAGCTCCCATGAGGAGGCGGTGGCCGAGTTTGAAGAAATGATCAAGGCCGCCAAGTTCGGGGACGCCAGCAAAAAGGTAGTGGTAGAACAGTTCCTCACCGGCATAGAGCTGTCCGTATTTGTGCTGACAGATGGCCAGCATTACCAGGTGCTGCCCACCGCCAAAGATTACAAACGAATTGGTGAAGGGGATACCGGCCTGAATACCGGCGGCATGGGCGCCATTTCTCCCGTGCCTTTTGCTACAGACGCTTTCATGCAACTGGTGGAAGACCGCATCATACGCCCTACGGTAGAAGGTTTGGCTAAAGAGCAGATCATCTACCATGGCTTCATCTTCTTTGGCCTCATCAAGGTGGAAGGGGAGCCTTTTGTAATTGAGTACAACTGCCGCATGGGAGACCCCGAAACGGAGGTAGTGGTTCCCCGCCTGCAAAACGACCTGGTGGAGCTGTTTGAGGCGGTGCAAAGGCAGGCGCTGAATACGGTAGCGGTGTTTGAAGACCCCCGCGCCGCGGCCACCGTGATGCTGGTGAGCCAGGGCTACCCCGAGGCGTATGAAAAAGGGAAGGAGATCACGGCCATACCCGCTCCCGCGCGTGACCAGCTGGTGTTTCACGCGGGTACCAAAGCGGAGGGCGGCAAAGTGCTGACCAACGGGGGCCGGGTGCTGACGGTAACATCTTTGGCAAGCGATTTGCAGCTGGCTCTCGCTCATTCCAAACAAACGGCGGAGCAGATACAATTCGAGGGCAAGTATTACCGTAGAGATATTGGATATGAATTTGTTAGCTGACAACTTCGTACAGGGTTCACGGATAGAGAAAATATGCAAAATGTAACTGTCTGCACTTTATTCCGGAATCCGCTTGAATAATCCAATAATTGCATCGTATATTCGTTAGAATTATTCATTTTTGCATTCAAATATTTTTGACCGTATCAAACAATGGGCTTCTTTAACTTTTTAACGCAGGAGATTGCAATAGACCTTGGAACAGCCAATACGCTGATCATTCATAATGACCAGGTGGTGGTAGACGAACCTTCCATTGTGGCCATAGAAAGGGCCAGCGGGAAGATAGTGGCGGTTGGTAAAAAGGCGATGATGATGCACGAGAAAACGCATGAGTACCTGCGTACCATCCGTCCCCTGAAAGACGGCGTGATAGCTGACTTCAATGCCGCGGAGGGCATGCTCCGGGAGCTGATCAAGATGGTGTACCCCAAGAAGCCGTTATTTGCCCCCAGCTGGAAAATGGTGATCTGTATCCCTTCCAGCATTACGGAAGTGGAAAAACGCGCCGTGCGTGACTCCGCGGAGCAGGCGGGCGCCAAGGAAGTATACCTGATCCATGAGCCCATGGCCGCGGCCCTGGGTATCGGCATAGATGTGGAAGAGCCTGTGGGTAACATGATCATTGACATAGGCGGCGGTACCACCGGTATTTCCGTGATAGCCCTGGCCGGTATTGTGTGCGACCAGAGTATCCGTATTGCCGGTGACGAGTTCACGGCAGACATCATGGAGGCCCTGCGCCGCTACCACAGCCTGCTCATCGGTGAAAGAACGGCGGAGCAGATCAAGATCCAGATCGGGTCCGCCCTGAAAGAGCTGGACAACCCGCCGGACGATATTCCCGTAAACGGCCGTGACCTGGTGACCGGTATCCCGAAACAGATCATGGTGTCTTACCAGGAAATTGCCGAAGCGTTAGACAAATCCATCTTCAAAATAGAAGAGGCCATCCTGAAAGCGCTGGAAACAACGCCGCCGGAGCTGGCATCCGATATTTACCGCCGCGGCCTTTACCTCACCGGTGGCGGCGCCCTGCTGCGCGGGCTTGACAAACGCCTGTCCCAGAAGATCAAACTCCCCGTTCACGTGGCAGATGATCCGCTGCGTGCCGTGGTAAGAGGCACCGGTATTGCCCTGAAACACATCGGCAAGTATCCTTTCCTGATGCAATAAAACTTAGTACAGCCCTCTGCAGCCCCGGCCGCAGAGGGCTGAAACCGGAATCCAAGACTCGAATCAAGTGCGAAATCTGATCATTTTCTTAAGGCGGTATTTCAACTTCTTTCTGTTTCTGCTGCTGGAAGTGATTTGCTTTGTATTCGTGTTCCGCAACAACAATTTCCAGCGCACCGTATACCTCAATTCCTCCAACGGTATGAGCGGCAAGTTATACGCCCGGTATAACGACGTGCAGTACTATTTCCACCTCAAAGCCACAAATGACAGCCTGGTGAAAGAGAACCTGCGCCTGCACGGCGAGCTGGCCTCCAGCTTTGACGTGCGGGACACTACCGCCTTCATCAAGCTGGATACCCTTCGCAAATACAGCAACGATACCATGCGCAAGCTGCTGAGCACCGAGGTACGCAAGTTCCTCTACCGCGAGGCCAAAGTGATCAACAATTCCGTGAACCGGGAGATCAATACCATCACCATCCGCCGGGGCAGTAAAGACGGCATCCGCCCCAACATGGGCGTAATAGGCCCCAATGGCGTGGTAGGCGTGGTGCGCAGCGTAAGCGAGAACTACGCCGTGGTCATTTCCATGCTGTACAAGTCCAGCGGCGCCACCACCGGCAGCAACTTCGGGTTCAGCGCCAAGCTGAGAAGCAGCGGAGAAATAGGCACCGTGTACTGGAACGGGCGCAATGCCGCCATCGGCCAGATGAGAGACGTTCCCCGGAGCGCCAAACTGCACAAGGGAGATACCGTGATCACCAGCGGGTTCTCCGCCGTATTCCCGGAAAACATGGCCATCGGGTACATCGATACCTTTTACCTGTCAGACAAGTCCAGCACTTCGTACGACATCCGGGTGAAATTTGCCACTAACTTTTACAACCTGCAATATGTGTATGTGATCGAAAACCTGCTGCGGGACGAGCAGACCAGGCTGGAAGACTCTACACGCAACCTGCTGAAATGAGCGTACTGTTAAAAAATATCATCCGTTTCGTATTGCTGATACTGTTCCAGGTGTTAGTGCTGGACCAGATACTCATACACCAGCTGGTAAACCCTTACCTGTACATGCTCTTCATCCTGCTGCTGCCTTTTAACCTGCCCCGCCCTGCCTTGCAGCTGCTGGGTTTTTTACTGGGCATTACGCTGGATATGTTTTCGGATACCATGGGCATTCATGCCGCGGCCTGCGTATTCATTGCGTACCTGCGCCCCTTTGTGCTCAACATCCTCTCGCCCCAGGGCGGCTTTGAGGTGACCCAGCGCACGCCCTCCGTTACCAGCATGGGCCTGTCTCAGTTTGCCATTTATGTATCAGTGCTCGTGCTGCTGCACAACATTGCCTATTTTTGCCTGTCTGTTTTCAGCTTTGCCGATCCCCTGTACCTGTTGATGAAAATATTGCTGTCTACAGCCGCCAGCCTTGTGCTGGTACTGATTTACGAGTTGCTGTTCTTCAGCAGGAAATGAGCGTATAATTATTTAATTTCGATACCTGCATGTCTGTTTATAATCAGCCCAGAAAAAGAGTTATCCAACTGATCATCCTCGGCATGGTGTCTCTCATCGTGATGAGGCTGTTCTTTTTGCAGGTGGTGGAAACCAAATATTCCAAACTGGCAGATGCCAATGCGCACCTGCGCAAAGTGATCTATCCCAGCCGCGGCATTATTTATGACCGCAACGGGCGGGCCGTGCTGCGCAATGAAGCGCTGTACGACCTGATGGTGACGCCTGCCAACGTTAAAAAGATAGATACGGCCTACCTCTGCGAAATTCTGCAGATAGACATGGAGGAGTTCCGGAAAAGGATTACCCGCGCCATCAACAAGGAAGGCCGGGTGCGCCCTTCGGTATTTGCCAGCCTGTTGCCGCAGGATATGTACGGCAAGCTGCAGGAAAGCATGTACATGTTCCAGCCCGGTTTTGAGCTGGTGCTGCGGCCGGTGCGCTCTTACACCTACGGGGTAGGGGCCAGCTTCCTGGGGTACATCAGTGAAATTCCGCCGTCTTTGCTGGCAGACAGCCTGGGCCGGTGGAGCGCTTACCAGCAGGGAGACTACCTGGGCCGTACCGGCCTGGAAAATACTTACGAGAGCATTCTCATGGGCCAGCGCGGCATACAGTACCTGGTAAAAGACAACCTGAACCGCCCGCAGGGTTCGCTGGAGAACGGGGAGTTTGATACCGCCGCCGTGGCCGGCAAAAATTTGCGGCTGGCGCTGGATATAGAACTGCAGGTGCTTGGCGAAAGAATGATGCAGGGAAAGGTAGGCAGCATTGTGGCCATAGATCCGAAAACAGGCGGCATCCTCACCATGGTGAGCGGCCCCACTTTTGATCCGAACCTCCTTTCCGGCTCGTACCGCGGGCAGAACTTTAACAAACTCTATCAAGACACCAGCAGCCCGCTCTACAACCGGGCCATACAGGCCATGTACCCGCCCGGCTCAACTTTCAAGCCCATTACCGGCCTCATTGCGTTGGACGAGGGCGTGATCACCCCCGCCTTCGGATACCCGTGCCGGGGCGGTTACGCACAGTGCGGCCGCTTCATCCGGTGTACGCATAGCAATCCCGGCCACGCCGCCAATATGCGAACGGCTATGGCCAACTCCTGCAACGCTTATTTTATGCATCTGTACCGCCTGTCTGTAGACAATGCCAAATGGGGCGGCACGCTGAAAGGGCAGGCCAAATGGGTGGAGTACCTGAACACCATGGGATTCGGGGTGCGCCTGGGCGTAGATATTCCCAGCGAAGCAAGAGGCATTGTACCGGATACGGGCCGCATGAACTACCGCTACCGCGGCCAGTGGAACTCCTGCTCCGAAGTATATGTGGGCATGGGCCAGGGCCTGCTGGGCGTAACACCGCTGCAGCTGGCCAATGCCATGTGCATTCTTGCCAACAGGGGGCACTATTACCTGCCGCATTTTGTGGAGAGCATAGACGGGGACCGCTCGGACATCCTGAAGAAATACAAGGAGAAACACTCCGTAGCGCATATATCTGACGAAGCGTTCAACTCCGTGGTGCTGGGTATGGAAGACGTGGTAACACACGGCACCGCCCGTGGCGCGCAAATAGCAGGTGTTGCCGTATGCGGTAAAACCGGTACGGCGGAAAACAAGGCCAGGATCAACGGGAAAATTGTGCAGCTGAAAGACCACTCCCTGTTTGTAGGGTTTGCGCCCAAAGACGATCCCAAGATCGCCATAGCGGTAGTGGTAGAGAACGCGGGCTTTGGCAGCACCTACGCGGTACCCATAGCCAGCATCCTGATGGAAAAGTACCTCACGGATACTATCTCCGCCAAGCGCATGCCCATCCTGCAAAGAATGATGGAAACGGTGACCATGTCTCCGGAAATGCGCGCCAAATCAAAACTGGACTCGTTGAACAAGGTGAACTATTCCACCGCGCAGGGAGATGATCTTTTAAGGAAAATAATAGCTAACTAAACCATACAATGAACCGCTCACAAGCGAAACTCACAGCAGGCATTGACTGGCCCGTTTTCGGGCTGTACCTGGCGCTGGTATTCATCGGCTTCCTGGCCATTTTTGCGGCAGAGTACCGGGAGGGGGATAATATTGTGCAGAACCTGCTGTCCCAGAACAAGAACTGGGCAAGGCAGGTGCTGTGGCTGGGGGTATCTATGGTGCTGGCTACAGGCATCTGGTTAACGGACAGCAAGTTCTTTACCGCCACGGCCAATCTTTTTTATGCCTTCGGCATATTGCTGCTGCTGATGGTACTGGCCATCGGTACCGGTGTAAAGGGCTCGCACTCCTGGCTGGAGCTGGGCGGCTTCCGTTTCCAGCCGGCCGAGTTCACCAAACTATGCACCAACCTGGCGCTGGCCAAGTACCTGTCTTCCATGGAAACGGACTTTACCAAGATGCGCTCCCGCCTGATTGCGTCTGCCATGGTACTGGCGCCCTGCGCCATCATTATCCTGCAGAATGAAACAGGCCTGGCGCTGGTATACTTTGCGTTTTTCCTCGTGATGTTCCGCGAAGGCCTGCCGGGCATTATACTGGTAATTGCCTTCTCCGGTATCATACTCGTGCTGTCCGCGTTGCTGGTAGATAAATACATCCTCTTCTACATCTTTACGGGCATTGCGGCGCTGGTGATCTACTTCAGCCGGCGCGAGATCAGGCGCAAGCGCTCCCGGCTGGTGCTGATATTGTCTATCTGGGCCTTTTGCGCTGCTTTTGTAATGTTCATAGTGCCCTTTGTGTTCACCAAAGTGCTGAAAGACTACCAGGTGCGCCGCATTGAGGTAATGCTGGGCAAGGAGAACGACCCCAAGGCCACCTACAACACCCGGCAGAGCATGATCGCCATTGGCTCGGGCGGTTTCTGGGGAAAAGGGTACCTCAAGGGCACGCAAACCCGCTTTGACTTTGTGCCGGAGCAAAGTACGGACTTCATTTTCTGCACCATCGGGGAAGACTTCGGTTTTGCCGGCAGCATTGTATTCATAGGCCTCTATGTGGCCCTGCTCTTCCGGATCATTTTTATTGCGGAGCGGCAGCGGTCTACCTTCAGCCGCGTATACGCCTATGGGGTGGCCAGTATCATTTTCTTCCACCTCTTCATCAACATCGCCATGACCATAGGGCTGGCGCCGGTGATAGGCATTCCCCTGCCATTGGTGAGCTACGGCGGCTCGTCTCTCATGACCTTCACCATGCTTATTTTCATTATGCTCCGGCTGGACGCAGACAGGCAAATGGTATTGAGATAAGCCCTACTTTTGCAGGATGGCACGAATCATACCACTGTCTGAAGGCAGTTTCACAGTAGACGGTACCAAACGTTTTGTTCCTTTCGACGAGCGTAAAGACGCGCTGAAAGACAGGCCCGCCGGCTCCCTGCTGGTGGAGATACAACCTTTCCTGGTCATTACCGACAAAGATATATTGCTGCTTGACACGGGCCTGGGCTTCCGCAACCCTGACGGGGTGCTGCAACTGCACCAGAACCTGATAGACCAGGGCATCAACCCCATGGAAGTGACCAAAGTGCTGATGAGCCACCTGCATAAAGACCACGCCGGCGGCGTGAGTGTGGAAGACGTGGTAACCGGGGAGCGCAGCCTTTCCTTTCCGCATGCTACGTATTACGTGAGCCGCAAGGAGCTTGACTATGCTTTTGAGCAAGACGGCAAGTCATACCTGGCCAAAGAGGTAGACCTGCTGGCTAAACGGGACAACGTGGTGTTCCTGGAAGGCAGCGGCACTGTAGACGGGTATATCCACTATGAATTTAGCGGAGGGCATTGCCCGTACCACCAGGTATTTTTGATAGACGACGGGGAGGACAAGGTGTTTTTCGGGGGAGATGAGGCGCCGCAGATGTCTATGATGAAGAGCCGCTTTGTGGCCAAGTATGATTATGACGGCAAACGTACCATGGAATTGCGGCAACAGTATATGGAGAGGGGGAAAGCAGAAGGATGGACATTCCTGTTTTATCACGATACCAAGCTACCCACTGCGAAGTTTGAGTAGGGGCTGTTACAGAACGGGGAGCTTCGATGTGCCGGGGCTAAAAACGGGCCTGGTTGTGGCGCATGCCGGCCTTTGCAGAAAGCCTATTGCTGGCGGCCACGGCCGCGCATCATGCGGTTATCTTTCCGTTCTTTTAACTGGCGGATCATCATGCCCCTGAACTCCCTTTCTGCGCGGTAAAGGTTGCCTACCTTCCGGGCGGGCAGCACTTTGCTGAACTCCTGGCGGTAGCGGGTCTTGATCTCCAGCATTTTCCTTTCATAGTCCAGCTCCTTGTCTAGCGAGGCGTTGGCCACCGCATCCGTGCGGGGCTTGCCCTTCAGCTCCTGGTTCTTCTTTTTGCGTTCAACAATGAGGGCGTTCACTTCCCGGGTGTACTTGTTATATACGGGCCAGAATTTTTGCGCTTCTTCGGGGGTGAGGTCCAGTTCTTTGGAGATGTAGGCTATTTCCAGGGCCTTGATCTTGTCCTGTTTGGAGGCGGCATCGCTCTGGTCCGCATCTTGCGCCAGCAGGCTGCCGGTGGAAAATACCGCCATGCATAAAAAAATGGTCACTGTTCGTATCAGCTTGCTACTTCGCTTCATCATGAGTTTCAATTAACAAGGTCGTCTTGTAACAAATTGTTTTCCAACAAATTGTCTATTTCTTTGGTAGATAGGTCCTCCGGCAGCACCGAAGGCATTTCTCCTTCCAGGGATACATTTGTAAAGATATTTTCATTATCGAATGCATCGGTATGATAGGTCAGGTACTCTTCAATTTCCTGGTCGCTGATACGGGCCATCATGCGGTCCATGGAAGTACCGCTCAGCGAGCGGGAGATGAGCACGGCGCTCACCGCTATGAGGCCCGCAATGCTGGCGGCCGCCAGGCATTGTTTGAAAAGCCTGATGCGGCGGCCCATTTTCACCACGCGGCCTTCCTGGGCAAAGTTCTTTTCTTTTACCACCAGCTCCGTCAGCCCCTTAAAGTAATCTTCCGGCACGGAAAAAGGCGTTTCCCGGGAAACACCGGCCAGCAGGGGGGAGAGGTGTTCCAGCTCTTCCGTTACCGCGCTGCTGTTTTCCATTGCTTTAATGTGGGTCAGCAGCTGCGCGGGGAAGGCGTCAAAATATTTTGCCGGCACGTCAAAGTGCGGATGCACGCGCAAATGCTCCAGCTCGGGGGCTATTTCCCGCAATTCTTTCGCTATGTCATTCTCTTTGTGCGTCATGATATTAAGACCCGTATTGCCCGGGATGGTTTAATGTCCGTTGTTTTTCAAAAATTCCTCCACCTTCTTCACGGCGTGGTGGTAAGATGCTTTCAGGGCGCCTTCTGAAGTATCCAGCACTTTGCTCATTTCGTCATATGGCATTTCCTCATAGTACCGCAGGCTGAATACCGCCCGCTGTTTTTCAGGCAGGGCAAGGATGGCTTTCTGTAATTTCCATTCTATTTTATTGGCGTCATAATGACTGTCTGCCTGCAATTTATTGCTGAGGCCGGTTTCTACGTCAGACAGCGAAATGGCGGATTTTCTTTTTTGCTGCTCCAGGAAGCTGAGACTTTCATTGGTAGCGATTTTGTATAACCAGGTATACAGGCGTGCATCTTCCCGGAAACCCTCCAGGCCTTTCCACATTTTTATGAACACATTCTGCAGCACATCGTTCGCGTCCTCGTGATCTACCACCAACCGGCGGATGTGCCAGTAAAGTCTTTCCTGGTATTTCCGTACAATCAGCGTAAACCCCCTTTCTTTCGTATCCGGATGCCCGTAGAGTGCCAGTAGTTCTTTATCTTCTTGCGTTACAGCCATAGGCGGTTAAACAGTAATGTATTGAAATGACCGTAATGGACGGATGCATGGAATAAATATATGAATTATTGCGCAACCGGCCCACTTACCTGCCATCAGCACCCCCGAAAACAATAAAAACCATCACTAGGATGGTTTTTATGCCGGAAAGTTTAATCCGTCTGTAAATTTTAACCTTTTTTCCTGGCCAGGGCCTTTTCTGCCGCCGCCACAATGTCAGGCGTATCCAGCCCGTACTTGGTGAGCAGTTCGGTAGGTTTGCCGCTTTCGCCAAAAGTATCTTTGGTTCCAACGTATTCTATGGGAATGGGCAGGTGGCGGGCCGCAACCTGTGCAATGCTGTCTCCCAGGCCGCCCAGCACGTTATGCTCTTCAGCGGTAACCGCGCAGCGGGTTTTGGTGATGGACCTCAGCACCGCTTCCTCATCCAGCGGTTTGATGGTATGTATATTGATCAGTTCAACACTGTAGCCTTTTTCTTCCAGTATGCGGCCGGCTTCCACGCATTTCCATACCAGGTGGCCGCAGGCAAACAGGGTAATGTCCGTACCCTCGTTGAGCACCTGGGCTTTGCCTATCTGGAACTCCTGGTTTTCAGGCGTGAAGTTGGGCCATTTGGGGCGGCCAAAGCGGAGGTAAACCGGGCCTTCGTAATCGGCAATAGCTATGGTAGCGGCTTTGGTCTGGTTGAAATCGCACGGAACGATCACCGTCATACCGGGCAGCATCTTCATCATGCCGATGTCTTCCAGTATCTGGTGGGTAGCTCCGTCTTCACCCAGGGTAAGGCCGGCATGGGAAGCGCAGATCTTCACGTTTTTGCCGGAGTAGGCAACAGACTGGCGGATCTGGTCATACACGCGGCCGGTGGAGAAGTTGGCAAAAGTGGTGGTATAAGGGATCTTGCCGCCAATGGTCATGCCTGCCGCCACGCCTATCATGTTGGCCTCGGCAATACCGCACTGTACAAAGCGGTCAGGAAATTCCTTGATGAAAGCCTGCAATTTGAGGGAGCCGAGCAGGTCAGCCGTAAGGGCCACCACATTCGGGTTTCTCCGGCCGGCTTCCAGTATGCCTTCGCCAAAACCGCCGCGGGTCTCCTTTTCGTTCAGTATCTGTATGTCTTTTACCATAGTGCCTGATATTTGTGCCGCAAAGCTAGTAAAATAAAAAATTTAATTGTTCAAAACCCTGTCCCGCAGCGCTACCTCCCACTGCCAGGCCGTGCGCATCATGTCTTCAATGCCTGATTTGGGCTCCCAGCCCAGTTTTTCCCGGGCCTTGGTGTTGTTGGCGTAAATGGCAATTACATCGCCGGGGCGGGGCTCTCCCAGCTCATAGTTCAGCTTCATGCCGGATATCTTCTCAAATGCCTTGATGGCCTCCAGCACGGTAACGCCGGTGCCGGTACCCAGGTTGAACACTTCCAGGTTGGCCGTGTTGCGCTTGTCCAGCAGGTATTGCAGGGCTTTGGTATGGGCATTGGCAATGTCTGTTACATGAATATAGTCACGGATGCAGGACCCGTCCCGCGTGTTGAAGTTGGTACCGAACACGGTCACCTTCGGCAGTTTGCCAATGGCCGTTTGGGTGATAACCGGCACCAGGTTGTCCGGTTTGCCGAGAGGCAGCTCTCCTATCAGGGCGGAGGGGTGCGCGCCCACCGGGTTGAAGTACCGGAGCAGGATAGACTGCGTGGTATTGACCCGGCTGAAATCTTCTATGATCTGCTCGCCCATCTGTTTGGTACGGGCGTAGGGAGACTGGGCCTCGCCCAGCGGGGTTTCCTCCACAACGGGCAGGGCGGTGGTGTTGCCGTACACGGAGCAGGAGGAGGAGAACACAAAATTTGGGATGTTAAATTCCTTTACGCATTTCAGTACGTTCACCAGGGAGGTGAGGTTGTTCTGGAAGTAGAGCAGGGGCTCGTGTACAGACTCCCCCACGCTCTTGAGCGCCGCAAAATGGATCACGCCCACAATATCCCGGTTTTCATGAAAAACGGCATGAGTATCTTCCAGGTTGCAAAGGTCTACCTTGTAATTGCGCACTTTTTTGCCGGTGATCTGCTCCACGCCGTCCAGCAGCTTGGTGGTACTGCGTATGTTGTTGTCCACGTTCACTACATCAAAACCATTGTTGATCAGGTCTACGATGGTATGGGCACCGATGTACCCGCACCCGCCTGTTACAAGAACTTTTTGCATACTGAATAGTTAATATAATTTGTTTATTGAATCAGATTTTTGAGATAAGCGCCGTAGCCGCTTTTTACCAGCGGGGCGGCCAGTTCTTCCAGTTGCTCCCTGCTGATAAACCCTTTCCGGTAGGCAATTTCTTCTATGCAGGCTATTTTAATGCCCTGCCGCTGCTCAATTACCTGTACAAACTGGGAAGCCTGCATCAGGGAGTCAAACGTGCCGGTATCCAGCCAGGCGGTGCCGCGGGGCAGTATGGATACTTTCAGTTTGCCTCTTTTCAGGTATTCCCTGTTCACGTCCGTGATCTCGTATTCTCCGCGGGGGCTGGGCTGCAGGTGTTCCGCAATGGCCACTACCTCGTTATCGTAAAAGTACAGGCCGGGCACCGCGTAATTTGATTTGGGCTGCAGCGGTTTTTCCTCAATGGAAATGGCCTGCATGCTGTTGTTGAACTCCACCACGCCGTAGCGCTCGGGGTCGGATACCTGGTAGGCGTACACAATGCCGCCATCCGGGTTCACGTTGTTGGCCAGCTGCGTGCCCAGGCCGGCGCCGTAAAATATGTTGTCTCCCAGCACCAGGGCCACATTGTCTTTCCCTATAAATTCCTTGCCTATCACAAAGGCCTGCGCCAGCCCGTTGGGCACCGCCTGCTCCGCATAGGAGAGGCTGAGGCCGTACTGGCTGCCGTCTCCGAACAGCCGCCGGAAAGCCGGCAGGTCATGGGGGGTGCTGATGATAAGGATCTCCCGGATGCCGGCCAGCATCAACGTGGAAAGCGGGTAATAAATCATCGGTTTGTCATAAACAGGCATGATCTGTTTGCTGATGGCGTAGGTGATGGGGTGCAGCCTGGTACCAGACCCGCCTGCGAGGATTATTCCCTTCATGAATATTATAGATTAGGTTTGGAGGCACAAAAATAGGAGGTCTTTCCTATTTGCCCTAGATATTTGCTAAAAATATAAAAATACACATTATTGTACCGGCTTCCCTGGCGCCAACCTGGCCAGATCTTCTGCTAACCGAATAATTGACCAGCTATGCTCTTGCTATAGCGAAGGTCACGGGCAAGTATGGGGAGGCATTGGTTGAACCGGCCACCAGCAACGGTTTTGCTATATGGTGGAATTGATCCATCAGGGGCTTTCCTGCATAAAAAAGGCGGCCCCGAAAGGGCCGCCTTGCATATTGGTATAAAAAATCCTAGATAAAAAGGTTTACAAGGAAGAACACCCCCGCCGCCAGCAATGCGCTGATGGGAATGGTGAGTATCCAGGCCCAGAGGAGATTGACGGTAACGCCCCAGCGAACGGCAGACAGCCTCTTGGTAGCGCCCACCCCGATGATGGAACCGGTAATGGTGTGCGTGGTGCTCACCGGTATGCCGAAGCTTTCCGTGAGGTAGAGGGTAATGGCGCCGGCCGTTTCCGCGCTCACGCCTTCCAGCGGGGTTACCTTGGTAATGCGGGTGCCCATCGTTTTGACGATCTTCCAGCCGCCGCTGAGCGTACCCAGGCCTATGGCGGTGAAACAGGCAAAAGGCACCCAGTCCGGCACGTCCTTCAGGTTTCCTATGCTGCCGTGGGCCACCATGGCCGCCGCAATGATACCCATTACCTTCTGGGCGTCGTTACCGCCGTGGCCAAGGCTGAAGGCCGCGGAAGACACCAGCTGCAGGCGCTTGAACCAGTTGTCTGCCCGGTAGGGATTGGCCCTTTTGCAGATGTTCACGATCAGCACGGTAATGATAAAAGCCACCACCATGCCTATGAAGGGGGCCAGTACAATGAAGTATACGGTAGGCAATACCTTGGCGTAGTTGATCACGTCAAAAGACCCGCCAGCATTAGCCACCGCGGCGCCAATAAAGCCGCCTATCAGCGTATGGGACGAGCTGGAAGGGATGCCGTACCACCAGGTCAGCAGGTTCCAGGCAATGGCGGCAATCAGCCCGGAGAAGATCACCTTCAGGGTAATGAACTGCTCAAACACGGATTTCGCAATGGTATTACCCACCTTGAACTCCCCGTAAATGTACTTGGACACAAAAAAGGCGGCAAAATTGAACAACGCCGCCCACAGCACCGCCTGAAAAGGCGTCAGTACCTTGGTAGACACAATAGTGGCAATGGAGTTGGCCGCATCGTGAAAACCGTTGATATAATCAAAAATGAATGCCAGTATTATAATGATAACAAGAAAGACCATGACAGGTAGTATTTCGCTTCAACTATGCGTATTTGATAATAATGGTTTCTATCACATTCGCGGAATCTTCACATTTGTCTGTGGCAATTTCCAGCGCCTGGTAGATTTCACGCATTTTGATAAGCTCTACTGCATTGCTCTCCAGCTCAAACAGGTCTGCAATGGCCCTGTCATAGATATCGTCAGCATGGTTTTCAAGGCTGTTGATCTTTACACAGGCGTCTGTGATCACGCGCATATTGTTCATATTGCGCAGCTCGGGAATGGCCCGGGCCAGCTCTACGGTGCCCTGGTAAATGAGGTCTGCCAGCTTCCGAACGCTGTCTGTGATCACCGTTACCTTGTAAAGGTCTATCCTTTTGGCGGAACCGTGGATGTAGTCTGCCACGTCATCCAGCGTGGCGGCCAGGTAGTGAATGTCCTCCCGGTCAAAAGGAGTGATGAAGTTCTGCCCCAATTCTACGAAAATGCGATGGGTATAGTCATCATTCTTGTGCTCCAGCCGCTCTATCAGGTGCACCTTGTCTTTACGCGTCTGCGGGTCTGCTGTCTCCACCAGCTCGGTGAGTACTTTGCCCATCTCCATCAGGTTGGCCGCTACATCCTCAAACAGTGAATAGAACACCCGGTCTTTCGGCATGAACAGTTTTACAATAGAATTAAAGCCTCCCATTTTATAAGATTGTTGTTAGTTGAAAATTTGCCGCAAAATTAGTTTCCAGATGGTATAGGAGCCAATAAAAAGCAAGAATTAATAATTTGGTAACACTGGATTAATATAAAAGTAATATAGCAATTTTTCCTTTGTGTTGTCTCCTGTACCTTAAAATAGTGCATGTCATATAATTAACAATTTGTATTTAAAAAAGTTCTGTAAAGGGTGCAGATCGGCTTAATTCAATAAAAATGAGCGGTAAACGACCACTGGACATACTTGTAATTTCCGATGTACACCTCGGCATATATGGCTGCCACGCAAAAGAACTGGCCAATTACCTGGACTCGGTAGACCCCCGGGTGCTGATCCTCAACGGGGACATTATAGACATCTGGCAGTTCAGCAAGCGGTATTTCCCGAAATCCCATACCAAAGTGATACGCCGCATCCTCAAAATGATCGGGAAGGGCACCGAGGTATATTACCTCACCGGCAACCACGATGAGGCCCTGCGCAAATACGCCGGTTTCGGCCTCAGCAATTTTGTGATAGATAACAAGCTCATCCTGGAAGTAGACGGCAAGCGCCACTGGTTCTTTCATGGCGATGTATATGACGTGACCATGAAAAACTCCAAATGGCTGGCCAAACTGGGCGGTAAGGGGTACGATATCCTCATCATCCTCAACCGCCTCGTGAACCACCTGCTGGAAAAAATGGGCCGGGAAAAGATGTCTTTCTCCAAAAAAGTAAAGGAAAGCGTGAAGCAGGCCGTGAAGTTCATTTCCGATTTTGAACAGACCGTAGTGGAAATAGCAGTGGATAAAGACTTTGACGTGGTATGCTGCGGGCACATCCACCAGCCCGAGATCAAAAACATGCAGTACAACGGCAAAACGGTCACCTACCTCAACTCGGGAGACTGGGTGGAGAGCCTCACAGCGCTGGAGTACAGCCAGGGCTGCTGGCAGTTGTACCAGCACGCCGGCAAAAAAGAAACGGCCACCGAAGAGGAGGAAGAAATGGTAGTGGTGGCGGAATGGGCCGTTGCCGCCAGGGTCATCAACTTCTGATCATATCTTCATAATTAGATAATCTGCCATTAATATTTAATTAACGCTCCACTGGTAAGTTTGCTAAACCAGCATGAATTTAGATGAAGACGCTCAAGCTACACCCTTTGATGACCATTTCCTTATTACAGATGCAGATTCAGCGCTTGCTCCATTGTAATGCCACGGTATACATCCGCCATTCCCTTGCCGGCGCCTTTCATACCCTGCGGGATGCCGGCCTGGAAGAGAGCGCCATGATAGAGCACCCTATTGATGAAACCCTCAGCCTGCGGGAGTTTGAAGAAGAGCTGGAGGAAAAGTTCAACTTTTCGCTGGAGCTGTGCAATAAAGATTCCAAACCCTTCACCAATAAAAGCATCCGCCTGTTCCAGATCACTCCCTGCAGCGAAGGGGAAGATGGCCGCCAGCTGGATATTTCCCTGGAGCTGCTGGCCAGGCAGGGCGGCAATAACCGGCAAGACCGGGCGGTGTAGGCGGCCCTGCCAAATACGGATGCTGTTGTACTGCGCTTCATGCACCAACGTACCCGCCGGCCGGCCCCGGCATCGTTAATAATTCTTTAATGATTTCTTAACAATTAACATTCTGGTAATATTGGCTTAACAGTGCGGTAATAGGGCCACGGTAGTTTTGCGGCATAAATAAACAAAAAGTGAAACGCAGTATTATCGTTGTACAATTAATCGGATGTTTGTTGTTAGGTATTTCAAACGTCTTTGCACAGGGCAATACCGGCAAAGTGACCGGCAAACTCACAGACAAGAAGACGGGCGAAGTGCTGATCGGCGTTACGGTGCTGGTGCAGAATACCGCCAAAGGCGCTGTAACGGATGTAGAAGGCCGTTTCTTGTTACAACTGGACCCCGGTACCTATACCCTCGATTTCAAATACATGGGCTACCAGACCAAATCCATTTCGGAAGTGCAGGTAAAGCCCGGCCAGGTCACCAACCTTGACGTTGCGCTGGACGAGCCCAAGTCAAAAGAACTGCAGGAAGTAGTGATCAGGGGCTCTTACAAACAGGAATCCATCAACGCGCTGTATGCCGCCCAGAAGAACAACCCCAGCATTTCCAGCGGTATTTCCGCGGAAAGCATCAAACGCTCTCCGGACCGCAGTACCGGCGAGGTGCTCAAGCGCGTGAGCGGCGCCAGCATCCAGGATAATAAATATATTATTGTACGCGGGCTGAATGACCGTTACAACACCGCTACCATCAACAACGCCGTACTGCCCAGCACCGAGCCGGACAGAAAGGCCTTCTCCTTCGACATCATCCCTTCCAACCTCATTGATAATATCACCATCAATAAAACCGCCTCTCCAGACATGCCGGCAGACTTCTCCGGCGGTTTCATCCAGGTGGTGACCAAAGACATTCCCGCGGAAAGTTTCCTGTCTTTCAGCGCCGGCCTGGGCTATAACTCCCAGTCTACCTTCAAAGACATCCAGGGCATGAAGCGCGGCGGTATGGACTGGCTGGGCTTTGATGACGGCACCCGTAAAATGCCTTCGTCTTTCCCCTCTTCCCGCAGTAAATACGTGGCCCGGCCCAACGCGGAAAAAATAGCCATCTCCAAAGATTTCAAGAATAACTACGGCGTATCTTCTTTCGGCAACGCCCTGCCTAACATGAACTACCAGCTGACCTGGGGCAGCCGCAGCCGCCTGAAGAACGGCGGGTCTTTCGGCAGCATTATTTCACTGACCTACCGCAATGCTGAAAACATCAACCCTTCTACCCGTACAGACTTTGACAACGAGAAGGTAAGGAGCTATAACTTTTCAGACAAGATATACAAGTACAATACCAGCCTGGGCGCCATTGCCAACTTTACCTATATCAAAGGCAACAACAAGGTATCCTTCAAGAATATCGTGAACCGCATTTTTGATAACGTATACATCTACCGCGAAGGTACCAACGTAGATGCCAACCAGGCTATCATTGGCCATGGGCAAGACCTTACGGAAAAATCGCTCGTCAACTCCCAGCTGGAGGGCTCCCACAAGCTGAACAAAAAAGACTGGAAACTGGACTGGAACCTGAACTATTCCCTCAGTGACCGCAACCAGCCTGACCTGAAGGTGCTCACGTACAGCAAACCGCTGTCTGAGGTGGACGATCCCTCCGTTCCCTACAAGGCGCAGGTGCCCGTAGGTACGGCCAACAGGAACGTGTTCCGTTTTTACTCCGTGCTGCAAGACAACAGCTTTGGCGGTTCCGCGCAGTTCAGCATTCCTTTCACCATTGCCAACAATAAACAGCTGCTGAAATTCGGCGGGCAGAAACTGTATAAAACAAGGATGTTCAGCGCCCGTGCGCTGGGTTACATCAAGGAAAACTTTTCCGCTACGGACGAATCGTTGCTGAGCCTGCCGCCGGACAGGATATTTGCCCCCGAGAACATGCGGGAGAACGGTTTTATGGTAGACGAGATCACCAACAGTACCGATAAATACGACGCAACGTCTGACCTGATGGCCGGTTTCATCATGTTTGACAACAAGATAGCGGACAAGCTCAGGATAGTGTGGGGAGCAAGAGGGGAATCTTACTACCAGTACATCAAAACCTCTGATCCTTCCGGCAAGCGCATCAGGCAAACCACTACCTGGTTTGACATATTGCCGTCCGCCAACATCACCTATTCGCTAAACGCCAAATCCAACCTGCGCCTCTCCGGTTCGCAAACGGTATCCCGTCCGGAACTGCGGGAACTGGCCGGCTTTGCTTTCTATGATTTTGTGACGTACAGCTCCCTGCTGGGCAACCCTTACCTGAAGCGCGCCAAGATCACCAACCTGGACCTCCGGTACGAGATCTACCCGGGCGTGGGAGAAGCTATCACCGCTTCCCTGTTCTACAAACGCTTCAAAGACCCGATTGAGCAGAAAGTAGACCCGGGCTCCACGCCCAACCGGCGGGAAACCACTTTCCAGAATGCGCCCAGCGCCGAGTCTTACGGCTTTGAAATAGAGCTGCGCAAAAAGCTGGATTTTATCAGCCAGGACCCGATCTTCAGCAACACCACCTTCTTTACCAACTTCTCCCTCATACAGTCTGCCGTAAACCTGACCGGCGTTACAACAGACGTTACCAACAGGGCGCTGCAGGGCCAGTCTCCCTACCTCGTGAACGCGGGGCTGCAATGGCTTACGCCAGACAGCGACTGGGGCCTGAGCGTACTGTACAACAGGGTAGGGCACCGCATTTCCCTGCTGGGCTTCCCGGGTTATGCAGACATCTATGAGAACGGCAGGGACATCCTGGACTTCCAGATCAGCAAAAAAGTGATCAAAAGCAAAGGGGAGCTGCGCCTCAACGTGAGCGACCTGCTGAACCAGGCCGCCATATTCTACCAGAACGGGGATGACAGGAAGCGCTATACCGAAGGGGTAGACCAGGTGATCAACTCCGTGAAGTTCGGCACCAACGTATCGCTTACTTTCTCTTACCAGTTCAATACCGGTAAAAAGAAATAATTCCTTAATACACGCTTAAAACGGCGTTAACATAGAACTGCCACATTTGTGGAACTTTTGAAAAAAGCAGTTGCTTAATCAATCAAAACTTTAAAAAAGAATCTGATGAAACTTACCAAATTCCTGGCCTTTTTGTTCGGTGCAGCAGTATTGTTCTCTGCCTGCCGGAAAAATGATGATGATGACGATACAGACCCGGATAACCAGCCCGAAGTGCTGAGCGGCAACATATCGCAAGACAAGAGACTGACCAACGACAAGGTATGGATACTGAAAGGGTATGTATATGTGACCGCGGGCGCTACCCTCACCATTGATGCCGGAACCATTATCAAAAGCGAAGTGGCTGACATCAATAAAGGCGCGCTGATAGTTGAGCGCGGCGCCAAGATCATTGCTGCCGGTACCTCTACCAGCCCCATTGTTTTCACCTCCGGCAAAGAGAAAGGCCAGCGTACCCCCGGTGACTGGGGCGGCGTGATCATTCTCGGCAAAGCGCCTATTAACCGTACAGATAATCCGAATATTGAAGGCGGCGTAGGCCGGCCTTACGGCGGCACAGACCCCGAAGATAACTCCGGTGTTTTCAGCTATGTACGCATTGAGTACGCCGGTGTGGCAGCACAGCCCAACAGTGAGATCAACGGTCTTACCCTGGGCGGTGTGGGCAACAAGACCCAGATAGACCACGTACAGGTGCTGTATGGTAATGACGATGCCTTTGAATTTTTCGGCGGCACGGTAAATGCCAAATACCTGGTGGCCATTGGCACAGCGGATGATGATTTTGACTTTGACAACGGTTTTTCCGGTACCATCCAGTATGCCGTGGCCATGCGCTACCCGCAGATAGCTGACCCCGGAGACGCCAGCAACCTGATAGAGTGCGATAACGACGGCAGCGGCACCACCGCTAACCCCCGCACCCGGCCGGTGCTGTCTAACCTGACCCTGATAGGCCCCAACAACGCTGCCAATACCCACGCCAGCCACAACTACGGCAACAGGTGGAGAAGGGCTACCAACTTTGTGCTGGTAAACTCTATCATCATGGGCGCGCAAAAAGGCGGTTTCTCCATAGAGTCTAACGCCTCCGGTCAGGATATGAAAGACGACAAGTCTGTTTTCAAAAATAACATCGTTCACGCCCTGGCCAAGCCTTACCTGCTGGATTCCGCGGCTTCCCGCGCAGTAGTGGCCGGTTTCCCCGCAGACCCGCTGACGGCCGAGCAAAGAGCTGACCTGATCAGCCAGGGCAGCGCATGGCTGAAAGCCAAAGCAGAAGCCAACGGCTGTGTAACCCTGGCTTCAGCGGACGAGGTTGGCCTTACGGCGCCATTTAACCTGACTGCTCCCAACTTCCTGCCCCAAACCGGTTCCAAAGCGCTGGAAGGCACTTTTGCAAGCCTGCCGGGCCTGGAAGCCGTTACCTACCGCGGCGCGTTTGCCGCCGGTACCAACTGGATGCAGGGCTGGACCACGTTTGACCCTCAAAACGAAACGTACTAACAGTACCCGCACGTTTGTCGTACATATTATAAATTACAGCCGCTCCGGAATTTCCCGGGGCGGCTTTTCCTTTTTGCGGGCATTTCTATCGGGAGAAACTTTATTTTTGCTGCAAAATTTCCGGCTTCATAATGATACTCACGCGCATAGTTCTGCTGACAGGTCTTGGTGTATTGCTTACAATTACTACGGTACGGGCCCAGTTCCTGATGGACATGATAGATACCAGTACCTCCCTGGGCAAGGGAATGATCTCCATCTACAAGAACTACGATCACCTCCGCATCAGCGGATATATGCAGCCGCAATTCCAGTGGTCTACAGGAAAGGGTATGGGGTTTTACCAGGGGGGAGATTTTCCCAAAGAGTCAGATAACCGTTTTATGTTCCGCCGCGGCCGCATCCGTTTCGATTATGAGCATTACAACAAGCAGAACTTGCCCACCCTGCAGTTCGTGTTCCAGTTTGACGGAACGGAGCGGGGCGTGAATATCCGGGACTTCTGGGGCCGTATCTTCGATGGCAAGTGGGACGTAATGTCCCTGACCATGGGGATGTTTGCCCGGCCCTTCGGTTTCGAGGTCAATTATTCAAGCGGTGACCGCGAGGCCCCCGAGCGCGGCCGCATGTCTCAGATACTCATGAAAACCGAGCGCGACCTGGGGGCCATGGTGAGCTGGGCGCCCAGGAGAAAATCCCATCCGCTTTCCTTCCTGAAAGTAGACGTTGGGCTCTTCAATGGCCAGGGGCTGGCGGGGCCGGAAGACTATGACAGCCATAAAGACCTTATTGCAAGAGTGGCCATGAAACCCACGGCGCTCAACCGGCAGAAATGGCTGCTTTCTGTGGGCGCTTCCATCTTGTACGGAGGGCTGGAGCAGTTCACGCCTGTTGTTTACCGTATGCAGAAAACAGGGGCGTTCTATAAAGACTCTTCGGCCGCAAACATCGGCATGATAGCGCCGCGCCACTATTACGGCGGAGATGCGCAGTTCGTTATCCCTAACGCCAAAGGCGTTACGCAGTTCCGTGCGGAATACATCCGCGGAACGCAGACGGGCACAAGGAACCACTCCGAAACGCCGGGCGAGATACCCATGATAGATGAAGCCTTTGCGCCGCTGGCCATCCGCAATTTTGACGGTGCATATCTTAATTTCCTGCAGCACCTTGGCAGCGAAAAACATCAGCTGGTACTGAAATACGATTGGTACGACCCCAATACGCGGGTGAAAGGGAAACAGATCGGGAAAGACGGCCTGAACCTCACCGTGGCCGATATCAGGTTTGATACCTTCGGCGCGGGATATGTCTATTACTTCAATGAGCACATGAAGGCCACCCTGTGGTTTGACAGGATCTGGAATGAAACCACTTCGCTGGAAGGGTATACGGACGATGTTGACGATAATGTATTCACCTGCCGGCTGCAGTACCGGTTCTGATCAGTTCTCCCTCCCCAGCTCCAGCGTAAAGCCGAAGGTAGAGCCTACTTCCGCCTTGCTGCGCACGTTGATGGTCTGCTCATGCGCTTCCACAATGTGTTTGACAATGGCCAGCCCCAGGCCGGTGCCGCCAATGTCTCTGCTGCGCGCCCTGTCTGTACGGTAAAAACGCTCAAACACCCGGGGCAGGTGTTCTTCGGCCATGCCGATGCCCGTATCCGATATTTCTATCAGCACCCGCTTGCCATCCATGTTGTAAAAGCTGGCAATGGTCTGCCCTTCCTGCTTGCCGTACTTTACGGAGTTCTCTATGAGGTTGATGAGCACTTGCCGTATCTTCTCCTTGTCCGCATACACATTGATAGGCGCTTCACAGCCTTTTTTGATGCTGAATCTGATCTCTTTCTGGCGGGCCTTCAGGGAAAGGGTGTCAAACACGTCTTTCACCAGGTCCTGTATCACAAATTGTTCCTTGTTGATGGTCATTTCCCCGCTTTCCAGCTTGGAGATCTCGTCCAGGTCATCTATCAGCCGGCAAAGGCGGTCAATGTTCTTGGTGGCGTTCTTCAGGAACATCTTGTTCACCGAAGGGTCATCTATGGCCCCGTCCAGCAGGGTGTGGATGTAGCCCTGCACGGCAAAAATGGGGGTTTTCAGCTCGTGAGACAGGTTGAGCAGAAATTCCTTGCGGAAGGCCTCGTTGCGGCGCAGGTTCTCCAGCTCTTCTTTTTTCTGCGCGGCCCATTTCTCCACGTCTTCACTCACCTCATCTATAGTTTTGAGGGGCAGGATGTTCTTGTTGAAGAAGTCTTCCCGCTTGGAGGCCTTGGTCTGGTAAATGAACTTGTAGATGAGCTTTATTTTGCGGTAAATGAAGTTCTGCAGCGTATACAGGTACAAATAATACGCTACCAGAAAGGTGAGCACAAAGGCAATACCGGTCTCTTTCAGCCCAACATCCAGCAACAGGCAGCCCAGGCCCATAATAACAGACAGTACCAGCGCAGTAAAACCGGCCAGCTTTTGCGGTGAAAGGTTTTTTGCTTTGAACATACTCCAGAGTGAGTAATGATTGTAATACCGGGAAATTAAGTCAAATTTTTTACTTGCCATGCCACATAGCCGCAAAGGCCCCAATACCCGAAAAGGGGAAGTATATTGAAATACAGGGAAGGATGAGAGAATTACATTTCGAACTTGTAGCCAACGCCTTTAACGGTAGTAATGAGGTCTACCCCCAGCTTCTGGCGTATTTTGCGGATGTGTACGTCTATGGTGCGGTCTCCCACTATCACCTCGGTGCCCCATACCTGGTTGAGGATCTCGTTCCGGAGAAACACCCGTCCCGGTTTGGAGGCCAGTAACTGCAACAGCTCAAATTCTTTTTTGGCCAGTATGATCTCCGCTCCCTTGTAGGTAACGGTGAATTTTTCGCGGTCTATCACCAGGTCTCCCAGGTGCAATTGCTGCTCTTCCACCTTGTTGAGGCGGCGGAAAAGGGCGTTGATGCGGCTCACCAGCAGTTTGGGCTTGATGGGTTTGGCAATGTAATCGTCCGCGCCCATGTTCAGCCCCTCTATCTCGCTCTTTTCATCGTTGAGGGCCGTGAGAAAAAGCACCATGGTTTCCTTGAACTCCGGCAGCTTGCGGATCTCCTTGCAGGTATCGATGCCGTTCTTGTTGGGCATCATAATGTCCAGCATAATAAGGTCCGGACGGAATATTTTCGCTTTCTGGATGGCCTCGCTGCCGTCTTTGGCCGTTACCGTTTCATAACCCGCGCTCCGGAGATTGTAACTGATTATCTCCAGTATGTCCGCCTCATCATCCACTACAAGAATTTTACCTACTGCAACTGCTGGTTCCATCAACATAAACTTGGGTTTTAAGATGGCACAAAATTAAACAGCGCTTTGCCGTTTAATGGAATGATAACATTATCTAATTGTTAATTCAGGCCCTCTCCCGGCCGCAAAGATACGTTTTTCACCGCTGATGCCGCTAAAACGCCCGCAGCGCATTGGTATAATGTATTTTTTGAATGAAAAGAAAGCCTAATAATATGGGGCGGATTGCTAATTCGTAATAATTGGTAGTAAATTTGCAGTGTAGCACAGGCGTAACTCATTTATATGAAGAAAATATTACCAGTTATATGCATAGGCTTGATTTACAGCGGCGGGGCCTTCGCGCAGGAGATCAAGGTGCCCATACACAGACAGATATTTCACGACAATATTGACAAGGAGCAGGTAGCCGCTGACAAGTTTGACGGTAAAACGGACAATTTTGTAAAAGCCACGGAAGATGAGACCATCAACCTGCAGGTAACCAACGCCCTGATGAAGCAGGTAGATGCCATACAGGTGGAAATTGAGCGGGATACGGCGCTGGACCAGCGCCTGAAGGTGAAATACCTCACCGGCCTGCAGCAGGTGCTCAAAGACTATAACACCAAACGGTCTTTCCGCCGCATTGAGCCGGATGAAGCCCCGGCCATTGTGAACGCCTACCGCAACATGATGCATGCAGACATCCAGGGCAAAAGCATTTACCCCATTGCCCGCACCCTCAGCTTTGAAGCGGGGGAGCGCCTGGTGGAAGTGTATAAGGACAACCCCGGCTTCAAGGAAGCCCGCGGTGAAATGTTTGCCAAATACGCTTTCAGGAACCTGGAAGATATTATGCCCAAGCTGGGCCCTTACCTGGATTACCCGGTAACAGACTCCGTAATAGCCGCCGTGGCCCGCAAGTACCCCAACCAGGTGCTGACCTACGCCACTTCTTATACCCCCACTGCCAGCGCCATCCGCCGCAACCAGGACCCCCTCGTGCAGCAGATCGTGCAAATTGGCCGCTCCTCCCAGAGCACCCGGCTCATGCCTTTCATTGACCAGCTGCTGGACGGCACTACCACCATCCCGGAGCTGGAAAGTGCGGTGGCGGACGACTATAACTATTTCCGTAAAATGGTGCAGGCCGCCATTGCCCTGCAGAAAAGAAAAGCCAACGGCCAGGAGCCCCTGGGCCTGAAAGCCATGCAGGAGAACATGCATGCCAAGTCACTGCGGTATATCCGCGAGGTGAATGACCTGCATGAGGAAGGGCCGGCCGTGCGTTTCCGCATTGTGAAAGACTTTACGCCGGAAGAACTGTATTACCTCATAGTGAACGGGCAGGAGGAGCTGTACACCTCCAGCTATACCAACGCCGCCAAAGCCGGTTTGTATGACCAGATGATGCTGCGCATGAAACCGCCCCGCGGAGACAGCCTGCTCATGCTGGTGAGCTTTGACCGCTTCAAGAAATTTATTGCCATGGCCGCCGGCTTCAACACGCTGGACCACTTCCTCAAATCCATGGACCCGGAAAACGCCAACTACCTGATGGTGAAATTTGTGCGCAGCCTGGAAAAAACAGAAGACCTGGAAGATGCCGTAGACGTGGCCAACTCCTTTGGCAGCATCCGCGATCCCAAGCTGCTGGACTTTCTGCGGGACGAGGTGCGGAAAAACCTGGTGTTCGTAACCGGCAAGAAAGACAAACGCGGCACTACCATCTACGGCCTGCTCAACAGCATTTTCTCCGAGCAGGCGGGCGGTACGGACTCTTCGCGCGCGTCAGACATGGCGGCCAAACTGCAGCTGCCGCCTATCAACTTCGTGGAGTTCAATACCCTGCCCAATGACAGCGGCCGCATTTACCAGCAGGTGTTCTTTTATGGGGACGAGGACGGCCTGATCTCCTACCGCAGCTTTATGGGCAACTTCCCCAGCAGCGAGTGGCACGTTACCAAAAATACGTACTGGACCACCATCACGTCTACCAAGGGCAAGCCCACTACTATTTTCGCCAACAACCCGCTGCCGGAGCCGGAAGATAAAACGGCCATTGAAAAGCTGGCGGAATACCTGGACGAAAAAGATATTCACCCCACCGTATTTATACACCGCGGTCACAGCTACCACGTGAACACCACGCTGGATAACCTGCAGAGCACCGCGCGCATTGTGATACTGGGCTCCTGCGGCGGTTACCACAACCTGGCCACCGTGCTGGAAAAAGCGCCCGATGCGCACATCATTTCCTCCAAGCAGGTAGGTACCTACCGGGTGAACGAGCCTATCATCCGCAGCCTGGAAGAGGTGATACGCGCGGGCAAGGATGTAGACTGGGTGCAGATGTGGGTAGGCCTCTCCAAACGTTTTGCGGGAGATGCCGGCAGCAAGACGCTGTTTGATGACTACGTGCCGCCCCATAAAAACCTGGGCGCCATCTTCATCAAGGCTTACCGCCAGGTGATGAAAGAGACCAACTGACCGTACACGAACGTATACCAGCAAAAGGGAGAAACAGCCGGCCGGCATTCTCCCTTTTGCGTTTTCCGATTAAGCATTTACATTTACAGGAATGGACCAGGTTCAAAAGAAGAAGCTATTTGATGTCAGTTTGCTGAAACGGGTATTTTCCTTTGCGGCACCGTACCGGCGCTACTTTTATTTATCCATGTTCCTCACCGTGCTGCTGGCGCTGCTTTCCCCGGTGAGGCCCTGGCTCATACAACTGTCTGTAGACAAATACATCACCAACCAGTGGGCGCAAATGCTCATGATCGTTACCATCATCCAGGTGGGGCTGGTGATAGTGGAAACCGCCGTTCGTTTTTTCTTTTCCTACATCACCAACTGGCTGGGGCAGTCTGTGATCAAAGACCTGCGCGTGGCCGTGTACAAAAAAGTGGTGGGCCTCAACCTGGCCTTTTTTGACAGAACGCCCATAGGCACCCTTACCACCCGCACCATCAACGATATTGAGGCTATCAACGATATTTTTTCAGAAGGCATCATCTCCATTGTGGCAGACGTGCTCATGATACTGGCCATACTGGGCGTGATGTTCTTTGAAGACTGGCGGCTGACGCTCATCAGCCTTTCTCCTTTCCCCGTGCTGATACTGGCTACCTACTGGTTCAAAGAGACCGTGAACAAGTCTTTTCACCGGGTACGCAATGCTGTGGCCGCGCTCAATGCCTTTGTGCAGGAGCATATTACCGGCATGCTGGTGGTGCAGGCCTTTTCCGCGGAGAACAGGGAGTTCGGCAAATTCAGGAACATCAACAAAGATCACCGCAAAGCCAATATAGACGCCATTTTTGCATATTCCATATTTTTCCCCGTGGTGGAGATCATACTGGCCATTTCGCTGGGGCTCATGGTGTGGTGGGGCGCCAACAAGGTGCTCAACTATGAAGTAACGCAGGGGGTGATGATCGCTTTCATCATGTACCTCAACATGCTGTTCCGCCCGCTGCGCATCCTGGCAGACAAGTTCAATACCCTGCAAATGGGCATGGTGGCCAGCGAGCGCGTGTTCAAGGTGCTGGACAACCAGGATTATATGGCAGATAACGGCACCCATGCCGCCGCCGCCATGCGCGGAGAGGTCAGCTTTGAGCATGTGTGGTTTGCCTATAAAGATGAACGGTACGTGCTGAAAGACATCAGCTTCCAGGCCAAACCGGGGCAAACGGTGGCGCTGGTGGGGCATACCGGCTCCGGCAAAACCACCATCATCAGCATTCTCAACCGCCTGTACGAAATACAGAAAGGCCGCATTACCATAGACGGGGTGCCGCTGCAGGACTATCAGCTCAAAGAGCTTCGCAGCCGCGTAGGCGTGGTGCTGCAGGACGTGTTCCTCTTTTCCGGCTCCGTGTACGAAAACATCACCCTCCGCAACCCAGATATCAGTCGTGAGCAGGTAGAGCACGCCGCCAGGCTCATTGGCATGCATGATTTTATCCTGCAATTGCCCGGCGGTTATGATTACTCCGTGATGGAGCGGGGCAGCACCCTTTCCCTGGGCCAGCGGCAGCTCATTTCCTTCATCCGCGCGCTGCTCTATAACCCCGCCATTCTCATCCTGGACGAGGCCACCTCTTCTGTGGATACCGAGTCTGAGCTGCTGATACAGCACGCTATAGACAAGCTGATAGCCGGGCGTACGGCCATTGTGATAGCCCACCGCCTGAGCACCATCAGCAAGGCGGACCAGATCATTGTGCTGGACAAAGGGGAGATCCGCGAAATGGGCAACCATGAAGAGCTGATGAGGCAGGAAGGATATTATCACAAGCTGTATACCATGCAGTTCCAGAAAACGGGCAGCAGCGTGTAACACCGCGTTATTTGATATTTACGGCCGGTTGGTTATATTTGAGTGATACATACACCTGTAACCTATACCAACATGAAGTCTATCATTACAGTGGGCGTTCTTTGCGCACTCGTTTTTTGTAGCCCTGAAGCGGCCCGTGCCGGAGATTATGAAAAGGCCTGGGAGGCCATTCTCCGGAACGACAAGGCCAAGGCCCGGGAGCTGCTGCAAAAGGCCATCCGCGGCAACAACAACCGCAACAGCGCCATTGCCACCCTCATCCTCTACGAGTCTAACGAAGGCCAGCATGAGCAGATCATCAAAAAATACGGCAACCCCGCCCGCCAGTTCACCGAGCCGGATGCCTACTGGTACGCCCTCTGGTTTAACGACGCCCTGCTGGGTGACTATGGCAAAAAGAACGAGACCCACCTGGCCAATATAGACTACATCATGAACGGCGCCGCTTTCAACGGCTCCATGAAGGCCGCCGCCAGCTATTTCAAGTCCAACCACTACTACGTGTCCATGCAGCGGGAAAAGGCCATGCAGCTGTACCCCGAAATAGGCGCGCTGGAAAACTGGCAGTTTGCCGGCCCGTTCGACAATATTAACGGCAGCGGCTTCAACAAGGCTTACGGCCCGGTTACGGAAGTGAACAAGGGCAAGGGCTTTCTTTCCTACAACAATACCGCCATAGACTGGTTTACCCCGCCGGTCACCAACCGCCAGGCCTGGGTGTTTGTAGGTACCCTGTTCCCCGCTACCACGGCCGTGGGGTACATGCAAACCTTTGTGCAAAGCGCGGAAGCAAAAGAGGCCGTGCTCCGCCTGGGCGGGGCCGGCGCTTTCAAGGTGTGGGTCAATGACAAGGAACTGATCTCCGAACCGGAAGAAAAAGAAACAGAGCTGGATTACTACAGCGTAAAATGCCGCCTCAACAAAGGTTATAACCGCATACTGGTGCAGATCGGCTATACAACAGACATTGGTTCGCCCAACTTTATTGTAAGGTTAACGGACGAGCAGGACCGCAACCTGCCCGGTATCACTTCCACCAGTGAAGTGCAGGCGTACCGGCCAGACATTACCGCCGCCGCGCCGGTAGCTATTCCCCACTTTGCCGAAGCATATTTCAAAAAGCAGCTGGAGAAAAAGCCGGAAGACCTGGCCAACGCCCTGCTGCTGGCCCAGGTGTACGTACGCAACCGGGAGAATGACAAGGCCAGAACGCTGCTGGCGCCCATTATACAGCGGTACCCGCAAAACGCCTTCCTGCTGTCTCAATACTACCGCGTGCTTTCTTCACGCCTGCATCATACCGAAATGAACGAGCGCCTGGAAACGCTCAAGGCCATGGACAAGGAGAACTACTGGATGCTGAACCTGGAAGTAGCGCGGCTGGAAGAAGAAAAGAAATACCGCGAAGCGCTGGAGGTGCT
The DNA here is from genome assembly GCF_003568665.1 of Chitinophaga alhagiae. GTDB lineage: Bacteria > Bacteroidota > Bacteroidia > Chitinophagales > Chitinophagaceae > Chitinophaga > Chitinophaga alhagiae. The sequence goes on from NZ_QXMH01000001.1 coordinate 2,331,024, forward strand.
GAATAAAATGGATACCCAGGCCGGCCCCACGCTGGCCACCATGCTGCAGCGCATCAATAACATGGGCCGGCTGGAGAAGCTGGACAGTATGCTGATACTGCTGAAAGACGCTTACGCCCGCTTCCCGGAAAATGACCCCTTCGTAGGCATGATGCATTACGTGGAAAGCACGCTCAACCGCTCGCCCGCCAAAGGCATTGCCGTGCTGGAGAAATTCTGCGGCGGCAAGCTGAACTTTGAGCTGCTGAAGCGCCTGGCCGGAGAATACCTGCAGCAGGGCCAGCAGCAGAAAGGAGAACAGGTGTACCACACGGTACTGGAATACCTCGGTTACGAGTCCAGCCCGTACGAAGAGCTGGCTAATTACTTTTTCGGGCGGCAGCAGTATGATTCCGCCATTCACTACCTCGGCAGGCTGCATGCCATTACGCCCTATTACCACAAGGCCCTGGGAGACATTGGCTACAACTACCTGCAGCAAAACAACAAGGCCAAAGCGCTGGAGTATTTCGGCAAGGGCCTGGCCCTGCATTCCGGCATGAGCGCCTACCGCAAGCAGGTACGGATGCTGGAAGGGAAAAAAGACATTTTCAGCTATTTCCCGGCCACAGACAACTATGCCCGCATCACCGCGGCGCTGAAGGCCCCGCATGACACGGCCCATGCCTTCTATTACATTTTTGACGAAAAGAACGTAGTGCTGCATGCGGACGGCGCCAATGAGCGGGAAGTGATGACGGCCGTATACCTGCGCAACAACAGCGGCATAGAAAGCTGGAAAGAACTGAGCCTGCCTTACAACAGCACCTACGAGTCCATGAACATCATAAAGGCGGAAGTGATCAAGGCCAATGGCAACAAGGTGCCCGGGGAGATCTATAACAACGAAGTGGTGTTCACCAGGCTGGAGCCCGGAGACGCTATTTTTTACCATTACAAGATGAGTGGTTATGGCCTGGGCCGCCTTGGCAGGGAGTTCTGGGACAAATTCTATTTTTCCGCCCGCGTGCCCACCATTCAGGCGCGGTACAGCATACTGGCGGGAGAAAATATTCCCCTGCAATATGCCGTGGCCGGCAACAGCAGCCTGAAACCCGTTATCAGCCGGCAGGAAAATTTCAAGCTCTACACCTGGGAAATGAAAGACGTGCCGGCGTACAAGCCCGAGCCTTACATGCCTTCGCTGGACGATTTCGGGGACGTGCTGCACCTGAGCACCGTCAAATCCTGGAACGTGATCAGCGAGTGGTACAGCGATATTACCCGCATGCAGTCCCGCGAGGACTATGACGTGAACATGGCCTATGCGGAAATTTTCCCGAAAGGGGCCGCCGGGCTGTCAGACATGGAAAAGGCCCGCCGCATTTACCAGTATATAGAAAAGAACATCGGCTACAGCTCCGTGTCTTTCCGGCAGGGGGCCTATGTGCCGCAAAGGGCCGCCAAAACGCTCAACACCAAGTTGGGAGATTGTAAAGACATGTCTGCCCTCTTCCTGGCCTTTGCCCACAAGGCCGGGCTGGAGGCCAACCTGGTGCTGGTCAGCACGCGGGATAACGGGGTGAAAGGCATCCGCCTGCCCTCCATGGAGTTCAACCATTGCATTGTACAGTTCAAGGCCGCCGGCAAAAGCCGCTACCTGGAGCTGACAGACCGTTACCTGCCCTTTGGGGCGCTGCCGCAGAGCGTGCAGTACGCCCAGATGCTGCACATCCCCTACCAGTACGCCGGCGGCGGGGAGCAGCTGCAGCAGGTTGCGCCGCCGCCCAACAACGGCGGGGCCTCGCTTACCCGGCGGGTCAACATCAGGGTCAACCAGGCTGACGTGGAAGTGAAGACCAACGTAGTGGTAACCGGCCTGCTCACCTCCATTATCCGCAACAAGTACGGCAACGCCACCAAAGATGAAAGTACCGATGCCGTGAAAGAGGAGATCGGCTCGTTTTACAAGAACCATGTGGAGCTGGGGCCTTACAGCTTCAGCGCCCTGGGGGAGGTAACAGATTCAGTAGGGCAGGAGGTGAGCTATACGGTGAAGAACGAGGTGGTGAACGTGGGGGATTTCAGCATGCTGCGCCCGTCTTTCCATGAGCCGGTAGCCACGCAGAACATCTTTACGGCCGATGCGCGGAAATACCCCTTCAAATACTGGGCTTATGAGAACGCGGAGAAGTACGTTACGGAGGTAGTGATAGAGCTGCCGGAGGGCAAGGCCTTCAACCAGGTGCCTTCCGGGCTGACAACCAGTTTTGACAAGATGAACTATTCCCTCACGTACGAGCAACTGGCCGCCGGCAAGCTGAAGATCACCCGGCGGTTTACCACCGATACCAACAAGGAAGTGCCCGCGGAGACCTTCCCGGGCATGAAGGAATTTTTTAATAAGATAATCGAGAGCGAACAGAAGTATATTTCTTTTAAATAATATGACATGTGCTGTCACGGCAAGGCCGCTCCGCAAGGGGAGGCCTTGCCGTTATAACCGGTTGATCTGTAGCAGGTTATTGACCGCTGTGGCAGGCCGCATGATCCTCGTCAGTTTTTTTGCGGGCTACTACTATTTAATATAAAATCGCCTACCTTTGCACAAAATTTCAGAAAACTGTGATTTCCTTGAATCGGTTCAAATACAAGCTGGTAGCCCTGATAACGGTGTTTTCCATGGCCGTTTCCGCTGCATTTGCATTGGGTAATGAAGGCCCTCACGCCCCGGCAACAGAAGGTCAAAAGAAAGGTTTTAATGCTAAAGAAGTAATTCTTGGCCACGTAAAAGACGCGCATGACTGGCATTTGTTCAGCATTGGAGACACGCATGTTACCCTGCCGCTGCCGGTGATCATTTACAACCCCAACCGCGGTTTATCTGTATTCTCTTCTTCCAAGTTCCATCATGGTCACGATGCGCATGACGGCTACCGCCTGGTAGACGCGCATTACCTGGAGCATCACCACCTGAGCGCCAAGGAACATATGGAAGGTTCCATCATTGGGGTAGACGCCAATGACCAGCCTACCGGCGAAAAGATCTACGATCTGTCCATCACTAAAAATATTACCTCCATGATACTGGCGGCCGTGCTGCTGGTGATCATCATGCTGAACGTGGCCAAGGCCTACCGCATCCGCGGGCACCGCCAGGCGCCCAAAGGGCTGCAGAGCCTCATTGAGCCCGTGATCATTTTTATGCGGGACGAGGTGGTGAAACCCAACATCCCCGGTAAAAAAGCAGATAAGTACGTACCGCTGATACTCACCATTTTCTTCTTTATCCTGATCAACAACCTGCTGGGCCTGCTGCCCGGTTCGGCCAACGTAACCGGCAACATTGCCGTTACCTTTGCCCTGGCGCTGATCAGCTTTGTAGTGATGATGGCGGCTACCAACCGGCATTTCTGGGGCCACATTTTCAACCCCCCGGTACCCCTGGGCGTGAAGTTCATCCTGGCCCCCGTGGAGCTGATCGGCGTGTTCACCAAGCCCGTTTCCCTGATGATACGGTTGTTCGCCAACATCCTGGCGGGCCACATCATCATCCTGAGCATCATTTCACTAGTATTCATTTTCGGCTCCCTGCACAAAGTAGCGGGTTATGGCTTTTTGCCCATTACCATCGTCTTCAACATTGTGATGATGCTGCTGGAGCTGCTGGTAGCCTTTATCCAGGCCTTCATTTTCGCCAACCTGACGGCAGTGTTCATCGGGCAGGCCATGGAGCATGAAGGGCACCATGATGCGCATCATTAATTGGCAAACGTTTAATCTTTAATTTCAAATACACATTTCAACATGGCACTTTTAACTGTTTTAATGCAGGCTACTGAAGCTGCTTCATCTGGTCTGGCTCAAGCCGGTGGCGCTATCGGCGCTGGTATTGCCGCTATCGCGGCTGGTATCGGTGTAGGTAACATCGGTAAAAGCGCGCTGGAATCCATCGCCCGTCAGCCTGAAGCTGCTAACGACATCCGCGCGAACATGATCCTGGCCGCGGCGCTGGTAGAGGGCGTTGCCCTGTTCGGCGTTATTGCCGGTCTGCTGGCCGTAGTTCTGTAAGAACAAACTTATTACTGCATCCGGCGCACAGGGCAATGGATGCAGTAATTCAACTTTCGAAAAGAATAACAACTACTTAAATACAGATATATGGATTTGTTAAATCCTGCATTAGGCTTATTCGTTATTTCACTGTTGATCTTCGTGATCGTATTCCTGATCCTGAAGAAATTTGCCTGGAAGCCCATTCTTGCCACCTTGAAGGAAAGGGAAGATTCCATCTCCGATTCTATTGCCACTGCTGAAAGGGTAAAAGAGGAAATGGCCCAGATGAAGGCGGAGCATGAGCACGTACTGGCCGAGGCAAAAGCGGAACGCAGCAAAATTCTGAAAGAAGCAAAAGACGCCAAGGAGCAGATCATCAGCGAAGCCAAGGCCCAGGCCCAGGCTGAAGCCAAAAAGATCATCCACGACGCTTCCATTGCCATCGAGAACCAGAAAATGGCCGCCCTCACCGATGTGAAGAACCAGGTGGGCACGCTGGTGATTGAAGTAGCGGAGAAAGTGCTGCGCAAGGAACTGTCAGACAAACAGAACCAGGAGGCTTACATTCGTCAGCTGGCTTCTGAAATCAAAATGAACTAATTAACCGGCTGAATTAAAGATTATGCAAAATCCCCGTTTAGCAAGCAGATATGCTAAATCACTGATAGACCTGGCGGTGGAAAAGAACGAGCTGGAAGCCGTGCATGGAGATATGCTGCTGCTGCAGTCTATCCTGCGCAGCAACCCTGACGTGGGCGTGCTGCTGAAAAGCCCGGTTATCAAAGCCGATAAGAAGATCAAGATACTGGGCGCCATCCTGGACGGCAAGATCAGCGCCATCACTTCCGGCTTTATCCGCCTGCTGGCCGTAAAAGGCCGCGAAGGCGTGCTGACGGAAATCACCGCGGCGTTTGAGCAGCAATACAATGTCCTCAAAGGCATTACCCATGTAAAGCTGACCTCCGCCGCTCCCCTGGAGCCGGGCCTGCTCAACACCATCCGCGAAAAAGTGGAAGCCTCCGCCGGCCGCAAAATAGAACTGGAAACCGCGGTGAACGAAGCGCTTATAGGCGGCTTTGTGCTGGAAACCGGCAACGAGCTGTTTGACGCCTCCGTACTGCGGGACCTGAAAGACATCAAAAAACAGTTCCTCCAGAACATTTACGTGTCCGAGATCAGATAAGTATTTAACAGCAGCCGCTGCGTAACCGCAAAGCTGTTGTCGTTATAATTTTTAACTTTAACGACTCTTTAAAAAAGCATAACAACATGGTTGACATTAAACCAGATGAAATTTCGGCGATCTTACGCCAGCAACTGAGCAACTTCAATGCTTCCGCGGAGCTGGAAGAAGTGGGCACCGTACTGTCCGTAGGTGACGGTATTGCCCGCGTGTACGGCCTGAACAACGTGCGCTCCGGTGAGCTGGTTGAATTTGAGAACGGCGTAAAGGCCATTGTATTGAACCTGGAAGAAGATAACGTGGGTGTGGTATTGATGGGTGATTATTCCGAAATTAAAGAGGGCGATACCGTACGCCGCACCGGCCAGATCGCTTCCATTAAAGTGGGCGAAGGCCTGGTAGGCCGCGTGGTGAACACCCTGGGCAACCCTATTGACGGTAAAGGCCCCATCACCGGCGAACTGTACGAAATGCCCCTGGAGCGTAAAGCCCCCGGCGTGATCTACCGCGAACCGGTAAAAGAACCGCTGCAAACCGGTATCAAGGCTATTGACGCCATGATCCCCATTGGCCGCGGCCAGCGTGAGCTGGTGATCGGTGACCGCCAGACCGGTAAAACCGCCATCTGCGTGGATACCATCATTAACCAGAAAGAATTTTATGATGCCGGCAAACCGGTATATTGCATATACGTGGCTATTGGCCAGAAAGCATCCACCATTGCCGGTGTGATGAAAACCCTGGCGGATAACGGCGCCCTGGCTTACACCACCATTGTGGCCGCTTCTGCTTCTGACCCCGCTCCGCTGCAGTTCTACGCGCCCTTTGCCGGCGCCGCCATTGGCGAGTTCTTCCGTGACACGGGCCGCCCCGCGCTGATCATCTACGATGACCTGTCCAAACAGGCCGTAGCTTACCGCGAGGTGTCCCTGCTGCTGCGCCGCCCCCCCGGCCGTGAGGCTTACCCGGGAGACGTGTTCTACCTGCACAGCCGCCTGCTGGAACGTGCCGCCAAGATCATCTCCAAAGATGAAATTGCACAGCAGATGAATGACTGCCCTGACTCCATCAAACACCTTGTAAAAGGCGGTGGCTCCCTCACGGCATTGCCCATCATCGAAACCCAGGCAGGTGACGTATCCGCATACATCCCCACCAACGTGATCTCCATTACAGACGGCCAGATATTCCTGGAGAACAACCTGTTCAACGCCGGTATCCGCCCCGCTATCAACGTGGGTATCTCCGTAAGCCGCGTAGGCGGTAACGCGCAGATCAAATCCATGAAGAAAGTATCCGGTACCCTGAAACTTGACCAGGCCATGTACCGCGAAATGGAAGCCTTCTCCAAATTTGGCGGCGACCTGGATGCGGCTACCAAATCCGTACTGGACAAAGGCGCCCGTAACGTGGAGATCCTGAAACAACCGCAATTCAGCCCCTTCTCCGTAGAAAAACAGGTGGCCATTATCTACCTCGGTACCAATGGCCTGCTGCGCGAAGTGCCCGTGAAAAACATCAGGGCTTTCGAAGACGCCTTCCTGCATGAAATGGAAGTAAGGCTCCCTGAAGTGCTCGGTGAGTTCAAAAAAGGCAACCTGCCTGAAGATGGTATCAAGAAAATGGTAGCCCTGGCGGAAGAACTGAAGCCCCGGTTTGCATAGTATTTTCTGACGATAATGATTACAGAGAGCGTTTCCATCCGGAAACGCTCTTTTTTTTGAGATATTGACCACTTCCGTGCATCAACTGCCCTTTTGAGGCATCACCCCTTGTGCAATGCCCTTTGAGCCTCCGTGCATCAACGTTCCCCATCTTTTTGAGGCATCCCCCCTTGTGCAATGCCCTTTGAGCCTCCGTGCATCAACGTTCCCCATCTTTTTGAGGCATCCCCCCTTGTGCAATGCCCTTTGAACCTCCGTGCAGCAACGTTCCCCATCTTTTTGAGGCATCCCCCCTTGTGCAATGCCCTTTGAACCTCCGTGCAGCAGCGTTCCCCATCCTTTTGAGGCATCACCCCTTGTGCAATGCCCTTTGAACCTCCGTGCAGCAACGTTCCCCATCCTTTTGAGGCATCCCCCCTTGTACAATATGCCTAACCCGATCACATATGCTGCTTTCTAGGGTTATTCCAGGGTATTCCTAAGGTTATCTTAGGGTTTAAACCCAACAAATACCCTAAAAATACCCTAAGATAACCCTAGGATGATAAATTGACCGCCCTTCGTTCTCCCGGTGATCTGGCCGCCTGAATCCCTGTTTTTACCGGCCCCACCCCCGTTTTCACCGATCTCCCCGGGCTGTATTTTGGTTTATGTCATAAACCAGTTTAAATTTGTTTCAACCTTCTAACCTAACTGTATGCTTAAACCATTTGTCGCCCTGATCCTCCTTACTTTCATACCCCTGCTGATGCAGGCGCAAACTACAGTGAGCGGCCGCGTCACCACCGCCAAAAAGAAACCGTTACCGGGTGTCAACATTGCCATAGCAGGCACGTATGACGGGGCTACCACCGCCGCAGACGGCAGTTTTTCCTTTACCACCACCGCCAAAGGGGAACGGGTGCTCACCGCCTCCCTTGTGGGTTACCAGGCCCTGGAGATCAAAACAGACCTGGCGGCCGCCGCCCAACTGCACCTGGTATTAAAAGAAAGCGTGAACGAGCTGAAAATGGTGACTATTTCCGCCGGCAGCTTTGAAGCCAGCGATGAAAAAAAGAACACCGTGCTGAAACCGCTGGATATTGTGACCACCGCCGGCGCCAATGCAGACATTGTGTCTGCCCTGAAAACATTGCCGGGCGCGCAGCAGGTGGGGGAGAAAGAAGGGCTCTTTGTAAGGGGCGGCACCGGCTATGAAACACAAACGTTCATAGACGGTATGCTGGTGCGCAACCCCTTCACCAGCGGCATGCCTGATTTTGCGGCGCGCGGCCGGTTTTCCCCTTTCCTTTTCAAAGGCACCACCTTTAGCAGCGGCGGTTATTCCGCACAATACGGGCAGGGCCTGTCTTCCGCGCTGGTGCTGGAATCTACAGACCTGCCGGAGCGTTCCTCCTACACGCTGGGTATTGGTTCGGTAGGCCCTAGCGTGGGGGTAGACATGCTCTCCAAAAACAAAAAACAGGCATACGGTTTTGAAATGGACTACTTCAACCTTTCGCCCTACTTTGCCCTGGTAAAGCAGGAGCAAAAACCCACCATTGCCCCGCAGGGCTTTAACGGCTCCGGCAACTACCGCCTCAAAACCTCCAAAACCGGCATGCTGAAAATATTTGTGAACGCCACCTGGAACCGTTTCGGCTTCCAGGGTGAAAGCCTGGAATACCCCGGTTTTAATGAAGATTTTGAGCTGGAGAACAAATACCTCTACACCAATGTGAGTTATAAGGAAAACCTCGGCAAAGGCTGGAAACTTAACCTGGGCACATCTTTCAGTACCAACCAGGACCGCATCTATATGGACACCGCAGGGAAATCTCCCGCGCCCACCCGCATCAACGCCCGGCAAGACCTCAGCCAGTTCCGCCTCATGGTAACGCGGATGCTGGGCCGCTTTTCCATGCTGCGCATTGGCAGCGAGTACCAGTACGCAGATGAGCGCAGCCGCTTTAACCAGTATGATGTTGACTATGTAGACAGTTATTCGGCCACCTTTGCGGAAGCAGACGTTTATTTTACGCCCCGTTTTGTGGGCCGCCTGGGCGCAAGGTATGAATACACGTCATTGCTCAAGGCCTCCAGCATTGCGCCGCGCGCTTCACTGGCCTACAAGCTGGACGATAAAAGCCAGGTAGCCTTTGCCTACGGGGAATTTTACCAGAAGCCGGAACCGCAGTACCTCCGCATGCAGCACCAGCTGGATTTTATGCGTGCCACCCATTACATTGCCAGTTACCAGCGCATTTCAGAGTTCTACACGCTGCGGGGAGAAGTGTTTTACAAGAAGTACCACGACCTGCTGAAGACCGTGCCCGGCCTGAACAATAACGGTACCGGCTATGCGAAAGGAGCGGAGCTGTTCTGGCGGGACCGCAAGTCTGTCAAGAACGTTGACTACTGGTTATCTTATTCTTACCTGGATACCAAACGGGATTACCTCAACTACCCGTTTGAAGTGCAGCCTGATTTTGCGGCGCAGCACACCGCCACCCTGGTGTACAAGCATTACATCCCTTCCGTGCAGTTGAACGTGGGCGCCACCTATTCATTTGCCACAGGCAGGCCTTACTACAATCCTAACCGGCCGGAGAGCGAGTTCATGAAAGACCGCACCCGCCACCTGAACACCCTGAGCCTGAACGTGAACTACCTCACTACGGTTGGCAAGGCGTTTACCGTGTTTGTGTTCACCATGTCTAACGTATTGGGCAACGACCAGGAGTACGGTTTCCGGTATTCTTCAGACAAGCTGCGCAGGCGGATGGTAGGCCCCATGGCCCCCCGTTTCTTTTATGTAGGCATGTTCATGAGCTTTGGCATAGACCGCCGGCAGGAAGTAATAGACAGACAATAAAACCTAAAACAGACATCATATGAAAAGAACGCTTTTCTCTCTTTTGCTCACCGGCATCACCATAGCGGCCAATGCGCAAAGCGAACAATACCAGGATGCCATGAAGCAGCAGGTGGGCCTGCTGGACAGCAGCAGCACCTATAGCGCCGCCGGCATGCAGCAACTGGCCAACACGTTTGAGCGCATTGCCGAAGCCGAAAAAACACAATGGCTGCCCTACTACTACGCCGCGTATTGCCGCGTGAACGAGGCGTACATGGCCAAAGACAAAAGCAAGGTAGACGGGCTGGCAGACAAGGCGCTGCTGAACATAGAAAAAGCGCTGGCGCTGAGAGGGAAAGATGCCGAAATTTCCTGCATCCAGTCCATGATCTCGTCTGCCCGCATAGCCGTAGACCCTATGACGCGCGGCCAGCAATACGGGCCGGAATCAGGCGCTTTCCTGGAAGAGGCCAAACAGCTGGACCCCGGCAACCCGCGCGTGTACATGCTGCAGGGGCAATCTCTCCTGTATACGCCGGAGGCTTTTGGCGGCAGCAAAGCAAAAGCAAAGGAAACATTTGAGGTAGCGCTGCAGAAATTTGCAGCATTCAAACCCGAAAGCGCCATTGCGCCTAACTGGGGAGAAGCCTATGTAAAGCAATTGCTGGCCGGGATAAAATAAAAATTGATTAGTTTACGGGCGGCGTTGCTGTCCGTAAACTATTTTTTCTGTTTAAATACATGAGATGGATTTTAAAGAGCTGGACCCGGTATTACATTCGCAGTTGAGACTGGCTATCATGTCTGTGCTGATCAGCGAGCAGGAGGCTGAATTTACCTTGCTGAAAGAAAGAACCAACGCCACGGCGGGCAATCTCAGCGTGCAGATCAACAAGCTGAAAGAGGCCGCCTACATAGACGTTACCAAACAATTCAAGGATAACTACCCGCAAACCATCTGCAAAATTACCGACACCGGTACGCGCGCGTTCGAAAGTTATGTGAGGTCTATAGAATCCTACCTGCAGGCCGCCAGGAGAAAGTAGCGCGGCGCTTTGGGTTAACTTCATCTTCCGCATCAGGGTAATAAAAAATGGCAGCCTGTTTGTACGCAGGCCGCCATCTATTTCTTTTTAACGCGCTATACAGCGCCTCTCTCGGAAGCGATCTCCGTTTTCTTGAGCGGGTTCTGTGTGTTTTCAGCGTATGTTCTGCGTTTGGCAATAATATCTATGCAGGTAAATACCGCCTGGCGGAAAGACGATTCGTCCGCGATGTTTTTGCCGGCAATGTCAAAGGCGGTGCCATGGTCTGGCGAAGTGCGTACAATAGGCAGGCCGGCGGTGAAGTTCACCCCTTCGCCCTGTGCCAGTGATTTGAAGGGGATCAGCCCCTGGTCATGATACATGGCCAGCACGCCGTCAAACTTCAGGTGCATTTCACGGGCAAAGAAGGCGTCTGCGCTGTATGGGCCAAAGGCCAGTATGTTCCGGTGTTTGGCCTCTTTAATGGCCGGGGAAATATGTTTGATCTCTTCATCGCCTATCAGCCCCTCGTCTCCCGCATGGGGGTTGAGGCCTAGCACGGCAATGCGGGGCTTGTCTATGCCAAAATCCTTCACCAGGCTGTCTCTCATCAGGAACAGCTTGCTGAGGATGTTCTCTTTTGTTACGTATTTGGCCACTTCCGCCACCGGTATATGTTCTGTAAGCAGGCCCACCCGCATGTTGTCTGCCGTCATGAACATCAGCACGTCTTTGCTCTGGAAAGCATTTTGCAGGTAGGGCGTATGGCCGGTAAAATTGAAATCCGGGCTTTGTATGTTCTTTTTATGGATGGGCGCGGTCACCAGGCCTTCCACCTGTTTGTCTTTCAGGCATTCAATGGCCACGGCCAGCGAACGGGCGGCGTATTTGCCGCCGGTATCGTTCAGGATGCCGGGGGTGATCTGCACTTCTTCTTCCCAGCAGTTGAAAACGCTCACCTGCTTGGGGTTGAGCCTGCTGAAATCTTTTATGCTCTGGTAGTTGAAGTTGTTTTCGCTGAGCAGTTTCCGGTAGAAGTTAACGGTTTTGTTAGACGCGAAAATAACCGGGGTACAGAGTTCCAGCATGCGGTTGTCAGCAAAAGTCTTGATAATAACTTCCGTTCCGATACTGTTGAGGTCTCCCACCGAAATCCCTATCACGGGGCGGTGTGTATGTGCAGTGGCTGTACTCATGCGCTTTGTGGATAAAAAATGACCTGACAAATATACGTGTAATTGTTGACAGATTGCGGGCCCCGCGGGGCAAACTGGAGACTATTCCTTAATTTTGCCCCTCAAACTGTTCCATGTATACGCTTAAAAAGTCACTCGGCCAGCATTTCCTGAAAGATGAGAACATGTGCCGGCAAATAGTGGAGGCCATGCCTGTGGAGGAGGGCTTGCAACTGCTGGAAGTAGGCCCGGGTGGCGGCGCTATCACCAAATACCTGCTGGAGCTGCCCGGTATTACGTTCAGGGCGGTAGAGCTGGATGCGGAGAAGGTGGGATACCTGCAGCAAACCTACCCCGCCATTCGCGGAAAGCTCATCAACGAGAGCTTCCTGGACATGCAGCCGCCTTTCAGCGGCCAGTTTTCCATTATCGGCAACTTCCCTTACAACATTTCCACGCAGATCATGTTCCGCGTGCTGGATTGGCGGGAGCAGGTGCCTGCGGTGGTGGGCATGTTCCAGAAAGAAGTGGCGCAGCGTATTGCCGCGGGGCATGGCAACAAGGATTATGGTATCCTGAGCGTGCTGCTGCAGCGGTTTTACAAGGTGGAGTACCTGTTTGAAGTGAGTGAGCAATGCTTTAACCCGCCGCCCAAAGTGAAATCTGCGGTGATCCGGCTTACGCGGCTGGAGGCGCCGCTGGCCGTAAAGAGCGAGAAAAAGTTCACCCTGCTGGTGAAAACGGCCTTTGGCCAGCGCAGGAAACAGCTGCGCAACCCGCTGAAAGCATTTTTTGACAAAACATTTTTACAGGAACCAATATTTACCAAAAGGGCGGAGGAGCTTACCGTGGCAGACTTTGTAACCCTTTCCGAACATATGTTATGAGCCAGAAAGTTTTAATCACCGCCAAAGTACACGAATACCTGATCAATCAGCTGGAAGCAAAAGGATACGCGGTACAATACGAACCTTCCATTACCTATAATGGCGTGCTGCAGGCCATTCCAGACTGCAAGGGCCTGATAGTTACCACCCGTATAAAAGTAGACAAAGGCATTATTGACGCGGCCCCCCAGCTGGAATGGATAGGCCGCCTTGGCTCCGGTATGGAGCTGATAGATGTGGCCTATGCCCAAAGCCGGGGCATTCAATGCGCCAGCAGCCCCGAGGGGAATATGGATACTGTAGGGGAGCAGGCCACCGGCATGCTCCTCATGCTGATGCACAACCTGCTGAAAAGCAACCTGGAGCTGCGGCAGTTCATCTGGGAGCGGGACGGCAACCGGGCCTGGGAGCTGGGCGGCAAAACCGTTGCCATTATAGGCTACGGCCACACCGGCAGCAGCTTTGCCCGCAAGCTGCGGGGCTTTGACGTGCGCATACTGGCGTATGACAAGTACAAGAGCGGCTACGGCAACGAATACGTGGAAGAAACAGACATGGATACCATTTACCGCGAGGCGGACGTAGTGAGCCTGCACCTGCCCCTTACCGAAGAAACCCGGTACCTGGGCAACGCGGCGTTCTTTGCCCGTTTCTCCAAACCCGTTATTATCATCAATACCTCCCGCGGAAAGATAGTGAGCACGGCAGACGTGATCAGCGCCCTGGAAGGCGGCATCCTTGCCGGCGCCTGCCTGGACGTGCTGGAGAATGAAAAGCTGGACACGTTCAGCACCCTGGAAAAAGAACAATTGCAGTTTTTGCTGCAGCACCCGCGGGTAGTGCTGACCCCGCATATTGCCGGCTACTCCCACGAGGCCAGCATCAAAATGCCCCAGGCAGTACTGAAAAAGCTGGGAATTTAAACAGGTGAAAATATTGCGATATTAGCGTTTTTTATATGTGAATAGGTGTACCCTCCGCATTTTATTTTTGTTATATTTGCAATCATCACACTTAATGACGTCTCTGCGCAAGCGGAGGCGTTAATTTTTTTTCTTTATACTAAATCATTAAGGTTATGTCTGGCGTAAATTATGTAACCAAGGAAACCCTTGATCAAATGAGGGAGGAACTTACGCAACTCAAAACAAAGGGCAGGGCCGAAATAGCGAGAGCCATTTCGGAGGCCCGTGAGAAAGGAGATCTGAAGGAGAACGCGGAGTACGATGCCGCCAAGGAAGCGCAAGGCCTGCATGAGGCCAAGATTGCCGCACTGGAAAACGTTATTGCCAATGCAAGGGTAGTGGAAGCGGATTCCATAGACACGTCCAAAGTATCTGTGCTGTGCAAGGTGACCATCACCAACCTGGCCAATAAAAAAACCATGACCTACCAGCTGGTATCCGAAAAGGAGGCAGATCTGAAGCTGGGCAAAATTTCCGTTACTTCTCCCATTGGCAAAGGCCTGCTGGGCAAAAAAGTAGGAGAGGAGGCGCTGGTGAACGCTCCTAACGGCAGCCTGAAATTCAAGATCGAGCACATTACCGTGTAAGCGGTCTGTAAATAGTTGTAATAGTGATCACAAAAGGTCTTTGCTCCGGCAAGACCTTTTTCTTTCCATCCCTTTGCCGTAGCTTAGCAAAGGCTTAATTATTTTGCGTTATGACCATTTTCTCAAAGATCATCAAAGGAGAGATCCCCAGTTATAAAATTGCAGAGAACGGGCATTTTTATGCTTTCCTTGACATTTTTCCGTTGGTAAAGGGGCATACGCTCATCATACCCAAGGTGGAAACAGACAAGTTCTTTGATGTGGATGACGAGCTGCTGGCGGAGTGGCTGCTGTTTGCCAAGCCCATTGCCCGCGCCATAGAGGCGGCGGTGCCCTGCAACCGCGTGGGCATGAGCGTAGTGGGGCTGGAAGTGCCGCATGCGCATATGCACCTCATTCCCATCAATTCTGCGGATGACCTGAATTTTACACGTCAGAAGCTCAAGCTGTCTCCGGAAGAGTTCAAAGCGGTACAGGAAAAGATCACAGCCGGTTTATAAGGTTGGAACATAAAATTTGAAGCCAATGCCGTGGAGGGTTTCCAGCTTCACGTCTTTATCGTCCAGGAAGTGTTTGCGTATTTTGGTGATAAAAACGTCCATGCTGCGGCCCAGGAAGTAATCGTCCTTACCCCATACATGGTACAGGATCTCTTCCCGCTTCAGGGTTTTGTTGGCATTTTCACAAAAGAACTTCAGCAGGTCCGCCTCTTTCTGCGTGAGGCTGGCCTTCACCTTGCCGGACTTGTCCAGCAACTTCAGTTCCCCGTAGTCAAAGGTGGTTTTCCCAACGGTAAAGGTGGTGCGCTTGTCTGCGTTCAGGGGGCGGGTACGTTTCAGGAAGACCTCTATGCGCAGCAGCAGTTCCTGCATGCTGAAGGGTTTGGTCACATAGTCGTCAGCGCCGTGTTTAAACCCGCTGATCTTGTCTTCGTCCTGGGATTTGGAAGTAAGGAACAATATAGGGATCAGGTCATTGCGCTGCCGGATCTGTTTGGCCAGCTCAAAGCCGTTCTTCTTTGGCATTACCACGTCCAGCAGGCAAATATCGTACAGGCTTTTTTGAAATGTTTTCCAGGCAATGTCCCCATCGGAGCAATGCGTCACCTCGTATCCAGATTCTTCCAAACGCTTCTTGGTTATAGCACCCAGGTTATAATCATCCTCCACTAGTAATATTCTAGCCTTCGTATCCATCTACGAAAAAATTAGGGGTGATAAAAGGTATAAAAATCCATTAAAGTAACAATTGTATTTGTGCGCTTTTCGGTTCAAATAAGCGGTCCAGCCATATTTTAGTTCAAAATAAGTACATTTTCTCAATTAACAAACAGCCGCAAGGTTCTATTTGTTCAAATGAGATCACGGCTTGCAAACCCGCTCGGGGTGTTGCTGGAGAAATTTTTCCCAGCCTTTTGACTTACCGGCCATTGCAAGCGGATTGCTTTCCTGGAAGTGATGGCAGACGGCCACGGCCAGGGCATCTGTGGCGTCCAGGTACTCGGGTTGCTCCGTAAAGCTGAGAATGCGCTGCAGCATTTGCCAAACCTGCTCCTTATTGGCATTACCGTTGCCGGTAATGGCCTGTTTTACTTTTTTGGGGGAATATTCCGCCACGCTCACCCCCGCCTGCATGGCGGTGGCAATGGCCACGCCCTGCGCCCGCCCCAGCTTCAGCATGCTCTGCACGTTTTTGCCGAAGAAAGGCGCCTCAATGGCGCAGCAAACGGGTTTGTGTTGACGGATCAGCTCGTTCATACGGTGGTGGATCATCTGCAGCCGCTCGTAATGGTCTTTTTTAGGGTTCATCTTGAGCACGTCCATTTCTATAATGGCAGCCTGCCGGCCGCTCACTGCTATCAATCCGTAACCCATAATGATGGTACCCGGGTCTATGCCAAGAATTATTTTTGTATTGTTTGCCAAGCGGAGACTATTTTTGCCAAAATCTGAACAACTGAACAAAAGTACCAAAATAATCCTCAATTATGTGCTGGGCGGCGGCCTGAGTGTATGGTTAACCTTCATGATCTACCGGCAGGTACAGCACCAGCAAAACCTGCCTGCCGCCTGGGAGCACATGAGAACAACGGTGATGGAAAGCGGGTGGCTGCTGATGGTGGTGGTAGTGGTCATGATGTTCATTAACTGGGGCCTGGAGGCGCGGAAATGGCAACTGCTGGTGCGGCCGCTGGAAGAAGTGCCCTTCAGGCGCGCATTCGGGGCCATACTCAGCGGCGTGTCCCTCTCCGTCAATACCCCCAACCGTATCGGCGAATATGGCGGCCGCATCCTGTACCTGCGCAACAAAAACAAGCTCAAAGCCATTGCCGCCACTATTGTAGGCAGCTTCTCCCAGCTCATTATTACCGTCGTTTTTGGTCTGATTGGCTTTATTTATTATATTAATCAGTACGAAATGACCAGGGGCGGGTATTTTGAGCCGGCCGTCAGGGAGAAATTATTGTTAGCTTTTCTGCTGGTGGTGTGTACCCTGGGCTTCATACTTTATTTTCGTTTAAAGATCATTGTAGACCTGTTTGAACGGATACCCTGGTTGCGGAAAGTGAAGGTGTTCATCCAGATCATTGCCCGTTATTCTCCCCGCGAACTGGAGAAGCTGCTGCTGCTCAGCGCTGTCAGGTACCTGGTGTTCTCGGCACAGTATTTGATTTTATTATATGCGTTGGGCGTGTCTTTTGTGTGGTGGCAGGGGTTTTTTATGATCAACGTGATCTACCTCGTAATGGCCGTGCTGCCCACCATCGCTATTGCGGAAATCGGGCTTCGCGGCAGTGTTAGCATGCATTTCCTGGGCCTGTTGAGTACAAACGCGGCAGGTATTCTGGCGGCCACAGTGGCCATATGGCTGATCAACCTCGTGTTGCCGGCCGTTATGGGCGCGCTGCTGCTGCTGGGCGTAAAAATATTCAAGGATAAATAGCGACAGATCAGATGAAGTATTTTTTACTGTTACTTTGCGGGTTAACCATAGCCGGTAGGTCTTTTGCCCAGGATGAGTTCTGCGGCATCTCCAACACCAGCTTCAGGGCCGGCGAGTCCCTTACCCTGAAAGTGTTCTATAACCTTGGCAGTATGTACGTAGGCGCAGGGGAAGCCACCTTTAACTGCAAGCTGGAAAAATACAGCGGTAAAGATGCTTATCATGTGGTGGGGGAAGGGCGTACGTACCGTACGTACGACTGGTTCTTCAAAGTGCGGGACAGATATGAAAGCTACATAGACACGGCCTCCATGCTCCCCATCCGCTTTATCCGCAATGTGAACGAGGGCGGGTACAAGATCTACAACAATGTGGGCTTCAACCGGGAAACAGACCAGGCCACCAGCACCAACGGCACGTTCAAGGTGCCCGGCTGCATACAGGACGTGATCAGCTCCATTTATTACGCACGCAACATAGATTTTTCCAAATACAAGCCGGGAGACAAGATCCCGTTCAGCATGTTCCTGGACGATGAGGTGTATGACATCTACATCCGCTACATAGGGAAGGAAAACGTGGATACCCGTTACGGCACGTTCCGCGCCATCAAATTCAAGCCCCTGCTCATCAAGGGCACCATTTTCCAGGGCGGGGAGCAGATGACGGTGTGGGTAAGCGATGACGGGAACAAGATACCCCTGCGGATAGACAGCCCCATTTCCGTTGGCAGCATCAAGGTGGATATGATCAAATATGCCAATCTCCGGCACCCCCTCGCCTCGCTGGTGAAAAAAAGATAAGTATATTTGTTACAGCTTAAAACTAACTGGATATGGAAGAACGCAAACCTAAAATATTGCTGGCGGAAGATGACACCAACCTCGGCATGGTGCTGAAGAATTACCTGGAGCTGAATGATTATGACGTAGAACTTTGCCGGGACGGCATTCTGGCGCTGGCCGCCTTTCGCCGTGACAAATTCGACATTTGCCTGCTGGACATCATGATGCCCAATATGGACGGTTTTAAGCTGGCAGAAGAGATCCGGGATGTTGACCCGGACATCCCGCTGTTCTTTCTCTCCGCCAAAACCATGAAAGAAGACATCATTCAGGGGTACAAACTGGGGGCGGACGATTATATTTCCAAACCTTTTGACAGCGAGCTGCTGCTCCTGAAAATAAAGGCCATCCTGAAACGCAACCAGGAGCTGAACAGCAAGGAAGAAGAACAGTTCGAGTTCCAGGTAGGGCAATACGCCTTCAACTCCCGCCTGCGTACGCTCACCAAGGGCGGCGAGGCCACGCATACACTGTCTCCCAAGGAGAACGAGCTGCTGCATATGCTCTGCGAGCATAAAAACGACCTGCTGCCCAGGGAAGTGGCGCTGAAAAAGATCTGGGGCAGCGATACGTATTTTAACGGCCGCAGCATGGACGTGTATATTGCCAAACTGCGCAAGTACCTGAAAGACGACCCGAACATTGAGATCGTGAACATTCACGGCAACGGGTTCAGGCTGGTGGTGAAAGAGTAGATAAACAGGCTGTCATATAAAAAAGCGGGCGCAACCATGGGTTGCGCCCGCTTGCTTTTTGCAGAGCTAAATAGTTTGGGCCGCGCCCGTTTTTATATGTCCAAAGCGGTGGTATGTCCATTTGCAGAGGCCACTGATGTGTAGCTGTATTTCACTGTAATATGGCCATCAGAACAGCAGCTGCCCGCCCTTGTTCGGTGTTTTACCCAGGTGGGTGTAGGCCTTCTCTGTTACCTCGCGCCCGCGGGGCGTGCGTTTGATGAAACCTTCCTGTATCAGGAAAGGCTCATACACTTCTTCCAGCGTGCCCGGCTCTTCACCCACGGCGGTGGCAATGGTGGTAATGCCTACGGGGCCGCCTTTGAAGTTTTCTATGATCACGTTGAGAATGCGGTTATCCATTTCGTCCAGGCCGTACTCGTCTACGCTCAGGGCGCGCAGGCTGTGCTGCGCAATCCCCATGTCTATCACGCCGTTGCCTATTACCTGCGCAAAGTCACGCACCCGCCGCAGCAGGCCGTTGGCAATACGCGGGGTGCCGCGGGAGCGGCGGGCAATTTCCATGGCGGCGTCTGACGTGATCTTGGTGCCCAGCAGGCCCGCGGCCCGCCAGAGAATTTTCTGCAGGGTGGTAGCGGTGTAGTATTCCAGCCGGGACTTGATGCCGAAACGGCTGAGCAGGGGGGCGGTGAGCAGGCCGGAGCGGGTGGTGGCCCCTATCAGCGTAAAAGGGTGCAGGTTGATCTGCACGGAGCGCGCGCTGGGGCCGGTGTCTATCATAATGTCTATCCGGTAGTCTTCCATGGCGGAATACAGGTATTCCTCCACTACCGTGCTCAACCGGTGAATTTCATCTACGAACAGCACGTCCTTTTCTTCCAGGTTGGTGAGCAGGCCCGCCAGGTCTCCGGGCTTTTCTATTACCGGGCCGGAGGTTTCACGGATGTTCACCCCCAGCTCATTGGCCACAATGCGGGACAGCGTGGTCTTCCCAAGGCCGGGAGGGCCGTGGAAAAGAATATGGTCCAGCGCTTCACCACGCAGCTTGGCGGCCTTTATAAAGATCTTCAGGTTCTCTATGATCTGCTCCTGGCCCGAGAAGTCCACGATCTCCTTTGGCCGGATGCTGTTCTCAAACTCCTTTTCCGCAGCACTCAGCCGGTGCTCATCTGGTCTTATGTGTGAATTAGACATGGGCGCTCCTTTCAACTTCAAATGTATTATTTTTAACCAAATCTTTGTGAATATGAAATTATACGCATTGAGCGCGTGCTGCCTGCTGCTGGCAGCCTGGCAACCGGTAAGGGCCCAGGCCATCAGCGAGGAGGAGGTCAGCCGCATTATTCATGTGCTGGCGGCAGACAGCATGGAGGGCCGTGCTACTTACTCGGCCGGTATTGAAAAGGCATCGCTGTTTATTGAAGACGAGTTTAAGAAAGCCGGCCTGGCGCCTCTGCCCGGCCTGGCAGATTACCGGCAGGCCTTTGCCACCGTGGGCCGCCGCATACGCCCGCTGGATTCGGCCTTGCAGGAAGAAGGGGCCAGGTTCCTGCACAATGTGGTGGGTATGATACCGGGCAGCAGCCGGCCGGAGGAGTACGTGATCTTTTCAGGGCATTACGACCACATCGGTATTCAGCAACCGGAGGCGGAAGACAGCATTGCCAATGGCGCGGACGATGATGCTTCCGGCATTACCGCGGTAATATTGCTGGCTAATTATTTTAAACAGCACCCTCCTGCCCGGAGCATCATTTTTGCCGCCTTTACGGGAGAAGAAATTGGCGGCTTCGGCTCCCGCTACTTTTCGCAGCAGCTGGCCCCGGAAAAGATCGTTGCCATGTTCAACATAGAAATGATAGGCAAAGAATCGAAATTCGGCCGCAACAGTGCGTTCATTACCGGCTACGAACGGTCTGATTTTGGCGCCATCCTCCAAAAGAACCTGGAAAGCAGCAGCTTCCGTTTCCACCCTGACCCTTACCCGGAGCAGCGGCTGTTTTACCGGTCAGATAATGCTACCCTGGCCCGTTTGGGCGTACCGGCCCATACCATTTCCACCACGCAGATAGATAAAGACACGCTCTACCACAGCGTGAACGATGAGGTGGAAAGCCTTGACATGAAAAACATTGCAGACATTATTGAGGCCATTGCCCTGAGCGCCAGAAGCATTGTAGGCGGGGAAGACGCGCCCGCGCGCATTGCGAAGGAGGAGAAGTAGCCGGCTCTGCCGGCAGGGGTGCGGCAAAAATGTGTTAACACGAAGAGCAGCCATGCTGCCCGGTTATCTAATACCGCACTGCGCAGCCAGGGTACAGAAAGCAAACAAGCTGCAGCATCGTCACAAAAACAGGGGTGCGCTTTAACCGGCGCACCCCTGTTTTGTTATAACAATTTCTCTTTACTCATGGATAGCTCAGCTCCGCCAGTACCGCAAAGTGGTCTGACGCAAACAGCCCTTTCCAGCTTTCTGAAATAGTGGCATGTTTGGCCACGCCCCATTTGCCTTTCAGGAAAATATAGTCGATGGGCTCCGTACCTGTTTCATGCGCCCGGAAGCCGTTAAAGGTACCGGTAGGCCCGTAATGCGGCGTTTTACTGATGCCTTTGGCATCTGTAAGGCGCTGCGGGTCTTGCGGGTTAACGATCACCTGTATGGGCTCGTCTCCGGGTGTGGCATTGAAATCTCCTGTGATCACCGCAGGCGTTTTGCCGGCTATTTCGTTCACTTTTTTCAGCAGCAGGCGGGCGCTTTCGCGGCGGGCCACTTTACCGATGTGGTCAAAATGGGTATTGAAGTGATAAAATTCCTTCTTCGTTTTTTTATCCCGGAAGCGGCCATAGGTCACAATGCGGGGCAGGTTGGCGTCCCAGCCTTTGCTGCCTACTGTTTCCGGCGTTTCACTCAGCCAGAAGGTGCGTTGGTCAAGTAATATAAGCCGTTCGGCATCGTAGAAAATGGCGGAAAACTCCCCTTTTTTAGCGCCGTCATCCCGGCCTGAGCCAATGAATTTATACCCGGCCAGGCGCTGCGCCAGGTCATCCATCTGGCCGGAAAGGGCTTCCTGTACACCCACTACCTGCGGGTGGTAAAACAGTATCTGGGAAGCTACTTTCTCTATCCGGTTGGGCCAGGCATTGGCGCTGTCTCGCGGGGTGTTGTAACGGATATTGAAGGTCATCACCTTCAGGCCGTTGTCCTGCGCAAGGGCGGCAACGGAGCCAAGAAGGCAAAACAGTAGTGCGAATGTGATGTTTTTCATGTGAGGCAAGTTATAATATTTTCGTGTTCGCTCCTAGCGGCGTGGATAGCCATCTGCAGGGCGGCAACGCGCAAGAGGCCCCGCCAGCTGGAGATATGAACGGGACCGTGTTGCCAGCCCCGTTCATGTTATCTTTTTGTTACAACGATCTCATGATCTCCTGCACCGCTCTTTCCAGCTGCGGGTCTTTACCTTCCAGCCGGTCTGTAAAGGTGGTTTTCACGTAGATGTCCGGCGCCACGCCTTCTTTTTCCAGGTTCTTGCCATCCAGCGTATAGCAGCCCCAGGAGGGCAGGCGGTAAAAAGAGCCGTCTACCAGCCCCTTGCCGGAGGTGAAGATGATCCAGCGGTAGGTTTCCGTGCCTATCACCTTGCCCAGCTTCAGGGCCTTGAAACCGGCGGCGGTCATTTCCGCATCGCTGAGAGACTGTTCGTTGATGAGCAGCACAATAGGTTTGCCGCTGGGCGCAAAGTTGGGTTGGGGAGAGGGTTTGCCGCCGCGGTATTGCCACTGCAGGTAGGGGCGCTGGGAAAGGAAACGCAGCACTTCGTCATGCACATTACCGCCGGTATTGTAACGCAGGTCAAGTATCAGCGCGTCTTTACTACCTATTTTGGCGGCCATGTCTATCAGGAATTTTTCCAGCTCTCCCATGCCCATGTTTTTCATGCAGGTGTAGGCAATGCGGTTGTTGCCCAGCTTGTCTACCTGCTGTTCGTTATGGCTGATCCATTCGTTGTACAGCTGGTCTCCCAGCTCGTACACGTTTTGCGGGTGCAGGCGCACGTCAAAGGGTTTGCCGCCGCGCTCGAACGTGAGGGTGATCTCCTTTTCAGCCTTGGGGCGGGTGAAGTACTGGTCCCGGCAGGCGGATGGGTCTACCGCTACGCCGTTGACCTTGGTCAGCACATCGCCGGGGCGAACGTCTACATCCTGCTTGTCTGCATTGCTGCCTGTAACAATGCGTTCTACGGTGTAGGGTTGCTGCTGGTCAAAGAGAATGCCCGTTTCCATGGTGTTGTAGCTGAGGCTGATCTTCTCATCGTCCCCGAAAGTGTTGAAGCCGAGGTGGGAAGAGTTCAGTTCGCCCAGCATATCGTTCAGCAATATGCGCAGGTCCCCGCGGTTGTTGATGTAGGGGAGGTAGCGGGCATAATCGTCCCGTACCTTGTTCCAGTTGGTGCCGTGAAACTCCGCGTTGTAGAAGTTCTCTTCCACGTTGGCCCATGTTTCGTAAAATATCTGCTCAAACTCCTGGCGCAGGTTGCGGTAGAAGGGCAGGCTGATGTTGATGGCCTCTATCTTGTTGGCGTCAGGGTTCAGCTTCTGGATGTTGCCGCCGGTGTTGATATAAAACTTGCCGTCTGCTTCCACAATGCCGGAGCCGCCTCTTTCCGTGCCGGCTATCTTGTCTGTTTTGGTTTCCTCGAAAGGTTCTGTAACGGTTTTCCATACGGCCGTTTTGCCGTCTGCATGGTTGGAGTAGTAGAAAACCGTGGTCTTTTCACCTTTCCGGGAAATGTAGGCGGGGCCGTATTGCGCGCCAAAGTTCGGGCCTACCTGCTCTATCCTTTTCATGAGGCCGGCGGTGTTGATGCTGATGGGAGCCGGCGGCGGCGTTGTTTTGCCGGTGTCCTTTTTCTTGTCGTCTTTCTTTTCCTCCTGTTTGAACAGCTCGTCAAATTTATCTGCCCGGAAGGGGTCGTCAAATTTGCTGAGCGCTACGCGGTACAGCTTGGCGTTGCTCATGCCGGTGGGGTAAGAAGGTTTGGTGCGCGAAGAGTTGAAGTAGATGTACTTCCCGTCTGGCGACCAATAAGGATTGGTTTCCGTAACGCCCGTATTGGTGAGGTTGATGGTGGTGTTCTTTTTCAGGTTGTGTACCATAATATCCTGCTCAAAGTTGCGGATGGCGGTAAACACCACGTAGTCCCCGTCAGGCGAAAAGCGTGGTTGGGCGTTCCCGAAGGCCCACAGCTCATCTTTGGCAATGGTGCGTGATTCCAGCGTTTTGAGGTCTATCAGGCGCACTTCATCGCGGCCGCTGAGGTAAACGCCCTGGGTGCGTTTGCTGTTGAAGCTGATGTCCCGGTTGCTCCGTTTGTCTTTGGTGAGCTGGCGGGGAGCGCCCTTGCCGTCTGCGGCCACAGTGTAGAGGTTCTGGTAGCCGTTCAGCGTCTGGTTAAACAGCAGGGTACGGTTGTCCGGCATCCACAGTACTTCCAGCGCCCGCTCCGCGGGGCGGGGTATCTGGCGTACAAATTTGCCGGTTATGTCAGACACGAATATTTCCCCGCGGGATATGAAGGCCAGTTTTTTACCGTCAGGAGAAACGTCAAAGGAGGAGATCTTGTCTTTCACATCAAACCCTTGCTCTTTGGGCAATACAGGATTGCGGAATATTTTAATGGCCAGCTTTTCGGGTTTGCCGGCCGCCACATCGTACAGCCATACCTGGTAGTTTTTTTCAAATACCACCTTGCCGCCGTCTGCATTGGCAAACGGGCGCTTGATGGAGGTAGGGAAGCTGGTGAGCGCCTTCTTCTGACCGTTACTGAAGGTATAGAGGTTGTACTCCCCGTTGGCCTCGTCTGAAGCAAAGTAGATATTCCCTTTGCGGTCTATGGTAGTCCAGAAGTCTTTGCCGCGGTAGTCTGTATAACGTTTATAGGTTTTGGTGGCGGGAATGTAAGACTGGATGTCCGGGTTAAAATCTCCCTTGTACCTTTTCCGGTTGGCCTGGAAGCTGCTTTCCCAGGTATCGTTGAAAAACAGTTCTCCGCTGGTGGGGTGCTCTACCAGGTTGTGGGTGAGGTTGAAATAATGATTGAACACTCTCACCGGCGTGCCGCCTTCAATGCTGAGCTTGTAGCTGGTGCCATTGCCGCCGCGGGAGGAGGTGAAATAGATGCTTTTGGAGTCCCAGCTCCAGGAGTCAAGCTGGTCTCCCGCCTCGTGCATGGTGAGCTGTTTCACTTCGCCGCCCTGCAGGGGCATCAGGAAAATATCCGCATTGCCGTACTGGTACGCGGTAAACGCCAGCCATTGCCCGTCTGGCGATATTTTGGGCAGTATTTCATTGCCCTGCATGGCGGTGAGGCGCACGGCATGCGGGTTTTGCACGTCCGCTTTCCAGAGGTCTCCCTCAAAGCTGAAAACCACGGTTTTACCGTCCGGGCTGAGGGTGGGGTAAGTGGTGAAATAGGCTTCTGTGGTTTGGGCGGCGGCGGGCAGGGAGAGCGATGCGCACAGCAGGCCCAGCATAAATGGTCTCATAAAGGGGGATGATTTTGTTTTCAGACGGAAATTAAGAAGGAAATAGGGGATATGGAAACCGTTTGTCATGAATTTGCCGGGTAATGGGGTGGAAGGGGCGGGCTGCGGGACGGTGCAAGGCAAATGCTGTAAAAAGGGGCTGACCAAAAAGTAAATGAAGGGTTGGAGGATTGCCTGAACGATGACAGGTCTCCGTCAGGCCCCCGAATCAATGAGGGCTGACCATTACTTTTTGGTCAGCCCCTCGTGTTATTTTGAAGTGACCGTCAGATCACCACGTTGATCATCTTCCCTTTCACGAATATCACCTTCCGGGGATCTTTCCCTTCTGTCCATTTCAGGATCACATCATTGGCCAGCGCTATGGCAGTGGCTTCCGCTTCTGTAGCGTCTAATGAAATGTTGATGGTGGTGCGCAGCTTGCCGTTAACAGACACGGGGTATTCCTTGGTGCTTTCGGTAACGTATTCCGCGTTGAATATGGGGAAAGCAGCGTCCAGCACAGAACCGCTGTTGCCCATTGCGGCCCACAGCTCTTCGCAGACATGGGGGGCGTAGGGCGTGAGCAATATTACCAGCGGCTCCAGGATGGCCTTTTTATGGCATTTCAGGTCTGTAAGGTCGTTTACGCACATCATAAAGCCGCTCACGGCCGTATTGAAAGAAAGGCGCTCCGTGTCTTCCTCAATTCTGCGGATGGCTTTATGGAGCGTTTTCAGTTCATCTGCTGTGGGGGCGGCGTCTTTTACGATGAGGCCTTTCTGCTCGTCCATGTACAGGCGCCAGAATTTTTTGAGGAAGCGGTGTACGCCTTCTATGCCCTTGGTTTCCCAGGGTTTGCTTTGCTCTACCGGGCCCAGGAACATTTCGTACATGCGGAAGGTGTCTGCCCCGAATTTTTCTACCAGCAGATCAGGGTTCACGGTATTGAACTTGCTCTTGCTCATTTTTTCGGAGAGAGTGCCGCAGATGTATTTGCCGTCTTCCAGAATGAACTGCGCTGTGGCATAGTCGGGGCGCCAGCTCCTGAACGCATCCACGTCCAGTTCCAGCCCGTCTACCATATTCACATCTACATGCAGCTCGTCTGTATCGTACTGCTCCCGCAGGCCGGCTGACACGAACTCGTTGGTACCCCTTACGCGGTACACGAGGCGGGAGCTGCCGGTGATCATGCCCTGGTTCACCAGCTTTTTGTACGGCTCGTCAAAGCCGATGTGGCCCAGGTCAAAGAGCACCTTCGTCCACAGGCGGGAGTACAGCAAATGCCCCACCGCATGTTCGGTACCGCCAATGTAGAGGTCTACCTGGCCCCAGTAGTCAGATACCTTGCGGTCGCAAAAGGCCGCATTGTTATGCGGGTCCATATACCGGAGAAAGTACCAGCTGCTGCCGGCGTAGCCGGGCATGGTGCTGGTTTCCCTGCGCAGGGCCGTGCCTGGTTCCGCGGGCAGGTTGACCCATTGGGTCATGTTGGCCAGCGGGCCTTCTCCGTCTTCTCCCGGCGTATAGTGGTC
The DNA here is from genome assembly GCF_003568665.1 of Chitinophaga alhagiae. Taxonomy (GTDB): domain Bacteria; phylum Bacteroidota; class Bacteroidia; order Chitinophagales; family Chitinophagaceae; genus Chitinophaga; species Chitinophaga alhagiae. The sequence goes on from NZ_QXMH01000001.1 coordinate 2,357,924, forward strand.
TACGTGAGGCAGCTCCAGCGGCAGGTCTGCCGGGTCCATAGCCTCGGGTATGCCATTGCGGTATACAATGGGGAATGGTTCTCCCCAGTACCGCTGGCGGCTGAAGCCGGCATCGCGCATCTTGTAATTGATCTGCCTTTTGCCGATGCCGAGGGTCTCTATTTTTTCGATCACCGCTTCCATAGCGGGCTTCATGTCCATACCGGTAATGAAGTTGCTGTTGAAGAGCTTGCCTTCTTTGGTGGGATTGGCTTCCTGGCCGTTAAAGGCGTCTCCGAGTATGTTGGTGATGGGAATGTTGAAGTGCTGGGCAAAGTTGAAATCCCGCTGGTCGCCGCAGGGTACGGCCATAATGGCGCCGGTGCCGTAGCCGGCCAGTACGTATTCGGAGATCCAGATGGGTATCTGGCGGTCATCGAAAGGGTTGATGGCGTAGGCGCCGGTGAAGCAGCCGGTAATGAGTTTCACGTCTGCCATGCGCTCGCGCTCGGAACGGCTCTGCACGTAATCTTTATACTCGTTCACGGCCTGCATTTGCGCGTCTGTGGTAATGGCGTCTACCAGCTCATGTTCGGGCGCCACCACCATAAAATCTACCCCAAAGATCGTATCGGGGCGGGTGGTGTATACCACCAGGCTTTCCATGCTGCCGGCTATGTTGAACTTGATCTCCGCGCCCTGGCTTTTGCCGATCCAGTTGCGCTGCATGTCTTTCATGGCCTCGCTGAACTGCACTTTTTCCAGCCCTTCCAGCAGCCTGTCCGCATATTCCGTAATACGAAGGAACCACTGGCGCATTTTTTTCTTGATCACAGGGTGGCCGCCGCGTTCGCTGACGCCGTTCACTACCTCGTCATTGGCCAGCACCGTGCCCAATGCGGGGCACCAGTTCACTTCCGCATAGGCCAGGTAGCCCAGGCGGTATTCCATCAGTATTTCCTGCTGCTGCTCGTAATTATGATCGTTCCAGCTGTCTGCGCTGAAACGGATGCCGCGGTTGCCGGGGCACTCGTGGTGCAGGTTGCCTTCCTGCTCAAAAATGCGTACCAGCGTTTCTATGTTTTCCGCTTTGCCGGCCAGGCGGTTGTACCAGCTGCCGAAAAGCTGCAGAAAGATGCGCTGCGTCCATTTGTAATAAGAAGGGTCGCTGGTGCGGATCTCCCGGCTCCAGTCATACGAAAACCCGATATTGTCCAGCTGGCTCCTGAAAGCCTTGATGTTCTGTTCTGTGGTAACGGCGGGGTGTTGCCCTGTTTCCAGCGCGTATTGTTCCGCCGGCAGCCCGAAAGCATCGTACCCCATGGGGTGCAGCACGTTAAAGCCCTGCAGGCGCTTGAAACGGGCGTAGATGTCTGATGCGATATAACCCAGCGGGTGGCCTACATGCAGGCCCGCCCCGGAGGGATAGGGGAACATGTCCAGCACGTAGCATTTGGGCTTCGTACTGTTGTTGCTTATCTTGTAGGCGCCGGTGTTAACCCAGTGTTGCTGCCATTTTCGCTCAATTTGCCTGAAATTGTACTCCATACCAGAATGGCCTCCTGTAGAGGCGTTTATAGTAAATTAATTATTTATGCATCAATTTCCAACCGGCTTCCGTTGCATATAATAAAAATTGTTAAAATACCGTTTGGGATGGCAAAAGTAAACATAACTGCCAATTTTTATTATTTTCGCCTCTAAACTATAGATGAATGGCTCTATCAGGGAAATCGTCAGCAAAGAAATCAAAGCCTTCTTATATCTATTCGATCATAGGGATCACCCTGGTGCTCCTTTTGCTCGGCGTGCTCGGCCTCTTCATGATCAATGCCAAAAAACTGAGTGATTATTACAAGGAAAGTATTGAATTGCAGGTGATCCTGCGGGATAATGTGAAAGAGCAGCAGGCTTTGTTGCTGAAAGATTCACTGGCTGTTATGCCGTTTGTGCGCAAGATACAGTATGTGTCTAAAGATATGGCGGCGGAAAGGTTCAAAAAGGAAAACCCCGAGGAAAATTTTGCCGTACTGGGTTTTAACCCCCTGTACGCCAGCATAGATATCAGTCTTTACGCCCGGTATGTGCATTCGGACAGCCTCAGGGCCATTGAGCAGAACATTGCCGGCCGCAGCACAGTGAGGGAGCTGTATTACCAGCGTACGCTGGTAAGCGAGGTGCTGGACAAAGCGAAGCAGATAGGCATGGTGATACTGGTGATCAGCGTGATCATGGCCATTGTGGTACTGTTCCTGATAGACAATACCATCCGCCTGGCCATGTTCAGCAACCGCTTCCTCATCAAAACCATGCAGATGGTAGGCGCCACCCGCTGGTTCATTGCCAAGCCGTTTGACGTGCGCAGCATCATCAACGGGGGCATCAGCGCCCTGCTGGCCATTGCCGGCCTCATTGTGCTGATCTACTTTGCGGAGTCTGCCATGCCGGAAATAAAAAGCATGCGGGATTATGTAATGACCGGCCTGCTGTTCCTCGGATTGATCGTGATAGGTATCGGCATTTCGCTGGTGAGCACCCACCGTTCCGTGATGAAGTACCTGAAGCTGAAGCTGGATGACCTGTATTGATTAAAAGTTCATGAACAATATGTCTAAAGAAATTAAAGAAACCCAGGGCCGCAGCCTTTTCGGCAAAGGCAATTACCAGCTGATGCTGGCGGGCGTAGTGCTGATCGTGATCGGCTTTTTGCTCATGATGGGCGGCGGAGGGGACGATGCCTCCCGTTTTGCGCCTGAAGAGGTGTACAGCTTCCGCCGTATTACCCTGGCCCCCATTGTGATACTGATAGGGCTGGCTGTGGAAGCATATGCCATTATGCGCAAGCCCAAACAATAAAAAAGACAGGAAAAAAAGATATTGACCACGGCGATGACCAAACATCATCGCTTTTCTTATTTGAATGACTCATGAGCATTATTGAAGCTATCATCATTGCCATTGTAGAAGGCCTGACCGAATTTATACCCGTGTCCTCCACCGGCCACATGATCATTGCCAGCAGCCTGATGGGGATCAACAAAGATGAATTTACCAAACTCTTTGAGGTATGCATACAATTGGGCGCCATATTGGCCGTGGTGGTGCTTTACTGGAAAAAGTTCTTCAATTTCAGCAAACCGGCCTTTTACTTCAAGCTGCTGCTGGGCGTGCTGCCAGCGCTGGCGCTGGGCTACCTCTTTGGGGATTATATAGACGCCCTGCTGGAAAAACCGGAAGTGGTGGGCATTACCCTGTTGCTGGGCGGTATTGTGCTGTTGTTTGTAGATAAATGGTTCAAAAACCCTACTATTGATTCAGACGAGCAAATGGACTACTTCAAGGCCATCCGCATCGGCTTTTTCCAGTGCCTTGCGCTCATACCGGGCGTGAGCCGCAGCGCCGCCACCATTATTGGCGGCATGCAGCAGAAACTGACGCGCCACGCGGCGGCCGAGTTCTCTTTTTTCCTGGCCGTTCCTACCATGGCGGCCGCTACCGGCTACAAGCTGCTGAAACACCACGAGCTGCTGACCAGCTCCGCGGAAAACATCAAGTTGCTGCTGGTGGGCAACGTAGTAGCCTTTATAGTGGCCATGCTGGCCATCAAATTCTTTATTGGCGCGCTGCAGAAGTACGGCTTCAAAATGTGGGGCTATTACAGGATCATTGTAGGTATCGTTATTCTTGCCGCCTTTTTCATGGGGTACAGGCTCGATGCATAAACTTCCGCACGGCCCGTTCATTCACGCCACCGCCAGCATAGGCAGTTCGGAAAAGAACGTAACCTGCAGGTCTGTAAGCCACAGGCACAGGCCTACCTTGATGTTTTTGGGAGAGAAGCCGAACTGCTTCTTGAAAGCCTTGCTGAAATGGCTGATATGGCTGTAGCCCGTCAGCCGCGCCACTTCACCTATTTTCTTTTTTTCATTGATCAGGATGTCCCTGGCGCGTTCCATGCGCAGTTGCTGAATGAAGCCAAACACCGTGGCGCCGAACACTTTCTTGAAATTTTTCTTGAGATAATTTTCGTTGGTGCCTACCATGTGCGCCAATACCGGGATGGTATAAGGGTTATCCAGCCGTTGCAGGATAATTTCCCTGGCGGCGTGCATTTTCTGGGTGTCAGACATCTTTATGTCGCCGGGGTACGGGAGGCCTTCCGTTAACAGGTTTTTTTGCTGCTGCATCTGCAGGGCCATCAGCTCCAGCGTTTTGGCCTTCAGGTATATTCTCTTGTGAGCGGGGTCCATGCTGCAATGCACAATGTCGTAGATAATAGCGCGGATCTGCGGGGTAATGGGCAGGTGAAGGGCGCTGGCCAGCGCATGGGTGCCTGTTTGCTGCAATTGTGCAAGGAAAGGGTGGCCCGCCGGCAACTGTTTCTCAAAAAACGCCCTGTTCACATTGATCTCAAAATTCTCCACTTCTTTTCCCGGCATCCACTCTACGCTGACCTTGCCGGCCGGCAGCAGCAGTACATTGTATTGCAGGGCGTGGAAGGTGGTGAAAGGCGTTTTCTCTTCCCCGCTTCGGTAAATGCTGCTGCCTTGCAGTACGTAACTGATATGCACAAAAGGGTCTGGGTATTCCACTACCATCTTTTTGGCCTGCCGGAGGCTTATATGGCTGTACCACATAGATATACCGTCTGAAGAATGCATTTCATGCACTACCTCTTTTTTGCCCTCACGGATGGCACTGCTACTGTTTTCCACTACGGTGCTCAGGTTGTTGCTTTTGGGGTAGTAGTAGAAATAGTCAGGGATAGGAACAGGTAAGGTGTTGCTCATACGGGCAATTATAAAAGATCAGCTGTAAAAGCGGACATCGGATCGGGAAAAAAGTTTATCAAATCGGGAAAAAGTGCGTTTATTTTTCCTTTTCGCGTTCCCGTTTCTCCCTTATTCATTGCTGCTTTGAAGGAACTTTGCAAAAAATATTTCGAATGATAAAAAAGCTACACGGTATATGCCTGCTGCTTTTAACGGTAGAGACGGCACAGGCCCAACAGGGCCCTTCAATTAATACAGACACGCTGCCTGCCGTACGCAACCTGAACGAGGTGGTGGTAACAGGGGCGCTGGGCATCAAGCGCTCTGCCCGGGAGGTAGGGGCCGCCGCGCAGTTGGTAGGCAATGAAGAGCTGAACCAGGGAAAAGTGGTAAACCCCATTTTCGGCCTTACCAGCAAGGTGGCGGGGCTTCGTATCAACATGTATGACAGCAAGGTAGACCCGCAGGTAAAAATTGTGATGCGGGGCAGCCGCTCGCTCAACCGCGGCAAAAATGAGCCTATTTACGTGGTAGACGGCGTGCCGGTACCGGACATCAACCGCCTGAACCCCAATGATATTGAAAGCATCACCGTGCTTAAAGGCGCCAATGCCGCGGCATTGTACGGCTCCGAAGGGGTGAACGGCGCGCTCATGATCACTACGCGGAGCGGGCAGAAAGGCCGTACTGTTGTCAAGTTCAGCAATACTACCACCTTTTCGCAGGTATACCTGCTGCCGCCGGCGCAAACCCGCTACGGACAGGGCACGGAAGGAGTGTACGCGCCCACCATGTACGAGTCCTGGGGCCCGCTGTTTGATGGCAGCACCCGGGACCTGGGCGGCGTACTGCCCGATGGTACGCAACCCACCCAAACCTATGCGGCAACGTCAAAAGACAACCGGCTCAACCTGTTCCAGACGGGCATCACCCAGCAGAACGATCTTTCTTTTTCCGGTGGGGACAACAAGAGCACCTATTTCCTTTCCCTGCAGCATGCTGCTATCAAGGGCATCATACCGGAAGACGCCAGCCGCAGAACAGGCGCCCGCTTCAACGGCTCCCGCCGGTTCGGCAAGCTCAACACTTCCTACAACATCAATTACATCTATTTTAACCGGAACACAACACCAGACGGGCCCTGGATCACGGCCTACCAGTTGCCCGCCAACTTTGACTATCCGGCCATGAAAGACTGGGAAAACCCCAACTCGGCCGCCAACCCGCTGTACTTCTTTACAGACCAGATGAAGAACCCCTATTTCCAGATAGACAACACCCGTGACCGCCTGGCGCAGCAAACGCTGAACGGCAAGGTGGAGCTGGACTACCAGGTAACAGACTGGTTCAAGGCCATCTACCGCCTGGGCCTCTACAGCGTTTCCGAAGAAACCAGGAGCACGGCAGGCAAGTTTGAAGCGCCGGGCAGAAGGAATGTAGTAGGAACAGTGAGCGATGGCAGCAATAATTTCCGCCGGGTGAACGGAGACCTGATACTGAGCTTCAATAAAGACTTTGGCAAGTTCAGCACCCGCCTGGTGCTGGGGCAGAACTTCCGTGCGGACTATACGAAAGTGAGCGCCGTAGGGGCCGGCAACCTGACCCTGCCCGGCCTCTTTAACCCCGGCAGCCGCGTGGGCGAACTGAACGGCAGCGCCGGTATTACAGAATACCGCTCCGTAGCAGGTTACGGAGAACTGACGGCGGGGTATAACAACTTCCTTTTCCTGACGCTTACAGGCCGTAACGACGTGGTGTCTGTACTCAGCCCGGAGAACCGCTCCTACTTTTACCCCGGTGTAAGCGCCTCTTTTGTGTTCCACGACGTGATCACGGCGCTGAAACACAGCAGGGCACTGTCTTTCGGAAAGGTATTTGCTTCATGGAACAAAACCGGCAACGTTACGCTGGACCCGTATAACCTCAACAACGCCTACAGCCAGGTAAACGGCTTCCCCTTCGGGAACATGGTAGGGTTTACGCCCAGCGCTGAATACCCCAACCCCAACATTCAGCCGGAATTTGTAACGTCTTATGAAGCAGGCCTGCAGCTGAGCTTCCTGAACAACCGCCTGCATTTTGAGGGCAGCTACGCTTACTCTGACTCCAAAGGCCAGATATTCAAGGCCAATACATCCCGCGCCATTGGTTACAGCACCGCTGTGGTAAACGCCGGCCGCCTCACCAACAACGTGATAGAACTGAGCCTCAGCGCAGACGTGATCAGGGACCGCGGCCGGGATATACGCTGGAACATTGGCGGCGCCTTTACGCACATCAACAACCGCGTGCAAGAGCTGTATGAGGGCCTGGAGCAGTTCCCCATATTCCGGCAGTCTTATGCCGTAAAAGGCAGCGCTTACCCCGCGCTGCTGGTGAGCGATTATAAACGTGACCCGCAGGGCCGCGTAGTGGTGAACGCCACCACGGGAGACCCTGTTCAGGCCACCGCGCAAAGCCACCTGGGTACCATGGTGCCGCCTTACCAGATGGGCCTGCATACCATGTTCAGCTATAAAGGCATCAGCCTCCGCGCACAGTTCGACAGCCGCCTGGGCGGCTGGCTGTACTCGGAAATAGCGCCGAGGATGTTTACCGCCGGCACGCACCCGTGGACGGATGATTATGACCGCCAGCCCTTCGTATTCCCCAACTCCGTAATAGAAGTAAGTGAAGGGAAATACGAGCCCAACACCAGCAAGCTCACCTCCAGCGGCGGCAAATCATTCTGGCAGCAGCAGGGCAGCGTGCAATACAACACCGCGGCAAAATCTGACTTCTTCAAACTGCGCGAGCTGGCCATCAATTACAGCCTGCCCGCTTCCCTGCTCCGCCGGCAGCAGCTGGTAAAAGACGTGAACATTGGCCTGGTAGGCACCAATCTTTTTATTATCCGGCACAAAGACAATATTTACGGAGACCCGGAGTACCTGTACAACAATACAGACGGCTACCTGAGCTTCCGCCAGGTGCCCCCGTACAGAACATACGGCTTTAACATCAACGTAACTTTCTAAACAGATCACGTCATGAATAGTGTGTTTAAAATATTTACCGGGCTTTTTGCGGTGGTGGCCATGTCATCCTGCAGCAAGTTCCTGGATGTGAACAAGAACCCGAACGCGCCCGTTAATGAGAACCTGCCGCTGAGCGCAAAGCTGCCCGCGGCGCTGGTAAGCTCCGTGAACCAGGAAGCGGGCCAGCTCAACCAGCTGGGCGCTTTCTGGGCCGGTTACTGGGGTACTACCAGCGAAGGGGTGAACCTCTTTTTCAAAGAAAAGAATTATGATGGCCCGGCCATACGGCACCAGCGGGACGGCATCCCGGTTTGGGAAAACGCCTACGCCACCCTGCTGTACTACCAGCTTATCAGGGAACAGGCCGAGAAAGAAAATGCGCTGTTCTATGCCGGGGCCGCCAAAATTATGCAGGGCTGGCATTTTCTGCGCCTGGTAGATGTATACAATAACCTGCCTTTTGACGATGCCCTGCAGGGTACCGTACATCCCAGGCCCCGGTATGAAGACGGGAAAACGGTGTATGCCAAGTCTGTAGACCTGATCACCGCCGGTATCAACGACATCAAAAATGCGCTGCCGGGAACGGAAGCAAAAGCGGACGATATTCTTTTTAACGGCAACAGGACCAGCTGGGCCAGGTTTGGCAACACCGTCAAGCTGCGGGCGCTGGTGCGCCAGAGCGAGGCGGGAGATGCCGCGTACATTACCGCCGAAATAGCCAAAATTACGGCCGAAGGCAGCGGTTTCCTGGCGGCCGGCGAGCATGCGGACGTAAACCCCGGATACCTGGTGTCTGCCGGTAAAATGAACCCCTTCTGGGAAACGTATTACCGCAACGTGCAGGGCGCGGCTACCGGCAACCTGCTGGACCTCCGGCCTACGCAATATGCCGTAGACCAGTACATCAGCCGCAACGACCCGCGCCTGCCGCAGTTGTACGTGGCCGTGGGCGGCTCCTACAAAGGAGTGTTGTTTGGCAACCCCAATGCGGAAGAGCAGTACAACCGGGCCAATACCTCCGCGTTCAAAGGCCCGCAGGAAAACGGCAACCAGCCGGCCGCCGTATTCAAATCACAGGTGCAGGCAGCCATGCTGATGGGGGCCTTCGAAAGCCTTTTCCTGCAGGCGGAGGCCGCTCAGCGCGGATGGCTGCCGGGCGCCAGCGCGCAATTGCTGTATGAAGAGGCTATACGTGAATCTTTCACATACATGGGCGTGAATACGGCTCTCTTTGCCGCCTACAACAGCCAGCCTGCGGTAGACTTTGCCCAGGCGGCCAACAAGGTAGCCCGCATTGCGGAGCAGAAGTGGCTGGCGCTGAACAGCATCAGCGGTATAGAGGCATGGGCGGAGTACCGCCGCCTGGGCGTACCGGCCATCCCCAATTCGCTGGATGCGCCTACGCCGGATGCAAGGCCGCTGCGGCTCATGTACCCTGAAACGGAAAGGCAGAGTAATGGCGAAGAAGCCGCCAAACAGGGGAGCGATAACATTACAACGGCGCCCGTATGGTGGGACAAATAATATTTGCATCGTAAAAAACATAAGCATAGGGAAACAGGGCAACCTGTTTCCTTCGTTTGTTTCATATCAATCTGGTAAAGGATGGCATCAGTACAAAAAAATCCGGCATGGCGGAAAATAAGGAAGATATTCAACGACATCCATCTCTGGATGGGCATTGCCAGCGGGCTCATCTTGTTTGTGGTTTGCCTCAGCGGCACCATTTATACTTTCAGTACGGAAATACAGGAAATGCTGGAACCTGCCAAATACAAGGTGCAGGCGCCGGCCGGCGCGGAGCGCCTTGGCGCGGAAACATTGATGGCGCGTGTACGGGACAGTCTTGGTAAGGTCACCGTGAACAGCATCACTATTCCTGCGGCGCCCGGCAGGGTGTACCAGGTGAATGTGAAGAAGGTGGAAAAAACGGAGGGGCAGCCACCCCAGGGCGGCCGTGGTGACCGTGGTACCACTTACCTGGTAGACCCTTATACGGCCGAGATCAGGGGAACGCCCAAAGGCGCCGGTTCCGATTTTTTTATGGTGATGTTCAGGCTGCACCGCTGGCTGCTGCTGGATACGGAGATAGGCCGCCCCATTGTAGGATGGGCCACTGTGGTGTTTGCCTTGCTGGTAATGACCGGCCTGGTGATCTGGTTCCCGCAGCATCTCAAAGCCTGGAAGCAGGGGCTGCGCATCCGTTTCAGCGGTAACTGGAAACGGATCAATCACGACCTGCATAATACGCTCGGGTTCTATTCATCCATTCTTCTGCTGATCATGGCGCTGACAGGCCTTACCTGGTCTTTCTCCTGGTACCGTACCGGCCTGAACAAAATGCTGGGCGTACACAAGCCGGAAGGCGCGGCAAAAGAGCGGCCGCTGCAATCGGCCCCGCCGGCAGACAGTGCCGCGGCTCCTTTGTCTATTGCAGAATTGCTGGCAACGGCAGACCGTGAGCTGCCCTATAAGGGCGAGTACCGGATCTTGCTCCCGGGCAAACCAACCGCCACCGTGCAGCTTTCAAAAGCGAGAACGGGCTTTTTTGCGCCGGCGGCCGGAGACCGCCTGCAGCTTGACCAGTACAGCGGGGCGGTGCTGCAAAAGGAAATTTTCAGGGATAAGCCGCTGAACGAACGGATTGCGGCCTCTTTCAAGGCCCTGCATGTGGGGAATGTGTACGGCACCTTTTCGAAGATACTCTATTTTATTGCCTGCCTTTTTGCTACCAGCCTGCCGGTAACAGGTACGCTGATCTGGATCAACAAGCTGCGGAAAAAACCGGCTGGGAAGAAGAAGCCGGCGGCGGTAATGGCGGAGGCGCAATAGGCAGCGTCAGCCTTTTACGGCCAGCAGCAATTCCAGGTCTGTATATTTCAGCTTGAACTTTTCGCTGAGGTGATAGTTGGTGAGCGCGCCTTTATAGAGGTAAATGCCATTGCGCACGCCTCGCTTGATCCATACCAGGTTCTCAAAGCCGCCGTCGTCCGCCGCTTCCAGCAGCAGGGGCATCAGCACGTTGCTGATAGCTTGTGAGGCGGTGCCTGCAAAGCCGGAGGGGATGTTGGGCACGCAGTAGTGGATCACGTCATATTTTTTGAACACAGGGTTTTCATGAGAGGTGATCTCGGAGGTTTCGAAGCAGCCGCCGCGGTCAATGCTGACGTCTACTATCACAGAGCCGGCTTTCATGTGGCTGACCATAGACTCGGTAACCACTATGGGCGTACGGCCGCTCTGGGAAGAAAGGGCGCCCACGGCCACGTCTGCATTGCGGAGCTGCTCCGCCAGCACGCGGGGCTGTATAACGGAGGTGAATACACGTACGCCTATATTGTTTTGCAGCCTTTTCAGCTTGTAAATATTGTTATCGAACACCTTTACCGAAGAGCCCAGGGCCAGCGCTGTACGGGCCGCAAACTCCCCAACAATGCCGGCGCCTATGATCACCACCTTGGTGGGAGGGATGCCGGTAACGCCGCCCAGCAAAATGCCCTTGCCGCGGTTGCTGTTGCTCAGGTACTGCCCGGCAATGAGCATGACGGCCCCGCCCGCTATCTCGCTCATGGCGCGTACAATGGGATAGGTGCCCGCATCGTCTTTCAGGTTCTCGAAAGAAAGCAGGGTAATGCGTTTGTCCATCATCTTCTGCAGCTGCTCTGCCTTGAGCACGGAGAGGTGAATGGGAGATATAACGATCTGGTGGGGGCGCAGCAATTCAATTTCCTCATCGTTGAGTGGGGCGGATTTTACGATGATGTCTGCCTTGAACACTTCCTTCTTGTCATAGACAATTTCTGCGCCGGCCTCGGAATAGTCCGTGTCATAGAAATGCGAGCCGTCTCCTGCCTTGTGCTCCACCACAATATGGTGGCCGTTGTTGGTGAGAATGCTCACAGCGTCCGGGGTAAGCGCTATACGGCTTTCCTGGAAGGAAATTTCCTTGGGGATGCCTATGAATAAACGAGAATTTTTTTGTGGAATATCCAGCGTTTCTTCCAGCGGAGAATACGTAAATCCGGCGCTCACAACAGGTTTTTGCCTTTGCTCCATAATCGTAGACAATTGTATGTTAGGTCTCTGTTCAAAGATACACTTATTATTGCAGGGAAGGGGCCCTAAAATGCCCGGGGCCCACATGCCCGGCCAGCAGTTTCCGCTGGTGGTCAGGCGTAACGCTGAGGAAGATATGTAGCGTGTCCTCGGGCAGCAGGGGGGCCACCAGCTCCGGCCATTCTACAAAACAAATGGCGCTGGGGTGGTAGAGGCAGTCTTCCACCCCGGCTTCTACCGCCTCTTCCAGGCTTTTGAGGCGGTAAAGGTCCAGGTGGTAGATGATATTTTCATCCCCGTTCCCGTTGGCATACCGGTATTCATTGATGATGGAAAACGTAGGGCTGGCCGTGGCGTCTTCCACGCCCTTGGCCGCGCACAGTTCCTTGATCAGCGTGGTTTTTCCCGCCCCCATCTCTCCGCTCAGGGCAAAAAGCCGCTGCCGGGGGTAGGTTTCCCAAAGCTGGCGGGCCACCCGGGGCAGGTCTGCGTGTGCAAATGTCAATCTCATACGTTTAAGCCTTAACAAGGCTTAAAATTAGCAATTCCGGGGCATTTAAATGAGGTACGGCGCCGGATAGCCCGCCCGCGCCGGCAAAAAGAGGCAAAAAAGTACGCCGGTTGCATTGGTCTTCAATGTTGCCAGCCGCTGGCAATACGGCCGGCGGACAATTGAAAATAGCACCCCCGTTGCATTAATAATCCCCCGCCGAAAACGGCTTTGTGGTAATTTTACCATACAGGAGATCAAGCTATGGAAACGATCAGTTGCAAGGTAAAAGGGATGAATTGCTCCAGTTGCGCGCTGACTATCTCTAAATACCTCGAAAAAAAAGGAATGGAAGACGTGGCCATCAGTGTAGCCACGGAAGAACTGCGCTTTAACCTGCCGGAGGGTACCGATGCGGAAGAAGTGATAGACGGCATCAACAACCTCGGCTATGAAGTGGTGCTGCCCAATCAGGGCGGTAAAGGCAGTGCCTTTTACAATACGCTTACGTTCAAATTTGTGTTTTGCATGGTGTTTACGGCCCCCCTGCTGCTGCATATGTGGGTCAACTGGCACTGGCTGCACACCCCCTGGGTGCAACTGGCGCTCACCATACCGGTATACATGGTGGGCATGATGCACTTTGGCCGCAGCGCCTTCCGCTCCCTGCGCAACGGTATTGCCAATATGGACGTGCTCATTACCCTGGGCGCCACGGCGGCTTTTGTGTACAGCCTGGCAGGCACCCTGCTGCAACTGGGGCCTGACTACCTTTTCTACGAAACCACGGCCGCTATTCTCACCCTGGTATTTTTAGGCAACCTGCTGGAAGAAAGATCTGTTAAATCCACTACCACCGCCATAGCAGAGCTGGCGCGCATGCAGCATACGCATGCCAAACGGCTGAACGAGGCCGGCGAGGTGGAAGAAATAGACAACAGCGAGCTGCGCACGGGAGACCGGGTGCTGGTGAACGCGGGAGACAAGATACCGATGGACGGCACTATTTACTGGGGCGGCGGGCATGTGAACGAGTCCATGATCACGGGGGAAAGCGAGCCCGTAAGCCGGCAGGAAAAAGATAAGGTGATAGGCGGCACCATACTGGAAGAAGGCAATATAAAAATGTTCATTACAGCCACCGGCAAAGACACGGTGCTGTCTTACATCATCAACCTCGTAAAGCAGGCCCAGAGCAACAAGCCGCCCATGCAAAAGCTGGCGGACAAGATCAGCGCCATATTTGTGCCCGTAGTGCTGGGCATAGCGCTGGTTACCTTCCTGGGCTGGTATTTCATAGGGCAGACCACACTGGCGGTAGCCATGATGCGGAGTGTGGCCGTACTGGTAATTGCCTGCCCCTGCGCCATGGGCCTGGCTACCCCGGCGGCGGTAATGGTAGGGCTGGGCCGCGCGGCGCGCAACGGTATTCTCATTAAAGGCGCCCATACGCTGGAGGCCTTCCGCAACATCCGGCAGATCGTGTTCGATAAAACCGGTACCCTTACTACGGGGCGGTTGCAGATAGGCCGGTGGGAAACCACCCTGGAGCCGGAAATGTTCCGGTCCATCGTGTTCAGCCTCGAAAAATATTCCTCCCACCCCATTGCCCGCTCTATTACGGCCCAATGGAAGGGCGTGCCGGAAACAGCGCTGCAGCAGGTACGGGAGCAGAAAGGCGTTGGCATGCAGGCCAGGGACAAGGCCGGTAACGAATGGCAGCTGGGCTCTTACCTGATGGCACGCCATGCCACCAAAGACGATACGCATAATATTTACCTGCTTAAAAACGGCGCGGTAGCCGGCTGGATGGACTTTACAGACGAGCTGCGCCCCGAAGCGGCCAAAGTAATATCCGTACTCAAACAAGGCGGCATCCGTACCATCCTGCTGAGCGGGGACATGCAGCGCAAATGCGACCAGCTGGCGCAACAGCTGGGTATAGACGAAGTGTTTGCCGAACAGTCTCCGGCAAAGAAGCTGGAGAAAATAGATGCGCTGATGCAAAGCGCGCCCACGGCCATGGTGGGAGACGGCATCAACGATGCGCCAGCTTTGGCCAAGGCCAGCATAGGCATTTCTCTCAGTGATGCCACACAGGTGGCCATGCAAAGCGCCAACGTGATATTGCTCAACAACCACCTGGGCGCCCTGCCGCTGGCCATGGGCCTGGGCAGGCATACTTACCTCACTATCAAACAGAATCTCTTCTGGGCGTTTATCTACAACATTGTAGCCATTCCCGTTGCCGCGCTGGGTTTCCTGAACCCTATCATTGCGGCGCTGGTGATGGGCCTTTCAGATGTGGTGCTGGCCATCAACTCCGTGCGGCTGCGGTTCAAGAAAGTGATATGACGGCCCGCTGAAGCCCGGCTAAAATATGGCATTAGGTACACAGCCACAACCTCGCCGCGGCAGCCTGACCGGGCGTTGGAGGCGCATCAAAGAACGTTTGCAGCGAATACCATAAAATCCCTGTGTACGGGATATTTGCATAAAGATTAGCGCTAAATTTGCCTGCTTTGGTGACCGCACATTCCATATTGCACAAATTCTGGGGCTACCAGCAGTTCAGGCCGTTGCAGGAAGATATCATTGCTTCCATTGCGGCCGGGCGGGACACGCTGGCGCTGCTGCCAACCGGCGGCGGCAAGTCCGTTTGCTTCCAGGTGCCCGCCATGATGCAGGAGGGGCTTTGCCTGGTGGTGACGCCGCTCATTGCCCTTATGAAAGACCAGGTGGAGAACCTGAACAAGCGCGGCATTCCGGCCTTTGCCATTTATGCGGGCATGCAGACCCGCGATGTGGAAAAGGTGCTGGCGCTGGCCAGGGAAGGTGATATCAAATTCCTGTACGTATCTCCGGAACGCCTGCAGAGCAAACGCTTCCAGTGGTATTGCGAAGTGCTGCCCGTGCGCCTCATTGCGGTAGACGAGGCGCATTGCATATCCCAGTGGGGCTATGATTTCAGGCCGGCTTACCGGCAGATTGCCACCATCCGGGAGCATTTTCCCAGCGCCCCCATTCTGGCGCTAACGGCCACGGCTACCCCAAAAGTACGGGAAGACATCTGCCGCCAGCTGCAATTGCGCAACCCCGCCGTGTTCGTAAAAAGTTTTGCCCGCGCCAATCTTTCCTACAGTGTGGTGGAGGAAGAGGGCAAGCCTGCCCGCATGAAGCAGATACTGGACAAAGTGCCCGGCAGCGCCGTCATCTATTGCCGCAACCGGCGGCAGACAAAAGAAATTGCGGCCCTGCTCGGCGCGCAGGGCATCTCCGCCAGCTACTACCACGCGGGCCTTACCTCCGCGGAGCGCACGGCCCGGCAGGAAGCCTGGATCAATAATGAAACACGGGTGATGGTATGCACCAATGCCTTTGGCATGGGCATAGACAAACCGGATGTGAGAATGGTGATCCACGCGGATGTGCCTGACAGCCTTGAGGCCTACTACCAGGAAGCCGGCCGCGCCGGCCGCGATGAGGAAAAGGCCTACGCCGTAATGCTGTACAACCACCGCAACCTGGAAGAACTGAAAGCCCGCATACCCCTGCAATTCCCCGCCATGGAAGAAATAAGGGCCATCTACCAGGCTGTTGTGAACTACCTGCAGGTGCCGGTGGGAGCGGAAGGGGTGTACTACGATTTTGACATCAACGATTTTGTAAAACGCTTTGGCGTCAACATTACGCTGGCCTTCAGCACGCTCCGCATTCTTGAGCAGGAAGGCGTATGGCAACTCAGCGAAAGCGTGTACATACCCTCTAAAGTGGAGTTTGCGACCAGCAGGGACGTGCTGTTCGAGTATGAAGACCGGCAGCCCGATCTTTCTCCGCTTATACAGGCCTTGCTGCGCACTTACCAGGGCATATTTGACAACCCGGTGCCTGTTTTTGAGAAACAGATCGCGCGTATTATGCGGGTAGGTGAGGAAGATGTGGCGCATGATCTTCAGCTGCTGCACAAGCAGGCCATTATCAGGTACTATCCCAAAAAAGACCAGCCGCAGCTCTGTTTCCTGGAAGAACGGCTGCCGGCGCAGCATCTGCGGGTGAACATGGTATTGCTGGAGCAGCGCAAAAAGGCCTTGGAAGAACGCATAGCGGCCATCACGGCCTATGCCCGCAATAACAACCAATGCCGCACCCAACAACTGGTGGCCTATTTCGGGGAAAAGGACGCACAACCCTGCGGCGTGTGCGATGTATGTGTGAAGAAAGAAAAAGGGGGCCTGCAGTCTAAAGAGTTCGGCCGGCTCACCACCGCCATTATGGCGGCGCTGAACGGCAAAATCAGCCTGCAGGCCCTGATGGAAAAAGTAGATGCCGAGGAAAGCAGGGTGTTGGAAACCCTGCAGTTCCTGGTGGCGGAAGGTTTTGTGTTACGGGATGAAGACGGGATGCTGTCTGCTACAGCGTAATGCGGCTGAAGCTGGTTCTGCCGCTGCATGTCTCCGTCTGCTACACGTTCACCAGCCGGCCTTCCTTACTGCTCTGGAAAGCCGCTTCAATAATCCTCACCACGTCCAGCCCTTCTTCCGCGGTTACCGGGTTGGGTTTGCCTTCGCGGATGGCGCTGTAAATGCCCTGGTAGTAGTCCAGGTAATTGCCATTGCCCCCGGGCAAAAATTCTTTTACCACTTTGCCGTCTATTTCTGTGTGCAGCAGGCCCCATTCATGCGGCGCTTCCGCGCCCCAATCAGGCGTATCAGGCAGTACGCCCTTCATCAGCAAGGCCTCCTGTATGTCTGATTTGGATTTGATGAAAGAACCTTTTCTGCCGTGCAGGATGTAGGCCGGGAGCGCTTCGCGCACCAGGTAGCTGGATTTGAGGCGCACGCGCAGCTGATCGTAATACAGCAGCAGTTCAAAATAATCGTCTACCACGGAATCTTTCCGGAGAATGCGGATGTCTGCCCATACCTTTTGGGGCATGCCAAAAATGGTCAGCGCCTGGTCTATGAGGTGGGAGCCCAGGTCGTACACCACGCCGGTGCCCGGCTCTGCCACTTCCTTATGTTTTTTGTAGCTCAGCTCTTCCTTGAAGCGGTCATAGTGAAATTCCACTTCCAGCACATCGCCCAGCAGGCCGTCTTCCACTACCTTGCGCACAATTTTGTAATCGCTGTCATAGCGGCGGTTCTGGTACACGCTGAGCAGCAATTTTTTGGCGGCGGCCAGCTGCAGCAGCTCTTCCCCCTGGGCTACGGTTACGGTAAAAGGTTTCTCTACGATCACATGCTTGCCGGCGGTGAGGGCGGCTTTTGTGTATTCGTAGTGGGTATAGTTGGGCGTATTCACCACGATCAGCTCCAGCGAGGCATCGGCCATGAGGGCGTCAATGCTGTTGTAGATCTTCACGTACGGGTAACGCTGCTGCGTAAGGTGCTTGCTGCGCTCTACCACGGCCGTCAGCTCAAAGCCCGGATGCACGTGAATAAAAGGCGCATGAAAAGCGTAGCCGCTGTGGCCGTAGGAGCAAAGACCTGTTTTAATGGGTGTTGACATATTCAAAAACTATTTCTTTTTGTAAGATACAGCGGTAAAACCGAAGCTGCAACTACGGCGCTACCACATGCATAGCGCGTGCTCTTTAATTAAAACCAGCTGGTGCCTTTCTTCTTGCTGCTGCGCCCGCCCAGCCCCAATGCCCCCAGCAAGCTGCGGGTAATGATGCTGGCGGCCGTTCTGCCCGCCTGGCGCGCGGCGGAGCTGGTCACAATGCTTTCCAGCAGGCCTTTTTCTTCTTTCTGCCGGCCTTTTTTCTCCGGCTCTTCTTCCTTGCTTTTCTCGGCAGCTTCCGCCAGCTTGGCGGTCAGCATTTCGTAGGCGCTTTCGCTGTCTATTTCCTGGTTGTATTTTTTTACGAGTTTGCTGCCGGCTACCAGCTGGTCAATTTCCGTGTCTGTGAGCACGTCCATGCGGGAGTGGGGAGATACCAGCATGGTGGCTGCCAGCGGGGTGGGGGTGCCTTTCTCGCTGAGGCAGGTCACCAGCGCCTCGCCAATGCCTATCTGCGTCAGCAGCTCGTCTGTTTTATAAAAATCGGAAAGCGGGTAGTTTTCCGCTGTTTGTTTGATGGCCTTGCGGTCGTTGGCGGTAAAGGCGCGGAGGGCGTGCTGTACCTTCAGGCCGAGCTGGCCCAGTACGGAGGGCGGCACGTCCATCGGGTTTTGCGTGCAGAAGAAAATGCCCACGCCCTTGGAGCGGATGAGCTTGATGATGGTCTCTATCTGCTGCAGCAGGGCATCGCTGGCTTCCTGGAAAATAAGGTGCGCCTCGTCTATGAACATAACCAGCTTGGGTTTGTCCAGGTCTCCCTCTTCCGGCAGGGTGGCATACAGTTCCGCCAGCAGGCTGAGCATGAAGGTGGAAAAAAGTTTGGGCCGGTCCTGGATGTCTGCCACGCGCACAATGGAAATTTTGCCCCTGCCGTCATCCGCAATGTGCATGAGGTCTTCTACTTCAAAGGATTTTTCGCCGAAGAAAACGGTGGCGCCCTGTTGTTCCAGCTCTATCACCTTGCGCAGGATGGTGCCGGTGCTGGTGGTGGAGATCTTGCCGTAATCTTTTTCCAGTTCTTTTTTGCCTTCGTCGCTGACGTACTGGAGCACTTTTTTGAAGTCTTTCAGGTCCAGCAGGGGCAGCTGCTGATCATCACAATACTTGAAGATCATGGCTACCAGGCCGGCCTGGGTATTGTTCAGCTCCAGTATTTTTGACAGCAGCACGGGGCCAAACTCGCTGACGGTGGCGCGCAGGCGGGCGCCTTTTTCGTGGCTGAGGCTGAGCAGTTCTGACGGGTAGGCCGCCGGCGCCCAGGCGCCGCCTATTTTGGCATATCGTTCTTCTATTTTGGCGTTGGAGGTGCCTGCGGCGGCA
Source organism: Chitinophaga alhagiae (assembly GCF_003568665.1). Classification (GTDB taxonomy): domain Bacteria; phylum Bacteroidota; class Bacteroidia; order Chitinophagales; family Chitinophagaceae; genus Chitinophaga; species Chitinophaga alhagiae. Next base: position 2,377,123 of record NZ_QXMH01000001.1, read on the forward strand.
ATGCCGCTGAGGTCTCCCTTGATGTCCATGAGCAGTACGGGTACGCTGGCGTCGCTGAGGCCTTCGGCAATTACCTGCAGGGTTTTGGTTTTACCGGTGCCGGTAGCGCCGGCAATGAGGCCGTGGCGGTTGAGGGTCTTGAGCGGCAGCAATACGTCCGCGCCGGTCACTACCTCACCGTTCAGCATGGCGCAGCCCAGCTTGAAATGTTCTCCTTTGAACGTATAGCCGTTCCTGATATATTCGAGAAATGCTTCCTGATTAGCCATAGTATGCGGTTTGATAAGGGTTATTCTTCTTTCAGCAGTTGTTTGGCGTCTGCAATGCTTTTGAGCATCAGGTCTTTTACATCGCTGATCTTTTTCATTTCGTTCTGCAGGTATGCTTTTTTCTCTTCGGTGGTTTTGCCTTCCATCTTCATGTCATAGGCATGCATCCAGGTGTTCATGGCATTGTTGGCGCTGTCCAGCAGAGTGCCCGCCTGCATGTAAGGCGCGGCGGCCTTTTTACTGGCGCCAATACTGTCTGTTACTTCCGTAACGCGTGTTTTGAGCCGGCGGATGACCATCATTTTGGCCATGCCTTCGTCATGCACGTCCATCACCTGTTGGGCCAGCGAGTCTACCAGCAGGGAATCTGCCACGGCCGCGCTGTTGCCGGCGGGCGCGCCACCCTGGCAGGCTGCCAGGGCTAATACGGCTGCCAGGGGCAGCATGCGGATAAGGTGTTTATACATAGCTTTTGTTTTTATCAAAGATCGGTCAGGGGGAACGAGTTTTTCAGACGGATGCCTTTTTCCGTGCTGTGCAGTATGCCGCATTCCATCGCAGGGTCATGCTCAAAGTACAGCACATACTGCCGCTCGTTGGCTTCCGCCAGGAAACGTTTCTTTTCTTCCAGCGTGGTGAGCGGGAACATGTCATATGCCATTACGTATGGAATGGGAATGTGGCCCGCGGAGGGCAGCAGGTCTGCCATGTATACAATGGTATGCCCGTTGTAGCGGATCTCCGGCAGCATCATGGCGTCTGTATGCCCGAAGGCGAACCGTACGCGGATGTGGTCGGTGAAGGCCACCCCGTCTTGCTGCGCTATGAATTTCAGCTGCCCGCTTTGCTGAATGGGCAATATGTTCTCTTTGAGAAAGGAGGCCTTTTCCCGGTCATTAGGCTCGGTGGCCCATTTCCAGTGCGCCTCATTGCTCCAGTAGGTGGCATTCCGGAAGGCGGGCGCCAGCCTGTCTCCCTGGCGCTCTATGCTGCCGCCGCAATGGTCAAAATGGAGGTGGGTGAGAAATACGTCTGTAATGTCGTCTCGATGGTAACCCAGGGCGGCCAGGGATTTCTCCAGCGTATCATCTCCGTGCAGGTAATAATGGCTGAAGAACTTTTCGTCTTGCTTGTTGCCGATGCCGTTATCTATCAGGATGAGGCGGTTGCCTTCTTCCACCAGCAGGCAGCGCATGGCCCAGGTACACATGTTGTTGGCGTCTGGCGGGTTCAGTTTTTGCCAGATGGTTTTGGGCACTACGCCGAACATGGCGCCGCCGTCCAGTTTAAAAAGCCCTGTATTGATCGTATGTAGCTTCATCCGTAAATATTTGTCCGGTTCTTCAGGCGCCGGTCTCGTATACGGCGGCCTGCGTTTTCCTGCCTGCTAAGCTACGTTGTTTCTGCAAGGCAGAAAACAGCCAGATGAGCCCGACGCAGAAAAAGCCCATGAGCACCAGTACGGAGGTGCGCATATTGTTGGTGATGTGTTCTATATAGCCGAAGCTGAACACGCCAATGGCAATGGCCAGCTTTTCGGTTACGTCGTAATAGCTGAAAAAGGAAGCCGTATCCCGCGTTTCGGGGAGGAGCTTGGCATAGGTGGAGCGGCTGAGGGACTGTATGCCCCCCATTACCAGGCCTACGGCCAGCGCCAGCAGGTAAAACTGCATTTCCGTGGTAATGAAGTAGGCGCCGAGGCAAACCCCTATCCACAGCAGCACGGTGGCTATGAGCACTTTAAAGTTGCCGAAGCGGCCGGAGAGCCGCGCCATGCCCCAGGCGCCGAGAATGGCTACCAGCTGGATGAGCACCACGCAAATGATCAGTTTGGTGGCTTCCAGCTTCAGCTCCTTGGAAGCGAAAATAACGGCCACCATCATCACCGTTTGCACGCCCATGCTGTAGAAGAAGAAGGCGCGCAGGAAACGTTTCAGCACGGGCATCACCCTTACCTGGGCATATACTTTTTTCAGCTCAATGAACCCATCTTTGAGCACCCTGCCGGAACCATTGCTGATGGCGGGTTTGGAGGCAGGCAGGCGTTTAAAGGTGATCTGCGCGAAGCCGAACCACCATATGCCCACCAGCAAAAAGGTGATGCGTACGGCCATGGCGTCTGTAATGCCAAAGGGGGTGAAGGTAACGAGGGCAAAACCTACCAGCTGCATCAGCACGCTGCCAATGTAGCCGAAGGAGAAGCCGCGGGCGCTCACCCTGTCCTGGTACTCCGGCGCCGCTATTTCAGGCAGGTAGGAGTTATAGAACACCAGCCCTCCCCAGAAGCCGATGGCGGCCAGCATCACGGACAGCATGCCCAGTTCAAGGCTGCTGGTACTGGTAAAGGTGAACAGGGAGGCACAGGCCAGCGCGCCCAGGTAACAGAAAAAGCGCAGGAAGTTCTTTTTATTGCCCCGGGTGTCCGCAATGGAAGAGAGAATAGGCAGGCTGAGGGCTATCAGCAGGTATGCAAAGGAGAGCGTATAGTCATACAGCACGGAGGCGAGCAGCGTTTTTCCCATAAAGGTCACCTCATCCGTACCGGTGCGGGCTTTGGTAACGCCCAGGTAGTAGATGGGGAAAAACGTGGTGGTGATAACAAGGTTGTAAACGGAGTTGGCCCAGTCATACATGGCCCAGCCATTTACAACTTTCCTGTTTGGTATGCTCATAGGGAATTATTGAATAATCACATGAATCACTAAAAGTAATAATAATTACTGTTTATAATCACTGATGCGGATATGCTCGCGGCAAAAGCCGTATTCTGCCTCGTCATTGGAGCTGACAATCACCATGCGGTTGCCGCAGTGCTCTTTTACCAGCTGCTGGTAGAGGGCAATGCCGGCCGCGTCCAGGTTGGTGCAGGGCTCGTCCAGCAGCAGCACGGGCACGTCAGAGAAAATGGCCAGTGCCAGCCTGGCCCGCTGCTTCATGCCGGAGGAGAAGTTGCGCACCTGTTTTTTCCAGGCCTTTTCCAGGCCCACCAGCGCGGCAATTTCCCGGGGCTGATAGCCGGGAAGGAAAGATTTGAAATGGAGGTGAAATTCGAAACACTCCTGCAGGCTGAACTCTTCCACCAGCTCCAGGTAGGGGGCTACAATGGCGCAATGCTGGAAGAACTGGTCTGCCGGGAGTGTTTGTTCGTTGAAAAGGTACTGCACATCGCCCTCGCTGTGGTGATGATGGCCGCTGACGATCTGCAGCAGGGTGGATTTGCCGGAGCCGTTGGGCCCCAGTATGGCGTAATGGCCTGTACCGCTGAACGTATAGGAAAAACGACGGAATATCCAGTCGTAATTGAACCGCTTGCCTACGTGGTTAAGCGAGATCGTCATTCGCCCGGGTGCTGTATCCTCTCATGATGCCGCGGCCGGAATCGCGGATGAAGGAGAGGATCTCGTCTCTTTCGTCCGTGGCCGGGAACTCGGCTTCTATGATACGGATGGCTTTGGAAATATTGTTGCCTTTAACGAAAATGATGCGGTAGATGTCCAGTATGTGGTTGATCTTTTCCAGGGTGAACCCCCGGCGTTTGAGGCCCACGGAGTTTACGCCCACATAGGAGAGGGGCTCTCGCGCAGCTTTTACATAGGGGGGCACGTCTTTCCGCACCAGCGAGCCGCCGGTTACAAAGGCGTGGTTGCCTATTTTACAGAACTGCTGCACGGCCACCATGCCGGCCAGCACTACGTGGTCTCCCACGGTGATGTGCCCGGCCAGGGTAGTGTTATTGGAAAAAACGCAGTTGTTGCCCACAATACAGTCATGCGCAATATGGCTGTAGGCCATGATCAGGCAGTTGTTGCCGATGGAGGTCTTCAGCCGGTCTTTGGTGCCGCGGTTGATGGTCACGTACTCCCGAACGGTGGTGTTGTTGCCGATTTCCACAATCGTATCCTCCCCTTCAAACTTGAGGTCTTGCGGGATAGCGGAAATAACGGCGCCGGGAAAGATGCGGCAGTTTTTGCCGATGCGGGCGCCTTCCATGATGGTTACATTGGAACCAATCCAGGTGCCTTCCCCGATCTCAACATTTTTATGGATAACGGTGAACGGATCGATTTTTACGTTGGGCGCAACTTTAGCGTCCGGGTGGATGTATGTGAGCGGATGAATCATGCTGTTATTTTCCTTCGCGTTTTACAATTTGAGCAACCATGTCTGCCTCTGCACATACTTTGTTGCCAACGAAAGCCGTACCTCTCATTTCCACCAGGCCTCTGCGGATAGGGCTGAGCAGCTCCATCTTCAAGATCATGGTATCACCGGGCATTACTTTCTGTTTGAATTTACAGTTATCGATCTTGAGGAAGTAGGTGTCATAGTTTTCAGGGTCAGGCATAGGGTTCAGCGCCAGGATACCGCCTACCTGGGCCAGGCACTCGCAGATCAGCACGCCGGGCATTACCGGGTTGCCGGGAAAGTGGCCCTGGAAGATCTGTTCGTTGAAAGTCACGTTCTTGATGCCTACCACCCTTGTATCGCTCAGCTCAATGATCTTGTCTACCAGCAGCATCGGGTAACGGTGCGGCATGGTGCGTACAATATGGTTGATATCGTATACCGGGGGCTGGGTGGGATCGTAAATGGGCACATCCCGGTTATGCTTGTTCTTTTTGATGTACTGTTTGATCTTGCGGGCAAACTCCACGTTGGAGGCGTGGCCGGGCCTGTTGGCAATGATATGCGCCTTGATGGGCACGCCAATGAGGGCCAGGTCTCCCACTACGTCCAGCAGCTTGTGGCGGGCGGGCTCGTTGGGGAAATGCAGCTGGGCATTGTTGAGGATGCCTTCCCGCTGCTGCACGCTCATTTCTTCGCGGTCAAAGGCCTTGGCCAGGCGGCTCAGCTCCTCGTCCGTTACGGGGCGGTCTACCACCACAATGGCGTTGTTGATGTCTCCGCCTTTGATCAGGTTGTTGGCCAGGAGGTATTCCAGCTCATGCAGGAACACGAAGGTGCGGCAGGGGGCAATTTCTTTCTTGAAATCGCTCATGCTCTTCAGGTTGGCATGCTGGGTGCCGAGTACCTGGGAGTTGAAGTCGATGAGGGCGGTAATGCGGTAGTCTACGGCGGGCAGTGCCACCATTTCCACCTTTTTCACCTCATCGTAATAATTAATATTGGTATCGATGGTATAATATACCTTTTTGGCGTCTTGTACCTGTATGCCGGCTTCTTCAATAATTTCTATGAAAGGAATGGAGCTGCCGTCCATAATGGGGATTTCCGGGCCGTTCAGCTCAATCAGCACATTGTCTACGCCCATGCCCACCAGGGCGGCCAGGATGTGCTCCACGGTGCTCACGCGGGCGCCGTTGTGCTCCAGCGTGGTGCCGCGGGCGGTATCTACCACATAATCCACGTCTGCTTTAACAATAGGCTGGTCCGGCAGGTCTATGCGCTGGAACTTAATACCAAAGCCGGGCATGGCCGGCTTGAGGGTCATATTCACCTGTGCTCCTGTGTGTAAACCAACTCCTGAAATGGTCACGGGACCCTGTAAGGTCTGCTGGTTCGACTGCTGATTTTCCATCATTATAGCTTCGTATTCAATTGCGTTTAAAATCCTTCTTGATCTTTCCTCCAGTTACCTTAGCGGAGAAGGGCTTTTTCGGCCAACAGTTGCTTCACCATCTCTTCCAGTTCTTTCACCCTTTTTTCCAAGTCCGGCAAATTTCTAAAAATTGCCTGACTTTTTAAGGAACTTTTATAATCGTAGGCGGGAGAACCGGTCAAAGCGGTATTGGGCGTGGTGATGGATTTAGACAAACCGCTCTGGGCGTTGATCTTGGTGCCGTCAGCTATCTGGATGTGCCCTACAATGCCTACCTGGCCGCCTATCACACAGTTCCTGCCGATCTTGGTGCTGCCCGAAACGCCTGACTGTGCGGCAATTACGGTGCTGCTGCCTATTTCCACATTGTGGGCTATCTGTATCAGGTTATCCAGCTTCACCCCGGCATGGATCACGGTAGAGCCCATGGTAGCCCGGTCTATGGTGGTATTGGCGCCAATCTCCACATCGTCATGTATCACTACGTTGCCCACCTGGGGTACTTTTTTATAGGTGCCGTCTGCCAGGGGGGCAAAACCAAAGCCGTCCCCGCCAATAACGCAGCCGGCATGGAGTATGACGCGTTTGCCTACCACGCTGTTGTCATACAGCTTTACGCCGGGGTAGAGCACGGTGTTATCGCCTATTTTCACATTATCTCCCAGGTACACGCCGGGGTAGATCTTTACGTTCTCTCCCAGCACCACGTTTTCCCCGAGGTACGCAAATGCGCCAATAAAGGCGCCCGGCCCCATTTTAACGGAAGCGGGCACGTGGGAGGGCTGCTGTATGCCGGTTTTGGCCCCTGCGCCCACCATTTTCTGGTATTGCTCCAGCAGAAGGGCAAAGGCGCTGTAGGCGTCTTTTACACGGATAACGGTAGGCTTGATGGGCCGCTCTATCACCAGCGAATCATTCACGATCAGGATGGAGGCCTGCGTGGAATACAGGAACTCTTCGTATTTGGGATTGGCGATGAAACTCAACATGCCGTCTCCCGCTTCCTCGATCTTGGCGATATTGTTCACTTTCACTTCCGGGTCCCCCTCCAGCTTCCCGTTCAATATGGTAGCCAGCTGTAATGCGCTAAATTGCATAGTAAATAATTGAAATGTTACCCTCCAGGCCCACTCCGGATAATATGAATGTATTCTCTAACATGTTGCGCCCGTATAAAACGTTGTTAGCCTAGATTTTTGGATGACAAATGTAGAATTTTTTTATCGGTCTTGCCAAAGTATGCGATACAAGGGCATTGTCGATAGAAGAAATATCCCTCACAGTGCCATCCTTGAATAATATATTGATCTTTTCGTCACTGGCGTCATATGCCCTGAGGCTGGCGGTATCCGTAAATACGAAATAATCCGCTTCCCCGTCTGTCAGTTCCCATCTTTTTTTCACTTTTTCTTTCAGGTTGGCCACCAGCCCAGGGTCAGACGCCTCATTGCCGAGGGTGACCTTGAAAAGCTGGCGGTTCACGAGCCATTGGCAAAGCAGGCTCAGCACCTTGTCCGGGTGCTGCGTCCATACCTTGATAGCCCCCATTACGTCATAATCGTCCAGTTGGCAAAATTGGAAAAGGCATTCTTCGTCTTCCTCAAATTCCCCCCTTCCTACACGGTTATATAAAAAATACTGCAGGGCGGGTGACGCAAACAGCTCCGCGCCCCCCAGGGCCAGCTGTTTGGCCCTGTGCAGCACCTTTACCAGCATGTTTTCCGCGGCCAGCACCGTTTTATGCAGGTATACCTGCCAGTACATCAGCCGGCGGGCCACAATGAACTTCTCTATGGAATAGATCCCCTTTTCCTCCACCATCAGCTCCCCTTTGTGTACGGTCAGCATTTTGATAATGCGGTCATAGCTGATCACTCCTTCAGACACCCCGGTGTAAAAGCTGTCCCGGCTCAGGTAGTCCATCCGGTCTACGTCCAGCTGGCTGGACACCAGCTGGTGCAGGAACTGCTTATGGTACCGGCCGTTGAATATATCCAGCGTGAGATCAAGCATGCCGTTCATTTCCCGGTTAAGGGTCTGCATCAGCAGCTGCGAGATCTCTTCGTGCGAAACCCCTTCCACCAGGCTGTGTTCCAGCGCGTGGGAGTAAGGCCCGTGCCCTATGTCATGCAATAATATGGCCATTTTTGCCGCCACATCCTCCTCTTCCGTGATCACCACCCCTTTGCCCCGCAGCTCCTGCAGGGCGCAGCTCATCAGGTGGTAGGCGCCCATGCTGTGGTGGAACCGGGTATGCATGGCCCCGGGGTACACCATGTTGGCCAGCGCCATCTGGTGAATACGGCGCAACCGCTGGTAGTACGGATGTGATATGAGATTGAAAATCAATGGATGATCGATGGTAATAAACCCGTGAACGGGGTCGTTTACAATCTTTCGTTTGCGGTCAGTCATTCGGATTTTTTAATATCTGTCCCTACAAATCTACAGCTTTGCCCCTAACTTTTATGCCCGGCGCCGGAGGAATGACGCGCCGGAAACGGCAAACCCCCATAATTTAACGAATTATTAGAGTTTCATATATTTTGGAGGAACGATTTTTGCCGGATTTCGGTAATTTTAAAGCAGTCCAAAAAAAATTCATGACGCAAATCAACATACTCTGGGTAGATGACGAGATCGATTCCCTTAAGTCACAGATCATTTTTCTCGAAAATAAAGGCTATAACGTATCAGCGCTCACCAATGGTTACGACGCGCTGGAATTTCTGAAAGACAATATTGTAGACGTGGTGCTGCTGGACGAGTCCATGCCCGGTATTACCGGCCTGGAAACGCTGGCCCGCATCCGGGAAACCAACCAGCAGGTACCCGTGGTGATGATCACCAAAAACGAGGCGGAAAACGTGATGGACGATGCTATTGGCTCCCAGATCACGGACTACCTGATCAAACCGGTCAACCCCAACCAGGTACTGCTTTCTCTCAAAAAGATCATAGATAACAAGCGGCTGGTGGCGGAAAAGACCACCACGGCCTACCAGCAGCAGTTCCGCTCCCTGTTCATGGCGCTGAACGATAACCCCAACCATGCGGAATGGGCGGATATCTATAAAAAGCTGGTATACTGGGAAATGGAAATGAGCAAGAGTGACAGCCCCGAGATGCTGGAGGTGCTGCATTCCCAGAAGGCGGAGGCCAATACCGAGTTTGCCAAGTTCATCAGCCGCCATTACGGGAGCTGGATGCACCCGCGCAACGAAGAAGCGCCCGTGATGAGCCATACCCTCTTCCGTGACAAGGTGGTGCCTTATATGGACCCTGACCTGCCGAACTTTTTTGTGCTGATAGATAACCTCCGGTATGACCAGTGGAAGACCATACAGCCCATATTCGGGGAATCTTTCCGGGTAGTGGAGGAAGACACCTTTTACAGCATACTGCCCACCTCCACCCAATACAGCCGCAACGCCATTTTTGCGGGCATGCTGCCGGCGGAGATAGAGGCCCGGTTCCCGGAGGAGTGGAAAAATGACGATGAGCAGGGCGGTAAAAACCTCTATGAAGAGCATTTTTTTGCGGACCAGCTGCAACGGCTGAAAATGGATAACCGTTTCTCCTATACGAAAGTGATCAACCATGCGGACGGGCAGCACCTGGTGAACAACATGCACAATATGCTGGATTACCCGCTGAACGTGATCGTATATAATTTTGTGGACATGCTCAGCCATGCCCGTACGGAAATGGAAGTGCTGAAGGAGCTGGCGGGCGATGAAATTTCTTACCGTTCCATTACCGCCAGCTGGTTTGAGCACTCGCACCTGCACCAGGCCCTGCGGAAGGTGGCAGACAAAAAGATCAACCTGATAGTGGCCACGGACCACGGGAGCGTGCGGGTAAAAACGCCGGTAAAGGTGATCGGGGACAAGCAGACCACCACCAACCTGCGGTACAAACACGGGCGCAACCTCAACTATGACCCCAAGGAGGTGCTGGCCTTCCGGGACCCCCGCGAGGCAGGGCTGCCCAAGCCGAATGTCAATTCTTCTTATATCTTTGCCCGCGAAGACGGGTATCTTTGCTACCCCAACAACTATAATTATTTCGTGAACTATTACCGCAATACCTTCCAGCACGGCGGCATTTCCATGGAGGAAATGATTGTTCCGGTGGCCCGGATGGTGAGCAAATAGCGGATTTTAAAAGAAGATGTCATGAACCTGAAAAGTACCCCCGCCAACCTGGCGAAGCTGGAAAAGATCTTTGAAGAGGCGAAATACATTCTGCGGTACGAAAAAGGCACCTTTAACTCCGGCTATTGCGTGCTGGAGCACAAGAAAGTAGTGGTGATCAACAAATTCCTGAACGTGGAAGGGCGGATCAATACCCTGATGGACATACTGCCGTCTATCACCCTGGAAGAGGGCTTTCTGACGCCGGAATCCCAGAAGCTGTACCGGCAGGTGGTAGATAGTCGTGATGCCGCCGAAAAGGCCGCCGGGGGCGAAGAGGAAAATCCTTCAACTGAAACACCCGCTTAACCAGACGCTTTGAAAGTAACATTCCTCGGAACAGGCACTTCGCAGGGCGTACCCGTCATAGCATGCCCCTGCAAGGTATGCGCATCTGCAGACCCGCGTGACAAGCGCCTGCGGAGCAGCATCCTCATTCATTCCGACGCCGGTAATATTGTAGTGGACACTACGCCCGATTTCCGGTACCAGATGCTGCGGGCCGGCGTAAAAACGCTGGAGGCCGTAGTGATCACCCATTCCCACAAAGACCATATTGCCGGTATGGACGATATCAGGGCGTTCAATTATTTTCAGCAGCGACCTATTGATATTTATGCCTCTGATTATTCCCAGAACGTGATCATGCGCGAGTTTTCCTATGCCTTTGCGGATTTCAAGTATCCCGGCATACCGGAGCTGAACCTGCGCACCATCCTGAACGACCCGTTCTTCATCAATGGCCTGAAGTTTACGCCCATTAACGTATTGCACCATAAAATGCCCGTGCTGGGTTTCCGGTTTAACGACTTCACCTATATCACGGACGCAAACTACATTGCCCCGGAAGAGAAAGAAAAGATCAGGGGCTCAAAGGTGCTGGTGCTGAACGCCCTGCGCCGGGAAAAGCATATTTCCCACTTTACGCTGGATGAGGCGCTGGAGTTGGGCCGGGAGCTGGGAGTGCCGCAGGTGTATTTTACGCATATCAGCCACCAGCTGGGTTTGCATGCGGAGGTGGAACCGGGCTTGCCCACGGGCACGGCGCTGGCGTATGACGGGCTGGTGGTGGACGTGTAGGCGCCGCTGTTTGCAGGCGCGTAACGTGTATTGGCCGGTTGGCAGAGAAAGGCGGCGCGACGCAGGTTGCAGGAAAATGCGGTGTGGGCCCTGAAAAAAAATGGCACCCGCAGTATTCTATTTAGTCACTTCTTTTTTATTGGTACAGCAGAACTTTCCCGAAATTTGGCATCAACCAACCACCATTGTTTGTGCCGAACAAGATCGTTAAGGATTACTTTGATTTTTCCCGGAGGGAGCGCATGGGCATTGCCTTCCTGTTAGCCCTGATAGTAGCGGCGGAATGTTTCCCCGCCGGCTGGGCCCTTTTTCACACAAACAAGATGGCGAATGATACGGCCGGTTTCCACGAGGCGGCGCTGGCGGTAGAGGCGTTGCTGGCAGGCAATGCCCCGCAGGCGCGTGTTGCGCATAGCCGGCGGCGGGCATTTGAACAGGATGGGCAGCGGGCCGCGTACCCGTATGGGGGGAGGAGTGGAAATGCGGTCACTGGTGGCGGCTGGCGGCGTTTTGAGCGGGACGGGCGGTACCGTTTTGAGCGCAGTGATGGCAGGGGGAGGAGATCAGCGTACGGAGGGGATAGCGCGGGGAGGGGCTTTGCCTTTCATGGCCAGTGGCGGAAAGGGAACAGTTCCGGCGCATCCGCATTCCGGAGAGACAGCGGTTACCGGACATACAACAGGCCCGCCCGTGTGATTGACATCAACGAAGCAGACAGCGCGGCCTGGGAGAGCCTGCCGGGCATAGGGCCGGTGCTGGCGGGGCGCATTATGCGGTTCAGGGAGCGCCTGGGCGGTTTTTACGAGATGGCCCAGGTGGGTGAAACATGGGGGCTGGCAGACAGCGTATTTAAAAAAATTCAAGGGATGCTGGTGATGCGTGAGGTTTCTCTAAGAAAGACCGATCTGAACCAGACAGATGAAAAATCTTTGGCCGAACATCCATACATTAACACGAAACTGGCCCGGTTGATAGTACGGTACCGCAGTAACCACGGGCCTTTCAGGCATCCTGCGGAGCTGCAGCGCATTGCTTTGGTGAATGACTCCATTTATCGTAAACTTGAAAAATACTTAGTGGCCAATTAAAACAAAACTTCCGGTTATGAACTTTCAGCCAACGGACATGCAATTGCAGATAACACAGGTGATCAGGGATTTTGGTAAAACGCACATCCAGCCGCATGTGCTGGAGTGGGACGAAACGCAGACCTTTCCTGTGGAACTGTTTAAAAAGATGGGAGAATTGGGGCTGATGGGCGTACTGGTACCGGAAAATTACGGCGGCTCCGGCCTGGGCTACCTGGAATATGTAACGGTAGTAAGTGAAGTGGCGCGCTTTTGCGGCGCCATCGGCCTGAGCCTGGCGGCACACAATTCTCTTTGCACAGGGCACATTCTCCAATTCGGCAGCGAAACGCAAAAACAGCAATATTTACCCAAACTGGCCACCGCGGAGTGGATAGGGGCCTGGGGGCTGACAGAGCCCAACACCGGTTCCGATGCCATGAACATGAAATGCACGGCCCGCCAGGAAGGCAATGAATGGGTGCTCAACGGCACCAAATGCTGGATCACGCACGGCAAAAGCTGCGATGCAGCCGTGGTGATAGCCCGCACGGGAGCGCTGCGGGACAGCCGGGGCATGAGCGCGTTCATTGTAGAGAAGGGCACGCCCGGTTTCAGCGGCGGCAAAAAAGAGAACAAGCTGGGCATGCGCGCCTCCGAAACGGCGGAAATGATCTTCGACAATTGCCGCATTCCGGCTGAAAACCTCCTTGGCCAGGAAGGAGAGGGCTTCATCCAGTCCATGAAAGTGCTGGACGGCGGGCGCATTTCCATTGCCGCCCTTTCTCTCGGCATTGCCAAAGGCGCGTACGACGCGGCGCTGAAGTACGCGCAGGAGCGCCATCAGTTTGACCAGCCTATTGCCAGCTTCCAGGGGGTTTCTTTCAAGCTGGCGGACATGCATACCAACATCGCCGCGGCGGAACTGCTCACTATGCAGGCCGCGGACATGAAAAACAAACACCTGCCCATGACGCAGCAGGCGGCCATGGCCAAATATTACGCGTCGGAAGTGGCGGTCAGAACGGCAGACGATGCCGTGCAGATCTTTGGAGGGTATGGCTACACAAAAGACTTCCCCGTGGAAAAGTATTACCGGGACGCCAAACTCTGCACCATAGGCGAGGGCACCTCCGAAATACAAAAAATAGTGATTGCGCGTGAGGCGCTGAAGAAATAAAACCGTGGTCAATAAAAAACAGGGCCGGCTAAAAAGTAGACTTTACTTTTATGCCGGCCCTTATCGTTTAACTGATACTATTTTAACATATACCCCCTAAGCGAACCTCAAGCGAACGAGAAGCGAAGGAGAAGCGAACGAGAACCGAAGGAAAAACGGCCGGGGGGTATGTTAAAATAGTATCTGCCGCTTGAATATTCCTGTGTATTTTTGCAAACGATTGCAATTGCTAATTATCTATATGCTTAACACTTCCACTACATATGACCACTTTCGAGGAACAACTTAGTAATCTTTTCCCGGCAGCTTCCGCCATCCCCGCGGAATATAACCTGCCGGCCGAGCTTCATCAGCGGGAATACCTTTCTGATGGCGTTATGAAGAACTGGAGCGGCGATGTGCATACCGTACTGTCTCCCATCTGTATTAAAACCGAGAACGGCCTGGAGCGAAAGGTAATAGGCTCCTATCCCCTGTGCGGCGAAGAAGAGGCCATGGCCTCCCTGGACGCCGCCATCCGTGCTTACCGCAACGGGCGGGGGGAGTGGCCCACCATGTCCGTGGCCGAACGCATTGCCTGCGTAGAAAAATTTGCGGGCAAAATGATCGCAAAAAAGCAGGAGGTAGTGAAGCTGATCATGTGGGAGATCGGCAAATCCTGGGCGGACTCCGTGAAGGAATTTGACCGCACGGTAGAATATATTCACGCCACTATTGACGCCCTGAAAGACCTGGACCGTAAATCTTCCGGTTTTGCCATTGAACAGGGCATTATAGGCCAGATACGCCGTTCCCCGCTGGGCGTGGTGCTGTGCATGGGCCCCTTCAACTACCCGCTCAACGAAACGTTCACCACGCTTATTCCGGCGCTGATCATGGGCAACACCCTGCTTTTCAAACCGCCCAAACACGGCACATTATTGCATTACCCGCTGCTGGAAGCATTCAGGGAGTGTTTCCCCCCGGGTGTGGTGAATACTATTTACGGGCGCGGCAACGTGATCATTGGGCCGCTGATGGAATCCGGCAAGATCAATGTGCTCACGCTGATCGGTTCCAGCAAAGTGGCCAACCAGCTGAAAAAAATGCACCCCAAGGTAAACCGCCTCCGGGCCATACTGGGGCTGGACGCCAAGAACGCGGCCATTATTACGGACAAGGCGGATATAGACCTGGCGGTAAAGGAATGCGTGCTGGGCTCTCTTTCTTTCAACGGGCAACGGTGTACCGCCATCAAGATCATTTATGTACACCGCAGCGTGGCGGATGTCTTTCTGAACAAGTTTGCCGAGGCGGTGGGCCGTCTGAAATTCGGGATGCCCTGGGAAAAGGACGTGTTCCTCACCCCGCTGCCGGAGCCGCAGAAACCGGGCTATTTGCAGAGCTGCGTGGCAGATGCGGTAGCGCATGGGGCAAAGGTGATCAATACCCATGGCGGGGCTGCAAATGCGTCTTTTGTTTATCCTGCGCTGGTGTACCCGGTCAATGAAAAGATGAAGCTCTACCGGGAAGAACAATTTGGGCCGGTAATACCCGTGTTGCCGTATGACAGCGTGGAAACGCCCATTGATTACCTGATAGCCTCTGACCATGGCCAGCAGGTAAGCCTCTTTACCAATGATGCGGCGGAGCTGGCTTCCCTCATAGATCCGCTGGTCAACCAGGTAAGCCGGGTCAACATCAATTGCCAATGCCAGCGCGGCCCTGATATTTTCCCCTTCACCGGCAGAAAAGACTCTGCAGAGGCCACCCTTTCCGTGTTTGACGCGCTGCGGGCCTTTTCTATCCGCTCGCTGGTGGCCACCAAACAGACCGATGAGAACAAAGCGCTCATTAACCAGATCGTGAGTGAGCAGAGTTCTAATTTTCTTTCAACAAAGTATATTTTTTAACCAATTGTAAATACGCTGGCCTGCTAAAACTTAGCAGGCCAGCGTTTCATTTTCTCAATTTTTTTTTATAAATACACATAAGTGTGATGGAAAATTGTAAACAGAAAGTTAAATTTGGGTTAATTACTTTCCTTACCAATTTATCAACCTTAAACACAAAACAGAAAGATCGAGAAAATTTCTACTCCAAAGTAAAGCCGCCTCATTCGGGGCGGTTTTAGTTTTGGGTACCTCCCCCAAACTCCATCAGTTGAGAAGGCTTGTGTCCGTACATCTTTTTAAAGGCGGCAGAAAAATGATTGGGCGTGCTGTAGCCCAGGTAATCCGCCACTTCATTCACGTTCATCTTTCTTTCCGCTAAAAACTGCCGGGCCGTTTTCATCTTCATCTCCTGCACATAACCAAATACCGTGTTGCCAAACAGTTGCTTGAAACCTTTTTTCAGCTTGAACTCGTTCAGCCCGAACTTCCTGCAAAGCCCCTGCAGGCTTAGCCGGGGGCACAGGAAAGATTCCCGCAGATAATCTTTTACCTGCTGCAGCCGTTGCAGGTCAGCGGCAGGGATGCATGAAGCCGGCATGGCATCTACCTGGAAATGCATCAGCGCCTGTAAGGGATCCCAGCCGTCTTCTTCTTCCTGGTAAACAGCATGGTAAAAACCGGCATGGTCTGTAAAAAATGCGTGGTTGGCGATGACGTGCATCGCATGCGTAGTTGTTTTTGGGGTCATGTCGTAAATCCGTTTTTCGTATATGTTTATCCGTTTGTCGTACCTGTTGGGGCCAGGCCGCGAAATAACTTTGCGGTCATAAAAATAACCACAAATATGTTGCGGAAAATACTGAAATGGACAGGCGGCATTATTGCCACTTTCATCGGCGCCCTCCTTATATTTTATTTTGTTATGCATATTTATGTGAATAACAAAAGGGCCAAAACTTACAACGTAGAAGTACGGATGCTCGAAATTCCTTCTGATTCAGCTACCATAGCGGAGGGAGCGCATATCTACGCCACCAAGGGCTGCGGAGACTGCCATGGAGACAACGGCGCGGGTAAATTTTTTATGCAAGACAAGATGATAGGCGCCATTTCCGGCACCAACCTTACCGCCGGCAAGGGCGGGCGACCCGCGGACCAGGGCGCCAGGGAGTGGCTGCTGGCGCTGCGCCACGGGCTGAAGCGCGACTATAAGCCGCTGCTCGTGATGCCTTCTTACGAATACTATAAAATGTCTGATCATGATATCTCAAGCCTGGTGGCTTACCTTGAATCGCTTCCTCCGGTTGACCATGAGGTGCCGCCTGCCACGCTTGGCCCGCTGGGCACTGTATTGTCGGGTCTGGATAAACTTCCGCTGATACCGGCAGATAAAATAGACCACGGTTTCCGGTCTCCGGCCAAAGTGGAAAGAACGGTATCCGCGGAATACGGGCAATACCTCTCCATGTCCTGCACAGGTTGCCACAGCCCCAGCCTGAAAGGGGGAGACAGTCCCATCCCGGGCGGTACGCCGGTGCGAGACATCACTACCACAGGCAACATCGGCAAATGGAGCATGCCGGAATTTGTAACGGCGCTGCGCACCGGCAAAACGCCGGACGGGCGGCAACTGAAAAATGAAGACATGCCCTGGAAAATGACCAACCAGTACACAGATGGTGAGCTGGAGGCCATTTATCTCTACCTGAAAACTTTATAACCATGGTGCAGGCTGCGGGAAAAGAAATTTTCCCGCGTAGGGGTGGTACCGGGCGGGCGCCGTCATATAAGCGCCGCAAGGGCCGCACAGCCCCGCCGGATATATTGTAAAACCGAAGAGGCGCTACCATAAGGCGCGCCTCTTTCTTAAATTGGAAATGATGTTATTGTTATTGATCGCTTTTTTCAGGAACATGGGCAACATGGCATTCTGCCTGTTTTATGACCTGGTGCGCCTGTTCCGTACGGCCGCCTAGTCAAGAAAATCGTCTTCGGCCTTTTTAGGCTGCGCCTGCCCGCCGGCCATGCCGGTAAACCAGGCGTCTACATTACCGGCTATCATGGGAGGCAGCTTGCTTTTTACAAAGTCTTTTACCGCCTCTATGGCCTTTACGGCCTGCTCGTCATTAATACCGGCCTTGTCTTTTAATTGTTGGATCAGCTCTTGCATGCATTAAGGGTTTAAGCAACTTTTAAAGTAACCAGTGTGCTTTTTTCCAGCTTCTCTTCTGCATAGGCGCGGGTGAGCACAAAAGATTTTTCTGTACCGGAAGGCATGTGGAACATGGCGTCTGCCAGCAGCACTTCGCAAATGGAGCGGAGGCCGCGGGCGCCCAGCTTGTATTCCAGGGCCTTGTCCACAATGTACTCCACGGCATCGTCTGCCACTTCCAGTTCAATGCCTTCTACCGTGAACAGTTTTTTATACTGTTTTACCAGGGCGTTGCGCGGCTGGGTGAGTATGGCGGTAAGGGCGTCCTTATCCAGGGAGTTGAGGTAGGTAACCACCGGCAAACGGCCCAGCAGCTCGGGAATGAGGCCAAACTGCTTCAGGTCTTGCGAGTTCACATAGCGCAGAATATGTTTGCGGGCGTCTTCTTCCTTGTCTTTATTTACGGTAAAGCCGATGGAGTGCGTCTGGATCCGGCGGCTGATAATACGGTCTACGCCGTCAAATGCGCCGCCGCAGATGAACAGGATGTTCTGGGTATTTACCTTGATGAGTTTTTGCTCCGGGTGTTTGCGGCCGCCCTGCGGGGGTACCAGCACTTCCGTGCCTTCCAGCAGTTTCAGCAGGCCCTGCTGCACGCCTTCGCCGCTCACATCGCGGGTGATGGAGGGGTTGTCGCTCTTGCGGGCAATCTTGTCTATTTCATCTATGTAAACAATGCCGCGTTCGGCAGCTTCCACGTCATAATTGCATACCTGCAGCAGGCGGGTGAGAATGCTTTCCACATCTTCTCCCACATACCCTGCCTCTGTAAACACGGTGGCGTCTACAATGGTGAAGGGAACGTTCAGTAGTTTGGCAATGGATTTGGCCAGCAGGGTTTTGCCGGTACCGGTTTCGCCTACCATGATGAGGTTGCTTTTTTCGATCTCCACATCATCGTCCGTTACCTGCTGGTTCAGGCGTTTGTAGTGGTTGTATACCGCTACGGCCAGTATTTTCTTGGCATCGTCCTGCCCGATCACGTACTCGTCCAGAAATTGTTTGATCTCTACCGGTTTGGCCACTTTGGGCACAAAGTTGGAGGAGCCGGACGGTTTGCGGGATTCCGCGCCGGGGTTCAGTTCCTGCTCAATGATCTCCTGCGCATTGGCCACACAGTTTTCACAGATGTGCCCCTCTGCTCCGGCTATCAGTATCCTCACTTCGTCTTTGTTCCTGTTACAGAACGAACAGCGTATTTTGGAATCTTTCATCAGTAATTAAATGTCTTTTTCAATGGTCTGATGGAACTTGCGTTTCATCAGTAATAAATGTCTTTTTCAAAGGTCTGATGGAACTTGCGTTTCATCAGTAATAAATGTCTTTTTCAAAGGTCTGATGGAACTTGCGTTTCATCAGTAATAAATGTCTTTTTCAAAGGTCTGATGGAACTTGCGTTTCATCAGTAATTAAATGTCTTTTTCAATGGCCTGACGGAACTTGCGTTTCATCAGCTATTATGTTCTTTTCAATGGCCGGCGTAGCCGCCGGAACAGTAAAATTACACTTTTTTACCGGTTAGTACCCGGAAAATGCAGGTTTTAACAAGCATTTGGATGTTGGTGTGGTAAATGAAAAACGTCCCGCCGGAGCGGGACGTTTCAGCATTATTGAGGATTATTTTCCGCTGCTTTCTTTTTCGGGTTTTTTTCGAGCACATCGTCGATAATACCGTATTCCTTGGCTTCGTCCGCGGTCATCCAGTAATCGCGGTCACCGTCTTTTTCCACTTTTTTCACGGGCTGGCCGCTGTGGGAAGCGATGATCTCGTTCAGCTCTTTTTTCAGCTTTACGAACTCACGGGCGGTGATCTCGATGTCTGAGGTTTGGCCTTCAGCGCCGCCATGGGGCTGGTGGATCATTACACGGGCGTGTTTCAGCGCGGTGCGTTTCCCTTTGGTGCCGGCTACCAGCAGTACGGCGCCGAAAGAGGCGGCCATGCCGGTGCAGATGGTGGCTACTTCCGGGGAAATGATCTGCATGGTATCATAGATGCCCAGGCCTGCGTACACACTGCCGCCGGGGCTGTTGATGTACATCTGGATATCCCGGTTGCGGTCTGCAGATTCCAGGAACAGCAGTTGCGCGGTGATCACGTTGGCCACGTAGTCGTTAATAGGGTCTCCCAGGAAGATGATCCGGTCTGCCATCAGGCGGGAGAACACGTCCATCTGCGTTACGTTCAGCTGACGTTCCTCAATGATGTAGGGCGTCAGGGAGTTCATCTGGTGACGGGCATAACTGTCTACTACCAGGCTGCTGATACCGCGGTGCTGTATGGCATATTTCCGAAATTCGTTATTAATGTTCATGATGGTGGTGTTTATGAGGTAATTTTACAAATTCTTCTGCGGTTATTTCCTCTTCTTTCACGTTCACCTTGGTTTCAGCCCAATCAAACAGCTTCTGGGTGATCATTTCGCGGTAGGTCTGGTCTACATATTTTTCATCCTGCAGCAGGCGCTCCAGGTAGCTGTCCAGCCACTCTGCCTGTTCGCCGCCCAGGCCGTAATATCCCATGATCTTGGTACGGGCGTTCTCTTTCAGTTCCTCAAAGGAAACTTCCAGTGAATTGTCGCGGATCAGTTTATCGCTGATCAGCGTCCAGCGCAGCTGATGGTCGAAATTCGGGTACTCGTGCTCGGCTTCCTCGGCTGTTTTGGGCTTTTCGCCGCCTTTCTGCAGCCAGCGTTTGAGGAACTCTTTCGGAAGCTCGATGGGTGTTTCGTGCACCAGGGTCTCAAACAGGTCGTTATGGAGGTGGTTGGTGGCTTCCTGTTTCCAGTATTTGCCGATCTCCTCCTTCAGTTTGGCCCTGAATGCTTCTTCTGTGGTGATGTCCTGACCGGGGTATACCTCTTGGAAGAACGCTTCGTTCAGTTCCCTTTTTTCTATCAGGCCCACTTTGGTAATGGTCAGCTGGAAATATTTTTTCACAGCGTCTTTATCGTTGGCATCCAGCCCCAGGTCTTTGGCAATGAACTCCTGGCGTTCTTTGTCAAAGGCTTTGGAGAGCTGTATCACCAGGGTGTCTCCTGCTTTTTTGCCCTGCAGTTTTTCCTGTACGGCGGGCGCAAAGTATTTCAGCAGCAGGGAGTTCTCCTTCTTTTCAGCGCCTTCGGCTATGTTGCCTTTGGCATCGCTTTCCTGGAACTCGATGTTCAGTACGTTATCTTCAGATGTAATGGTTTCAGGCTCGCTCATTTTACCGCCTTTCAGCTGCAGGCGTTCCAGCTCCTGGTTCACCATATCGTCAGTTACGGATACGTTGTAACGGGTAAGGGAGGTTTTGCCGTTCAGCGGCGTTACGTCAAAAGAGGGTTTAAGCCCTACTTCAAAACTGAAATCGTATACTGCGGGCTGCGCATAGTCCAGCTGTCTGGCTTCCGTGTCTGTAGACAGGGGCTGGGCAAATATTTCCAGCTTTTCCTGCTGCAGGTAACCCATCAGTTCTTTTTCTACGGTTTTCAGCACTTCATCCTGGAAAATAGCGGGGCCGCTCATTTTTTTGATCATACCGGCGGGTACCTGGCCTTTGCGGAACCCCGGGATGTTAGCGTTCTTTGAAAAATGCTTCACTGCTTTCTCGAAATTAGGAAGGTAATCTTCCTGGCTCACTTTCACAGTGATCTTATCATTTAATAAACCAATGTTCTCTCTGGTTACGGTTGCCATTTGTTTTTTGTTAATATATTAAAACACAGAATATACATGCTTGTTCGGGCCGTGAAGCACTAGCACACGAAGATTGTGCCATGCCCCCCGCGGAGAGGGTTTGCCTGCCTTTTTAGCAGGCCGGATGCAGCGTTGGCAGTGTACACGGGCCTTTCCTCCTGTCAAACGCCCCCGGGCCGTCCAAAAGCGCCGGGCCATCCACTTGCTACCTAACCAATTGATTGTTAATTTTTTAGGCAAAAAATACCCTTTCTTTGGGACTGCAAATATAAGGCCTTTTCACCGGGAAAAGGCAAATAATCCGCTGTCCTACAGGGATTCCCGCATGGTTACGTTAAAGGGCACCTCTATCTGGGCCATGGTGTTGTCCATAATAAGGCCGGCGGCCAGCTCGCCCATCATGGCAAAATCTGTGGAAATGGTGGTAAGGCCGTTCAGGATGAATTTTTTCAGCGGTGTTTCGTTGTATGAAATGATGCCCACCTCCCTGCCAATGGCCAGGTCCAGCGAGCGGACCTTTTCTATCAGGGCCACCAGGTCATGCTCCCGCACGTTGATGAACACATCGCCGGTGTTGACGGTCCCGGCGGCAATGTCAGATACCACGGTGCCGGGAAAAGCGTAATCCTGGCAGAACTGCAGGAACCCTTCCCTGATCTCTTCCGGGTAATAGGTGTTTTCCGGGAACAGGAGGCGCAGCGTACGGTACTTCTGCAACCGGTCTCTCGCCTGCTCCAGCGCGTGGTAGATATCTCCCCTGAAGTTTTCATATATCGCGCTGTACTCGCCCGTGAGGCCTTTCAGCTTCTTGTCTAGCAGTATCAGCTTTTCACGGGGTATGGCGTTGATCAGCTCTTCCAGGTGCTGCTGCCTTTCGCGGAAGTGGGGGAGCACCACCACATGGGTGTATTCCTGCAGGTTGCGGGAGAGCAGTTTCTTGAACAGCCCAAAGTCGCTGTTATAAATGTAGAAATCAATACTGGCCTGTTCTCCCAGCTTGCCGGCAAAAGAATCGTAAATGATCTTTTTATGCTCGCTGAGCTTGTTGAAGAGCAGCAATATCTTGTAGGGCTGGCCGGGCAGCGTGTTCATCACATAATACCCCTTGCCGGGCACAGAGCCCAGCACGCCGCGGCCTTTCAGGTATTTGAAGGCCTTTTCCGCCGTATCGCGCGAAATATCCAGCTCGTAGCTCAGCTCGTTGATGGAGGGCAATATCTCGTCCCGCTGTATCTTTCCTTCGCCCACCGCCTTGATGATGGCGTTGGCCAGCTGCTGGTATTTCGGCGTGGCCGAATAGTCATCTATGAACAGGTACCTGAAAATATTTGATTGCTTCATAACAAGGCCAACAATGTACATAATTAAAACCGAAATTACATGCAGCGGAGGCAGGACAGCCCATGACAGTTTACCACACAGCATTGACTAATTTGAGCCAACTTTATAAAATCCACGACTAAATTTTATGCTGGCTATCCTTGGTATATTTTTTCATTTCATAGGCGGGTTCGCCTCCGGCAGTTTTTACATCCCTTACAAAAAAGTGAAAGGTTGGAACTGGGAGAGTTACTGGATAGTGGGCGGCATGTTTTCCTGGCTGATCGTTCCTTTTGTGGCCGCCTGGCTCACCGTGCCGGACTTTATGGGCATTATCCGCTCCACCGGCGGCGGCACCCTGTTCTGGACGTATTTCCTGGGTGTTTTATGGGGCATTGGCGGTTTAACCTTCGGCCTGTCTATGCGGTACCTGGGCATGTCTCTCGGCATGGCCGTTGCGCTGGGTTTCTGCTCCGCCTTCGGGGCGCTGATACCGCCTATTTACCGCGGGCTGGTTACAGACAGCCCCAACAATTTTATGGCCATGCTGCACAGCACCGGCGGCCTGTTCGTATTGCTGGGCGTGGTGGTATGCCTGCTGGGCATTGCCATCAGCGGCAAGGCGGGCATGCGCAAGGAAAAAGAATTGTCTTCCGAAGCGCAAAAGGCCAGCATCCAGGAGTTTGACCTGAAAAAAGGGCTGGTGGTAGCCATTGTGTCCGGCATACTGAGCGCCTGCATGAGCTTTGCCATTTCCGCGGGAGAATCTATGGGAGAGGCGGCCGTGCAGAACAATGCCAACCCCTTGTTCCGCAACAACGTTATTTTTGTAGTGATCATGTTAGGCGGGCTCACCACCAATTTTATCTGGTGCATGGTATTGAATGTGCGCAACCGCTCTTTCCGCGATTACGCCAACCCGCAAACACCCTTGCTGAAGAACTATTTTTTTGCCGCAATAGCCGGCACCACCTGGTTCCTCCAGTTTTTCTTTTACGGCATGGGCGAAAGCAAATTAGGCAACGGCGCCAGTTCCTGGATACTCCATATGGCTTTCATCATACTGATCTCCAGCATGTGGGGCTTTACGCTGAAGGAGTGGAAGGGCGTCAGCAAAAAAACATACCGCACCATACTGGCAGGGCTGGCCATGATCATCCTGTCTGTGGTACTGGTAGGCTATGGCAGTTCATTGAACCATTAAATATATCCGATGACTATAGAATTTAAACATGTAAGCTATTTGTGGGATGAAGCAAAGGCCGCCGCCATGGCAGGCGACGAAGTAGCTTTGCTGATCTACCGTTCCAATCTCCTGGGCGCTGACCTCCGGTTAACCAACTATGGCGGCGGCAACACTTCCTGTAAGGCCATGGCGCCGGACCCGCTTACCGGCGAAGCCACGGAAGTAATGTGGGTAAAAGGTTCCGGCGGAGACCTGGGTACGCTCAAACGCAGCGGCCTGGCGGCTTTGTACGTAGACCGGCTGCGGAGCCTGCAGAAAATTTACCGCGGCATTGAGATGGAAGATGAAATGGTGGAACTGTTCAACCATTGCATTTACGACCTGCATTCCAAAGCTCCTTCCATAGACACGCCCCTGCACGGCTTCCTGCCTTTCAAACATATAGATCACCTGCACCCCGATGCGGCCATTGCCATAGCGGCGGCCAAAGACGGGAAAAAGATCACGCAGGAGCTGTTTAACGGTACCATAGGCTGGGTAGAATGGCAGCGGCCGGGTTTTGACCTGGGCCTGCAAATGAAACAATGCCTGGATGAGAACCCCGGCATCCGCGGTATCATGCTGGGCTCTCACGGGTTGTTCACCTGGGGGGATACGGCGTATGAAAGTTATATGAATACGCTGGAAGTGATAGAGCGCTGCGCAGAGTACCTGCAGCAACACACGGGCAAAAAGCGCCCGGTGTTCGGCGGCGCAAAGATCGATTCCCTGCCGAAGGAAGAACGCCTGTCCAAAGCCGCGGCGCTGGCGCCGGTGCTGCGCGGGCACTGCTCGTCCCATACAAAAATGATCGGGCATTTTACAGATGATGACCGGGTGCTGGAATTTATCAACTCCAATGACCTGGACCGCCTGGCGCCGATGGGCACCAGCTGCCCGGACCACTTTCTGCGTACCAAGATCAGCCCGCTGGTGCTGAAGGAAGGAGAAGACCTGGTGCCGCAGTTTGAAGCGTACAGAGCCATGTACACGGAGTATTACAACAAGTGCAAACATCCCAACAGCCCGGCCATGCGAGACGCTAACCCGGTGGTAATACTCTGCCCCGGCATGGGCATGTTCACCTTTGCCAAGGATAAACAGACGGCGCGGGTGGCGGCTGAATTTTACATCAATGCCATTAACGTGATGAAAGGCGCTGAAGCCGTTTCGTCTTACACCGCCCTGCCCCGGCAGGAAGCGTTCAATATTGAATACTGGCTGCTGGAAGAAGCCAAACTGCAACGTATGCCCAAGCCCCGCGCGCTGACCGGCCGCGTGGCGCTGGTTACCGGCAGCGCCGGCGGCATTGGCAAGGCCATAGCCCGCAAGTTTGCGGCGGAAGGCGCGGTAGTAGTGATCAGCGATAATGACGCAAGCCGGCTGGAGACCGCCAAAACCGCTTTCACCAAAGAGTTTGGGAGAGACGTGTCTGCCGGCGAGGTACTGGACGTTACCAATCCGGATACAATTACCCGCACCTTTGACCTGGCGGCGCTCACGTTCGGCGGGGTGGATATTGTGGTGAACTGCGCGGGCCTCTCTATTTCCAAACCGATTGAAGAGCATACCGAAAAAGACTGGGACCTGTTGTACGACGTGCTGGTGAAAGGCCAGTTCCTGGTTACGCAGGCCGGCGTGAAGGTGATGCGCAAGCAAGGCACGGGCGGCGATGTGCTGAACATTGTCAGCAAAAACGCCCTTGTTTCCGGTCCCAACAACGCCGGTTACGGTTCCGCCAAGGCGGCGCAGCTGCACCTCAGCCGCCTGAACGCGGCGGAGCTGGGCAAAGACCACATCCGCGTGAACGTGGTGAACCCCGATGCCGTGATCTCTGACAGCCACATCTGGTCTGGCGCATGGGCCGAAGGCCGCGCCAAAGCCTATGGCATCACCGTGGAAGAACTGCCCGCCTATTACGCCAAAAGAACGCTGCTGAACCAGGTGATCCTGCCGGAAGATATTGCCAATGCCTGCTATGCCTTTGTGGGTGGCCTGCTGGACAAGTCTACCGGCAATGTATTGAATGTAGACGGTGGCGTGGCCATGGCTTTTGTACGGTAAAAAACGAGGTAATGCAATTAGAACAACACAACATACAGGCACATAACGAGCAGGCACTGGCGGCGCATCAGCGCGCCTTTGCCTACATTTCAGGAGAGATACCGGATGCGGAAGGCATCGTTGCCCGCCTCGCGGATTTCCAGGTGGCCATTCCCAGCTGGGCGCTGGGCACCGGCGGCACGCGCTTTGGGCGCTTCCCCGGCGGCGGCGAGCCGCGCAACCTTGAAGAAAAGATAGCAGACATCGGGCTGCTGCACCGCCTCAACCGCTCCAGCGGCGCCATTTCGCTGCATATCCCCTGGGATATTCCCTCCAACCCCGCGCACATCAAGGCGCTGGCGGCACAACAGGAGCTGCGGTTTGACGCCATGAATTCCAACACCTTCCAGGACCAGCCGGGGCAGGCGCTGAGCTACAAGTTTGGTTCCCTGCAGAACACAGACAAGGCCATCCGCCGGCAGGCGGTGGAGCATAACCTTGAAGTGATCAGACACGGCGTGGAGCTGGGCTCCGAATCACTCACCGTTTGGCTGTCAGACGGCTCCTGCTTTCCCGGGCAGCTCAACTTCCGCCAGGCCTTTGAGAACACCCTGAGAGGCTTGCAGGAAATTTACGCCGCATTGCCGGCTCACTGGAAAATGTTTGTAGAGTACAAGGCCTTTGAGCCCAACTTTTATTCCACCACGGTGGGAGATTGGGGCCAGTCTTACCTCTACGCCAGCAAGCTGGGGCCGCAGGCCTACACGCTGGTAGACCTGGGCCACCACCTGCCCAATGCCAACATAGAACAGATAGTGGCGCTGCTGCTGATGGAAGGCAAGCTGGGCGGTTTTCATTTTAACGATTCCAAGTATGGGGACGATGACCTGACCGTGGGCAGCATCAAACCCTACCAGCTTTTCCTTATCTTTTGTGAACTGGTGGAAGGCATGGACGCGCGCGGCATTGACCACGCCACCGGCCTTGGCTGGATGATAGATGCCTCCCACAACGTGAAAGACCCGCTGGAAGACCTGCTGCAATCTGTAGAGGCCATTATGCTGGCTTACGCGCAGGCGCTGCTGGTAGACCGCAAGGCGCTGACGGCCGCACAGGCCGGGCACGATGTGGCCGCGGCGCAGGAAATACTGCAAAAGGCCTTCCGTACGGACGTAAGGGCGCTGGCCGCTGAAGCGCGGCTGCGCGCCGGTGGGGCGCTCAACCCGCTGGGCGTTTACCGCGCTGCTAACGTACGGGCGGAACTGATCAGGGAAAGAGGAGCTAAAACTTTTGCTACAGGACTTTAACACATGCAAGCAATACCCGTCATAGTTGTATTTGATGTTGGCAAAACCAACAAAAAGCTGTTCGTGTTTGACGAGCAGTACAGGATCGTATTGGAAAGAACAGCCCGGTTCACGGAAATAACGGATGAAGACGGCGATGCCTGTGAGAACCTGGAAAGTCTCACGCAGTCTGTGTACGACTCCCTGCACGAAGTATTTGACAGAAAAGATTTCAGGATAAAAGCGGTGAATGTGTCAGCATATGGGGCCAGCCTTGTGTACGTAGATGAGCACGGGAAGCCCCTGGCACCGCTTTACAATTATTTGAAACAATACCCCGCCGCCCTGCAGCAGGGGTTGTACAACAAGTACGGCGGGCAAGATGAATTTCTCCGGCAAACCGCTTCGCCGGCATTGGGCAGCCTCAACTCGGGGCTGCAATTGTACCGGCTGAAAGCAGAGCAGCCCGCCGTGTTCAATGCCATGCAATATGCATTGCACCTGCCGCAGTACATCAGCTCCCTCATTTCCGGCAAACTATGTTCTGACATCACCAGCATTGGCTGCCATACCGCGCTTTGGGACTTTGACCAGCAGGCGTACCATGCATGGGTGAAGGAGGAAGGGCTGCTGGGAAAACTGGCGCCCATGCTGCCTTCCAACAAAGAACTGCCGGGGCGCTACGGTAAACATACGTTCATGGCCGGTACCGGCCTGCACGATTCATCCGCCGCCTTGATCCCGTACCTGCTGCAATTTCCCGAACCGTTCGTGCTGATTTCTACCGGCACCTGGTGCATCAGCCTCAACCCTTTTAACGACGTGCCGCTCAGCAAGGAAGAACTGGCGCAGGACTGCCTCTGCTATCTTTCTTACGAAGGCCG
Organism: Chitinophaga alhagiae; assembly: GCF_003568665.1. Taxonomy (GTDB): domain Bacteria; phylum Bacteroidota; class Bacteroidia; order Chitinophagales; family Chitinophagaceae; genus Chitinophaga; species Chitinophaga alhagiae. Next base: position 2,404,994 of record NZ_QXMH01000001.1, read on the forward strand.
GCCGGTAAAGGCTTCGCGCCTCTTTGCCGGCAACGAGCATGAGCAGCAGGTGAAACGCATTGCCGCGCATTTTAGCCAGCATACCCTGCATTACCGGTCTATTCCCTACGATGCGCGGATTATGGCTGCACTGAAACCGGGCGTATTTGAGCGGCGGGACCTCCATGCCTTTTCTTCCGATGTGGAAGCCTACCACCAGCTGGTGCTGGACATTGCCGTACAACAATACCATTCTACCCAGCTGGTGCTGAAAGACAGGCCGGTGAAGCGGATCTTTGTAGACGGAGGCTTTGGCAAAAACGAGATCTATATGCACCTGCTGGCCTCCATGTTCCCTGACATGGAAGTATACGCCGCCACCATACCGCAAGCCACCGCGCTGGGCGCGGCGCTGGCCCTGCATGCGGCCTGGAACAGCCAGCCCTTGCCCGAAGGCATTATTGAGCTGAAGCGCTATCAGACAGGCAAGCAGATCACTTTATACTGAAACGGTACCGGCCCGGCGCGGCTTCGTACACCGCCGTTGTGCCGTCTTTCTCTGCCAGCCGCAGCCCTTTTACCCGCTCCGCAGACCGGCCGTTTGCTGTAACAATGCCTGCGCCGGTTAGCGGCAGGTATACGGTAGCCGTAGTGTTGGCCGGTATTTCCACCTGCAGTTCAAAAGTATTACCTGTTTTGTTCCATTCACTGCGTACCATGCCATACAGCGTATGATAACCGGCTTTTACGGAAGTAAGGCTGCCGGCCGGTTGCGGGCGTATAGTGATATGGCGGAACGCAACACTGCTGTCTGCCTGCCCGATGCCCGCCAGCCCCGCATAGAACCACTCCATCAGGTGGCCCAGCATCATGTGGTTGTTAGATACAAAACGGTACGCCTGCCAGGATTCTGTTAGCGCCGTGGCGCCGTGCGCAAGCTGATAGCCATAACCCGGTACATCTGAGCGGTTGTTCATTTTATAGATCAGTTCAGACTGGCCCGCCGCCTGCAATACGCGCAGCAAGTAGCTGAAGCCTACCTCCCCGGTGCTGAGACTGTTGTTCCGCTTGGCAATGTCTGCCAGGATGTTCTGCAGTACGGCAGGCCGGTGCTGCTCCGGTACCAGCCCCATGTACAGCGCCATGGCGTTGGCGGTCTGGCTGCCGGTAGCGTATTGTTGGGTGTCTGCATGAAAAAAGGCCTTGTTGAAATCCTGCTTCACCTTTCCGGCAAGGTGGGTGTACAGCCGCTCGTCTTGCGGCTTTTGCAGCAATGCGGCGGTGGCGGCCATGATCTGCAGGTCTGCATAATAGGTGGCATAGGCGGTCAGTTCAATAGGCGTTAGCTGGGAAGGGCCCACGCCTTTCGGGCCAATGTCAAACCAGTCTCCCAGGCCGTGCTTCAACGTATCTGTCAATGATTTTCGGCCCAGGTAGTCTACATACCGCTGCATCATGTGATAGTTCTCCTCCAGCACCTCCGTGTCTCCATACCACCGGTATACGTCCCAGGGCACAATAACGGCGGCGCTGCCCCATTCCGGCGAGTCTCTGAAGCCGCCGTGAAATATGGTGTACTCCGGCGCAATGTCCGGCACCAGGCCATTGGGCAACTGTGCGCCGCGCATGTCTGCCAGTATTTTTTTGAAGAAGGGGGCCAGTTCGTAATTGTACCGCATGGAATTGCCCATGAGGTGCAGCACCTCCAGCCATCCCAGTTTTTCGCGGTGGGGGCAATCTGTGAGCACACTGGCCAGGTTGCTCTGTATAGCCCAATGAATGAGCTGGTAGATCTTGTTGAACAGGGTATCCGAGCAGTTGAAGTAACCGGCCACGGGGGCGGCATGGCGCGTGTGCAGGCCTTCTATGTTGACAAGCTCCTTGCCCGGCGCGCCGCCTTCTACCTGCAGGTAGCGGAAGCCGTAATAAGTAAATTGCGGCTGCCATGTTTCCGGGCCGCCGCCTTTCAGCGTGTATGTGTAAAAACTCGGTCCGCCGGAGGCTTGCTGGGTTACCCGGTTGCTGTCATCCAGCAGCTCGCCGGGTGTGATGCGTATCACTGTGCCCCTGGCGCCCTGCACGGTGATGCGCGGTATGCCCGAAGCATTTTGCCCCAGGTCATATACCCACACGTCGGGCTTGGGCTGGCGGATGTTTTGCGTACGGAGCGTATCCATGATGCGGAGCGGTTCCATCATCTGGCTGGTGAGTACCGGCGGGCCTTTTACGGCAATGGCATTTTTCCAGCCGCGGGCATCAAAGGCCGGTGTGCTCCAGCCGGGTTGCTCCAGGCGGGCGTCATAACTTTCCCCGCCGTAAATGCTGGAGTAGGTGATGGGGCCGGGGGCCGTTTGCCAATCTGTTCCGCTCATCACATTTTCTTCCGTTCCATCTTCATAGACCAGCAACAACCGGCAGATCATTTTCGGGTAACCGAAAGAACCGGTCAGCTTGCGGTAACGCTCGCGCGGTATGTGATAAAAGCCGTTGCCCAGCATTACGCCCAGGGTGTTTTCTCCGCCCCGCAGCTCCCGTGTGAGGTCAAAGCTGAGGTATTGCGCCTGCTGCCGGTACTGCACCCAGCCCGGGTCCAGAAAGTGATCTCCCTGTTTTTCCCCGTTGAGGAACAGGTCAAAATGGCCCAGCCCGGAAATAAAGATGGTGGCCTGTTTCAGCGGTTTTGAAACCGTAAATGTTTTGCGCAGGAGGGGCAATGTATTTTTGCCCGGCCCCCAGGCCGCTTGTCCGGCGCCGTGTACGGCGGGTACCCGCACTTCCGCGGCAGGGATGTCTTCATAAGCTATCCATTGCGCGCCTTGCCAATGCTGCGGTTCCGGCAGCCCCATTTGCCAGCAGGCCGTTTCGCTCCAGCGGGAGCGTTTGCCTTTGCCGTTCCAGTAACGCACTTTCCAGTAATACTTTTTGGCGGGCTGCAGCGTTTGGCCGTTGTAAGGTATTTGTATGGAAGCCGCGCCAGGCACCTTGCCGGAGTTCCACATGCCGGCCTCGCCGTGTGTGAGGGCCGCGGAATCTTCAGCTACCATTACCTGCCAGGCCGTTTGTTCCGTATTGCGCCGGTCCGGTGTTATTTCCCAGGAAAGGCGCGGTTGCAGCGCGGTAACACCCAAAGGGTCTTTGCGGTACTCGCAGCGGAGCTGCACGGGCTGAGACAGTAATCTGCCGTTGGCCAGCAACAGCAGCGCCAGCATCATCAGTTTTTGCATGTGGTCTATTTCGAATATTGTACAATGCTGAAATCTTCCATCAGCCCATAGTCATACAGGTCATAGTCTTTACCGGGCGGGTAATGTTTGATGTTACGCCAGTGCCAGGGACTGACAAGCCCGGGCTTAGGCTGGTTGTGATGCGGCCCCAGCAAGTTTTTCAGGCTGCCGGTTACCGTTACTTCCACCACGTTGCGGCCTTGGCGGAGCAGCGGCGTAATGGCCAGCGTGTCCGGTTCGGAAAAAATGATGCCCGCTTTTTTGCCGTTCACCGTAACATGGGCTACCGTGCCTTTCCAGGCGCCGAGCTGTACAGCGTATGTTCCGTTCAGCGTGTTCAACGTTACCGTTTTACGGTAAGTGATGTTGTGGCCGTACAACGGCAGCCCCTGTTCTTTCCAGCTGCCGGTTTGCAGCGGGGCAGGCGGCACTATCTGCCAGCCTTTGGCGGCAGCGGCCAGGTTGAAATCTCCCAATATGTACACAGGTTCTATTTCCGCATGTATGCTCATGGGGGCTATGGCAAGGGTAACGGTATTTTCGCCGGGTTTGAGCAGGTGGCCAATGGAGAACGTGCCAAAAGCCCTGTCCAGCCACCATTGCCCTTTTACCGGCTGCACCGGAGTGCCGTTCACCAGTACGTTGCTCCAGAGGCCGGGCCGTTCTACTACGGCGGTGATGTTGTTCAGGGGTACGCCCTGGCTGACGGTAAACCGGTAGGTAGCGGTAAAACCGGTGCCTGTGGAGAAAGTATCTTTTTCGTTGATGCGGTCTTTGAACTGCACTTCGTGGTTCCATGGGTTGCCGCTGCTGAAGCCGTAGTGTTTGAAAACAATATCTGCCGCCATGGTCACGTGCTGGTCTTTCATCAGCGTGTCCGCAAAAGTTACATCGCAGAAATCTATCATCAGCGTATTGTTTTCAGGCCGCAGCGCCTGGCTGGGAGGAGCGGGCAAAATATGCCCTTTTGCGGGCAAAGGATGCGGGGCAAAGCCGGTTTGCCGGTGGCCGGCTGCAAACAGCAGCATGCTGCCCGCAGGCGGTATGGAAAAGTTCACCGTAATGCTGCCGCCCTCTTCCTGTTCAGGGTAGTTGGTGATGCTGCCGGAGAAAAGGTTGAGCAGCAGGGCGTCTTTGCCTTTTATTTTCAGTCGCCCGGTGGAAGCATGTTCCATGCTGGAATTAACGAGAAAAACAAGCTGCCCGTCATCCAGCCTTCTGCGCTGGTGAAAAAGATTGCCGCCAATGGAGTCTCCCTGCTGCGCGGTGATCTCAAAATCTGCGGCCTGGAAATGTTGCCGTATGGCGCCGGCCGTTAACGCCGGCTGCACCGGCAGTTGCAACGTTTGCGATGGCAGCGGGCGGCCGTCTGTGAATTGCAGGTTCTCAAAAAGCAGCACCTTTCCGCCCGCCGCCACGTAAGCCTGCAATAACGCTAACGTAGGGGCATTGATATTTTCCATGCCGGGCGGGACCACCACGGTGGTATAGGCTCTTTGCCCCACCACAAAACGCCCGCCGTCCACTTTGCCATGGTGGCGGATGATGTCTTCCGAGCCCAGGTCGTATTCTACCTGGGCTTTCTCCAGGCGGGTCACAAATGTTTGAAAACTTTGCCCTATTTCCTCAAACCGCTGGTGGCGTTTATTGCGGGCATAATACATCCATGCGGAGGTGGTGGGCTCTATGACCAGTATTTCGTTGTGCTGGCTGCCCTGGCTTAGCGCCATGGAAAGCCGTGCATAATAACGGTTTAACGGCGTGTAGTGTTCCCACCAGGCGTTCTGGTAAGAGAACGTAGGCGGATAGTCTCCCTTGCGGGCGCCGGCCAGCGTCATCCAGGAGAGATGCTGGTTCAGGAAGTTGACACCCAGCACAAACTCCCAGTCCGCCAGCCGCTTCATGTCTTTAAAGGTCAGTTCCCAACCGCCGCCGCCGTAAGTTTCACTGAGCGTTCTTGTTTTATTCAGCTGGTTGGCCACGCTGCTCAGTTCCTTTACCGAACGGATGTTGCCAAACTGCGCGTTCGGGCTTGTTTCATTGAACTGGTTGAAGAGCATGTCTATCCCTGGCTGCTGGTGCCAGGCGTAGCCGGCCATATTATCCGGCCCGAAGTTGGGGTTGGGCCAGGCGTGCTCCCAATAGTGGCCAGTCCATTTGAGGCCGTGTTTTTCCGTGTAGGCGTGCATGGGTTTGAACCAGCGGTCTATGAACAGTTGCAGTAATACCTGCTGGTAATTATGGCGTACTTCTTTCCAGTTGCCTGTTTCGTCAAACAGGGAGGGAAGGTGCGGCTGCAGATCATATCCCCAGGTTTGCCGGAAGGTGCTGAACAGGTCTGGCGTCCAGCGGATGGTATGGGCGCCTTCCGTTTGAATGCTGGGCTCATCCGAAAAAATTCCCTGTACCGTATGGCCAAATTCTTTTCCGATGGTTTGTTCATAACCTTTCATGGTCAGTTCCAGGAATTTTTCCGTAACGCCTTTCACCATCAGGTCTACATAAGAAAACCCGCCGTACCAGCCTGATTTGCCGTAGTATATTTTTTTGAAAAGGTAGTAGCTCCCTTTTTTTCCCTGCTCTGCCCGCATAGTGGCCGTAATATCCGTACAATGGCCGCTCTCTTCTTTCAGGCATATAAACACATCTTTGGTATCTGCGGGCAGTTGTTCCACCTTGCTGATCTGGAGCATCTGCCCCTGGTTATAAGACCCGGGCATCTGGTCAGGTACGTGACCACCGGCAAAGCCGCTGGGGTAGGAGTTTTCATCGTATATCCAGATGTGCAGGCCCAGGGCTTTCCCTTTGGCCACGGAGTAGCGGTACAGTTCCGTCCACTCAGTGGAAAGGTAGGGTGTAATGAGGCCGGGGCGGGGGTGGATGATGGCGCCGCCAAACCCCTTGTCTTTAAAGTCGGCCAGCATGGCGTCTATTTCCGCTTTCGTGATCCGGGTGTTCCATACCCATAGCGGTGCGCTGCCGTATTGTTTGCCGGGCGTGGCAAATTGCTGCTGCAGCTGCCGGAAGGTGTGGCCGGTTTGCTGGGCATGGCCGGCCAGCGCCAGCAACACGCAGGCAGCGAGGAGCCTTAACCTGTTTGTTCGCATCGTGGTATACTGTTAACGTCTGTGCATAATTGCTCATGCTAAAAGTAACAAGGCGGTCGGGATGACGCCTATATAAACTACAGGATTTTTTGTACTTTTTGACATTAATAGCCACGTGTATGAAGAATTTCAGAAAGTATTTCACGGTTACTTCGCTGGAAGAAAAATGGGGGCTTTACCTCACTACCACCGGTTGCAACAGAATAGAACCGGCAGATGCCAAAACATATCCCGCCACGCGGGAGCACCCTTCCAGCCACGCCTTTACCTGGAAAACGGGGCGCACGCTCAAAGAGTACCAGCTGGTGTACATTACCTCCGGTACCGGTGTATTCGAGTCCGCGAACAGACCGCCGCAACCGGTATACGGCGGCACCTGTTTTTTATTGTACCCCGGTATGTGGCACCGGTACAAGCCGCATGAAAATTCAGGATGGACGGAGTACTGGATAGGCTTTAAAGGGTATTACCCGGACAACTTCATGAAGCAGGATTTTTTCAGGAACAGCGGCCCGGTAATAGAACTGGGAGCGGATGAGGAAATACTGATCCTCTTCCACAAGCTGTTTGACACGGTGGAAGAAGGGCAGTTAGGTTACCCGCAGGTGCTGTCTTCCATTCTGCTGGAAATTATGGCGCGCATACATAGCCATTCTTACTACGGCCAGCAGCATAACGATCAGGAAGAGAGCCTGGTGCTGAAAGCAAAATTCCTGATGCGGGAGGCCATTGAAGAATCTACCCATATTGAAGACATTGTGAAAGAGCTGCCCGTCAGCTATTCCAAATTCCGGAAAATGTTCAAGCAGGTTACCGGCGAATCTCCCAATCAGTATTACCTGAACCTGCGCCTCAAAAAAGCCAGGCACCTGCTTGATTCCACGCATTTGCCGGTAAACGAGGTGGCATACCAGACCGGTTTTGAATCTGTATTTTATTTTTCAAGGTTGTTCAAGAAAAAACACGCCATATCTCCCAAAGCCTACCGGGAGCAGGAAAAGGGTAAAGGCGCCAAAGAGGCGCGCTGAACTAACATACTTTGATGATCTCCATTTGCAGGATGTGGGCCAGCTTTTCCAGCTTGTGATAAATATGCCCTGTACCGGCGGCGCAGTGATGCGCCGGGCCGTGGCTGTTCCACCGTTCCATAAAAGCTTTTGCGCCGCAGGAAAAACGGTACCGGCTGTTGGTATTGCCTATTTCAAGAATAGGGCCCGCCACAGATTCTCCTTCCGCTACCAGCAGGAAAAGTTCGTTACGGTCGTTTTCCACTACAGACAGCAGGGTTACCGGCCCGTGTTTGACAGACATCTCTACAGACAGACCTTTGCCTACTTTGCCGTGGTATACGCGTAGCGGCTTTACTTTTATTTTCCCTTCCGCAATGCCGATATGGCCGGGGCCATCGTGCCCCATCAACACTACATCATCTTTATAGTCTACCGCATAATATTCCGTAAAGGAACCGCCGCAACCAAAACTGTCCATGATCTTCATGGCCTGCGCATTCTTGATCTCGTATTCTCCGGCCACGGGAATGCCCCTGGCGGTAAGCAGGGAATTGCCCACAATAATGGAGCTGATGGTGTCTTTATTTTCCGGGATGCCGGTGCCTTTGTAATAATAGGCCAGCGAGCCGAGCTTGTATTGGGCGGTCAGCATGTCAAGGGCCACGCTGGTAACGGCCGCTTTCCGTATTTCCGCGGGGTCGCAATCCGGCTGCATGTCGAACGCGGCCTGAAATTCCTGTATGCGTTCGTCTGCCTGCTGCGGGGTTACTTCCCGGCGGAGGGCGGAAAGCTCGTCCACTTCCAGCAATTCAATGTGCCCGCCAAAGTATTTGTATTGCAGGGTAAGATCGCTGTAAATGTCCAGCATGCCGCTGTAATAGTGGCCCATGGCGCCAAGGCGGTTGTTATTCATGGTATGCGCTACCCTGGCCGCTTCCACCCAGGCTGCAATTTCGTTCCAGCAGCTTTCTTCCTGCAGCATGCCGGTTACCTGGTGAAAGCGCACGCCGGTACGTTTGAACACGTTGGCTATTTCAGGTACCGGGCAGGCGCCGCAATGGGCCAGCCATTCTCCTGTCATCTGCACACGGTCTCCCAACTGGTTGAAACTTTGGTAGCCGATGGCTTCGCCGGGTGTGAGGTTGAGAATGATCACCGGGGCGCGGTGCTGCCTGATCACAGGTAGTACAGTAGAGGAAAGGGCATAGGTAGGTACATACAGGAAGATGATGTCCGCATCGCCGGTGCGCAGCTTTTTACCGGCCTCGAAGGCTTTGTCTGCCGTATCTACCAGGCCGAGGTCCAGTACGCCGCCGTGAATTTCTTCCAGTCTTTGCCGGATGTATTGATGATATTGGAGAAGCCGGTTGTGTAAACCTTCAAATTGATGCCAGTATTCTTCCAGTCCTACGCTGAACAATCCTATTTGCATGTTTTTGATCCTAAAGTTAGGAATGGCGGGTATGCGTGGCATGCCCTATTTGGCCGGATGCATGTGTTTTTTGATATGAATTGCCGGGGCAAAGCAGTATCTTTCATAGCGGCCGCAGGCAGACTGCGGCAAACAAATAATTACGATGAAAGGCACGTCTGTTGCAAGTATGCTATTACTGCTTTCTTTTTCCGCGTTTGCCCAAAGCGCGCAGGTCCGGCTGAACCAGGCCGGGTTTTACACCTCCGCGCCCAAAACAGCGTTGGTAACCGGGCGTGTAGCCGCCACCGCGTTCTATGTGCTGGCCGCAAACGGGAAAGATACCGTGTTTACAGGGCAGTTGGGTGAAGAAAAACAGTCTGCCTATTCTTCTACCACTACCAGGGCGGCAGATTTTTCCGCCTTGCAAAAGAAGGGCCGCTTTATGTTGGCGGTGCCCGGAGCGGGGCGCTCCTATACTTTTGAGATAGGGGATAACGCGGCTGCGCAAACGGCTATTGCATCACTGAAAGGGTACTACTACCAGCGTGCTTCCATGCCGCTGGAAGAGCGGTACGCCGGCACATGGCACCGCCCCGCCGGCCATCCAGACACCGCCGTGCTCATACATGCTTCGGCAGCAGACGGCCACCGGCCGGAGGGTGCGGTTATAGCAGCTTCCGGCGGCTGGTATGATGCGGGCGACTATAATAAATACATCGTCAATTCTGGCATTACCATGGGTACGCTGCTTGCCGCGTATGAAGATTTTCCCGCCTGGTTCAAAAATGTACGCACCAACATCCCGGAAAGCGGCAACGCCGTGCCGGACCTGCTGGATGAGGTGATCTACAATCTCCGCTGGATGCTGACCATGCAAAGCCCGGACGACGGCGGGGTATACCACAAGTGTACCAATGCCACGTTTGATAAAATGATCATGCCGGCCATGGCAACGGCGCCGCGGTACGTTGTGCAGAAAAGCACCGCTGCCGCACTTGATTTTGCGGCTGTAACAGCGCAGGCCGCCCGCGTGCTGCGCGCGTTTGAAAAAGAGCTGCCGGGGTTGGCAGACAGTTGCCGCCGTGCCGCCGGAAAGGCCTGGGAGTGGGCGGTACAGCACCCGGCCGTAACATATGAGCAGGACCGGCTCAATGAGCAGTTCAAGCCCGCCATTTCAACCGGGGCGTATGGAGACCGGCACTTTGCCGATGAATGGCTGTGGGCTGCGGCGGAGCTGTACGTTACCACGCGGCAGGAACAATACCGCGCCGTGGTGGAAAGGCATTTGAATGACAGCGTGGGCCTGCCTACCTGGTCTAACGTAGGCATGCTGGCGTATTATACATTACTGCGCCAGGGAAACAGATTGGCGGCCCCTTTAAAAAGCCGTGTGATCAGTATGGCAGACAGGTACATTGAAAAAGCGCAGAACAATGCTTTTGGTACGGTTATGGGCCAGTCTGCCCGCGATTTCAACTGGGGCGGCAATGCCAATGCGGCCAACCAGGGAATTTTGCTGGTGCGGGCCTACCTGTTGACCGGTAACAAAAAGTATATTGATTATGCGTTGACCAATTTTGACTACCTGCTGGGCCGCAATGCCACCGGGTATTCTTTTGTAACAGGCGTTGGCAGCAAAACCCCCATGTTCCCGCATCACCGCCCCTCCATTGCAGATGGTATTGCAGCGCCCGTGCCCGGCTTGCTGGCCGGCGGCCCCAACAAGGGCATGCAGGATAAATGTGTATATGCGTTTACCGAAACGGAAACGGCCTATGAGGATGTTGAATGTTCCTACGCGTCTAACGAGATCGCCATTAACTGGAATGCGCCGCTGGTGTACCTGGCGCATGCACTGGAGGCGTTGAAAGAAAAAGTTGGGTATACGGCCGGGAAATAGCTGGACCTCACACTTTAAAAACACGTTTATTTTTGGTATACGTTGCATGTTGTTAACCTCATACACTACCGGAATTTCTACCGGGCCTTTTCCTTTGTGGCCGGGAACAATCAATTGCCGTATTGCAGGCAGAAATGTCAAAAAATGCATTAAAAATGCTCTTTTGTCAACTTTTATTTTGTTTAAAAATGCTTCTTTTGATGACTGAGTTGTAAGAGATTTTAAATCATGTCTCTAGCAGTAATGACCGGCAACGCTCTCAAAACAGCGCATGCCTGCCTGCCCTCCAATTCATACCAGATCAATAATGACAAGCTGCTGTTTCCACCGTTTAGCGAATGCAGCCTTAATTCAAGCCTGACGCAGCACCCGGGCTGCAATTAAGGATCGACCAAAAAAATGAATGCATGAATATTGACAGAAGAAAATTTATACAGCTAGGGTCACTAACTACTTTAAGCCTGGGGGTCAACGCGGCCACCCCAGGCTTCCTGAGCAGCGGGAGCATGTTTGCGGCCGCGGCGGGAGATGGCGTGCGCCGCGGGTTTACCAACCCGCCGGATGATGCAAAGGCGTGCTGCTACTGGTGGTGGTTTAACGGGCTGATCAATAAGGAAGGGATTACGCGAGACCTGGAAGAGTTCCGGGACAAGGGGATTGGTGGCGTACTGCTGGTCAATACGTCAGACGGTTTGGGCGGCGCCAGCATGCCCAAGGGCGCCCCGTTGTTCGGGGACGAATGGAAGGCGCTGTACCGCCACGCCATCCAGGAAGCCAAACGGCTGAACATTGAAGTGGGTGTGAATTTCAGCGCCGGCTGGTGCATGGGCGGCCCCTGGATACCGCCGCAGCATGCGGGCCGGTGGGTGCTGCAATCTGAAACAACGGTGAAAGGCCCCATGAAGTTTACAGGAAAACTGCCGCTGCCGGGCAACAGGGCTGGCTACGACCATGTGTTTAATCCGCCCGGCTTCAAAGACTATATAGACCTGCCGCTAGAGCAGCTTGACTACAGGGATACGGCTGTAGTGGCCTTCCCGAAAGGGGCTTCAAAACTGACCGGCGAAAGGGCCAAACTGATCCCTGCCAAAACGAACCGGAAAGATGCCAGCAATTTCATAAAAGCAAAAGACCTGATGGAGCCGGTGCTGGCGCCGTGGCAGTCCGCCCCGGAAGACCGGCCCGTTCCCGCCGCCCGGGTAATTGACCTGACCGGTCAACTCAGCGCGGATGGCCACCTTGACTGGGACGTACCCGAAGGGGAATGGATCATTGTGCGCACCGGTCACAGGATGACGGGCTCCAAACTGATGATAGCCCCGCCTGAAGCAAACGGCCTTTCCGTAGGCTGGCTCAGCAGCGAAGGGGTGGAACTGCAGTTCAAACACCTGGGCAAAATATTGCTGGAAGAGGCAGGGCCGCTGTCTGCCAATACGCTCAAATATTTTTGTGATGATAGTTTTGAAGACGGCTTCCCGAACTGGACGGAGAAGATTCTGGAGAAGTTCCGCGAATACCGCGGTTACGATGCGGCCCCATACCTGCCTGTATTGGCCGGTTACATCGTTACCAGCGCCGAAGTATCTGACCGCTTTCTGCACGACTACCGCAAAACAGTGGCAGATTGTATGGCAGACAGCCACTACCGGCGTTTTGCGGAGCTTTGCCACAAGCATGGCCTGCAAGTGCAAAATGAGGCCGCAGGCCCCAGCCGCTCGGGTACCATGTGCATGGACGGCCTGAAGAACCTGGGCCGGAGTGACAGGCCCATGGGCGAATTTTGGCTGGGCCTGAAACACGATGAAGAAGGCGGCCTGGACGATAACCTCTCTTACGGCGTATCCCGCCTGGAGCTTGGCCAAAATAAAGTAACAAAAATGACCGCCTCCGCCGCTCATATCTACGGCCGAAAAACCGCTTCAGCAGAGGCATTCACCGCCTTCCGGCACTGGAATGACTATCCCGGTTCCCTGAAGCAGGCCACAGACCGCGCCTTTTGCGAAGGCATCAACCGCATTGTGATCCATACTTCTACCGCCACCCGCCCGCAAGACGGCAAGCCTGGTTATGAGTATGGCGCCGGTACGCATTTTAACCCGAATGTGACCTGGTGGAACCAGTCAGGCGCTTTCCTTTCCTACATTGCCCGGTGCCAGTACCTGCTGCGGGAAGGGAAGTTTGTAGCGGACATATTGTATTACAATGGGGATTGGGCGCCGAATATTGTGGAGCCTAAACATACAGATCCCTCCCTGGGAAAAGGATATGACTACGATGTATGCAACGCGGAAGTATTGTTGCAAAGACTGGACGTAAAAAACAAGCGGCTGGTATTGCCCGATGGCATGAGCTACCGCCTGCTGGTGTTGCCAGACACCACGCGCATGCCGGCGGAAGTACTGCGGAAGATCAGGAAGCTGGTGCAGCAAGGCGCTACCGTGGTGGGCCCACGGCCGGAGCAAGACCCCGGTCTCAAAGATTACCCTGCATGCGATGCTGATGTGCAAAAACTGGCAGCGGAAATATGGGGTAATTGTGATGGCGTGCAGGTTAAACGACACACTTTCGGCAAGGGAAGAATATACTGGAACACGCCGCTACGGGACATCCTGCAACAAGATGGCGCCGGGCCTGATTTTGAACACAGCGGCGTCAATGCGTACATAGATTTTATTCACCGCACTACCCCGGAGGCGGAAATTTATTTTGTGGCCAACCGCCATAACCGGTTGGAGAAAATAAACTGCCAATTCAGGATCACCGGCCGCCGGCCGGAAATATGGGACCCTGTATCTGGCAATATGTACCCCGCGGCGTATTCCGCTTCGGGTAACCAGGTAACGCTGGCTATGGAATTTGCGCCCTTTCAATCGTTCTTCGTCATCTTCCCCCAACAGGCGCCTCAGAAGCCTGCGCAGCCGGTAAATTTCCCGGAGCTGACCAGGCTGATGGATATAGAGGGCGGCTGGAAGGTGAAGTTCGATACGGCCTGGGGAGGCCCTGCGGAAGCGGATTTCCCAACGCTGCAAGATTGGACGCAACGGCCGGAAGAAGGCATCAGGTATTACTCCGGTACGGCTACGTACGTGAAACAGTTTACGTTCAGCGGTACCGTGCAGCGCGGCAAAAAACTGTTCCTTGACCTGGGCGTGGTGAAGAACATTGCCGAAGTACGGTTGAATGGCCAGCCGCTGGGTATTGTATGGACGGCGCCCTGGCGGGTAGACATCACTTCTGCCCTCCGGCCCGGCAACAACCTGTTGGAAATAGCAGTAGTGAACCTCTGGCCCAACCGCCTCATCAGGGATGCCGGCCTGCCGCCGGAGCAGCGCCTCACCAACACCAACATTGCGTTTAAAAGTGACGCGCCCCTGCTGCCTTCCGGCCTGCTCGGGCCCGTTACCTTCATGGGCTTGAAATGAGACCTGCCATATTGAAAAGAGCGCTGGCTGTGAGCATATCTTCCGCCGGTTGCAAGCGCCGCCCTCCGGCCAGCCAAACCCGGTAACGCCGCCGCCAGATATGGAAACGGAACTGAACAGGCCTGGCCCGCCGCCGGGAGACTCTACGGTTGCGGTGATACCGGTATTTTTATGGCTTTACCGGCTGTCCGTTGATGTTGACGCCGGTTGACCTGCTGGCATGGTAGATATCTTTTTTCTCCGGTTCTTTTACCGTAATACCCGTCATTTTACTGGTGTGTACATTGTCTATCACCAGCGCGGGCCTGAAGTCTTTTTTTGCGCAGGTCAGCGTAAGCCCGTCTACCTGTATGTTTTTTGCATGGCGGATAAAGAAGCCCCAGGCCGGCAATTCCCTGAACATAGAAAACTCGGGGTACGCGGTGGCCCGGTCAGGTATCCGGCTAATGGTGTCAAGCGCTACTTTGGCCAACAGCGGGTTGCCGCCGCCAGGGTAGCTGATGGTGATGTTTTTGAGCGTAACGTTGGAGATGAGAGCGTCCGGCATGCCCACTATGGCCGCCGGTGAAATATTGCGGGGCATGTCTTCTATGGGGCCTTCGTATTCATAGCCCGCATCCGGCTTGGTGGCCGGTATTTCCGCATAAAGATTGGCGATGCGGATATTTTCCAGCCGTGCTTTTTTACCGGCCACCCGTTCACCAATGCGGAGGAATATAGCGTTGCCGGTGTTGTAGGCCTGCAGGCCGTCTACCTCCATATCTTCCAGGTAACCGCCGTCTACCGCCAGCAAAGCAATGGCGGAGCGGTAAGTATCGAACACCCTGATGTTCCGTATCCTGATATTGCCGAACCCACCGAGAGAAGCGGTGCCGAATTTGATGCCGTTTGCGCTGGAGCGTACGGTACAATTCTCGATCAGCACGTTTTTGCAGGCCTTTGCCGCATCGTGAGATTTGAGGCAGATGCCGTCATCATCAGCATCTATGTAAGAGTTGGTGATCTTTACGTCTTCGCAGTCTACAATATCAATTCCATCGTTATTCCAGTAGGCCTTGCTGTCTACCGTAATACTGTCCAGGTGCACGGTTTTGCACTGGTCATATGTCTGTACCCAGCTGGAAGAGTTTTTCAGGGTTACGCCGCGTACCAGCACGTTGCTGCAGCCGCGGAAGTTGATGAGCATGGGCCTGCTTTCGGCCTCGGGCCTGTCATAACGGAAGCCGTCTTTTATCAGCCCTTTATGGATCATGTCTACAATATTACGCGCTATGTAACGCCCCCGTCCGTCAATGAAACCCTGGCCGGTAATGGCGATGTTTTCCTGGTCATATGCAAAAATGAGGGCGGTGAATATTTTCCGGTCATAGTCCCAGGGGTTCAGCGAGCCAATGAGGCCTGCGCCCTCCTGCAATTGTATGCTTACGTTAGACTTCAGATGAATAGAACCGGTGAGGTACCGGCCTACATGAAACACCAGCCTGCCGCCGCCGTTATTGTGGATGTAGTCTATGGCGTACTGGATGGAGCGGGTGTTGAGGGTAACGCCATCTGAAAAAATACCGAACAGCGAAGCGGGATAATCTTTCGCCTGGAGTTTTGAAAAAGGTAACAGAAAAGCTAATACGATCAGTAATCTCTTGATATGCATACGGCTGTTTTTAGATTCTTACATAAGGTGTATTCCCCTCTTCCGGGGCTACTTTTACCGGCCCTATGAGGCCCATGGATTGTATGGGCTGGTTCTTCCGGGCCTCGTTGGTCCAGTATTGGGCAACGCGGTTATCTTTGAGTGTTTTCATGTAGTTGCCCATGTTGGTGGTGATCTTTACCTCCAGGGCATTGGCGCCTGTTTTCAGATGTCCGCCCACGTAATAGAGGCGCCGGCCGTACCATTGCACCCCGCAGGATTGGCCGTTCACGAACACTTCTGAAATGCCGTGCGCCTTGCCCAGGTCCAGCCAGGCCATTCCCTGCTTATCTGTTACCTGCAAGGTGTGGCGGTACAGGATGGTGCCGGTGAAATGCCGGAAGGGCTCCATTTCTGCCAGGTCTTTCAGGGCTGCCATTTCTATTTCGTTGACGGCCCCGGTGAGATGCCTGAACTCCACTTTCCATGGCCCCGTCAGTGGTTCGCCGCCGCCGTTCAGTTGCAGCGGTTTGAGCGCCGGGCCTTTCCTGGTTTTGTCAAATACCAGCAACCGGGAGTCTGCCGGCCCCAGGTCAAGCCGGATGAAACCGGCGTAAGAGGGAATGTGATGCCTCTCCCCGTTATCGGGGTTCCATAGCCAGGCCTGCTTGTTGCGGCTTATGGCTTCGGAGATGTGGATGTCTATGGTATAGGCTTCGTCCATATGAGAATTGGTGAAAAATAATATTTCCGCATCATTTGCCTGGTAACGCACCTGCGTTATAAAAGGATGCGGGGCCTGGATATTCACGTACGGCGTGATGTGATATTGTTCCTGCACATCCCTGTACCACTTGATAAAATCCTTTTCCGGCTTTTTAAGCAGGATGAAGCGGTCTGCATACGTTTTCATTTTGGCTACCAGCGCCTGCACCTGTGCATCGCGCTGCGCGTGATCTTGCCAGCCGGTAGCTTTTTCAGGGCAGGCCTCTATGCAAAACACGCGGCCGCCGGCCTGTATGAAATCATGCAGTTTCTGCAGGGTAGCGGGGGCCATGCTGCGCACCTCGATCATAAATATAGTGTGATATTTCCGGGGGCCATAATGCATATGGCCATTTTTCATAACGGCGTCCTGTATCACCCGCTCAGACACATAGTCACAGCCGCTCCCGTTTTTATGAATGGCTTCCCATACCAGCGTCTGGTAGGGCGGGTGGATGATGTGGGGGAACGGCTCGTTCTGTGCGCTGTAAATGCTCCACATATCCGCTGTGGGCGGTAATACGGCAATATCCGCAAACATCTCGCCCTGCTGCAGCAGGGCTGACAGCCGCGCCTTGTAGTCTGTAAAATGGCGGAAGTAGGGCCACCAGGGATTTCTTTCATTATAAAACCCGCCATACCTGATCCAGCCGGGAAAAGGCGCATCTGGCGGCGAGTAGTTGAACCCGTGGAAGATGGGGTGCGTAACGCCGGAAATGGTGCTCTGGTCACCGGCTATTTTCAATATTTCAAGAGAATCGTTAAAGACCATATCGGTGTTGGTCAGCTCCTCGGCACTGATGTATTTTTTACCTTTCAGGTGGGCGGCGGAGGATACATATTTGTTGATCATGGTATATGCCCTGCCCATGCGCGGGTCATCTTCCGGCATTTTTGTGCCGATGCCGTATTTCAGCCATGTTTCGCATTCCGGCAGGTCAAACGCAAAGCTGCCTTCCAGTAAAAAATATCCGCGGCCATAAGCCTGCACGCGGGATTTTACATTGTTTTTCCTGCACCAGTCCGCAAAGGGCTGTATAAACCTTTCTTCCAGCAGCTCGGCCTTGGTCAGTTCAAAATCATACCGCATCCGTTCGGCCATGTCTTTTAGTTCAGGGTTAAGGGCAACACCGTACGTATAGTCGTAGGTGTTACCCATGGATGATATCTTCAGCAGCACAAATGGCAGGTAGGGAAACAGGTTGTACCCCCGTCTTTTTTTGAACTCTTCCATCATGTCGCTGCACCAGTTGGCGCCTTCCAGCTCCATGCTGTCTGTAAAAAACGCCCGCACATAGCTGGAAAGCGGCCCTATCCGTTGCTGGATGGTGTCTGTCATGTGGTTGAGGTACTTGTTTACCGCCTCTTTGTTATAGTGATTGAGCACCGGGCCGTTTGCGCCGGGCGCTCCGTTGATCACTTCCATAAAGCCGTGTATCTTCACCAGCCCGTACAGGGCATATTTACCTTTCGGGATATGGATATAAAGATGATCGTGCTGCACCTGTGCCGTAACGTCCTGCACATCTTCCAGGTTACCAAGCGGGTCCGGCACCAGCATTACCTTTATCATTTCCATGGTACGGCCGGAAAAGGGCGAAGTGATGGCCGGGTCTGCTTCCCTGAACAGGTCGAACATGGAGGTTTCATATTCCAGCGGGCCCTCCAGCTTTTTAACCGCTATTACCACTACCTGCGAGCGTTCTTCATCTTTCAGGTATTCCGCGCCGAAGGGCCAGCCGGAGCCAACTATCAGGTCGGCCGTCATGCCGAGAGACCGCGCTTCTTTCAGGGCGGCCAGCAGCAGGTCGTTCCACTGGTCGCTGAGCCATATTACAGCTGCTTTGCCCATATCATCTGTTCTGGCGGGGAATTTTATCGGGTTGATCTCCACGCCGCCGATGCCGTTCTCTTTCAATACGCGCAGCTCCCTGATCAGCTCGTCTTTTTCTATTTTATCGCCGTTCCACCACCAGCGCACAAAGGGGCGGTACACCGGCAGCGGGTCTTTGAACAATCCGTACAGGTCTTTGGCGGCGTTAACGGCGCGGTTTACTGCGCCGCGCGCTATGCCGGGCAGCGTATGTAAAAAGGTATAGCCTGTTGTCAGAAGGGTACCCCTTAACAGAAAATCTCTTCTTTTCATCTGATTACGTTATTCCTAATAACCATTATTCTGTACCAGTTGTTTATTGTACTGCATTTCCCGGAAGGGGATGGCGTATACCAGCCGGTTGTTGTTGACATTATAAGAAGACGGGTGCAGGTAGCCGTAATGTGCTTTCATGTAGGCGCCGTAGGCCGTGATGACGGGTATGGCCTGCTCTGTACGTACAAGGTCAAGCCAGCGGTGGTTCTCAAAAGCCAGCTCTATTCTCCTTTCGTGCGCAATGATGGCCCTGAGCTGCGCCTGGTCCGTGGTGGTTACGGCAGGCAGCCCGGCCCTGGCCCTTACGCGGTTCAGGTGAGGCAGTGCTTCCGCGGCGGCGCCGCCTTCATTGAGGCATTCTGCCAGCATCAGCAACACGTCTGCATACCTGAACACGGGCCAGTTGTCTCCGGTGTTGTTCACGGTAGTGTAGGGCGGATGCAGGTATTTCCTGATAAACCTTTTGGCAACCTTGCCCGCGGGCGGCCCAGGGTAGTTCACCACGCTCACTATTTTTTCCGGAACAAAGTCCGCGTTGGCATCCAGGCGGCCCTCGGCGATGGCCACGCTGGCGTCCATCCGTTTGTCGTTCAGCTCATAGGCCGCCATCATATCGTCAGACGGCACGTTCCAGCCGCCATCGCTGTTGTTGTAAGAAATGTCCAGGATGGCCTTTGTATCCGGCGTTACCGGTATGAAACGGTAAATGAGGTTGCCCTGCAGCCCTTCCGTGCCTTCCTTGTACTGGATCTCGAAAATAGATTCCCGGCTGTTCTCGTTGGCGGGAGTGAATATGGAGGCATAATCTGGCAGCAGGTCATAACCCATTTGCGTAACGCTTTGCAGCAGGGGCACGGCATCTGCAAATCGTTTACGCGTGATGTATACGAGGGCCAGTTCTGTGGCCGCCATGCCTTTGGTGACGTGGCCGGATTGCGGGAAACCGGCGGGCGGCCCCAGCAATGCCAGCGCATCTGTAAAATCCTGGATGATCTGTGCATAGACGGTGTCTGCACCCGTACGCGGGAGGAATGCGTCTGACACGGCCTTTACTTCATGCAGGTGGAGCGGCACAGCGCCATAGTGGCGCACCAGGTCGAAATAATAATGTGCGCGGAGCGCTTTTGCTTCGCCTGTTATCATTTTCCGGTCTGCTTCGTCCATCTGGAAGCTGATGGCCGCTATCCTGTCCAGTATCACATTGGTGCGCGAAATACCTACATAGGCCGCCTGGTAGCGGCTGGCCACTACGCCGTTGGTAGCTTCGTCCATAAAATCCGCCAGTTGCTCATACCCGGCGCCGCCACGGTCTTTGGCGTTATAATCATAATGTGTATTATCTGAACGCATTTCGTCCATAAAAAAGGCGATGTTGTTGATGCCTGAACCGGCTTCGTAGGTGCCGCGGGTGGGGTTGATGGCGCCTCGCAACGGAACATAAGCACCGGTCAGCGCCTGCTTGAAATCGTCTGTTGAAATGAAGAAATTGCCTTCGTTCAACTGTCCCTCCGGGTATTCATTCAGGAAATTATTTTTACAGGCAGTTACCAGCAGTGTAGCCGCCAGCAGTATTGCCATCCATCTGTTCTGTTTCATTTGCAACTTGTTTATGTTGTGGTCAGAAGACATCGGAGATGCATTTTTAGAAATTGATATTGGCCCCTATCATGAACGTTCTGGGTATCGGGAAGGAGCCGTTGTCCAGGCCTGCGGTTATCTGCTGGTCCCGAGTATCATTCACCTCCGGGTTCTGGCCGGGGTATTTGGTGAATACAAAGGCCTGCTGCACGCTGGTGTAGAGCCGGGCGGACTGTACGTACTTCAGCCGCTTCAGGTCAAAAGTATAGCCCAGGGTAATGTTTTTGATGGTGAGGTAATCTCCGTCAAACACCCAGTTGCTGTTGCCCAGGCGGTATAGTTCCGTGGTGTTGGCCAGCGTTCGGGGCACGAGGCCGTTGCCCGGGTCTTCTGGAGACCGCCAGCGGTTGGCCATGTCTTTCGTTACGTTGAAAATACCGTCTATG
Organism: Chitinophaga alhagiae; assembly: GCF_003568665.1. Lineage (GTDB taxonomy): Bacteria > Bacteroidota > Bacteroidia > Chitinophagales > Chitinophagaceae > Chitinophaga > Chitinophaga alhagiae. The sequence goes on from NZ_QXMH01000001.1 coordinate 2,425,618, forward strand.
TTCACCAGGTTCTGCATGTTGGTGTTCATGATCTTGTTACCTGCCTGGCCGGCCACAACAATGGAGCAATCGAAATTCTTGTAGCGCAGGTCGTTGGCCATGCCAAAAATGACGCGGGGGTTGGGATTGCCCAGGTATGTTCTGTCATCCGCATTGATCACGCCATTACCGTCTATGTCTTTCATGCGGGTAGAGCCCACTGCGGAAGAAACGTGTTTGGGCTGGCGGTTAAATTCATCCTGTGTCATGTAAATGCCGTCAAATACATATCCCCACAGCTCGCCTATGCGCCTGTCTTGCGCAGTACGGTTAAAATCGCCGTAGGTGCCGGTGCCGCCGATGAAGCCGGGCGTTTGCAGTTCCGTTACCTTGTTATCGTTGAAGGCAACGTTGAAAGAGGTATTCCATTCCAGTTCTCCCGTGAGGTTGCGGGAGTTGATCTGCAGCTCGTGGCCCCACATGCGGAAGGTGCCTACGTTGTAAGCCACGTTTGCAAAACCGGAGGCCCATGGTACGCTCCACTGATAGAGCAGGTCTTCCGTTGTTTTGCGGTAGTAGTCGTAGCTGAAGGTGATCCTGTCTTTCAGCAGGCTCAGTTCCAGGCCGAGGTCCAGTTGCCTGGAGGTTTCCCAGGTGAGATCGTTATTGGCCATCTGGATAACCGACTGGCCGGGCGCGAGCGTGGAGCCGTTAAACACGTAGTTGGTAGCGTTCAGCAGCGCGGTCTGTGTATAGTTGCCGATGTTGTTGTTGCCGGTAAGGCCGTAACTGCCCCTTATTTTCAGGTGAGAGAGCGTGCCGGATTTGGGGAAGAATGGTTCCTCACTCACTATCCAGGCCGCGGAAGCGGAGGGGAAATAACCCCACTTCCGGTTACCGCCGAAGCGGGAAGAACCATCCCGCCGGATGTTGGCGGTCACGTAGTATTTATCGGCAAAGCCGTAGTTAAGCCTGCCGTACCAGGAGAGGAGCGACCATTGGTCGTTGTTGGTGCTGCCGGTAGTGGTGGCGGCGCCAGATATCCAGGGAATGCGGTCATTCGGAAAGTTGGCGCCGTTCACTACCCGGTTGTTCTGTTCATATTTCTGGGCGCTGTAACCCGCCAGCAGATCGAAGTTGTGACTGCCGCCCAGCTTGAACTTGTACATCAGCATGTTTTCGCTCAACCAGGAAACAGCGTTGCTGGAAATAGCGCTGGCCGTGGCCGGTTGTGGCGGAGGGGCGCCAAAGCGCCCGGTGGTGGAAGGAGAGAAGCTGTTGAGATCTGCGTCTATCAGGTCTGTATTGAAGGTGGTCCTGAAAGTGAGGCCGGGCAATAGTTCCAGCTCACCATAGATATTTGCCAGCAGGCGGAGCGTTTTCTGCTTGTGGTTCATGATCAGCAGCTGCTGGTAGAAGTTGGGCAGCTTGTACATGCCATAGGAGCTGGCGGATGTGGGCAAGGTACCGTCAGAATTAACCGCGGGGATCAGGGGCGAACTGATGAGCGCCCCTGAAACCGCCTGCCGGTTGTTATCAAGCGTGGTGCTCCGTGTATTATTATCTTGCTGGTAAGTGGGCGCCAGGTTCAGGCCCAGCTTCAGTTTATCATTGGGCCGGAACTCGTTGTTGCTGCGCAGGGAGAAACGCTGCATGCCGGTATTGTACATCACGCCCTGCTGGTTGAAATAGGTGAGCGTGGTGCTGGACAGTACCTTTTCAGTTCCGGTAGAGATGTTCAGGGAATAATTGGAAATGGGGGCCGTTCTCAGCAAGGCATCGTACCAGTCTGTTCCTTCACCGTACTGCAACGGGTTGGCGTAGTCTGCCGGTATTTCCGCCAGACCGGAGGAGGGGTCTTTCCAGTTTTCATATTTGATCTTGTCTTCATAAAAACCGCGCATGAATCCGGCAAACTCCCGGGCGTTCATCATGTCTGGCCGGCCTCTTTGCGGAACGCTTTGCCAGCCGTAGTAGGTGTTGAAAGACATGGCAGTGCGCCCGGCCCGGGCCTGTTTAGTGGTAATGATCACTACGCCGTTAGCGGCGCGGGAGCCATACAGTGCTGTGGCAGACGCGTCTTTCAATACGCTGTAACTTTCAATTTCATCCGGGTTGATCACGTTGATGTTATCTCCGGCTATAGGTTGGCCGTCTATCACTATCAATGGCTGGTTGCCGGAGCGGAGGGAAGAAGCGCCTCTGATCCGGAAGGTCATGCCCTGGCCCGGACGGCCTGATACCTGGCTCACCTGCAAGCCGGCCACGCGGCCCTGCAGTTTCTGGCCAAATTCCGCGGCGGGAATGTCCTGCACGTCTTTTGTGCTGACCTTTGTAACCGAACCGGTAATGCTCCGCTGGCTTTGCGCGCCGTAGCTCACCACTACTACCTGCTCCAGGTTGGCGCCTACTTCCTCCAGTACCACGGGAATATCTGTGCGCCCGTTCACCGGCTCTTCTTTTGTGCCATACCCCAGGAAACTGAATACCAGTACGGCGTTGTTGTCAGGTACGTTGATGGTGTACCGCCCGCTGACGTCTGTGGTGGTACCACGGCCGGGAACGCCTTTTACCTGCACCGTTACGCCGGGCAGTGCCTCACCGGAACCTTTAATGGTTACCTGGCCCTGTACCTTCTTTTCCTGTATTACCGGGGCAGGAGGTTTAACAGCAGGGGGGCGCTGTTTGATAATGATGGTGTTGCCCGAAATAACATAGGTGAGCGGCTGGTCTTTCATGCAGATGTCCAGCACTTGCGTTACCGGCATGTTCTCTACATCCAGGTCTACTTTCCTGGCCTGTTTCAGCAGGTGGGTATTGTAGAGGAACTGGTAATTGCCCTGCTTCCTGATCTCCTCAAATACTCTTCCGAGGGAAACATTTTTACCCGAAAACGTGATGATCTGTGCTGATACATGTGCGCTCACCTGCATACAGGTTGCGGTGAGCAATACAACAAGCAGTTTCATGACAAGGAATATTTTACTTGACCTTCCGGCAATAGCAATTCCTCCTTTACATTTTGTACAGGAATCCATACTTTTGTGGTGTTTGGGTGTTGTTAAAAAAATCGTGAACAGATAGTTTTGACATGCTGCCCAATTCCGGCAGGGGCGTGGCCGCGCTCCTGCTTTTCTGCAGCTTCTCTTTTGGTTGTTTTACCGGTTTATCATTTCGCTGTTACGGTCACTTTCCGGCCTTCTATCTTGAAAGACACTTCTTCTGTCAACTCCAGCATTTTCAATACTTCAGATATGTCAGACGCCCGGGAAATGTACCCGTCATAATCTTTCATGGTCATATTGCCTGCATACACCGGCTCTATATCGTACCAGCGTGCCAGCTGCTTCATAATATCCGTGATATTGTCTGCGCTGAAGCGGAAGTACCCGTTCTTCCACGCCATTACCCGGTCAAGCTCCGGATGGGCTATAGAGAAGGCATTGCTACCGGTTTTCCATTGGGCCTGTTCTCCCGGCCTGATAGACACGCTTTCCGTGCCTTTGGTGAGCCGGACGGCCCCTTCCAGCAGCGTGGCGGCAAGGATGTTTTCATCCATATAGGCGTTCACGTTGAAGTGGGTGCCCAGTACTTCTATGGTCATATCGTTCACCGCTACCCTGAAGGGCCTGTGGGCATCTTTGGCAATTTCGAAATACGCCTCTCCTGTCATTTCCACCTTTCTTTCCCCGCCGGTAAATGCCGTGGGGAAGCGGATAGACGAGGCGGCATTGAGCCAGGCCTTGCTGCCGTCTGGCAGCGTTATTACAAACTGGCCGCCGCGGGGAGTGGAGAGGGTATTGTATGTAACCGCTGCGTTGCCGTTGCCTGCCGTGTAAAGCAACTGCCCGTTGCGCTGGTTGATAACGGTGTTTCCCTGGCGGATCACCTGGTTGCCCGCGCTGTCTAGCGTTACTACAGACCCGTCTGCCAGTACCAGCGTGGCTTTGTTGCTGCCGGGCCGTATGCTTTCCATTTGCTGCGTGCCGGATGTCATGGCCGGTTGAGGTTTTTTAAGGGCCCACCATCCGGCTATCAGCAGGAGCATGGCCGCAGCGGCCGCTGTTGCGATACGCGGCCAGAGGGAGCGGCGCTTGGCGGGGGCAACAGCGGATTGTATGTTTGATAACAATGTTTCGCTTTGGGTATCCGTGAACACCTTTTCCCCGGGCTCAAAGGTGTTGTAGGCTTCTTCCATCAGGCGTTTTACCGCCTCTGCATTCTCCGGCCGGCTGGCCAGCAACGCCAGTTCATCCAGCTCTTCCCTGCTGGCGGTTTTCCCGAAGTACCGGAAAAATAGATAAGTCAGCCTCTCATTTGACATGCGGAAAATTTAAGGATACTATACACTAAAGACACGCCGGGGTAAAAAAGGGGTAACGGGAGAGGAGGTTTTTTTAGCGATGGAACAGTATCCATATCAATAGCAATAGCAGCGCGTTGATGTGTGCCCGTACATACTGCGTGATGGAACGCAGCGCCAGTTTCATGTGCTTTTTGGCGGTTTCTATGGAAATGCCCAGTTGTGCGGCAATTTCCTTGTGCTTCAGGTGCTGGTACCGGCTCAGAAAATACACTTTCTGCTGCTGGGGCGGTAGCTGGGCCACCGCAACGTCTATCAACGCCCGGTAATCTTCTTCCGGCGGTGGCGCATCCTGGGTAGTCACTTTTTCAAACTGGCTGGCCCAGCGCATTTGCCTTACCTGTTTGTTGGCTTTTTCGCGAAGGCAGTTAAAGGTGCGGTTCCGGGAGAGGATGAAGAGGTAATGAACAAAATTGTTTAGCTCCGGCAGCGTTTCCCGTTTCATCCAGAGCTTGATGAAAACATCCTGTACAATGTCTTCCGTCATCTCCTGCGATTCTGTGAGCCGGTGAACGTACTCCGCCAGTGGCTGATGGTATGCCCTGAACAGTTGTGCAAAGGCCTCCGGGTCTCCGAGCGAAACCTGTTTCAGTAGTAGCGGCTCATTATGTACCGGTTTTATGGCCAAACGGTTACTATTGGTTTGTTACTAAATTTAAAGAAAATAAAGTCACTTTTCATATTGAATGGTAACAGGCCCCATTAGTCCTGAAGGCAGCAGGGGCGAATCTTTTTTATAGGGATTACGTGTGGCAAAAGCGTATCGCCCGCTGGTGCGGGGCTTGCCTTCCAGCAGCCATGCCGGCCATTGCCCGTTCTTTACGCCATCGTCTGGCAGGGAGGCATCTCCAATGAGCCTGTTGGGCCAGAGGTTGGCCACTTCTATTTCCACCTGGTTGCTGCCTGGCCGGAGGGCGGCGGTAATATCCACGCTCCAGGGCGCTGTCCACACCACCCCGAGGTCTTGACCGTTCAGCCGCACACGGGCCATATGCTTCACTGCTCCCAGATCAAGATAAACTTTACGAGGCGCGGTCATGTCTGGCATATTGAATTGCTGTTTGTACACGGCTATGCCCGAATAATATTTGATGCCTGCTTCCCGGCGTTGCGTCCAGTCTTCCAGCTGATCAAAAGTTATCGTGGCCGGCCCTCCCCACCTGGGGTTGAATGATACTGCCCACGGGCTTCCCAGTGTGGCGGCCACTTCACTTTCCGGGAAATTCAGAGAAGGGCCATTTGCCAGGGCGGGGCTTTTTTCGAAAACAACGAAGAAACTCTGGTAAGGTGCAAATTTCATAGGAATAGTTGTTTGGCCGTTGGCGGTATTAAACTCCGGTAATGGCCGGATATCGCCGGTCAACGGGTCCCACAACGAGGGCGCGCCCTGCGTAGTGCGGAAAATGCAGTCGGTTTGCAGCGGCTGGTCTGTGCGGTTGGCCACAAAATAAATATCCCTGCCGGGCATGGTGCGGTGGGTACAGCGTACCGGCCCTGCGGATGTAAAATCTTCCATCAATCCTGTTTCCTGCAGTATTGCCGCAGTAGCAGCGTAGTCAGGGTAAAGCAGGTTCTCCGCGGGAGAGAGGTTGCCGCCCCAAATGATCTTCCCTTTTCCGTAGGGGCGTATGGTTTGCCGTATGGGCGTGTTCAACCCGCCCCAGATGGTTTTGGCGGTGGAGCGAACTTTTGCATCAACAGCCGGGTAGCCGGAAAGGCCTGGAGCCCGTGTTGGCGGCGGCCCTATTATAGTAGCGCCATCGTGTATCAGCGCCCGTATTTTTTCCAGCAAAGCGGCAGACATCACTCCCGCATCCGGCAAAACCAGCAGGCGGTAGCTGGCGCCGCCGGGGAATACGATGTTGCCCTGTTCTACCTTTGCCGCGTATAACTGCCCCGGCGCGCATCCGTCAAAATTATACCCTTTCCTGTCAGGCAGCACTGCGTCACCTTCAAGCGCGGACGCAGGCGGGCGGAATACATGCGGAGCGCCTTCCGGCGAGAGGTAGAGAATGTCAGCCACCGTGCGGCCCTGTTGTAAAATGTACTGGCACCGGGAAATATACCGGTGATAGCCGTCTGCCATAGGCCACCATGTTTGCCCACGGTCCCAATGCACACCATAGGGCCCCATGGTCATGCCCGGACGGAGGGAATCATTCAGCGCCTGGTTGATGAAAGTATGATACACCAGGCGGTTGATGCCGGCTGCAAAAGCCCAATCTCCCTGTTCCTTCATGGAGCCGGGGTATTGTTGCCAGGATTCCTTGTTCTGCGCGGTGAAAGCCTCTGCCGGTACAAGGGGAATGCCGTTCACATGCGCAATGGAAACCGCTTCAATGCAACTGAACGAAGTATTAAAGCCGAAGCCTTTGCTCCAAAATTCGCACATGGGTATATCTGCCACGGCGCCCAGCTCCAGGTCTGCCGTGGGGTTCATGTCATATGGTTCAATGGAAAGCTGCAGGCCGTTGCGGTGGCTGTATTTTTTCAGGTGCTGCGCGTGGTTGGCTATCACTAGTTCCTGCAGGGTGAGGCGCAGGTCCCAGAGGAAGCGTTCGCTAATGGCCGGGTTTTCCACAATATGGCCTGCATAGACGGGAAAAAACGGCAACGGGTCATAGCCCCGTCGTTGCGCAAAAATCTTGCGGAAACCGGGCGTCCAGTTCTGGGCGCCCATTTCCCAACTGTCCATGTGCAGCGTTTTTAATCCCCCGGGTTTGGCCGGGTCAGGGGGGCCTATGCGGCGCAAGAGCTTTCCCACATAGGCGTCAAGATGGGCATTCATGGCCACAGTATCCAGTTTGTCTGCTTCAAACCCCAGCCCCGGGAATGGCGCCGGCCGCGTTACTGCGCCGTTGTTGCGGACGCCAAAACGCATGATGGTCCAGTTGCCCGGTGGAACTTTCCAATGGAGCGTACCGTCTGGCCGCAGTTTGCCGGTAAGGTTGACGATCTGGTTTTTCCGGATGCCAGTTGGCTGCCTGGCGGTGTCAGGCGCAGGCAGGTACTGTTTAACGTTTGGCGCGGAGCTGTAGGGTGCGCGGTAGTAGAGCGCTTTTTCGTCAACGCCTGTTATTTTTTGTGCCGTTGCCGGCGCAGGGAAAGCCAGCACTGCCACATCTTCATAAAAATCATTCCACTGTTTTTTCATGGCAGGCGTTAGCCCGCCTTCACCAAAGAAGGGTTTCCTGGGCGGCGGTACGGGGAGCTGTATTTTCTGCTGGTAAGCGCCTGATACATTGATGCTGCTTGCCACCAGATGCTGCATGGATTGGCCGGGCTGTACCCATGGCCCGCCACTACCGCTCCAGCCGGGACCTACGCCCAGGGTGACGGCAATGTTCAGCCGTTCAGATTCCCGCATGGCATGGGTGAATAATTCCTGCCATTGCTCACTTAAAAAATCAACCGGCCCGCGCGGAATGCCTACGTTTACCTCCAGGAATACCACATAGCCGATGCCCGCCCGCTGCATAGATTCCAGGTCTGCCGTCATGGAGGCTTTTGACTGGTTGCCATCCATGAAGTACCAGTAAACTCCCGGCCTGGCTGAGGGCGGTGGATTGCGGAAGCCTGTTTTCAAGCTATCTGACTGTGGGCTGCCGGCGAGTGCCAGCATTAAAAGCAGGAAATTCATCATAACGGGGCAATTCGCTAACTAAGTTAATCGTTAGCGGTGGATTGGGCATCCTGTGGTTTCCTGCTTTATATGGGGGATGCCGGTAAAGCGGGGACCAATGAACGGTCTTACTTATGCAGTTGGACAACCAACTATGCTATCGGTCGGATCGTTTCCTGATCTCATCAATTTCCCGCTGAAAATTTATCAATGATTCATTTTGTCCTTTACACACTTCCCGCAATTCCCTTAGCTTTTTATCCTGTTGTATTACATATAGCGTCAATTCTTCTATCTTTTGCAATAGCCGCATGTTCATCTCGCCTATATCCAAACCGTCTTTTTCTACTTCCGCTTCGGTGGGAATATTGGGTAAATGCTGATGTTGCCGGATAAACTGCTCCACCTCGCATAAGGAGGGCAGGTGATAATCAGGCTTCAATACAAAATCTGCCCAAGTGTTTTGTGTTACTTTCACCTTACGCGCTCCAATAGTACCTTCTACGGCCAGTTTGTTGGAGCCAGGGGTTGCAGTTCCGATGCCAACATTGCCCCCATTAATGAAACTGATACCATTTGACTGGAACTGTATTTTCAGCACCTGGGAATCCTGTTTGGGCGCATCATACATCCGCAATCCAGACACCAACAGACCTGAGCTGGAGCCGCCGGGCATTAAATGCAAAATATTGTGAGCGTAAACCCCCTGGCGGGTGCCCATTATGAGATTGTGCCCGGACCAATGAAAATAACTGTGAAGAAGCCCGTTCTTCACTTCGCCACCATCCAGGTATATCCGTCCATTTTGCACATGCAGCTTCTCAATGGGATTAGTAGTGCCGATACCTACGGTATCCGGGGTTATCTTTTGTTGCGCTATTGTGGCCAGGGGCAGTAATGACGCCAGCCACAAAATGATACGAGTTTTCATGTCAGGGACTATTTTTTATAAATTTTTCAAAAAAATGACACAACCTGCTATTGATCAGGGCAAAATATTGATCAGGAAGTTCTTGTAAATGTTGATGGGTACAGGGTCATATAGTAAAAAATATTACGAAGGCAGATAGACCTTTATGAGAACTAAAAATACTTCTTCTTTTGAGTGGTTGTATTATTTTTCACTATATCATTTTTCCAAAATGCTATCCGCAGGTTTGACAAAATCAGTAAGAGAATTGAAATGCGTATATCTAAAACAGGAACTCCAGGTGTAGGTACATGAGGAGCGGGGCTTGTTGACTTAAGATAAAAAAAGGGGAAATCTTTTAGTTTCCCCTGTGTGCGGGAGACGGGAGGTGGTTAGAACTTTTTGGCAGATTCTTGTCACCCTTGACAAAGTTACAAATGAGTCTGGAAAATTGATAATCAGTGAATTGCAAGATCGAAAGCCACAGAAATTGGCGAAAGAGCCAAAAGGTAGGCAGGACCTTATTGGGAAATCTTAAAGGCACTGACCCACTTTTGGTGGTTGAGTTTTCGACAGAGATATACTGATAGTCAACGACAAAAGTGATCTTCTGAAATCAGCACAAAGGGGTCAACCTCATCGGATTTTCCAACATTCTTTAAAGAGGGCTGGTTGACGAACCGTTCTCTTCTTATTTACTATTTTCTGTATATTTATTTCGTAAAGCACCTTGATTTAGACACCACATTAACATGACCTTTGACTTTGAAAGAGAATATAATCGAAATTTTATTGGGCGTGAAAAAGAGTTAGAATGGCTTGATGAACGTCTTTATAGACGTGATTATTCTTTCTCCCCAATTATTGTTTCAGGTCCAATCGGAGTTGGCAAAACTGCTCTTGTGAAACAGTGGTTTTCTTCAAGGAGAATTTCATACACTCCATTATGGCTAGACCTTTCTTCAAATATTGACGACAATGCCATTGATAATTTGCTTATTGAAATTCGAAGGATAAGTGATGACAGATATGAGAGGGGAGATAGAGGGTTGACCATCGTCGTTGATGGAACTGATGTTTGGCCTCAAAAAAAACATGAAGAAGTCGCCGGAAAATTTTTTAACTATAAAATCGTTTCTTCACTTGTCTTTATTAGACAAAAGGAATTAAAATTTGCAAAAGGGCAACATTTATCGCTTCGGCCTCTATCAAATTCCTCGACAGGAGATTTATTGCGGAAACTATTGTCGAGCGAGTTGACTGATGTACAAATCTCACAAGCTATTGAGACATCGAAAGGATTTCCACTCGCCCTTTCTATTTTAAGTAAACTAATCCAAGGTAACAATATCGACTCAATACTTTCTTCAACAAAGGAACCACTCTACGATATTCAAAATGACATTCTTCTTCCCAAAAGGCAAATCATCACCGCAACAAAACCAATCATAATCAGTGCAAATCATAAGTTGATTGAATTACTGAAAAAGCAGCCTGTTAATCTACGAAATATAACACCAAGAGAATTTGAAGAGCTATTGGCTGACTTATTAAGAGATATGGGATGGGACGTCGAATTAACTAAACAGACAAAAGATGGTGGTTCTGATATTCTTGCTTATCTGAATACAGAAGTTGGTAGATTGTTGTGCCTCGTGGAAGCAAAGCATTATCGTGAGGACAGAAAAATCGGAGTCGAGCTAGTGAGAACATTATATGGAACACTTTGTGACGCCCAAGCTAATAGTGCTATGTTAGTTACAAGTTCATCATTTACCGCGGATGCTAAAACGTTCCAGCAGAAACACCAATATCAATTAACATTGAAGGATTATGCTGACGTTGTAGAATGGATAATGAAATTTGGAAGTAAGAAGAATAACTTCGCCTAACAAGGGATTGTCAAAAAACGTCAGCCACAATGCAATGAAACGACAACAAACAGAAGATATTATCAAGTTTTTAAAGAACAATATTCAACCTTTGGAAGACAATGCTCATGGACTTAGCTATAGAGCATCGGTGTATCTGACAGACGGAACATTTTTGCCTTGCGTCATTTTTCGCAATACAAAACCTGTTGTGAATTTAGCTATTAGACGATTTAAAGAAGAACAAACTGGGAAAGGTATTTTTAGTCGTTCTTCAGGGTTCGGATACTATGAAATTGTTAAGACTTTTGTAGCCCACGGAAATTGCATTAATGACTATGACATTGATAGAGTTGAGAAAAGTAGATTTGCGCTTCCCTTAGACATTCAAAAACAAATTCGTGGTGAAACAACAATGGGTTGGACAGGATTTGCAACAAAAATGAAAGACGGAAAATACTTTGGTTTCGGGACGACTTTTCATTGGGAGTTTTTTCAAATGCCGGATGGTTGTTCTGCTGATGACATTGGAGAAATAATAAGTCATAGTTACGTTTTGAAAACAGGCGAATTAAGAAATCATAAAGTCCCATTTTTTGAACATCATACTGACGATTATAAAGATGCAGTAATTCACCGAGAAAGACCGTTTTTTGAATGTTACATAGACAATATATGACAGAGGGACAGAAATACAAAATAAAAATGCACTGTGGTTAACATTATATTGACAATACTATGGACCAACATTACGAATTATTGACTAGACTTTATTTGAGGCTAAAAGGTTACGTTGCTTCAAATCTTATTTTTCACTCAGACCAGTGGGGAAATTCAAGGTCGGAGCTAGATCTAGTTGCAATACGAATGCCTCATCATTCACAAGAATATCGACAGGTTAATGTTCCTGATTATTTGGACTGTTCAGAAGCTAGAATTGAAGTACTTATAGGAGATGTCAAGAATTATGCAAAGCTGGGCGATGTAAAGTTCAACAAGGGGCTTAGAAGAGATAGGGAAAGTATAAGACAACTTATAGATTGGCTTGGAATCTATGAAACTATAACCAACGAACAACTTGATAAGTTTGAAAGCAATTTGAACTTGCATAAAAACAAAGAATTAAATGGCTTTGCTGAATTCAACGAGGACTTACCTCTTGGGAAATTCAAATTTAAGTTTACGTTTTTCTGTCCTTCTTTGCCAGAATGGAGTGGAAAAGGATTCAAGTATATTCATGGTAAAGAAATGATCGACTTTGCGTGGGAATGTTTGAACGAAACATCAAGAATAAAAACCTGTTCCAGGAGATATGGCTTTGACGGTTGGAATGAACTCGAATCTTATGTAAGATTCTTTAAAGACAAAACAGACAAGGTAACAATCGAAGATTTTGAAGAATACTGCAAGAACCCTTTACGTAAAGGTCCTTCCGCCTAACATAAGTTGGCAATGGTAACTATAATAATCGATTTCATAATGTAGGGAAAACTAACCAAAATATACCCGTAGTTCAAACATAGCCTCATGGGATTCGAGCTCTCCTTCAAACTTGATTTCCAATTAATTAAAAAAGGTCAAAAACACAAAGGAGCTATTTCTCTAAGAAATAACTCCTTCATTTTGATACTGTGCGGATGAAGGGACTCGAACCCCCATGCCTCGCGGCACCAGATCCTAAGTCTGGCGTGTCTACCAATTTCACCACATCCGCAATAGCCTTTGAAAAAGGTCTGCAAAGGTATCTTTTTTTGCCAATTTTAAAAATATTTATAACATAACGTAAGCAGCCGGCGGCGGCGTTTCACGGTATGGCCCGACCGGTCATTTTTTCGTTATTCAGCCCGGCGCCTTCATGCTGGGTAATTTCGGCAGTTGCCGCATCCCGGGAGAATGTTAGATCGAGTGTATACAGGTTGATGGCGCCTATGAGGTCCAATTGCAGGTGAAGGGTTTGCGGGGTTGTCCACACAGCGGTGCATCCCTGCCGCAGCCGCGTAATGGGGTTGACGGAAAAAGCATTTGCCCCGTTCAGGCCAACGGGGCAGGTCATTTTTCTACCAGCCCATTGCATGGTGGCTTCATGCGGGTTTTGGAAGGTAAAGCGCAGGCTGTCCCAGGCCAGGGAATTAGCAGGCAGCTTGTATGTTTTACCGGAAACAGGCAGGGCTGTGGCATGGGCGGGCGGAGAAACGGAAGGGGCATCTGCAGCCTGGCGGATGTTAGCCTGCAGTTGCCGGAAGGCTTGTTTTCCATTTCCCTTTCTGTAGCATCAGCTGGCCAATACGCAGCATGTCATAGGAATGCAGCTGCAGCTTCTTTACTCCTTCGCTCAAAACAGCATTTTCCCCACCGGGGCCACCTGGAACGGACCGCCACAGGAAACTAACCCCCTGAGTCTCAATCTCTTTCCGCCGCTTCTTATACTGCCGGCTATTTCGTAATTTTGGAGTTAGCATGGAAACTGTGACCGTTCAAAAATATAACCTCAACGAAGAGCAGGAGAAGAAAGAGATAGTCCGGCATTACCGGGCCCTTTTACGAGCCCTCAAGCCCCGCCTCAAAAAAGGGGACAGGGAACTGGTTCGTACCGCCTTTGAAATGGCTGCCGATGCCCACAAGGATATGCGCCGCAAATCCGGGGAGCCTTATATCCTCCACCCGCTGGCCGTAGCTCAGATCACCGTGGAAGAGATCGGCCTGGGGGTGCGCTCCGCCATCTGCGCGCTGCTGCACGATACCGTGGAAGACACCGAGGTAACGCTGGAAGACGTGGAACGCGAGTTCGGCTCTGAAATAGCCCATATTGTAGACGGCCTCACCAAGATATCTACTGTTATAGACTCCAATACCAGTACCGCCCAGGCGGAAAACTTCAAGAAAATACTCCTCACCCTGGCGGACGACCCCCGGGTGATCCTCATCAAGCTGGCCGACCGTATGCATAATATGCGCACGCTAGACAGCATGAGCCGGGAAAAACAACTGAAAATAGCCTCTGAAACGGTGTTTATTTATGCACCCCTGGCGCACCGGCTGGGCCTCTACATCATCAAGAGCGAGATGGAAGACCTGGCCATGAAGTATACCGAGCAGGACCAATACCGCGAAATTGCCCGCCGCCTCAAGGAAACCAAACGCGAGCGCACCCGGTACATCAACGAGTTTATCAAGCCTATCAAGGAGGTGCTGCAGGAAGAAGGCTTCCAATTCGAAATATACGGCCGCCCCAAAAGCATCCACTCCATCTGGAACAAGATCAAGACCAAGGGCGTGCAGTTTGAAGAGGTGTATGACCTCTTTGCCATCCGCATCATCCTGGATACGCCGCTGGAAAAGGAAAAGGCAGACTGCTGGAAGGTGTATTCCATCATTACGGACTTTTACCATCCCAGCCCCGAACGCACGCGAGACTGGCTGAGCAACCCTAAAAGCAACGGCTATGAGGCCCTGCACGTAACGGTAATGGGCCCCAACGGCAAATGGGTGGAGGTGCAGATCCGCTCCAAACGTATGAACGACTATGCGGAAAAAGGCGTGGCCGCGCATTGGCGCTATAAAGAAGGCAACCAGAGCGTGCAGGAGTCCAAGTTTGAGCAGTGGTTCAGCCAGATCAGGGAGATCCTGAACAGCCCTGATTCCAATACGCTTGACTTCCTGGCGGATTTCAAAAGCAACCTTTTTACTGAGGAAATCTATGTATATACCCCCAAGGGAGACCTCAAAATACTGCCGGTAGGCTCTACCGCCCTTGATTTTGCCTATTCCATCCACAGCGCCGTGGGTAACAAGTGTATCGGCGCCAAGGTCAACTACAAGCTGGTGCCCCTCAGCCATAAACTGCGCAGCGGGGACCAGGTGGAGATCATCACTTCCAACAAACAAAAGCCGTCTGAAGACTGGCTCAATTTTGTACTGACTGCCAAGGCCAAAAGCAAGATCAAGGACGCGCTCAAGGAAGAGAAGCGGAAAGTGGCCATGGACGGGAAGGAGCTGTTGCACCGCAAGCTGGATCACATGAAGGCCTCCCCCAGCCAGTATAACATCAACGAGCTGGTACAGTTCTACAAACAGCCGTCCCCGCTGGACCTGTACTACCAGATAGCCGTTCGCAACATAGACCTCAAGGAGCTGAAGCAGTTCCATGTGCTGGGAGACAAGCTGGAGCCGCCCAAGCCCGTGAAACCCCAGGAGCCGGTGGTGGAAGAGCACCACAAGCAACCCTCCAAAAAGGACGCGGAACTGATCATTTTCGGGGAAAGCTCTGACAAGATCGCCTACAAGCTGGCCAACTGCTGCCGCCCCATTCCGGGAGACGACGTGTTCGGCTTCATCACCGCCAGCGAAGGCCTGAAGATCCACCGCACCAACTGCCCCAACGCCGCGCAGCTGCTTTCCCACTACGGGCACCGGGTGGTAAAGACCAAGTGGGTGAAAAACCGGGAAATCTCCTTCCTGACGGGCCTGCGCATCATCGGTATGGACGATGTGGGGGTCATTCACAAGATCACCAATATTATCTCCGGCGAGCTGAAGATCAACATTGCCGGGCTCACCATTGAGTCAAGGGAAGGCCTCTTTGAAGGGCTGATCAAGGTATTTGTGCATGACAAGGACGAGCTGGACGAGCTGGTAGAGCGCCTTAAGGGCCTGGAAGGCATCCAGAGCGTAAGCCGGCTGGAAGATTAATTTAATTTCCTGGCACATGTCGTTCAATCGCCTTATTTTTGCTCCTTCTTTTAAACCATAAATCACTTTTAAACAATGGTAGATGTACTGCTGGGGCTGCAATGGGGCGATGAAGGCAAGGGCAAGATCGTAGACTATTTTGCGGGCAAATATGACATTATAGCCCGTTTCCAGGGTGGCCCCAACGCCGGGCATACCCTGTATGTCAATAATCAGAAAGTGGTGCTGCACACCATCCCCTCCGGTGTGTTCCACGGCAATACCCTCAACCTCATTGGCAACGGTGTGGTGCTGGACCCCGTTACTTTCCGGAAAGAATGCCAAACGGTGGCCGCACTGGGCATTGACCTGAAAAAGAACCTTTTTATTGCGGAAAAGACCCATATTATAGTACCTACTCACCGGGCGCTTGACAAGGCTTCCGAGCTGGCCAAGGGCCATGAAAAGATCGGCTCCACGCTCAAGGGCATAGGCCCCGCCTATATGGACAAGACCGGCCGTAACGGCCTGCGGGTGGGGGATGTGCTGCATCCTGATTTTGAGGTGCTGTACGGCAAGCTCAAGGCCAAACACCTGCAACTGCTGGCTAATTACGACTTTACGGAAGATATCACCGAATGGGAAAAAGACTTTTTTGAAGCGGTGGCCTTCCTCCGGGAAATGAACATCGTGAGCGGGGAATACTGGCTCAACAACCATTTGAAGGCCGGCAAAAAAGTGCTGGCGGAAGGCGCCCAGGGCAGCATGCTGGATGTTGATTTCGGTACCTATCCTTTTGTTACCTCTTCCAATACCATATCTGCCGGCGTTTGTACCGGCCTGGGTATTGCCCCCAAATGGATCCGCGAAGTGATAGGGGTCACCAAAGCGTACTGCACCCGTGTAGGCAGCGGCGCTTTCCCCACCGAGCTGGAAGACGAGACCGGCGAAACACTGCGCCAGGCAGGCCACGAATTTGGCGCCACCACCGGCCGGCCCCGCCGTTGCGGCTGGATAGACCTGGTAGCGCTGGATTATACCTGCATGCTCAGCGGCGTTACCCAGCTGGTAATGACCAAGAGCGACGTGCTGGATGCTTTCGAAACCGTCAGTGCCTGCGTGGCATATGAAATCAACGGTAAGCAAACGAAAGAAATGCCCTTCCAGATAAACGGCCTTACCATCCAGCCCGTGCTGGAGAGCTTCCCCGGCTGGTCTGCCCCTACTGCTGCAAGCCGCCAATACAGTGCTTTGCCCGGTGAAATGAAAAATTTCCTATCTTTTGTGGAGAGCTACCTTGGGGTACCTGTGCAATACGTGTCAAACGGCCCTGGCAGGGACCAGATACTCGAAAAGTAAAGTCAAAAAAATACAAAAAAAAGAGTCAAAAAAAAATTTGGCGAATCAAAAAAACTGTTAAAACTTTACCCTAGAATCTAATTGTAACGTACCATTATGAAATCAAAATCTGATAAAGAAAAAGAGACTAAAAAAACTACTTCACCAAAGACTGACAAAGCCTCTGAGAAGAAGGCTGGTGCAAAGCCTAAAAAGGAAGTAGACGAGGATGAAGAGGAGGATGAGGAGGATGCTCCCCAGAAGTCTGCTGCTTCAAAAAAATCAGATAAGCTTGCGGCAAAATCCAAAAAAGAAGACGATGAGGAGGATGATGACGACGGTGAGGATGATGACGATGCGCCGAAAAAAGGCGCCAGGAAATCAGCCAAAGCCGGCGGCAGAAAAAAGAAGGACGATGACGATGATGATGACGAGGAGGATGATGACTTTGATGATGACGATGATGCCTGGGAAAAAGGTGAAGATGAGGACTATGATCCTGATTTTGAGGAGTTTGATATGCCCAAGCCCAAAAGCAAGCGTGGCCGCCCCGGTAAAAAGTCTGCCGATGACGACGATGACCTGGGCATAGATGACGAGTTCAAGGACATGGGCTTGTTTAATGACCGTTTTGACGACGATGATGATGATTTCTAATCTGTAAACGTGCCATCATACAGTTTTCCTGTAAATAATATAAGCGCATTCAAAGAACAAATGTTGAGCTGGGGTAACCGGTTCAACATTTGTTGTTTTTTGGACAATAATGAATACCGCCTTCCAGGCGGCAGCGCTGAAGCCCTGCTGGCCGCAGACGCCGCAGAAATATTGCAGTGCCCAGCTGGCACCGCGTTTCACCAGCTCCGGGAATGGCATGCCGCCTGCCCCGGCTGGCTCTTTGGCCACCTGGGGTATGATCTGAAAAATGAAACAGAGAAACTGGCCTCTTCCCATGTAGACGGCATCGGTTTTCCCGACCTCTTTTTTTTCAGGCCGCGTTATTTGTTGCGGTTGCGGGAAGCGGAGGCCCCGCCCGTAACTGTATCGGGCACGCCGCCGGAAAATGTATCTGCATCTGCTGCAGATGCATTGCAGGACAAAACCGGTGTTGCCGGGAACTGTAACGGCCCTTCCCACACCGGCCAACTCACTATACAGGCAGACCACCTCACCGCATCCGAAGCACAGCAGATATTCAATGCCTGCCTGCGCGAGCAGCCCGGCGGCGGCCGTGTTGCACTGGCCAATGCAGGCCCGTTGCAGGCGCGGATGGACCGGGCGTATTATCTCAACGCCGTCAACGCCCTGAAAGAGCATATCCGCAAGGGGGATTGTTATGAAGTGAACTTCTGCCGGGAGCAATTCCTGGAAGCGGACGTCAATGCCCCGCAACACCTGTTCCACCGGCTCAACCAACTGTCTCCCGCACCCTTTGCCGCCTACTACAAAGTGCATCACCGCTACCTTGTATGCTCCAGCCCGGAAAGGTTTTTGCAGAAAAAAGGCAGCCGCATTATTTCCCAGCCTATAAAGGGCACGGCTAAACGCGCTGCAGACCCGGCGCAGGATGCGGCCTTGCAGCAGGCCCTGCGCAGCAGCGCCAAGGAGCAGGCTGAAAATGTGATGATCGTAGACCTGGTGCGTAACGACCTTTCCCGTACCGCGGTACAGGGCAGCGTGCGGGTGGAAGAGCTGTTCGGCATATATACCTTCCCGCAAGTGCATCACATGATCTCTACCGTGTCTGCCACGCTGGATGACCGTTTCCATTTCACAGACGCCATCCGCCACGCCTTCCCTATGGGCTCCATGACGGGCGCGCCCAAAGTACGGGTGATGGAACTGATAGAACAATATGAAAAAACGCGGCGCGGGTTGTTTTCCGGCGCTGTTGGCTACATCACGCCGGAAGGGGATTTTGATTTTAATGTAGTGATCAGGAGCATTCTTTATAACGCGGAACAAAAGTATATTTCCTTCCAGACCGGCTCTGCCATTACGTTCTACAGCGATGCGGAAAAGGAGTTCGAAGAATGCGGCTTGAAGGCAAAGGCCCTCTTAGCTGCGTTAGGGTTGTAAGACGGGAATAAGACGCCTTGCCCCGGTAAAGTTTGTCCGGCAGCCGGCAAGGCCGCAGCGTACTGTTTTTTCGTTAGATATGTTCCGCTGTTCCTGCCTATTGTTTCTCCCGCAGGATCTGCTCCATTGCTTCCGCCACCGTAGGGTAGGAGAACTGGAAGCCTGTTTGCAGGATCTTCCCCGCGGATGCTTTCACGCTCTTCAGCACCTCCACGCTCATTTCCCCCAAAGCCAGCTTCAGTGCAAAAGCCGGTACATGCATGGTCACAAAACCATTGCCCTTGGCGGCCCGCGCCAGCGATGTAATGAGCTCATGATTGGTGGCGGGGTGAGGCGCTACGGCATTGTAAACGCCGTTCAGCCCGTCGTTCACCACCGCATTGAAATATAACCGTACCAGGTCTTGCAGGTGTATCCAGCTTACCCACTGCTCCCCGTTGCCCATTACGGTGGCAAAGCCCAGTCTGACGGGTTTGTAAAATTCCTTCAGTGCGCCGCCTTTCAGGCTCATCACCAGGCCCGTGCGTAGTATGATCACCTTTTTGCCGAGGTCTTCCATCTGCCGCACGCTATTTTCCCAGGCCTGGCAGGTAGTACCCAGGAAATCGTCTGCCGCAGGATCGTTTTCTGTAAAAATGCTGCCGGTATAGGGGCCGTAGTAGCCGGTGGCCGAAGCGCTGATCACCTGCCGTACTTTGTTGGGGTGAAGGCGAAGGTGATCGTACAGCAACTGGCTGCTTTGCACCCGGCTGTTGAGGATCTCCTGCTTGCGGGCGCTCGTCCACCGCCCCTGGGCCACATTGGCGCCGGCCAGGTGAATAATATGGTCTGCCTGCCGTAAGGCGGTGGTATCCAGTACCTTGCGGTCAAGGTCCCAGCGGGCGTACTGCAACTGGGGGTGGTCCGAGGCCAGTTTCCGGCGGGTGAGTACAATCACCTTGAATCCCCTTTCAATAAGAAAGGCCGTTAGTGCCCTGCCTACAAGGCCAGTGCCGCCAGTAACCAATACCGTATCCATCATATAATTAACGCCAGCTTTTGGAAAAAATGATGGAATAAAATTACAGAATTAATTGCGCCTGTTTTAAAAACAATGTCCGTACAGCCCAAATATATGCCGTGCAACCCGTCAGGCTTTGCAATCACATAATTTTCGTGTAGGTTTGAAGCAAGAGCTTGCATAAAATCGGGTATTACAGCGTTTATCCTATATCAAAATCTTAAATAATTATCCATGCGCATTCGTCATATCGTACCAATTTGTGTGTTCGTGCTGTGCAGTACGATGGCCACTGCCCAAAAGATCACTTATTCAGAGCCGGAGCGGGACGATTATAAGACCACGGAATTTGAGATCATCGGCAGGGTTTCCGGGAACATTCTGGTGTATAAAGCCGACCGGGGCGAATATCATATCTCCGTATATGATAACGCTATGCAACTGAAAGATCGTGTGAAGCTGGACTTTTTGCCGAAAAAACTCATCAGTGTGGATTTTGTGAATTACCAGGACAAGGCGTTCATGATCTACCAGTTTCAGCGGAGAGACGCCGTGTACAGCTTCTGCGGTACCGTAAACGGAGATGGCCAGTTCCTGACCGCTCCCATCATGGTAGATTCCACCCGCATCGGCAACTTTTCACGGGAAAACAAAATATATTCTGTAGAAATATCGGAAGACAAGAACCGCATACTGGTCTACAAGATCAACCAGGACAAGGAAGACAACCATGTGTTCTACACCTTCCTGTATGACAGTTCCTTCAACCTGGTGAATAACAGCCGCGTGTCTCTCCCCATGGAGGCTAAACGCCAGTTTCTCAGCAATTTTAACCTGAACAACGAAGGAGATCTCATCTTTACCAAGCTGGAGCGCACCAGCAACCGGGACTATATCGTTAACGGCAACGTGGTCATGAAACGGGCGGTGATAGACAGCTTTGAAGTATACCCCTTTGAAACCAAAAACCTGCTGCTGGACGAGGTAAAGCTGAAACTGAACAACCCGGAAAAACAGGCGCTCATTACGTCTTTTTATTACAAGCAGAAGCGGGGCAATGTGGAAGGGATGTACATGCTGCGGCTGGATTGTACCAACGGCTCCCGGTTGTTTGAAAGGGCTACCGCCTTCACCCCGCAGCTGAAGCAGAGCGCCCGGGGAGACGCTTCCACCGCCGCGGCCTTCAACGATTATTTTATCCGTAAAATAGTCAATACCCGTAACGGGGGCTTCCTGCTCACGGCAGAAGCATATTACACCACCTCCCGCACCCAGCCCTGGAACCGCTGGAACTATATGTACGGCGGCTACGGGGGGTATAATCCTTACTACTATTCGCCCTACTCCCCGTATTACTACAACCCTTACGGCTGGAACGACGGGCAGGGCACCCGTTATCACTACGACAACATTGCCATCCTGGCCTTTGACGAGCAGGGAGAGCTGCAATACAGCAATTTTGTACACAAAAGCCAGTTTGACGACGGGGCAGACCTGTACCTGAGCTACATGCTGGTGAACGTGGGCAGCGAGCTGCATTTCCTGTTCAACGAGCTGGACCGCCGGCAGTACGTACTGTCTGAGAACACCATTGGGCCGGACGGGAAGGTGAACCGCAAGCCTACCCTGCGCAACCTGGACAAAGGGTTTACCTGGATGCCCCGCTACGGCAAGCAGATCAGCGGGCGAAGTGTGTTGATACCCTGTATTTACAGGAATTATATTTGCTTTGCTAAAATTGACTTTTAATCACACCTTTGCACCGTGATACGTTTTTTCCGATCAGGCAATCCCCTAACGGTATTGCTGCTGTTCATATACACCCTGTTCGTTAAATTCTACTATCTTCTCAACCCGTCTGTTTACCTCGCAGACGGCTCTGAAGGGTTGGTATACAGTGCGTTAACGGCCTGGCTGGAAAGCCTGGTGGGCAAAAGCCCCATTTTTTTTACCACCCTGGCCATTCTGCTGCAGTTTTTGCAGGCCCTGCTGCTCACCCGTATCATCAATAACCACCGCCTCTTTGCCAAGGATACGTACCTGCCGGCCATGTGTTTCCTGCTATTCACCTCCCTGCTGGAAAGCTGGAACGTATTTTCGCCGGCCGTGCTGGTCAATACCATCATGCTCTGGATATTTTCAGGCATTACAGACCTGTACATGCGCACGTCCGCCCGGGATGTGGCCTTCAACATCGGGTTTGCCCTGGGCATATGCGGGCTGTTCTACTTCCCGGCCATCCTGTTTGTGGCCCTGCTCTTTATCAGCTTGCTCATCATGCGCGCTTTCCGGCTGGCAGAGTGGATCATTGGCTTGATGGGCCTGCTTTGCCCTTTTTACCTGCTGGGTACCTGGCTCTTTCTCACCAACCGGTGGGACGCCATTGAAACCCTGCCCCGCGTCAGCTTCCACCTGCCCATGATCACCAATTACAAGGTTTGGGGCGCCTTTGTGGTATCCCTGCTCTTTTTTGTGACCGGCTGGGTCATGCTGCAGCGTACATTCAACAAAATGCTCATACAGGGGCGCAAAATATGGTCTGCCATGGCCGTGTACGTGGTGGTGGCTATTTTCATCCCGTTTTTCAGCGCCAGCTTTACCCCCGCCTACTGGGTACTGGCCATATTGCCGCTGTCCCTTTTTGCCGGCAACGTGTTCTGGACCATTACCAACAATACCTTTGCCAATGCCCTGCACTTCCTGGTGCTGGCATATGTAATTATTATGCAATACTTTTCCCATTGATGTTATGGGAATCATAAAATCTGATGAGCGGTGATTGGAAATTGCGTAATGGTCAGTAATTTTGCTGTTTCCCGACAAACCATTAAAGCAGATATTCAAACAATTATAAAGAGATGAAATTTGGAGTAGTTACATTTCCCGGTTCAAATTGCGATCAAGACATGCTTGATGCCCTTCAGTACGACCTGAACCAGGAGGTGATCTCCCTCTGGCATAAGGACAAAGATCTGAGCATGTTCAGTACGGAAGATTGCATTTTGCTGCCTGGCGGCTTTTCTTATGGCGACTACCTGCGCTGCGGGGCCATTGCCAAATTCAGCCCCATGATGCAGAGCGTGGTGGAATTTGCCAACAAAGGCGGCCGCGTAATAGGTGTGTGCAACGGTTTCCAGATCCTGTGCGAGGCCGGCCTGCTGCCTGGCGCGCTGCTGAAAAACCAGAACCAGCAGTTCATCTGCAAGAATATCTTCATGAAAAGTGAGAACCTGCATACGTCTATCACGAAAGACGTGGCCGGCCGCCCGCTGATGATACCCATTGCTCACGGCGAAGGCAGGTACTATGCTGACGAGGCCACGCTGGACGGGCTTTTTAAGCACAATCAGGTGATTTTCAGGTATTGTGATGAATTTGGCAATATAATTGAAGAAGCTAACCCGAATGGTGCCGTACGTAACATTGCCGGTATCAGCAACAAAGAGAAAAACGTGTTCGGAATGATGCCGCACCCTGAAAGGGCCAGCAACGAACTGCTGGGTAACCGGGACGGGCAGCTCATCTTCCAGAGCCTGATTAATAACAACTAAGGTTTAAAAAACCGGATCAACCACCAACCAGAAAAAAAGGACTATGAAGAAATTACTCGTTGCGCTGTGCATGTTCGCATTGCCCGTACTGGCGGTAGCCCAGGAAGAAAACCCTGTGAAATGGGATTTTTCAGCCAAGAACGTAGGCGGGCAGGTATATGAAGTGACTGCAACAGCTACTATCGAAAGAGGCTGGCACCTGTATGCGCAGGAAGCCGGAGAAGGGCCCATCCCTACCTCTATCAAGTTTACCAAAAACCCGCTGGTAACAGTGGCCGGTAAACCTAAAGAACAAGGCAAGCTCCATAAAGCATTTGACAAGAACTTCAACTCAGAACTGAAGTATTACGAAAATACCGTGTCATTTGTGCAAAAAGTGACCGTGAAAGGCAAGGCTGCCACCAAGCTGAAAGGCAGCGTTGAGTTTATGGTGTGTGACGACCATCAGTGCCTGCCGCCCACCGAAATACCCTTTACCGTTAACCTGGGAGGAAAGTAAAGGTGACCAATATCACAACGGATATCTTTCAGATATAACAGGAACGAGTTCTTTTTCAAGGAACTCGTTTTTGCATGTACGTTTAGCATAGCCTGTTAAGTCTATCGTACATATGAAATATTCCCGCTACCTGGCGGGTGTATGAAGGAAACAAGAAGAAAAACTATGAAACAATTACTGCTCCTTATAACCAGCTTCCTGCTCATGTTCCGCCCCACGGCGCAGGCGCAGGAAGCGGATTCCATACCTAAGCTGGTGAGCTGGGATTTTGCGGCGGAAAAGAAAAGCGAAGGTGTATACCTCTTACATTTCAAAGCCACCCTGGGCGAAGGCTGGAGGTTGTTCTCCACCACCATGGGAGACGATGATCCCAACACGCGTATTGTGCTGGACAGCCTCAGCGCCACCCGCGCTTCCATTACCGGCATCACAGAGGCCGGCGAGCTAAAAAAAGCCGCGGAGCCTGTACTGGACAATATGGAGATCAAATACTTTGAAGGCGGGGTAGATATACAGGCCACCGTACAATACAGCGGCCCGGCAAAAGACATTAAAGGCATCCTTACCTACATGGTGATCAAAGGGGATGAGATCAACCCGGAAGAAACACCCTTCCGTTTCAATGCGGACGCGGCCGGCAACCTCACCGTGGGCAAAGGCGGGCTGCAGGCCTCCGCAGACAAGGCCAACGAACTGAAACGCGCTAACATAGACCTGAAAAACCCGGTCAACAAAGTAGGCGGCATCGGTAACGAAGGGGAGACCAACCCCTGGTTCATTTTCCTGCTGGGCTTCCTTGGCGGCCTTGTAGCGTTGATCACGCCCTGCGTGTTCCCCATGATACCGCTCACTGTTTCGTTCTTCACCAAGAGCGCGCAGGATAAAAAGAAAGGCATTTTTAATGCCACCATGTACGGCTTTTTTATTTTCCTGATCTATGTGCTGTTCAGTGTGCCCTTCCATATTGCGGGCGCGGCTGAACCGGAAATATTCAATAACATCTCCACCAACGTGTGGCTGAACCTGTTCTTCTTTGCCGTATTCGTAGTGTTTGCTATCTCCTTCTTCGGGGTGTTTGACATTACCCTGCCCAGCGGGTTGGCCAGCAAGGCAGATTCCAAAGCCAACAAAGGCACGCTGGTAGGTATTTTCTTTATGGCCCTCACACTGGTGGTGGTATCTTTCTCCTGCACCGGCCCTATTTTGGGCTCGCTGCTGGCAGGCTCCCTCAACTCTGACGGCGGCGCCTGGCTGCTCACCGCCGGTATGGCCGGTTTCGGCGTATCCCTGGCATTGCCCTTTGCCCTCTTCGCCCTCTTTCCCAACTGGCTCAGCACCCTGCCCAAGTCAGGCGGCTGGCTTGGTTCCGTGAAAGTGGTGCTGGGGTATATTGAGCTGGCACTGGCCGTAAAATTCCTTTCCAACGCAGACCTGGTAACACACTGGGGCATTCTGCACCGGGAAACCTTCTTCCTCATCTGGATCATTATCGGCATTTGCCTCACCATGTACCTGTTAGGCTTCAACTGGAAGCTGCAGCGTACCGGCGTAAAAATGAGCAAGGTAAGATGGTTCTTTGCCATCCTCTTCGGCGCTTTCACCATTTACCTGCTGCCCGGTGTTACCAATACCAAATACGCCCGTCTGAAGCTCATGAGCGGCTTTGCGCCCCCCATGTCTTACAGCTGGTACGGCAACAATGCCCATGAAAAAGGCGCCGTGGAGCCAGACGTGATCAATGATTACGAAAAGGCCCTTGCGCTGGCTAAAGAGAAGAACAAACCCATTCTCATAGACTTCACCGGTTGGGCCTGCGTAAACTGCCGCAACATGGAAGAGAACGTGTGGACGGACCCCGAGGTGCATGCGCTGATCAAAGACAATTACATACTGGTATCGCTCTATACGGACGACCGCGCCAAGCTCCCGGATGAAGAGCGTTTCCTGTATGAGTTCCCAGACGGCAAGAAGAAAGAGATCGTTACCATCGGGAACAAATTTGCCACCATGCAAACGGTTAACTTTATCAACAACTCGCAGCCGCTGTATGTACTGATCAGTCCTGACGAACAGCTGCTCACTTACCCGGTGGCTTATACGCCAGACATACCTACCTATGCCAACTGGCTCAAATCCGGGCTGGACGCGTTTGCGAAGCTGAAGAAATAAAAAACGGGCCGCCTCTTAACAGGCGGCCCGTTCGCTTTTTATGAATACGGTATGGAAACGTCAATACAGCATATCCCCGCAGCCTTTCAGCACTTTACCGTCTACCGTTACCGTTACTGTCATTTCATGCTTTTTACCGGCATCATCCGTACATCTTTGGGGTTCAAAGCGGGCGGAGAGGGTATGCCCGTTGCCGCTGGTGCTGAACTCCGCGGCATCTTTATTGCCTTTTTGCACATCTGCGTAAGGCAGCTCAAATTTGTCCGCCCCGTAGTTGCCGGTGAAAATGATCTTTTCGTGCGGGATAATGGCCAGCGACCAGCCCGGCTCGTTACCCGTGGCCCAGTGGGAGGCGCCCAGCAGGCGCATTTCGTTGGCTACCTTGCTCAGGTCTTTTCGCTGGGAGCGCACGGCTGCCATCACTTGTGTGGCCAGGGTGTTCACTTCCGCCGGTTTCATGCGGTAGTCGTTTTCCGGGTAGGGAGATTTGTACGGGCCAAACTCCGCATCGTTCAGCGCTGCCAGGTCTGCCGCCACACGGCTTTCGGAATGGGCCAGGGCATCGCCTTTGTAGTAAAAACTGTTTTCCCTCACCTGGTTTGCTTCTTTCACCACTTCGCGGAACATAATGGGCTTGCCATTGAGCGTATCCAGGTAGATCCAGCTTTCCGTAGCGTTGCCTGACTGCTGGCTTTCCGGGTAGAGGTACAGGCGCAGCGGCTTGCCGGTAGACGAATAAATGGCTACCAGGCCGGACGAATTGTCCGCCACGGCAAAATCATGCGCGGTGAGCATACGCCCTCCCGTGCCCGCATAATCGTCTATGCCCTCAATGTAGGCGCTGATGTTTGTAGTGTGCTCTATTTCAGTAACGGCGGAGGCGCTGTCTTCTTCTGCTGCTTTCTTTTCTGAGGAAGGGCCTGCGCATGCTGCCAGCAGGGCCATCCCTAACAATAGTACCGGATATGGTTTCATATTTATAGGTTTTACGGGCTGTATGCTTGCAAATCCTGTGCTAGATTAATGGGTCTTTGGTTTTCAATAGATTAAACATTAAGATAAGATTTTTTATCGACATTCTGTCCCGTTTGCCTTCAAATTTGCTTCAAATTTGTGTGTAATTTGCGGAAATTATGAAAGTGTTGCTGATAGAAGACAATCTGGAACTGGCCAGCAGTATATCCGAATTTCTGGCCAGGGAGGGATACATCTGTGAAGTGAGCTATAATATCCGCGATGCGCAGGACAAACTCATCTCTTTCCAGTATGACTGTGTGTTGCTGGACATTATGTTGCCAGACGGGAATGGCCTGCAGATATTGTCTTTCATGCGGCAGGAGCGTATCCAGAGCAGCATTCTCATCCTCTCCGCCAAAAACTCGCTGGACGATAAGGTGGCCGGCCTGGAAGAAGGGGCGGATGATTACCTGACCAAACCCTTTCACCTGCCGGAGCTGCATGCCCGCTTGCGGGCCATTTACCGCCGCAAGAAGCTGAACGGCAGCAACATGATCACCTTTAACGAGATCAGCCTTAACATAGATACCCTGGAAGCGCATGTGAACGAGACCCTGCTGGATGTGACGCGCAAGGAATTTGACCTGCTGCTCTATTTTATCGTGAACAAGAACCGGGTGCTTTCCCGCCAGTCTATAGCGGCGCACCTTTGGGGAGACTATACAGACAACCTCGCCAATTTCGACTTCGTATACCAGCATGTAAAAAACATCCGCAAGAAGATCAGCGCAGCCAAAGGAACGGACTATATAAGCACAGTGTACGGCCTGGGATATAAATTCAATACATCAAAACAGTGAATGACACATTCCCCGGAATGTTCCTTCAGCCTCTAAAATAGTTGCAAAATGAAACTTGTTGACAAGTTCACGCTCTGGTTCCTCGGCGTTACGCTGATCATTATTCCCATCAACAGCGTTATCACCTATCAGAGTATCAAGCGGGAAATAGACAAGGCGGCCATTGAACGGCTGAAGCATGTGAACGTGCGGGTGGCCGGCCAGCTGGAGAAAGGAGAGGTGCCGGGCGAATATACCCAGGGCTGCCGGATAAAGGTGGAAAGCATGTCCGGCCCCACGCCGGAAGGCCAGTACGCGATCACGGAGCGGGATGTGACCCATGACCCGGAGCTGCGTGACAATGACCGTAAAATTACCGTAGCCTCTTACCATACCATCAACGGCAAACATTACCGCATCACCTCCGGAGACTATGTGTCCCGCTCGGAACAGATACTGGCGGGCCTTCGTACCTCTATTATGTGGAAACTGATCATCCTTATAGGCCTGGTGGTACTAACGGCGCGGCTGGCTTCCCGCATTGTATTGGCGCCGTTTTACAGTACGCTCAAAAAGCTGCAGCGCTTCAGCCTCAAATCAAAGAAAAAGCTGGTGCTGCCGCCTACGCGTGTCAAGGAGTTTAAGGAACTGAACTGTTTTGTAGGGAAAATGACAGACAAGGCGGTAGATGACTATCTTTCCCTGAAAGAATTTTCCGAAAATGCCTCCCATGAGCTGCAAACGCCCCTGGCCATTATCCGCAGCAAGCTGGAATTATTGTCTGAGTCAGACATACAGGGTGGCCAGGCGGCGCTGATCACAGACATGCAGAACGCAGTAGACAAGCTGACCCGTATCAACCGTTCGCTCATTCTGCTATCCCGGCTGGAAAACAACGAATATGAGACCGAGCAGGAAGTGAGCCTCAGCCGGTACGCCCAGGAGGCCGTCAACGCCTTCGGGGACCTGATAGCCCTGAAGTCTCTCCGGCTGGAATGCAGTATAGATCCGGATGTAGATGTAAAATTGCATGCCTCGCTGGCAGACATCCTGCTCAACAACCTTATCAGCAACGCCATTCGCCACAACATACCCCAGGGCTGCATAGAAGTGAGCCTTAACCGCCGCTGCCTGGTGATCAAAAACACCGGCCGCCCGCCGGAAGGGCCTACGGAAGACATGTTCCAGCGCTTCAAAAAGGGCAGCCAGTGCAATAATTCCATTGGCATCGGTCTTTCTATTGTAAAACAGATCTGCGAAATAAATTCTTTCCAGATCCGCTACCACTACGCGTCTGAGCGGCATATTGTAGAGGTGGCCTTCCCCCAGGCAGGCGCTTCTTCAAAATTACTTCAAAATGATGAGCGCTATTTGCATGAGAAAATTCAGCTTTAGAGCTGCCATGCTATCATAACCGCTCATTTTAATCGAAGATGACAAGACGCTATCCTGTTCATCTGCTTCTACTGGTAACGTGTTTTTTGAGCGCCGCCGCCGCAAGGGGGCAGGTGCTGACCATGAAAGATGCCGTACAAACAGCGCTGAACAATTATGGGACGATCAAGGCCAAAGCCAACTACGCAAATGCTTCGAAAGCCACGGCAGAGCAAGCCCGCAGAGATTATTTACCTAACCTGAGCGTATCCGCCCAGCAAGATTACGGCACGGTAAACGGCCAGAACGGCCCTCTTTACGGCTTTGGTGGCCTGGGCGTAGCCTCCTCCGGCCTGCCGCTGCCAGACCAGAACTGGAACGCGGCTTTTGGGGCCTTGTACCTGGCCAATATCAATTGGGAATTTTTTGCCTTTGGCCGGGCCAGGGAAAAGATAAAAGCAGCGGAGTCAGTGGCCAGTCGTGACGAACATGACAGGCTGCAGGAGCAGTTCCGGCACGAAGTAAGGGTGGCGGCCAATTACCTGAACCTGCTGGCCGCGCAGCGCCTCACCCGCTCCTGGGAGCGCAACCTGGAAAGGGCCGATACCTTCAGGGCCGTAGTGAAGCGGCGGGCCGCCAACGGTCTCATTGCCGGCGTAGACTCTTCCCTGGCCAGCGCGGAAGTATCTAACGCCCGTATTGCCCTCACCCGCTCGCTGGATGTGGAACAGGAACAGGGCAACCAACTGGCCCAGTTCATGGGCGTGGCGCCCGGGCATTTTGTGCTGGACAGCGGTATACTCTCCCGCCTGCCCGCCCTGGTAACAGACACGGTTACGCTCAATACCGCCCGCCACCCGGTGCTGCAGTTCTATCAAAGCCGCATCAACCTGAGCCGGGAGCAGGAGAAATACATCAAGACCCTCAACTTCCCCGCCTTTTCATTTTTCAGCGTGTTGCAAACCCGGGCCTCCGGCTTCAGCTCTTCCTACGCTACAGACCAGACGGCGTTCACCCATAATTATTGGGACGGGATAAAGCCCTCCCGCACCAATTACCTGCTGGGCATTGGCGTTACCTGGAACCTGACCTCGCCCCTGCGGGTAAAGCAGCAATCTGCCGCACAGGCATTTGCTTCCAAGGCGCTGCAGTATGAAATGGAAGTGGCGGACCAGCAGCTGAAAGCCCAGATGGTACTGGCAGACGTGAAAATGAAGAACGCGCTGAATAACTACCGCGAAGCGGATGTGCAGATCAGGTCTGCTTCAGAGGCCTACCTGCAGAAATCCGTAATGTACCAGAACGGCCTGGCCACGCTGGTAGACGTAACGCAGGCCCTGTACTCTCTGAACCGTGCTGAAACCGACCGGGACGTGGCCTACAGCAACGTATGGCAGGCCCTCCTGCTGAAAGCCGCTGCCGCCGGCAACTTTGAGATTTTTATCAACGAATTTTAATTATACATCGTAATGGGACTTATCAGAAGCGCGCTGGAAAAACCGATCACGGTACTGGTACTGGTGGCCGGCCTGTTTTTCTTTGGCATCAAGGCCGTACGGGACGTAAAGGTGGATATATTTCCGAAGCTGGACATGCCGGTGCTTTACATTGCGCACCCTTTTGGCGGGTACACGCCAAACCAGATGGAGGCTTTCTTCGCCAAACAATACGTGAACATCCTGCTGTTTGTGAACGGCGTAAAATCTATAGAAACCAAGAATATTCAGGGCCTCACCCTCATGAAGCTCAGTTTCTATGAAGGCACCAATATGTCTCAGGCCGCGGCAGAAGTATCCGCGTTCTCCAACAGGGCGCAGGCCATTTTTCCACCGGGCTCGCAACCGCCCTTCATTATCCGTTTTGACGCGTCTACCCTGCCCGTGGGAGAGCTGGTGCTGAGCAGCGAAAAGCGCACCAACAACGAGCTGATGGACATGGCCAACGTATACGTACGGTCTTCCTTCACCTCCATTCCCGGCCTGGTGGCCCCGCCGCCTTTTGGCGGCAACATCCGCACCGTGGTGATCAAGGCAGACCCCGTGGCCCTGCGCTCTCACCAGCTTACGCCAGACCAGCTGGTAGAGGCCATCCGCTTCAACAACCAGGTGGCGCCTTCCGGCAACGTGCGCATTGGCGACAAAAACTATATTACTCCTACCAACACCACTATCAAGAACATTAAGGATTTTGAGAACATACCCCTTTTCAAAGGAGGGGTGCAAACCCTTTACCTGCGTGATGTTGCCACGGTTGAGGACGGAGCGGACATCGCCGCCGGTTATGCCCTGGTGAACGGTAAACGTTCTGTATACCTCAACGTGGCCAAGTCCGCAGATGCTTCTACCTGGGAGGTGGTGCAAACATTGAAAAAAGCCATTCCCCGCCTGCAGGCACAGCTGCCGGAAGATGTAACGCTCTCCTATGAATTTGACCAGAGCACCTATGTGATGAACGCTGTAAAAAGCCTCATCAGCGAAGGAGTGATAGGCGCGGTGCTGACCGGCCTGATGGTGGTGCTCTTCCTGGGAGACCTGCGCGGCGCGCTGATCGTGATCATGACCATTCCCGTATCCATCATTTCCGGGGTGCTGTTCCTGAGCCTGTTTGGCCAAACCATCAACATCATGACGCTGAGCGGCCTTGCCCTGGCCATTGGCATATTGGTAGACGAAAGCACGGTGACCATAGAGAACATACACCAGCACCTGGATATGGGCAAACCCAAGGCCCTGGCGGTCTGGGACGCGTGTAAGGAGATCGCTTTCCCCAAGCTGCTTATTCTTTTCTGTATACTGGCAGTGTTTGCGCCGGCCTTCACCATGAAGGGCATTCCCGGCTCGCTCTTTCTGCCGCTGGCGCTGGCCATCGGGTTTTCCATGATCACGTCTTATTTCCTTTCACAAACCTTTGTGCCCGTAATGGCCAACTGGCTGATGAAGAGCCACCGCAAAAAAGATGTGCTGCCCAATGCCGCGGACGAGCATGATACCTGGGACCAGAAGAAACAACTGGTAGAGCGGGCAGACAGTAACCTGGACGGCAAGGTGAGCCGCTTCGAAAAATTCAGGGCGCGTTTCATGCGTTTCATCAACCGGCTCATGCCGCTGCGGGCGCCTGTGGTAATTGCCTACCTGGTGGTGATCAGCGGGTTGGCGGTGCTGCTGCTCAACAATATTGGCCGCGATGTATTGCCGAAAACCAACGGCGGCCAGTTCCAGCTCCGGCTGCGGGCGCCGGAAGGCACGCGTATGGAGCGTACAGAAGAAAAAACGCTGGTGGTGTTGCGTACCATTGAAGAAGTGGTAGGCAAGGAAAACGTGTCTATCTCTTCCGCCTACGTAGGCCAGCACCCGGCGCTGTTCTCCGTGAGCCCTATTTACCTGTTCATGCCCGGCCCGCATGAGGCGGTGCTGCAGGTAAGCCTCAGCAGGAACTATCATGCAGACCTGGACGAGCTGAAAGAGAAGATACGCGGGCGGCTGAAAGAGACTGCGCCAGACGTGCAGATCTCCTTCGAGCCTATTGAGCTGACAGACAAGATACTCAGCCAGGGCTCGCCCACACCGGTAGAAGTGCGTATCAGCGGGCGTAATAAAAAGCTCAACGAAGAATACGCCAACAAGATCATTGCGAAACTGAAAGACGTTTCCTACCTGCGCGATGTACAGTTGATGCAGTCTACCAAATACCCGGCCATCAAGATAGATATTGACCGTACCCGCCTGGCCCAGCTGGGAGCGGACATGACAGACGTAACCCGCTCGCTGATAGCCTCCACTTCTTCTTCCCGCCTTACGGAAAAGAACGTATGGGTAGATGAAAAGGCCGGCCTGAGCTATAGCGTGCAGGTACAGATACCGGAAAACAAGATGAACAGCATGCATGAGATAGGGGAGATACCGCTGCTGAAAAACGCCGGCCGCCCCCTGCTCAGCGATGTGGCTACCATTACGCCAGATACCACCTACGGCGAGAACGACAACCTGGGCGCCATGCCCATGATCTCCGTAACGGCTAACGTGAACAATAAAGACCTGGGCACTGCCAGCAAAGACGTACAGGCCGCCATTGCTTCCCTTGGCGAACTGCCCCGCGGCCTCACCATGGAGCCCATTGGCATGTCTGTTACGCTCAACGAAACGCTGGACAGTTTGCAGGCTGGCCTGCTGGTAGCCATTGTGGTGATCTTCCTCATGCTGGCGGCCAACTTCCAGAGTTTCCGCGTGTCTTTTGTGGTGCTCACCACCGTGCCCGCGGTAATACTGGGCTCGCTGCTGCTGCTGACCATCACCGGCTCTACCCTTAACCTGCAGTCTTACATGGGTATCATCATGTCTGTGGGCGTGTCTATCTCCAATGCGGTGCTGCTGATCACGAACGCGGAACATTTGCGGCGGCACAACGGGGATGCGCTGGCATCCGCCAAAGAAGCGGCGGCCTTGCGTTTGCGGCCCATCCTGATGACCAGCCTGGCCATGGTGGCGGGCATGATGCCGATGGCCATCGGCCATGGAGAGGGCGGGGACCAGGTGTCTCCCCTGGGCCGCGCCGTAATTGGCGGCCTGGTGGCCTCTACTTTTGCCGCGCTGGTAATATTGCCGCTGGTATTTGCCTGGGTGCAGAAAAACGCTTCAATCGTTTCCGTATCCCTCAATCCTGAAAACAAAGAAAGTAAACACTATATACCCTCGTTGTATGATCAGAATAACCAATAGAACGCTTTACCAGGCACTGATGGCTGCCGTAGTGCTGGCAGGTTGCGGCGTTTCGCAAAGCAAACCGGACAATAACCAAACGGCGGCGCCGGCCCCTGCCGGGGTGAAGGCCTTTGCGCTGGAGAAAGATATTTTTTCCGCCTCGCTGAAAATGCCGGGCGAGCTGGTTGCTTTTCAACAGGTAGACCTTTACGCCAAGGTGAACAGCTTTGTGCAGAAATTGTATGTAGACGTAGGCTCCACCGTTACTGCCGGCCAGGTGCTGGCCACGCTGGAGGCCCCGGAGCTGAACGCCCAACTGGCCGGCGCGGAATCACGCCTGCATAGCCAGGAGGCGGTATACCTGGCCAGCAAGGCTAATTACGACCGTTTATATAAAACCAGCCAGACACCGGGTACCGTGTCTCAAAACGACCTTGACCTGGCGCTGGCCAAACAAAAATCAGACTACGCCCAGCAGGAAGCTGCCCGCGCCGCCTACCGCGAAGTGGCAGACACCCGCAACTACCTGCAGATACGCGCTCCCTTCAGTGGTGTGATCAGTGCGCGTAACGTGAGCGCCGGCGCCTATGTTGGCCCCTCCGGCAGAGGGTCTGAATACCCGCTTTTTACCCTGCAGGAACAAAAGAAGCTGCGCCTGGTGCTGGCTGTACCGGAAGCCTATACCAGCTATCTGAAAAATAAAAGCGAGGTGAGCTTTACCGTAAAATCGCTGGCAGGGCAGGCGTTCAAAGCCAGCATTAACCGCCTCGCCGGTGCGCTGGACAGCCGGCTGCGCTCCCAGCGGGTGGAGATGGATGTTGCCAATAACGACAAAAAGCTGCTGCCCGGCATGGTGGCGGAAGTGAATATTCCGCTGAACACCGCAGACAGTGTGTTTATAGTGCCCGTTACCGCGGTGGTCAACTCAACTGAAAAGATATTTGTGATACGGGTGAATCACCAGAAAGTGGAATGGGTAGACGTGCGGAAAGGGAGGGAAGCAGACGGAAAGGTGGAAATATTCGGGAATTTAACAACGGGAGATATGCTTATGGAAAAGGCCAATGATGAGGTAAGGAACGGATCAGCAGTTACAGTAAACAAGTAAGACGGATCAATAGTGTGGAGAAGAAAAGGGAGCAACGCGGTGATAGGCGTTGTTCCCTTAATTTTTTCAGGATGCCCTAGCTGAAATAACGACGCAGGATTTCCTTGAGAGAGGCCATGCTGTACTGTTTTACCACGTAGTCAGTAGCCCCCAGCGCTTTGGTTTCCCGTATGTCGCGCGGGTCTGAAGAGGTGGAATAGACCACCACCGGTACATCTGCCAGGTGAGGCATGCTGCGCAGGGCGGCCAGGCAGTCTTTCCCGCTCATACGGGGCATGTTCAGGTCAAGAAAAATGTAGCCGGGTATAAGGTTTGCATCGGCCTGCAGCATCTGCAGCCCTTCCATGGCATTGTCCGCGGTAATGCATACAATGTTTTCGTTTATATCCTGCAACGCTAGTCTGAATATCTCCTGGTCATCTTTGTCATCGTCAATCAACAAACATTTGAGATTTGCTTTCATCAGGTGGTGCATAAAAATTTTACACTGCATCCAAAGTTAATCAAAAGATCATACGGTTGTGAACGGCAAACGAAAAAGGGCGCAAACAAGTTAGTGAACCTGACTTTGCGCCAACTGTGATGATCTTTGGCTGGCAATCAAATCAATATGCAGCCCGGGAGCTATTTTTTCAGGCGGAGGTATTCGTATATGTTATTACCTCGCCATCCCTGCAGGATAAGGGAATCTCCCTGTTGTGCATATTTGAAACTATGGACGGACAGGGAAGAAACGGAGCTGAAACCTTCCATGAAAATACTGTCTGCCCCACGGGTACTGAACTGGCCGGGCAGGCTGGGTGTAAACGTAATGGCCAGCTGAGGAGGGTTGTTGCTGGCATCTACCTGGAACTTGTTGCCGGAGAAAGTGACCTTTACCTGGGTATTGGCCGTGGCGCCATTATCTGTTTCCTTGTAATAAACGCCGGTATAGGTGCCCGCAAAAGGGCCGGGGGCATCCTGGTTTTTCCTGTTCTTCTTACAGGCCAGGCAAAGCAGCAGCAAAGGGAGTACGAATATAGTGCGTGACATGTGGATGGGGATTTTGGTTGAAGGTGAAACGGGCCACACCGCCGAAAGGTTACAACCCTGGCTAATTTGTTTTTGTGCCCTGGTAATAGGCGCATACCGGGTTCATCAGGCATTCTCCGCATTTGGGGGTGGGCCTGCAGACCTCTCTGCCCAGGAAAGACATGGCCATGCCGGCATCCCACTCGTCTTGCGGCAACACCGCCATCAGCTGTTTCTCAATTTTGGTGGCGTCAGTACCCGTGGCAATGCCCAGCCTCGGGGCCACCCGTACAACGTGCAGGTCAACGATCACGCCTTCCGGCTTGACCCCCGCCTCCCGCATGATCACATTGGCCGATTTTCTGCCAATGCCGGGCAGCGCCGTCAGCGTTTCCTGCGTGAGGGGGATGTTGGCGTCTTTTTTTACCTGCTGGGCTATGCCGGTCAGCCATTTGGCCTTGTTGCCAAAGTTGCGCACCTTGCTGATGTAGGGAGTCAGGTCATCCGGCGTGGCCCGGGCAAGCGCCTGCATGTTCGGGAAAGCGTGGAACAGCTCAGGGCCCAGTTTGTTGATGTTCCTGTCCGAGTCTTGCGCAGACAGTACCACCCCCACCACCAGTTGGTAGATGTTCTCATAATCCAGCGGGTGTTTGGTGCCTTTGTATTTTTTAAGCAGGGGTTTGATGGCCTCGGGCCAGTTGACAGCAGTGGGCATGTTGGTCGTGTTTAGGTAATAAAGCTACAGAAAAATCCGGATCAGGTTGAGAAATTGGGGAAGGCGTAAAAGAGCAGGACGGTATTATAGAGTATTGAGGATCATAACTATAATGATGGCTTAAATTTGACATAGAAAGGGGCGGCCGCCTTCTTATC
The DNA here is from genome assembly GCF_003568665.1 of Chitinophaga alhagiae. Lineage (GTDB taxonomy): Bacteria > Bacteroidota > Bacteroidia > Chitinophagales > Chitinophagaceae > Chitinophaga > Chitinophaga alhagiae. Next base: position 2,462,526 of record NZ_QXMH01000001.1, read on the forward strand.
GGCTTGTTGTCGGCTTGGCACCCCGGGCTTATGGGCTTCTTATCGGCTTGTTATCGGCTTGGAACCCCCGGTTTATCGCCTTTAAAAAGTATGCGGAAAGAAATTTGACTTGATCCAAGAAAAGATGGAGATGGTGGGGATAAAAACAAAAAAAACCTTGCAATGATACTGCAAGGTTTTGTTCTGTGGAGGATAGCGGGTTCGAACCGCTGACCTCTTGCATGCCATGCAAGCGCTCTACCAAACTGAGCTAATCCCCCTTGAATGGAGTGCAAATTTAGCGGCTTTTTTGACAAAACAAAAAATATTTTTTTACAGCCGTCAGAAACCGTCTGCACGCACTATGCGCCTGGTTTTCACCGCATTTGCAGCGCCGCCGCCGGCCTTTTCGCCCGCAATTTCGTAATTTAAGGCCCAGGTATGAAAATCCTCATCATCGAAGACGAATCAGCGCTCAGTAAAAGCATTGCCGCCTACCTGGCCGCGGAGAACTACACCTGCGAGCTGGCGCCGGATAAAAAAACAGCGCTTGACAAAATAGAAACATTCGACTACGACTGCATCTTGCTGGATATTTCATTGCCGGACGGGAACGGGCTGCAAGTGCTGGAAGCCCTGAAAGCCAACCATAAAACGGATGGCGTCATTATCATATCCGCCCGGGATTCCATAGATGACCGCATACAGGGGCTGCAGCTGGGCGCAGACGATTACCTGACCAAACCGTTCCACCTTTCCGAACTGAGCGCCCGTATTGCCGCGGTGATACGCCGCAGGCGCTTTGCGGGCAACAATGTGCTGGAGGCGGAAGGGCTGCTGCTAGACCCGCAGGCGCGCACCGTCAAAGTGCGGCAAACGCCGGTAGACCTCACCAAAAAGGAATACGACCTGCTGCTCTACCTGCTCACCAACCGCAACCGCGTAGTGTCTAAACAGGCCATAGCAGAGCATTTGTCGGGAGACGGGGAGGGACTGTTCGATAACTATGATTTTATTTACGCCCATATGAAGAACCTGAAGAAGAAACTGCTGCAGGCGGGGTGGACAGACCGTGTCAAGGCCATCTACGGTATGGGCTATAAAATGGAAGTGCCATAAAAACAGGCTGATGAAACTGCTGAACAAAACGGTGCAATATTATTTCCTGCTGTCAGTGATCCTGTTGCTGGTGGCTATTCCCGTATTTTACGTGGTGTTGAAGAAAATAGTGATCGCCAATGTAGACGCGCGGCTGGTGGCCACCAAAACCCAATTGGTGCCACGCCTGCAGGTAATGCAGTTCAGGAACGGGGAACCGGTGCTGGGAAATGATATCACTCTGGAAAAAGTAGGCCCCAACGCCGCGCGGGATTCCCTGTACACCGCAGACACTTACCGCCTGCTCACCTCTCATCTCGTGATCAACCGGGAAACGTACCGCCTGCAGATCAAATCTTCCATTGCCAACCATGAAAGGCTCATCACCAGCATTATCATCCTGCAGGTGCTGTTGCTGTCTTTCCTGCTGACGGGCCTGCTGCTGGTGAACCGCAGCCTCTCCCGGAAGGTGTGGGACCCTTTTTATAAAACGCTGCAAAAGCTCCGCGCCTACAAGGTAGATGACGCCGCCCCTCTGCAGCTGGCGCCCTCTTCCGTCAATGAATTTTCAGCGCTCAACACAGCCGTGGAGCAGCTGGCGGAGCGGAGCCGCCAGGCATATGTAGCCCAAAAGGAATTTGCAGAAAATGCCTCTCATGAAATGCGCACGCCGCTGGCCATTTTCCAGGGCAAGCTGGACCTGCTGATGCAAACCGACCCGCTTTCCGAAGAGCAGGCCAGCCTCATCACGGACCTGGCTACCGCCAGTCAGCGCATGGCCCGGCTGAACAAAGGCCTTATTCTCCTCACCCGCATCCAGAACGGGCAATTCCCTGAAACCGGCCAGGTAGCCATACGCCCAACCATCGTCAACCTGCTGGAACAGTACCAGCCCCAGCTGCAACTGAAGGAGCTTACCCTGCAGCAAGACTGGGTGGAGGAAGTAACGGTCACCGCCAACCCCACGCTCATGGAGGTGCTGCTGGGCAACCTGCTGGCCAACGCCATCCGCCACAACGTGCAGCGCGGCAATATTATCATCCGGCTGGCCGCCGGCGTGCTCACCGTGCAAAATACCGGGCGGACGGAAGCGCTGCGGCAAGACCGGATATTTCACCGCTTCAGCAAACAGAGCACCGATGCAGACAGTATGGGCCTGGGGCTGGAAATTGTGCGGAAGATCTGTGACCTGTACGGTTTTGAGGTAACCTATCGGTTTGAAGCCCCACTACATACCTTCAGAATCGTAATGAAACATTAAAAGACGTCCCCCGCAGCCTGCAAGTCCTCTGGGCACGGCATTCCGTCCTCACACCCCGCCCCTTCCCATCTAATGAAATGTTAAAAGCACGCCGCGCCGCCCGGAAGGCGGGCGTTCCCGTTCCATCAATCGCCTTTCCCTCCTAATGAAACGTTAAAAACAACCATACCACCCCATTTATTCAGAATCTGTTCAGAATGCCGGTACAATTTTATGGCATCTTAAACCAGATGATATGAATAAAAAGAAACGCTTTGCCGCTATTGCACTTGTAGCTGCAATTGTTGCCGGCGGCTTCGCCCTGAGCGGTAAATCCGGCAACCTATATCATACTATTACAGGAGAGGAAAACGCCCCGCTGGTACGCACGGCTTACACCGGCCCGGTAAACAACCAGCCGGTGAGCTTTGAAGATGCGGCTTCCGCGGCCGTGCCCTCCGTTGTACATATCCGTACGGTAGTGAAGTACAAACAGGCGCGCCAGCAAAACCCCTTTGAGGGAATGGACGATGATATTTTCCGCCGCTTCTTTGGAGACGGCGGCGCGCGCCAGTTCCGCCAGCCGCCTGAGCAACGGGCTTCCGGCTCCGGGGTTATCATCAGCGGGGATGGCTACATTGTGACCAATAACCACGTGGTGAACGGCGCTACAGAAGTAAACGTAACGCTCAGTAACGGTAAAAACTACAAAGCGGAGGTTGTTGGTACAGACCCTAATACGGACCTGGCGCTGATCAAGGTAGACGGTAAAAACCTGCCCGTGATGCCGGTGGGCAATTCTGACGATGTGAAGCTGGGCCAGTGGGTACTGGCCATAGGCTACCCGCTGAACCTGGATGTAACGGTAACGCAGGGCATCATCAGCGCCAAATCCCGCAACATTGGCATTAACCGCCAGGCCGCCGCTCCCGTGGAATCTTTCCTGCAAACGGACGCCGCGGTGAACCCCGGCAGCAGCGGCGGCGCGCTGGTTACCACCAACGGGGAACTGATAGGCATCAACGCGGCCATTGCTTCTCCTACGGGTTCCTACGCGGGCTATGCATATGCCATCCCGTCTAACCTGATGAAAAAGGTGGTGAACGATATCAAACAGTTCGGCAGCGTTCAGCGCGGTTACCTGGGCATCAGCATGCCGCCCGAGAACCTGGACGAGGCGCAGAAAAAAGAGCTGGGCATCAAGTATGACGGCAACGGCGTGTACGTGGCCGGTATAGATCCCAGCGGCGCGGCTTCCGCGGCGGGCATACGCCAGGGTGACGTGATCACAAAAATAAACGGCGCCACCGTCAATTCCGGTGCGCAGCTTTCAGAGCAGATAGCCCGCCAGAAACCGGGAGACAAGCTGAAGCTCACCTACCTGAGAAACGGTGCCGAGCAAGATGTGGATGTAACCCTGAAAGGTAAAATGGGTGAAATTGCCGGCGGCCCTGCGGCTACCATACAGCAACTGGGGGCGGACTTTGCCACCCTTCCAGCAGCAGACGCCCGTAAAATGGGCATTGCCGGCGGTGTACAGGTAACGGCCATTAACGAGGGTGTGCTGGCAGACCAGACCAATATGAAAGAAGGATTTGTGATCACCCGCGTGGGCGGCATGGCCGTACGCACGGTAGATGAGCTGCGGGCCGCCATGCAGCGCCTGAGGGGCAACTTCCAGATAGAAGGCCTCTACCCGGGCAGCAGCAAGGTGTATTACTACGGTATTAACGACTATTAATAAAGATTTGAGTAACCAGGGGGTTAATTTTTAAGTGCGGACAGGCTTCTTCATTTTTTATGAAGAAGCCTTTTTTATTGCTCCCTGAAAATACCTTCGATCACTTCCTTCAGCTCCTTGGGCTGCAACGGTTTTTTCAACAGCCGGATTACCAGCGGGTTGGCGTTGGTGCGGGAAATATCCCCGAAGTCGAGCGAAGAAGATACCATAATAATGTAGCACTGGTTCTTGATCTTTTTAGGGTAAGAATCAAAAGACCGCAGGAACTCGAAGCCGTCCATTTCAGGCATCTGTATATCCAGCAAGATGACCGTAGGGGGAATATGGGGGAGGGTGATGTTGCTGGACAGGAATTCGAGCGCTTTGTTGGCATTGCTGAATGACAAAATGGTTCTGCTGATCTGCTGAATGGAAATCAACCGTTCATGCAGCAGCAGATCGATATCGTTATCGTCGATCAGTATGACGCGCAGATCAGGTATCGAATTCATTTCTGTTGGGAATAGAGATTTCAAATTGGGTGCCTTCCCCGTAGCGGGAGTCCACCCCAATGGTACCGCCAATTTTATTCAGGGCCTCTTTCACAATATACAACCCGATGCCGCTGCCGGGCTTGTTGTTGTTCTTGGAGCGGAAGAACATTTTAAAAATGTTGCTCAGGTGCTCGCTCAGTATGCCAATGCCGTTGTCTTCTATCCGGATGGTAGCCTTGTGCGGCTCCACTTTTACGGACAGGTTCACCTGCGGACTGGTTTCATCCGGCTTCTGGTATTTAACGGCGTTGGATATCAGATTGTTCAGGATCACGCTGATACGGAAAAAGTCGCCCTTGAACGGTACGGGCTGGTCAATTTTAGTATTGAAATGAATGGTGGTGTTCTGGTGCTTGAAAGTATCGATACAATCACTGATCAGCGCGGAAAAATCGATCTTTTCATATTCCAGTTCCAGCCGCGAGTTGCGGTAATATTCAATGATCTTCTGGATGAAGCTGTCCAGCCGGGTAATGCACACCTCTATCATGCCCATGTACCCCTGCGGGTCTGTCATGCTGTTGTCCAGCCGGCTGAGGTTGATGATGCCCTGTACGCTCATGAGCGGGGCGCGCAGGTCGTGAGAGGTGGAGTAGATGAAGCGGTTCAGCTCATCGTTCGTTTTTTCCAGCTCCAGCACTTTTTCCTTGAGCTGCTTGCGGGCGGAGTAGATCTCGTAGGCGTTATTGATGGTCTTGAACAGCTCGTGCTCGTCCCAGGGTTTTTTGATGTAGGAAAAGATATGTCCCTTGTTGATGGCGTCTATAATGTCTTCCACATCTGTATAGCCGGTCAGCAGAATGCGGATGGGGTCAGGTAACAGGTCCTTGATCTCGTTGAAGAACTCTACGCCGGTGGTGGCAGGCATTTTCTGGTCCGCAATAATGATATGCACTTCAATCCCCTTAAGCACCTGCATCCCTTCCGCGGCAGAACTGGCGGTATAGATCTCGTAACTCCGCCTGAAATTAGCGCGGAACGCATTGAGGTTATGTACTTCGTCATCGATGTACAAAATTCTGATACGGTTATTTTTCATGAAGGGTCTTGTTAATTAGGACATATGACTCTGAACACTGGGCACTATTGGCACATGAAGTGGTAAATATATAATAAATTCCGCTCCTTTACCCGGCTCCGACTCAACGAGTATTCTGCCGTGGTGTTTCTCAATAATGCTGAAAACAATAGAAAGCCCCAGCCCGGTGCCCTCACCTACGTCTTTGGTCGTAAAAAACGGTTCAAATATCTTTTCTTTTACCTTGTCCGTCATGCCCGTTCCGCTGTCTTTGATGCCGATGCTCACCTGTTTTTCCGCTTCATGGTAACGGGTGGTGATGGTGAGCTTTTCGTCCCCCTGTTCCGGTTTCATCTTGATGGCGTTCAGGGCGTTGTTGATGATGTTGAGGAACACCTGGTTCAGCTTGCCGGCAAAACACTCTATTTTGGGCAGTTCTCCGTAGTTATATACTACTTCCACGTTTTTGGGGATGTTATTGCGGAGCAGCACCATGGTGGAGTTCAGCCCTTCATGAATGTCAACGAACTTGAGGTCGCTCTCGTCCAGCCGGCTGAAGGTACGCAGGCCCTTTACAATTTCAGCGGTCCGGTTGGCGCCGTCTTCTATGCCTTTGATAAGGGTTTCTATTTCGCTATGCACATAATCAATATCTATCTGCTGCTTGAACTGCTCAATGTCTGCCAGTTTCTGCTGGATGTTGTCTGCCGGCCCGATGGCTTCATATTGCCGGAGCAGGCTTTTGAGGTCTTCGAAATCCAGTTTCAGCGGTTTGATATTGGATGTTACAAAGTTAATGGGATTATTGATCTCGTGCGCAATACCGGCCGTAAGCTGGCCGAGGGAGGCCATTTTTTCCGCTTCCACCAGTTGCGTTTGGGCATTTTTCAGGTTGTTGAGGGCCTTGTTCAGTTCTACGTTGCTGTTTTGCAGGGCTTCCGTTCTTTCCGCCACCTTGGCTTCCAATATCACGTTCTGCTCGCGCACCAGTTGCTCGTTTTCCTGTGATATGTGCAGGGCCAGGGCCTGTGATTCTTCTTTTTCCTTCCGGTAGATGTTGATCTTGTTGGCCAGGGCAAAAGACAGCAGGGTTACTTCGGCCGCGGAGCCTATCTGCAGGGCGTAATAGGTAAAGTCGTTATACGGCAGTATGTTGAAGTTGCGCAATACAAAAACACATACGCTGGAAAGGAAGATACCCCAGGCCACCAGGAAGTACCGGGCCGGTATGAAGCCGCGGCGCGCTACCTTGTAACCCACAAAAATGGCCAGCAACGAGGCGGCCATGGCCGTCATCTGCGCCATCATATTGGCCACAAAGTATTTGTCCAGGAAAGTGGGGATGAACACCAGGGAATACGCTATCACCACGCCGGTAAGGATATGATGGCCGGTCCTGTACTTTTCCCGCGTATGCAGGAAAGACTGGATGAACAGGGCGGCCGTAATACCGTTGAGGATGGGGATAATGAGCGTATCGTGCGTGGCCAGCCATATGTTGTTGGGCCAGAGGAAACGGAAAGTATAACCCTGCTGTGAGGCCTGGGTGAGGCCCACGCAGATGATGTAGCTCACGTAAATGAGGTAGCTCCTGTCACGGATGCTGAGATAAATGAAAAGGTTGTACAGGGCCATTACGAGAATAATGCCGATGTACACGCCGAAAATGAAGTTGCGTTCGGTGTTTTTCACGTTGAGCGACGTTTCGCCGCCCAGGTACATGGGCAGCTGCGCCTGTTCCCCGGCCTTTACCTTGAGGTAAAATTCCCTTGTTTCGCCACGTGCCAGGGTGAGCGGGAAAATATAGTTCTGGTGGTCATAAGGGCGGTAGCGGTAAGGCTGGAGCTGCCCCAGCTCCACCACCCGGTACCCGCCGGAAGGCAGTATCTCGTAGAGGGTGATCTCGTCTATGGTGGGGTATTCCACCTCCAGCAGCAGCCGGTTCAGGCCGGTCTCGTTGGTAATGGCAAAGCGGGCCCAGTTGCTGAAAGGGGATATCTGGAGGTTGGGTACGTCTGTTTTGGAAGAGGTGAAGGCCTGCCTGCGCACATCGTCTATTGTTAACCGGTTGGTATTGTCCCGGTACAGCTCCAGGTAACGGCCTACCTGCATGAGCTGCGTGCTGTCTTTAAATATCACACGCGGCGTTGCTGCAAAGGCGGCGCTTTGCCAGTGCAGGGCGAGGATGATCAAGGCAAAAAAGCGTATCAGCATCTGCATAAAAAAATTGCAATGTCAATTTACTGATGTTATGGCAGTAAACATAACAGTTTATGGCACCATTTGGGGCAGCCCCAACTGGTAGCTTACTTCAAAGCTGCCTTTGGGGCCTGTTTCCGTGCGTATCTGGTTAGGTTGGGCCCTGAGGTTGAAGATCAGGTCTTTCTCCACCTGCTCTGCGCTGGACACTTCATGTATATCCCTGATAATCATTGCCGTAGCCACCAGGTCATCTTTCGGGTAGTAAAAAACGCCTTCGTTGCCCAGGGAGGTGTCTATGACCGCGCCCACTCTTTTGGCGCCGCGGGTGGTAATGGGCGCGCAAAGTACGTGTACGTTCTGAACGGGGAGCTGCGTCATCAGCGCCACGCATACGCGGCTCAGAATGAGACTGCCAATGCCCATGCCGGCTACTTCCTTGGAGTTCCACAAACCGCAGATCTCGGCGCTGCCCGGCATGTCTCCCTGGCGGGCCACCACATCTGTATAAATTTTCGGATCGTATTTGCCAATGGCCATCTCGATGGGCAGCGGCAGCACGCCATCTGCTATCTGCACGCGGGCGCCGCCATAGGTTTTGGTGCCCGTATCGTCTTCCACAATGACCACTACGGTATTTTTATGAGATATCCAGTCCTGGTTCCCGGACGTGATCTTGTTGATCCCGAAATAGATCTGCAGCAGCTTGCTGTGGCCTTCATAAAACCGCATGCATGCTTCCGGGTCATCCGGTGCAAAAAAAGCCCTTACATTGATCGGTGCGCTCATTGATTGCTCTTTTAGTTTATAGGGGCATTATTGAATAAGTTCATCAAAATCCACATAATACCTGCCTGACGCCTGTAGCTGGCCAAGCAGTATACGCCTGCAGGTATCCGCCACCATGGCGCCTCCCAGCATTACGGAAGATGCCAGCTGGGGCCAGGTAGTGATCGTTTTCCCGATCTCCCCCAAAGAATATTTCATGCGGGGGCTCATATTTGCCATACCTGCCATGGGGCCCAGGATGGGTATTTTTTCTTCATTGGTAAGGTGTTTGAGCGATCTCAGGTCTGCAATATCGGGTATCAGGCCGTGCAGCAGCGGGTAGGAGGGGTCCAGGTCATACCGTTCAATGTCCAGCATCCCCCTGTCATTGGTGTCCATCACCACCGGTACCTGCATGGCTTTCGCTTTTTTGCGGCTCAGTATTTTCACGTCAATGCCGTCACACTCTTCCACCAGCACGTCCAGCTTGCCGCCGCCGGTCATAAACTCGTCCAGGTTCCCTTCCGTAGCGCCATCTGTAAAACATTTCACGGTGAGGAAGGGGTCCAGCTCGGCAATTTCCCGCGCGGCAATGATCACTTTGGGCATGCCCAGGTTAAAAACGCCTGTCCGGAGCCGGTTCATGTTACTCAGTTCCACCGTGTCAAAGTCTGCCAGCCGCAGCTCTCCGCCAATGCGCTCCATGGCCAGCGTGAGCGCTATGCTCTGCCCCACGGAAAGGCCAATGATGCCTATTTTTTTTTGCTGCAGCAGGTCACGCTCTTCCCGGGTGATCTTGTGCAGGTTGCGGGAGGTACGTATGGCAATGAACTCTTCGCGGCCTGGTAAATGCACCAGTTTTTCCGCCCAGGGATAATACACCCACACCCCGTAGTCTTCTGGCGGGGTGCCGTTCAAGTGGCGCTCAATGGCCACCGTCAGTTCTTCCGGCGTCAATGCGCGGGCGGGGTTCAGGCTTTTTATCAGCTCTCTGAGCTGGCTGTACAGCTCGTCATAAACCCTGATCCGCGGATTGTTCCGCAGTAATTGCAGCAAGGCGGCCTTTTCGTCTCCATCTCCCGGATGGTAGAACACTGGCATATGGGTCAGGTGCTCATGCCTTGTCTGCAGTACTCGTTCCTGAATAATCATGCTGCTTCCAGACTGGTTTTTTACGGGTGAATGGATGTTGCCTTTTTCTAATGATGCCCGGTTACTGATCGTTAGGTTATTTTAAAGGGCCAAAGTACAAGCGCCTCACCAAAACTACGTTCACTGAAAGGGGGATTTTTCCCGCCTTCTTTCTCCAGATCATACATTAATAAGTATAAAAAGTGTTATAATAATTCTCTCATGGGCTGTATCCGGGCATAAACGGAAAAAATCTGAACCTCACCAACCTCCGGGGCGAACTGTTCATCCGTGTCTACGGCATTTATTGTAAATGAGCTAAGATCAAACCAAAACTTCACCTCTCTGGCAAAGCGCGCATAACAGCTATTGTTAAACAATTGTGGGGGATGGACGATATCCGGCAATCACCGGCGAAGACAGTATAGGGCTGCACCGGCCTTTGCAGGGCCGGGGCTGGGCAATTCCTCTTGCCTGGGATAAATAGCTTCATTTTTTAGAGAATGATTAGATATACGACAACAACACATGAATATAAAAGTAAAATAGCAATTTATTTCAAATTAAACTATAACAAGCTGCTTTATTTTGCAGTTTTTGCAAAAATAGCGATTATATCAGGATTGAGATTGGTGTAATATTTGCAAGTAATTAGCCGCTATCTTTTAGATTTGTAGGAACTAATCATACCCATCATGCATAAAAGAGAATTCCTCAAGGTGGCCGGTCTTGCCGGATTGGCTGCTATGGCCGATCCGAAAGGATTGTTTGCCGCAGAGGGGCGCGAAACCCTGTTAACGCAAAAAGCACCGTTCACGCTGCCTCCTTTACCTTACGCTCCGGATGCGCTGGAGCCCAATATAGACAAGCTGACCATGGAGATCCATCATGACAAGCACCATGGCGCCTACGTAAAGAACCTCAATGACGCACTGCAAAGCTCCGCACTGGCCAGCCTTTCGCTGGAAGGCATACTGGCCAAAGTAACCGCTAAAGACGCGGCCATCCGCAACAACGGCGGCGGCCATTACAACCACAGCCTGTTCTGGACGCTGCTCAGTCCTAAACAGACCAGCCCCTCGGCCAAGCTCACCACCGCCCTCAATGGCGCGTTCGGCTCGGTAGACGCATTCAAGGAACAATTTGGGGATGCCGCCAAGAAAGTGTTCGGCTCCGGCTGGGCCTGGCTGATCGTGAAGAAAGACGGGAAGCTGGCCATTACCTCCACGCCCAACCAGGACAATCCCCTGATGACGCAGCTGGTAAAAGAGCCGGGTACGCCCCTGTTGGGACTGGACGTGTGGGAGCATGCCTATTATCTGAAACATCAGAACAAGCGGCCTGATTATATTGCTGCGTTCTGGAACGTGGTGAATTGGGACGAGGTGGAGAAACGCCTCAATGCGGCCAGGAAATAGACACGATGTTGCCGCCCGGCGGGCGGCGCATATAAAAGCAAGGCGGGTGTATCTGATACACCCGCCTTATATTTTTAAACGGCGCACCGTTTATTTCCGCTTGAAGAATACGAACCCGTTCTTTTCCCCGATCACCTCCAGGTTGGGGTGGGAGCGGTACGGCTCGCTGTCCGTAATGCGGCAAATGAAATAGGCCGGTTTGTCTATGGCGCCTTCCAGCAGCCATTGCTCCTTGTTCTTATAATATTCAGGGTTGGCGGAGGGCTGCTTGCGCGTATAATACAGGTGCGCATAGCTGAAATAGGCCAGCGGCCTTACGTATACGTCTTTTCCCTGGAACTGCTCAAAGAACTCGATGGCCGCTGCCTGCGAGAACTTCTCCACCTTGGGCACAAAGTGCAGCACTGTTACCTGTATCATCAGTATGGTGCTGATAAAAAGGCAGAGCATTCCCCGCCGCACCTTGCCGGAGAACAGCATCACGCAGCTGATCACCACCAGCAATATATAAATAAGGCCATAGGCCATTTCCCCGAAGCTGAAGGGCACATCTGCCTGCAGGTTGGCCTGCGCAAACTTGTCTCCGATGTGGGGAATAAGATCGTTTTTATAAATGCCTACCAGCGGCAGCAGGCTGATGGCCAGGCCCAGCACCACGCCAATGAAAAGGATGAGGCTGATGTTCCAGCCCTTCAGGGTGAAACGGCCCTCCAGCAGGCGGTGTACCTGCAGGGCGGCCAGGTAGCTGAGCGGAAAGTAGCAGAGGGAGGAATAATGTACAATTTTCGTTTTCACAATGGAAAACAGCAGCAGTACCACCCAGAAGAGCACCCACATCCATACCTTGAAGTCTTTGGCCTCCGCCGGCTGGCTGAGGTAAATGGACTTGGCGCGGCTGGTCTGCAGGTAACTGAGCAAAAAGATGCTGGCCGGGAAGCAGCCCACCAGCAGCACTATCCAGTGGTAGAAGAAGGGGCCGCCATGGCCCGCGTCTGGCGTACTGAACAGCCTCCACTGGTAGATGAGGAACTCGTTCACGAACCACCAGCCGTGCATGATGATCTCATAACCGAACCAGAGGGCGGTGGTAAGCAGGGCGAACAGCACGATCCACAGCAGGTGCGCAATGCGGATATGGATGCGGAATTTGTTGTAGATCCAGTATACCAGCAGCACCAGCACGGCTATCAGGATGGCGGCCGGCCCTTTTGTGAGCACGGCCAGCCCCAGGCTGATGCCGCTGAAAATGGCCATACGAACGGGCTTGGGCGCATAACCTATCCTGTAGGCGAAGTAGATGGCCAGGAAAATAAAGTAGTTGAAAGTGGGGTCAATGATGCCTGATTTGAAATAGAAGTGCGGCAGCCACGAACCCGCATATACGAGCGCCCACCAGAAGCCGAACTTTTCGTCTACCTGTTTTTTGCCGATGTGGTAAAAGGTCAGCAGGGTGACGATGCCTATCACGGCATTGGGAAAACGGGCCGCAAAGTCGTTAATACCGAAAAGCTGCATGCTGATGGCCTGCATCCAGATGAACAGGGGCGGCTTTTCCCAGAAGGGCGCAAAGTCTATCTGCACCTGGGAGTAATTGCCGGTTACGATCATTTCCCTGGCCGCTTCCGCAAAATTGATCTCGTCCCAGTCAAATAAATGTACCGCGCCCAGGAAAGGAATGAACAACAGGGCCGCTACAACAGCTATCAACAGATACTTCATCAGGATGTAAATATTATTTAAGCGAAGCGCTAAGTTCGCAAAGAAACCTTAATATTTAAAGGATTTAAATATTATGCCATCCCGGCCGGATTGGCGGCAACGGTGCCGTGCAGGCAGGTGGTGCCCGGCGTTTGGCTGCGCTTGTATTCAAACAGCCAGTAGATCATGGTGCTGCAAAGCGTTCCGATGATGCTGCCGAAGTATACGTCCGCAAAAAAGTGCTGGCTGAGGTACAGGCGGCTGTGAGCGGTGGAGAGCCCCAGCAGGAACATGAGCAGCCCCATTTTTTTGTTGTTCCAGATAAGGGCCAGGAAGCAGAACATGCCAAAGGCCGTGGAAGTATGGCCGGAAGGGAAGCTAAGCCCGCTGTGTACGCTGATCCAGGGCACAATGTGGAGCATTTCCGGGTCTGCAAAGTAGGCTATGGGCCGGGGATCGTTCACATAATGCTTGATGCTCTGCACCACCAGGGTAATGAACAGCAGGGAACCGGCGCCCATCAGGAACAGCCGCCAGCGGCGCATGATGAGGAAAACAGCCAGCATAACGCCAAAGGCAATACCATCTCCCAGGTAGGTGCTGGCGGTTACCAGCCAGTCTGCCAGGGTGCTGTGGGCGCCATTCACGCCAAGGAACAACTGATCTTTTGAGAAGAGGGATAAAAGGGTGCCGCCGGTAATAACCCATAGGAGGAACGGGACGTAAAAATAACGGTTAGACTGCACCAGTGCCGTCAGTGTTTTCAACATGCAAGTAAAAGTTGTAGGTCCGTAAATATTGCTCAGAAGGGGCTATATGCTTACTTCGTGTTTGTTACGCCGCTTCTGTATGTATTTTTTGATTTTTTGATAAGATCTGTAATAAAATTCCTTGTTAAACAGCTGGGAGTCGTTCATCGCTTTGTATACGAGGAAACCGGCAATAGGGAGCAATACCAGGTTGGCTAACCACATCCCGCTCCAGGATGCCATTACGTCTTTCCGGGCCATTTTCTCCCCTAACATAAAGAATATATTGAAGATCACAAAGAATATAACGGCAAAAACGAGCGGTGTCCCTAGTCCGCCTTTACGAATAATGGACCCCAGCGGGGCGCCTATCAGGAATAATACGATGCAGGCGGCGGCCAGGGAGAACTTGCGCTGCCATTCCACCTTGAACAGGGAGCGTTTGGCATAGTTGTCCGCGTACTCCTTGGCGGTGCTGGACAGGGAGCTTTCCGTTTCCCGCAGGTTGGACTCCACCCTTTCCACCACGTAGCGCTGGGCAGCGGCGGGGATGATCTGTATAAAGCTGTCTACCGCCAGTTGGGGCGCGCTGGCCAGCCAGCCGGTGTCTTTCCATTTATAGAAGGGGTAGCGGCTGGTCACGTAGGCGTTTGTGCTGCGGATATAATTGGAGTCCCGTTTGTACAGGGAGTCAATGCCATAGTCCAGCTGCCGGATGTTCAGCATTTGCTGGTTATCGGCAAAGAGGCCCATATCCAGCCGGCTGAAGGCCAGCTTTTCCAGGTTAAAGGGCATCACGTACTTTCTGAAGCCCATGCGCAGCAGGTCGTTATTATTGTTGCCGCGGGCCTCCGCATTGTCTTCGTACCGCCAGCCGTTCTCCAGGGTAAAGTTGAGGAAGCGCTTGTCTGCGGAAAGCTCCATGATGCCTTTCTCGGCCAGTATCAGCCGGTCTTTGCCGCCGCCGCCCGGCGTGCGGTCATAGATCATCACCTGGTGAATGGTGCGGTTATCCGGATCTTTGCGGCCTACCTTGATCACATAGTCGTCAAGGTCCGTATAGAACACGCCCTGTTTGATGTTGAAGGCGGGCTTGGCATTGGTGATGTCGTACAGCAAGGATTTGGCGCGGAGGTTGGCGATGGGTATCACGTAGTTGGAAAACAGGAAGGCGCCCAGCGCAATAATAGCGGAAAAGATGAACAGCGGGCGGATGAAGCGGAGCAGGGAGATGCCGGCAGACTTGATGGCCACCAGCTCGAAGCTCTCGCCCAGGTTGCCGAAGGTCATGATGGAAGAAAGCAGCACGGCCAGCGGCATGGCCAGGGGCACCAGGCTGGCGCTGGTATATATCAGCAGCTCTACGATCACGGGCGTATCCAGCCCCTTGCCCACCAGGTCGTCAATGTACTTCCATACAAACTGCATGATCAATACAAAGAGGGTCACGAAGAAGGTGGCCACAAAGGGTCCCACAAAGGTCTTGATGATCAGTTTATCGAGTTTCTTCACAACCGCTATATAAAAATAACATTCGTAAAATGTAAAACTGCCTGGTTTTCAATATACTTTTGCAGACAGGCCCTGCAAAGTTAACACGAATCCCCCAAGCACGGAAGGATGCCTGTTACAAAAAAGCGTTAATTTATAATGAACCCCGCCTGCCGCGGCGGACAAACCGGGAACCGATGGGAACATACAAACTGAGCACAATAGAACAGAGCACGGTGCTGGACGCTGATTTTCTCCTGCGCAAGAACAGGATCATAGAAAAGGTGTTTTTGCTGTTCGGTGAGCTGCAAACGGCCATGGCGGCGGAGCCGGCCATTGCGGGGGTGCAGTTGCCGGGAGGGCAGCCCGCCAAGATATCCAAAGGGGAGCAGTACCAGGGCCTGCCTTATGTGGTGCTGGATTACCCCCGGCTGTTTGGCCGGGAAGATATTTTTGCCTGCCGCAGCTTTTTCTGGTGGGGCCGTTTTTTCAGCATTACCCTGCACCTGGCCGGCGCCTCGCTGGATGCCTACCGCGCCCGGCTGGCCGGTATGCGGGAGCAGCTGGGAGACTGGCACGTTTGTGTGCAGGAAGACGCCTGGGAGCATCACTTTGAGGCAGACAACTACCGGGCGGCCACCTCCCTTACCGCCGGGGAATGGGAGGGCCTGATGCAGGGGGCCTTTGTGAAACTGGCAAAAAAATACGCGCTGCAGGATTGGGAGAACGTTGTTCCCAATGCCGTGGCCGATTATACGGTCCTGCTAAAAATGCTGGGAAAAAGAAGGTAGGTTATTTACTAGCTGCTGATCTGAGCCACGGCCTAGTTGCCGATACGGTGGAAAAGATCTTTGATCTGGTAATCCCAGAGCTGGCTCTGGTCCGCCACTTCTTTTTTCTCGGCGAAATCCTTGATCACCAGTATGGTCATATTGGTAACTTCAGATATCTGGATCCTGAATTCAAAAAATTCATTTTTGGGAGCGTGTAACCAACGTAAACGGATATATTCGTCATCTTCCTGTTCCAGCACTTCCGCCTCTTCGGCAGAACCATTCCATGAAAATGAAAAAACATTGTCCCTGAAATCTACTTTATCTGCAAACCATTCCTGTAAGCCTGCGGGGGTGGATAGAAATTCATATAAAATACTTGGAGAGCACCGAACCGGATATTCTAACTCATATTGCACTTTCTTTGACATCGCACAGAATTATTAAGAAATCAAAATCATCTGCCTGCAATTATAGAAAAATATTTAGTCTATCAAAATAAATTTTGATTTTTTTTCGATATATTAACTAAACCGCTCCCAGAACTGAATTTATTTTAAAATATATGGTTTTTAAACTATGTATATAGCGGTATTTGACTGCTTTATTCCCGCAGTTACCCCTTCAACCCATCTTGATCCGCTAAAACAGCATTAGCAGCGGACTTGCACACCTACCACTAAAGGTTTATAGGGCAACAATCGATTTAGCTTAAAAAGGTTTTAACAGGATATTATTTTTTTTGGGTGGTATCTAAAAAAAGTTATTTTTGTCTAGCATTCTTCTAAATTAACTATTATTAACCTGTAACTGTTCCCGTGCTATGTCAATGCGTCAACTCAAAATCACGAAGTCGATCACCAATCGTGAGTCACAGTCGCTAGAAAAGTATCTGCAGGAGATCGGCAAAGTGGATCTCATTACGCCGGAGGAAGAAGTGAATCTGGCTATCCGCATTAAACAGGGAGACCAGCGTGCTTTAGAGAAGCTAACCAAAGCCAACCTGCGCTTTGTGGTATCTGTTGCCAAACAGTACCAGAACCAGGGCTTGTCCCTTTCAGACCTTATCAACGAAGGCAACCTGGGCCTCATCAAAGCCGCCCAGCGCTTTGACGAAACCCGCGGTTTCAAGTTCATTTCCTACGCCGTATGGTGGATACGCCAGTCTATTTTGCAGGCATTGGCAGAACAGTCCCGCATTGTACGCTTGCCGCTCAATAAAGTAGGCCTTTCCAACAAGATCAGCAAGGCATACTCCCTGCTGGAACAGGAATTTGAAAGAGAGCCGTCTCCTGACGAGCTGGCCACCATCCTCGAGATCAATACAGAAGAAGTAGAAGCTACCTTGGGCGTGGCCGCGCGCCACGTATCTATGGACGCGCCCTTTATAGACGGGGAAGACAACTCCCTGCTGGACGTGCTGGAAAACCCCAACGCCGTTAGCGCGGATGAGGAGCTGGACCACCATGATTCCCTCCGCCGCGAGATAGAACGGTCGCTTTCCACACTCACAGACCGCCAGAAAGACGTGATCATGCTGTATTTCGGCATTGGCGTAGAACACCCCATGTCCCTGGAAGATATCGGAGAAAAATTCGGCCTCACCCGCGAAAGGGTACGGCAGATCAAAGATAAAGCCATCACCAAACTCCGCACCACTTCCCGCAGCAAGCTGCTGCGCAACTACCTGGGTGGCTGAGCCGCGTGAAAACGAAACTTTTTTGAAATGGTGAATATTCCTGCATATTCACCATTTTTTATTGGATGCCTTTTAGTTTTCTTAACTTTGCCATCCTGTTATTATTTTTACTTTATTACTTTTTATTACAATGTTTGAATCATTATCGGAGCGGCTGGAGTCGGCCTTCAAGCAGCTGAAAGGCGAAGGGCGTATCTCGGAGATCAATGTGGCCACTACTGTGAAGGAAATTCGCAGGGCGCTGGTAGACGCGGACGTGAACTATAGAATTGCCAAGGAATTTACAGACAGGGTCAAAGATAAAGCCATGGGCGAAAAGGTGCTCACCGCCATTTCCCCCGGCCAGCTCATGGTAAAGATCGTGAAAGACGAGCTGGTGGAGCTGATGGGCACCACCGAGGAGGAACTGGACCTGAAGGCCAACCCCACCGTGATCCTCATTGCCGGCCTGCAGGGTTCCGGTAAAACCACCTTTTCCGGCAAACTGGCCAATTTCCTCAAAACCAAAAAGAACAAGAAACCCTTGCTGGTGGCGGCAGACATCTACCGCCCCGCGGCCATTGACCAGTTGAAGGTGCTGGGCGGGCAGATAGGGGTGGAAGTATACAGCGAACCGGAGAACAAGAACGCCGTGCAGATCGCTGAAAATGCCGTAAAAGAGGCTAAAGCCAACGGCTATAACGTGGTAATTGTGGATACCGCCGGCCGCCTGGCCGTAGATGAGGCCATGATGACCGAGGTCAGCAATGTGCGCAATGCCGTAAAACCGCAGGAGGTCCTCTTTGTGGTAGACTCCATGACCGGCCAGGACGCCGTGAACACCGCCAAGGCGTTTAACGAGCGGCTTGACTTTTCCGGCATTGTGCTTACCAAGCTGGATGGCGATACCCGCGGCGGTGCGGCCCTGACCATTACCTACACCGTGCAGAAGCCCATCAAGTTCGTGAGCATGGGCGAAAAGCTGGATACGCTGGACGTATTTTACCCCGAGCGGATGGCCCAGCGTATCCTGGGAATGGGAGACATTACCACCCTCGTGGAAAGGGCCCAGGCGCAGTTCAATGAAGAACAGGCTAAAAAGCTGGAGAAAAAGATCCGGCAGAACCAGTTCGATTTTGACGACTTCAAGGAACAGCTGCAGCAGATCAAAAAGATGGGCTCCATCAAAGACCTGCTGGGCATGATACCCGGCGTAGGCAAGGCCGTGAAGGACCTGGACATCAGCGACGATTCTTTCAAGGGCATTGAAGCCATCATCAACTCCATGACGCCGCAGGAAAGGGGCAACCCGGACCTTATTGACGGCAGCCGCCGCAAACGTATTGCCAAAGGCGCCGGCAAGGAGATACAGGACGTGAACCAGTTCATGAAGCAGTTTGAGCAGATGAGACAGATGATGAAAATGATGAATAAAATACCCGGCGGGGCCAGGGGGCTGAAAATGCGGTAAGCAGGGCCGGCAGGGCAGGCATGAGGATTTGTGACATATGTGATACGGCTGATGCCTGAAAATGCCCGGATCAAAAAAGAGGTGAATGGATGCAAACTGAGAATCATTTATAATAGTTTAAGGATCAGTCTGCAACCTGTAACCAGTAATTTGAAATTGAAAAAATTTGGGCAATTTGAATTTATGGGCTACATTTGCTGCCCCAATAGAAACAATATTTTTTAACAACTCGCAAGAAATAATTCGACTTATTTATGCCAGTAAAGATCAGATTACAGAGACACGGCGCTAAAAAGAGACCTTTTTATTTTATTGTTGTGGCTGATGCCCGCGCGCCCCGGGATGGTAAATTCATCCAGAAAATCGGTACCTACAATCCTTTGACCGTACCGGCCTCTATCAACATCGATACGCAGAAAGCGCTCCGCTGGCTGCAGAAAGGTGCACAACCTACCGATACCGTTAGAAGGATCCTGTCATTCAAAGGAGTACTGTACCTGAAACACCTCCTCAGAGGCGTGAAACTGGGCCTGTTCGATGAGCCTACGGCTTACACCAAATTCGAGCAATGGCAGGCAGATCACGAAGAAAAAGTATCCGCACGCCGCGAAAGCCAGAAAAGGGCTGTCCGCGCCGCTCAACCGGTAATAAGGAAAGTAGAGGAAGCACCCGCTGCTCCCGCTGCTTCTGAAGGCGAAGCCGAAGCTCCTGAAGCCGAAGCATAATTTACCGGAAAACATATTTCAAAAAGGGAAGATTTGTTCGCAAAGATTCCCTTTTTGCTTTTATAACTACCACATGGCTAATTACTTCAATATCGGCAAGCTGGCCGCCGTATACGGCACGGAAGGGGAGTTCATTCTCCGCCACAGCCTGGGCAGGAAAACAGCGCTGAAAGACATTTCCGCCGTGTTCATAGAGGAACGGAAAGACAGCTTCCTCCCTTATTTTATAGAGAAAGCGAAGGCCAAAGACGCGGAGAACGTGTACCTGAAGCTGGAAGGCGTCAACACCCGGGAAGAGGCCCGCAAATTGCTGCAGAAAGGCATTTACCTGGAAGAAGCAGACTTCAAGGGCCTGGCCTCCGCCTCCGCGCCGCTTTCATTGCTGGGCTTTACGGCTACAGACAAGCACGAAGGAGAACTGGGGAAGATCGAGGAGATCATTGAAATGCCGCAGCAGGTGCTGGCACGCGTAACCTACCGGGAAAAGGAAATGCTGCTGCCCCTCAATGAACAGACCCTGCTGAAAGTAGACAAAAAGCAGCAGGTGGTGCACCTGGACCTGCCGGAGGGCTTGCTGGACGTATATTTAGGATAAAAAATACCATCAATGCGCATAGATATCATTACCGTATTACCGGAGCTGCTGGAGAGCCCCTTTGCGCACTCCATCATGAAGCGCGCCCGCAATAAAGGCCTGCTGGAGGTAAACGTACACCACCTGCGGCAATATTCCAGTTTCCGGCAAAACCAGGTAGACGATTACCAGTTCGGCGGCGGGGCCGGCATGGTGATGATGATAGAGCCGCTGGTGAACGCCATAGAGGCCCTGCAAAAGGAAGTGACGTACGATGAGGTGATCTACCTCACGCCGGACGGGCAGACCTTTAACCAGCAAATGGCCAACCGCCTTTCCCTGAAAGGCAACCTGCTCCTCATTTGCGGGCATTACAAGGGGATAGACGAAAGGGTGCGGGAACATTTTGTGACCATGGAAATTTCCATCGGGGACTTTGTGCTTTCCGGCGGAGAACTGGCCGCTGCCGTGCTGGTAGACGCCGTGGGCCGGGTGCTGCCGGGAGTGTTGAACGATGAGACCTCCGCCCTGTTCGATTCCTTTCAGGATAACCTGCTGGCCCCGCCCGTGTACACCCGGCCGGAAGAGTTCCGCGGCTGGAAGGTACCGCCCGTGCTGATGAGCGGAGACCACCGTAAAATAGCCGAGTGGCGGCATGAGGAGGCCCTGAAGCGCACGCAGGAGCGCCGCCCCGATCTGCTGCGGCACGACTAGCAAAAGATATTTTATTAAAAACCGGGAAAAAGGGCTTGGTTATTGGATATTCTTCCTTACCTTTGCCGTCCTATAAATAATTGAAAGATGAACGCAATTTCTTTTGTTCACGAGCAGTTGACTGCTGGCAAGCAATTTCCGAAGTTTAAAGCCGGTGATAATGTCACCGTTAACTATAAGATCGTTGAGGGTAACAAGGAACGTATCCAGTCCTTCAAAGGTGACGTGGTGAAAATCCAGGGCACCGGGTTTACCGCTTCCTTTACCGTGCGCAAGATCTCTGACGGCGTGGGCGTTGAAAGGCTGTTCCCTTTCTATTCCCCCAACGTTGAGTCTGTAGTGCTCAATAAAGTGGGTAAAGTAAGAAGGGCCAGGCTGTATTACCTGCGTGAGCGCCAGGGTAAAGCTGCCCGTATTAAAGAAAAAAGGGTTTAGTATAATATACAGGGAAATTAGTGAAACGGAAGTCCGGTCAGGGCTTCCGTTTTCTTTTTGCCCTTGGCACCCCGCCTGGGCGCCATCCGCACCGGCAAGGTACCGGATAACAAGGGCTGGAATTACAAAATATAACCAACGGTTCTATAGGGAAGCCTCCGGGAAACCGGGGGCTTTTTTTGTACGCGAAAGGGCAGGTACAGCGGGCTGGTTCTTTTCTTGTTGATTTTCAATCTATTATATGCCTTAGTGCGTTAAAATAAGGGTCATTTTCTGAAAAACAGGCCATAAGTAATTGATAACGTGATGATTGTGAAATCCCGAAAACGGCGTTTATGCTTAAAACATGCACTCCCCATACACTATGGTGGGAGTATCCTGGGAGTAAGGTGGGCGTTACTATGCCGTAACTACGGAGTAAGGTGGAAGGGAAGCGGCGCTAAACTAGCGGGAAGCTGGATGGCAAATCCCGGTGTCTTATTCGGGAAAAACTTTACAGCGGGGCAAGCTAATACTGAATTTACTTTACAGTGCCTTACCCTGAAGAACCTTGCTCCGCCCATGCTTTTAACAGCTCTGATAAACTTCCGGTGGCCGGCCGCCCCTGCCCCAACAACCGTATCATCCGCCCTGGTGGCGGGGCATTAGACGATTCTTAAAAGTTAATTAAAGTGCCCCGTATCCATTGAAAAACCCCAAATTAAAACCTATCTTTGTTAGCTGAACATTTTAAAAAATCAGAAATGACCGCTATTTTCATTAAATCACCGCTTTTACTTTTCCAGGAACTGGGTATGACAGAACTGATCCTTATCGCCTTAGTGGTACTGCTGCTGTTTGGCGGCAAAAAAATTCCCGAGCTGATGCGCGGCCTTGGTAAAGGTATCCGCGAGTTTAAAGATGCCAAAGACAACGTGCGCCGCGAAATGGAAGAAGGCATGAAGGAAACCGAAGTAAACAAAAACTGATCATTCACTCACGCTACCGGGGGTAGAGAGTTGCGGTTTTTATTTTTGTAGAGATCTCCCATTGTAAGATTTAAACTGGTTTGGGTTTGACTGAATACAGCAGTATATCGTCTTTTCATGAGGCGTTGTATGCCGGAAAAACGACCTGCGAGGCCACTGTACGTGTGTACCTGGACCGTATTGAGCAGCAGCGGCATCTCAATGCCTACCTGGAAGTATTTGATGCCAGGGCATTGGAGCAGGCCAGGGCCCTGGACGGGCGTATCCGTGCAGGGGAGCGGCCCGGCAAGCTGGCCGGCGTAGTAGTGGGCATCAAGGATGTGATCTGCTATAAAGGCCATGAAGTAACGGCCGCGTCAAAAATACTGGAAGGGTTTACTTCCCTGTTTTCTGCCACCGCCGTAGAGCGGTTGCTAGCTGAAGGCGCCATCATCATCGGGCGCCTTAATTGTGACGAGTTTGCCATGGGCTCCACCAACGAGAACTCGGCCTACGGGAAAGTGCTTAATGCGCTTGACAATACCCGGGTGCCCGGGGGCTCTTCCGGCGGTTCTGCCGTAGCTGTTCAGGCCGGCCTCTGCCAGGTAAGCCTGGGTAGCGATACCGGTGGCTCCGTACGGCAGCCGGCGGATTTTTGCGGTATTGTGGGGCTGAAGCCCACTTACGGACGTATTTCGCGCCACGGGCTTATTGCCTATGCCTCTTCTTTTGACCAGATAGGCATTTTTGGCTCGAATATTGCTGATGTGGCCTTGGTTCTACAAGTTATATCTGGGCCGGATGCGTACGACAGTACGGCCTCCCAGCGTGAAGTACCTGATTATCAGATGGATCTCCGGCACAATAAAAACCGGAAATTTGCGTATTTAAAAGACGCCCTGCACCACAACGGCCTGGACCCCGAAATGAGGGAGGGATACGAAAGTTTCTTTGAACAACTGAAATCAGAGGGCCATACCGTGGAAGGGGTCAATTTCGATTACCTTGACTATGTAGTGGCGGCCTATTACGTGCTGACAACAGCCGAAGCCTCCAGCAACCTTAGCCGGTATGACGGGGTGAAATACGGTTACCGTACCCCCGAAAAGGACCTGGACCTGGCGGACTTTTATAAAAAAAGCCGGTCAGAAGGGTTTGGAAAAGAGGTAAAACGCCGTATCTTATTAGGCACCTTTGTGTTGAGCGCCGGTTATTACGACGCCTATTTCACAAAGGCCCAGCAGGTAAGAAGGCTGTGCGTGGAGAAGATGCAGCAGATACTGGCGGATTATGACGCCATTTTGCTGCCTACGGTGCCCGCCACCGCCTTCAGGATCGGGGAAAAAACAGATGACCCGATAGCCATGTACCTGGCCGATATTTATACGGTGCTGGCCAACCTGACCGGCGTACCGGCAATTTCGGTACCTTTGTTCCGGCATTCCAACGGGATGCCTTATGGCCTGCAGATCATCACCAGGGAGTTTGACGAAGAGAACTTGTTACAGATAGCCAATAATGTGCTGCATGAGCAGCCTGTAAACATAGGATAATTAACAAACATCGTGTATGACGAAGATCTTTTTACTACTCTTGTCGGCCGTGGGAATGACCACTGTTGCGGCGGCCGCTGATGAGAGCCCTAAGGAGATGGTAGTTCCTGTTCTGCAGGGGCTGCACGCCGACACCTCCGTCACCCTGAAAAAATCTGCCCATCTGCCTAAAGATACCGTGGTGCATGGCGCGCCTGCTTCACAGGCCGTGAAGCGCGCGGCTCAAACCATGCAGCCCATTGTACGCACCCCCAAAGTGTACGAAGAGCAGATGACCAATCACTACATTAAAGGATATGTAAATGATTACGCTACCCGTTACAGCCAGCACCTGGCCGTAATGGTGGAGCGCTCGGCGCCTTATTTTACCATGATAGAAAAGATATTTTCGGATCATGGCATTCCCGAAGAAATGAAATACCTGGCCGTGATCGAATCCGGTATGTCTTACAACGCCCGCTCCCGCGTGGGCGCCGTAGGCATGTGGCAGTTCATGAGCAGCACCGCCCGCATTTTTGGGCTGAACGTAGGGAGGAAGGTAGACGAGCGGAAAGACTTTTATAAATCTACCGTGGCCGCCGCCAAGTACCTGAACGAACTGTATCAGCAGTTTGACAACTGGTTACTGGTGGTAGCAGCCTACAACTGCGGCGCTGGCGGCGTGCAGCGCGCACAACGCATCAGCGGCAGAAGCGATTTCTGGGGCATCCAGTATTTTTTGCCCGCCGAATCGCGCAACCACGTGTATAAATTCATTGCCACCGGCTACATCCTGGACCGTTTCAACACCTTCTTTGGTGTAGGCTCCAGCTATGCGGCCGCTCCCGGCGCCAGAATGAGCGCGGCGCCCGAGTTCCGGAAACCGGCCCCCCTTACGGATGAAGACATGTTCAGCACCGTAGAGTTCAACATTACAGGCAAATACCGCCTGGAGGCCATTGCCAAAAAGCTGGACATTGAAAAAGAAGAGCTGGAACGCCTCAACCCTGACTTTGCACAGGCGCTGGCAGGAGAGTCTAACAGCTATGACCTGCGCATCCCGAAAGAGAAAATGAAACTGTTCCAGGCTGAAAAAGAAGAGATACTGAAAGAGTCCCTCCAGATGACGCTGGATGATAAGGCCGCTACGGTAGACAGGTCACGTTTTCCTGCACCGGTTAAGAAACCGGAAGTGAACGCCAATCCGAAGAAACCGGTAGCCAAAAAGGCCCCGGCAAAGAAAACGGTCAGAAAGAAACATTAAGTCATTCTTACAGAGAATAAAAAGAGAAGGGGCTGGCCAAAAAGTAATGGTCAGCCCTAATTTATTCGGGTGCCTGACAGAGACCTGTTATCGTTTAAGCGATTCTCAAAGCCTTCATTGTACTTTTTGGTCAACCCCATCTTTTATGGGGCGGGTCTCAACTCCCGCCCGTGGCGCCGCCTAATAACTGAAAGACTCCTCCGGGCTGGCTTTCCAGTCCTTATCTTCCGCCTGCGCCTTCAGCCGGCGCAGCTTGTGGTGGCAGATGTAAGAACCGAATACCACGGCCAGGAACAGGAACATGGGCGCCCAGGCGGCTGCGGGGTACCCCTGCATAATGTGGGAATACGTAGCGCCCACCAGGTCAAATACCAGCCCGGCATACGCCCATTCCTTGAGGCGCGGGTAACCGGGTATCAGAATGGCTATAATGCCGAGGATTTTGGCCACGCCCAGGAAAGGTACGATGTAGGCCGGGTAACCAAGGTTGGTTATGTACGTTACGGACTCCGGGGTGCCAATAGCGTTGAAGATAGCGCCTACTCCCAGGCCTGCGGCCATCAGGCCGGTAAATATCCAGTAAATGATCTTGATCTTTTTCATAGTGTTACAAAGTTGAAGGTGATATGGCAAAAGTAGCGGAAAGCCCCATGTAGCATGCGCCCTGAACGAGACATTCTACAGGGGGGAATGCGACATTTTGATGGAATGATTGTGTAATTTTGCGCCATGAGCGCAGAAAAACTCCGTCTTGACAAATACCTCTGGTCCATCCGCATCTTCAAAACCCGCACCCAGGCCGCCGCCGCATGCGAATCCGGTAAGGTGAAAATGAACGGAGCCGCCGTGAAAGCGGCCAGAACAGTGAATATCGGTGACCAGTACGAGGTAAAAACGGAAGCAAAACGCTGGAAGATAGAGGTGACCGGGCTGCTGGCCAACCGTTTGCAGTATTCGGAAGCCATCAAGCATTACCTGGACATTACGCCCGAAGAAGACAAACAGTTCAACCAGCGTATAGCCAGCAGCTTCCATACCGGCAAGCGCCCCAGCAAAATTGGCCGCCCTACCAAAAAGGAGCGCCGGGACCTGGACGATTTTATGCAGGAAGATTAATATTCTTATTATTTTCGCACATTCAATTTATTCGATACAATGGCTAAACAAAGCGATGTTCTCAGCGCCGATTTTCTGGTGAAAGTGGCGGAAGAGTTTGGTACCCCGGTATATGTGTACCATGCGGAAAAGATCAAGGTCCAGTACGAGAAGTTAAAGAACGCCTTCAGCAAGGCGGACGCCCGCTTTTTTTACGCCTGTAAGGCGCTCACCAACATCAACGTGCTGCGCTATATCAACTCCATCGGCTGCGGGCTGGACACCGTGTCTATCCAGGAAGTGCAGCTGGGCCTCAAAGCCGGCTTTGATCCGAAAAACATCATATTCACCCCCAATTGCGTAGACCTCGGCGAAATTGTGGCTGCCAAAGAGCTGGGCGTGAACATCAACATAGACAATATTTCCATCCTGGAGCAGTTCGGCAACAGGTTCGGGGACAGCTATCCCATCTGCATCCGGCTGAACCCGCACATTATGGCCGGCGGCAACTTCAAGATATCTACCGGGCATGTAGACAGCAAGTTCGGCATTTCCATTCACCAGATGCGGCACATCGAGCGCATCGTGAAATCCACCAAACTCAGGGTAACCGGCCTGCACATGCATACCGGCTCGGAGATCAAGGATGTAGACGTGTTCCTGCGCGGGGTGGAGATCATGTTTGAAATGACGGAACACTTCCCTGACCTGGAATTTATTGACCTGGGCAGCGGCTTTAAAGTGGCCTACCAGCAGGGAGACCCCGAAACGGATATAGACCTGCTCGGCAAAAAACTGACCGATGCCTTCAACGGCTTTGCCAAATCTTACAAACGCCCGCTGCAGCTCTGGTTTGAGCCGGGCAAGTTCCTCGTAAGCCAATGCGGCTACTTTGTGGTAAAGGCCAATGTGATCAAACAGACCACCGCTACGGTGTTTGTGGGCGTCAACTCGGGCTTCAACCACCTGATCCGCCCCATGTTCTACGATTCTTTCCATCTTATCAAGAATATTTCCAATCCAAAAGGGATTGACCGCATCTACACGGTGGTGGGCAATATCTGCGAAACGGACACTTTCGGCTGGGACCGCAAGATCAATGAAGTGCGGGAGGGCGATTACCTGGTATTCTACAATGCCGGCGCCTATGGCTTTGAAATGTCCAGCAACTTCAACTCCCGCCTGAAACCGGCCGAAGTGCTGGTGAAAGACGGTAAAGCGCACCTCATCCGCCGGCGGGACACGCTGGATGACCTGCTTAAAAACCAGGTGGAAATACCTTTCTAGCATGATGGAGGGGCTGGTACGGACCATGAAGGAAAAGGGGTATGAGCCCCTGGCGCAGTACGGTTTCCGCGAACTGGTGATCCCCCTGCGCGAAGGTTTGCAGACCAGCAATATTTACACCCTCCTGTTCTGGCTCTTCTTTTTCCTGGGCTGCGGCCTTGCCGGCCTGTTCGTAGGTTTTACCATCGGCTCCGGTGCCTTGCCCGTTGGCGCGCTCTGCGGCTGGTTGCTGCTGGGCATCCCCGCCACCTTTTTACTGGTGCCCCTGCATGAAATGCTGCACGGGCTGATGTTTCGCGGGTTTGGGGCCAAAGACGTGCGGTATGGCGTTATTTGGCGGTACCTGATGTTCTATGCCGTGGCCCACGCCTACGTGGTGAATTACCGGCAGTTCCGCTACATTGCCCTGGCCCCTTTTGTAGTGATCTCCCTGCTTTGCGCGGTTGTTTTCCCCTTTGTGCCGGTTGCCTGGCAGGCCCTGCTGATAGGGCTGTATTGTTTTCATACCCTCTGCTGCGCCGGAGATTTCGGGCTTTGCGCCTATTTTTACAAATACCGCCACCGTAACCCCGTGAGTTTCGATGATGCGGACAACGGCATTTCCTATTTTTATGCCCTCCCTGACCCGCCGCATACAGAAAACGCGTAACTTTGCAGAAACTCCCCTGACCACGCCGTTATCCTGCACACTGTCTCCTGTTCGCTGATGATCTTTTTATGACTTTATTATGAAGATACTCACTGCACACCCGCGTTTGTTCAAAGATGATGAGTTGATAGACAGCCATATATCTTTTGTGCCTTTCATCCGGTTTATGAAGGAAAAGGCGGAACATGCGGAAGGCGCCCGGGCGGCGTACTTCCGGGAAATTGTGCGCCATTTTGAAAGTAATCCCGCCCTGCAGCAGCCGCTCCGGGAGGATGTAGACCTGGCAGACTACCAGGAGTACCTGGACCTGCTGACCGCTACCGTATTTCCCCTGACAATGGACGAAAAGCGGGATATTTTCGGCATTGGCGTACCCTACCGCTTCTCCATATTCTACTACTCCGAGCGCTTCCGGCAAATATTCGCGGAAGAAGGCGGAGAACTGAAAGCCGTGCCCAAGGGCATTTCTGAAGAAAAGGTGAAGAACGACAAGCTGATATGGATGTATAAGCTCATCCTGGAACGGCTGTATGACCTGCCCATCAATTATGACGCGGAGATCATCCACAACATCATTCACCCGGAAACGGGCCTGCACAAATACATCAAGCTCAACATAGACCCGCGTTTTGTAGACGTGAAGGTGAAAGGCACCCTGCCGGTGCTGGATTGCGGCAATATTTGCGCCGGAGATTTCAAGCTGCAGAACATTGATGACCTGAAACGCCTGCTGCCGCTGGAGAATTTTGCGCTGGAAGGCTTTGTGATCTGGACCATCCAGGACGTGACGAAAGACAGGGTAGTGGCCGGCATGAAGAACCTGGTGCTGAACATCCGGAAAGATAATGAGCTGAAAACCTACGCCCAGGCCCGGGAATACCTGAAAACGCTCGCCGGCCGGGCAGACATGAGCGTACACCTCACGCCCTTCCTGAAAGTGAACAACAAGAGCGTGATGGAAAATGTGTACGTGTCTCAAAGCATTATCTTTTCCAGCACCCGGAATGACGCGGAGCGCATCACCATTCATGAGCAATTGCTGGAGCACCTGGCAAAGAACCCCCAGCCGCTGGTCATCCCGGAGGTGAGCCGGCAAACCGTATCGCTGTACCCCTTCCTGAAATACCTGCCGCTGCATGGCGTTAAAAGTTTCATCCTTTTGCCCATTGTGCATGAAAAGAACCTGCTGGGCATGCTGGAGCTGGCCGCTACGGCCGGGGAACCGCTGGACTGGGAAATTATGGCCCACCTGCAACCCAGCTACGCCGTAGGCTCGCTGCTGCTGCGCCGCAGTATGGAACTGGCCAATGAAAGGATCAATGAAGTGATCATGGAACAGTTCACCGCCCTGCAGCCCGCCGTGGAATGGAAGTTTACAGACGCCGCCTGGGAGTACCTGCACGCCCCGAAAGAAGACAAAAAGGCCATTAACAACATACAGTTTGAAGATGTGTACCCGCTGTACGGCGCGGTAGACATCCGCAATTCTTCCGTAGAAAGAGGCTCCGCCATCCGGAACGACCTGCAGGAGCAATTGCTGCTGATACAGGATACCTTCCGGCAGGTCAACGGCGGCCTGCACCTCCCCCTGCTGGAAGAGCTGCAATACAAGAACAACCGCATGCTGAACAACATGCGCGAAACCCTGTTTGCCGAAGATGAAGTGCGTATCAACGATTTTTTGGACCAGGAGATAGCCCCCACTTTCCGCCACCTTTACGAAAGCGAGGAAAACCTCAAGCCGGTGCTGAACGAGTACTTTGCCAAAATAGACAAGGGCAGCGGGCACATTTTCCATCACCGCCGGGAGTACGAAGAAAGCCTGCAGGAGATCAATACGGCCATTAACCGCTACCTTGACAAAGAGAAGGATGAGCTGCAGCGGTCTTTTCCCTGCTATTTTGAAAAATACAGAACGGACGGCGTGGAGTACAATATCTACATTGGCCAGTCTATGGCGCCGGAGAAGAAGTTTGATATGATCTACCTGCGCAACCTGCGCCTGTGGCAGCTTTCATCCATGGCCCATATTTCCCGCATTACGCACGCGCTGGAGCCGAAATTGCGCATACCGCTGCAAACCACGCAGCTGGTGCTGGCGCACAGCAACCCCATTACCATCAGCTTCCGGAAAGATGAGAGGCGTTTTGATGTGGAAGGGGCTTACAACATCCGCTACGAGATCATGAAAAAACGTATAGACAAGGTGCGGGTGCGCGGTACCAACGAAAGGCTGACCCAGCCGGGCAAAATAGCCATTGTATATGCCTACGTGCGGGAAGCGGACGAATACAGGAAATACATTGAGTTCCTCCAGAATAAGAACATCCTTACCTCCGAGCTGGAAATGCTTGACCTGGAAGAGGTACAAGGCATCAGCGGCCTGCGTGCCCTGCGGGTAACCGTGAATATGGAGGGGCTGGTGAAAGCGTAAAAAAAGGAAGCTTGATATACAGGGGCTGGCCTGAAATTAATGGGCGGCCCCTATTTTATTTGGCGCCAGCTGGCGCCGGAAGGGAACAGCGGCCTAGAACTTGAACCCGAACGTTACATACGGCAAGGTACCTTCCCGGGAATGCCCCAGGGTAGCGGTCACAATGAACATGTTAACAGGCGAGAGGTATAACCCGCCGCCAAACCCGTTGTGCCATTGGCCGGAGGTCTCTTCTTTCACCCACACGCGCCCCACATCGTTAAAGGCAATGAGGCCCACGGAGCCGGGGAGGATGTAGGAGGTAAAGTCGAACAGCTTGATGCGCAGCTCCAGGTTGTTGTACAGCATGCTGGTGCCGGTGAAGCGGTTGTTCCTGAAACCTCTCAGGTTGGTGGAGCCGCCCAGCGAAAGCGCCTGGAAAAATTCCGGCTTGCCCCAGGTAACGCCGCCGCCTACACGTACTACAAATACCACGTTGGGCGGCAAGCCGGTGGAGGCGTAAATGCTCATGTCTGACCGCAGTTGCGCATAGTTGTTGCTGGTAGCGTTCAGCCCCTTGTTGCCCTGCAGGGTGGTGGTCCACAGCAGGCCGCGGGTGGCCACCAGGTCATTGTCTCGCGTATCGAAGTTAACGCCCAGGCGCAGCCCCGCATGGTATTTATTGGCAAACAGGTGGGCGGAATCCAGTTTATTGTCTGTATAGTTGGTGAGGAAGCGGCCGGCGTTGTGCTCCGGTTCCAGCGCTACTGCTGTGATAGAAGGCGTAACGGTAGCGCTGATGTTGGGGGAAAAATTGTTGCGGAGAGACACCTCTCCCATATAGATGTTGAAGCGGGCGCGGTAATAGCGTATGGCCGGGTCTGTCAGCTCCTTGTTGTATGCCGTTTCATTCCCGAACCCGAAGAAGTTGGCCGTATTGTGCGGCGCGCGTATCAGCGCGCCCAATATCAGGTCTGCCTTGCCGATCACGTCGTTGAACTGGCCCTGGTATTTGAACTGGTAGGCTTCTGTGGCCACGGCGTGCATGCCGGAAAAAGTGTGTTTTACGGCAAAGGAATCTTTGCGGAACCCGTGCCCTTTGTACTCCAGGCCAAGGCCCAGCAGTATACCGTCGTCAAGGTTATAGCCGCCCGCAATGCGCGGCATCAGCGTGTTGTACTGAAACGCGCGGCGGTTGTAGTGTATCACGGCGGGGTCTGAAGAAAGGCGCAGGCGCTCGTTGCGGTTTACGGCAAAGCTGTCTTTTCCCCTGGCCAGGTCATAGATCAGGATGCGTTTGCCCCCGGTGCTGCCGCTGCTGTCTATATACGTGTCTTTTTCCCGCCCGCCTATGATGCGGATGCGGATAGGGCTTTTCTCACTGCCGCGTACAATGAACCGGTCTTCCCCGCCAAGGCCATACAACGCTACTTCTTTGGTATGCGCGGGGTTGAAGGTGCGGTTGTAGAGCGTTTGTTCCAGTTCGCCCTTTTTGCTGATCTTTTCAGCCGTAATGTTCACAAACCCGTCAGGCTGGCGGGTGACGGTGAACTGCTCGTTCTTGACGGAACCGGTAATATCTACTCCCCTGGCCAGCGCGCGGTAATACTTCATGGCCTCTTTTTGCAGGATGTCCCGGCGGGCTTTCAGGGTGGAGATCATCATGCTGTCTACCTGCCGGCGGATAGCAGGCTGCAGCTGGCCCACGGCGGTTGCAATGAGGCTGTCTGTCATGATGGCCGCAAAGTTGCGGGACATGCGCTGCCAGGTAGTGTCTTCCAGGTTGTTGAGCATATTGCGGTCCAGAAAGCGCGGGTTGAAGTTCCAGGCGGCAACGTCCGGTATCTTTTTGCGGAAGCCCTGTACCGCGGGCAATATGTAACGGGCGTCCGCAATGCGGGGAATAACGCCCTGGTTCACAAAAAAGGCCTGGTCCCGGTCACGGGGAATGGGGTAGAACTCTTTGGCCTTTTTATCTTTTTCCGCATACCATCTCCACTGGTCTTCGTGCCGGTCCCAGTCCGCAATAAAGATGTCCAGCAGGCGGGCCTGCAAAAAGGCACGCTGGTTAACGCTGTTGTCGTTATCAGTGGCCAGCTCTTCCAGCACTTTCAGGGTATTATAGGTTTTAGGGGCCGTAACGGGCTCCCGTTCTTCAAACAGGTACACGCCGTTGGCAAAGTCTTTCCGGTAAATATTAAGGGCCGTATCGTTGGCCACATATACAAAGCGGGGGTTGGTATGCGGTACGCCGGCCGCCTCGGCCAGCGGCGATATCACCAGCGGGGCGTAAGGGTTGGAGGCGGATATCTGGTCTTGTACCACCTGGCGGGCAAAGGTTTCGCGCAACGGTTCCGGGATAGCGCTGAGCGGGTCTTTCTTCAGGGAGCGCAGCACCCATTCCCGGCCGGCGGGGTCTTCCAGCCGCAGGCTGCGGGTTTGCTGGCCGCCGCCGCGTTTGAGTATCTTCAGGCTATCAAAGCGCATTACAGGAAAGGTAAGCGGCGTGGCCCATACGGAGCGGTAGTTGTTGCCCAGCATCAGGCGGTGAAAGCCGTTGGCATGGATGTACTGGGAGTCTGCCGCCACGGTCACGCTTTCCGGCAGCGGCGCGGCGGCAATGGCCTCCTCATGCCGGCGGTAGGCCGCCACGTCAAGCAGCAGGCTGGAGTACAGGGGCGTGGCATCCTGATCGCCATAAAACCTGGCGTATACCTTCCCGTTGTGCAGCACCTCCAATACCGTATACCCGTTGAGGTTAGTAGCGTAGAGAGAGTGCTTTCCTTTTTTAACCTGGTTCTCCTTGGCGCCTGCGCCGCTCACAATAAAGTGGCGGTTGCCTTCGCGGATCAGCTGCAGGGTATGGTCGTGGCCGGAAACAAAAACGGCCGGCGCGTCTGCCGGTATGGCTTCTTCAATGCCCCTGATCATGCGGCGGTAGAGCGGGTGGGGCAGGTCTTCCCGCGTGCCGAACACGCCCCGTACCAGCGGGTACACAGAGCCTAATACCGGCAGGGGCAGGTACAGCCAGCGTTTGGCATCCGTTAGCGGGAAAAGGTGCTGTTTGATGGTATAGTAGCCGCCATGCGGGCCGTGGCTGCGCAGCGGGTGATGGCCTGCAAAAACCAGCAGTTTGCCGGGGTTGCGGGCCGCAATATCTGCAATGGCGGTCAGCACCTCATCTTCCGTTTTACAGTCGCAGCCGGATTCTATGCCCGGCTTTTTACCCGGGTACAGCCACCACTCCGTGTCCATCACGATCAGCATCACGTTATCCCCGAGGGGCACGGCTTCCGGGCCGGGACAGCCTTCTTTGGGCAGGAACAGGATGTTGGGCTGCAGCATGGAGTCTACATACAGCTGCTGCTGCACAATGCTGCGCCAGCCATAGGGGCGGTGCTTTGACCAGTCGTGGTTGCCCGGTACAAAAATGCCCTGCGCCGCTGTGCCT
The DNA here is from genome assembly GCF_003568665.1 of Chitinophaga alhagiae. GTDB lineage: Bacteria > Bacteroidota > Bacteroidia > Chitinophagales > Chitinophagaceae > Chitinophaga > Chitinophaga alhagiae. Next base: position 2,496,597 of record NZ_QXMH01000001.1, read on the forward strand.
TTCACCAGGGAGGCCTGGTAGTCCAGTATCTGCTCTTTTTCCCGGCGGTTGGCGGCAGCGGGGTCAGGCAGGCCCAGGGGGTACACGTTATCTCCCAGGAACAGCACGGTGTTGTTGCCCTGCTGCAGGTTGATGTTCCGCTTTACTGCGTCTACCACGGGTATTTTGCCGTTGTGCATTTCCCCCGCGTCGCCGATGAGGATGATGCGTTGCTGTACGCTGTCTGACTGGGCATAAGCGCCTGCCGCCAGTAGCAGTGATATGGTGAGCAATACGCGGAACTTGTTGTGCATAATTACCTGGAATGCGGGTTATACTTAAATTTGAGGATATCTGCCGTATTCTCCTCGTCTCCTTCATTTGAAATATACATATCCCCGTTAGGGGCAAAGGTAATGCCTTCCGGCTGGTTAAAGTGTTTGCGCCGGAGGGGGTGGCTTTCCAGCACCTTGCCGGAAAGGTCCGTGATCACCAGCAGCCGGTTAATGGACGCTATAATGTACACCCTGTTCTCCAGCGGGTGTACCGCGGCGGCGGAGGGCCTGAAGTGTTTGGAAGGGGATTCCTGCAGGCCCGGTATATCGCTGTTCATAAAGCGGAAGGCCGCGGCCGAATCGTACCGCATGCTGTCCATCCGGAACGCATATACGCTGGTAGCTTTCTGGCCCTTGTCTGCTTCACAGTTCTTGCAGATCACAAAGGTGGTATTTTTACCGGCGTCGTAGTAGGCCGCTTCAAATTCTTTTTTGCCGCGCACGGGCAAATGATAGGTTACTGACTCCGTGGTGTCTGTGAACAGGTGCAGCACCTGGTAAAGGGTGCCGTTGCTTTTCAGCACCAGCCAGTCTTTACCGGTATGCACCACTTCCTCATAGTCCCCGCCTTTGCCGAACTTCCAGGAAGGGTAGGGGCTGGTGGTACGGAGCCCCACGCGGAAGAGCTTGCCCTGCTCGTCGTTATTGGCAATGAAATTGTTCTCATCGCCGTTGTACACCAGGCCGGAGATCTCCTGCAAAGACTCCCGTACCTTGAAACGTTCGGGTTTGGTGAGCTGGTAACCCCGGGGAGAGCTGTATGTTTTGTCCTGTTTTTCCCCCAGTGCCTGGCAGGAAAAAAAGAGCAACAACAGGGCGTAGTACTTGATTACCTTCATAAAACCGGGCTTTAGACAATAAAATTAACGCAAAAAATGACGTAATTTGGAATAGAAATTCTTCTTCCGTAAATACAATATCCGATGGAAATTAGTTCAGTGATAGCCGCAGCACAGGCCCATGTAACCCGGCAGTTTGAGCAGCATACGCAGCCAGTGCTGGTATACCACAACAAAGCACATACGCTGCAGGTAGTGCAGGCGGCGGAGCAGATCACGGCTTATTACCGGCTTCCTGAAGAGGAACTGATGGTGGTAATGCTGGCGGTATGGTTCCATGATATGGGATATTTGCTGGGAGAACGGCAGCAGCATGAACAGGCCGGGGCAGATGCGGCGTACGCTTTTGCACTGGCGCAGGGCCTGCCGGAAAACGCCGCCAAAGCGGTGGCCGGCTGTATACTGGCTACCCGCATCCCGCAGGCGCCGAAAGACCTGCTGGAACAGATCGTGTGTGATGCGGACCTCTTTCACCTTGGCAGCAAAGACTTCAGCAAACGCAACAAACTGCTGAGGGCGGAAACGGAACTGTCCTCCGGCCATAAAATTTCCGGAACGGACTGGGCCAAAACAAGCATACTCTTCCTGGAATCTCACAAGTACCACACCGCCTACTGCCAGACCCTGCTGAAACAACAAAAAGAAGAAAACCTTGAAAAGCTGCGGAGCAAGCTGGAACAGAAACAGAGCGAAGTGTTGAAAGAGCAGGAAAAGGAAAAAGAAAAGAAGCAGCAGAAAGCAGATAAACCGGAGAAAGACAAGGCGGAGAAAGACAAACGCTCCAACCGCGGCGTGGAAACCATGTTCCGCACCACTTCCACCAATCACATCCGCCTCAGCTCCATGGCGGACTCCAAGGCCAACATCATGATATCGGTCAATGCCATTATTATTTCCGTATTGCTCAGCGTGCTGCTGCGCAAGCTGGAAGACTACCCGAATTTCATCCTGCCGGCCATTCTCTTTTTAACTACCAGCGTTACCACCATTGTGTTTTCCGTACTGGCCACCCGGCCCAATGTAACCACCGGCCGCTTCACCGATCTGGACATACGCAGCAAAAAGGCCAACCTGCTCTTCTTCGGCAATTTCCACCAGATGAGCTACCAGGAGTATGAAGACGGCATGGAAACCATTATGAACAACGGGGAATACCTTTACAGCAATATGATACACGACATTTATAACCTCGGCGTAGTGCTGGGCCGCAAATACAAGCTGCTCCGCTTTGCCTACAATACGTTCATGTTCGGTATCATTGCCTCCGTGCTGGCTTTTACCATAGCGGCGCTGTTTTTCCCAACAAAAGGATAGGATTTGCACAAGATAGATACATCACTGAATGACCGGGACCTGAGCTGGCTGTCTTTTAATTGCCGGGTACTGATGATGGCTGAAAATAAGGCGGTGCCTTTGTTTGAGCGCGTCCGCTTCCTTTCGATCTTTTCTTCCAACCTCGACGAGTTTTTCCGCGTGCGCATGCCCGCCCTGCTGGCCCTGCACCAGCTTGAAGAAACCAACAGCCGCATCTTGCCGGCCGTACAGGCGGAAATAGGGCGGCAGCTTAACCTCTTTGGCCGTCTTTTACAGGGCGTACTGGCAAACCTGCAGCAGCGGGGCATACATTTGCATTATGGTACGCCCCTGCCGGAAGATGCCGCCATTAAAGATTATTTCCTCTCCACCGTAATGGGCCTGCTACAGCCTGTGTCACTGCAACTGCATAAACCGGAAGACCTCTTCCTGGAAAACAACGCGCTGTACCTGGTGGCCAGCTTTGAGAACGGCGGCACGGGCATTGTGAACATTCCGTCCAACCTGCTGCCCCGGTTCCTGCAACTGCCCGGCGGCGGCATCGTGTTCCTGGACGATGTGCTGCGCGCCCACCTCCACCTCGTGTTCCCGGGGCGGGCCGTGCAGGGCGCTTACAGCATCAAGCTCACCCGCGATGCGGAAATTGATGTGGACGAGTTCAGCGGGCACCTGCTCCAGAAAGTGGAAAGCATGCTTATCAAAAGAGAGCTGGGCATACCCACCCGCTTCCTGTACGATGGGGCCATGCCCGCGGCATTGCAGGCCGCGCTGGCAAAATACTTCCGTATAGCCCCGCAGGAAATGGTGGCCGGCGGCCGCTATCACCACCTGCGCCAGCTGGCAGACCTGCCGCTGCCCGTCAAAGACCCTTCGCTGTTCTATCCGTCCGCGTCTCCGGCCCGCGTACAACCGCTTGACGGGGAGGAGGGCCTGCTGGATACGGTGCTGCGGCGGGATGTGTTGCTGCATGTACCGTACCAGAACTATGATTATATACTGCGGTATTTTAATGAGGCGGCGCTTGATCCCGATGTGAAAGAAATATACGTAACCCTCTACCGGGTGGCTTCCGGCTCCCAGATCGTGCATGCCCTCATCAGCGCGGCGCGCAATGGCAAGCAGGTAACCGTAATGGTGGAGCTGAAGGCCCGTTTTGACGAGGCCAACAACGTACGCTGGGCCAAAAGGATGAAAGAGGCCGGCATCCGCATCCTGTACAGCATCCCCAACCTGAAAGTGCATGCCAAGGTGGCGCTGGTAAAGCGGCGGCGCGGCTACACCTGGGACCATGTGGGCCTCATGGCCACCGGCAACTTCAATGAAAGCACCGCCCGCTTCTATACAGATCATGTGCTGCTCACTGCTCACCGGGAAATGACACAGGAGCTGGAGCTGCTGTTTCTCTATATGCAAACCGGCATTGCCCCGGCCCGTTACCAGTTCATCCCCTTCAAACACCTGCTGGTGGCGCAGTTCAATCTTATGCCGCGCTTCCTGGAACTGATAGCCCGCGAGGCGGATAACGCCCGTGCCGGCCGGCCCGCGCGCATTGTGATCAAGCTCAATAACCTGCAGGAAAAACAGATGATAGAGGCCCTCTACGCCGCCGCGGAAGCGGGCGTGGAAATAGACCTTATTGTGCGCAGCATCTGCTGCATTGTACCGCAAAAGGGCATCAGGGTACGGAGGATCGTAGACCGTTACCTGGAGCATGCGCGCATCTTTTATTTTCTCAACCAGGGCAGCGAAGAAATTTACATGGGGTCTGCGGACTGGATGAACCGCAACCTGCACCGGCGCATAGAGGTATGTTTCCCGGTGTATGACCGGGAATATTCCCGGCAGGTGAAAGATATACTGGATATTCAACTGGCGGATAATACAAATGCCGTAATATTGGACAGGCAAATCAATAACCTGCCGGCAGAAAAGCAGCCCGGCCAGCCTGACGTGAATGCGCAGCAAGCTATTGCGGCGTACGTACATAACCTGTAATGATTTTCATATGGCCCAAACGGTTACCAACAATCATTTTATCAGGCTGGTGAACAACCGCTTCCGGTTCTCGCTGTTTTTACTGTACAAGCTGCCCAGCGCATGGCTGGCCGGCGTAAGGGTCACCCATCTGGATGTAAACAGTTGCACCACGGTAGTGCCTTACCGCTGGCTGTCACAAAACCCGTTCAACTCTACATATTTTGCCTGCCTGGCCATGGCGGCGGAAATGAGCTCCGGCGTGCTGGGCCTGGCCCATACGCGGGGAGAAGGTTTACGCGTGTCTATGCTGGTGACCGGCATGGAAGGTATTTTCCTGAAAAAGGCCAAATCCCGTACCTGGTTTACCTGCAATGCCGGCGCCGCCATCCGCCAGGCCGTGCTGCAAACGGTAGAAACGGGAGAGGCGGCTGCCCTTACCATACCAGTTACCGGGCAGTCTGAAAACGGTACAGAAATTGCCAGGTTCCAGATCACCTGGAGCTTTAAAAAAGTATAACTATGAAGATTGCATTTCATGGGGCTGCAAGGACCGTTACCGGTTCCAAGCACCTGATCACCCTGAAGAACGGGAAGAAAATTTTGCTGGATTGTGGTATGTACCAGGGCATGGGCCGGGAAACGGTGCCGCTGAACCACGACTTTGGCTTTGATCCGCAGGAAGTAGACATCATGATCCTGTCTCATGCGCACATAGACCACTCCGGCCTGGTGCCGCGACTCTGCAAGCTGGGGTACAAAGGAAATATCTATTGCACGCCCGCCTCGAGAGACCTGTCTGAAATACTGCTGCTGGATTCCGCGGAGATACAGGAAGACGATATCAAGTTCGTGAACAAAAAGAACGCACGGGAGGGCAAGCCCTACATTCAGCCCCTCTACACGGTGCAAGACGCCAAACGCGCCATAGACCAGTTAACGCCTGTGCCTTATGGAGAATGGCGGCGCATAGATGAAGATGTAGAGGTGCTCTTTACCGATGCGGGCCACATCATCGGCAGCGCCTGTGTACATCTGCGCCTTACGGAGGCCGGCGTTACCCGGCAGGTTACCTTCAGCGGTGACATTGGCCGTTATGGCGATCCTATCCTCAAATCTCCGGAAGTATTCCCGCAGGCAGATTACATCATTATGGAATCTACCTACGGCAGCACGCTGCACGCAAAAATTGAACCGGCAGACGATGAGCTGCTGCGTTTTATACATGAGACCTGCGTAGTAAAAAAAGGGAAGCTGATCATTCCCGCCTTCAGCGTAGGCCGCACCCAGGAAATACTCTACGCCCTCAACCGCGCGCAACTGGCGGGCAAGCTGCCGCGGGTAGACCTGTTTGTAGACAGCCCGCTTTCCCTGGAAGCCACGGAGGTAACCCGCCTGCACCCCGAGTGTTTTAACCGCAAGGTGGCCAAAATGCTGGAGGTAGACGATGATCCGTTCAGCTTCCCCGGCCTGCGGTATATCAAAACGGTGGAAGAATCAAAGATGCTCAACTTCCGCAAAGAGCCTTGCGTGATCATTTCCGCATCCGGCATGGCGGAAGCGGGGCGTGTGAAACACCACATTGCCAACAATATAGACCAGTGGAAAAATACGGTGCTCATTGTAGGGTATTGCGAACCGCAATCTCTCGGCGGCCGGTTGATGCGCGGCGCTACGGAAGTGTCTATTTACGGGGAACGCCACGAGGTGAAAGCTGAAGTAGGCGTGATCCGCTCCATGAGTGCGCATGGCGACTATGAAGACATGAGCCAGTGGCTGGCCTGCCAGGACCCGAGGGGAGTAAGCAAGCTGTTTTTGGTACATGGGGAATATGAAGTGCAGACCGTATTTAAGGACTGGCTGCACAAAAAAGGGTATGTGGATATTGAGATACCGGAACGGCATGAAGAAATAGGCCTCGGTTAATCTTCCTGCAGCGGGAACCAGAGGTTGACGCGTGTGCCGGCAGCCTTGCCTGTTCCGTTCTGCAGGTCCTCAATGTCAAACGAAGCATCTAAATTGAACCGGCTGTTGTAGATCTGCAGCCGGTCTTTTGTTATCTGCAGCCCGCGGGAAATATGGGTGGGATGGCTGAACTGCTTGATGCTGGTAGCAGCCTCACGGCCAATGCCATTGTCTGTTACCGTTACGTGAATGCGCCCGTTTTCCTTGATGAAGGCAATGTTCAGCAGGCCCCTGCTTTCTTTATGCAGCAGGCCATGCCAGATGGCGTTCTCTACAAAAGGCTGCAGCACCATGGCCGGTATTTCCACAAAGTCGCTGTCCAGCTGCGGGTCTACGGAAATAGTATAATCGAATTTATTGTCCAGCCGCAGTTTCTCCAGCTCCAGGTAATTCTCCAGCATGCTGCATTCCCGGGTAATGGAAATGTTGTTGAGTTGCGAAGTGTCCAGCACGTTGCGGATGAGGCGGGCAAAGCGGCTGAGGTATGCCAGCGCCTGCTCCGTCTGGTTTTTCATCATGAACGTCTGGATAGAATTGAGGGCGTTGAAAATAAAGTGCGGGTTCATTTGCGCCCGCAGGGCCTTCATTTCCAGCTGGGCCAGCTCTTCCCGGAAAGCCGCCCGGTTTTTGGCCTCTTTTTTAACGAGGTACAGCCTGAACCGGAAGTAGCCATAAATGAGGCCCAGCAGCAACAGTATGCCCAGCGCCCTGAACCACCAGGTTTGCCAGAAGGCGGGTTGTATCTCGATGTGGAAAAAAGTGGTGTTGCGGGAAAAGATGCCGGCCGTGTTCATGCTTTTTACCCTGAAGGTGTACCTGCCCGGCGAAAGATCTGTGTACCGCGCTATCAGCAGGCTTTCCGCCGGCACCCAGTCTGCGTCCACCCCGTCCAGCTTGTAATAATACAGCGCATTTTCATTGTGGTATTGCAGGGATTTGAAGGAGATGCTGATAAAGTTGCGGTCGTGCGGCAGTACAATGGCCCGCCCGCTGCCCACTACAGAATCTGTGTTCACCAGCTGGTTCATGACCCGCATTTCCACAATGGTCACGTCTGGCGGCGCGGGTTTCTCCTGCAGGTGCAGGGGAGAAAAAGACACAGCATGGTCTGATGCGCCCACCAGCAGGTGGCCATCTTCAAGAATGGCAATATTGCGGCGCACGCGGCGGTGATTGTCAATAATATCATCGTTCTGTACAAAGGCGGAAAAAGTGCGGTTCTTCCCGTTCAGCCGGTAAAAGCCATAGGGCGTGGTGAACCAGATGGCTTCCCCTTCCCTGGCCTTGTGCATGCTCAGCACCCATTCATCAAAATGCTCGCCGTTGATGTCTTGCGCGTCCCAGGTGTCATTTCTCAGGTTGTAGAAAAATATGCCGTGGTCTGTTCCGGCTACCAGCAAGGTGTCATTGTACCGCAGCAGGCTGGTGATATTACGCACCGTGTCGTTATGATGGCGGAACATCACCTGCTTTTTTACCAGCCCGCTTTTTTTGTGGAAGCGGAGCAACCCTCCGCTGGTAGTGGCCAGCCACAGCAGGGAGTCTGCCTGTGGCACCACGCTCATCACAGACGTATTGCGCTGTACGAACTGCAGCAGCTGCGGATAGTTCTCCACCGTGTTTTGCAGCGGGTCCCAGCGGGCAAGGCCGTGTTTGTAAATGCCCAGCCATATCACGGAATCTTTTTCCGGGGCTATGGTGAGCACCGTCTGGTCAAAGAGCCCTTTGGGCTGAAAGTGGCGGAAGTGGCGGGTGGCCGGGTCAAATTCAGAAATAAAGCCGTTTTCCTGCCCCACCAGTATGCGGCCATTCCGCAGTTCGGCAAAGCTCCACACCTGCCCGCGGGCCTCCGGTATACCGGCGCGGCCATTGGGCTGGTAGGTAAAATGCTGCTGTAATTGGAGGTTGGAGTGCAGCCATACAAAACCTTTGCCCCAGTAACCAATATAGGCATCGCCATTGGTTGCGCGGTAAATGCCGGTCACTTCCGCATCGGGAAAACCTCGTCGGTAGTCCAGCCGGGTAAAGCTCTGGTTGTGCAGGCTCATCATGTTAATGCCCCTGTCTGTGCCTACCCAGAGGTGGCCATCCCTGTCATGCAGCAGGCAATTGGACTCATAGTTGAAATGCAGGCCCAGGGGGTCTGCATTGTTGCCGGGTATGCTGAGGTCGAAGGTATCGCTCGCATCGTTGTGGCGGTACAGCCCGTTTTGCTGCATGGCCGCCCAGATGTGACCCTGGAGGTCTTCGCTGATATCGTACACCTGGTCGCTGTCATGTCCTTTTCCTGAAAAATGATAGGCCCGCAGGTAGTTATTGTCCGCATGCCAGGCAAATAGCTCTTTGCTGCCGCGGCTGGCCATCCAGATGCGGTGGCGGGAGTCTTCATACAGTTTCTTGACGCTCTGGCGTACGTTCAGCGCCGTAAGCCGGGCGGGGTTATGCTGGGCGCTGTATACTTCTTTACGGTTGGCGCTGTACAGGTACAGGCCGTTAATGCTGCTTAACCACAGCCGGCCCTGGTGGTCTTCCAGTATAGCGGCGTTGAGCTGGGAGCGGATGCTGTCTGGTATGCCCGGCGCTTTGCGGAACTTGTTGGTGGTACTGTCCAGCATCAGCAGCCCGGCGCGGGTGGTGGTCCAGATAACGCCGTTATGGTCTTGCAGAATGGCGTGGCAGCCCACGTTACCGGCAAACAGCAGGCCCTCTTCGACGGGCACCGCGCGTACTTTGGCGGTAACAGGGTCGTACATACGGATATTGTCGGGTGTGCCTATCCAGATGCGGCCCTGCCTGTCTTCAACCAGCGCAATGTCTTCATAATACATGGAGCCGGGCAGGCGGTCAAAATTGGTAATGGTAAGAAAGTGTTCACCGTCATACCGCTGCAGGGCGGTACCGGCAATCCAGATAAAGCCTTTTTTGTCTTGCAGGATAGCGGAAATATGATTCCCGGCCAATCCATCCTCAATGCCAAGGTGAGAGAAGGTATAGGTATCAGGCTGTTGCGCCCCGGCATGGAGGCAGGGCAGCCATAAGGCCAGTAAGATGAGTATCCGGGTCAGACGCATTGGCGCAAAGGTACGAAGCGGCCGTGATACGGCAGACGCTCTTTTGCGGGAGCCGTGGCCCCCGCAAAAGGCGTGCAGCAGTGATTATTTTGCCGGTTTTAACTGATAGGCGGTCACTTTGTTGCCGAAAAAGGTGGGCACGTATACAATGCGCTTTTGAGCATCATACCCGATATCTGCCGTTTGCAGCTTTTCGCCCTGCGTGTCAAGCATTTTGATGGCGGTGCCGGCCTGGATGTCTACATAAAATATTTCGCCCTGCCAGCAAGACACTATGTATTCATTGCCTTTTACGTGTTCAATGCCGTCTGTTCCCTTGGTCACGTCTGCCAGCTTGGTGAGCGTATTGTCTTTTTCCGCGCGTTTCACAGCGCCCGCGTCCAGCACCAGCAACTGCCCCTGGCTGAAGAGCAGGCCGTTGGGGCCTCTCAGCCCGCTGTGCGCACTGTCAAGCAGCAGCGCGGATTTACCGTTCTCGTAAGTATGTACCGTTTTCTTGCGGGAGTCAGACACGTATACCGTGCCTTTGGGGCTTACTGTAATATCGTTCAGGTTTTCCGCTCCTTCAACCGTGTGGCGGGTCACAACGGCGCCCTTGCTGATGTCTATGACCACAATGGTGTTCAGGTCAGCCACATAGAGGTGATTGCCGTGTACGCCCATGCCTTTGGGGGCGTCAAAACCGTCTACCCACTTCAGGTTGGTCACCTTTCCGTCAACAGATACCTGGGAGATGAAGCCTTTCCCGTCTTTGCCCCAAGGGGCGCCGTCTATATTGGCCACATACAGTACGTTCCTTTTGGCGTCAAAGTAAACAGACTCCGGCACCCGCAGCGTAGTGTCAGTGGTCCATTGTTTTTCCAGGGTAGGCTGTTGGGCAACGGCGCGGGCCAGTGGCAGCGCGGCGCATAGCATGCAGAGGATAGCAGATCGTAGTTTCATAACGAGACAAGATTAGAAGATAAATTTAATAAATATTGTATGTCCGGAGACTTTTTGCGCTTATTTTTCAGGTGCTCCCGGTAAACCGCGCAATTATTGTACCGCTATGAAAAATATCAATCAGACTCCGCGCCGGTAAGGTGTTTTTCCAGCACCAGCCGCAGCGCCGTAAATTCAATAGGTTTGGTAACATAGTCGCAGGCGCCTTCCCGCATAAAACCGGCCGCTGTTTCTGTAAAAGCGTCGCCGGAGGCAATAATAACGGGGATGCGGCGCAGGCCGGGGTCGTTCTTCAGGTGCAGGAGGGTTTCCCGCCCGTTCATTTTTGGCATATGGGAATCGAGGATGATGAGGTCTGGCGCCTGCTCCCGGGCCATGGTCAAGCCTTCTACGCCATTATTGGCAGTGAGCACCCTCACCCCGCTGTTCAGGAGAAAGTTTTTCAGGATCACCTGGTTCATCTTGTCATCTTCTATCACCAGTACCGTTTTGCTGCTGAACTTCCGCTCGTGCGGCCGTGCCGGCGAGGCCTGCGGGTGGGTGGTATCCGAACCGGAGAGCGGGAAATATACCGTAAAGGTGGTGCTGGTGTTTTCCCGGCATTCTACCGTAATATTCCCTTCCAGCAGCTCGGCAAAATGTTTGGAGATATGCAGGCCCAGCCCGGTGCCTTCTATGAAGGAGCTTTTTTCACCTACAAAAGGCTCAAAGATGCGTACCAGCTTGTCCTGCTCAATGCCGCCGCCCTGGTCGGTAACGCTTACGTACCATTCCATACCCTGCACGCCCGCCCTGATGGCAATGTCGCTTTTGGGCCGGGTGAATTTGATGGCATTCATCAGCAGGTTGTTGATGATCTGCGAGAACTTGGTCTCGTCTGTCATCACTTTTTCCGGCAGGGCCTCAGAAAAAATAAGATCGATGTGTACGGATTTGGTATTGGCCACATATTCATAAATATTGGCAATGTTGCAGAGCGTTTTGCGCACGTCCATCTTCCGGTACCTGACCTCATCCAGCTGGCCCGCTTCAATGCGGGAAAGCTCCAGTACATTATTGATGATCTCCCGCATGTTAAAGCTGGCGGAGTACAGGCTGTCTACCAGCGAGGGCAGGGTGGCGCTTATTTTCCCGCTTTTCAGGTCCATCTGCATCAGCTGTACGATGCCGAAAATGGCGTTCAACGGGTTGCGTAGCTCGTGGCTGGTTTCCTGCAGAAATACTTTTCTTGACTGGTTGGCTTTTTCCAGCTCCAGTGTACGGGCCTTCAGGGTGAGCATCAGCCCGTTGGTCATTTTTTTATAGAAGAGAATGCAGATGGTATTGAGACTGAGAATGACCAGTATGTAACACCAGCGGATAATAAAAGTAGTGTTGTGCTCAAAAACAAAGGGCCGTACCCATCCCGCAAAATAAAATGCTTCTGTGACCAGCAGGCCGCCTGCGGTTACGCAGAAGCAGATCAGGATAGACCTTTTCTTTTTGTATACAAGGAAGGTAGCGCTGATCATGAACAGCAGCACCAGCGTAATTTCTATGACGGTGCCCAGTAATACGCCGAAGTATACGGCCCATACCGCCTGGAAGCACATCATGCAAAGACTGGCGGCCTCATAACGGCGCTTGTGGTTGAGCCAGATCACAAAAAAGAAACTGAGACCTTCTATCAGGGCGGGCACCAGTATCTGGAGCTTGCCCGTTATGAAGTAGAAGACCGGCCCCATGCTGATGGCCAGCAGGGCGGTAACCAGGCTCAATGAATTAATGATGCGTATTCTCTGCTGTTGTTCTTCTGCCAGGTTTTGGGAACCAAAGGAAATTATCTCAGCCAGGGGTTGGAATAGTTTCATGATATTGGATCTTACACAGGGCGGTACAAGTTTTTTTACAGGATGTGTCCCATAAATGTAAGCAATCGGATCGTCCCCGCAAAATTGATCCATGCAAACGAGTTTGCTTCAGGGGAGCATAGCAAAGGCCGGTCTTTGGAGCAGCCGTTTTTTCCATCCTTCTGCGTATTAATCACTAAGACCGTACCTGGTGCCTACTAACGCAATAAGGTAGCCGTACCCGTCAGGTAAAAATCATACCCCAGGTAATCTTTCGCTTTTACCTGCCAGACGTATACACCGGTGTTCTGCAACGTTCCGTTGATGCGCCCGTTCCAGCCCATGCCGTTTTGCCGGCCGCTGTATACCAGTTGCCCCCAGCGGTTGTATACCATAAAGTACTCTATTTCCTGTATGCCTACGGCAATGGGGCGCAACTGGTCATTCAGCCCGTCGTTGTTGGGTGTGAAGGCCGTGGGTACAAACACCTGCGGCAGGGTATTGTACACTTTCACGTTCATGAAGGCGGAGTCTGCGCAACCTGCTTCGTTCTGCACAATTACTGTATACCGGAAGGCGCGGGTGGGGGAGTTGAAGAGGGCTACGGGATCGGGGATGGAAGTGGAGGAAAGCCCCTGCGCCGGAGACCACGTGTAGTGTATACCGCCGGAGGCGTTCAGCTGCAGCGGCTGCCCCAGCACAATGGCCGTGTCCCGCCCGGCAAAGGCGTCTATTTTAGGCAGCACCCGTACTACCACGGTATCCCGCACGGGTTTGGGGCAGCCTTTGTTGTCTGTAACGGTTAAAACATAGGCAGCGGTGGAGGCAGGGCGAACTACCGGCTCCAGTGAGGCGGCGGGCACCCCGTTGGCGTCTGCGGTTTGCCAGGTGTAAGTGTTGCCGTCCGTAGCGCCGTGAAGCTGGGCCGCGTTCTCAAAACAGATCACCGTGTCTGCACCCGCGGAAGCGCGGGGATAGGGCACGGTAATAACCGTCATATCTGCTGTGGCCCTGCATTGGCTGATGCTGGCCGTTACGGAGAAGGTGGTGGTTTGCGTAACGGTGGCCGTGGGGTTCTTCAGATCCGGAAAGTTGAGGGGAGCAGCCGGCGCCCATGTAAACAACAGGCCATTGGTAGATGGCCGCAACTGGATCGCATCTCCCTGGCAGATCACCGTGTCTGCCGGAAGCTGCAAACTAACGTGGTCCACTACACGAACGGTTACGGAATCGCGGTTGAGGCAGCCGTTCTGGTCCAGGTCCACATAATATTTGGTGTCTGTTACGGGAGATACGTATGGCGCCGCGGTATTCGCGCCCGTGATCTGGGCCGCGGGCGTCCAGCTAAAAACGCCGGTGCCTGTGGCCTGCAGCTGCAGCTGGTCTGGCGGGCAGATGAGCGTATCCCGGAAGCGCAGGCCAACGGGCGGTTTATCAAGAATATCTACCGGGTTGAACAGGGTGTCTTTGCAACCATCGGTATTGTGTACAATGAGGCGAACGTTCTTGTTGCCCGTAGCCGGGTAGGTATAGGAGGGATGTTGCTCAGCGGAGAAATCTGTTTGCAGGGAGGGTTCGCCAAAATCCCAGTCCCAGAAATTGACGGCGCCGGTAACGGTGGTGGTCTCGTCGTGAAACAGCACGGGCCTGTTGATGCAGGTACCGGTGCTGGTGAACGCCGGTATGAAACCCGGGTATACCAGTGCCTGTGCCTCCGTGGAGTCCGGGCATTGCAGGCCCCTGTTGGTGGCCAGCTTGATGGTGTAGGTGCCGGGTGTGGTGAAGGTGTGGTCTGCCACGGCGTTGGTAGAAGAGTACACCACGTTGCCGGCGCTGTTCCTGAACTCCCAGAAATAAGAAGCAATGAGCGGGCTGTTGGAAAGGTTGCCTACGGTCAGCTGTGTGGAATTGCGGCAGAGCATGTATTCCGGCTGCAGGGTAGCGGCGGCCACCGTGCAGCCGGTAATATTGATCTGCAGGTCTTTTCGTTGGGTGGCAATGGCTACGCCGTTGCGGATCTCCTGTACGCAAACGGTTACTACGTAAATGCCCGTGCCGGGGGCAATGCCGGTGATGAGGCCGGTATTCGGGTCTATATGTACGCGGTTGCCCAGTGGCGCTCCGCTGCTGAAGCCGGTCCCATACGGCACGGAATAATATGGCGGTGGCACGGGAGGCTGGCTGTTATTGCCGCCGATACCTCCTCCTCCTCCGCCGCCCCCACCTCCACCAATACCGCCGCCGCCGGAGTAACCGAGGGTCTGGTAGGCTTCGCAGAAATAGTAGCGCAACTGGTCACGGTCAGGGTCTTCCGCGGCAAAACTGTAGGAAAAAGCATTGTCCGCGCAAATGGTCACCAGGTCGCTGCCTGTAAAATACGCGCTGCTGTTGGTGGCCGCCAGCGTACCTGGTATTTCGGCGGTATATGTGGCGCCAATTCGCCCGTAACCCGGTTCCAGGTTGTTGATGGCATCTACCCGGTTGGTTACCTGGGAAGTAAGCGTATACCCGTCTGCCGAGGGCGGAAGGGATATATTAAATTCCCAGTACCCTACCAGGTAACAAATGAACGGAGCGCGGGTAATGCAAGGGTCTGTGCTGGTGGTGCTCAACTCTTCCTCCCGTGAGAGGGGTACCTGCAGCTCGTTGATCTTCTCGCCGGTATTGCGGTTGAAAATGCCGATGTAGGTGGGGTTCGCAAATTGCCTGTTGGCGGTAAAACAGCTTCTGAACTGCTTGAGCGTTACGCGGTAGTTGTGCAGGCCGTTGGAAAAGCCCGTGTAAGTATAATACATCTCCCCGCCGGTGATATGATCGGCCCTGGCGGAGAAAGCCGCCGCCATAAGAATCAGCAACAGAACTCGCTTCATGCAGATGTGTTTGTACTATTCAGGGTGTTTACGGAAACCCCGGTGTACCGGTTGCTCTGCAGGCATATGTCAGGTCGGAAAAAACGGTTATTTGGTAGCCGGGAACAGCAGGCCGTGCAACATGCCCACCAGTTCCGAAAACTTTTCCGGCTTTGTGATGAACTGGTCTGCGCCCAGCAGCTTCGCTTCCTGAACGATCTTCATATCCGATGCGGTAGAAAACACGATCACCGGTATGTCTTTGGCCTTGTGACCGGCTTTTACTTCCCGTAAAAACTGCACTCCGTTCATCATGGGCATGTTCAGGTCAAGGAATATCAGGTCAGGTAACGCCACTGCCTCGTTCAGATGCATAATGGCCTCATAACCGTTGGCGGCGATGGAACAAACTATTCCACTGTCTATGAATGCAAGTGCTGATGTGAAGATTTCCTGATCGTCAATATCGTCTTCAATCAGCAATATCGAGGGCGTTGTTATCATGCTTAAAACGGTATGTAAACTGAGAAAATTTTGGCTGAAAATGAATTATGAAAAACCTGTATTTGTTTTGCGCCTTACTTTTCAGGGTAACTCACTACTGTTAATTTAATCAATTTAAACGAGATTTTCCGGGTGGCATGTTTTTTTTGGTACTTTTTGAAAACAAAGATCATGAAAACATCGGGAAGCCGGCAGAACAAGCAGTCAAAACAGGGCATGGTACACACGCCCCGCCCGGAAATAAGGGATAACCTGGACAGTCGAAAGAACGAAGAACAGGACCTGAAAGGCGATGACGTGACACATAATAAAAAAGCCCGGAAAACACCGCGTACGAAAAAGAAATAACGGGCAAATTGCTCTACAGTATGCGGTATGTTTTCTATATTGTATCCGCAGTTGACCTAAAACAACTGCGTTTGTATGAAAAAGTTACTCTTTGCAATGCTGGCATTAATGGCCGGCCAATGTTTGTATGCACAGCAAAAGCCCAATGTTGTTATTATCTACGCAGATGACCTGGGTTACGGGGACCTGAGCTGTTATGGCGCCACCAAAATACAAACGCCGCATATTGATCAGTTGGCCAGGGAAGGTATCCGTTTCACCAACGGCCATACTACTTCCGCCACCTGCACGCCCTCGCGTTTCGGGCTGCTCACCGGGCGTTATCCCTGGCGTAAAAGCGGCACCGGCGTATTGCCGGGAGACGCGGCCATGATCATTCCGGTAGACAAACCTTCGCTGGCCACCATGATGCAAAAGGCGGGCTATATGACCGCGCTGGTAGGCAAATGGCACCTGGGCCTGGGAGATGGCAGCACCATTGACTGGAACCGGGAAGTGAAGCCCGGGCCTAATGAAGTGGGCTTCCATTATTCCTTCTGTTTCCCCGCCACGGCAGACCGCGTGCCTACCGTTTTCCTGGAGGACCACACTGTGCTGGGCCTGGATAAAAATGATCCCATTGAAGTGAACTATAAAGAAAAGGTAGGGGATGACCCCACCGGCAAGGAACACCCTGAGCTGCTGAAGATGGCCTCCTCTCCGGACCATGGGCATAACAACACCATTGTGAACGGCATTGGCCGTATCGGTTTTATGAAAGGCGGCCACAAGGCCCGCTGGACGGACGAAGAACTGGCATATGCCTTTACGGAAAGGGCCGAAAAATTTATTGAGGACAACCGGCAACGGCCCTTCTTCCTCTACTTTGCACTAAGCGATATACATGTGCCGCGCATGCCGGCCACTGCCTTCAAAGGCAAAAGCGGCCTGGGATACCGGGGAGACGCTATCCTGCAAATGGACTGGACGGTGGGCCGTATTACCCGGAAGCTGCGCCAGCTGGGGCTGGAAAAAAACACCATCGTTATTTTTTCCAGTGACAACGGCCCGGTGCTGGACGATGGTTATGTAGATGAAGCCGTAACCATGCTGAATGGCCACAAACAGGCCGGCCCCCTGCGAGGCGGTAAATACAGTGCTTTTGAAGGCGGTACCCGCGTGCCCTGGATCGTGCGCTGGCCGGCCACTATTAAAGGCGGCCAGACCTCCAATGCGCTCATCAGCCAGATAGACCTGTATGCCAGCTTTGCCCGGCTCACCGGCCAGCCACTTGGCGCTGACGATGCGCCAGACAGCTTCAACATGCTGAACGCTTTAACCGGCAAAGATCCGAAAGGCCGCTCCTGGCTGATCCTGCAGGGAGGCCCGCTCTCGCTGGTACAAGGCAACCTGAAATACATCACGCCTGCAGACGGCCCTAAACTCTCCAGGCTGGTAAACATCGAAACCGGCAGGAACACGGAGCCGCAGTTATATGACCTCGGGAAGGACATCGGGGAGCAGCATAACATTGCCGACCAGCATCCCGAAAAAGTAAAAGAAATGGCGGCCGAACTGGAACGCCTGAAAGCCGCAAACAGAACAAGAAAATAATATTTAAAAAAATTACCGTGCGTTATATTTTATTACTGACGCTTTTGTGCCTGAGCGGCGTATTGAACGCCCAGTCCGGCAAAAGGCCTAACATCATTATTATTGTATCAGACGATCATGCCTTTCAGGCCATCAGCGCTTACGGCGGCAACCTGATGCAAACACCGGGCATAGACCGGCTGGCCCGGGAAGGCGCCATATTCAACCATGCGTATGTTACCAATTCTATCTGCGGTCCCAGCAGGGCGGTGATACTCACCGGCAAGTACAGCCACAAGAACGGGTTCAAAGACAATCGCTCCCGGTTCGACGCCGGGCAGGACCAGTTTGCGAAAAGGCTGCGCAGCGCCGGCTATCAAACCGCGTGGATAGGCAAATGGCACCTTAAATCCAAACCGGAGGGCTTCGACTTCTGGCAGATACTGCCCGGCCAGGGCGATTATTATAACCCGGACTTCCTGACCATGGACGGGAAAACCGTACATAAGGAAGGTTATGTGACCAACCTGATCACAGATGATGCGGAGCAGTGGATGAGCGGCAGGGACACCTCCCGCCCCTTCTGCCTTGTTATTGGCCACAAGGCCACGCACCGCACCTGGATACCGGACACCGCAGACCTCGGCCTGTACGACGGGCGCACTTTCCCGCTTCCCGCCAATTTCTACGATGACTACGAAGGGCGGTATGCCGCCGCGCACCAGGATATGAACATTGCCCATACCATGCGCCTGGGGTACGACCTGAAAATGACGCCAGACACAGGCTTTGGCCGGTCAGGCTACATACGGCTGAACCCGGCGCAGCGCGCAAAGTTTGACGCCTACTACAAACCCATTGCCGCAGACCTGGCAGCGCGGAAACTGAGCGGGAAAGAGCTGACGGAATGGAAATACCAGCGTTATATGAAAGACTACCTGGCCACCGCCGCCTCACTAGACCGTAATATTGCCCGTGTGCTCAATTACCTGGACGCACATCACCTTAGCGAGAACACCATGGTGATCTATTTATCTGACCAGGGTTTCTACATGGGTGAACATGGCTGGTTCGACAAACGCTTCATGTACGAAGAATCTTTCCGCACGCCCATGGTGGCGCGTTACCCGGGCGTGTTGAAGCCGGGCAGCGTTATCAATGGCCTGGTGATGAACCTGGACATTGCGCCTACCTGCCTGGATGCCGCGGGTGTGGCCATACCGGCAGCCGTGCAGGGAAGATCTTTTCTGCCGCTGCTGAAACAGCCGGATGCCCGCTGGCGGAAATCATTGTATTATCACTACTATGAGAGAGGGGAACATTCCGTGATACCGCATTTTGGCGTGCGCACGGAACGGTACAAGCTCATCCGCTTTTATAATGGCGCTGACAAATGGGAGCTGTTTGACCTGCAGCAAGACCCTTCTGAAATGAAGAACCTCTACGGCAGAAAAGGCTATGAAAAAATAACGGCCGGCCTGAAAAAGGAACTTGTCAGGCTGATAAAGGAGTATGATGATGAGGACGCGTTGAAGCTGGTGAAGCAGTAAATGCAGCCGCGGCAATGGGGGCAGGAAATACATGAAGGCAGTGACAGGCCCTTGCCTGAAAATAGCCGGTGCCACCACCGTATGTTACTTTGCACTTTCTGAAACCGCCCTCAGTGCAGGTCTCTTTAATACCCGCTGGCCTCCTCCAACTGCCGGAGGTCTTCTCCGTCCAGTTGCAATAACACCGCATCAAACAGCCCCTGTAACTGCGCCATATTGGTGGCGCTGGCAATGGGGGCTGTAACGCCCGGGCGGTGCATCAGCCATGCCACAGCTACAGTGGCGGGTTTGCTTTGATATTTGGCGGCTACCGCGTCTAGCGCGGCCAGTATGGCATAGCCCCTGGCGTTCAGGTATTTTGAAACATATTTTGTGCGGCTGCTGCCGGCCAGGTCTGCTTCAGAACGGTATTTGCCGGTGAGGAAACCGCTGGCCAGGGCAAAGTAGGGAATAACCCCCAGGTTTTCCGCCGCCGCCAAGGGCGCATAGGCAGTTTCATACTGCTGCCGGTCATACAGGTTGTATTCCGGCTGTAATGACTGGTAGGCAGGGAAACCGGCTTCCCGGCTTACTTTCAGGGATTGCAGCACCCTTTCCGCGCTCATGTTGGAAGTACCGATGGCACGTACCTTGCCGGCGCGCACCACTTCGGCATATGCCTCCATGGTCTCTTCAATGGGCGTGGCGGGATCGTCGTAGTGGGACTGGTACAGGTCTACATGGTCTGTCTGCAGGCGGGCCAGCGAATCATCAATAGACTGCAGGATGTATTTTTTGCGTAATCCTTTCTTTTCTTCGCTGAACACGCCGCCTACTTTTGTGGCCAGCATTATTTTGTGCCGTTTGCCTGTTTGTTTCAGCCACCTGCCGATCATTCTTTCGGAATCTCCGCCGGTATTGCCCGGCACCCGCACCGTATAGATGTCAGCGGTATCTACCGCGTTAAAGCCCGCATTGGTAAAAGCGTCCAGCAGCCGGAAAGACATTTTTTCATCAGCTGTCCATCCAAAAACATTGCCGCCGAACATCAGCGGCGCTATGGTCAATCCGGAATTACCCAGTGGTCTCATTTCCATGAAACAAAAGTCGGCATTTAATTATGTAATTTCAAAGCATGAAAGCATTCGTCACCAGAAAGATACCAGACGTAGGATTGCAATTGCTGCGCGCCGCGGGAGTAGAAGTAACGGCACACACGGAAAAACGGGAGCTGGCGCAGGAAGAACTGATCACGGCCTGCCTGCGGCATGATGCATTGCTGAGCGTAGGCGGCCGCAACAAGATAGATGCGGTGTTCCTCAACGCCTGCAGTCATTTGAAAGTAGTATCGCTGATGTCTGTAGGGTATGATAATGTTGATGTGGTGGCGGCCAGGGAGCTGGGCATTCCCATTGGGCATACGCCCGGGGTATTGAGCAACGCCACGGCAGATACGGCATTTCTGCTGATGATGGCGGTAGCGCGCAAGGCCTTTTACCTGCACAATACCATAGCCCGCGGAGAATGGGGCTTTTTTGAGCCTACCAGGAACCTGGGCGTGGAGCTGAACGGCAAAACGCTGGGCGTGTTCGGGCTGGGCAAAATAGGCATGGCGCTGGCGCGTAAATGCAGGGGTGCGTATGATATGCCGCTGATCTATCACAACCGCGGCCGTAATGAAGCGGCGGAGCAGGAGCTGGGCGCGCGCTGGGTGCCGTTTGACGAATTGCTGCGTGAAAGTGACGTGCTGTCTCTCCACGCTGCCCTCACGCCGGAAACGAAGGGCCTGTTCAATGAAGCGGCGTTCGGGAAAATGAAACAGTCCTCCATTTTTATCAATACCGCCCGCGGCGCCATGCATAACGAGCAGCATCTGCTCCGGGCCCTGCAGGAAGAACAGATATGGGGCGCCGGGCTGGATGTGACCAATCCAGAGCCGATGGACCCTGATAACCCGCTGCTGAACATGCCTAACGTGGCCGTGCTCCCGCATATCGGCTCTGCAACAGTAGAAGCGCGCAACGGCATGGCCGTAATGGCCGCCCAAAACCTCATTGCTGGCCTGAAAGGAGAGCCGCTGCCCTTTGCCGTAAAGGGCTGAAGCAGTAATTGTGCGGGCCTTTTTGTATTTTTAGGCTCACTTAAGGGAGGCTGATTATTTGGGAATTGCTGAGAACATAACGGAAGATGAACTGTTGGAGCGTATTGCCAGGGGAAACCAGGAGGCATTCCAGGTAATATTTCGCCGGCATTATAAGGCACTGTGCTACTTTGCCGCATCTATTACACAAGATGCGCAGGAGGCGGAAGACCTTGTGCAGGAAACTTTTTCCAAACTGTGGGACAAGCGGGCGGATTTTCCCACCACCACCGCCATAAAGGCCTTTCTTTATATCAGCACTAAAAATGCCTGCCTGAACTATATCCGTCAGAAACACCGCCAAACGGAAAAGGAAAAAGAATTTTCGTACCTCCAGGAAGAAGCCCCCGCAGATTTTGACCCCCTCATGGCAGATGTGGAGATCATCGGGGAGCTGTACGCCGAAATAGAACAACTACCACCGCAATGCCGCCGTGTTTTTACGATGAGTTACCTGGAAGGGCGGAAAAATGAAGAGATTGCCGGCCTGCTGGGCGTTTCCTACAATACCGTGCGTACCCAGAAACTCCGTGCCCTCAAACTCATACGGGCCTCCCTGCTGAAAAAGGACCTGCTTCCTGCTTTCATTTTATACATGGCCTTGATGAATATGCGTTAGGCCTTCACCCTGGCATCTGTCAATTGTTATCGGGATGGCTCAACAGGAAGGAATAATGCATACCTATAAAACGGACTGTCTTGTAACCTGTTGATTATTAGTTATTTGCTTCTTCTTTTATAGTCGTCTAAAGATTTTTTCAAAAAAAATGCTCGTTTCTTTTCATCGAAACGAACGAATTGGTGTTTCTATAGTAAATCATCAAAATTGCAAAGGATATCTTTTCTCATACTCCGGCATTTACGGGAGGAGCTAACGGACGCCGAGCAGGAAGAACTGCAGGCCTGGGTGAACGCTGCTGCCGATAACCGCCGCTTTTTTGAAGAATGCACGCACGACGGGCATTTGCTTGAAAAATTGCAGCAGTATGCGGCGTTTGATGAAACCGCGGCTTGGGAAAAGTTTGCGGGAGCGCATCTCCCTGAAAAAATGCGCGTAGTGAAAAACCGTAACAAATGGTGGGCCGCTGCTGCAGTACTGGTGCTGCTGGCTGGCGCTGCCGCTTATTTGCTGCGCACCGTTCCTTCAGCCCCGGAAATAGCGCAGCAGCCGGCAGTAGTATTGCCGGGCAGCAACAAAGCGGTACTGACCCTGGCAGACGGTTCTGCAGTTACGCTGGATAGTGCGGGTAATCAGGTGATCATGCAGGCTGGCACCGCCATTCGCCAGCAGGGTGGTCTATTGGAATATAAGGATGGGGAACATGCGGCTGTTGGGTTCAATACCCTCCGCACGCCCAGAGGTGGTCAGTTCAAGATCACCCTGGGAGACGGTACGCGGGTATGGCTCAATGCTGCTTCCTCCCTCCGCTATCCCACCGCTTTTACAGAAAATAACAGAACGGTGGAAGTTAGCGGTGAAGCCTATTTTGAAGTAGCGAAAAATGCCGCAAAGCCTTTCCGGGTAAAGATCAATGAAGAAAACACCATTACGGTGCTGGGCACACGTTTTAACGTAAATGCCTATACCGATGAGGCCAGCATTAATACTACACTGCTGGAAGGCTCCGTACAGGTTGCGGCCGGTGCTCAGACCCGCGTGCTGCAGCCTGGTCAGCAGGCGCAGGTAACCGCCGCGGGCATTACGGTGTCTCAGGCAGATACGGAACAGGCCGTTGCATGGAAGAACGAAATATTCAACTTCCGCAATGCAGACGTGAAGGCCGTCATGCGGCAACTATCCCGATGGTACGATGTAGAAGTGGAATACAAGGGCGCGGTGCCCGGCAGCCGTTTCCAGGGCGAAATTCAACGTAACCTCCCCCTGAACGATGTGCTGGATGGCTTGCAGACAACGGGCATCCGCTTTACCCTTGAAGGAAGGAAAATAGTCATCCAATAAAAAACCGGAGGCGCTTGGACCCGCCCCCGGCATAACGTCTGGATGTTTTTTGATATATCAGTATTCTCTATCCAAACAATGCAAATCTATGCAATTGAATCGTCATGTGCAGACCTCATCTATACCGGGGCTGTCACCAACCAGATCAATGTTTCTGCGAACCAAAATCGTACGAATTATGAGATTAACGGTATTGCTGATAATTGCGGGCTGCTTGCGGGTTTCCGCGGCAAGTTACGCGCAATCCGTATCCGTATCGCTAAAGAATGTGCCGCTGGAAGAAGTTTTTGCCACGGTCAAACAGCAAACGGGTTTCCTGTTCTTTTATGACCGGGACATGCTCACGGCCACCAAACCGGTGACCATCAAAGCCAGGAACCAGGCGCTCACAGCGTTCCTGGCCGCTGTGTTCAGCAACCAGCCGCTGGATTATGCCATTAAAGACAAAACTATTTTCCTGAAAAGGAAACCGGTGACCGCACCCGAAACGCCGCAGCAGGCACAACCGCTGACCGGTACTGTAAAAGACCAGGAAGGGCAGGTGCTCATTGGTGTAAGCATCAAGGTAAAGGGCACCACCAAAGGCGTAGTCACAGACGTTAACGGCAAGTTCAGCATTAATGCCGGGCCTGGTGACGTGCTGGTGCTTAGTTACATCGGTTTTGAGCCATATGAGGTACAGGTAAGCAACCAGGGCCCGCTCACGCTGGTGATGAAACCGGCGGTAAGCGCGCTGGACGAAGCGGTGATCATCGGCTATGGCACTACCATCCGCCGTAAGAACACCGGCAGCATTTCTACCGTGCAGAGCAAAGACATTGCGGACCAGCCCGTGCTGGACCCGCTGGCGGCTTTGCAGGGCAGGGTATCCGGCCTTATGATCACTTCCTCCAACGGCCTGCCCGGTTCCAGCTTCAACGTGATGCTGCGCGGCAGGAACTCCATATTGGGGGCAACGGACCCGCTGTACATTGTAGACGGTGTACCTTTCGTGACAGACCCGCTCAACCAGTTCAATTCCGCCAACGGCACGCAAAGCCCGCTGGCCAGCATCAGCCCTGATGATATTGAACGGATAGACATCCTGAAAGATGCGGACGCTACTGCTATTTATGGTTCCCGCGCGGGTAACGGTGTAATATTGATTACTACTAAAAAGGGAAAGGCCGGTCAAACCCGCTTTAACCTCAATGTAACCAGCGGCGGCAGCAAGGTGGCGAACCTGCTGGACATGCTCAATACCCAGCAATACCTTGAAATGCGCAGGGAAGCCTTCGCCAATGACGGTAAAACGCCGGATGAAAACACCGCCCCTGACCTGGTAACCTGGGACCAGAACGCCAATACCAACTGGCAAAAGATGATGATCGGCAATACGGCCAACTTTACGAACGTATCTGCCTCCCTTTCAGGTGGTACGGAGCAAACGCGTTTCCTGTTCAGCGGCACATATGACCATCAGACTACTGTAATGCCCAACAGCCTGCCTTTCAGGAAAGCAGGCTCCCATTTTAGCCTTGACCATACTGGTTTGGGCGGCAAGTTCAAGGCAACCCTGTCAGCTAATTACAACTTCATCCAGGATAAGTCGATTGCAACGGACCTTACCGGTTATTACAACCTGGCGCCTAATTTTCCCATTTATGACTCCACCGGCAAATATTTCTGGTTCGGCAATTCATTCCTGAACCCCGTGGCCATGTTGCACAGAACGTCAGACGCGCGTACCAGTTCCCTGATCGCCAACAGCACACTGCGCTATACTATATTGCCGGGGCTTAATGCAAAGGTGAGCCTTGGGTATACCAAAAGAGACATGAAGCAGGTACAGGCCTATCCGCTCATCTCACAAAACCCGCAAAATACCACGGGAAGTTTCAGTTATTTCGGCAACAGCGATCTGGCCTCCTGGATCGTGGAGCCGCAAATCGACTATACCCGGCAGATCAGCAAGGGCGAGCTGCAGTTGCTGGCCGGCGCTACCTGGCAGGGAGACCTGCTGCAGGGCGAACGCATCAATGCCGAGAACTTTGTGAATGACGGGCTGCTGGAAGACATCAAATCAGCAGGCCGGCTTACGCCTATTTCCTCTACTTATAACTTTTACCGCTATACTTCAGGCTTTGGCCGTATCACGTATAACTGGGACGGCAAGTATATTGTAAATGCCAGTTTCCGCCGGGACGGTTCCACCCGTTTTGGCCCGGACAACCGTTTTGGCAATTTCGGCGCGGTAGGCGCAGCCTGGGTATTTTCAGAGGAAAATTTTCTGCGCAACAACCAGGTGTTGAGCTATGGCAAGTTGAGAGCCAGCGCGGGCGTTACCGGTAGTGACCGCATCGGCAACTATCAATACCTCGAAAGCTGGTCCAGCACTTCTTATCCTTATGACGGTACTCCCGGCCTTACTCCGGCCCGCCTTCCTAACGGCACCTACCGCTGGGAAGAGACCAGAAAGCTGGAAGCCGCACTGGAGCTTGGTTTCTTGCAAGACAAGCTGTTGTTTAATACCAACTTCTACCGTAATGTGTCCAGCAATATGCTGGTAGCCTTCATGCTGTCTCCCCAGGTTGGGTTTACCGAGATTACAGATAACTTCCCGGCTAAAGTGCTGAATACCGGTTGGGAATTTGATCTTACGTCAGTTAATATCCGCAGAAAAGATTTTGAATGGAGAACCATGTTTAACCTGTCTTTCAACAGGAATGAACTGATGGAGTACCCCGGCATTGAATCTTCTACTTATAAGGATGTATACGTGGTGGGCAAATCGCTCTCCATTGTAAAAGGGTTCCGGTTTGGCGGCATAGACCCTGAAACCGGCAAGGCCATCATACTCGCTGCTGACCCTGACAGTCCGCAGGACCCTGATGACTACAACATACTCGGTAAAACCATGCCCGACTTTTTTGGCGGTTTGCAGAATACTTTCAGCTACAAAGGCCTGGAACTGGATGTGTTGTTCCAGTTTGTGAAACAGGAAGGGCCTTTACTGAACTATGGCTACCTGTCACAGGCTTATGGTACTATATATAACAAAGACATCAGCGCATTGGGCCGCTGGCGGCAGAAGGGAGATCAGGCAAGTGTTCCTATGGCCACTACTTTGGCTAACAATTCCTTCTACGACTATTACCGGGTGTCTTCCGGCGTTTGGGGAGATGCCTCTTTCATCCGCCTGAAGAACATAGCGTTGCGTTACAACTTGTCAAAGGTGCTGAGCCGCTATAAGGTAAATAACCTGAGTGTAATATTGTCTGGCCAGAACCTGCTGACCATTACCAGTTACGATGGTTTTGACCCTGAAACCCAGGGGCTGCGCATGCCGCCGATGAAGACGATCACCGCGGGCCTGAAACTGACTTTGTAAAAACGAATTAAAAGAATTGACATGAAGAATATTCATATTTTATTAATAGGGGTACTGCTCACGTCTGCCGCCGCCTGCAAAAAGTTTGTGGATACACCGGTACCTAAAAACGAGCTGGTGAGTGGCCTGGTGTTCAGTGACGATAAATCCGCCACGGCATCTGTAACAGGTATCTATTCCAACATGAATGCATTTAACTATCAGTACGCTAACATACTGATGAGTTACCTGAACGGGATGCTGGCCGGCGATGTGTACTATTTCTCTGCTTTTGCCAGCTATGATGTGTTCAAGTTCAACGAGCTGTTGCCAAGTAGCCAGTATGTAGAGACCATGTGGGGAAACCAATATGGTTTCATCTACCAGGCCAACTCCTGTATAGAAGGGCTTACAGGGGCGCAGGGCCTTACACCTGCCGTACGTTCGCAATTACTGGGCGAGGCCTATTTCGTTCGTGCTTTTATGCACTTTTACCTGGTGAACATGTATGGAGATGTACCCTTGATTACTTCCACCAACTACAAAGTGAATAACGTAAAGGCCCGCGAGAATACGGCAGTGGTATATGATACCATTATCAGTGACCTGAAGAAAGCTGAAAGCCTGATGGGGGCTGATTACCCCACCGGTAAACGCATCCGCCCCAACAAGGCCGCCGCTTCCGCGCTGCTGGCGCGTGCTTACCTGTATACCGGTAAATGGCCAGAAGCAGAAGCCGCCGCTAATGCCGTATTGACCAACGGACGGTATTCTTTGCTGCAAGACCTGAACAGCGTGTTTCTGGCAGACAGCAGGGAAGCGCTCTGGCAACTGCAGCCGGTGAATGTTGCCGGCGGCCGCAATACCTGGGAAGGCTTTGCCACCGTGCCAGCCACCGCTACGGGTACCGCTATTTTCCGCCTGGATTCTGTGAACCTGATCCATAAATTTGACACCACTACAGACCTCCGTTTCAAAAAATGGGTAGACAACCGTAAAGCCGCGGCTACCGGTAACATTGCTTATTATTTCCCGTACAAGTACAAGGTACGCACCAGCACTTCCTCCACCATCACGGAAAACTCCATGGTGATGCGCCTTGCCGAGCAGTTCCTCATCCGCGCGGAAGCCCGCATCCAGCAGGATAAACTGACGGAAGGCCGTTCAGACCTGGATTCCATCCGCCTCCGCGCCGGCCTCACCGCCCTGCCCACTTCGCTTGACAAACCAGCGTTGCTGCTGGCCACGGAAAAAGAAAGGCAACTGGAGCTGTTTGCGGAATGGGGCCACCGCTGGTTCGATCTGAAACGCACCGGCCGCGCGCCCGCGGTGCTGAAGCCCATCAAGGGAGACAAATGGCAGGATACGGACGTACTGTATCCTATCCCCGCAGCGGCCCGCTCTACTAATATTAACCTGACACAGAACCTAGGCTATAATTAATTATGAAGAAGATATCCGCTGTTTTGATCATATTGTTCACCTGCACCGCCGTACAGGCGCAGGTGAACATTGCTCCGCAATACCCGGAAAGAGGGCAAACTGTAACGGTTACCTATAGCCCCTCAAAACCGCAGCCCGGCCCCGTTACGCTGGTGTTCACCTATTCCAACTTTTACGACTTGCCGTGGAAGATGAACATGGAACAGCAGGGCAACCAGTGGGTGGCTTCCTTCAAACTGGCCAATTTTGCCACCTTTGCCACTTTCTACCTGCAAATGGGAGATGCTATTGTAAAGCCCGCGGCAGACAAACATTATGAAGTGGCGGTGTATAATAACAAAGTGCCCGTGGAAAACGGCAGCCTTTACAAAGGCTACAGCCTGGGCGCCCAACTGGGCAAATCCCCGCAATTGGGGGCCAGGCAGGCTGAACAGTATGAAGAAGAGCTGCGGCGCTTTCCGGACAATTACGAAGCCAAGCTGCGCCTGCTGCAATACAAGATCAGCAAGGCGCCAGACAGCGAAAAAGCGCAGCTCCGCGCGCAGGCGCACCAGGTCATTGCAGACAAGTTCAATTCCGCCCCTACCGTGGCGGGCAACATGAACAAGGTGACCATGGGCTACCTGATCATCGGTGAAAACAGCCGTCTGGACTCCATCCGTAAAGTAGTAGCGGAACGCTACCCGGAATCCGAACTGGGCCGCGACCTCTGGGCAGGCTTTGTTGCAAAAGGCAAAGACACCGCCCGGCAAATAGCCCTGTTTGAAGCAGCATTGAAAAAAGAGACCCCGCAGAACGCGGGCGGTTTCACCGCCATACACGACAAGCTGTTTGAATATTACGCCGCACAGAAGAACGGCCCCAAAGCCGCCTACCACGCACGCCGGGTAATAGAGCAGGATGAAAGCCCCTACAAGCCCACCGCGCTGAAAGGCATAGCGGAAACCCTGCTCAACAACGGTATTGTGCTGGATACGGCCCGCGCCTACGCCACGGAAGCACTGGCCTTGGCAGACAAGTTCCCCGCAGGCGTGATCCGCTTCTTCCCGGAAACCGGGTATATTTTTCCGCATGTGGATGACAGCACCCGCAAAGCCGTTACCGCCAAAGCAAAAGGCAACATGCTGGCCATCCTGGGCCTGATAGATATGCAGCAGGGCCGCCCGCAGGATGCTGATGCCCGCATGACGGAAGCCATGCAAACCTCTTCAGACAAGGAAACGCTTGACAATGTGGCGCTTTTTTTCACCCAAAGCGGCAATACCGCCCGCCTGAAAGAGCTGCAGGCATTGCGGGAAAAAGCCATGCAGGCCAAAGTAGCCGCCATGCGCAGTTCCCGGCCGGCGCCGGTGATGCAGTTCACAGATCTTAAAGGCAAACCGCTAAACCCCGCTACATTGAAAAACAAAGTGGTGGTGATAGACTTCTGGGCCACGTGGTGCATTCCCTGTATGGAAGAAATGCCCTACCTGCAGAAAGTGTATGACCAATACCGTAACAACAAGGATGTGGTGTTTATGGTAGTGAACAGCGGCGCCCGCAATACCCTGGCGGATGCACAAGGCTGGAGCGGCAACAAAAAATATACGTTCCCCGTGTATTACAATACAGACCCCAATGTGGGAGAGAAGTTCAAGTTCAACATCATTCCTGCTACCTACCTGATCGGGAAAGACGGCAACATCCAGTTCAGCAATATAGGGTATGAAGGGCCGGAAGTAGAAACAAAACTGAAATTGCAGATAGAGATGCTATTGAAAAACTAGGTGTTATCAATAAAAACCAAAAAGGGCGCCGGTGGTACCGGGCCCTTTTTTTGTTCACCCGCACTACATCAGAAACTGAAAGCCCCAATGAATACCCCTTCCTTACCCGCCGCGGGCATCTGCATGCAGATCACTTCCCGGTTTTCCTGCCCGGTAGCATAGCGGGTGTATATTTCCGCCATCACAGTGGTGGGGCCGGTAATGGTTACCTGGCTCTCACCAAAAAAGTTTACCGCTATTGTGTATTTCCCCTTTACTGCTTTTTTAAGCAGGAACTGCTCAGGCCCGTAGCCATCCGTAAAGTCGTTGCTGATGCGCCCGCCTGCGGATGTTCCGGGGTGGCTGTAGAAACATTTTTCGCCGTTGGGGTCTGTAACCCACAGGTCTATGTCCGTGTTCTTTTTATTCCAGTTGATCACCACCCGCACGTCTACCGGCATGGCCGCCACCAGCCGCTTGTCTATCCGGGAGGTGTTGAGGCGGTGTTTGTGCAGGCTGATAAGGTGATTGATTTCCGTGATGATGATCTCTTCAATGCCATCATCGCGGAAGGCGGCTTCGCGGGTGTAAGACTGCAGCAGAGTGCTGTACAGTGTGTCCAGCGCCTGCTGGTAAAAGCAGCCGTCTTCCAGCGCCAGGGCATAGTCCCGGTAGCTTTGCGGGTCCATGGGGCGCCATTCCAGTATTTTCCGGGTCACAAAGATCTCCTGTTCGTACTGTTTGTTTTCTTTCAGCTTATAGGCCATCAGTTTGTACAGCTCCGCGTTTTCCTGGTCAAGCTCCGCAATGCTGCTCAGAATGGTGAGTGCGGTATCTTTTTTATGCGCGTTGTAAAACCACGATGCAATGTCGAAGTAGAACAGCGGGGTAGCGGCGTACTCTTTTCTTTGCTGCAGGTAATGCTGGTAGGCAGTTGCAGCGCTGGCGCCTTCAAGGCCTTTCATGTATGCCTTGTCACTTTTGAACCGGGCGGTCTCTATGCTCACCTTTTGCACCGGTCTGGCCCTTGACGCTGTAACGTCTCTGGCTGCTACACCGCGGACCATTACCTGCTCTTCTGCTTTGGGGGCTTCTGCCCAGGTAACAGGCACGGGTGATGAAACGGCCCTGTCTTTGATCTCGGATTCCCGCATAGGCGCGCTGCGGCGCATGGCATTGGCTGACCGTTCCGAGGTCATGCGTGTTGCCGGTCTTGGGATGTTGCCGGCTATGCCTGTTGAGTCTGGCTGGGGAAAATGTTTTTTGGGTTTGAACACTTCGTTCCACCATTTCTTCAGTTCTGCTGTTTTGGCCACGGCCTTGTCCAGCAGGTTGTTCACATGGGTGGCCTGCTGCGCCCGCTGCTGTTTGGCAATGCGGTCACATTCCTGTTGCAGGTCAGGTGGCGGGGGAATGCCGTAATGCACATAATCCCACGCGGTTTCCAGCACCAGCAGGCTGGTGTTGCGGGTTACAATGCCGAACTGGCGGGATAAAAGGCCGATCTCTTCCTTGTGTTCCTCATACCGTATGTCCATTTCAGCAATTTTTTTCTGCGCCCAGATGCGGTGTACATTTACCATGGTAGCCGTGCCTGGCTTCAGTTGCACGGTTTGCTCCATTTCTACGGCGCCTGGCCGGTAGCCGTACTGCAGGGTGATGGAGGCGCTGCCGTTGTCTGTAATGCCGGCCACAGCAACGGCGCCATTTACCGGTGTGGGCAGGGAAGGATACACTTCGCGCACGGCATCGTTCTTTTTGATGCCAATGAAATGCAGCACTTCCTGTTCCAGTTGCCGCGCGGCTTCTTTTACGGAGAGCGTTTGCAGGTTGATGAACTGGCCGCCCGTTTGCGCGGCTATCCATTTAAGCTGGCTGTAGTCTGCCCGCGGCGCGGTTGTAATGCAATGAACGGGCTTTTGCAGCCTGATGTCTGGCGCGCTGAAAGTAGAAAGCCCGTCCGTAAAGAAAAGGTACTCATCTACCGCGGCGGGCCGCAGGGCGGCAAAGCTGGTGCCGCCATCGTACACCAGGTTTTGCAGCACTTTTTCCAGCGCCTTCCAGTTGCCCCGGGTAATAGTGAAGCTGCCGGCTTTGGTGAGGCGGTTGTTCAGCAATAGCAGTTCTATGGTGAGTTGCTGCTTTTCGTTGATGAGCTTGCCCAGCAGTTCCATTTCTTTCGCCCTGTCCCTTTTAAGCCCGCTGAGGGAAACGTCCCAGATCAGCCCGATGCGGTTGCCCAGCGCGCGTGGCCGGCTTTGGGCCTTTGGGTAGGCATTCACGAGGAAATAGTGGCTGCTGCCGGCCTTTTGCAGCAGAACTTCCGGCATGCTGGTGCTTTTGGGTAAATGAATGGTGAGCGGTTTATCCGGCTGATAATTGCTTTTATTGATTTCCGCTATATAGGTGTTGCCGTTGCCCCGGAATGTGAAGCTGCCATCTGGCTGCTCTTCCAGCTCGGGTTTGGTGAGCGTTTCCCACACGGTGGCTTTCAGGCTGAAGGAGGGGATGGCCTGCCGGTAGTCTAGCGGCAGGTGGTAGCGCTGGCCTTTCAGCTCTTCTTCATATCCGATCAATATGGTACGGGTACGGTTGGGAAGGAAAGGATAAATGCGGGTGCGGAAATTGTTGCCTTCCGTTTTTTCCAGCAGGCCCGGGTCTACCCGCCGTTGCTCAATGCTCTCGAAAGTTTCTGTTGCCTTCCGTTTTTCTACCGGCACGGCTTCCCGCATGTGCCCGTTAATGTCCAGTGCATAGCGGCTCACGGTAACGCCTTCGGGCAGTGGAAAGGATAGTTCGCCTTCCAGTACTTTGCTGCCATTGTTCCTGAACTGCATGGTCATCACCGTGGTGGCAATGTTACCTGTTACCTGTACATCTACTTTCAGGGATTGCAGGGTTACCGCATTGGCTGAAGCAGGTTCTTTTACTTTTAATACGGGCATCTGGGCCATTGCTGGCACGGTTGCCAGCAGCATCAGTACGGCCAGTCGGAGAGCGCTGATCATAAGCTGTTTTTCAGCAGGATGCTGAAAGTTGCATTATTCCATAATTAAGCAGGTCTTTTTTCCTGTTTTCATGTTCGCTTCATCTTCGGGCAATAGTTTTGTTTTGTCAATAAAAAATTATTAACCATCAATCTAGAATTATGAAAACGAAAGGATGCATGTTCATCGCCTTGATCATTTCAGGCGCCGCCTTCGGGCAGCAGGTAACCGTAAAGCAGGAGCAATCTGTGAAAGCGGAAGGCAAAGTGCGGGCAAGGCATGCCTCGGCGCAAGCGGGGGCCCAGTCAGACAATAAAGCGGAAGGCAACGTAAATGGCATTGGGCAGGGCAACCAGGACGCTGGCAGCGCCTCCGGGCAGGGAACAGTGGCAGTGAACACCGCCGGCCCAACCGCCAACACGGCTTTGCAACAGGCTTCCAACGCCATCTTGCGGGATGGCATTGCGGTGGCATCGTCTTCAGAGGCCGCAACAAATGCGGAAGCCGCTCCCGGGCAGCAGCTGCAAACCGCGGCTATGGAGGCTACCGCCAACACCGCGCAACAGCTGCAGGTGGTTAATGACCGGTTAATAAAAACCGGCGCCGCGGGTAAAAATGCCGCGGCCAGCCTGAACGCCACGGCCAATAACGCGTTAAAGATCAAGGCCATGCCGGTGAAAATTAATACCCGTGTGATCAGCGCTGCCGGCCTCAGCTTATTCTGATGTTAAGATCTGGACGGATTTTTGCCGGTAACCACCGGCAGAAATCTGTTATTTTTATACCGGATGGGGAAAAGTTTATTATATCAGCTAGTGATGTTGCTGGCCGTTATGGCGGCCGGGCCCGCCTTTGCGGGAGAGCAGGTGCATATGCGTGTGCCGCTGCCGGTAGTGGATTCCATACCGCCGAAACCGGCTAAACCTGTTGAAAAACCGCAGGATGATGTTAAACCGCCTGATATCATTAAGGAAGTACCTAAATCGAGACGTAAATTGAAGCCTATTGCCGTACCGGCGCCTTTGCCGGTGAAGCCGATCAAGATCATCAGGCCGAAAGTTATCAAACGCACCGTGGGTTTGATCGGTTGAACCATATTAATGAACTACTGACATGAGATATGTCCTGATATTATTGATGCTATGGGCCTGCACCGTTTCCGCCTATGCGCAGACAGACAGTGCGCAGGCCTCCGGGAACAAGACCACTTTCACCCTTGGCGCCGTATATGCCAACAATGCCAATTACTACGGGCAGAAGGCGGAAGAAAAAATGCCTTACGTGGCAGCCAGCGCTGCACTGCGTTTCCGCTCCGGCATATACTTTACCGGGGTGGCTTACCGCTTGCTGAACGATTCAGGTGCTGTTGTATCTGCCGGCAGCGCAGGAGCAGGCATTGCCTTCAACCTGTCCAAAAAACTGGTGGCTGACCTGAGCTATAATTACACCTTCTATCCGGCCCACTCCCCGTTTCTGCAGGCCGCCAGCCCGCACAGCGCCGGCGCCTCCCTGCAGTACGAGTACTGGATGACCACCGGGCTGAACCTGGATTACAATTTCGGCAAACAGCAGGATGCCTTTGTAACGCTCAGTACGGAAAAAATGATCAGCCTGTTCAGCCTGGCCAAAGGGAAAGACCTGGTAACGCTCACACCGGCTATTGACGTAACGGCTGGTACCCAGCATTTTTATGAAACGTACATAACAGAGAAAAGATGGAGAGATAGCCTGCTGGGCGTGCCCCTGCCACCCGTGCTGAACCTGCCGGGCAGTACGGAAACCGCCACCAGGGAAACTTCCCGCTTCAGTATGCTTTCCTACAACCTAAGGGTACCGCTAGCCTACAACCGCGCTCATTATATGATAGAAGCCGCCTACCAGCTGTCTGTTCTGGATAAAAATGCGGAATCGGCCGGCGGTACTGCCAATTCTTTTTTTAATCTTAGTGTTTATTACCAGTTCTGATAGTATGAAGGTGCTGATAATAGAAGACGAAAGGTCCATGGCTTTGGAAATGGAAGCGTTCCTGAAACGGTCTTTCTATATATGCGATCTTGCTTTCACGGCCCGGCAGGGCCTGGAAAAAATGGAAGAGAGCCAATATGACTTTATTTTGCTGGACCTCGGCCTGCCGGATATAGACGGCCTGCAACTGCTGCAAGCCGCCCGGAAAAACTGCCCGGACGCTTCCTGCATCATCCTGTCCGCCCGCGGCCAGCTGGAAGACCGCATCAAGGGGCTTGACCTGGGTGCTGACGATTACCTGCCCAAACCTTTTTCCTTGCTGGAGCTGCAATCACGCATGCAGGCGGTTGCCCGCAGAAAGTTCGGCCTGCGGGAAGATACCGTTCCTCTGGGAGATTTCAGGGTAGACCTGCATAAACGGCTGGTGTTTTTTGAAGAAACGGAAATAGAGCTGTCCAGGAAAGAGTTTGACCTGCTCAGCTATATGCTGCTGCATAAAAACAGGCCGCTCACCCGCATGCAGCTGGGCGAGCATATCTGGGGTAATTTTGCTGATGATGATTATGATTCCAATTATATAGATGTGCATATCAAGAACATCCGGAAAAAGCTGTCTGCCTTTTCTTCTGTGGAATGGTTGCAAACCCTCCGCAGCATCGGTTATAAAATAAAGCTCTGAGCGTGAAACTATTTACCAAACTCACCCTTTTCATCACGCTTTCCAAACTGGCAATAGTGGTGCTGTTCGTACTGCTGCTGCCTTTCCTTGTTAATACCATCGCCTATCAGTATAACGATTTTTACCTGAAGGAACAGAAGAAAAAGGTGCTGGACGTGATCGCGGAAAATGGTATTGACACGTACCTGCAGGGAGAAGAGAATTACGGCGGGTACACCATGCTGAAAGAAGAATATATCTCTTTGGAGCCGGCCGGCCAGATCGTATTGCCGGATACTATTGCCACCCTGCGGCGGGTGGTGGAAGAAGATACGCTCACTTACCGCGTGTTGAGCCATGTGTTTGATTATGGCGGCCACCGTTATGTATTGGAAGTTGGGAAAACGACCGCCACCATCGGGCAGTATAACAGGCCGTTGCAGAAAATGGCCCTCTATGTGCTGATCGGCCTGATGGTCAGCACTATTCTCATAGACCTGGTTTACACCCGCCTGCTCTTGCGCCCCCTCGGCATCATCATCAAGAACCGGTTGCTGCACCGGCGCTTCCCCTTCAGGGACAATAGCCCGCCCATCCGCACCACCACGGTTGACTTTCGGTACCTCGACGAGTCTCTCGTGGAGCTGATGGGCAAGGTGCGGGAAGCATTTGAAAAGGAGCGTGAGTTTACCTCCAATGCCTCGCATGAGCTGATGACGCCCATCGGCATCCTGCAAAATAAAATGGAGAACCTGATGATAGACGGTGAGTTGGGAGAGGAGCTGCAGCAAAAGATCATGGGGATGATGAAAACCCTGGGCCGCCTGAAAAAAATAGTGCATTCCCTGCTGTTGATCTCCCGTATCGAAAACGACCAGTTCTCAAAATCGGACAGCTTCCGGATGCAGGAGCTGGTGCAGGAAGTGATGGACGAACTGGATCACCGCCTGGAAGAAAAAAACCTGCGGTCCGGCATCCGGATAACGGCGGGCGTAACCCTGCAGCACCTTAACCGGGACCTTATTTTCCAACTGGTATATAACCTTGTTAATAATGCCATCCGCTACAACAAACCTGGCGGCAGCATTGCGGTATATGACCAACAGGCGCCGGGAGGCCTCTACCGGCTTACTATCGCGGACACGGGTATAGGTATTCCGGCGGCGGAGCAGGAGGCTATTTTTAACCGCTTTAAAAAGGTAGTAAAGAATGAGAACGAGGGTTACGGCCTGGGGCTTTCGATTGTAAATACCATTGCGCAGTACCATGGTATTGGTGTGGAGGTGGTATCTGAGGAGGGTGCAGGTACGGAGTTTACGTTGGTGTTCCCCCTGGAAGCAACCTGATGAGAACAGCGCGGCGGAATGTCCGTTTACAAAACAGTTCCCGCTTCCGGCAATAACCCCGTCAGGTCTTCAAAACTGCCGGCCACCGCCCCCGGCCGCAGCCGCCCCGCAATCATGGTATAAATATCCCGAGGCGCTTTTCCCTGTTTTTTCCAGTATTGTACAGACGTGGCGCCTGCGGACTTGGACATTTTCTGGTCTGACGTTTCCAGCAGCAGGGGGTGATGGTAAAACACGCAGTCTGCAAAACGGCTGCCGGGCAGCAGGGCAGACAGGTACAACTGCGCCAGGGTGGACGGCCAGAGGTCTTGGCCCCGTACCACCAGGTCTATACCGAAATGCTGGTCATCTATCACGGACGCCAGTTGATAAGCCGGGTAACCGTCTTTCTTCCTTACTACAAAATCCCTCATGTCTGCCGGCAGCACGGCCTCCGTTATTGTGCCGGACAGGGTGCGCACCAGCAACGGCTGTTCATGGTGCGTACGCAACCGCCAGGCTGCGCCGGGCGTACTCAGCGGAATGTTCTTGTGGCGGCAGGTGCCGGGGTAACCGCCGTCCAAACTGGCGCGTGTTATCTGCGTTCTGGAACAGTTGCAGGCAAACACATGTTCTTTGAGATGCTCCAGCGCGGCGTTGTACAGGGGCATGCGGTGAACCTGCGAGTAGCGGGCCTGGAACTCCCCGTAACCGGAGGGGCCTTCCGTCCATGGAATATCAAGAAAACGAAGGGTGTCGAAAATATCTTCCACGTAGTCCTTCTCTGCCCGCTGCTGGTCAAGGTCATCTATCCTTAACAGGATGCCGGCATTTGTTTGCCGCGCCAGCGCGGCGGTTACGGCAAAGGAGAATACATTGCCCAGGTGGAGGAAGCCGCTGGGCGTGGGGGCTATTCTTGTTTTTGAAAAAGTCCGTTGCTGCTCCATGGCCCGCAAAATACGTTTTCAGCGCGAAAATCAGCAGTAGCTGGCATCGTCATCTCCAAATGCATTCCTGCAACGCAGGCAGTGGCACCAGGCGTACTTTTTTCAAACGCCGGAGTGGCCTGTTTCCCGCTACCGGTCTTTGTCGGAAAATGCCTCCAGTTTGTCGTATTCACACATCGCCGTTCAGGAACAAAGGGTCTACATTTGTACTGTCAGCAACAAACACACATTCACACACTAACAAGATCAACAATGGAAACTAAAAAAAGAACTGAGATCACCATTGAAGCGCTGGTACAGGCGCCCATAGAAAAAGTATGGCAATATTTCAACGAGCCTGAACATATCATGCAGTGGGCCTTTGCGTCTGAAGACTGGCATGCGCCCGCTTCCTCCAACGACCTGCGGCCCGGCGGCAAGTTCAGCACCACCATGGCGGCTAAAGACGGCAGCTTCAGCTTTGACTTTGGCGGTGTCTATTCCGACGTGCAAAAACATCAGCGCATTGCTTATGAAATGAGTGACGGCCGCAAGGTGAAAGTGACCTTTGCCCCGGAAGGCGGCGGCATAAAAGTGGTGCAGGCCTTTGAGGCGGAAGATGAGAACCCCGTTGAAATGCAGCGCGAAGGTTGGCAGACCATCCTCAACAACTTCAAGAAACATACGGAAACGAAATAATAGACCGGAAACTCAACTTCCGCCAGGGCCGCCTCCACCGGGGCGGCCCTCTTTTACGTCCAGCGCTCCGCAGGGCCGCCGGATGTAGCAGCAAAACCGCGGAGCTTCGTTATTCTCTTCCCGCCTTCCCTTGTTCCCATTAACAATTATGATCATGCATGCTCCCGGACGGAAAGTTCGCCCCCTTGCGGCTGCCCGCTCATAAAAAACACGCCCCAAAAGAAAAAACAATGATTTTAATTGTGTAACTTAATTACTGTTTAAGGTGCATCACGCATCAGCTCAAATTGTCTGTTAAACTCAACGTGTAGGACCAGCTTCGTCGATGATTGTTTGAGCTGCTGACCTGTCAACCAGATCGTAACACATATAACACATGTATGCCCATGCATTTAATGCTACACACCTATTCCTTCCGGGGGTGGTTTTCCAGGTTCCCGGTGATGTTTATCCTGTTGCCCGCACTTACCTTCACCTCCGCTGATACCCACGCTGCAACAGTACCCGTCACCTTCCAGGAAAGCCCGCGGCAATCCCAGGCCCGCGGCCGCGTAATTGATGCGGATGATGGTACCCCGCTGCCGGGGGTAACGGTAGAGAACCTGGTGAACCGTAAAGGGATACTGACCGATGCATCGGGCAATTTTGCACTGGAAGCCAGCGCCGGAGACAGCATTCGTTTTTCTTATATCGGTAAAAAACCGCTGGTAGCCGTTTTCCGCGGGCAGGAGATGAACATCCAGCTGGCCCGCCAGGAGGGGCAGCTGTCTGAAGTAGTGGTAACCGGGTTCCAGGATGTAGACAAACGCAAGTTTGCAGGGGCCGCCGTTACCCTCAAGGCGGACGATGTGAAGATGGACGGTGTGGTAGACCTGAGCCGCATGCTGGAAGGCCGCGCCGCCGGCGTGTCTGTACAGAACGTATCTGGCTCCTTTGGGGCTGCGCCCAAATTGCGCGTAAGGGGCGCCACTTCCATTAACGGGGATAATAAACCGCTGTGGGTGGTAGACAATGTGGTGCTGGAAGATATCATCAACATTTCTAACGACCAGCTTTCCAGCGGAGACCCCACCACCTTGCTGGGCTCCGCCGTTGCCGGCCTCAATGCCAACGACATTGAGAGCTTTGCCATACTGAAAGACGCCGCCGCCACCGCCCTCTACGGCGCCCGCGCCATGAACGGGGTAGTGGTGATCACCACCAAAAAAGGGCGGGTAGGCAAGCCGCTGGTAACCTACACCGGCAATTTCAGCACCCAGCTTAAACCCAACTACGCGGAGTACAACATCATGAACTCTTCCCAGCAAATGTCCGTACTGGCGGAGCTGTACCGCAAGGGAGAGCTGAACGCCAGCATACTGGACCGGGCAGACAACGGGGTGTTCGGTAAAATGTATGAAAGCACCATGCAGGATGCTACCGGCAACTACCCCGTACCCAACACGCCGGAAGGCCGGGCGGCTTTCCTGAAACGGTATGCGCTGGCCAATACAGACTGGTTTGACCTCCTGTTCCGCAATAATTTCATGCAGGAGCATTCCCTGGCCGTTTCTTTCGGTACAGACAAATCGCAGTCCTACTTCTCCACCAGCTACTTCGGTGATAACGGCTGGACGGTGGCAGACCGGGTAAACCGCTATACCCTCAACTTCCGCAATACCTACAAGTTTTCAGACCGCCTTACCGTAGGTTTTTCTACCCTGGCCTCCGTGCGCCAGCAAAGAGCCCCCGGCTCGCTGGGCAGGCAGACCAACCCGGTAGAAGGCCGGTACGACAGGGATTTTGACATCAACCCCTTCAGCTACGCCCTCAACACCAGCCGCACCCTCACCGCTTACGACGGGCGCGGCGGCCGGGAATACTTCCGGCGTAACTTTGCGCCCTTCAACATCCTGACGGAGCTGGAAAACAATTACCTGGACATTAACGTGGCAGACCTGCGCCTGCAGGGTGAGCTGGCTTACAAGATCACCAAATCGCTGAAGTACGAGTTTACCGGGGCGCTGCGGTACGTGAAGTCTTCCCGCGAGCACCAGATCACAGAGAATGCCAACATGGCCAATGCCTACCGCGCCGCCGGCAACTCTACCATCCGGAACAATAACAAGTTCCTCTACCGGGACCCGGAGAACCCCGAGGCCGAGCCGGAAGTAGTGCTGCCGCAGGGCGGTTTTTATAACAGAACGGAAGATCAGCTGGTGAACTATGATTTCAGGAACAGCCTCAACTTTGTGAAACCCTTCAACAGCGTACATGCCCTCAACCTGCTGGGCGGCATGCAGGTAAAATCCGCGGACCGGCAGAATTTCTCCAGCACAGGTTATGGCTACCAATACAACAACGGCGGCGTGCCGTTCGTAGACTACCGCATATTGAAGCAAACCATTGAGCGCAATTTCCCGTATTATGGTATGAGCAAGGATTATGACAGGTTTGTGGCATTTTATGGCTCCGCCGGTTATACTTACAACAGCAAATACAACTTTACAGGTACGGTGCGGTACGATGGCTCCAACCGCCTGGGCAAATCCCGCAATGCGCGTTGGCTGCCTACCTGGAGCCTGGCCGGTTCCTGGAACGTAGACAGCGAGCCGTTCATGCAAAACCTTACCTGGATGGATTACCTGACGCTGCGCGCCTCTTACGGGCTTACCGCCAGTATGGGGCCGGCTACCAACTCCAGCATCGTGTTGCGCAACATCAATACCAACAGGCCTTTCCTCACAGAAGTGGAATCAGTGATCCAGCTGGCCAACCTGGAAAACTCCGAGCTTACCTGGGAAAAATCCTATACGGCCAACGCTGGCCTGGATGCCGGCCTCTTCAAATCAAAGGTGAACCTGAGCCTGGACGTTTACCAGCGTAAAGGCTTTGACCTCATCAGCCTCATCCGCACCTCCGGCATTGGCGGTGAACCGGAAAAGGCCGCCAATTACGCCGATATGGAATCTTACGGTGCGGAAGTGCTGATTGGCGGGCAGGTGATCAAACGCCGGGATTGGGGCTGGCGCACCAACCTCACCTTCGGGTACAATGAGAACCAGATCACCAATGCCCGCAACCGCCCCCGTATTTTTGACCTCGTAATTGCCGAAGGCGGCAACCGGCAGGGCTATCCTGTACGCAGCCTGTTCTCCCTGAACTTCAAGGGGCTTGATCACAATACCGGCGTACCCCTGTTCGTGGACGAAACAGGCAAAGCGTCCAGCGCCGTGTTCCTGCAGGATTTTAATGTAGGACACCTGGTGTATGAAGGCCCGGTAGACCCCACTATTACCGGCGGTTTCTCCAATACCTTCAACTACAAGGCCTTTTCGCTGAACATTTTCATTACCTACCAGGCCGGTAACAAGATCCGCCTGTACCCCGCGTTCCGTACGTCTTACACAGACCTGGACGCCATGCCCAAAGAATTTTTTGACCGCTGGGTGATGCCGGGAGATGAACAATACACCAACGTGCCCTCCATCCTCGGCGCCTTTGAGCAAAGCCGGCTGGACGGGGCTTATCCTTACAACAACTACAACTATTCTACAGAGCGGGTGGCAAAAGGAGACTTTATCAGGCTGAAAACCGTATCGCTCAGCTATCAGCTGGCGCCGTCGCTGCTGAACCGGATCAGGATGAACAGCGCCAGCATCACCGCTGCCGCCACGAACCCCTGGCTGATATACGCAGACCCGAAGCTGAAGGGCCAGGACCCGGAATTTTTTAACTCCGGCGGCGTGGCCCTGCCCATTCAAAAACAATTCACCCTTTCCCTGAAAGTGGGCATATAATGATATATACCATGAAGAAACTGTTTATATACATCACTGCTGGTTTAACGCTCACGGCCGGGGGCTGTAAAAAATTCCTGGAGCAGCCGCCTGATAACAGGGCGGAGCTGAACACGCCGGAGCAGGTTGCCCAGCTGCTGGGTACCGCCTACCCGCAGGGGAACTATATGGCCTTTGCGGAATCTTCTTCAGATAACATGGCAGATAAAGGGGCCGGTGAAATGGACCTCACCATCTCTGACCCGTACCATTTTATCAATGTGCGCGAAGACGAGCAAGACAGCCCGGAAAACTA
Organism: Chitinophaga alhagiae; assembly: GCF_003568665.1. Classification (GTDB taxonomy): domain Bacteria; phylum Bacteroidota; class Bacteroidia; order Chitinophagales; family Chitinophagaceae; genus Chitinophaga; species Chitinophaga alhagiae. The sequence continues at coordinate 2,538,918 of NZ_QXMH01000001.1, forward strand.
CTGGAACTCCTGCTATGCCGCTATTGCCGTGGCCAACCTGGCGCTGGAAACCATCAACACGGCCGCCAATCAGCAAGCCTATGCGGCGCAAAAGGGAGAAGCGCTGCTGGCCAGGGCCTATGCGCATTTTATGCTGGTCAATTTTTTTGCCGAAACCTATGACCCCGCTACGGCCGCATCCAAGCCGGGCATTCCCTATGTTACCATGCCTGAAAAAGTGGTGATCCAGCAATATGAACGAAAAACGGTGGCCTATGTATATGAAATGATCGAGAAAGACCTGCTGGCCGGCCTCCCGTTAATAGATGATACCAAATACAAGGTGCCTTCCTATCATTTCACCCGGGTGGCCGCCAATGCTTTTGCCACCCGCTTTTACCTGTTCAAGCGGGATTATACCAAAACGGTGGAGTATGCAAACCTGGTGTTTGCCAATGGCAACGTAGTCAACATGCTGCGCCCCTGGAACACGGTGTATAAAACCAAAACCTACCAGGAGCTATGGGCGCTCTATGCCAAAGCCACAGAGCCGGCTAACCTGCTGCTGGTGGAAACAGTGTCCTGGTGGGGGCGCAACTATTTCACGAACCGCTATGGCTTCACGTCCGCCAAGCGGGACCAGATACTGGGCGCCAACGTAACAGGCGGGCCCTGGGCCTTCCGCAACCACGTGTACACACAGGGTGTATTGAACTACATGATGCCCAAGGTGAACGAACATTTTGTGCGCAATTCCGTGAATGCGAACATTGGCACCGGCTATGTGGTAGTGCCCCTTTTTACGGCGGAAGAAGTGCTGTTCAACCGTGCCGAGGCTTATGTCTACCTCAATAACACCACGGCCGCGCTGGCAGACCTGAACACCTATGCCGCCACCCGCATAGATGATTACAATGCCGCCAACCATACCATCACCGCTAACAGGATCAGGCTGTTCTACGGCATCAACGATCCGCAAACGGGCATCCTGCGCACAATAATAGATTTTAAAAGGGCGGAATATGTACAGGAAGGCATGCGCTGGTTTGACATTCTGCGGTACCGGATACCGGTTACCCATTCGTTTACAGATGCGGCGCCGGACATACTCATGGGAGACGATCCCCGCAGGTTGTTCCAGATACCGCAATCCGCTTCCCAGTCAGGCATAGAACCCAATCCCCGGTAATAAAAAAGAAGACAAATGCACATGAAAGCATACTATATAATTTTTTGCCTGCTGCTGGTTACCCTGGCCGCCTGTAACAGTGAGGACCCGCTGGAGAACCCGGACAATATTCCAGGCCTCGGCGGAGACACCTGGCCGCCCGGCCCTATTGACGTATGGATCAAAGACAGCCTGACCAACCCGCTGAACGTGGCCGTGAAATACAAATGGGACCAGGGAGAACTGGAGCTTAACAAAACGCTGGTGCCGCCTAAAGAGGAAACGGTGATTCCCGTACTGAGCACCATCAAACAGGTGTGGATCAAAAATTACGACCTGGTAGCCGGGGAGTACTTTATGAAAAAATACTGTCCCAAGTTTTTTGTACTGGTGGGCAGCGCCAGCTGGAACCCTGATGGCACCGTCATCCTGGGTACCGCTGAAGGCGGCCGCCGCATTGTGCTGTACGACCTGAACGGTTTCCGTACTAAAAACATGCCCGGCTATGTACCGGAAGATTCCGCCACCGTGAAGGAGATGTTCCATACCATAGAGCATGAATTTGGCCACATCCTGCACCAGAACGTGATGTACCCGCTGGAGTACAAACGTATTTCGGTTGGCCGCTACACCTCCAACTGGAACAACGTGTCTGACGAAGACGCCCGCCGGGACGGTTTTATTACCGCTTATGCCATGTCCGCGCCGGATGAGGATTTTGTGGAAATGATCGCTACCATGCTGGTAGAAGGGAAACAGGGCATCGATCACATCCTGGGCAATATTGCCGGCAATGGGCCCAATGGTACCACGCCAGACCAGGCACGCGCTATTTTACGCCAGAAAGAGGCCATGGTAGTGAAGTATTTTGCCGACACCTGGAAAATAGATTTTTACAACCTGCAAACCCGTACCAGGGCTTCAGTAGAAGCGCTGATCAGGTGATATTAAAATACCGGAGCATGAAAAGACTTTTATTATATACCATAGCGGCGTTTTTTATGCTGGCCTCCTGCAGTAAAAAAGACGATCCCGTATTTGACGAATCGCCTGACGTGCGCCTGAACAAGGTGCTGGCGGAGTACCAGGCCGCGCTGGCAGGCGCGCCCAACGGCTGGAACGCCGAGCTGAGAACGGCCAACGGCAGCCTGTACCACTTCCACTTCGGCTTTAACGACGCCAACCGGGTGCAGATGTACGCTGATTTTGACACCGCTACGGCCTTTGAACGCAAGGAGAGCAGCTTCAGGCTCAAGGCCCTGCAGCAGCCCGCCCTCCTGTTTGACACCTACTCTTATATTCATATACTGGCAGACCCTGACGCGCGGGTGAACGGAGGGGAGTTCGGACTGGGGCTTTCGTCTGATTTCGAGTTTTCGCTGGATTCCCTGGCGGCAGACAGCATCAAGCTCACCGGGCGTTTTAACGGCAGCAAAATGGTATTGCGCAAAGCCTCTGTGCAAGATCTGCAGGCCTGGCAGAACGGGCAGTGGAAAAACGCCTTGCTGTTTGAAAGCATTTCGGCACGCATCCTCAATTACTTCAAACGCCTCAATGTAGGCGGCACGGCCTACGAGATAGCGCTGAACGTAGCCAGCAGGGAGATCACCTTCACCTGGAAAGACAACGGCGGCGTAACCCGGCAGCATACCACCACGTACAGCTTTGCCGGCAACAATGTGCAGCTTGGCACCCCTTTAACGGACGGCGGTACCACCATCACTACCCTCAGCAACCTGAGCTGGAACGCCGGTACGGCCAGTTTCCAGGTGAATGTGAACGGCACGCAGGCGGCCAGCATAGCCGGCGCCATTGCCCCCCTGATACCGGACCTGGCGGCGCCTGCCCGCTGGTGGCAGTATATGGCAGACCAGGAAGACTACTGGATCTCCTGGTTCGGGTTCCATGTAAACGGGGTGGATGATGCTTTTAAAATAAGGAGCATTCCCAACTTCTATTACCTGATATTCTTCCCGGAGTTTAATACGGAGCAGGGAGTTACCTACGATCTGGCTGGCTTCATCAGCCTTTCTGGCGGCAGCCTGGGGCTTGAGTTTGGCGCGGCGTACCGCCCACCGGTGTTTACTACAGATGGCCGTGTTATTTTCCGGTATTTCGGCACGTTGGGAGATGTACCGCCCGTACACGAGGAAAAATATTTAAACACCGCATCGCTGCTAAATAACACAAGTGGTTTCTACCTGGTACAAACCGGTGCAACCACCTATGATATGGTGAGCGCTATAGACGCCAAGGCATGGATTTCCTGGCAACAATAAATCTGTCAAACCCTGAACTATTTAATAACTACAAAATTGTCACTCTATGAAAAGGATTGCAACCCGGATCGTATACGTTTCCATGATGGCCGCGGCCATATTCATTTCCTCATGCTCCAAAGAAGGCCCGGCCGGCCCAGCCGGTGAGCCTGGCGCACAGGGCGCTCCCGGTCCCGGTGGCCCTGCTGGCCCCGCCGGTCCCAATGGCGCCCCTGGTACGGCCAATGTGATCTACTCCAACTGGCTGGATGTTCCTTTTAAGGTAGACACCACGGAAGCAGGTGATACACTGGGTTTCTATGGAGAAGTTGCTGCCCCCAAGCTCACCAAGGAAATACTGAACACTGGTGATGTCAGGATGTATATCAACCTGAATACGCCCACAGACCCGGTAATAGAACATTTGCCTTATTTCGATATTTATAGCGGGATCAATATTACCGCTACTTTCCAGGAAGGCGGAATTTTCCTGTATTCCAACGTTGATGCGGGTTCCTTCACTGACAACAATGGGGTTAAGCTCATCCAGTACCGTTACATCCTCATCCCCGGCGGCACCGCCGCCAGAAAGGCAGACAGCGGCATAGACTGGCGGAACTACAAGGCTGTTCAGCAATACCTTGGCCTGAAAGACTAAACAGGTATTTTATCGCATATAAAAAGAGGCCGTGCATAGCATCGCAATGTTTCCTGCATTGCCGCTATACCACGGCCTCTTTGTTTTTGCATGAACTTTGGTGCCAGCCTTGCGCATGCAACCGCCAGCCATTCATAGCCGGTCAGCTGAACCGGTATCCCCCTTCCACGCCCTTTCTTGACAGCACCAGTTGCCACAGCTGGTTTTTCCGGGCGCGGAAGGAGCCTGCGCAGGAGAGCAGGTAATACTTCCACATGCGGTAAAACGTATCGTCATATTTCGCCTTCAGCTTGTTCCAGTTCGAGGAGAAGTTAGTGAACCAGGCACTCAGCGTTTTGTCATAATCCGTACTGAAGTTTTCCCAGTGTTCCATCACGAACAGCCCTTCAATGGCTTTGCCGATCTGCCTGATGGAGGGAAGCAGGGAATGCGGGAAGATGTATTTATTGATCCAGGGGTCTATATAGGCGGTGGAATGATTGGAACCGATGGTGTGCAGCAGGAAGAGCCCTTCATCCCGGAGGCAGTTGAATACTGTTTGCATGTAAATGCGGTAATTCTTCAGGCCCACGTGCTCAAACATGCCCAGGGAGGCAATGGCATCGTACTGGCCGCCGAGCTGCCGGTAGTCCATCAGCTGTATATCTACCGGAAGGCCCTTGCAAAGCTGCCGGCCCAGTTCCGCCTGCTCTTTGGACAAGGTGATGCCGGTTACTTTTACCTGGTATTTTTCTGCCGCGTATTTGGCAAAGCTGCCCCAGCCGCAGCCAATGTCCAGCACATGCATGCCCGGTTTTAATTGCAGTTTCCGGCAGCTCAGGTCCAGCTTGTATTCCTGCGCTTCGTTGAGAGACTGCGCGTTTTTCCAGAAGCCGCAGGTATATACCATGCGCCGGTCCAGCATCTGCGTAAAAAGATCGTTGCCCAGGTCGTAATGCTTTACGGCATTGCGGTATGCGCTGGCGGGGTTTTGCCGGTTGAACAGCCTGGAAAACAATATCTCCCCCTGGATGGCCAGGCTCTTGTGGGCCTTTGTGTCCAGCTCCCCGCGCAGCAGGTGGTGAAAGAACTCGTCCAGCCGGGGGCTGTCCCACCAGTTGCTCATGTAAGATTCTCCCAGGCCCAGCGAGCCGGTGGCCAGCACCTGGGTGTAAAAATGTTCATTATGCACCTGTATGTCCCAGGCGTTACTGCCGTTTACCGTAATGCCGGCCGAGGAGAAGAGCCGGCTGAGCGTGTCTTTAGCGTTCACGTGAGTTGATGTATATATTGTACATATGTTAACACGCAGACGCGCTAAAAGTTGTACGGCCATCCTGTACTGTCCTGCTCCATCCTGCACTGTGCTGGGCAGTGTATTTTCTACACTAAACGATCTGCAATCCTTTTACAGGCAAAGGTTCTGCCGATCCGGCAAAAAACTGTACAGGCGAAAATTATTTTAGTTGTAAGTAGTGCGGGAAAGAAATTTCCTTCATTTATTTTTCCTATGTTTACGGTAATAAATTCCATGTCTGCATGCCCATGCATCCAACTACAGACCAGTTGCTGCTCCAGGAGATGGCGGGAGGGAGCGAAGCCGCTTTCTGTACCTTGTTTGACCGGTACTGGAACAGGGTATACACAACGGCCATGGTCATCACCAAGTCTGCGCAAATAGCGCAGGATATAGCGCAGGAGGTGTTCCTGCAGCTATGGCAATACCGTCACAAGGCAGCCGGTATAGAAAAGCTGGACGGTTTTCTTTTCATCACCGCCCGCAACCTTATTTTCCGCAAACTGAGCCGGCTGAAGCTGGAAGACGCTTACCAGCATTACCTTACCGCGCAGTTCGAAGAAGAAGTGAGTGACGCCGGTTCATCCGCTGAACTGAAAGAACTGCAACATATTGTAGAGTCAGGCATCTGCCGCCTGCCGCCGCAACAGCAAAAGGCTTTCCGCCTCAGCCGGGAAAAAGGGCTGAGCCACGAAGAGATCAGCCTGCACATGGGCGTCAGCCGCGGCGCCGTTAAGGATTATATTGTCCGTTCTATCTCTTTCCTGCGCAAATATTTGAGGGAGCATGCCTTGCTCCTGCTCGCGCTTCTTTCCGGGTTGAAATAAAAAATTTTTCCGGCGGCACTTCCTTATGGCCGTTTCATGCATCTTCATATTAACAGACCGATTATTTGTTTATGACGCAGGAAGCCCTGAAGCAATTATTACAAAAGTACCTGGAGCATAAATTGTCTGCAACGGAGTTTGAGCGTATGTGGGGCACCTTGTCCGATCCTGCGCTGAAAGATACCTGGCTGGAATTTATCCGGGACACGTGGGACAGCCCGGCTCACCGCCACCTGGCCAATGAAACGGCCCGGCGTGCCGGTTTGCAGAACGTGCTGCCGCAGATAAGAGAGCAGCGCCGCCCTTTTGTGCCGGCTAACATACGCTGGCTTACGGCGGCCTGCCTGGCAGGTTTGCTGGCGGGGGCGTACTTCCTGGTCAGGAACAATAATGGCCCGGAGCAGGCGCCGCCTGTTATGGCGGCGGCCCCGGCGGCGCCGGTAATATTGCCTGGCGGCAACAAAGCCGTGCTGACGCTGGGAGATGGTACGGTGATTGAGCTGGACAGCGCGGCCAACGGCACCCTTGGCCAGCAGGGTAACGCCCGCGTGGTGAAGCTGGCCAATGGTAACATAGCCTACGAGGCGGCCGGGCAAGGTATAGCAGAAGTGATGTACAATACCATGCGCACGCCCCGTGGCGGGCAATACCGCATTACCCTGCCGGATGGTACCAGCGCATGGCTCAATGCTGCCTCGTCCATTACCTACCCCACGGCGTTTACCGGGAAGGAGAGGGCGGTGAAGGTAACGGGCGAAGTGTATTTCGAAGTGGCCAAACAGACAGACGGCATGCCCTTCCGCGTGGAGATCATGACCGGCACAGGGGAAATGAAGGGCGAAGTGGCCGTGTTGGGCACCCACTTCAATATCAATGCCTATGACAACGAGTCTGCCGTAAAGGCTACCCTGCTGGAAGGAGCGGTGAAAGTGCGGAAAACGGGAGAAGCCTTTGTATCCCTCCACCCCGGGCAGCAGGCCAATATTGCCGGTACGGTGGAAGTGGTGCGGCCGGAAAACCTGCATGAGGTGACGGCCTGGAAAGACGGATATTTTGTATTCAACCAAACAGATATACAGGCCATGATGAGACAGGCCGAAAGATGGTACAACATTACCGTGAGTTATCCCAGGGGGGTACCTGCGGACCGTTTCAGCGGCACACTGCCCCGGAGCGTAAACCTGCAGCAGTTCCTGGATATACTTGAGTACAGCGATGTAGATGCCAGCATTAATGAAAGAACAGTCACCATCACTCCTTAAACAAACAATTAGACAACCGCTTTCGTCCATCCGTTGACGGCCCCATACTGAAAGAACAGGGCCCAGAAAAAAGCCGGAAGTACTGGTAATACTGCCGGCGGTAGTCTGGGGGCCACCCTGTTATACAATTGGCTAACTATAGTAACTGGTAAAACACCCAAACAAACCACTAAGTTATGAAATTTACATTTACGAATTCCACAAGGCCCGGAGGCCTCTTTAACGCATGCGCATCCACATTGCGGCCCTCCGGAAAAACGCTTTTGTTTATGAAGCTAACTGCCATTTTGTTATTGGCTGCCTGTTTGCAGGTGAGTGCTGAGGGATACAGCCAGCAGATATCCCTCAACATCAAAAATGAGTCGCTGGAAAAAGTGTTTACGCAGATCGGGAAACAGAGCGGCCATCACTTCTTTTTCAACCAGCGTTTGCTGAGAGATGCCAGAAAGATTTCCCTTGACCTGAAAGATGTTTCATTAAAAGAAGCGCTGGACGCCTGCTTTGCCAATCAGCCATTTAATTATGTGATCATTAACCAGACGGTAGTGGTGCGGAAGAAAGACGAGCCGCTGCCCCTGCCGTTCACCACCATAGCCCCGCTCATTATTACCGTAAAGGGCAAGGTAGCCAATACAAAAGGAGAGCCTATGATAGGGGTGAGCGTGAGGCTGAAGAACAGCACCAAGGGCGCCACCACGGATGCCAACGGGGAGTTTTCCTTTACGGTGCCGGATGGTACGGAGGTAGTGCTGGAGCTGTCTATGATCGGCTACAAGAACATCACGGTAACGCCCGCTACTCCCGGCAATGTAAATGTGGTGCTGGAGGAAGAGTCTACCACGCTGGAGAATTTTGTGGTGATCGGCTACGGTACCACCCGCCGGCAGGACTTTACAGGTTCTGTTGCCTCCGTAAAAATGGAGGGTTCTCCCATTGCCAACATGCCCAACCTGAACGCGCTGGAAGCCCTGAAAGGCAACGTAGGCGGCTTGAGCATCGGCGCGGCCAACCGCCCCGGCGGCCAGCCCAGTATGATGATCAGGGGAGAGAATTCCATCAGTGGAGACAACAATCCGCTGATAGTGCTGGATGGGGTGATATATATGGGCAGCATCAGCGACATTAACCCGAATGACATTGCCAGCTTTGACGTGCTGAAAGATGCCACGTCTGCCGCCGCATATGGCTCCCGCTCTGCCAACGGGGTAATAGCCATCACTACCAAAAAAGGCCGTATAGGCAAACCTTCTATTTCCTTCAATACCTCTACCGGTTTGCAGACCTGGCAAAACCGGCCGGAGATGATGAAAGGGGAAGAATGGCTGAGCGTGGTGAATGCCCGTAACAAATACACGCCCGGCTCCACCAACTGGCTGAGAGCGGGAGAAATAGCCAACCGGGATGCGGGCAAGGAAACCAACTGGCTGGATGAAGTGACCCGCACAGGCATCATTCAGAGCTACCAGGCCGCTGTTTCCGGCGGTACGTCTAATGTCAACTACTACCTTTCATCTACATACGACAATAATGAGGGCATTGTAGTGGGTGATGATTTTGAGAGAATTTCCGTACTGGCTAAACTGAAGACCAACATTACCTCCTGGCTGGAAGTAGGGGTAGACGGAAGTTTCTCCCGCCGTGACTATTCCGGCTACGAAGCCAACATTGGCGAAGCGCAAACCATGTCTCCCTACGGCGTCATGTTCCGCGATGACCAGGGTAATCTTGAAAAATATCCCTACACGCAGTCTGCCACCAACCCGCTGTGGGGCGTGCAGGACGGTACGCGAGACAACCGGGATATCAGGAACAACTACCGCATGAACGCGCATGCCGTGGTAAAGGTGCCCTGGCTGAAAGGGCTTAGCTACCGTCTCAACTACATGATCAATCTTGATAAAGGCCAGATAGGGAATTTCACCTACCAGGACTATTACATTGCGGAAGGAGAGGGCCTGGCAAGATATTCTCCTGCAACGGTGCAGGGCTTCCTGGCCCGTGCCAACGGCAATTTCAAGAATAACAGTACCTACAGTTACGTGGTAGACAATATCCTGAATTACAAGCAGCAGTTCGGGAAACATAGTGTAGATGCAACCGTTGTGGCCACCCGGGATTATATGAAGTTCAGGCAGGATAGTATGTACGCTTCTGATTTTGCGGCCAATGGTAATACGGTGTTGGGCATGAACGGGCTGCATAAAGCGGCCGTGCAGCGGGTAGACCAGAATATCTGGGAGCGCGCCAACATTGGTTATCTGGGCCGTATCATGTATTCTTATGATGATAAATACTTTTTTACCGGTTCCATCCGTCGGGACGGTGCGTCTGTATTTGGCGCCAATAACAAATGGGCCCACTTTGGCGCTGCGGGCGTAGCCTGGAAAATATCCAACGAGGAATTTATGAAAGGCATCCGTCCGCTCAACAGCCTGAAGCTCAAATTCTCCTGGGGCCAGAACGGGAACCAGGGTATAGGGCCTTATGGTACGTTGTCTACCATTCAAAACGGTACCAGCGGTGGGGTACGGTACGAGTTTTCCAACACGCCTGGCGCCGTTTTTTATGGCCTGTACCAGAATGCGCTTGGCAATGCTGACCTGGGCTGGGAAGCTACTGAATCCTGGAACGCCGGTTTCGAGTCTGCCTGGTTGAACGAAAGGCTGTTTGTGGATGTGGATGTTTATGCAGGTCAAACCACGGAACAGATCTTTACCCGTAACATACCGGTAATGACCGGGTTCAAAACTATCAAAACCTCCATGGGCCAGGTAGACAATAAGGGGATTGAAGTGTCCGTACGGTCTGTGAACATTAAACAGAGAACATGGGGATGGACCAGCACCGCTACCTTCTGGCTAAACAGGAATAAATTGGTAAAATTATACGGAGAAGACAGAGATGGAGATGGGAAAGAGGATGATGATATTGCCAGCAGCCGCTTCATTGGTCATCCGTTGGGCGTTATTTACGGCTATGAGCAGATCGGCATTGTGCAGGAAAGCGATACCGCCTACACCCGCCTCACCGGAGCAGCGCCAGGTGCGCCCATGTACAGGGACCTTGATAAAGAGCCCGGTATCAGCGCTGCAGACCGTAAAGTATTGGGCTATACAGGTGACAATTTCAGGTTGAGCCTGGCCAATAATTTCAACTATAAGAACTTTGACCTCTATGTAATGCTCACCGGTACCTTTGGGGGGAATGGATATTTCCTGAAAAACAACGCAGCCGCTTACCTCACCGCAGGCACCGGCCGTTTCAATGATAACATGACTTCCAAGCCCTACTGGACTCCTGAAAACAGGAGCAACGTATACCCCTCCGCCTATTTTGCCGGAGACGGCCGTTTCCTGGGCTTGCAGTCACGCGGCTTTGTAAGGCTGCAGGACATTACGCTGTCTTACCGCGTAGACCAGCAGTTCCTGAGCAGGATACATGTGAATAGCGCGCGGGTATTCCTGAGCGGTAAAAACCTGGCCACTATCACCAACTGGTTTGGCGGTGACCCTGAAACCGGTACGCCGGTGCGGGAGAATACTTTCCCTGTGCCCACCACCTATTCCTTTGGCCTGAACGTGAGTTTCTAACCCATTAAAAGTACGATCATGAAACATACATATATTTTTTGTGCGCTGCTGTCAGTCCTGATAATGCCCGGCTGTAAATCGGACATGGACTTCCTGACGGAAAAACCAGCCACTTTCTATACAATAGACAACGCCTTTTCATCTTCCGCTCAAATAGACCAGGAGCTGGTATCCATCTATTCACAGTTGCGCGATCTCTGGGCCAACCCCAGTGAAGAAGGCTGGATATTCGTGTTCCGCGGCAATGGTACAGACATGTTTGATGTACCAAGTATCCGCAGGGGGAACACTTTCAACAACTATGGCAATATCAACCCTGATAACGGCACCTTCAATAACTTTTATAGCACCTGGTACCAGTTGATCGGCAAAGCCAACCTGGCGTTGTGGAGCGCCGAGCTGTCTAACATCACCTGGGCTTCCCCGGCAGACAAAGCCTACGCCGTAGCGCAGGCCCGCTTCTTCAGGGCTTTTGCCTACCGCAACCTGGGAGAAATATTCGGAGGCGTACCGATTGTGACAGAGCCGGTGAGCACGCCGCAGTTCAATTTCAAAAGAAGTACCCGCGTGGAAACTTACCAGTTTGCCATAGACGAACTGCTGGCCATTGAGAACGACCTGCCGGTGACCACAGACAAGGGCGGCCGCCTGGTAAGAGGCGCCGCGCAGCACAACCTCTGCGAGCTGTACCTGGCCCTGGGCACGCAATTGGCGGCAGACGGCAGGGCCGCGGATGCCAATGCGGCCTTCACCAAATCCATCGAGTTCGGGAACAAGGTGATAGACGGCGGTACCTATTCGCTGATGAAAACCCGCTTCGGTTCCAGGGCTACAGAGGCGCAGGGCAATGTGTACTGGGACCTCTTCCAGGAAAGGAACGTGAATTACCAGGATGGCAACAAGGAATGCATCTGGGCCCTCCAGATAGATTATGCCGCTTACCGCGCGGAAGACGGCAAGTCCAAACTGCCCTACTCCCGCACCTACAGCCCCGTGTTCCGCGATGGTGCTAAAGACCACCTCACCGGCACCGCGGAAGATGTAGGCGGCCGCGGCATTTCGCAGATCATGCCCACCATGTATACAAGAGATGAGATCTACGCCGGGGTGTGGGCAGACGATATGCGCAACTCTGATATCGTGTTCCGCCGTATTTTTAATGGCAACGTACCCAGCTCGCCCTACTTCGGGCAGCCGGTGCCCTGGTCTGTGATGTACAATGGCAGCGCAGATGCTACCACCAACATGAACAACCGCAGCCTCTGCTATCCCGTATCCTGCAAAATAGCTACGGACAAATACACCGGCCTGGCGGATGGGGAGAACATGAGCAACCTGTTCCGGGACGATTATTTCATCCGCCTCAGCGAAACCATCCTGCTCCGCGCGGAAGCCAAGCAACGCAGCGGAGACAAGAACGGCGCGGCCGCGGACGTGAACCTGCTGCGCGAACGGGCGCAGTGCGGGTACATGGTAACCGCCGCGGATATGGACGACAAGTTCAACCTCATCCTGGACGAGCGCGCCCGCGAGCTGGTATATGAAGAATGCCGCTGGAACACCCTGCTCCGCATGGGCGGCACCATTGCGGTAGAGCGTATCCGCAAGTACGCCTACTGGCCGGAAGCCGCCGCCACCCTGTCTTTCAACTACAACCTGTGGCCTATCCCGCAAACGGTGATAGATACCAATAAAGATGAGCCGCTGGCGCAGAATGAAGGCTGGAACCGTTAGGCACTACTAATCAACAATCAATAAAAACAGGAGGGGCCGGGCTTAAGCTCCCGGCCTCCTTTTTACAAACCCTCTCAAGCATGTGGAAGAAAACCCTGCTCTTTTCGGCACTGATCTCAACAGCATGGTACAGCAAAGCACAAGATGGCACGCAGGGCCTTATGGCGCGGCGCACCGCGGATCATGACGCTATGCCGCGCGTTGCAGTGCGCTCCGCTATGGCGCGGCGCACCGCGGATCATGACGTTATGCCGCGCGTTGCAGTGCGTTCCGCTATGGCGCAGGCCGGAATATTGGGCAGCGCAAGCCCCGCTACAGCCTTGCAAGATGCATCCTCCATCACCGCGCAAGGCCTCCTTTGTGACCTGCTGGCCCACACCGGCCGGCAGTGGCGCAATGGTTACCCCGTGCAACCGGTGTGGACGGCGGCCGCTTTCCAGGCGGGGCAGGCCGTACGCATCGCCAACCGCCGCCCCGCCTTCAGCTGGGCCGTTAACGGCCCGGCGGGCACGGTGCAAAGCGCCTACCGGGTAATTGTACACGGGCAGCGGGATACCCTGTGGGATTCCGGCAAGGTGCCCTCCAATGCATCCAACGCTATTGAATACGCTGGCCAGCCCCTGCAGCCCAATACGGTATACACCTGGCAGGTGCAGCTGTGGAACGGGGCCGGTAATGCCGGGCAGATCTCCGCACAGGAGGCTTTTTTTACAGACAGTGCGCTGGCAGCATATGCCACGCCCCGTTATCCCTTGCAGAAAACAGACCAGGCGCCGCGGGCTTGTTACAAGACCAGCGGCAGCTACCGCATAGATTTTGGCAAGGCCGCCTTCGGCCAGCTGAAGCTGCAGCTCCACGCCGGTACAGATGGTGATACGGTGACCGTTCACCTGGGTGAGGCAGTCAATGCAGACGGCAGCATCAACCGCCAGCCGGGCGGTACCATCCGCTACCAGGCCTACCGCCTGCCGCTGCTGGCCGGCACGCATACCTACCAGGTCAACATCCGGCCAGACCGCCGCAACACCGGCCCGCAGGCCATCAAAATGCCCGCGTATACCGGGGAGGTGCTGCCGTTCAGGTATTGTGAAGTGGAAGGTTATGATGGCGCGCTCACCGGGCAACAGGTAACACGGGCGGCCGTGCATTACCTGTTTAACGATGAGGCGGCGCATTTTGAGTCGCCAGACACTACGCTCAACGCCGTATGGGAGCTGTGCAAGTACACCATGAAAGCCACTTCCTTTGCCGGAGTGTATGTAGATGGTGACCGCGAGCGTATTCCCTACGAAGCCGACGCCTATATCAACCAGCTGGGGCACTACGCCACAGACAGGGAGTTCAGCCTGGCCCGCTACTCCCATGAATACCTGTTGCACCACGCCACCTGGCCAACGGAATGGATACTGCAATCCGTGCTCATGGCCTGGCACGATTACCTGTATACGGGAGACATCCGCTCCGCCCGCCACTTCTATGCAGACCTGCAGGCCAAACTCCTCATGCCGCTGGAAGGCCCCAACAACCTCATCAGCACCAGGGCCGCCCCGCAAAGCAAGGCCTTGCTGGAGTCCGTTCATTTCAATGGCAATGCCCTCCGGGATATTGTAGACTGGCCGCATACCGGCATCCTGGGCCTCGGCAAGGCCGAAGGCGGGGAAACGGACGGCTTTGTGTTCAATAATTACAACGCCGTGGTAAACGCCTATTACTACAAGGCGCTGCGCGCCATGGAAGCGCTGGCGGCAGACCTGGGCAAAAAAGAAGACGCCCGCCACTTTGCCGCACGCGCGGAAAAGGTAAAGGCCAGCTACCGCAAAACTTTCTGGGATGGCAAACGCAAGGTGTTCCGTGATGGGGACAGTACGCAGCACGCCTCCCTGCATGCCAACATGTTCGCCATGGCCTTTGGCCTGGTGGAGCCGGCGTACCATAAAGCGGTAGCGGATTTCATCCGCTCGCGCGGCATGGCCTGCAGCGTGTATGGCAGCCAGTTCCTGATGGATGCGGTGTATGATGCGGGAGATGGCGAATATGGTCTTTCGCTGCTGGCATCACAGCAGGAACGCAGCTGGTATAACATGATACGCGCGGGCAGCACCATTGCCATGGAAGCATGGGATAACAAATACAAGCCTAACCAGGACTGGAACCACGCCTGGGGCGCCGTTCCGGCCAACATCATACCCCGCAAGCTGATGGGCGTGGAGCCGCTGGCGCCCGGCTGGTCTTCCTTCAGCATACGCCCTCAGCTGGGCAGCCTGCCCTGGGCAAAGCTGCGCCTGCCCACCATCAGGGGAGCGGTGAGCGTAGCGTATGAGCATGCCCCCGGCCGCTTCCGCATGCAGGTGAGCATACCGGCCAATACAACCGCGCGCGTAGCGCTGCCGGACAACTATACAAAGAAAGGATTTACCGTTACGGTCAATCAGCAACCCGTAAAAGCCGCCGGCAAGCCGGGCGCATGGTATTTACCGGCTGTGGCCGGCGGGGAGCACGAGATTGTCATTACGTCAAAATGAAGGAAACATGAAATGGATTTTTTGTACCGCGTTAGCGGCCATATGCCTTGGTCATAAACCTGCAAATATTACTGGTAATGCGCCTGTTGCAGACACCTCCCTGGAAGCGGGATTTCTCCGCCCGCCGGACGAAGCCAAACCCAGGGTGTTCTGGTGGTGGCTGGAAGGGTACCAGACAAAGGAAGGGATACTGGCAGACCTGTCCGCCATGAAGGCCGCCGGCATTAAAGGCGCCATCATCTTCGATGCGGGCTCTTCCTCTTACAACAAGATGGAAAGAACGCAAAGCGGCCCCGTGTACCTGGGCCCGGAATGGCAAACGCTTTTTCATTACGCCACCCGTGTGGCGGATAGTCTTGACCTGGAGCTTAGCCTCAACATAGGCAGCGGCTGGAACGACGGCGGGCCGTGGGTGACCCCGCAGCTGGCCTCCAAAAAGCTGGTGTGGACGGATACCCTGGTACAGGGCGGCCGTCATATCAACATGCAATTACCCATGCCGGGCAAATTATTGATGGATGAAAAGAGCGGGCGGCCTTACTACGAGCCGGTAACGGTACTGGCCGTACAGCTGAACCCCGGCAGCAACAACATCCGCCCGCTGGAAAACATGGACATCAAGGCGGTACACAGTATTTATTCCATTCCCTTTACCCCCAACGGCCTGGGTTACAACTGGGACCTGTTCATGAAAGAAGAGGCCTCCGTGCCCGGGGAAGCGCATGCTTTTCTCCGCAATGTTACAGATATCAGCAGCCGCGTGGATGCGCAGGGCAACCTCAACTGGCAGGCGCCGGCGGGGCAGTTTGTGATTATGCGTTTCGGGTACACCGGCACGGGCATCAAGGTGTCTACGCACAGCCCCGGCGGCGGCGGACTGGCTATTGATTACATGAACCGCGCCGCTATGGACCTGCAGTACAACAAGGTGGTAACACCGCTGGTGCATCCCCGCAAAAGCAACAGCCTCAAATACCTGCATGATGATAGCTGGGAGCTGGGCGCCTCCAACTGGACGAACGATTTTGTGCAGGCCTTCCAGCAGTTGAATGGCTACGATATTAAAAAGTACCTGCCGGTGCTCACGGGCCGGATCATAGAAAGCAGGAGCGCATCCAACCGTTTCCTCTACGATTTTCGCCGCACTATTGCAGACCTGATCCACGACCGTCACTATAAACGTTTTGCCGAGCTGGCCGCGCGAGACGGGATGGGCATCCATTCTGAAAGCGGCGGTCCGCACCCCGCGCCTATAGACGCTTTGAAGAACCTGGGCCTGAACGCCATTCCCATGGGCGAGTTCTGGATAAGGGCCAAAACCCACCGCGTGGAGCCGCACCGCCGCATTTTTGTAAAACAGTCCGCCTCCGCCGCGCACATCTACGGCAAACGTTTTGTGCAGGCGGAAGGCCCTACCAGCATAGGCCCGCACTGGGAAGAAGATTTCGCTTTCATGAAACCTACGCTGGACAGGGTGTATTGCGAAGGCCTTAACCGCCTGGTGATCCACACCTACACACACTCTCCCAAAAGCGCCGGCATGCCGGGCAATGAATATTTTGCCGGCACCCACTTCAACCCCAACGTAACCTGGTGGAACCAGGCCCCCGCTTTCCTGGAGTGGAACAGCCGTATTTCGTATATGCTCTCCCGCGGGTTGTTTGTTGGCGATGTAGTGTATTATTATGGAGACAACGTGCCCAACCAGGTACCGCTGAAATATGTGCGGCAGGGGCTGGGAGAAGGGTATGACGATGATGTGTGCAACACGGAAGTGATACTCACCCGCATGCAGGTGAAAAACGGGAAAATAGTGCTGCCGGATGGTATGAGCTATGAAGTACTGGTGCTGCCGGAATGGAAGGAAGTGAATGTAGACGTGCTGGCAAAGCTGGAACAGCTGGTAAGGGCCGGCGCCACCATTATTGGCCCCAAGCCCGTTTCCGCGGCCGGTTTGAAGAAAGGCGCGGCCGCAGATGCCAGGGTACGCCAGCTGGCAGAGCTGGTATGGGGCAAGGTGGATGGCACTGCCGTGCAGGAGCGTGCCTACGGAAAAGGCAAGGTGGTATATGGCAAAACCGTACGGCAGGTGCTGCATGAAAAAGGCATAGCGCCAGATTTCACGTACAACAGCCGCAAGGGAGACGCGTACATCGACTACATTCACCGCAGCACGAAAGACGCGGAAATATATTACATCGTGAACCGCAACGAGCGGCCGGAATATATCCATGGCGCCTTCCGGGCCGCCGGCAAGGCCCCGGAGCTGTGGGACCCCATTACCGGCAGCATTACGCCGCAGCCCGTTTATGCAACGGTAAAAGGCCGTGTGGAAATGCCGCTGTTCCTGGAGCCGTTCGGCTCCATGTTCGTGGTGTTCCGCAAAGCGGCAACGGGAGGCCAGTTCAGCTCGCTGGCGCACAACGGCGCCGGCCTCTTCCCTGACCTGCCGCAGGATACTTTCGCCACAGCGCCTTTCACGGTGCTGCCCGGCGGTAAAATAGCCTTTGCGGAAGGAGGGAAATATACGCTGCAGCAACAGGGCGGCGCCAGCCGCACGCTGGAGGTGGCCGCGCCGCAAACTACCATTGTAAACGGCCCCTGGGCGGTGAGCTTTGATAAACAGTGGGGCGGGCCGGAACAGGTGCAGTTTGACCAGCTGGTGTCCTGGACGGAGCGGCCGGAACCGGGCATCAAATATTACTCCGGTACCGCTGTATACCGTAAAACCTTTACCGTAACGGCGGAGCAGCGTAAAAACAAACAGGTGTGGCTTGACCTGGGGGAGATGTACAACGTGGCGGAAGTGACCGTTAACGGCCGGCATACCGGCGTGTGGTGGCAACCGCCTTTCCGCGCCAATGTTTCAGCATGGGTGAAAGACGGGGAGAACAGCCTGGAAGTGAAAGTGGTGAACCTCTGGCCCAACCGCATCATCGGAGACCAGTACCTGCCGGAGAACGAACGTTTCACCAAAACCAACGTGAAGAAATTCGACAAGGACTACCCGCTGCGACAATCAGGCCTCATTGGCCCGGTAAAGCTAGAGTGGTACGAAGTGAAATAAGATAACACCAAGGGCTATCCTGTATGCTTTTGGAAGCAACATAACAACAAAGGGCTGCCCCGGTCAGGAGCAGCCCTTGTTGTTGATGGCAGCACATATCAGGAGCTAAGTTCCATGTTGGCTGCCACCTTCCGGCCCGGCGGCGGCCTTTTGCCGGCGGGTTTCTTTTTTTTCTTTCCATACCAAATAATGAAACCCGTTACCGGCAGGCTGGCGCCAATCAGCGAGCCGAAAAAGGCCAGCACCTTGCCGGGGAAGCCCAGTATGGAACCTACATGTATATCGTAGTTCATTTTCCTGAGCTTTTGCCCCGCGGAAGCCTCTTCATAGGCCGGCGTTGTTGCCGGCAGCATTTTGGCCGTGTGCTGGTCAAACTGGAAGTTGCGGTGGTTGTAGTATTTACCGGCGGTGGGATAAATAGTGATGCTGATGGTAGATTTGGGTTTGGAGGTATCCGCATAACTGTAAAAGAAACCCTGCGCCTCCGGGTGGCGCTGTACCACCTGGCGCCACGCCGCGTCCATGGCTTGCTGCGGCGTAAAGTGCCGCCCGGCTTGCAGGGAGTCTGACGTGAGGCCGCCGCCGTACGGAGGCAGCGTTTTACCGCCCGTAGTGGCCCAGTAGAGGCTCTTGCTGTACCACTCAATGCCGTACACCATGCCGGTAAGCGCCATGGCCAGCACCGCCAGCAGGGAGTAAAAGCCCAGCACGTTGTGCAGGTCATAGTTCACCCGCTTGAAACTGGCTTTCCATTTGATGAAAAAACTTTTCTCACGGGTGCTCTTGTTCCATTTCTTCGGCCACCACAATACCATGCCGGTGATCAGGATAATAACAAATATGAGGGTGCCGTAATTCACTATCGGCCGCCCTATTTTGTACGGCAGCCAGAGAAATCGGTGGCCGTTCAGCGCCCAGCGGAAGAAGTCTACTTCTCCTTCTTTTTTTTCCTGCACGCTAACTACCTGGCCGGTATAGGGGTTGACCCGCAGGGTAATGTTCCCCCTTCTGCCTTCTCCCAATACCACATACGCCGCTTTGCCCTGCTGGTAGGAGGCATAGCTCATGCGTTTGCCGGGGTACAGGGAATCTGCGATGGCTTTCAGCTGCGAAGGCGGCAGCACCGGCGCCTCCTGCCGCGCTACCCTTGTTTCAGGTTCCAGCAAGGTGGTGATCTCATCGTTAAATACCCATACGCAGGCCATCACGCATACAATTACCATAATAATGCCCGTTACCAGCCCCAGCCACAGGTGCAGCCAGGCGCAGATCCGGTAGAACAGGCTGCGTGCGTGTTTTTTCTTCGGCTTTGCCGCAGCGGATGTGTTACGCGTCATGTCTCTTCAGGTTCAGTGTGTGAACAGGAGGCCCCGGCATGCGGAAAGCCCCATGCAATGCTTAGTAAGTCAGTTTGGCAATGCCGGTGATCTTGCCGCCTTCCACTTTCAGGCCGCGGGTGGCCTTGGCGGTAGTGGCGTCAAAGCTGTACACGTAGCTGCCTCCGGCGTCTGTGAGGCCGGCGTAAATGGTCTTGTCATCGCCCGCTACCAGGTTGCACAGCCTGGAGGTGGAGGTAATGTCCGCAGGCGTGCCGGTTACCCAGGCAAAAGTTTGCGCTGTTACGTCTACCACGGCAAATTTTACCTTGCCGCTTGTTTTACCTTTCTCCGCGTACATTTCCAGCAGAAATTTGCCGTTGCCGAAATATGTCTGGTTGGCAAAACGGTGGCCGCCGGAGGCGGTTTCCAGGTTAAAGAGGTAGTTCTTGTCAAACTCGGTGGCGTCTTTTTTGATACGCACCACGGCGGAGGGTTTGGTGCTGGTGGGGGTACCGTTGCTGGTAGCGGAAGAACCGGAGAAACCGTAAAGGTCGCCGCTCTCCGTCTGTACCAGCCCGCTGGTGAAATATGCGCCCAGGTAGCTGGTGCGGTTATCCCGTATCACCCTTTCCAGTTTCAGGTCAGGGTAAGAGAATACGGCCACCCAGCAGCTATCCGGAAAGGAGGTGCCGAACACGTCAGGCGCCGCGCCTTTGATGCTCATGTAGGGCGCAAACAATTTATTGCCCGCCTGCGTGGCCCAGGTGAAGTGGGCCCGCTCGCCATTGCCGGCCAGGTGTACAATGTTTACCTGCGCTTCGCCCGCTATTTGTGATTTCTGGGCGTCTATGCGGAATACGAGCGCGTTTTCATTACCCGAGCGGGGTACCTTCATGGTCACAATGTCATCGTTCATGGTAGTGTGTACCTGTACGGTTTCGCTCTGGAAGTCTGATACCTTGATCAGCTCCCCACCCGCGTTCAGGTTATAGGTAGTGACCGCGCCGGGGTTGCCCTGGCCGTACAGCAGGCTGAAAAAGCGGTTCCGGTGGGTGATGTAGTAGCGGTACGTGCCGTCTTGTTCCTTGCCGTTGCCCTGTGTGGAAATGGCGCCCTGGGTAATGTTGTCTGTGGTGAGCAGGTAGTCCGCTACGCCGGTAGAAGCAACGGGTGTAGAGGCAATGATGTATTTTGTTTTACCTTGTCCGCCTCCTTCACCGCCGTTGCCGGGTTGGCCTTCGTCTTTGGAGCAGGCTGTCCACAAAGTTCCCATGCACAAAACAGGTAATAAAAGTCTGGTTACATTTTTCATGTTGCAGTTGATGTTTATTTTTTGAAGAAATATCTGAGTTTCACATAAAAGGCCCTGCCGGGTTTCTGCAGGCTGAAATTGTCGTACAGCCGCGCATCCGCCAGGTTTTTGCACTCCAGTGCAATGTTGTAGCGGCCTTCCGCCATGGCGTAGGTGGCGTTCACATCGTGCGTGAGCTGCTGCGGAATGTCCAGTTTGTCGTTGCCGAGGCTGGGCCAGTACAGGTAGTAGGCATGCACGAAGAGCACGTTATAGCCGAGGCTGAGGGTATTGCCCTTGCCGAATACACCGGGCAGGAAGAGAGACGCATCGCCATTGCCGTATAAGAACGGCATGTTGGGAATACGGTCGTTGTACAGGATGCTGTGCTCGCTGGAGCCCGGCTCAAAGCGGGTTTTGTTGCGGATGTTCTGGTAGGTGGCATTTACGCCCGCCGTGAGCAGCTTTTTGTAGGAGTACCTGATCTCCCCGTCAAAGCCGGTATTGGTCACCCTGTCGCGGTTCTCCATCACCTGCTTGGTCTGGTTCTGGTTGAGCGAAGCGCGGATGAAGTCTGCCGTATTGCGGTAAATGAAATTGCCGTCCAGGCTGAAGCGGTGGTCTCCCTGCAGCCGGAAGCTGTAGCTGGCGCCTACATTGTAGTTGTCGCTTTTTTCAGGGCGCAGCTGGATGTTGCCTTCCAGGTTGAGGAGGTCCCCGAAAAGCTCGTAGGTGTCAGGCAGGCGGAAACTCCTTTCATAAGAGCCTTTGAATTGCAGCCGCGGGGTAATGAAGTAGGAGGATGAAATGCCGTAGCCGGTTTTGGAGAACTTGTTCTGCTGGTGGCGGTAGGCAATATCTCCCCAGTTGCCGGAAGGGTTGTAGGATTGCGAATATTTTGTGCCCTGCATGAAGTATTTCCCGAAGAGGGAAGTACTCCAGCGGTTGTTGTAATCGAACTTGTAGCCCAGCCCCAGGATGTTTTTGGTGAGCTTTTGCGGCTGTTCGTATTTGGCGCTTTGCGGGTACAGCTCATCGGCCCCCTTGCGGTCAAAGGTGTTGAACACATGGTTCAGCATAAAGGAATGATGATCGTTCAGCTTGTAATCCAGCGTGGAGGTCAGCAGCCCGTTGTTATTGCGGTATTTGTACAGGGTGCGTTCCCGCTCGCCGCCCAGGCCGTTGTAGGTTTTGTATTGCTGGAACCAGTTGTAGCGGCGGTACACGGTATCTACGTTCTGTTCTTCCCCGAGGTTGTAATTGCCGGATACGCGCAGGTTCAGGCCTTTTACGAACAGGTTGTTCTTGGCATACTTCAAGCTGGGCATTACAATGTTGCCGCGGGTGTAGAACTTCCCGAAAACGCTCACCATGCGGGCGCCGGTTTGTACGTCTGCGTGGTTCTGCCCCAGCGTAATGCCCAGCAGCAGCTTGTCCGCATACTTTTTGTTCACCACGCCAACGTTGGCAATAACGGTTTCGTTATGATAGGTATCGTGAAAGCGGCGCACCTTCTGGCTGGGATAATAGGCGCCGGTGTTGATGTCCGCCACATCCACATATACTGGGTAATTGTTGTCAGAATAGTTCTGGAAGGCGTTCAGTTGCAGCGTAAACCCGCTTTTGGCCGTGTAGCCGGCATTGATGGCGCTGCGGTGGGTGTTGAAGGAGCCATAGGAATAAGATACGTCCAGGTAGGTACGCAATTGCTGGCCCGTCACTATGTTCACCGCGCCGCCCAGGGCATCGGAGCCTAACCATACGGGCACTACGCCTTTATATACTTCTACCCGCTCCGCCAGGTTGATGGGGATGTTGTTCAGCTGGAAGGACGAACCGAAATTGTCCATCGGGATGCCGTCAATAAAGAAACGTACCTGCCGGCCGGTAAAGCCGTTGAGGGAGAAGTTGATGCGGGAGCCGAGGCCGCCGTTTTCCCGCACCCGTACACCGGAAACCCGGTCC
Organism: Chitinophaga alhagiae; assembly: GCF_003568665.1. Classification (GTDB taxonomy): domain Bacteria; phylum Bacteroidota; class Bacteroidia; order Chitinophagales; family Chitinophagaceae; genus Chitinophaga; species Chitinophaga alhagiae. Next base: position 2,561,834 of record NZ_QXMH01000001.1, read on the forward strand.
AGCGCATGTGAAAGGTCCAGCGTGGAATTGTACAGCTTGGTGGCGTCTATGGCGGTAACGTTGTAAGACTGGCGGTTTACCTCCTGTGTGGCCGTGCGCCCTATTACCATCACCTCGTCAATGTCCCGTGCCGCGGGCGCCAGCTGGAAGTGCAGCGTGGTATTGGCGCCGCCTTGCAGCCGGATCTTTTTTTCCTGCGTCTCAAAACCGAGCGCTGTTACGGTAATTGTATATTCCCCGGCGGGCAGCGCGGGCAGGGTGTAAACCCCCTTGATGTCAGACAATGCGCCCGCGGTGCTGTTTTGCACCTTTACCGTGGCAAAGGGCACCGGCTGGCCGGAAGGTTGTTTTACATGCCCGGTAATGATGGCCCGGGGTGATGGTTCCTGGGAAAGAACACTGAAAAAGTGCAGGCATAGGAAACCTGTTAACAATACTTTTATATATTGCATTTGCTTTTGGATTTTTGCGAGTTTAAAAGCTCCGCCGTTGGCGGATGAGCCGTGCAGTTGGTAGCTGTGCGGCTCTCTTTTTTATGAAGCCATGGTTGATATGTATGTATCGTTTATGTCATGCCGGTACCGTTTGTGGTGAAACCGCAAAGTTCGTACAGGGTACAGGTTTAGTTTGATCGGATCAGGAATAATAATTACGCAAAAAGGAATTTGCATGTTGAGGTGTAAAGGAACAAAGCAGTTGTCCGGTCTGCATGATTCTTTCCGTTCTGGACAAATAAATGTGCTGAATGGCCCGCTGCCAAAGGGCCATGGTGATTCCGTGCCGCGTAACTTTTCTTCGTTCCTTACTGTAAGTACGCTCCCCACCCCTGATTTTCCCTTTTCGTAAAATTGTTTTCCCAATTTGAAAACTGATTCCGCGCATACTGTACCAACTTTGCCGCACGTAAAACCTAATACTTGCGGCATTGAGATCTATACAACACTTTTCGGCAATAGTTTTTTTCTTCCTCCTGCTGGCCATGAACAGGCAAGCAGCGGCGCAGCAGACCATTACTGGCCATGTGAAGGGCGTGGTAACAGACAGTAACGGCAAACCCCTGGAGCTGGCGGTGGTAACCCTGCTCCGGCAGCAGGACTCGGCCATGGTAAAAGGCGCCATGAGCAACATGGACGGCACTTTTGAACTAACGGAAGTAGCCGTCGGCCGTTACCTGGTGCAGGCGGCTTACATGGGGTACCATCATTTCCGCTCGGCAGCTTTCACCATCAACGCGGCAAACAGCACGGCCAACCTGGGCATGCTCCGTTTGCAACTGAATGAACAGGTGCTCGGCGCGGTAACGGTGACCGGCCGCAAACCGCTGGTAGAACAGCGTACAGACAGAACGGTGCTGAACATAGAGCATAGCCTGCTGGCGGAAGGTAATACCGCCCTGGAATTGCTGGAGAAAGCCCCCGGCGTAACAGTAGACGATAACGGCAATATTTCCCTGAAAGGCAGGCCCGGCGTTACCGTGATGCTCAACGGCAAGCTCACGTACCTTTCGCAACAGGAGCTGATGCACCTGCTGCGCGGCACCACATCGGGCTCCGTGGCCAGCATAGAGATCATTCCCAACCCGCCCGCCCGCTACGATGCGTCCGGCACGGCGGGCATCATCAACATCGTGCTGAAAAAAAGCGCGCGGCAGGGGCTGAACGGTAATGTATACACCAACTATGCCCGCAGCCGCGCCAACCGTTATGGCGCCGGCGCCAGCCTGAATTATGGCGGGGAGCGGGCCAATGTGTACCTCAGCTATAACCATGCTTTCAGGGGCGAAGTAGAGTACCTGCAACAAACCCGCCGCTTCAGGGACAGCGGGCATACCGGCCCGCCAGACAGGGTATCCGATCAGCAGATATCCACCAACGAACCGCTTTATACCAATAATTTTAAACTGGGGGCGGATTACCGGGTCAATAAAAAGAATACCGTTGGCCTGTTGGTGAATGGCAACATAGGTACATATGACAACAACAGCCAGACGGGTAACCAGCTAACAGATGCGGCCGGGGAACTGATCTACGATGCCGCTACCCGCAGCGCCCTGGCGCAGCGCTGGGCCAACCTTTCGTCCAACATCAATTACACCCGTCAATTCAATAGACCCGGGCAGGAGTTATCTGCGGACCTGGACTATTCCTACAACGATTTTTCAGGAAAGCAGGAGCTGGCTACCCGTTATACCGATAAAGCCGGGGAGGAATGGCTGCCTGTATCCACCAGGCGGGGCAGCATTCCGTCCCGCACAAATGTATACGTGGCAAAGGCGGACTATACCCAAACTTTTTGGGGGACCGCCAGGCTGGAAGCTGGCTGGAAAAGCAGCTACGTGGAGGTAGACAATCATTCCCTGTTTGACACCCTGCGCAACAACCAGTGGGTGAATGATGGCGGCACCTCCAACCACTTCCGCTACAAGGAAACCATTCACGCCGCTTACGTACAGGCCGGCAGGCACTTTGGCAGCTGGCACGTGCAGCTGGGGCTGCGGGGAGAGCATACGCAGACGGCCGCGCACCAGCTCACCACAGATACGCTGGCGAGCCGCCGCTACTTCCAGCTGTTCCCGTCCCTGGCCGTTTCCCGGGAGCTTGCCCCCGGCCAGAAGCTGCAATTTACTTACAGCCGGCGTATAGAGCGGCCGGACTATGATGAAATGAACCCGTTCCGCGTTTACCGCGACCCGTATCTTTTTTACCAGGGCAACCCCCTGCTGCAGCCCGCGCTCACCCACGCCACGGAGTTGAGCTACGGGCTGAACAACAAGCTGACCGCCGCTGTGTTTTACAACCATACCGGTAATGTGGTGAACTGGGTGATGGGGCAGGTAGATGCTCTCAACATCAGCTATGAGCAACCGCAGAACCTCAAAAGCATGATCAACTACGGCGTCAGCCTGAACGCTTCGCTGGCCCTTGGCAACTGGTGGACGGGCAATTATTTCTTTGACCTGTTCCATACCGCGTACAAGGGGCAGGGGGCTACCGCCGGCCTGCAAACAAAAAATACCGGGTATACTTTTAACCTGCAGAACGCCTTTCAGCTGGGCCGCGGTTTTTCCGCGGAGCTGACGGCCTACTACAAGTCTTCCGCCGTGTACGGCATGTTTGTGACCCGGCCGTTCTACATCATATCCGCCGGGCTGCAAAAGCAGTTCCTGAACAACCGGTTTACGGCCAAAGCGGTGGTGAACGATATTCTCCAGAGCCGGCAAAACCGTTACAGCGCCCTGTTTGATCATATAGATGTGAGCGGCCGCATCCGGTTTGACAGTCGCATGGCCACTTTCTCGCTCTCTTACCGGTTCGGCACGCAAAAAGCGGTGAAGGAAAGAAAGTCTGGCAGCGAAGAGATCAGGCAGCGGGTGAAAAGCGGGGGTTAGTCAATTTCGAGGATCGTTTTGGCGAGGCGGATCATTGTTTCGCTGCCGGTGTATTTGCCCGGCTCGTCAGACAGTTTGACCACGGGCGTCCATTCCCCGTTCTGCGGGCAGGCTTCCGTCATCTTGATCACGATGTTCATGGCCTGGGGGCCGGCGTCGTTGGTGAGGTTGGTGCCGATGCCGAAAGACATGCCGATGCGGCGCCGGCAATGTTCCGCAATACGGGCTACTTTTTCGTAGTTCAGCCCGTCAGAGAAAATGATGGTCTTGCTGCGCGGGTCTATGCCCATTTGCCGGTAGTGGGCTATCACCTTGTCTGCGAACAGCAGCGGGTCCCCGCTGTCGTGCCGCACGCCGTCAAACAGTTTGGAGAACATTTTGTCAAACTGCCGGAAGAAAACATCGGTGGTATAAGTATCTGAAAGCGCAATGCCGAGGTCTCCGCGGTACACCTGTACCCAATGCTCCAGCCCCAGCGCGTTAGACATTTTAAAGCCGTAACGCGCGGCATGGAACATGAACCATTCATGCGCGTGCGTGCCAATGGGCTTGGTCTGGTACAGCATGGCCATATGCACGTTGCTGCTGCCAATGAAAGCCCCGGCGCCATGTTCTTTCAGCGCGCGCATCACCAGGCGGTGAACGGCGTAAGAGTGCCGCCTGCGGGTGCCGAACTCGGCAACGGTAACGCCCAGCGCACGGTATTTTTCAATTTTATCTTTCGTTCTGCGCATTACTTCCTCATCGCTTTCCCTCCCGGCGTCAGCCAGCTGGTAATACAGCTCGCAGATGAGTGACATGAGCGGCACTTCCCACAGAATGGTACGGTACCACAGGCCCTCTGCCCGCACCAGCAGCTCGCTGCCTTTTTGTTCAATGTGTACTTCTTCCGGGTTGTAGCGGTAGCCTTCCAGGAAATCGAGGTACACGGGGTCAAGGTAAGAGCAGGTGCGTTGCAGGAAATGCTTTTCTTCCCGGCTCAGCTGCAGCTCCGCCATGCCGTTCACCGCTTCGCGCAGGGCCTGGGCAAAGCCTGGAGGAAAGGCGTGCCCGCCGCGGTTAATGAACTGGTAGCGCGCTTTGGCGTAGGGAAAGAGGCGTATTACGCCCTGCTGCATGGTGAACTTGTAAAAGTCGTTATCCAGTATGGAGGTCATGAGGTGCCGGTGCATAATGGAAGTTAATGATTATCCGTAACATCTGTGAAGCGGGGATCACGTATTTTCGTACTGCGTAAACCCCGTATCATGAACAAACGTCACTTTATCAAATCACTGGGCCTGGGCGGCCTGGCCATGATGGGCCCTTCTCTTGTCACCAAAGCCGCCGCGCTGAAACCCGCCGCCCCGGCGGCCCGGCAGCACCGCGTATGGGTAACCCCCCATCACGAAGACACTGCATCGGAACTGCAGCAGCGCTACGCCGCTTTCAGGGAGGCGGGAATTGGCGTGGTGTATTTTGAGGAAGACAGCGAGCTGCATTTCAGGGCCGCCAAAGATGCCGGCATGGAAGCCCACCGCTGGTTCTGGACCATGAATAAAGTAGACGGTGAGCTGCTGGCGCAGCACCCGGAATGGTATTCGGAAAACCGCAACGGCCAATCCTGCGCCACCCATCCACCTTATGTAGACCATTACCGTTTTTTATGCCCCAATAAAACGGAAGTAGCGGCCTACCTCCGGCAGCAGGCGGAACAGGTGCTGTCAAAGGATTATGTAGACGGCATACAGCTTGATTTTATCCGGTTCGTAGACGTGATACTGCCCGTTAACCTTTGGCCCAAGTATAATATAGACCAGAGCCGCGAACTGCCGGAATACGACTTTTGTTACTGCGGTCACTGCCGGGAAAAATACAAGGCCGTTTACGGCGCAGACCCGCTGGAGATGCCGCACCCGGACCAAAGCCCTTCCTGGCGCACGTTCCGGTACAACAGTATTACCAACATGGTGCGCATTATGGCTGAAGTGGCCCGTCAACACAACAAGCCCATCACCGCCGCCGTATTCCCCACGCCTGAAATAGCCAAACGCATCGTGCGGCAGGATTGGGTGAACTGGCCGCTGGATGCGGTGTGCCCCATGATCTACCACAGCTTCTACAAAGAAAGCGTAACATGGATAGGTGATGCCGTGGCGGAAGGGGTGAAGGCTTTGCATGGCAGTTGCCCGCTGTATGCCGGGCTTTTTCTGCCGGCTTTCAAGGGAGATATGGGCCAGTTAAAAGAAGGCATAAGGCTGGCTGTGGAGAATGGCGCCGCGGGCGTGTCCATCTTCGGGAAGGTAACGCCGGAAGTGCTGGCGGTGTTGCGGGAAATGGCGTAGGGAGCGCCGGGTTTTGAAAGCTCCGCCAAATCCTATAATTTTATGTATCATCCTGTTATCCTTCATGTAATTTGCTGCTTTGTGTCCCTCGTCTCCGGAAATCATGTGATCGCTATGAAAGACTATCGTGGATGATAGCGTAACCAAATCTACATTACCGATGCACCTGCCCCGTGTTCTTGTCAAATTGCAGATATTCTTATGTCTTGCGTTTACCTGCCTGCTTACAGGCATTGCGCATGCTCAAACGCCCGGTTGCCAGTATGCTGATGCGCAGCAAAGTCCGATCTACACATCCCCTATCAGCGTATGCCTGCTTTGCGGGATCGTGAATCCGGGCATGGCCGTTGACGGTGATATGAGCACTTCGTCCAGCATCAGGGCCAACATAGGCCAGGGATTCATTGGCCAGTTGCTGACACTGCAGCAGGGGGCTGTGGCGGGAGACAGTATCCGCCTGAAGTTGGGGTTGCCGGGCGGTATCAGTGACCCTGCACTATTGGGCAGCGTACGTTTGCAACTTTATTTGAGCAGTAACCCGGCTGACGGGCCGGTGTTGCTGAATAGCAGCACGGTAAGGGTGAGTGCCGCCGGCGGCAATCTGCTGGAAGCGGTGATGCCGGTAACAACGGCGTCAGATGCCATACTGGTGTCTTTGGGGGGCTCGCTCACCGCGCTTACAACCCTTGAGGTCTATTATGCAGAGCTGATAGTACGGAAAGCCAGGCCAGATGAGGCTTCCGCAGCGGCGCAGGTATGTGCGGGCGCAACTGCAACGCTGACGGCGATCAATACAAGTGGTGTTGTTGTTAAGTGGTACGATGCGCCTGACGGCGGCAATGAACTGTTTACCGGCGAAACTTTCAATACCCCGGCTATTCAACCTCCGGGGGCAACCTTTTATATCGGATCTTCCCGCAATGGTTGCGCAAACACCACCCGGGAGCCGGTTACCGTAACAGCGCTGCCGTTGCCGGCGGCCCCTGTTCCAGCCAGCACCACCCGGCAGGTGTGCCTGGGTGCAACTGCGCAACTGTCTGTGGCGTTGCCGCAGGCGGGTTATACTTACACCTGGTTTGATGCCGCCGCGGCAGGCAATGTTGTGGGTAGCGGCGCTACCGTGGATGTAACACCGCTTGCCGAGGGAACATACGCTTATTATGTGGAAGCCGCGGCCAGCGGCTGCGCCAGCACCTCCCGGGCAAGATCTGAGGTGACGGTAGCTGCCCTTCCCGCTGCTCCCGCGCTTGCGGTAAGCAGTATACAGGTTTGCAACGGGGGCAGCGTTTCATTCAGCGTACAGAACCCCGTTGCCGGAGCCATATATCGCTGGTACAATGCCGCATCCGGCGGCACGCCGTTGTTTACCGGCACCTTATTGACCATTCCTGCGTTAACGGCGGATACAACATTTTATGTAGAGGCCGTGAGCGCTGATGGTTGTACCAGCGCAACGCGCACAACAGTTCAGGCGGAAGTACTGGCGCCGCCCGCCGCACCGCAAATAGATGCTGCCGCGGTATGCGCGGGGGGCAGTACGGAATTGCAGGTGAAAAACCCGGTGGCCGGCCAGGTGTATAATTGGTATAACGTTCAGGCAAACGGCGCTCCGTTCCATAGCGGTACCAGCTACGTTACTCCTGCTTTAACCAACCCTGTCAGTTACTACGTGGAAGCTGTAGGGAACAACGGCTGCACCAGTGCGCGCAATACCGCCATCGTAACCATTCATGGCGCCCCTGTTGCAGCTGCATTAGAGAACGGAACTATAGAACTGTGTGCCGGCAACACTGCTACGTTCAGCGTTGCCGCTCCGGTTGCCGGTTATACGTACCGGTGGTACAGCCAGGAAGCAGGAGGGCAGGTGCTTTATACAGGCCCCGATTTTACTACGCCCGCGTTAGCGGCAGCGGCAAATTATTACGTGGAGGCGGTTAGCGAAAATGGCTGCGTTGGCAGTACCCGCTCTGTTGCCACCGCCGCGGTAACGGCTTCCCCGGCCGCCCCTGAACTGGAAGGCGCCTCCGTTTGCGCTGGGCAGCCTGCGGAATTGAAGATCAAAGATCCTGTGCCCGGCATTATTTACCGGTGGTATGAAACCAGTGCTGGCGGGCCTGTGCTGTATTCCGGCAACAGTTATACCACGGCGCCGCTCACCGCCGGCCAAAATTATTACGTAGATGCAGTTACCGCCGGAGGATGCGCCAGCGCCGCCCGCAGTGCTGTGATGGCCAGCTTGCTGCCGCAATTGTCCGCGCCCGGCCTCAGCGTAGGCAATACCAGCGTATCTTCCATTACATTTCAATGGAGCAGCGTAGCAGGGGCAACCGGTTACGAAGTGAGCCTGAACAATGGCCAAACATTCATGGTCCCCAGTTCAGGCACCACGGGTACCATGCACACCGTTACCAACCTGGCGCCCATCCAGTCAGTAGCCCTGCAGGTGAGGGCCCTGGGTGAAAACAGTTGTCAGCACAGCGAATTGTCTGCTGCTGTTGCCGGCATTACCGCCAACCCGGGTGGAGAGCCGATATACATTCCCGAAGCGTTCTCGCCCAACGGGGATGGCAGGAACGATCTCCTGAAGGTGTATGGCAGCACCGTTGTTGCGGTGGAAATGCAGGTTTATAACATTTTGGGCCAGCGGGTATACGCGTCAAAAGACTGGAGCCGGGGATGGGATGGCACTGTAGACGGCAGGGCGTTGCCCATGGGCGTTTATGCCTATATGGCGCGCGTAACGGTACGGAGCGGTGTAGTGATGGTGATGCGGGGAAAGGTAATGATCGTGCGGTAAGTCACCTGGTGAACACGTCTTCCCGCGTAAGGTCATAAAACAGGTTCTGCAACTGGTGAACATGATGCAGCGGCCGCCCATAAGGCGCCAGCCCGCTTTTGGACGTGGCCAGCGGCTGAAAGGCGCCGTTTGTTTCGCGGATATACACGCTGTCTGTGCGGCTGTATTTGTAACTGTAGGTATCCGGATCTTCCCCATATGACTCCTCTCCCGGCAGGAAACCGAATTTCAGCAGATGGTCTGCATCCAGGGCCAGGGGATGCACTTTTTCAAGCGGCAGCCTGTTCCTGGGGAGGCCTGAATTGTACACGAAACCTTCCGCTATCCCTTCTACCCGGAATACCGTTTCAATCATGTTGTAGTCATAATACCAAACCATGTTGCCGATGCGGATGTCTGTTTCTTCTATCATGAGCAGTAGCCATAAAAATAGCGGAAATTTGGTCATGAGCCGATTATGGAGCTTATTCGGCTCATAAAAGCCAAAAAAATGAGCCGAATAGCAAAACTATTCGGCTCACGTTAAAAATCCACCCTCCCGATGCAACCCGGGAAGGTGGATGTGCCGGAACCGGTTTATACCTGTACGTCCAGCGTAGCCGTATTACCCGGCAGGTCCGCGGCCACGGCCCTGACCACAGTGCCGGGAGGTGAGGCATTGGCCTGTACGGCGGTGTAAGCCCACTGCAGCCTGTTGATCGGGTCCAGTACGGCATTGCCTTCTTCCAGTAAGTTACCGGCGGCGGAGTAAATACCCACTTTTACCGTTGCCACCCTGAAATCGTCCTTTGCCTGAACAATGATAACAGCGCCCGGCGTGCCGTTGTAACCGCTGGTGTTGATGCTTTTGATTACCGGCGCTTTCATGAAATCGCGCATGGCCATGTTGAAAGCCGTTTTGCCCGCAGGCGCTTTTTTCCGGTACTCCTTTTTCAGCGCGGCGTTGGTCATAGCGCTTTGCGCATACAATGCCGCTGATGCGAACAGCTCCCGTGCGTCCAGCTGTTCCGCGGAAGGCACCGCGTTTTCGTTGATCCTCGGCATACGCGCAATGGTCGTATTGTTGCCGTGCTTGCGGTAAACGAATTGTTTACCTACGTTACCTCTTGCTCCTTTTACAAGCAGGTTGTCGTTAATATTTGCCATAAAAAATGTTTTTAATTGTTTAAAAAATAATTGCTTGCTGTCAATCCCCGCAGCAGGAGAAAGTTGCCGGAGTCGCTCCTCCCCGTTGGCTTAAGCGATGCTCCCTTTTGCGGCGATCAACAATTCAAAATTATGAAGCAGGTATACGCGGTCGCAAAATTTGTGGCGGCATTTAGCTTAACCTGGGGCGAGCTTCGACAAAGGTTGGGGTGAATGGTACATCGTACTATCATCTTTCGGTGATCCTTCGGCCAACCTTCGGTTAAACACCCTCAAACCCGTACTGCTACCGGACACCACCGAAGGATCACCGAAGGATGGCAGGAGGTTGTCAGTAGGGGGGGCTATGTCGTCAAAATCAGTTATATTTGATTATAAGCCAGTTATGAAATACGAATAACACCCAAATATTTCGTCTATGATCAACCAACCATTTTTTATCAGGAAGGAGGGCGGCCTGAAAAGGATCAATCTTAAAGAGATACTGGTACTGGAGGCGGCAGACAACTACACCAAATTTCTTGGCCCGGACTATTTCCACCTGGTACGCGCTTCGTTAGATATGTCCGTTAGCCTTTTACCGGAAAACATGTTCGTGAAAATTCACCGTTCGTTTGCGGTGGCTGTCCATCATCTGCAAGAAATAGAGAGAGACTGTGTGAAGATCGGCGGCGTATCATTGCCGGTATCCAGAAAATTCTATCCCGAGCTGATCAAGCAGTTGAATATTATTGAGGCGAAGTGAAAAACCGCCCATCCATTATAACGCCCCTTCTCTCCGGGAATTGTTATATTTGGAATACTGGTTTTTACACCCTTAACAGCCTCTTATGAAAATCAATGTCAATTCCACGGAATATACGCTGAACGTGCCTGACAACACCAGCCTGCTGGATGCGCTAAGGGTGCATTTGAACCTTACCGGCAGCAAATACGGCTGTGGCGAAGGGGCCTGCGGGGCCTGTAAAGTGTTGGTAGACGGGCGGGCGGTGCCCTCCTGCATTACGCCAGTGGCAAGCGTGCAGCACAAATCCGTGGTCACCATTGAAGGGCTGGAAAAAGACGGCAAACTGCACCCCCTGCAGCAGGCTTTCCTGGATGAAGACGCGTTCCAGTGCGCGTATTGCTCACCAGGTATGATCATGGCCGCCGTTGCCTTAAAATCGAGGAACCCGCATCCCAGCCGCCAGGAAATTATTGACGCCATGCAAGGCAATATCTGCCGCTGCTGCGCATATCCACGTATCATCAATGCCATCAGTAAAGCATAACGGCCATGAAAAAAACTTTGCAGCATACTGCGCCCGCAAAAGGCATGCACCGCCGGCATTTCATCAAACTGCTCGGCGGCGGCATAGCCGTGGCGCTCACCTGGTCTGACCTGGACGCTTGGGCCGGGCCGCTGGCGCGCCGGGCGGATGATAATTCTATTGCCGCCTGGGTACAGATCAGGGAAAATGGTCAAATAGCCGTATTCACCGGCAAGGTGGAGGTAGGGCAGAACATCCGTACCTCGCTGGCGCAGGTAGTGGCAGAAGAACTGGCGGTACCGGTGAACAGCATTGAGATGGTAATGGGCGATACGCGGCTCACGCCGTATGACAGGGGCACCTACGGGAGCCTTACCACGCCCACCATGGGGCCAAAGCTGCGCAAAGCCGCCGCTTCCCTGAAAGAGGCGCTGATCGACATGGCCGCCGTGCAATGGAAAGCGGATAAAAGCGCGCTGCGGGTGAAAAACGGCAGCGTGGTGCATACCGCGTCCGGCAAAACCCTGTCTTACGAAGCCCTCAGCAAGGGCCAGAAAATAGTACTGCCCCTGAATGACCGGGTGAAGCTCACGCCCGCCACGGAATGGACGGTAGCCGGTACGCCGGTGCCCAAGGTGAACGGCAGGAGCTTTGTGACCGGCGGCCACAAATACGTGTCAGACATGGTGGTGCCGGGCATGGTATACGGCAAGGTGCTGCGGGCGCCGGCTTACGGCGCCTCGCTGGCGGAAGCGGATACAGAAAAGGCCCGCGCGGCCGCCGGTGTGATGGTAGTGAAAGACCAGGATTTTATAGGCGTAACGGCGCCAGACCCGCAAACGGCCGCCAACGCGCTGGCCCGGGTGGAAGCCCGCTGGGATACCACGCCGCAGCCTTCCAAAGCTGAGATATTCACGTACCTGAAAAATAATTCAGAACAGCGGGGCGGCGCGGAAAACGCCGCCGCCGCGCAAAAAGCATTTGCTGCCGCGCCCGTGCAGGTAAAACAGCATTTTGAAGTGCAGTACATTGCCCACGTGCCCCTGGAACCGCGCGCTGCCGTGGCCACCTGGGAAAACGGGGAACTGACGGTGTGGACGGGCACGCAACGCCCCTTTGGGGTACAGGAAGAACTGGCCCGCGCTTTTTCCATGCCAAAGGAAAAGGTACGCGTTATGATGCCGGACACAGGCTCCGGTTATGGCGGCAAACACAGCGGCGAAGCGGCCGTGGAAGCGGCCCGCCTGGCAAAGGCCGTAGGCAAACCGGTAAAAGTGGTGTGGACGCGCGAAGAGGAATTTAAATGGGCGTACCTGCGCCCCGGCGGCCTCATTGAAGTGGCGGCCTCGGCGGAGAGCAACGGCAAACTGGCTTCCTGGGAATTTCATAACTACAACTCCGGCGGCGCGGGCATAGACCTGCCTTACAAGTCCGCCGTTGAACATATTCAGCACCACCCTTCCAAAACACCGCTGAAACAAGGCTCTTACCGCGGGCTGGCGGCCACCGCCAATATATTTGCCATAGAAAGCGTGATGAACGACCTGGCTGCCAAACTGAAGCTGGACCCGCTGGCGTTCCGGCTGCAGAACCTGGAAGATGAGCGCCTGAAAAATGTATTGCAGACCGCCGCTTCCAAATTCGGCTGGAACAAAAACAAACCGGCAGGCCACGGTTACGGCATTGCGGGCGGGTTTGTGAAAAACTCCTACATTGCCACCTGCGCGGAAGTAGCCTATAATGAAGCCGCTAACGAACTGAAACTGGTACGCGTGGTAGCGGCGTATGATTGCGGTACCATCATCAACCCCCTGCACCTGGAGAACCAGGTGATGGGCTGCATACTCCAGGGGCTGGGCGGAGCGTTGTTTGAAGAGATCGATTTTGAGGACGGGCGCATTCTCAACCCGTCCCTGTCTGCTTACCGCGTGCCGCGCTTTGCGGATATTCCGCCGCTGGACATTGTGCTCGTAAACCGGAAAGATATTCAGCCGGCCGGGGCCGGCGAAACGCCCATTGTAGGCATTGCCCCCGCCATCCGCAATGCCATAGCCAACGCAACGGGCATATCACTCAACACCCTGCCCCTGATTCCGCAAGGGCTTAAAAAAAATTCATGAACCATGGCAGCATTCAGTTTAACGATCAACAACAAAAAGCACAACGTGGACGTAGATCCTAAAATGCCGCTCCTGTGGGTGATACGGGACGTGCTTGGCCTTACCGGCACCAAGTACGGCTGCGGCATTGCGCAGTGCGGCGCCTGTACCGTGCATGTAGCTGACGCGGCGGTGCGTTCCTGCATGTACCCGGTAGAAAATGTGGGCACACAAAAAGTGACCACTATTGAGGGCTTGTCTGAAAAGGGAGACCACCCGCTGCAACTGGCCTGGGAGGAGGTAGACGTGCCGCAGTGCGGCTACTGCCAGAGCGGGCAGATCATGGCCGCGGCGGCCCTGCTGAAAAGCAATCCCAGCCCGTCCGAGAACGACGTTCACAACGCCATGACCAACATCTGCCGCTGCGCTACCTACAACCGCATTAAAAAAGCCATCAACCAGGCGGCAGGCAACAAAATAACCATACCGAACCCTTAAAACGTATGATATGCAGGAACAGGCAAATCTGAACAGGAGGAATTTTATCCGCATCAGCGCACTCACCGGGGGCGGCCTGGTGCTGGGTTTCAACTATTTCCTCACTTCCTGCTCCACCTCGCAGGACGGTGGCCAGGTAATTGAGCTGAACGCTTTTGTGAAAATAGATACCAAAGGCCGCGTAACCATTATGAGCCCCAACCCTGAAGTAGGGCAGGGCGTAAAAACTTCGCTGCCCATGCTGGTGGCGGAAGAACTGGATGTAGACTGGAAAGAGATCAAAATAGAACAGGCCGGGCTGGATACGGTGAACTATAAACGCCAGGTGGCCGGCGGCAGCGGCTCCGTGAGGGAAAGCTGGGAGTCTTTCCGCAAGGTGGGCGCCACGGCCAGGCAAATGCTGATCAGCGCCGCCGCGGCAGCATGGGGCGTGCCGGCCGCGGAATGCGCTACGGAAAACGGCCATGTGGTATATAAAGGCAAAAAGAAAACGTATGGCGAACTGGTGGAACAGGCGGCCAAACTGCCGGTACCGGAAAATGTGGCCGTTAAGCCTGCCACGGCCTTCCGCATCATTGGCCAGCGTACCCGCAATGTAGACAATCACGCCATTGTGACCGGCCAGTACAAATACGGCATTGACACCAAACGGGAGGGCATGCTGTACGCCACCATCATCAGGCCGCCCGCATTTGGCATGACGCTGGAAAGCCTGGACGATGCCGAGGCTAAACGATCTCCCGGCGTGCAGCAGGTGCTGCGCTTCGACAATAAAATAGCCGTGCTGGGCCGCTCCACCTGGGAGGTGATGCAGGCCGCCAAAAAAGTAAAACCGCAGTGGAAAGAAGACGGCACGCTGGAAAGCACGGCGGATTACACGGAAAAGCTGCACGGCATACTGGCCAAAAAACCGGAAGACAAACCCCGCCGGCAAGATGGCAACATTGGCCAGGCCTTTGCCAAAGCGGCCAAAGTAATAGAGCTGGCATTTGATGCGCCCTTCCTGGCCCATAACACCATGGAGCCTATGAATTTCTTTGCCCACGTAACGGCAGACGGCGCGGAGCTGTACGGCCCTATCCAGACGCCAGAACGCGCACGCGGCCGTATTGCGGAGCTGCTCAAACTGCCGGAAGAAAAAATATCAGTGATGATGACACGCATGGGCGGCGGCTTTGGCAGAAGGCTGATGACGGACTTTGTGGAGGAAGCGGCCATGGTGTCCCGCCTGGCGGGCAATGTGCCTGTGAACGTGATATGGTCAAGGGAAGATGATATGACGGGCGGTTTTTACCGGCCCATGTGCAGTTACCGGTACAAGGCGGCGCTGAACGGCAACAACGAACTGGTGGCCTGGCATCATCATTCCGCCGGCGTTTCCGGCGGCGGCGCCAGCCCTGACAGTTTTCCCGCGGGGGCCGTTCCCAATTTCCAGGTAGACGCGCATACCTACAAATCACCGGTTACCACCGCGCCCTGGCGCGGGCCTACCCATAACTACATCGCATTTTCCGAGCAGTCGTTTCTTGATGAAATTGCCCGCCAGGCCGGAAAAGACCCCGTGGCCCTGCGGCTGGAGCTGCTGGAGCAGGCCAGGGCCAATCCCGTGGGGAAAGTGAATTACGAGCCGGACCGGTTTGCCGCCGTCATCAAAAAGGCCGCGGAAATAGGCGGCTGGGGAAAATCCAAAGGAGAAAATATCTTCCAGGGTTTTGCCGCGCACTTTTCATTTGCCAGTTATGTGGCCCAGGTGGCGGAAGTGGAAAAACAGGCGGACGGCAAGCTCAAGCTGAAAAAAATATACTGCGTAGTGGATTGCGGAACGGTGGTGAACCCCAGCGGCGCGGAAACGCAGGTAGAAGGCAGCATCATTGACGGCATAGGGCATGCCATGTACGCGGAGCTGACGCTCACCAACGGCCGCCCGGACCAGTCCAATTTCCATAATTACCGGATGATCCGCATGCGCGAAGCGCCGGCGGTAGAAATTCATTTTATACAGAGCAGCGTAGCGCCCACAGGTCTGGGAGAGCCTTGCCTGCCCCCGGCCGGCGCGGCATTGGCCAACGCGGTGTTTGCAGCGTCAGGCGTGCGGCTCCTGGATCAGCCTTTCATTAAAAGCGGTTTGTTTGCATGACGGCGGCGCCTATATATCTTGACTATTGCGCCACCACCCCGTGCGACCCGCGGGTGGTGCAGGGCATGCTGCCGTATTTTACCAGCCGCTTTGGCAATACCGCCAGCCGGGATCATAGTTTTGGCTGGATGGCGAAGGAAGCCACAGAGCTGGCCCGTGAACAGGTGGCCGCGCTGGTACAGGCCAGCGCCCGGCAGATCGTGTTCACATCAGGCGCCACAGAGGCCCTCAACCTGGCGCTGAAAGGCCTGGTAGAAGCGCATCCGCAGAAAGGCAAACACATCATTACCGCTAAAACAGAACACCGCGCCGTGCTGGATACCTGCAACTGGCTGCAAGAGCAAGGTTGCTCCGTTACCCTGCTGGATGTAGGCGCGGATGGCCGCATAGACCCGGGAGATGTGGAGCAGGCCATCAGGAAAGATACGCTCTGCGTAGCCCTGATGTATGCCAATAACGAAACCGGGGTGGTACACCCCGTGGGGGAAATTGGCGCCATCACCAGCAAGCACAACGTGTACTTTGTGTGCGATGCCACGCAGGCCGTGGGCAAGGTGCCGGTATCTGTAACTGAAAACAAGATAGATCTCATGGCCTTTTCAGCCCATAAGCTGTACGGCCCCATGGGTGTTGGCGCGTTGTATGTGAGCCATGCCAACCGCATGCTGCAGCAACAGCACGGTGGCGCGCATGAGCGAAGCATGCGAAGCGGTACGCTGAATACACCCGGTATTGTGGGCTTTGGCATGGCTGCTGATATTTGCCGGCAGGAAATGGCTGCGGAAGCAAAGCGCCTGCGCCAGTTGCGGAACAGGCTGGAAAGCGAACTGCAACACCTGGTGCCGGGCACGGAAGTGAACGGCAAAGGCCCGCGCCTGCCGCATGTGAGCAACATCCTGTTTCCCGGCATAGACAATGAACAACTGCTGCTGGCCGTATCCGGGAAACTGGCCCTCAGCCGCGGAAGCGCCTGCAGCGGCCTGGTACAGCAACCTTCTCATGTATTGCTGGCCATGGGCCTCACGCCCGAAGAAACGCGGCGGGCCGTGCGTATCAGCCTGGGACGGTTTACCACGGAAGAAGAAATAAACATGGCCGTAACGGTATTAAGCAGCGCCGTGCGGGAATTGCAACAGATCAATGCGCAAGTATGAAAGAGCTGCAACAAATTATCCAGGCCTTTGAACAGGCAAACGAAAAGCAGCAAAAAACAGCGCTGGCAACAGTAGTGCACGTGGAAGGTTCCTCCTACCGCGGCCCCGGCGCGCGCATGCTGATCACGGAAACCGGCCTGCTCACCGGCGCTATCAGCGGGGGCTGCCTGGAAGGGGACGCACTGCGGAAAGCGCTGGCGGTAATGATGCAGGGCAAACCCATGCTGGCCACTTACGATACGTCAGACGAAGAGGATGCCGTGATAGGCGTAGGCCTGGGCTGCAACGGCATCATCAGGGTGTTGATAGAACCGGTGCTGCCGGAACATGCGGCCAACCCCATTGCGCTTTTGCGGCAGGTGGTGCGGAAAAGAGCGCCTTCGGTACTGCTGACCTTTTTTTCGTTGCATCATAAATGGGACGAGCAGCAAGGTACCCGCCTGTTGCTGAAAGCAGACGGCACAACACTGGAAACAGGCTCCCTGCCGGCTGCCGCGCTGCCTGACGCCGCCGCGGCGCTGGCCAATAAAAACACCGCATTTATTGAATACCCTGGCCGGTTGTCCGCCTTTGTGGAATACATGGCCCCGCCCATTGCGCTGGTGGTGGCCGGCGCCGGCAATGATGTACTGCCCCTGGTGCAGATGGCCGCCGTACTGGGTTGGGACGTGACGCTGGCAGATGGCCGCCCCAACTATGCCAGCACGCGCCGCTTTCCCGGCTGCCGCCTGGTAGTGGCAGACCCGGCCGCCGCGCTGCGGGAACTGGTGATAGACAGCCAGACCGCGGTGGTATTGATGTCTCATAACTACAATTACGATAAGGCCATGCTGAAAAGCCTGCTGCAACTGCCAGCCGGCTACATCGGCATGCTGGGCCCCAAAAAGAAACTGGCCCGCATGCAGGCGGAGCTGGAAGAAGAGGGGATCACCTTCACGCGTGAACGGTCAGCACGGGTGTACAGTCCCGTTGGGCTGGACATTGGCGCGGACACCGCCGAAGAAATTGCGCTGGCCGTGCTGGCGGAAATAAAAGCGGTATTTGCCGGGAAGAAGGGGGATAGCCTGCGCCAGGCTACCGGCAGCATCCACGAACGTAAAACAGAAATTGTGGCAAAAAAATGAACGGCATTGTGATACTGGCCGCCGGCGCTTCTACGCGGCTGGGCAGGCCTAAACAGTTACTGCCCTACAAAGGGGATACGCTGCTCAACCGTGCCATCAAGGCCGCTGCGGGAGTACATGCCGCGGCCGTGGCGGTAGTGCTGGGCGCGGAAGCGGAGTTGATACAAAGCGGTGTTACAGTGCCGGTGGTTGTTAACCCGCAGTATGAGGAAGGGATGGCTTCTTCCATCCGGTGCGGCATACAGTACATGATAACGCAAGGGGCGGAGCGGGTCATCCTCATGGTGTGCGATCAGCCGCATGTAGACGCTGCCCATCTTTCAGCGCTGCTGGCGCAACAGGAGGCCACCGGCGCAAAAATAGCGGCAAGTTATTATGAAGGCAGGAGCGGGGTGCCCGCATTATTTGATAAAAGCCTTTTCCCGGAACTGCTGGCGCTGGAGGGAGATGTAGGCGCCCGGCATGTTATTGAAAAACATGCGGCAGGTACGGTTGTTGTTCCCTTCCCCGCCGGCGCGGTGGATATTGACACGGAGCAGGCGTGGCAGGCGCTTGGTTAAACCTGTATGGCTGCCTTCTTGTTCCGCCTGGCGCGGCTGAAGTGACTCCGCGCAGGCGTGGCAGGCGCTTGGTTAAACCTGTATGGCTGCCTTCTTGTTCCGCCTGGCGCGGCTGAAGTGACTCCGCGCAGGCGTGGCAGGCGCTTGGTTAAACCTGTACGGCTGCCTTTCTTGTTCCGCCTGGCGTGGCTGAAGTGACTCCGCGCAGGCCCGCAATATCCTGGTTACACTTCCTGCGATCTTTTCCTTCTTCTGATCAGCTGGTAGCACAGGAACAGGAACACGAGCCATACCGGTATCAGTTCTACCGGCAGCCGCATGCCCGTGGCCCACATCAGCGCCAGAATACCTACCAGGAACACAAGGCAGATGTAATTGGACAACGGGTACAAAAAAGACGGGAATTTGGTGCGCTGCCCTTCCCCGCTTTTTACTTTCCGGAATTTAAGATGCACAACGCTGATCATGAGCCAGTTGATGATCAGGGAAGATACCACGAGAGACATCAGCGCTTCCAGCGCTTTTTCAGGCATCAGCTTGTTCACTACAATACAGATGGCTACGAACAACGCGGATACGAGCGTGGCCAGCACCGGTACATGCTGCCGGTTGAGCTTTGATAAAAATGCAGGCGCATTGCCCTGCACCGCCAGCCCATACAGCATTCTGCTGTTGCTGTACACACAACTGTTGTATACGGAAAGCGCGGCCGTGAGCACGATCAGGTTGAGCGCGTTGGCAATAAGGCTGGTGAAATACACGGTTTTTCCGAACAGGCTGAACTGGAACCCTTTCAGGCTCTCAAATACCATTACAAAAGGGCTGCTGTCTGTAGTAATGCCTTTCCAGGGAGAGAGCGAGAACAGTATGACCAGTGCGCCCACGTAAAAGATCAGGATGCGGTAGATCACCTGGTTGGTGGCTTTGGGAATAGTGCGCTCCGGCCGTTCCGCTTCGGCCGCTGTGATGCCTATCAGCTCCAGCCCGCCGAAAGAGAACATGATGAGCGCAATGGCGGCAAACAACCCCTGGTAGCCACCCTGGCCGTCCCGCTCCAGCAATCCTTTCGGGAAAAAGCCACCATCGTTCCACAGGTTCTGCAGGCGTGCCTGCTCTCCGCCCGTGCCGCTGACCAGCAGGTAAACCCCGAACACGATCATGGCCATGATGGCGATCACCTTGATGATGGAAAACCAGAACTCGGCCTCGCCGTACACTTTTACCGAACTGAGGTTCAGCGCATTGACGGTGATGAAGAAAAACAGGCTGGATGCCCAGAGCGGTATTTCCGGCCACCAGAACTGCACATAGATGCCAATGGCCGTTAATTCCGACATGCTCACCAGTATATACAGCACCCAGTAGTTCCACCCGGAAGCAAACCCGGCAAACTGCCCCCAGTATTTATAGGCAAAATGACTGAAACTGCCGGACACCGGCTCCTCCACCACCATTTCGCCCAGCTGGCGCATAATAAAAAAGGCAATGACACCTGCCATGGCGTACCCCAGTATCACCGAAGGCCCGGCCAGTACGGCCGCCGGCCCGATGCCCAGGAATAGCCCGGTGCCAATGGCGCCACCCAGCGCAATGAGCTGGATGTGGCGGTTTTGCAGGCCCCGCTTCAGGCGCTGCGCTGGTGGTGGTTCGTGTGTTGTTGTTTTCAAGGTGTAGATGCTGGTATAGGGCTGTAATATGAAATAATTTCGGGAGAATCGGGTATTTTTTCTTGAAGGTGAAGGGGAAATATGGGGTATCTTTACAAAGGCATTTATTAGTAAACCCTTAAATACATTCCGTATGATCTTACTAAGAAATCTCTCCGCCGCCCTGCTCTTCCTGTTTTGCACTGCTTTCACACCGCCGCATCACGGCTGGGCCAATTACGACCAGACCAAAACCATCGATTACACCGGCACCGTAACCGCTTCCGTGTATGAGAACCCGCATAGTGCTATCAAGATCAACCAGGACAAAAAGATCTGGACAGTGATACTGGCCCCCGTTAGCCGCATGCAGGCCCGCGGCGTGAAGGCAGACATGATCAAAAAAGGCAGTTCCGTGCGGGTGGTCGGCTATCCGCATAAAACAATAAAAGATGAAATGCGGGCGGAAAGGATCTTTGTTGACGGCGCCAAATATGAACTGCGTTGATGATAGCCGTTGCTGACTGGCTGCGGTTGCTGGAAAACAGTGCCTGGGCCCTGGCCATCCGGCAGTCTGCCTGGCTGTACCCCTTTCTTGAAATTGTACATATCACCGGTATTGTTGTACTGGTAGGCGCCGCTTTTATGTTTGACCTCCGGCTGCTGGGATTTTCGAAACACCTGCCGGCGGACGGCCTCGGTCACCACCTGCTCACCTGGTCTGTAAGAGGCCTGTTCCTCATAGTGCCCTCCGGCATGTTGCTCTTTATCACCAATGCCTCCACCCTTGGCCACGACCCGGTCTTCTGGACAAAAATGGCCCTGCTGGCCGCTGCCGGCGGTAACGCCTTGTTCTTTCGGAGAACGGCCCCACGGGCGGGATCTCCCGCGGCCAAAACAGCGGCCGTGCTCTCTTTGCTGCTGTGGGTGGCCGTAATTGCCTGCGGGCGGTTGCTGGCGTATTAGCAATGCGGCTGTAACATTTTCCCCACACCGCCGTTTAAACAACAAAATAACCCGCATGAACCCAAAATTCTACGTATTCATTTTATTGCTCGCCGGCATTGTATCGGCATCCTGTAAAAAAGACATGGTTTACGGAAGCCAGTATGAGCGGAGCTTCAAGGCATGGGAAAGTTTTAAAGCAACGTCCGGCAACTCCTACCGGTACATGGTGTCTTTTGGTTCGTGGACGGGTTACAGCACCGAAACCGTGATCACTGTTGAGAAAGGAGAAGTAGTGGCCCGCTCTTTTGTGGCCAGGAGCTTTGCAGACCGTACCAGCAACCAGGTGGTTATCCGTGAGGAGTGGGAAGAAGGAACAGACAACCTGGGCACGCATGACAATGGCTTTGCACCCGCCACCCTGGACGAAATATACCACCGGGCCAAAACGGACTGGCTGCGGAAAAGGAAAGACGCTCAAACCTATTTTGAAACAAAGAATAACGGCATGATCTCCAGTTGCGGGTATGTAACGGATGGTTGCCAGGATGATTGTTTCAACGGCGTTACCATCGGCTTCATTGAAAAACGCTGATCACCGGGTATAACACGCCAGTATGCCCATTTCAAAATGAATGATGTGTGCAGGGCATGTTCTGCTTGGTTATATGTCAGCAGCCATGGCAGGGTCGCTGATGCTGTGCCGGCCGGTTTCTACCCTGCCCGCAAAGCGGTGCAGGTACCCGTTCCCGGAAGAAATGGAAAAATCGTACCAGTTGCCGCTGCCGGCTAGTTCCCACCGCTTCCTCACTTTTTTCCCCGGCAAGATATCCAGGTTGGTTGCTTCTGCATAGCTGTAGGCATTGGAAGATATCTTTAAGTGCAAAGGGCTGTTGCCCTGGTTGTGCAGCACCACAGTTATACCGCCTTTTTTATGATCGTAGTCTATTGACGTGGCGGGTTCATTTTCCCCTGTGCTGCCCGTGAACTTCTGAAAATATCCATTGGGGCCGTACACTTCCAGGTCATATTTACCACCGGCAGATGGCGCCCATTCATCGTCAAGGGATTTGCCGGGCTCTACGGTATACCGTTTCGGGATGTTATCCAGGTTGTAAAGATCATAAACATGGTACACCGCACCGGCCGCGCCAGTATTTTCAAAGACCAGCTTTACCTTGTTCGTATCCCTTAGAACCTGTAAACGGCAATGCAGGCGGTAAGGCAACGCCCGGGAGAACCGTGTGCCTTTTTCCTGGTAGAGGGAAGACGGCGTTTTAGGCGCCACGGCCTTGGGCAGCCGTTTGGACGCCTCATCACGCGCCGCATGGTCTGAGGTGTCCGGCAACCGCGGAAACTTGGGATCGTTGGGCGTAACAAAATCAAATGCCGATGTGAGATCGCTGCTGACCGCTCTGTGCCAGGGGCTGATAGCCGGTATCTTTACGCCAAAACGTTTTTCGATGAATTGTCCTACCGATGTATGATCAGCCACTTCCGAATGTACCCAGCCGCCTTTGCTCCAGGGAGACAGGATATACATGGGTACACGCGGCCCCAATCCCCAGGGGCGTAAATTGCCGGATACCGTATCCCGTTTGTCAATATAATCATGATCGCCCCGGCTATTGTCGAAGTACATGCCTGCAAGCTCCACGGTAGATTTGCCGGCCAGTGTATTGTCTGGGTTATAGGAGGGAACGGCGGGCGCGGGAAGGTGGTCAAAAAATCCATCGTTCTCATCAAACGTCAGGAAGAAAACGGTTTTGCTCCAGACCTCGGGATTTGACGTAATGGCCTCCAGTACGGCGTGTGTAAAGTCCGCTCCCCGGTACGGGCTGGACGGCGCGCCCGGGTGTTCAGAATCTTTTTGTGATGGCAACACCCAGCTTACCTGGGGCAGCGTGCCGTTCAGTACATCATTCTTCAGGTTTTCCAGGGTCCAGTGCCGCATGCCGTTCTCATAAACGGACGACCCTGGTTTGGCCTCGCGGAAACTTTCAAATGCCAGGCAGCCATGCATGGCCCCTGTCCAGTTATCGTTAGGGTTCTGGTAAATGCGCCAGCTGATCCCCGCCTTGTCCAGCACATCGGGAATGGTGGGCCATTTGAACGCATTCCCCTTATAGGTATAGCCGGGTTCCGGCAAGGCCCCGGTTATCCAGCAACGCAGGTTAACAGGCTCCGAGTTTTCGTCCGTACAGTTAATACCGGAAGCCCGTTTTTCCGGGTCAAAATTGGCGCCTGACCAGAACATGATCCTGTTAGGATCTGTGCCCGTGGCAATAGAACAATGGTAGGCGTCACATATGGTAAATGATTCCGCCATGGCATATTGAAAAGGGATTTCTTCCCTGGTGTAATAGGCCATGGAAAACGGGGTTTTGAACAAAGGCCAGAACCCGTATTTCCCCTGGCCCCAGGCAGCCTGCATGTCTGAAAAGTTATGCGGAGTGCCGGTGACCAGCGCCGCGTTAGAAGTTTTGCCATGCGCCCTGTAAGGGGGAACGATCTGCTTCCCGTCTGACTGGTGAAAAGCCCGCTGGCCGCTTTTCAACGGCACCGGGAACCGGTCCCCAAACCCCCGCACGCCTTTCATGGTGCCAAAATAGTGGTCGAAAGACCGGTTTTCCTGCATCAGGATAACAATATGTTCCACATCTTTTATGGAACGGGTAGCATTATGTGCCTGAACGGCCAGCGCTTTTTTCAGCAACGGCCCCCAAAGAGCCGTTGCAATGCCCGCTCCGGTGGTCATGGTAATGAATTTGCGCCTGTTTAGTTTGGTCATGGTTTTGAAGTATTGGTGGCGTTTGGTTTTCCGGGAAGTTTTGGAGTAATAAGTATACAAAAATGCGGAAGAATTACATAGAGGGGCGGCTTTTTTGCAGTGGGTACATCGATTGAAATAAAAGAAAAAGGGCCGCCTGTGTAAAGCTGCCCTTGTGTTCCGGAAAATAATCAAATTAGATCGTTGGATTTTTTTGCTTCGATCCGATATGACCTTTTTAATATCGACATCGTAATACTAATACCAGCCTGGTATGCAGGGAAGGCGACAGAAGGCGCAATATTAGTCAGAAAATCATACCTGAAGTAAACATACACGCCAAATGCAAGTGAAAATATCCATTTAAGTATGTCATAAGAAGTACCTGAACGGCTTGAACTTTGCACCAGGCGTCCAACAGGGTCGAGAACAATATATACTGGCAGGATACAAGTAAATGAGACACAAATAATAAATGGCAAGATCCATAGCAATTTATTATTGCTCTTCAAACAGATAAGTATGCCTTTAACAAAGTAGACAAGTAAGTAAAGAATAAAGCTAACAAGAATAATAACCGCTAGTCCTAATAAACTGCTTACCTCTTTTTTCATTATTGATGATACAATGATGAATGAGGTGATAATAAGGGGGAAATAGATCAATGCTTTAAATAACCACTTTGCTGCTTTCCATAAAAATCCAATATTCCTGTCAAACATTTGTTGATCATTCATAAGGCGAGATTTACGTTAAGAAATAGGGTTCGGGGCGACTTTTATCTAAAATAAGAAAATTTGTGAAAATGATCCTTGGAAAGGCAGGTGTACGGCAATGGTAGCGTGATGGGTGCCGAATGTTGAGAGTAGATCGGCATTAAAATTGGTCAAAAACAAACGGGAACAACACATGTACTGTATTGTTCCCGTTTTGTACCGCGTACGGGAGTCGAACCCGTCATTCCTCCGTGAAAGGGAGGCGTCTTAGCCGATTGACCAACGCGGCATTGGTCATTTTTGGGATGGCAAAGGTAGAGTTTTTATTAAATAATCCAAAAATATTTTCCGGGGTTTCGCGTACGCTTTCATCGTCGCGCAACCCGCCTGCTTTTCTTCTCCCGCAGCCGGTTGCCCCAGTCAGACATGCATTGCAGCATTGGCTCCGCAGACACGCCCGCGGGTGTAAGCGTATACTCCACCCGCGGCGGCACTTCGGGGTAAATAATGCGCTGCACCAGCCCGTCTTCCTCCAGCTCCCGCAGCTGCGCCACCAGCATGCGCTCGGATATGCCGCTGATGGAGCGGCGAAGCTCGCTGTAACGCATTCTCCCGTTCAGCAGGCTGAAGAGGATGGTAGGCTTCCAGCGCCCGCCAATGACAGACAAGGTATAGGCCATGCCGCAATTGCGGAGAATGCTGGCTTCGTTCTGTGCGTTTGTAGACTCCTGTTTACGCATACTTACCTTTTTGTTAGTACTTAACAATTTTTACAGTACTTACAAATTTAACAGCTTCCCGGTAGCTTTGCAATATAAAAAAACAGCAACATGGGAAAATTGACCAACAGAACAGCCCTCGTTACAGGCGGCAGCCGCGGAATAGGCGCCGCCATTGCAAAACGCCTGGCCAGGGAAGGGGCCAACGTGGCCATTACCTACAATACTTCAGCCGAAAAGGCGGAAGCAGTGGCCGCGGAAATTTCACAATATGGGGTAAAGGGCCTTGCCATTCAGGCAGACAGCGCAGACCCGCAAGCAGTGATCAGCGCGGTACACCGCACCGCCGCGGCGCTCGGCGGCCTGCACATTCTTGTCAATAACGCGGGCATCGGTCTTTATAAAGAACTGAAAGACCTCACCCTGGAAGAGTTCGACCTCATCACCGCCGTTAACGTGCGCGCCGTGTTTGCGGCCTCCAAAGCGGCGCTGGACCATCTCGGCAAAGGCGGCCGCATCATCCACATCGGCAGTTGCCAGGCAGAGCATATGCCCACCCCGGGCGGTACCTTGTACGCCATGAGCAAAACAGCCATTACCGGCCTCACAAAAGGCATGGCACGAGACCTGGGGCCGCTGGGCATTACGGTCAATAATGTACAGCCCGGGCCCATTGATACGGATATGAACCCTGCCAATGGCCCGCACGCGGATTACGAGCGTTCCATCATGGCTTTGCCCGAATTTGGAACAGGAGAAGATATAGCCGCCCTGGTGGCCTATCTTGCGGGCCCGGAGAGCGCTTACATGACGGGCGCCAGCCTGACAATAGACGGCGGCACCAATATTTAACATAATTATAGCGTTTGCATGACAAGTATTTCAGTAAATCACGGATATTTTGTCTACTATTACAGGACAGGTATCAACCTGCAACTGTAATACTGCGAACTTATGCCAAAGGTGTCTTTCAACAACAGGAACGCCCTGTTCTTTCCTTCTCTGAAATTGGCGGTGGAGGAGTACTTTAAATCCAATCAGAAAGAGAAGACCGGTAACCTTCAATTATATCTTAAAACCATTGTGCTGATACCGGCCGCTTTGCTGCTGTATGTGGGCCTGCTGGTGTTCCCGCTGCATGCGGCAGCCGGCATTGTACTGAGTGCGGTATTGGGTTTTGTGCTGGCCTGCATCGGGTTTAACGTGATGCATGATGCCTGCCATGGCAGCTATTCCCGCAAGGGCTGGGTAAACGATACGCTGGGCCTTACGCTGAATGCCCTGGGCGGGAACGCGTTTATCTGGAAACAGAAGCATAACATTATTCACCACACCTATACGAATGTAGACGGTATGGACGATGATATTGCCAAAAGCCCGTTAATGCGCCAGTGCAGCACGCAGCAATGGGTGCCCATGCATCGGCTCCAGCATTTTTATGTGGTGCTGGTGTATGGCATTTCGTCCTTTGCCTGGGTGTTCATTATGGACTTTGTCAAGTACCTGCAGCGCAAAGTGTACAGAACGCCTTTGCAGAAAATGAAACCGGCTGACCATTTTGTGTTCTGGATGAGCAAGGTACTCTACGTGATCTTTTACATTGCGCTGCCCATTTATGCCGTAGGCATGGAAGCGTGGATAATAGGGTTTGTGACCATGCACCTGGTAATGGGCTTTACACTGGCCATCGTATTCCAGCTGGCGCATGTGGTGGAAGAGACCACTTTTGAAGTGGTAGGGGAAGATGACCTGCAGATCGAGAACGAATGGGCCATCCACCAGGTGAAAACCACGGCCAACTTTTCGCCGGACCATAAACTGATCTCCTGGTTCGTAGGCGGGCTGAACTACCAGGTGGAACATCATCTCTTTCCCCGCATCAGCCACGTTCACTACCCGGCCATCAGTAAAATAGTAGAAGCAAAATGCCAGGAGTTCGGTATTCAATATAACAGCATGCCTACTATGATGAGCGCTGTGCGGTCTCATTTCCGCTTTATGCGCATGCTGGGCATGAAACCTGTACCGGCCATGGCCTGAAAACATTAAATAACTGACTGACTATCAAAAAACCGCTCTTACGGGAGCGGTTTTTTTAATGCCTTAATCCTTACTGGAGTGTTATCATTAATCTACACATCCATGAGAGGGGGCAGGAATGCCCTGCTGACTATACGACGCAAAGAAAACAGGGGCAGGGTGAACGCCCGGTGAAATTTTTTTACATCCTCCGCAAATTATTCCCTGTTAACAGGCATTTAACGCTTTGGCGTACCTATTTTCTAAAAATTGTGCTTTTGCCTGCCATGCGGGCAACAGGCGGTTTGTACCCATAACTATCCATAGTGCTTCCCGGGGCATACATCCCGTAAAAAATGACAGCATTTCTTCACCCGCGGCTCCCGGTTTGGTGATCCTTTTATATACGATTGTTGTGTTTTCCCTGAAGCAGCAGTTTAGCACCGCAGACACCAAAACATTGTACCATGAACAAACTCAACCATTTGATCTACGAACATTTTGCGCCGGGCGTACTGGCCGTTTCCGCGGAAAAAAGGCATACCTATCTCCGGGAAGTACGGGCGGAAAAAATGAAGATCACCGCCGCCATGCGGGAACTGTCACAGCAGGGCGCCCCCTGGGAATACAAGGCGCAGGCGCTCCGCAGGTACCAGGTGCAGGTAGTATTGCTGCTGGACGCGCTGGAGCAGTACCACCATCATGCAGACCCGGCTGTGAAGGCATTCTACACAGAAGCCTCCACCATCCTGGAAGAATTGCTGATAGCCCTGGAACAACATTTCCCGGAATACCTGGCGCAGGATGTGTTTATGCCGAAAGGATATGTTGCCCAGGTAGTGCGCCAGCTGGAAGAGCGCTTCCGCGATACCGAAAAATACCTGTGTGACAGGCGGGTAGACAGGAGGTTGCTGGAGCTGGTGATCAGGCCCCTGAACCGCCAGCATCTCTATATCACTTTCGGCATGGTGATGTATTACCGCCGGTTGTTGCTGGAGCTGCGGGAGAATGTGCATCCCTTTATTACGGACCTGACGGAAAGGGTGCACTACACGCTCCACCAGTACAACTTCAATTCCACGGACTATTTTATGTATTGCACCGCGCAGTTGCGCAAAAAGGTATCCCGCCTGCGCACCCTGCAGGAAAAGAAAGGGCTGCTATCCTGGTATGAAAAGGAATTGCGGAACATGAACAGCCATGGCGTATCGCTTTTCCCCGGCAGGGGCGGCCTGCGGGAGCAAATGCTCACCTGGCTCAGGGAGGAAAAATATTTTCTGCAAACCTTGTTAACCACTTCCGAGTCATAACCACCGCCCGCATGGCTACCGGACGTTAACCCGCCGCTTGCTTTTCAAAAAAAAGCAAAAAAAAAAATCTCACACCTGTGACAAAGCTGTTAATTCTTTCAAAATAATAATCTCAAATTTACTTTGATAGCACCAGTTGCATATCATCCGATTTAATAAGACAAACAACTTTGTGTTCATGATCTGTTGCCCTTGCACGTATGCGTACACTTATTGATTTTGTAACGGTCCAGTTAAGCCCCGAAGCGCTGGTAAATGCCGGGGATGATCTGCCGCAGTACCGGGAAAAGGTGCGTGCGGAAAAATTGCGGATCACTTGCCGGCTGCTGGAAGTTTCCTGCGGGCCGGCCGCCGCGGGAAAGGCCGCTTTTATACAGGCCCTGCAGATGGATATGGTGCGCCTGCTGGACGTACTGTATTATTACCGGCTCAGTTACCGGTCAGCCCGTGGCCCGCAGGGTACTGTTGACGGGCAAATGCAGCTTTACCGGGATGTAGAGGACATGCTGCACGAAATACTGATCGGGCTGGAGCAGCACTTCCCGGAGTGCCTTTCGCCGGAGCTGCCGCTGCCTTTCAGCTACGCGGCCCGCGCGCGGCGGCAGCTGCAGGTACGGGCGGACGAGCTGGCGGTATTGCTGGCGGAGCTGCAACTGGATGAGGCGCTGTTAGAGCTGGTGTTGCGCCCTGTAAGGCAATTTCTGCTGAACCCCGAAGGGCGGCTCAGTTTCCGCTCGCTGGCCTATTACCGGGAATTGTTGAGCCAACTGTATATGACGGCTACCCTGCAGGTGGATGGCAACAGCTCCCATCTCCGGTTGCATGCCATCCTCATCCATCTCAACTTCAATGCCATAGAGTATTACCTGTATTGCATCAACAGGTTGCGGGCATGGCTGAAAGGGTACCGTCACCTGCGTGGCCGGATTACCGGCCTCACCTGGTGCATCAAGGAGATCAGGAGCATTCCGGTGAAAAGCGGTACGGTGGCGCTCCACCCCGGCGGCAGCCCCATTGCCGCGCAGCTGTATGCCTGGCTGGAGGAAGAGCGGATCTTCCTGAGAAATGTGCATGAGGAAAACCTGTACCGGGCCGCCGGCCGGGAGGCGGGGGAGAAGCTGCAGACCAGCCTTACCGTGTCACAACTGGCGCTGATGCTGCGGATCTATATTGAAGAAGGCATCATCATACGCGCTTCCCTGCGGCAGGTGCTGTTTTTTGTATCCGGCTTTGTGAAGGTCAGGAAGCCGGATGCCATGGTGGAAGAGAGCTTTGAGGCAAAATATGACAACCCGAGCCTGTCTACCATCACCGCCTGTAAACTTTGGGTAGGCCGGCTGATGGAACGGTTGAATGATCACGAGAAAAAGATGCGGGCTTATGTTGATTAATGCGCTCCGGCATTTTACATAAACACTAACACTACCATTGATGAAAGAAAATTTAATAGCACTGCAGGCAACGCTGGAGAGAGAGCTGGCCGAAGTGGAGGCAAAGATACCGAATGTACTGGAGCGGTTTAAAACAGGCGCGCAAATTGCGGACAGGGCGGAGGAAGAGCTGAAGCAACTGGTGCTGGGGGCGGCTTTCGAGTCAAAGGAAGACGAGATACATTTTTTTAAATACATCCAGCCCAGCATCCTGAGCAAAAAGATCTATTACAGCCAGTTGTTCCGGATTGAAGCGGACCGGCCCAAAAATATCCGGGAAGATTATAAGAAGTTCCTGGACCAGGAGCTGCAGCGCATCACGATGTTCTTTGAAGTACACAATGCATTATACCTCTATTTCCGGGGCGGGTCCGCAGATAAGGATGAACAGTATTTTCTCCGGAACAGCCACTATAACAACGAGTACCCGGTTGACCTGGATGGCATGCTGGACACGCGTTTCTGCACCGTTACCTCTTTCAAGCTGGCCGAGCTGATCGCGCTGGAGGAAGTGAGCAGCTACCTGTCTCTCAGGCTGGACCAGCTATATGGCCTGCCGCGCAACATGGCCTACAAGCCCAAACTGAAATGGACAGATTCCAAAACGGACCTGGTAGAACTGGTATATGCGCTGTATTGTACCGGCAGCTTCAATAACGGCGTGGCAGACCTGAAGCAGATCTTTGAGTGGCTGGAAAACTCGCTGGATATTGACTTCAATAATGCATACAGCCATTTCAGGGACATCCGCATGCGCAAAAAAGAGATGGCCACTTTTCTGACGCGCCTGAAAGACAGTTTGCTCAGGCGTATTGAGGAAATGGAGGAGGAGCCTAAAAAATAGGGGAAAGAGGGCGAATGGGCATGCAGGAAAGGCCTCCGGGTATTTTACGATGCGGCATGGCATAGATGGAACGCTTTTAAAGCCAGCCAGCCGCTTATTGCCGCCTTACCAGCTCCGCAATGTTTTCCAGTGCGGCCGGCAGAGCGGGCCGCTCCCACACGGTTCCCAGCGCTATCCTGACGTAGCGGGCATTGCCGCCTACTGCAAACTCCGCCCCATCCGGCACATCGATCTGCTGGGTGTATAATTGCCGGGTAAGCGCAGCAGGGTCAGGTACCTGCAACCAAAGGTGGAAACTGCCGGGAAACATGCTATAGGTTAAGCCGTCAAAAATTTTTTCGCACCGCCGGTGCCAGGCCTGGCCAACCGCCTGTTTTTCCCGGATAATGTCTTGCAGCAGTTGCCCGTTCATCAGTTCCAGGCCAAACGCGGTAAAAAGGAGGGAAACACCGCTGGTGGTGAGCCGCACAATATTATCCACGCCCTGCAGCACGCCTTCGGGGTGCAGCAGGTAGGCGCTTTTCAGCAGCGGGTTGAAGGCCTTGGAAAGGCTGTATACATGCAGCGTTTGTTCCGGCAGCAATTGTAGGAAGGAAGGAGGCGGCTCCGGGTGCAGGAACCGGTAGGCATCATCTTCCAGTATGTAAACGCCGCTGAAACGGCGTATAACGTTGGCAACAGCTTCCCTGCGGGTCAGCGGCATCACGCTGCAGGTGGGATTATGTACCGTGGGCTGCAGGTACACCAGCTTGCAGTCTCTCTCCTGCAGGCAACGCTCCAGCGCGTCGGGCAATATGCCCTCGTCATCGCTTGCAATAGGAGCCAGCTCATATCCATGGTGGCTGGCCGCCATCTTGAAACCGGGGAAAGTAAATGGCTCACAGGCTATGCGGGGCGTTTTTCCCCGGAACCAGTCAAGAATGCAATACAACCCGCTATTGGCGCTCGGCAACGGTACGATCCTGGAAACGCCTTCCCTGGCATGCAGCCATTGCAGTACCGTACGGGCGCCCGCATCGCTCAATGCCTGGTAGGGCGGGTGGAGTAAATCCGATTTCCGGGCGTCCGTCAGCGCCTGGCAATAGGCCTGGAATACGTCGCCCTCCCGGGGTATGGAAGGGTAGTTCAGCCGGAGGTTCAACATGCCGGCAAGATAGTAAATATACCCCTTCGGAGAAGATTATTATCTTTAGTCCCTTAAATAAACAGTTGTAATAATATGCTAAGATCGTTGCCGCTCCTGCTGGCGTTCCTGGTGCTGGACCAGTTGGCTACCGCGCAGTCCCTTTGTCCCGTAATTCCCCTGCCGGTAAAGGCCTCCCAGGCCGCCGGACAATTTTTCCTGGATGACAACACACCGCTCATTGTGGCCTCTCCCGCCGCCCTGCCCGAAGCGCAGGTGCTGCAAAAACAATTGCTGAAATTCACCGGCATCAGGGTGGCCGTACAACCGCAAAGCAGCCGCCCGGCCATTACGCTGAAGCTGGAAAAAGGCGGCGACCCCGCCGCCTATACGCTGAACATGAGCCCTAAAGGGGTTACTGTCAGCGCCGCGTCAGGTGAAGGGTTGTTTTACGGACTGGCATCCTTCTTACAACTGGCCCGGAAGGCGCAAGGTAAAGAAACCGGCATCCGCGTGCCCTGCTGGAACATCCAGGATGCGCCCCTCTACCGGTGGCGCGGGTTTATGCTGGACGAATCACGCCAGTTCTTCGGCAAGGCCGAAGTGAAAAAGATATTGGACGAAATGGCCTTCTACAAGCTGAACCGTTTTCACTGGCACCTCACAGATGAGCCTGGCTGGAGGATCGAGATCAAACAATATCCCCGCCTCGCCTACGTTGGCGGCATCGGCAACCATCATCACCGCAATACGCCGGCCGCTTATTATACGCAGGACGAGATCGAAGAAATTGTGGCCTATGCCCGCGAGCGCCACATCACCGTGGTCCCGGAAATAGATATGCCCGGGCATGCTACCGCGGCCAACAGGGCCTATCCCGAGTTCAGCGGGGGCGGCTCCGCCAAATACCCGGAGTTTACCTTCAACCCCGGCAAGGAAGAAACGTACCAGTACCTCACCAATATTCTCAAGGAAGTGAACGTGCTATTCCCCTCCGGGATGATCCATATTGGCGGTGATGAAGTGAGCTTTGGCAGCGAGAAATGGAAAACAGACCCCGCTGTGCAGCAACTGATGCAAAAGGAAAAACTCGGCACGCTGGAGCAGGTAGAGCATTATTTCATCAAACGCATGGCGGACACGCTCATCCGGCTCAATTCGAAAGTGCTGGGCTGGGATGAGGTAACGGCCGCTTCCCTGCCGGCGAAGGAAACCATTGTGTTCTGGTGGCGGCACGATAGGCCGCAGCAGCTGAAAAGCGCCATAGATAAAGGTTACAAGGTAGTATTGTGCCCGCGCATACCTTTTTATTTCGATTTTGTACAAGACAGCAGCAACCTTGTTGGCCGCCGCTGGGCCGGCGCTTTTGCACCCCTGGAAGCCGTGTACAACTTTAGCGCCGCCTCCCTGCCCGCTGGTATCAACGGCAAAAGCCCGCTCATAGAAGGGATACAGGCCAACTTGTGGACGGAAACAGTGCAGTCTGTGGACCGTATGTATTACATGACCTTCCCGCGCCTGATAGCGCTTGCGGAAGCCGCGTGGACGCAGCCGGACAAGAAAGACTTTGAACAGTTCAAGGCAAGACTGAAGGATGCGCTTCCTTTACTGAAACAACAAGGCATTTATTATATGGACACTCCTGCCAAAACGCCGGAGCCCATACGGTAATATCTTCGTCATACATCAAAACCTGCTACATGAAATATGCATTGTTTGCCGTAGCCGTGATGGCGGCTGCGGCCTGTAACCAGCCGGCGGAAAAGAAAGCCGGGACCGTGGAGGAAGTGAAAGACTGGCATACCCTGTCTAATGCGGACAGTGTTACGCCACAGCACCTTTCACTGGACGTGACGGTAGATTTTGAAAAGCGCCAGATCAGCGGCCGCGCTACCTGGACAATTCAGCCTGCAACCGGCGCGTCTACGCTCCACCTGGACACCTATGAGCTGACCATAGACAGCGTAACAGTTAACGGCAACAAAAGGGATTTCAGTCTTGACAGCGCCACCGCACAACTGGGCAGCCGCCTCAACATTCCCGTAGATGCAGACGCAAAGGAAGTGGCCATCTGGTATAAAACAGGAGACAAGGCCACGGCGCTGCAATGGCTGGAACCTTCGCAAACGCTTGGCAAAAAGCATCCTTTCCTGTACACCCAGTCCGAGTCCATCTACGCCCGCACCTGGATTCCCTGCGCGGACGGTCCCGGCATCCGTTTTACGTACGATGCGCGTGTTACCGTTCCCAAAGACCTGGTGGCGCTGATGAGTGCCGAGAACCCGCAGCAGCGTAACGATAGCGGTGTTTACCATTTCAAAATGGAGCAGCCGGTGCCGGCCTACCTGATGGCGCTGGCGGCAGGAGATATTGCCTTTGCCGCTATTGACCAGCGAACCGGCGTATATGCGGAGCCGTCCATGTTGCAGAAAGCCCGCCATGAATTTGAAGAAGTAGGAAAAATGGTCACTACCGCGGAGTCTTTGTACGGGCCTTACCGCTGGGGGCGTTATGATGTGCTGGTATTGCCGCCGGGCTTCCCCCTGGGCGGTATGGAAAACCCGCGCCTTACCTTCTGTACGCCTACCATTATAGCCGGGGACCGTTCCCTCGTATCGCTGATAGCACATGAGCTGGCGCATAGCTGGAGCGGCAACCTGGTAACCAATGCCACCTGGGAAGATTTCTGGCTGAATGAAGGCTTCACGGTATATTTCGAGCGCCGCATTATGGAGGCCATGATGGGTGCGGATTATGCGGACATGCTATGGGAGCTGGGGTACCAGGATATGGAAGAGACCGTGCAAAGCCTTGGCGCCGACAGCAAAGATACCTGGCTGAAGCTAGACCTCGCCAACCGCCATCCTGACGATGGCCTTACTGATATTGCCTATGAAAAAGGCGCGCATTTTCTGCGCCTTATAGAAGAAAAAATGGGCCGTGCCCGTATGGACACCTTTCTGCGCGGCTACTTTGACGGCCATGCCTTCAAAACCATGCACACCGCGCAGTTCCTGCAATACCTGGATAAGCACCTGCTGAAGGGAGATACTGCCGTGAACGTGCAGGCCTGGGTGTATGGCCCTGGCATACCCGCCAACTGTCCGCGCGTACCGCAGAAACGTTTTGAAAAGGTAGACGCCGAGCGCGCCCGTTTCCTTGATGGTACCACCCCGGCTACGTTGAGCACGCAAGACTGGACCTCGCACGAGTGGCTGCATTTTCTCCGTAAAATGCCCAGGCCTTTGACGCCGGCGCAAATGGAACAGCTGGACAAAACATTCCGCTTCACGGCTACCGGCAACAGCGAGGTGGCGGACCAGTGGTTCATTATGGCGGTAGCAGCGGATTATACGCCTGCCTACGCCAATATGGAAAAATTCCTCAGCGAAGTAGGCCGCCGCAAATTCCTCACGCCCCTGTATACAGAAATGATGAAAACGCCCAAAGGGCAGGAAATGGCCAGGAGGATATTCAACCAGTACAAACGCAATTATCACCCCCTGGCACAGGAGTCCCTGGGCAAGCTGGTGAAATAAAAAGCAAGCTATAAACAAACAAGCGGGTGCCCCCTGTACAGGGGAGCACCCGCTTGCCGTTTGTGGCGGAAGGAGAAACTATTGTTTGATGAGCTTGTCGAGTACAGACAAGCTGCCGGTGTTTTCCGCCCGCAGTACTGTCCAGGCGTTGTTGTTTTCCAGGGTAATTACATAGCGGGTGCTGTCTTCACAAACATATTCTACAATGTTGTGAATGATCTGGCCCGGGTATTTTTTAATAAGCCGGGTAATAACGCGGGTGGGCAACTGTGTGTCGGAAATGTTGCGGGAAGTGGCCAGCAGGTTGCCCTCTTCATCAAAATGGGCAGTTACCCTTGAGGCGTTCAGTGAAAATTTGGCAACAAAGCTGTGGTCTGTTTTATACCACTCTACTTTTTCAATGTTGCCAAATTCCTGGCGGAAAGCGTCCAGCACTTTACTGTTGGTATTATCTTTTGCAAAACCTGCATGGGCAGCAAAAACGATGGCGAGAAGGGCGATGATCTTTTTCATGATAATGTGTTTTATAAGTTCTTTAAAATTTTTCGCGTTGAATGATGATGTAAAATTAGCCCCGCATACAGGGCAGGGCAAGCGAATAGTTAGGAATGGAGCGGTTAAAAGGGCGCTGTCCCAAATCGGACAGTTGGCGGACACCCGCATGTACTGCGGGTTTCAGGGCAAAGGTGTGCTAAAGGGGGAGAAACGGTAAACGGTTACGTATGATGACCACTGGCGTGGCCGGAACACCGATTTTCAAAACCGGACACTTTGTCTCAAAACCGAACATTTTGAGGGCAGCAGCGTTAATATGAGTAGAATTATGCTTATGAAAAGGGGGGCTGTCTCATCAGGAGGCAGCCCTTGTTGTATACTGTTTGTTAACGAAGGAAGCCGCCACACATGCGTGTTTGCGGGCATTCATTAACAAACAGCAGTTCACCCGTGCCATATCGCTTTCGCATCTTCTTACCAGTAACCCCTTTTGTTTTCCCATGAACAAACAACACGTACAGGAACTCATCCTGAAAGAACATTATGGTTTGCTTACCGCTGAAGAGCGGGAAGAGCTGGATATGTTGCTGGAATATTATGAGGAAGTAAGGGAAATGCGTGGCGAAATACGCCGGGAAGTTCCGGCAGACGAGGCCCTGGGCGCCATGCGTTTGTTTAACCTGGAGCAGGGTTACGAGAATATACTGCTGGCCCGGGCCGCCTGGCTGGCCGGGCAAAGGAGAAAGTGGTTCCTGCGGTCTGCAACGGCCATAGTGGCAGTTTCCGTTGGTCTTCTTTTTTTTATGCTGAACCGTTCCATGGAGCCGCAGTCCTATACTGCTGTACCAGCTCCTGACGCTGTGGTGCTGAAGCTGGCCGGCGGCCGCACGCTCACCCTGGGAGATAGCGGCCTTCAGCAAATAAGCCTGAAGGGCACAGTACTCAGCAATCACAACCGCCAGCTCAGTTTCACCGGCGGGGGAGGGAAAGAAGGCGCGGGCTGGAATACCCTGTCTGTACCAGCCGGCAAGAATTACGAAATTGAATTGACAGACGGTACCAGCGTTTGGCTTAACAGCGCCTCAAAGATCCGCTTCCCTTTCAGTTTTGAAGCAGGCGTGCGCCGGGTATATGTAGAGGGAGAAGCCTACTTCAAGGTGGCGCCGGATGTAAACCGGCCCTTTATTGTGCATAGCGGCGTTACCGTAGTAAAGGTGCTGGGAACGGAATTTAATATCAATGCCTACCTGCCGGGGAAAATAGTCACATCCCTGGTGAAGGGAAAAGTTACCGTACATGCGGAGGGGGAACAGACCGTGCTGGAACCGGGCAGGGAAGCTGTTACCCGTACCGGCAGCCCCATTACGGTGAGGGAAATGAACCCCGAGCTGCTGGGCTGGCGGGAGGGCATTTATTATTTTGAGCATGCTTCTGTGCCTGAAATTGCGGCGGTTGTTCAGCGTTGCTTTAATGTAAAAATAGTGATAGACAGCCGCCGGGCCAGGGAACAGACCTTTCGAGGCAAGCTGTACCGCAGCCAGGGCCTGCAGGCTTTTATGAACCAGTTAACCACCACCGGCCGCATCAGTTTTTATTGGGAGAACGGCACGCTGCATTGCCGGTAGGCGGCCCCTGTTTTCTTCCTGCGGCGGTACTTCCTTTCCACCGGCCCCTTTTCATTATTTACAGTTTTCTTCTTAACTTTAGGTTAACATGAGCACTTTTTTTAATTATCTTTCTTTACAGTAACCAACCAGTGAATGTTCTGTCTTTTCTCTCCTTCGCGGCATTAGGCAAAATCCTTCCGGTAGAAAGGTCTTTTTTTACTAATGCATATAATTGAATCTATATGGAAGATGCGGAAATCTTACAAGGGCTGATCAGTAGAAAGCCGGGCGCGTTTGAAGCGTTGCACGCCAGGTATGCCAAACTGCTGTTTGCACGGGCATATACCATATTGAAAAATCCCCAGGAGGCCGAAGAGGTGGTACAGAGTTTTTTTGTACACCAGTTGCTGCCCTTCCGCAAGTGGGACCGGGTGGGAGACCTCAAAGCCTACCTGCTGCGCGGCATTTACAACAATTGCCTGATTGCCATGTCCCGGGAGAAAAGAATAAGGGAAAAGAACCAGCAGTTTTTTACTGAAGTAGCATCCGCGTTCCCCAACACCGGCGAGCCGGTGGCCATGCAGCCGGAAATGAAATCTTACGAAACGGAAATAGTGCACCAGGTGCTGGCTTCATTAACCGTGCAGCAACAAACCGCCATGCGGCTGCTGTACATTGAGGGCTGCCGTTATCATGATATTGCCCGTATTATGAACATCAGCATTAATTCTGTAAAAACACACCTGCGCATTGCGCGTAAAAGCATACAGAAATATAAAGCATTGCTCCAGTCTATGCTGGGCGCCTTAATGATCGCTTACTTCTTCTAATACGTCCCTGATCTTCTGTACGTAAAATGTAAGCTGGTCTGGCGTGATAGGTTTTCTGTGATAGATATGCGCCCCCAGGTACAGGGTTTCGGTCTTAAATTCGTCCGTAGCGTCTGCGGTAGTAGCAATAACAGGGATGGCAGCCGTGTCCGGGTCCCTCTTCAGCAAGTCAAGGCAATCCGTACCGAGCATATCGGGCAGGCCCATGTCCAGGATAATAAAGTCCGGCAGCTCTCGCCGGGCTGTTTGCACACCGGCCATACCGGTTTCGCAGGTAAATACGTTCAGCCCCAGTCTTTCCAGGTATTTCCGTAGGTATAACTGATAAATAGGCTCATCTTCAATAACCAATACCTTCATATCGTGCAAGTTAAGCGTTTGTAAAATTTATCCTGTATTTTTTTTGAAGGCTGGCGGCAATAGGGGCCGCCCAGCGGCAGCTCCCGGATGGTGTATTCTCCTTTTGTGCTGGTAACGGTACGGGTGGTGAAGCCGGTAGATTCATTGCGTACCTGAACCGATGCTCCAGGAATGAGCTGTTTGTTCTCGTCAGATACTACGCCGTAAACAGAGGCTTGTGTGGTTTATGCAAGTGCACTGCCGCCGGCCATGCAGAGCAGGCAAAAATAATAAGAAATGAAATAAAATGCAGTAAGTGGGCGAAACAACGGTATGGGGAGAAAAGAAGAGCCGGCCTCCGGGAAGGGGCCAGCTCTGTATTGAATTTTTGGTATTATAAACGTACTTATTGCGCCCGTTGCGGCTGCTGCAGCAACGCGGCAGATTCCGCATCCAGATAGAACGTGCAGTGCGGGTGCTGTTGCAGTATGCTGGCCGGGTGAATATTGCTGACCGGTTGCCGGAGGCTGTCTTTTACGGCCTGCGCTTTTCTGGCACCGGGTACGGAACAGATAATATGGACAGACTGCATGATCTGGTGTACAGACATGCTGATGGCCTGCGAGGGTACATCCTGCACACTGGGGAACCAGCCTTCGTTCATTTGCTGCTGGCGGCAGGCGGTATCCAGGTTTACAATGAGGTAAGGCGCCCTGGTATCAAAATCTGCCGGGGGGTCATTGAAAGCCAGGTGGCCGTTTTCGCCGATGCCTACCAGCGCCACGTCTATGGGGTGGGTGGTAATGAGGTTGCCTACGCGCCGGCATTCTTCTGCCGGGTCTGTTTCCCCGTTGATCAGCACGGCGGCCTTCAGGGGAGGCACCTTGTCAAGAAAGCGCTCCTGCAGGTATTTACGGAAGCTGGCAGGATGGGTAAGGGGCAGGCCAATATATTCGTCCAGGTGGAACATGGTTACCTTGCTCCAGTCTATTCCTTCTTCCACAATCAGTTGCTTCAGGGTTTCGAACTGGCTGGTGCCTGTTGCCAGAATAATGTTTGCGCTGCCTTTTTCGCGGATGGTATTCCGTATCAGTGTTGCCGCGGCCTTTCCGGCCGCCGCGCCAAGCTCGCGGTGGGTGTTTGATGTAACGACTTGCATTTGATGAAATTAATTATTGATTGGATGATGATACTTTTACGCCGGTGGAGCCGCCCTGCTGGAGGGAAAGGTCTACCGGCCGGTTTTGTTGCCAGGCGCCCGCTGTAAAATCAGGCACATTGATGGAATTGGAACGGTTGGCCACAGACCATTCGCTGAGCGGGCCAATAGCGCTCCAGAGCGCGGCGTCATACACGTCCATGTCAAGCGGCAGGCCATTGCGCAGGCAATCTATGAGGCGCCAGTCCATCATAAAGTCCATGCCCCCGTGGCCGCCTATCTGTTTGGCCAGCTCCCCGATTTTCCGGACAATCGGGGGAGCATATTGTTCTTCCAGTTTTTTCATGTCTGCTTCCGGCAGCCATCCCTCATGGCTGGTGGCTATTCTGCCCGGCAAGGGGTACTTCTGCGCGGTGGCCTTTGTGCCGCTTACAAGGTGCAGGCGGGAATAGGGGCGCGGAGAGGTAACATCGTGCTGCAGCATAATGGTGCGGCCTTGTTTGGTGCGGATGGCGGTGGTGTTCATGTTGCCACGGAAATGCATACCGGCAAATGGCTGATAGAAAGCATCCCCGGCAGCCAGTTGTTTGGCCATGGCGCCCATCATAAAGTCGTTGCCGGACATGGAGGTAAGATAGTCCATACTATCCCCGCGGTTGATGTTCATGACCTGGCAAACAGGCCCCAGCCCGTGGGTGGGGTACAGGTTGCCGTTTCGCTTTGCGTTTTCGCGCAGCCGCCATACATCATACCGCTTGCCGCGGTCAAACATGCTTTCCAGTATGTCGTGAATATAAGCGCCTTCTGTGTGTACGATCTCCCCGAAGAAGCCCTGCCGCGCCATGTTGAGCGTGAGCAGCTCAAAAAAATCATAACAACAGTTTTCGAGCATCACACAATGCCGCCGGGTTTTCTCAGAAGTTTCCACCAGGCGCCAGCAGTCTTCCACAGTGGTGGCAGCCGGTATTTCTACCGCCACATGCTTGCCATGTTCCATGGCGTAGAGGGCAATGGGGGTGTGCAATGCCCAGTGGGTGGCCACATACAGCAGGTCTATATCGTCCCGCTCACAGATCTTTTTCCAGTCTTCCGGCCCTGCGGTATACAACTGCGCGGGATGGCCGGGTGTTTTGATGCGGGCTTTGGCCGCTTCGGCCATTTTAGGGCGTACGTCGCAAATGGCGTTGATCTGTACGCCTTCAATATAACTTACCCGTTCTACGGCGGCAGACCCGCGGTTGCCCACGCCTACAAACCCGATGCGTACCGTGTCAATTTTCGGCGCGGCGTACCCGCACATGTTGAACCGTTGCGTGTACTTGCTTTCGGCGGCCTTGCGGATGTGCCCCAATTGCCCTGTAGCCGTGCTGCTGGTGCTGCAGGCGGGCAACAAGGCAGTACCGGCGGCAAGGCCGGTCAGTTTTAAAAAGTCTCTGCGGTTATTCTTCATGTTACATTTTTTCAAGGAACTTCACCGTTCCCTTTTTTTTCAGTTTTTCAAATTCTTGCCTGTATTGTTCCAGCTCTGCGCCGGCAATTGCCCTGCCTGACATAGACACCGGCGCTTCAAACGTAATGTCTGCGCTGCTCAGCGCCGCGGCCATAGACACGTCTCCCCACTGCAATATGCCGGGCAGGTATGCGGCCATGTTAAAATGATCTACACCTGCTGGGTTGTCAAACAGGTAGCTTACCGGGCCGCTTTGTACGGTAACGGCCTGCACGTTGTCATACACGGCGGCATGAAACAGAGCAGCAAGCCCGGCTTCTCCCGCGCCGCTGGTGGTAATGTGCGTGGCGCCCTGCCGGCGCAGCCAGGCATGCACCAGTTGCAACTGGTCTACCCACTTGCCCATCACGGTATTGCCCAACCACAACAGGGAACGGGAAGTGGTGTGAAAGGCAGGCAGCTTGCCGTCTATGGCGGTGGCCGCCGCGGAGCGGCCGCGGCCGGTGCCCCAGAGGTCCACCATCACGATGCCCGCTGTTGTGTTTTCCGGAACGGCGCCGCCCGCCACAACTATGTATTGGTGCGACCCATTGCGCGGTGCGCGGTGCAGCAGGTATGTTATTTCATTATTGCCGGCGGTGATGCTGATGCTGTCCCACCCACCGGCGCTGCCGGTGCGTACCGCGTTTTTGATACCACCGGCGGGCGGCAGCAGCAGCACTTTGCGCAGCGCTTGCTTTTCATGGCCGTTGGGCCGGAACGTTCTTTTCAGCAGCAAGCCCTGTTGGCGGCAATATGCGGCCGTGGTGGCTACGAGTGTGTCCCGTTTGCCGGCGGGGAAGGTCATCAGTTTTTCCGCGGGCTGCAGGGCAAGAGGCTTTGTGACCACCGGCGCGCCGGTACCCTGGCCTTTCAGCTGGAGGTCAAACCAGCCCAGCATGGCGGCCTGCATTTCCGGCCAGTAGCCATGTGTGGTGTCGAACAACTGGTACTGCAATTGGTCCGGCGCTTTCAGCAAGGTGAAGATTTGTTGCGCGCCAGCGTAGCTGCGTTGCATCTGCGCAGGGGCAAAGGCCCTGTTGTTGTCTTTCAGGGCGTTAAAGAGCTTCAGGCCGCGGGGCGCTACCATGGCCAGTACGCCTGCTTCTTCCGTAAAGGTGAGGCCGCCGGGCAGCAGTTCGCAAATGCAGTTGCTGTTCATGATGTAGGATTCAAATGTTCCTACGCTTACCACCGGTAGAGCAGCCCTGATGCGCTCGTCCATGGCGGCCAGCCACATGGCCTGGTTGCCGCCGCCGCTGGCGCCGGTAGCGCCAATGCGTTTGGCATCTACATAAGGCAATGAGCAAAGCAGGTCTACGGCGCGGATATTATCCGATATCTGCATGCCCATCAGCGATGTGCCTATGTTCATCAGCGAAGCGCCCAGGCAGGCGCCGTGATATTCATGTTCTCCATGTATGGTGGTCCTTTCACCGGCGCCCCAGGCGTCCATGCTGAGGCATACATAGCCGTGCATGGCCAGTTGCTGTGCTACGGACTGGAACAGGTCACTGTTGCGCCCGCCCTGCCAGTGGCCGTGCGTAAGCACCACCGCGGGGAAGGGCCCGTCACCATCCGGTACGTACAGGCTGGCCGTGGCATACACGCCGGGCCTTGTCTGGAAATAGATGCTGCGGATGGTGTAGCCCTGCATGGTGAGGCGTTGTGTTTCCCGCATGTCTGGCGGCAGCGTATGATTGGTCACGGCGCCGCTATGCCGCATTATTTTCTGGTACAGTGCTGCGCGCTGCTGTTTCCAGGCAGCGGCTGTACGGGGAAGGGTATGGGCATGAAAGGCCTGTGCCGCCTGCTGTTCCAGCCCATGCCGGATGGGATCGCTTTGTTGTGCGGAAAGGTGCATGCCGGTTAAAAGGAATAATATGATAAAGGATAGTTTCATACAAGGTCAATCTACGTCCCACCAAACCCTGGTGGCCGCGTTATCCGGCCCGCCAAGCATCTGCCGGGCCTTTTCAAGGGCCGCTCCGTTAGTGGAGGCTTCTACGGAAGAGTAGGGCAGGCGGTTGATGAATGTACCGGCGGGCAGGTCACTATTATCGCTTTGTAATACGGGGTACATCACCGGGTAGCCGCTGCGGCGAAATTCCGCCCATGCCTCCTGCCCGTCAGGGTAGAGGGCCAGCCATTTCTGTGTGCCTATCTGTAAACGCTGCATACTCCCGGTGGCGGCCCATTTCACCGGTGTGGCCGCCACGGCGGGGGAGCCGGCCTCATCTCCGGGGGCTGCCGGCACGGCGGCTGATGTAATATAACTATTAATCACGGTAAGGTCATTAATGCCCCATTCCTGCATGCTGGCGGCAATGCCTTTTTCATACAGCTCTTGCGCTGTGCCGTCCATGTTCCAGCCGTTCAGCGCTCCTTCCGCGCGCAGGAACCAGGCCTCTGCCGCGTGCATGACGGGTTGGGTAGCTTCCAGTTGACCGATCCACGTGGCGCCGTTCCAGTTTACCCAGCGCGGCCCTACATTGGAGGTCTGTGCGGGGCGGTTGCCGGGTTTGTTGATGTCTGTGGCGGAAGAACCGTTACGCAGGCCTTTGAACTGGCCGCTGGCCACCGCTGGCTGAAAGTATATGGGCAGGCGGGGATCGTTGTAACCTTTGAGGTAAGAGGCCATGGTGGAGCTCATCGAAAACTCGTTGTTCACCGCGTTGGTAGCCAGCCCGTTGGCATCGTCCCCTTTGGCAGACCGCTTGATGTAGGCGCTGTGAGAAGCTGCCGTCATCACGCCGCCGGCTACCGCGGCCTCCGCTTCCGTTTTGGCACGGGCCGGGTCTACCTTCGAGATGCGCAGGGCCAGCCGAAGGCGCAGTGTGTTGGCAAACCGTATCCACTGCTGCACATTGCCTTCGTAAATAATATCGTAATTACCGAATACATTGGCGGCGGTGCCCGCTTTCAGGTTGGTAACGGCAGAATCCAGGCGTTTGAAAAGATCGTCGTATATCTTGTCTTGCGGGTCATATGCAATGCTGCTGCTGGCCTGGCCGGCCTCAAAGTAGGGCACAGGCCCGTAGTAATCCGTGAGGCGGTGAAAAGTGTAGGTCATCATGATATTGGCGAGCGCATATTCTCCGGAACTGCGTTCCGTGTTATCGAAGATGGTCTGCAACTGCGGGAGGGTCAGCACGTAAGTGATGATGCCGGGACGGGAAAGCCAGCCGTCATTCATCACGTAGCGATCTGTCTGGAAGCTGGTGGTGGTCAGTGCAAAATACTGCGCGTACAGGTCCGGCATCAGGATGGAAATGGTCTGGTAGTAAGGCCGGTGTATGGTGGCGGCAGACTGTGCACGGGTAAACATGAACGGCAGCTCCCTTGCGCCCGCGTCTGAAAGTTTAGCGGGATTTTTGTTCATGTCGTCGAACTTTCCGGTGCAACTGGTGAGCAGAGC
This sequence comes from Chitinophaga alhagiae, assembly GCF_003568665.1. GTDB lineage: Bacteria > Bacteroidota > Bacteroidia > Chitinophagales > Chitinophagaceae > Chitinophaga > Chitinophaga alhagiae. Next base: position 2,606,709 of record NZ_QXMH01000001.1, read on the forward strand.
GGTTGCCAGCAGGAAATAAAGCATATTTTTTTTCATGATCATTGCTTTCAGGTTTTAGAATGACAAGCTCAGGTTCAGGCCAATACTGCGGGTGATGGGCAGTATGCCGGACTCTATGCCCTGGTAGTTACTGGAGCCTATGGCCACTTCCGGATCTACAGGAATAGTTCGTTTGCCGATGCCCGGTATGTCCAGCAGGGATTTGCCGCGGTAGAAAAAGAAAAGGTTGCGGCCGGTGAGGGAAAGCCTTGCGCTTTTCACCAGTTTGTTTTGCCAGTCAAAATCATATCCCAAGGAAAGCTCGCGGAGGCGGAAATTGGTGGCGCTGTAGGCAAAGAACTGGCCGTAGCCGTTCCTGCCTCCCTGGGAAACCTGTGTCCATAACTGTTCTGCGGTGATGGCGGTAGTGTTGGTCGTACCGTCTGGTTTCAGGCCCGGCAGCACCAGCCCGCCGTCTCTATATTTTGTTGTATAGTCCGCAATGCCGAAGTAAGCCGTCATAGCGTCTGTACCGGATATCACCATGCCGCCTACACGCCCGTCTATCAGCATGGACAAATTGAATCTTTTGTACTGCAACTGGTTGCTCCAGCCAAGGGTGTAGTCCGGGTTGTAATTACCGATCTTCTGCAGGGCCGTTACCGCCGGGAGGCCGGCCGTGGTAACGAGGTACTGGCCGGTTTTGCTGTCTTGGGACCATACGTAGTCATAAATATCACCGTACATGCCGCCGGGTTTCACCAGCAGGCTGCCAAAGCCGGTAGCGGTAGTGAGCGCGGCCTGGGTAACGCCGGGGCTGAGGGATATGGCCTTGTTGCGGTTGAGCGCAAAATTGAGTGAACTGTTCCAGGTAAAGTTTTGGCGGCGTACCGGCGTACCGGTCAGCATTACTTCCACGCCCTGGTTCTGGATGTTGCCGGCATTGATGTACTGCTGGTTGTAGCCGCTGGGCTGCGGCAACCCTATAAATATCAGCTGGTTGTAAGTATTGCTTTTGTAAACGGTGGCGTCAAGCCCCAGCCGCCCATCCAGGAAGCGCCATTCCGTACCGGCTTCCCACGATTCTGTTTTTTCCGGCTTGAGATCGCTGATGTACTTGATCTGGTCTCTGGCCACAAAACCGTTGCCTGCGCCAAGGGAATAGGTATAGGTCTGTATCAGCAGGTAAGGATCTGCATCGTTACCTACCTGCGTGTAAGCAGCGCGCACCTTGCTGAAACTGATCCAGTCCGGCAGGTTCAGCATGTCCGAGAGAATGGCGCTAAGGCCTACGGAAGGGTAGAAATAGCTGTGCGGCGCGGGCAGGGTGGAAGACCAGTCGTTACGGGCGCTTACGTCCAGGAACAGCTGCTGCCTGAAATCGAGCTGAGCGTTCCCGTACACGGATTGTATCTCTTTCTCTACCGTAAGATTGGAAAACGCCGGGGTAGCGGCAAAGTTCAGGTTGAACTGGTTGGGAATGCTGAGGCCGTTGGCGAAGGATTGGGAATTGTAGCCGCGGTTGCGGAGTACGGCGGCCCCTGCATTGTAGTTGATGCCAAAATCGTTACCGAGTTTGTTATTACCCGAAATGAGCACGTCCATATTGCGCTCCCAGCGGTTGATGTATGCTTCCTGGTAGCGGCCGCCGGTGAGCGTAGGCACGGGAATGGTGCCAAAGTAATAACTGCCGGTGATCTTGTCGTCATACCTGTCAAGGCTGTACCGGCCCTGTACGCTCAACCAGTCTGTAAGCTGGTATTTGGCCAGGCCCATCAGGGTAATACGGTTACGCTCTTCATTGAGCGCGGTGCGGTGTACGTCCCAGTAAGGATTCTGAAAAGCAGAGCTGGTAGTCCAGTACACGGGTACCGGCTGGCCCGTTTTGTCCAGCCGTTCAAAATTGCGGAGCGAGTCTGGGTGCATATCCCGCGGCATGATCAGTGCTTCATTGGTAACACCGTTATCTCCCAGGCGCGGTTTGTTTTTGATGATCTGGTTCATGTAGGTCACCTTTACATCCGTGGTCAGGCGCGGCAGCAGCTCCCCGGTGAGGCGGAGGTTCAGCGTGTTCCTTTCCAGCCGGTTTTTGGGTACAATACCGTTATTGGCGTTGTGTGTGTAGGAAGCGTATCCCCTCAGCTTGTCCGTTCCGCCGGATATGTTCACGGAACTATTCAGCGTAACGCCGGTGTTGTAAAAATCCCGTACGTTGTTTTTGTAGGTGGTGGTGGGCGCTCCCCAGCTTTCGCCGGCCTGTGCGCCATATACGCCGCCATTGCCGCGGCCGTAGGTATTTTGCAGGTCCATCAGCAGGTAAGGCCTGTCTATGGCCACCCCGCCGTTATAGTTCATGGTCACTTTCCCGCTTTTCCCTTTTTTAGTGGTGATGACCAATGCGCCGTTGGCAGCGCGGCTGCCATACAGGGCGGCTGCGGCCGGGCCTTTCAGCACGGTGATGGATTCCACATCGTCCGGGTTGATGCTGGCCGCCCCGTCGCTGCCGGAGTAACCGCTGGCAATGCTTTTCTGCTGGGTGGCCACCGTATTGGCAGAACCGCTGCCGCCGGGCTCTGTGGTCATGGTGTTGTCAATGGGCACACCGTCTACCACTATCAGGGCGTTGTTATTGCCGCTGATGGAGCGGTTGCCGCGCAGTACCACCCGCACGGCCCCGCCCGGGCCGGTGGCCGCGGGCGTAATAACAGCACCGGCCACCTTGCCGCTCAGGCTGTTCATAATATTGGCGCCCGGCTGCCTTACCGTGGTAAGGTCTGTATTGTTGAGCTGCTGGGTGGCATAACCCAGTGAGCGGGTTTTCCGTTCAATGCCGAGCGCAGTCACCACCACTTCACCTAATTGTGAAGCAGACTGCTGCAGGGTGATGTTGAGCACCGTTTGCGCGCCTACCGGCACTTCCTTTTTTTCGTACCCGATAAAAGAAAATACCAGCACCGCATCTGCCGCAGCCTGTATGCTGAAGCCGCCGTCTATACCGGTGGCGGTACCCTGCGAAGCGCCCTTCACACTTACGCTCACGCCGGGTATGGGCGCCTGCGAAACAGCATCTTTGACAGTGCCTTTTATGGGCTGGTTTTGTGCCGGGAGAGATACCGGCAGTATGAAAGCGAGCACTAACAGGCAATAGAAATGCCTTGCATGGAACATGCATCTATTCATAACAATAAGGATTATTGATTAATTGATTCTGGCTGTAATTGAGATTGTATCCGAATGTACAATCACCTGTCCGGCTGTGCAAAAAAAACAGCGGCAACGTTATCGGTAAATCAGCGTATATTTATTTGAACAGACAGTATACCAAGGAGGGAGATGAATGCGCAAACACTACGCCACCATAAAGGACATTGCCAACGCTCTGAATATTTCTTTTGCCACCGTTTCAAGGGCCCTGCGGGATGCCTATGATGTAAAGGCCGAAACCCGGGAACTGGTGCTGGCCAAGGCCGCAGAGCTGAACTACCGGCCCAACGTCAATGCCAAGGGCCTGGCGCAGCACCGCAGTTACAACCTGGGCGTGGTGTTGCCCGGCATTACCAATTATTACTTTTCCACCGTTATTACCGGCATCCAGGAAGTAGCCTATAACAGCGGCTATAATCTTATCCTGTATGTTACTAATGACAGCGCGGAACGGGAACGGGACATGATCCGCAACCTGGCGCTGAGCAGCCTGGATGGCCTGCTGGTGTGCGTTTCTTCTGATTCTGACGATGGCAGCGGTTTTCAGGCAATGATAGATGAAGGTATTCCCGTGGTGTTTTTTGACCGGGTGGCGGAACAGGTCAATACCTCCAGGGTGGTGCAGGATGACTACAATGGTGCTTTTGAGGCCACGGAACATCTTGTGCAGAACGGTTACCGGAAAATAGCGCACATAGCCGGCCCCGAAGGACTGGCCTTTACACGCGCCCGCCTGAAGGGGTATAAAGATGCCCTGAAAAAACATGGCCTGCCCCTGAAGCAGGAATGGATCATTTACTCCGGGTTCTCGCAGGCGCATGGAGAGCAGGATGCGCTCAACCTGTGGAAATGCCGCAGCCGGCCTGACGCTATTTTTGCGGTGAACGACCGCAAGGCGGTGGGCGCCATGCTGGCCCTGAAGAAACTGGGGGTTGAGGTAGGAAAGACCGTGGGCGTGGTGGGATTCACCAATGATCCTGTTGCTTCCATCATCTCGCCTTCGCTGACCACTATTGCCGAACCGGCTTTTGAAATTGGAAAGATCAGTTGCCAGTTGCTCCTGAATCATATAAAAAAGAAGCGTTTTGACCCAAAAGAAGTAGTTTTGCCCGGCAAACTGATTGTCCGGGAATCCAGCCTCAAAGTTTGAGGCACACTTTTTGTTTGTAGCCCGCCAGTCAAAATTTTTGTTAATCTTCATTCTAATCAAGAAACCATGATGAAACTTCGACAAGCGCTCGTTTTGTTGACCGCAACATGTATGCTGGCTTTTGTGCTGCCGGCCTGTAAAAAAAACAAGAAAGATGCAACCCCCACAGAAAAGCCCGGCCAGATAAAAGGCATGGGAGATCAAGCTGGCACGCCGGAAGGCACTCCCTTTGAACTACCGGCCAATATAAGCCTGGCGGGCAAGATCAGGGGCAGCCAATGCGATACGGTGTATGAACGTGGCAGCGGCGCATATGTTGATGTATGCATAGCCCTGTTTAACAGCGGCGGTACAGACATTACGCTGGTCATTCCTGCTGGGCTGGTCATTCTGGCTGACGAGGAAGAATACCAGCACGGGATGGTGGTGCAGGAAACCCGCATTTTGCTGAAAGCCGGACAGATCACCCGCTGTACCCTGGGCGCTTACTGTATCAACGCCAGTAAGTCCAGTTCCAGTTCGAGCACTACTTACGCTATTGGGCCCATTACCGGCAGTGTGCTGATCAGGGAGCTGCTGGACCTGTTAAAGAACAAAAAGATCAATGTAGAAGACTATCCGGCAGATGATGAAGCTTACAGCGAAGCGGTAGGCACAGTGCAAAGCGCCGTGTGGGGCATTACAGATTTTGACGGACTGCAGTACTTCAAGGAAGAAATACTGAAACTGCCTAATAAATGATGATACGTGGCTGAGGGGGAAACCGCCGCCATTTGTTCAGCAATAACTTTTACTGGAGGGCACCTGGTTGTTGAACCGGGTGCCTTTTTTCTACCGGTGCAACCCTTTTGCGCGCAAAAAGGCGATCAGCTCTCCGGGGAGATCTGTCTGGATGATATTTACCGCGGGGTATTTTTCCAGCAGTTGCGTAAACCCTGCGCCGGGTGTTTCCTGCTCCGCCTTGTCATATTTGCCCAGCGCATTCAGCCATACACGTGCTCCCGCGTTCCGGATGCTGCCGGCCACTGCCGCCGAGTAGAAAGATTCATCTATATGGATGGCGGGAAATTTGCCCATTTGCAGGATGGCGGCCGTTTCAACAGGGTTATAGGCGCGGGGCATTATAGGCACCTGTGCGTCCCAGCTACGTAGTTGTGTGGCTTCCTTGTAATCGTACAGGAAAAACAATGCCTGTGTTGTAGTACCGGTGGTTCTTAGCAGGGCGCAGGTTTTGCGGGCCGCTTCCGCCCCGTCTGCCTTGAAGTCTATATCGATCAGTATGTGGTCTTTCACCAGTTGCAGCGCGGCTTCCAGTGTGGGTATCCTTTCTGTGGTAGGCTGACCGTTATGCAACAGAGGGAACTGCCTGAGCTGCGCATAGGTATAGTCTTGCGTGCCGCCGGGCTGGCCGGTGGTGCGGGTAATGGTTTTGTCGTGCATCAGCACCAGCACGCCGTCTTTCGTTTCCCGCACGTCCAGCTCCACAATGTCTACGCCCAGGCGGATGGCTTCCCTGATGGCGGCCAGGGAGTTTTCAGGGTGGTTGATGTGAGGCCCGCGGTGAGCAGCCACCATCACCCGCTCCGGGTGTTGCCGGAAATCCTGCAGAATGCTGTCAACGCGGGTAGACTGCGCATACAGGGAAAACGTGCATATGCTGAAGAGACAGGTAATAAGGAATTTCATGCCGTCAGTTTTTTGTAGTGTATAAATATCTGATTCTTTTCAGAATATTTCATCGGCTATATATGAACGCTGCGTTAAATGCCAGAACGGCCCGGCCGGCGCCCTGCGCAATTATTGGTAACTTTATATATGCTGAAGAAGAAAAAACAGCGCAAGTTCCTGGAAAAAAGACGCCATGCCATCCGCAGCTACCTGGCGGACTTTGCTGCTTCCTCCGATCCGGAGGCGTTGCATCAATTGCGGGTGGAGATAAAAAAACTCAGGGCTTTTGCCCGCTTTGCCACACCCGGGGCAGGAGAGGCGGTAGAAGCGCTTCGCAAAATGTTCCGCAAGGCCGGTCAGATCAGGGAAGCGGGCCTCAACCTCCTGCTGATGAAAAAGTATGCGCTCGCCAACGCCGCTCTGGAAACCCGGCAAACCAGCCTGATGCGGGAAAAGTCACGCAGCTTCCGCGCATATACTGCTTATTATAGCGGGCAGGCAGAGAAAGCGGTTGCCATGCTGACCCGAAAACTGAAACCACTTCCCAACCGCCGCATCAAAAGCTGGTTCAAACCTCAGTTACGTAAAACTGCGGCGCTGCTGGCGGCGCCTTTCCCCGATAAATTGCACAACGCCCGTAAAAAGATCAAGATGTTGTTGTACGTACACGGGCTGGCGCCCGGCCGGTTGCCGCTGAACACAGATTACCTGCAGGCGCTGCAGGAGCAGATCGGGAACTGGCACGATGTGGCAGTGGCCACAGCGCTGGTAACCAGGGAGAAAGACCGCGGCCGGCTGCAACGGGCACAGCAACTGGAAGAATGGCGGATAGGGGAGACCGCCGGGAACTTTATGCAGAAAGTATCCGAAAGGGATGACTGAACGGCTGCAACCAAAGATTCTTTTTGTAAGTTGCTGAAAAGAAACAGGCATGGAACGTATTAGTTTTGAAGACGAAAAGTTTGACCGGGTCGACTATTCTGAAAACCCGCCGGCAAAAGGGGAATATGACAATTGCAGCTTTGAGAACTGCAACTTTGCCGGTGCAGACCTCTCGGACTTCAGCTTTTCGGAATGTACGTTCACGGCCTGCAACCTGGGCCTTGCCAATCTCAATAAAACTTCCCTGAAAGATGTGCGGTTCAGGGATTGCAAGCTGTTGGGCCTGCACTTTGAACATTGTAACGATTTCCTTTTTGAGGTGCATTTTGAGAACTGCGTGCTGAACCTCGCCTCCTTCTTCGGCCGCAAGCTGAAAAATACCCGCTTTCACCAATGTACACTGCACGAAACCGATTTTACCGAAGCAGACCTCACCGCCGCAGTGTTTAGCCACTGTGACCTGGCAGGGGCCATTTTTGCGCATACCACGCTGCAGAAGGCAGACTTTCGCACGGCCCGTAATTACCTGGTAGACCCGGAACTGAACCCCCTCAAAAAAGCAAAGTTCTCGTTAGACGGGCTGCCCGGCCTGTTGGGAAAATATGATATTGAGGTGGAATAGTTATGGTGGTAAAATGTCGATTTGCGTGATATTTTGCCGGTTTATTCCTGATTTTATGATTTTGGTTGCATTTTTTTGCCGTTTTATGGAAATTATTGTTTTATATTGTGCGAGACCAAAATCAGTTCAGCCATGCTAAAAAAGGAACGGCAATCCTTTATTCTCCGCCAGGTGAACCTGCATAACAAGATCTTGTCGGTAGACCTGAGCCAGCAAATGGACGTATCGGAAGATACCATCCGCCGTGATCTCAATGAGATGGCGGACCAGGGTAAACTGATCAAGGTACATGGCGGGGCGCTGTCAAAATCTTTCCACCTCTCCATTGCTTCTGACCATGTATATGCCCTGAACAGCAAGAAACATATTGCCATGAAGGCCTGCCGCCTCATCAAAGACGGCATGTACGTGCTCACCACAGGGGGCACCACCATCATTGAACTGGCCAAGGCGCTGCCGCCGGAACTTTCGGCCACCTTTATTACGGTGAGCCTTCCGGCCGCGTACGAGTATATTCACCATCCCAACATAGAAGTGATTTTCCTGGGGGATAAAATTTCGAAGAACGCGCAGATAGCAGTAGGCGGCAGCGTGGTATCCCGCATCAAGGGCGTGCGGGCAGACCTCTGTTTCCTGGGCCTGAACGCTATTGACCTGCAGCACGGCGTTACGGATAACGACTGGGATGTGGTGGAAGTGAAAAAAGCCATCGTGGAATCTTCAGACAGAGTGGTGCCGCTGGCCATCAGCGAAAAGCTGAATACCGCGCAGCGCTTCAAGGTATGTGACATTGGCGGCATCAACACGCTCATCACAGAGCTGCCGCCGGATGATGCCGCGCTGGAACCCTACCGCAACGCCGGTATCGAAATATTGTAGTAAGAAAAGAAATACTCACAAACAACATAAAAGCATGTCTCCTGTTATCTTGTTTTCATTGGTTATAGCTTATTTCCTGTTGCTGCTGGGCGTAGCCTGGCTAACTTCCAGGAATGCGAACAACGAATCGTTCTTTATCGGCAACCGTGGCTCCAACTGGATGCTGGTGGCTTTCGGCATGATAGGCACCTCGCTCAGCGGCGTTACCTTCGTAAGCGTGCCCGGCACTGTGGGCACAGATGCATTTACGTATTTCCAGATCGTGATCGGCAATCTCATCGGGTACGGCGTGGTGGCCTTTGTATTGCTGCCGGTCTATTACCGCATGCAGCTCACCTCTATTTACAACTACCTGCAGGGCAGGCTGGGCTTCCGTTCCTATAAAACAGGCGCATCCTTTTTTATACTGTCCCGCGTACTGGGCGCCACCGCCCGGCTGTACCTGGTGGTCAACATCCTGCACCTTACTATTCTGAAAGATTTTGGCCTCCCCTTCTGGGTAGGGGCCTTTGTAATACTGCTGATGATCTTGCTGTATACGTTTGAAGGCGGGGTGAAAACGATAGTGTGGACAGACACGCTGCAAACCGCCTGCATGCTCATAGGCCTGCTGGTATGCGTATGGTACATCCTCAACGACCTGGGCCTGAGCCTGCCGCAAGGCGTACAGGCGCTGTCTGACAAGGGGTATTCCAATATCTTCGTCATGGACCCTGACAGCCGGTTTTTCTTCGTGAAACAGATCGTGGCCGGTGCGTTCATTTCCATTACCATGACCGGTATGGACCAGGAAATGATGCAGAAGAACATCAGCGTGCGTACGTTGAAAGACTCGCAGAAGAACATGATGACCTTTGCCGTGATCTTCATGCTGGTAGTGCTGCTTTTCCTCTTCCTGGGCGGCCTGTTATATCTCTTTGCCGAAAGCAAGGGTATTGCCGCCAGCGGTGACGCGCTGTTCCCCACGGTAGCGCTGGAATATATGCCGGGCGCAGTGTCCATCATTTTCATCATAGCGCTCATTTCCGCGCTGTTCCCCAGTGCGGACGGGGCCATAACCGCCCTTACCGCTTCCTTCTGTATTGACATACTCGGCATTCAGCGCAACGCCGCCCTGAGCGATGCCAGAAGAAAACGCATCCGGCAGATTGTACACCTGGCCTTTGCCGGCGTTTTCCTGCTGTTTGTGATGGTATTTAAATGGATGAACAATCCCAGCATGATAGGTCTCATCCTCAAAATTGCAGGCTATACCTACGGGCCGCTGCTGGGGCTTTTTGCCTTTGGCATCCTGACCAAGCGAGTGGTGAATGACAGGCTGGTGCCCTGGGTGGTGGTGATCTCGCCCATCATCTGCTTCATTATTGATCACTACCAGCAGCAATTGTTCAGCGGCTTCGAAATAGGGCTTGAGCTGCTGTTTATTAACGGCCTGATCACTTTCCTGGGCTTGTGGCTCATTAAAGGAAAAACGGAACAGGCATAAAACGGCGTTGTATATGAGCGAACAGGAATTTATAAAAGTAACAGAACAGCCCTCACGCCACCGCCACCTCGAAAAAATGAGCGTGCGTGATGTGCTGGTACATATTAACGAAGAAGACGCTGGCGTGCCCGCAGCCGTACAGCAAGCCATACCGGCCATAGAGGCCTTTGTACTGGCTGCCGCTGATAAAATGCTGGCCGGTGGCCGCCTCTTTTATATAGGCGCAGGCACCAGCGGCCGCCTCGGCATCTTGGACGCTTCTGAATGCCCGCCTACATACGGTGTGCCGCATGGCCTGGTAGTAGGGCTCATTGCCGGGGGAGATAATGCCATCCGCAGGGCGGTAGAAAATGCGGAAGACGACAGGGCGCAGGCCTGGGACGATCTGCGCCAGTGGAGCATTACTGATAAAGACGTAGTGCTGGGCATTGCGGCCAGCGGCACCACGCCTTACGTTATTGGCGCGTTGCAAACCTGCCGTGAACAAGGTATCCTTACAGGCAGCCTTTCCTGCAACCCCGGCAGTCCGGTAAGCCAGGTAGCGGAATTTCCCATAGAAGTAGTAGTGGGGCCGGAGTTTGTGACCGGCAGTACCCGCATGAAAAGCGGTACCGCGCAAAAACTGGTGCTGAACATGATCTCCACCACGCTCATGATACAGCTTGGCCGGGTGGAAGACAACAAAATGGTGAACATGCAGCTTACCAACGAAAAGCTGGTAGACAGGGGTGTGAAAATGCTGATGGAGAAAGCCGGTATTGCAGACTATGAAGCGGCCAAGGCGTTGCTGGTACAGCATGGCTCGGTGAAAAAGGCCATGAGCGTATTGGGACTATAATATCAGATAAACTTTGTATAACCGGGCCGGCTAATTCAGCGGGCCCGGTTTTTTATTTGACATCGCATCCTCTTCAATATCATACATTTGGCATTTTATTAACATGTTTATTTCCCGGCATGCCATATATTTGAGCCCGTAATGCCAACACCGGCCACCACATTACATACTACAGTTGACCGCCGGCCCGTTTGAACGGGTGTTAAACGAGAAATATACCATGCGCCTGCCTGCTAAAACAAAGAAGTGGATATTCAGGAGCCTGTTGATAGCAGGCATTGTTTTTATAGTGATAGTTGCCGCGGCGGTAACAGTGCTTTTTACCCAGCAACAGCGCCTGACCAATATGGCTGTGGCAGAACTGAACAAACAGTTCAAGGGAGAACTGGCCATCGAAAAAAGCAATATCGCCCTCTTCAAAAATTTCCCGAATGTATCTATTGCCCTGCACGGGGTACGCTTTTTCCCCAACAAAACCCAAACCGGCCGCCCGCTTTACAAGGTAGATCACCTGTACGTGGGTTTCAGCCTGCCAGATGTTCTCCGGCAGAAATACAACGTTCGCCGCCTCTTCCTGAAAGGCGGCTACCTGGAGCTGGTACGGGAAAAGAACGGAGAGCTGAACCTGGCGCAGGCCAAAAACATCCGGCAGGATAAGGCCGCCGCCCCGGCAGACACTAGCGGTAGCGGTTTTGAAATAGATCTGCGCAAAGTGGTGGTGAGGGATCTGGCCCTGTCTTTTTCGGATAAGATCACCGGGCAAAAAATCAGTACCAGCATCGCTAAACTGACCTCCTCTTTCAAAACAGACAGCAGCCTGCTGGCAATAACGCTAGACAGTGATATGGAGCTGGATATTACCAGTCCCGCGGATACGGTGCTTTTCCGCCACAAGCACGTGGAGCTTGACCTGGGGGCCACCTATCAAAAAAAAGACCGTTTCCTGCGCCTTACCGCCGGCGGTTTCAAATTGCAGGATGCGGCTTTTAACGTAGAAGGTACGGCCAGCTTTGCCGGGCAGCACCATGTAGATCTCAAGGTGAGTGGAGACAAGCCCGATGTAGACCTGCTGGCCGCCTTTATTCCCGGAGATGTGGCAACAGTGCTTGAACCCTTCCGGTACGATGGCCGGATTTATTTTAATGGCACGGTGAAAGGGCCCGTCGGGAAAGGCCAGTTGCCGCTCATTGAAGTGTCTTTTGGCTGTGAAGATGCATGGTTCCTGAATACCGGGGCAGACAGGAAGGTAGACCAGTTGGGCTTCCGGGGATTTTACACTAATGGCAGCGAACACTCCCTGCGCACCTCCGAGCTGCATATGACCAACGTAAAGGCGCGCCCGGGAAAAGGTGTTTTTGAAGGGAACTTTGTAGTGCGGGATTTTACAGACCCGCATGTACTGATGCAACTCAGGTCAGAGCTGGAGCTGCAGTTCATTGGCGAGTTCCTGGGCATCCCTGATCTGCGCCACATCACGGGCACCGTAAAGCTCAACATGGATTTTAAGGAACTGGCAGACCTGGACATGCCGGAGCAGTTTGTCAGCAAACTGAAAGAAGGCATACAGAGCGAACTGACGGTAGAAGACCTGTCTTTCCGCATTCCCGGCTACCCTCACCCGGTGCAAGACATGAACCTGCACGCGGAAATGAAGAACGGCCGCGTTACGCTGGACACGCTGCGCCTGCGCGCAGGCAATTCAGACCTGCGCATGAACGGTTCCATCAGTGACCTGGCCGCCCTGCTGCATGCGCACAACAAACCGGTGTCGCTTTCTCTCAATATCAGCAGCAACAAGCTGGTGCTGAAAGAACTGTTTGCGTATGACACCGCGCTGGCATCAAAAATGGAAGAGGAAATAAAGAATTTCCACATCGGCATGTCACTGGCTACCACGGTGCAGCAGTTGCGGAGTCCCGCGCCTTTGCCAAAAGGAGCATTTGAACTGAAACAGCTGCGCGCCTCCTTTAAAAAATATCCCCACGCCTTTCATGACCTTGGTGCCAAACTGCTGATTACAGATACTTCCCTGCTGCTGCGCAATTTTGCCGGCATGATAGACGGTTCTGACCTTCGCCTCAGCGGCCGGGTACTGAATTACCAGCTTTGGTTCCAGCCTTTCAAAAAGGGGAAAACGCAACTGGCTTTTGATTTTAAATCAACCCGTTTTGCCATGGATGACTTGCTGGGCCCTGTAAGCCGTACGTACGTGCCGCCGGGCTACCAGCAGGAGGAGGCGGCCAATGTGTGGCTGCGCGCCAGGGCAGACCTCCGGTACGATACCACGTTCAAATTTGCCAAAGTACATATTGCCAATATTTCCGGATCGCTGAAAAAACACGGGGTACAACTGGAGAATATCAGCGGCAGCCTGCTTTACGGGGCCAATAAAATATTGAAGGTAGATACACTGAAAGGCTCCATTGGCCGCAGCGACTTCAACATCAGCATGCGCCTTTTTAATGGCCGTGATAAGCAGATGAAGAAGCGGACCAACTATTTCTATTTCCGCTCCCGTTTCCTGGACATAGACCAGCTAGGCGGGTACAGCTTTGCCCCGGAGCCTTCGCCAGCCGCGCCGCCTGTGGCAAAAACGGCGAAAGCGGCGCCTGATTCTTCGGCCCATGCAAAGTCTTTCAACATCTTCACCATTCCTTTTACTGACTTCGAAGTAAAAACAGACATCGGCCGTTTCAAATACAACCGCCTTTGGCTGCAGGGGCTTACCGCGCACCTGCGTATGCAGGAGGATCATTACATTTATGTAGATACCCTGGGCGTAAAAGTGGCCGGCGGCGCCATTGGCATCAAAGGCTATCTGAACGGTAACAACCCTGACAAGATATATTTCCGCAGCCGCATTAATGTAGATGATGTTGACCTGGAAAAAATGATGATCAGGCTGGGCCATTTCGGGCAAGACCTTGTGATCAACAAAAATATCAAAGGACGCCTGAGCGGCCACATCCGCAGCCACGTACAGGTACACCCCAACCTGGTGCCGCTCATGAATGATTCCAAAGCAGAGCTGGATGTGGAAATACGAAATGGCAGCCTTGTAGACTTTGCGCCCATGCAGGCCATGGCCGGGTATTTCAAGGACAAGAACCTCCGGCTGGTACGTTTTGATACCCTGCGTAACGTGCTCACCTTCACCAATGGTGTACTCAATATTCCTGCCATGAACATCAACTCTTCCCTGGGCTTTATGGAAATATCCGGTAAACAGTCCCTGGACATGAACATGGAATACTACATGCGCGTACCCATGAAAATGGTGACACAGGTGGGTTTTCAGGCCTTGTTCGGGAAGAAGCAGAGTGAGGTGGACATGGACCAGGTAGACGAAATAGAGTATCGTGACAAGGATAAGAAAACCCGGTTCATGAGCATCAAGGTAACCGGCACACCTGACAAGTACAAGGTTGGGCTGGGCAAGGAGAAGGGCCGGTCATAATAGGGAAAGTTACAGGCGCAACCGGCAATGCCCCCGCAGTTTTTCATGACCGTTCCGCGTGCTCCCGCTCAAAATCCAGCAGCCACTTTTTGCGGAATATGCCGCCTCCATAACCGGTGAGGTTGCCGTCTTCCCCAATTACCCGGTGGCAGGGGATGATGATGGAAATGCGGTTCATACCGTTAGCCGCCGCCACGGCGCGTACAGCTTCCGGTCTGCTCAGCGCCACCGCCTGGCCTTTATAGGAGCGCGTGGCACCATAAGGAATAGTTTGCAACAGGTTCCATACAGATTGCTGGAACGCTGTTCCCGGTGTAAACAGCGGTACGGTGAATTGTTGCCGGGTACCGGCAAAATATTCGTCCAGCTCCTGTTGCAACTGCGGGAAGTGGCGGTTGTGGCCGGGAATGATGTGAGCGTTCAGCGATTTTGACAGCGCTTTCAGTTCTGTACCCAGTATTTTCCGGTCAGTAAATTCCAGCAGGCAAACGCCTTGCTCCACGGCGCAGGCAAACATGGTGCCCAGTGGCGTTTCCAGCCGGGTTATATTGATCACTTGCTGTTGCCGGCTGTTGGCGGGAGACATGCCGAAAACGGATTTAAAGGAGTCTCCAAACCCGCTCAGTGATTCGTAGCCCGTATCAAAAGCGGCAGCAGTGACCGGTTCTCCCTCCTGTATTTTCTTAAAAGCGGTATTGATGCGGAACATGCGCTGGTACGCATGAAAAGTGATGCCGTGGTTTTTCAGGAACCACCGCCTGATCTTGCTCGGTTCTATGCCCCGCTCCAGCAGGTCTCCGTCTTTGAACTTCCTCGAAGGGTCTGCCTGCAATGTCTGCAACACATCTTTGACAAAGGCCGGTGTTTCACCATTCCTTTCAAGCGGGCAGCATACCTTGCAGGGCCGGTACCCCTTTTTCAACGCTTCTGCCGTTGTATTGAAAAACTCCACGTTTTCCAGCTTCGGCTTCCGGGCTGTGCAGGTAGGGCGGCAGAAAATGCCCGTTGTTTTTACCGCGGTGATGAAGCTGCCTTCAAAAGAAGGGTCTTTTTCTACAATAGCCTGGTACATTCTTTCCCTGGTGAGCATCTGTATTCTTTTTATCAAAGGTAGGCCTGCCAGCGGAAGTAGACAACCGGAAACCGGACATGTATTTTTTGCCCAGCCAACTAGTTTCGCATCGGGGCATGCGGCCTCCGGAATTACCCGCATCACCGGAAAGTGGCAGCCCTGACGGTATAACGTAAAAAAAAGGCTTCCAATTTGGAAGCCTTTTTTTAGGGATTGCCCCCGGTTTTCGCAAACGCGGGAACAACCTCCAGTGTTTTGTTTTAATATCCTTCATTTTGCTTCAGCCCCGGCTCCACTTTCAGACTGTTCTCATGGAACGGCCAGAGGTAGTTGTTGGAGCGGAAGGCGCGGTCTTCGATCTTGAGGGTCACCTTTTCTCCGTTCATCATCCGGGTGTGGCCGAGAGCGGGCTCGTTCAGCACTTGCTCGGCAATGCGCCAGCGGATGATATCGTCGTAGCGGCGGCCTTCGCCGGCCAGCTCAATGCGGCGCTCGTTGCGGATCAGGTCTATCCATTGCTGCTGGGTGTACCCTGCGTATTTGGGCAGGGTCACGTCTGCTTGCGTCATATCGAGGCCCGCGCGGCGGCGTACGTCATTGATGCATTGTTTGGCAAGGGCGTCTACCTGGTTTTGCATGATCTTGGCTTCAGCATAGGTCAGCAGCACTTCCGCGTACCGGAGGTAAGGGAAATGCATGTTGCCGCCTGAACGGAACGCGTCTGCCGGATCTACGAACTTGCGGAACCAGTAGCCGGAGCGGCTGGCACGCGGCCGTTCGAAATACATGGGGTTATTGGGATCGTAGATCTCGATAGGTTCAGTAGCGAACATGTCTCCAGGCATATAGATGCTCGCGGCCAGACGGGGGTCGCGGTTCAGCTTCGGGTCCAGCTCGTACTCTTCCTTTGTATGCTGCGGGCTCTGGTCTATAGGGTCTCCCTGCAGCGTCCAGTAGGTGTCAATGAGTGATTTCAGTGGCACTACAAAAGACTGGCCGTTGCCGGTCCTGTACTGCGGAGCCAGGTGCTGGAAAGAGTTGGTGGCCGAGTTGCCGTGGCTGGCCATGTCCATGGTAAAGATGAACTCCCGGTTGGTTTTGTCTGCCTTGTAGCTGAACAGGTCTGCATAAACCGGGTGCAGGGAATACTTCTGGCTGTCCATGATCTCTTTCGCAAGCCTTGCCGCGTCCTCATAACGCCCAAAGTACAGGTAATACCGCATGATGATCGATTTGAGAGAATAGCGGTTGAACATGTAGGCGTCGGAAGTATATTCATCCGGAGACAGGCTGTTGGCTACGTTTTCAGCCATTGGGAAAAGGTCTGCGAGGATCTCTTCCTGTGATTTCGGGGTTTGCGTGGCTGAAGTGATGTCTGCCGGCTCCAGGTAGTAGGGCACGCTGCCCCAGCGGGAAACCAGCCAGAAATAGTGCCAGCAGCGGATGCCTTCGAGCACACCCTTGTATTTGGCGCGTACGGCCTCATCTTCCACATACGGAATGTCCGCATTGGCAATGAACACGTTCAGGCGGCCAAGGTGCTTCATGTGCAGTTCGTAGTAGTACAGGAACGCGGTTGTATTGGAGTTGAAGTTACCGTTGGCGATAAGCTGGTGATGATGGCCTTCACTACGGCTGTAGGCATTGTCTGTTTTTCCGTCTTCCATGTACGGCAGCTTTGCCGTAAGGCCCGGACCGGAGAATACGTCCAGCATGCTGGAGTATACCACACGGCGGAGGTCTTCTTCCGTATTAAAAAATTCGGAGAACCGGGTAGCGGTAGGGTCGGTTTTATCCAGAAATTTTTCGCATCCGGCCAGCACAGTGGTGGCACATATCAGAGATGCATAAACTAGTTTCTTCATATACAGCGAATAAGTTCAATTAGAAAAATGTGGCTTTCAATCCAAGGCTGAATACGGCCATACGCGGGTATCTGCCGTTACCGCCGTCTCTCTCGGGCTCCAGGCCTTCCCATTTGGTAAAGGTGATCGCGTCCTGGGCGTTCACGTACACCCGCAGGTTGCGGATGGCCGTGCCAACTTTCGGGAAAGTATAACCCAGCTGGATCATCTTGAAACGGAAGAAAGAGGCATTGCTCAGCCATACATCGCTGAGGTAGGTGTTGGTGCTGGCACCGTTCCACACACGGGGGAAGCGGCTGTTCTGGTTCTCAGGTGTCCAGCGGTTGTCTGCATAGTACTGGCGGGGTGCGCCCAGTGCGTTGGTAGCGCCGTCTACCAGTACAGGGTAGCCTTCCATACCGCCCAGGCGGCCTGCACGTTTGCCCACACCCTGGCCTATCACCGCAAAGTCCCAACGTTTGTAACCCAGGTTCAGGTTAACAGCATAGTTCATGTGCGGGAACGGATCACCGAGGTTCACACGGTCAAGGTTGTTGATCACACCGTCACCGTTCTGGTCTATGTACTTGATGTCTCCGGGGAGCGTGTTCGGGAGTTTGGCCGCAGTTTTATCTATGTCTTCCTGGTCGCGGAAGTAGCCGTTAGACTGATAACCGTAGTAGTTGTCTATGGCTACGCCGGGGTACCAGATCTTGTCGGTATTGTCCTTGAAGATAAGGGTGTCCGTAGATTTGTAGCCTGCTCTCAGCACTTCGTTCTTGTTGTCGAACAGCATACCGCCGATGCTGTAGGTGAAGTCACCGATCTTGTCACCCCAGTTAGCACTGATCTCGAAGCCTTTGTTATTTACCTCGCCAATGTTAACTGCTGATTCCAGGTAGTAAGAGCCGGTGAGCGGGGGTACGGCAAACTTGTCGTAGATCAGGTCGAAAGAATGTTTTTTGTACACTTCCACGCCAAGGCTTAACCGGTTGTTGAGCGTGCTCAATTCCATGCCCACGTTCCATTGTTTCTGCTTTTCCCAGGAGAAGTTCGGGTTGGGCATACGCATGGTCCAGCCCCAGGTGTTCACGATCTCTTCCCAGAGGTAAGGGTCTACGTTTTCGTTACCGATAAGACCGTAAGACGCGCGGAACTTCAGGTTGTTGATAGCGCCGCTTTTTACGAGCGGTTGCAGGAAGTTTTCGTTGCTGGCATTCCACGCAAGCGCCGCAGAGGGGAAGAAGCCCCACCGGTTGTTAGGCGCAAACTTGCTGCTGCCGTCTCCGCGGGCGGTCACTTCAAGGATGTAGCGGTTGTCGAAAGAGTAGTTGAGTTTGCCGAAGAAGGAGGCCTTGCTGATCTCGGTGAAGTTGGAGTATGTCCAGTTCATTGCTTCCGCGCCGGCTGTAAAGTAGATCTTGTCTTTACCTCCGCGCAGGTTGCCGGTGTAGTTCAACAGCAGACGGGAGGTCAGCTGGCTTCTTGACACGCCCTGCGAAGCATCTACCGCATTGCCCCAGGTGGTAACGGGCTTGCCGTTACCGTCGTAGAACTTGAAGGTTTTACGCTCCCATTTCTCGGCGGATTTGGTGATGAGGTAAGATACGTTGCCCTCAATGTTGAGGTTCTTAGTAATGTGGTATTTGGGCCGGAGGTTGATGGTGCTCCAGTCGTGCAGGTAATTTTTGGTACCGCCGCGGTTGATGGAAGCCACGGGGTTAAGGTTGTTGTGCAACTGGTAGTGCTCATCAATGTTCAGGCCGGTGTTGGGATAATACACCTGCTGGGAGGCGTTCATCCTCCAGGCGAGTGAATAGAGACCGTGACCATCGTCATTCGCATACAGGCGGTCCACCTGTAGGCGGTGTGCGTAGAAATCGGCCAGCAGCACAAATTTATCAGCGATGTTGATGTTTGTGTTGAAACGCGCGGAGAATTTCTGTGAGCCTTCAATGCTGTTGAGGCCATTCTCATTGAGATAGCCAAGCATCAGGTTGAAGGTACCCACACCACCGCCGCCGGATACGCTCAGCGTGGTGTTGCTGGATGTGGCGTTCTTCTGGATCACTTCATCCAGCCAGTTTACGCTGGGCAGCCGGCCAGACTGCATTTTGGCAATGGAATCTTCCGTAAAGGTGGGTGTTTGGCCCTGCATGATCCTTGCTTCGTTGTTCAGGCGCATGTAATCCGCGCCATTTACAAACTTGGGCAGGTCAATGGGTTTGGAAACGCCGTACCAGCTGTTCAGGTCTACCTTGAATTTGCCGGTAACGCCCCTTTCCGTTTCCAGGATGATTACACCGTTGGCGCCGCGGGAGCCGTACATGGCGGCGGAGGCGGCGTCTTTCAGAACGGTAATGCTTTTGATCTGGTTAGGGTCTACGTCTGTGAGCGACATTTCCATACCGTCTACGATCACCAGCGGGTCAGCGTTTTGCAGCGTGCTGATGCCGCGGATGGAAATAGTACCGGGCACGCTACCAGGCAGGTTGGAGCCCTGTTGCATCGTTACGCCGGGAATAGTGCCGGAGAAGGCTTCCTGCAGCTTGGCAATGGGGCGGGTTTTGGCCTGCTTCATGTCCATTTGTGCAACGGAAGATGCCACGTGGCGGCGTTCTACCGTGGAGAAACCCATTACCACCACTCCGCTGAGGTCCCTGGACCCCTGGAGAAGCCTCACATTAATAACGGACTGGCCCTTCACGCTCACTTCCCGGTCTTGAAAACCGATGGAAGTAACGATGAGGATGGCATTGTCGTTCGGCACCTTGATCTCATAGGCGCCATCAGGCCCGGAGGCCGTGCCTATGTTGGTGCCCTTCACCAGTACGGTGGCGCCGGGAATAGGGGCGCCAGTGCTGTCGGCCACCCTTCCGGTAATTGTTTTTTGCTGGGCTGATGCCTGCAACAGGCATAGCAATAGCGACGATAACAGGATAAAGTACTTCATATTTAGGTTGATTGAAGGTTCTAGTCTTCCGGCCTCAGATTTTGAATAAAAGGCATAGTACACCATGCCTGCTTTTCCGGCAGGCCGGCGCAGGTTTATTCATGAAAACAAAATGTAACTGGAGTGAGGGAGTCCCGATTTTTTTCTCTACATAATGCCTGGCTGATGTTGTTGGTACTTACTGAAAACGCATATGATACATAATTGAAACAATAATATATATTGTTTTGATTATTAATTTGATAAAAGCGAAAAATTGCGTAATTCTATTTAACTTTCCACCGCGAATTCTTCCATAATTTCTTGTATGCGTTTCAAATATGCGGACTATTTTCTCTAAACCGTAAAGTTTTTCCACTTTTTGCACAATCGGAAAAACTTCTGTGATTTTTTATATAAAGTCTAGGTGCAAATAGTAAAATTTATGACGAAGTGAACATAAATCTGCTAAATCGGGAGCTGTTTTCTTTTCACAAAAATGCCAGCAAAAAGCAGTTGCAGCTGAAGTACCGGCTGCTGCAACACCTGTATACCTGCGGCCCTGCTTCCGTGGCCATGCTTTGTGAAACGCTGGATATCAGTACGCCCACGGCAGTAAAGTTGCTGGCGGAAATGACGCGCCTGCGCATTGTTGAGAAAAAAGGAGTTGGAGAATCTATTGGCGGCAGGCGGCCTGATCTTTTTCGTTTGCGCAAGCACGTAGTGTTCATGCTTTGCATTGACATTGAGTTGTTCAAAACGAACATGGTGATCGTGGACAATAACAATAATTTCATGACGCCGATGAAAACCGTGCATGTAACGCTGTCCCGCAACCGCAGCGCTTTTTTCGATGCCTTGCTTGTGCATGTTGAACAACTGATCGCCTCCGCCAACATCAATCGTGATCATCTGATCGGTTGCAGCATTGGCATGCCGGGCCTGATTGATCCCTCGCTTGGTGAAAATTACAGTTACCTGCTGGATGAAAGTGAAGGCATGAGCCTGCAGGCTGCTTTTGAAGAAAAGCTGGGCATGCCGGTGGTGATCCAGAACGATGTGAAAGGCTCCGCACTGGCGGAATTACGTTTTGGCCACGGAGTGGGAAAAAAGAATGTGCTGGTGATCCTGATGGATTGGGGGATAGGCCTCGGTATTATTATGGATGGGAAGGTACAGCAGGGCAACTCGGGCTTTTCGGGAGAAATGGGCCACATCCCTTTTGCAGAGAACGGGGAATTATGTTATTGCGGTAAACACGGGTGCCTGGAAACGGTGGCTTCCGGCATGACCCTTTCAAAGATGGCGCGCCAGGGTATTCTATCCGGGCAGAACTCTATTATCAACGAGCTCTCCAACAAAGAAGTATACCGTATTGAAACGGAAATGATCATCAAAGCGGCCAACAAGGGAGACCAATATTCTATCCAGCTCTTGTCTAACATCGGCACCAACCTGGGGAAAGGCATTTCCATCCTCATACAGCTATTCAATCCTGAACTGGTCATCCTGAGCGGCAAAATTGCGGAGGCCAGGCAATACATCACGCTGCCCATGCAGCAGGCCATCAACACTTATTGTATGACACAGATCAGGGAAAAAACACAAATCGTGTCTTCAGACCTGGGAGATAACTCCCGGCTGCTGGGGTATGCCGCGGAAGGCATCAACCAGTTCTTTACCGCCATGATTGCCCAGGCCAGGGGCGGATAACATGTTACGCGGGCGCGTTCAGCCTGATCAGCAAACCTTCGTCACCATCTACGCTGATATTGTTGCTGACGGGGCTGCCTTCCATTTCCGGAGCGGTAGCTATTTCGACCGTGCCGCTGTAAGAAAAATTGTCTGGCCGGAAATACCCGGGCCTATGCGTGAGGTTAAGCACTACTAAAAATGAAGGATGGCTTTCACTGCGCCTCACAAAGGCCAGCACCTGGCTGTCTGCATATACAGGTTCATAGTTGCCGGAAACGAGCGCCGGCTCCCGCCGCCTCAGTTGTATCAGGCGCCGGTAGAGGTTCAGCATGGAATGAGGGCCGTGCAGTTGAGATTGAACGTTCACGCGGGCAAACGTTTTGTCCAGCCGTAACCATGGCCGGCCTTCCGTGAAGCCTGCATTTTTACCGGTGTCCCACTGCATAGGCGTGCGCGCGGGGTCTCTGCTAAGGTTCTTGTCCGGCATGTTCAATCCCTGGGGGTCTTGTATTTCGGATAGCGGGATGGCCACATCGCGCATACCTATTTCATCTCCATAATAAATAGTAGGCGTGCCGCGCAGGGTAAGCAGCAGCATGGCCGCCACCCTGGCCTGCTGAAGGCCAACACGGCTGGCAATCCGCGGCCTGTCATGGTTGCTGAGCACCCAGTTGGGCCAACTCTGTGCAGGCAGTGCGCCTTCGTACTGGTTGATGGTAGTGGCTATCTGTATGGCATCCCAGGGTAATGAGAGCAGGTGGAAGTTGAAAGGAAGATGCGCACCCTTGTTGTCCGCGCCATAATAGACCATTAATTCCTTGATAGGCAGGTACACTTCTGCGATCAATACGCGGTGCCCTTCATACTCTTCCAGCACGCTGCGCATTTTACGTGTTATTTCCTGCACCTCCGGGCGGTCAGTAGAATAGACAGGCAGCAACTGGTCGTACGTGGGCATATGCGGCGCATAGTCCGGGTTGGGCGGGTTGTTGCGCAGCTGTTCATCTTTAAAAATGAACCAGAGCACGTCCACCCTGAAGCCGTCTACTCCTTTATCAAGCCAGAAGCGCATTACATTGAACATGGCCTCCTGCACCTCAGGGTTTCGCCAGTTGAGGTCCGGTTGTTCTTTAAGAAAGGCGTGATAATAATATTGTTGCGTTTGCTCGTCCCATTCCCAGGCACTGCCGCCAAATGCGCTTAGCCAGTTGTTGGGCAGGGAACCGTCTGGCGGCGCGTCTTGCCAGATGTACCAGTTGCGTTTGGGATTGTTCCGGCTGGAGCGGGACTCCAGGAACCAGGGATGCTGGTCTGATGTGTGGTTGGGCACCAGGTCCAGCAACAGTTTCATGCCGCGTTCATGCACCGCTTGCAGCAATTCCTCCAGGTCTGCCAGGTTGCCGAAGATAGGATGGATGTCTGTGTAATTGCTGACGTCGTACCCGAAATCGGCCATGGGGGATGGAAACACGGGAGACAACCAGATGGCGTCAATGCCCAGCCATTGCAGGTAATCCAGGCGTTGCAGCATGCCTTTCAGATCTCCGATGCCATCTCCGTTACTATCCTGGAAAGAGCGGGGGTATACCTGGTAAATAATGCCTGTTTGCCACCATGGTTGTTGGATATTTGCCATCTCGTTGTTTTGTGGGATACTGCACAACATTTCTGCCAGAATATCGTCCGTCCGCCCTTCCGCATAAATGCGCCATACTGGTGGGGATGAACCCGGCGTACAACTACAGGGCGCAGTTCAACGGGAAACCGGTTGCTGTTGACCGGCTGCAGAAAAGTGTTGTCCGGGTTACCCTTCTTGCTACCACCACGCACTGCGGTATCTCCGCAGTATCTGATATGTAAATTTTCTTTCAATCGTTTAGCTTTAAAAAACGCCATCCAGCTGTATCACAAAAGCTGATTTTCAGGGATTTCCGGCAAAATCAATATTAAATAATCTTTAATTTTATTGCTTTTTATTCAATTTTTACCATATAAAACGTTTAAAATCAATTAAATTAAGTTTCAAATGGTTTCAAAACAGGATGACACAGGATGGTTTTTTTGTTGCTTAGAGTATTTTTAAACAAAAGAACCACACAATTATGAAAAAACACTTTTACAAAACACGGCATAGTTATAAACTATGTGGTCTGGTTTTGGCACTCCTTTTACTCACAAATTTTGCGTTTTCGCAAGAAAAGGCCGGTGTCATCAAAGGGAAAATAACCGATGAAACGGGGCCTTTGATAGGAGCTACCGTTGTTGTTTTTGGTACAACCATCGGCGCCCAGACCGATGCAAATGGCAACTACTCTTTTAACATCGCGCCAGGTTCTTACAAACTGAAAGCATCTTACGTTGGCTTTCAGAGTATAGAGAAGAACGTGACGGTGGTAGCCGGTGAGCCTTTGACGGTCAATTTTAGTATGACCGGGGTTACACAGATGGATGAAGTGGTGGTCAGTTACGGTAAACAATCGCGCAGGGACATTACAGGTTCTGTGGCAACTGTAGACGCAAAATCCCTGGAAGATATGCCCGTTATGCAGTTCGGGCAGCAGCTGCAGGGCAAGGTTGCCGGCGTGAATATAATGCAGAGCAGCGGCCAGCCAGGCAGGGGGATTTCGTTCCGTATCCGTGGCGCCGCCTCACTGGCTACCGGTTATCAGCCCTTGTTCGTGATTGACGGTATGCCGATCACAGGAAGTATTAACAACATTAACCCGGATGAGATCGAATCATTTACAATCCTGAAAGATGCCTCGGCAACTTCATTGTATGGTTCACGGGCAGCCAACGGGGTAATACTGATCACGACAAAGCACGCAAAGGCCGGCACCAGTAAAATTGACTTCAACGCCAATTATGGCTGGCAGAAGCTGATGCAAAACCGTATACCGAAGACCATGAATGGCACCGAGTGGGCCAGGTTCATGCAGGAGCGCTTTGAGGATAAAGTAAAATACGAAAACTTCAATCCTGCCTCGATTCCTGCCGAGTACCAGGGTGATGTGACCCGTTACGGGAAAGGTACCGACTGGCATGACCTCCTGACACAAACAGCGCCCATCCAAAGTTACAGCCTGAGCCTGCTCTCGGCCAGGGAAAAGTCATCGTCTGCAGTAATAGCAGGGTATCAGGAACAGGAAGGGGTGGTCATTAATACTGGTTCCAAACTTATTTCACTCCGGTTGAACCACGATATGACGTTGGCCGATAATAAACTGAAGGTAGGTTTCAACCTGGCGCCGAGTTACCGTATGGACCACAATAACCGGCTTCCGTCAGACGGTATAGAAGGGTATTACGCAAAGATCCTGGAATCCAGCCCGATCCTCGGCCCTTATAATGAAGACGGAAGCTACCGGATCGGCGCTTTTTCACCAGGCATGACTTCCTACGTAAACCCGCTGGCCCGGGTAAAAGAAAGCCAGGACGATTATAAGACCACCCGCATCCTTGGTAATGCCTATGCGAATTATACGTTGGTACCGGGACTGGTGCTGAAAGTGAACCTCGGTATTGACAAGGGTGCTGAAACACGTAACCAGTATCTGCCGCAGGTGGCCTTAAATACATCCCCCAACCTGTCTGTCAGGTCTACCGCCATCAGCTCATCGGTAGATAATTATTCCTATACCGGAGAGGCCTTTGTGAACTATCAGAAAACCCTGATGGAAGATCACCACCTGGAGGCGCTGGTAGGTTATGCCGTACAGAAATTCAAGGAGGAAAATAATTCCATCAGTGCAACAGGTTTTCCTTCTGACGATGTCCGTTATATAAGCGCTGCTTCAGAGATCACTTCTGCCACCAGCAATATGACGCAACACTCCATGTTGTCTGAGATCGGGCGGTTAAACTATAGTTACAAAAGAAAATACCTGCTGCAGGGCTCGGTTAGGCGAGACGGTTCGTCAAGATTTGGTTCTGACCGCAAATACGGATGGTTCCCGGCGGTATCGGCAGGCTGGATCGTAAGCGAGGAGTCATTTATGGAAAGCCTCAAAGCGGTTAATTTTCTGAAACTGCGGGCCAGTTATGGTATCACAGGCAATAATGACTTTGGCAACTTTACCGCTATATCATCACTGAGCAAATACAACTACCTGCTTAACGGGGCGCTGGTACAGGGGCAAACCATCGGAACACTAGGAAATACCGAGCTGGCCTGGGAAAGGAACAAGCAACTGGATCTGGGAATAGACGTAGAACTATTGGATAACAGGATCTCGTTCACCTATGGCTATTACCGTAAAATGTCTGACGGGCTGATACAGGTCAGGGCTTTGCCAAGGGCCTCCGGATTTGCCAACATTCAGTTTAACATCGGTCAGTTCGAATTCTGGGGGCATGAATTATCGGCCACTACAGTGAATACAACCGGTAGCCTGAAGTGGACAACAAATGTCAACGTCTCCTTCGAAAGGAACCTGATAAAGAACCTGGTAGACCCCGGCTATATCCGCAGGAATACCGGGATCTTATCTGATTACTACAGGAACCAGATAGGTCGCCGTCTTGGAGAATTTTATGGGTTTGTACACCAGGGTTTATACAAAGATGAGGAAGACCTGGCCAAGTCAGCTAAATATGCGTCCGGCTCTACCTATTCTGCTGTAGGTACGCTGAAAATGAAAGATATCAATGGAGATGGCAAGATTGATGACGTAAACGACAGGACATTCATTGGTGATCCTACACCAGATTTTACTTTTGGCCTTACCAATAACTTCAGTTATAAAAATTTTGATCTGAGCATAACAATGGCCGGACAGGTGGGTGGAGATATCCTGGCTGCCAGCAAATGGGCCTACCTGACCAATATGGACGGTTCGAGGGTGCCGTTAGCCGCCGTAGCAGACCGCTGGCGCTCTCCGGAGAATCCCGGTTCCGGGGTGTATCCGCGTACTTTAGTCAACACCACCGCACTTGGCCGCTCCGTAAACTCGCAGTGGATAGAGGATGGCACCTATCTTACTGCAAAGAACATTGCACTGGGCTACAAGTTCAATCTTAAAAATAACCGGATGCTGAGCAATCTCAGGGTATATGCATCGGTTCAGCAGGCATTTATCATTACAGGTTATTCTGGCTACAATCCTGAAATTTCTTTGTCCGGCGGAGATGCAGCAACAGGCCTTGGTGTGGATGAAAATGCCTACCCCGTTCCAAGAACATTCTCCATAGGCTTTTCTTCTACGTTTAAATAATACCAACATGAAAAAGATATATATGCTAGTTGCTGTTCTTGCATTGACAATAACAGCCTGTAAAGACGATTATATTTCATTATTACCGGAAGGCTCCTTGCCGCCAGCAAATTTTTATCAGACTGATGAGCAGTTGCAATCGGCTGCCATAGCGGCTTATGTTCCCCTGCGCGATGTTCTCTGGAACGATTTTTTTGCATCGGAGATGCACGCCGATAATACCCATTACCAACCTTCTCCCAATAACCGCGGATCGGCAAACGTATTCCGGGAAAGCGGAGCAGACTGGAACAATGAGAGCACCAATGACTATATCAACTCCATTTATTTTCACAGCTATACCTGCATATCCAGGGCAAATATCCTTATCGGGCGGATCCCTGATGCGAAAAAAGCCACAGAGGCTGGTAAGGCAAAGGCTGAGGGACAAGCCAAGTTTATCAGAGCACTGAATTATTACAAGCTGGTCCGCCTCTTTGGCGGAGTGCCGCTGCACCTCATCGAGGTAACCAAGGCGGAAGAGGCCTTTTTGCCGCGTGCAAGTGTTGAAGAGGTGTATGCGCAGATCATTGCAGACTGTCAGGATGCTATCGCAAAATTGCAGCCGCCTGCCAAGTTCCCGCAAACGGGAGAGGCCACCAAAGGCTCTGCAACGGTATTGCTGGCAGATGTATATGTCACTTTAAAAAGATATCCGGAGGCAGAAACACTGTTAAATACACTGCCGGCCATGGGATATAAACTGACTGCCGAGTATGCCGATGCATTCAAACCGGCCAATAAAAACAAAGAAGAATCGCTGTTTGAGGCACAATATCAGACAATAGCAGGCAACGGCAATCAACCTAATTCGTTCCCGCAGGCTTTTCTTCCCAAAACAGCCAATACCACGCTGATCACCGGAGCGCCATCGAGCAATACAGTTAGTTCCGGCGGTTGGAATAAACCTGTACAGGACCTGATCGACGCTTATGAACCTGGCGACAAACGCCTTGATGCTTCTATTGCTGTTGCGGAAGGTACTTATGATGACAGTTACGTGATGACATTGTCTGCGAACAAAAGCGTATTGAATTATGTGCCTGCCCCCGGGAAAGTTGGTCAGCCTTACATTAAAAAATACCTGGACCTTCCATTCATCATAGCAGGCAGCTCCAGCTCCAACTGGCCTATCTATCGGTATGCGGAAGCATTGCTGCTACTGGCAGAAGCGCTGAATGAACAGGGCAAATCACCTTTGACTCCTTTAAATGCCGTTCGCAAGAGGGCCGGGCTTGGTGACATTACAGAAACCGATAAAGAGGCATTGAGAGATATTATCTTTCATGAAAGAAGGGTAGAGCTGGCCTTTGAAAACAAACGGTTTAATGATCTGCAGCGGGACCCGAAAGGCCTCGCCATTATGGAGGCCTATGCAATTAAGGCAAAAGCAACCTATCCTTTGTTATCACCTACTGCGTTCAATATTCAGGCATATAAGTTCCTGCTTCCGATCCCGCAGTCTGAGCGTGGATTAAATCCCGACCTGACACAAAACCCGGGATATAGTAATTAAACGGAGATTATTAATATAAGGGGGCATCGTGTTATGCCCCCTTCTCACTGACCAGATATGCATAAAATATATAGAAGACTAGGAATGGCTTGCTGTTTTGCCATGGTAGTTATGCCTTTTAAAAAGCTTGCCGCACAGCAGAAAAGCGTCACCGTTAACTGGAACAATGTTCTTACGGTTTCCAAAACCATACCTACGCTGCAGGTGGTATACAACCCTATGTTGCGTGCAAATTCCCCGATACATAAAGCTTCTTTTGAGGCTTTAAAAAACCTGGGGGCTGATTATGTGCGTTACGTACCCTGGTATCCCTATCCCCAAGCGGCCGTTGCGGAATTGAAGGCGCCAACAGCTACGGAAACCTTCTGGGATTTTCAGTATGCAGATCCTGCCCTTGTCGATTTTATGGAGGCCACCAAAGGGCACCCTCCTGTGATTAATTTCAGCACCATACCGGTATGGATGTTCAAAACGGCGGAGCCGGTGCAACATCCTGCCGACCCCGATCTGCCGTTCTGGAGTTACAAGCTGGGGAAGGAACTGCGCGATTCTACAGGGAAAGAAGTAGCGGATTATTTTGTAAGGGTATTCAGCTGGTATACTAAAGGCGGGTTTACCGATGAGCTGGGTAAATTTCACAAGTCCGGGCACCACTATAAATTCCCTTACTGGGAAGTGCTGAACGAGCCTG
Source organism: Chitinophaga alhagiae (assembly GCF_003568665.1). Taxonomy (GTDB): domain Bacteria; phylum Bacteroidota; class Bacteroidia; order Chitinophagales; family Chitinophagaceae; genus Chitinophaga; species Chitinophaga alhagiae. Next base: position 2,635,876 of record NZ_QXMH01000001.1, read on the forward strand.
ACCTGGAACACCAGCTGTCTCCCCAGTTGTATACAAAAATTTACGATGCGGTTGTTCTGGCCCTGAAAAAGATATCACCCGAAACAAAATTTATCGGCATCTCTGTGGCCCTGGAAACCGACCCGCAGTGGTTCGAGTATTTCCTCAACCCGGCCAACCATCAACCAGGTGTTCCCCTGGATGGTATTTCCTATCATTTCTATGGGCGGCCGGCTTCTTTAGACCAGCGGATAGATAGCTACCAGTACTCTTTTTTTGACCAGGCCAATGGTTTCCTCGACCGTGTACGCTACATCGAAAATATCCGCAAACGCCTGGCGCCGAATACCTTTACCCACATCAATGAGATCGGCACCATCCTGGAGAACAGGGATTATAAAGGGGTGATCCCTGCTGAATACTGGAACCTGTCAGGCGCCATGTTTGCCTATCTTTTTGTAGAGTTGAGCAAAATTGGTATTGATGCCGCTCACGAATCACAGCTGGTAGGTTATCCTACCCAGTTCCCGGATGTAACGATGGTCAACTGGAAAACAGGAAAACCCAATGCAAGGTATTGGATACTGAAGTTGCTCAAAGATAACTTCGGGCCTGGCGATAAACTCGTTCCCGCCAGCTCGCATCACCCTGATGTGGCGGCCCAGGGATTTATCACTGCAAGCGGCAAAAAATTGCTGCTCATTAATAAGACCAACAAAGAGATCAGCCTTCAGCTTCCCGCCATGGAAGGTGCAACATTACAAACTGTAGATGTGCATACCGGAGATAACCCTATAGCCCATGCTGCACTTACGACCAGCACCTTCCTCGTAAAGCCTTTTGCGGTGACTGTTATTAAAATGAAAGAATGATACCGGGAGTATGGTTATAAGAACATGTTTTTTAATTGTCTTGACACCTTTTTGAATATGTGATGTGACATGAATTTCAGTGGGTTTGGCTGGAAGTATCTCATGTAATGGATTAGGTTTTCGTATTATAAAAACACACACTTAATTACATTAACTACATCAAAATGAACAAAACAAACTTAACGCTTAAAAAGCCACTCCTGGGCATGGCCCTGGTATTTTTCCTTGCAGGATGCGTAAAGGACCCGCTAGCGGACCGGGGCGAAAAAAACAGCCCCCCAGGCACTCTCGCAACTGTTAACGCGCCATTGACGCTGGAAGATCACAATCCTTTTAAGGTCATGTCTTTCAACATCAAACAAAATGGTACGGCAGACCCGCTGACCATCTTTCAGCGCCTCCCGCTGATGGTCCAGATCATTTCAGCCAACTCGCCGGATATTTTTGGCGTGCAGGAATTTTCGGGCGATGCGTTCCAGCCCATGTTCAGGTCGGAAATGGCGGCTTTGGGGTATGACGATTATTTCGAAAGATGGGCCATTGACTACCAGCCAAAAACTATTTTCTTTAAAACAGACCGCTTCACCCTGCGCGACAGCGGAACCGTTCAGCTGGGGGCCAGCTCCACGCTCACTACCTCCTCCTGGGTAGTACTGCAGGACAATGTGACCTCCAAAAAGTACTTTCTTAGCAACAGTCACTGGAGATACAATTCTGAACCTGACAGGATCATTAATGCCACCGCACTGGTGGCCACTGTTCAGCAGTACAATACAGAAAACTTACCGGAGATCGTATTTGGCGACTTCAATGCCATGGCCGGCAGCGCTCCCATCGGCATCTTGAAGGACGGCCTGGGCGTAGTGGATGCATTGAATGAAGAAGGTGAAACGTACCATCGTTGGGATAGCATCGGCGTTTCGAAACCAGACTGGATGACAAGTACCCGGGACATGGCCTTTACCGGCCCCACCATTATCAAGACCAGTTTTAATGGTGACTGGGCTTCAGATCACTGGCCCATTATGGCTACTTACATGCCTGCAATTTTCGGGGCCGCCGTTACGGACAACGTGGGCATTAGCGGCAATGCCAACACGGTGTATTCTTTTGGAGATATCAACGGAGACGGTAAAAAAGACAAGATCTACTGGAACGCAACCTTCGATGGCGGTAAACCACGCGTATATTTGTCCAATGGCAACGGTACATTTGCTACAACGGTGGTTCCCCATACTGCCGGTGCATCTACGCTGACCAGTACCAAATATTATTACGCCGATGTAGATGGTGATGGAAAGGATGATGAAATTGTCTGGGACCCCACCCAGAACGCTGGCCGTACCAAGGTATTCCTGGCTACTTCCAACGGAAATTTCAGCTCAACCGCCATCAACAACCCCGAAGGCACCAGTGGGAACAGCGCAACGATATTCAGGTTTGCCGATGTGAACGGCGATGGAAAAGCTGACAAGATATACTGGAACGCTACCTTTGATGCTGGCCATACCCGTGTTTACCTGGCTACATCCGGCGGTAGCTTTAGTTCCACGGTGGTATCCGGATCAACCGGCTCAAGCACCACGGCCGGTACCCAGTTCTGGTATGCGGATATAAATGGTGATAATAAGGCAGACAAGGCCTTGTGGCACCCCTCGCTTAACTCCGGGAAGGTAATGGTCTACCTTTCAGACGGAGATGGCACTTTTACCGCTTCTCCAACATTTAGTGATGCTGGCGCCTCCAGCGGAGTAGCTTCTACGGTATTCCATTTTGCCGATGTGAACGGCGACGGAAAGGCGGATAAAATATACTGGAGGCACAGCGCTTATTTGGGCAAACCCAAAATATACTATTCAGATGCAGGGTTTAAAGGCCCGATCTACTCGCTGAGAGGTACAAGTCAAAGTGCCAACACCGATCTTTTTTTCACCGATATCACTGGTGATGGAAAAGCGGATATGGTGCGTTGGAACTATGCGGAGTACAACGGGGAATTGAGGAACTATCTGGGCAACTAAAACGCATCCGCATTCCAGCTGCCGCGGGCCCCTTGTATCGAATAATAGCCCATTGTTCTGTGTGAATAAGTGTATACATTTATCCTGGACCTGATGTCAACAACATTATGATGCGGAAAAACTGAACATCAATAGCATTTAGAAAAGAAAAATTAAACGAATGAAACGATTTCTTGTTGTAGGTTGTCTTATTGGAATATCGACAATTGGAAGCCTGTCGGCTCAAACTTCTGCGTTACGGACATATAAAATGAAAACCTTAAAACAGGCGCAGGCTTTTTTTCATTATAAAGGAAAGAACCCGCGGATCGTCAGTGGTCACAGAGGTGGCATGATAAAGGGTTTTCCGGAGAACTCCATCGAAACATTTGAGAATACCCTGAAATACACAAATGCTTTCTATGAGGTTGATCCCCGTATGACCAAAGATAGCGTAGTAGTGCTGATGCATGATGCAACCCTGGACAGGACAACCACCGGTAAAGGAAAAGTGGCTGATCACACCTTTGCCGAATTGCAGCAATTGCGTTTAAAAGACCCGGAAGGAAATGTAACGGATTTCAGGATTCCCACACTGATGGACGCTATCAAATGGAGCAAGGGTAAAACCGTGCTCAACCTGGACAACAAGGGCGTAGCCTATGAGATCATTTATAAGATCATCAAAGAGAGTGGAAACCCGCTGGTGATGCTCACCATTCACAGTCCGGAGCAGGCGCGGTTCTACCTGGACCAGGACCCGGAAATCATATTCTCGGTGCATATCCTTTCTAAAAAGGCTTTTGATGCGTATGAAGCCGCGGGCATCCCATGGAAAAATATGATCGCCTATATTGGTCCGAAATTCACTCCGGAGAACAAGGAACTTTTAAAGTTACTGCACAGCAAAGGCGTTATGTGCATGATCTCCGCAGCGCCCACAACAGACAAATTAACGGACAAAAAAGAACGTGCCGGCGGCTATCGCGCTATTTTTGCCGAAGGGGCGGATATCCTGGAATCAGACTTGCCGATAGAAGTGGCTGCTGCCATCAGGAATAAATAGCAGGGTGTATGGTTATCCGATTTTTGATCGATAATCAGCCTGGCACGGCAGCCGGTTGATACAAAAAAGGGAAAGCTCGTCAGAACAACGAGCTTTCCCTTTTTTAATGACAAGAAATTCATACGCCAATGGCGCCGGCTTTGTCCGCTGCCAATGCTGTTTTTATTATCATATAAGTTTTTTCTGCAAATCGACCGCCTGTGCCTGAAGGAGAAACGGAAGGGCTGGCATGCCCGGAATTGCGTAGAAGGTTTGACGGGGAAAAAGCTGTGATCAAAGAAAAGGGCCCTTCAATGAAGAGCCCTTTTTCCTGGTACCGTGATAGGGAGTTTGTTGGAACACTTGTTTGTTGATTGCAACCCTTATTATATTACATAAATGGCAACAAAATGATTTTATTTTATTACAATTTATTCGTAAATTTGGACTGATTTTATGACATTTCTATGGTTTTTAAAAGAAAAATTGAAACATGTCTTCATGCGTGGAGAAATAGTGCTGCACGTAAGCCGCTGATTATCAGAGGAGCAAGACAGGTGGGTAAAACGACTCTAGTGAAGGATTTCTCAATAGAATACAAAAATTTTATAATATTAAATCTTGAAAAGGCGGGCGATAGGAGATATTTTGAGGATTATAATGATGTAAAGACAATCAGTGAAGCGCTTTTTTTAGCCTATAATATTCCTTTGTCAGAGATTGACAATACCTTATTGTTTATTGATGAAATTCAGGAAAGTCCTCAAGCTATTCAATTGTTACGTTTTTTTTATGAGGAAATACCGTCTTTACATATCATTAGTGCGGGATCACTTTTAGAATTTGCTATTCAAAAGGTCAAGAGCTTTCCTGTTGGAAGGGTTGAGTTTTTATACCTCTATCCAATGAATTTTGAAGAATATTTATTAGCTGCAGGAAGAGCATCCATTCTTCAGCAACTTAAAACAATTCCAGTAAGACCAGCTGCTCATCAAATTCTTATGGATCTGTTCCACAGGTATGCTATAATTGGGGGGATGCCTGAAATTATTAAAACCGATATTGAAAAAAGTAACCTTGCTGATCTAACAAGAATTTATGAAAGCATATGGGGTACTTACAAAAATGATGTGGAAAAGTATGCCACTAATGATACGGAAAGGAAAATCATTAAACATATCATGGATACGGCTCCGTTATATCTGGATGAGCGTGTCAAGTTTCAGGGTTTTGGAAATTCTGCTTATAAATCCCGGGAAGTTGGGGAAGCATTCAGAACATTAGAAGATGCAAAAGTTATTCGCTTAATTTATCCTACAACGGATTTACAGCCCCCCCCCAGAGCAGACCTGAAAAAGTCGCCACGGTTTCAAATATTGGATACGGGGCTTGTAAATTATGCCTTATCTATTCAGGCGCAGATGTTAGGCATAGATGACTTAAGCAATACATATAAAGGTGCAGTGATCCCGCATTTAATAACACAGGAATTTATATCACTTCAAAACGTATCTCCCAATCAACCGCATTTCTGGGTAAGACAGAAATTACAGTCCAATGCAGAGGTCGATTTAGTATTGGTTTGTAGGGAATTTTTAATTCCTGTAGAAATTAAATCGGGAAGTACAGGGTCACTTCGGTCTCTTCATCAATTTATTGAAGCTGCTGACCATCCCTTTGCAATCAGGATCTATGGGGGAAGCTTTTCTGTCGAAAAAGCAATAACTCCTGGTAAAAAGCCTTATATACTTATGAATCTCCCTTACTACCTGGGTACGCAGTTACCTGCTTATTCAGAGTGGTTGGTACATCAGCAGATTGAATAATCAGGAGTAGTAGTAAATAACAAAGAGACAATCGATGATTGTCTCTTTGTTACACATTTGGTACCCGAAGCGGGGCAATTATCTAACCTCATACTGATAGATTTAATATCTATTTGCGAGTTGCCGGGCTGATTTTTAAAATTCCTTAAATTGATGGCTGCTAAGCCTATTTATGTTTGATACCCTGACAATATCTTAAATCGGTCTGAAATGGGAAATTGTCTAACTGAATTTTACTAGACTGCATCACATTTAATGAATCATTTTTTACTTATATGTATTAACATGCTGTATAACACAAGCGTGTTATACGGCATGTTTTGATTTTATTTAGATTCACTTAAGGCCCCAGCACCTAATATCCAATAGTGTAAGACGGATTTTATATTCTTATTAATTCACCAAAATAATTTAAATATGGCGAAGGCAAATCCCACCGTGACCCGCAAAGTTTATTTTTATGAGTTATTTGCAACTGTTAGGAAAGACTTCAATTTATCCTCAAAATATGATACTGTTTTTCAAGAATTATTGAGTAAGATAGTAATGCTTGTAAAGAACAAGGATAAGCTCCGGTATCAACATTTAGATCAACATGCACTTTTTATAAATGAAATTGTTTTTCTACCCTCAGGAGGTGAAAAAATTGTAAAGGGTAAACTTTTAAGTGTTCGAAAGGACTTATTTCCTGAATTGATGAATACTTCTACTGATCTTACTAGAGATATTAATGCGCTTGAGGAAGAAGGCATCGTGGAAACGACTCATTTTATCATTAAGGAAAACAATAGGAATAAAAGTAATAAAGTGCGAATATGTATTGAACATAATCAGTTTGGAGCAAAGTTGCTTGACTTAGTTTTTTATCTAAATCAGTTAGGTTCGCATTTAAATATTACCTCTAAAATTACCTATGCTCATATTTGTAGAGATAATCTAAGTAAATTTAAAAGTAGAATGGGAGAGATCTCCAAAATTTTAATAAAAGTAAAAAGTGAAAATGTTGATGCAATTAATTCTGTAGATATTGGCATTGCTTCGATGTTTAAGAAAGCAGTGGATGAATTTAAGCAAGAGTATGTTACAATGGAATTTAAGTACGATTATTATGAGGCTAAGGGATCTCCTACCATCAACAGCGCAAAACAATCTAGGGGTATTGTATCTAAATTTATTGATTACTTAATTAAGAATAAAAAAGAGGACGATATTTTTGATAAACTAGAAGTGATTGCTCAAGATTCAGAGAAACAGGATAAGCTGCGAGCTTTTGATTTACTTGTTGATAAGGCTAAAGACGAACTTGAAGTTGAACGAAGAATTAAATCTAGGACTTTAATTTCTAACGATGTTTTTGAGAAAATGTTAAATTCAATTTCAAGAAATAGGATATGAAATTTTATGTAAAATTGCTAGATAATTATTTTGACAGACCATTAGTTTACGATTTTATATTCTGTATACTTTTGGTTGTCGGTTTTTTCTTAAAAAGGAATTTTCTAGGATTGACTTGTGCTTCAGGATATTTTGATAATATTTTTTCAAATATTATTTCTACTATGGTGTCTTTTGCTGGGTTTATAATCACAGCCTTAACTGTTATCGTGACGGTTAAATCTAGTTTAAAAATTAGAGATATATCTGAAGCTAAAAATGGTTTGGAATTATTATTAACAAGCCGGAATTATAAAAAAATAGTAAGCGTTTTCAAGTATGCAGTTATTGAATTAATTCTAGGATTACTATTGATGTACTTGGTATGGATTCCTTATTTTTTAATTCCATATTATATTTTTTTGCTTACTATTTCAATAGGAGTATTTGTTATTATGATTACAATTTTTAGAACAGTTTACGTGTTCTTTAATATTATTTTCCTTGAATTTGCCGTAGAGGAGAGCGAAGAAAAAGATTAGTAAGCTACTTGCTTATTCTCGCAGTGTTCTTCTTGTCACCTTGGAGGTCATTTTAAATAATTGAGTTATAAATTAGAACAATATGAAAGATAGGGAGTTTCCAATTCCGTCAGATACTCTTTTTAGAGAATTTAATTCAGATTATCAGCATAATGCAATAGTAAGATCAGGACTAGATAATTTTTTTATTTATTCTGAAGGTTACAAAGAGGCCGCAGTCAAGTTGTTTGAATGCCTTGATGGGTCTGCGTGGAATGCTAATACGCTGGTTTATCCATTGGTGTTTATATGCCGCCAATTTATTGAATTAAGATTAAAGGAGCTAATCATTTGTATTAGAATTATCCAAGATAAATCACCAGAATTCCCTGGTGGTCACAATTTAAAGCAACTATGGGAGACTTATGAAGTATTATTAAAAGAAGTTCAGACATTTCAAAAGGATGAAAAAATAACTTTACAGGATTTGAAAAGATTGATACTGGAATTTCATGCTTTGGACCCTAAATCGGATGGGTTCAGATACCCGGTGAATTCCGATAAAAATCCAAATTCTTCAATAAGTAATTTAGATCTTGGCAATTTCTATAGTACTATGGAGAAAATTATAAATTGTTTTGATTGGCTAACAGATTGGCTTTATCATCTAAAAGATCTAGCAACTGATTACTATCTTGAGATGAAAAGAGAGTATGAGAACGAATTAAGGAACGAATATGAATCCTATATGCGGTCTCAATACTGAGAATCTCTCTTCGCAATAGAAATGAAAATTTCATAAAAAAGCCACTAACATATGTTAATGGCTTTTTTTCTTCGTACCGCGTACGGGAGTCGAACCCGTCATTCCTCCGTGAAAGGGAGGCGTCTTAGCCGATTGACCAACGCGGCATTCCCTCATTTGGGATTGCAAAGGTATAACCCATTTCACAATTTCCAAAAAAAATTTACTTAACCTAAATATCTGTTGATTAATACCGGCAGAGCATGTATTTTCGCCTTTCGATTTTTTCATCTACAAACTACAGTGTAAAATGGGAACGACTCTCAAAATTGGTATTAACGGCTTCGGGCGTATCGGCCGCCTGGTATACCGCCAGATTTATAATATGCCCGGTATTGACGTTGTGGCTATCAATGACCTTACAAGCCCCGCCGTTTTAGCGCATCTGCTGAAATATGACTCCGCACAAGGTAGATTTGGACAGGAAGTGACGCACAGTGACAACTCCATCTCCGTAAACGGTGAGGAGGTGAAAATATATGCCCAGAAAGACCCTACCCAGATTCCCTGGAAGAACCACGACATTGACGTGGTAATTGAATGTACCGGGTTCTTTACTGACAAAACCAAGGCAGAAGCCCACATCACCGCCGGCGCCAAGCGCGTGGTGATCTCGGCCCCCGCCACCGGTGACCTGAAAACCGTGGTATACAACGTAAACCACAACATCCTGGACGGCAGCGAAACCGTTATTTCCTGCGCTTCCTGCACCACCAACTGCCTGGCTCCCATGGCCCAGGTGCTGAACGAAAAATTCGGCATCGTAACCGGCCTGATGACCACCATTCACGCTTACACCAACGACCAGAACACCCTGGATGCGCCGCATCCCAAAGGTGACCTGCGCCGCGCCCGCGCCGCTGCCGCCAACATTGTGCCCAACAGCACCGGCGCCGCCAAAGCCATTGGCCTGGTACTGCCCGAGCTGAAAGGCAAGCTGGACGGTAACGCCCAACGCGTACCCACCATCACCGGCTCCCTCACCGAGCTGACCACCATCCTCAGCAAGAAAGTAACTGTTGAAGAGGTGAACGCAGCCATGAAAGCCGCTTCCAACGAGTCTTTCGGTTATACTGAAGACGAAATTGTAAGCTCAGACATCATCGGCATCAACTACGGCTCCCTGTTTGACGCCACTCAAACCAAGGTGATGACCCAGGGTGACCTCCAGATGGTGAAAACCGTGTCCTGGTACGATAACGAAATGAGCTACGTATCCCAGCTGGTACGTACCGTTAAACATTTTGCAGGTCTGATCAGCAAATAAGCGGATCTACAGATATTGCCAACCCTCCGTGAAACGCTGATCAGACAGCGCGCTCCGGAGGGTTTTTTCTTACAATTCCTAAATAATCATCAATGAGCAAGTTCTCAGACCATAACTTCAAAGGCCAGAAAGCCCTTATCCGTGTGGATTTCAACGTTCCTCTTAACGACAAGTTCGAGATCACGGACGATACCCGCATGCAGGCGGCTGTGCCCACCATCAAAAAAATACTGGCAGACGGCGGCGCCGTTATTCTCATGAGCCACCTGGGCCGCCCTAAAGAAGGGCCCACCAACAAATATTCCCTCAAACACCTGGTATACCACCTGGTTAACCTGCTGGGCGGCGCTACCGTGAAGTTTGCGGAAGACTGTGTGGGCGAGCCCGCGGAAACAGCCGCCGCCAACCTGCAAATGGGAGAAGTGCTGCTGCTGGAGAACCTGCGTTTTCATAAAGAAGAAGAGAAAGGGGACAAGGCCTTTGCGGAAAAGCTGGCCAAACTGGGAGATGTGTATGTGAATGACGCCTTCGGCACCGCGCACCGCGCCCACGCTTCCACCGCGGTAATAGCGGCGTTTTTCCCCGCAGATAAAAGAATGTTCGGCCTGCTGATGGAAGCAGAAACCCTCAGCGCGGAAAAAGTGCTCCATAGCGCGGAGCAACCTTTCACCGCCATCCTGGGCGGGGCCAAGGTGAGTGACAAGATCCTCATCATAGAGAACCTCATGAACAAAGCCAACAATATTATCATTGGCGGCGGCATGGCCTACACCTTCCTCAAGGCGCAGGGCAAAGAGGTGGGTAATTCCCTGGTGGAGAACGACAAGCTTGAACTGGCGCTGGAGCTGCTGGCCAAGGCCAAATCCCTCGGCGTGCAGCTGCTCATTCCCGAAGATTCCATTGCGGCAGATAAATTTGCGGCAGATGCCAACACGCAGGAAGTGAGCAATGATAATATCCCAGCCGGCTGGATGGGGCTTGACATTGGCAAAAAATCCATTGCAAAGTTCAGCGAGGTGATTGCCGCTTCCAAAACCATTCTCTGGAACGGGCCTATGGGCGTATTTGAAATGCCCGCTTTCCAGGGCGGTACCAAAGCGGTGGCCGAAGCCATTGTGAAAGCAACGGCCGGCGGCGCTTTCTCCCTTGTAGGCGGTGGTGACTCTGTGGCGGCGGTGAACCAGTTCGGGCTGGCAGACAAGGTGAGCTATGTATCTACCGGCGGCGGCGCCATGCTGGAATATTTTGAAGGCAAAGCGCTGCCCGGCATTGCGGCCATCAAAGAATAAAAATACCTGCCAATAAAAAACGGGTGTGCCGGAATAACCGGTACACCCGTTTTGTTTATAGGACCAGGAACCTTATTTGCGGCTCATTTCAGCAAAATACTGGTGAAAGTAGGGGATGGTCTCAATACCCTTGTAAAAGTTCACCAGCTCATATTTTTCATTGGGAGAGTGCAGGTTGTCGCTGTCCAGTCCAAAGCCCATCAGCACGGTTTTCAGGCCCAGCACTTTCTCAAAGAGCGCCACAATGGGAATGCTGCCGCCCCCGCGTACGGGAATGGGATCTTTGCCGAATGTAGCGGAAATGGCTTTGCTGGCGGCTTTGAACGCCACATGATCCGTAGGCGTTACATAAGGTGAGCCGCCGTGGTGCGCGGTTACTGTTACCTTTACGGATTTGGGCGCAATTTTCTCAAAGTGCGCTTTGAACAGGTCTGATATTTTAACCCAGTCCTGGTTGGGCACCAGCCGCATGGAAATTTTGGCAAAGGCTTTGGCAGGCAGCACGGTTTTGGCGCCTTCCCCGGTGTAGCCGCCCCAGATGCCGTTCACTTCCAGCGTGGGGCGTATGCCTGTTCTTTCAATGGTAGTGTACCCTTTTTCGCCCCACAGCTCGTCTACGCCCAGGTCCGTTTTGTATTCCGCTTCATCAAACGGGGCCTTGTTCAGGTTTTCCCGCTCGGCAGCGCTCAGTTCCTGCACGCCGTCATAAAAACCGGGAATGGTAATGTGGTTGTTCTCATCGTGAAGGGAGGCGATCATTTTAGCCAGAATGGTAGCCGGGTTGGCCACGGCGCCGCCGTATACGCCGGAGTGGAGGTCCCGGTTGGGGCCGGTTACGGCTACTTCCATATAGGCCAGGCCGCGGAGGCCGGTGTCTATGGAGGGCGTGTCCATACTGATCATGGAGGTGTCCGAGATCAGTACCACGTCTGCTTTCAGGCGTTCTTTATTATCGTTCAGGAAAATGCCGAGGTTGTTGGAGCCCACTTCTTCCTCCCCTTCTATCATGAATTTGATGTTGCAGGGCAGGGTATTGGTTTTGATCATGGTCTCGAAGGCCTTCACATGCATGTAGAACTGCCCTTTGTCGTCAGCGGAGCCACGGGCATATATTTTACCGTCTTTGATCACGGGCTCGAACGGGGGGCTGGTCCAGAGGTCAAGCGGGTCCGGCGGCTGCACGTCATAGTGGCCGTAGACCAGCACAGTAGGCAGGGAGGGATCAATAATTTTGTCGCCATACACAATGGGGTGGCCGGCGGTGGGGCAAACCTCCACATTTTCGGCACCTGCTTCCACCAGCCTTTGTTTTACGGCTTCCGCGCAGCGCTTCGTATCATCGTTGTGCCGGGAGTCCGCACTCACGGAGGGGATCCTCAACAGGTCCAGCAATTCGTTCAGAAAACGGTCTTTATGCTGTGCCTGGTAATCTTTCCAAACTTGCATGATTGAGCTATTAAACGTTCACAATGGACGCAATTTAAAGGAAAATGGAAGACTGCCGGTGAATTAAGGCAGAAAATTGATGAGGGGGGCGGGCGGTAGAACAATGGTCAGCCGCCGTTGTGTCACTCACTTCAGCGGCAGGGGGGCTATGGGCAGGCATTCTGAAGACGGGGGCGGTGTATATGGGCGTGTTCCGGAAGGGGGGCCGCCAGCGGCGGCATAAAGCTGGCACATGGTATGGCCCGTTTTTCCGGCCAATTCACCCTCGCCTGTAAAGGCAACGCGGCAGCCTGCGCCATGCTTTGCACTCCCCAGCCATAAAAAAACCGGCTGAAGCTACCTTCAGCCGGCAAATATCTTGCATTCAGCCAGTTACGAGATCAGCTTCTGCCGCAGCAAAAATTCCAGCTTCTCGTTCACGTCCAGTAGCTTTTCCGTCAGCTCCCGGTTCTCCTTGCGCAGGGCGTATACTTCGTAAGCCTTTTCAATATTATGGCGCAGCTCTTCATCGTTCCAGGGCTTGGAAAAATATTTGTATACCTGGCCTTTGTTGATGGCGTCAATTACCGCGTTTATGTCCGCATACCCGGTCAGGAGTATCCGGATGGGCTCGGGGTATTTACCCAGGATGGATTCAAAAAACTCTATCCCTGTCATTTTCGGCATCCGTTGGTCCGAAATGATGATGTGAAATGCATGCTCCTCCAGCAATTTGTACGCATCTTCCGCAGACTCGGCCGTTTGCACCGTATAGATCCTCCTGAAAGATGCCTTGAATGCATTCAGGTTATGTATTTCATCATCGATATAGAGGATGTGAATGTGTTGTGCACTCATTATAAACGCAGTAGAGTAATTGTAATATAATAAAAATAAATGAGTTGAGAAAAATGAAGTGCAGGCGGAAAAACCGCAGGCATTGCATTCCCCTTTAACGAAATTACCGGCCTTGCCCACACGAAATCAAGACCGGTCAAATCCGAACCAAACATAGATATTTTTTGTTATTGGGTTCCCAACTTTTCGATGACCGCTATTACTTAATTGGTAACCGCTGGAAGTAACCAGTTTATCGCAATGGTATTTAAACCTTGTTTTGCGCTTTCCGTTATTTCTTGTAGGTTTGAATATACCCTTTCCTAACTTTATTAAAAAAAGATAGAATATGAAAACTGGAATCATTGTGATCATTGTCCTGGTACTCCTGGGCTTTTTCGGTTGCAGCAAGTACAACGGGATGGCAACAAAAGACGAAGCGGTAAACAAAGCGTGGGGAAATGTGGAGACCCAATACCAGCGCAGGGCTGACCTGGTAGACAACCTGGTGAACACAGTGAAAGGATCTGCCAATTTTGAGCAGGAGACCCTTACAAAAGTAATAGAAGCGCGTTCAAAGGCGTCTTCCGTGCAGATCAACCCCGGAGAGCTTACACCTGAAAAAGTGGCACAGTTCCAGCAGGCGCAGGGCGAATTAAGCGGCGCGCTGAGCCGTTTGCTGGTAACGGTAGAAAAATACCCGGAGCTGCGTACTACGGAACAGTTCCAGACCCTTATGGCACAGCTGGAAGGTACAGAGAACCGTATTGCCGTAAGCCGGAACGATTTCAACGGCGCCGTGAATGATTTCAACAGCACCATACGTACTTTCCCCAACAACCTGATTGCCGGCGTTGCCGGTTTCTCGGCCAGGGGCTACTTCAAGGCTGCCGAGGGCGCTGAAACAGCTCCCAAAGTACAATTCTAAGTCTGCTACGGACCAGGCAACGCCTGCCGCAACTGTTTGCGGCGCGTACCCTGGTCCGTAGTTCGTTAATATCATGCTTCCATGGGCCTATTTTCATTCAGGAAAAAAGAACTCTTCACCGAAGAAGAGAAAAGCAGGTTGATACATGCCATCCGCCAGGCGGAGCGGCTTACATCCGGAGAGATCAGGCTGTTTGTGGAGAACCGCTGCGAATATGTAGACCCGATGGACCGGGCAAGGGAAGCGTTCCTGTCACTGGGCATGGACAAAACAAAGCAACGGAACGCCGTGCTGCTGTACATTGCCCTGCGTGACCACCAGTTCGCCATTCTGGGAGACCAGGGGATTCACGAAAAAGTAGGCGCGGATTTCTGGCAAAAGGAGGCCCTTCTGCTCAAACAACATTTTTCATCTAACAAGATCATTGAAGGCATAGAGGTATGCGTGAAAGAGATCGGAGAATCCCTGTTACATTATTTCCCCTTTGAGGCCGGTGATGCCAATGAGCTGCCGGACGATATTGTGTTCGGGAGGTAGATACATTGATTCATAAGCAACAAACAAATGAAGTTTTTCCGCTGGTTAATTTTATGGAGTGTCATACTGATCGGATGTAGTGCTATTGCGCAGGATTTTCCCGGCGGGAGAGATTTTCCCGCCAGGCCCAATCCTCCGCGGCTGGTGAACGACTACGCGCATGTGCTGTTGCAGTCTGAGACGAATGAGTTGGAAAGGAAGCTGGTGGCGTACGATGACAGTACCTCCTCACAAATTGCCATTGTACTGGTCAATACTACCGGGGAATATGATGATTTTGACTATGCGCTGCAGATCTTCCGGGATTGGGGCATTGGCCAGAAAAAGAAAAACAACGGGATACTGATATTTGCGGCCATCAAAGACCGGCGGGTGAGAATTATTACGGGAGACGGGCTGGAAGGTGCGGTACCCGACGCCATAGCCTGGGGCATTATTGACAAGATCATAAAACCGGCTTTCCGGGAAGAGCACTACTACCAGGGCCTGGATGCAGCGGCAGACGCCCTGGTAAAAGCGGCAGCAGGTGAATATACAGGTGTTCCGCGCAGCAAGCCGGGCCCCGGCGGCGGCAACATATTGGGCATCATTATTATCATCATCATCCTGCTGGTGCTGTTCGGACGCGGTGGTGGTGGCGGCGGGCGCGGCGGTGGCCGGGTGATCAGCCGCAGGGGAGACAGCGTGTTTGGCGGTATCCTGGGCGGCATCATAGGCAGCTCCCTGGGCCGCGGCGGCGGTGGTTTTGGCGGCGGCTTCGGTGGCGGCGGCGGTGGTGGCTTCGGCGGGGGCGGTTTTGGCGGTTTCGGCGGCGGCTCCAGCAGCGGCGGCGGCGCCGGCGGAAGCTGGTAAATACGCCGCTATACTTTGCCCGGAAGAACGTTCCCGCAAGGCAATGGCCAAGGCAGGCAATACTTTGCCACCGCGGCAATAAAGACACCGGCAACAGCTCCGCAAGGCAATGGCCAAGACAGGCAACACTTTGCCACCGCGGCAATAAAGACACCGGCAACAGCTCCGCAAGGCAATGGCCAAGACAGGCAACACTTTATCACCACGGCAATAAAGACACCGGCAACAGCAATGACTCAGGCATATTTATTCGTGACCAGGCAAACGCCAAGCGCTGTTTGTCACTAATTCGGATGTACAATTGCTCCTTCATGTATTAAACGGCGATGCCACCCGCGAGATCTTTGACCATAGCGGTATTCCCGGGGAAAAGGTAATTTGGCGGGAAATGCTTTGCGAGGGTAAAACCCCGCCTGCTACCGATATGCAGCAATTCTTCAGGGAAAGGGCTGCATACCTGCAGCAGCAATATGGTATAGACAGTGACGCCTACCTGCGAGACCTGCCGGAAACCACCCAGCGCCTCAACAATGCCGCGGCGTATGAAGAAATTGTGCTATGGTTCGAATTTGACCTGTTTTGCCAGGTAAACCTGCTGTTTGTATTGTACTACCTTCATCATCTTTCCATATCATTACCACCGGTCAGCATTGTTCAGCTACAAGAGCACCCCGAGGTGCCGGATTTCCGGGGCATCGGCATGCTGAAACCGGAGCACCTGCGGCCCTTGTTCGAAAGCCGGGTGCGCCTGCAGGCGGAAGACTGGCAACTGGCCCTCCAGGCGCGCGAAGCCTATAGCGGCGCAGATCCCCTGGCGCTGGAAACACTGAGCCACCGTTCCACCAAACATCTTCCTTACCTGGGCAAAGCGCTGCAGGCCCACCTGCGGCGGCTGCCGGGCACCGTCAACGGGCTGAACGCGGTGGAGCATTTTTTCCTGGACCGCCTGGCATTAGGCAAGCTCAGCGAAAGAGCGCTTTATTACCAGTTCTGGAACGAGCAGAAGATCTACGGCTTCGGGGATTTTCAGCTGGATATTTACATTCAGCGCCTGCAGCGCGCGGGCGTATTGCAGCGTGACAATGAAATGCTGAGCATCACCAGCCTTGGCCGCGAGGTGCTGAACAACGAAGAGAACTACCTCTCCTTTGCCTCGCAGCAAAACCTGTGGCTGGGCGGCATACCCCTTGACCAAACGCCCTGGCGTTGGGACGGGGATGAAAGCAAGGTAATTCATACCTGACCCCAAGCAACCCCGTACTGCGTTCTCCCGTATACTCCCCTAAAGAAGAGCGCTATGAAAAATTTACATCTCCTGGTATTTTTGGCCATGGGCATTTTTTGCCTGGCAGCCGTTTCCTGCAAAAAAGACAAGGACGAGCAGGATAACCTGTATACCGTTAAGAATGCGCCCATGAGCGGCGCGCAGGAAAACCCCGCGGTTACCACTACCGGCACCGGCAGCTTTGATGCCAGTTACAACCCTGATTCAAAAGAGATGACCATCACTGTTCGCTGGTCAAACCTTTCCGGCAATGCCACGCTCATGCATATTCATGGTCCCGCCGCCATAGGGGTGAATGCGGGCGTGCTGCAAAACTTTGCCACCCTGTTCGCATCCGCGCCGGCCGGCAGCTTTACCACCAGCTTTGTACTGAACGGCACTACGCAAACAGAGGCAGACCTGCTGGCGGGTAAATGGTATGTCAATATCCATACCGCCGCCAACCCGGGTGGGGAAATACGCGGGCAGATCGAGCTGACTTACTAGAAAATTCAATGCCTACTGAAGAGAATAACCGAAAAAGAAAATGCCGGTTACGCTTGCTGCTTTCGGTAACCGGCATAGAGGGCGGGCTTATCGGGGCCTGCCTTTTTTTATTTTGCGCCTTGTAGGTAGGCAGGTCTGAAAGTTGGGCTGATACCGCCTTTATGACCGTGTTTTCTGTAGATAGTGTTGCGGGCCCTACAGAAATGACAATGCATGCGTGTGTTGCCGGTAATAGGCGCCGTGGCCGCGAATGCAAGTGTCTACGCCCATGCCTCCAGCAGAAAGCGCACCCAGTTTTTATGGGTGATGTTCTCAATATCTTCTTCCTTGTAACCGCGCCGGCGGAGTATGTCGGGTATTTTTTGCAGCCCGGCAATGCTTTCCAGGTCATGAGGAGATTGTTCCGTACCAAAGGCCCCGTCAAGATCAGAGCCAATAGCGGCATGGCGGCTGTTGCCGGCCAGCTGGCAGATATGGTCCATCTGGTCAACCACTTTCTCCAGGGAAACACCCATTTCTTTGGGCCGGCTAACGCCCTTTTGCCAGCCGGACGTGAGCATCCAGGCGTCAAAGGCGGTGCCTATTACGGCGCCGCGGGCAATGAGCAGGGAGAACTGCTCGTCTGAAAACTGGCGGTTGTGCGGCACCAGCGCGCGGCTGTTATGATGGCTGGCCCATACCGGGCCTGAGAAATGGTCCATGGCCTCAAAAAAACTTTCATCGCAGAGGTGGGTGGCGTCCAGGATAATATCCAGCCGTTCCATTTCTTTGAGCAGGGCGCGTCCTTTGGTACCCAGTCCGCCGCTGGCGTCCGTTCCATATGCATATACGCCGGGGCCGTAGTGAGCGGGGCCAACGGCACGCAGGCCGGCAGCGTAGGCTTTTTCCACGCAATCCAGTTCAAAGAAAGAGTCTGCTCCTTCCAGGCTCAGGATGAACCCAATGGGCAGGGAGCTGGTGTCTGCCGCGTTTTCCCAGAGCTGGAGGTGGGCGGTGAGCGCTGCGGCATTGGTGATCTGTTTCATTTCGCCGCGGGCTTCCATAGCCTGGTACCACGCCAGCTGGCCCTGCGTTTGCGCCCAGGCCTGTTCCTGGGAGTGCCAGCCCGGCAACGGGTTGTCTGGCGCCACGTAGCGGGCAATTTGGGTGGCCACGCAGATGCCCACGCGCCCCTTGCGCATTTCCGGCAGGGACACTGTGCCGTGGCCGCGGTCAGGTTTGTCTGTCAATCCCTTTTCCCGGTCACGGATGGCCTGCAGCGGCCTGGTGAGATCACGGTTCCACTCCAGGGCGTTCATGCTCAGGTCAAGATGCGCATCAAAAATGAATGATTGCATATGGTTATTTGGTTGATAAACGGGTGCTGATAATTTTGCGGCCGCGTGCAATGGGCCAGGTAGCAGCGAGGGCGCCATGGCTGATCACCAGCGCTTCATTGTAAAGCGCCACGGTGGGGCATACATGCCAGGGCGTGCCGTACAGCACGTCCCCTACCTGCAATTGGCCGGCCTGGGGTGTTTTTACCACCAGGTGCTCTTCGCTTTGGGAGATCACTTCATACTCGCCCAGGCCGTGAAAGAACACTCTTTTGGTAATGGGGTTTTCCGCGGAAACGGCTTTGTGCCCCAGGTCAAGCGTAACATGGCCTTCCTGCGGCTTTGAGATGACGCGGGTGAGCAGCAGGGCGGCGGGCGTAAAGGCCTGTTCCGCCAGGGAGCTGCCGTAGCCTTCGTCCCACAGGATGCAGGTGCCGGGGCTGCAGGTTACACCGGGGCGCTGCAGGTGAATGGGAAATGTGGGGCTGCCGCCGGCCACTACTTCAACATCGCCCACGGCCGCGGCCAGTTCGGCCACGGGAGCAAAAGCCTCGTTGCATTCCGCCGTGCGCAGCGCCAGGTCCGGCTGGCGGATGTGACCGTCGTATACATGCAGGCCGCGCAAATGTACATGGGGCAGTGCCTGAATTTGCCGGCAGAGGGCCAGGGCCTTTTCCGGCGCTATGCCGGTGCGGTGCATGCCGTTGTCAATATCTATGTACACTTCCGCCTTTGCGCCGCCTTGTTCGCGGGCAAAGCCAATGGGTTTGCGGGAGTGCTGCATGTCCCCGAAGATCTTGTTCAGCAAATTTGCGGACGCCTCATTGTCTGCCAGCGAAGCAAACCGGGTGTTGGGAAAGCGGGCGGCCAGTTCCGCAAAAGCCTCCGCCGTGGGGGAGTTGAGCTGGTACGCCAGGAGCACGTCTGCCGCGCCGGTTTCCGCCAGCATTTGCGCTTCGGCAAAGGTGGCGCATTTAAAACGGGTAATGCCCTGCTTCAGCTGCATTTGCACCACGGGCGCCATTTTGTGCGTTTTTACATGGGGCATCAGCCGCTGCGGGCCGCCGGCCATGGCAATCATTTTCCGGATATTGTCTTCTACCAGCTCGCGGTACACCAGCAGGGCGGGAGAGGCCAGCGTAGCCGGTTCTTTCAGTTCGTACATAAGTTGTTGGATTAATCTGCCAGTTCAAATACCGCTTCAATTTCTACGGTGATGTTCTCGGGCAGGGAGCCCATGCCTACGGCGCTGCGCACGCCCACGCCGTTATCCGGCCCCCAGACCTTCACAAACAGCTCACTGCAGCCGTTGATCACAAAGGGGTGTTTGCCGAAGTCTGGCGTGGCGTTCACCATGCCCAGCACTTTGATGACCCGTTTTATTTTGTTGAGGGAGCCCAGTTGAGACACCAGGGTGGAAAGAATAGTGAGCCCCACCTGCTGTGCGGCCAGTTTGGCCCCGTCTGCATTGACATCAAGGCCGGCTTTGCCGAACAGCAGCCCGCCATTGGGCAGCACCGGGCCGTGGCCGGAGACATATACCAGTTTATCTACTATCAACAAGGGTTTGTATACACCTTTGGGCGCGGGCGCGGGCGGAAGCTCAAGGCCCAGCGCGGCGAAGTTTTCTGCTGCGTTCATCTCCTCTGTTTTTGCTTTAAAGTTATCCAATAAATTGTTGCAATACCAATACGCCGGCAAGGCCGCAGACAGATACAATGGTTTCCATAACGGACCAGGTGGCAAATGTCTGTTTGAGGCTGAGGTTGAAGTATTCCTTGAACAGCCAGAAGCCGCCATCGTTCACATGGGAAAACATCAGGCTGCCGGCGCCGATGGAGAGCACCATCAGTTCGGGCTGGGCCGCCTGGTTTTGAATAAGCGGCAGCAGTATGCCCACGGTGGTGAGGCCTGCTACCGTGGCGGAGCCTACGCAAACGCGTATCACGGCGGCAATGATCCAGCCCAGCACCAGCGGGGATACGGGCAGGTGGCGCAGCGCTTCACCAATGTAGGTATTGATGTTGCCGTCTTTGATCACCTGCATGAACACGCCGGAGCCGGCAATGATGAGCATAATGGGGGCCACGTCTTTAAAGGCGGTTTCCATGGATTTCATTACGCCCTTCATGCTTTGCCCGCGCCGCAGGCCCAGCAGCCATACGGCCACCAGTACGGAGAGCAGCATGGCAATATTGGGGTCTCCTATTACGGCAATTATTTTTTGCACCATGCCGCCCTTGGCTATGAACGGATCTGCGATGGTGGTGATGGTGAGCAGGATCAGCGGCAGCAGGGCCGTGAACAGGCTGATGCCGAGGCCGGGCAGCTCTTCATTGGGCCGGAAGGAAATATTCAGCAACCCCTGTTCCGGTGTAACGAGCATTTTTTTTAACCGGCTGCCAAAAAGCGGGCCGGCAATGGCAATGGTAGGAACAGAAATGATGAGGCCGTACAGTAATGTTTTGCCGATGTCTGCGCCCAGTTGCTGGCTGATGGCCGTGGGCGAGGGGTGGGGCGGCAGAAAGCCGTGTGCGGTAGACAGGGCGGATATCATGGGAATGCCCACGTACAGCAAAGGGAGGCGGGTGGCCATGCCGGTGGCGAAAATGAGCGGCACCACTATAACAAACCCCGCGGTGTAAAACATGGGAATGCCCACCAGCAGGCCGGCCAGGGCCATGCCCCACTGGATGCGGCGGGTGCCGAAGAGGCCGATCATGGAAGTGGTGATGCGCTGGGCGGCCCCGCTGTCTGCCACCAGCTTGCCCAGCATGGCGCCAAACCCCAGAATGGTGACCAGCGACCCGAGGGTACTGCCAATGCCGGTGGAGATGGATTTGCCTATTTCCGGGCCGTTGAGGCCGCAGCTTAACGCCAGCAGTATGCTAACTACCAGGAAGGAAAGAAAGGTGTCCAGCTTCACCCACATGATCAGCGCGATCAGCAGCAGAATGGACAGCAAGACCAGTAAAACAGGAGAGATCATGGAGACGGTGGAATTTTGGTATATCTACTCAAGATAGGGAAGAATTTTTTGCGGAAGGGGATTTATTGGCCCGCCCCGGGCCAGCAGGCAGGCTGCTATTTGGTGAACTGTATGTTATAGTATGCTTCTCTCACTGTTCAGCCTTGGATAAGGCAGGGATAAGCCACCTCTATATAAGGATAGCTTATCCAAGGAATATCCCTGGCTTATGGATGGGATATGGGTAAAATATCCTACCTGAAACCCGCAACCAGCCTTGCTTTCAGCCCGAAGTACCCTGCCCCGGGGAATATTAACTGCATGAAAATCAGTGAGAAAGGCGTGCAAGAAAAAAGGGCTGACCCCAAAGTAGCCATCTACTTTCTGGTCAGCCCCATAGCGGTTTGCAGTTGAAGTGAGTGACACAACGGCGGCTGAACCGCCTTACTGCCGCTGGTTACTCTTCCGTTTTACTTTCTTTTATCTTCTTGACGGCCTGCAGGATGTGCTCGGCCTGTTTGTTCAGTTCGTTACGCGGTTCCCCGGTGGCCTGGGCGGCTTTTTGCTGTTTTTTCTGCGCCATGGGGCCTAGCAGGTTCACCACGTAGTTGTTCACCCAGGAGTTGTTGAAGCCGGTTACCACATCCACCACTTCGTCCACACCTTTGGTGACCAGGGCGGTATTGTTTACCCCGGCCAGGAAGTTCAGGTAGAGAATGGCCGCGCCGATCTTTTCCTGGCCGGTAGTTTCTTCCAGGCGGGCGGCAAAGTAGGGCACATCGCTTTCATTACCGTTTTTGGCGTATACGCTGGCTATGCCGCTGCTCAACATGCCGCGGGCGTCTTTTTCCATGTTTTTGGCCAGCTGGTAGGCCTTTTTAACGTCCAGCTCCGCCAGCGCGTTGAGCGCAGTGCCTTCTACCAGGTAAGAGCGGTCTTTCAGCGCGGCTTCGAACAGGGGGGCATATTGGGCGTCTTCGAGGCGGCCCAGTTGTTTGATGGCGGCGGCGCGTACCCAGGCAACGGGGTCATTTTTTGCCAGGCTGAGCAAAATGGGCAGGGCGGCGGTCTTTACCTCGTTATTATCCAGCTTCAGGCCGGAAATGGTGAGGGCGCGCAGGCCTTCGTATTTGTCTTTCAGCGCGGCAATTACCGTGGCGCGGGCGGCGGGGTTGCCGGTCTGCTGTTTCAGCGTGGCCTCTATGGCCTCCCGGCGGTCAAGGTAATTGGGCGCGTTCTTGTACTGGAAAATGTAGGTGTTCAGATCGCGCCGGTCAGATTTTTTGAGGATCAGTACCTTGTCCGCGTCTACATTGACAAAATCAGGCCTGGCGCTGACCGCAAAGGCAAAGGTGTCTGTTTTTTCCGTGAGGCGCACGTTGTGCCGTTCTTTTTTGCCGCCGGCGTATACATCTATGGCAAAGGGAAGGTCAAACACCTTGTCTCCCTTCTGGCTGATGATCACTTTGGCAAAGCCGGGCTGGTTGTAGTCATAGGCAACGTCCAGCGTGGGGTAGCCCTGGCCGAAGTACCACTGGTTGAAGAACCAGTTGAGGTCCTGGCCGGTCACTTCTTCCATGGCCAGGCGCAGGTGATGGGATTCTGTGGCCTTGAACGCATTTTGTTTCAGGTAGAGGTTGAGGGCCTTGAAAAACGCCTCGTCACCTACATAGTTGCGGAGCATGTGCAGGATGCGGCCGCCTTTCTGGTAGCTGACGGCGTCAAACATATTCTCTTTATCGTGGTAATGGAACCGCACCAGGTGGCGGTCTCCCTGGTATTCCGCAGACTCCATGTAGTTGCTCATGGCGGTATAGCCGTGCTCGTCTGCCGCGTCTTTCCCGAATTTGTGCTCAAACCAGAGGTATTCGCTGTAATCCGCAAAAGACTCGTTCATGGTGAGGTTGCTCCATGACTCGCAGGTGGCCAGGTCCCCGAACCAGTGGTGGAACAGCTCGTGCGCAATAACGGATTCTCCCAGGCGGTCATCATCGTCCAGCAGCTCACGGTCCGTTTTCTGAAGAAAATCACCGTGAATAGTGGCCGTGGTGTTTTCCATGGCGCCAGACACATAATCCCGTACAATTATCTGGGAGTATTTCACCCAGGGATAGTCATATCCCAGCAGTTTGGAAAAGAAGGTCATCATTTCGGGCGTATTGCCGAAAATGGCTTTGGCATGCGGGGCATATTCCTTTTCCACGTAATAGTTCACCTCCTTGTTGCGCCATTTGTCTTTCACCACGGCAAAGTCTCCCACAGCCATCATGAAGAGGTAGGGCGCGTGCGGGAGGTCCATCTTCCAGGTATCGGTACGGGTGCCGTCCGCATTGTTGCGCTGGCTCACCAGTTTGCCGTTGGAGAGGGACACATATTTTTTCTCCACCGTCATGCTGATCTCGGAGGTGGTTTTCTGGTTGGTTTTGTCAATGGTGGGGAACCACACGGAAGACGCCTCGGTTTCGCCCTGCGTCCAGATCTGGATAGGCTTTTTGGGGTCTTTGCCGTCCGGGTTGATGAAGTACAGGCCTTTGGCGTCTGTGATGGCTGCACTGCCTTTTACTTCCAGCTCGTCTGGTTTGGCCGTATATTCCACGAATACCGTATAAGATTCGCCGGATTTATACGTTTTATTAAGTTTTATGCTGATCTCGTTACCGTCATATTGATACTTGAGCGGCGTTTGTTTGGCTGTTTTCAGCATGGCTTCGGTGGGGTACCGGAGGGTGCTGCTGCCGCCCTGGATGAGGGTAACGGTTTTCACGTCCATTCCCTTGGCATCGAGCGTGAGGCTGTCAGTAGGGTAGAAGTGCGGCTGCAGGGTGATCCAGGCTTTACCGTTAAGGTGCCGTTTGGCATAATCGAAACGTACGTCCAGTTTGGTATGAACAAGGTTGTTGATTTTGGTGGGGGTGGCTCGATAGATCTTGAGTGCGGGATCGTCTTTCTGACTGTCTCCGGACTGGGCTAAAGCGTTGGAACAGAGCCCGATAAGTGCGAACCCCGCCAGCCAGATACCCAGTGATTTTCTGATTTGATGATACATGCAATTGTTATTTTGGACAAAAATAGCCTCCCGGATGGAGGGTAAACGTCAAATTTAAACAAATGGCCTAAATACGACGCAAGCGGTTAAAATTGTTATTTTTGTAGGGATAGGACAGGTTAATATATGATCAAAGCAACAGTGAACGGCGCCCGGCCGTTTGAAATCACCCCGGCCGGAGACGGTCCCGGGCATGTGGAATGTAACGGGAAACAAGTAGATTGGAGCACAGCCGCCCTGCCTTCAGGAGGTTTCAGCATCTTAATGGACGGGAAAAGCCTGGTGGCGGAGGTGGTAAAGACCGATCCGGACACCAAGACCATCACCATCCAGATCAACCAGGCGCTGTACGAAGTGGCCCTGCAGGAGCCGATAGACCGCCTGCTGGCGTCCATGGGCATTTCCGAGACCTCCTCCCGCAAGCTGAACGATATCAAGGCGCCCATGCCGGGCATGGTGCTGAAAGTGCTGGTAACGCCCGGCCAGGCTATCAAAAAAGGCGACCCGGTGCTGATCCTGGAGGCCATGAAAATGGAGAACGTGTTCAAGGCCGCGGCAGACGCGGTGGTAAAAGAGATCAAGGTGGCGGAGCGTACCGCTGTGGAGAAAGGAGAAGTATTAATTGTGCTGGAATAATATTTGTTACAAGGAACATTATGGATCGAATTAAACTGAAACTGTTATATCTGTGCTGCTGCCTGCTGGTAGCAACCGGCCTCGCAGCGCAGGACGCGTCGTATTTTGTATACATCCAGCACGAAAAACAGCAACCCTTCTACGTAAAGCTCAACGGCAAGCTGCTCAGCTCGTCTACCCGCGGCTACGTGATACTTCCCCGCCTGCAGGCCGGCAAGGTGCCCGTTACCATCGGTTTTCCCAAAAGCGAGGCGCCGGAACAGCATTATGTGATACGCCTCACCGGCAAGCGGGATTACGGTTTCCTGCTGAAAGGCAACGGGGATAAGGATTATGCTTTGTATGACCTGCAGACCTTTGCCTCCCTGAAATCGGCCGGCGGCGCTGTAGAAGAAGAAGCGCCGGAAGAGGGAACGGCCAGCGTAACGGTGGCCCGCATTTCCAGTGATACGGCCACCCCGGAGCAAAAGGCCATGATGGACAATGTGCAGGCCGATGTGGAGGCCGCCCTGCATAAATCAGCAGATACCGGTCCCCGGAAAAAAAGCAGTTTTGCGGAAGCGCTGGATAAAGTGGTGATAGATGACCGGCCCGAAGATATGCCGCTGGAAGCTCCCAAACCTACACCCAAACCCGCCGCGCCGCCCGTAGAAACGGTGCCTGTGGCTACTATAACGGATGATGCCACCGAAGCGCCCGCTAAAAAGCCGGCCCGCGGCAAACGCAACCGCTCCAGGGAGCGGGAACCGCTGACGGCTGAAGAAAAAGAACTGCTGAGCAGTGTGCTGGAAGATGAAAAGAAAGCCGCCGCTGACGAGGCACTGGCCGAGGCGGCCGCCGAGAAGCCCGCGGTTGTTGAAGAAACGGGCCCTCCACCGGTGAAAAAGGAGAAAAAACCTAAAAAGAAGAAGGAAGGCCCTGAGCCGGAGTTCATTGATTTTGGGGAGTCTGGCGCCGCGCCTGCCGCTGCCAAAGCAGCAGAAACAGTGGTTGAAACAGCACCGGTGATAGCAGACGGGGAAGAGAAGCCTGAAGTGAGCGCCAAAGAGGCCCGGGAAGCCCGGCGGCTGAAGAGGAAGGCGGAGCGTGAGGCGGCAGACAGGGAGGCCCTGCTGAAAGACAGCCTGGCCAATGCGGAGTTTTACGGGGATACCGAAATAGGCGCCAAAGCCAAAAAAGAAGAGAAAGAGAAGAAACCTGCCATAGCCATGGTGAACTCCGATTGCGGCAAGGTGCTGGAAGTAGACGCTTTCCGCAAGCTGCTGCGCACCATGAACAGCAAAAAGAAAGATGAGGACATGGTAGATGCCTTCCGCCGCAGCGTTCGCAGCGTGTGCGTGAGCACAGAGCAGATACGGGCGCTGACGCAGCTGATATCAACGGAAGACAACCGTTACCAGTTGCTGGACGCCGCCTATCCCCGCACGTATGACTCGCAGAATTACGCGGACCTGGAAGACCTGTTGAAAGACGATTATTACAAGGGCCGTTTCAAGGCGCTGATCAAAAGATAAAGCGGGTTGCTGACAATATTGCAAATGGTGAACGGAAGCCTGGCTTGGTTCACCATTTGCCGTTTTAAAAATCCCTACTTTCGCGCATCATGGCCAGGTATTTTTTAGAAGTTGCTTACATGGGGGACCGTTACAGCGGTTTCCAGGTGCAGGAAAATGCGCATACGGTACAGGCTGAAATAGACCGTGCCGTAAGCCTGCTGATGCGGGTGCCGGTGGTGACCACGGGCTCCAGCCGTACAGACGCCGGCGTGCATGCCCGGCAGAACTTCTTGCACTTTGATATGGAACTGCCGCTGCATCCGCAGTTTGTGTACAAGATGAACGCTATTCTGCCGCCAGACATAGTGCTGAAGGGCGTTTACCCGGTAGGGGAGGCGGTACACAGCCGCTTTGCTGCTACGGGCCGTGCTTACGAGTACACCTTGTATACGTTTAAAGACCCGTTCATGCGTGACCGCGGTTATTATTTCCCGTACCGGATGAATATGGATGATCTGCATGCTGCGGCGGAGATCCTGAAGGAGTACCGGGATTTCAGCACTTTTTCCAAAAGGAACACGCAGGTGAGGACCTTCAATTGCACCATTGAACATTCCGGCTGGACGGAAGGTGAGGGGCGTATAGTCTATAACGTGAGTGCCAACCGTTTTTTGCGTGGCATGGTGCGGGGGCTGGTAGGCACCATGCTGCGGGTGGGCCGCGGAAAACTTACGCTGGAGGAGTTCAGGGCGGTGATAGAGAGCAAAGACTGTACACAGGCGGATTTTGCGGTGCCGCCACAGGGCCTGTGCCTGATGCAGGTGAAGTATCCCGAAGGCACTTACTGAGTGTGCTGCACGTTTTTTTCAAAAAATGTTTACTTACTGAATCCCTTTATGGCAGGGCTTTACAGCCGTTCCGGATTGCTCTCCGTTTGTTTTCAGGAAAAAACTTTCGGAAAACATTTGGAAGTAAAGCGAAAAAGTCTCTACCTTTGCATCCCGCTAACAACGGAAAACACATAGTTCTTTACAGCTTTTTTTCTTCCTTTCTGCATAGCTCAAATTGTTGCTGGTAGTGGTTTTCCGGGAATCCTGATCGAAAAAATAAGGTCAAAAAATTCTTCAGAAAAATTTGGTTGAAAATAAAATGTTCGCTACCTTTGCACCCGCGTTAAAACGGAAAGAAACAGTGCAGGGCGGCAAAACAACAAAAGTTCTTAAAAACATAACAGAGATGCAGGCATAGGGCCTGGAGGTTCGCAACCTTGGCATCTTACAAGATTAACCGTTTTACGGAACGCAGGAATGTGTTGCCGTGGTTAAGCAAGGTCTTTGAAAGATTGGAAACAACAGCACGTTACAAGCAATTGTAACAAACAGGTAATGTTAGCGAAAAACATTAATTGAATAACGTCT
>NZ_QXMH01000010.1 GCF_003568665.1 Chitinophaga alhagiae
GACACTATCCCAAAAACTGTGTAAACGTAGAAAATCGGAGTTCAAAGCGCTCCGATTTTTTTATTTTTAAACTTTATACAGACAATGAAAGCAGAGGAATTTTTATCAGACGATTTTTTGAAGCAATTTAAGACGGGCCAGCAACTTAGCGATTTTCTGGGCCAAATACAGAAAAGGGCGATTGAAAAGATGCTGGAAGGCGAATTGGACGGGCATTTGGGATATGAGAAGAATGAGCAGAGTGATGGCAAGAATGCCCGCAATGGGTATGGGAAAAAGAAAATCAAGACCAGTTACGGGGAATCAGAAATCAGGGTGCCGCGTGACCGGGATGCCAGTTTCAATCCCATGATCGTTCCCAAGCGGGAAAGCATGGTGGAAGGTATCGAGGAAGTGATCGTGTCGCTGTATGCCAAAGGCATGAGTGTCAGTGATATAGAGGAACAAATAAAGGATGTTTACAAATTTGAGGTGTCTACCGCTACCATCAGCCGGATCACCTCGCGGGTGGCAGAGGACATCGTCGCCTGGCAGAACCGTCCCCTGGAGGCTGTTTACCTGATCGTGTGGATGGACGGGATCGTATTCAAGGTGAGGGAGAACAGTAAAGTGGTCAATAAAACGGTTTATATAGCTGTAGGCCTTCGCAAAGACGGCTATAAGGAGGTGTTGGGCATGTGGTTGGGTAAAAACGAATCTGCGGCTTACTGGATGACCGTACTGACAGATCTGAAGGCCCGGGGAGTGGAGGATATCCTGATCACCGCTACTGATAACCTGGGTGGCTTCACTCAGACCATCCGGACGGTATTCCCTCATTCTGCCACCCAAATCTGCGTAGTCCACCAGATCCGTAACAGCTGCCGGTATGTGGTCTGGAAAGACAAACGTGAATTTACGCGGGATATGAGGGATATTTATGCTGCGCCTACCCGGCAAGCTGCCCAAGCCGCCCTGCAGAGTTTTGAGGGTAAATGGGGCAGCAAATACGGCTATGCGATCAAAAGTTGGAAGGACAACTGGGAAGAGCTGACCGTATTCTTCGACTTCCCTATCGAAATCCGCCAGATCATCTATACCACCAACCTGATCGAAAACCTTAATGGCAAGATCAGAAAATACACAAAGAACAAACTCTCTTTCCCTACTGATGAGGCGGTTCTCAAGTCCGTCTACCTGGCCTTACGGGAGGTGACAAAAAAATGGACAATGCCAATAAGGAACTGGGGCATTGTCCTGGACCAGTTTTTAACTATTTTTGAAAGCAGGATCAGGATATAGATCCTGCTACGAACTCCGATTTTTGAAAACTTACACAGTTACTGAGATAGTCCC
>NZ_QXMH01000011.1 GCF_003568665.1 Chitinophaga alhagiae
GGAGCCGCCTAGGGTAAAATCGGTAATTGGGGCTAAGTCGTAACAAGGTAGCCGTATCGGAAGGTGCGGCTGGAATACCTCCTTTTTAGAGCGCATTTGCCTGCGCTGTTGTTTTCCTTTCTTTTAAATTATTCACAAGTTCTTTAGTTTACTACCTAGGTAGTATCCGTTACAGATCCGTAGCTCAGCCTGGTTAGAGCACTACACTGATAATGTAGGGGTCAGCAGTTCAAATCTGCTCGGGTCTACTAGTTAAGATCTGCTTCCGGCAGTATCAAAACCTGGGGGGTTAGCTCAGTTGGCTAGAGCATCTGCCTTGCACGCAGAGGGTCATCGGTTCGACTCCGATATCCTCCACCAGCAGGAGACGCAAGGTCTCCATCAATAAGTTCTTTTTTTAAACGGTGTTGGAATATGTTTTCTTTTCGAACAGGAAAGCAGAATATGATTCATGAAGGGTCGCACCTTCGCACTGACAGGTTTTCCGGCAATAACTGCAAGGTTACGGTACCATAGTAATTATGGAGCTGGCTGGGGACAAGTTCTTTGACATATTGGGAAAACAAGTTGTAATACACGAGAGTGTAGACTTAAGATTTTTAAAGCGAATAAGGGCGCATGGTGGATGCCTAGGCTCTAGGAGGCGACGAAGGACGTGGTAAGCTGCGATAAGCGACGGAGAGCTGCAAACGAGCGATATATCCGTTGATTTCCGAATGGGACAACCCGGCATGCTGAAGGCATGTCAACCGAGAGGTGGCCAACGCAGGGAACTGAAACAT
>NZ_QXMH01000012.1 GCF_003568665.1 Chitinophaga alhagiae
CCCATCCCCCATCTTCACATTAAACTTCGTGGCCGGGTTCTCCGCCCACGTATGCGCGGTACCGGGGCTTTCCCTGAAGTCCGCCTTCAGCAGCCGGTTGGCCGCATCATAGCTGTAACCATAGGCATGTTTCACCGTGGAGTTGTTAGTACCCCGCCACTTGATGCCCGCTATGTTGCCGTTGAACTGGTTAGCGGAAAAACCATAGTCATAGTTCAGCTCCTGGCCGAAGTAGTGCTCTGTGGCCGTGTTGTCCACATAACCCTTATTGATGCCCCGCAGCCAGCCTCGGATGTTATAGTCATAGGTCAGGCTCTCCAGCTCATTGCCATCGCTCTTCTTAAAGGTCTTTTTCTTCAGCTGCCCCAGGGCGTCGTATTCGTTGGTGGCAATGTCTGTTACCGTGCCGTTGTTGCCCGCCTTCTTCTGTACCTTCAGCAGCCGCCCGCCGTGGTCGTAGCTCAGCATGGTCAGCAGCTTCACCTCCGGCGTCACCGCGCTGCGCGGGTTGCGCAATACCTGCGACGTGCTCAGCACCTGACCGTTGAAGTTGTACAGGTTGGAGACGATATCTTCCCCGCCCGTGGCATTGTCTGCCAGCACCTGCAGCACCCGGCCCTTGGCATCGTAGCGGGTAGTGGTCACCAGCCAGCGGTCATTGGCCCCGTTGCCTTCCAGCAGCCGCACCTTGGTGCCCGTGACCAGCCCTTTGGTCTG
>NZ_QXMH01000013.1 GCF_003568665.1 Chitinophaga alhagiae
AGACGTTATTCAATTAATGTTTTTCGCTAACATTACCTGTTTGTTACAATTGCTTGTAACGTGCTGTTGTTTCCAATCTTTCAAAGACCTTGCTTAACCACGGCAACACATTCCTGCGTTCCGTAAACGGTTAATCTGTAAGATGCCAAGGTTGCGAACCTCCAGGCCTTAACGCCTGCACCTCTGTTATACTTTTAAGAACTTTTTGTCTGCTGTTATTGCTGTTCCCCTGGCTCGTGGCAACCGCTCTGTTTCGATGGGAGTGCAAAGGTAGTGCAATTTTTCTTTCTTCCAAACTTTTGATCAGAAAATCTTTATTTTATTTTCCTGATCCTCAAGCATTTACACCTGGTAAATAACTATGCTTTCTTACACCCGGAAGATCACCTCACACAAAGAACTACCCGCTGTTTTTCCTGGCGGATGGCAAAGATAGCATCTTAATTGATTACTACAAAATTTTGTGGGGGGACTTTTAGCAGATAGAGAAGATAAAAAAGTCCCGGCAGAACGCCGGGACTTTCCAATAAATATGGCAGCTACCTACTCTCCCGCATGATAGTGCAGTACCATCGGCCATGAGGGGCTTAACTTCTCTGTTCGGAATGGGAAGAGGTGAACACCCTCGGCAAAACCACCATAAGATC
>NZ_QXMH01000014.1 GCF_003568665.1 Chitinophaga alhagiae
TCGGTTTTCATTCATTGCTTTCGATTTTCTCTCATTTTTCTCGCTCTAGAAAATGTCTTGCTGCGGAGGAAACTGTGGATGCGGCACTGGCTGCAGCTGCGGCAGCGGCTGTGGAGGATGCAAGAATTACCCAGACATGAGCTACTCAGAGAAGACCACCACTGAGACCCTCATTGTTGGTCTTGCCCCAAAGAAGACATTCTTTGAGGGAACTGAGATGGGTGAGGCAGCTGAGAATGGTTGCAAGTGTGGAGCTAACTGCACCTGTGACCCTTGCACCTGCAAATGAGTTTCTAAACCATAACCCAACCCAACCTTCTATGAATGAAGCAGAGACAAAGTCGTATCATATCATATGACTCAATCAAAATCATCAACCATAATATAGAAATATAATATATAATTAAGTAGTACTAGCAATAGTGTCTGCGTTTGAGGGTATGGAAGCTTCTTTAAATTATGTAACCTTCAAAATAAAGTGGCCATGGTTGTTTCATGGTTTACTTGGTTGTTTGTTTGGTTTTGTTTGTACACAAAGGTTAGTATGTCAAGGTTGATGAGAGTCTCTTTTTA
>NZ_QXMH01000015.1 GCF_003568665.1 Chitinophaga alhagiae
GCAAATACTCCTAATTACTATCACTACAAACACTACTTGAAAAATGGCATCCGCAGTTGACAAAACCAAGTGCCAAGCTGAGGAGAAGACAGTTGTCACCAAAGCAAAAGCGTCAGAAACTGCCCAATCCACCCAGGAGAAGGCTGCGGCGGCCGCCCAGGCCACGAAGGAGAAGGCGGCGGAGATGGCGGAGAAGACAAGGGAGCAAGCGGTGAGCATGGCACAAGGTGCAAAAGAGACTGTTTTGGGGAAGAAAGATGATCCAAAGAAAACCACTACCACCCCAAAGGACTGCTAGATTGAATTGAAATTTGGAAGTTTGTCTGTTGGTGTTGCTGTCTGGTTTTAGTTCTATATATGTATTTTGGTCTTTGGGCATGTTCCCTTGGCAGGTTAGAGTAATATCGGTCTAGTTGATATATTAATAAATAATGACGTCAGTCCCAGATATTTAGAGTCTGCCTAATGAAATGTACTTTTAATTTTGTTATATAAAATGAAATGAATTAAAAGTATGTGATTA
>NZ_QXMH01000002.1 GCF_003568665.1 Chitinophaga alhagiae
GATCTTATGGTGGTTTTGCCGAGGGTGTTCACCTCTTCCCATTCCGAACAGAGAAGTTAAGCCCCTCATGGCCGATGGTACTGCACTATCATGCGGGAGAGTAGGTAGCTGCCATATTTATTGGAAAAAGCCTTACCGGGTAACTGGTAAGGCTTTTTTGTTTTTATAACGTTCATGCGCCTTTTACCCCTAAAAGGCTGCACCCCCGCCCCGCACTACGCACATACCCTGCGTAGTAAATCCCTACCTTCACCATCACCTAACTTTTTCATCATGAAACCATTAGCAGGTAAAATAGCACTGGTAGCCGGCGCTACCCGCGGCGCCGGCCGGGGCATTGCATGTATGCTGGGAGAAGCCGGCGCAACCGTATATTGTTCCGGGCGCAGTACACGCGGTAACCTTGCCTCCGGCAGCCACCGTCCCGAAACTATTGATGAAACGGCGGAAATGGTCAGCCAGTACGGAGGAAAGGGCATCGCTGTCAGAACGGACCATAGCAAAGAGGACGAAGTGGCCGCCCTTATCCGCCGTATCAAAACAGAAGCGGGCAAACTGGACATTCTCGTGAATGATGTGTGGGGAGGGGATGAATTAATGACCTGGGGCAAAAAGTTCTGGGAAACAGACCTTGCCAACGGCTTTAAAATGATGCGCCAGGCTATAGACACGCACATCATCACCAGCAAATACGCCATTCCCCTCATGCTGGAAAAGAGCAGCGGCCTCATCCTGGAGATCACGGACGGAGACGGTTACTTTTACCGCGGGCAACTTTTTTATGACCTGGTGAAAACATCCATTATCCGCCTGGCTTTTGGTACGGCTGAAGAACTGGACGGCTCCGGTATTACCACCGTTGCCCTCACACCGGGTTACCTCCGCTCGGAAGCGATGCTTGAATACAAAGGCGTTACCGAGGCCAACTGGAAAGACGGCACCAAAGTAGATCCCAACTTCATAGCCTCTGAAACCCCTTATTTTGTTGGCCGCGCTGCCGCCGCACTGGCCGCAGACGCCAATGTAGCCGCCAAGAACGGGCATGTATTCAGCTCGTGGGACCTTTCAGACGAGTATGGCTTTAAAGATATTGATGGTAACAGCCCACACTGGGGGCGTTATGTGCAGAACACCATTCCCAAATACCAATACAAACGCTGTGATAACGAGTTTTACAGCTACTGGCGCTTCCTTTCCGGAGCAAAGATAGGAGAAACAGAATGGAGCTAAAGATACGGTTACCCGTCACGATGGGGCAGGAGAAATAAAAAGAGGAGTACCAGTTAAGGGTACCCCTCTTCAGATATTTCTACGTTATTAACCGGCAAAGTCAAACGCCGCCAGCTCTTCCGGCTTGATGGCGAACCGCTGTTTCCCGGGAATATTTTTGATAAAGATCGTGCCCGGCTCATTGTCTTCCAGGTAAGCAATAAAAGGAATGTTACGCTTTTCCGCGTACTTGTATTGTTTGTCCTGCTTGATGTTTTCCGCGTACAGTTCAGTTATCACACCTTTACCGCGCATCTGCATAACATAATCGAAAGCCTCTGCCATCCTGCTTTCTCCGGGATAAAAGAAAAGTACCTGCGTACCCTGCTGCGCTGCAGCGGGAAATAGCTGCAGCTCTTCCAGTACATCATAAATACGGTCTACACCAAAAGAAATACCTACGCCGGAGATGCCCGGCAGGCCAAACAGGCCGGTAAGGTCGTCATAGCGCCCGCCGCCTCCAATACTGCCCATGTTCACGCTGGCCGGGGCTTTTACTTCTACGATCATGCCTGTATAATAGTTCAGGCCGCGCGCCAGCGTAAGGTCGATCACGGGTGCTTCATGGAAGGTGGTGAACCGGCTGCCTGCAACGTACCGCAGTTCCTCTACGCCTTTCAGGCCGGTTGCGGAACCGGCTAGCAGCTGGCCGAGCTTTTCAAGTTTTTCTTCATTGCTGCCATCAACGGCAATAAAGTTCATAACGGTGTCAATTTCAGCCGGCAGCAGGCCCCGTTCGGCCAGTTCCTGCCGCAC
The DNA here is from genome assembly GCF_003568665.1 of Chitinophaga alhagiae. Classification (GTDB taxonomy): domain Bacteria; phylum Bacteroidota; class Bacteroidia; order Chitinophagales; family Chitinophagaceae; genus Chitinophaga; species Chitinophaga alhagiae. The sequence goes on from NZ_QXMH01000002.1 coordinate 2,026, forward strand.
CCCGCTGTCACCTATTTTGTCCAGCTTGTCTATGGCCACGGTAATATCCGTCATCAGCTCAGGCCGTCCCACCAGCTCCGCCAGCCCCGTCAGTATTTTGCGGTTGTTGATCTTGAGCTGGTAGCCTTTTAGCCCCAGTTCCGTCAGTACGGTATCGTAAATTTTCAACAGTTCTATTTCATTTAGCAGCGAGTTGCTGCCTATCACGTCCGCGTCGCACTGATAAAACTCGCGGTAGCGGCCCCGCTGCGGCCGGTCTCCACGCCATACGGGCTGGATCTGGTAGCGTTTGAACGGCAGTACCAGTTTGCCCTGGTTCATCACCACGTACCGGGCAAAGGGAATGGTGAGGTCATATTTCATGGCTTTCTCGCAAAGCAGCAGCCCCAGTTCATGGGCGTCTTTGGCCAACTGCGCCTGTCCGTATATCTGCGGACCGTTGTTAAGTATCTTGAATATCAGCCGGTCGCCTTCTTCGCCATATTTCCCCAGCAGGGTGGAGGTGTTTTCCATAGCCGGCGTTTCGAGCGGCTGAAAGCCGTACAGCTCAAAGGTTTTACGGATGGTGGCAAAAATATAGTTGCGTTTGCGTACTACCTCAGGCCCGAAATCGCGGGTACCTTGCGGGATGCTTAATTTTGTCATTATAATCAGGAATCAGTTGTTAGTAATCATCAGCCTTTCACTATCCGTTCGCAGGCATTGTAAATGAGCTGGTACACAGGCTCAAACAGCGCATCGTCATACCAGGGGTCCGGTACGGGCTGCTGGTGTTCCAGCAATAATTGTACCTTGTCACGGTCTGTCTGCCTGCGGGCTTTCCGCAGTACGTCGCGGTAATTGTCCAGGTCCATTACATAGATCTGGTCAAAGGCGTCAAAATCTTCCGGCTGGAACTGCCGGCCCCGCAGGCCGGAGATGTCTATGCCATGAAGGCGGGCTACCTGTATGGAACGGCGGTCTGGCGGGTGGCCTACGTGCCAGTTACCCGTACCCGCGGAGTCAATTTCCCAGGCCAGTTGTTGTTGTGCGGCCAGGTGGCGGAGGATGCCCTCTGCCAGGGGAGACCGGCAAATATTGCCGAGGCAAACCATCAAAATTCTCATCGTTAAAAAATATAAAGGGATAAAATACTGTGTATCAGCAGCTTACTTGCCTTTAAAGGAAAGGCGATCCCTTGTTTTTACCAGCGCAAACCTACCGAATTTTCGGGGAAGTCTGCAATGCATTTCAACGCCTTGCATATGTTAAAAATATCCTGCCATATGGAATTTGCCCCCGCCTGCATCTTCCTGTCAGCATCCCGGAGCCCGGCCGGCACTGGATTTTAACAAACGAATAAAGTTTCTATAACTGAATGAAAACAATTTTTTTTGTATACTTGTAATTTACCGACAATGCAACAGGAACACGATAGCACGAATAGAAGGCGGAATATCTCATACCGGCCTATGGGAGAATTGATAAGAGGCTTATTTTTTATTGTTTTTGGACTATATGCACTGCTGGCAGAACGCATGGGTTGGGGCAAGCTCAGCCTTCCGCAGGAACTGATCTATGCATTGGGCGGCATTTTGTGTGCGTATGGGCTGTATCGTGTGTACAGGGGGATCAAACAATTATTTTTCTGACCTGATTATTTTTGTCACTACTTTAGACAGTGCGTATGTTTTTAAATAAAAAGCTGAAGAGCGTGGTGTTTGCAGTGAGCTGTATTATCTTAGTAACAGCCGGCTGCACACAAAGACAAACAAAGAACGGAGCAGAACAAGACACAGCCACGTCAGGCACCATCCGTATATCTGTGGATGAAACCTACCAGCCGCTGATCGAAGCCGAAATAAAAGTATTCCAGTCCCTGTACCCAAAAACGAAGATCATTGCCGAGTACAAGCCGGAGGCAGACTGCTTTAAAGATCTTTTTAATGACAGCGCGCGTATGATCATCGTAACGCGTGATCTCAAAGCGGATGAAGTTGAATATTTTAAAAAGGAAAAGATCCGCCCGCAAAGTATGCAGCTGGCAACGGATGCGGTGGCCCTGATCGTCAACAATGCCAACCCTGACTCCATTCTTACCATGGACCAGGTGCGGGAAATTATGGCGGGTAAGGCAACCAGGCCCTGGCAGATCGTTTTTGACAATCAGAATTCCAGCACCGTGCGTTTCATACAGGATTCCATCAACAAGGGAGCGCCGCTGCCGGCCAGTACCATGGCTGCCAAAACCAATCCCGAAGTGATCGACTATGTAACGAAAAATAAAAATGCCATGGGCGTGATCGGGGTCAACTGGATATCAGATACCAGTGACCCGAAGGTGATCGACTTTAATGAGAAAGTGACCACCGTGAAACTGCGGGCTGATGGCTTTAGTGATTTTGTGAAACCGTACCAGTTTTATATAGGCATGAAATCTTATCCCCTCACAAGGGGCATGTTTTATGTGCTGAAAGAACCCTATCAAGGCCTGGGCGCGGGGTTTGCCACTTTCCTCGGCGGTCAGGAAGGCCAACTTTTGATAGGCAGGTATAAATTGTATCCGGCAAGACTGAACATTGTTTTCAGGGAGGCTACCTTAAAATAGCGCCTGTCTTGCATATCAACTTTTAAACAATAAACACTGATAACACAACTAAAACCGGATTGCTCATGAACAGAAGGAACAGTTTATTTGTTGCCATGCTCTGCATAGCCAACGGAGCCATGGCACAATCTGTGGAAGATGGTTTGAAGGATTTGTATTATGGCAAATACCAAACCGCGAAGCAGAATCTTGAAAAAGCGATTACTGCCAAACCGACGGACGACCGCGCGTATTATTACCTTGGTATTGCCGAACTGGGTCTGGAAAACAAAGACGCAGCAGCAACAGCCTTCACCAAAGGTCTCACAGCCGTTCCCAACTCCCCCCTGCTTACCGCAGGCTTAGGCCGTATCGATCTCCTCAACGGGAAAACAGCAGAAGCCAAACAGAAGTTTGAAACCGCTTCCACCGCCACCGAAGGCCGTGATGGCGATGTGGCCCGCGCTATTGCGGACGCCAACACGGAAGTGAAAGGCGGAGACCGCGGCTACGCGCTCAGCACCATGGAAAAACTGCTGAACAACGAAGGCCGTAAAAAAAGGCAGATGTATACCGCTACCGCGGCTGACTATATTGAGCTGGGCGATGCCTACCGCTACCTCGGTGGCGAGAACGGCGGTAAAGCCATCAACTCTTACGAAAAAGCGCTGGAGCTGGATGCCAACAGCGCCGAAGCCGTAACCAAACAAGGCATGGTGAACTATAACGCCCGCCTGCTGCAGCAAGCTGTAGGTGACTGGACCAAAGCCACCAACATGGACGCAAATTATGCGCCCGCCTATTTTGAACTGTACCAGTTCTACATCACCCAGCGCAAGGAGCAGTTCTCCCTGCCGCACGCCGCCAAATACCTCCAGAAATATGTGGAAGTGGGCGATCCTTCAGACAAGATCAAGAACGAATACTACCTGGCTGCTATCTCTTTCTACCAGAAAGATTATGACGCCGCTATCAGCAAGGCAAAGTCCCTGATGGCCTCCGCCAATGACGTATATAAAGGTAAACTCACCCTGCTGGCCGCTGACGCGCACCTGCAGAAAGGAGATTCCCTCTCCGCCAAAACCCTGATGGACGAACGCGTGAAAATTGTAGGCGATGATAAACTGGAGCCGAACGATCTCAAACTGCTCAGCGCCATCTATGGTAAACTGAAAACGGAAGATTCCGCTACCATGGCAGATTACCAGACCAAAGCGGGGGGCTACCTGGAAAGGTACGCCGAGGCAGATACCGCCAAAGACGCTGAAAAATTCCGCAACGTGGCAGAATCTTTCAAGGAAATGCGCAACTGGGCTAAAGCCGCAGAATGGTATGGCCGCGCACTGGAGTTTAAAGACAACCCCGGCGCCGTACAGGACCACTTCTACAAAGCCTACTACGAGTACTATGCGCAGGATTACCCGAAATCCCAGGCTACCTGGGCAGAGTTCACCACCAAGTACCCTGAGCAGCTCACCGGCTTCTACTGGATGGGAATGGCAGGCTTTGCGCAAGACAACCAGGCCAAAGAAGGTAAAGCCAAGGAAGCGTTTGAAAAATACATTTCCCTGGTGAAACCGGAAGAGGAAGCCAAACACAAACGCTTCCTCGTAAATGCCTACACCTACCTGATGCTGTATCATTACAACCTGGACGATAAAACCAGCATGCAGCCTTATATGGACAAGCTGGTAGCAATTGACCCGAGCAATGATGCCGCCCGCCAGGTAAAAGAGTTCCTGGAAGCATCCAACAAATCTGCCAACAGTGAGGCTAAAACAGCCGGCACCAAAGGCAGCAAATAAGAAAAGGACATTTTTCTGACATAAAAAGCAGCGCTCTTCCGGGCGCTGCTTTTTTTGCGCCAGCCCCTCCCGGGCGGCCAAAAATTAACTTTTCCTGCATTGTTATTACCGGAATAAATAAGTAAATTCAGCAATGGGCTAACCGCTCCTATACATAAAACCCCTACCATTCTGGCATGTTTTTTAGAGCATACAACCCATACTGCCGCATAAGGCCAAGAGGGCGGCAGGTTTTAACGGATTAAAACTAAAACCATGAAGAAGTGTATCAGTACCGTAATTGCCCTGCTTTGCATGGCTGGCGGGGTTATGGCTCAATCTATAGAAGACGGGCTTAAAAATCTGTACTACGGCAAATTTGCCGCAGCTAAACAGGATTTCGAGAAGGTGATAGCCGGCAAGCCTAATGAAGAACGGGCGCACTATTACCTGGGCGTAGCTGAACTGGGGCTGGAAAATAAGACCGGCGCTGCCGCCGCCTTTCAGAAAGGGCTGCAGGCCGTACCCAATTCTCCCCTGTTAACGGCGGGCATGGGGCGTATAGACCTGCTGAACGGTGACGCCGCGGCCGCCCGTCAGAAATTTGACGCGGCCAATACCGCCACCAAAGGCAAAAACGGGGATGTGGCCCGCGCCATTGCGGATGCCAATACAGAAGTGAAAGGAGGAGACAAACAGTTTGCCCTCAAAGTGATGGAAACCCTGCTGAACAATGAAGGGGTGAAAAAGAGAGACCAGTATACGCCCACCGCGGCAGACTATATAGAACTGGGTGACGCTTACCGTTACCTGGGCGGAGAAAACGGCGGTAAGGCCATTACTGCTTACGAAAAAGCCCTTGAGCTGGACGCCAAGAACGCAGAAGCCGTAGTGAAACAGGGGCATGTTAACTACAATGCCAAACTGCTGGAGCAAACGGTGGCGGAATATGCCCGTGCCACCCAGCTGGACCCTAACTACGCCCCCGCGTTCTACGAATTGTACCAGTTTTACTACACCCCCCGCCCGCGGCAGTTCTCTCTGGCCAAAGCCAAGGAATACCTGCAGAAGTACCTGTCACTGGCAGACCAGGGAGACCGGGTAACCAATGAATACTACCTGGCGTCCATTATGTTCCTGGACAAGGACTACGATTCCGCCATTGAAAAGGCCAAAGGGCTGATCCCGCAGGCCAATGAGGGGTATAAAATGAAGCTGGAACGCCTGGTGGCAGATGCTTACCTGCAAAAAGGCGATTCCCTGAACGCCCAGAAGTCGTTTGACGAATACGTTGGCAAGGTAGGGAAAGACAAGCTGGAGCCCATTGACTATAAGCTGGGCGCTGAGATCTACAGCCGTTTGAAAAGCACCGATTCCGCTACCCAGGCAAAAAACAGCCAGCTATCACTGGAATACCTGGAGCAATATGCCAATGCTGATACGGTGAAAGACCTTGACCGGTACGAAAGTGTGGCAAAAGCCTTCAATGAGGCCCGGTTGTTTGCCAAGGCAGGGGAGTGGTACCAGAAGTTCGCAGACCTGAAGGTGGAACAAAAACAGAAGCCGGGCGCCATTGACTGGTACAACGTAGGCCTTAACTACTACCTGGCCTCCGCCGGCGAAACCATTGATACCACCATGCTGGCCAAATCTTCCGCCGCCTTCGGCAAACTGGCTACCGAGTTCCCCGACCTTACTACGGGGCACTACTGGCGGGGCATGGCGGCCGCCGCCAATGATGTGGAGGCCAAAACAGGCGTGGCCCTTCCGTATTTTGAAAAATACCTCACCCTGGCCGAGACCGACCCGGTGAAAAACAAGGCCGGCCTCATCAAGGCGTACACGTACATGATGGTGTACTATTATAACAAGGATGACAAGGCCAATATGCAAAAATTCATGGATAAACTGGCCCCGCTTGACCCTGCCAGCGAGCCGCTGAAGCAGATCAAAGACGTAATGGCCAGCAAGGCCGCCGCGCCAAAAGCCGGCAGATAGCTGAATATCAGTAATTTATTATCGTAACGCCTCCGGAAGCTCCCGGGGGCGTTACCGTTTTTGTGAGCGGCAGAAACCCCGGAAACCCAATCATTCATATCTTATTATATTACATATACAAAAAAAAGATTAGATTTTCCATCATCGTCGATTTGAATTATGCTTTACTTGCAGTATTTTTGCGCTTTCGGACAATTTATATGGGAAGCTTATGTTTTTTGCCTCTGATTTTTTGACTGCTAATACCACTTCTTTCAGTTATTTCCCTATCGTTTTACAACTGATTGCGGCGCTGGGTTTTGTAGGAATAACCATGCTGGCCACACATTTACTCGGCCCTAAACGTAAAACCAGCGACAAGCTGATCAACTTCGAGAGCGGCATTGAGCAAATGGGCAACGCCCGCCAGCCAGTGGCTGTCAAGTACTTTCTCACTGCTATTTTGTTCGTGTTATTTGACGTGGAGGTGATCTTTTTCTACCCGTACGCTGTTAATTTCAGGGAACTGGGGTGGGAAGGCTTTATGGCTGTAGTGGCCTTTGTAGCCTTCTTTATGGGAGGTTTCTTCTATATTATCAAGAAGGGCGCCCTGCGTTGGGAAGATTAATGAATTAAGTTAACTATTAATAAGAAGGAGGGTAAAGATATGTCTCGTCCTGTTCAGTTTAACAATAAAGTGAAGTTGGTGGAAATGCCGGAAGGTTTGACCGGTGAAGGGTTTTTTGCCACCTCTTTCGATAAAGTGATTGGCCTGGCACGTAAAAACTCCATTTGGCCATTGCCGTTCGCTACTTCCTGCTGCGGCATTGAATTTATGGCCACCATGGCGGCACATTACGACCTGGCCCGTTTCGGCTCGGAAAGGCTGGGTTTTACGCCCCGCCAATGCGACCTGCTGATGGTGATGGGCACCATTGCCAAAAAAATGGCCCCTGTTTTACGCCAGGTATACCTGCAAATGGCAGAGCCCCGCTGGGTAATTGCCGTAGGCGCATGCGCCAGCAGCGGCGGTATTTTTGATACCTATTCCGTACTGCAGGGTATAGACCAGGTGATACCGGTAGACGTATATGTGCCCGGTTGCCCGCCCCGCCCGGAGGCCATCCTGGACGGTGTGATGCGCATTCAGGACCTGGTAGGCCAGGAAAGCCTGCGCCGCCGCCATACAGACCGGTATAAAGAACTGATGAACTCATACGGAATAGAATAACGTTAATAGCTTATACATGTCTTTGACGAACGAGCATATAAAAAACAGGCTGGCAGAGAAGTTTGGCGATGTGCTGACGAATTTTGAAGAGGCTTTCGGCATGATGTCCTTTCACGCGCCGAAAGAGCTGAACCTTAAGGTAATGCAGTTCCTTTATGATGAAGAGGACCTGCAGTTCCGTTTCCTCTCAGACCTTACGGCCGTACATTACCCCAACCAGAAAGGAGCGGAGCTGGCCGTGGTGTACCACCTGCACAATTTTGTTGATAATGTGCGCCTGCGCTTCAAAGTGTTTACAGATATAACAACGCCGCAGGTTTATACGGCCACCAGCCTCTTTTCCAGCGCCAACTGGATGGAGCGGGAAACGTACGACTTTTTTGGTGTGGACTTCGTGGGGCATCCCAACCTTGTACGCATCCTGAATGTAGACGAGATGGACTATTTCCCCATGCGCAAGGAATTTCCGCTGGAAGACCAGACGCGTGTGGATAAGGATGACGAAATGTTTGGCCGCGGCGGGAACGTGGGGATTTAATCAATTGAATTTTATTTAGCTAGGATTATGTCAGAGCAGCAACATATAAAATTACCGGAAGGCTCCATAGAGAAGCAGACCAATACGCTCAACCTGGGACCTACGCACCCCGCTACGCACGGGGTGTTCCAGAATGTGCTGGAATTGGACGGTGAGCGCATTGTATCCGCCACGCCTACCGTGGGGTACATTCACCGTGCATTTGAGAAAATTGCGGAGCGCAGGCCCTATTACCAGGTCACACCCCTGACAGACCGCCTGAACTATTGTTCTGCTCCCATCAATAACATTGGCTGGCACCTTACGGTAGAAAAACTGCTGGGCATCCAGACCCCCAAAAGGGTGGATTACCTGCGTGTGATCATCATGGAGCTGGCCCGTATTACAGACCACCTGATCTGCAACTCCGTAATAGGGGTAGACAGCGGCGCTTTTACGGGTTTCCTGTACGTAATGCAGTACCGGGAGCTGGTGTACGAGATCTATGAAGAGATCTGCGGTTCCCGCCTCACTACCAATATTGGCCGCGTAGGCGGTTTTGAAAGGAACTTTACGCCGGCCGCCTTCCAGAAAATTGAAAAGTTCCTGGCAGAATATCCCGATGTGCTGAAAGAGTTTGAAAACCTCTTCACCCGCAACCGTATTTTTATGGAGCGTACACAGGGTGTGGGCAAAATAACCGGGGAAAGGGCTATGAACTATGGCTTTACCGGCCCCAACCTGAGAGCGGCCGGTGTGGATTACGATGTACGCGTAGCCAATCCCTACAGTTCTTACCAGGATTTTGAGTTCTCCATCCCCGTAGGCACCACGGGCGATACATATGACCGCTTCCTGGTGCGCAACGCGGAAATGTGGCAAAGCCTCGGCATCATCCGCCAGGCCATGGACAAGCTCAAAACGCTGCCGGAAGATGTGTTCCACGCAGACGTGCCCGCGTACTACCTGCCTGATAAAGATGATGTATATACGAAAATGGAAGCGCTCATCTATCACTTCAAAATAGTGATGGGCGAGTCAGAGATATTACCGGGTGAGCTGTATCACCCCGTGGAAGGCGCCAACGGCGAGCTGGGCTTCTACCTCATCAGCGATGGTGGACGTTCTCCTTACCGCCTGCACTTCCGCAGGCCCTGTTTTGTTTATTACCAGGCCTATCCTGAACTGGTGAAAGGGGCTATGCTGAGCGATGCCATTATTTGCCTGAGCTCGCTCAACCTGATAGCCGGAGAGCTGGATGCATAACTTGTACCGCTGCCGGTGAACATACCCGTGAAAGTTCTTTTTCCCCTCAGGGCGGATGCAGACAGATCAGGGAACATTTGAAGATCAATAAAATAAAGCGTTTGATAAATGGCCGTTCAATTTTCTGAAGAGAAGCTGAATAAAGTAAAAGAAATCATTGCGCGCTACCCGGAAGGGAAGCAAAAAAGCGCCTTGATCCCCGTGCTGCACCTGGCGCAGGAATCTTTCGGCGGCTGGCTGAGTGCGGAAACAATGGACTATGTGGCCGCATTGCTGCAGATCACGCCTATTGAAGTGTACGAAGTGGCCACCTTTTACTCCATGTATAACCTGAAGCCGGTGGGCAAATACCTTTTTGAGGTATGCCAGACCGGCCCCTGCATGTTAAACGGCTCTGATAACATCATTGCCTACATCAAGGAGAAGCTGGGTATTGAAGCTGGGGAAACCACGGCAGACGGCATGTTCACCCTCAAAACGGTAGAGTGCCTGGGCGCCTGCGGCTACGCGCCGATGATGCAGCTCGGGAAGTTTTACAAGGAACACCTTACCAGAGAAAGGGTAGACCAGATCATTGCCGAGTGCCGCGCGCAAGCCGGTAACTGAACCGCCGGGCAGCGCGTTGCCGCTGAAGCGTGCAACGCAACGGACGCGCAATAGCAAGCTCCCCGCCGGGAACAACAACATATCCGCCCTGCCGGTGCAGCGCGGAAGCAAAAAAAATCTTGTTCCGTATAAGGAACAGACAATATAAAGCGAGAAAATGGGACGTAAATTACTGTTAGACAAGGCGCATATAGAAGGCATCCGGTACTACGACGTATACCGGAAAAACGGCGGTTATGCCGCTGCTGAGAAAGTCCTGAAGAACATGAGCCCTGACCAGGTAACGGAAGAAGTGAAAAAGAGCGGCCTGCGCGGCCGCGGCGGCGCAGGCTTCCCTACCGGCCTTAAATGGAGTTTTCTGGCCAAGCCTGAAGGCGTGCCCCGCTACCTGGTATGCAACGCAGACGAATCAGAACCGGGCACTTTCAAAGACCGGTACCTGATGGAGTTTCTGCCTCACCTGCTCATTGAAGGGCTGCTCATCTCCAGCTTTGCCCTGGGCGCTAACCGTACCTATATATACATCCGCGGCGAGTACGCCTGGATACCCGATATCCTGGAGGAAGCTATCAAGGACGCACATAAGAACGGCTGGCTGGGCAAAAACATCCAGGGCAGCGGTTTTGACCTGGATATTTACGTGCAGCGCGGCGCCGGCGCCTACATCTGCGGCGAAGAAACGGCGCTGATTGAGTCGCTGGAGGGCAAACGCGGCAACCCGCGCATCAAGCCGCCCTTCCCGGCCGTAAAAGGCCTGTGGCAATGCCCTACGGTGGTGAACAACGTGGAAACACTGGCGGCCGTGGTGCCCATCATCAATATCGGCGGCGATGAGTACGCTAAAATAGGCATCGGCAAATCTACCGGTACCAAGCTCATCTCTGCCTGCGGCAACCTCAACAAGCCCGGCGTGTATGAAATAGACATGACCATTTCGGTAGAAGAATTTATTTATTCTGAAGAATACTGCGGCGGCATCCCTGACGGCAAGCGCCTGAAGGCCTGCATCCCCGGCGGTTCTTCCGTACCCATTCTGCCGGCCAACCTGCTGCTGAAAACAGCCAAGGGCGAACAGCGCATGATGACGTACGAAAGCCTGAACGATGGCGGTTTCCCCACCGGCTCCATGATGGGCTCCGGCGGATTTATTGTGCTGGACGAAGACCAGTGCGTGGTACGCCACACCCTCAGCCTGGCCCGCTTCTACCATCATGAAAGCTGCGGCCAGTGCAGCCCCTGCCGCGAAGGCACCGGCTGGATGAAGCGCGTGCTGCAGAACATCGAGAACGGTAAAGGTAAAATGAGCGATATAGACCTGCTGTGGGACATCCAGCGCAAGATCGAAGGCAATACCATCTGCCCTCTCGGTGATGCCGCTGCCTGGCCCGTGGCCGCTGCCATCCGTCACTTCCGTGACGAGTTCGAATGGCATGTGAATAACCCGGAAGAAGCGCAGCGCCACAACTTCGGGCTGGCACATTATGCAGATCCCTTGCCGGTAGTAGCTGCGGCTGCTGCCGTTTAATATAAAAATGTTCACCCGGTGAATGGCTTTCCGGGGAATGCAAAGTTTTAGTACAATGGCGGAAGAAAAGAAATTATTCAAGGTTACGATAGATAACATTCCGGTTGAGGTGGAGCCGGGCACTACCATCCTGAACGCCGCACGGAAAATAGGAGGCGACGTTGTGCCGCCGGCCATGTGTTATTATTCAAAGCTGCAGGGAAGCGGCGGTAAATGCCGTACCTGCCTGGTAAAAGTGTCTAAAGGCTCCGATGCGGACCCGCGCCCCATGCCCAAGCTGGTGGCCAGCTGCCGCACCACCGTCATGGACGGGATGGAAGTGGCCAACATCACTTCTCCCGAAGTGCTGGACGCCCGCAAAGGCGTAGTAGAGTTCCTGCTGCTCAACCACCCGCTGGATTGCCCCGTGTGTGACCAGGCCGGGGAGTGTGACCTGCAGGACCTCAGCTATGAGCATGGCACAGAAGCTACCCGCTACGAATTTAAACGCAGAACTTTCGAGAAAATAGATATAGGAGATCACATCAAGCTGCACATGACGCGCTGCATCCTGTGCTACCGCTGTGTGTTCACCGCAGACCAGCTCACCAACAAACGGGAGCACGGCGTGCTCAACCGTGGCGAGGCCTCCGAGATCGGCACGTATATCAAAAATTCTCTGGACAATGATTTTATAGGCAACGTAATTGACGTATGCCCGGTAGGCGCGCTTACAGACAGAACGGCCCGCTTCAAGAACCGCGTATGGTTCCTGAAGCCGGTAGACGCACACCGCGATTGTGATAAATGTTGCGGCAAAACCGTGCTGTGGATGCGTGGGGACGAGGTTTTCCGCGTTACTGCCCGTAAAGACAAGTACGGGGAAGTGGAAGAGTTTATCTGCGATACCTGCCGTTTTGAGAAAAAAGAGGCGAAAGACTGGGTAGTGGAAGGCCCCCGCAAAGTTTCGCGCCACAGCGTTATTTCACAGGGGCACTATGTAGGCGTACACAAACCGCATGAGACCATCCGGGAAGTAATGAGCGGCCGGGACCCGAAACTGCTGATGAACATTCACAGCGTGAGCGAGGTGAACCAGCCTTCGGTAGACCTGAGCAAGATAGACGGGCCGGCCCATTCTACAGATTTTCCAAAAATTAACGGCGTTCAATAAAGCGAGATATGACCTTACTTACCATTGCAATTGACTGGGCTTTTGTTATCGAAAAAATTCTGCTCATATCCGCAGTACTGGGTGTGTCTTTGCTGATAGCCATGTACGAGACTTATGGCGAACGTAAAGTGGCCGCCTGGATACAGGACCGCCGCGGCCCTAACCGCGCCGGGCCCTTCGGTATCCTGCAGCCGCTGGCAGACGGGGGCAAGCTCTTTTTCAAGGAAGAGATCATTCCCGCCACCGCCAACCGCTTCCTCTTTATATTAGGCCCTTCCATAGCCATGCTGGCGGCCTGCCTCACCAGCGCGGTAATACCCTGGGGAGACGTGCTCACCATTGCCGGCCGCCAAATAAGCCTGCAGGTAGCGGATGTGAACATCGGCGTACTGTGGATCATTGCGGTGCTGGGCATGGGAGTATATGGCATCATGATCGGGGGCTGGGCGTCCAACAACAAATTTTCCCTGCTGGCCGCCTGCCGTGGCGCCTCCCAGGTAATTTCCTACGAGCTGCCCATGGGCCTGGCATTGATTGCCCTGTTCATGATCAGCGGTTCCCTTAGCCTGAAAGACATTGTAGAACAACAGCGGGACGGCGTCTGGTTTGTGCTGCTGCAGCCGCTGGGGTTCCTGATATTCCTGATCTGCGCCTTCGCGGAGTGTAACCGTACGCCGTTTGACCTGCCCGAGGCGGAGAACGAGCTGAACGGCGGGTACCACCTGGAGTATTCTTCCATGAAACTCGGTTTCTACCTCTTTGCCGAATACATCAACATGTTCATCAGCTCCGCGCTGATGGCCACCCTGTACTTCGGCGGCTATTCCTTCCCCTTTATGGACAGCCTGGGCCTCAGCCCCAATATGGTGACCATACTGGGTATTATAGCGCTGTTCCTTAAAACTTTCATCTTCATCTTCTTCTTCATGTGGGTGCGCTGGACCATTCCGCGCTTCCGTTATGACCAGTTGATGAAGCTGGGCTGGAACGTGCTGATCCCCCTGGCGCTGCTGAACATGCTGGTAACCGGCGCGGTGATATTATATCGCCAGGGATAAACGATAATTGATTGAATTGTTGAAATATGCATGCATGGCAGGAATATTCCAACAGACAGGAAAAAGACATTACACACTGTTGAAACTTATTATATGCAAACATTAACCAACAGGGCGCAACCGGTAGACAGGAGGCCCATGACATTCTGGGAGAAAATGTACCTGCCGGCTATTGCAAAAGGCATGGGCATCACCCTTTCGCATATATTCAAAAAGAAGGCCACGGTAAACTATCCTGAAGAGAAACGGCCTTTCAGCCCCGTGTTCCGCGGCCTGCACGTCCTCAACAGGGATGAAGAAGGGCGCGAACGCTGCACGGCCTGCGGCTTGTGCGCAGTAGCCTGTCCCGCGGAGGCCATTACCATGGAAGCCGCGGAGCGCCTGCCCGGTGAAGAGCATCTGTACCGTGAAGAGAAGTATGCCGCCCGTTACGAGATCAACATGCTGCGCTGCATTTTCTGCGGTTTCTGTGAAGAAGCCTGCCCCAAACAGGCCATCTATATGACCGAAACCTTTGCTCCGGCCAATTATCAGCGTAAAGGATTTATTTACGGAAAAGATGATCTGTTGATCCCCGATCCTAAAAATCCAATCACGGTAAAAAAGTAAAGCAATAATGGGTATACAACAGATTATTTTTATTGTGCTTTCCGCCATAGCCATTGCTGCGGCGCTGGGAGTGATACTGAGCAGGAACCCCGTTAACAGCGTGTTGTGCATGATCACCTGCTTTGTGGCCATTGCAGGGCATTACATTATGCTCAACGCACAGTTCCTCTTTGTGGTGCACCTCATTGTTTACACGGGCGCTATTATGGTGCTGTTCCTTTTTGTGCTGATGATGATGAACCTGAACGCGGAAATAGAACCGCAGAAACGCAACTGGCTGAAATATGCCGGCGCTATCAGCGGCGGCGCGCTGCTGCTGGTACTGGTGGCCGCCCTGCGCGATGCCAGTATGCCCGCTATTCAGTCCACCTCCACAGAAATAGGCCTGGTGGCCAACCTGGGTAAAACATTGTTCACCAGCTATGTAGTGCCTTTTGAGCTGAGCAGCGTACTGTTCCTCAGCGCCATGGTAGGGGCCGTAGTGATTGGTAAAAAATAAAAAATTATCTCGATGCCGGTTCAATATTACATTTTCCTCAGCATTGCCCTGTTCTGCATAGGCGTAATGGGCGTATTGATGCGCAGGAACGCGATCATTATTTTCATGTGCATAGAGCTGATGCTCAACGCCGTGAACCTTTTGCTGGTGGCTTTTTCCAAAATGTGGGTGGATGCCGGCCGTGTAGACGCCGCCTCCGCGCAGCTGTTCGTGTTTTTTGTGATGGTGGTGGCCGCCGCGGAAGTATCCGTAGGCCTGGCCATTATTGTGATGATGTACCGCAATACCCATTCGGTAGACATCAATATTCTCAGCAGATTGAAAAACTAAGGAATTTAAAAATAGTATAGATCGATGATACATCTTGTTTGGCTGGTACCGTTCTTACCGTTGTTAGGGTTCCTGATCAATGGATTGGGCAGGAGGTATTTATCTAAATCGCTGACAGGCGTGATAGGTAGCGGAAGTGTGGTAGCGGCTTTTGTGATCAGTTTGCTGATTTTCTTTGAAGTGCGTACCCCTGGCTTTGCGCCGCAGGTGGTTACGCTGTTCGATTTCATTAACGTAGGCAGCCTGCACATTCCCTTTGCCTTCCAGGTAGACCAGTTGAGCGCCTTGTTCCTGCTCATCATTACCGGCGTGGGCTCGCTCATTCACATTTACTCCACTTCCTACATGCATGAGGAAAGCAACGAGGGTTTTGCCCGGTATTTTGCCTACCTCAACCTGTTCGTGTTCTCCATGCTCATACTGGTGCTGGGCGCCAACTATGTGATGATGTTCATTGGCTGGGAAGGAGTGGGGCTTTGCTCTTACCTGCTCATCGGCTTCTGGTTCAAAAACATTGACTATAACAAGGCCGCCAACAAGGCGTTCATCATGAACCGCATTGGAGACCTCGGCTTTTTGCTCGGCATCTTCCTGCTCATCCAGCAGTTCGGTTCCGTTACTTTTACCGAGGTGTTTGCACAGGTACCCGGTATAGGCACCGGCAGCACTGTGCTGTTTGCCATTGCCATGCTGCTGTTCATCGGCGCCATGGGCAAATCAGCGCAGATACCGCTGTACACCTGGCTGCCAGACGCAATGGCGGGCCCCACCCCGGTGTCTGCCCTCATTCACGCCGCTACCATGGTAACCGCGGGTATCTACATGGTGGCCCGCAGCAACGTGATCTATTCGCTGGCTCCCTGCATCCAGGCCATTATTGCCATCATAGGCCTGGCTACCGCACTGCTGGCGGCTTCCATAGCACTGAAACAGAACGATATTAAAAAGGTGCTGGCCTACTCCACGGTAAGCCAGTTGGGATACATGTTCCTGGCCCTGGGCGTTGGTGCTTACACGGCCGCGGTATTCCATGTAATGACGCATGCCTTCTTCAAGGCCCTGCTCTTCCTCGGTTCCGGCTCTGTTATACATGCCATGGGCGGTGAGCAGGACATCCGCAAAATGGGCGGCCTCAAAAAATGGATGCCCGTTACCAACATCACCTTCCTGATCGGTTGCCTGGCCATTGCCGGCATACCGGGCCTGAGCGGTTTCTTCTCCAAAGACGAAATACTGGCCCACACCTTTGGCTATAACAAGATCATGTACGCCCTGGCGCTGCTGGGCGCGCTGATGACGGCTTTTTATATGTTCCGCCTCTACTACATCACCTTCAGCGGCAAATTCCGCGGTACCCATGAGCAGGAACATCACCTGCATGAAAGTCCCGCGGCCATTACCCTGCCCCTGATAGTGCTGGCCGTATTGTCTGTGATAGGCGGTTATGTAGGCATGCCGGAGGTATTTGGCGTACCGCACTTCCTGGCGGAATACCTTTCCCCCATCTTTGCGCCTTCCGCGCCTTACCTGCATGCGCACCACCTCAGCCATGCGCTGGAGTGGGGGCTGATGGGCCTGAGCACCGCCCTGGTGATCGTTATGATCCTGTGGGCGCGCGGCAAATTCAGCAACTACCAGGATGCCGGTACAGAAAACACCGGTATTGCAAAAGTGCTGGAGAATAAATGGTATGTAGACGAACTGTACGATGCCATCATTGTAAAACCCCTGATGGCGCTCAGCGGCTTCTTCCAGAACATGGTGGAAAAGGCGGGCATAGATGCCCTGGTGAACGGCGTGGGCCGCGGGGTGAAATGGGGCAGCGGCCGCGTGAGGCTGCTGCAGAACGGGCAGGTAGGCTTCTACATTTTTGCCATGGTGATAGGCATGGTGGTATTGCTGGTGATCAGTTTGTTTTTATAATAGATAGCGGATTAAGATAAAGATATGTTGACAGTATTACTCATATTGATTCCTTTGATAACAGGGCTGGTCACGTTCGGGCTGAAAGGGCCGTCTGCCAAGGTATTCAGCTTGTTATCATCCTTTGCCTCACTGGTAGTTGCGGTCATTGCCTGGCAGCAGTTCAGCGCTGCGCCGGAAAGCCTGCAGTTTACCCAAAGCTGGATACCCCAGCTGGGCAGCCAGTTCAATGTAGGGTTGGATGGAATGGGCACCATGCTGTGCCTGCTCACGGCCATCTCTTTCCCGCTCATCTTCATCACGGTGTACAACAGGGAGTATGACCGGCCGGGCGCGTTTTACGGCCTCATGCTGCTGTCCCAGGCCGGCCTCATTGGCGTGTTTACCGCTTATGACGCGCTGCTGTTCTACGTATTCTGGGAGCTGGCGCTTATTCCCGTGTACTTCCTCTGCTCCATGTGGGGCGGCGAAAGGGCCGTGCCGGTTACCTTCAAGTTCTTCGTATATACTTTTGCCGGCTCCCTGCTGATGCTGGTCGGCATTATCTATATCTATTTCCAGACGCCTGACCATTCTTTCAGCTGGACGGCCTTTACCTCCCTGCAGATCAGCACGCAGGAACAGTCCTGGTTGTTCTGGCTCTTTTTTGTGGCCTTTGCCATCAAAATGCCGGTATTCCCCTTCCACACCTGGCAGCCAGATACCTACGAACAATCTCCCACGCCGGTTACCATGGTGCTGAGCGGTATTATGGTGAAAATGGGCCTGTTCGGCGTGATCCGCTGGCTGCTGCCGGTACTGCCCCAGGGCGCTTACATGTGGCAGGAAGCGGCCATTGTGCTGTCTGTGACCGGTATCATCTACGCCTCCTGCATTGCCATTATGCAGTCTGATTTCAAACGCCTGATAGCCTACTCTTCCATTGCCCACATCGGGCTGATGAGCGCGGCCATTTTTGCGAACAACGAGCAGAGCATGCAGGGCGTGCAGGTGCAAATGTTCAACCACGGCATCAACATCATCGGTTTGTGGATAGTGGTAGAAGTGATACAGGATCGCCTCCGCATCAAGGATATGCGGGAAATGGGCGGCATTGCCACCTATGCGCCCAAGCTGGCCATTGTGCTGGTGGTAATAAGCCTGGCCAATATTGCTCTGCCGCTTACCAACGGGTTCATTGGCGAGTTCCTGATGTTCAGCGGGCTGTTCCAGTACAACCCCTGGTTTGCCGCGGTAGCTTGTGTGGCCATTATACTGGCCGCCGTGTATATGCTGAACATGCTGCAGAAAGTGATCTTCGGGGAAGCCAATACGCTCACGGCCACCACGGCAGACCTGAAAACAGGGGAGCTGCTGGCCGCGGGCGCTATCATCGCTGTTATCTTTTTCCTGGGCGTGTACCCCAAACCTTTACTGGAGCTGGTGCAGAGTACCACGGCCATTGTGAACGCAACGGCATGGATGAAATAATTTAAAATAGAGATTCTGTAACGTTAAGATATGAACGCATTAATTTCTACTGCTTTATTCGGGATTGTTCTGATGTTTGTAGGCCTGTTTGTGAAGAATAAGCAGCACATTAAATATTATGCCATTGCCGGAGCTATTATTGCCTTTATTGCCAACTGGTACGATGGGCAGCTGGCCGGTGGCAGCAGCGTAATGCTGTATGGCATGGTGGAGGTCAGCTCCTTCTCCGTTTTGTTCAATGCCGTTGCCATTGGCTGTACTTTGCTGTACTTTATGTTATGCGGCAGCGCCTTCGAAAAAGTAGGGAACGATGTAGCGGATTATTTTGCCCTTATATTTTTTATACTGGCCGGTATTATGCTCTCCGCGTCTTTCAGCAACCTGCTGATGTTGTTCCTGTCCATCGAAATCATTTCCATACCGCAATACATATTGGCCGGGGCCGATAAAAAGAACCTGAAAAGCAATGAGGCCTCGCTGAAATACTTTTTGATGGGCTCTTTCACCACGGGCATTTTGCTCATGGGCATTGCCCTGCTGTACGGGGCCAGCGGCACCTTCAACATCCGTGAAATGGGCCTGGGCACCGGAGACCTGTCTCCCCTGGCGCTGAGCGGTATTCTGCTCACCGGTTTTGCGCTGGCCTTCAAAGTGTCTGCCGCACCCTTCCACTTCTGGACGCCTGACGTATATGACGGTTCACCCACCGTGTTCACCGCATTTATGGCCACCATTGTGAAGGCCGCCGGTTTTATTGCCTTCATCCGTCTTTTCCATGTGAGCTTCAGCGAAGGCGCCATTGCCGGCCACTGGCAACTGATCATAGCGCTGATAACGGCCGCCACCCTGCTCATCGGTAATTTTACCGCCGTGTTCCAGCAGAGCGTGAAAAGAATGCTGGCCTACTCCAGCATTGCCCAGGCGGGCTTTATGCTGTTTGCCATACTGGCTTTTAATGAAACGGCCGCCCAGGGCATCATTTTATACGCCATTGCCTACAGCGTGGCTACCATTGGCATTTTTGCCATCCTGCTCAAGCTGAAAGACTATACGTTTGAAGGCTACAACGGCCTGGCCCGCAGCCAGCCCCTGCTGGCGCTGACCAATACCATATTCCTGCTGTCACTGGCAGGCATCCCCTTAACCGCCGGCTTCTTTGCCAAATACTTTTTGCTCAGCGCCGTGGTGCAGCAGGGCCATATGCTCTGGCTGGTGATACTGGGCGTGTTATGCGCCGCTGTTAGCGCCTATTATTATTTCAGGGTGATCATGGCCATGTATTTCAAGCCCGGCGAGGCGGAAACCTCCGTGCAGGTAACCGGCGGCTTCAAGGGCATGCTGGTGATTGCCGCGGCCATTGTGATCATACTCGGTATTTTCCCCGGCCTGGTGCTGCAGTTCCTGTAAACAGCGCCGCTGTCAAAATATTGAAAGCGCTTCCCGCCCGGGAGGCGCTTTTCTTTTTTGCGCCGCTCATCCCGGACCCGCATTTTTAAAGGGGAATTGCATTAACTTTAATTAACCGTAGTTATGAAAGTCAGAGATATTTTTTCCCTCGCGCTCCGTTCCATCAGTGCAAACCGCCTGCGTGCAGGCCTCACCATTGCCATTATTGCCTTTGGTATTATGGCCCTGGTAGGTATTTTGACGGCTATTGACGCTATGAAGGGAAAGATCTATGACAGTTTTGCCAGCATGGGGGCCAGCGGTTTCTCCATCCGCAACCGGGAAATGATCATCCGCATGGGCGGCTCCGGCAATGCCACCCGCGGTTCCAGCCGTAAAATGCGGGTACGCAGCTCCAACCGGAATAAACTGATCACTTTCAGGGAGGCGATGGATTTCAAGGAACGGTATACTTTCCCAGCTGTAACCGGTGTTTCCTTCCGTGCCGGCGGCGGCATGACGGTGTATAAGGACGATAAGAAGACCAACCCTACCGTACAGGTAGTAGGGGGCGATGAGAGTTACCTGCCGTTGAACAACTACGATCTTTCCACAGGCCGCAATTTCAACAGCGCAGACATGGAATCCGGCCGCAACGTAGCCATACTGGGCAACGACGTGGTGAAAAAACTTTTTCCGGACAGGCCGGAACAGGCCCTGAACTCCGCCGTGCGGGTGGGCAATGTACGCTACCGGGTAATAGGCATTCTCAAGAGCAAGGGCAGCAGCAACGTGTTCAGTGCGGACAACGTGGTGATCACCACCGTAACCAGCACGCGCCGCGTATTCAACCGGCCTAACGCCACCTACCAGATCAATGTGAACGTAGACGATATTTCGAAGCTGGAGGCCGCCATTGGCGAAGCCACCGGTGTTTTCCGCATCATCCGCAAAATGGCGGTGAACGAGGAAAACAACTTTTATATCAGCCGTAGTGACAGTGTGGCGGAAATGCTGTTCCGCAACCTGAGCACGGTAACAGTGGCCGCCGCCATCATCGGGTTCATCACCCTTTTTGGCTCCGCCATTGGCCTGATGAACATTATGCTGGTATCCGTGGCGGAACGCACCCGGGAAATAGGGGTGAACAAGGCGCTGGGCGCCACGGCCCCCACCATCCGGCAACAGTTTGTGTTTGAGGCCATTATCATCAGCGTACTGGGCGGTTTGCTGGGCGTGGTGCTGGGCATGATGGTAGGCAATATCATGTCATTGGCGCTGGGCTCCAGCTTTGTAGTGCCCTGGCTGTGGATATGCATTGGCATTGGGCTGTGTGCCATGGTAGGATTGATTTCCGGTATTTATCCCGCTATAAAGGCCTCCCGGCTTGACCCTATAGTAGCGTTGCGGTACGAATAAAAGAAAGGGCGCCCTGTTATGCAAGGCACCCTTACGGTATCTCCTGTATTAAAAGAACAATTGTGACAATACGTTGGTAACGTCGTTGGTTTTCGGTTTCAGCCCCAGGAACTTGGTATACTGCGCTACCGACAAAACAGTTTTCAGTTTCCCGAACAGCCCTTTCTGCAGGCCGGCAAATTTGGTAGTGTAGGCCGCTTTATCTGTTTGAGCAAGGCCCATGATGCCTGATTTATCTTTCAGGAAGCCGGTTACGGCATTCAGCACGCTTGGTTTTTGTACAGCGCTCAGGCCAAGGGTGGGCGTGAGCTTGCCAAGAATGGAATTGGCCATGCTTTTAACGTCGAAGCCCTGGGCTTTTGCGGCATCCACCGCCTGCGGGGCAACAGCGGTGGGCCTGGGAGCAGGAGCGGGGGCAGGCGCAGACTTGGGGAGGCTGCTTTGTGCAAAGGCGGCGGAGCTGGCAAGGGCCGTTAGGAGTACAATAGCTGCTAACTGTTTCATGACAGGATGTGTTTGAGGGGTGATTGGATGATAAAAGAACAATTTTGCCAGCGAAATTGTTGCGGCACAAGGAGTTGACGAGGCATGCCCGGCTGCCGTCTGCAGACAGCCGCAACGCCCGCCACAATGGATGCTGCTGCACTCCCTGGCAACTGACAGCCGTAACGCCCGCCACAATGGATGCTTCCCCGGCAACAAAAAAAGGCTGCTCCCGGAGGAACAACCTTTTTAAAGCTTATCGGCAGGCGCTTACTCGGCTACCACTTCAAATTCCAGCTCGGCGTCATTGCCTTTACCGAAATCGAGGCGGGCTTTGTAGGAACCCAGTTCTTTTACATCGCCGAGGATGTGGATACGGCGACGGTCAATTTCATATCCTTTCTGCTCTTTGATAGCGCGGGCGATCTGAACGCCGGTAACACTACCGAAGATCTTGCCGGAAGTACCGGTTTTGGCGCCGATCTTCACAGGAGATGCTTTCAGCACTTCCACCACTTTCGCGATCTCGGCCAACATCTTCTCTTCTTTCACCTTCTGTACCTTCACGCGCTCGTTGAGCTGCTTCAGGTTGGAAGGGCTTGCTTCCACAGCAAACTTCTGGGGGATCAGGAAGTTCCTGGCGTAACCGTTCTTCACGCTTACCAGTTCGTTCTTCTGTCCCAGGTTATCTACGTCTTGTATTAAGATTACTTGCATTGTTTCTTACTTTAAAAGGTCAGTAACATAAGGCAATAAAGCCATTTGACGAGCTTTTTTGATAGCCTCAGCCACCTTGCGCTGGAATTTCAGCGAGTTACCGGTGATACGGCGAGGCAGCATTTTGCCCTGATCATTCAGGAATTTTTTCAAAAACTCGGCATCTTTGTAATCTACATACTTGATACCCAATTTCTTGAAGCGGCAGTATTTTTTCTGGCGCTTCTCTTGCTTAACCGCGGTTAAGTACTTGATCTCTTGTTTAACTGCCATAACTTTAAGCTTCTACGGGTTTAGGTTCAGCATCGTAGGTACCTCTTTTTTTGGCATTGTACGCCTGCGCGTGCTTGTCCAGTTTGGTGACCATGTAACGCAATACATTTTCATCGCGGTTGAGCTGAATTTTCAGCTTCTCATTGAAGTCGGATGGCGCCTTGAACTCCAGAACCAGGTACATGCCCGTGGTTTTTTTCTGGATCGGGTACGCCAGTGATTTTAAACCCCAGGGATTTTCGTGCACCAATTCGCCGCCGTTTTCTGTAACGAGGTCAGCAAATTTTTTCTGGGCAGCCTTGTAGTCTTCCTCAGAAAGCACAGGGGTAAAGATCACCATCAATTCGTAGTTTGACATAAATTTTCCCTTGTTTGTAAAGAATAAAAAAATAAAATGGAGTGCAAAGATAGGGGTATTTTTTTGATTCTGCGCTTTATGGGCGCGAATTTACGGCCATCTGGCATAAAAAAAACCGGGGTCAATGGCGATACCCCGGTTTTTATGATTAACTCCTTAACTGTCAGCGGTATATGAATACTTTTTTCACCTCTGCCCGGTTCCCGCTCTGCACCCGTAACAGGTAAATACCCGGCGGCATCTGTCCCACATCTACTGTTTTGACGTTCCGGCCCTTTGTGAACCCCACCTGGGCCTGGTACCGTATATTTCCTTGCATGTCAATTAGTTGTATGGATGCAGGCCCGCTTTGCGGCGCATCCAGGTAGATGTGCAGCTGCCGGCCCAGTATAAAACACAGCAGGCGGAACCAGGCTTCCCTGCTGATCACCAGCACGCTTTGCACCTCGCTGTACTGCACGGTGCCGTCTTTCCCCACCTGTTTCAGCCGGTAGTGCCAATAGCCGGGCAGCACGCCATCGTCTTGCCGGAGGTAGGCAGCGCCTTGCCCGTTGGGCGCGGCGGCAGGCACAGTATCTATGGGGCTGAAACTGCGCTGGTGCGCGCTTCTTTCCACAATAAAGTGCTGGTTGTTGATCTCCCGTTCCGTTTCCCAGCTCAATGCCACCCCGCCGCCGGAGGGCCGGGCAGTGAACCGGCTGATCACCACGGGACGGGCCAGTACCCGCACATCGTACCGGGTGGCCACGGGGAAGTGGTCTGAAGTACGGCTGGCGTAAGAGGGTATGAGGGTTTCCACGCTCCGCAACACCCTGGCGGATTGTGGTACATAGGCATACAGCATTTCATTGGTGCCCATGGCATGGTCTATCATATCCGCAAAACTGGCGGTAGACCGCTGCCGCGCCAGGCTCAGGGCATAGGTGAAAGGCGTGTAATTGGCGGAATCCAGCTTGAAGTCGATGTAGGAGGTGGTGGTATCCGGCATTTCCGTGGTAATGGTGCGGTCAAAATCATCGTTAAAATCTCCCAGCACCAGTACGTTTTTATAGGGGAAATACGCATCCAGCGTGTCTTTCAGCTCCTTTGCCCCGTTCTTCCGCCTGTACCAGCTCTCAATTTTGTCTGCCGCGTTGCCGGTGTTGGCCTTGGCATGTATCGCAATAAAATGGACGCGGGCGGTATCTCCGTTGAGGATCACGGTGCTTTCCATCAGGTAGGGGAACCTGCCGGAAGACCAGTTCCTGTACGCTTCCGCGCTGGCGCCTTGCCGCATTACGCCGTACGTACGGAGGTTTTTCACCAGCGAGTGGCGGTATACAAAGGCCAGTTTCTGGGTGCTGTCATACCCGGGCGCGGTGAGGCTGTCTGCATAAGAGCCAAAGTCTGACACGGTGTAACGGTAACCCGGCATGGAATCTACGAGGGCCTTGAGGCGGTCGGTATCTACCACTTCGCTGAGCGCGTAAATATCCGCATCCGCGTACCGGAGCACTTTGAGGGCGTTAGCCTGCTGGAGAGCCTCGTCTGTGGGGCCGAATTGCAGGTGGCCGAACCATTCCATGTTCCAGTTCACCACTTTCAGGGTGCGCAGGGAGGTGCCGGCCAGGGCTACCTGTTGGGCGGCCAGGCCGGGGGAGCTGAAGCTGATGGCCCCGCTGTAATACTGGTTGGCCGCGCCGGGCGCAAACCGCGCCCAAATGGTAACCGGGCCGGAAGGCGTGTAGGTGAGGGATGGGAAATATTGCGCCTGGTCACTGGAGATCTCAAAACCCGCGGGCGCCGTTACCTGCAGCGGCCCGGTGAGGTCATTGGCCCAGCACGTGAATGGCTGCGGCGCGGACCGCTGCCCGGCTTTCACATAGTCAAAATCCAGTTGCTGCGGTGTGGTGGTGACGGAGGGCGGCGGCGGCGTGGCGGCGTTGGAGAAGTGTACATCGTCCAGCGTCCAGCGGCTGGCCTGCAGTTCCGGTGAGGAGGTGTACACCCAGGCCAGGTAAACGCTTGTGCCTTTAAAGGCGGCCAGGTTAATGGCGGCGGAAGTTTTCCAGGTATCGGAGCCCACTTCCGGGAACCGGCCGTTCAGGGCCGTCCATGTGGCGAGGCGCGGGTCTCCGCTGCCGCTATAGTCTGTTGATATGCGCAGTTCCAGTGCGGGGCCTGCAAACGCGCTGCGGCTGGCAAAGGCCAGCAGCGGGTAGTTGAAGCTGCTGAAGTCCAGTACGGGAGAGATCAGCCAATCCTCATTTTCCCGGGCGCCGGAGGCAAAACCGTTGATCTGCACGCCCTGCCCGGTTTGCCCGAAGCTGGTGCAATCCCACACCTGGGCGCCGGTTACGCTGTACTGGCTGAAACCGTTCGGCAGGCCGCCGGTACAATCTGTAAAATCAAAGTCCAGCACTTGCGGGCCGGTGCTGAAATGCCAGGCAGCGGTATCGGTGATACCGGCAAAGCTATTGCCGTTGGAATCCTGTACGGCGTTACTGTCTACCGTAACGTAATAAGAGCGGTTGCCCCTGGTAGCGGCGCCAATGCGGAGGCTACTGCCGTCTATGATGATGGAAGGGGATTGCATGCTGATGGTTTGCGCGGCGCCTGCGGTGCGGTCATAGACCGTAACGGCGCCTGCGTTCTTTTTGATATTTTCATTAAAGGTGATGACCAGCGCTGTTCCCGGCTGTACGTTGGCAGCCCCGGCTATGGGCATGAGCGCGCTAACCTGTGGTGGAACGGAGTCTCCGCTCACACCGGCCACGGTAACACTGTCTACCGCAAAGGAGGGCCGCGAGCCGCCGCCGCCCATCTGCCGGTTAACCCAGCGGAGTTGCACCACCGGCCGGTTTTCACAATCTGCCGGCAGTAACACCTCATGATATACCGGGTTTTGGGGGCTGGTTACCCCGGAGGCCGTTTGTTGCGTGGTATTGTTCTGGTAGGCCGTGGCCGGCAGGCTGGTAAAGGCCGCAGTGGTATCCGCGCGGTATTGCAGCACAGCTTCGTTGATGCGGGTGTTGGCGGCGCCGTCATAAGGGTTGCGTAACGTCATTACCAGGAAACCCACGCGCACGCCGGTATTGCCGGTGGTATTCACGCTCAGCACCAGGGCGTTGTCTGCCGCGCCGCTATTCAGAAAGCCCACTTTGCCGTTATAATTGTGCACGCCGTTGGTGGTGCTGGAAGCGCTGCTGCCCGCGGCCAGGGCCTTGTTGCCGGCTGCCGGGGCCGTGTTGAAGCTGGCGGACGGTGCGCCGCTTAATGCCCAGCCCTGCCAGCCCGGCGGCAGTACGGTGGCGCTATGGGGCAGCGCGGAAAAATCCTGGAAATAAGGTAAACCCTGCGGCGCGGGGTTGACGGCCTGTGCCGAAGCCATTACGGGGGCCAGTAAAAACAGGAGGGGTAGCGGTTTGATCATAAGATGATGGTTTTGGGGGAAACTGATTGTTACCCGAATTTACGCCAGTTCCGGCATTCCGGGAGCGGGGCCGGCATGATGTTTTTGTTAATATCCGGTCATCGCCCCCATCATCCCGCTAATTCCCCCGTCACCCGGTCATCTTGTCAGCCCCGGGGGCCGTGGCACAGCCTTTGAACGGTGAAATCCCGTTAAAAAACTCATTTTATGATGCAGAAAGGTGCCATACGTGTACAAACAGAGAATATCTTCCCCATTATTAAAAAGTTCCTTTATTCTGACCACGACATTTTCCTGCGCGAACTGGTGAGCAACGCAGTAGACGCTACGCAGAAACTGAAAACCCTTGCCAGCGTAGGCGAGTTCAAAGGAGAACTGGGCAGTACGGACATTACGGTAAGCCTCGACAAAGAAAAAAAGACCATCACTATTTCAGACCGCGGCGTAGGCATGACGGGAGAGGAAGTAGATAAATACATCAACCAGGTAGCTTTTTCCGGTGCGGAAGAATTTGTGAAAAAATACAAAGGCCAGGAAAACGGGGCCAACATCATCGGGCATTTTGGCCTGGGCTTTTATTCTTCCTTTATGGTGAGCGGCCAGGTGGAGATCTTTACCCGGTCATGGCGGCCGGATGCAAAGGCCGTTCGCTGGGAGTGTGACGGCAGCCCGGAATACCAGCTGGAAGAAACGGAAAAGGCGGAGCGCGGTACAGACATTGTACTGCACATCAACGAAGAAAGTGAAGAGTTCCTGGATGAGCACCGCATCCGCGCCATCCTCGAAAAATTCTGCCGTTTTCTGCCGGTGCCCATCCGGTTTGAAGATAAACAGATCAACAATACCACGCCGGCCTGGGTGAAAAAGCCCAGCGAGCTGAGTACGGAAGACTACGGGAATTTTTATAAAGAACTATATCCCTTTGCGGAAGCACCACTGTTCTGGATACACCTGAACGTGGATTATCCTTTCAACCTCACCGGTATCCTGTATTTCCCCAAAATCACCAAAACATACGAAATACAGAAAGACAAGATCAGCCTGTACAGCAACCAGGTATTTGTAACGGACGAAGTGAAGAACATTGTACCGGAATTTCTGATGCTGCTGCACGGGGTGATAGACTCGCCGGACATTCCCCTGAACGTAAGCCGCAGCTACCTGCAGGGAGACCCCAATGTGAAAAAGATCAACGCCCACATCACCAAAAAGGTGGCGGACAAGCTGGACGAGATGTTCCGTACAGACCGCAAGGCGTTTGAAGAAAAGTGGGAGCACATCGGGCTGTTCGTGAAATACGGGATGATGACGGAAGACAAGTTCCTGGACAAGGCCAACAAGTTCCACATCATGGGAGACGTGAACGGCCAGGATTTTTATACGCTGGAAGAGTACCGTACCGCCGCCGCCCCGCTGCAAACCAATAAAGACAACAAGCTGGTGATACTGTACGCTACCAACACCGTGCAGCAAGACAGTTACATCAAAGCCGCCGAAGCCAAAGGCTACAAAGTGGTGAAGCTGGATACGATGGTAGACGCCGGTTTCATCAACCAGATGGAAATGAAATGGGAAAACGTGCAGTTTACCCGCGTGGATGCAGACATTGCAGACAACCTGATCAATAATGAAGCATCCGCGCAAAGCGTGTTAAGTGAAGCGCAGGAAGGCCAGCTGAAAGACCTGTTTGGCCAGCAGCTGCCGCAGCCCAACATCAAGGTGGAGCTGAAGGGCCTGAACGCGGCGGAGCAGCCGGTGATCGTAACACGGTCAGAGTTTATGCGCCGCATGAAAGACATGGCGGCCATGGGAGGTTCCATGAGCAGCTGGGCCGCCAATATGCCGGATGAAATTACGATGACGGTAAACGCCAACCACCCCATCTACCAGCAGATATTGAAAGAAGGCAATACAGACCGGCAGCAGAAGCAGGTGCGCAACCTGGCGGACCTGGCGCTGCTTTCGCAAAATTTATTGACGGGAGCAGACCTCACCGCCTTTGTGCAAAGGAGCGTGGAATTGATGGGAACAGAATCAGCGTGAATGGATTTTATATGATAAATCCTGATGCATTATGAAAATAACGTAAGCTGGTAGCGGGTTTCAGCGCTACCAGCTTCTTTTTTTGGTACAATACTTGTCTCCTGGCCACGTTATTGAGAGACCATATTTTTATTTACCGTATCACAGAAAAACCTGACATGACGCAATTCAAAAATCCTGCTGCAAAAGCGGCCGCGCTGGGGCTTGCCTGCTTATTGATGTTCTCCGCGTGCTCGCGTGACGAAGGCAGCGCCGAAGTAACTCCCGCTACCGGGAAAACCGAAGTAAAACCAACACCTGCGCCCACACCCACTACACCTGACGGAGACGCCGGCAACTTTGTGAACCAGCAAACCGGTGTAACGTTCAAAAAGGTGAACGGGGCTACCACCGTAACAGATTACGTACTGCAGATACCTGCCAGCTACAACGAGAAAAAGACCACCAAATGGCCCGTGATCATTTATTTGCATGGTGTAGGGGAGCGGGGAACAGACCTGAACCTGGTGAAGCGCTCCGGTCTGGCCGTACGCGCCGCCGGCGAAGCTGATTTCCCTTTTATTGTAGTGTCTCCGCAATGCAAGCCCAATATGACCTGGGACGTGGCGGCCCTCAACATCCTGTATGCAGACATCCTGAAGCAGTACAACATTGACCCTTCCCGCGTATACCTTACCGGCCTGAGCATGGGCGGGTACGGCGTATGGGACTGGGCCGTGAAGTTCCCGGAAAAATTTGCCGCGGCCGTGCCCATTTGCGGCGCCGGTACCCCTTCCAGGGCCTGCGCATTGAAAGACATGCCTGTTTGGGCCTTTCATAATGCGGATGACTATACCGTAGGCGTCGCAGGCTCCCGCAACATGGTAAATGCCATTAAAGCCTGCGGCGGCACCCTGGTGAAGTATACTGAAAACCCCACCGGGGGCCATAATGCATGGACAAAGGCCTATAATGACCCGGCGTTGTATACCTGGCTGAACCAGCAAAAGAAAAAATAACGCATTGGCACCTGCTGAAAAAGAGGGGCTGACCAAAAAGTAACGGTCAGCCCTAATTTATTCGGGTACCTGGCGGAGACCTGTCATTGTTTAAGGCAATTCTCAAACCTTTCAGTTTACTTTTTGGCCAGCCCTTTCATTAAAGTGATACTATTTTAACAGGTGTTCACCTACGCTTCTCCTTCGCTTCTCGTTCGCTTCACGTTCGCTTGAGGTTCGGTTGGGCAGGGTGGTAATATAATATCATGAGGGGCTATTTGGAGGGCAGGATGTCTATCGCCTTGAGTTGCAGGCTGATATTGCCGTTCCATTCGTTCTCCTCCAGGGTAAATACCATATCGAACGGTTTTTTGCTGGCAACAATGTCAAATTTGTCTGCCATAAAGAAGCCGATGCCGGAAAACGCTGTGCTGTTAGATTGTTTGACAGACAGTTTCAGGTGTTCTTCCTTCACTATTTTGGAATAGCCGGTGTCTGTGAGGTTGCGGGCCAGGAACACGGGCCGCAGGTTTTCCGGGCCCAGCGGTTCAAACTGCCGCATGATATTGTAAAAGGACGGGGTGAGATCTGCCAGGTTGATTTCCGTATCTATCACAATTTCGGGTATCAGCATGTCCGGGTGGATAGTGGCGGCCACTACGTCCTCAAACTTCTGCTGGAAGGCCTCCACGTTTTCCGGCTTCAGGGTCATGCCCGCGGCATAAAAGTGCCCGCCGTAGTTCTCCAGCAGGTCTTTACACTGGTGAATGGCTTCATACACGTTAAAGCCGGATACGGAGCGGGCGGAGCCGGCCACCTTGTCGTTACTCTGGGTGAGGATGATGGTGGGGCGGTAATAATATTTGTCAATGAGGCGGGACGCCACAATACCCACTACGCCCTTGTGCCAGTGCGGCTGGAACAGTACGGTAGATTTGCGGGTATGCAGCGCAACGTTGTTCTGTATAATGCTAACGGCCTCCTGCGTGATGTTCATGTCTATTCCCTTCCTTTCCAGGTTGTCCCCATGCAGCATTTCGGCAAAAGCGTAGGCTTTGTCGAAATCTTTTTCAATGAAGAGGTTCACGGCCTTGCGCGCATCGTCCATTCTGCCGGCGGCATTGACCCTGGGGGCAATTACGAACACCAGGTTGGAAGTGGTCAGTTTTTCTTTCAGGTTGCTGAGCTGTATCAGTGCGCGGATGCCCGCGCTGGGCGTTTCGTTCACCTGTTTTACGCCATGGTAGGCCAGGATGCGGTTTTCTCCCGTCATGGGCACAATGTCTGCCGCAATGCTGGTGGCCACCAGGTCCAGGTAGCCGTATACCTGCTGCATGGGCAGCCCCTTTTTCTGGGCCAGGGCGCTGATCAGCTTGAAACCGATGCCGCAGCCGCTCAGCTCTTTGTAAGGGTAGGGGCAGCCGGCCTGCTTGGGGTTCAGGATGGCGGCGGCGGCGGGCAGGTCCGCGTCAGGGAGGTGGTGGTCGCAAATAATGAAATCTATGCCGGCCTCGCGGGCATATGCAATATGCGCTATGGACTTGATACCGCAATCCAGCGCAATTACCAGCGAAAAATCGTTCTCCTTTGCATAGTCTATACCCTGGTAGGAGATGCCGTAGCCTTCCCGGTAGCGGTGGGGGATATAAAATTCGATATTATCGTATATGCTGTGTAAAAAACCGTATACAGTGGCCACGGCGGTAGTGCCGTCTACGTCATAATCGCCGTATATCAATATTTTTTCATGTCTGAAAAAGGCTTCTTCGAGGCGGGAAATGGCTTTGTCCATGTCTTTCATGATCCAGGGATCATGAAGGTGCTCCAGGGATGGCCGGAAAAAATGCCGGGCTTCTTCAAACTTTGTAATACCCCTCTGAACAAGCAGCCTGCACAGTAAGGGATGTATCTTTAAAGCGGCCTGCAGTTGTTGTTCCTTGTTTGGTTGATATTTCTTGAGTGACCAGCGTTTCTGCATGAAAAAATTGGCTTGCGGGAATTGCTTCCGGTGTTGAATCAGTCTTGTTGTTGTAATATAAGGATGATTAGTGTATTATCGCTGCAATGCGCAGGATGTTTATGCCAAAACCGGGAAAATTACAGGGAACGGTTAAAATTTACGGTCGGTGGTGT
Source organism: Chitinophaga alhagiae (assembly GCF_003568665.1). GTDB lineage: Bacteria > Bacteroidota > Bacteroidia > Chitinophagales > Chitinophagaceae > Chitinophaga > Chitinophaga alhagiae. The sequence goes on from NZ_QXMH01000002.1 coordinate 33,741, forward strand.
AACGTACGAGGGACTCAAGCCCGTTGCGGACGGTGCTTTCCGGGAAGCGGTGCAGTATGGCCAGCGCTTCGTCCCGGTACCCGAGCATTTTCTCGCGGGCATAGTCTATGCCGCCGCTTTCCCGCACCATGGCAATTACTTCGTTCACCTTGTCTTTGTCCGTATGATGGTTCTTTACGATGTTGATAATGTGCCTTTTCTGGTCTGGCGGGCAGTGCTGCAGGGTATAAATGAGGGGGAGCGTCATTTTCTTTTCCCGGATGTCGTTACCAGTGGGTTTGCCGATGTTGGCGGAGCCGTAGTCGAAGAGGTCGTCCTTGATCTGGAAGGCGATGCCTACCTTTTCGCCGAAAAGGTGCATCTGTTCCACCGTTTCATCGTTTTCTGTGGTGCTCCAGGAGCCGGCGGCACAGGCGGAGGCCAGGAGGGAGGCGGTCTTGCGCCGTATGATCTCGAAATAGATATCTTCCTGGATGTCCAGCTTGCGTGTTTTTTCCAGCTGCAGCAGTTCGCCTTCGCTCATTTCCCTGACGGCGGTGGTCAGTATCTCCAGGCTGCGGAAGTCTTTGTTATTGAGAGACAAAAGCAGGCCTTTGGTGAGCAGGTAGTCTCCTACCAGTACGGCGATCTTGTTTTTCCAGAGGGCGTTCACGGAGAAAAAGCCGCGGCGCTCGAGGGAGTCGTCCACCACATCGTCATGCACGAGGGTGGCCGTATGGAGCAGTTCCACTAGGGCGGCGGCGCGGTAGGTGGTCTCGTTGATCTGCGGGCTGAAGAGGCGGGCGGAGAGAATAACGAACATGGGTCTGATCTGTTTGCCTTTCCGCTTTACAATATAGTGCATTATACGGTCCAGCAGGGGAACATTGCTCTTCACTGCATCCGCAAACTTACCTTCGAAATCCTGTAATTCCTTCCCGATCAGTTGTTTAATTTCCTCCATGTATATAATAAAAAGGTTCGCTAAACTAGGCCTAAAATACCACATTTTGCAAATTTGGCCCCGAATTTGTATACATTACCTGAATGTTCTTTAATTTAACCTCTAGTTTTGAGGCAGTTATCAATACAAATAAAATCGCAAGAAAAATTTGTATATTCATTTAGGATTTTTACCTTTGCTTGGTAAAAAACGCGTTAATTGTAAAATCTTTAACAGTTTTTAAATAAAAAAACAATTATGGCAAGCAAAAAGTACTTACTACTGGCAGGTGCAATGACTCTTCTGGCAGCATCTCCAGGTTTTGCGCAGGTTAAACCCTCATATGACGCCCTGGACTCCTCTAAAGTTTCGGCTAAGAATATGGCGCAATTCAACAGCTTCAGGAACAACCAGTCCGACTACCCGGCGAAACCCAGAAACATGTGGGAACTCGGTTTGCATGGTGGTTACCACTTTATTAAAGGCGACGTTGCCTCCCTGCCCGGTTTTGGCGGCGGTATCTCAATCAGAAAAGCACTGGGTCATACCTTCTCCATCAGAGGTGAGTATACCGGTTCTTTCGACTACGGTCTGGATTATCAATTGAAACCCAATACTGTAGGTGGTGCGTACAACACTACTGCCAATGCTAACGGCGGTATGGTCGTTCCCGCTTACAAAACTGCCACTCACCAACTGTCTTTGGACGTGATCGCTTCTCTGAGCAACATCCTGTTCTACAAAGCACAGCCTAAAGTGAACTGGTATGTATTGGCCGGTTACGGTATCATGGCTGCTGACGTTGACGTAGACGCACTGGGTCCCAATGGCGGTGCTTACAACTACGGTAACTTCAACTTTGGTCGTAAGAAAAAAGACATCCGCGACGAGCTGAAAAATCTGCATGACAAGAAGTATGAGCAAAACGCTCCTTCTCAGGGCAACCGCATCCAGATCGGCCGTAACGATGACAACCAGCTCCTGCGCCATGCACTGGAAGTAGGTACTGGTATCGCTTTCAAAGTGTCTAAACGTTTCAACATCGGTGTTGAAGAAAAACTGACCCTGCCCTTCGACGATTACCTGGACGGTTACACCGCCGGTGCTTTCGATGGCAGCAAAGACTTCTTCTCTTACACCAGCGTTCGCCTGAACTTCAACCTGGGCAACCCCAACAAACGTGTTGAACCGCTCTGGTGGGTTAACCCGCTGGACTTCGCTTACAACGAGCTGAACAGCCCCCGCCGCATGAAACTGCCTACTCCGGTTCTGCCTGATTCTGACGGTGACGGCGTAACTGACCAGTTCGACCGCGAGCCCAACACCCCTGCAGGTGCACCTGTTGATTCTCACGGTGTAGCTAAAGATACAGACGGTGACGGCGTTCCTGACTACAAAGACAAACAACTCATCACTCCGACTTATTGCCAGCCTGTTGACGCTGACGGCGTAGGCAAATGCCCGGATCCTGAGTGCTGCAAAAACATGGTTCAAGCTACCCCTTGCGCTAGCCTGGTTCTGCCCAGCGTAGCTTTCAAAGGCAGCTCTACCAAAATTTCCAGCGATAACGAAGCTATCCTGAGCAGCGTGGCTAACTCCCTGCGCTCCAATCCTTCTTGTAATGTACTGGTTACCGGCCACGCTGGTGCCAAAGGCAAGAAAGGCGGTGTAGACCTGAGCAGCCGTCGTGTTGACGCTGTGATCGACTACCTGGCTGACAAACAAGGTATTGACCGCGGCCGCTTCATCAAACAAAACACTCCGGGTGAATCTTCAACTGTAGACCTGGCTCCCGCCAACTAATACAGCTCACCCTGGTAAATATTAAAAAAAGAGGCCCGCGGGAAAGCGGGCCTCTTTTTTATTATGCCCATCCTGTCCTCTCCCCGTACCGCCAAATTTTCCTACCCGCATTATAATAATCACTACATTTGACCTCTATAAGTTGTATCTAGCGTGGTTAAAGACTTCAATAAAGCTACCCTGGCCGGCCTCATTGTGGCACTGGGGATTATCTACGGCGATATCGGCACCTCTCCGCTCTACGTTTTCAAGGCAATTGTGGGCACTAATGAGATCAGCGACCTGCTGGTGATAGGTGGCATTTCCTGCATTATCTGGACGCTTACCCTGCAAACTACCATTAAGTACGTGGTGCTCACCCTCAAGGCTGATAATAAAGGGGAAGGCGGCATTTTCTCCCTCTACGCCCTGGTGCGGCGGCACGGCAAATGGACGGTCGTTTTCGGGATGATAGGCGGCGCCGCTCTGCTGGCAGACGGCATCATCACCCCGCCCATCACCGTCACTTCCGCTATTGAAGGTTTGCGCACCCTCCCCGTGTTCCGGGACCTGGGGGAGTGGACCATCGTAAAAATTGTACTGGCCATTATCAGCGGCATGTTTTTCATGCAGCAGTTCGGTACCATGAGCATCGGCAAGATGTTTGGGCCCATCATGATCATCTGGTTCAGCATGCTGGCCGTATTGGGCATTTCCCATATTGCGGATGACCTGTCCGTACTCAAGGCCTTCAACCCCTGGTACGCCATAGAACTGCTGACGCTCTACCCCCATGGCTTCCTGATCCTGGGCGCCGTTTTCCTCTGTACCACCGGGGCGGAGGCGCTGTATTCAGACCTTGGCCACTGCGGCCGGGGCAACATCCGTATTTCGTGGATCTTCGTAAAATCGTCCCTTATACTCAATTATTTAGGCCAGGGCGCCTGGCTGCTTACCCAGCGCGGAAGGGTGCTGACGGGAGAAAACCCCTTTTTCAGCATTATGCCGGAGTGGTTTGTGATCTTCGGGGTACTGATAGCTACTATTGCTTCCATCATTGCCAGCCAGGCCCTTATTTCAGGCTCATTTACCCTCATTTCAGAGGCTATGCGGCTCAACCTGTGGCCCAAGCTCAAAATCAATTATCCAACGGAATTAAGGGGGCAATTGTACATTCCCGGCATTAACCTGATGCTGTTTGCCGGCTGTGTGGCCATTGTACTGATATTTAAGGAGTCTTCCGCCATGGAAGCGGCCTACGGCCTGTCTATCACCATTTGCATGCTGATGACCTCCTGCCTGTTCGCATTTTACCTGTATACCCGCAGGGTACGGCTGTTATGGATAGGGCTGTACCTGGCCGTATACCTCACCATAGAGTTCTCGTTCCTCTTTGCCAACCTTGTAAAGTTCATGCATGGCGGTTATGTGACCGTTATTGTGGCCGGCGGCCTGTTCCTGGTCATGTACGTATGGTTCCGCTCCAGGAAGATCAAGAACCGTTACGTGGAGTTTGTCAAGCTGGAAGATTACCTGCCTATATTGCAGGAGCTGAGTAACGATTCTTCCATTCCCAAATATGCCACCCACCTGGTGTATATGACCAGTGCGGACAATCCCAAGGAAGTAGAGCACAAGATCATCTATTCCATACTCAACAAAAAGCCGAAGCGCGCCGATATTTACTGGTTCGTACACGTAGATGTGGTGGATGAGCCGTACATGAGCGAGTACACGGTGCAAACCATCATTCCCAATGAAGTGATCAGGATAGAGTTCAGGCTGGGTTTCAGGGTGGAGCAGCGCATCAACCTCATGTTCAGGATGGTGGTGGAAGACATGGTGCGCAACAAGGAAGTGAATATCACCAGCCGTTATGAATCTCTCAGCAAAAACAATGTAGTGGGCGATTTCCAGTTCATTGTGATGGAAAAGTTCCTCTCGCACGATAATGACCTGCCCCTGCATGAGCGCATCGTTATGCGCCTGTATTTTATACTGAAAAAGATGGGCCTGTCCGAAGAGCGCGGCTTTGGCCTTGATTCCAGCTATGTGACCATCGAGAAATTCCCGCTGGTAGTGGCGCCCGTAACCAACCTGCAGCTGCGGCGGGTGGCAGACCGGTACCGGTACGAAGATTAATATAAACAGCTATGATAAGACACGTTTGCGCCGCCCTGCTACTCGCGGCCTTTGCTACTGCTGCTCATGCCCAGCAAATCAATTACAGGGAACTGCCAGATCCGAGACCGGTAGACCCGGTTGCCTGGAGCACCGTTAAACCCGGCGCCCATGCTTTTTTTGGTACGGCCGATGTTCGCTACGACAAGATCTTTGCGCCCGATGCGTCCACCCTGCGCTCCTCCTGGAAAACCCGGGCCTGGAAAGGGGAGAAAGTACACAGCCAGTTTGTGATCTACACCACCAGGGCGCTCAAAAATGTCAGCATCGAAAAATCAGACCTGAAAGACGGTAAAGGCAACAAGATCCCTGCTTCCGCCATTACGCCCGGTTTTGTGCGGTACGTGATGACGGATGAACTGAACAGTGAAGGCGGCGGCTGCGGCCACCGCAAGCCGGAAGATTTTGATTCTTCTCTGGTGGCGGATGGTATTGACATCATTCCCGCCATAGACGTTAACGCCAATAACGTACAGCCCGTATGGCTGAGCGTGACCGTGCCGCCGCAAACACCGGCCGGCGTTTACAAAGGGTCTGTCAGCGTGAAAACCGCCACGGGCTACCTGTCTGCCAGGCTGCCGTATGAAATAACGGTGCTGGAGCATACCCTGCCCCAGCCGAAAGACTGGGCCTTTCACCTGGACCTCTGGCAGAGCCCCTATGCCATAGCCCGCGTGCATAACACGCCGCTGTGGAGCAAGGCACATTTTGACGCCATGCGCCCGTATATGAAAATGCTGGCCAACGCCGGGCAGAAAGTGATCACCACCAGTATTATTTACGACCCCTGGAACAGCCAGACCTATGATATTTATGGAGACATGATCAAGTGGACGAAGAAAAAAGACGGTTCCTGGAACTTTGACTATACGGTATTCGACAAATGGGTGTCTTTCATGCAGGAGACCGGTATCAACAAGCAGATAGCCTGTTTCAGCATGATACCCTGGAACCTGAAGTTCTACTATCACGATGAGGCCAGCGGTAAGGATGAAGTGCTGGTAGCCAAGCCCGGTACGCCGGAGTATGACCGGCACTGGCGCCCCATGCTCACGGACTTTGCCCGTCACCTGAAATCAAAAGGCTGGTTTGACATTACCTGCATTGCCATGGACGAGCGCCCGCTGGAATCCATGCAGCAGGCTATTGCGTTGGTGCGCAGCGTAGACAAGGATTTCAAGATATCCCTGGCCGGCCTGTACCACAAAGAGCTGGTGAACGATATTTATGATTACTGCGTAGCGTCAGGACTTGATTTTACGGCGGAAGAAAAAAAGGAACGGCTGGGCAAAGGCTGGCCCAGCACGGTATACACCTGTTGCTCTGAAGGGTTTCCCAATACCTTCACCTTTTCTCCACCGGCAGAATCCGCCTGGCTGGGCTGGCATGCCGCGGCTAGAAACTATTCCGGCTACCTGCGCTGGGCGTACAATTGCTGGGTGAAAGATCCCCTGCAGGATTCCCGGTTCAAGACCTGGGCGGCCGGCGATACGTACCTGGTATACCCGGGCCCCCGCTCTTCCATCCGCTTTGAAAGAATGATAGAAGGCGTGCAGGCATATGAAAAGATAAGGATACTGAAAGCAGCGGGTAAGGGCGCGGAGATAGACCCGGTGCTGAAGAAATTCGAGATCAACGCACTGAAGCAGAAGAAGGCGGAAGATATGGTGAATGCGGCTTCTGAGGTGTTGAACAGCTTGTGATGAAAGGTAGTGCGATGTGGATTGAAACTGAAGGCGGTTGACCAGAAAGCCGAACATGCAGCGGGGCAATGTGCCGCAAGCTGAAAGGTCACGCTGCAGGAATGTATTTACACAAAAAATCCTCCGAGGAATCGGAGGATTTTTTTTTAACACAACTAAAAAACAATCAAACGTAATATCATCTAAAATTCGTCAATCCGGCTTTTTCCCATCTAAGAAGGTATTGATCGTATTGATTTCTGCCTGGTTCTCGTGGTTATTGCCCACGGTATACCCGGAGTAGATCTGCTGCTCGGCGGAGCCGGCGCCATTGTCCAGGTCTATATTGCGGCGGAGGTAAGCAGGAACGTTCTCGATCTCCTGGTTATTCTCCATGTTTTTCACGTTAAAGCTGATGCTGCGCAGCTTGGCCACTCTTTCCAGCTGTTTGCGTTTCTGTTCTTCCACCTGGTCATCCTGCAGCTGCTGCGGCAGGGGGGCCTGCTGGGCAACAGGCTGCTGCGGCTCGGGCGTGGCAGGAGCGGTTTCTTCTTCTTCTTCCCTGAACACCATTTTCATTTCCGGCTGGTCATCCGCGGCGCTATTGCCGGCCGGCTCTACGTAGATGTTGGAGGGGCGGCTCAGGTACCCGCCAGATGCCGTGTTGCCCTGTGCGGGCTGCGGGGCGGCCTGCTGCGCGGGTTGTTGCTGCGGCGCGGGCTGTACCGGCTGCGGCGCGGGTGTATCTACCGGCTCAATGTTGAGCGTATAGGTTTCCCGCGCGGGGGGAGGGGTGGGCTGAACAAATGCGGCGGCGGGAGCGGGGTGCGCCACCTGCGGCTCCACCAGGCGGGGCGCCATCAGGTCTTTTTCTTCCACCTCATCGCTGAACAGCATGCCCTGGTTGTTCATTTTCTTTTCTTCGCCATCCTGCCCCAGCGTCATCACAATTTTGGGCTCTTCTTTGGGTTGGGCCTGCACATGAGCGGCAGCGGGCTTTTGCTGCTGGATGGGGTTCTGTTCAAAGCCGGTGGCTATGATGGTAACGCCCAGGTTGCGTTCCAGGGTATGGTCGTACCCCACGCCCAGGATCACGTCACATTCTTCGCCCGCCATGCTTTGTACATAGGCCTGTATGGTATCCATTTCATCCAGCGTATGCTCAAATTCGCCTTCGGCGGATGAAATGTTGATCAGTATCCATTTGGCGCCTTTGATATCGTTATCATTCAGCAGCGGAGAGGTAAGGGCCTCTTCAATGGCTTTCTGCGCGCGGTATTCGCCTTCGGCCACGGCCGCGCCGAGAATGGCCACGCCGCCGTTGCGCATAACGGTGCAAACGTCCGCAAAGTCAACGTTGATCTGGCCGGTGGAGTTGATAACGTCTGTAATACATTTGGCGGCGGTAGCCAGTACGTTATCCGCTTTTTCAAAGGCGGCCTTGAATTTGAGGTCGCCGAACTTCTGCCGCAGCTTGTCGTTGGAAATGATCAGCAGCGTATCCACATAATCTTTCAGGCGGTTGATGCCTTCTTCCGCCTGCAGCATTCTTTTCTTTCCTTCGTAAGAAAAGGGCGTGGTCACAATGCCTACGGTGAGGATGCCCAGCTCCTTGCATATTTTGGCAATAATGGGCGCGCCGCCGGTGCCGGTGCCGCCGCCCATGCCTGCGGTAATGAACGCCATTTTGGTGTTCACCTCCAGTATCTTTTTGATTTCTTCAAAGGATTCTTCCGTGGCCTGCTCGCCGATCCGCGGATTGGCGCCGGCCCCCAAACCCTGTGTGAGGTGTGGCCCCAGCTGCACCTTATTGGGAACGGGGCTGTTTGCAATAGCCTGTGCGTCGGTATTGCATATAATGAAGTTCACCCCGTCTATGTTCTGGTTGAACATGTGGTTCACCGCATTGCTTCCACCGCCACCAATGCCTATCACTTTGATGATGGAGGACTTTTCCTTTGGAAGATCAAAATGTATCATGACTCTACTCTTTAAAATGGGTTAGTATTTGGTGTACCGTTACCTACACGCCTGTTTTTGACCGGTATTTTTAAAATTGATTATTACTCGCAACAATCACGCCACAGCTTTACAGCCGTGCGTCTTCTTCTTCCGTGAACATGTCTATGATCTTTGTTTTCATCCTGTCCAGGAAGCCTTTCAGAGAGGCGTTCCTTTCTTTCGCCTTTCTGGCCTGCCGTGCGGCCGCGGTTTCCTGCATGTCTTCTTCCTCTTCTTCCGTCCATTCTTCCCCGTCTTGCAGGCGGGCCGCTTTTTCTTTGGCCAGGTAGCTGGTATTGATCTTTACATAGTTCTCTTCGAGCGCTCTTTTATCATTCTCGTAGTCGTTATACCCTTTCAGTATCAGGCCTACGCAGGTGGCATACATGGGCTTGGTAAGCTCGTCCGTATGGCCGCTGGCCAGGTGCTCGTTAGGGTAGCCGATGCGGGCGCTTACGCCGGTGGTGTACTCGGTCAGCTGTATGAGGTGTTTCAGCTGGGAGCCGCCACCGGTGAGTATAATGCCGCCGTTCAGCATTTTATTGTCCATCCCGATCTGTTTCAGGTGGTACACTACAAAGTCCAGTATCTCGCTCATACGGGCCTGGATGATGTGGGCGAGGTTCTTCACCGAAATTTCTTTCGGGCTCTGGCCGCGCAGGCCGGGAATGGTGATGTAGGCGTTGTTTTTGGCCTCATCCGCCAGCGCGTAGCCGAACTGCACCTTCATTTGCTCCGCCTGTGTTTTGAGCACGCCCAGGCCGTTCTTGATATCGTTGGTGATGTTCTCGCCGCCGTAGGGGATCACTGCGGTATGTTTCAGCACCCCTTCGTAAAACACGGCCAGGTCCGTAGTGCCGCCGCCTATATCTACAATCGCAACACCGGCCTCAAAGTCCATATCGCACATTACCGCGGCGGCGGAGGCCAGCGGCTGCAGCACAAGGTCTTTGATCCGCAGGCCGGATTTTTCCACGCTGCGGTTAATATTACGGATGGCATTCTTGTCGCCCGTAATGATGTGGAAATTGGCCCCTACTTTCACACCGCTCATGCCAATGGGATAAGTGATGTTCTGCAGGCTGTCAACAATGTACTGCTGGGGGATCACGTCAATGATCTGGTCACTGGCGGGGATCACCGTTTTATACTGGTCGTTGATCAGCTGGTCAATGTCTTTCTGGGATATTTCAGCGTCCGTATCGCTGCGCACAATGTCGCCGCGGGTTTGGAGGCTTTTTATGTGATGGCCCGCAATACCTACGTACACCTCGTTGATTTCGAGGTTGGGGTTAGATGCATAGCAGTTTTCCAGAGCCTGTCTGATAGCCTTGATAGTTTGATCGATGTTCAGTACCATACCGTGCTGAACACCAAATGATGGGGCTTTCCCGAATCCGAGGATTTCCAATTTCCCGTATTCATTCTTCCTTCCTGCGATGGCTGCTATCTTCGTGGTTCCAATGTCGAGACCTACAATGATGGGAGCTTCCTGATTCATGGTTCTATATTGTTTTTAGTTGCGATTACGATTATTTCTGTTTGGTTTATATACCGCCTTGGGCTTTTCCGCCTGGGCCTTTGCGGGCTTCCTGGCTTCGGGCTTGCGGGCGGCGGCCGGTTTGTTCTCCTTTGCTTTCGGTTTTGCCGCCGGCGCGGGCGCAGGGGCCGCAGCGCGACTGTCATCATCGTCTACCGTAACGTCTGCCACGGTAGAATCTTTGTACATGGGCGGCGGCGGCGCGCTTTTGCCGTCTCTTCTCGTTCCGATCACTTCATCCTGGTAAGCAATATTGATCCTTGAATATGTATTCCATCCTGCCTTGTTCAACCCTTGGCGGTAGAAGATGAGCAGTTTGGCGAATTTGTTCCCGATGTCTGTTCCTTCTCCCACTACGATCACATGGTTGCCGAACTTGGGCGTGATCTCGAACTTGCGGTCTCCGGTGATCATGATCTGTTCTACCTGCGCGTTCCAGAAAGTGTCTGCCGCCACAAAGCGGGCCAGGTCACGCATCTGGCTGTAGAGCAGGCTGTCTTCTTTTTTCAGCCGCACCGCATCCGTGGGGAACCCCGTGAAAACCGGTACCCTGGCGGAGAAGCGGTCAGATACGGGAATACGCTCCCCATCCCCGTCCAGGTAAAAACTGTTGCCGGAAAAGGTGAACACGCGGGCCAGCGGGTCCCGTTGCTCCACTACCACGTTCAGCATCTGCTGGTTGTCGAAATACAGTTCGGCGCTGCGTACCCAGGGATCGCGCTCTACGGTTTTTTCGAGGTTGGCAATGTTTACCTCGCTGATCATTTTGCCCACCGGGTTGTTTTTACCATCGCTGTTGATCAGGGCCTTGATGTCTTTTTTGTCAATAAAGGCATTCCTGTCATCTCCTTTCAGCGTTACCTTGATGCCCTGGCATTTGGTGCTTTCCCGGTCGTTCACGGCAGCAACCAGCAGTACGGAAAAGCCTGCCAGCACAGTGCCCCAGAGGAGCATGCGGCCAATGCGCTTGAAGGCTGTTTTCGTTTTAGGTTGCATGATGCGTGTTCGTTTATTAACCTTTAATTTGTTTAATTCTCCGCCAAATGAACGTTCCAACAGAATATTGACCCCTAAGTGCTACAGCCAGGCTACATTGCATATAACCCCTCCACAAGTGCAAGGCATTTCTCAGCGAGACGCCAATATCTCCTTCACCGGTTCCCTCAGTAAATCAATATCTCCCGCTCCCGCCGTTATCACCAGTTCCGCAGGCTGCTTTTCCAGCCAGGCGGGCACCTCGTCCCGCGGTATGACCTGTACTGCCGGGCCTTTGATGCGGCCGGCTATCATTTGGCTGGTAACCCCTTCTATGGGCAGCTCCCGGGCGGGGTAAATGGGCAGCAGCACCACTTCGTCTGCCAGGGCAAGCGTTTCGGCAAAGCCGTCCGCAAAATCCCGCGTGCGGGTAAAGAGGTGCGGCTGGAAAATGACCGTACACTTTTTCCCGCGGAACAGTGATTTGGCGCTGGTAATAAGCGCCCGCAGCTCTTCCGGATGGTGGGCATAATCATCTATGTACACCACCCTGTTCTTTTTCACCAGGTATTCGAAGCGGCGGCGTATGCCTTTGAAATCGGCCACGGCCGTCCTTATTTTATCGTTGCTGATACCCAGCAGGTGCGCCACGCCAATGGCCGCTACGGCGTTTTCCACGTTGTGCATGCCGCCTATGTGCAGTTGCACATTGTCTATCATCCAGCCCTGCTGCATCACGTCAAATTCATAGCCGCCGTTGTCCATGCGGATGTTGGTGGCATAAATGTCTGCCGCATCGTTCTGCAGGCTGTAGGTGAGCTTGTTGTCTCCCTTCAGTTCGGAGCCGCGGGGCAGGCCGTGCCGGGCCAGCAGGGTGCCGTTGGGCTTGATGTTTTGGGTATACTGGATGAAAGCGGCCTCTACTTCCGCCGGGGTGCCGTAAATGTCCAGGTGGTCAGGGTCCATGGCGGTGAGCAGGGCAATGTCTGGGTTCAGTTTCAGGAAGGAACGGTCATATTCGTCCGCTTCTATCACTGCCACCGGTTTTTCGCTGCTCCAGAAATTTTTGCCGTAGTTGGAGCTGATACCGCCCAGGAAGGCATTGCAGCCGTACCCGGAGTGGCGCAGCAAATGCGCCACCATGGTAGATACGGTGGTTTTGCCGTGCGTGCCGGCCACGGTGATGGCAAACAGCTCCCGGGTGATCTCCTGCAGGACGTCACTGCGTTTCACCACTTTGTACCCGTTTTCCCGGTAATACACCAGTTCTTTTTGCGTGGCGGGGATGGCGGGGGTGTACACTACCAGGTTGGCCGCCTTGTCTATCTGCGCCAGGTCTTCTGTATAGTGGATGGGGATGCCTTCCGCCTCCAGCTGCTGTGTAAGCTGGGTGGAGGTACGGTCATACCCGCTCACTGCCACGCCCTTTTCATGAAAGAAGCGGGCAATGGCGCTCATACCGATGCCGCCTATGCCAACAAAATAGATCCTATGTATCTGTTTCAATTCCATCCGGGAATTTATATTTAAACAAGCCCGAGTACGGCCCGGGCTATGGTCATATCTGCGTTCGTATTGCCCAGCGGGGCCATGTTCGTTTCCAGCTGCTCCATCAGCGCCTTGTTCTGCACCAGGCTCAGCGCCTCATTTACCAGCCTGCTGCCTGCTTCGTCATTCTTGATGATGAGGGCGGCGTTTTTCTGCACCAGGCTCATGGCGTTTTTGGTCTGATGATCTTCCGCCGCAAAAGGATAGGGCACAAAGATCACCGGTTTTTTCACCACACACAGTTCCGCAATGGCCAGGGCGCCCGCCCGTGAAATAACGGCGTCTGCCGCTTTGTAGGCAAAGTCCATGACGTTGATGAAGTCATGCACTTTTACATGCGTGGCAAACGGCGCGGCGGCGGCTTTGGCCTGTTCGTAAAACAGGGTGCCGGTTTGCCAGATGAGCTGTATGTCTTTATTCACAAAATCCGCCAGGCGGGGCAGCAGGGCCTCGTTGATGGCCTTGGCGCCCAGGCTGCCGCCTACGGCCAGTATGGTGGGCTTGCCCATCATGAGGCCAAAGTGGCGCAGGGCATCGTCTTTGCTCACGGCGCTTTGCGAAATGGCGCTCCTCACCGGGTTGCCGGTATAAAGCAGCTTTTCCGCCGGGAAAAACTTGTCCATGCCTTCGTAGCCCACACAAATTTTACCGGCTTTGCGGCCGAGTATCTTGTTGCTTTTACCGGCATAGGAATTTTGTTCCTGTATGAGGGTGGGGATGCCTTTTTTCTGTGCCGCCCTCAATATGGGGAAGCTGGCATAACCACCCACACCCACCACTACGTCCGGCTGGAAACGTGCCAGTATGGTACGTGCCTGCCGGAGGCTTTTCAGGAGCTTGAACGGCAGCAACAGGTTTTTCAACATGTTGCTGCGGTTAAAGCCCGCGATCTCCAACCCTTCGATTGGATAGCCTGCCTGCGGCACTTTCTCCATTTCCATTTTGCCGGTGGCGCCCACAAAGAGAATATCAGCATCGGGCTCCAGTTTGCGGAGCGCGTTGGCAATGGCAATGGCCGGGAAGATGTGCCCTCCTGTGCCGCCGCCTGCTATGATTACTTTGTGTGCCATTTAATATTATATATGCTTTATGCCGCTGCCGCGGTATTGGTAACTTCCTGTTTTTTCCCTTCTGCTTCTTCTACGTGCCTGGACACGCTGAGAATGATACCGATGGCCAGGCTGGTGAATATCACCGAAGACCCGCCCATGCTCACCAGCGGCAGGGTCAACCCTGTAACCGGCAGCAGGTGAACATTTACCGCCATATGCATCAGCGCCTGTATGACCAGCGTTACGCTCAGGCCCAGGGCCAGGAACGCGCCGAAAGCATAGGGGCAGTTCTTGAATATGCTGATACTTCTCAAGAGCAAGAGGAGGTACGCCGCCAACACCAAAAAGGCGCCAAAGATACCATACTCTTCAAGAATTATTGCATAAATAAAATCAGAATACGGGTGCGGCAAAAAGTTTCTTGCCGTACTGTTGCCCGGGCCTTTGCCCAGGGTGCCGCCGCCTGCAATGGCAATCATGGATTGCTGCACCTGGTAAGGCACGTCTTCATCCGCTTTGCTGAAAAAGCTCTCTATCCTCGTTTTCCATACGTTGGTACGCCCCTTGTCTCCTGTAAAGGCAGCAATGGCGAACATCAGTATCACCAGCAGCAGTGCGCCGGCCACCATAGACAGCAGGTATTTCAGCGGTACGCGGCCAATGAAGCAGAGCAGCATGCAGCTGGCGCCCAGCAGCAGGGCCGTACTCATATTGGCCGGCATGATCAGCGCGCAGATGATGCCTACCGGCACAATGATGGGCAGAAAACCTTTCCTGAAATCCGTGATCACCTGCTGCTTGCGTGACAACTGGCGGGACACGTACATGAACAGCGCCAGTTTGGCAATGTCTGATGTCTGGAACGTGAGGTTGATCACCGGCAGCCGTATCCACCGGCTGGCGTCGTTCAGGTTGGAACCGAAGGCCAGGGTGTAGATCAGCAGCGGAATAGACAACAGGAAACCTATTTGTGCCACCCGGGAATAGATGGTGTAGTTCACCCGGTGGGCAAAATAGATGATCACCACGCCCAGCAGCAGTACAGACAGCTGCTTGAACAGGTAGTATTCCGTATGCCCGCTGTATACGCGGTATGCCAAAGAGCCGGTTGAACTGTACACTGCCAACAGGCTTACAGCAGACAGGAAGAACACAATGGTCCAGATCACCTTGTCACCTTTCGTCCTTTGAAGAATGTTGTTCACGTGTATGTTTTAAAAGATTTAAAGTTCCCTTACTGCTTCTTTGAACTGGCGGCCCCGTTCTTCATAGTTCTTGAAGAGGTCGAAGCTGGCGCAGGCGGGGGAGAGCAATACCACATCGCCCTTGCTGGCCAGTTGGAAGGCTGCGTTAACGGCATCCTTCATATTGTCTGTATTCACCATTACTTCCATGTCTTTGGACAGCGCCTCGTGAATGGGGCGGTTGTCTACCCCCAGGCAAACAATGGCTTTGACCTTTTCACGCACCAGCTCGCGGATGGCGCTGTAATCGTTGCCTTTGTCTACCCCGCCCATGACCAGGATCACCGGGCGTTCCATGCTTTCCAGGGCAAACCATACGGAATTGACGTTGGTTGCCTTGCTGTCATTGATAAAATCTACACCGCGCACAGTGGCCACGTACTCCATCCGGTGCTCCAGGCTTTTGAAAGTGCTGAGGCTTTCGCGGATCTTTTCTTTCCGTATATCCATGGTGCGGCCTGCAATACCTGCTGCCATTGAATTATACAAATTATGTTTACCTTTTAAAGCCAGGTCGTACATAGACATAATTACCGGTTCATCTTTCACGTTAATGTTCACCTGGTCGTTCTCGATAAATCCACCTTCTTTCAATTGTTCCATAATGCTAAAAGGTATTGGTTCTGAATAAATGGGTTTTGTTGCCAAATAACTCCGGATCTCCGGATCATCCATGCAATAGATAAAATAATCGTCTTTCGTCTGGTTCATGGCTATGCGGAATTTTGACGCCACATAGTTCTCCATTTTATAATCATAGCGGTCCAGGTGGTCTGGCGTAATGTTCAGGAGGATGGCTACATCCGGTTTGAACGCTACGATATCATCCAGCTGGAAGCTGCTGATCTCTATGATATAATAGTCAGCGGGCTCTATGGCTACCTGGCGGGCATAGCTTACGCCTATGTTACCAACCAGGGCGGCGTTGAGGCCGGCTGTTCTGAAAATGTGGTAAGTGAGCGCCGTGGTGGTGCTTTTACCGTTGCTTCCCGTAATGGCAATGATCTTCTTGTCTTTGCTGAACCGCCAGGCCAGCTCTATTTCCGAAATAACCGGTACGCCCCGTTCCCGCACTTTTTTCATCAGCTCCGATTTTTCCGGTATGCCGGGGCTTTTCACAATTTCATCCGCGCCGAGTATCACGTCCCAGGAGTGGTGGCCTTCCTCAAAGGCTATCTGGTTCACGGCCAGTTCCTGTTTATAAATATCTTTTATCTGCCCCCCGTCTGACACAAACACGTTATATCCCTGTTTTTTTCCCAGCAACGCCGCGCCAATGCCGCTTTCTCCTGCTCCAAGTATCACCAGCTTCATGCTTATCTCATTTTTAAGGTGGCAATGCCAAACACCACGCACATCACCGTCACGATCCAGAAACGCACGGCTATTTTGCTTTCATGATAACCCAGCTTCTGGTAGTGATGGTGCAGGGGGCTCATCAGGAACACCCTTCTGCCTTCGCCGTATTTCCGTTTGGTGTATTTGAAGTAGGCTACCTGTATCATTACGCTCAGGCTTTCCACGAAAAACACACCGCAGATGATGGGCAGCAACAGCTCTTTACGAACAATGATGGCCAGGGAGGCAATGATGCCGCCGAGCGCCAGGCTGCCTGTATCTCCCATGAACACCTGGGCGGGGTAGGCATTGTACCAGAGAAAGCCCACGCAGGCGCCTACAAAGGCCGCAATGAAAATAGACAGCTCGCCCAGGTTGGGGATGTACATGATGTTGAGGTACTCCGCAAACTGGATGTTGCCGCTTACATAGGCAAAAATGCCGAGGCCAATGCCTATTACGGCGGAAACGCCGGTGGCCAGCCCGTCCAGCCCGTCTGTCAGGTTGGCGCCGTTAGATACGGCGGTAATGATGAGGATCACTACCAGTATGTAGAGCACGAACGTGTATTTCTCCGCGCCGGGGCCCATCCAGGAAATGAGCTTGGCGTAGTTGAACTCGTGGTTCTTTACGAAGGGGATGGTGGTGATGGGCGTTTTCACGTCTACGAACCGCTGCCCGTCTTCCGTTACGCGTTCCGTGCTGGAGATCACCCTTTCGTAGGGGGCCAGTTTCTTGTCTGTCATGATCTCGCGGCTCATCACCACGTTCTCGTTGAAGTACAGCGTAGCGCCTACAATGAGGCCGAGGCCTACCTGCCCCAGTATCTTGAAGCGGCCGGCCAGCCCTTCCTTGTTCTTTTTGAATACCTTGATATAGTCATCTATGAACCCGATCAGCCCCAGCCAGATGGTGGAGAGCAGAATGAGCAGGATGTATACGTTCATGACCCGGGCAAACAGCAGGGTGGGGATGATGATGGCGGCGAGGATGATGAGGCCGCCCATGGTGGGGGTGCCTTTTTTGGTCTGTTCGCCGGCCAGGCCGAGGTCACGGATGGTTTCACCGATCTGTTTCCGCTGCAGGTATTTTACGATGCGCTTGCCCAGGAGCAGGGAGATCACGAGAGACAACAGCAAGGCCATGGTTACCCGGAAGGTAATGTACTGCCACATGCCGGTGCCTGTGTAGTTAAACTCGGTTTTTAAATAATTGAACAGATAATATAACATATCGTGATCTTACTTTTCAAATAGTTCAAACATTTCTTCCAGCACCTTTTTATCATCAAACGGGTGTTTCACGCCGCTGACCTCCTGGTACTTTTCGTGCCCCTTGCCGGCCACGAGTATGATATCTTCCTGCTGCGCCAGGCTGCAGGCAGTTTTGATGGCTTCCCGGCGGTCTGCGATAGAAATGGTCTTTTTCCGCTGATGCACGGCCACGCCGGCTTCCATTTGCCGGATAATTTCCCCGGGGTCTTCAGACCGCGGGTTGTCTGACGTGAATATCACCTTGTCACTGTGCTCTGCGGCTACTTCGCCCATTACCGGGCGTTTGGCCGTATCCCGGTCTCCCCCGCAGCCCACCACGGTAATGATCTGCTCATGGCCCTGGCGCAAGTTCTTGATGGTGGCCAGCACATTGAGCAGCGCATCAGGCGTGTGAGCGTAGTCTACAATGCCTATTACGCGCATGTTCTGTGAAATGATATAATCGAAGCGGCCTTCGGCGCCCTGTATGTTGCTGAGGGCGGCCAGCACGCGGTCTTTATCTTCTTCCAGCAACACCGCCGCGCCGTATACGGCCAGCAGGTTGTAGGCGTTGAACTCGCCGATGAGGCGGAAGTGGACTTCCTTTTCACCTACCTGCATCACCAGCCCGGTGAGGTTGTTCTCCAGTATCCTGCCCTTGAAGTCTGCCATGCTGCGCAGGCTGTAGGAGGCTTTGCGGGCTTTGGTGTTTTGCAGCATCACGTTCCCGCGTTTATCGTCCAGGTTGGTGAGCGCAAAGGCCTGTGTGGGCAGCTGGTCAAAGAAGCTCTTTTTTACACGGATGTATTCGTCAAATGTTTTATGGTAGTCCAGGTGGTCATGCGTGATATTGGAAAAGATGCCCCCGGCAAACTTCAGTCCGGCAATACGTTGCTGGTGAATGGCATGGGAGCTTACTTCCATAAACGCAAAGAGGCAACCTTCCGCCACCATGTCTGCCAGCAGCGCGTTGAGGCTGACGGGGTCAGGCGTGGTGTGCGTGGCGGGCACTATCCGCTCGCCTATCTGGTTCTGCACGGTGGAGAGCAGGCCGCAATGGTAGCCCAGCCCGGTGAAGAGGCGGAACAGGAGAGTGGCAATGGTGGTTTTGCCGTTGGTGCCTGTAACGCCTACCAGTTTCAGCTGGTGGGAGGGGTTATCATAAAAGTTGCCGGCCATTACGCCGCTGGCCTGGGCACTGCTGGCCACCTGCACATAACAAACATTGGGCGCCAGGGTATCCGGCAGGGTTTCGCAAACCACGGCCGCGGCGCCCTGCGCTATGGCGGTGGGGATATACGCATGCCCGTCTGCCGCCGCGCCGCGAATGGCAAAGAATACGCTGCCTTCCGTTACCCGCCTTGAATCTATAAACAGCGCCCGTACGGCAATGTCGTTATTGCCCTGTACGTTCAGGATGTTTACGTTGTATAATATTTCGCGCAGCGTTTTCATTAAAATCCGAATGTTCCTTTTACGTTTTATGCCTGTCAGCTCAATTCGATCACTATTGTCTGTTCTTTCCCCACGGGGCTGCCGCCCTGGATGGATTGGGAACTGACTTTCCCGGCTCCTTTTATGACTACCCGAAGGCCTGCGTTTTCCAGCAGGTAGAGGGCGTCTTTGAGGCCCATGCCTTTCACGTTTGGCACCAGCCCGGAGGCTGCTGTTACCGGTGTAAAGCTGAGCTTGTTGTTCTTTATGTCCGCGCTCACCCAGTTAGAGGTGGTGAGCGGCCCTTCAAAGGGAATATTGAGGGTGCTGGCCACGCTTCTCCACTCGCTGCCTTTGCCGCCCTTCATGGCCATGAGGGTATCCAGCGCGGTGTTGCCGTTGAGGGAACGCGGTTTTTGAACGGCCAGGGCGTACAGTTTGTCTGCCACTTCGCGGAAAACGGGCCCTGCTACGGTACCGCCGTAAAACTTGGCGGCGTGCGGCCTGTTCTTGATCACCACCACGCAGGTGTACTGGGGATCGTCTGCCGGGAAGTAACCTGCAAAAGACGACTGGTAGATCTTGTCCGCGTAACCGCGGTTGCCATTGGCTACCAGCGCCGTGCCTGTTTTGCCGGCAAAGCGGTAGTAGGGCGTTTGCAGCTTGGAGGCCGTACCGTTCAGCACCACGCCTTCCAGCATGTCTTGCAATTGCGCCAGCGTGCGGGAGGTGCAGATGCTGTCTTCCATCACCACCGGGTCAAACTGGCGGATGGGCTGGCCGTATTCCATAATGGAGTTGACCAGGTAAGGCTTCATCATTTTGCCCTTGTTGGCCACGGCATTGTACAGCATGGCCGTTTGCAGGGGCGTTTGCAGCACGTTATACCCAAAGGCCATCCAGGGCAGGGTTACCGCGCTCCAGTGTTTGCTGGCAGTGGTGGGTATGGTGGGGGCGCCTTCTCCGGCCAGGTCTATGCCGGTGCGCCTGTCCAGGTGCAGCTTTTTCAGGTGGGCGGCAAACTCGTCCGGTTTCTTGTAATAGAACTGGTAGGCGAGTTTGGCCATGCCTACGTTGGAGCTGCGTTCAAAAGCTTTCTTCACCGTTACGGTGGTGAGGTGATGCGGCTCGGAATCATATACCACGCGGCGGTTAATGGGCCATTTGCCGTAGTTGAGGTCTACAAGGGTATTGGCGTTAACGTATCCGTCTTCCAGCACGGCTATCATGGTGGCCAGCTTGAAGGTGGAGCCGGGCTCGCTCACCTGTATGGCATAGTTCATGTCTTCCCAGTAGCTGCCGTCTTTCTGGCGGCCCAGGTTGGCAATGGCCTTTATTTTCCCTGTTTTGACCTCCATGAGTATGCAGGTGCCGTGTTCGGCCTCGTTCTGCACCATCATTTTCATGAGGGCGTTCTCCACAATGTCCTGCATGTTCACGTCCAGGGTGGTTACCACATCTTTCCCGTTTTCCGGCTCAATGTCATAGCCTTCTACCGGCATGTAGGTACCGCCGGCAATGCGGCGCATGAGGCGTTTGCCGGTCACGCCGCTGAGGCTGCTGTCATACGTTCTTTCCAGCCCCACGTTCTGGGCGTTCTCGCGGGAGAGGCCAATGGTGCGGTTGGCAAGCAGTTTGAAGGGGTTGATGCGTTTGTTCTTGGTTTCCGCAATGAGGCCGCCTTTGTTACGGCCCAGGCGGAACATGGGAAAGGTGCGTACGGCCTGGTATTCATCAAAGCGGATATCCCGCTTCAGCAGAAAGTAGCGGTCTTTATCGGCATAGCCTTCCTTCAGCAGTTTTTTGTACTGGGTGGCGGTACGGTCTCTGAAGAGATCGGCGAGGTACCAGGACAGGGAGTCTACATTATCCTTGAAGATCGTCTTCTTGGGGTCTTGCAGTCCGTCTGCCCTGAAGTCTATACGGAGGTCGAAGTAGGGGATGGAGGTGGAGAGCATGCGGCCTTCTTCGGAGTAAATGGTGCCGCGGTCTGCATCGAGGTCCATAAAAGAGGTATGGAGGCTGTCTGCCAGGCTGCGCCATTTGTTGCCTTCCACATGCTGGATGAAGAACACTTTGCCGAGGATGGCCACGGCAAATACACCCATGCCAATAAAGCAGAGGTATGCTCGCCATAGTATGTCCTTTTTAATCTCCATGCCGGGTCAGTGTCAGTATCTTGTTTTAAATTATTGCGCTTGTTCAGGTGCTTTCACTTCTATCCGCTGCGGGGGCGTGCTCAGTTCTTTCAATCCCAGCGGTTCCACGGCTTTGCTCACTTCACTCAGTTTGCTGCGGAACATCAGTTCGCTTTTTACGCTCAGGTATTCCCATTTCAGCTCTTTTATTTCCCTGCTCAACTTGTTGATCCTGCGTACCTTTTTTTCGGCCAGGTGGCTGTTGGCGATGTAGATCAGCGCAATCACGGCCAGGAAAAGGATGAAGGGCAGGTTCTGCGTGATCAGCCTGTAGTTGATCCGCAGGCGCCATTCTTTCTTCGGCTCCCTGGGCAGCGGTTCCCCGCCGGCCTCTTCTGCTATGATATGCTTTTCTTCTTCCCGCAACACTTACAAGGTTTATCAACAGTTAATACGATGTCTATTTTTCCGGTAACAGGGGGATAGGATGGAAGCAACGTCAACGGTCATATTTTTTCTGCCACCCGCAGCTTGGCGCTGCGGCTCCGGGGGTTAGCCCTTAATTCCTTCTCACTGGCCGTTACCGGTTTTTTCGTGATCAGTTTGAACAGCCTGGGCGGTGTTTCGAAACTGTAGGGATTTTCATCCGCCGTTTCAAAACTGCCGGCCTTCATATAGTTTTTCACCAGCCTGTCTTCCAGCGAGTGGAAGGTGATGATGGCCAGTTTGCCGCCCGGTCCCAACACGGTTGAAGACTGGGTAAGCAGGTCTTTGAGGGCGCCCAGCTCATCGTTCACTTCTATTCTCAGCGCCTGGAACACCTGTGCCAGGTACTTTGCGGGGTTGCCTTTTACGATGGGCTGTATGAGTGATTTAAACTCCGCAATGGTCTTCAGGGGGTGGGCTTTGCGCAGTTGCACAATTGTTTTGGCCAGGGTGCGGGAGTTGGTGACTTCTCCGTAATTCTGGAACAACTGGTGCAGGTGCTGTTCGGAATAGGTCTGCAGGATGTCTGCCGCCGTCACCTTGTTGCGCGTGTCCATCCGCATGTCCAGGTTGCCGTCAAACCGGGTGGAAAATCCCCGGGCGCCGGTATCGAACTGGTGGGAGGATACCCCGAGGTCTGCCAGCAGCCCGTCTGCGTCCAGCGCTTTATGCAGCTTCAGGAAGCGGTGCAGGTGCCGGAAATTCTCGCGGACAAACACCACCCTTTCGTCAGGGATGCGGTTGCGGTAGGCGTCTTCATCCTGGTCAAACACGATCAGCCGGCCCTGGGGGCCCAGTTGCTCCAGGATAGCCTTGGAGTGGCCGCCGCCGCCAAAAGTGGCGTCTATGTACGTGCCGTCTGGCCTGATCTGTAAGTTTGCCACCACTTCGTGGAGCAAAACGGGCAGGTGGTATCCGGGTGTTTCCATATTGGCCGCTTTACAGTACAGGGTTTGAGCCGTCTCCTCCGCCCATTACCTGTTGCGCCAGGCTACTGAAGGCTTCCGGTGAAAAATTATCAAAGAACTCCTGGTATTTCGTTTTATCCCAGATCTCTATCTTGTTGTTGGCCGCCGTGAGCACAATGTCTTTGTCTAACCCCGCATGCGCCATCAGGTTTTTGGGGATGTTCAGCCTCCCCGCGCTATCCAGTTCCAGGATGGTGGCCCCATTGAGAAAATAGCGGCGAAATTCCCTAACTTTCGGATCAAAATCGTTCAGCTTGCCGATCTTCTCCTGTATGGGCTGCCACTCGTTCATGGGGTACAGCGTCAAACACTTTTCAAAGCCGCGGTTCAGCACAAACTGGTTACCCGCACTTTCTGCTATCTGCCGTTTAAACCCGGCAGGGAGCAGGAAGCGCCCTTTGGCGTCCAGCGTGGCTTCATATTCTCCCAGAAAACCCGTCATGCTTCGTTTTAGGTGTTGATTTCCATTTTCTAACACAAAATAACACTTTTTCCCACTTTTAACCGAAAAAATGGATTATATATTTTTTCCACAGCCATATTGTGCCTGCCAGAAAGGGGTTAAGGGGTGGTGAATGCGACAGGGGTGTGGATAGTTAGTTGGTCAATGTGAATAAAGTGTGCATATGTGGATTTCAGGTGTGGATATGCCGCAATCGTCCTCAAAATCACCGTTTTTGCAAAATTTTAACTTCGCCTATTATAGCATTACCGTTTTTTGCTTTTAATTCGTACCTTCGCGACTCTTTTTTTATGAGGAAAATTCTCTTATATATTGGCCTGCTGGCCTTTGCCGTGGGTACAGTCTCCTGTAACAAGGAGCTACGGCGTATTGAAAAAAGCAATGACCTGGAGAAAAAACTGGCCTATGCTGACAAAATGTACGAAAAGAAGAAGTACCAGATGGCGCAAACGCTATATGAGGAAATGATCCCCGTATTTAAAGGTACCGAGAAGTTTGAAGGGCTGTATTACAAGTACGCCTACTGCTCTTTCTACCTGAAAGATTACCAG
The DNA here is from genome assembly GCF_003568665.1 of Chitinophaga alhagiae. Lineage (GTDB taxonomy): Bacteria > Bacteroidota > Bacteroidia > Chitinophagales > Chitinophagaceae > Chitinophaga > Chitinophaga alhagiae. The sequence goes on from NZ_QXMH01000002.1 coordinate 57,299, forward strand.
CAGGCGGGTTTCCACTTCAAAAACTACCTGGAAGCGCTGCCCAGCAGCCCCCGGGCGCAGGAAATAGACTATATGCAGGCTTACTGCTATTATAAACTGTCTCCCAAACCGGCGCTTGACCAGACCAATACGGAAAAGGCCATTGCCGCCATGCAGACCTTCATCAACTCCTATCCCAATTCCGAGAAATCAGCCGAGGCCAACGTGATCATAGAGCTGTTGCGCCGCAAGCTGGAACAGAAGGAGTTCAACGCCGCGGAACTGTATTACAACCTGGGGCACTACAAGGCCGCCGGGGTGTCTTTCCAGAGCCTGATGCGCGCCTACCCGGATTCTGACAAGAGTGACAGTTATAAGTACATGGCTATCAAGGCTTATTACCTGTACGCCAAGAACAGCATCCCCGCCAAGCAGAAAGACCGCTATGAAACGGTGCTGACCGAGTACCTGGAGTTCTCGGACCGGTACCCGGATAGCAAATTGCGCTCTGATGCCGAAAAATACTTTACCTTAGCAAAAAATAATCTTAAACACCTGGAAAATGAGCAAAATAAAGAGAAGTCTAACCAGTAGCATGAACCCCTGGGTAGAGACCAGGAACACCACTGACATCAAGAACAGAACCGGTAACCTGTACGAGTCCATTGCCATTATTGCCAAAAGGGCAAACCAGATCAATATCACCGTAAAGGAAGAGCTGCATTCCAAACTGGAAGAGTTTGCCAGCCATACGGACAACCTGGAGGAAGTGCATGAGAACAAGGAGCAGATAGAGATCTCCCGTTTTTATGAGAGACTGGCCAATTCCGCTATCCAGGCTACCAACGAGTTCCTGGAGAACAAAATTTACTTCCGTAAGAACGATGACGATCTGTATAGCTGATCTCACCGTTTATCACGAAAAATATTAACTTCATAGCGGCAGAATGTTTTGTTCTGCCGCTTTTGTTTTGTGACATGCTACAAGGGAAAAAAATTCTTTTAGGGGTTTCCGGCAGCATTGCGGCCTACAAGGCGGCCATACTGGTGCGCCTCCTGGTAAAGGAGGGGGCCCAGGTAAAGGTGCTGATGACGCCGGCCGCCTGCGATTTCATTACCCCGCTTACGCTTTCTACCCTTTCCAAAAACGAAGTGGGGGTTACCGTCAGCGAAAACGGCACCTGGGCTAACCACGTGATGCTGGGCCGCTGGGCAGACGTGATGCTGATAGCCCCGGCCTCCGTGAACACCATCGCCAAAATGGCCAACGGCATTTGCGATAACCTGCTGCTGGCCGTGTACCTCTCCGCCACCTGCCCGGTGCTGTTTGCGCCGGCCATGGATGAGGACATGTGGCTGCACCCCGCCACCAAAGCCAATGTGGCCCGCCTGCTGGCCTATGGCCACCGGCAGTTGCCTGTACATAAAGGGGAACTGGCCAGCGGCCTCTTCGGCGAAGGCAGAATGGCCGAGCCGGAAGCCATCGTAGCATACCTCTACAGCTTTTTCAGCGGCGAACAGCAGCAAAAACCGCTGGCCGGCAAAACGGCCCTGGTATCTGCCGGCCCCACGCAGGAGCCTATAGACCCCGTGCGTTTCATCAGCAACCATTCCAGCGGTAAAATGGGCATTGCCCTGGCAGAAGCCCTGGCGGAAGCCGGCGCTACGGTGGAGCTGGTGCTGGGCCCTACACACCTGGGCACGCTCCACAAAGGCGTGCATATCCATCGTGTGGTAACGGCGGCAAATATGTTTGACCAATGCACGGCACTGGCCCCTTCCGCGGATATCATGGTGATGGCCGCGGCGGTGGCCGACTACAGGCCCCGCAGCGTGGCGGATAAAAAGATCAAGAAGAAGGAGGAAGACATGCGCCTGGAACTGGAGAAAACGGCAGACATTGCCCGCACCCTGGGCGCGCAGAAAAAGAACGGCCAGGTGTTGGTGGGCTTTTCGCTGGAAACCAACAACGAAAAAGAATATGCGCTGAAGAAATTACAGGACAAGAACCTGGACATGGTGGTGCTCAACTCCCTGAACGACGCCGGCGCCGGGTTCAACCATGATACCAATAAAGTGACACTGCTCTCCCGCAGCGGGCAGGAGCAGGTGCTGCCCCTCCAGTCCAAACAGGAGGTGGCCCGCAACATTGTAATGGCTATAATTGATCTGCAACATGCTTAAACGGATTGTATTCTTTTCCCTTTGCCTGCTGGCCTGTTACCGTTCAGACGCCCAGGAGCTGAGAGCCAACGTATCTGTGCAGGCGGCCCAGCTGGGCACCAGTACAGACAAAAAAGTATTTGCCACCCTGCAAACGGCCCTTTCGGAATTTATCAATAACCGCCGCTGGTCTGATGACGCTTATGCGCCCGCGGAACGCATAGAATGCAACTTCCTGCTGAACGTTACCCAGGCTTTGGGCAACAATACCTACAAGGCATCCCTCACCATACAGGCCACCCGGCCGGTGTACAACTCCGGCTACACCACCAGCCTGCTCAATACGCAGGATAACAACGTGGTGTTCAAATACGTGGAGTTCCAGCCGCTGGAGTTCAACGAGCAGCGCATTGTAGGCAATGACCCGCTGGTATCCAACCTCACCGCCATACTCGCGTATTACAACTACATCATACTGGGCCTGGATTACGACTCGTTCTCTCCCCGCGGCGGCGACGCTTTTTTCAAAAAGGCGCTTAACGTGGTGAACAACGCGCCAGACGGCAAAGACATTTCCGGCTGGAAGGCGTTTGAAGGCAACCGCAACCGCTACTGGCTGCAGGATAACCTGCTGAACGTGAAGTTTGCCCGTTTTCATGACGTGATGTACCAGTACCACCGCATGGGGCTTGACCAGATGTATGAAGATACCAACAAGGGCCGCGCCGCCGTTATGAACTGCCTCACGCTGCTCATGGGCATTCACGAAGAGCTGCCCAACTCCATGCTGCTGGCCGCTTTCTTCAATGCCAAAAACGACGAACTGTTTAAAATATTCTCCAAGGCGCCCCCGCAGGAAAAAACCAGGGCGGGGCAGATGCTGGCGCAACTGGATGTGCCCAATGCAAATAAATACCAGCAATTAAGATAAATGATGAACCTGAGAAAGACAGTCGGCGTTTTATTGTTCAGCGTGCTGCTGGCCTGCGGACAGGCAGACAGAACGCCGAAGGGCGTATTGCCCCCTGAAAAGATGCGGGATATTTTGCTGGATATGAACTATGCGGAAGTATATGGCCGTGACCAGGGCGTAGACACCGTGCATATTGCGGATAGCGTGAGGGAGCAGCATATCAAGCGGTACTATGTGCAGATACTGCAGTTGCACAACGTTACGAAAGACGAGTTCCTGAACAGTTACCGGTTCTATGAGTTGCATTCGGACCGGCTGGAAGAAATATACAAGCAGATGCAGGCTATTGTGCAAAGGCGGAGGGAAGTGATGGATTCCATTGAGCGCAAACAATCCGACCTGAAATATGGCATTGAACGGCGCACGCACTGGGACTCGCTGTACTGCCCGGCAGACAGCCTGCGGCTGATTTTACCCTGAACCACCACAACACCAAAACATGCAGAAAGTAATTGTTAACGCTGACGAGGCCGTGAAAGACATTCCCAGCGGCGCCACGCTGATGCTGGGCGGCTTTGGCCTGTGCGGCATTCCCGAAAACAGCATTGCGGCGCTGGTACGCAGCGGCATCAACAACCTCACCTGTATTTCCAACAACGCGGGGGTAGATGACTTTGGCCTGGGCCTGCTGCTGAAAACCCGGCAGATCAGGAAAATGATGGCTTCTTACGTGGGGGAGAACGCGGAATTTGAACGGCAGCTGCTCTCCGGCGAGCTGGAGGTAGACCTCATTCCGCAGGGCACCCTGGCCACGCGCATACAAATGGCGGGGATGGGCATCCCGGCGTTTTTTACCCCCGCCGGTTATGGTACCGAAATAGCCGAAGGCAAGGAAACCCGCCGCTTCAACGGCAAGGATTACCTGATGGAACTGGCGCTGCATGCGGACTTTGCCATTGTAAAGGCCTGGAAAGGGGATACGATGGGCAACCTCGTATTCCGCAAAACCACCCGCAACTTCAGCACCTCCATGGCCAAAGCGGGCCATATCACCATTGCCGAAGTGGAGCACCTGGTGCGGCCGGGTGAGCTGGACCCGGACCAGGTACATGTTCCCGGTATTTATGTACACCGCATTTTCCAGGGGAGCGGTTATGAAAAACGCATTGAGCGAAAAACAGTTAAAATCTAAAACCTGCTGTTATGGCCCTCGATAAATTTGGTATTGCAAAACGTATTGCGCAGGAGCTGCGTGACGGTATGTACGTGAACCTGGGCATCGGTATTCCCACGTTGGTATCCAACTTTGTGCCCGCCGGCATTTCCATTATGCTGCAGTCTGAGAACGGGATGCTGGGCATGGGCCCTTACCCCGCGGAAGCGGAGATAGACGCAGACCTTATCAACGCCGGCAAGGAAACGGTAACCGTGCTGCCCGGCGGCGCCTTTTTTGACTCGGTCGAGAGTTTTGGCATGATACGCGCGGGTAAGGTAGACCTGACCGTGCTGGGCGCCATGGAAGTGTCTGATACGGGAGATATCGCCAACTGGAAAATACCCGGAAAAATGGTGAAAGGCATGGGCGGCGCCATGGACCTGGTGGCATCTGCCCAAAACATCATAGTGGCCATGATGCATACCAACCCCAAAGGGGAAAGCAAACTGCTGCCGCAATGCTCGTTACCGCTCACCGGTGTTAAATGTGTAAAAAAAATAGTGACGGAGCTGGCTGTGCTGGATGTTACGCCGGAAGGCTTTCAGCTACTGGAACGCGCGCCGGGCGTGAGTGTGGAGGAGATAAAAGCTAAAACGGCCGGGCGCCTGGTCATAAAAGGCGATGTGCCTGAAATGGTTTTATAATCGTAACTTACAGTATGCAATTGTGTTATAACGGAAAATTCATGGCGGCTGATAAACCGTTGCTGACCGTAGATAATCGCAGTTTCAGGTATGGCGACGGATGTTTTGAGACCATGAAGGTGTACCAGGGGCAACTGTTGCTGGCCGACCTCCATTTTGAGCGGCTGATGATGAGCCTGCACATTCTTCATTTTCACATTCCACCGCACTTCACCAAAGAATACTTTACCGGCCTTGTGCTGGAACTGTGCCGCGCCAGCGGCGTAAGTGACCTGGCCCGTGTGCGCCTCACCGTATGGCGGGCCGGAACAGGACTGTACGATCCCGTAGACCATACGCCGGAATTTATCATCCAGTGCTGGAAGCTGCCAAGGCATATTTTTGAGCTGAACCAGGCCGGCCTCACCATGGACGTGTTCCCGGACGCTATCAAACCGGGAGACAAACTGTCAAGCGTAAAATCCAACAACTGCCTGCCCTACGTACTGGCCGCCCTTTACGCCAAAGAGCACCAGATCAGCGAGTCACTGTTGCTGAACCAGTACGGCCGCGTGGCAGACAGTACCATTGCCAATGTTTTTATTGTTAAGGGGAACGATATACTAACCCCGCCGCTCAGCGAAGGCTGCGTGTGCGGCGTGATGCGCAAGCACCTGCTGCAGACCGAAATACCTTTCAAGATAAAAGAACAGCCGCTCCGGATCAGCGATCTGGAGAACGCTGACGAAATATTTCTCACCAACGCCATTTACGGCATCCGTTGGGTAGGGCAGTTCCGCGATACCAGTTACGGGAACGCTGCTTCCGTGATCCTGCATGACCTGCTGTACGAGTCTATGTTGTAAGCGGGCATCTCAGGCCACCATCGATTTCAGTTGCTCAATGGCCGTTCGGCCTTCTTCGCCCAGGTCAAGGCTGAACTGGTTAACGTAAAGGTCTATATGCTGGCGCATCACCTGCTCGTCCATTTCCTGGGCATGCGCTTTTACATAGGGAGAAAGCACAGGGTAAGCGGCAAAGGCCTGCTGCAGGCTGCTGCGGATCAAAGCGTCTACCTGCTGCTGTATTTCCTCCGGCACGTCTTTCCGTATAAAAATACCGCCTAATGGAATGGGCTGGCCTGTTTTGTTTTCCCAGAACTCTCCCAGGTCCGCCAGTTTGACCAGTCCTTTTTGCTGATAGGTGAAACGGTTTTCATGGATGATAACGCCGGCGTCTGCGGCGCCGCTCAATACGGCGTTCTCGATGTCTGAGAACAGCATGATCTTTTTATGCCGGGCATCCGGGTAGGCAATGCTGAACAGCAGGTTGGCCGTGGTGTTTTCCCCGGGAATGGCTACCGTGAGGTCTTTCACCCTTGCGGCCTCCACAGGCTCGCGGGCTATCAGCAGCGGGCCGCAGCCTCTTCCCAGCGCGCTGCCGCTGTTGAGCAGGCAGTATTGGTCCGCCACTTTGAGGCCGGCGGCAAAACTCAGCTTGGTGATGTGCAGTTTGCCGTGCATAGCCCACTGGTTGAGCGTTTCCACATCTTCCAGCAGGGTATTGAATTGCAGGCCGTTGGTGTTGAGCTGGTGGTTGACCAGCGCATCAAATATGAACGTATCGTTCGGGCAGGGCGAAAAGCCCAGTGTCAGTTCCATATCCGGTTATTCTTTTTGACGCAGCTCTTCCAGCAGGGAGCGCAGCGTATTGTTTAGGTTTTGCAGGGCAAGGGAAATGTTCCATTTGCTTTTGTCCCGCGGTTCCACATAATTGGAAATGCTGCGCAACTGTACAAAAGGTACCTGTTCCAGCAGGCAGCTGTAGTGGAAGGGTGCTCCTTCCATCGTCTCCACGTCTGGCCGGTATTGCGCCTGCAGGCGGGCAACAGCGGTTTCGCTGCCGCTCACGGTATTGACGGTAACGCCTGTTGCCTGCGGCAGGCCCTGGAGGCTTTCCGGGAAAAGGCGCAGCGTATTCACCAGTTCTTTTTCCGTAAAAGGCGGCATGCCGGCTTCCCACAGGCCCATGTCGAACAGGTCGAGAAAACGGCCGTTGTCATCCGCGCCCAGGTCTCCCAGGGTCTCCCGGGCTACCAGTACGGTTTCTCCCAGCGGCCAGCCGCGGCGGAAACTGCCGGCAATACCGGCCTGTATGGCCAGATCCGGCCTGTTGCGGGCAAAATACCGGCCCAGCTGCCAGGCGGCGGCCATCATGCCCACGCCGGTGATCAGCACGTCCACATCGGGGTACTTTTCTTCGTCCAGCCAGTTCAGCGCTGTTTTTATTTCCAGTTCCGTAGCGGCAACGAGCAGCAATTTCATCCTGTAAAGGTACATTAAACTCCTACATCCCCCCGTTCTCGTCTAATTGCTTTAAATTTGCAGAAATTTATCACAACTACTAGAAATGATCTATCTGACGCGCGTGGAGCATTTTAATGCGGCACACAAGTTATTTAATCCGCAATGGAGCAAGGAGCAGAACCTTGAGGTGTTCGGCAAATGTGCGAACGACAACTGGCATGGCCATAATTATGACCTGCATGTGACTATCAAGGGCAACCCCGATCCCGAAACCGGCTTTGTGTTTAACGCCAAAACCCTGGGGGTATTGATCAAAGACGTGATCGTTGAGAAACTGGACCATAAGAACCTGAACCTGGACGTGGATTTTATGAAAGACAAGTTCACTTCTGCGGAAAACGTGGCCATTGCCATCTGGGAGCAACTGGAAAAACACCTGCCGGGCACGGTGCAATTGCATTGCATCAAGTTGCACGAAACCGCCAAGATCTACGTAGAATACTACGGCGGCAAATAATTGACTAAAAACAGGACTATGGCTTACAAGAAGGAAGAAAAGTACGAGGAGAGAGTGACATCGGGACTGATAGGGAATTATAAGGAAGCAATAGCGCTGCTGGGAGAAGATCCGGAGCGCGAGGGGCTGTTGAAAACCCCGGAACGGATGGCCAAGGCCATGCAATATATGACCCAGGGTTACGGGCAGGATGCCCGGGAAATACTCCGCGGCGCACGTTTTACGGAATCTTACAGTGAAATGGTGATAGTGAAGGACATAGAGCTGTACTCCATGTGCGAGCACCATATGCTGCCCTTCTTTGGCAAGGCGCATGTGGCGTATATCCCCAATGGTTATATTACCGGCCTCAGCAAGATAGCCCGGGTGGTAGACGTATTTGCCCGCCGCCTGCAGGTGCAGGAGCGCCTTACCCACCAGATACTGGACGCTATCCAGGAAACCCTGGAGCCGCAGGGCGTAGGCGTGGTGATCGAGGCACAGCACCTTTGCATGATGATGCGGGGCGTACAGAAACAAAATTCCGTGACCACCACCTCCGCTTTCAGCGGCCAGTTCCAGGATGGCGCTACCCGCGCGGAGTTCATGAAACTGATCAGCTCTGACCTGCTCAGCCGCCGGTAAAATGCCCCGGCAACAAGGTCCCTATGGTTTAAGCCAGCATCTGCCGGATTAAACCATATTTTTTTACATATATTTGTTATCTGATAATTAACAAGATTGAAGCAAATCAAATGAAACACGCCTTTGTATTTCCCGGTCAGGGAGCACAGTTTACCGGTATGGGTAAAAGTTTTTACGACAACAACGCCCAGGCCCGGTCTTTATTTGAAAAAGCCAATGAGATACTGGGTTTCCGGATTTCAGATATCATGTTCGAAGGGTCTGAAGAAGACCTCAAACAGACCCGGGTAACGCAGCCGGCGGTGTTCCTGCATTCCGTGATCGGTTACCTCTGCCTGAGCAACCCGCGCCCGGAAATGACGGCCGGCCACTCCCTCGGCGAGTTCTCCGCCCTGGTGGCCAACGGCGCCCTCGGTTTTGAAGATGCCCTGCGCCTGGTGGCCATCCGCGCCAACGCCATGCAGAAGGCCTGCGAAATAACGCCGTCCACCATGGCCGTAGTACTGGGTATGGAAGATGCAAAGGTAGAAGAGATCTGCGCTACCATTACAGATGATGTAGTGGTGCCCGCCAACTATAACTGTCCCGGCCAGCTGGTGATTTCCGGCACCAAAACGGCCATTGCCCGCGCCATTGAGCTGCTGAAAGCCGCTGGCGCCAAAAGGGCCATGGAGCTGGCCGTTGGGGGCGCTTTTCACTCCCCGCTGATGGCCCCCGCCCAAAACGAGCTGCAGGCCGCCATTGAAAAAACGGCCTTCAACACGCCTGTTTGCCCCGTTTACCAGAACGTGGTGGCCAAAGCCGTAACAGACCCGCAGGAGATCAGGCAAAACCTCATCAGCCAGCTCACCGGCGCTGTAAAATGGACACAATGCGTACAAGCCATGATCGCAGACGGTGCGGGCCGGTTTACGGAAGTAGGCCCCGGCAAGGTACTGCAGGGACTGATTGCCAAAATTGACAAAAACGCGGTTACGGACGGTATCAGCACCGGACTGGAGGAAGCGGTAGCGAAAGGATAAGCCGCAGGCTGCCAACCAGTTCAGCAAACACGCAAACCTGCTGCATCAGCAATATGCATATACTGCAGGGTGGGCGATCCGTTACAAGCCTGCTTTGTGGCAGGCGTGATATTTGGCCGGAACAGGTTGCGGCAAAGACATATGGCAGGGAAAATGCGGCCACATTATAACAGTAGGGCCGCATTTTCACTATACATGGTTAATTTACTATCAGAAAAGCAGCATCGCTGCATGTTCACCTCCTGCATCGGCATTTCCAGGAGTTTCCTTTAACACGCTCCCATGGCAGGTTTTAGCATATCTTCACTATAGCTGCTCGTGACCTTGGCTATAGATGGGCCATATCTCCTCCATATCAAAAGCATGGATGCGTGTAGGTGCAAACATATTTGCATTAGCCGATTTTCGATACTATTGTAACTATTCCTCCAGCTTTTCCGTTTTACGCATACAATACATCCCGCCATGAAAACAACTTTTTTCTCCATCCTGGCAGGCGCGGCCCTGCTCACCGCCTGCACCAAATCTCAAAGCCTGGAAGACCGGTGGCTGGAAAAAAGCCAGCGGAAGGAAGTGATCGTTTTCAGGGAGGCGGTACCGGGCGCCGGCACCGATGTTGCGGAAGAGCGGAGCTTCTATTTCCAGAGCCGCCAGCTGTCGCCTGAAGTAAGCCGGGCCAACGAATCAGGCATTTATTTTTACTCCGTTCAGGGAGACAGCCTGCTGCTGCGCACCCGGCAGGAAAAATTCTATTTTCGCATGAGCGCAGACGGCCGCTCTTTTACCATCGGGCGTTTCTTTACAGACCCGGGCGGGCTGGGAGATATACTGGTGTTTGAGAAACAATAGGGGCGGCGCCGCACACTATTCCGCCACCCTCCGAACATCCGCTATTGTTCGCGTACAAATGCCAGCTAACGCCGCACACTATTCCGCCACCCTCCGAACATCCGCTATTGTTCGCGTACAAATGCCAGCTAACGCCGCACACACTATTCCGCCGCCTTCCGAACATCCGCTATTGTTCGCGTACAAATGCCGGCTAACGCCGCACGCTATTCCGCCACCTCAATGCTCGCATTCCACCACTCCGGGTCAAACTTCGCATTGTACTTTTTATAGAAATTGATGGCGGGCTCGTTCCATTCCAGCACCTGCCATACGATCCCGTTCAGTTTCCGCTCTTTGGCTTCCACTATCAGCCGGTCAAATAACAGTTTGCCAATGCCCTGGCCGCGGGCGCTTTCCGTTACAATGATATCTTCCAGGAACATGCGGCTGCCTTTCCACGTAGAGTACCGGATGTAGTAGAGGGCCAAGCCGGTGATAACGCCGTCTGTTTCCGCTATAAAGGCCCACCATACGGGGTTGGGGCCAAAGCCGCTTTGCTCGAAATGTTCCAGTGTTACGGTAACCTGCTCCGGCGCTTTTTCGTATAAGGCCAGTTCCCGCACCAGTTCCATCATGCGGGCGCAATCTTTTTTCTCTGCTCTTCTTATGTGAATGGGTGTAGACATATTCCTTTTTTATTGCAAAGCCTGGTCAAGGTCATTGAGTATATCCGTTACGGCTTCTATGCCCACGCTCATACGGATGAGGCCGTCTGTGATCTCGTATTTCTCCCGTAGTTCTTTCGGCACGCCGTAGTGCGTCATGGAGGCGGGGTGGCATATCAGGGTGTCGCAAGTGCCGAGAGATACGGCGCGGAGGCACATCTGCAACCGGTCTATAAAACGTTTGCCTGCTTCCAGGCCGCCTTTCAGCTCAAAGCTCAGCATGGCGCCGGCGTGTTTCATTTGCCGGGCGGCAACGGCAAAGTCTGGATGGTCTGCCAGGCCCAGGTAGTTCACTTTGGCCACGGCGGGGTGCCCGTCAAGAAAACCGGCTACCTCCATAGCGTTGTGGCAATGACGCTCCATGCGCACTTCCAGCGTTTTGATGCCCTGTGTCAGCAAAAATGCGTCGAAGGGGTTGCTATTGGCGCCCAGCAGGCGGTGTACCTTTTCTACCGGGCCCCGCATGGCTTCCGCATCCCTTCCTATCAGCACGCCGCCAATGGCCGTGCCGTGGCCGTTCAGGAACTTGGTGGTGGAATGAAAAACATAATCTGCTCCATAGGCAAAAGGCTGCTGCAGGTACGGGGTGGCAAAGGTGTTGTCTACCGCGGATACCAGCTTGTGCTGCTGTGCCAGGCCCAGGAGCGCTTCCAGGTCTACGCAGCGCAGGGTAGGGTTGGCCGGCGTTTCCAGGTACATCATGCGGATGGCGGGATCTGCCTTGATGGCGGCTTCGGTGCCTGCCACGTCCTGCATGTCCACTATCACCGCTTCAATGCCCAGCGGCGGCAATATTTTCCTGAACAGCTCGTCTGTGCCGCCATAGAGAGAATAGTGGGAAATCACTTTGTCGCCTGCCTTGAGGTGAGAGAGGAAGAGGGTAGACAGCGCGCCCATGCCGGAGGAGTGCAGTTTGGCCTTGGCCTTCAGCGGGCTGCCGTCCGGGCCGGTAAGGCCAAAACATTCCAGCGCCGCCATTTTTTCTTCGGCTTCGCGGAAATTGGGACTGTCCCAGCGGGTGTAAATATAGCCGTCTTCCTGCCCGCTGAAGCGGCGCATGCCCTGGTCTGCAGAGTCGTATACATAGGTAGACGAAGCGTATATGGGTGTAAGGTGGGCATACAGGGGATCCTGTTCATGCCCGGCATGTACGCATACTGAACTGAAACCAGTGAGCGGTGTTTGTTTCATGGTTTGATATTTGAATGTTTTCCGGTTATGAGTATCTTGTTATAATTTTTTCCTTGTAAAAATAAGACATAATTAGATGAAGGATCTCCTGTTGCAGTTGGCAACGTACAACATGTGGGCTAACCAGCGGCTGCTGCATCTGCTGGGAGGGCTGGGAGAAGAGCGGTTGGACAGGGACCTGGGCAGCGGTTTCCCCACCTTGCGCAGCACCATCTATCACATCTGGGATGTAGAGAGCATCTGGTACCAGCGTTTGCAGCTGGCTACGCCGGTAGTACGGCCTACGGTGGGTTTTACCGGCACCTGGCAGGAGTTTGCGCAGCAGTTCGGCCGGCAGAGCGCCATGCTCCGGGATTTTATTGCCACCGCTTCAGACGCCCGGCTGGCCCATACCATTGAATACCATCACCCGGTAAAGGGCATCTGCAAGTCTGCCGTGCAGCATGCCATTCTCACCGTGTTCAATCATTCCACCTTCCACCGCGGGCAGCTGGTAACCATGCTGCGCCAGTCTGGTGTGAGCAAAATACCGGCTACGGACTTTATTGAGTTCACCCGCAGCAAGAAATAAGTTAAGTTTGTATCTATGAGTCTTCCATCTTTTTACGTAAACGTTCCCAGGCACCTGGTAGCAGTAGATTGTATCATATTCGGGTTTGAGGACGGGAAGCTGAAGCTCCTGATCATCAAAAGGAAAGTAGACCCTATGGAGGGCGCCTGGTCTCTGGTGGGCGGTTTTGTGCAGGAAGGCGAAAGCACCAACAACGCGGCCACGCGCGTATTGCAGCAAACCACCGGCATACAGGATATTTACATGGGCCAGTTGCAGTGTTACGGAGACGCGGGCAGGGATACCGGCGCGCGGGTCATTTCCGTGGCCTATTATGCATTGATACGTGTCAGCGAGCATGACCGCATGCTGGCCGATAAGTACGGCGCCCACTGGCTGTCTCTGCACCAGATACCGGAGCTGATCTTTGACCATAGCCAGATGCTGGCAGACGCCCTGGCGCGGCTGCGAGACAAGGCGCGCTTTCACCCCATCGGGTTTGAGCTGCTGCCGGAAAAGTTCAGCCTGCCGCAACTGAGGAACCTGTACGAAGAAATTTACCAGCGCCCGCTTGACAAGCGGAATTTCAGGAAAAAGATACTGGCTATGGACATCCTGGAAAAGCTGGACGAGAAAGACAAAAGCACGTCCAAAAAAGGAGCGAACCTGTACCGTTTCGACAAAAAGAAATACGCGGCCCTGGCGGATAAGGGTTTTGTGTTTGAGATATAACGTCATCCTGTAAAAAAACAATGGCGCCCAAACGGGCGCCATTGCCATTGTATGCCTGCCGGCTTCGTTAGGACTTCCGCTTCCAGATATCCACTTCCACGTCATTCCGCCGGTTGGCGCCATCCGTGCTCCTCCCTTCGGCAATGTATTTTTCCAGCAACGCCGTGAGCCGTTGAACAATTTCCGGATGTGCCGCTTCTTCATTGACCTTTTCAGCGGCATCTTTTTCCATGTCATACAATTGCACCGCCGGCAATCCGGCCAGCAGCGCGTCTTTGTTCTTCGGCGCGGCCCATCCACCGGAACCTGCTCCCAGTATCAGTTTCCAGTTTCCTTCCTGTATGGAAAAATTGCCGTCTATGGAATGGAATACAATAGCCTCACGCGGTTGCTTTCCTGCGCTGCCTTTCAGGTAGCGGAGTATGCTGTAACTGTCTTCCGCAGCATTGTCTGGCAGCGCTGACGCGGTAATGTCGGCACAGGTGGCCATAAAATCCGTGAGAGATATCACGTTGTCACTGGCGGTGCCCGCCTTTACCTGCGCCGGCCACCGGGCAATGAACGGCACGCGGTGCCCGCCTTCCCAAATGTCTGCCTTATACCCCCGGAACGTATAGCTGGGCTGGTGCCCCAGGGCTTCCACATCAAACTGTTTCAATACGTAGGGCGCAAACCCGTTATCGCTGGTAACAATTACCAGTGTGTTGTCTGCAATGCCCAATGAGTCAAGGGCCTGCATGACCTGCCCCACCGCCCAGTCTGTTTCCATCATATAGTCGCCGTAATCCGTAACCCCGCTTTTGCCTTTGAAGGTACTGTCTGGCACAATGGGCGTATGTGGGGAGGGCAGTGCAAAATACAGGAAGAACGGCTGCTCCCCCGATGCCCGGGACGCCATTACCTGTTTGGCTTTGCCGGTAATAACGGGCAGTACGTTTTCCGCTTCAAAATCAGCGGCGGCGGGCCCTTCGCGTACCCATTTTTTTGACACCGCGGGAATGGCGGTAGCCTTATCGTTCTCTATGAACACATAAGGCGGCATGTCAAGAGACGCGCTGATGCCAAAAAAATAATCGAACCCGAGGCTGAGCGGGCCATGTTGTATCGGCTGGCTGTAATCTATTTCCCAGCCTGTTTTTGCCAGCGAGTCAGCCTGGCCTTTCAGCTGCCAGTCCAGCCCCAGGTGCCATTTGCCGATGGCGGCGGTGAAATATCCTTTTTCCCTGAGCATGGCGGCCACGGTAAGGCGGTTGCTGTCTATCAGCGGCGGGGAGTAACCATAGAGCACGCCTTTCTGCAGGCGGGTACGCCAGGCATAGCGGCCGGTAAGCACGCTGTAACGGGAGGGCGTGCAAACGGCGGAGCTGCTGTGGGCGTTGGTGAATTTCATGCCCTGTTCGGCCAGCTTGTCCATATGGGGGGTAGCTATTTTGCCGTTGGGGTTAAAGCAGTGAACATCACCATATCCCATATCATCAGCCAGGATGAACACGATATTGGGTGTGGCCTGTGCGGTTTTTCCGCCCGGCGCCTGGCCGCAGGCCGCTATGGAAACGGCGCCCAGCAGCAGGATGCACGGGAGCCAGCCGCCCGGCCCAAAAACAGTTTTTCGCATATCAATCATCGTTTTGTTTAAAAGTACCCCGGGTTCTGACTGCCCAGGTTGGCGTTGTTAATAAATTCGGTAGCCGGCAGCGGGTAGAGGTAATAATTGTTACCGGTAACCGGGTGCGCAATGGTCTTCTGGTCAGGGAACTGCAACTGCAGGTAATCGAGCTGCGGCTGAATGGCTGCCTTGAGCAGTCCCCGGCGGTTCAGGTCAAAATACCGTTTGCATTCAAAGCTCAGTTCCACGCGGCGCTCCTGCGCAACGGCGGCCCTGAAAGCGGCCTGATCGGCAACGGTGGCGGCGGTGAGCGCTGGCAGGCCGGCTTTCAGGCGGCTGGCATTCAGCAGGTTGAAGGCCTCGCCGTCAGGCACAAAACCGTCTTCATTCAAGGCTTCCGCGCGTACAAGCAATACTTCCGCATAACGTATCAGCGGAAAGTTCCAGGTGCTCATGCCGGCCGGGTCTTTTTCGTTGAAGTATTTGTTAACGTATTGCAGGCTGCCCGCCGGGCGCGATGCGTCAATGAAATTGGGCAGCCCGTAACCGGCCATGATAACGCTCCTGCGCCGGTCTTCCGCCTGAATGGCCTGTACAATGCCGTTGCCGGAAGAGGGGCCGCCGCCTTTGCCGTTCAGCAAATTGTCTGTAGGCAGAATAATGGCGCTGCCACTGGGCGTTTCTCTCGGCGCAAAGAACGTACTGATGCTGCTGGTGGTTTCCCCGGCCACGCCGCCGTACTGCACTTCAAATAATGCGCCTGCGCCGTTTTCCGCGGAGCCGTTAAAATTGGCCGCATAGTTGTCTGCCACGGCGCCCTTTCCAATTACTTCGGCCGCTTCCCGGGCGGCATCGCCCCATTCTCGCAGCTCCAGGTGTACCATGGCCAGCAAGGCCCTGGCCGCATAACTGGTAGGCCTGCCCGCTTCCTGGCCGTTGCCGCCGGAATAGGTGGCGGGCAGCAGCTGGGCCGCTTCGCGCAGGTCTGTTTTGATCTGGTCATACACTTTCCCGATGTCTGCCCTTGGCAGCTCCGCGTCCTTGCGGTCTTTGACCTCGTCCAGTATCAGCGGCACGCCGCCAAACAGCCTCACCAGGTTGAAATAATAAAATGCGCGCAGGAACTTGGCCTGTCCTTCCATGGCATCGCGCACGGTGTTGCTGGAAAAATCGGTAACGTGCTGCAGATTGGCCAGCAGTTTGGACGCCCTGGTAACACCGCGGTAGTGCTGTACCCATACGGTTTGCGAGTGGCTGAAGCCTTGTTCCACCACATAAATGTCCGGCTCCAGTTCATTGCGCCAGGCCCAGCCATCGTCACTGGCCAGGTCTGTGAGGCGCTGCATGGGCCCCTGGTACAATGCCATCAGGGGCGCATACACGCCGTTCAGCACGGTAGTGGCGCCTGCCTGCGTGGTGAGGAGCTGGTCAAGCGGTATCTGCCCCTGCGGAACGGGCGAAAGTATCTTCTTGCACCCCAGCAGCAGGAACCCGCATAACAGGAAGATGGTACCGGTATATTTGAAGTATTGCATGCTCGTGTTTTTTAAGTTCGTCAGTCAAAATGTGATCTGTGCAGACAGTGTGTATTGCCGCGTCATGGGGTAAGGCGTGTGATCTATGCCGCCCGTCAGCAGGTTGGCGCCGCTGGAGGCTTCGGGGTCAAGCCCCGAATAACCGGTGAGGGTGGCAAGGTTGGTGCCTGACAGGGTAACCCTGGCGGCGTTGACGCCCAGCCGTTTTACGGTGGCGGCCGGCAGCTCGTAGGAGAGGCTGACGTTTTTCAGGCGGATAAAGTCCGCATCTTCCAGGAAGCGGGTAGACACGCGGGTGGCCAGGTAGGTGGTATTGCCGCCCTGAGAAGGCCTGGGAATGTCTGTACTGGTATTTTCCGGCGTCCAGAAATTGGCTACTTCCGCCAGTTGCTGGTTGAACGGAACAGAGCGGGCGTTCAGGTTGCGGATGGAATTATACAGCTTGTTGCCTGTGGCAAAGTTCATGAATACGGACAGGGAGAAGCTGCCGTAGCTGAAGGTATTGTTGAAACCGCCTGATACCTTGGGCTGGGGGATGCCCACAAAGGTCTTATCTCCATCATCAAGAATGCCGTTGTTGTTCAGGTCCGCATAGCGGGGATCTCCCGGTACGGCGCCAGACCATTTGGCCGCTTCGGCCTCTTCGCCCGGCTGCCATACGCCCATGTACTGCAACATGTAAAAGCTGCCTATTTCCCGGCCCGCCACCGTCATGTTAGACGGCTCGTTGGCCAGCGCAATATTGTCTCCCGGTATCCGCAACGGGTCTCCGATGGAGTTGGTGCCGATGTTCAATGCCTTGTTCCTGTTGAAAGACATGTTGAGGTCTGCGTTCCACCGGAACCGCCGCTGCACAATGCCCGCATGGAGGTCCATTTCCACGCCGGAGTTCTTTACCGCGCCCAGGTTCACCGTGGGGTTTTCCGGCACGCCGGCGGTAAAGGGGATGGGCAGCCTGATGAGCAGGTCTTCAGAGCGTTTGCTGTAATAGTCCGCCGTGAGTGCCAGCCGCCCGTTCAGCAGCACGAGGTCGAAACCCGCGTCAAACTGCCTGGCGGATTCCCATTGCAGCATGGCGTTGCCGATGTTCTGCGGGGCGTTGCCCACTACAACGGCGTTGCCAAATACATAGGGCGCGGCGCCTGCGCGTGTGATAAAAGCAAAATCCCCGATGTTCTGGTTGCCTGTGAGGCCGTAGCTGGAGCGGAGCTTCAGTTCGTTGATAACGGTGGAATGTTTCAGGAACTCCTCGCCCGTGAGCCGCCAGGCCGCGGAAACAGAGGGGAAGATGCCGTATTGCCTCTCTTCGCTGAATTTGGAAGACCCGTCTCGCCGCACGGTGGCGGTCAGCAAATAACGGTCATCAAAACCATAGTTGACCCGCAGAAAGGAAGAGGCCAGCCCCGCGCTCACATTGCCGCCACCTGCCGTGAAATTGGTCTGATTGGCCAGCTGGTTGAGCGAGTTATCTACCGTGCCGGTACCGGTAACGGTGGAAGAACGTGTGTTGAACTGCTGTGCGGAAACACCGGCCAGCGCTGTCAGTTTGTGTTGGCCGAACAGTTTGTCGTATTGCAGCGTAAGGTCGGATACCCAGTTCACATCCCGCCGGGAGGCTTCCGTTACGCTCCCGATGGCGCGGGTGAAGATGCCGATCTTGTAATAGGGCAGGAAGTTGTAGGTGTTGCTGTAAACCAGGTCTGTACCAACGTTGCCCGTCATAACAAGGCCTTTTGCCAGTGTGAGCGAGGCTTTGATGTTGCCCAGCAGGCGGGTGGTGTTGCGTTCGTTGACCGGCGTCAGCAGGTTGATCAGCGGGTTGCTGTTTTCCCCGAAATATGGATCGGCAGTAGTGGCAATGGCGGTCAGGTTGCCGGCCTCATCATAGGGCAGCAGGTAACGGTGGCTGGATATCAGCCCGCGGTACGCGCCGCCATGAAAACTGTCATTGTTGACCACATGCTCGCGCTGGTGCGTGCCGGAAAGGTTGGCCGAAAGCCTGAGCCGGTCCCGGATGGTGAGGTCGTTATTGCCCCGGAAAAAATAGGATTTCAGGTCGGAGTTACGGATGATGCCTTCCCGGCCGAGATACCCGGCGGATATGGCAAAGCGGTTGTTCTCGGAGCCGCCGTTCATGCTCAGGTTGTAGTTCTGCCTGAAGGCCGCCCTGGTACCCAGCTCCTGCCAGTCTGTATTTATTTTCCAGACAGGATCGTTCGGGTTTTCAAAAGCCGCGGTGTTGCGGTTGGAGTTTTTGAAGGCTTGCAGGAATAGCTGGCGCTGCTGTTCGGAAGACAGCACTTCGTACCGGCGGGCTATCTGTTCCATGCCCGCATCTGTGCTGAAAGTGAATTGCGTTTTGCCCGCCTTGCCCCGGCGGGTGGTGACGATCAGCACGCCGTTGGCCGCCCTGGCCCCGTAAATAGCGGTGGCGGACGCGTCTTTCAGGATGTCTATGGCCACAATGTCTTTGGGGTTGATGGTAGAAAGGCCGCCGCTGTAGAGGGGTACGTCATCTACGATGATCAGCGGGTCGTTGCTGCCGGTTACGGAGCCGATGCCCCTGATGGAAATAGCGAAGCGGCCGTTCAGGTCGCCGCCGGTCTGCCGCACCTGAACACCAGGCGCGCGGCCCTGCAGGGCATCCTGCAAATTGGCCACGGGCCGGCTTTGCAGTACTTTTTCCCCTACGTTGGCCACTGCCCCGGTAAGGTCTGTTTTTTTCTGCGTGCCGTAGCCCACCACCACTACTTCATTCAGGCCCGATGCCGCGGGTTGCAGGGCAATGGTCATTTCTTTTCCCGGGTCTGCTTTTGCCTCCAGCCGTTCATAACCCACCCTGCTGAAAACCAGGGTGGCCCCCGGTTCTACATCTGCCAGCCGGAACCGCCCGTTCTCATCGGTCACCGTGCCCTGCTGCCTGCCTTTGACCTGTACTGTTACCAGCTGCAGCGGGCTGTTGCTGGCGGCGTCTTTTACAACGCCCGTAACCGCCGCGGTCACCTGTTCCGGCGCGGCGGGGGGAGGCGGTATGTTTTTCCGGGACAGGATGATGGTTTTTCCATCTATCACAAAAGACAAGGGAAGCGTACGGAATACTTCGGCCAGCGCCTGTTGGAGCGGCTGCCTGTCAAAGAAAGCATCTATCCTGCCAATGTCTTTCGTCATCTGGTTATTATACAGGCAGGTGTAGCCGGTCTGCTTTTTGACCTCGGCAAAAAAAGCTTCCAGCGTCATTCCCTTTTTGCTCATGCTAATGTATTGTGCATTGACGCTTGCAGTTGCCTTCATGCAGAAAACCAGCAGTAAGATATGCAGCTTCATAAACAGAAGAATTTTTGGGAATAGGCGAACTGCCAGGGCATACGTTTGCCCCGATCCATTTATTTGCATAAATTTGAATTGTTGGGTGTCTGTCAATAAAATTGTTACCTCAGTTTTACCAGCATTGCCCAATTCAGCCAGGCGCACCGCAAATGTTCCTGGCTTTTATTTTGAACAATGTATCAGTTTTTCATACGCTGTTATGTTTTCATACGTTTGCCGTTTTTAGGGTGATCAATCGATTTATTGTTTCCGGAATACATGTACGTTGCCGTTTTGTATGCTGAAGCCCGCCGCGCCGGTGAGCGAGAGTTTTTTCAGCACGGTTTCCAGCGCTTCTCCGCGGCTGATCTCGCCGGTGAACTGGAGTGAAGACACGTCGTTGTCATACACTACCTGCACATCATACCAGCGCGCCAGTTGCTGCATCACCTCCTGTATGCTGCTGGTCTTGAAAAGGAATACGTTGTTTTTCCAGGCCAGTACCATGGCCGTGTCTGCCTGCACTACCTCAATCTGGCCCTTTCCCCTGCCAACCCTGGCCTGCTCTCCCTGGCGCAACAGCTTTGCCGCACTGCCCGTTGTTACGCGTACCGCGCCGTTCACCAGGGTGGTGTTGATGCTGCCGGCATCTTCATAGGCCGTTACATTGAAGCTGGTACCGAGTACCTGTACTTCCATGCCGTTCAACTTCACATAAAACGGGGCGCGGGCGTTGGCCTTTACTTCGAAGAACGCTTCACCCAGCAGTTCCACGCGCCGCTCGCTGTTTGAAAAAGCCGCCGGGAAAGTCAATGTGCTGGCCGAGTTCAGCCACACTATGGAGCCGTCAGGCAGTACGATCCTGTACTGGTTCCCTTTCGGAACAACTAAATGATTGAGGGGGATGGTGGCCGCTGCGGCAGGCGCTTTGCCGGCCTTGTATATGAGGGTGCCGGACTGTTGGATGATGTTTGTGCTGCCCTGGCTGGCCAGGTTGCCGTTGCCGGCGCTGTCAAGCGCTACCTGGCTGCCATCCGCCAGCACCAGCCGCACGCCGCCACTGCCGGGCTTTGCGGGCGCCTGCGCCATGGGGGGATAGGGTGGCGCCGCTTTGTTGCCCATACCGTTCCGCATAAGCCAGTACCCCGCCCATACCAGGCATAGCAGGGCGGCCGCGGCCGCCAGGCGGTACCAGTTTTTTCCTTTACGTGGCCGCTCTTCCGCCATGGCCTGCTCCACCGCCTGCAGCATACGGCTTCTGAACCCTTCCGCCGTATCAGGCCGCTCCAGCCCTACCTCCTCCGTTTCTTCATTGCCGGCGGCATCGTACCAGGCATGCAGCCATGCCTTTTCTTCGTCAGAAGCAGTACCCGCCAAATATTTGCGGGCAAGTTCCGCAAGCTGTGCTTTGTTCATACATCTAGCCGTTACATTAGTATATAGAGTGCCTGCCGCAACAATACCCCCTAACCGGGCATATTTTTTTCAGGCAATGCGGTTTACCGGAGAATGAGGAAAAGGAGCAGGCCAGGGAAGGAACAGAAGAGCCGGGCCAGGTTGAGCCGGATGTTTTTCAGCGCTCTTGTAAGATGGTTCTCTGCCGTTTTGGGAGATATTTTCAACATGCCCGCCACCTCGGAGAGCGGTTTGTCTTCTATTTTGTTATATACAAATACCAGCCGGCATTTTTCCGGCAGGTTGTCAGCCAGCTTTTTCACCAGCTCCATCATCATTTTATTGTCCACCGCCTCTTCCAGGCCGGCTGCCGTGCTGGGGCCTTTATGCAGGTAGCGGTGCCTGGCCTCTTCCTGGCGGTTTTCCCGGGCAAGATGGTGGTATACGGCGTGCCGGGCCATGGTGGCCAGGTAGCGGGAAGGGTGGTCTATTTCCAGGGCATGTCTTTTTTTCCATAAAACGATGAACACGTCTTGCACTATTTCTTCACAAATGGCGGCTGACGGCAGGCGCTTATGGCAGACAAAAAACAGTTTGTTCCAGTACCGGTCATACAGTTCCCTGAAGGCAGACACATTATCTTTCCTGATGTGCTCAAATAAAACCTTGTCTTCCAAAGATGAAAAAACACTCATGAATTGTCAAAATAGTATTATACCGGAAATTGTTTAACAGGCATCAGCGGCCCGAACAGTGGCAATGGGCCTTTTTGTTTTGATAACCGCAATCCCTTTATTGGCGGCTGTTGCAGTCATTTTTGTATCAGAATGTTATTGGTTGATGCAATTGCTTTTACTAAAGTAATTAAAATAATGATTTTCTAATAGCCTTCTTTTTTGTGCCGTTCTTATGTTATTATAACATAAAAAAGGAAGGGCTGACCTTGCGGCCAGCCCTTCTACTATCATCCGGTGTTGTCAGTTCTTGTGGTTGCTCCCGTCATACGCCCACTTCACATAGCAGGCGCCCCAGGTAAAGCCGCCGCCAAAGGCGGCCAGTATCAGGTTGTCTCCCTTCTTCAGCTTGCTTTCCCAGTCCCACAGGCAGAGGGGAATAGTGCCGGCGGTAGTGTTGCCGTAGCGCTGGATGTTGATCATGATCTTTTCTTCCGGTACGCCCATATAGTCTGCCGTGGCGCTGATGATGCGGAGGTTGGCCTGGTGGGGTACCAGCCAGGCAATATCTTCGGCGGTGAGGTGGTTGCGGTCCATAATGTTGCGGGCCGCTTCAGACATGTTGGCCACTGCGTACTTGAACACGGTCTTTCCCTCCTGGAACACGTAGTGCTCGCGGTTGGCCACTGTTTCCGCAGAAGCGGGGCGGTTGGAGCCGCCGGCCTTCATATTGAGAAATTCCCGGCCGTGGCCGTCGCTTTTCAAGATGCTGTCCACCAGGCCCAGCCCTTCGGTATTGGGTTCCAGCAGCACCCCGCCGGCGCCGTCGCCAAAAATGATGCAGGTGGCCCTGTCTGAATAGTCAATGATGGAGCTCATTTTGTCCGCGCCTATGATCATTACTTTCTTGTAACGGCCGCTTTCAATGAACCTGGCGCCAGTGTCCAGCGCATATAAAAAGCCGGAGCAGGCGGCGCCAATGTCAAACCCGAAGGCATTTTTAGCGCCTATCTTATCCGTAACCACGTTGGCAGTAGCCGGAAACACCATGTCTGGCGTAACGGTGGCCACTATCAGCAGGTCAATTTCTTCGGCGGAGATGCCTCTTTTCCGTAAGATCTCCTGTGCTACAGGTACGCACAGCTCGGAAGTGCCTTTCCCTTCGCCCTTCAGTATCCTTCTTTCCTTGATGCCCGTTCTGGTGGTGATCCATTCGTCTGTTGTGTCAACGAGTTTCTCCAATTCCTGGTTCGTCAGTACATAGTCGGGAACATACCCACCCACCGCTGTAATAGCGGCCGTTATTTTGCTCATATTGTTAGGATAAGTTATTAAAATGGGCGTAAAAATACGACATAAACGAATAATTATATTTATGATTTAAATTTGGCCTCTTATTCTTGCATATGATCGCTTATCTGAACGGCAAATTAGCCTATAAATCGCCCGCCCTGGTACACCTTGACGTGAACGGGGTGGGGTATGAAGTACAGATCAGTCTACACACCTGGTCCCAGATCCAGCACCTGGAAACCTGTAAGCTGCTTACTTACGTACATATCAAGGAGGATGCCCACACCATGTACGGCTTTTTTGAGGATGCCGAGCGCAGCATGTTCCTGCAACTGATCAGCGTTTCAGGCATAGGGGCCTCTACCGCCCGCATGATGCTCAGCTCCCTCCACCCGGAAGACATTCAGCGGGCCATTGTGATGGAAAACGAAAAAATGCTGGAAGGCGTGAAGGGAATAGGCGCTAAAACCGCCAAGCGCCTGATCCTGGAGCTGAAAGACAAGATGAAGAAGCATAAAGAAGAAATAACATATTTATCTTCGCCCAGTCACAATACAATACAGGATGACGCGTTAAATGCTTTAGTCACCTTGGGAATAGCCCGTAATATGGCGGAGCAGGCGGTACAGAGGGTACTGAAAGCCGAGCCGCAATTAAATGAATTGGAGATACTTATAAAGAAATCCCTCAAAAATTTATAATTTTAAATCCTTGACCTCTTATAAAACCTAAGATCGCTTGGCAAGAAAGAAATACTATGGTGCTATTGCAGTAATAGGTGTTGTATCTTTAATCATTGTAGAATCTGCCTCCAGTAATAGTTCGGGGAATACCTATAAAAGAATACGGGGAATAGTTGAGATTGACGAAGGGCATATACCTGTTCCAGATACGACTTCCAAGCCGGACACGCTGAAATACCCCATCCGTGACAGGAGGGGCACGGCTGTTACAGACCCCGTACGCAATGTTATTGACCTCAAAGACCCCGCCAATATTCAAAAATCTGTTGAGTACGACCCCGCTACCAAACAATATATCATCACAGAAAAGATCGGGAACCAGTTTTACCGCCAGCCCACCGTGCTGAATTTTGATGATTTTTACCGGTTGCAGGCCGCCCAGAGCGAAAAAGACTACTGGCAGAAAAGGGCCAGCACCATCGGCAACCTCAACCAGCGCAGCCAGGCGCCCCAGCTGTATTATGGCGATAAACTTTTTGACCGCGTATTTGGCGGCACCAAAGTAGACATCAGGCCCCAGGGGAGCCTGGGCCTCACCTTCGGCTACCAGGGCCAGAACGTGAAAAACCCCGTGCTGGTGGAAAGGGCCCGCAAAAACGGGGGGTTCGACTTTGATATTGACATCAATATGAACGTGACCGGGCGCATCGGGGAAAAACTGAAGCTCATCACCAATTACAATACCCAGTCTACCTTCGATTTCGAAAACCAGGTAAAGCTGGAATATACCGGCTACCAGGACGAGATCATCAAAAAAATAGAGGCCGGTAACGTTAGTTTCCCCCTCAGCAGCTCCCTCATCCCCGGCGTACAGTCCCTGTTCGGTATCAAAACACAGTTGCAGTTTGGCCGCCTCACCGTTACCAGCGTGCTCAGTAACCAGAAGTCGCAAAAGCAGAACATGGTGCTGCGGGGCGGCAACAGCACGCAGGATTTTGTGAAAAGGGCGGATGAGTACGAAGATAACCGCCACTTCCTGCTGGCGCAGTTTTTCCGGGACACCTTCAACTACGCCATGGGCAACCTGCCGGTAATACGCAGCCAGGTGTACATTAACCGCATTGAGGTGTGGGTCACCAACAAAACCGGCGCCACTACAGACACCAGGGACATTGTGGGCCTGATGGACCTGGCGGAGCAAGACCCCTATAACAAAACCGCCATTACGGTACTGACCAGCAACCAGCTGCCGGACCGGAACACGAACGACCTGTACCGCAACCTCGTTAGCGACCCAGCGGCCCGCTACTCCGGCACGGTGGTGAGCCGCCTGCTGGCCCTGGGCCTGCAACCCGTGCAGGAGTTTGAAAAGACCTTTGCCCGCAAGCTGGACTCTACGGATTACACCCTCAACCGGCAGGTGGGCTTCATTTCCCTTAACCAGCAGCTGCAGCCTGATGAAGTGCTGGCCGTAGCCTATCAATACACCTACAACGGGCGTACCTTCCAGGTAGGAGAGTTCTCGCAAGACGTGCCGCCGGACCAGAACAACTCCGCCAACCAGCAGATCCTGTTCCTGAAAATGCTGAAAGCCACCTCCGCCCGCCCGGCCCTGCCCATCTGGGACCTGATGATGAAAAACATCTATTCTACAGACGCCTACCAGGTGAACCGGGCAGATTTCAAGCTGGACGTGCTGTATAAAGACCCCGGGAAAGACCAGGGCACAGATACCCGTGTGCCCAGTGAAAAACGCTACCTGCCGGATGCCAAAGGGCAATATGCCGGCGCGCCCATCATTTCCGTGCTCAACCTGGACCGGTTGAACAACCAGAACGATCCCCAGCCGGATGGGGTGTTCGACTTTGTGGAGGGTTTTACCATCACTTCCCAGAACGGCAAGGTGATGTTCCCCGTGCTGGAACCGTTCGCAGACGGCCTGAGACCGGCCTTTGGCGGCGATGCGGCCCTGGAAAAGCAGTACATGTACACCATGCTGTACGACTCCATCAAGGTGGTGGCGCAACAGTTTCCCAACCTCAACCGCTACCTGATCAGGGGTTCCTACAAATCCAGCAACTCCTCCGAAATATCCCTCAACGCCTACAACATTCCCCGCGGCTCCGTTTCCGTAACGGCCGGCGGGCAAATGCTGCGGGAAGATGTGGACTTTGTGATAGACTATAACCTGGGCCGTATCAAGATCATCAACGGCGGCGTGCTCAGTTCCGGTGTGCCCATCAACGTGCAGTTCGAGAACAACGCCCTCTTTGGCCAGCAGGTGCGCAACTACATGGGCACGCGGCTGGACTATTTTGTGAACGACAAGCTGAACATAGGCGGTACCGTTGTCAGAATGAGCGAGCGCCCCTACTACCAGAAGGTGAACTACGGGGATGACCCCATCAAGAACACCGTGGTGGGCCTGGACGCGAACTATATTTCCGAGTGGCGCGGCCTTACCCGCCTGTTAGACAAGCTGCCCAACTTTCAGAGCCAGCAGCCTGCCTCCATCAACTTCACCGGTGAGGTGGCCCGGCTGTTCCCCGGCCACAGCAAGCTGGTAAACGCCCCCGGCAGCAAGCAGGGGCAGGTGATGATAGATGACTTTGAAGGCACGCGCAACGGTTTTGACCTCAAATTCCCGGCCACCAGCTGGGCGCTGGCCTCCACACCCAAAGACGCCAGTGACGCCAACGGCAACATCCTGTTCCCCGAAGCGGACGATAACGACACCCTTTCTTACGGCAAAAACAGGGCGCTGCTGGCCTGGTACATCATTGAGCCTACGCTGCAGATACCCAACTCGCCCAACCGCCCGCGCGGGGTAGACGCCAAATCGCAGCGGGACCTTCGTACCCGCCTCATCTACCAGCGGGACATTTTCCCGAACCGCTCTACAGACTTCGGGCAAAGCCAGCTGAGCACGCTTGACCTGGCGTATTACCCTACGGAAAAAGGCCCCTACAATTTTGAGTCTTCCCTGGCAGGGCTGAATATAGACGGTACGTTGAAAAACCCTAAAGCGCGCTGGGGTGGCGTGATGCGCGCTATTGACAACAGCGACTTTGAAACGGCCAACATCGAGTTCATAGAATTTTGGATACCCGATCCCTTTTACGACAAGCCCGGCAGCTCCGGCGGTTCATTGTATTTCAACCTCGGCAACGTGTCTGAAGACATCCTGAAAGATTCCCGCAAGTCTTTCGAGAACGGCCTGCCAGACCCTTACAACCCCGCCAACCGCAACAAGCTGGACTCCACCCGCTGGGGCCGTATCCCCAAATTCCAGCAGCAGATCACGCAGGCCTTTGACAACGACCCCGCCATCCGCCGCTACCAGGACGTGGGGTACGACGGTCTCAACAGCGAAGACGAAAAGAACTTCAGGGCGCAATACCTGAACGACCTGGCCAGCGTGTTCGGCGCCGGCTCCGCCGCTTACCAGAACGTGGTGAACGACCCCTCTAACGATGACTACCGCTGGTACCGCGACGGGTATTATGACCAGGGCGCTGGCACAGACATCCTGGGCCGCTATAAACGCATTAACGGGCCAGACGGCAACTCGCCCGTTTCCAATGATAATTCCGCCTTCTCGCAGGCCGCCACCAACTACCCGGAGTCTGAAGACCTGAACCGTGACAATACCATGAACGAAACGGAGGAGTACTTCCAGTACCGCGTAGATATCAGGCCAGACATGCAGGTAGGCTCCAACTATATTGTAGACAAGTTCCCCGTCAGGAACGAAATGGAAGACGGCACCATCGTAACGCAGAACTGGTACCAGTTCAAGATACCGATGAACCAGTATGACAAAAAGGTGGGCAATATTCCTGACTTCAAGTCCATCCGCTTCATGCGCATGTTCCTCACCGGCTTTGAAGACTCCGTGGTACTCCGTTTTGCCAAGCTGGACCTGGTGCGCAACCAGTGGCGCCGCTACCTGTACGAGCTGCGCCCCGGAGACCCCATACCGGTAGACGAAAGCACCACCTTCAACGTATCTGCCGTGAACATTGAAGAGAACGCCCGCCGCGAACCGATCAACTACGTGCTGCCCCCAGGTACGCTGCGGCAGAACACGCTCAGCAACAACAACACCAATATCCAGCTGAATGAACAGGCCCTTTCCGCGCAGATCTGCAACCTGAAAGATGATGAGGTGCGGGCCGTATACAAGAACCTGAACCTTGACCTGCGCCAGTACAGCCGTATGCAGATGTTCATCCACGCAGAGGCGGTGGGTGACGCGCTGGCGCTGAAAGATAACGAGCTGCAGGCCATTATCAGAATAGGCAGTGACTTTACGGAAAACTATTACGAGTACCGCATCCCCCTGAAGGTAACCGCCTGGAAAGCCACGCGCGATACGGACGTATGGCCGTCAGAGAACGAGCTGAACCTGGACCTGAACGCGTTTGCCAAGCTGAAGATGGAGCGCAACAACGATGGCTCCGCTTCTCCGCTGGTACCTTACCTGAAGCAGGATGGCAAGAACATTCTGGCCGTGGTGGGCAACCCCAGCCTGGGCGATGTGCGCAACATCATGATAGGGGTGCTGAACCCGAAAGATGACGGGCTGCCGCACTGTACCGAAGTATGGTTCAACGAGCTGCGCCTCTCCGGCCTCGATGAAAAAGGCGGTTATGCGGCGCTGGCCAGGGTAGACCTGAACCTGGCAGACCTGGGTACCCTCACCTTCAGCGGCAACATGCACACGGCCGGCTTTGGCAGCGTAGACCAGCGGGTGAACGAGCGTTTCCGCGACAACTTCCTGCAATACGACATTGCCACCAATCTTGACCTCGGCAAGCTGCTGCCCAAGCGCACCGGTATTACCGTACCCGTGTACGCCGGTTATTCCCAGACCACCAGCAACCCGGAATATGATCCGTATGACCTGGACATCAAGCTGAAAGACAAGCTGGAAATGGCGCGGGACAAGGAACATCGGGATTCCATCCGCCGCAACGCGCAGGATTTTACCTCCATCAAGAGCCTCAACTTCACCAACGTGCGCAAAATGGGCGCGGGCAGGAAGAAGAACAGGATATGGGACATAGAGAACTTTGACGTGAGCTACTCGTTCTCGCAGATGAACCGGCGCAACCCGGTGATAGAAAGCGATGTGCTCACCCGTCACCGCGGTGGCGTGGGGTATAACTACGCTGGTACGCCCAAATACATAGAACCGTTCAAGAACCTTATCAAGAGCAAATCTCCCTGGTTTGCGCTCATCAAGGAGTTTAACGTGAACTACGTGCCTTCCATCATGAGCGTAAGGGCAGACATTACCCGCCAGTTTGGCGCCACACGGCTGCGCAACGTGGGCGGCGGGCCTTTCCAGCTGCAGGAAACGTACGATAAATATTTCCGTTTTGACCGGTATTATACCTTCAAATGGGACTTCTCCCGCAACCTGTCTCTCGACTTCAACGCGGTGAACAATTCCCGTATAGATGAGCCCAACGGCCGCATCAACACCGATGCCAAAAAAGACACCGTGCGGAGCAACTTCTGGAAAGGCGGCCGTACTACCAATTACTTCCATAATGCCACGGTTACCTATACCGTGCCCATGGGCAAGTTCCCGCTGTTGAGCTGGACCAACCTGGCCCTCAGCTACGGCATGGAATACCGCTGGGTAGGCGCTTCCCGCCTGGCCACCTACCTCGGCAACGCCATCGAGAACTCCAACCAGAAAACCATTACGGGAGAGTTGAAGTTTACGGAGCTGTATAACAAGAGCAAATGGCTGCGTAAGATGAACGCCACTTCCACGCCAACAAGAGAATATGTACCGCCCGGCATGGCCAGTGCGCCTAACGCCGCTGCCGCACAGCAGAAGAAAACAGAGGACGAGGATGCCACCTCGCCGGTGCTGAAGGCGGTGATGCGCGTGCTGATGTCTCTGAAACGCGTGAACATCAACTATACGGAGAACGTGGGCACCCGCCTGCCCGGCTACCTGGACAGTACCAAGCTGCTGGGTATGAACTGGCAGACCATGGCCCCGGGGCTGGAGTTTGTGGTGGGTAGGCAACCTACCAAAAAATGGATGGACAACTTTGCGAAGAAAGGCCTCATTACGCCAGACACGCTTTTCAACATCCAGTTCCAGCAGCAGTTCACGCAGAAGCTGGACATACAGGCCCAGCTGGAACCGGTGCGTGACCTGCGTATAGACCTGAACCTCACCAAGTCTTTCACCAAAACGCATACAGAGCTGTTCAAGGACACCATCGGGGACGGCAGCGGCTTTGGCCACCTGAGCCCCTATGACGCCGGCGGGTTCGACATTACTTTTATTGCCATCAAAACCATGTGGGGCAAGATCAACGCTACCAACGGTGTGTCTGAGACCTTCCGCCAGTTTGAGAATTACCGCCAGGTGATCTCTGAAAGGCTGGGCCGGCAGAACCCGTACAGCAACAATGGTACGGTGCCGGAATATGATCCCAAAGACCCGCAGTACCGCTACGGTTATGGCCGTTACGCACAGGATGTGCTGATACCCGCCTTCCTGGCGGCGTATACCGGCGAGAGCCCGGAAAACGTACCGCTGCTGAAGCAGGGCAGCTACACCGTGCGCACCAACCCGTTCAAGAACATTCTGCCAAGGCCCAACTGGCGTATTTCTTACAACGGCCTGAGCCGGGTGAAACCGTTCTCGGACTTCCTCACCAATTTCACCCTGACGCATGCCTACATCGGGCGGCTCACCATGAACTCCTACAATACGGCGCTCATGTTCTACGATCCGCTGTACCTGGGCTTCCCGTCTTTCAGGGACTCTATATCCGGTAATTATATCCCGTACTTCCTGGTGCCCAACCTCACTATTTCAGAGCAATTTGAGCCGTTGCTGGAGGCAGACATGACCTTCACCAACTCGCTTAACCTGCGCGTGGGTTTCAAACGCAGCCGTACCCTCAGCCTCAGCCTGATAGACTATCAGCTGAGCGAAATGCGCAGCAGCGAAATTGTGGTGGGCGGCGGTTACCGCGTACGCGGCCTGCCCATGCCGTTTGCGGTAGGCAAAGACGGCGGGCGGAAGTTGGAGAACGATATGAACTTCAGGCTGGACCTGAGCTTCCGGGACGATAAAACCACCAATAACCGGCTGGATGCGGACTCGCCACTGCCAACAGGCGGGCAAAAAGTGATCAGTATTGCGCCCTCCATAGACTATGTGGTGAACAACCGGTTGAACATCAAGTTCTTCTATGACCGGCGCCAAACCATCCCGGTTATTTCTACTGCTTACCCCATTACCAATACCCGCGGCGGTATTACACTGCGCTTCATGCTGGCGCAGTAGGGGAGAAGAGCGGAACGCAACAAACGGGGGATCCTGAACAGGGGTTCCCCGTTTGTTGTTAGCGGATATAATGATGAAAATCATTTGGCTGCAATACGGATAAGTTTACTTTTGTAGCGTTCCTTATGAAGTACATATTCGTCATAGTCACATTAACAGGCCTTATGCTGCAAACCTTCGGCAAAGGGCTGGTATTGGCGGAATACCTGCTGAATAAGGAATACATTGCCCGTGTACTTTGTATCAACAAGGCAAAACCCGAAAAAGGCTGTAACGGCCAGTGCCACCTGATGAAGCAGATGGAGAAGGAAACAAAACAGGAAGAAAAGGGGAATGCTGTAAAAGACAAATACGAAGTGATCATTATACAGGCGGATTTTCCGCTTCCCTTCACCCCCAGCACCGGCGGCATAAAACTGTTTGCCGCGTATAACGGCGGAATGGCGCAAGACCCGCTCCATGCCGTATTTCACCCACCCAGGGCGTAAGTTGCAATTGACGGTTGCCCGTTGCGGGCAGCACGTTTTTACTTCACTGATCGAAGCAAGATGGATGCGTTTGCAGAGCGGTACCAGCCTGCAGGCTCACCTCATCTAGCAGGAACAGACCGGCATGAATATGCTGCAGGCATTGCCCCGGCGGGCTTTTGCCACCGCATGGCGGGCATGCATCCATACCGGCATTGACTCACCGGCAGACCAACTGCAACGGGCCCTGTACTGCGCACCCTGCAGTGCCCCGCAGTAAACTGTCTGCCACGTATAACCGGGCTGTTGCCCCGGGGGCGCTCCGCGTGCCCGGCAACGTAGTGGCCACTGGTTACGTAAAACCTATAGCATGTCAAAATTTTCCGTCCTTATTGCGCTTTTAATATACTGTTTACCCCTGGCCGCACAGCAAACACTGAACGGAAAGGTAGTAGACGCCATCACCCGCGAGGCCTTGCCCGGCGTTAGCGTGCGGGTACTGCACGGCGGCCCGCAGGGCTGCCTCAGCGATCACAGCGGCGCCTTTACGCTGAACGGCCTCCGTACCGGCCGGGACTCTATTGCCGTTTCCTTTGTGGGCTATGCAGAGCAGCGCCTGCCCGCTTCGTCCGGCATTATTTACATGGAACCGCTGTCTACCCGGCTCAACGAGATCATTGTATCCGCCGGCAGGGAAAAACAATACCGCACCGAAGCGCCGGTGGCCATCAGCACCATTTCCACACAAATGATCAGGGAAACAAAAGCCACCTCGCTGGAGCAGGTGCTGAACAAGGTAAGCGGCGTGTACATGGTAGACCTGGGCAATGAACAGCATACCATGGCCATCCGCCAACCTATCGGCTACCGCAGCCTTTTCCTTTACCTGGAAGATGGCATTCCCATCCGCACTACCGGAGACTTCAACCACAACGCCCTGATAGAGATCAATATGGCCACGCTCAAGACCATAGAAGTGATCAGGGGGCCGGCATCGTCCCTGTATGGCAGTGAGGCCGTAGGCGGCGCCGTTAACTTCATTACGGCTTCCCCGGCATTGCTGCCCACGGCCCGGGTACAGGCGGAAATGAGCAACCAGGGCTACAAACGTACAGACTTCAGCGTGTCCGGCACCAGCGGCAAGCTGGGCGTGCTGCTGGGAGGCTACTATGCAGATCAGCGCAATGGTTACCTGGACCACAGCGATTTCCGTAAACTGGCGCTCACCCTGAAAACAGAATACGCTTTCAGCGAACGCAGCAAATGGACCACCACCGCCTCTTTTGCAGATTATAAAACAGACCAGACGGGCGGGGTAGACAGCGCCAATTTTTACTCCAGAAACTACAAGAGCTTTCACACGTTCTCTTACCGGCTGGTAAAAGCATTACGGCTGCGCAGCACGCTCGAGCAGCGCTGGAACGATCAGAACACCACCAGTTTCACGCTCTTTTATCGCCACAACGAAATTGGCCAGAACCCTTTCTACGCCATTAAAACCACCAGCAACCCGCTGAAAGCGCGCGGCGAGATCAACAGCGATCATTTTCAGAGCTACGGCATGCTGGTACAGCACAAGAAGAATTTCAGCTGGCGCAATGCTTCGCTGATGGCGGGCGTGAGCGCTGATTACAGTCCTGCCGGCTACTACGCCCGATACATAGACGTAGACCGTGATGCCGCCGGTTACTTCACCGGCTATACGGAAACAGACTCTACGCTAACGGACTACCGCGCTGCGTTGCTGAATACCGCCGTGTACGCCCAGGCGGAAATGAGCCCGCTCAACCGCATGAAGGTAATTGCCGCGCTGCGGTATGACAGGATGGACTATGATTTTGACAACCACCTGCCGCCCTCTGCCTTTACCGGTTCTCCGGACGAGCGCAACTACTTTCACGCCTGGACGCCGAAGTTGGGCCTTACGTACGACTTTGGGCATGACAGGGGCCTGTATGCCAACTACAGCGTAGGGTTTGCGCCGCCCAATATTTCCGAATTGTACCGCGGCGTGAAAGTGCCGGTGCTGAAACCCGCCAGCTACAACAACTATGAACTGGGCGGCTGGTTTGCCTTTGCCGGCAACAAGGGTTATGTAGATGTAAGCCTATACAGGATGGACGGCCGCAACGAGATCGTAAGCGTGCGCCTGGCGGATAACTCTTCGGAGAACCGCAATGCCGGCCGTACGCGCCACAGCGGTGTGGAATGGAACCTGCGCTATGCCCCGTTGCCGGGCCTTTTGCTGCGCACCGGCGGCACCTGGGCACAGCATGAATTTATTGTGTACGAAGACAAAGGCGCGCAATACGGCGGCAACCGCATGAACGGCGCGCCCGCGGTGATCACCAATACGGAGCTTGGCTGGAAACCCGCTTTCCTCAAAGGCATCCGCACGTCTGTAGAATGGCAGTGCGTAGGCCGGTACTATATGGACCCCGCCAATACGGAAACATACGGCGGTTACAACCTGCTGAACGCGCGCATAGGCTACAACTACAAAAATTTTGAATGCTGGCTGAACTGCCGGAACGTGGGAGATGTGATGTATGCCACCACGGCAGAAAAAAGCGCCTTCGGCAAAAGCTACCGGCCCGGCCCCAACAGAACGTTTAACGCAGGTGTGGCGTATACCATCACTGCAAAAAAATAAAGATGCGATATTACCTGTTTTTGTTATTAGCGTTGGCCGCCTGCCAGCCACGGAATTTCAAGGGAGGGCAGGAAACGGTGCTTTCAGACACCGCGCGCAATGCCTCCTGCGCGTACATGACCGTTACACCGCAGGGCCAGCCTGTGGTGAGCTGGGTGGAAGACGGGAGCATGTACTTTGCCGTATCGCCAGACGGCGGGCAGACCTTTTCCGCCCCCCGCCAGGTCACCACTGCGGAGGGCATTCAGCCCCATGCGGAAAACATGCCCAAGATCATATTCAGGCCCAACGGAGAAGCCATAGCCATGTACGGCGTGGAAAGCGACGACCCGCGGAACAAATACGCCGGTAAGGTGCGCTACGCCCGCTCCGCAGACGGCGGCCTGCACTGGGAGCCTTCCCGCCCGCTGGTAACAGACACCGCGGGGTATGACCAGCGGTACTTTGACATGGCGCTGCTGCCCTCCGGGGAGGTGGCCGCCATCTGGCTGGACAACCGCAAGTTTCACCAGCAGGAGGGCTCTACCCTGTACATGGCCATTGCCGCTGATACTGCCGGCTTCCGGCAGGAGCGCGCACTGGTGCAAACCGTTTGCCAGTGTTGCCGCACGGCACTGTATACAGACGCGCAGGGCGCGCTGCATGCCGCCTTCCGCGATATTATGAATGACAGCATCCGGGACATGGTACACATGGTGTCAACAGACGGCGGGCAAACCTTTTCCCCGCCCGTGCGCATCAGTGCGGATAACTGGGTGATCAACGGCTGCCCGCACACGGGGCCCGCCATGGTGAAGAACGGCAGCGGCGTGCATTTTGCCTGGTTCACCATGGGCAGCGGGCAGGGAGTGTTCTACTGCCAGTCGCCAGACAATGGTATCACCTACTCCAAAAAGGAAAGCATCAGCGCCCTGCCTACGGCCAAACACCCGCAGCTGGCCGCCCTTGGCAGCGGAGAGCTGGCCCTGGTGTGGGACGAAGCGGCAGACACCGCCGCCAGCCGCATTGGCATAGTGCATAAAGCAACTGACGGAAAAACGCTGGCACAGGGCTTTCTCACGGAGCCGGGCGGCTACGCCAGCTTTCCTGTGCTGAAGGCAGTGGGGGAGAACCAGGTACTGGTGGCTTACAAAAGGCGGCAGGGGCCGCGGGAGGTGGTTTGTGTGAGGATGGTGAGCCTGTAACGCTGCTTGATCGGATCAGGAAAATAAAAGGGAGAACGTGGTTGCCGCGTTCTCCCTTTTATTAGGGCCGTGCCACAAGCTCGTTTGCCCTGAACGCCCGCCCGTACGGCCGTTGCACCCGCTATGACGTTACCCTGACATTCCACGGCCCCAAAACCAATGATCGGATCGGGAAAATCTTTGCCAGGCGACCGCTCCGCCGCCGCAAAGCCCTTTGATGTTCAGTACTTTTGCTCCGTCAAATCAAGGGAAATCAGCTTTAGTGGAGATGTTCAGTAATTCAAAGAGACATAGCATACATTTGTTTTTTACTTTATCCCTTCTGTTTATAGCGCCAGCCTATACAATTGCCCAGCAAACGCGGGGCGTATTATCTGGCCGCCTGTGGGATAAGGAGAATGGGCGCGGCGCCGATTCCATTCTCGTTATTGCCCAAAAGGACAGCCTGCAATTCCGCGCCTACAGTGCAAACGGCGGCCGTTTTTCTTTTGGGCCGCTTCCTTCCGGTACGTATAAAGTAAGCATAGCGGGCATGTTGTTCAAAGCCCCCGTCAAAACCGTTCACCTGCATAAAGACCAGCAGGTGGAGCTAACGGTGGAGAAAGCGCTGCAAACCCTGCAGGAAGTGTTTATCACCGCTTCAGAGGCCAGGGGCATGACCAGCACCTCCGTCATTGACCGCAGGGCCATGCAACACCTGCAGCCGTCCAGCTTTACAGACCTGCTGGAGCTATTGCCCGGTGGGCGTTCCAAAGACCCTTCGCTGACCAGTATGAACCGCATCAGGCTGCGCGAAGCGGGGGCGCCGGAAACAGACTATGACATCAGCTCCCTGGGTACGGCCTTCCTGGTAGACGGGGCGCCCATCAATACCACGGCCAATTTGCAAAGCTCCAGCGTATACATAGCCAGTGACCCCAACCAGTACCGCAACACCACCAACCGCGGTGTAGATATGCGTACCCTGTCTACAGACGACATCGAGAAAGTGGAGATAGTGCGCGGCATTCCCTCCGTTGAATACGGAGACCTCACCAGCGGCCTCATCAAGATCGAGAGAAAGAAAGGATATACGCCGTTCACCGCCCGCATGAAAACCGATGGTTTCAGCAAACTGTTCGCGTTGGGCAAGGGGTTTAATGTACCGGGGCAGGATATGTCCGTGAACGTAGACCTTGGTTTTCTGGATTCAAAAAGCAAGCCCACAGATAATTTTACGAACTATAAAAGGATCAATTCCAGTATACGCGCGGAAAAACGCTGGGAGAACAGCTACCGCCGCCTGAAATGGTCCGGCTCATTCGATTATGCTACTACGGTAGATAACCAGCGCACAGATCCAGACAACGGGTACGCGCCGGTAGACAAGTTCCGTTCCCGGTTCAACCGCTACGTATTCAATACCAGCCTGAAAAATGAAGTGACCCGCTTGGGCGCTCTTGTAAAATCCTGGGAAGTAAATACGCAGGTAGATTACCAGCGGGACAGGATGGACGTTACAAAATGGGTGCAGGCCCGCTCCGCCACCATATTGGCCAATGCCTTGACGGAAGGGGAGCATGATGCTACTTTTATCACCCCCAGCTATGCCGCCGAGCTGCTGGTAGACGGCCGGCCGCTCAACGCCTTTCTGAAAGCGAAAATGAACCTCGGCTTCCGTACATCCGCTATCACGCACGATGTGAAGCTGGGGCTGGAAACCAATTACAGCAAGAACTTCGGCAAAGGCCAGATATATGACCTCACTTACCCCATGAACCCCACCGGTTCAGCGCGGCCGCGGGCCTTTGATACCATCCCGGGCATGCTCAACCAGTCTTTCTTTGCGGAAGATATGATGACCTTCAACGTAGGCCGGCACAAGGTTGCCACCGCTGCGGGCCTGCGCGGCATGAGCCTGCTGGCTATGGACAGGCAATATGCCATTGCCAATAAAATTTATCTCGACCCCCGCATCAACACCCGGTGGACGCTGCCCGGCATCCGTACCGGCCAGCATACCCTGATGGTTACCCTGGGCGCGGGATTTGGCCTGCATACAAAAATGCCCACGCTTGACATGCTTTACCCCAACCCGAAGTACACGGATATTGTGCAGCTTAACTTTTATCACAATAACCCGGACTACCGGAAGGCCAACGTGGCCACTTACGTTGCCGACGGGATCAACTATCACCTGAAACCTGCCGTAAACCGCAAGCTGGAATTTAACGGGGATTTTGAGCTGAACGGCAACCGCCTTTCGCTCACCTACTTTCATGAAAAGCTGACATCCGGTTTCCGCTCGGCTTCAAGGTACCGCGTGCTGGATTACAAGATCTATGACAACGCGTCCGTAGACGCCCCCAACCTGACCGCTCCGCCTGCTACCAGTGACTTTGATTACCGGGATGCGCGCCAGTTCTTCAGCTATTCCGTTACGGCCAACGGCAGCGCGCTCATCAAGGAAGGCATAGAGTTCCAGTTCGTTTCAAGGAGGCTCACCGGCATCAATACCCGCTTTACCGTAAACGGCGCCTGGTTCAAGACCAACTACGTTAACAGCTTCCCCTTGTACAAAGGCATCAGCTCCAACGTTATCATAGACGGCAAGCAATCACAATACATAGGGGTGTATGACTACCAGGATGGCGCCTACCGCGGCCAGCTGAACACCAACCTGACAGTAGACAGCTATTTGCCCGTGCTGGGCCTCACGGTGTCCGCCTCTTTGCAGAACATCTGGTTCAGGATGGAGCAATATCATTACAACAACGGAACGCCCGTGCAATACATGGGGATAGATGGCATACTGCATCCGTATACCAAAGAAAGCCTGGAAGATCCCAACCTGGTTTGGCTGAAAGAAACTACCAGCGGCATCCTTTTCCAGAAGCGCCTCGTTCCTATTGACCTGCAGGGCAATGTAAAGGTGACCAAAGAATTTAAAAAGAAGGCGGCCGTTTCCATGTTCGTGAACCGGTTGTTCACGTACACACCAGACTATGTTTTCAATAATACTATTAACAGAAGGAGCGGCTTTAGCAGCCCGTATTTCGGAATGGAACTGAATCTTAACTTTTAAACAGAACAGATATGCGTCAAATTAAATTACTCTTATGTATACTCGCGGTGACAGGTACGGTGTTTACTACTGCCTGCAAGAAAGACGGCCTGACCATCAGGCAATCTGCCGTGGGCCTTACGCTGACCCCGCCCGCGGGATTGCAGAACGTGCGGACATCTAACGTAGTGCTGGTGTTCAAGGAAAGCAACAGCGGCGTAGACAGCACTTTTCACATGAACGGCAACACACCGCCGGCTATCACACTGCCAGACGGCTCTTATGAGGTGACCCTGGAAGGTGATGTGGAATACGAACTGGACGATGTGAAATACTCCCGCAAAATACGCGGCCACAAGCAAGGCGTGGCCGTAAGCGGCGGCACCGTAACGCTTGATATTCCCCTCTTCCTGTACGATGAAACGGCGGGCCTGGTATTCAAGGAAATATTCTTTACCGGTACGGTAACCCCGGAAGGCAAACAGTATAACGGAGACAAGTACTTTATCATCTACAATAATTCTGAAGATACGCTGTATGCAGACGGCCTCGTAATTGCGGAAGCGGCTTTCCTTTCCACCACCAAAAGAGAGTACGATCCCAATGTAATGCCCGAAGCCTTTACACCGGGTGCTATGGTGATGATACCCGGCAAAGGTACAGAGCACCCGATATATCCCGGCAAGCAGATCGTGGTGGCCAATAACGCCATCAATCACAAGGAGTACAACCCCAATTCATTCGACCTGCGCAAATCCGAACTTGAACTGACCTTGCTGGGTTCTATCAATGTAGACAACCCGGAAGTGCCTGACCTGGTGAACATGAACGGTTTTATGACCATGCATAACCGCGGGTTTAAAAGCTACATCGTGGGCCGTTTGCCGGAAGGGACTACTATTGATAAGTATAAAGAAGAAAACAAGTACACCTACTCGTATATTCAAACCAACGGTACGCCCCGGTATGTTGACGGGTATAAATTTCCCAACAGCTGGATCATAGATGCCGTGAACCTGTCTGTGCCCGCCGTGTTTGAATGGATACTGACTGCGCCGGAGCTGGACATGGGCTGGACATATTGCGGTAAGGTAGATTCTGACGATGGCCGTTATGGCAAGAGCGTAAGGCGCGCCGTACTGTCTACCAATCCTGACGGGCGTGTGATCCTGAAAGATACCAACAACTCTACCAAAGACTTTGAAGCAGAGGCCAAACCCTCTTTAATGCAATAATACATGCGCTGGCAACAAACAATATTGACAATGGCCATCCTGGGCGCCGCGCTTACCGCAGGCGCTCAGGATTCCATGCCTGTGCGGTTGATCAGGGAACAAACATCGCCGGTGGTGTTTCTGCGAGACGAGGTGTATGCCAGCCCGGCATTGAAAGTGTATCAGCGTGAAAACACCTGGTCGCGCCTGTCTGCCTCCTTTCGCCATTCTGACCAGGAGCTTTATTTACAGCAGGAGGGCAGCGGCCGGCAAACTTTCAACGTACACTCTGAAACATACCTGAAACCCGGCCCCAAAGCTACTGTTTGGGGCCAGGCCTATTACAGCAATGAAGAGCTGTACAAAGTGAAGTTTAATGAAACGGCGGATTATCAGCTGGTATATCCGTATGTGATGGCAGATTCCGTGGGCGGAGACCTCAAGTCAGAAACCTATGCTTTTGCGGGCGGCCTGGCAAAGGCGGTGGGAGCATACCAGCTAGGCTTCCAAGCCGGGTTTAAAGGCCTGCAAACTTACCGGGACAGAGATCCGCGCCCGGAGAACATATCATCTGTTATCAGCCTGGGCCTGTCCGCTTCCCGTAAAGTGACGGAACGTTATACCCTGGCCCTTGACCTGAGCGGCCTGAAATACGGTCAGAACAACAAGCTGGATTTTGTGAGTGAACTGGGTTACCCGCTGGTTTATCATGAAGCCGGTTTGGGCGCCTACAATGAGTTCTTGGCAGGAGCCCGTACCAAGGCCAGCTTTCAAGGCTTGGGGTACGGGGTGGCCTTAAACTTTGTGCCGGTGCAATATAAAGGTTGGTTTGCCCGTGCAGGCTATAATCACCTGAATATTGGCAAACGGCTGACAGATATTATTGATGACATCAGCGTTATTCATGAAAATACGCTGAATGGCGCCGTTGGCTACATGTTTGATGCAGACCGCCGGCACTTTATTGCCGAACTGCGTGCAGCTACGGTGAAGCGGGAAGGCATTGAAGCCCGCTTTATCAACACCGGTGGCGCCAACGGCGTACAGAAAATAGCCGAAGACGTAAGGTACGTACACGATGTAGCCACCTTCCGCTTCCGTACTGTATACGGGCGCAGCGGCGGGGC
Organism: Chitinophaga alhagiae; assembly: GCF_003568665.1. Taxonomy (GTDB): domain Bacteria; phylum Bacteroidota; class Bacteroidia; order Chitinophagales; family Chitinophagaceae; genus Chitinophaga; species Chitinophaga alhagiae. The sequence continues at coordinate 98,198 of NZ_QXMH01000002.1, forward strand.
CATAGACTGGTTTGCCGGGCTGGAAGCCGGGTATGAAGATAATGCGCAGCAATACGTAATGCCCAACCGGGAGCTTTCATACAGCCAGATGCTGATAGGCGCTGACATTACCGCCAGGAAGCAGCTGGGCGGCATCATGTTGTCGCTGAACGCAAAGGCCCAGCGGCAGGAAAACCTGGAAAGCACCGGCCGCTGGAATGACGTAAGCCCTCAGCGCGCCATTTTTACGATGCTGAATAGTAACTTTGCGTATCTCACCGCCTCCGGTATGAACTATGGCGGAGGGCTGCGGGCAGACTTTCGCCTTACCGGCAAGGTATCCTGCTTTATCAGTGCGGACGCTGCGTACCACAGCGGCATAGAGAGGAAAGACCTGAGGGTGACAACGGCATTTCAATTTTAATAACAACGACCAATTGCAATGAGGCGGGAACTGATTATACTGGCAGTTTTGATGATTTTTTTGACGGGCACGGGTTTCCTGTACAAAACAGACCCCGGCAGCCTGCGGGCGCTCTATGAAAAGCCTGTGGCAGAATGGCCGCGGCCAGACATAGACTCCGGCGTGGTATGGACCGAATTTAAATCACTGCCGGGAACGGATACTTCCTATTTCAGGATCATTGCGCAGCCGCAGGTAAAGCTGGGCAAACTGCTCTTCTTTGACCCGCTGCTGTCCAGCTCCAGCCAGATATCCTGCAGCAGCTGCCATGACCCGCACCTCTCCTGGGGAGACGGCCGCCGTGTGTCTCTGGGAAGCGACCACCTGCAGGGTACCCGCAACACGCCCAGCCTGCTCAACGTTGGCCAGCGCAAGTCTTTCTTCTGGGACGGCCGGGCCTTTTCTCTGGAAGACCAGGCCACCTTCCCCATTGAGGCGCATCATGAAATGAATATGGACGCCAAACAGCTCGGCCCCAAACTGGGCGCCATCAAGGCATACCGGGCATTGTTCAAAGATGCTTACGGCACGGAAGACATTTCCACCGAAAAGATAGTGAGCGCGCTGGCGGCCTTTCAAAAGACCATTACCAGCAGGAGAAGCCGCTTTGACAAGTTCCTGGACGGCGACCATAAAGCCATGACGGACGAAGAAATTCACGGCATGCACCTGTTCCGCACCAAGGCCCGCTGCATGAACTGCCACAATGGGCAGTTCCTTACAGACGAGAGCTTCCACAACATCGGCCTCACCTATTACAAACGCAAGTATGAAGACCTGGGCCGCTACAACCTCACCAGCAACCCGGACGATGTGGGCAGATTCAAAACCCCTTCCCTGCGGGATGTGATGCATAACGCTCCCTGGATGCACAACGGCCTGTTTAACGATATTACGGGCATTGTGAACCTCTATAACAGCGGCATGCACATGATAGACCCCAAGCCGGAGCAAAAGCAGCAAGATAGGCTATATCCCTATACAGACCCGCTGCTGAAAAAACTGAACCTTACACGAGACGAAATAAAAGCGGTGGTAGCCTTTATGGACGCCATTACGGCCACGCAATACAAAATGCAGCGGCCGGAGCTGCCGAGAGATTAGGCGCGGTCAGCGCACTATCACCCGGGAAATCCTGCCTGACCTGAACAAAAAAAAGCATCCGCCATAAATAATAAAGGCCTTCGCATTGCGAAGGCCTTTATTATGAAAAGAATTTTTTCAGCTATAGCCGAAAGTGTAAGATTTCTCCACCTTCCAGCTTTGACGCATGGCCCACCGGCCGTAGTTGTTTCTGCGAGACCTGTCAAAATAGAAACTCAGAAACTCCTTACATCTAGGATAGTACAGTCTGATGACGTACATAGTAACAAATGTTAGCATAGGGATATGGTTATAGGATTTATAGGCTCGTTTTCATAGTTGTACCCTTTTGGCACTACTGTACTTTTCTGTGAATCAGTTCCGTGGTATTTATAAGGCACCCGGCGTGTTGCCGGTACACACAATGCCGCTCAAAACATATAGGATTTCAAATATAGTTTTATAATTTAAAGTATAGTATAACACGTATGTGTAATTTTACCGGTGAATATAATAGGCATTGGCCTGCGCCGTGGGCGTTATCACCAGGTCATTGATACAAACGTGGGGAGGCAGGGAGCAGCAGTAATACACCACATCCGCCACATCCTGCCCGCTGAGGGGCGTAAAGCCCTTGTATACATCTTTGGCCTTGCCTTCATCCCCCTTGAACCGTACCAGCGAAAATTCCGTTTCCGCCGCGCCCGGGTGTACCGCCGTTACCTTGATATTGTAAGGCAGCAGGTCTATGCGCATACCTTGGGAAAGCGCGTCTACCGCCGCTTTGCTGGCACAGTACACATTCCCTTTGGCATATACGGTTTTGGCGGCGGTAGAGCCTATGTTAATGATATGCCCTTGCCGGCGCGCTTTCATCCAGGGCATAACAATGCGGGATACATACAACAGGCCTTTTACATTGGTATCCAGCATGGTGTCCCAGTCATCGGTGTTGCCTTCGTCTATGGGGGAGAGGTCAAGCGCAAGACCGGCGTTGTTCACCAGCACGTTGATGGCCTGCCATTCAGCCGGCAGAGAGCCAAGGGCAGCCTCGCAGGCGGCTTTGCTGCGTACGTCAAATGCGAGGGTATGGGCCTTGACCTTGTACTGCTCCTGCAGCCGTTGCTGCAATTGCTGCAGGCGCTCTTGCCGGCGGCCGGTAATAATGAGGTGATAACCTTCTCTGGCAAACCGTTCTGCGCAGGCTTCACCAAACCCGGCTGTAGCGCCGGTAATGAGGGCAATTTTTCCAGTCGTCATGGTGCGTTTGTTTAACGCAGCAAAGTTACCGTTCCTTTCTTTGAAATTTTCTGCCCGTTGAGATCGGTGCCTTCCAGTATCCAGAGGTAGGTGTCAATAGAGGCCGGCCGGCCCCTGTAATAGCCGTCCCAGCCTCGGCGGAAGTCGAGCGAATCGAATATCAGCTCACCCCAGCGGTTGAAAATGCGGAAGTAGGCGTATTCTTTAATGCCTACCGGCGTGAACCGGAAAAAGTCGTTCAGCCCGTCGCCATTGGGCGTAAAGGCGTTGGGAATGTAAAATTCGGGGCCGGTATAATATTTCACATTGATCGTATCATATCCGAAGCAGCCTTGCTGGTTGCTGACCCGCAATACAAAGTCTATCTCGCTGTTCCAGTTCAGCAGCGGGTCACGCGCATTAGGATTGTTCAACCCGGTGGGTGGGGACCAGGCATAGATCTCCCCGCCGGAGCCTTGCAACTGCAGCGGCTGCCCCCGCGCCAGGATGGTATCATTGCCGGCAAAGGGATTGACCTCGTATAGCCGGAAGTTCTGGGTAACGGTAGACGAGCAACCCCGGTCTGTTTCCAGCTGCAACGACACGCTGTATACCCCTCCCCGGGGAAAGCGGTATACGGGGTTGGGCACCAGGGCCGTGTCTAGCGGCGTATCCGGCACGCCAAAATCCCATTTGCGCGAAGTGATGCTGCCGTAGCGGTAGCTGGAGGTATCATTGAACTGTATGGGGTTTTCCCGGCAAAGCCCGCTGATGGTAAAGCCGGTGCGCAGGCCGGGGTAATTGTTGATGCGGCCGGTGATACTGTCTGTGCAGGGGAGGCCGGGGTTGACGATCAGTTTAACCGTATAGGAGCCTGTGTCCGGGAAATGATGGAAGAACACGTTGCGGGAATCCGTGATGGTGTCCGTTCCATCGCTGAACGTCCATTGGTAGGTGGAAGTAAAGCCGGCTACGCTGTTGTTGGTAATGGGCACGGCAAAGCCCAGCGTATCGTTGCAATGGTTGAGCAGGCTGGGGGTGGAGGCGGTAATGCGTGTTACGCAATTGTATACGGTGATGAGAATATCTTTATGATGCACGCCCAGCAACCGGCCCGTGGCACGGTCCCATTCAGACACGCATACGGATACTACAAACTTGCCAGACCTGTCCGGCACGCCGGTAATAAGCCCGTTATTGTCAATGGCCATGGCGGGGTTGCCGCCCATAGGCCCGCCTCCGTGATAGGGCGGAATATAGCTGACCGTGGTGGTGTAAGGCGGGGGGGATACGGCCTCGCTGGTGCGGGACGTGCCCCCGGCCAGCGCGCTGCAGAGGGAATAGGTCAGACTGTCCCCGTCAGGGTCTGTAGCGGAATAATTATAGCGGAAGGGGAGGCCGGAGCAGATCACAGGCGCTTCATCAATCCCGAAGTAGGCGCTGTTGTTACCGGGCCTTGAATCGCTGCCGGGTATCACGGTGTAGAAAGTAGACCCTTCTCTTTCGGAGTTGTAAATGTTGGTCAGCGCCTCACCGCGGCAGCAGCGCTGATAGGATACGGTATAGCCGCCGGGCACTGGCGCCAGGTTGATGGTATCACTTTCATAGAAGGCTACTTCCAGGTAAATAGTTTGCGGCGCCAGGCAGGGGTTTTTCAACGTGTCGCGGATGGCGCGGGTCACCTTGATCTCCATCATTCTGGCGGCTGTAACACGCTGGCCGGAAGAATTGAAAATATTGACAGGCACGGGGTTCTCAAAATAGTCCAGGCAGCCCTGGCGCGTGCCGCATACAAAGTCTCCGTCCCGGTAGAGTTTCAGGGTAAAAATATAACGATAGGTCCCATTAGTGGCATTAAATCCTACTGTGCGGTAGTAGATCTCACCGCCGATGATATGATACGCACTCGCGGTGCTGATCAACATCCAGCTTAGTATAAGAAGGGTAACAGATTTGCCCATGGGGTAAGGCTTTCTTGTTATACTGAATTTACGGAAAATAAAGGGCCTGCTGAAATATAAATAGCCGGAAAACCGCCACAGTTCTATATATTAAAGATAATAAAGTGTAATGCTTTAGTTGATAGATTTATCCGGAAAAAGGGTAGAAAGAAATGTGGAGCGGCAAGTTTTGGGACGGGTATAGGGGGTATCAGCGCACCAGGGTTACAGTGCCTTTATATTCAACCATTTGCCCTGTTTCGTTCAGCCCGCCTACTACCCAAACGTAGGTACCGTTGGCTGCGGGGCCGCCGCGTTGCTGTCCGTCCCAGCCTTTCATATATTCCTGCGTGCTGAACACCAGCTCCCCCCAGCGGTTGTACACCCTGAAGTAGTCCAGTTTTGTAATGCCTACCGGCAGTGGCCTGAATATGTCATTGAGGCCATCTCCATTGGGCGAGAAAGCATTAGGTACATATATTTCAGGCCCGGCCATAAAACGGAGATTGATATCATCTTCTCCCAAACAACCTTCCGGCGTGTATACCTTTAAGTGATAGGTGAACGTGCGGTCAATAGTGGTAATGGGGTTGGGAATGTCGGGATCGCTGAGCCCTTCCGCGGGAGACCATTGATAGGTATACCCGCCGCTGCCGTTCAACTGGAAGGGCCGGCCCTTGATCACAATGGTATCGTTGCCGGCAAAGGCCGGCACCGGCGGTACAACGTTCACCGTAACGGAAGATGTAATGGGTTTGGGGCATCCCAGTGTGTCCGTTACCGTTACCGTGTAGGTGGTGGTGTCTGTTGGCCAGGCCAGGGTACGGGGTTGGCGCGGACTGGTCAGCGTGCCGGCGGGAGACCAGTTGTAAAATGCCCCGCCGCTGGCTTCCAGCCAGATGCTTTCTCCATGGCAGATGGTGGCATCTGCGCCGGCGTAAGCGGCCGGCGGGTCTACCAGTTTGTAAAAAACAGAGTCTCGCGCGGAGCAGTTGCCCAGCGTTACCAGTATTTCATACTGCGTGCTTCTTGCGGGCACAATGGTTTGCGAGCGCTGCGTACCTACTATCTGCCTGGTATCAAGGTCTGTCCAGGTGAAGGCGTAAGGCCCGTCTACCACCGCGTTCAATGATATGGGGTCTCCTGTGCAGATCACACTGTCTGCCGGTGCGGTGACCAGCAGTTTGTCCTTTACATCAATAAACACTTTTTGGGTGTTCACACATCCCGTCTGGTCGGTAAAGGTTACTTCGTAAGTAGTATCTACCCGTGGCGCTACTGTGGGCGTGGCCGTGTTCTCCCCGGTGATGTTGTACAGCGGCTGCCACTGGTATGTGCCGGCCAGGCTGCTTTCTGCGTTGAGTTGCAGGGCGTCCAGGATGCACAGTGCGGTATCGCCCGTGGTGGTAAAGGGCGGCTTGTCGTAGATCAGCAGCGTGTCAGAGATGGTCCGTTCGCAACCTTTGTCCGTTTGCATAAAAAGTTTAACAACATAATTGCCCGGCTGGGTGTATTGCCATTGTGAGGCGGCAAGGTTAGAGGTATCATGTTGCAGGCTGGCTTCGCCAAAATCCCATTTCAGGTACTCAAAATTGCCCACATCGTTGGTAGAGGTGTTGGTGAAAGTGGTGGGCTGTGTAGTGCAAAGGCCGGCAAAATCAAAAGACGGCCGCAGGAAGGGATATACATGCACGGTGGCAAAGGTACTGTCTCCGCAGCTGCTGTTGGGGTCTACCACCAGCTTCACCTGGTAGGTACCCTGTGTGGCGTAGGTATGCGGAAAGGTGCTGAGGTCTGTGGTGGAGAACGGCGCGGAGCCATCCCCGAAATCCCATACGTATTCTTTGCCTACGGTGCTCTGGTTGCTGAAATTGATCGTATAGCCGTCACAGTCCGCATACTTGTCCGGCATGGCCGCTGTTACCTGCCGTACGCAGGATTCCACGGTGAACTGGAATTCTTTCCGGTGCTCGCCGATCAGCACACCGTTGCGATACTCATGGGCAGATACTGTTACAATATAGAGGCCGCTGCGGGGGGCAATGCCGGAAATAAGGCCGGTTTGCGGATCTATGGTCACTTTGTCTCCCAACGGCTGCGCCGCGGTAAAAGGGTTGTTGTACTCTACCGTTTCTCCCGGCCCGCCAGACCTGACGGGTTTAGGGTCTGCCTGGGTGCCGCCTTTATAGGCGGTTGAAAAGGAATAGACCAGTGAATCGCCATCGGGGTCAACGGCCGCAAAATTGTACCGGAAGCGGTTATTGGCGCAAACAATAGCGCCCCTTTCCGCATCAAAGCGGGGGCTTTTATTATTTTGAAAGCCGCCGGCCGTACCGGGAATGCGGGTGAAGTAGGTAGCGCCCACATCGTTGGCGTTAGAAGAGATATTGGTGAGGCCGGTACGCCGGCAACAACGTTGAAACGTGGCCAGGTAACCGTTTGTATTTGCGGGCAATTTTACGGTGCCGCTGTAATAGGCTATCTGGTAACATACCGTAGGCGGGTTCACAATGCAGGGATCTATGTCTGTAGCGCCGTAACGCTGCATGCTGCCGCGGTCAAATTCATAGCTGTTTACCAGCGCTCCGCCCGCGTGGTAAATAGTGATGAAAGCCTCCGCGTCAATTTGGGAGGGAGTGGCATCGCAGCGGATAAAAAGTTTGAGGGTGATCTCGTAAACATTGTCTGCCCCTTCCGCCCTCACAAAATTATAATACATTTCCCCGCCGATAACATGATCGGCCCTTGCAGCCATAGCACCCAGGCCCAAGAGGAATATAAGCAGCAGTTTCCGCAATGTTTGTGAGTGCTACGACGAATGTTGGCAAAATGCAACGAAATGGTGTAATACCAGGTTACTTTCTTCATATACTTCCAGCAGCCCCATATGCCCTACCTGGTCAAAAATATGTATGCTGGCTACGGCCGGCATGGTTACTTGTGGTAACGAATTATCAAGCGGCACCGCCTGGTCTTCCTTGCCGATCACGAACAGTACCGGTACCTGGATGGTTGCAAGCACTTCCGTGCGGTCCGGCCGGGCCATCATGGCTTCGTAATAGGCAATACAGCCCTCCGGGGTGGCGGTGGCCAGCGCCTGCTGGATGTAGTTGTCTACCCTTGCTGCCTGCTGGTTGCGGAAAGCAGCGGCAAACATACTGGGCAGCGTTTGCCGGAAGAAAGACTCCAGCCCGTATTGCTGTATCATGCGGATGGATTTTTGCCGCCCCTCCTTTTTCTCCTCACTGTCCGGCCTGGCCGTGGAGCTGAACAGCCCCAGCCCTTCCAGCAGGTGCGCATATTTTTCAGCAAACGCCAGGGCCACGTAGCCGCCCATGGAATGGCCTATCATGGTTACCTGGCTGATGTTTTCCTCTACCAGTATGGCATATATGAACTCAGCCATACTTTCTATGCTGAGGCCGTCTGTTAACTGCGATCTGCCGGTGCCAGGCAGGTCAGGCACCAGTACGCGGTAGTGGTTGCGCAAAAAGGCGGTCTGGTGTTCCCACACGGAATGATCTTCTGCAAAGCCATGCAGCAATATTACTGCCTTTCCTTCTCCTTCAGACCAGTATGCGCCTTCGCGGCCGCCGTTATTGATTGTTTTCCACATACTTCCTGCGTATTACCCTTGTAACAATGGTGTATAACAGTAGCAATATACAAAATACCGGGGGAGCTTTGGCAATGAAATCGGCGAATCTCACATAAAAGGTGAGGCGGGACGACGGCAGTACATTCGTTTTAAACACCCCTTCTTCCCAATACGGCAACCTTTCGTGTATCTCTCCCCATTCATCTATGGCGCAGGAAATACCTGTATTGGCGCTCCGCACCACCCATCTTCTTGTTTCAATGGCCCGCAGCCGCGCGTATTCCATATGCTGCTTGTGCCCTTGCGTATTGCCCCACCACCCGTCATTAGTGCTTACGGCCAGAAAGCTGGCGCCTTCCCGCACTTTTTTTGCTATCAGGTCACTATAAACAGATTCATAACAAATGGCATCAAACACTTTCCAGCCTTTCACAGGGTCAGTAAACTGGCTGACGCCGGGCGTAAGGCCGTAGCTGCCGGTAATGCCGCCAAAGTCAAGCGCCAGCTTTTTCATGAAGGGGAGGTAACGCATGTATGGCGTTATTTCTACGCCCGGTACCAGTTTTACCTTGTGGTATACCTGTATGCTGGCGGAGGTGTCTATCTGTATGGCGGAGTTAAAGGCATCGTAGGTAATGCTGCCGTCTGATGCGGTCCTTGCGGTGGCGGGTATTTCATCCTGCCCTGTATATTTTTTGTAGGTGGATGCGCCGGAAATAATTTTCAGGTTGGGGTACTGTGTTAAAAAACGGCGGATGAGCTGTACCTCAGGCTGTGCGTTCAATTCGTGCTCCCAGGCACCCTGGGGGAAGAGGGCGGTTTCCGGCCAGATAACGTAGGCTGTTTTTTCGGTTACCTGCTGTTGGGTGAGGCGCAGCAGCTTTTCCACTTGTTGCTGCGCCATGCCGAAGGAGAACTTTTCGTCGTACGGGTCTATATTGGGTTGTACCACTACTACGGAGAGGCCCAGGCCTTTGGAGAAAGAGAGCGCCCTTATGGTCATGGAAACGCCCATGGGTAAAAGAATGAAGAGCAGCGGCTGCCAGGCTTTTTTCCAGGCGGCGCCGCCGGTACGGTATTGCCTGATAAATTCGTATACAAGAATGTTGGCCAGCAATACATACAGGGAGCCTCCGGGCGTGCCGGTATATTCGTACCATTGTACGAGGTCAGGCCGGGAAGCGAACGCATTGCCCAGCGTGAGCCAGGGCCAGCTCAATTCCCATTGCTGGTGAATGTACTCAAATGTGAGCCAGTATACTATCAGCGCAAAATATGCGGTGGTGCGGCTGCTGCGTTCTTTTGCTATTTTGAACCCCAGCAGCGGTATGCTCATGAGCAGCGCATTGAACGCGTTGGCAAAAATGCCGCTGGCCGGTACAGGGGTATTGCCTACCCACCAGGTGGTGCCGGTGTTCCATATCCACAACGCCAGGTATATGAGCCCAAGATAAACGCTCCGCCGCGGCACCCGGTCCGCAATGGCCAGCAGGGGCGCAAAACCAGCAAATATGAGAAAGGTAAGTGGAGAGGTAGGCCATGCCGCCCACATGGTACAGCCTGCAAGAATGCTGAGCAGAAGGGGCATGCGTTTGCTGATGGATGGGTTCATGCTCCAAAAATAGAATAAAAAAGGGCATACGGAGAAAGCGGTGCTCTTCGTATGCCCTTTTTAATATGCTGGTAATAATTAGCGGCTGTAGTTGGGTGCTTCTTTGGTGATCACCACATCGTGCGGGTGGTTTTCCTTTACGGTGGCGGAAGTGATCTTCACGAACTGCGCATCCTGCAGGGCCTTGATATCTTTGGCGCCGCAATAGCCCATACCGGCGCGGAGGCCGCCTACGAACTGCTGCACCACTTCAGACAGGTAGCCTTTGTAGGGCACGCGGCCTACAATGCCTTCCGGCACCAGCTTTTTGATATCAGCCTCCACGTCCTGGAAGTAGCGGTCCTTGCTGCCTTCAGACATGGCCTCAATAGAGCCCATGCCGCGGTAGCTTTTGAACTTGCGGCCTTCGTAAATGATGGTCTCTCCGGGGCTTTCTTCCACGCCGGCAAAGATGGAGCCTGCCATGATGGTAGACGCACCGGCTACCAGGGCTTTCACCATGTCGCCGGTATAGCGGATGCCGCCGTCTGCAATAACGGGGATGCCTGATTTTTTCAACGCCTGCGCCGCGTTCATGATGGCGGACAATTGAGGGAAGCCGGCGCCTGTTACCACGCGGGTGGTACAGATGGAACCGGGGCCTACGCCCACTTTTACCGCGTCTGCACCAGCGGCGGCCAGTGCCAGCGCGCCTTCTGCGGTAGCAACGTTACCACCTATTACCTGCAGTTTGGGGAAAGATTTCTTGAGTTTCTTCAGTGCTTCCAGCACGTGTACGGAGTGGCCATGCGCACTGTCTAGCGTTACCACGTCAACGCCCACATGGATGAGGGCGGAGGCCCTTTCCTGGAGGTCTGCCGTAATGCCCAGCGCAGCCCCCACCAGCAGGCGGCCGTAAGCGTCTTTGGCGGCATTGGGGTAGCTTTGCAGCTGCAGTATGTCCCGGTAGGTGATCAGGCCGGTCAGTTTACCCTGCTTGTTCACTACGGGGAGCTTTTCAATACGGTGCTGCTGGAGTATTTTTTCGGCCTTTTTCATGTCAGTGCCTTCCGGCGCGGTCACCAGCTTGTCTTTGCTGGTCATCACTTCACTGATAAGCCTTTTGGTGTTGGATTTTTCGAACCGCAGGTCGCGGTTGGTGAGAATGCCGATCAGCTTTTTATCACCGTCAACAATGGGAATACCGCCAATGCCGTTTTCCCGCATCATGCGCAGCGCCTGGCCAATGGTGGAATCTGCGCTTAATGTCAGCGGGTCAAGGATCATTCCGCTTTCGCTGCGTTTTACCTTTCTTACCAGTTCCGCTTGTTTCTCAATGCTCATGTTCTTGTGCAGGATGCCGATGCCGCCCTCACGCGCCAGCGCAATGGCAAGATTAGCTTCCGTTACAGTGTCCATTGCGGCAGACACCATAGGGATGTTGATTCTGAGATTTTTGGTAAGTTGAGAGGAGATGTTCACTTCCCTGGGCAGCACTTCTGAATAGGCTGGTACCAGGAGTACGTCATCGAAGGTAAGACCGTCAGCTACAAATTTCTGTTTGGATTTTCCCGCAGGCATATTGCAATTATTTTGGCAGTTTTCTAAATAATTGCACGCAAATGTACGACTATTTTGTGTAATCAGTGCAGTTCATTTTTCATGTGTGGATTAATTGATATGTATTGCCCGGCATGGCGCGCACCAGTCCTTCCATTTCCAGCTGCAGCAGTACACCGGGTATTTGTTGTTGCGGAATGCCGCTGCGGTACTGGATTTCGTCAATATGCATATGATTGCCGCCGCCCAGCACCGCTACCACTTGCTGCTGGCCGGGGCCAAGCTGGTTGAACAGCCTGCTTTGCACCACCGGTGCGGCGTTTTTGGGAGCGGCCGGCCGCCAGTTCAGCATCTCCAGCACATCTTCCGGCCCTGTTACCAGCGCGGCTTTGTTGTGGCGTACCAGTTCCAGGCAACCGGCGGAGCGCGCATCGCCAATACGGCCGGGCACGGCCATTACATCCCGGTTGTAACCGCAGGCTATGTCTGCCGTGATCAGGGACCCACCTTTGATGCCGCTTTCGATCACCAGTGTAGCGTCGCATAACCCTGCCACTATACGGTTGCGGCGGGGAAAGTTCTGTTTGCCCAGCTTGGTGCCGCTGCAGAAGTCGGTTAACAGCCCGCCGTTTTCCAGCATCTGCTGCGCGGCATGGTAGTGGGCGGCGGGGTAGAGCTTGTCAAGCCCGTGGGCCAGTACCCCAACGGTGGGCAACCCTTGCGCCAGTGCGGCTTTGTGGGCGGTGATGTCTATCCCGTACGCCATACCGCTTACAATGGTGATGTGGTGTGCGGCAAAGGCAGCTATGAACTGTTCGCAGATAGCGTGGCCATAGGCAGTAGGGGTGCGGGTGCCCACTACGCCCAATATCTTTTCCGCCTGCAGGTCCATGTGGCCTTTGGCATAGAGCATCACCGGGCTGTCATAACAATGTTGCAGGCGCCGGGGATATAAAGGGTCTGTGTAAAACAGCGGCTGCACGCCGTTTTTGCCCATAAAAGCAATTTCCGCATCGGCCAGGTGAAACGCGTTGAAGGCGCGGATGGCCGCGGCGCGCTGTGTGCCCACCCCGGGGATGCTCTCCAGTAGTTTTTTTTGTGCCGTGAAAATATCCCGGGCCGTACCAAACCGGCGGAGCAGCTCTTTGGCCACCACATCGCCTACCTGCGGGATGAGGGTCAATGCAATACGATAATGTAATTCATCGCGCATGGGTTAACAATTTAAGCACGGTCAATTTACGGTTTTTTGGCGAAGTTTGCTGTTCATATACATTGTTATGCAAACACGTTACCTGGTATGGCTGCTGCTTGCTTTCGCAGCCTGCAAAACCCCTCAACGCACTACCGCCACTACCTCTTTTGCCAACACCGGTCCCGCCTGGGGAGCGCTCTGGCAGCAACGCGCGGCAGAATACAAGGCGCTCTGCCTGCAGGCCTACCATGCGGCAGCGCAAAGAGTGGAAGTTATGAGCCATCAGCAAACCCTGCGGCCGCGGGCCATTGTAACGGACATAGACGAAACCGTGCTGGACAACAGCCCTTACTCCGCCAAAACCGCGCTGGCCGGCCGCCCTTATTCGCAAAAGGAGTGGGAAGAATGGACGGCTCTTGCCGCCTGCGATACGGTGCCGGGCGCGCCCTCATTCTTCAAATACGCCGCGGAAAAGGGCTTCACCATCTATTACGTGACCAACCGCCTGGAAAATGAACGGGCCGCTACCCTGAAAAACCTGCAGCGCTGGGGTTTCCCGTTTGCAGATAATGAGCACCTGGTACTCTCTAACGGCAACTCCAACAAGGAGCCCCGCCGCCTGGAAATAGCGAAGAAATTCGAGATCGCGATGCTGGTGGGCGATAACCTGGGAGATTTTGCAGCGGTCTTTTATCATAGATTACCCGAGGAGCGGAGCGCTGCGGTAGATGAGTTGCGCGCGGAATTTGGCGAGCGTTTTATTGTGCTGCCCAATGTGATGTACGGGGACTGGGTAACGGCGCTGTACCCGCGCGGGCTAACCGAAGCGCAGGCGGACAGTGTAATGAGAACGCAGGTGAAAAGTTTTTGATTTAGTATTTTCAGGAAAACGCTCTATACACTATGAAAAAGATCATCTTGTTTTTTGGCTTGGTAATTATTTCGAATGTGGTTATCGGTCAGTCCTTTCCTCCGGGTATTAGTTTTCAATCTCCAGACGTTCAGGTGCAGCCGCCGTCTCACCCCCTGGGGCTATCTCTTTCCACAACCACCAGTTTCTTGAATAATCAGGCAGTGAGCAGCTTTGGCCTTCAACGGAAAAAATTTCATTCTGTTCAGCCGACAGGCAATGATATGAATGACGAAGTATCTATCTGGATAAAAGGATATTATCAGAATTCCGCAGTTGCACTGCCGGTGCTGCTGGGTGGATACGGTTGGAATTCAGAAGCGGCTCATATGATTGTTGACCGCAATGGCAGCGTTGGTATTGGTACGCTGATGCCGGGGAGCTTTGCCAACCAAAACCAGGTGAGCTATCCCCGCACATATACTCAACAAGACAGGGTAGTAAGCATTATATCCAATGAACAACCTGTTCTCGAACTTGGCCGTTCTATAAGCACTTTGAGCGCCGGGGAAAGGGTGGGGGCTATTTTCTTCAGCAATATTACCGGTCAGGCTGACGCGCACCGGCAGATAGCTGGTATTTGGGCGGAAAAGGGAGACTTTCCCACTCATCCTTACCTGGTAGGGGCCCGTCTTGTTTTTGCTACAAAAGTACTTGGTGGCCCTGCACAGAATAAAATGGTCTTCGATGAATACGGTAACCTGTCCATTGGCACCACCACGAGTAGCGGCTATAAACTCGCAGTCAATGGCCCCGTGAAAGCCCGAAAAATAAAGGTTACACAAACAGAGTGGCCTGATTTTGTTTTCGAGGCATCTTACAAACTTAAATCTCTCGAAGAGCTGGAATTTTACATCTCCAAATACAAGCATCTTCCGGAAATACCCGCCGCTGCAGATGTTCAGAAAAACGGGCTAGATGTAGGGGAGAACCAGGCAAAATTGCTACAGAAGATCGAAGAGCTTACGCTTTATTTGATCGATATGAATAAAAAAATGACTACGCAGGCAAAACTGATAGACAAACAGCAGCAACAATTGGCACGGCAGGAGAAAGAACTGGAAAGCCTGAAAAACAAGTCAGCCAGAACTGATCCAATAAAAAAGGAAGAGGAAGTGTCGAAGGTATTTTGAAACTTTTGAGGATCGCGTAAACGAAAGCCTCCTCGCAAGGTACCCACGTAAAAAGAGGGTGCATCAATTCGATACACCCTCTGAACGATCTTACAAACTGATCACCTTCAGCTCCGTTCTCCTGTTCTGCGCGCGGCCGGCATCGGTATCATTGGTATCTACCGGTTTGCTTTCGCCATAACCTTTGGCCTTCAGCCGTTTTGCGGCTATGCCCTGTTTCACAAGGTATGCTACTACCGCTTTAGCCCGGTTTTCAGAGAGCACCTGGTTGTCCGTATCGCTGCCCACATTGTCTGTATGGCCGCTTAGCTCCACTTCCATGGTGGGGTTGCTTTTCAGCAGGGCCACCAGTTTGTCCAGCTCTGTAGTGGAGGCAGGTTGCAGGGTATATTCGTTGCTGGCAAAGAAGATATTGCGCAACACCACTACCGCGTTAGCTTCCAGCGGCTGCAGCGGCACGTTCTTTTCAAACGGCTGGCCTTCTTTCACCTCTTTCAATGAAAAGTTTTCAGAATAGAAGAGATAGCCCTTCCGGCTTACGGAGAGCGCATAGTCTTTACCCGTGGGCAGGGGTACCAGGTAGTCCCCGTTCTCGTTGCTGCGTATGTTCGCTACCGTTAGTTTGGTGGCCAGGTCTGTCAGTTCCAGGGCGGCTACCAGGCGCTGGTTGGTTTTAACATCGTATACATAACCTCTTACGTACAACGTGGGCTGCGGCCGTGCGGCTTCGTACAGCTCAAAACTGTAGATGTCCAGGGAACCGCGCCCCTCGGCGCGGTCAGACGAAAAGTACGCCGTAACGCCGTTTGCCGCCACGGTAAGGCTGCCGTCTTCGTCAATAGTGTTGATGGGGTAGCCGAGGTTTACGGCGGGGCCCCAGGTACCATCCGGCTGCAGGCGGGAGTAAAAGATGTCCAGTCCGCCGAAGCCCTGGTGCCCGGTAGAAGCAAAAAACAGCGTTTGCCCGTCCGCATGCAGAAAAGGGGTCATTTCGCGGCCGCGGGTGTTGATGTTGGGCCCCAGCCGTTCTGCCAGGCTCCAGCGCCCGTCAGGACTGCGGCGGCTTACAAAAATATCGGCGCCGGCATCCGGTGTTTCGCGGGTGAAATAAAGGGTTTGTTTGTCTGGCGAAAGGCAGGGTTGTGATTCCCACAGTTCGCTGTTGATGGCCGTGCCGATGTTGCGGGGCGCCTGCCAGCCATTGGCCGTTTTGACGGAGTAATAAATATCGCAGCTGCCGCGGCCCCCGGGAAAATCGCACCCGGTGAAGACCAGCATTTCCCCGTCTTGCGAAATGTTCTGTGCGCCCTCGTTGAACGCGGAGTTAACAGGCTCTCCCATGTCTTTTGACAACTGCCATTGCAGGCTGTCTTTTTCCGATACAAAAAAATCTTCGTTGCGGCCGCCCACCCGGCGCGTATACACCAGGGTTTTACCGTCTATGGTGAGAGAGGGGAAATATTCCGCGTCTGCGCTATTGATGTTGGCGCCAAGGTTTTTCGGCTCAAAGGGCACGGGTTGGGTGGAAAGGGCGTACTCCATGTTCTTTTTGAACTGGGCCTGTTCAGGAGATGCCTTTTTGGAAACAGCGATCTGTTCTTCCACCATTTTCAGGGCGTCTGCAAACTGCCCGTTGCCAGCCAGGGCTTTGGCATAAGACATGCGGATGAAGCGCAGCCCGTCCGCATCAATTTCCAGCAGCTTTTTGAAAGCGGTGATAGCCTCCTTGTACTGCTTCTTAGCTACGTAAGTAAGGCCCATCTGGCCGTAAGCATCGGGATAATTGGGTTTTACCTTCAGGGCTTCATGGAGAAAGTGGATGGCATTGTCGTACTGATAGCTACGCATGGACTGGATAGCCTGTTCAAACAGTTCTCCGGCTTTCTTGTCAGCTTTATCCGTTTTTTGCGCCATCAGCCCGAGGCTGATCAGGCAGCATAGTGATAACAGGATGTGTTTCATAGTTGATCACTAAATAACGGAAAAAAAGGGGTTTATGATATGAAGATGATAAAGAATGTGATAGGCGACAGGCCTGTTGAAAGCAAACCGGTGTCAGGGAACGTTGATGTATTTATGGATCTGCAGGGAGATCTGCCATTGGGGGTGTTCCTTTACATAGTCTATAATGTGCGGCGTCATTTCCGCTGCCCGGCTCCATTCCGGCTGCAGGTACAGCTTGCATTGCCGGCCCGCCAGGGCCGCATATTTTTCCGCCCAGGCAAAATCTGACTTGTTGTAGATCACGATCTTCAGTTCATGCGCTTTGGCGCATATCTCCGGCAGGGGCGCCTTGAATTTTTTGGGGGAGAGGGTGATCCAGTCCCAGTTTCCGCTGAGGGGAGAGGAGCCGGAGGTTTCAATATGGTTCCTGAACCCGGCTTTGTGCAGGGCGCTGGTGAGGGTGGTCAGGTCATGCATCAGCGGTTCCCCGCCGGTGATAACGGCAATGCGGCCGGGGTGGGCCGCTGCTTCCCGTACCATGTCTGTGATAGTTTGCTGCGGGTGTTTGTCTGCCTCCCAGCTTTCTTTGACATCGCACCATACGCAGCCCACATCGCAGCCGCCGAGGCGGATGAAATAAGCGGCCTTCCCTTGATGGAAACCTTCACCCTGCAGGGTGTAAAAAGACTCCATCACAGGCAGGGTAGCAGTATGTAAAGCGGTGCCGGGCATGGTACAAAGGTAGCTCATTTATCAGTTTTGATGCCCGCGCTGCCCGGTGGCGGCGAGGTAGGTATTTTTCAGCAATGCGGCAATGGTCATGGGCCCTACGCCGCCGGGAACGGGGGTAATGTAGCTGCAGCGCGGGGCTACGGCTGCATAGTCCACATCTCCCACCAGGCGGAAACCGCTCTTTTTGGACGCGTCTTCCATTCTGTTGATGCCTACATCTATCACCACGGCGCCTTCTTTTACCATATCTGCCGTTACAAAATTGGGGCGGCCAATGGCGGCTACCACAATATCCGCCTGGCGGCAGAGCTCGGCGAGGTTTTTTGTATGGGAGTGGCACAGGGTTACGGTGCAGTTGCCGGGGTTGGTGTTGCGGCTCAGCAGGATGCTCACCGGCGTACCCACAATGTGGCTGCGGCCTATCACCACGGCGTGTTTGCCCCTGGTCTCGATATTATAATGTTCCAGTATCAGCATAATGCCGTAGGGAGTAGCGGGAATAAAAGCCGGCAGGCCGCTCACCATTTTACCCACGTTCATGGGGTGGAAGCCGTCTACGTCCTTGCTGGGGTCTATGGTATTGATTACCAGCTCTTCGTTGATGTGTTTGGGCAGTGGCAGCTGTACAAGAATACCGTCAATATCCGGGTTTTCGTTCAGCATGGCAATATGGTCCAGCAAATGCTTTTCGGGAATGGTGTCCTCAAAACGGAGCAGGGTGGAGTTGTAACCGATCTCTGCGCAGGATTTGACCTTGCTGGCCACATAGGTTTCACTGGCGCCGTTGTTGCCCACCAGTATGGCGGCGAGGTGAGGTATTTTTTTGCCCTGGGCCTTTAACGAGGCTACCTGGGTGGCCAGTTGATCTTTTACAGCCTGGGATACGAGTTTGCCGTCTAAAATTTGCATGCGCAAAAGTAAGGAAAAAATCGGCGAATGGAAAGGGGCTGCCTGGCCAAAGGCAACCCCGTAAACCAAATTGATAAATGAACGTAGGAATCTAAAAAGGAAAACTGCAAACGGCTGGCATTAGCACAACCTGGAACTTATAAAGGCGTTGTGTGATCATATTCTGGGGGCGGCCGCCAGTATTTCTTCACTGGCCTCGCCAGCATATTTCTCAAAGTTCTTCACGAATTGTTCTGCCAGGTCTTTGGCCTGCGCGTCGTACGCGGCGGCATCCGCCCAGGTATTGCGCGGGTCCAGCAGCTCATCCGGCACGCCGGGGCACGCTTCGGGAATGGCCACGCCAAACACTTCGTGATTTTTGTAAGCCGCTTTTTCCAGGTCGCCCTTCAGCGCGGCGCTGATCATGGCGCGGGTGTAGCTCAGCTTGATACGCTGCCCGGTGCCGTAGGCGCCGCCCGTCCAGCCGGTGTTGACCAGCCAGATGTTCACTTCGTGCTCCCGCATCCTTTCTCCCAGCATCTGCGCATAGCGCGCGGGGTGTAGGGGCAGGAAGGGGGCGCCAAAGCAGGCGCTGAAAGTGGATTTGGGCTCTGTGATCCCTGCTTCCGTGCCGGCCACTTTGGCCGTGTAACCGGACATGAACTGGTACATGGCCTGGCCCGGGCTCAGTCGGGAAATGGGGGGCAGTACGCCGTAAGCGTCGCAGGTGAGGAAGAAAATGTTCTTCGGGATATTGCCGATGGAGGGCTCCTGCGCATTGTCGATATAATGCAGCGGGTAGCTCACCCGGGTATTTTCGGTAATGCTCTTGTCCGCAAAATTCACCGTACGGGTGCCGGGATAGCAAACGGTATTTTCCAGCAGGGCGCCATCGCGGATGGCATTGAATATCTGCGGTTCCTTTTCGGCGCTCAGGTCAATCGTTTTGGCGTAGCAGCCGCCTTCAAAGTTGAAAACGTTGTGGTCTGTCCAGCCATGCTCGTCATCTCCAATGAGCTTGCGCTCCGGGTCTGCGCTGAGCGTGGTTTTGCCGGTGCCGCTGAGGCCAAAGAAAACAGCCGTATCGCCCCCTTTGCCCTGGTTGGCCGAACAGTGCATGCTGAGCACGTTTTGCGTATGCGGCAGCAGGTAGTTGAGAATGGTAAAGATGCCCTTCTTGATCTCGCCGGTATAGGCGGAGCCTCCGATGAGGATCATTTTACGGGTAAAGCTCACCACGGCAAAGTTATGCTGCCGGGTGCCGTCCGCAGCGGGGTCTGCATGGCAGCCGGGCGCCTGTATCACCGTCCATTCCGGTTCCATGTGCTCCAGCTCCTCTTCTCCGGGGCGGAGGAACATGTTGTAGACAAACAGGCTGGACCAGGGCGTTTCCGTGATTACGCGGATGTTGAGCCGGTACGCCGGGTCGGCGCAGGCCTGGCAGTCTCTCACCCACACGGGTTTGCCGGTAAAATAACGGGTAATGCGGCGGTACAGCTTGTCAAAGTTCTCTTGCGGGAATGGTTGGTTGAAGTCGTTCCAGTTCACGGAGTGGGCAGTGAGCTGGTCTTTTACAATGAACTTGTCTTTCGGGGCACGGCCGGTGAACTCGCCGGTATTTACCATCAGCGCTCCCGTGTCCGCCAGGCTGCCCTGGCCCAATGCCAGGGTTTGCGCCGTCAACTCTTCGGGAGGCAATTGATAATGTACATCAGCGATGTTCTCTATGCCCAGGTCCCGCAGCTCCTTGAGTGTATCCCTTACACTGCTGATTTGCATAAAGAAAGATTGTTTTGGTGTATGGGCAAATCTAGGCTTTTTTTGATATTTTCAAATTTTATAGGTGTTGTGCCATCTAATTTCCTGAATAATTCCTTATTTTATGGGTTGTTTTTAGATATTATCTAATTCATTCGATTTCAATTTATCGGAAAATCAAAAGACGGCGGGAATATTTATTTGTTCAATTCTCCAGGTTGTTTTCATGGCTGTTAACGCCCGGCCGTTTTTGCCGGTTGGCGATTTTCCGGTAAGTTTGAGGCTTCATACCCTGTAAACAAGAAACTGATGAAATATTTACCACTGGACCCGCAGCTCTTTGTCAAAAACCGGGAGCGATTCAGGACCAAGATGAAGGAGAACTCGATTGCCATCTTTAATGCTAATGATGAACTGCCCACCAACGGAGACGCCCTGCATGCTTTCAAACAAAATGCCGACCTGTACTGGCTGACGGGTATAGACCAGGAAGATACCATGCTGGTATTGTTTCCCGGCAACCCCGATCCGAAATACCGGGAAGTACTGGTACTGGTACGCCCCAACGAGCTGAAGGAAAAATGGGACGGCCACCGCCTCCGCCGCGAAGAAGCGCAGGCCATTTCAGGCATCGGCACCATTGTGTGGCTGGACAGCCTGGACGCCCTGCTGCAGCCCTGGATACACGACGCGGAGAACATCTATCTCAATACCAACGAAAACAACCGTAAAGCCAACCTGGTACCCGTGCGGGACTATCGCTACGCCGCCGAGCTGCGCAGCCGCTACCCGCTTCATCACTACCTCCGCGCCGCGCCTATCCTCAAGGAACTGCGGGCCGTAAAAACGGCGGAAGAAGTGAAAGTGATACAGGAGGCCATTGATATCACCGAAAAGACCTTCCGCCGCCTGCTGAAATTCATCCGGCCGGGGGTGTTCGAACACGAGATCCATGCGGAGATCATGCACGAATTTCTCCGTAACCGCGCTACAGGAGAGGCATATGGCTCCATTATAGCGTCTGGTGACAGGGCCCGTACCCTGCATTATGTGTCCAATAACCAGGAGTGCAAAGACGGTGAGCTGATACTGATGGATTTTGGCGCGGCCTACGGCGGTTACAATGCGGACCTTACCCGTACCGTACCGGTAAACGGCAAGTTCACAGACCGGCAGCGCCAGGTGTACAATGCCTGCCTGCACCTGCACAACTACGCCAAGTCCATCCTTGAGCCGGGTATCACCATTGCAAAGTATCATGAAATGGTGGGCGTGGAGGCCGGCAAGGAGTTCGTGAAACTGGGCCTGCTCACAGCAGGTGATATCAAGAACCAGGACCCTGAAGCGCCGGCCTACCGCAAGTACCTGTACCACGGTATCTCCCACCACCTGGGAGTAGACGTGCATGACCTGGCGCCCTCTTTCCACCAGCCCCTGCCGGAAGGCGCGGTGCTCACCGTGGAGCCGGGCATTTATATTGAAGAAGAAAAAATGGGTATCAGGATCGAAAATAACATCTGGCTGAAAAAAGGCGGGAATATAGACCTGATGAAAAATATGCCGATCACGGCAGAGGAGATCGAAACGCTGATGAAAGCGTAACATTGCCGGAAGCGGCGCAACACGCCGCTTCCGCTTCCTGAAATACCCGAATGAAACGTTCCGGCCCGCAAGCCGCTGAACGTTCCGTCTGGCCATTGAAAAGACGAATAAAACACTGATGAAACAAATTCCCAATATCCTTACCCTTTCCAATCTCTTTTGCGGCGCATTGGCCATTATTTTCATTTTGCATGCGCCGGAGTACATTGCCGAGTTCAATGGCCGTGAATACACTGTTACCAACCCCGAGCCCATTTACTGGGCCTCCGGCCTGGTAGTGCTGGCGGGCATTATAGATTTTTTTGACGGTTTTGTGGCCCGGCTGCTGAAGGTAGCGTCGCCGCTGGGCCGGGAGCTGGACTCGCTGGCAGACGTGGTGACCTTTGGGGTGGTGCCCGGCATGATCCTCTTCCGCCTCCTGCGCAGCGCCTATCTCCGTATGCCGGACGTGTTTGACGTGTCTTACATCAACCTGGCCCCGGCGCTGCTGGTGCCCTGTTTTGCGGCGTACCGCCTGGCCGTTTTCAACCTCGATACCCGCCAGTCTGAAAACTTCATTGGCGTGCCCACGCCCGCCGCAGGCTTCCTGGTGGCCTCTTTCCCGCTCATCATGCTCAACAATCCCTTTAACCTGGCCCACTGGCTGCAAAACATCTGGGTATTGTACGCCATTATTGCCGTGCTCTGCTACCTCATGGTCAGCTCACATCCCATGATCAGCCTCAAGTTCAAGAACCTGGGCCTGAAAGACAACTGGCCCCGTTTTCTGCTGGCGGCGCTGACCATTGCGGGTATACCGGTACTGGGTTTTGCGGTGGTGCCGTTCATATTTATTGCGTACGTGGCACTGTCCCTGCTGGTGCCGCCGAAGGTGGCCGCGGCATAGAAGAAGTGATGTATGAGCCACAGCCTGTTCACGCTCAGCTACCGCTACGTCAAAACGAGCTTTCCCGGCCATCCGGCGTGGTTATCAGGCAGTAATTTATTTGGTTATTAATAACCAATTTGATAAATGCTTAACATTATTCCCTAGTTTTGCGTCAAAATTTTCAGGAAAAATGACATTTACTGCGCATATCAACGTGATGCCGCTGAAGGAACTGCTGGACCCCCAGGGGAAAGCCGTATTGGGCGGGTTAAAGAACCTCGGCCTTGGGAATGTACATGACGTACGGGTGGGTAAACACATTACCCTGCAGATAGAAGCCTCCTCCAAAGAAGAAGCACAGCATATTGCTGAAAACGCCTGCCAGAAACTGCTGGCCAACCAGGTAATGGAATTTTACGAAGTAAACATTCAATAGCTTTGTCCAAACTCTTCATCATTCCTTCGCCCATCGGTAACCTGGCGGATATGACCTACAGGGCCGTAAAAACGTTGGAAACGGTGGAGCTGGTGCTGGCGGAAGATACCCGTACCTCGGGCATCCTGCTGCGGCACTATGGCATTACCAGGCCTGTAACACCTTATCATCAGCACAACGAGCATAAGGTGTTGCAGCACCTGGTACAGCAACTGCAGGCCGGCAAACAGATGGCCCTGCTTACAGACGCCGGCACCCCGGGCGTATCAGACCCGGGTTTCCTGCTGGTGCGGGAGTGCATCCGCGCCGGCATACCGGTAGAATGTTTGCCCGGCGCCACCGCCTTTGTACCGGCCCTTGTAAACAGCGGCATTCCCATGAACCGCTTTGCGTTTGAAGGTTTTCTTCCCCCCAAAAAAGGCCGCCACACCCTGTTAACCCGGCTGGCCGAAGAAGACCGTACCATGGTGTTTTACGAATCTCCCCACCGCCTTGTCAAAACATTGGAAGACTTTATGGAATATTTCGGCGCCGCCCGCCAGTGCTGCGTTTCCCGCGAGCTGACCAAGATGTTCGAGGAAAACAGGCGCGGCTCCCTGCAGGAGGTGCGTGACCATTTTGCGGAGAAAGGCGTAAAAGGTGAAATTGTGATCATTGTGGAAGGAAAGACCGCCTGACACTTTTTTGCCATGTGGTGAATTATGGTTAATATTACAGTAGACAACAGCCCCGGAATAGCAAACAAAAGTTGACATACTTCAACCCCAGGATACCGGAAAAAACATAGGGCACCCGCATAGGTGCAACCCCAATAACCAGGCATCATTCAGCATGAGGCATGTAAACTTGTACAGGTACCGGTATACTATTTGAACGTCCCGTAAAAGGTTATCAAAAACAAGTACTTATGGAAGTCAGGAACAGTGTATTGTCAGAACAGGAGCAGCCAGGCGGCCTGTATCCTGAAGCGGAGCCTGAACCGCAATGGGGGCTTTGCTCTGTGAGCGAGATCTACCAGTATGCCTGGTTCTTTTTCATGCAATACGGCCTCATTCCATGGTGGATGCAGCAGGAAACGCCCGACTCCCTGGAAGAGAACATCATTGCCGCCGTTCAGCGGCAGCCGCCTTTATGCCGCGCCAAATGGCTGCAGGCCCGGGCCGGCAACAGGCTATGTATTCCCCGGTGGGTGCTGCAATGCTCTTCCTCCCTGCAGCAGGCCGTGCTGCACGCCGTGTTGGGAGAAACAGCAGGGAACGCGGCCGCCGCCGCGGAAAGCAGCCTGCGGCAGCGTTTTAGCCCGTTGCCCGTGGCGCAACACAGCCTGCGCTGCCTCTATTGGGATGCCTTGTTCAGCACCATGATGGCGGGTGAAAAGCCGTTGTGCCTGAAAGAAAAGATCAGGGAAAAGTGGACCGGGTGGATGAAAACGGCTATCAGCATCTCCGGCAGCAAGATACTGGATAACATCGCGTTCCCTGACAACCTGGATGCGCAGGCCATGCCTGTGGCCGGTGAAAGTGCGGGCAACCCCGCCGCGCCTGACCTTGGGTTGGATGAGCCGCTGCTGGTAAAACAGGCAGGGCTTGTCATGCTGCATGCACAGCTGGCGCGTTTATTGACGGACATGCAATGGCTGCGGCCGGGCGGCGCCGGCATTCTGCCGGAACTGCATAGCAGGGCCGTACACCTGCTGGCGTTCATGGCAGACGGAGAGGAGCAGGCGCCGGAATACAACATGGCGCTGCACAAGCTGCTTTGCGGCATACCGCTGAATGAGCCCGTGGAAAAAAACGTTTGGCTAACGGAGCAGGAAAAACAGGCGGCCGTGGCAGGGGTGGATGCGTTGGCCGCCGCATACGGCCTGGGCCGCCAAGGCTTCCGCAACCTGTTGCTCCGGCGCAACGGTAAGCTCCGGTTTGCGGGCGGGGAATGGGTGCTGACGGTATTGCCGCAAACGGGCGCGGAAGAACAGCTTTCCGGCCCGGCGCTGCCGGACGCAACGCCGCAGCCGCTGCAATTACCCTGGATGCAACACCTGGTCACCGTGCAATGGACAACATAAATCCCAAATGTTTACTCATGATTACCAATGAAATCAAGAAAAAGATCGTCAGCATCGTGAACGTGTTTGAGACCGGCAGTGCGGAAGGGGAATACGATGCGCTGGTGATTTACCCGGACGGACGGGGCGGCAGCCGCCAGATCACCTATGGCCGCAGCCAGACCACCGAGCAGGGCAACCTGCGCAACCTGCTGGAACGCTATATCAGCATGGGCGGGAGCTTTGCGGCCGCGTTTCAGCCGTATATGAACAGGGTAGGCCGGCAGTCGCTGGTGAATGACAAACAGTTCATCAAACTGCTAAAAGACAGCGCCCGTCAAGACCCTATTATGCGCCAGGCGCAAGACGAGACCTTTGAGCGCCTGTATTTCGACCCCGCGTTCTATTTCTTCAACGCGGAAGGTTTCCAGCTGCCTTTAAGCCTGCTGGTGATCTATGACAGTTTCATCCACTCCGGCACCGTTCCGGGCTTTTTACGTGTCCGTTTCCCGGAGCGCACGCCCCTGCACGGCGGAGATGAAAAAAGCTGGGTATTGGCTTATACAAAGGCCCGGCAGCAATGGCTGGCCACACATTCCAAAAAGGTCCTGCACCCTACCGTATACCGGACAAAAACATTTTTAGCCCAGGCGGAAAAAGACAACTGGGACCTTTCGGCCCCGGTGACCACGCAGGGCATCACCATTGCATAAGGGCCAGCGCCTGGAATGCAGAGGAAAAACCCGCCTGCCGGCCGATGTAGCAAGCACAAGTGTTCTGGAACGCCGGCAGGCCTTCTCCTGACCGTATATCCCAAATACCCCCGCCTCCCCGGTTAATTTCATTATTTTCACGCCTTATACCAACAATCTGAGTATGAGGAAACTTTTCTTTCCGGTGATGGTACTGGCGCTGACAACAACCACAGCCCTGGGCCAGACAGACCGCTGGCAACAACATGTGCAATACAAGATGGACGTTCAGCTGAACGCACAGACCAACCGCCTCACCGGCAAACAACAGTTACAATACACCAACAACTCGCCAGACACCCTGTTCCGCGTGTTCTATCACCTGTACTGGAACGCGTTCCAGCCCGGCAGCATGATGGACGTGCGCAGCCAGGAGCTGGGGAAGATCATAGTGGGAAAAGATGCCAAAGGGCATAACCGGCACGACTGGGATGCGCGCGTAACCGACCGCATTTCCAAACTGCAGCCCAACGAGATCGGGTACCAGAAAATACTTTCCCTGAAGAGAGATGGCCGCCAGCAGGCGTACCGCACGGAAGAGACCATACTGGTAGTGGAGTTGGACCAGCCCATCCTTCCCAGAAGCAAAGCCGTATTTGACATGGAGTTTGAAGCGCAGGTGCCCGTGCAGATCCGCCGCAGCGGCCGGCATAACAAGGAAGGCATTGACTTTTCCATGGCGCAGTGGTACCCCAAAATGTGCGAGTACGATTATGAAGGCTGGCACCCCACGCCCTATATTGCCCGCGAGTTTTATGGGGTTTGGGGAGATTTTGACGTAAAGATCACGCTTGACAAACAATACGTGGTGGCCGGTACCGGTTACCTGCAAAATCCCAACCAGGTAGGGCACGGGTACGAGGCAAAAGGTGCAAAGGTGACCCGCCCCGCGGGCAAAACGCTTACCTGGCACTTTGTAGCGCCCAACGTGCATGATTTTGTATGGGCCGCAGATCCGGAGTACAAACACATCACCAAACAGGTAGATGATTTTACCGCGCATTTCTTCTACCGTGAAAATGATACCACCAAACATACCTGGCCGCAACTGGCGGAAATGATACCCGCGGCATACGCCTATATCAAGCAGCACTACGGCCCTTACCCGTACAAGCAGTATTCTTTCATTCAGGGCGGGGACGGCGGAATGGAGTACCCCATGGCCACGCTCATTATGGGCAACGGCAAAATGGACGGCCTCTACGGCGTGGCCATTCACGAATGGATGCACAGCTGGTACCAGGGCATGCTGGGTACCAATGAAAGCCTGTACCCCTGGATGGACGAGGGGTTCACCACTTTTGCGGAAGACAATACCATTGGCAATACCGTAGATTCACTGAAAGGGAGATGGCATCAGGCCGGTAATTACCGTTCCTACTTTGCCCTTGTCAGAAGCGGTTTTGAAGAACCCATGAGCAC
The DNA here is from genome assembly GCF_003568665.1 of Chitinophaga alhagiae. Lineage (GTDB taxonomy): Bacteria > Bacteroidota > Bacteroidia > Chitinophagales > Chitinophagaceae > Chitinophaga > Chitinophaga alhagiae. The sequence goes on from NZ_QXMH01000002.1 coordinate 125,335, forward strand.
CCATTCAGATCACTTTAATACCAACTACGGCTACAGCATCAACGCCTATTCCAAGGGCGCCGTGTTCCTGGAGCAGCTGGGTTACGTAATAGGCGCCGCCAACCGCGATGCAGGGCTGCTGCGGTATTACCGTGACTGGCGCTTTAAACATCCCAACCCGAAAGATTTTATCCGTTCCATGGAGAAAGAAAGCGGCCTGCAACTGGACTGGTACCTGCAATACATGCTCAATTCCACCAAACACATAGATTATGCGCTGGACAGTATTTATGACGCTGGCGGAAAGACCGTGGTGCGCCTGCGGCGGGTGGGGCAGTTCCCCATGCCCATAGACCTGGCGGTGGAGCTGGCAGACGGTCGCCGGGAAATGCACAACATCCCGCTCACGCTGATGTTTGGCAGCAAGCCTAACGAGAACGCGGACCAGAAATACGTTGTGCATGACGGCTGGCGGTGGACGCACCCCACCTACACCTTTACGCTGGATGTGCCCATTGGCCAGCTGAAAAGTATTGAAATAGACCCGAGCATGCGGCTGGCGGATGTAGACCGCTCCAATAACAAGGCCGTTTCGCGGTAACACCGGGAAAACGATATGCGGGGCTGACCAGAAAGTAATGGTCAGCCCCAATTTATTCGGGTACCTGACGGAGACCTGCCATCGTTCAAGCAATTCTAAAACACTTCATTTTACTTTTTTGATCAGTCCCTTATTTAACCCTCCAGCGCCTCAAAATATTTCCGCGCTGTTTCCTCCCCGTAGGCCACCATTTTTTTCATTTCAACAGGGTCGAACACCAGGCCGCCGGGGCCGCCGTTGAGCGGCTTTTCTGGCCTGATGATGTGCAGCTTCAGGTCTTTTTTGCCCATGAACGGGTTGCTGAGGGGAATGTCAAAAAAAGATTCAATGTCTTTGGGCTTGAGCCCGGCCTCTTTCATTTTTGCTTTTACGGCTTTGAGGTAGTTCAGGCTGCGGTTGATGAACTTCGGCATTTTGAGGTCGTTCACGGCTACGTCCATCGTGAACCAGTCCATGGTTTGCTGCAAGATCTCAAAGGGGCTTTTGAACACGCGGTTATCTGCTTCCGGGGTTTCGGGAGAAAGCAGGATGGCATACACTTCCGTGGCGCCGGTATCAATGGCGAGGTCTACAGGCGCGTATTCCCGCACGCCGCCGTCTACGTACTGCCAGGGTTCGGACTCTATTACCTGGTAAGGCGGCATGAACACCGGCTGGCAGGAAGACGCGAACATGGCCCGGCGGAAGGTGCTGCTGTTCTGCACCTGTATCACGTCATAGTCTGGCGAGGTCATGGGCTGGTCACTGTTGGTGAAATAAACAATGCGCCCCGTTTGCAGGCAAACGGTGGTGAGGTAGATGGCTTTTTTGCTGCGCAGCAGCGCCTCGTACATGGCATCCGTGTAAGTGTTTTTGACGAGTATGCTGAGGGGCTGCGCGTCAAAAAGAGAATAGGTGTCTTTTCCCGCAAAGCGGTTTACCACGTTGCCTGTGGTAATGATATCGCTGGTTTTGTGCGTGGTGTACAGTTTCTCCAGCAGGTTGATCTCTCCAAGGGCGGCCAGCGGCACAATGAGGGAGCCGGTGCTGGTGCCGCAAAGCGTATCGAATTTTATTTTGGGCGTGGCGGCCATGTACTTGAGGACGCCTACGGCAAAGGCCCCTTTGGAGCCGCCGCCGCTGATGACCAGGGCTGTTGTGGGCATGGTGATGCGTTTTAAAGATTTATAAAGAAGGCGGCGGCGCCACTTTTTTCCGGAACAGGTGAATGCCAAGGCTCCCCTGGAGCCACCAGCTGTTCAGCGCATAGTCCCGATGCACTTTTACCGCAACCGTGGCCATGGTGCCTATTTCCGCGGCCATGCCGCCGCCGGCCAGCCGCTGGTCTTTGGTGCCCAGCAGGTACTCGCCAACCAGCTGCAGGTTGAATACGGAGCTTTCCAGCACTTTAGGCCCGCCCCACACCAGCAGGGAAACCCTGCCGCCGCCAATGCCGTAAATGCGTTTGGCAGTGAATGCCCCGCCGGCCGTAAGGCCCGCCCGCAGCCTGCCCGGCACTACCGTTACCTGCGGGGAAAAGGCCAGCGTGGCCAGGTAAAGGTCAGGCGAGGAATTGAAGGCTGTTGCGGCGCCCTGCCCAAGTTCCAGCGGAAATATCCAGCCCTTCGCAAACTCGCTCTGGGCAAGGGCGCAGACAGGTGCATACAGCAACAGCACAACGCAAATGAATTGTTGTGTACGTTTCATAAAACAAATTGTTAGGGGGCAGTGAGTGGCCAGATCGTTGTTTTGGGGTTGGCGCAGGCTGCCCTTGGGGTTAAGTAGTACAGAAAGGTACGAATTTAATGGCAAAAAAATAGCGGCCACCGGAGGCGCCCGCTATACAACAGTATGCTGAGTATATAGAATGCTAAAATATGGCCCGTTCCAGCTGGCTGGCCCACGTTTCGCCATGCTGCTCCCGCTGCTGCAGGGTATCCAGGTGGTGATGGTTGTGATAGGCCGTAAAATACAGCACTTCCCGCATGGTGAGCTTGCCCAGCAGGGGGTGGGGCACCTGGTACCGGTCCAGGTCCTCTTCCGTCCACTTGTCAAGCAAGGTGACCATCCTGTCTTTTTGCTGCGCAAACTGCTGCACCAGCGGCGCCCGTTGTGCCGCTTCCGTTACCGGCGGAATGTAAGGCCGGGTGGCTACGCCGCCCTGCGTAAGCACGCTGCGGTAAGTGTCCCGTATCTGCTCGTAGCTGCGGGACCTAGCCATGGGGCGGCCAAAGAAACGCAGCAGCAGCTTGGGCAGGCCCAGCGCGGTATTAACAGGCCTGGCGCTGCGTATCAGGTGGTCCATTTGCTGGCCGGCAGACCATTTCCCCTCGGGAGAAACCACAAACCGGTGATCAGATAAGGTGCCTGTAAAAGTGGAGAACGCTGAAAAGCTGTTGTCCAGTAAAGTGATGAGGGCTTGCTTGTTCATATGGTGATGGTTATCCTCGTTAACGGTCATTCATCATTCTAGCACTTCGCAGAGGAAGCCCTGCTCTTGTACAAAACTGATAATGGAGCGCTCGTCTACTTTCAGGTCTACGATCCGTAGTACTTTGTCGCAATCTTCAATATCAACATGGCAGGACGCCACATCAAAATTATTACAAATTGCGTCAACAATGAAGGTACGCTCATGGTAAGTGCCTATGTTGGTCCTGAAGATACCGATCATGGCAATGGTGTTTGAGGAGGGTTGCATAAAGTCAGGTTAAAAAGTGGTTATTCCTGGGTTTCTTCCGGTTTGCCCGTAAAGGGTTGCGTACGGCTGTTACTGTCCTGGTCTTTTTCCGACGCCATCCAGCTTCCCCAGCGGGGGCCCATGCACCGGTTGAGCTGTTCTTTCATTCTTTCCCTTTCTTCGGGGCTCATATGTTCGAGCTTGGCTTTCATTTTTTCTTTCCATTTCCGGCGTTTGGAGGCCCAGCCGCCTTCGTGATGCTTGTGGGGGAAGCCCAGCAGCAGCTTGCTGAGCAGCAGCAGGCCAAGCGCTTGCCAGAAAGTGATAACGGGGCCTGCAAACAGCGTGGGCACCAGCCAGTTCCACAGGTACATCACGGCAAAGCCGAAGAGCGCCACACAGGCCACGCCCAGCACTATAAAGCCTAATATTTTGCCTACTTTTTTCATGATCATACTTCTTTAATCGTTCAGTAAATCTTTGTAGATACCTGCCAGGCTTTCGCGCAGCGCCAGTACGGCGTACCGCTTGCGGGAAAGCAGCGTATTGACCGGCACGCCGGTGGTGGCAGACAGTTCCTTGAAGGAGCGGCCTTCCACCTCGTGCTGCAAAAAAACGAACCGCTGTTCTTCCGGCAGTTCCTCCACTGCTTCCATAATGGCCTCCAGCAAGATCTTCCTCACCATCGGCTCATCGGTTTGCGCAGCGGTATCCGGCAGTATATCTGATAAATAAAGTGGCCCGTCCCCTTCGGCGGAAGCCAGGGCGGTGTCTGAAAACCTGTCTTCCTTCTTTTTTCTGAACCAGTCTGTAATACGGTTGCGCGCTACGGCAAACAGCCAGCCCGTGAGGGAATCGATGTCCGAGCCCAGGCGGAGGTATTGGGTGAACTGAACGAACACGTCCTGCAGAATGTCTTCCGCGTCCGCCACATTGTCTACCCGTTTACGGATAAAGTTCAGTAGCCGTGTGCGTTCTTTTTCTACGGTGCGTTGTATGCGCTCGTTTTGTTCCGCTGCCATGGGTTTTTTTATGGAAAGCCACTCGTTCATCTTACATAGGTAGACGAACAAGGCCGGGGCATATTTTGTAAAGGTGATCTTTTTTTTACAGCCGGGCTCTGTATGGATATTGTGAATTGATAACCAGTAATTTAACGAAACAGGCAGGGTTTTGTTACAGGGCGCCGGATGTTTATGTGCCGCCGGGAGCAATATCGCTTGCCGGAACGGGGGGCTGTGCCAATGGGCCACTAGGGAAGGTCCGTTGTTCCTTTGTTCACTTCACCGCCACCACGTACTTTTCGAGGAAAAACGCTTCGGGGAACAATTTGTGAATATTCACCAGTTGGGGCCTGCAGGCGCTTTCGGAAATTTCCTGCGCCAGGTCGCCCCCTTTCAGGCAGATCAGCCCGGAAGGCCGGTCTGCCGGCGGGTTCTTTTTGAGGAGGGGTTTGCTCCAGCCCCAGAGGTCTTTCAGGGGTGCCACCGCGCGGGATACCACCAGGTCGAACTTCCGGTTTTTGATGTCTTCCACGCGGGCGTGCGCCGTGGTAACGTTGGAGAGGTTCAGCCCTTCGGCCACGGCCTCCACCACCTTTATTTTTTTGCCGATGGAATCTACCAGGTGAAAATGCGCTTCAGGGAAAAAGATAGCCAGGGGAATACCGGGAAAACCGCCGCCCGTGCCCAGGTCCAGCACCTGCAGGCCGGGAGTGAGGTCTGCCACCGCGGCAATGGCCAGGGAATGCAGCACGTGTTTTTCATACAATGCGTCAATATCTTTCCGGGATATCACGTTGATCTTATCGTTCCATTCCCGGTAAAGCGGCGCCAGCGAACGGAACTGGTCCAGCTGGCGGGGGGTGAAATCAGCAAAATATTTTAAAACGATCTCCATGGCTATTTCCACTTGCTTCTTCCTTTTTTGAAGAACAAAGCGGGCGTGAAGATAACATAATAAAGGAACATGAGCATGTCCATCAGCCAGCTGTACCAGAAGAGGTCTTGCTCGTCCAGCTTCCTGAGGGCCAGGTAAGTGATGATGGATTGCACCAGTATTTTGCCGCCCAGGATGTACAGGGTGATGTACAGCATGGGAGGGTAGAACAGGGCCATTACAAGGGCCGGGTAAAAAAGGAAGTGGGAAAGGGAAAACAGGCCCAGCAGCACTTTATGGCCAAAGCGGTAGTGTTTGCCGGTAGACATGTGCCTGGTTTTCTGCTTGAACCAGTATTTCCACTTCGTTTTAGGCTCCGAGTAGGCAAAGGCGTGTTTGTTGATGATCACGGCCGTGTTGCGCCCGTTGGCCGCGCGGTTGATGAACAGGTCGTCATCCCCGGAAGCCAGGTGCTGGTGTGCCGTAAACCCTTTATGGCGAAAAAACAGCTCTTTTTTATAGGCCAGGTTGCGGCCTACGCCCATGTAGGGAATGCCCGAGAGCGCATAGCTGAGGTATTGCAGCGCACTGAACCAGGTCTCGTACCGCACCACCTTGTTGAGAAAGCCCGGCTTTTTGTAGTAGGGGCCGTAGCCCAGCACTATTTCCTTGCCCTCTTTAAAGCCCTGCGCCATCATAGACAGCCAGTAGGTACTGGCGGGCTTGCAGTCCGCATCCGTCAGCACCAGCGTGTCATACTTCGCTCCCTTGATACCGATGGAGAGCGGGTATTTTTTTCCCGGAATGAACTGGGCGGACTGTTTGATCTCTATATGGCGGTAATGCGGATAGCCGTTCTCTATGGAAGCCAGGTAATATTTGGAATCATCTTCCGAATTGTCATTCACCACTATTACCTCGTAAACAGGCTGCTGGTGTATATGGTACCGCTGCTGCAGCACGGTAGGCAGGTTTTTGGGCAGGCTCCTTTCTTCGTTCTTGGCGCAGATCACTACAGAAAGCTCTTCCTGCGGGGGAAAGTCCTCATCAAACCGCCGTTTGTAAAAGGCCACCCTCGAAAAAAAGATCAGGTAATACAGTGCCTGCACGCCGGCCGCGGCGGCAAAACAGTAAAAGACGATAATCCCCAGATTGTCCGACATAGGGGGCAAAAATATATGTTTTTATTTATCTATGTAAGCATGTGGAAAAAATAATGATCGAACGGGGGGATGGGCAATATTCAATACCTTTGCGTCCTGAAAAAAACACAGCGGTTTTGCAATTCGATCTAATTACCACAGACGGCTCCGGCGCCAGGGCCGGCCTGATTACAACAGACCATGGCAGCATAGAAACGCCCATTTTTATGCCGGTGGGCACGGTAGGCTCTGTGAAGGCCGTTACCCAGGAGCAGCTCCGGCAGGAGGTGAACGCGCAGATCATCCTGGGCAACACCTACCACCTGTACCTGCGCCCCGGCATGGAAGTAATGCGCCAGGCGGGCGGGCTGCATCAATTTAACGGCTGGGAGCGCCCTGTTCTGACAGACAGCGGGGGGTACCAGGTGTTTTCCCTGGCCGCCAACCGCAAGATCAAGGAAGAAGGCGTAGTGTTCCAGAGCCACATAGACGGCAGCCGCCACCTGTTCACCCCTGAAAACGTGATGGACATCCAGCGCGGCATCGGGGCGGACATTATTATGGCCTTTGACGAGTGCCCGCCTTACCCCAGCGAGTACCGCTATGCCAAACGGAGCATGGAGCTGACGCACCGCTGGCTGGACCGCTGCATTCAGCGGTTGGGGGAGACCGCCCCGGAATACGGGCATGAACAAACGTTGTTCCCCATTGTACAGGGCAGCACCTATAAAGACCTGCGCAAGGCGTCTGCCGAGGCCATTGCCTCCCGCAACTGCGCCGGCAACGCCATTGGCGGCCTCAGCGTAGGGGAGCCGGAAGCGGAGATGTATGACATGTGCGGCCTGGTAACGGACATCCTGCCCAAAGAAAAGCCCCGCTACCTCATGGGCGTAGGCACCCCCTGGAACATCCTCAACAATATTGAGCTGGGCATAGATATGTTTGACTGTGTAATGCCTACCCGCAACGGGCGCAACGGCATGCTCTTTACCTGGCAGGGCGTGGTGAACATCCGGAACAAAAAATGGGCAACAGACTTTTCGCCGGTAGACCCGGAAACGCCCTGCACCGCCAGCCAGCAATACAGTCGGGCCTACCTCCGCCACCTGTTTGTGGCCGGGGAAATACTGGGCATGACGCTGGCCAGCATCCATAACCTCTGTTTTTACCTGGAACTGGTCAGGGCGGCAAGGGTACAGATTTTGCAGGGTACCTTCGGCGCGTGGAAAAAAGAGATGCTGCCAAGGCTGCAAACCCGCCTGTAATAACATTGTTTAATTTGCATATGTATTGCTAGCTTTGGAACTTTAAAGCCCTGCCGCCAAATTATATGAAGAAAATAGACTGGTATATATTACGCAAGTTCATCGGTACCTTCATTTATTCCCTGATGATATTACTGGTGATCTCTGTTGTGATAGACATCACGGAAAAAGTGGACGACTTCATGAACCACGACCTCTCTCTCGGGTTTGTGTTCATGAACTATTACATTGGCTTCATCCCCCATATTGCGGCCCTGCTTTTTCCCCTCTTCATCTTCATTTCCGTTATCTTTTTTACCTCCAAAATGGCGTACAGAACGGAAATTGTTGCCATTCTCAGCTCCGGCGTGAGTTTTCGCCGTTTTCTGCGTCCTTACTGGGTGGGCGCCTTCCTCTTTGCCAGTATTCTCTGGGCCGCCAACCGCTGGGTGGTGCCCAACGCCAACCGCATCCGCACTTCTTTCGAGAATAAATATGTAAGCGCCCCCAAAGAGGCGCTGGCGCTGAGAAATAAAACCCTGCGGGTAGACAGCATCACCTATATCACCTTCGGGTATTACGATCCCAACTTCAAGAACGGGTCAGACTTTACCATGAAGCGCATCAGAGGCCAGCAGGTGATCTATAACATGCGCGCGGAAAGGGTCAGCTGGGACTCCACGGGCCGCCAATGGAAACTGGAGTTTGCCAGCGAGCGTACGGTGAACGGGCTGAAGGAAACGCTGACCACCCACCAGGACACGGCCATTAAAATACCCCTGAACCCGGCAGAGCTGGTAGAAGAAAAAAACAAGCAGGAGACCATGACCACCGCAGACCTCACAGCGTTCCTGGAAAGAGAAGAGCTGCGGGGCGCGGAAGGCCTGAACGTATATTACGTGGAGAAATACCGCCGTACCTCCGCGGCCGTGGCCGTGGTGATACTGGTGCTGATCGGCGCCATCATTTCCAGCAAGAAGGTAAGAGGCGGTAGCGGCCTGCATCTTGCCATCGGTATCGTGATCAGCGCCAGCTATATCCTGTTCATGCAGTTCTCCACGGTTTTTGCCACCAAAGCCAGCCTTAACCCCTTGCTGGCAGCCTGGATACCCAACTTCGTATTTGCCGGCCTGGCGTTTTACCTCTACCTCCGCGCACCCAAATAAGGGTTTGCCGTAATATGTGGAAATAATACATTAAATCTGCGTATTCGCTTAGTCTTTTTGCGATTAATCGTTACTTTTGTTCATTGATCGAATTCGTTAATTTTTCTAAATCATTGCGGGAAAATGAGTTATATAAAAGAGAAATTCAAGGCTAAGGCAGATGAGCTGAGTGCGGAAGTAAAAGACCTGCTCAAGAATCATGGCACAAAGAAAGTAGATGACGTTACTATTGCCCAGGTATACCAGGGCATGCGCGGCATCACGGGGCTGGTTACAGAAACCTCCCTGCTGGATGCAAATGAAGGTATCCGTTTCAGGGGCTATTCCATACCCGAGTTGCGGGAACATCTGCCCAAAGCGCCGGGCGGCGTAGAACCGCTGCCGGAAGGGCTGTTTTACCTGATGCTGATCGGCGAGCTGCCAACGGAAGCAGACGTGCAGAACCTGAGCAGTGTGCTGGGCCGCCGCTCCCACGTGCCTAACCACGTGTTTGACGCTATTGAGGCGCTGCCAATCTCTACTCACCCCATGACCATGTTCACCGTGGCCGTAATGGCATTGCAGACCGAATCCGTATTTGCCAAGGCATATGCGGACGGCATCAATAAAAAGGACTACTGGAGCTATATGTATGAGGATACGCTGAACCTCATTGCACGCCTGCCCCGCGTAGCCGCTTACATCTACCGCCGCAAATACAAGAACGGCCAGCATATTCAGCCAGACGGCATGCTGGACTGGGGGGCCAACTTTGCCCACATGCTGGGGTATAGTGACGACGGTTTTAAAGAACTGATGCGCCTCTACATGGTGATACACGCAGACCATGAAGGCGGTAACGTGAGCGCCCACACTACCCACCTGGTAGGTTCCGCGCTGAGCGACGCCTACCTGTCTTTTGCCGCCGGCATGAACGGCCTGGCGGGCCCGCTGCACGGCCTGGCCAACCAGGAAGTGATCAAGTGGATACTGAGCATGCGCGAAGAGCTGGGCGGCGGCATGCCCACCAAAGAGCAGATAGCGGCATATGTGAAAAAGACCCTTGCCGAAGGCAAAGTGGTACCGGGCTACGGCCACGCCGTATTGCGCAAAACAGACCCCCGCTTCACCGCGCAGATGGAGTTCGCTAAAAAACACCTGCCTGAAGATGAGCTGGTACGCATAGTATGGATGGTCTATGATACCGTGCCGGGTATCCTGAAAGACCTGGGCAAGGTGAAAAACCCCTGGCCGAACGTAGATGCGCACTCCGGCGCTCTGCTGCTGCACTACGGTTTTGTGGAATACGAATTTTACACCGTGCTGTTCGGCGTTTCACGCGCGCTGGGCGTACTGGCTTCCCTTTGCTGGGACCGTGCCCTCGGCCTCTCCCTGGAACGCCCCAAATCAGTTACGTCTGAATGGATGAAACTGTTCGTGGAAGGCAAAGTAGACGCTATCGCGGAATAAAACATTACATCGTCAAACATATTAAAGGCAAATGGCTCCGGCTGTTTGCCTTTTCTTATGAAATTCCCGTACTTCGTACACTGAATAATTTTCCGGCGCAGTTGAACCTTGTCTCCTCCATATTATCCAACCCGATTGAATACCTGAAAGGCGTAGGCCCGCAGCGGGGAGAGTTGTTGCGGAAAGAGCTGGACCTGCATTCTTTCCGGGACCTGCTGGAGTATTACCCTTTCCGGTATGTAGACCGTACACGGGTAGACAAGATACGCCACCTCAGCGGTATGGAAGATTATGTGCAGATACGCGGCCGCATTATACACATGGAGGTGGTGGGAGAGAAACGCAGCAAACGCCTGGTGGCCACCCTGCAGGACGAAACGGGGAAAATAGACCTGGTATGGTTCCAGGGCTGGCAGTGGATGCAGAAGTCGCTCCGCGAAAACACCGGCTACCTGGTATTTGGCAGGCTTTCCCAGTTCAACGGCATTCTGCAGATGGCCCATCCTGAAATGGACCTGCTCACGGAAGAAACGGCTACCGGCCGGCAGCACCTGGAACCGGTCTATTACACTACGGAAAAACTGAAAGCCCGCGGCCTAACGGCCAAGGCCATAGGAAAACTGACCCGCAACCTGCTGGAGCAGCTGAACCTGGCGGAAATATGGGAGAACATTCCCGCGCCGGTGCTGCAGCAGTTCCGCCTGATGCCGCGCGGGCAGGCCTTTTTCAAGATACATTTGCCCGCTACGGAAGAAGAAGCCAAACAGGCCCAGCGCCGCCTCAAGTTCGAAGAGCTTTTTTTGGCGCAGATACGCATCTGCAGGCTGAAGATACGCCGCCACAAAGCCAGCCACGGTTTTGTGTTCAACGCGGTAGGAGAGGTGTTCAATACCTTCTATAACCATCACCTGCCTTTCCCTTTGACCGGCGCGCAGAAAAGAGTGCTGAAAGAGATCCGGAAAGATACCACCACCGGCCGCCAGATGAACCGCCTGCTGCAGGGCGATGTGGGCAGCGGTAAAACCATGGTGGCCCTGCTCACGCTGCTGATGGCGCTGGACAATGGCTTCCAGGGTTGCCTGATGGCGCCCACGGAAATACTGGCGCAGCAGCACTTCAAGGGCATTTCGGAACTGCTGAAGGATATGCCGGTAAATGTGGCCCTGCTCACCGGCAATGTAAAAGGCAAAGCGCGGAAAGCGGTACTAACGGGCACGGCTGATGGCAGCATCCACATCCTGATAGGCACACACGCCCTGCTGGAAAAAGAAGTGCAGTTCCAGCACCTGGGCATGGCCATTGTAGACGAGCAGCACCGCTTCGGGGTGGCGCAACGGGCCCGGCTATGGGAAAAGAACAACACGCCGCCCCACATTCTGGTGATGACGGCCACGCCCATTCCGCGCACGCTGGCCATGACGGTGTACGGGGACCTTGACGTGTCTGTGATAGACGAAATGCCCCCCGGCCGCAAACCCATTACCACGGTACACCGCACAGAGTACCAGCGCCCGCAGGTGATGGACTTCATTAAGGACGAGATCCGCAAAGGCCGCCAGGCCTACATCGTATACCCGCTCATTGAAGAGTCTGCCAACATGGACTATGAGAACCTGACCAAAGGTTACGAGGAGGTGAAAGCCTTTTTCCCCGAGCCGAAGTACTGGATCAGCATGGTGCATGGCCGCCAGCCGGTAGAACAGCGGGAAACCAATATGCAGCGTTTTGTTACCGGCGATACGCAGATCATGGTGGCCACCACGGTCATAGAAGTAGGGGTGAACGTGCCCAACGCCTCCGTAATGGTGATAGAAAGCACGGAGCGCTTCGGGCTTTCCCAGTTGCACCAGCTCCGCGGCCGCGTAGGCAGGGGGGCGGAGCAGAGTTATTGTGTTCTGATGACGGGCAACAAGATCGGGAAAGACTCGCAGGAAAGGGTGAAGGTGATGGTGCAGACCAATAACGGCTTTGTGATCTCCGAAAAGGATATGGAACTGCGGGGCCCCGGAGACATTGAAGGCACCCGCCAGAGCGGTCTGCTGGACCTGAAGCTGGCGGATATTGTACAGGACCGCGCCATGCTGCAGGCCGCCCGGGACAGCGCCGAGATCATACTGGAGGCAGACCCCGACCTGGAACTGCCTGAAAATAAACCCCTCCACGATTATTTGGCCACGCAACGGTCAAAATCCGCATGGAGCAAAATATCCTGACCACTTTTACGTTCATGAAGCTGGAATGACTGGCAGGGGTGGTTGATCCTGAACCTGTTGCTTGCCCAATACCTTCGTGGACCGCCTCCTGCCAGTCGCCAACCAATCCGCACCCCCGTAACAAATTGACACGCGAAACCGTTAAATAGAAGTATATTAGTTTACTGGGACAATCTTTAAAAATCAGAACCGTTTTGAAATCTACACGCCCTGTCAGTCTATCAAGTGCATTGCAAGTATGGATAATAATGCTCTTCAGCTTGCCTGTGGCCGCACAGGAGGCTACCGGCAACTATTCTCCGCTGGAGTACGTGGAAAATAAAGGGCAATGGGCGGGAGACTTTCAGTACCGCGCCGTATTGGGCACCGCCAATATTTACCTGAAAAAGAACGGGTTCCGTTTCCTGCTGCTGAGCAAGGAAGACATGCAGAGAATGGAGGTTTTCCGCCATGGCCACTCCCACATAACGGATACGGTGTACAACCCTGACCCTAACAAGCCGCTCCCTCCCAGGCCCGGCCAGCCGGGTACAGGACCGGAGCCGGAAAAAGTGCGCGGCCATGCCTATGACCTGGAGTTTCTGAACACCCGGCCCAACCCGGTAGTGACCGCTTCCAAACCCACGCAGGAAAATATCTCTTATTTTATCGGCAACGACCCCTCCAAATGGAAGGCCGGCATCGGCGCCTATACGAACGTGCTGTACACCGGCCTCTACAACAACGTGGATATGCAGGTGTATTCGGAAAGCGGGCAAATGAAGTACGACCTCATCGTACACCCGGGGGGAGACCCCTCCCAGGTGCGGTTCAAATATAACGGCGCTACCGGGGTAAAGCTGGAAAAGGGCAACCTGCGCATACAAACGTCTGTAGGCGATGTGATAGAACTGATGCCTTTTGCCTACCAGTATATCAACAGTGAAAGGAAAGAAGTGACCGTACGGTACCAGCTGAGCGGCAATACCGTGTCTTTCAGGGTATCCGGCAAGTATGACAGCCAGTACCCGCTGGTCATAGACCCCACCGTGGTTTTTGCCACGCTCTCCGGTTCCCGGGCAGATAACTGGGGCTTTACCGCCACTTACGATGCCGAGGGCAACTTTTACGGCGGGGGCATTGCCTTTGACGCCGGTTACCCTACCTCCGCCGGCGTGTACGACCAGTCTTTCAACGGCGGGGAATATGATATGGCCATCACCAAGTTCAACCCCTCCGGCACCCGCATCATCTATTCCACCTACATTGGCGGAGCGGGAGAAGAACAGCCGCACAGCCTTTTTGTAGACGGGCAGGGCAACCTGGTGATCTCCGGCAGAACAAACTCCGGCAATTTCCCCGTTACCAGCCAGCAAGGCCCGGGCGGCGGTTACGATATTACCGTTACCAAGCTGAACGCCACCGGCACCGGGCTGATAGGCTCCATGCGTATTGGCGGCACTTCTAACGACGGTTGTAATATGAGGAGCCAGAAAGGAGGGGGCATAGACCAGTTGCTCCGCAATTATGGGGACGATGCCCGCAGCGAGGTGGTGATAGACGGCGCCGGCAATATTTACGTAGCCAGCTCCACCCAGTCTACCAACTTCCCCGCTACCGCCGGCGTGTTCCAGGCCACCTATGGCGGCGGCCGGCAGGATGCGGTGGTGATGAAGATCAGCCCCAATGTAGACAACCTGATCTGGGCCAGCTTCCTGGGCGGCTCTGATGCCGATGCCGCCTACGTGCTGGCCGTTAACGGCGGCAACAGCGTATACGTGGCCGGCGGTACCGCCAGCGCCAACTTCCGTACTACCGGGGGCGTGGTATACCCCGGCTACCGGGGCGGCGCTTGTGACGGGTATATAACCCACATTTCTACAGACGGCACCACCATTCTGCAATCCACCTTCCTGGGCTCTGACAATTCCCGGGCAGACCAGGTATACGGCATCCAGCTGGACAGGAACGGCGATGTATACGTAATGGGCACCACGGAAGGCACCTGGCCCATTATGCAGCCCGCCGGTACCCCTACTTTCTATAACGACAATTCCAAACAGTTCATCTCCAAGCTGCGGCCAGACCTTACCGGTTTCATCTATTCCACCACTTTTGGCAAATCTGCCTCACAGCCCAGTATCTCACCCGTAGCCTTCCTGGTAGACCGCTGCCAGAACGTTTACGTGTCCGGCTGGGGCGGCGTGCTGAACGAGGGGTTCTCCAGTTCCGGCACCAATGGCCTGCGCGTAACGCCAGATGCCCGTAAGGGCACGTCTGACGGGAGCGACTTTTACTTTTTTGTCATGAAGCGCGATGCGCTTGATATCCTGTACGGCACCTTTTACGGCGGCAACGGCCTGGCGGAACACGTAGACGGCGGCACCAGCCGTTTTGACCAGAACGGGGTAATTTACCAGGCTATCTGCGCCGCTTGTCCCAACCCTACGCAACCGCGCCTGCGTTTCCCCACCACGCCGGGGGCTTACAACAGCGGTATTCCCCGCGGCTGCAACCTGGGCTCGCTCAAAATAGCCTTTAACCTGGACGGGGTGCGGGCGGCATTTACCACGCTGGAAAGAAAACGCAACTACTGCCGCCCGGCGGATATTACTTTTATAGACACCACCAACGTGACCGCGCAAAGCTGGCGCTGGAACTTCGGGGACGGCTCCGCCGAAGTGACCACCACCGAGCCTACCGTAGACCATTCCTTCCCCAACATCGGGGACTATAACGTGCGCCTGATCAAATACGACCCCGCCAGCTGCAACCTGTACGATACGGCCATTGTGCCCATCAGGGTGCGGGACGACAGGGCTACCGTAGATTATTCCTACCAGCGCCTCACGCCCTGTGAAGACCTGGCGTACGAGTTTACCAACCTCTCCCAGGCGCCGGTGGGCAAGCCTTTCACCACACAGTCTTTTGTATGGAACTTCGGGGACGGCACGCCTCCGGATACTACAGATGCAAGTACCATGCACCACCAATTCCAGAATGAAGGCGTTTTCAACGTAACGCTCACGCTGATAGACACCAATTACTGCAATGCGCCGGAAACGGTAACACGGCAGATACGTGTAGCCGAGAACGTAGTGGCGTCCTTTGCGCTGCCAGACAGCGCCTGCGCGCCTTTCACCGCACATATAGACAATACGTCCCGCGGGGGCGTTACCTTCCTGTGGACGTTCGGTGACGACGGGTCTACTTCCACGGATATTTACCCCGTGCACACCTTTACGCAGCCCGGTACCCATACGGTTACCCTGCATGCGGAAGACCCCACTACCTGCAACCTCCGGCACGATACCACCATGCAGATAGTGATACTGCCGCCGCCGGTGGCCGCCTTCTCCTTCCAGCCCAACAAGCCGGTAGAGAACACGCCCACCACGTTCACCAATGAATCTACCGGGGCGTCTACCTTCTGGTGGGACTTTGGGGATGGCAACACTTCTACGGAAGCCAACCCCACGTACCAGTATTTCAGAACGGGAACGTACGAGGTATGCCTGATTGCCACCACGCCGTTTGGCTGCCAGGACACTACCTGCCAAACGGTAAGCGCCATTGTGAACCCGCTGTACGACGTGCCCACCGCCTTCTCTCCGAACGGGGACGGCATTAACGATAAATGGGAGGTCAAAGGGTTTGGTATCGTGAAGTACGATATGAAAGTTTTCAACCGCTGGGGGCAGCTCATGTTCCAGTCCAATGACCAGAAGCTGGGATGGGACGGGCGTTTCAACGGCGCCATTCAACCCATGGACGCGTATGCCTTTGTGCTCAATATCGAGTTCTCTGATGGTAACCGGGTGTCGAAAACGGGGAATGTAACATTGTTAAGATAGCATTTGAGGGTTATGAGAAAGACATTGAAACACATCGCCATTTTTTGTTGCATGGCCGCCGCTTTACCGGCAGCCGGGCAAGACCTGCATTTTTCGCAGTTCTTTAACTCACCCCTGTCTACCAATCCCGCCAATACCGGTTTTATACCTGACGGCAATTACCGCATTGGCATCAACTACCGCAACCAGTGGGCGTCTATTCCGGTACCGTATAAGACCATGTCTGCCTTTGGGGACTTCCAGCTGTTCCGCGAGCGGCTTACCTACGGCTGGGTAGGGCTGGGCGGTATGGTGCTGCGCGATGTGGCGGGCAGCGGCAACCTTACCTCCACCAAAGCCTACGGCTCTATTGCCTATCACCAGCTGCTGGGCCAGAGCAGCCTGCTTTCCGCCGGCTTCAACGTAGGGTATGCAGACAAAAGGGTAGACCTGAACAAACTCACCTTCGGCACCCAGTGGAACGGGCAGTTCTTTGACTCGCAGATGTTCTCGGGAGAGCCCATCACCCAGGCCTCCATCGGGTACCTGGATATGCAGGTGGGCATGAACTACGCTTATTTTCCTACAGAAGAAATATATATCAACGGTGGTTTTTCCGTACACCACGTAAATGAACCGCGGGAAACGTTCTACGCCGGCAATAACCAGATAGAGCGCCGTTACATCGGCTTCCTCAACGCCAGCCTGAAAGTGTCTGACAATGTGATCCTGAACCCCGGCGCCTATTATGCGCGGCAGGCCACGGCCAGCGAGACCATGGTGGGCGCTTACGCCGCCTACAACCTGGCAGATCACGGGGAGAAACAGGTATTTGGCGGCGCTTACTACCGGTTCAGCGATGCCTTCGCCTTTCTGGTAGGGTACCAGATGAGCAATTTCAGGCTGATGTTCAACTATGATGTAACCTCCAGCGCGCTGGCCGTATCCAACAGCCGGCAGGGGGCTTATGAGCTGAGCCTTATCTACATAGGCCTGTACCCGAACCGCAGCTTCTCCAACGCGCGGCGGCATACCCTTTGCCCCTCGTTCTAGCGCGGTCTAAAGAAAACGTTAATGTAGGCGGCAGATCAGCAAAAAACAGATAATTTAGCGCCAGCACCTATTCAATATGCACATGAAACGTATATTCCTTGCAGTTATATTCCTGGCCCTGGGCCAGGCTGTATTTGCCCAGTCACGCGAAGAAGAAGAAGAAGAAGAAGCGGGGCCGCCCCGCCAGGAGCAGGAGAAAGGGTTCAACCCCCGCAACCTGATGGTAGGCGGCGCATTGGGAATGGCTTTTGGCGATTATACTTTCGTGAACGTATCACCCATGATAGGGTACCGTTTTTCCCGGCTGTTTGCCGCCGGCGTAAACGTTAACGCCCAATATTCAAGCGGCAAAAGCTATGGCTATGACAACGCAGTGCTGTCAAGAAATAAATATACCATGTTCGGCGGCGGCCTCTGGGGCCGGTTTTACCCGCTGGATATGCTCTTCATACATGCCCAGCCGGAATACAACTTCATCTCCGCAAAAATAACCGAGTACGAACCGGACCGGCGGGAGTATAAAGACCGTTACGGCGCGCCCAGCCTGTTGCTGGGGGGCGGTTATTCCCAGCCCGTAGGCGGCAACTCCGCCGTTACCATCATGGTCCTGTATGACGTGCTGCAGGATAAAAATACCCCCTATCTCAACCGGCCTATTATTTCCGGCGGTGTGAACATCGGGTTGTAGTATGCTGCCGGGCGTATTTGTATTGTTCCTGGCCGGCTATTTCCTGCTGCTGCTGCTCATTTCCTGGTTAACGGGGCGCAAGGCGGATACACAGGCCTATTTCATCGGCAACCGCAACTCCATCTGGTACGTGGTGGCCATCGGCATGATCAGCGATTCCCTCTCCGGCGTTACCTACATTTCCGTGCCCGGCAAAGTGCAAACGGCCTCTTTCTCCTACCTGCAAACCGTGCTGGGCTACGTATTGGGATATGTGGTGATAGCGGCCGTGCTGCTGCCTTTGTATTACAACCGCAACCTTACTTCCATCTATACCTACCTGCGGCAGCGGTTTGGCCCCGTCAGCCAGAAAACGGGCGCCGTGTTTTTTATGCTCTCCCGCCTCACCGGCTCCGCCGCGCGGCTGTTTGTCATAGCCGGCGTGTTGCAGTTGTTCGTCTTTGATCATTATAAGGTCCCTTTTGCCTTGTCGGTATCCATCATGATAGCTTTGATGCTCGTGTATACTTACCGCGGGGGCATTAAAACGCTGGTGTGGACAGATGCGCTGCAAAGCGCGCTGCAGGTGCTGGCCATTGTGCTCACCGTGGCGGTGATAGGCAGCAGCCTGCACTGGGGCCCGGCAGAAATGGTAACCCGTATTGTGAACAGTGAAAAGTCCGCCACGTTTTTCTGGGACTGGCGGGCCGTTAACTTTTTCCCGAAAGATTTTTTTGGCGGTATGATGATTGCCGTGACCATGACGGGGCTTGACCAGAACATGATGCAGAAGAACCTGAGCTGCCGCTCGCTGTCAGATGCCAAAAAGAACATCTATACTTTCAGTGTGCTGCAGCTGCTGGCGCATGTGCTGTTGCTGGGCCTTGGCGTGCTGATGTATGAATACATGAAGGCGTACGGTATACAGGTGCCTGTAAATGCGGCAGGGGCGCCGGTTACAGACCAGGTATTCCCCCTGCTGGCGCTTCATCACCTGGGTACTTTTGCGGCGGTGGTATTTTTAATGGGGCTTACCGCCTCCACGTTTTCCAGTGCGGACAGTGTGCTCACCACCCTCACCACCTCGTTTTACATAGACATACTGGGGTACTCCACAGAGGGCATGGGCCGCGCCCGCAGGCGCCTGAAGAACGGTATCCACATTGGCTGCGGCATATTGCTGCTGCTCACCATCCTGTTGTTCAGGGCCTTTAACGAGAGCGCCATTATTGACACCCTGCTGTTCCTGGCCGCGCTTACTTACGGCCCTATGCTGGGCCTGTTCGCTTTCGGTATTTTTAACCGCCGCGCCATTATTGATAAAGGCGCTTTTATAGTATGCCTGCTGGCGCCCGCGGGCTGTTTTTTCCTGAAACAATATTCGGCTGGCTGGCTCAACGGTTATAAATTCGGGCACGAATTATTGATAGTAAACGGCCTGTTTACGTATATTGGGTTATGGTTGCTCTCGCTCCGGCGCGGCAATCCCGCTTAATCATTAAAATAGAAGAGGAGATGAACGATTCATTAAAGAACCTGAACAATCGCGACTGGACGGAAACCAAAGCGCATTCCAGTTGGCAGATCTTTAAAATTATGGCGGAATTTGTGGATGGCTTTGAGGCCCTGGCAAAAATCGGTCCCTGTATCTCAATTTTCGGCTCCGCCCGCACCCGGGAGGGCAACCCGTATTACGACCTGGCTTGCGATATAGCCCAGCGGCTGGCGGAAGACGGCTTCGGCATTATTTCCGGCGGCGGCCCCGGCATCATGGAAGCTGCCAACAAAGGCGCGCAAAAGGCCAAAGGCAAAAGCGTGGGCCTCAATATTACCCTGCCGCATGAACAGTTTGCCAATCCTTTTATCGATTATGATAAAAACCTCAACTTCGATTATTTCTTTGTTCGCAAGGTGATGTTCGCCAAATATTCACAAGGTTTTGTGATGATGCCCGGCGGCTTCGGCACTATGGACGAGTTCTTTGAAGTGGCCACCCTCATACAGACCAAAAAAATGACGGAAACGCCGCTGGTGCTGATGGGTACGCAATACTGGTCCGGCCTGCTGGAGTGGATAGATGCCGTGATGATGAAAAAAGAAAGCAATATTCACCCGGAAGACCTGGACCTGCTGAAAGTATTTGATACCGCGGAAGAAGTGGTGGAGTACTTCAGGGTGTTCTACACCACCAACAAGCTGCGGCCCAATTTCTAGCACTATGCTCCGGATGCGCAACCGCGCACGGGGCCTGGTCAATAACATGCCGTACATATCATCGGGTAAAACGCCTGAGAATGCTGTCAGGCGTTCTTGTAGCGGGCGGCAGTCCGCTAGTCAGCCGCCGTTGTGTCACTCCCTTCAGCGCCCGGCCATATGAAGGGCGTTCGGGAACCCGCTATTCCCGTGTATTTTCCTTAGGTTTGCAAAAAAAACAGGAGCATGGAGGTAATACCGCCGGAGATACAGGCGTTTGCAGAGAAGTACACCACGCCGGAAACGGACCTGTTGTACCGGTTGCACCGCGAAACCTATCTGAAGGTAGACCAGCCTCATATGCTCAGTGGCCATGTACAGGGCCGGTTCCTGGCCATGGTGAGCCAGATGCTGCGGCCCGCCCGCATACTGGAAATAGGCACGTACACCGGCTATTCCGCCATATGCCTGGCGCAAGGCCTGGCAGAGAACGGGCTGCTCCACACCATTGATGTAAACGAGGAGCTGGAAGAGATCAGCGCCCGGTACATAGAGGAAGCAGGCCTGCGGCAAAAAATAGTGCAGCACATCGGCAAGGCCGCGCAGGTGATCCCGCAGCTGAACGAAGTGTTTGACCTGGTGTTCATAGACGCGGACAAGGCCGGCTACGGCGCGTATTACGACCTGGTGTGGGAGCAGCTGCGGCCCGGTGGTTTTATACTGGCAGACAATGTGCTGTACCACGGAGAAGTAGTGCTGCCGGAAACTGAGCAGAGCAACAATGCCAAAGCCATGGTGCGCTTTGTGGAAAAGGCCGTGGCAGATGGCCGCGCGGAAACCCTCCTGTTGAGCCTGCGAGACGGCGTACTGCTCATCAGGAAAAAATAAGACCCATTAAATTCAACATATTCATGCAAGTAAAGTCATACTGCCTGGCCATTTGTATGGTGATCTGCGGGGCCCTCGGCGCAGCCGCACAAACCATCAGCACCACCCGGTACATAGACAGTTACAAGAACATTGCCATGGAAGAGATGCGCCGCTCCGGCGTGCCCGCCGCCATCAAGCTGGCGCAAGGCATCCTGGAAACACAGTCCGGCAACGGCTGGCTGGTGCTCAATTCCAATAACCACTTTGGCATCAAGTGTAAAAACAACTGGGTAGGCCAAACCGTTAATTACGACGATGACGAGAAGCAGGAATGCTTTCGCAAATATGCTTCCGCCGCGGATTCCTGGAAAGACCATTCCGAGTTCCTGCGCAACAACCCGCGGTACAAATTCCTGTTCGATCTCAACCCGGAAGACTACAAGGCCTGGGCCTACGGCCTCAAAACGGCCGGTTATGCCACCAGCAGGACCTATCCCCAGCAACTCATCCAGATCATAGAACGGTACAACCTGCAGCAATACAACACGCTGGCCATGAGCAATGCCCCCCTTCCCACAGGCCCCGTATTTGTGCAGGAAGAAGGCTATGCGCCCGAAGCGCCGCGCCCGCAGGCCGGGCAAACAGCGCCCGTGGCCGCCGCGCCCGCCGCCGTAAAATACCCGCAAGGCGCCGTGTTCAAGATCAACGGCCGCAAGGTGATCTTTGTGGAAGAAGGCACCGCCCTGATACAGGTAGCCAACCAGCGCAACATCCGCCTCAGCAGCCTGTTAAAATACAACGACCTGGAGCAGGACGTGCCGCTGCAAAAAGACATGCTCATCTACCTGCAAAGCAAAAGCAAGCGCGGGCAGAACGACTACCACATTGTTGCGCCCGGTGAAACCCTGCATGATATTGCGCAGGCGGAAGGCGTGCAGATGCGCTGGCTCCGGAAAAGGAACAAAATGCAGGAAGGCGAGCAGCCCGCCGCCGGTGAAAGAATTGCGCTGGACGGGTATGCTTCCGCAAAACCGAAGCTGGGCAGCAATACCGTGGTAAAAGAAGACACGCATAAAGACTTGGAGCCGCGGCAGATCCTTAAAGACATCAGGGAGGAAATTGAGAAGGCCAGGAACGGCGGCGCTGAAACGGCCCAAGGGCCCGCGGCGGCGGAAAACAATGCCAGGGCCGCTGCCCCCGCCAGCCAGTATGAAGCGCCTGTACGCACCGCGCAGGCCACACCGCAGCCGGTCCGGCAGTCAGGCATACCCCGTTCTATGGTAGATGACCTGAAAAAAGCAGGCGGCACGGTAACGCCCGCCGGTACTTCAACAGAGGAACGCCGGGAAGGTACACCCCCTGTAACGCATGCCGGCAACTCCTCCGCAAGAGAAAGAATGCCCGCGGGCAGCCAGCCCGTTGAAAGAACAGCAGGCACGGCAACGCCCGCCGGCAACAAATACCACACCGTGGAGCAGAAAGAAACGCTGTACAGCATTTCCCGCCGTTACAATATTACCGTGGCGCAATTGCAGCAATGGAACAACCTGGCAGACAACGGCATTAAAATTGGCCAGCAACTGATCGTTGCGAAATAACAGAGGGCATATGACCATACAAGTACACGATAAAAGATTTGTACCCTATATTACCGAAGCAAAGCTGCAGCAGCGCATTAAAGAACTGGCGCAGCAGATCAGCCATGACCTGGAAGGCACCCGCCCCCTGTTCATTGCCATCCTCAACGGCTCCTTCATGTTTGCGGCGGATATTTTCAAGCACCTCAGCATTGAAGCGGAGATCTCCTTCATCAAACTGGCCTCCTACAAAGGCACCAAATCTACCGGCAATGTAATTACCGCCATTGGCCTGGAAGAAGACCTCTACGGCCGTACGGTGGTAATATTGGAAGATATTGTGGATACCGGCAAAACCCTTCACCAGTTCCTGCCCCAGTTGCGGCATCAGCAACCCCAACGGCTGCTGGTAACCGCCCTGCTCCACAAACCCGACGCCACTACCCACCCTATAGAGATAGACTACCTGGGCTTCAGCGTGCCGAACAAGTTCCTGCTGGGGTACGGGCTTGATTATGACGGGCTGGGGCGCAACCTGCCGGAGATCTACCAGCTGGAGGAGTAGGATTATTTTCTCCCGGATAATCAACTAATTAAATATTTCCTTAATTTTATGTGTCGTTGTATGTAAATAATTTACGATGCATAAGGTATTCATGCTGCTCATTTGCATAGGATGGGGCATGATGGCAGGGGCACAACAGCGAACGTGGGTTACCGGCGCCGTGCAGGACAGCGTAACCCGGCAGCCCGTGAAGGGCGTAAAGATCAGTATCCCGGGAGATACGGTGTACGTAAAGACTAATCAGTATGGCCTGTTTCGTATAGATCTGCCCGTTGGCAGCACTCACCTGGTTTTTGAGCACCCCGGTTACAGCAGAAAAACGATTGCCCTCAACCATCATGACCGTATGCTCATAGAGCTGGCTCCCACGGGAGAAACGGTACAAAAAAATGATATTGCCCGCGCAAAAGCGAAGGCAAGACTGGCGCACAGCACCAATCCCAATTATGGCAATGTGGGCATGGGTACCGGTATTGCCTCCTTTTTTGACGAGACCTACGGCAAAATTTACGAGAACAAGTTCGTAGACAGCAAAAAGAGCAGCACGTCATCCTTTGCCATGGACGTAGACCGCGCGGCCTACAGCAATATGCGCCGCTTTGTGAAGCTGCGGGAGCCCATACCGGTAGACGCCGTGCGTATTGAAGAGCTGGTGAACTATTTTCATTACAGCTACCCCCTCCCGCATAACGACAGCGTTTTTGCCATTTACTCCCACTATACGGAATGCCCCTGGAACACGGAGCACAACCTGCTGCAGATAGCCGTACGGGCCAAGCAGGTGGAAATAGACAGCCTGCCCGCCAGCAACCTGGTATTTCTGATAGATATTTCCGGCTCCATGGGCACGCCCAACAAACTGCCCCTGCTGCAGGCGGCCTTCAGGGTACTGGTCAACAACCTGCGGCCAAAAGACAGGGTGTCTATTGTAGCCTATGCCGGCGCGCCGGGCATTGTATTGCCCTGCACCATGGGCAGCCAGAAGCAGAAAATCCTCAACGCCATAGACTACCTCAGCGCCGGTGGCGCCACCGCGGGCGAAGCGGCCATCAACATGGCCTACCAGCTGGCGGAAGAGAACTTCATCCCCGAAGGCAACAACCGCGTAATAATGGCTACGGACGGGGATTTTAACGTAGGCCAAACCAGTGACCAGGATATGGAAGAACTGATCCTCCGCAAGCGGGAAAGCGGCGTATTGCTCACCTGCCTGGGCTTTGGCATGAAGGACTATAAGGATTCAAAGCTGGAGACCCTGGCCGCCAAGGGCAACGGCAACTTTGCGTACATAGATGACCTGGAGGAGGCCAACAAGGTATTTGCCCGGGAGTTCGGCAGTACGCTGTTCACCATTGCCAAAGACGTACGGGCGCAGGTAGACTTTAACCCCGCCAGGGTCAGCGCTTACCGCCTGATAGGGTATGAGAACAAGGTGCTGAAAGAAGACAACAGCAACGGTGACCATATAGAAGGCGGCATTGTAGGCTCCGGCAATTGCGTGGTGGCCTCGTATGAAGTGGTGCCCGCCGGCCCTGACCAGGAAACCGCGCTGGCAGACGTGAAGATATGGTACCGCACCCCGCCTGACACTTCCCAGCACTTCCAGGTAAAGACCTTGCCCGGCAGGCAGCAGAGCTTCAAGGCCGCGCCGGACGATTGCCGTTTTGCCGCGTCGGTGGCCCTGTTTGGCCTGCTGCTGCGCAAGTCTTCCTACAAAGGCACAGGCAGCATCGGTATGGTAACGGATATGGCCAAACGGTCCCTGGGGAAAGATGCGGGCGGGTACCGGGCGGAGTTCCTGAAACTGATCAAACTGGTGAAAAAGAATAACGCCTGGCTCAGGTAACGGGCGCCTTGGCCCGCACCAGGAAGGTGCCCAGCAGCATGCCGCCAATGCTGCACAGCAGCCCCACAAAAAGGGAGGGCATGCCGGTTTCCCACCATTCAGCGGCCATGTAACCCGCCGTACCCAGTATGATAGACAGAATGGCCCCGGCCTCATTGGAGCGCTTCCAGTACAGCCCCGCCGTAAGCGGCACAAAGAGAGACACCAGGCTGAGTACGGAAGAGGCCGCCACCAGTTCATAAATGTTCTGGCTGCCCAGCGCCATCACCATAGATATGGCGGATACGGCCACTACAGACAGCCTGATCACCCGCAGGAATTTTTTATCTGAAATATTCCCGAAAAACGGGCGTACGATGTTTTCGCCCAGCACCGTGGCAGGGGCCAGTATGGCGCCGCTGGTAGTGCTCATAACGGCGGAGAGCAGCGCCCCGAAGAAAAGCACCTGGATAAAAAGGTTGCCGTGCTGCAGCACCATGTTGGGCAATATCTTCTCCGTGTCTCCCGCCGCCAGCTCCGGGTACAATTGCTGCGCGCACAATACTATCAGCAGCGGGAGGCTGCCTATTACGAGGTACATGAGCGCGCCCAGGTAAGAAGAATGCTGGGCCACCCTTTCGCTTTTGCTGCTCATGAGCCGTTGAAAAACATCTTGCTGGGGGATGGAGCCCAGGCCTATGGTAAACCAGGCGGCCAGGTAATGCAGCCAGTTGTTCCAGCCGCTTTCGGGGAAAAAACGGAAGGTGCCGGCCGGCGCGTTGGCAATTACCGTGGGCAGCCCGCCCGCCTTGTTCACTACTACGTAAGTAATGATCAGTATGCCGATGATGATCATGATGGTCTGTATAAAGTCCGTAATGGACACAGACCACATGCCGCCCATGTACGTATAGCCCATTACAATAATGCCGCTGGCCACCATGGCCACCGTGGTGTCTATGCCCATCACGGTATTCACTACAATGCCCATGGCCACTATCTGCGCGGCTATCCAGCCAAAGTAGGAGGGGACCATCAGCAAGGCGGAGATCAGTTCGGCTTTTTTCCCGAAGCGTACTTTAAAGAAATCGCAGAAGGTGAGCAGGTTGCTGCGGTACAGCTTGCGGGCGTAGAAGAGGCCTACCAGCAGCAAACACAGGGACGCGCCGAAGGGGTCTTCCATGACGCCCATGAGCCCGTGTTGCGCAAACTCGCTGGTAGCGCCCAGCATGGTTTCGGAGCCGAACCAGGTGGCAAAGATCACACAGGTGCTGATGCCCAGCGGCAGGCTGCGGCCGGCCACTACAAAGTCATTGGCGGTTTTGACCTTCAGGGAGGCCCAACGCCCCACCAGGATGGTAAGCAGTAAATAGAGGATAACGAATGCTGCCAGCATGAGCGAAAAATAGGAAAATCAGCCAAAGATCCGATAGCGTGCGTTTATTTTCTTTTCACCGAAGTGTTGAATAACAACTTGCCGCATCCCATATAAGTAACATTTTTATAAGAAAAATAGATTTCATGCGTGGGGTTTTCCTCCTCGGTAATATCCAATTGGCAGGTACCACTGGATTTTCTGATGACGCCAAAAACATGTTTGCCGCGAAACGCCCAGGTGTTGGTATGTGCTTGTTTCCCGGAAAAATAAAAGGTGTCTTTTTCAATAGTATTGATGCAATGCAATACCAGGGTATCATTGCTGATCTTCATATTCCAGAAAGGTTCGCTGCCTTCAAAATAACCAACAAATCCCTGTTCCCATGGTGTGCCACCCTGGCGTTGAGGGGCCGTTAATGAACCGTTCAAATGGGGCACTACTATCCATAGCAATAAGGCCATCATTTTCATAATTTCTCCGGTTTAATATTGTCTAATTCAAAAGGGATCTTTTGAACGGACGCTTCATTCTCAATCATGATCTCTACGTGAATAGCATCGCGCTCGGCGGGCGTGATACCTCTTTTGATGCGGCTCAATACATACATAATGCCGGTTTTCTTATCTTTCAATGTCAGGTTGTTATACCCTGGAGCAGGATCGTTGTTGATGAAATAAACAATTTTCTGGTGATCCGTATACCGATAGGCATAGATGAGGTCAAAGGAGCTGAAATCAATTTTCCGGTACGGCTCGCTGTCCCTTAGCTTATACGTGAAACCTGGAAATACGCGGTTGATCATTGTGGAATCTGCAATGCAAAAGTAAAGTTCCGGGTTTTGAGCTAATATATTTTTGGCTACCAGATTTACATTGCGTTTGATCGCTCCGGCAGTGCCCAGGTCGAAATAGGAATTATGTTCTTTTGATGGCCTGAAGTATTTTATCCGGCCTTTGACCTTCAGGCGCTTTACTTTATATTTTGGCGGATAATAGCGTGATACGGTATTTGCGCCATTATTGTAATTGTAGTTTAGCGGATATTCCTTGTTTTCCTTCAGTAGATTTCCCCGGTTGTCGGTTAGGATGAGGGTGTCTTCCTCAATGAGGTGGAACTTGCTGAAAGGTTTGTTCATCTTTATGCTGATCTCTATAAAATCATCGGTTGCCATCGCATGTTGTACGGTGATTTCGTGCTGAGCAAAACCAGTGGTTGACAGGAACATAAGCAGTGGAAGGAGTTTGTTTTTCATCGTTTTGTATGGTGAAATTTTTATTGCCATACCGAGGCGGATGGCTTTGTATAAGCGTTAGCGTACAATTGCCGGCGGCATGGTGTAAAATAAGAAAATCCGCCGGGATTTATTTGCTCATTCCGGAACATGCCGTTAAGCGCCTGCATGGGTGGCCGGGCTACTTGATCATCCTGAAACAATGCCGTAACAGCTTGCCCTGAAAGTCGAACGGTTCTGTTTGTTTGGTGATGTTCTTCACGGCAGTGGCGGTAATGGCCGCTTCATCCAGCTCAAACTTGCGCAGGTTGTTGCTGAAATACAGTACCCCGCCGGGTTTCATGGCCAGCAGCACTTTGTTGATGATGGCCGCATGGTCCCGCTGGATGTCAAGGAAATCTTTCATGCGTTTGCTGTTGGAGAAGGTGGGCGGGTCCAGCACCACCAGGTCATAGGTGTTCAGCTTCAGCTCGTCCAGGTATTGCAATACGTCCGCATGCACGTACTGGTGTTTGGCAGGGTCAAACAGGTGGTTGAGCCGCATATTGTCTTCCGCCCATTGCAGGTAGGTTTTGGACAGGTCTACAGACGTAACGGCCGCCGCGCCGCCCGCCGCCGCATATACGGAAAAGGAGCCGGTGTAGCAGAAAAGGTTCAGCACTTTTTTGTGCTGCGCTTCTTCCCGTACCATTTGCCGCGTAATGCGGTGGTCAAGGAACAGGCCGCTGTCCAGGTAATCGGACAGGTTCACCTTGAACCGCAGCCCGGCTTCCTGCACTACAAATTCTTCCTTGCTGATATCCAGCTTTTCATACTGGCCCTGGCGGTTTTGTTTGCGCTGGCGGGTGCGCAGGTAGAGGCGGTCTTCCGGCACTTCCAGCACTTTGGCGGCTACTGCCAGGCTTTGCCGCAGCCATTCGTCATACGCTTCATCGTCCATGCCGTGCTGGCTGCGGTATTCCGCTACATACACATGCTCGTCGTACAGCTCTATGATCAGTGGAAATTCAGGCAGATCGCGGTCGTACACCCTGAAACAGGTAATACCCTGGCGCCTGGCGGTTTTGCGCAGGTGCCGGTACACTTTGGACAGGCGGTTCTCGAACATCTGGAATTTGTCTGACATGGGTGCAAAGATGGGGAAATAGGCGGGCATAAACAAAGCGTGTTTGTGCCCGGCTGCGGCCGTAGGAGATTGCTCCATGGGAAATAGACGGGGCATCAACAAACGCCTTCATACGCAGCCGCCCGGCGGCATACCTCCGGGAACAAAAAAACTGCTCCGGTTATAACGAAGCAGTTAATATTTTGTGCCGCTGGCGGCAATGTCTTATCAGGAGCTATCTCAGCTGAAAATATCCTTCACCTTTTCAAAAAAGCCTTTTTCGCTCTTTTCGGGGTTCGGTTTGAAGTTGCCGGATTCCTGCAGTTTTTCCAGCACGTCCCTTTCTTCTGCGGTCAGCGTCTGAGGCGTCCATACGTTCACGTGTATCAGCTGGTCTCCTTTCTCATAGCTGTTTACGGAGGGGAAGCCCTTGCCTTTGAGGCGGAATATTTTACCGCTTTGGGTGCCGGCCGGCACTTTTATTTTGGCCTTGCCGTCTATGGTGGGCACTTCCAGTTGTACGCCAAAAGCCGCGTCGGGGAAGGAGATGTGCAGGTCATAGGCTACGTTCAGCCCGTCACGCTGCAGCTCCGGGTGGGGTTCTTCTTCGATCAGTATCAGCAGGTCTCCCGGGGCGCCGCCTCTTTCTCCGGCGTTGCCCTTGCCGCTCATGCTCAGCTGCATGCCTTCCATTACACCGGCCGGGATGTCTATAGACACGGTCTCTTCGCCGTACTGACGGCCTTCGCCCCTGCAGGCGGTACATTTGTTGGTAATGATCTGGCCTTCGCCGTTACAGGTGGGGCAGGTGGTAACGGTCTGCATTTGCCCCAGGAAGGTTTGCGTTACCTTGCGCACCTGGCCGGAGCCCTGGCAGGTGGTACAGGTCTGGAAGGCGTTTTTGTCTTTTGCCCCCAGGCCGTTACAGGTAGTACAGGTAACGTGTTTTTTTACCTTGATCTTTTTATTGGCGCCTTTGGCTATTTCTTCGTAGTTCAGCTTTATTTTCACCCGCAGGTTGCTGCCGCGCGTGCCTCTGCCCCTGCGGGCGCCGCCACCGCCGCGGTTGCCGCCGCCGAAGAAGCTGCCGAAAATGTCCTCCCCGAAAATGTCCCCGAAGTTGGAGAAAATATCGTCCATGTTCATATGGCCGGCGCCGCCAAACCCGCGGTTGCCCATGCCGGCATGGCCGAAACGGTCGTATTGCGCCCGCTTGTCCGGGTCGCTCAGTGCTTCATAGGCTTCGGCGGCTTCCTTGAATTTTTCTTCCGCCTCCTTGTTGCCGGGGTTACGGTCAGGGTGGTATTGCATGGCCACCTTGCGGTACGCCTTCTTGATCTCATCCTGTGAGGCTGATCTACCCACACCCAGTATTTCGTAAAAGTCTCGTTTGGTGGACATCTTTATACACTTGAATAGCCCACTCCAATGGAGCGGGCCGGTTATCACATATTTATAGTGCCATGGTTATTTTCCCACCACAACGCGGGCATGGCGAATAATTTTGTCGTTCAGGTAGTAGCCTTTTTGCAGCTCATCCACCACTTTCCCTTTCAGGTCTTCCGTAGGCGCGGGAATTTCCGTAATGGCCTCATGGAGGTCGGCATCAAACTCCTGGTGAAGGCTTTCCATGGGCTTCAGGCCCTTGCTGTACAGGATATTGCGCAGCTTATTGAAAACAAGCAGCACGCCGTCTTTCACCGCTTCGTTGCCTGGCGTTTTTTCCATTTGCTGAGCAGCCCTGTCCGCATCGTCCAGTACCTCCAGCAGGGCGGTCACCACTTCCCGGTTGGCCGTGCCGATCAGTTCGATACGTTCCCGGGCGGTCCTTTTTTTATAATTATCGAAGTCAGCGTTCAGCAGCAGGTACTTTTTCTTCAGTTCCTCCAGTTCCGCCTGGGCCTTTCCCAGTTCACCCTCATCTTGCACGGCGTCGTTCAAATGGGTAGAGCCGCTCTGGTTCTCATCGGAATTAATGTCAATCTCGTTGGGGTCCGGCTGCCCATTTGCCTGCATTTCTTTGTCTTTTTCTGTCATGATGGTATAATTATCTGCAAAAGTACAACGGGCAATTATTTTGCCAATGGGGGCGGAGGGGACAATTTGGCAGAAGCCGTGCGTAATTCCTGCGCCGTCGTTTATCTTTGCGGGGCATGACAAAGGTTTTTCTCAAGAAAAAGATACAGAACAGGGTACTGCTGGGGCATCCCTGGATATTCGGCAATGAAGTAGGCCAGGTGGAGGGGGAAGTGACCCCCGGGGATATTGTGGACGTTTTCACGCACAACGGTGTTTTTGTAGGCCGGGGATACATCAACCCCCAGTCCCAGATACTGGTACGGCTGCTCACCCGCAACCGGCAGGAGCAGGTAAACGATGCTTTTTTCCTGCATCGCCTGCAAAAAGCCTGGGATTACCGCAAAAAGATAGGGTATGTGGAAAACTGCCGCCTGGTTTTTGGGGAAGCGGACGAGCTGCCCGCCCTCATCATTGACAAGTTCAACGATTACCTGGTGATCCAGACCCTGGCGCTGGGCATGGACAAGTGGAAGCCGGCCATCGTAGCCGCCCTGCAGCAAATTTTCAATCCCAAAGGCATTTACGAGCGGAATGACGTACCGGTGCGGGAGCTGGAAGGCCTGCCACAGCAGAAGGGCTTTTTAAGCGCCCCTTTTGACACCAACATCATCCTGCACGAAAACGGGCTGAAATTCCATGTAGACATCGAAAACGGCCAGAAAACGGGGTATTTCCTTGACCAGCAGGACAACCGCCGGGCCATTCAGCATATTGTGAAGGGGGCGGACGTGCTGGAGGCCTTCTGCTACACCGGCACCTTCTCTTGCCACGCCGGCCACTACGGGGCCAAAAGCGTGCTGGGGCTTGATATTTCTGAACATGCCGTAGCCACGGCCCGCCGCAACGCGGAGCTGAACAACCTGCAGGACATTTGCCGGTTCCAGGCCGTGAACGCCTTTGACCAGCTGAAGCAGTGGACAAAAGAGGAGCGGAAATTTGACGTGGTGATACTGGACCCGCCCGCCTTTACCAAGAGCCGGGAAAACATCCAGAAAGCCATTACCGGGTATAAGGAGATCAACCTGCGGGGCATGAAACTGCTGAAGCCGGGCGGCTTCCTTGTTACCGCCAGCTGTACCAACCTGGTAAACCCGTCCCTGTTCCTGGAAATCATAGACATGGCGGCCAAAGACGCCCGCAAAAAGCTGCGGCAGGTTACCTTCCTGACCCAGGCGCAAGACCACCCGATACTCTGGAACATCGAAAATACCACCTACCTGAAGTTCCTGATCGTGGAGGTGCAGTAGCGGGCCGCGCAATTTGTTCGTATCTGGCCCCTTGCAGGGGCTTTTTCCCTCTGAGAGGTACTCAGGCCGCTGGAACACAGCGCTTTCACAGCGGCATCGGGTACATTTTTTTATTGATTTACAGGTCTTTATAAGCCTTAGTGCATGAAAATAAGGGTCATTTCGGCCAAAGTGGTATATAAGTAGTTGAGAATGTGTTGGTTGTAAAGTCACTACAACGGTGTTTATGCTGAAAACATACACTCCCCATACACTATGGTGGGAGTATCCTGGGAGTAAGGTGGAGGTTACTACGGAGGTGACTGGAAGGAACCACGGGGCAGGGTGGGGCCTGGATAAGGCACAATGGGGGTAAACCTATTTCAGGACTAGACCCTGACCGATGTATAAGACAGACCTATATCCTACCTATATCCTACCTATATCAGACCTATATTAGACCTATATCACACCTATATTAGACCTAGTTCGTACCTAGTTCGTACCTAGTTCCCACCTAGTTCAGCCCAGGGAAGACCCCGGATTACACCTAGATCAGACAAGGATATGCCTTATGCTGCAAACGCTGCCAAAGCATGGTTATGGAGAAGGCACTGCCCGGAATGAAAAAAGGGTACATCCCGTCAGGAAGTACCCTTTTTTATATCGTTTGAAGCAGTTTTTATTTCACTACGTTAAATTTCCCCGATTCCACCAGGGTGCCGTTGACTTCCCGCAGCTGGAAAATATACAGGCCGCTGTAGTAGTTTTCCAGGTTCAGTTCCTTTTTAACGCTTACGTTCTTCAGGTGATCAACTTTTTTACCGAGGAAGTTGAAAACAATAATCTCGTATATCTTGTCGTTATTACGCTGAATTTCGAAATAAATCTTTGTGGAGGCAGGGTTCGGATAGGCTTTCACGATCTTAACAACACTCTCCTGCTCGGTAGAAGTAGGTTTGCTTTGAGACCATGCCGGCAAGGCAAAGGTACAGAGCAGTAAAAGTAAAATGAGAGTAGAGTTTTTGAACATAGTATTCAAAGATAATAATTTTTTTAAATATTACTCAAATCTTTCCTGATTTAGTTCCTTGTAAATATAACAAACCACGCGCCAAAAAGTAAATACGAGGAAGGCTTTTTTTCAAAATTTTAACGCTTTTTAACAGTCCCGTTCAGAACGAGGGGCATGTTACGCTGTTGAGCGTAGTGCTCCGGCTGTTCAGAAAATTCTTGAAAACCATGGAAACCTCGAACCCGCCCATGTTCTGGCTGGCCGTACGCAGTTTTGACATGTTCACATCATAGCTTACCCCAATTTCATAGGCCCCCATGTCCAGCCGCACCACCGGCACCAGGGCGTCGTTCCAGCGGTAAAAAAGGCCGCCGTACACGCCCCGGTCAGACTCCAGGCCCTGGTCCATCAGCCCGTAACCTACCAGCCCCCCGCCAATGAACTCTGTATAGGCGCCCTGGTGCATCTGGTTGTAATGCGCCACTATTTTTACCCGTTCAGACACGGGGATGGTAATACCCAGGTTGAAGCTCATTTTGGGGTCAAGGGTCACCTTGTCGTCCCCGTAAAAAGACACGGAGGGCCTGTTGAAGTGGTAATAGGCGGCTCCCACAAAGTAGTTGGTGGCTTCACCGATCACCCCGTTGTAGCTGATACCGGCGCCCACGTCCCAGTAGCGGTAGCCTATCCTGGCCAGGCGGCCTTCTTCCCCGGTAGGGGCGTAAGGGTCAAACCGCCCGCCGGTATACTGGTTGTTGAAGGTGAGGTGGGTAGGGTCGAACTGGCGTTGTACCATGCCGCCCATGAACCCTACAGACAGGAAGCTGCTTTTATCTTCGCTGAGGGACTTGTGGTAGTTGATGGCCGGCAATATCTGCACAGACTGCAGGGCGGAGGTGCCCGCCTTGTCGTAAGACAATTGCAGGCCGGCCGTTACGTGATCATTATAGTTCCCTACGGGGAACTTCATTTCTCCGCTCATGGTGCCCGTCTGGTAAGGAACGGTTACGCTGTTCCACTGGTTGCGGTATACCGCCTGCAGCCGCACGTCTCCCTTGAAGATCCCTATCAGTGCCGGATTGCGCAAGATGGGCGTTTCCGCGAACTGCGAGAGGTGTATGTCCTGCGCCCCGGCCTGTATCCCCATTGCCAGCAGTATGGCGCTTTTCCACAGCCTTTTCATGCTTGTGCGTATTTTTTGTTATCGTAATAAAGTAACATTCCCTTTCAGCTGGAAGCGCTCGCCGGTGTCGCAGATGGCGTCAAACAGCCATACATACACGCCTGCGCCTGCTTCCCGGCCGTTCGTGGCCCCGTTCCATCCCTGGCTGATATCATCTATGTTAAAGTTTTCCCGGCGGAACACTTCCTGCCCCAGCCGGTTGAAAATGCGTAAGGAAACTACCTGGCGCACGCCTTTGCCGCGCGGGTAGAAGATATCGTTTTCCCCGTCCCCGTTGGGAGAGAAGCCGCCGGGCAGGAACACCAGCCCCTGGTCGCACACCAGTTTTACGTTCATCACATCTGAAGCCTTGCAGCCCGCGGTGTTGGTCACTTCCAGGGCATAGTCCATAGACTGCCGCGGCGCCGCCACGGTTGCAGGGCAGGAGGGGCAGTCCAGGTAAGTATCGGGTGCCCACTCCGCGCTCACCACGTCCGCGCTGTACGATCCGTTGAGGTACAGCAGGCTGCCTGCGGCAATTACCTGGTCTGGCCCGGCATTGACGGCGGGCACGGGCTTTACGGTAATGTTGACCTGTGCGGTGGCGGAAGGGCAGGCCGGGTCATTGCCGGCGGTAACGGTGTAGGCGGTATTGTCTGTGGGCGCTACTACGGGCATGGCCGTATTGGCGCCGGAGGTACCGGCGGGCGTCCAGGTATAGAACGCGGCGCCTTCCGCCCGCAGCTGCGCGCTCATACCGCGGCAGATGGCCGTGTCAGGACTTACGGCCAGCAGCACGGCAGGCACTACCTGCAGCGCTACCGTATCACTGGCCGTGCAGCCGTTGGCGGTAGTGGCGGTGGCAATATAAGCGGTGTCTTTCAGCGGCGTAACAACAGGGTTGGGGCAATTGGCGCAGCCCAGCTGGTAGGCCGGCTGCCATTGCAGCGGGGCGTTGCTGATGCCCTGCAGGGCAACGCTGTTGCCTTCGCAGAGTTTGGCCTGCGGGGTCAGCGCATGTACAATAGGGCTGGCGTAAACAGGCGTTTGCAGGGTAATGGAGTCCGTACAGTTACGCGCGTCTTTCACTACCAGCTTTACCGGGTACTGTCCGCTGGCGCTGAACAGCGTGGCTGGCGGGGCCTGTACGGAAGAGGTTGCGCCGTTGCCAAAATCCCACTGCCAGTTGGTGAGCGGAATATTGGGAGAGGGGCTGGAGGCATCCTGGAATTTTACGGGCTGGCCTTCGCAGGCGCCTGTGGCCAGGGTGAAATACGCCGCCGGGGCAATCACGTTCAGGTGCTGCTGCTTCACCACGGTATCGTTACAATAGGCCGGGTCTTTATAGAAGATCACCAGCATGTCAGTGAAAACGCCGGTAATGGGTATCGTTTTTCGTATGTCCACCTCCGTTGTATTGAGCACGCTGCCGTCTCCAAAGCGCCAGCTATAGGTGTCTACCAGGGTATGCGGAACATGCACCACCCCGTACGGCACTTCGCTGTTGCGGCATACCGTGCCCACGCCGGTATGGAAGTCCGCATTGAACACCTGTACCGTTCTGAAAACAGTGCTCATGCAGGTTTGCGCCGCATTGCGGGCCACCAGGCGCACGTTGTAGGTGCCCGGCTGGGTAAATTCATGGGTGGGGTGCATGCTGTTGTTCAGCGGCGTATTGTCGTCAAAATACCACTCGTAGGTATCTCCCGGCGCACCGGCGGAGGTGTTGGTAAAGGTGTAGGCGTTCTTGTTGTTGCACAGGCGGGTGAAGCTGAAATCAGCCACCGGCCCGCTGGCAGCCAGCGTTACCGGTGTGGCGGCGGTATAGCAGCCATTGGAGCCGGCGCTCATTTGCACGGTAACGCTGCCGGTTGTACGAAAAGAATGGTTAACGTCATTCTCCGGCCCTTCATGCGTTTGCCCGTCCCCAAAGTCCCAGCGGTAGCGGGTGGCGTTGGTGGCGGAGGCCAGCAGGCGGGTGCTGGTGCCGGCGCAGTCATTGGGCCGCGTAGCGGTAAAGCTCACCTGCTGCGGCGGGGTGCCGGTACTTACCAGTTGCGGAAAGTTTTTCAATGCGGTGCAGCCCTGCTGCGTGGTAACAGACAGGCTGACGTTGTAGGTGCCGGTACTGGTATAGGTATGTTGTATGGCGGGTATGGCCGCGCTGCCGCTCTGCCCGTCCCCAAAGATCCAGTTATAGGCGGTTACGGGATCGTTGTTGATGGTGGTTACCTGCGCTGTAAGCCCCGCCTGGAAAGGCGCGCAGCCTTCCAGCGCGTTGCCGGTCACCGTAATTTCCGGGGCGGCAATGGCAATAAGATCTTTCTTGGTCACCGTGTTGGTACAGCCGTTGGCGTTGGTTACCGTGAGTTGTACGGTGAATGTATCTGTGCGGCCGTACTGGTGGGTAACGGTAGCCTGGCCGGTGGTAACGGGCGCGGAGCCGTCACCAAAATCCCAGGTACGCTGCTGCCCGCCGGGCGTGAGGTCTGTAAACGTGGCCGTATAGGGGCCGCAGGCTATCTGCCGGTCTGCCGAAAAATCTGCCGCCGGCGCGCCGTATACCACAAAACTCTGCGTGGTGCTGCTGGTGCTGTTGCTGTAATACGCGGTGAGCGTTACAGACACCGGGCCGGGCTCGGTAAAAGTGATCACGGGCCGCAGCTCCCGGGAGGTGCGCCCGTTCCCGAAGTCCCACACCACGCTCAGGGGCGCGCCGCCGCTGGTTTGCTGAAACGTAAAGGTGGCCGGCCCGCAAAGGGTTACCGGCGATGCGGTATAGGTAAATGCCGCCTGCTGGGCCATCAAGGCCCCCGGCAACATGGTAAGGCACCATATCAGCCATCTACGGTAAAACTGGTTTTTCTTGGCAGGTGTCATCTTTCACAGGATATGGATAATTATGAATTATACAAATTTATAATATTATTTGAATATTAGCGCAAAAGCGTCACATTTCCCTTAAGCAGCAACGGTTCGTTGGTGGCGCAGGTCAGCTCCGCGAAATATATATACACGTCAGGCGGCAGCAGTTTGCCGTTAAAGCGGCCGTCCCACCCGCAGGAAACATCGTCGGTATTACAGTTGGCCCGCTCAAACATGAGCTGCCCCCAGCGGTTGAATATTTTGAAAGACCTGACTACGCTGATGCCCGCGCCCCGCACGTAGAACACATCGTTCTGCCCGTCCCCGTTGGGGCTGAAGCTGTTGGGCAGAAAGGCGGTGCTGCCCGGGCATACGAGCTTGACAGGCAGCAGGGCAATGGTCTGGCAGCCAAATGAATTGGTGGCGGTGATGTTGTAGGTCACATCGCCTTTGGGCGTTATAACCGGCGCGGCACAATCTGCGCAGGATATCCATTGGTTGGGGTACCAGTTCCACTGCGTTACGTCTGCCCCGCCCTGTACATGCAGCGGTACGGAAGTACCGGCAGCCACTTCTACGGGCATGGTGTGTATATCGGGACTGGGGTTGACGGTCAGCGTTACGTTGGCCGTATCGGTAAAACAGTTGTCTGCACCATATCCCACCACCTGGTACTGCGTGGTGGAAGCCGGTGCGGCCAGGGGGCTGGCCACGTCTGCCCGGCTGAGGCCTGTGGCGGGCATCCACCGGTAAGAAACAGCGCCGGCGGCATGCAGTTGCGTGGGTTTGCCGCTGCACATCACGGCGTCCGTGGCGCGCACGGTAAAGGGCTGGGAAACGGCCACCCTGGCGGAGTCTCTCCGCATGCAGCCAAACTGGTTGATGGCCTGTACGCGGTATACTGTATCTACTGCCGGGCTTACGGAGGGGTTGGCGGCGCTTGCATTGGAAATATTGTAATCCGTCCAGCTGAGCTGGGCGTTGCCTGCGTTAGACTGCAGCTGCAGGGACTGGCCCAGGCAGATGCTGGTTTGCCGCGGGCTTACGTTCAGCGAGGGCAGCGGGTTTACGCTGATGTTGGTTGTGGCCGTATTGGGGCACTTGTTGTTCTCGTTAGTGATCACCAGCTGCACGGTATGCTGGCCCGCATCCCTGAAAGCCAGCCTGGGCGCAATATGCGGCCCGTTGTACGGCTGCCCGTCTACCAGCCACTGCCAGTGCGTGCCGGGCAGGCCCTTATTTTCCCGGCCGGAAAGGCGGACGGTATCTCCCTCGCATACCGGCCCCACCGGGTTGATGAGGGCCTCCGGTAAAGGCTCTACGGTAACGGCGCCGGTCACTTCGTCCGTACATCCGTACGCGGTGGTCACTTCCAGGTGCGCGGTATAGGCGCCTGCGCCCTGGTAGAGAAAAGACGGGTTTTGCAGGGTGCTCACATCATCTGTACGGTTGGCGTACCCGAAATCCCAGCGGAAGGTATGCGGCTGCCCCAGGCGGTCTTTGGAAAGGCCGGTGCTCTGGTCTGTAAAGAACACTTCCCCGGCATCGCAGGCGCGGCTGTCATCCAGCACAAACGCGGCGTTGACCCCGTCTGCAATGATGTTGGGGCCGGAGCTTTGCGCGGGCACCTGGCAGCCTTTGGCGTCTTCCAGTATCACCCTGGGGGTGTAGACGCCCTGGTTGGTGTAGGTATATTGCACGGTATTGGTCACAGTGGTCTGTACCGTGCCGTTGTCAAAGTCCCAGATGTACTTCACCGCGTTGGGCGAGCTGGCGGTGAACGAAGCTGCCAGGGGCACGCAACCGCTTTCCGGCGTCCAGTTGCTGGTGCCGGTAGGGCCTTCTATCTTCACGCTCTTTGATACGCTGCTGATGCAGTCTCCCTCGGAATATACGTCCAGGCTGATGGTATAGGTGCCCGGTATATTGTATACGTGAGAAGGAGATTCCAGGCTGGAGCGGCTGCCGTCTCCAAAGCTCCACACGGAGCGCACAAAGTCTGTGCTCTGGTTGGTGGTCTGCACCAGTACGGGCGGGCATTCCGAGAGGCTGGAAGGCACGCTGAACCTGGCCTGCGGATCAGGCACATGGATGTACGCATCTTTCACCATGGTAGCCGTACAGCCCGGCCCGCCGGTTACGGTGAGGGTTACCGTGTAGCGCCCCGGCTGGCCGTATTGTTTGAGGGGATGCGCATCCGTACTGGTGGTATTGTCCCCAAAGTTCCAGGCGTATTGCAGGTTGGCGCCGGTAGCCAGGTTGCTGAACAGCATCTCCTGGTTAAGGCAGGCAATGGGGGAGGCGGAACGGAAATCTGCCGTAACGCCGGTAACCGGTACGGGTCTGGTAACGGAAGTTTCGCAGCCGGTGTTATCTGTGATGTGGAGCTGCACGTTGTACGTTCCCATGTTGGCAAAGGCGTGCTTGTGGTCAACCGGCCGGGCGGTCACTGTTTCCGCCGGCGTACCGTCCCCGAAGTTCCAGCTCCAGCTGGTAAGGGCGTTGCCATGGGTGGCGGTGGAGGCATCTGTGAAAGTGATCTCGTCGTTGCGGCAGTTGCGGCCGCTGAAAGAAAAATCCGCCACAGCGCCGTTCACCTGTATGGTAACGGGCGCGGATGTGGTCACGCAATTGTTCAGGTCTGTTATTTCCAATGTAACCTGGTAGGTACCGGGCTGCGTATAGGTTTTGCTGATGGCATCGCCGGGGTTGGGAGAATAGGTGTTGTCTCCCCAGTTCCAGTACCAGCGGCGGATGTTGGCCTCGTTCAATGCATCGCGGCTGATGATCACCGGGGTACCGGCGCAAACGGTGGTCTGGTCCGCATGCACAACCGGCTTTTCGTCTATGATGCGCACTTGCCTTATAAAATCTGATTCGCAGTTTTCGTTGTTCACGGTAAGCCGTACACTGTACAGGCCTGGCGTGGCGTATACATGTACGGGATGCTGATCTGTGGAGGTATTGCCGTCACCAAAATCCCACACCCAGTGCTGCGGCGTAGGCAGCGGGCCAAAATCGGACACGTCCCGGAAGGTAACGGAATACCGGTCACTACAGTCTTGCGTAAAACCGAAGTTGGCCACCGGCGGCTTGAGGGTGATCAGGTCCGTTTTGGTGAGCGAGCGGCGGCAGCCGTAGTTGTTGACCTGCAGGGTAACGCTGTGCAGCCCCACGTTCCTGAATTGCCGTTGGGGGTTTTCCGTGGTGGAGGTGGCGCCGTCTTGGTGAAACGTCCACAACCATTCCGTACCGCGGGGCTGGCTGAGGTTTTCGAAGCGCACCATTTCATTGGCGCAGGGCTCTTTCGGGCTGGCATCGAAATCCACTACGGGAATTTCACCGGCAGATACAATAGACTGGCGTACGATGCGGCAACCGCCCGCCAGTTCCGCCGTTAACGTAATAATGAACTGGCCCTCTGTAGTATAGGTGTGCGAAGGCTGGGCTTCTGCAGACGTGGCGCCGTCACCAAAATCCCAGTGCCAGGACGTGATGGTGCCTATGGAGCGCAGGGCGGCGCTGAAAGAAACATCCAGCGGCAGGCAGCCTTCCTGCGCGGAGCGGTTTATTTGCATACTGGGCTCCTGCACCTGTATGTATTGCGGCCTGCTGGCCACGGCGGCGCAGCCCTGCGCATTTTCTACCCGGAGGGTCACCGCATAGTCACCGAACTGCTGGTATATGTGCGAGGGAGATTCTTCCGATGCCGTGGCGCCATCCCCGAACGTCCACTGCCAGGCAGTTGCTCCCTGGGATTGCGAGCTGAATTGTGTGGTGAAAGGAACGCTGCAGCCGGTGAGCGGTGAAGCGGTGAAAGCGGCGGTGGGCGGCTCGTGTACGGTAATGGTCTTTGTGACGGTTTCCATGCAGCCGGGCAGGCCGGTGTAGAGCGTTACCTGGTAGTCTCCCGGCGCGGGGAAGATGTATACGGCATTGGTGGCGGAAGAGGTGCTGCCGTCTGGCAGCGTCCAGGTAGACTGCTGGGGCCGCGGCATGGTGGTGTTCTCCAGCGTAACCAGCGCGCCCGCGCAGGCGGGGCCTGCTATATCGAAATCCGCTTTGGTACGTTCTATCACGATGTAGGACTGTTTGGTGACCACGGCTTCGCAGCCCTCCGCCGTGCGTGCCACCAGCGTTACGGTGTAGCGCCCTTCCTGCGTGTACTCATGAGAAGGCTGCGGGTCTGTAGACGTGTTGGCCGCGCCGGAGGCCGGGTCCCCAAAGTCCCAGGTATAGGTAAGCCCCCCGGGGCCGTTGATAAAAAAGGTAACGGGCAGCGGTGTGGTGCAGCTGCTGGTCACATTGGCGGTGAAGTCTACCTGGGGCGTTTCTCCTACTGTGATCAGCCGTGTTTTGGTGAGGCCTTTTGAGCAGCCGAAGCTGTTGGTCACAATGGTGGAAATGGAAAAGGAACCGCCTATGCTGTAGGTATGCGCGGGGCTGGCCTCCGGGGAGGTAAGCCCGTCCCCAAAGTCCCACACCACGCTGCTGATAGTGCCCGAGCCGGGAGCAGACTGGTCTGTGAATTGCACCTGCAGCGGCGTGCAGCCGGTGGTGGCGGATACGGCAAACTCCGGCACAGGATTTTCATATACGGTAATGGTGCGGCTGAAGGTCTTAGGCCCGCCCGGGTAGGTGACCGTGAGCGTAACGGAGTAAGTACCAGGGTCCAGGAACAGCCTGTCCGCATCGCGCGTGGTGGTGCCGCTGCCGCCGTTGCCAAAATCCCAGCTGTAGCTGAGCGCCCCGGCATCGGAGCCGTTGATGAATGAAACGGTAAGGGGGGCGCAGCCGGATTCCTTGCTGGCGGTGAACGTGACGTTTTGTGCAAAAGCAGGGGCTATAGCGCCAAGCAGCACTATCAGGAGCATTGCAGGATATGCGCGCCAGTAGGAAGCGCGTAGACGGTCAATCATGGATATGTGGATAAAAGGGCGGCCACTTAATAGTTCTGCCCCTAATACATTATAAAATTAATATTTAAAAAACAATTATCTGTCTGTATTAACATTATGTTTTCAAGCAGTTAACCGATTTATTACTTATTTGCCGCCAATACCGGGGTCTAAACCCCTGTATTTCAAAACAAACAGTTCAAGGGATGCAGGCATTAGACAAA
Organism: Chitinophaga alhagiae; assembly: GCF_003568665.1. GTDB lineage: Bacteria > Bacteroidota > Bacteroidia > Chitinophagales > Chitinophagaceae > Chitinophaga > Chitinophaga alhagiae. The sequence continues at coordinate 167,411 of NZ_QXMH01000002.1, forward strand.
GCATATTGGAACGCACGCTACGAGCGTGGTGAAACAGAATGGGACATGGGAACAGTATCTCCGCCATTACAACATTATATAGACCAGCTGCCGAACAAGCACCTCCGGATACTGATACCGGGAGGGGGCAACAGTTATGAGGCCAGGTACCTGTGGGACAATGGTTTTCACGACGTTACGGTGCTGGATATTTCAACGGTGGTCATAGACCGGCTAAAACGGGAGCATCAGCAAACCGGCATCAAGTTCGAGACCGGCGATTTTTTTGAGCATGAGGCGGAGTATGACCTGATCATAGAGCAGACCTTTCTCTGCGCGCTGGACCCGGGCCTGCGCCAGGCCTACGCGCGGCATATGTATGACCTGCTTTGGGAAGAGGGCCGGCTGGTAGGCGTATTGTTCAACCGGGAGTTTGATGCGCCGGGCCCCCCGTTTGGCGGCGGCATTAAGGTGTACCGCCGTATGTTTGAGCCGTACTTCAGTTTCAGGACCTTTGCGCCTTGTTATAATTCACACCCCGCCCGGCAGGGAAAAGAGGTGTTCATCAACTTCAGGAAACTGGACCCCCTGTCCAGGAAGCGCTAAAAGCCTATCTTTGAGGTTTGAACAAAGGACCACTTCATGAACAGGATACTATTTACAGTTGCCCTGCTGCTGGTTGCGGCAGGAGGCTGGGCGCAGGATGCGGTAACGCCGGAAGTTTTTGAAAAAGGCATGCGGCAACCGGGCGTACAGCTGCTGGACGTGCGCACCGCCAGGGAATTTAACACCGGTCACCTGCAAAATGCCCTGCAGGCGGATTTTACTAAAAAAGACGAATTTTTTGAACGCGTCAAATATATTGACAAGTCAAAGCCCGTGTACGTGTATTGCCTGAGCGGCGGCCGCAGCACCGCCGCCGCCAAATGGATGCGGGAAAACGGTTATGAGCAGGTAGTGGAGATGACAGGCGGCGTAATGGCCTGGAAGAACGCCGGCAAAAAACTGACCGGCGCTGCTGCCCCGGGCCCGCAAATGGCCATTGCAGACTTTCAGAAGGCCGTTAAAGCCGGCAAATGGGTACTGGTAGATGTAGGCGCCGCCTGGTGCCCGCCCTGCCGTAAAATGGAGCCTGTGGTGAAACAGTTCCGGACAGCGCAAAAAGTAGAAGTGCTGCATGTAGACGGCGGAAAAGATACGGACGTGATGAAGCGCATACAGGCCACCACACTGCCTACGTTTGTGCTGTATAAAGACGGCAAGGAAGTATGGCGGAAAGAAGGGGTAGCCACGCTGGAAGAGATGAAGGCAGCCATGCAATAACAAAACATACTGCGGCATAAAAAAAGATCGCTCATGCGGGCGATCTTTTTTTATGCGGTTGCGTACCGTTACAACCCGTAGATCCCCCCGAACTTTTGCTGCGCATACGCCAGGAAGTATTTGAAAGACAGTTTTTCCCCCGTCACTTTTTCACACAGTTCATTGGAAGTATAAAAGCGCCCGTAGCGGTGAATGTTGCTGCGCAGCCACTCCAGCAGCGTATTGTAGGAGCCGGCGGCAATGGCGTTCTCGAGGCCGGGCACCTGCTGTACCGCGGCGCTGTATAACTGGGCGGCGTAAAAGCTGCCGAGAGAATAGGTGGGGAAGTAGCCGAAGCTGCCGTGAGACCAGTGTATGTCCTGCAGCACGCCCCGCAGATCGTCCGGTACTTTTACCTGCAGGTAATCCTGGTAGTACCGGTTCCAGACCTCGCGCAGGTCTTTGGTTTGCAGGCTACCGTCCATCAGCCCTTTTTCTATTTCGTACCGGATCATTACGTGGAAATGATACGTTAGCTCATCGGCTTCCGTGCGGATGAGGGAGGGCTGCACCAGGTTGATGGCAGTGTAAAAGTTCTGCAAAGGCACCGCCAGCAGGTTGCTGCGGAAAATGCCCTGCAGGCGGCCGTAGTGATGCTGCCAGAAAATGAGGCTTCTGCCTACATTGTTTTCCCACAGCCTTGACTGGGACTCATGAATGCCCAGGCTGGCCGCCTCCCCGCAGGGCAGGCCGTATTCTTCTACGGGCAGCCCCTGTTCATAAAGGGCATGCCCGCCTTCATGAATGCAGCTCCAGGTCATGTTGCCGAGGTCTTGCTCGTCTATGCGGGTAGTTACCCTTACATCCTGCGGGTTGAAGCTGGTGGTGAAGGGGTGCTCGGATACATCCTGCCTGCCGGCGTTGAAATCGTACCCCATGGAGCGCAGTATGCCCAGGCCAAACTCCCATTGCTGGTCTTTGGCGTAGTGGCGGTTGAGGAACTTGCGGTCAGGCACATCGCGCAGGGCTATCTGTTGCAGCAGCGGCAGCAGGGAGTTCTTAACGTCCCTGAAAATGGTGTCCAGCATCTGCACATCGGCCCCCTTTTCGTATTCATTCAAATGCGCGTCGTACGGGTGGCCGGTGTAGCCCAGTATGGCCGCTTCCTGCTTTTTCAGTTCCACCATGCGGGCCAGCAGCGGTTCAAAAACAGCAAAGTTGTTCTCTTTGCGCGCCTTGATCCAGGCATGGTAGGCCGCGTTGGTGGCGGAAGACATTTCCGCTACAAAGGCAGCCGGGTATTTGCGGTTCTTTTCATAATCTTCAAGGGAGAGGGCGGCGTTTTTTTGTTGAATGGCGCTGAGGTCTGTGCGGCTGTTCAGCTCTTGCAGCAGCGCGCCCAGCGCCTCATCGGCAAACAGTTCGTGTGCAATAGTGCTGAGGGTGGTGAGCTGGCGGCCCCTGAAGGCGGCGCCGGCGGGAGGCAGGTAGGTTTCCTGGTCCCAGCCTAATACAGACATGGCATTCCGTACATCCGCTATTTTCTGCATCTTTTCAACATAATCCTGGTAAAGGTCGGCCGAAGTTTTTTGTACTGTCATTAAAACCGTTTTATTTTACAAATCTAAGGAACGCACCTATAAGATATGTACATCCGAGATATAATACAAGTGCTGGAAGCGTTTGCTCCGCCCAGCTACCAGGAGCATTACGATAATGCGGGCCTCATTTTCGGCAACCCGGATGCCGCCGTTACCGGTGTGCTCCTGACGCTAGACGCAACGGAGGCGGTGATGGACGAAGCGCTCGAAAAAGGATGTAACCTGGTGGTGGCCCATCACCCCATTGTGTTTGGCGGGCTGAAAAAGATCACCGGCCGCAATTATGTTGAGCGCGTGGCCATTAAGGCCATCAGGCATGATATTGCCGTATATGCCGCCCATACCAACCTGGACAATGTGCGGGGCGGTGTCAGCGCCATGATGGCGGCCCGGCTGGACCTTCAGCACACCCGGGTGCTGGCGCCCAAAAGGGAGCTGCTGCGCAAGCTGTACACCTTTGCCCCTGTTGCCGACGCTGAAATAGTGCGGAACGCCCTGTTTGCCGCCGGCGCGGGCCACATCGGCCAATACGGGGAATGCAGCTTTTACCATCCCGGCACCGGTACTTTCAACGGCGCGCCCGGTACAGACCCCTATGTGGGCCAGCCAGGGGAAAGGCATCATGAAGAAGAGATCAAGATAGAGGTCATATTCCCCGCCCACCTGGAAGGCCGGGTGGTCAGCGCCATGCTGCAGCACCACCCTTATGAAGAAGTGGCGTACGATGTGGTGAAGCTGGAAAATGCCTACGCGGAGGTTGGCTCCGGCCTGGTAGGCTCCCTGCCGGAGGCAATGGACGAAATGGACTTCCTGCGCCTGGTAAAGGAGCGCTTCCTGACGGGATGTGTGCGGTATACCCCCCTCCGGAACAAAAAAGTAAAGAAAGTGGCCCTCTGCGGCGGGGCCGGCAGTTTTCTGCTGAAGCAGGCCAAAGCCGCGGGGGCAGACGCCTACATATCTGCGGATTTTAAATATCATGAATTTTTTGATGCTGAAAATCAATTGATTATAGCGGATGTAGGACATTTTGAGAGCGAACAGTTCGCAGTGGACTTATTTTATCATATATTGACTGAAAATTTCCGTAAATTTGCGCCTCTAAAATCTACCATCAACACAAACCCGGTAAATTATTTATAATACATGGCTACTGTTAAAGAATACAACGTTGAGGAAAAGCTGGTCTCTGTACTGAAACTGCAGAAGATCGACTCCAAGTTGGACGAAATCCAGGTACTGAAAGGTGAGTTGCCGATGGAAGTACGGGACCTGGAAGACGAGATCGAAGGCCTCAACCACCGCCAGGCTCATATTGAAGATGAGATCAAAGGCATTTCCGATTTTGTGGCCGCCAAAAAAGCAGCTATCAAGGAAGCGGAAGCCCTGGCAAAAAAATACGAGAAGCAGCAGGACAATGTGAAGAACAGCCGTGAGTTCGAAGCGATCAGCAAAGAGATCGAAATGCAGAACCTGGAGATCAAGCTGGCCGAAAAGCATATAAAAGACGCCAACGAAGAGATCAAGGAAAAGAACCGCGCCCTGGAAGTAGCCAAAAAAGTAGTGGCTGAAAAGGAACAGAACCTGAAGCATAAAAAAGGCGAGCTGGAAAAGATCATCGGCGAAACAGACAAGGAAGAGAAACAATACGAGAAACAGAGCGCCGATGCCCGTGAGAAAGTAGACGCCCGTTTGCTGCAGGCTTATGAAAAGATCCGCAAAAATTACCGCAACGGCCTGGCCGTGGTAACCATTGTGCGCGATTCCTGCGGCGGCTGCTTCAACGCCATCCCTCCCCAGCGCCAGGCCGAGATCCGCCAGCGCAAAAAGATCATTGTTTGCGAACACTGCGGCCGCATTGTGGTAGACAATGACCTGGATGCCACCGTTACCATCTAGTGAACACTGCACATAACTTATCTTCATAAAGGAACTCCGCGCATGTCCATTGCGCGGAGTTCCTTATTTTTGCCCTTATGCGTTTTATTTTCATCATTGCCGTCTGCTGCAGTATATCCGTTACCGTACATGCACGGCAGAAAAAGTATGAGCTGAATGCCCGTTGCCAACAGGCTTATGATGCCATTATGCAACTGCGCCTCAACACCGGCAGGGCCATACTGGAAGAAGAAAAACACAGCAACCCGGATAACCTGCTCCCATATTTCCTGGATAACTATATTGATTTTTTTACGCTCTTTTTCAACGAAGACCCGGCAGCATATGCGAGCCAGCGCAAACAGCGCGCCGCCCGCCTGGATATGTTGAGCCAGGGGCCTTCCGATTCTCCCTGGTACCTGTACACGCAGGCCGCGCTCAAGTTCCAGTGGGCCATTGTGCGCGTGAAGTTCGGCGAGAAGTGGGATGCCGTATGGGAAATACGCAAATCCTATCTCACGCTGAAAGAGAACCAGCGGAAGTTTCCCGGTTTTCAACCCAACAACATGATGGTGGGCGCCATGCAAACCGTGTTCGGCACCGTTCCCGAAGGGTATAAATGGATCACCAACATACTGGGCCTGCGCGGCAGCATTAAAGACGGCATGAACACGCTGCAGGGCTTCATTGACAGCCATGATCCCACGGCCGTGGCCTTCCGCGAAGAATCTTATTACTATTACTGCTACCTCAAACTGTTTATCGAAAATAAACCCGAGCAGCTCTGGCAGTTCATCCAGCAGAAAAAGCTGGATACGGAACATAACTACCTGTTTGCGCTGATGGTGGCCAACCTGTCTATGAACACCCAGCAGGCCGCGCAGGGCATCAAGGTGCTGGAAGATTTTAACGATACGCCGGAATACGCTGAAGTGCATTATCATAACTATGTGATGGGCATCATGAAGCTGGAGCGCCAGGATGATGACGCCATTGCCTATCTGGAAAAGTTCGTGAACAATTTCAAGGGCAAGTTCTATGTGAAAGAAGCCCTGCAGCGCCTGAGCTGGGCCTATTACCTGAAAGGCAATATGGCCATGGCCAATAAATACCGCTCCCTTGTGACCAAACGCGGCAATACGGAAACCGACGCGGACAAACAGGCCCAGAAAGAAGCCAAAAGCGGCCAGTGGCCCAACCCTGTGCTGCTGAAGGCCCGCCTGATGAGTGACGGGGGGCAATACACCGCCGCGCGTGACCTGCTGTTGGCCAAACGCGCAGGAGACTTTGCCACCGTGGCGGAAAAACTGGAATATGCCTACCGCCTGGGCCGTATTTATGACGAAATGGGGCTGGATTCCAACGCCATGCGCCTCTATGAGACCACCATCAGGCTCGGCAGCAACCGGCCTGAATATTTTGCCGCCCGCTCTGCCCTGCAATTAGGCTATATTTATGAAAAAGCGGGAGATAAGGCCAAAGCCCGGCAAAGTTTCCAAACCTGCCTGGACATGCAGGGGCATGACTATAAAAACTCGCTGGACCAAAGGGCAAAAGCCGGGTTGCTCCGGCTAGACGGAAAATAAATTTGACATATGTTATTCCGCTTAATCATTCAGAATTACGCGATCATTGAGCAACTGGAAGTAGATCTTTCCGCTCACCTCAATGTGATCACCGGGGAAACGGGCGCCGGTAAATCCATCCTGCTGGGGGCGCTCAGCCTGATATTGGGAGAGCGGGCAGACCCTTCGGTGTTATTTGACAAAACCCGCAAATGCGTGATAGAGGGGCAGTTCAAAGTGAAGAAAGAACAGGTGCAGGGCTTTTTTGAGGCCCATGAGCTGGACATGGAAGAGAGCGTGATCATCCGCCGCGAAATATCATCCGCCGGCAAATCCCGCGCATTCATTAACGACACGCCGGTAAACCTGGGCCAGCTTCATGAACTGAGCGGCCTGCTGGTAGACCTGCACCAGCAGTTCGATACGCTGGAACTGGAAAAATCAGGTTTCCAGCGGGAAGTGATAGATGCGCTGGCGGGCCACCAGGAAGCCCTGCAGGCCTATGCCCGCTCCTTCAGGGAGTACGCGCGCCGGCAAAAGGAACTGAAAGACCTGCAGCAGCAGCGTGACCATGCCAATAAAGAATCCGACTACAACAAGTTCCTGCTGGACGAGCTGCTGGAAGCAGCCCTGCAGGAAGGCGAAATAGAGGCCCTGGAAGCCGAACAGCAGCTGTTAAGCCACGCGGAGGAGATCAAGGGCACCCTCAACCGCATCTGTTTTCAGCTGGGGGAAGACGAGCAGCCTATTTTGCAGCAGCTGCGGCAGTTGCAGGCTTCCCTGCAATCGCTGGCCGCCTACCATAAAGATGTGCCCGCCCTGGCGGAGCGCATGCAAAGCAGCTATGTGGAGCTGCAAGACATTGCCTCGGAAATAGAACAGCTCAATGACCACGTGCAGTTTGACGGGGAGCGGCTGGAGCAGTTGAACGAGCGCCTGAACCTGGCCAACCGCCTGCTGAAAAAGCACGCCGTGCAGAACACGGCCGCCCTGCTGGCCATACAGGCGGAGCTGGAGCAGAAGCTGGAAGGCATGCTCAACCTGGACGACCGCATGCAGGAGCTGGAAAAAAGCATAACAACATTACAGCAGCAACTGGAAAAGGAGGCCGCCGGTATCACCAAAGCCCGCCAGGCGCAGGTAGCGCCGTTTGAGCAAAAGGTGAACGCCCTGCTGGCACAGGTAGGCATGCCCAATGCGCGTATCAAAGTGGATATGCAACAGGGCCCGCTGCAGCCATACGGGCAGGATGCCATAGAGTTCCTGTTTGACGCCAACAAGAGCAACCAGTTCGGCCCCATCCGGAAGGTGGCTTCCGGCGGGGAACTGAGCAGGCTGATGCTTTGCATCAAATCACTGGTGGCCCGCTCTGTGGCGCTGCCCACCCTGATATTTGACGAAATAGATACCGGTATTTCCGGTGAGGCGGCCCGGCAGGTAGGCATTATCATGAAAGAACTGGCCCGCGGCCACCAGGTGGTGTGCATCACCCACCAGCCGCAGCTGGCCGGCAAGGCAGACGCACATTACTTTGTATACAAACAGCTGGAAGGGGAGCAGGTACGCACGCACGTGCGGCTGCTGACCCAGGAGGAACGCATCACCGCCATTGCCAAAATGCTGGGCGGGGAAAAGCCCACGGCCGCCGCTTTGGAGAACGCCCGGGAGATGGTTATGCAATAACATTTCAATTTTCGGTTTAAACGGCTAAATTTGCCCAAATTTTAATCAATGGCTCATAACTTATTACAAGGGAAGAAAGGTATCATCTTTGGAGCACTGGACTCAAATTCCATTGCGTGGAAAACCGCGGAGCGCTGCGTACAGGAAGGCGCGGAGATAGTGCTGACCAATGCCCCTATTGCGCTGCGTATGGGTGAGCTGAACAAGCTGGCCGAAGCCTGCAAGGCCCCGGTTATAGCGGCAGACGCCACCAGCATGGATGACCTCAACAACCTGTTTACCAAATCTATGGAGCACTTTGGCGGAAAGATCGACTTTGTGCTGCATTCCATTGGTATGAGTGTGAACGTTCGTAAAGGGAAACCCTATACTGACCTGGACTATGACTTTTTTCACAAAGGGCTTGACATTTCAGCGCTCTCCCTGCACCGCGTGCTGCAAACGGCCTATAAGCTGGATGCCATCAACGAATGGGGCTCTGTGGTAGCGCTCACCTATATTGCCGCGCAGCGGGTATTCCCTGACTATGGAGACATGGCAGACGCCAAATCCATGCTGGAGTCTATTTCCCGCAGCTTTGGCTACCACTATGGCGTGAAAAAGAAAGTGAGGATCAATACCATTTCACAATCTCCCACCCGCACTACGGCCGGCAGCGGCGTAAAAGGCTTTAATGATTTTATCAGCTATGCCGAAAAAACCAGCCCGCTGGGTAATGCCACGGCAGACCAGTGCGCGGATTACACCGTTACCCTGTTCTCAGACTACACCCGCATGGTGACCATGCAAAACCTCTTCCACGATGGCGGTTTCTCCTTTACCGGAGTTTCTGCGGCCGTTATTGAAGAAATGAACAAATAGATCTATTGCATTGACAATAAAAAAAGGAAAGCGTAAGAAGTGAATACTTTTTACACTTTCCTTTTAATTTTTTTCAGCATAGGTAAACGCTGAGGGCAGTTAAGGTACAGGTGGCGGCTAATATTCGTCTTCGTTGAAGAAGAAGTCGTCCTGAGACGGATAGTCAGACCATATATCCTCAATACCTTCATAAATTTCCCCCTCATCTTCCAGTTCCTGCAAGTTTTCGATAACTTCGATAGGTGCACCGGAACGGATGGCGTAGTCTATGAGTTCGTCTTTTGTAGCGGGCCATGGAGCGTCCTCCAGGTACGAAGCTAATTCTAGGGTCCAGTACATCGTATATAAATTTTTACTTTTCCAAATTTTCGCAAAAGTATTATTTAATTTGAAATAAACAACTATTACTATTTTAACGGTTAATTACTTCGTTCGGTTATGCTTGTTGCTCGCAATGTTACCAAAAATTATTCCAACCTTTCGGTTTTGAAGGGGGTGGATATTTCTGTCAGTAAGGGTGAAATAGTGACCATTGTAGGCTCTTCCGGGGCGGGCAAAAGCACGCTCCTGCATATTTTGGGCACGCTGGACGAGCCTTCCGGCGGGGAAATCCTCATAAACGGGGTATCAACGGGGGCTTTACAAGGTAAAAAGCTGGCAGACTTCCGGAACCGGCATATTGGCTTCATTTTCCAGTTCCACCACCTGCTGCCGGAGTTCAGCGCCCTGGAAAACGTGTGCATACCGGGTTTTATAGCCGGGGCTAAAAAGAGCGCGGTAAAGGAGCGGGCGGTGTACCTGCTGGAAACCCTGGGGCTGGGGGAGCGGCTGGAGCACCGCCCCAATGAGCTGTCTGGCGGCGAGCAGCAACGGGTGGCCGTAGCCAGGGCCCTCATTAACAACCCGGACGTGATCATGGCAGATGAGCCCACCGGCAACCTGGACTCCCGCAACGCCCGGGAACTGCACCAGCTTTTCCTGCAACTCCGCGACCAGTTCGGTCAAACCTTCATTATAGTGACCCATAACGAAGAACTGGCGACCCTGAGTGATCGCCAGTTAGTGATGAAAGACGGTAAAATAGTCAGTTAAGATTATTTTGCCAGGCAAACTGCCAAACTGTCTTTCCAGTAAGGTATGGTTAACCCGTATACCGATTTTATTTTCCCCTTGTTTAACACGCTGTAGGCAGGCCGTTGCGCCGCGGTAGGGAACTGGTCAGAGGTGACCGGCTGAATGGCGCAGGCGGCCCCCGTAAGGGCTTTAATGGCCACTGCAAAGTCGTACCAGCTGGCTACCCCCTCGTTGCTGTAGTGGTAAATTCCGCCGCGTTCTTCTGCCGGCTGCTGTAAAATGGTAAAAATGGCTGCGGCCAGGTCTGGCGCATAGGTGGGGGTGCCCGTTTGGTCAAAGACCACGTTCAGGCTTTCTTTTTCCTGCATCAGCTGCTGCATGCGGAGCACAAAATTGACGCCGTTGCGGGAATACAGCCAGGAGGTACGCAGTACAACGGCCTGGGGGTGAATGCCCAGCACGGTGGCTTCCCCGCGGAGCTTGGAGCTGCCGTAGATGCTCTGGGGAGACGTATCGTCCGTTTCCGTATATGGCCGGCTGCCGCGGCCGTCAAATACATAATCAGTTGAAATATGAATAAAGCCAGCGTTATGCTGCATAGCGGCCTCCGCCAGGATAAGCGGCGCCTGGAAGTTGAGCCGGAACGCCGCCTCTTCATCCTGTTCCGCTTTATCTACCGCCGTGTAGGCGGCGCAGTTCACTACCGCATGGATGGGCTGTTGTTCAAAAAACGCGTTCACAGCGGTGGCGTCCGTTATATCCAGTTCCTCTTTGTCCGTACACAGCAGGTGGAAGTCAGGGTACCCGCCGGCAATAGATTGCAGTGCCAGGCCCAGCTGGCCTTTCGCACCTGTAACCAGGATGTTCTTCATGCTTTATGATTTGTATACAAAATTATGTTCGCAATTGGCCAGCACCGGCAGCACCAGGTCTTTTTCAGACACTTTTGCAGCGGCGGAGGGAATGCCCCAGTCAATGGCCAGCGCCGGATCATTGTAAATAATACCGCCCTCGCTCGCCTTGTGATAGAACTGATCGCATTTGTACATCACTTCGGCTGTTTCGCTCAGTACGGAGTAACCGTGTGCAAAACCTTTGGGTACCAGCAACTGGCGTTTGTTTTCGGCGGAAAGTTCTATGGTGTATACTTTCCCGTAGGCCGGCGAGCCTTTGCGGAGGTCTACCACCACATCCAGTATGGCGCCTTCCAAAACCCGGATGAGCTTGGTCTGCGCATACGGCTCCCGCTGAAAATGAAGGCCCCGCAGTACGCCATAGCTGGAGCGGGCCTGGTTATCCTGCACAAATACAATGTTCACGCCGCCTTCGCGGAAGGTGTTGGCATTGTAACTTTCAAAAAAATATCCCCGGTGATCTCCATGCACAACAGGCTCGTAGATCAGCAGATCCGGTATACCGGTTTCAATAAATGGCATTAGCGCTGCTGGTATTGTGTTTCGTAATATTGTTGATAGGCCCCGCTGGTTACATGCTGCAGCCATTCTTCGTTGGCCAGGTACCAGTCTACCGTTTTTTCCAGCCCTTCTTCAAACTGCAGGCTGGGCGCCCAGCCCAGTTCCTTGTTGAGTTTGGTGGCGTCAATAGCATACCGGAGGTCGTGCCCGGCACGGTCTTTCACAAAGGTGATCAGTTGTGCGGAGGTACCTTCCGGCCGGCCCAGTTTGCGGTCCATAATGGTGCATAGGAGGCGGATAAGGTCAATGTTCTTCCACTCGTTGAAGCCGCCAATGTTGTAGGTCTCACCGGTGCGCCCTTCATGAAAAATGGTGTCAATGGCCCGGGCGTGGTCTTCCACAAACAGCCAGTCGCGTACGTTTTCGCCTTTCCCGTACACCGGTACGGGCTTATTGTTCCTGATATTATGAATGGCCAGCGGTATCAGCTTTTCAGGAAAGTGATGCGAGCCGTAGTTGTTGGAGCAGTTGCTCAGTACCACCGGCAGGTGATATGTATGGTAATACGCTTTCACAAAGTGGTCTGAACTGGCTTTGGAAGCGGAATACGGGCTGCGCGGATCGTAGGGGGTTTCTTCGGTGAAGAGGCCTTCTTCGCCCAGCGAGCCATACACTTCATCTGTAGACACATGGTAGAAGCGTTTGTTCTCCATATGGTCTTTCCAGTACTTTTTGCAGGCGTTCAGCAATACCGCGGTACCCAGCACATTGGTTTTGATAAATGCCAGCGGGTCAAGAATAGAGCGGTCTACATGGCTTTCTGCGGCCAGGTGTATAACGCCGTCAAACTGATATTTTTCAAAAAGAGCGTTCACGGCGTTCTCTTCCGTAATATCTACCTTCTCGAATACATAGTTAGGCTGGCGGCTAACGTCTGCCAGGTTTTCCAGGTTGCCCGCATACGTCAGCGCATCTCCGTTCACAATGCGGTAATCAGGGTATTTGTTAACAAACAGCCGTACCACATGAGAACCGATAAAGCCAGCTCCGCCGGTGATCAAAAGGTTTTTCTTCATAGTTCGAAGTTATCGGGAATTTGCAATTATTTTCCCAATGCCTGTTTAAAATATTCGAAAGTGATCTTCAGGCCGTCTTTCCTGTCTACTTTCGGCTCCCAGCCCAGCAGCTGTTTGGCCTTGGTAATATCCGGCTTGCGCTGCTTGGGATCATCCTTGGGCAGGGGCTGGAAGATGATCTTCTGTTTGGTGCCGGTGAGGGCAATAATTTCTTCCGCAAACTGCAGCAGGGATATTTCTGCCGGGTTGCCGATGTTCACGGGCAGGTGATAGTCGCTCATCAGCAGGCGGTAAATGCCTTCCACCAGGTCATCTACATAGCAGAAAGACCGGGTTTGAGAGCCATCTCCGAATACGGTGAGGTCCTGGCCGGTGAGGGCCTGGCTCATGAACGCCGGCAGGGCGCGGCCGTCATCCAGCCGCATGCGGGGGCCGTAAGTGTTGAAAATACGGATGATGCGGGTATCTACGCCGTGAAAATTATGATAGGCCATGGTAATGGACTCCATAAAACGTTTGGCCTCGTCGTACACGCCGCGCGGCCCTACAGGGTTCACATTGCCCCAGTATTCTTCCGGCTGGGGGTGAACATTGGGATCGCCATATACTTCCGAGGTAGACGCCACCAGGATGCGGGCCTTTTTTTCCTTGGCCAGCCCCAGCAGGTTATGCGTGCCCAATGAGCCTACCTTCAATGTCTGGATCGGCATTTTCAGATAGTCTATAGGGCTGGCGGGGGAGGCAAAGTGCAGGATGTAATCCAGTTCTCCCGGTACATGTACAAATTTGCTCACATCGTGATGGTAATATTCGAACTGTTTCAGGGGAAACAGGTGTTCAATATTCCGGATATTGCCCGTGAGCAGGTTGTCCATGCCTATTACATGGAACCCTTCTTTTATAAAACGGTCGCACAGGTGCGATCCGAGGAAACCGGCGGCGCCGGTGATCAATACACGTTTGTTTGTCATAACAGGCAAGGTTTTAAGGTTTAGCTGCCAGGCGGCCCACGCTTTCGTAATAGTATCCCAATTCTGCCATGCGCGGTACCTCAAAGAGGTTGCGGCCGTCAAAAATGGCTTTCTGTTTCAGGGTGGCGGCTATTTTATCAAAGTCAGGGGTGCGGAACACGCTCCATTCCGTAGCAATGATCAGCGCATCGGCATTTTCCAGCGCGGCATACTGGTTGTCTGCATACTGCACCTTGTCACCGATCAGTTGCTGTACATTACCGGCCGCCTCCGGGTCAAATACGCACAGCGTGGCGCCGGCGGCCACCAGTTGGTCAATGATATATAACGCGGGCGCTTCCCTGATATCGTCTGTATTGGGCTTGAAGGCCAGGCCCCACAGGGCGAAGTGTTTGCCTTTGAGATCGTTGTTGAAATACGCCTGTATTTTGGGCAGGAGGAAGAGTTTCTGTTTTTCGTTCACGTCCATAACGGCTTCCAGTATCCTGAAATCGTATTGCGCCTCCTGGGAGGACCTTACGAGGGCCTGCACATCTTTAGGGAAGCAGCTGCCGCCGTAGCCGATGCCTGGGAACAGGAAGCGTTTGCCAATACGGTCGTCGCTGCCAATGCCCCTGCGTACCATGTCTACGTCCGCCCCCAGTTTTTCGCAGAGGATGGCAATTTCATTCATGAATGAAATTTTGGTGGCGAGGAAGGAATTGGCGGCATACTTGGTCAGTTCCGCAGACTTTTCATCCATAAAAATAACCGGGTTGCCCTGGCGTACAAAGGGGCCGTACAGGTCTCCCATGAGCTTGCGCGCTCTTTCAGATTGCGTGCCTATCACCACGCGGTCAGGCTTCATAAAGTCTTCCACGGCTACCCCTTCCCGCAGGAACTCGGGGTTAGACACCACGTCAAACTCCACTTTGGCATTTTTAGCAATGGCCGCATGTACTTTTTCCGCGGTGCCCACGGGCACGGTGCTTTTGTCTACGATCACCTTGTAATCAGCCAGCAGGCTACCCAACTGGTCTGCCACCCTGAGTATGTAGGAGAGGTCTGCAGAGCCGTCTTCTCCCGGAGGGGTTGGCAGCGCCAGGAAGATCACCTGCGCGTCTTTAATGCCTTCGGCCAGCTGGGTGGTAAAATGCAGGCGCCCTTCTTTCAGGTTCCTTTCGAATAACTTTTCGAGGCCGGGCTCATAGATAGTGATCTGGCCGGCGGAGAGTTTGTTTACTTTGTTAATGTCAATGTCAACGCAGGTAACGTCATTGCCTGTTTCTGCAAAGCAGGTGCCGGTAACCAATCCTACGTAACCAGTGCCTACAACGGTAATTTTCATCTGGGGCTTAGTTTAAAAATGATTGAACTGAGGTTATTATGTGAGAAAGCTGATCCTCATCCATTTCGGTATGAATAGGCAGGGATATCACTTTTCCGGTCAGGGTGTCTGTAACCGGCAGGTGCTGATGCAGGTCAGCCATGCCCTCGAACATTTTCTGGCGGTGCGCCGGTACAGGGTAATATATCATGGAAGGCACCTGTTTTTCCTGCAGGTATGCCTGTAACTTGTTGCGGTCCGCGCCTTCCAGCTGCAGGGTATACTGGTGGTACACGTGTAACTGGTTAGGTGCTTCGTACGGTGTAACGATTTGCGGAATGCCGGCAAACGCTGTTGTGTACGCGTTCGCTACGGCGCGGCGGGCGGCAATGTACTCGTCCAGCAGCTGGAGCTTGATGCGCAGCACTACGGCCTGCAGGGTATCCAGGCGGCTGTTGACCCCCACCGTGTCGTGATAATACCTTTGAGATTGCCCGTGGTTGGCTACCATCCTGATCTTGTCCGCCAGCGCATCGTCATCCGTGAAAATGGCGCCGCCATCCCCGTAACAGCCCAGGTTTTTGGAAGGGAAAAAGGAGGTACAGCCGATGTGGCCGAAAGTGCCCGTTTTTTTAGTGAGCCCGCTTTGTGTAGTATAGTGGCTGCCAATAGCCTGGGCATTGTCTTCGATCACATACAGGCCATGACGGTCGGCAACGTCCATAATAGCTTCCATGTTAGCGCTGTGGCCGTACAGGTGTACCGGTACAATGGCCCTGGTTTTGGGCGTGATGGCTTTTTCAATAGCCTGCGGGTCTATGCAGTAGGTCTGCGGGTCTATATCTACAAATACCGGTTTGAGGCGCAGCAGGGCTATTACCTCGGCTGTGGCAATAAATGTAAAGGAAGGCGTGATCACCTCATCGCCCGGTTCCAGGCCCAGCGCCATCATGGCTATTTGCAGCGCATCCGTGCCGTTGGCGCAGTTGATCACATGTTTGGAGCCCAGGTATTGGCCCATCTCCCCGGCAAACTGCTGCACCGGGGCGCCGTTGATAAAAGCGGCGCTTTCCAGCACTTCCTGGATGGCAGCGTCAACCTGCGGCTTAATTTTGCTGTACTGGCGTTTCAAATCCACCATCTGAATAGGAACCATGAAGGATATCTTTTTTTGAGTCCGCAAATTTACAAATTTTGAGTTAGGCAGTAGGACTATCTTTGTGAGGTAACCGATTTATTGAGTTAAGGATCAATTCTGTGGATTTATCGCTTTTTTTATATAACACCGGTATCCGCCTGTACAAGGCGGCCGTACGGCTTTCGGCTTCTCCCGGGAAGAACAGAAAGGCGCAACAGTGGCTGAATGGCCGTGAAAACAACTGGCCGTCCCTCAAAGCCGCCATGCAGGGCAGGCAGCCTGTTATATGGGTGCATGCCGCCTCGCTGGGGGAGTTTGAGCAGGGCCGGCCCATACTGGAGGCCATGCGCAAGGCCTACCCGGCCCATAAGATATTGCTGACCTTCTTTTCCCCCTCCGGCTACGAGGTGCGGAAAAACTACCCCGGGGCGGACCACGTCTGTTATCTCCCGCTGGATACCGCGGCCCATGCCGCCCGTTTCCTGGACATTGTACAGCCCCGGCTGGCGGTTTTCATCAAATATGAGTTCTGGTACCATTACCTCAGCACCCTGCACGCCCGGAAGGTGCCGGTGATGCTGATTTCCGGCATCTTTCGGCCGCAGCAGGTGTTCTTTAAGTGGTATGGCGGCCTGTTCCGCCGGCTGCTGCGGCAAATGGACCATCTTTTTGTGCAGAACGAGGCCTCGCTCACGCTGTTGCATAACATTGGCGTTCAGCAGGTAACGTTGGCGGGAGATACCCGCTTTGACCGCGTTTGGGCGTTGCGGCAGCACCCGGTGGCCCTCCCGGAAATAGAAAGGTTCATTACCGGCGCCAGGGTACTGGTGGCCGGCAGCACCTGGCCGGCAGACGAAGAGCTGCTGGCGCAATGGTGGTATGACGGCGGGCAGGGAGGCCGGCAACTGGTACTGGCCCCGCACGAAATTAATGAGGCCCACCTCCGGGATATTACCCGCCTCTTCCCGGATGCCGTGCTGTATTCTGCCTTTGCCGGCGGGAGCGGCGCGGGGGGAAAGGTGCTGGTGATAGACAATGTAGGCATGCTGTCCGCTCTTTACCGCTACAGCAGCATTTCCTATGTGGGCGGCGGTTTTGGGAAGGAGGGCATCCACAACATACTGGAACCGGCTACCTACAGCAAACCGGTGATCATCGGGCCCATCTACCACCAGTTCAATGAAGCGGAAATACTGGTACACCTGCGCGGGGCCATTGTGGTCAACGACGTGACCTCCTTGCGGGAGAGCATTGAAGCGCTCAATGATGCGTATTACTACCAGCAGGTGGCAGAAATAACGGGGCGTTTTGTGGAAGAACACCAGGGAGCTACAGAAAAGATCATGCGGTATATCCAGGAAAAACGTTTCCTGGAGGAGTAGGCAGCAAAGCGCTTCAGCAAGCGGTCTGCATTCAGGAGAACCGTTTCCTGACGAGCAAATAGAAGTGTTGCACCAGCTGGTCATTTTCATTCCAGCCCAGTTTGATCTTCAGTTCCCGCTCGATCCAGTATACGGCTTCCTGCAGGGAAGTACTTTCATTGATGGTTTTAATAGAACGCTCGTACATAGTTTTGTCTCCCCGGAAAAGCTCCTGTATGAACTGGAATTTGTCGTTAATGCCAATGGCGTTTTTCAGGTCGTTCACGCCCAGGCCGCCCAGTTTTTCTCCCAGTTCCACATTGCCGGCGCTACGCAGCGAATCGTTAAGGGAAGGGGCGTGTTTGCCCACCAGCTCATTCAGCTCCTGGCGGATGTTACCATTGTCATGACCGGTTTTTTGCGGCGGAGGCGGATCAAAAAGGGTGGCGGCTACCGGTTTTTCCTTTACAGGCACCCGGTCTGGCGCGTAACCGTTACCATGGCCGTTTGAGGCCGGTGAAGGCGGGGCTGCCACGGGTGTTTTCTCCGGGGGCACTACCTGCGTGGTTGCCGCGGGCGCGGAAAATGTTCTTTCCGGCGGCGTTGCGGCGGGAGAGAAAGGTGCCTGTTCAGGCGCGGGCTGCGGTGTTTCCGGCGGCGCTGTTTCCGTAGCGGGGGCCGCTACGTCTGCTGCCGGAGGAGGAGGTGCGGGCGCCGGTTTTTCCAGCACTGGCGCATGCGCGGGCATTATGACCGCTACATGGCCATTTCCCCTCAGTTCCTGCTGCTTCTGCACATTGCGCTGGTGGAGTATTTCCGCCTGCAGCAATTGTGTATAGTAGGATATGGTTTGCAAACCTGCATTGGAGTTTTTTAATTCCTGCAGTTTGTCAATTAATGCACTTATCTTTTCCATGCCTTAATTGTTAACGCCATCTGATAGAAATTATTTTATTTGCACTAAGTTATACTTTTTTAACCACTTAGTAATCAAAATACTATAATATGTTTATTGAACCTTCTCTTACAGGAGGTCGCCGGGGATGGATAGAAGTGATCTGCGGGTCTATGTTTTCCGGTAAAACGGAAGAGCTGATACGCCGCCTCAAACGGGCGCGCATCGCCAACCTGTCTGTAGAGATCTTCAAGCCGGCCATGGATACACGGTATGATGAGCAAAACATCGTTTCGCACGATGAATCGAAGATATTGTCCACCCCGGTAGAAAGCTCCCAGCAAATATTGCTGCTGGGGCAGGGGGTAGACGTGGTAGGCATAGACGAGGCGCAATTTTTTGACATGGAGCTGCCCGCCGTGTGTGACCAGCTGGCGCTCAGCGGCATCAGGGTGATCGTGGCGGGGCTTGACATGAACTTCCAGGGCGCCCCCTTTGGCCCCGTGCCTGCGTTGCTGGCCCAGGCGGAATACATCACCAAGCTGCACGCCATTTGCGTGCAATGCGGCAATATTGCCACGCACTCTTTTCGTAAAAGCGCAAACACCAGTACGGTGCTGCTGGGAGAAAAAGACCTGTACGAGCCGCGCTGCCGGTATTGTTACCATCATGTGCCCTGAGCCGGGCTGAATTTTACGATGCGGCCGGTCATATTGTTAAAATCTGCCTGCAATACCCTTTATTTAGCAATTCATTTGTAGCTTTGCCGCGTTTTCAGCATGAAGCAGTTGATCATCAATATCCTGGCTTTTTTTTATAGGCCTTTTGCGAAAATTATGCCTTTCCAGACCTTCCGCTACCTGGCCTGCGGGGGCGGTAACACCCTGCTGGATATTTTCCTGTTCTTTATCTGCTACAACTTCATCCTGGACAAGGAAATGGTGCATTTGCCCTTCATTACGATCAGCGCGCATATTGCGGCCGTGCTGATGGCTTTTTTTGTGAGTTTCCCTACCGGTTTCCTGCTGAACAAGTACATTGTGTTCTCCGAATCCAACCTCCGCGGGCGTACGCAGCTCGTGCGCTACTTCATACTGGTGGGCGTTTGCCTGCTGTTTAACTACGTGTTTATGAAGTTGTTTGTGGAATACTGCCGGTTTTACCCTACCATCGCCAAAATCCTCACCACTATACTGGTGGTGTGTTTCAGCTACATTACACAAAAGAAGTTTACGTTCAAGGTGAAGGCGGAGCCTTAACGCCCATTCAAGTTTTGATGCAAACAGGAGGCGCTGTTCCTGCCGGCTCGTTCTCCCGTTGTTCAATGGTGTTTATCGCAGTCTCCTCCGCTGTTTCCATCGGGAGAGGCCGTTCTGGCCGCCATTTGCTACAGGTGTTTGCGGTTTTACGGCCTTTTGCCACAGTTGCGCCGCCAGTATGGCCGCTGCTTTTTCTTCCTCCTCATTCTGCCCGTTGAGCGCCTGGGGGGTGAAGTATTTGCCGATGAAATTGGTGTCGAACCGGCCGTTAATGAAAGCGGGCTGCTGCAGCGCCCATTTGCCGAAAGGAAGGGTAGTGCGGATGCCGGTAACGTGATATTCGTCTATGGCCCGCAGCAGCCGCAGCCTCGCTTCTTCGCGGGTGGCGCCCCAGGCAATGAGCTTGGCGATCATGGGGTCATAAAAAATAGGGATGTCCATGCCCTGCTCGTACCCGTCATCTACCCGTACGCCGTAACCCTGCGGGCGGATGTAAATTTCCAGGCGGCCGGTGTCTGGCAGGAAGTTGTTGGCGGGGTCTTCCGCACAGAGGCGCAGCTCTATGGCATGGCCGCTGATCCGCAGCTGCTCCTGGGTAATAGAGAGCTTTTCGCCGCGCGCTATCCGGATCTGCTCTTTTACAAGGTCCAGGCCGGTGATCATTTCCGTAACGGGGTGCTCTACCTGCAGGCGGGTGTTCATTTCGAGGAAATAGAAGTTCAACTGCTCGTCTACCAGGAACTCTACCGTACCGGCGCCGTAATAGTCACAGGCGCGGGCCACGTCTACCGCGCATTTTCCCATGGCCTCGCGGATGGCAGGGGTGAGCACGGACGACGGGGCTTCTTCTATCAGCTTCTGGTGGCGCCGCTGAATGGAGCATTCCCTTTCAAACAGGTGTACGCAATTGCCATGCTGGTCTCCCAGCACCTGTATCTCAATATGGCGCGGGGCGCCCACGTATTTTTCAATGAACACGGCATCGTCTCCAAAGGCGCTGAGGGCTTCGCTTTTGGCAAGGCGCACCTGCTCTTCCAGCTCGGCCTCCTGCTGCACCACCCGCATGCCCTTGCCGCCGCCGCCGGCGGAAGCCTTGATCAGGATGGGGAAGCCGGTCTTTTTCACTACTTCCCGGGCCTCGTCAATACTGCGGAGCGGGGTTTCCGTGCCGGGCACCATGGGTACGCCAAAACGCTGGGCGGCTTGTTTGGCGGCCAGTTTGCTGCCCATTACCTCTATGGAAGAGGGGGAGGGGCCTATAAATATCAGTCCTGCGTCTTTTACGGCCTGCGCAAATTTTGCGTTCTCACTGAGAAAACCGTAGCCCGGGTGTATGGCATCCGCGCCGGTATCCCTGGCGGCGGCTATGATCTTGTCTCCCAGCAGGTAGCTCTGGCTGCTGGGGGCGGGGCCTATGCACACCGCTTCGTCTGCATATTGCACAAAAGGCATGTTCCGGTCTGCTTCTGAAAACACCGCTACAGTGGCTATTCCCATTTCCCTGGCTGAACGCATCACCCGCAGCGCTATTTCTCCGCGGTTGGCAACTACAATTTTTTGCATACGCGAATATAAACCAAACGAGGTTATCTTTGCCGGCGTGAAAAGTTCTCTTTCCCGCATAGTGGCCCTCGTCAAAAAAGACCTCCTGCTGGAGTGGCGGCAGCGCCACGCCCTGTTTGGCATACTCCTGTACGTATTTTCCACCGTGTTCGTGATCAACCTGATGGTGGGCCAGCCGGAAGAGCGGATATGGAACGCCCTGTTTTGGGTGGTACAGCTGTTTGTATGCGTGAATGCCGTGGCCAAGAGCTTTCTGCAGGAAAACCGGGGGCGCCTGCTATATTACTATTCGTTGGTACATCCCCGTTATTTTATTACGGCGAAGCTGATCTATAACCTGTTGCTGATGACGGTCATGAGCCTGGTATCTTACGTGTGCTGCATCATTTTCCTGGGCAACCCGCTCATTCACCCCCTGTATTTCCTGGGAGTGGTGGTACTGGGCGGCGTCAGCCTGTCCCTGCTTTTCACCATGTTGGCCGCCATTGCCGCCCAGGCCAGCCAGAACGCGGCCCTCATGGCCATCATGGGTTTTCCCCTCATCATGCCGGTGCTGATGCTGCTGGCCAACATTTCGCGCAGCGCCTTTATTCCCGTGGTACAGCCGGGCCTGCCGGGCATGTTCCTCCTGCTGGGGGGCATGGACGTGCTGGTAATAGCCCTGGCCCTGATCCTTTTCCCGTATCTCTGGAAGGAATAACCATGCTTTTTTTAACAAAACGGCCCCGGCAGTAAAGGTTTTTCAAGCATTCCGCTTTCTGCTGCACCAAACATCAAAATCCCTTTTTCGCTTTGCGGTTAACGCTAAAACCTGTAGGTTTGCCTCCACATATTTCTTTAGAACAATGGCTAAACATTGGTGGAAAATTTTGGCGGTGGTACTGCTGCTGTACGTTATCATCGGCGGTTTTCTGATAAAAGTGCCTTCCATCGGCAACAACCAGCAGGCGGCACGCAGTATTTTCTTTCACTTGCCCATGTGGATGAGCATGTACACGCTCTTCTCTATTTCGGTGGTCAACTCCATCTGGTACCTCTCTACAAATGACCTGCGGCGGGATATCCGCGCTTCCAGCGCCGCCAGTGTGGGCGTGCTGTTTGGCGTTATGGGCTTCCTGACCGGCATGCTGTGGTCTACCTACACCTGGGGCGGCACCATCGTGAACGATCCCAAACAGATGACCACGGCTATTGCCCTGGCCATTTACATGGCCTACCTGGTGCTCCGGCTTTCTTTTACAGACCTTGACAAAAGGGCCCGCGTATCTGCCATTTTCAACGTATTTGCCTTTGCCCTGCTGATACCGCTTACCTATATCATCCCGAGAATGGTGGAGTCTTTACACCCCGGCAGCGCCAGCAGCCCGGGTTTCAGCTCCCAGGATACGGCCGGCACCATCAAAATGGTACTGTGGCCCGCCTTCATCGGGTGGACGCTGCTCGGCATCTGGATCTATACCTTACGGAACCGTTATAAAAGACTCGAATTAAAAAATATTCTTCATGGCTAACAGATTTAGCTTTTTACTTTTGGCCGGCCTCATGTTTCTCTGTACCGCCGTTCTCGGCCAGGACACCGCCACCCGCGTAATAGACGGCGCTACCCAGCAACAGAACACCGAAACCGGCCCCGTCAACGAATTTTTCAGGAGCAACTCAAAAATTTATGTGGCCGTGGGCCTGCTGGTGATCATTTTCATTTGCCTCGTGTTATACCTGGTGAGGCTGGACAGGCGCCTTACCAGGCTGGAAAAAGAATAAGCAAGCCCATAGCCATACCATACAGCAAAGCACCAAAACACCAAAACAACATATCTAAACCGTTTTTTATGGCTAAAGCAAAAGCGCTGGCGCAAGAACAGCACTATAACTTTTTCCACAGCGTGGAAATGAGTTTCGACAAAGCTGCGCAGTTTACCAAATGGAGAAACGGGATACTGGAACAGATCAAGGCCTGTAACGCAGTATACCGCATCAAATTCCCGGTACGGGTAGGAGAGAATATCGAAGTAATTGAGGCCTACCGCGTACAGCATTCCCACCACAAACTCCCCTGTAAAGGCGGCATCCGTTTCAGCGAAGAAGTGAACCAGGACGAAGTGATGGCCCTGGCCGCCCTCATGACCTACAAATGCGCCATTGTAAATGTGCCGTTCGGTGGCGCAAAGGGCGGTATCAAGATCAACCCCCGCAACTACAGCCCCTTTCAGCTGGAAAACATTACCCGCCGCTATACCGCTGAACTGGTGAAAAAGAACTTCATTGGCCCCGGCATAGACGTACCGGCGCCTGACTATGGTACGGGAGAAAGGGAGATGAGCTGGATACTGGATACCTATATGAGCCTGCGGCCCGGTGAAATAGACGGCTATGGCTGCGTAACCGGCAAACCCGTATCCCAGGGCGGGGTAAGGGGCCGCAAGGAAGCTACCGGCCTGGGCGTATTTTACGGCCTGCGGGAGTTGTGCAATGTGAAGGAAGACATGAAGCGCCTGGGCCTGGAGCCCGGCCTGGATGGCAAAACCGTGATCGTTCAGGGGATGGGGAACGTGGGCTACCACGCGGCCAAGTACTTCCACGAAGCGGGCGCCAAAGTGATCTGCCTGATAGAATATGACGGCGCCATCTACAATTCCAAAGGCCTCAACCCTGACGCTGTGCTGAAGCACCGGAACGAAACCGGCTCTATTGTAGGGTTCCCCGGCGCCAAAAACCTCAAGAAAAATACGGACGGCCTGGAGCTGGAATGCGACATTCTCATACCCGCCGCGCTGGAAAACGTGATACATGAAGAAAATGCGCCCCGCGTAAAGGCAAAGATCATCGGCGAAGCGGCCAATGGCCCGCTCACGCCCGAGGCAGACGAGATACTGGCCAAAAAAGGCGTGATCGTGGTGCCGGACATGTTCCTGAATGCGGGCGGCGTTACCGTATCCTACTTTGAATGGCTGAAAAACCTGAGCCATGTGCGTTATGGCCGCCTGGGCAAACGGTTCGACGAAAACATGAACATTCACATCCTGGGCCAGATAGAGGAACTGACCGGCAAGAAGGTGTCTGAAAAGGAAAGAAAGTTCATTGCACACGGCGCCGATGAGGTAGACCTGGTGTATTCCGGCCTCGAAGAGACCATGATCACCGCGCTGCACGAAGTGCGCGAAAAATCACTGGAGCATAAAAAGATCAAGGACATGCGCACGGCCGCGTACGTTTGCGCCATAGATAAAGTGGGCGCGGCTTACGAACAGCTGGGCATTTTCCCCTGATGATAATATTCTTTCAGGAAGCGGGTATGGCGCAGTTGTGCGGCATGCCCGCTTTTTTTTCGGCGTGCGTGGCCCCATAACGCGGAGAGCAGTGGTATGCATTGGCCATGCAGGCCTGCCTGGGCTTTTGGTGAAATTGCCCACCGGGCATCCAGGTACTATAGCGCCTGTTCTTCCGGCGGCGCCAGCGCCGGATAGTCCGGCAGGTCCTCCACAAATTCCCAGCTGCCTCCCGCCGGGTTTAGCCGGCAGCACCAGGTATGCGTACCGTTGGTTATGACCAGGAAAGCGGCCGGCAACGCCATGTGATACCTGACGATCTGCTCCAGCACCGGCATGCCCAGCGGCACGCCCATCTCCTTGCATTCAACGATCATCCAGGGCTCCGCCTCGCGGGAATACACCACAATATCACAGCGTTTGCGCAACTCACCCAGGTTCATTTCCTTTTCGATGCTCATCAGCGCGCCGGGGTACTCGCGGCTTTTCACCAGGTAGTTGAGAAAGTTCTGGCGCACCCATTCTTCGGGCGTAAGCACCACGTACTTCTTGCGGAAAGGGTCAAAAATCATATCCTGCCCTTGCCGGGCTACAATGCGGAAATCAGGCGGGGGAAAACTGATGCTGATCATGCCGTAAAACTACTGAACGCTGGCTGATTCGTGAAAAAACATTACATTCACTTGTCAAAAGGCTATGAAGACGAAAGAAGAGATAGTAGCTAACTGGCTTCCCCGGTACACCGGTGAGAAGCTGGAGAACTTCGGTTCCCATATTCTCCTGACCAATTTTTCCAACTACGTTACCATGTTCGCCCAATGGAATAAAGCCCGCATCATTGGGACGGATAAACCTATGCAATGTTGCACGGCGGATGATATTACCATCATCAATTTCGGGATGGGCAGCCCCGGTGCGGCCACCGTTATGGACCTGTTGAGCGCCATTATGCCCAAGGCGGTGCTCTTTCTCGGGAAATGCGGGGGGCTGAAGAAGAAGAACAGCATTGGGGACCTCATCCTTCCCATTGCGGCCATCCGCGGGGAAGGTACGTCTAACGACTATTTTCCGCCAGAAGTGCCTGCCCTGCCTGCTTTTGCCCTGCAAAAGGCCATTTCAACCACCATCCGGGAATACGGATGTGACTACTGGACGGGTACCTGCTACAGCACCAACCGCCGGGTGTGGGAACACGACGGGGATTTCAAGAAATACCTGGAACGCATCCGCACCATGGCCATTGACATGGAAACGGCCACTATTTTTTCCGTAGGGTTTTATAACAAAATACCCACGGGCGCGCTGCTGCTGGTATCCGACCAACCCATGGTGCCCGAAGGTGTGAAAACGGAGGAGAGTGATAAAAAAGTAACGAACGAGTACGTAGAGCGCCACCTGAAAATTGGGGTAGATTCTCTCAAGAACCTCATCAACAGTCACCAAACCGTTAAACACCTGCGCTTTTGAGCCATTCCCAGCCTTTCATTTCTATCCGTGACCTGGCGGTTACCTTCCATTCCGAAGAGGAAACGGTTACGGCCGTCAATCATATTTCGCTGAACATCATGCCTGGTGAAATACTGGGTATTGTGGGAGAGTCCGGTTCCGGGAAGTCTGTTACGGCGCTCAGCCTCATGCGGCTGATACAGGCCCCTGGCCGCATCAGCTCCGGAGAGATCATCTACCAGCCGCCGGGGAAGCTCCCCGTTAACCTCCTGCAATTGCCGCCCGCTAAAATGCGGGCGTTCCGGGGCGCCGAAATTGCCATGATCTTCCAGGAACCGATGACCTCGCTGAACCCGCTGCACACCTGCGGCCACCAGGTAGCGGAAGCCATCCGCCTGCATAAACAGGTGCCGGCCGGCGAAGCGCGGCGCCAGGCCATTGCCCTGTTTGAAAGGGTGCGCATTCCCCACCCGGGGGAAGCCTATGAGAAATACCCGCATGAACTGTCAGGCGGCCAGAAACAAAGGGTCATGATCGCTATGGCCATCAGTTGTGGCCCGCGGCTGCTTATCGCAGACGAGCCCACCACCGCGCTGGACGTTACCGTACAGAAAACCATCCTGGAACTGCTGCGGGAGCTGCAGCAGGAAATGGGGATGAGTGTGGTGTTTATTACCCATGACCTGGGCGTGATAGCAGAAATAGCTACCCGGGTGGCGGTGATGTATAAAGGAAATGTGGTGGAGGAAGGAGCGGTGGCGGATATTTTCAGCCATCCCCAACATCCATATACCAAAGGCCTGCTGGCCTGTCGCCCGCCGCTGGAATTGCGCCTGCGGCGCCTGCCGGTGGTGGGAGACTTCCTGGAAGAAGGCCGCGCAGCCGATGTAGATGCTTTTGTACGCTCGCTTGTGCTGCCGGAAAAAGACCTTGCCGCCCGCGCCGCCATGCTGGAAGAACGCCCGCCGCTGCTGAAGGTAGAAGGCCTCAGCACCTGGTTCCCACGCCGGCGCAGCCTGTTGGGAAAAGTACGGCAGTGGACGAAAGCCGTAGACGATGTGAGCTTTGAAGTGCGGGAAGGGGAAACCCTGGGCCTGGTGGGTGAGTCCGGTTGCGGCAAAACCACCCTGAGCCGGACGCTGCTCAGGCTGATAGAGCCTACGCACGGGCAGATCATCTATAAAGGGCGGGACCTCCGCAGCCTTTCTCCCGCAGACATGCGGGAAATGAGGCGGCATGTGCAACTGATCTTTCAGGACCCGTATTCCTCCCTCAACCCGCGCATCACCGTAGGCCAGGCTATTATGGAGCCTATGCAGGTGCATGGTCTTTATGCCGGTGACCGTGCCCGCAAGGAAAAAGTGCTGGAACTGCTGGAAAAGGTAAACCTGCGCCCGGAACATTACCACCGCTACCCCCACGAGTTTTCGGGCGGGCAACGCCAGCGCATTGTGATAGCCAGGGCCCTGGCGCTAAACCCCGAGTTCATTATTTGTGACGAGTCCGTTTCCGCGCTGGATGTCAGCGTACAGGCGCAGGTGCTCAACCTGCTGGTACAACTGCAGCACGAGTTTAACTTTACATATATATTTATTTCACATAACCTATCTGTGGTACATTTTATGAGTGACCGCATGATGGTGATGAACAAAGGCAAAATTGAGGAAATGGGGCCGGCAGGGGAGGTGTATCACCGGCCGCGGTCTGCCTACACCCGGCAGTTAATTGCCGCCATACCCGGCCGGTAGACTTTTTTTGATGAAGTACGGTATATTCCGTACCTTTGCACACTTTAAATTCATTCATACCGTAATATGAAATTATCACAATTCAAGTTCGATCTCCCGTTAAACCTGATCGCACAGCATCCTTCCAAAACAAGAGACGAGAGCCGTTTGATGGTGGTGAACCGCGCCACCGGCAAGATAGAACACAAGGTTTTTAAAGACATTCTCGGTTATTTTAACGACAAAGACGTAATGGTGGTGAATAACACGAAGGTGTTCCCCGCCAGGCTCTATGGCCGTAAGGAAAAGACCGGCGCAAAAATCGAAGTGTTCCTGCTGCGTGAGCTGAACAAACAGAACCGCCTCTGGGACGTAATTGTTGACCCCGCCCGCAAGATCAGGGTAGGCAACAAGCTGTATTTCGGGGACGATGAAAGCCTGGTGGCCGAAGTGATAGACAATACCACTTCCCGCGGCCGTACCATCCGTTTCCTGTTTGAAGGCAATGACGAGGAGTTTAAAGCCGTGCTGGACAGCCTGGGTGAAACGCCGCTGCCCAAGTACATCAAACGCAAGCCCGAAGAAGAGGACAAGGAGCGCTACCAGACCGTGTACGCCAAGTACGAAGGCGCCGTGGCCGCACCTACCGCAGGCTTGCACTTCAGCCGCGAGCTGATCAAACGCCTGGAGATCAAAGGCGTGAAATTTGCGGAAGTAACCCTTCACACCGGCCTGGGCACCTTCCGCCCTATTGAAGTGGAAGACCTCAGCAAACATAAAATGGACGCGGAATATTTCCACATAGATGAGTATGCCGTGAAAATTGTGAACAAGGCGAAGGAAGACAACCGCAAGATCTGCGCTATTGGCACTACTACCGTAAGGGCCATAGAATCTTCCGTAACCGCGCAAAACCATCTGAAAGCGGCAGAAGGCTGGACGAACACCTTTATTCACCCGCCTTACGATTTTTCCATTCCCAACGCGCTGGTAACCAATTTCCACCTGCCTAAAACAAGCCTGCTCATCATGGTTTGCGCCTTTGCAGGGTATGACCTGATCATGGACGCCTACCAGCAGGCCATCAAGGAGAAATACCGCTTCTTCAGCTATGGCGACGCCATGCTGATCGTCTGAGGCAATACGGACCGACAATTTTTTGGGCAAATAGCAGCAATGCTGTTTGCCCTTTTCTTTTAAATATGCTTACTTCGTGCTGCGGTGCAGTGAAAGGTATGAGGTCATAGCCCCCATAAACCGCTGCCCCCTGATTCGTAATTCCTAATTCGTATTTCGTCATTGAAACAGAAGATAGCCGTTATTGTTGCCGGAGGCTCCGGCCAGCGCATGGGCAGCGCCACTCCCAAACAATTTCTTGCACTGGCTGGCAAACCCGTATTGTACCACACCATTGCGGCATTCAGGGCGGCATATGAAGATATGCACATTGTGCTGGTAGTGCCGGAGGCGCATCAGTCGCAAATAGCGCATGTACTGGCCGCGTTTGACCGGCCGCCGTCTGTTGCCCTGGTAACGGGGGGAGCAACCCGCTTTCATTCCGTACGCAACGGGTTGCAGGTAATAAAGAGCGAGGCGGTAGTGTTTGTGCATGATGGCGTGCGCCCGCTGGTATCCCCTTCGTTGATCCGTACCTGTTATGAACAGGCATTGGTGCAGGGGAGCGCGGTGCCGGCCATTGCGCTGAAAGACAGTATCAGGGAGGTAGACGAGGAGGGCAACATGGCGGTAGACCGCGCCCGCTTCCGGATCATCCAAACCCCGCAAACTTTTTTATCTGACCTGCTGATACCGGCTTTTGAGCAACCATATGATCCGTTGTTTACAGATGAGGCTACTGTGGTGGAAAGGACCGGGCACGCCATTCACCTGGTAGAAGGGGAAGAGCATAATATCAAAATAACCCGGCCGGCAGACCTGGCCATTGCGGCGGCGTTTTTACAGGGAATAGATTGAGTGCTGCCCGAGGCGGATACCTGTATACGGGTTACTCGGATTGCCCCTTGCTGATCTTTTGCAATATCTGGTGGGCTGCTTCCAGCGCCTGAAAGCCGTCTATCACATTCACCGTTACCGGTTTGTTTTCAAGAATACTGTCCCGGAACAGCTCCAGCTCCATGCGGATGGCATTGGATTGTTTGATTTCCGGGTTGTCTATGGCAATGGTCTTTTTGCCGGAGTTGGTGGCAATGTCCAGCGTAAAGAGCCCTTCGTCTTCCGGTGTTTTCAGCTTGATGATCTCGGTCTTTTTATCGAGGAAGTCTATACCGATGTATGCGTCTTTCTGGAAGAGGCGCATCTTGCGCATTTTTTTAAGGGAAATGCGGCTGGAGGTCAGGTTGGCAACACAGCCGTTGTGAAATTCTATGCGTACGTTGGCAATGTCCGGCGTATCGCTCATAACAGCCACGCCACTGGCGGAAATACGGCTGATGCTGGATTTGACGATACTGAGCACAATGTCTATGTCGTGTATCATCAGGTCCAGTATTACGCTCACATCTGTGCCGCGCGGGTTAAATTCCGCCAGGCGGTGCACCTCAATGAACATGGGTTTAAGGTCATATCCCTTCAGGGCCAGAAAAGCCGGGTTGAAGCGCTCTACATGCCCTACCTGGAACTTGATGCTGGCCTCGTCTACCAGTTTCACGAGCAGCTTGGCCTCTTCCATGGTATTGGTCATGGGCTTTTCCACAAAAACGTGCTTGCCGTTGCGGATAGCCATTTCACACAATGCAAAATGCTGGGTGGTAGGGGCCACAATGTCTATAGCATCAGATGCGTTGATGAGCGCTTCCGCCGAGGTAAAGCGTTTGATCTTGTATTGCTCCTGCACGCCATCCGCATGGGCATCATTCGGGTCAAAAAAGCCGGTTACCTCAACATCTTTCATGGTAGCCAACTGGGATAAGTGGATTTTGCCTAAATGCCCTACACCGAACAAGCCTATTTTGAGCATGAGTGATTTTTTTTGTGGAAAATTCCTGCAAATGTAACAAAAGCGACCATTATTACTTTATATAATAATTCTATATTGTCCTTCCGTTTTACATGTACCGTTTTGTTTTCACCATATTAACCCTTTTATGGGCTGCACAGCAGGCAGTTGGGCAATGCAATACGCTGGGACAGTCTCCGCAGAGCGCTTTCCCCGTTTGCGGCACCCGGGCGTTGCAGCAGGTGCAGGTGCCGCCCTGCGCCGGCCGCTCTATTCGTGTGCAGGGGTGCTCCAACCAGGTAGACTTCCGGGACGTGAACGCCTTCTGGTATAAATTTACCTGCTACGATGCCGGTACGCTGGGTTTCTCCATCAGGCCGGCAGATGCCAATGATGACTATGACTGGCAACTGTTTGACGTAACGGGTCGCAACCTCAACGATGTTTATACCAACGCGAACACCCAGGTGTCCGGCAACTGGAGCGCCATTCCCGGAGAAACAGGCGCTTCCGCCGCGGGTACCGTGCAGATAGCCTGTGAGGGCTATGGACAGCCCAAATGGAGCCGGATGCCCACACTCATTGCCGGCCACCAGTACCTGCTGATGGTCAGCAACTTTTCCGAGTCCCAAAGCGGCTATGCCCTGTCTTTCCAGGGCGGCACCGCCAATATTACCGATCCGCTGCCCGGCGCGTTCAAAGAAGCGGCGTACCGCTGCCTGAATAACCGCATCGGTATCAAGCTGAACAAACGCTTCCAGTGCTCCACGCTTACTGCCGCCGGCAGCGAATTTGAGATAGTGGGTGCCGCGGCCGTGGTAACAGGCGCTCAGGCAGTAGGCTGCGGCGCCGGCTTTGACATGGACTCCGTAGTGCTGGAACTTGACCGGCCTTTGCCTGCCGGCAATTATACGGTGCGTATGCGCAACGGTACTGACAATAACACCCTGCTGGACGCCTGCGATAATCCCATCGCCGTGGGCCGTGAGGTGGCTTTTACAGTACCGGTTCCGCAATATGTGCCTTTTGACGCGCAGAGCGTTCGCCCTCCGGGCTGCCGGCCTGATAAAATAATGGTGCGGCTGCCGGGGCCTGTACGCTGTGCTTCCGTAGCGGCAGATGGCAGTGATTTTGCATTGGGAGGAACGGGCCCGGCCGTGAGCATTGTGGCCGCCAATACCTTCTGCAACGGGCAGCTGACAGACAGTATAGAACTGATACTGAGCAATACCATATACGAAAACGGTAATTTCTCCATCAACCTTGTAAGGGGTATTGATGGCAATACCCTCATTAGTGAATGTGGTGTGGAAACACCGCCGGGCGCCAGCGTGCCCTATATTACCGCAGACACCGTCAACGCCCTGTTCTCTTACCGTACCCGGCTGGATTGTGTGTATGACACCATTTTCCTGCAGCACAACGGGGCCCATGGCGTGAATGACTGGCAATGGTCTTTTGAGGACGGTTCCACCATGACGGGGCCTGCACCCGAAAAAGTGTACACCGTGTTTGGCGCCAAAACCGTTACGCTGGCCGTCACCAATGGCGTTTGCCAGGATGAACATATGGAACAGGTCCTGCTGGACAACGAACTGAAAGCTGACTTTGCCGTTAACACCCCGGTGCTTTGCCCGCTGGACATGGCGTCTTTTACCAATAACAGCATCGGTAACATTGTTTCCCATCACTGGGACTTTGCATTCGGTTCCGGATCACGCATGGTAACGCCGCAGCCCTTCCGTTACCCGCTGGAAAGCCGTGAGCGCACTTACGAGATCAGGCTGATAGTGGAAGACAACCTCCAGTGCCGGGATACGGTGGTGCACACCCTCAAAACGGTACCCAGTTGCCGGGTAGCCGTACCTACCGCCTTTTCACCCAATAACGACGGCCTGAACGATTTTCTATACCCCATCAATGGCTACAAAACTGCTGACCTGTATTTCCGGGTTTTTGCCCGTAATGGCCAACTGGTATTTGAAACCCGCCAGTGGACGCAGAAGTGGGACGGTACGATCAATGGTACCCCCGCTGGTGTAGGTACCTATGCCTGGGTGCTGGAATATACGGATACCGAATTGGGCATTCGCGTATTCCAGAAAGGGGTGACCACACTGGTACGTTAGTTGCCCAGCCCGCTGCATGATCTCTCCCGGACTTTTGGCAGGGGCGCCCCTGGCTTTCCCCGCAGGTTATAACAGCCCGTCTTCCCGCAAACTGAAATACCCTGTAGGCGCTACGATCAGGTGGTCCATGATCTCAATGTCCAGCAGGCGGCCGGCCTCCTTCAGGCGTTGCGTCATGGTAATATCTGCTTGGCTGGGCCGCAGGTTGCCGGAAGGGTGGTTGTGGCAGAGCAACAGGCGGGTGGCCCGGTGAAGCAGCGCCGCCTCAAATACCAGGCGTGGGTCTACGGTGGTGGAAGTACGCCCGCCGGAGCTGAGGCAGCCGTAACCAAGCACTTTATTGGCGTGATTCAGGTATACGGCATAAAAACTCTCATGCTGCTCGTCTTCCAGCAGGGGTTTCAGGAGCGCCGCCGCGTCTGCGCTGGAGTACAATACCGTTCTGTTGCTGGTCAGCCCCGCCGTTTGCCGCCTGCGTGCCAGTTCCAGCGCTGCCAGTATGGTAACGGCCTTGGCATCGCCAATGCCCGGGAACTGTTTTAAATGGTGTGGCCCCAGCCGCCCCAATTCCGCAAGGTCATTGCCGCAAGACAGCAGGATGGACTGGGCCAGCTCCACCGCAGATTGGTCTTTATTGCCAGAATTGATCAGGATAGCCAGCAATTCTGCATGGCTGAGCGCACGGGGGCCCTTGCATAACAGCTTTTCCCGGGGCCTGTCATCCTCGGCCCACTTGCGGATAGACGGCAAGCTCCGCCCGGTACCGGTCAGGTACCTCGAGATAGGGGGTAAGAAAGTAGGGTTAACGTCCATCATCGTCCTTTTAATCCTAAGATACTAATATCTTTAGTAAATAGCCCCCATTATTCTTAGTATTTTATTCCAGTTGAGCTACTGTAAAGGGTTTGAAGGGACCGGTTGATTTTTTTTCTTCTTATCTCATATAAAGTCATAGTTTTGCAACCTCTTTTCTTCATCATGAATCCAAAGGTAAAAATCTTCACAGGTAACAGCAATCCCGAGCTGGCAGCGCGTATTGCAACCCGGTACGGCAACGGTCTCGGCAAGGTGAATATCCAGAAATTCAGCGACGGTGAATTTCAGCCGGTTTTTCTTGAGAGCATCCGCGGCGACTATGTTTTCCTGGTGCAGGGTACCAATGCCCCCACCGAGAACCTTATGGAGCTGCTGCTCATGATAGATGCCGCTAAAAGGGCCTCTGCCGGATATATTACGGCTGTAATCCCTTATTTCGGGTTTGCCCGGCAAGACAGAAAGGATAAGCCCCGCGTGGCCATCGGCTCCAAGCTGATTGCCAACCTGCTCACCGCGGCAGGAGCTAACAGGGTGATTACCATGGACTTGCATGCTCCGCAGATTCAAGGGTTCTTTGACATCCCGGTAGACCACCTGGACAGTTCGGCTATTTTTATCCCTTATATAGAGAATCTGAAGCTGAAAAACCTTACCTTTGCGTCCCCAGACGTGGGTTCTACCACCCGGGTGCGTGAAGTGGCCAGCTTTTTCAATGCGGAAATGGTGATCTGCGACAAGCACCGTAAAAGGGCGAACGAAATTGCGTCTATGGTGGTGATCGGTGATGTAAAGGACAGAGATATTGTACTGATAGATGATATCTGCGATACCGCCGGCACGCTCACCAAATCAGCCGCCCTGCTGGTGGAAAAAGGAGCAAGAAGCGTCAGGGCATTCTGTACGCACCCTGTATTCAGCGGTAAAGCGTACGAGAATATTGAAAATTCTGTGCTGGAGGAACTGGTGGTATGTGATACCATCCCGCTGAAGAAACAAAGCGCTAAAGTGAAAGTGATCAGCGTGGCAGACCTTTTTGCAGTGGCCATCCGCAACATGCACGAAAACAAATCAATCACAAGTTTGTTTGTGCACAGTCAGCGCAGGATGTAAGGAGTAGTATTTTTTTTATTTCTATAAATGTTTAAACAATGAAAACAATAACCATCGAAGGACAACTCAGGAGCGAATTCGGCAAACAAGCCACCCGCCTTCTCCGTTCTGAGGAAAAAGTGCCTTGCGTTATTTATGGGGGTGCGGAAACTATCAGCTTTTCTGCTGATGCCACTGCATTTAAACCACTGGTGTACACACCTGATTTCCAACTTGCTGAGATCAAGATCGACGGAAAAACTTACCGTTGCATTCTGAAAGACCTGCAGTTTGACACCGTTACAGACGAGCTGACGCACGTTGACTTCCTGGAGCTGACAGAAAACAAGAAAGTAGTGGCCACCCTGCCGCTGAAAGCCGTGGGTTCTTCCATTGGCGTTAAAAGCGGTGGTAAGCTGGTAGTGAAAATGAAAACGCTGAAAGTGAAAGCTTTACCGAAAGACCTGGTAGAGAGCCTGGAAGTAGACATCACTAACCTGGACCTGAACGAGAACATCCGCGTGGAAGATGTAAAGGCTCCCGGCATCGAGATCCTGAACTCTCCCCGTATCCCGGTTGCTTCTGTGGTAATGACACGTCAGTTGAAACAGGAAGAAGCTGCTGCCGAGAAGGAAGCCAAGAAAAAATAAATAGGCGAAATAATTATATTAGGAAGCCCGGCGGAATATCAGCCGGGCTTTTTATTTTTGGCATCCCGATCAATAGTTTATGTTATGAAGTATCTCATTGTTGGACTAGGAAACATTGGAGCGGAGTATCAGCATACCCGTCACAACATCGGTTTTGATGTGGCAGACGCACTGGCCCGTAAACACGGTGTGAGCTTCCGCAGTGACCGGCTGGCGGATGTGGCGGAGATCAGGTGGAAAGGCAGAGTACTGGTGGTGATCAAACCCACTACCTACATGAACCTCAGCGGCAAAGCCGTAAAATACTGGATGGACAAGGAAAAGATACCGGTAGAGAATGTGCTGGTAGTGCTGGATGAACTGGCCCTGCCGCTGGAAGTGCTGCGCCTGCGGCCCGGTGGCAGCGATGCGGGCCACAACGGCCTCAAAAGCATACAGGAAGCTATTGCCACCAACCAATACCCCCGGCTCCGTTTCGGTATCGGCAACGACTATCCGAAAGGCCGCCAGGTAGATTATGTGCTTGGAAAATGGAACAGCAGGGAAGAGCCCGTTGTGCTGCAAAAAACAGATAAATGTGTGGAGATCATTGAGAGTTTTGCGACCATCGGCCTGGAGCGCTCCATGAACAATTATAACAAGCTTACTTTTCCATTATAGAAGTAAATTGTATATTTCATGCCTAAAAGGTACCCCTACCTTTACCGCTATAGGTCATGATCCGTGTACCAACGATTCGCTATATCCTGCGGAATTACAGCAGTCATCCGGATGATAGTGCGTACGTTGGGCAATGTATTGTGGACTATGGGTCAAACCATAGGCTTTATTAACCTTACAAAATACACGCATTATGAAAATTATCTGCGTTGGAAGAAACTATGCCAAACATGCAGAAGAATTGAAAAACGAAGTGCCCTCCGATCCCGTGATTTTCATGAAACCGAAGAACGCCTTGCTGCAAAACAATCATCCCTTTTACTATCCGGAGTTTACGGACAACCTGCATTATGAATGTGAACTGGTGCTCCGGATTTCCAAAAACGGGAAACATATACAGGAACGCTTTGCTTCCAAGTATTATGACAGCATGTCTGTTGGCATAGATTTCACTGCCCGGGACCTGCAGGAAAAACAAAAAGCCAAAGGGCTACCCTGGGAAATAGCCAAATCGTTCGATAATTCTGCCGTAGTGGGAAAGTTTATTCCCATCACTGAAACAACAGACCTGAAAGACACCAATTTCGTTTTGTACAAGAATAAAGAACTGGTGCAGCATGGTAACACCAAAGACCTCCTGTTCAATTTCGATAAACTGATTGCCTATATCTCCCGCTTTTTTACGCTGAACATTGGGGACCTGGTGTTTACCGGTACCCCTGAAGGGGTGGGCGCCGTTGAAATTGGCGATACACTGGAGGCTTTTATTGAAAATGACAGTCTGTTGGAATTTATGGTGAAATAACCAACAAAAAGGCCGGCTGAAAAACGTCTCTTCTTTTCAGCCGGCCATTTTCCCGAGGCTCAGGGAATATTGCCGTAAATCACATCCAGGATGCGGGTCAGCTCCTGGTAATCCTTTTCTGTCAGGTCTTTCCAGCCCGTTTTCCGCATTTCCAGCACCATGGGCCGCACGTCTTTATATTTGTTCACCCCCGCCGGCGTTAGCTGCACGTACACCTTCCGCCGGTCGTCCGTAGACCCCTGCCGCTCCACCAGCTCCTTCTTCACCAGTAATTCAATGATGCGGGACACTGTAGTAATGTCTTTGGAGGTGAGCCTTGCCAACTCATTGTGAGTAATGCGTTTATGCTTGTAAAGGTTTTCCAGCAGCAGCCACTGGTCTACCGTAATGTCCTTTCCCTGCGCATCAAAATTCTTCTGCCAGTAGTTCCGTATTTTTTTCAAGGTAGCATCCAGCTTAAAAAAAGATGGATTACTCACAAAAGTGTCGTGCATATTAATTAATTTGCAGTAGCAATAGTTGTTATAGCAACTATTTGGTTTTGACCGCCAAAACAGTTTTACGTGCTTAAAGATAACATAAGCGTACCTACTTTGAAAGCCACCATTACACACAGGGAGCATGACGCTGACTTCCAGGCGTTACTGCAGCAGGCCTACCGGCTGATGTGCCTTGCGCGGAACATGGCTGTAAAGTACGAAGCCAACCGCGCTATCTGCAAATATGTTCACTCTACTTCAGCCGGCCATGAGGCCATACAGGTGGCGGCCGGCCTGCAACTGCAGCCGTGGGACTATGTAAGCCCCTATTACCGGGATGATGGTATGATGCTGGCCATGGGCTTTTCTCCCCTTACGCTGATGCTGCAGCTGCTGGCCAAAGGAGAAGACGTGTTCAGCGCCGGGCGTTCCTACTATTGTCATCCCTGCAGCAGGGAAGCGAACAAGCCCGTCATCCCCCACCAGAGCAGCGCCACCGGCATGCAGGTAATACCGGCCACCGGCATGGCGCAGGGCCTGCAATACCTTGAGCAAACGGGGTTGGCGGACGCCGCTAAACAGCCCGTGGTGCTTTGTTCGCTGGGAGACGGCAGCGTGACGGAAGGGGAGGTCAGCGAGGCCCTGCAGTTTGCGGTGCTGAAAAAGTTGCCCATTATTTACCTGGTACAGGATAATGACTGGGGTATATCCGTGAGCGCGGCGGAAGCCCGTGCCATGGATGCATATGAGTACGCCGGCGGTTTCAAGGGGCTGGAAAGAACGCGGGTGGACGGCAGCGATTTTGAGGCGGCCTACCAGGCCATGGCGTCCGCTATCCGGTATGTTCGCGCGGAAAGGATGCCTATACTTGTGCATGCCACCGTACCGCTGCTCGGGCATCATACTTCCGGTGTAAGGAAAGAATGGTACCGTACGGAAGAAGACCTGCAAAAACATGCGGACAGAGATCCCCTGCTGCTATTGAAAAACAGGCTGGCCCATACCGGTAAAATTGAAGAAGAGGCCGCCGCAGAAATAGACCT
This sequence comes from Chitinophaga alhagiae, assembly GCF_003568665.1. GTDB lineage: Bacteria > Bacteroidota > Bacteroidia > Chitinophagales > Chitinophagaceae > Chitinophaga > Chitinophaga alhagiae. The sequence goes on from NZ_QXMH01000002.1 coordinate 205,401, forward strand.
TGCTTTTGAAATGGCCTGCAACAGCCCGGAGCCTGACCCTGCCACCGTCAAAAACCATGTATTTGCGCCCACGCCGGTGAAAGAGGAAACCGGCACCCGCATGCCGGTTGACGGTAATAAAGTGGTGATGGTAGATGCGGCCCTGCATGCCATAGAAGAGATCATGCAGCAATTCCCGGAGGCCATCCTTTTCGGGCAGGATGTTGGCCGGCGCCTGGGCGGCGTATTCCGCGAAGCGGCCACCCTGGCGGAGAAGTTCGGGGACCACCGGGTATACAATACCGCCATACAGGAAGCATACATTATTGGCAGCACGGCAGGCCTCTCTGCGGTGGGCGTCAAACCCATCGTGGAAGTGCAGTTCGGCGATTATATCTATCCGGGCTTTAACCAGCTCGTGTCTGAAATTTCAAAAAGCTGTTACCTCACCGCCGGCAAATTTCCGGTTCAAACCCTTATCCGCGTGCCGGTAGGCGCTTATGGCGGGGGAGGGCCGTACCATTCCGGTTCCGTGGAAACTACTTTACTGAGCATTAAAGGTATCAAGATAGCTTTCCCTTCCAACGCGGCAGACCTGAAAGGCCTTATGAAAGCTGCTTTTCTTGACCCCAACCCCGTGGTGATGCTGGAGCATAAAGGCCTTTACTGGTCAAAAGTGCCGGGCACGCAGGCAGCTATGACCATTGAGCCTGCGGCAGATTATGTATTGCCTTTCGGCAAAGCCAGCATTGTACAGCCCGCGGAAGACGGCGTGTGCGTGGTGACTTACGGGATGGGGGTATACTGGGCAAAGGCCGCAGCGGAAAGTTTTCCCGGCAGGGTAGAGATCGTTGACCTGCGCACGTTATTCCCGCTGGATGAAGCGCTGGTATTTGATACGGTGCGTAAACACGGCAAATGCCTGGTGCTCACGGAAGAGCAGCTAAATAATTCCTTCGCCCAATCACTGGCCGCGCGCATTTCAGAAGCCTGCTTCCACTGGCTGGACGCCCCCGTGCAAACCATGGGCGCGCTAGACCTGCCGGCCGTACCACTGAATATGACGCTTGAAAAAGAAATGCTGCCTAATGCAGAAAAGGTGGCGGAAAAAATCAGCCGCCTGCTTGCCTACTGAAAAAGATTGATACCTGCCTTTTGAGAAAAAATAATCCCCGGCCGTAGCGGCCGGGGATTTGTATGCAGGGAAGAAGGTCGATCTTATCAGAACCGGAAAGCCGCGCTGGCGGAAAGCCGCCTGGGCAGTTGCTTTTCAACGGTGGTCCACCCGCCGAAGTACTCCTTATTGGCCAGATTATCCAGCTTTATGCCCAGGCGGTAAGATTTTGCCTGGTAGAAGATGGTAGCGTTGAGCACAGTGTAAGAGGGCAGGGTGAAAATGCCGGTAGCAGCATCGTTGGTGATCAGGTTCTCGCTGGCGTAGTTGCCGCCAAAACCTGCGCCCAGGCCTTGCAGCGGGCCGCCCGGTGTGGTGTAGCCGATCCAGAAGTTGGCAAGGTGCTCAGGGCCTGCGCTGGTGGGCCTTCTACCCTGGATGTTGGCGGCAGATTTTACCATTTTGCTGTCGTTATACCCGTAACCGGCTACAATGTTGAGGCCGGTTACCGGGGTGGCAGACAGGTCCAGCTCAATACCTTTACTTTTTTGTGTACCGTCTTGTATGGTATAATTATAATCTACACCATCATCACCCTTGCCGGTTACCTGGCGCGTCATGTTAGACACCAGTATGTCGTAGTAGCTGGCAGTGAAGTTCAGTTTATGGTTGAGGAGGTCCAGCTTCACGCCGCCTTCTATCTGGTTGGCCTGTTGTGGTTTGTATTTGATATCCAGGCCCAGGGCAGGGTTCGGCTGCGCGGCGGTTACGTTCCTGAAACCGTTCATATAGTTGGCAAATACGCCTACTTTATCTTTCACGATCTGGTACACAAGGCCGAATTTCGGAGACACGGCGGTTTGGCTGTAATTTCCGGTGAGCGCGCCGTTCAGGAAGTTTTTGGTGCCTTTGTTGTCAAAATGGTCTACCCGTACGCTCATCATGGCAGAGAGCGCTTCCGTGATATTCAGTACATCTGAAATATAGGCACTGTAAGTATAGTTGGTAGCGGAGTTTTTCGTGTAGCCGCTTGTGAGCGCGCCTAGTTTGGCGTCTACCGCCGGGCGGGTCAACTGGCCGTAACGCGGGTCATTTTTGTTGACCGCGTTTACATTGTCAAACATGGCATAGGGAGAATAATTGTTGGTGGCCTGCTGGCTGAGGAAGTCAATCCCGACTACCACCCTGTTCCGCAGGCTGCCTATCCTGAAATCGCCGATGAAGTTCTGCTGGATGTCTGTAGTGATGGCCTGGGAATATTGTGTGTACACGTAGCGGTTGAATAATGTATCGTTCGGGGCAACGCCGGCGTCGAGGAACATTACATAGGAATAATAACCGTCACTTTTGCGGATGCTGTGGGCGGCCACGGTTTGGGATGTCCACTGGTCAGACAGTTTGTAATTGATCTGGCCGGTGAGGTTAATGGTGGGTGTTTTGTAGCTGATATCGTTGCTGGTGAATGAACGGTTAAAGTCGATGCCCAATTCAGCCGGTGTTCTGGCAATCAGCTGGCGGCTGCGGTTGAGGAACACCATCAGCGTGTTGGTGCTTTCTGCGTTGTAGATCTCGGTATTGATATCGAACGTAAGCCTGTCACTCGCCTTGTAGGTGAAGCTGGGAGCAAAGAAGAAAGACTTTTTAAAACCTGCGTCCTGGAAGCTGCCTTCGTTATGGTAGGCAGCATTTACCCGCAACAGCGCTGTTTTATCTTCGTTCAGCGGGGTGTTCACATCCGCCGTTACGCGGTTCAGCCCAAATCCGCCGCCGGTGTAGCTGATGTCTCCGCCAAAATGATCGTACGGTTTTTTGGTAACAATGTTGATGAGCCCGCCGAAGGAGATGAGGCTACTGCCGAAGAGCGTACCGGAGGGGCCTTTGATGGTCTCAATGCGTTCTATATTGGCGGGGTCTACACCACCATTGGTAAGGCCGGCAATACCGTCAATAACGGTAGGCTGCACGCTGAAGCCCCTCATGGTAAAATACCCTGCGCCATCGCCGGGGCGGCCCGTAGATGACCAGAGGCGGCTTACGCCCGGGGCGTTTTTCAGGGCGTCATCAAACGTAACAATACCCTGTTCGCGCAGCAGCTCTTTGTTCACCACGTTGTATACCTGCGGGTTTTCAATGTTTTTGATGGGAAGGCGGGCCACAAAATCGCTTTCTTTTTTACCTGTACGCGCCTGGTTACCCTTGATAATCACCTCCTTCAGCTGGGTGTCAGACACTTCCAACCGGATGTTGACAGTGGAGGTTTCCGAGCCGTTGACCCTTACTTCCTGCTCCGCGGTCTGATACCCTACCAGCGATATCTGTACGGTGTAAGTGCCCGGTTGCAGGCGGCGGAAGGTAAATTCTCCTTTCAGGTCGGTTACAACGCCCCGGTTGTTATCCTTGATCAATACACTTACAAAAGGCGCCGGTTGCCCGTCACTTGTGTGAACGGTACCCTTGATAACACCTGTAATATTTTGAGCTGCAATACTTTGTGCGCAGAACAGCAGCAATATGAACGGTATGAGTTTTTTCATGGCGCAAAATTCGCGCGAAAGCGGGGCTACCGTTTACTCAAACGGGAAAATTATTTACGAAATCGGGAAAAAGATGGCTTTTACCTACCGTGCCAGCAGAAAAAGCGCAAATAGGCCTATGCCCACTGTGCCGCCCAGGATGCTGGCAATGGCGTCCTTTATTTCATAATGCCCTTTGCCGGTAACCAGGGAAACCAGTTCAAATCCATAACTGATGGCGCAAACGGCCGAAAAAGCCAGCAGGTACATAAGCGGCGGGTACAGGTACCAGGCCACCGCCTGCAATACCATCCCCATAGGGATGCCTGTTAAAAAATGTTTCCATTTATCAGGAGCAATATTGAGCATATCTGCAATAATACTAAGTTTCGGCTGGTATGGTAATTGCATTTCAGAAATTGATGAAAAAGTTGATATATGTACTGGCATGCTGCTCCCTGCTGGCCTGCGGAAACAACAACAGGGAAAAACAGCCGCAGCAAACGGCCGTACCTCCCATGGAAGATTCCGCCATACAGACCACCGGCGCCAACCCGCCGCCGGTAAGTACAGACGAGCAGCAGTTCAGAACGTTCTTCGGCTCGTTCCAGCATGCGGTAACCGGCACGCATGACACGCTTTTGCAGAGCATGATCCGCTTTCCCCTGCCGGTAGACAATGCGGGCACGGAACTGAAACGCGCCGAGTTCAGGAGCCGGGAGGCCCAGATATTCAACGGAGATGTAATAAGACTGCTCCCCACGGCAGGCGATGCGAATATTACCGAAATTGACGGGAACAATGCCACCGCTTACTATAAAAAGCTGCGGGCCGGTACAGACCCTGGTACGGCCATGTATGAAGTACATATGGAATACCCTGACCAGAACAGCAGCAAACAGGGTTTCTTCACTTTTGTGTTTGGCAAGGTAGGCGGTCAATATAAGTTGATAGGGTACCACCGGAACATGCCGGTGAAAGCGTAACGGGACTGCCCTCTCCTGAAGGGAGAAGGCAGCCCGTTCCTTTATTTTGCAATGTGGGTGGCGTACCATTGCATACCCTCGCTGATGAAAGCGGCGTATGCGGGATCAGCCTTACCATCCGGCGTTTGCGTGTACCGTTCATCGTCTACATACAACTGCGCCAGGCCCTTGTAAGCCGCCAGCCGTTCTTCTTCCGGTACTGCATTCCCCCAAAATTGCGTGATGAGCTCAAAATGCGTGTGTATCACTTTCTGCACTTTGGGGTGGGAAGGGGGCAGGTGCATTACCTCCTGCAAGGCTATGCGGATGTTCACAAACTCGTCTTTCAGTTTCAGAAAAGCTGCTTTGTCCATTTTACGAAGATTGTTTTCACTGTTTTCCACCGCCTGGCTGCCCCATTTGGCAATAGCTTCCTCACGGTAGGTGTTTCCCTGCGGGAAACCTTCATATAGCTCTTTATCTGTTAACATAACTGGTCCTCCTTTTAAAGTTGAAAGTGTGTTATCAATTGTTTTGATCAAGGTGGAAATACGCTTGCGCCGTGCCTGCAGGGCTTTTTTATGCGCTTCAAGGGCTGCGGCCGGCTCAAAGCCCGGGTCGTCAAGTATGGCCGCAATGCTTTCCAGTGAAAGGTCAAGCTCCTTGTAGAACATAATTTGCTGCAACCGGTACAGTTCATAAGCGCCGTATACGCGGTACCCCGCCGGGGTACGTTTTCCGGGCATCAGTAAACCGCAGGCGTCGTAGTGGTGCAGTGTGCGCACACTCACCCCGGCCAACGCCGCCAGTTGCTTAACGGTATAAGTTTTTCCCATGAGGCAAAGGTAGGGTATGACGTTACGTAAGGGTCAAGAGGGTTTGATTCTTTCGCAATCCTTTTTATCTTGTTCATTATATTCACGACCATGAAAAATTCCACTTTGTCTCTTTGTTTACTGCTGTTATGCAGCTTTTCTTCTTTTGCCGGGGAGTTTTACCAGGTAAAGATCTACCACCTGAAAACGGAAGCCCAGGTGGCGCGGGTAGACAGTTTTTTAAGCGCGGCGTTCCTGCCTGCCCTGCACCGTGCGGGCATCGGGCAGGTAGGGGTGTTCAAGCCGATTGAGCAGGATACGGCAGACCTGAAGGTGTATGTGCTCATCCCCTTCAAATCACTCGAACAGTTTGAAAAGCTGCCGGCGGCGCTGGAGAAAGATGCGGCGTACAAAAGAAATGGCGGCAGCTACATGAATGCGGATCATACCGACGTGCCCTTTGCGCGCCTGGAATCTATTTTGCTGAAAGCCTTCCGGGATATGCCCAGGCTGGAGGCGCCCAACCTCACCGGGCCGCGGAAAGACCGGGTGTACGAGCTGCGGAGCTATGAAGGCCCCACTGAAAAATACTTTGTAAACAAGGTGAAGATGTTTAACGATGGGGATGAAATAGGGATTTTCAGGAAACTGGGCTTCAACGCCGTGTTTTATGGGGAGGTGATTGCCGGCAGCCGGATGCCCAACCTGATGTACATGACCACCTTTAAAGACCAGGCAGACCGGGATGCGCACTGGAAGGCATTTTCAGCAGACCCGGATTGGAAAAGGCTGTCAGCCATGGAAGAATATAAAAACAATGTGTCCCGGTCAGACAAATTTTTCCTGCGGCCTACGGAGTATTCTGATCTTTGATCAGACCATATATTATAATGCATGTGCAGGGCTGGCCGAATGTAAGGGCCGGCCCTGTTTCATTCATGAGCCGCCAAAGAGGCTTCAGGCAGTGGGCCATTCCCCTTTTTTTGTGCCGGATAACGGAGTGACCTTTTTTATTTGTCATATATAGAGACATGTTATGAAAGCATTAGCGATAGATGTAGGCGGTACTAAAATGGCGGCAGCCGTTTTTTTGCAGGATGGCACCATCCTGGAAAGGTACGTACAACCCCTTGGCTCCCGCAGTGGCGAGGCTGTAGGCGCCATGGTTGCCGAGGCTGTACTGCACATGCAAAAACACCAGTTCAATGCTGTGGGCATAGCGGTGCCGGGCATCAGCCGCCGGCAAACAGGCACCGTTTGGGCGCCCAATATTCCCGGCTGGGAAAACTACCCCCTGTTGCAGGAAGTTAGTGCCGTAGCGGGTCAGGCGCCGGTGCGCATTGAAGGAGACCGTTCCTGTTATATTATGGGAGAAACTTGGCAGGGCCGCGCCCAGGGTTGCAAGAATGCCATTTACCTGGCAGTGGGCACCGGTATAGGCGCCGGCATCATGGCAGACGGACGTTTGCTGCACGGCGCGGCAGACATCAGTGGCGCTATTGGCTGGATGGCGCTGCAGCGGCCTTTCCGGGAAGAATATATATCATGTGGTTGTTTTGAAAGCATGGCCTCCGGGGAGGGCATTGCCAAAGTAGCCAAAGCCCTGGCCAACAGGGATACCGGCTACACCGGGCCATTGACGAAAGACGGGCTGCAGGCAAAAGAAGTATTTGATGCTTATCATAAAAAAGATCGTATAGCCATTTCAGTTATTAACCAATGTATTGAACTGTGGGGGATGGCGGCCGCCAACCTGGTGAGCCTGTTCAACCCGGAGAAGATCATATTTGGCGGGGGCGTATTTGGCCCTGCCGCACAGTTTTTGCCGGCTATTACAACTGAAGCGGCGCGATGGGCGCAACCTGTAAGCATGGGGCAGGTGCGGTTCGAGGCTTCGGCACTGCATAGTGATGCCGGCCTGTACGGCGCAGCGTACCTCGCGTTTCATGCATAACCTGTTAACACGTATGTACAACAAACGGATCGTATTCTTGGCCGCCTGTCTGGGGCTGTTGCTTTTTGGCGTTACGCTCATTACGCTGGGCGCAGTAGTGCTTGATTTGCGGGAGAAGTTCAGCCTGGACGGTATTGCGGCGGGTACCCTGTTTTCCATCATGCCTGTTGGCATACTTGCCGGGTCCCTGTTTTTTGGGCCTGTGAGTGACCGGTACGGTTACAAGCTGTTGCTGGTGTTTTCCTGCCTGGGGCTTTGTGCGGGCTTCCAGGGCATTGCACATGCCGCATCGCCAGATATACTGAAGGGCTGCATTTTTGTGTTCGGCCTTTCCGGCGGGGTGGTAAACGGCGCCACTAATGCAGTGGTGGCAGACATTACCGTTCGGGGCAAGGGTGCTTCCCTGAGCCTGCTGGGTGTTTCATTCGGCATTGGCGCCCTGGGCATGCCGCAGGTGCTTGCAGCATTGCGCCAGCATTACGCCTGGAACGAAATTGTATCCGCTGTGGGCTGGCTCACGCTTGCCATGGCCGTTCTGTATGCCGCTATTAAATTTCCGCCGCCCAAGCATCTGCAAGGCTTTCCGCTGAAACAGAGCGGCCGTATGTTTGGTGATATTACCTTGCTGCTGATCGGTTTTTTTCTCTTTTGCCAAAGCAGCTTTGAGGCCATCATCAACAACTGGACCACCACCTACCTCACTGCCGGAGACCATATGGAAGAAAGCAAGGCGCTCTATGCCCTGTCTTTATACATTGCCGGTTTCACTGTAATGCGGCTGCTCACCGGCAGCGTATTCCGCACCGTCTCTCCGCGGCATATGCTGATCGTCTCTTTGCTGCTGATGCCTGCCGGTATTTTGCTGTTGCAGGCCGGCAGTACGTTTACCGTGTCCGCGGCGGGCCTTATTTTGCTGGGGGCTGGACTCGCCGGTGGTTTCCCCATCATGCTGGGTTTTGTAGGAGAGCGGTATGCCGCACATTCCGGTACCGCGTTCAGTTTTGTATTGGTCATTGCCCTAATTGGCAATATGCTGGTAAATTATATGATGGGACTGGTGGTACAGCATTATGGCGTTCAGCACCTTACTACCGTGGCGCTGGCGGAGTGGCTGGCCATGCTGTTGCTGTGCAGCACCATCGTAAGAAGATTACAATAAACCCTTTTTCATATGCTTGCAAAACAATGGCTCACCAATGCCAGGAGCGTAATGGCACAGATCGAAGACACGCAGCTGGACAACATCCGGAAAGCCGCGGAAGTAATGGCAGACAGTATTGCCGCCGGCCGATGGGTACATACTTTCGGTTGCGGGCATGCTACCATTCCCATTGAAGAAATGTATCCCCGCATTGGCGGTTTTGTTGGGTTCCACCCTATGATAGAGCTGCCGCTGACCTTCTTCACCCGTATCACCGGAGAAATGGGCGTACACCAGTTTGTGTTCCTGGAAAGGGTAGAGGGATATGGGGTAGAGATCATGAAAGGCTACAACTTTGACCCCCGTGATACCATGTGGCTCTTTTCACATTCTGGCATTAATAACGTGAACATCGATGTAGCCCTGGAAGCCAAAAAGCGGGGCATGAAAGTGATCGCTTTCGGTTCCGCCGCTGCCGCACAGGGTAAACAGACACGCCACTCCAGCGGCAAAACCATTTTTGAAGTGGCGGATATTGTGGTAGACTCCTGCGCTCCCATAGAAGACGCATCTGTACCGCTTAAAAATCACCAGGATAAAATAGGCCCCGTTTCCACCATGGCGTTTGTTACCTGCGTATGGATGACGGTGACCACCGTAGCGGAAATTCTGGCGGACCGGGGAGTGCAGCTGCACATTCATCCCTCACACAACGTACCGGGAGACGGCACAGCTAGGCAGCGGTTGGAGGCGGCGCTGGCGGCCTATAAAGAAAGGATTGCCGGGGTATAGGAATAATATAAAAGGCCCGTTGTATGACGGGCCTTTGTTTACTGCTGAGAATTGAGACTAGCAATCTATTTGTTTAGGTAGAATTAAACTGTTGTAAAAACTGGCCGGCAGCTTTTCTTCAAGCGGCCTGGGTGCAGGTTTCTGGACCTTCGGCTGCGGCTTGGTGCCGGAATCTGCCGGTGCCGTTTTATATTTACGGGGAACGGGTTTGGCTTCCCACCCGGCAGGCGCTTTTTTATATTTTATTGCGGGTTTTTGGTAGTAGACCTTGTCTAACTTATAACTCTTCCGGTCAATCTTGTAGGCCAGTTTGGGGCGGGAGGAATCTGAAGGGTATGATTTCCAGTTGCCTTTCTTGGGGTATTGGTCTGTTACTTGCCGGTAATATATCTGAGCCCCTTTTTGCCTGCTTGAGTCCGTCAGATCGCCTTTCCCTTTTGAGGGTTTGCGCTGGTCTTTTTTGAGTACGGGTTGAGTAGTGTCAAGATTAAAATTAAAGTTTTTACTGAATTGAGTAGAATCCAGCTGGTATTCGTATTTGAATGAGTAGTCGAACTGCTTGTCTTCTTTGAGGTTGAACATGCTGCTAGAATCGATCTTCAACTGCACGGTTGCATCTGTTTCTGTGAAGAAGACGGTGTTGGCGTGGTAATTCAGTTCATATTGTTTTAGCTGATTGCCGGGTGTGTAGTTAAATACTGCATTTATGGGCATGGAGTCTTGAAGCAGGCTCATGTCAAAGTGCAGCGTAGTATCCAGCTGATAGGAGTAGTTCAACTGTGAGGTGGATACCTGCTTGCCTGGTACTACGGTGTCTCTGTTTTGTACGGTGGCAAGTGGCGGCAGCACTTTATCCGCAACAGGTTTGTAAATCACGAAAGGCTGGCCGGTAGCTTCCTGTGCCGGTGGCACTGCCGGTAGCTCCGATATCATGCTGAAGGCGGAAATTGCCACCAGCCCGATGATCAGTATTGATTTTTCCATAATGCCCAGTTTTTGATTTTCCCTTGTCAACATTCGTTTAACACGGTTCAGTAAATGATGTTTTTTGTGAGTGATGGCCATCTCCAGCCGGCCGGCCGGCGTGTGGGCGGCAAAGGCCACGAGGGCCTGCAGGTAGCTGCCCTGGTGCGGTGTATGCGCCAGCGCTATATCGTCACAGCAGGCTTCTCTTTCTTCCCGCAGTCTTGCCGATATCCAGAGCAATGCGGGGTTGAAAAAGAAAATACTCTCTACAAAGCTCTGTACAATATTTACCAGATAATCCTTTCTGCGGATGTGCGCCAGTTCGTGCAGCAGCACCGCTTCTACCTGGTCTGCCGGTAACCGGGCCAACAGGCCGAGCGGTATAAAAATACAGGGTTTGAGGAAACCCGCAGTGAGGGGCACCTGCACCAGGCCGGATTCTACCATTTTTACCGCCCTGCGGATGCCCAGCAGTGTTGCGAGTTCTCCCATGCGGGCCTTCCAGCTTTCATCAGGCTCATATACCTGGTGGCGGCGGATATGATGAATGTGGTAAAAGCCCATGCCCATCCTGAAACATTTGAAAAGGAATACAATCCCCCACACAAGCATAATAAAAGGCGCATGCGTATTGAGGTAGTTCACCAGTATGTCCCAATAACCGGCCGTTGCAAGCGTTGCCGGCGCAGCGGCGGAAACATTGGCCGCGGATGCCGGTATAGATACCGGTTCCTGTACCGAACGCAATTCTGTTGCCAACGTGGCAAAAGCCGCCAGTACACAAAGCACCAAAATGCCTCCCAGCAGGTTGTAACGGCGCCGGGCCGAAGAGCGGCGGGTAAGGGCCAGTACAGCCCCGGCTATAATGGCCGCCAGCAGTCCCTGCCAGATGGAGTGAAGAAAAGTGCGGCAAATAGCCGGCAGTATTTCGGAGGTGAACATGAGGTACTGATTTGAAGTGATTATTTATCCATCTTCTTCAACAATTCCCGGATAGCATCCAGTTCCTTTTTGGACGTTTTTTTATTTCCCAGCAGCTGCATCATCAGGCTGCTGGCAGAGCCGTTATAAAGTGTGTCTACAAAACGTTCCAGCAAGTGGCCTTTGGTGGAATGCTCTTCTACCGCCGCGCTGTAAATATGCTTCATCTGGCTTTCGTCCCGTTTCAACCAGCCTTTTTCCACCATTATTTGCATCAGCTTCAGGGTGGAGGTGTACTGTACTTCCCTTTTCTGCTCGTTCAGCACATCATTTACCGTACGCACCGTAGCAGGCCCCTGCTGCCATAGTACCTGGAGGATTTCCAGTTCAGATTTGGTGGGCTCCGTACCATTTTCCTTTTTGTTCGGCTTCATAATTTAAAGGTAGGAAAAATTTCGTACGAAACAAATATTACCTGCCCCTGTTTCGTTTTTTAAACCTTTGGAGATCTCGGTGGGTGATATCCTGTTTTGATATGCTGTATTGACTATCAATTTATTACATATCGGCGTGGCTGTCAGCTTATCCAGCTCAAAAAGCCTTAAAATTACTTACATTCAGTGCATGAAAAATACGCCATCGTTATACGAATGGGTAGGCGGCCAGCTTGTTTTTGAGCGGCTTACGGAGGTGTTTTATGCCAAGGTGCTGAAAGACGATCTGCTGGAACCCGTTTTCCGCCATATGAGCCCGGACCACAGCCGGCATGTAGCCCATTTTATTGCTGAAGTTTTTGGCGGCCCGCCCGTTTATACAACGGAAGACGGCGGTAGCCATGCCGCCATGGTACGCCATCACCTGGCCAGAAAGCTCACCGAAGCGCAACGCCGCCAATGGATCAGCTTGCTGCTGGACAGTGCTGACGAGATAGGCCTGCCTGACGACCCTGAGTTCCGGTCTGCACTGGTGGGTTACCTGGAGTGGGGGAGCCGCATCGCTGTCATCAACTCACAAACCACCGATAACCCTGTGAATGAAAGTGAGCCCATGCCGCGGTGGGGCTGGGGCGAAACCGGTGGCCCTTATCAGCCGTAATGCATGGCCACAGGAGCTATGAAAACTTTTTTGCCTTAACTTTTGACTTTTAAAAGTTTAGCCTGTATCTTTGCACTCCCGATTTAGAAATAAGCGGGATTTTTGGCGAGGTAGCTCAGGTGGTTAGAGCGTTGGATTCATAACCCAAAGGTCTCGGGTTCAACTCCCGATCTCGCTACAGAAAGGGAATTTTCAGCAAAATGTTGGAAACTCCCTTTTTCTTTTCCCTCGGAACCATCACTCTTTCAGCAGATACACGGATGAACTCATTTATTTCATTTGTTGGATATTGGTGATTTTCCGCATCGTAATAAATTCCGTCCGGAAACGGCGTTTTCTGTATTCTCCTTTTGTTGTTCAAGTCGCTGAAGCCTATACTCAATTGATGTTTACCAGTTTTCCAAGTGATTAGGGAAGCAATTTTTTTAAGGTCAGATATTTTGGGCGTCACCTTTATTCTCTTGTTTTTCTCCCCAAATTGCTACTTTTGATACATATCAATCAAAATTAGACACTTGTCATCCCATGCTGCCGATATCGAAAAAAGCCTCTTGTCGCAGATCGCCGAGGGAAACGAACGCGCGTTCAGGCAACTTTATGACCTGTATTGGGCAAAGTTGTACAATTACCTGATCCGGATCATCAAGTCTCCGGAGATCACGGAAGAGATCGTGATAGATATTTTCCTGAAATTATGGACCGGCAGGGAACTGCTGCACAATATTCAGCATCTGGACGGCTTCCTGCGAAAGGTAGCCTACAATAAAGCCATGGATTTTTTCAAGATAGCCAGTCGTGACGAGCAGCTGAAGAGGATCGTTGCCCGTGAAATGGAAGCGGAAGAAACCTGCGGTGCCGATCACCGGCTGCTGGATGGCGAGTCGAGGGATATACTCCAGCAGGCCATTCTTCAGTTGTCTCCCCAGCGCCGTCTTATTTTCACGCTTAGCAGGGAGAAAGGATTAACGCATGAACAGATTGCCCGGCAACTGAACTTATCCCGCAATACCGTCCGCAATAGCATGGCAGAAGCCCTTAAATCCATTCGCCATTACCTCAAAAGCAATGATATTGAACCGCTTATAGCCCTTGGCGTGTTCTTTTCCTCCTGATCTACATTTTCTCAAAAAAAATCCGGGCTACCGGATAGTACTACCTTCATTATTTAGCCGTCTTATATTTATGTCATCCAATCCCATCAGGTTAAAATATCTGTTCGAAAAGTATTTGCAGAACAATTGCAGCAAAAGCGAATTGGACGAATTCTGGCAATTGATGTCTCAGCTTTCGGAGAACGACCTGGTCAGCGAGGAAATGACGGCGTTATGGGATAAGATACCTCCGGAACGTCAACCATCCGGAAAGGCAGATCAGGAAAAGATCTATGCAAGCATCCGGGAGAGGGCGGTTGCGCAGCAGATAGACTATAACAGGCTGCATCACAAAAAGCACAATAAACCGCTGATACGAACTTTAAAAATAGCGGCGGTACTATTGGCCTGTATGGCGCTGGCCTGGTGGCAATGGGGCAGCAAGGAGCAGCATGCCGCGCCACCGCTCGCGGCAGACCATGCTCCTTCGCCGGTGCGCCAGGTGATCAGTTTGCCGGATGGCACCACCGCTATATTGAATAGCAACAGCAAGCTGGATTATCCGCCTGTATTTTCCGGGAACAGCCGCGATGTATACCTGACAGGGGAAGCCTATTTTGATGTGCAGCAGCAGTCCGGGCGGCCTTTTATAGTGCATACCGGGCAGTTTGCCACCACGGTATTGGGCACCCGGTTCAATATCCGTAACTACCCCGGAGAGCAGGACGTGGTTGTGACCGTTGCCAGCGGCAAGGTGAAAGTGTCTGGAAAGGAAAAGATGCTGGGCATACTTACCCGCAACGGCCAGATCATTGCGAACAAAACATCGGGAACGGCCTTACGGCGGGAAGTGGATGTACGGCAGGTGACGGCATGGAAGCGACAGCACCTTTTCTTCAAGAACATGACACTGGGAGAGGCGGTGGCTGTTCTTAACGATCATTATGATGTGACCATCCGGTTCCGTAACAGTGAGCTGCGCCATTGCAGGTTTACAGGCACATTTTTGAGCGATAACAAGCTGGAGCAGGTGCTGGACGTGATCACCTCGGTAACGGACATCAGGTGGCAAAAGGAAAAAGATACCATCTGGCTGGATGGCAACGGATGTACAGGAAAAGAATAAAGCATATACCGAAAAAAGGGGCTACACTGACTTGGGATCAGCGCAGCCCGGCGTTTTAAAGTGTTTCGAGTACTTGAAAACTTCTCCAAGTTATGAAATTATTCATTATGGAGTTGTATGGCGATGCCGTGCTCCGCCAGGATGTCTCCTGAAAATGTGTATCTAATGCGCCTCGGTCCTCTATTACCTGTATTACTCTTTTTTTTCGTCAATTTTTTATTGGCGATGCCTGTGAATGGTCAAAATATGAAAAGTACAATGGTTACGATCAGCTTAAAGAACGAGCCGCTGGTAGCAGGTTTTCAGCAGATAGAACAGCAGACCGGTTTCAGGTTTGCGTATGTGGACGCGCTTGTAAGCCCGTACCAATACTGGAACCTTCCCGCTGGTACACGTTCCGTGGAAGAAACGCTCGATCTGCTGCTGAACAATACCTCGCTCGTTTACAAAGTGAACCAGAACAGTATTGCCATACTACAGAGAAAAAATAGAACAGACAGCAGCTGCACCATACGCGGCAGGGTTTTTAACGAAGAGGGAACGCCGTTACCGGGCGCAACGATCATTGTAAAGAACACCGGCCGCGGCGCCACAACGGATACAACAGGGTCGTTCGTACTGGAACAGGTAACGCTGCCTGCCCGGTTGCAGGTGCGCATGATAGGCTATGTTGCGCAGGAAGTGGAGCTAAAGGAAAAACGACCGGCTCCTTTTTATATCTCCCTCAAAAACGATACAAGATCTCTCGACCAGGTAGTGGTAGTGGGTTATAGTGTGCAGAAGAAAAGGAATATTATCAGCGCTATCACCACTGTACCGGGCACGGAAATACAAAAAGCACCAACTTTAAATATCTCCAACGCCTTTGCGGGAAGAGTGCCGGGCGTACTTGCTACCACTACAAGCGGCCGGCCGGGCATTGGCGCATATTTCAGGATCAGGGGGAAGGTGTCGCTCAATGAGCCGGGCCCGCTGGTGGTGATAGACGGGATTGTGCGGAACGACGAATATGGCAACATCAATCCGTATGAGGTGGAAACGGTCTCGGTATTGAAAGATGCGGCCGCTGCGGCAGTATATGGCGCCAGAGCGGCGGGAGGCGTGGTGCTGATCACTACAAAACGGGGAACGGCGGGTAAGCCGGCAGTTACCTGGAACGGTTCCGCCGGCACCGAGAGCCCTACGCAATATCCGCGCCTGATGAATGCATATGAGTATGCTGCTTTGTGGAACCAGGCCAGCCTGAATGCCGGCTACGATCCCGATAACCCTGTTCATGCCAGCAGGTTCTATTCCGTGCAGCAGCTGGAAGATTTTAAATCCGGCAAAGCAGGTACCGACTGGTGGAAGACCGTTTTTTCAGAGAAAGGCGCTTTATCACAGCAGAATATTTCCATCAGGGGCGGCGCTGAAAATATCCGGTATTTTGGTATGCTGGGAACCGCGTACCAGCAGGGATTATGGGATTCCTACAATTTCAGGCGCATCAACCTGCGATCTAATGTAGATGTGCGCATCAACGCAACGCTCACCGCTGGGCTCAACCTGGAAGCAAGGCGCAGCACCACCCGCGCTGCTGGTCTGGATGCGTACAATATTTTTGAACATACCGTTCAATCACCGCCCACCATCCCCGCATATACGGTCAGCGGAAGATTTTATGACGCCATGATCCCTCATCCCCTGGCGGATATCAAAGAAAGCGGAAAGAATATACAGCGCGATGAAGTGTTTCAGGGAACGATATTCTTTGAGCAGCAGCTGCCTTTCATTACAAAAGGATTGTCGGTAAAAGGCACCGCGGCCGTGGTAAGACGGCAGTATTTTCAGAAGTGGTGGAGAACGCCTTACCTGTTGTACCGCGAAGACAGCCAGGGGAATGTCACCGGTGTACGGTCCATCGGCATTGGTGACCAGGTGAGTACCTCTTTGTTCGAGGAGTCGCGGCAGTTTATCAACAACACATACAACATCTCGCTGAATTATGCTAAAACAGCCGGGAAGAGCGAGATCAGCGGGCTTGCCTTATATGAGCAGATCGGGCAGAACAGCGATTACTTTAACGCCAGCCGGCGGCAGTTCCCTACCAACTGGCAAGATTATTTTTTTGCCAGCGGCCCGGATCAGCAAACCATAGATGGAAGATCGGCCATCGATGATGCCAGGCGCTCTCTGGTAGGCATCGTGAATTTTACGTATAACAACCGGTACCTGGTAAACGCTACTGTACGTTACGATGGTTCTTACCGTTTCCCTCCCGGTAAAAGATGGGGGCTTTTTCCTTCTGTTTCGGCGGGATGGCGTTTATCCGAAGAGCCATTTTTACGCAATGCCGGTTTTTTCAGTGATCTGAAGTTGAGAACCTCTGCGGGTATTACCGGCAATGATAATGTTGGCGCGTTCCAGTACCTCGATGAATACTTTTTTTCACAGGGGCAGGTACCCGGAAGTTTCCCGCCGTTCTATGCGCCAGTGCTGGATAATGAGCCTGCCATCGTATTATACAACGGTGTATACGCCAACCGGAATATCACCTGGGAAAAGCTGCGTACGGCCAATATAGGGGTAGACGCTACAGTGCTCAAGGGCAGGCTGGAGCTGAATTTCGATTATTATTTCCGCACAACCATCAATATGTTGTGGGACAGGGCGCGTTCCGTTCCGGCAACATTTGGCAGAAGACTGCCCAAGGAGAACTATGCGGAAATGAAAAGCAACGGATGGGAGCTGGTATTGCATTATAACGGCCAGACACGGGCACTGCAGTACAATCTGGGCGTACAGGGCACTTTTGCCACCAATGAAATTACAAGGATAGACGATCCGGTAAATGGCCCTTCCTGGGAAAAACGGCTGGGCAGGCCAATAGGCTTTCAGATAGGTTACCGGGCGGCAGGTATTTTCCAGTCGGAGGCGGAAGTGGAGAAATGGTATGGCGGAATGCAATTTGGCCAGAAGCAGGCGCCGGGAGATATCCGGTATGAGGATGTGAACGGTGATGGCCAGATCACGGACCAGGACCAGGATGTGATCAGCCCATATGATGTACTGCCCCAGCTCACTTATGGCATTTCAGGCGGTCTGCGATGGAAAAATTTTGACATGGATTTTTTATTCCAGGGCGCGGCCAGGCGGTCATTGATGCTGAGCATGGAAGCGATCACGCTTTTCCGCGGCGGTAAATACAATTCATTTGCATACCTGATGAACGCATGGACGCCTGAAAACCAGGATGCAAAGTACCCGCGCGCCACTATAGACGCCAGTTTTAACAATAACCGGCACTCCACTTTCTGGCTGAGGGACGCATCGTACCTAAGATTAAAAACGATCAATATCGGCTATACATTCAATTGGAACTGGCTGAAGAAAAATAACAGGAAGCTGCGTGCATACGTTGCCGGAGCAAACCTCTTTACCTGGAGCCCTTTGAAGGAGTTTGATCCGGAAGCGGAGAACGGGATGGGATATTATTATCCGCAAATGAAAAATTTAACGGTGGGCGCAGGGTTTTCATTTTAGGCGGCACGGAAACGCCGGCAACAATACACTAAAATTCAGGATCATTTTACCAGTGCAGATCATCATGTGGTCTGCGCCTGGCCATCTATTGCGCATACTTTTTTAATCAGACATGTTAAACAACCAAATATTAATTCGCACCAGTTATGAAAAAGAAATTGTTCTACGTACCAGGGATCATCCTGTGTTCCCTTTTTACCAACTCATTGCTAGCGCAGGTAACAGACATTACCGGTAAAGGCGGCATAAAAAAGGCTCAGTTTGTTCCGGAAAAAACGGAAGAAGATATAGACAAGCTGTTCGACAATGATAAGAACACCAAGTATTGTTATGGCTTCTCCAGCAATCTGTGGATGCAGTACCAGTTGCCCGAACCGGCCATCGTAAACCAGTATGCTTTGTCGTCTGCAAACGATGTGCCCGAAAGAGACCCCAGGAACTGGAAGCTGCTTGGGTCCGCGGATGGTAAAAAGTGGGTAAAGCTGGATAGCCAGGCCAAAGAACGCTTTGAAGAAAGGATGCAAACAAAAGTATACTCCTTTGAGAATACAACGCCATACGCTTACTACCGGCTTCAAATTACGTCCAACAATGGGGATCAGGCCACGCAGCTATCTGAATGGCGATTGTTTTACGAAAAAAAATAAACGGTGACCGATCACCACTTACCTAAATAACAACAGTATGAAAAAGATCTTTACTGCAATATCCCTGCTTTTGCTTGTTACGGGAGTATTGGAATCCTGCACCCGGGGGATAGATGTTGCTCCTTTTACGCGGGTGGTTGCCGTTGCGGATTTTACGGCCACTATTCAGGCTCCCAACAACCTCACGGTGAAGGTGGCAAACAAATCGAAGAACGCTAAAAGTGTCACCTGGGATTTTGGCGACGGCAGCCCCGTTTCCAACGAGGCGGACCCCACGTATACTTACGCCGCTCCCGGTGACTATATGATCACATTGAAGGTAACAAGTATTACCGGCATTGAGTCTACCAAAGAACAGATCGTCACTACCAAGCCGGTAGACATTATTCCGCAGATCAATTTCTCCTATGCGGAAGACCCGGCAAACCCGCTGAAAATAAAGTTCACCAATCAATCCGTGAACGGCATATCCTTTACCTGGGATTTTGGCGACGGGAGCCCTGTTTCCACGGAAGAATCACCGGAGCACCTGTATGCGGCGAATGGCAGATATAATGTGGTGCTGACCGCTAAAAGCATTACGGGTAATGAGAACACAAGAACGATCAGCATCAGGGCGCCCAAACTAACGGCGCCGGAAATGATCACGATTGCTAATCCGGGTTTTGAAATGGACCCCAAAGACAGCTATGTGGTTACAGGCTGGGAACCTGTAAAGGTAAGTTATCCCGGCAGCCCGGGATGGGGCGGTTTTTTTATTGCGGAAAGCCCGAAGTCAGGCACCCGTTGCCTGCTTTTCTGGACGCCGTCTGCAGATGCAGGGAACGGCCACAAGTATGAGCTGGCTTATGTAGGCTCCGTTACCCAGCAGATCACAGGGCTGGAAGATGGCAAATACACGTTTAAAGTATGGATCAGCTCTACCGATATGGAAGGCATGTACCTGATTGCCAACGGCGGCGGAGCGGAGGTGAAAAAAGCTGTAGGCAGTAACAACGGGTATACCCAGCTAAGCATTGACTTTAACGTAGTGGGCGGAACGGCCAGGATCGGTTTTATGATGGACAGGCCGAATGATGTAGGAGATAACTGGAGCCCGAATTTCCAGGCAGATGATGCAGAGCTTTGGATCAATCCTTAACCAACCCGGTAAAACATTTTTCGCATTCATCAAAAAACAATTATGAAAAACAGATTAGCCGCATTTATATTTTTCCTTCTTGTTATGGCTGGCTATAGCCAGGCGCTTGCGGGCGCAGGGGAAGTGCTTCCGGCAGCCGCCGCAACGGTGGCAGATATTGCCGTGAAAGGCACGGTCACCGATAAATCAGGGCGGGTGCCAGGCGTTACAGTATTGATAGAAGGTTCCAATAAACATACCATTACGGATGAAAACGGTAACTACACCATTACTATTCCCGCCAACGGCGTACTGGTGTTTTCCATTGTGGGTTATAAAACCCAGCGGATACCCGTAAATAGCCGGGAAAGGGTAGATGTTACCATGACCGAAGAGGTCCGCGGGCTGGATGAAGTAGTTATCAAAGGATATACTTCGCAAACGCGGGCAAACCTTACCAGCGCTATTGCTACCGTTTCGGGAGAGGAGCTGAAACAGACCGCTACCGCCAACATAACGAACGCATTGGCGGGGCGCGTTACCGGCGTGCTGGCCACCACACAATCCGGCCGGCCGGGTATCGGCGCCTGGATACAGATACGGGGCAGAAGCTCTGTGAATGAACCGGGACCATTGATCCTTGTTGACGGTGTGGTAAGGGAAGATTTTGGTAATATAGACGCGAACGATGTAGCCACCATTTCCATTCTGAAAGACGCATCGGCCACGGCCGTATACGGCGCCAGGGCGGTTGGCGGCGTGATACTGATAACCACCAAACGTGGGCAGATCGGTAAACCGTCTATCACCTACAACGCTTCCACCGGTATTGAAAGGCCTACCAAATACCCGGATATGATGACTGCCTACGAGTATGGCGTTACACGCAACCAAGCGCAGCTGAACGGAGGGTTTGACCCCACCAATCCATCGCAGGCAAGCAAATTTTTTACAGCGGAGCAGCTGGAAAGCTTCAGGACAAACAGTACAGACTGGTTTAAGGAAACCTTTAAAGGCAACAGCATGTTGAGCCAGCACAACATATCTGTAAACGGCGGCACGGAAGCCGTGAGCTACTTTGCGTCTTTGGGGTATACGGACCAGAAAGGTATGTGGGATCAGTATAATTATCAAAGATATAACCTTCGAAGCAATGTAGACGCGCGCATCAGCAGCACGCTGAAAGTAGGGCTAAGCATAGATGCGAGCAGGGCCAATACCAACGCCGCAGGCCTGGACGCTTACCCGATCTTTATGCACGCCATACAAGCCGCCCCGATCTATAACCCATACAACTCTTCCGGACAGTTTAACTACATCAACGGCCAGCCTAACCCTGTGGCTGAAACCAGCGAGACGGGCTACGACAGGAACCGCATTGAAACATTTGGCGCTACGCTCAACGCCGAACAAAAACTGGATGTTCTCACAACAGGCCTCAGCCTGAAAGGCACGGTTTCCATCATCAGAAATTCCACCTTGCATAAAGTTTTCAACACGCCTTACATGGTATATAAAGACAACGGCGAGGCAAGCCTGATCAACGTCAACAACCTGAATAAAACGCAGCTGGACCAGAATATGAGCGAAGCCAACCAGCTTACTTTAAATGCGTCGTTGAACTATGCGCGGCAATTCGGCAAACATAACGTTTCGGTAATTGCATTGTACGAACAGCTTGAAAATAAAGGTTTCATAATGGGCGGACTGAAGCGAGATTTCGTGTCTTCCATAAAAGATGAATTGAACGCCAGCGGCCCGCTGGAGCAGACCCTTTCCGGCACCTCCACCATTGGCGACGCGCGAAGGTCTTTTGTAGGGATACTGAACTATGGCTATGACAACAGGTACCTGCTGGAGGCAGCTGCCAGGAGAGACGGCTCTTACCGGTTTGCCCAATCCCAGAGATGGGGGTTGTTCCCCGCGGTGTCGGCTGGCTGGAGAATATCGGAAGAATCTTTCTTTAAGGAAACAAAAGCCTTCGATTTTATCGATAACCTGAAGATCCGCGCTTCCGTGGGCGAAACGGGGAATGACAAGATATCTTCATTCCAGTTTATGGATTCCTATAACTACATGCAGGGAAAATATCCTAACATCTGGCCGGATTTCTTTCCGCCGGTGATAGAGAACGAATCGCAGATCAACCTTGTTTCCGGCGTTTTCCCTAATTATAACCTTACCTGGGAAAAACTGGTCTCAAAAAATATAGGCCTGGATGCAACGCTCTTCAATAATCACCTGGGCATAGAGGCGGATTATTTTTTCCGGACCACCAGGGATATGCTTCGGCCGCGCATCTTGTCAACCCCCGCTACATTCGGCCGCAGGCTGCCGGATGAGAACTATGCCGAAATGAAAAGCAAGGGCGTGGAGGTAACGCTTTCATACCGTGGAAATATCAATTCCTTCGGGTACAATTTCCGGCTCAATTTTTCATACGCCACCAACAAGCTCACCAAACTGGATGTTCCCGAAGGTATTGCCGATTATCAGAACAGCCTGGGCCGCCCGCTGAACGCCATGGTGGGATATGTAGACATGGGCCTGTTCCAGAGCCAGAAGGAGGTAGATGACTGGGTAAACCAGTTTGGTTCCAAACCCAGCGTGGGCGATATCAGGTATGCGGATATCAGCGGCGACGGTGAAGTGACTGAAGCGGACCAGATGCAGATCAGCGATAATTCCGGCGCGCCGCTGATGGTGTTCGGCTTTTCTTCGGAGCTGCGCTGGAAAAACTTTGATGCCAACATTTTCTTACAGGGAGCAGGCAAACGGACCATTATGCTGGGCGAAGAAGCAATGGTATTTTTCAGAGCGGAAATAAACAATAGTTTTGCTTATCTTAAAGATTACTGGACGCCGGAAAACCCGGACGCAAAATATCCCAGGCCAACGATAGATTACAGCAACAACAACTCGCGCAGTTCTACTTTCTGGATGAGGGATGGTGCTTACCTGAGGCTGAAATCGGTAAACATCGGCTATTCTTTAAGCACGCTTCCGTGGATGAGAAAGCGCGGCATGAAACTTAGGGTATATGCTGCCGGTGCCAATCTGCTTACCTGGAGCCCATTTAAGGAGTTTGATCCTGAACTGGGTGACGGTACAGGCAGATCTTATCCGCAGCAACGCAACCTTTCATTGGGCCTTAATTTTTCATTCTAAAGACTGTTTTTATGAAACGTATATCACTGAATATATTGCTCCTGGCCTGTGCATCCATGCTTTTCAGCGCATGCGACAAGAATCTGCTGGACCAGAACAATCCGGATGCCATCACATCAATAGACCTGTGGAAAGACCCCAAGCTCATTGGCTTGTACCTGAATACGATCTACGGCGACCGGCCAGGCTGGAATTATAACTTTTACGACAACATAGCCGACGACTCCCGTAGCAACTGGACCGGCAATGAGCCCAATAATCACATCTATGATCAGTGGATGGACGGAGATGTTGGCGGTTACACCGCTTACTGGAAATACGAGGAAGTGGTGAGGATCAACGACTTCCTGGCCAACATCGATGCCGCGCAGATGGACGACGCCACTAAAACCCGTTACAAAGGGGAGGCCCGGTTCATGAGAGCCTTTCTTTACTTTGAAATGGTACAGCGTTACGGCGGTGTGCCGGTCATTACCAAAGTACAGCATATTACAGACGACTTGAGCGTTCCGCGGAACAGCCTGAACGATTGTTTTAAGTTCATCATTGAAGAACTGGACCAGGCTGCCACAGAGCTGCCGCCGGATGCGCCGCGGGGAAGGGTAAGCAAAGGCGCGGCAATGGCTTTGAAAGGAAGAGTGGCATTGTATTGGGCAAGTCCGCAATATCTTACCACAGATGATAACGCCCTGTACAAAGATGTGGAGACCATCAATTCCAATACGCAGGGCGCTGGAGCGGCCGAACGCTGGAAAGCCGCGGCAGATGCCAGCCAGGCAGTAATAGCGCTGGGGGCGTATGACCTCAATCCCGATCTGAAAGCGCTCTGGCTGGACAAATCCGCCAATAATAAAGAGGCCATATTTGAGGTGCAGTACAAAAAAGGATTCAAGTCCCATGGCCTGGATGCGCTGGTGAAGCCGCCTTATCTCGGCGCCGGAGACGGTGGGCAACGTTTCCCGTTACAGGAGCTGGTAGACGCTTTCCCCATGAAAAATGGAAGGCTGATCGGGGAATCCGGCTCCGGTTACACGGCAAGCGATCCCTACACCGGCCGGGATGATCGTTTTTATGCCGCCATCGGTTATAACGGCGCCAAAACCTGGGGGAACAAAGGAGGCGTACTCACCCAGATCGCACTTGAAACTTTCGAGGGTGGCCGTGATTACGGGAATATGGATGCAGGCAACACCCTCACAGGATACTATACATTAAAAGCGCTCGATACCCAAAACATCAATTACTCTTACCGCGCCGGCTCAGACCAGCCATGGCTTGAAATAAGATATGCGGAGGTGCTGCTTAACTACGCGGAAGCAGCCAATGAATACATGGCCGTGCCGGACCAGTCGGTGTACGATGCCGTAAACAAGGTAAGGACCAGGGCAGGTATCACTACAGTGCTAACGCCCGGTAGTCTTACAAAAGACCAGATGCGCAGCCTGATCAGGAACGAACGTTACGTAGAGTTCTGCCTCGTTGAGCAAAAGCGGTACTGGGACCTCAAACGCTGGGGAGTGGCGCACGAGAAGCTGAACAATGTAAAACATCACAGTGTATACATCACCCAAACCGGCAGTACCTTTACCTATGATTATCCGGAACGCGACCCGCGACCGCTCAGGTTTGATAAAAGAATGTACTGGTTCCCCATCCCCGGTTCCGAACTTACCAAGAATCTCAAACTGATGCAAAATCAAGACTGGCCGCTGCCTCCAGGCCGTTGATATATCCGTATATCTATGTTGAATAAATATCCCCGTGCGTTATGCCCGGGGATATTCATTTAAACTATTTCAATTGGAGGAGGGACTAATTACCTCCACGCAGCGTCATACGCATTCTTGATCACAGTCTCCGGGTCGCCGATAACCGTTTTCCGGGCGTTGGTATGCCAGGCCACCTGTACATTATTGGGGAAATGCATAATAACGGTGTAGATGCCACGGTCCTGCTCATCTGCCCATAGCCCGTTCTTCCAGTAATATTCTCCGTGCTTCCCAACAATCTTGTTGTCAAAGCCCATCAATTTATCTTTCATGCGTTTCAGCATTGCTTTGGATACCAGTTTGCCAGCTTCCGCAGACAGCAGCACCTGCGCCATTTCCGGCGTATTCATGTACCATCCGCCAGCGCCGGCCTCCAGGTATGAGGTGTATTTCATCATGCCGTTCAATGTGGGCTGGGAATAGTTGTAGTAAAGCGTCATGGTGCGGTCAGGGCTCTTTTGCGTAATGGGGCCTGCATCGTTCCAGGGGCCAATGTCTATTTTAGCATAGTTCGGCAATCCTGATGTTTTGAATATCTCTTCGCGGATGTAAGTGCGGTAGGTCTGCGCCGTTTCGCCGGCAGCCAATCCAGGCAACCATGAAAAGGAATCTTTCCCCTTTACAACACAGGGAATCAATACGCGGCACAACAGGTAGTTCACATTATCATAGTCATAAAACGCCTGATTGTCGCCAAAGCCCGTGGTTGCGGTTTGCATAGTCTGGACCAAATCACCGTAGCTGTTGCCAAAAAAAGTAAGGCCAGACTTGTGCGCCAGCAGATGGGAGACCCTGATCTTTTTGTTGGCCGGGTTAACGGTCCAAATAGTTGGCAGCAGGTCTGCCACGAAAGCATTTTCATCCAGCCCTTTCGCTTCCAACACCCTTAACAGGGCCAGCGCTGAGATAGTTTTGGTACAGCTGCCGGTTGCCTGCCGGGTAGTTACCAGGTAGTCTGTTTCAGGCATGTCAATATCTTTTCTGGCAAGCCCTCCTTTGTCATACTTTACGATCTTTCCATCTTGCGCAATGGCGAAAGAGAAACCTACGGTTTTGCCTTCGAAGCTTTCTTTGAGGTTCTTGGAGAAGAGGGCAACGTCAAATCCTTTGTTAACAAAATCATCAGGTTTTTCACAAGCTGTGAGCAGGGTGCCTGTAAGCGCCAGGAAGAGGCCTGCGGTTTTAAGTAAAGTTTTCATTTTTTTAAGTGTTTTTGAGGTTCGGAGGCAAAGATGGGGCGGAAGAATGGGGTATCCGTAGCAAGTTTAACGAATATGGATTCCGGATTAACGAAATGGGGGAACGGGCATAGGATGCCTGCGCTATTTTTCTCCCAGCCAGGTTTTCAAAATAGAAGCCTGTAACGCATCAGGGTGTTGCATGCGGGTTAGTTGATAGCCGGAATCCATTGCCAGACCGGCATATGCAAGGTATTTCCGGTAATTGATTTCTCTGGTGGTGTAGATGTATTCAAACAGTTCATCCAGCTTGGTACCGGCAGTGCTTTCAACAACTTCCCGCAGCTCCTCTTCAGTAAACCCTCTTTTCTTCTGCTGGTAAAACTCCCGGTACAGCCGTCGCATTACGTCGTCCAGGGACTTTTGGTTGTTTGTTTCATGACGTATGGCAAAATCGAACAGCATCCCTACAACAGGGCCTTTGTCGTAATAGGAGATGGTTTTGTTCACACTGTCTCCGGTGCGGCCAAAGGGGCCATCGCGCCAGGTTTCGTAGCTGGCTTCCGCCAGGGACTGGTGTAATTTACCGGTTTTGGTTTCAAAGGCGGTGATATTCGACCGGATGTTCCTGAAGAGATCTTCTTCTGCTGCAATGCCGGCACGCTTCAGAATGAGGTATTCATAATAGACCGTCAACCCTTCTGAAACCCACAGCATTTTTGTTCTGTTGCCATTATCATAGTCAAATGGCCCCAATTCTATGGGGCGTATACGTTTTACGTTATAGTGATGAAAATATTCATGTGCAATAAAATTTAGCAGGCGCAACCTTCCTTCGGGGGAATGCAGGGCCGCTCCGTTGAAGCTGATGGTGGTGGAATTGGCATGTTCAATGCCACCGGCGCCGGGGCCAATGGCTATAAATGTGTACTGTTTGTAAGGAATATGCCCGATGATGGCGGAGGCTGTTTTCACGATCTTCTTCAGGTCATTCGTAAACTGCGCCTTGTCAAAATTACCGGGGTTGTACGCGATGAACCGGTGCGGAATGCCGGATACCGTGAAAGGCGGCAGCTCCTCGAGGTTGCCGGTCAAGATGGGGCAATCATAGAGCATATCGTAGTCTGATGCGGCATAGGTGAATGGTTTGCCTGCAACGGTATCAAGCCCTGTAGCCACGTTTTTCCATGCCCGAAAAGGTTGGATGATCACCTGAACGGGTTGATGCAATTGGCCCGCCGGATGCAGGAAAACACCTGCGGGTGAAATGTAGCCGCGGGTACTGTCCAGGAAGGGAGTTGCTACAAAGGCCCGCCTTGTGTTGATGATATAGGCAACAGTAAGGGTAGCGGCATCATTGCTGTGAACCCGCCAGGTGTTATCGTCCGTTTTTTCCCATGCAAGCGCGCGGCCGTTTTCGCCGGTTACGGCAAAACTATCCAGGTTGCGGGCAAAATTGAGCCGCTGGTAATAGCCCGGGGTCCATACGGGCATTTTAAGGTCTATGGTCTTCCCTGCCAGGTTATGGCATTGCATGACCACGCGGAAGTAATGTGCCGCGGGGTTGTCCATAGACACGGTAAAGGAGATAGGCTGCGCGGCCATAGTGAGGGATAACAGCAGGCAGAGCAGTGCCAGGTAATTTGTTTTTACCAGAAATGAGAATTGAATACCACAAACTGATAACCGGGGCATAATCCGTCATTTTGATATTAGATAGCAGGCGTTTACAAAGGGAATTTACTGTTTTCAGGGCAATTATCTGCAGAAAAGTATGGCCAGGACAGCACAAAAAGTCCCGCCTGGCCAGCAAAGCGTCAATTAATTATAAGTATTTGGAACAAAGATGCAATTGGACGTATCCTTGGCATATATCCTGTCACGAACAATGTTGTCTACCATCCGGTTAAAATTGATGGTGGAATGCTGGACATGGAGGATGTAAGCGCCATACGCATTGTGATGCATATAGTTATTGGTCACGAATATGTTCCTTATTTTGGCGGTAGTTTCGGTTTTGGCATTCATCTCTATCCCATTTCCTACGTTATATGCCAATTCACAGTTCGTGATATATACATTTTGCGCGGTATCCGCGTCTGGCTCAATGTCAATCCCATCCTGTGGTTTTGTTCCATTCGTGTAAGTGAATATACAACTGTCTACTTCCAACCCGTTCACGCCTCCAATGGTCAGGGCCTGCCGCCGGTTGTTGGTGCTGGTCACTCTTTTTACGATCACATCGCGGCTCACGATCCGGGCGCCGCCATCTGTTGTACGGCCTCCCACTACTATGCCGTCTCCCCAGCAGTTGGAGATGTGTGTGCGGTTGACCTTAACGTTCGTGCTGCCGTATATGGCAATCCCCATGCCCCATTCTCCCGTGGTGCCTGTATGCTGGTCACGGTCTCCTACTATTTTGCCGCCGAATATGTTCACGTTATCTGCAAATGCCACTAAAATGGCATGATTACGACTGCTAGCTGTGGGCCTTACTATTAACCTGCGCGTGGTATCATACATGTATAAGGTCACATTGTTTTTCATATTGATGGCGGTGTCTGCGTCAATGTAATAGCTGCCTGTCCGCACCCGCACTACGCCCCCTCCCAGGCCTGCCATGGAGTCAATGGCTTTCTGGAACGCCCAGGTGTCGTTAAGGGCATCGGTACCGTTGGCCCCTACATCGTTCACATATATTTCCGGCAGCGCCAGCGTTTGATTGCCGCTACTAATGGCTGACAGTTCATCTGTAGCAATTGAAGTTCCCATTTTGTAGCAGCCGGCTGCAAGACAAGTTAACAGGGCTCCTGAGAGGAAGAAAAAAAATGTTGCTTTTGAGACAGCAGAGGTATTCATTTTCGGGCTCATAACAAATTGTTTTGATTTTATGAATAGGTGATACAAAAACCTGGTTACTTGGGAATTTTTTCAACAAGCAAAAGGCGGCCCGCCACTTTTCAGCTATGGAAGCGGCAACGCGGAATATGGCCGTTTAATGATAGACAATCAAAAAAGGGGAAGGGAGTATCCGGGTAAAAAAGAAGGTGATTATTACATTTTTGTCTTATTCGTCTGATCGCTGTACGGTGGTATCTGCGGGGCGGGGCAGGGCAGTGTCTGCGGGCATGGTTTGGGTGCTGTCTGTATGTATGGTTTGGGTGGTATCCCTGGTTTTACCGGTGAGGATGCTGTCTGCCTGCATGGAAGTGATACGGGTATTCGGGGCATCGCGCTCCTGCCGGGTGAGAGTGCCCATTTTTTCCATTCCCTTCCTTTCTTTTTTGCTGAACAGGTGCTGTGGGTTTTTTTGCTTCCGGAGGCCTTCTTCAAAGCGGTACTCAGCACCCAGCCGCGGGGGCTGGTATATACGTTCCTTCCGCTGAAAGGCGCCCCTGAACCCGGAACAGCTATACAGCAGCAGTATCAAACAAAAAGCGGTCACTATCTGCAGGGGGAAACGCATGCTAACATGATATGGTTATGACTCTGGAAGTTTAACGTAAGGAAGGGCCGGTTTATTGCCCGCCTGGCTTTCCGGCGCCCTCCAACGTATTACCTGAGCTTCAGCCTAAAGTAGAATGGAACTATCGGTATTATACCGGTACAAAGTGATACTTTCCTGTTAATTTTGTAACTGATGCTCAACTTCCTGAAAGTACCAACGCTGGCATTGCTCTGCATGCTGACCGCATCCTGCGGTACGGCTTATCGCTTGCAATTGCCGCCCCGCCCGGACAACGCCGTTACCGGCAACGGTTTTTACAAAGTGGTGGATTCCATGAAATGGCATACGCGGGAACCGCTGGCCATGCGGGAAATACTTTCCGGCAACGTGCCGGGTTTTCTCAGGAAGTTTGTACCTGTGCATACTTCCATCACTACCGGCGGCGGTAAAAAGATCTCCGCTACTTTTTTTGTGGCGCCGGACTACCTGTCTATTGGCAGCAACAATGATTTTGCGCGGGTGCCGCTTACGCCAATTACCGGCCAGCGTATTGCAGACAGCCTGCAATGCTTTTTGCCCACGCGTAAAATGGTGGACGATATTTACCGGCAGGCCAATGTAAAACTGGAACCTGTGCCGCTGTATGGCTTTCGTGACAGTGCTATTATCTTCTGGCATCATCACTTGATCATTGAAGGCCAGCGTAAAGGGAGAGCAGGCCTGATTGGAGGTATCAAGAAGGATGTGGTGATCAGTGAAAAGGTGGCGCGAGACAGCAGGCCCAACAGGGTGGCCATTTACGGATGGCACCAACCGGACGGGAAACCCATTCAGCCATTATACACCGGGCATGTTGACTGGTATGTTGATTACAGCCATGGTATACGCCTGGTATACCGGAAAATAAAAGTGAACGGGCAATGGATGGACTACACGGAAGTGCTGCAGCACCCGGAGTACAAGGCGCTGCTATGCGACGAGGATGCTTGTGATTTTTTCAGGTACCCGTACTAACGTTTTACCTGCTCAAAGAAGAAAACACCCTTTTTGTTGGACACTACAATGTCTTTCAGCCCGTCTTTATTCATGTCCTGCACTACAAAGTTGTTGCCTACGCCTGAATTGTTGTCTATTTCATGCGCCGTCCAGGTGGGTGTTTTACCTGGCTTGAAGGCGAACCAGTACAGCATGGCGGGCTCATGCGCGCCGGGGTCTTTGCCGTTGTGCGCGTAATAGCGCTTGCCGGTAATGATGTCCTGGTGGCCGTCTCCGTCAAGGTCTTCCAGCGCCAGGGCATGGGTTTGGGAAAACTGTTTGCTGATCTCATGCGTTGTCCATTGGCCGTTACGTTGCTCATGCCACCAGATGCCGTAATTGTGGGCGGAAGAACTGATAATGTCTGCCTCTCCGTCACGGTTGGCATCAAGCACTACCATGTTGGCGCAGTCTTGCCCGAGGTTGGCGGCGTGAAATGTCCAGTTGGAACGGGTTACATCCGCGGGGCATTCCCACCAGCCGCTTTTGATGATCACATCTTTTCTACCGTCTTTATTCAGGTCTCCCCAGCCCAGGCCGTGTGTATACCTGTGCGTGCCGCGGAGGCTATCTGTGCTGATCACGTAGTGCTGCCATTGTGTATTGCCTTTGCCGGACGGGGATTTCAGCCATACCACCTGACGGGCTTCCGTATCGTTGCAGATAATATCGTTTCTGCCGTCTCCGTCTACATCTACAAACAGCGGCGTTTCATTGCCGGCCGTTTTCAGGATGATGTGCTGCCGCCAGGGCTTGCCCGTTGTTTGGGGGTTTTCATACCATGTACAGGCCGCGCCGGGCTGATCAAAGCGGATGAGGTCCTGCCAGCCGTCGTTGTTCACGTCTATGCAATAATTCAGGAAGGTAGTGCTGTAACCGCGTATGGCATCCGTGGTGTCTGCGTGCAGCAGGTGGCGCGTCCAGGTAGGGGCCTCATACCACCAGGGGCCGGCCAGTATGTCTGTTTGGCCGTCGTTGTTCAGATCTCCCACGGCTACGCCTTCAGACACAAATACATGGCTTATGACATGTTTCTTGAAAGATATGGGCGCACCGGCCGAAAAAATGGCTACAAACAGGGTGGCGGCGGCGTAGTAAAAAAAGTGCTTCATGATGTTTTCGTGGAATCTGGTGAAAAGAACAGGTCTTAAAATAGCAAAATAATCGGGTATCTCACAGTACAAAATAGCGGGGACGGTGGTTGTCAGACAGCAGTGCCTCTGCGTAATCCAGCACGCCGTTCCCGGAAAGCTGTTCCAGCTTCGGTTTTACAGGCCCGTAGTCCAGGTTTGCGGGAACGTCCAGCACAAAATAGCCGCTGCCTGCGGATACAGAGCCGCAGCCCATGTCCCGGAAAAGCCCGCGCAGCGCTTCCTCGTTTTTTGTTGTTTGCATTAACATCACCTGCACGGTAGAATGACCGGAGGGGGCAATGATTTCCAGGCAGGTGAAACAGTTCCCGTCTGCGTTGTGCTCCGCCCGTACAATATCTCCCCAGGCCACCCCGAGTACGTACAGTGGAATGCGCTTTATTTTATACTGCCCTCCCTTTCCGTTTATGGCTTCGGCCGGCAGAATTTCTGTGGTTTCTTCCCCGAGCACGCTGCTGTGAAAGCGGAAGGTTATATTTACCGGATCGTTCGTCATATCCGGCAAAATACAAAAAGCCCGCGCAATGCCTCAGAAATTGAAAGAGGAGCCTTGCCGGGAGGGCAGCGCGGCGGGTGATTGGCCCCAGCTTGACCGGTAATACTGCGTATTGTCTACATCCACACCGGTAGCATTTTTCAGCCTGATGGTGATGTTATTGCCAGCGGCCCTGACCGTTTTTACACTGGAAATGCGGGCGCCGTGCACATCGTCCAGCATTATAGCATACCGGCCGTCTGGCTCTTCTACATTAAAACTGCTGTTGGTAACGGTCAGGCCCTGCACGTGCCGTGCCCATAAACCGAAAGAGGGCTGCACCTTGAGGTTGGAGGCGTTATACTGGCCCACGCCCAGCTCGGGCGGCGTGGCGGTTGTGTCTGATAAAGGATTGCCGCCTTTTGCAAGTATGTGTACATCGTTCAGCACCATGTTCCGGATATAGCCGGTATGTTGGCCGTTGGGCAGTCTGAAATTGAGGCCGCCTTCCGTAACGCTATTGTCTGGCAGGCTGTAACCGGCTATAATGGGGCTTGCGCGCCGTTGGGAGCCGTTATAGGGCTTCCAGCGCTGGCCGCTGAAGGAGCTGCCGGCATATACTTCGTAAATGTCTATCCCGTTCAGGATGATGTTTTCCACACGCCCTATATTCATGTTTTTGGCCAGCAGCTCATGGTGCGGAACACCGTTGTCTGTAAAGGCATATTTGCCCACTTCGGCGCCCAGTATGCGTGCCCTGTTGGAGATGGAGATGAAAAAGGGAGTGAAGGTGCGGTACATTTTGGAGCGGGAATGCAGCGGGCCGGTGTGCCCGCAGTTGAGGTGGATGTCTTTAATATGCGCACCGTCGTTGGTGGAAATGGAGAAGCCGGCTTTGTTGGCGCCCAGCACGTAAATATTGTCTACGCAGATGTCCATAATATCGTCTGCCGTTTCCGAGCCTATCTGGAAAAGATTGCAGTTGGTGTCTCCAATTACATTGCGTACGCGGTGGCGGCTTGCGGGGCGGGTGAAGCCCAGAGAGCAGTCTGAGCCCGGCTTTACAATGTCGTCTGAACTTACTTTCGAGTAAATATTGGTCACGGTTACATCATTACATGCCATGAAATCATAGATGTCGCGGGCATTGGAAGTATGATGTTTGCCGAAATAGGTATTGTGTACGTTGATGTGGTCGCTGCCGGTGGCCAGCAGTACAAAATGCCCGGCGCGGTCTATCTGCAGCATGTTATCGGTGCCTGTTATCTTTTCGCCGTTTTTGCCGATATAATAGGGTGCGTCTTTTACTTCATCATACCAAAGGTCCTCCTGCCGGTAAATGCCGCCTATCTCAATATTGGTGCAGAGTTTCAGCGTGAACATCTTGTCTGCCCGGCTGTCCGGCGCATTGTTCATTACCTTGTCACTGGTGGCCAGGTTGCCGTTACCGGTAATGCGGCCGTTGCCAATGATCTTGATGTTGTGGAGGCGCTCTCCGAAGAACATGGTATTGCGGAAGTAATGATGGCCCACGTCCTGCTTGGTGAGATAGTTCTCGGGGTCTTCGTAGGGACCGGTGTCTGTGGGGGAAAGGCCGGAGCGGTACTTTTTGTCGCTGAACCAGGTGGTTTCCGGAGCGTCTGCGCCTTTGAGGGCCTTGATGGTGGCATCTTTGTCTACGTAGAGGTAAACATTGCTTTGCAGATGTACCGTGCGCACGCAATAGGTGCCCGCGCTGAAAAGCAGCGTACCGCCGCCGCTTTGATGCAGGTAGGCAATAGCTTCGTTTACCTGGGTGGTGCAATCTTCTCCGTCAGTCCCTTTTACGCCGAATGTTTTGATGTCCATTTTGCCGGAATAAAAGCGGGCGGTATTGGAAAAGCCTTTGTGCGCGCCGCTTTTAACAGACAGGCGGAACAGGTAACGCCGGTTGGGCCGCAACCCGCTGATAGTAGCGGTACCGTGTTGCAGGTCAATGGCGGCATTGGTGCGGGCCCATGTTTTGCCGCCGTTGAGGGACTGCATCAGCTCCAGGCCCGCGGCACCTTTAAAAGGGCTCCAGGCGAAGCGGGCAGTGGTATAAGTACCTGCTGTTTCCCGGTATGGCAGGTCCTGGTCAGTCACCCGCTCCAGGTCTGCAATCTGCGGCGTAACGGTCAGCACCGCTACTTCGCTGCCGGTACCGGCGCTGCGGAGCACTTCCGGTTGCGCTGTTGTATAGGAGGCTTTAAAATGATATCGGCCTGCTTTGGAGAGTTGTACATCACTGATCACCAGTTTTACGTCGGCGCCGTTGGCGGGCCGCAGGTCAAGCCCGTGGAGGCTAAGCAGCGTGCCGGTGGCCGCGGGGCCGATGCTGAACGTGCCTACCTGCGAATAGCTGTACCGGGAGCCAGCGCGGCCAATGGATTGGGCGGGCAGGTCTTTCAGTTTTACGTCACCACGGCCAATAATGTTGACGGTAACGTTATCTGGCGTGATGGCAATGCCCCGCGGGATGTGGATATGGACGGTAACGGCAGGGCTTCTCTGGCCGGCAGTGAAATAAAGTGTGAGGTCCCTTCGGGTATGCAGGGTAAAGGCCTCCTGCGCCAGTTGCAACCGGCCGCCAATAGCCATAGGGCTGAGGCGGATGTAATAGGTCCGGGTGTTTTTGCCGCCGGGTGCGGTTACCACAAGCTGATCCCCGGTTTCGAGGCTGCCTGCGGTTTTGGGAGCGCTGTTTTTCCCTATAACAGCACCGTTTTTGGCGGCCAGTTGGGATAGCAACTGTTGAACGCTGGTAGTGGTGGAAATGAGGCCCTGGTCTTCAGGCGTATCTACCGTAAAGGCATAAGTGCTGCCGGTGGCCACCACAATAGTGTCTCCGGTAATGCGGGCAATATGGGTGGCATGGGAGCCAATGCTTACGCCTGCGCCGGCAGCGGTGTTCTGCGCGGTAACGGGCAGTGAAAAGCAAGCTAAGGCGCAATGCGCCAAAGACAGTAGTTTCATAATCGTGGACTTAGCAGTATGTTATGTTCCGGCCTGCGGCGGCCGGCAAATTGTTCTCCCAAGATAATAAATCTGCCATGGTTTTGCGCTAACTTTAAGATATGCTCACGCGCAGAACTTTTCTCCGGCAAAGCGGCACCGTATTGATGGGCGGGCTGCTGCTCCCGGGGCGCAAACCTGGCCCCGGAGCTTCGGTGATGACGGTGAACGGCCCGCTCGGCGCCGGCCAGCTGGGTTTTACACTTACGCATGAACATGTGATGGTGGATTTTATTGGGGCTGATAAAACGAGCCCTGACCGCTACCAGGCTGAAGACGTTTTCAACACGGCTTTACCGGTACTGCGCAGTGCCAAAGAGCGTGGCTGCGCAGCATTTGTTGATTGCACGCCCGCTTATCTGGGCCGCAATGTACAATTGCTGCAGCGGCTGGCTGCGGCTTCAGGTCTGCACATACTGAGTAACACGGGTTATTACGGGGCGGCTAAAGAAAAATACCTTCCGGCGCATGTGTACACGGAAACTGCGGAGCAGCTGGCTGCCCGCTGGGTAGCGGAGTGGGAGCAAGGTATAGAAGGTACCGGCATCCGCCCCGGTTTCATCAAAACGGGTACAGACAAGGCGCCGCTTACGCCTGCCCAGCAGAAGATAATAGCAGCGGCCGCTATCGCGCACCTGGCTACGGGACTGACCATTGGCGTACATACCGGCAACGGTGCGGCGGCGGTGGAGCAGCTGGAGATCATACAAAAGCATGGGGCATTGCCATCCGCAAAGATCTGGATACATGCGCAAAGCGAGCCGGACGCTGCGTATCACGTGGCCGCCGCGCGGGCAGGAGGATGGGTGTCTTTTGACGGCGTAAGCCCATCGTCTATTACCACTCACATTACCTGCCTGCAGAACATGAAGCGGGAAGGCCTGCTGAAGCAGGTACTTGTTTCTCATGACGCGGGCTGGTACCACGTGGGAGAGCCGCAAGGCGGGCATTTCAGGGACTACAACTGTATTTTTGATACGTTCATGCCCGCCATGCGGCAGCATGGGTTCACGCAGCAGGAGATCAACACCGTGTTTGTGGAAAACCCGGCACGGGCGTTTGCAACAGGGGTGAGGAAGTCATCATAGCCTGCTTCCTACACTTTCCCGAATACCACAATACCATTATGCCCGCCAAAACCGAAAGTATTGCTCATGGCAATATTTACAGGATGTTCAATAGCCTGGCCGGTAACTATGTTGAGGCTGGCCGGCACGGCAGGGTCCAGCACAGTGGTATTGATAGTGGGCGGTACAATGTTGTGCTGCATGGCGCAAAGGCATATAATGGCTTCAATGGCGCCTGCCGCGCCCAGCAGGTGGCCCGTCATGGACTTGGTGGCACTGATCTGCATCTTGCCGGGCTGATCTTTGGTGAGCCGGAGTAATGCTTTCAGCTCGGAGAGGTCGCCAACGGGGGTGGAGGTAGCATGTACGTTCAGGTAATCTACCGCTGTAATGTCAATACCCGCTTCTTCCAGCGCCAGTTCCATGGCTTTTGCGGCGCCCAGGCCTTCGGGGTGGGTGGCCGTCATATGGTAAGCGTCTGCCGTCATGGCCGCGCCTTTCAGTTCTCCGTAGATGTGCGCGCCCCTTTTTACCGCATGTTCATATTCTTCCAGCACCAGTGCGCCGGCCCCTTCGCCCATTACAAAACCGTCTCTCTCCACATCAAAGGGGCGGGAAGCATGTTGGGGGTCATCGTTGCGGGCAGACATGGCTTTCATGGAACTGAAGCCACCCAGCGAGGCCGGCGTAACCGGCGCTTCGGAACCGCCGGTGATGATCACTTTGGCCTTGCCCAGCCTGATGTAATTGAAAGCATCCATAATGGCCGTATTGGACGTAGCGCAGGCAGACACGGTGGTGTAGTTGATGCCCATGTACCCGTTACGCATGGATATCATGCCGGAGGCCATGTTGGCTATCAGCTTGGGTACAAAGAAAGGGCTGAAACGGGGCGTACCGTCTCCCAGCACATATTCTTTCACCTGTTCCTCAAAAGTTTCCATGCCGCCCTGGCCGCTTCCCCAGATCACGCCTACATCAAACGGGCTCATGCTGCCGATGTTGATGCCGGCGTCTTTAATGGCCTCATCTGTAGCCACCAGTGCGTATTGGGTAAAAGCGTCCGTTCTTTTGATATCAGCCTTGTCAAGGTAATCCGCCGCATTGAAACCTTTCAGCTCGCAGGCAAACTGCGTGCGGAACAGGGACGCGTCAAAGCGGGTAACCCTGGCGGCCCCGCTGGTGCCGGCCGCAATGTTGCGCCAGAATGTTTTTGTGTCATTCCCCAAAGGGGTTAAGGCGCCCAGGCCTGTAACAACAACCCTCTTTAACATAGTGCTCTTTTATAGCAAATATAAACATAAATAATACCAACCGGTATAATTTATTATCTTCGCCGGTATGGAAAGCGCATCTTCCAAGGCTGAACGTACCCGCCGCTATATTATCGAAAAAACAGCGGGTGTTTTTAACACAAAGGGCTTTGCCGGTACTTCGTTATCAGACATCACGGAGGCTACGGGCCTTACAAAAGGCAGTATTTACGGCAATTTTGAAAGCAAGGAAGCGGTAGCCGTGGCCGTATTTGACCACAACCATGCGCAGGTGGTCAAAGAGGTTACCCGGCAGATGGAAAAAGCGGCCGGCTACTATGAGAAGCTGATGGTATATGCGCAGACCTACAGCCGCTTTGTTCGCAACAATTACCCGGAAGGCGGCTGCCCTATATTGAATACGGCCGTTGAGGCGGATGATACCAACGGGTTGCTGAAGCAGCGTGCGGCCGCCGCAGTGCTCGGCTGGAAGAAAAATATCGAGCTGCTGATCCGGGGCGGCGTGACCGCGGGAGAGTTCAAACAGGGCATAGATGCGGCGCAGCTGGCGCTTTCCATCATAGCACTGATTGAGGGTGGCATCATGATAGCCAGGGTAACGGACTCGCCGCGGCATCTCCACAAAGTGTTAAAAACGGTAGAATGGATACTGAACGGTATCAGGCTATAGGGTTTCCCGCTCTTTTTGCTGCCAGTCCCGCAGGCCTTTAACAATGCGCAACACTACCGGCACGGTTACACAAACAATAATACCCGCTACAACATAGTTCAGCACCGGCTGTAATGCGGGCCAGCTGCCGATCAGGTACCCCGCCAGCACAATAGCGCTTACCCACAGCAGGGAACCAGCCAGCGCGGGCAATATAAACTTCCGCAGGGGCATGCTGATCATGCCGGCAATAATGGGGGCAAAGGTGCGGATAATGGGCAGGAAGGGGGCTGCAATGAGGGTCAGCTTGCCCCGTTTATCATAAAACTCTTCCGCTGCTTTCAGGTATTGCACGCGGAAAAAGCGGGAATCTTTCCGCCGGTAGAGCGCAGGGCCGGTCTTTTTCCCGAACCAGTAACCGGTGAGGCTGCCCAGGAGGGAAACCAGGCCCAGCAACCCGCAAATGGCAAATACATTGTACGGCAGCACCCCGGTAGCCATAAACACCCCGCCGGTGAACAGGAAAGCGCCCGTAGGGATAAAAAACAGCAGGAACAGGGCATTGCCTGCAAAAAGGATGAGGCAGACGAGGGGCAGGCCACCGTACCGGATGAGCGCCTCCGCATCAAAAACGGCCAGCAGGGAATGGAGAAGGTATATGCTGTGGTTCGTTAACATTCGGCAAAGGTACAGTAAAGGGGCAAATTGCCGGAACGGAATGCCCGTTGCCGGAGTTGGCGGGAATCAGTAAACTGAAACAATTACCCTTCATCGTTGTTCTTCTAATATGATACACATTAAACGAATATACGAAGCTTATGCCCCCGCAGATGGTTATCGTATACTGGTAGACCGCCTTTGGCCGCGGGGCATCAAAAAAGAAAACGCCCATATAGACCTTTGGGCAAAAGAAGTGGCCCCGTCTGACGAACTACGGAAATGGTTCCATCACGAAGTGCCCAACTGGAAAGAATTTGAGAAGCGCTATAAAGCTGAACTGAAGGAGTCTGATGCACTGGCAACCCTGCTGCCGGACATCAAAAAACATAAAACCGTTACATTGCTGTACGGCGCAAAAGACGAAGAGCACAACCAGGCGGTTGTACTGAAAGAGCTGCTGGCAGCACGCCTGTAAATGCAAGATCAACCTTTGCGATATCCCCTGTCTGCTTTGCCTGTTTTCATCCGCGTAAGGTTTGGCATGGCTGCATACCGCTTTCAAAACAGCCATGATCAGCCATACGGGTCTGGGCGGCGCCCACCTGAAACGCGGCTATTCCGTATCAGCCGCCCCGGCCTTGGCAGTATCCGTTTCATAAGGAGGAACGCTGCGGTTGATCAGCTTTTCGTTACCCTTGTCCCGCGTTTTTTTACTGGATTGAAGTACCACATATACAATGATCAGCAATAACACGGCTGCAAGAGCGAGCAATGATAATAGCATAACGGTGAGTTTATAGAATCACCGCATATTGTGTGCCTGAATGCTACGGCCGTATTATTGCATGAACGACCGTATGCGCGCCTGCCCGGTGATGATATCCGCCTTCAGGTCACTCAGCATGGAGTACAGCCCGAAGTACGTACGGTTGATATACAGGGAATGGCGGCTGCCGCGTGCCACCTTGGATTCGCGTACTTCTTTCAGGTTAGCCACGTAGTCCATGTAGGCATAGATCTCGTTGAAATAGTTTTCGTTGCCGAAATCAAACCGTTCTACCGTAAAGGGATGGGTAAGCAGGCGGATCATTTCCTGGAACAGGCCGGAAAAGAAAACGATCTCTTTTTCCGTATCTGTTGGGTGTATCATTTCCAGGTTGGTGTAAATTTCCCTGCGCCGGGCTTCGTCTTTCAGCACTTCCTTATCTGTAAGGAGAAAATAGTTCACATAAAAATCTTCCGGCACTTCTTTCACGCAGCCAAAATCAAAAATACCCACCGTACCGTCTGCCCGCAGCAAAAAATTGCCGGGGTGCGGGTCTGCATGCACTTTTTTGAGCTGGTGTACCTGGAACTGGTAGAAATCCCACAGCGCCTGCCCTATTTTATTGCGCACCTCCTGGGAAGGGTTGGTGGCCAGGAACTCCTTCAGATGCAGGCCGTCCAGCCAGTCCATGGTAATGATACGGTCAGAAGACAGCTCCGGGTAATATGCCGGGAACACCAGGTTGGGGATGTGGGCGCACCGGGCAGACAGCTCTTTGGAGCGGTGCAGCTCCAGCGCATAATCTGTTTCCTCCAGCAGCTTGGATTCGATCTCGTCAAAATATTTGTCCATATCCACTTCGTTCATACCCACAATGCGGATGGCGAAGGGTTTCACAATGCGAAGGTCTGACCGTACGCTGTTGGCCACGCCCGGGTACTGTATTTTTACTGCCAGCTCTTTGCCGTTTTTGGCGGCTTTGTGTACCTGACCAATAGATGCGGCGTTGCTGGCTTTCATATCAAAGCGGTCATACAGCTGCGCGGGCGTTTTGCCCAATGTTTTTACAAAGGTGTTCACCACCAGCGGTCCGGAAAGAGGCGGGGCGCTGTACTGGCTCATGGCAAAACGTTCAGAATAGGCCCTGGGCAGCATGCCCCTGTCCATGCTCAACATTTGCGCCACTTTCAGGGCGCTGCCTTTCAGGTTGCTGAGCGTGGCGTATATGTCTTCCGCGTTCTCCTGGTGAAGTGCGTCCCGGGTAATAGTGGGGTCTATGAGCTTGCGGGTATAGTGTTTGATATAATTGGTGCCTACTTTCAGTCCGGTGGTTACAAACCTGCCGGCCCTTTCCACTTTGCCGGTAGGGATGTTGGTCTGTTCTTTCATCCGTTATGTTATTTCCTTGTCAGTATGAATTTTCCAAAATCCAGCAGGCTGTCCAGCGTATTGGACTGTATCAGCTGGAAGCTGAGGTGTACGGCCTTTTCAATGGCCGCGTCTGTCATTTCAAAGTTCAGGCTGCTGTCTTCTATCCAGTATTTGAGCACAAACAGCGCCTGCATCCAGAAGCCGTGTACGTACTGGTCTGAAATATATTTCCGTTCTTTTATTTCCGTGGTGAGATAACCTTCTTTGATGAGGCCGGCGGCATAGTCGTAAAAGGCCTTTTTGAAATCAGACAGCTGCCGCAGCTGTCCGCCGGGTAATTGGGAGCGCTGGTGTTGCTGCAGCACGTAGCTGCGGTCTTCCTTCAGTTTTTGCACCCAGAGGAAATAGAACGCCAGCAGTTTTTCC
This sequence comes from Chitinophaga alhagiae, assembly GCF_003568665.1. Taxonomy (GTDB): domain Bacteria; phylum Bacteroidota; class Bacteroidia; order Chitinophagales; family Chitinophagaceae; genus Chitinophaga; species Chitinophaga alhagiae. The sequence goes on from NZ_QXMH01000002.1 coordinate 246,632, forward strand.
TGCGCGGTGTATTGCTGATAGGTGGGGTCGTCCTTTAGCTGGTCAACAGTACGCTGGAAGAAGTCCAGCCAGATGTCTCGCTCTACGCCTTCCATGGCGCTGTAATATTCATAGAATGTTGATTCAGGGATATCGAGGACCTTACAGAGGGCGAAAACAGATACCGGCCTTTTGCCGTTTTCGAGCCAGTAGCGTTTATATGCTTCGCGGATGGTATTTTTTTCCATAATCGGTACCTTTTAGATGATAAGAACTTGAGGGGGACATTACAAATTTACGGCGTGCGCGCTTACAACAATCGGCATGCCGGCGCCGTGGTAGCGGATAACGGTTGTATTCAGCCACAGTGGCCTGTTTCCAGCAATTGTTAAATATTTGCCAATTGCCTACTTTTAGGTATAAAACCAAGGCACGATGAAAAAACATTTTTTGGGGCTGAGAACGGCTATTTACAAGGTGCCCGATGTGGCGGCGGGGAAAGAATGGTACACCAGGGCATTTAATGCCGCACCTTATTTTGACGAGCCTTTTTATGTGGGCTTTGAGATTGGCGGTTTTGAACTGGGCCTTCAGCCGCTGGCGGCAGGAGAGGCGCATCCCGGTCCGGGAGGAGTGGAAGTGTATTGGGGAGTGGAAGATATGGATGCGGAATATCAGCGCCTGCTTTCCCTGGGCGCCACACCGCACTTTGAGCCCAGGAATGTGGGCGGCCCCATTATGGTGGCCGTGGTAAAGGACCCCTGGAACAATTTGCTGGGCCTTATCTACAATCCGCTCTTTGAGGCAAAATAGATACAGTAACGGCTGTTCCGCCTGGAGGGGAACAGCCGTTACCGGTTCAGGAAGCGATGGCTACTTCATCTGGCGTAACTACAGGCGCCATTTGCCGCTGCACTTGTTTGTTCAGGTAATACATCATAACGGCCGTAAAGGCAAAAGCACCCAGGATCACATATCCCAGTATTTCATAATGGAGCAGTACCCCGCTGCTGGTCTGGTATACGATGAGGCCTGCCACAATGGAGGCTATGCCGCCGGATATCTGCTGCACGGAAGCGTTAATGCTCATGAACGCGCCCCTGTCCTGGATGTTGGGCAGGGAGGTCATGATAGCCTGGGCGGGAATGATCCTGCCAAATACCCCTATCATCATCAGCGCATTAATGGTAATGGCCATATACAGCGGGGTAATGCCCAGGTTGGTGAAGATCACCACCATCACGCTTGTGAGCAGGGTGGCGCCCAGGAATACCTTCATCTTTCCCAGCTTGTCACTTAACCGGCCCAGTATAGGGGCGCCTATGAACGTGGCAATACCGGTGGCTATATAGAGCAGGGTAATGTCTGATTGCGCCAGCCCCATGTTATGCCGGCTGAAGGTGCTGCCGAACGGCATCAGCATGAAACCGCCGGTAGACAGCAGGATGGTGGTGCAGAAAGCCAGGGAATAGTGTTTGTTCTGCAACGTGTGTTTGAGGTGCGCAAAGGCGTTCTTTTCCACTTTCTGCTGCAGGTGTGCGGTAACCGGCTTCATGTAAACGGCCATTACGATCCCCATGATGGTACCAAAGGCGCCTATCATCCAGAAGGGCGCATGCCAGTGTATCCTGTTGGCCAGTTCCCAGCCCATGGGCACGCCGATGATCTGGCTGAGGGCAAAGGCCATTTGCACAAAACCCATCACCCGGCCTCTTACTTCCGGCCTGAAAAGGTCGGCTATAATGGCCATGCCGATGGCACTGATCACCCCGCCAAACAGGCCGGTGATCACCCTGGCCGCCAGCAGGAACTCGTAGTTGGGGGCCAGCGCGCAAAGAAACGTGCCGGTGACGAAGCCGGTGTAAAATACCAGCAGCATTTTTTTACGGTCAAACTTATCTGCAAAGCCGGCAGCCAGCACGCCTGAAATGCCCGCGCTGAAAGCGTAGGCAGATACCACCAGCCCAAATTGCCGGGTGGTAATGTGCAGCTTGCCGAGCAAGATCTCGCCTAGCGGGCTTAATACCATAAAGTCCAGCACCACCGTAAACTGCAGCAGGGCAAGCATGGCAATGATGAATACCTGGTATCTTGAAAAGACCCGTTCTGTTGTTTTCATATAATTGTAGTGTGTGTTGTTAGAAAAACCGCAATAGCCGGGCCGTTTATTCCGGCAGCTCCTCGCAGTCAAAACCGGCCCGGGTTACAAGCCGGATAACGTCTTGCGCACGGAGCGCGCGGGACTCGATGCGAAGCACTTTGTCGCTATCTTCCCGGTCTACCGTCCAGCGTTGTATGCCGGGCTGTTTGTCCAGTACGGGGCCTATCAGCCGGAGATCTTTTTTAAAGCGGATATTGGTACGGAATACCAATACCTCCAGTCCTGTGTCTACCATGTAACCTGTGTGCATAGTGAGCGCTCATTTAGTTAGGTGGATAAAATTTTTTCACGTCAGGGTTTCAGGGCTTTCAGCACCAGTTGCAGCGCCTGTTCCATGAAGTCTTCCGTGAGGGTGAACTTTTTATGGCCGAAGGCCTTTTCCTGTGTATGGAATTTGATCAGCTGGTACAGCGGGGCAAAAGCCACGGCCCAGTATACTTCAAATGGCAGCGGTATCAGCTCCTTGCGGCTTACGGCGCCGTTGTAAAACCTGCCCATCACCTCCTTGAAAGAGGTGTACAGGTGTACCGCCACTTTATCGTACAGGTGGGAGTAACGCATTTTTTCAATAAACTCCACATCCAGCGGGTGATTCAGAAAATACTGGGCGCGGTTGTGCCATTGTTTGCGCAGCCCTTCCTCAAAGCCCATGTCCGGGTCAAAATCTTTCAGGCTTTCCTCCAGCATTACATTGGATACCCGAAGGGTGGTCTGGATAATGAGGTCTTCCCGGTCTTTGTAATAAATGTAAATGGTGGCGGGAGAAACGCCGGCCGCTTTGGCCAGTTTGTTGATCCCGAACCCGTCCAGCCCTTCCTTCACGATCATTTCTATCGTTTTCTGGTGAAGCTGGCACATCTTCTTTTCGTCCCTTGTCCGCATGATGGGTACAAAGATAAGTGAGCGTCCGCTTATTTATGAAATATATTTATGGGCTTGATAAAAAAAGGACGCCCCTGTTAGGGGGCATCCTTTCGCTTTGCGGCCGCACTCTCTTTTATAACTATTTATTTTTCAATGACTTGCTGGTGGTGCCGCAGTGAAGCGGAGCGGCCGGGGCGTACTTTCCGGACGTTTTCCGGCCCGTGAGCAACACCGGCACCGCAACGCTTTCCGCATGCTGGCCAGGCAAGGGAAAGCAGCGCAACAACCGGCATCCCGCCAGCCACATGGCAAGCGCTGATGAATGGCATGCAAACGCATCCATATGCATTTATCACATACGCGTCTGCATCACGGCAGTAGTGATGTCTTGGAAACTGGTACAACTATACGCAATAACAAACCGCGGTGAATAAATACGTTGGTTAGATCATAAAAAGGGAGGTAGTTATGCAGGGAGGGCGGAAAACATCCGTGAGCGCCCTGTAGCTGTAATGGCCGGGGGCCATCAGCGGCGGGGCGGAAGCGGGGGCAGGCAAGGCTGCCAGTGCCGGTGAGGCATGCGCGGGCACATAATCCTGCAGTTTCAGCACCGGGGCGGAAGCCTGCAACTGGTTATTGTTCCCCTGACCGTCAAATGCCTGGGCAATGTAGTGCGTACATCCGCAATCTTCGGCAAAAGCCTTGTGGTTGACGAAGTAAGCTGTGACCATGCAATTGACGTACCCGCTGAGGCGGGCGCCAAACTGCAGGCCTAACGCTGCAAACAGGCATATGGCGAGTAAAGGTCGCAAAGCATAATAAATATAGGGAAAAAATGTAAGTTTAGCCCATGAAAACAACAGCGGAGCATTGGAGAAAAAACCTGCAACTGACACAGCATGTAGAAGGCGGCTCTTTCCGGGAAACTTACCGTTCACCATTGACCATTGAGCGTGAAGCGCTGCCGGAAGGTTTTGCGGGTGCACGCAATGCTTCCACGGGCATTTATTTTTTACTGGAGGACGGCGATTTTTCCGCGTTTCACCGCATTGCCGCGGACGAGATGTGGCATTTTTACGATGGCCAGCCCCTGCATATTTACGAGATCAAGCCAAACGGCTCTCTGCACGTGCACCGCCTGGGCCGTGACATAGCCCAGGGCGAACAGTTGCAGCTGGTGATCCCGGCCGGCAGCTGGTTTGCGTCCAGTGTGGAAGAAACGGGCGGTTTTGCCCTGGTGGGCTGTACGGTGGCGCCGGGTTTCGATTTTGCCGATTTTGAACTGGCGGAAAGAGGTGCTTTGTGCAGGTTGTTTCCGCAACATGCCGGCCTCATTGCGTTGCTGACCCGGTCATAAAAAACGGTGGATTACTGAATTTGTTCTACATTTATACAAAATTGTCTTTTTTATATGGCAAAGAACGATCTGATAAAAGATCTGGGCCCCATTGCGCAGCGTACTATGGCAGACGTGGTGGAAAAGGAGCTGCGGGAGTATCTTAAGAAAAAGTCCTTCAAACCCGGGGACGCGTTACCTTCTGAAAATGAACTGGCGGAAGCCCTGGGCGTAAGCCGCAACGTGGTAAGAGAAGCCCTGAGCCGCCTGCGGATGCTGGGAATGATTGAGACCAAAAAGCGGAGGGGCATGATCTTGTCCACGCCGGACATACTGGGCTCGTTTGAACGTGTGCTGGACCCGCTCATTATTGATGACAGCACCCTGCAGGATATTTTTGAGCTGCGGCTCACGCTTGAAATGGGCCTGGCAGACATCCTGTATCTCCGCAAAACCAAGAAAGATATCGAAGAGCTGGAAGCCATTGCCAAAAGCCAGGACCCCCGCGGAAAAGGCCAGGCCTTCCGCATCAACAACGAGATCGCCTTTCACGGTAAAATATACCGGATGACCGGAAACGAAACGCTGACGCGCTTCCAGAATATGCTGCTCCCCATTTTCGGGTATGTGATCAGCTTGGAGAAGGTGCCGCAAATAGGCAAGGTATCTCACATAGACCTCGTCAATATCCTGAAAGACGGTACCAAAGAAGAGTTCAGGCAGGGAATGCTGGAGCACCTGAAACCGCATTTTAACCGGCTGAAGAAATAAGGGGGGAGCAGGACCGGGGATTCGATTGATCAGACCGAAAGGAAATGCGGCATGAGCGGTTAATAGAACAACTGCTTTTCGCAGAACGATACGTGGCGGTACAATCAGTCAAATCCCTTGTCAATGCAGCGAGGCCCTGTTGTTTTCTGTTCCCTGCAGTTTCCCGTTCATCAGTCTGCTCCGTTCTTTACATCTTCCCGAAAAAACTATCCCGCACAGGCGGAACGTTATTTCTTCTTCCCGTTCTTTACATCTTCCCGAAAAAACTATCCCGCACACGCGGAACGTTATTTCTTCTTCCTGTTCTTCACATCTTCCCGGAAAACAATCCCGCACAGGCGGAACGTTATTTCTTCTTCCTGTTCTTCACACCTCCCCCCAAAACCACCCGCGCACCCGAAACGCTCATCCCAATCCACCCCGTCCGCACACCATTCCCGCACATATTTCCCCCCGCAAAAATTTTTATTTGGAAAAATGCTACTTTTTAGCCTACATTTGATATGTACTACATAAATACAATAGTAACTAATATTCCATTTTATCGCTAACAGTGATCCGTTATGAATCTGAATCTTCTCACCTCCAAATGGAGAGTTCTCCTGGTAATGACTGTGCTTTCGCTGCAGGGCATCAACGCCCTGGCACAGCAAACTGTTACCGGCAAGGTAACAGACTCCACCGGCAAAGCGCTTGAGTTTGTCAGCGTACAGGTAAAAGGCACTACCAAAGGCGCTTTTACCGGAACAGACGGCCGCTTTTCGCTCAGCTCGCCGGCCAACGCCACGCTCGTGTTCTCCAACATGGGCTATACCACGCAGGAAGTGGCCTTAGGCGGCCAGACAGCGCTTAACATTGTGCTGGCCGCGTCTAACAGAACGCTGGAAGATGTAGTGGTGGTAGGGTATGTGCAGCAATCGCGCGCCAAAACCACCGCTTCCATTTCCAAGCTCAACGCGGCGGAACTGAAAAACACTTCCAACCCCAACCCCATCCAGGCCATGCAGGGTAAAATTGCCGGGGTATCTATCCCGATCCAATCCGGCCAGCCGGGGGAAGGGGCTACCAACATCATTATCCGCGGCAGCACCAAGCTCAACGCCTACGGCACCGGCTCGGGCACCAGCGGCGGCAACGTGGCCAATACGTCCGGCAATGTCAGCCCCCTGGTGATCATAGACGGGGTATTCCGCTCCATGAGCGATGTAAACCCTGATAATATCGAGTCTATCCAGGTAATGAAAGATGCGGCGTCCACCGCCATTTACGGGGCCCGCGGCGCCAACGGCGTAATTGTGATCAAAACCAAAGGCGGCAAGGCCAGCGGTAAAATGAACCTTAACATCAACCACCGCACCACCTGGGAAACGCCCGCCAGGGATTACAAATACCTTTCGGCTACGGAATACCTCAAGCTGGCCCGCACCACCGTGCAGAACACGGCAGACAAGCTGGACAAGAACAACCTGCTCAACAACGGCGGCTTCTCCGCCGGTACCCGCGTATACACGGCCAAAGGGCAGTACGGCAACAACATCAACCTCACGGCCTTGTACGATAATATTGTGGCCGTTGAAGGGCAGGCATATGTAGACAACCTGCTGGCCAGGGGATGGATGGTGATGGACGACCCGATCAACCCGGGTACCAAACTCCTGTATGCAGATAACAACTATGAAAACCTCATCTGGAAAACGGGTCTCTCCAACAATACCAACGTGTCTGTAGACGGCGGTTCGGAAAAGGCCAATTACAATGTGGCGCTGGGTTATACAGACCAGCAGGGCGCCTTTGTGGGCACCAACTACAAACGGTACGACGCATTGGGCAACTTTGGTTTCCAGGCGGCAGACAACTTCAGGCTGGATGCCATGCTCAACTACCAGCACGTTTTGCCCAACTACGTGGAAAACTTCCAGAACGAACTGACACGCGGTACGCGCATCACCCCGCTGATACGCATTTTCAAGGACGATGGCAACCCCACGCCGGGAGAGCTGTACACCGTGCGCAACCGCCTGCATACCCTGAAGTATGACGATGTAAGGGTCTCTACGGAACGCCTCGTGTCCCGCCTGGCGGGAGACTGGACCATCCTGGAAGGGCTGCATTACCGGCCCTCCATTTCTTACCTGCTGCAGGACTACCGTTATATGTTCATGCGCAAGGCCACGCCGCCTAACGAGGTGCAGCCGTCCACGCAACGGCAGAAGACCCAGAACACCAACAACTCCCGCCAGCTGATGATAGACCAGGTGCTGCAGTATGATTTCAGCTTCCTGAAAGATCATCATGTAACGGTGCTGGGCGGCTTCAACTTCACCCGCAATACCAACAGCAGCATAGACATTGGCTCTCAAAGGGCCAACAACGATTATATCTTTACCATCAACGAACCTTCTACCGCCATTGTAGACGGCAAGGTGGTAACGAACGTAACGGAATGGGGCACCAGCCTGGGAGAATCCCGCTCCGCCAGCTACTTCGGCCAGTTCAGCTATGACTACAACGGCAAGTACCTGGCCAGCGCCGCCCTGCGGTACGACGGTTTTTCCAACTTTGCGATTCAGAACAAATACGCGCTGTTCCCTTCTGCTTCCGTTGGCTGGAACATTCACAGGGAAGATTTCTGGCGCCTGCGGCCCGCGGCCGTCAGCAGCCTGAAACTGCGCGCCAGCTGGGGCGAAGCGGGCACCAGCGACCTGGCCATTACAGATACTTATGGCCGGTACAACGCCGTGTCTTACGCGCAGGGCTCCGGCATATACCGCGCCAACCTGGCCAATCCCGGCCTGGTGTGGGAAACCACTACCTCCATGGATGTTGGGGTAGACGCGGCTTTCCTCAACAACCGCCTCAACTTTACGGTAGACCTGTACCGCAAGCTCACAAAAGACCGTATCGATTCAAAACCCCTGCCGTCTGAAGCACCCTTTGGTTCCATTGTGTTCAACAACGGTGTGTTGCAGAACAGCGGTGTGGAAGTGGAAATTGGCGGTACGGTGCTGCAAACGCCTGCCTTCTCCTGGCAAACCAACTTTTCCTTTGCCTACAACAAACAGCTGATCAAACAACTTCCGTCTAACGGGCGTGCCAAAAACAGGCAGGGCGGCGATGTGATCTTTGACCCGGCCAGCAAATCCAACATGGAGGCGGGCGGGCTGGCTGAAGGGGAACGCCCCTTCGGGCTTTGGGCCTACCAGGTGCTGGGTGTTTTTGCTACGGACGAAGAGGCCGCGGCCTGGAACCAGACGCACAAAGACAATCTGGCCTCCGCATCCGGCCAGCAAGTGGGCAAACGCGCGGGAGACTTCATATTCGCAGACGTTAACAACGACGGCATCATAGATTCCAAAGACCAGGTATTCCAGGGCTACCGCACGCCGGACAAGATCGGCGGCTGGCAGAACAATTTTTCTTACAAGGGCATCAACCTGAAAATTTCGGTAGACTATGCCATGGGCCATATGATCAGCAACGGTGCGCTGGCCCGCTCATTGGGCCAGGGCCGCGCCTTTAACGAAGGCGCGCCGGAGCAGGCGCTGGGGCCGGACATTTGGCAGAAACCGGGAGACGCAGGCAAGAAGTATGCGCGTTTCTCTTTTGCGGATTACGACTTCGGCCAGCGTAATTATCTGCGCGGGGCCACGCTGGGCGTAAACAACAGCTATTCTTCAGACGTGTCTGTGATGTATGATAAAGGAGATTTCCTGGCCCTGCGGGAGATCACGCTTTCATACGATGTACCGCGCCATATCATGAAAAAGATACGCGCCACCGGCATGAACATTTTTGCCAGTGTGTACAATGTGGGCTACCTCACGGCGTACAAAGGTATCAACCCGGAGTCTTACACCGGCTTTGACGCCATTGGCTACCCGCGCCCGCGGCAGTTTTCATTAGGTGCAACTCTCAAGTTCTAAAAATTAAAAGGATGAAAAAGATACTCCTGTTCAGCCTGCTGCTGGCTTCCCTCGCCGGTTGCAAGAGCATACTCGATATAAAACCGCAGTCCAGCATCACGGACGAAAACTATTTTTCCAACGAAGGGGATTTTGAGCCGTACGTAACCGGCATCTATCCTTTCATGCGCTTTTTTGCCAACAACGTTACCTATGGCACGGAAAGAGGGGAGGAGCTGGTACCCGCCCTCAACTCCCGCTTCGGTACGGCCTGGAACCAGATACTCAGTCCTACTACGGGCGCTATCAATTACAATGACTGGTACAAGGCCATCGGCAACTGCAACCTGCTGCTGGAAAAAATAGCGCCGTTCCCCTTCACCTCCAACCCTGACCAGCGGAAGAAGATATTGGCGGAAACATACAGCCTGCGGGCCTATTTTTACTTTCACCTGTCCCGCGTTATCGGAGATGTGCCGCTGATGCTGCAAGCCGTGGTGGGAGACAATGTGCCCCTGCTGCCCCGCAGCAGCACTACGGCGGTGTTCAAACAGATCAACGCGGACCTGGATACGGCCATCAGCCTTTTCCGGTCTGTGAGCAACTTCAATGCCGCTACCTATGTTTCCAAATACCGCTTTACCTACGGCGCTGCGCAGGCGCTGAAAGCGGATGTAAAGCTGTGGAGCGCCAAGGTGCTGGGCGGCGGCGCGGCTGACCTCAACGCCGCCATTGCGGCCATTGATGAAGTAGAAAAAACCGGCGTGGCGCTGAACGCGGATTTCAAGAACGTGACCACCGTGCGCGCCGCCACCAACCCGGAAGTGATACTGGCGGCTTTCTTCCTGAGAGACGAACCTGCTACCGGCATCAGCGGCATTCCCAACACCACGCACTACGTGATGAACGCATTGCCTTATAAGACGGGGGTGCAGGGAGCGCTCAACCTGGATAGCCTGCCTTATTGCGAAACCACGTCTAACGGCCAGGGCGCCTACCAGATCAGCCCGGCCTCCCGCGCGCTGTTTGCCCAATACCCGAACGACAAGCGCATTCCCTTCACCTGGGTAACAGAGCGGCAGGCCAGCGGCCCCAAAATTTCCTGGATCACCAAATACCCCGGTACCCGTTATGTAGATGACCGCGTGCCGGACAACGATATCATCATGTACCGCCTGGCAGACCTCTTCCTGCTGAAGGCGGAGGCCTACGCCGCCCTTGACCAGACCGGCCCCGCCATTGAGTACCTGGACAAGGTGAGGGTACGCACCGGCAACGGCCCGTACACCGGCGCTACAGACAAAGCCGCTGTTGAAAAAGAATTGTTGGACGAACGCGGCCGGGAGTTGTATTTTGAGAATAAGCGCTGGTACGACCTGGTGCGTTTCCACAAAGGCGGAACGCTGGATATTTATCAATACATACCTAACCTGGCGGGTAAGACCACCCCCATTTACTGGCCGCTGAACATTACCGTGCTGGCCAATAATGATCAGATCGATCAAACCGAAGGATACAATTAATAACACATTTGCGAAATATGGAAAAAGTACAAGGATTAATTGCTGCTGCATTCACACCTTTTCATGAAGACGGGTCTATCAACTACGGACTTATTCCCGCTTTGACAGACAAACTGGTAGCAGACGGGCTACGGGGTATTTTTGTTTGCGGCAGCAATGGTGAAGGCCCGAACATGACCACAGCTGAAAGAATGGAAGTAGCGGCGGCGTTTACGAAGGCCGCCAATAAACGGTTGCTCATTTTTGTGCACGTAGGCCACAGCAGCATTGCGGAGGCCAGAACGCTGGCCGCGCATGCGCAGCAGATAGGCGCGGATGCCATTTCCGCCGTGGCCGCTTTTTATTTCAAGCCCACTTCAGTACAGAACCTGGCAGACAGCATGGCGCAGATTGCCGCCGCCGCACCGGAGCTGCCGTTCTACTACTACCACATCCCGCACCTCACCGGCGTGGGCATGGACATGGTGCAGTTCCTGGAAATTGCAGGCCCCGCCATCCCTAACCTGGCGGGCATCAAATACACCGCTACCACGCTGCAGGAGTACCAGGCCTGCCTGCAGTACGAGGGCGGTAAATACGATATTCTTTACGGGCTGGATGAAATGCTGCTGCCCGCCATGGCCGTGGGCGCACAAGGCGCTATTGGCAGCACCTACACCTTTGCCGCACCGCTCTACCTGCAAACCATGGAAGCCTTCCGCAAGGGAGACATGGAGCGCGCACGTACCCTGCATGCCTATATGGTGGAAGTGGTCCGCATACTGGTAAAATATCCGCCCATCCCGGGTCAGAAGGCCATTATGCGGATGTTGGGCTGGGACCTTGGGCCTTGCCGCCTGCCGCTGACCACTTTCTCCGAGGCGGCCTCCCTGCAATTCAGGAATGAGCTGGCTGCGTTGTCTTTTTTTGACAAAGCGCCTGCGCGCAAGGTTATTCATACTTAAAATGCATGGCATGCAAATGATAAAAAGAATGCTGGTGCTGATGCTGTGTTTGCTGGCCATGAAGGCCGGCGCGCAACACACCGCCGGCGAGGTTTTTTTTAACTGGAAAGAAATTGCGCCGTTGCCGGGAGCGGACGGGCTGGCCGGCAGTTATGCCGGCGTAAGCAACGGGGCGCTCATAGTGGCCGGTGGCGCCAACTTTCCCGGCAATACCCGGCCCTGGGCCGGCGGCATCAAAACCTGGTACGACACTATCTGGGTATTGGAAAATGAAAGCAGCGAATGGAAAGCAGCCGGCAAACTGCCGCGCCCCATGGGCTACGGCGTATCCCTCACCACGCCCAACGGCCTGCTGTGCATTGGCGGGGGCAATGCGGAAGGGAATTACATGGATGTTTTCCTGCTGAAATATGTAAACGGAAAAATTGAAACGGAAAACCTGCCGGCATTGCCGGAACCGCTGGCCAACGCCTGCGGCGTGTTGCTGAACGGCAGGGTATATGTGACGGGCGGACAAACGTCTCCCACCGGCGGTACTACCCGCCATTGCCGGGTGCTGGGGCCCGGCGGCGGGCAGTGGCAGCCGTTGCCTGATCTGCCCGGCCCCGGCAGAATGCTGGCCATGGCCGGCGCTATGGACGGGAAAGTGTACATCTTCGGCGGCGTAGACCTGCAGCAAGGTCAGCGAAAGTATCTGCAGGATGCCTGGGTTTACCAGCCGGGCGGCGCCTGGAAGCAGGTAGCTAACCTGCCGTACCCGCTGGCCGCGGCGCCTACGCCGGCCTATGAGGCCGGCCAGTCCCACTTGTTGCTGTTTGGCGGGGACGATGGCGTGAATGCCGTAAAGGCGGGTGATCTGAAAGACGCCCATCCCGGTTTCAGCAACAAGGTGCTGGCTTATAACACGCTCACAGATGCCTGGTCGGTAACAGGCAGCATGCCTTCCAATATGCTGCCGGATGCCGCTCTCAACCCCCATGCCAGCACGTACGCCCCCGTTACCACCCCGCTGGTGGTATGGAATAACAACGTGGTGCTGCCCGGCGGCGAAGCCCGCCCGGCGGTGAGAAGCAAAAAAGTACTGGTGGCCGCGCCGCGGCAGCCGGAAGGCCGCTTTGGCGGGCTTGACTGGACGGTGATAGGCGCATACTTCCTGCTGGTAATAGCCATCAGCGTTACCGTATCCAGGAAAATGGGCAACAGCACCAGCGACTTCTTCCTGGGCGGTCAGAAGATACCCTGGTGGGCCGCGGGGCTCAGCATTTTCGGCTCCAAGCTCAGCGCCCTTACTTTTATTGCCATTCCTGCCAAGGCGTATGCAACAGACTGGGTGTACATTCTCAACAACCTCATGATCATTGTGGTGGCGCCTATTGTCACCATGTTCTACCTGCCTTACTTCCGCAAGCTGAAGCTCACCAGCGTGTACGAATACCTGCAGATCAGGTTCAACACGCGGGTGAAACTGCTGGGCAGCCTTACTTTCGTGCTGTTCCAGCTCAGCCGCCTCGGTGTGGTGATCTACCTGCCGGCATTGGTACTGAGCACGGTAACGGGCACCAATATTTTTGCCTGTATTCTGCTCACCACCGTGGTGACCACCGCGTACAGCGTGCTGGGCGGTATTGAGGCCGTAGTGTGGACGGAAGTGATGCAGGTGTTCGTATTGCTGGGCGGCGCCCTGGTGAGCTTTTTCTTCATGGCCGCCAATACGGACGGCGGCCTGTCCGGCATGATGAACGAGGCCTGGCAGCAAGACAAGCTGCGGGTGGCCAACCTGGGCTGGAGCATTTCAGAACCGGTGCTGTGGGTGGTAGTGGTAGGTGCGTTCCTGACCAACCTCGTTACCTACACCTCAGACCAGGTGGTGGTACAACGTTATCTCACCACCTCTACAGAAAAAGAGGCCCGCCGCTCCATCTACACCAACGCCCTCATGGTTATACCCGCCACGTTCATATTTTTTGGCGTGGGCACGGCGCTCTGGTTCTTTTACCGCCGTCACCCCGGTTCGCTGAACCCGCATGGCCGTGTAGACGATGTGTTCCCCTGGTTCATTTCACAGCAGCTGCCGGCCGGTTTGAGCGGGCTGGTGATTGCGGGGCTGTTTGCGGCTACCATGTCTACCATCAGCTCCAGCATGAACTCCATTGCTACCGTGGTGACCACGGACTTTTACAAAACCTTCCGCAAACAGGCCACAGATCTGCAAAGCCTGCGGTTTGCCAAAATAGTGACGGTGTTCCTCGGTATTATTGGCTGCGGCATTGCCATGTACCTGGTGTACCTGCAGAACGCGTCCATATGGGACCAGTACCTCAAGATCATCGGGCTGTTCGGCGGTTGCCTGGCCGGGATGTTTGCCGCGGGCATCTTCTTCCCGCGTATTAACGGCCGCGGCATATTTGCGGGTTTTATACTCAGCAGCATCGGCCTTTATTTTGTTCAGCAATCTTCCGCCATCAGCTTTTTTCTGTACCCGCTGTTTGCAGTGGTGGGATGTGTGGTGATGGGATATATTTTCAGCTGGGTGTTGCCGGAAAAACCGGGAGCGCAGCAGGTAATACAAATGAATGATGAATAAAGATCACGGCTGAAGCGGGCGTACCGCGTTGCCGTAAAGAAATATCCGGTGGATGGAACGGGCCTGTGAAGATTCCCATATGGGAAAAACAGGCAGGCGGCAAGCCTTTCGCGCATGCTCCGCCGGGCAAAAAACAAACACATGAAAAAATGGATCACCACAACGGCCTGCCTGCTGGCGGCATTCTTCGCCACGGCGCAGGTAACCGTTTTTGAATCAGGCACGGAAGGGTACAAGTCCTTCCGCATCCCTACCATTATCCGTTTACCCGATGGCCACCTGCTGGCCTTTGCAGAAGGCAGGGTGGGCAACGCCAGCGATTTCGGGGATATTGATATTGTGATGAAACGCAGTACGGACAAAGGCAATACCTGGAGCGCGCTGCAGGTGGTGGCGGAAAATAAAGACCTGCAGGCCGGCAACCCCGCGCCTGTACTGGATATGTCAGACCCTGCCCATCCCGGTGGCCGCATTTTTCTTTTTTACAATGCCGGCAACAATCATGAAAGTGAAGTGCGGAAAGGCAATGGCCTCCGCGAAGCCATGTACGTAGCCTCCGCAGATGGCGGCAAAACCTGGTCTGAGCCGGTGAACATCACCCGGCAGGTACACCGCCCCCAACAACTGGGCTTTACCGAAGACTGGCGTTGCTTTTTCAACACGCCCGGCCATGCCATGCAGTTTGTGACAGGCCCGTACAAGGGCCGCATTTTTGTGGCCACCAATCACTCCGCCGGAGATCCGCAGCCCAAACACCGGGAGTACCGCGCCGGCGGATATTATTCGGATGATCATGGCAAAACTTTCCATATCAGCGAAGATGTGAACATCCCCGGCAGCAATGAGGCCATTGCCACGGAAATAAGCGGTGGCCGGCTCATGATGAACGTGCGCAACCAGCAGGGCAACATCAAGGCGCGCATTGTGGCCCTCAGCAGCAACGGCGGCGCCAGCTGGGATACCGCCTACTTTGACATGGCGCTGCCGGACCCCGTTTGCCAGGGCAGCATACTGACCGTGGGCCGGCACAAAGGCAAAGCCATTGTAGCGTTCAGCAACGCGGCGGATACTTCCAAAAGGGACAACCTCACCCTGCGCATCAGCAACAATGATGGCCTTACCTGGAAAAGAAGCTACAAAATTGACCAGACCGGCCAGGCCGGCAATGCGGCTTATTCAGACCTGGTGGTAACAGGCAAGCGGGAAATAGGGGTGCTGTACGAAAAAGACAGGTATAAGAAAATACTCTTCACAAAAGTGAAGTGGAAGAAATGAATTGTTTAAGTTTCACTGTATACAAGCCGGTCTATATCCATAGGCCGGTATTTTTTTAATTAGCAAATTTTAGCAGGATGAGTTGGCGCAGAAGTTCCTATTTTCCGTTTTTAATTGAGAGAAAATATGAGCCGTAGAAAATTCCTCCAGCAATCCGCTATCCTGTCTTCCGCATTGCTTTTCCGCCCCGCCCTTACATGGGCCGCCGGGCAGGATTTTCCTGTAGTCCGCATTCCCGAAGCGCAGCGGAAGTTCCGCAGCGAGGCCGTTGAAAAGGCCATAGCGGCCGTAAAAGCAAAAAGCGGCAATGCGGAGCTGGCGTGGTTGTTTGAGAACTGCTTTCCCAACACGCTTGACACCACGGTGGAGTTTGACATGAAGAACGGCCGGCCGGATACCTATGTGATCACGGGCGATATAGATGCCATGTGGCTGCGTGACAGTACGGCCCAGGTGTCTCCCTACCTGCAGTTGGTGCAGGAAGACAAGGAGCTGCAGCACCTCATTGCCGGGGTGATCAACCACCAGGTGAAATGCATATTGAAAGACCCTTACGCCAACGCGTTTTATAAAGACGAGAATAAACAGGGCGAGTGGAAGTCTGACCTGACAGACATGAAGCCCGGCATCCATGAGCGCAAATGGGAAATAGACTCGCTCTGCT
The DNA here is from genome assembly GCF_003568665.1 of Chitinophaga alhagiae. Classification (GTDB taxonomy): domain Bacteria; phylum Bacteroidota; class Bacteroidia; order Chitinophagales; family Chitinophagaceae; genus Chitinophaga; species Chitinophaga alhagiae. The sequence continues at coordinate 262,635 of NZ_QXMH01000002.1, forward strand.
ACCCCATCCGCCTGGCATACCTGTACTGGAAAAAAACGGGAGACACGGCGCCTTTTGATGATACCTGGAAGTCTGCCATTGCCCTCACGGTAAAGACCTTTAAGGAACAGCAGCGGAAGAACGGGCCGGGACCTTACCACTTCCAGCGCAAAACTTCCTGGGCTACGGACGGGGTGCCGCTCAGCGGCTACGGATACCCGGTAAAACCGGTGGGCCTCATCTGCTCCACGTTCAGGCCGAGTGACGATGCCACCATCTTCAGCTTTTTAGTGCCTTCCAATTTCTTTGCCGTGGTAAGTTTGCGCCAGGCCGCGGAAATGGTGCAGGCGCTGCATAAAGATGCCGCGCTGGCGGCAGACTGCCGGGCGCTGGCCGCGGAAGTGGAACAGGCGCTGAAAAAATACGCCGTGGTCAGCCATCCGCAATTTGGCAAGGTATACGCTTTTGAAGTGAACGGCTTTGGCAGCTTCAACCTGATGGACGATGCCAATGTACCCAGCCTGCTGTCTCTCCCGTACCTGGGCGCCATCAAACCTGTGGACCCGGTATACGCCAACACCCGCAAGCTCATTCTTTCTTCAGAAAATCCCTTCTTCTTCTCCGGCAAGGCCGGCAAAGGCATTGGCAGCCCGCATACCGGCCTGCACCGCATCTGGCCCATCAGTCTTGTTATGCAGGGCCTCACCAGCAACAACGACGCGGAAATACGCCAGTGCCTGCAAACCCTGCAGAAATGCCACGCCGGCAAAGGTTTCATGCATGAATCCTTTCAGCAAGACGATCCCGCGCAGTTCACCCGCTCCTGGTTTGCCTGGGCCAATACCATCTTTGGCGAACTGATCTGGAAAGTTTACAAGGAAAGGCCGCACCTGCTTAAATAGTGCCCAAAGAATAAGCAATTGCTTATTTTTAGCCCCTAATGCACTTAATTCCCTTATGGAAAATAAGCAAAACGCCTATTTCATAACACGCTGGCAATCCCAGATCAAAAAAGGACTGTTCGAATATATCATTATGCTCCTCCTGCAGAAGAAGGAGCGGTACGGATATGAGCTGATCAGCGAGATCAAGAAGCTGGCGGACATGGACATTGCGGAAGGTACTATTTACCCCCTGCTCAGCCGCCTCAAAAAAGAGAAGCTGGTAGATTCCCGCTGGGTGGAAATGGACGAGGGAGTGCCGAGAAAATATTACAAACTGACCGAGCAGGGCAATACTTACCTGGAAACCATGTACCAGTACCTGGGTGAGCTGATGCAGGCCATCACCGATCTGAAGAACGTTTAAACTTGTTGCGCTAATGAACGCCCAAAAGAAATACATCCTGTCTCTAGACCTTGGCTCCAGTGCGGCCGGCGCCGTATTGTTCTCCCGCCAGGGGCAGGTGGTGAAACAGTTGCAGAAAGAATATGAAAAATATTACCCGCAACCTGGCTGGATAGAGGTAGACCCGAACGAGATATGGTTTACCATGCTGTCTGTTATGGAAGAGCTGGTAGCCAGTACGGGCATTGGCGCGCAAGAGATTGCCGGCATCGGCATTGCCACCCAGCGGGAAACCACCGTGATCTGGGACCGGCAGAAAGGAGAGCCGGTGTACAACGCCATTGCCTGGCAAGACAGGCGTACGTCCAAGCTCTGTGACGAGTTCCGCTACCAGGGGTTTTCGGAACTGATCCGCCAGAAGACGGGCCTCATCCTGGACGCGTATTTCTCCGCCAGCAAAATATCCTGGATACTGGACCATGTGCCGGACGGCCGCATCCGCGCGGAACAGGGGCAGCTGGCTTTTGGCACTATAGACGCCTGGCTGGTGTGGAAACTCACCGGCGGCAAAAAACATGTAACGGATATCACCAACGCCTCCCGTACCATGCTGTTCAATATTCATGATCAGAATTGGGACGAGGAACTGCTGCGGTTGTTCAATATTCCCCACAAGCTGCTGCCGGAAGTTTGTTCCAACAGCGAAGTGGTGGCCCATACCGCGCCCGGCATACTGGACGCGGAAATTCCCATTGCCGGCATGGCGGGAGACCAGCAGGCCGCCCTCTTCGGGCAAATGTGCCTGGAGCCGGGCATGGTAAAGAATACTTACGGCAGCGGTTGTTTTGCGCTGATGAATACCGGTTCCACCCCCATTGTGTCTGACCATCACCTGCTTACCACCATTGCCTGGCGTATAGGCAACCAGGTTACGTATGCGCTGGAAGGCAGCGTGTTCGGCGGCAGTTCCGTGTTCCGCTGGATCAGGGACGGCCTGGGGCTTATTGAGTCTACCGCTGAAATTGAGGCCCTTGCCCAAACGGAGCCAGACAATGGAGGCGTGCTGTTCGTGCCCGCCCTCTCCGGCCTGGGCACGCCCTACTGGGACCCCTACGCCCGGGGCATGATCATCGGCATCACCCGCGGCACTTCTTCCGGCCATATTGCCCGCGCCGCCCTGGAAGGGGTGGCCCTTGGCATTGCAGACGCCCTGGAGGCCATGGAAAAAGACAGCGGCCGCGCCATTACCGAACTGCGGGTAGACGGTACTTCCGCGTTGTACGACTTCTTCATGCAAATGCAGACGAACATATTGCAGTACCCCGTTATGCGGCCGCGGGTAATGCCGGCCGGCGCTACCGGGGTGGCATACCTTGCCGGCCTCGCCACCGGCTTCTGGACGCTGGACGAGGTGAAGGCCCAATACACCATTGCCCGCGTTTTTTCTCCTGAAACACCCCCGCCCGGCCAGGCCCGGCTCCGGGAAAAATGGCAGAAGGCCATTGCCAGGGTGAAGAACTGGGATTTCTGACCTGCAAGGTCAGGAACGGCAGGCCGCCGGCGGGCCAATTTCCTATGTCCGGCGGCGGGCGGCCCCGGCAGAACAAATGTCCCCGGCCGTTATTCCGGCACCCTTTATGTGGCACAATCCGGGCGTTCACCTGATCGTATAAGCCCTTTAATATCAATTATATGGAAAGATCCTGGCGCATTTGTTCAAAAAGTCTGGAAAGAGCCGTTTAAATCGTATAATTTTGCCAGTATCGGATTACGATGTATATTGTATAATAATGCTTGAACCAATCGATCAATGAACCGTTTAGAACAATTGAAAGCAATCGGGAATGATGAAGAGTGGGATGTGCTGGTGATAGGGGGTGGGGCTACAGGGCTGGGCGCAGCGCTGGAAGCAGCCGCCAGGGGGTACAAAACGTTGCTGCTTGAACAGTCTGATTTTGCCAAATCCACGTCTAGTAAAGCCACCAAACTCCTGCACGGAGGCGTTCGTTACCTTGCCCAGGGAGATGTTGCGCTGGTGCGGGAAGCGAGCATAGAAAGGGGCCTGCTGCTGAAAAACGCACAACACCTCGCCAAAAATCTTTCTTTTATCATCCCCGCCTATAGCTGGTGGGAAGGCATTTATTATACCATTGGCCTGAAGTTGTATGACTGGATGGCCGGCCGCCTCAGCCTGGGCCGCTCCGTACATATCTCCCGCCGCGAAACGCTGGAGAAACTGCCCGGCCTGAAAGCGGCGCATCTTTCCGCAGGCATTCTTTATCACGACGGGCAGTTTGACGACGCCCGCCTGGCCATCAACCTGGCGCAGACCATTTACGAGCAGGGCGGGGTAGCGCTCAACTACATGCGGGTAAAGGGGCTGGAGAAAAACGGCCACGGCGAACTGTCTTACGTAACGGTTGAAGATACCGAAACGGGCCAGCTGTACCGGATCAAGACCAAGGGCATCATCAACGCCACCGGCGTGTTCGTAGATGACATCCTCGAAATGGACGACCCCGGCATTAAACGCAAAATTGTGGCCAGCCAGGGCGTTCACCTGGTGCTGGCCCCGGAGTTCCTGCCGGGCGCCAACGCCCTCATGATCCCCAAAACCAGCGATGGCCGCGTGCTGTTTGCCGTGCCCTGGCACAACAAAGTGGTGGTAGGCACTACAGACAACCCGGTGAACGAGATCAGCCTTGACCCCGTGGCCATGGAAAAAGAGATCAATTTTATTCTCCAGACGGCCGGCCAGTACCTGGCCAAAGTGCCTGCCCGGGCGGATGTAAAAAGCGTATGGGCGGGCCTGCGCCCGCTGGCCAAACCTGAAAAGAGCGAAAAGACCAAGGAGATTTCCCGCAATCATAAAATAATGGTATCCGCCTCCGGCCTTGTGACCATCCTGGGCGGCAAATGGACCACGTACCGCAAAATGGGGGAAGATGTGGTAGACCGGCTGGAAAAAGTGAAGCAGTGGCAACACGTGGCCTCCGCCACCCGGGAGCTGCCCATTCACGGCTCCGCCCAAAAACTGGGCGAAGAAGACCCCTTGTATTACTACGGCGCCGATGCGGCGGCGGTGAAAAACCTGCCGGGCGGCGAAGCAGTGCTCAGCGCTCCGCTGGGCATCATCAAAGCGCAGGTGATATGGGCCGTGCGGAAAGAAATGGCGCATGCGGTAGAAGATGTGCTGGCCCGCCGTACCAGGGCACTGTTCCTGGATGCGGAAGAAGCGGTGCGCATTGCCCCGCAGGTGGCAGACATCATGGCCGCGGAACTGGGAAAAGACGAACAATGGAAAACGCAACAGGTACGTTCTTTTGAGGCCCTGGCCAAAACATACCGGTTGCAATAAAGAACATACCTATACCCACTTAATTTTTTCTTCAAGAGGCTTCACGCGCCGCCCGGGCCGTGGGGCCTCTGCTGTATACCCCAGGTAGAGAAAGCCCATCACCTTGTCATCATCTCCAAGCCCCAGGTAGTCTTGCATGGCGGGGTGGTACGTCATCCCCCCGGAGCCCCAGTACATGGCAATGTTCTGTGCCGTGGCGGCCAGCCAGATGTTTTCCACCGCGCAGGCCGTGGCGGCAATTTCTTCTATTTCCGGGATTTTGGGGTTATTGCCTCTTTTCATGCATACGGCCACCAGGTGGGAGGCCAGGTCTCCCTGCGTGCTCAGCTTGTCATAGTTGCCGGGTATGTAAGCGGCGGCGGGAGTGTAGGTCTTATACATGTCCGCGTGCTCGCGGCAAAACTCTTGCACCTTGTCCCCGCTGTACACTACAAAGTACCAGGGCTCGGTAAGCCCGTGGGTAGGCGCCCAGTCTGCCAGCTCCAGCAGTTCCCGTATGGTTTCATCTGCTATCTTTTTTCCGTTCATGCTGGTGGGTTTCACCGTCCGGCGTTGCCGGATCACTGTTGCTATTTGCTCCATGCTATTCATTGGTTTTTTCCTTAAATGCCTCCGGCAGCCTGGCCACCTTGCGGCTGTTATAATCAAAACACACCATGCCTGTTTTGGCTTCGGTGATCAGTACTGTTTTTTCGTTGCGGACGGTGGTGATGCGGTAAAAAAGGTCAAAGCCCGCGCTGCCCAGTTCGGCGGCGCCCACTTCCACGTTCAGCACATCTCCGTAGAACGCTTCTCCCTTGTAGGTAACGGCCAGGTCCGCCATGATGAGGCCGGCGCCGAAAAAGTCCAGCTCCGTGCAGCCCAGGGAAGCCAGGTATTGCAGCCGGCAATCGTGCAGGATGGACACCATAGCGTCGTTACCCACATGGTTGCCGTAGTTCACGTCCCCGATCCGTACCGCCACCTGCGTGGAGAAGGGCAGGCGCGCCGGCATCTCTATCTTCACTTTTGCCATCAGGAAACCTGTTGAAGAAAGGCGATCAGCTGTTTGAAAGCCTTGCCCCGGTGACTGAACTGGTTTTTTTCCGGCAGGTCCATTTCCGCAAAGGACTTGCTGCTGCCTTCGGGCCGGAAAATGGGGTCATAGCCGAAGCCTTTGCCCCCTTGCCGCTCCGGCAGTATGGCGCCTTCGGCCACCCCTTCAAACTGGTGCTCCACGCCGTTCAGGATGAGGGAGATAACGGTGCGGAAGCGGGCGCTGCGGGCGGTTTGGCCGGCCAGCTCCCGCAATACCTTGTCCATATTGTCTTCAGCGCTCTTCTGCTCTCCAGCATACCGGGCGGAGAGCACGCCGGGAGCGCCGTGGAGGGCGTCAATTTCCAGGCCGGTGTCTTCCGAAAAAGAATTTTGGCCGGTCAGCCTGAAAATGGTCCCGGATTTTTCCCGGGCGTTGGCTTCCAGGGTATCGTGCGGTTCGGGAATGTCCATGTCTATGCCCGCTTCTTTCATCGTAATAATGGAAAAGCTGCTGTTCAGCATGGAGCGGATCTCCTTTACTTTGTTCTCGTTGTTGGTGGCAAACACTAAGGTCATTGAATATAAGGTGTTATCAGATTCCGAAAAGTTGTTGGAGGCCCTGCCACAGCCGCCCCTTCAGGGCCTTGTCTGTTGCAATTTGTTGCAGGTTGCCGGAGTACAGCACCATGGCCTGGAAATGGCTTTCCGGCAGGTAGGGGGCCATCTCCGGAAGGCCCAGCCTGGCGGGCGGTATGTCAAAAACGATGCACTGGCGGAAGCCCAGCGCCGTATGGTAGTCCTGCAGCGTTAAACCGGGGGGGGCTGCAACATTGAGCAATGCAACATCCTGCATTCCCAGTTTGCATGCATTCAATATATTGGTGAGGAGATTGAATAATTCTTCGTTCAAATAGGCTTCGCTTTCATTTTGTATGAGCAGGAGGATGTTTTTTTGATTTTCACCTAAATATTTGAGTTTGGGCAATACCTTGGCGGTTGCCGGAACGGCCGTTTGCACCTCCGGGATGATAGGCTGGTGGTACATTTGGGCCAGCAGATAAGGGTCCAGTTGTAATTGCTCAAGGCTCATAAATATCTTATTAAAATTTAATGTGAACGCCCCATGTTGGGGAAATAACGTTTATTTGCTGATCGTTCGGGGAACGATGGCCTGCTTTAGAAAGTGTAAAAATATTGAGATAAAATTGATTAACCATGATGGCAGTTGAGTTTACCGGCGCTACATCCCCCCTGATGGAAGAAGCAGCCAGGAAGATTAAGGTTACAAAAACAGCTAAGAGCCGCCTGGCCGAAGTGGATTTTAACAACCTGGTATTCGGGAAAAAATATGCAGACCACATGCTGGTGGCTGATTTTGACGGCAAGGAATGGAAAAATGCGGAAATACTCCCGTTCCAGCACCTGAGCGTGAGCCCTTCCAACGCCGCCTGGCATTATGGCCAGGCCATTTTTGAAGGCATCAAGGCGTATAATGACCAGGAAGGCAACCCCATGATCTTCCGCCCTTATGACAATTATGCCCGCTTCAACAAAAGCGCGGAAAGGATGGGCATGCCCGATGTGCCGGAATGGCTCTTTATTGGCGGCATGGCCATGCTGATAGACCTGGACCGGAAATGGGTGCCTTCCAATGAAGGCTGCTCCCTCTACCTGCGGCCTTTCATGATAGCGGTAGACGAGTTCATTGGCGTGCGCCCGTCAGATACCTACAAGTTCGTGATCATCAATTCCCCTTCCGGGCCTTATTTCAATAAACCCATCCACCTGCTGGTACAGGACAAGTATATCAGGGCCTTCCCCGGCGGGGTAGGGTACGCCAAGGCCGCGGGCAACTACGGCGGGGCCATGTACCCCACCATGCAGGCGCGCAAGCAGGGGTATGACCAGATACTCTGGGTAGACGGGCAAGACCACAAATGGCTGCAGGAATGCGGTACCATGAACGTATTTGTGATCATCGGCAACCGCGCCCTCACGCCAGACCTCACCAACGGCACCATCCTGGCCGGGGTTACCCGTACCAGCGTAATGGCGGTACTGGAGGAAATGGGCTTTGAGGTGGAAGAACGCCCGGTATCTATAGACGAAGTGGTGGCCGCCCATCAGAACGGCACCCTGCGCGAGGTGTTCGGTACCGGTACCGCTGCCAGCGTGGCCTATGTGGAGCAGCTGGACTATAAAGACCACAAGATATCGCTTGATACCACTAAGTACGAAGTAGGCGCTGAAGTGATCAGCCGCCTGGACGCCATCCGCACCGGCAAGGTACCGGATGACAAGGGCTGGAATTACAAAATATAACCAACGGTTCTATAGAGAAGCCTCCGGGAAACCGGGGGCTTTTTTTGTACGCGAAAGGGCAGGTACAGAGGGCTGGTTCTTTTCTTGTTGATTTTCAATCTATTATATACCATAGTGTGTTAAAATAAGGGTCGTTTTCTGAAAAAACGGGCCATAAGTAATTGATAACGTGATGATTGAGAAGACAAGGCCCTGTGTAATATAGGTCTGATATAGGTAGGAACTAGGTCTGATATAGGTAGGATATAGGTAGGATATAGGTCTAATATAGGTAGGAACTAGGTCTGATATAGGTAGGATATAGGTAGGATATAGGTCTAATATAGGTAGGAACTAGGTCTAGCTTAGGCCTAACCTAGGTCTTGTTTAGGTCTTGACTAGGTGGGATTGTCTCTGCCGCCTCTCCGTTGCCGCTTCGGCTTTCTCCCAATACTGTAGCAATATTCACTATCTTTGCCGCCCATGACCTTTGATCAGTTCAAAAACAGCCTGCGGCAGCCGGCGCCTCCCGCGGGGCTGAGCCCGGTGCTGGAAGCCATGTGGTGGGATGGCCGGGGAGACTGGGAGCGCAGCCATAACATAGCCCAGGAAGTGCATTCCGCTGACGGCTCCTGGGTGCATGCCTACCTGCACCGCAAGGAGGGAGACCCGGGGAACGCCGGTTACTGGTACGCCCGGGCCGGGAAAAGGATGCCTGCCGTGCCGCTGGAGGCGGAATGGGAGCAGATGGTAACGGTGTTGTTAGAGGAAAATGCCCGGTAATGCGGCTTTTTGAAAAATTAATTCGGTCACAATTTTGTATTCTAAATAGGAAGTGATACCTTTGCCCTCCCAAATTCTCATAATGGGCTATTTGGATGTCATTGTAAACTAGCAGAAAAATATAAAATAGGTAAGAATGCCTACAATACAACAATTAGTAAGAAAAGGAAGAGAAATTATCCGGGCCAAATCAAAGTCAAGAGCTTTGGATGCATGCCCTCAGCGTCGTGGCGTATGTACCCGTGTGTACACTACCACCCCTAAGAAGCCGAACTCTGCATTGCGTAAGGTTGCTAAAGTGCGTCTGACCAATAAAGTAGAGGTGATCGCCTATATTCCGGGTGAAGGTCACAACCTGCAGGAGCACTCCATTGTGCTGATCCGCGGCGGCAGGGTAAAAGATCTGCCGGGTGTTCGTTACCACATTGTACGTGGTTCCCTGGATACTGCTGGTGTGAAGGACAGGAAGCAGAGCCGTTCCAAGTATGGTACCAAAAAGGAAAAGGCTAAAAAATAATCATTCAGTAAATAGTTGAAATTTTTCAAATAAATGAGAAAGCAAGCTGCAAAAAAATTACCCCTGGCGCCCGATCCCAGGTTCCAGGATAAACTGGTAACCCGTTTCGTGAACAACGTCATGGAACAAGGGAAAAAGAGCATTGCCTATAAAATTTTTTATGACGCTATAGACCGCGTTAGCCAGATAACCAACGAAAATGGTTACGAGATCTGGAAAAAAGCATTATCTAACGTAACACCCGCAGTAGAAGTTCGCAGCCGCCGTATTGGTGGCGCCACCTTCCAGATCCCCGCCGAGGTGCGTGCAGACAGGAAAGTGTCCCTGAGCATCAAATGGCTGGTACGCTACGCTGGTGAAAGGAACGGTAAGAGCATGGCCGAAAAACTGGCTAACGAGATCGTTGCCGCCAGCAAAGGTGAAGGCGCCGCTTTCAAGAAGAAAGAAGATACCCACCGTATGGCTGAAGCTAACAAAGCTTTCTCCCACTTCAAAATATAGTACATCCCCGCCCAGGCGGAATGCATATAATTGGAACACCTTCCGGATCCGGGAGGTGTTCTTTTTTTGCCCGCCCGCAGATACCATAAAAAAAGCCGGCCCCAGCGGGCCGGCCCTTCGCCACAAAACCAGACATAAACCTCTAAAGTGTTCAGACTGGTACCTGTGTTACTATTTTACGTTTACCAGTACCTTGATCTTCCCTTCCCCGGCGGCCAGCTCCTGCAATGCCTTGCCGATCACCTGGCCGGGTCTCACCTTGTCAGGGTCTGCTTTCATGGCATAACCGGGCTTGCTGGAGGTAACCAGCAGGTCTCCCCGTTTGATAGCGCCGCCTTCGTCACATACCTTGGTGGGAATAACCCCTATCACCCCCATCGGCACCTGGTCGGTAATATCTTCCACACCTTCCTGCTCTGTGAGCAATACGCCGGGTTTGGTGGCATATACACCGGCTACCAGGCTGGAGTAAGGGGCGGCGGATTTTTCCATGGTGCGGTCCTGGCTGGTGGAGATCACCATCACATCTCCGGGCTCGTAGGCGGAGAGCGCGCCGGTCACGTCAAATGCTTCCGCTACGTCTGCCCCGCTGTTCTGCGTGCCGCCGTTGAAGAAACCGCGGCCGGCCGAATTGATCCTGGCCACGTTCACCGTACCCGGGTTGCCGCTTTTGAACACGGCAATAGAGCCGTTGCTGTGCTGTTCTACCGTCAGCACCGGGTTGGTATTGCCGGTGTTATAGTTCACCAGCCTGCCCGCGCGGCCCTGGCCGAAGTTGGGCACCCAGGCATAGATGGCGGCGCCCGTACCATCTGCGGTGGTTTCCACCCCGTCTCCCGTATTAGAGGCATTGGCGGTAATACCGTTGCCGTTGCCGTCTGCAATGGCAATCAGCGCCGGGCCGTTGCCGGCCGGGTTAGATGCATGGAACAGGCCCGCGTAACCGCCGGTACCGGAAGAGATCCCATAAATGCCCGCTGTACCGAAGTTGGCGAACTGTGAGTTCACTTCTCCTCTTACCGCCGCTTTGGTGCCGGTTACCCTGTCTACCTTGAAATTGCCGGCTATGCCGTTCCCCACGGTGGTAACAGTGATCACATCGCTGGTGTTGTTCTCATTGAAAATATTGAAGCGCCCGGCGCGGCCGGTGGCAAAACTGGGCACCCAGGCATACAGGGCATTACCGCCTCCGTCAATATTGGCTTCCACCGCATTGCCGTCTTTTGAGGCATTGGCGGTAATAGCGTTGCCGTTCCCATCCTGGATGGCTACCAGTGCGGGGCCGTTGCCGCTGGTGTTGGAGGAATGAAAGAGGCCTGCAAAACCGCCTGTGCCGGAGGAGATACCGAATATGCCCGCCGCGCCGAAGTTGCCGAAAATGGTCTTTACTTCAGAACGCACGCCCGCGGCCACGCTGTTGGCATTGTCTACCAGGAACGAGGCGGCGTTGCCCTGGGTGTTGTCAGGAATGTTACCATTGCCGTTGGTGGCCACCTCCAGGGTGTTACCCATGGTATTGGTACTGTTAAAGTTCTCGAAACGCCCGGCGCGCCCGGTACTGTTATTGAGCCCCACTTGCCCCAGTACGCCAATGGCCGTGCCGCTGCTATTGGTGGCCACAAACCCGCGTACGCCATAGCCGCCGCCATCGTTGCGGCCTACCACGGCGCCCGCAATATCGCTGGTGGTACGGCCTACTACCGCTTCGCCGCCGCCGTTGTTATCACCTACCACACCGGCTGAAGTTTGTGCGCTGGTAATACCATGCACACCGAAACCGGCGCTGGTAGAGCTGCGTACACCGGCGCCATTGCCGGTGGTGGTAACGTTCACTACCGTACCGTTGCCTACTGTATTGGCGGTGAGCGCACTATTGTTATTGGCATTGTTAAAAATGCTGATGCTGGCGGGAATACCGTTGTTGCTGGTAGCCGTAAGGCCGGTGCCGGTGTTGCTGTTGGCATAGACGCCCGTGCCGTTGGCGCTGGCATTGCCATAAACGCCCAGGCCGTTGGGGGTACTGCCGTATACACCCCAGCCACTGCCGTTTTGCGACCCCCAGACCCCAACGCCCAGGCCGCCGGTACCTGAGTTGATACCGCGTACGCCGGCCGAGAAGCCGCCGGGAGAGGCGCTGCTTACTATGCCGCGGACAGCGGCAATGCTGCTGGTAGTGGTGTTGTTGACGCCTTCCAGGGACGTACCGTCTCCGTTATTGGTGATGGAGAACAGTGTGGCGGCGTTGTTCTCAACGGCATTGTATGGCAGGGTAAAGGCGCCCACTACGGAACCCGGCGCCCATTCCACGCCGTTGAATTTCAGCACGTCGTTGGCAGCGGGCGCCGCCGCGGCTACCGGCCGCGTCTGGATCTTTGCTACTACCGGGTCAGGGTAGTTGCCGGTCAGGTCTCCCCCGGCCGGTGCGTTGGCAATGGAACCAGCGGGCCCGGCGGGACCAACAGGGCCGGCAGGCCCAACAGGGCCAAGGGGGCCGGCGGGCCCAACAGGTCCGGCGGGGCCAGCAGGGCCACCAGGCCCGGCAGGGCCCACAGGGCCGGGTACGCCGGGAGCGCCAACGGGGCCGGCTGGGCCGGCAGGCCCGGCGGGGCCATCAGGACCGGCAGGACCAGCGGGGCCGGGTGTGCCGCCGTTAACGGCAAACAGCGCATAAGGCACCGCCATCAACTGGCTGTTGCCCAGTACATTGAAACCGCTGCCGGTATTCACTTCCACCCGAACATACTGGTTGGCGTCCGCCCAGGGTACAGTGGCAAAAGTACCGGTAACCGGTGTGCCGCGCCCTATCTGCAGGCTGAAAAGCCCCAGTTGATTGGTGTTGGTGGTGTGCGTTTCCTGGTATTGCACCGGGCCGTCCGCAGCGCCTCCCAAAATGGAGAACCGCACGGTAACAGGTGCGTTAGATAAAATGGTACCATTGCTGTTGCGCGCCACGGCCTGGTAGTTGGTGCCGGTCAGGCCGCTCTGGGCCATTGCCTGCGGCAGGCATGCAACAAGAGAGAAAATAATAAGGTTAAATATCTTTTTCATTGCGGATGCTTTTATTGTTTAGGCGCCTGGCTTTCTTGTGAAGGGGCTGGGGTTGCTTTTACGGGTTGTGCCGCCGCTGCTTTCTCTTTGGCCAGGTCTGCCGGGGTGGCTTCAGACGGCAGCTTCAAGCCGGCCCCCTTGCGGGCGGTCTCCCGTGCGGCGGGTTTGGCCGCGGCCTGCTGGGGCTGGTAGTTGGTGAAGATCAGCTCGCGTACATTGCGGGTGTTCTTCCGCTTGTTGTCAACATCCGCCGTTGCATCCTGTTTCAACTTCGCCATGTCCGCGTCATAATCCGGGAACAGCACGTATTTGGTTGACCGGCCGGCCTTGGGAGACTGGCTTTGGGCCATCAGGGCGCCTGCAGATAACAGCAGCAGGCAGGTGAAAAGAAATATAGCTTTCATGTTTTCGAGGTTTAAAGTGAGGGTTTATTTCTGTGGTGAAATATTGTACATCAGGGTGAACACGAGGCTTCTGCGCTGTATCAGACTGGTGCCGGTGGGCATGAGGTAGGCCATGTCTATCTGCACGCCGGAGATATTTACACCAATGCCGGCCGTAAAATGCTGCCGGTTGCCTTTGTTGGGGTGTTCATAAAAATAGCCGGTGCGTACAAAGAACTTGTGCTGGTAGTCATACTCCAGTCCGCCCGCCAGCGAGAACTCGCGCAGCTCTTCATTAAACCCGCCGGGCGCATCACCGAAGGAGCTGAAAATGGCTTCGGCCACGCCGCGGTTGGGATCTTTCCCTTTCTCTATCTCGCCGGTGGGGTTGCCGTTGGGGTCCAGCTTGTAGATGGGCGGGGTGGGCACCAGCAGCTTGTTCACGTCAGCGGCAACGGTAAACTGGTGGTCTTGCGTGTGTACAAAAGAATACGCGCCGCCAATGCGCATGTTCATGGGCAGGAAAGACTTGCGGTTATTATCGTCCGTATACTTCAGCCGCGAGCCCAGGTTGGTAAAGCTGATGCCCCAGGCGTAGCGGTTCCCGTAATCCAGGTTGTCCGCATAGTTCTGGTAATACAGCCCCACATCGCCGGCTACGGCGGATGCCGGCTTTTGCAGCTGCCCGTTGTAGGTGCCGCTGCCCAGCTCGCTGCGGATGTACCGCAGCGTTACCGCCAGGGAAAATTTGTTGCCCAGCTTGCGGGCGTAAGCGGCATCTATGGCAAACTCGCGCGGGCGGTACTGCTGCAGCTCCATACCGTTATCGTCACGAAAGGTCACATCACCGTAATTGAAGTATTTAACGGACACGCCTATGCTTTGCTGTTCTGCCCAGGTCTTGAAACCAGATACATAGGCCATGTGCGTTTTATGATCATTGAGGTCCCACATCCAGGGGGAGTAGGAGGCGCTTACGCCCCAGCTGCCGGCAAAGGGCAGTTTGGCCGCATTGCCGAACATGGCATTGGCATCAGGCTCTGTACCTGTTACGGCATCGCCCATGCCGCTGCTGCGGGCATCGGGGTTTACCAGCAGGAAAGCGCCGCCTATATTCAGTGGTTGTTGTTGCGATTTTTGGGCTAGCAGGGGATGTACAACCAGCACGCAACAAAGCACCAGCAGCATTTTTAATTGCTTCATAAAAAAACTTTTCAGGCTTTTGCGAATGATGATTATTGTACAATGAGCTTTTCTGTATATACCTGGCCCTGTACCTTGAACACCACGGTGTAGATGCCCGCCGCCAGCCTGTCTACCGGCGTGGGTATCACAATTTTACCGGGGCCGTACATGCGCACGTCCTGGTAAATGACCTGCCCGGTGGTATTCACCAGCAGGAAAACTACCGTAGCGTCCGTCAGCAGGTCAAAGCTGATCTTCACCGTAGTGAGCGCGGGGTTAGGGTATAACATAAAGTCCATCACGGCAGGGGAGCCGGGGGCCAGCGGTGGGAGTACCTCCGGCTGATGGAAGCCCTGCGTGAGCAGTATGCCGCCTGCGCCGAAAGTTTCCACCACCGCTTCTCCAATGGTGTAATCGAGCGTAATGCCGCCGGCGGCTCCGCTGCCGCCGCTGTTGGCCACTACTTCCCGCACCAGTGTCAGCTGCGCCTTTGCGGGCAGCCAGGCCATGGCCAGGAAAATTGCCAGTAACAGATACCGGGTAGAAAAATGTTTCATAGTGATTGAGGTTATGTTGGAATTTGGAAATACTGCATAACAGGAGAGATCTGCAGGGGCTGCCTGCATTACATGTATCAGAATGGTCCGGCTTCTGGAATACCGGGCCCCACATACGTCCACATACTGCTCGTTGTGTGCCGTGAAGTGCTCTACTTCCGGGCTTCCGGGCGTAACAATAAAAACCTCTTCCGCATCGGGAAGCAATGACTCAAGGGTTCCCGGTGCATTTTAATCTATGCTGTTTTATTTGCTTGCTGGGGTTTCTTCAGGCTGAGAACAATGTAAAGGTAGTTAAAAAATGATCTGTTGCAAGACGTGTACACCGTCATTTCATTTTTGGCCGGTTTAGGGTGATGACTGGTAGATTTTGGAAAGCAGGTGGAGTGGACAAAAGCGGGAACGAACAACAATAGGGGCCGGCCCGCAGTAATGGCCAGCCCCTGTATATTCGCATGCACAATGGGGACGTGTTGTTTTCCCGGTATGATCAAAGGCCCCTGAAAGGGGTATACATGATGGTGAATACCATGCTCTTTCGCTGAATGAGGCTGCTGCCGGTGGGAGACAGGTAGGCCATGTCTATGGAAATGCCGGAAAAATTAACACCGGCGCCCATGGTAAAATGCTGTCGGTAGCCTTTATGGGGGTGCTCATAAAAATATCCTGCGCGCACAAAGAATTTATGCTGGTAGGTATATTCAATACCTGAGGCAATGGAGAACTCGCGCAGCTCTTCATTAAACCCGCCGGGCGCGTCCGCAAAGGAATGGAAGATAGCGCTCACAACGCCGCGGTCAGGGTCTTTCCCTTTTTCTATTTCGCCGGTGGGGTTGCCGAGGCCGTCTGTTTTATAAACAGGGGGTGTGGGTACCAGCAGTTTGTTGATATCTGCCGCCAGCGTAAACTGGTGGTCTTCCGTATGCACAAAAGAATACCCGCCGCCAATGCGCAGGTTCATGGGCAGAAAGGATTTGCGGCCGGCGTCATCTGAATACTTCAGCCTGGAGCCGAGGTTGGTGATGCTGATGCCCCAGCAATAGCGGTTGCCGTAATCCAGGTTGTCCGCATACCCCTGGGAATACAGCCCCACATCTCCCGCAACGGCGGAAGCCGGTTTTTGTACCTGCCCGTTATAGGTGCCGTTGCCCAGCTCGCTGCGGATGTAGCGGAGCGTTACGGAAAGGGCGAACTGATCGCTCAGTTTTCTGGCATATGCGGCGTCAATGGCAAATTCACGCGGCGTATAGTTGTGCAGCGCCATGCCGTTATCGTCCCGGAAAGTGACCTCTCCGTAGTTGAAATATTTGATGGACATACCTGCGCTTTCCCTGCCGTTCCATGTTTTAAAAGCAGATACGTAGGCGGTGTTAGTTTGATGGTTGTTCAGGTCCCACATCAGTGGAGAATAAGAAGCGCTTACGCCCCACTCCCCGGCAAAGGGCAGTTTGGCCGCGTTGGCAAAAATGGCGTTGGCGTCCGGCTCCAGGCCGGTAACGGCATCGCCGGTGCCGCTGCTTTTGGCATCGGGGTTTACGAGCAGGAACGCGCCGCCTATATTGATAGGCTTTTGCTGCGTTTTCTGTCCGTAAGATGTATTTACCGCCAGCAGGCAGCAAAGTATCGCAAACAGTTGCCTGGGTTGCATGATGATTTGTTTTGAAGGTTATTGCACAATGAGTTTTTCTGTATAGACCTGTCCCTGCACTTTCAGCACTACGGTGTAGATGCCTGCCGCCAGCCGGTCTACGGGGGTGGAGATGAGTATTTTACCAGCGCCGTAATACTGCACGTTCTGGTACATCAGCTGGCCCGTAGTGTTCACGATCAACAATACCACGGAAGCGTCCGTTACCAGGTTGAAAGCTACCTTTACCGTGGTTACCGCGGGGTTGGGATAGAGGAGGAAGTCGAAAAGCGGCGTGCCGCCCGGCGGCAGCGCCGGCACTATTTCCGGCTGCTGGAAACCCTGGGTGAGCAAAAGGCCGCCGGCCGCCAGGCTTTCCACCACCGGTTCACCTACCGTGTAGTCAATGGTGAGCGGGCCTGCATGGCCGCTGCCGCCGGTGCTGGCGGCTACTTGCCGCACCAGCACCAGCTGCGCATCTGCCGCATGCCCGGCAGCTGTCAGGAGTATTAACAGGATGAATATTTTTTTCATGGGGCCTATTTTACATTTACCAGTACATTGATCTTTCCGCTGCCGGCCGCGTGTTCCTGCAATGCCTTGCCGATGACCTGGCCCGGTTGCACTTTGGCGGGGTCTGCCTTCATGGCCGTACCGGGCTGGCTGGAAGATACCAGCAGGTCCCCGCGTTTGATAGGCCCGCCTTCGTCACATACCTTGGTGGGTATCACGCCTACCACGCCCAGGGGGACCTTATCAGTGATCTCCTGCAGGGCGTCTCCGCCGGTCAGCAGCAGGCCGGGTTTGGTAGCGTATACGCCCGCCACCAGCGCAGAGTAGGGGCCGCTGCTTTTTTCCATGGTGCGGTCCGCACTGGTAGAGATCACCATTACGTCTCCCGGCTCATAACTGTTCTTGCTGCCGGTCACATCAAATGCTTCCGCCACGTCTGCGCCGCTGGCCTGTATATCACCGTTGAAATATCCCCTGCCTGATTTGTTGATGCGGGCCACATTGCCGCCCTGGTTCTTGAAAACCGCCAGGTTGCCGGTGGCGCCGGTGTGGTTGATCTCCAGCGCGGTCTGGGTGCCGGCGTTGGAGATCATCACCGTGGATTTGTCGTTAGCCGCATTGGTGTTATTGAACATACCGGCCACGCCGGTGCCGCCGTTGGCGCCTACAGTGGCCAGCAGCGCCCTGGCCGTGCCGCTCTGGTCGTTCGTAGCGGAAGCCCAGATGCTGGTGCCCGCTCCGGTGGCAAAACTCCTGATGCCTACCTGCGCACCCGGCACATTCACATCTATGCCCGTGCCGTTGCCGTCATTCACCACGCTGACCGCCGGGCCGCTGCCATGGTTAATGGCATAGAGGCCGGGCGCATTGTCTGCCTCCGCGCGTATGGCGGGGCCCTGGCCTTGGCTGTAAGCCTCCACCGCTCCCTTGCCGGCTGGGTTGTTGGTTGACCGGAACCTGCCCGCCACGCCTGTGTTGGCCTCGCTGACAAGGGCATTCCCCGAACCTTTATGATCTACCTGCAGCGCATGCTGGGTATTGGCCACGTTGGTGACCTGGAAGTGACCGGCCTTGCCGTTCTGGCTGGAGGCGTACACGCCGGAGCCATTAACGGAGGTAGCATGCAGGCCGTTACTCGCCTCGCTCTTTGCCCGTACACCCGTGTGCTGAACAGAGCTGCCTTCCACCCCGATGCCCTGGGTGGAATGGCCGGACACGCCCCAGCCGCTTCCTTCCGTATAGCCGCGTACGGCATGGCCGGCAGCGTTGCCGCCCAGGTTTTCTCCCAGTATGGCAATGGAAGAGGCGCCGGTGCCCTGGGTGGTTACCTGGCCGTGGATGGCCATGGCGCCGGTTTTTTGCGAGCTGGTGAAAGCCGCCACGGCAGGCGCTTTGGCGGCGGTGGTGGCCTGTACTACAGGGTTGGTGCCCTCCGTGCCGATCACCTGGAACTTACCGGCTATACCGGAGAGGCTGGAGCCGGATACGGCCGTGCCGGTACCCGTGTTGCCTTGTACGGCCGTGCCTTCACTACTGTTGCCATGAACGGCTATGCCCTTGGGGGCCGTGCCCAGCACGCCTGTGCCAAAACCTTCGTGAGAGCCGTGTACCCCCACGCCCTGAGTGCCGGTGCCGTTGTTGATGCCTCTTACGGCAACGGCGTTACCGGCGGGGGCATTGCCGGCTATGACGCCTTTTACCGCCACGGCATCCGCCTGTACGCCGTTATTGGTGCCTTCCAGCGAGGTACCGGCGCCGTTGTTGGTAATGCTGAATACTGTTTCGGGAATGTCTACCGTAGTAGCGTAGGGGATGGCAAACGCAGGTCCCTCCGGGCCAGCGGGTCCCGCGGGGCCGGCCGGGCCTTGCGGCCCGGTGGCGCCTTGTGTTCCCTGCGGCCCTGCAGGCCCTGCAGACCCTGCCGGTCCGGCGTTACCGGCCGGCCCCGCTATACCCTGCGGCCCGGGAATACCGGCGGGCCCTTGCGGCCCCACCGGGCCAGCCACGCCTTCAACACCGGCGGGCCCGGGAACGCCCTGTTGACCCTGTGGCCCGGCGGGCCCCACTGGTCCGGCCGGCCCTGCAGGCCCCGGAACACCCTGTGCTCCCTGCGGCCCGTTAGCAGCGAACTGCGCAAACGGAACGCTCATGAACTGGCTGGTGCCCAGCAAGGTGTAACCTTGCCCGGCGTCTGCTTCCACCCGCAAGAACTGGTTGGCGGCGGCCCAGGGCACGGCGGCAAAAGTGCCGGTTACCGGCGTGCCGCGGCCTATCCGCAGGGTAAACAGCCCCTGGTTGTTGGTAGCGGTGTTATGTGTTTCCTGGTACTGTACGGCGCCATCAGGGCCGCCGGCCAGCACAGAGAAGCGTACGGTGAGGGGTTGGCCCGCCTGTACGGTGCCGTTGGCATTGCGGGCCACGGCCTGGTAGTTGATGCCGCTGAGGCCGTTCTGGGCATGCAGCCCCGGCAACGATGCGATTAATAAGAAGAACAGGAGGTAAAAGATCTTTTTCATGATGTGCGGGGTTTGTTTGTTTCCAATTCCGGGCAATACAAGGTCATTACGAGGTATAAGCCATTCGTTCTAATTGGTAATCAATTTGTTTGAAGAATGAAATTTTTGGTTGTCATCCCAGGGGAACAACAGAACAGGATCATTAGATTTGGGATTCCATTCAAATAAAATGATTTGCGGAATAAAAGTAGAAAAATGACGCTTTGAGGCTTTTGCCGGTTAATTTTTGTTAAGGCCGGATTAACGGACAAGGTATTCTGGTTAATACATCCCCGCCCCGCGGGAATTAACATTTTCACAAAGAATCGGGTTTTATTAATTAAGATAAATAGTTTACCTTTGCCCCCCAAATTGCATTACTTATAGTCATTTTACTTTTATGGCAGACTTAAGATTTCAAAGAAACTTTGGTATTGCGGCGCACATTGATGCCGGTAAAACCACTACCACAGAGCGTATCCTGTATTATACAGGGAAGACCCACAAAATCGGTGAGGTTCACGAAGGGGCAGCTACCATGGACTGGATGGCCCAGGAGCAGGAGAGAGGTATTACCATCACATCTGCTGCTACCACCTGTTTCTGGAACTTCCCTACCGACCAGGGAAAAAGTACGCCTGATACCAAACAGTATAAATTCAATATCATCGATACTCCGGGCCACGTGGACTTTACCGTAGAGGTAGAGCGTTCCCTGCGTGTGCTGGACGGGCTGGTTGCATTGTTCTGCGCCGTATCCGGTGTTGAGCCCCAATCCGAGACCGTTTGGCGCCAGGCTAACAAATACCGCGTACCCCGTATCGGTTTTGTGAATAAAATGGACCGTTCCGGCGCTGACTTCCTGAACGTGGTTAAACAGGTAAGGGAAATGCTGGGCGCCAACCCCGTTCCCCTGGTACTGCCCATTGGCGCTGAAGATAACTTCAAAGGCGTGGTAGACCTGATCACCATGAAAGGTATCATCTGGGACGAAGCCGGTAAAGGCGCTACCTTCGAAGAGATAGAGATCCCCGCGGATATGAAAGAAGAAGCGGAAGAATGGAGAGGCAAGCTCGTGGAAGCGGTAGCTGACTACGATGATAAACTGCTGGAGAAATTCTTCGACGACCCGAACTCCATCTCTGAAGCCGAGATCCACGAAGCGATCCGCAAAGCCACCATCGATATGGCCATCATTCCGATGATGTGCGGTTCCTCCTTCAAAAACAAAGGTGTTCAGAAAATGCTGGACGGTGTTTGCCGTTACCTGCCTTCTCCGATGGACATCGAAGCGGTGAAAGGTACCAACCCTGACAATGGTGAGGAAATTGAACGTAAGCCCGACGCAAAAGAACCTTTTGCAGCACTGGCGTTCAAGATCATGACAGACCCCTTCGTAGGCCGTCTGGCATTCTTCCGGGCTTATTCCGGCCACCTGGACGCGGGTTCTTATGTACTGAACACCCGTACCGGCAAAAACGAGCGTATCAGCCGTATCATGCAGATGCACGCTAACAAGCAGAACCCCATCGAGTTTATCGAAGCTGGTGACATTGGTGCTGCTGTTGGTTTTAAAGATATCAAAACCGGTGACACCCTTTGCGCGGAAGATCATCCCATTGTACTGGAATCTATGACCTTCCCCGACCCCGTGATCCACATTGCCATTGAGCCTAAAACGCAGGCAGACGTAGATAAAATGGGTATGGCCATTGCCAAGCTGGTGGAAGAAGACCCCACCCTGAAGGCAAAGACCGATGAGGAAACCGGCCAGACCGTATTGAGCGGTATGGGCGAGCTGCACCTCGAGATCATTGTTGACCGTATGCGCCGCGAGTTTAAAGTGGAAGTGAACCAGGGTGCTCCCCAGGTTGCTTACAAAGAAGCTTTCACGCAGAAAGTGGAACACCGCGAAGTATTCAAGAAACAAACCGGTGGCCGCGGTAAATTCGCAGACATCCAGATAGAGATCGGCCCTGCTGATGCAGAATGGCTGAAAGAGAACGACGGCAAATTCTTCCAGTTCGTGAACGATATCTTCGGTGGTTCTATCCCCAAAGAGTTCATTCCCGCGGTACAGAAAGGCTTTGAGCAATCCATGAACAATGGCGTGCTGGCCAACTTCCCGATGACGAGCCTGAAAGTACGCCTGTTCGATGGTTCTTTCCACGCGGTAGACTCCGATGCCATGTCTTTCGAGCTTTGCGCCAAGTCTGCTTTCCGTGAAGCCGGCCGTAAAGCGAAACCCGTTCTGCTGGAACCTATCATGAAAGTAGAAGTAACCACGCCTGACCAGTACATGGGTGACGTTACCGGTGACCTGAACCGCCGCCGTGGTATGCTGGAAGGTATGGAATCCCGCAATGGCGCACAGGTGATCAAAGCCAAAGTGCCCCTGAGCGAAATGTTCGGTTACGTAACGCAGCTGCGTTCACTGTCTTCCGGCCGCGCTACCTCCATCATGGAGTTCTCTCACTACAACCCTGCACCCAACAACATTGCTGAAGAAGTAGTGGCCAAGGTGAAAGGTAAAGTGAACGCCTAAGCACAAGTTGATAGATAGAAATAAAAGAGCCCTCCGTACGCGGGGGGCTTTTTTTTATTACTCCGGCTTGCTCACCTCAATGATCTTTCCCGGGCTTTCATCTGTACAGATGTACACCCGCCCGTTGGGCGATACGCAAACATCCCGCAGCCGGCCGAACTTGCCGGTAAAGTAGGTTTTGCTGCCTGTTACCGTTTTACCGTCTGCGCTGAGCTGGAGCTGGTACAGGGTGGTATTTTTCAGGCTGGTGACCAGCAGCGAGTTCTTCCACTGGGGAATGCGCTCGTGGTTGTAATAATCCAGCCCGCAGAGGGCAAAAGTGCTGCCGCCGGTTGACCAGATCGGCTCCCTGACGTTATTGGCCGTACAAAAGGCCGTTTCAGACCCCGTATTGCAGGGGCCTTCCACGGTGGGCCAGCCGTAATTCCTTTGTTTTTCAATGATGTTCACTTCATCTTCTATGCCGGCCCCATGCTCGGCCGCGTAGAGGGTGTTATTGACCATTACCAGTCCCTGCGGGTTGCGGTGGCCGTAGCTCCACAGGGGATTGCCGGGAATGGGGTTGTCTGCCGGAACGGAGCCGTCCAGGTTCAGCCGCAGCACCTTTCCGCTGAGGGAGGTAGTGAGCTGTGCGTTGCCGCTGGCCGCCGCATCGCCGGTGGTAATAAAGAGCTTGTCTCCGCTGATCAGCAGGCGGGAGCCGTTGTGAATGCCCGCTGCCGGTATGTTCTCGATAATGGTGGCAGGGGAGGCCAGGGTATTGTTCTCATAACGGTACCGCACTACTTTTTCCCGGTAAGGGTTGCCGTAGTTGTACACCAGGTATACAAAAGGCTGCTGCGTAAAGGAGGGGTGCAGCACCATGCCCAGCAGGCCGCCTTCGCCGTTGGCCACTACCTCCGGAATAGTGAGCAGGGGTTTCAGCTCGCCGGTTTTGGGGTCTACACGGCTCACTTTTCCGCCCCTTTCCGTCATCCAGATATGATCATCAGGCCCCCAGAGAATTTCCCATGGGCGGGAAATACCCTGTTGTACCACCACGCGCACACTGTCTTTCGGCCAGTCTGGATCTTCGCCGTTTGGCGGCGGGGCGGACTTTTTATGACAGGAGGCGGCAAAGAAAGAGCCGGCGCATAACAGCACCAGCAGCACGGCAAATATGGGGGCAGGTTTCATAGCATTTTAGTTTAGAACAACTATTTAGGCGAACAAATTGTCTGCCAGCTTAAAAAAAATAAAGTTTTTATAAAACCTTTTTCGCATTCGAGTGTTTAAAATATGTTTATTGTATTCATAATCAATCACACCGGTTCTGATTTGTCCCCATTCCATGAATGTTCAAGAAGCAGCAATTTCATCAAAACACAAATCATATGAGAAAAATTGGTTACTTAACCCTCCTCATGTCCACAGTTTTTTTTGCGGCCACCGGTTTTGCCCAAACCCAGAAAGGAAATGTTATGGTAGGCGCGCAACTTGCCAATATCGGGGGTACCTTCCAGAATGGAGGCAGTGTATTTAACTTAAACCTGACGCCTAAAGCAGGCTGGTTTATACAAGACAATGTGGCCATTGGCGTGGACGTTAACCTGGGGCTGACCACCGGTAACGATCAAACGGACTTCCTGTACGGTATAGGTGCTTTTGGCAGATATTATGTGGCAGACAAAAAGGTGGAGATAGACAAAAAGGCCCGCTGGTTCTTTGAAGCAAGCGCCGGTTTTAATGGCGTGAACCGCAAGGTAGGGGACGCCAGCACTAATACGAACGGTCTTGGTCTGGGCATTGGCCCCGGCCTGGCTTATTTCATCACGCCCAATATTGGTTTGGAAGGCCTGGTGAAGTATGACCTGACGGTGGGCTTCGGCAGCTCTACCACGGCCCACAGGGTGAGCTTTAACCTCGGCTTCCAGATCTACCTGCCTTCGGCCAAGGCCCGGCAAACGATCAGGGAAGTAGGGGACAAATAACAGGAGAACCCCTCTTAAGTCGATCAATACACAAACTGAAAATGAGAACGGGTTGTTTTCCGCCGGCAGTGCGGGGAACGGCCCGTTTTTCTTTGGGGCCGGCTCTCCGGGGCCAGCGGAGGGCCGCACCGGATTGCAGCGCCGTATTCCGTATTGCTTTCCTGCCGGCGGCGCTTCGGGTTTACGCTGAAGTTTTGGGCGCCGGGAGTTACTTCACTGCCGGCGTTTCCCCCTGTTTGCCCGGCAGCTCAAACCTGATCACCACCTGGTGTTTGGAGGCCACCGCCCTGCCATCCAGCCGGGCCGGTATCCATTTCGGCATTTTTTCCACAACGCGCATGGCCTCTTCTTCCAGGCCATAGCCAATTACATGGCCTACGGTGGCGGGGTTGCCTACGCGGCCGTTGGCCAGTATCAGGAACTCAACGGTAACGGCGCCCCCAACGCCGGCGGCTTTGGCCTCTTTAGGGTATTGCAGGGTCTTTTTCACAAAATACCGGAGGGCCTGCCCGCCTCCATTGAACTGCGGGAGGCTGTTCACGGAAGGCGTGGTTACGTCTGCCGGTTTGCGGAGGGAGTTGGGAATGGTTACCCGCAGGGGGAGGGTCATCCGGAGGTCTACCGGTTTGCCGTTCAGCAGGCCCGGTTTCCAGCGGGGCATGCCGGAAAAGAGCGTCACTACTTCCTTATCCAGCTGCCGGATGCCCGGATGTTTGATCTTGACGTCTGTGACGTACCCTGTGCGTTCTACCAGGAAGTCTACATAAACCATTACAACTGAATCGTTTCGGAGCGCTACATAGGGTATCTTGAGATGGGCCGCTATCCAGTCATGCATATATTCTTCACCCTGGGGGAATTGGGGCATTACGTCCGCTTTGAGGGATTCCAGCTCCCGGGCCAGTTCGGCCCGCATTTCCGCCTCCGAAAGCGGGGTGGAGGCAGGTTCCTGGGCGGCGGCGCGGCTTCCGGCGGCAAAAAAAAGCGCCAGCAGCAGGATGTGCGGAAAACAAGCAGGAGGAAGCCGGTAAAACATTGGGAATAAAAAGGTTAGGTATTTTTTATAACTTGCGGGCGATCACCCTGTACCAATAAAACTAACAGAAATGCGGCAAAAAGTCAATAATCTCCTGAAATATTACCCCTGAAATATTTGTCGCAATAAAAAAAACACTTACCTTTGCCCTCCCAAATTGAGGGGTAAATTAGAAGAAGTTCATTGCATATGTCTCAGAGAATTAGAATCAAGCTGAAGTCCTACGATCACAATCTGGTAGATAAATCTGCCGAGAAGATCGTTAAAACCGTGCGTAACACCGGTGCCGTGGTAACAGGTCCTATTCCTTTGCCAACAGAGAAGAAAATCTTTACGGTACTGCGTTCTCCGCACGTGAACAAAAAAGCGCGTGAGCAATTCCAACTGTGTACGCATAAGCGTTTGTTGGACATTTACACATCTTCTTCCAGGACCGTAGACGCGCTGAGCAAGCTCGATCTGCCTTCTGGTGTGGAAGTGGAAATTAAAGCGTAGTTAAGAGAGGACCTCAGCAAAGGTGGGCGCAAGGCCCGCCTGAGGTATTTTGTGACAACAGCATTTAAACCAGGTCACGCCTTCCGGGTGGCCGCCCAATAAAGCATTTAAACCGCTCATCCTGAGGATAGCTAGAGATCCCTCAGGCGCTGGGCTAAATTATATAACACATGAAAGGTATTATTGGTAAAAAGATTGGCATGACCAGCATCTTCGAGGCCAATGGCAAACAAACTGCCGTTACCATTATCGAAGCCGGTCCAAACGTGGTTACCCAGGTGAAATCCCAACTCACCGACGGGTACGACGCCGTTCAGGTAGCTTTTGGTGAGAAAAAGGAAAAGAACACTCCCAAAGCAGAGAAAAATCACTTCGCGAAAGCTCAGACCTCCCCTAAACGTTACGTAAAAGAATTCCGCAACCCTGACGCAGCCGTGGCTAAGGCCCTCGGTGAGTCCATTACTGTAGACATTTTCACCGAAGGTGAAACTGTTGACGTTGTGGGTACCTCTAAAGGCAAGGGTTTCCAGGGCGTTGTAAAACGTCATGGTTTCAGCGGTGTGGGCGAAGCGTCCCATGGTCAGCACGACCGTCAGAGAGCGCCCGGTTCCGTTGGTGGTTCTTCTTATCCTTCCCGCGTTTTCAAGGGTATGCGCATGGCAGGCCAGATGGGCAACGAAAGAGTGAAAGTGAAAGGGCTGAAAATCGTGAAGATCTTCCCTGAAAAGAATTATATCCTGGTAAGTGGTTCCGTTCCCGGCCACATTGGTTCAATCGTTTTAATCCAGAAGTAATATGCAACTAGATATTTTAAATATAGAAGGTAAGAAGACCGGCAGGACCATTGAGCTTCCTGAAGAGATCTTTGGTGTTGAGCCGAACAATCACACAATTTACCTGGCTGTAAAACAATACCTGGCTGCACAGCGCCAGGGTACGCACAAGGTGAAGACCCGTGCTGAAGTAAAAGGTGCTTCCCGCAAGCTCCACAAACAAAAAGGCACCGGCGGTTCCCGTAAAGGTAACATCCGTAACCCGTTGTATAAAGGCGGTGGTACCATTTTCGGTCCCAAACCGCATGGTTATGACATCAAGCTGAACCGCAAGGTGAAAGATGTGGCCAAGATCTCCGCGCTGTCTGTAAAGGCGAAAGAGAACGCCATCATCGTGGTGGAAGACATCAACTTTGAGGCGCCCAAGACCAAACAGTTCGAAGCGGTCCTTAAAGCCCTGAATATCAACGTAGCCGGTAAAAAGACCCTGGTGGTACTGCCGGAGTATAATGATAACGTATACCTGTCACTGCGCAACATCCCCACTGTGGGCAGCACCGTGCTGAGCGACGTGAACACCTACGACATCATGAACAGCAACTACCTGGTAATCACGGAGAGCGCAGCCAAGATCTTCACAGAAGAGCCGGCTGACGTAGTGGAAGCATAATAAAATTCAGTAAACAAGCGCCGCGCCTGATGGAATATCGGGTACAGGCACAAAAAATAAGAACTGATGAAACTGTCTGATGTTTTAATCAAACCGGTGATCTCTGAGAAAGTGAACAAGGCTACCGAAAAGTTCAACCGCTTTTACTTCATTGTTGACAAAAAAGCCAACAAACTGGAGATCAAAAAAGCAGTGGAAGATTTCTACGGCGTAACGGTTGCCGAAGTGAACACCCTGGTGATGCCCGGTAAGAACAAGACCCGCTTTACCAAAGCCGGCTTTATTTCCGGCCGCAAGCCTTCTTACAAGAAAGCAGTGGTAACGCTGGCAGAAGGAGAATCCATAGATCTGTATGCTAACATATAATATACCAGTGCCGTTAACGGCGTAAGCCGCTAACCTGGATGTATATACAGATCAACTATAAATAGTCTATTAAATCATTGAATTAAGTAGAAAATGGCACTGAAAAAGTACAAACCGATTACAGCCGGTACCCGTTGGAAAATAGGCAATGCATTTGCAGAGCTGACTACCGACACTCCCGAGAAGAGCCTGCTGGCTCCCGCAAAACGTACCGGCGGTAGGAACGCACAGGGCAGAAGGTCCATGCGTTACATCGGTGGCGGGCACAAAAAACAATACCGTATCGTTGACTTCAAGCGCGATAAGGCCAATGTACCTGCAACCGTAAAGTCAATTGAATACGATCCGAACCGTACCGCGTTCATCGCCCTGCTGCATTATGCAGACGGTGAAAAGCGCTACATCCTGGCCCCCCAGGGCCTGCAGGTAGGCGCTACCGTGGTAAGCGGAGCAGACGTTGCCCCTGAACTGGGTAATGCCCTGCCGCTGAAAAACATGCCCCTGGGTACTGTGGTACACAACATTGAGCTGCAGCCCGGTAAAGGCGGCGCCATTGCACGCAGTGCAGGTACCTACGCCCAGCTGAGCAACAAGGAAGAAAAATATGCCGTGCTGAAAATGCCTTCCGGCGAGCTGCGTAAAGTGCTGAGCACCTGCGCTGCCACCGTAGGTACAGTGTCTAACTCAGACCATGCGCTGCAGTCCATCGGTAAAGCCGGTGCCAACCGTTGGAGAGGTATCAAGCCGCGTAACCGTGGTGTTGCCATGAACCCTGTAGATCACCCGATGGGGGGTGGTGAAGGTAAATCTTCAGGCGGTCACCCGAGGTCCAGAACAGGTAAATATGCGAAAGGCCTGAAAACCAGGAAACCGCATAAGAGCTCTGATAAACTGATCATCAGCCGCAAAAACGGTAAGAAATTATAATCACGCTTAACAAGTTTCAATCCCGGTAAGGGCCGGGGTTGAAATCTTAAATAAAGAATAACATGGGTCGTTCCATTAAAAAAGGTCCTTACGTAGACTTTAAATTAGAGAAGAAGGTAGTAAAGCAGAATGAAGGCACCAAGCGTACGGTTATCAAAACCTGGAGCCGTCGTTCTACCATCACTCCGGACTTTGTGGGCCACACTTTTGCCGTTCACAACGGTAACAAGTTCATCCCGGTGTACGTAACCGAGTTTATGGTGGGTCATAAGCTGGGTGAATTTGCACCTACCCGCAACTTTAAAGGGCACGCTAACAAGAAAATGTAGTAACGGTTTGAAGTTTCCCGTTTTCGGTTCCGGTAAAGAGAACAACAGAAAGGCGATGGAAACAGCATGACCGGAAGCTGAAACAAGAAACTAATATAACACAGAAATCAATAACAATGGAAGCAGTAGCTAAGCTGAACAATAATCCTACATCTACCCGCAAAATGCGTTTGCTGGCAGACCTGATCCGTGGTCTGGATGTAGAGAAAGCTTTGAATATTTTGAAATTCCATCCCAAACACCCGAGCACCCCGCTGGAGAAACTGTTGCTCTCCGCTGTGGCTAACTGGAAAGTGAAGAACGAAGGCGCCAGGGTAGAAGATGCCAACCTGTTCGTGAAAACCGTTTTTGTAGACGGTGGCCGCGTGCTCAAAAGGATGCGCCCCGCGCCGCAAGGCCGTGGTTACCGTATCCGCAAGAGAAGCAATCACGTAACTATTGTTGTAGACGGCCGCGCCGCCCAATAATTGGCAAACTGTAGGAAAATATATATTTAAACTCATAGACAAATAAAACCAGAACATGGGTCAGAAAACAAATCCTATTGGTAACAGGTTAGGTATCATCAGAGGATGGGACTCTAATTGGTATGGCAGCAAAAAAGATTATGCTACCAAGCTGATCGAAGATAACAAGATCAGGACTTACCTGAATGCCCGTATCAACAAAGGCGGTATTTCCCGCGTAGTGATCGAGCGCACGCTGGGTAAGCTCATCATCACCATTCATACCTCTAAACCTGGTATCATCATAGGTAAAGGCGGTAACGAAGTGGATCGCATCAAGGAAGAGCTGAAGAAGCTGACAGGGAAAGAAGACGTGCAGATCAACATCCTGGAGATCCGCCGCCCTGAAATAGATGCCACCATTGTTGCTGAAACGATTGCTAAACAGATCGAAAGCCGCATCAACTATAAACGCGCCATCAAAATGGCGATTGCTACCGCGCTGCGCATGGGTGCAGAAGGTATCAAGGTGAAAGTAGGCGGCCGTTTGGGCGGCGCTGAAATTGCCCGTTCCGAAGAAATGAAACAAGGCCGTGTGCCCCTGCACACTTACCGCATGGATATAGACTACGCTTCCCTGTTCGCGCTGACCGTTTACGGCAAGATCGGCATCAAAGTGTGGATCTGTAAAGGTGAAGTGCTGGGTAAACGCGATCTGAACCCGAACGCAGTTTCCGGTAAGGAAGGCGAAGGCCGTATGGGTGGCGATCACCACCGCGGTGGAGACCGTGGCGGCCGTGGCGGTGACAGAAGGGATAACCGCGGTGGCGGAGAGAGAAGAGGTGGTGGAGACCGTGGTCCCCGCAAATAATTCACTCAGCCGTTAGAAATATCATTTAAACAACTTTTTAACAACATAAACGATGTTACAGCCCAAGAGAACGAAACACAGGAAGATGCACAAAGGCCGCATCAAAGGTAACGCTAAGAGGGGCGCAGCCCTTTCTTTCGGTTCATTCGGCCTCAAAGCATTGGAACCTAAGTGGATCACAGACCGCCAGATAGAAGCTGCGCGTGTCGCTCTGACCAGGCATATGAAGCGTGAAGGTAACGTGTGGATCCGTATTTTCCCCGACAAGCCGATCACCGCCAAGCCGCTGGAAGTGAGGATGGGTAAAGGTAAAGGTGCTCCAGACCATTGGGCGGCCGTTGTAAAGCCCGGTCGCATCCTGTTCGAAGCAGACGGCGTGCCGCTGCAGGTAGCAAAAGAAGCTATGGAGCTGGCCGCGCAAAAACTGCCGATCAAGGTGAAATTTGTAGTGCGCCGTGACTTTGTTGCCTAATCGCAACGGGTCCCTTTTAAACAAACCTGATAACCAGAAACAAAATTTAATACAATGCCTAAAGCAAAACTGGATCTGAAAAGCCTGAGTGACCAGGACCTGAAGGAGAAACTGTCTGAAGAGTCCCTGCGCCTGAAAAAGGTTGCGTTCAGCCATGCGGTAACACCCATCGAAAATCCCATGAGCATCCGCTTCATGAGAAGGGAGATTGCCCGCATCCAGACGGAGATCCGTAGAAGAGAATTGGGCTTCTAGTCCCAATCAGGGCCAGGAATAGTGATAGCTATTGACCAGCAAAACAATTAACAAATTTATAGCCGCGTAACAGCGGTTTGGAGGTAAAATAACTTTCAAAATGACCGAAAGAAAATTAAGAAAAACCAGGATCGGCGTAGTATCCAGCAATAAAATGGATAAGACCGTAACCGTGAGCGTTGAACGTAAAGTGAAACACCCGATCTATGGTAAGTTCGTAAAGAAGACCACCAAGTTCATGGCACACGATGAAAAGAACGAGTGCAGCATTGGTGATACCGTACGGATCATGGAAACACGCCCGCTGAGCAAAAACAAATGCTGGCGCATGGTGGAAGTGATCGAAAAAGTAAAGTAATTAATCATTTGTTTCAAGCTGCCGGTTTTACTGCAAACTTGCAGCCGCTGCTAAAACAATTAACAAACGTATTACGATGATACAACAAGAATCAAGGCTGAACGTAGCTGATAACAGTGGTGCCAAGGAAGTGCTCTGCATCCGCGTGCTCGGCAACTCCGGCCAGGACTATGCAGGAGTAGGTGACAAGATTGTAGTAACGGTAAAAGACGCCATCCCCGGTGGCGGTATGAAAAAAGGCACCGTAACCAAAGCTGTTATTGTAAGGACCAAAAAGAAACTGCGCCGCCGCGACGGTTCTTACATCCGCTTCGACGACAATGCCGTTGTATTGCTGAACAACTCCGACGAGCCCCGCGGTACCCGTATTTTCGGTCCGGTTGCCCGTGAGCTTCGTGACAAAGGATATATGAAGATCATCTCCCTGGCGCCCGAGGTGCTTTAAGGAGTCGGTATAAGGATTTCGGGTTTAGGATTCAAGCGATTATTAATTAAGGGTATATGTATTGAAAATACCTTTATCTGAAGGCTGGAATCCAGGATCCGAAATCTTTGCATATCTTTGCAGCCCGTTTTAAAAACGACATAAATATTAATCAAGCGAAGCCAGTGTTTCGCTTGGCGTTTAAATAAACAAACAGAATGAAAACTAGATTTAAGCCTAAGTTCAACATTAAGAAAGGCGACCTGGTTGTGGTAGTTACCGGTGACGACAAGGACCGGACCAAACCCCGCAAGGTGTTGGAGGTGATTACCGACAAAGCTCGTGTGCTGGTAGAGGGTGTGAACATCATCACCAAACACACCAAACCTTCTGCCCAGAATACCAAAGGCGGTATTGTTAAGCAGGAAGCGCCTATCGCTATTTCCAACGTAATGTTGTGGGATGCTAAGGCTGGCAAGCCCACCCGTGTGGCTCGCCAAAGGGAAAACGGTAAAGTAGTTCGTATCGCTAAAAAATCAGGGGAGGTAATTAAATAATGGCAAACACATCATATCAACCCAGGCTGCAGACAAAATATCGTAGTGAAGTGGTGTCTGCTTTGCATAAGAAATTCAACTACAAAAGCGTGATGCAGGTTCCCCGCCTCACCAAGATCTGCCTGAACCAGGGCATTAACGGTGCGGTAGGTGACAAAAAGTTGGTAGATATCGCAGTAGACGAAATGACCCGCATCGCCGGTCAGAAAGCTATTGCTACTTTGTCTAAAAAGGACATCTCCAACTTTAAACTGCGTAAACACATGCCCATTGGCGCACGTGTTACCCTGCGCGGCGTAAATATGTACGAGTTCCTGGACAGGCTGATCGCTGTATCCCTGCCCCGCGTACGTGACTTCAAAGGTGTGAGCGAAAAGTCTTTCGACGGCCGCGGTAACTATACCATGGGCGTTACCGAACAGATCATCTTCCCCGAGATCGATATCGACAAGGTGAACAAGATCACCGGTATGGACATCACTTTCGTGACCACTGCCCAAACCAACGAAGAAGCTTACGAGCTGCTGAAAGAACTGGGCATGCCGTTCAAGAACATCAAAAAAGACAATCAATAATATAATATGGCAAAAGAATCCGTAAAAGCCAGACAAAGAAAGAGAGAAGCCCTGGTGGCCAAGTTTGCAGAGAAACGCGCTGCCCTCAAAGCAGAAGGCAACTATGCTGAACTGGACAAACTGCCCAAGAACGCTTCTCCCGTTCGCCTGCACAACCGGTGTCAACTGTCAGGTCGCCCCAAAGGCTATATCCGTCAGTTCGGCATCTGCCGTAACATGTTCCGCGACATGGCGCTGGCAGGTAAGATCCCTGGTGTAAGAAAAGCAAGCTGGTAATACAAGGTTACCAGCAGAACAGACATTCAGATTCCTTTCTATATCGATTGGATATCGCATTGTGAACACATTTGTAAACTTTTATTAGAACAATGGTTACTGATCCAATAGCAGATTTTTTAACACGCATCCGCAATGCCCAGATGGCGAATCACAGGATCGTGGAAATTCCGGCTTCAAAACTGAAGAAACGTATTACCGAAATTCTGTACGACAAAGGGTACATCCTGAAGTACAAATTCGAAGAAGACAACAAACAGGGCCTTATCAAGATAGCCTTGAAATACGACCCGCAAACCAAGGTACCTGCCATCCAGGACCTGCAAAGGATCTCCCGTCCCGGTCTGCGCCAGTATTCCAAGCCCGGTGACTTTACCCGTATCAAGAACGGCCTGGGCATTGCTATCATCTCTACTTCCAAAGGTGTAATGACCGACAAGGAAGCGAAAGTGCAAAACGTAGGTGGCGAAGTAGTTTGCTACGTATATTAATATATTCCGGTCCCGCTTTGTGCAAACAGGGCGGGACTAACGGCATATCTGACAATTAAGCCTTCTATACGGGCTGAACACGGAATGCCGGTTCACAACAACAATAAACTGACTGATTATGTCACGTATAGGCAGAAGTCCTATTAAATTGGCCAGCGGTGTAACAGTAAACGTTTCCGCTGCTAACGAGATCACGGTAAAAGGCCCTAAAGGCGAACTGAAACAGGCCGTTGACCGCGATATTAAAGTGGAAGTGAAAGACGGAGAGATCCTGATCACCCGCCCCACAGACCAGATCCGCCACCGTTCCCTGCACGGGCTGTACCGCGCACTGATCGCCAACATGGTGACCGGCGTAACGGACGGTTTCAAAAAACAGCTGGAGCTGGTAGGTGTAGGTTACAAAGCTGCGAACGCAGGTCAGTTGCTGGACTTATCTTTGGGCTATTCCCACAACATTATCTTCGAAGTTCCCAAGGAACTGAAGGTGTCTACCCTCACTGAAAAGGGCCAGAACCCGAAGATCATGCTGGAAGGTACGGACAACCAGCTGCTGGGCCAGGTTGCCGCCAAGATCCGCAGCCTGCGCAAACCCGAGCCGTATAAAGGTAAAGGTGTTCGCTACAGCGATGAGGTTGTTCGCAAGAAAGCAGGTAAATCTGCCGGCAAGTAATGACCTGATGCGCCGTGCTGCATAAGGCAGCCGGCAGAAACCGAATTATTAAAACTTATACAAGTAAAGACCGGCAAAAGACGGTCTTTACTGAACAATCAGCTCCGGCAGCATCGGGGCTGCAAATACACTGAGTAATGAGCATCACAAAAACAAACAGGAGACAGAACATCCGCTACAGGATCCGTAAAAAGATCAGCGGTACTGCACAAAAACCGAGACTGGCTGTTTTCCGCAGCAACGCTGAAATTTATGTGCAACTGATTGACGATACCAACGGTACTACCCTGGCATCCGCTTCATCTCTCGATAAAGCCATTGCTTCCCAGAGCGTTCCGAAAACCGAGAAATCCAAACTGGTAGGCGCTGCGCTGGCTGCCAAAGCTACTGCGCTGGGTATCACTACCTGCGTGTTCGACAGAAGTGGTTACCTCTACCATGGCCGTGTGAAGTCAGTTGGTGACGGAGCGCGTGAAGGAGGCCTGCAATTCTAATCTGAAGGACCAGGAGTTAAAACAATCTGATATCGTAATTCTTATTAAATAAAAATGGCAAAGAATTCATTCAATAAAGTAAAAGCTGGCGATCTGGAACTGAAAGAAAAGGTTGTAGCTATTAACAGGGTTACCAAAACTACCAAAGGCGGCCGTACTTTCAGTTTCTCCGCGCTGGTGGTGGTAGGTAACGAGAATGGCGTGGTAGGTCACGGCCTTGGTAAAGCCAAGGAAGTGCAGGAAGCGATCACCAAAGGGATAGATGACGCTAAGAAGAACCTGATCAAGGTCCCGATACATCACGGTACTATTCCTCATGACCAGCTGGCCAAGGAAGGTGCTGCGAAAGTGCTGATCAAACCGGCCGCTCACGGTACCGGTGTGATTGCGGGCGGCTCTATGCGTGCCGTACTGGAAAGCGCCGGTATTACGGACGTTCTGGCAAAATCCCTGGGTTCCGCTAACCCCCACAACGTGGTAAAAGCCACCTTCAAGGCACTGGCCCTGTTGCGCGAGCCGATGGCTATCGCAAAACAGCGCAGCGTGTCCCTGAAGAAAGTATTCAACGGTTAAGCATAAGGTTCCAACACCTGGCACGCTCCTTCAGGGAGATGATGCACCGGTCACTTTAATTGGAAATATTTAAATAAAATGGCAAAGATTAAGATCACCCAGGTTAAAAGCGGTATTGACCGTCCCGAACGTCAGAAACTGACGCTGAAGGCTCTCGGGCTGAAGAAGCTGAACAACACTGTAGAAGTGGAAGCTACTCCCCAGATCCTTGGCATGGTTCGCGCCGTAAACCACCTGGTAAAGGTTGAGCAAGTGAATGCATAATGTAAAATTTTCATTTTTACATTTGGCTTCTTGTTTTTTTGAACTATCATTGTAAAAGCGAGCGGTTGATTTCCGCGTAAGTAAAACAATTAATTATGAGCTTACAGAACTTAAGGCCCGCAAAAGGCGCAGTACATAAAGAAAAACGTTTAGGCCGCGGTGAGGCTTCCGGTAAAGGCGGTACCTCTACAAAAGGTAACAAAGGTGCCCAGTCCAACACCGGCTACTCCAGCAAAAGAGGTCATGAAGGTGGCCAGATGCCCATCCAGCGCCGTCTGCCCAAACGTGGTTTTATTCCCATCACCCGCACCGAATACAAAGTATTCAACATTGGCGAACTGGAACAGATTGTTGAAAAATACGGCCTGCAGGAATTTTCTCTCGAGAACCTGTACATGAACGGCCTGATCAGCAAAACTGCGAAAGTAAAAGTACTCGGCCAGGGGGAACTGAAAAGCAAAGTAACGCTGAAAGTGAACGCGATCAGCGAGAAAGCCAAGTCTGCCGTTGAAGCTGCCGGCGGATCAGTTGAGCTGGTTTAAGAAAATTACGATAGAGAAGGCGCCTACGGAGTAGTGCGTCTTTTCGAATTTAACACGCGTTATTAAACTCTTATCTTCCTGTGAAGAAATTTATCGAAACCATAAAGAACATCTGGAGCATAGAGGACCTGCGTAAACGCATCCTCACCACCTTGCTCCTGGTACTGGTATACCGTGTGGGTTCCTATATCACCCTTCCCGGTCTCGATCCGAACGAGCTGGCCAAATTCTCCGAGACTTCCCAGAAAGGTATCCTTGGGCTCTTTAATATGTTTGCCGGCGGGTCTTTCTCCCGGGCGTCCATCTTTGCCCTCGGCATCATGCCCTATATCTCGGCGTCCATCGCCATCCAGTTGCTCACCATAGCAGTGCCTCATTTCCAGAAACTGCAGAAAGAAGGTGACAGCGGAAGGAAAAAAATTAACCAGTATACCCGCCTGCTGACCGTTGTGGTAACGGCTTTCCAGGCCAGCGCATATGTAGCTTACCTGAGAACGCAGTCCGGCGGCGCCCTCATTCCGGAATACGGCACCTTCCTGTTCTGGCTGTCTACCACCGTGGTGCTCACCGCAGGTACGCTGTTCATCATGTGGCTCGGTGAAAAGATCACGGATAAAGGTATTGGTAACGGTACTTCCATCATCATCATGATGGGCATCCTGGCCCGCCTGCCCGAGGCGCTCCTGCAGGAGCTGTCTCTGAAAACAACCGGCTCCGGCGGTGGCCTGCTGCTGTTCCTGATAGAAATAGCCATGTTCATCCTGATCACCGTAGGCCTCATCCTGCTGGTGCAAGGTACCCGCAAAATACCGGTGAACTATGCCAAACGCATTGTAGGCAACAAACAATATGGCGGGGTGCGCCAGTTCATTCCCCTCAAGGTGAACGCTGCCGGCGTAATGCCCATCATCTTTGCCCAGGCCATCATGTTCATCCCGGCAACCGCCATCGGCTTTGCCACGTCAGACAACGCCTCCGCATTCATCCGCATATTCAGCGACCATACCAATCCCTGGTATAACGTGATCTATGCAGTGCTGGTAGTGGTGTTTACCTTCTTCTATACGGCGCTTATTTTCAACCCCACGCAAATGGCGGATGAAATGAAACGTAACAACGGTTTCATTCCCGGTGTAAAACCCGGCAAGGCCACCGCAGATTACATTGGCGCGGTAATGGACCGTATCACCCTGCCTGGCGCCTTCTTCCTGGCACTGGTAGGTATCCTCCCCGGCATCGCCGCCGCCGCTAACATCAACAGCCTGTTTGCCACCTTCTTTGGTGGTACCTCCCTGCTGATCATGGTAGGCGTTATCCTGGATACCCTGCAGCAGATAGAAAGCCAGTTGCTCATGCGCCACTACGATGGCCTGATGAGCTCCGGCCGCATCAAGGGCAGGACCTCGCCGGCCAATGCCTGATCCATCGGAACAAACGAACAACACATATAACAGCCACCGGGAGCATTAAAACTCCCGGTGGTTTTTTTATAGCCCGCATATTGAACAGTGGCCCGCTTCCGGCTGTTTTGAAGGGTACAAATCATAATAATTCCATAATTTCGCGTGTTATGATCCATTATAAGACAAAAGAAGAA
This sequence comes from Chitinophaga alhagiae, assembly GCF_003568665.1. Taxonomy (GTDB): domain Bacteria; phylum Bacteroidota; class Bacteroidia; order Chitinophagales; family Chitinophagaceae; genus Chitinophaga; species Chitinophaga alhagiae. Next base: position 300,165 of record NZ_QXMH01000002.1, read on the forward strand.
ATAGAACTGATCCGCCAAAGTGCCCAGCTGGTAAGCGCAACGCTGGCAGAAGTGGCCGCAAGGCTGAAACCGGGCATGAGTACGCTGGAGGTAGACGCCATTGCGGAGCAATTCATCCGTGACCATGGCGCGGTGCCTTCGTTCAAAAACTACAAGGGTTTCCCGAATACCTGCTGCATTTCCGTAAATGAGGCCGTGGTACACGGCATTCCCAACGGTCATATTATAAAGGAAGGTGATGTAGTGTCTGTAGACGTGGGAGTGTACAGCAACGGTTTTCATGGAGACAGTGCCTATACATTTGCCGTAGGCGAGGTGCCGCCCCATGTGCAGAAGCTGATGGCCGCTACTAAAGCCGCCCTGGCCAGGGGGATCGAGAAAGCGGTGGCGGGCAACCGGGTGGGTGATATTGCATATGCCATACAGGAATACGTGGAGAAGGAGCGGAGCTACGGCGTAGTACGGGAGCTGGTAGGCCATGGCCTGGGCCGCAACCTGCATGAAGACCCGCAGGTGCCTAACTACGGCCGCCGGGGAAGCGGCGCGGTGCTGAAAGAAGGGCTGGTGATTGCCATTGAGCCGATGGTGAACCTGGGCACCAGGGAGGTAGAATACCTGGAAGACGGCTGGACGGTGGTGACGCGGGACCGCAAGGTGTCTGTTCACTACGAACATACCGTGGCCGTTATGAAAGGGAAGGCCGATGTACTGTCTACTTTTGAGCACATTGAGGCCGCTGAAAAACAGAACCCGGCATTGAATTCTGCTTATATCAGCGCCTGAGGCACTGTGTAATCTGGTTTCAAATCTGTATCTTTGCTTGCTTTTTGAGCGTTTGGCCGCCGTTGAAGGCGGTATTCCCTAAAAGGTATTATAGCATTTAAAACTATATAATTAATTGATATAGAGTAGCTTTAGAGAGATATTACGATATTTTTTAAAAGTTATCCACATAACGCGGCTTTTTCATTAATTATTTCCGGTATTTTTTTCGGTTTAAGAAACTTTTGTGGTATCTTTGCATTCCTAAAAATTTTTATGGCGAAACAGGCACTCATTAAACAGGATGGTATTATTCTCGAAGCCTTATCTAATGCGATGTTCCGGGTAAAACTGGAGAATGGACATGAGATTCTGGCTACCATTTCTGGCAAAATGAGAATGCACTATATCCGCATCCTGCCGGGTGATAAAGTTGGCGTTGAGATGAGCCCTTACGATTTGAGCAGGGGTCGTATAATTTTCAGGTACAAATAGTAACAACTGGTAGATTTATAACAATTGACTCATGAAAGTAAGAGCTTCCATCAAGAAAAGAAGTGCAGACTGCAAGATCGTTCGCCGCAAAGGCAAATTGCTGGTGATCAACAAGAAAAATCCCCGTTTTAAACAACGTCAGGGTTAATCAGCATCTGTATACATTTAAACGAACTATAAATTAAACAATTAATATGGCACGTATAGCCGGTATTGATCTTCCTAAAAACAAAAGAGGCGAAATTGGCCTGACCTATATCTATGGTATTGGCCACTCTACCGCCCAGTATATCCTGAGCAAAGCAGGCATTGATTTTAACAAGAAAGTGAAGGATTGGAACGATGATGAGCAATCTGCCATCCGTAACATCATTCTCCAGGAGCTGAAGGTAGAAGGTCAGCTGCGTTCTGAGGTGCAGATGAACATCAAGCGTTTGCTGGATATTGCCTGCTACCGTGGGCTGCGTCACAGGAAAGGTCTGCCGGTTAGAGGTCAGCGTACCCGTACCAACAGCCGCACCAGGAAAGGTAAACGTAAAACCGTTGCTGGTAAAAAGAAGGCACCGAAAAAATAGTAAGATCCCTTGGCCGGTGTCCCTTTTTCCAAGTCCGGGAGCTGGCGGCATAAAGGGTTTTTATATAAACAGGGATTTGGAATTTCATCGTTGGAATTATAACGAATTATGGCAAAAGCAACTAATACAAAAGCTGCCGCTAAAAAGAGGGTAGTAAAGGTGGATAACTTCGGGGATGTACATATCTCTGCAAGTTTCAACAACATCATTGTAAGCATTACCAACAAACAGGGTCAGGTGATCTCCTGGTCTTCTGCCGGTAAAATGGGTTTCAAGGGTTCTAAAAAGAACACCCCGTATGCTGCCCAGCTTGCTGCTTCCGATGCTGCCAAAACCGCCTTTGACGCCGGTTTGAAGAGAGCGGACGTATTTGTAAAAGGCCCCGGTGCCGGTCGTGAGAGCGCTATCCGTGCTATCTCTAACTCCGGTATTGAGGTAACCCTCATCAAGGATGTGACCCCGCTGCCCCACAACGGCTGCCGTCCTCCCAAGAAGAGAAGGGTATAGCATATTCTGTTGCGAATTACGAATAGCGAATTACGGGTCAAGATCATGAACGTAATGCGCGGTTCGTAATTCGTAATTTTTATTTGTATATTTATTTATCACAGTGGGTGCAAGATCGGGTTTTAAGATTTTTTAAATGAGCTTGCACCGTAACTAAAAAATCTGAACAACAAAACATGGCAAGGTACACAGGACCAAAGACCAAGATCTCCAGGATTTTTGGAGAGCCTATTTTAGGCAATGGCAAGTATTTAGGCAAGAACAGCAACCCTCCCGGCCAACACGGCGCACAGCGCAAACGTAAGCAACTGGGCGAGTATGCATTGCAGCTGAGAGAGAAACAAAAGGCAAAATACACTTACGGCGTGCTCGAAAAACAATTCCGTAACCTGTTTGAAGAAGCCAACCGCAGAAAAGGCGTTACCGGTGAGGTATTGATCAAACTGCTGGAAGCCCGCCTGGACAATACCGTGTTCCGCATGGGTATTGCCCCCTCCCGTCCCGCTGCACGCCAGCTTGTTTCACACAAACATGTAACCGTGAACGGTGTGGTAGTGAACGTACCCTCTTACCAGTTGAAACCTGGTGACGTGGTTGGCCTGAAAGATAAAGCCGCCGGCAACACCGCCCTCACCAGCGCTATTCGCGGTAAAAACCCGAAATTCAGCTGGCTGGACTGGAATGAGAAAGACCTGAAAGGTACATTCATTGCGTATCCGGAGAGAGAAAGCGTTCCCGAGAACATCAAGGAACAACTGATCGTAGAATTGTACTCCAAGTAATAAGTTATAGCCACCAGCCGGTGGCTATAGCCGTATAACATAAGTTAAAACTCATAAATCAAGCATATCAATGGCAATTCTTAATTTCCAAAAGCCTGACAAGATCGTTTTGCAGAAGTCTACGGACTTTGAAGCTCAATTCGAATTCCGTCCGTTAGAACCGGGTTATGGTGTGACAATCGGGAATGCGCTCCGCCGTGTACTGTTGTCTTCATTGGAGGGCTATGCCATTGTGGGAATCAAGATTGAAGGAGCTGATCACGAGTTTGCCACCCTGAAAGGGATCACGGAAGACGTTACCGAAATCATCCTCAACCTGAAACAGGTCCGTTTCAAAAAGATCGTTGAGAACGAAGTAGGCAGCGAAAAGATCCAGATCTCCATCAAAGGCAAAACCGAGTTCCGTGCGGACATGATCGAGAAAGCCACCAATTCTTTCCAGATCATGAACCCCGAGCTGCTGATCTGCACCCTGGACCCTTCTGCCAAGCTGGACATTGAACTGACCATCGGCAAAGGCCGCGGTTACGTACCGGCTGAAGAGAACAGGCCCAAAGATGCAATCTTTGGTTACATCGCAATCGACTCTGTATTCACGCCTATCAAAAACGTGAAATACAGCATCGAGAACACCCGTGTGGAACAAAAAACGGACTACGAAAAGCTGATCATGGAAGTGATCACTGATGGTACCATCCACCCGGAAGAAGCCGTTAAACAGGCTTCCCGCATCCTGATCCAACACCTGATGATCATCACCGATGAAAACATCAGCTTCGATACCAAAGACACTGAGAAGGAAGATGTAGTGGACGAACAGACCCTGCAGCTCCGCAAGATCCTGAAAACGCCGCTGGAAGACCTGGACCTGAGCGTTCGCGCGTTCAACTGTCTGAAAGCCGCCAAGATCAACTCCCTGAGCGAACTGGTACAGTACGAACAGGAAGAACTGATGAAGTTCAGGAACTTCGGCCAGAAATCCCTCAGCGAGATCGAACAGGTACTGGGCGAAAGAGGCCTGCACTTCGGTATGGACCTGTCCAAACTGAAACTGGACGAAGAATAGTATTCGTATAACACAAATCACGGAACCGGAAGGCATCCGTGATTTGTATTTTATAACAAGTACCTTATAATTCCTGACACGGTATAAGGGAACACAAACAAACAAAAGTCATGCGTCACGGAGTAAAATTGAACAGGCTGAGCCGTACTTCCGCTCACCGTAAAGCGCTGATGAGCAACCTCGCTTGCGAGCTGATCAGCCACAAACGTATTCAAACCACCTTAGCGAAAGCAAAAGCGCTGCGCGTTTACATTGAACCAATGCTGACCCGCGCTAAAACCGACAGCACCCACAACCGTCGTATTGTTTTCAGCTACCTGCAGGATAAAGAAGCCATCACAGAACTGTTTGGCACTATCAGCGAAAAAATCGCCAATCGCCCCGGCGGTTACACCCGCATCATCAAACTCGGTAAGAGGATCGGTGACAACGCGGAAGTAGCCCTGATCGAACTGGTTGACTTTAACGAAATATACGGTAAATCTGCCGAGGCTGAAAAAGCACCGGCCAAGAAAACCCGTCGTGCCGGTGGCGCTAAAAAGAAAGCAGATGAGAAAGCCGCAGAACCTGCCGCTCCCGCTGCTGAAGCACCCGCAACTGAAGAAAAAGCTGCTGAATAGTTTTTTTTAACGATACAGGAAAAGCTGCCCTGGTGAGAGGGCAGCTTTTTTTATAGATAAAGGTCACCCGGTTACCCGGGAACATTTCCCGCCTTTGTGGATGTTATATGTAAAAATTTATTAATTTAGCTAAAACATCCCATACCTATGCGCTACCTCCAATGTGGTCATTGTGCCCGGCACAGTGCCCTCAAATCCGGATACATCACCTTCTGCGATCATTGCGGCAAAAAATTCCCGCTTACTTTTGCTGCCTGGCAGGCCCATCACCCACAGGGCAGCTTTGAGGAGTTTGCGGAAGAAACGGGTATTTCCGAGGAAGCCCGGCAGGCCGCTGAAAGAAAATCACAGCACTGGATATTCACCATCCGTCAGAAAGCGGCACTGATCACCGGTATAGTGGTGCTGGTGGCCTGCAGTACGCTGGGTGCCTGGTACGGCCCGGGACTGGTAAAGATGTTCAGCAAACCCACGGTACCGGCCGCCATGCTGGAAACCGGTAACTGGCGTACTTTCAGGGGCAATGTGCTGCGTCTCCAGACGCCCTTGTCCCTTTCTCCGGCAGACCGGAAAGATATGCCCAACCTGCGTTTTAAGGCATTCACAGGCGGCGGCAGGGCAGAAGGGCTGGAAATAACCATGGAAGAAGCCATTTTCCTGTCTCACTCGCAGGTAGACCTGGAGCCGTCTGCCAGAAAGGCGGCAGACGTGCTGGCAAGGCAAAAGGGCGTTTCACAGTTCAGTTACAGCGAAAAGCGGGTGCAGCTTAACGGCGCGCCGGCCATGTGGCAGCAGGGCAGCTACGTGCAGGATCATTCCGCCCCCATGGAGTTCAGCAGCCTGGTGGTAGTGAAAGGCGGCATCAGTGTACAAGTACTGGTCATCCACCCCGGAAATGACTCCACAGGCAGGCGCGTGGCGGAAGAAGTGTTAAAATCCGCCCAAATGAACTGAACGGCCGTAAATTAGCTGCTCAAAATTCAAAATCATGCCCTAACTTTGCAAAGTTTTAACCGTTCCGTTCCGGAACATAAAAAAGAAAGGGTAAGCAGAATGCCGCAAACTACCAGATCCACACAGCCCGCCATGCTGTTGTTAGAAGATGGCACCGTTTTTCATGGTAAAGCGTTCGGAAAAGTTGGGACCGCATCCGGCGAACTTTGTTTTAATACAGGTATGACCGGTTACCAGGAAGTTTTCACAGATCCTTCCTACAAAGGGCAGGTGCTGATTATGAACAACTGTTACGTGGGTAACTATGGTACCAAAAATGAGGATGTGGAAAGCAGCAGTGTGAAAATCAGCGGGTTGATCTGTAAAAATATTGCGCATAACTACTCCCGCAAAATGGCGGACGAATCCCTGGCTAAATTCCTGGAAGATAACAACCTGGTAGCCATTCATGAAGTAGATACCCGCGCCCTGGTATCTCACATCCGCAGCAAAGGCGCCATGAACTGCATTATTTCCTCTGAAATACTGGATGAAAAGAAGCTGAAGGAAGAGTTGAGTAAAGTGCCTTCCATGGAAGGGCTGGCGCTCTGCGCGGAAGTGTCTACCCAAGAGCCTTATTTTGTAGGAGACCCGAATGCAGAGATCCGCATAGCTGTGCTGGACAATGGGGTAAAACGCAACATGCTCAAATGCCTGTCCGAAAAAGGGGCCTACCTGAAGGTGCATCCCACGCAAACCAGCTTTGAGGAATGCGAGACCTTCCAGCCGCATGCTTATTTTATATCCAACGGCCCTGGTGACCCGGCGCCGCTCGCATACGCGGTAGAGACCATCAAAAAAGTGCTGGCGGCCAACCGCCCGCTGTTCGGTATCTGCCTGGGCCACCAATTGCTGGCCATGGCCAATGGCATCCCTACGTACAAAATGCACCACGGCCACAGGGGGCTCAACCACCCGGTAAAGAACCTGCTCACCGGCAAGTGTGAGATCACCACCCAGAACCATGGTTTTGCCATAGACGCAAAAGCGGTGGCAGCCTCTGACAATGTGGAAGTTACGCACGTGAACCTGAACGATCAGTCTGTAGAAGGCATCCGCATCAAGAACAAACCCGCCTTTTCTGTGCAATATCACCCGGAGTCCACCCCCGGCCCGCACGATTCCCGCTACCTGTTTGACGACTTTTTCACAATGATCCGCGCAAACATGTAAGGAAATCCCTTCGCATTGTACATTACTGGAAAAAATATAAACGGTCCTGAGGAATCAGGACCGTTGCATTTTAAAATTCCACGTTATGAAAACTAGCGAAAGGTACTGCGCGGTTAAGCACAATACCCACCTTGTCTTTTCATTACATGACAATATTATGAAAAAATCAGGAGCTTATGGCGGCAAATTGGGCTGAAATTTCCTTGAAATAGAGGAATTTAAATTGCAATCGGTTGGAAAAAGATAAATATGGGAATTAAGGATAAAAAAATACGGCTCTGTGAACAGAGCCGTTTGCCTTTATAAATTCCACGTTATGAAAAACTGATACAAAAATATGATTAATTAGCTAAAACGTTTTAGTTTGTCGCCGACTTTTTACATAATGTTGATAATGCAAAGGTCGCGCCATTTTCCCATTTGTCAAAATTATACAAGTTAAATTTTTGCTAAGGAGGTTCCGTATTTTCGTCCACATAGATTTAACTTTTTATTATTTGTTATATTAACCCTTTGTGTCTTGATTACACAGTAAAAGTAGGCAATAAATTTAAATTTCAAAATTCATTTTCCGAAAATTTTACTCTTTTTAGCCTAAAAATTAAATATGTAATTATTTATAATGTAAATATTCAATGTTCATAAGCATTGCAGCCGATAATTTGGGAAACATGATTTTTGTCATGTTTTGAAATGGTAATGTTTTTTTAACATTAAGCTGCTGGATTTTACCGGTCTGTGGTGAATGGTTTTACTGGCGGCCTGGATATACTTCCAATGCTTTAGCCAGGCAATCCATGGCTTTGGCAATATCTTCCAGGTTCAATACATATGCCAGCCGCACTTCCTGCCTGCCAAGGCCGGGAGTGGCGTAAAAACCGGTGGCGGGAGACAGCATGACCGTCTGTTGCTCGTGGGCAAAAGACTCTAGCAACCACTGGCAGAACTTGTCGGCGTCATCAATAGGCAAGCGGGCCATGGCGTAAAAAGCACCGCCCGGGTTGGGGCAGAATACGCCGGGTATGGCATTCAGCCGCGCCACCAGCAAATCCCGCCGGCCCTGGTATTCCGCCTTGATGCTGTCAAAATAATTATCCGGCAGGTCTACCGCAGCTTCTGCAGCAATCTGCGCAAAGCTGGGCGGGCTCAGGCGGGCCTGGGCAAACTTCATCACCGCGTCAAGCAGGCCGCGGTTATGCGTTACTACGGCGCCAATACGGGCCCCGCAGGCACTATAACGTTTGGAAATGGTATCAAATACTACTACATGCTGCTCCAGGCCGGCAATATGCAGGGCGGAAATATTTTCGCCGTCGTAGCTGAATTCCCGGTAAGCCTCGTCAGAGAACAAAAACAGGTTGTGTTTCAGGCAAAGGGCTTTCAAAACCTCCATTTCCGCGCGGCTGTACAGGTAGCCGGTGGGGTTGTTGGGGTTGCAGATGAGGATGGCCTTTGTTTTAGGCGTTATCATCTTCTCGAAATCCTCAATGGGGGGGAGGGCAAAGCCTGTGTCTATGGTAGATGTAACGGGTACTATGTTCACCTCCGCCTCTACGGCAAACCCGTTGTAGTTAGCGTAAAACGGCTCCGGAACAATCACTTCATCACCGGGGTCCAGGCAGGCCATAAAACCGAAAATAATAGCCTCGGAACCGCCTGTGGTCACAATGATCTCCGTATGGTCTACCGTAATGCCGAATTTGCTGTAATAACCGGTCAGTTTCCGGCGGTAGCTCTCGTTACCCGCGCTGTGGCTGTATTCCAGTATCTTGAAGTCAGATTTCCGTACGGCTTCCAGTATGGGTGCCGGCGTTTCAATATCCGGTTGGCCGATGTTCAGGTGATAAACTTTGGTCCCTCTTTTTTTAGCTGCTTCTGCAAAGGGTACCAGCTTGCGGATGGGCGAGGGCGGCATGATCTGCCCCCGTTGACTGATCTTAGGCATTTGGTGTCTGATTTTAGCGATGCAAAGTTAAGGGAAGCATATAATAAAAAAGCCCCCGTTATGAACGGGGGCCGATATCAGTGAGCTTTTACGCTTTTAGTTCTCTACTGTGCCGGTGATCACCAGTTCTTTTTCCTGATCTACTCCCTTGAGCTTCAGATACACGGTTTTGGTGGGCTTGCCTGTTGCGTTGGCGCTGTAGGTGGCGGTTATTTTACCGCTTTTGCCCGGCAGGATCGGTTCTACGGTCCAGTTAGGCACCGTACAACCGCAACTGGCCTTTGCCGTTTCGATCAGCACGGGCGCTGTGGAAATATTGGTAAATTCGAACGTAACAGTTACCGGTTTGTTCAGCTTGGTTACGCCAAAATCAACAGTTTCCTTCTTGAACTTCAGTTTCGCATCTACGGCATTGGCCGCGCCTGAACCGTTCTGGGCCTGTGCCCACGCACCGGTGGCCAGCAGCATGCTCGCAAATAGGGATAAGATAAATTTTTTCATGTCAAGTTTGGTTTTAAACGATTGGTTAAAACGATATAGTTCACACCAGTTTCCAGATCAAATTTACGGCCAAAAATTGAACCGCAGGTAGCAAGATATTAAAAATTTCTTAAAAATTTAATTATTCACAGGGAGCAACAGGGATATTACCCATTCACCATTTTTCCTTTACATTTGTGTTTTAACCAAGGTTGGCATGATCGAAAACAACGAATTAGCTATGAATATGCAGAGCCAGTTGTCGTTTGAGGAATTCCGCAAGGAAGTGTTGAATGATTTCCGGCTCGCTTGCATCAGCAGGGAGGTAAGCCTGCTGGGCCGCCGGGAGGTGCTGACCGGCAAAGCGAAATTTGGCATTTTTGGGGACGGCAAGGAAGTGGCGCAGATAGCCATGACAAAATATTTCAAACCGGGCGATTTCCGCTCCGGTTATTACCGTGACCAGACCATTGCCTTTGCCAGCGGCATTGCCACCGTGGAGCAGTTCTTTTCACAGTTGTATGCAGATCCGGACATTAATAATGACCCCTTTTCTGCCGGGCGCCAGATGAACTCCCATTTTGCCACGCCCAATATAGATGCGGAAGGCAACTGGCTGAACCTGGCCGCCATGAAGAATACTGCCGCAGACATGGCGCCTACCGCTGCCCAGATGCCACGTGCGCTGGGGCTGGCCTATGCCAGCAAACTGTTCCGCGAAGTGCCGGAACTGCAGCAGTACGATCATCTTTCCCGCAACGGCAACGAAGTATGCTTTGCTACTATCGGTGACGCCTCTACGAGCGAAGGCCACTTCTGGGAAACCGTCAACGCCGCCGGCGTATTGCAGGTGCCCCTGGTGATCTTTGTATGGGACGATGGTTACGGCATTTCCGTTCCCCGCAAGTACCAGACTACTAAAGGTTCTATCAGCATAGCCATGGAAGGTTTCCGCAAAAGCGGCAACTCCAACGGGCTGGAAATATATAACGTAAAAGGATGGGACTATGCAGGCATGTGCGAAACCTTCGAAGAAGGCATTCGCAAAGCCCGCGAAACCCACGTGCCCGTGCTCTTTCATGTGGAAGAGATCACGCAGCCGCAGGGCCACTCCACTTCGGGCAGCCATGAGCGGTATAAAAGCAAAGAGCGGCTGGCGTGGGAAAAAGAATTTGACTGCAACTTGAAAATGCGGCAGTGGCTGTTGGGAAATGCACTGGCAGACGAGGCGCTGCTGCAGCAAATAGAAGCGGAAGCCAAAACTATTGCGCAAGACAGTCGCCGTGCCGCCTGGGAAAAATACATTGCGCCCATCAAGGCGCAGGTGCAGGAGTTGCTCAGCCTGTGCGAAGCATTGCTGGGAGAGGGCCTTGGAGATACCGCCTATATTACGAAGGTAATGCAGGAACTGGCCTCCAACCGCGAGCCGCAACGCAGGGACGTCTTGAAAACGGCCGCAGGCATACTTTTCAAACACCCCCGCAACTTTTCCGCCGCGCTGGAGGACCTGCAGCAGTTCTATGACCGCCAACTGGCCGTCGAAAAAGAAAATTACAATACCTACCTCTATGCCACCGGGCCCAATTCCGTGCTCAATGTACCGGAGGTGCCGGCGCAATATGCGGAAGACGCACCGCTGATCAACGGCTACGAAATACTGAACCGGTACTTTGACCAGTTGTTCAGCCACCACCCGCTGGTATTTGCCTTTGGGGAAGACGTTGGCAAAATTGGCGATGTGAACCAGGGCTTTGCCGGCCTGCAGCAAAAACACGGCAAAACACGCATTGCAGACACCGGCATCCGTGAACTGACCATCATGGGCCAGGGCATTGGCATGGCGTTGCGCGGCCTGCGCCCCATTGCGGAGATCCAGTACCTGGATTACCTGCTGTATGGCCTGCAGCCGCTGAGCGATGATGTGGCATCGCTGCAATACAGAACAAGAGGCACGCAGTTCTGCCCGATCATTGTACGTACCCGTGGCCACCGCCTGGAGGGCATCTGGCACTCCGGCTCGCCGATGGGTATGATCGTGAACTCGCTGCGCGGCATACATGTATGCGTACCCCGCAACATGGTACAGGCCGCCGGCATGTACAACACGCTGCTGAAAGCCAACGAGCCGGCCATTATGATAGAGGCGCTGAACGGCTACCGCCTCAAGGAGCGCCTGCCGGAAAACCTGCAGGATTTCACCGTGCCGCTGGGCGTAACGGAAATACTGCACCCCGGTACAGACATCACCATCGTATCTTACGGCTCTACCCTGAGGGTGATCGAAGACGCTATGCAGGTGCTGGAACAACAGGATATTTCCTGTGAGCTGATAGACGTGCAGACCTTGTTGCCGTTTGATATTCACCAGTCTATCCTGGCATCGCTGAAAAAAACGAACCGCATACTGTTTGTGGATGAAGACGTGCCCGGCGGCGGCACCGCTTACATGTTCCAGCAGGTAATGGAAGTACAGGGCGGCTACCGCTGGCTGGATGTGGCGCCCAGAACGCTGGCCGCCCAGGCACACCGCCCGGCTTACGGATCGGATGGGGATTATTTCTCCAAACCCAATGCGGAAGATGTGGTGAAAATTGTAATGGACATGATCAGGGAGTAGTTCCTGCAAACATAACTGACGCAGCAACGCACCCCCTGTACCTTGCAGGGGGTGCGCCTGTTTTAAGCCCGGTTGCAAACAAGCGCCGGCATAATTTGTTATTATTCTTACAAGTATGGAGTACAAAGACTATTATAAAATTCTTGGCGTAGAAAAAAAGGCCAGCGCGGAAGACATCAAAAAGGCTTACCGGAAACTGGCGGTGAAATACCACCCGGATAAGAACCCGGACGATAAGCTGGCGGAGGAAAAGTTCAAGGAGCTGAATGAGGCGTACGAGGTGCTGGAAGACGTGGAAAAACGGAAGAAATACGACGAGTTCGGCGAAAACTGGAAGTACTACGAGCAGCATGGCAACGCCGGCGGCGGAGGGTTTGACTGGGGCAAGTGGCAGGCGCAACAAGGCGGCGGCCGGCAGCAGTATGAAGATGTGGAAAGCATGTTTGGAGAGGGGGGCCAGTTTTCCGATTTCTTTGAACACCTGTTTGGCGGTGGCTTCCGGAGCCGCGCGCAGCAGGGCCGGAGCAGAACGCGCCGTGGCGGGGACCTGCATGCCTCCATGAAAGTAGACGTGCAGGACGTATACACCGGCGCCACGCGGCAAATAGAAGTGAACGGACAAAAGCTCAACCTGAAAATAAAACAGGGCACCTACAACGGCCAGGTACTGCGGTTAAAAGGCAAAGGCCAGCCAGGGCGTAACGGGGGCGAACCGGGAGATCTGCTGATAGAAGTGGAACTGGCCGCAAACGGGCAGTATGAATTGCAGGGGAAAGATGTGCACATGGAAGTGCCGGTAGACCTGTATACCGCCGTGCTGGGAGGGAAAGTGCCGGTAGCGGTGCCCGGCACGCCGCTGCAACTGAGTATCCCCGCGGGAACGGACAGCGGCCGGCTGTTCCGGCTGAAAGGGAAAGGCATCCCCCCGCTGGAGGGGAGCAGCGAAGCAGCGGGGGACTTATATGTGAAAGTGAAGATCGCTGTACCTAAACAACTGACGGAGGAGGAAAAGGAGCTTTTTACGCGGCTGATGCAGATGAGACAGGGTTGACGGGGCAACGCGGTTGATGACCTGTCCTGACGTTGGCAACCCCTTTTTATAAAGAAGCCGGAACGCAGCAGCCTCCTTGTTTCATGTAAAAACAGATACCATGATACTGCAGCCATTTGATTACCTGGACGAGATACTGGAAAACCAGCACCGGCATGAGCAGGAAACAGCGGTAGCGTATTACGCCAGCGAGGTGCTGGAGGCCCTCGGCTATGAGCCTGGACAAGGGGAGGATGCCCTCCGGCGCGCCATGCGTGCCTGCGCGGCCTTACATGTGCCGGTGGAACTGAATTTCCGGAAAACGTATTGTTCCTATGCGGGGCAAATGGAGCCCGACTGGCAGTTGAGCCCGCTGGCCAGTTATTTCCTCATTGTAAACTGTGACCCCAGCCATCCCCAAGTGGCCCGCGCTCAATTATTATTTCTTAAAAAGCATCGTTCATTTTAACGTATAAACAACTTACGTTCAATTTTTTATACGTTCATTCCGATACAATTATTCATTCCCTGTTCATTGTTTTCAGCCTGGTACACGCGTAGTGGAAAACTATAAATTAGCAGTGTATTACAGAAAACAAACATTGCTTAGACGGTTCAAATAGGCTGAAAATGGGGGCCGTTCTCTTTTGAACGGCCTTCCTCAGTTTTCTGGTAACAGCAATGAATACTTTTTCCTTTGTAATTGATTTCGTAACTTAGGTAAGCAGAAAAATTCGAACTAACCATCATCCTTTGATAAATTAAAATGAGAACCTGGCCTGGTTTTTACAAAATTGTTTAACCATCATCCTCTGATCGCTGGTAAGGATTGCCAGAAAAAACAGGTCCAGGTTTACCTTACATGACGGAAGAACCTTTTCTTATTTTCTCCTTTTAGCATACCGGCATATTGTTGTTTGTTGTAGCCACCGGCAACGCCACTTTGCGTATATGCATACATTGATGACATCTGACAAAACAAACTTTACAGCCAAAGTCTGTTGAATTTTTGTACCCAAACAAGCGTAACATGGAAGCTAGATGTATCAGATGCAGCAATATTGTGCATTCCCACAAGAAGATCTCCGAAACCAAATGCAAATGCGGCGGCCAACTGCAGCGTATGCGTTTTGTCAGGTTGATGGAAGGTATGCACCCGCTGGGTAAAGAGCACAACATACAGTTGAACGGCAAGTTATGTTACGGTACCTACCGCTCTGTTTACGGAAACTTTGTTATAGACAAGGTGAACAACACCTTTGCACGCGTAGATGTTTTTTAACCGGTAATTTTTCAGCTAATCCCGTACTTTTATTCTCATGAATATAGTTGTACTGGATGGCTATGCCCTCAACCCTGGTGACCTGAGCTGGGACGCGCTGAAAACCCTCGGAAAGGTAACTGTATATGACCGTACCCCGCCGGAACTGGTAGCCGGGCGGGCCAAAGACGCAGACATCATTCTTACCAACAAGGCATTTGTGCCGGCAGACACCATTTTGCAACTGCCGGCCCTGCGGTATATTGGGGTAATGGCCACCGGCTACAATATTGTTGACGTTAAAGCAGCACGGGAACGGGGCATTACCGTCAGCAACGTGCCCGCTTACAGTACCGCCTCCGTGGCGCAACTCACCTTTGCCCTGCTGCTGGAACTGGTGCAGGGCGTGGCTCTGCATGCAGACAGTGTGCGCAAAGGAGAATGGGCGCAAAATCCTGATTTCAGCTATTGGAAACAACCATTGTGGGAACTGCAGCATAAAACCCTGGCTATTATCGGCTTCGGGCAAATAGGGCAGGCCGTGGCCAGAATAGCCCTGGCTTTTGGCATGCGCGTTATAGTGAGCCACAAGCACCCGGAAAGGGATAAAATGAACGGGGTTGCCTTTACGGACCAAGCCACCTGTTTCCGGGAGGCAGACGCCGTAAGCCTGCACTGCCCGCTGAACGCCGAAAATAAGGGTTTTGTCAACGCAGCCCTGCTCGCCACTATGAAACCATCCGCTTTTCTGATCAATACCAGCCGCGGCCCCCTCGTTAACGAAGAAGACCTGGCTGCCGCATTGAACGCCGGCCTGCTGGCCGGCGCGGGGCTTGACGTGCTGGGCACAGAGCCGCCGCCCGCGGGCCACCCGCTGTTCAAGGCAAAAAACTGCCTGGTAACGCCTCACATAGCGTGGGCTACGGTAGAGGCCCGTAAAAGATTGATGGACAAGGTGGTGAGCAATGTGAAAGCATTTCAGAGCGGCCGGCCGGAGCATGTAGTGGGGTAAAAGGGGAGCTTGCTTTTGGCGCACCCGGCCAGACTGTTGCCGTGAGCCGCAACTGCAAAAAACGCCCTGACCTTAGTAGCCTGTATGCGTTGCCGGACTGCTGCCATTAACAGCTGAACGCTCTCACCGCCTGCGAAAATTGAGTGGTAACGCTTTAGTATAACAGGTCCCTGCACATCCGAACCTACTATAAGCTACAATACAAAGGGCTGACCCGTTACCAGGTCAGCCCTTTAACTATTTAATGCATGAACTATTTCAGGTTGTGAAACACCTGCTGTACATCTTCATCCTGCTCCAACCGGTCAATCAGCTCCAGTACTTCCTTCGCTTGTTCTTCTCCCAATTCCACAGTAGTGGTAGGTATCCTTTTCAATTCGGCACTGATGATGTTGATGCCTTTTTCTTCCAGCGCCTTGGCCATGTTGCCAAATTCGTTGAAAGCGGCGCGGATAATGATGTTGTCTTCGCTGTCTTCCCCGATCTCTTCCAGTCCGAAATCTATCAGTTCCAGTTCCAGCTCTTCCAGGTCCTGCCCTTCATTTTTGATCTTGAACTCACCCAGGCGGTTGAACAGGAAGCCTACCGAACCGCTGTTGCCCAGACTGCCGCCGCCGCGGTTGAAGTGCATGCGCACATTGGCAACGGTACGGGTGGTATTGTCTGTAGCGGTTTCTACCATTACGGCAACGCCGTGCGGCGCATACCCTTCATATACAACTTCTTCATAATCAGTTTTGTCTTTCCCCATGGCGCGTTTGATGGCGGCCTCCACGCGGTCTTTCGGCATGTTCACGCCCTTGGCGTTCTGAAAGCAGCGGCGCAGGGCGGGGTTATTGTCCGGGTCAGGGCCGCCTTGTTTTACGGCAATGGCAATTTCCTTTCCGATGCGGGTAAATTGTTTGGCCATGCGGTCCCAGCGGGCAAACATGGTATGTTTTCTTACTTCGAATATACGTCCCATAGTAAAATACAGTTCCTTGAATGTGGCTGCAAAAATATTAAATTCTGACAGAATAGCGTGAAATAAAAGACCCGCGGCGGAGTGCGGCGGGCCTTTGAAATATGATCTGTGGGTCAGGTTATGACTTTTCTTTTCCCAGTTTGCTGTTGTGCCTGCTGTAGAAGAAATAGATGGCCAGGCCCAGCGCCAGCCATATGCCCAGCCTCATCCAGCTCTCTTTGGGCAGCGAATACATGAGGTAACCGCATACCAGCACGCCCATAATGGGTACAAAGGGCACCAGCGGGGTTTTGAACGCCCGGGGTATTTCCGGCATTTTTTTCCGCATAATGATCACGCCAATGCATACCAGGGAGAAGGCGAAGAGGGTACCGATGCTTACCATGTGCCCCAGGTCGCTTACCGGCACCAGGCCGGCAAACAGGCTCACAAATATCATGAAGAAGGCATTGGTTTTCCAGGGAGTCCTGAACTTCGGGTGAACGTCGCTGAAAAACTTGGGCAGCAGCCCGTCCCGGCTCATGGAGTAGAACACGCGGCTCTGCCCCAGCAGCATCACCAGTATCACGGAGGTATAACCGGCCAGGATGGCTACGATCAGGCCGGTCTGCAAAAAGTCGTACCCCGTTTGTGCAAAGGCGGTGGCAGCGGGTTTGGCATCGCCGGCAAAGAGCTTATAGTTCAGCAGCCCCGTCATCACGTGGGCGAACAATACGTAGAGAATGGTACAAATGACCAGGGACCCCAGGATGCCTATGGGCATGCCTTTCTGCGGGTTTTTGGCCTCCTGCGCGGCGGTAGACACGGCGTCAAAGCCTATAAAGGCAAAGAACACCACGGCCGCCCCGGTGGCAATGCCCGTCCAGCCGAAGTTTTCGTACTTGCCGGTATTAGCGGGGATGTACGGGTCATAGTTGGCGGGGTCTATATGGCTCCAGCCCAGTACAATGAAAACGATCACCACGGACACTTTCAAAATTACCAGGAAGTTGTTCATGCCGGCAGACTCGCGCGTGCCTTTGATGAGCAGCAGGGAGAGCAGCAGCACAATGATCACCGCGGGCAGGTTAAACAGGCCGCCTTCGATCAGGGTACCATCGCTCATTTTGACTGTTTCCCAGGGAGATACCGCCAGCTGGTGGGGAATATGAATGCCGAACTTGTGGAGGAACTCCAGCAGGTAGCGGCTCCAGCTTACCGCCACGGTAGCCGCGCCCAGTGCGTATTCCAGCACAAGGTCCCAGCCAATGATCCAGGCAACAAACTCACCCATGGTGGCATAAGAGTAAGTGTAGGCGCTGCCGGCAACGGGTATCATGGAGGCAAACTCTGCATAGCACAGGCCGGCAAAAGCGCAGCCTACGGCGGCCAGCACAAAAGAAATAGTAACGGCAGGCCCTGCGTTCTCCGCAGCGGCAATGCCGGTAAGGGAAAACAGTCCCGCCCCTATAATGGCGCCAATGCCCAGCGCCACAAGCGCCCAGGAACTAAGTGTTCTTTTTAATCCTTTTTCTGACTCTGAAGCTTCTGCTAGTAATATTGGAAGAGATTTCTTGGCAAAAAGTCTACTCATACAGTAAAGATGTGAGGTTGATTTAGAGCTTGTTTAGATTTTACAGATCGTCAAATATAGTATCTAAAATCATAAAGCGGTATTTTATTTTATGTGCGTTCAGGCCGCAGCACGGCCGCTTTCTGTCAACATTTGTGGGGATTTTCAGCCGAGAACCTTATTTTTGGACAATTTTTGATAAAAACCTTGAACTAAATCACCTCTATGAATAAAAAGCTGGCGGCTCTTGTTGCGTTGATCACTTTTACGATAGTTTCCTTTGTACATACGTTCGATCATTTTGGTTGGGTGGAAGTGCCGCTGGTGGTGTTGATGGTGCTCCGCTGGCTGACGGTGGCCACTGTTGTGTGGTTTGCCGTTACCAAAAGGTCCCTCACTACCTGGATACTGGTGAGCATGATCATAGGGGCGGAGCTGGGCCATGATTATCCGGCCATAGCCGTCAACTTCCAGGTACTCAGCAAGGTTTTTCTCCAGTTGATCAAGACGGTTATTGCCCCCCTGTTATTTGCCACGCTGGTGGTGGGCATTGCCGGGCATTCGGATATCAAGCAGGTAGGGCGTATGGGCTGGAAGTCCCTGGTCTACTTTGAAATAGTGACCACCATTGCCTTGTTCATAGGCCTGGCCGCCATCAACATCAGCCAGGCCGGGGTAGGCATCAAAATGCCCCCGGAGTCGCTGCATGAAAAGCTGCCGGAAACCAAGCCCCAGAACTGGCAAGACGTGATCCTCCACGTATTCCCGGAAAACATTGCCAAATCCATCTACCACGGGGAAATTCTGCCCATTGTGGTGTTCAGCGTAATATTCGGCATTTCGCTCCTGCTGGTGAAAGACAAATTCCGCGGCCCCATGCTGGGCTTTTGCGAGAGCTTGTCTGAGGTCATGTTCAAGTTCACCAATATAGTGATGTACTTTGCCCCGGTAGGGGTAGGGGCGGCCATTGCCTACACGGTGGGGCATGGCGGGCTTTCCGTGCTCGGCAACCTGCTGCAGCTGCTGCTCACCCTGTATGTAGCCCTCACTGTTTTTATCCTGGTGGTATTTATACCTGTTGCGCTTATTATCAAACTGCCCATAGGCCGGTTTATCAGGGAAATATCCGAACCCGTGTCTATCGCCTTTGCCACTACCAGCTCCGAGTCTGCCTTGCCCAAGGCCATGGAGGCCATGGAAAGAATGGGCGTACCCCGCAAGGTGATCGCCTTTGTAATGCCCACCGGCTATAGTTTCAACCTGGACGGGTCTACCCTGTACCTGGCGCTGGCCTCCGTATTTGTAGCGCAGGCCGCCGGCCATCACCTGAGCTGGGGGCAGCAGATACTGATGGTATTTACCCTGATGCTTACCAGCAAAGGCGTAGCTGGCGTTCCCCGTGCCACTTTGGTGATCATCCTCGGCACCGTGGCGTCTTTCCACCTGCCGGTATGGCCCGTGTTCCTCATCCTGGGCATAGACGAGCTGATGGACATGGCCCGCACCTCCGTAAACGTTATTGGCAACTGCCTGGCCACAGCCGTCATCGGGAAATGGGAAGGGGAGGTGGATTTCCGGCAACTGCCGCCTGAAACGAAGGCCTAGCTTGCCTTTCATAAAATATTAACTTCCTCTTGACATATTATGATGTATTTTCGGGCGTCCTAACTAATTCTAATTTTTAAACAACAGCATGGATCAGATTATCGAGTTTTTTAAACATTTAATTAACCCCGAGTGGATTATTCAGAATGGAGGATTTTACCTGATTCTGGCTATCATTTTTGCAGAAACCGGGTTGTTTGTGGGATTTTTCCTGCCAGGAGATTCTTTACTTTTTATAGCCGGCATTTATGGTGAAATGCTGGGCCAGAGCTTTTTCAACATGCCGCTGGTAGTGATCATGACCCTGATCGCCATCACGGGCGTGCTGGGCAATATTGTGGGTTACTGGTTCGGCCGCAAGTCCGGCCCCATCCTGTTCAAAAGAAAAGACACATTCTTTTTCAAGAAAAAGCACCTCTGGCAAGCCAAGGAGGTATATGACAAATATGGCGGCGGCGCTATTTTCGTGGCCCGTTTCCTGCCGGTGGTACGTACGTTTGCGCCCATTGTGGCCGGTATAGTGGGCATGGAAAGAAAAAAGTTCATGTTCTGGAACATTGTGGGCTCCTTTTCCTGGGTGTTTTCCATGATGCTGGCAGGGCATTATCTTGACAAGGCTTTCCCCACCCTGAAAGACCACCTGGAATGGATCATCATCATTATAGTGGTCATTACCACCCTGCCGGTGGCCATCAAGTTCATTTTCGGGAAATCTACCATACACTCCCACTTCGATGAGTTTGGCAACCCTATAGAGGCGCCGGCCAAAAAGGAGGAAGAAGAAATAAAATCGTAAAATTCTTGTATATCTGGAGAGACGCAATTACTTTGCGTCTCTTTTATTTATGGGCTAACACATCAACCTTCTAAATATTCAGACAGTATGAATTCCACGCAGAAACCGGTCAAGTTATTGAACGCGGCAGTAATTGTGGCCTCCCTGGGCTACTTTGTAGACATCTACGATCTTCTCCTTTTCGGTATTATTCGTATTAAAAGCCTTACAGACCTGGGTTTGCAGGGTGAGGAAATTGACAATGTGGGCATGTGGCTCATCAACATACAGATGGTGGGCATGCTGATAGGCGGCATCATCTGGGGGGTGCTGGGCGACAAGCGCGGCCGCCTTTCCGTATTGTTCGGCTCCATCCTGCTGTATTCCGTGGCCAACGTAGCCAACGGCATGGTAAGCGGCGAGCATGCCATTACCTGGTACATGATATGGCGGTTTGTAGCCGGCCTGGGCCTGGCGGGCGAACTGGGCGCCGGTATTACCCTGGTATCTGAAGTGCTACCCAAGGAAAAACGTGGGCTGGGCACCATGATTGTGGCCAGTGTGGGCATTTCCGGCGCGGTGGTGGCCTATTTTGTATCTGAGTACTTTGGAGACAACTGGCGCATCTGTTATTACATTGGCGGCGGCCTGGGCCTGGCCCTGCTCATTTTGCGGGTCAGTGTGGTAGAGTCCGGCATGTTCAACAGCGTGAAGGAAAAAGGCGGGGTGAGCCGGGGCAACTATTTCAAGTTCTTTACTAACCGGGAACGCTTTCTGCGGTATCTCAAATGTATACTGGTAGGCCTTCCTACCTGGTATGTAGTAGGTATATTGATGACATTTTCGAATGCTTTTGCGGAAAAAATGGATGTGCAGGGAGATATAGACCCGGGCAAGGTGATCATGATCGGGTACGCCGCGCTCACGCTGGGAGACTTTGCCAGCGGTTACCTGAGCCAGCTGATCCGGAGCCGCAAAAAGGTGCTCTACATCTTTTATGCCCTGGTGATGGCTTGCGTGGTGCTGTATTTCAACATGCACGGGGCGTCTGCCGCGCTTTTTTATACGGTTTGCGGCTTACTGGGTTTCAGCGTGGGCTTCTGGGCCATTTTCGTAACGGTGGCGGCGGAGCAGTTCGGCACCAACCTGCGGGCCACGGCGGCCACTACGGCTCCCAACTACGCGCGGGGGCTGTTACCGGTTATTTCCATGGTGTTTACCGGGTTGCAGGGCAGCTTTGGTTTCTCCTACCTGCAAAGCGGGCTCATCACCGGCATTATCTGTATTGCGCTTGCTTTGGTGGCGGCTTTTACCATGCGGGAAACTTTCGGGATAGACCTGGATTACGTGGAGGAAAACTAATACGTGCTTAACAATTTATCCAGCAGCTTATTGAGCTGCACTACTTCTTTTTCAGTGAGGGATGCCTTCAGGGTATCTTCCAGGGCGCCAATTTCTTCGTCAATGGTTTTCAGCAACTGAAGGCCTTTGACGGAGATCTTGACATCTACCGCCCGCCGGTCCAGCTCACAGCTCTTGCGCTCTACCAGTTCGGCCTTGCGCAGCCGTTCCACCAGGCGTGATACGTCGCTCATTTTGTCCAGCATCCTTTCTTTCAGGGTATTGATGCTGGCGCTTTTGGGGTGCTGGCCCCGCAGTATGCGCAGTATATTGAACTGCTGCATGGTAATGTCATATTGTTTGAAAAACGCCTGGTGCCTGGAAATGATCCAGTTCCCTACAAAAATGAGGCTCACTAGGCCTTTATGGTGCTCACTGGTAAAATTCCTGATAGAAATAAGCTTTTCAATATTAGACATACGCGGAAAAAATATAGCGCAATTTAAAGGATAAGGGAATACAAAGCGCAATTGCTAACACTTTCATCCTCTTGCTCTTATGAAATCATTGCCGCACAAATTCCAGCTTTAGCTCAATATTCACCATTTTGTCTACCACCATGCCCCCCGCTTCCGTCAGTTTGTCCCATTTGAGGTTGTAGTCAAAGCGGTTGAGGTAGGTGTTGGCCTTGAAAACAGCCCGCTGTTTGCCGGAAGCGTCTTGTGTGGTACCATTGTAGGCCACGTTGAGCTTCACCGGTTTGGTAACGTCCCGGATGGTCAGTTGGCCGGCCAGCAGGTATTTACCGTTGGTAACCCTGGTAAGGGAGCTGCTTTTGAAAGTCATGGACGGGTACTTTTCTGCATGGAAGAAATCGTCTGATTTGAGGTGACTGTCCCTCGGGGCATCGCCGGTATTAATGCTGAATACGTCCACGGTGAAGGTGATGGCCGCATCTGAAAAATCCTGGCCGGTGGTGGTCATATCCCCTTCAAAATTCTTAAAGATGCCGTCTACTTTGGAAATAACAAGGTGATTAACGGAGAACTTCACGGTAGAACGCTCCTTGTCAGCTTTCCATGTAACAGTTTGTCCCCATGCCCATACAGGGCCGCAAAGCAGTGCGGCTAGCAGTAGCTTGATCATGATCTGGTTGCCGGAAAAATTGTGGTCTGGATTCGTTTTCCCTGTCTGGTGTTATACAGTTACGCGCTGGAGCCCTCGAACAGGCTAAAGGTACGAATATCCTTGTTACAACAACCAAAACGGGCGTGAATTATGGCGGTTAACGTGGCGCTGCAACAAAAAAAGCACCTGTGCTTTTCAGTACAGGTGCTTTCTCATATATGGCCTACCGGCCTCAGGCGGGTGTTTTCATGTTGTCCAGCACGTCCATTACCTCTTTTACGTGTTTGGCGGAGGTATTGAGCAGTGCCTGCTCGGCTGTGTCCAGTTGCAGCTCAATGATCTTTTCGATACCGTTTTTGCCGAGTACCACAGGTACGCCCAGGTAAATGTCTTTCAGACCGTACTCGCCGGTGAGCCATGCGCAAACGGGGAAGATGCGTTTTTCATCTTTCAGGATGGCCTCTACCATTTGTGCTGCCGCAGCGCCGGGAGCGTACCAGGCGGAAGTGCCCAGCAGGTTCACGATTTCGCCGCCGCCTACTTTGGTGCGCTGGATGATGGCTTCCAGTTTATCTGCCGCTACCAGCTCTGTAACGGGGATGCCGCCTACGGTGGTGTAACGGGGCAGGGGCACCATGGTATCTCCGTGGCCGCCCATCAGGATGGCCTGAATGTCTTTGGGAGAGCAGCCGATCTCGTCTGCCAGGAAGGCGCGGTAACGGGCAGTGTCCAGGATGCCGGCCATGCCGAATACCTTGCTGCTGTCTTTTTTAGCGTTCAGGTAAGCGCAGTAGGTCATTACGTCAAGCGGGTTGGACACTACTATGATAATGGCGTCAGGTGAATGTTTGATCACATTCTCGGTAACAGATTTAACGATGTTGGCGTTGGTTGAAATCAGGTCATCGCGGCTCATACCGGGTTTGCGGGGCAGGCCGGAGGTGATTACCACCACATCGCTGTTGGCGGTTTTGGCGTAATCATTGGTAACACCGGTCACTTTGGTGCTGTAATAGTCAATGGGAGCTTGCTGCCATGTATCCAGTGCCTTGCCTTCTGCGGTGCCTTCCTTGATATCAAGCAAAACAACTTCCTGCAGAAAATCTCTGTGGGCCAGCACGTTAGCGCAGGTTGCCCCCACATTGCCAGCTCCTACAACAGTAACTTTCATCGTATCTGAGTATTTTAAAAAGGTGAAGAATTATTTGGGAAACAAAAATAGCATATCGGAGCCGGAATTTGGGTACCCCGGGAAAGAATTTTACAAGTGCTTTAACAAAGTGTCCAGTTTAACGGTACCTTCGTAGTCTGCCACAAGCCGGTGCTTCTTGTCGTATATGTAAATACCCGGGAAATTCTTCAGGTCGTAATAGTACGCGATCTGGCGGGTGGGCTCGGCAGCCATGATAATATTCGGGTAGTTCCTGATGTGGTACTGGTCATACCAGGTTTGCATCCGCTCCAGTTTAAAGGGAGTGACCATTAATATGGTAGATTTTCCGAATTTACTGATGTTTTTGAGGATATCTTCCGTCATGTGCGCGCAGTGGTCGCATTCCACGCTGAAGAGGAATACCATTACGGGTTTGTTCTTCGGCAGGTCATTTTTAGTGAATACCTGGCCGTTGTAGAGGGTAAGCGGAACGGGAGATATGATATTGTGTTGTTTATAGGGCGGTACATGTGCCGCAGAAGGCGTAACAGACTGGGCTTTTAGCATTACCGGCAGGCATAAGAACAGGAATAGCCATCTTCTCATAATCATATTTTTAAAAATAGTAAAGTGATAATTAACTTCGCGTGAATTTGTACCAAAACTATACCGCTTTTGTGTGAAATCCGGCAAGTTTTGTTTGTTCATATGCGAAAATTTTTACTTTTGCAATCCTAATGTAAATTTTTAACTTTAAATCAGTGACCTTTTATGGCTACCACCGCAGATATCAGAACAGGATTGATCATTAAGCTGGATAACAGCTTGTATTCTGTTGTAGAGTTTGGTCAGAACAAAACAGCCCGTGCCGCTGCAAAGGTATGGGCAAAATTGAAGGGGGTTGACAATAGCCGTTCAATTGAGCATACCTGGAACTCCGGCGACACTATTTACCCGGTGCGCGTGGAGAAAAAAGCTTTCCAATACCTGTACCAGGACGAGAGCGGGTACAATTTCATGGATAAAGAGACCTTTGAACAGATAGTAGTGAGCGAGCAACTGGTAGACGCGCCGCAGTTCCTCAAAGACGGGGACGAGGTATCCATTGCCATCAATACCGAAACGGAACAGCCCATGGGCGTGGAGCTGCCTGACAAAATTGTGCTGAAAGTGACCTACTCAGAGCCGGGCATGAAGGGAGACACCGCCACCCGTACCCTGAAACCCGCTACCGTTGAAGGCGGCGCAACCGTAATGGTGCCCCTGTTCGTAAATGAAGGCGAGTTGATCCGCGTAAATACCAAAACAGGTGAATACATTGAGCGTGTAAAAGAATAGCCATATACTTTTTTTCAATTCTATTATCAGAGAACCAGCATTTAACTAAAAACCAAAAACTGTCTACATGGACTTTAAACAGATTCAGGAGCTGATAAAAATGGTCAACAAATCAAATATCAGCGAACTGAGCATTGAGCAGGACAAGTTCAAGATCACAATAAAGCAGAAGGAAAGCGAAGTACAACAGATCGTAACAGTACCGGCCGTAACGGCGGTGCAGCCTGTAGCAGTGGCTCCCCAGGCAGTGGCGCCCGCTCCGGCCCCGGCAGCCGCCCCTCCGGCAGCAGCGGCGCCCGCGGCCAGCAGCAACCTGATCACCATCAAATCTCCCATGATCGGCACTTTTTACCGCAGCGCCGGCCCTGACAAGCCCGCGTTCGTGAACGTGGGGGACGATGTGGCGCCGGGCAAGGTAGTTTGTATCATTGAAGCCATGAAACTGTTCAACGAAATTGAAAGCGAAGTAGGCGGCAAGATCGTAAAGGTGCTGGTGGATGACGCCTCTCCTGTAGAGTACGATCAGCCTTTGTTCCTGGTAGAACCATAAACGCTTTGATAACGTGAGAAGGTTGTAAGGTTGCTTGCAACCTTTTCCCTTTTTAGTTTTTATATCACCTATAAGAAAAACATGTTCAAAAAGATATTGATCGCCAACCGTGGCGAGATTGCCCTGCGGATCATCCGTACCTGTAAGGAAATGGGGATCAAAACGGTGGCGGTATATTCAACCGCGGACAAAGACAGCCTGCACGTCAGGTTTGCAGATGAGGCCGTATGTATTGGAAAACCACAGAGCAGCGATTCTTACCTGAATATCCCTCACCTGATGGCCGCCGCAGAGATCACCAATGCGGACGCCATTCACCCCGGTTATGGCTTTTTGGCCGAAAACGCCCGGTTTGCGGAGATCTGCGGGGAGCATGGCATCAAGTTCATTGGCCCCACCCCGGAAATGATCCGCAAAATGGGAGACAAGATGACGGCCAAGGAAACCATGATCAGGGCCGGCGTACCCGTTATACCCGGTTCCGAAGGTTTGCTGGAAAGTGTGGAGCAGGCCAGGGCGCTTGCAAAAGAAATGGGGCTGCCGGTGATCATGAAAGCTACCGCCGGCGGTGGTGGCAAAGGCATGCGCGTGGTGTGGGACGAGAACGAGATCGAAAATGCCTATACCATGGCCAAAACAGAAGCCAAAGCCGCTTTTAGCAACGATGGCATTTACATGGAGAAATTTGTGGAAGAGCCGCGCCACATCGAGATACAGATTGCAGGGGACCAGTATGGAAAAGTGTGCCACCTCAGTGAACGCGATTGTTCCATTCAGCGCCGCCACCAGAAGCTGGTAGAAGAATCTCCCTCTCCCTTCATGACGCCCGAGCTGCGTGAAAAAATGGGCGATGCCGCCATCAAGGCCGCCAGCGCCATCAATTACGAGAGCGTGGGCACCATTGAGTTTCTGGTAGACAAACACCGCAATTTCTATTTCATGGAAATGAACACCCGCATACAGGTGGAGCATGGTGTTACGGAAGAAGTGATCAATTTTGACCTGATCAAGGAACAGATCAAGATTGCCGCGGGCATCCCCATTTCAGGCAAGAACTACACCCCGCAGATGCACGCCATTGAGTGCCGCATCAACGCGGAAGATCCCTACAACGATTTCCGCCCCTCCCCGGGCCGCATTACCGTGCTGCATACGCCGGGCGGCCATGGCGTGCGGGTAGATTCCCATATTTATGCAGGGTACGTGATCCCGCCTTATTATGACTCCATGGTATCTAAAGTGATAGCCGTAGCGCAAACCCGCGAAGAGGCCATCAATACCATGGAAAGGGCCCTGAGCGAGTTTGTGATAGAGGGGGTAAAAACCACCATTCCCTTCCACCAGCAGCTCATGCAGGACGAGAACTTTCGCAAAGGCAACTTCACCACCAAGTTTACAGAAACTTTCAAGCTGCAGTAGGGTAGCGGAGAAGATAATGGAAAGCTCCCCGGTAATGGCCGGGGAGCTTTTTTATCGGGCAAAAAAAACAGGCTGCCTGAAAAAGCAGCCCGTTTAAACCTTAAAAACCTTTTAAAATGTAATGCTCAGATTTGCATGAAAAGCGTGCTACAGATTGTCAGTAGCTTCTTTTTTCTTCATTTTCGTTTCCATCCCCGCTTTTTTACGCATGGATTTATAGTGGTCCCTTTCTTTTTTTCTCCACTCGTCGTATTTCTGGTATTGCTCATTGCCCAGCGCCAGTTTTATTTTCTCCAGCCGTGCGCTGTTCAATGATTTCATCTGTTCGTGGCGCTGTTCCCTGCTGAGTGAGGAGTTCTTCCGCAGCTCGCCGGCTTTGGCCATAAAATCCTTGTTGATGTTTTTCAACTCCTGCCCCTGCGCGTCGGTCAGGCCCAGGGCCTTTACCATGTCTTCGCCGCGTTCACCGTGCTTCCGGCCGTCTTTTTTATACCTTTTTGCCTTGTAGGCTTCGGCGCGGGCCATGGTCCTTTCGCGGTTGTTTTGCCATTTTTCAAACTGATCGGCATTGAGCACGGATTTGATCTTGTCTTCACGTGCGGCGCCGAGGGCCTCCAGTTGTTTTGTCTTTTCTTCCTTGCTTAAGGCGGTGTTGGTCCGGACTTCCTGTGAGCTTTTTATGTAAGATTTGTTGATCTGCTGCAGTTCTTTGTTCTGCTTTTCGTCCAGCTTCAAATCTGCCACCTGCTTACTTTTCAGTTTCGTCCTCAACGAGTCCTGCGCATAGCTCATCGTAGTTACGCCGGCCAGGAACATGAATAATAAGATCTTCTTCATATTTATGACGATTTTATAGATAGACCGGTAAAAAAGTAAAAGGTTTAACGGGCAGGTATAAAAAAGAAACCCCCGGTGAATACCGGGGGCCATCATACACCAAAACAATCTTACGGTTTTTTATCGCAAGAAAAGCAGCTCTCTGTATTTGGGGAGACCCCAGATCTTGTCATCTACCAGGAACTCCAGCTTATCCGAGTGGTAACGGATAACGTCAAAGTACTGTTGCTTGATCTTCTCACAGTAATCGATAGCTTTCTGACGGCTGTCTTCCAGCTTGTTAGCCACTTTGCGGGCTTCGATCATGGCCTGTACATTTTCGCTGATGACATTGATGTGTTCAGATATTTTCGTTGCAATTTGCTTCTGTGCTTTGTAGGAATCTTCACCAAATCCGGCTTCCTTCAGGCCTTTGATATTGGCCAGCAGCTCATTCAGGTATTTGATGGCAGCGGGCAATATGTTGTTGGTGGCCAGGTCGCCGATCACGCGGGCTTCGATCTGCACTTTCTTCACGTAGTCTTCCAGGAGGATCTCGTGACGGGCATGCAGTTCTTTTTCGTTGTAAACGCCGGTTTCGGTATACAGCTTGGTAGCTTGCGGCGTCACCATGGCGTCCAGCGCTTTGGGCGTGGTTTTGATGTTGGGCAGGCCGCGTTTTTCGGCTTCCTTGGCCCAGTCGTCGCTATAACCGTCGCCTTCGAAGAGGATCTTCTCGGAATCAACGATGTATTTGCGCAGGGTCTGCATAATGGCGATCTCTTTCTTTTCGCCTTTTTCGATCAGGCTGTCTACTTCTTTCTTGAAGTCTGCCAGTGTTTTGGCCATGATGGAGTTCAGCACGGTCATGGCGGAAGCGCAGTTGGCGGAAGAACCTACGGCGCGGAACTCGAACTTGTTGCCGGTGAAGGCGAACGGAGACGTACGGTTACGGTCGGTGTTGTCCAGCAGCAGCTCCGGAATGTGGCGGTGCAGGTCCAGTTTCAGGATGGCCTCATCCTGCTCGTCAAATTTATTATTTACGCGGCTTTTTACTTCCTGCAGTACTTCAAACAGGTATTTGCCGGTGAATACGGAAATGATGGCCGGGGGAGCTTCGTTGGCGCCCAGGCGGAAGTCGTTGCTCGGAGAGGCAATGGAAGCGCGCAGCAGGTCAGCATAGTCATGCACGGCCTTGATGGTGTTCACAAAGAACGTGAGGAACATCAGGTTGGTCTTCGGCGTTTTGCCGGGAGCCAGCAGGTTTACGCCGGTGTCCGTGGCCAGTGACCAGTTGTTGTGCTTGCCTGAACCGTTGATGCCGGCAAAGGGTTTTTCATGCAGCAGCACTTTCAGCCTGTGGCGTTTGGCCACTTTGCTCATCACGTCCATCAGCAGGGAGTTGTGGTCCACCGCAATGTTCACTTCTTCGAAGATGGGGGCGCACTCGAACTGTGCGGGAGCCACCTCGTTGTGACGGGTGCGCAGGGGAATGCCCAGTTTGTAAGACTCTTCTTCAAAATCGCGCATGAAAGCGTATACACGCTCGGGAATGGCGCCGAAGTAATGGTCTTCCAGCTGCTGGCCTTTGGCGGGCGCGTGGCCTACTACGGTGCGGCCGGCCAGTACCAGGTCAGGACGGGCATTGGCCAGGCCTTCGTCGATCATGAAATATTCCTGCTCCCAACCGAGGGTGGCAGTTACTTTGGTTACGTTCTTGTCGAAATAGTTGCATACGTCTACAGCAGCCTTGTCAAGGGCAGACAGCGCTTTCAGCAGCGGCGCCTTGTAATCCAGCGATTCGCCGGTGTAAGCTACAAATATGGTAGGGATGCAAAGGGTTTTACCTGTACCTTGCTCAATAATGAAAGCAGGGGAGGAGGGGTCCCATGCGGTATAGCCGCGGGCTTCAAAAGTAGCGCGGATGCCGCCGTTGGGGAAGCTGGACGCGTCAGGCTCCTGTTGTACCAGGGCGTCGCCGTCAAAAGTTTCAATGCTGGAACCGTCTCCTTTAATAGTAAAGAAGGAGTCGTGCTTCTCTGCGGTGGT
Source organism: Chitinophaga alhagiae (assembly GCF_003568665.1). Classification (GTDB taxonomy): domain Bacteria; phylum Bacteroidota; class Bacteroidia; order Chitinophagales; family Chitinophagaceae; genus Chitinophaga; species Chitinophaga alhagiae. Next base: position 330,173 of record NZ_QXMH01000002.1, read on the forward strand.
GCCGGTAAGGGGCTGGAACCAGTGGGTATAGTGGGTTACGCCCTTTTTCATGGCCCAGGCTTTCAGGCCAGAGGCAATCTGATCAGCCATTTTACGCTCGATCTTGTTGCCACCTTTGATAGAGTTCATCAGGCTTTTATAAGCCTCATCACTCAGGTGTTCCCGTACTGCTTTGCCGGTAAACACGTTGCTGCCGAACACGTCTGTGATTTTGCCATTCAGTTCGGGCTTTACTTTAAAATCAACGCCGGTGAGATTTTCCAGCGCCTGAAAGCGTAACGATTGCATGATGTGAAATATTTTTTACAAAAGAACGCTAGTTTGGCCTAATATGCAAGATGTTTCCACTTTTTTCACCAAAAAATTGCATTTGTCCCGTAAAAACCTTATATTTTTAATTTTTAAGTAAATATTCGAGGGTATGAGGTCTTAAAACTGATATATTTAAAATAATATAATATATATAGCGGGCTTCCTAGTGTTTCTTGTCAATTGAATTAAAACTATGTAGTTTTGCATCTTCCTTTTTAAATCTTCATCAATACATGCAAACCACAGTAGAAACCGCCGAACAGTTAGGACTCACCGCAGACGAATTTGAACGTATCAAAGCCACCCTGGGCCGCGTTCCCAATTTTACGGAACTCAGCATGTACTCTGTGATGTGGAGCGAGCATTGCAGCTACAAAAACTCCATTGTATGGCTCAAGAGCCTGCCCCGCGAAGGCGGCCGCCTGCTGGTAAAGGCCGGTGAGGAAAATGCCGGCCTGGTAGATATTGGAGATGGCTGGGCTTGCGTGTTCAAAATAGAGTCTCACAACCACCCCTCCGCGCTGGAGCCCTTCCAGGGCGCCGCTACCGGCGTGGGCGGTATTCACCGGGATATATTTACCATGGGCGCACGCCCCATTGCCGCGCTCAACTCCCTGCGCTTCGGCAACATTGCCGATCCCAAAACGCAGCACCTGCTGAAAGGCGTGGTAGACGGCATTGGCCATTACGGCAACTGCTTTGGCGTACCCACCGTGGGCGGCGAAGTGTATTTTGAAGATTGTTACGGCACCAACCCCCTCGTAAACGCCATGAGCGTGGGGGTACTGAAAGTAGGCACCATGGTGTCTGCCACCTCTCACGGAGAAGGCAACCCTGTATTTATAGTAGGTTCCGCCACCGGTAAAGACGGTATAGGCGGCGCATCTTTTGCTTCCGCAGACATTACGGAAGAAAGCGCTAAAGACCTCCCTGCCGTACAGGTAGGTGACCCCTTCCAGGAAAAGAAACTGCTGGAGGCCTGCCTGGAAGTGGTTAAAACCAATGCCCTGGTAGGTATGCAGGATATGGGCGCCGCGGGCATCACCTGCTCCACCGCTGAAATGAGCGCCAAAGGCGAACATGGCATGATCATCCACCTGGATAAAGTGCCCACCCGCCAAAAAAATATGAAAGGCTGGGAAATGCTGCTGTCTGAAAGCCAGGAGCGCATGCTGATAGTAGTAGAGAAAGGCCGCGAAAAAGAAGTGTTGGACATTTTCGATAAATGGGACCTCCACTGCGTACAGATCGGTGAAGTGACCAAAGACCCCATACTCCGTTTCTATATGAACGGCGTACTGGAAGCGGAAGTGCCGGCGGAAAGCCTGGTGCTGGGCGGCGGCGCTCCCCAATACCACCGCGCTTACGTGGAGCCGAAATATTTTGAAAAGGTAAAAGCCTTTGATATCCAGAACATCCCTGACATTACCCACCCCAAAGCAGTAGCGGAAAAAATAGCCCAACTGCCCAACATAGCCTCCAAACGCTGGGTATACACGCAGTATGACAGTATGGTAGGCACCGCCAACGCCAGCACCAACGCGCCCAGCGATGCGGCCATTGTACTGGTCAAAGGCACGGCAAAAGCCCTGGCCGTTACCACAGACTGTAACAGCCGCTATGTGTATGCAGACCCGCATGCCGGTGGCCAGATAGCCGTGGCCGAAGCAGCCCGCAATATTGTGTGCAGCGGCGGCGAGCCGGTGGCTATCACCAACTGCCTCAACTTCGGCAACCCCTACGATCCGGAGGTATATTACCAGTTCGTTCATGCCATCAAAGGCATGGGTGAGGCCTGCCGCAAATTCAATACGCCCGTTACCGGCGGTAACGTAAGTTTCTATAACCAGTCGCCAGACGGCCCCGTATACCCTACGCCCACCATCGGCATGCTGGGGGTGCTGGACAGTATGGACCAGCGCATGACGCTCGGTTTCAAAGAGGCGGGCGATCTGATCTATATTGTAGGCCGCAGCTATAACGACATCAGCAGTTCAGAGTACCTGCACAAGCTCATAGGCGTGGAATACAGTCCCGCTCCCCATTTCAACCTGGAAGAAGAGCACAAGTTGCAGCAGGCCATCACCAAGCTGATCAGCGGCGGCCTCATCCGGTCCGCGCACGACGTAAGCGAGGGCGGCCTCTTCATCACCCTGCTGGAAAGCGCCATGGCCGGTAAACTGGGCTTTGAAGTGCATACCAACAAAGATTTCCGAAAAGACGCCTACCTCTTCGGCGAAGCGCAAAGCCGCGTGGTAGTGAGCGTAAGCCCGGCCAACAAGGAAAAATTCGAGGCTTTGCTCCACGGCCTGGTAGATACCTCTGACCACTCTGTACGGTACGAAAAAATTGGTACCGTAAAAAGAGAGAGCATGGTGGTAGACGGTGAAGCCTGGGGACTGCTGGAAGAATGGAAAAGCAAGTACGATACAGCGTTGGAAAACAACCTGTGAACATCATAACGCAGTGAGAAGGCGGCCCGCTGAGGCCGCCTTTTTTATGGCCGGCCAATTGTTAATACCGCCCGTTCCCGCTATTCGTAATTGTTAAGGGGGCCGCCGCCGTTACTACCCCCTGCAATGTGTATTTTTTACAAATTAACGGGCCGTTCCGCCCAAACCCTTCCTCATGGAGGAAAACCCTTTATTGTGCGGGATACTCCTTTTACAACTGTTTTAACATCGCGTTAACAAAATACCACATTCGTGTTATGGATATACCGGAGAACTACGTTATTTTTGGTTAACGTTGTAAAGCAACGATCATTGTTCGAGCAGCGCCCTGAGCCAGCGCTAATATATTAGACAGAAATCCCCTAAAGACATTTAACAAAAAGTATTTGATCATAAATCATTCTATGGTTTACCCAACAGTAAATCATATTCTATGATGACCTTAACTTTTTTTTATTACCATGTCCTCATGAACGATCGATTCTTAAGATCATGTATTACACCTAGTGAAAGAACGATTTGTTTCAGGGCTGACTAACCATCAGCCCTCTTTTTTTGCCCATACTTTACGATGTTTAAACAGGGGGGTACCGGCAGCCGGTACGCTATGGGGCCGCCGTTGTGTCACTCCCTTCAGCGGCAGGGGGCGTGCCGGGCGGGAAAATAAAAAGGAGCGCTCCGCAGAGCGCCCCATCGTTGTATGTAACGTACTTACTTTTCCGGTTATACCACGGGAATTTCCGCCACGGCGTACACCTTCTGGTCCAGCTTGGCTTTGGTTTCCGTGAAAGCCTTCAGCGTCAGTTCAATGTCTTCGTCTGAATGCGCCGCCGTGGGTATGAGGCGGTAAATGATCTGCCCTTTCGGGATCACGGGGTATACCACTATAGAGCAGAAAATATGGTAGTTCTCGCGGAGGTCAAGGCACATGGCGGTAGCTTCCGGAATGTCTCCCTGCAGGTAAATGGGCGTAACGGGAGAATTGGTGCGGCCAATATTGAAGCCCCTGTCTTTCAGGCCCTGCTGCAGTTTGTTCACATTGCTCCAGAGCTTTTCTTTCAGTTCAGGTTTTTGGCGCATCAGCTGCACTCTTTTCAGGTGGCCGATCACGATGGGCAGGGGAACGGATTTGGCAAAGATCTGCGAGCGCATGTTGTAGCGCAGGTAGCTGATGATGTTTTTATCACCGCTCATAAAAGCGCCAATAGACGCGCCTGATTTGGCGAAGGTGTTGAACAGCAGGTCTATCTTGTCCTGTACGCCCTGCTCTTCTCCCGTACCGGCGCCGGTTTTGCCCATGGTGCCGAAGCCGTGCGCATCGTCTACCATAAAGCGGAACTCGTATTTATCTTTCAGTGCGGCAATTTCTTTCAGCTTGCCCTGGTCACCCGCCATGCCAAACACGCCTTCGGTCACCACCAAAATGCCGCCGCCGGTTGTTTTGCACAGTTCCACCGCTCGTTTCAGCTGCTTTTCGCAGTCTTCAATATCATTGTGTTTGAATACATAACGGTGCCCCTGGTGCAGGCGCAAACCGTCTATAATGGAAGCATGGCACTCCGCATCGTACACGATCACATCGCGTCTGTTACAGATAGCATCGATAGCGCTCATAATGCCCTGGTAGCCGTAGTTGAGCAGGGTGGTATCTTCTTTGCCCATGTACTCGCTCAGCTCTTTCTCCAGTTGCTCATGGTAGTTGGTGTTGCCGCTCATCATACGCGCTCCCATAGGAGCCGCAAGGCCAAAATCAGCCGCCGCCTGCGCGTCTGTGGCACGAACTTCCGGGTGGTTGGCCAGGCCCAGGTAGTTGTTGAGGCTCCATACTATCTTGTCCTTCCCCCGGAACTTCATCCGGGGCCCTATTTCACCTTCCAGCTTGGGAAAGGCGAAGTAACCATGGGCTCTTTCGGAGTGCTCACCGATAGGGCCTTTATGCTTCAGCAGTTTCTCGAATATATCCATATGATTATTAAAATGAAATTAAAATTCGCTCACAAAGGTATTAAAATATTATTTTTTGTAAACTTAGGTTACTTTTATGCCTTAATTTTTTCCACGTATATCAGTCACGGAGCAAGTTAGGAATAAATCAATGTTTTATATGAGCCGTATTAAATTATTGGCCGTCATTTGCATGCTGACGGCGCCGGTAGCCTTGGGTCAGAAAGCTACGTCACCCACCACCGGTTTCCCTCCGAACTATGGAAAAAAAGTGCAGAAAGAAGTGCCCCGGCCCAAGCTGGTGGTTGGTATGGTAGTAGACCAGATGCGCTGGGACTATTTATACCGTTATTATGACCGTTATACCGAAAATGGCTTCAAACGTCTGCTGAACGAAGGTTTCTCCTGCGAGAACACCCTGGTGCCCTATACGCCCACCATTACCGCCTGCGGCCATACCTGTGTGTATACCGGCTCTGTGCCCGCCATTCACGGCATCATCGGCAACGCCTGGTACAATAAAGCGCTGAAACGCAGTGTATATTGCACGGAAGATAGTACGGCCAGCGCCGTTGGCGGCAGCGAAGCGGCAGGCAAAATGAGCCCCCGCAACATGCTCACCACCACCATTACGGACGAGCTGCGCCTGGCTACCAACTTCCGCAGCAAAGTGGTAGGCGTGGCCATCAAAGACCGTGGCGCCATTCTTCCCGCCGGCCATAGCGCTAACGCCGCTTACTGGTACGATGGTGTAACCGGCAATTTCATGACCAGCAACTTTTACATGAACAGCCTGCCCGCCTGGGCGGAAGCCTTCAATAATCAGAAGTGGCCGGCCAAATACCTGTCACAGCCCTGGAACACGCTATACCCCATTGAAACGTACGTGCAGAGCACCGAAGACGACAAGCCGTACGAAGGCCGCTTCAAAGGCCAGAAAAACTCCGCCTTCCCGCATGAGCTGGCCGGTATGATGGGCAACAGCTTCGGTATCCTGTCTTCCACCCCGTTCGGCAACACCTTTACCCTGGAGTTTGCCAAAAAGGCCCTGGAAGGCCACCAGATGGGCAAAGGCCCCATCACGGACTTCCTGGCCGTGAGCCTTTCCTCTACAGACTATGTGGGCCACCAGCATGGCCCCAACTCCATAGAAATTGAAGACACTTACCTGCGCCTGGATAAAGACCTGGGCGAATTCTTCAAGTATCTTGACAGAACGGTGGGCAAAGGCCAGTGGCTGTTCTTCATCACCGCAGACCATGCCGTGGCGCATGTGCCGGGCTTTTTGGAAGAGCACCGCATCCCTGGCGGCGCCTGGGACGACGGGGCCATGGTGAAATCCCTCAACGCCGCTGCTGAAAAGGAATTTGGCCTGAAGAAAGTGATCCTTTCCGCTTATAACTACCAGCTGAGCCTGGATAATGAAGCGCTTGAAAAAGCCGGCAAGGCGGAAGAAGTAAAACAGTTCCTCATCCGCGAAACCCTGAAATGGCCGGGCATTGCCAACGCTTTTGACCTCCACAAAATGGGCTCCACCGCACTGCCTGAACCGCAGAAGTCCATGATGACCAACGGCTATAATGTACAACGCAGCGGGGATATTATGGTAGTACTGCAGCCCGGCTGGCTGGATGGCGGTAAAACCGGCACCACCCATGGCCTCTGGAACCCTTACGATGCCCACATTCCCCTGGTGTGGATGGGCTGGGGCGTACGCCAGGGCAAAACCAACCGTACCACGCATATGACAGACATTGCGCCCACCGTGGCCGCCATGCTGCGCATCCAGATGCCCAATGGCAACGTAGGGCACGTTATTGAAGAGATCACGAAGTAAGTATAAGTATAGACAGATATGCTGCGGAACGCCTTTGAGGCAACCGCAAAATAACATGGAACAGGCAGTACAACTGCAACACGCCTTTGCCGGAATTTCCGACAAAGGCGTTTGTTTTACAGGCAGTTACGTATACCGTTTATTCGGTAAAAATAAATCACTTACATTTGGCAGATGTCCGGATTAACCTATCATATTGCTGACCGGGTAGCCACCATTACCCTCAACCGCCCTGAGAAGCGCAATGCGCTCAATGGCGCGCTGGTAAAGGAATTGCGGCAGGCTTTTGCCCGCGCTGAAGAAGATGGCAACGTGAAAGTGATCATACTGGCCGGCAATGGCAAAGCGTTTTGCGCCGGGGCGGACCTTGATTACCTGCAGCAGCTGCAGCAAAACAACTATGAAGAGAACCTGGCAGACTCCCGGGAGCTGATGCTGCTCATGCAGGAGATCTATTCCCTGCAAAAGGTAGTGATAGCGCAGATAGAGGGAGATGCCATTGCCGGCGGCTGCGGCCTGGCCTCCGTGGCAGACCTCAGTTTTGCCGTGCCGGAAGCCCGTTTCGGGTATACGGAAGTGCGCATCGGGTTTGTGCCTGCGCTGGTCAGCGTGTTCCTGGTCAGAAAAACGGGGGAAGGCAAAGCCCGTGAACTGCTGCTCACCGGGGAGCTGATCTCGGCCGGGGAAGCGGCGGCTTGCGGCATTATCAATAAAGTAGTGCCGGCGGCAGATATCCGGGGGCATGTAGCCTCGCTGGCGCAGCGCCTTTGTAATGAAACCTCTGCTAACTCATTGAAAGTCACCAAGCAACTGGTGCGTACGGCGTTAGACCAGCCGCTGCCGGAAGCGCTGGAAAATGCCGCCCGCCTCAATGCGGAAACCCGGCAGCACCCTGACTGCAAAAAGGGAATAGGCGCCTTCTTGAATAAGGAAAAGCCAGTGTGGTAGCGGGTTTGAAGCATTTGGCACAGATTTTTCACACATACCTATGTACTAAAGGACCAATTATGCGAAAATTGTTACAGATAGGGGGATTGCTGGCAGGCCTCACGGCTGGCCTGGCAACGCCGCTCCTGGCCCAACGTACCATATCGGACGCCAGGATCACCTATAAAGTAGAAATGCCGCAGGAACAATTGCAGATGGAGGCCATGTTTGCCAACAGCTCCATGATGCAATACATCCGTGGCAACCAGAGCCGCATAGACATGAACTTTAACGTGGTGAACTACACCTACCTCATCAATGCCCAGGAAGAAACGGTGGTAACGCTGATGGACAACCACGGTGATAAGTACCTGATCCGTACAGACAAGAAAGGCTATGAGCAAGACACCAAGAAGTATCAGAACACCCAGTTCACCGATCAGTCCGAAACCCGCGAGATAGCCGGTTACAAATGCCGGAAGGCCATCGGGAAGATGGAAGACGGCAGCACGTTCGATGTGTATTACACGCTGGAGATCATCCCGGAAAACAAATACTACAACCGCCGTTTCATGAACCTCCGGGGTATTCCCCTGGAGTTTGAGATCGTGACCAAATCCGGCTCTAAAATGAGGGTTACCGCCACCAAGGTAGACCTGAGCCCTGTGCCCGCCTCCGTATTTGATGTACCGCGCGGCTACCGGGAAATTACCGCGGAAGAGCTGAAGAAGATCAGGGGGTAAGAGCCTGATGATGCGGGGCTTCTTATGGCACATTGCTCTCAAGTGTCAATATCAAGGCGATAACAAGGCGATAAGAAGGCGATAAGCCCGGGGTCCCAAGGCGATAACAAGGCGATAAGAAGGCGATTGTGGCTGTCCCCAAGCCCAAGGTACTGCCCGCCATACTATTCGCTACGGCAGTTTCCCCTCAACGCAAAAAAGGCCGTTCTTCCGAACAGCCTTTCTGCAAAATCTCTTTCAAAAATGGTCCTTAATTCTTCCTGAACGGAAGGTTGAACTGTACCTGGTGGTACCGCATGCCATTGGCAGGCAGCGCCTGTACAGTATAGGGAACTATATAGGTCACATTTCCCTTTTTATAGGTTACCACAGACTTAACATTGACAGTACTGTTGTCAGAACTGAGATTGAAATTCGTTTTCAGTATGCCACTGGCCTTAAAGCCCGCGTCAAGGCTCAGATTCGTTTTAGGCATGGCGGTGAGGTTGTAGCGGGTCTCTGTCTTTTTTACAACCTTGTCCTTTTCGCTTTCGCTATCCAAATTACCGCCCAGATCATTGGCTTGTACACGCAGTGCAACCATGAACAAAGCACTTACCATGAGGCAAGACAATGAAAATCTTTGGATTATGTTAGTTTTCGGCTTCATTGTGATGCAAATATACTAAAAAGTCATCTATCATAACGGAATCTTAAAGCAATTTACCCAATTATCTTAAAAAAATGTTAAAAAATACATAAGCGGTAAGCGCCAACTTGTTTGGTGACAGCTGCAAAATCACATATATTTACATCAATGAATCACGATTTCCCATCATTTAATGAGTTTAACGAGGATTTTGAAGATTTGAGGGACTTGCTTCAGCAATTTGAAAATCTAAAGGAGGGCAGGTCTCACGCCTTCCTGGATGAGGATTCTTTCGAACAGATCATCGACTACTATGATGAGCATGACGAGCTTAACAACGCCCTCCAGGCCGTTGAGATCGCCATTGAGCAGTTCCCCTTCTCTTCCACGCTCTTACTCAAAAAATCAGCCCTTCTCATAGAAACCAAAAAATACCGTGAAGCCCTGGCATTGCTGGAAAAAGCGGCCGTGCTGGACAGTAACGATATTAACCTTTATATTCTCAAAACAGACGTGTACCTGGCCATGAACCAGCACGAAAAAGCGGCCGCCCTGCTGGAAGAACAGATCTCCCACTTTGACGGCGAAGACCGTACGGACCTGCTGCTGGAGTTGGCTGACGTGTATGACGACTGGGAAGAGTTCGAGAAGGTGTTCGACTGCCTCAAAATGTTGCTGGAATACGACCCCAACAACGAGGAAGCCCTGCACAAGATCTGCTTCTGGACGGAATTTACCGGCCGCAATGAAGAAAGTATCCGCCTCCACACCAATATCATCAACGAGCACCCTTACAACCAGCTGGCCTGGTTCAACCTGGGCACGGCTTACCAGGGCCTGAAGCTCTATGAAAAAGCCATAGACGCTTACCAATACGCCGTGGTAATAGACGAACGGTTTGACTACGCGTACCGCAATATGGGCGATGCGTTTATCCACCTCCGTAAGTTCAACGAAGCTATTGAAGTGCTGCAAAAGCACCTGGAAGTAGCCAAGCCGGAAGATGTGATCTACGAGGCCATTGGCCACTGTTACGAAAAAATGCGCAAGTTCACGCAGGCCCGCTACTACTACCGCAAGGCCTCGCACCTCAGCCCTAATGACGACAAGCTGTATCTCAAAATAGCCAAGGCGTACATGACGGAAGAGAACTGGGAGAACGCCATCAAGTCCCTCCAGTCCGCCCTGCGCATCAACAAACACAGCGCCGAGTACAACATCACCCTGGGCCAATGCTACCTGCAGTTGGGTAGCGACAAGGAGGCCCTGGTGCATTTCCTCAACGCTGTGCGCATACGGCCCAACAGCGCGCAGGCCTGGAAAGAGTTTGTACGCGGCCTCTATGCCTCCGGGCATGTGGAGGAAGCGCTCACCCAGCTGGATGCCGCCGAAGGCCGCCTCGGCCGCAAGCCCGTTTTCCTCTTTTACCGGGCCGCCATGCTCATTGCCACCGGAAAGACCAAGGAAGGCCTGCTGCAACTGGAAACCGCCCTGCAGCTGCATCCGCGCCAGGTCAAAAAGATGGTGGAGCTGGACCCCTCCATCCTCCAGCATACCGCCGTGGTAGACCTTGTTGCCCGCTACAGGCGTAAACGTTAAGTCATTTTTTGCTTCTTCTATTAGATTACTTCTTATTTTTGCCGCGGTTTTCTAAATTGTATACCGTTTGAAAAGCCAACAAAACCAATCCAATTACAAGGTAGGCATAGCTTAGTATGACAGTTTGGTGGGAAAAGACCATTAAGAAGAATAAAATCGTGCAAAATGAATTTTAATCTGACGCAAATTCCTGAAAGAACCGGCAAACCCCGGAGCTATGGGTTAACTATGGTGATGGACAAAGGCCTGAGCGTTGAAGAAGCAAAAAACTTTCTGTCTGCCGCCTCCCCGCATGTAGACATTGTTAAACTGGGATTTGGCACCTCTTTCGTAACACCCAACCTTCGAGAAAAAATTGCCCTGTACCAGGCTGCGAACATCCCTGTCTATTTTGGCGGCACCCTGTTTGAAGCGTTCCTCATCCGCAACCAGTTTGATGAGTATGTGAACGTGATCAAGGATTATGGGATCTCTTACATGGAAGTGTCTGACGGTTCCATCACCATCCCTCACGCGGAAAAATGCGGCTATATAGAAAAGCTCACCAAACATGGCCTGGTACTCAGCGAAGTGGGCTCCAAAGATGCCGAGCACATTATTCCCCCTTATAAATGGATCGAACTGATGCGAGCCGAATTGTCGGCCGGCGCCTCTTATGTAATTGCGGAAGCGCGCGAAGGCGGCAACGTAGGCATTTACCGCGGCAGCGGCGAAGTGCGCGAAGGCCTGGTGCAGGAAATACTTACCCAGATACCCGCTGAAAAGATCATCTGGGAAGCCCCGCAGAAAGACCAGCAGCTATATTTCCTGGAGCTGGTGGGCTGCAATGCCAACCTCGGCAACCTGGCCCCTCATGAGGTCATTCCCCTGGAAGCCATGCGTGTTGGCCTCCGCGGAGATACCTTCCACCTCTTTTTAGACAAAGAATAACAGCCGTTGCGGACCACGGGCCGCCCGCGTCCGGGGCCCGCAACTTCCAACTGAATACAATGCGCTTGTTCGGCCTCATCGGTTTCCCGCTTTCACATTCATTTTCCAAAGGATTTTTTACAGAAAAATTCCAGCGGGAAGGCATTACAGACTGCCGTTACGAAAACTTTCCCATTCCCGCTATCTCGCATTTCACGGAGCTTTGGGACCAGTACCCGGAGCTGGAAGGCATGAACGTGACCATCCCTTACAAACAGGAGGTGATCCCTTTCCTGCACCACTTCAGCGATGCGGCAAAAGCCATTGGCGCCATTAACTGCATCCGCCGCAAAGGCGCGGAGCTGACCGGGCACAATACGGACGTGATCGGTTTTGGCCGCTCCCTGCGCCCGCTGTTGCAGCCCCATCATGCAAAAGCCCTCATACTCGGCGCGGGCGGAGCCGCCAAAGCGGTAAAGTATGCCTTGCAGGAGATGGGCATTGCCTATACGGAAGTAAGCCGCAAATATTTTGACGGCACTATTCCTTACGAGGCCATAACGCCGGCGGTGATGGAAGAGCATACAGTGATCGTGAACACCACCCCGCTGGGCATGTACCCTCACGTAAACGATGCGCCGCCCATCCCGTATGAACAGCTCACCAGCCGGCATTTGCTGTATGACCTGGTATATAACCCGGCCGAAACCCTCTTCATGAAAAAAGGCGCGGAACGCGGGGCTGCCGTGAAGAATGGCCATGAAATGCTGATCCTGCAGGCGGAAGCGTCCTGGGAGATATGGAACGCCTGATGACCTCACCGGGTCTCGCCAGCGGCGCTATCAAAACATGCAGGTGGTGAAAAAGTTCCTGACAAAAGGAATGCCCTCAACCGGCTACATCACTCAATTTACCGGTTTGATCATATAATACATACAGGTGGTGAAAAAGTTCCTGACAAAGGGAATGCCCTTCAGCCAGCCAAACTGCTCACGGGGCGTAAGATTGAACTTGTATTTGTAAATAGGGTTGATGAGGTAGTATTTCCGTTGGGTGATGACATACCCGGTATCTGCCGCAATCCTTTCAAACCGCTCTATGGAAATGCCGGTGTCTACCAGTTCCATCAGCTCCTTCACCGTGCCGTCAGATTCCCCGAAAGCCTTTAGCAGCCCGCGGTAGAGTGGCCTGGGCAGCAGGTGTACATAGGGCAGAAAGCTCAATACCTTGCTGTGGCAGATCTGCTGGTGGCCGCCGTGGGGCATGTACCAGGGCGGAAAGCCGAAATATACCTGGCCGCGCACGCTCAGCAGGTTTTTCAGGTAGGCTACCAGCTTGTGCTGGTCAGGGATGTGCTCAATAGCATCTTTCAGGATGATGATGTCGAACGCATGTTCGAACTCCCCGAAAAAATCAACGTCGTAAATATTTTTGGCGATCAGCTGCAGTTGCCCGTTGTCCGTATACCGCCCCAGGAAGCCTTTGGCCAGCGCTATCCTTTCCGGGAAAAGGTCTACGCCCACACACCGGCAGCCCGCTTCCAGGAAGGGCGTCAGCACCCCGCCTTCCCCACAGCCTATTTCCATTACCCGCAACCCCTTCAGCTCCGGGAACTCCTGCTGTATGAAGGGCATCACATAGTTCCTCGAATTATCTACCTGCTGCTGGTACCGTAATGTGGCGTCCGAATGTTGTGGTAATGACATGCTGTTTAAAAATTGCGTGAAAATAGGACTAATTTTGGAATGGTTTTAGCAAATAAACGCATGTTGAGAACGTTACTACTGATATTGATCGCCCTCCCTGCCTTTGCCCAGCACAAGGAGGTAACCGGCATCAGGGCCGAGTATGATTCCGGCGCCGTGGCAGAGTTGTACAGCACTACGCCCATTGGCCTTGTGGTGACCTATGCGGACGGGAGCGAGCGCAAAACGGCCGGCCTGCTGAAGGGAGACCTGCGCTGGAGCCAGGTAATAGTAGAAACGCCCTACGGAGAATGCAGCAACGGCGTGTTGCGCTTTAACCGCAACCAGGTACGGCCAGACAATTACCGCATACGGCTGTTGGTCAAATTCAGGGAACAGCCTTCCAAACAGCACGAAGTGATGCTGCAACTGCCGTACCTCACCAGTATCCGCTTTCACCATTATGCAGACAGCCTGAAGCGCGGCATCCATTTCTACCTGAACGTGGAAGGGATCTACAACAGCGGTAAAATTTACCCGCTGGATACCACCCGCATCCGCTTCAGCGCCAGCGCCGGCAAGCTGATAGGGCAGGACCTCCTGCTGCCCGCGGCAGACAGCCTTACCCGCAGCATTTCCGTTAATGCCGTATACCGGGGTGACCACCGGGTGACCGCCGCCACGGAAATACCCGTAAAACAGGCGCCGGAAGATGAGTCTCTGATCATCAAAAATGAAAAAGACCTCTTCGGCAAACCGAAAAAAAAGCGGAATTAACCGGAACGGCATGCGGTATGAAACCCGCTACCAATGGGGTTTTAGATGAAAGCTGCGCGAATTGGCCGTTAAATATTTGCATTATATGCAGCTTTGATTTACCTTTGCAACGGCAAGTCTTATACGACCAGCTCCTGCTGAACTCCCCCAGGACAGGAATGTAGCAAGGGTAGGCGGTTGAAGCGGTGCGATATAAGTAACTTGCCATTTTTTTTTATTCCACATGGCCAGGTTCCTTCCTAACAATTCCGGAAAAATGTTGCTGCTTTGATTAAATTGCCCGGGATAGCGGAACGGGAACAAACGCCCGTATTTATTCAAACATAAATGATCTCTTCATATGAAATTCTTTATTGATACAGCAAACCTTTCGCAGATCCAGGAAGCGCATGACCTGGGCATCCTGGACGGCGTAACCACCAACCCTTCGCTCATGGCCAAGGAAGGTATCAAAGGGGAAGCTGCCATCATGAAACACTACGAGACCATCTGCGAAATGGTGGAAGGCGATGTAAGCGCCGAAGTACTCTCTACAGACTTTGCTTCCATTGTGGAAGAAGGCAAAAAACTGGCCGCCATTCACCCCAATATTGTGGTGAAAGTGCCCATGATCAAAGACGGCGTAAAAGCCATCAAATGGTTCACGGAAAACGGCATCCGTACCAACTGTACGCTGGTGTTCTCCGCCGGTCAGGCCATCCTGGCCGCCAAGGCAGGCGCCGCCTACGTATCTCCCTTCATTGGCCGTATTGATGACAGCAACTGGGACGGTATTGAACTGATTGCCCAGATTGCCCAGATCTACAGCATCCAGGGCTTTAAGACCGAAGTGCTGGCCGCTTCTATCCGCACCCCTCTCCACATCGTAAAATGTGCTGAAAACGGGGCTGACGTGTGTACCTGCCCCCTGGATTCCATCCTGGGCCTGCTGAAGCACCCCCTCACGGACATTGGCCTGGCCAAATTCCTGGAAGACGCCAAAAAGATGTAATAGCACCATCATAAAATGTATGGAAGGGAGCAACCACCGGTTGCTCCCTTTTTTTATCCCCCGCCGGTTGCCCCGCCAGCCTTCACCTGCCGCCCCAAACTTTCATTTCCCTCCAGATATTTTTTTTTACTTTTAATTTATTACGACTATCTTACTACCTCGTAAAACTATGTACCACGTTAAACAATACTAATAACTTTAAAAAATAGCCAGAATACAAGCAATGGAAGCAAAATTCATCATGGCCCTGGACCAGGGGACCACCAGCTCTCGCGCTATCATCTTTGACAAATCAGGGAACATTGTTGCAGTGGCCCAGAAAGAATTCAGGCAGATCTACCCGCAACCGGGCTGGGTGGAGCATGACCCGAACGAGATCTGGTCTACCCAGGCCGGCGTGGCCGCCGAGGTAATTGTGAAAGCGGGCACCACGGGAGACAACATAGCCGCCATGGGTATCACCAACCAGCGTGAAACTACCATTGTATGGGACCGTAAAACCGGTAAACCCTTGTATAATGCCATTGTGTGGCAAGACCGGCGTACCGCCGCCTATTGTGACGAGCTGCGCAGCAAGGGCCTGGCGGAAGACATTCGCAGCAAGACCGGCCTCATTGTAGACGCCTACTTTTCCGGTACCAAAGTGAAATGGATACTGGACAATGTAGAAGGCGCCCGGGCAAAGGCCGAGGCCGGAGAACTGGCTTTCGGCACGGTAGATACCTGGCTCATCTGGAACTTCACCAAAGGCAAACTCCATGTAACAGACGTGAGCAACGCCTCGCGCACCATGCTGTTCAACATCCATACGCAGCAGTGGGACGAGAGCCTGCTCAAGCTCATGAACATCCCCGCCTCCATGCTCCCGGAAGTACGTGCTTCCAGCGAGGTGTACGGCCATACCGAAGCTACCCTCACCCCTTACGAAATTCCCATTGCCGGCATTGCGGGAGACCAGCAGGCCGCGCTTTTCGGCCAGATGTGTACCGAGCCCGGCATGGTGAAAAATACATACGGCACCGGCTGTTTTATGATGCTTAACACCGGCGAAAAGGCCATCACCTCGGGCAACAACCTGCTCACCACCATTGCCTGGCGCATTGGCGGCAAAACGCAGTACGCGCTGGAGGGAAGCATTTTTATTGGCGGCGCCGTGGTGCAATGGCTGCGGGACGGCCTGGGCATCATCCGCCACTCAGCAGACGTGGAAGCGCTGGCATTGTCTGTAAAAGATACAGACGGCGTATACCTGGTGCCTGCTTTTGCGGGCCTCGGTGCGCCCCACTGGAACCAGTACGCCCGCGGTACCATCGTAGGCATGACGAGGGGCACCAAAGACGCGCATATTGCCAGGGCGGCGCTGGACAGTGTTGCCTACCAGACCATGGACGTACTGAAGGCCATGGAAGCGGACGCGGGCATGAACATAGCAGAATTGCGGGTAGACGGCGGCGCAACGGCCAACAACCTGCTGATGCAGTTCCAGGCGGATATTATGGATACCAATGTAGTGCGCCCGAAGGTGACGGAAACAACCGCCCTCGGCGCGGCTTACCTGGCCGGCCTGGCTACCGGCTTCTGGGACAGTATTGAGACCATCCGCAGCCAGTGGAAGGAAGACGCGCGTTTCACGCCGGAAATGGAAAACGCGCAACGCCAGCAGATGACAAAAGGCTGGGACCGTGCCGTACGCGCTGCCAAAGTTTGGGCGGAAGAACAATAACCACAAATTCTACTAAAAAAACTGATATAACAATGTCCACATTCCTGGCAGAACTGATTGGTACCGCGCTGCTCATCCTCCTGGGGGATGGCGTGGTGGCCAATTGTGTACTTAACAAAAGCAAAGGGCAGAACGGCGGATGGATCGTGATCACAATGGGTTGGGCCATGGCCGTATTTGTAGGCGTATTTGCCGTGGGCGCATACAGCGGCGCGCACCTCAATTCTGCGGTAACCCTGGCGCTGGCCGTAACCGGCGGTATTGAATGGGCGCAGGTACCCGGCTACCTGGTGGCGCAGCTGATAGGCGCTATCCTGGGCGCATGCCTGGTATGGGTAGCCTACAAGCAGCAGTTTGACGCAACAGACGATGCGGACGGCAAACTGGCCGTTTTCTGCACCGCTCCAGCCGTACGCGGCACGGTCAACAACCTGCTGACGGAGATCATCGGCACCTTTGTGCTCATCTTCGGTGTGTTTTACATAGCAAAGGGCGAAGTGAACCTCGCCAAGCTGGAGGGGCTGCCCTCCGGAATGGGAACGCTGCCTTCCATACCGGTTGGCCTGGGCGCGGTAGACGCCCTGCCGGTAGCGCTGCTGGTATTGGCCATCGGCCTTTCTCTCGGCGGGCCCACCGGTTATGCCATCAACCCTGCCCGCGACCTCGGCCCGCGCATTGCGCATTTTATTCTTCCCATCAAAGGGAAACGGGACAGTGATTGGGGATACGCCTGGATACCCATTGTTGGCCCTGTGATCGGCGCCTTGCTGGCAGCGGCTTTGCACCTGGCATTGAAATAAATATGCCGTTTGGCTAAGATAAAGGCAGTCTTTCGCGGTAAAGACTGCCTTTTTTATTTTTTTTTATTTTTATCTTCATGCGTTCCTTCCACTGTATGAAATGACGGGCTACTCTACATATACTGATACAGTATTGCTGGACCTGATGAAGGCCGGAGACCATCGTGCTTTTGACGAGTTGTACAACCGTCACTGGAAAGCCCTCTATCAAACCGCCTACGCCATGCTCCGGGATGAGAATGCCTGTATGGACATTCTGCAGGACATTTTTGTGTGGTTATGGGAACATCATGCGCACCTGGTGCTCTCCACCGTACGCGGCTACCTCACTATGGCCGTCAAATACAAGGCCTCCAATTACATCCGCCGCCTGAACCGGCAGCGGCTTTTCTCCGGCCAGCTGGCCATGCCCGAACCGGCGCCGGCCAACGGTGAGCTGTCTGTAGAGCTGAAGGAGCTGAAAGCCCTCGTTGTTCATTTTACGGAAGACCTGCCGGGCCGCTGCAGGGAAGTGTTCCTGCTGAGCAGGAACGAGTACCTCTCCAACCGCGAAATTGCCCAAAGGCTGGGCATTTCCGAGAAAACGGTGGAAAACCAGATCACCACTGCCCTGAAACGCCTGCGCGTGAAACTGGGCAACCTTTCTTCACTCCTGATCTTTTTCTGAAATTTTTTTTGACAACGTATAGGGGGTAGCGCCTTCCGGCGTGCCTTATATACACATACCCGGTACATGAACGAAGCGGAATTTATTAAACTGGCTGGCAAGATCAGTGATGGCACGGCTTCCGATGAGGAAATCGCAAGGTATAACGCCTATTTTGACACCATTGCCGCCGGGGCGGATGAGGTAGCAGTACCGGAAAATACCGGCCGGGAGATCAAATACAGGATAGATGAACGGCTTTCCGGCCGCCGCCGCCGCAAAAGGCCCCTGACCTCATGGCTGGCCGCGGCCGTATTACTGGGGGGCATTGTACTGGCCTGGACGCTGTTCAACGGCGGCGGGGAAAAGGCCCCTTCATCGCAAATAGCGGTGGTGGTAGAAAACAAGGCGCCGGGCGGCAACAGGGCGGTGCTCACACTGGCCAACGGGCACAAGATAGCGCTGGATGACGCCGCGGCCGGCAATCTTGCCACGCAGGCGGGCGCCCGCATCACCAAATCTGCCGGGGATGAAGTGATCTACGAGTCCGCGGCGCCGGGTACAGGCAAAGAAACCGGGGAAATGGTGTTCAATGTGATCAGCACGCCCCGTGGCGGCCAGTTCCAGGTACGCCTGCCGGATGGCACCAGGGTGTGGCTGAACGCCGCTTCCTCCCTGCGGTTCCCTACCTATTTTGAAGGCCCCGTCAGAAAAGTGGAGTTGACCGGCGAAGGGTATTTTGAAGTGGCGAAAGACGCGGCACATCCGTTTATTGTAGGATCGTCGGGGCAGCATATACAGGTGCTCGGTACGCATTTCAATGTGAACGCCTATGGAGATGACGGGCTGGTGCGCACCACCCTGACGGAGGGGAGCGTTCAGGTAAACGGCCAGCGCGAAAGCAATACGCTGGTACCGGGAGAACAGTCGCAGCTCAACATCCGCTCCGGTTCCATGCGGAAAGTAAAAGCAGATGTTGAGCAGGTGATGGCGTGGAAGAACGGGAATTTTCTTTTTAACGATACTTATTTGCCTGACATCATGCGGCAATTGTCTCGCTGGTATGATGTGGAGGTGGCGCAGGATTTTCCGCGCATCCGTTACAATGGCGGCATACCCCGCTCCATGCAACTGTCAGATGTGCTGAAAATGCTGGAGGAAACCGGGAACGTGAAATTTCAACTGGTGAACAATACAATTACAATAAAACACTGAGAACTAGCAAACATTCAACCAAATAGTGAACAACACGATACCATGAAACACTGAAAACGAACAGACACGTTCAACCAAAAAAAGTAACCGGCTACGGGGCAACGTAACCGGTTCTATCAGGTCATTTTTCGGTTATCAAAACAGGCCGTTCGGATAACTTATTTCTTAAACCTAATTGTGCAAATGTATGAATTTCGGTATTCTATGCAAGGGAATCCCGTACCCCTACCAGAATCTAACTAAAATCATCAGGGTTATGAAGCTGACAGCGATGCTACTTACGGTATTTCTTGTTCAGGTCTCTAGCGCAGCCTATCCCCAGCAGGTCAGTCTTGATATGGAAAACGCCTCGCTGCGCCAGGTATTTTCAGAGATCAGGAAGCAGACCGGTTACCAGGTGCTGTACAGCACCGAAATACTGGAAGGCACTTCACCGGTAACGCTCCGTGTGCAGAACGTCAGTATAGACCATGCGCTGAAAACGGCGCTGGAAGGCCAGCCGCTGAGCTACCGCCTGGAGAACAAGATCATTCTCATCACCGCCAGGCGGCAGCCGCCTGCGCCCGCACCGGCGCCAGAGCCTCCACCACAGAAAACAGTTAAAGGCAAGGTGGCCAACGCCCAGGGCGAAGCGCTGCCGGGCGTAACGGTGAGGGTAAAAGGCACTACGCTGGGCACTACCACAGATGAGAACGGGAATTTCACGCTGAACGTTCCAGACCATGCAGACACGCTACTCTTCAATTATATCGGTTACTCCCCACAGGAACTGCGGTTGGGCGGGCGCTCCACGCTGAACGTCGTATTGCAGGAGCAAAGCTCCGGGCTGGACGAAGTGGTGGTGGTAGGGTATGGCACCCAGAAAAAGGCGGTCGTAACGGCCGCCATCAGTACGGTTGACCAGAAAACCATCCGGGAAACGCCCGGCGCCAGCCTGCAGAACCTGCTCACGGGTAAGGTAAGCGGGTATTTTTCGCAGCAGCGCAGCGGCCAGCCGGGCAGTGACGCCGCTGAAATGACCATCCGCGGCGTGGCCACCTACAACGGCGGCGTATCTCCCCTGATACTGGTAGATGACGTGGAATACAACCTGGGCCAGTTCCAGTTCATCAACGTAGATGAAGTAGCGTCCATCTCCATCCTGAAAGATGCGGAAGCCACCGCTATCTATGGGGTAAAAGGCGCTAACGGCGTAATACTCGTTACCACCAAACGCGGCAAGACCGGCAAGCCTTCTATTGAGATCCGCTCTGAAGCCGGCGTACAGGTACCGGTGAGAACATTGCGTACCCTCCGCGCGTACGACGCGGCGGTGCTGACCAATGAGGCGCTGGTGAACGATGGCCTTGCGCCGCTGTTTGACGATCAGGACCTGGAGCTGTACCGCAACGGCACAGATCCTTACGGGCACCCGGACGTGGACTGGTACAATACCATTTACCGCCAGCTGGCGCCCATGACGCAAACCAACCTGAACTTTTCCGGCGGCGCCAAACGGGTACGGTACTTTCTCTCAATGGGTTACCTGAACCAGGGCGGCCTGCTGAAAGACATTCCCTATAAAGGCAAAGAGCCGGAACCGAACACCAGCAAGATCAACAATAATTATTACCTGCACCGGTACAAGTTCCGCTCCAACCTGGACATTGACGTGACCAACTCACTGAAGGTAAAGCTGGACCTCACGGGTACGCTGGCAGAAACCAATCAGCCTACGCCCAACGTAGCGTTCCAGATATTCCAGTATGACTACACCCGGCCTTACGGTTACCCGGTGTACAACCCTGACGGCAGCTTTGGCTATCCGGACGCGGGCCTGTACCAGCCCAGGGACAAGTTCAATAACATTGCGGCGCTCATGTCTCTTGGCGGATACTCCCGTTCCTATAACAACTTCATGAACGCCGGTTTCACCGCGGACCAGCAGCTGGATGCCGTGCTCAAAGGGTTGTCTGTAAAAGGGATGGCCACCTATTCCTACGCCAATACGGCCACCCGCTCGCAAACGCGCAGCGGTATTCCCGCCTATTACTACAACCCGGAAGATGGTTCCTATACGCCGCGCGATGTGAATATTTACCGTATTGCGCCTTACACGCTGGGGTATGGCGGCGGTACGCCCAACCACCGCCTGAACCTGCAGGCCAGCCTGAACTACAGCGGCAACTACGCCGGCGGGCACAACGTGAACATGCTGCTGCTCTATAACCAGACCAGTTATTTTGAGGGAGCGGCGCTGCCTTTCAATTTCCGCGGCTACACTTACCGTTTCGGCTACAACTACAAGGAGCGCTATATCTTCAGCGCGTCAGGCGCCTACAACGGTTCAGACCGTTTTATTACCCAGAAGAGATTTAACCTCTTCCCGGCGTTTGCATTGGCCTGGAACCTGCACAACGAGCGCTTTTTCCAGGACAGGCTGCCGTTTGTGCAGCAACTGAAGCTGCGCGGCTCCGTAGGGGTAGTGGGCAACGATAACATCGGCAATGTCAATCAATACTTTTTTGAAGAGAAATACGTGCGCAGCGGCGGGTATGCATTCGGTGAAACGCCCAACCCTGTAGCCGCCATCATTGAAAGTGACCAGGGTAATAACGATGTGAGCTGGGAAACGGAAAGGAAATGGAATTTCGGGATAGACCTGGCGCTCTTCAACAACAAGGTCAGCGTTACCGCAGATTACTTCCACAACTACCGTTACGATATCCTTACCAGGCGGCAGACCATTCCCCGCTCCTTTGGCGTGCAAACGGCCACGTTGCCGTATGTGAACCTCGGAGAAGTGCAGAACGCGGGGTATGAGCTGAACATCCGGCACAACGGCACCATGGGCAAGGTAGGCTACAACATTGGCGGCATGATGACCTTTGCAAAGAACAAAGTGTTGTTCCGGGACGATCCGCCGGCGCTCTATCCCTGGCAAGACCGTACGGGCATGCCCATCGGCACCAACCGCCAGTACATCTGGGAAGGCTCCTTCTATACCGCGGAAGACCTCACCAAGCCCGATGTGCCCAAACCCGCCGGTACCGTGCGCGAAGGGTTCCTGCGGTACAGGGACCTGAACGGCGACGGCATTATCAACGTAGACGACATGGCCTACACCGGCCGGCCCAACCTGCCCAGCACCGTACTGGGTATTACGCTTGGTATCAACTACAAGGGTTTCAACATATCCGCATTGTTCCAGTCCAACCTTGGCGCGGATTCACATACCAGCTTTGACATGGCGGTGCCTTTCAAAGCGGCGCTGCAACCGCTGCACATGAAACGGTGGACGCCCGAAACCGCTGCCACCGCACAGTTCCCGGCACTCACTTCCAACTTTGTGGGTACGTACATGAACCCGAACGGCAACCTGTCTACCTTCTGGACGCAAAGCACGGACTACATCCGCCTGCGTTCCGTGGAGATGGGCTACACCTTCCCGCAGCAGTTCTCGCGGCGGCTGAAGCTCTCTTCGCTCAGGCTCTTTGCCAACGGGTACAACCTGTTCACCTGGTCAAAGTTCTTCGACAAATACCAGTATGATCCTGAAGTGGCTGCCAACATCGGTACCTACGTATACCCTGTTACCAGGATATTCAACGCGGGCCTCAACATCAGCCTTTGATACCAGTTATCTACCTTAATTATCAACCAGCTATGTACAAGTACACCATCATATTATACATCCTGCCCGCCATCCTGCTGACCGGCCTGTTCAGTTGCCGGGACGCCAAGGATTTCCTGGACCCGAAGTCTACGAATGAACTGAATGAGGCGGCGGTTTTTGCAGACAGCGCCCGTACCATGGACTTTCTGGCAGGCATTTACAGTCGCCTGGAGTTCGGCAACAACGCGGGCAAGGAAGTGAACACCGTAGGCGCGGGTTTCAGTGAATGTACCGATGAAGCGGAAACCCGCTGGCCGGGAGCGCACAACGTGCCCAACCAGATATTCGGCGGCACCTTCGGGCCTAACTTTTATGCCAAAACAGATAATTCCTGGAGCTACCTCTATACCGGCATCCGGCATGTGAACATCTACCTCAAGAACCTGCCGAACATGCCGCTTTCTCCGCAGCTCAAAGCCAGAACGGCGCTGGAAGCCCGTTTCCTGCGGGCGTATTTCTATCACAACCTGATAAAATACTGGGGCGGCGTAATACTGGTGGGAGACGAGGTGTTCAGCCTCAACGCGCCCAACGAGGCTGGCAGAAACACCTACGCCGAGTGTGTAGACTATATTGTTGCGGAAGTGGATGCCATTGCGCCCGCGTTGCCCTTGAGCTACAGCGGTATCAATTACGGCAGGATCACCCGCGGCGCCGCACTGGCGCTCAAGGCCAGGGTACTGCTGTATGCCGCCAGCCCGCTGTTCAACGGCGGCAGCTTTGCAACGGACGCGGAGGTGATACCGCTCACCGCTTATCCGTCTGCAGACCCCAGCCGCTGGAACAAGGCATTGCAGGCCGCGCAGGAAGTGGTGGACATGAACAGGTATTCGCTCTATACAGATAACACTACCCGCCCGGGCAACGGCTTTTATCAGCTTTTCCTGGAAAGGGTGAACAACGAATACATCCTCGCGGAAATGGTGGGCGCCAACAAGATCGTGGAGGCCGCCACCAATCCTCCTTCCCGCAACGGCTCCTTTCTCCGTTATCCCTCCCAGCAACTGGTAGACGCCTTCCCCATGAAAAACGGCAAAGCTATTACGGAGGCCGGTTCCGGGTACGATGAGGATGACATGTACACCGGCCGCGACCCGCGTTTCTATTTTACCATCATCTACAACGGCGCGCCCTTTTTCGATCACCGCACCAATTCCTTTACACCTGTTTTTACGTACGAAGGCGCCAACCTGGACGGTCTCAAGCCGGCATCCAACAATACCGGCACCAGCACTGGTTACTACGCAAGAAAGTCTGCAGACGAGACCATCAGCGCCGGCAGCTCCGCCAATACGCTGCGTTGCCCGCCTATTATCCGGTATGCGGAAGTACTGTTGAACCTGGCGGAGGCCGCCAACGAAACGGGAGACTGGCCAAAGGCAAGAACGCAACTGGTTGAATTGCGCAAGCGCGCCGGTATTGACCCGGGGGCGGACGATCTTTACGGCCTCCCTGCCAACCCCTCCCCGGAAGCAGCGCGTGAGCTGATCCGCAACGAGCGCTTCATTGAGCTGGCGTTTGAAGAGCACCGCTACTGGGATGTTCGCCGCTGGCGCATCGGGGAACGGTACGATCAAAAGTCTATAGAGGGCATACGCGTAAAACGCAATACAGACGGATCTTTCACCCAGGCGAGGTTTAACGTGAGAAGCCCCCGTTACTTCAAGGTCAACAGTTACCTGTTCCCCGTTCCGCAAACGGAGATTGCGGTAAACCGTAACATCAGGCAAAATCCCGGATGGTAATCCTTTATCCAAGGAGTAAAAAAACAGAGAAGCATGAACAACTATATAAAGATCATATTCAGCCTGTTCTTCCTGGCGCCCTCCGCTGTTCCGGCGGCGGCGCATGCGTACGCGGCAGGCGTGCTCTTCCAGGACACCGCCAGGCAAGCTGCGCGGCAAGACAGTATTTATCCCTTGTTCTTCACAACAAAACAGAAAGACCAGCTGGTGTCTGCCGTGGGTTTTGCAGACGGAGCGGCGCTACGGGCCGTACCGCTCACCGGCATAGGCAATGCGCTTACCGGTAGAATAGCCGGCCTGGCCACTATACAAGACGCCGGAGAGCCGGGCAACGACCAGCCGCTTTTTTTACTGCGGGGAAGAACACCGCTGGTACTGGTAGACGGCATTCCCCGTAACATCTACACCATTTTACCCGAACAGGTAGCGTCCGTTACCGTGCTGAAAGACGCCCTGTCTGCCGCCGCCCTGGGGCTGAGAGGAGCAGACGGAGTGATCCTGATCACTACGCGCAAGGAGGCAAAACAGCGGGGCCATAACATGGACTTTTCCATCAATACCGGTATTGCGCAGCCGCTGAAACAACGGGAGCTGTTGTCTGCCGCCGCATACGCCGAGCTGTACAACGAAGCGCTGCAGAACGACGGAAGGCCCGCGCTGTATACCGCGGACGATATTGTCAAGTATCGCAACGGCAGCGCGCCTTATACGCACCCTGACAACAACTGGTACGCACGCGTGATGGAAAAGCAGGCGCCTTACCAGCGGTATGTGCTGAGCGCAAACGGCAAAACGGACGCTATGGGCTATTTCCTTTCAATAGACTACCTGGAGCAGGATGGCCTCCTGAACCAAAGCTCCCTCAACAGTTACAGCACCAATGTTGATTACAAACGCTTCGGCTTCCGCGGGAACGTTAGCATAGACCTTTCCCCGCGCACCAAATTATCCCTGAACATACACGGCTCCAGCCGCCGGCGTAACGCGCCCGGAGGCGCCGCTTCACTGAGCTTTGCGCCCAACACAGGCCGGCTGGATATTTCAACAGGAAGCATATCAGGGCTGTTCAACAGCATCCTCAATACGCCGGCAAATGCTTATCCCGTATACAACCCGGACGGCTCTTTCGGCGGCAATCAGCTGTTCTCCAACAACATCTGGGGGCAGGCTACCGGTGCCGGCTACTCGCAGATCAATATGAACGACGGGTTGGCAGACCTGGTGCTGGAGCGGGATATGAGCGATGTCTGGAAAGGATGGTGGGTGAAAGGCACCGCTTCCTACACCATGGAGATCATTCACAATATTATCCGCAACAAGAGCTTTGCCACCTATGAAATGAAAGTAACAGGCGCCAATGATACCATTTACCGGCAGTTCGGCAGCATCGGCGAGCAGGCCAACACCTCCGGCGTGAGCGTGCGTAACGGCTCGCTGTTCATGGACTTTTCTACCGGCGTTTCCCGGAGCTGGAATGAACATCATCTGGACGTTGCCCTGCAATACCAGCGCAGCAGCGCGCGTTATGGCAACCAGCTGCCTTTTGTGATCAAGAACGGCATCTTCCGGGCGGAATACCGCATGGGCAACCGCTACATCCTGGACGTGGTCACCTCCTACAGCGGCAATAACTGGTACAAGCCCGGCCACCAGTATAATTTCTATCCCGCGGCAGGTTTGGGCTGGAATGTGCATAACGAGAACTTCTTTCCGCAGAACAGTTTTTTTGACCAGCTGAAGTTGCGCACCAACTATGGCCTTGTAGGCCGCATAGATGCCAATTATTTCAGCTACCTGTATACCTATTCCAACTACGGTTCCGCGTATTATATCGGTACCGGCGCGGGTGGCGTGCAGGGCACTGAAGAAAGCCAGCTGCCTTATGTGCGCACCACGGAAAAAGCATTGAAATGGAACATCGGCGCAGACCTCGGCATGCTGAACAACCGCGCCACGCTGTCAGTAGACTATTACCGCAACAGGTTCTATGACCTGCTGCAGCAAAGAGGGCGCAACACCGCGTTGCTGGGCGCGCCCTACCCGGCGGAGAACATCGGCAAGAGCCAATACAGCGGCCTGGAAGCCACCGCAGGCTGGTCAGACAAGGTGAACGCTTTTGAGTATGAGATTGCCGCCAACCTGGCCATACAAAGAGGCCGCATTATTTACAACGACCAGCCTCCGCAGGCACACCCCTGGATGGAAACGGCGGGAGATCGCATTGGCCAGCAGTACGGCTACATTGCAGACGGGTTTGTGACCACTGCCGGTGAAGGCCCGGTAGTGGAGGGCTACCGCTCCGTGCCCGGAGACCTGAAGTACCGTGACCTGAACGGGGACGGCGTCATCAATTTTTACGATGTAACGAAGATAGGGCCAGACAAGCCGGAGATCTATTACGGCATCAGCGCCGGTTTCAGGTTCAAAGGCTTTGACGTTTCGTTGCAGCTGGCTGGCCTGGCCAACCGCATGATGAACCTCACCGGCCTGGGCGAGTGGGAGTTCCAGAACGAAGGGAGGGGCCCCGCCTTCCCGCACCACTACAACCGCTGGACGCCTGAAACGGCCGCTACCGCCACCTACCCGCGGCTCACCGCGGGGTTCAATCCCAACAACCATGTTAATTCTTCGTTCTGGCTGTCATCAGCAGATTTTCTGCGGCTGAAAACAGTAGCGCTCGGTTACACGTTCCGCGGCGGCGTGCTGGACCGCCTGAAGATCAAGGGCTGCCGGGTATTTGCCAGCGGTTACAACCTGCTCACCTTTAGCGGGCAAGACCGGTTCGACCCCGAGAACGGCAGCCTCGGCTACCCGCTGCAACGCATTTTAAACGGCGGTATTTCGATCAAATTTTAATTGCAAGCTCATGAACATCAAAACATATATGCTGGCGGCGGTGACCTTTATTTTTGTGTTCTCCTGCCGGAAATACGAAACCTACCCGGTTGAGCGGATCACGGATAACATCGTGTACGATTCGCTTGACAAGAACGCTACCTACGCGGAATGGGTGGTGAACGGCATCTACGCTTTTCTGCCCAACGGGTATAACCGGATAGATAACGTGGTGCTGGATGCCGCCACAGATGATGCCGTTGCGTCCAACTTCGGCAACAACATTGAAGTGCTCGGAAAGTCAAGGCTATCGGCCGTGAACAATCCTGACGATAAATGGGCCCTGGCCTATGAGGCCATCCGCCGGGCCAATCTTTTTCTGGCCAACATCCATGTAGTACCGCGCGATGAGACCACCAAAACCTACTGGAAAGCGGAAGTGCGGTTTATCAGGGCCATGAATTATTTTGAGCTGCTCCGCCGCTACGGGGGCGTGCCGCTGCTGGGAGACAAAGCCTACTCGCTGGAAGAGAACATCCAACTGGGCAGGAACACGTTTAACGAAGTGGTATCCTACATTGTACAGGAATGCGATGCTATTTACCCCTCGCTGCGCACAGATCCCATAGACAATACCAACCTTGGCCGCATTACACAGGCGGCGGCGCTGGCGCTGAAAAGCAGAACGCTGCTGCTGGCGGCGAGCCCGCTCAACAACCCGGCAGACGATCCCGCCAGGTGGCTGGCCGCCGCCACCGCCGCAAAAGATGTGATCAACCTCGGGAAGTATTCGCTGGCAGGCAATTTCAGGGAGATATTCACCAACCGCAAAAGCCCTGAAGTGATACTGGCCTACCAGGCCGCGCAGCATTCCAACCTTGAACGGCAGAACGCGCCGGTAGGATACGTGGAGCCTAACGTGAGCCAGGGCTACGTGAGCCCCACGCAGGAGCTGGTGAATGCTTTTCCCATGCAGAACGGCCTGCCTGTTACCGATGCGGCTTCCGGCTATGACCCGGCCAACCCTTACACAGGGCGTGACCCGCGCCTGGCCGCCACGGTGTTCTATAACGGCATGATGTGGCTGCGCCGGCCGGTGGAAACCTTTGAAGGCGGGCTGGACAATCCCTCGGCAGCAGTGCGCGTTTCGCGCCGTACGCGCACCGGATATTACTTGCGCAAGTTTCTCGGGGACTTTGGCAACGCCACTGACTATTCCAACCAAAACCATAATTTTCCTATCTTCCGCTATGCGGAAATATTGCTCAACTACGCCGAAGCGGCCAATGAAACGGATGATCAGGCAGCGGCATACACGCAGCTGAAAGAGATCCGCAAGAGAGCCGGGCTGCAGGCCGGGGCAGACGATCTGTACGGCCTGAAAGCCAACATGGGCAAAACGGACATGCGGGAGGCCATAAGGCTGGAACGGCGGCTGGAACTGGCTTTTGAAGAACACCGTTACTGGGACCTCCGCCGCTGGAAAACAGCAGAACAAATGCTGAACAAACAGCTGACCGGCGTAAAGATCATCCGGAACACAGACGGAACGTTCACCTACAGCTATCAGCCTGTAGATTATGTGTCCTTTGCCGCCAAACAGTATGCATACCCGGTGCCCTATAAGGAAGTTACCGCCAGCGGCGGCGGCATTACGCAAAACAAAGACTGGTAATCATAAACACATGAAACAACTGCTTATTCTCTTCTGCTGCTGCACCGCGTTTACCGCCCTGCAGGCACAGCAAAAACCGAACATTGTGTTCATTCTTGCAGATGACCTCGGTTATGGGGACATTGGCCCGTACGGGCAGCAAAAGATCAAAACACCCAACCTGGACCGCCTGGCGCAACAGGGGATGTGTTTTACCTCCTTCTATTCCGGCACCTCCGTTTGCGCGCCCTCCCGTTCCTCGCTGCTGACCGGTTTGCATACCGGGCATACCTACATCCGCGGCAATAAGGAAATACAGCCGGAAGGGCAGGAGCCCCTGGCGGATTCCGTACAGAGCTACGCCCGCATGCTGCAGCAGGCGGGCTATGCAACAGGCGCTTTCGGCAAGTGGGGGCTGGGCATGGTAGGCACCAGCGGCGCGCCAGACAAAAAAGGGTTTGATACGTTCTTTGGTTATAATTGCCAGCGGCAGTCTCACCGGTATTACCCCACCCACCTCTGGGATAACAACCGGAAAGTAGTGCTGGAAGGCAACGACCTGAAAGAGAAAAAGGTGTACGCGCCGGCATTGATACAGGAGAAAACGCTGGCTTTTATTGAAGCGAACAAAAGCAGGCCGTTCTTCCTGTTCATTCCCACCGTGCTGCCGCACGCGGAGCTGCAGGGGCCTGAAGATGCCTACTACCGGCAGTATGAGCACAGCTTCAGCGAAACGCCTCACCGCGGTAACGACTACGGCCCGCAGGCCTCCCTGGGCGGCTACGCTTCCGTAGCCAAACCCAAAGCCACCTTTGCGGCCATGGTAACACGCCTGGATGCCTACGTAGGGCAGGTGCTGAACAAACTGGAAGAATTGGGGCTGACCCGCAACACTATTGTGATATTCAGCAGTGACAACGGCCCCCATACAGAAGGCGGCGCAGACCCCGCTTTCTTCAACAGCAATGGCGGTTTCCGCGGCGTAAAGCGGGACCTGTACGAAGGAGGCATCCGGGTGCCTTTCATTGTGAAATGGCCGGGCAAGGTGAAAGCCGGCGCCCGTACCGCACAGCCTGCCGCGTTCTGGGACCTGATGCCCACTTTCCTTCAAGTGGCGGGCGCTCCGGCGGCCCAGGCAACAGACGGTATTTCCATTCTGCCCACCTGGCTGGGCAAAGGCCGGCAGAAAGAACATCCGTATTTCTACTGGGAATTTCATGAAGGCGGCGGCCGCCAGGCAGTGCGCGCGGGCAAGTGGAAAGCCGTTCGCCTGCAGGTGAAAAAAGACCCCAACGGTCCGCTGGAGCTGTACGACCTGCAGCAAGATCCCGGTGAAAAAAACAACGTGGCCGCCCAGCACCCGGATATTATAAAGAAAATGGATGGATATATGCGTGCAGCGCATGTGGAAAGCCCCATTTTCCCGCTTATCACGCAGTAAAAATTCTGTTCTGAAAGCCCCTGTACAGGCGGCCGGTTCCCGGAAAAAAGGGAATGGCCGCCTATTCTTTTCCACTTATCTTTCATTTTGTACTGAAAGTTTTGTACTTTTGATAAAAATTAACAATGGTATGGCATTTGTGGCCAATTTGCTGTAGCATTTTAAATCACAAATCATGATACAACCGAACATACCGGAAACAGACCGGCCCAGGGTAGTGATCGTTGGAGGAGGATTTGGAGGCATTAACCTGGCTAAAGCGCTCAAGCGCGTACCCGTACAGGTAGTATTGCTGGACAGGAACAATTATCATCTTTTTCAACCCCTTTTGTACCAGGTAGCTACCGCCGGCCTGGAGCCGGACAGCATAGCCTTTCCGCTGCGCGGCATTTTCAAGCACCAGAAAAATTTCCACTTCCGGATGGCGGAGGTGAAAAGCGTGAACACGGCAGACAATGTGCTGGTTACCAATATTGGCGATATCAAATACAACTATCTCGTTATTGCCACCGGCAGCAATACCAACTTTTTCGGCAACAAACTGATAGAAGAGCATGCCATTGGCATGAAGTCTTTGATAGAAGCAGTGCAGATCCGCAACTATGTACTGAAACAGTTTGAGGAATGTTTGCTGTTGAAAGACGAAGCGGAAGTGAAGCCGAAGCTCAATTTTGTGATGGTGGGCGGCGGGCCTACCGGCGTGGAGCTGGCCGGCGCCTTTGCCGAGCTGCGCAAATACATCCTTCCAAAAGATTACCCGGAGCTGCCGCTGCACCTGATGAACATTTACCTGATAGAGGCCGGCCCGCGTGTGCTGGCAAGCATGACAACCGCCAGCAGCCAGAAAACTTTCGAAAGCCTGGAGCACATTGGCGTAAAAGTAATGACCAATGTGGCGGTGAAAGACTATGATGGCCTTAACCTCCTGCTCAGCAACGGGGAAACCATCCAAACCCAGTCCCTGCTCTGGTCTGCCGGCGTTAAAGGCATGCCCGTTGCCGGTTTGCCGGAAGGGGAGGTGCTGCCCAACGGGCGGGTGAACGTGAACGAGTTTAACCTGGTGAAAGGCTGCAATAATGTGTATGCAATAGGAGATATTGCCATGATGGTGAATGACGAAAGGTTCCCGAAAGGCTACCCTATGGTGGCGCAGGTGGCCATGCAGCAGGGCAAGCAGCTGGGCAGGAACATCCAGGCGTCTTTGAGAGGATATACGCAGCAACCGTTCAAATACAAAGACCTTGGCAGTATGGCCACCATTGGCCGCAACCGGGCGGTGGCGGAGTTTGCGGGCATCCGCCTCAGCGGTTACCTGGCCTGGATAGCCTGGATGGTGGTGCACCTCCTGAACTTGCTGGGCTTCCGTAACAAACTGGTAGTGTTCATCAACTGGTTTTACCGGTACTTCACGTATGACCGCGGTACCCGTATCATCATCAAACGGGGGGCGGCCAATATTGTGAAACTGCGGCAGTCTGTTTACCAGACAGACCCCATTACGCCTGTTACGGGTTAACGGCTGCGGTTCAGCAGGGAGTTGAGCCGCAACTGGCCCACCAGCTCATCGTACCGCCCGCCCAATGAACGGAAATATACCAGCACGGTGTAGGCGTTCTCGGTTTCCCACCAGTTGCCTTCGGTAAATTCCGTGCTGAACTGGTTGTTGGTCCTGTCAAGCAGCCCGTATACGTAATTGTAGTAGCCCTGTTTCAGGTACAAGGCCCCTTCATAGGCCTGCCGCGGGCCATTGTAGGTCATTTTGTTGAGGGTGTTCAGCTCATAGTTGGTCATTTCCCCGAAAATATACATATCGTACCCCGCGTAAGGTTCTTTGGCCGGAAAGGTAAAGTTCACCCGGGCATAATCTCCTTCAAAGCTGGGGTCATAATCTTCTATGATAGCGGGGTAAAACATGCCGTTGATATCTTTCAGGTATTGATATACCACGTTGTCTCGCGGAAAGTCAGGCAGCACGGTCACTTCCGTACTGCTTTTGCGGTAATCCGTTTTCTGGACACGCTCCGTTTGCAGGCGGAAGCTGCGGAGGTCTACCCAGCGCCACTCCTTCATGGCGGGAAAAATACAGTCCTGCTCCGCATTGTACTCTATCACGTCTCCCTTGATGAACATCGGTTTCAGGTTGGTGATGGCATTGTCCCAGCGGTTGTTCTGCTGTATCACCAGCTTCACCTGGTCAAAGGGGTTCTGTACATTCAGGCCTTTGGTATTAACGGCTACATTGATCTTTTGAGAGGTACGGAAGAGCTTGGGGTTGGTGGGCTGGGAAATGAAGCCCGTTACGCCCGCCCGGTTGTTGAACACCATCAGCCTGCGGGTAAAGGCCAGCTTGGACGTATCACTGTCCAGGTACACCTTCAGCAGGTAGTTGCCGGCTTTGGTGGGCATGCAGTTGGAGTTGGGTATCTGCACGCTGTAGTGTACATATTTTTGCAGGGCAATGCTGGAGAATCTGAAGTTCCTGATCTGGTTTTCCGTAAAGCCCCGCAGGTACTCGATGGGGTTGAGCCTGGCCGGTTTCCAGTCTGCATCGCAAAGCACCAGCGTATAGTAGTACGTGCGCATTTCATTGAGCAGGTCGTCAAAGCTCAGCTCCAGCGTTTCATTAGAATTCAGCGCTACCACGGGCATTCCCAGGGGCTCGCCCGGCGGGTTCAGCTTGACCGTGGCAATGTTGCGGTGGTAAATGTGGTCTGGCGTAATGGCATTTTCCTGTGCCTTCAGGGCCAGGGAACAGGACAATACGATTACGGTAAAGCATGCTTGTGCTACTTTCCTCATAGCCGTAATTTACAATGAATTTCTAAATTGTATAAATTGCGGCATGCGCGTGTCCCTGTTTATTGCCGGAAGAATAGCCTTTAACCGCTTCTCTTCCTTTTCCAAGTTCATCATCAACATAGCCATGATAGCCACGGCCTTCAGCGTGGCCGTGATGATAATGGCCACTGCACTGATCAACGGCTTTCAGCAGGTCATTTCTGACAAGATCTTCAGCTTCTGGGGGCATATGCACATCACGCAGTATCAGGTAAATGCGGGGCCGCTGGCGGAACAGGTGCCTTTTATGGCAGACAGCGCCCTGGAGGCGGGCATCCGCGCATTGCCCGGGGTAAAAAAGGTGGATGAATTTGCCACCAAAAGCGTGATCGTAAAAAAAGACAAGGAAACAGAAGGCATGATATTCAAGGGCATTGCCCCGGGGAATGAGCCTGCCTTTCTGGAAGAGGGCCGCCCTATCCGGTTTACGGACAGCGGTTATTCCTCCGAGATCATTGTGTCTGCCAATACGGCCGCGCTGCTGCAGCTGCAGCTCAATGACGCGGTGGTGGTATACTTTGTACGTGGAGACGGGCTGCCGCCCCGCGCGCGTAAGCTCACCGTTTGCGGTATTTACAAGACCGGCATTGAAGAATATGATAAGGCCTACCTGATAGGGGATATAGGGCTTGTTCGCCGGCTGAACGACTGGGAGCCGGGAGAGATAGGTGGGTACGAGGTGTTCCTGGACAACTACCGGCTGATAGACAGCGCCCGCAGCGGCATCGGGGACCTGTTGCCGGATGAGCTGGCCCTGCGCAGCATGCAGGAGGTATACCCCAATATTTTTGACTGGCTGGGCCTGCAGAATAAAAACGAGACCATCATACTGGTGATCATGACCATTGTTGCGGTGATCAACATGATCACGGCCATTCTCATCCTCATACTGGAAAGGACTAACATGGTGGGCATTCTCAAGGCCCTGGGCATGCGCAACGGCGCTATACAGGGTATTTTTATTTACCAGGCGGGTTACATTGTGCTGGCCGGCATCCTGATAGGCAACGTGCTTGGCATTGGCCTGGCCCTGCTGCAGCAGTACACCGGTTTTTTCAAATTGCCTGAAGAATCTTATTACATGACAGTGGCACCCATTGCCATCCAGTGGTGGAAAGTGTTGCTTATCAACGGCGGCACGCTGCTCATATGCGTGCTGATCCTGCTCATACCTTCTTTGCTGGTACGCCGCATTGTGCCGGTAAGAGCTATCCAGTTCAAATAAGCAACCGGCCGGGTATGCCGATGGCCATGCGGGAAATCATGTAGCGCTTGTTGTTCAGATAAGCAACCTGCCGCAGATGATGCCGGTGGCCACGGCCGCGTTCAGGGATTCCGCTTCTCCTAGCCGCGGTATGGTGATGCGGCGGCTGCACAGCTCCAGCACCGCGGCGCTCAGCCCGCGGGATTCATTGCCGATAAGAATGATGCCTTCCCTGAGGGGCGGTACGTTCACGATGTTCTCTCCATGAAGCGTGGCGGCATAGGAGGGAATATGCGGGTGGGCCTGCAGCAGCCCGGTGAGGGACTGCACGTATACAGGCACGCGCATCAGGCTGCCCATGGTGGCTTGTATGGTTTTGGCGTTGTAAGCGTCCGCGCTGTCTGGCGAGCAGATCACCTGGCGGATGCCAAACCAGTCGGCTATACGAATAATGGTGCCCAGGTTGCCGGGATCTTGCAGGGTATCCAGCGCAATGGATACCGCGCCCTCCAGCCGCAGCGGCGGCTGGGCGGGCAGGTCTGCCAGGGCCAGCGCCTGGTTGGGGGTGGAAAGCGAAGAGAGTAGCTTCAATACCGCCGGTGTTACGGCTTCTGCCGTGATGCCCTCCGGTACCGGGTGGCCTTCCAGCCACTGCGCGGTAGCATATACGGACTTTACCGCGGCGGCGCTGCCGGTGATCAGTTCCTGCACTATCTTGTCACCCTCAGCCACAAACTGGCCGGATTTTTGCCTGTTTTTTTTGTGCTGTAATGATTGAATATATTTAATTTGCGCCTTTGATAACATGGGGTCAAACCTACAGGAAATCCGGCATTCAGCCAACAGCCCCTCTCAAACAGGGATGTGTAAGTACCCAAATGCAAACTACCAGTGAAGAAAAAGACATATGCACCATCAATCCATCTGCCGGTACCGGCGCTGCTGATGTTGCTGTGCCTTTTGCTGAACGCCTGCTCCAACACCAAATACCTGCAGCAGGACCAGAGCCTGCTGACCGGCACCAGCATGAATATTGAAGGCCAGCTCTCTTCCACTGAAAAAAAGAACCTGAAGAGCGACCTTACCTCTTCTTCCCTCATGCTGCAGAAGCCTAACCAGAAAGTGCTGGGTACCCGGCTCAAGGTATGGCTCTACAATAAAAAAACGTACGATAAAAAAAGCAACTGGTTCTGGAACCTTATGCTGGCCGAAAGGAACCTGCAGGCGCCGGTGATACTGGATTCCTCCAAAACCGCCGAGTCTGCCGCCCGCATGGTGTCTTACCTCAACAACCAGGGCTATTTCTACGCCACGGCCTCATTTACGGCAGACGTCAAGTCGCAGAAAGCAGAGGTGACCTACCAGGTGAACACCGGCAAAAACTTCGTGATCAGGAAGGTGCTGTACGATATACCGGACACGGCCATCGCCAACATTGTGAAAAACGGCGAAAACCTGTCCCTGCTAAAAGTGAATGACGCCTACAAGGCTGGCAACCTGCGGGACGAGCGGGAGCGCCTTACCCGCATGATCAGGGACGCAGGTTATTACAAGTTCAACCGTGACCTGGTGTCTTTCACCGTGGATACGCTCAACAAATCCCTGTTCCTGGACCCGCTGAACCCTTTTGAAAGCATGCCCACCGTGCTGAGCGCAGACCAGAAACCTACAATGGACATAGAGGTTAGCATCCGCCAGCCGGAAGATTCCGCCAGTGACCTGACCAAGGTGTTTTACCTGAACAAGATCTACGCCTTCCCGGACTTCAAGCTGCAGGACAATGTGAACGACACTTCTTTCAATACCACGGAAAGCCGCCACCTCATTGTAAAGTATCACGAAAACCTGATCCGCCCGCGGGTGCTGTCCCGCACGGTGCAGCTGCGGAGCAACGAGAAGTATTCCACCACCAACTACAACAATACGGTGAACCGGCTGTACGATCTGAACCTCTGGCAGTTCGTGACCGTGCAGTTCCGGGAGAACAAAGACAGTGCGCAGAAGCTGGACGCTTTCATTCAGCTCACCCCACGCAAAAAGCAGGAGCTGAGCGCCAACATAGACCTCACTACCAGCAGCGATTATTTTATAGGCAGCGGCGTATCACTGGGGTACCGGCATTTTAACGTGAACCGCGCCGCCAATGAGCTGCATGTTACGCTGAAGGGCGGGGTGGAAGTAGTGCGCAACGCCAGCCGGTTCGATATGCAGGCCACGGAATACGGCATCAATGCAGACTTCATCCTGCCGCGTTTTATCACCCCCTTCCGTGTGCGCCAGAGCAACCGTTCCACCGCCAAAACGAGGATCTCCGCCGGTTTCAACAACCTGCGCAGGATAGACAAGTTCAACATCCGCAATGTGACCGGCGCTTTCGGCTATGAGTGGAACGAGTCCATTTACAAACGGTGGACGGTCAAGCCCATTACCCTCAACTACGTGGGCGTGGTGCTTACCCCCGGCTTCAAGGATACGGTGGTAGACCCCAATCCCTACCTGCGGCGCAGCTTTGAGCCTGCGTTCATTGGCGGCGAAGCCGTTTCCTACACGTTTGCCAACAACGATATTTTCCATAAAAGGCAGAACTCCTATTTTCGCGCCACCATTGAAGAATCAGGCCTGTGGCTGAAAGGGGTGAACGGGCTGATACATGTGATCAGCAGCCGCAGCGAGAACCTGGAAACGCTGGCACGGGTGAACATCTCGCAGTTTGTGCGGGGGGAGGTAGATTACCGTCATTACTGGAATTATAATAAATCTGCCGTGGCCACCCGCGCCTATGCCGGCGTAGGGATCCCTTACGGGCAAAGCGATGTGTTGCCCTACATCCGCCAGTTTACCGCCGGCGGCCCCAACAGCATCCGCGCCTGGCGCCTGCGTACGCTGGGCCCGGGGTCTTATACGGACACGTCGTCCATTGCCACTATTTTCCCTGACCAGACGGGCGATCTGAAGCTGGAAGGGAACGTGGAGTACCGTTTTGACATGCTGCGCCTGTTTGGCGGCACCATCAACCTGAAAGGCGCTACCTTTCTGGACTTTGGCAATATCTGGATGCTGCGGAAAGACACATTGCGCCCCGGGGGAGAGTTCCAGATCAAGAACCTGTACAAACAACTGGCCATTGGCACCGGTTTGGGCGCCAGGCTAGATTTCAGCTATTTCGTGATCCGGTTCGACTGGGGTATTCCCCTTAAAAAGCCTTATCCCACCCAGAACAACAGCGGGTGGTACATTGGGGAATGGGCGCTGGGAGACGCCCGCTGGCGCCGGGATAATGTGATCTGGAACATTGCCATCGGCTACCCGTTCTGATGCGCCTGTTTGTACTGCTCAATAAAATCCGTTACTTCTACCGCATCTTCCAGCCTGAACGCTCCTATGCGGGTGCGGCACAAGCTGCTCAGGTACGCGCCGCAGCCAACGGCCGCGCCAAAATCCTGCGCCAGTGAGCGGATGTAGGTGCCCGTGCTGCATTGTACCCTGAAATGCACTACCGGCCCGTCTACCGCCGTAATTTCAAAAGCATGTATCACAATGGCCCTTGGCTCCACTTTCACGTCCACGCCTTTGCGGGCCAGGTGGTAAATGGGCTTGCCGTTCTGTTTGATAGCGGAATGAATGGGCGGTAATTGCTGCTGCGGGCCGGTGAAGCGGTTGGCATATGCCTGCAGCTCCTCCTGGCTGAGGGCCGGTACAGGCTGGTGGTTCTCCGGTTCAGATTCCAGGTCAAAGGTAGGAGTGGTGGCGCCCAGCGTAAAAGTGCCGGTGTATTCCTTTTCCTGCGCCTGGTACTCATTGATCTTCTTCGTCATTTTACCGGTGCAGCAAATGAGCAGGCCGGTGGCCAGCGGGTCAAGCGTGCCGGCATGGCCTATTTTGGCCTTGGTGGTATTGCGGATTTTACGTACAACGTCAAAAGAGGTCCAGGTTAACGGCTTGTTGATCAGCAGCACGGTCCCTTCCTGGTAGTTTGGTGATTCAGACATTTTGCAAAGATAGATTTAATTTATGGCCTGTTCCGCCGTTACACGAACGTTTTCAGGCTCTGCTGGTACTCCTGCATGAGGCGGCGTACAATTTCATCTACCCCTGTTATGTCATCCACCATTTCAACGCTCTGGCCGGCGCTCCACAACTGGTTGTAATAATTGGGTTTGATGGCCCTTTGCAGTTTTTTCATGCCTTTCATCTGCACCATCATTTTGAAATACTTGCGGGTACGCGGGTTGCGTGACAGCCATTTTTCCCACGATGTTTGTTTGTACCCCAGTTTTTGCGCCGCAGGCGTATTGATGATGTTGCAAGGGGTGCCGGAAAGGCGCTCCGTGAGCACAATATCTTCCATGCCGTGGCTGATGATGGCCTGCTTGTACTCGTCACTCACGCCGGCCTCCGTGCTGGCAATGAAACGGGTGCCAATAGATACGGCATCTGCCCCCAGTACCATGGCGCTGGCCATTTGCTGCCCTGTGGCAATGCCGCCCGCGGCTATTACCGGCACGTTGGGGAAGGCCTTTTTCAGCGCCGGCACCAGCACGTGCATAGGGTAGGGGCCTGCATGGCCGCCCGCGCCCGCACAAACGGCAATAAGCCCGTCTGCCCCGTTCTGTACGGCCTTGGCCGCGTGCTCCAGGTTGGTAATGTCGCACAGTACCTTGGCGCCGTAGCTGTGAGCGCCGTCTATCACCTCCCGCGGGTTGCCCAGGGACGTGATATAGAAGGGCACGCGGGCCGCCACGCAGGCGTCCAGGTGCTTTTTATAGAGTGGGTTCGTTTTCTGAACAATAAGGTTCACGCCGTATGAGCCTTGCTGCGCCCCGGCTTTGGTCTCGTTCAGCCTTTCCAGGAGGGCCGGCAGCTCTCCTTCGGCCCGGTAGTTAAGGGAAGGGAAGGTGCCCGCAATGCCGCTGCGGATAGCCGCTTTCACCATGGCCTCATTGCTCACCAGGAACATGGGGGCCATAATCAGCGGGTATTGTAAACCCAGCGTTTGAGAGAATGAATGGTTCAATTGTTTTCGTTTTTAGCAGCGCGGTCCAGTTGACGGGCCACATATTTGCCCAGGATGTCAAACTCCAGGTTAACAACGTCTCCCGGCCGCAGGTATTGGATATTGGTGTGCTGGTGGGTATAGGGAATAATGGCCACTGTAAAGGCGGTGTCAGTAATATCAAATACCGTCAGGCTGATGCCGTTGAGGCAGATAGACCCTTTTTCCACAATAAGAGGGGCAAAACCCTCATCAAAACCGATACGGTACAGCCAGCTGCCTTCCGCTTCCTGTACAGACTCGCAGGTACCGGTGCCGTCTACATGCCCCTGCACAATATGCCCGTCTATACGGCTGTTGAAGATCATGGCCCGCTCCAGGTTAACGGCCTGGCCCGGCCGTATGCCGCCAAGGTTGCTTTTTTGCAGTGTTTCCGCCACTGCCACGGTTTTGTACCGGTCTGCCTCCACCGCGGTAACTGTGAGGCAAACGCCATTGTGAGACACGCTCTGGTCTACCTTCAGCTCCGGCGCTATGGATGATTGTATGGTGATCTCGAGATTTCCGCCTTCCTGCACTGCGGAGGCCACAGTACCCATTGTTTCAATAATGCCAGTGAACATAAAAATCGTAATATTGGACCCCGAAATTAGGCAATTAAAATTGCGTGTGAATAACTTTGAAAGTTGAAAAATACTCCGTATCTTTGCCGTCCGTAAAAATTATAAAGGAGATTTATGTTAATTATCGATTCCAAAGATTGCGAAAACATAGACAAAGCGCTTAAAAAGTATAAAAAGAAATTTGAGAAGGCAAAAATACTGCTGCAACTCAGAGAGCGCCAGTCATTTACAAAACCTTCCATCCGCCGCCGTACGCAGGTGCTGAAAGCTGTTTACAAACAACAGCTCTCTACCGGAAAGTTTGACGCATAAGAACGATCCAACTTATTAGTAATACATAGATTGATGATTGTAAGGTTTTCTATAACTTTACAGTCATTAATTTTTTTGTATTGGTTATGACCGGATTACCCACACTGGCCGAACAGTTCCTCTCTTATCTTGCGCTGCAGAAACGCTATTCGCAGCATACTACGGCCAGCTACCGGCTTGACCTTCAGCAGTTTTTCGAGTACATGCAGGCCGTATACGGCCCCACCCCGCTGGGAGAGATAGACGCTTTCCAGGTACAGTCATGGCTGGCCACCGGGCTGCGGGGCAGGGGTGAGAAGGAAGACGTTTCCGCCGTCACCATCCGCCGGAAAATATCCACTTTGAAGTCATTTTTCAAATTCGCAGTGCGCGAGGGCGCTATTGCCCAAAGCCCCATGTTCAAGGTAGTAAGCCCCAAAATGCGCAAACGCCTGCCCTTGTTCGTGGAAGAAAAGGGCATGCAGCAGATGGAACGGAACGAGGCCGGCGGGCAGCCCCTGTTTGCGGACGATTTTGACGGCGCCACCCGGCAGCTGGTGCTCGATATATTGTACCAGACCGGCATCCGCCGCGCGGAGCTGATAGGCCTGCGGCACAGCGGTATCAGCCTTCCCAACAGCCACATCAAGGTATTGGGCAAGGGCGGCAAAGAGCGCATCATCCCCATCAGCAACCATCTGGTGGCCAGCATCAGGGCGTATACGGAGCGCAAGGGGAAAGAGCTGGAAAACCCCGACCAGGAGTACCTGCTGGTAAAAAAGGACGGCCGGCGGGTAAATGAGGGGTATGTGTACCGCACCGTAAAAGCCGCTCTGGGCCAGGTGACCACCCTTTCCAAGAAAAGCCCCCACGTACTCCGCCATACCTTTGCCACGCACCTGGTCAACAACGGGGCAGACATCAATGCCGTAAAAGAGCTGCTGGGCCATGCCTCACTGGCCAGCACGCAGGTGTATACCCACAATACCATAGAGAAGCTGAAGAACGTATACAAGCAGGCCCACCCCAAGGCCTGAGCAGGGTATGTCAACAAAAAAATTAACAAAATACTTTACGCATGCAAAACAGTGCAACGATTGACGGCTGTCAGTTGTTATATAGCTGACCCGTCTTAACATTGCATAAAAGCCATTTTAACAAAATTTTTCACGAAGAAAATGGAATAAGATGGAAAGTTCAGTAAATTAGTAACAAGTTCTTTACCATAAACAAAAGCGCCTATGAAAAGATGATTTACGTGCTTAAAATCAGATTGTTAAATGTAAAATTTTAGTGTTATGAATGTTCAAATTCAGACGGTGCGTTTTGATGCGGACGCCAAATTAATTGATCATGTGAACAAACGGGTCCAGAAACTCTCCACCTTTTATGACCGGATTGTATCAGTGGAAGTTTTTTTGAAGTTAGACCAGTTAGCCCATCAGATCAAGGATAAGATAGCTGAAATAAAAGTGCACATACCCCGACACGATTTTTTTGTAAAACATGAGTCCAAATCTTTCGAGGAATCCTTCGACCTTGCCTTTGATTCGCTTGTAACCCAGATCAAGCGCCAGAAGGAGAAGAATTTACATTAATTTTCTAAAAATATTTTGGAATTAAATATCTCTTTACTACCTTTGCCATCCCGATTCAAAAAGGGGTCGGCGAAGGTAGTAAAGTTCTTTACTGTAGGGCGTTTAAGCCAACTTAAACCGGTGTTGTAAGCTCCTTTAAACGGATGGTTTTTTACAGCGGCGGGGAAAGTTTTGTACAGAAAAATGTGCCTTGCGGAGGTGAAAAAAAAGATTTGGTTCTTAATAAGATTCACATTTATTTTGCGCTTCCTTTAAACAGGGTGTTAAGTTTTTTCTTGACAAAAAATTTGCCAGCATAGCTCAGTTGGCCAGAGCTACTGATTTGTAATCAGTGGGTCGGGGGTTCGAATCCCTCTGCTGGCTCGGAAGAGTTACGGGGCTGTAAAGTTCCGGGCAAAAAAAAATAAGTTGGGCAGGTTCCAGAGCGGCCAAATGGGGCGGACTGTAAATCCGCTGTCTTTCGACTTCACAGGTTCGAATCCTGTCCTGCCCACGAAATCAGTTACGAATTGGCGTTACGGATTACGAAGGAAAAAGTGTCGTAATTCGTAATTGTGCAGATAGGGGAGAGGTAGTTCGTGATGCGCAATTCATAATTGCGGGAGTAGCTCAGTTGGTAGAGCGACAGCCTTCCAAGCTGTAGGTCGCGGGTTCGAACCTCGTCTCCCGCTCTTTGTCACAACTGCTGTTGTAGCTCAGGGGTAGAGCACTTCCTTGGTAAGGAAGAGGTCGTGAGTTCAATTCTCATCAACAGCTCAAAACGTTTCGGATACAGGAAACTGGAGAACGGTTGACGGTGTCCGAAATTTGAAGTTTAACTAAGCCGGTAAGCTCAATGGATGAGCGGCCCTGACCGTAATCGGGGGAGGTGCAGGTTCAATTCCTGCGATTGGCTCCAGTTTGTAAAACGTTTTTAAACAACTATAATACAATCTTTACAAACCATCTTAAAAAAAAATACAATGGCAAAAGAAACCTTTAAGCGGGATAAACCCCACGTTAACATTGGTACCATCGGTCACGTGGACCACGGTAAAACTACCTTGACTGCTGCCATTACTACAATTCTGGCAAACAAGGGCTTGGCTGAGAAAAGAGGATATGACGAGATCGATGCGGCTCCTGAAGAAAAAGAAAGAGGTATTACCATCAATACAGCACACGTTGAGTATCAGACAGCCAACCGTCACTATGCTCACGTAGACTGTCCGGGCCACGCCGACTATGTGAAGAACATGATCACTGGTGCAGCTCAGATGGACGGTGCTATCCTGGTGGTTGCCGCTACAGATGGTCCGATGCCGCAAACGAAGGAGCACATCCTCC
The DNA here is from genome assembly GCF_003568665.1 of Chitinophaga alhagiae. Taxonomy (GTDB): domain Bacteria; phylum Bacteroidota; class Bacteroidia; order Chitinophagales; family Chitinophagaceae; genus Chitinophaga; species Chitinophaga alhagiae. The sequence goes on from NZ_QXMH01000002.1 coordinate 373,565, forward strand.
TGGCCCGCCAGGTAGGTGTACCCCGTATTGTTGTATTCATGAACAAAGTTGACCTGGTAGACGATCCGGAACTGCTGGAACTGGTAGAGATCGAGATCCGCGATCTGCTGTCTTCTTATGGCTTTGATGGCGACAATGTGCCCATCATCCAGGGTTCTGCTACCGGCGCTCTCGCTGGCGACGAAAAATGGGTGGCTAAAATCGACGAGCTGATGGAAGCTGTGGATACTTACATCCCGCTGCCTCCCCGTCCGGTTGACCAACCGTTCCTGATGTCTGTGGAAGACGTATTCTCTATCACCGGTCGTGGTACTGTTGCTACCGGTCGTATCGAGCGCGGTCGCATCAAAGTTGGTGAGAACGTTGAGATCGTAGGTCTGCAAACGGAATCACTGAAATCCACCTGCACTGGCGTGGAAATGTTCAAAAAACTGCTGGACGAAGGTGAAGCTGGTGACAACGCCGGTCTGCTGCTGCGCGGTATTGAGAAAACCCAGATCCGCCGCGGTATGGTTATCTGCGCTCCCGGTTCTATCACTCCGCACACTGACTTCAAATGCGAAGTATACGTACTGAGCAAAGAAGAAGGTGGCCGTCACACGCCGTTCTTCCAGAAATACCGTCCCCAGTTCTACTTCCGTACTACTGACGTTACCGGTGAAGTTGAACTGCCTGCAGGTGTGGAAATGGTAATGCCTGGTGATAACATCGGCCTGACCGTTAAACTGATCCAGCCCATCGCTATGGAAAAAGGTCTGAAATTCGCTATCCGCGAAGGTGGCCGTACCGTAGGTGCTGGTCAGGTAACTGAGATCCTGAAATAATCAGTAGCAATACTGTAAATAAAAAGCCATTAGCCTTAGCGGTTTAATCAATAGGGATTATATTTGCTATAGGTCAAAACGCAACAGCTAATGGCTTTTACACACACGGGTATGGTGCAACGGTAGCATACGGGTCTCCAAAACCTTTGATCTGGGTTCGAATCCTAGTACCCGTGCCAAGAATTAAATTGCCGGACAGTAAAATTCAAAGATTTTACTCCACGGCAATTTTTATCGTTCATATCAGGATAACTTATTACCATGAACAAAATCACCAATTACTTCAGAGAATCATATCACGAACTGGTTCATAAAGTATCCTGGCCCACCTGGCGGGAACTGCAGTCCTCTACCATGATCGTTCTGATCGCCACCATCATCATCACGCTGCTGGTGTGGGGTATGGACTCTGCCTCTCACCTGGTTTTATCGCAATACTATAAACTGTTTCAATAATGGACGAAGCCCAAATCCCCACTCAGGAAACCAAATGGTACGTGCTGCGCGTGGTGAGTGGCAAAGAGAAGAAAGTAAAAGAATACCTGGACATTGAAGTTCGCCGCAGTGACTGGGGCAACGTGATCACCCAGGTGTTCCTGCCTGTGGAAAAAGTTTATAAAGTGCAGGCTGGTAAGAAAGTGATGCGCGAAAAGAACTTCTACCCCGGTTATGTGATGATCGAAGCCATCGACGGTAAAATGAACGACGAAGTGATCCAGGCCATCCGCAACGTTTCCGGCGTGATCCACTTCCTCGGTAAAGAAAAACCCATTGCGCTCCGCAAATCCGAAGTAAACAAAATGCTCGGTAAAGTAGACGAGATCTCCGACCAGGGCCTCACCATGAGCGAGCCTTACATTGTTGGAGAAACCATCAAGATCATTGACGGGCCGTTCAACGACTTTAACGGTGTGATAGAAGAAGTGCTGGAAGACAAAAAGAAGCTGAAAGTGACCGTAAAGATCTTTGGCCGCGCTACACCCGTGGAGCTGAACTTTATGCAGGTAGAAAAGATCAGCTAAGGCCGATCTGCGCAGATATTCAAAAAAGGTTGCCGTTGCAGACGGCAACCTTTTTTTATGTCCTTACTGGCGGGTCAGTGTGATCTCCATATTCTTAAATTCGGTGCCGTTCTGCATCATGTACATTTCCATGGTCTGCGTATTGTCATCTACCCATTTCACTACCTCCCGGATATTGAGGTCTTTTCCGGTAACGGGGTCCGTAGACTTGCCGGTGAAGGTGATGCTGCGCGTGGCATCGTCCCACTTGCCTTCCAGGTACATGACGCCGGTGCCCATGTTGTCTACCCAGGTAGAAAAGAACATCTTTTTGGCGTTGTCATAACCCATTACACCGATGCCTTCAAAGGGCTGGCCGCCCATGTCTCCGGTGTGGCGGCTTTCCTGGTAGCGGCCGCCCAGGATCATCTTGTTGGTACAGGCGCCTGCCTGCTTTGACGGCGGGGCGCCGGGAGCCATCCAGAAGGTAATGTCCGTTTTCCAGTTGCCGTCTGCCATGGCCATCATTTTGTGCATGGGGCCGGGAGTGGCATATTCCATCCAGGCTTTTTCCATAGCGGCATCTTGTGCGTGTGTGAGGAGCTGCGTTGCGCAGACGAGTGCGAGCGTTAAACAAATGCGTTTCATATTCGGGGTATTTTGTGCCTGTGAAGGTACATAATACTTGCATTAGCAACGTTTTATGCGGTGCCACATGCAATTGGGGGCGGCGCTGCGGCCGCTCTCCGGCCCCTTACTCGAGCGTGAGCATTTTCAGGCAAACGGGGTTGGGCACCTGTATTTCCTGGCCGGTGGGGCTGAGCAGGCCGGTAGCCGCATCCCGCTTGAATATCACAATGTTATTGCCGTTCTGGTTGGCCGCCAGCAGGTAGTTGCCGGAAGGGTCTATCATAAAATTGCGCGGGTGTTTGCCGCCGGAGGCCTGGTGGCCCAGGAGCTGCAGCATACCCGTTTCAGGGTGAATGGAAAAAATGGAAATATTGTTCAGGTCTCCCCGGTTGGACATGTACAGGTGTTTCCCGTCTGGCGAAACGTGGATGTCCGCGCTGCTAAAGTTGCTGCCGGTATACTCCGCCGGCGCGCCTGAAATGGTCTGCAGGGGGCGGAGGGCGCCGTTTTCATAGCGGAAGGCCGTTACCTTGCCCGAGATCTCATGCACCACGTAGGCGAACCGGCCGTTGGGGCTGAAGGTGAAATGCCTGGGCCCGCCGCCGGGCTCAACGCTGACAAACGGGGTGGCCGCTGCGCGGAGGGGCGCTATGGCGTGGGCGGCATTGAAGTCGTACACCATGATCTTGTCAATGCCCAGGTCCGGCACAAACACCTGTTTGCCATCAGGGGAGAAGTTAATGGAATGCACATGGGGTGCCTTCTGGCGGGAGGCTACAATGCTGGAACCGTTATGGATAAGGGTTTGGGCAGCCGTTCCCACTGTACCGTCTGGCTGTATGGGCATTACGGAAATGCTGCCCCCGGCGTAATTACCGGTAATGGCGAATTTGCCGGCCTTGTCCATATTGATATGGCATGGGCCGTTGCCCACGCCATCCTGCTGGTTAAGGAGGGTAAGGCGGCCGGAGGCGGTGTTAAATGAAAAGGCGTATACGCTGCCGGTGCGGTTTTTACCGGATTCGCTGACAGCGTATACGTGCCGCTGATCAGGCGCAATTACCAGGAAGGAGGGGTTGCTAAGGCCTTCTGCCGTGCTAACGTGGAGGAACTGGCCGGTGGCAGGGTCTTTTTTATACACATAAATGCCCTTGCTTTCGCCAGCCGTGTAGGTGCCTACGAATAGAAACTGTGTTTTTTGCATGGGTGGATGAATGTTTGCAAAAAGAGGTATCAGAAAAAGGAGGAATTTCATACAGTGGAAACGAGGTTTGGAGAATAATAATACAAAAAATTCCGGGTGTTCCCCCCCTGTGAATGAATAAAATGACCGGAAGGGGGAGGAGAAGGTAGAGGCTTGGGGGAAAGAAACCGGCAGCAGCCAGCGAACTACGCACAGTGGATAAGTAACTTGTCCGGGGGTGTAAAATTGCGGGAAAAGTGCAGAAGATGACGTATCTTTGACTATTGATCAGGGCTACTATTTTATTGATTTATAGCTCTTTAGCTATTAAAGCTAATCCCAATTCCCGGATAATAGCAAAAAAAATGCCGAACTCCAAACAATTTTTGCTAATAATTTAATTAATACCTACCTTTGCATCCCCCTTAAAATGTCTTTTTCGGGACTTTTGAGTTTTGGGAGTTTTCTGCGGTTTACCGTGGGGGACGTTTAACCAAATTAAAAACAACATAATGGCAAAAGAAATCGCAACGTACGTGAAATTGCAGGTGAAGGGCGGCCAAGCCAACCCTGCGCCTCCGATTGGTCCCGCTTTGGGTTCCAAGGGTGTGAACATCATGGAGTTCTGCAAACAGTTCAATGCCCGTACCCAGGATAAAATGGGTAAGGTATTGCCGGTTCTGCTGACGGTGTACACAGACAAATCATTCGACTTTGTAATCAAGACACCTCCGGCCCCCGTGCAACTGATGGAGGCTGCCAAAATACAAGGTGGTTCTAAAGAACCTAACCGTAACAAGGTGGGTAAAGTATCCTGGACGCAGGTTGAGGCTATTGCAAAAGACAAAATGCCTGACCTGAACTGCTTCACCCTGGAAAGCGCCATGAAAATGGTAGCCGGTACAGCGCGCAGCATGGGTATTACCGTTGATGGTAAAGCTCCCTGGGAAAACTAAATTGTTCACCCTGTGCAAGCAGGTTAATTTAAATCATTTTAAGAAATGGCAACCAAGAAAAGAAAAGTGGCTGACACTAAGGTGGACAAAAACAAGATATACAGCCTGAAAGAGGCCTCCACCCTTGTTAAAGACATTAACTGTACTAAATTCGACTCTTCTGTCGATTTACATATCCGCTTAGGCGTTGATCCTAAGAAGGCCGACCAGGCTATCCGTGGTTCCGTAACGCTTCCCCACGGTACTGGTAAGACCAAGAAAGTTCTTGTACTGTGCACTCCGGACAAAGAGGCTGCTGCCAAAGAAGCCGGGGCTGATTTTGTGGGCCTGGACGAGTTCATTACCAAAATTGAAGGCGGCTGGACCGAGATCGACGTGATCATCGCTACTCCTGCTGTAATGCCTAAGATCGGTAAGCTCGGTAAGATCCTGGGTCCCCGTAACCTGATGCCCAACCCGAAAACCGGTACTGTTACCAACGATGTAGCAGCCGCGGTGAACGAGGTGAAAGGCGGTAAAATTACCTTTAAAGTAGATAAAGCGGGTATCATACACGCTTCTATCGGCCGTGTGTCTTTCGCATCCGAGAAGATCGAGCAGAACTCACAGGAGCTGATCAACGCGATCATCAAGCTGAAACCGGTTACTGCAAAAGGTACTTACCTGAAAGGTTTGTCTATGGCCAGCACTATGAGCCCGGGTATTGTAATTGACACTAAATCTGTTCAAAACTAATTGATAACCAGGTAAAAAGTACCTGTTGTCAATGCCAAACACAAAGCAATGAACAAAGATCAAAAAAACGAGGTTATTGAGCTGCTGAAAGGTAAGTTCTCTCAATACAGCAATTTTTATATCACCAATACGGAGTCTCTGACGGTAGCGCAGGTGAACCACCTGAGAAAGGTTTGTTTCGACAAGAACGTGGAAATGAAGGTGGCCAAGAACACCCTGATCAAAAAGGCCCTCGAAAGCCTGAACAGCGAGAAGTACTCCGCTGTTTACGAGGCGCTGCACGGCGTAACCGCCCTGCTGTTCTCTGACAGCCCGAAAGAACCGGCGCTGATCATCTCCGATTTCCGCAAGGAAAACGCCAAACTGGAAAAGCCCGTACTGAAAGCCGCTTTTGTAGGCGAGGAAGTATACCTGGGCGATAACCAGCTGGCTACCCTGGTGAAGATCAAGACCAAAAACGAGCTTATCGGCGAAGTTATCGGTCTGCTGCAATCTCCTGCAAAACGCGTTATCGCTGCCCTGCTGGAAAAAGCAAACAAAGAAGGTGGCGAAGTGGCAGAAGCTCCTGCGGCCGAGTAACCTTTACCACCGGGCCTGGCCCGGCAACCATCATGGCTTCCAAGTCAAAATATAAACAAACATCTGTTTAACAACATTTTAAAAAACATTACAAAACATTATACAATGGCAGACGTAAAAGCATTAGCTGAACAATTAGTAGGTCTTACTGTTAAGGAAGTACAAGAACTGGCAGACGTTCTGAAGAACGAATACGGTATCGAACCTGCTGCTGCTGCAGTTGTTGTAGCTGCTGACGGTGGTGGCGGAGCCGCTGCTGCTGAAGAGAAAACTGCATTTAACGTAATCCTGAAATCTGCTGGCGCCAGCAAACTGAACGTGGTGAAAGTGGTAAAAGACCTGACCGGTCTGGGCCTGAAAGAAGCCAAAGAACTGGTTGACGGTGCTCCTAAAGCAGTGAAAGAAAACGTAAGCAAGGCTGAAGCAGAAGACCTGAAGGCGAAGCTGACTGAAGCAGGCGCTGACGTTGAGATTCAGTAATTCTTTGCATAATTATACATCTTTTTGAGGTCAAAAAGTGCTCCGGCACTTTTTGGCCTTATTCCCTTTGGGAACGTGTGTTTCGGGATGGGCTGCAATTGGGGAAATCACTGCAAGGTGTGCAGGTCATCGGGGTTGAAACACAATTATTTGGGTGTATTTGCCAAAGAATCATTAATTTCCCTTATTTAGTACAAGTCATATTAACTGCTAACTTCGAATATGTCTCTAAAAAAAGCCCAAACTAACGAAAGAGTAAATTTTGGAAAGATCAAACAAGTTGCTGAGACACCGGATCTGTTGGCTATCCAAATCCAATCTTTCAAGGATTTCTTCCAATTAGAAACCACACCAGACAAGCGAAACAACGAAGGCCTTTTTAAAGTATTCAAGGAGAACTTCCCTATTACGGACACCCGTAATATCTTCAACTTGGAGTTCCTGGACTACTTCGTAGACCCTCCGCGTTATACCATCGAAGAATGTATTGAGCGTGGGCTGACGTACTCCGTGCCGCTCAAGGCAAAACTCCGGTTGAGCTGTAACGACGAGGAACACGTAGATTTCCAGACTATTGTGCAGGACGTGTTCCTGGGCAATATTCCCTATATGACCCCCAGAGGCACTTTCGTGATCAACGGCGCTGAGCGTGTAGTTGTTTCCCAACTGCACCGGTCCCCGGGTGTTTTCTTTGGTCAATCCGTGCATCCTAACGGCACCAAGATCTACTCCGCAAGGGTGATCCCCTTCAAAGGAGCCTGGATGGAGTTTGCGACGGACATCAACAACGTGATGTACGCCTACATCGACCGTAAGAAGAAGTTCCCGGTTACCACCCTGTTACGTGCCATCGGCTACGAAACAGACAAGGACATCCTGGAGCTGTTTGGCATGGCTGACGAAGTAAAAGCAGACCGCAAGAACCTGGAAAAATACGCCGGCAAAAAGCTGGCTGCCCGCGTTTTGCGCAGCTGGGTAGAAGATTTCGTAGACGAAGATACCGGTGAGGTGGTGAGCATCGAAAGGAACGAGATCGTGCTGGAGCGCGACAGTATCCTGGACGAGGCCAACATCGAAATGATCACCGATATGGGCGTGAAATCCGTATTTGTGCAGAAGGAAGAGGTGAGCGGCGACTTTGCCATCATCTATAACACCCTCAACAAAGATACTTCCAACTCCGAGCTGGAAGCCGTTCAGCACATCTACCGCCAGTTGCGCGGTGCCGATGCGCCGGATGATGAAACAGCAAGGGGCATCATTGATAAATTATTCTTCTCCGACAAACGGTATGACCTCGGGGACGTAGGCCGCTACAAGATCAACCGTAAGCTGGGCCTCTCCACCCCGCTGGATATGAAGGTGCTGACCAAGGCAGACATCATCTCCATCATCAAATACCTGGTGCAGCTCACCAACGGTAAAGCGGAGATAGATGATATTGACCACCTCAGCAACCGCCGTGTACGTACCGTGGGAGAACAACTGTACGCCCAGTTCGGCGTGGGCCTGGCCCGTATGGCCCGTACCATCCGCGAGCGTATGAACGTAAGGGATAACGAGGTGTTTACGCCGGTAGACCTGATCAACGCAAGAACGCTGTCTTCCGTGATCAACTCCTTCTTCGGCACCTCCCAGCTTTCCCAGTTCCTGGACCAGACCAACCCGCTGTCCGAGATCACGCACAAACGCCGTATCTCCGCACTCGGTCCCGGTGGTCTGAGCCGCGAGCGCGCAGGCTTTGAGGTACGTGACGTACACTATTCCCACTACGGCCGCCTCTGCACCATCGAAACGCCTGAAGGGCCGAACATCGGTCTGATCTCCACCCTGTGCGTACACGCCATGGTGAACGAAATGGGCTTCATTGAAACGCCTTACCGCAAAGTAAAAGACGGTAAAGTGGATATGAACAAGGTGGAATACCTGAGCGCCGAAGAAGAAGATTCTGTAAAAATTGCACAGGCAAACGCTCCGCTGGATGACAAGGGGCAGTTTGTGAACGATAAGGTGAAATCCCGCGAAACCGGCGATTTCCCGATCCTGGAACCGGCAGAAGTGGAATACATGGACGTGGCCCCGAACCAGATCGTTGGTTTGAGCGCTTCCCTGATCCCCTTCCTGGAGCACGATGACGCCAACCGTGCGCTGATGGGATCAAACATGCAACGCCAGGCAGTGCCCCTGATCAACCCGCAGGTACCTATTGTAGGTACCGGGCTGGAAGGTAAGGCCGCACGTGACTCCCGCCTGCAGATCACCGCTAACGGCAAAGGCGTGGTGGAGTTTGTAGATGCAAACGAGATCCACGTACGTTACGAGCGCGATGAAATGCAGAAGCTGGTGAGCTTTGAAGATGACCTGATCATCTATCAGCTGACCAAATTCGTTAAGACCAACCAGAGCACCTGCATCAACCTTCGCCCCGCGGTGAAGAAAGGGCAGCGTGTGGTGGAGGGAGACTTCCTCACGGAAGGCTACGCTACCCGCGCCGGTGAGCTGGCCCTCGGCCGTAACCTGAAAGTGGCGTTCATGCCGTGGAAAGGGTACAACTTCGAGGATGCCATCGTGATTTCCGAGCGTGTAGCCAAAGAAGACTGGTTCACCTCCATTCACATTGACGAATACGAGCTGGAAGTACGTGACACCAAGCTGGGTGAAGAAGAGTTGACCCCGGATATCCCCAACGTGAGCGAAGAGGCTACTAAAGACCTCGACCAGAACGGTATCATCCGTGTGGGCGCCCACATCAAGGAAGGCGATATCCTGATCGGCAAGATCACGCCCCGTGGTGAATCTGATCCTTCTCCTGAAGAAAAACTGCTGAGAGCCATCTTCGGAGACAAGGCTTCAGACGCGAAAGACGCTTCCCTGAAAGCACCCCCGTCTACAGAAGGGGTGGTGATAGACAAGAAGCTGTTCTCCCGCGCCAAGAAAGATAAAAACTCCAAGACCCGCGAAAAAACAGCGCTGGAGAAACTGGAGAAAATACACCAGAAGAACGAGGAAGACCTGATGGAAGTGCTGATGAGCAAGCTGTTGACGCTGCTGAAAGACAAAACGTCTGCCGGCATCACCAACACCTACGGTGAAGTACTGATCTCCAAAGGTTCCAAGTTCTCCAATAAGAACCTGGCCAACGTTGATTTCCAGAACGTGAACCCGCTCGGCTGGACCACAGACCAGGATACCAACGACCAGATCAATACCCTGCTCCACAACTACAACATCAAGTACAATGAGGAGCTGGGCCGCTACAAACGCGAGAAGTTCAACATCTCCATTGGGGACGAGCTGCCCGCGGGCGTGCTGAAACTGGCCAAAGTATACCTGGCCAGCAAACGCAAGCTGAAAGTGGGTGATAAGATGGCGGGCCGCCACGGTAACAAGGGTATTGTGGCCAAGATAGTACGTGACGAAGACATGCCTTTCCTGGCAGACGGCACTCCGGTAGACATTGTGCTGAACCCGCTGGGCGTACCTTCCCGTATGAACCTCGGCCAGATCTACGAAACCGTACTGGGCTGGGCCGGGCAGAAACTGGGTGTAAGGTTTGCTACGCCGATCTTTGACGGTGCCAGCACCGAAGAGATCGCTCAATACATCACAGACGCCAACCTGCCGAGCTTCGGGCACACTTACCTGCACGATGGCGAAACAGGCGAGCGCTTCCACCAGAAAGCAACCGTGGGGATCATCTACATGCTCAAACTGAGCCACATGGTAGACGACAAGATGCACGCCCGTTCCATTGGACCGTACTCTCTCATTACGCAACAGCCGTTGGGTGGTAAAGCCCAGTTCGGTGGCCAGCGTTTTGGTGAGATGGAGGTATGGGCACTGGAAGCGTATGGCGCCGCCAACATCCTGCAGGAGCTGCTCACCATCAAGTCTGATGACATTGTGGGCCGTGCCAAAGCATATGAATCCATCGTGAAGGGAGACAACATACCGAAAGCCGGTGTGCCGGAATCCTTCAACGTATTGATCCATGAGCTGCGCGGTCTGGGTCTGGACCTGAAGTTCGATTAAGATAATTTATAACGGCTCCCGGCAGCTCTGCCGGGATGCCGTATAATATCATGTGAAGACACAGGCCATGGCAAGACCATGCATCATTTCCAATGAATTTTCTTTAAATAACATACAATGGCCATCAAAAAAGAAAATCGTCCTAAATCAAATTTTAGCAGCATTACCATCAGTCTTGCTTCACCGGACACCATCCTGGAGCGTTCTTATGGCGAAGTGCTGAAACCCGAAACCATCAACTACCGTACTTACAAACCGGAACGTGATGGTTTGTTCTGCGAAAGGATATTCGGTCCTGTAAAGGATTACGAATGCTATTGCGGAAAATACAAACGTATCCGTTATAAAGGCATTGTGTGCGACCGCTGTGGGGTAGAGGTTACAGAGAAGAAGGTGCGTCGTGAAAGAATGGGCCACATCCGCCTGGTTGTGCCCGTTGTACATATTTGGTATTTCAAATCATTACCCAATAAAATCGGTTACCTCCTGGGCATGTCGTCCAAAAAACTGGAAACCATCGTATACTACGAAAGGTATGTGGTGATCCAGAGCGGCATCAAACAGGAAAAGGGACTGAACTACGGCGATCTGCTGACGGAAGAAGAGTACCTGGACATCCTTGACACGCTTCCGAAAGACAACCAGCTGCTGCCTGACGAAGACCCGAACAAGTTCATTGCCAAAATGGGCGCTGAAGCGGTAGAGATGATGCTGGCCCGCATAGACCTGGACGGCCTCTCTTACCAGCTCCGCAACCAGGCGGCCACTGAAACTTCCCAGCAACGTAAGGCGGAAGCGTTGAAGCGTTTGAGCGTGGTGGAAGCGTTCCGTGACGCCAATGGCCGTGTAGACAACCGCCCGGAATGGATGGTGATGCAATACATCCCCGTTGTTCCGCCGGAACTGCGCCCGCTGGTGCCCCTGGACGGCGGCCGTTTTGCGTCTTCCGACCTGAACGACCTGTACCGCCGGGTAATTATCCGTAACAACCGTCTGAAACGCCTGATAGAGATCAAGGCGCCCGAAGTGATCTTGCGTAACGAAAAACGTATGCTGCAGGAAGCGGTGGATTCCCTGTTCGACAACTCCAGGAAATCCAATGCCGTGAAAGCGGAAGGCGGCCGTGCGCTGAAATCGCTCTCCGACGTGCTGAAAGGTAAACAAGGCCGTTTCCGTCAGAACCTGCTCGGTAAACGTGTGGACTATTCCGGCCGTTCCGTAATTGTGGTAGGCCCCGAGCTGAAACTGCACGAATGCGGTCTGCCGAAAGACATGGCGGCGGAGCTGTTCAAACCGTTCATTATCCGTAAACTCATAGAAAGAGGCATCGTTAAGACGGTGAAATCAGCCAAAAAGCTGGTAGACCGGAAAGAAGCCGTGGTATGGGACATCCTGGAAAACGTACTGAAAGGGCACCCCGTGATGCTCAACCGTGCTCCTACGCTGCACCGTCTCTCCATCCAGGCGTTCCAGCCCAAACTGGTGGAAGGTAAGGCCATCCAGCTGCACCCGCTGGTGTGCTCCGCGTTCAACGCCGACTTTGACGGTGACCAGATGGCGGTACACGTACCGCTGAGCAACGCGGCCATACTGGAAGCACAGCTGCTGATGCTGTCTTCACACAACATCCTCAACCCGCAGAACGGTACGCCCATCACCCTGCCTTCACAAGACATGGTACTCGGCCTGTACTACATTTCCAAGGGTAAAAAATCTACCGATACCGAAATCGTAAAAGGAGAGGGCAAAGCCTTCTACTCCGCGGAAGAGGTGATCATTGCGCATAACGAAGGCCGTGTAGACCTGCATGCCAACATCCGTGTTAAAGCTGATGTACGCCTGGCTAACGGTACCCTGGAGCGCAAACTGATCGAAACCACGGTAGGCCGCGTGATCTTCAACCAGTTCGTACCGCGTGAAGCAGGCTTCGTAAATGCCCTGCTCACCAAGAAATCACTGCGTGAGATCATTGGAGACATCATTAAAGCAACAGACATTCCGAAAACTGCGAAGTTCCTGGACGATATCAAGCAACTTGGTTTCCGTACGGCCTTCCGCGGCGGTCTGTCTTTCAATATCAATGACCTGATCATCCCTGACGCCAAGCAGCTCATGATTGACGGAGCTTCCGGCGAGGTGGATGAAGTGTGGGATAACTACAACATGGGTCTGATCACCAACAACGAGCGGTACAACCAGATCATCGACATCTGGAGCCGTGTGGACACGAAAGTGACCGAAACCCTGATCCGCGAGCTGGCAACAGACAAGCAAGGTTTCAACTCCGTGTACATGATGCTGGATTCCGGCGCCCGTGGTTCCAAACAGCAGATCAAGCAGCTGGCAGGGCTGAGAGGCCTGATGGCCAAACCGCGTAAGAGCGGTTCCACCGGCTCCGAGATCATTGAGAACCCGATCCTTTCCAACTTCAAAGACGGCCTGAACGTACTGGAATACTTCATCTCCACGCACGGTGCCCGTAAAGGTCTGGCGGATACGGCCCTGAAAACGGCCGATGCCGGTTACCTGACCCGCCGTCTGGTAGACGTGGCCCAGGACGTGGTGATCACCGAAGAAGATTGCGGTACCCTCCGCGGCATTGCTACCTCAGCGCTGAAAGACAATGAGGAGGTGGTAGAACCGCTGTACGACCGTATCCTCGGACGTACTTCCCTGCACGATGTGTTCGACCCCGTTTCTGAAGAAATGCTGGTGGCCGCGGGAGAGCAGATCACGGAAGAAATTGCCAAACGTATTGAAGACAGCACCATAGAAACCGTTGAGATCCGTTCCGTACTGACCTGCGAAAGCCGCAGAGGCGTGTGTGTAAGGTGCTACGGTAAAAACCTGGCAACCGGTTATACCGCACAGCGTGGGGATGCCGTGGGCATTATTGCCGCACAGTCTATTGGTGAGCCGGGTACCCAGCTTACACTGCGTACCTTCCACGTAGGTGGTGTGGCCGGTTCCGCTTCAGTAGAATCTACCCTCACCGCCAAGTTTGACGGTACCGTACAGTTTGACGGCCTGCGTACCACCACCTTCGAAAACGCCGAAGGCGAGAAAGTACAGGTGGTAATTGGCCGTACCGGCGAGCTGAGGATCATGGACGTGAAGAACGACCGCCTGCTGATCACCAACAACGTGCCTTACGGTTCTACCCTGAGCGTAAAAGACGGCCAGAAAGTGACCAAAGGCGACGTGATCTGCACATGGGACCCCTTCAACGCCGTTATCGTGTCCGAAATTTCCGGTACTACCCGCTTTGACAGCATTGTGGAAGGCATTACCTACCGCGAAGAAGCGGACGAACAGACCGGCCACCGCGAGAAAGTGGTGATCGAGACCAAAGACAAGAACAAGATCCCTTCTGTTATCGTAGATGGTAACAAGGAAGCCAAGTCATACAACCTGCCCGTTGGCTCTCACATCGTAATTGAAGAAGGAGACAGCGTAAGGGCCGGCCAGGTGATCGTGAAGATCCCCCGCGTGATCGGCAAGCTGAGAGACATTACCGGTGGTCTGCCGCGTGTAACGGAACTGTTTGAGGCCCGTAACCCGAGCAACCCCGCTATTGTGTCCGAAATTGACGGTGTAGTAGCCTTCGGTAATATCAAACGCGGTAACCGCGAGATCATCATCGAAAGCCGCGAAAGCCAGATCAAGAAATACCTGGTGCCGCTGACCCGCCACATCCTGGTACAGGACGGTGACTTTGTGAAAGCAGGTACCGCCTTGTCTGACGGTTCCATTACCCCGGCAGATATCCTCTCCATCAAAGGGCCGTTTGCCGTACAGGAATACCTGGTGAACGAGATCCAGGAGGTATACCGCCTGCAGGGTGTGAAGATCAACGACAAGCACATTGAAGTGATCGTTCGCCAGATGATGCGGAAAGTAACCATCGAAGATCCGGGAGATACCCGCTTCCTGGAAGGTGATACTACGGACAAGTTCGAGTTCTTTGAAGAGAACGACCAGATCTTTGACAAGAAAGTGGTTACAGAAGCCGGCGAATCTGCCAATATGAAAGCCGGTCAGATCGTGACCCTCCGCCAGGTGCGTGAAGAAAACTCCGTCCTGCGCCGTGCAGACAAAAAGCTCGTGGAATACCGCGATGCGGAGTCTGCTACGTCAAGCCCGCTGCTGCTGGGTATTACCAAAGCATCATTGGGTACGCACAGCTGGATCTCTGCCGCATCCTTCCAGGAAACCACCAAAGTACTGTCTTCCGCTGCCATCAACGGCAAGTCTGATGACATGCTGGGCCTGAAAGAGAACGTGATCACCGGCCACCTGATACCGGCCGGTACCGGTCTGAGGGAGTTCGAGAACATGATCGTAGGTTCCAAGGAAGAATACGACATCCTGGCGTCTTCCAAAGAGGTGTTCCAGTTTGACGAAGAAGAATAGGCATTATTTTGACCAATTGATAGGAAAAGGGGAGCGTAAAGCTCCCCTTTTTGTTTTGGGGAAGGGCCCCTCTTGCCGCTCCTCATTTTTTAATAAGAAATTAATCCCCGTGCCCCTGCTTCGATTTTGATTTTCTGAAGGAAGGCCGTATTTTGTAAGATTATGTAACCGATATGAAAGTTTATGAAAATAAACCGTAACATCTTCCCGTTAAAAAATATTAGAAAACATAATACCATGCGTCTACGTTATCGACTTACGAAAAGTCTCTTTATGATGCCCGCCATGCTGGTTGCAGTAGCAGCACATGCCCAGGTTGTACAACTGAACAACCATACCGTTCCCGTAGGCAAAACGGGCGCCCTTGTAGGGCAGCTTTTTGAGGGCGGCAAGCCCTCCAGGTCTGCCAGGCTGGTGGAAGACACCTCCGGGCTGTTTACCATCAGCAAAAAGGGCGAAATACGGCTGAAGAAGAAGGCTTCCCTGGTAAAGGAAGACCCGGCTTTCAAATATGCCATCACGGTATCTACCCCGGCAGGGCAGGAAGGGTTCATCCTGGTGAAGGACAACTTCAGCCGTAACAAGGTGGTGGCCCACCGCGGCGCCTGGAAACATCATGACGGCAGCCAGAACTCCCTCACTTCCTTCCGCGATGCCGTGCGCCTGGGCTGCCAGGGCTCCGAGTTTGACGTATGGCTCTCCTCTGACGGCGTGCCGGTACTCTCTCATGACCCGCACATCGGCGGTAAGGTGGTAGAAGAGACTACGCTGGCCGAACTGAAAAAGGTGGAGCTGAAAAACGGGGAAGTGGTGCCTACTTTTGAAGAATACATCCAGGAAGGCATGAAGCAGAATATCACCAAACTGGTGCTGGAGCTGAAACCCTCAAGAATAAGCAAGGAGCGGGGCCAGCAGCTGGCGCAGACCTGCATGGACCTGATCCGCAAGTACAAATGCGAAGGCTGGATGCTGTACATCAGCTTTGACTATGACATCTGCAAGAAAGTGGTGGCCATAGATCCTTTTGCCCAGGTAGCCTACCTGAACGGCGAAAAATCGCCCGCGGAGCTGGCGGCAGACAAGATCTGGGGTTTTGATTATAACTGGAAGATCATTGACAAAGACATGAATATCTTCAAGGAAGCCCGCAAACACAAGGTAACCGTGAATATCTGGACGGTGAACGATCCCAAGCAGATGGAGACCTACCTGGCTGCCGGGGCAGACTTCCTGACTACAGACGAGCCTGAAATAGCACTTGAAAAAGTGAAATAATTACCTGGGAGCGGGTGATGGTCCTTCCAACACCCGCTCTCATCCTTGTTTTCCCCTCCCGCCAACATTTTACCCCCATTTCCATTTTAACGTTTTTTTATATCCCAAAAACCTTATTTTAGCCGCCACAACTATTCATTTCTAATCATTCAGAGTTAAAAAATCTACCGATCAACATGTACACTCGTCAATTTTTTGTGAAAAACGGACTCATCCTGGCGGCGGTAGCCGGAATATTTGCTGCCTGCCAACAGGGTAATAAACCTGCCGCTGCAAATGGCGCTGACTCTTCAGCGCAGTCGGGCAACGGCATTGAACAACGGCTGGCATACGTAGATATTGACTCACTTGAAGCGCACTACGATTATTTCAAGGAAAAGAAAGCGGAACTGGAGAAAAAGAAAGAGGCCGCCCAGAACGAGATCAGCGGTCGTGAGCGCCAGTTGCAGAACGAACTGTACGCATTGCAGCAGAAGGCCCCCACCATGACGCAGGCCGAAGGCCAGGCAGCGGAAGCCAGCCTGCAGAAAAAGGCCCAGCAGCATGAGCTGGACCGCCAGAATAAATATGCGCAGTTGCAGACGCAGGAAGCGCAGTTCAATGAAGACCTGCAGAAGCGCCTGGACGAGAGCATCAAGAAATACAATGCAGACAAGCGTTATTCTTTCATTTTCTCCTACCGCGCCGGCGCCAGCAACATTTTATATAAAGACGAGGCGTACGATATTACCAAAGACGTGATCAAGGAACTGAACGCTGCCACTCCCGCTAAAAAATAGTGCAGGAATGCTGAAATATATTAAATTTAATCCCGGCCTGAACAGCCGGGATTTTTTTATCAACCACTATATCAACCGCTACCATGTCAGCTAACCAAGAAAACGCCTTTAAACCAAGCCTCAGCCTGGTGGACGCCACCATGATCGTTGCCGGGTCCATGATCGGGTCCGGTATTTTTATTGTTTCTGCGGAAGTAGCCCGTTCCATGGGCTCCGCCGGGTGGATGATGGCCATGTGGGTGTTGGCCGGTGTGGTAACGCTGATAGCTGCGCTCAGCTACGGTGAGCTGTCTGGCATGTTTCCCAAGGCCGGGGGCCAGTACGTATACCTCCGCGAAGCCTATAACCCGTTTATTGCCTTTCTTTTCGGCTGGACGCAGTTTGGTGTGATACAGACCGGTACCATTGCGGCTGTGGCCATGGCCTTTGCCAAATACGTTGGTTACCTGGCGCCGGAGCTGGGAGAAAATAACGTATTGTTGTCAATCGGGGCGTTCAAACTGTCTGTTGCGCAACTGGTAGCCATTGCTTCCATCATTGTGCTCACCTATATCAATACAAAAGGGGTGAAAAACGGGAAGATCATCCAGACCGTATTTACCTTTACCAAATTGTTTTCCCTCTTTGGCCTGATCATTTTCGGCCTGCTGGTGGGCGCAAAGGCGGAGATATGGAATGCCAACTGGGCCAGCGCCTGGGCTAGCTCCAGCCTTCACATGACAGACAACGGGGAAGTGATTTCCACCGCATTGACCAGTCTTGCTTTTTTCGGCGCCATAGCCGTATCCATGAAAGGCACGCTCTTTTCCAGCGATGCCTGGAACAACGTGACCTTCATTGCCGGCGAGATCAGGAACCCGCAAAAGAATATTGGCCGGGCGCTGTTCCTCGGTACTTTTATTGTAACCATTATTTACGTGGCCGCCAACCTCATGTACCTGGCGGTGCTGCCTTTCAATGAGATCGCTTTTGCCGCGCAGGACAGGGTGGGCGTAGCCGCCGCCGAACGCATATTTGGCGCGGGCATTGGCGCGGTGACCATTGCGGTGATGATCATTATTTCCACCTTTGGCTGCAATAACGGCCTTATTCTTTCCGGCGCGCGCATTTACTACACAATGGCAAAAGACGGCCTTTTCTTCAAAAAAGCCGGAGACCTGAACCAGTTCAACGTACCCGGTTATGGCCTGTGGGTACAGTGCGTATGGGCCAGCCTGCTTTGCCTGAGCGGCCGTTATAACGATCTGCTGGCCATGGTGATATTCGGTGTGCTGGTATTTTACGTGATCACCATACTGGGCATTTTTGTATTGCGCAGAACACGGCCTGAAATGCCCCGCAGTTACAAGGCCTTCGGTTACCCGGTGCTGCCGGCGCTGTATATACTGGTAGCTTCCGCGCTGGCGCTGCTGCTGCTGAAATATGAATGGCAGTACGCTATACCGGGCCTCGGCATTATTTTGCTGGGCATCCCCTTGTATTTCATTGCATTAAGAAAAAAATAACGGCAAAAGCCCCGGCAACGGGGCTTTTCTTATTCGTATGGCCGGTGGCGTTAGGCTGCTGAACGTTTAAATACCGGGTTTACAGGTGTTTGCAAAACCGGTTTTGAAATTTTTTAAAAAATGCCTCACTGCAAAACTGTGGCAGCAGCGCGTACTAACTTTATACAAGCCTCCGGGAAGTAAGGAGCGCAATGCCAATTTAGTCTTGACTAATGCATAACAGTGAAACTGCGGCGTGTAACCCGAAAAACAATACCTGTAGAGAAGATATAACCAGATAAGACACGGAAAATCTGCACCACGGTTTTCCAGAAAATTATATTGATCATGCTTTGTTATTGGCTTGTTGCTGTCGTCACCAACAAGCTGATAACAGGCATGTTCAAAAAATTAATTCAAGCTGCTAATGATTATGAAAAAGCCCACTTTTTAGAGGACCATTAAGAGCCTACACAATTGCATTCTCGAACATTCACATGATTTATGCCCGGCACATTGTATCTACGATGTGCTTTTTTTTGCCTTTCATGGATCAAAATGCTAAGTTGATTACATTTGCTGCATGTTTACCGCACTTTGCATCCGCATTTTTGACCAGAGCATCGCTGATTATCACCGCTATGATGATATTCACCGGGCTATTGAAAACCCGTATGAAAAAAACGCCATAGAGCATTTGCTGTATGCCAAGAACTGGATAGATACGGTGCAGTGGCACCTTGAAGACGTGATCCGCAACCCGGAGATAGACCCGGTAGCAGCCCTGGGGCTCAAACGCTGGATAGACCGCTCCAACCAGGAGCGTACCGACATGGTGGAGTATATAGACAGTTATTTCCTTGACAAATACAAAGATGTGACGCCCCAGCCTGGTGCCGCCATCAATACAGAAAGCCCGGCCTGGGCCATAGACCGCCTTTCTATCCTCAGCCTGAAAATTTACCACATGCGTGAGGAGGCCACCCGCAAGGATGCCACCGAAGAACACCGCCGTGCCTGCCAGGGTAAGCTGAATATTCTGCTGGAGCAGCAGCGGGACCTTTCTGCCGCTATTGAAGCGCTGCTGGAAGACATCCTCCAGGGCCGCAAATACATGAAAGTGTACAAGCAGATGAAGATGTACAACGATCCTTCGCTCAACCCGGTGTTATATGGCCAAAAGCCGTAATTCGCACACCATCCTGGCCATCCGCTTTTCGGCTATGGGAGACGTGGCCATGACCATTCCTGTGATGAAGGAAGTGCTGGCCGCCGACCCGGAGCTGACCATCGTTTTTGTAACCAATAAGAACTGGGGCGCCCTGTGTGAAGGCATTCCCCGGCTGATATTTTACCCGGCAGACCTGAAAGGCGCGCACAAGGGCGTACCTGGCCTCTACAAGCTCTTTGCGGCCCTGCGCAGGGATCATCCCGCCATCAGCGCCGTGGCTGACCTTCATCATGTATTGCGCTCCCGGATCGTACGTTCCTTTTACCGTTTTTTGGGCATTCCCGTGGCTGTTATAGACAAGGGGCGCAAAGGGAAGAAAGAACTGACCCGGAAGGAAAACAAGGTGCTGAAACCGCTGGAAACCACTATTTCCCGGTACCGCAGGGTATTTGCCGAGCTAGGCCTTCAAACGGCCGTTGCGGCACCTGTTCCCCGCCATTTGCCCGCCCGTAAACAGATAGGTATAGCACCCTTTGCAACATATAAAGAGAAAACATATCCATTGGCTAAAATGGAGGAGGTAATACGCCAGTTGCTGGAAAAAGAGGCGGCAGACATCCTCCTGTTCGGCGGCGGCCACCATGAGGTGGAGCAGCTGCAGCAGCTGGCTGAAAAATATCCCGCGCTCAGGGTTGTAGCCGGCCGCCATCACCTGCAGCAGGAGCTGGAGATCATCAGCCATCTTCATGTCATGGTGAGCATGGACTCCGCCAATATGCACCTGGCCTCGCTGTTCGGCGTGCCGGTGGTGTCCGTATGGGGCGCCACGCATCCCTTTGCAGGCTTCATGGGCTTTGGGCAGCCGGAAGAGAACGCGGTGCAGATAGACCTTTATTGCCGGCCCTGTTCTGTGTTCGGGAACAAGCCCTGTTTCCGCGGGGACCATGCCTGCATGGAACAGCTGGCCCCGGAACGCGTGGTGGAGCGCGTGCGTGAAATACTGGCGGGGTAAGGGATTGAGCCGGTTTTGGTAAAAAAAGAGCAAGATTTTTTTGCAGAAATGAAAAAAAGTATACTTTTGCAATCCCAACAAACGATTGCCCCATAGTATAATGGTAGTACGACAGATTTTGGTTCTGTTTGTCTTGGTTCGAATCCAGGTGGGGCAACAACACTCAGGCCCGCTGCAAACGAAAGTTACAGCGGGCTTTTTGATGCGGCAAATAGACTGGGTTGTAATATCTTGGATCAATATCTTTTCCTTGCGTTCATACAAAATGAGTGAAGAAAAAAACACCGTAATCACCATTAACAATTATTGTTTCACCTTACTTGTACTCACCAGTTCCCATTTAACAGCAGCCTTTAACGCAAGTATGCGCTTGTATAACATACGCAGGCCGTAGGTGCCTTCCATGCCGTAATCCGTGATGCTTTTGCTGCCGCCGTTGTTGAAATAAACCGTGGTGTGAGCTGTAGCCAGGTCATACACATTCTTCAGGCTGTATTGATCAGCCAACGTATGAAATGCCGCGGCGCGTAGCACCTGTTGCAGCTCTTCCACTTGCGCAGTGGTAAGGTGGGCGGAAAAAGCGTCTTGCACCATCACTGCCTGGTCTTTTTCTTTTACAATGCGCAGCATGGTGTATTGAAAGCGGCCATCGGCGTAAATGCGGATAAATGGTGTTCTGTTGCCCGTCCAGGAGGAAGAGGAGTGGTAGGTAACAGCGTCGAATTTCAAAGCATGGTCAGCCATAGGCCTGTACTCCATGAAATCGCCCAATTGAAAGGCGAGTGTATCCTTCATGTAACTTTCACGCCAGGATCTGCCTGGGTTATTCTCTATCTGCCCGTATTCGAGCAACTGCCGGCCATCTTTTTCCACTATGGCAATGCTATGAGGAAATATGCTGAACGCACCGCTAACGAGCGTGTGGGTCAGCGTGTCTCCGGTGCTGATGAATGCTACCACAGCATTTTGAAAGCGCATGAGGCGGCCGTTGAAAAGGAGGTCTTTTTTCCCGTCTCCGTTAAAATCATGCAGCAGCCATTTTGTGCGGGAAACGGTTTCGCCAAAAGCAAGATCTTCCGGGAGGTATCCCCTTTCCTTAAATACTGCAAGCTGGTCAAAGTCGATATTGTTCCAGTAAAGCCGCTGCCGGAGCGCTATGTCTTTCACATAAACAAGCACTTCTTCGTCCGTACTCAGTTTAGCCATGTCCGTTTGCGAAAAGGCGGGAAGCGTACTGCACAGGAAGCATAAAAGGAGTAAATGTCTCATAGGGAGTGCTGGTTTACATCGTTTGTTTAAATGTAAACAAAATTGACAACTTAGGCTGAAATGAGCATCCTTTATTGTGCTGCCCGCGCCTGCCAGGGCCACCCGTCATTTTTTCCGCAGATATGTTATATTATTGTAGCACAAATGCTGCTATGAATAAGAAAGATGCCGGTGAACTTTCCGGTGTAAAGGAAATTGCAAGAAGGGCCGGGGTGTCTGCCGCTACGGTAGACCGGGTGATCCATAAACGGAAAGGCGTTTCAAACAAAACGCGTGACAGGATCAATGCCATTATTGCGGAGCTGAATTACCAACCCAACCTGCATGCGCAACGGCTGGCCTCCCGCAAGGTGGTGCATATTGCCACGCTCG
Organism: Chitinophaga alhagiae; assembly: GCF_003568665.1. Taxonomy (GTDB): domain Bacteria; phylum Bacteroidota; class Bacteroidia; order Chitinophagales; family Chitinophagaceae; genus Chitinophaga; species Chitinophaga alhagiae. The sequence continues at coordinate 395,760 of NZ_QXMH01000002.1, forward strand.
TTCCGGAAAGCTCTGATGAAACCAGCTTTTGGGTGGGGCCGCTGAAAGGCATTGAAGAAGCAGAATTGGAAGTGATGCAGTACAGCGTGAAGGTGCATAAGTATTTTTATAATCAGAATAACAAGAAGTCTTTTGTAAAACAGGCTAAAGCCATCCTGAAAGCAAGGCCTGATGGGGTTTTGCTGGCGCCTTCCTTTATGGAGGAGTCTGTGCATTTTGTAGAGGACTGCGAGGCGCAGGGCATACCTTACGTGCTGATGGACTCGGACATTCCCGGCCGCAGCAACCTGAGCTACATTGGGCCTGACCTTTACCAGAGCGGCCTGCTGGCGGCCCATCTCAGCAGTTACCTGTTGCAGGAGGGAGACAAGGTGCTGATCGTCAATATTTCAAAAGAGATAGATAACGATCACCACCTGTTGCGCAAGGAAGAAGGGTTCAGGGCGTATTATAAAGAGCATGGCCGCGAAGGCATTATCATCAAGCGGGATATTCACCAGTTGGACCATGCTTCCATTGAGGCCGGTATTTCCAGGGAGCTGCAGCGGAACAGGAGCATCCGCGTTATTTTTGTGACCAATTCCCGCGTATCGGCCGTGGCGGCTTATGTACAACGGCTGCCGCAAAAGGTGATACTGATCGGCTATGATTTTCTGAAGGAGAACATTGACTACCTGCATGACCGTACCATAGATTTCCTGATCTGCCAGAAACCCCAGCAGCAGGCTTACAAAGGCGTGATGGCGCTGTACCAGCACATTGCGTTCTCCGCCCCATTGGAAAAAGTCCACTATATGCCCATAGATATTATTACAAAAGAAAACTTCTCTTCCTACGAGAAGTAGGTGACCCTCCCTGGTACGAAATTTTTTTCCGGTGCCCTTGATGGCACTGAAACCGCCTGTGGTATTGTGTTTAAATCCAACGAAACAGGCTAAATATTGCCCTGGGTTCAGTCAAAAACAGAGAAAATTGAAAATTCTTTAAAATTTACGGGCACGTGCCCGTAAATTTGCGTACATTAGATTCCGGAAAGAACGATCAACCAGGATTGATATCCGCCGGCCCTGGCGGAGGTGACAATGGCATGTTCTATGCATCATTAGAGGTGGTGAAAAACTACAGTAAAAAGAAGGTGTTCGGCTAGGTGAATTTGCAACTCAATTCCTATCAATACTAAACCCGGTATACATGGAAAAAAATATTTCGCAAAACGGTGCTCCGAACCCGCGCCGCTCTTTCCTGAAATCTTCAGGCGCGCTCACGGCAGGCCTGCTGCTGGGCAGCACCCTCAAAGCCGCAGACACCTTCCACATCAACGGCAGCGCCGCCACGCCGGCCATATTGGGCGGTGACCCGGTGCGCCGCGCCGCCTGGACAAAATGGCCTATCTGGAAACCGGAAACAGATGAGCAGCGCGTGGTAGACGTGATCAGGAGCGGCATCTGGTCAAGGGCCAGCGTAGTCACAGAATTTGAAAAGGAATGGGCCGCCGCACTGGGTGTAAAAAGGAGCCTTGCCGTTGTGAATGGCACCAATGCCCTGGTAGTAGCGCTCAACCAGTTGCATATCAAAACCGGCGATGAAATTCTGGTACCGCCTTATACCTTCATTGCCACCATCACCGCGGTACTCTCCAACGGCGCTATGCCGGTCTTCGTGGATATAGACCCGGATACCTACCAGATAGATCCTGCCAAGCTGGAAGCAAAGATCACCCCGCGTACCAAAGCCATCATGCCCGTACACATCCTGGGCCTGCCGGCGGATATGGACCGTATTATGGCCATCGCAAAAAAGCATAACCTGGTAGTGGTAGAAGATGCTTGCCAGGCGCACCTTGCGGAATATGGCCATAAAAAAGTAGGCACCTTCGGCAACGCCGGCTGCTTCAGCTTCCAGAACTCAAAAAACCTGGCCATTGGAGAAGGCGGCGCCGTGGTGAGTGATGACGATGCCTTTATGGACCGTTGTTTTTCTTACCAGAACTATGGTTATCCATATGGTACCATGGCCGGTGTAGTAGGAGCGGGCAGCACCATGCAAGGCACCAAGGTGCGCCTCACGGAATACCAGGCGGCTATTGGCCTTTCGTTGCTGAAAAGGCTGGATGCGGAAACTACTGCCCGCAACAACAACGCGGCGTATCTGAAGTCGCAGCTCGGCGGCATCCCCGGCGTGCGCCCGTATAAACTGTATGATAAAGTTACAAGGGGAGCGTTTCACCTGTTTCCCTTCCGGTATAGTGAAGCGGCGTTCAAAGGCCTGCCGCGCGAAGCGTTCCTGAAAGCCATGCGCGCGGAAGGCATACCCTGTTCCGGCGGGTATACGGTGCTCAATAACCAGCTTTTCCTCAAAGATGCATTTGAGTCTAAAGCGTATCAGAACTCCTACCCGAAAGAACAGCTCAATTTCGAAAAATACGTGGCAGACAACCGCTGCCCGGAAAATGAAAAGTTGTGCAAAGAGGCCGTGTGGTTTACGCAAAACATGCTGCTGGGGCCTAAAACAGATATGGACGATATTGCCGCGGCCATTGCCCGCATTCAAAAGAACGCAGACAAAATAAAGCTGGCCGCAAAAACATAAACATCAGCCCGATATGAGTACGCATCACACATTTCAATTGAAAAAATTGAGAACAGGTCTCTTTTGCATGTTACTGCTTGTCTATCTCAACTGCCCCGCGCTGGCGCAAGGCGGGTGGAAGGCAGGCGCGGCCAGGGTAAATATCACGCCCACCGAAAACATGTGGATGGCAGGTTTTGCCATGCGTACCAAACCTGCTGAAGGGAAAATGCACGAGTTATGGGCCAAGGCCCTGGCCATGGAAGACGCGCAGGGCAAAAGGGTATTGCTGATCACCTCGGACCTGCTGGGTTTTCCCAAATCCATTTCAGACCGCATCCGCAACGCCATTCAGGCAAAATATAAACTGCAGCGCAGCCAGGTGATGCTTAACAGCTCCCACACGCATTCCGGGCCGGTAATTGGCGATGCGCTGTCAGACATCTATCTCTACGGCCCCGATCAGGCAAAACTTGTTGAGCAATATTCCGCCGAGCTGGAAACAAAAGTGACGGACCTGGCCGGTAAAGCGCTGGCAGACCTTGAGCCGGCTGAACTGTATGTACAGAACGGGGTCACGCGTTTCCAGGTGAACCGCCGCAACAATAATGCGGGCCTGCTGCCCTGGGTGTCAGACCTCAACGGCCCTAATGATTATGCTGTGCCGGTTATCAAAGTGCAAACACCGTCCGGAAAACTGAAAGCGGTGGCCTTCGGTTATGCCTGCCACCCAACGGTATTGAACGGGTATCAATATTCAGCAGACTACCCGGGTTTTGCTATGCTGGAACTGGAAAAAACGTATCCTGGTGCTACGGCGTTGTTTTTCCAGGGCGCCGGCGCTGACCAGAACCCGCTCCCCCGCGGCTCGGAAGCACTGGCCAAACAATACGGCAAAGAGCTGGCTGCGGCTGTAGAAAGGGTATTGGAGGAAGACATGAAGAAGCTGACGCCCGCTATCACCACGGCTTACGCAGAGGTGCGCCTGCCCTTTACCAACCTGCCGGATGAGGTCAGGCTTACCCAGCTGGCTACCGCCGGGCCGGAGGGCTACCCCCGGCGCTGGGCGGCCCGCATGCTGGCCAAAGTAAAAAGCAACGAACCGAGAGACAAAGATTATCCCTACCCGGTAGAAGTATGGAAGCTGGGAGACCAGCCGGTGATAGGGCTGGGCGGGGAACTGGTGGTAGACTACAGCATCAGGCTGAAAGAGATCTTCGGGCTGGATGTTTTTGTGATGGGTTATTGTAACGATGTGATGTCTTACATCCCGTCTTCGCGGATATTGCGGGAAGGCGGGTACGAAGGCTCCATGGCCTGCATGGTGTACGGCCTGCCCACCGCCTGGAGCCCCGAAACGGAAACCATCATTCTGCAGGAAGTGATAAAGCTGGCCAAAGAAGCGCAAATACCGCTCCGGCCGGTTGTTCTTTAAAAAAATACCGATCATCCATATGAGTACAATGCCATTATCACGCAGGGAATTTATTGCAGGTGCAGGCATACTGCTGGCCGGCACGGCCCTGAAGCTGCGCGGCGCTGGGCTGCCGGAGCCGGAAGCGGAACAGTTGATAGACATTCATCAGCACATCAGCTATATGGGCCGCACTGATGCGGACCTGATGCATCACCAGCGGGCGCTGGGCGTAACCCGCACCATTATGTTGCCTTCCGGCACACCGGTAAGCAGGCCTTCCACGCATGAGGGCAAGTCTAACGGGCTGCAAGCCAGGGCCGGTGGCAATGAGGCCTGCTACCAGTTGGTGCAGCAATACCCCAAAGAGCTGCTGTTTGGCGCTAACGAGGTACCTGACCTGCCTGGTGCTACCGCGGAAATTGAAAAGTACCTCAAGCTGGGCGCGGTGGTCATAGGCGAACTGAAATTCGGGGTGGACTGCGATTCAAAGGAAATGCAGCGCATCTATGAGCTGGCGCAGGCTTACAACGTACCGGTGCTGATGCACTGGCAGTTTAACATGTACAACTACGGCTTTGACCGCTTTCATAAAATGCTGGAAAAATACCCGAAGGTCAACTTCATTGGGCACGCACAAACATGGTGGGCCAATGTGGATAAAAGCTATACAGATAAGCTGGGCCTCTATCCTAAAGGGAAGATCACGCCCGGCGGCCTTACGGACCGCCTGCTGAGCAATTATCCCAATATGTATGCAGACCTTTCCGCCGGCTCGGGCCTTAACGCTGTTGCGCGGGATGAAGAGCACGCAAAAGCATTCCTGAAAAAGCATCAGAACAAGCTGATGTACGGCAGCGATTGCCTGGATGTTACAGCGGAGCTGAAAGACTGCTCCGGTGCGGGTATGCTGGCCGAGGTCAGGAAGCTGGCGCCGGATAAAAAGGCGTTGAACAAAATACTGTACAAGAATGCGAAACGAATATTCCGGTTATAGAAAAATCAAGCAATGATACCAGTAGAAACAGTTACAGACAAAGCACTGACAGCAAAGCCATATTTTTCCGGGTTCGGACTGGCCCATGACACCTACAACGCCATTACAGCAGCCAGCAATGGAAAAATTTATTACGTGCTCTCATCGGAGTCTTATGACAAGGGAGGGCAGATATATGTATACGATCCGGCTACAGACCGCTCGGAATTTCTGGCGGACCTTACGGAGATATGCGGGGAAAAAGACGCCGCCACTATTCCGCAAGGCAAAAGCCACGTGCGTTTTCATGAAAGCGGGGGTAAGCTGTATTTCGCCTCGCATGTAGGGGTGTATGAAATGATAGACGGTATGGAACGGCTGCACGTGCATGCGCCGGAAGGTTATAAACTGTACCCCGGCGGGCATTTTCTTTCATATGACCTGGATACAGGCCGGTTTGAAGACCTGGCTATTGCCCCCGAGGGCGAAGGCATTATTACCATGACCATGGACAAGGAAAGGAAACAATTGTACGCACTTACCTGGCCATTGGGTTATTTCATCCATTACAACATACAAACCGGGGAGTTGAAAAACCTCGGTCTGACCTGTGCCCGCAGTGAGGCCGGAACGGTGGGAGACGACTACCGCACTATCTGCCGTTCCATGTTCGTAGACCAGGAGAAGGGGAACGTGTATTTCTCCACCGCGGAAGGTTCCATCTTTACCTATCACCCTGCCGCCTCCGCACTGGAAAAGCTGGAGGGCATAGACCTGAAGATGGACTACTTCGGTACTTACGATGCCACACGCCCCGGCAGCATGGGCTATAACTGGCGTAAGATATTCTGGTACGCGCCTGAAAAGGTAGCATACGGCGTGCATGGCAACTCCGGTTACCTGTTCCGTTTTGATCCTGCTGAAAGGAAAGTGGAGATCGTGGACCGCATTGCGTCTTCGCTTTCCCAGAAAAGCGGGATGTATGACCAGTTTAGTTACGGTTACCTGGGGTTCATTCTCGGCCCTGACGGGGAAACCATCTATTACCTCACAGGCGGCCCGGTGTATGAGAACGGCAAAAGGGTAACAGGGGCCAGCCAGATAGCCAAGGGAGCCGCCAAAGGCATAGAGAACCTGCACGTGGTTACCTATCACCTGCCTACCGGCACGTATAAAGACCATGGCGCTGTGTTCTACCCGGACGGCGGCCGCCCCACATACGTCAATTCCATTGCTATTGGCGCGGACGGTAATATCTACACCCTGGCGCGGTTTAACTGGCGGGGCAACGAGATCCAAGACCTGGTGAAGATACCGAACCCTTTTCGCTTAAAAATTTCCTGAATCCACTATGAAAAAAATAATAACAGACTGCAACATGAAGAACAGGCGTATTTTTTTAGCTATTGGCGTGGCGCTGCTGGCCGCATGTAACGAGCCGCGGTACAAAGGCCCGCTGTCACCGGAAGAGTCCATTAAAACGTTTGATGTGGCGGAAGGTTTCAAGGTAGAGGTTTTTGCGGCGGAGCCTTACGTGAAAGATCCCGTTGAAATGGTGTTTGATGAAGAAGGGAACTGTTTTGTGATGGAAATGGGAGACTATCCGTACAAGCCGGAAAAGGGGCGCGGAACGGGCAAGATACGCCAACTGAAAGATATGGATGGGGATGGAAGGATAGATTCCGCCATCGTGTTTGCCGAAGGCCTGCCCAGCGGCACCAGTATGCTGCCCTGGCGGCAGGGCCTGCTGGTAACGGCGGCGCCTGACATATTGTTTATGAAAGATACGGATGGAGACGGGCGGGCAGACAGTACGGAAGTGCTGTTCACCGGTTTTTTTGAAGATAATTCCGAAGCCCAGATCACCAGCCTACGGTATGGGGTAGACAACTGGATCTACGCCAACAACAACGGGCAGAAAGGGCAGGTAAAATTCATGCGCAAGCCGGATGCGCCGCCGGTGTCTGTTGGCGGCGGAGACTTCCGTTTCCGGCTGGATAAAGGTTTGTTTGAAGTAGAGTCCGGCGTGGGCCAATTCGGCCTGGCTATGGACGACTACGGGCATCGCTTCTTCACCCAGAACACCTTGCATATACAAACGGCGCCTATTCCCTGGCGTTACCTGCACCGGCATAATTACCTGCCGGCCTACAGAGGCGTGGCCAATATTTATAAAGACACGCCGGTGGTATACCAGTTGAGCGAAACACCGTACTGGCGGCAGGAGCGTACGGACCGGCGGCAGCAGGCGTACGATGAGCAGGGCCTTGGCAGAAAAGAATACGCGCGGGAGCATTTTACCGGCGCATCGGGCGGTACGGATTATAACGGCGCGGGTTTCCCGCAGGAGTATTACGGCTCCGTGTTTACCGCGGAAGTGGCCTGCAACCTGATACACCGGGACCAGATAGACACCTTGCACAATGGGCCTTTCTTTGCGGCAAGGCGGCCTGAAAAGGAGCTGAAAAGAGAGTTCCTGGCCGCGTCAGACCCCTGGTTCCGCCCTGTGAACCTGGCCAATGCACCGGATGGCTGGCTTTACCTGATAGACATGTACCGCCAGCATATAGAAACACCGGTGTCCATCCCGGAAGACCTGAAAACGGATATGGACTTTATGTTGGGCAACCAGTACGGCCGCATTTACCGCATTGTGCCCACCGGCGCCACCGTGCGGCACAACGTAAAGCCGGGCCTCCGCGGCAAGTCAACGGAAGAGCTGGTGGCGCTGCTGGGTAACGGCAGCCGCTGGTGGCGTGTAAATGCGCAGCGCCTGCTGGTAGAACGGAAAGACCCCGCCGCCATTCCCATGCTCAACGCGCTCTATACTTCCGGCAACGCCGGCGAAAAAGCGCGGTTGCATGCATTGTACACCCTGGAAGGGCTGGATGCGCTTAACAGCGGGCTGGTAACGCAGGCCATGAATGACCAGGCGCCCGGCATCCGCGAACATGCCGCCATACTGGCGGAGCGCTACCCGGCGTGTTTGCCTGCGCTGGTGAAACTGAGTGAAGACACGGTGCCACTGGTAGCCTTTCAGGCCACACTAAGCCTGGGCCAGTTCCCTGAAAGCAAAACAGCGGAAGCGCTGGTGGCCGTATTGGAAAAACATGCAAAAGACAGATGGTTCCAGTCTGCCATACTCAGTTCCCCTGCCGGCATCTCCATGCAGTTCCTGACCCGCCTGCAGGCTTCCGGCGCGCTGAACAAAGAGGGCCGTTCAGATAAAGGCGGGTATCTCACCACTTTTGCGCATGCCGTTGCCGCGCGCAACACGGCAGGGGAGGTGAGCCGTTTGTTGGGAATAGCGCTGCAATTGAGTGAAAAATACCAGGTAGCCATTTTGGGCGGTGTAACTACCGGCTTGAAAGCCGGCAAAAGCAAAACCGCTCCCGATGCGGCGTTTGGCCCCGCGCTGGCGGCACTGGAGAAAAGTACGGACGGTAAGGTGAAGGCGGCCGCGGAGAAATTGTCCGCGTCATTGAAAGAAACAGGAAAATAAAACGCCGGCCGTAAAACTGCCGGGAAAAATATTCGCATAAAAAAGGGAAAGTGCAAAAACACTGCATGATGGAAAAACAGCATTATTCGCGCCGTTCGTTTCTGAGCAATACTTTTTCATCCGGTCTGCTACTGCTCACAGGCGGCCTGCTGGCCGCAGGCTGCGGTGGCGGCAAAAAAGAAAATAAAGCGGAAGAAGAGCTGACCTCCTGCCAGGACTATAGTCACCTGATGGAAGAAGACCTGGCGGCGAGGAAGAAACTGGGATATACAGATGCTTCTCCCGATCCCGAAAAATACTGCAGGCTGTGCAACCTCTACAAGCCCCCCAGGGAAGGGGCCAAATGCGGAGGGTGCCTGCTGTTCAAGGGGCCGGTAGAAGCAGAGGGCACCTGTACGTACTGGGCGCCCCAGACCTGACAAATGTACCAATAAATCATACCGTCATGATGAAACGCTTGTCAACACTTGTGGTACTGGCTTTGCTGTGCCAATACCTTCTCTTTGCCGGTAACGGCCCGGGCAACGGGCCAGGGCAGCAGCCTGTACGGGGCACCTACAGCGGCTTGCCGCGCCTCGCTAATGACCGGGCAGACCTGCCCCGCCTGCTGGCCGAGCTGAAAGACATTCACGCCAATACGTACAACTGGCTGATATGGACGCGGGCAACGGATTGGGAAGACCTGCAGGCCTTTCTGCCCATGGCCCGCAAAGCCGGTATCACAGTATGGGTAACGTTGGTGCCGCACTCCGAATCTCCTCCTCATGCAAAATATTTTTCAGAACCCTTCCGGCTCGATTTTGAACGCTGGGCCAAAGAGCTGGCCGCGCTCAGCCTGAAAGAGCCTGCCCTCACCACCTGGAGCATAGATGATTTTGTACACAACCTGCAGGCGTTCACCCCTGAATATGTTGGCAGGTTCATCGCGGCGGCCAGGGCTATTAATCCCAAACTGGCCTTCATTCCCTGCTGTTATTACCGGCAGATCAATGCGGCCTTTTCATCTGCCTACGCGCCTTTCCTCAGCGGTGTGCTGTTCCCCTACCGCGCAGAATCCGTAAAGGCCAGTCTTGCAGACGCCACACAGGTAAAAGCGGAAATAGATACCATCAAACAATTGTTCGGGGCCTCGTTCCCCGTAGTACTGGATATATACGCCACTGCGCACAGCCGCCTGGGCGCGTCTACGCCCGGGTACGTGAAAGAAGTGCTGAAGGCGGGCATGCGGCATGCAGACGGCGTGTTTATCTATTGCCATCAAGACCCCGCAACGCAACAGGAGAAGTACGCCGTGATCAGGGAAGGATTTGCGCGGGGAGAGAAAGGCAAACGCATTCCATAAAGCAACAACAGGAACATACGGCCGGTGAATGGCCTGCGTGCAACAGGAAAGACCAGGAAAATAAACAGACACTCACCTCAAACAAAAGACGCTCAGCCAGGGATTTACTATTCGAAAAACCGTTTAATTATTCGCTTACACGGGTACGCGCCCGAAAACTCAACCAAAAGTATTACATATGATTACGCAAAAACCTTCGTGGTGCATCCCATTACGGATGGGAGGTGTCATGCTCATGCTGTTCCTTTTAACAGCGCCCGGGCAATTATGGGCGCAGCAACAAAAAACGGTAACCGGCACCGTGCGTGAGCAGCCGGGAGGCACGCCCATGCCGGGTGTGCGGGTAATGGTAAAAGGCACCGCCCGGGGCGCCAATACCAACGAGCAGGGAAAATATACCCTTTCCGTGCAGGAGGGGGCCGTGCTGGAATTTTCCTTTATAGGCTACCGCAAAGAGGAACGCCCGGTGGCTGGTAAAACCATTGTAGACGTGAGCCTGGAGAAAGAAGATGTAACGCTGAGCAATGTAGTGGTAATAGGCTATGGCGCTGTAAAGAAACAAGACCTCACCGGTTCCGTGAGCCAGGTAAAAATGAAGGAACTGACCAAAGCCCCGGTTGCTTCCTTTACAGATGCGCTGGCCGGCCGCGTGGCCGGGGTACAGGTATCTTCTAACGACGGCCAGCCCGGCGGCGTGCCCAACATTGTGATACGCGGCGCCAACTCCCTTACGCAAAGCAATGCGCCGCTGTATGTGATAGACGGATTCCCGGTAGAGAACCCTGAAAATGCGGCCATCAACCCGGAGGAGATAGAGTCTATGAATATTCTGAAAGACGCTTCCGCTACCGCCATCTATGGCTCCAGGGCGGCCAACGGCGTAGTGGTGATCGAAACCAAAAGAGGTAAGACCGGTAAACCCGCTATTACATTCAACACATCCTACGGTTTCCAGGAAGTGCCCAAAACCATGGAGATGATGAGCCCGTACGAGTTTATCAAATACCAGTACGAGCGGCGCCCGGATATTACGGCGGAAAAATATTTCACAGATGGTAAAACGCTGGAATCTTACCGCAACACACCGGCCATCAACTGGCAGAACGAAGTGCTGCGCAAAGGCCCCATGAGCATCAGCAACATTGCTATCCGGGGGGGCAGCGATGTTACCCGGTATGCTATCAGCGGATCGTTGTACGATCAGAAAGGGGTAGTGATCAATACTGATTTCAAACGCTACCAGGCACGTTTTACGCTAGACCAGGACATTGGCAAAAAGCTGAAAGTAGGCCTTACCGCCAACTACAGCCGCCTCAAAACGTTCGGGCAGCCCGTGGCGTCCAACCCCGGCTCCAGTTCTATTTCCACGTACCTCTGGTTCAGGGTATGGGCTTACCGCCCGCTTTCGGGAGATGAGGTGAGCCTTACTGATGAAATAGCCGATCCGGAAAACATCACCCCGTCAGACATCCGCATGAACCCCCTGATCACCGTGCAGAACGACTTCACAAGAGACCTGTCTACCGTCTTTTCCGGCAACGCATACCTCAGCTACAGCATTACAGATAACCTGGTACTGCGCCTGAGCGGTATTGCCAACGGGGAGTTCAGGAAGTCAGAACGGTATTACAACAGCAAGACCCCGCAAGGCAGCCCCCTGAACCCCAACAACCTGCGGGGCGTTAACGGCAGCGTGGGCAATTCGGAGATCAATATCTGGAGCAGCGAAAATACGCTCACCTATAACAAGACCTTTAACGAACATCACAGCCTCACGGCCGTAGGTGGTTTTTCCGCACAGGAAACAAGGGTGGCCACCAACGGCTACGCCGCGCAAAACCTGCCTAATGAAAACCTGGGCATCAGCGGCATGGACGAAGGGGTGCCTTACACCGGCACGGCCACGTCCGAAGGCAACACGCTCATGTCTTTTTTTGGCCGTATTAACTATAACTACCGCTCCAGGTACCTGCTTACCGCCACCTTCCGGGGAGACGGCTCATCCAAGTTTGCGCCGGAGCGCCGCTGGGGGTATTTCCCTTCCGCCGCTATTGCCTGGAACATGCAGGAAGAAAGTTTCCTGCAGCCGCTGAAAGCGGTGTCAAACGCCAAGCTCCGCCTCAGCTATGGTATTACGGGCAACAACCGGGTGGGCAACTTTGAATGGTTTGACCGCCTTACGCAAAGCATACAAGGGTATTCTTTCAACAACGGCACGCCTTCTTCCACCATTAACCCGGCCAACATTGCCAATAAAGACCTGCGCTGGGAACGTACGGCGCAGTTGAACCTGGGGTATGACCTGGGCCTGTTCCGCAACCGGATAGAATTTACGGTAGACCTCTACCGCAAAATCACCAACGACCTCCTGCTGCGGGCAGACCTGCCGCCCAGCACCGGTTTTGGTACGGCTTTCAAGAACATTGGCCGCCTGAAGAACGAGGGCATTGAGCTGAGCCTGAACACCGTCAACATTTCGAAAGGTGATTTTACATGGCAAAGCAATTTCAACATCAGCTTCAATAAAAACACCATTCTTGAATTGACGGAAGGGCAGCAGTTCCTGCAAAACGCCGTGTCATTTGAATCACAATTTTCTTCCCCGCTATACCTGTCTGCCATAGGCCAGCCTGCCGGCATGTTTTTCGGGTACCTGTTTGATGGCGTGTACCAGTACGCGGATTTTGACAGCCCGGCGCCGGGTGTATATGTATTGAAAAAAGAACTGCCGGCCAACGGCACAGGCAGAACGGCCATTCAGCCGGGAGATGTCAAGTATAAAGACATCAACGGGGACGGGCTGGTGAACAGTCTTGACATGGTAGTGATGGGCCGCGGGCAGCCTATTCATGCCGGCGGTTTTATGAACAACTTTTCGTACAAGGGCATAACGCTGAGCGCATTTTTGCAATGGTCTTACGGCAACCAGATCTATAACGCCAACCGCCTTACGTTTGAAGGCAACAGCAACGGCCGGCATGAAATGAACCAGTTTGCCAGTTATGTGAACCGCTGGTCGCCGGAAAACCAGACCAATGCAAATTACCGTACCAACGGTCACGGGCCCATAGGGTACCACTCTTCCCGCGTGCTGGAAGATGGGTCTTACCTGCGGTTGAAAACGGTGTCTCTTTCATACAGCCTGCCGGCACGGTACATCCGGAGGCTGAGCATGAGCAACCTGACCTTCAGCATATCCGCGCAGAATTTATTGACCTGGACGAAGTATTCCGGCATGGACCCCGAGGTATCTGCCCGCAACTCCGTGCTCACACCGGGTTTTGACTTCTCCGCCTATCCGCGGGCCCGTACCCTGATGTTTGGACTGAACGCCAATTTCTAAACCATTAAACTGAACCGGCATGAAAAAGTTATGTAGTTTGCTGGCCATAATAGCCGTAACGGCCGGCGCCTGTAAAGATTTCCTGGACGTAAAGCCGTCTGACTTTCTTTCTTCTTCCAATTATTACACTACTCCCGCCGAGCTGGAAACGGCTCTTACCGGGGTGTACAACATACTCTCGCACTCCGCGCTCTACCGGGGCGGCGTGGTTTATCTCAACGGTTTTGAGGGAGATGAGGCTTACATCAACCGTTCCACCCTCATCAACTATCCCTTCACGTTCGATTACACGGCCACCAATCCCACCATCGAAAATTTCTGGTTTGCCTGCTACACCGGCATTAACCGGGCCAATACGCTGTTGCAGAACGTAGATAAAAATACGGCGCTGGACCAGGCCCTCCGGGACAAGGTGCGTGGGCAGGCCCTTTTCCTGAGAGGCTATTACCTGTTTTTGCTGGCGCAGAACTTTGGCGGGGTGCCCATTTTCGTAGCGCCAACCGCCTCTGTGGAAAGTACGGACGCCAAACGGGCCACGCTCAAGGAAACCTATGACCAGGTGCTGGCAGACATGGAAAAGGCCGAGCCGCTGGTAGAAGAGGTTACCATTGCCAAAAGCAGCAGGGTCAACAAATCTGCCGTAAGAGGCCTGCTGGCGCGGGTGTGCCTGAATATGGCAGGGCAGCCGCTGAATGATCAAAGCAAATATGAAGCCGCCAGGAAGTGGGCAAAGATGGTGATAGACGATGGTTCCCACTCGCTGAACCCTTCCTATGCGGACATATTCATCAAAATAGCACGGGACGAGTATGATATTAGGGAATGCATCTGGGAGGCCGAGTTTTGGGGCAACGGGATGGACGCGTACTCCATGGCGGGCAATAACGCACGCATCAACGGGCCGGCTTCCTCCAATCCCAATACCGGTACCTGCCCGGCGTACATCAACATTACCGGCAAATTCTATAATGCTTTTGAAGCGGGAGACCTGCGCAAGCCGTGGAGCATTCCCAACTTCAAATACCTGGCCACCGGCCCCCGCGGTGCCAAAACCTACGAAGCGCCGCCTACGCCTACCAACGTTTACCTGGTAAACACCGGCAAGTACCGGCGGGAATATGAAACGCTGACGCCGCAGAACATCAACAGCAGCCCGCAGAACTGGCCGCTGCTTCGTTTTGCCGACGTGCTGCTGATGTATGCCGAAGCGGTGAACGCCATCAGCGGCCCTACTGCGGAGGCGGTAGGCGCCGTTAACCTGGTGCGGCGCAGGGCCTGGTCCAAGGGGATCAAGGCAGTGACCATTACCAGTGGCGGCGCGGGTTACACCAGCGCGCCCACGGTGAGCTTCAGCGCGGGCAGTGATGCGCAGGCTACCGCCGTGATCGCGGCCGGGAAAGTGACCGGTATCACCTTTGCGCCGGATGCGGTGGTAGGGGCTTTGACGGGCAGCTATACATCGGCGCCCGCCATTACCTTCAGCGGCGGGGGAGGCAGCGGCGCCGCGGCTACCGCTGCTATTTACACCGAGGCAGATGCGGATGTGCCCGCCGCGGCCACAGCTACCAAAGAAAGTTTTTTGCAGTTCATTCAACAGGAGCGGCTGAGAGAGCTGAATACGGAAGGGCTGCGGAAGCACGACCTTATCCGCTGGGGCATATTTGTGCCCGCCATGCATGAAGTGGCTAACATGATACAGCAAGACGTAGGCGCCCCGTCTTACCTGCAGCGCTTCCTGAGCGTAGCGGAACGGCACAACCTCTGGCCCATTCCAGCAAAGGAAATGACGTTGAACAGGCAAATGGTGCAAAACCCGGGATGGGAATAAACCAGTTGCTCACGCTTAAAAAAATTATGTATGAAACTCAGTCATCTTGTTATTCTCGGCGGCTTACTGCTGCATATGGCCTGCAAAAAAGACCTTGACCTCAATGGCGGCACGCCTGACTTTGAGGTAGTATCAACTACCGGCACTTTTAAACGCGGTGAGCCGGTAGTGTTCAAATTTGCGGGGAATGCGGATAATATTTCCTTTTACTCCGGTGAGCCGCAGAAAGATTATGCTTTCCGCAGCGGCAGAACAGAAGCGGCTACCGGCGGCCTGCTGGCCTTCACGTCTGCCGTAACAGGCGGCGCGCAGGCAGGCCAGTTCTCCGTACTGGCCTCTTCAGACTTCAGTGGTAACTATACAGACCTTACCGCGGTAAAAGCCGCTACGTGGACGGATATTACCGCCCGTTTCAAGCTCGGCTCCACCGCCACCTTTGCCGCTTCAGGCAACAAAGACGTAACAGACCTGCTGGCAGCCGGAAAGCCCCTGTACGTGGCCTTCCGGTACATCACCCAACCGCAGCAGCAAAACGGCGCGGCCCGTACCTGGATGGTGCAGGGATATGCTTTCCAGGGCATTACCGCGCTGGGCAATTTAACAGGCGCCGATATGTTTACAGGCGCTTTCCGGCTGGTCACCTCCAACCCGGCCACCGCACCCGCCCGCTCTGCCGTAAGCACCAGCCGCCTCACCCTGCTGGCTAACGAGTTCACGGCAGATAACGACCCGCTTACAGAAAACTGGGCCATCAGCGCGCCGGTAACCTGGGAGCAGCTAAACCTGGGGCCTGACAGGCCCGTGGGCATCAAAGGCGGTACGGCCGCGCGGCTGGAGAGTTATGCGCACACCTACGCAAACCCTGGTACCTACAAGGCTACCTTTGTAGCATCTAACGTGAATATAGACCAGCGCAGCGAAGTAGTGAGGGAAGTAACAGTTACGGTCCAGTAGCAATAATAGCAGGTGCATGCCTGCCCGTTTAACCTGGCTGTATACCAGCTGAAAAGGGCTGGCCATAGTTTGGCCAGCCCTTTTTACAGCAACAGGTGATGTGTTAGAATGTTTGGTAAATGAAGTTGTAATAAGGGAATGTTCCCCCGGTAATGCCGTTCTGGTAAATGGAAGTGATCTGGAACTTTACGATGGTAGTGCCGCTTTTCAGCAACAGTGTTCTGCCGCTTACGGGTTCTACCGTATGGCCTATCCAGTGGTAGATATACCAGCCCTTGCCGTTGGCATAGGCCGCCACGGGGCCGGGTGCGGGGCCGGTTACCTGGTCCATGCCAATGATATTGGGTACGCCGCTGGGGTGCGTACCGGGGTTGGTGGCCGTAGCCCAGTCTGCCGCAGTTACCGAAGCAAAGCTCTTGTTGATGAATTTCAGGGAATCGGCGGAAGTGATGTCGCCGGTGGCAACGCCGGTCATTTTTATTTCGTACGTGGCGGGCGTACCGGCGTTGTTTTCGGAAAAGCGCCAGTAAAAGTTGCCGTCTGCCGGTTGCCCGCTGCCGGGGCTATAGGCCTGTTTGAAATTTTTTACGGTATATACGTTGCCGTTCCGGTATACTTTGCCGCCGGCCACTACGCCGGGGCCGGTAATGTCCGAACTGTCCCCGTCGGCAATAATAACGGACAGGCGGGCGCTGTTGTCTCTCAACAGGGGGCTTTCAGGGGATGCAACGTCGTGTTGCTTGGAGCAGGCTGCCAGCAGCAGGGTGGCCAGCGCAAATGCGGATAGTGTTTTTGTGATATGTTTCATAAAAAACGGGTTAAATAAATGAAGGGTTATATACCTGTTGCGGTAATATTTTCAGGATCATTCTGTAATAGTGATTTTTGCCGATCCGCTCACCGGCACATATACTTTTTGTGGTTTGCTCCATGACCAGAACCCCATAAAATCAGTGGTGCGCAGGTTAATGAACATGCCGTCTGCCTCATAACCGTCCAGCTGGTACACGCCGGCGGGAAAGCTGGCAGGTACGCGGTAGGTGGCCGTGGTGGCGGTAAAGCTCACCAGCTCAAGAGTGCCTATTTCCCGCTCCGCCCATTCCGGCGTATAGCCGTACACCCGCGCTTCTTTCATTTCAAGAAAGCCGGTACCGGTAAACGTAATGGTATTGCCGCGCTTTACGGTAAGGGGCGTGTTCAGCGGGTCTGCCTCCGGCCTTTTATCGCTGGGGTACAGTATCGCAAAGCGGTATTCTTCGGAAATAAAACTTTGTGTGCCGCTGGTTATTTTGATGCGGTAGGCGCCCTGTTTTACATCGTCCGTATCCGGCACCTTGATCTCCATGATATTTCCTTTGTACGGGTTGGTACTGAAGCTGAGAGAAAGGTCTTTTTCCCTGCCGCTGCTGTCAATAATGTAAAATTTGGTAAGGGCCGCGTCCCGCGCCAGGTAGAGAATGCCATTGTCAGTAGACACCTCTATGGTACCGCCTTTCGTTGTTGACAGGTTGATATTCCGCACTATGATGGGAGGCTGGTTGACCGCTACTTTCAGGAAGTAGGTTTTGGCAGAGCCGTTTTGCGCTTTTACGGTAAAGCTGGTACCGGTTTTGAAATCTACCGCGGTGCCCGGCGCAGGGGTTACTTCCGCGTTTTCCGAAATGGTAATGGCCGGTGTAACGGTGGCAGGCATAGGGATGTAGGACGGCCAGTACACAATGATACTGTCTCCGCTGATGGCGCCGTTAATTGTTTCCGCCGCAGTTGTTTCAATGCTGAAACTTTGGATGCTGTTGTAAGGGAAAGGGGCCGTTTCCGTTTCTTTTTTACAGGCAACGGTCATCGCCAGCAGGCATAGTACTACGAATGTTTTATGGTTGAGCATATTATCTTGAATTACTGAAGTTTGGTAATACGGATGGGATACTGCATGGTAGCAGATTTCCCGTAAACATATACCCGCACTTTATACAGGCCCGCAGCGGGCAGTGCGGTAACTATCGGGGGGTAAGGCTCGTTGAATTTTGCGATGGAAATATTCAGCTTGGTAAGGTCATTGTTGGTAGAAAGACCAACGGCCAGCGGGGGATATTCCTTGCCCGCTTCATCTACCAGCACCACCTCCATCAGGTCATGGTTTTCATGAAATCCCGTGCCTCTGACGGTAAAGCTGATGCTGGAAAAACCCGGCTTCATGTCAAGCGTGTACTCACTGATGTCTGTTGCGCTGGCGCTCAGCTCTTCCAGTGTAACAGGGGGCTGCTGTACTTCTAATTTCAGTGTGTAGGTACGGGTTTTCCCGTTGGCTGCCGTAACGATATATTTTATAGGCTCCTTTTTCCGGAATACGCTCAGGAGGTCTTCAATGAGTGTGCCGCTGGCAGGCTGTATGGTAGCGCCCGCGGTTACTTTTATTTCAGGCTCCAGCGTTACCAGCTGCCGGTAAACGGGCAGGTATACGGTGATGGTGCTGTCTTTTTCATTGATCGCCCCCTGAATGGGATCTCCCTGCACGTTCACGATCTTGTATTCCAGTATCTGCGCCGGGTATTCTTCCGGCGGTGCTACAATTTCTGTTTTGGTACAGGCTGAAAAAGCGAGGGCCGATGCACAACAGGCTATGGCGGCTGCAAGTCGTAGATATTGTTTCATTGTTTTATTGGCTGACTTATTTGATATCAAGGTTTTTACTGCCATCCATCTGTATGGCGTAGGAGAAGGTGACAAAGCCGGGCTTGTCATCGCGGGTGGGATTGGCCGGCCCGTTTTTGTACAGGCTTTCTATGATCACTTTGGCGTAGTGCCCTTTGTGTGTTTTGACAATCATCACCCTTGGCATGGAATACACAATGTGCGCTTTCTTGGGATTGCCGGGAAAGAGGCTGCCATAAAAATCATAGTGCCCCCAGCCGTCAAATTCGCTCTGGAAATGGTCTAGCGCAATATCCCTGGTGAGGAAACGGTTGTCTTCCACGGGTACTGTTTTTACCGCGTCAAACGCGGATTGCCAGAGAGGTTGGGGAATGGGCAGGGTGTGCGGTTTGAAGTTGAGCGTATCATAATACTGCGCGTCAAACTTCCTGTCTACCACCAGGTAGAGCAGGGCCTTACCCGGGCCGCCAAAGGCGGGGGAGCCGGCGGCGGCGCCGTTGTTGGGATATACGCTGCTGTTGTAAATACCATAGAACACAATGTCCCAGTTGCCGGTTTGCCGCTGTGAGGCGGGTACTACGCGGTTTTCTTCAAGGCTGTAGTAAAGGGATACGGCATCACCTGCAGAAGTGGCGTTGGTATCCGCCACCAGGTTTACAATACGGTACACGCCCGTTTTAACGCTGTTGCCGTTGCCCGGCTCCGGTTCCGGGGCGGGATCATTGTCTTTTGAACAGGCGGCCAGCAGCACTGCTCCGCAAACCAGCAGCCAGGCCCTGCGCCATTCTTTTTGCATATACATCATTGTTAATTGGTTTTTAGATCGCGGCTGCCGTTCTCCTGCACAAAGTATTTGAACGTGAGGTAAGGGGCGGGCCAGAAAAGATCGGTCACTACCGGCGGGTTGCCTTTATAAATGTTCAGCAACGCCAGTTTGGCAAAGCGGCCGTTGGCTGTTTTTACAATAAATGTTCTGTTTTTGACGGGCACGGCAATGTGGTTGTTCAGGGAGTAGAAATACCAGCCATAACCGCTGCCGCTGTCCCAGCCCACACCGGCCACGCCTTTTTGCTCAAATTCTTCGTCTGATGGAGCGGTATGCACCTGGTCATACGGTGCTTCCACTATCAATATTCTGCCCACGCCGGGCCCGCCATAACCGGGCGTACCGGCTACGCTGCCGTTGTTGGTCACTACGTAGGAATTGTATTCTTTGGTGAAGGCTAGGTCCCAGTCTGTATTCTTCAGGTACTGTGCGGAGTCTGCCGCCGTTTTGATAATGCGGGTTTGCCGGGTGCTGAAGCTGAAGGTAACGCCATAAAAAGGCCGCTTTTCTTTACCGTCAACACCGGTGCCCATGGAGGCCAGCGTATCTCCCGGCATATCTGAAATAGTGGTACTTTTAGTATCCTGCGGGGCGGGCGGCGCATCGTCTTTACTGCAGGCCGCAAAAGTAGCGGCACTTAAAAGATATATGAATGCACGTTTTATCATGGTGCAAAGTTGCGCACATGAGTCAACCAGTTAGGGAAAAGAAGCTACCTGTGAGGGAATTTTCAAACAGGAATTTTCCGTTTGGGTAAACAGAATTTCCGGAATAGGCAAATGACATTTGTATGACAGTAGTAATTTTGAGCTGCAAATTAAAACAGATCACTTATGAACAAACATTTTGTAGCCATTAACTACATTCAATGCAATGCGGATTACCAGGAAAGGTTTGAGCAATTGTTTGCGAGCCGCGCCGGGGCCATAGATAAAATGCCGGGTTTTGTGAACATGCATGTGCTGCGCCCGGCAAAGCAGGGAGATGCCTACCTGATTGTCAGCTATTGGGAAAACGAACAGTCCTTTAAAGACTGGACCCGCTCGGAGGCTTTTATGGCCGGGCACAAGCGCGGGTTTGAAGATATAGCGAAAGCCAAGGCGGAGGGAAAACCTGCACCCATGAGCAGTGATTTCAAAATATACCAGATAATCAGCGAATGATGGAAACAACTACCAGGCAAAAAGTAGTCAAATGGCTCAAAAAACTGGGCTTTTGGGGATTCATATTCTTCCTGGTGAAAGGGCTGTTGTGGCTGGCCGCCATTTACTGGCTGGCAAAATAATATCCGGAACGGTAAGGCGATATTCGCTTTACCGTTTCATAATGCCCGGCGCAAAGCCGAAATGTTTTTTGAACGCCCTGGTGAAATGGGCGGTGTGTTTGTAACCCGAGAGGTAAGCTACTTCTGATACGTTTTTTCCCTGTGCCAGCAATTCCCGCGCGTGCGTCATTTTTATTCCCTGCAGGTACCCGTATACGGTAGTGCCGAACACCAGCTTGAAATGGCTTTTCAGGTACGCGTCGTTAGTGCCTACCTGGTGGGCCAGGTCTATGAGCGTACAGGGGCTGTTCATGTTGCTGATAATAATATCGCGTGCCAGGTACATGCGTTCCACATCTCCTTTTTTTAAAGTACGCGCGTTGGCATCCTGCCGTATGCCCAGTATCTGCTCATATTGTTTTAGCTGGATGGCCAGCAGCTCCATGGTTTTAGCCTTGAGGTAGAGCTGCTTGTAACGGCCGTCTAGCGGGCAGTTCAGCATGTCGTATAAAATAGTGCTGATGCCGGCCTGCAAAGGAAGGTGATCTTTGCTGAGAGAGGCCGGCGCATTGTGGGCCATGCTCTGGTGGAACATGGCATACAAGGGGTGCTCCTCCGGCAGAAAGTTGAGCGTCAGCTCCGGGCTGATGCCCAGCTCAAAGGTTTCCAGCGGCTCATTGGCATGCCAGTTCAGGTGTATTTCCTGCTGCGGGAAAAACAGGTAATTGTATTGCTGCTTTTCGAATGATACCAGCATTTTATGCCCTGCGTCTATATGGTAGCTCTTGTTGCCGCTGATGGTATAGCTTAATTGCAGGAAAGGCTGCTGGTTGGCGATCACCACCTTGCCGTCCTGGCTGGAACGTACATTGTAGTAACCCATGTGTATGCCTTCCGGGCTGGATACTTCATATAAATACCCCTGGTGCCCCTGTGAGGCGAGCGTCTTTTTCTTTTCTCTAAGACTGCTCCATCCGTGAATATCAAATGCACAGGATTCGTATAGCCGGGCTTGATCTGGTGGGAGTGCAGACAAGGGTAATGAAGTTTTAGCGATTAATGCAACAATATTAAATGATTTAACCTGTTAACGATACTGCCGGGCGTATTGTAAAAATAGTGTCACGCTGCAAACCCTTTGTCATGCTGCATTTGACAGTACTTTTTTTCCGTATATGGTAAATAATTTTCCCTCATCGATCATTGGAAGGGCATGTGGCGGCGGTATTTTTTCTCCATTTCTGGTAACTGATTTTCCCGGGCAGCACTGTTTATTGCCGCAATTTTGTAGCCGCATGAAAATAGTGACACGTATCTCTCTATACCTGCTTGGCCTTTTTGCCGTGCATGCCGCACAGGCGCAACATGTGCTGAGGGGTGTGGTGCAAAGCAGGGGGGCGGGCGTGGCGGCTGCTACCGTAACGGCGTACAATGGGCAGTACCGCCATACGGTGCAAACCAGTTTGTCTGGACATTTTGTGATGCGCCTGCCTGCCGGCAGTTTCACCGTAACAGTCAGCTGCATCGGTTTTGCTGCCGCAGACAGCAGCGTACATATCGGCCAGTCCCCGCCGCCCCTGCTTTCTATAGAGCTGCGGGCAGTAGAACAGGGCCTTGCCGGAATAACGGTAACGGGCACACGTTACGCTAAGGAAGATGACCTGGTAGACATTAAGAAAATAGCCAGCCCGGTAGCCGTCATAGATAAAAAGCAGATCAGCGCCATGGGCAGCAGGCGGCTGGATGAGGTGCTGCGCGAACAAACCGGCATGGCCGTGGTCAATGACCTTGGAGCGGGCAACCGGAGCATTGGCCTGCAGATGCAGGGCTTTGGCTCGGAGCATATACTGATACTGCTCAACGGCCAGCCTATGACCGGGCGCTTCAACGGCAACTTTGACCTTTCCCGCATCAGCGTGTCGGATATTGAAAGGATAGAGATCATCAAAGGCGCCAGCAGCAGCCTGTATGGCAGTGAGGCATTGGGCGGGGTGGTGAATATCATTACCCGGCAGCGTTTTACCGCTACCCGTGGCGCCGCCAGCCTGTTGTACGGCACTTACAATACGCTGGATGCGGGTGTTGAAGGAGAAACAGGTTTCCGGCGGGAGCGGGGAGGCGCCTATGTGGCGGCCAACATGTACCGTACAGATGGTTTTAATGCCAACACCGCCTACCTGAAGAACGGCCAAACATCACCACCCTATCACAGTTACAATTTGCAAGGCCGGTTAGTGCATAGTGTGGGCAGGGCCAGCACACTTCATACCAGCCTGCGTTTTGGCAACCGCAATTCCGTGATGACCAGGTCTTACGGCGCGCAGCCATTCCGTGACAAGCTGCGGGAAACAGACCTGAACGGTTCCCTGGTGTTGAACAGCCGCTTCAGCAGCGGCTGGCAGCTGCTATTGCGCTACTATTTCACGCAGTATGCCACAGATCAGGCCGTACGGGTGGTAGAGACCGGGCATACCTTGCAGCATAACGAGTTTTCCCAGTTCATTCACCGCCTGGAGGCGCAAACGGAAAAGAAATATTTCAGTGACCGCCTTACGCTTACCGGCGGCGCGGGCGGTGAATACCAGCAGATGAGCAATACGCTGGCCGAAGGCCGCAACAGCATGACCAATTATTTTATCTACGCGCAGGCCAACTACACGCCCGTACAACCGCTGACAATCATTGCCGGCGGGCGGTACGATGGGAATACCGTATATGGCGGGCGCCTCAACCCCAGTTTGGGGCTGCGGTACAGGGCGCTGCCATGGCTGGCCCTCAATGCCTCGCTGGGGCAGGGGTACAAGGCGCCCACCTATGCGCAGCTGTACCAGGTATTCACTAATATCACGCAAGGGTATACGGTCATCGGCGCCAACAATTTTGCGGAAAAGGCCGCGGCCATGCAGCATGCGGGGCTGATCCAGCAAATATGGCCCAACGCCGGGCAGCTGGGAAACCTGCGGCCGGAGGTCTCCACATCTTATAATGCAGGCATTCAGGTTACCGCTGCCGGCCGTATAACAATAGGCGTTAATGGCTTTTACAACAGTATTTCCGATCTCATCAATACGGAACAGGTAGGCATTATGAAGAACGGCCAGCAGCTTTTTTCCTATTTCAATATTGCCCGTACTTACACCCGTGGTGTGGAAACCAGTCTGAAGTACCATATTTTCAAGGGCCTTCAGCTTACCGCCGGTTACCAGTACCTGCAAGCTAAAAGCCGGGATGTGGAAGATGCCATTAAAACCGGCAGCGGCGCCTACGGGCTGGTACGTACGGAAAGCGGCATCCGCCCCGCCCGCCCGTCAGACTACTTCGGGTTGCCCAACCGCAGCCGCCATATGGCCAACCTGCAGCTGTTGTATGAACATGCGCCCTGGGGGCTTACCGTGTCTGCCCGCGGCAGCTACCGCGGCAAATATGGCTTTCTGGACATGGATAATAACGGGTATATTGATACCTACGATGTATTTGTCAAAGCCTATACGCTGGTGAACATTGCGGTACAGAAGGAACTGCTGGCGCGGAAACTGCTGCTGCGGCTTTCTGTAGACAACATCGGGAACTACACGGATTATCTCATGCCCTCCCAGCCGGGCCGCGTATTGATGGCCGGCTTTACCTGGCGGTTTGCCAAAAAGGAAAAATTGCCACAGTAACTTGTTTTTCACGGTATTTAACATAACTTTGCGCTCTCAAATGATTTGGAAAATTCAGGAAAACACTGGATTTTTACCATGAAAATTGAGTGTAACTGATTTATAATCAGTGAATATTGCCTGATAGTATAACGGTAGTACGACAGACTCTGACTCTGTTTGTCTTGGTTCGAATCCAGGTCAGGCAACCCCGGTAAAACGCTGCAATGCTGAATTGCAGCGTTTTTTTATTCGATAGGGCCAGCGGTAAGTTGGTAACTTAACGTGTTGATAATCATAGTTATAATAATGGTTTTAATTTGGCATGGAACTGGCCGGCCGCCTGCTTGTCGCCTTGTTATCGGCTTGGTACCTGGGGCTTATCGGCTTCTTATCGCCTTGTTATCGGCTTGAAACCGGCTTCTCCGGTGTCTTGAACACCGGTTCATTTTACAACCCACCCCAACCACCCCGCAAACCTCATTTCCCAAATCTTTTGTACTTTTCTTGGCATGGTCCCTGTAAAAAGAGCACTCCTGGCACTCTGTTTTGTCCTTTCCTGCCCGCTGGCAAAAGCAGCGGATGGCCCGCTGTGGCTGCGTTATCCCTCCATTTCGCCAGACGGCAGGAGCATCGCCTTCACCTACCGGGGAAACCTCTACAAGGTATCTTCCTCCGGCGGCACGGCCGTACCCCTTACCATGAATGGCGCCAATAACAGCATGCCCGTGTGGAGTGACAACGGGCGGTCTATCGCCTTTGCGGGCAACCAGGCCGGTAATTTCGATGTATACATCATACCCGCCGAGGGAGGGGAGGCCAAACGGCTCACCTGGCATTCTGCAGATGAATTTCCGTATGATTTTTCGCCCGGCGGCGGCAACGTGATATTTGGCGCCGTCCGGCTGGATGACCCCGCCAACCGCCAGTTCCCTTCGGATGCCTTACAGGAATTGTACGAAGTGCCGGCAGCAGGCGGCCGGGTGCGCCAACTGCTTACCACGCCCGCGGAAGATGCTAAAGTGAGTGCTGATGGGCGTTTTATTGTTTATCACGACCGCAAGGGACGGGAGAACATCTGGCGCAAGCACCAGGTATCTGCCATTGCCCGGGATATATGGATCTATGACAGTCATAACAAGACCCACCGCAAGGTCAGCGCTTTTGGCGGTGAAGACAGAAGTCCCGTTTGGGCCGGTCCCGGTCACATCTTTTATCTCAGCGAACAGGCCGGCAGCTTTAACGTTTTCCGTACGTCCACCCGGGAAAACAGCATCCCGGAGCAGGTTACTTTCATGAAGGAGCACCCGGTCCGTTTTCTGAGCATGGCGGGTAACGGCATGCTCTGTTTCGGCTACAACGGGGAAATTTATGTGAAACCGCAGCACGGGGAGGCCGTTAAGGTAACCGTAAACATTGCCGCGGCGGCAAAACAGGAGGAGGAAAAACGTTTCCCTTTCCCGGACGTTACTGAACTGGCGCTTTCTCCTTCCGGGAAAGAAATAGCCTTTATTATGCGCGGAGAAGTATTTGCCGGCAGTGTGGAGGGGAATATGATCAAACGTATTACCCAAACACCGGGTGCGGAAGCGGGGTTGAGTTTTTCGCCAGACGGGCAGGCGCTGCTGTACGCCGGTGAACGCAATGGCCGCTGGAACATCTACCGCTCCGCGCTGGTAAACCGTGCAGAACGCTTTTTCTTCAATGCCACCGCCCTGGAAGAAACACCGGTGATGGCCAATGAGCATGAAAATTACCAGCCCCGGTTTTCTCCTGACGGCAAAGAGATCGCTTTTGTGGAAAACAGGGCCACGCTGAAAATATTCAACATGGCCAGCCGGCAAACCCGCACCGTTATAGGCCCGGACCAGTTGTACAGCCGTAACGACCACGATCAGTATTTTGAATGGAGCCCTGACGGGCGCTGGCTGCTGGTGAAATACAATGAACAGGGCAGCGGTAACGATGAAGTAGGCATCATTGCCGCATCGGGAAAAGAGAAACTGGTAAACCTCACGCGCAGTGGTTACAGCGATGTTAATCCGCGCTGGATGATGAACGGCAGGATGATGATCTGGCAAACCGACCGCAACGGGCTGCACAGCTATGCCAACAGCAGCACCCGGCAGAATGATGTTTACGCGCTGTTCTTTGACCGCGGGCTCTGGCAATATTTTAACCTGGACAAGCAGGAGGCGGCCCTGCAAAAAGAGCTGCGGAAAAATGATCACGAAGAAGAAAGTGGTATAGACTGGGATGGCCTGGAGCTGCGCAAGGCAAGGCTTACCACGCACCCGGCGCTCCTGGGCAGCGCGCTCATCAGCAAAGACGGGGAAACGCTCTATTACCTGGCCCGTTTTGAAAAAAAATACGATCTCTGGGCCTGCCACCTGCGTACCAGGGAAACGAAGCTCCTGCTGGCGCTCAATATAGATGATGCTTTTATGCAGTGGGACAAGGAGAAAAAATACATGTATGCGCTGGCAGACGGCAAGGTGCTCCGCATAGACCCCGCCGCTGGAAAAAAAGAATACCTGGCCTTTAGCGGAAACATCACCATCAACACCGCCCTGGAAAGAAAGGAAATGTTTGAGCATGTATGGCGCAGAACAAAGGAAACCTTCTATACCGCCGGTATGCACGGCGCCAGGTGGGACGCGCTGAAAACGAACTATGAGCAATTTCTGCCGGATATAAACAACAACTATGATTTTGCCGAAATGCTGAACGAGCTGCTGGGCGAGCTGAACGTAAGCCATACGGGAGCCAGCTTTAACGGTAATGATAAGGATGGGGATGTTACCGCGTCACTGGGAGCCTTCTACGATCTTTCCTTTAAAGGCCCGGGCATGGCGGTGAAAGAAGTAATGCAGGGCGGCCCGCTGGATGACCCTGCTTTCGGCATCCGCCCCAGTACCATCATTGAAGCGGTAGACGGGGAGCCCGTAACCCCTGATAAAGATTTTGCCTTTTACCTGAACAGGAAGGCCGGCAAAAAGATCTCCCTCCTGCTCCGCACCGGTAAAGAGGCCCGGCAGGTGCAGGTGAAGCCCGTAACGCCTGAGAAAGAATTTGACCTGCTGTATGAACGCTGGGTGAAACGGAACGAAGCGGAAACAGAGAAATTGAGCAACGGGGAATTGGGCTATGTTCACCTGTACCGTATGAATGACGGCGCCTACCGCCATACTTACGAAGAAGCGCTGGGCAAGTTCCCCGGCCGCAAGGGGTTGGTAGTAGACACGCGGTTCAACAGGGGAGGAGACCTGGCTTCGGAGCTGATCATGTTCCTGAGCGGTACCAGGGTCCGCAATAATACAACAGACCGGTTCCTGGTGTCTAGCGAACCGGCCTTCCGCTGGACGAAGCCTTCCATTGTGCTGGCCTGTGAGGCGAATTACAGCGATGGCCACTGTTTTGTGCATGATTACCAGGTACTCAAAATGGGCAAGCTGGTCGGCATGCCGGTGCCGGGCAGCTGCACGTGGATGACAGGCCACTCCCTGCAAGACAACACCCTGCGCTTCAGCGTGCCTACGCTGGGCGTAAAAGACCTGGCAGGCCGTTACCTCGAAAATTCCGAAACGCAGCCGGATGTGCAGGTAATGAACAGCTACGATAAAGTGGCCACCGGCCGCGACCAGCAGCTGGAAACCGCCATACAGACATTGATGAAAGATCTGCAACATTGACAGGGGACGAAAACAATATCACCTATTGGGAAGGGATGCGGAAAGGGAACAAACAGGCCCTTTTTGATCTCTATAACAGCACCTATTTCCACCTGGTGCGCTTTGGCCTGAAGCTCACCGCGAATGATGAACTGGTGAAAGACTCCGTTACCCAGTTGTTTCTCCAGTTGTGGGAAAAACGCCATCGTCTCCAGCCTGTTACCCAGGTAAGGGCTTACCTTTTTACGTCCCTCCGCAGAATGCTGGCAGACCAGCTGGAATATCACGCCAAAATAGAGAACGCCATAGAGCGCATGGGCCGGCAGGAAACGGCCAGCGAGCTGCCTTATGAAGAGATCATTGTGCGGGTGCAGCAGGACGAGGAGTTGAAGCGCAGGCTGTACCATGCCATGCAGCAGCTTACCCCGCGGCAAAAAGAACTGATAGACCTCATGTTCTTTGAAGGGTATACCTACCAGCAAATTGCGGCCCACACCTCCCAGAGCGTGAAAACCGTGTACAATACCATGTACAATGCCATCAAGCTGCTGCGGGAGCTGCTGAAATGAACAGGTTTACAGCTTTGCTATCTTAATATTAGTGATATATATTCCCAGGTGCTTACTGCTATGGTTTGTGATGTTTTCAAAGTAGAACGATGTAAGCACGGCGCCATCGGGCAGTTCATTAAATCCTGGAATTGCTTTGCCGTACTTGTCCAGCGCCTCGATCTCTTTACCATCTATAAATGCTCTTACTTTCTTCCCTTCTTTGGTGATGGTGAAATGTACCTTGCTTTTTTTGTTGCTGAAGTCGTTGTTGTACTGAAGCATGTCGGCATTCCGCACAGCGCTGTTCATGCCTGTATAGGTAGTTTTAAGGCGGGTGTAGCCTGTGGGGTTCTGGCTGAATTTCGTATTCCCGGCTTTAACATCCAGGTCTATAAATATTTGTTTTTGTGCATCTTTATAGTCGCCGCCGGGCGTCAGGATTTTATTATGGATCCGTAACAAAAGGGCGCCTCCGGTATTTTCCGTAAAATCTTTGTTAGTAGCCGCATCAAATTCCATGCTGAAATTTTGGGGCAGAGGTTTGTTCTTGTAATCCGGCATTGCCCTGAACTGCTCCAGCTTTAGCCATTTGCCGGATTCTCCCGGTGGTACGGCAACAACAGAGGGCGCTCCCACACTGGATACATACCATTCTTGTGGTTTTTCGCCTATGCTATTACCGGAGAAATCCTCAAAAAAATAGATATTGGCAGCAAGCTGTTTAGTAACTGCCGGTTTGCTTTCTTTCTTCTTTTTGTAAGCAGCCAGATGCGTTTTTTGCAGGTCTTCATGTAGAATAGCGTAAGGCTGGTTCTTGATACTTTCAGGCCTGAAAAAATAATCGAACACATAATCAAAGTTGAAATGGGTGGTCATGCTGCGGTGTATTTCCCTTTCGTAAGGCATGTAATTCAAGTCAGTCGGCTTCCAGCTGATGCAGACCCACAATGGCTGGTCCTGTTTGCTTTTTTGCAGTATGCCATCTTCATAGGTATATATGCCGTAGATGTTTCTGTGAAGCCGTTTTGCATCTTCCGTATCAAAAATATCATTGTACGTTTTGAAGGTACTCACCCAAATGCCATTCGGGTCCCTTAATTCAGCGGGTATGTTTAATGCTCCACGGTATTTGTTTCTCAATTTCTGGATATTTGCTATACAGTGCAGCAAGGTCTCGCTATCAACACGGTTCCCCATTTTTTGCTGATGCTCTGCCGTCATGGCCTGCTCACACATATCCAGCACCTCGCCCCGGGTGAGTTGGCGGATAGGCAGTTTGTTATTGGGCGCCAGGTAAACCGCTACCCGTGGCTGGCAACCATCACCGTCACAGCCATAATATTGAATGATGTATTTCCCGATCTGCGGATGGTTTTCCAGTTTGAGCTGCCTTACCAGTTGGTTCCTGCGTTCGCTGCTGCCCGCAAATGCCTTTTCAATATCAGGAGAACGCCTTGTGAACACGGCCCTGCCGGGGATGGTAAGCATGGGAACAGGCTCGGCATCTATGATGTAATTGGTAAGCAGATAGATAGGGTTTTCAGAGTGAGGCTGCTTTATTGCTTTAGTGCCTGCGTTGTCCCACATAGCACGCCACATGGCTGCATTAATGCCCGTACCGTAAGGCTGTGTTTCATCTTTTTTGTTAGGTTCGGCCACGGCATACGAAAAATCCAGGGCCCCCACGGGGATATAGCTTTTTTGCAGCCACTGGGCAAACAGCTCGGGATGCTTTAGCTGTGCCGGCGTGAAAGCCCTTGTGTAGCTGGAAACTTTCAATGCAGGAACAGCCTTCCAGGAAAAGATACTGTCCTCTAACTGGGCATCTTTGCTGCGTTGGGCAACGGTGCTCGTTGCCGCAAGCAGCAGGCAGAATATGGTTGTTGTTTTTTTCATTGCATAAGGATTTTATGAATATCAACCGGTTGTTAATACACAAATATGCCCCAGGCATAAGTGCCGCTGTTGTTGGTATGGCTTACCCCGTTTTTCCAGTACCTGGCCTGAATGCCGGAATTGACATTTCCGCTGTACCCTGCCACATACACATCCTCCTGGTCAGTTACAAAAAGGGAGGAGGTCTGCTCATCAATGCTGCCGTTCGAAAGAGTGGTCAGTATTGTATTGTTTTTCCATATCCTGGCTACATTAATGCCTTGCACGTTTTCGTATGCAGCCACATAAACATGGCCGTTTTTAACCGCTACCCCGGTAGCGTAACTATTGTTGGTTGATGGGCCCAATAGTGTTGCGGCCCCGTTTTTCCATACGGTAGCTATATACTTGCCACCACTTGCCGCATCGAACTGCTGGTAGCCCGCTACATATACATCGTTGCCTGATACAGAAATTGAATTGGCCACAGACCGTATTGTACCGCCCGTCTGTGATAATATTACCTCGCTGCCGTTTTTCCAATACCTGGCCCTTTCCATTGGCTCGTTCATATTGCCGGAAACATACACATCATTGCCGGAAACAAAAATGGCGCTGGCGGTTGCGTACCTGGCGCCATCTGTAAGGTGATGCGCGGCGCCGTTTACCCAGTACTTTGCCTGCCGCTGCCCGGTTGTTTCCTGAGAACCGGAAACGTACACATTATTGCCGGCAATCACTATACCGCTGGCAAAGGCATGTTTTGTTCCGTCTGACAGGTTAACGGCTTGCCCGTCTTTCCAGTACTTTGCCACATACACACCACTTGCATTGTGTTCTTCTCCGGCTATATATACTCCGGTCTCATTTACAAAAACACTTTTGGCAAACGCATGCCGGCCGCTGGCCGACAAGTACGCAATGTCCGAGTTTTTCCAGTACAAAGCCCTATTTGGATTGCCCTGCAACTGCACGGCCACATATACATCGGGCGTCAAAGGAGTAGTAGCGGTTGTGAAGGTTCTTTCATCGCCATATGCTGTTCCTGCACTGTTGGTGGCATACGCCCGAACGTAGTAGCGCTTGCCGGGAGTTAAGCCTGTTATTGTGCTGCTGAACTGCCCGGTGCCGGCGCCGTCATTGGTTTTGGTGGTTAAGTTTGTTGCGGGGCTTGCGGCGGTGCTCCATACAATTCCTCTGGCAGTAATGGCGGTTCCTCCATCAGTGGTGATACTGCCGCCCGAAACAGCGTTATTTTCAGTGACCCGGGAAATGGCTGCTGTAGAAACGCCCTGTGGAATTTTTGGAGGGGTTGGCGCTACGTCACCATCCGGACGGCAACATGTCAGCCATACAAGGAAAGGTATAAGAGATAAAAGCAGTTTTTTCATTTCATAAGATTTAAAGAAGCATGTTGATTCAATGATTATAGAACGGATTGCCGCCAATGAAAACCAGTTCGCTGGTGGCGGTAACCTTCTCGTCAAACACGCCGGTAAAGGCTTTGGTAACTTTTCTGCCGCCGGAATAGTTGAGTGTCAGCGTAAAGTCTTTTATTTCATAGGTACCACTGCCGGGTGCTCTTTGAGGGTCCTGGTAGGGCATGGAAAAATTGGTAACAAATATGCCCATATCATTAAACGTACCGGTAGCGGTAAATTCGATCATGGGTTGAGGATCGTTGGGGCCGTAAGGATAGTTGGCAATGGTGGACCAGTTGAGTATGGTATTGTATTTTCCCGAGAGTTTTACGCCATCTACCGGGGAGCACTTATACAGATGGTTCGTATAACCAACTTTTTCCAGTTTCGTTTCACTTACTTTTTTTACCTGGATAGTTTCATACTGATTGGTAAACGTTCCTGCGTTGCCGTTCATAGTGAATGTTCCCCAGGTACCTCCGGTTTGGTCCCTGGAAAAATTCAGGAACCTTTCGCTTGGAAGCTGATTGAAATAGTCTTTGCTGGGCAATACGATCTTCCAATCCAGATTTGCCCAGTTGCCGGTAGCGCCGGTCTTTAACCCCATCCATATTTCAAAAGGTGGCTTATGGCTGTCAGTATTGTCTGGTGCAGGATCGGTTTTGTAACATGAAACAAGCGAGATGAACAAAATGGCGGCTAACATTAAATAATTTTTCATTTTTTAGTTTTAAAGATTAAGAACAGAGTGGCAGTTGTTTTTAACTGTTTTGCAGTATAATGCTGAAGTATAGCTCCTTACTTGCTGAAGCAGGGCTTTTGTCCCATCGCTTCGGCATTTCATAGGTTGCAATGTCAAATGATCGCTTTTGCTGTGCCTCAACAGTACGGCTTACAAGCATTGTCCCGAATAAAAGTTGCATCGGAATGGTTTTCATATCTTCCAGTTTTAAAATGATGTGATCTCTACGCCACTCAGTATCCCTGTTCCGGAAACGCTGCCCTGTCCGCTGATAATACTGATGCGCCCTTCCACGCCAATGGACACGCTTTTTTCAATATTGCCTTTTCCGGGTGCGCCTTTATCGACTACATCCGTGCCCACACTCACGTTTGCTCCTCCTGTAAGCGTTACTTCTTTGGTCCCCTTCCGGTCTATCTCTACTTCAACACTTACGCCGGCCGAAGCGCCTACTTTCACCGGGCCTACCGTTCTGCTTGTTCCCACCTTTCCGGTTACTTTCACTGTACTGGAGATATAAGTATCGCCCTCGGCCCGTTCAAAATCATCCTTGCGGGCATACTTGAAAAAATCCACGTCAATTTCGGTGGTCATGCGGCTGCAATCATTCGAAATTTTGAAAACTTTCCAGTTCAGCTCACTATGGTATTCGCAATGCACATCATCGAAATTTTGCAGTTTGGTGAGCGCCGGCTCTTCTTTGGGATCACTGTTGCATGAATATTCGTTGAGCGTGATAGAAACAAAAGGAAAGCCCGAGCCGTAGGCCGGTGCGCCAAAACCTTTTTTCAGGAAATTGAGCCATTCTATCTGGTAATCCAGTTTAGCTACCTGAAATTCATCGGGCCACATCATGTACATGGTATAGTGGGCCGATTCATTGATCATTTCTTTTTTAAGTGTTAGTGCATCCAGGTACAGCGCCTGCAATTTTCCATTGATGTCTTTCAGGTATTTATCCGTGGCAGTCCTGTATTTAGGGCAATAGGCTTCATTGGCTCTTTGAGACCCGGTTTGGGCTTCGTCTTCTCTGCGCAGTTTTTTCATTTCCTCGTCGTAAGCCTTCTTCAGCTGCAGAGATTCCTGCGCATAAAGGGTCATGCGGGAATTGTAGGCTTCCATTTTCCGTTGCATCAGGCTCATGGTTGCGTTCAATTTTTTTGCGGCCCTGGTGGCGTACGTGGGCACTGCAAGCATTTGCCCGTTCTTGCCCGGGTTTGCCTGGGCTGATCTTATGTATGCCACATTTTCATTCATCCGCCGTTGCGATCCTTTCATGGCGGCATCCTCCGCATCTCTTCTCAGCTTTGACAGGCTATTTATTTTTTCATCTATTTGTTGATAAAATGCCTTCCATTCTATTTCCGCGTTTATACAGCCCAGGGAACTCATGGGAAAATAGGGAGAGCGGAATCCATCCAGGTTCAGGACATCGGTTTTACGGCGTGGCGGCAGCAGGTATTGGGTATGCGACAACTTTTCACCCAGCCTGGCCAGTTTTTCCTCCTTTTCCGGCGTATAAGCATGTTGTATAGATTTTTTGACCGCTTCTTTTGCTTTTTCGTTGTTTCCCTTGCTTTCCGCAATGGCGGCTTTTGCCATATTGGCTTGCGGATGGAAAGAATACAGCACAAGGGCCCTGTCTATATATTTTTCTGCTTTCAGCAGTTCGCCCAGCCCCAGCCATGCCTGCCCCAGGTTATTGAGTATGGTGCCGTTGTCCGGGAACTTTGCATTTAGATTGTCAAGGATCGGAATAGCCAGGTGCTGCGCTCCCTGCATGGAAAGCATAGCGGCATAGTTACTGAGGTTATCGGTATTGGATGGGTCATTGTTATTGACTTTTCCCAGTACATATACCGCCATTTGAGGCTTGCCGGCCACCCAGAGAGCAGTGGCCATATTGCCTGCTTCATCACTGTTTTTACTGTTGGATTGGATGTAGGTGTAGAGCTTGTCTCCCATTTTTATCAGATCAGCATCCAGCGTTGCAATTATTTTCTTTTGAATGGCGGCAAGGTAGGTTTCCATGCGGGCATCACTGACCGCTTTGGGGATGGCGGCAATTCTTGCGGCATCCCGCTTTGGCACTACCCGGTTTTCGTCTTCCCAGGCCTGGGCCAGTTGCTTGCCGGAAACGTTGGGTACGTTTGTAAAGTCCGGCATTTTGATCCCGAGGCTGTCCATCATTCTTTTGTCTTCCGCACTCAGCTCACCCGCCATTTTCTGCGCTTCTTTCATCATCTCCTGCATTTCTTTTTGAGTAGGGGGCTTTTCTTTGGGCCTGGTTTGCGCCATAGAAAAAAAAGGGGAAAAGCAAACTATGATCACAGGTAACAACTGTTTCATTTTTGTTATTTTTGATATGCAAATTTCAATGCCCGGCGGCAATCTTTCCATCGTTAAAAAAGATGATTTTTAGGCAATGGAAATCATTAAAAAGAATGAGTTGATTAATAAGGGATTATCTGTTTTTTTGTACAATGAATAGAACGAGCATAGTTTATGAGAAAATGGTTTGCTATAATGGTTTTATGCTGCCTGTGGTTTCTTGCAGGAGCGCAGTCACCGAAAACGAACGGCGGCTTGCTGTCTGGCCTACCGGAGTTGGACCGGAAAATTAAGCAAATCAGAAAGAGCCCCCTTGATACCGCTCATGTAAGCCAACTGAAAGACCTGGGTTATGATCTCCTGGAGACTGACAGTGCAGTATCTCGTCAACTGCTCGAGGAGGCGCTGGCAAAAAGCCTGCAAGTAAAAGAAAATAATACCATTGCCAGCTGTTACCGGTTGCTGGGTCTATGGCATCACTTTTTTAGTGAGCCAGACAAAACGTTGCACAATTATTACTTGTCCATGAAATATGCAGCGGCCAGTAAAAACCTTTACCTGTATGGCGGGATTTGTTACAACATCGGCAACGTAAAATATTATTTGGGCGAATATGATAGCTGCATTTATTACTATACAAAGGCCAGGGACGCTTTTGATGACCCGCGCGTACTGGCTGCGCCAGCTGTTACTGAAAAGTTGCTGGACAGGAGAAAGTCGGACCTCTATTCTAATTTCAGCGCAGTATTTAATTCTCTCGGAAACTTGCCCAAAGCGGAAGAATATATAGACAAGGCCATTGCGATAAACAAAAAATACGATAGCCCGGCGGCGGCTGATGCCCTGGCGTATTACATGCAGCAAAAAGCCGACAATTTTCATGAACAGGGATTTATAGAAAAAGCCCTTCGGGTAAGATTGGCTTTTTTGCCTCAGATGGAAAAAGGAAAAGGGACCAGGGAATCTGTACAGAATAGTTATCAGAACATTTCGAAAGAATATTTTCTGCTGCAAAAAATAGACTCCGCAAAAGTTTTTGCTCATAAAAGCTTGCAACTGGCTGCGGGAATAAATTCTGTTTCAGGTACCGCGCATGCCAACAAGCAACTGGGAGTTATAAGCATGCATCAACAGCACTATGACGAAGCGGAAAAGTATATGAAGATAGCCAAGCCTTATTATGAGAACAGTAAGGATATTTTGGAGAAAAGGAGCTTTTATGAAGTGATGTATCAGCTTAATGATAAATTGGGATCATATAAAGACGCATTGGCTTATGCGGAAAAATTGATTGCAGTGAACGATTCCGTATTGGTTGGAGAAAAGGCCAAACAATTTGCTGAACTGGAAGCGAGGTATGAAAGCCAAAAAAAGCAGTCCCAAATAGAATTGCAGCAAGAGCAGATCAAACAGAAAAATGCGGTTAACTATATACTTATTGGCGGAACCGCTGCTTTAGCCATTATTTTCTTATTGGGTTTCCGCAACTACCGCCAGCAACAAAAACTGCAACAAAAGATAATAGAAGAGCTGGAAACCGAAAAACAACTCGCCACCGCTCAATCCATCCTCAAAGGTGAAGAGCAGGAGCGTACCCGTTTGGCCAAAGACCTGCACGATGGATTGGGCGGCATGTTAAGCGGTATTAAATACTCATTTCAGAATATGAAAGAAAATCTTATTCTCACACCGGAAAATGCACAGGCATTTGAACGCAGTATAGATATGCTTGACAGTTCTATCAAGGAAATGCGCCGTGTGGCACATAATATGATGCCCGAAATGTTGGTGAGGTATGGACTTGACGTGGCATTGAAGGAGTTTTGTAATGAAATAGACCGTAGCGGGGCGGTGAAAGCTACTTACCAATCCATGGGCGTGGGAAATATGGCCGTTGAACAAACTGTTGCTGTAACCGTATATCGCATTATACAAGAGCTTGTACACAATGCCGTTAAACATGCCAATGCGCAAAACTTGCTTGTGCAGGTACATGCGTCTGAGCAGGGGAAAATGCTGTCTGTAACTGTTGAGGACGATGGCAAAGGTTTTGATACCGCCCTGCTGCAAAACGTTCAGGGAATGGGCTGGAGCAATATCCAAAACCGTGTAGACTTCCTGAAGGGAAAAATTGACGTGCATTCAGCACCGCTTAAAGGCACTTCTGTTCTAATGGAAATACCCCTGTCATGAAAACAAAACTCTTCATTGTTGATGATCACTACATGGTGATAGAAGGCATCCGTTCATTGTTGCAGAACGAAAAAGATATAGAATGGGCAGGGCATGCCATGAACGCTTCTTCCTGTCTCGCTTTTCTGAAACAACACCAGCCTGATGTGATACTGATGGACATCAACCTCCCCGATATGAGCGGCGTGGACCTGTGCAAGGAAGTAACACAGCATTACCCGTTGATCAACATATTGGGGCTGAGCACTTTTAACCAGCAACCGGTTATCCGCAGCATGATGGACAATGGGGCATCGGGCTATGTATTGAAAAGCGCTACCAAGCAGGAACTCCTTATGGCCATTACCAGGGTGAGGCAGGGTAAAACCTTCCTGAGTTTTGAAGCGGTGCAGTCGCTCCGCGAAACGTCAGCAGGGGCTCCCGTCATTACCCGCCGCGAGAAGGAAGTGCTGCAACTGATTGCCGAAGGCTTCACTAACGCTGAAATAGCCGCCAGGCTTTTTATCAGCATCCCAACGGTAAATACGCATCGGAAAAGCCTGATCGAAAAATTTGACGCGGCTAATACAGCTGTGCTGATAGGCAAAGCCATAAAAAATGGGATAATATAGCACCAGAATGACCTCAATCAATTCGCAAATCGTTCCAGCTTCCTGTCAATCTTATCAATTTCGTTTTTATACTTGATTTCCTTCTGAAAAAGTTCGAGTTGTGAACGCGCATTCAGAAGGGTCATTTTCGCCGCCTGCCTGTTTCCCATGCGCTGGAAAATATCTGCCTTCAAAGACATCATCCGAGACTTTACAATATCGTCTATACATAGAAAAACCGCGCGTTCAATCAAAGAAATGGCCAAGTCAAAATCAGGTTGTTTTAAAGCTGCTGACTGGCTAATGATTTCCCTTGTCATATAGTAAAGGATAGGCTCGCTATCTTTCAATGGCCCTACAGACATCTGTTTTGCAAACAAGTAGGCTTCCTGTTCATTTTCTCGAAGCAACATTTTGAATTTTTTCAGAGGCGAAATTGTATCCGAAGAGGCCTGCACTGCATGACCGGATGCTGCCGCTAACCTTGTAAAAACCGGATCTATGGATAGCAGTTGTTTCTCTATATGATCCGGATGCCCGATCCAATTTATCCTGCCGGTGCGGTCTACGATAAATGCCACCGGGATCCCATAGCGCCCGGCCGCTAATACCCAATCCCGGAAAATGGACTGTTTAGGGTTATCAACGGCTACCTCGTAGCGGATCTTATCCCCCATGTTGTGGATAAATCGTTCTACGCGCTGCACGTAAGAAGTGTTGTTCGTATCCTTAGGAGGATACGCCCCGTTTTCGAGCACATAGATACTTGCCACTTTGAGGATGGAGCGGTATGTTTGTGCCATTTCTGAAAGGTGGGGTATGCTTGCCCGGCAAGGAGCGCAGGCAACACCGCTAAACTCCACGATGTAATAGTACTCCGGGTTAAACCCGTTAACAGCTTCTCCCTTTATCCACTTTCCAACTTCTAATGGCGGGGCCATGCTACCTACCTTCAATGAGTCTTTCTGAGGGGTGTCAGATATTGCAAGCAGGTTATGACCTGTCAGCTGTATCAATATGGCAAATAAAACGATTGCGAAATGCTTCATGAGATTAAGATTTTTCTGATTCAAACTGCTGGTAAGTAAACCCGGGCATCTCAGCCCAGGATGCTGTTAGGACCGTACGTAACAGTCTCCTGTTACACGGCTCCGGTCCGTATTTTCGTCTCGCCCCGGTTCCAGCACACTTAGTAACCCTCATTTTGGCTTAGGTGAGGGTTCTTGTCCATTTCATTTAATGGGATAGGATAAAGGTGTTTAATTGCCGGCCGGTCCGGGCTTTTGGGAAGTACCTCCCCGGTCCGTTTGACATCTAGCCATCTGTGCCCCCATTCAGCCAAAAATTCTGCTTTCCTTTCGATAGCAATCCATTCCAGCACCTGGTTTGCATCTTCGGATGCAAGCGGTGTTAAACCCGCCCTCAACCTGATCATATTCAGGTCGGATAAAGCAGCATGTGTCTGCCGCAAACGGGCTTTGGCTTCCGAGCAGATCAGGTAGGCTTCGGCCAGTCTTATGACCATTGAGTATTCGATCAGGGGAGTACCTCCGGTTTTAATCGTGTACTTAGAGGGATAGTATTGTCCCTGCGCGCTTTTGATCCAGTATCTTTTCCTTTGATCGATATCGGCTAACTCATCCACCAGGCGGCCGTCTAGTTGGGATACCGTACCGGTCCCTGAATTAATAAAAACATTGCCTTCCCAGGTATTGACCGTTGTAGCGACCGGTGCCAGTTGCCAGATGGCTTCGGGGCTATTTTTAAGGAAAATACTGTCCGCTCTTCCGGCAAGCCGGTAAATGGCAAATTGCCCCAGGACCTGCTCAGAATACTGAACAGCCGGTTGCCAGTTTTCCAGGTAGAGGTGTACTCTTGCCAGCATCAGGGCCGCTGCCCATTTACCGGGGCGACTCCGTTCTCCACTATAGCTCAGGTAGTCGGGCGGCAACACACTGTAAGCTGCCTGTAGATCTTTCAAAATGAATCGGTATACTTCGTCTTTAGGAGCTCTTGGCAGCAGTGCATTCTTTCGGTAGTCAGTTGTTACCGCCAGCGGTACATCACCAAAAAGGTTCACCAGGTAGAAATAGCAAAAGGCTCTTAAGAAAAATGCCTGCGCTGTTATTTGTTCTTCAGCCTGCTTTGAGAGGGCATCGGAAGCGGATACACCTTCTAGCAAGGCATTTGTCTGGTAGATGATCTTATAGGCCGATTGCCAAATACCAGAGGTGCCGCTTGAGCTGGCAGATAAGCCATGTGTGTAAAACTCCAGAAGGCTGGCGTTGGTACCGGAAGTCGGGATAAGTTCCCCGGCTGAAAGCCCGGCAAGCAAGCTCATGCCCGATGTTCCTCCGCTTGCAAACGAGGCCCCCGGCCCCTCGATCATCTGGCTGTAGACACCAGACAATGCAGCATAGGCGGTTTGATCGTTTTCAAACACAGTTGATCTGATCAAGATGGTTGAAGGTGAGGGAACGCTTAAGAAGTCGCTACAGCCTGCTATCCCCACCAGGAGCACTAACCCAACCGTAATGCTATAGACCCTGATCCCAAAAAATTGTTTTCTCATGACGTTTCTTTTAAAGGTTGAATTGAATGCCAAGGGTAAACCGGCGCAAGGGAGGAAGCCCCTGAGAGTTCCTGGTTTCCGGATCCAGCCCACGATAGCCCGTCCAGGTCCAGAGATTTTGTCCCTGGCCGAAAAGCTTGATAACTCCTCCTCCCTTGTGAGGAAACCTGAAGGTTTTGTAGAGGGAAACGTTCTGGAGCCGGATAAAGGAGGCATCTTCTATGACCAGGTCAGATTGGCTCACGTAGAGATTATAGGCCCGGCCGGCAGCACTAGCGCCCGATTGGGTAAATTGCTGAACGGGTGCCAGGTCTCCCGGTCTTTGCCAGCGGTCCAGCACCCAATCCGGCTGATTGCTAAACCTGCTTCCAGGATAACCAGAGAATGAACTCATATAGCCCAGCCCATTCTGGCTTACAAATCGGACAAAGAAGTCAAGCTGCCAACTCCGGTAACTCACGGTATTTCTGATACCTCCGAATGCGCGTGCCGCTATGCCCGGCGCAAAGTACCGGTCGTCTGCACTTAATTTTCCATCGCCATTTAAGTCTTCAAACAGGTACGCTCCTGTATCCGGGTCTACTTCCTTGAATTTGTAACGCTTGCTGACAGAAATCGGGCTTCCTACCTGGTAACTATTCACATACGACGTCGTTTCGATGCCGGGGAAGCTCACCAATTTATTTCTTGGAAGTGAGAGGTTAGCGCTCATCGACCATTCCCAGCCCTTTTTCTTTAGTATCCTGGTATCAACCGTCAATTCAATACCCGTGTTTTCTACCACAGCAGGCATATTGTATTGTACCGAGCTAAAGCCGGTCGTAAACGGAAGCGGGTAACCTACCAGCTGGTTGGAAGACCTGTTTTTGTAGGCGCTTATTTCAAGTTCGATCAGGTTATCAAACAAGCTGAGTTCCATCCCTGCTTCCAGTTTTCTGTTCACTTCCCAGGCAAATTCAGGATTGACCAGCCTGACAGGATAAAGCCCGGGCTGTCCCTGATAAGGGTAAGTGGTGGTGCTGTAGGTATCCAGGTATTGATAGTCCCCGATTTGATCACTGCCAGCGGTGCCATAGCTGGCACGTAACTTTCCAAGTGTCAGCCACCTGTTAGTCGAACTCATAAAAGGTTCGGTTGAGAAAAACCACGCTCCGCCGACAGAAAAAAAGTTTCCGAAGAGCCTCTCGGGGCCAAATCGTGAAGAACCGTCTCTTCTGCCTGTTATATTAAGAAGGTATTTTTCAGCATGCGCGTAGTGAATCCGGCCGTAGACAGAAGCATATCGATAAATGGTTTCATCGAATGCGCTTACCCGGACCTCGGTAGCGGCGGAGATGTTTTTCATCAATGCATCGGAACTAAACCCGCGGCCCCGCAAGGCCTGTGAGCGGTTGGTGCTTTGTTGAATAGTTACGCCTGTCAAAAATGAAATACGGGACCGCTTAAGGGAGCGTTGGTATTCCAGCTTCGGTTCGGCTATCCAGGTGGTCGATTTATGCTGGGAGAAATAGGATTCGGCGATAACGGTGCCCGATGGATTTTGCGAGTTAATGGGGCTAAGAGAAGACTCGTTCATGGCCAGGCTATTGTAACCCAGGTTTGCACTAAGTGTAATATCTTTTAGCAGCTTGTAGGAAATAACCGTATTGGCTACCAGGTTACTGGTAACCCCCTCATACGGTTTTCTCAAAACCGCATAAGGATTATTCCAGGTAGCATTACTCCAGTTTAGCGTTCCGTCAGCATGAAATGGCTCCGGTGCATTAGGCGGCAGGCCCATCGCTTTGGAGGTAAGATCTTCTCTTGGCTGATCATTTTGATCGGCCGTATAGGAGGTGGAAACCTCTATCTTGAATTTACCGGATGGAGTTTGGTGGCCGGCATTAAGCTGGACCGATCCTCTTTTGTAACCAAAGTCTCCCGGGTAGACAGTGGTTTCCTTATAGTAACCGCTGCGTAGATAAAAACGGGTTTGTTCATTGCCTCCGGCAATAGCGCCCTGCCAGTTAAACTGCTGGGCAGATCCACCGATCAGTTCCTTTTGCCAGTTGACCGAGCGGGTGGTATCCCAGAGAACAAGGTCCGGGGCGTTGGACGAATTGATGGCAACTCCATCGTTGGCAAAGGCTTCTCTGCGCATCTGGAGCCATTGGGTTGTATTAAGTAATGACAGGCGAGCCGGATTGTAGGCAATGCCCCTGGTAGCGCTCAGATCTATTTTAAGTCCCTTGCCCTTGTGTTTTTTTGTCTTGATCAGGATAACCCCGTTGGCGCCTCTTGATCCGTAAATAGCGGTGGCGTCGGCATCCTTGAGCACTTCAACACTCTCGATATCGGAGGGATTGATGCTGTTAAGCGGATGGGCCCCCAGGTTGGCATTGACCACAAAACTTGAGTGCAGGGTAGAAGTCGGGAACGGAACGCCATCAACCACCAGTAATGGGAAGTTCCCGTTACTTCGAAGGCTGTTTGTTCCACGGATCCTGATGGCAAAATTACTCCCGGGAAGGCCGTTTGCTTCCTGGATTTCTACCCCGGGCATTCGTCCTTGGAGCGCCTGCAAAACATTGGTTACCGGCTGCTTCTCAATAGTTTCGGCCGTTACCTTGCTGATATTCCCGGTACTTAAACGTTTAGAGGTCTCCCAATACCCGGTTGACACGGTTACCCCTTCCAGAACATTTACGTCCTGACTAAGCAGGATCAACAGCTCCCGGTTTAGTGGAACTGCCAGAACAGTATCTACCGGCATGTAGCCGATAAAGGAAACGCGCAGGGCAATTCGGCTACCGGAGACACTAAACGTAAACGAGCCGTTTGCATCTGTGATGGTGCCCTGGTTACTTCCGCGCACTTGAACAGAGGCTCCGGGGATCGCCTGTCCGGCTTCATCGGTCACTTTTCCCGTAAATACCGGGTAGATAGAATCCTTTCTAATATTATCCTTGGCGGAAGGAGAAGGTCCCACCGGTCCGAACGCGGCGGGTGAGTTTTCAATCCGGATGAATTTTCCCCGGATGCTCCATTGGAGGGATAAATCTTTCAACAGCAGGTCCATCACCTCCGCTAGCGGCATGTCGGAAACGGAGATACTTACTTTTTTATCCTTGATCACCGCGGTCTTTTCATACATAATAATGACATCGGCTTTCTTTTCAATGGCGCTAAATACTTTTTCAATGGGTGTATGGGTATAGCGTAGGGAAATCAACTTTTGTTCCCTATCCTGGCCATATCCCGGTGCGGCTGCTAGTATTTGTATGGTACAGATCATTGCCATCAAGCCGAAGGAGCTTGTTCGTACCATAAATACCAGTGGTTTACCGTTGAAAATTTTTCGCAATAAATTTCCCGTACAGAACGTACCATTTTTTCGCATAAATTTGCTTGTTTGAAATGTTTAAATTGCGTTTCGACAAAACCCCTCAAAGCTTCCCAAGGCGGAGGGGTTTTATTTGCTAATGTCTTCGAACTAATCACGCATGTCTTTAGAGTTTTGGTTTAGAAATTGATCTCATGCTCTATAGAGACAGCATTTTATTGTTTTCTCACCGGTCGTTTTTGAAGTTTTTTATATTTTCCCGGTCATCCGTACAATCATCCATTTATACCAGCCTGCCTTGCAATACATATGGATGGTATTAACCCGCAGATGATCGGATCGGACCAACGCAGCCGAAAAGGAAGTATGTGATTATCAGTAATTTTATCGCAACCTTTAATAGATCGCCGTCTTTATGCAGGAGGACTTTACAGACATTGACGCATTACTTTCCAGGTTGAAGATGCACGAC
Organism: Chitinophaga alhagiae; assembly: GCF_003568665.1. GTDB lineage: Bacteria > Bacteroidota > Bacteroidia > Chitinophagales > Chitinophagaceae > Chitinophaga > Chitinophaga alhagiae. The sequence continues at coordinate 439,810 of NZ_QXMH01000002.1, forward strand.
CTGGAAGCATTTACCCGCCTGTATAAACAGGCGAGGGAACGGTTGTACATCCTTGCCAGTTCTATTATTCAGGATTCAGCTGCAGCCCAGGACCTGGTTCAGGAATTATTTATGGAGTTCTGGGAACGCCGGATCTACCTGGATGTTGAATCCTCGCTGAAGGCTTACCTGATCCGTGCTGTCCGTAACAAGGCCTACAATTATTTGGAGAAACAGGGCACCAAGCGGCGTTTAAGCCGCGAATACGAGCGTATTGAACGATACGAGGCCTCCCCGTTGGAAAAGCTGGAATTGGCGGCATTGGGGCAAGACATAGAACGGGCTATTTCGAAGCTTCCGCCGATGGCGGCAAAGGTATTTCGGCTGCATTATATCGAGAAAATGAGCCATGTTGCCATTGCGCAACAACTGCAGATCAGCAAGTTTACTGTTAGCGGCCATATTGACCGGGCACTGAAACAGTTAAGGGAAGATTTAAAAACAGCAAAAAAAAATTAATGGCCGACCGGTGAGGACACTAAAAAAAACTGTCTATTAAGTATTATGACACATTTAACAGAAGAACAGGAGTATCTCTTATTAGGTAAGATCGGAGGTTTGTTAAATGAAGCGGAAGAAAAAGCCTGGGAAGCCTTATTTGAAGAAAACCCTGCAGTGCAAAAGGCATATGATGAGATGATCCAGGCACTGCCCGCCGATGAAGTGGCAAATTCTTTTCAGCGAATCAAGCAGAACGCCACCTGGGTTGACCTTGCGGCCCTATATAAAGTAGATACACCAGTACCGAAAACTCGTCGGCTTGTATATAGATCACTCGCAGCTGCCTGCGTGATCTTACTCCTCTCTGCCGGCGGGTGGTTGTTTTATCACTACAATGCCGGTCAACTTGCAGTTTATACTGATACAAAACAGAGCGGCATCCAGTTAACGCTGGCAAACGGACAGCACATTGATCTTTCCAGCGAAGAAGGCGTTCTTCAAACCGCAGATGTTCAGCTTACCAATAACAAAAAGATACTTACATATGCTTTGACGGATGAAACATCCGGTCGGGCAGGGATGAACCGGTTAACAGTTCCCGTAGGCATGGACTATAAGATCGCATTGAGTGATGGCACAGAGGTGTGGCTGAACGCAGCTACCCGTTTGGAGTTCCCTTTTGCGTTCGCTGGCAATACCCGTGAAATTACCATCAGTGGCGAAGCCTACCTGAAAGTAGCAAAGAATGCGGCTAAACCTTTTTTGGTACATCTGCCACACAGTACCGTGCGGGTGCTTGGAACGGAGTTTAATGTCAATACTTATGATTCGGGGGTGGTGAAGGTCGCGCTGGTGGAGGGATCGGTCAACATGCAAGCACCTACCGGGGAAAGCATGCTTTCTCCCGGTAAAGAAGCGGTTTATCATGCTGGAAATCCCATACAGCAGCAGCCCTTTGATCCCAAGCTGGTGTTAAGCTGGCGGGAAGGACTATTTTACTTTAATGGCGCTACGCTTGCGGAGATCAATAAAATAGTGCCGCGCTGGTTTGGTATAAACACTGTTATTGATAACCCAAACATCCGCAGCCGGGAATTTGTAGGTGCGTTGGATAGAAACCAGCCCATCCAGGTCTTTTTAAATGACCTGAAGGCCATTTCTGGTATCGATTCTTATATAGATGCGGAGGAGGTGTTACATTTTAAGTAAGCACCAGTCATTTTTAACCTGTGATTTGCAAGAGCAAGTCTCCAATTCGTTGCCGCTGCGGCCAGGTAAAGGAGCCTTTCTATTCCGATACAGTTCTTTTACGTATGGCCTGGGTATAGGCAATCCGGCTCTGAAGGCCAGGATTTTATTGCCACATAGGTTGATATATTGAATTGATTGATGTTCTTTTTTCCTTCTATGACGATTTAGATTTTCACCAATGAAGGCTGTATCTACAGCTTTCCAGCTTTTAATTAATATTGGCTTCCTTTCTAGGGTGCTCATCTCCCACCCGCTACACCTTCCCATCAGAAAAGCTGCACAACGGCTGAAAGCTCAAAGCCCTGCATTCAGACAAAAGACCCTGCTTCCTTCATAAAGAATTGACAGTCAATTTTTCTCCCCAGTTTTTCTAGGGTTTATTTTTTTTCTGCTTTTTTTAAAAAAAACCAGGATTTTTTTTGGGTAAAAACGCATTTCCCGCCGTCAGTTATTAAAAGGTGTATGTAGTATGAGCAATCGTTACCGCGGCGTGGAAGATTTTGTCTGTGACGAATCCTTTCAGCGATACTGTCTTGGGACCGCCCCGTCAGCTATTGATTTCTGGGAAAACTGGATCAGGGAGCATCCGCATGCCTCCGGTGAAATAGCCGAAGCAAAACAATTGTTTGCCCTGCTGAATGCCAACCAGGGCAATCTCCGGGAGCAGGTGCGCGAGCTGAAAGACGGTATGGAGCGGTCTATGCTGCTGAAGGAAGAGTTCGGCCAGCGGGAGGCCACTACGGTCAGGAAGTCATGGAAGGCCCTGTACATAGGTCTGGCAGCGTCTGTGCTGCTGGCGGCGGGCATTTTTTATACGTGGCAACAGCAAGGCAACACGGTTGCGCTGCCCGTGGCCTCCACCGTACAGTCAGGCGCGGAACCGCGTAAAACCGTCATGCTGGCAGACGGGTCTGTACTTACCCTGCGCAACAACAGCGCTATTTCCCTTTCTGAAGGCTTCAGCAAAACCAACCGGGTGCTTTCCCTCTCCGGGGAGGCCTTTTTTGATGTAAAGCACGACCCCCAACATCCTTTCATCGTACACACCAAAGATGCCAGCATAGAAGTGCTGGGTACCGTTTTTAACGTCAGCGCGTACCCGGAGAACTCCTATACGGAAACCGCCCTGTTCCGGGGAAAGGTGCAGGTCACCTCAAAAGAGGACCCTGCCCGTAAAACCGTGCTGATGCCCAGCCAGAAGCTGGTAATACAGTCCGGCGGCAAAAGGGATACCGCCTTTTCCGTTCGCTCGCTGGCGGTAGACCCGGTAGATCACAAGGCAAAAGAGATTGCATGGGTGAGGAGCCGGCTGAAGATACAGGACGAGACCCTGGAGCAGATTGCGGGGCGGCTGCAGCAGTGGTATGGCATACCGATCATAATTACAGATGAGGAAGTAAAAAAATACAGCTATTCAGGAACGTTCGAGAGCGAAACGGTGATCAAGGCGCTGGAGGCCCTGCAATTATCTTATCCCTTCAACTTCGAGGTAAAGCAAGACAGGGTTGTGATCAGCAAATAAAATTGTTCAATATAAAAAGGAAGCGTTGGCGCGCTTTCCTGTCAACCAAAATAAACCATATGAAATAAAAATGGGAAGTGTTGGCGCACTTCCCGGAGTTTAGAAAATGTATAAGGCTATTCACTCACTAAACCATAACAAAGTTATGAAACTCCCGCTATTGTTAGCTATGAAACTATTTACGCTATTGCTTCTCCTGGGTTTCCAGGTGTATGCCGCTACCGGGGCAGGGCAGGACAGGATCAGCCTGGACCTGCACAAAAGCAGTATACGCAAAGTGCTCAACGAAGTAGAAAAACAGACCAGCTACCGCTTTGTTTATCACAGCGGTACCCTTCCTGAAAGCCAGCGTGTAAGCATTTCCGTGCAAAATGCGGAGCTGGCGCTGGTACTGTCTCGCGCGTTTGCCGGGCTGCCGCTGGAATATGTGGTAAAGGAAGATAACCTGGTGGTGATCGTGTCTGCCGCGCAGCCGGCCGCGTTGCAGGAAAAAGTGATCAAAGGCCGGGTAACAGGGGCTTCCGGGGAAGCATTGCCCGGCGTGGCCGTGCGCATTACCGGTACCAGCACCGGCGCCGCCACAGATGAAGACGGGCGCTTTGCCATTACGGTGGGCGAAGGAGCAAAAACGCTGGATTTCAGCCTGCTGGGCTTCACGCCGCAGCAGGTGGTCATTGGCGCGCAAACGGAGATCAACGTGGTGATGCAGCCCTCTACCACCAGCCTGGGAGAAGTGGTGGTAACGGGGTACACCGGGTATAACAGGAGCAAATCGGTTTCAGCGGCTACAACGGTAGGTGGCGATGTGATCAACGAAGTGCCGGCCGCCACGTTTGAACAGGCCCTCCAGGGGCGCGTGCCGGGCCTGAGCGTGAATGCTGTGTCCGGCCAGCCGGGTACCAGCGCGCAGGTAACGCTGCGGGGCGTGGGCACCATAGCGGGCAATACGAACGTACTGTACGTGATGGACGGGGTGCCCATTGAGGCCAATGCCTTCCAGGCCATCAACCCCGGAGATATTGAATCGGTGACCGTATTTAAAGATGCGTCCGCAAAGGCCTTGTACGGCTCCCGCGGCTCCAATGGCGTGATCGTGATCACCACCAAAAAAGGCAAATCAGGAAAAGTAGCGGTGGAGTACCGCTCCCAATACGGCCTTTCCACGCTCACCTCACCAAAGTTCAATATGATGAACTCCCCGCAGCGGAAGGAGTTTGAAGAAGGCATAGGGCTGGAAACCGGCGCGGAAGCCGGCCCCTTCTGGACCTATTCCCGGCAGAACCCGGAATACGCCGGTAAAAGCGCGGCGGAAAAAGCGGCGGCAGACCGCATTGTAGACAGCCTGCTGCAGATGGACACAGACTGGCGGGACCTTTTTATGCGCAACGGCCGGTACATGGAGCAGCAGGTTAGCGCCAGCGGCGGCAATGAAAATATCAAGTTCTATTCGTCCCTCAATTATTTTGACCAGCAGGGGCTGGTGCGGGTATCAGGCCTCAAACGTTACACCGTCAGGAACAACCTGGACTTCACGGCGGGCAAATTCACCGCCAACCTGAACGCCAACCTGGGGTATTCCAAAAGCAGCCTGATACAGAGCGAAGGCAGCACTGCCGCCAACAACCCGCTGTCTGCCGTATACTACGCGCTGCCCTATGAATATCCTTTTGCGCCAGACGGCAAGCTGGTCACCACCGGAGACGGTGCTGACTACCCCGTGCTGGACCTGCGCGAAGGCAGCGACTCTTACGAAAGGATGCTGAATACTTCCAGGCTGCAGAACCAGCTGAAGATGATCATCAGCACCTCGCTCAACTACGAGATCATAAAAGGGCTGGTTGCCAAAACAAGATTGGGTGTGGATTACAGGGACCAGACCAACCAAGAATGGATCAACCCGGACTCCTATGCCGGGCGCAGGGTATCTAACGGCCGGCAGGGCAGCTATGCAGAGGGCGTTAATCGCCGGTCTTCCATCATTTCCACCTCGGGCCTTACCTACAGTAATATTTTCAACAGCAGGCATGACCTGGAAGTGTCTGCTTATTTCGAATACCTCGAAAATTCTGTCCGTTCTTTCGGCTATACAGGCTACGGCCTGGACCCGCGCCTGCCGCAAACGCCGGCCGGTGTTGGTGATCCTGGCACCTTTGTGCCGCTGCTGAACGGCGGCAAGTCCAAGAACGCCACCGCCTCCTACATTGGCCTGCTGCGTTATACCTACAACAATAAATACACTTTCAACGGCAGCTACCGCTACGATGGTTCTTCCATGGTGCCTGAAAGCAACCGCTGGCATGGTTTCTACTCCCTGGGCGTTAGCTGGGAAGCTAAACGCGAAGCATTCCTGCAGAACATAGACTTTGTTCCCATGCTGCGTGTAAGGGCCAGCTACGGTACCACGGCCAGCCAGTTCATCAACGACTTTGCTTACCTGGCTACCTTTACCAGGGGCAGCTACGGCGGCAACCCGGCCATTGTGCCCAGCCAGCCCGGTAATGCGGACTATGACTGGGAGTATGCCAAAGAGATGAATATCGGTTTCGACCTGGGCCTTACCCCGTCCAACCGCATCCGCCTTACCGCGGAATACTACAACCGTGTAACGAGCAACCTGTTCATAGACCAGCGGCTGTCTTTCACCGCCGGCGTACCCGATGAAACGCTGCCCATCAGCTCCGGGAAAATGCGCAACCGCGGCGTTGAGCTGGACCTGCAGGGAGACATCATCCGCAGAAAAGACTTTACCTGGACGCTGGGTGCAAACATGGCCTATAACAAAAACAAGGTGCTGGACCTTGGCGGCGCTGACGAGTTCGAATACGGGTACACCGGCATTATCCGCGTTGGGTTGCCCTTCGGCTCCCACTACGCGCCCAAGTGGGCCGGCGTAGACCCCGCCAACGGAGACCCGCTGTATTACGATACAGAGGGCAAGATCACTACCGAGTATGACGCTGCCACCATGAGCGTGGCGGAGTTCGGTACCTACATCCCGGAGATCACCGGGGGGATCAATACCGGCATCACCTGGAAGAATTTTTATGTCAATGCGCTCCTGAGCTTCAACACCCGTGTGATGCGGTACAACAACGAAGATTATTTCAACGAGAACCCCAGCTTCATCACCAGCAACCAAAGCATCCGGCTGTTGTATGACCGCTGGAAGAAACCGGGAGACCAGGCCCTGTTGCCACGGATCAGCGCGGACCGCAACTACACATCAAGAGACATCCAGAACGCGTCTTTCCTGCGCCTGCGCAACGCCAACATCGGGTACAACCTGCCAAAGCATGTGCTCAGCGGCCTGCGTTTCATCAACGGTGCGCAGATCTACCTGCAGGGCCAGAACCTGCTGACCTGGACAAAGTGGAGGGGCTTTGACCCTGAAAACGGCAACGAATACGCCCGCTTCAGCTATCCCACCCCCAGGACCTATGTGGTAGGTTTAAACGTTAACTTTTAATCTTCTTCCGGCATGAAAAAGTATTTTCTCTTCATAATCGCTATCACTTTTGCTGCTGCCGCGTGCAACAAGCAGCTGGACCTCCGCCCGTCGGATTATATAGACCCGGAAGGCGCTTACCGGAACGTGGACGATATTGGCCAGGGGCTATTGGGCGCCTATTCCGTACTGAGTTATTATTCCAGCGTCCGTTACACGTCCCTGATAACGGACGAGAACATGCTGCCTTCCGAAAACAGCACCGGCTCCGGCGTTGCCACACACCGCTGGCAGTACGACGGCAGCTTTCTGCATGATGCCTGGAAAGACAATTACATTGCCATAGACCGCGTGAACCGCGCGCTCAGCGCTTCCCGCGGGGTGCCCGTGAAACAGTCTGAAGAAGAAACACTGGCCCAGTACCAGGGAGAGCTGCTGGCGCTGCGGGCATACTGCCACCTGGAACTGGTGCGCAACTTTGCCGAAAAATATGAGGCGTCGGCCATGGGCGTGCCGTATATGGACAGCTCCTACATCGGTAAACCGGCCAGGCTGTCATTTGCCGCTACCATGCAGAAGATCAATGAAGACCTTGTGGCCGCCAAAGCATTGATCCCCGCGGGTTTTGATGACCGTACAAGGCTTACCAAAGCCGCGGTGTCTGCCCTGCAGGCACGTGTGGCCCTGTATGAAAAGAACTGGGCCAATGCCATCACCTATGCCACAGAAGCGATCAATGCATTGCCGCTGGCCACCCGCGCCCAGTTCCCGCAGATATGGAAAGACAACAGCACCGCCGAAGTGTTCTGGAAACTCAAAAGGGTAGCGGGAGACGAAGAGGTAGGTGGATTTTATACGCAGGCCGGCTTCCTTGACAATCCCGCCGGCAGCAGGCTTTACTACGCCGCGTCTTTCAAGCTCACCAACCTGTTCGACAAAACGAACGACATCCGCTTTTCCTCCTACATCAAAATAGACCCGGGCCGCCAGGCCGCCGGCCAGGTGCCGAACGCTGTCATAAAATATATCAGCGCAAATCCCTCCATGGCCAACCTGGTAGACCTCAAACTGCTGCGTACCGGTGAAATGTACCTGATACGCGCGGAGGCCTATGCGGAAGAAGATGAGCCGGGGCTTGCCGCGGCAGACATCAACAACTTGCGCGCCGCGCGTATTGCGGGCTACACGCCGGTAACCTTTGCAGACAAGAACGCGCTGATCAGCGCCGTGATCACAGAACGGTTCAAGGAGCTGGCATTTGAAGGCCACCGGCATTTTGACCTGCGGAGGAGGGACCTCAATATTTCCCGTAATCCTGAAGACGCCGTGAACGCGCTGGGCGCCGTGCTGCTCACCCCGGAAGATCCGGAATATGTATTCCCCATTCCCAACAGCGAGCTGCGCGCCAACCCGAACATCAAACAGAACCCTGGCTACGTGAACAAATAAAGCATGAAACAACTACTGACAGTTATTTTTACAACAGCCTGCCTGTATGCGCAGGCGCAAACCATCAGGGAGGCCAGGCAGGTCAGCGGCCGGGTAGCCTCCCTGGGCGTTACCGGAGATACGGCAGACGTAGTGACACACACACGGGGCGGCGTAGCCCTTGTAGGCGGCGGCGGGGACGTGCCGGGCGCATTCCGGTGGATGATAGACCGCAGCGGGGGCGGGAACGTAGTAGTGATACGCGCTTCCAGCAACTACCTCTATAACCGTACTATTGACAGCCTGGGCAAGGTGGCTTCTGTGGAAACGCTCCTGATAGATTCACGCGAGGTGGCGGATAACCCTGCGGTAGCGCGCGTGATCCGCAACGCGGAGATGCTCTTTATTTCAGGCGGGGACCAGTCCAATTACATGAACTTCTGGCGCGGTACCGCCACGGCTGAAGCCATCAACTACCTGCTGAACGAAAAGAAAGTGCCGGTAGGCGGTACCAGCGCGGGATGCGCTGTGCTCACCGGCATGTACTACAGCGGGGAGAATGGCAGCGCCACGGCGGAGGCGCTGCAAAACCCCTACACCGATCTGGTAACGCTGTACAACAACGATTTTCTCCGCCCGCCCTTCCTGCACAATGTGATCAGCGACCAGCACTACGTAGCCCGTAAACGCCAGGGAAGGCACATGGCATTCCTGGCCCGCATTATCACAGACTGGAAAGTATTTCCCAGGGGCATTGCGCCGGATGAAAGAACGGCGGTATGTATAGATGAAAAGGGCGCCGCGCGGGTATTCGGGGAGGGGAAGGCCTACTTCCTCATCACAGGTCCCCGGCATGCGCCGGAACAATGCGCCCCCGGCAAACCCGTGCAATGGTCAGGTAACAGGATGGCGGTAAGCGTATACGAACTGCAGGGCGCCGCCGGCGGGAACGGGTATTTTTCCGTAGCCGATTTTAACCCCGCTAAAGCGAAAGGAGGAAAATGGTATTACTGGTGGGTAGAAAATGGTAACTTAAAGGAAAGAGCAAAATAATATGTATAGACATCTTTTAATGCTGCTGGCCGCGGCCGTCACCACAACGTTCAGCGGCTGCATGCAGCAGGCGCCGGCAACAAAAGCCGGCAACTATGTACTGGTGGTGCATGGCGGGGCGGGCACCATCCTCAGAAAGAGCATGACGCCCGAAAAGGAAGCGCAATACCGCGCCGGGCTTGAAGCCGCATTGAAAAAAGGATATGAAGTGCTGCAGGCAGGCGGCTCTAGTATAGACGCGGTGGAAGGCACTATCAGGATACTGGAAGACAACCCCCTGTTTAATGCCGGCAAAGGCGCCGTATTTACGCACGACGGGCGTAATGAACTGGATGCCTCCATCATGAACGGGAACGGGCTGGCTGCGGGTGCTGTTGCGGGCGTACGTACCATCAAAAACCCCATCTCCCTGGCAAGGGCGGTGATGGAAAAGTCTGGTCATGTAATGATGGCCGGCCGTGGCGCGGAACAATTTGCCGCGGAGGCGGGCATAGAGATCGTAGATACTGCTTACTTCCGGACGGAAGCGCGCTGGCAGGGCCTGCAAAAGGCGCTGGAAGAGGATTCCATAAAAGCCAAGCTGGACCATAGCTATGTGCCGCAGCAAGACCCCGGCATCCGCCACAACGATAACAAGTTCGGAACGGTAGGCTGCGTGGCCCTGGATAACAAAGGGAACCTTGCGGCCGGCACTTCCACCGGCGGCATGACCAACAAAAAATATGGCCGCATTGGCGATTCTCCCGTCATAGGCGCGGGCACTTATGCCAACAACCGCACCGTGGCCGTATCCTGCACAGGCTGGGGCGAGTTTTACATCCGCAACGTGGTGGCGCATGACCTTTCCGCCATGATGGAATACAAAGGGATGCCCGTGGAAGAAGCGGGCAAGGCCGTGATCAAAAAAGTGGGAGACCTTGGCGGAGATGGAGGGCTGATTGCGCTGGACAAAGACGGGAACATGGCCATGCCCTTCAATACGGAAGGCATGTACCGCGGTGCGGTAACGAAAGACGGAAAAATAGAGATACTGATCTATAAAGATTAAACCTGCAAGTGGATATCACGAAGCCGCTTTCCGGTAGGAGAGCGGCTTTTGTATTGCCAGTACGGCGGCAATACCGCGGCCGCGTGCCGGCCTGTCAAAAAAATGGTTGAATAAGTGAATATTGTTCCGTACTTTTTAAAACATGTACAGAAGAGACTTTATCAGGGCCGCGGGCATTATGGCCATGCCTGCTCCTCATCTGGCGCCCGCCGCCGCCCCGCCCCGCATCCGCGTTGTGAAAGCCGCCGCCCGCTTTGAGCGGGAACCGCTGCTGAGACCGTTCGGCTTTAAAGGCAACTATCTTACAGAATTGTGGCAGGTGGCCACGCGCCTCACCGCAGCCTCGGGTAACAGCGGTATTGGACTGGCTACGCAAAGCGTGCTGTATGGCGATGCGGAACTGTTTGCCGCGCATACCGAACTGAAAGGCAATGCCATGATGTTTGCGCTCGTGCAGGAAACGCTTGACATTGTGAAGGCCACGCCGTTTACCACGCCCATAGACCTGCAGGAAAAAATATTGCCCCGTGTAATTGCCGCAGGTAAGGAAATTACAGGGCGGCAGCAACTGCATTATAACTTTGTGCTGAACGCGCTGGTGAGCATAGATAACGCTGCCTGGCTGCTGTACGCGGCGGAAAACAACTGCCGCACCTTTGATGAAATGATACCCGCCCCTTACCGCGCGGCTTTGGGCTACCGCAATAAACAGATCGCCGTGCTCTTCCAGGTATCTTACAATATGCCGGTAGCGGATATTGTAAAAGCCGTAAAAGACGGGTATTTTATCATCAAGATAAAAACCGGCTCCCCCGGCAGCCAGGAAGAGATGCTGGCATTTGATATGGCGCGCCTCACAGAGATCCACAACGCGCTGAAAGACCTCCCTCAGCCGCATACTGCGCATGGAAATATCTGGTACACGATGGACGCCAACGGCAGGTATGCGGAAAAAGATACGCTTCGCCGTTACCTGGACCATGCAAAGAGCATCGGCGCGTTTGACCGCATACTGGTGTATGAAGAGCCTTTCCGTGAAGACATGCGGGAACCGGTGGGAGACCTGGGCGTTCGCCTGGGCGCCGATGAAAGCGTGCATTCCGAGCGGGACGCCCTGCAGCGCCTGCAGCAGGGTTACAGCGTGCTGGTACTGAAAGGCATTGCCAAAACCCTGAGCCTGAGCATGCGCATAGCCAAACTGGCGGAAGAAAAGAAAGTGCCCTGCCTCTGTGCGGACCTCACCGTAAATCCTGTGCTGGTAGACTGGCATAAGAACCTCGCCGCCCGCCTGGCGCCTTTCCCCGGCGTAGGCATGGGCCTTATGGAAACCAACGGGGATATGAATTACCGGCACTGGGCGGAGATGAAAGGGTACCTTCCCGCTGAAGGCGCATCGTGGACGGACGCGCAACAAGGCGTATTCAACCTTGGTGCGGATTTTTATGCCGGCAGCGGGGGAATTTTCAAGCCTTCCCGGCACTACGAAGATCTGTTCAAATAGGCAGCTTTTACAACAGTATTACGCGCAGTATATATACCACGGCCATGGTTACGAGGCCCATCAGCACGGTGGCGCCGGAATATACTTTGAGCATGGGTTTCATTTCCAGCCCGGAAAATTTGCTGATCACCCAGAAGTAGGCGTCGTTGGCATGCGAGATCATCATGGAGCCGCCGCCCAGGGCCAGCATGCAAAGCAGCCTGCCCATATCACTGTCCAGCCCCAATACAGGCAACAGCGGCTGAATAATGGAGGCCGCCGTGATGATGGCCACGGTAGAGGAACCTTGCGCTGTTTTCAGCAGAAAGGCCAGCAGGAAGGGGAAAATGATCCCCAGGTTCCCCAATTGCAGCGAGGTGTTGAGATGGTCCCCGATCCTGGTGGTGGCCAGCACCGCGCCAAATGCCCCACCCGCGCCAATGATCACGAGTATGCTGCCCGCCTTTTCAGCGGCTTCCTGCATGAGGTGGCTCACAGCCTCACGTTTCCAGTTGCTGCCGGTGAAAAAAGCCAGGATGACCCCAATGAAGAGCGCCACCACAGGGTCTCCGAGAATGTGCAGCAGGCTCCCGCCTTTTTGCAGATCGCTGAAGGCGCCTGCCGCAATGAGCAGGATGGGGACCAGTATGGGCAGAAAGGCTTTCCAGGCAGGGAGGTTGGGCAGTACTTCCTCATCAGTAACCGCTTCCTGTTGGGTCTGCGGTATTTTTTTGCCCATCCGCGCCGCCCACCAGCAACCGGCCACCGTTGCCGGTATGGCCACAAAGGCGCCTGTTAATATCAGTTTGCCGATGTCTGCGCCAATAATGCCGGCGGCCGCCGTAGCGCCGGGGTGCGGCGGCACCAGGCAGTGAACGGCGTACAGCCCGGAAGCCAGGGATACAGACATCACAAGTATGGATACGCCGCTGCGCCGCGCTACAGACTGGTTAAGCCCGCTCAGCACAATATAACCGGAGTCGCAGAAAATGGGTAACCCAACAATAAAGCCGGTAATGCCCATGGCCGCCGCCGCATTTTTTTCTCCCACCATTTTCAGGATGGCCGCGGCCATCACCCGGGTGCTGCCGGTATGCTCCAGCACCACGCCCAGCATGGTACCCAGCATGATCACAAAGCCGAGGTTTTTCAGGATGTGCCCAAAACCCTCTTTCATGGCGGTAATAATGTCCGCCACCGGCAACTGTACGCCCAGGCCCACTACAAAGCAGGCCAGGAACAGCGCAAAAAACGCATGTACCCTGAATTTTACCGTCAGCAATACAATAAGGCCGATGCCGGCCGCCAGAGACAGCAGTACTTGAAGGAAAGCCGTGGACATAACGTGCATTTGTTGTATGCACAATATAACAAATGATTTTTTCAGATCAGGTCAAAGGCGAGGGCAAACCTTGTAATGTCGTAATTGGACTGTACGTTCAGCTTGTGCTTGATGTTGCGGCGGTGGGTAGATACCGTTTTCCCTGAAATGTTCAGGATGGCGGCCATTTCAGCGGAGTTGTGGCCCAGCGCCGTCAGGCGCAGTATCTCTTTTTCGCGGCCGGTGAGGCCGGCAAATATGTGTTTGTGGCGGTGCAGGAAGTTATTTTCATCCAGCAGCCGGTTCACTTTGGTGGTGATATGATGGTGGGGATCGATGGGCAGTGCAAAGGTGATCACGTGGGAGGGGTGGCCGTTTTCATCGCGCAGGTAAACAGTGGTGGCGCTGAGGTACCAGCTCCAGTCTTCCGCCGCTGAAGCGCGCACCTGCTGGAAGAAAGAAACAAACCCGTTTTGCCGGTCGTTTTGCAGGAGCCCTAATATTTTGGGCACATATTCCGCGGATTCCTGCGGGTTGAAGAAACGGGTAAAATATTCCGGCCCCATGGCTTTCAGCTCTGCCAGTGTGGTATTGAGCCGCTGCTGCCCTGCAGGCGACATGTACTCTACAGACTGTGTCTGGAGGTTATGGATGATCACTACCGCGGGCAGATCGTCTCCAATGCGCCGGATGGCCTCCAGTTTGCGGGATAATTGCTCATGACTGCTCATAGATATTGTAGGATTCCTTACAATATACGGAACAATATACGGAGCAAAAACATTTAAAGGTGCAAAATTCCTTCCATCACTATCACAGATGAACCGCTCACCCAGATGCCTTCCGGCGTGGCCCTGAACCGCAGAATGGAGGGTTGTCCCATTTTGACGCCCTGCAGCAGGGAATACTCCCGGTTTTGATGAACATACCCTTTTTGAAAGAGGAAACCGCCCAAAGGCCCGGCAGCACTGCCGGTAGCGGCCTCTTCCACGGCGCCGGCGGCGGAGTTGAAAAAGCGCGCCTGTACGGTTTGAGGGGTGTCTTTGTCAGTAAGCGTAAAACAATAACAGCCCTGAAAGCCGTAACCGGTGGCCAGGTTGTGAAGGGCGGAAGGCCGTGGCTCCGCGCGGTTGAGGGCTTCTACATTGCTGAGGGGTACCATCAGGTGGGCTACTTCTGTTTGCATGACCGTGGGCTGCCACTCATGCAGTTGCAGGTCTTCAGACTGCAGCCCCAGCGCAGCGGCCATATCGTTCACCGGTACGGTGTTGCCCGCGGCGGCCGGTTTTTGCAGCATGCCAATGAAAGGAACGTCTTGCCCGGTGTTTGTTACGGAGAGCGCAATGCGCCGGTCTTTCATGATCACAAAAGGCCCGTTCTCCTGTATGCGGAAAACGTTCATGTCTTTTAACACCGCCAGGCATACGGCGCCCAGCAGGTTATGGCCTGCCCCGTCCGTCTCTTTGCCCGAGGGCGTGAAGGAACGTACCCGCAGCGATTTTTCGCTTTTGGAATAATGCATGAAAGAAGTGCCGGAGTAGCCGAACTCCCGGGCAATCTGCTGGTACAGGGTTGTTTCAAGCTCTTTGCCGGTTACCACCACTGGTAACGGATGGCCCTTGAACCTTTCGCTGGTAAATACGTCCAGCACGTAATATTGCATGGTTTTCATAGATAGCGGACGTTGTCTTAATTGGGCATTAAAAATACAGGTCAGGGTGCTATCCACCAAAAAAACAGGCGGTAAATATTACATATTCGTACTGCCATCATGCCAGAGACAGCAGCTTGTTACGCACCAGCAGGCACGCCCCAATGATGCCCGCTTTTTCGCCGAGGCGTGAAAGGATCAGCTGGGTATCGTTGTTCACCAGGCTCAGGGAATATTTATTGATAGCGCTCTTGATAGGAAGCCGGATGTAATCTCCCGTAGTGGAAAGGCTGCCGCCAAGGATCACCAGCTCGGGGTTGTACAGGTTGATGAGCACGGCAATGCCCTTGCCCAGCTTTTCCCCGATCTCCGCCACCAGTTCAATGGCCAGTACGTCATCATTATTGGCGGCATGTATAATGTCTGAAAGTGTTATCTGGTCCGCCTGTTTGTGTTTGCGCATCACCACGGTAGAAAAGCCCGCCTTGAGCTTTTCCTGGAACTTGCGTACCAGCGCCTGCCCGGAAGCCTCCGTTTCAAGGCAGCCCTTTTTACCGCAGTGGCAGATCAGTTCGTTATTGAAAAAGGGGATGTGGCCAAACTCGCCCGCAAACCCTGATTTGCCGTAATAAAGCTGGCCGTTGATAAGGATGCCCAGACCAATGCCGTGGTCAAGGTTCACGAACAGCACGTTCTTTTCATTGTTAACGGTGCCGCTGCTGAACTCCCCATAGGCCATGGCGCGGGAGTCATTTTCCAGGAAGGTGCGGATGCCGATGCGGGATTCCAGTACCTTGCTCAGCGGCTCCTCATCAAAATGGAAAAAGCTGTAGCTATAACCCGTAGCGTAATTGATACGCCCTGTAAGGTTAACGCCCACGCCCAGCACCTTTTCCCGGCCTACAGGCAATTCTTCTATGAACCGTTGTATGATCTTGCACAATTCATTGAGCGAAGCGGCGGTATTCTGCAGGTCGTACGGTATTTTTTCCGTGAACTTCACCAGGTTCTTCTTGAAATCCAGCATGCCCAGGTTCACATGGTGGCGCTTTACCTCCACGCCAACAAAAAAACCGGCATCGGGCGCCATGCCATATACGTTGGGCCGCCGGCCGCCGGTACTGTCTACCTTCCCGTAGTCATGCACCAGCCCTTCCTGCAGCAGCTCGTTGAGCAGATGGGTCACCTTGGGCGTGCTGGCATTCAGTTCCTTGGCAAGGTCAGCAATAGTGGCGTTGTTGATGTTGGCAAAATAAGCGATGATCTTCTTCTTCAGGTTCAGGTTCTTATACGCTACACCGCCCAGGTTTTCATTATTCAATTCTTCAAAAAAAGTGGGATGCTCCATATTATCTGTGTGGGGAATGATTCCTTTAAAAAGTTTTATGCCTGGTTGCGCTTTCCTCATTTTACATCTTCCCGTAAAGATAATCTTTTTAAAAAAAATTAAAAACATTTTGGAAAAAAGATCCTCCTTATCCTGTGAAACCCATTCTACGCTCGTTCTTGTACTATTTTAAGCTCATTTCATACTTCTGTTCAAGTAGAGGTTAATTACGATATAGTTAATAAAATTTGTTAAAAAGTATTTGTGTTTTAGTAAAATTTATTCTTATTTAGAGCATTCATTTTAACAATTAGGGTTCAATACCTATGTACCGGCCATAAAAATGCCGGTGAACACGCCAACGGATACAACTGGAATTGCCAGGCCTTATGAAAGGCAGGCCTGGTATACATATTACGGACAGAGACTTTTGAGGAACACGTTAAGACAGTAAGCATGCGCAATTGCAGGAGACTATTATTATTGTTATTTGGATTCATCTACACTACGGCCGCTGCCCAGCAACAAACGGACCTGCTGGTTATCGGGGGAGGGGCCAGCGGCACCATGGCGGGCATACAGGCCGCACGGATGGGTGTCAATACCACCATTATTGAAGAAACCGGCTGGCTGGGCGGTATGCTCACTGCAGCCGGCGTATCCGCTATAGATGGCAATCACCGGTTGCCTTCCGGCTTGTGGGGCGAGTTCCGGTCACATCTATATAAATATTACGGTGGGCCTGATGCCGTATTTACGGGCTGGGTGAGCAATTGCCTGTTTGAGCCGCACGTAGGCAATAACATCCTGAAAGAGATGGCCGGCGCGGAAAAACAATTGCAGATATTGTACAACACCCGCTGGCAGGCCATTCGCAAAGAAAATGGCGGCTGGCTCGTTACGGTGCGGCAGGGCAGCAAAACCTTCGGGATCGCTGCAAAACTGGTGATTGATGCTACAGAGCTGGGAGATGTGATGGCCGCCGCCGGCGCCAGGTACGATATCGGGATGGACAGCCGGAGCGAGACCGGTGAGGAGCAGGCGCCGGAGAAAGCCAATGATATTATCCAGGACCTTACCTATGTGGTGGTGCTGAAAGATTATGGCAAGGGAAAGAATAAAACGGTCAAAAAGCCGGAAGGGTATGATCCCGCGGAGTTTGCAGGCAGTTGTGATGTGTCTGACCCCGCTTCTTTCGATTCCCCGAACAACAACTGCCACCAGATGATGCAGTACGGCCGTCTTCCCAACAACAAGTACATGATCAACTGGCCGAAATCCGGCAACGACTACTACCTTAATATTATTGAAAAAACGCCCGCGGAGCGGGAACAGGCGCTGAAAGCGGCCAGGCTGCACAGCCTTCGTTTTATTTATTACCTGCAGACCGCGCTGGGTTATAAACACCTGGGCATTGCAGATGATGAGTTCCCTACGGCAGACAGGCTGCCCATGATCCCCTACCACCGCGAGTCCCGCCGTGTAAAAGCCGAAGCCCTGCTCACGCTGAACCACGTAGCCCGCCCTTATGAACAGCCGCAACCGCTGTACCGTACCGGTATTGCCGTGGGAGATTACACCATTGACCACCATCACGAAAAAAATACGGATGCGCCGAAGATAGATTTTGTGAAGATCAGGGTGCCCTCTTACAACGTGCCCCTCGGCAGCCTGGTACCCAAAGAGGTAGACGGGCTGATCGTGGCGGAAAAGAGCATTGGCGTTACCAACATCGTGAACGGCGCTACCCGCCTGCAGCCGGTAGTATTGGGCATTGGCCAGGCCTCCGGCGCGCTGGCCGCTGTGGCGCTGCGCCAGCAGGTACAGCCCCGCCAGGTCAACATCCGCGCGGTGCAGCAGGCCCTGCTGGATGCCAAAGCCTACATCATGCCTTTTATAGACGTACCGGCGGAGCATCCGCATTTTGCCGCCATCCAGCGTATAGGCGCCACCGGTATCCTGAAAGGAGAGGGCCTGCCTTATAAATGGGCCAACCAGACCTGGTTTTACCCGGAGCGGGAAATTTCCTGCTACGCGCTCACCGAAGGCCTGCGCCCGTACTATGATTCCCTGCGCACCTATTGGGACGCCTCCGGAGATCCGCTTACAGTGGAGTTCCTGCTGGAGCTGTTCAAAAAAGCAGGTAAAGCAACAACGCTCAAGGAACTGGCCGCCGGCTGGGCCGCCCTGCAACTGCCGGGCACGCCGGGTTTAAAAACGCAATTGAACAGGGCCGCGGCCGCGGTGCTTGTTGATAAATACTTAGAACCGTTCCAGCGCAACGTGGACTTTCAAGGACAATTTAAAACGATTCATCAATAAACCTAATCAAGACTTATGGAAGTGTTATCAGCCAAAAAAAGTATGTTGAGGTGGATGCTATGCCTGGCAATGCTCATTGCCCCCACCATCTTCACGTACGCTCAAACAGGTACCGTGAGCGGTACGGTAACGGACGACAAGGGAGGCCCGCTGCCCGGTGTAACCGTGCAGATCAAGGGTACCACCCAGGGTACACGCTCTGATGTAGAAGGAAAATTCTCTATCCCTCTCAAAACGCCTTCGGCCGTGCTGATATTCAGCTACCTGGGCTTCGAAACAAAAGAAATTACCACCGGCCCCGCCGCTAACCTGGCCATTAAGCTGGCAGAATCTGCCAAAGGGCTGAATGAAGTGATCATAGTGGGTTACGGCCAGCAGAAACGGCAGAATGTGGTGGGCTCTGTAGTGCAGATCAATGCAGATCAGCTGAAACAGGCGCCGGCCATGAACATCACCAATGCGCTGGCGGGCCGCCTGCCGGGTTTGACCACCCTGCAGCAATCTGGCCGCCCCGGTGCGGACGATGCTTCGCTCCGCATTCGCGGCGTAGGTACCACCGGTCCTAACCAGGCGCCCCTCATCGTTATTGACGGTGTTCCCCGCAGTCATATGTCCAGCCTGGACCCCAGTGAAATTGAGACCATCACCTTGCTGAAAGATGCTGTGTCTACTGCGGTGTATGGCTTGCAGGGCGCTAATGGTATCATATTGATCACTACCAAACGCGGCAAGAACCAGAAGCCAGTAGTGACTTATGACGGTAGCGTGCAGCTGACGCAGAACACCCGTTTCCCCAAGTTCCTCAATGGCCCCGATTATATGGAGTGGTACAACAGGGGAACGGACATGGACAATGATTACAACGAGCAGGTGGGCGCCAACCTGGTGCCGCACATCTACTCCCAGCAACAGATAGATGACCTGCGCAACGGTACCAACACCAACCCGCTGCTGGGCAATACAGACTGGGTAGGAAAGCTGGCCGGCCGTAACGCTTTTGCCCAAAGCCATAACGTTTCTGTAAGGGGCGGTACTGAAAAAGTGAAATACTTTACCAGCGCCGGCCTTTTTGACCAGGACGGTATCATCGAAAATACCGGCTTCAAACGCTATAACGTTCGCAGCAACCTGGACGCACAGCTGAACGACATTTTCTCTGTTTCCGTAAACCTGGCTTTACGGCAGACCAATACGCGCACACCCGGCATCTCTCCTGACAACACCGCCTACCTCAACCCGTGGTACCAGGCCGTGAGAATGTTGCCTAACCTGCCGGAGTATGCGCCCAACGGCTTGCCGGTTGCGTATAACAGTAATGCCGGTTGGGTAAACCCCATTGCTTCCGTTCAGCAATCCGGTTATCAGAACTCCCAATCCAACATCTTTCAGGGTAATATTGCCATGAAGGCCCGTATTCCCTGGGTAAAAGGGCTGGAGGTGAAACTGATGGCGGCTTACGACAAAACCGGTACGGAAAACAAAAGCTGGCTCACACCATATTCCCTCATGGGCCGCGCAAGAGACCAGATCACCGGAGATTTTGTGCCGTTGACCACTGTGCCCGGCATTACGAGAACAACCCTCCGCCAGTCATACAGCCAGGCCTGGCGTAAAACGTTCCAGCCCAGCATCAGCTACAACGCTACCTTTGGTGATCACGAGATCACGGCGCTGGCGTTGTACGAGTTCAGCCAGGGCAATAACAACGTATTCTCCACCGGCGCCAGCAACTTCCCGCTGATAGATATTCACGAAATTGATTTTGGCGGCCAGGACCCGCTGGACGTGATCAAGCCCACCGGCAACAGTTCAAATGATTCCAGGGCCGGTTATGTGGGCCGTATCAATTACGCGTACAAGGGCAAATACCTCGTTGAGGTGTCTAACCGGTACGATGCCTCCATTTTCTTCCATCCCGACTACCGCTGGCAGAGCTTCCCGGCAGTTGGTCTGGGCTGGATAGTGAGCAAGGAATCTTTCTTTGAAGGCATGAGAGGCACTGTAGACTTCCTGAAACTGAAGGGCTCTATGGGTAAAATGGGGAATGACAGAATTTCCGGCGGGCTCTACCAGTACTATCAGACTTACAAGCTGACAGACGATCCGGTAATGGTGATAGGCGGTAAACCTGTTTCCGCTATCTACACCAGCGCTCCGCCTTTCCCCACTATTACATGGGAAACTTCTACCATGACCAGCGTCGGGTTTGAGTCACTTTTGCTCAATGGCAAACTGGGCGTAGACTTTGACTGGTTCTATAAAGTAACGGAAGATATTCTGCAGGGCCAGGGCGGTTTGTACCCGGCCACCATTGGCGGCTACTACCCGGCTAACGTAAACTCCGGCATTGTGGATAACCGCGGCTTCGATCTGCAGATCCGTCACAACAACACCATTGGCAAACTGGAATACAGCCTTACCGGTAACTTCAACTGGGCAAGGAACAAGATCATCAGGCTGGATGAAGTAGGCTCAACACCGGAATGGATGCGCCGTGTAGGCAAACCGATGGGCACCAAATTCGGTTTTGTGGCAGACGGTTTCTATCAGGACTGGGATGAGGCCGCCAATGCACCTTCACCAAGCGCAGGTGTAGTAGCCCCCGGCTTCTTTAAATACAGGGATATTAACGGAGACGGTCGTATTACCCGCGCCGAAGACTTTGCCGTGATAGGCCGCAGCAACCTTCCCCAGATCATGTACGGTCTCAACATCTACCTGAAATATGGCAGCTTCGATTTCTCTACCCTCCTCCAGGGCGCCGCATTGAGCAGCGTATCGCTGGCAGGTACGTACGAAGGTTCCAGCGGTACTTCCGGTGTGGATGACAATACGCCTTTTACCCGCACTTTCTACGGATACGGCAACTCTCCGTACTTCCTGGTGGAAAATGCCTGGCGGCCGGATAACCCGAATGCGGAGTTCCCCCGTCTTTCCGCATACAAAGCCCAGTTAACGGCTCACAACGCCCACATCAACTCCGGCTGGATCAGGGACAATGGCTACCTGCGCGTGAAAGCCATGCAACTAGGTTACACCGTACCTAAAAAAGTACTGGAGCGCGCCAAGATCCAGCAACTGAGAATATATGTTTCCGGCTCCAACCTCTTCACGTTTGACAAACTGAAGTACCTGGACCCTGAAATGCCGAACGTGAATAACGGATTTTATCCCCAGCAACGTATGATGGCCGCTGGTGTGAACCTTTCATTCTAAAAAGTACAACGATGAGTAAAGCAACTTCAATTATAAAAAGATCAATAGTGCTCGCCGGCATCGTGGTGGCCGCACATGGTTGTAAGATAGATGTTACGCCAACAGACAAGTATACGGAAGAGGCCATTTTCAGGAACCCGGAAAACATGGAACTGTATGTGGCCGGCCTGTATGCCGAGTTCCAGACCTTCAAGTTCGGGCAATTCCCCATTGGCTACAGCAATGCCACCGATGCGCTGACCGATATTGAAAAATATACTTCCAGCGCTTCCGGCAACGGTACGGTAAACGTGCTGGCGGTAGATGCCGGCCGTGTAAATGCCGCCGGCCCCCAGCTGAATTACTGGAGCGCGGGCTATGCCCGCATCCGCCGCATCAATGAGTTCCTCTTCGGCTTGTACAAATACGCCAAGCTGTCTGATACAGAGAAGGAACTGTATGAAGCGGAAGCCCGTTTTGTACGTGGTTATACCTACTTCTGGCTGGTAAAGCTCCACGGCAGCGTGGTGCTGATGCCCGGCCTTGAGGAATACAATAATAACAGCCGCCAGCGGTCCAGCGAAGAAGATTGCTGGAAATACATAGCGGCGGATTTTGAGTACGCTGCTGAAAAGCTGTCCATCACACAAACCGCGTCCCGCACCGGCCGCGCTACCAAAGGCGCTGCCTATGGCATGCTGGCCCGCACCTGGTTGTACGCTGCTTCTATTGCGGAGTATGACCGGAAACAGTTTAACCAGGACCCGCTTACAGGCGTGAACGCCGCCAATGCAACGGCTTACTATGAAAAAGCCGCCGCCGCCGCTACAGAGGTGATCAAGCTGGGAGAAGAAGGTTATTATGGCCTGGAAACAAAATTTGCGGATGTTTTCCTGAAAAAAGACAGCAAAGAAGCCATTTTCAAGCTGGATTACATAGCGCCCCAGTTCACGCACCAGTATGACTTCGGCTTTACGCCTCCGGGCGATATTCCCGGCCAGGGCATGGTATACGGTGTGCCTACCGCGGAACTGGTGAACGAGTTCCAGATGGCAGACGGTTCCAAATTCAGCTGGAGCAACCCGGCACAGGCCGCCGAGCCTTACAAAGACCGCGAGCCGCGTTTCTACGCTTCCATCCTGTATAACGGGGCTACGTGGAAAGGCCGCACCATTGATTCCAAAGAAGGTTCAGGCATAGAGAACTTTGCTGAATACGGGGTATCTACAGAACCTAAGCGTACAGTTACCGGCTATTACATCAAAAAAATGTTGGATTCCACCAATATCAACTTTGTACAGAACAAGAGCGCACAAAGCTGGCTGGAACTGAGGTATGCGGAAATATTGCTGATTGCGGCAGAAGCCCGCGCCAAATCTAACAACATACCCGGCGCGCAGGATGCCCTGAACACCTTGCGTAAGGCACGCTACATGCCTGAAGATGCTCCGGCAGACGTGCCCAACCTCATGAAAGCCATTGAGCATGAACGTATAGTGGAGCTGGCTTTTGAAGGCCATCGCTACTGGGACCTGCGCCGCTGGCGCAAGGCGCATACTGTGCTGAACGGCGTGCGTTTTACCGGCCACAAAATAGCGGCTGAAGGCGCCGGCTGGAAATACACCGTAGTATCTGCGGATAATGCTGACCGCCAGTTCACGCCGGCGCTGTATTATATACCCATCCCGCAAGACGAGATCATGAGGAACAGCGCCATCACCCAGATCCAGGGCTGGTAAACCTGTATTCACCAAAATCAGCAACAAAAACATTAACGGATGAAACGTAACTCATTTATCATATTATCCCTGGCAGCCGGCGCCTTTCTGGCCTCCTGCCGCAAAGCGGACGTGATCCAGCGTAACACGGCCAACCTCCTGAGCGATATCTTTGCCACCAATGACGGCAACGGGGGCAAACGCTTGTTCGAACCCAGGTACAGCAACGATACCATCTACTTCGACATTCCATATTTCTACCCGGAAGATTCTGATGATGAAACAGATCTCTCCCGCATCATTCTCCGCGGTACCATTCCGTCTGATGCCAAGCTGACGCCGGCCATTGGCGGTTTCACAGACCTCAACCAGCCCTTCCATTTCTCCGTGCTGTCCGGTACAGGTGAAAAAAAGGACTATGTGGTAATGGGCAAGAAAGTAGGGAATGTGACCATTGAGAAGATCGCGGTTACCTTTACTGACGCAGACAATACCGAACAGGTAATAGACGGCGTGGTGCAGCCATCCGGCGAAGTGTTCTTCTACGTAATGCCCGGCACCGTTATGAACGGTACAACGCTCACGTACGAGATCAACAAACACACCACCGCTTCCATAGCGCAGAACGCCGCCATAGACCTGGCGCAGCCGCAGTCTTTCACACTTACCGGGAAAGACGGCGTATCCAAAACCTACACCCTCAAAACCGCCGAGCCCGTGAAGCTGGACTACGGCTTCGGTATCAACCGCAAACTGTGGAGCAAAACCGATGCGGATATGGGCTTTACGGCCAATAATGAAGTGAGCCTGGCGGTAAGTGGAGATCACCTGGTGCTCACCCGCAGAACATCGCCCTCCAAGTACAGCGTATACAACCGCTTTACAGGCGCATTTGTACGCGAGATGGTGAACCCCACCAACGGTGTTTCCTTCCAGATGATAAACGATAACCAGGGCAACCTGCTGAGTGCTTCCTGGGCGCCGAAAAACGCCAAGTTCATCCTCTACAAATTCAGGAACGCGCTAGACGATGCCCCGGTGAAACTCATTGAGTGGACCAACAACAACCCCACCGGCAGCACCGCGGACGCCGGCGTGGGCAGAAGGGTGAACGTGTACGGAGACCTGAATGGGGACGCCGTGATCATGGCGCCTGCCGGTTTCACCAATGTCATTTATCGCTGGTACATCAGGGGCGGTGTGGCCGCCAGCCAAACGCCGGAAGTGATCAGCTATCCTTCCCTGGCCAACGGCGCCACGCACCTCGGGTATTATGCGGAAGTGCAGCCCGTGTCTGCAGAAACCAATGCAGACTACTGGATCAACTACCAGCAAGATATTGCACTGGTGAACGGCTCCTCTCACCAGCGGGTGGCGGCGTTTACGAGCGATACGCGCATCTATGGCATCTTCCACATGCCTACCGCTTACGTAACGTTTAACAATGCTACCTACCTGGCTATCCTCAAATATGTAAATACGTACAACCTGAACCAGGTACACATGTCCATATTTGACGTAACCAGCAGCTCAAAGATCAGTTTGCCTTTCACCGATCCCGCGTACGGCACTTTCAACGTGTTCAACTCCGAACAGATGACGGCGCCTAACAATGGCAACGGTACCGGCGATGTGGCCATTGGCTTCTCTGACAACAACGAGAGAATGCAGGTATACTATCTCCTCACCAACGGCGGTGTAAGGGCGCATGAATTTACCACTTACGCTCCGTAACAAAACCCAGCATACAGATGAAACGCAACATTCTTTCCATATGTGCCATACTGGCGGCTGTTATGACAGCTACCGTGGCCTGTAAAAAAGACACTGCACCAAAGCCGCCGGTTAACCCCGGCGGCAATGATACCACGCCCACGCCGAAGCGCGATGTGATTGCCTGGGTAGACGCCCGGTCCAACGTGTTCGGCACTTACGGCCGCTTGAGCGATACCGCCGAGCTGAAAAAAGTGCTGGACACCCTCAAACTGGTAGGGGTGAACGGCCTGGTGGTAGACGTGAAAGGCAGCAGCGGGTATACCATGTACCCCAGCAGCATTGCCAAACAGATCACCTCGCTGGATGGCAAGTCACTGCCCGCCAATGTGGATTATGCGGCGTACATGCTTAAAGAGGCCCGCGCACGGGGCTTCAAAGTGTACGCTTCCATTGTTACTATGGTGGAGGGAGACGGTGGCCGCAGAATAGGCACCATCTTCGATGACCCGAACATGGCGCAGTATGAGACCATTGTGTGCGACATCAACGGCAACCGCAAGAAGGTAACGGAAACCGGCCGCAACGCCTTTGTGAATCCCGCGCAGCCTGCCGTTCAGGAACGCGCGCTGAATATCATCAAAGAGATTGCTACCAAATACGACTTTGACGGCCTGATACTGGACTATTGCCGGTATACGGACATTGACGCGGACTTCTCGGATTTCTCAAAGAACGAGTTCATCAAGTACCTGGAAACGAACTTTGATGATGACAAGGCCAAAAGCATGAAATTCCCGCAGGATGTAGTAACCACCTGGCGGAGCAATGCAGGGCAAACACTGCCTGCTACCACTGGCAAGTACTACAACAAATGGCTCATGTACCGCTGCTCCGTTATCCAGCAGTTTTTCATCAAAGCGCGGGAAGCCGTGAAAACCGCCCGGCCGGGTATGAAGTTCGGTACTTATGTGGGCGCCTGGTACACCACCTACTATCAGGTGGGCGTAAACTGGGCCAGCAACGAGTATGATCCTTTCAACGACCAGGAAGTACGGTTTGACTGGGCCTATCCCAATTACGGCAAAACCGGTTACGGGGAACAACTGGACCTGTTGATGACCGGTAACTATTTCACCCAGATACGCCTGGCAGACAACCCCGCCACCGCTCACCTCAAATACCACTGGTGGAGCGTGGAAGGTTCGCTGAACGGCGGTATGTACATCACCCGTAACAAAATGCCGCTGTACGGCAGCATAGACATGGGGAATGTAGACTGGAAAGATACGGGAGAGATCACCAAGGCCATTCAATACATACTGGGCAAAGCCAGCGGCGGCATTATGCTGTTTGACGTGGTGCATGTGTACGCACCGCAGTACAACCGCCTCAAACAACCGCTGTGGGACGCTGTGAAGAACGGGTTAAAGAACTAAGCATGCATACAGTGAAAATGATAACGGGGCTCCTGCTGATGGCAGCCGGCTGGCAAACGGCCGCTGCCCAGCACCCCCGGAAAAACATCCTCTGGTTTGACGCTACGGCCAATTTCCAGCGCTTCGGGCAGAAAGATTCTATCGTCTATTACCTGCAACGCTCCAAAGACGCCGGTATTACAGATGTGGTGGTGGATGTAAAGCCCATCACCGGGGAAGTATTGTACCCCAGCCGCATTGCCCCGGTAATGACGGAGTGGGAGGGGAAGACCAGGGATGTAAGCTGGGACATGCTGGGTTACTTCCTGCAGGAAAGCCACCGTCTGGGCATGAAAGTACATGCCTCTGCCAATGTGTTCGTGGCAGGGCATAACTTTTTTGACCGCGGCGTGGTATATGAGGATGCGTTCAAAAAAAGCTGGCAAACCATCAGCTACCTGCCGGAAACCGGCATGACGCCCATCACGCAGCAAAAGAAAAAATACTCCGCCATGCTTAACCCCGCCAACCGGGAGGTACAGCGGTATGAGCTGTCTATTCTCAAAGAGCTGGTGGGCAAATACCCTCAGCTGGACGGGATCATCCTTGACAGGGTACGCTACGATGCGCTGGCAACAGACTTTTCAGCTGTTTCCCGCAAGGCCTTTGAGCGGCACCTGAAACGCAAGGTTGCCCGTTTTCCGGAAGATATCATGTCTTACAGTGGCAAACAGGTGGTGAAAGGCCCCCTGTTCAACCAGTGGATAGAATGGCGCGCCAAAGTAGTGCACGATTTTATTTACGAGGCCAGGGCCGCCATTAAAAAGATCAACCCGGCCATCAGTTTCGGGGATTATACCGGCTCCTGGTACCCTACCTATTACGAACTGGGGGTGAACTGGGCCAGTAAGGAATATGATCCCGCCACAGAATTTGCATGGGCTACGCCAGGTTATAAAAAGTACGCCTATGCGGAAGCGCTGGACCTTTTTACCACCGGCAACTATTACTTTGAAGTAGACAAGGCGGAGAAGAACAAGATAGATACGGCCAGCGTGAACCGCACGGAAGCCGCGCAAACCAGGGCGGCGGAAGAGTGGTACACGGTAGAAGGGTCTGCGGAGCTGGTAAACCGGCTCACGCTCGGCAAAATACCCGTATACGCGGGCCTGTATGTAGAACAATACAAAGGCCACCCAGGCCAGTTCGTGCGCGCCCTGAAGATGTGCCGCCAGAAGTCGGACGGGGCCATGGTCTTCGATATTGTGCATATTATTAATTATGGGTGGTGGCGTGAATTGAAGGAAGGATTAACGGATTAAAAGACAGGCATTACCCGGGGCCGGCAGCTGCCGGCCCCTTATTAAAAAAAACATGAACCGTAGTAACAGTCTGGATGCGCTTCGCGGCTTTGCCATATTGGCCATGGTGCTTTCTAGCAGCATTGCTTTCGGCATTTTACCTGACTGGATGTACCACGCGCAAACACCGCCGCCGTACCACAAATTCAACCCGGAACTGCCGGGCATTACATGGGTAGACCTGGTGTTCCCCTTCTTCCTTTTCAGCATGGGGGCGGCCATTCCGCTGGCGCTGCAAAGGAAAATACGGGAGAAAGCCCCGGCTGCCCGGTTGCTCTGGCAGGTGGCACAACGGTTTGCGCTGCTCATCTTTTTTGCCATCTTCACCCTGCATGCCAGGGCGTGGGTACAGGCCAAACCGGCCGGTGTGCAAGAGTACCTGGTGTCCATCGGCTGTTTTGTATTGCTGTGTTGCATGTTTATCAGGATGAAGGCGCGCTGGCCTAAAATAGCCGCTTTTGCATTGGGCGCCGGGTTTCTTTTTTACCAGCGGGTGGATGTATATCAAAGTGATGTAATCATCATTGTATTGGCCAACATGGCCTTTTTTGGCACCATTATCTGGTACCTGACCCGCAACAAATCGTTGTGGCGCATAGGTGTGCTGCCGTTGGTGGCCGCTGTGTTCATGGCCGGGCAAACGCCGGGCACCTGGGCGGAGGCGGTATACAACTGGTCTCCCCTGCCGTGGATGTACAAGTTCTACTATCTCAAATACCTGTTTATCATCATTCCCGGTACCTTTGCCGGAGAATGGCTGCAGCAGCCGGTTGCCGCCCCTGCCGCAACAGACAGGCGCAACTGGCTGTTCATAGCGGCCGGCACCTTGGCACTGGTGCTGATCAACGTAATTTGTTTATTCAACCGGCAGGTGGTGCTGAACCTGGTGCTGTCGGCCGGGGCAGGCGCCGCCATGCTGGTGCTGTGCGGCAGAATGAAAGTAGCCGTACTACCCTGGAAAAATTATCTGCAGGCCGGTTTATACCTGCTTTGGCTGGGCCTTTTCTTTGATGCCGCGGAAGGTGGTATCAAAAAGGACCCTTCCAACTATAGTTATTATTTTGTAACAGGGGGCCTTGCCTTTCTGGTGATACTGGGTTTTTGCGTGCTGGAATATTACGGGTATGCCGCCCGCATCATCGGCTTCTTTGCTAAAAACGGCAGAAACCCCATGGTGGCGTATGTGGCTGGTAACCTGTTGCTGTTGCCCGTGCTGCACCTTACCGGCGCCATCAAACTATTCAGCGCCATGGAAAAAGACGTATGGCCGGGTGTGTTGAGAGGGTTGTTGTTTACGGGTATTGTATCCCTGATCACTATATTTTTTGTGAACAGGAAATGGTTTTGGAAAACATAAAAAAATATAAATGTCATTAAGCGTTCTCGACATCGGGATAATCATCGGGTATATTATCGCCATTTTGTTCCTTGGTTTTTACATTGCCAGAAAGGCGTCTAAAGACCTGCAGAGCTATTTCCTCGGCGGCAATAAAATGAAATGGTACATGCTGGGGCTGAGCAACGCATCGGGGATGTTTGACATTTCCGGCACTATGTGGACGGTGAGCATCCTTTTTATTTACGGCCTTAAAAGCGCCTTCATCCCCTGGTTGTGGCCGGTATGGAACCAGGTGTTCGTATTTGTGTACCTGGCCATCTGGATGCGGCGCTCCAATGTAATGACCGGGGCGCAATGGATCACCTTCCGCTTTGGGGACGGCAAGGGTGCGCGCCTTTCCCATATTATCATCGTAATTTTTGCCGTGGTGAGCGTAATAGGGTTTATTGCCTACTTCTTTGAAGGCATTGGCAAGTTCTGTACTTCCATTCTGCCCTGGGACCTGGCCGTGAACATCGGCCGCTTCCACCTTTCTTCCGAGAGAAGCTACGCCCTCATCCTCTGCATTGCCACCACCCTTTATACCATCAAGGGGGGCATGTACAGCGTGGTGGCCACGGAGGTGATGCAGTTCCTCATTATGACCATTTCCTGCTTTGTGATCGGCTACATTGCCTATACGTCCGTAACGGCTGAACAGGTGCAGGCCGCTATTCCTCCCGGTTGGGGAGACCTTTCCTTTGGTTGGGACCTGGGGCTGGACTGGGCCAATACGCCCTTTCCCGCTGTGAACGACAAAATAGCCGCAGACGGTTTCGGCCTGTTCGGCATCCTCATCATGATGATGCTGTTCAAAGGCATCTTTGCTTCCATAGCGGGTCCGGTGCCCAGCTATGACATGCAGCGCGTGCTGTCTACCCGCACGCCCGGAGACGCGGCCAAAATGAGCTTCACCACCATCTGGGTGATGTACATTCCCCGTTACCTCATGGTGTCTGCCTTTGCGGTGCTGGCGCTGGTGTACATGCATTCTGAACTGGGTGCGCAGGGCAGCAGCATAGATTTTGAAAAGATAGCCCCGCTCGCCATTGCCAAATTTGTACCGGCCGGCTTTAAAGGTTTGCTGCTGGCCGGCCTGCTGGCCTCTTTCATGGGCACCTTCTCCGCCTTTGTGAACTCCGCGCCGGCTTACATTGTGAACGACATCTACAAAAAATACATCAACCCCAACGGTACCAACGAAAAATACATCCGCATGAGCATCATTGCCTCCTGCGTGCTGGTGTTTGTCGGTATCCTGTTCGGGTTCATGGGCGCTTCGCTGAACAAGCTCACGCTCTGGATCACCTCGGCCCTGTACGGTGGTTATGCCGCCGCCAACTTCCTGAAATGGATCTGGTGGCGCTTCACCGGCTACGGCTATTTCTACGGCATGCTGTTCGGGCTCATAGCCTCTACCATCAAGCTGTTCGTATTCCCTGATATTGTAGACATCTACGTATTCCCGCTTATCCTCGTATTCTCCTTCATTGGCTGCATTGTGGGCACCTATATGTCTCCGCTGGTGAACAGGGAAGCGGTGAAAGCGTTTTATAAACAGACCAATCCCTGGGGTTTCTGGGGGCCCATCCGCAAGGAGGTGCTGGCAGAAGACCCGGGCTTCAAACCGAACAAGGATTTTAAACGGGACATGTTCAACATTGTGATCGGCATCATCTGGCAGATGGCCCAGGTAGTGATACCCATCTACTTCATGATCCGTGAGAACTACCAGATGCTGGGTTGGGTGATCATCTTCATTGCCACCACATGGCTGCTGAAGAAAAACTGGTGGAACCGGCTTGGACAGGCAGACGAGAACTTTCAAAAACAGCACACATGATAAAACAGGTGACCATGGCTGCGCTATTGCTTGCCACCGGCTTTACGGCGGCGGCGCAGGCTATAGACAGTACTTATGATAACAATCACTACAAGGAGCGGCAGGCGCTGTTCGCCAAAATGCCGAAGCAGAAAAAAGCCATCGTGTTCCTGGGCAACAGTATTACGGAAGCAGGCAAATGGAACGATATATTGCCCGGTCTGCCGGTACAGAACCGCGGCATTAGCGGCGATAATTCCTTTGGCGTAATTGCCCGCCTGCCGGAAATAGTAGCGCAGAAGCCTGCCCGCATATTCCTGATGATAGGCGTGAACGACCTGAAGCGCGAAGTGCCCGTACCGGTCATCGTCAACAATTACAGGCGCATGGCCGGCATTATCAAGCAAGGCTCTCCCAAAACCAGGGTAGTGCTGCAAAGCGTACTGCCGGTCAATGATACTATTCTCATAGAGGCATTTAAAAAAGTGACCAACACCAACGTGGCCCTGTTAAACAATGCGCTGGAACAGATAGCGCGGGAGAACGGTTTCACTTATGTAAACCTGCACCAGGCGTTTGCGGATGAAAAAGGGCAGCTGAAAAGGAAAGAAACGCCTGACGGGCTGCACCTCAAGGTCAGCTCCTATCCGCAATGGGTTGAATTTCTGCGCAGCAAAAAATTGTTATGATGAAAAGGATGATACTACTGGCCGCCTGCACCATGCCGGCATTCGCCTTTGCACAAACTGCTCCGAAGATAGACAGCAGCTACGCCAACTGGTACTACGAGGGGCGCATGGAGCTGTATGACCAGCTGAACAACAAACCGGCGGATATCCTTTTCCTGGGCAACAGCATCACGGAAAGAGGAGAGTGGCACGAGCTGCTGCCCGGTAAAAAGATCGCCAACCGCGGCATTGGCGGAGATAACACCTTTGGCGTGCTGGCGCGGCTGGACGGCGTGATACAGCAGCAGCCGAAAAAGCTCTTCCTGCTCATCGGCATCAATGACATCGGGCGCGGCCTGCCCGTGGAGGTGATCCTGCATAACTACAGGCGCATACTCACCCAACTCACGCAGGGCCTGCCCAAGACGAAGATCATTGTGCAGAGCGTGCTGCCCATGAATGAGGCCAAACTGCCGTACGCCTACCTGAAGAACAAGGCGGATAAAATAAAGGCGCTGAACGAAGGCATTGTTCCCCTTGCCAGGGAATTTAATCTCACCTATCTCAACCTGCACGAGCTGTTTGCGGACGAAAAGGGAGAACTGAAAGCGGATTATACAAAAGACGGCATTCACCTGGAGCCTGCGGCTTATGTAGACTGGGTGAACTGGCTGAAAAAGCATAAACAGTTGTAGTATGAAGATCACAGGCACTTTCCTTGACGAGATCAGTCACGACATACCCCACCAGAACTGGGGCCGCGAAGAATGGGACCGTGACTTCGCTTACATGAAAGCCGTGGGTATAGACACGGTAATACTCATCCGCAGCGGTTACCGCCGCTTCATCACCTATCCGTCTGCCTACCTGCAAAAACAGTTTGGCTGCTACGCACCGCCGGTAGACCTGGTAAAAATGTACCTGGAGCTGGCAGACAAGCATGGCATGCAGTTTTACTTCGGGCTGTATGACAGCGGTCATTACTGGGACACGGGCAACATGCAGGCTGAAATAGACGCCAACCGTTATGTGATAGATGAGGTGTGGCAGCAATACGGCCACTATAAGAGTTTCAAAGGCTGGTACCTGAGCATGGAGATCAGCCGCCGTACAAAGGGCGCCGTAGAAGCCTTTTCCACGCTGGGCAACCAGTGCAAGGGCGTGAGCAACGGCCAGCCCACCTTCATTTCTCCCTGGATAGACGGGAAGAAGGCCGTGATGGCCGCTTCCGCCGGCCTCACCAAAGAAGACGCCGTGTCTATACAGGAACATGAAAGAGAATGGAGCGAAATATTTGACGGCGTAAGAGGCGCCGTAGATGCCATTGCCTTCCAGGACGGCCATATAGATTACCACGAACTGCCGGAGTTTTTTGCAGTGAACAAAAAAATGGCGGACAAATTCGGGATGCAGTGCTGGACCAACGCCGAATCTTTTGACCGGGACATGCCCATCAAATTCCTGCCCATCAAGTTCGAGAAACTGCGCCTCAAGCTGGAGGCCGCCCGGCTGGCTGGTTACGACAAAGCCCTGACGTTCGAGTTCTCACATTTCATGAGCCCGCAATCTGCCTACCTGCAGGCAGGGCATTTATATAACCGTTACAAAGAGTACATCGGAGCGCTCAAATAACTCCTTGCCAATTTTTAAAGAACAAACCTGATGAAACAAATAGCTGCTTTATACAAGCAAGAACTGCTGGAAAACGTGTTGCCTTTCTGGATCCAAAATTCTAAAGACGAGAAGAACGGAGGTTTTTTTACCTGCCTGGACCGCGAGGGAAAAGTATTTGATACAGATAAGTTTATGTGGCTGCAAGGCCGGGAGGTGTGGATGTTTTCCATGCTGTACCACAAAGTAGCGCCTAACGAACAATGGAAAGAAATGGCCCTGCATGGCGCCGCATTTATGCAAAAATATGGCCGTGACGCGCAGGGTAACTGGTACTTTTCCCTGACGCAGGAGGGCAAACCCCTGGTGCAGCCTTACAATATATTCTCTGACTGTTTTGCGGCCATGGGTTTTGGCGCGTTGTACCGGATAGACCCGAAGCAGGAATATCACGATATTGCCAAAACCACTTTTGAAAATATTCTCCACCGCCGCAACAATCCCAAGGGCCAGTACACCAAACAGATACCCGGCGCCCGCAACCTGAAGAACTTTGCGCTGCCCATGATCCTCTGCAACCTTTCCCTGGAGCTGGAACACATCCTCGGCAGTGACAAGGTGAACGAGTTCATACCGGGGGTGCTGGAAGAAGTGATGGACGTGTTTTACCTGCAGCAGCAGGGGCTTATTCTGGAGAACGTATTGCAAGACGGCAGCTTTTCAGACTCGTTTGAAGGCCGCCTCATCAACCCCGGCCATGCCATTGAGGCCATGTGGTTCATTATGGACCTGGCCGTGCGCCTCAACGACCCCGCGCTGGCGCAAAAGGCCACGGACATTGGCCTGCGCATGCTGGAATATGGGTGGGATAAAAAGCACGGCGGCATCTTTTATTTCATGGATATTTACAACCATCCGCCCCAGCAGCTGGAGTGGGACCAGAAACTCTGGTGGGTACATCTGGAAACGCTGGTGTTCCTGGCCAAGGGCTGG
This sequence comes from Chitinophaga alhagiae, assembly GCF_003568665.1. Taxonomy (GTDB): domain Bacteria; phylum Bacteroidota; class Bacteroidia; order Chitinophagales; family Chitinophagaceae; genus Chitinophaga; species Chitinophaga alhagiae. Next base: position 474,015 of record NZ_QXMH01000002.1, read on the forward strand.
CAATTGACGGGCAGTGAAGCCTGCAAGGCCTGGTTTGAAAAGGTACATGAATATACCTGGAAACATTTCAAGGATGCAGAATATCCGGAATGGTTTGGTTATCTTAACCGCCAGGGCGAGCCGCTGCTGCAACTAAAGGGCGGTAAATGGAAAGGTTGTTTCCACGTGCCGCGCGCCTTGTTCCAGGTATGGCAAACGCTTGAAAAGGCGCCTGCCTTTAGCGGAACGCCCAGCGTTGTTTAAAAAACGGAACGTATGAAGAGACTACTGTTATTATGCTGCCTTTTTTGCTGCGGTCTGGCGCATGCCCAAACCCGGTTCTACTATAAGGACTCCCTGTACGCAGACCATTACGCGCCGCAGGGCAGGCCCAACGGTATATCCGTTATGTTCATCCACGGCGGCGGCTTCTCCAGCGGAAATCCCGCCAACCAGAAGCCCTTTGCCGAAGGCATGAGCAAACGGGGGTATAATGTATTTGTGATCTCTTACCGGCTTTATATGAAAGGCCGTACCTACAATTGCAGCACGGTAACGCATGAAAAACTGAAGGCCTTTGAAGTGGCCGCCGAAGACGGTACTGACGCCGCAAAGTTCATTCTTGACAGGGCCGATTCTCTGCAGGTAGACCCGCAGAAATTCTTCCTGGCCGGCAGCAGCGCCGGGGCCGAAGCCGCATTGCAGATGCTCTACAACCCTTTTTCCGCCGCGGGTAAAGGCCGCTATGCCTATTTTGCGCAGCAACCCCGTTTTGCCGGCGCCCTGCTGTTTGCAGGAGCACTGGTAGATATCAACGCCATGCGGCCGGATAACTGGGTGCCCATGTTCCTCATGCATGGCACCAAAGACGCTACGGTGCCCTATGGCACTTCCGCACATCATTCCTGCAAGGCAGACGCGCCGGGCTGGCTGATACTCTTTGGCTCCAAAACCCTGTATGAAAAAGGGAAGGAGTGGAACAAGCCGGTGGTGCTGTACAGCTATAAAGACCGGCAGCACGAGGTGGCCAATTACATGTTCCGCGAATTTGACAAGATGGATAAGTTTATGCGGGATGTGGCGGGTAAGAAGAAGATAGGGGCGAAGGAGGAAGTGATTACAAAATAATAATTGTCAGGAATTTAAGTAATATATAAAAAGCAATGTGCAAAAAAGTGCATATTGCTTTTTATATATTATATTTTATTTTACAGTGATGGAATGAACGTTTTATTATTAGATGATATAGTTGTTATGCTAGTTAAACGCATTAATCAGGTTTACCACTACTTTGGTCATTATTTCTTTTTCTTCGGGCTTGCTTTCCGCTATCATTAATGTAAGCGCCACTAGAGCATTATCTGCAATACGCTTGCTCCCGTCCTCCCGGTATAGCAGGCGGTTTTTTTCGAGAAACCACACAAACGGGAATGCGGCAATGCGTTTGTTGCCATCGGAAAAAGAATGGTTCTTTACAACGAAATACAGTAGGTGAGCTGCTTTCTCTTCCACACTTGGGTAAAGCTCTTTTTCGTCAAATGTTTAATAAATAACAGCCAATGAACTTTTGAAAGAATCGTCTTTCTCGTTGCCAAACAGATCGCCTCCGCCGAATTTTTGTCTTAATTCCTGTATAACGCTTATTGCTTCCGGATAATTGATCTGGTAAACAGCCTTCGCTGTAGTAGATTGAATGCTTAGTTGCTGATGATCATATTTGTCTAGTATATCGAGAGCATAGGTATAGTCTGAAAGTACTTTCAGCAAGCCGGCCGTCTCATTGTCTGAAAGCTGGTTATTTTCTATGATGTTGCTCATTAACCGCACTGTTTGTTTCAGTGAAGTTAGCTGTTCTTCCTGTTCTTTCAAACGGGCTTCGTTGATGGCATATCCTTGAACAAGATACTCACGCAATACATTATTTGCCCACATGCGGAATTGGGTGCCTCTTTGGGATTTTACACGGTAACCGATTGATATGATTACATCCAGGCTATAAAGGTGGGTTGTCCTACCCGGTCGCTCGGTAGGCAAAACTTGCAGATGGCCTTCTTTCTGGAGTTCCTTTTCTTTGAATATATTATTGATATGTTTACTTACAACCGTCCTGTCACGGTCAAATAACTCGGAGATCTGCTCTACGTCCAACCATACAGAGTTTTGGCCCAGGATGACATTGATAGATGTTTTGTCATCATTTGTTTTATAAATAATCAGGCTTCCCTTACTCATATTCTGAAGCTACGAGCAAAAGAAAGCCTGAACTATTTTTTAAGGTTGAAATATTAGTACTGGGAGTACCAAATTTTTTCTATGTAATTACAACTAATTTATTATTAATCAACTATATATTTTGCCAATAATTAAGTGCAAAATTTGCACTTAATTATTTCCCTTAATATGAATCCCCGCTCACCCTTTCTTCACCTCCACCTTCAACTCACCCTTCACACCATTGCCCAATCCTTTCAAGGCGATCCTGTTCAGTCCCCCGGGCCAGCTTCTTTCCAGCCGGGGATCATTATTGTCAATATGTTCCACGCCGGCCTCCAGTTTCTTTGCATCGTAATGCAGCGTCAGCGTAAACCCGTCGCCTTCCAGTTTTATTTGTCCGGGGCGGGTTATGGTGGCTTTGCAGGCGGTGAGGAAGTGCAGTTGCGGCGGCGCCTGGAGCGCTTCCAGGGCGTAGTTGTCCGTGATCACAAAGCTGCCGCCGCGGTTCATGCGGTAGCCCCTTTTCCATGACTTCACCTGAGCAGCCTCGGGGTAGGCGGAGGCAATGTCTGCACTGAAGGTAACGGCTTTAGACGTGCTGGAGAAGGTTGCCGCGGTGGCCTTGAAGTTGCGGCCGGCCTTTTGCGCCGTACCGTTGATCTCGGGCAGGTTGTGGTAGGAAGACTGCATGGTCCAGATCTTGTAGCGGTCAGGGCTGAAGGTCTGGCGGGTGTAGGTGCCTACACCGGCATCTACCAGGCAGGGCTTGCCATCGTAATAAAGAATGAAGGTGCCTACGTCGTTGTGATTGTGAGATTCCGCATTGTGCCCGCCCTTTGCCGCAAAATAGAAACCGCGCTGGCTGCCGGGATATTCCCGGGCAATGGCTACTTCCGTTTGCGGGTACCAATGGGAGTTGATCAGCGGCTCGCGGGGCGTATAGGCCATGATCTCTTTCAGGTTCACCAGGTCTGCTATCACGGCCTCAATAGTGCCGGAGGGGGGATGGGTGTCCATACTGTCCAGGTGGGCGTACCAGGAGCCGAAGCCCATCATCACATCATCCCCGATGGCCTTGCCGTAGCGGTATACCATGCCTTCATTCACGCCGCCTTTGGCGCTGGCGTCTGCAAAGTTTACATAGTAGGGGGCGTTGATGTATACATTGCTGATGTAGTTGCCCATGTTCTTGATCAGCGGGTGGCTGAACACGTTCAGCTTGCCGCCGGTGGCGTGGTGCAGCAGTTCCAGGCATTCAAAGTATTTGCCGCCGGCATGGCTCCAGTAGGAGGGGCCTTCATCGCAGGCGCCGTCTGCATAATAGGAGTTCGTGAATTTGTCTATGGAGGTAATGGCCTTATAAATGTATTTGCTGCGCTGGGCGGCGTCTTCTTCCAGCAGCAGGATGCACTGCATCACGTTGTAGTTCACCCAGGGGTTCCAGTTGTTCATGGGCCTGTCACTGAAGCCCATCCACCAGAAGTCGTTGCGGGTATAGTACGGTTCCAGTATGTTTTTCCGCACTTCGTGGCGGATGCGGGCGGATACCAGCGGGTTCACCTTGTCCAGCAACGGCCTGAAGTAATAATGTACCCAGGCCATGAGGGCGCCGGCATCGGCGGAGCCGAGGTCTATCACCGGCCGGGTAATGTCTGGCAGCAGGTCTGCATTTTTGGTAACGGGCAGGTGGGCGGAAAGGGCCCAGCTGCTTTGTTCGCTGATGGCCCATATGCCGTTGATCAGCTGGTCTGTGAAGCGGCCTTTGCCTTCCGCCAGTTCCGCCAGCGCCAGGTTTTGCAGGGCTTTTTTGCGGGCGCCGTTGGGCCCCTGCATCACATCGCGGTTGCCGGTGCGGGTAAAGGCCATAAAGTCTGTGGCCTTTACTACGTCCCAGTTGAAACGCAGCGCTTCTTCCCCCCGCTGTATAAAGGCCGTACGGATGGCGGGCGGCAGGTTGTTCCAGAAATTGCGGTCATTGTAGGCGGGCAGGCTTACCCATGACTGGTCTTTAATGAGCATGGCATCTACCTGCTGCGGCGTGTAGCGGCTGGTGAGCAGGTTTTTGTGGTCTTGCGCCAGCACGTGGAATGATAACTGGACGAGCAAGGTCAGTGTAATGAAAATAGTTTTCACGGTATAAATGTTTTCTTAAAAATAACATCTATTCCGTTGGGATCAAACCGGTTTTATTTCTGCTTCAGTTTGTTGAGGTTGATCTTGAAGGTTTGGCCTACGGGCAGGCTTTCATCCAGTATCACTACATGCCGCGGGCCCCATTCTTCCACTTTGTCTGCTGCAATGATGTAGGATTTATGGATGCGCACAAAGCAGCTGGCGGGCAGCAGCTTTTCCATTTCCGCGGTGGTGGCGTTCACAACCAGGCATTTGTTTTCGAGGTATACTTTCACGTAGTTGCCCATGCTTTGTACGTAGTAGATGTCTGCCGGGTCTACCGCGGTTTGCGTGCTGCCGGTCTTGAGCAGCAGCGGTTCTTCCGGCGGGGCGCTTATCGGGGCCTCCTGCTGCAGTATTTTGTTCACGGCTTTCAGGAAGCGGGGAAAGCTGATGGGCTTCAGGATGTAGTCTACCACGTCATATTCATAACTTTCGAGCGCAAACTCGCTGTAGGCGCTGCAGAGAATGATGCGGGGGTGGTTGTTGTTGAGGGTCTTCAACAGGTCAAGGCCGCTCAGTTCCGGCATGTTGATGTCCAGGAACACCACGTCTACCTTTTCCCGGTGCAGGAAGTTGGCGGTTTCCATGGCATTGTAGCAATGCCCTACTATCTGCAGGGCCTGTACTTTTTCAATATGAGCTTCCAGCACATAATGCGCCCCGGGTTCATCATCTACGATCAGGCAGCGGAGTACTTGCATGGCGGTCTAAGGTTAAGATCAGTTCTGTATAATAAATATTGTTCTCTTCGTTGGTGATGAGGGTATGCCGTTTGGCATACGCCAGTGCCAGGCGCTGTTTTACGTTATTCAGGCCAACGCCCGTCGAAGATACGGATTGTTTATTGTCCGGCACCGTATTGCGGATTTTCATATGCAGCACTTCGCCCTTGATCTCCAGCTCCACTTTGATGTAGGAGGCAGACATGCTGGAGGGTGCGTATTTAAAGGCGTTTTCCACAAAGGCGATCAGTATCAGCGGGGTGATCATCAGGTCTTTTTCGTGCCCTTTTTTCTTGAAGTTCACCTGGCAGCGCTGCCGCACCCGGGCCCGTTCCAGGTGTACGTAGTTGCGGATGAACTGCAGCTCATCTTCCAGCGGCACCAGCTGTTTGCGGGAGCTTTCCAGCTGGTAGCGCATCAGCTCGGAGATGCTCAGGATCAGCTCCGGTGTTTTATTGGGGTAGCGGAGGCTGACCCCGTACAGGTTGTTGAGGGTATTGAAAAAGAAATGGGGGTTGAGCTGGCTTTGCAGGTATTGCAGCTCCTTTTCCCGCAGCAGCAGCGAGTTGCGCAGCTCATGTGTTTGAAAGGTGGCGCCCCGGTATAGGAACCAGAGGCCGATGCCTATCAGCAGGGAAGCGGCGGCAAATACCAGGTCTCCCACCCATATTACATTACGGTCAGACTGGAATACGAGTATCCGCAATACGTACGTTACCGCGGTGTTGATGGCCAGCCAGCCGGCCAGCAGCGAAAAATAGCGCCAGTACCGGCCATGCATCAGTACCTGGAGCATAAATTTGTTGTGTAGCGCGCACATCACGTAAACAAAAACCAGTGATACGCTCTGGCAAAGGTACAGGCGGGTATTGGTGATAGGTTCATATTGCAGGTTGATCAATACGTTCACGGTGATCAGCACTATCAGTAACAGGATGTTCACCACCCAACTGTTATTGAATATGTTCTTCAGGCTCATACGCCCGGCAATTTAAGACGATCCGCCCGGAAAGGGCCTGTTTTTGTGATATCCCGCATTCATCAGGGGATAAAATATGGCTCCATTAGAAAATTTCAAAAAACAGGCCCCGTTTACGGTTTTTTTGCAATAAAATGGGGTTTAGGCAAAAATTAGTTTGATTATCCGGATTAGTTCCTAAATTTGCACTCGAAAATTATGAACATTCACGTACATACACATCATCACCATACTTGCCAGCGCGGTAAGCAGGGAATGCTGTAGTATGCACACAACAGATATTCACCATAGAAGGCTTACCGCATCCCGGTAGGCCTTTTTTGTTTCAAACCGCTGAAAAAACATATTAAGTACAGATGAGACGTAAGCCTCTTCTGACCCGCAAAGACATAAACGATAACAAATGAAACTGCGTATTGCCATTCAAAAGTCCGGCCGCCTGCACGAAGATTCTATCAAGCTCCTGAAAGAATGCGGGATAGACATCAACAACGGCGTGAACAAACTCAAGACCGAAGCCTCCAACTTCCCGCTGGAAGTGTTTTTCCTCCGCGATGACGATATTCCGCAGTACGTGGAAGACGGCGTGGCAGACATTGGCATTGTTGGCGAGAACGTGGTGCTGGAAAAGAACCGCCCCCTGCGCACTGTGGAAAAGCTGGGCTTCGGCAAATGCCGCCTGGCCATGGCCGTGCCCAAGGGCATGGAATACAACTCCATCCGTGATCTGAACGGGCAGCGTATTGCCACCAGCTACCCCGTTATTTTGCAGGACTTCCTCAAAAAAATGGACATCACCGCTGAAATACACGAGATCAGCGGCTCCGTGGAAATAGCGCCCGGCATAGGGCTGGCAGACGCCATCTGCGATCTGGTGAGCAGCGGTTCCACCCTGTTCATGAACGGCCTGAAAGAAGTGGAGACCATCCTCCGCTCGGAGGCCGTACTGGTGAGCCACGACCGCCTGACTCCCGCGCAGCAGCAGTTGCTGGACAAGCTGCTGTTCCGCATACAGGCCGTGAAAAAAGCCAAGAACAATAAATACGTGCTGCTGAACGCCCCTAACGATAAGCTGCCCGAGATCATAGGCCTGCTGCCCGGTATGAAAAGCCCCACCGTGCTGCCCCTGGCGGAAGCCGGCTGGAGCTCTGTACACTCCGTGCTGAACGAAAACGATTTCTGGGACATCATTGAAAGCCTCAAAGCCGCCGGCGCACAAGGCATACTGGTGGTGCCCATCGAAAAAATGGTGGTGTAACTCAAAAAACGTTCGTTATGCAAGTGATCCGATACCCGGAAAAAAATACATGGAACACACTGCTGCGGCGCCCCGCGCTGGACACGCGGCAGCTGGAGGCCACCGTGTCCGCCATTCTTGACGATGTGAAGGCCAATGGAGACGCGGCCGTGCTGCAATACACCGCCCGGTTCGATAAAGTGGAGCTGACCGGCCTGCTGGTAGACGCGGAAGAGTTTGCCGCGGCAGATGAGGCGCTGGAAGAACCGCTGAAAGACGCCATCCGCCAGGCAGCCGCCAATATTGAGGCCTTTCACCGGGCGCAGGTGGAAGAAGTGACGATGATAGAGACCATGCCCGGCGTGCAGTGCTGGCGCAAACCGGTAGGCATAGAAAAAGTAGGCCTCTACATCCCCGGCGGCACCGCCCCGCTGTTCTCCACCATTTTGATGCTGGCCATTCCCGCCCGGCTGGCCGGCTGCAGCGAAATAGTGTTGTGTACCCCTCCCGGCCGCAATGGCCGCGTACACCCTGCCGTGCTCTGGGCCGCACAATACACCGGCATTACCCGGGTGTTCAAGACCGGCGGGGTACAGGCCATTGGCGCCATGGCCTTTGGTACGGAAAGCATTCCCAAAGTGTACAAGATATTCGGCCCCGGCAACCAGTACGTAACCTGTGCCAAACAGCTGGTGAACAGCGCCGGCACGGCCATAGACATGCCCGCCGGGCCGTCTGAAGTAGCCGTGTTCGCGGATGAGGCTTGCGTGCCCGCTTTTGTGGCGGCAGACCTGCTCTCGCAGGCGGAGCATGGGCCAGACAGCCAGGTGCTGCTGGTCAGCACGTCAGCAACCGTTATTGCCGCCGTGCAGGCGGAAGTGGAAGCCCAGCTGGAGCTGCTGCCCCGCAAAGACATGGCCGTACAGGCCCTGGGCAACAGCCGCCTGGTGCTGGTCAAAGACCGGGACGAGGCCATGGACCTGCTGAACGAGTACGCGCCCGAACACCTCATCATGGCCTGCGGGAACGATGAGGCGCTGGCCACCCGCGTGGTGAACGCAGGCTCTGTGTTCCTCGGCAACTATTCCCCGGAAAGCGCGGGAGACTATGCTTCCGGCACTAATCACACGCTGCCTACCAACGGCTATGCCACTGCGTACAGCGGCGTAAGTGTAGACAGTTTCGTGAAAAAGATCACCTTTCAGCGCCTCACACGGGAAGGCCTGCAAAGCCTGGGCCCCACCATTGAGGCCATGGCCGCCGCAGAAGGGCTGGAAGCGCATAAAAATGCCGTGAGCATCCGGTTAAGCCACCTCGCTTAGGGGCATGGCGCCTGGAAACACCCGGTATTTTTTTGTCATTCATCATTCGTAATTCGTAATTGACCGTCATGTTCGACCTGAATAATATTTTAAGAGACAACATCAAACGCCTGGTGCCTTACTCCTCCGCCCGGGACGAGTTCAAAGGCGAAGCCTCCGTATTCCTGGACGCCAACGAGAACAGCTTCGGCTCTCCCTTGCCCGTTGCCTATCATCGTTACCCTGACCCGATGCAGTGGAAAGTGAAATACCGCATAGCGGATATCAAAGGCGTACCGCCGCAGAACATTTTTCTCGGAAATGGCAGCGATGAGGCCATTGACGTACTGTTCAGGGCTTTTTGCCGCCCGGGTGTGGATAACGTGGTGCTGTGCCCCCCCACGTATGGCATGTACGAAGTGAGCGCCAACATCAATGATGTCACCATCCGCAAAGCCACGCTCACGGAAGATTTCCAGCTGGACCTGGAAGCTATAGAAGCCGCCATAGACGAGAACACCAAACTCATTTTTATCTGTTCCCCCAACAACCCCACCGCCAACGCCATCCGCAAGGAAGATATTGAAATGGTGCTGAACAACTTTGACGGTATTGTGGTGGTAGATGAGGCCTACATCAACTTCTCCAAACAGAAAACCCTCATACAGGAGCTGATGGAGTACCCCAACCTGGTGATCCTGCAAACGCTGTCCAAAGCCTGGGGCCTGGCCGCCCTGCGCGTGGGCATGGCCTTTGCCAGCGAGGATATCATCAACGTGTTCAACAAGGTGAAACCGCCGTACAACATCAACCAGGCCTCTCAGGAGCTGGCGCTGGAAGCCCTGAACAACATCAACCAGGTAAACGCCTGGATTAAAGAGACCGTTCAGGAGCGGGGCAAGCTGGAAGAAGCGCTGCCGCTGCTGCCCATTGTTGAAAAAGTGTATCCCAGCGATGCCAACTTTCTGTTGGTGAAAACCAAGGATGCCAACGGCATTTACGGCCAACTGGTGGAACAGGGCATTATTGTGCGCAACCGCTCCAAGGTAGAGCTGTGCGCCGGCTGCCTCCGCATTACCGTGGGTACGCCGGAAGAAAATATTGAATTGCTCAACGCTTTAAAATCCATTGCCGCAAAATGAAACGCGTATTATTCATAGACAGGGACGGTACCATGATCAAAGAAGTACCGCCCACGTACCAGATAGACAGTTTGGAGAAAGTGGAATTTTACCCGAAGGTATTCACCTACCTCGGCAAAATAGCGCGGGAGCTGAATTACGAGCTGGTAATGGTCACCAACCAGGACGGGCTGGGCACCGCCTCTTTCCCTGAAGCCACCTTTGTAGCTCCCCACCAGCACATTATGACCGCCTTTGCCAATGAAGGCGTGCATTTTGCCGCCGTACACATAGACAAAAGTTTCCCTGACGAGAACAAGCCCACCCGCAAGCCGGGCACGGGCATGCTCACGCAATACTTTTCGAAAGACTATGACCTTGCCAATTCCTTTGTGATCGGGGACCGCATCACAGATGTGAAGCTGGCGCAGAACCTGGGCGCAAAGGCCATCTGGCTGAATGAAGGCACCTCCCTGGGAGCGGCTGAAGTATCGGACGATGGGGAGCTGAAAGACGTGGTGGCCCTGGAAACTACAGACTGGGCAAAGATCTACGAGTTCCTGAAAATAGGCCTGCGTACGGTGAGCCATACCCGCGCCACCAAGGAAACAGACATCCGCATTGACCTCAACCTGGACGGTACCGGCAAGGCGGACATCCACACCGGCCTGGCCTTTTTTGACCACATGCTAGACCAGATTGCCCGCCATGGCAGTATAGACCTCAGCATACAGGCCAAAGGAGACCTGCATATAGACGAGCACCACACCATAGAAGATACCGGTATTGCCCTGGGCGAAGCCTTTGCCATGGCCCTGGCGGATAAAAAAGGCACCGAGCGGTACGGTTTCTGCCTGCCCATGGACGATTGCCTGGCGCAGGTGGCCATTGACTTCGGCGGCCGCAACTGGATAGTGTGGGAGGTGGAGTTCAAACGGGAAAAGATAGGGGAGATGCCTACGGAAATGTTCTTTCACTTCTTCAAATCCTTTTCAGACGCCGCTAAATGCAACCTGAACATCAAGGCGGAAGGGCAGAACGAGCATCACAAGATAGAGGCCATCTTCAAGGCCTTTGCCAAAGCGGTGAAAATGGCCGTAAAACGCAATCCGGACAACATGCAGTTGCCCAGTACCAAAGGAGTGCTGTAAACATTTCAATAATATGATCAAAATAAAATTTGCATTTTCGGAGAAATCGCCCCATATTTGCGATCACAATGCAAATGATCAATACATACAAACTTTGGTGGCACGCAGAAGGTCTTCCCGCTGTGTAGCAGTGCCGCGTTTGTATTTGAAATACTTGAAGAAGGCTCGCTGTACACAGCGGGCCTTCTTCTTTTTATGCTTTTAACTGATTAATATAGTATTACAGTGATGAAACGCATCCAGGTAAAAACAAGATCGAAACAGATGCTGGCAGACGTGTTCACCCCGGTGAGCATCTACCTCCGCATCCGGGACAGGTTTCCCGGCTCCATACTGCTGGAAAGCACAGACTCCCATGCCAGCGAGAACAGTTTCTCCTTCATTGGCATCAAGCCGGTAGCGGGCATTGAGGTTACCTCTACAGATGTTTTTGAGTTCAAGTACCCCGGCCAGCCGGTGGAGCGCAAGCAGCTCAAAAGTCGCCAGGAGGTGCTCCGGGAAATGGATGCTTTCCTGAAAAGTTTCTCCTTCAGCGAAAAATCCCCCCTGCCTTTTGCGGAAGGCCTGTTCGGCTACAGCACCTATGATTCCGTGCAGTTCTTTGAAAAGATCGCTTTTCAGAAAAGGGGTACCGCAGGCAACACCATTCCGCTGATGCGTTACCGTTTTTACCAGTACGTGATCGCCATCAACCATTTTAAAGATGAGATGTACCTCATTGAGAACCAGGTAGACGGGCTGGAGAGCGAGTTTGACTATGTGGAGTCACTCATCCGCAACAAGGATTTCCCCAGCTACTCCTTCCAGGCCAAAGGCGAAGAAGAAAGCAACCAGACAGACCAGCAGTATATGGACATGGTGGAAAAAGGCCGCCAGCACTGCTTCCGGGGAGATGTGTTCCAGATCGTACTGTCACGCGCCTTCAACCGCGGTTTTTCGGGAGACGAGTTTAACGTGTACCGCGCCCTCCGCTCTATCAATCCTTCCCCTTATCTCTTTTACTTTGACTATGGCGATTATAAACTGATGGGCTCCTCCCCGGAGGCGCAGCTCATCATCAACAACCGCAAGGCCGTGATTCACCCCATAGCCGGCACGTTCAGGCGTACGGGCAACGATGAGCAAGACAAGGAACTGGCCGCCCGCTTGCTGGAAGACCCCAAGGAAAATGCCGAGCACGTGATGCTGGTAGACCTGGCCCGTAACGACCTCAGCCGCCATGCCACCAACGTGGAAGTAGAAACCTACCGGCAGATCAAGTACTACTCCCATGTGATCCACCTGGTGAGCGAAGTAACCGGGCAACTGGAACCGGGCAGCAGCCCCTTTGACATACTGGCCGCCACTTTCCCCGCCGGCACCCTTTCCGGCGCGCCCAAGTACAAGGCCATGGAGCTGATAGATGCCTATGAGCCTACGGCCCGCGGCTTCTATGGCGGCTGCGTGGGTTTTGTAGGTTTCAACGGCAACTTCAACCACGCCATCATGATCCGCTCCATCCTGAGCAAGAACAATACGCTGTACTACCAGGCCGGCGCGGGCGTTGTGGCTCAGTCCGTAGCCAGCTCCGAGCTGCAGGAGGTGAACAATAAACTCAATGCATTAAAACAGGCCATAGAACTGGCTCAAAATATATGATATGAAGATTCTGGTGTTTGATAATTACGATTCATTTACCTACAACCTCGTACACCTGGTGGAAAAGATCATCGGGGAGAAAGTGACCGTGGTGCGTAACGACGAGATCAGCCTGGACGAGGTAGACGCCTATGACAAGATCATTCTTTCCCCCGGCCCCGGCATCCCCGAAGAAGCGGGCCTGCTGCTGCCGCTCATCAAACGGTATGCGCCTTCCAAATCCATCTTTGGCGTATGCCTGGGCCAGCAGGCCATTGGCGAGGCGCTGGGCGCAAAGCTCGTCAACCTGTCTGAAGTATACCATGGCGTGGCCACGCCGGTAACCGTTGTATCGCGCAGCAGCCGCCTGTTCAGCCACCTGCCGGACAGCCTCGAAGTAGGCCGCTACCACTCCTGGGTGATAGACGAAAAAACGCTGCCCGCGGAGCTGGAAGTGACCGCCCGGGACGGGCATGGCTACATCATGGCGCTGCAGCATAAACAGTACGATGTAAGCGGTGTGCAGTTCCACCCGGAAAGCGTGCTCACGCCGCAGGGAGAACAGATCATGCGCAACTGGTTAGGTCTTTAAAAAATAACGAGATGAAAAAGATATTAAACTACCTGTTTGAACATAAAACTTTCAGCCGCCAGGCCGCCCGGGAAATACTGACCAGCATTTCCAAAGGGGTATACAACGAAAGTGAGCTGGCCGCCTTTATGACGGTGTTCCTGATGCGCAGCATCACCATTGAGGAACTGCTGGGCTTCCGCGACGCGTTGCTGGAACTGTGCGTGCCGGTAGACCTCAACGGCCATAACGTGCTGGACATTGTGGGCACCGGCGGGGACGGCAAGAACACTTTCAACGTGTCTACGCTCTCCTGTTTCATTGTGGCCGGCGCGGGCGGCAAGGTGGCCAAACACGGCAACTATGGCGTATCTTCGATCAGCGGCGCTTCTAACGTAATGGAGTCTGTAGGGTACAAGTTCAAGAGCGATAACGCTAAACTGAAACAGGAAATTGAAGAAGCGGGCCTTTGCTTTCTGCATGCACCGCTCTTTCACCCGGCCCTGAAAAACGTGGCCGGCGTGCGCAGGCAGCTGGGCGTGCGCACTTTCTTTAACATGCTGGGGCCGCTGGTGAATCCCGCTTTTGCGCAGCACCAGCTTATAGGCGTGTACAGCCTTGAAATGGCCCGCATTTACAACTACCTGTTCCAGCAAACAGACAAACGTTTTGCTATTGTACACGGGCTGGACGGTTATGATGAAATTTCCCTCACGGGAGATACCCGCATCATCACCAATGAAGGAGAACAGGACTGGACGCCCGAAGCCCTCGGCAAACGCCAGGTACACGCGCAGGATATCTACGGCGGCAACACGCCGGATGAAGCGGCAAAGATATTTATGAAAGTGCTGAAGGGAGAAGGTAGTTGGGCGCAGCATTCCGTGGTAATGGCCAACGCCGCCATGGGGCTGTATTGCCTGGAGAAATATCCCACTTACGACGAGTGTTTCCAGGCCGCCGTAGCATCCCTGGAGTCTGGCGCCGCCTATAAAGTATACCAGAAACTGATTGCGCTGCAATAGTACCCTTAAACGGTGCAGGCGCGCAGGGCACAGGTTGTCCCTACGGCGTGGTAAGTGCAATAGCACAGTTTTAAAAAGAGGAAAATAAGACCATGAAAGACATACTGGCTGAAATAACGGCCCATAAAGTAAAAGAGGTAGCGGAAAGAAAAAAGGTGCGCAGCGTGGAAGAACTGCAGCGCAGCGCCGCGTTCAGCCGCGATGCGCTTTCTCTCCGCAGCTTTCTCAAACAACCCCACCGCACCGGCATTATTGCCGAGTTCAAAAGGAAGTCGCCCTCCAAAGGCATCATTAACGATACGGCCGCCGTACAGGAGGTAACCGCCGCCTATGCCCGCAACGGCGCCTCCGGCCTGAGCGTGCTCACAGACCAGCAGTTCTTCGGCGGGTCTATGGACGATCTGCAGCAGGCGCGCGCCGTGAACAACATCCCCATTCTGCGGAAAGACTTTGTAATAGATGAATACCAGATAGTGGAAGCTAAAGCCATTGGCGCAGACGTAGTACTGCTCATTGCGGAATGCCTCACGGCGGAAGAGGTTAAACACCTGGCCGCCTTTGCCCATCACCTGGGGCTGGAAGTATTGCTGGAAGTGCACAGCGGAGATCAGTTAGAGAAGATCACCCCGCACACCCATCTTATCGGCATCAACAACCGCAACCTGAAAACGTTCCAGGTAGACATTCACCGTTCCATGGAGCTGCTGAAGCAGATACCCGCGGAGTACAGTAAAGTGGCGGAAAGCGGCATGGACGATCCGGCTACCATCGTAACGCTCAAACAGGCCGGCTTTGACGGTTTCCTGATAGGCGAGCACTTCATGAAAGCGGCAGACCCTGGCAATGCGTTCGAGCAATTTTCCCGTTCCCTGAAAGAAAAACTGGCACAGCTATGAACCTGAAAGTATGCGGTATTACCCGGCAGGCGGACCTGGACGCACTGGTACAACTGGGCGTGGATTACGCCGGTTTTATCTTTTACAACAGGTCCCCCCGCTTTGCCGGCAACAAACTGGCCGGCCGCAGCGTGCGGGAAACGAAGAACATTGCCAAGGTAGGCGTGTTCGTGAATGCAGACCCTGCGCAGGTGGTGCAAACCGTGAAAGATTACGGTCTTGACCTGGTGCAGCTGCATGGAGAAGAATCCACAGCAGTGTGTGAGCAGATCCGTGTAACCGTACCGGTTATCAAAGTATTTCATGTGGGCAGTACCGAAGCTCACCTGCAGGCCGCTCCCTTCATGGCCGTGAGCGATTATTTCCTGTTCGATACCGCTGCAAAAGAATACGGTGGCACCGGCAGGCAGTTTGACTGGGAGCTGCTGAACAGCTACGCGCTGGAGCAGCCTTTCTTTCTCAGCGGCGGCATTGGCCCGGCAGATGTGGACGCACTGGCCCGCTGGCGCCACCGCTCCCTGTTTGCGCTGGATGTGAACAGCCGTTTTGAAATTTCTCCCGGCATCAAAGACATGGACAAAGTAGCCGGTTTTCTACAATCAATAAAAAAATGAACAGATCATGGATATAGCGGTGAATACTTCGCAATCTAAGTATCATGTAAACGAAAAAGGATATTTCGGCAATTTCGGGGGCGCATACATCCCTGAAATGCTGTACCCCAACGTGGAAGAGCTGCGGGAGCAGTACCTGCAGATCATGGCGGACCCCGCTTTCCAGCAGGAGTTTGAGCAGTTGCTGAAAGATTACGTGGGCAGGCCGTCTCCCCTGTATTTTGCCAGCCGCCTCTCGCAGAAGTATGGCGCGCAGATCTACCTCAAGCGGGAAGACCTGAACCATACCGGCGCGCACAAGATCAACAACACCATTGGCCAGATACTGCTGGCCAAACGCCTCGGCAAAAAACGCATCATTGCGGAAACCGGCGCGGGCCAGCATGGCGTGGCCACCGCTACCGTTTGCGCCCTGATGGGGCTGGAGTGCGTGGTGTACATGGGCAGCGTAGACATTCAGCGGCAGGCCCCCAACGTGGCCCGCATGCAGATGCTGGGCGCTACCGTGGTGCCCGCCACCAGCGGCAGTAAAACGCTGAAAGACGCCACCAACGAAGCTATTCGTGACTGGATCAACAACCCTGTAGATACGCATTACATCATCGGTTCCGTAGTAGGCCCGCACCCGTACCCTGATATGGTGGCCCGCTTCCAGTCTGTGATCAGCGAAGAGGTCCGCAAGCAGCTGCTGGAAAAAACGGGGAAAGAAACGCCCACCTACGTGATAGCCTGCGTAGGCGGCGGCAGCAATGCGGCCGGCGCTTTTTTCCATTTTACGGACGAAGATGAAGTGGAGCTGATAGCCGTGGAAGCCGCCGGTAAAGGCGTACACAGCGGTTTCTCCGCCGCCACCTCCCAACTGGGCCGCCCCGGCGTGATACACGCCAGCAAAACCCTGCTGATGCAAACGGAAGACGGGCAGATCGTGGAGCCGCATTCCATTTCCGCCGGGCTGGATTATCCCGGCGTAGGCCCCTTCCATGCCCACCTCTATGAAAGCGGCCGCGCCGTGTTCCTCAATTCAACAGACAATGAGGCGCTGGCCGCGGGCTATGAGCTGAGCCTGCTGGAAGGCATCATTCCCGCCCTGGAATCCGCACACGCGCTGGCCAAGCTGGCAGACCTGCCGCTGAAAAAAGATGAAGTAGTGGTGGTATGCCTCAGCGGCCGCGGAGATAAAGATCTTGAAACCTATATCAAACACTTAAAGTAAGGAGACCATGAACCGCATAGATCAATTATTCAGCACCAAGGGTCAGAACATCCTCAACATATATTGCACCGCGGGCTACCCTGCCCTGCATGATACCGTTACTATTGTGGAAGCGCTGCAGCAGAGCGGGGCAGACATGGTGGAGCTGGGCATGCCTTTTTCAGACCCGCTGGCAGACGGCCCCGTGATACAAGACAGCAGCACCCGCGCCATTGCCAACGGCATGCGCATCAGCGTGCTGTTTGAACAGTTGAAAGACTTCCGGAGCAAGGTGACCATCCCCGTGGTACTCATGGGCTACCTCAACCCCGTACTGCAGTTCGGCGTGGAGAACTTCTGCCGGGCCTGCGCCGAAGTAGGCGTAGACGGCCTCATTCTGCCAGACCTGCCTATGGACGAGTACGAGAACGAGTACCGCCCGCTGTTTGAGCAATACGGCCTGCACCTCATCTTCCTCGTAACGCCCGAAACCACTGAAGCCCGCATCCGCAAAATAGACAGCCTGAGCAAAGGGTTTGTATACGCGGTATCCTCTTCCTCCACCACCGGTAAAAACAAAGACATGACGGGCCAGGAAGCGTATTTTGCGCGGCTGAAGGCCATGGGCCTGAAAAATCCCGTGCTGGTGGGCTTCGGCATACGCGATAAGGGCACCTTCCAGGCCGCCTGCGCCAGCAGCAACGGCGCAATTATAGGTACCGCTTTTGTGAAAGCCATCGAAAACAGTACTAACTTGCAGGCTGATATTGCAGGGTTTGTAAAAGGCATTCTTGCGTAAGCAGGCAAAAGACAGCAACAACATGAAAACAGCCATTCTCAAATACAACGCCGGTAACATCCGTTCCGTGCTCTTTGCCCTGGAAAGACTGGGCGTAGAGGCCACCGTAACGGATGATCCGGAGGAGCTGCGCAGCGCGGACAAAGTGATATTTCCCGGGGTGGGAGAGGCCAGCACGGCCATGAACTATCTGAAAGAACGCCGGCTGGACGAGTTGATCAAAGACCTGCAGCAGCCCGTGCTGGGCATTTGCCTGGGCATGCAGCTTATGTGCAAACATTCGGAAGAAAATGACACTGCCTGCATGGGCATCTTTGACCTGCCGGTGAAAAAGTTCGAATCTCCCGTCAAGAACCTGCTGAAGATCCCGCAGATAGGCTGGAACAATGTGGCCGGCCTGCACAGTGTTATTTTCGAGCACGTGCCGGAAAACTCCTACATGTATTTTGTGCACAGCTATTACGTGGCCCTGGGCCCTGAAACCACGGCCATTGCCAATTATATCATCAATTACAGCGCTGCATTGCAGAAAGACAACTTTTATGCAGTGCAGTTTCACCCTGAAAAATCGGCAGATGCCGGCCAGCAACTCATTGAGAGCTTTTTGAAACTGTAAGCGTGGAAATTAAACAGATCACTACAGACGAGACCCTGCGCCTGCGCAGGGATGTAATGTACCCGCACTGGAGCCTTGACCAGGTTAAGATGCCGCACGATGCGGAGGGGCTTCACTACGGCCTGTTCATGGAAGGAGAAATGGTATCCGTGGTATCGCTTTTCATCAGCGGCAGCTCCGCGCAGTTCCGTAAACTGGCCACCGCGGCCCATCACCAGGGCAAAGGCTTTGGCAAGGCGCTCATGCAGCACCTTACAGACGTATGCCGGCAACACGGCGTGGCCACCCTCTGGTGCAACGCCCGCGCCAGCGCGGAAACCTTTTACCTGCGGCTGGGCTTCAAACGCATCAGCGAATTATTTTACAAAGACAATATTCCCTTCTATAAAATGGACATCAGCCTGGACGCGCCGCCCGCGCAGCGCTTCACCATCATTCCCGCCATAGATATCATTGGCGGTAAATGCGTGCGCCTCACACAGGGAGACTATGCGCAAAAAACGGTGTATAACGAGCAGCCGCTGGAGGTAGCTAAGGAATTTGAGGACGCCGGCGTGAAACGCCTGCACCTGGTAGATCTGGACGGGGCAAAGGCCGGCGCCTTGGTGAACTGGAAAGTGCTGGAGGCCATAGCCGGTAAAACCTCGCTGGTGGTAGATTTTGGCGGAGGTATCAAAAAAGACGCCGATCTGCGCATTGTGTTCGAGTCCGGCGCCGCCCTGGCCACCATTGGCAGCATGGCGGTAAAAGAGCCTGCCCGGTTCTTCCGCTGGCTGGCCACCTACGGCGCAGACCGCATATTCCTGGGCGCGGACGTAAAGGGGGAGCAACTGGCCGTTGGCGGCTGGCTGGAAACCACAGATACCAGCATTTACGACTTCCTGCGCACCAACCTGGAAAAAGGCGTGAAAGAAGTGTTCTGCACAGACATTGCGAAAGACGGTCTTCTGCAAGGCCCCTCCACGGAACTGTATAAAAAGATCATTGCCGCCGTGCCCGGCATCCAGCTCACCGCCAGCGGCGGCGTCAGCAATATGGCAGACGTAGAAGAGCTGCAGCAGGCGGGCCTGGCCGGCGTTATCATAGGCAAGGCCATTTACGAAGGAAAGATCACCATGGCCGAACTGAAAAAATTCTTGTAACGTATGCTCACAAAACGCATCATACCCTGCCTGGACATCAAAGACGGCCGCACCGTAAAAGGCGTGAACTTCGAGAACATCCGCGATGCGGGAGACCCCATTGAGCTGGGCGCCCTGTATGCCGCGCAAGGAGCGGACGAACTGGTGTTCCTGGACATTACCGCCACCAACGAGCGGCGGAAAACCCTCTCCGAACTGGTAACCCGCATAGCCCGCCATGTGAACATCCCGTTCACCGTAGGCGGCGGCATTGCCTCCGTAGAAGATGTAAGCGTGCTGCTCAACGCCGGGGCAGACAAGGTGTCTGTTAACACCGCCGCGTTCCGCAACCCGCCGCTGCTTAACGAGCTGGCCCGCGAGTTTGGCAGCCAGTGTATTGTGTTGGCCATAGATACGCGTTTTGAAGACGGGGACTGGTTTGTGTACCTCAACGGCGGCCGTGTAAAAACAGACACCAGAACGGAAGACTGGGCCAAAGAGGCCGTAGACCGCGGCGCCGGGGAAATACTGCTCACCTCCATGAATAACGACGGTACCAAACAGGGCTTTGCGCTGGATATTACCGGCCGCCTCTCGCAAAACCTCAACGTGCCCGTAATAGCCTCCGGCGGAGCAGGCACCATGGAGCACTTTGCGGACGTGTTCGAAAAAGCGCAGGCAGACGCCGCCCTGGCCGCCAGCATTTTCCATTACAAGGAAATGGAAATCCCCGCGCTTAAAAATTATCTTTACCAGAAAGGGATACAGATCCGATTCTGATTAATATATATTTATTATATTTAAAGTGTTTTTGCCGATGCAGGTCAATTTTTCAAAGTCGCCAGACGGGCTGGTGCCCGCCATCATACAGGATGCCATTACGTCAAAAGTGCTGATGCTGGGCTATATGGACCAGGCAGCGCTGGAGAAGACGCTGGCGGAGAAGAAGGTGACGTTTTACAGCCGTTCCAAACAACGGTTGTGGACAAAAGGGGAGGAGAGCGGCAATTTTCTCCACCTCGTAAGCGCGGCGCTGGATTGTGACCAGGATACCCTGCTGCTGAAAGTACATCCTGCGGGCCCTGTTTGCCACACCGGCGCAGATACCTGCTGGAACGAAGAGAACAAAGACCAGCAGGCGTTTTTGAACCGGCTGGAGCAGGTGATCCGTGACAGGAAGGCCAATCCCACGGAAAAGTCCTACACCGCGTCTCTCTTTGCCAAAGGCATCAACAAAATTGCCCAGAAGGTAGGGGAAGAAGCTGTGGAAGTGGTGATTGAGGCGAAAGACAACAACAAGGAGCTGTTCCTCAATGAGTCCGCGGACCTGTTGTTCCACTACCTGATTTTGCTCCAGGCAAAAGATTTTACCCTGGAAGACGTTATAAACGTATTGAAAGAACGGCATAAATAACTGTATTCAAATGAGAACTCTTGCGTGCATGGCGCTTTGCATGGCGGCCGGTTTGGCCGCGCAGGCCCAGTTAAAGGTGAACGGGAAAATTACATCGGCCGCGGAAGGGCAGAAGGTGTACTTTATGAGTGAAGACGGCAATACCAGGGATTCTGCGGCGCTGGGCGCGGGCGGCCGGTTCTCATTCGCTACCAGCCACAAACCGGCTTCGGAAGATATGTTTGCCCTTTTCCTGGAAAATAAGCCTTACCCCCTGCTGCTGGTGGCAGACAAGCCGGAAATTAACGTGCAGACCAGCGCGGAAGACTTTCCGGTGGCCAGCGCTGTAAAAGGCGGCCAGCAAACGCTCTGGATGCAGGAGTACCACAAGGCCTTCAAGCCTGTACTGAGTACGCTTGACCAGCTCAACGCGGAAGCGCGCACCATCAATACGGATGATGAAAGCGCGAAGGCGGCGTTCCGGCAGAAAGCCCAGCATTTTGACGAAATGGTGATAGACGCCGGTACCAATTACATTCAGCACTACCCCGCCGCCCAGGCCAGCCTGTTCATTCTCAGCGGAGACCTGCGGGAGCGCCTTCCCGTGGAGAAGCTGGAAGAGATATACAAAAGCCTTGCCCCCGCTGTGAAAAACACCCGTTTCGGCAAAAGCCTGGGGAACGATATTGCCGCCGCCAAAAAAGAAAAAGCGGAAGCCGGCATGGCGAAAGACTTTGAGCAGAAAGACCCCGCCGGCAAGCTGGTGAAGCTCTCCTCCTTCAGGGGCAAATACGTGCTCATAGACTTCTGGGCCAGCTGGTGCGGCCCCTGCCGGGCCGAGAACCCCACCGTGGTACGCGCGTACAACAAGTTCAGGAACAAGAACTTCACCATACTCGGCGTGTCTCTTGACAAAAGCCGGGCCGCCTGGCTGGAAGCCATCAAGCAAGACAACCTCACCTGGACGCAGGTATCTGACCTCAAAGGCTGGGCCAACGAAGCCGCGCAGCTCTACCGCGTACAAGGCATTCCCCAGAACTTCCTGGTAGACCCGGAAGGCAGGATAGTGGCTGCCAACCTGCGGGGCCGCGCGCTGGAGCAAAAGCTGGCGGAAATATTGCAGTAGCCGACCGCCTATCAAAATGGGCTTGCTTTTCCCGGTGGGAATGGGCAAATTTGCCGGAGACTAGAAAAACAGTAACCAAGCATGAAGAAATTGTTGATGGCAGCGGTGCTTTTAAGCCCCGGTGCACTGTTTGCGCAAGGAAAAGTGAAGGAAATTCCCTACCAGGTGGTGGGAAGCATCGCGCAGCAGGAGAAACCGACCAAATTATATTTCAGGGTCCGCAAAGACGGGAAATGGGCCACAGACAGTGTGACCACCCCAGACGGCAGGTTCTTCTTCACCGGCACCGTTCCGGAACCTATGACCGCCCAGCTTTTTGCCTCCATCCCCTCCACGCCTGATAATCCCGCCGGCAGAAAAGAACTGGCCGTATTATTCCTCGGCCCCGGTAAAACCACCGTTAAGCTGGATAACCTGGCAGACAAGCCGGAAGCCGATGGCACCAAATACCAGGAGGCCTTTAACCGGTTGAACGGTCTTACAGATAACGTGGTGCGCCAGAGCATGGAGCTGAGCAAACAGTACCGGGTGCTCTACAAGGCCAAAGACGAAACCGGCATGAAGAAGCTGGAAACCCGTTTTGATGAGCTGGAGGCCAGCCGCAAGGCCATTATGCGCAAATACCTGGCAGACAATCCCCAATCGCCCATTGGCATGTACGTGCTCACGCAGGTGGCCGGGTACGAGCTGGATGCGGACGAAGTGGAGCCCATCTTCCAGTCGCTCGCCAAAGAGGCCCGCAAAACGCCCTCCGGCAAACAATTCGCCTACCGGCTTGAATTGGCCAAGAAACTGGCCCCCGGCCAGCCGGCTATAGACTTCAGCCAGAATAACCCTGACGGTAAACCCGTTACCCTGGCCTCTTTCCGCGGCAAATACGTGCTTGTGGACTTCTGGGCCAGCTGGTGCGGCCCCTGCCGCGCAGAAAATCCCAACGTGGTCAGCGCATTCAACAAGTATAAAGACAAAGGTTTTACCGTACTTGGCGTTTCTTTTGACGAAAACAAGGAGAAATGGGTGGAAGCCATTGCCAAAGACGAACTGGACTGGACACAGGTATCAGATCTCAAAGGCTGGGCCAATGAGGTGGGCAAGCTCTACGGCATCCGTGCCATTCCCCAGAACCTGCTGCTGGACCCGCAGGGTAAGATCGTAGCCAAGAACCTCCGTGGCGAAGCGCTGGAAAGCAAGCTGGCGGAGCTTTTTCAATAGTACCGTTGCATTTTAAGATACAAGGCCGGGGGCAATGCTCCCGGCCTTTTTTGATGCCGCATAAGGCCTGTTATGCGCTATAACTCGCAGGACTGTAAAGCAAATTCTGTCATTACATTAACGTACCCTGTAAGGTTTTTCAGTATAGACACCTAGTTCCCACCTATATCACACCTATGTTAGACCTAGTTCCCACCTATATCACACCTATGTTAGACCTAGTTCCCACCTATATCACACCTATGTTAGACCTATATCCCACCTATATCACACCTATGTTAGCCCCACCTCATTCCCCTGCAATCCCCCCCTTCCCCAAAATTTATTTCCCGAATTATTTTGTATTACTACGAAACGTTCGTAGATTTACGACAGACTCGTAATTATGAGATGCGTAACAGGATGTTTGGTGTGGCTGCTGGTTACTTGTACCGCGGCAGCACAGTACAGGATCACAGGCTCGGTAAAAGATGAAAAAGGCAAACCCTTGCCCTTTGCCAGCGCCTTCCTGAACCAGACCACCCTGGGAGACCGCACGGCGGAAAACGGGCAGTTCAGCATCAGCAACGTGCCGCCGGGTAAATACGAGCTGATCGTGTCTTACCTCGGGTACGAGCCGCAGTTGTTGCCTGTGGAGGTGAAAGCGGACCTGGCAGGCATTGCCGTTACGCTGAAACCAAAACCGGATGTGCTGAAAGAGTTTGTGGTGAGGCGGAACGTGGAACGGGAGCGCTGGCTGAAAGTATTTGCGGACCTGTTTGTAGGTGAAAGCAGTTTTGCCCGGCAGTGCAAGCTGCTGAACAGCGAAGTGATAGACCTGCAATACGATGCTTCACAGCGGCTGCTCACCGCCAGCGCTGATGATTTTGTGGTATTGGAGAACAGGGCGCTGGGGTACCGGGTGAAGTTTTTGCTGATCAGTTTTGCTTACAATATGAAGTCCGGTTACTCCCTATACTACGGCAACCCCCTGTTTAAGCCCATGAAAGCAAAGAACGCCCGGCAGCAGCGGCAATGGGAGAAGAACAGGGAAGCGGCCTACCACGGTTCCACCATGCATTTTTACCGGAGCATGGCGGGCAGGCAGCTGGCGCAAGACGGGTTCAGCGTGCAGAAGATGGTGAGGAAACCGCGGGTAAGGGATTTTGTGCCACCGTCGCTGCCAGACAGTGTGGGGGTAAAGGTGCAGCAGCCGCGCTTTTTTGACAAGGAGGTGAGTTACCTCTATACGGCGCAGCTGCCGTATGACAGCCTGATCAAACCCAATGGGGACGGCTACTCCCTCATATTCAGGGATTACCTGTACGTGGTGTATTCCAAAGAGAAGGAAGACCGGCTGTACCTGGAAAAGCACAAGCCGGCGCAGAAAGCGCGGCCAAGGGAGCAGGTATCCGTGATGCACATGCTGGCGCCTGAAGTGCCGCTGGACGGGAACGGCAACATCGGCTCACCGGTAGATATTGTGGTAGAGCAGTACTGGGGATGGGAAAAAATGGCGGAGATGCTGCCGCTTGACTATAAACTATAAACAATTCCTTAATTTAATGATATGGAAAAGCTCACCAAACAAGAAGAAGCGGCCATGCAGGCCATCTGGAAAACCGGGAACGGGTTTGTGAAAGATTTCCTGGAAGCGCATGCCGCGCCCAAACCTCCCTATACCACGCTGGCGTCTACTATCAAGAACCTCGAAAAAAAGGGGTACCTGGAAGCCCGCAAGATCGGCAACGTATATGAATATACCGCGTCTATTGAAGAAGGGGAGTACAAGAAAAAATTCATGAACGGCTTTGTGAAAGACTACTTCGAAAATTCCTACAAGGAACTGGTCACCTTTTTTGCCCGGGACAAAAAGATCAGTCCCGATGAGCTGAAAGAGATCATCAGAATGATAGAGAAAAAGTAACAACGCCTATTTGTTCACGACCTTAATGCTTGCAGCATGCCTGAATTAATAATATACCTGATCAAAGCCAATATTGCGCTCTGCCTTTTTTACCTGGCCTACCGGCTGGGGCTGCGCCGGCTTACGTTCTATACGCTCAACCGTTTTTTCCTCATATCCGGTATCGTTTTCTCGTCACTCTTTCCGCTGGTGGATGTGAACGGTTTCTTTTCCCGGAATGAAGCGCTGGCCCAGCAGGTGATCACCTACGTGCCGGACCTCAATGCATGGCAGGCCGCCCCCGCGGACGCTTTCTCTCCCTGGGCCCTGCTGGAATGGGTTTTTTGGGCCGGGGTGGGCGTGATGTTCCTGCGGCTGATGGTGCAACTGGCCTCCCTGTTGCTCCTGCACCGCAAAACTGCGCCGGGAACGATGTTGCGCCACAACGTTCGTCTCATGGGAAAGCCTATGAACCCCTTTTCATTTTTCCGGAACATATATATCAACCCGTCCCTGCATACAGACAAAGAGCTGCGGGCCATCCTCGATCATGAGGCCGTGCACGTGAAGGAGTGGCATTCCGCAGACGTGATGCTGGGAGAGCTGAACAATGTGTTCTACTGGTTCAACCCCGGCGCCTGGCTGATGAAAACAGCTATCAGGGAGAACCTGGAGTTCCTGACAGACCGCTCCATCCTGCGCTCCGGCATGGACCCCAAGGCGTACCAATACAGCCTCATCCAGGTCAATACCTCACAATACGCCGCGGGCGTGGCCAACAATTTCAACTTTTCACACCTGAAGAACCGTATCAGGATGATGAACAAAAGACGGTCGTCCCGCCTGCATATTTACCGCTATGCCGTGCTGGCCTGCCTGGTTTGCGGGGTGTTGCTCTCCCTGAACTTTACCAAACCCGGCGCCGTGGTGAACAACGTGGTAACAGACATGAGAACGGCTATCACCGGCTCCGGCGCGGCCGTGAACGAAATGGTAACGGGCGTTGTAACAGAAGTGAGGACCGCCATCAACGGCCCGCAAAGAGATACCACGCCGGCCAAAAAAGAATTGCTGGAAATAAAGGTGGTGAAAGACACGGTGAAGAAAGTAATGAATACCACCATTATAGAACGCCGTGCAGACGGGAAAAGAGATACCGTGTATGTAACATCGTCCGGCGCGGATGTAAACCTGAAAGATCAGAACATCGTGATAATAGGCAGGGATACCGGTGTTGCCGTGTTCAGCGGCAAACCCGTCCGGCTCACCGGCAAGGCGGCTGGTGTTACCATGACCGGGCATCCCGGCAAAGTATCTGAAGTGACCGTTACCGGGAAGCCTGCCAAAGCAGATGCGGTACAGGTAACCGGCTATGGAGCTAAAACAGTTACCGAGAAAGCCTCCGCCGGCACTGTGCAGGGCCGGCACATGGGAGTGCGCACCAGGCCGAACGGTATTTCCCTTCGCGGTGTTGCAGGTGAAAACAAGCCCCTGATAGTACTGGATGGAGAGATCTATGAAGCAGACATGAGCAATATCAAACCAGATAATATAGAGTCCATTTCCGTGCTGAAAGACAATTCCGCTACCGCCCTCTACGGCAACGCCGGCACCAACGGGGTGATCCTGATCACTACCAAAACAGGCCGGCGGGGCGCAGACGCTAACGAGCCGGTGGTGGTAGAAGGCAAGCCGCTTGTACTGAAGCTGAACACTACTACCGTAACGGCAGATTCTGTTAGAACGGTAGTGGGCAAACCGGCCCCGGAGGGGCATGGCGCGGAATCTGTTTCGGCCGTTTACCCCAATCCCACTAACGGGCTGGTGAACGTATCTTTCTATGTGCCGAAAGAAGGGAACGGTTTTATGGAAGTGCAGGACATGAAGGGGAAACGGGTATACTATAAATCCCTGCAGGGGTTCTCCGGTACCTACCGGGGCAGTATAGACCTCAAGAGCCAGCCTGCCGGTACTTACATCCTTAATATTTCTCTGCCCGGCAGTACGCGTTTGACATCGAAGATCGTGAAGCAATAAATTCCGGGAAACAGATGGTTACGCCCGCCAGGTAATACATCTTCCTCCGTATTGAAAAAGGCTGCTCCTGCAAAGGGGCGGCCTTTTTTATTGATATCCGAACGGATGGCGCCTGATAGTGCCGCTCCCGCCTTTGTTCTTACAAGGCCTGATCCGGGGCCGCGTATTATTGCTGCGTTTTTGAAACGCTGCGCGCGCAGCGGAAGCCCAGGTTAGACAGCCCGGAGGTGGGGCTGGTCTTCATCCTGGCAGACACGCGGTAGCCCCTGCAATACTCATCGCTGCACATAAAGGAGCCGCCGCGGATCACTCTTTTGGGCTCGGGGTCAAGCGGGTCTTGCGGCGTGCTGGCGCCCTGCGGGTTGAGGCTGCCCGGTTTTTCCTGTGCGTAATAGTCGCTGTTGTACCAGTCTGCCGTCCATTCCCACACGTTGCCGGCCATGTCATACAGCTGATAGCCGTTGGGTGCAAAGGACTTAACGGGCGCGGTACCTTCAAAGCCGTCTTTTTTTGTGTTCTCATAAGGGAAATGCCCGCTCCAGATGTTGGCTTTGGCCTTACCCTGCTGCGGAATTTCCGTACCCCAGGGAAAGGGTTGCCCCTTGAGCGCTCCCCTGGCCGCAAATTCCCATTCCGCTTCGGTGGGCAGGCGTTTGCCGGCCCAGGAGGCGTAGGCCTGGGCATCGTTCCAGGAAACATGCACTACCGGGTAATTGTCTTTTCCTTCAATATGGCTGTTAGGGCCGTAGGGGTGCCGCCAGTCTGCGCCGCGTACAAAGCTCCACCACTGGCTCACATCGTTCAGGTCTACCGCGCCCTGCGTGGGCACAAACACCAGCGAGCCGGGCAACAGCATGGCGCTGTCCGGCTCGGGGGAGCCGGGGGGAAGGGTTTGCATCAGCTCGGCCTTTGAAATAGGCTGTTCCGCTGTGGTCACATACCCCGTGGCCGCCACAAAAGCGCCGAACTCGGCGTTGGTCACTTCGTGCCCGTCTATCCAGAAAGAATCCAGTTGTACAAGGTGTTGGGGGTATTCATCAGGCATGCCGGTATCATCATCCGCCCCCATGTCAAATGCGCCCCCTGGTATGAGCACCATGGGGTTGAGCCGGTCCACTACGGGAGGAATGTCTTTTTCGCTGCTGTGGTCACCGCCCGGCTGGCAGGCGGTGAAAATAACTGTAAGGGATATTGCAAAAAGAGCAGAAACCTGTTTCATACGCCGCAAAGGTACAACGCCGGTTGTTAAATTGTTAAATTCCCGCCGGAAGTTCGGCCATGTCGGTTACATGTTACATCTTACAGGAAGAAAACATCAAAAAGGGCATCTGTATTGGACCAGTTCAGCAGCAGCGATTTTGGGGCGGCGTTTAAATGGGGTGTGGCCATTTCCGCCTTTCAGAATGAAGGGGCGCACGATGCGCAGGGGAAAGGCATGTCTGTCTGGGACGCTTTCACGGCCCGTAAAGGCAAGATCAAAGACGGCACCCATGCCCGCCATGCCTGCAATTTTTTTGAGCTGTATGCGGAAGATATTGCGCTGGCCAAACAGATGGGTTTTACGGTGTTCCGTTTCTCCCTTTCCTGGTGCCGCATTATACCGAACGGTACGGGCGCCGTTAACCAGGCCGGCATAGACTTTTACCACCGTGTGATAGACGCCTGCCTGGCCGCTGGCCTGGAGCCGTACGTGACCCTTTACCATTGGGACCTTCCCCAGGCGCTGGAGCAGAAAGGCGGCTGGTGCCACCGGGGCACTGTTTTCGCGTTTGAGGCTTTTGCCGCGCTCTGTGCCCGCGCCTACGGCCATAAGGTGAAGAACTGGCTGGTGCTCAACGAGCCTTTCGGGTTCACGTCACTGGGGTATATGCTGGGCGTGCATGCGCCCGGCAAGTTCGGCCTTTCTTATTTTCTGCCGGCCGTACACCATGTGGCGCTGGCCCAGGCGGAAGGCGGGCGCGCCCTCCGTGCGGAAGCGCCGGGGGCCAGGGTGGGCACTACCTATTCCTGTTCACAGATCATCCCCTACACCACCAACAATAATGACCTGCAGGCCGCCCGCCGCGCGGACGCACTGTTTAACCGCCTCTTCATAGAACCGTCTCTCGGCATGGGGTACCCCGCAGACGCTTTCCCGCTGCTGAAACGGATAGAACGCCGCTATGCGCTTTGGCGGGACTGGGAGAAGCTGCCTTTCCATTTTGATTTTATCGGCCTGCAGAACTATTTCCCGCTTGTGGTGCGGTACAACGCTTTTATGCCGTACGTGCAGGCGTCCGAAGTGAAAGCACGGTACCGCCAGGTGCCGCTTACCGGCCTGGGCTGGGAGATCAGCGGGCAGGGCATGTACAGCATCCTGCAACAGTTTGCCGCCTACAAAGGTGTAAAGGAGATCATGGTAACCGAAAGCGGCGCTGCCTTTGACGATGTGTTGCGGAATGGGGAAGTGAAAGATGATGAGCGTATCCGGTATTTCCAGGAATATCTGTCCGCCGTGCTGCTGGCAAAACGTTCAGGCGTGCCTGTTAGCGGTTATTTTGCCTGGACGCTGACAGACAATTTTGAATGGGCGGAAGGGTACAAGGCCCGCTTCGGGCTGGTGCATGTAGACTTTGACACGCAGCGCAGAACAATGAAAGACTCGGGCAAGTGGTTCCGTGAGCTGCTGGCGCAGCCCGCGCCGCAAAGCGCAAAAAGACGCGGCCCGGAGGCGGCGTCCCGGTAAACATGGCGGTCATCACCGCATGGCGCCACATCGTAGAAACAGACCGGCGGGTAAAGGGAAACCGTTTTTGGGGGAGAATGTATAAAGGTTTTGCAAAGCCCCGGTCTCCCGTTTACCCGCCGGCCTGTTACAGTTCTTTCCGTTTGAAGAACCAGTTGTCACGCAGGGAAAGGTGCAGCACCACGTTCAGGTAATTTTCCTTCACCAGTCCTTTTACGGCGCGGCCGCGCTGCCCGCCTTCCAGGCCAATGTAATACCGCAGGTGCCCCGTTCTGCTGGGCAGGGAAGCGCCGGCGGTAACGCCGAAGTCGCTCAGCGGCTCGCCCTTTACCCGCAGGTAACCGGTGGAGTAGTTCACGCCGGCCTGCAGGATCAGCCCCTCCATGCGCACGTTGAAATAATCCCGGTAAAAAGTGTACTCCATGCCGCCCGCGTATCTTTTGGCGGTGATGTATTGATAGTCTGATCTGTTCGGGTTCAGCCCCTGCCAGTTTTGCTGCCGGTAGTCCATGAGCCAGGCCAACTGCCCGTTGGAAATATGGATGCCCGCGCCCAGCTGTTCCGGCAGGGTATAATCCACCGCCTTCCGTGTTTCTGTGTACAGTACGGTGCCGTCTGCCGCTTTCAGGGAAAAATCCTGCGAGTTGACCAGCTGGCTTTTCAGGCGGTAGGTAACGCCCGCGCCCAGCTGCCATTCTCCCACCTTGCCGTGGTATTGCAAACCGGTATTAAATTCAAAGCTGCGGTAAGCGTTGTTCACTTCCGAGTATACGTCTTCACTGCTGCTGCCGCCGCCCAGGCTGTCTGTGGTAGACACCGGGCCAAACAGCAGGGCGGAAGAAACGCCGAGCGAAAAGTTTTTGGTGAGCTGCACGGCGTTGGAAAAATACAGGCGGTTAATGCCGCCGCTGCCTTCTACCGCGTTGCGGACGGATGAGCCGGTACCGTCTATGGTGCGGGTGTTCAGCAGCTTGTAGTCTACCCGGCTGTAAGGCATCAGCCCCAGGCTCATGCCCCAGCGTTTGTGGGCTTTGAAGCCCAGCGCAAATCTTTTGAAGCTGATGTCTCCCGCGGTTTGATAGGAGGTGCTGGTATTGTATTGCACCGTTTTGCCGGCTACAGACGCTTCAAAGAAAAATGTTTCCATGGGCAGGCGGCTGTAGGAGGCGGGGTTCAGCTCGTTCAGGAAATTGTCTGAGCCGCGGGCAATGCCTGCGCTGCCCACGCCAAAACTGCGGCTGTAGTCTTTCTCTTCCAGGTCGCCGATGCCGAAGGCGGAGTAGAGGGAGTTCACGCCTTTTTGCGCCTGCGCCTGCAGGGTCAGCAAAAAAAGGCATCCGGTAATAAAAGATCGCATGGCTATTGGTATAAGAGGTAATAGATCTTTAACTGCGCGCGGTGCTGGCTGTTCTTTCCATCGCCCAGCACCAGCCGGTTGAACTGCGTGGCGTACTCGCCGGCCGGCGGGGACAGCAGCAGCCCGCGGTAGGTGTAGCTGTCCGCGTTCATCATGGATTTGCAGTAGATGGTCACATCGTACACGTAGCTGGTATTTTCAGGGTTCAGTTTGTCTGTGACCAGGCTGCCGTATTGAGACATGCCCATGGCCGTCAGCAGCGTGTCTCCGTACGCCACCTGGTTTTTGTTGTCTGCCAGGCAAAGCGCCAGCCGCGGCGGCAGCGCTTCCCGTATGTAAGTGCCGCTCACGGGCCGCAGCACCAGCTCCGCCCGCTGGATGCGGCCGTACCTGCCCAGCTCCTGCAAGGCGGAAAGGGAAGGGAAGTCCATCCGGACGAGGGCGCCGCCCGGCGCCTGCAGGAAGGCGCGGTTGCCGGTGGCGGCGCTGGCAAGGCCGTTGCCCGGTTGCAGGCCTTCCAGCGGCGTGCCGTTGCGCTCCCGCTGTATGGCATTGAATTGCAGCTCCGGCGTGGTCATCAGAAAATCCAGGTACTTCTCTTCTTTTTCATGGGTAACCACGTGGTAATGCAGGCGTATATACAGGCTGCTGTCTGCCGCCGTGAAGCCGAACACCGCCGTGTTGCCGTTCCCTTTAACATAGAGGCCTTTGAAATATTCGCGGAAATAGTCTTCGGAAGAAACTTCGGTGGCCTTGTTCTTCAGCAGGCCAAACAGTTCCTGCCCCTTGGCGTCTGCCAGCCGCAGGTGCAGCAGGTTGCCCGCCGTTGGCGTGATAAGCACGGGCTGTGAGAACAGCGGGGTGCTGTTGTAGGGGAACTGCTGGTGGCTGAACAGGGCGGTGTAATTTTCAGGCAGTACCAGCGGCTGTTGCAGCTGGTATACCTGCAGGGTCTGCAGGGGCAGCGTATCGCCATAGGCATGCCCGTTGGGCCGCATCACCAGCTCTATGGAATCATATACGGCATTGTCTTCCAGCGTGCGCTCCGAAGGCAATGCTACGCGGAAGTAACTGCCCGCGCTGATCTTCCCGAAATATGCATCTGTATACCCGCCGGCCAGCGCTATGCCGCTGCCGGAGGTGGCCATGGAATCAGGCTGCACGGTACGCATCTGTATCTCCAGCGTATCCAGCAGGGTATACTGCACATGGCCGCCGTCCGTTACGTTATCATAGGTAAAGCCCGCCTTGTCACACGCCGCCAGGCTGCACGCGGCCGCTACTCCCAGTAATATTTTCTGTACTTGCATAACGGCGCAATGATAATCAGCCTGTACGGCCCGCGTACGGGTATTATGCCAGCGTGGAATATTTATCGATGAGTGCAGCCATACAACCGGCGGTTGCCATTTTAAGGCCGTTTACGGGCATTTTGCGGCAAAAGGATAAAACCCCGGTATTGGCAGATGAAAAGACCTTATTCATCCCCGTATGCCTCCTTTCCGTCTATTTTATAATACCTGTAACAGTTCCCCCGATAATTTTGAAACCGTTAAAAAAAACAATTGTATGCACATTGCAAGAAACTATGGATGGATACTGGTGGGCCTGCTGGCAGCTTGTTCCAAAAGCGATTCTACGGACGATGAGACCGGTAACTGGGTAGAGGTGTCGGAAATGAGCGGCAAGCCGCGTTCCGAAGCGGTGGCCTTTGCCATTGGTGATACGGCTTACATCGGCACCGGGTACGACGGGGAAAAATACCTGCGGGACTTCTGGAAGTACACCCCTTCCCGCGGCTGGAGCCAGGTGAACGATCTGCCCGCGGAGGCCGCCGTACGCGGCAGCGCCGCCGCTTTTGTGATCAATAACGTGGCCTATGTGGGTACCGGCTTTGATGGCCTGAACCGCCTGAACGACCTCTGGGCGTACTCCCCGGCTACCGGCAACTGGGCGCCCAAAGCCCCGCTGGCAGGCCCCAACCCGGCTATCAGCCTGGCCCGCAGGGATGCGGTGGGCTTTGCGCTGAAAGGCATGGGCTACATTGCCACCGGTAATGACGGCGGCGCGCTGAAAGACGTATGGCAGTATGACCCCGTGAAAGACGAGTGGAACGAGCGGCAGTCTTTCGGCGGCTCAAAACGTACGGAAGCCGTGGCTTTTGTGATAGCGGACAAGGCTTACATAGTGACCGGCACCAACAACGCGGAATACAAAAGTGATTTTTACGTGTACGATGCGGACGAAGATAACTGGACAAAGAAAAGGGACGTGGCCAACCTGAGCGATGAAGACTATGACAACGACTATGATATTGTGCGCAGCAACGCCGTAGCGTTTGTAATGAACAACAAGGGCTACGTGGCCACCGGCACCAAGGGCGGCCTTTCCGCGCATACCTGGGAGTATGACCCTGTTGCCGACCAGTGGACCAAGCGGCGCGATTTTGAAGGCGTGGCCCGCACCGGCGCCTGCTCCTTTACCCTGGGCGGCAAGGGCTATGTATTGGCCGGCCGCACATCCAGCCTGCCGCTGGATGATATTTACAGGTTTGAACCGGACCAGGAGTACAATGAAAATGATTAAACGATTCCATCGCCTGGTGTTGTTCACCGTGCCGCCGGCAGCACTGTTCTTTTCCTGCCGGGAAAAAGCAGACACGCTGCGGCTGGCACCGGTGCGCACCGGCAATAGCTGGGGCTACCACATCCAGCACAACGGGCGGCCGTTCATTTACCAGGTAGAAATTCCGGCGGTAGCCGGGCATCATCCATTCAGCAGTAAAGAAGAGGCCATGCGGGTAGGCCGCCTGGTATTGCACAAGCTGCGGCACGGCCAGTCTCCCGCCGTAAGCCTGCGCGAGCTGGACAGCCTCAACGTCCGGCCCCGTTAACTTTAACACTTAGTTAAGACCCATGCCCGGTGTTTTAACACTTGCTTAAGAGTATTGTGATGTATGTTTAACGCCGATTAACACCTATGGTCAGCATCAGGAACATATTCAGGAACAGGCTTGTGATCATCTCTATGCATATTGTTGCGTGGACGTGCATTTTCCTCTTTCCTTTCTTTGCTTACCGCATACAGGTGGCAGACCGGTCTTTCTTCATCAAGGAGGCCATCAACACCTTGTTCCTGGTAGGGTTGTTCTACCTCAACGTGTACGTGCTGATACCAAAGTTCTTCACGCTCAAGCGCATCGGCATTTACATTGCATGCGTGCTGGGGCTGATCATTTTTATTGCGATACAACAGGCGGTGGTAGAGTACCGGTTCATGACCGCCATCATGGACCGGCCGCCTTTTTTTATAGCCGCCGGTGATTCTTCTTTTATGCCGGAACACCCGTTTGAAATACCGGTGCCGGAAGGAGAAGACAGTGCTGTGATGCCAACGCTGGCCGTTGGCGTTACCGGCATGGCGGCGGCTACCAATGTAATATACCGCGGAGAGGATGGCCCCGGCCCGGCCATGGCGCTCCGTACCCGCCATGGAGACGTGGTGGTGGCCGGCGGAACGCAGATGATGGCGTTCCGGGACAGCATGTTGCGGAAAAACCCGGTACACTGGCGCAAACGCCTGTTCCGCACCTGGCGCGCCCAGGGAGCGGTGATAGACAGCGGCGTACGTATAAAGGCCTTCCCGCCCGCGTTTGCGGAGACCATCCCGGCAAGGCCCTTTCATGACGGGGTGTTCATGATGCATTTTTTCTTCCCGGAAATGCTCCGCAAGTCAGGCACGTTTGCCCTGCTGATGCTGTTCATGAGCGGCTTTATAAAAATTGCCATGGAATGGTTCAAAAGCGAAAAGCAGCGGGAGGCATTGAAAGTGGCCAACCTGAACGCGGAGCTGAAGTTCCTCAAGTCTCAGATCAACCCGCACTTCCTCTTCAACAGTCTCAACACCATCTATTCCCTGGCCCACCGCCGCTCCCCTGAAACAGAGCACGCCCTTGTAAAGCTCTCTACCATTATGCGGTACATGATCTACCAGAGCAACGAAGACAAGGTGCCCCTGCAAACGGAACTGCGGTACCTGCAGGACTATATAGACATACAGCGCCTGCGCATGGCGCGCAACATACCCGTTGAAGTAACGGTAGAAGGGGAAGACGGCGCGGACCTGGAGATAGCGCCCATGCTGCTGATCCCCTTCGTGGAAAACGCTTTCAAACACGGCATCAGTTACAAGGAGCCGTCTTACATACATATACGCATGCACATCGGGAAAGATGGCATATTTCAGCTGGTGGTACGCAACCGCCTGTTCCGCCAGCGCATGGCGGAAAAAGGCGGCGTAGGCCTCAACAATGCGCTGAAACGCCTGAGCCTGCTGTATGCGGATGCACATACAATAACTGTCAGAGAGCATGGAGAAGAATTTATTGCTGACCTTAAAATTGCACTGAAACATGATGAAGTGTTTAGCGCTTGATGATGAACCGCTCGCGTTGGAGATCATCGAGGATTTTGTTGCAAAGGCGCCTTTTCCCATGCAGGTAAAAACATTCGAGAACGCCGCCCTGGCCCTACGCTACTTGCAGGAAGAACCGGTAGACCTGTTGTTCCTGGACATTAAAATGCCTGACATTACAGGCATCCAGTTCCTGAAATCACTAAAACACCCGCCGCTGGTGATATTCACCACCGCCTATGAAGAGTACGCCATGGACGGTTTCAACCTGGACGTGGTGGATTACCTGCTCAAACCCATCCCCTTTGAGCGTTTCCTGAAAGCGGTCACCAAGGCGCAGGAGTACCAGCAGGTATCCCAGCCCAAAAGCATGGAGTACGATTATATTTTTGTAAAAACAGAGTACAAGATCATCAAGATCAACCTGGAAGACATCCTGTACATAGAAGCATTGAAAGATTATATCAAGATCTATACGCACAACCAGCCCGTGCTCACCCTGAAGAGCCTGAAGGCTTTTGAAAGCCGCCTGCCGAAAGACAAGTTCATGCGCGTACACCGCTCTTACCTGGTAGCCATGAACAAGATCAATTCCGTAGAGCGCAACACCGTGATGATAGCCAACCAGAGCATTCCCATCAGCGAAGGGTACCGGGACAAGTTCTATGATGTGATCACCAAGTATTCATAAACAACAGCAGCAAGGAGTACGGAACGAAAGGATCGAAATATAACAAGGCCGGCCATTTCTTGTGGCCGGCCTTGTTTATGTAGAGGGCTATTGATCAGATCAGTTCTTTCAGCTTCGCTACCACCTTGTCTACTTCCGCTTTGGTATTATGCCGGGAGAAGGAGAAGCGTACGGCTACCTTGTTGGGATCGTTGTTGATGGCGCGGATCACGTGAGAGCCGGCGTCTGCGCCGGAGGTACACGCGCTGCCGCCGCTGGCGCAAATGCCGTTGATGTCCAGGTTGAAGAGCAGCATTTCGCTTTTTTCAGATTTCGGGAAAGAAGCGTTCAGCACGGTGTACAGGCTGCGGCCAAACAGGTCGCCATTAAAGCTCACGGCAGGGATGTGTTCCTGCAGCTGCGCGGCCATGTACATGCGCAGGTCATTGATGTAACGGCTGTGCTCCTCATGATGTTCCGTAGCCAGCTCCAGCGCTTTGGCAAAACCCACAATGCCGTAGAGGTTTTCCGTGCCGGCGCGCATGTTGCGCTCCTGGGAGCCGCCATGCACGTAAGGCGTGATCTTCACGTTCTCGTTGATGTAGAGGATGCCCACGCCTTTGGGGCCGTGGAACTTGTGGCCGGCGCCGTTGATGAAATGGACCGGCGTATTGCGGAGGTCAAAGGGATAGTGCCCTACGGTCTGTACGGTGTCTGAATGGAAAATGGCATCGTACTCCTTGCAGAGGTTGCCCACGGCAAAGAGGTCCAGCAGGTTGCCGATCTCATTGTTGGCGTGCATGAGCGATACCAGGCATCTTTCTTTGGAGCCTGCCAGCAGGGCGCGCAGGTCATCCATGTCTACATGCCCGTTGGGCAGCAGCTTTACCCAGGAGAGTTTGATCTCTTCCTTGCAATGCATGTGCTCTACGGTGTGCAGGGTGGCATGGTGCTCAATAGGGGAGCTGATGATGTGGCGGCAGCCCAGGTCACGGATGGCGGCGTGAATAGCTGTGTTGCTGCTTTCCGTGCCACCGGAGGTGAAGAAGATCTCGCCAGGGTGGGCGTTCAGTACCTTTGCCACTGTTTTGCGCGCGCTTTCTATGCCCAAACGGGATTCGCGGCCATATGAGTAAATAGAGGACGGGTTGCCGAACTTGTCGGTCAGGTAAGGCAGCATGGCGTCCAGCACTGCTTTATCAAGCGCGGTGGTGGCCGCATTGTCAAAATAGATACGTTCCAAGATCGTGGTGGTTTGGTTTTTGATATAAAAGCGGCACAAATTTACGGAAAAGCCGCAACAAAACAGGAGGCCCGCTGCGGAAGCTGATGCGCCTGCAAAAAAGGCGGCGCGGGGGGGGATCTGGTCAATGCCGGCACGGCAAATGAGTTTGCGGCAACTGCATGTCTTGCCACAGGCTGCGGTTCTTTCAACGCAGTTTTACATCATTATGGTACTATTTTAACACTTCCCATTTTTTCTTCTCCTTCGCTTCTCGTTCGCTTCACGTTCGCTTGAGGTTCGGTTGAGCATACTGTTAATATAGTATCACTAAAAAAGGCCCGGCCCCGAAGTAGGTTACTTCAGGGCCGGGCCTTTAAAAGCTGTATCGAAGTTAAATAAATTCCTTGATATCCTGCATGATTTTCCGGGCTATGTTGTCTGCCGTGGTTTCATTATGGCTTTCGGCATAGATGCGGATAATGGGCTCCGTATTGGACGTGCGCAGGTGTACCCAATCTTTGTCAAATTCGATCTTGAGGCCGTCTTCCGTGTTCTGCGGCTGCTTTTTGTACTTGCCCTTGATCTTTTCAAAAATGGTCTTCACGTCAATACCCTTGTCCAGCTCAATTTTATTCTTGGAAATAAAATAGTCGGGGTACGAGTTGCGGAGCGCTTTCATTTTCTTTTTGCTGTGGGCCAGGTGGCTGAGGAACAGGCCGATGCCGATCAGGGCATCCCGGCCATAATGCAGGTCAGGCACAATGATGCCGCCGTTGCCTTCCCCGCCTATTACGGCGTTCACGGCTTTCATTTTATTCACCACGTTCACTTCGCCCACCGCGGAGGGGTGGTACTCGCCCCCGTTGCGGAGGGTAATATCTTTCAATGCCTGGGTGGAGCTGAGGTTGGAAACGGTGTTGCCTTTGCGGTGTTTGAGCACATAGTCCGCCACGGCCACCAGGGTGTATTCTTCCCCGAACATGCTGCCGTCTTCGCATACAAAACAAAGGCGGTCCACATCAGGGTCTACGGCAATGCCGAAGTCTGCTTCAGATTTGTTCACTTCATTGGAAAGGGCGGTGAGGTTTTCAGGCAGCGGCTCCGGGTTGTGGGAGAACTTGCCGTTCACTTCCCCAAAGAGCACTTCCACTTCCTGTACGCCCAGGGCTTTCAGCAGCGCGGGCACGTAAATGGCCCCGGTAGAGTTCACGGCGTCTACCACTACCTTGAAATTGCCCGCCTTGATGGCTTTCACGTCTACCAGCGGGTAGTTCACCACCAGGTCTATGTGTTTTTGCAGGTAAGAATCATCCCGTTGGTAAGTGCCCAGCTTGTTCACGTCTGCAAATACAAAATCTTCATTGGCGGCCAGCTCCAGCACTTCCGCGCCGTCTGTGCCGGAAATGAACTCGCCTTCCGCGTTCAGCAGCTTCAGCGCGTTCCATTCCCTGGGGTTGTGGCTGGCGGTAAGAATGATGCCGCCTGCCGCCTGTTCCATTTTTACGGCTATTTCCACGGTAGGCGTGGTGCTGAGGTCAAGGTCCACCACGTCTATGCCAAGGCCGTTGAGCGTAGATACCACCAGGTCCTTCACCATTTCTCCGGATATGCGCCCGTCCCGCCCTATCACTACCTTCTTGTTGTCAGCGTTCTGCCGCAACAGCCATGTGCCATACGCGGCGGTGAACTTTACCACGTCCAGCGGGGACAAACCTTCTCCCGGCCTGCCGCCGATTGTTCCACGAATACCCGAAATTGATTTGATCAGTGCCACAATTGTTGGATTTTTTTAGGAAGGCAAAGATAATCGATTCAATCTTTAATCAACCTGTTAATTTAGCATGTTCACGCTTCAAACCGCTTGTTGCGGCAATTAGACTATATTTGCAGCTACGTATAAAATTTTAAGAGAATATAATGGGTCATATTTGGTCTCGCATTCCCAGGTACATACGGTATATATTCATGCAAACCTTATACCTGTTTTGTTTCCTGGTGGTTTTCAGGCTGATCTTCTTCCTTTTCTTTTTTTCCAGCACCATTAAAGAACCTGGCATTATTGCCCGGGCCTGGTACCTGGGCCTCAAGTTCGACATGCGGCTGGCGCTCATCATCATGATACCCGTGGGCCTGGTGGCCATTATTGCGCGAGACCGGCTCTTTGGCACCGGCGCCCTGCGGCGGCTCAACTTCTGGTATTTCTTTG
This sequence comes from Chitinophaga alhagiae, assembly GCF_003568665.1. Taxonomy (GTDB): domain Bacteria; phylum Bacteroidota; class Bacteroidia; order Chitinophagales; family Chitinophagaceae; genus Chitinophaga; species Chitinophaga alhagiae. Next base: position 513,594 of record NZ_QXMH01000002.1, read on the forward strand.
TGGCATACCTGGTGCTGACATTGTTTTACGTAGTGGACCTGGGGCATTACAGCTACCTGGGCCTGCGGCTGGAGCCTTCTGTTACCCGCTTCCTGGCTTCCGGGGAAAGGGCCACCAATGCCCGCATGATGTGGGAAAGTTACCCCGTGGTGTGGGGCGGGCTGGGCATTCTATTGCTCATGGCCTTTGTACGTTTTTCGTACCGCAGCATTTACCGCCGTTATGCCGGTAAAGAAGGCAGGCCCGTGCGCCCCTGGGGCTACGCCGGCTGGGTGATACTGCTGGTACTGCTGTTTGGCGCGGGCATTTACGGCAACTTTGCGTGGTTCCCCCTGCGCTGGAGCCAGGCCATGTTCACCAGGGACAATGCGGTGACCAGCCTGGCCCTCAACCCGGTGCTGCACTTTGTGTCTAACATGGACCTGCAGGCAGACACCTTTGACGAAACGGCCACCCGCAAATACTATCCCCACATGGCGGAATACCTCGGTGTGGACAGCCCCAACGCGCAAACCCTCCACTTTGCGCGCAGCTTTCCCGGAGACAGCTCAAAACCGCGGCAGAACGTGATCATTGTGATGCTGGAAAGCGTGGGCGCCTCCATGACCAGCATGTTCGGCAACCCCATGCAGGCCACGCCCAACCTGCAGCGCCTGGCGGACAACGGGGCGCTGTACAAAAACTTTTACGTGCCCGCTATGAGCACCGCCCGTACCGTATTTGGCGTTACCACCGGCCTGCCGGACGTGGTAAAGGTCAAAACCGCCTCCCGCCACCCGGCCATTGTAGACCAGCGCGTGGTCATGGACCAGTTCAAAGGCTACGAAAAATATTACCTCCTGGGCGGCAATACCAACTGGGCCAACATCCGCGCCGTGTTCACCAACAACGTGGAAGGCCTGCAGATCTTTGAAGAAGGATATTTCAAAGCGCCCAAGGCAGACGTTTGGGGCGTGGCGGACTATGACCTGATCACGGAAGCGGACGAGATATTCAAAAAGGCGCATGACAGTAAAAAACCGTTCCTCGCCTTCCTGCAAACGGCAGACAACCACGAGCCCTACACTACCACCAGCGGGGCGGGAGACTTCAAGCGCCTCACCGCCAAAGAAATAGACATGAAACAGCTGAAGGCGTCCGGTTTTGTAAATATCGACCAGTTCAACGCCCTCCGCTACCTGGACTACAATGTAGGCCACCTCATGCAGCTGGCGGAAAGATCGGGGTACCTGAACAATACTATTTTTGTGTTCTTCGGTGACCACAGCGCCCGGCTGGACGCCTACAGCTTCATGCCTTACCCGGAGTTCGAGATGGCCACCTACGTAACGCACGTGCCCTGCATCATCTACAACCCTAAAACCGTGGCGCCCCGGCAGGTGGAAGCCGCCGGCAGCCTGCTGGACGTGTACCCCACCGTGGCGGAGATGACGGGCATGCCCTACACCAACTACACCCTGGGCAAAAGCCTGCTGGATACCGCCGGCGCCGCGCGGCGCTTTGCTTTCATCCAGTACGTGCGGGGCCTCAACGGCTATTGGGCCACCGTGAACGGGCAATACCTTTACGAAATAGATGCCAAAACCGGCGCGGCGGGACTGTATGACCTGCGGGCAGACGCCCAAAAGAACGTACAGCAGCAAAACCCTGAACTGTCACGCCAAATGGATAACTTAACGCGCGGATTTTACGAAAGCGCCCGATATTTGATGTTCAATAACAAGAAGCAATAGCGAGATGGAAGTTGCGAAACAATGGTTCAAAGACTGGTTCAATTCTCCTTATTATCACCTGCTGTACAGCAACCGTGACGAGAAGGAGGCGGCATCATTTATAGACAAGCTGGTGGATTACCTGCACCCCGCGCCCGGCGCTTCCATGCTGGACGTGGCCTGCGGCAGGGGGCGCCATGCCAGGTACCTGGCAGATAAAGGGTTTAACGTAACCGGCATAGATCTCTCTGAAGAAAGCATTGCCGCGGCCCGCAAGCTGGAGAACGATCATCTCAGCTTTTTCCAGCATGATATGCGGTTGCCCTTCCGCATCAATTATTTTGATGTGGTGTTCAACTTCTTCACCAGCTTCGGCTATTTTGAGACCCGGCATGAGAACGAGAACGCGCTGCGCACCCTGGCCAATACCCTGAAACCCGGCGGCCGGCTGGTGCTGGACTACCTCAACAGCGTGTACGTGGCGGCCCACCTGGTGGTAGATGAAGTGAAGGAAAAAGACAACGTGGTGTTCGATATCAAAAGGGAGATGAGTAAAGACAAATTCCTCAAACAGATCAATATACTGGACAAAAAGCAACTGCTGCGCAGCGAATACACGGAGAGCGTGAGCGCCTTTACCCTGGCAGATTTTGAAGAGATGTTCGCCAAACAGGGATTGCAGATCACCGATGTTTTCGGGGATTATCACTTCAACGCATTTGACGAGCAGCACTCCCCGAGGCTGGTGCTCATTGCGCAAAAACCGAAAGGCTGATGGAAAATTTGCTGACCTGGGACCTCAAGCTGTTTTTTTATATCAACGGCAAATGGAACAACGGCTTCCTTGACTTTCTGCTGCCCTGGCTGCGGGAGCCCTACCTCTGGGCGCCGCTGTACCTGTTCCTGGGCGTTTTTGTGATCTATAACTTCGGGTGGCGGGGTTTTTTCTGGATCGTGTTCTTTATTGTCACCTTTGCCATTACGGACCAGGCCAGCATGTTCTTTAAAGACGCGGTGGCCCGCCTGCGGCCCTGCCGTGACCCCCTCATTGCCCCGTACGTAAGGGTGATGGTGAACTACTGCCCCCAAAGCGGCAGCTTTACCTCCTCCCATGCCGCCAACCATTTTGGCCTTGCAATGTTTTCTTTCATAACTTTAAGCCCACGGATAGGGAAGTGGGCGTGGCTGTTTTTCCTTTGGGCGGCCGCGATCTGCTACTCCCAGGTATACGTGGGCGTGCACTACCCGCTGGATGTGGTGGGCGGTGGAGTGCTGGGCATGCTGGCCGGGTTGCTGAGCGGCGGATTTTTTCAAAGAAGGATCAGACTGGAACTGGACAAAACAACATGAACTTTACATACCTGATACTCATACTGGCCGCAACTATCGGCGGGGGCATGATTCCCATGTTAGTCAAACGGGTACATCCCAACCTGCCTATTTACCTGCTGGCCTTCACCGGCGCTTTCCTTTTCGGCATCACCATCATGCACCTGCTGCCGGAGGTGTACCACGAGCTGGGGCATTCCGCCGGCATCTATATTGTGCTGGGCTTCTTTGTGCAGGTGTTCCTGCAGCAGCTCAGCCACGGCATGGAGCACGGGCATACCCACCTGCCCGGCGGCAACCACCACCATGTGGCCGTAATGCCCCTGCTTATCGGCCTCTCCATTCACGCTTTTATGGAGGGCATCCCGCTGGGTTTCCATTATGAAGACAGGTCCGCCCTGCCATCGCTCATGCTGGGCGTAATGGCCCACAAGGTACCGGAGGCGCTTACCCTGATCACCGTGATGATGCATGCCCATCAAAGCAAATCGCAGCTGTGGCGCATCCTCCTGATCTTTTCCGTCATCACTCCTTTATCAGCTATATTGGCCGCTACGCTGGGCCAGCAATTCCATGTGGTTACCGACTCGCTGGTGTACCTGGTTGCGCTGGTGATAGGGGCCTTTCTGCACATTTCCACCACCATATTTTACGAAAGCGGTACCCGGCATCACGAGCTGAGCGGCAGAAAAGTAATGGCCATAGCCGCCGGCATCGCTTTGGCATTTGTTACGCTGATATTTGAATAATTTTTTATTTTTAGGCTTATAATTATGGAAGTCGTCATTATCCTCGTCCTTATTTTGCTCAACGGTATCTTCTCAATGGCGGAGATAGCCTTGGTGTCCGCCCGCAAAGTGCGGTTGGAGAACGCAGCCAGGCAAGGGGACGAAAAAGCCAAAGCAGCACTGAAACTGTCTAACAACCCGGATACGTTCCTTTCTACGGTACAGATCGGTATTACGCTGATCGGTATCCTGACAGGTTTGTACTCCGGGGAACAATTGAAGGAAGACGTAAAGGGGTACTTTGATACCATTCCTTTGCTGGCGCCCTACAGCAACGGCGTTGCCACCGCCCTGCTGGTCATTGTGATCACTTACCTCACCCTGGTATTGGGAGAGCTGTTCCCCAAACGCATCGGCCTGGCCAATCCCGAAAAGATAGCCAAAGCGCTGGCGCAGCCCATGCACCTCCTTTCCCGCGTCACGTTCCCGTTCGTATGGCTGTTAAGCCGCTCTACCAACGTACTGGTGGGCATAACAGGCCTGAAACGCACTTCAGACAGCAATGTAACGGAAGAAGAGATCAAGGCCATCATCAGCGAAGGCACCTCCTCCGGCGCCATAGAAGAGACCGAGCAGGAGATCATTGAGCGCGTGTTCCACCTCGGGGACCGCAACATCACCTCCCTCATGACCCACCGTACCGATATTGTATGGCTGGACGTGAGCGAGGAAGGCGAAAGCTACAAACGCAAGATCAAGGCCTCCCCGCATTCCGTATACCCCGTGTGCGAAGGGCAGATAGACCATATCAAAGGCATTCTTACCATCAAGGACCTGTACGCCGCCGGCAACCTGGCCGTGCTCAAAGACGTGATGAAGAAACCCCTCTTCATCCCTGATAACAATACCGCCTACCAGGTACTGGAAAAGTTCAAGGAAACCCAGATACACGCCGCGTTCATTGTAGACGAGTACGGCACCTTCCTGGGCATGATCACCCTGAACGATATCCTGGAAGCTATTGTGGGAGACATGCCGGAAACCGGGCAGGACGACTACAACATGGTAAAACGCGAAGACGGCAGCTACCTCATAGACGCACAGATACCGTTCTACGACTTCCTCAGCGAATTTGACATGGAAGACCTGATGGCCGAATTTGAGCAGGAATTTGATACCCTGGCCGGTTTCATCCTCCACCACCTGGAACATATTCCCCAAACAGGTGAAAAACTGGAATGGCGCAATTTTACCTTCGAAATTGTAGACATGGACGCTCACCGCATCGATAAAATATTGGTTACACCCCCTGAAAATATAGCCGAAGAGTAATACTTTTACACCGGAGAACGCTGCCTGTATGCCAACAGGTGGCGTTTTAAGGTTTTTATACTAACTTTGGGCACTTTTTTATATAAACAAATAATTTAATCTAATATAATGGTCGTACTAGGAAGTAAGATGCTTTCCCTCGAAGAAGTGCATCGGGTGCTGTTTGAAGGTGAGGAGCTGGTGCTGGACGAAGCTGCTGTGGAGCAGGTGGGCGAGAACTTCAGGTTTCTGAAACAATTTTCCGCAAAGAAGCTCATTTACGGCATTAACACCGGTTTTGGCCCGATGGCGCAGTACCGCATCCCCGAAGAAGACACGTTTCAGCTTCAATATAACCTCATTCGCAGCCACGCCAGCGGCGCCGGCAAGTGCCTGGCGCCGGTGCTTACCAAAAGCCTGATGATTGCCCGCCTCAGCAGCTTTATGCAGGCCCATTCAGGGGTGCATAAAGATGTGGTGTACCTCCTGCGGGACCTGATCAACCATAACATTTACCCCTGCATATACGAGCACGGGGGCGTAGGCGCCAGCGGAGACCTGGTGCAGCTGGCCCACCTGGCCCATGCCCTCATTGGCGAAGGCCACGTGCTGTACGAAGAAGAGATACGCCCCGCCGCGGAAGTGTACAAACAGCTGGGCCTCAAGCCCATGCAGGTGCATGTGCGCGAAGGGCTGGCCGTTATCAACGGTACGTCTGCCATGACGGGCATTGCCCTGGTGAACATCATTGAGGCCCGCAAGCTGCTGATGTGGAGCTGCGCCCTTTCCGCCATGATCAACGAAGTGGTGGAGGCCTTTGACGACCACCTCAGCTACGAGCTGAACGCGGTGAAAAAACACGCCGGCCAGAACGCCGTTGCGGAGCTGATGCGCGCCATGCTGAAAGGCAGCAAAATGATCCGCCACCGGCCGGACCACCTGTATAAAGAACTGGAAGAAGAAATATTCAAGGATAAAGTGCAGGAATACTACTCCCTGCGCTGCGTGCCGCAGATACTGGGCCCTATTTACGATACCCTGGCCCACGCGGAAACCATTGTAGTGGGAGAGCTGAACTCCGTGAGCGACAACCCCGTGGTGGACCACCACCACAAGAACGTGTACCACGGCGGCAACTTCCATGGAGACTATATCTCCCTGGAAATGGACAAGGTGAAGATAGCCATGACCAAACTGTCCATGCTGAGCGAGCGCCAGCTCAACTACCTGCTGAACGACAAGCTGAACCACAAGTTCCCGCCCTTTATGAACCTGGGCAAGCTGGGCTTCAACTTCGGCATGCAGGGCGTGCAGTTCACCGCCACTTCTACCGTGGCCGAGAACCAGACGCTGAGCTTCCCTATGTACATCCACAGCATTCCCAACAATAACGATAACCAGGACATTGTGAGCATGGGCTGCAACGCCGCGCAAATGACCTATAAAGTGATAGAGAACACTTTTGAAGTGCTCACGGTACAGATCATGACCCTGCTGCAGGCGGTTGATTACCTCAACTGTCAGGACAAGCTCTCCGGCTTCTCCCGCAGGATCTACCAGGATGTGCGGGCTATTTTCCCTAAATTTATAGATGACGCTCCCCGGTATGCAGACGTACAGCAGATAAAGGCTTACCTGATGCGCCACGAACCTTCTGTGGTGGCGGGGCCCAAAACCGGCAAACGGCAGAAAAGTTCCGTGCAGTAACTTTGGCGGGCAAACGAAAAGAACAAATAACGAAAGATGATACGATGTGCATTGATAACAGGCGGTTCCCGGGGCATCGGCAGGGCGGTATGCGTTAAACTGGCGGAGCAGGGGTACCACATCCTGATCAATTACAAAGGCAATACGGCCGCCGCGGAAGAAACGCTGGCCGCCGTAAGGGCCAAAGGAGCAGACGGCACCCTGCTGCAGTTCAATGTAGGCAGGGAAGAAGAGGTACAGCAGGTGCTGGGCGCCTGGCTGGAAGCCAATAAAGACAAACAGGTGGAGGTGCTGGTCAACAATGCCGGCATCAGGGAAGATATGATGATGTTCCAGATGAGCGCCGAAAAATGGAAAGGCGTGCTGGAACCCAGTCTTGACGGATTTTTCTACGTTACCAAACAGGTGCTTACGGGCATGTTGCTGAAGCGCTACGGCCGCATCATCAACATGGTGTCCCTTTCCGGCCTGAAAGGCACGCCGGGGCAGGTGAACTACAGCGCCGCCAAGGCCGGCCTGATAGGCGCCACCAAGGCGCTGGCGCAGGAAGTGGCCAAAAGGAACGTAACCGTGAACGCTATTGCGCCCGGTTTTATCAGAACAGACATGACGGAGGGGCTGCCGGAAAAAGAGCTGGCGGCCATGGTGCCCATGCAGCGCTTCGGCACGGCGGAAGAAGTGGCGGAAGCAGTGGCCTTTTTTGCATCAAAAGGCGCTTCCTACATTACCGGCGAAGTGCTGAACATCAACGGCGGCCTTTATTCCTGATACGGTCAATAGGGGTCATCCCGCAAAAGAACGTTACAATTATTGTTTGGCCCGCGTCCAGTTAGCGGCAAATAAGTATACAAGCACATGAACAGAGTAGTGATTACAGGCATAGGTATTTACTCCTGCATCGGCAAGGACCTGGAAGAGGTACGGGAATCCCTGTTCCGCGGCCGCTCCGGTATTGTGCTGGATGAGGAACGCAAGCAGTTCGGCTACCGCTCCGGGCTCACCGGCGCGCTGCCCCGGCCCGAGCTGAAGGGCCTGCTGGACCGCCGCGCCCGGCTCATGATGCCCGAGCAGGCGGAATATGCCTATATGTCTACCCGCGAAGCGCTGGCCAACGCCCGAATGGACCAGGATTACCTGGACAGCCGGGAGGTGGGGCTGCTCTTCGGGAATGACAGCTCCGCGAGACCCACCATTGAAGCAACAGATATTATCCGCGAAAAAGGAGATACCATGCTGGTAGGCTCCGGCTCCGTGTTCCAGACCATGAACTCTACCGTGAACATGAACCTGGCCACTATTTTCAAGCTGAAAGGCGTGAACTTCAGCGTGAGCGCGGCCTGTGCCAGCGGCAGCCATGCCATTGGCCTGGGGTACATGTTCATCCGCAACGGCCTGCAAGACGCCGTGATCTGCGGCGGCGCGCAGGAAGTGAATAAATACGCCATGGGCAACTTTGACGCCATAGCCGCCTTCTCCGTGCGGGAAAACGAGCCGGCACAGGCCTCCCGCCCCTTTGACCGGGACCGGGACGGGCTGGTGCCCAGCGGCGGCGCGGCCACGGTGATACTGGAAAGCCTGGAATCAGCACAGCGCCGCGGCGCGCCTATACTGGGAGAAGTGCTGGGCTACGGTTTCTCCAGCAACGGCGCCCATATCAGCAACCCCAGCGTGGAAGGCCCCCGGCGCTCCCTGGAAATGGCCCTGAAAGAAGCCGGCCTGCAAGCCGGGGACATAGGCTATATCAACGCCCACGCCACCTCCACCCCCGCCGGGGACGCTAGCGAGGCCCGCGCCATCCACGAAGTGTTCGGCGATGCCCGCACCCCCGTTAGCTCCACCAAAAGCATGACGGGCCACGAATGCTGGATGGCCGGCGCCAGCGAGATCGTTTACTCCATGCTCATGATGCAGAATGGCTTTATTGCCCCCAATATTAATTTTGAGAACCCCGATGAGGATTCTGCTAAATTAAATATCATCAGCAATACAATTAATAATAATTTTAATATATTTTTGTCTAATTCTTTTGGCTTTGGGGGTACAAACTCCTCCCTGATCATCAGGAAATGGCAGTAAATCCTTATATGAGCATCCTGTAAGGATTTTATATAATTTTGCCGGAGCAAGCCCATTGAGTGGATAACGGAGCATGCTGTATTTGTCATCAACCTATATCTGGAACACACTATTTATGGAAATTAATGAGATTATAAAAAAGACGAATGCTTTTTTAGCGGAGGAATTTGAGGTTGCTCCGGAAAGCATAACCCCCGGGGGAGACCTGAAGTCTACCCTGGAGCTGGACAGCCTGGACTATATAGACCTGGTAGTGGCCATTGAAAGTAACTTCGGTTTTAAAGTGAAGCCGGAAGACTTCCAGGGTATTGTTACCTTCCAGGATTTCTATGATTACGTAATTGCCCGTGTTAAACAAAAAGAGTTGGTATAATGCCTTCCTGGCAGGGTAAGTCCAAAGGAAATAAGCTGGGGTACAGGATCTTTATTGGTGTATTGCGGTATGGAGGAGTGCGGCCCGCTTATTTTCTCCTGGGATTTGTAGTGTGCTACTACTGCCTGTTCTCCTGGCGCTCTACCCGGTCCATATTTCAGTATTTTCGCTATAAGATTGGCCAGCCCCGCATGAAAGCGCTCTGGAGCGTTTACCGGAACTATTACGTGTTCGGGCAAACGCTGATAGACAAGATCGTGGTGATGGGAAACATACCGAACCGTTTCACCTTTGAGTTTGACGGCGAGGAAAACCTCCATGGGCTCGTATCAGGGCAGCATGGGGGCATTATGCTGAGCGCGCACCTCGGCAACTGGGAGGTGGCCGGCCACCTGTTCACCCGTTTGAACACGCGTATCAACATCGTGATGTTTGACGGGGAGCACGAGCGCATCAAAAGTTACCTGGCCGGCGTTACAGGTGGGCGGAATGTAAATGTCATTGTTTTAAAGGACGATTTGTCGCATATTTACGCCATCCACGATGCATTGAGCAAGCGCGAGTTGGTGTGCATGCATGCGGACCGTTTCCTGGAAGGGAACAAGACCATGGAAATGCCTTTCCTGGGAGAAGCGGCCCGCTTTCCCATGGGGCCTTTTCTGTTGGCCGCCACGTTCAGGGTGCCGGTTTCATTTGTGTTCGCATTCAAGGAAACCGCCACCCATTATCATTTATACGCCACCACGCCAAAGGCGTACCCCGGCGCCAAACAGGGCGGCCTGGAGCAGTCAATGGCGGATTTTGTGCAGGTGATGGAAGAAAAAGTGAAACGGTACCCCCTGCAGTGGTTCAATTATTACGATTTCTGGTCCAAGGACTGATATGCATAACAACATGACCCATACAGAAAATATTACGGAATACATTCCGCAGCGCCCTCCCATCGTGATGATCAGCCGCCTGCTGGAGGCAGGAGAGAAGAACATCCGCACCGGCTTTGACATTGTCGCGGATAACGTGTTTGTGGAAAACGGGCGGCTGCAGGCCCCCGGCCTGGTGGAGAACATTGCGCAGACCGCCGCGGCGCGCATCGGCTACCTGGCCAAACAGAACAATACGCCGGTGCCCCTGGGCTTCATCGGCGCCATCCAGCACCTGGAAGTACTGGAGCTGCCCGCCGCCGGCAGCAGCCTGGAAACGGAGATCGTGATCGAGCACGAAGTGTTCAACGCCACCGTGGTACATGGGGCCGTAAGGCAGGAGGGAAGGATACTGGCGCAGTGTGATATGAAAATTTTTGTTTCCCAATCAAAATAAACAAACACAATGAAGAAAATCGTAATGCCCCTGCTGGCCCTGGTAGTAAGCGTGTCAGCCGCCACTGCACAAACCGCCAAAGACGTATTTGACAGATCGGTGAAGCTCACTTACCTGGGCCTTGACTTTACCAAAGCGCGCATTGTAGGCGATGCCGCCGCCAAAGTGGACGAGATCATTGACAACCACTATCCCAATATCAATCAGAAAGTGGTGAACGAAGCCAAGAAATTTGACGTGGCCGGCGCGTTCAGAAGGGAAGAAGTGTCTACAGACATTGGCCCCGTGAACAAACGCAACGCTAAAATAGACCCCGACAATGTAAAGTCAGACAACTCTGATGATTACCAGGCCATGAAGCCCGAAGACGTGGCCGCCCTGGTAAAAGGTTTTGACTTTGCCGGTAAAAGCGGCATCGGCATCCTCATTGTGATGGACGGTATGAACAAGACCAAGAAGGAAATATCAGGCTACGTGACCCTGGTAGATATGAAAGCCAAAAAGGTGCTCTTTACAGAACGCGTGGAAGGCGGCCTGGGCATGGGCTTCGGTTATACCAACGTGTACCTCACCGGTATCAAGAAAATGATAGATGCCATTGAGAAAAAGAAATACACCGAGTGGAAATCCACTTACGGCGGGTAATTTGATCAACTCTTTAAAATAGTACATGCAACCTGTATTGAGAGACAGTGCGGAGGTAGTCATCCGGTTCAACGAAGCAGATCCCCTGGGCATAGTCTGGCATGGCCACTATATCCGGTATTTTGAGGACGGGCGTGAATCCTTCGGCGCAAAATACAGGTTGCGTTACCTGGATATCTTTGATCACGGCTTCACCGTACCCGTGGTAAACGTGGAATGCAATTACAAAAAACCCCTGCGTTACGGGGATACGGTGGTGATAGAGACCCGGTACGTGCATACGGAAGCGGCCAAGATCCGCTTTGAGTACACGCTGTACAACAAGGCCACGCAGGAGGTAGTATGTACCGGCGCTTCCGTGCAGGTATTTCTTGACAAGCAGGCCTCTATGTTACAATTGACCATACCCGCCTTTTTTGCGGAATGGAAAAAACAGTGGGGAGTGGGATGATGAACGTATTTGTAGCCGCCGATAACATTATTTCGCCGCTGGGCGTTACCACCCGTTCCAATGTAGAACAGGTGCTGAAAGGCGCCGGTGGTATCAGCCGCCGGCCCGGCGGCGGCTACGGGGCGGTGATCCCTCCCGGTACCCTGGAGCCCCTGGCAGACGCCGCGCAGCTCCAGGCCTATACCCGGTTTGAACAGCTGTTGATACTGAGCGTGAAAGACGCCCTTTCCCGCACGCACATCAGCCTCCGCAACGAACGCACCGCGTTCATTGTATCTACCACCAAAGGCAATATTGCCCTGCTGGAAGAAGGAGATGTGCCCACCCTCCGCCTGCACAACACGGCGGAAAGAGTGGCCGCCTGCCTCGGTGCAAAAAACAAACCCCTGGTGGTCAGCAATGCCTGCATATCCGGTCTGCTGGCCATTCTCATCGGCCAGCGCCTCATCCGCTCCGGCCAGTTCGACCATGCGGTGGTATGCGGCGCAGACCTGTTCACCCCGTTCGTGCTCTCCGGCTTCCAGTCTTTCCAGGCCGTAAGCGATGAGCCCTGCCGCCCCTTTGACGCCGCCCGCAGGGGCGTTACCCTGGGAGAAGGCGCCGGCACCGTGGTACTGACCAACCAGGCAACATCACTTGCAGGCATGGTGGCCCGCCTGGGCGAAGGCGCCTCCTGCAACGATGCCAATCATATTTCAGGCCCTTCCCGCACCGGCGGCGAGCTGGCGGGCGCCATCCGCAAAGCGGTGGCCGGCAGCGGCCTGCGGCCGGCAGATATCGGCTTCGTATCCGCCCATGGCACCGCCACCCTGTATAACGACGAGATGGAGGCCAAAGCCTTCCACCTGGCCGGTTTGCAGCAAACGCCGGTGAACAGCCTGAAAGGTTATTACGGCCACACCCTGGGTGCGGCCGGCCTTATTGAGGCCATTGTGGGCATGCATGCCATGTTTGAAGGCATTGTGCCGGCTACGGCCGGTTTTCAGCAGCCGGGCACCAGCCTCCCGCTGGTGGTGAGCGGCCAGCCGCGGCAGCGCCCCATGGAGCATTACCTGAAAACCACTTCCGGTTTTGGCGGGTGCAACGCCGCCATGGTGTTCAGCAAGGTCATTTTGTAAATCATTTTTAAAAACGCATACCGCAACATGAATTTTTTTACCAAGGAAACAAAAACCGCCCTGCAGGCCAAGGAACAGGCCCTCTGGCTGGCATTTGCCCCTATTGCCTTCCAGGCCTCCAAAGCGCTGCGGGACCTGGGCATTCTGAAAGTAGTGGCAGACAGTGGCACCCAGGGTGTTACCATTGAAGAAATTCTGGAAAAGGTACAGCTATCCCGCTATTCCGCCCGCGTACTGCTGGAAGCAGGCCTGGGCCTAGAAATGCTGATCGTCAACAATAAAAGATATACGCTTACCAAAACAGGCTTTTTTATCCTGAACGACCGCCTTACCCGCATCAATATGGACTTTTCAGCAGACGTTTGCTACAAGGCCATGTACCACCTGCAAGACAGCCTGGTGGAAGGCAAGCCCCGCGGCCTGCAGGAGCTGGGTACCTGGGAAACCATCTATCCCGGCCTCTCCCTGCTGCCGGAGCCGGCCCGCACCAGCTGGTTCAACTTTGACCACTACTATTCAGACCTGGCCTTCCCCGCCGTACTGCCCATCGTGTTTGAGCAGCAACCGAAAAAACTGCTGGACATTGGCGGCAACACCGGCAAATGGTCTATGGCCTGCGCCGGTTATGACCCTGACGTGCAGGTAACCATCGTAGACCTGCCCGCACAGGTGAACGTGGCCCAAAAGAACATTGAGGAAGCCGGGCTGCAGCACCGCATTGATTTTTACATCACCAACATACTGGATGAAAGCCAGCCGTTTGCGCAGGGCTATGACGTGATATGGATGAGCCAGTTCCTGGACTGCTTCTCCGAACCCGAGATCATCAGCATTCTGCGGCGCTGCCGCGAAGCGCTGAACGAGGGCGGCAGCATTTTTATACTGGAACCTTTCTGGGACCGCCAGCAGTTCAAGTCCGCCGCCTTTTGCCTGCAGCAGACCTCGCTGTATTTCACGGCCATTGCCAACGGCAACAGCCAGATGTACCATACAGACGATTTCTTCAGCTGCATCCGCGCCGCGGGGCTGGAAGTAGTGCTGGAAAACAACGATGTAGGCCTGAGCTATACATTGCTGAGATGTGTAAAAGCATAATAAACATTTTAAATCCCAAAACATATGCAAACTGAAAAGGTGGACGTACTCGTAATAGGCGCCGGTCCCTCCGGAACGGTTGCCGCGTCTATAATCAACAAAGCCGGCTACAAGGTCAGGATGGTGGAAAAACAGAAATTCCCCCGCTTTGTGATCGGGGAGAGCCTGCTGCCCCGTTGTATGGACGCTCTCACGGAAGCCGGCTTCATTGACGCCGTAGCCGCCCGTGGTTTCCAGCAAAAAACCGGCGCCAAGTTTGTCAAGGATGGCAAAATTTGCGACTTCACCTTTGAAGACCAGCACACCCCCGGCTGGACCTGGACGTGGCAGGTGCCCCGTGCGGACTTTGACAAAACCCTGGCAGACACCGTAGAGAAAATGGGCGTGCCGGTAGAATATGAAACAACCGTAACAGACATTAAATTCTTTGGCTCCGATTCTGTAACCACCGTGGAAGACATTCACGGCAATAAAAAACAGATAGAAGCCCGTTTTATAGTAGACGGCAGCGGCTATGGGCGTGTTATTCCCAAGCTCTTCGGGCTGGACAAACCTTCCGTAATGCAGCCGCGCAAGGCGCTCTTTGCGCATACCAACGACGTGCGCCGCGCCATGGCGGACGAGCCGAACCGCATCACCGCCGTGGTACACCAGAAAGGCGTATGGATATGGATCATCCCCTTTTCCACCGGTATCACTTCCGTGGGTTTTGTGGGAGACCATACCTTCCACGGCCAGTTTTCCGGCTCCAACGAAGCGCAGTTCCGCGCCATGCTGGAGGCGGAACCTCATACCCGCGAGCGTTTCCGGGATGTGGAACTGATATTTGAGCCGAGGGTGCTGGAAGCCTGGTCTGCCACCACAGACCGCTTTTACGGAGACGGTTTTGTGCTCACCGGCAACGTAACAGAATTTTTAGACCCTATTTTCTCATCCGGCGTAACTTTGGCCACTGTATCCGCCCAAAAGGCGGCTAACCTGGTGGTGAAAAAGCTGCAGGGCGGAGAAGTGGATTGGGAGAAAGATTATATGGAGCCTACCATGCAGGGCGTGAACGTATTCCGTTCTTATGTGCTGGCCTGGTACGAGGGTACGCTGGACACTATTTTCTTCAGCAAGAACCCTGACCCGGTCATCAAGCGGCAGATATGTTCCGTTTTGGCAGGGTATGTGTGGGACCAGAGCAACCCGTACGTGCAAAATCACGAAGAAGGGCTGAAACGCCTTGCCAGGCTCATTGAGGTAACGGACAAACTAAATTCACCGGCTTGAGTAATACCAGCGCGCATATCACCGCATCGTGCATCATCCGCGGCAACACCGTGGTGAAGAACGGCGTGCGGGTATATGAAGCGCCGCCCGATGTAACGCTGCCGGAGTTTTTGCGCGGCCTGTATGACCGCTACAGCGGGCAGTATCCCAAGTTCCATAAAATGGACCTGCTCAGCAAGCTGGGCTGGGCCGCCGCGGAAATATTGCTGCAGGAAGTACCCATGGAGCACTACGCGCCGGAAGATACCGGCGTGATACTGGCCAACACCAGCAGCAGCCTGGATACGGACGAGCGGTACGCGGAAACCATGAAAGAGATTGCCAGTCCCGCGTTGTTCGTATACACCCTGCCCAACATTGTGATAGGGGAGATCAGCATAAGGCATACGTTCAAAGGCGAGAACGCTTTTTTTGTGGCAGATGCTTTTGACATTCCCTTCATTACCGGGTACGTGCAGCAGCTCCTGAACGAAGGCACGCTGCAGGCTGCCGTTTGCGGCTGGGTGGAACAGTATCACAGCGGGTACGACGCGGCGCTCTACCTGGTGGAAAAAAAGCCGCGCAACGGCTCATTGCCGTTTACCGCCAACGAAGCAGAAAAATTGTACAGATAATTATATGGAAAAGTTGATGGCAGATCTGAAAGTACAGATCATTCAGCAGTTGAATTTGCAGGAAGTAAAACCGGAAGACATAGAAAATGACCAGCCCTTGTTCAAAGAAGGCCTGGGGCTTGATTCCATTGATGCGCTGGAGCTGATCGTATTGTTGCAGCAGCATCATAACGTACGTATTGCCAACCCGGAAGACGGGCCGGAAATTTTTTATTCCGTACGCACCATGGCGGAATATATTACCGCGGAAAAAAGCAAACAGGGATGAGTGAGCAGGTGTGGATAGCAGGCGGCGACGTAATTTGCGGCACAGGCCTCAACCTGGCGGCCTGCCTGGATGCGTTCGAAAAGATGCAGCCGGGCATGGGCGCCATGCAGCACCTGCGTTCTGCGCATGCCAACACCTTTCCCGTAGCGGAAGTAAAAGCCGGTAACGATGAACTGGCCGCCATGGCCGGTATGCCCGCCCACTGGAGCAGAACGGCGCTGCTCAGCATGATAGCGGCACAGGCCGCCTGGAACAGCACCGGGCTGGGGGCCGTATCCAATTACAGGGTGGGCCTGGTGTCTGCCAATACGGTTGGCGGCATGGACAAAACGGAGCATTTTATGGAAACCTACCTGCAGGATACGGCCACAGGCCGCCTCCGGGAGGTAGTACACCACGAGTGCGGGAGCATTACGGAACTGGTGGCCGATGCGCTGGGCGTACGCCACCATGTGAGCACCATCAGCACCGCCTGCTCCTCCGGCGCCAACGCACTGATGTACGGCGCCCGCATGATACGCGCGGGCATGCTGGACGCGGTGATAGCCGGCGGCACCGACGCGCTCACCCGCTTTACGCTCAACGGTTTCAATACGCTCATGATACTGGACCAGCAGAAATGCCGGCCCTTTGACGATACGCGCACCGGCCTCAACCTGGGCGAAGGCGCGGGGTACGTGGTGTTGGTGTCTGACCGCCTGGCGGAGCAAACCACCGCCTGGTGCCGGCTCAGCGGTTTTGCCAATGCCAATGACGCTTACCACCAAACCGCTTCCTCGCCAGAGGGTACCGGCAACTTCATAGCCATGCAGGGCGCGCTGAACATGGCCGGCGTGCAGCCCGCAGATATCGGTTACATCAACTTGCACGGCACCGGCACGCAGAACAATGACAGCTCCGAAGGCCTCGCCATTGTACGGTTGTTTAACGGGCATTACCCGCCGGTAAGCTCCACCAAAAGTTTTACCGGGCATACGCTGGGGGCCAGCGGCGGCATTGAAGCGGTGTTTTCCGCTTATGCCCTGCGGCACGGCATCATTTACCCGAACGCGCAGTTCACCACACCCATGAAAGAGCTGCCCTTTGCGCCGGTCACCACGTTTTCGCGGGGTAACGCGCTGCGGCATGTGATGTCCAATTCATTCGGGTTTGGCGGGAATTGTTCTAGTTTGGTGTTTTCGGAGTAGGGGCAATGAGAGGCATCCTGCGCGGCCGGCGGCTCAAAGTATTGACAGCTGTATGTTCAGGTTTGGAACCAGGCACCGGATCATCCTGAAAAGGCAGAGATAAAAAGTTAATCACGCAAAAGGGAGGAACGCAAGTTTTTCTCTTTTACATTTTA
This sequence comes from Chitinophaga alhagiae, assembly GCF_003568665.1. Taxonomy (GTDB): domain Bacteria; phylum Bacteroidota; class Bacteroidia; order Chitinophagales; family Chitinophagaceae; genus Chitinophaga; species Chitinophaga alhagiae. The sequence goes on from NZ_QXMH01000002.1 coordinate 530,952, forward strand.
ATATGAAAGCATTCATACAAGGCACAGGCAGTATATCCGCACAGGATAGTACCGTATTTCCCGCCACCATACGGGAATACGAAGGCAACCGCCTGCCCGTTGCCGACCCGGACTACAAGCAGTGGATAGACATCAGGCAGATCCGCCGCATGGGCCGGGTGATCAAGATGGGTGTGGGCGCGTCGCACATCAGCTTGCAGGATGCAGGCCTCACCATGCCGGATGCCATCATCACCGGTACGGCCTACGGCTGCCTGGCAGATACCGGCGTGTTCCTCAACAAGCTGGTTACCCAGCAGGAAGACATGCTCACCCCCACCGCTTTCATTCAAAGCACGCATAACACCGTGGCCGGGCAGATAGCGCTCATGCTGGGCTGCCATGGCTACAACAATACATTTGTACACGGCGCCTTTTCCCTGGAAAATGCATTGCAGGACGGCCTGCTCTTGCTGCAGGAAGACCCTGCGCGCAAGGTGCTGGCCGGCGCGCTGGATGAGATCACGGAGTATTCCCACACCATCCTTTCCCGCTTTGGCCTGTATAAAAATGCGCACACACAGCAACTGCTGCGCTCCGGCACGCCCGGCACCATGGCCGGCGAAGGCGCCGCTTTTTTTGTATTGGGCGCGGAAAAGAACGCACGGTCCAAAGCAGAGCTGACGGGCGTTGAAATGATCTACCGCCCCGCCTCCGCGGAAGAGACCGCCGGGCATATCGCCGGTTTCCTGCAACGCCATGGCCTGCAACCGGCGGATATAGACCTGCTGCTCACCGGCAGGAATGGCGATGTACGCGGAGATGCTTATTATGACAACATAGAGACCACCCTGTTTGCAGGGCGGCCCGTGGCCGCTTTCAAGCATTTTTGCGGGGAGTACCCCACCGCCGCGGCCTTCGGGATGTGGATGGCCGTGCAGGCCCTGCATACCGGGCAGGTACCGGCGGCGGCCATGTTCAAAGGCCATGCCCCCGCCACACTGAAACGGGTGCTGATCTGGAACCACCAGCATGCCACCCATCATTCACTGATATTATTAACGGCATGCTGAAGCACTGGATAGTCATATATATCAGCATCGCCGTAGCCGGTTTGCTGCTGCTCCTGGGCCTCAGCCTGTGGCAGGCAGTGGCGCCCGTGCTGCTGGTCAAGCTGGGTATAGACGCCTGGGGCGCCATACGGGTAGATTCCAACTATTACATGAACGTGCTGTGCAAGGCCCCGGCCACAGAAAAAGCCGTAGCGCTTTCTTTTGACGACGGGCCGGTTAACAGCTTCACCCCGCAGATACTGGACATCCTGAAGGAACACCAGGTGCCCGCCGCTTTTTTTTGCATTGGGCGGCGCGTGGAGGAAGCGCCCGGGCTGGTGAGGCGCGCGGAGGAAGAAGGGCACCTCATCGGCAACCACAGCTACTCGCACCATGCCCTGTTTGACCTTTACCCGGTGTATAAAATGAAGGCGGAGCTGCAAAAGGCCAACCAGGCCATAGAGGCTGCCAGCGGCGTAAAACCCGCGCTGTTCCGCCCGCCTTACGGGGTTACCAACCCCATGCTGGCCAGTGCCGTAAAGGCCACCGGCTACACGCCCGTGGGCTGGAGCGTCCGCTCGCTGGATACGGTGATCAGGGAAGAAGATAAACTCTTTGAAAGAGTGACCCGCAAAGTATCCGCGGGAGATATTTTCCTCTTTCACGATACGGCCGCGGCCACGGTGAAGATCCTCCCCGCCCTCATCAAACAGTTGAAGCGGGAGGGTTTTGCCATCAAAAGAATAGATGAACTGTTAAACATACCGGCTTATGCGTAGATGGGTATTTTTAGGATGTTGTGTAATGCTGGCGCTGCAGGCCGCGGCGCAAAAGGGTTTTACGCCCGTGGCCAATATGGAGCTGTTCAAACAGCAGTTCACAAAGGCCGCGCAGCAAACACAGACCATCAAAAGTGATTTTGTGCAGGAGAAGAACCTGAGCATGCTGTCTGAAAAAGTGGTAAGCAAGGGGAAGTTCTGGTTCAAGAAAGAGAACAGGGTGAGAATGGAATACGCATCGCCTACTTATTACCTGATGGTGATCAACGGGAAAAATTTCCGGATCAAAGACGCGCGTACGGACAAGCAGATCTCCGCCAGCGGCAACAAACTGTTTGAACAGATCAGCAGGATAACGGCAGACTGCGTGCAGGGCAATATCCTGGGCAATAAAGATTTTACCGCCAGGGTACTGGAAAGCCCGCAGCACTACCTGCTGCAAATGACGCCGGTGGCCAAAGGCCTGAAAGATTTTTTTTCCAGTATAACGCTGCTGGTAGATAAAAAAGACCTGTCTGTGATCAGGATCACCATGCACGAGCGCTCCGGAGACGATACGGTGATCAGCTTTATACAGAAAGAAGTGAACGTAGCCATACCAGATGAACTGTTTGCGCTTAAATAGCCTGTTGCCCGCGTTGTTGTGCCTGCTGGCCTCCTGCGGCTCCGCCTACCGCCATTTGCAGGGTACGGAGGAGAATGCGGAGTGCCTGGCGCCGTTCCGCCCCCGGTTTGACACCACCGTGCTGTACAATACGCAGGTAGACGTGCTGCAACACCATTTTTCCGGGCTGCTGCTGTTCAAACCTATGGAAAACGGCAGCATGCGCGTAGTGTTCCTGACGGAAACGGGCGTGAAGTTTTTTGATTTCGAGTTCGGGGAGAACGGCAGTTTCACCAAACACTACGTGCTTCCTAAAATGGATAAAAAAGCCGTGGTGAAAACGTTGCGGAAAGATTTTGAGATGATACTCATGCGCCAGCCGCACGCCGGCGGCACCGCGCTGACAGACGGGCAGTACCGCTACACCGCGTTCCCGCTGCGGAAAGGCCGCATCTACTACATTACCGGCATGGATTGCAAAGAGCTGGTACGGGTGGAGAACGGCGGCCGCCGGCCGGTAGCGGAGGTGTTCATGAAAGATTATAAGAACGGTTTGCCAGATAGTATACTGGTACAACATAAAAAAGTAAAATTCAATATTTCATCACAACGCGTGTATCAATAATGTTAGCAGGAAAATTTTATACCATTGTTGCGCAACAGCAGCCGGCAGAACAGGCGGTGCATACTACCATTGCCTGGAACGCAGACCATGATATTTTCAAGGGCCACTTCCCTGACCAGCCGGTAGTGCCGGGGGTATGCATGATGCAAACCATACAGGAGCTGTTAAGCGCAGCCGCCGGTAAAAAGCTGCTGGTGAAAAAGGCCGCCAACATGAAGTTCCTGAACATGATAGACCCGCGGCAAACGCCGCAGGTAACGGTTGAAATTACTTACACGGAAACGGAAGAAGGGTACAAGGCCAATGCTGTTGTTAAACATGAGGCCACCGTTTTCATGAAATTCCAGGGGCTTTTCCGGTAGGGAAGGAATGCCAGTGACGCTAACACCGCCATATGAAGAATACTATCAGCAAATGACACCAGCAGCGCCATATGACCAACGCACCACGCCCATGACGCTAACGCCGCCATATGACCAGCAGTGCAGCATGCAGAAGATCTGTGTGCTTATACCCACGTACAACAACGCCGGTACGCTGGGCGGGGTGCTGCGCAACGTATTGCAGTACACCAGCCACGTTATTGTGGTGAATGATGGCGCTACAGACCACACGGCCAACGTACTGGCGGAGTTCCCGCAGGTGAGGGTGGTGGCGTACCAGCCTAACCGCGGCAAGGGTATTGCCCTGCGCAGGGGCTTTCAGTATGCGCAGGAGAACGGGTATGACTTTGTTATCACCATTGATGCGGACGGCCAGCATTTTGCCAGCGACCTGCCGGCGTTTTTCGATGCCGTACGGCAAAAGCCCCGCGCCATCCTGATAGGCGCGCGCAACCTGCAGCAGGAGAACATGCCGGGTAAAAACACTTTTGCCAACAAGTTCTCCAACTTCTGGTTCTACGTGGAAACGGGGCTGAGAGGGCCCGACACGCAATCCGGTTACCGCCTGTACCCGCTCCACGCCATGAAAAAAATGTGGTTCATCTGCACCAAATACGAATTTGAAATAGAAGTATTGGTAAAAAGCGCCTGGCGCGGCATCAAAATAGAATGGGTGCCCGTGCAGGTATATTATCCGCCTGCGGAGGAAAGGGTATCCCACTTCCGGCCGTTCCGGGATTTTTCCCGCATCAGCGTGCTGAACACCGTGTTGGTTACCATTGCTTTTCTATACATCCACCCCCGCAACTTTATCCGCTTCCTGTTTTCCAAAGGAGGCTTCAGGCAACTGCTGCGGGAGCAACTGCTGGCGCCGGAAGAAAGTAACGCCACCAAGGCGCTGTCTATCGGCTTCGGGGTATTTATGGGCATTGTACCCATCTGGGGTTTCCAGATGCTGACGGCGCTGGTACTGGCCGCGCTGATGCGGCTCAACAAGGCGCTGGTGATCATTGCGGCCAATATCAGCATCCCGCCCATGATACCGGTTATCGTATACCTCAGCTTTTTCACCGGCCGGTTGTATGTACAGGAAGACGCCACCTGGGTGCTGTTCAGTAAAAACCTGACCATAGACGCCATGAAACAGAACGTGTTCCAGTACGTTACCGGCGCTGTTACGCTGGCGGTAATAGCAGGCGTGCTGGCCTGGGCGCTGGCGTACGTGCTGCTGGCCGTGTTCAGGAAAAAACGCATATCATAATTGAGACCATGGGAGTTTTGTTTATATCCATCTATAATTTCTTCAACGCACGCAAATGGCTGCTGTGGCTGTTCACGCTGGGCTGCTTTGTGCTGTGCGGCTGGCTGGCCTCCCGCATCCGGCTGGAAGAGGATATTACCCGCATTCTCCCCCGGGATAAAAAAATAGACCACCTGCAGCAGTTCATGCAAAACTCGAAGTTTGCGGACAAGCTGGTGGTAATGCTGGCCCAGCAGGACACCACCGCCCCGGCGGAGCCAGACAGTCTTGCCGCGCTGGCGCAGGCGTTCACCGAAGGCCTGCAGCAGGCGCGGTTGCAGCCTTATATCAAAACCGTGCAGGGCCAGGCGGATGATGCGCTGGTGATGGAGCTGATGCAGGCGGTGCAAAACCACCTGCCGGTGTTCCTCGATGAAAAAGATTATGCGGCTATAGACTCGCTCATTACGCCGCAGGCGCTGCGGCAAAAAATGGCGGACAACTACAACACGCTGCTTTCTCCCGCCGGGCTGGTATTGAAGCGCATGATACAGGCAGACCCCGTGGGCATTTCCTGGCTGGGCGTCAAAAAGCTGGAGCAGCTGCAGGCGGGCGGGCAGTTCGAACTGTACAACGGGTACGTGATCTCCAAAGATCACCGCAACATATTGCTCTTCATCACACCGCAATACCCGCCCAATGAAACGGGTAAGAACAAACAGTTCCTCGCCGGCCTGGATGCGCTCATGGACTCGCTGCACACGCAGCACCCGCGGCGGCAGCTCAGCTACTTCGGCGCCACGGCTGTGTCAGTGGGCAACGCGGAGCAGCTCCGGCAGGATACCTATTTCACGCAGGGTATTACCGTACTGCTGCTGATAGTGCTCATAGCCCTGTTCTTCCGGAAAAAACGCGCGCCGCTGTTGGTGATGCTGCCGGTGGTATTTGGCGCCCTGTTTTCCCTGGCCATGATGTACCTGCTCAAGGGGCAGGTGTCTGTAATAGCGCTCGGCGCTGGCTGCGTGGTGCTGGGCATTGCGGTGAACTACTCGCTGCATGTGTTCAACCACTACCGCCATTTGCCCAACATCCGGCAGGTGATCAAAGACCTGGCCATGCCCATGACGGTGGGCGGCCTTACCACGGTAGGCGGCTTTCTCTGCCTGCAGTTCGTAAAGTCTCCCATGCTGCAGGATATTGGCCTGTTTGCGGCTTTCAGCCTGGTGGGCGCCTCGCTGTTTTCCCTCATTATACTGCCGCATTTGATGGCCGCCGGCAAACCCGCGCCGGTGCAGGCAAGGCATAATGTGATAGACCGGATTTCCCGGTGGCGGCCGGAGCGCAGCAAGTACCTCGTGTACGGCATACTGGCGCTTACCGTGCTGTTCTTCTTCACGGCCCGCCACGTAACGTTCGAAAGCGACATGATGCGCATGAACTTTATGCCGGAGCGCCTGCAAAAGGCGGAAGCGCAGCTGAACAGGCTGAATGCTTTTGCCGCACAGTCCGTATACATGATATCCGAAGGCGGCACGCTGGGCGAGGCCTTGCAGCGCCGCGAAGCGGCAGCTTCCGCCATCCATGCGCTGGAGCAAAAGGGCATTGTAAAACAGGTAAGCGGCACCGGCGGCCTGGTGCTGTCTGAACAGGCGCAGGCGGAAAAGATAGCCCGCTGGAAGGCATACTGGACGCCGGAGAAACAGGCCCGCGTGCTGCAAATGCTGCGCGCGGAAGGAGCGCAGTACCGTTTCAGGCCGGATGCCTTTGATAATTTTGCCACGCTGCTGTCAAAAGAATACGCTCCCATACCCCCGGAACGGTCTGAACTGCTGCAGGTAAGCGGCGTCAGCGATTATGTAACGCTCAAACCCGGCGCCGCTTCCGTGATCAGCCTGCTGAAGGTAGACCCGGCGCAAAAAGCGGCCGTATATGACGCCCTGGAACAGCAACCCGGCACCGTGGTGTTCGACAAACAATACACCGCCAACCGCCTGGCCGAAATTATCCGGGACGAGTTCAACACCATTGCCTGGATGACCTCCCTGCTCGTATTTTTTGCCCTGCTGCTTTCTTATGGCAGAATAGAGCTGGCGCTTATCACCTTCATTCCCATGCTCATCAGCTGGGTATGGATACTGGGTATTATGGGGCTGTTCGGTATTCCCTTCAACATTGTCAACATCATTCTTTCCACCTTTATATTCGGCCTGGGGGATGATTACAGCATATTTACCATGGACGGGCTGCAGCAGGAGTACAAGAACGGCAGCAAACACCTGCCTTCCTTCAGATCGTCTATCATCTTTTCGGCCATTACCACCATATTGGGGCTGGGCGTGCTCATTTTCGCCAGGCACCCTTCCCTGCGCTCCATTGCGCTGATTGCGGTCATAGGCATTATGAGCGTGGTGCTCACGTCCCAGGTGCTGATACCGCTGTTCTTCAACTGGCTCATCACCCGCCGCGTGAAGAACGGCCGCCCGCCGTGGAAGCTCTGGAGCTGGGGCAAGTCCATGTTCGCATTCACCTATTACGCCACGGGCGCGGTGTTGCTGACCATATTGGGAGTATTGCTGACACGCATCAATCCTTTCAATATTGAAAAAGGGAAGAAGATCTACCACCGTATCCTCAGCTCGTTTACCTGGAGCCTGCTGCACATTATGGGCAACATCCGCAAACGCACCATCAACACCACCGGTGAAGATTTCAAAAAGCCGGCCGTGGTGATCAGCAATCACCAGAGTTTTTTGGACATCCTGATGTCTACCGCCATGCACCCCAATGTGGTGCTGCTCACCAACCAGTGGGTATACAATTCCCCGCTGTTCGGGTACGTGGTGAAGATGGCGGATTACTATCCCGTGGCGGAAGGCGTGGAAGGCAGTATTGACAAGCTGCGCAACCGCGTGGAGAACGGCTATTCCATCGTGATCTACCCGGAGGGCACCCGCTCTACGGACGCCAGCATCAAACGTTTTCACAAAGGCGCCTTTTACCTGGCGGAACAGCTGCAGCTGGACATTCTGCCCGCCGTGATACACGGTACGGCCTACACCATGTCCAAAAACGATTTTCTGCTGAAAGACGGTATTGTTACCATGAAGTACCTGCCCCGCATCAAGCCGGAAGACAAGCGCTGGGGCGATAACTACAGCACCCGCACCCGCCTCATCAGCCGGTACTTCAGGCAGGAATATGAACAGTTGCGCAACGAGATCGAGACCCCGGCCTATTACCGGGAGCAACTGATTTACCAGTACCTTTACAAAGGGCCCGTGCTGGAGTGGTACATGCGTATAAAAACAAAACTGGAGAACAACTACGCCCTCTTCCACGAGCTGCTGCCCAAAAGCGGCAGGATCATGGACATTGGCTGCGGGTATGGTTTCATGAGCTATATGCTGCACTTTCTCTGCCCGGAGAGGCAGATACTGGGCGTGGATTACGACGAAGAGAAAATTGCCGTGGCGCAGCACTGCTACCTGCGCGGAGAACAGCTCCGCTTTGAAGCGGCGGATATTACACAATACCCGCTGGAGCACCAGGATGCGTTTGTGATGCTGGACGTGCTGCATTACCTGCAGCCGGACGCGCAGGAAAAGCTGTTGCAGCAATGCATCAGCAGGCTCAACCCCGGCGGGGTGATCATTGTGAGGGATGGGGATGCGGACCTGGCGGAACGCCACAAGGGCACCCGCCTTACCGAGCTGTTCAGTACCCGCCTGCTGGGTTTCAACAAAACGGGCAACCGGCCGCTGTCTTTCTTCTCCGCCACCGCCCTGCGCAATATTGTAGAGCGCAACGGGGCCATCATGGAACGGATAGACAATACCCGGTACACGTCTAACGTGATCTTTATCATTAAACATTCATTCACCGAGCAATATGCATAATTACGATGTGGTCATCATTGGCAGCGGCCTGGGCGGTTTAGCCTGTGGAGCCATTCTGAGCAAGAACGGCTACAAAGTATGCGTGCTGGAAAAAAATAAACAGATCGGCGGCTGCCTGCAGACCTTCAGCCGTAACAAGACCGTGTTTGACTCCGGCGTACACTACGTAGGCGGGCTGGCGCCGGGCCAGAACCTTTACCAGGTATTCAAATACCTGGGCATTATGGACAAGCTGGACCTCAAGCGGCTGGACATGGACTGTTTTGACCGCATCGCTTTCCACAACGACCCGAAAGAATATAAAATGGCCCAGGGGTACGAACACTTCATCCAGGGCCTGTTGCAGGACTTTCCCGGAGAAGGGAAGGCGCTGCGCGAATACTGCCATATGCTCCGCCATATCTGCGACAAATTTCCGCTGTACAACCTGCGGATGGGCGGCTTTGAAGAAAAGGAATCTGTGCTGGGCATTGACGCCGCTGAATTTATCAACAGCCTCAGCAGCAACCGCCGCCTCACCGAAGTGCTGGCCGCCAACAATGCCCTCTACGCCGGCGTGGAAGGCAAAACACCCATGTACGTACATGCGCTGGTGCTCAACAGTTACATAGAAAGCTCCTGGAAGTGCGTAAACGGCGGCTCCCAGATAGGGAAGTGGCTGGCGCGGGGCATCCTGGAGAACGGCGGTACCATCCTGAAACACCAGCAGGTAAAAAGGATAGTGGCAGATGGGCCGGCGGTACAATATGTAGAGACCACGGCCGGTAAACGTTTTACCGCAAAACACTTTATTTCCAACGTACATCCCGCCGTTACGCTGGATATGCTGGAGAGCGACGCCATCCGGCAGGCCTACCGCACCCGCATCAAATCCCTCCAGAACTCCAACTCCGCATTGATGGTGAACGCCGTGCTGAAACCCGGCATGTTCCCGCATATGAACTACAATTATTATTACCATAGCGCAGACAGCGTATGGGGCAGTCATGACTACACGCCTGATACCTGGCCCGGCAGCTATGCCATGTTCATATCCCCGGAGCCGAAAGACCACCGTTTTGCCAACGCCCTCTCCATCATGTCTTACATGCACATCAGCGAAGTAGAGCAGTGGAAAGACACGTTCAATACGGTATCTAATGAAACCAGCCGGGGCGCGGACTATGAAGCGTTCAAGCGGGAGAAGGCGGAAAGGCTGCTGGACATGGTGGAGCAGCGCTTCCCCGTGCTGCGGCAGTGCATACACAGCTATTATGTGGCCACGCCGCTGTCTTTCCGGGATTACATCGGTACGGCAGACGGCTCCATGTACGGCATTATGAAAGACAGCACAGACCCGCTGCGTACTTTTATATCCCCCCGCACCAAACTGTCCAATTTGTATCTTACAGGCCAGAACCTGAACATGCACGGCATATTGGGCGTTACAATGAGCGCATTGGTGACCAGTGCGGAGTTACTGGATTTTGAGAAATTGTTGCACGAGATCAAGACGGCATAACATGGCGAACGGGAAAAAAATAGCGAAAAGGATATTCAAAGGCTTTTTATACTTCATGGGCTTTCTGGCGCTGCTGCTGGCAGGTCTTTTCATATACCTCTACATCGTGGCCCGCATGCCGCCGCCGGAAGTGGCGGATAAAGGCGCCCTGGCCTGGCAGCGCCGTGCGCTGGACAGTACGGCCTTTACCCTCGGCAACAACTGGTTCCGCAAAAGCCGCAGCGGCCTGTACGAAATGTATGTGGAAGGCAAGCCTTTTGAGCGGGGAGTAGTGTACGGCAAGCTGGCGGCGGAACTGGTGCAGCGGCAGGAAGATCATTTTACCGAACAGATCGGTAAAATGGTGCCTTCAAAAAGTTACCAGCATTTCCTGAAATACCTCATTGGCTGGTTCAACCGGCATATGGACGAGAACGTGCCGGAAGAATATAAAGAAGAGATCTACGGCGTGTCCTTTGCCGCGTCAGACAAATATGGTTACATCGGCTCCAATTACCAGCGCATCATGAACTACCATGCCGCGCACGACATTGGCCATGCCCTGCAAAACCTGGCGCTGGTGGGCTGTACCTCCTTCGGCACCTGGAACGGGCGGTCTGCGGACAGCAGCCTCATCATAGGCCGCAACTTCGACTTTTACGTGGGAGACAAGTTTGCGGAAGACAAGATAGTGGCCTTTTACCGCCCGGAGAAAGGGCATCCCTTCATGATGATCACCTGGGGCGGCTTTACCGGCGTGGTGAGCGGTATGAACACGGAAGGCCTCACCGTTACCATCAACGCCGCCAGGTCAGACATCCCTTCCGGCTCCGCCACGCCCGTATCCCTTGTAGCGCGGGAAATACTGCAGTACGCAAAAAATATTGAAGAGGCGTACGCCATAGCGCAGCGGCGCAAAATGTTCGTGTCGGAATCTTTCCTGGTAGGCTCCGCTAAAGACAACCGCGCGGCCATCATAGAGAAAACGCCGGAGCAACTGGCCCTGTACGATCCCAAAGGAGACGAAATATCCTGCGCCAACCACTTCCAGAGCAACAGCCTGGGCGCCTCCGCTTCCAACCAGGCGCAGTTGGCGGAAAGCGCATCGCCCTACCGTTACAAGCGCCTGCAGCAACTGCTGGAGCGCAACGGGAAAAACACGGTGGCCAAAACAGTGGCCATTCTACGGGACCAGAAGGGGTTGAACGATGCAGACATCGGCATGGGCAATGAAAAAGCCCTCAACCAGCTGATCGCCCACCACTCCGTGGTATTTGCGCCGCAGGAGCTGAAGGTATGGGTATCTACCGCCCCCTGGCAACTGGGCGAGTTTGTAGCGTATGACCTGCATAAGATATTTGCCATGAAGGGCCTGCCCGCTGATAGGGAGGTGTGTGACAGTGCTGCCATCATTCCCGCGGACACATTTTTGCAAACGGACAATTACCGGAAATTCGTAGATTTCAGGCGCTGGAAGGCCGCTTTTATGGACAAGCAGCCGGTGAACGTGGAGCAGATGGTGGCAGACAACCCGCAGTACTACCACGCTTATGTAATGGCGGGAGACTACCTGTACCGGCAAAAGCAATACGCACGGGCTAAAACATATTACCAGCAGGCGCTTGCAAAAGAAATTGCCACCAAAGCGGAAAAAGACCATGTGCTGGAACGCATGGCGGCATGTGATAAAAAACAATGACAGGCATAGGCACCGATATTGTGGAAGTAGACCGGATAGCCTCCAAAATACAGAAGGGGCAAGGCTTCCGGGAGCTGGTGTTTTCACCGGCGGAGATAGCCTATTGTGAAAAACAGGCAGATGCCTACCAGAGCTACGCCGCCCGCTTTGCCGCCAAAGAGGCTTTTTTGAAAGCGCTGGGCACGGGCTGGGGCGGAAGCGGCATGCAGTTTAATGAAATAGAGATCAGGAACAACGAGGCCGGCAAGCCGGAAATTCACCTCAGCGGGAACGCGGCCGGCCGGCTGGAAGGGCGGCAGGTGCTGGTATCCCTTTCTCATGTGAAAACCATGGCCATGGCCACCGTTGTGATCCTGTAAGCCATACAATATGTACATACCAGATATAGAACTCCAGTCTGCCGCGGCCATCAGCCAGTTCCAGGCAAAAGAGCTGCAGCACCTGCTGGGCTACCTCCGGCAGTTTTCTCCCTTTTACAAGGAATGGTTTGCCCGCCACGGGGTGGATACAGACCAGGTACGCAGCATTGAAGACCTGCAAAGCATTCCTACCGTAGGTAAAGAAGAGCTGCAGGAGCGGAACTGGGATTTTCTCTGTGTAGACAAAAGCAAAATAGCGGAATATACCACCACCTCCGGTACCCTGGGCCGGCCCGTGATCATCCCCCTCACGGAAAAAGACCTGCACCGCCTCACGTACAACGAGTTCATTTCCTTCAGCTGCGCCGGCGGTACAGACAAAGACATTTACCAGCTGATGCTCACGCTTGACCGGCAGTTCATGGCCGGCATGGCCTATTACGCCGGCATCCGCAGGCTGGGCGCGGGCGTGCTGCGCGTGGGGCCGGGCGTGCCCTCGCTGCAATGGGAAAACATCCGGCGCATTCAGCCTACCACCATTGTGGCCGTGCCCTCCTTCATTCTCAAGCTCATTGCCTTTGCGGAAGAGCATGGCATAGACATCAATGCATCGTCTGTCAAAAAAGCCGTATGCATTGGCGAGAACATCAGGAACATAGATTTTTCCTACAATGTGCTGGGCAAAAAAATTACAGACAAGTGGAACATCCAGCTTTTTTCCACCTATGCCTCCACGGAAATGCAGACCGCGTTCACGGAGTGCAAGGCGGGCAAGGGCGGCCATCACCACCCGGAGCTGCTCATTGTAGAGCTGCTGAACGAGCAGGGCCACCCCGTGCCCCCGGGAGCGGCAGGGGAGGTGACCATCACCACCCTGGGCGTGGAAGCCATGCCCCTGCTGCGTTACAGAACAGGAGATATCTGCCAGTATATTGAAGCGCCCTGCAGCTGCGGCCGGCAGACCATCCGCCTTTCTCCCGTAATTGGGCGGCGCCGGCAGATGATCAAATACAAGGGCACCACGCTGTACCCGCCCGCGCTGTACGACCTGCTGAGTGAAATGGAAGAAGTGAAAGAGTTTATTGTGGAAGTATTTTCCAACGAAATAGGCACGGACGAAATATTACTGCACCTTAGCCCGGCGGAAGAATCAGAAGAAACAGACCGCAAAATAAAATCTTACCTGCAGGCCAAACTCCGCGTGATCCCCCAGGTGAAATACTGCAGCATGCAGGAAATACTGAAAATGCAATTCCCAGAAGGGAGCCGCAAGCCGGTGAAGTTTGTGGATAACAGGGGAAGTTAAAAACGGCCTCCCGCTAACCGATGATGCCTGTGGGTACGGGAAGCAGCGCTGAATACGCTACCAGCTGCTGGCATTTATAGGGAATCAGAAGCTGAACCCCGCCGTCGCATTCGGGTTGTCTATTTTGGTGCTTTGCCGCTTGTTGTTCACAATGGCATGTATCATATGGCTCTGCGTGGCATGCTCTTTATACAGCATATCATTCCGCAGGTCCAGCTTTTTAACGTCAGGCACGCCGGCAATTTCCAGGAAGCACCAGGTGGCGTCTTCCTCAATGCGGTACCCGAGGTAACGCAGGGAAAGGGGCTTGCCGTCTGCCTTGATCTGCAAATGCCGGCCAATGTATTGGGCAATCATGGTATCTACGGCGGGCCTGTTTTGGGGCCGTACAATATCAAAACTTGTGCTGTAGTGTTTTTTTAGTGCGTTCTCCAGGTCGTCAGAAAAGATGCGGCAACTGATTTCCAGGGTCTTGCGCGGGGCGTTGTGCCGTATTTCCGTTACGCTCAGGTAAAAGGGGTGTACTGCGCTTATCCATAGCGGCAAAAACCATTTGCATAATAATAAACCCATTTACCCTAAAAATTTTTATTATTAACTTTCCTTGATTATCATTACGAAGTTACAAAAATCTAGACCATGCAGGAGTTCAGCTTGTATTTCCAGGAAGGCTGGCAACATATTCTTGACCTGAACGGGTACGATCATATACTTTTTGTGATGGCCCTTTGCGCCATCTACCTGGTGAACGACTGGAAAAAAGTGCTCATACTGGTTACTGCTTTCACCGTGGGGCATTCCATCACCCTGGCGCTGAGCGTGCTCAACGTGATACGGGTGCCTTCGGCGCTCATCGAGTTCCTGATACCGGTTACCATTGTGATCACCGCGTTCAGCAACATATTGCGGAAACCGCAGTCTGCGGGCAGCATGCAGCTGAACTATTTTTTCGCCCTCTTTTTCGGCCTGATTCACGGCATGGGCTTTTCCAACTACCTGAAGAGCATGCTGGGCTCGCAGACCAATATCGTACAGCCCTTGCTGGCCTTTAACCTGGGGCTGGAGTTCGGGCAGATCATCATTGTGATCATTGTGCTGCTGCTGGCCCAGTTGCTGGTGAACTTCACTACGGTGAAGCGGCGAGACTGGACGATGTTTGTCTCTGCCGCCATCTTCGGCATTGCCCTCATGATGAGTATTGAAAGAATGAAAATCTTAATGGATTGAGTATGAAACAAAAGATCCTGCTCTGCCTGCTGACGGCAGCCCCTTTGCTGCTGCAGGCGCAGAACCCGGGTTCCAACCATGGCAACCGTTTTGAACAGTTGGGGTACCTGCTGGCAGACCCCAACATGTACCGCTCCGCCTCCGGGGTGCCGGGGCCCAAATACTGGCAGCAGCGGGCGGATTATGATATCAGTGCCGAGCTGGACGATGAAAAGCAGCGCCTCACCGGCTCCGAGACCATCACTTATTATAATAATTCCCCTGACCCGCTGACCTACCTCTGGCTGCAGCTGGACGAGAATGAGCACAACCCGAAAAGCGATAACAACAGTTTTGACGGTAGCCGGATGTCTGACAGGATGAGCAGCCGCCAGGTCAATGGCATATTGGGCCTGGAGCCTGGCAAAGGCGTGAACATCACCAAGGTGACAGACGCCGCGGGCAAGGCGCTGCCTTACACCATCAACCAGACCATGATGCGCATTGATCTGCCCAAAACACTGATGCCGGGAGAAAAGATACGTTTCAATGTAGACTGGTGGTATAATATTGCAGACCGCATGACCTATGGCGGCCGCGGCGGTTTTGAGTATTTCCCGGAAGACGGCAACTACCTCTATACCATCACCCAGTGGTACCCGCGCATGGCCGTGTATTCAGACTTCCAGGGCTGGCAGAACAAACAGTTCACCGGCCGAGGGGAGTTTGCCCTCACCTTCGGCAATTTCAAAGTACGCATGACGGTGCCGGCAGATCATATTGTAGGCGCTACCGGGGAATGCCGCAACTATAAGGAAGTATTAACGCCCGCGCAGTTCCAGCGCTGGCAGCAGGCGCAAAATGCCAGCGAGCCGCTGGAGGTTGTGCCCCTGGCGGAAGCGCAGCAGGCCATGAAAAGCAAGGCCGGCGGCAAAAAAACATGGGTGTATGAAGCGGAGAACGTGCGTGACTTTGCCTGGACCTCCAGCCGCCGCCTTGTTTGGGACGCCATGGCCACCAACATTGAAGGTAAAAAGGTAATGGCCATGAGCTACTACGGCCAGGAGGCTTATCCCCTCTACCGCCGTTATTCCACCAAAGCGGTGGCCCACACGCTGCGGGTATATTCCAAACACACTATTCCCTATCCCTACCCGGTGGCCATTTCCGTAGAGGCGGCCAACGGTATGGAATATCCCATGATCTGCTTCAACTACGGCCGCGCGGAGAAAGACGGCACCTATTCCGAGGCTACAAAATACGGCGCTATCAGCGTGATCATTCATGAGGTGGGCCACAACTTCTTCCCCATGATCGTGAACTCTGACGAGCGCCAGTGGACCTGGATGGACGAAGGCCTGAATACCTTCTGCCAGTTTCTGGCGGAGCAGGAGTGGGACAACAACTATCCCTCCCGCCGCGGCCCCGCGCATAAGATCACAGAGTACATGAGCCTGCCGAAAGACCAGCTGGAGCCCATCATGAGCAATTCAGAGAATATCACGCAATTTGGCCCCAATGCGTACGCCAAGCCGGCTACCGCGCTGAACATACTGCGGGAAACGGTAATG
The DNA here is from genome assembly GCF_003568665.1 of Chitinophaga alhagiae. Taxonomy (GTDB): domain Bacteria; phylum Bacteroidota; class Bacteroidia; order Chitinophagales; family Chitinophagaceae; genus Chitinophaga; species Chitinophaga alhagiae. The sequence goes on from NZ_QXMH01000002.1 coordinate 547,131, forward strand.
GGCCGCGAGCTGTTTGATTACGCGTTCAAGGAATACGCCCGCCGCTGGGCCTTCAGGCACCCCACGCCCACAGACCTTTTCCGCACCATGGAAGACGCCTCTGCCGTAGACCTGGACTGGTTCTGGCGCGGCTGGTTCTTTGGCACGGAGCCGGTAGATATTTCGCTGGACAGTGTGAAGTGGTACCGCATGGACACCCGGGACCCCGCCGTGGAAAACAAACTTTCAAAAGCCGCTGAAGAAAAAGACGCCAAACATATTGCGCAGGCCCGCAACCGCGAAAAGGGCGTAAAGTTTGCCGTAGAGCAGGATACCAGCCTGCAGGATTTTTATAACAAGTGGGACCGCTATGCCGTAACACCAGACCAGCAGGAGGCTTTCGGGAAAATGCAGGCGTCTCTCAGCCCGGAAGAAAAGCGGCTGTATGAAAGCAAAAAGAACTTTTACGAACTGCATTTCAGGAACGTGGGCGGTAACGTAATGCCGCTCATCATTGAGTGGACGTTTGCAGACGGTACAAAAGAAATAGACCGCATCTCCGCCTACATCTGGCGGCATGATGAATATAACGTGACGAAGGTTTTTGCGAAAGACAAACAGGTAACCGCCATCCGGCTGGACCCGTACCGCGAAACAGCCGATATAGACGAGGGCAATAACGCCTGGCCAAGGGAAGCCACGCCGTCCAAGTTTGAACTGTTCCAGCGGGAAATGCGGGCGCGGGGCACGTCTACCGGCGGCAACCCCATGCAGCAGGCGCAGCAGCGGTAATAATGCTACGCATCATGATAAAAAAATTAAAACCGGCGCAGGGCGTACTGCGCCGGTTTTTTATGCCGGTGGTTTGAGAATGGGCTTCAAGGTTTTTTGTCCTTCCCTTTTTTATCCCTTCCCGCGTCTCTCAGCGCTTTGGCAATGACCCATTCCATTTGCCCGTTCACGCTGCGGAACTCGTCTGCCGCCCAGCGCTCCAGCGCTTCGTAGGTGGCCTGGTCTATTCTCAGTACAAAACTTTTTTTCTCCTTGCCGCTCATGCTGTTATTGATATAAAGACCCGGTGTTCAATACAGGCGTAGCCGCTTTCTCACCACACAATACCACCATCAGGTTGCTCACCATGGCGGCTTTCCGCTCTTCGTCCAGCGTTACGATCTGTTTGCGGGACAGGTGCTCGAGCGCCATTTCCACCATGCCCACGGCGCCTTCCACAATTTTGGAGCGGGCCGCTACAATGGCGGTGGCCTGCTGGCGTTGCAGCATGGCGCCGGCTATTTCAGGGGCGTAGGCCAGGTGGCTGATGCGCGCTTCCTTTACAGTGATGCCCGCGGCGGCCAGGCGCTCGTTCAGCTCCAGCTCCAGCAGCTCGTTCACCTTGTCACCGCCATCGCGCAGCGTAATTTCGGCGTTCTCGTCTTCCAGGCGCTCATAAGGGCAACTGGTGGCCAGGTGGCGTACCGCCGCTTCACTTTGCACCTGCACATATTGCTGGTAGCCTTCTACCTCAAAGGCAGCCTTGTAGGTATCGCTTACCTGCCATACAATAACGGCGGCTATTTCTATAGGGTTGCCCATTTTGTCGTTCACCTTCAGGGTTTGCCCGTTCAGGTTGTTGGCCCGCAGTGAAATTTTCTGTGTGCCGAACAGCGGGTTCACCCATAAAAGGCCGTTCTGCTTGATGCTGCCTACGTATTTCCCGAAAAAGGTCAGCACCAGGGAATGGTTGGGGTTCACGATCTTGATGCCTTTGGCGGTGAATACAAAGGTGATGAAGAGGAGGGCGGCTATTATTGACCAGCCACCGTTCCCCTGTACGGCATTATAAAAAGCGAGTATGCCGAAGAGGCCGATGAGAATGCAGAGCACAAAGGCCAGGTAGCCGCTCATGGGTTTATTGATCTTTTCCATCTGATATCAATTTGATATCAAATATAATCATCTTCCAGGAATAAAAAAATAGCTTAGTGTACGTGTTACGCTAATTAATATTGGGGATTTGCTGCGTAAAAAAGTTTTAATTTTAGATGGAATCGTTATTTTCATCCCCGTTTAACCGGCAAATAACACGTTAGAAGAATACAGGAATTACAGCGCAGTCACCGCCATTTTATCAACCGCATCTTTGTATGTTCAACAGTTTTTCTGACGAGCAACTGCTATCCCTTCTGAAAGATAGCAACACTACGGCGTTCAATACTATTTACGACCGGTACAGCCGCCCTTTGTACCTTTACATTCTCAGCAAAACAGACCGTGGGGAAACCAGCAAGGACCTGTTGCAGGACCTCTTTACTACGCTTTGGGAAAAGCGCTGCCAGCTTGACGTCCAGCAATCGCTCCGTTCTTATCTTTACCAGAGCGTGCGTTACAAGATCATAGACCTGTACCGCAAAGACGCTACTTACCGCAAATACCTGCAACAGTTGATAGAACATTTTGACGCGCAGCCGCACAGCGTATCAGAAACGTATGACTACAAGGCCAAGGCCACGGAAGTATTCGAGGCCATTAACCGCCTGCCTGCCAAAATGAAAGAGATCTTTATGCTGAGCCGCTTCGAGAACCTTAGCATTGAACAGATTGCCACCCGGCTGGACCTTTCCCAGCAAACGGTAAAAAACCAGATATCAAAAGCCCTGAAAATACTCCGCAGCCATTACACCCAAACAGACCTGCTGGCGCTGGCCGTTTTACTCTCTGTTATTTAGCAGCAGCGTTCTTTGCTATTAATTATCAACGCCTTTCGAAATTTTTTAAGCCCAATGGTACTTTTCTGTTGTTGAAACGACTCCTTTATGTCAACAACAAAAACTTACCACAGTGGATATTGAACAGATCAAAAAAGTATTGGAACGGTACACCCAGGGCAAGTGTACGGAAGAAGAAATACGGATCATTGAGCAATGGTTTGACAGTGTGAACCGGCACCGTTCCGCTGTGATCGAAGATGATTTTCTGAAGGCGCAGCTGGAAGAAGTGCGCTCGCGCATTCATGAACAGATAACGACACCGGTGGTGGAAATGCCTGCCAGGCGCAGGCCCTGGCGCAGATGGCTGTATACCGGCGCAGCCGCCATGCTGGCCGGCATTATTATGTTTTCCCTGGTAAACAAGCAGGGGCCTGCCGCTCCTTCCGGCACCCCCGGCCATCTGGCCGTACGGTCTGCTGTGGTAAAAACCAACAAGGTGATCAGGAATGGCTACGTAGAGATTTCCACCACCAAAGGCACTACAGAAAAGATCGTACTGGCCGATGGGACCACCATCAGCCTCAACGCCTCATCCCGTTTGCGGTACCCGGAAAAGTTCGGGCCTTCGCAGCGCAATGTTTACCTGGATGAGGGGGAGGCCTTTTTCAAGGTTGGCACTGACCCGGCCCGGCCGTTCATTGTGCATTCCGGAGATGTGGCCACCACCGCGCTGGGTACTTCCTTCAACATCCGCGCCTACTCCCGCGAAGAGAAAATTACCGTGGCTCTCATTACCGGCAAGGTGAAAGTAGACCATGCCCAGAAACCCAAACCGGTGATACTGCTGCCCAGCGAACGGGTGAGCATAGACCGCGAGTCTGCGCTGATGGCTAAAACCACGTTTGACCGGGAAGATGATGTGGTTGGCTGGAAGCAAGGCTTCATGGTGTTCAAAGACGCATCGTACAAAGAGGTGGTGGCGGAAATAGAAAACCGATACAACGTAACGGTGATCAACGAAAGCGGCAAGAACGAGTGGCGGTATACCGGCTTCTTCAAAGACGAAAATCTCCAGGATATTATCGAAACCATTTGTTTGACCAAAAACATCCACTACAGCATTGAGAACGATACAATTTTCCTAAAAAGCAAAAACTAGATGTATGAAAAAATGCCTACGCCTGATTTCCCTGGTATTACTTGCATCTGGCATTGCGCTGGCGGCTCCTTACACCGCCAGTGCCAATGCCGGGTCGCAGGACACTAAAAACGTCAGTATCACCATCCAGGTCAAGAACAAGAACATGGAGGATGTGTTTACTGAAATTTCCACGAAAACGGGCTTTAGTTTCCATTACGACAAATCCGATCTGAACCTCCGGAAGAAGGTAACCCTGAACTGTGTGAAGCTGCCTGTAGACGAGGTGCTTCAGCAACTGTCAGAACAAACCGGACTGAAATTTACAAGAAAAAACAATAAGATCATAGTGAACCCGGAAACCCATACCGGCGGCTCCTTAACTGCCGTAAACCTGGTAAACGCGGCCCCGCTGGCAGACAAGGAGGTAAGCGGCACCGTGCGGGACAGCAGGGGCGCCGCCCTCCCTGGCGTAACCGTGATGGTCAAAAACACCAACCGCGGCACCCAAACAGCCGCCAACGGCGCTTATGTGCTCAGTGTCAACCCCGGAGACGTACTGGTATTCCGTTTTTTGGGGTTTACCACCCGGGAAATAGCGGTAGGCCCAGGTGATGTATATGACGTGGTGCTGGAAGAAAGCGCCCGCTCCCTGAGCGAGTTTGTAGTAACGGCACTGGGCATCGAAAAAAAATCCAAAGAGCTGACCTATTCCACGCAGCAGCTGACCAACAGTGACCTCAGCCGCGTTAAGGACGCCAACGTGATCAACAGCCTGGCGGGCAAGGCCGCGGGCGTTACCATCAGCAGAAGCGCCTCCGGCCTGGGCGGCACGGCCCGCGTGATCATGCGGGGCAACAAATCCACCCGGGAAAACCAGCCGCTGTACGTAATAGACGGGGTGCCTATGGCCAACTTTTCCCCGTCGCAGCCGGCCAACGTGTACGGGCAGTCTTCAGACATACAGTCTGGCGCCGGCCGGGACGGCGGTGATGGCATCTCCAATATCAACCCTGATGATATTGAGACCATCAACATTCTGAAAGGCGCTTCCGCCGCCGCCCTTTACGGCAGCCAGGCGGCTAACGGCGTGATCGTTATCACCACTAAAAAAGGGCGCGCCGGCAGAACGCGCATCGATTTTTCTTCGGATGCCACCTGGGAGTCTGTGCTCAAAAAGCCAGACATGCAATACCGCTACGCACAATCCCCTTCCACGTCAGAACCGGGCAGCAACCAGAGCTGGGGCCCAAAAACAAGCGTGAAAGACCACACCAAAGATTTCTTTAACACCGGGGCTACCTATACCAACAGCCTGGCGCTCAGCGGCGGCAATGAAATAGCGCAGTCTTACTTTTCCTATTCCAATACCAGCAGCAAAGGCATTATACCCACCGCCAAATTCAACCGCCACACGTTCAACTTCCGCGAAACGCTGAAGCTGCTGAACGACAAACTGACGGCAGACGCCAACATCACCTTCGTTACCCAGAAAGCGCATAACAGGCCCGGCAGCGGTTTTTATTTCAACCCGCTCACCGGCCTCTACCTGTTGCCCCGCGGCATCGATTTTAATACTTACAAGCACAATTACACCTATTTTTCCACCAGCCGCAATACAGACCTGCAAAACTGGTGGAACATCAATCACGATAAGAACTGGCAGGGTGACCCCGAGCAGCAGAACCCTTACTGGATACTCCACCGCAATGAGCGCGATGAAAGGAGAGACAGGGCCATGGCCTCCCTTTCCCTCCGTTACCAGTTGCTGGACTGGCTGAGTGTACAGGCACGCGGCAGCTTTGACAAGAGTTATGACGAATATGAACTGAAGGCCCACGCCAGCACCCAGTCTTCCCTGGCGCCCTCCAACGGCCGCTACACCCTGGAGCGCGAGTTCAATACGCAACTGTATGGAGACCTGATATTCACCGCCAATAAAAAGCTCAGCGAGCAATTGAGCCTCACGGCCAACCTGGGTACCAGCATCACCGATCTCAGAACAAGAGACAGGAACCTGACAGACGTGAACTTCAACTCCGAGCCCGGCCTCATTTACCCGAATAAGTTCCAGCTTACCAATATTGATCCCCGCTCGCTTACACAATTGCAGGGCGTAGACAGGCGGCAGCTGCAGGCGTTGTTCGGCAATGCGCAGCTGGGTTTTAAAGATTTCCTGTTCCTCGACCTCACGGGGCGGAACGACTGGTCAAGCACCATGGCATTTACCCCCGTGGCCGGCAAAGGTTTCTTCTACTATTCTGCGGGCATTACCGGTGTGATCAGCGAAATGGCGAAACTGCCCGAAGTGATCAGCTTTGCCAAAGTGCGTTTCTCCTACGCCAGGGTAGGGAACGATATTGCCCCTTACAGCTCCAACCAGCCTGACTTTACCGTGCGCATTGTAGGCGGCGCGCCGCAATTGCTGGTCAACACCCGCGGCCCCTTCCCGGGTACCTACCTGAAGCCGGAAGACAACCGCTCGCTGGAAGCAGGGCTGGATGTTCGTTTCTTTAACGACCGCCTGTCTCTCGACCTTACGTTCTACAAGAACAACAACTACCGCCAGTACTTTGAAATACCGGTATCCGGCGGGGCGGACGATAATATCAAGACCAACTTCGTGAACCTCGGCAACATCCAGAACAAGGGGATAGAAGGCATGCTCACCGTGGTGCCTGTAAAAACCAAAGCCGTTACCTGGACGTCCAACATCAACTTTGCCGCCAACCAGAACCGGGTGGTAAAACTATCTGACGAGAACATAGACGGCGCGGACGCTTCCAACCGTTTCACCCTGACGGAGTTCGGCTCCAATATGTACGGCTCTTTCATACAGGAAGGCGGCCAGTGGGGCGATATTTATACCAACCGCCATCTGCGTTACACGCACGACGGGGCGCTGATCGTAGACGCGGACGGCAAACCGCTTGACAGTACCAGCGGCTTTTACAACATCGGCAATCCCAATCCCAGGTTCAACCTCGGCTGGAATAACACGATTGATTTCAGGAACTTCTCATTGAGCTTTTTGATAGACGGCCGCTTTGGCGGCAAGGTAATGAGCATGACGCAGGCCGTGCTGGACCAGTACGGTGTAAGCGAGGCCACCGCTGAAGCGCGTGATGCGGGCGGTGTGAACGTACGGGCGGTGTATGAAGACGGCAAGCCGGCCGGCACGCTGGATGCCAGGCAATACTACCAGGCCGTGAGCGGCCGCGCCGGTGTGGGTGGCCTGTACATGTACAGCGCTACCAATATCCGCCTGCGCGAACTGGCCATCAGCTACAAAATACCCGTCAGGTCAAAAGTGGTGCGCCACCTGCAGGTGGGCCTGATAGGGCGTAACCTGCTTTTCTTCAAGAACGATGCGCCGTTTGACCCTGAGGTGAGCGCCGGTGGAGATAACCGTTTGCAGGGCATAGACGTGTTCGGCCAGCCCGCTACCCGCAGCGTAGGGGCCAGTTTGAAAGTAGGCTTCTAAAACATGATCAAAAAAATTACGCAGATGAGAACGATTAAACTTAAACATATAAGGAACCTGGCGGCAGCCGGTGTTGGCGCATTGATGCTGGCCGCCTGCACAAAGGATTTTGAACGTATCAATACAGACCCTTACGGGCTGAGCGAGGAAGACCTGAAGGCAGACTTCCGCCTGATAGGGGAGCCTTTCCGGCAGATACAGACCAATATCTACGCGGTGTCTCCTGGCTGGGTGATGCAGGTGCAGCAAAACCTGCAGGGCGATATCTGGAGCGGCTACATGGGTGTACCCGGCCCTTTCGGCAACGGCGGCAACAACAACTCCACCTATAACCTGATAGACGGCTGGAACGAAGTGATGTGGGGCTGCGCTTACGGCTCTTACGCGCCCGCGCCCAACGTGGCCGTAATGCCGGTGGCCAGTACCATTAACCGGCTGGCAGGGGAGGAATTTAAGGATTTCAAAGCCTGGATGCTGATACTCAAAGTGCTGGTGATGCACCGGGTAAGTGATGTGTACGGCCCTATTGTGTATACCAAATATGGCAAACCGAACCCGGACAAAAGTGTGGACTATGACGCGCAAAAGGACGCCTATTACGCCTTTTTTGAAGACCTGAACACCGCCATCGGCACCCTTACGCCGCTGGCCAGTTCCCCGCTGAAGCCCTTTGAGCGTTTTGACCTGGTATACGACGGCACGTACAAAGCCTGGCTCCGTTTTGCCAATAGCCTGCGTTTGCGCCTGGCTATCCGCATTGCCAAGGCAGACCCCGCCAAGGCCAAAACGGAAGGGGAGGCCGCCCTGGCCCATCCGGCAGGGTTGTTGGAACTGCCGGCAGACGATGCTGCGGTAGATATTTCCCCCACGCCCAACCCGTACAACACGTACACCAACAGTTATAACGACATCCGCATGGGCGCGCCCATGGAATCACTGCTCACCGGTTACAACGACCCGCGCATCGGTAAATATTTTGTGCCGGCCACCGCGGTGCCGGGCGGCGTGTACAAAGGTGTGCGCACCGGTATAGCCTTGCCTGATAAGATCTATGCGGACTATTCCAGGCTGGCGGACATGCCCGGCAGGATGCAGCTGATGACGGCGGCGGAAGTATGGTTCCTGAAAGCTGAAGCGGCCCTGCGCGGCTGGGCGGGGGCTGGTAATGCCAAAAACAACTATGAGAAAGGCGTGCAAACCTCTTTTGCGCAGCATGGCGCCGGGGATGCCGCGGCCTACCTGGCCAACAGCACCAGCAAGGCCGCGCCTTACACAGATACAAAAAATGCCGGGAACAACGTGCCGGCAGGTAACCCCTACCTCAGCACCATTACCATCCGCTGGGAAGAGGGAGATGCTTTCGAGAGAAAACTGGAACGGATCATTACACAGAAATGGATTGCCATGTTCCCGGACGGGCAGGAGGCCTGGAGCGAGTTCAGGAGAACAGGTTACCCAAAGCTGTTCCCGGTGGTGGTAAACAACAGCGGCGGCAAGATACCCACCGCTACCTTCATCCGCCGCGTCAATTTTTCACAGACGGAATATGCAACCAACCCGAAAGGGGTAGAGAAAGCCGTGACTTTACTAGGTGGCCCGGACAACGGAGGCACACGCCTCTGGTGGGACAAGCCATAAACCCAACATAGACATAGCTCATCAATAACCATGAACGGCCGGCCCTTTTGGGCCGGCTTTTTTTACGCCGGCAGCCACAAAAAGAACGGCCGCCATTACCGGCGGCCGTTCTGAAAAAAAAGTATGTGCAGCCTCAGGCCTCTTTCAGCCGCAGCTCGTTCTTGTATTCCTTGGGTGTTTTTCCCACTATCTCCTTAAAGAAGCGGTTGAAGTTGGAAAGGTTCTTGAAACCGCAGGAGTAGGCTATTTCCGCAATAGACCAGTCTTCTTCCGTAAGGCGCTTGCAGGCATGGCCAATGCGCACTTCGTTGAGGAACTGTACAAAAGACTTTTTAGTACGGTTCTTGAAAAACCGGCAGAAAGACTGCGGGGAAAGGTTGGTGATGCTGGCTACGTCCTGCAGGGAAATTTCCTTGGAGAAGTTGTTCATCACGTACTTGAACACCTCATCTATCTTGTGGTTGTCCTTCACATTGTAGGCATGGGAATAGCCTGTGCTGGCCAGGTAGTAGCAGTCTTTGGTCTCAGACAGCGTTTTCAGGATCTGGAGCAGGGATATGATCCTTTCCAGGCCTTCCTTTTTGGGCAGGGCAAGTATCTCGTCTTTCAGCGCTTCCTGGGTGGCGCCAATGATCTTCATGCCGCGCTGCGCCCGGTGGAACAGGTCTGTCAGCGCCTTGGTTTCCGGCAGGCCGTAGAACTTGTCCCCGAAAATGTCTTTCGGGAAATAGATCACAACGGAACGGGCCTTTAATGATTCGTCGTTCCGGTGATACGCTTCATCATTGTACCATACATGCGGTATGTTAGGCCCCAGAAATACCATATCGCCTACATCAAAGCTCTCAATGCTGTCACCCACTATACGCTTGCCCTGGCTTTCAGTAACGTACACCAGCTCACATTCAGGGTGAAAATGAAAAGGTGTGTTGAAGTACGGATCGCAACGTTCAATGATGGTGATCTGGTTGTCGGCAAAGGCTCCCACTTTTATGAGAATGGGTTTCATACTTGCTTCCTTGGTTTGTTTAGTCCTATGAAAAGCTGGCAATAAAACATCTGCCATTTTAAATTCTATTTTGCCAAATTATTAAATTTAAGTTAAAAAAATACTAGTTTTCCCGAAATTCCCGGAATAATTGTCTAGTTCCGAAATTCTTTTCCCGCATCTGCCCAAAGGGGGCCGTTCGGTGGCGGTTTTGACCGGAAGTCCCGTAGAACAGGCCCTGAGAGCAGGAAATTCTTTTTTGTTTCATTTAATTTTCCGTACCTTGTCGATGCTAAATCGATTAAGCACGTACTTACGTATCAGCAGCATATGAAGGGCATATCAATCAAAGACATCGCAAAACAGGCGGGCGTATCACCAACTACAGTTTCTTTTGTACTCAACGGCAAAGGCCGTGAAAAACGGATCAGCGAGCAGGTCAGCAAGAAGATACTGAAGCTGGCGGCCAAGCTGAAATACAAGCCTAACCAGCTGGCCAGAGGGCTGCGCACCGGCAAGACCAAAACCATCGGGTTGATCGTGGAAGACATTGCCAACAACTTTTTCGCCAACGTGGCCAAAATAGTGGAAGAAGAGGCAGACAAGTTCGGCTACAAGGTGCTGTACGGCAGCACGGAAGACAACCTGGTGAAAGCCCGCGGCCTGCTTGAGGTGCTGGAATACCGGCAGGTAGACGGGTATATCATTACCCCCACGCCCAACCTGGACAAGGAGATAGAAATGCTGAAACATGCGCGCAAGCCCATGGTGCTGATGGACCGTTATCTCCCGCAGATACCTACCAATTACGTAATGGTCAACAACTTCCAGGGCGCTTACGATGCAGGGGAATACCTGCTGAAGCTGGGCTATACAAAAATTGCGCTCATCACCACCACTTCGGAACAGATACAGATGAAGGAGCGCCTCAACGGCTTCACGGCCGCCATGAAAGCGCACCGCGCATCCTTTCCCCGCAAGTTCCTCAAGAAGATACCTTTTGCCGCCGCAAAAGATGAGGCCGTTAGCCAGATCAAGGCCTTCATAGAAAACAACCCCGACCTGGACGCTATTTTCTTCTCCACCAACTACCTGGGCGTATACGGCATTGAATGTTTTAAAGACCTGGGCATTAAAATAGGGGATGATATTGCCATAATCAGTTTTGATGATCATGACCTCTTCCGCCTGCACACGCCGGGCATTACCTGCGTGGCGCAGCCCATACACGATATTGCCCGCAACCTGATACAGGTGCTGATGAACGAGCTGAACCACAACAACCAGCAGATCAACCAGGTGGTGCTGCCGGCTACGCTGGTGAAACGGGAAAGCTGTAAAAAAAGGAAAAAAGCCACCGTTCAATAAAAGAAATACAGGCTGGCGCCGGGCAGCAGCAAGCCTCGCCAGATATCGCATATACCTTGCCAGTATTACAGATAAAAGGGATGTGCCGTAATGACCGGCACATCCCCTTTTTTTAGCGGCGCGGGTTGGGTCAACGCCCTGTCCACCACACCGGCGTGGTATAGTTATTCTGTTGTTTTACCGCCTGGAATTTTTCCCCGTTGTTCAGCTCTTCACTGGTGGGGTATACCGTTCTTTCCATCATTCTCACATTGCTGGGGCCCTTGCGCACCCTGGCGCCGTAGTCTTTCATGAGCCGGCGGGTATCCGCCCACAGTTCGTATGGTTTGAGCATGTTAAAATGCACGTACTTCTGGTCATACATCAGCCCCATTTTTTCAGCGGCCGCCGCTGCGTTGAACTCGTTCACCATAGCGTCAAGAAATGCGGTAATGGTGGCCTGCGGCGGCTTGGTGGCCTTGGCGGCGCTGATGAAGCCGGTGTAGCTGCTGTCTTTGGCAATGCCGTTGATCTCGTAATAGATGTCTATAGATTCCTGCATGGCGGCCCTGTACTCGTCCGCCGCGTTGATGCCCAGGTCCGGCCAGCGGAGGGCGGCCTCTACCTTCAGCAGGTGAACTTCAGATGAAGTAATGACCTGGTACGGCATGCCGAAGTTCCGTTCAAAGGTGAAGCGGTTGTAAAAGGACGGGAACGTTTGGGCCATGTTGGAAGAAGTGATCTGCGGCGAAATGGCCGTTACGTCCGCTCCTTCTGAAGGCATGGGCGTATAGTTGCCGTCTTTGTCAGGCTGGAACAGCACCGGGATGCGCGGGTCTTCCGGGAAACCGGCTTTCCGCATTACCCGCATCATATTTTGCGGCGCCCACAGCGTTTGCGGCAGCCTCTCGGAAATAGAGCGGAAAATAAGCAGCTCCATGGCTTTTTCCGGCTGCCGGTCTACCAGCGTAATGGTAGTGGCACGGTCTTTCGCGTACACCCCGTCCGCCAGCACTTCCTGTATGGTGCTTTTGGTGAGGGCGGGCTCTACATTGGTCAAACGCATGGCCAGGCGCATGCGCAGGCTGTTGATGAACACCCGCCAGGTGTTGATGTTGCCGGCAAACCAGATATCGTTCCGCGGGAACTGCTGCTGGATGAAGCTGGTGTTGAGGCTGTAGCCTTTCAGCTTGTCAGACACGTCTTTCAGGTTAGCCAGAATGGCGTGGTAGATATCCTGCTGCTTGTCGAACGACGGGAAGAAATTCAGGTCCTGCGCCTGCATGGCATCGGTGAAAGGCACGTCGTTGCAGGCATCTGTAAGATGATAAAAAACATAGTCCCGGATCACGGAAGCCGTCCACATAAATATTTCATAGTTCTTTTTATCTTCTTCAGACAGTTTGTTGAACATGTCCTGCATGGCCCGCAGGGAGCGCAGTTTGCTGTATGAGTCGCTGTACGGGTTGTGTACCCACGAGAAGTTGGAGGGAGAGCCGTCATTGGCATACCCGCCGGAGCCCAGCATGGGGCCAAAGGTGTTGAAGTTGTGGAACATTTCCCCGTAAGAGTACCTGAAAATGCCGAGCTGTTGCTGGGCATTGGCATAAAAGCCTTCTATGGTGGGTGATGTGAAACCGTTCGGGTCCAGGTAATCGTCTTCCAGTTTTTTCTGGCAGGCCGCCGCCAGCAGCAGCGTGGCCCCCAGTATGATGTTGAATATTTTCCTTTTCATGATATGCCGTTTTAGAATGAAGCCCTGATACCTACCCCATAGCTCCGGGTGGAGGGGAAGGCGTTGTTCTCAAAGAATACGTTGGTGCCGTTCAATGCCTCCGCGTCTACATTGGGCATGGTCTTGTAGATGTACCAGAGGTTATTGGCAAATGCGGAAATGGCCAGCCTTTCAAAATGCATTTTATCCGTTAGCCGTTTGGGGAAGTTGTACGTGAGCACAATGTTCCGGAGCTTGATATAATCGTTTTTGTAAACGATATCCGGCTGAATGTCCATGAACGTTTGCCAATAGTAGGAGTGTTTGTCTGCCGCGGTGATGATGGTCTCGTTGGGTTTGCCGTCTGCTTCCACGCCGGGGAGTATCACCCCGTCGTGCATAATGAACGGGTACTTGGAATCTGCCGGCACCGGGGCGGTATGGCTGGGCAGCTGTACAAACGCACCGGCGTTGTTGATGTAGTAGGGCAGGCCGCCATGCGCTTCATCGCGGTAGGTCACGGTCTGTTTGGCGGAGCCGTTGCCTACCATGTACATGTTGGTTTGAGACACCAGGGTGGAACCGAACTGGAAGTCTATGTTGAAGTTCAGCTCCAGGCCTTTGTAACGGAGGGTATTGTTGAAACCACCCAGGATGTCTGGCAGTACCTTGCCTACTATTTCCTCCTTGGTGGGGTCTGTGGAGTAGTACCCGCCTTCGGTGATGCGCACGCCCTGGTCGTTGGTGCGGTAGGGCCTTACAATGATCTGGCCCCAGGGCTGGCCTTCCTTGGCCACTACGGAGGCGCCAGACATGCCCCAGAGGCCCTGGGAGGTAATGCCCTGGGCCAGTTTTTTCACTTTGGGCTTGTCGTTATGGAAATTGAGCACGGTTTCCCAGCTGAAGTTCTTGCCTTGCACGGGCGTGCCGGTCAGCATCACTTCCAGGCCGCTGTGGCCGATCTGGCCTGCATTGATGCGGGTGGTGTTTACGCCGCTGGCCTGCGCCACGCTGAGGCCCATGATCTGGTCGTACGTATTGCCGTTGTAATAGTTCACTTCCAGCCCGAAGCGGTTGTGGAACATTTTAGTTTCAATGCCCAGCTCCAGCTCCCGTTTACGTTCCGGCTTCAGGTCTGTGGGCGGCAGGTCTGCCCGCGGGGCGTAGGTAACAACGCCGCCATAGTTGCCAATGTCATACACGGTATTGGCGAAGTATTCCGGGCCGGGGCGGCCCACGTCTGCCCAGGATACCCTGAACTTGCCAAAGTTAAGCCAGGCCGGTTTTTCGAGTGCCTCGCTGAATATCCAGGATACGCTGGCGCCTGGGTAGAAGTAGGAGTTGTTTTGCGGCGGAAGGATGGAAGACCAGTCGTTACGCCCCTGCAGGTCCAGGTACAGCCAGCCTTTCCAGCCAAACTGCACCGAGCCGAAGAGGCCGTACAGGCGGCTGTAACGGCGCGTATCATCGCTCAGTACCGGGGTTGTTTTGGCGTTGCGGAAAGAGAACCAGTCCCGGGTAATAAAGCCGTCTCCCGGTGTGGTCCTGTTGGTAGACTCGCTGGTGCGGCGCTGTATTACACCGCCCACAAAGGCGTTGATATCAAAGTTGGAGGTCACCTGTTTTTCGTAGCTGAGTACGGCCTGGCCATTGTAGAACACGTCTGTGCTGTTAGACAGGTAGTAGCGGCCGCCGTTGGCCACGGAGAGGGGGCGGCGTACCTTTTCTTTTTGTTCGTTCTTGTTGGTGATCCAGTCAAAGCCGCCCAGCAGCTCCAGCCGGAAGCCGTGGCCGATGTCTACGCTGACGGTGGCGGAGTTGATGAAGTGGTTGCGGGTATTATCGTAGTCGTTCTGCGTCTGGTTCCAGAGGTAGTTGCCGGCCAGCCCGTCCCGCACAATGCCGCCCACGGGGTAGCGGGTATTGCGGTCATTCATGTACCACCAAAAATAATTGTCGTTCTCCTTGTCTACGATCTGCGTGCGGAGCAGGTCTACGTCCAGCTGCCGGGGCACGCCGTAGGTCACGAACACGTCCTGGTTGGTGGGCGGGGCGTTGTGGTTGAAGGTGGTGGCGTATGTACTCACCAGCTTGAAGTTGACGCGGTTGGTGATCTTGATGTTGCCGTTGAAGTTGAAATTGTCGTCGTGCAGCTTGAAACCTTCAAAGATGCCTTTATAGTCACGGCGGGTGTAGGAAATGCGGAACCCGCCTATTTCGCTGCCGCCCTGCAGGGCAACGTTGGCGGAGTTGGTGAAGCCGTTGCGGTAAAAGCTCTTGATATTATTGGGCTGCGCCACATAGGGCCGCATCACGCTGTCATACCAGAGTATCTGCCGCCCGTCCATCCTGGGCCCGAAGTTATAATTGGTAGGGTAGTAGGCCTGTTTGCCGAAACGCTGGTAAAAGCCTTCCGCATCCACGGTGCCGGGAACTACCCAGGCGGCGGGGAAGCCGGAGCCGAACTCGTTCTGGAACTCCTGCATGATCCATACGTTGTCACGCGAGTGGCTGAGGTTCACGTCTACCCCGAAGCCTTTCTTTTTGCTGCCGCTTTTGGTGGTGATGAGTATTACGCCGTTGGCGCCCTGTGAACCGTAGAGCACGGCGGCCTTGGCGCCTTTCAGCACTTCAAAGGAGGCAATGTCGTCCATGTTGAGGTCATTGAGGCCGTTGCCCGTGCTTCGGTTGATGTCTGTCTGCCAGTCAAGCATGGGAATACCGTCTATCACGAACAGGGGGCGGTTGGTGGAGCCTTCGTAGAGCGATACGGCGTTGCGGATGTTGATAGACATGCCGCCGGCCGGGCCCAGCGCCGTGGAGGTGATCTTGAGGCCGGCCACCTGCCCGTAGAGGGCGCCGAAGGCGTTGATGGGGCTGCCGATGTTTTCCAGCTTTTCGGTGTTGATGGTACCCTGGGAGTAGCCGAGGGATTTTTTTGCGCGATTGATGTTCAGCGCCGTTACCACCACTTCATTGAGGCCCGTAACATCTTCACTGAGCGTGATGTTGTAGACGGACTGGCCGGAAACCGGTACTTCGCGGCGGGTGTAGCCGATAAAGTTGAACACCAGGGTGGCATTGGGCGCGGTGCTGAGGCGGAAGGAGCCGTCTGCCCCGGTAATGGTGCCGTTGCTGGTGCCTTTTTCTGAAATGGTGACGCCCGGCAGCGGGGTGCCGGAGGCGTTGCTGACGGAGCCGGTGATGGCCTTCTTTTCCTGTGCAAGGGAAACCTGTACGCACAGGGTCAGCAAGACCACCGCGAGGAGTAGCGTTCTTTTCATTGTTCAACTGTTTTAGATAAAAAATAGCCTGTGGGAGTGACGTCACTCCGCATGGTGTCTGGTGAAAAATAGTGTCTGGTAGCAGCTGAGGGGCACGCATTCATGGAGGGTACCCCCAGGTAGTTCACTGTTCGTTTTAGGTGTTAAATAACGTCTGTTCTGTTTTGGTTGAATGTGTCCGTTCTGGTGGTAAACAAATCAGTTGTCGGAATGTTCGTTCCTGCCGGGTTGATTTTGGCCGTTCTGACGGTAAACAAATGTTGATGGGGAGAGTAAAACGTTTTAGCGATGCCGGTTAAAAAAAAGAAAAGCCTGTTTGCAGGTCCATCCCTTTCCCCGTTCTCTCTTTGATTCGTACATACCAAACTTAGCGAGTTTTTTGCTAATAACCATGCCATTTATCAATTAATTGCGGCCGCTGTCCATACAAGAGAAGTTGATCGCTCCCCTAAAAACGTGCAGCCTTGCCCGGGAGATGGTGTAGTGACGGTAACGCGGGGTGGGAGCGGGTTTCCTCCTGATGTACGTTATAACCCATATCAAATTCGCACAAAATGATAGTATTTTCAGGAAGATGAACGCCGCGTAAACCCTTCATCAAAAAAAAGTTAAATTTTGCTTTGCACGTTAACCAACTTTAACTAAGTTGCAGACGTTCGTTTTTCAGAACAGCAAACTTGTGCGTGAAGCAGAAAATGGAGAGCGTTGGCGGTCACAGGTTTTTTTTATTGCATATTGCTAAATCGTTTTATGCAATCAGAAAATTACCTGCAAACCGGCCACGGGCGCAATGTACAGGTTTTTAAAAGGGAAGATCGATAAAACGATTTATTCACTTTTTGTTTGTTCCGGAATAACGGAGTATAGTGAACAACGCTGACAGAGATACGCCACACTTTAGGTAGCAGGAAACCATCTCTCCGTTTTTATCAGCCGTTTCTATGTAGCCGGAACTGCCGTAGCAGGCGGGCGCTGCCGTGTACGCGGTAATTGCCCGGCCGCACTGCCGCACACCGGAACCGCCGCCCCATGCGGGCGGCCAGGCATTGTATTGTATGCTGGTTGACGCATGGCCGTCAACTATCAGCCAATAAAGGGATAACTATTGTTTACAGTAACCAGTTCTCAAATTAAAATCTAAGGAAGCTATGCGAAGAATTCTGCTGCTCGCCACGTTGCTGTCTTTCTGCTTTGCCCCCCTCTCCCGGGCACAGGAAAAGAAAGCAGTTACCGGCTCCGTCAGGGATGCCAACGGCACCCTGCTGCCCGGTGTTACGGTAAAGGAAAAAGGTACGTCTAACGGCGCCATGACCGCCGCGGACGGCTCTTTTAAAATCAGTGTGCAACCCGCTGCAACACTGGTTTTTTCATTTATGGGCTATGTAACCCAGGAAACGCCTGCCGGCACCGGCCCGCTTAACATTGTACTGAAAGAAGATTCCAAGAACCTGAACGAGGTAGTGGTGACCGCGCTCGGCATCAAACGTGAAGCGCGCAAGCTGGGGTACGCCATGACGGAGCTGAAAGGTTCCGAGATTGCCAAAACCAACTCCATCAACCCGGTAGCCGCCTTGCAGGGCAAAGTAGCCGGTGTGGACATTTCCGGCGCGGCCGGCGGCCCGCAGTCTGCCAACCGCATTGTGCTCCGCGGCGCCAAATCGCTCAACGGCAAAGACCAGCCCATCTTCATTATAGACGGGGTGATCTTTGAGAACGACAAGGCGGACGACGCGGTGAACTTCGGTAACGTGCTCAAGAACTTCAACCCGGACGAGTTTGAGTCCGTATCCGTATTGAAAGGCGCCGCCGCTACCGCGCTGTACGGTTCCCGCGCTATCAACGGCGCCATCCTCATCACCACCAAAAAAGGCCTCACCCGCAAAGGCCTGGGCGTGGAAGTGAGCCAGACGGTGCAGTTCGAGCAGGTATACCGCACGCCCATTGCCCTGCAAAACGTATATGGCGGCGGTACCAACGGTACCTTCAGCAAAGATGCGCAGGGCAACAACGTGGTGGTGCCCGGCGGCAACAGCTTTGGCCCCCGCATGGAGGGCCAGATGGCCAAACTGCCCAATGGAGATATTGTGCCCTTCAGCCCCATGCCGGATAATGCCATGGACGGCTACCAGCTGGGTAAATATTACAACACCAATGTGGCCGTGGAAGGCGGTAACGATAAAGCGAACTTCCGCTTCTCTTACTCCCGCCTTTCCAATAACAGCGTAATGCCCAATAACGATTTTAACAGGAACTCCTTTTCCCTGAAATCTTCCGCGGTACTGAGCAAGTTCCTCTCCGCGGAAGGCGGCATCACCTACGCATTTTCCAATACGCTCAATCCCACCCGCCAGGGGGGTGACTATACCAACCAGAACGTTGGCCGTAAATGGATCTATGTATTTCCCCGCAACTACGACCCCGCTTACTGGGCAGCCCGCTACCTGGGCCCCAACCCCGGCTTAAGCAACATGGACGATTACCTGGGGCAATACCCCGGCGCGGACTACTGGTTCAGCCTCAACCACGATACCTGGGAGAGGAAAGAGAACCTCTTTATGGGTAACCTGAACCTGACCGCCACCGCAACAGACTGGCTGAAATTCCTGCTGCGCGGTACCTTCAGCAACGAACAGAACAAGGATGACCGGCGCGAGCTGGGCTGGGGACCCAACTTCAGCGGGGCCCGCGGCCTCTATGCCGTTAGCGGCGTTAACAGAACGCAATACACCTTTACCGGTATGGCTATGTTCTCTCCGAAAATGAAAGATGACTTCACGCTCAACGTAAACCTGGGCGCCGAGACCTGGAACTCCGGCATTGGTAACGAGTACAGCGCGCGCACTACCAATGGCCTGCTGGTGCCCGGCAAGTTCACCATCAGCAACAGCGTGGGCACGGTAGACGCACGCGGTAACAAAATACTGCCCCGCAAACAGATCAACTCCCTGTTTGCCGCGGCCAGCCTGTCTTACAAGAACGCCTTCTTCCTGGACGTAACCGGCCGTAACGACTGGTCTTCTTCTCTGGCGTACCCCCTCGGCGGCGGTAACTTCTCTTATTTCTACCCCTCCGTGAGCGCGGCCTGGGAGTTTACCGAAACGTACAAGAACGCCCTGCCCTCTTGGATCACGTACGGCAAGTTAAGGGCCTCTTACGCGGTAGTGGGCGGTGATACCGATCCCTACCAGCTGAACAGCGGCTATGTAATGGAAGAGCTGTGGAACGGCGGTATCAACAACGGGTACCTTTATTATCCGTATAATAAAGACACGTACCCGAACGATAACCTGAAACCTTCCATGGCCCACTCTTACGAAGTAGGCGCGGACATCAGGTTCTTCAACAGCCGCCTGGGCCTGGATGTGGCCTTGTACCAGTCAGACATTAAAGACCAGATACTGAAGCTGGACGTTCCGGTAGAATCCGGCGTAAAGAACAAGTTCATCAACGCCGGCCACTTCCGCAACAAGGGCATTGAGCTGGCCATCAACGGCCGCCCCGTACAGGGCAAGCACTTCCAGTGGGACGTTACCTTCAACGGCAGCCGCAATACCAACAAGATCATTGCGCTTGACCCCGGTATCGATACCTACGAAATGGGCAGCGACCAGGACGTAAGGGTGGTAGCCCAGGTAGGCCGCCCCTACGGCGTGCTGGTCACCAACTACGGCTACACCCCGTACGTGTCAGCAGACCCCGCTAAAAACGGCAAACCCGTTATTGAAAGATCAGCCAGCTTCCCCGTGCAGTTCAAACGCAGCACCGCGGAAGTGGGCAATATTACGCCAGACTTCAACCTGGGCCTGAACAACAGCTTCAGCTACAAGAACTGGTCGTTGAACGTATTGCTGCAGGCGCGCATGGGTGGAGACATGTTCTCCGCTTCTCACCAGTACGGTACCGGCCGCGGCACTATTGAAAGCACGCTGCCCGGGCGCGATGCCGCATCAGGCGGTATTGCCTGGACGGATAAGGACGGCGTACAGCGTAACGACGGCATGATCCCTGACGGCGTGTTCGGCGAAGGCATGAAAGGCACTACCGCCACCGGCCTCAGCCAGGACGTAAGCGGCATGACCTACCGCGAGGCCTATGATAAAGGCTACGTAACGCCTTTAACGCCTTACCAGTATTACAGCATGATAGGGGAGTGGGGCATCGGCATCCGCGAGGCATCCGTGTTTGACGCCTCTTACGTGGCCCTGCGCGAAGTATCGCTGGGGTATACCTTCCCTGCCAAACTGGTGGAGCGCTGGAAGCTGAACAAGGCCCGGGTGCTGCTCACCGGCCGCAACCTCGGTTACCTGTTCAACAACCTGCCGGACCATATCAACCCGGAAGGCCTGCGTAACAACAGCACTTTCGCATTCTCCGAGTATGGCGGCGCGCCCTTTGTGCGCAACATGGCCCTCACTATTCAATTGGGTTTCTAATTTTTAAAAAGGAAGATCATGAACATCAAACATAAAATAGGCATCGGCGTACTGGCTATGGCCGCTATGGCAAGCGCCTGTACGAAAGATTTTGCTGAGTACAATACAGACCCGGAAGTATCTCCCTCCATTTTGCCCGAAACCATGATCACCAGCTCGCAGAAAGCAATAGTAGACCGCGACTTTGACTGGTATTACGACAACTATGGTTTCCTCATGCGCTGGATGCAGTTCACCGTAGCATCGCCGGAAGGCAATGCCGCCGGTATGTTCGGCGGGCAGAACACCAATAATTTCTACCAGGCCTTTTACACCACCATTGGCCGCAACCTGGTGGAAATTGAGAAGCTGGTGAACAAAATGCCTGACGCACAACGGGCGCAATACCGCAACATCAGCGCTATTGCCAAAATACACAAGGTATACGCGGCCTTCCGCGTATCTGACGCCAACGGCTCCATTCCTTACTCGGAGGCGCTGCAGGCCCGTGAAACGGCCAACTTCACCCCGGTGTACGACAACCAGGAGCAGCTGTTCAACACGTTTGACAACGAGCTGAAAGATGCCGTAGATTCCCTGCTGAAGCCTGCTGAAGGCCAGATCAGCTACGGTACTTACGATATGTTCTACACCAACGCCGCCACCGCGCCGGCCAACTACGCCAAAACGGCCAACGTGCTGCGCCTGAAAATTGCGATGCGCCTGCTGAAGCGCGATCCTGAAAAGGCCAGGCAGGTAGCGGAAGAAGTGCTGGCCAGCGCCGCCGGTCTTTACGCCGGCAACGCGGATGAGTGGAAATTCATTTCCAGCACCCAGTTTGCCCGCGGCGGCAACTGGAACTCCCAGGGCAACAATGCCAGCGCGGCCAGCATCAACATGCTGGCTTTCCTCCAGGCGCAGGCAGACCCGCGCCTGTCCCTCTTCTACAAGAAGAACGGCATGACGGAAGAACGTTTCAACTATATTAAGTCAGGCGGCGGTTTCCCCGAAACGGCCGTGTATAACCCGCAGCGCTACGTAGGCCTGCCGGTAAGCCCTGACAGCCGGGACCTGCCGCAATACCTGAGCCTGTTCGGCACCAAAACCTATTCCCTGGTGTTTGCCGGCGGCAGAAAGGAAGAAGTGACGGTAGATACGCTGACCCGCTACCAGAACCGTTTGTTCGACCTGTCTCAAGACGGTGGCGCGGATGGCCAGTACACCCAGCCGCTGGTTACTTACGCGGAACAATGTTTCATGCTGGCAGAGCTGGCCGTACGCGGCATTGTTGCCGAAGATGCGGCAGCCTGGTATAACAAAGGCGTTACCGCCTCCATCAACGCCTACGATGCCATGGGTAAACTGGCCGGCATTGTGGAATACACGGCGGTAGACCCCGCGGCCATCACCGCTTACCTGCAGCAGCCGGGCGTTGCGCTCACCGGCGGCACAGATGAGCAACTGGAAAAAATAGGCGTACAGGTTTTCCTGCATCACTTCAAATCCCCCTGGGAAGCATGGGGCTCCTGGAAACGCCTGGGCATTCCCAAAAAAGGCGGCATCCTTTCCCTGGAGCCGGTGCTGATAGGCGGTGCGGAAGGCGTCATTCCCCGCCGCTGGATCCTGCCTACGCCCAACTCCGCCAACATGACCAACTTTAACAATGCGCTCACAGCCATGGGCGCCACCGGAGAATACGGCAGCCCGAACGATATTACGGGCCGCGTATGGTGGGACAAGCAGTAGAACTGTAAAATTTGCACTGCAATAAACAGGCGGCCCGGGGCGGATGCTCCGGGCCGC
Source organism: Chitinophaga alhagiae (assembly GCF_003568665.1). GTDB lineage: Bacteria > Bacteroidota > Bacteroidia > Chitinophagales > Chitinophagaceae > Chitinophaga > Chitinophaga alhagiae. Next base: position 569,626 of record NZ_QXMH01000002.1, read on the forward strand.
TGTTGTTTTCCGGTAGAGCATGAGTAGCTGATTTTCAGCTGGTTAGTGTTTTTGCTGGATAGTGGCTTAAGGTTAAAAGTGTTGCTGCTATTGGCTTTGAGGTAGGATATCTTACCCATATCCCACCCATGTCACAAGGATATCTCATCCATATTATACCTCTATATAGAGGTAAGTTATCTATGCTTCATCCTTGCCTAAACCTTGAGATAACCTGCCGGCAACCTGCTTTCTGACATAAAACAGGAAAGGGCTGACCTGGAAGCAGCGATATGCTTTCAGGTCAGCCCTTTTTATGTAACTATGTTTTGCTACTGCAACAAATCCTTGATCTCTCCCAGCTTCAGCAGCGCCTCTACCGGCGTTAACCGGTTAATGTCTACAGACGCCAGTTTTTCCCGGATGGTGTGGAAGGTATCGCTGTGCGCGTCAAAAATACTGAGCTGCACTTTATGCGTGGGCGCTGCTATCTGCTGCATGGGCGCTTCAATATGCTGGCTTTCCAGCTGGCTGAGTATCTCGTTGGCGCGGTTGATCAGCTGCGGGGGCATGCCGGCTATTTTGGCCACGTGTATGCCGAAGCTGTGGCGGCTGCCGCCCTGCGCCAGCTTGCGGAGAAATATGATCTTGTTGCCCACTTCCTTGTTGGTGATGTGGAAGTTCTTCACCCGGCTGTGGGTATTCTCCAGTTCGTTCAGCTCGTGGTAGTGCGTGGCAAAAAGGGTTTTGGGGCGGTGCGGCGTCATGCTGTGCAGGTATTCCACAATGCTCCAGGCAATGGAAATGCCATCGTACGTGCTGGTGCCGCGGCCTATTTCGTCCAGTATGATGAGACTGCGGGAAGTGATGTTGTTGATGATGCTGGCGGTTTCGTTCATCTCCACCATAAAGGTACTTTCGCCGCCGCTCAGGTTGTCTGACGCGCCTACGCGGGTAAATATCTTGTCGGTAAGGCCTATTTCCGCCGCGCCGGCAGGCACAAAGCTGCCCATGTGCGCCATGAGGGTAATGAGGGCGGTTTGCCGCAGCAGGGCGGATTTACCGCTCATGTTGGGACCGGTAAGGATGATCACCTGCTGCTCGTCCTGGTGCAGCAGGATGTCATTGGCCACGTAGTGCTCTCCCGGCGGCAGGCCCTGTTCTATCACGGGGTGGCGGCCGTCTTTGATATCAATGTAATGCGCCTCCGTTACCTGGGGGCGGCGGTATTTGAACTGCACGGCGTTGTGGGCAAAGCAGAGCAGGCAGTCCAGCCGCGCCAGCGCCTGCGCGTTGCGCTGCACGGGTTGTATGTAATCCTGCAGGCTCAGCAGCAGCGCATCGTACAATTGCATTTCCAGCGCCAGTATTTTTTCTTCCGCGCCGGTGATCTTCTCTTCGTATTCTTTCAGCTCCGGGGTGATGTACCGCTCCGCGTTGGCCAGGGTCTGTTTCCGTATCCAGCTGGCGGGCACCTTGTTCTTGTGGGTGTTGGTCACCTCCAGGTAGTAGCCGAACACGTTGTTGAAGGCCACTTTCAGGGAGGGGATGCCGGTGGCTTCCGATTCCTGCTGCTGGATGCGCAGCAGGTATTCCTTTCCGGAGCTGGCAATGGCCCGCAGATCGTCCAGGTCTTTGTTCACCCCTTCGCGCACCACGCCGCCTTTGTTGGCCAGCACGGGCGGGTTGTCTGCCACTTCTGCCAGAATGCGCTGCAGCATGCTGTCGCACGGGTCCAGCTGTTCCAGCAATTGCCGCAGCAGCGGGTTGGTGGTGTTTTCCAGCAGCTTTTGTATCTCGCACACCTGCTGCAGGGCTTTGGCCAGCTGCGTCACCTCGCGCGGGTTGATCTTTTTCAGGGGAATTTTGGACACCACCCGTTCCAGGTCTCCCACTACCTTGAGGTGCTGCCCCAGGGCAATGCTGCGGTCCGCTTCGCGGATGAGATCTTCCACCGCGTCCAGCCGCTCGTTGATCTGGCGGATGTCCCGGAGCGGGAACACGGTCCAGCGTTTCAGCAGGCGCGCGCCCATGGGGGTAAGCGTATGGTCAAGCGTGCCCAGCAGGGTCTTTCCCTGCTCCACCGTGCTTTGCAGCAGCTCCAGGTTGCGGATGGTAAAGCGGTCCATCCACAGAAAATCGTCCTGGTTGATGCGCTGCATGCTGGTAATATGCTGCAGGTTGGGATGTTCGGTATCTTTCAGGTAGTGCATGGTGGCGCCGGCGGCAATCACCGCCTCCGTCATGTCTTCTGTTCCGAAGCCTTTCAGGGAATGGGTCTCGAAATGTTTATGCAGGATCTCGCGCGCATAGGTGTTGGTGAAGATCCATTCTTCCAGCGTATAGGTGTAAAAGCGGCTGCCAAAGGTCTGGCGGAAATGTTTCTGCTGCTGTTTGGCAAAGATCAATTCTGCGGGGCGGAAGCTCTGCAGCAGCTTGTCTATGTATTCCAGGCTGCCCTGCGCCACCAGCAGCTCGCCGGTGCTGATGTCCAGGAAGGCCGCGCCGGTCTGCTCCGCGCCAAAATGCACGGCGGCCAGGAAGTTGTTATGGCTGTTTTCCAGCAGTTTGTCGTTCACGGCCACCCCCGGCGTCACCATTTCGGTTACGCCGCGTTTCACAATGCCTTTTACGGTTTTGGGATCTTCCAGCTGATCGCAGATGGCTACGCGATGGCCGGCTTTTACCAGTTTGTGGAGATAGGTATCCAGCGAGTGGTGGGGGAAACCCGCCAGGTCAATAAATGCCGCGCTGCCGTTGGCCCGTTTGGTGAGCACAATGCCCAGCACCCGGGAAGCGATCACCGCGTCTTCGTTGAAAGTTTCATAAAAGTCGCCCACCCTGAAAAGCAGCACCGCATCAGGGTATTTGGCCTTGATGGCTTTGTGTTGCTGCATTAAGGGCGTTTCTTCGGATTTACTTTTAGCCATGCGGCAAATATAAGAAGCCGGCGGCTCCGTTCGGTAATTAAAATTATCTTTGCAGGCATGCGCAAGTTAGATATGCATGAGCTGGGCCGGAAAACGGTGGCGGAGTTTAAAGCGGCCAATAAAACGCCGCTGGTATTGGTGCTGGATAATGTGCGGAGCATGCATAACGTGGGTTCCGTGTTCAGAACGGCAGACGCTTTCCTGTTGCAGGGCATTGTGTTGTGCGGGTATACCCCCGTACCCCCGCACCGGGATATCCAGAAAACCGCCCTTGGCGCCACGGAAACGGTAGACTGGCAGTATGCCCCCACCACGGTGGAGGCGGTGCAGGCGCTGAAAGCCGAAGGGTATGCCGTAATGGCCATAGAGCAGGCGGCGCAAAGCGTGATGCTGCACGATTTTCAACCGGTCAATACGCCCCTGGCCCTGGTGTTCGGCAACGAAGTGTCCGGCGTGGACGCTGCAGTGATGAAAATGGCGGACGGCTGCATTGAAATACCGCAGCTGGGCATGAAACATTCGTTGAACATTTCCGTGAGCACCGGCATTGTAATATGGGACCTGTTCTGTAAATTAAAAAAGTAAAATTATACCATGTCCACCACCACTATCAGGAACTACCTTTCGCTTGTGAAGTTCAGCCATACCATTTTTGCCATGCCTTTTGCCATGATCGGTTTTTTTATGGCGGTATCCCTGGCGGGGCATTCTTTTGACTGGACAAAGCTGCTGCTGGTAGTACTTTGCATGGTTTTTGCCCGGAGCGCGGCCATGGCCTTCAACCGCTGGCTGGACGCTGATTTTGACAAGAAGAACCCGCGTACCGCAAAGCGGGAGATACCCGCGGGCATCATCTCTTCCGGCAATGCGCTGTATTTTGTGATCGGCAATGCGCTGCTGTTCATGGCCACCACCTGGTTCATCAATCCCCTTTGTTTTTTCCTTTCGCCCGTGGCGCTGCTGGTAGTGCTGGGCTATAGTTATACCAAACGTTTTACCGCCCTGTGCCACCTGGTGCTGGGCGTAGGCCTTTCCCTGGCGCCCGTGGGCGCTTTTCTGGCGGTAACGGGTTATTTTGCCCTGCTGCCGGTGCTGCTGAGCGTAATGGTGCTGTGCTGGGTATCCGGCTTTGATATTATTTATGCGCTGCAGGACGAGGAGTTTGACAAGTCTCAGCAGCTGCATTCCATCCCCGCATGGCTGGGCAAGGCCGGGGGCCTGCGTTTTTCCGAAGGGCTGCACCTGGCCGCGGCCGCGCTGGCCGTTACCATTGGCCTGCTGGGCGCGTTCCACTGGCTGTACTGGATAGGGGCGGGGGTGTTCATTCTGATGCTGTTCATGCAGCACCGGCTGGTGAAACCCGCAGACCTTTCCCGCGTGAACCTGGCGTTCATGACCACCAACGGCGTTGCCAGCGTGGTGTATGCCGTATTTGCCATTACAGACATGCTGATCTTCAAATAATCATATGCCCCGGATATTAGCCATCGATTACGGAAAAAAACGCACGGGCCTGGCGGTAACGGACCCGCTCAAGATCATTGCCAGCGGGCTGGGCGCCATTCCCTCGCACGAGCTGGTGCCGTACCTCAAAAAGTACTTCGCCGCCGAAGCGGTGGAGCTGATCCTGATCGGCCTGCCGCGCAACCTGGACGGCAGCAACACGCATGCCACGCCGCTGGTGGAGGAATGCATCCGCATCCTGCACAAACATTTTCCGCAAATACCGGTAAAAAAAGTGGACGAACGTTTCACTTCCAAAATGGCCTTCCAGAGCATGCTGGACAGCGGCCTGAAAAAGAAAGACCGGCAGCAGAAGGGCCTGGTAGACGAGATCAGCGCCACCATCCTGTTGCAGGAGTACCTGCAATACCACGCCGGGTAAAGGCTAAAATCCCTATTTTTGCATTTTCCTGTTACGAAATTATAACATGATATTACCAATAGTAGCCTACGGCGCCCCGGTACTAAGAGAGGTAAGCCAGGACATTACGCCGGATTACCCCGGTTTGCAGCAACTCATAGACAATATGTGGGAAACCATGTACGCTTCCAGCGGGGTAGGCCTTGCCGCTCCGCAGGTGAACAGGCCCATCCGCCTGTTTGTTGTGGACAGCGAGCAGATCATCAATAACCTGGACGAAGACGAAACAGACGCCTACCCCGGGGACCACGGCATCAAGCAGGCGTTCATCAACGCCCGTATTATTGAAACCGATGGCGATGAATGGCCCTACCAGGAAGGCTGCCTCAGCATCCCCAAGATCCGGGAAGACGTAAGCCGCCCGGAAAAAGTGAAGATCCGGTATATGGACGAGCAGTTCAAGCAGCACGAGCGCACTTTTCATGGCATTACCGCCCGCGTTATTTTCCATGAATATGACCACATAGAAGGCAAGCTGTTCATAGACTACCTGAAACCGCTTAAAAAACGCCTGCTGAAAGGCAAGCTGGACGATATTTCAAAAGGAAAAGTGAAAGTGGATTACAAAATGAGCTTTCCCAGGTAATACGGAAGGGGCCTTGAAAAAGGCCTCTTTTTTTTGCCTTTCCTTAACAATTATAAAAAATAATTATGCCTAATAATTTCATATTGTAACATTTTTCATTATTTTAGTGCCGTTATTTTCTGACCTCTATCTTTTGAGCACCGCTAATACATACACTGAACAGGAACTGGTACAAGGACTTCAAAACCATGACCAGCAAATATTCGGGTACCTGTATGATCACTATTCTCCCGCCCTGTACGGGGTTGTTCTCAAAGTTCTTAATGATGAAACCGCCGCCAGCGATGTGCTGCAGGAAGTATTCCTGAAGATCTGGCGTAGCATGGATAAATATGACACAGAAAAAGGGCGTCTGTTTACCTGGATGCTCAATATTGCCCGTAATACCGCAATAGATGCGCTCCGTTCCAAGGCGCATAAGCTGGACCAAAAAATCCAGGAGTTGAGCAATGACGTATATGCACATACAAGTCAGTTAACAGTTCATCCTTCAGTAGACCATCTTGGGCTCGCCAAGGTGATAGAAAAGCTCAACAAAGAACAGCGGACTATTATTGACCTGGCCTATTACAAAGGCTGCACCCAGGAAGAAATTGCAAGGGTACTGGATATTCCTTTGGGTACAGTGAAGACCAGGATGCGGAATGCGATCATTCAATTGAGGAACATTCTTAAACAGATCTAGCAAAGTGGACGTACAACGTTACATATCATCCGGATTGATCGAAAGCTACGTGGTGGGCCTGGCTACGGACCAGGAGGCCCGTGAGCTGGAGACCGCCATGGCGCAGAGCCCGGAAGTGAAAGCCGCGGTAGGTGCGGCCCAGCTTGATATGGAACGGTATGTGCAGTTCTTTTCCATAGCGCCGCCCGAATCCGTCAAAGAACGCATCTTTCAGCGTTTAACTACGGATGGTGCTGAATCGATTGTGCCTGCGGGAGGCGCTACAGATGAGGCTTACAGCTATCCGGAAGAAGAAGTGGTGAAGGAAAAAAGGATGGTGGGCGCCGTATGGCAATATATTGCCGCCGCCGCCATTATTGGCCTCATTGCCAGCATCTACTTCAACTATAACTACCGCAATACCATTAACGAGTGGGAAAATAAATACCAGGCACTGCTGTTTGACCAGGAGAAAATGGTGGCGCAGCAAGGCGTACATCAAACCAAAATGCAGGAGGCGGAACAAATGCTGGAGCGCTTGCGCCAGTCAGACCTGAAAATGGTGCGCATGTACACTGCTTCCAAAACGCGCCCCGGCCTGCTGGCTACGGTATATATGATCCCCAGATCGGAAGACGCCTACCTCACCGTGAGCAACCTGCCGGAACCGCCCGCAGATCAGCAATACCAGCTCTGGGGCATTGTGAACAACAAACCTGTGGATGCCGGCGTATTTGACATGGGCGATGCCACCAAAGGTTTCCAGAAAGTAAAATACGTGCCGGGCGCACAGCTCTACGCCGTTACCCTCGAAAAGAAAGGCGGCAGCCCCACACCCACCCTCACCGCCATGTACGTGGCCGGCAGAGTAGGCGGCTAACCTGCGCGCATACAGCCATAGCGCCGGAACTCCCCTGCAAAATTTCCTTACATTTGCCAGATGCGAAGAACCCTGCTACTGTTATTCCTGTTTCCCGGCCTCCCGGTTTTAGCGCAGGACACAGCTATTTATAAAGGCATGACCATTAACCTGGACGAAGTGGTGATCAATGCAAAACGTATAGGCTTTGACGTGAACGGCTTTATCAAGCGGGTGGAAGAGGACACCACTTTTTACCGGGCGTTCAAGAACCTCCGCATCGTTGGTTTTACGGCAGATAATGATATCCGCATTACAGACAGGGCCGGGGGGAAGACCATCGCCTCCCTTACATCCCATACCCGGCAGATCATGAACGGCAACTGCCGTACAATGGAGGTGCTGGATGAAAAGACCACCGGGGATTTCTATACCCGCAAAGGGGATTACAACTATTACACGGCTGAATTGTACGCCAACCTCTTTTTCACAAAGGGCACCGTGTGCAATGAAGAAAGCGGGCATGCACGCGGCAGCCTGGCGCGGCACAAGTCACAACTGAAGCAGCTCATCTTCAACCCGGGCAAGCCCATTACGGGCGTACCGGTGGTAGGCAGCAAGGTAGCCGTGTTTGATCCCAACCTGATGCGGTACTACGATTTTTCCATTACGGCCACCAACTACGCCGGTGCGGAATGTTACGTGTTCAGCGCCGTGATGCGCAAAAACCTTGGCGCTATGGACAGGGCGGAAATTGTGTATGACGAACTGATCACCTACTTCAATAAAGAGACCATGGAAATTGTAGGACGCAGGTATTCCCTGTCTTACAAAACCTTCGTTTTTGACTTTAATGTGAAAATGAACGTGCAGATGACGAAGATGGGAGACCTGTTGCTGCCCGCGCTCATTACTTACAACGGCACCTGGAACGTGCCTTTCAAAAAGCGGGAAACTGCTGTGTTTACGGCCAGGTTCTCGGACTTTACAAAATAGGGGGCGTTATGTTCAGCATTTAGGCCGTGCCGCATCGCGTATCGACGCTGCCTTGCAGCGTGCTGAACAAAGCGTGTGCCGCCCGGCGCAGCACTTCCTACCGGATCAGGGTAATGGTACCCGTTTTAGAATATTTTTTCAGGTTCAGCTCATCAATGTACTCCAGCGTCCATACGTAAGTGGCCATGGCGGCGGGGGAGCCGTTGTACAGCCCGTTCCAGCCTACCCGCGGGTCTGTGGTATGGAAAATGAACTCTCCCCAGCGGTTATAGATACTGAGTTTGTATTGCCCTATCTGGCACCGGTACACGGGCCTGAAATAATCATTGCGCCCGTCCCCGTTCGGTGAAAAGGCGGTGGGCAGAAACACGGTACAGTCACAGTTCTGGTAATAGATGTTCACCGAGTCTGTGGCGCGGTTGCATACATTCTGCGCAACAATGGCGTAAATGCCGGGCTGCGTAACGAGGAACGTGGCGGTAGCCGTACTGTCCTGCCACTTGAAATTATTGCCGGCACCCCGCGGCACCAGCTGCAGCGTTTCGCCGGTACACAGCACGGAGTCTTCTCCCAGGGACACGCGGAGGCTGTCCTGGAAATCTACCCGTATGGTATCAGACTCCACGCACCGGCCTATTTGTACCCGTACGTAATAATATCCTGAACTGTCTACATGGTAAGTGGCCTGGTCAGACCCGTCTTGCCAGAGGTAGTTGCCCGTGCCGTGGTCTGCGCTGAGCACCAGGAAGTCCCCGTAACAAAGCGTGGTATCGTTGCCGAGGCTGAACGGCCCCAGGCGGCTGTACCGCACCTCCATGGTATCCACCACGTCGCAGTCGCCGTTGATGGTCACAAATACGGAGTAAGTGCCGCCGCGGTTCACGGAGATCTGCGGGTTGCGGGAGCCCCCGTTCCACTGGTAGGCCGTGGCTTCCGGCCGGTAGGCGTCAATGATCACGGTTTCCCCGGGGCACAGCAGCGTGTCTGCCCCCAGGTTAAAGGGGTAGGGCGTACCGCGGAAAGTGATGGTCACATCGTCTGTATAGACGCCGCAGCCGGCCACATCTACCGATACGCTGTAGGTTTGCGTGACGCCGGAGGCCACAATGGTAGGAGAGGTCTCTCCCGTGCTCCAGAGGTAGGTGGCGTTCTGGGCCGTGGCGTCCAGGGTCAGCAGCTCGTCTGTACACAAAATACGGTCGGGGCCCAGGTCTATGTCAGGGATGGGAGAATGGAAAATATTGATGGAATCCAGCTCCTTGCAGCCGTTGTAGGCCACGTAATAAGTGCCCGGTTCGGTAACGGTGTGGGTGTTGGTGCCAGTTACCGTGTCTTCCGCAAAGTACCAGGTATAGGTAGCGGCAGCATCGTAGGGCACGGTAAGGGTGTGGGTGGCATTTTCGCAGATGGTCAGGTTCACCGGCCCCAGGTCTACGCCCCGGCGGTCTACAATGGTAACAGGAACGGTGGTGATGTCTTCCACCCCGTTCCTGTAAACTTTAAGTGTAACAGTATAGGTGCCGGGAGCGGCATAGCGGTGGGTGGCGCCCGTGATAAGGTCAGATGAGTCTTCCGCCAGGGCCGGCGGGCTCACAAAGTACCATTTTACGGAGTCAATATCGTTAAGGGGGTCTGTAATGGTAAATTCTACCTCCTCGCCGGTGCAGGTAGTATTATAGATGAAATTGGTCAGCATGGGGCGGGAACCTGCGCGGGCGGTAACGGTCACCGCCAGCAGCATGCCCAGCATAATAGTAAGGAGGTTTTTCTTCGGAACCATGGCGCCTCTAAATTAGGAGAAATATTGATATGTAGAATGTTTTTAATAAAATAATTAACCGGGATTTAAAGGCACAGTAGGGCCAGGCGGGGGTTCGCCGGGCATGGGGTGATGCCTTTCAATGTTCAGAAACGGCGAAGGGGCGGAATTTATTACAGCGGCCCGGCAAATTCCGGCGCAGGTGTATGCAGGTCATGTACGCGGTTATTCCAGTTATGCAGGTCCTCATTCATCATCCTTCCGCCGGTACTTTCTCCATTTTTCCAGTACGCCGCTGAAGTCTGCCGGCAGCTCGCTCTCGAACAAGATGGGCTTGCGGGTGCGGGGGTGAATGAAGCCCAGGGTTTGGGCATGCAGGGCGTGGCGGGGCATTATTTCGAAACAGTTCTCCACAAACTGTTTGTATTTGGCAAAAATGGTACCCTTCACAATGCGGTTGCCGCCGTAGGTATCGTCATTGAACAGGGAGTGGCCGATGTGCTGCATATGCACGCGTATCTGGTGGGTGCGACCGGTTTCCAGCCTGCAGGCAATGAGGCTCACATAATTGAAACGTTCCAGCACTTCGTAATGGGTGATGGCTTCCTTGCCGTACTCCCCGTCAGGGTAGGCGTCCATGATCTTGCGGAAGCGCTGGTGGCGGCCTACGTGGGCCACTACCGTGCCGCTGTTTTCCTCAAAGTCTCCCCATACCAGCGCCAGGTAGCGGCGCTGCACGGTATGGTCAAAAAACTGTTTGGCCAGGTCTGTCATGGCCTTATCCGACTTGGCCACCACCAGCAGGCCGCTGGTGTTCTTGTCTATCCGGTGTACCAGGCCAAAGCGGGGAATGGCCGGTTCCGTGGGGTTTACCTTGTCATCTCCGAGGTACCAGGCCAGGGCGTTCACCAAAGTGCCGGTATAGTTGCCGCAGCCTGGGTGTACCACCATGCCGGGCGGTTTATTGATGATGAGGATGTCATCGTCCTCAAACACGATGTTGAGCGGGATGTTTTCCGGCTTTACCTCCGTGCTTTCCGGGTTTTTGGTGGAATATACTATCAGCCGGTCAAGCGGGCGCACCTTGTAATTGGATTTTACCGGTTTGTCGTTCACCAGCACCATGCCGGCCGTTATGGCCTGCTGCACCTTGTTGCGGGTAGCGCCTTCAATGCGGTTCTGGATGAACTTGTCAATGCGCAGGGGCTCCTGGCCCTTGTCTACCACAAGGTTCACGCGTTCATATATTTCCTCGCTGCCTTCCCCGTTCTCCAGCTCGTCTTCCGGCAGTTCCTGCAATTGATCGCTCATCGGTAAAAATTTTTGCAAAGATAGCTTATAGTTATCTTTGCAGGGCGAAATGGAACAAATGCAACAGCAAGTAAGTGTGCAAGACCTGGGGCAAATGCCCTACCAGGCCGCCTGGGACTACCAGGAGCGGCTATTGCAGGAGAACGTGCAGGCCAAGGCGGCGCGGCGCAACGGCGTTGACCCTTCGGCGGTTACGCGGCATTATTTATTGTTTTGCGAGCACCCGCCCGTGTATACGCTCGGCAAAAGCGGCCATATGGAGCACCTGCTCATCAGCAACAGCCAGTTGCAGGAGCAGGGGATCAGCTTTGTGCAGACCAACCGCGGGGGAGATATCACCTTTCATGGCGAAGGCCAGGTGGTAGGCTACCCTATCATAGACCTGGAGCGGTTTTTTACGGACATCGGCAAATACCTCCGTTTTCTGGAAGAAGTGATCATCCGCACCCTTGCGGACTATGGCCTGCAGGCCGGCCGCTCCAAGGGCGAGACCGGTGTATGGCTGGATGCCGCAATACCCGGCCGCGCGCGGAAAATATGCGCCATGGGTGTACGTTGCAGCCGGTGGGTGACCATGCACGGTTTTGCCGTCAACGTCAATACCGATCTCAATTATTTCAATAATATCATAGCCTGCGGCATTGCAGACAAGCAGGTAACCTCCCTGGAACGGGAAATTGGCCGCAAAGTGCCGATGGAAGAGGTGAAAACAAAGATCACCCGTTACTTTTCAGAAGTATTTGATGCGGAAATGCTGACGGAGGGCCTCAGTTCCTATAGTTCAGCGGTATGAACAGGCTCCATTTTTCCAGGAGCTTCCCTTCTTCATAGATCTCGAAGTTGAACCAGCCCGCATGCATAAAGGTGGCCTTTTCCAGTATCAGGAAGGGTTCTGTTACCTGCTCCACTTCAAACAGGAAAGTGCCTTCAGGCTCAAAAAATTTAATGCTGTATTTTTTTTGCGGCGCCTGCGGAAGGCGGATGTTCACATTACCGTCTGCCGTGGTGTAGATATAGGTGGAGGGTTTCCAGGGAACGGTTGTTTGCGTGCCCGTGGCGCCCTGAGTGGCTGTGCTCACATCTCCCGCGCCCAGCAGGGCATTGGCGGCAATGGTGGAGTCAGGCACGGCCAGCACCGTTTTGCTGTACATGTAACGGTTATCGTTAAAAAGAATGAAGAGGCGGTAGTAGTTCTTGCCCGGCAGGGGCTTATTGTCCAGGTAAGCGTTGCGGCTTTCTTTGGGGTAGCTGGCGTAACCAATGGTGGTGAAGTTCAGCACGCTGTCAAGCGAGCGTTGTACACCGATCTGTACCGCATTGGGGAAACCGGATATCCAGTCCAGCTGGATCTTGCCGGGCTTGATCAAAGCCTGGAAATCCGGCAGAACGGGAACGGTGGGGACTTGTTGTGCTTTGGCAGTGGTGATGGTACCTATAAAAATCACTACGGCAATAATACGTCTAACAGTCTGCTTCATACAGTACATCCAATATGCTTAAGTTGGCAAAAATACGATTCTGTTGTTCAAATATACGGCGCAGCTTTTTATTTAATAACATAGAACGCCGGGCGGCAGGGATCCATTGCCCTGCAGGCCGCCGGAGTGTACCAGCAGCAGGTTGCAGCCGGCGGGGAAATAACCTTGCTGCAGCAGTTGCTGTACGGCCAGCGTCATTTTTCCCGTATATACCCGGTCTAGCGGGATGTTGGTTTGCCGGTAAAAGTCGTTCATGGAACTGATCAGCCGGTTGCTGAGTTTGCCGTAACCGCCTTCGTGAAACTGGTGGAGTATTTCCCAGGGAGTGGCTATGCCCGGCCGCAGCAGGCTTTGCGTGGCGGCCTGCAAGGAAAGCGCGCCTTTCAGTACGGAAATGCCGGTTACCTGTTGGGTGGCGGCGGCGTTGATGAGGCCGGCCAGCGTAGTGCCCGTACCCACCGCGCAGATGATGTGCGTGTAACCGGCAATGTCCGCCAAAGAAAGGATCTCTTCGCACCCTTTTGCCCCCAACGCGTTGTGGCCGCCTTCGGGGATGAGGTATGGCGGCAACTGCGCGCGGTGTTCGTTTGCCGGCGGTATGGCCCTGCCTTCCCGTGCTGCCGGTGGCTGCAACGGGGAGCTGTCATGCCCGGAGGGAGGTGTTGTATCTTCCGGCCTGCCGCCCAGCGCGCGCCAAACAGCTTCTTCATTACCCTCCTGCGTCATCTGCCGGTATTCCTCCCGGCTCACAAATACCAGCTCCATGCCCATCTCCGCTGCATGCTTCAGTGTATGGCCCGGCGCTGCCGGCCGCTCTCCCCTGATAATACCGGTGCAGGCAATGCCTTGCATACGGCAGGCTGCCGCGGTGGCCGCAATGTGATTGGAATACGCGCCGCCAAAAGTGACAATGGGGCGCCCGGCGGCCGCCTCCAGGTTGTATTTCAGCTTGAACCACTTGTTGCCTGATACCAGCGGGTGCAGCCGGTCCAAACGCAACATGGCTGCCCGGGTGTTTGCGGGCAGCCATGTGGTATGAAAAGGTTGCAATATCTGGTCAGTAGAAAAGTGCATTCCGCAAGTTAACGCTTTGTTTGCCTTTCAGCCCGAAGCTCATCTGCAAAAGCTGGTCTCCCCCGGCATCGAAGTATTGCAGGCGTATTTTATGGAAGCCTTTGCGCAGCGGTACCAGGCCGGCTTTCTCAACGGGGCCGTGCTCGCCGTCGTTATCGGTTACCAGTTCATCGTCTACATACAGTACGGAGCCATCGTCTGAATGGGTCCTGAATTCATAAATGCCGTCTTCTTCCACTTTCACATATCCTTCGTACACCACGCCAAAGGTCACCTTGGTAATAAAAGGCCTGATGTCCGGCACGGGCAGCACGCCGGTGGTATCCGCCCTGCCGTGTACCTGTTTGGCCTGTGTAAATGTTTTGTAGAAGGCGCTGAAACGGATGCCTTTTTGAGACGGGTTTACCGGCTGGGCGCTTTTATAATTTTTCTGGATGTACGTTCTGGTATACACGGCGCTGCTGCGGCCGCCCGGCAATACCACTATGTATTGGAGCGTAAGCGGCCGGGTAATGGCAATGGGCCTGCTGTAGAGCGTGCTGCCGGTAGACGGTGTTTTGCCGTCAAGCGTGTAATACACTTTTGCGCCGGTCACCAGCGGGCGGAGGTCTGCCAGGGCCGTGCCGCCGGTGGTGAGGAGCATGGCCTCATCTCCCGGGGATTCCGGTATGCGGAAGTTGACGCCGCGCCCGTTCAGGGCCGCAAGGCGTTGCGGAAGGGCCGCGGTGAAGCGGTCATAGTTCTTTTTGTGGGCAGGGCTCCAGGCAATTTCCGCCAGCGCCAGCGCGCGGGGATAAGCATAGTAGTCTGCCGTTTTGCCGTCAGGGATGTATTCTGTCCATACGTTGCCCTGTACGCCTTTGATATATTGTTTTTCCGCCGCCGTCAGGGAGGAAGGGTAAGGTTCGTAGCTGTACACTTTTTCAAGCGGCAGGTAACCGCCAATGCCGAGCGGTTCTGTGGCGGGCGTGCCCTGCAGGTAATCCAGGTACAGGTAGGTGTTGGGAGACATGATCACATCATGCTTTTGTTTGGCGGCCGCCATGCCGCCGGTTTCGCCGCGCCAGCTCATCACGGTGGCGTCAGGCGCAAGGCCGCCTTCCAGTATTTCGTCCCAGCCAATGATCCTGCGGCCTTTGCTGTTCAGGAACTTTTCCATGCGCTGTATAAAATAGCTTTGCAGCTCATGTTCGTCTTTCAGCCCCAGCGCCTTGATGCGGGCCTGGCATTTGGGGCAGGCCTTCCAGCGGTCTTTGGGGCACTCGTCCCCGCCAATATGCACATACTTGCCGGGGAAGAGCGGCAGCACTTCAGTGAGCACATCTTCCAGGAAGGTAAACACCTGGTCGTTGCCCGCGCAGTACACTTCTTTATGCACGCCCCATTTGGTAGATACTTCATAGGGGCCTCCCGTGCAGCCCAGCTCGGGGTAAGCGGCCAGCGCGGCCTGTGCGTGGCCGGGCATTTCAATTTCCGGCACTACGGTAATATGCCGGTCTGCGGCGTACTGCACAATGTCTTTTACTTCTTCCTGCGTGTAGTAGCCGCCGTGCGGCTTGCCGTCAAACTTGCCTTCCCGCAGGTGGCCCTTGCTGGTCTCTTTCCGCTGCGAGGCAATGGTTTGCAGTTTGGGATATTTTTTGATCTCAATGCGCCAGCCCTGGTCTTCCGTGAGGTGCCAGTGAAAGCGGTTCAGCTTGTAATGGGCCATTACGTCAATGAACTGTTTTATGTAAGGCACCGGCAGGTAATAACGGCCAACGTCCAGCATCATGCCCCGGTAATCAAAACGGGGCTTGTCTCTGATGAGGAGGGAAGGCACGGCTATGCGGCCCTTTACAGCGAGCGGCAATATTTGCTGCAATGTTTGCACGCCGTAGAAAAGGCCGGCGGCGCGCCCCTGCAATACGATCTTGTTACGGGCTACGGTCAGCTGGTAGCCCTCATCGCCCAGCACGCCATCTTGCGAAAAAATGAAGGTGCTGTTTTGCATGGTGCCTTTTACGAGCGAAAAGCCGTAGCTGGCTTTTAAATAGAGGTTGAAGAGGTCTGCGGCCTTTTCAGCGCCGGGGCTGTTGGTGAAGTATTTCATCTGCGGGGTGATGTACACATGGCCTTGCAGCATTTCCACAGATTGCGGTTCAGGTATCAGGGACAGTAAGGGTTGCTTTTGCTGCGCCGAAGCAGTAAAAAAGATCAGCGCGGCAAAAGCGGAAAGAAGTGTTTTTTTCATATCTGGTGTTGTGCTTGTTGTCTTTATCCGTTCAG
Organism: Chitinophaga alhagiae; assembly: GCF_003568665.1. GTDB lineage: Bacteria > Bacteroidota > Bacteroidia > Chitinophagales > Chitinophagaceae > Chitinophaga > Chitinophaga alhagiae. The sequence goes on from NZ_QXMH01000002.1 coordinate 585,454, forward strand.
GCCTCCCTTGCCCCGGTAGAGCTTCACCGGCTTGTCCAGCTTCAGCTCCAGCACGGTCATGTACTCATCCTGCACGCTGGCGGGCACGGGAATGTATACCAGGCCGGGCACGGGGCTCCAGGATATTTTGCCTACTATTTTGTGGCTGAGCCTGGCGCCGTTCCCTAGTACGGTAATATCCTGTATTTTATTGTCCAGCCCCTTGATCATAATATCCCCGCTTACTTTGCCCGGTAAAAAGAGGAAGAGCGAAGTAGAGTCTTTGGAAAGGGTGGTGGGCCCGTAGAAGTGGCCTTGCGGCAGGCCGCCTACGGTGCTGAAGATAGCCTTTTCATGTTTTTTGTTCCATTTTCCCAGCTCTTTCAGCACATGCACCTGCTGCTCCGGAATGGTGCCGTCTTCTTTAGGGCCTATGTCCAGCAGCATATTGCCGCCGTTGCTGATGGCGTCCGCAAAAATGGTGATCACCTCATAGGGTGTTTTCCAGTTGGTATCTTGCGGCTGGTAGCCCCAGTTGTTATTGATGGTCATGCAAAGCTCCCACCAGTGAAAATGCGGGCGTTCTACAGGAAAGTTCTGTTCCGGCGTGTCATAATCCCCGTAGCCGGTGAGGCGGCCGTTGATGATGGTATTAGGGTTATGGTCCGTGAGCATCTTGCGCACTTTTACGGCCTGCCATTCTTCCGCGCTGTGTTCCCAGTCTCCGTCAAACCACCACAGGTCAGGGTTGTAGCGGGTCATCACTTCCGCCATCTGGCCCTGGTAGAACTGCTGGAATTTGGCCCAGCGCTGCGGCTGCTCGCTGATCTTGTAACGGCTGCTGTCTTTGAGAAAAGCCGGGTAGTCCGGGTAGCTCCAGTCCAGCAGGGAGAAGTAGGCGCCCGCTTTGATATTTTCCTTGCGCAGGGCGTCAAAAAAAGGCGTGAGCACATCTCTTTTGGCCGGTGTGGCGCGGGCGGTACTGAGCTTGTTGAATTTGGTGTCCCACAGGGCTACGCCGTCGTGGTGTTTGGTGGTGATCACAGCGTAACGCGCGCCGGATTCCTTTATCAGCGCGGCCCAGGCCTGCGGGTTGTACCGGGAGGCGGTGAAGCCTTTCAGCTGGGCCATGTAATCCGGGTACGAAATTTTCTTGTTATAAAAGCTCCAGCTTTCATCAACCCCCTTCACCGCGTAAATGCCCCAATGGATAAAAATACCCAGCTTGGCGTCTGCAAACCATTGCATTTTGTTTTGGATGGTTTCAGGGTCTGTTTTTTGCTGCGCCTGCACAGGCAAGGCCAAATGCAGTGCCATGGCTCCCGCCACTACAATTCTCTTGATCATCGTTATTAAATTTGTTATAATAAGGCGGCAAAAAATAAAGTACTGAAAGAAGTATTTTTTATGCCGGTCAAAACCGGCAACTTTACCGCTTCAGGCACCTGGTTTTTGCCTTTGTTCACTGTCTGTTTGGAATGGTCAGCCGCAACAATAACGAAAAAATAAAAACGCCGGGAAAAATTTAATCACTAAATTTAGCCCCCGATATTAATTCGAGTGAAAATTATAAACTAATATCAAGAAATGCAACCAACATTACTGATCCTTGCGGCTGGAATGGCCAGCCGGTACGGAAGTCTGAAACAGATCCAGCAGTTTGGCCCCAGCGGAGAAACGATTATTGATTATTCTATCTATGACGCTATCCGTGCGGGTTTCGGGAAAATTGTGTTTATTATAAGAGACAATTTCGCGGAAGAGTTCAAAGAAATATTCGAGCCCAAGCTCAAAGGCAAGGTAGAGACCGCTTATGTGTTCCAGAATATGGACGCATTTGTGAACGGGCATGCCGTACCGGCAGACCGCACCAAACCCTGGGGTACCGCTCACGCTGTGCTCTGCGCAAAAGACGCTATCAACGAGCCTTTTGCCGTGATCAACGCGGACGACTTTTATGGCCGTGACGCATTTGAAAAAATGGCGGCGTTCCTGAAAGAAGAATGTAAAGACAACAAGTACAGCGTGGTAGGGTACGAGCTGGGAAAGACCATCAGCGAGCACGGTTCCGTTAGCCGCGGGGTATGCGAAGTGAATGGCGGCGGTAACCTGGCCGGCATCACTGAAAGAACAAAGATCTACCTGGACGGTGGCAAGATCGTGTACGAAGACGGGGACAAGCAGGTAGAACTGGGCCCTAAAACCCCGGTGTCTATGAACTTCTGGGGCTTTGCGCCATCTGTGTTCCCGATCAGTGAAAAAATGTTTGACCAATTCCTCACAGATAATATTTCCAATCCCAAATCGGAGTTTTTCATCCCGATTGTGGTAGACCAGTTCATTGCCGGCGGCATGGGCGAAGTGAAGGTGATACCCACCAGTTCGCAATGGTTCGGCGTAACCTACAAGGAAGACGCGCCGGGCGTACAGGCCAGCCTTTCCGCCCTGGTAAAGAACGGCGAATACCCTGATAATCTCTGGAAGTAATGGTGAACGAAAGCATTGTCCGCGCTTTTGGACTGGAGCCCGGCGCCTTTGAAGTAAAGAAGTTCGGCAGCGGCCACATTAACAATACGTTTCTGCTGAGCGGGGAACAGGGGCAATACATCCTGCAAAAGATCAATACCTATGTGTTTAGGGAACCGGAGGTAATAGCCCGCAACCAGCGGCTGGCGGCAGATTACCTGGCCGCGCGCCATCCGGATTACCTTTTCATCAATCCCATTCCCACGGCAAGCGGGGAGGAGTTGTATGTACATGAAGGCGAATACTGGCGGATGATCCCTTTCATACCGGGCTCTACTTCGGTAGACCAGGCTGATACGCCCAAGCAGGCCTACGAGGCGGCGCGGCAATTCGGCAAAATGGCGCGGCTGCTGCATGGCATTGACCTGCATGGGTTCAGGGCCACTATTCCCAACTTCCATAACCTTACCCTGCGTTATTCCGCCTTCCAGGAAGCCATCCGGCTGGCCAAAGAGGAGCGGAAGCAGTATGCGGACGAGCTGATAAACCGTTTCCTCCGCCATTCTGATATTGCCGTTACCTTCGAAACGCTGAAAACAGACCCTGCCTTCAGTGACCGCCTCATGCATCACGATACCAAGATCAATAACGTACTGCTGAACAAGCACACGTTTGAGGGTATCTGTGTGTGCGACCTGGATACGCTGATGCCCGGCAAGATCATTTCCGACCTGGGAGATATGGTGCGCACCTATGTAAGCCCAGTATCTGAGGAGGAGCGTGATTTCAGCCGCATTGCGGTGCGGGACGAGTATTTTGAAGCGCTGATGAAAGGTTATCTCTCCGAGGTAGGCAGCACCCTTTCCAATGCGGAACGGGCGCACCTGTTCTATGCCGGCAAGTTCATGATCTACATGCAGGGCATCCGGTTTTTGACGGACTACCTCAACGGGGACGTGTATTACCCCATCAAGTACCCGGAGCATAACTATAACCGCGCCATGAACCAGCTTACGCTGCTGGAGCGGCTGATAGAAAAGGAAGACAAGCTGCAGCAGGTGATAGACGCCTGTTTAAAGAATTGATCCCCAGGGAGCAAGATACATTTTTACCGAAAGGGCGTGCCGGGCAGGCATGCCCTTTTTTTTACCGGGGAACGCCACTGAGGGGCCTGTCTTGGGCCTCCGGCCTTTAGACAGTATTCCCGGTAATAACAGCTTTTGTGGATTTTATTCAAAGAATGTCATTCTTTTTTCGATATTTTCAAAAAAGATGCGTTGGTTTAATTTTTCTCAAAATATTATTGCCTGTATTGTTTTTTATTCTAATCACTAATACATTTGTAGAGATAAACAAATCAACTGTACCTCCATGTGGGTAAATAAAGACAATAACAAGATCAGTCACATCGTGCCGCAGCTCAACTGGGCTATTACGCTCGTCGTGATCGTCGTTGTCATTATTACCCGCCAGCCGATTGGAGGATAGAAAAGCGCGTGTATAGTAACAACTGAAAATAAAACGCCTTCCTCCACAGGGAAGGCTTTTTTTATGTGCAAATTCCAAATATATGTATAGCTATTACAACGAAAACACAATTCTTTACTTTGACGGGGCTTTCCAGAAAGCCGCTGAAGCCAAAATTGACCTCTACGGTCAGTCGCTCCACTATGGATACGCAGTATTTGAAGGGATCCGCGCCTATAAAACGGCCAGCGGTGAGGTGAAGATCTTCAAACCCAAAGAGCACTTTGACCGTTTCAAACGCTCTTGCGAATTAATACACATACCTTATAAATATAACAACGACGAGCTGATCGCCGCCTGCTACAAAGTGCTGGAAATGAATAACATGGAAGAGGCTTACATCCGTCCGCTGGTATTCTGCCCTCCCAACATGACCCTCAAGGCCGCCCAGGATACCCACATCCTGATCTGCGCCTGGGAATGGGGAGCTTACCTGGGAGACAAGCTGCTGCGCGTAATGCTGTCTTCTTATCAGCGCCCGAACCCGAAAGCCTTCCAGATCGAGTCCAAATCTGCCGGCCTGTACGTAAACTCCATCCTGGCCTCCCAGGAAGCCAAAATGAAGGGATATGACGAGGCCCTGCTGCTGGATATCAACGGTTTTGTGGCGGAAGGCCCCGGCTCCAACCTCTTCTACGAAAAAGAAGGCAAGATCTACACCCCGTCTCTCGGCAACATTCTGCCCGGCATTACCCGCGCTACGGTGATCGATATCTGCGGCGAGCTGGGTATTCCCCTGATCGAGAAACAAATTACCGTGGAAGAGCTGAAACAGGCGGAATGCGTGTTCTACTGCGGTACCGCGGCTGAAATAGTCGGATGGGAGTCGCTGGACGGTCAGGGCTTCTCGAAACCCTGGGCATCGTCTCTCGGCAAGGTCATTCAGCAGGCCTACAAAGCAAAAGTGCTGGAGAAAGAATTTAAACGCGAAGCCATTCCGGCCTAGTGTAAACAAATAGCTGGGTGGCGGGCCGGGCTATCAGCGGGGCCGCCACCCTTTTTTTTACCTTTGAATGGCGTAACCGCTTTCCCCCCTAATCCACACCCATAGCGGATTTCGGCTACAAAGCCTACCTTTTGAAGACCGGGAACCGGCAGATTATAGGTTTGAATATGAAAACACCCGGCAATAACTTGTACCATAATTAGAAATTAAGCTCATCAGCACCCGGAACTAACTGATTGAATTATATGGAGTTAAATAAATACAGCAAAACGATCACCCAAGATCCCACACAGCCCGCCGCCCAGGCCCAGCTGTACGGGATAGGGTTAACGGAAGAAGATCTGAAAAAGGCGCAGGTAGGCATTGTAAGCATGGGATATGACGGGAACACCTGCAACATGCACCTCAATGATCTTGCAAAAGAAGTTAAGACAGGCGTGTGGGCCAACGATCTGGTAGGCCTCATGTTCCATACCATTGGTGTGAGCGATGGTATCAGCAACGGTACGGAAGGCATGCGGTATTCCCTCGTCAGCCGTGACCTGATAGCTGATTCCATTGAGACCGTTTGCGGTGCGCAGTATTATGATGCGCTCATCACCGTTCCGGGTTGCGACAAGAACATGCCCGGCTCCCTGATGGCCATGGGCCGGTTGAACCGTCCCGCCATTATGGTGTACGGCGGCAGCATTGCCCCGGGTAAGTATAAAGGACAAGACCTCAATATTATTTCCGCTTTTGAAGCGCTGGGCCAGAAAATGGCCGGCAACCTCGATGAGGCTGACTTCAAGGGCATTGTGCAGAACTCCTGCCCCGGCGCCGGCGCCTGCGGCGGCATGTATACCGCCAATACCATGAGCTCCGGCATAGAGGCCCTGGGTATGAGCCTGCCTTACAGCTCCTCCAACCCTGCACTGAGCAAGGAAAAGAAGGAAGAATGCCTGGCCGCGGGCAAAGCCATCCGCCTGCTGCTGGAAAAAGACATCAAGCCGAAGGATATCATGACCTTCAAGGCGTTTGAGAACGCCATTACCGTGGTAATGGCCCTGGGCGGCAGCACCAACGCCGTGCTGCACTTCACCGCCATTGCCAAATCAGTGGGCGTACCGTTCACCATGGCAGACTTTCAGCGCCTGAGCGATAAAACCCCGCTGATAGCTGACCTGAAGCCCAGCGGCAAGTACCTGATGGAAGACCTCCACCACATTGGCGGTGTGCCCCTGGTCATGAAATACCTGCTGAAAAAGGGCATGCTGCACGGAGATTGCCTCACCGTAACCGGCAAAACCCTGGCAGAGAACCTGGCCGGTGTACCCGATATCGACTTTACCGCACAAAAGATCATATTCCCGCTGGAGCAACCGCTTAAAACCACCGGCCACATCCAGATCCTGTACGGCAACCTGGCTGAACAAGGTGCTGTGGCCAAGATCACGGGCAAGGAAGGAGAGAAGTTCACCGGCCCCGCCCGCGTATTTGACGGCGAGTTTGAGCTGATTGCCGGCATACAGTCCGGGCGCGTAAAATCCGGTGACGTGGTGGTGATCCGCTACGTAGGCCCCAAAGGCGGCCCCGGCATGCCGGAAATGCTGAAACCTACCTCCGCCATCATGGGCGTGGGGCTCGGCAAAAGCGTGGCGCTGATCACAGACGGCCGTTTCTCCGGTGGTACCCACGGCTTTGTGGTGGGGCACATTACCCCGGAAGCGTACGAAGGCGGTACTATTGCGGTGGTGAAGGATGATGATGAGATCGAGATAGATGCCGTGAACAACATCATCAGGGTGAATATAAGCGAGGATGAACTGAAAGCCCGCAAAGCTGCCTGGAAACAGCCGGCTTTGAAGGCTGAGAAAGGAATATTATTCAAATACGCAAAACAAGTAAAAAATGCAACAGAAGGATGTGTTACCGATGAGGACTGAGTCTGACAAGCGGGCCACAGCACCCGCCACGGAGATCATTACCGGCGCGGAAGCCGTGATCCGGTCACTGATTGCAGAAGGCGTGGATACCATTTTCGGTTATCCCGGCGGCGCCATTATGCCTATTTATGATGCCCTGTACGATTTCCAGGATAAAGTCCATCATATATTGGTCCGTCACGAGCAGGGTGCCACGCATGCTGCTCAGGGCTACGCACGTGCAAACGGGCGGGTAGGCGTAGTGTTTGCCACCTCGGGCCCCGGCGCCACCAACCTGGTGACCGGCCTCGCCGACGCGCATATGGACTCTACCCCCATGGTCTGCATCACAGGCCAGGTAGCAGCAGCCCTGCTGGGTACCGATGCGTTCCAGGAAACAGATGTGATAGGCATCACCATGCCCATCACCAAATGGAACATACAGGTAACCCGGCCGGAAGACATCCCCGGCGCCATTGCCAAAGCATTTTACATTGCCCGCAGCGGCCGCCCCGGCCCGGTGCTGGTAGACATCACCAAAAATGCACAGGTGGCCAAGCTGGATTTCCAGTACAAGGCCTGTGAACATATCCGCAGCTATCACCCGCACCCGGCATTGAACGCCGATGCCGTGAAAGCCGCCGCGGAGCTGATCAACAACGCCAAAAGACCGTACATTCTGTGCGGCCACGGCGTACTGTTGGCCGGTGCTGAAAAAGAACTGATAGCGCTGGCGGAAAAGGCAGACATTGCCGTTGCCTCCACGCTCCTCGGCCTCTCCGCCGTACCGGTAGACCATCCCAACTACGTAGGGTATACCGGTATGCACGGCAACTATGGCCCCAATATCAATACCAATGAATGTGACGTGCTTCTTGCCGTGGGGATGCGCTTTGACGACCGTATTACCGGCGATGTGACCGCCTTTGCCCGCCAGGCCAAAATAATCCACATCGAGATAGATAAAGCGGAGATCAACAAGATCATTCCGGCAGATGTGGCCGTACATGCGGACGCCAAAGAAGCACTGGCCGCTTTGCTGCCCCTGGTAAACAAAGCCAGCCATCCGGAATGGCTGCAAATGTTCAAGGATGCGGACAAAAAAGAAGACGAGAAAGTAAGGAACCGCGAGCTGTACCCAACGGAAGGACAGCTGAAAATGGCCGAAGTGGTGCGCGTGATCTCCGAACAGACAGACGGCAGGGCCATCCTGGTAACTGACGTAGGCCAGCACCAGATGATCGCTTCCCGCTATTACCGCTTTAAAGACCCGAACACCAATATTACCAGCGGTGGCATGGGTACCATGGGCTTCTCCCTGCCCGCCGCCATGGGCGCCAAAGTAGGGGCCCCTGACAAAGAAGTGGTAGCCATCATCGGAGACGGTTGTTTCCAGATGACGCTGCAGGAGCTGGGCACCATCTACCAGTCTGAAATAGGTGTAAAGATCGTGATCCTGAACAATAACTTCCTGGGCATGGTGCGGCAGTGGCAACAGCTGTTCTTTGACAAACGCTACTCCTCTACCGAAATGATCAACCCTGATTTTGTACAGATCGCAAAAGGTTTTTTTGTACCCGGCCGCAAGATCACGGAGCGCTCCGAACTGGAAGGCGCCGTGAAGGAAATGCTGGCAACAAAAGGCGCCTACCTGCTGGAATGCGTGGTAGAGCAGGAAGACAATGTGTTCCCCATGGTACCGGCCGGCGCGCCTATTTCAAGCATCCGCCTCGAGTAGCAGTTGTTCATCTTTAATCAGAATTAACGTCATGCAAAAAGAATATACCGTAACGGTGTACACGGAAGACAGGATCGGCATCACCAACCGTATTTCCGTGATCTTCACCCGCAGGGGCATCAATATCACCAGCTTAACCACAGCTGAAACTGAAATACCCGGCGTATACAAATTCATCATCACCGTACTCTCCGAAAGGGACAGGCTGGAAAAAGTAGTGGGCCAGATAGAAAAGCTCATCGAGATCCACCGCGCCTTTGTACACGATGAGGATGAAGTGGTATACCAGGAGCTGGCCCTTTACAAGATCTCTACCAAGAGCCTGCACACAGGAGATATTGAGAAGATCATCCGGGATAACAACGCCCGCATCCTCACCATTACGCCTGATTATTTCGTGATCGAAAAAACAGGCCACCAGCAGGAGCTGATTGCCATGCTCCAGAAGCTGGAACCGTATGGCCTCATAGAATATTCCAAAAGCGGTCGCGTAGCGATTGTGAAATGGAGCCGCCGCTTCCACGAACATCTGAAAGATCTTTCGCTCATTGAAGCGGATAACCTGAAAGACTGATACGGCGCGTACATTAAAACCTAGACTTTTAACAACTTTTAAACAAACACTATCAAAACATGGCAACCATCAATTTTGGCGGAGTACTCGAAGAAGTAGTAACCAGAGAAGAATTCCCCATGGAAAAAGCAAGAGAAGTTCTGAAGAACGAAACTATTGCTATCATTGGTTATGGCGTTCAAGGTCCCGGCCAGGCGCTGAATCTGAAGGACAATGGCTTTAACGTGATCATCGGTCAGCGGAAAAATTCCAAAACCTGGGATAAAGCCGTAGCAGACGGCTGGGTTCCCGGCGAAACCCTGTTCGAGATCGAAGAAGCAGCCCAGAAAGGCACCATCATCCAGTACCTGCTGTCAGACGCAGGCCAGATTGCCCTGTGGCCCACACTGAAGCCTTACCTCACCAAAGGTAAAGCCCTGTACTTCTCTCATGGTTTTGGTATCACTTATAAAGATCAGACCAATATTATACCGCCCGCGGATGTAGACGTGATCCTCGTAGCCCCCAAAGGCTCCGGCACTTCCCTGCGCAGGCTGTTCCTGGCCGGCCAGGGGCTGAACTCCAGCTACGCCATCTTCCAGGATGCTACCGGCCGTGCAAAAGAAAGAGTAGTGGCGCTGGGTATCGGCGTAGGCTCCGGTTACCTGTTCGAAACAGACTTCAAAAAAGAAGTGTTCTCTGACCTCACCGGCGAACGTGGTTCCCTGATGGGTGCTATCCAGGGCATTTTTGCCGCCCAGTACCAAACCCTGCGCAGCAATGGCCACTCACCCTCCGAAGCATTCAACGAAACCGTTGAAGAGCTGACCCAATCCCTGATGCCGCTGGTAGCAGAGAACGGTATGGACTGGATGTACGCCAACTGCTCTACCACGGCTCAACGTGGCGCGCTGGACTGGTGGAAGAAATTCAAAGACGCTACCCAGCCCGTGTTTGACGAGCTGTACGCCAGCGTAGCCGCCGGTAAGGAAGCTGCCCGCTCTATCAACCTGAACAGCCAGGCAGACTACCGCGAAAAGCTGAACGCCGAGCTGGAAGAGCTGCGTAACAGCGAAATGTGGCAGGCAGGCGCCGCAGTAAGAAAACTGCGCCCCGGTAAATAACCAGTTTTTAAAGTAATAAAAAGAGGGAAATGATGAACAGGAACAGATGGAACGGTGTTGGATGCGGAGGAGTGTGTTACATTCCATGAAGGCGCCTGGATAGTCATTTCCCTTTTTGTTTTACTTTTTAACCGGTTACAACAATGTCTGAAGTTTTGAATACAATAGATACCCGGCGTATACGCGAAGCGGCCGAAAGGCTGCAGCCCATAGTGGTACGTACCCCCCTGATGTATAACGCCAACCTCTCCCGCCGCTATAACTGCGATGTTTACCTGAAAAGAGAAGATATGCAGGTGGTGCGCTCCTACAAATTGCGCGGCGCCTATAACATGATGAGCAGCCTGGATGCCGGGGTACTGTCCAAAGGGCTTACCTGCGCCAGCGCGGGTAACCATGCCCAGGGCTTTGCTTACTCCTGCAAGAAACTCAGCGCAAAAGGTGTGGTGTTCATGCCCATCATCACCCCCAAACAAAAGGTGAACCAGGTAAAGATGTTCGGGGGAGATAACATAGAGATCAGGCTGGTGGGCGATACGTTTGATGATTGTGCCGCCGAGGCCCAGGCCTACACCCGGGAACACAATATGACCTTCATCCCGCCGTTTGACGATGCGCGCATCATAGAAGGGCAGGGCACGGTAGGGGTGGAAATACTGGAAGAACTGCAGGAAGTGGATTACCTGTTTATGCCCGTAGGCGGCGGCGGCCTGGCCTCAGGCGTGGGCGCCTACTTCCGCACGTATAGCCCCGGTACTACCATTGTAGGCGTTGAGCCGGAAGGCGCGCCTTCCATGCTGCAGGCGCTGGACAAGGGCGGCCCGGTCACCCTGCCGGAAATTGACCGGTTTGTAGATGGGGCGGCGGTGAAACGGGTAGGAGACCTGACCTATGCCATCTGCAAGGACGTACTGGATAAAATGAGCCTGGTGCCGGAAGGCAGGATCTGCTCCACCATCCTGAAATTGTACAACGAAGACGCTATTGTGGTGGAGCCGGCCGGCGCCTTGTCCATTGCGGCGTTGGACGACTATAAGGAACAGATCAAAGGCAAGCGCGTGGTATGCGTGGTAAGCGGCAGCAATAACGATATTGACCGCATGCAGGAGATCAAGGAGCGCTCGTTATTGTACGAAGGCCTGAAACATTATTTTATTGTGCGTTTTGCACAGCGGCCGGGCGCCCTCCGCGATTTTGTGAACCATGTACTGGGCCCCGGAGATGATATTACCCGTTTCGAGTTCATCCAAAAACACAACAAGGAAACAGGCCCGGCCCTGGTGGGCATTGAGCTGAAGAACAGGGAAGACTATGATGTGCTGATCGCTAACATGCGCAAATTCAACGTGCATTATACGGAGCTGAATAAGGATGACAACCTGTTCGGGTACCTGGTGTAGTATCGGGCCAACCTATAGGAATGTTCAAAGCCGCTGTCGTGAAGACGGGGGCTTTTTTGTTGCCGGCCTGTCTCCAGGCGGTTTGGCCCGGTTGGATGGATGCAGGTGTCTTTATGCCTGTTGTGTTATACTTCTACGGGCCGCTCTGGTTGGATGGATGCAGGTGTCTCTGTGCCTGTTGTGTTATACTTCTACGGGCCGCTCTGGTTGGATGGATGCAGGTGTCTCTGTGCCTGTTGTGTTATACTTCTACGGGCCGCTCCGGTTGGATGGATGCAGGTGTCTTTATGCCTGTTGCGTTATACTTCTACCGGCCGCTCTGGTTGGATGGATGCAGGTGTCTCTGTGCCTGTTCCGTTATATCTCTACCGGCCGCCGCTCCGCTTTGTTGGCCGGCGCCTTCTTCGGCTTCGGCGGCTGCCAGCGCTTCAGCTTCAGCTTGTCAATTTTAGGTTTGGCTTCCTGCAGGTCATAGGCGGTCTGCAGGCGCTGCCAGATCTCCGCCGTGCCGCCAAATACCGCCGCTATCCGCAGGCTCATTTCTACTGAAATGGCTGCCTTGCCGTTGAGAACATTGGACAGCGCAGGCCGGGTTACCTTGAGCAGTTTGGCGGCTTCGGTAACGGTGAGGCCATGCGCGAGGATCACTTCCTCCCGAAGAATAGCGCCGGGATGAAAACGCGGTAATTTCCTTTCCATATAACATTGATTGATGTTAGTGATAATCTGTATACCCGACCCGGTGAACATGCCCATCCTCAAAGAGGAATATGATCCTGTAATTGCCTGACACTGTCAGGCTCCAGTAACCCTGCAAGTTCCCCTTCAACAGGTGAGGCCTCCAATGCGGATAAGGCTGCAGATCGTCCGGGAGTGTTTTTAACTGGTCCAGCACATCCAGCATCATGATTATTTTTGTTACTTGCTGTGCAGGCAACCGGCAGGCATCTTCGTTGTCCCAGAGCAATTTCAACGCCCTGCTTTTAAAACTCTTTATCATCTTATCTATGTCTTTAACCAATAAGATGAAACGCAAAGAACCACCGGGTGAAGAACTGATAAATTACCAGTTCTGTATAGCGTAAAGTTACACATTACACCTGAACCTCCCAAATTTTTCCTAAATTGCCTTTATGCTCAGCTTCTGGGAAAAACAAAGCCTGCTCCATTATGACTGTATCCTGCTGGGAAGCGGGATAGTAGGCCTCTCTGCCGCCATCAGCATCAAAGAGCGGTTTCCCCGCAAACGCGTCCTGGTGCTGGAACGGGGCCTGCTGCCCTCCGGCGCTTCCACCCGCAATGCCGGTTTTGCCTGCATCGGCAGCCTCACCGAGATCCTGGACGATCTCCGCCACATGCCGTCGCAAGATGTGGTGAAACTGGTGCAGATGCGCAAAAAAGGCCTGCAGCTGCTGCGCTCCCGCATTGGGGACGACCGTATGCAGTACCGGGAAAACGGCAGCTACGAGCTGATCAGCGAAGCGGAGCTGCCCGCTCTGCAGCAAATGGACGCCATCAATACCCTGTTGTTCGACATACTGCCCGGCCCCGCTTTTTCCATGGCGGATGACAGGATAGCGGCGTTCGGCTTCCCGCCCTCCCACGTACGCCACCTCGTCAAAAATAATTTTGAGGGAGAGCTGAACACCGGCATGATGATGCGCACCCTCATAGACCTGGCCTTTGAGCGCGGCATAGAGATCAAGACCGGCTGTGAAGTGACCTCCTTTGAGGAAGACGCCGCGCAGGTACGCGTAACCGTCAACAATTCACTGGTCTTCAGCGCCGGGCAACTGGCCATATGCACCAATGCCTTCACCACAGACTTTCTGCCGGAGCTGGACATTATCCCCGGCCGCGGGCAGGTACTGGTAACCGCCCCCGTCAAAGGGCTGCCCTTCAAAGGCATTTTTCATTTCGACGAAGGATATTATTATTTCAGGGAACTGAACGGCCGCGTACTCTTTGGCGGCGGCCGCAACCTCGATCTCAGCGGAGAGGCCACTACAGACATGAGCACCAGTGACCGCATTCAGCAACATCTGGAAGAAAAGCTCCGCACCCTCATCCTGCCCCATCATCCGTTTGTTATTGAAGACCGCTGGGCGGGCATTATGGCCTTCGGCCATAACAAGCAGCCCATTGTGCAGGCTTATTCAAAACGCATCTACCTGGCCGTACGCATGGGCGGAATGGGCATTGCCGTCGGATCTGAAGCAGGGCGCCTGCTGGCTGCGCTGATGCACGAATAAGGATATAATCGCATTTGCTGATATGGAATTAACAGTTGCTTGTATCCCACGCAACGAGTGTTTACTTTTATTTCATCATCGTCTTACAGTTATGAAAAAGATCCTTATCCTGTTTCTGCTGCTTGGCAATGTAGTGTACGGCCAGCAGCCCCTTTGTCTGTGGTACAAACAGCCCGCCCTCAGATGGGAAGAGGCATTGCCCGTTGGAAATGGCCGCATGGGCGCTATGGTGTTTGGAAGAACAGATAAAGAAATATTACAGATCAACGAAGAAAGCGTATGGGCGGGCAATAAGTTCAACGACGCCAATCCCAATGCCTTCAAGGTGCTGGATACCATCCGCCAACTGCTTTTTGCCAACAAAAATGAGGAGGCGCTGGCTATTGCGCAACCCAATTTTGTTGCGGTAGATGGAGAGAACTCCACGCAGATAGCCCGCAACTTCCGCTCCCACCAGACCCTCATGAACGTAAATATCGATTACGGGCTGCAGGGGTATACAGACTACCGGCGGGAGCTGAATATAAAGAACGGCATTGCTGCTACCACGTTTACCGTAAACGGGGTGGTATATAAGCAGGAGGTGCTGGCCTCCGCGCCGCATAACGTTATTGTGGTAAGGATTGCCGCCTCAAAACCGGCGTCCATTAATGCCTTTATTACGCTGGACAGGCCGGACCCGAAAGATACGGCCTCCCGTTTTACAGACTGCAAGGTTGCCGCCAGCGGCAGCCGGCTGCTGGTGCTTAGCGGCCAGATCAATGACAAGGAAGGAAAGGAAAAACGCGGCCCCGCCGGCCTGCATATGCGTTTTGCGGGCATGCTGCAGGCAGCGCCCACCGGCGGCACTATCAGGGCTTACCAAAATGGCCTGCAGGTGAAAAATGCCAACGCGGTTACCCTCTACATCCAGGGCGCCACCAACTACAATGCGGTAAAGCAGGATGTTGACCCCGGCGCCACCATTGCCATCAATAAATGCCGCAAGCTGCTGCAGCAGGCAACCCTGCGCAGCTATGCACAGCTCCATGCCGCGCATCTGAAAGACTTTGAGCCGGTAATGAAAAAAGTGAGGTTGCAGATCAATGAAGCGGTAACAGATGAAATACCCACAGATGAAAGGCTGCAGCAGGTGAGGCAGGGAAAGGAAGATGTACACCTGGAGGCCTTGTACTTCCAATACGGGCGTTACCTGCTGCTTTCCAGCTCCCGCCGCCCCGGTGTGTTGCCGGCCAACCTGCAAGGCATCTGGAACCGCCATATGGACGCGCCCTGGAACGCTGATTTCCATACCAACATCAACCTGCAAATGAACTACTGGCCGGCAGAAGTATGCAACCTTTCGCAAACCACCGCGCCGTTATTCGATTTTATGGACCACATCCGCCCGCAGGGCCGCATCACCGCCAAAAAGATGTATAACGCCCGCGGCTGGGTAGTGCATCACTGTACAGACGCCTTTGGCAAAACCGGTGTGCAGGCCAACGCGGCCTGGGGCACTTTTCCCATGGCGGCTAGCTGGATGTGCCTGCATTTCTGGGAACATTACGCCTTTACGCTGGATTATGGTTTCCTGAAAAACAAGGCATACCCCATCATGAAAGAGCATGCCATGTTTGTGGAAGACTTCCTGGTGAAAAGCCCGGAAGGGTTCCTGGTGTCTGCCCCCGCCAGCTCTCCGGAGAACCGGTTCATCCACCCTGTTACCGGCAAGCCCACCGGCCTTACCTACGGGCCTACAATGGACAGCCAGATACTCCGCGAGTTCCTCTCCAAATGCATTGCGGCGGCCAACCTGCTGAGAACGGATTCTGTGGATGTTGCCCGCTGGCAGGGTATCATAGCCCAGTTGCCGCCCACCAGAACGGGTAAAGACGGCCGCATCCTGGAGTGGATACAGGAGTATCAGGAAGCCGAGCCGGGCCACCGCCATATTTCCCATTTGTTTGGCCTGCACCCCGGTACGCAGATCACGGAGCAGTCTCCCTCCCTGTTTGACGGGGCGCTCAGAACGCTTACGGGCCGCCTGAGCAAAGGCGGGGGCCATACCGGGTGGAGCCGCGCATGGATCATCAATTTTTACGCCCGCCTGAAACAGGCAGACAGTGTGCGCAGCCACCTGCACGCATTGCTGGCCAAATCCACCTTGCCCAACCTGTTTGACAACCATCCGCCGTTCCAGATAGACGGTAACTTCGGCGGCACGGCGGGCATAGCGGAAGCCCTGCTGCAAAGCCATGGGGACTATGTGGAGGTATTGCCCGCCCTGCCGGCAGGCTGGGCCAGCGGCTCCATTACGGGACTTTGCGCAAGGGGCGGCTTTGAGCTGGACATTTCATGGAAAGACGGCGTGCTCTCCGGGCTGGTGCTGCGCTCCACCACCGGCCGCAATATTGTACTGAAATACCGCCAGCACCTGCTGCCGCTTTCCATAGAAAGAGGAAAAGAAGTAGTGGTGCCGGTCAATCAACTTTTATAAAAAAAACACGTGAGCATGAAATTTTACAAGCATTTCCTTTGGCTGTTGCTGCCATTGACGTTACAGGCACAACAATACAAGCCTACATGGGAATCATTAGACAGCCGCCCCGTTCCTGCCTGGTTCGAAAACGCAAAGTTCGGCATCTTCATCCATTGGGGCGTTTACTCCGTGCCCGCCTGGGCGCCCAAAGGCGTGTACTCGGAATGGTACCAGTACTGGCTGCAAAGCAAGACCGTAGCAGGCAACAACAGGCCTACGCCCACCGCCGTGGCGGACCATCACAACAAGGTATACGGCAAAGATTTTTCCTATTACCAGTTTGCGGACTATTTCAAGGCGGAAGATTATGACCCCGAAGCATGGGCAAAGCTGATCGAAAAATCAGGCGCCAAATACGTGGTGCTCACTTCCAAACATCACGACGGGTTTGCCCTCTGGCCCAGCAAAGAGGCCACCCAAGCCTTTGGCCGCCCCTGGAACGCGGTAGACGCCGCGGCCAAACGGGACCTGCTGGGAGACCTGACCGCCGCCGTAAAGAAAACGCCCGTGAAAATGGGCTTCTATTACTCGCTCTATGAATGGTACAACCCGCTTTACAAGGAAAAGAAGTACTCGCAGTACGTAAATGAACACATGCTGCCCCAGCTGAAAGACCTGGTGAACCGGTATGAGCCGGATATCATCTGGCCGGATGGAGAATGGGAGCAGAGCGATACGGTATGGCAATCCCGCGAGTTCCTGACGTGGTTGTTCAACGAATCTCCCGTGAAAGACAAGGTAGCGGTGAACGACCGCTGGGGCAAACGCCTCCGGAAAAAACACGGCGGGTACTATACCACGGAATATGAAGTGGGCGCCGCCTTTAGCCGCCCATGGGAAGAATGCCGGGGCATGGGCTTCTCTTTCGGCTACAACCGCAACGAAGACATTGAAGACTATAACAGCACGCAGTCGCTCATTTACCTGCTGGTGGACATTGTGAGCAGCGGCGGCAACCTGCTGCTTGACATCGGGCCTGACGCGCACGGTAAAATACCGCCCATCATGCAGGAGCGCATGCTGGAAATAGGCCGCTGGCTGGATGTGAACGGCGAGGCCATTTACAACACCCGCAGCTGGAAAACCAAAGTGCAGTGGTCTGCCGGCCGCCGTGACTGGAAACCGCCGCGCGGCATGGTTAGCGGTGAGGCCCTGCTGAAACAGACGGTAGCGCCGGAGCCGGGGTATGCGGTGAAAGAGGTCTTCTTCACGGCTAACGGCAATACGGTATACGCCATTGCGCCCAATCTGCCGGAAGGCCGCTTCCTTATCAGGGACGTGAACCCTTCCGCCGGCACCACGGTACAGATGCTGGGGCTTTCTCGCAACCTGCCGTTCAAAAAGGTGAAGGAAGGCATAGAGGTCACCGTACCCAAACTTTCCGTGAAGGAAGCGCCCTGCGCGCATGCCTACACTTTCAAGATAACGAAGGTGATCTGATTGAAACTGAACTATTAGCAGGAGCCTGCGCCAGGGCTCCTGTTTTTATACCATTTTTTTTAACTGTTAATTTTACAATTAAAAATTGTTTGCTATCTTGACGTGTTATAAGATTCTCACGTTATACTGATCAAATATGAACAACACGAGTTTACTGCCACTCGACTACCTGGTTTTCGCATTTTACTTTGTTATTGTAGCCGGTTACGGTTATTATATCTATCAAAAGAAAAGGAAAGCCTCAACAGATACAAAAGACTTTTTCCTGGCGGAGGGCTCCCTTACCTGGTGGGCCATTGGCGCGTCCTTGATCGCGTCCAATATTTCCGCGGAACAGTTCATCGGCATGTCTGGTTCCGGGTTTAAAATGGGCCTCGCCATTTCCACGTATGAGTGGATGGCCGCGGCCACATTGCTGGTAGTAGCCATATTTTTCCTGCCCATTTACCTGAAGAACAAGATATACACCATGCCGCAGTTCCTGCTGCAGCGGTACGACGGGCGGGTGAGCACGGCCATGGCGGTGTTCTGGCTGCTGTTGTACGTATTCGTGAACCTTACGTCTATCCTGTACCTGGGGGCGCTGGCCATTCAGACCATTTCCGGCATACCGTTCTGGACCTGCGTAATGGCGCTGTCTGTCTTCGCCATCTTTATTACGCTGGGCGGTATGAAGGTGATCGGTTATACGGATGTGATACAGGTGTTTTTCCTCATACTGGGCGGCCTGGCCACTACTTACCTGGCCCTCAACCTGGTGTCTGACCACTTTGGCGGCGGCGGTATGTGGGACGGGCTGGGGCTGCTGCGGCAAAAAGCGCCGGAGCATTTCCACATGATATTTGAACCTTCCAGCGAACATTATAAAGAGCTGCCGGGCCTGGCGGTGCTGATAGGCGGTATGTGGATCGTGAACCTGAACTATTGGGGCTGCAACCAGTACATCACGCAGCGCGCGCTGGGGGCAGACCTGAAAACCGCCCGCAACGGCCTGCTGTTTGCCGGTTTCCTGAAATTGCTGATGCCGGTGATCGTAGTGCTGCCGGGTATTGCGGCGTATGTGCTCTACAAGAACGGCATGTTCCAGCAGGAGATGATGGACGCTGCCGGTACCGTTAAGCCTGACCATGCGTACCCCGTGCTGCTCAACCTGCTGCCCGCGGGCCTGAAAGGCTTGTCTTTTGCGGCGCTCACGGCGGCCATTGTAGCTTCGCTGGCCGGTAAGGCCAACAGTATTGCCACCATCTTTACGCTGGATATCTACAAACATTTCTTCAACAAAGATGCCAGCGAGCAGGACCAGGTAAAAGTGGGCCGCTACACCATCATAGTGGCCATTATCATTGGCGCGCTGGTGGCGCCTGCGCTCAAGAGCCTGGACCAGGGTTTCCAGTTCATCCAGGAATATACCGGCTTTATTTCTCCCGGGGTATTCGCCATTTTCATTATGGGCTTCTTCTGGAAGCGCACCACGGCCAACGCCGCGCTGACGGGCGCCATACTGGCCATTCCGCTGTCTGTGGCCCTGAAGTTCGGTATGCCCGAGCTGCCCTTCATTAACCGGATGGGCTGGGTATTCATCATTATTGTGGTGATCATGGGCATTATCAGCCTGTTGGACCCCAAGAGCAAAAACAACCCGAAAGGCCTGGAAGTGGATGCTTCCATGTTCAGGCTGAACCCCGCGTTTACCGTAGGCGCCATTATCATCTGCGGCGTACTCGCGGCGTTATATACAGTATTTTGGTAACAGTGAATAATTATTTTTCCCATGTCTGCATACCTGATCGGCTACGATATTGGTTCCTCGTCTATTAAAGCCACCTTGCTGGATGCCGCCACGGGCCGCTGCCTGGCCGCCGCCACCGGCTCCGCGGAGGAGCTGGCCATCCGGGTGCCGCGCGCAGGTTGGGCGGAGCAAGACCCCGAAATGTGGTGGCAGGAAGTGGTGAAAGCCACGCACGCCCTGCAACGCCAACACCCTTTTGACGCCGCCGCGGTGAACGCCATCGGCATTGCTTACCAGATGCACGGCCTGGTATGCGTGGATGAACAGCAGCAGGTATTGCGGCCGTCCATCATCTGGTGCGACAGCCGGGCCGTAAGCATCGGAGAAGCCGCCGCCGCGGCGCTGGGCAACCGGTATACGCTGCCCCACCTCCTCAACTCGCCCGGTAATTTTACCGCGTCAAAACTGCGCTGGGTACAGCAGCATGAACCGGATGTATACGCAAAGATCAGGCACATTATGCTGCCTGGGGATTTTATAGCGATGCGCCTCACCGGGGAAGCCTGCACCACTTTATCCGGCCTGTCTGAAGGCATCTTCTGGGATTTTGCGGAACAGCAGGTATCTGCCCCTTTGCTGGAGCAGTACAACATAGATCCCGCCCTGCTATCCCGCGTGGTGCCCACTTTCGGTGAGCAGGGCCGGTTAACGGCCAAAGCTGCGGAGCTGCTGAAGCTGCGCGCCGGCATACCCGTTACCTACCGGGCGGGAGACCAGCCCAACAACGCATTTTCCCTCAACGTGCTGGAGCCGGGAGAAGCCGCTACCACCGCCGGTACCTCCGGGGTAGTGTACGCGGTGCACAACCAGGTGGCCTACGATGAACAAAGCAGGGTCAACACCTTTATACACGTGAACCACCGGCCGGAAGCCATCCGCAACGGGGTGCTGATGTGCCTCAACGGCACCGGCATCCTCAATAGCTGGCTGCGCTCCATTGCCGGCGGAATGGATTATAACACCATGAACGAACTGGCCGCCACTGCGCCCATAGGCGCGGAAGGCCTGCAGGTATTCCCTTTCGGCAACGGCGCGGAAAGGATACTGGCCAACCGCCTGCCCGGCGCCAGTATAGAAGGGCTGGCCTTCGGCGTACACCAGCAGGCGCACCTGCTGAGGGCAGGGCAGGAGGGCATTGTGAATGCGCTTACCTACGGCGTTAATATTATGCGGGATATGGGCCTGCAGATCAACCGCGTGCGCGCGGGCAAAGCCAATATGTTCCTCAGCCCGCTCTTCCGCGAAGCATTTGCTAATACCGCGGGCGTTACTATTGAACTTTATAACACAGACGGCGCGCTGGGCGCCGCGCGCGCCGCAGGGGTGGGCAGCGGCCGTTACGCCGCCATGCAGGACGCGTTCATCGGCATGGAATGCCTGGCCACCATTGCCCCGGAAAAAGAAAAGCAGCAGGCGTACAGTGAAGCCTACAGCAAATGGGACGCACGCCTGCAGCAGATTTTATCTACACTTTAAAAATCCGTTATTATGAATATCATCACCGGTAACAAAACTTATTTCCCTTCTGTTGGAAAGGTCCAGTATGAAGGCCCAAAGTCAGACAACCCGTTTGCCTACAAGTGGTACGATGAAACCAAACAGATCAACGGCAAATCCCTCCGGGAGCTGTTCAAGTTTGCCGTCAGCTACTGGCATACCTTCTGCGGTACGGGTGGAGATCCCTTCGGTCCCGGTACCAAGGCCTTTCCCTGGCTCACCGCGGCAGACCCCGTGCAGCAGGCCAAAGACAAGATGGACGCCGCATTTGAGTTTATCACCAAACTGGGCGTACCGTACTATTGTTTTCACGATATAGACCTGGTAGACGAAGGCAGCAGCCTGGCGCAGTATGAAAGCCATATGCAGCAGATAGTGGCATATGCAAAGGAAAAACAGCAGGCCAGCGGCGTGAAGCTGCTCTGGGGCACGGCCAACGTGTTCAGCAACCCGCGGTACATGCACGGGGCCTCCACCAATCCCGACTTTGCGGTGGTGGCTTACGCCGGCACGCAGGTAAAAAATGCGCTGGACGCTACCATTGCCCTGGGCGGCGAGAACTACGTGTTCTGGGGCGGCCGCGAAGGCTACATGAGCCTGCTCAACACCAATATGAAAAGGGAGCTGGACCACCTGGGCCGCTTCCTCGGCATGGCGCGTGATTATGCGCGCAAGCAGGGCTTCAAAGGCACCTTCTTCATTGAGCCTAAACCCTGTGAGCCCACCAAACACCAATATGACTATGACAGCGCCACGGTGATAGGCTTTCTCCGTGAATACGGGCTTGACAAGGATTTCAAATTGAACATTGAAGTGAACCATGCCACCCTGGCCGGCCACACCTTCCAGCATGAACTGCAGGTAGCCGCAGACGCCGGCATGCTGGGCAGCATAGACGCCAACCGCGGAGATTACCAGAACGGATGGGATACAGACCAGTTCCCCATGAACCTGAACGAGCTGACGGAAACCATGCTGGTGATACTGGAAGCCGGCGGTTTTGCAGGCGGCGGCGTTAACTTCGATGCCAAAACCCGCCGCAACTCTACAGACCTGGAAGACATTTTCCACGCCCACATTGGCGGTATGGACGCCTTTGCCCGCGCGGCCTTCATTGCAGACCGCATACTGCGCGAGTCTCCCTACAAAAAGTTCCGCACGGAACGGTATGCTTCTTTTGACGGCGGCAAAGGAAAAGAATTTGAGTCAGGCAAACTGACGCTGGAAGACCTGCGCAGCTTTGCCATGGCCAACGGAGAGCCGAAGCAGATCAGCGGCCGGCAGGAGTGGCTGGAGAACCTGGTGAACCAGTACATTTAGCCCGAACATAACTATCAACTGATACAAAAAAAGGGCCGGCTGCATGCAGCCGGCCCTTTTCATTTTGCGAAACCATGCTGGCGCCGGTGTACACAAATGTTGCCACAGCATTCATTTTACTTTCCCTCCTCCGTGCCTTTTTGTATTTTGCGCGGAAAAAACATGGCATTCTCCATACAACACCTTTCCCAAAACGGTTTTGACATTATTGAGCTGGCTGATGACGATGGCGCGCGTGTGCAGGTAATACCCTCGCTGGGCGCGCTTTTGCACGGCTTCATCATTCCGCGTGCAAAGGGCCCGCTCAACGTGATAGACAGCTATGGCAGCATGGATGACTATAACGGCCGTATACAGGACAGCTTCAAGAGCGCCAAGCTCAGCCCGTTTGCCTGCCGCATTAAAGACGCCGTTTACCAGTGGAACGGCGTGGAAAGGAAAATACAGAAATCGCCCATACACGGCCTGCTGTATGACCAGGCCTTTACGCTCATACTGGAAGAGGCCGGCAGCCAGGATGCGGTGATAGACCTGGAATACCATTACAATGGCTGGGACCCCGGCTATCCTTTCCCTTACACCTGTAACGTGCGTTACCGGCTGCTGGCGGAAAATACGCTGGAGATCTCCACCTCCGTGCTCAACCACCATACGGAAACCATTCCCGTTATGGACGGCTGGCATCCGTATTTCACTACCGGCGGCAGTGTAGACGAACTGGAATTGCAGTTCTGGTCAAAAGAAATGGTGGAATTTGACGAAAAACTGATACCCACCGGCAAAGTGCTGCCCTACACCACCTTTACAAAGGCTAAAAAGCTGGAGGGGGTGCAGCTGGACAATTCTTTCCTGCTGGATTTTACCCAGCCTTCCCCGTTATGCACCCTGCACGACCCGAGGGAGCAGGTAACCATAGAATTTCACCCTTCCACCGCCTACCCGGTATTGCAGGTGTATACGCCTCCCCACCGCAGAAGCATTGCCATAGAGAACCTTACCGGTGCGCCCAATGCCTTCAATAACGGCCTGGGACTGGTAAAGCTGGCCCCCGGCGAAAGCCTGCAATTCAGTACCACACTGCGTGTGCGGGGATAACAGCCGTTTTGGCACAAACTTTGGATTTCATACCGCAGACCCCTTATTATTCACAATTAAATCTGATGGTATGGACATCCTGATGATCAAGGACCGGTGGAACGAGATCAAAGAAAAGCTGAAAAGCATGTTTGAGGATTTGTCGGATTCCGATCTACGCTACGAACGCGGGAAAGACGACAGGCTGATAGGCCAGATCCAGATAAAGCTCGGCAAAAGCAGGGATGAGGTGATATCACTCATCCGGTCTTTGTAAAAAGCAAAAAAAGAACAACGCTATGGCCGTTTCCGGCGATACCTTGCAGGGTGCGCCGGAAACGCTATTTTAGGATACATTTAACAGGCGGCATTCACACATAACACGCTGGCTTAACTATTTTGAGGCATATTTGTTAATAGTTATATGAAGCCATTAAATATGAACGGATGAAAGCCATCAGACTGTTTCCCTTTCTCGCATTGACCTGCCTGCTGGCAGGAGGCATCACCCACAAGGCCCAGGCACAATTTGAGTCTCCCGTGCTGGTGCGTGGCCAGATCACAGACACATCAAAAAAGCTGGTGTTATACCCCGCTACCATCCGCAATAAAACAACGGGCGCCCGTGTGTTTTCGGATGTTGGCGGGTACTACCGCATCAATGCCAACAGGGGAGATGAGATATTGATCTCCTTTGTGGGGTATGAGCCGGACAGTTTCAAGGTACGCAGTGAAACAGGTACGGAGGTGCATGACATACGGCTCAAACTGCGGGAGAACTTTCTGCAGGAAGTGGAAATATCCGGTAAATGGAACCCTTACCAGCTGGATTCCCTGGCGCGGTATGAAGAGTTCAAGCCCTGGCTGGAAACACACAACCGTTCGCTGGTAGATACTTCCAAGAGAAGCACCGGGGGCTTTGGCCTGGTGTTCAGCCCCTTCACCCGCGGCTCCCGCAAGGAAAAAGACCTGCGCAAGTTCAAGAAGCTGTTTGCCGAGCACGAAAAGCAGGCGTATGTGGATTACCGGTATTCCAAAACGTTCGTTAGCCGGGTAACGGGGCTTTCAGGAGATTCCCTGCTCCGTTTCACGCAAAAGTATACGCCTACGTATGAAATGCTGCGGAACATGAACAATGAGACCCTGATCTTCTGGATATCCGAAAGGGCCAAACAGTGGAAGAAAGACCCGAATGTAACGCTGAAGCCTGACCAGTGAGGATATTAAATGGAAAAGCCGGATCATCTCCGGCTATCTCCTTTATTTTTCATTCTTAATTTCGATGTAAGCGGCGGCTTAGTTGTACACTTTCACCATGTACACAAAATCTTCCAGTTTCTTCAACTGATCTACCCGGTTCAGGCCCATGAGCTGGCTTTTCTGTTTCAGGTCGCGTTTGGCGTACTTGTCTTTCGGCAGCTCGTCCAGCAGGCGTTTCAGGTGGCCTGATTTTACCGCAAAGGCAATGCCGTCTGAAGAGGACTGTTTGCCGGTGATGATGCCTATCACTTCCCCGTCTGCATCCAGGAGAGGTGCGCCGCTGTTGCCGGGGTTGACGGGAATAGACACCTGGTAGGCCAGGGTATCTCCGTTAAAACCGGTTTGGGCGCTGATATAACCTTTACCGTATACAATTTCGTCTCTCGGGAAGCCCATGCTGAACACTTCCTCACCCGGGCGGATGGGTTGCTGCTTCAGGGCGTAGGGCAGGGGAGCGGAGCGGAAGGTGGAGTCTGCTATGCGCAGCACCGCCAGGTCGCTCGATACGTCTTCAAATATGCTGACGGCCTTGAAGGCTTCGCCTTTGTTGTTCTGGATATAGATAGAGTCCGCCCCTGCAATTACATGATAATTGGTAACCATGTAACCGTTCCGGGAAATGGCAAAGCAGGTGCCGCCATAGGTGCCGGGGTTGAGGGGGGCCTTGTTATTGCTTTTGATATCGCGGATGAGGGCGTTCTGGGAGCGCTGCATGTTGTTCAGCACCCTTCTCACGTCTTCATACTGGGCGGTAGAGGAGTTTTTGACCGCTTTCTGCATCACAGCCATGGTAGCCAGGGAGGTAACCAGGGCAATACAGGCGGCCGCGGCCAGGTTCAGCCAGGTACGCCGGCTGCGTATATTGATAACCGGGGCGGAGGGTTTGGCTGTTACCGGCACTTCCGCCCGGGTATGAATGGCGTCCATGCGGCGGAGCAGGTCTTTCCGCGCGGCGTTGGCCCGCATTTGCTGCAGCAGCAACCGGTGCTCGGTTACCTGCCTGTCAATAGCGGGATCGTTACGGCGGAGGGCGTCAAAAGCCTCCCGTTCCGGAACGCTCATGTCGCCATCAAGGTAGCGCTCTATTTCCTGTATCAAGTGTATATCGTTCATTTCACAGTGTCCTTCCGGGACTTATTTATATTGAGCAAAGAATAATTTTTTCAACCGCATCAGGCATTTGTACTTCTGGTTTTTGGCATTTTCCGCGTTGGTATAGCCAAAACGTTCCGCAATCTCCTGCATGGAACTGCCATGTACATAATAATCCTCCAGGATGGTTTTGCAGGGCTCCCCCATTTTGCCCAGCGCTTCTTCCATGAGGGCGAACTGCTGGTCTTTTTCCACCTGGGCTTCCAGGGCCTCTTCCGCCGCGGCCGTTTCCTCCAGCTCCTCGTAAATGGGCCCCTGGAAGGCGGACTGCTGCAGCTTTTTCAGCCAGATGCGCCGGCAAACCGCGTAAAGGAAGGTTTTTAGCCGGCTGGAAAGAATAAAATTGCCCTCCTGCACCTTTTCATATAACACGATCATGCTTTCCTGGAAAACGTCTCTCGCATCATCTTCAGACCCGTTATGCTGTAAGATCATCCTGGCAATGGCCGGGAAATTCTCTAAATAAATGGCTTCCAACGATTTGTCGTCATTGGCGGCCAGCCCGAGCAACAATTCCCTGTCCCGTTCTATTTGCAAAAGATTATTCACTTATTAATACGGTTAAACGTCTTTTAGTAACCCAAAGTAACCAAAATTTTTTTTTTGAAACGGCGGGTTACCTTTTTGCCCTGCCCGGTATAAAGTATAAATCTCATTTCAAAAACCTTAAAAACGATTAAAATGAAAAAAGTAGGTTTCCTGGCTCTCGCCCTCGGTCTTTTCGTAGCAGCTTGTAACAGTGCTTCTACCAGCAACACTAGCGATTCCGCTTCTATTGACAGCGCAGTAAACACTGCTGCTCCTGTTGATTCTGCTGTAGTTGACTCCGCTGCCGCTGCAGTTGATTCTGCTGTTATAGCTCCTGCTGACTCTGCTAAATAATTATAGGCAAGCAATCAAGGATATTTAATCCGGTCCCGGCCCAGTGCCGGGACTTTTTTATTTGGGTTAATTGTAATATGGCAAGAGCAGCCATGGGCCGTGGTTCAACCAGGGCCTGTATATAGCTGCCCATGACCTTGGCTATGGATGCTCCATAGCTGGTCCATGGTTGCCCTATAGATGGTCAATTATTCGGTAAGCAGGCCGCCAGCCAGGTATATAAATATTTGCTATAGCATGCAATCGGCCCTCCGGGTATTCATATTCGCGCGGAAAGGGGATGGTTGTTGAATAAAATCTATTGAAAGCCTCGTTTTATTCAATAAAATGTATTTTTTCACACTCCTGTTTGAATAATTGAAACCCTGCCTTACTTTTGTACCATCAAACAATAAAGCAAACGCATCATGCAACAACGTACCGTTGGTTACTTTTACGGATTTTACTTTTTCTGGTTCCAGGAATAGGAGGTTCGTTGTTGTTAAAATAGCTGAAAATATAACGGGCCTCCTGAAAAAGGGGGCCTTTCTTATTACAATGAATTACAATAAACTGAATATATGTCGCAAAAGAGCTTTAGCCTGTATTTCTTTTACTTTTTCTTTTACCAGGAAGAAAGCGGGACTCTCTTGTAACAACAGTTTATCATAACTAACAATTGAAGGGTCCCGGCTCGCGGGGCCCTTTTTTTATACAAATACGAACCAGTTTTTATGCACATCGCAATTCAGGGATTTGAAGGAAGTTTTCACCAGATAGCCGTACAGAAGTACTTCGGCAAGCAGCATACCATTGAAGCCTGCGCTTCCTTTCCGGAGCTGGTGCGCAAGGTGAAGAACGGTGAGGCCGGCGTGGATGGCGGCATGATGGCCATCGAGAACTCCATTGCGGGCAGCATCCTTCCCAATTACAGCCTGCTGAAAAACTCGGGGCTGCACATCATGGGAGAGCTGTACCTGCAAATTAACCAGCAGCTGATGGTACTGCCGGGGCAGGCCATTGAAGACATCCGGGAAGTACATTCCCACCCGATGGCCCTGCTGCAGTGCATGGACTTCCTGGCCCAATACCCGCAGATCAAGCTGGTGGAAACGGAAGACACGGCCCTCAGCGCCAAACATGTGCGCCAGAAGAAGCTGAAAGCCACCGCGGCCATAGCGGGGCAGCTGGCGGCGGAGCTTTTTGAACTGGATATCATTGCTCCCAACATCCATACGGCCAAAAACAATTATACCCGCTTCCTGGCCATTTCAAGGAACGGGGTGGAAGCGCCCGCGGATGCCAACAAATCTTCCGTATATTTCCAAACTTCCAATGAAAGGGGAAGCCTGGCCAAAGTGCTCACCAAAATTGCCGCCGAAGGCATCAACCTGAGCAAGATCCAGAGTTTTCCGATACCGGCCAGGGAATGGCATTATTATTTTCATGCGGACATGGAATTTGACACCCTTGCGCATTTCCAGCAGGCACTGAAAAAAATTACGCCGCTCACCGAGCACCTGACGGTACTGGGCATTTACAAAAAAGGCAAAACGCACAATTAATCATACGCACATGCAACCAACTGTAGCCAAAAGATTGCAACACACCGAAGAGTATTACTTTTCACGCAAGCTGCGCGAAATAGATGATATGAACAAAGCGGGTGCAAATGTGATCAACCTGGGTATCGGGAGTCCGGACCTTCCGCCGCATCCCTCCGTGGTAGCGGCATTGAATGAGCATGCCGCCAAACCCGGCACCCATGCTTACCAGGGCTACAAGGGCATACCGGCCCTGCGGCAGGCCATGGCCGCCTGGTACGGCCGCTTTTACGGTGTTACGCTTGACGCCGAGCGGGAAGTGCTGCCCCTCATCGGCTCCAAGGAAGGCATCATGCACATCTGCATGACCTTTCTGCAGGAAGGGGATGAGGCGCTGATCCCTGACCCCGGCTACCCCACCTACCGCTCCGCCGTGCAGCTGAGCGGCGCCACGCCAGTAACGTACTCTCTGAGCGCGGCCAACGGCTGGCAGCCGGACCTGGCGGCGCTGGAGAGAACGGACCTGAGCCGCGTGAAGCTCATGTGGGTGAACTACCCCCATATGCCCACCGGCGCGCAGCCGCTGGCCGGCACTTTTACGCAGCTGGTGGCTTTCGCCAAAAAACATCAGATATTGCTTTGCCACGATAACCCGTACAGCTTCATCCTGAACGATCAGCCGGCCAGCCTGCTGGCTACGCCGGGCGCTATGGAAGTAGCGCTGGAACTGAACTCCCTCAGCAAAAGCGGCAACATGGCCGGCTGGCGCGTGGGTATGCTGGCGGGCCGCGCGGAATTGCTGAACGATGTATTGCGTTTCAAAAGCAATATGGACTCCGGCATGTTCCAGCCCGTGCAAATGGCGGCAGTGGCCGCCCTTGAGCTGGGGCCGGAATGGTATGCGGAGCTGAACGCCATTTACGCCGCCCGCCGCAAAAAAGTATTTGAGCTGCTCAACCTGCTGGGTTGCCGGTACGATACCGCGCAAACCGGTATGTTCGTATGGGCGGAGATCCCGGCCGGTTATAAAGACGGGTTTGCCGTAAGTGACGAGGTGCTGCAGAAAGCCCATGTATTCATTACGCCCGGCGGCATTTTTGGCGCCAACGGCAACGGCTACATCCGTGTGAGCCTCTGCCGCAGCGAGCAGGTGTTTGAAGAGGCCATAGCCCGG
This sequence comes from Chitinophaga alhagiae, assembly GCF_003568665.1. Classification (GTDB taxonomy): domain Bacteria; phylum Bacteroidota; class Bacteroidia; order Chitinophagales; family Chitinophagaceae; genus Chitinophaga; species Chitinophaga alhagiae. The sequence continues at coordinate 614,975 of NZ_QXMH01000002.1, forward strand.
GTGCAACAATCCATCCCCGTATCCCAAACTGTGAAAATATGATAGCAACCGTAGTAGGAGTAGGATTAATAGGCGGTTCGCTGGCCATCAGCCTCAAGGAAAAAGGCGTGGCCAACTGGGTGATCGGCGTAGACTTTAACGAAGAGAACGTGAAAAGGGCGCAGGAGCTGAACATCATTGATGAAGGCGCTACCCTGGAAGATGCCATGAACCGCAGCCAGCTGATCATACTGGCCATACCGGTAGACGCCCTGCTCCAGACCCTTACCTCTATTTTGGACAAGGTGGGCCCGCAACATGTGATCATGGACGTAGGCTCTACCAAACAAAAATTATTGCAGCTCGTTGCCGGTCATTCCAAACGGGGGCGTTTTGTGGCCGCCCACCCCATGGCCGGCACCGAGTACTCCGGGCCGGATGCGGCCGTACGCAACCTGTTTGCGCAAAAAACAATGGTGCTTTGCGATGTGAAGAACAGCGATGAAGATGCGGTGGAGCTGATAGAGGCCATGGTAGACAAGCTGAACATGCGCACGGTGTACATGAACGCGGAAGAGCATGACCTGCATACCGCTTACGTGTCTCACATCTCCCACATCACCTCCTTTGCCCTGGCGCTTACGGTGCTGAAGAAAGAAAAGGAGCAGGGCCGCATTTTTGAACTGGCCAGCGGCGGTTTTGAATCTACCGTGCGCCTCGCCAAAAGCTCGCCTGATACGTGGGTGCCCATCTTCAAGCACAACCGCAACAATGTGCTGGACGTGCTGGAAGAACACATCCACCAGCTGGAGCAAATGAAAAAACTGCTGCAGGAAGAAGACTACGATACCTTCTATAAACTGATACAAAAGAGTAACAAGATCAAAAAGATCCTGAAATAAAAAACAACATCCGGTCAATTATTAACACGTCATATTACAATGGAACAGATCTTAGCAAAAACAAAATTCGCCGATCCGGCTTCAGACAAAAAGCCGCTGATCATTTCCGGGCCTTGCTCCGCAGAAACAGAAGAGCAGGTGCTGGCCACGGCGCTGGCGCTGTCTAAAACAGGTAAAGTGGATGTGCTGCGCGCAGGCATCTGGAAACCCCGCACCCGCCCCGGTTCTTTTGAAGGCATCGGTCCCAAGGGTTTGCCCTGGCTGCAGAAAGCCAAAGAGCTGACCGGTATGCCGGTGGCCGTGGAAGTGGCTACCGCCAAGCAGGTGGAAGATGCGCTGCACTTCGGCGTGGACATTCTCTGGATAGGCGCCCGCACCACGGTAAACCCGTTCTCCGTGCAGGACGTGGCGGATGCGCTGAAAGGCGTGAAAGTGCCCGTGCTCATCAAGAACCCCATCAACCCTGACCTGGAACTGTGGATCGGCGCGGTAGAGCGTATCCAGAAAGCCGGTATCGAAAAGCTGGGCCTCATTCACCGCGGCTTCTCCAGCTACGGCAATACAGAATACAGGAACGCTCCCATGTGGCACCTGGCCATTGAGCTGAAACGCCGCCACCCCGAGCTGCCCATGATCTGCGACCCCAGCCACATCAGCGGCCGCCGCGATATTCTGCAGGCAGTAGCGCAGGAAGCCATTGACCTGGATTACGATGGCCTGATGCTGGAAACGCACGTAGACCCTGACAATGCATGGAGCGATGCCAAACAGCAGATCACGCCTGAAAAATTCGGTGAGATGCTGGACAATATCACCTGGAGGCACGAGCGTACAGACCAGAAAGAATTTAACACCGCCCTGGAAAAACTGCGTAACCAGATCAACGGTATTGATGATGAAATTCTGCTGCTGCTGGGCAACCGGATGAAAATTGCGGAAAAGATCGGCCTGTACAAGAAGGAGAACAACATCACCATCCTGCAGACCAACCGCTGGAACGAGATACTGGACCGCGGCATCCGCGCCGGCGAAAAGCTGGGCCTCACCAAAGATTTCGTACTGAAATACTTTGATGCGGTACACCTGGAATCCATCAACCGCCAGAACAAAGTGATGAACGACTAAGCCCAATTTTTTCAGTATAACATATGACAACGCAATCGCACCGCTTTCAACATTCCACCACAAAGTATTACCTCGGCGAAAGCCTGGCCAACCTGGCGGAATATGTGGATAAAGACCGTACCATTCTGCTGCTGGACGAGAATGTAGACCATCACTACGCGGAGGTGCTGCCCGGCTGGAAAAAGCTGGTAGTGCCGGACGGGGAAGAGAACAAGACCATGAACGTGGTGGAACAGATCATCAACGGCCTGATAGAACTGGAGGCAGACCGCAAAACCATGCTGGTAGGCATTGGCGGCGGCATGCTGACAGACATTACCGGCTTTGCGGCCAGCATTTACATGCGGGGCATCCCCTTCGGGTTTGTACCTTCCACGCTGCTGGCCCAGGTAGATGCTTCCATTGGCGGCAAGAACGGGGTGAGCCACGGCATGCACAAGAACATGCTGGGCACCATCAACCAGCCCGCCTTCATCCTGTTCGACTACAGCCTGCCGGCTACCATGCCCGAAACGGAATGGTGCAACGGCTTTGCAGAGATCATCAAATATGCCTGCATATATGATGCGGAGTTGTTTACCTACCTGGAAAACAACAAAGACAAGGCCCTGGAGCAGGATGTAAGCGTACTGCAATACCTGGTGGAAAAATCGGTAGCGACCAAAACCAAATTTGTACTGGAAGATGAGTTCGAAAGCGGTGTACGCCGCTGGCTGAATTTTGGTCATACCCTCGGGCATGCGGTTGAAAAGCTGGAGAATATTGCACACGGCCAGGCGGTGGCCATCGGGATGGTAGCAGCTGCTAAGATCTCCGAAAAAATAACCAAGCTGCCATCCGAACAAACCAACCGGCTCATCCGTTTGATCAATGATTACCGCCTGCCGGTAACCATGCAGTCTGACAAGGATGAGGTGTTCAATATTTTCAGGCTGGACAAAAAGCGCGAGAAAGACCATATTCACTTTGTACTGCTGGAAGAGATCGGGAAGGCCACCACGCACCCGATCCCTCTTGACGAGCTGAAACAAATATTAAAAGAACTGTAACAGTCAATTATGAGAGTTTCCATTTCACCTTCAACCATCAAAGGCACCGTTACCGCCAACCCCTCCAAAAGCGCCATGCAGCGCGCGGTGGCAGCGGCTTTGCTGGCGAAAGGGAGGACCATCATACACAACCCGGGGCTGAGCAACGATTGCCTGGCCGCGCTGGAAGTAGCGGAACACCTGGGCGCCATGGTGAAACGGGTAGACGAGTCTATCCACATCACCGGCAAAGGCGTGCAGCCCTTCTATGACGAGATCAACTGCGGGGAGTCCGGCCTGGGCATCCGCATGTTTACGCCCATTGCCGCGCTGGCAGACATGGCCATCACCATTAACGGCCACGGCAGCCTGGTTACCCGGCCCATGCACTTTTTTGAGGAAGTGCTGCCGCAGCTGGGCGTACAGATCAAAAGCAGGGAAGGCAAGCTGCCGCTGGAAATCAAAGGGCCGCTGCAGGCCAACAACATTACCATAGACGGTTCCCTTTCTTCCCAGTTCCTCACCGGCCTGCTGATGGCCTTCGGAGCGGTGGCAGACAAGGCGGCCATTACGGTAAAAGACCTGAAAAGCAAACCTTACATTGCCCTTACACTGCAGATCATGGAGCATTTTGGGGTAAAGGTGCGGCAGGAGAATTTTGAAGTGTTCCACTTTGACAGCAAACAGGCCTACCAGCCGGTGGAGTATACCGTGGAAGGAGACTGGAGCGGCGCGGCATTTTTGCTGGTGGCCGCCGCGGTGGCCGGCAAGGCGGAAGTGCATCACCTCAACACGCAAAGCGCGCAATCAGACAAGGCCATTATGGAAGCGCTCGAAAAAGCAGGCGCGGAAATACTGCCCGGCGTGTTCACCATGATCATTGTCAAAAAAGAGCTGAAGCCGTTTGAAATGGACGCAACAGACTGCCCGGACCTGTTTCCCCCGCTGGTAGCGCTGGCGGCCAACTGCAACGGTATTACGCGCATCAAGGGCGTAAGCCGCCTGGCCCACAAGGAAAGCGACCGCGGCCTCACCCTGCAGCAGGAGTTCGGGAAAATGGGCATTCAAATAGACCTGGAAGGAGACATCATGCTGGTACACGGCGGCACCGGTATCAAAGGCGCTTCCGTACATTCGCATAACGACCACCGTATTGCCATGGCCTGCGCCGTAGCGGCCCTCACGGCCAGCGGCCCGGTAACAATAGACAATGCGGAGGCCATCGATAAATCCTACCCGGAATTTTATGACCATATTGCCGCGCTGGGCGCCGCAGTAACCAAAGAAGAAAAAGTACAATCATGAACAGTTTCGGAAGAATTTTCAGGGTAAATGTTTTTGGCGAGTCTCACGGAGAAAGTGTGGGCGTCAACATAGACGGGGTGCCGGCGGGTATTCCTTTAAAGCAGGAAGATTTTCTGCCGGACCTGGAGCGGCGCAAAGCCGGCGCCAAAGGTACCACGCCCCGCAAGGAGGAAGACCTGCCTTTCCTGAAATCCGGTGTGTTCAACGATCATACCACGGGCGCGCCCGTTACCATCCTGTTCGAGAACAACAACACCCGCAGCGCGGACTATGCCAAGCTGCGCGAGTTTCCCCGCCCCGGCCATGCGGATTTTGTGGCTACGCAGAAGTATGGCGGGTTTGAAGACTACCGCGGCGGCGGCCACTTCAGCGGGCGCCTCACCCTCAACCTGGTAGCGGCCGGCGTTATTGCCAAAAAGATACTGGGTAGCAACATCCAGGTAAAGGCCGTGCTGAAAGAAGTAGGCGGCTACCCGGATGCGGAGCAGGGCCTGGAAGCGGCCATTGCCGCCAAAGATTCTGTGGGCGGTATTGTGGAATGTACGGTAGACGGGCTGCCCATTGGCCTTGGAGAGCCTTTCTTCGATTCTGTGGAGTCCAGCCTGGCGCATGCCGTATTTGCCATTCCCGCCATCAAGGGCATTGAATTTGGCGCGGGCTTTGCCGCCGCTAAAATGAAAGGCCTGGAACATAACGACGCCATTATTGACAAGAGCGGTAAAACCGCTACCAACAATGCCGGCGGCGTGGTGGGCGGTATCACCAACGGCAACCCGCTGGTGTTCCGCATAGCGGTGAAGCCCACCTCCAGCACCCCCAAAGTGCAGGAAACGCTCAACGTTGTGAGCGGCCAGGTGGAAGAGTTTTCCGTAAAAGGCCGCCACGATCTGTGTATTGCCCTGCGTGTGCCGGTAGTGCTGGAAGCCGTAACGGCCATGGTGCTGGCGGATTTTATGCTGCTGGAAATGCGCGCGCCGAGGGTGTGGAAGTAGGGAATAACGAACTGATGAAACGCAATAGCAGGCGGGCAGGAAATTACTTCCTGCCCGCTTTTGTTGTAATAGATTTTTTTACCGCAACATGCATGAACGGAAAAAGGGCTGGCAAGAAAGTGTTCACATCTTTCTGCCAGCCCTTTTTGTTTTCTATGATCTTCTTTTATTCCTTCACAGGCGGCGCCGGCGGTGCTTCCGCGGGAATAGCCGCTTCAATGTTCAGCAGTTCTATATCAAACACCAGCGCACTGTTGGGTTTGATCTTGGGGCCGGCGGACCTTTCGCCGTAGGCCAGTTGGGCGGGGATGAAGAGCTTCCACTTGCTGCCTACGGGCATCAGCAGCAGCGCCTCCGTCCAGCCGGGGATAACGCCCGTTACCGGCAGCGTCAGCGGCTCGCCGCGGTCAATGGAGCTGTCAAACGTAGTGCCGTCTATCAGCATGCCGTGGTAGTGTACCTTCACCTTGTCGTTCGTAGTAGGCTTGGGGCCTGTGCCGGCCTTGAGCACCTGGTATTGCAAACCGCTGGGCAATGTTACCACGCCTGCTTTCTTTTTATTGGCAGCCAGGTATTTTTCACCTTCCGCCTTGTTTTTGTTCAGGATGTAGTCCCTTACCAGCATGGTGCCCTGTTCCGCGGAAAGCATGGGCGCTTTGCCTTTGTAATGGTCTTCAATGGCTTTGAACAACAGTTTCAGGTTCAGGCTGTCAAGCCCCTGGCCTTTGAGCATCTGCCCCAGGTCGTTACCGATGGTGTAACTCACGGAGTCTAGTGTGCTGGCAAGCAAGGGTTTGGTGGCCGCCGCAGGTTTGGCGGCCGGTTTCTTCTGGCTGTAGGCCGCTTGTGCCGCCAGCATGCTTAGCGCGATAAACAGGCATTTTCTGGTCATACCGGGTCTGTAAAATTTGAAACGCAATATAGGGCACATTATTCAATCCTGCTCCATATTTCGCTGATAGGGTCGCCTTTTGAGCTTTTGCCGCTATGGTGCCATTGTTTGCCGTCTACCTTGCCGTTAAAACCGAGGCTCATGCCTACGCGGCTGTTGTCGCGGCTGAAGAAGGTAATGGTTTCCGTGTATTGGCCGTTCTCAAAAGTATAGGTGCCGCCCCCTGTGCCAAAAAACTCTTTGGTCTCGGCGTTGATGGCCGCCCATTGAAAGCGGGTGCCGGAGAGTATCTTCAGGGTTTTGCGCGGGCCGGGGCGCATGGGGTCCATTTTGCCGTTGTTTTCCCGCGCGGTAATGCGCCAGGTGCCGGCAAGAGGAGCTTTGCCCTCATCTATGCGCTGCCATACGGTGCTTTTGCCGGCGCAGTTCACGGTCAGCTGGCCGCCTTCCAGTTTGTAGGTGCAGGTATTGGTAGTGCCTACGTTCTCCTTGTCTGCCGTATTGAACTCAATCACTTCCGTAAGGTTGCCGCCGGAAGCGGTGAGGCGGCCGCCCAGGGTGCTCACGAACTGTTTGCCGGCCTGGTCAAACAGGGTCTGCATAAAATACCCGTCTTCAATAATGCGTACGGTTTGCGGTTCGCTGCCGGTGGGCGTTAATTGCCAGGCGCCTGTCAGCTCGCCCTGGGCAAAGGAAAGATGGGTAAGCAGCAGCAGTGCCGCCGAAAATAAGTGTTTCATATTGCGTACTTTTTAACGTGGTTAAAATCAATGCAGCACAGGCAGAACAATGCTGGATGGCCTGCTTGCATCGTGAAATATCCTGATGTTCGATTTGATAAAGTCTTTGTCTGCCGCTTTGTAAATGTTGGTGAACTGCTGCGGGTTGCGGTCTACCAGCGGGAACCAGCTGCTTTGTACCTGCACCATCAGCCGGTGGCCTTTTTTGAAAGTGTGCGCAATATCTGGCAGGGTGAATTTAACCGCTGTGGGTTTACCGGGTACAAAGGGCTCGGGCTTTTCAAAGCTGTTGCGGAATTTGCCGCGCATGGGCTCCCCGCGCACCAGCATCTGGTAACCGCCCATGGGGTAGCCGCCGGGCGTGTACCGGTAGTGGGAGGCGGGAGCGGGCGGGTCTCCATAGCTGAAATCGTCCGGGAATACATCTATCAGCTTCACTACAAAGTCCGCGTCCGTTGTGCTGATGCTTACCCGCAGGTCTGCCACCAGCGGGCCGCCCAGCGTAAGGTCTTCCTCCAGCGGGGCGGTCTGGAACACCAGCACGTCAGGCCGCCGGGATGCAAACCGCTGGTCGTCCGTCATGTAACTGATGGTACGCACAAAATGCACATCTTCCGTATATGGCACTGGTTTGGCGGGGTCGCTCAGGTATTCCGTGTAGGCGTTGGCGATGGTGGGCCTGCTGAAAGCTAGCCCGCCTTCCGGTTGCAGGTAGATGGCTTTTTCCTGCATGCCCGGCGCAGGCCAGGAAGGGAACTGTTTCCACTGGTTCTCACCGGTAAAGAAGATGGCCGCTTCCTGCATGTTGGGGCCTTGGCCCTTGCCTTTCAGGTAAAGATCAAAAAAAGGTATTTCTATGTTCTGCTGGTACCATTCAGACGTGTTGCTCCCGAAGCGTACGTTGCCCATGAAGGTGCCGTCTGCGGCGGCCCACTGGCCGTGGTACCACGGGCCCATCACCAGGCGGTTATTGGTTGTTGGGCTTTGCTTTTCAATGGTCTTGTAGGTTTCCCAGGCGCCGAAGCAATCTTCCGCGTCAAACGTGCCGCCCACTACTAACGATGCCGGCTGCACGTTTTTGATGAAGTTGCGGATATTGCGGGCTTTCCACCAGTTATCGTACGTAGGGTGGGCGTAGAGGTCTTTCCAGAACTGGATGCTGTCACCTATCATGGCCGCCAGGTTGTTGAGGGGGCCGGCTTCGAGGTAAAATTTGTAGTTGTCATGCACCTTGAAATCGTAGCCGGTGGGCGGCACAGTGGTTGGTTGCGGCCGCGGTTTGCCGAAGGCATTGTAAAAGGCAAAGGCGTCGTTAAGGAAGAAGGCGCCGTTGTGGTGAAAATCGTCCCCAACGAACCAGTCTGTTACCGGGGCCTGCGGGCTTACCGCCTTCAGGGCCGGGTGTCCGCTAAGGGCGGCCATGGTGGAGTAGAAGCCGGGGTAGGAAATGCCGAATACGCCCACGTTGCCGTTGTTGTGCGCCAGGTTCTTCACCAGCCAGTCTATGGTATCATATGTATCGCTGGCTTCGTCTATGTCCGTTTTGCCTTGTTTGCTGGGGTTGAAGGGCCTTACGTTCACAAATTCCCCTTCGCTCATCCATCTTCCCCTCACATCCTGCAGCACAATGATGTACCCTTCCCTGAAATAGTGCATGTAATATGGGGACCTGCTCAGGAAGGGCCTGAACGCTTTTTCCCCGTACGGCGCGCAGGAGTAGGGCGTTCTGGAAAGCAGCACGGGGTGTTGCTCTGCGTTGTTCCTGGGCGCGTAAATGGACGTGAACAGCTGTACGCCGTCCCGCATGGGTATCAGCACTTCTTTTTTGGTGTAGTTTTCCAGGAACCAGAGGGAATCTGCCGCGGTTTGCGCGGAAAGGGTTACCCGGGCGCAGAGGAATAGCAGCAGAACAAGGCTTTTCTTCATATCTCGGCTTATTGGTCAGTGATGTTAAATATAACCGATCTGCCGTAACTTAGGGCCAAAATTTTGATATATGGCAAGACCCCTGGCTTCAGAATACGGTGAATATTATCACGGTTATATCAGCAAGGTAAAGGAAGATGATCTGCTGACGGCCTTCCGCAATCAAACGGCCGTTTCCTTGCAGTTCTGGCGGGAAATTCCGGAAAACAAACTTGACCATGCCTATGCCACCGGCAAATGGACCGTCAGGCAGGTGCTGCAGCACCTTACAGACGCGGAGCGCATTTTTGCGTACCGGGCGCTGCGGTTTGCAAGAAAGGACATGACGCCGCTGGCCTCCTTTGACGAGAACAGCTATGCGGAAGAGGCGCGGGTAGACCACCGCAGCTGGACGGACATGGTGGAGGAATTTCAGATGGTGCGCATTGCCTCCGAGCACCTGTTCCGCTCGCTTGACGGCGAAGAAATGGAACGCAGCGGCATAGCCAGCAACGCGCTCATGAGCGTGCGCAGCCTGGGGTATGTGATCATTGGCCACGCCATTCATCACCAGGGCATTGTGAAGGAAAGATATTTGTAGCGCCGGATATGATTGCCCCATAAGAATGCGGCTGATGTTGCGGCTGCGTAAACAATAATGCTTTAAGGCGCCGTTTGCCGCGGCGCCTTTTTATTTTCCCGTTAGAGTAAATCAAATTCCCGATAGCGTAAACCCCATCCCTCTCCGCCGGGCTATTTTTGTGGTCTCAATTTGAGCATCCTGTTTGGTACGGCCCTCCTTAATCCAATAATCAAATCGCCAGATGAAATCATTTTTACTTCGCTGCATGGCCGTGCTATGCCTGCTGCCGTTCACTTTGGAATTATCCGCGCAATCCGGGAAGGGGAGCATACGCGGAACTGTGTATACATCAGACGGGGAAACGGCGGCGGCAGTGGGACTGCGGCTGGCAGGCACCAAAAAACAGGTCATCAGCCGGGAAGACGGCACCTTTCAGTTCCGCGATGTGGCGGCAGGCACCTATGAAATTGAAGTGTTCCTGCTGGGCCATGAAACACTGCGCCAAAGCATCACCGTAGCGGCGGGGCAGCAGGCGGAGGCAGCCCTCCGGCTGAACGCCTCCCAAAAAACATTGCAGGAGGTGATCATTGCCGGCGGCGCCAACCGGTTTGCCCGCAAAGAAAGCGAGTCCGCCACCCGCATGCCGCTCAAAAACCTGGAGAACCCGCAGGTGTACACCGTGGTGGGCGCCGAGCTGATGAAGGAGCAGGTAATTATTGATTATAAAGATGCCATTAAGAACGTACCCGGCGTCAACTCTACGGAAACGGTCAGCAATGGCCGCACGTCAACCATTATCAGGGGTTTCAGAACAGGCAGCTTCATCAGGAACGGGCTCACCGCCAACCAGCTGATAACGGTAGACCCCGCCAACCTGGAAAGCGTGGAAGTGCTCAAAGGCCCTTCCGGCACATTGTTCGGCACAGGTTCCGTATCCTATGGAGGGGTGGTGAACAGGGTTACCAAAAGACCTTTTGACGTGTTCCGCAGCGAGCTGTCCCTCACGGCAGGCAGCTTTGGCCTTAACAGGATCACGGCAGATATCAATACCCCGCTGAACGAAGATAAAACGGCCCTGCTGCGTGTCAATATCGGGCGCCATGCCTCCGGCAGCTTCCAGGAAAGCGGCTACCGCAAAAATTATTTCCTGGCCGCCGCCTTCAGCTACAAAGCCAATGAAAAGCTGTCTTTTATGGTAGACCTGGAGCTGTTCCGCAATGAAGGCACGCCGGCGGTGGCTTATATCAACCCTACCGCCAATGTGAAGAACTGGAAGGAAATGGAGCAGTACTATTTCCGCACGTATTATTCCAATGACCTGAGATCTGTTTTCCCCGGCTATAACCTGTACGCGCAAATGAACTACAAGCTCTCCGGCAAATGGACATCTACCACCCTGTTCTCTACAGGCGGCGTAAATGCCCGCCAGCAAACGCAGTTCACCGGCACTATCCTGAACGATTCCATGCTGAGCCGCCGCGTGCAGAGATACAGCCATAACTACCAGAGCATACAGGTGCAGCAGAACGTGAACGGCGAGTTCCAGACAGGCGGCATCCGCCACCGCGTGCTTATTGGCGCGGATTACCTCGCGGATATCACGCAGCCCACCTACATCATGAACTATATTCATGACTCCGTGAGGTACAAGGAAGCCGCGCTGCCCATTCTCACTACAGAAATGATGGAAGAACGGCTGAGCCAGCTGCAGCCCGGCTCTCACTACAGCAGCCATGCGGACAGGTACGGCATCTACGCTGCGGACGCCATCAATTTTACGGACCGCCTGCTGTTGCTGCTGAGCCTGCGGTGGGACAAGGTAGACAACCGCGGCACGTTCTCTTACATCACCGGCAAAACCACCGGCAGTTATAACAAATCTTCCTTTTCACCCAAAGCGGGCGTAGTGTACCAGCTGGTGAAGAACAGGCTGTCTGTTTTTGCGAACTACATGAACGGCTTCTCCTACAACACCGGGCAGGATTTCAATGGTGGACCTTTTAAACCCGAGCAGGCCAACCAGTGGGAAGGCGGCCTGAAAGCCGAGCTGGGCGGCAAGCTCACCGCTACCCTCAGCGCGTATGATATTACGGTAACGGATAAACTCAGAACAGACCCGGACCATGCGGGTTTTTCCATACAAGACGGCGTGCAGAACAGCAAGGGCGCCGAGCTGGAGCTGATCAGCAACCCTGTAGCCGGTTTGAACGTGATGGGCGGTTACGGGTTTAACGAAAGCGTTTTCAAGAAATCGAATAAAAATGTAGAAGGCAAACGGCCCGGCCGTTCCGGCGGCAAACATATGGCCAACGTATGGGCCAGCTACCGGCTTACCGGTGGCAAGGCCCGCGGCCTGGGCGTAGGAGCGGGCGTATATTACACCAGCGAAATACCTTTTGATGACGCCAATACCCTGTTCTTCCCGGCATATGCGCTGGTGAACGGAACGGTGTTCTATGACAGGCCCGGCTACCGCATTGGCCTTAAACTGGACAATATTTCCAATGTCAGGTATTGGGGCCCCTGGGGCGAGCCGCAGCCACCGAGGAACTATGCCGTTAACCTTATAGTGAAGTTGTAATAGTTGTTTCCATAGCGGGTGCCCGGCGCAGGCCGGGTACTCTTTTTTTTGTTATCTATGCGAAGTACGCGGTTCAAAAAAATTACGGGGTGGCTGCACCTATGGCTGGGCCTGGTGTCAGGTATTGTGGTGCTGGTCATTTCATTGACCGGCGCCTTGCTTTCCTGGCAGCCTGAAATACAGGAGTGGACGCAGCCCTACCAGTTTGTGGAACAGGAGCAAAAAACTTTTGTGCCGGTGTCTGTCATGCGCCGCAACGCGGAAGCCGCCATGCAGGGCAAAAAGGCCTTCAGGGTGCTGCTGGAAGGTAAGAACAAAGCTGCCGTGGTACAGTTTTACCAGCAGCAGCCGTACTATTATTTTAACGTGTATGTCAACCCCTACACCGGTATGGTGCAGAAGGTGCTTGACCGGGACGATGAGTTTTTCCGTATTATACTGAACGGGCATTTGTACCTGTGGCTGCCGCAGCGTATCGGGCACCAGGTGGTCATTTACGGCACGCTGGTGTTCCTGCTCATGCTGGTTTCCGGCATAGTGCTCTGGTGGCCGCGCAATGCCGCGCGCAGAAAGGTGAGCTTCAACGTAAAATGGAACGCTTCTCCCAAAAGGCTGAATTACGACCTGCACAATGTATTGGGCTTCTATGCCTGCTGGATCATTATTTTTGCCGCATTAACGGGGCTGGTTTGGGGGTTTGACTGGATGGCGAAGGCCGAGTTCTGGATTTTCAGCGGCGGCGGCAAGCGCCCGGAAGGGTTGAAATTAATATCCGCTCCTCCGGTGAAAAAAGACGCGCTGGCCATTGACCTGGTGCAGCACAAAATAACCGCCATGTACCCCGATGCGGCCGTGTATACCCTGTCTTTCCCGGCCAATGACTCCGCAGTGATACAGGCCAGGGCGTATCCCAGCAGCGGGCAGTATTACAATGGCAACTATCATTATTTTGACCAGTACACGGGCGGGGAAAAACCGGCGCCTTTTATGGGCCGCTACAGCCAGGCTACGCTGGCGGAGAAAGCCTCCCGGATGAACTATGATATTCATGTGGGCAGCATTTGGGGATGGCCGGGCCGCCTGCTGATGTTCCTGGCGGCGCTGGTAGCGGCTTCGCTGCCGGTAACCGGTTTCCTGGTATGGAAGGGGAGAAGGGGGAAGAAGCAGACCGCAAGGAAAATACCGCGGCCGGCGCGTAAAGCCGCTTGAAAAAAAGGGGCCGTCTTAAAAGTAATTTGTCCTGATTTTAGTCAGGCACCGGATGGAGAGAATTTTCGTTGATGCAATTCTCAAGCCGGTCAAACTACTTTTGAGACAGCCCCTTTCATATATTGGGGCAGCTATGCTTACCAGATAATAAACCCGCCCCCCTGGCCGCGGCGGTTGCTGCCTTTGGCCTTGGCGCCGAACACGCTGATGTTGTAGCTGAAGGTGAGCATAAAATATTGCTCTACGATCATGGTCTGGGAATCGTCAATGGCGTACTCTGTTACACTACGCCGAACGGAATTGCTCTGGCGCAGCAGGTCATACGCATAGAGCTTCACCTGTGCCTTTTTGTTTTTCAGGAAGTCGTACGCCAGCCCCATGTGCCACATGGCAATGCCTTTCTGGAAACCGGGGGTAATGCGGCTGTTATAGGTGTACACAATATCGTTCTCCCAGGAGAAATTGCCCGGCCAGTACAGCGTGTTGCCGAAGGTAACGCGGTGCGTGATGTAGTTGCCCTGCGTGGTAATGCCGGCGGGGTATTTGGTGAGGTTGATCACCGGCCGGTAGTTGAGCGTTAGGTCAAACAGCTCTTTGTAGGAGTAGGAGCCGTATGCGCCTGTATACACCCACCAGTTGAAGGTCTCGTTGCGGCGAACGGTGGTATCTCCTTTCACGTTGTTGATATTGGAGAAGTTAACGTTCTTGCCGCCGTTGCCGCCCAGGTTCACCATCACGCGCCACTGGTAGTCTTTCGTTTTTTTGTTTTTGCTCAGGCTCATGTTACCGCCAATGTTGTAGGTGCCGTCTACGTTCACGAACTGGGTTTGCTGGCTGCCGTCCGGCCGTGTTTTAACCATGGTGGTGATCCGGTTCATCACCGGGCTGAAATTGACATTGGAAAAAATGCCGATGCCGGTGGGAGAAAAACGGTTGAACCCGAAGTTGACCCTGTGGGAGAACGAAGGCTTCAGGTTGGGGTTGCCGATGCGCTCGCTCAAGGTGTTGGTATTGTCCCTGATGGGCTGCAACTGGTCCAGCGTAGGCTGTTGCATGTGGCCGCTGTAGCCCAGGCTCCAGTTAGCGTTCTTTTTTGTTCTGTAATAAACGCGCGAGCTGGGGGCGAGGTTGGTCTGGTGCTGGCGGAAGGTGGTATTGGTGGTATACGAATAATTGTCCAGCACGTTGAAATAGGCCATGCCGCCGATAATGGTGGTCCATTGTTTGTGTTTGAAGGAAAATGACAGCTCCGGGTTCTGGGAAATGAAAACGGTTTTGAACTTGTTGGTATAATTGCTGTCCAGTTCCGTGTATCCTTTCTCTATTTCATCAAAGTTATAGGTCTGGCGGTTGGAGCGGCTCTGGCTATATTGGAAACCGTAGCTGAGGGTCATTTGCCATTTTTTGGACAACGGCTCTGTGTATTTCAGCGTGGCCGTGTAGTTCTCCACGGTGTTAGACATGGTGCTGCGCTGGTCTGTGAGCGCGCTGGAGTCTATCACATCGTTCAGGAAGAAGTTGCGTTCTGAATAATTGAAGGCATACCCGTTCTGGTTGCTGTTGTTGTTGGAGAAGCTGAACCCGATGCTGCGGCCTTTCTTTTTCAGCTGGCGCGTAAGGTCCAGCCGGCTGGAAAAGTTAACGCGGTCGGTGGAGTTGCGGTTGCGGGTGGTGTTGTTGTTCAGCAGCGCGCCGTCCGTCCAGGTGGTGTCCAGGCTGCCCGCATTGGTGCTGATCTCCGTATAGTCAAAAGAAGGCGCAAAGGTCAGCTGCGTCATGCTGTCAAGCTCCGCTTCCAGTACAAAGTTGAAGCGGTGGTTGGCATTGCGGCCGTTGCCGTTGCGGTGGCTGCGGATCAGGCGCCCGTCGTTATACTGCGTGTTCCTTTGGGTAACAAAACGGGAGTCTGTATTATTGTAGAAATAGTTGTTGTTGACGCCGAGTTTTTTCGTCCACTGGTCGTTATAATTATAGCCCGCCATGGTAGCCGTGCGGATGCCATCCCCGCCGCTGCCGAAAGAGATGCCGTTCATGCTGAAGGCCCCGTTGTCTGAAAACGAAACAGACATGCCGCCGCCTTTCTTTTCCGAGGCGGAAGACATTTCGCTCTGCGTAAAGCTGATCTTGTTGAGGTTGTTGGAAGATGCCAGCACGCTCAACTGGCGCGGCCCGTCAAAACCGCTCACAATACCCGTCAGCTCAAAGCGCTCGTCTGTACCGCCGCCCGCGGCCAGGCGGCCAAATACGCCTTTTTTCTTATCCGCTTTCAGGGTCACGTTGATGGTTTTGTCTTCCCCGTCTTTCTCCACGCCCATACGCGCTTCCTGCTTTGTTTTGGTATCTACCACCTGCACTTTGTCCACAATGGCGGAAGGGAGGTTTTTGGTGGCCAGCTTGGGGTCGTTGCCAAAGAACTCGCGGCCGTCTACCAGCACGCGGGTCACTTTTTTACCGTTCACGGTAATGTTGCCGTCATCGTCTACATCCACGCCAGGCAGTTTTTTCAGCAGGTCTTCTATTACCGCGTTGGTACGGGTCTTGAACGCGGCGGCGTTAAACTCGATGGTGTCTTTCCGGATGGCAATGGGCGGCCGGTCTCCCTCGATCACCACCGTATTCAGCTCATGGGGCGCGGGCGCCAGCATAATGCGGCCCAGGTCTGCCGCATGGCCCGGCTGCAGCACCCTGATGTAGGAACGGTAACCGGTGTACGAAATAAGCAGGCGGATGGCCTTGTTGGCGGGCAGGCCGGTGAGCTTGAAGGCGCCTGTTTTGTCTGTAAGGGTATAGGTGATAAGGCTGCTGTCTTTAGCATCTTGCGCTGCCACGGTGGCCATTTCCAGCTGGTCTTTGCTGCTGGAGTCCGCCACGCTGCCGGTAAGGCTTTTTTGCGCAGTTGCGGCAAAAGAAAGCATACATAAAAGGGACAAGGATACAATTCGGATCATGAAACCTGGGTTTTGAGGCATCAATATACGAACAGTTCGTAGAAAAACGAAGGAAATAGTTAAAACTGTTATGAAAGGTGTGAAATATGATGTGAATGGCGATGGGGGTGGGATGGGGAGGTGGTGACAAGATAAGGTACCGAGGTAGCCCTGCCGGTAAGGAGGGGGCGTCAGGTTTGCCGGGAACGAAGAAGTAGCGGCTTGCGGCAGCGGGTTTTCCTGAACGAAAAGAAGCTGCACCGGATTGAAATGCCCCTAAAAGTGTCTAACCTTTAGGGGCATTTCATAATAGAAGCAACTTCTTGTTATGATCTTTTTACCAGCAGGATCAGGCTTCAGCGTATGCGCTGGCGGGCTCGCAGGTGCAGATCAGGTTCCTGTCTCCGTAGGTGTTGTTGATACGGCTTACAGAAGGCCAGAACTTGTTCTGTTTCACATATTCCAGCGGGAAAGCGGCCTGCTGGCGGGTGTAGGGGAGTGTCCACTCATCCGCCGTTACTACGGCCTGTGTGTGCGGCGCATGTTTCAGCACGTTGCTGGTTTTGTCCGCACGGCCTTCTTCAATAGCGCGGATCTCTTCGCGGATGGCCAGCAGCGCATCGCAGAAGCGGTCCAGTTCGGCCTTGTCCTCACTTTCCGTAGGTTCTATCATGATGGTACCGGGTACGGGGAAGCTCATGGTAGGCGCGTGGAAACCGTAGTCCATCAAACGTTTGGCCACGTCTTCCGCTTCTACGCCGGCGGTGTTCTTGAACGGCCGCAGGTCTACAATGAACTCGTGGGCGCAGGTGCCGCTTACGCCGGTATACAGTATTTCGAACGCATTTTCCAGCCGCGCCTTCATGTAGTTGGCGTTGAGGATGGCATATTCCGTAGCCAGGCGTACGCCCTTGCGGCCCAGCAGGCGGATGTAGGCGTAGGAAATGAGCAGGATGCTGGCGCTGCCGTAAGGCGCGGCAGACACGGCGTGCGCCTGTTTGCTGCCATTGCCGGAGGTTTGCAGGAACACGTGCGAGGGCAGGAAGGGCGCCAGGTGTTTGGCCACGCAGATGGGGCCCATGCCGGGGCCGCCGCCGCCATGCGGAATGGCAAAGGTCTTGTGCAGGTTCAGGTGGCAAACGTCTGCCCCGATGAGGCCGGGAGCGGTAAGGCCCACCTGCGCGTTCATGTTGGCGCCGTCCATGTATACCTGTCCGCCGTTTTCATGAACAATGCCGCAGATCTCCTTCACGCCTTCTTCATACACGCCGTAGGTGGAAGGGTAGGTGATCATCACGCCGGCCAGGTTGTCTTTATGCTGTGCTGCTTTTGCTTTCAGGTCGGCAATATCTATGTAACCGTTTTCCAGCGCTTTTACGATCACTACTTTATAACCTACCATTACCGCGCTGGCAGGGTTGGTGCCGTGTGCGGAAATGGGAATGAGCATGATGTTGCGGTGCGCTTCCCCGCGGCTCTCATGGTAGCCGCGTATGGTGAGCAGGCCGGCGTACTCGCCCTGGGCGCCGGAGTTGGGCTGCAGGCTGCAGGCGTCGAAAGCGGTGATCTTGCAGAGGTATTCGCCCAGCTCCTTCACGATCTGTTCATAACCGCCCACCTGCGCCAGCGGCGCAAAGGGATGTATTTTGCTCCAGTGGTTCCAGCTCAGCGGTATCATTTCAGAGGCCGCGTTCAGCTTCATGGTGCAGGAGCCGAGTGATATCATGGAGGTGTTGAGGGAAAGGTCTTTGTTTTCCAGCATCTTCAGGTAGCGCATCATCTCCGTTTCGCTGTGGTGGCTGTTAAACACAGGGTGCAGCAGGTAAGGGGAGGTGCGTTGCAGGGCGGCGGGAATGCCGCTGGCCGCTTTTTCCACCTCCGCTTCCGTGAGGTGGCCCGCGCCGAACACGGCAAGGATGGCGTTCACCTCTTCCACGTTGGTGGTCTCGTCCAGCGAAATACCCAGCAGCTGCGCGCTGATGTGGCGGAAGTTGATGCCGGCCGCTGCTGCTTTGGCGTGGATGGCGCCGGCATCGGCGGTTTCCAGCGTAAGGGTGTCAAAGTAGCTGCCATTGCGCAGCTGAATACCGGCGGCCTTCAGTTTGGCGGCCAGCGCGGCCGTTAGCAGCGTGGTTTTGAGGGCAATGTTCTTAAGCCCCTGCGGGCCGTGGTACACGGCGTACATGGCGGCCATGTTGGCCAGCAGCGCCTGGGCGGTACAGATATTGGAAGTGGCTTTTTCGCGTTTGATGTGCTGCTCGCGCGTTTGCAGCGCCATGCGCAGCGCGCGCTGGTTTTGCGCGTCTATGCTGATGCCTATGATACGGCCGGGAATGGCGCGTTTGAACTCGTCTTTTGTGGCAAAAAATGCGGCGTGCGGCCCGCCGAAGCCCAGGGGTACCCCAAAACGCTGCGCGCTGCCTACGGCGGCGTCCGCGCCCAGCTCGCCAGGAGGGGTCAGCAGGGTGAGCGCCAGCAGGTCTGTGGCCATGGCCACATAGGCGCCGGCGGCATGCGTTTTTTCTATGAAGGCGCGGTAGTCTGCCACGTTGCCGTCCGCATCGGGGTATTGCACCAGCGCGCCAAAGTATTCGGCCGTGATGCCTGCCGTTGCAAAATCGCCGAACACCAGTTCTATCTGCAGCGGGGTGGCGCGGGTGAGCAGCACGTCTTTGGTCTGGGGAAATATACGCTCGTCTACAAAGAACTTGCCGCGGGTAATATGGTCATGGTCCTTGTTAAGGGCGTTGAAGAACATGGTCATGGCCTCTGCCGCCGCGGTAGCCTCGTCCAGCAGGGAGGCGTTGGCAATGGGCAGGTCTGTAAGATCGCTCACCATGGTCTGGAAATTGAGCAGGCTTTCCAGGCGGCCTTGTGAAATTTCGGCCTGGTAGGGCGTGTACTGGGTGTACCATCCCGGGTTCTCGAATACGTTCCGCAATATCACGCTGGGCGTAATGGTATCGTAATACCCTTGCCCGATGTAGTTTTTGAATACTTTGTTTTTCAGGGAAATGTCTTTCAGCTGGCCCAGGTAGGTGTATTCGCTCACCGCTTCGGGAATGTCCAGCTCATTTTTCATGCGGATGGCCGCAGGTACCGTTTTGTCGATCAATTCCCCGAGTGTACCGATACCGATCTTGCCGAGCATTGCACGGCTTTCCGCTTCATTGGGCCCGATGTGCCGGCCAATGAACTCATTCTTGAAAGTATTCAAAAGATTCATGATATAAAGCAGGTATTTAAGAAAAGAATGCGCAAAGCTATGATGTTTTTCAGCAATAGCCAAACTGCCGGTGCAGGGCGGATACGGGGCTGATATTCCGGCTGTTGGAGAGATGTGGTTTGTCACGGTATTTTCATGAATAACGGGCGGAGGGCGGCCGTTGACATGTGCATCAGGTGAGTGTTTGCACCGGGCAAGCGGCAACAGCGGCAGAAAGAATGGCATACATGGCTTGCATGCCGCCATCTTTCCCCTACTTTTGCAAAAAATCACCGCCGCATGTCAGACTTACTCTCCGACTGGGAGAAAAAGGCCCGGGAGCAACAGAAACCGAACAAGCAGTTCCTGCAGAAAATGCAGACCAAAAAGGGGAAAGGAGCGGAGCGCCACCTGCCGGAGCTGCATGAGGAGGCCTTTTCGAAAATAGACTGCCTGCAGTGCGCCGGTTGCTGCAAAACCATCAGCCCGCGCTTCAAAACCCCCGATATCAAAAAAGTATCCCGCTTCCTGGGCCTGCGGGAGTCCGTTTTTATTGACACCTACCTTCGGCTGGACGAAGACGGGGATTATGTGGTGAAACGCAGCCCCTGCCCCTTCCTGGGGGCAGACAATTACTGCGGCATTTACGATGTGCGGCCGGGAGACTGCCGCAACTACCCCTATACAGACAGCGGCGAGTTCTTCAAACGCCCCAATACCACCTTGCTGAACGCTACCATCTGCCCGGCGGTGTACTACGTACTGGAACGCCTGAAACCGCTCATTGGGGGGTAAATGTGCCATGCCGGGGGAGGCCCGTCAATACAGGGGTTTAGCTGAAAAAATACCGGGAAACACAAGGTAGGCACAAGGATCGCTAAAGGGTACGTGGACTTGATGCGGAAATGACCCGGAAGAGGTGTGGCAATGAGGTGGGGTTGAGATGGTTTTGTATATAATCAGAACAATATATGTGCGCGGGAAAAATCACGCTTTTAACTCCAGTTTCCGCATGGCGGGCGAAATGACGTACGTAGTGATCACCACCCCCAGGGTCATGCAGCCGCCGAACACCACGGAGGCCACCGGCCCCATGATCTTGGCCGCCACCCCGCTTTCAAAAGAGCCCAGCTCATTGGAGGAACCTACAAATATGGAGCTGACGGAAGAGACCCGCCCGCGCATGTCATCCGGGGTTTTCAGCTGCAGGATGGTCTGCCGGATGATCACGCTCACCCCGTCAAAGATGCCGCTGAAGAACAGGGCGGCCAGCGAAAGCACAAAGTTTTTCGAGATGCCGAAAATGATGATGCACAGCCCGAAGCTGAATACGGCCGCCAGCAGCTTGATGCCCGGTTTGGTCACAATGGGCTTGTAGGCCAGCAAGAACAGGGTAATGAAAGAGCCTACCGCCGGCGCCGCGCGCATCATGCCAAAGCCGGTAGGGCCAACATGCAGGATGTCATTAGCGTAAATGGTCATCATGGCCACGGAGCCGCCGAACAGTACGGCAAACATGTCCAGCGCCATGGCGTTGAGCAGTACTTTGGTATCCCAGACAAATTGCAGGCCTTTCAGCAGCCGCTGCCGCACCGTTTCGCCTATTTCCTTGTAATGAACGGGTTTGACGGAGATCTGCAGGATGCAGAACAGGGCCACGAGTACAAAAAACAGCACCAGCAGCATAGACCAGTGTACACCTATCCAGGCCATGCAAAGCCCGCCCAGCGCGGGCCCCGCAATAGCGCCGATCTGCCAGGCAGACGTGCTCCAGGTAGTGGCATTGGCGTATAGCTGCCGGGGTACCAGCAAACCCAGCAGGGAAAAGTTGGAGGGACTGGTAAACGCGCGGATGATGCCGCCGCAGAATACCAGCAGGTAGATCATCAGCAGTACGCCGCCTTGGGGAACATGTACCATCAGCGCGTCCCAGGTGAGGAGAAACAACCCCGTTCCGGTGAATAGGTAACCGGCAATGCATTTCATCACCATGCCCCTTTTTTCCTTTTTGTCCACAATGTTGCCGGCAAACAGCGCCAGGCCAATAGCCGGCACAAATTCCGCCAGGCCGATCAGGCCCAGGTTCAGCGGGTTCTTTGTCAGCATGTACACCTTCCATTCAACTATGGAGAACTGCATGGACAATGCAAAGATCAGGGCAAACCGTATTACCAGGAAATATTTGAACTCTCTGTACCGGAGCGATGCATATGGATCATTAACGGGTAGAACGGTTTCTTCCAAGCGGGTAGTTTTTTATGCCCGTCAAAAATAAAATATATTGTATTGTCCAGATCATTATTTTTAAGCCTTTAAAATTCCAACACACGTATGAAGCTAGCGTATCTTGCATTGGCCGGTTCCCTGTTCGTATACAGCGGAAGCACGGCGCAGGCCCCTATAGTAAAATTGCAGCTGGTCACGGACCAGGTACGGTCTCCCGTATGCATGGCCGTGCCGGGAGACGGTTCTAACCGGCTGTTCATTGTGCAGAAAGAAGGCCGGGTATGGGTAGTGCAGAACGGAAAACTGTTGCCGGAACCGTTTATTGACGTGAGCGGCGAAATGGTGAAAGTAAACCCCGCCTACGATGAGCGCGGCCTGCTGGGCATGGCCTTTCACCCGCAGTTCAGGACCAACGGCCGGTTTTACCTGTATTACAGCGCCCCGGTGGCCAAACCCGCCAAAGGCCTCAACCACCAAAGCGTGCTGGCGGAGTTCAGGGTGAACAAGGCGGCAGACAACAAGGCGGAGCCCGGCTCCCGGAAGGTGCTGCTGCAGTTTGACCAGCCGGAGTCCAACCACAATGGCGGCGATATTGTTTTCGGGCCTGACGGTTACCTCTACATTGCCTCCGGAGACGGCGGCGGAGGGGGAGACAAACATGGCGCCGCCGGCAACGGCCAGGACCTGGGCACGCTGCTGGGCAAAATTTTACGTATAGACGTGAACGCGAGCCCCTACCGCATCCCGAAAGACAATCCTTTTGCCCGCACGGCCGGCGCCCGCGGGGAAATATGGGCCTACGGCCTGCGCAACCCCTGGCGCATTTCCTTTGACAAACGCACCGGCAGGCTGTTTGCCGGAGATGTAGGGCAAAACAAGTATGAGGAGGTAGACATCATCACCAAAGGCGGCAACTACGGCTGGCGCATCATGGAAGGCTATCACGATTTCAACGTACCTTCCGGCGCGGATAAAAGCAAACTGATAGCCCCCATCCATGAGTATGACCATGATGACGGCATCAGCATTACCGGCGGTTACGTGTACAGGGGCAGGGCCATTCCCGGCCTGCAGGGCCAGTACGTGTTCGGTGACTACAACGGCAAAACCTGGGCGCTGCAGCAGAAAGGCGGCAAATGGCAGCGGAACGAGCTGGCTTTTGACAATAAGCCGCAAGGCAACGTACAGTTGTTGAGCTGGGGGCAGGATGAAGCGGGAGAAATTTACATGCTGGTGACCATTCCCCAGGGCGGCGGTGTTGTAAAAGGCCTGGTATACAAGCTGGTGAAATAAAAAAACCGGGGAAATACGGTGACGAATGGCGGATGCAAAGGGCCAACGGCAGATGGTATTTGCAGCACGGTATTTGCCAGTAATATTTTGTTAAAACGCCCGTTGGGCCTTAGTAGCTGCCTGAATAGGCTTATATTTGACGAACGTTAGCGCGCGCTGGATGATCGTTTCAAAAAGCAGCGCATTTGGTAATTCGTAATTGATTGTTATGCGGATGAAACTGAAAGTGATAATACCGGTCATGCTGATCAGCATCTCTGCCGGTATATTTGCATTTGCAAAGATAGGCGGTAAAGAAGACCCCCCCGGCAGGTATGAGGCCATTATCACCCTGGTAGGGCAGATACTCAAAGAAGGGCACTACCAGCCCAAGCCGATAGATGACAAATTCTCGAAGGAAGTATTTGCCAAATATCTGCGCAGCCTGGACGGCGAAAAGAAATTTTTCCTGAAAAGCGATATTGAGGCCCTGCGGACGTACGAAACACATGTGGACGACGAGCTGAACGGCGCCCCGCTTGACCTGTTCAACAAGACCAATGAAGTGATCCGCAAACGGGTAGTGGAAGTGGCCGCTGTTTACCCCGTCATCCTGGAGAAGCCGTTCGATTTCAACCAGAAGGAAACGGTGGTGATAGATCCCGAGTCTATGGACTGGCCGGCAGACAATGCCGGCCGTACAGAGGCCTGGCGCAAATCTCTCAAGTTCCGTACCCTGGAAAAATACGCGGAGCTGATAGAGCAGCGCGAGAAGGAGAAGAACGGCAAAACAGACGCGGCGCTGGAAGCGGAAGCCCGGCAAAAGGTGAAAAAGATCTATGACAAGTACTTTGACCGCCTGAAAAACCGCATGAAAGACGATGACCGTTTCTCCATGTACGTCAATGCCATCACCACCACGATGGACCCCCATACGGACTATATGCCGCCCATCGAGAAACGCTCTTTCCAGGAGCAGATGAGCGGGCGTTTTTACGGCATCGGCGCCCAGCTGCGGGAAGATGAAGGGCGTATCAAGATCGTGAGCATCGTGACCGGCAGCCCCAGCTGGAAAAACGGCAAGCTGAAGGCGGACGATGTGATCCTGAAGGTAGATACCACAGACATTGGCGGCTACGCGGTAGATGAGGCCGTTACCCTTATCCGCGGCCAGAAAGGCACGGAAGTGAAGCTGACGGTGAAAAGCATAGACGGTACCACCAAAACCGTATCCCTCATCCGTGACGAGATCAAGCTGGACGATACCTTTGCCAAATCTGCCATTATCAGCGGAGAGCACCGCATCGGCTATATTTACCTGCCCGAGTTCTATGCTGACTTTAACGACCGCCAGGGCGCGTTCTCTTATGACGACGTGGCGGAAGAAATAAAGAAACTGAAAGCGGAAAAAGTGGAAGGCATTATCCTGGACCTCCGCTTCAACGGCGGCGGCTCGCTGCCTGACGTGATCAAGATGGCCGGGCTGTTTGTGCCGGAAGGCACCATGGTGCAGGTACGCTCCCGCGGGGGAGATACCCAGCAGCAGAAAGACCGGGATAAAAGCGTGCAGTACGACGGGCCGCTGGCCATTATGGTGAACGAGTTCAGCGCCTCCGCTTCCGAAATTCTGGCGGCGGCCATGCAGGACTACAAGCGTGCCGTAGTGATCGGCAGCCCCTCCACCTTCGGGAAAGGCACCGTACAGCGCCTGCTTGACCTGGACAATTTTGTGAGGGGTGACCTGGGCGGCAGCCTCGGCGCCATCAAACTCACTGTACAGAAGTTTTACCGCGCCAGCGGCGGCTCCACGCAGCTGAAAGGTGTAGAATCCGATGTGGTGCTGCCTTCTCCGTATTATGAAGTAGGAGAGAAGAAAGACAAGGACGCCCTCAAATGGGACGTGATCCCGAAAGCGGACTTCACGCCCTGGTCAGACCCTGTAGACGTAACCACCCTGAAGCAGAAGAGCGCCTCCCGCGTGGCCAATAACGAAGCGTTCAAGATCATCAATGAAAATATAGCCACCCTCAAGAAGCTGGACGCGCAGAAGAACTACCCGCTAGACCTGGCCTCTTACAAGGCGGACCAGAAGAAGAACGCCGCCGCCCTCAAACGGTACGATGCGGTGAACGACAAGGTGAAAGACATCAATATTGCCAGCCTGAAGGCAGACCTGACCAAAATGGCGGGAGATACGGTGAAACTGGCCCGCAACAAGGATTGGCTGAAGGCCCGCGTGAAAGACGCTTACCTGAGTGAAGCGGTGAACGTGATGAACGATCTTATTATGCAGTCTTTCCCGAAGCTGAAGAATAATTATACCGAGGCCAACAGGCCCAAAGAACCGCGCTGATCAACTGATCGCTCATGATAGAAAAGAAGCGGGGAAACAATGTTGTTTCCCCGCTTCTTTTTATTTCTTTTCCAGCAGAATGTCTACCACTTTCCTGGTTTTCTTCACTTTCATTTTCTCCGGCACGCTGGCCAGTATTTCTTTCTTGAACGCCTCTATCACGCCTTGTTTGATGAAGTAGCGGTGGGTTACCAGGCTGATCTCCCGCACGGGCTCCGGCGCCTTGAAAAAGCGCACCATGTTCAGCTGTTTGGCGGAAAGGTCCTGCAGGGAAAGCTCCGGCAAAATGGTGTACCCTTCATTCAGCTCCACCATGCGTTTGAGCGTTTCCACGCTGCCGGTATTGTATTCCAGGTTCTTGAACTCGCCGCCGAGGCCAAACTTGTCCTGGCAGATGTTAAGCACCTGGTTGCGCATGCAATGCCCCTCATTCAGCAGCCAGATGTCTTTGCTGTCAAGGTCTTCCGGCAAAATCACCTTTTTCTCCGCCAGCTTGTGGCTCTTGGCCGCAAAGATCACGAAGGTCTCATAAAAGAGCGGGTGCTCTTCCAGGTGCGGATTATGCAGGGGCGTGGCCAGCAGCCCGCAGTCCAGCTGCTCCTGCCGCAGCAGTTGAATGATCTGCTCCGTGGAGTACTCCCATACTTCCAGCTTCACCTTGGGGTATTTTTTCATGAAGGCCGTGAGCACGCGGGGCAGCAGGTAGGGCGCCAGCGTGGGTATGATGCCTACTTTGAGGGTGCCCTGTATCTCCTTTTTCTGGTCTGCGATGATCTCCCGGATGCGCGCATTTTCCTTGAGAATGATGCGGGCCTGCGTAATAACGGCGGTGCCTATTTCAGTAGGCACTACCGGCAGTTTGCTGCGGTCGAATATTTTTACGCCCAGCTCGTCTTCCAGCTTCTGGATCTGCATGCTGAGCGTGGGCTGCGTTACGAAACACTTATCTGCGGCGGTCACGAAGCTGCGGTAGGTGTCTACCGCCACTACGTATTCGAGTTGTACGGTGGTCATTATTCCGGATTACGAATTAAAGGAAGTACGAAATTAGGGGAAATGAAGGGATAAATGGTAACAGGCGGATGACTGGTCGGGGGCTATTCGGGTTTTTCTATCCCCGGCGCCGCAAGATCGTATGCCGGGGCACTTTAGGAGCGCCGGCCTCAGAACTTCAGGGTAAAGTGCTGCTTCACCTTGAAATCGGGGCTGATGAACACCAGGCCTATGAAAAAGAGGTCTATGGTCAGGGTCACCGCCGGGTGTGCCTGAATG
Source organism: Chitinophaga alhagiae (assembly GCF_003568665.1). GTDB lineage: Bacteria > Bacteroidota > Bacteroidia > Chitinophagales > Chitinophagaceae > Chitinophaga > Chitinophaga alhagiae. The sequence goes on from NZ_QXMH01000002.1 coordinate 641,471, forward strand.
GTGGCCCAGGCGTTTTCCATGCCTTCCGTCCAGTGAATGTCATCAAAAATAAGCAGGGAGGAATGTTTCATTTTCGGCAGGCAATCCAGGAAATATTGCACCGTGGGGCCTTCGCGGTGGTTGCCGTCTATATACACCATGTCAGGCGCGGGGATGGCGGCCAGCACTTTTGCCAGCTCCGTATCAAAATTGCCGATGTACTGGTGAACGTTTTGCAGCCCCAGGCTGTCAAAATTGGCCCTGGCCCGGGCGGCAATGTTGGGGCAGCCTTCAATGGTATGTACCGTGGCGCCCGCGGTGGCCATATAGGCGGTAGAAAGGCCCATGGAGGTGCCCAGTTCCAGCACCGTGCCCGCGTTCAGGTGTTTGACCAGCCGGTAGAAGAGCTGCCCGTATTTGGCCGGTTTGGCGGCATGGCGCACTATATCGCGTATTTTGCGGGTATTGGTGGCGCCCATGAGGGAACCGGCGCCCAGGTCTGTTACTTCGATCACGTCAGCGCTGGCCAGCAGGCGGGTACGCAGGGCTTCCACGGCATCATACGCCGGCAGGTGGCCCCGGTGGTTCAGCACCTCCTCCAACAGGGTGTACACAAAGGGAGAATGCACATCGTGCCGGTTGCCGGCCCTGAAATAATACCGGATGTATTTTTTTGCCAATGCCGCCTGGTGCCGTAAACTCACTGCTAATAGATTTTTGCCTTGATCAATCCCCATTTATGCAGCCGGTGCTGCAAAGACACCCGCAGCACGCCCAGCCCGTAAATGCTGCTCCGTTTGAAGTTGATGCTGGAGGCCTCTTCAAAATATTTGGTAGGGCAGGTCACTTCGGCAATTTCAAAGCCTTTCATGAACACCTGGGATACCATTTCGTTGTCGAAAATAAAATCATCGCTATTGGCCATAAAATCAATGCTCCGGAGCACTTCCGCTGAAAATGCCCGGTAACCGGTATGGTATTCGCTCAGTTTCTGGCCAATGAGAATATTCTGGGTGAGGGTCAGGAAACGGTTGAAAATATATTTATACAACGGCATGCCGCCTTTCAGCGCGCCTTTGCCCAGGATGCGGGAGCCGAATACGGCGGGGTACACGTCGTTGGCAATGATACTGCTCATGGCCACGATCAGTTTGGGGGTATATTGGTAATCCGGGTGTACCATAATGACAATGTCCGCTCCCAGCTCCAGCGCCTTGTTGTAGCAGGATTTCTGGTTGCCGCCGTAGCCCTTGTTGGCATCGTGCCGTATAATGTGCTGAATGCCAAGCTGCCTGGCCACGCCAATGGTATCATCTTTACTGGCATCGTCTACCAGCACCACTTCATCCACCACGTCCATCGGTATTTCAAGGAAGGTTTTTTCAAGTGTTAAAGCGGCGTTGTAGGCAGGCAGTACCACCACCACCTTTTTGTTGTTCAGCATGAAACAAGGGCAATTTAGGCTGCAAAGGTATAAAAAAGTATAATGCGTGAGTACCCTTTTACGATTCTTATGATTATGCAGTAGAATTAATCATTATCTTTGTTCCTTGGGAATTTTTTGGCATTATATTTTCTTAAGGTTTTCTTAACATAAAAAAAAGGACATTCAAGCATGCTCAAGCTAATCAGATGGATGATGCCATTGTGGATGACAGGATTTGTGACACTGACTGCCTTTGCGCAGGACCCGGAGACTAAACCCCCGCAGCAGCCCCCGCTGCCGCAGGACATGAAGCCCGGACAGGTACGCACGGCAGACACCACTATCAAGAAGATCCTGGACGAACTGCAGAAAGTGGCTGACAGTGACCGGCAGAACGCAAAGAACATTGAAGAGCTTTCCCGCGGCCGGGACCTGGACAATAGCGCGAAGTACGACCTCATTAAGAACAACCTGATTTACGCGTCAGAAACCTACTATCTGCTGAACAAAAAGATCATTGACCTTAAATCCCGGACCACTACCAGCAACCTGGACGTGTTCATTACCTCGCTCAACAACCCGGAAAGCAAGGAACTGGGCTTTTCCCTGAGTGACAGGGTGGTGGAGCTGGTGGAAAAGATCATCCTCAAAGGAAAATCAGACAAGAACGAAAGGAACTCCAAGCTGGTGGAATCTACCAAATCCATCATCAACAGCCCTATTTTCAAGAGCTTTACCTCGCTTACGCCGCCCCTGGCCATTGCCAGCTCTGTGATGAACTTCCTGCACAGCGTAAGCCAGAGCAATAAAGCCATTAACCACAAGCTGCTGCAGGAGTTTGAAAAGGAACTGAACAAATACGTGATCTATTATACCGCCCTGAACGATGCCAACCAGAAGTTCGAGTTCGGGCTGAACTTTAACAAAGACCAGCTTTCCCTGCTGCAGGACAATATGTACGATCACCTGGCCTTTACCGCCAACGTGCTCAAAATGCCGCTGCCGGCCCGGGGTAACAAAACCATTGCAGAGTCGCTGAACGAATACTTTTTTGATTTCAGGAAAGAAAAGGTGATAGACTTCTTCAGCAAAATGGAGGAGAAATACACCGCGGGTAAAAAGATAGATTATGAGAAGCTGCTGCGCGAGAACCCGAACCTGAAAGAGGCCAACAACCAGCTGGAAGACCTTATTCTGCAAACCAAACGCTTTGAGAACCTGTATAATGAGTATTTCAGCCTGCTGGACTCCTATTATACCAAGGTGAACCACTCCCTGCGGCTGGCACAGGATAACGCCCTGGCAGACAAAGGCATTGTAGAGGCCAAACAGGCGGAGTTCCGCCAGCTGAAAGATGAAGCGGTGAAAGAGATACAGGCTTCCATCAATATGCGGGAGCTGACCATGAACGTGGAAAAAGTGAAATACCGGTACAGGATATTTTAGTCCGTTAAATAAACTGGAAACAACGGGTTACGGGAAGGCAAAGGCCTGAGCGTAGCCCGTTTTTCGTTCAGGTCGCTTCTTCCTCTTTTTTATCCTCGCTGCCCAGGCTGTGCGTCTCTTTGTTATACTGCCCCTCCAGTTCGTCCAGCACGGAGCCTTTCCATAATTTGGTGCCGGTGAAATAGGAGGCCCTGCCGATCATGTGCCCTGCCACCGGCGCGGTGAGGAACAGGAAGAAGATGATGGCCAGCACTTTGGTGCTGATGGAAATATCCGCAAAGAACACGGCCGCGGCGGCCAGCAGCAGCCCTATGCCCAGGGTGGCGGCCTTGATGGTAACAGAGAGGCGGAGGTAAAAATCAGGCATGCGCACAATGCCAATGGCGGCTATCAGTACGGTAATGCAGCCCAGGGTGCAGAGTATCATGATGAGTATATCGCTCATTTTTCTTCTTTTTTTTCCAGGTAATAAGAAAAGGCCACTGTGCCCAGGAAGGCGATCAGCGCCAGTATCATGGCATCGTCCAGGAAGGTGGATTGTTTGGTCATAATGCTGTAAATGGTGATAATACCAATACCGATGGTGATCATCAGATCCAGCGCTATCACCCTGTCTACAATGCTCGGGCCTTTGAAAAAGCGGTAGGCCACCAGTAGAACAGCCAGGCAGAGCATTGGTAAGATCACGTAAAACAGGTAGTTATTCAGGCTCATCGTAAAATATCTAGCAATCGTTTTTCCAATCCGCCCTTGATCTGCCGAACAAAGGCGTCTTTATCCGTGAGGTACATCACATGGATGTACACTACTTTTTTATCGTCGCTCACGTCCAGTATCAGCGTGCCGGGCGTAAGGGAAATAAGGTTGGCGAGAAAGGTGATCTCCAGGTCCGTTTTTGCATCCATCGGGTATTGCACAATGCCCGGTTTCATGAAGAACCGGGGAGTGATCACATCGTATGCCACCTGGAAGTTGGCGCGCAGCATTTCGTACAGAAAAAAGAAAACAAAGCTGATCACCGCCGGTACCCGGCTGAAATAGCGTTTCTGCTCATTGTCTGCCGTTACCAGCCAGAGGGTTATGTAACTGAGCAGGAAGCCGAACACGAAGTTGGGGAATACCAGCTCCCCGGTAAGCATCACCCAGATGAAGGTGAGCATGATGTTCAGTAATAGTTGTTTGATCATGATCTTCGCTGTTACGGTTTAATAATTTCACGGCCCAGCACTGCTTTGATGTAGGGGGCCGTGTCTTTCAGGTCTGCCGCAATTCTTTGAGACAGGGTAGCAATGTGTTCCGCGCAGAAGCCGATGTACAGGGACGCAATGGCCAGCATCACCACGGGTATTATCAGCACGGCGCGGTGGTAGCGCTTCATGGGCGCAAAGTCGTCTTCCGTGGCGGCTTCTTCCGCCGGCCGGTCTTTCCAGAACACGTCCGCCCACATTTTGGCGATCACGTACAGCGTTACAAAGCTGGCAATGATCATGGCTACCACCAGGTACCAGGCGTTTGGCGTGGCCAGGCCCTCCTGGAAGAGGTATATTTTGGGCCAGAAGCCGGAAAGGGGCGGAATGCCCACCAGTGAAAAGAACACAATGGCCATGAGGAAAGACAGCTTCGGGTAGTCCGCGTACAGGCCTCCCAGCTTGTCCATGTTCATGGTGCCGCGTATTTTGTAAATGATGCCGCTTACCAGGAAGAGATTCGTTTTGACAATGATATCGTGTATCAGGTAAAATATCACCCCGGCCAGCGCGGCCTGCGTATACATGCCCAGCCCGCCGATGAGGTACCCGATGTGGCAAACGATCAGGTAGGAGAACATCATCCGCATGTTGCGTTTGATAACGGCCCCGAAGGCGCCGGTGAGCAGGGTAAGGGTGGCTACCGCCATCAGCATGGTGCTGGTAAATTCATCCGGTATAAAAATGAGCGTGAACACCCGCAGCAGCGCATACACACCTACTTTGGTGAGCAGGCCGCCAAATATGGCGGCTATGGCGGAGGGCGGCGTATGATAAGAGGAGGGCAGCCAGAAGTAAAGCGGGAACACGGCGGATTTGATGCCGAAGCCCAGGAAGAACAGCAGCCCTGTTACGTTCACGAGGCCACGGTTATCGATCTCCGCCATTTTCAGGGAGAGGTCTGCCATGTTGAGGCTGCCCGTAAGCCCGTACAGGATGGCCACGGCGGTGAGGAACATCACGGAAGCCAGCAGGTTGAGCGTTACGTATTTGATGCCCCCTTCTATCTGCGGCTTTTTGCCGCCCAGCGTCATCAGCACAAAGGAAGAAATAATGATCACTTCGAACCATACATAGAGGTTGAAGATGTCTCCCGTCAGGAAAGCGCCATTGAGGCCCAGCAGCAGGAAGTGGAAGATGGGGAAGTAGCCGTATTGTATACGGTGGCGGCTGATGCCTACGGAAGAGAAAATGCAGACGGCCAGGCCCGCCATGCCGGCCAGCAGTACCATGGTGCTGCTGAACACGTCAGATACGAAGGTGATGCCGAAGGGCGCCTGCCAGTTGCCCGCCTGCATGGTGAGGTAACCGGTGCGCCATGTTTTGATGAACAACCCGATGCTGAGGCCCAGCACCAGTAAACTTCCCAATACGCTGATGTACCGCTGTATCTGCACTTTTCTCCAGAAAAAGATCAGCAGCACGGCAATGGCCAGATGGGCAATGATCGGTAAAATGATGTAGTTATCTGTCATATGTCGGTATCGGGTGTATTAAGATCGTTCAGGTCGTCCGTTTGGATCAGCACGTATACTCTTTTCAACAGCACAATGGCAAAAGACTGCAGGCCGAAGCTGATCACAATGGCCGTCAGTATCAGGGATTGCGGGATAGGGTCTGCATACAGGCCGCTGAGTATTTTTTCACCTTCGCCGATAATGGGCGGTTTGCCTTTGGTGATGCCCCCCAGCAGGAAAATGAGCATGTTGGCGCCGTTGCCCAGCAGGATGAGCCCTATCAGCAACTTCACCATACTGCGGCGCAGCATCATGTAAATGCCGGTAGCGTACAGTATGCCTATCAATATAATCAGCAATAACTCCATACTTAAAGAATGTTTTCGGAAATGTTGAAAAGAATGGTGAGCGTAATGCCGATCACCACAAAATAAACCCCGATGTCAAAGAACAGGGGGGTGCCTACCAGGCCAATAATGGGCACGGGCGCGGAGAACCAGAGGGCCGTCATGAACGGCTGGCCGGCAAATACCGGCGCCAGCCCGCTGAGCAGGGATACGGCCAGGCCTACCGGAATGAGCGCGCCGGGCGGGTAGCGCAGCAGCTTGCGGGTATTTTCCAGCTGGTTCGCAAATGCGTGCAGCATAAAAGCAATGGACGCGATCAGTCCCCCTACGAAACCTCCGCCGGGGTTGTAGTGCCCCCGCAGCAGGATGAAAACAGAAAATAATAACAGCAACGGCAGCAGGTAATTGGATGCCGTTCTCAGGATAACGCTTTTCATACCTATTCTTTTTCGGATGAACTGATTCTTAGTTTAAGCAGGCTGTACACGCCCAGCGCGGCAATTACCAGTACGGTAATTTCTACCATGGTGTCAAACCCGCGGAAGTCTACCAGCATTACGTTGACCACATTTTTGCCTTTGGCCAGCAGGTATGCGTTCTCTGCATAGAAACGGCTGGTTTCCTTGTTGGTAGGCTCGTTCATCACTTCCAGCGCTATGATGGCAATGAGCACGCCGAACAGGCCGGATATGATGGAATCCCTGACAATCACCTTCCGGTCATTGATCCGCAAAAAGCGGGGCAGCCGGAACAGTACCAGTACAAACAGCACTACGGTGAGCGTGTCTATGGTGAACTGCGTCATGGCCAGGTCCGGCGCGGAATAGATCACGAACAGGATACAGATGCAATACCCTACCACGCTCATGCTGGCCACCGCGGTGATGCGAGAGGAGGTAGACACCGTTTTCCATATGGCGAACAGGATGATGCCGAATACCGTCAGGTCATATACCGTAATGGGCGCCACGTTGGTGCGGATGTCGAAGTAGAGGTGTACCCCTGTGATGAGCTTGTAGGCCAGCAATACGGTGATGAAAATAATGATGATGTGAACGTAGGAGCGCAGGTTGCCGTTGTGTAGCCGGTTGGTATACCAGGTGGAAAAACGGGAGAAGCCCCTGGCGCTCCGCACTACCAGCGTTTCCGGGCTGAGGCTGGCAAAACGGTCTACCGCCAGCTGGTGCCTGGCGGAAGGCATGCGTATAAAATACAAGGCGAAGCCCGCGGCCAGCGTAACCCCGCTCAGCAGCAGCACCACGTTGAACCCGTGCCATATTTTGAGGGGAGCGGGGGAGACTGCGCCCAGCGCCTGCACAACCGGCTGTACCAGCGAGGCGTCCGCAAGCGCGGGTATCATGCCGTACAGCAGGCCCAGCGTGGCCAGGATGAGCGGCGGCACCCACAGCCGGAGGTCCGGCAGGTGTACGGAGCGGAAGCCTTCCGGCAGCCGCCCCGCAAAAGGGCGGATGCCCGCCTGGAAACCGGCGTACAATACGAGTATGTTGGTCAGCACAGCAATGCCGGTGAGTATATAGCCATAGGCCGGCGCATGCAGGGTGGCTTCGTATATCAGGTCTTTGCCAATAAAACCGAAGGTGAGCGGCAGGCCCGCGCTGGAAAGGGCGGCCAGCATGCCGGCTGCGGCCACGGGCAGCATTACTTTGCGGAGGCCGCGCAGGATGGTCACGTCGCGGGTGCCGGTCTCATGGTCCAGTATGCCGGCCACCAGGAAGAGGGCGGCCTTGTACAGCGCATGCACCAGTATGAATACGGCCGCGGCCGCCATGGCTTCCGCCGTGCCCACGCCCAGCAGAAATACCAGCGTGCCCAGCGCGGCAATGGTGGAATAGGCCAGTATGCCCTTCAGGTCTGTACGCTGAATGGCGTGCCAGGCGCTGTACAGCATGGTGATGGCGCCTGCAATGAGCAGCGTGGTGTTCCAGTACGGATGCCCGCCCAATACCGGTGTGAACCGGGCCAGCAGGTACACGCCCGCTTTCACCATGGTGGCGGAATGCAGGTAGGCGGATACCGGCGTGGGCGCTTTCATGGCGCCGGGCAGCCAGAAGTGGAAAGGGAACTGCGCTGATTTGGTAAAGGCGCCGCCGAACAGGAAAAAAAGCACCCATCCATACCAGGCATGGCCTTTCAGCATCTCTGCGCTGGACAGCATGGCGGAAATGGAGTACCCGCCGGCCAGCGTGCCCAGCAACACAAAACCCGTCATCAGCAGAAAGCCGCCCCCGCCGGTAATGGCCAGGGCCATCAGCGAGTTACGGCGGGAGGCCGGGTCATCGTTATTAAAACCGATCAGGAAAAAAGAAGTGATGCTGGTCAGCTCCCAGAACACAAAGAGCAGCATGACATTGTCTGACAATACCAGCCCCAGCATGGACGCCATAAAGAGGCTGAGGTAACAATAGAACCGGTCCAGGTAACGGTGCCCCTTCAGGTAATAGGACGCATACGCGAACACCAGTGTGCCAATGCCCGTTATGAGCAGGCTGAACAGCAGGGAAAGCCCGTCTAGCTTGAAATTAAGGTCAATGCCCATAGAGGGTATCCACCGGTAGCTGAAGAGTAACGGCTGCGTTTGTACGGCCGGCAGCATGCCTAGGAAATAGGCAAAAAGACTTAAAGGTAACAGGGTGGTGAGCACCGCAGGCTTTCCCTTCACATACTTGCCAAAAAGCAGCACAAGCATCGCAAACAAAAACCCGGAAAGCACAGCAGATATCATTAACAACGGTTTTGGTGATGGTGCTAAATATAGCAAAAGAGCGGCAGAACGCGGCAGGATCGCAGAAAAAATGTGTGATTTTTTTTAAGAACGGGCGTGAAAATCAGCAGCGTGTTATTAAAAGAGATGGATGTGTATTAATATTATGTATCCTTTTGCACAGGGCACAAAAATGACCGGTTAAAATGTGGCGGCATGTCCCTTGCACAAGGAAATTTTATCCCAAATCAATTTTATTTCTTACTTTTTCGCCACTACGAGTTCAGTATGAGTGCCACCTTTTCACAACACGTCGATAACTGGTATGCATTGTTCCATGTTCACCTGGTGCGCCTGGCCTTACGCTGGGGCTATGGTGATGAAGAAAGCAGGGACCTGGTGCAGCAGTTTTTTCTTGACCTGTTGCAGAAAAACCTGGAGCCTGCCGCCATTCAGCACCCTAAAGCCTTTCTGACCAGCGCCTTCAGCCGCCGCCTCATAGACCACTACCGCAGCGCCCGCCACCGCAAAAAGCAGGAAGAGATGGCGCCTGTTGCCGGTTATGAACCTTCCGTGCTGGAAAGCCTGGTGCAGGTGCAGGCCAATGAAGAGCTGATGGCCGCCATCAGGGGCGCTTACAGCCGCCTGCCGGCCCGCTGCCGGAAGGTGATACAGCTCAAGTATTACGAAGGCCTTACTACAGAACAAATTGCGGAGCGCACCGGCCTGCACGCCAGAACGGTGTACAACAACCTCTACGAGGCCATCAAAGCCCTCCGCCAGGAACTGCACAAAACGCACCCCCGCCTGAAATTTGCCGCGGTTTTCTCCCTGCTGCCGCTGTTGTAGGGGCTGCCTGTTGCGCATGGTTTTTCCCGCCCGGCCGTTGCAAAGGCTTCTTTTTTCTTGCCACCTGCCCCGCAGCTTCACCAAAGCAACAAGCACCGCACCTGGTACCCCTCTTTTTCTCCTTCAGCAAAAAAAGTTCAAGAAAAGTTGGTAAACCGGCGGCCCCCATCCGTCTTTATATTAAAACAGGTACGTATGCCGGATCGTTTTGAGCTTGAGCAACTGGTTATTGACGATTCTTTCATCAGCTATTGTTTCCGGAGAAACGAAGCAGACATTCTTTTCTGGGAGAACTACCTCCGCCAGCATCCGGAGGAGGCCGCCACCATGGCGGAAGCGCGGGAACTGGTAATGGGCATCACCCTCATGCTGCAACAGGAGCCGGCAGAAGAAAACCCGGCCGCCCCGGTGGTGCCGCTGCGCGCCGGCAGCCTGAAAAAGATCATGGCCATAGCGGCGTCCGTAGTGCTGGTGGGAGCCGCCGCCTTTTTCCTGTTTAAACCCGGCACCACCACCGCCCCCGGTATTGCGCAGGCCGCGGAAGAGCAGCTGGTATACCTCACGGCCATGGCGGAAAAGAAAACTGTACGCCTGCCAGACAGTTCCACGGTGATCCTGAACGCCGGCTCCAAACTGACCGTAAACAAAGCTTTTGGCCGGGAAAACCGCAGCGTTTGCCTGAAGGGGGAAGCCCTCTTCCAGGTAGAGCCCAATGCCGGCCTGCCTTTTATTGTAAAGGTGGAAGGGTATGATGTGAAGGTGCTCGGTACCGTGTTCAACGTAAAAGCCTACCCCGAAGAGAAAAAAAGCGAAACATCGCTGATCAGCGGCAAAGTGGAAATTTACCTGCGCCACGGGGTTACGGCCTATAAAGTGCTGAAGCCCAGGGAAAAATTCGTGATCCGCAAAGACATCCGGCCGGTAGACGCCGCAGGGGAGGCCAAAAACAGCAAAAGTGCCCGCGTGGCGGACGTATTGCCCCTGTCCTACAACCGCAAGAACGTGAACCTGGAAACCGCCTGGTCAGAGAACCGGCTGGTGTTTGAAGATGAGGCCTTCGGGGAAATGCGGGTAAAACTGGAGCGCTGGTTTGATGTCAATATCGTGTTTGAAGACCAAATGATCGAACAATACCGCTTTACGGCCACTTTTGAAAAAGAAAACATAGTACAGGTTATGAAAGCGCTGCAGGCGTCCTATCCGTTTACCTGCCGCATAGAAGGAAAAACCGTTAAAATAAGTCATCAGCATTCACGTCGTTAGCAACGTTCCGACATAAAAAAGGGAAAGAACAACTGGTACTTGTTCTCTCCCGGTTAAAAACAGGAGCATGTTGTGCATAGGATACCTATGCCCGGTTGCTCCGTATTCCTAACATTAAAACGTACTCTAAGGTATGAAAAACACCCGTATTAAACTGCCCTCCAAAAGGACGTTTAAAAAGATTCTACTTATGAAACTGACAATTGTATTGTTGCTCTTCACTACATTGCAGGTTACCGCGTATGAAGGAAACTCGCAAGACAGGGTCAGCGTGGATTTCCGGAATACGAAACTTACCCGGGCGTTGAAAGAAGTGGAGCGGAAAACACAGTACCGCTTTGTGTTCAGCAACCAGGTGCTGGACGAGCACGTGAAAATAACGGTAGGTGCTACCGATATGCCTGTAATGGACCTGCTCAAAAAAATGCTGACGGGTACCGGGCTGGTATTTAACCAGATGGAGAACAACCTGGTGGTGATCAAGCGGGAAGAAGCGCCTGCCGGCACCATTGTGGTAAAAGGCCGCGTAACAGACCTCAAGGGAGAGCCCCTGCCCGGCGTAAGCATCATGAGCGGCCCCCGCAGCGGCACCGTTACCAACGAGAACGGAGAGTACCAGTTGCGGGTAGACGAAAAGGCCACGCTCACTTTCAGCTATATCGGCTATGCCCCGCAAACCATTGCTGTCAACGGGCAAACCACCATCAACGTTACGTTAAGCATCAGTGAAGACACGGAGCTGGGAGAAATTGTGGTGGTAGGCTACGGTACTGTTGCAAAAAGAGACCTCACCAGCGCCGTGAGCAAGCTGGGGCAGAAAGACCTCATTGCCGGCGCCGTATCCCCGCTGCTGGCCATCCAGGGCAAGGTACCCGGCCTGTCTGTTATTTCCAGCAACGGCACAGATCCCAACGCCGGCGTTTCCCTGCAGCTGCGCGGCGTGAACTCCATCAACGCCACCCAGGGCCCGCTGGTGGTCATTGACGGCATCCCCGGCGGCAGCATCAACTCCGTGGTAAAAGAAGACATTGAATCCATCAACGTGCTCAGAGATGCCTCCGCCGCGGCTATTTACGGTACCCGCGCCTCCGGCGGCGTTATTCTCATCACCACCAAAAAAGCAAAAGCAGGGCAGGTAAGCGTGGGCTTCACCAGTGAGCTTTTCCTCGAAACCATCCGCCGCCGCCCGGAGTCACTCAACGCCAACGAGTTCCTGGCCAATAAAATGGGCACGGACTTCGGCCATAAAACAGACTGGTACAACGAAGTCACCAACCAGTCTCCCATCAGCCAGCGTTACGTGCTCAACCTCAACGGCGGTACGGAGAACGCGCAGATCTATTCCTCCTTTATGGTGAGAGACGCAGTGGGCATGGCCGTAGAGTCCCGGAGAAAAGAGGTGGCCGGCCGCATCAACTCCAGTTTCCGCTTCCTCAACGGGCTGGCGGAATTGAGCACCAACATCAGCTACCTGCAGGCCAATGCCAGCTTCAGCAACAACGATATTTTCAACATGGCCCTGGTGATGAACCCCACAGAGTCTCCCTACAACGCCAGCGATGTAACGGGGTATAACGTGCTCACCGGCGGCTACGACTATTTCAACCCGCTGGCGGAAGTAAAGCTGCGGAAAGATGAAGGGCAGTACAAATACCTGCTGGCCAGCACTACGCTGAAGCTCAACATCACCAAAGACCTGTATGCTTCCGGTATGGTGGCCATCAAAAACAATACGGAACACAAGAACTTCTACCGCTCTTCCCAGCACCGCATTTCCCGCAACGACAAGGTAGACGGCAACGCCAGCCAGGAATACAAACGCTGGGACGACCGCACGCTGGAACTGACGCTGAACTATAACAAAGATTTTGGCCGCCACCGCATCAACGCCGTTGGCGGCTATACCTACCAGGATTTCAACGGCCAGGGTTTCAACGCCGGCAACTCCAACTTCCCGGTAGACGGGGTGGAAGACAACAGCATGGGCACCGGCACCTGGCTGGCAGACGGGCGCGCCACCATGGGCTCCTGGAGAGACCCTTCCGTGAAGCTCATCGCTTTCTTCGGCCGGTTGAATTATTCTTTTAAAGACCGGTATATGCTCACCGCCTCGCTCCGCCACGAAGGCTCCTCCAAATTCGCCAAAGGCAACCAGTGGGGCAACTTCCCCGGTATTTCCGCCGCATGGCGCATTTCAGAAGAATCTTTCCTGAAAAACTCCCGCTTTGTGAATGACCTCAAGCTGCGCGGCGGCTATGGCGCCACGGGCAACGAAGGCTTCAACGCCAACGTGGCCACGCGCATGTACGGTGCGGATACCTGGTGGCTGGTGAACGGTGTGTGGATGCGTACCTACGGCGTGCTGCACAACCAGAACCCCAACATCCGCTGGGAAGTGAAAAAAGAATACAACCTCGGCCTGGACTTCGCATTGTTCAATAACCGCCTTTCCGGCCGCTTTGATGTGTATAAACGCAAGGTGGAAGACATGATCTACGACGTAAGCGTTTCCCAGCCCCCGGCCATTCACGACAAAACGTCCGTGAACGTGGGCAACATGGAAAACAAGGGATACGAATTTGAACTGAACTGGAACGCCGTGCGCAACGATCAGTGGAACTATACCACCGGCATTGTGGCATCCAGCAACCGCAGCACGCTCACCACGCTCAACGGCGGGCAGACCTTTGCGGACCGCAAATCTTTTCCCGCGCCCGGCAGCCCCGGTACCGCCGTGCGCCTGTACCCTGGTGAAGACATCGGCCAGTTCTTCATCTGGCGCTTTGCGGGCTTTACCGAAGAAGGCAACTGGATGCTGTACGACAAAACCGGCAAACCCTTTGACGTAACCCAGCAGGCCAAGAAGATAGAAGACAAGGCATTTGTAGGCAACGCCATCCCCAAGATCATTCTTTCCTGGAACCACTCCCTCACCTGGAAAAACTTTGACGCGTCTGTTTACCTCCGCAGCTGGATAGGGCACGATGTGTTCAACATGATCAACATGTACTACAGCCTGCCTAAAATAAACGGGCAAAACGTACTGCGCGATGCTTTCGGGAAACACAAAGACGTGAAAGGGGAAAAAGAGCTGTCTGACTACTGGCTGGAGAAAGGCACCTTCGTAAAAATGGACGCCCTCAGCATCGGCTATACCTTCAACCAGCAGCGGCTCAAACCGCTGAAAGGCCTGCGCCTCTATGCCACCGTGAGAGACCTGTTCGTGATCACCAAATACAGCGGCCTTGACCCGGAAGTGAACATCAACGGGCTGGACCCCGGTTTTGAAGAACGGAACGTATATCCTGAAACCCGCACCTTCATGTTTGGCCTGCAGGCAAACTTCTAAAACTCGCAACTATGAAAAAGATAATAGGCATCAACATACTCACAGCCGCGCTGATACTGGGCGCCGGCTGCACCAAACTGGACCAGACCTTTTATGACAAGGTAACGCCGGAAACGTTCTTCAAGAGCGAAAAAGACATCAAGGCGGCGCTATACCGCCCCTTTACACATGCCCGCTGGTACATGGGCGCAGACCGCTGGAACCTGCAGGAGTACACGGCAGACCATTTTGCCATTACCACCAAAGGCCGCCACTGGTACAACGGAGGGGAAAACGAACGCTTCCACTACCACCGCTGGACGCCGGATGACAACTGGGTATGGGGCACCTGGCGCGGTACGCTCATGGGCGTGGCCCTCGCGCTGGACGCCAAGAGCGACCTGGAGAAGCTGGACTACACAAAGTTTGCGCTCACCCAGGCAGATAAAGACGATCATGTGAACCAGCTCAATACGCTCATTGCCTACTTCTACCTGCGCGGCCTGGACTATTTTGGCGGCCTGCCGGTATTTGAAACGCTGGAAGGCGAATCCCTGCCCCGCAACACAGACAAGGAAACGTTTGACCACATCGAAAAGCTGCTCAAAACCGCGGTGGAAAAACTGCCGAAGAAAAAAGCGGGCGATGCGGAGGAAGGAGCGCTGCGCCAGGCCGCGGCCGCTACGTTGCTGGCACAGTTGTACTTTAACGCGGAAGCATACATCAACAAACCGATGTTTGCCGAATGTAAAAAGCTCTGTGAGGACATACTGGCCAAACAGTACGGAGATTATAGCCTGGACCCCACCTGGTACGGGCCGCATTCTTTTACCAACAACAAATCGCCGGAAATTATCTGGTCTATCCCCTCTGAATTTAACAAGCTGCAGTACGACTGGTTTTATGCTACCTTTTATCATTATAACACCAATAAGTATTTTGACATGGACGGTGGCGCCAACAACGGCGCGCACCTGCAGCCTTCGCAAAAGCCAACAGGGGAGTCTTATACGGCAGATTTCAGGCTGGGTGCCCCCTACGGCAGGTTCAATGATCAGGACCTCCGCAAAAAGCCTTACAAATACCTGGGCAGCGGCCGGTACGAAGGCATGTTCATTATAGGCCCGCACGTTACGCCCGCGGGTGCGGCCATTACCGGCGGGGAAGAATACAAAGGCCTGCCGCTGGTGTTTGTAGACCAGGTGGCGCGCTTCTCGGAAGTGGGGCCTGACGAGCGGTACAAATCCATTGCGGAGCTGCCTTCCAAAATGTCTGAAGGCGAAGAGAATACCGGCGCGCGCCTCGTCAAAGTGCCGATGCCCAACAATGCGGACAAAAGCCTGCGCTGGGGGGCGGACAACCCCGCCATCCGTTTAACGGAAATACAGTACATGCTGGCGGAATGCCTGCTGCGCGACGGAGATAAAGGTACTGCGGCCACGCTCATCAACGCCGTCAGGAAACGCAACTTTACCAACGGCGCAGACCCTGACCCCGTAACCGTAGATAACCTGGACGAGTACCGTATGCTGGACGAGTGGGGTGTTGAGTTCCTGGGCGAAGGCCGCCGCAGAACAGACCTCATCCGCTGGAAGAAATTCACCACGGGCACCTGGTGGGACCATGCGCCCTCCGCGCCGCACTTCAACCGGTTCCCGGTGCCCACGCAGGCCATATCAGGGAACAATAACCTGCAACAGAACGAAGGATATTAAAACGAAGTGTTGATGACTTGGTAAGAAAAAAATAGCGGAAGCGTATCCACGCTTCCGCTTTTCTATGTTGCGTATTTTCAGAATACCGGCGCCGCCTGTGCTTCTAGGCTTGGCTGCGCATCCTTGATCTCCGGCCAGCCGTCTACCCACTCAATTTTATCCAGCAGCATCACGCGGCCCCGCTTGTCGTCTTCCCGCCTGAAGGCATGGTACAGCAGCCAGGTCTGGCCGGCCTTGTCAGTAATGATATCCCCGTTGTGGCCCGGGCCGGTAAAGCCCGCATCGCCCTTATTACCTTTCAGCAGCAAGGTGCCGCCGTTTTCCAGCAGGGGTTTGCCGGCTTTGTCTACATAAGGCCCTTTCAGGGAAGTGGAGCGGCCCACCAATACGCGGTACGTGCTTTTGGCGCCCTCGCAGCAGGTGCCCGCGGAGCCGAAATAATAATAGTACCCGTCTTTTTTATAGATGTAGCTGCCTTCAAAAGCGGTACCGGCAATGCGGAAGGTATCTCCCTTCAGCTGCAGCCCGTCTTTAGACAGCGCTATGCCATAGATACCATGAAAGCTGCCCCAGAAAAGGTAAGGCTTGTTTTTATCTTCATAGAAAAATGCGTCTATAGAATTTTTAACGCCCACTTCTTCACTGAGGAAGAGTTTGCCTTTGTCTTCAAAAGGGCCTTGTGGTTTGGAGCTCACCGCCACGCCAATGCCGGGGTTGGGATCTCCCCAGGTAGATACGGAATAGTAGAGGTAATATTTACCGCGGTACTGCACCGCGTCCGGCGCCCAGATGCCGCCTTCTTTTTTCCAGGTGGGGCGTTGAGACAGTGCTTGCCCCTGCGGTTCCCAGTGTACCAGGTCTTTGCTGCGCAGAATGGGAATAATATAAGGGCCGCCTGCATTGTAACGTTTCCAGTTGGCCTGCGTGGAGTAGGCGTAATAATACCCGTCTTTCCCCTTCAGCAGGTTAGGGTCGGGAAAATCCAGGTCAAATACCGGGTTGGTGTAAGTGGCCTGCGCAAGTGATGGCTGGGCAACGCCTATGCAGCAGAGGGCGGCCAGCAAGGATAAGATTCTTTTCATGTGGAATACAGCCGTGTTTGAGGCTAAAATAGTAAAAAATACATGGGGAAGTGTTTAAAATACGCTTGTGGTGAAATGAGGCAGGGGAGCGGCCGGGCAAAAAAAAGACTCCGGCCTTCTAAAAGGTCGGAGCCATTATTCCAGTTCTTCTCTTTTTCCTACGCCGGCATTATCCGGATCAGGTGCTAAGGTATGTTCTCAGGCTTCGAAAAGCCACCCTTGAAGAAAAGTTGAAATAATTATTTTTTCAGCTTGTCCTGTTCTTTCTTCGCCATGTCCAGGTGCATTCTTAACTCCGGCAGCGCTTTCGTGAATAAAGCCTTGATGTCCGGGTCTGTTGCATCGTTTGCTACTGTTTCAAACAGCTGGACCGCTTTTTCGTGTTTGTCTACCAGTTCGTCTACATAAGCTTTATCAAAATCGGTGCCTGATTTATCTGTGATCTGCTGTATGTCTTTCACCCTGGCGTCTTCCAGTGCTGTAGGAATGGTGATGCCCTTTTTAGCGGTGAGGTCTGCCAGGTCTTTGTTCAGCTTTTCGTGGGCTTTCAGCATGTGGCCAGACATTTTTTTGATGCCGGCGTTGGTGGTTTTGGCCTGCCCGTCCTGCAGCAGTTTTACCTCGTACATCCCGTCTTCCGCGGCTTTTGAAATGTTATCCGCCGCTGCGCGAACGGAATCGCCTTCCATGGTCTCCTTGTTGATATCCTGTGCCATGTCCTGCGTCATACCGGTGTCTTCTCCGGATAAAGTATCCTGCGCATTACGGCTGGCATTGTTGTTACAAGCAACAATGGCAAGGCATGCAATAGCAAATGGCAATAATATCCTTTTCATATAAACGTGTTTTCTGTTCACCTGCAGTAACGAAAAGATTATGCCACAGTAACGCTATGGCGGTGGCCGTCACAAATGTGGAATTACATGCCCGTATTGTCTATTAAATTAAATAAATATGCTATATTTATGAGGAAATTACGACCCTGTTCCTATGAAACTCAGCTGCCTGCTGCCCGTATTGCTGTTGGTACAATCAGCTTACGCGCAAAAAAACAACACTTTCCTGTCCGAAACATTCAACCGCCAGCTGGAAACGGCCCGCTGGATGGTGGCATATGATTCCACGGCGTGGCGCCTCTCCGAGCTGATAACCACCGTAAGCTGGGAAGAACTGGGCCGCATGGGCCGGGAATGGTTTTGTTATAAAAGCGAAGACAGCCTGTGGAACGGCATATTCGGCAAGTATAAAGACGGGGCGTACGATGTGGTGCTGCATTATAAAATATGGCCGGGAGACAGTATAGACGTTGTGTGCGACCCGCCAGACACGGCCATGCTGGGCGGCGTTTCCCGCGCCATCAACACGGCCTACCGCGAAGCAGGTTTTGTACTCGGCAGATCTTATGTAAAGTTCAACAAGTTTGTTCGTTACCATGCAGACAAAACCGTGTCTGTCTGGTTGCTGCCTGCCCTGCAACCCAATGAGATAGCCATGTACGGCGGCGAGTTCTACTACCTGTTTGATGCAACGGGCACCCGTATACTCGGGCGGCAGGAGTATTACCAGGGCAGCTTCAAAGGCTTCAGGCTGGGTAAATCAAGAGAAGTGCAGCTGCATTATGAAGACGCGGACGCGCCCACGCAGGGGGCCGTGTTCTTTGCCCTCCAATACGGCCGCCACTTTTCCGGGGTGTACATCAACACGCGCCGCAGCACCAGCCTGATGGCTTTCAGCCGGGAAAAGGGCTATTACTGGCGTCATGCGGACAAATTGAAAACAAGCCCCTGACCCTGTAAAGCCATTGCCTGAAAAGGTTGCGGGTAATTTGAAAGCGAATGCGTAAATTGATGTATGAATTGACCGTTATGCGTAAAATCCTTTTCCTGCTGCTCATGGCATCTTCCCTTCTGACGTACGGCCAGGGTTTTGAGGCCCGTACTTTCCAGCGCAATGCAGATACCCTGCCCTACCGCATACTGCTGCCTGAAAACTATGACCCCGGCCGGCAATACCCGCTTATTGTGTTCATGCACGGGGCGGGGGAGCGGGGAAATGACAATCAGAAGCAGCTTACGCATGGCAGCAAACTTTTCCTGAATGACACGGTGCGGAAAAACTTTCCGGCCATTGTGGTGTTCCCGCAGTGCGCCGCCAATGCTACCTGGGCCGTGATGGAGTTTGCCAGGGATTCCACCGGCAAGATCTCCGCGGTGAAATTTCCGGCGGATGTACCGCCTACCAAACCTTCCGCCCTGCTGTACCAGTTGCTGGACAGTCTCATAGCCTCCGGCACGGTAGACAGCCGGCGGGTATATGTGGGCGGCCTTTCCCTGGGCGGTATGGGTACCTTTGACATACTGGCCCGTTTCCCCAACCGCTTTGCCGCAGCCTTTCCCATTTGCGGGGCGGGCAACGAAGCGCTGAGCAGCCGCTACGCCAAAAACACCGCCGTCTGGATCTTCCATGGCGGCGCGGACCCCGTGGTGCCGCCCGTATCTTCCCGGCTTTTTTACAGCCAGCTGCAAAAGGCAGGGGCAGACGTAAAATACACGGAATACCCCGGCGTGGGCCACAATAGCTGGGATAATGCCTTTGCCGAACCGGAGTTGTTACCATGGCTCTTTTCCCATGCCCTGAAACAGTAAATGGCCCATTCATCACTTTTCCGGCCCTACTGCTGTTAGTTACACCTACATTCGCAACAAATCTAAACCACATCAATGCAACGTTTCTACACTGTGTTGCTGCTGCTGGCCGCGGGTATCACCGCCAGCGCGCAACAGAAAAAAGACCTGTCTCCCGAAGACTATGCCAAATGGCAATCCCTGGCCGGCACCGCCCTCTCTTACAACGGCAACTGGATCGGTTACCAGGTTGCCGTTCAGGAAGATAACGATACCCTTTACCTGGTGAACCACAGCAACGGCAAACGGTATGCGCTGGAGTTTGGCAGCGCGCCGGAATTTTCGAAAGATAACCAGTGGGTGGCCTACAAGATAGGCGTGTCTTACAAGGAAGGAGAGAAGCTGCGGGAACAGAAAACGCCCATTAAAACCAATATGGGCCTGCTGAACCTGCAAACCGGCAAAAAAGAGGTCATAACAGACGTCAGCAATTTCGGGTTCTCAAAGAACGGTAAATTCCTGGCCATACAACTGAACCCGCCCAAAGAAAATAAAGACAAAGGGGCCGTAGTGCTGCTGCGCAACCTGGCAGACAGCAGCACCCGCACCATTGGCAATGTTACGGCCTTTGAGTTCAATAAAAAGAGCGATCACCTGGCCTACGTAGTAGAATCAGCCAACCAGGCCGGCAACTCTGTAGAGCTGTTCAACCTCGCCAACTATTCCCTGAAGGTACTGGCCAGCGATACCTGCCGCTTTTCGAAGCCTGCCTGGTCTAAAGAAGGAGACGGGCTGGCGTTCTACAAAACGGTGAAGAACGATAAATATGAAGAAGAGAACGCCCAGGTATATGTATATGCTCCGCTCTACAAAAACCCTTCCCTCAAAATATTCGATCCGCAAAAACACAACGGCTTTCCGGACAGTATGCGCATTAACCCAAGCTCCGCGCTGCGCCTGAGCGATGACCTGGCGCTGGCGCACTTCAGCGTCAGAAGCTGGACAAAGAAAAAGGAAACGCCTAAAAAAGACACTACCAAAACCGCTGCCGGCGCAGACACGGCCAAGGCGCAGGTAGCCAAAGCGGATACAACTAAAAAAGCTCCCGCCGCCGCACCCAAGAAGGCAGACAAACTGGCCGCTGTAGACGTATGGCACTGGAAAGACAAAGAGATACAGCCCCGCCAGAAGATCACGTATATGATGGACAAGGAGCGCAGCTTCCAGGCCGTATGGGCCCCCGCCACCGGCAAATACTACCAACTGGCCAGTGACAGTACGCCCGGCACCCTGATGGGCGCCAACCAGCACTACGCGCTGCTGCCTACAGACAAGAAGTACAAACCTGCTTTCAAGGAAGACTATGCGGACTACTACATCATGAACGTGCGCAACGGGGAAAAGAAATTGTTCGGCGAAAAAATAGTACAGGCCTTCGGCCATGCACCGCAGCTCTCGCCGGAAGGGCGCTTTGTATTCTATTACAAAGACAAGAACTGGTTTACCTACAATACGGCCACCGGCGCCACCGTTAACCTTACGCAAAACCTTCCTGAAACCTTCGAGAACTATAAAGATGACCACCCTGCGGTGAAGCCGCCCTTCGGTTATGGCGGATGGATGAAGGGAGACAAGGAAGTATTGCTGTACGATGAGTTTGATGTGTACGCCGCCAGGCCAGACGGCAAAGGCATCCGCAAGCTCACAAACGGCCGTGGGGACGAAATTGTACACCGCCTTACCCGCGTTGAAATGGAAGACCCGTATTACGACGATGCCAAACCGCTGTTTGTGACCTTGTATGGAGACAAGAGCAAGTTTTTCGGGTACGGCAAAATTGAAAAGGGCAAGTTCAGCAGGCTGGTATATGAAGATAATATGTTCTACGGCCTTAACAAGGCAAAAGACGCAGACGTGTTCTCTTACGTGAAAATGAACTATGACCGTTCTCCCGAACTCTACGTTACCAACGGCTTCCAGGGAGAAGAGAAAATAGCGGCCACCAACCCGCAGCAGAAAGATTACAAGTGGGGCAGGAGCGAGCTGGTATCTTTCACCAACCGCAAAGGGAAAAAAATGCAGGGCGCGCTGTTTTACCCGGCAGATTACCAGCCCGGTAAAAAGTACCCCATGGTGGTATACATTTACGAAACCCTGTCTAACACGGTACACTTCTACACGCCCCCTTCCCGCAGGAGCGCATACAATACCACCAACTTCACCACCGGCGGGTATTTCATTTTCAGGCCTGATATTGTATATGACATCAATGACCCCGGCATGAGCGCGGTAGACTGTGTGGTGCCGGCGGTAGAAGAGGTGTTGAAAACAGGCATGATAGACCAGGACAAGGTGGGCCTCATGGGGCATAGCTGGGGCGCTTACCAGACCAGTTTCATCATTACGCAAACAGACGTTTTCAAAGCGGCCTGCGCCGGTGCGCCGCTGACCAACCTGATCAGCATGTCTCTTTCTATTTACTGGAACAGCGGCTTCCCTGACCAGAAGATATTCGAGACCAGCCAGGGCCGCTTTGACGGCCCCTGGTACGACCGTATGCAGGAGCACATGCGCAACTCGCCCATTTACCAGGCGGCCAACATCAAGGCGCCGCTGCTGGTAGCCTTCGGGGATAAAGACGGCGCGGTAGACTGGCACCAGGGCATTGAAATGTACGGTACCATGCGCCGTATGGAAAAGCCGCACGTAATGCTGGTGTACGCAGACGAGAACCATGGCCTTGCCAAAAAAGAGAACCAGATAGATTACCAGCAACGCCAGCGCGAGTGGTTTGACCACTACCTGTTAGGCAAGCCGGCCCCCAAATGGATCACGGAGGGGGTCAGCTACCTGGAGAAGATGCAGGCGCAGGAGAAGGAGCAGAAAAAATAAATAGCGGCCTGCTGCCGGCCTGAAATAAAACCGGACCGGTATCGGCGTATCTATACCGCACCAAACAAAAAAAGCTGCCTGGAAAGGCAGCTTTTTTACTGTTACAACTCTAGCAATCATTCGAAGCCGTTAGGCTTCAACAAGGGATTAGCGTTCAAAGCACGGGCGGGGATGGGGAACACGGACCTGTCTTTGCCGTCCACTCCTTTATCCCACCAGGCTTCGCCGAACCTGTTCCAGCGCACCAGGTCTGTTCTGCGGTGGCGCTCACCCAGGAACTCGCGGCCCAGTTCGGCTACAAATTCATCGTCGGTAAGGGCGCCCAGGTTTTGCGCATAGCTCACCCCAGGCCAGGCCGCATCAGCAAAGTTCCTTTTGCGCACGGCATCCAGCAATTGGGCCGCTCCGGGTTTATCTCCGGCGCGGTACTTACACTCCGCCAGGGCATAATAGATCTCCGCAAGGCGTATCTCCGGCGCGGAATTGAACTGGAAGAAACCCTGAGACATGGGCAGCCACGGGAACTTCAGCAGCCGCACCCCGGAGTTTTCTTCGCCCGTGATCACGTGAGAGCCTTCCGCCCAGCGCCCGCCGGGCTTTTCAGAGAAGCGGGCTACTTGGTCTACAAAACGCAGCGGCTTGCCGTTATACTCTTCCGTGCCGTTTACCGGCTTGGTGCTGTCAAAACCGAAACCCGCCGTTTTGTTCCAGGTGTATTGCTGCCCTATGAGGAAGAAACCTTCGTAGTCCGCATCTTTAGAGGTAGTACGGAAGGGCTGTTTGCGTTTGTCTGTTGCATGGAAGCGCTCGTAGGGCATGCCCAGTTTATAGGTGTACAGGTTGCCGTTCTCATCCCGGGAGGGGGTGAGGTGTACGCCGTTCCAGGAGCCCCAGTCGTTATCAAGCGAGAACTTGGCCTGGTAGTGCATGCCGGAATTATAGATCCAGCCGAACTCGTAGAAGTTCTTGGCGTGGGGGAACTCGAAAATGTTCTCCGGCGAGCGGTAGCCTTTGATGCCAGAGCGGAAAGGGCCGCGGTAGTCCGTGTCAATGGAATAGGTGCCGTAGGTGCCATTGATGATGTCCTGGGCGGTGGTGGCGCATTCCGTGTATTTGGCCGTGCCTGTCCATTTTTCTGCATTGAGGTACAGGCGTACCAGCAGCGCGGCCGCGCCGGCCTGGCCCCAGCGGCCCACTTTCGGGTCTTTGGGAAGGCCCGGCAATGATTCCTTGATCTCTTTTTCAATGTAGGCAAACACTTCCTGCGGGGTAGATTGCGGTTCCAGCTTTTGTACCTCCGTGTAGATGGGCACATCCCTGAAATAGTCTATCAGGAAGAGGTAGAACCAGGCCCGCAGCGTTCTCAGCTCCGCAACGTGCTGTTGCTGCTCCGGCTCGGTGAGGCCCAGGTCCGGATAGTCAAGCGTGGAAATGTCTTTGATAATGGCGTTACATTGGCCAATGCCCTGGTAGGGGCCTACCCATCCGCCGTTCACATGCCCGTCGTCCGGCGTCCAGGTGTGGCCGTGCAGGCGTACCCAGTCGCCACCGTCGTAGCCATGTTTACCTTTTTGCGTCCATACAAAATTATCGGCAGTCAGTTCGGAGAGCAGCCACCTGTCTCCATCCCATCCGCACCAGTGCGCGTGTTCATAAGGGCGCAGCACGGCGGCGATCACAGAACTTTTATTCTGGTAATAACCTTCGGCAGGCGCTACGTCAAACGGCTCTTCATCCAATTTGGTGCAGGATGTGGCGGTGACTATAGATAGCAGCAATAAGCCGGTCAGTTTCTTCATATTCATGTTGAACAAGTTTAATGGTGATGATTAAAGTGTAAGCTGGGCGCCGAAGGTGAACGTTCTTGTTACCGGGTACACACTCAGGCTGCCATAACCGGGAGTAAGGCCGGTAATGCCCACGGTGGTGGGGTCAAGCCCGGAGAAACCGGTGAACGTAAACACATTGCGCACGCTGCCGTAAAGGCGCAGGTTCTTGATGAAGTTGTTGTTGAACCTGGGAGACCAGCCCAGTGTAACATTGTCCAGCTTGAAATAATCCCCTTTCTCCAGGAAATAGTCGGTGATCACCTTGCCTGATTTGATGTGGCCGTTGCGGGCGTAGGCGTCTTTCAGCAGGTTGATGCCTGATTCTGCCTGCAGGCCGTAGTACATCTGGTAGAGGTTCAGGATGTCATAATCAAACCGGCCGCGGAAAAAAAGCGTGAGGTCAAAGTTTTTATAGGCCAGGCTGTTGCCCCATGCCAGCTCATACCGCGGAGCGCCGTGGCCAATGTACGTTCTGTCTTTTTCGCTGCCCTGGCTGGAGGCTATGATCTTTTCCTTGCCTACAACACCATCTTTCCAGATCAGTATTTCGCCGCCGTCATTCACGCCGGCATATTTATAACCGAAAAAGCTGCCCAGCTCGGTGCCCGGCTCAAGGCGGTAGGCTTTACCGGGGTTGCCGGGAGAGGGCAGGTCTTGCAGATCGCGGTAGTTGCCCTGGAACTCGTTGTTAGACCAGGTTACCAGTTTGGCCTTGATGTAGGAAGCGGTGAGGTTGGTGTTGTAGGAAAAGTCTTTGCCGTTGGCCACCTTCCAGTTGGCGGTCAGCTCTATGCCTTTGGAGCTGGTGGTGCCTACGTTCACGAACATTTCCGTATGCAGGTAAGCGCCCACGGGCACTTCATAGTTGGCCAGCATGTCTTTGCTGCGGCGGTCAAACACATCCAGGCTGCCGCTCAGCTTGTTGTCCAGCAGGGAGAAATCCAGCCCTATGTTGTAAGCCACGGCCCTTTCCCATTGCAGGTTGGGGTTGAAGTTGTTGCCGGGGCCGTATACCCTTATCCATTCGTTATTATCGTCCAGGTACATACCGTAGGGCGCATACTTGGCCAGCGAGGTGTAACGGTCAAAACCGGAGCGGCCCGTTACCCCGTAAGAGGCGCGCAGCTTCAGATCATTGATTACCCGGCTGCCGCTGAAGGCGGGCAGGTTGGAGATGCGCCATGCCGCTGATACGGCGGGGAACATGCCCCATTTATTGTTTCTGCCGAACTTGGTATTGCCTTCGTACCGGAAAGAAGCCGTCAGAAAATAGGTGTTGTCAAAATTGTAGTTGACGCGGCCGAGGAAGGCTATGAGTTTTTCCTTGCTTTTCCAGGAGTCCATGCCCAGGCGGCCGTCTTCCTTGTTCCAGGCGCCGGCATCCAGGTTGTTGTACCAGAAGGCGTCTGAAAGAAAATCCATGTTCTCCGCCCAGTTGCCCTGCGTGTTAAATTCCTGGTAGGAATAACCGCCCATTACGGCAATGTCGTGCTTATTGATGCGGGTATTGTAATTGTTGATCCACTCCAGCGTATAGTCATGCCATTTTTCGTTCTGCAGCCGTGCGCGGCCGGTACGGTTGTTCTGGATGGATTCCGCGGATTTGGAGGTATAATATTCCCTTCTCAGCATTTCATGCCCCTGGCGCGCCAGCTTCAGCTCAGAGGAGAGGTTGGGCAGAATGTTCAGTTTGGTAGTGATGTCGATGATGGAATAGGTCTGGTCTGCGCCGTTTTCGCGGGCCAGCAGGTCCTGCACGGGGTTCCAGGTATCATACCCCTGCAGGGTATTGTATTCCCGGGGATTGTTGGGGTCCATTACCGGCAGGGTAGGGTTGAGCTTGATGGCCTGTTTAAAGGCATCGTAGTTGGTATACTCTTCTTTGGCAATGCGTTGAGAGAGGTTGCCGGAAAACTCCAGCAGCCCGTTCAGTGCCTTTTGCGTAAAGTTGGCGCGGTAACCGTATTCCTTGCGCTCGGTGGCAATGTCTATGGCTGTTTTGGAGCGGTAGTTGCCGGAGAGGCGGAAAATGGTGTTCTCATTACCGCCAGATACGGTGAGGTACTGGTTATGGCCGAAGTTATCCTTGCGCAGCAACTCGTCATACCAGTTGGTACGCGCGCCCAGGTCCGCATCCCGCTGGTGGGAAAGAAATTCGTCGGCAGACAGTATGTCGGGTTTGGCCGCTACCGCATCGTGCTCAATATAACTGTCATACGTAACGGCCACGGCGCCTTTTTTCCCTGTTTTGGTTTGCACAAGCACTACGCCGTTGGCGCCGCGGGAACCATAAATGGCTGCGGCTGCGGCGTCTTTCAGCACGGAGATGGACTCAATGTCTTGCTGCGCAATGTTCCGGAGGTCTCCGCCGGGCATGCCGTCAATCACTATCAGCGGGCCGTTGCCGGCATCCAGCGAGCTGGCGCCGCGTATCTGCACGTCCGTTCCCCGGTTGGGGTCTGCGCTGGCCGGGTTGGAGATGGTAACGCCTGCTACCTTGCCTTCTATCTGTTGCAGGGGGCTGTTGAAACCACCTTGCAGAAAGTCTTTATTGTTCACTGTGGTCACCGCGTTGGTGAGGTTCTTTTTTTGCACGGTGCCATATCCTACTACCACTACGTCTGTTAGCTGGCTGACAGACTGCTGCAATACAATTTTCAGATCGGAAGCATCGCCTACGGGTACTTCCTTGTCGTGGTAGCCCACATAGGTTACCACCAGCACGGCGTCATTGCCGGTTACGTTGAGTTTGAACTTTCCGTCTGTTCCCGAGAAGGTGCCGCTGGTGGTGCCTTTGATCCGAAGGCTCACATTAGGGAGCACGGTGCCGGTGCTGTCTGTTACGCTACCGGTCACGGGCCTTCCCTGTCCGAACGCGAGTGTGCAGACCAACATGGAAAGGGAGGCGAGCAGTGCCGCTTTCTTTCCAAAGTGCTTACTAAATCGATTTAGCAAACAAAGGTGTTGCTGCACCTGATGGTAGATCAGATTTTTCATGATTATTAGTTTTGATTGATGAGAGAAGTGCTGTTTAAATGATTGCCCGACTCAAGAGTTGAACCATGATTGCTTTAAACGTTTAAGCCGGCTGAAACAGGCGTTGGGCGGCATTGGCGCTTTCAGTCCGGGCGATTGCCAGAAATAACGTGCGTGTGTCATCGTTAGCGGGTCCGTACGTGGATTTAATTAGTGGAACAATTTGTTTAGTCTCGATTCAGTTTTCAGTTTGGGCTACGCTGGCGGGGGCGTAGTTGCCCGGTTTTTCTTGTTTTTTGTGGGTGCCGCACTTACGCGGCCGCCCGGTTTCTTTCACTGTTTTTTAATAGGAGCCGGCGCCTGGCGTTGAACACCGTATCCAAGGTTTTCACTGTTTTGACAGGAGCTACGCTGGCGTTTACATAGCTTCCAGGTTTTTCAGATTCGAGTACAAGATAAATATTTAATTCGATTTTCAAATAAACTTTTCCTGATGCTCGGGAAGGGAATTGCTGTAAAACGTTACACAAACTGCGGTAAAACTGCTGTAAATAAATATGATCGATTAATATCCTGGCATTAAACACATCTTGATATTCCCAAATACAAAAAGCTGCCCGGAGGCAGCTTTTTTCACTCACACATAAACTGGATTGATCGTTAACGTCTTTATTTGATAGCCTGCATGGATGCTTTGGCGGCTTCAATGGTAAATTCGATGTCTTCCTGCCCCAGCGCATGGGAAATAAACCAGCTTTCGAAAGCGGAGGGCGGCAGGTACACGCCTCTTTCGAGCATGGCGTGGAAAAAGCGGCGGAACAGTTCGTTGTTGGCGCCGGAGGCAGCGGTAAAATCCACAATGGGGTACTCGGCAAAGTGTACGCTCATCATGGAACCGATGTGGTTGACCTGGTGCACAACACCTGCTGCGCCCAGCGCGCCGCGGAGGCCGGCTACCAGCTGGCCCGTTTTTTCTTCCAGCTGGGTGTAAATGGCAGGGCGTTCATTCAGCGTTTTCAGCAGGGTATAACCGGCAATCATGGCTATGGGGTTGCCGCTGAGGGTACCGGCCTGGTACACCTTGCCGGCGGGGGCCACATGTTCCATGATCTCGCGCCGGCCGGCAAATGCACCTACGGGCATGCCGCCGCCAATGATCTTGCCAAAGGTCACCAGGTCTGCCTTGATGTTGAACAGCTCCTGCGCGCCGCCTTTGGCGAGGCGGAAACCGGTCATCACTTCGTCCATAATAAACACAATGCCATGCTGGTCACACAGCGCGCGCAGGCCTTCCAGGAAGCCCGCCTGAGGCAGGATGCAGCCCATGTTGCCCGCTACCGGCTCTACAATAATGGCGGCCACCTGTTCAGGGTGTTCCGCTATCAATTGTTCAACAGCGGGCAGGTTGTTGTAGGGCGCGGTAAGCGTGTCTTCCGCTACGGTGGCCGTTACACCGGGCACCGCCTGTATGCCGAGCGTGGCCACGCCGCTGCCGGCGCTTACCAGGAAAGAGTCTGCGTGGCCATGGTAGTTGCCGTCAAATTTGATCACCTTGTTTCTGCCGGTGAAGCCGCGGGCCAGGCGCAGCGCGCTCATACAGGCCTCCGTACCGGAATTTACCATGCGCACCATGTCTATATTCGGCACCATGCTTATGATCAGTTCCGCCACTTCTACTTCCAGCTGCGTAGGCGCGCCAAAAGAAGTGGAGTAGGTGGCATATTCCTGTATGGCCTTTACCACGGGCTCGTACGCATGGCCCAATATCATAGGGCCCCAGGAGTTGATGTAGTCAACGTAGCGGTTGCCGTCTACATCATACATATAAGCGCCCTTGGCGTGCTGCATGAAAACAGGCGTGCCGCCTACGCTTTTGAATGCACGTACGGGAGAGTTCACACCGCCGGGTATTACTTTGCCGGCTTGTTCAAACAGGGCTTTGCTTTTTGTAAACATGCAGATGAAATTTTTTATTTGTTCAGTAAATGGACAGCGTCTTTGGCAAAATAGGTGGCAATCAGGTCTGCGCCGGCGCGTTTGATGCTGGTGAGGCTTTCCAATACCGCTTTTTCTTCGTTGAGCCATCCCATTTTGGCGGCCGCCTTGATCATGGCGTATTCCCCGCTTACATGGTAGGCGCTGACGGGAACGGTTACGCTGTCTTTGACCAGCCTGATAATGTCCAGGTAGGCCATGGCGGGTTTTACCATCACAATGTCCGCGCCTTCTTCCACGTCCATCAGGGTTTCTTTTAATGCTTCACGGGCATTGGCATAATCCATCTGATAGGTCTTCTTGTCCCCGAAACCGGGCGCAGAGTCCAGCGCATCGCGGAAGGGGCCGTAAAAACAGCTGGCATATTTGGCGCTGTAGGCCATAATGCCGGTTTTGGTAAAGTTATTGTCTTCCAGCGCTTCGCGTATGGCCAGTATGCGGCCGTCCATCATATCACTGGGGGCTACAATGTCCGCACCGGCCTGTGCGTGGCTCACGCTCATTTCCGCGAGCACGTTCACGGTGGCGTCGTTCACTATTTCTTCTCCCTCCACAATACCGTCGTGGCCAAAGGAAGAGTAAGGGTCCAGCGCTACGTCTGTCATTACCACCATGCCGGGCACGGCGTCTTTCACGGTTTTGACGGCGCGCTGCATCAGCCCGTCAGGGTTGAGGGCTTCGGTGCCTTTATTGTCTTTCAGCCCATCCGCACATTTGATGAACAGCAATACGCTTCTGATGCCCAATGCCCAAAGCTCTTTTGCTTCTTTGGCCGTGAGGTCCAGCGAATGGCGGTAGTAGCCCGGCATGGAGGAAATTTCTTCCTTCACGCCTTTGCCTTCCGTTACGAACAGCGGCGCAATGAAATTGGCCGGCGTCAGTATGGTCTCCGCTACCATGGCCCTGATGGCGGGTGTGTTGCGTAAAATCCTGTTTCTTCTGATCATCTTCTTCTGATTTATGTTCAACAAATTTTATGATTCCTTTACCCAGTCCCGCGGCTTCAGGTATTCCAGCAGTGTTGCTTCGGGGCTGCCGGGGGAGGGGTGATAATCATACTCCCAGCGTGCTTTTGCGGGCAGGCTCATCAGTATGGACTCTATGCGGCCGTTTGTTTTGAGGCCAAAGAGGGTGCCCCTGTCATGAATGAGGTTGAACTCCACGTAGCGGCCGCGGCGGTACTCCTGCCAGTGTACCTGCGCGTCTGTGTAGGGGAGGTCTTTCCGTTTTTCCACCAGCGGAAGGTACGAAGGAATGAACGCATTTCCGTTGGATACCTGGAACTGCAGCAGGTCTTCCGCCGTGCGCCCCGGCTGGGGACGGAGGTAGTCGTAAAAGATGCCGCCAATGCCGCGCGCCTCATTGTTCCGGTGCTTATTCACAAAATATTCGTCGCAATGTTTTTTGTACTGCGGGTACAGTGCTTTGCCGAAGGGATCGCAGGCTTCCTTGAAGGTGCGGTGAAAATGCGCGCCGTCTTCCTCGAATATATAATAGGGCGTAAGGTCTGCTCCGCCGCCAAACCAGCAATCCGCAACAGCGCCGTTTTCCCCGTACAGCTCAAAATACCGGAAGTTGGCGTGGACGGTGGGTACAAAAGGATTTTGCGGGTGTATCACCAGCGATATGCCGGCTGCCAGAAAGCGGCTGTTGTCTGCCACCTTGAACTGCTGCGCCATTACCGGCGGCAATTGGCCGTGTACCACGGAGGTATTAACGCCGCCTTTCTGGAACACGTTGCCGTCTGCAATTACACGGGTAATGCCGCCACCGCCGCCCTCGCGCTCCCACTTGTCTTCCCGGAAGGTTGCTTTCCCGTCTGCCGTTTCCAGCGCGGCGCAGATCTTGTTCTGCAACTGGTGGATATATGGAATGAATTGCTCTTTAATGCTCATGGCTACACTGGTTTATGCAAAACTCTTTACAGCTTCTACAAAGGCTTTGGCATGGTCTACCGGGATGTTGGGCAAAATGCCGTGGCCCAGGTTGGCAATGTAGCGCTGCGGGCCAAAAGCGGTGATCATTTCTTTTACGGCCTTCCGGATGTCAGGGATGGGTTTCATCAGTTGCGCCGGGTCAAAGTTGCCCTGCAGGGTAACGGCGGGACCGGCAAACTGGCGGGCCAGCTGCGGTTTGATGCACCAGTCCAGGCCCAGGCCCTGCGCCCCGGTGGCGGCCATTTCTTCCAGCGCAAACCAGGCGCCTTTGGCAAACACGATCACGGGGCAAACGCCCTGCAGTGCGGCTACAATGCGGCGGATGTATTGGAGGGAAAGCTCTTCAAAGTCCTGCGGGCCCAGCAGCCCGCCCCATGAGTCGAAGATCTGCACTACGTCCGCGCCTGCGGCCACCTGTGCCTTCAGGTAGAGGATGGTGGTTTCGGTAAGGCGGTGCAGCAGCTCGTGCGCTACTACAGGCTGGGTGTAGCAAAAGGCTTTGGCCTCATCAAAGGTTTTGGAGCCTTTGCCCTGTACCATGTAGCACAGCAGCGTCCACGGCGCACCGGCAAAACCGATGAGGGGCACGCGGCCGGCCAGGGTCTGTTTGGTGAGGCGCAGGGCGTCCATCACGTAATGGAGGCGGTCTTCTACATCGGGGATGACGATACGCTCCAGGTCTGCAGCGGATTTCACCGGCTGGGGCAGCAGGGGGCCTACTTTTTCCACCAGTTGCACCTCCATGCCCATAGCCTGCGGTACTACCAGGATGTCTGAAAAAATAATGGCGGCGTCTACGCCCACCTGGTCTACCGGCATTACGGTAATTTCGGTGGCCAGCTCAGGCGTCTGGCAGCGCTCGAAAAAGGAATATTTATCGCGCAGTTTGATATAATCAGGCAGAAAGCGCCCGGCCTGGCGCATCATCCATACCGGGGGGCGCGGTACGGGCGTGCCCGCCAGCGCTTTTAACAACAAGTCATTCTGTAATCCGCTCATTCGTAGCAATTGATATTGTCAAAGTAATAAATAGCTGTTCCAAGCAGGGCGTCTGCAGACGGTTCGTGACTGGTGATCACCCTGTTGTCCGTCACGTCCCGGAGGGCGGCGGCGGTGGTTTCCCCGATGGCGAAACAAACGGTGTGCCTGGGCGGTGTGTTCACGGAGAAAAAGCTCCGTACGCCGCTGGGGCTTGAAAAGAGGATGCCGTCGTATTCCTTTTCTACTACCGTGGGTGTTTCTGTAGTATTGTACACTACCATTTCCTCCACTGCTATGTTGTGTGCCCGCAGTGTGTCCGGCAGTTCGCCACGGCGGATGTTGCCGCAAAGGAACGTGACGGCGGGCACCTGGTCTTCCATGATCTTTTGGGCCAGTTCTGTGCCGTTGGCGGCGGTGCCGGCTATGAGTATGCCGGGCATGTTCTCTTCCACAGCCTGGCGGGTGGCGCCCTGGAGGCAGTATACACGCACGTCTGCCAATTGAGGGCCGTGGAAGGGCAACCGGTGCTCCCAAAGGAAGGAAGGCAATACGCTGCTTACAGCGCCTACCGCATGCCGGCTGGTGAACACCAGCACCCCGCTTTTCCAGCTGAGTGACATTATCCTGTGTTCAATCTCTTCCGTGGTCACTGCGGTAACGTCAATGAACATCCGGTCTTCCACCGCAATACCATGCCCCGCCGCTTCCTCTTTAAGTTCCGGCGGCAATGCTTTGGTGCTGAGTATGGCATATTTAGCGTTGAACATTTCTGATGGCTTCGATCACTGCGCGGCCGCCGTTTGCCAGCACTTCTTCCGCCGCGTTTGCCCCCATGCCCTGCGTGGCGCCGGGAGCGCCCTGGCGGGTAACGGTAAAAGAAGCATCTCCGGTGAGGCTGCAGAGGTTGCCCTCAAAGTGCAGTTGCCCTTCCCTGATCTGCGCGTAGGCGCTGATGGGGGTGGTGCAGCCGCCCAGCAGGGTGCGCAGGAACTCGCGTTCCACGCCGGTGCAAAGGGCGGTATCCGCATGGTGCAGGGGAGCCAGGGCCTCCCTGATGTAAGCGTCGTTTTCACGGCAGGCGGCCACTATGGCGCCTTGCGCGGGAGCGGGCAGCATCCAGTCCAGTATTACGGACTTTTCGGGGCGCACATTGATGCGTTCTACGCCCGCCGCCGCAAAAATGGCGGCGTCCCAGTTCTCGGCCGCCAGTTTCTCCAGCCGCCTGATCACATTGCCGCGCAGGTTGTGCAGCTGGTGGCGCGGGTAACGCCGCAGCCACTGCGCCTTGCGGCGTATGCTGCTGGTGCCGATGTGGGCGGTATATGCAGGATCATTTAAAAAATCAGTATCGTGTTTGTATACCAGCAGGTCTTTTACCGGGCCGCGCTCCAGCACGGCCGCATTGATGATGCCCTGCGGCAATTGGGTAGGCACGTCTTTAAAGGAGTGAACGGCGATGTCTATGCGGCTGTTCAGCAGGGCCAGGTCCAGGCTTTTGGTGAAGATGCCCTGTACGCCTATCTCGTAAAGGGGGGTGACTAGGTCTATATCGCCTTCGCTTTTGATCGGTACCAGTGCTACCGTATGCCCGTTATTGGTTAAAAGGTCCCTTACCAGGGTGGCCTGCCACATGGCGAGCTGGCTGTCCCGGGTGCCTATCCTGATAATTTTTTCCATCGTTTACTCGTGATTAACGCCGGTCTCGAAAATGTCGCTGATCATGGCAATGTAATCATCGCCTTTATCAGTTTCCCTGCGCACTTTACCGGCCATCAAATTGATCATTTTCTGGATGATGCGGGAAGAAACTTCCTCCAGGTCTTCCAGGTTGTATTGTGCGCCGTTCTTTTGTTCTTTGATTTCCCGTGCATGGATCTCCGTGAGCTTTTCCTTCACTGCTTTCAGCACTACGGCATGTTTGCGCATCTTGAACCAGTAAAGGAACTCTTCCATGTGCTCATCAATAATGGACATGGCCTTGGGCACTTCACTGAGGCGCATCTGCAGTGTTTCATCCTGCACTTTGCTCAGGTCGTCCACGTTGATCACTTCCACATGCTCCAGTTCCCGTACTTCAGGGGCTACGTTGAAGGGGATGGACAGGTCTATGATCAGTTTGCGGCCGGCGCCTTCCATGTGCGCGGGCAAAATGGTGGGTTGCGGGGCGTTGGTGGCTACCAGTATCACGTCTGCCTGCTGCAGCGTGGCGTCCATCTGCTCGTAGGGCGTGTACTGCAGGCCGTGCTGGCCGGCAAACTCTTCCGCTACGGCGGTGGTGCGGTTAATGAGCGTAATATTGCGTACGCCCAGGTATTCCATCATGTTCTTGCAGGTGTTGCGGCCTATTTTGCCGACGCCCAGCAGCACAATGTTCTTGTTATGGCAAATGTCCGGCACTTTCTTTTCCAGCATGCGTACGGCGGCAAAGGCCACGGATACGGTGCCGGAGCTGAGGCCGGTCTCGTTCTTGATGAGCTTGGATACCTGCAGCACGCTGTTCACCAGCCGCTCCAGGAAAGTGCCAATGGAGCCATGCGCCTTGGCAAACTTGGCGGCGCCTTTGATCTGGCCGATGATCTCGTAGTCTCCCAGTATCTGTGAATCCAGCCCGGTGCCTACCTGGTACAGGTGGCGCACGGCGTCTTCTCCTGATCGCTGATAGGCCAGCTCCGCAAACACCTGCGGGTTACCGCTGGCGGCGTTGCACAACAAATCCCGCAGCACGGCGGCCTCTGTGGCAAAACCATAAATTTCGGTACGGTTACAGGTGGAGAGTACGAACAAGTCTGTAAGGCCGGCCTCGCGGGCGGTTGCTAACAGTTGCTGGTATTGGTCCTGGTTAATGGCATATAGTCCCCGGATCGCAGCGTCAGTTTTCTTATAGTTGATTCCAACAATATGAAAATGTGATATGTCTTTGGGCTGATTGACCTGCATGTTTTTCTTAAAAGCTTCCGGGTGCAAAAATACTGGCATACGCTTCAAAACCGCGTCCTTAGCTGTCACTACTGTGTCATTTCTACCCCTGTTCACAGAGGCTTCCAAAAAATGATCTTCATCATGTTTTATCATATGCGGCATGTACATGCGTTTACAGGGATGTTCACCTGCAAGTTACAGATAAAATTGCGGATGATGATTGACCGGAATCATGCGCCGGCCAAAGCCTCCGGCCCTTTTATTCTAACAATTTAATGACAGAACATGCCTGATATAGCATGAAAAGCGCTTACTTTTGCAACAATTTTATAGGTTTATGGTCGCAAAATCTGATACAGCCATCGTATTGATGAACCTGGGCTCTCCGGATTCCACGGAAGTGCCTGATGTTAAGAAGTACCTGCTTGAATTTCTGATGGACAAACGGGTGATAGACTACCCCTGGCTGATGCGCAAGCTGCTGGTGGGCGGTGTTATTGTTCCCCGCCGGGCGGAGAAAAGCGCTGAAGCGTATAAAAGCATCTGGTGGCCGGAAGGTTCCCCGTTGATCGTACTCACCAAACAATTGCAGAAGGCGCTGCAGCATGACCTGGAAATGCCGGTGGAGATCACCATGCGTTACGGCAACCCTTCTCCCGCCGCTACGTTCGACAAACTGGCGAAAGAGCACCCGGGCCTGAAGGAAGTGGTGCTGGTGCCCCTGTACCCCCACTATGCCATGAGCAGCTACGAAACAGCGGCAGAATATGCCAAAGCGGTGTACCAGCGCAAACAATACCCTTTTGAACTGAAAATAGTACAACCCTGGTACCGCCGCGAAGAATACATCCATGCGCTGGCGGAAAGCATGCGGCCTTATGTGGAGCAGGACTTTGACTACCTGCTGTTCAGCTACCACGGCGTACCGGTCAGGCACATACGAAAGGGAGACATCACCGGTTCGCATTGCCTGAAGGTGAATGATTGCTGCCATGTAGATTCCAAAGCCCATACACAGTGCTACCGCCACCAGGTGATCATCACCTCGGAGCTGGTGGCGGAGAGGCTGGGCATTCCCAAACACAAGTGGGGCGTGTCTTTCCAGTCGAGGTTGGGCCGTGAGGAATGGATCAGGCCCTATACGGCGGAGCGTTTTGAGGCCCTGCCGAAAGAAGGGGTGAAGAAGTTGCTGGTGGCCTGCCCGGCCTTTGTGTCTGACTGCCTGGAAACGCTGGAAGAAATTGCGGTGGAAGGGAAACATACGTTCATCAACGCCGGGGGAGACAGTTTTACCATGATCCCCTGTTTAAACACGCACCCGCTGTGGGTGCAGGCCGTCAGTACGCTTTGCCGCGAGGTGATGGAGCCGGTGTCTGCCTGAGGGAGGGGGATCCGGCGGGCGTAACCGGCAAGATAAAGCGCAGCGTACCTCTACGCAAAAAAAGCGCGTTCCCAGAAGTAATTCAAAAAGCGCACCCGATACGTACATTTTCATGAAAAGGCACAACTGCAGAAAGTTGCGCCTTTTTTATGGACGGCCGCCCGTTTATTCCGCTTTTTTTCGGTAAATTCATTCAGCAAAATTCCATCGCTGATGATCTTGGCCGTTCTTAAAGAAAAAGCAGGAGAAAACAGGGTATCGCTCGTTCCGGAAGTCGTTAAACAGATTGTGCAGCAACAGGTAACGGTGTGGGTGGAAGCAGGCGCGGGCGCACAGGCATTTTACCCGGACGAAGCGTACCGGGAGGCCGGTGCGGAGATCAAAACCCGCGCAGAGCTGCTGCAGCAGGCGGACATGCTGCTGAGCATCCGCCCGCCCGCCACGGAAGAATGGAAAAACGTGCCTGCCGGCAAAATATGGCTGGGCATTTATCAACCCCTCTACAACCCCGCCCTGATGCAGCAATGGGCGGAAAAACAGTTTTCCGTATTCAGTCTTGACACCATTCCCCGCACCACCCGCGCGCAAAGCATGGACGTGCTCAGCTCCCAGGCCAATATAGCCGGTTACAAGGCCGTACTGCTGGCGGCGTATACCTATTCCCGGTATTTTCCCATGTTCATGACGGCCGCGGGCAGCATTCCGCCCGCCAAAGTGCTGATATTGGGCGCCGGGGTGGCCGGTTTGCAGGCCATTGCCACCGCCCGCAGGCTGGGCGCCGTGGTGGAAGTGTTCGATACCCGCCCTGCCGTGAAAGAAGAGGTGATGAGCCTGGGCGCAAAGTTCGTGGAAGTAGAAGGCGCGGCAGACGCTTCAAAGGCCGGTGGCTACGCGGTAGAACAGTCTGCCGACTATAAATTGAAGCAGGAACAGAAAATAGCGGAAAGCGCCGCGAGGGCAGACATTGTGATCACCACCGCGCAGATCCCCGGAAAACCCGCGCCCATCCTGATCACGAAAGAGATGGTGAGTAACATGAAAAACGGCTCCGTGATCATAGACCTGGCCGCCGCCACCGGGGGCAATACGGAGGTGACCAAAAATGAGGAGACCATTGTACACGGCGGTGTAACGGTGATAGGCAATTCAGACCTGGCCGGTACCGCGCCCGCGGATGCCAGCAAGCTGTATGCCCGCAATGTGCTCAATTTCCTGAAGCTCATCATCAGCAAAGAAGGCCAGGTACATCTCAATTTTGAGGACGACCTGGTGAAGGGCACCTGCATCACCCACCAGGGCGAAATTGTGAATGACCGGGTGAAACAGCTGCAGGCCGCTGCCGTATAGTATTTCAACAAAATTATAACTCCTTGCATATGAGCGCAGTACTGGACTTTTTACAACTGCATATCGAGATGGTGTACATCGTGATACTGTCTGTTTTCCTGGGTATAGAAGTGATCTCCCGTGTGCCTTCCGTGTTGCATACACCGCTCATGAGCGGCGCCAACGCCATTCATGGCGTGGTGATCATAGGCGCCATTATTGTAATGGGCAAGGCGGAAGCAGACAACTACCTGGCGCTGGTGCTGGGGTTTTTAGCGGTGATACTGGGCACGCTCAATGTGGTAGGCGGTTTTGTGGTGACAGACAGAATGCTGGAAATGTTTAAAAAGAAGAAATAATGGAAGCAAGTCTCTTATCCATCGCTTACCTGGTTGGCTCTGTTACATTTATTGTAGGGCTCAAAATGCTCAGCAATCCCGCCACTGCCCGCAAAGGCAACCTGGTGGCGGCGGCAGGCATGTTTGTGGCCATTGTGGGTACTATTTTCCTGTACGAAGAAGGCGGGCGGAAATTACATAATTACGGATGGATATTCGGCGGGCTGCTGATAGGCACGGTAGTTGGCGTGGTGGCGGCAAGGAGGGTGAAAATGACGGCCATGCCGGAGATGGTGAGCATGTTCAACGGCATGGGCGGGGCTTGCGCCATGCTGATATCTATTGTGGAGTTTAATCATTTATCTCATTCGTTGCCTTTGGGCGGTGGCTGGACAAGTTATCCTCCCGGTTACGATTTTGATAAATACCTGTTGGGGAACGTACAGGCAAGCGGCACATTGCTGATCATATTGCTGGGCCTCATCATAGGCACGGTATCTTTTGCAGGCAGCGTGATAGCCTGGGGCAAGCTCAACGGCAAAATAAAAGACTTCGCGTTCAAAGGCCAGCATATTGTGAACCTGGTAGTGCTGGCGGTGATAGTGATACTGGCAGCGTACCTGGTTGCTGTGATCAACAACAGTTATATAGTGCGTATAAATGACGGCAGGGATATAGGCAGCATCATCGCCAACGGTACGCTGTTCACCGTCAAACCCGCCATTACCATTGCTTTTTACGCCATCCTTGCACTATCCGTTACTTACGGCATTTTGTTCGTAATGCCCATTGGCGGCGCAGACATGCCGGTGGTCATTTCCCTGCTCAACTCTTTTACCGGCGTGGCCGCGGCCTGCGGCGGTTTCCTGTACAACAACCCCGTGATGCTCACCGGCGGCATACTGGTAGGTTCTGCCGGTACCATTCTCACCATCCTCATGTGCAAGGCCATGAACCGCTCGCTCAAAAACGTGCTGATCGGTTCCTTTGGCGGCACGCACGCAGGCGGGGCGGCCAAGGAGTACGGCAGCTACAAGGAGATCAGTTTGTCTGATGCGGCGGTAGTGCTGCGTTATGCCAGCAAGGTGATGATCGTTCCGGGGTATGGCCTGGCTGTGGCGCAGGCGCAGCACGTCTGTCACGAACTGGAAAAGCTGCTGGAAGAAAAAGGAGTGGAGGTGAACTATGCCATTCATCCCGTGGCCGGACGCATGCCGGGGCATATGAACGTGCTGCTGGCAGAAGCAGACGTGCCGTATGAAAAGCTGGAAGAAATGGAACAGGCCAACGGCGAAATGAATACTACTGATGCCGTGCTGGTGCTGGGCGCCAATGACGTGGTGAACCCCGCGGCCAAGAACGACCCCGCCAGCCCCATTTACGGCATGCCTATACTGGAAGTGGAGAACGCCAAAATGGTGATCGTGAATAAACGCAGCATGAAACCCGGCTACGCCGGCATTGAGAACGAATTGTTCTTTCAGCCTAAAACTTCCATGCTGTTCGGCGATGCAAAATCAGTGCTGCAGCAGCTGGTAGGAGAAGTAAAAATGTTGTAGGCGGCTCTCCGCGCGCAATTCACTAAATTTGCGGAAAAAGTACCATTGCCTTCTTTACCGTCAGCATTTACAGATACGTTGCAAGGCCTGCCGGGTTACCGCCCCGGGCCGTTCATGGAAGTGCATGCATCCGGCGAGCGCATCACATCGTTGCGGTTGCAACCGCTGAAAGCAACAGATGCGGCGGCGCTTTTTCCCCGGCTCACGGTAACGCCCGTGCCCTGGAGCCGTTATGGCTACTATCTTTCCAGCCGTCCCTCTTTTACGTTCGATCCTTCATTTCATGCCGGCGCATATTACGTGCAGGAAGCATCTTCCATGTTCCTGGAAGAAGCCCTGCGGCAAACGGCAGACCTGCAGCAGCCGTTGAAAGCGCTGGACCTCTGCGCCGCGCCCGGTGGCAAAAGTACGTTGATGCAGGGGGTACTCCACCCGCAGAGCCTGCTGGTGGCCAATGAAGTGATCAAGCCGCGCGCGTCGCTGCTGGCCGATAACATTGCCCGCTGGGGCGCTGAAAATGTGGTGGTCACCAATAATGATCCGCGTGATTTTGCCCGCCTTGAAGAATATTTTGATGTAATCGTAGCAGACGCACCCTGCTCCGGCTCCGGCCTCTTTCGCCGTGACCCTGAGGCCATCAACGAATGGTCACAGGAGAATGTGATGCTCTGCAGCCAGCGCCAGCAAAGGATTCTGGCGGATGTGCTGCCGGCGCTCAAACCGGGCGGCGTACTTGTTTATTCCACCTGCTCTTACGCGCGTGAAGAAGATGAAGCAGTGATGGACTGGCTGCTGGAGAATTTTGAACTGGAAAACTGTCCGCTGCAGCTGCTGCCGGAATGGCATATTGTAGAAACCGTTTCGCCGCGGCACCGCTTGCACGGTTATCGTTTTTACCCGGACCAGGTGAAAGGCGAAGGCTTTTTTATTGCCTGCTTCCGGAAAAAGGGGATGGCAGCATTACCCAAGAAAAACCGTGCGCACCTGAGCCTGTTGCCCCCGCGTGAGGCTGCCCGCATTATTCCCTGGCTGAAAAAGGATGGGGCGCATGTGATGATGCTGCACAACGGGGAAGTGATCATTCTCACGCCCGCCATGGCGGAAGAATTGCCCCTGTTGCAGAAAAACCTGTATATCCGCAAGGCCGGTGTGAAAGCAGGGCAGCTAACGGCAAAAGACCTGGTGCCTGACCATCAGCTGGCGGTGAGCACCTGCATAGGGGCAGACCTGCCGGCCATAGAACTGGGGCTGGAAGATGCGCTGCGTTACCTGCGCAAGGAAGATCTGCAGCTGAACGGTACACAAAAAGGCTGGGCGCTGATGAGATACAACGGGATGAACATGGGCTGGGCCAAGATCTTGCCGAACAGGACCAATAATTATTACCCGAAGGAAATGCGCATTCTGAAGGCCGGAACAGCGGAACCTTGAGCCTGCAACGGTTGTGGCGCAACAACAAATTTGGTTTTTTGTCGTTTCGATATAAATGAAAATTCGTTTTTAACACATATATTCGTTCCCTTAAAGTATTAGAAATTATGTTAAAGTCAGTTTTGTTAGGTGTAATGATGGCCAGTACAGTAGGAGCAGCCGCGCAGGACACGCTTCTTGTACAGGGCAATGCTCCTGATCTTTATTTGACGCATACGGTGAAGAAAGGGGAAACATGGTACAGCCTTGGCCGTTCCTATGGCCTGAGCCCCAAAGATATTGCGGCGAAGAACAGAATGCAGATGGATCAGGGGCTTAGTTTGGGCAAACAGATCACGATCCCTTTAAATAAGAACAATTTTGTACAGTCCAAAGACGCGCAGAACGGTTCGGGCCTCCGCCCGGTATACCA
The DNA here is from genome assembly GCF_003568665.1 of Chitinophaga alhagiae. Taxonomy (GTDB): domain Bacteria; phylum Bacteroidota; class Bacteroidia; order Chitinophagales; family Chitinophagaceae; genus Chitinophaga; species Chitinophaga alhagiae. The sequence continues at coordinate 682,932 of NZ_QXMH01000002.1, forward strand.
CAAGGTAGCCGAGAAGGAAACGCTGTACCGCATTCACGTGCGTTATGCCAAAGTGCCGCTGGACAATGTGCGTCAATGGAACCATATTACCGGAGACGGGGTACAGAAAGACGCTTACCTGGTAGTGGGTTTTGTGAAAGGCAGCGGGCAATCTGCTGTGCTGGCTGCTGCCGCCCCCGTTGCGGAAACCGCTTCGCGCACGCCTGCTGCAGAGCCGGCGGCCAGCAAGCCGCAACCCGCGGAGCCGGTGGTTGCCAGGTCTCAACCCGCTGAACCTGAAACGCGCCCTGCGCCCCGGTCTCAGCCCGCGGAGCCGGAGTCTAAACCGGTGGCCTCTACAGTGCCCACATTGCCTGAAACGCGCCCCGCGCCCCGGTCACAAGCCGCGGAACCGGAAACCCGCCAGGAAACCAGCCTCGGCCGTACGCCTTCCATCCCGGAAGGAGGTTTTGAGCAGATCTACATGCAGCAGACCAACAACGGGCGAAGCACTGTTACGGAAAAAGGCCCTGGCACCTGGTTCAGGAGCAATGCCGTAGTAGGTTCCGGCAAATATTACGCGTTGCATAACAGCGCTCCGCGCGGCACCATCGTAAAAGTGACCAACCCTTTAACAGGCCGTTCCATTTATGCCAAGGTGCTGGACGCCATCCCCCAGTTAAAGGCGAATGCCAACCTCATCATCAAGCTGAGCGATGCGGCGCAGGATGCGCTGGGGATCACGGAAGGGCGGTTTTATTGTGAATTGCATTATGACGAGAAATAATAAAAAAGGCGCCGGTGACGGCGCCTTTTTTAATTCGTTTCAAACCTGAACCCCCGCAGAAATTCCACCACGCCCATCTTCTTTTTGCCCTCCAACTGCAACTCCTCTACGTGGATGTATCCCCCGTTTGCCGCAAATTTCAGGTACGTTTTATGATCTGAGTGTACACTGCCCGGCGTATGCGCATGCTGCACCGGTTCTTTTACGGCCTTGAAGACCTTCAGCGTTTTGCCCTGCAGGCTGGTGAATGCGGCAGGATAGGGACTGAGGCCGCGTATGAGATCATAAATATGGTTGACCGGCTGTTCCCAGTTGATCCGGCAATCTTCCTTGAATATTTTGGGTGCATGTTTCAGTTCCCCGGGGGGAATATTGTTTTGCACGGTGCCCTCAACACCGCCACGGGAGAGGGCTTCCACCGTTTTTATCAATACATCTGCACCGGCTTTCATCAGGTCGTCATGCAGTTCTCCGGCCGTTTCATCTTCGCGGATGGCCACCCGGGAAGCAAAGAGAATGTTGCCGGTATCAATTTCGTGCTGCAGTTTGAAGGTGGTAACGCCTGATTCTTTTTCGCCGTTGATGATAGCCCAGTTAATGGGCGCCGCGCCGCGGTATTGCGGCAGCAGCGAGGCATGTACGTTAATGGTGCCGAGGGGCGGCATATCCCACACCACCTCCGGCAGCATGCGGAAGGCTACTACCACTTGCAGGTCTGCCTGGTAGGAGCGCAGCTCTTCCAGGAAGGCGGGGTTTTTCAGTTTCTCAGGCTGCAGCACGGGTATCTGCTTGCTTGCGGCGTATTGTTTTACCGCGCTTTGCTGCAGTTGCAGCCCCCTGCCCGCCGGCTTGTCTGGCGCGGTAATAACGGCCACCACGTTGTAACCGTGCTGTACCAGCGCATCAAGAGACGCCACGGCAAAGTCTGGCGTGCCCATAAAAATGATCCTCATGGTGCAAATGTATTGAAATTAGGTTTCGGTATATATACAGGCGAATGCACCGTCGGTATTGCAGTGGTTTCCCGCAAGCAGTGCAACAGGCCGGAGCTATTGAAAGTCTTTATATAACAGGTACTTCTTCCTGATCTCCTTAAACGCTTGCAGCCCCGGCGCCCAGCTTTTGCGGATGGCGGCGGCAGATTGCCCGGCCCTGATCTGCGCCTGCAGCGTGCTGTTGCCGGCCAGTTTATTAAAAAAGGCATTAAAGAATTTGCTCTTGTCAGGGAACAGCTTGTAAGCGTTGATCACATAATCCAGGTCTATCTGGCGTACGGTTTTTTGGGCGGGAGCGCTCAGGTCATAACCATAGCAGGTCTGGTCCATCAGCACGGGCGTTTTGGCGCCGGGCATGCTGCGCGGGGTAAAGGAGAACAGGCGTTTGGGCAGCGATGGGTGGCCATATACCTGGAAAGGTTTGCTGGTGCCGCGCCCCAGGCTGAACGCCGTGCCTTCAAAGAGGCAGGTGGAAGGGTAAAGATAGATGGAGCGCATATTGGGCAGGTTGGGAGAGGGCTTTACCGGCAGGCTGTACAGGGTATTGTGGTCATAGTTCTCACAAGTGATCACCGTGAGCAGGCATTGCACGCCGCCTTTCAGCCATCCCTCACCGTTGAGCATTTGGGCATACTCGCCTACCGTCATGCCATGTACAGTGGGGATGGGCTGCATGCCTACAAAGGAGCGGAAGGCAGTGTCCAGCACCGGCCCGTCTACATAGTGCCCATTGGGGTTGGGGCGGTCCAGCACCAACAGCGGTTTGTTGAATGCCGCGGCAGATTCCATCAGTTCCTGCAGGGAGGATATATAGGTATAGAACCTGGTACCCACGTCCTGCAGGTCAAAAACGAGTATGTCCACATCCGCCAGGTCCGCGCTGTCTGCCTGGCGGTGTTTGCCGTAGAGAGACACAATGGGCAGGCCGGTGGCGGGGTCTGTGCTGTTGCCCAGTTTTTCGCCGGCGTCTGCCTGCCCGCGGAAACCATGTTCAGGGCTGAATATCTTCACAATGTTCACCCCGCTTTCCAGGAGGGAATCTACCAGGTGGGAAGGCCCCAATATGGAGGTCTGGTTCACCAGCATGCCCACCCGTTTGTCTTTCAGCAGCGGCAGGTATACGGCGGTACGTTCCGCGCCGGTAGTAACGGTTTGCTGGGAGAAAGCGGGAAAACAGCAGCATAGCAGCAATATGCTTACAAGTTGTTTCATATACCATTGAGTTGAACGCAACAAATTAACGAGCCATGGCCAGAAATCAAAAACAAAATCTGTACCTTCACCTTCTATTATCTCATTTTAAATTATTTATATGCAACAGGTAAAGACCGGAGATACTGTACGGGTACACTACCACGGCCGCTTGAACAACGGTAACACCTTTGATTCCTCAGAAGGCAGGGATCCGCTGGAATTCACTGTGGGCGCCGGTATGGTAATAAAGGGCTTTGACAATGGCGTGCTGGACATGAAGCCTGGAGACAAAAGGACACTGAACATTCCCGTAGAGGAGGCTTACGGTCCAAAAAATGACGAGCTGATCATGGAGTTCCCGAAAGCGAACATCCCGGCAGACCTGAACCCTACCGTTGGCATGGAGCTGCAGATGAGCAATCCGCAGGGCCAGGTGTTCCCCGTAAAAGTGGCCGCTATCGGCACGGAGTTCATCACCCTGGACGCGAACCATCCCCTTGCCGGTGAACCGCTGATTTTTGATATTGAACTGGTTGAGATCGTTTCAGCCTAAAAAATAGAAATATTAGTCAAGTGAAAAAGTAAAAATCGGGGCATCCTGCTTTTTACTTTTTCTTTTTTACGCAAGCCCATGGAATATACCGTTAAAGAACGCTTTCTGCGTTATGTGCAAATAGATACGCAGTCTGATCCGCAAAGCAGCACTTTCCCTTCCACCGAAAAGCAAAAAGACCTGGCGCGCCTGCTGGTGCAGGAATTGCAGGAGGCCGGCATTACGGATGCGGAAATGGACGAACACGGCTATGTATATGCCACCATCCCCGCTACTACCGCCAAACAGGTGCCCGTGATCTGTCTGTGCGCGCATATGGACACCGCGCCGGATTGCAGCGGTACCGGCGTAAAGCCCATTGTACACGAAAAATTTGACGGGAAAGACATTGTATTGCCGGATGATCCCTCGCAGGTGATCAGCGTGCAGCATCACCCTTACCTGGCCGGCAAAACCGGGCATGATATTATCACCGCCAGCGGCACCACGTTGCTGGGCGCAGACAATAAAGCCGGTGTGGCGGAGATCATGGACGCGGCCAGGTACCTGGTGCTGCACCCGGAAATAAAACATGGGGCCATCCGCCTGCTGTTCACGCCAGATGAGGAAGTGGGCCGCGGGGTGGAACATGTGAACATGGAACGCCTGGGCGCACAGTTCGGGTATACCATGGACGGCGGCGAGCTGGGCTCCCTGGAAGACGAGACCTTTGCTGCGGACGGGGTGCAGATCACTGTCCACGGCGTAAGCGTACACCCTGGCGCCGCAAAAGGGAAGCTGGTCAGCGCTATCAAGATAGCCGCGGCCATTGTGGACCAGTTGCCGAAAGACATCCTTTCCCCGGAAACCACCGAAGACCGCCAGGGCTTTATTCACCCCGTACGCATACAGGGCTCCGTGGAAAAAACCACCATCGATTTTATTATCCGTGACTTCACCGTGCCGGAGCTGCAGGGTCACGAGTTTTATCTCCGCAAGATCATGGAAACCGTGGTCAAACAGCACCCCGGCGCTACGGCCAGCTTTGAGATAACAGCGCAGTACCGCAATATGAAAGAGGTGCTTGACAAACACCCGCAGGTGACGGCGTATGCGGAAGAAGCCATCCGCCGAGCCGGTGTGGGACCGCTGAAAATGAGCATCAGGGGCGGTACGGACGGCTCCAGGCTTTCATTCATGGGCCTGCCCTGCCCCAATATCTTTACGGGAGAAATGGCGCTGCACAGCAAGCAGGAGTACATCAGCGTGCAGGACATGGAAAAGGCCGTAGATACCATTATTCACCTGGTGCAGGTGTGGGAGGAAAAGAGTTGATAATAATTTATACAGCATTGCGTTTTTATTATTACTTTGACCCCTTATATTTCATGAAAAAGGTTAAAATTTAATTCATGTTAGGACTCGTTACGTTTATGCAGGACTCGCTTTTACTGCCCAAGGCCGATACCGTGGCCGCCGGCGCGAGCGCTGCTGCTACCGCGGCACAGGAGATCAGGTTGTGGGACATGATCCTGAAAGGAGGCCCGCTGATGATACCGCTGGGCGTTCTCTCCGTTATTGCCGTGTATGTTTTCGTGGAAAGATATATCACCATTTCAAGGGCGGGCAAAATGGAAAGCAATTTCATGCCCATGATACGGGACCATATTACTTCCGGCAATATCAACGCCGCCCGTTCACTGTCCAAAAACACCAACAGCCCCATTGCGCGCATGATAGACAAAGGCATTCAGCGCATTGGCAAGCCTATAGACAACATTGAAAAATCTATGGAAAATGTGGGCAAGCTGGAGATATACAAAATGGAAAAGAACCTGGTCATACTGTCTATTATTGCCGGTATAGCCCCCATGTTCGGCTTCCTGGGCACCATTGCCGGTATGATCCAGACTTTCTTCAACATCTCCCAGACCTCGGATATTACCCTCAGCACCATTGCCGGCGGTATTTACGTGAAAATGGTGACCTCCGCGGCAGGCCTCATCATAGGCCTGGTGGCCTACATCGGCTACAGCTACCTGCAGGCGCAGATAGACAAGGTGATCAATAAAATGGAAGGTTCTTCAGCAGAGTTTATTGACGTGCTGCAGGAGCCTACCAGATGAAATTCCTAATTCGTAATAGATTTTTGTATGAATTTGAGGAGGCGAAAAAAAGGGCAGGCGGAAATGCATAACGGCGCGTTGAACGACATCCTGTTCATCCTGCTGTTATTCTTCCTGATCGTATCTTCCCTGGCCAATCCCAACGTGATCAAACTGATGTTGCCGAAGGCCAAGAGCAATACCAAGGCAAAACAGACCGTAGTGGTCAGCATAGATGCGGGCCAGCAGTTTTATGTAGGTACGCAGAAGGTCAGCTTTGAGCAGTTGCGTGCAGTGCTGGTACCCAAAATTCCCCTGGGCGAAGTAGATCCCACAATTGTGATCAACGCGGAGGAAACGGTGCCCATCAGCGCCGTGGTAAGCGTAATGCAGATAGCGCGGGAGCTGGGGGCCAAAACCGTGCTGGGCACGGCCAACCCGCAAAGCGCGGCCGGTAACAAGAAGTAACGCATCGTTACATACATGAAAGGGCTGTACCACAAGAAGGTACGGCCCTTTTTTATTTCTTCACGGCCCTTACCATCCTGTCTTTTCCAAACATATCCTGTTTCAGCCGTACGTCCGCAAAACCGTTCTCTTTCAGCATATTTACCACGTCCGCGCCGTAAGACTCATGTATCTCGAAATACAGCTTGCCGCCCGGCTCCAGCTTTTCCAGGGCCAGCAGGGCAATGGCGCGGTAAAAACGCAGCGGGTCCCTGTCCGGAACAAACAGGGCAATGGACGGCTCAAATGCTTCAACCTGTGTTTGCATACCCGCCCTTTCCTGCTCGGGAATGTAAGGGGGATTACTGACAATGATGTTGAGGGAAGGCAGTACCTTGAAGGCGTCCGGAGACAGCACGTCCTGGTGCAGGAAACGGATAGGCGTATGCTGCAGGCTCGCATTGCGGGTGGCCATGGAAATAGCGCAGGCGCTGATGTCCATGGCCCAGATATCCGCCATGGGCCATTGTTTTTTGAGGGCAATGGGAATGCTGCCGCTGCCGGTGCCTACGTCCAGCAGGCGCAGGGCGGGTTTGGAGGGATGGTCCAGCAAGATCCATTCTACCAGCTCTTCTGTTTCAGGGCGGGGTATCAGTACCTGGTCACTGACAATCAGCTCCAGGCCGTAGAACCAGCTCTTGCCGGTAATATGTTGTACGGGGCGGTGTTCCAGCAGCTGGGTGATGGCCTGCTGATATTGTGTTTCCTGCGCGGGAGACAGGTCGGCGTCCTTATGCACAACCCGGTCCAGCTTACCTAACCCGGTAATATGTTCCATCACCAGGTGCGCAACGTTTGCGGCTTCACGGGCATCGTAAATGGACCTGATGGCTGCTACGAGGCCGGCAAATGCAGATTGAATGGTCATGTTCTTCAGATGATCAGCGGAAAATAGCCGCCGAAACAATATTTTTGCAAACATAGCTATTTCAAACGCATTCATGGAGCACGCACAGCACGAATTTTTTATGCAACGTTGTTTGCAGCTGGCCCGCCTGGGAGACGGCCATGTGGCCCCTAACCCGATGGTGGGAGCCGTGCTGGTGCATGAAGGGCAGGTGATCGGGGAAGGGTACCACCGCGTGTACGGCCAGGCCCATGCGGAAGTGAACTGTGTGAACAGCGTGCCGGAAGGCCTGCGGGAGCTGGTCCCCAAAGCCACCATGTACGTTACGCTGGAGCCCTGTGCGCACCATGGTAAAACACCTCCCTGCGCGGACTTGCTGGTGGCGCAGAAAATACCGCGGGTAGTGATCGGCTGCGTAGATACTTTTTCCGCCGTTGCCGGCCGCGGCATTGCCAAACTGGAAGCGGCAGGCGTGGAAGTGACCACCGGGGTGCTGGAAGCAGATTGCCGCCAGATTAACCGGCGTTTTTTTACCTATCATGAAAAAAAACGCCCTTACATCGTACTGAAATGGGCCCAGTCCGCAGACGGGTATATAGCCCCTGAAAATGGCCAGCCCGTGCGTATCTCAAACCAGTATGCCAACCGGCTGGTACACCGCTGGCGTAGCGCTGAAATGGGCATTATGGTAGGCACACAAACGGCGCTGGCGGATAACCCCCGGCTTACTACACGCCTCTGGCCCGGTAAAAGCCCCGTACGCCTGGTGATAGACCGGGAGCTGAAAGTACCGCCGCATTACCACCTGTGGAACAATGAAGCGCCCACTTTTTTTATTACCGCGGTGAAAGGCCGTACGCAAACCATCGTGGTGGATTTTGAGAACGGCAACCTGTTGCCTTCACTGCTGGCGGAACTGCACAGCGCTGGTATCCAAAGCGTGATGGTAGAAGGCGGCGCCCGGCTGCTGGAAAGTTTTATCAGCAGCGGGCTGTGGGACGAGATGCGGGTGATCACCGGCTCCGTACTGCTGGGCGGTGGCCTGAAAGCGCCCGCTCCGGGGCATGTACAATTACAGGAAGAAGCGCATGTAATGGGTGACCGTATCGCCATTTACACGCCCCCTTCTTCATCAACCTAGACAATGGAAGTTTATTATACGATAGAAAAAAAGGCAGTAGCAGAGTTTAAGGACAGAGGCAGTAAATTCCTCGCATATGCATACCCCGTAAAAACCACCGATGAGGTAAAAGAATGTTTGCAGGAGGTAAAAAAAGAGCATCCCAAAGCCACGCACCACTGTTATGCATACCGCCTGGGCACAGACGGGCTGCAGTTCCGCGCGGTAGATGACGGGGAGCCTTCCGGCTCCGCCGGCAAGCCCATACTTGGACAAATAGACAGTAAACAACTCACGGACGCGCTGGTGGTAGTGGTGCGTTACTTTGGCGGCACCCTGCTGGGCGTACCAGGGCTTATCAACGCGTATAAAATGTCTTGCGCGCTGGTATTGCAGCTCATACCCGCCGTGCAAAAAAATGTGGAAGCGCGGTACAAACTGTCTTTTGACTATACCATCCTGAACGATGTGATGATGGTGGTGAAACAAAATAACTGCACGGTGTTGCAGCAAGACCTCCAGTTGTTCTGCAGTATGGAGATAGGTATTCCCAAAGCCAGCCTTGACCTGTGTTTGCTGCGTTTGAAAGACATCTATAACCTGGACGTTAGCCCTGCTTCATAATATCCGCCAGTGTAACGCCGAACAATTTTTTCACTACCGGCGCCAGGCGTTTTTCTTCTCCCTGCAAGTGAATGGTGCGGTGGTAATGCTCCAGCGCGGCGCCCGGTTTAAGGCCAGCGGCGGGAGAGGAGCTTTCCAGTTCAAAAAAGCGGCCTAATTGCGGCTGGCCTTCGGCGGGAGGCCCATCGTTATAGGCATTCAGTGCATCACCGCCAAAGGGGGCGGCAGCGGGGTCCCAAGCGGCATTTACATACCGTTGGGTACTGCGGGGCAGGGTAAACTGTACAATGGTGAGCACTTTGTGCTCCGCATCGTAACTGCCCAGGTAATTGTAACAGTCTGCTTGTTTCACGCCTATCTTACTGCGGTATTTGGCATCTGCCCTGAAATAGGCGATCTTGTTCCTGCTATTGATCACCAGCCGGTTGCCCGGCACCTTTCCGAAATAGGCATCGTTTACCGTGCGGTTATTGCGCAAGGGCACCATTACCGTGCTTTGGGCGCCTGCCGGGAACATGCCCAATATCCAGATGGACGGCATGCCATAGGCTGTGTCCCACTTCTGTTTACCGTTGTTGATGATAGTATTGGCCGAGTGGAAGGCCACGGCATGAATGCTTTTGTGGAGGTCAAGGCCCAGGTAGTTGCGGATGTCTCTGCGGGCAATCAGCGTAATGGTACGGCGTGTTTTAATGTTGAACACATGCCCCTTGTAGTTGGTGAGCTGCATGTCTTTTTCAAAGGAAACAGCCGCTTTGCTTTGCTGGATGATGTTGAAAGGTTCGGTGTCAATAGGGGCGGGCACTTGCCAGCGGCTGATGTCAAATGTATCTCCAGGAGCAAAATAAAAGCTGTTGCGGCTGCCTTCCGGGCCCAGCCAGAAGCGGTCTTCCCCGCCATAGGCATTGATATGCGGCTGCACCTTGCCGCCAGCTATCAGGCTATGGTTGAGCCAGCCCAGGCTCCGCCCTTCGTTGCCGGACACCGTACTGGTCATTACCCGGCCCTGCCATGCGGGCACAATGGCAATAGCCGACTGGCTCGTACTGTCTTTCAGTACAATGGTGCTCACATGCTCCTGCAAAAAGGCTACATCAGCACCAAAATTTTCCGGTATTGAAATAGATGGCTGTTGACCGGCCTGCGGTTGTTGCTGTTGCCGCTGGTGTTGGCCGGTGCCGCAGGCTGCCAGCAGCAGAACGCCGCAGGCCAGGTAATTTCTCATGATATGGCGGAATAGTTCCATGCTTGAATAATTTACAAGTATAAAACATTAATTCCTTTAACAAGCGTATAATTGCGGCTGCCAGCGCGGTTTTGCAGGATCGTTCCGGATTTTTTGCAGAGGGGTAAAAAATTATTTGCTGATTTGAATCTGTTTCCTATTTTTGCAATCCCAAAACGGCAAATGCGGAAGTAGCTCATTTGGTAGAGCACGACCTTGCCAAGGTCGGGGTGGCCGGTTCGAGCCCGGTCTTCCGCTCAGAAAATAAAAAAGCCTGGTTGTATCAACCGGGCTTTTTTGTTTTGGCGAAGCCCTGGATTCCTCTCAATGTGGCTCATCAGCAAACCGGCATCCTGCCTAAAAAATGGAAACCGCATCACAAATAAAATCTTAGCTTGCAATTGTAAAGCGATATTCGTGGTAATCCAGTTACCTGTAAAGCGAAAAACGTGTTTAACGACAATGCTGTCAAGCGAAACCTGTAACTAACACCTAACCCCTGTAAAGTTTTTTCAGTATAAGACAGTAATAAGACAGAAACAGGCTTATCGCCTTTTTGTCGCCTTGTTATCGGCTTGGATCCCCGGGCTTATCGGCTTCTTGTCGCCTTGTTATCGGCTTGGAACCCCCGGTTTCCTCTCATTGCAACGTACAAAGACCTAGATTGACCGAGGTTTGACCGAGTTTAGACCTAAGCTAGACCTTGTTCCTACCCAGACCTCCCTGGGGCACACCTAGATAGCACCTAGATCAGACCCCCATTCCCAACACTTCCAGGCCTCCTTTCCGGCCATGGGGGGCAAGAAAAAGCCGCACCTGGTCAGGTGCGGCTTCTTAATGTCGTATCAGGATAATTATTTATTTGTATTTCGGCTCATACAGGCTGCTTTCCGGAACGCTCACTTTCGGTTTTTTGTAACGATGTTCGTAAAGTTTATAACAGCCACCCAGGAAAAATGCCAGAACGCAGGCCAGCTTTAAATAAAAAAGGAAACGGGAGGAAGAGACCCAGTCGCGGGTAAAATCGTTCTTATTTTCAACTGTATGATCCATATTGATTTTTTTCGCTCCGCAAACTTACAAAGGAAATTTACAAAGTCCAAATATGAGATTTATTTCTTCTTTGGCCGCCACAGTTCGCGGAAAGTCTTTTTATGCAGGAAATAATAGCGCCAGATCATGATGCCGTGAAACACGCCCTGCAGGTCGTAGAGCCGTTTGCGGGGGAGGGTGTCCGGGAGTTTCTTTTCTTCCGTGCGCCGCCACCTGTAATAGTCGCGGTACGCCCTGAAAATGGCCATCATATCTTTCGGCTTGCCGGAAACCAGGCTTTTAACGGCCGCCAGGAGGTCCAGCACGAAGCGTTGCGATAAAATGATCCACTGCTCTTTGAAATGCAGGTTTTTGCGGAGCATGATGAGGTTGTTGCGGAAGTTGAGGTACAACTTGCGCGGGTTGCCCTGCGGCAGGCTGCCGCCGCCTACATGATACACTACGGAGCCGGGGCAGTAGGAAATACGGTAGCCGGCCCGCTGCAGCCGCCAGCAGAGGTCTACTTCCTCCATATGGGCAAAAAAGAAGGGATCAAAGCCGCCTGCTTCAAAAAAGCAGCGGGAACGGATGAAGAGGGCGGCCCCTGTGGCCCAGAAAATATCTTGTGCGTTGTCATACTGCCCCCGGTCCGTTTCCGTGGTATACAAGATGCGGCCGCGGCAGAAGGTGTAACCGAGAATGTCCATCCAGCCGCCCGCCGCCCCGGCATACTCAAACTCTTCCCTGTTATGGTACGCCCGCAGCTTTGGCTGGCAGGCCGCTATAGAGGGGTCTTGCTCCATCTGCTCAATAACCGGGGTGATCCAGCCGGGCTCTACCTCCACATCCTGGTTGAGCAGCACAAAAATGTCTGCCTCCACCTGCCGGAGGGCCTCGTTATAGCCCCCCGCAAAGCCAGCGTTGCTGGCGTTCCGGATAATGCGTACCTGGGGAAAGGCCGAGGCTACATAGGCCAGGCTATCATCAGTAGAAGCATTGTCTGCCACGTAAATGCTGAGGTTGCCGTAACGGGAGGCGCACACGGAGGGGAGAAAGCGTTCCAGAAAAGCTTTTCCGTTCCAGTTCAGAATAACCACCGCTACCGAAGGCAATACCGTCAAAAGACATTCGTTTAATCCGTGACAAAAATGTTTTTTAGCGTTGCAAATATGCAACAAAGCCTCCGAATATTATTAATTTAGTTGATAGTTAACAGCCGGGCGCTCCGGATGTGGCTTTATTAAAACAGCAGATGTTTAAACAGTATATTGGCTGGAGGTTTACACTGGTAGCGGTGGCCGTGGTAATCATTGTGGCCACCATCTGGTTCGTGAACAACCTGTCTGAGAAGATCCAGCACGAAGAAACCAAGAATGTGGCCACCTGGGTGGAAGCCAACCGGGAACTGCTGCAGGCCCCTGAAGATGCCAACCTGAACCTGGCAGTGTCTATCATTACCACCAATACCACCATTCCCCTCATATTGACGGACGATCATGGCAAGATCATTGACCATCGCAACCTGGACTCCGCGGAGGTGTCCAGGAGCCCCCAGTACCTCAACAAACAGCTGGCCAATTTCAAAAAGCAGCATCCGCCGTTCATTATGGCCATAGATGCCAAAACCAACAACTATATCTACTACGGGGATTCCCTCATCCTGAAGCAGGTGCGGTACTATCCTTACATCCAGCTGCTGGTGGTGGCCCTGTTCATTGGTGTGGTGCTGTTTGCCCTGTCTTCTACCAACCGGGCCACGCAAAATCAGGTGTGGGTGGGCCTGGCCAAGGAAACGGCCCACCAGTTGGGCACTCCGCTTTCTTCCATGGAGGCCTGGCTGGAAATATTGCGGGAAAACAATGAGAACCTGCCGCTGGTAACGGAGCTGGCCAAAGACGTAGACCGCCTGAAGCTCATCACGGACCGTTTCTCGAAAATAGGCAGCGTGCCCCACCTGGAAGAGCGTAACCTGGTGTCGCAGGTGGAAAATATGGTGGCCTACATCCGCAAGCGGGCCCCGCAAAAAGTATCCTTTTCCCTGCACAGTACCGAGCCGGAAGTGATGGCCATGATCTCGCCGCCGCTGTTTGACTGGGTGCTGGAAAACCTGCTGAAAAATGCCCTGGATGCTATGGAAGGCACCGGGGAGATCTCCGTGGTGATCGAAAATCATACCGCCCATATCGTAATTGATGTAACGGATACAGGAAAGGGGGTGCCCAAGGGGCTGCACGACAAGATATTTACCCCCGGTTTCAGCACCAAGAAACGGGGCTGGGGACTGGGGCTTTCGCTGGCCAAACGTATCATCCAGGATTACCATAAAGGCCGCCTGACGGTGAAATGGTCGGAGCCGAACAAGGGCACCACCTTCCGGATCTGGCTCCGTAAATAAAATATATTTGCTTGTTTGCAAAAAGGATTTATTTTTGCACACCTTATCACCCGCGGAGGTGGCGAAATTGGTAGACGCGCTACTTTGAGGTGGTAGTGCCTGAAAGGGCTTGGGAGTTCGAATCTCCTCCTCCGCACATACGAGACAAATGAGGAAAATCCTTGTTTGTCTCGTTTTCTTTTTAGCGGCGCTCCTTATCCTGGTGTATATCAGCCGAATGGCCCCATTCACGCTTTTAATTCGAAAATTTCGTCCGTCAAAAAGTCAACTTTTCGGGATAAGCCGGACTGAATTATTTAATCTGTTAATATAGTTATGAAGGCTAATAGTATGTTCAGACTTACCTGTTTAAAGAGATCCAGCAGCACAATGCCAGTATGGCTGTTTATATGTATCCTTTCTCAATTTAATTTTTCATGCAACACACATACGGGTCCGGAAAGTTCGCGGATCGCTCCTGAAGATCTGCTTCATGACTTTGCTATCATCACCAGGCTGATCGAGTCCAGTTCCCCTTATCCATTTTATATGACAGAACGTGGGGGGTATGACTCCCTTAAAGCGAGCATAAAGGAATGGTTTAAAGATTCATTGACCAAAGAAGAATTTTTTTATGCAGTATATCCATTGGTTAAGTCTTTAAAGAACCCACACTATAGTATTGCTCCTGTAATGACCCATACAGACTCTTTGGAGAGCAGGTATTTCCCATTTTCTGTATTTATAGAGAATGACAGCCTGTTTATCGATGAAAACTTTGGCAATGAGGCAGGCCAGGACCTGCACGGGAAATATGTTTCCAGTATCAATGGACAGAAAACATACGATATTCTTTCACAGTTGCATCAAGGTGTGTCTTATGCAGCCACTGAAATTTCTTATATAAATTATACACTGGAATCGTCGTTTGGAAAGCAATTACATACATTATTGGGGATGAGCGGGCAATTTAATATCGAAATTGAGGGACATATGCACACTTATGGCGGGGTCCGAATTAATTTACTGAAAAAAAAGGATGTCAGGAGTGCTATATATGATAGTATTATTCATGCTAATGAAAAGCAGATCGGATATCTGAAGATTCACAATTTGAATCCCAATAACGCTAAAGAATGGGATGTAAAGTTGCCTGCTTTTTTTCGAAAATTGAGCCTGTTAAAAGTCCGGAAGCTGGTCATTGACATGCGTGATAATTTTGGAGGAAGTTCGGCGCTCACCCGAAAGTTGATGAACTATATAGCTCCTGATAAATATTCATTAGGGGATGAAGCGAGGTATTCAAAAGATGCTGAAATTGCATACGAGCCGTCTCCGCTTAGTACTCCAAAGAATGTTCCGGACAAGTTCGCCGGGGAATGTATCCTGCTTGTAAATGCGGGTACATTTTCCAGCGCACATATGTTTTTCTGCGGGTTTAAACATTATAAAATGGGTGTTACAGCTGGTGAGCCTGGAATAGAGCGCTTCCTGATTTCCGGGGAACTTAAAGAAATGGAACTTGAACGAACTAAATGCAAGTTTTACTATCCAACAAGCAACTTCGTTCTTCCCGGATTTTCCGGGACAATAAAAGCGCCAGTTATGCCCGATATTGTTATTCCAAGATTATTGCATGATCGGATTAATCAGCGTGATGGACAATTGGATAGTATAATATCTCTTGTTGATTTAAAATGGTAAGCGGATTCGCTAAAGACTTCAGATCGCTGGCCGTTCCTATCGCTATGTGATCAATGTTACCAAATTTTAACTGCATGAAGGGGAATTTTGTGGAACATTATTCAATCTAAACCCAAGTACATCATGCATCACGAAATTATCTCCCAATGGATGGGCAAAATGCAATTCAACTCCCTGGTCAATGGTCATACGATTGTTCTGGACGGCCCGGAAAAAGTTGGCGGCGAAGATAATGGCCCCATTCCCAAACCGCTGGTATTGACAGCGCTATCTGGCTGCACTGGCATGGACGTAGTATCGCTGCTGCGCAAGGCCCAAAAAGAAGTTAACAGCTTTGACATAAAAGTGCAGGGGCAACTGTCACAGGGCCACCCCATGCAATATACGGCCGTTCACCTCAACTATCTGTTTGAAGGCCCGGAAGCGTGGCAGGACGCGGCGTTGACTGCCGTTACGCAATCACAGGAAAAATTCTGCGGCGTGAGCGATATGCTGAAGAAGGTTATACCCGTTACCTGGGATGTGACGTACAATGGTGTAACGATATTTTCCAACAAGAAAACGGGAATGTGAATATGATCAGTTAACCGGTATTGCCCGCATTACGGTCTCCGGACAATGCCGGTCTTTAATAGCAGGCTGTTACGGTTGATGGCCAGCAGCCCTTGCTGTTCCATATTTTTCAGCAGGCGGGATACTGCCTCCCTGGTGGAATGCAGATCGTCGGCAATTTGCTGGTGGGTGATCTGGAGTGTGCGGCTGCTGATTTTCGCAGACTGATCATGAAGGTAATTCAGTAGCCGTTCATCGAGCCTTTTGAAGACAACGCTGTCAAAAGCCTGCAGCAGATCATCGAACCGCGCGCGGTACGTATCCACAACAAACCGGCTCCAGTCATGGCTTTTCTGCATTAGCTGCTCCATCACCGGCCGGGGCAGCAAGATGACCAGGCTATCTTCGAGCGCGGTGATCATTACGCCGCTTACTTCAGTACGCTGCGCGCATACGAAAGACATGGCACAGGCATGCCCCGGTTCAAGGTAGTACATAAATATCTCTCCTTCCGGCCCTTCGCGGTATACCTTCATATATCCCGCTCCTACCAGGATGCCGTTTTTCAGCAACTGCCCCTGACGGGTGATGGTCTCTCCTTTTTTTGCCGGCATCAGTGCCGCTCTCTGGCTGATGATGTCTTTCACCGGCGCCGGCAGCAAAGGGTAACTCCGGTTGAGCAATGTGCTGATCTCCTGGTGCGCTGTATCCATGTTGGCCTTGGTTGTTGATGGAACACAAGTTGCAGTATCCATCATCCGCAGGAGATGACTTTATACGGGGATGGGGATGATTGCTATCAGGTTTTTGAAAGCGGGGGGCGATTTATGGCCTTGCGGCTTTCATCAGCCCCAGGGCTATTGCTTTTTTTACCAGCACCACCGCATTGGGCGCCTCAAATTTCTGCAGCAGGTTGTAGCGGTGGCTTTCCACCGTTTGTATGGTTATAAAGAGTTTGGATGCAATGGCGGAGGTGGTAAGTCCTTCGCCTATCCAGTGCAGCACTTCCTTCTCGCGGGCTGTAAGGCGTGGCGGGCGTAATGACCTGTCCGGCGCGGAGAAAACAATACCGCGGACTTCGTCACTCATCACACACTGCCCCAGCATTACCAGCTCAATGGCATTTTCCAGGTCCTGGAGAGACGCGTTCTTCAGCAGGTACCCGTTTGCCCCGCTGCCCAGCATGTCATTAATGATTTGCCTTTCCGTATGGTTGCTCAGGGCAATTACCTTTGTTTGTTTATAGAGACGGTGAATGGTACTGCATATTTCAATACCAGACATGCTGCCGGGCAGGCTGATGTCAAGAAAAACAATGTCTGCGTGGTGTTGTTCCAGGAAGTCCAGCGCTTCCTGTCCGGAATCGAAAGCACCGAGCACCTGCGTATTCCCGATCTTCCGCAGTACGCTCAGCAGCCCTTCTATAAAAATGCTGTGATCTTCTATCAATATGATGCTATAATGCTTTATCTCCTGTGACATTGATCTCAATATTAATGATAGTACCATTCCCGGGCCGGCTGTCCAGCTCCATTTTTCCCTGCAGGTAGCTCACCCTTGAACGGACGTTGGTGAGCCCCAGCCCTTCCTCGTTATGCCGGCCGGGGTCGGGCATTCCTTTCCCGTTGTCTTCAATAGTGATATAAAACCTTTCCCCGCGGCCGCTGCACTGCAAAAATATGTCCGTTGCGCCGGAGTGCCTTACAGCATTGGCCAGCAGTTCCTGCACGATCCTGTAAATATCCACTTTTTCCTGCTGGGGCATGTTTTCCGGCAGGTTCAGCAACTCATAGTCAATACGCATGTGTTGATTGTCCATTGACCTGCAAAGGTCTTCCAGCGCCCGCGTAAGGCCTGAACGCAGTAGGGCTTCCGGCATCATATTGCGGGCAATGCGCCTAAGCTCATGCACCGAATCGTCCAGTTGGCCGATGACCTTTTCCAGGTCTTGCTGCTGCCGTTCATTTTTGTGATGGCTTGCTGCGGACAAGTTCAGCTTTACGCCCGCCAGCATACCTCCAAGGCCATCATGAAGGTCCCTGGCCAGCCGCCGCCGTTCCCGTTCTTCCCCTTCCAACTGGGCGCGTGTGATCTGTATTTCCTGCTCCTGCCGCATGGTGTACAGGCGTTGTGCCTCCCGCTTTTTCCGCTGCCGGTAAACATAGATGAAAAAAGCCGCCAAAAAGGCCACCACCACCCCGCCAAAGTAAAGCAACAATTGCTGCAGTTGGCTCCGGTTTTGCAAGCGCAACAGCTTCCGCTCATTTTCCGCGATCCGGTACTTCGTTTCCAGGTCAGCTATTTCCTTACCTGTTTTCTGGGTGAAGAAACTGTCCGAAAGCTGTGTGTATTCCATCAGCCTGCTGAAAGCAGCGGGGTGGTTGCCCAGCGCTGCTTCTGTTTGGGCCAGTTCATACAATATCGTTCTGCCGTTCTGCGCAATGGGATACTCCCGGTAGCCGTTATACACTTCTTCAAGCGCCAGTTTGGCTTTATCAAACCTGTGCTGATGCTTATAGACCTCATATAATTCATATTGCAAACTGATCGCATCATAGGCCAGGCGCTGTTTTCTGGCAATAGATAAACCCGTGTTCAGGGCGGCCTGGGCTTCTTCCCATTGATGCATCCTGGTATGGGACATGCCCCTGACCAGGTAATAAACAGGCAGATAGGATGAATCGCCTGCCGATGTCAATATCCGGAAAGATTCCTGCAGCGGCGCATCGGCAGCATCGGGCCGCCCTTGCAGCACGTATGCCTTGGCCTGGTGGATATAACATTCTGCCAGCACCGGCCTGTTGTTATATTGTTTGTTATGGAGAATGGCAATGGCCTTCTGATAGTACTGCCCCGCTTTGACATAATCTTTATAATTCATAAAAACGGCCCCTATGTCCATATAGTTCCATGCTACCCGTTCTCCGTCTCCCGCGGCCTGTGCAAGGGGTATGGCTTTGGTCAGCAGGATGTTCACAAAGGCGCTGCTATTGTCCATCTGTTGTTCGAGCGCCCCGTAATTATGCCAGGCGCGTGAGCGGTATTGCAACGCCCCGGTTTCGGTGAACCGCGCCAGCAGTGTGTCTGCCGCCATATACTCCTGCTGGCTTTTAAGCCTGTCATAACTATAGTAGGCCCCGGCCAGGTAAAAGTGCGCCAGCCCCCGCAGCAGGGATTTATCTTCCGTATATTGAAATGAACGTTTGGCAAAATCTACCGCCTTTGCACTGTCCCTGTCTGCCCAAAGATCAGAAAGCATCCACAGGGTATGGGCCCTGGTACTGTCATGTTCACTTGTGTGAAGTATTTCCAGCAGGCTGTCTGTATGGCGGTCTTGCGCAGCTGCATGGTAACCTGTAAAGTTGAGTATCAGAAAAAATATGCTGACAGAAGTTCTCAAGGTACTTAGAACATGGTTAGCAATAAAAATACAAGTAAAATCGCTATTTGTTGCCATGACGGTGGCTACCGCCATACAAAGTCACCTACAATGGTCTTTCCCAGCCCTCTTGTATCTCCGGGAGCGCCTTTTACAACTGGGTGTATTACGCGGTTATCTTCACCGGGGTAGGTCTTGTATACATGGCCGTCTGCGGGGATAATGCACAAATGATAGGCATTGCCGCCCACATCGCCATCCATGGGCGCGCGTGGGTTGGCCTTCATGGCTATATACCTGCCATCCGGAGAAAAGCATGGCGCCAACTCGGAAAAAGTGCTTTCGGTTACCTGGTGAAAATCGCTGCCATCCGCATTCATCATCCAGATATGACCACCCAGGGACAGCGCGATCTTTTTCCCGTCGGGACTGGCGCTGGCGTGCCCTTTCCAGTCAGCAAAAGGAATGTCTCTCACTTTGCCGGCACGGTTGAGATCCGGCGAAGTACGCCACAGCCCGCCGTCTTTTTTGAACAGGATGGTACCGCCCGGCTCCCAGCTGATGGGGTCCAGGTATTCAAATTCGTGTGTGTTTCCATAACCGGTAATATTCCTGAGTACATTGCCGCTCATATCCAGTATTACCAGGCCATCCCTGAGGGTAGGCGCCAATGCCAGCCTGGCGCCGTCAGGGGAGATGCAGGGCAGGCCGCCATTGTTGTCGTTAGGTTCATAAAATATCTCTTTTACCGTTGAGCCGTCTGACGTGTTGAAGATGATATACCGGGTGTCATAACTGGCCCTGTTGATCTGTTTTACGCCCCTGGCCCCGTCCCAGCTGATGTCCCAGCCGTAACCCTGCCAATTCGGGACCACGCCTGATAACACGCCGGTAGACATGTCAAACCGGCTGATGCCCTCTGTTCCCTGCTTGATATAGACCGCGCCGGGGCCATAGTTATAATTATGGCCGTTATCCGGGCCAGGGCCGTTCCCTTTCTTGCAGGAACCCAGTGTTGCAACTAACAGGAGAACCATTGACAGGAGCGGGGTTTGAACTTTTGTACGCATATTTACAATTGATTGGTGGTCTTGTTGTGTTGGGGATGTTCAGCGCCACAGCAACCCTCCGTCATTGGCTTCAGGCACGGTTTCTCCTTTCCTGACCAGGGGAATAACATTCCTGTCCGCCCCCTCGTCAACATTATACAGCTTGCCGTCTGCGGGGATGGCAACAAGCCGCCATATATACCCGAAAGGCCCGGTAGTATGATAGTCGGTCCCTATCAGCAACCAATTTCCGTCAGGTGAGAACACGGGAGACACTTCAACCTGGCCGCTGGCGGATACCTGAACCAGGTTGCTGCCGTCCGCGTTCATCATCCAGATATGGTTGCCGGCGGCAAAGGCCACTTTGGTACCGTTGCGGCTTACCGCCAGGTCTTTCCAATCAGCAAAGTTTAATTCTTTGATTACCCAGGCCTGGGTGAAGCCCGGGTTGGTCCGGCAGATCTTATTGCCTGTTCTGAAGAGCAGGGAATTATCCGGCATCCAGTTTATATCGCCTTTGGCAATACTTTCCCCCTGGAACGCTGTAAGGTGATGCAATACCCTGCCTTGCAGGTCCAGGACCAGGAGCCCGTCGTCATACGTTGGCGGAACGGCGATCAGCTTCACATCATGAGACAATTTTGGGAAGGTATGATTGGCATAGCCTGATACTTTTTCAAAGCGGCTGATGACCGTTCCGTTGGCCAGGTCTGTCAGCGTGTAGATCTCGGTGTCATAACCGCCGCCGCTTTTATCTTCCGCCTGCAGGTACTTTGTGCCGTCTATGCTAATGTCCCATCCGTTGCGGCCTACATCGCTTTGCTGTGCAACAGATACGGTGGCTGTAGCCAGGTTGAATGTAAGGATACCGTCATTTGCCCAGTCATAATAGATCGTGCCCGGCCCCAGCTGCGCGGGTGTTCCGCCATTACCCGGCCCCGGCTCATTTTTGCTTTTGCCGCAGGCAGCCAGGAGGATGGTGACGGCCAGGATATTTAATGCGTGTTTCTTCATGTGCGTGGGTTAGCTTTAGCAAAATAAAGCTTTTACCGGGGGGAGGTCAATCGGAGAAAACCTTGCTTTTTTTCTAAGGGTTTTCCCTGAGAGCGGGGATGGGTAGAGCGATGCAGTATGAAAGTTTGGGGTTAATATCTGCAGGAGGCACGCAGTGTATGCGAAGGTATGTTAGCTTTTTTTGTGGTATTTGTTTCCTTTCCCTTTTGAAGCAGGCGGCCGCTTGCTTGTATCCAACACCGTTTCACCCAACGCCAGTTCTATTTTGGCAATGGTTTCCAGGGTGAAATTATGGGTGCCCTTCATCCACCGGCTAATTTCCGATTCTTTTTTTGACAGCTTCTCTGCCAGGTCTTTTTGCGTCCAGCCCCGCGCGTCGAGAAGGTCGAGGATCCTTTCGGTGATGTCAAATGATTTGGACACCATTAACCGGGTATGTTCCGGAACCCGTTCGTAAATGACATCGAGTTTAGTAGCCATATTTTTAAAGTTTAAGATCTTCCAAATTCAAAGTGCATGTCTCCCGTTAGTTCAAGATAGTCTGCCTGCCGGTCTGCCCGTACCTGCCAGCGTATGCTTTTGTCCTGCATGCGGTCTCTCAGTTCCTTGTCAAGCGCTACCATGAGTTCCCATGCGTTCCTGCATTCCGGGACCTCTTGTAACCGCCTTTCATCCTTGAAACATCCATTGCCTACGATCAATGCGTTCCTGGAGCAGGGGATGACATATAACCGCAATTGCCCCGGGCCGGCCAGTAATGCATCTACCGGGCCTTCGCCTCCCGGCCGGAACCTTCTTTTGTCAATACCCCGCTGTGCAAATTCCCGGAGGGCCGCGGCAATGCTGTTGATATTGTCAGCATGCTCCGCAGTGTCAAACCTTGACAGAAAATCATCGAACTCGCATTCAGGATGCCCTGCCCGGTGAAAACTGTACAATGTGAACTTTTTAATGCGTTGATACAGCATGAGTCTTCCTGTTGTGTAATTCACTTTTAAGTTAATTTCAAAGTTATAGAATTTTCGATGATAAAAGCCAAAAACAAACAATTTTTTTTCCGCTCATCCTCACAAAAGCAGGACCCGCCAAAACTGGCGGGTCCGGATTAAAGCATGTGTAGCAGTCCGTTTCCGGATGCGTATAATTAACCCCAAAATGCCGGCGGTAAGAAGCACCGCCGTAGAAGAATATAATCCGCCAGGAGTAACGGACCCTTTTTAGATAACCATTCGATATGCTAGCAGTAAGTTATGTTTGCTACCCGCTATCCTCATTGCGTCCCTTCAAAATTATTACACTTGTCTTCCTAAACCTGAAAATAAATGCTATAATATTTTGGACAAATCCTAGAATATATCAGCTTTTCCGAGTTTTTTGAGCTGGAATCAAAATCGACTAACTTTGTAGCACGCAAATACACTGCGCAGCATGGCCGGTATTTAGTTTTTGCGTATAATTCATGTTGAACTATGGGAACTTCAATCACCTGTCCGAACTGTAAGCACCTTTTTGTAATGGAAGACGCCATTGCAGCGGACATAGAAAAAGAAATGCGGGCAAAGATGGCGGTAGAATGGCGCAAACAGCAGGATGGCCTCCAGGTACAAAAGCAGGAGGTGGAGCAGCTGCGCCAGCAAATTGCCGTGGAAAAGCAAAAAGTGCAGGAAGATCGCCGCCTGCAGGAAGAAGAGCTGAACAAACGCCTTCAGGCGGAAAAGATAAAACTGCAGGAATCCCTGTCTGACAACATCCGTAAAAGCCTGTCCGCGGACTATGAAAACCAGCTCCGCGTTATGCGCGAAGCGCAGCATGAAAACGAGGAAAAGCTCAAAGAGGCCAGGCTGGCCCAGCTGGAGTTCATGCGTAAAACGCAGGAGCTGCAGAACAAGGAAGAAGAGCTGGAAATAAAGCTGCAGAAGCAGATGATGGAAGAGCGCACCAAACTGATGGAGCAGATCCGCCGCGAAGAATCGGAACGCAGCAGCCTCAAGGATACGGAGTACCAGATGAAACTGAAAGAAATGGAAAAGCAGCTGGAAGACCAGCGCCGCCTGGCGGAAGAAATGCGGCGCAAGGCGGAGCAGGGCTCCATGCAATTGCAAGGCGAGGTGCAGGAGCTGGCGCTGGAGGAAATGCTGCGCAGCACTTTTCCCTTTGATGCCGTGTCTGAAGTAGGCAAAGGCGTGCGTGGCGCGGACTGTATCCAGACGGTGCGCAACCAGTTTGGCCAGGAATGCGGCAAGATCATCTACGAAAGCAAGCGTACCAAGGGCTTCGAAAAGGAATGGATAGAAAAGCTCAAGTCTGACATGCGCAGCCAGGGGGCAGACGTGGCGGTGCTGGTAACGCAGACCATGCCCAGGGAAATGGACCGCTTTGGGGAAAAAGACGGGGTCTGGATCTGCTCTTTCCATGAAGTGAAAAGCCTGATCTATGTACTGCGGGATGCCATCCTGAAAGTATACAACGTGGCCAAGTCGCAAGACAATAAAGGCGATAAAATGCAGCTGCTCTACCACTACCTTACCAGTGGCGAGTTTGCGGAGCAGTGGAGCGCCATCCGGGAGGGCTTCCGCTCCATGAAATTGTCTATCCAGAAAGAGCGGGAAGCCATGGAAAAACTCTGGAAAGCCCGGGAAAAACAGCTGGAAAAAGTGCTGCTGAACGCCGCCCATATCAAAGGTTCCATTGAAGGCATCGCAGGCAGCGATTCTGTAGACCTTCAGCTGCTGGACGATGCGGCTGAAGCACTGCTCGGCGGCCCCAACGGAGGCGGCGATGAATAACATTTTATAAAATATTTCTATATAAATGCTTGGATACTACGCTGCGGCACCCTACATTTATGTTTATGAAGAACCACGCATATCAATCCGTTATATTCGACCTGGGCGCCGTGCTGGTAGACTGGAATCCGCGTTATCTCTACAAAAAGATATTTGCTACGCCGGAAGAGGCTGAGCATTTCCTGGAGCATATCTGCACGGCTGACTGGAACGAAGAGCAGGATGCGGGCCGCAGCCTGCAAGACGGAACGGAGATGCTGGTAGCCCGCCATCCGGAATTTGAAGCGCAGATACACGCTTATTACGGCCGCTGGCGTGAAATGCTGGCCGGCCCAATTGCAGGCACGGTAGACATATTGCGGCGGCTGAAAAACAGCGGGCACTTCAAACTTTACGCGCTCACCAACTGGTCTAACGAAACATTCCCCATTGCGCTGATGGAATATGAATGGCTGCAGTGGTTTGATGGTATCGTCGTATCCGGAAAAGAAAAGATCCGTAAACCGCAACCTGATTTTTATCAGCTTTTGCTGGACCGTTACGATGTCAATAAAAATACCACCGTTTTTATTGACGACAATATCCGCAACGTAAAAGCGGCGGAAAAATTTGGCATTGAAAGCATTCTCTTCGAATCTCCGGAACAATTGCAGGCCGCCCTGGAACAACGCGGCATCCTCAAAGGACAACAGCAACTTTCTGCGTAACAGCAAATAATATTATACTCTCGCCTTATATATTTAAAATGCCCCATGTACCGCAACCGGTGCGGTTTTTGATTTAACATTTCGTTAAGTTGATTTTAACTTTTCTGCTGTAAACGAAGCGTAACATTCTGCTGTCTATACCGTTCCATAAAGGAAGGTCGGAAGTGAGACGGAGTAATGTGAGATTGACAATGTGTTGAGATGCGGTTTTTGTGAAGCAGTGAAGAGGGAAAATGTGCAATTGAACAGTGATGGATGGAGAGAATGTTGATGCAGGTCCGTTGTGCAGGTTAGTTAGTAATGCAGTGACAGTGGATAAACGGACCGCATCTTCCGACCAGCAATTAACCACCGGGTAAAAAATTAACACATATGAAAAGAACAGGAATGATTTTAAGTGCAATTGCCGTTGGCGCCCTGTTGTTCAGCAGTTGCAGGAAGGAACCGCTCAATGACATGACCGAAGAGGAATCTCGGATCTATGTTACCAACTACGATGAGCAGGCCGATTTCACCACTTACAACACTTTCAGCATAGTGGATTCAGTTGCCGTTATCAGCAACAGGGATTCTAAAAAGGAACTGACGGATTACGACATCAAACTGCTGGGCAACCTCAAAAGCTCCCTGCAGGCACGGGGTTATACCCTGGTAGACAAAAGTGCCAAACCTGACCTGGCAGTGAACGTAACCCGCATAGACAATGCCTACAACTCCATCGGGTACAACCCCGGCTGGTGGACCGGCTGGCCTGGCTACTGGGATACCGGTTACTGGGGCTACCCCGGATGGAACTACTGGTTCCCGGGTTACTACACAGTGTTCCGTTACAATGAAAGGTCCGTTGCCATAGACCTGGTTGACCTGAAGAACGCGCCGAAAGAGAATAACCAGCTCACAGCTATATGGAACGCCATGCTGAGAGGTACCGGCGTGTGGAACAGCAGCAACCTGGATTCCATGACTACGGCAATATTTGACCAGAGCCCTTATCTCAAGGCCTCCGGTAATTGATCGGTCAAGCTAAACGAATAAAAAACTACAACAATGAAAAGTATTAAAACCATCATATTGATCCTGATAGGCTCGCTGGGCGTGAGCAGCGCTTTTGCGCAGAGCAGCCGCCCGCCTTTTTCCTTCAATTTGAATTATTCTGTGGCGCAGCCGCTGGGCTCCCTGAGCGATTATGCCAGTAAAACGAGTTTCCGAGGGTGGCAGGCTGGTTTCCAGTATGCGTTGAACGACCGGTTGAGCCTCGGCGCCAAAGCAGGGTTTTCCGATTTCTATGAAAGATTTCCCCGCGCGGTGTACCCCGGTAAAGGAGAAGATGTGTCTGCCGTACAAACGCATACATTGCAGACCATCCCCATCCTGGCTACTGTACAGTACAATTTTGCCGGCCCTGAAGCAAGGGTGATCCCTTACGGCGGCCTGGGTATTGGTACGGCCAATATGAATTACGAAAAATTCTGGGGCGAGTTTGTGGAAAGAGAGAACAAATGGGCCTTCCAGGTGAGCCCTGAGCTGGGTATCAATGTGCCTTTCGGCAAATACTCACCAGTGATGCTGAATGCCAATGTGCAATATAACTATGCACCGTATAAAGTGCAGGAGATCAGCAATTTTAACTCAATACAAGCAAATATTGGATTGAAGTTCCATATCCAGTAGGCCACATATTAACAACGGAACATGTGAGAAAGGAAGGGGCTGCCCACAGGGGCGGCCCCCGTTTTTTTATTCCGTGGCAAAGAAGCCGGGAGAATATTTTTCCTTGACCTGGCCATCATCGTCTTTATACACATAATACGCGCCGAGCTGCAGTTTGGGGTTGCGGGCAATAAAAGCCAGCCCCTGGTCTACGCCCAGCAGTATCATGGCATTGTCATACGCGTCTGCCGTAATAGCGTCTGGCGCGGTAACCGTAACGGTAATGATGTTGTTATGCACGGCCTGGCCGGTACGGGGGTGGATGGTGTGGGCAAAGCGGGTACCGCCTTCGTCAAAAAAGCGGCGGTAATTGCCACTGGTGGCTACCGCCCTGTTCTTCAGCCTGAGTATGGCCTGCATGGGGCCTTGTTGCAGGCTGTCCTTTCCGGAAGAGGGCCGCTCTATACCTACGCTCCAGGGCTGGCCCTGTGCGTTTACGCCGGAAGCTACCAGTTCTCCGCCCACATCTACCAAAAAGTTACGGATGCCTCTTGACAGCAGGAAGCTACCTACCACATCAGATGTAAAGCCCTGCGCAATGCCATTGCAGTCTATTTCGACACCGGCCTTTTTTTTGATCAGGTAGCGGGAGCGCACGGTCAGCAGCCGGTAGCCTACCAGTTGCAGCGTTTTGCGGATGTTTGCGGCGGAAGGCTGCCCTTTGCTGTGGCGCACTACTCCAAATCCCCACAGGTCTACCAGCGGTTTTACGGTAATATCAAACAGGCCGTTGGTGAGGCGGCTCACTTCCTGCGCCTTTTTTACCACGGTACGCATATAATCGTCCATCACCACCTGCTGGCCTTTGTTGAAGCGGTTGATCAGCGAACTGGGAAGGTAAAGCGACAGGGAGCGGTCTATTTCCCGGAAAATGCTTTCCACATCAGGCTGCAGCGATGTGGAGTCTTCTCCCAGGTATTTGACGATGTAGTAGGTACCCTGTGCCTTTCCCTGGAAAGTGACGAGGCGCTGGGCCGCGGCGCTAACGGTAAGGCATACACTGAACAGGAGGAGCAAGGCTTTTGCTTTCATGCGCACAAAATAGTAAAAGCTCAGGAAAATGCGTTGAAACCGGTGATGTCCATGCCGGTGATCAGCAGGTGTACTTCGTGGGTGCCTTCGTAGGTGATCACGCTTTCAAGGTTCATCATGTGCCGCATGATGGGATATTCTCCGGAGATACCCATGGCGCCTAATATCTGCCGCGCTTCGCGGGCTATGTGCATGGCGGTTTCGCAGGCATTGCGCTTGGCCATGGAGATCTGCTCGGGTGTGGCTTTCCCTTCGTTGCGGAGCACGCCCAGCCGCCAGTTCATGAGCTGCGCCTTGGTGATCTCCGTGATCATCTCCGCCAGTTTTTTCTGTATCAGCTGGAAACCGGCAATAGGCCGGTCAAACTGAACACGTTCTTTGGCGTAACGCAGGGCGGTGTCATAGCAGTCCATGGCCGCGCCAATGGCGCCCCAGGCAATACCGTAGCGGGCAGAAGAAAGGCAGGAGAGGGGCGCCTTCAGCCCGCGCGCCTCAGGCAATATGCTGGTTTTGGGCACCCGCACGTTGTCAAGCACCAACTCTCCGGTGGCGCTGGCGCGCAGGCTCCACTTGCCTTTTGTTTCGGGAGTGGAAAAACCTTCCATGCCGCGTTCCACTATCAGCCCGCGTATTTTACCCCCGGGGTCTTTAGCCCATACCAGGGCAATGTCTGCAAAGGGAGCGTTGGATATCCACATTTTGGCGCCGTTCAGCCGCACATGGTCCCCGTCATCATCAAAATAGGTGAGCATGCCGGCAGGGTTGGAACCAAAGTCCGGCTCCGTAAGGCCGAAGCAGCCCATCAGCTCCCCGGTGGCCAGGCGGGGCAGCCAGCGTTTTTTCTGCTCTTCGCTGCCAAAGGTGTGAATGGGGTGCATAACCAGGGAGCCCTGTACGGAGGCGGTGGAGCGTACACCGCTGTCTCCCCGCTCCAGCTCCTGCATCATCAGGCCATAGGCAATGTAGTCCAGCCCGCCGCCACCGTAAGCCGCCGGTATGGTGGGGCCAAAGCAGCCCAGGCGGCCCAGGCCGGGAATGATCTGGGAAGGGAATGCCGCACGCTGGCAATAGTCATCAATAACAGGAGAAACTTCCTGCTTTACCCATTGCCGCACGGCTTCACGCACCAGTTTGTGCTCTTCGGTCAACAAGTCGTCTATGAGAAAATAGTCGGGCGATTGAAACATGTCCTGCTGCATGGCTGATATTTTTAGAGGATGTTCCAAATTTACGGAATTACGGAGATTTACTACCTTAGGGGCAGCAAATCCGAGCATGTATGTCCAAACTGTTGCCTGTATTTTTATTGGCAGTATTCCTGATCATTTTTATAGCTACCTATTTACCTGAAAGAACCGGCCGCCCTACCGCCGCCATTATCGACCAACAAGATTCCGTTCAGCATATGCAGGTGAAAAAGTACTGGATGGTATTCCTGAAAAAGGGCGCTGCCCAACAGCAGGATGCTGTAACGGAAGCGCTGGTGCAGGAAAAACACATGAGCCACATACGCCGCCTGGCAGACGCGGGCAAGTTGCTGGTGGCCGGCCCTTTTGGAGATACCGGCATCCTGCGGGGCATATACATCATGGATTGTAAAGACAGCCTGGAAGTAGTGTCCCTGATAGCGCCGGATACGGCCGTGGTAACGGGGCGGCTGCAATATGAGATCAAACCCTGGTGGACGGTGGAGAACTGCCTGTTCAAATAGGAAAAGGGAATGCCTTCTTGCAAAAGCATTCCCTTTCATCAGCATATATTTGCCGGTTCCGGTAAGTTCTTCTAACCCTTGTTGCCGGCGGTGCTCTCACGGCATGCTCTTTTCACTTTGTTATCCGGAGTGCTGCGCGGTTTCCCGATAAACAGCCGGCTGCAATGGTCATCACACGATGTACCCCGCCATTTCCTGCTGGTAGGCCAGCGCCGCGGCCCGGGCATCTTCCGCAAACTGCTCCCCGTTGCCGGCGTATATCACAGCGCGGCTGGCATTCACCAGCAGGCCGATATCTTTATTCATCCCTTTTTCGGAGATATCTTTCAGGCTGCCGCCTTGCGCGCCCACGCCCGGTACCAGGAAGAAGTGGTCTGGCAGCAGCTTCCTGATGTCTGCCACTGCGGCGGCCTGCGTGGCGCCCACCACAAACATGATATTGTCTGCGCTGCCCCATGAGGCGGTAGTGGTCATCACTTTTTCGTACAACCGGGCATTGCCGGCCGGGAGCTGCTGAAAATCTGCGCTGCCGGCATTGGAAGTGAGGCCCAGCACAATGGCCCATTTGCCGGGAAAGGCCAGGAAAGGCTCCACACTGTCCCGCCCCATGTAGGGCGCTACCGTTACGGAATCAAAGCCGTAGGTCTCAAAAAAGGTCTTTGCGTAATAGGTGGAAGTATTGCCGATGTCCCCGCGTTTGGCGTCCGCAATGGTAAAAATATTTTCCGGGATGTACTCCACCGTACGTTGCAGGCTTTCCCAGCCGCGGATGCCCTGGCATTCGTAAAACGCCGTATTGATCTTGTAGGCCACACAAAGGTCTTTGGTGGCGTCAATAATGGCCTTGTTGAAGGCAAAGATGGGGTCTGCGTGGGATAACAGGTGTTTGGGAATCTTTTGAATGTCTGTATCCAGTCCAATACAAAGGTAAGATTTCCGGTCCCTGATAAGCTGCACCAAGTCCTGTCTGTTCATAATGTAAATTGCAATTAGCCGCGAATTTCATGCATTTTTACCAAAACCCGATTTTGATTTCCGGATTTTAGTTCTTAATTTTTGGCCATCCACAGTTATCGAAAAGCAACAATTCCATGAAACGGTCCTTATTTCTAACTCTTTTTCTTCTTTCCGCCGCACTCTTTTTGCAATCGAATGCACAGCGGGTGCAGCTGCCCCGCATAGGCGTAGCTACTTCCATGGGAAATGACAGCCTGCTGAAAGCAGCGGGATTTGATTACATAGAAGAAGGCGCCCGCAAGCTGTTTGGCCCGGCGGTGCCCGATACGGCCTGGCAGCGTACAATGGCCCGCATGGAAAAAATGCAGCTGAAAATACCCAGCTGCAACCTGTTTTTGCCCGGTACGGTGCGCCTGATAGGCCCCACCGCCAATGAGCAGGTAATATTGGGGTATGTAGACACGCTGATGCAGCGCGCCCGCGATGCAGGGGTGCGCATCATTGTGTTCGGCAGCGCCGGCTCCCGGCAACTGGAAAACGGCCAGGACCCCGCGGAAGCCAGGCTCCAGCTGATCGCCATTTCTCGCAAAATGGCGGCGGTGGCGGCCAAATACGACCGTATTATTGCCATCGAGAACCTGAACCGCACGGAAGATAATTTTATCAATACGCTGGCCAAGGTCGTAGACATTGTGAAAGCGGTAGACCATCCCAATTTCAGGATCACGGCAGACATTTACCATATGAAGAAGGAAGATGAGGCGCCCTCCGTTATTGCGGCCGCCGCACCTTACCTGGTGCACTGCCATATTGCGGAAAAAGAGGGCCGCCGCGCCCCGGGCTCGCAGCCGGATGATTTTGTGCCGTACCTGGCCGAACTGAAAAAAGCGGGCTACCAGGGCAATATCACCATTGAATGCCGCTGGGAAAACATGAAAGAGGAGTGCCGCGCCGCCCTCGCCTTCCTGCGCAACCAGTTGCAGCTGGCTTACCGGTAAACAATCAACATCACTATAAAAACAGTTAAAAAAATGACAGAGACCAATAAGAGCCGCCGAGAATTCCTGAAGCTCTCCATGATGGGAGGGGCAGGCGTAGCCCTGAGCGCCATGGGCATGCCTGCCAGCAGTTACGCCCGCATACTGGGCGCTAACGACCGTGTAAATGTAGGTGTGGTGGGTTTTTCAGACCGTTTCCGCCAGGCGCTCATGCCCAGCTTCCTGAAACATTACAAAGCGCTGAATTTTGACATAGTGGCTGTTTCAGACATCTGGAACCGCCGCCGGGAGGAGGGCAAAAGCATTCTTTCAGAAAAACTGGGCCATTCCGTTCAGGCCTGCGTGAACAATGATGAGCTGTATCGTATAAAAGACCTCGATGCCGTGATGATTGCCACGGCAGACTTCCAGCATGCTTTCCATACCATTGAGGCGGTACGGAACAAAAAAGACGTGTATTGCGAAAAACCTTTTGCTGAAACCATGGAAGATGCCCGCAACGCGCTGAAGGCCGTGAAGGAAAGCAAAAAGGTGTTTCAGGTGGGTACGCAGCGCCGCAGCGGCCCTTCTTACCACGCTGCCGCCAATTTTATCCAGGAAGGCAAATTTGGCCCCATCACCATGGTGGAAATGACCTGGAACGTAAACCAGCCGGGGCGTTGGCGCCGGCCGGAACTGACCCGGCTGATCAAGGAATCTGACGTTGACTGGAACCGTTTTCTCTGCAGCCGCCCCAAAGATGCATGGGACCCGCGCAAATACCTGGAGTACCGCCTGTTCTGGCCCTATTCATCCGGTATCTTCGGTCAGTGGATGACGCACCAGATAGACACGGTACACTGGTTCAGCGGCCTGAAACACCCGCGCAGCGCAGTGGCCAACGGAGGCATTTACCAGTGGAAAGACGGGCGTTCCAATGCAGACACGCTGACGGCCGTGTTCGACTACGGCCCGCAAAACGATCCGTCTACCGGCTTCCAGGTGGTATACAGCTCCCGCTTTCACAACTCCGCAGGCGGCACCAAGGAACTGTATTTCTCCAATGGCGGCATGATAGACATGAGCACCAACAAAATAAGCCCCACCGGCGGCCTGCGCGAAAGAGAAGCGAAAGAAATGGGCATGAAGGCCAACCTGCTGCCGAGCATGGACCTCTCCTCCGTTGCCGCTTCCGTGGAAACCAGCGCCAATACCGGCGGTGACGATACCACGGTGGCCCACGTGCGCAACTGGATGGAATGTGTGCGCAAGCAGGACGTGCATACGCATGCGCCTATTGAAGCGGCTTATTCCCACTCCATTGCGCTCATTATGGGCACGGCGGCCTACCGCACGGGCATGAAAGCCACTTTTGATGAAGCGAAACAGGACGTAATGGTGGGTGGAAAAGTGTTTACACTGTAATAAATTTTTCCCGGACTATACAGCCTGGCCGTTACAGCACGGTCAGGCTTTTTTTTAGGTCATTTTCTGGCTCTCCGTTTTTCCATCTCCCCGGCAATCCGTCGGGAATGGTCGTCTCCAGACGCGTGGAGGTGGTCGGCCACGCTGAAATAATCCTGGTCATTGCGGTTCTGGCTGAGCTTGAAGCGGGTGTCTACCCGGTCTATGCTCAATTCGAAGCCCGTAATGGCCTTCAGGTTATTGTGCAGTTCCTTTTCCCCGATGTCGGTTATTTTAACGGGCTGTGCGGAAGCCGCTTCATAGCGCTCCATGAGGCGGGTAAGGGATTGCAGCAGTTCGGCCTCGTCCAGTATGCGCAGTTGCCCGTATACGTGTACGGCAATATAATTCCAGGTGGGTATTTTTTCTTTGGCGTACCAGGAAGAAGAAATGTAGGCGTGCGGGTCCATGAACACGGCCATAAAGGTCTGGCCCGATGTAAAGGAGCGGGATTGGGGATTCACGTTCGCAATGTGGCCGCGCAGCACAAAGTCTCCCCGGCCCGGTGTTTTTTCTTCCAGCTCAACAGGCAGGTGCGTGCCTTCCGGCAAGCCGTTCTGCACGCTTACCAGCAGGGCAAAGCTGTTTTGGCGGATGAAACCGGCAATGGTATCCCAGTCTTTTTCCTGGTTGTATTTGGGGGAGTACATAATGTTGGCTTATATATAGGCCCGGCGCCGTCTGAAAAGGCGCCGGGCCGTGAATGATCTATACAACGATTTCCACCACCTTGGTAGGCTCTATGTTGGCGTTGCGCATGGCTATGCTGCGGGCAGCGGTGCCGGCAAAGTCCGCAAAAGCCTGCTGGGTAACAGCGTCGCCACCGGCCACGGCGGGCACGCCTTCATCTCCTCCCTCGCGGATGCTCTGTACCAGCGGTATCTGGCCCAGGAAGGGGATTTCCAGCTCCTCGGCCAGGCGTTTGCCGCCCTCCTTGCCAAAGATGTAATATTTATTGTTGGGCAGCTCTGCCGGTGTGAAATAGGCCATGTTTTCCACCAGGCCGATGATGGGCACCCGTATCTGCGGGCTGTTGAACATACTGATGCCTTTTTTGGCGTCTGCCAGGGCCACATCTTGCGGGGTGGTGACAATAATAGCGCCGGTTACGGGCACGGTCTGCACCAGGGTCAGGTGAATATCGCCGGTGCCGGGCGGCATGTCTATGATGAGGTAATCCAGGTCATCCCAGTACACGTCCGTTACAAACTGCTTCAGTGCGCTGCTGGCCATGGGGCCGCGCCACACAATGGCCTGCTTTTCGTCTACCAGCAAGCCGATAGACATGAATTTGATGCCGAACTTTTCCATGGGCGCTATCATGCCCTTGCCTTCAATGTTCACCATCATAGGCCTTTCTCCGCGTACGCCGAACATAATGGGAACGGACGGGCCGTAAATGTCCGCATCCATCAGTCCCACTTTGGCGCCGTCTTTGGCCAGCGCCAGCGCCAGGTTGGCAGCCACGGTAGATTTTCCTACGCCTCCTTTGCCGGAGGCTACCATGATGATATTTTTAACGTTGGGCAGCAGGGCCTTCCCGTCTTTACGATTAGTGCTGACATTGGCTGTCATTTTTACATCCACCTCCGCATCTTTGCTTACCAGGTGCACGATTGCGTTCACACAGGCATTTTTGATCATTTCTTTCAACGGACAGGCGGGCGTGGTCAGCACCACCGTGAATTTAACTTTATTACCATCGATCTCGATGTCCTTTACCATGTTAAGGGTCACCAGATCCTTGCCCAGATCGGGTTCCTCCACATTTGACAGGGCCTCCAGTACCTTCTCTTTTGTGATCATAAATTGTTGTTAAAATTGTTTCCGATCAGCAAAGTTAACCTAAAATGAGGTTTAATTTGTTGGTTTTATATTCGGGTTTCCGGGTGGAACGTTTTATCTTAGTAGTTGCATGCACAAAAGACTGATCATACTTTTTTCCCTGCTGTTTCTGCCGTTTTTGTTAAAAGCGCAGCTCAAGGCGTTCAAAGACAGTATTATACAACTTTCCGGTATTACGATGACGGCAGACAGCCTGCGGGCCATTCCCGCGGTGAGTATATTGGTGAAAGGGCAGCACCGTGGTACCATTTCCAACAGCCAGGGGGTGTTCTCCATTGTGGCTTTCAAGGGAGATACCCTTACTTTCAGCGCCATCGGCTTCAGAAGGAAGGATTACAAGATCCCCACAGACCTTATCGGCAACAGCTTTTCCATGATACAACTGATGACGGAAGACACAGTGTACCTGTCTGAGACCATCATCAAACCATACCCTTCCCGGCGCGAGTTTGAGAAATTGTTTGTGAGCATGGACATCCCGAACGATATGTACGAGATTGCCCGCAAAAACAACGAATCCGCCAAACTCAGAGCACTGGCCAAGTCCATGCCCATAGACGCCGGGGGCGCTTATAACGTGTTCATGCAAAAACAACAGCAATCCCTCTACTACGCCGGGCAAACGCCCCCGCAGAATATCTTCAATCCCATAGCCTGGGCACAATTCATAGAGTCCTGGAAGCGGGGGGACTTCAAGCGGAAAGATTAGCGGCGCGCCTTGTGAATGGTTTTTCCTTAAATTGCCGCTTTATTCTATTCAACCATTCACCAAAATAATTCCTTATGCAGAAAATAGCTGTGATCGGCGCAGGCACCATGGGCAACGGTATTGCACATGTATTTGCGCAGCATGGTTTTTCCGTTCACCTCGTTGATGTTTCGCAACCCGCGCTGGACAAAGCGCTGGCTACCATCGGGAAAAACCTTGACAGGCAGATCGCCAGGGAAGTGATGACCGCGGAAAAGAAACAGCAAACCCTTTCCAACCTGCAAACCTTTACCAGCCTTTCTTCCGGCGTGCAAGACGTGCAGCTGGTAGTAGAAGCCGCTACGGAGAATACAGACCTCAAACTGAAAATATTCCGGGAACTGGATGAGCATACCGGGCCAGCCACGGTGCTGGCCACCAATACGTCATCTATTTCCATCACCAAAATAGCCGCCGCTACCAGCAAACCGGGCAAGGTAATAGGCATGCATTTCATGAACCCCGTGCCGGTGATGAAACTGGTAGAGATCATTAATGGTTACGCCACAGAGAAAACGGTTACACAACAGATCACTGATCTGTCCGTACAACTCGGCAAGGTGCCCTGTGTAGTGAACGACTACCCCGGTTTTATTGCCAACCGCATCCTGATGCCGATGATCAACGAAGCTATTTATTCTTTGTACGAAGGTGTGGCGGGCGTTACGGAAATAGATACGGTGATGAAGCTGGGTATGGCGCACCCCATGGGGCCGCTGCAGCTGGCCGATTTTATCGGGCTGGATGTGTGCCTTTCCATTCTGCATGTGTTATACACCGGTTTTGGCAATCAAAAATATGCTCCCTGCCCGCTGCTGGTGAACATGGTAACGGCCGGGCACCTGGGCGTGAAGAGCGGCGCAGGTTTTTATAGCTACACTACCGGCAGCAAGGAGCTGACGGTGAGCGAACGTTTTTCCTAGCCTGCGTATTTGGCCCGGTACTCTTTGGGGGAAAGGCCCACTATTTTGCGGAATACCTGCCGGAATGCCTTGGCATCTTCGTACCCGGCATGCATCATTACACCTGTAATATTTTCCTGCTTCTGTTCCAGCAGCTTTTTAGCCGCTTCAATGCGTATGCGCTGCAGGTATTCAATGGGTGTAATACCGGTGGCTATTTTGAAGCGGCGGATGAAGTTGCGGCGGCTCACCGGCAGGTCACGTATCACTTCTTCTACCGTTACCCTGTCACGAAACCGGTTCTCCATACGCATTTGCGCTTCAGACACCAACTCGTCCTGGTGGCGGTGGGAGGGAGACCATACCGCAAAGTAGGATTGCTGCTCGCGGTCCATGTCTATGGCAAACAATTTGGCCACATAGATCGCCACCTTCCGGCCGCAGTATTTCTCCAGGATGTGCAGCAGCAGGTGAAAAGTGGAAGTAGCGCCGCCGCTGGTGTACACGCCGTCATCGTCTGTTACTACGGCCTTGGGCTGCACCTTTATTTCCGGGAACCTGTGCGCCAGCTCCCCGGCAGCGGCTACATGAGTGGTGGCGCATCTGTTCCGCAGCAGGCCGCTGGCGGCCAGCATAAATACGCCGGTGCAAAAGCTGGCTACTTCCGCGCCGCCTTTGAACTGCTGCTGCAGCCAGGGCAGAAAATGCGCATTCTCTTCCAGATGAGCGGCCGCGTCTCCCGGCTGAAAAGCGGGTACCAGCACCAGGTCTGCCTGCGGTGCTTTGTGCAGGGGCACCGGCTGGTAGAGGTCGTACAGCAACTGCGGGTCCGGTTCTGTTTCGGGGCTGATGAGGGTGATATCGAAGAAAGCCTCTCCTGTATTGTCCCGGTAAAAGGCATTGACGGTCTGGAATACGTCAAGAATGGCCGCAATACTGATATGGCGGTATTTTCGGCTGAGTAGAACAGATATTTTTTTCATAATTCTTGGGGAATAGCTGCTACTAAGATACAGCATTTTTTGGCACAAATGCCCCGCTTATTGACTTAATCACCATCTGTGCGGGTGGCCGCTTCCTGTTAATTTTGTATAAAAGGCTGACTTTCGCCGTTCGATAATTGACAACACAAAAAGGTATCTGCCGGGCGCGGATACCTTTTTTTTACAGGAAGTATAAAGGCCGGCATGGTAGCCGGCCTTTTAGGTGTTGTTGCTGGAATTTTTAAATTCGTACCCGCAGTAGGCACAGTGGGTAAGCCCCGCCTGTTTGGCGCTGTGCGCGCCGCAGGCCGGACAGTCTTTTGCTTTCAGGTGCTGCAGTTTGTCACCCTCTCCGGGCGGGTTTAACTTCAGCTTGTCAATAATGCTCAGCGGCTTGTTGGTTTCTTCGTTCATAGCACTAATGTTTCCTTGTTCTGTTTGGTCCGTCGCTGAGTTAAATATAATAAATTAATTTAAATTAAAAAGCATTTATACGCCTCCGGGAAGAGGATCTAAGAGTTTTTTTTCCGGTTGGGGGCGGTAAATGCCGGCGGCGATCCTCTCCACAAAAGATTTCGGGAAAAACCTGGGCAGCACGGCGTTGAGCCGGTTGGTGAAACCCGGTACAATTTCCGCCTTGCCGGCAAAAAGGCCTTCCACGGCTGTTTTTCCAACGCTTTCGGCCGTCATGTTAAAACGCTGCGCAATTTTAAGCGTACTAACACCCATGCCTGCACGATTAACAAAATCCGTATCCGTGCTGCCGGGTATGAGGCAGCTTACCGACACGGGAGATTGTTTCAGCTCCTGGCGGAGGCCACGGGTGAAGGAGAGCACAAAGGCCTTGGTAGCAGCGTACACATTGAGGTAGGGTACGGACTGGAAGGCAGTGGTACTGCCCACGTTCAGCAGGTAAGACTGCGGGAAGTTCCTCAGCACCGGAATAAAAGCGTGAGAAATGGCTACCTGTGCGCGGATGTTGAGGTCAATAACATTGAGCTGTGCTTCCAGCGGCAATGCCTCAAACCGGCCGTTGAGCCCGTAACCGGCATTGTTCACCACTACGTTCAGCAAATGATGGTAGCCGCCCGTCCAGAGTTTCAACTGGTCTGCCGCGCCGGGTCGGGAAAGATCTATCTGCAGGTGCTGTACGTCTACATGGTACTGTGCCACCAAGTCTGCCGCGGTACGCTGCAGCGCCGGGCCGTCAAGGTCAGCCAGCAACAGGCGGTATTTCTTTTCTGCGAGTGATGCCGCAATGGCCCTGCCAATTCCTTTGGCTGCGCCGGTAACAAGAGCATATGACATGTTGTTCTTTTTTTGATGGGTGATGGATCAGGCGCGCGCGTTCAACTCCGGCACCACGGTTGCCGCCGGCGTAGGCCGCTGGCGTATCTGCGCCAGCCGGTGGTAAAAAGGAGTGGGGCTGCCGGCGTGTTTGGGTTGGTACGCCCCGGTAATTACCGGGATATACATCACCCTGCGCCGGCTTTTTTCTCCTGTGAACGGCGACTGCTGTACACGGTGCCACAACCGCCCGTCGTGGA
This sequence comes from Chitinophaga alhagiae, assembly GCF_003568665.1. Classification (GTDB taxonomy): domain Bacteria; phylum Bacteroidota; class Bacteroidia; order Chitinophagales; family Chitinophagaceae; genus Chitinophaga; species Chitinophaga alhagiae. The sequence continues at coordinate 721,320 of NZ_QXMH01000002.1, forward strand.
TCGTGAGGTCGCCTGCTTCAATGTTGAAACCCACTTCCCTTTTATCTGGTTGATGATCAATGAAATATTTTTTCCGGAAGAGCAGGCGGAACAAGCCCTGCCGGTGTGTACCGGGCAGTACCCGAAGGCCCCCGTGCGCATGAGGGCAATCGTCCAGGTGAAGTCCCACGTTCAGCATTGGCATAATACGGCTACCCAGGAAGAGGTCTCGCGGGCTGTCTGTATGCCAGCCCAGCTGTTTGAACTGGCTGTTTTCGGTGTTGAGATAATGGTTCACCACAAGGCCGTCTTTCTCATTTTCGCTGATGCGCCCGTTGTATGGTTGCAGCAGTACTTTCAGCGCGTCCAGCCGTTTGTCTTTGAGGAAATTACTGAGCACACTGCTGTATTGTGATGCAAATGCAATGCGCTGGATGAAAGGCCGGCCTTCATCATCGTGGCCGAACTTCAGGGGGATGCCGTTCACTTTCCGGATACCATAGCGCAGCAACTGGTCCTGCACCTGCTCCGTTTCCCGCAGAAAACGCGCTACGGTAGCTTTGTCTACAAAATTTCTGAACTGGATGATCCCGTACTTGCGGAAATATTGCAATTGAGACGGGGTAATGGTGCCCTCAAAATGGAACACAGGTTGGTCTGCCTTTTTCATGAAAAAAAGTTTGGTTGGTTTTTGAATACGATAACGGGCCTGCCCGCTGTGCAGGAGAAAATAATGGCTGGTGCAAATGTTCTGAAACGGTAATTAGCGGCAACAACAACATGCACCGGGGTGCATGACGGTTATGGCCTGCAGGTAGCGTGCGGAGGGCGATGTGTAATGTAGTGTCATGGTTGGAATTTTATTAGTCTACCAATTTTGTAGACAAATGTAGCAGGGAAAAACAAGATCACAAAATTTTTTTTTGGTCAAAGGTATTTTTGCTGAAAAGTTTTATCTGCCGGGCCTGATACCGGCGCAAATGGTGTTACATTTGAAATACAATACGATCATTATGAACTACCAGGTATTAGGACGATCTGATCTGAAGATCAGCGAAGTGTCTTTCGGCTGCATGTCTCTCGGCATGGACGATGCGGAGAACGAGAAACTGCTTCACCGCGCCATTGCGCTGGGCATCAACTATTTTGACACGGCAGACCTTTATGACAAGGGCTTCAACGAAAGTTCCGTGGGCAAAGCGTTGCGGGGCAAACGAAAGGATGTGGTAATAGCTACCAAGGCGGGCAACCAGTGGCGGGCAGACGGCAGCGGCTGGGATTGGAACCCGCGCAAAGACTATATTCTGGCCTGCGCGGAGGCCAGCCTGAAAAGGCTGGGTACGGATTATATTGACCTGTACCAGCTGCATGGCGGCACTATAGATGACCCTATAGACGAAACCATTTCAGCCTTTGAACAACTGAAAGAACAGGGAAAGATCCGTTACTACGGCATCTCGTCTATCCGCCCTAATGTAATACGCGAGTACGTAAAACGTTCCAATATCGTAAGCGTGATGATGCAGTACAGCTTGCTGGACAGGCGGCCGGAAGTGAGCTGCCTGCCCCTGTTGCAGCAGCACGGCATCAGCGTGCTGGCACGCGGCAGCGTGGCTAAGGGCCTGCTGATCAACAAACCTGCGGAACCATATCTTTCTTACAGCGAGGAAGAAGTGCAGCGGGCTAAAGACGCCGTGGCGGCAATTTCCGGCCAGCAACGTTCCATGGCGCAAACGGCGCTGAAGTATGTGCTGATGCATCCCGTTGTTGCCTCGGCCGTGTTGGGCATCCGCACTATGGAGCAGCTGGAAGAGGCGGCCGCCGAGGCGCCGCGGCTGAATGAAGCGGAGTATGAGCAGCTCACCGCGGCGGTCCCTATCCAGGATTATGAGCTGCACAGATAGCACCGCTTTTTTTTATTTCAGCAGCCCTTGCGCCGTCAGCTCATGCACAATGGCCCTGGTGTAACTTTTTGAAAAGTCATCTACGCCGCTGGGGTTGAACGTGGCGGACTGCACGGAAAAGAGCAGCGCTTCAGATGAGCAACAGCAGCTTGGTGATGTTCTTCATGAGTGGTAGGTTTTACATACAGCATTCATCCCGCCGCGATTGTTGCCGGATGTTCATTTCCGGACAACAGCTGTTCCGAAACCGGACATGGAAAGAAGGTTGTGTATTGATTATCAATATGTTCAGGCATGGTATTCTGTTTGTTGCATCCAGGTAACCACGCTCAAAAACCGTACTATGTTCCGTAACTACCTCAAAACCGCCTGGCGCAATCTGTGGAAGAACAAAACCTATTCCACCATTAACATCCTGGGATTGGCCATCGGTATGGCCGCCTGCATCGTGATCCTGCTGTTCGTGCTATACGAGAGAAGGTTTGACGGCATGCATGGCAAAAATATTTACCGGCTTTGTGAAGTGCAGAAATTTGAAGGCATGGTAGCGCCGCAAAATGTGGCCCTCAGTATGTACCCGATGGGCAACACCCTGAAAGAGGAATTTCCGGAAGTGAAAGATTTTGTACGGGTAAGCGGCAACGGGAACGTAGACCTGAATTACAATGGCAAGCGGATCTTTGCGGAGCGCCTTGCTATTGTGGATTCCACGTTCCTGAAAATTTTTGATTTCAGGGTTACCGCCGGCCAGCGGGAAAGCGCGCTGATGAAACCGAACAGTATTGTGCTGACGGAAAAAACGGCCAAAAACCTGTTCGGGAACGAAGATCCGGTAGGCAAAACCGTGATGCGCTATATTGGCGATACTACGGCGCTGATGGTAACAGGTGTTGTCATTGTGCCGGAAAATTCGCATTTGCAGTTTGACGGGCTGGTTTCATTCAGCACCATATACAACCCCCGCATGTCGCAAAACTGGGGCGGCAACTGGCTCACCACCTACCTGGTGCTGGAGAAGAACACCAACGTGGCGGCCCTGGAGCAAAAGTTTCCCGCCTACCTGAAAAGGCATATGGCGGAAGACGACCGGTGGAAGAACTATGAACTGTTCCTGCAACCTTTATCTGCCGTACATGCGGGTTCTACAGATATCACGCATGATTATCTGAATGCGAAGAAATTTGACCAGCGGTACACCTATATTTTTTCCATCATCGCCATTATCATACTGGTGATTGCCTGCATCAATTTCATGAACCTTTCCACCGCGCGGTCTTCAGAACGGGCCAGGGAGGTGGGCGTGCGCAAGGCTATTGGGGCGCGGCGCGGGCAACTGAGCTGGCAGTTTATGGGAGAATCCGTTCTGCTATCCCTGATGGCGCTGGCAGTGGCTTTGCTGGTGGTGAAACTGGTATTGCCCTGGGTGGCCGATTTCAGTGACCGGCGTATTGAATTGCCGCTTTTTACCAGCCCTCTTGCATTGCCTGTTGCCATTGCGGCCACCGTGCTGGTGGGCATGCTGGCGGGGTTATACCCCGCCGGGTACCTGGCTTCCTTTGAACCGGTAAAGGTGCTGAAAGGTTCTCCCCAAACCGGGCGTAACCGCGGTACACTGCGCAACATACTGGTGGTAGGGCAATTCACCGCCGCCGTATTTCTCATCATAGCCACCATTTTTGCGCTCAAACAGCTGCGTTTTATGCAAACGCGGGACCGTGGTTTCAACGGAGAGCAGGTAATGCTCGTTGGCCTGGACCGTGACACCAACCGGAAGTATGATGTGATCAAACAGGAGCTGCTGGGCAACAGCCTGGTGAACGGCGTTACCGCATCACAACAGCGGCTGGGCGGCAACATTCACCAGGGCGGCGTGGTGTACCATAGCGGTAACGGGCCGCGGCGGGAGCTTACCTCTTCCGGCGTTGTGGTAGACAAAGATTATTTGCGGGTATATAAAATTCCCATCATTGCCGGCAGGGACTTTTCAACAGACGTAGGCAACAACGGGAGGGAGTACGTGATCAACGAAACACTGGCCCGGGAGCTACTGAAAGAAGACAAGAAAGGAGCTACCATGGAATCCCTTATCGGCAAAATGTTCGGGTACATGGGCATTGATTCAAGCGGCCGTATTGTGGGGGTGGCAAAGGATTTCAACTTCAACTCCCTGCATCACAAGATAGAGACGCTCATGATGTTCAACCAGAAAGATTTCGGGTACAGCGAAATTAGCGTACGGATTGACGGCAAACGCGCCAAAGAAGCGGTGGCCTTCGTAGAAGGCATCTGGAACCAGCAGGCGCCTGGTCATCCCTTCAAATACAGTTTTCTTGACCAGCAGTTTGAACAGATCTATAAAGCAGATCAGCAGGTGAGCACGGTAGTGGCCGTACTGGCGGGGCTGGCCATCATTATTTCCTGCCTTGGCCTGTTTGGCCTGGCTTCTTTTGCCGCAGAGCGCCGCGTGAAGGAGATCGGTATCCGCAAGGTGCTGGGCGCCAGTGTACAGAACATAGTGACCATGCTGAGCCGCGATTTTGTGAAGCTGGTGATCATTGCCAACCTGATAGCCTGGCCCGCGGCCTGGCTGGGCGTTAATACCTGGCTGAAAGACTTTGCCTACCGCATAGACGTGAGTGTGTGGGTATTTATCATAGCGGGCATCATAGCGGTGGCCATTGCCCTGTTCACCGTCAGCTTCCAGGCCATCAGGGCCGGCAGAATGAACCCCGTGCAGAGCCTGAAGTCAGATTGAAGCACTTGCCGGGCAGATGCAAATATGCGCATGATTTTGTATCATTGTTTTCATGTTGATCGAACTCTGCCTGCTCTTTTTTGCCATTGCTTTACTGTATTCATCCGCCGGCTTCGGCGGCGGTTCCAGCTACCTTGCGCTCATGGCGCTGTGGGGCGTGGGTTTTCTGCTCATGAAATCTACCGCGCTGTTCTGCAACATTGCCGTGGTAACCGGCGGTGTTTATCACTTTGCCAGAAACGGCCACCTGCCGGTAAAGAAGGCGCTGCAGCTCAGTATCATCAGCGTGCCCGCTGCATTCCTGGGCAGTTATTTCCCTCTTCGCCAACAGACCTTTTTCCTTTTGCTCGGCATTGCGCTAACGTCTGCCGCGCTGCTGATGGGCTACCGCATGTTCTTTGAACGGCAGACCCATATTAAGACCAAGGGCAGTTTTGCCTATAGCCTGGTGGGTGGCGGCATAGGCCTGCTGTCTGGCATGACGGGCATAGGCGGTGGTATTTACCTGGCGCCGGTGCTGCGCCTGGGGCGGTATGATACGGCCAAGAACATTGCAGGCCTGAGCAGTTTTTTCATCCTCGTCAATTCCATAGCCGGCCTGGCCGGGCAGGCGGCAAAAGGCGCCATGATCTTCCAGTGGAACTTTACACTGCCATTGCTGGCGGTTGTGATAGTGGGAGGGCAGGTAGGCTCCCGGGTGAGTGCGGGCTGGCTGAAGCCCCGGTGGGTAGAAGGCTTTACGGCTTTGCTGATCTTGTACGCAGGCGTGAGGTTGCTGATCACGAAGGTGTAGGCGAGGCTTGAATGTCCGGTTTGCGAAAAATACAGCCTTCACCGCTAACGTACGGAAGCACTTGCCTGCAGCGGGGGCTATTACCCGCCTATCACAGACATACTTTCATGTTGGGAACGCCGGTTGGCGGCGGCCGCTTCAAACCCGTCTTTCTTTTTATGCCATACGGCTGTTTGCAGCGCTTCCAGCAGCTCGCTGTCAGCAGCCCCGCTGCGCAGGCTGTCCCGGATATTCATCACATCATCGCCATACAGGCATGTTTTAACCCCGCCCGTGGGCGTAATGCGGAGGCGGTTGCAGGTACCGCAGAACGTTCTGCTGTAGGCCGGTATAACGCCTACTGTGCCGCAATGCCCGGAAATGCTGTAGTTGAGTGAGGTACTGGCGGTTTCGTCCGGCAGTTTTTCCAGTATATACTTTTCGTTGAGGGTATCCAGTATTTTGCGGTAATGCCAGTTGATACCGGAAAACCCCTTGCCCTGGCCATTGAACGGCATTTCTTCTATAAATCTTATGGAGAGCGGGTTCTCGCGGGTGAGGGCCGCAAAGTTGTGCAGCTCGCCGGTATTGATGCCGTCCATCACCACCATGTTTATTTTTACGTTCATCTGGTGGGCCAGCAGGCTTTCCAGCGTGGCCATCACCTGCGGAAAACGGTTGCGCCGCGTGATCTGGAGAAAACGGTCTGCCTGCAGGGTGTCAAGACTAAGGTTGATGTTACGGATGCCCAGCGCTTTGAGCGCCGGGATGTAAGGCGCCGTAAGCACGCCGTTGGTAGTAATGGAAATATCCATCAGCGGCGTCAGTTTCTCCAGCAGGCGCAGGAGGTCTTTCCGCAAAAAAGGCTCACCGCCGGTGATGCGCAGCTTGGTCACGCCTGCTGACGCCAGCACCCGCATGCTGCGTTCAATTTCTTCGTAAGAAAGTAATTCGCTCCGCTCCAGGAACTGCATATGTTCCGGCATGCAATAGGTGCAGCGCAGGTTGCACCGGTCCGTTACGGAAAGGCGTACGTATTGAATGGTGCGGTGATGTGCGTCTCTTAACATGTATGGCTGCTCAGCGGGTTGTCAAATGCCTGGCTTTCATCTTCGCCCCGCTCTGTAAGGCATTTAAAATCTTTTTCTACCAGTATTTTCAGTTCCGAACCGTCAGGGTTGATGATCACGGCATCAAAACCGGTGAGGTCAGTGCCCGTCCAGGCCTGTATCTGCGTTGCCGGCACCGCCAGGTGAACGGCGGGGCCTTCCAACTGGATAGCGGGCGCCTGAAGGCCTTCCTTTGAGCGTACGCAGAAGTGAAGGGAATGGGCGCCTATACGGGTATGCTCTTCTACTTTTCCCCTGGCTTCCAGTACGGCTATGTCTGCCTTGTCCAGCCGGTACCTGATGCTATTGCCCCTGATCCTTATTTTCATGTGATTTAATTTTAAATGAGCCACACTAAAGTTAAGAAATTATGTAGCTTTATTGCATGAGAGTTTTGTTGTTCGGCATCATGAAGGAAATTGCGGCGGCGGGCACGCTGGATATTGCGGAGCCTTTGCCAGACGTGGGGCAGCTGCGGGCCTGGCTGCTGCAGCAATACCCCGCCATGAAACACCTGCGGTCTGTGATGGTAGCCGTGAACAGGGCCTATGCGCCGGACGGGCAACCCCTGGCCCCCGGAGATGAAATTGCCATTATTCCCCCTCTGAGCGGCGGTTAATTTTTATAGATGGAACACTGGACGAGGATAGACCACAGCATTACGGTGCAGGAGGCGGTAGATTTTGTACAGTCGCCCGCCAGCGGCGGCATTGTTACTTTTACCGGCACTGTTCGTAACCAGACGCAGCAGCGGCCCGTGCTGAAGTTGTTTTTTGAATGTTATGAGCCTATGGCCCTGCTGGAAATGGAAAAAATTGTGCGGGCCGCCAAAGAGAAATGGCCGGTGCAGCGCATGGCCATACTGCATGTAAAGGGAGAGAAACTGCCCGGCGAGGTGGTGGTGGTGATTGCGGTAGCGGCGGCTCACAGGGCGGCGGCATTTGAGGCCTGCCAGTTTGCGATTGATACCCTCAAGGAAACGGTACCCATCTGGAAAAAAGAGTTTTTTGAAGACGGGGAAGTATGGGTAGCGGCGCATCCGTGAAGGTTGCGGTCAGTGCCTTCCCGGGGGCGTTCATGCTCCGGCTGCAAGCATCTTTTACACCGCGTTCCTCCCCAGGAGGCTTTCATTCTCCGGCTGCAGGCTTTTACACCGCGTTCCTCTTCAGCGCAATTGCTGCAGCGCTTCATGCATTTCTTCCGGCGTATTGGCGTTGAACTGTTCATCCGCAAAAGGGTTGTGAAGAACAGCCGTATTGGTGTTGAGCAGGGTTTTACGCGGACAGGTTTTCCCTTCCCCGAAATCTTTTTCCAGCTGCGTCAGCCCTTCCGGCTCCCAAATGGCGATCAGCGGTTCCGGCATATTATTGAAAGGGCTGATAAAAGCCGTGGCGGCCTTTTCTGGCTGGCGGTGCCGCAGCAGGTGCTCAATGCTGCGGGGGCCTATGAGCGGCAGGTCGCAAGCCAGCACCAGCCACGATGTTGCGGGGGCAACGGCACGTGCGCTCAGCAGGCCGGCAGAGGGGCCGGCGCCTTCCACACTGTCTGTGATCACCCTGTTCCAACCGGGGTAAGACTGGCCCGCGCGGCAGGAAAGATATACTTCAGGCAGAAAGTGTTGCAACAGCTCCGCCAGGTATTGCCACTGCGGCATGCCGTGGTAAGTGATGGTGCTTTTGTCCTGCTGCATGCGCGTACTGCGGCCGCCGCATAGCACAAGCCCTTTAAGGTTACCGGTGGATGTCATGTTTACCTCCTGTTTTACTGATCAGTTTTGTTTCGCGGATCACCATTTCCTGCGAGAGCGCCTTGCACATGTCATAAACAGTAAGCGCGGCCACACTGGCGCCGGTGAGCGCTTCCATTTCCACGCCGGTTTTGCCGGTGGTTTTAACCGTGCAGCGTACCACGGCTTCGTTGTTTTCCATGGTGATCTGTACGTCACATTTATCCAGCAGCAGGGTATGGCAGAGCGGTATCAGCTCCGGCGTTTTTTTGGCGGCCATAATGCCGGCTATTACGGCCGTCTGGAACACGGCGCCCTTTTTGGTCAGCAGCTCCTGCCCGCTGAGTTGTTGCAGTACGGGCGGCGGTAACAGCACGCGGCTTTCCGCTACGGCGGTGCGCACGGTGGCGGTTTTGTCACCCACGTCTACCATCTGCGGTTTTCCTGCTTCATTGAGGTGCGTGAATCTTGATGCATTGGCCATAATTGAATAAATTTATCCCAGGCAAAAATAGTTAAAATGATGATGCGCGTTTCAGAAGCATTTGCTGCGGTAATGGCTACGGTGCGTGACTTTGGCACGGAAACCGTGGTTTTTGATGCGGCCTGCGGCCGGGTGCTGCGGGAAAATATTGCGGCAGACCGCCCTTTTCCGCCGTTTGACCGGGTGATGATGGACGGTATTGCCATCCATTTTGACAGCTATGAGCGCGGACAACGCATTTTTGGGCTGGAAGACGTGGCCGCCGCCGGCATGCCCACCCTGCAGCTGGCCAACTTTGCAGACTGCATGGAGGTGATGACGGGCGCCGTATTGCCAGAAAACACAGACACGGTTATCCCTTACGAACATCTTGAGATCACGGAGCATGAAGGCTTTCGCCGTTTCACCATCCTGAAAGATGTTATAAAAGGCCAGCACATCCACCGCCAGGCCTCGGATGTGCCCCAGGGCCATACCTTGCTGCAGCCCGGTGCCCTCATTGGGGCGGCGGAAGCGGGCGTACTGGCCACCGTGGGCAAAACGCAGGTAGCGGTGAGCCGGTTGCCGCGTATTGTACTGGTGGCCACAGGGAATGAACTGGTACCGGTAGAACAGACGCCGGAACCTCACCAGCTACGTATTTCCAACGTTTACAGCCTGCGCGCCGCCCTGCAGCAGGCAGGCTTGCCGGCTGAATATGTACACCTTACGGACGATGTAGCGCACCTGCAGGAAGCGCTGGGGGCCATTGTAAAAGAAGCGGACGTGCTCATTTGCACGGGCGCCGTATCCGCAGGCCGCTTTGACCATTTGCCGGAGGTGTTGCGCGGCCTGGGCGCGCAGCAGGTATTCCACACTGTGCAGCAGCGGCCGGGAAAACCCTTCCTTTTCTGCACGTTCCCGGGCGGGCCCGCTGTGTTTGGCCTGCCGGGCAACCCCGTGTCCGGCTTCATGTGTTTTTACCGGTACGTACTGCCCTGGCTCAGGGCATGCCTGCAATACCCGGCTGCCGCGCAGGAGTACGCGGTGCTGGAAGAAGAAGTGCTGTTTGATAAACCGCTGGAATATTACCTGCCCGTTCAACTTGCTATGCACAACAATGGCCAGCTCACCGCAAAGCCCGCTCCCTATCACGGCTCCGGGGACCTGGCCAGCCTGCTGCATGCGGATGCTTTTATGGCGCTGCCGGCGGAACAGCAGGTGTTCCCGCGGGGGCATAGCTTCCCGGTGTGGCGCTTCAGGTAGCCGGGTGCCGCAGGGATGCGGCCGCAATGCTTACAAACGCTTCTTTCCCCGCCCCGCAAATGTAACAATCATAGGTATCAGGCAATGCCGCAAAAGGGGTGCCTTCTTCAATGTGGCGCAAAGGGTCTCCGGCGGTTTCGTCATATACGGTGAAACAATGCGGGCACTGATGCAGCGGCTTCTCCGCTGCCGTGGCGGGCGGCAGTTGTTGTTGCGTGTATTGCTGCCATACCGGCTGCTCGCTGCCTTTTTCGTAATAATGTTTGCAGAGCGAAACAATGTAGGGCCCCAGGTGCTCTTTCAATACATTGCTCCGGTACACCGTTAACCCGGCCGCGTTGGGATTGAAATCAGCCTTGTACAATATCTCGAACCGCTGCATGTATTTCAGCCGCGTAGGGTACTTGTCTTCCTGCTTGCGTACCAGTATGGAGCCAAAGTGGCCGCCCGCGGCATGCAGGCGTATGCTGAAGCAAAGGCCGTAGGTGCGCACGTCTGCCGTGTCGAAGTGGCGGATGATGTGCCTTTTCAGGATGAGGCTGTCTTCACAATTGTCTGCCACCTGCCAGTTCAGCTCGTTGGCGGCATGCCTTACGTTGATGTTGTATTTGCCGAGCACATAATCCCACAGCTTGCGGTGCGCGGGCTCTATGTTTTTGATGATCACAGATTTCCAGGGGGTGGCGTACAACTGGCCAATACCTGTTTCGAGGCATACCGCGCAGAGATCTTCCAGGAAATGAAGGGGGAAGAACTCGTTGCGCCGGTAAATGCCGAGCCAGTAGTTATGGCCCTGCCGGTTAAAACCTTCATAATACGGCAGGTGGAAAGCCGGCAGTTCCAGCGCCTTGTCAAGCGGCCGGGAAATGCTTTCCGGCGGGCGCTGTGCAATGGCTTCCGGTGTTTCTGCGGCCAGCCGTGTTTCCAGCTCGCGGCTGAGTGCGGCAATGCTGTTGGTATACACCAGCGCGGGCCAGCAGAAGGTATGTTCTTCACCGGGGCGCCGTATGTAGAGGTACCAGTAATTGAGGTATGGGGAAGATATCCAGTTGAGGTGGCCGGTGAAAAAGGGACTGAATGTTTGCTGGCTGTCACAGATATTGATCTTGAGCGAAGGCGGGTAATTGAAGAGGTCGAAAATATCTTTATAGATGCCTTCGGTCACCCAGCCGTCTCCCGTAAAAATGTCTGCGCCGGGGTAGGAGCTGGTGATGTTGGGATGCTGGCGGGAGGCCGTATGCCAGGTGATGCCGGCCGCTTCGCAGGCGGCGGTGAATGATCGCAGCTGCGCCTGCGCTACTTCCAGGAACAGCTCCTGCCGCAGCCCGAAGCGCAGCTCTTTCACTTTTGCTTCGCCTGCTATGCGCAGCAGTTGCTGCAGGTACCCCGGGGAAATAATGCCGCCCCTGAAGTTAATGCGGATGAGTTGTGATTGCCGGGCCATGAGTACGCATTTGTGTTTTGATTTTCGGTTTGCAGGCGTTCAGGAGGTTTTGCACCTCCGGGCGGCAGCTGCCGCAGCCAAGACCAGCGCCGGAAGCGCGGCACAGCCCTTCGAGCGTGGTATGCCCTTCCCTGATCTTTTCCTGTAAGTTGCCTTCTCCCACATTGCCGCAGGAGCAGACCAGTTTGCCCAGCACCGCCGCTCCCTTTCCGCCGGAGCGCAGCAACTGCAGCCGCTTTTCAGACAGCTCCGTTTTCTGGCGGATGAGGTCGCAGAACTCCATGAACTCTGATTTGTCCCCGATGAGGATGGCGCCCACCAGCCTGTCTTGGTGAATGATACATTTTTTATAGTACCGGTGTGTTTTGTCAATGAACACCACTTCTTCGTACGCCGGGTCTGGCGGGGTTTCTACCATGCCCATGGAACAAAGTTCCATGCCCTGCATTTTGAGGATGTTCATCAGCAGGGAGCCTTCGTAGTACCCGGAAATGTCTCCGCCCAGGTGCCGCGCCACTACGCCTGCCTGCTGCTCTGCCGCGGCCGTGATGCCGTACAGCATGTTGTTGCAGGAGGCAATTTCGCCGATGGCGTAGATGGAGGGGTCGCTGGTCTGAAGGTATTCGTTCACCACCACCCCGCGGTTGCACGCCAGTTGCGCGGCCTGTGCCAGCTCTATGTTCGGCACTGTGCCGATAGACATTACAACGGCCTGGCAGGCAATGCTGCGGCCGCTTTTCAGGCGTATGCCTTCCACCTTCCGGGCTCCCGCAAACTGTTCTATTTCATCATTAAAAAAAATATCGATACCCCTGTCTTTCAGCTCCTCATGCAGCAGTTGCGCGCCCAGTGCGTCCAGTTGCCGGTCCATCAGGCGGGAGGTACGTTGTATCACCGCTACTTCCATGTTCATTTCGCGGAGGGAGGCGGCCAGTTCAATACCCAGCAGGCCGCCGCCGGCAATCACGATCTTTCCGCCGCCGGGGTGGATGTGCCGGAGAAAGGCATCGGCGTCCATCCTGCTGCGCATGGTGAAAATGCCCTCCAGGGGCGGCGTGTCCCGCAACCTGGCTGCGCGGCTGCCGGTAGCCAGTATCAGTATGTCATAATGATGGGTGTTGCCTTTGCTGTCTGTAAGCAGGCGTTGTTCACGGTCTATTTTTTCAACGCTGAGGCCGCGGTGCAGGGTGATATTGAAACCCGTTTCTTCCGGTGTGGTCATCTTCACCAGCTGCGCCCATTGTTTGGTACCGCTGATGTAGTCTGGCAGCATTACGCGGTTGTAGAACGGCAGGTCTTCCTTGCTGAACACCGTGATCTCGTCCCGCTGGTTGAGGGCGCGGTATGCCTTTACAAAACCGTAGGCGCCCGCGCCTGCTCCTATGATCGCTATTTTTTGTACCGGTTTTTCATACCGTGCCACTTCTACGGCGGTATATTTCAGGTCAGGTTGTTTGGATATGGCGTCTACCAGGTTGTTTGTAAGGTTGTTGGCCCTGTTCAGGTCATTGTTGAGTATTTTGCCCCAGTGCATGGGGAGGAACACTACGCCCGGCTTGATGGTATTGCACAGCTTCGCTTTTACGCGCACCATGCCGTTGCCGCTATGCACGTCCACTATATCATTTTCCTGTATGCTGCGGGCAAGCGCATCCGTTGGGTGTATCTCCAGGAAAGCGCTGTCTATATGTTGCCGGAGCTTGCTCACCTTGCCGGTTTTGCTCATGGTATGCCACTGGTCACGGATGCGGCCGGTGGTGAGAATGAGGGGGTAGCGCTGGTCAGGCGGCGTGGACCGGTTTTCGTCCCCGAAGCTGTGTATCACCGCTTTGCGGTGCGGGGTATAAAAATGATGGTCTGTAAACAGGCGCGGCGTGCCATGGCCTGCGGCGCCCTGCGGGTAGGGCCATTGCACGCTGCGTTGCCGGCGTAATACATCGTAATTGAGGCCGGTAATGTCTATGTTGGTGCCGGCCGTTAGCCTGCTGTGCTCGGCGTATATCTCTGAAACATGCCCGTAGTCAAAACCATGGTATCCCATTTTTTGGGCAAAGCGGCAGATGATCTCCGCGTCTGGCAACGCTTCTCCCGGGGCGTCCGTGATGCGGGCAAGGTAGCTGATGCGGCGCTCCGCGTTGGTCATGGTGCCTTCTTTTTCCGCCCATGCGGCGGCGGGTAATACCACGTCTGCAAAGCGGAGCGTTTCCGGCTTGCCGGATATTTCCTGCACCACCACAAAGGCGGCCTTTTGCAGTGCCGCTTCCATAAAGCGCGCGTCCGGCAGGCTCACCAGCGGGTTGGAACACATGATCCAGATGGCTTTGAGCTGACCGCTGTGCAGGGCCTCAAACATTTGCGTGGCGGTGAGGCCGGGTTTGGGGGACAGTGTGGCGCCGCCCCAGAACGCCTCTACTTCTTTACGGTGTTGCGGATTGTCCAGCACACGGTGGGCCGGCAGCAGATTGGCCAGCCCGCCCACTTCGCGGCCGCCCATGGCATTGGGCTGCCCGGTGAGGGAAAAAGGCCCGCTGCCGGGTTTGCCGATGTGGCCGGTGATGAGGTGGAGGTTGATGAGGCTGAGGTTTTTGTGTACGCCCACCACGCTCTGGTTCAGCCCCATGGTCCACATGGTCATAAAACCTTTGGCGTCCGCAATGCAGCCTGCCGCGCGGTACAGGTCTTCTTCCGCAATGCCGCAAATGGCCGCGGCCTCTTCAATGCTGCGCTGCATCACCGCTTCGCGGTAGGCGTTGAAGCCCTCGGTATGTTGTGTAATAAAAGCGTTGTCCGTTCTTTCTTTTTCTATCAGTATGCGGCCAACGGCGTGGTGCAGTACAATGTCCGTGCCCGGGTTCAGTTGCAGGTGTACGTCCGCTATGGCGCAGCTCTGTGTAATGCGCGGGTCGCTCATAATGATCTTCATGCGGGGATTGGCCGTGCGCGCGGCTTCTATTCTCCGCCATAAAATAGGATGGCACCAGGCGGGGTTGGCGCCGGCTACCCAGATGCAGTCTGCCTGTTCAATGTCTTCATAACTGCCGGGCACCGCATCTTCCCCCAATGCCATTTTATAGGCGGCCACGGCGCTGCTCATGCAGAGGCGGGAGTTGGTGTCTATATTGTTGCTGCCAATAAAACCCTTTATCAGTTTGTTGACCACGTAATATTCTTCCGTGAGGCACTGGCCGGAGGCATAGAAGGCCACGGCGTCCGGCCCGTGGCGGCGGATGATCTGGGTGAACACGGCGGCCGTTCTTTCCAGCGCCTGCTCCCACGAAACGCGTTGGCGCGGCATGGCGCGGCTGTAACGCATCTCCGGGTACAGCAGCCTGTCTGACGTGTCCATTACGGTGTAATGCAGGTTCATGCCTTTGGAGCACAGCATGCCCTTGTTCACCGGGTGGTCTTTATCTCCTTCTACCGTCAGCTTTCCCAACCTGTCTTTCCGCACAATGATGCCGCAGCCAACACCGCAGTAGCAACAGGTTGTTTTAAATGAGTCCGGCATGATGTGTTATTTATTTTTTCTGTCAGCGAAACGGTTGTTATGCACCCGTACCCTGGCGGTTTTCTGTTGTTCCGGCAGGGATGCGGGTTGTTTGCTATTTCTTTTCCGTCACAAACACCGGTTGCGGCTGTGCTGCCGGCGCCCTGCCGGGTTGTTTGCCAAAACGGGTGAGCAATACCAGTATACCGGTGCCGATCACCGCGTAGCCAATGTACGTGAAGGCCTGCTCGTAGCTGATGTTTTCCGACTTGAACAGGAAACCGAACAGCATGCCGCCCAGGTTGCCGCCCGCGCCTACAATGCCGCTAACGAGGCCTACGTTCTTTTCATTGACGAACGGCACTATGCCGTACGTGGCGCCGTTGGCCATTTTGAGGAACAGCGCAAAACCCAGCATGGCAATGATGGCCAGGGTGAGCGATGCGGCTTGCGCAAAGAGCAGCAGCCCGCCGCCTTCCGCCAGCAGCACAAAAGCCAGCAGGGTGCCCTTTCCCTTCATGCCCTGTTTTTCGCCCACTTTGTCTGACACAAAGCCGCCCAATGCACGGGCAAAAATGTTCATCAGCCCGAAAATACCGGCCCAGAAGCCGGCGCTGGCCTGCGAAAGCCCGAAGGTGTCCACAAAATGAAGAGAGGCTACGTTGTCAAAAGTGATCTCCATGCCAAAGCACATGGCGTAGGCCAATGTGAGCGCCCAGATGCGCCAGTCCGCCAGTACCGTCCAGTCTGTTTTTGTTTTTACGGCGTTGCGGTTTACTTCGCTGTAGTTGCCGTCTGGCGTGTCTTTGGTATACCGTGCATAGAGAAAGGCCACGCCCAGCATCATGCAGCCAGGTAATATCATGGCCAGCCGCCAGGCTTCGTGGCCGGTATAGCCGAAACCTACAATAGCGGCAAATATCAGGGGCATTACCATGTTGGTTACGCCGCCGCCCAGGTTGCCCCAGCCGCCGGCCACCGCGTTGGCAGTGCCTTTGATGCGGGGCGCGAACATGATGGAAGTATGGAACTGGGTGATCACAAAAGATGCGCCTATTACGCTGATGGCTAAACGGAACAGCAGAAAAGTGGCATAATCATTTGCCAGCCCTACCAGGAACACGGGAATGGAGCCAAACAGCAGCAGGCGCACGGCGGTTTTGCGCGGGCCCCAGGTATCGCAGAGGCGGCCTATGATAAGGCGGGCAATGATGGTACCGGATACGGACACGATGATGATATTGCCTACTTGTGATTTGGTCAGCCCCAGGTCTTCACGGATGGTAGGCATCAGCGGGGCCAGGCCGAACCAGCCGAAGAAACACACAAAGAACATCAGCCAGGTGATGTGGAACGTGCGCATCTGCACGGTTTTCAGGCTGAAGAGGGCAATTTTTTCAAGCGGTTTATTTTGAAAGGTCATGTTGCAATGTTTTTATCTGGAGAAAAGTTCCGGTTTGATGTTGAGGGAGAGCCACGCCCAATGGTGGCTGTTTTGGGCATCCGCCACGTTTTTAGCGGCGGCCAGGTGGCTGGTGCTGCGGAAGTGGCTGTAACCGCCTTCCACCGCCACAAACTTTGACAACTGGCAGGTGGCGGAAACGTCTGCTTCCATGCCGAAGTTGTAGGAGGCGGCACTGAAAAACTGGTGTACGTCCACGCCTATCATCCATTTGGAGGAGGGCTTATATTGGCCACGGAGGTAGTAGTCCTGCAAACCTTTGTTCCCGAAACCGCTGGCTACATAGAAATAGTCCATAGCGCCCCAGAACTTGTGCGGCGTGCCGTACAGCGGGTCAAAGGCATTGCCGGCGTTGCCGCCGGTGGTATAGTCAATACCGGCTTCGGCGCTGAAACGGTCATGGAAGGGATGGCGGTAGGCGGCAGACAGCAGGGCGGCGCCGAGGCTTTCTCCCAGCGGCGTATGACCAAACTGGTAATACGCGGCCAGCGTCAGTCTTTTTTTCCAGGTGTAGAAAAGGCCGGTGGTCATGCGGTTGTGAGCGGAGGGTTGCCATTGTTTGGCGCCTGTGCTGTCTGTGGTGTATCTTGAGAATTGGTCTGCGAGGAAGAGGAAAGAAAGGCCCATCTTCTGTACGTACAAAAACTCCATGCTCTTGTACTGCTGCCCGCCGTTGGTGTTGGCGGGGTAGTTGCCGGGCGGCGTTGGGTTGTACACGGTGCCGGCGGCATTTTCCTTATTCTGGTTGAAAGCGCCGCCCAGGTGCATCACCCAGCCGCTGTGCCTGAACTTCAATAGCGCCGCATCGTGCCGGCGGCCCTGCTGCAGCCAGTCCAGGTTGCCCAGCAACCGGCTGTCATCATACACCAGCTCCTGCCGGCCTATTTTCAATTGCAGGCTGTCTGCCAGGTTCACTTCGGCCCAGGCCTCATGCAGCATAAAGCCGTTGTTGTCCGCGGTGGTGGTGCGGTGAATGGTAGACGCATCCTGCCCCCATACCCGCACGTCCTGTAGGGCAAGGCCCAGCTTCAGGCTGGGTATGGCGTAGGCGGCGGAAAGGCGGCTGCGCTGGGAGGTGAATACGGCGGGTTTTGCGCCGGCGGGGAGCGGGCCGCCCTGGCCATCGCGCAGTTCTGTACGGGTGCGGAGCTGCGCGGAGAGGGAGAACTGGGCTTTAACGTTCTGCCAGCAAAGGGCGCTGAAGAAAATGGAAGATGCCCCGGAAAGGAACCATTTTTTCATGTAAATTTGGTAAATTTTAAATGAGCCAATCATATTAAAATCCAGAAGCCCGGTTAGTCTGCCAACTGCCGGGTTTCGTTTTAATATGCATTACTAACGCCAATGTACACACGGTCATCTTCCAGCCTTACCGGGTAAGTGGTCAGCGAACATTCATGCTCATCATTCAGGCAACGCCCGTCTGCCAGCGAAAAGGTCTTTTTATGAAAGGGACAGGCCACTTTCGGCTCTCCCTGCTGCGTACCGGTGAGCCCGCGGCTCAGCGCCATCTGGCGGCGGTGCGGACAAAGGTTCTGTGTGGCGTACCAGCGGTTGGTACGGGTGAAGTGGAACAGGGCTATCTGTTCGTCTTTATACTTCACGCAAACGCCTCCGTTGGGCGGAACGTCTGTTGTTTTGCAGGCAAAGAACCAGGTGATGTCTGTTGTGGTAATGGCTGACATAATTAACAAAGGTTTGGTAAGCAATATTTATTTCCATTCTGCGGCCCTTTTCTGGGCGCGCATGGTCTCGAATTTTACGGTAGGGTCTTTTTCTTCCGGCGCGTTCACAAAGTGGGAGAAGCGTTTGCGCAGCTCGGGGTTCTCCACTACTTCGCGCCATTCACATTTATAGGCGTCTACCAGCTGCTGCATTTCTTTTTCCAGTTCCGCGGCAATGCCCAGGCTGTCATTCACCACTACGTTGCGCAGGTAGTCCATGCCGCCTTCCAGCTTGTTGAGCCAGGTGGCGGTGCGGGTGAGCGGGTCTGCGGTTTTGATGTAGAACATGAGGAAACGGTCTATGTAGCGGATGCAGGTTGCACTGTCCAGGTCTGCCGCCAGCAGTTTGGCGTGCTGCGGTTTGGAGCCGCCGTTGCCGCCTACGTACAGGTTCCATCCTTTTTCGGTGGCTATGATGCCGAAGTCTTTGGACTGGGCCTCCGCGCACTCGCGGATGCAGCCGGATACGGCAGACTTTATTTTATGCGGTGCGCGCAGCCCGCGGTAACGTTCTTCTATCTGTATGGCAAAGCTCACGCTGTCATGCAGGCCAAAGCGGCACCAGGTAGAGCCCACGCAGCTTTTCACCGTACGCAGGGCCTTGCCGTAGGCGTGGCCGCTTTCAAAGCCGGCATTGATAAGCGCCTCCCATATGTCCGGCAGGTCGCTGAGGTGCGCGCCAAAGAGGTCAATGCGCTGGCCGCCGGTGATCTTGGTGTAGAGGTGGTATTGCGCGGCGATCTGGCCTATCACGATCAGCTTTTCCGGCGTGATCTCCCCGCCGGGGATGCGGGGCACTATGGAGTAAGTGCCGCCTTTTTGGATGTTGGCCAGGTAACGGTCGTTGGAGTCTTGCGCGGTATCATTGCCTTTGGCCAGTATCATGTCATTCCAGAGGCTGGCCAGTATGGAGCTGACCACCGGCTTGCAGATCTCGCAGCCGTCTCCGTGGCCGTAGTGGTCCAGCACTTCGTCAAAGGAGCGGAGGCTTTTTACCTTCACCAGGTCCAGCAGTTCCTGCCGGGAGTAGTTAAAGTGTTCGCATACCACGTTGCGGATGTATTTTCCCTGCGCTTTCATGGTGGCGGTGATGATGTCTTTCACCATGGGCGCGCAGCCGCCGCAGCAGGTGGCCGCTTTGGTGCATTTTTTTACCGCGTCAAAGGTTTCATGGCCGCCTTCTACCGCTTTGCAGATGGCGGCTTTGCTGATGTTCTCGCAGGAGCAGATCACCGCGTCGTCTGGCAGCTCCATGTTGGCGGGCTGTGCGCTGCGGCCGCCCAGCAGGAGGTCTGCCGGTTCCGCCGGGAGGGCCAGTTTGTTTTTGCAGGTTTGCAGCAGCAGGTTATAGGCCGATGCGTCCCCGATCAGGATGCCGCCCAGCAGCAGTTGCCCGTCCTTAGACACGTTGATGCGCTTGTAGATGCCTTTGGTGGCGTCTTCCAGCACAATGCTGTCCCCTTCGTCAGGGGTGGTGAAGGGATTGCCGAAGCTGGCCACATCTACCCCTATCAGCTTCAGCTTGGTGCTCATGTCAAAACCGGTGAAGGCTTTGGCCGGCTCGGCCGCCGCCGTTAGCCGGGAGGCCACCACTTCGGCCATTTCATAGCCGGGGGCTACCAGGCCATAGATCATACCATTATATAAGGCGCATTCACCGATGGCAAAAATGTGCGGGTCCGAGGTCTGCAGCTGGCCGTTCACCACAATGCCGCCGCGCGGGCCGGTTTGCAGGCCGCATTGTTTGGCCAGCTCGTCACGGGGCGCAATGCCGGCGGAGATCACCAGCATGTCTGCCGGGAGGGTGCTGCCGTCCGCAAAGCTGAGGCCGGTAATGGCGTTGGCGCCGAGGATGGATTGTGTGCTTTTGGACGTATGTACCTGCAGGCCCATGCGCTGGAGGCGGGTTTGCAAGATGTCTGAGCCTTTGTCATCTATTTGCCGCGGCATGAGGCGGGGGGCAAATTCGATCACGTGGGTTTCCGGTATGCCCAGGTCCATGAGCGCCTTGGCGGCTTCCAGGCCCAGGAGCCCGCCGCCTATTACGGCGCCGCAGGTGGCCTGGGGGGCATAGGCCGTCATCAGGGCCAGGTCTTCCAGGGTGCGGTAGAGGAATACGCCTTTTTTGTCTGTGCCGGGGATGGGGGGCACAAAGGCGGCGGAGCCGGTGGCAAAAATGAGGTAGTCGTAAGATTCAGTGAGGCCGCGGTGGGAATGCACCGTTTTCTGTTCACGGTCAATATGTTGCACGGGGTCTCCCAGGTGGAGGGTGATGTTTTGCCCGCGGTACCAGTCAAGCGGGGCCAGGCTCAGTTCTTCTCCTGTTTTCCCCGAAAAATACGCGCTGAGGTGTACCCTGTCATACGCCTGTACCGGTTCTTCGCCAAAAACCACCAGCTGGATAGCGGAACTTCCGGATTTATCGACTATTTTCTCGCAAAATTTATGGCCCACCATGCCATTCCCGATAACTACGATTTTCATCTGACGACTGTTTTAATTAAATTATGATAATTTATATATTATCATTCTAAGCGAAAACAAACTGAAAATCGTATTAGGTGTATGATTTATGTCATAAAAATAAGCCAAAATGTTTTAATTTTATGCTTGTTGATGCTTAAAATAGTTATATAATTTATTTAATAATGTATTCCTAGTATGCCAGAACCGCATTTATCTTTAGTAGGCGCAGGGCCAGGAGACCCGGAAATGATCACTTTAAAAGCCATCCGTACCCTGCAGCGGGCAGACGCGGTGCTGTATGACGCCCTGGTAAACCCGGCGTTGCTGGAATACGTGCCTGAAACGGCCTTTGTGCAGTTTGTAGGCAAGCGCTATGGCTGCCATGCCCTTTCCCAGCAGGAAATCAACCAGTTAATGGTGAGCTGCGCGCGGCAGTACGGCCATGTGGTACGCCTGAAGGGAGGAGATCCCTTTGTCTTCGGCCGGGCCGTGGAAGAGATCACCGCCGCCAGGGAAGCGGGTATTCCCGTGAGCGTGGTGCCGGGCATATCCAGCGCGCTGGCCGTGGCCGCCTCCAGCATGATCCCGCTTACGGCCCGCGGCACCACGGAGAGCTTCTGGGTGACCACCGGCACCACCCATAGCGGGGATATATCCGGAGATGTATACCTGGCCGCCCGGTCTACCGCCACCGTGGTGATACTCATGGCCATGAGCCGGCTGGAAGCCATTATGGACATTTTCCGCAACAACGGCCGGTCAGCCATGCCGGTGGCCATTATCCAGCACGGCACCACCCCGCAGGAAAAAATGCTGACAGGCACTGTGGCGGATATTGCCGCCCGGGCGCAGGCGGCGGGCATGGGCAACCCGGCCATTATTATTGCAGGAGAAGTGGTGAGCCTCCGGGACGCCATGGAAAATATTGTTCATACCGCCGTAGCATATGAAGAAAAACAAGCAGGGATGTGACCGGCAAACGTGCCTGGTATGCAGGCTGTGCCTGAAAGAATGGCTGCCTGCCGTGCAGGCGCAGAAAAAACACTTTGACTGTAAAAAGGGGGACGTGCTGTTCCGCGAAGGAGACCCGGTAACGGGCATCTATTTCCTGTACAGGGGAAAAGTAAAAGTGCATAAACACTGGGACGAAGGCAAGGAACTGATCGTACGTTTTGCCAGGGAGGGAGACATTGTAGGGCACCGCGGCATAGGGGCGGACATGGTATACCCCGTAACCGCCACCGCCCTGGAGCCGGCTACGGTCTGCTATTTTGAGCTGGACTTTTTTAACGCTTCCCTCAAAGTGAACCACGAGCTGTTGTACGAGCTGATGCTGTTCTATGCATGGGAATTGCAGGAGTCTGAAAAGCGGATGCGCAACCTGGCGCATATGCCGGTAAAAGGGCGGCTGGCCAATGCGCTTATTACCCTGAAAGAAAAATTCGGGTACGATAAAGATGGCTTCATTGCTTTCCCGCTCAGCCGGCAAGACCTTGCCTCCTACATCGGCGCTACGTATGAAACCACCTTCCGCATGCTCACTGCCATGATAGAAGAAAACCTGGTGGCCGTTTCCGGCAGGTACATCACCCTTACCAACGAAGAAAAACTGCACCGGCTGCGCGAGGGACCTTTCTGAAAACAGGCGCTTCAATTTACATCGTTGTAATCCCCGCCGGCTCATACAACTATCAAATTTTTTTACATCTTAGCAGCATGTATCTAATGCAGCAAACAATGCGCTGGTTCGGGCCCAATGATCCCGTCAGCCTGGAACATATCCGGCAAGCCGGTTGCAGCGGGGTGGTAACCGCCCTGCATCATATTCCCGTAGGGGAGGTGTGGAGCGTGGAGGAGATCCGGCAACGCATTGCCACCATCACGGAAGCAGGAATGCAATGGGCCGTGGTGGAGAGCCTGCCGGTACATGAAGACATCAAGCAGCAAAGGCCGGGTTTTGAAAAGTACATAGAGAATTACCGGCAAAGCCTGCGCAACCTGGCGCAGTGCGGCGTACGGGTCATTACCTACAATTTTATGCCGGTGCTTGACTGGATGCGTACAGACATTTCCTACACCATGCCTGACGGCAGCAAGGCGCTTTATTTTGAACGGGCGGCCTTTGTGGCTTTTGATCTTTATCTCTTGCAAAGGCCCGGCGCGGAGAAAGACTATACGGCAGCGGAAATAGCCGCCGCAGATGCCCGCCTGCAGTCCATGACGGAAGAGCAGCGGACCACGCTGTACCACAATGCGCTGCTGGGCCTGCCGGGCAGCAACGAGCGGTTCACGAAAGAAGTGATACTGGCTGCCCTGCGGCAATATGCAGATATAGATGCCGCCAGGCTGAAACAGCATCTCTTTTATTTCCTGCGGCAGGTGGTGCCGGTGGCGGAAGAGCTGGGCCTGCAACTGGCCATTCATCCTGACGATCCTCCGTACCCCTTGCTGGGCCTGCCCCGCATTGTAAGCACGGAACAAGACCTGCTGGAAATACTGCAGGCCGCTCCCTCACCGGCCAACGGGCTTTGCTTCTGCACCGGCTCTCTTAGTGTAGACCGCGGTAACGACCTGCCGGGCATTGTACAGCGTTACGGGGATAACATTCACTTTGTACACCTGCGCAACACCAGGCAGGACGCGGCCGGCAACTTTTATGAAGCAGACCACCTGGATGGGGATGTGAACATGTTTGCCGTGGTGAAGGAACTGGTGAAACTGATGGAAAGAAGGAAAGTATCTGTTCCCATGCGGCCAGATCATGGCCACCAGATGCTGGACGACCTGCAAAAGACCACCTACCCCGGCTACAGCGCCATTGGGCGGCTGCGGGGACTGGCGGAGCTGCGCGGGCTTGAAATGGGCATTGCATTGTCTCCGCACCAATAAACCTGCCGGCCTGTTCATTTTACCGGCAGGCGGGGAATGCTTACATTTATGAAAATGTTTCCCTATGAGCGTTCCCTTGCATGTAATCATTACCGGGGCCACCGGCATGGTGGGAGAAGGCGTGCTGCTGGAGTGCCTGAACAGCGCTGAGGTGGCCAGCGTGCTCATTATAAACCGGAAGCCCGCCGGTATCAGCCACCCAAAGCTGAAAGAGATCATTCACGCGGATTTTTTTGATATCAGCCCCCTTCGTGAGCAACTGAAAGGCTACAATGCCTGTTTCTTTTGCCTCGGCGTATCGTCTGTTGGCATGAACGAGGAGGCGTACCGCCACGTTACCTATACGCTTACGCTTTCTTTTGCCGGCACGCTGGCGGAGCTGAACCCGGACATGGTGTTCTGTTATGTTTCCGGCTCTGGTACAGACGGTTCGGAAAAAGGCAGGGTAATGTGGGCCAGGATAAAAGGAAAAACCGAGAACGATCTGATGAAGCTGCCTTTCCGCCAGGTGTACGCTTTCCGCCCCGGTTTCATGAAACCGGTGGCAGGGCAGCAAAACGTCAAATCCCTCTACTGGGTCATTGGGTGGATGTACCCCGCGCTCCGCGCGTTGTTCCCCGGCTTTGCCAGTACGCTGGCGGAAGTGGGGCAGGCCATGATACGGGTGTCAACCGCCGGGTATGCCAAGCGGGTGCTGGAGGTGAAAGATATTGTGGCGCTGGCACGGGAGTAGCGGCATCCGCCGCGCATGTTCCCCGGTTCGCATCCATGCGGGTTATCCCGGGTGCGCCGGGTGTAACAGTATATCCTCCGGGTTCACACCTTTGCAGGTCATGTCCGGGGCGTAAGTAGCGGAATATGCCGCGCATGCTCTTCTGGCCCCTACCCATCCTGCCCGGCCGGCTCACTGTTCCTCAAAGGCCTCTTTTGCCAGCCCGTTGTTACACATGGCCCCGGCCATATGCCCGCTGGCGGCTGCGGCAGACACCTGGTGCGGCGTGCTGCCGGATACATCTCCCGCCGCCAGCACACCGGCAACGGAGGTCTCGTATAACCCGTTCACTTTGATGCTGCCCTGCTCCGTTAACTCGCACCCCAGTTGTACAGCCAGCTCCGTATGGTAAACAAGGCTCGTTTTAACGTATGCCGCACTTTTGTGCAACACCGTTCCATCACTGAAGGTGATCTGTATGCCCCCGGGCGCGTCTTCTACTTTTGCTACCTTTTCCTCCAATACTTTGATATGACGCCGGGCCAGGCTTTGCAATTGTTCTTTGGTGAAGGCGGCCGGCCCGTTGGTGCAGATCACCAGGTCTTTGTTGAGCTGATAAAGCAGGCGGGTAAATTCATAGGCCATTTCTCCACTGCCAAAAAGCGCTACGGGCAGGTCTTTCACTTCCCAGCCATGGCAATACGGGCAATGGAACAATTTGCTGCCCCAAAGTTCCGCCACGCCGGGAATAGCGGGCAAATCATCTTTCACGCCGGTGGCTATCACCACCCGTTGCGCGCGGTAGGTGTGCCCATTGTCAGCCTGCAGTATAAAGCGGCCGTTTTCCGCGGCGGCGCTCAAAATGGCCGCCTGCTCCACCTGTACGCTGGGGTACAGCACCAGTTGCTCCCGTGCTATGCGCAGCAGCTCGGAAGGCGGCGTACCGTCTCTCGTAAAAAAATTATGCGCGTGGGCGGCCGGTTTGTTACGCGGGCTGCCGGTATCAAATACAATGGCGTTCCTCATGCAGCGGCCCAGGGTGAGCGCCGCGGCCAGTCCTGCTGTAGCGCCGCCTATAACGGCTACTTCTATTTCAATTGTTTTCTGCATACGGCAAATCTACAGATAAATTATGCAACTTAGTTGCAATTATTAAGGGTATTCCTGTACAAATCGCCGGCAATGCCTGCCGGAAATATGGCCAACAGGGGGCACATGGCCGGTTTTTTGCCTTACTTTCGCTGCGGCATTGGCAATACAGATTAACTGATCATTCATGACAACAGGCAAAAGGGAGCATGTAAAGCGCTGGCAGGTTTTTTTGCTGTCTTTCAAAGACGCGTTCAAAGAGCTGAATGCGAACGATCCCCTGCGCATGGCGGGCGCCACGGCCTTTTTCACCACTTTTGCGCTGCCGGCCATATTGGTGATCATTATCCAGACGCTGCGCCTCATTTTTGAGCCGCGCAACATCAGCCGCCAGCTCTTTGCCCAACTGGGTGAGATCATTGGCCCCGAAGCCACGGCGGAAGTGATCAAGACCCTGCGTGCTTTCCGCGGCATTGCGGAAAACTGGCTGGTAGCCATCGGGGGGTTTATATTCCTCCTGTTTGTAGCCACTACTTTGTTCAAGGTGATCAAAAGCTCTATGAACCAGCTCTGGAGCATCCGCATCAGCAAACGGCAAACTTTCGGGCAGATCATGCGCTCGCGCCTGCGCGGCGTGCTGGTCATATTGCTGACGGCGGTGCTGTTTATGGCGGGCATACTGGCGGATTCCGTACAGGCCTTCCTGGGCCAGTATATAGACCGGTATATCCCTGCGGTGTTTACGTATTATGACAGCGGGCTGCGTTACATCATTTCCATACTCACGGTTACCCTGTGGTTTGCGCTGGTCTTCTATCTTTTGCCAGACGGGCGCCCGCGCTGGAAGATCATTTTCACGAGCGCTTTTGTGACCAGCATATTGTTCAACATCGGCAAGCTGGTGTTGCGGTGGATGCTGTCTTACAGCAACATCAACAGCATCTACGGCGCTTCCGCGGCCACGGTGCTGCTGCTGCTTTTTGTGTTCTATGTGTCCCTGATATTTTATTACGGCGCGTCTTTCGCCAATGTATGGGCCAATGCCAATAACAAGCCCATCCAGCCGCTTCACCATGCTATCAAATACCAGTTGAAAAATGTGGAGGAAGAAGAAGAGAGCTGATCGCTGACGGGCGGGAGAAGGCTGCCCGCGCCCGGGGCTGTTGCGCGTGGCATGGTATTTACCCTTGCCGGAAGACGAAGAGAACAATCCCTACAGCCTGGGCGACAATGACTAGCGCCGCCGCCGCCTTACTTCACCTCCGCCAGGTATTTATGCACAAAACTGATGGCCATGGAGCCTTCTCCCACGGCCGCGGCCACGCGGTTCATGGCGTGGGCGCGCACGTCTCCGGCGGCAAACACGCCCGGGCAGCTGGTTTCAAGCAGGTAAGGGTCTCGCGGCTGTTTCCATACCTTGCCAAAATCGGGGTAGTTCTTCAGCTCGCCGCCGGTTTCAATAAACCCCTTTTCGTCTTTGATAATATTCAGGGCAATCCAGTCCGTAAAGGGTTTGGCGCCAATAAAAATGTACAGCGCATCGGCATCTTCCGTGGTTTTTTCCCCGGTGGAGAGGTCATGGACCACCAGTTGCTGCAGGCGCTCCGTACCGCGGGCCTCTTCCACTTCGGTAAAGGGGCGCACGGTAATATTGGCGGCGCTTCTGATCTGGTCTATGAGGTAGGCGGACATGGTACTGGTCAGGTCTTCGCGGCGGATGAGGATGTACACGTTGCGTGCAAACTTGGAGAGGTACATGGCCGCCTGGCCGGCTGAGTTGCCGCCGCCTACCACAAACACCTGCTTGTCACGGCAGGCGGTGGCTTCCGTCATGGCGGCGCCGTAGTAGATGCCCGCGCCGGTAAAGTCCGCAATGCCTTTTTTGTCAAGCGTGCGGTAGTCTACGCCGGTGGTAATGATCACGCTGCGCGTGTTGATCTCCGTACCATCTTCCAGGATGATCTTGTTATAACCGTCTTTCTGCCGGATGTCTTTTACAGACTGTGGCGCCAGGAACTCCGTGCCCAGGCGGGTGGCCTGTGTAATGGCGCGGCGCGTCAGCTCGGCGCCGGTGAGGCCGCTGGGGAACCCCAGGTAATTCTCGATGCGGGAGCTGGTGCCGGCCTGCCCGCCGGGGGCGCGCCTTTCTACCAGCAAGGTTTTCAGGCCTTCAGACGCGCCGTATACGCCCGCGGCAAGACCGGCGGGCCCCGCGCCTATGATCACCACATCATACACATCATGCTTGATCTGCGGGGTAAGCCCGGCTTTGCGCGCAATGTCCGCAATGGATGGCTGAACAAGATAGCTGCCGTCTTCAAAAAATACCACCGGCAGGTCTTGCGTGCCGATATTGTTCAGTTGCAGCAGGTGCTGCGCTTCCGTGGATGTTTGAACGTCCAGCCAGTGATAGGGAATGAGGTTGCCCGCCAGAAAATCCTTGATGGCGTGAGACTGCTGGGAGAACTGGTAACCGGTTACCTTGATGCCCCTGAACTCCGGCCGGTACTCATGGCGCCAGTCGTCCAGCAGCTCATCAATAACCGGGTAGAGTTTTTCTTCCGGCGGGTCCCAGGGTTTTACGAGGTAATAGTCCAGCTGTACCTTGTTGATGGCCTTGATGGCGGCGTCTGTGTCTGAATAGGCAGTAAGCAGCACACGTTTGGCATCGGGGTAAAACTGCCGGGCCTTTTCCAGGAAACCCACGCCGTCCAGCTGCGGCATGCGCTGGTCTGATACGAACATGGCCATGGTCTCGCCTTTGTTCTTCAGCTCGCGCAGGCTGTCCAGCGCTTCGGTAACGGAGCTGGTGGCCAGCACCCTGTACTCGCCGCGGTATTTGTTCTTCAGGTCGCGCGTAATAGCGCGCAGTACCTGCTCGTCATCATCTATGCAAAATATGATCGGTAGTTCCATTGTCCGGAGGGTTTTAAGCATTAACGGGAAGGGATACACTGAATTGTGTGCGGCCGGGCACGGACTGTACTTTCACCGCGCCTTTGTGTTGCCGTACTATTTGTGATACGATGTCCAGGCCAAGCCCGGTGCCTTTCCCGATTTCCTTGGTGGTAAAGAACGGGTCAAAGATCCGGGGCTGTATGTCTGCCGGTATGCCCGGCCCATTGTCTATGATGGACACTTTTATACAATCGCCGTCCTTTTCCGTGGTGATGTCAAGAACGCCCTGGCCGTTGGCGGCCATGGCATCCAGCGCGTTGTCTATGATGTTGGTCCATACCTGGTTCAGTTCGCCTATGAAGGCTTTAATGGGCGGCAGGCCGGTGTTGAAATGCTGTTGTACGCTGATATTGTTCTTTCTGACCTTGTGCTGCAGCATGGTGAGGGTGTTGATGATGCCTTCATGAATATCGGCCGTTTGCTGATCGTGCCCCTGGTCCATGTGCGTGAATACTTTGACGGAGCTGATCAGCGTGGCAATTCTGCGGGAGGCCTCATCTATGTCCGCCACCATTTTTTCCGTTACCAGGTTGTTGTTGATCCAGTTGATCACAGGGGAGAAGTGCGCTTCGGGAATGTGCCGGCGAAAGGCTTCCAGGTCTTCCGCCGTACCGCCGAAGTCTGTCAGGTTTTCCGCTATTTCCGCGGCGTTCTCTACCTGGTACTGTTCCAGCAGGTCTGTCAGCTCATCTTCCCTTTCCGTGCGCTGCATCAGGCTGAGGGGCGCCTTGCGCGGGCGGCGGAGCAGGTCGAACATCATGCCGGTTACCTGGTCTACTTTTTCAGCGGGCATTTGTATGGTGCTGATCTTTTTGAAATATTCCGGTATGAGGTGGAGGTGTTCCCGCAGGGAAGTAGCGCCGCGCACTACGGCGGCGGCGGGGTTGTTCAGCTCATGGGCCAGGCCGGCAGACAGTTTGCCGAGGGCCACCATTTTTTCGTTCTGCAGCTGGTTGGAGGTAAATTCCCGCACCCGGTTGGTCATCTGGTGTACCAGTGCCTGGGTCAGTTCAAAATGATGCCGGATCAGCTCGCCGGATTTTTCCCGTGGAAATCGGAGTACTTCCGTATCTTCCAGCGCCTGCCCGGTGGCAATGGCCAGGTTTCCCCTTGAATAGGGCAGGTAACCGGTAATGTTTTTCGGCTCGAATACCGCTATTTCGCGGGCTTCGTGGTTTTGCAGGATGAAGGCCCTTACCCTGCCGGAAATAATGAATATGGTGCTGGTGATGGGATCATTGACCCTGAAGAGGTACTCCCCGGCGGGAATGGTTTCCTGTACGCTGTTGTCTGCCAGCCATTGCAGCTGGTCAACAGGTACATCTTTCAATGCTTCAATGGATTGCAGCCAGCCGGCAGATATTTTGTTCATGGGTTTCACGGTTCTTGATTTGAAGGTAACGGATTTTGTGCTTGGGTAAAAATGTTTACTTTTGATTAAATATTTCGTTTACAAACTGATATGAAAACAGATTCACTGGCCAATAAAGTATATGTTGAACTTCGCCGCAAGATCCTATCCAGCCAGGTAGTGCCCGGCATGCGCCTGAAGGAAGACGTATGGGCAAAGAAGGCCGAAGTAAGCCGCATGGCGGTACGGGAAGCGTTGAACCGGCTGCTGGGTGAGAACCTGGTGGTATTTGGCGAAAAGGGGGGCTACTTTGTAAAGTCCATGACGGCCGATGACATCCGGGAGATACGCCAGCTCCGGGAGATGCTGGAGCTGGGGGCGCTGCGCATGGCTGCCCGGCAAAAAGACCAGGGTTTTATCACCGCCCTGGAAGAGATCTGTGAGGATTTTACGGAAATGGTGGAGAAGGGCTACATTGGCGGGGCCTGCGAAGCGGACATCAAATTCCATGAGACCCTGGTAGCCAGTTCCGGCAACAGCAAGCTGGTAGAGCTGTACCAGGTGAGCAATATTCCCCTGTTCCATATGAAGCTGGGCAAGATGCAGATGGACGATTACGGGCAAACGGATACGGAACACCGGCAGATCGTGCGGGCGCTGAAGGAGAAAGACCTTGCCCTGGCGGAGGCTACGCTGATCAAACACCTGGCGCGGGGCGAAGCCACGGCGTTGCAGGTGGAGTAGGAAAGGGGCGGCAGTGTGATGGTTATTTTAATTGATTTTCAATCCATTACGCTCCGCCCAACCAAATGTCAACCAAATCCCCGCCCCGCATCATCCCCACTTCATCCCCACACCCCGTCCGTATCATGTCCGCATCAAGTCCACGTACCGTTCGCTGACCGTTCGCTGATCCTCCTGTTACACCTCGCTTTTCCTCCAACCCCGAAACGTCAACCCTAGTACTCATCACCATCCCCGCCTGTTTTCCGGTAGAGGGCCCCCTGCAGGCAAGGGTTTGCGCCGTCCCGAGAGGATTTGCCCGTAAAATCTTCCAGAATTATTATTTTGTTTACAAAATACTACTATATTTGTAAACATAATCATGAATTGCCGGCCAGAACGCTTTGATAGCGGGGCAGCCCGGCTTTACGCTGCCACAATTTGGCAACATTCTCTTGCATCATATGGAAAATGCGCTTGTGCCGGCTGCCGGAAATAGCAGCTCACCCGTTAAGGAACTGTTGGCCGCCATGTGGCTGTGCTGCCTGTTGCTGGGTACCGCGGGCGCCATTGCCCAGCCGGGGCCTGTAACCGTACGCCTCAACGGCGCCACGGCCGATGCGGCTATCCACACCGCCATTCAGCTGGCCAAAAAGAACGGCAGCCGCGAAATATACCTCCCGGCCGGCCATTACCTGGTCTCGAAACCGGTACGCCTGCCGTCTGATTTTACGCTGAGGGCCAGCCAGGAAGCGTATATAGAACTGGAGAAAGGCTGCAACCAGTACCTGCTGCAAAATGAAGACCTCGTGAACGGCAACCGCAACATCACGGTTACCGGCGGCAAGTGGAACGGCAACGGCTGGTCACAGACCCGCACCATCCGCAACCGGGTGGACAATTCGGCGTTCTGCTTCGGCATGTTCTTCTACAAGGTACAGCGGCTGGAGGTGGCCTCCCTGCAAATAGACAGTACCCGCAGCTGGGGCATTGCCTATATGGAATGCGATACGGTGCATATTCATGATATCCACTTCCAGCAAAACCCTTTCCGCGATGCGCGGCATACCAGCGCATTGAACCAGAACGGGGACGGGGTGACCGGCGGCGGCAACCACGTGCTGATCGAAAATATTTCCGGTTTCACGAACGATGACCTGGTGGCCTTTGCTTCTGGCGGCGCCTGTTTCCAGGGAAAAATGGCGCCTTTCCCGGCGTATGATTATACCGGCGTAACGGTGCGGAACATCTACCCGCAAAATATCTACGATTCCATACCCGCGCTGAAAGCCGTGGCTTTTTACACGTTTGAGCATACCGCGGTGTCCAACATTACCATAGAGAACGTACACGGCAATACCGCCGCCGCATCGGTGCTGTTTTACAGCCTGTTCAACAAGGTGGGGCATTTCAGGAACGTAAGGGTGTCCGGCATATCGGGGGCCAACGTGTATTCCCGCTCTACAGACCCCGGCCAGCCGCGGGTGTACGGCATCATCAGCGTAAAAAATTCGGTGATGGACAGCGTGTTGTTCGAAAACATCAGCCGGGTGGAAACACAATATCCCAACCCGCAGTTTTTGTTTGACAGCACAACGGAGATAGACCGCCTGACCATCCGCCACGTAAACATCCGGCACAGCGGCCTTCCCGGCAACCTGCTGCTGCACGCGCCGCAGGCCGTTATCCGGAACAGTAGTATCACCGCAATCAAAATATCACCTTTATGAACGTATGGCCCAAATCGTCGGCGCAGTTAAAGACGAACGAACAGTGGATCCCCGGCGGCGTTGTATCGCTGAACCGGAAATCAGACCCCAACATATGCTTTGAAAAAGGGCGCGGCAGCCGCGTGTGGGACCTGGAAGGCAATGAGTACATAGACTACCAGGCCGGTTTTGCCGCTACCTTCCTCGGGCATAACGACCCTGATGTGAACGCCGCTGTAAAGGCCACGCTGAACGCGGATACCCTCCTCATGAGCGCAGGGCCTACCAACCTGGAAGGCGAGTTTGCCAAAGTGTTTTGCGAGGCAGTGCCCAATGCGGACAGCATGCAGATCACCACTACCGGTTCCGAGGCCACCTATCACGCCATCCGCATTGCCCGCGCCGTTACCGGGCGTGACCATATCATTGTCATGCAGGGCGGCTACAATGGCTGGCATAACGATGTGGCCTGCAACGTGATCAGCCGCCTCAGCGATGTTGGCGAGCGGGTGAGCCCCGGGGAGTACCCGTACGACGGGCTTTCCGCCGGCATACCCGCACAACACCAGGCCCTGGTACACATCGTGAACTATAACGACCTGGCCTCCGTGCAGTACGTGATGAAACGCTACCCCGTTGCCTGCATCCTGCTGGAGCCCATCCTGCAAAACATCGGCATCGTAAAACCCCTGCCCGGTTACCTGGAAGGCCTGCGCGGGCTGTGTGACGCCAACGGTTCCCTGCTGATCTTTGACGAGGTGAAAACCGGCTTCCGCCATGCGCTGGGCGGCTACCAGCAGCTTTGCGGCGTTGTGCCGGATTTAAGTACATTTGGCAAGGCGGTGGCCAATGGTTTTCCCATGGGCGTGATTGCGGGCAGGAAGCAGTACATGGACTATTTTATTCATCCTGATAAAGAAAAAAGGGTGCTGATAGCCGGCACCTTCAACGCCCACCCGCTTACCACGGCGGCCGCCATAGCCACGGTGCGCAAGCTGGCCTCCGCGGAGCACAACGTATACGGCTATGTGGACAAGCTGGGCCGGCAACTGGAAGAAGGGCTGCATGGCATCTTTTCGAAAAAAGGCCGACCCTTCCATATTGCCCGCCAGGGCTCCGCGTTCTGTGTGTATTTTATGGCGCATGCGCCGGTAGACTTTCATGACGTACTGGCACATCATGATTTCGGATTTGATAAATTATACCGCCTGAAACTGATCGAGCAGGGCATATTCAATTTCCCGCTGCCTGTGAAGCAAGGGAGCATTTCATTTGCACATACTGAACAGGACATTGCAGAAACACTGGAAAAAACGCAAACCATCGTAGCCGCTTTATGAAAATTACAGCCATAGAAACCCAGGTTTGCCATGCCCGCATGCGCAACTGGATCTTTATCAAGATAGTGACAGACCAGCCGGGCCTGTGGGGCTGGGGAGAAGCCACGCTGGAATGGCATACCCGCGCCGTTACCGGGGCGGTGGAAGACATTTCGCAATTGCTCATTGGCGAAGACCCGCGCCGCATAGAGCACCTCTGGCAAATGATGTACCGCCAGCATTTCTGGCACGGCAACGGCATTGTGCGCGGCACGGCCATCAGCGGTATTGACATTGCGCTGTGGGACATCCTCGGCAAAATTCACGGCGTACCCTGCCATGAGCTGTGGGGCGGCCGCGTGCGGGATCACATCCGGCTGTATTGCCACCTGGGCGGCGGTAAAATGGAAGACTTTTACCAAACGCGGCCGGATGATGCCAACCGTTTTGGCGAGCTGGCGCAACAGGCGGTGGCAGACGGTTTTACGGCGTTCAAATCTATGGCCGTACCGGAAACCATGCCGCTGGAAGGGCTGCGCCCCATCCGTTACGCGGAGGCCTGTGTGCGCGCCATGCGCGATGCGGTGGGAGAAGAAATTGATATAATGGTAGACTGCCATGCCCGCCCCAGCCCGTTAATGGGCCTGCAATTTGCCAAAGCCCTGGAACCGTTCGGCCTCTACTTTTTTGAAGAGCCCTGCTGGCCGGAAACCATAGAAGATATTGCCATTATACAGCGCGCCGTTAAAACGCCTATTGCCAGCGGAGAACGCCTCACCGGCGTGCATGCCTTCCGCGATATGCTGGAGAAGCGCGCGGTGAGCGTGATACAACCTGATATTACCCACTGCGGCGGCCTCAGCGAAGTACGGCGCATTGCCGCCCTGGCGGAAGCATACCGCGTGGCCGTAGCGCCGCATAACCCGCAGGGGCCCGTGAGCACGGCGGCTTCCATAGAATTTGGTTTTGCCACGCCCTCGTACGCTATCTGTGAAAGCGTGCACAACGACGTGCCCTGGCGGGAAGAAGTAGTGAGCGAAGGGTTTACGGTGGAGAAAAAGGGGCGCATTGTAAAACCCAATGCCCGCCCGGGTTTAGGGATAGAGATCAATGAAGCGGCGGTAAAGAAACATCCGTTCCAACAGGAAGTATTGCAACGTACTTTTTATAAAGACGGCAGTGTGGGGGATTGGTGAGCATGGCATGATGCCGCGGTTTGAAGTAAAACGAATTGTATGAAGTTCAAAGGAAAAACGCTGCTCATCAGCGGCGGGCTGGGAGATATTGGCCGCGCCGCGGTAGCCGCCTTTTTGCAGGAGGGCGCGGCCGTGGCGGTGGGTGACGTGTTGCCGCCCGCGGCGGCAAACCTGCCTGCCGGTGTTCATTATACCCGGGTAGACGTGGCCGATGCGGCCGCGGTAACAGCCTGGGTGGCCGCGGCGGAAGCGGCCCTTGGCCCGGTTGATATGGTGATTGCCAATGCGGCCACGGTAACGGTGGCCGGTCTCTATACCATTACGCCGGAGCAATGGGCCAATGAATTGCGGGTGAACCTGGACGGCGCTTTTTATCTCGCCCGCGCCGCTACCGCCCGCATGCTGGAACGGAAACAAACCGGCAGCGTGGTGTTTGTAGGCAGCTGGGCGGCAGAAAAAGTGCATGCGCAGATACCGGCCTACGCCGTATCCAAAGCGGGCATGCGCATGCTGTGCAAAACCATGGCGCTGGAGCTGGCGCCGCATGGCATTATGGTGAACGAACTGGCGCCGGGTTATGTAGACGCCGGCGTAAGCCGCAAGGTATGGGAGCAGGCTCCCGCGCTGCGGGAAGAGGCCCGGCAGAAAACGCCCGTGCGCGCGCTGATCACGCCGGAAGAAATTGCGCAGCAGCTGGTATGGCTCTGCAGCCCGCAAAACAAACACATGACCGGCAGTACCTTGTTGATGGACGGCGGTTTGTCCCTTTAAAATCTGACTATGCGTTCTCCTTCCTTTTCCGGGTTAGCAGGCATTGCCCGTAAAGATATTACACCGCCTGTGGGCATATTTGCCCGCAACTGGGGCGCCGCCACGCATGAAACGGCGGAAGGCGTTCACCTGCCGCTTACCCTTACCTGCATCACTTTTCAGACAGACGCCGCCGCCGCGCCGCTGGTGCTGATATCCGCGGACCTGGGCTGGTGGAAGAGCGCGGAAGATGAACGGCAGCTGCGGCAAGGGATATTGCAGGCCACCGGCCTGGACGCGGCGCGGCTGATGTGCTGCCTCACGCATACGCACGCCGGCCCCAGCACCTTCAGCGAGGATGCGCACAAACCCGGCGGCCACCTCATTCAGCCTTACCTGCGGCAGGTGCGGGAGAGCGCCATTGCCGCGGTGCGCGAAGCGCTCGCCGGCGCCGCGCCCGCTACGCTTACCTGGCAATACGGGCAATGCGACCTGGCGGTGAACCGGGACCTGCCGCATGAAGACCGCTACGTGGTAGCCTTCAACCCCAATACACCGGCAGACCAGACCTTGCTGGTAGGCCGCATCACCGGCCGGTACGGCATCCTGGGCACCATTGTGAATTACGCCTGCCATCCCACCACCCTGGCGTGGAACAACAAACTGCTGTCCCCGGACTATGTTGGCGCCATGCGCGAAGTGGTGGAAGCCGCAACCAGCGCACCCTGCCTGTTTCTGCAAGGCGCTTCGGGAGATCTTTCGCCGCGTGAACAATACAGCGGAGACACCGCGCTGGCAGACGCTCACGGCAGGCAGCTGGCTTTTTCCGTACTGTCTGTACTGGAAGGCATGCTGCCCGCCGGGCAGGAGCTGGCCTTTACCGGCATCGTAGCATCCGGCGCGCCGCTGGGCATCTGGGAAAAAAAGCCCTTTGCCGCCGCTACCACCTTGCAGGCGGAGATGGCCCTGGTCAGCCTGCCGCTGAAAGACCTGCCCCCGCTGGAAGAAATAGAGCGGGCCTGGGCCGCCTGTGAAGATCATGTGCTGAAAGAAAGGCTCTGGCGGCAGCGGGGCATCCGCAAAACGGTGGGAGACGGAGCGGAGGCCGCCATGCCGCTCTGGGTGTGGCGCCTGGGCAACAGCCTGCTGCTGGGCCAGCCCAATGAAACGTATTCCATCTTCCAGCAAACCCTCCGGGAAAGCTGCGCGCCTTTTGCCGTGGCCGTGATGAACATTGTGAACGGCTACGCCGGTTACCTGCCGCCCGCCGAATCGTATAATCATCACAGTTATGCTGTGTGGCAAACGCCGTTTAAACAGGGCGCCCTGGAAATACTGACCGGGACCGCACAAGCTATTTCGCAACGATTGATGACTACCGCATGAACCTGGACCTTACCGCACTGGACGCAGCTATCTTCGGCATTTACATATTGGGTGTAATAGCCCTCGGCATTTATGCCTCCCGCAAAGGCCAGCAAACCAAGCGGGACTATTTTCTGGCGGGAGACAAGCTGCCCTGGTGGATGATAGGCGGCAGCATTATTGCGGCCAACATCAGCAGCCACCACCTGGTGGGGGCCATGGGCGTAGCGTACAGCCGCGGGTTTGTGGCCATTGCCATGGAGTGGGGCGCTATTCTCATGGGCTTCAACGCCCTGCTCTGGATCTTCCTTCCCTTTTACATCCGCAACGGGTTCTACACCGTGCCGGAGTTCCTGGAAAAAAGGTACGGCACCGCGGCCAGAACTACCTACGCCACGCTCATACTGCTCACCTACATACTGGTGGAAATAAGCGCCGTGCTCTACCTGGGCGCACTTTCGCTGCACTCGCTGCTGGGCATTTCCGTGATGACGAGCGTGGTGATACTGGCCGTGCTCACCGGTGTATACACCATTGCCGGCGGGCTGCGCGCCGTGATCTGGACGGAAATGCTGCAGCTGGTGGTGCTGGTGATGGGCGGCATAGCGCTCACCATAGCCACCGTTACCGCCGCCGGCGGCATTGGCGCCGTGCTGGAAACCTCCAAAGACTGGGACCTCATACTCCCCGCCAACGATCCGGATTTTCCCTGGACCATGTACCTTGGCGGCGTACTGTGCATCAGTGTTTTTTACTGCGCCACCAACCAGTTCATTGTACAACGGGTGCTGGCCGCCAAAAACGAATGGCATGCGCGCATGGGCGTGGTGTTCGGGGATTACCTCAAGTTCCTGGTGCCCATTATCATTACCGTACCCGCGCTGGTAGCGCCCAAACTTTTTCCTGACCTGGAAAAGCCAGACCTGCTGTTTCCCACGCTGGTGGAAAAGCTGCTGCCTTCAGGGCTGGTGGGGCTGGTGATGGCGGGGCTGATAGCGGCGGTAATGTCTCACCTTTCCGGCGCCATCAACTCCTGCACTACCATTCTCACGGTAGATATTTACCTGCCTTATTTCAGGAAAAAAGCCACGGAAGCGCAGGCGGTACGTTTTGGCAGAATAGCCGGGGCCGTCATTATCGTGATCGGTATCTTGTGTACAGGCCTTTTTCTCACGCATTCCAACAAACCGATCTTTTTGTACCTCATGAACGCTTACGGGCTGTTTACGCCCGGTATTGCGGCCATGTTCCTGCTGGGCATCTTATGGAAGCGCACTACGCATGCCGGCGCGCTGGCGGCGGGCATACTCACCATTCCGCTGTCTGTTGCCATGGAAATATTGTTCCCCGCCATGCCGTTCTTTAACAGAACAGGCATTGTGTTCTGGGCCTGCATGATCGTATGCGTGCTGGTAAGCCTGGCCACCAAACCCAGGCCGGCCGCGGAGCTGGAAGGGTTGATCTGGAACAGGGGCAGCCTGTCCCTGCCGGAAGATCAGCGCCAATACCAGCGCGGCATCCGCAACCCCGCTGTTTGGTGGGCCATCATTACGGCCGTGGTGCTCTTCTTCTACATCCGTTATGCATAAGGTGGCGCATTGCCGGTACGCCGGTTTTGACAGAAAACGCTTCCAGTATAAACAAACAGCGCGAAGGAAAATTCCTCCGCGCTGTTTGTTTTAAACCATTGTTGTTATGCTATTTTATTTTCTTTCTGAACCGTTCTACATCTTCAAAAGATATTTCATACACCTGGTTGCCCCAGCTATTCCTGATATAGTTGGTGATGGAGGTCACGTCCGCATCACTGAGAAAGCTGAACGCGGGCATTTGTTCACCTGATTTCAGCGTGCCGCTTTTGCCTTTCAGGATAACGGCCACCAGCGCCTGCGGTTTGCCGTTCACGATCTTGTTCCCGTCAAGCGCGGGGAAGGAGCCTTCCACGCCTTTGCCGTCTGCCTTGTGGCAGGCTTCGCAGTAGCTTTTATAAAGCGCCTGCCCTTTGGAAAGGCTTACGGTCAGCGTATCAGGGCCTAATGGTTTCACCGGGTCGGCGGTTCTGGCAATAGGGGAGAGGCGCAGGATGCGGTCATCTTCCGCAATGGGGAAACCTTTGCCGGGGTTCCAGTCCCGGTTGCTGGTAGCCATGTACACATCCCCGGCGGGCGATACGCAGATGGCGCGCAGGCGGCCGTATATACCGGTCAGGTAGGTAGTTTCCCCGATAATGGAATCTTGCGCGGCGTTCAGCTGCAGCACGCGCAGGCTGGCTGTTTTGAGCGTGCCCAGCAACAGCGTGTTCTGCCATTCCGGTATAGCGGCGGCATGATAATATGTAATGCCGGCGGGCGCAATAGTGGGCGTCCAGGCTTTGGCGGGATGAATGAAAGGGAAAGTGTCCGCGTAGCGCTTTTCATCATCGCGGTCTGCGTACCCTTCAATACCCGGCCAGCCATAGAAGCCCCCTTTCCGGATGTAGTTCACTTCATCGTCCATGGCATCGCCGTGTTCGGAAGCAAACAGATGCCCCTTGTCCGTATACGCAAGGCCCTGTATGTTGCGGTGCCCGCGAGACCATAAGGGGTTGCCGGGGTATGGATTGTCTGCCGGAATGGAACCGTCAATATTGAGCCGCAGCACCTTGCCGTTGGGAGATGCCGTGTCTGGCGCATTGGCGCCGCGCGTGGCGTCGCCGGTAGACCAGATCACTTTCCCGTCTGGCGAAATGGCCACCCTGGAGCCGTTGTGGCCCGTGGCGCCCGGTACTTCCAGCATCACCAGCGGGTCTTTCAGCGTATCTGCCGTGTAGGTGTAACGCACCAGCCTGGATATTACAGAAGAATCCGGCCTGCGCGTTGTATAATCAACGAACACAAAAGGCGCTGTTGGGTGAATGGCCATGCCCAGGATGCCAAGGGTGCGTTTGAGGTATACTTCAGGTTCCAGCAGCAGCAGCTTCTTTTTGCCCGTAACCGGGTCTATTTTGCTGATAGTACCGCGCTGTTCCGTGAACCAGATCTGGTTGTCCGGCCCCCAGCATATTTCCCAGGGTACATGCAGCCCGGTGGCAACAGTGGTGATGCCCAGCGAGCTTGATTTCAGCATCAGCGTAGCCTCTACCGGCAGCTGGCGGCCCTTCGGCCGTAAAAAATAAAAAATGGCGGCTATGGCCACGCATAATACGAGGAGTAGCGGTACAGCGATTCGTTTCATTTTTTCCAGATGTTGGCTGTTTTCGTGGATGCATCCCGTATAACCTGCAGCGATACTGATTTGGCGGATACAGTTACATGTTTTCCGGGTACGTTACCGAAGATATACATATTCTGCTGGAAATATAGATATTTGAGCTATAAATTTTTTAAACGATGGACGGGAAATTATGGTATGAAGCCGGCTGTCAGCTGGGAGAAAGTCCTTTGTGGCATGCCGGGAGGAACAGTTTTTTCTGGGTGGATATTGAAGGGAAGGCCCTGTACGAAAGGGATATGCGCGGCCAGGTACACCAATACGCATTTGAACAAAGAGTATCTGCGGTAGTGCCGGGCAGGGGAGCGGAAGTGATACTCGGCCTGCAGGGCGGCGTAGCGCGGTACCATCTTGCAACGCGCGCGCTGGAGTGGATCACCACGTTCAACATGGCATGGGATACCATCCGTTGTAACGACGGGCGGGCAGACCACCAGGGCCGCCTCTGGATAGGCACCATGCCCATGCAGGGCCACCAGGGCGCCGGCAGCCTGTATTGCGTGGAAGCGGGCGGGCAATGCAGCGTACAGGAAACGGGACTGGCCATTTCCAACGGCATGGCCTGGACGGCAGACAACCGTTTTTTTTATTTTACAGACAGCGCCACGCGCGAAGTATGGCGTTATACCTGTCACAACGGCCGCATCAGCCAGCGGCAAACGGTGATTACGATTCCGCCGCACCTCGGCCTGCCTGACGGTATGGCCATTGACGCTGCCGGCATGTTGTGGATTGCCCTGTACGGCGGCGCCGGCGTTGGCCGCTGGGACCCGCACACCGGAAAAATGACGGACTTCATTGCACTGCCCGTACCCAACGTTACGGCCTGCGCCTTTGGCGGTGAAGCGCTTGACCAGCTGGTGATCACCACGGCCGCGGGAGACGGCGGCGGCCACCTGTACACGGCCGTTCCCGGCGTGAAGGGCGTGTTGCCGCACGTTTGTTTGCTGTAATAAGTCAGG
Source organism: Chitinophaga alhagiae (assembly GCF_003568665.1). GTDB lineage: Bacteria > Bacteroidota > Bacteroidia > Chitinophagales > Chitinophagaceae > Chitinophaga > Chitinophaga alhagiae. Next base: position 762,149 of record NZ_QXMH01000002.1, read on the forward strand.
TTCCCATCGCTTTTTTCGATAAATTTGGTATTCAACAATTGATATGATATGGCAGGAACATTCTCAAAAATCAAGGGCGCAATACAGTTGCTGAAAACAATAGATTTTGACAAACTCGGCAAACTGTCTGAAAAAGTAGATCTCCAGAAAGTGATGGACGGCTTTTCCAAACTGGATGACAACCAGCTGAAAGGCCTGATGAAAATGCTGAACAGCGGCGGCGGAAAAAAGAAAGAGCTGCCGCAGATCAATGGGGACTTCTACGAGCTGCACCTGCGCCTGAGTGAAGAAGAGCGTGCCATACAATTGAAAGTGCGCGAGTTTATGGAGCGCGAAGTGCAGCCCATTGTGAACCACTACTGGCTGCGCGATGAATTTCCCTTTGAGCTGGTACCCAAATTTGCGGAACTGGGCCTTTGCGGCGTAACGTATAAAGGCTATGGCTGCCCCGGCCTGCCGTTTCTCATGGAAGGCATTATTGCCATGGAAATAGCGCGGGTAGACAGTTCCATTGCTACTTTCTTTGGTGTGCAGAGCGGCCTGGCCATGGGCTCCATTTATATGTGCGGCTCTGAAGCGCAAAAGGAAGAATGGCTGCCGCAAATGCATACGTTCAGCAAGATCGGGGCCTTTGGGCTCACAGAGCCGGAGGTAGGTTCCGGCGCGGCCGGCGGCCTCACTACCACGGCCAAACGAACAGCAGGCGGCTGGGTGCTCAACGGCCAGAAAAAATGGATCGGCAACGCACCCTTTGCGGACGTTACCATCATATGGGCCAGAGACCTGGACGATGGGGAAGTGAAAGGTTTCCTGGTGCGGAAAGACACGCCGGGCTTTGAAGTGGAAAAAATAAAAGGCAAGATGGCGCTGCGGATCGTACAGAACGGCCTCATTACCATGAAAGATTGCGTGGTGCCGGAAAGTGACCGCCTTGAACATGCCAACTCATTTAAAGACACCGCCAGGGTGCTGCAGATGACCCGCGCCGGCGTGGCATGGATGGCCGTAGGCTGCGCCCGTGGCGCGTATGAGAACGCGCTGGACTATACCCGCAAACGCAAGCAGTTCGGCAAGCCCATTGCGGCCTTTCAATTGATACAGAACCACCTGGTGGAAATGTTGTCTAACCTCACCGCCATGCAGTCTATGGTATACCGGCTTTCCGAGCTGCAAGACCAGGGTTTGCTGAAAGACGAGCACGCCTCCCTGGCCAAAGTGTTCTGCAGCCTGCGCACGCGTGACATTGTGAGCAAATCGCGCGAAGTGATGGGCGGCAACGGCATTTTGCTGGACCACAATGTGGCGCGTTTTGTAGCCGATGCGGAAGCCATCTATTCTTACGAAGGCACCAAGGAGATCAATTCCCTCATTGTAGGCAGGGCCATTACAGGCTTCAGCGCATTTGTGTAAGATGCTAAAAAGTTATTCCGGAAAGGCCGCCACGCGCGGCCTTTTTCAATTGTACAGGTAAAAGGAAATGACCTGCCCCTTCGCTTTTGTTTTCCGCGGGGAAACTTTACATTTACAGTATATTCATTCACCACATCAGTATCCACGCATGAAAGCTCCACGTTTCATTTTCATTGCATACCTCTTATTATGTTCCGTTGCCGCGTTCCCGCAACACCAGTTGCCGGGCTGGGCTTTGGGCGGCTTTGTCAGGCCCGCGGGCCTCAACCCGGTGTTGCTGCCGGACAGTACCAGCTATTTCTATTGCCCCATGCAGCAGGCCAATGTGGCATGGGAGTCTAATGATACGTTCAACCCCGCCGCCGCGGTCAAAAATAATAAAGTGGTGGTGCTGTACCGCGCGGAAGACAAGTCAGGCATTGGCATTGGCAAGCGCACTTCCCGCATAGGGTATGCGGAAAGCACGGACGGCCTGCATTTTACCCGGAACAAAAAGCCGGTGCTCTACCCCGGCAATGACAGCCAGCGGGCCTATGAATACCCCGGCGGTTGTGAAGACCCCCGGGTGGCCGTTACCCCGGATGGCACCTATGTGATGTTCTACACCCAGTGGAACCGGGATGTAGCGCGCATTGGCGTGGCCACTTCCAAAGACCTGGTGCGCTGGCAAAAGCATGGCCCCGTGTTCGCAAAGGCCTACGGCGGAAAATTCCTCAACAAGTGGAGCAAGTCCGCTTCCATTGTTACCAAAATAGAGAACGGCCGGCAGGTGATCACCAAGGTGAACGGCCGGTATTTTATGTATTGGGGAGAAGAAAGCGTGTTCGGGGCCGTATCTGACGACCTTCGGAACTGGCAGCCAGTACTGAATGATACCGGCGGCCTGAAACCTTTCATCACGCCCCGCCGCGGTTTTTTTGACAGTGACCTCACAGAGTGCGGCCCGCCCGCAGTGATGACAGACAAAGGCATCCTGCTGCTGTACAACGGCAAAAACAAACCCGGAGAGGGAGGAGACCGCCGCTTCAACGGCAATGCCTACTGCGCCGGCCAGGTGTTGTTTGACCGGCAAGACCCCACCAGGCCCATTGCCCGGCTGGATGAGCCTTTCCTGCGGCCCATGGAACCGTTCGAGAAAAGCGGGCAGTACAGAGATGGCACGGTATTCATAGAAGGCCTGGTATACTTCAAAAAGAAGTGGTTCCTGTATTACGGCTGCGCAGACTCCCGGGTAGCCGTAGCAGTATATGATCCTGCCGCAAGAACAGCGGCAGACCCTATTCCGCCGCCGCAGGAGCGGAAAGAGAAAGAGCCGTTCAATTATGATGAATCCAGGGCAGGCCGCTACCGGTTGCCGGACGTATTGCAACCCGCCAGCGGCAGCAGGGTGAGCAGCCGCGCGGCATGGGAGAACGGCCGGCGGCAGGAAGTGCTGCAGCTTTTCCGGGAACATGTGTACGGCGCCTTTCCCGGCGCCCCGGCCGGCATGCATTACAGCACGCTGTCTGTAGACCCGGCCGCGCTGGGCGGCCGCGCCATTGCCCGGCAGATCAGGATATTTTTCGGCGCCGGCAACCAGGCGCCGTTTATGGATATGCTGCTCTACGTTCCCCGCAGCGCCACCGGGCCGGTACCTGTTTTTATAGGCCTGAACTTCAAAGCCAACCATAGCGTGAACGCAGATACGGCCATTGCCATGACCCGCAGCTGGATGTCAAAGCCCTCCGCCCGCGGGGAGCAGGCCAGCCGATGGGAAGCTGAAAAAATAATAGACAAGGGTTATGCGCTGGCTACCGCTTATTATGGAGACCTGGAGCCAGACCATGCGGACGGCTGGAAAACCGGCATCCGCACCACCCTGCAGGAAAGCCTGCGCACGCCGGCCGCCAGTTGGGGCGCCATAGGGGCATGGGCCTGGGGGCTTTGCAGAATGGCGGATTGCCTGCAGGCAGACCCGGCTATCAAACGCAACGGCATCATTGTGACCGGCCACTCCCGCCTGGGCAAGGCCGCGCTCTGGGCCGCCGCTAATGACCAGCGTTTTGCCATGGTCGTTTCCAACAACTCCGGGGAGGGCGGCGCAGCCCTGAGCCGCCGCTGGTTCGGAGAAACCATTGAAAGGATCAACACCTCGTTCCCCCACTGGTTCATTGCCAGGTATAAAACCTACAACGGCCGCCCTGACGCCATGCCCACAGACCAGCATATGCTGCTGGCGCTGGCGGCGCCCCGCCCGCTGTATGTGGCCAGCGCTACGGAAGACCCTTGGGCTGACCCGAAGGGGGAATTTCTGTCCGCCCAATATGCCAGCGCCGTATACGGCCTCTATGGCTTCAAAGGCCTCAAATCAGTGTCCATGCCCGGGCCAGACAGCCCCGTAGGGGAAATTGTTCATTACCACCTCCGCACCGGCAAGCATGACATTACCTGGTACGACTGGCAACAGTACGTCCGGCTGGCAGACCAGTATGTGAAATAATCTTTACCGCCTTTTTGCGATGCACATCTTTACTCCTGAAAATAATATTACAGGAGTAAGGATGCGCATGCCTTTTTGTAAACCGCCCGCGCAACACCACCTGCCGCGGCAGGCACCTTCATCTTTTCATGTGACCGGCTAAATCGATTTTTAACCGGATAACCGTTTTGCCTTCAATATTTAACCTGCGCCCTGCAACCTTTTTTTTAACCGGCCGTCTTTATTGAATAGGGGCGAACAAAAGGAATAACCTAGCTTTAATATGCCGGCGGTCTATTGCCCCAAAAGCCGGTATACATTCAAGCCTTGCTATATGAATAAACTTGTCTTATTGAGTGTATTGTTGTTTGCGGCATCCCTCAAATTGTTAGCCCAGGAAGCGCAAACAGGCAGGATAGCCATCAGGATAACAGATGCGTCCGGCAAGCCCCTCCCATATGCCAGCGTGGCCGTACGCGCCACGGCAGATTCAGCTTTGGTAAAAGGCCAGATGAGTGATGAGGAAGGCAAATGCCTGTTTGAAAAAATGAAGACGGGTCAATATTATATAGAGGCGTCCCAAATGGGGTATACCACGCAGCGCAGTGCCGCATTCCGGTTAACGGATGCCGGTAAGACCGTGAACCTTTCTCCGCTAGCCCTGCCCGCCGCACCCAAAAACCTGAAAGGCGTGGAAGTGACCGCGCAAAAACCGTACGTTGAAAGAGCGGAAGGCAAAACGATCCTGAACGTGGAAAGCAGTGTGACCGCGGCGGGCAACACTGTGCTGGACCTGTTGCGCCGGGCGCCAGGGGTAACGGTAGATAAAGATGATAACCTGATATTGAAGGGCAAGCAGGGTGTTACGGTCATGATAGACGGCAAGCTCACTTACCTCTCCAACGAAGCGCTGGCGGAACTGTTGAAAAGCATGACGGCCGAATCTGTAGCGCAGATCGAGATCATTACCAGCCCCGGCGCCAAGTATGATGCCGCCGGCACGTCCGGTATCATTAACATCAAAACCAAAAAAGGGCAGGTTACCGGCTTTAACGGCAGCATCAATGCCAGCATAGGCGCGGGTAAATACGTGTTCGGGAACGGCGGCGCCAGCCTCAACTGGCGCACCAAAAAGTTCAACTGGTTCGCCAACCTGAACGCGGGCGAATGGAACGGTTTCAATACCCGCCTGCTGATCAGGAAAACAGGCGGCGCCACACCGCTGCAGTTTCAGCAGGATGTGTACCAGACCAGCCGTTTCCTGAACCGGTCCATGAAAACCGGCTTCGATTATTTTATCACGCCCAAACACACCGTAGGCATTATGGTCACCGGTTATACCAATGCCTTCTGGCGCAATGCCCCCAGCGCCACGCAGGTGGCCAACCAGGGCGGCGTTACGGACTCCATCCTGTACACCGGGCTGCAGGGGAACAACCGTTTCCGCAATATTTCCTATAACCTCAACTACAAGTGGAAGATAGATACCAGCGGTTCTGAATTGACCATGGACGCGGACTACGCAAAGTTCTACAACCGTATGAACTCCTTCCTGGCAGACAGTATGGTGAACGCGCACAGCGGCGTCACCATGAAACGCAGCGGCATCCGCACGTTGCCGTACACGAACATTTCCATCAAAAGCATCAAGGCAGACCTGGTACGCGTACTGGACAAAACGTCCAAAATAGAGGCCGGGGCCAAAACCAGTTTTGTCAGCACAGAGAACAACATGCGTTTTGACTCGCTGGAAAACGGGGCGTTTATTCCGGTGGCCTCGCAATACGACCAGTTCGTGTACAAGGAAAATGTACTGGCGGCTTACCTGACCTATAGAAAGCAGATCAGGAATACAGACTTTGTGCTGGGGCTGCGGCTTGAGCAGACCATGTCAGACGGTCACTCCATTTCCCTGAAAAGCCGCATCAAAAGAACGTACCTGGATTATTTCCCGAACGTTTCCATAGACCACAAGTTTTCAGACAACCACAAACTGGGTCTCGCCTTCAGCCGCCGGATCAACCGCCCGGGTTACGGGCAACTGAACCCCTTTATGTTTTTCCTGGACAAGTTCACGTATTTCAGGGGGAACTCTTTCCTCACGCCCGCCTATACGCAGAATACGGAGCTGACGTACATGTTCAAACAGAAGTATATTGCCGTGCTGGGCTACAGCAGAAGTACGGACGTGATCAATGAGTTCCTGATTGTGGATAACGAAACGAAGGTAACCATCAGCACCAATAAGAACATTGGGGAACAGATCATGTACTCCCTCAATCTTACGCTTCCGTTTGACCCGGTAAAGTGGTGGAACTCCAATAACAACGTGTCTTTGTATTACAACCAGTACCGCATCAGGGATTCCGCGCTGGCGTTCAACAACGAGCAGTTTACCAGCAACTTCAACTCCACCAACACCTTCACCCTGCCGAAAGATTACAAGCTGGAGCTGAGCGGCTGGTTCGAGTCTCCCAACGTGTACGGCATTTTCCGCGGCCGGTGGATGTGGGGCGTAAGCGCCGGCGCCCAGAAGCAGATACTGAAAAAGAAAGGTACCATCAAGGTGAACGTGAACGATATATTTGCGTCTAACCGCTTCAGGGGCCAGGCGGAGTACGGGGATGTGTTCCTGTACGTCAACAACCGCTGGCAGAACCGTACTGTGAACGTATCCTTCAGTTACCGTTTTGGCAATAACAAGATAGAAGGGGCCAGGGAGCGCCAAACCGGGTCCGCGGATGAATCGCGCAGGGCGGGGAACTGACGGATACTAAAAAACGGCCGTTTGCGTTTTTAGGGATATGCGTAACCTCCTGTTCCTTATCCCCATGCTATGGGCTGCTATTGCCTGTTCCCAAAAAACCGTATCCGTTTTCGATGGCAGCTTTGAGCATATGAGAACGGATACCAGCCTGCCGGAAGGCTGGAAAACCTGGGGCCATCACTACACCTTCCGCGCAGATACTTCTGAAAAATTTGAAGGACGGTATTCCCTGCTGATGGAGCCTGTTGCCAACAAGCCCTTTGGCGGTTTTTTTAGCCCGGTAGGTACCGTGCCGGTCACTTTTACCGGCAGGGAGGTAACACTGACAGGGTATGTAAAAATGGAAAATGTAACGGGCGGCTACGCCGGGCTGCTGCTGCGCATCGATGATGCTGCGGGCAATTCACTGCAGTTCGATAACATGCACCGCGAAGCCCCGCGGGGTACCGCCGGCTGGACGAAGTACAGCATTACGCTGCCGTTGCCGCCGGATGGCGTTACAATTTATGCCGGCGCTATATACAGCGGTTCCGGCAGGGCGTGGATAGACCAGCTGGAGCTGCTGGCAGACGGAAAAGACGTTGCCCTGGCGCCGCGTGCAAAGATCAATCCCGCGGATGTGGTAACGAAAGGGAATGAGTTCAACAAAGGATCAAAAATTACGCTCACACAACCCCGGCCCGCACAGGTAAAAGACCTGGCGCTGCTCTGCAAGATCTGGGGCTTCGTGAAATACCATCACCCGGCCGTTACGAAAGGGGAAGATAACTGGGATTATGAATTGTTCCGCATCATGCCGGCCGTGCTGGGCAACAAAACAGCAGCGGAACGGAATGCGCATATCAGCAAATGGATAGCCGCCCTGGGTAAGGTAGAGCAGGTGGCGGCAAAGCCTTACCCCGGCTTTGCCAGGTTATTGCCTGACCTGGACTGGATTACAGACAGCGGGGAGCTGGGCGCCGTATTAAGCGGCCAGCTAAACGAAATAAAAAATTCGGCCCGGCCCGTTCAGCAGCACTATGTGAAGCTGAATGGGCTCAAGCCGGTGTTTGTCAATGAAAAGGATTATTGGCAGCAGTCATCCCCCGATGCAGGTTACCGCCTGCTGTCCCTTTTCCGCTACTGGAACATTGTGCAATATTTTTCCCCTTACCGCAAGCATATGGATGAAAGCTGGGATACCGTGCTGCACGCCATGATACCGGTGTTTGCCGCTGCGCAGGGGCAAACCGCTTATCAGGTGGCATTATTGCAGCTGACCGCCAGCATGCAGGATTGCCATGCCATATTGCTGGGCAGGAACGAGGGCGTCAATGAATTTTTGGGTAACAGGTTTGCGCCGTTGGAGATCAGGTTTATGGAAGGAAAAGCGGTGGTGACGGCGGTACACCGGGACTCACTGGCCATCCGGAAAGGAGATATATTGCTCGGTATTAACCGGGAGCCGGTGAAAAAGGCGCTGGAGCGCCTGAAGCCATACGTGGCCGCTTCCAACCCGCATACCTTCCTCCGCAACGCCGCCTCCCTGCTGCTCCGCGGTAACGACTCGCTGCTGCTGCTGGAGTTTGAGCGTAATGGTGTAAAAAAGCAGGCCGCCGTACCGGCGTTGTCTGCGGCGGAGCGGTATGCCTACCGGCAGCCCGTGCAAGACACCGCCTGGAAGTTCCTCTCGCCGGAGATAGGGTACGTTTACCCGGGTACGCTGCGCGCCCAGCAAATACCTGACATGATGAAAGCCTTTCAGCATACCAAAGGCATGGTGATAGACATGCGGTGCTACCCCCGTGACTATATCCCCTATGTACTCGGAGAGTACCTGATGAAGGAGCCCGCAACGTTCGTCAAATTGACGCATGGCAGTACCGGTACGCCGGGCCTGTTCACAATGGTGGCTTCCCCGCCAACCGGCAAGCAGGGCGCGGACTATTACAAAGGGCAAATAGTGGTGCTGATGAACGAAGTAACCCAAAGCCGCGCAGAATACACCATTATGGCCATTCAGCAGGCGCCGAACGTGACAACGCTGGGCAGTCCTACTGCCGGGGCGGATGGAGATGTGGTGGAAGTGATGCTGCCCGGCAATATCAAAACATGGATCACCAGCCTGGGCGTATATTATCCGGACGGCCGTGAAACCCAGCGTACCGGACTTACCCCTGATATTACCATGTACCCGACCATCAAGGGTTTCAGGGAGGGCAGGGATGAGCTGCTCGAAAAAGCGGCAGGCATCATCAATAACGCAAGTTCCATCAAGCAACATTAATGGATCGCAATATCCCGCCACGCCACTCATCACTTGCCCCCAAAAAGTACCGGATATTTTTTTAGCTTTAAGTATGCTGAAACCGTATATCCTTGTATGCCCGCTGCTGCTATGCGCAGCCTTGCTGAAAGCCCAGGTGATGGACTTTGAAAAGTATGATCCCGTATCTACCCTGGTAGTGCCCGGGCACCCGCTGAAAAAAGCGAAATTCCCTTTTATAGACGTACACAACCACCAGCGCGGCCTGGGCAATGGCAACCTGAACGGTGTGCTCAAAGACATGGACGCCCTCAACATGAAAGTGATGGTGAACCTCAGCGGGGGCAACGGGCAGGGCCTGAAGAACATGACGGACAATATTAAGACCCATGCGCCCAAACGTTTCATCGTGTTCGCCAACGTTGATTTTAACGGCATAGGGGAGCCGGGCTGGACGGAAAAGGCCGCGCAGCGGCTGGCGGAAGATGTGAAGAACGGCGCCAACGGCCTGAAGGTGTTCAAAAACCTGGGCCTCAGCGTGAGAGACAATGCCGGCAAACGGGTGCCTATAGATGATCCGCGGCTGGATGCCATCTGGGCCAAATGCGGGGAGCTGAAAATACCCGTGCTCATACACGCGGCAGACCCCCAGCCTTTCTGGGGCCCGGAAGATAATACCAACGAACGCTGGCTGGAGCTGAAAACCCACCCCGGCCGTAAACGCGGAGATGCCAATCCCGTTCCCTGGCAGCAGATCATAGACGAAGAGCACCGCATGTTCAAAAAACATCCCCGCACCATCTTCATCAATGCCCACTTTGGCTGGTATGCCAACAACCTCGGCCACCTCGGCCGGCTGATGGACCAGATGCCGAACATGTACGTGGAGTTCGGGGCCGTTATTGCGGAACTGGGCCGGCAGCCCAAAATGGCGCGGCAGTTCTTTGAGAAGTACCAGGACAGGATACTGTTTGGCAAAGACTCCTGGCAGCCTGACGAGTACGCTACCTACTTCCGCGTGCTGGAAACGGCAGACGAATATTTCCCCTACCATAAAAAATACCATGCCTTCTGGCGCATGTACGGCATGGACCTGCCGGATGATATCCTGAAGAAGGTATATTATAAAAATGCACTGAAAATCATACCCCATATAGATAAAAGCCTCTTCGAGTAGCCCGTTGGGGAAAAAGGGATTTGGATTTCAAAGTAATTTGCTAATTTTAATGTGGTCTACGTTATGTATTGAAATTCCACTATTCCTGTTCTTCCATGGAGTCTGCTAACAATGAAAAAGAGCTGATATGCTGTTCCGCAGAAGGAGATGAAGCCGCGTTCGCCTCCCTGTTCAGGATATACCGCCACAAGCTGTACGGTTTTTTGCTCCGTGCCACCGGCTCGCCTGAAACAGCGGAAGACGTGATCCAGGATGTGTTCCTCAAGCTCTGGAAAGACCGGCAAAACCTTGTTCATATCGAACAGTTTGGCGGGTACGTATACCGCATGGCCCAGAACCGGGTGATCAACTCCCTCAAAAGAATGGCAAAGGAAACGCTCATCCTCGAAGAGCTGCGGAAGGCACAGCCTGTTGCTGCTGCCGATGCGGAAGAGCAATTGTCCAGCAAGGAGGTGCAAAACAACCTGCTTTCCGCCCTCAACACGCTGACGCCCAAGCAAAAGCTGGTATTCACCCTCAGCCGGGAGCAGGGGCTGAAGCACGAGGAAATTGCCGCTTTCCTCAAAATATCCCCTTCTACCGTCAATAACCATATGATAGAGGCCCTGCGCCAGTTGCGCCGGCAAATGAGCGTATCGCCCGAAACCTGCAGCCTGCTGCTGATAGCGCTGCTTTTCCTGCCCTGAAATTTTTTTTACGGAAAACTAGGTATCTCTTCTTTCCCGCTTGTCTATTTAGCAGGAAGATAAATCACTCACCATGTTGAGAGAACGCTTACAATACCTGGTAAACAGGTATTTCAACGGTACCTGTACGGAAGATGAGCAAAAGGAACTGGCCCGCTGGATAGATACAGCGGGTAATGACAGCGCTTTGAAGGAACTGCTGGAAGAGGCCTGGAGCGGCTATCAGCCGGATGTGTCCATGCCGGAAGACATGTCTGGCAGGATATTGTCTGCCGTTTTTGTGCAGGAAAAACCCGTTGCCGCGCCGCTGCGCCGCCTGCAACGCTGGTGGCCCGCCGCGGCCGCCGCGGTAATGCTGCTGCTGGCCGGCGCCGGTTATCTCCTCAGGGGGAAAGACGCAGTCAGCCCCGTAGCGGAGCTGCCCCGCTACCGCAACGAGGTGCCGGCGGGCGGCAACAAAGCCGTGCTCACATTGGGAGATGGTACGGTCATTACGCTGGATAGCGCGGCCAATGGCGTGCTGGCGCGGCAGGGTAATATAAATGTGGTGAAAACCGCCAACGGCCAGCTGAGCTACCAGGGCCATAACAGTTTCGGGAATGTGAACGAGTTCAATACCATGCGTACGCCAAGGGGCGGGGAGTACCGCCTCACCCTGCCAGACGGTACCCTGGTATGGCTCAATGCCGCCTCTTCCATCACCTTTCCGGTAGCTTTTGCAAGCAGCGAAAGGGCGGTAAAGGTAACAGGCGAAGTGTACTTTGAGGTGGCGCATAACCCCGCCAAACCCTTCCGCGTTACCGCCGGCAACACTACGGTAGAAGTGCTGGGCACGCATTTTAATATCAACGCGTACCAGGAGGAAGAGGCCGTGAGGACCACCCTGCTGGAAGGCGCCGTGAAAATAAGCACCCGTTATGAGCGTACGGTGCTTGACCCCGGCCAGCAGGCCCGGGTAACCAGCGCCGGCCGTATGAGCGTGGCGGACAATGTAGACCTGGACGAAGTGATGGCCTGGAAGAACGGTTACTTCCAGTTTAATGATGCGGACATGGCCAGCGTAATGCGGCAGCTGGCAAACTGGTACGATATTACCGTTACCTATGAAGACGGATGGGTGCCGGAAAGGAGCTTCGGCGGCGGCATGCAGCGCTCCCTGCCACTCACCAAAGTATTGAAGATACTGGAAGAGAACAATGTGAGGTTCAAAATTGAAGGAAGGAACATCACGGTACTGAAATAGAAAAACTGATCAATAACAGCCCGGTCAAAAAAAAGCCAGAAATGCTGCGAACATCTCTGGCGGACGTTTGGCAGGGAACGAACAAAAACAATCGGCTAGAACTGCCTATTCATTCAACCAAACAATGCAAATGTATGCAATTTAAATTTATCGCTCTTTGCAAGCGGACAGCTGCCGCTATTCCGCTGCCTGTATCATCCGCAGGTGCTGTTTACCACAAATTCCATCCGCGACACTCAACCAAAATGTTGTTAGCGATGAAGTTAACATTAGTGCTAATTATGCTGGCTATGCTCAATGCAAGCGCTGCAGTGTACTCTCAGACAGTGAGCTTTACCGGGAAAAATGTGAAACTCAAAACGATCTTTTCGGCCATCAGGAAGCAGACCGGTTATGTGGTATTTTACGATAACCAACTGGTAAAGGCTGCCCGGCCGGTTACCATATCCATGCAGCACGCGTCTATAGATGCGCTGCTTTCCGCCGCGCTGGAAGGGCAGGGGCTTACCTATTCCATTACAGACAAAACCATTGCCATCCGCAAGCAAACGCTTAACGTCAGGAAAATACCCGACCTGGTGTTTTTCCCGCCGCCACCGGTAGTGATCACCGGTAAGGTAACGGACGATACCGGAGACCCCCTGCCCGGCGTTACCATTATGGTGCAGGGCACTACCAGGGGTACCACCACCGATGAAAAGGGTGAGTTCAAACTCAGCAATATTGACGATAACGCCACGCTGGTATTTACCTATATCGGTTTTGAAAAATACAGCGTTGTTCTCAACGGGCAGAAGAACCTGCAGGTGAAACTGACCAAAGCGCTTGATACCGCGCTGGAAGGCGTGGTAGTAGTGGGGTACGGCTCCATGAAAAAGGCGGACCTCACCGGCGCGGTATCTGCCGTACAGGGAGAGGCCATTACCGAACGTAAAACGGCACAGATATCCACCGCCCTGCAGGGCGCCATGCCGGGCGTAATGGTAACCCGCAGCAGCAGCGCGCCGGGTGCTACCGCCAATATCCGCATCAGGGGCATTACCACCATTGGTGAGGCCAACCCGCTCATTATCCTGGACGGCGTACCTATTGATGATATTAACTCCATCAACCCGAATGATGTGGAAAGCATCTCCGTATTGAAAGATGCGGCCTCCGCTTCCATCTACGGTTCCCGGGCAGCGGCCGGCGTTATTGTAGTAACGTCCAAACGTGCCACGGGCAACCAGCTGAGCATGGACTACTCTTATGAATACGGTATTGAAAAGGCCACCAAACTGCCAGACTATGTGGATGTGGTACGGTACATGCAGCTCACCAACGAGCTGCGCTGGAATGATAACGGCAACAATGCCAACGAGTACCCTACCTACCCGAAGGCCACGGTAGATAATTATTTTCAGCTCCATGCAGAAAACCCAGATGAATACCCGAATACAGACTGGCGCGGACTGATGCTGAAAAGCTACGCCCCGCGTCAAAGCCACATACTGGGCATCAACGCGGCCGGCAAGAACGTACGTTCCAAGGTATCTTTCGGGTACGATGACCTGGGCGCGTTGTATGAAGGCCGTACCTACAAGCGCCTCACCGTCCGCATGAACAACGATATCACCATCAACAAATACCTCACCTCCAGCGTAGACCTGAACTTCCGGCGTACCAACATAGACCAGCCGGTAGTAGTGCCGTTCTATAAAATGAGCATTATGCCGCCGCTGTACGCCGCCGAATGGTCAGACGGGCGCATTGGCGCGGGGAAGGACGGCGCCAATATCTACGCCCAAATGAAGCACGGCGGTTTCAGCAAGGAATGGTATAACCAGCTGGGCGGTAAACTGGGACTGGATTTTACGCCCATTGAAGGGCTGAAGCTCTCCGGCGTGGTATCTCCTTTCCTGAACTTCAACAAAACAAAAACCTTTAAACGCAAGATAGAATATACCAGCTGGAGCAATCCCAATTCTCCCGCCGGCTACATCCAGGACGCGCCGGAAACCAAACTGAACGAAGAGCGCAATGACAGTTACCGGTACACCGTCCAGTTCCTGGCCAACTATACCAAACAGCTGGGTGGCCATAACATCAACCTGCTGGGCGGTTATGAGTACTTCAAGGCATTCAACGAGAGCCTGAGCGCCTACCGCGGGCAGTATGTGCTCACATCTTACCCCTACCTCAACCTGGGGCCGCTGGAGTTCAGGGACAATAGCGGCGCCGCCAGCGAGAACGCTTACCGCTCCTGGTTTGGGCGGGTAATGTACAACTACCGGGATAAATACCTGCTGCAGGCCAACGTCCGGTACGACGCTTCTTCCCGCTTTGCCCGGGGGTACCGCTGGGGAGCTTTCCCCTCTGTGTCCGCCGGCTGGGTAGTATCAGAAGAGCAGTTTATGAAAAGGCTGGCGCCGTGGATGTCTTTCTTCAAGGTACGCGCCTCCTGGGGCACGCTGGGCAACGAACGCATCGGCAACTACCCCTACCAGGCCATTCTTAACTTTGAGAACAACTCCCTGTTCTACCAGGGCAACACCGTGGTGTCTGCCCAGTCAGCCGCGCAATGGCAATATGTGATCCGCGATATTTCCTGGGAAACAACGGCTTCCACAGACATCGGTATTGACCTGAACGTGCTGGACAACCGCCTGCGGTTTACCGGTGACTATTTCAAAAAGACCACCAGTGATATGCTGTTGCCGCTGGAGATCCCGGATTTTATCGGCTTCGACAATCCTGACCAGAACACGGGTAAAATGTTCACCACAGGCTGGGAGTTTATGGTAAGCTGGAGCGACAAGGTGAATGATTTCAGCTACAGCGTGTCTGCCAACCTCTCTGACTTCCGCTCCCGCATGGGAGACCTGGGCGGTACGGAGTTCCTGGGAGACCAGATCAAGAAACAGGGCAGTGAATTTAATGAATGGTACGGTTACATTTCAGACGGGCTTTTCCAGACGCAGGAAGACGTGGACAAATACCCCAAGAACAACGCCAATGTGCGGCCGGGCGATGTGCGTTACCGCGATATCAGCGGCCCCAACGGTGTGCCGGACGGTAAAATTTCACCGGAGTATGACCGCGTATTGCTGGGCGGCTCGCTGCCCCGCTATATGTACGGCGCTACCCTGCAGGCCGGTTACAAAAACTGGAGCCTGGGCGTGGTGCTGCAGGGCGTAGGCAAACAAAACTCCCGCCTGTCTGCAGACATTGTGCGCCCGCTGATGGAAAACTACGGCGGCTTCCCCGTGATCATAGACGGCAACAGCTGGAGCAAATACAATACGCCGGAACAGAACCTGCAGGTGCGGTACCCCCGGTACAGCAATACATCCGCCGGCAGCAACTATCTGCTGTCTGACTACTGGCTGATCAACGGGGGGTACTTCCGCCTCAAGAACATCAACCTGGCCTACAACCTGCCCAAGAGCCTGGTGCAGAGGGCCAAGGTGCAGGGTATACGTTTATACGCTACTGCTACAGACCTGCTCTCCGTTCACAAGTTCCCGAAAGGCTGGGACCCTGAGCAGAATGCCCTGGGTTATCCTATTACCGTTACGTACCTGGTGGGCGCATCTGTTAAATTCTAAAACCGCAACATCATGAAACAAAGAATAATTATCGCTTTTGTCAGCTTTCTCTTTTTTATGTCGTCCTGCGGTAGCCTGGACCTGAACCCGCTGTCAGATGGTTCCGGTGAAACCTGGAACTCCACGCCCGAAGAAATTGTGATGTCGCTGAACGGCCTGTACAAAGATGCGTTCTGGATGGTAGACAGTGATGAATGGACGGACGATTTTGTGTACCGCGATGCCACCACGCCCATTACCGGCGCTACTATCAACGGCGAAACGGATTTTGTCAGAAGCTGGTGGGTCAATACCTATAAAGCCATTGCCCGCGCAAATGCCATTGTACTGAGCGTAGACAGGGCGTCAGATGCCCTGTCTGCCGCGCAGATCAGCCGCTACTCCGCGGAGGCCCGCTTTGTACGAGCCTGCCAGTACTCCCGCCTGTTATCTCACTACGGCAACATCATCTACACGGAAGAAGAGCTGGATATTGAACAGGCTTTGCAGCTCAAGCAGATGGACAAAGCGGAGGTGCTGAAAAAGATATACACAGACTTTGACTCCGCCATCGCCAACCTGCCTAAAACATACGCCGGCACGGAGCTGAAGCGCGCGTCTTCCGGGGCGGCCATGGCCATGAAAGCACGCATAGCCCTGCACATGGGAGACTATGCCACCGCCCGCGATGCCGCCAAGGCTTGCATAGACCTCAACCAGTACAAGCTCCATGCGGATTTTGGCAACCTCTTCCTGTCCAAAACCAAAAACTCCCTTGAAACTGTTTTCGGCCTGCCGCGTTCCATCGCCTTGAAGGTAACGCTGGGAGATTGCCAGAACTATGTAACCCGCAATGCCGGCGGGTGGGGCGCCAAAAACCCTTCCTGGGACCTGTTGTGCGCTTTTCTCTGTGACGACGGGCTGCCCATAGATGAATCGCCTCGGTTCAACCCCCGCCAGCCGTTCCTCAACCGCGATCCCCGTTGTGCCGCTACCATCACGGAGTTCCAGACTACCCATCTCGGCTATGTATACCAGCCGCACCCGGATTCGCTGAAGGTGTTCAAGGTGTCTGACGGCAAGTATGTGGAGAATAAAGATACCCGCTCGGTAGCCATCTTTGCCTCCTACAACGGCCTTGTACGGAAGAAAGGCGTTGATGCCGACTGGACGCAGAACTCCTGGACGGTTGAGCCGGACAAGATCATTGTACGCTATGCAGACGTGCTGCTGATGTATGCTGAAGCAAAGATCGAACTGAATGAAATAGACCAGTCTGTGCTGGACGCCATCAACATAGTACGCGCCCGCGCGTACGGCGTAAGCTATACCGCTACCGGCGCTTATCCCGCCGTAACCGTTACGGACCAGGCGGCGCTGCGTAAAATATTGCGGGTGGAAAGAAGGATGGAATTTGCGCTGGAAGGCATCCGCTACATGGACATCATCCGCTGGCGGCTGGCCGGCAAGGTGTTGAACAGGCAAAACTTTGGCCTGCTGGACCCCGCAGACCTGCGCAGCAAGATCACCGGCCCCGGCCTCTGGTTCTTCCCCGAAACACCGCAGATAGATGAAGACGGTGTGCCTGATTTCTCGAACATGTACGATGCGGGATTGATCAAACAGATCGCGCTGCGTAAATTTGATGAAACA
Organism: Chitinophaga alhagiae; assembly: GCF_003568665.1. GTDB lineage: Bacteria > Bacteroidota > Bacteroidia > Chitinophagales > Chitinophagaceae > Chitinophaga > Chitinophaga alhagiae. The sequence continues at coordinate 779,354 of NZ_QXMH01000002.1, forward strand.
CGCCAGTACCTCTGGCCCATTCCTTCTACAGAAGTATTGATCAGCAACCTGACACAGAACCCGAACTATTGAGCATGAACATAAGAACATATTGCACCGTTTACAGTTTATTATTGATGATGCCGCTGCTGGGTAAAGCCCAGCAGCCTTCTTACAGCGGGGTGTACCCGCACCTGGCCATGTACAACAATGAAGGAGAATGCGGTACCGGCGCCGTGGTGCCCTGGGCAGGCAAGCTGTGGGTGATCACCTACGGCCCGCATTTGCCGCAAGGTTCTTCAGACAAGCTGTACGAAATATCGCCTTCCCTGCAACAGACCATCCGCAGCGAAAGCATTGGCGGCACGCCGGCCAACCGCATGATACACCGGGAAAGCAACCAGCTCTTCATAGGCCCGTACGCTATAGACGGCAGCGGCAAGGTGCGTACCATACCTTACAGCGCCATGCCCGGCCGCCACACCGGCAATGCCCGCCATCTTACAGACCCCGCGGGCAAGATCTACTACGGTACCATGGAAGAAGGTTTTTACGAAGTAGACGTGAAAACGCTGCAACCAGTGATGCTGTATGAAGACGGTAACATGAAAAAGAAAAAAGGGAGCGATGCGTCTGCCAACCAGGCTACAGACCTGTTGCCCGGCGCGCACGGCAAGGGCCTGTACGCAGGCCAGGGCGTAATGGTGTATTCCAATAACGGGGAGCCCGGCCCGCAGGCGCTCAAACAGTTTGACATAGAGGCCGGCTCGCTGAGCGAATGGGACGGCAAAAAATGGACGGTGGTACGCCGCAACCAGTTTGTGGAGATCACCGGTCCCGGCGGCATCTACGGCAATGCCCACCCGGCCACGGACCCCATTTGGGCAACCGGCTGGGACCATAAATCAGTATTGCTGGGCGTGCGCGATGGCGGCAGCTGGCATTTTTACCGCCTGCCCAAAGCCAGTCACAGCTACGACGGCGCGCACGGCTGGAATACCGAGTGGCCCCGCATCAGGGACATTGGCACGCCGGAGCGGCCTGATTACCTGATGACCATGCACGGCATGTTCTGGCGCTTCCCCGGCAATTTTTCCGCGTCGCAAACAGCAGGCATCCGGCCGCGCACGGCGTACCTGAAAGTAATAGGGGACTTTACCCGCTGGAACAACCAGCTCGTATTTGGCTGCGATGATTCCGCGCAGCGGGAGTTCCTGAACAAACGCAAGGCAAAGGGCGGCATTGAAGGGCCGGGCCAGTCCAATTCCAACCTCTGGTTCACCTCCGCCCAATTGCCTGACCAGTTGGGGCCCAACACCGCGGAAGGCGCCGTGTGGCTGAACGAAAGCGTGCGGGCGGGCGAGGCCTCGGAGCCTTTTCTTTTTGCCGGCTGGCCGCACCGCACCGCCTGGGTACAAAACAACGGCGCCGCCCCCGTTACCTTTACGTTTGAAACGGACAAAACCGGCAAAGGCAACTGGACGGCGCTTGAAACCCTGTCTCTCGCCGGCGGCGAAGCCAAACCACTTGTATTCGGCACAGGCGCGCAGGGCGAGTGGATCAGGGTGAGAACGGACGCCGCCGCCACAGCTACCGTGTACTTCTCCTACACCGGCAAAGACACGCGCGGCAACCTCCCCGCCACTGTTTTTAACGGCCTGGCGAAGGTGGGAACGGTTGCAAATACCAGTGGTGGATTAATCTACGGCCTTGGGGATAATAAACGTACTTTAGGCATCAACGCCATGCAGTTCAAAGGAGCTGCGCCCACATCGCTCGGCTACTATGAGCTGAACGAAAAAATGGAGCTGGTGAAAAAAGAGGATACCGCAACGGCGCGCTTCATCCGCGAAAAATTTGCCATCCCGGAAAAGGCGGTGACCATAGACGATGCTTCCGTGCTGGTGGTAGATGATAAAGGCCGCCGCTGGCGCCTGCCCCTGGGCGCAGACGCATTTACCGGCCTTACGGACAAAGCGGTGCTGCGGGTATGCAGGGAGGTGGCCACGGAAAGGGACCTGTTCAATTGCCACGGCACTTTTTATGAACTGCCCGCGGAAAATGCGGACGGCTACGCCAAGATCAGGCCTGTGGCCTCACATCCCTTCCGTATTCACGACTACGCCTCTTACCGCGGCCTGCTGGTGATGACGGGCATAGCGCCCGGCGCCGTCAACAAAGCGCACATCATCCGCTCCGCAGACGGCAAGGCCGCTGTTTGGGCCGGCGTTATAGACGACCTCTGGAAGCTGGGCAAGCCCACCGGCCGCGGAGGCCCCTGGAAAAACAGCGAGGTGAAAGCCGGGGAGCCTTCAGATCCTTACCTGATAGGTTTCTATGACAAGCGCAGCCTGCAGTTGCGGCATACCGCCCAAACGCCGGTTACCTTCACCATAGAAGCAGACCCCGCCGGCAACGGCGTATGGATGCCATACCGCACAGTAACGGTAGCGCCCGGGCAAACGTTTACGTACACCTTCCCCGCCGCCATACAGGCGCGCTGGGTCAGGTTTACGGCCAACAAAGATTGCAAGGCCACAGCGTGGCTGGAATATAAATAGAAGAAAACCCTATGCGGTTGATATGGCTGATCATATGGATGCTGCCTGCCATGGCGGCGGCTGCGGTACCGGGGGAGCAAATTCGCACGTTTGAAATAAAAGACAGCAGCGGCTCCACCTACACCCTGAAACTGGCGCTGGACAACAGCGGGCGGCCGCAGTACTTTTTCAGGAACATCTTCACCCCGGTATGCAACACCGGGGAGTGCAAGCCCGTGTACATCAACTTTTACTGGGACCTGCTCGGCAACTATACCCGCTTTGACATGCCGGCCGGTGAAGTGCTGACCAAAACGGACCACCGCGAGTTCAGGGAAGAAGATTACCGCAAGCTGCAGGAAATAATCTCCCGCGAAACATCCATCTTCTCCGAACTGAAAATGGAAGACCTGGTGGTGAAAGGCACGGAGAAGATCTCCGACTCGGCAGATGTAAAAACCGGCGCCACGCTTAAAACCATCAAGAACGAAGTAATTGAAGGCGCCGTGTACACCTGCTATACCCTCTGGCACCTGGCCCACGGCAGCGCGGTAGAAGAAATGCGGAAGATCATGGAAACATATACCAGCACGGCGCTGCTGCACCGCTTTATGCAAAGCGGCAACCACCACTACCAGTACTGGGCCATGGAAAAGGTGATGGACGCGGAAGGGCACGTGCGGAAAGGGTTCGGGGATGATGTGGCCGGCATTATCAGCGGCAGCAACATATTTACCGCGCGCTTTGCGCTGCAAAAGGCGGCGCCCGCGTATTTCACGCCCGCGCGGCAGCTTTGGCTGTGGGAAGCATATGCTGCGGCGCCTTATCCGCTGCAAATGGCCATACTCAAAAAAATGACGGGGCTGCGGCTGGGGGAGCCGGTGATGCTGAAAATAGCGGATGCCGTAACAGCAGGCAACCGGCAGCAGTTTACCGCAAAAATGGCCCTGCTGGCAAGTGCCGGCCCCAAAGTGCAGCGGCGGCTGGCCGCGCAGCTGGATGAAGCTGAGCCTTCCCTGGCGGCGGACATGTACGCCGCCCTGCAACAAATGAATATTACAGACAAAACCGTACGGCAAAAAATGATGCAGTACGAAAAGAAAACTAAACAAACCCAAAACTGATATGAAAGCAAGATGGAACTGCCTGGTAACGGGCCTGCTTTTGATGATCTTTTCCACGTCTGCCGCATACGCGCAAAGGCATGTGTATGTAGAAGCGGAATCATTTGAGAACAAGGGCGGCTGGGTAACAGACCAGCAGTCTTTTGTGGTGATAGGCTCTTCCTACCTGATGGCCCACGGCATGGGCCGCCCCGTGAAAGACGCTGCTACCACAGTGCAGTTCCCCGGGCCGGGCAAATACCGGGTATGGGTGCGTACCAAAGACTGGGCGCCTTATCCCAAAGGCCCGGGCAAATTTACCTTGCACCTGGGCGGGCAGCAGCTGGGCAACGTGTTCGGAGAAAGCGGCTCGGACGAGTGGAAATGGTACGACGCCGGCGTGATAGATGTGAAAGAGACCTCCGCCAAACTGGTGATGAAAGACCTCACCGGCTTTAACGGCCGTTGCGATGCCATTCTTTTCACGGACGCGCTCAAATTCACGCCGCCCAACACGCTGGCGGCCCTGACGGCGTTCCGCAACAATGTGCTGCATACTTCTTCTACCCCGGCAGAGGGCGGCCACTTTGACCTGGTAGTGATCGGGGGCGGCATTGCCGGCACCTGCGCGGCCATCAACGCCTCCCGCCTGGGATTGAAAACCGCCCTCATACAAGACCGGCCGGTACTGGGCGGCAATAACAGCTCCGAGGTAAGGGTACACCTGAAAGGGGATATTGACAAGAACCACTATCCCAAGCTGGGCCGTATTGTACGCGAAATGGACAATGGGGACCCCGGCAACGGCAACCCCGATGCCAGCGAGTATGGCGATGCGCGCAAAATAGCCATTGTAAAGGCGGAAAGGAACCTCACGCTTTTCCTCAATACGCACGTGCATAAAGTAGAAAGAGAAAAAGACCGCATTACCGCTGTAATTGGCCGTAATATCAACACCAATGAGGAAACGCGTTTCACCGGCACCTATTTCTCCGATTGTACGGGAGATGGTACCGTAGGCTACCTGGCCGGCGCGGACTTCCGCATGGGCCGCGAAAGCAAAGCGGAAACAGGAGAGTCGCTGGCCGCTGAAAAGGCAGACAGCTTCACCCTCGGCACCTCCAACCTCTGGGCCTCCCTTGAAAAAGACACCGTGTCTTCTTTCCCGGAAACGCCCTGGGCATTGCAGTTTTCTGACGAGTACCATATTGACCAGGACAGGTCAGACTGGGAATGGGAAACAGGCTTCGGCAACTTCAACACCATTACAGACGCGGAAAAGATCCGTGACCATAACCTGCGCGCCATTTACGGCAACTGGTCTTACCTGAAAAAAAGCAAACCCGAAAAATACGCTAAGCGCGAGCTGGCCTGGGTGGCCTACATTGGCGGCAAACGGGAGTCTCGCCGCATCATGGGAGATCACGTGCTCACACAAATGGACATACAGGAAGGCAAACGCTATCCTGACGGTTCGGTAACCGCTACCTGGACCATTGACCTGCACTTCCCCAATGAAAAGAACAGCAAATATTTTGAAGGGCAGGAGTTTTTTGCCAGCACCAAACACATCAGGGTGGCGCCTTACACCATTCCTTACCGTTGCCTCTACTCCCGGAACATTTCCAACCTGTTCATGGCGGGCCGCAACATCAGCACCACCCACGTGGCCTTTGGCAGTACGCGTGTAATGCGCACCTGCGGCATGATGGGAGAGGTGGTAGGTTTTGCCGCGTACCTGGGCAAGAAATATAAAACAACGCCCCGCGGCGTATACCAGCAGCACCTGCGCGAATTGATGGGTATCCTGAACGATGACGCAACGCCGCAGGGAGTGAGTAACGAAGCCGGCCGGCAATAAAAATGATGGCCGCGCTAGCCATATGGCTCATGGGCCTTATTTACACAGGCCCTGATGTTCCGCCGGGGTGCGGCATGTGCGGCAGCGGCCTGAATCCTGCCACCCAAACCGTTCCGCCGGAGATCAGCATCGAAGGCGCAGCGCAGGGCACTACCTGGCATATTGTATATACAGACGCGGCCGGAAGGCATTTTAAAACGCAGGTAGATTCCATACTGCTTGCCATTGATCTGTGTTTGTCAACCTACCGGACTGATTCCGAAGTGTCTGCTTTTAACCAGTTTGACGACTTCCGGTATCAGTCCGGTCATTTTTACCCGGTGCTGCAGCGCTCCCTTGAAATATACCGCGCCACCAACGGCGCATTTGACCCTACCGTAATGCCCGTTACCGAGGCCTACCGGAAAGGTAAAAGCACCGGCCGGCCATGGCTGCAGCAGCTGGACTCGCTGCTGCAGTATGTAGGTTTCCAGTACATCGTTTTTGACCGGGAAACGGTGCATAAAACAAAAGAGCATGTACGGCTCGACTTTGACGCCATTGCCCAGGGGTATACGGTAGATGTGATAGCCGTATGGCTGGAGGCGCAGGGCGTTGCGGACTACATGGTGGAGGTAGGCGGGGAAGTGCGTTGCAAAGGCCTGCGGCAGGGCGCCCGCCCCTGGACGGTAGGCATCGAAAATCCCCTCCGCCCCGGAGAAGAACTGCTGCGCCTTAACATCGGCCACCGCGCTATTGCCACCGCCGGCAACTACCGCAATTTTTACGTGCGCAACGGGCAAACCTATCGCCACATCATCCACCCTAAAACCGGCCTGGCAAAACAAGACCCGCTCCTGAGCGCTACCGTGGTAGCGGCAGACGCCATTACCGCGGATGGTTTTGATACGGCGCTGCTGGTCATGGGCCTGGAAGAAAGCAAACAATTGCTGCAACGGGAAAAAGACCTGGACGCCTGCCTCGTTTACCAGCAGCCGGACGGCAGCGTGGCCGTTTTTCTCACAGAACGGCTGAAAGGCATGCTGATACCACAGTAACCCCTCCCGCCTGTTTGTAACCATTTTCTCCCGCCGCTGTTATAATGATGAAGCACCCCCGTTTGGCGCAATGCGGAAAAGGGGATAAATTACCATTCCAATAGTCATCATATGCATGCAGATTACGAAGCCCTCCAACTCGTCAACAACACCGTGGGCCACCGCTTTGAACTGACCATAGCCGGCCATACCGCCTTCATCCTTTACCGGCATGTGCCGGGCAAAACCACGCTCATACACACGGAAGTGCCGCCCGAACTGGAAGGCAAGGGGGCGGGCAATGCCATTGTAGAAAAGACCTTGCAATACATTGAAGCGCAGGGAGACAAGCTGGTACCGCTGTGCCCCTTCGTAAGGGCCTTCATCAAACGGCATCCCGAGTGGAAACGCATTGTCAGCGATGATGTGAATATCTGAACCATCAAACCGACCACATGAAATACAAGCTGGAAAAACCCGTACACGGTACCATCGGTACAGAGCAATACAAGATCACCATTGAATGGCGCAACGGTACCTTTATTGCAGACGAGCCGGCAACTACCGGCGGCAAAGACCTTGGGCCTGACCCGTACACGCAGCTGATGTCTTCCCTGGCCTCCTGCACCCTGGCCACTTTGCGGATGTACATAGACCGCAAGGGGTGGAACATTCCGCAGATAGCCGTCAACGTGAATTTTTACCAGGAAAAGGAGAACGGGAAAACCGTTACCATCATAGACCGGGATATTTCTTTCATCAGTCATGTGGAAGAAGAAAAACGCGCGCGCCTGCTGGAAATAGCCAGGGCCTGCCCTGTTTCCCGCATACTGGAAGGAGAACTGCAGCTGCGTACCTTTTTGCTGCGCGATGAAGACGTGGAGAAAAAAGTGCATTATAGCAACGGGGAAGTGACCGTAGTCTGGAAGCCGGAGTTCTGCAAACACGCCGCCCGCTGCGTGGGCCAGCTGCCCGAAGTGTTCAACGTCAACGCCAAACCCTGGATCAACGCACAGGGCGCTGCCACGGAACGTATTGTGGAGCAGGTGAAAAGGTGCCCCTCCGGCGCGCTCACCTATTTTTATAATAAAGACGCAGAAAAAGGGCCTCAGGGCATCACCGGGGGCTGAGGCCCCCGTTCCCGCACCGTTTCCCCAAAAGTCAGCCAGGTTGTCAAAAGCCCCCCTCCCCAGGGGGCGTATTATCGAATTGTTAACCAGTGAGGGGTTTGTTCCCGGCAAACGAATATTATAAAAAGCACGGTTTTATTCCTTAAATTACTATTCATAATCGTTATGAAATTCGCGGTTCCCCTTATCGCTTTCAGCGTATTATCGGTTTTTTGCTGCGTTGGCTGCAAAAAGAACAAGGACACTGCAAAAGCAGGGTCCGGTAAATATGAAATGGTAGCCGGCAGCTGGAGCCAGAAAGACCTGGTGCTGGCCGTGTCCGTAAAGCTCGGCGGGCAAAACATTCCCGAAGGCACCAGCATCATTGCGCTGGCGCCGCTGTTGGGCCCCGCGGGCGCGTATTTTACCTGTACCAAAAACAATGTGTACAATTTCAACAAAGACAGTACCATGCAGGTAGAAGGCTGTACAGACCTGATCCTGCCTGTTACCGGGAAAGAGGGTACCTGGCGGCTGGATATCTATGATGCGGTGCTGCTGCTCAAATCCAACGCCGGAGAGCCGGACCCCCACTGGATCAACGAGGTGACGGACAATACCATGAAGATCTCTATAACCGCCGCTATTCCCAATGTTGCCTCTGTGCCACTGACGCTGATACTCGAGAAAAAATAACCTGCGGCACTTTTATGATGGTTTATGCAATGTACTGTACAGGATATTAAAAATGGAAATGTAGCTGCCTTCAAAATGGTATATCACCAATACCATAACAAGCTCTATTTCTACATACTCAAGCATACCCAGTCTGTTTACCTGGCGGAAGAGACCGTGCAGCTCACTTTTATCAAGCTCTGGGAAAAGAAGGAAACGCTTTCATTTGATTATGAGCTGTCTTTCCAGGTCTTCCGCATTGCCAAAAGCATTATGATAGACCTGCTGCGCAAACAAAGCGTGCAGCACCGCCATATGGGCCAGTTTACGGAAGAGGCGGCCGTGCTGCACATGGAATTTGATCTTTCCAAAAAGGAAGAATTGCAGCGCGTGTACCATTGCATTGAGCAACTCTCCCCGGTACGCCGGCATGTATTTAAAATGAGCCGTTTTGAAGGGCTTTCCCATAAAAAGATAGCGGAACAATTGTCTATATCACCCAGAACGGTAGAGAACCATATTCTCCGTGCCGTGCACCAGTTGCGAAAAGCATTGCTGATGCTGATGGCTGTGGCGGCAGTGAGGGATTTGTTGTTCTAAAACGAATATCTAGTATGCGTGTTTCAGAAGAAATCATTAACAGGTTTTTGAGCGGTTACGCCAGCGAAGCAGAGAAAGCGGCCGTTCGTGCATACTTCCTGGCGCACCCGCAGGAGCTGGAGAAGTACCTCACGGAAGAAAGCTGGAGCGGCTTCCAGGCTACGGAGCACCTGGCCGAGGCCGACTCGGAAAAAATGTTGCAGGTGATCGAAAACCTGACCTACCGCCGCCGCAAAGGCGGAGCCATGCTTTTTTTTCGTGTGGCGGCGGCGGTGGTGATGTTGCTGGTAGCAGGCGCCGGCGTCTTCTGGCTGGGCCGCCAGCCAGATAGAGAAGTGATAACGGCCGCCGCGGCGCCAACCCCCATGAAAGAACTGGTGAACAATACGCCAGGCATAATGCAGGCCGCTTTGCCAGACGGCTCCGTGGCAGACATTTACCCCGGCAGCAGTATCCGCTACCGGCAACCGTTTGGTGAGCAAGACAGGGAAGTATACCTCGAAGGCCAGGCGCGGTTTTCCGTAAAAAGCAATGCTGGCAAACCATTTACCGTATTTGCCGGCAACCTGGGCACCACCGCGCTGGGCACTGTTTTTCGCATTGATGCGCGCCAGGGCAAAGTACTGGTGCAGCTGGTGAGCGGCAAGGTGCGGGTAAGCCCTTTCGTGCAAAATACCGGCAACACCATGGCCCCGGTGTACCTGCAGCCCGGCGAAAAGCTGTACTACGACGAAGCCAGACACACCGTGTCTGTTGAGCCGGCGCCGGTAAAGCCCGTAAAACCCTTGCCGGTAGCCGATGCGCCGGCGCCCAAAGAACCGCCGGCCGTGGTGATGCTGCAGTTTGAGAACGAACCGCTGGCCGCCCTTTTCAAGACCATCGAAACACAATACGGCATGCAGGTGAAATATGAGCCGGGCACGCTTGACAATATGTATTTCACCGGCGGGTACAACAGTGAGAAGGAATCCCTGCCGGACTTTTTAAACACCATTGCATTACTGAACAACGTCACTATCCGTATCAACAAGCATATTATTTACATAACACCATAACAAGCCGGTACCTGATTCTATACCTGTACCCTGAAAAGGGTGCCGGGGTTGATATGCCCAAAAAAAAGTAAAAAATGCACTCAGTATTCCGAGAATCCAACAACCGGCATGCCCCCTGGGCCTTATGGCTGCTGTTGATGCTGCCACTTGTGCCGGGCCGCGCCGGCGCCCAGGCCGTTGCGCCTTCTGCTGCGGGCATTGTAAGGAACGAAGCCATGCAGGCGCTGGAAGGCGTGGCCGTGGAGCTGTTCAATGAATCCGGGAAAGTGATGGCCAGCGCCGTTACGAATGACAAGGGCGTGTTCACCCTGTCAAGGATCCCCGCTGGCGGCCCCTTCTATTTTGTGTTTTCCCATGTTGGCTATATGAAAGACACGCTCAGCAACTACATGGTGAACGAAACCACCCGCCTTTCCTTGTCTGTGGTGCTGAAAGACAAAACGAGAGAACTGGGGCCCGTTACCATCACGGCGCTGGGCATCAGGCGCGCTACCAAATCTCTCGGCTATTCAGTGGAGGAGCTGGGCGCAAAGGAATTTAACCGCGTTACACAGGAGAACTTCCTCAACGCCATGTCCGGCAAGCTGGCCGGCGTTACCATCAATTCTACCGGCGCGCCGGGCTCTTCCGTAAGCATGGTTATCCGCGGCGCTACTTCGCTGAGCAGCGATAACCAGCCCCTCTTTGTGATAGACGGGGTGCCACTGGTCAATACGCTCAACAACATCAGCGAAATAGGCAGCAACAACAAAGTGGATTACGGCAATGCCATTTCCGATATCAACATGGACAACATTGAGAGCGTAACCGTGCTGAAAGGCCCCAGCGCCGCGGCCCTTTACGGCTCCCGCGCGGGCAACGGGGTGGTGCTCATCACTACCAAAACCGGTAAAAAGGTAGACCGGCTTACGGTCAGCGCATCACAGAACGTGGTGTTCGACATACCGTACAAGTTCCTGCAATGGCAAACCAAATTCGGGCCGGGACAGTTTTCCGCTATTCCCGTATCAAGAAGCGGCAACCTGCTCAGCAATCCATTCGGCTCCCTCATACAGGAAAATATTGATGCCACCTACGGCGCGGAGCTGGATATGGGGTATGAGGAAGTGCAGTGGAACAGCCCGCTTGACGCTAACGGCAAGCCCATTCCCATGCCATTGGTATCTCATAAGAACAATGCAAAAAACTTCGTCAATACCGGTATTACTTCTACTTCAGCTATTTCACTGGCCAATAATAACAACCTGCTGGCCTACAGGATGTCTTACGCCAACATGACCCACAAGGGCATACTGCCTAATACGGACCTCTACAGGAACGCGCTCAACCTCAACTCCACGCTCAAGGTCACTTCCCGCATCAGCCTCAGCGCCAATGTGGATTTCAGCCGGAGCAATTCCAACAACCGCCCGGCGGGAGACAGGGGCACCAATCCCCTGCAATGGGTATACAGCGTATCCCCGCATATAGACATCAGAGACCTCCGCAATTACTGGATGCCGGGGCAGGAGGGCCTGCAGCAGCGAACGCAGTACAACGGCGTGTTCAACAATCCCTACTTCCTGGCTTATGAAGTGAACAACGGTTTTGTGAGAGACCGTGTTTTCGGCAACATCCGCGCAGACTGGAACATCACCCCCAAGCTGAACCTGATGGTACGGTATGCCATTGACAACTACAAGGAAGACCGGGAAACAAAAATTGCCAACAGCTACCTGGACTCGCGGAACGGCGCGTTCGGCATTATCAATATCAGCAACTTTGAGCGCAACACGGATGCGCTGTTGACATATAAAGACCAGGTGGGCGACTTTGACTTTTCTCTCTCCGCCGGCGGCAACCTGCGCTACCAGACGGGCAAAAACGTGACCAATGCCAGCAAACCCGGTACAGGACTGGTTGTGCCGGGTGTTTATACCCTGCAGAACATTTTGCCGGAAAACCTCAACTTTTTCAGCAACAGTTTCAGGAAGGGCGTGCAAAGCGTGTACGGCATGATCAACCTGGGCTATAAAAGCATGGTATACCTGGATGTAACGGGCCGTACAGACTGGTCCAGCACGCTGCCCAACGCAGACCCGTATTTTTATCCCTCGGCCTCGCTCAGCCTGCTGGTGAACGAAATGGCCGGCATTACCGGCAAGAACATCAATATGATCAAACTGCGGGCCGGCGTGGCCCGGGTAGGTAATGACGCCAGCCCGTACCAGCTGGCGGCCGTACTGGGCAACGCCGGCGCCTGGGGCGGCATTCCGCGCCTGTCTACTTCCGGCACCCTGCTCAATCCCTACCTGAAGCCGGAAACGGCCACGTCTTACGAAGGCGGCATAGACGTTACCCTGCTGAATGACAAGCTGCGCTTCAGCGGTACTTATTATGTAGTGGAGAACGAGAACCAGATCTTCAACACCAAGATCCCGCCATCTTCCGGTTACTCCTCAAAGAACATTAACGCGGGGCTGCTGCGGAGCCGCGGCATAGAGCTGACGCTGGGCGGTACGCCGGTGCAAACCCGCAACTGGCGCTGGGAAGTGAATGCCAACCTCACGCGCAACCGCACCAAGATAGTAAGCCTCACCAACGACATGCCGTATTACACCCTCTGGGAAGAAGCGCGCGGCGGGGCATGGACGTACGTTGGAGAAGACATTGGGGACATTTATGATGCGGAGCTGGTAACGGTAAAAGACGAAAAATCCCCATACTATGGTTACCCCCTGCTGGACGCTACCGGCAAATGGCAGGCCATAGACGCGCAGAATACGCGCAACAAGATCGGCAACTTCAACCCTGACTTTATCCTGGGCGCGCAAACCACGCTCAGCTACAAGAACTTCACGCTGAGCATGACGTTTGACTGGCGCAACGGCGGGGATTTTGTGTCGCAGACCTACCGCTATGGAGAGGAGCACGGCAACTCGCAGCGTTTCCTTGACAAGCTCATCAACCCCGGCAACCTGCGCGGGCAGGAGCTGGCGGATTACCTGCAGCAGCATGCCAACTCCATGATCTATGTCAACGGCAATTCTTTTCCGCTGGTAGGCGGGCCTACTCCTGAATACAATGGTTATCCCTTTACCTATGGGCCTTATACATTGCCGTACGGCGGCGTGTTCATTCCCGGCGTACGGGCTACGGGATATGACCCGCAGGGCAACCCCACCGGTTATATCGAGAACCTCGGCGGAGACGGTACGCTCACGCTGCCCTATGCCGGCAGCACCGCATGGTCGTTTACCAGGGCTTTCCTCTTTCCGGCCTCTTACCTGAAGCTGCGGGAGGTTTCCCTGGCCTATGAGCTGCCCGGCAACATTGCCAGGATGGTGCGGGCGCGCAATGCCAGTTTCTCCGTTTACAGCCGCAATATTATACTGTGGACGGCCGCCAAAATAGGCATAGACCCTGAGAACGCCTACCAGCCCGCCGCCGCGGTGCAGGGCTCCGGCATACAGTTCAAACAGGGCATAGAGAGATACAATGTAACGCCGTGGAGCATACCCGTCGGCATGAAACTGAACCTGACTTTTTAAATGAAGGAATGATGCAAAGCAGAACAATATATCAATACGCCGTGCTCGCCTGTTTGCTGACAGCGGCGGTCTTTGCGGTATCCTGCAAAAAGCACCTGGTATCGCTCAACGAAAATCCCAACGGGGCCAACCCCTCCACCACCAACCCTTCTTTTGTATTGTCTACCGTGCTCACAGAAACCGGCCGCGCTTATGTAGACCTGGGCTTTAACGACCTTGCGGGCGTTATGCAGCACACGCAGAAAGATGGTTGGGTAGGATCGCATAACGAGTATGACTGGGGCGGCTCCAACAGCTGGTCCGGCTACTACGATATTTTGCGCAACAACCAGCTGGTATACGAGAAGGCGGTGGAATCAGGCTTTGAGCTGCACCAGGGCGTGTCCCTGGTGATGAAGAGCATGCTCTTCGGCCTGATCACAGACCTTTGGGGCGATGCGCCTTACACGCATGCCCTGAAAGGGGACAAGGAGGGCGATGAGAACGCCCGCCCGCCGCTGGACCCGCAGGAAACCATTTACATGGGCATTCTGGCAGACCTTGAAAAGGCCAACGAGCTGCTGTCCAAACCCAAAAATGAATACACCAGTCCCATAGACGCGGTAGATGTATATTACCAGGGCGAGCCTTCCAAATGGCGGAAAATGGCCAACTCCCTCGCCCTGCGCTATTACATGCGCCTGGCGGAAAAGTTGCCGGCAGTGGCAAAAGCCGGCATAGAAAAAATAGTGGCCGGCCCTGATCAATATCCCATCATCACCAGCGCCGCGGAAGATGCCGCCATGCCTTTCATAGGTACCAGCGATGCGGATTCCTGGCCTACCAACAGTACGTATGACCGGGATAACGGCAGCCGTTACCGCCGCATCAAAATGTGCAATACGCTCGTTAACTCCCTGCAGGCCCTCAACGATCCGCGCCTGAGCGTTTGGGCCAGGAAGGTGGAATGTTTCCTGCTGGTAGACCCTTCCAAGCCTACCGGCACCGGCACCATCTATAAGGCCGTAGATACCATTGTAGCCGGCGAACCGCGGAAGGTGCGGTATATTTCGCCGGACGTGCTGGCCTCAAAAGGGTTAACTTTGGCAGACATCAACCAGGATGAGAACTATGTAGGCATTCCCCCCGCGCTGGTAGGCCCGGCGGTGTACAACCTGAGCAACGACGCGGCGCAGGCCTCCACCAATACCCATGTATCCTGGCTGAGCAGCATCTATGCGGAGCCGAAAGGCCCCTTGCTGAAAGCGCGCCTCATCTCCGCGGCGGAAGTGCATTTCATACTGGCGGAAGCAGCGGGCATAAAAGGCTGGGCCGCCGGCAACGCAGAGGCCCATTACAAAGCAGGCATACAGGCCAGCTTTGCCGCATGGGGCGTTTCAGACAAATACAACGCATATATCAACAGCCCGGCGGTGGCCTTCCAGAATACGCAGCAGCAGATCATTGAGCAGAAGTGGATCGCTGCGTGGAGCGCCGCAACGGAGGCCTGGTTCGATTATAAAAGAACAGGCTTTCCTGTGCTGACGGCCGGCCCCAATGCCAAAGGGCCCGCGGTGCCGGTACGGTTCTACTACATGCTGGATGAGCGGAACCTGAACAAGGCGAATATAGATGCGGCGGCCGCAAAGCTGGAAACCACCGGGTTTTCCGCTTACGGCGCCAACGGCCCGCAAAACAGCCCCTGGTCAAAACCCTGGGTGCTGCAGGGCACCGGCAAACCCTGGTAAATCCGAATTGTATATCATAATAGCTTAGCAATGAGAAAACCATTTGTAAAAAAGAGCGTACTGTTCCTTATTCCCGTTTTTTTTGTGCTGCAGGCACTTGCCCAGCAACAGGTAACACCCGCCAATGCCCTGCAAAGCTACCTGCACAATGGAGATAAGACCTTCAGCTGGGTAGTAAAGGATTCTTTTACCGTAAAGGACGTAAAAGCATACAGCCTGCTGTTCACCTCCCAGCAGTGGCGAGAGCATGTGTGGAAGCACCAGCTGACCGTTTTTATTCCCGCTGAAATTCAGCACGACGGGGCTTTGCTGTTCATCACGGGCGGCGCGCTGAAAGACGGCGAGCCCAAGTGGAACGGCGAAAAAGACAAACTGTTCCAGGGCGTAGGAAAAATAGCGGCAGACCGCAAGGCGGTAACCGCAGTGCTGCGCCAAACGCCCAACCAGCCGCTGTACAACAACCTGACGGAAGATGCCCTCATCTCCTTCACGCTGCATAATTTCAAAAAAGACAATGACTATACCTGGCCGCTGCTGTTCCCCATGGTGAAAAGCGCCGTGCGCGCCATGGATGCTGTACAGGCGTTCACCGCGGAAAAGGCCACCCCGCCGGTGAACAAATTTGTGGTGGCCGGCGCTTCCAAACGCGGGTGGACCACCTGGCTCACCGGCGCTAATGACAACCGCGTGGCCGGCATTGCCCCCATGGTAATAGATATTCTCAATATGCCCGTCAGCCTGGACTACCAGATACAGACCTGGAAAGAATACAGCATCCAGATAGAGGACTATGTGAAGCTGGGCATTCCGCAGGCCGCCCATACGCCCAGCGGGGAAGCCATCAACACCATGGTAGACCCTTATTCGTACCGGAAAACCCTCACCATGCCCAAAATGCTGTTCATGGGCACCAATGATGAATATTGGGTGGTAGACAATGTGAAGAACTACATCAACGACATTCCCGGCAAATACCTCCTGAACTACGTGCCCAATGAAGGCCACAGCATGGGAGACGGCCAGCAGGTGTTCAACGGCCTCAGTTCCTTTTTCGGGATGACCATCAACGGCGGCAACTATCCGCAATGCAGTTACACCACCAAAACGGGCAGAAAAGGCGTGAACGTTACGGCCAGGGCGTCTGCAGACCGCCTGCAGGACGTGATCGTATGGACGGCCACTTCTTCAGACCTGGATTTCCGGAATGACAAATGGTCATCCAAAAGCCTGGGCATTGCGCAAAAGTCAAAGGTGAAAGTAACGCAGCCTTTCCCGGCCAGCGGGTACGGCGCTTTTTATGTAGACTTCAAGTACCGGGACGAGAATGGGGGCAGTTACACCGTGAGCACACGGGTGTTCCTGACGGATACCCAAAAGGTCTTGTAAACGAAAAGATGCCTTAGACAGACGGGGCTGACCAAAAGTATTGGTCAGCCCCGTCTGTATTTGTATGGCATAAAAACCTGCGTACGTTTATGCAATGCTATGGGCCTTTATTTTATTTTTTGTTTAGCTCCTTGTTTATGCGTACTGTTTGGCGAACTTCATGAACAATTGCGCCAGCTTGTCTTGCTGGCCCTGCGGGTACACAAACTGGTACTTCCGCAGCAGCCTGAAATCCTTCACCGGTATGATCCTGAAATCTCCAGACTCCAGCTCGTGCTGCACTGCCTGCAGGGAAACAAAAGCCGCACAGGGCGCGTGGTGCAGGTAAGACTTGATGCTCTCCGTACTGCCCATGTACATGAGCACGTTCAGGTCAGACAGTTTCAGTTTTATTTTTTTCAGTTCGTCCGTGATCACTTCCAGCGTACCGGAGCCATGCTCCCGTACCAGCAGGGGAATTTTTTTCAGCTCTTCCGGGGAGATGCCCTGTTTATACTGTTTGAAATCAGCGTTGCTGATCAGCGCTATTTCATCTTTCGCAAATTCCACGTACTTCAGCATGGGGTCTTTGGAATGCCCCTCCGTGATGCCAAGCTGTATGCTTTTGTTTAGCAGCGCTTGTTGTATCTGCTCCGTGTTGCCGTAGGTGAGCGAGGTGCGGATGTCTGGGTACTGCTGGTTGAAGCGGGCCAGCAGGGGCGGGATGAAGTATTGCGCAATGGTGGTGCTGGCGCCGATGTTGAGCACGCCGCCCTGCTCATGCTTTAACTGGTTGATGTCAAACTCCAGGTTGCGGTAGCAGGCAAAAATGTTGCCCGTATGGTGCAGCAGTATTTTGCCCGCCTGGGTAACCTGTATTTTGTTGCCGATGCGTTCAAACAACGCAATGCCCAGTTGCTGCTCCAGCTCATGGATGTGTTTGGTAACCGCCGGTTGCGAAATAAAAAGCTCTTCCGCCGCCCGCGTAAAGCTGAGGCGCTTTGCAACCGTATAAAAAACTTTCAGCCTGAAATCGAACATGCACTAAAGGTACAATTTATGAAGGAGAAGGCCGGTACACAAATACCGGCCTTCTCTATACGTTGCTGAAAGTTGCGCGGGCTCAGCTTGCAATGGCAGGGTCGCTCATGCCGTCGCGGCCGTTCTCCGCGCGGCCGGCATAACGCTGCTCGAAACTTGCATCACCTTGTATGGTTACGCTGAAGTCATACCAGTGGTGGCTTTTTTGCAAGGGCAAATGCACGGTTTCCGTACCGCCCTTTGCCAGCTTGCGGGTGATCTCTTTATTGCCGTAGGCATTGTCCCGAACCACTACCGTAATGGGTGCGTCCTGTACGTTCTCCAGCTTCAGTTCCAGCGAGCCGGTGGGCTTTTTCAGTTTGGGATCAAGCTGGTCCTGGCAGGCTACCTGCAGCGCGGGCTGTTTTCCCTTAAATTCACGGAAGAAACCGTTGGGGCCATGCAGGCGCAGGTGGTATTGCCCGTTGCTGAAGGCGCTGGCGGGCCAGCTGTAATTGAGCTTGTCCCCGCGCTTCACGGCAAAATACCAGTTGCGGCATACGTCTTCGCCTGTCTTGTCTTTGTAGGCGCCCGGCGCGTACACGGTAAACGGCGAGCCGGCGCCTTCTTCTCCAAGATAAAGACCCGCGGACATTTCAATGTCAAAGCTCCTGGTGGCCGCGTTCCACTTGCCATCTGCCGCCAGTTGGTATGGCAGCGCCGTGGAGGGCCGCTGCCCCGGTTCCTGGTGGGTGGCGGGTTTCAGCGTAAGCCGGGCCGCTTCTTCGCGGGAGAGTTTTGTATAGCCGGAAGGCGCCTGTTTGAATTTGGCGTTGTAGATGTTCTTTACCATCTGGTCACGGTCAAGGAACGGGATGGCCGGCGGTTTGGCGCTGTCAAATGGAGTGAAGGCAGCCGTAAGGTCGCCGCAGATGGTGCGGCGCCATTCGCTGATATTGGCGGAACGGACGTTCTTGTTGAACTTCCGGTTCACGAACGTTTCCAGGAACTGCAGGGTGGACGTGTGGTCAAACACCTGGGAGCAGACTTTACCGCCGCGGCTCCAGGGAGACGCTATCAGCAATGGCACCCTGAACCCGAGGCCCACAGCGCCTTCGCGCGCACCTTTTTTAGGCACGCCCTGTTGCAGCTCGTTAGCCAGCCGTACATGTTCTATTTCAGTGTCTATACCGGCAGAAACCTTGCCGGTACCGGGTTTGGACAGGTCGGGAATGGAGAAAGGGGGCACGTGGTCAAAGTAACCGTCATTCTCATCGTAGGTAACGATGAAGATGGTCTTTTTCCATACCTCCGGTTTTTGCGTGAGGATGTCAAGCACTTCTGATACGTACCAGGCGCCGTACCACGGGGCGCTGGGGTGGTCTGAAAAGTTCTGCGGGCTGGCCAGCCAGGATACGGTGGGCAGCTTGCCCTCGTTCACGTCTTTCCTGAACTGGTGAAACAGGTCGCCGGCCGGCACCGTTACTTCGCGGGCTTCCTGCCCGTCTTCATACTTCAGCGTAGTAACCGTGCGGAAATCGGGGTCTCCGAAGTTGCGTACAAAGGCGCGCTCGTGCAGGCTTTTTTCTTTCGCTGACAGTTTTTCAAAGTTCACTTTGCTCCACATGGCCAGCTCAGCGCGGGCGCTATCTAGTGCTTCCTGTTTTTTGGCAATGTCTGTCCTGATCTTTTTGGCCGCCGCTTCGTCAGACGGCGTAGCTTCTTCCAGCTTGTTGATCTCATCAGGCAGGGTATCCGCCAGTATCTGCAGGTTCTTTACGTACCGGTCTGTGAACTTCACGTGGTAAGGCTCAAAAAACTCCAGCAGGTTGCAGCCAAAGTTGGCCAGCCACGACCTTTCTTCACCTTTGAACCCGCCGCCGCAGCTTACATCGTTCTGGTAGAACTTCCAGGCTATGCCGTTCTCTTCCAGCAGCTCCGGAAAGGTGCCCCAGTTCAGTTTGCCATAGCTGTAGTTGTCGTTGCGGATGTGCGCTTTTTGCAGGCCGTTTTCTTCCTGCATGATCCTGCCTGTCCAGAAAAAAGACCGGTTGGGCGTGGTGCTGGTCATGGCGGAGCAGAAATTCTGGTCGCACACCGTGAAAGCGTCTGCCATGGCATAGTTGAAGGGCAGGTCTTCCCGCGTGTAGTAGCCCATGGTCAGGGGCATGTCCGCATATTGTTTGTTGCCCGGCTTTTTGGCGGGCAGCCATTTATCGTATTTGCCCAGGTTGTTGGCATCTACCTGGCTGGCGCGGGAGTGAGGCAGGGCGCCCATCCAGGTTACCTTGGTGTCTTTGATGTCCAGGCGGAAAGGGCCGTAGGTTTCCCCCTTCTCGTTGGTTTGCAGGTACACGGAGTTTTTGTTGGGCAGGGTAATGGCGCGGGGATCGTTCCAGCCGCGCACGCCGCGCAGCGTGCCGAAGCAGTGGTCAAAAGAGCGGTTCTCCTGCATGAGTATCACCACATGCTCCGCATCCAGGAAAGTGCTGCCGGGCTGCGGGTCAATGGCCAGCGCACGCTGAATAGAGGTGGGGAGGACCGTAGCAACACCGGCGGCGCCGGAAAGCAGGATCGACTTCCTGAGAAATTCCCGTCTGGTATCCATATATTTTAAATGGTTTTAAATATTATGAAACATTTTGAAGGTTGGACAAAATAATAAAATAACTAAGTGTAAGTAAAAAAAAGTGATTAACGGTTTGTTACCATTTGATGGGCCCTACTTTATAGTTACTGATCTTGTCGGGAAAATGGGCCCTGACCTTTTCAGGTACTGCGTCTTGGTACCCTATCAATCTTACATAGCTGGTTAGACGTAACCGCAAACAGCAGCTCTAAAATGAGCACAGTCCCGATTTCTGTCTTTCAAAACGCCATTTTTAGATAACTTCCACCCCGGCACGCTCTCCGCTTCGTTAATTTCTAACCTCAGTCGAAGCGCTCTTGGAAAATTGCTAACGCCAATCGTTGGCATTTTAGAATCTATTGAATCCCCCTTGCCGCCCTGCCCCGCCAAATGCCTTACATTCAATAAAAAAACATGTTATGGCAACGCAAACAAGTTTATTAAAATTCACCGGGAAGGTGGGTAACCTCATCGGCTACCGGGTGGGCAAAAAGTACTACCTGCGTAGCGCGCCGGAGCAAGTACGGCAAAGCCCGCACAGCAAGGTGAGCAGCCGCCACTTCGGCAAGGCCAGCCGCCTGGGCGCTACCATGCGCCACGCCCTGCACGGCCTCTTGCACGTAAAGCAGGACAATACGCTCATCAACAGGTTGAACAAAAGCCTGCTGCACGTATTGCGGCAAGATGACCTGCACCGGCAGAAACGTTTTATACCGCGGTACTTCCGTGACCTGGAGCGCTTCTGTTTCACTACGCATGCAGACCTTTCCAGGGTATTGCCTGTAGAGGTGTCTGCCGTGCGCAATACAGACGGCAGCATTGCGGTAACCGTTCCCGCCATCCGGCAGCATTTGTGCAACCCCAGGGCCACGCATGTGGGCTTCAGGGCGGTGGCCGTATGCCTGGAGCGCGGTTTCGCCACGGCAAAGGCTGCCGCGTCGGATATGGTGATGCTGAAGGCGGATGAGCCATCGGCGGCGTTTTCGCTGACGGTACCGGCTGACGGCAACACGGTCACCTGTGTGATACTGGAAGTGACCAGCTGGCAGGTGGAACATGGCCGCCCGTACCTGCTGGGTAACCGGAAATTTATGGCGGCGGAGGTGATTGCTGTGCTGCAGCCGGAGGCAGCGATTGTTGTGCGGGAGGAACCCGTTCCGCATGGTACGCAGCGGCAGCCGCGGGTGCAGCCGCCGGTTGTGCCGGGTTTGGTCATTCATCATCCGCAACGGGAATAGCGTACACAACGCCTGGAGTGCCGGGATCGGTCATTCACCATCCGCAACGGGAATAGCGTACACAACGCCTGGAGTGCCGGGATCGGTCATTCACCATCCGCAACGGGAATAGCATACACTACGCCTGGAGGGCCGAAATCGGTGATCCATCATCCGCAACGGGAATAACCTCCGCTTCGCAGATCTTTTTATATCCTTTACCGCCTCCCCAGCCTTGCTGAACACCCCTTCATGCCCAAACCTCACTTTTTCTTCCTTAAAACACCCTGAAAACACTGTTCCCCCGCTGCTTTTTGCCTTGCGCGTGATATCCTGAACGTATTTCAGCACCCTTTTTTAGCCGGTGTTAGCTCAAAACGGCACCGCCAGATCATCCCTACACCAATTGCAGGGCATTTCCGCATCAAGTCCACCTATCGTTCGCTTTCCCTTCGCTGACCCTATAGTGTTCCTATTATGTTGACCCGGTGATGTAATTGTCTAGTCTTTATACGATAGGCCTCCGATCTAGGTATTTGTGATCATACTTGCTGTCTAGTAAATTTTTCGCCTTCGTCATCGGGTATGAGCCGCCTATGTTGCCAAGGATTGTGTAGAAATGGTTGACAAAATCTGAATAACAACCTGAACCGGCTCCTGACTACTAAACTAAACAATGTACTGCAGCAGGAATTGACCTATGATAATTCAGGCGGACTGTAGAGGTATAATCGTTATGCTTATTGTGTCAATAATCCGATTGCCTTTAAAACAAAAAGCTGTAAAATGATAAACAACCACGCCCATCCAACCTACACTTGAGATATTTGCGTAATTTTATCGCGCGTATAAATGAGTTGTGTGCAAGCTGAAAACTAACACAGAATTGAATAGAATAAATGACAATATGGAAACTTACATAGACGGATTTGTACTTCCCGTTCCACGAATTTACCTGAACGAATACAAGAACGTGGCTGAAAAAGTAGCTGAAATTTGGAAAGAATATGGAGCACTTGCATACTTTGAGTATGTCGGAGATGATTTAAAATTGGAAGGTACACGTTCTTTCATCGAATTAGTGGATTTGAAAGAAGATGAAATAATTGTATTTGGATGGGTTGTTTTCCCTTCAAAAGAGATTCGTGATAGGGCTAATAATCAAGTTCCCACAGATTCAAGAATGACGGAATTAGTTGCTCCATTAACCGACCCGAAAAGATTGATTTTTGATGCTAAAAGAATGGTATATGGAGGATTTCAATCACTCGTTCAGTCGAATACCAGTGAAGTTGGATAGACTACAAGTTATAACCTATAAAAGACAAAAAGGCAGCCACTAACAAGGGTTTGCAAAATGGCGGTACAGCTTCAGCAATACGGATAATATGGAAATACTAAGAAAACCCTTCGTCAAAGTTGGACAAAAAAAGCCCGCTCCTCTACAGCAGCGGGCTTTTATATGGCAGTTGTGTTAAGCAGCTAGAATTTATACCCCAAACTCACCCGCAGGTTCCTGCCCGGCTCCGCCTGCCAGTAGTAAAAGGTGGCATAGGCCGCCCCGCTGTAGAGGTAGGCATCCAGCAGGTTGAGCATATTGGCGTTGATGCTCAGCCGGTCTCGCTCCCAGGAAAGGCCGCCATCCAGCCGGAAATAGTCGGGGAGGTCTTTTTGGGTCACGGCACCCCAGGTCCAGGTGCTTCTGTCTCCCATGAAAGAAAAACCGGCGGAAACGCCCAGCCCTTTCAGGGCGCCCTGTTGCAGCCGGTAGTTGAGCCATGCGTTGGCAGTGTGTTTGGCAAAGCCCGGTACGGCAGCGCCTTCCGCCATGCCCTTGGTGGCTTTGGAAATTTTGGAGTCGGTAAAAGCGTAGTTGGCTATCAGCCCCAGGCCGGGCACTATCTGCCCGCGCAGGTCAAATTCCACGCCTTCCGTTTTTGTTTGCCCCAGTTGCAGGGAAAAGTTTTCGCCGGGCTGGTTGTCGGGGTCGTTGGAGAGCTGGTTATTTTTCAGGATGCGGTATACGGAAGCGGTGGTGTTCCACCGGCCGCCCATCCAGTCTCGCTTCACGCCAAACTCAATGTTATTGCCGGTGATGGGTTTCACCTTTTCCCCGCTTCTGAGCAGGCCTGTTTGCGGCACAAAGCTCTGGTCATACAAAGCGTAAACGGACGTGTGCGCGTCAATAGAACCGCTGATGCCCACGCGGGGCGTGAATTTCTTTTCAGACACTTTGGTGCCGTAAGAAGATTCTTCTACATAGGTGAAGCGGCCCGCCAGGGTAAGGCGTATCCTGTTCTGCCAGAAGCCCAGCTCATCCTGCAGGTATACGCCGGTATAAGACTGGTTAATGATATTGCTGCCGGCGCGCTCGCGCAGGCTTTTGCTGCGGTCAAAAGAGGGCAGGCCGTTGGCAGGCCGGCCGTATACGGGCTGGTAGATATTGAAATAGGCGCCGGCTGAATCCAGGTCGTGGCCCTGGTTCCAGTCTGCCATGTATTCTTTGTTGCCCAGGTCAAGCCCGCCGAGTATGCGGTGGCGGATGGCGCCGGTGGCCACGTTGCCGTTCAGGAAGAGCTGGCCGTATTTGGCTTCATTGGAAGCGTCCCAGATGCTGACGTTGCGGATCATGGTGCCGTCTGCGTTCACTTCTGTGGGCCACATGGAGCTGCCGGTTTGCCGGTAGGAAAAATAGGCGGCCTGCGCCGTCAGTTTCCACTGGTCTGAGAAGTTGTGCTGCATGTTCACCATCACGCTATGGTCGTCTATCACGGTGGGGTCGAGGTTGGGCTCCGCGGTGGTGAAATCCCGCGGGCGTACGGCGTAATCATCCGCCGCAAATACGTAGTAGGTGCCTACGTTAGACATTTTTGCGTGCTGCAGCGTATACTCCAGCGTAAGCGTGGTCTTGTCATCTACTTTATAGCTCAGTACAGGCGCAATGCTGTAGCGGTTGGTGTACTCATAGTCCCGGAAAGAATTTTTGGTCTGGCCCATCAGGTTGAGGCGGTAGAGGAGGCGGCCGGTCTTTTCCAGTTTGCCGTCCAGGTCAAGCGTGGCGCGGTAAAAGTCGTAGCTGCCCAGTGTAATGCCGGCTTCGCCGCGGGTAACGCCGGTAGGTTTTTTGGTCACCACGTTGTAAATACCGCTGGGCTCGCCGTTAGACATCATGAACCCGGCGGGGCCTTTTACAAATTCCACGCGTTCCACAAAGCTCATGTCTTCGGTGAGCGGCCCCCAGGAGGAGGTTACGTTCATGCCGTTGCGGAAGGCGGAAGCGCGGGAGCCGCGCATGTTCACGCGGGCATACATGTCTCCCCAGTGTTCCAGCCTGGTGGCGCCGCTAACGTTGCGGATGAGGCCGTCGCTCATGCTGGTTACCTGCTGGTCTGCCAGCACCTTGCTGGTTACCACCTGTATGTTTTGCGGGGTCTCTATCAGGGGCGCCGCCAGGCGCAGGGTAGGGGAGTTCAGCAGGTCTTTGTAGGAGCCGCGGTGCTGGGTAACCGTGAACTCCTGCAGGGTTACACTGGAAATGTTCAGCACCACCGTTACCCGTACCGTTCTGTTGGCCACTACGGTAACGGGTTGTGCGGCGTTTTCCTGCCCCAGGTAAGACACGGCAATGTCATAGTTGCCGGGCTTGATCTCACGGAGCAGGAAACTGCCGTCTTCCTGAGTGATGGCCATTTTGGCGGTACCCTTCAGTATAATTGAAACGGCGGGGGCCGGGTGCCCGTCAGAAGTGGTCACCTTTCCCCGTATATGGCCGTTGCCTTTTTCTTCAGTAGCGTAAAGCGGGTGCGAAAGCACCATAGCTGCCAGCAGGCAGTATAAATAGTGTAGCGTTGTACGGAACATGTAGTGTAAACTTTATTCGCAGCGCAAATTACACGCACGGGGAGCCACACCATTTATACATTCCGTAAATTGATTTACGAGATCGGGAAAAAGTTTTGGGGAGCGCCTAGCTGTTCACAGATGGCCTGAGCGCTATCAGCCGCATCTCTTTTTCTTTTCCCCGCAGCCTGATAACGCCCAGCGCGGCCGTGCTGTACTGGCTGGTGAGGCGCAGGTTGGCGGCCAGGTCTGCGGACATGATCACTTCTTCATTAAATTCCTTGCACAGGCTTTGTATGCGGGAAGTGGTATTCAGCACGTCCCCGGAATAGGTGATGTCACGCTTGATCACGCCTATTTCTCCGGCAATAACATGCCCGCAATGGATGCCTGCTTTGAAGGAGGGCAATACGCCGTATTGCTGCAGGTATTTTTCTTCTTTCTTTTGCAGGTAACGCTTGATGTCAAAAAAACACTGTACGCACTGGCTGTTCTCAATGCCGTTCTCATATTGCCATGCTATCACCACCTCGTCCCCGACATATTGATAGATCTCTCCTTTACAGTCCAGCACCGGGTTGGTGATGTCCATAAAAAAGTCTTTCAGCAGTTCGTGGTATTTTTTATCGCCCAGCCTTTCAGCAATGGAGGTGGAGGAGTTGATGTCCAGGAACATGAAGATCCTGCGTTCTTCGCGCGGCGTATTATACTTGCCGCTGATGATGTTCCAGAACGTACCGGGGCCAAACTTGCTGTTGATCTGCAACAGCAGTTGCGTGGTGGCTACCACTACGGCCCATACCAGCCCGTTCTTGGCCATGCGGATGCTGTCTGGCAGGGAGAAGGCGCGCAGTATGAGGTTGATGGTGAGGATGATGAGGATGAAAGAAATGGTCACTACCAGGATGGTCTGCCCGTATGGTTTATCCTGGTACTTCACGTTTACAAAGAAAATGAGGGAACCGCCGCCCAGCAGCGCGCCAAAGAGGCCAATCCCCATATTGAGCGCAATAGAGGCGGCCAGTGTATATTGTGCGGAAGGGCCGGCGGCGTTATGGGTGTGCAATACAAGATGGTCATATATGGCGATCAGCAGGCCGATGACCAGCCAGGTGATCACCACCACGCCCAGTTGCCGGAATTTGAACTGAGTTGTACCGTTCATGGGGTGCAGTTTTAAGGCTCCAATTACCCTCCGAAAGTAACCAGATAAATCCATTTGCCCAATGAAGGCCCTGATCTTTTTTAAGCCGGGAAACGGTGTGCTGTAGCGACGGCGGCCGCTTGCGGCAAGTATTTTTACCACAGGCCAGGGAATTTCTCCATTGAACTGTAATATGGAACGGGGGGGCTGTTACCAGATACTTATATAAAATTGTATTTTGTACGTACACGTAAACAGCACAACACATGCAAGAATCGCTCAGAAGCCGGCAGTGGTTTGGAAGAAAGGGGAAAGACGGGTTTATTTACCGCGCCTGGATGAAGAACCAGGGCATTCCGCCGGATGAGTTCAACGGCAAGCCTGTGATAGGCATCTGCAACACATGGTCTGAACTGACGCCCTGCAACGCGCATTTCAGGGAGCTGGCGGAGTCCGTAAAGCGCGGCATCCTGGAAGCCGGTGGTTTCCCGGTAGAGTTCCCGGTAATGTCTCTCGGGGAAACATTGATGAAGCCTACGGCCATGCTATACCGCAACCTGGTGAGCATGGACGTGGAAGAATCTGTGCGCGCCAACCCGGTAGACGGGGTGGTGCTGCTCTGCGGGTGCGACAAAACCACGCCTTCCCTGGTAATGGGCGCCTGCAGTGTAGACCTGCCGGCCATTGTTGTATCCGGCGGCGCCATGCTCACCGGCAAATACAATGGTCGGGATATTGGTACCAGCGATATCTGGCGGTTCACGGACGAAGTACGTTCCGGCGCCATGTCTGAAGAAGCGCTGAACCTGGCGGAAGCCGGTATGTGCCGCAGCCGCGGCCATTGCGCCGTAATGGGCACCGCTTCTTCCATGGCCTGCATGGTGGAGGCCCTTGGCCTCTCCCTGCCCGGCAACGCCGCTATTCCCGCCGCAGACGCAAGCCGCAAGGTACTGGCGCAGCTCTCCGGCCGCCGCATTACAGACATGGTGCGCAGCAATATAAAGTTGTCTGACATTCTCACACGGCAGGCGTTTGAAAATGCCATACGGGTAAACGCGGCCGTTGGCGGCTCCACCAATTTTGTGATACACCTGCTGGCCATAGCCGGCAGAATTGGCGTGGAGCTGGGCATGGACGATTTTGACCGCCTTTCCGCCAACATCCCCCTCATTGCAAACCTGCAGCCTTCCGGTAAATATTTTATGGAAGACCTGTACTATGCCGGCGGACTGCCCGCCGTGATGCGGGAGCTGCTGCCCTGGCTGCATGCAGACGCGGTAACGGCCAACGGCAACACTGTACGGCAGAATGTGGAGAACGCCGTTTCCAATAACAGAGACGTGATAGCGCCGGTGGATGCGCCCTTCAACCCGCTCTCCGGCGTGGTGGTGCTGCGCGGCAACCTTTGCGAGGCGGGCGCGGTATTGAAGCCTTCCGCCGCCAGCCCGCGGCTGTTGCAGCATACCGGCAAGGCGGTAGTGTTCGAGAACATTGAAGATTATAAAGCGCGTATAGACGATCCGGCCCTGCCCGTAGACGAGAACAGCATACTGGTGCTCAAGAACGTAGGCCCCAAAGGGTACCCCGGCATGCCGGAAGTGGGCAACATGAGCCTGCCCAAAAAACTGCTGGCAAAGGGCGTTACAGACATGGTGCGGATCTCTGACGGCAGGATGAGCGGCACCGGGTTTGGCACCGTTGTGCTGCACGTTTCTCCCGAGGCCGCCGCCGGCGGCACGCTGGCCCTGGTAGAGAACGGTGACCTCATTGCGCTGGATGTGGCCGGCCGCTCCCTCCGCCTGCTGGTGGAAGAGGAGGTGCTGGCCCGCAGAAGGGCCGCCTGGCAGGCTGCTGAAAGCCCTTACCGCCGCGGCTATGTGCAATTGTACGTGCAGCATGTGGAGCAGGCGCACCTCGGCGCGGATTTCGATTTTCTAAAAGGAAGCTCCGGCAGCGAAGTGCTGCGGGACTCGCATTAACCGCAATCAGTAAAATGGATAAACAGTCTTTCAAAGGAAAAGTAGCTATTGTAACCGGGGCCGGGCAAGGGATAGGATTTGACATAGCGCGGCAGCTGGCCGCGGAGGGCGCGGCCGTTATACTGAACGATATTGACGCCCAACTGGCGGAGAAAGCCGCGCAGCGGATCACCAACGCCAACGGCGCCTGTGTGCCGGTACCGGGCAATACGGCGGAACTGCCGGTGATACGCAGCATGGTGGCTACCGCTGTAAACAGCTTTGGCCGGCTGGACATTGCGGTGGCCAATGCGGGCATCACCCTCTTCGGCAACTTCCTCACTTACCCCCAGGAGTCCCTGCAGCAGGTGTTGCAGGTAAACCTGGGCGGCACCTTCTTTCTGGCGCAGGAAGCGGCTAAACAGATGATCAGCCAGGGCGGCGGCGGCTCGCTGCTGTTCATGTCTTCCGTAACCGGCCACCAGGCGCATAAAGACCTGGCCGCGTATGGTATGACAAAGGCCGCGCTCGAAATGCTGGCCAAAAACCTGGTAATAGAACTGTCAGGGTACGGCATCACGGTCAACACGGTAGCGCCCGGCGCTACGCTTACGGAAAGAACGATGAATGACCCCGCTTATGAAAAGGTATGGTCAGACATTACGCCCATGGGCCGCCCCGCCAACACCGCAGATATTGCCGCCGCCGTGCTGTTCCTCGTTTCCGGCAAGGCCCGCCACATCACCGGGCAATGCCTGGTGATAGACGGGGGCTGGACTTCCGTCAGCCCTTCTCCTTTCTGATAATTTGATGCGGAAAACCAGGTGATTTTTTATGATCTTTGGTGATTGCCGGCGGTGTTATGGAGAACTGCTTGCCGGTAAAAAATGCAAAACATATGAATCCAGGGGAAGGGTTAAAACAGATACTACCGGAAGCACGTATCAAAACAAGGCTGATAGACAGGGTGGCGTACGCGGCAGACGCGGGTTTTTACCACCTTGTGCCGCAGGCCATTGTACAACCGGTCAATGAAGAAGAAATAGCCGCACTGTTCAGCTTTTCACATACACATAAAATACCCATGGTGTTCCGCACCGGCGGTACCAGCTTGTCCGGGCAGTCCATTACAGACGGTATCCTGGTAGATCTCAGCCAGTACTGGAACCGCATGAACATTGCGGAAGAGGGCCGCCTGGTGCGCGTGCAGCCGGGCATTACCGGCGCCATGGTGAATGCTTACCTGAAAAAATACAAACGGAAAATAGGGCCGGACCCTTCCAGCATCAGCGCCGCCATGATGGGCGGCATTCTCTCCAACAACGCCAGCGGCATGTGTTGCGGCGTGCAGTACAACTCGTACCATACTACGCGGTACATCCGGTTTATGCTGGCAGACGGGCAGGTGTTCTCCACGGAAGTGCCGGCGGACTATGACCGCTTTCTGCAGGCCTGTTCCACCCTGGCGGAAGAGCTGAACGCCCTGCGCCGCGAGGTGATGGAAAACGCTGACCTGCATCAGACCATCCGCCGCAAATACGAAACAAAAAACACGGTGGGCTACTCCCTCAACGCGCTCATTGACTATGAGCACCCGCTGGATATTTTTGCGCACCTGCTGATAGGGGCGGAAGGCACGCTGGCCTTCATTGCAGAAGCCGTAATGGAAACCATTCCTGACGAGCCCTGCAAAAGCACGGCGCTGCTGTACTTCCCGGATATTTACGCGGCCTGCCAGGCCATTCAGCCGCTCAAGGATGCGGGCGCGCTGATGGTGGAACTGATGGACAGGGCCTCCCTGCGCGCGGTAGAGCACCTGCCTGGCATGGACCCCTTTGTGAAAACCCTGCCGCCGCCGGCCGCCGCCCTGCTGATAGAGTTCCAGGAACCTGCCGTGGAACAGCTGGAGCAGCGGGTGAACGGTTTCCTGACGGAAGTGGGCCGCCTTTCCCTCCTCAACGCGCCGGTGTTTACCGTAGACCCTGATGAAAGGGAATTTCTCTGGAAAGTACGCAAGGGCCTGTTCCCCGCCGTGGGGGCGGTGAGGGCCAGCGGTACCACCGTTATTCTTGAAGATGTGGCCTTCCCGCTTCATACCATGGGAGACGCCATCCTGGAGCTGCAGGACCTTTTCAAGCGATACAATTATGACAACGCTATCATCTTCGGCCACGCCCGCGATGGCAACATACATTTTGTAGTTACCCAGTCTTTTAACGATGCCGCGGAGATAGACCGCTACGACCGTTTTCTGCGGGACGTAGTGGAGCTGGTAGTGAAAAAATACAACGGCACCCTCAAGGCCGAACACGGCACCGGCCGCAACATGGCGCCCTTTGTGGAAACGGAATGGGGCGGGGATGCTTACCGCATCATGCAGCGCATCAAGGCGGCGGCAGACCGGTGGGCCCTGCTGAACCCCGGGGTGATCATCAACGCGGACAAGGAAGTGCATATCAAAAACCTGAAGCAGCTGCCCTCTGTAGAAGCGGAAGTAGACCGCTGCATTGAATGCGGTTACTGCGAGCCGGTATGCCCCAGCCGCAACCTCACCACCACGCCGCGGCGCCGCATAGTGGTGCGCCGCACGCTGGAGGCCATGAAAATGGCGCATGCGGGATCAGACCGCCAGGTGCTGCTGGACCAGTACCAGTATGATGTGCTGGACACCTGCGCTGTAGACGGCCTCTGCGCCGGGGCATGTCCGGTAGATATCAATACCGGCGACCTAGTGAAGCGCCTCCGCCGGGAAAATCATTCATCCTCCGCCAATAAAACAGCGCTGTGGGTAGCCAAAAATTTCAGGGCTGCCGAGCGGGCCGCGCGCATTGGTCTGACAGTAGCAATGGGCTTCAGCGCCGTGCTGGGGCATCAAACCATTACCGGCATCACCAGGCTGCTGCGCAAAATAATACCCGCCGTACCCCTGTGGTCAGACCAGTTCGTAACACCGCCTTCGCTGAAAGCGCTGAAGACCGCGCCCACAGAAGGCGCCAATGGTACGGTGGTGTACTTTCCGGCTTGCATATCCAGGTTGCTGGGTACTTCCCGCACCGGCAAAAAGAACATCATGGAAACCTTCCTGGAAGTGTCTGCCAAGGCAGGCATTGGCGTGAAGGTGATAGGGAATGCGGAAGGCAGCTGCTGCGGGCAGATCTTTCACTCCAAAGGTTTTGGGGATGCGTACCGCCATACGGCCAATCATATTATTGAACAATTGTGGGAAAACTCCGCCCGAGGCCGTTACCCGGTGGTGATAGACGTAAGCTCCTGCGCGTACACGCTGCATGGCCACCGCCCGCACCTGACAGCGGAGAACCAGGCCCGGTTTGACAAGCTGCGTATCATAGACAGCGTGGACTATTTGCATGACATGGTGATAGACGCCTGCAAACCCGCCGTTAAAAAAGATAATGTGGTGCTGCACCCCGTTTGCTCCCTGAAAAAAATGGGCACGGAAAACAAGTTCAGGAAAATAGCGGAGCGTTTTGCGGAACGTGTAACCATACCGGTGCAGGCCGGCTGCTGTGGCATGGCCGGAGACCGGGGTTTCCTTTTCCCCGAGCTGACCGCTTCCGCTACGTTTCATGAGGCCGCTGAAGTGAAGGCGAACGAATACAGCGGTTACTATTCCTCCACCAAAACCTGCGAAATGGCCATGGCGGAGGCTGTGAACAGGAATTACGAGTCTATCCTGTATATGGTGAATGAATGCACGGCGTGATGGCTAAAAAAAATACTGTACCTTGAGAAAGGGTATTTGTTATATTTTTAAGGGAGCTTCCAATATTCTGACGTTATGCATATGCTCAACCAATATACGGACAGTGAGCTGCTGGATTTGCTGGCAAAAGGCAATGACGCGGCTTTTACCGAAATATACAACCGGTATTGGAAGAAGCTGTTTGCCGTTGCGGCCGCCAAAATACAGGATATGGAAGAGGCGGAAGAAATTGTGCAGGAAATATTCGTGTCCCTCTGGAAAAGGCGCGAAGCCTTGCAGATAACCACTGCGCTGGACAGGTACCTGGTTGTTTCCGTCAAATACCGCGTTATAAAAGTACTGGCCAGGCGCCACCACAGCCGCCAGTACCTGAACAGCCTGCAGGCGCCCGCCCTCGAAGATGACTCCACACAACAATGGCTGGCCTTTGAAGAGCTGCAGGAACGCCTGGAGGCGCTGGTAAGCGGCCTCCCGGAAAAATGCCAGCTGGTATACCGGCTGAGCCGCGAGAAAGGTTATTCCCAGCAACAGATAGCGGAAGCCCTGCAGATATCCGAAAAAACAGTAGAAGCCCACCTGGGCAAGGCGCTCAAAACCCTGCGCCATGGCCTCAACCAGTTCCTGCTGTCCATACTCCTGTAAATTTTTTTCAACCCGCTAAGGGATTCCCTCCGCTCAGGGCACTTGTTAGTAAAGGCCCTGCAAAATGCAACCCTCCAATCAGGAACATCGCTACGAAGAGCTGGCGGCCAAATGGCTGAACGGGACCATTACGCCCGAAGAAGAAAAAGAGTTTGCCGGCTGGTTCAATGATGGCAACAGCGGCCCTATGCTGGTGCCGGAAGCATTGGGGAGCAGCGAGGAGGCGCATCGGCGGCGTTTGCTGAACAAGGTGAGGCAAGCGGCAGGCCTGCAGCACGGGAAGACCGTACGCATGCGCCGTTGGGCCATAGCGGCCTCGCTGGCGCTGGTGGCGGGAGCGGCGGCATTGTACCTGCTGAGGCCGTCCGCCACAGCTCCGCGGCAGATGGCCATTCAACAGCCCGCCGCCATGGAAGATGCGGCGCCCGGCGGCAACAAGGCCGTGCTCACGCTGGCCAACGGCTCGCAAATAGTGCTGGACAGTGCGGGGCAGGGCGTATTGGCCACCCAGGGAGGTACCGCGGTGATCAAGTCGCAGCAGGGCCAGCTGGTATATAAGGAAGAAGAAAACACGGAGAATACGGCCGCTGTGGCCATGAATACGCTGCGCACGCCAAGAGGCGGGCAATACATGATCGTGTTGCCGGACGGTACAAAAGTATGGCTCAACTCACAATCATCACTGCAGTTCCCGGCTGTGTTCAACGGGAAGGAAAGGGTGGTGCAGCTGACAGGGGAGGCTTACTTCGAAGTGGCGCATAACAAACAGAAACCGTTCCGCGTAGCATCTGCGGGAGCACATATAGAAGTATTGGGCACGCACTTCAACGTAATGGCCTATGCCAACGAGCCGCACATGGAAACCACCCTCCTGGAAGGCGCGGTGAGAGTGAGCAAAGGCAGCCGGAGCGAAGTGATAAAGCCGGGCCGGCAGGTACAATTGTCCGGCAGCGAAATGACGGTGCGCAGCGTAGATACAGACGATGCCATTGCCTGGAAGACCGGCCTCTTCCGGTTCAACAATCACTCGCTGAAAAGTATTATGCGCCAAATAGAGCGTTGGTACGATGTGCAGATAGATTATGCTTCCATGCCGGACAAAGAGTACAGCGGCATGATGCGCAGAACGTCCAATCTTTCTGAAGTATTAAAAATGCTGGAGGTAGCAGGCCGGGTAAGATTTACCATAGAGGGCCGCACAGTAAGGGCAATTCAATAGATCAATTATAACGGGCATGAGATGTACACGCGGGCCGCATAGCCTGTGCGGGAAAGTTATGCCTTATTCAACCAAAACTTTAACTTGACATCTTCTATGAATGTTACGGCTATTTGTAAATGGCTCCTTGCGCAATGCCATCAGGTAAAGGAGCATTGTACTGTTCACCAAAAACTGTTCCGTGCCATGAAAATGACCACTGTTCTACTGACTGTTATTTGCCTGCAGGTAAGCGCTTCGGCGTTTTCGCAGCAGTACACGCTCACAGAAAAGAACGCTTCATTGGAAGCAGTGCTGAAGAAGATCAGTACACAGAGCGGTTATCTTTTTTTGTTTGATTCCAGGCAGATGAAAATGAGCAAGCCGGTAACGGTGAGCGTCAGGAACGCCTCACTGGAAACGGTGTTGCAGCAATGCCTGGAAGGTCAGCCTTTCACGTATGAGCTGATGAACAAAACGATTGTGATCAAACTGAAGGCCGCGCCGGAACGTAAACCGGCGCCGGCGGCCGCGGCAGACACCCTCCGCGGGCTGGTCACCAATACGGCCGGAGAGCCTGTGCCCGGTGTTTCGGTGAGCATCAAAGGCACCACCAAAGGTACGGTAACGGACGTGCAGGGCCGCTACGTCCTCTACGGCGTGGAGCTGACGCCAGATGCCGTGCTGGTGTTCCGCATGATAGGCTTTCAGCCGTTTGAGGCCCGCGCTGCCGCGGGAAAGCCGCTCAACATCACCCTGCAGGTAGAGCAGTCAAAGCTGGATGAAGTGGTAGTGGTAGGGTACGGCACGCAGAAACGCAGCGACCTCACCGGCTCTATTTCTTCCGTAAAAGGAGAGCAGCTGGCCTCACAGGCCATCCGCAACCCCATACAGGCGCTGACCGGCCTGGCGCCCGGCATACAGGTGCTGCAGAACTCCGGCGAGCCTGGCAGCGCCCTGAGCGTGCGCGTGCGGGGCGGTAACTCGCTGATCGGCGGCAATGAGCCCATGTACGTGATAGATGGTTTCCCGGTAACAGGCTCGCTGGACAATCTCAACCCCAGCGATATCCTCAATATTGAAGTGCTGAAAGACGCTTCCGCCACAGCCGTTTACGGCTCAAGAGGCGCAAACGGCGTAGTGCTGGTGACCACCAAAAAAGGGAAAGCGGGCCGCACGCAGGTGAATTACGACGGTTATTATGGTTTTCAGCAGGTCACCAAAAAAATAGACATGCTGAACGCGCAGGAATTTGCCACCCTGGCCAATACCCGCGCTAAAAACGACAACGAAACGCCGTTTTTTACCGATGCGCAGATTGCGGCCTTTGGCAAGGGAACAGACTGGCAGGATGAGATCTTCCAGACGGCTCCCATCCAGAACCACGCCCTGTCTGTTTCCGGCGGGAGCGAGAAAACACGCTTCAACCTGTCTGCCAGTTATTTTGACCAGGATGGCGTTATCATCAACTCCTATTACAACCGCGCGCAACTGCGGGCCAACCTGGAGCATAACATCAGCGACAACTGGAAAATATCTTTCAACAATATTCTCAGCAGAACAAGAAATAACTTCCTCTTCAGCAATAATACGGAACGCGGCGCGGGTGTGCTGAGCGGAGCGCTCATAGTGCCGCCTACCTTGCCGGTGTTCAATGCAGACGGCAGCTACAGCAATGTGCGGCCGTATGCCTTCAGTCCTGACATTGCTGAAAACCCCGTTGCCATGGCGCGGGAGCGCAAGAACGTGACGGCCCGTAACGAGCTGCTCTCCAATCTTTTCCTGGAAGGTACCCTGCTGCCGGGCCTGGTGTTCCGCACTTCCGTAGGGGTGCAATACGCCAACGCCCGTACCGATTTTTATTCGCCCACTATCTTCCAGCCTTCCGCCAAAGGCAGCGCTTCCATTACCTACGCGGAGTCTATGAACATTGTGAACGAAAATACGCTCACGTATACCAAAACCTTTAACAAAGACCACCAGCTGACGGTGCTGGGCGGTTTGATGGCGGAAAAGAACAAGAACCAGAACCTGGCCGCCAGCGCCACCGGTTTTTTGACCAATACGCTGGAAAATAACAGCCTGCAATCAGGCTCCACACCCGGCATACCCAGCTCCGGCAGCAGCGAGTACGCCATACTTTCCGGGCTGGGCCGCGTGAACTATGGTTACAAAGGCAAATACCTGCTTACCGGCAGCTTGCGGGCGGATGGTTCTTCCCGCTTCGGCAAGGCCAACCGCTGGGGATATTTCCCTTCCGCCGCGCTGGCATGGCGGGTGAGCGAAGAACCGTTCTGGCAGGGTGTTAAAGATGTAGTGAACGATCTGAAGCTGCGCGGCAGCTGGGGGCTGACGGGCAACACCGCCGTATCGCCTTTCCAGTCGCTCGCCATTCTGTCTAGCGTGCAAACCGTGCTGGATGAAAGCCTCTACATCGGTTTTGCGCCGGGTACGGCCAGGCCCAACCCGGAGCTGAAGTGGGAAACCACGCGGCAGATAGATGCCGGTATTGACGTAGGCCTCTTCAGCAGCCGCGTGCAACTGAGCATAGACCTTTATACCAAACGCACCAACGACCTGTTAAGCTCCGTACCGGTACATTCCTCCAGCGGGTATTCCAATACCATCCGCAACCTGGGCACCGTGCAGAACAAAGGGATGGACATTTCCATCCAGTCTGCCGTATTCCGGGACGGGCCTTTCTTCTGGGACCTTGGCCTCAATTTTTCCATGAACCGCAACAAGGTGATCACCCTCAGCGGCGGCACGGACATTTTCGGTGAAACGCTCGGCAATACCCTGCCCGCCATGAGCCTGGTACGCGAAGGTTACCCCATCGGCGTGTTCTATGGGTACCTGGAGAACGGGCTGAACGCCAACGGCGAGATCGTTTACCACGACCTGGACAAGAACGGCACTATCAACAGCCTTGACCGCACCATTATCGGAGACCCCAATCCCGGTTATATCATCGGCCTCAACTCCCGCATGCGTTATAAACAATTTGACCTGAACATACTGGTCACCAGCGTGCAGGACGTAGACATACTGAACTATAATTTGTCTAACGTGGCAGACGGTTTCAGCTTCGGCATCAACCAGATGCGCGATGTGCTGGGCAATTACTGGACGGCTGAAAACCCAGACCCCAACGCCAAATACCCGAAGATCAGCAAAAGCACGCGCTACCTCGGCTCTGACCGGCATATTGAAGACGGGTCTTATGTACGGGTAAAGAACATCCAGCTGTCTTACACGCTGGCCGCAGACAACCGGTTCATCCGTTCCGGCTCCCAGGTGTACCTGGCGGTGCAGAACCCTTTCACCTTCACCCGTTACACGTTTTTCACACCGGAGATCAACACCCGCGGCGCCGGTATTTCCAAGGGCATAGACCAATTTGGCTACCCGGATGCGCGCTCCCTGATGCTGGGCTTGAAAATCAGGTTATAGTTCATTGCTTCAAATTGTACGATCATGATGAAACCAAACATTCTTTTTATACTGAGCTTTTGTTTCCTTTTTACCGCCTGCAGCAAGTTCCTGGACGAAGTGCCGGAAGACAGGCTGGCCGAAGAGAACTTTTATAAAAATGCGGAAGACGCGCGCTCTGCAGTTAATGCTGTGTACAACCCGTTGCGGTCCGGCGTTTTCAGGGGCCCTTATTTCCTGCAAACGGAAATTATGGCAGACTATGCGGAGGGCAGAGGTTCCACTTCCATCATTGGTGAGTACCATGGGCTGGACGTGGTGAATATTACACGCGTGGCCACCCTTTGGGACGGGCTGTACCGCACCATCCGCAACGCCAACATTGCTATTGAGAACATCCCCGCCGTGCCTTCCATGAGTGATGGCGACAAGAACGCCCTCATAGCCGAGGCCCGCTTTTTGCGCGCTTTCAGCTATTACCACCTGGTGCGGAACTGGGGCGCGGTACCGCTGTACCTCAGCACCACCACCGCCAGCTCTCCCCGTAAACCGGTAGAAGAGGTGTATGCGGCTATTGCGGACGATCTGCAGTTTGCGGAGGCCAGCCTGCCGCCCAAAGGCGCGCAGTACGGCCGCCCGGGTACCGGCGCCGCCAAGGCGTTGCTGGCGGAAGTATACCTCACCACCGGCAAGTACGAGCAGGCAAGGGACAAGGCGGAGGAAGTAATCACCTCCGGCAGCTTTTCACTGGTGAATATCAGCAAGGCGGAAGATTGGGACAATGTGTTCGGCGCTACCGTCAACGGATCGCCGGAAGAAGTGTTTTACCTCAAATTCAGCCATCTTGACGGCTGGGAGTGGCCCCACAACCTGCTTTACAGCGAAACCAGCTTTTCCCCTTTCGGCAATTACGTGATCTATTCCACCCTGGATAACAAGTTCCTCAACGCCTGGGATGCGCAGGATACGCGTAAACAATGGGGCGTATTTACCGAATACACCAACCGCAAAACCGGCCAGGTGGAAAAGCTGCCGGTATCTACGCCGGTGCAGTTCAGCAAATGGCGCGATCCGGCGGCCCCCACTACCGTTGGGCACGGCAACGACTATCCGTTTCTCCGTTATGCAGACGTATTGCTGATCTATGCCGAAGCGGCCAACATGGCCGAAGGCGCTCCTTCCGCCACAGCCCTGGAGCGGTTGAACATGATCCACAGAAGGGGGTACGGGTACCCGTACAACGCGCCTTCCGCGGTAGACTTCCCCGCCACCGGCTGGACGCAGGAGAGTTTCCGCGATGCGGTATTGCAGGAGCGGGCGTATGAACTGTTCATGGAAGGGAAACGCTGGCTTGACCTGAAACGCACCGGCAAGGTAAAGGCCGTGATCAAGGCGAACAAGGGCAGGGACGTGCAGGACGTTCACCTGAACTGGCCTATTCCCCAGCAGGAAATTGATACCAACCCTGACATTA
Source organism: Chitinophaga alhagiae (assembly GCF_003568665.1). Classification (GTDB taxonomy): domain Bacteria; phylum Bacteroidota; class Bacteroidia; order Chitinophagales; family Chitinophagaceae; genus Chitinophaga; species Chitinophaga alhagiae. Next base: position 818,192 of record NZ_QXMH01000002.1, read on the forward strand.
CACAGGCAGATCAGAATACCGGGTACTAATGAAGAACAGCATGATGAAACAGGTATTATTAATGGCGGCGGTGGTCCTGCACGGGTCATTCGCCGCCCTGCGGGCGCAATCTTTACCTGGAGGAGCAGCTTCCGTACGGCAGCTGAAGGGTGCTGGCGCGGCTGTTGCGCAATCTATAGCCGGTGGAAAAACTTCCGTACAACGGGTGAATGGCGCAGGCAAAGCTGCTGATATATTGCAGCCCCTGCCTGCCCGCGCCGAAGTGAAAATGCATGCCGGCGTACCGGCGCTGTATGTAAACGGCCGGCTGACGCCACCGTTCGCGTACATGTCTTACTTCGGAAAACCGCGTTATTACAGGGAGGCGGCGGGCGCAGGCATCCACCTGTACAACGTGCCCGCTTACCTCGGAGACCAGGGCATCAATTCCTCCTCCGGCATCAAACCCTTCAGGCAGGCCATCTGGCAGGGGCCGGGAAAGTTTGACCTCAGCGGGCTGGAAAAGGAAATGGCGGAACTGCTCGAGGCAGACCCCGCCGCCAGGATCATCATCCGCATTTATCTTGACCCGCCCCGTTGGTGGGAACAGCAACACCCCGGCGGGGTGGCCCTGCAGCCGGACGGCAGCAGCTTCCGGCTGAGTTTTTCTTCCCCGGAATGGCGGCAGGATGCGGGAGACGCACTGCGTACGCTGGTGCGGGAACTGCTGCGCTCGCCCTACGGCAACAGCCTTGTTGGCATACATGTAGCGGCCGGGTCTACAGAAGAATGGTTCTATCACTTCAAGTCTTTTTTTCATGACGGGAGCGATGTGCGCAAAACCGCCTTCCGGCAATGGCTGCGGCAGCGCTACCATCACAGTGCGGACGCGCTCAAAAAAGCCTGGGGCCGCGATGCGGATTTTGACAACGCATTGCCCGCAGACATCAGCGGCGCCGAGAAGAAAAACGAATGGAGCACCGATGCCCGTTTCATCAACACCCTGGAGTTTCACGGGGAGAGCCTTACAGACCTTGTGGCCTATTTCTGCCGTATCGTAAAAGAGGCCAGCAACGGCACTTTGCTTACCGGCGCGTTTTACGGCTACCATCTTTTTGTGAACGACCCGCGCCGCGGCCACAGCGCGCTGCCAAAGCTGCTGCAATGCAAGGAGCTGGACTATCTTTCCAGCCCCAATGATTACAAACGCGTGGCGGGCGAAGACTGGATGCCCATGGCCGCCATCAAATCACTGCAGCTGCACGGCAAGCTATGGCTGGCGGAAAACGATACCCGCACCTTCAAAACAACGCTGCTGCGGGAGCGGAGGCCAGACGTGGAGCCGCCCGGGGACTGGTACGCCAAAGGCGTATGGATAGGCCCGGAAAGCCCCGAACTGTCTGCCTCGCTGCTGAAGAAGAACCTGGCCCGCATGCTGGCTTACGGGTACGGCGGCTGGTGGTTTGACATGTGGGGCGGCTGGTTCAGCGATGAGCGGCTGCTGGCCGTACTGCGGCAGGGGCAAACATATTTTGCGCAATACCCGTTGGCAGAAACCCCGCAGATGCGGCCGCAGGTAGCCGTAGTGGCCGACGCGGCGTTGCAGAACAGGGATGCCTCATTTGGCGCTCTCACCGGCGAAATTACCGGCAACCGTTATGCCCTGGGCAAAGGAGGCGCACCGTTTGACATTTATCTCCGCAATGATATGGACAGCATCGCTTCTCCGTACAAGCTGGTATGGCTCATGGGCATCATGGATGTAAATAATCACGAAAACGGGCTTATAAAAGCATGGCTGGCCAGAGGTATGGCCGTATTGCATACGGACGGGCGCAGCAGTACGTTCTATTTGCCCGGTGGCAATGCGCCGGCGGCTTACCCCGGCAAAGTGAAATGGGACGCGGCGGAGCTGGCCGCCTTGTACAACAAGGCAGGCGTACATTGTTACCTGCCGCCCGGAGACGTGGTATATGCAGGCCGCGGATGGCTGGCCGTACACAGCGGCAGCGGGGGAAAGAAAACGGTGCGGCTGCCGGCCCCGGCAACGGTAACAGACCCTGAAACAAAGCAGGTATTGGGCCGCAACGTCCGTACGTTCACCATCAACCAGTTACCCGGTGCTACCGGTTTGTTCAGCATAGATTTTATCCATTAAAACATAAAGCACATAAGCATGAGGGCATTCATTTGCGCGGCCGCGTTCATACTGCTGGCCATACCGGCATGGTGCGGCAACATCAGGCTGGAAAATAAAAAGCTCCGTTTCACATTTGAGCCGCGCCACGGCGGCCTGGTGAGCATGGAAGATTTGCAGCACCGGCGTACCGTCAGCAATGCCGGCGGCGCCGCCGCGTGGGAGATCACCATAGGCGGGCGGCAGGTAACCGGCAGCGCGTTCAGCAGCTTCACCCACCGGATCGCAGCACCAGGCCACCTGGTCATGACATGGAAAGGGCTGCCCGCTGTAAAGAACAAAAACATCACCGTTACAGTGACCATTCGCCTGCGGGAACAGGAAGCCCTGTCTGACTGGCATCTGGCAATAGAAGGCATGAACGGCGACCAGGTGCCTGGTATCGTATTCCCGCAAATAGGAGGGTTGCAGAATACGGCCGGCACCAACCTCGCCGTACCTAACTGGATGGGGGAGTTGCTGGCCAACCCCGGCCAGCAGCTCAAAAAGCCGGGCGCAAAATTTGAATGGTTTTACCCCGGCCACCTCTCTATGCAGCTGGTAGCATTGTATGACAACCAGGGCGGTTTATATGCCGCCGCGGACGATGCGGCCGCCTACCGCAAGAACCTTGGCGTGCAGTTGGGCACGGATGAAAAGCTGACGTACTACATGGTGAACTACCCGGAACAAACGCCTGGCCTGCAACGGTACAGCATGCCTTACAACGCGGTGATCGGCGCTTTTACGGGAGACTGGATCAGCGCCGCGGAGCTGTACCGCCAATGGGGAGAAAAACAAAGCTGGTGCCGTCAAAGCCGCCTCCATGGCAACAAGGTGGCCAGCTGGCTGAAGAGCACCGCGCTGTGGGTATGGAACAGGGGCACCTCCGGCGAAGTGCTGGAGCCCGCGGCAGACCTGCAGCAGCGCCTTGGCCTGCCCGTTAATGTGCTGTGGCACTGGTGGCACGGCTGCTCTTATGACGATGGTTTCCCGGAGTATGTGCCCCCGCGCGAAGGCCGGGAGCCGTTTATGGCAGCGGTTAAAAAAGCACAGGCGCATGGTGTGCGCTCCCTGGTGTACATGAACCAGATACAATGGGGCAACGCTACCGCAAGCTGGGAAACAAAGGGCGCGGAACGTTACAGCGTAAAGAATGCTGACGGCAAGCCCGCCTCTCATGTCTACAATATTTTTACCGGCAAGGCGCTCACCAACATGTGTATCGTAACGGACTTCTGGAAAGATACCTATGCCGGCCTCAGCGATACCGTGCTCAATACCTACGGCGTAGACGGCGTGTACATGGACCAGACCTGCCTTACCCGCATGTGTTACGATCCCGCGCATGGCCACCCCGTTGGCGGCGGCAACTATTGGGTGCCCAATTCGGGCCGCCTTTCCGACCAGATACGGGCCAGGGTGCGCGGCGGCAAGGAGATCACCCTTTCAGGAGAAGGTGTGGGAGAAGCCTGGATGCCCTATGTAGATGCTTTCCTCGCACTACAGGTAAGCCGGGAAAGGTACGCCGGCGTACACGGCTGGCAGGCCATTCCTTTTTTCCAGGTCGTGTATCACCCGTACGCGCTGGCCTACGGCAATTACTCTTCGCTGCTAACGCCGCCGTACGATGCATTGTGGCCCGCGGAGCACCGCCCCGCCAATATGCTGCAGCCGCTGGATACGGCTTTCAACCGGCAGTTCCTGCTGGAGCAGGCGCGTTCTTTTGCATGGGGCATGCAGCCCATGATAGCCAATTATAAACCCCTGCTGGCCACGGAAAGGAAAGAAGAAATAGATTACCTGCTGCAACTGGCCCGGGTCAGGAACAACAGCCTTAAATACCTGCTGTACGGCACTTACCGGCGGGCGCCGCATATGGTGGTGCCGGAGGAGCGCTTCCCCATGTCCCGCCTCTCCATTTACGCAGGGCAGAAAGAAAAGGTTACCGCATTTGAGCAAACCTACCCCACCGTGTACCACTCCGCCTGGTCCGCAACAGACGGTACGCTGGGCATAGCGCTTGCCAGCGTGCAGCAGCGGCCGTATGCCGTTGCCATGCAGCTACAAGCGGCAGACTATGGTTTGGGCAACAAGGGAAAGATCTACCTGGTGCATGCAGGCGGGCGCCGGGAGCTGGGCAGTTATGCCGGCGGTACCGTCAATGTGCGGTTTGAGCTGGCGCCGAAGGAAGTGTGCCTGGTGGAAATTGCACCGGAATAAAAAGAGGCGGGCGCCCCGGTTTCCAGGGCGCCCGCCGTATTAACCAAAACAACGATATGGCCCGTTTAGCCGGCAGGGTTAGATACTTCCATTACAATGTAGTACTTCTTGCCGTTCCGCTCCTGCAGCCTCACTTCTTCTCCTTTCTGCAACCCCAGTATGGCCATGCCGATGGGCGCTACCACAGACTGGTTGCTGCCCGGCAAAGCTACGTGGTACGTGAAGTTCATGCGGGCCATCTTGTCCCTTACCACTACTCTTGAATGAAGGCGCACCACATCGCGCGGGAACTCGTCTTGCGGAACAATTTTAGCCTGTTCCAGCTTGGCTTTCAGCGGGTCGGTAGCTTCTGTGCCCAGGTAAGTGAGAATAATAGCGTGATCGTCCTGGTGTATGATGGGTTGTGATTTTTGTGTAATGTTCATTTCCGGATTATTTATGGTGAAAACATGGCAATGCCTGCCCCGGGGCAGCGTCTTCAGCAGACGGCGCCGGGATAAAATGCGTGTGTAGCGGCAACGGAAGCGGTGTGGCTATCCGTGCCTGCAGCTACAGGCTGTTGCCTGTGATTGTCAGCAGCATTGACCGCAGCGCAATGACTAGTGGTCAAGCTGATGCTGGTTGCCCGCAGCTTCACGCTACGATCAATCTTGATAAACGGTATACCCCCCGGCTGTTGCAGGTACTAACAGGCGGGGGCTAACCAATAGAAGTCTTTGAAGTTGGAATAGAAGTACGCTTTGCCGGGCAGTAGAAAAACACTGGCAAAGGTCCCCGGATAGTTGGCAAACGAGGCTGCTGTTTGTATGTAGTGAATGTCCAGCATTAAATACAAAGATACGCCTTTTATAGCAAGGGCTGAAATGTTGGCGGCGGTTTTCCTGCTAAAATATTATGCTGAATCAAAGAAATTGCCTAATTTTCGGTAACGTACCCGGAAAACATCAACACATGGAAAAACATACTCCTTTTTCCCGCCGTAAATTTATTGCATCTGGCGGCATACTATTGACTGGCGCGGCTTTGGGGCTACCCTCCCTGGCGCGTGCCACTGCTCCTTCCGCTACAATAAAACTGGGCCTCATCGGCGCCGGTTCAAGGGGCACCGGGCTGGCGGCTTTACTGAAGGAAATTCCTGAAGTAGAGCTGGCCGCCTGTTGCGATCCCATCCCTTCCCACCTGGCCCTGGGCATGAAACAGGCGGCGCCGGGCGCAAAGTCTTACAACAACTACAAGGCGTTGCTGGACAATAAGGAGCTGGACGCGGTGATCATTGCCACACCTTTATATACGCACTATGAAATTGCCGTGGCGGCGCTTGACGCCGGCAAGCACGTATATCTTGAAAAGTCAATGACATACAGCATTCCCCAGTCGCTTTCGCTCGTAAAAAAGGTAAAGGCCAGCGGAAAGGTATTCCAGGTAGGTTTCCAGTACCGTTACTACGATCTGTACAAACGTGTTAAACAGGCCATAGAAGAAGGCTGGCTGGGCACCATTACCGGCTTTGAATGCCAGTACCATCAAAATTCCAACTGGCGCAGGCCCAACAACGATCCTGCCCTGGAAAGGGCCATTAACTGGAGAATGTACCGGGAGTATTGCGGCGGCCCGCTTTCCGAGCTTTGCGCACACCAGATAGACATGGTGCATTACCTCCTGGGCACGCACCCGGTGAGCGTAGTGGGCACCGGCAGCATCAATTTCTGGAAAGACGGGCGGGATACCTACGATACCATCCGCACGGTATACGAATACCCCGGCGGCATCCAGAGCAGCGTGTCTTCCATGCTTTCCAACGCCTACCGCGATTATAACATCCGCGTACTGGGCTCCCGCGCCACCATAGATATTTCCCGCAACAAGGCGTTGCTGTACCCCGAGCCGCGGGCCATCAAAAGGGCCACGGTAGACGGTGTTACCAACGCCACGGTGAAAGCTCCGGTGGCAGGAGAGGAGCTGACGTACAGGGCGCCGGGAGAGCCTAACCCCGAACCTACTATTTATGCGCTGAAAAATTTTGCGGCCTGCATACGGGACGGCAAAAAGCCCGCCTCTAATGAAGAAACGGCCCATATGGCCTCCGTAGCGATCATTATGGGCAATGAAGCGGCAGACCAGCACGTACAGCAGGTCTGGAAAAAAGAATATGACATTGTCTGATCACAACAGCATAGTTTGTATAAGCCGGCCTCCTTCGGGCCGGCTTTTTTTATGCCCTGTAAAGAGATACAGGAAAAATGCCGTTTCTTTAATGAAACCTTCGGAAGGCGGCCACAGGGAAGGCCTTTAAACGATGTTTTCTCGGAAACCCTTCACCACATGGGGTTACAATTGCGTATAGCCATCCGGAAGCTGGCCGGATAGAGTGGTTTCGGTATATTTCAGTTAGGTTACACTTATTTACCTTTAATTAAATTTTGTTAAATTTCTTTTTTTCTCTACTTTAGCGTTGTTCCATAGGATGATGAGAAACAGAAGAAGCATTCCACGGTAGCCCGGCGTATAAACGGGTGTATCAGTCAGCCAGGATTTTCAGGAGTAGGCAATCGGTGTGAGTACCGGACATCCTTCAATTTTTCAACCATCAATTAAACAGACAGGTTGGCCAGCGAGGCCGGCCCGGCCGTTGTATGCTGCTGCACAACGGGCAGGGCGATGCTTTTTCAAAAAAAACCAAAATCAACATCTGTTAGCAACAAATAATAATAAAAAGCAACAGAATTTTTCCACGCTTAACATTGAGTTCACATAGCGCGTATACCTTGCGGCCGGTAAATCGTCAGGTACAATATTGATGCGAGCCGCAAAACCAGGATCGTTATCGTCGCTGAGATCTGTTTTTCTAAATATCACAGGGTTATCATTACCTAAAATTTGTTGAATGAAACATTTTTTCCTACTTATCACCGGCCTGCATCTGTGCGCCTTTGGCATGGCATCGGGCAAGCCAGCAGAAAGGCATCCTGCCATTTTACAACCTGACATTGAAAAAACCGCCCGGTTCGACTCTTCCGTGGTAGTACGCGGAAAGGTAACGGACGAAAAAGGAGAACCATTGATCGGGGTTACCATCCGGCAGAAGGGGGGCAACCGGGGTACGGCCAGCGATAAAAACGGGAGTTTCCTTATTACGCTCCCCGCGCCGGGCAACGTTCTTACATTTTCTTTCCTCGGATATGTATCGCAGGAGTTTACCATCCGGAATACGCAGATGCTGAACGTGAAGCTGCTGCCTGATTCCAGGATGCTGAACGAAGTGCAGATCACCACGGCGCTCGGCATCAAGCGCGATGAAAAGGCGCTGGGTTATTCCGCCCCCGTAGTAAGCGGCGAGCAGTTAACAGAGGCACTGCCCTCTAACTGGACAGACGCCCTCTCCGGCAAAGTGGCCGGCGTTAACCTGGTACGTTCCGGCAGCGGCCCCACCGCCTCCAACAAGATCATCCTCCGCGGCGAGAACAACCTCACTGACGATAACGAGGCGCTGATAGTGGTAGACGGGGTGGTGATCAACCAGGGCAGCGGCCGCCGCAGCGCCATTGAAGGAGAAACGGCTTACGGCACCGGCAGCGATAACATGCCGGCGGATTATGGCAGCGGCCTGAATGATATCAACCCGGAAGATATTGAGAGCCTCACCATCCTCAAAGGGCCCGGCGCTGCCGCATTGTACGGCCAGCGTGGCGCTAACGGGGCCATCATCATCACCACCAAATCAGGCAGCAGCAAAAAGAAAGGCCTGGGCGTTTCCATCAACTCCAACGCTTCTATGGAGCAAGTGAACCGCTGGCCCGACCTGCAGTTTGAATATGGCCAGGGCCTGGACGGCGCTGACTATTATTCATACGGCGCGTCTGTAGACGGCGGCAGCACCAGCGGCACCAGCTCTGCCTACGGCCCGCGTTTTGAAGGGCAGCAATTCTTCCAGTACGACCCCGTTGCCCAAAAGGTGGGCGCGGAAAGAACGCCCTGGGTACCGTATAAAAACAAGGTGAATAACTTCTTCGGAAAAGGAGAGACCTATACCAATACCATCAGCGTAGACGGCGGTACAGACAAAACCACCGCCCGCTTCTCGCTTACCAATGCCAATAACAGCTGGATCATTCCCAACACCGGTTACCAGCGTAACACGGTATCTATGTCCGTCAACTCCAAGGTAAACGATAAACTCACCATCTCGTCAAAGATCAACTATACCAACAAGAAGAGCGATAACCTGCCCGGTGCGGGGTACGGCAACCAGTCTATCATGTACTGGTACATCTTCTGGCAGCCCAGCGCTGACCTTGACTGGCTGCGCAACTACTGGATCAACGGGCAGGAAGACCGGAAAATATCTTTCCCCTACAGCACTTTCCCGGAAAACCCCTATGCCGTGGCTTACGAGTTCATTAACCGTACCAACCGCCACGGGGTAACGGGCAACGTGCAGGCTACCTATGCTTTCACCAAAGAACTGAGCCTGCAGGTGCGTACCTCTATGGACTTCGGGTATGAGCAACGCGCGCAGGAGCGCCCTTATGACGCGGGCGCCAAGTTCCAGAAAGGCAGCTACCGCACGCAGAACATCTTTTCACAGGAGGCCAGCTCCGACTTCTTGCTGCGTTATGCAAAAAAGGTGAATGCCGACTTTGATTTCAGCGTTACCGCCGGCGGCAGCATGCTGCGCAATACCTACAACCGGGACGAAGTGCGGGCAGACTCCCTCATTTATCCCGGCATCTACTCCATGTCTAACGCCGCAGGCCCGCTGGTAACCATGCCCTGGAGAAGCAAATACGCCATCAACAGTTTCTACGGCCTCATCTCCGGCGCGTATAAAGGGTACCTGTTCATGGACCTCACGGCCCGGCAAGACTGGAACAGCGTATTGGCCACACCCGAGCGTACCGCCAATTCAGGGTTCTTTTATCCTTCTGTGAGCGCGAGCTTCATCCCTTCTGACGCTTTCAGGTTGCCGCAGTCCATCAACTTTGCCAAACTGCGTTTTTCCGTGGCCGGCGTTGGCAGCGGGGGTACCGTACCTTACCGCACCGCGCATAACTTTGCCACGGCAGGCAGCCTGTACAGCGGAGGTCTGAGGTTGCCTTCTTCACTGGCCAACCCTGACCTGCGGCCGCTCCGTACCATCACGTACGAAGCAGGCGCCGCTGTGAAAATGTTCAAGAACCGCTTTGGGGTGGATGTGACCGTTTACACCGCCAATACCAAAGACCAGATACTGCAGCGTATCGTAGACCGGGCCTCCGGTTATACCAGGGCTTTCATCAATGCCGGCAAGGTGAACAACAAAGGTATCGAGGTCACCCTGAACGGTTCCCCGCTGAAGAACAAGGAAGGGTTTACCTGGAATACCAACGTAGTGTTCTCCGCCAATAAAAACACCATTACACAACTGGCAGACAGCTTTGTAGTGTTGCAAACAGGCCCCGTGGGCGGCGGCCAGATCGTTGCCACCGTTGGCGGCAGCATGGGAGACCTCTACGGAAGAGGTTATGTACGTTCTCCTGACGGACAAGTGGTATATGATGAAAGAACAGGCTGGGCCAAGATTTCCGAAGACGTGAAATACCTGGGCAACACCATCCCCAAATGGCGGCTGGGTTTCAGCAACGAGTTCATCTACAAACAATGGCGCCTGAATGTGCTGTTTGACGGGCAGTACGGCGCGGTAGGCCACTCGCTCACTCACTACAAGCTGGCTGAACAGGGCAAAACCAAAAACACCCTGCCGGGCCGCTACAGCGGTATCATCGGCAATGGCGTGGTGATGGACGCAGACGGCAAGTACCGGAAGAACGATGTGGTAGCCAGGGATATTGATGAATACTACCGTTCCCACTTTGGTATAGACAATGCAGAGGGCAGCACCTTCCGCACAGACTTTATCAAGTTCAGGGAAGCAAGGCTGGACTATACGCTAGACCCGAAAGTGTCCAAACGCCTGGGCATGCAGCGCCTGACCGTAGGCGTGTACGGCCGCAACCTGTTCATCTGGTCAGACTGGCCGGCGTTTGATCCCGAATTTGGCACGCTCAGCGGTACCGACATTGTACAGGGTTTCGAGATCGGGCAGTTCCCTTCTACCCGTACATTGGGCGTTAACTTAGTTGTAGGCTTTTAATCTGAATAACCATGAAGAAGATCATATATACTATCACTAGTGCTGTACTGATGCTGGGCATCGGGCTGTCATCGTGTACAAAGAACTTTACAGAGATCAATACAGATCCCAACAACGCGGCAAAGGCTACGCCCGCACAATTGCTGGCGCCCGCGCTGGTCCGTACCCTTTCCGCCAACCTGCTGCGCAACCGCAATTTCAATAATGAGCTGATGCAGGTAACGGTAGACGCCACGGACGCGGAAGGAAAGGTATTCCGGTACGATTTCCGCGCCAACTGGGCAGACAACCTGTATAATGCCTGGTATTCCGACCTGAGCAACTTCAAGGAAATGTACAATATTGCCAGCGAAGAACTGACCCTCAATAACTCGTACAGGGCCATTTCGCTCATCTGCCAGTCATGGATCTATTCCATGCTTACAGACACGTATGGAGACGTACCCTATTTCTATTCCAACAGGGCCAAAGACAGCCTGCTGTTTGAGCCGCCTTTTGACGCGCAGAAGGATATCTACCTGGATATTTTCAGCAAGCTGGAACAGGCCAATACCTGGCTGACCGGCGCCTCCGCCACTGTGGGCGGAGACCCCGTTTACAACGGCGACCCGGGCAAATGGCGCCGGTTCGGCAACTCCCTGTATCTGCGTTTGCTGATGAGGGTATCCGGCAAGGCGGAAATATCGCAGATGTGCATAGACAAGATCAACCAGATCGTCACCGCTGCCTCCACCTATCCCATTTTCACCAAGAACGAAGAATCTGCCGTGTTGCAGTGGACGGGCAACGGGCCTTTCGTGTCTCCCTTGCTGGGCGTGCGTGAGCAGGATTACCGGGCGCCGGGCCTTGCCAGCTTCTTTATAGACAACCTGACCTCCTGGAACGATCCGCGCATAGACATCCCCACGCATGGCTTTGACGGTTTCAACAGGTGGCGCATAGCCCCTTCTTCCGGCGCTTACGTGGGCATTCCCAGCGGTTACGCCCCGGGAGAGAACCCGGTGAAACGTTCCTATTTCTATTCCACCAGCTCCAAATACACCATGATGTCTGACCCTATGACGGGCATTATGATGAACTACGCCGAAATACAGTTCATACTGGCGGAAGCGGCCGTAAAGGGCTGGATCGCCGGTTCCGCGGAAACATATTATACCAACGGCGTGGACGCCAGCATCCGCTACTGGCTGCCTGATTGGAAAGGTAATGTAACGGACTACCTGACCGCCGCTGATATGGAATGGGACGAAGCGGCCTCACTGGAGGAGAAGATGCAGCGTATCCACCTGCAGAAGTACTACGCCATGCTGTTCGTAGACCTGCAGCAGTGGTTCGAGTACCGCCGCACCGGCTACCCGGTACTGCCCAAAGGCGCAGGCCTGCGCAACAACGGCGTAATGCCCGCGCGCATGACCTACCCGGTATACGTACAGTCTACCAACCCCACCAACTACAAAAAGGCGGTGGCGGCCCAGGGGCCTGACGTGATCTCTACACAGGTTTGGTGGCAGAAGCCGTAACCCATATGGTTGTACCTATAAAAAAAGAACAATGAAGAATAAAATTATATACCTGCTTTTTTTGCCCGCAGCGCTGCTGTTCTGGGGCTGCGAAAAGTCGAATTACCCGGGTGGTGTGATCAGCCCCTACTTTTCCATTTTCGATATCCACAACCTGCATAACCTGTCCAAGGGCGGGGAAGTAACGCTGACCACCGGCAACATGTTCGGTTCCAGCCAGATTGCCGGTGTGGTAGTGTCTGACCACGCCGCGGGCAACATGCCTCCCGGCATCCTGGTGATACAGGATGCGCGCCGCCTGGGCAAGCTGCGCGGTATTGCCGTTCCCCTGGGAGATGCCGCCGCCAGCTATGTACCCGGAGACTCGCTGCACATCAAGGTGGAAGGTAAAGTAGTGAAAAGAGTGAACGGGCAGTTGCAATTGACCGGCGTTACCACGGAAGACATTACCAAAATGGCGTCTAACGTTCCCATTCCCCTCAACCGTGTGGCCGCCAACCTGATACTGGCCAAACCGGAAATTTACGAGAACACGCTGGTGGCCATCGTAAAAGGCGGTTTTGACCCGCTGCCCCAGCCGGGAGATGTACTGTCTGGCAACTGGCTGGTGGGAGACGGTTTTGGCGACATGCCGATGTACACGGAACCCACAGCGGCCTTTGCGCAGAACCCGCTTACCGTGCTGGCCAATTACTTCGGGGTCGTGTTTGTGTCCAGCGGTACGGAAGGGCAGCTGATGCCGCAGCTCCGCCTGCGTAAGGAAGAAGACGTGCAGGAACTGAGCGCGGTGGTGGAGATCACGCCTATTATCATCACCGGCTTTATGAGCGATGTTAAGGGCGGCGATGGCAACTATGAATATATCCAGCTGATGGCCACGCGCGATATTGATTTTGCCGTAACACCTTTTTCTGTAGTCGTAACCAATAATGCCAACGCTTCAACGCCTACCGGCTACCCCGCCAATGGCTGGGGTACCGGTAGCATGCGTACCTTCAAGTTCAACCTTACGTCCGGCAAAGCCAATAAAGGCACCTTCTTTTATGTAGGCGGCACCGGCAAACGGATCAACGGGGCCAACTCCACCACCATTTCCACTTCCAACTGGATCAGGTCTTTCAATTATACCACCACTAACGGGGACGGCTTCGGCAACAAAACCGGCGGCCTCTTTGCCAACAGCGGCAACGCTTCCGGCCTGGCGGTATTTGAAGGCACCACCGTGAACGCCGATACCAAGCCCATAGACGTGATCTTTGTGGCCACCGGCGGCAGCCTCTATACGGCCGGCCCGCCCGCGCTGGGTTATCGCATCACCAATACGGACTGGTACGATGTGAAAAACCCCATTACCGTGGCAGACCAGCCGTTCTACCGCGCCGGCAGCAATACCATGAGCATGGTGTACAACACGGCGGACCTGGGTTACTGGCTGATGCTGGGCGGGGAGTACAATCCCGCCATTGGCCGGTGGACGAAGGCCAGGATGCAGAACAACGTACTGCTCACCAAAGAATCCCTGCTGGAAGAAATTGAAGGTGAAGGGTCTACCAAACTCAAGCAACCATAAAACGATCACACTGTTAAAGTACGCCGGGCCGCACCGAAAGGGGTGGCCCGGTTTGTTTTGCGCCGGCCGCGCCACCGGCCGCTCATTTGCATGAGGCGGCGCAGGCGATACCGGCCGTTCATCTCCATGCACCCGCGCAGGCGGCACAAAGGTACCGGCCCCCCTTTTCCCCCGTTTATGTACCGTTTATGGAAATCGATTGCAATTGTGAATATAATTTCTGTATTTTGGCTGTCAAGGTTTTAAATCATTGTACTGTTATGAATAACGAATACTCCAGGAGATCGTTCCTGAAACAAGCCATGCTGGCCTCTGCGGCTGCCGCCGCACCCGGCATCCTGATGGCCGGGAGCATGCCGCTCCCCCGCAGGATAGGGGCCAACGAAAAAGTGAATCTCGCCTGCATAGGCATTGGCAACCGCGGCGGGGAAATTACGGAAGCGCTGTATAAGACCGGCCTTGCCAACATTGTAGCCCTGTGTGATGTAGACATGGGCGCGCCGCACACGCAGAAGATATTGAAGATGTTCCCGAACGTGCCGCGTTTCCAGGATTTCCGGCAGATGTTTGACAAGATGGGCAGCCAGATAGACGCCGTGTCTGTGGGCGTGCCTGACTTTTCCCACTTCCCCATTACCATGATGGCCATGGGCCTGGGCAAACACGTGTACGTGGAAAAACCGATGGCCCGCACCTTCAACGAGGTGGAGCTGATGATGAAAGCGGCTAAAAAATACCCGAAAGTGGTAACCCAGATGGGTAACCAGGGCCACTCCGAGGCCAACTACTTCCAGTTCAAGGCCTGGGTAGACGCGGGTATTATTAAAGATGTGACCTCCATTACCGCGCATATGAACTCCCCCCGCCGCTGGCATGGCTGGGACACGCATATCAAATCTTTCCCGGCGGCGGAACCGGTGCCGTCTACGCTAGACTGGAACGTGTGGCAGATGGCTACGCAGGGCCACACCTACAACAAGGATTTTGTGAACGGCCAGTGGCGCTGCTGGTTTGATTTTGGCATGGGCGCGCTGGGAGACTGGGGAGCGCACATTCTTGACACCGCCCACCAGTTCCTGGACATGGGCCTGCCGTCAGAAGTGAGCGCCGTGAAACTCTCCGGCCACAATAATTTCTTCTATCCCATGTCTTCTACGCTCTCTTTCAAATTCCCGAAACGCGGCAACATGCCGCCTGTGGAAGTGATGTGGTACGATGGGGTAGACAACCTGCCGCCCATCCCGAAAGGGTACGGCGTGTCAGGCCTGGACCCGAACATTCCCCCGCCGAGCACCGGCGCCATCAAGCCGGCCAAGCTCAACCCGGGCAAGATCATCTACAGCAAAGACCTCACCTTCAAGGGCGGCTCCCATGGCAGCACCCTGTCCATCATCCCCGAAGAAAAAGCGAAGGAGATGGCATCCAGGCTGCCTGAAGTGCCCAAAAGCCCGTCCAACCACTACGCCAACTTCCTGAAGGCCTGCAAGGGCGAAGAACAAACGCGTTCTCCGTTTGCCATTGCCGGCCCGCTGAGCCAGGTATTCTGCCTGGGCGTACTGGCGCAGTGGATGAACACCAAACTGGAGTTTGACCGCGAGAAGAAAGTGATCACCAATAACAAACAGGCCAACGAGCTGCTGGTAGGCCCGCCGCCGCGCAAAGGCTGGGAACAGTATTATAAGGTATAACGCCGGTTTCCGGACGTTGTGAAAGAGGCTGCCGCAGAGGCGGCCTCTTTTTTTATGTTTTCTTCCCGCACTTCTTTTTATATTGTACCCAATTGCTGCAGGCGCATCAACCCGCCGTTTTTTTACTTTTTATTTGTTGCATCTTGTCTGCCAAAGGGATAAATAATGAAAGGGAATTACTGAAGCAGGTAGCGGGGGGCAGTGAAAAGGCTTTCCAGGAGCTGATGGCTGTGTACCAACCGCTGTTGCTTACTTTCGTATTCAGGCTGACCCGCTCGGCCGGTACTGCGGAAGAAATTGTGCAGGACGTGTTCCTGAAAATATGGATGGGGCGTGAAGCGTTGGCGGACGTACAGCGTTTCAAAAGCTATTTGTTCACCGTATGCCGCAACTATGCGCTGGACCAGTTGCGAAAACTGATGCGGGAGCAGCGGCTGAGCGCCGAGTGGGAGCAGTTGCAGCCCTCTCTGCCCGCGGAAGAAACGGTAACGGAGCCTGATGCCGCCACCTATTTTTTCACCCTGCTGGACGAAGCGGTGGCCCACCTGCCGCCGCAGCAGCAGAAAGTGTACATCCTCAGCCGCCGCAACGGCCTCACCCACGCCGAAATATCGAAACGAACCAGCCTGTCTGTGCTCACCGTAAAAAAATACATGAAGCTGGCCATTGCGGCCGTAACGGCCTTTATCCGCTCCAGGCTTGGCAACGCGCCCATTGTGCTGGTGTGGCTGGCCGCCTCCGCCGGAAATTTTTTCTAAAAAAGATCAAAACCGATGGCCCCCTGCGGCGCACCCGCTGCGTCTTATATGCAGGGGCACCTGTTACGCCCGGGCCATTATGCATGAGAATACCATACAGGAACTATTCCACCGTTATCTGCAAGGCGCCACTACGCCGGAAGAAGAGCAACAGCTGAAAGACCTGCTGCGCGAAAAGCAGGATGATGAAGCGCTGGCCGCCCTTTTAAAAGAGGAGTGGGAACAGCTCAGCGAGGCAGACCCCCGTTTCAGCAGTTATGACGTAGCGGCATCGTGGCGCAAGATCGTTGACCCGGAGGGCCGCCAGCCGGCCCGCATACGCGCTCTGCGCCGCTGGGGCTGGGCCGCGGCGGCGGCGGTACTGCTGGCGCTGGCCGGCAGCGCCTACCTTTTCCGGTCATCGCCTGACCTGCCTCCTCCCGTCATCACAGCCCACAAGAACGATGTGCCGCCCGGCGGCAGCAAAGCTACCCTCGTATTGGGAGACGGCTCCGTTGTGAGCCTGGACAGTGCGGGCAACCGCCTCATCAGCCAGGGCAACACCGCCATCCGCCAAACCGGCGGCCAACTGCGGTACGAAGGGGAGGGCAATGCGGCGGAAGTAACGTATAACACCCTTACCACGCCCAATGGCGGGCAATTTAAAGTGACGCTGCCGGATGGTACGCAGGTATGGCTGAACGCCGCCTCATCTATCCGGTACCCCACTGTATTTGCCGGAGAAAAACGTGTGGTGGAAATAACCGGTGAGGTATATATGGAGGTAGCCCGGCGCCTGCAAAAAGGAGGGCGCAGCGCCGGGCCCTTTGTTGTAAAAGTGCATACCGCCTCGGGCAACAGCAGCGAAATAGAAGTGCTGGGCACTCATTTCAACATCAATGCCTATAACGATGAGCCGGCCGTAAAAACCACCCTGCTGGAGGGTAGCGTGAAGGTCACTTCCGGCAGCGGCCACACGTCTGTGCTGAAACCGGGCCAGCAATCTCAGATCAACAACGGCGGCGCCATCCACATTGTAGAGCAGGTGAACGTGGGCGCCGTAATTGCCTGGAAGCAGGGTTATTTTTCTTTTGCGCAAACAGACCTCCGCACCGTGATGCGGCAAATAGGCCGCTGGTATGATGTGGAAATATTGTATGAAGGCAATGTGCCGCAAAAGAAATTCGGGGGCGCCATACCACGTGATAATAATGCGTCTGAAGTGCTGAAAATACTGGAACTGAGCGGTGTGCATTTCAGGATAGAAGGGAAGAAGATCATTGTAACACCTTAGCAGCAACCTTTTTTTAATAGCTGGATAACTAAAATGAAACCGCTCCGGTGTGAGAGTCGGAGCGGCCCCGCTTGCAGCGGCATTCCGGGTTATTCAACAATCTTGTCTGGTACTGTTTTTTCACCCAAAACGTCATCAAAAGTATGCAAATTTTTTATTGCAGGCCCCGGTATTTTATCCGCAGGGCATCAACCAAAATGCTGTTGTGTATGAAGTTAACAGCCCTTTTTTTATTTGCATTGTGCTTGCAGGTCAACGCGTCGGTAAAGGCGCAAAAGGTCACTATTTCAGAAAAGAACGTGTCCATGCAAAAGGTCTTTTCCCTGATCACGGAGCAAACGGGCTTTTCTTTTTTCTTTGATGAGACCTGGATGCAGCAAGCCGGCAAAGTAACGGTAGATGTAAAGAACGTGCCGCTGGAAAAAGCGCTTGACATTTGCTTCCTCCACCAGCCGTTCACCTATTCCATTATCCGCCGCACCGTGGTGATCAGGCCGCGCAAAACACTGCCGCCGCCGGAAGCGGCGCCCGTACAGCAAAGCCGCGAAGTAACGGGCATTGTGGCGGATGAAAAGAACGTGCCGCTGTCTGGCGTGAGCGTAACGGTCAAAGGCACTACCCTGGGCACGGCCACCAATACGGAAGGCCGCTTTGTGCTGAAGCTGCCCGGGGAAACCGCCACGCTGCTGTTCTCGTCCGTGGGTTTTGAACCGCGCGAAGTGCCGACGGGCAAAAGCAGCAACCTGGGTGTGATCATGCTGCTGCGGGCCAATGTTTCGCTGAACGATGTGGTGGTAACCGGTTACGCCACGCAGAAAAAGGCCAACCTCACCGGCGCTGTGGAAAGCATCAGCAGCAAGGTGATAGAGTCCCGCCCGCAGGGCAACGTGGGGCAGCTGCTGCAAGGTGTTTCTCCCGGCCTCAACATCACTGCCAACAATACGGGCGGGGAGCCGGACGCCAACATGAACTTCAACATCCGCGGTATGGGCTCGCCATTTTTACTGGTAGACGGTATGCCCATGAACATCAACCAGCTCAACCCGGGAGATATTGAGTCTATCTCCGTGCTGAAAGATGCTTCTTCCGCCGCCATCTACGGTGCCTATGCGCCCTATGGCGTGATACTCGTTACTACTAAAAAAGGAGGCTCCGGAGACGGGAAACCCCGTCTTACCTATAACACCAGCCTGCAATGGGCAACGCCTATCCGCCTGCCCAAGCCGGCCAATGGCCTGGAGTTTGCCAATTCCTGGAACGACGCCACCAAAAACTCCGGCATTGCGCCTTTCTTTTCCAATGATGTGATCGAAAAGATCAAACAGTATATGAACGATCCCGCCAGCACGCCCGGTACCGCGCCAGACCCGCTGGACCCGGGCAAATGGGGAAAACATGAATATGCCAACGCCAGCACCAACTGGTATGATGAGCTGGTGAGAAAATGGAGCTTCCGGCAAAGGCATAACCTGACGGTAGATGGCGGAAAAGAAGGGCTTACCTATTATTTGTCTACCGGCCTGTATGACCATGGCGGACAAATGCGCTACGGCAACGAAAGTTACAAGCGTTATAACATAGACGCCAAGCTGAACACCAAGATCACGAAGTGGGCGCAGGTGAATTTCCTCACCAAATACGCCCGCGCGGTATCTGATTACCCGAACGACGGGTACGGCCTGGTGCGGAGCGTGATGTGGCACGATCTTACGCGCCGCTACGCCACAGACCCGGTAAAATACCCCAATGGCGAGTACAGCGAAATGTCCAGGATCAACGTGTATGAGAACGGCGGCCGGGACATTTACGTGAACAACGAATTGTGGCTGCGGCTGGAAGGCGCGCTGGAGCCGGTGAAGAACTGGTTCATCAAGGGAGACTATTCCTGGAAGAACGCCAGCATGACCAACACGGCGCACCATTCCCTGGTATATGCCACCGGCCCCACCGGGGACAAGTACATTGCCTTCGATACCAGAACGCCCAATGACTACGCGCAAACCAGTGACGCGGACAATTACTGGACGTACAACATTTCCACTTCCTACGAAAGAAAGCTGGGCCATCACAGCATGAAAGCCTTGCTGGGCTTTCAGCGGGAATACCAGTATTTCAACAGCCTGTACGGCCTGCGCAACCGCCTGATCACAGACAATGTGCCGTCTATCACCACCGCCACGGGAGATATGAACGTGCGGGATAATATCTATCATTGGGCCACGCAGGGCACCTTCTTCCGCGTGAACTATGATTACAAGGAAAAATACCTGCTGGAGCTGAACGCCCGCCGCAACGGCACATCGCGGTTCGAAGACGGGAAACGTTCCGGCTTTTTCCCGTCCGTTTCCGCCGGGTACCGCATTTCCAGCGAACCTTTCTGGTCGTCACTTTCACCTGTGATAGATTACCTGAAGCTGCGCGGCTCTTACGGTTCCCTGGGTAACCAGAACGTGGCCAATTACCTCTACCTGCCCATTATGCCGGTTACGCAGCAGGCCAATTGGGTGATAGGTGAAACAAGGCCTATCGGCATCGGCGCGCCGGGCTTGGTGAGCGCCGGCCTTACCTGGGAAACGGTACGCACAATGGATGTGGGTTTTGATGCCAACCTGCTGAAAAGCCGGCTGGAAGTGAATTTCGACTACTTCAGGAGAAGGGTGTACAACATGCTGGGCACGTCTTACCCCTTGCCGGGCGTATTGGGGACCACCGTGCCGCTGGAAAACAACGCGGAAAGGCTCAACACCGGCTGGGAAACGTCCGTGGCCTGGAATGACAGGATAGGCGCCGTGAAGTACAACCTGCGCGTAACGCTGTCTGACTACCGGGTGAAGATCACCAGGTGGAACAACCCGAACAAAACACTGTCTGGCAACTACGAAGGGCAGTACGAAGGCGATATCTGGGGCCTCCGGTCCAACGGGCTGTTCCAGTCGCAGGACGAAGTAGAGAAACATGCCAAACAATCCCTTTTCTACGCCAACTGGCACCCGGGCGATGTGAAGTATGAAGACCTGAACGGGGACGGGGTGATCAACTACGGCAACCGCACCCTGAGCGATCATGGAGACATGACCATCATCGGCAACTCAACGCCGCGCTATTCCTACGCCGTATTTATGGGCGCTACCTGGAAAGACCTGGACATTTCGCTGTTCTGGATGGGCGTGGGCAAAAGGGACGTATGGTTCAACGGCAACGTGTTCTGGGGGCAGTTGGGAGATGTATGGCAGAACAGTACTTTTAAAGAGCACCTGGATTACTGGAGCGAGACCAACCGCAACGGTTATTACCCGCGCCCGTACTTCAGCGCGGAAGGCGCCAAGAACAGGGAGGTATCATCGCTCTACCTGCAGAACGCGGCGTATTTGCGCCTGAAGTCAGTGCAGGTGGGCTACAACCTGCCGGAACGCTGGCTGCGGGCGGCGTCTATGCAACGCGCGCGCGTGTATTTCACGGGAGAGAACCTGCTCACCTTCTCGAAGATCAAGGGTATGTTTGACCCGGAAGGCATCTTCGGCACATATGGCCAGGGCAAGATCTACCCGCTTTCCGCCATCCTCTCCTTCGGCCTAACCGTTCAATTCTAAAACTACTATCATGAAGCTGTTTTATCATATTGGTATCATCCTGACCCTGCTGGTTTGTTCCTGTAACGATGGGTTCCTGGACAAACGCCCGCTGAACCAGATCTCCCAGCCGGAGTTCTGGAAAACCACGGGAGACCTGGAGGTATACCTCAACAACCTGTATGGCTCGCTGCCGCAATGGGGCAGTCATGATGCCGGCCCCTATTGGGCAGACAATAATAGTGACAACATGGTACCCGGCCTGTACAACCTGCGGCTGGCGGGCTTATCCATATTGCCCGTAACGGGCGGCGGCTGGAACTGGGGCAACATCCGCGCCGTGAACCTCTTCCTGGAGCAGGCGCCCGCGGTAACAGACGGGGCGGACAAAGACCATTTCCTGGGCGAAGGGTATTTTTTCCGCGCCTGGTTCTACTTTGAGCTGCTGCAGCAATTTGGCGATCTGCCCTGGATAGACAAGCCGCTGGCTACCAACTCCCCGGAGCTGTACAACGAACGGCAGCCGCGGAACGTGATCGCCGATAACATTCTCAAAGACCTCGACCAGGCCATTACCCTGCTGAAAGACAAGGAGACCGCGCCGCTCTTCCGCGTGAACCGCTCCGTGGCGCTGGCCTTCAAATCACGTGTGGCCTTGTATGAAGGCACCTGGGAAAAGTACCACCAGGGCACGCCTTACGGCGCGCAGGGCGCCAACCCCGCCAAATACCTGGAGCAGGCCGCCGCCGCTGCCAAAACCATGATAGATGAAAAGAAGTTTGCCGTATACGACCAGGGGCATCCTGAAAAAGACTACTCCCTGCTCTTCAACCAGTCAGACCTTTCCGGCAACAGCGAAGTGATCTTCTGGAGAAAATACAAGCTGGGTGTGGCATCTCACAACGGGCAGCGTTACCTGTCCATCCTGGCCGGCAACACCGGTATCTCCGCTTCACTGGTGCAAAGCTACCTTTGTACAGACGGGAAACCGGTCA
This sequence comes from Chitinophaga alhagiae, assembly GCF_003568665.1. GTDB lineage: Bacteria > Bacteroidota > Bacteroidia > Chitinophagales > Chitinophagaceae > Chitinophaga > Chitinophaga alhagiae. The sequence continues at coordinate 840,073 of NZ_QXMH01000002.1, forward strand.
GCCTGAGCCCGTACTACCAGGGAGACAACGGCCTGTCCAACGTGGTGAAAAACCGCGATCCCCGCCTGCGGCAATTGATCTTTGTGCCCGGAGACCCCATCACCATAGACTACAGCGGCGGCGGTGACACGCTGTCAAAATTCCAGCGTGCGGCCGTTAACCTCGGCGGGGATTCAAGAGATGTAACCGGGTACCAGATCAAAAAAGGCGCGTACCCGGACAAGACCCTGCAGCAGGGAGACTTCATGTCTACCACTGCGCCCATTATTTTCCGGCTGGGAGAAGTGCTGCTGAATTATGCGGAAGCAAAAGCGGAGCTGGGCACGCTCACGCAGGCAGATCTGGACGCCAGCATCAACCTGCTGAGAAGCAGGGTGGGCATGCCGCCTTTGGTGATGACCGCCATTGAGGCAGACCCGGCCTGGGATTTTCCCGGCCTCAGCGGCATCATCAACGAAGTGAGGCGGGAAAGAAGGGTGGAGCTGGCGTGCGAAGGCTTCCGGCTGCAAGACCTGTTGCGCTGGCGCGCGCATACATTGCTGGTGAATAAACGCCCTAAAGGCGCTAAATTCATCAGCGCGGATTATCCCGCCGGCACAGACGTGCCGCTGGACGCGGCCGGTTACATAGACCCGTACAAGCTGTCTCTCGTAAACGGCTACCAGTTCAAGCCCGAGCGGGATTACCTGCTGCCGCTGCCGGCCTACGAATTGTCACTAAACGAAAAGCTGGCCCAGAACCCGGGCTGGCCAAGAAAATAAACAGATGGTCAACTGGTTGATTTTACACTGCTGCCTGTGGCTGATGCCGGGCAACACGGACACCCTGCCGCAATACACCGTCAATTCCCTCGAGGGCAGGCGCATAGATTTTAAACGCCCCGGCCACAAGGCATGGGAACACTGCCGCGAGATAAAACCGCTGCACGCCCCCTGGGAGCAGCGGAAAGAAGGGGATACCCGTTTCCGCGCAGGGTATGACAGCCAGTATTTCTATTTCAGGTTCCTCGTAACAGACAACCTGCTGGTAAGCGTGGACAACAATACCGAAATAGCCGTGGCCAAGGGAGACCGGGTGGAAATGTTCTTTTCCGCAGATACCACTCTGCGGGAATACTTCTGCTTTGAGCTGTCTCCCTACGGCAAGGTGCTGGATTACAAAGCGGCTTACTACCGGAAGTTTGACGACACCTGGGACCTGGAAGGGCTGGAAGTGTCCGCGGCGCCGCATGCCAAAGGGTATTACGTTTCCGGCCGCATGCCCCTGCGTTTCTTTAAAACGCTGGCGGGCCGGGAAGGGTCTATGAAAGGCGCCGCGGTATATGCCGGCGTTTTCAGGGCGGAGAAAAGCAGCGAGCAGGAAACGGCCGGTTTTACATGGTTCTCATGGGTAACGCCCCGCGCGGCGTCCCCTGATTTCCACATTCCCTCGGCGTTCGGCATCTTCCGGTTCTGACGCGCATTTTTTTAACAACAAACAACATCAACATGCAGTTACATAAAAACAAGATCAGCAGAAGGGCTTTCCTGAACCGTACCGCGCCCGCCATGGGCGCCTTGCTGCTGCCTTCACTGGTCAGCCGGGCGCTGGCCGCGCCTGCCGCGTACAACGGCCTGAAAACAAGAGGCGTGGTACTGGCGGTAGAAGACCTGGAAACGCTGAACTGGCCTTTGCTGGCCAGAGACGCCGGCCTTACCACCATTGGCACGCACATTACCCCCTCCCAGGTATCCGCCTTCATTCAATCGCCCAAAGGGCAGCAGTTCCTGGCGGATTGCAAACAATACAACATTGCCGTGGAGCATGAGCTGCATTCCATGCATGACCTGCTGCCGCGAGACCTGTTTGCCAAAAACCCGGAAATGTTCCGCATGAACGAGCAGGGCACGCGGGTGCCTGACTACAATTGCTGCGTCAGCTCCACCGCCGCGCTGAACATTATTGCGGAGAACGCCGTGAAATACGCCGCTGTGCTTACGCCCACCACCGGCCGTTATTTTTACTGGATAGATGATGCCGTGCCCATGTGCAAATGCCCGCAGTGCAAGGGCCTCTCCGATACAGACCAGGCGCTGGTCATAGAGAACGCCATCATCAGGGCGTTGCGGAAAAAAGACCCCCGGGCCTCGCTGGCCCACCTGGCTTACGTCAACACCATGCCGCCGCCGAAAAACATCAAACCGGAAGAAGGCATCTTCCTGGAGTTTGCGCCAATTTACCGGCAATGGGACCACCCGTTGTCAGACACCGCCGCGGGCGTAGATGCGCCCAAACAGGGCAACGGCGGCCGCCTTACGCATGGAGAGACCTTGCGGCTGCTGCATGAGAACCTCGCCGTTTTCCCCGCCGCTACCGCGCAGGTGCTGGAATACTGGCTGGATGTATCGCTGCAGAGCAAATGGAAAAAACCGGCGCGGCAGGTAGACTGGCATCCGGCCGTTTGCAGCGCGGACGTGAAGACGTACGCCGATGCCGGCATCCGCCACATCACCACCTTTGCCGTATATATAGACGGGCAGTACAAGGAGACGTACAAAGACCTGGCTTTTGTGAAGGAATACGGGAAGATATTGAAGGCGTACGGTGTGAAGCAATAGCGAAGACTTGCACTGATGAGGCCCCTGTGTGTTTTACCACGCGCAGGGGCTTCATGCTTTCCGCTGGCTGCTCAGCCATATCCCCGCCAGCACCAGCACTCCGCCCGCCAGCTGCAGCGCCGTGAGTTTGTCTTTCAAAAAAATAAAAGCGATCAGCGCCCCAATTACCGGGATCAGGTTCAGAAAATTGCCTACCTGCGCGGCGGGCAGGCTTTCCAGTGCCTTGTTGTACATAAAATAGGCGAGGGCGGAAGCAAAGATGCCCAGGTACGCTATGCCTGCCCAGGCTTTCAGCGGTACAGGCGGCATGCCGTGCTGATACAGCTCGTACAGCGGCACCGGTAAAGACAGTGCCGTGCCAATAAAGGTGCTTACCGTTGTAATGAGAACGGTGTCTGTATCTTTCAGGCTGCGCGCCAGCAAAGTGTACACGCTCCACAGGGAAATGGCGGCTACAATGAGGGAACTGCCCAACAGGGCGTTGGCGGACTTCTGCGCGTTGCCTACAAACCCCACCAGTATAACGCCTGTAACAGACAGCAAAATACCGGCTATGGTAGTTTTGGCAAGGTGCTCTTTCAATATCAGCGCGGCGGGCACGGCAATGGCCACCGGCACCAGCCCCTCTATCAGCGCGCCGGTGGAGGCGGCCACGTATTTCATGCCGGTGTTGAAGCAGAAGTAATAAAAGGTGGTGCCGGCCAGCCCCATCAACACCAGTTGTTTATAAGGCAGGGGCTGCTTCACCTGCCGCCGCCGCACCAGGTAAAACGGCAGTAGTGCCAGGCAGGCCACCACGTTGCGGATACCGGCAGAGAGCACGGGCGACATTTCCGTTACCACTATTTTGGTAACGGTGAAGGAGCTGCCCCAGATGAGCATAACGAAAATGATACTGATAAGGCCCTTGATGCGGCCGGCGGGTGCGTGTTTTTCCATATGGCAATATGTAATATAACAAATCCCCGGAGCATGCAAATAATCCGATTCATTAACTTTAATGAAAAATACAGCCATGATAAAAGCATTTTTGGGTACCGGCCTGCTGGGCGCAAATTTTGTAAAGGCCATGCTAGACAGGGGAGAGCAGGTACAGGTATGGAACCGGAGCGCCGCTAAGGCCGCCGCGCTGGAAGCGCTGGGCGCGCGCGTGTGCGCCACCGCCGCGGATGCCGTGAAGGGCGCGGATTATGTACACCTCACCCTGCGCGATGACGCCAGCGTGAACGAGGTGCTGGCCGCCGCGGCGCCGGGCCTGCAGGTGGGCGCGGTGATCATTGACCACACCACTACCTCCGCCGCCGGAGCGGTAGAACGTACAAAAGAATGGCAAGCGCGCGGTTTCACCTACCTGCACGCGCCCGTATTCATGGGGCCCGCCAATGCAAGGGAAGGCAGCGGTTTTATGCTGGTGTCCGGCAACCAGGAGGTGATAACGGCGGTACAGCCGTTGCTGGACAAAATGACGGGCAGGGTGCTCAACTTTGGCCCGGAAGAAGGCAAGGCCGCCGGCATGAAACTCATCGGCAACTGTTTCCTGGTGGCCTTCACCGCCGGCCTCTCTGATACGCTGGGCCTGGGTAAAGCGCTCCATATTTCCGTGCAGGACATGAACGCCCTGTTTGACGCCTGGAACCCCGCCACCATGATACCCGCGCGCCTGCAGCGCATGACCAGCGGAGATTACAGCAAACCCTCCTGGGAGCTGGCCATGGCCCGGAAAGATACACAGCTGTTCATGAACACGGTACAGGGCAACGGCGCGTTGACCGTTATCCCGGCCATTGCCGCTGAAATGGACCGCTGGATAGAGAAAGGTTTCGGCAACAGTGACTGGACGGTGATAGCGAAAGATGTGGCAGCGGGGCTGAAATAGAATTTACAATTCCAGGGCTTGCCGGAACTGTTTTTTTCTTACTTTTAGTCCGTAGCGTAACCAAAATCTGCAAAATTCCGTTCTACAGGTATGCGAAATGTTCCACATAGCGAAAGCGAATTGCTGCGTATGATTGCTGCCGGAGATGAGCATGCTTACCAGACCGTGTTTGAGCGCTATTGGGACCCCATTTATTCTACCGCCCTGCTGCTGACCAAATCTCCCGCCATGGCGGAAGACGTGGCGCAAGACGTATTCACCATGCTTTGGGAAAAGAGGGCCGCGCTGGTTTCCGTGGAGAAGCTGGAAGGTTTCCTGTTCATCACTGCCCGCAACATGATCTACACCCGTTTCCGCAAGCTGGCCTCCGGCCATGCCTACCGCTGTTATGTGCTGGATTGTTTTGGCGAAGAGGGCGGCCGCCGGGCAGATGAATCAACCGAGGTCAGGGAACTGGAGCAGACCATTCTCCGCGCCATACAAAAGCTGCCGCCCCAGCAGCAGAAGGCCTTCCGGCTTAGCCGTTTCGAGGGCATGCGCCATGAGGAAATTGCTGTTACCATGGGCCTTTCCCGCGTTACTATCAAGAGCTACATTGTACAGGCCATTGCCACTCTCCGCAAAACATTGGCCAACAACCCTTCCGGCGCCCTCCTCATACTCTGGGGCCTGGTTTTCCTGCAATAATTTTTTTTTGGAACAGGCACCTCCTGTTGCCGCGGTTGCACGTCTTTATAATGTCAGGGGCATTCCCGGCCACTATAAAACACGTTATGGACCAGCAAAGATTCTCCGCACTATTGGAAAAATACCTCAGCGAAGACCTGAGCCGGGAAGAGGCTGCCCGCCTGCTTGACTCACTGGAAAATGAGGAGATGCGCCAGCAATGGGAGGAAGCCATTGGCGCCCTCCTGGCCAACCGTTCTGTACACGGCCTTTCTGACCCGGCCCGCATGCAGGCCGTCCGCAAATCCATTACCGCCCGCCCTGCCTTCCGTATCAGGAAAATATTGCCTTATGCCGCCGCCGCGGCCGTGGCCGCGCTGGCCATTGCAGGCCTGGCGTACCTGTTCAGGCCTGTTCGTGTGAACGCGCCGGTGGCCAAACATACCAGCCCGCTGCAGGTAATGCCCGGCGGCAACAAAGCGGTATTGACGCTGGCAGACGGCAGCCACATCACGCTGGACAGCGCGGGCAACGGCGCTATTGCCAGCCAGGGCAACGTACAGGTAGTGAAAACAGGCAGCGGGCAGCTGGCCTATAACGCCGGCAGCGGCAGCGCGGGCAGTGAAGTGAGCTACAACGTGCTGTCTACGCCCAGGGGCGGCCAATACAAGGTGATTTTGCCGGACGGTACGGAGGTATGGCTGAATGCGGCCTCCACCTTGCGTTTCCCCACCGCCTTCACCGGCAAGGCCAGGGAAGTGCAGCTCAATGGGGAAGCCTATTTTGAAGTAGCCCGGAACGAGCAGATGCCTTTCAGCGTAAAGGTGAAAGATATGGAAGTACAGGTGCTCGGCACGCACTTCAACGTAATGGCTTACCACGATGAGCGCAGCATCCAGACCACACTGCTGGAAGGCGCGGTGAACGTGCGGCACGGCGGCGAGCGGGTGCGGCTGGCACCGGGGCAGCAGGCGCGGCTGGGCGCGGAAGGCCGGGTAACGGTGAATAACAACGTGGATGTGGAAGAAGTGGTGGCCTGGAAAAACGGCTACTTCCATTTTAACCGGGAATCTCTGGAAGGTGTCATGCGCCAGGTAAGCCGCTGGTACGATGCGGAGGTGACCTACGAGGGCCAAGGCCCCGTGCGCGAGTTCGGCGGCAAGATCAGCAGGAGCAGCAGCATTACAGAAGTGTTGAAAATACTGGAAATGACGAAGGTGCAGTACAGGATAGAAGGCAAAAAAATTATCATCACACAATAGCACATCCGTTATGAAAAAAAACAGGCGATTATGAAAAAACACCATTGCCCTTAAATGGAACCGGACCCGATGGCACTCGGATCCGGCAAGTTGATAAGGGCAACCCATGATGCATTGGAAACACGGTACTCCACGTTCCCGGCTGGTAGCCGGGCAGGATTTTATTACCCTAACAAACCAAAAGTATGCTTTTTAGTTCTATTTGTACGCGGTATTTTAAACGGCGATTGATTGCCAAAACGCTGCAGGTTATGAAGATTTCCGCAATTATTTTATTGGCTACCTGCCTCCACGTCAGCGCCAAAAGTTACGCTCAGAACGTAACCATTTCTGAAAAGAACATCTCTCTCGAAACATTGTTCCGGTTTATTGAAAAACAAACGGGATACGTTTTTTTCTTTGACCACAAACTGATTGACAAAGCGCCGAAGGTCTCGGTGAACTTTAGAAAGATGCCGCTGGAAAAAGCGCTGAACGAAAGCCTGAAAGACCAGGCGCTCACCTATTCCATGGTGGGTAAGAACATTGTAATAAAACAGAAGGAAGTATACCAGCCCATGTCTTTCCTGAGAGGCCTGGTGCAGGATACCATGCTGAACGTCAACGGCCGGGTAACGGATGTTGCAGGCGCGGCATTGCCCGGCGCTACCGTGGTGATGAAAGGCACCACCACCGGGGCGGCTACTGACGCCAACGGTTATTTTAAGCTGCGCGTGCCGCGGGGCGCTACGCTGGTAGTGACCTATATTGGCTTCAAAAGCGAGGAGGCCGTGGCGCAGAACGAGCAGCCCCTGAACTTTTCGCTGGAAGAGCAGGTGAGCAGCACCGAGGAGATAGTGGTGATCGGCTACGGTTCTATCAAAAAGAGCGACCTCACCGGCTCGCTGAGCCAGGTGAAATCCAAAGATATTACCTCATACCCGTCTACCAATATCATGCAGGCGCTCAACGGCCGTGCGGCCGGTGTACGGGTAGTGCAGAACAACGGCTCGCCCGGTGGCGGCATCAGCGTGCGTATCAGGGGCACCAACTCCATCAAGGGTGGTAACGAGCCGCTGTACGTGATCGATGGGTTCCCTTATAACGGCAATCCTACTTTCCTGCAGAACTCAGACATTGCTTCTATCGAAATATTGAAAGACGCGTCTTCTACCGCCATATACGGCTCCCGCGGCGGTAGTGGCGTGGTAATGATCACCACCAAGAGCGGCCGCAAACAAAGCTATACTACGGTAGATGTGGATGCAGGCTACACCACACAAATGGTGTCTAAAAAAATGCCGCTCATGAACGCACAGCAATATGCGCTCCTCTATAACGAGCAGGCCAAGAATGACGGGCTGGCGCCGTATTTCACCCAGCAGCAGATAGACAGCCTGGGCCAGAACGCGGGTACGGACTGGCAAGACCTGGTGCTGCGCAATGCACCCATTTATAACATCAGCGCTACGGTGAACGGTGGTTCGGAAAAAACAAAGTTCTCGCTCTCGGGTTCGGCCTTCCTGCAAGACGGTATTGTAAAGGCCAGCGATTATAAGCGCTACAATATCCGGGGCAATATTGAGCATGATATCAGCAAAGTATTTACCGTATCTGTCAATACCATCCTCACCCGCCTCAACAGCGCGCGGCAAAATTCCAGCCTGGGCAACCGCGGCAGTGACCTGATCTCCGCCATGCTGATGGCCCCGCCTTCCCTCACGCCTTACCTGCCTGATGGTACGTACAGGAGGCTGAATACCGCCTATCCCTTTATCTCCAACGTAATTATCAATCCGCTGGTGCCTATTAATAACCAGACAGACCTCATCAAGGGAGACCGTGTGCTGACCAATGCTGCCGTTACCATCAAACCGCTGGACGGGCTCAGCATCAAAATATCAGGCGGTATAGACAACCTGAACGACAGGGTAGACAGGTATACGAAAAGGGAACCCACTACTAACTCCGTGGGCAGCGCAGGTATAGAGACCACGCAGCAAACCGGCCTGCTGAGTGAGAATGTGATCACCTATATGAAAGAGATCAACAAACATTCTTTCACGGTGATGGGCGGGTTTACTTACCAGGATAATGTGACCACTACGCTCAACGGATCCGGCACCGGTTTTCTCTCCGATGTTACCGGCACTGGAGACCTGAACAGCGCCAATACGCCTGGCATTCCCGGCAGCGGGTATTCCAAATGGGTATTACTGTCTTACCTGGGCAGGTTGAATTATTCTTTTAACGACAAGTACCTCTTTACCGCTAGCATCCGCAGGGACGGGTCATCCCGCTATTCAAAGAAAAACCAGTGGGAGAATTTCCCTTCCGCAGCCTTTGCCTGGAAAGCGTCTAACGAAGACTTCCTGAAACAGTCCCGCGTGATCTCCGACTTGAAGCTGCGTACCAGCTATGGCCTCTCCGGCAATACATCTATTGCGGCTTACCAGACGCTGAACCAGCTCGGCTCTTTCAATACTATATTTGGAGATCAGTTGCATGTGGCGTTTGCGCCCGGTACTACGCTGCCTGGTGACCTGAAATGGGAAATTACCCGCCAGCTGGACATTGGGGCAGATATCGGTTTCCTGCGGAACGGGCTGCGCCTTACGCTGGACTATTACCGGAAAAAGACCGTTAACCTGCTGAATGACGTGCCGTTGCCAGCCTCCCAGGGTTATAACATTACCGTGCAGAACGTGGGAGAAGTAGAAAATAGAGGCTTTGAAGTGGGGCTGGATGCGGACATACTGAAACGTGAAGTGAACTGGACGGTGAATGCCAACATTGCCTTCAACCGCAACAAGGTGCTGAAGCTGTATAACGGGCAGGATATAGTAGGCAGGGCCTTTTACACCGGCTCGCTGAACGACTATGTGAACCTGCTGCGCGAAGGCCAGCCGATGGGCATCTTTTACGGGTATAAAGAGATAGGCTATACTCCCACGGGTACCCTGCAGTATGAAGATGTGAATAAAGACGGCATGATCAACGCGGCAGATAAAACTTTCATCGGCGATCCCAACCCTGATTTTATCTATGGCCTCAACTCCGTAGCCAGCTGGAAAGGGCTGGAGCTGACGGTGTTCATACAGGGTTCGCAAGGCAATGATATATTCAACCTGAACAACGCCGCCGCCCTTGACCTGGGCATGGGCCTCAACCTGCCGCGCGGGGTGTATGAAAGCCACTGGACGCCGGAGAACCCCAATGCCAAATACCCGAAAATAACGCGTACGCTGAACGGCAACATGTCTACCCGCTTTGTGGAAGACGGTTCCTACCTCCGTTTCAAGAACATACAGCTGGCCTATAACCTGCCGGTACAGCGGTTGAACTGGAAATGGATCAAATCCGCCCAGGTATACGGCAGCGCGCAGAACCTGATCACGTTCACCAAATACTCCTGGTACGATCCGGAGGTGAACGCATATGGCGGTTCCAATTCCATTAACCAGGGTATAGACTACGCCATCTATCCCACCAGTAAATCCGTAACGTTCGGTATCCGGTGCGGCTTCTGATCAAATTTTATTACACTAAGACATTACATATGAAACAGTCTTTTTTGCTCATATTCACCATACTGCTCATGGCATCCTGCTCGGACATGCTGGAGGAAAAGCCAAAGTCCATAGCAGCAGAGGTTTTTTACAATACGCCCACGGAGGTGGAAGCGGGCCTCAATGCTATTTACGGCCCTATCAGGGAGGGCGGCCTGCTGGGCGCGCTGTACGAGTGCCAGCAGGAGATCTATGCCGAATACCTGATAGGCCGCGGCAGCCATGCTCCGCTCAATGACTACAACGGGTTGGACAATACCAACATCACCCGTATAGACGGGATGTGGACGCTGCTGTACCGCTCCGTCCGCAACGCCAACATCGTGATCGAGAAAGCGCCGTTAGGCTCGGCGCTCACGGCTGACCAGCTGGACCGTTACCTGGGTGAGGCCCGGTTCATGCGCGGCCTCTGTTATTTTTTCCTGGTGCGCAACTGGGCCGGCGTGCCCCTGCGTACGGAAAACAATTCGGATTCCGCCAACCTGCGCCGTGCTTCGCAGGAAGAAGTGTATAACCTGCTGGTGGCAGATCTGGAGTGGGCGGAACAACGCCTGCCTGACCTGCCGCGCCTGGTGGGCGCACCGTCCAAGTGGGCCGCCAAAGCCGTGCTGGTAGACGTATACATGAACCTGCACCAGTATGACAAGGCGCGGGATAAAGCGCTGGAAGTGATCAACTCCGGCAAATTCTCCCTCGTGAACGTAACGGTGGCGGAAGATTTTGAAAAGCTGTTCGGGGCGAATATTACTACTTCCACGGAAGAGATATTCTACCTGAAATATGCCCGCACGCCCAGCGGCCAGGGTTTCTCCTATCCGCATTACTGCCACTATCCCAACTCCGGCTATTACCCGCCGGGCGGCTATTACACGTTCTACAGCGATTCCGAGCAGAACAGTTTTGTCAAGAACTGGGACAAGAACGACCTGCGTTATACCTACAACTGGTACCCGCAAACCTTCGGCCTCGGGCCCACCACCATCCTTAACAAAAAGTTTGTGGACAAGGGTGCGGTAACCGCCGGAGGGAACGATTACCCCATGTACCGGTATGCGGACATCCTGCTGTTCTACGCGGAAGCCGTGGCGCAGGCCGAAGGCGCGCCCTCTGTGGATGCCATGGAAAAGCTGAACATGGTACACCGCCGTGCCTATGGCAAGAACCCCCTTGTGGCAGACCTGACCGTAGATTTTCCGCTGGCCGGTTACGCAGGCAAGCAGGCGTTTATTGACCTGGTGGTGAAAGAGCGTGGTTACGAAAACTGCGCGGAAGGCAAACGCTGGCTGGACCTGAAGCGCCTGGGCATTGCGGAAGAGACCATACTGGCCGTAAAAGGCAAAGCCATGACGCAGCGCCACCTGCTTTGGCCCATCCCTACGGTAGAATACAATTACAATACGGCCATAGACCCGGCAAAAGACCAGAACCCCGGTTATTAAAACAACAGCATGATGATGAGACCTATGTTATTGGCATGCCTGCTGCTACTGTCTGCCGCCACTATGGCGCAGGCAGTGCGGCAGGTAGATATCTGCGTGTACGGCGGCTCCTCGGCGGGCGTGATAGCGGCGTACACCGCCAAAAAAATGAACAAGTCCGTACTGGTGATAGAGCCCGGCCGGCGGCTGGGCGGCCTTACCTCCGGCGGCCTCGGTTATACGGACATCGGGAATAAATACGCCATCAGCGGCATTTCCCGTGATTTTTACCGCCGTGTGGGCAAACACTACGGCAAATTTGAACAATGGATATTTGAGCCCGGCGTGGCGGAACGCACCTTTCACCAATACATCCGCGAGGGCAGGGTAGAAGTGTTGTACCAGCACCGTATTACCGCTGCTAAAAAAGAGAACGGCCGCGTTACGGAAATACAGCTGGAACACTCCGCCGGCGGCGCTGCCCAACACACCGCCGTGCGCGCCAAAATATTCATTGACTGTTCCTACGAAGGAGACCTGATGGCCCGCGCCGGCATTTCGTATACGGTAGGCCGTGAGGCCAATGCCCAATACGGAGAAACGTACAATGGCGTGCAGCTGCGGGACAAACACCAGTTCCCCGACGGGATAGACCCGTATAAAACGCCGGGCAAACCGGAAAGCGGGCTGGTATGGGGTATCAGTCCCGCGCCGCTGGAGCCGCAGGGCGCCGGGGATAAAAAGGTGCAGGCTTACAATTTCAGGATATGCCTCAGCAACCAGCCCGATAATATGGTGCCCATCACAAAGCCGGAAGGATATGATCCCGCCCGTTATGAGCTGCTGGCACGCCTGATGGAGAAACTGAAGCCGGACAACTTCAAGGGTATTTTGAAATTTGACAGGATGCCTAACAATAAGACAGACATCAACAACAACGGCCCTATTTCAACAGACATGATCGGGATGAACTATGATTACCCGGAGGCCGATTATGCCACCCGCGAGAAAATTACGCGCGAGCATGAGCTGTACAACAAGGGCCTGCTCTATTTCATTGGCCATGACCCGCGCATGCCGGAACACCTGCGCACGGAAATGCTGAAATGGGGGTACGCAAAAGATGAATACCCGGAATCAGGCCACTGGTCGCCGCAGATGTACGTGCGTGAAGCCCGCAGAATGGTGGGTGCCTACGTAATGACGCAGGCCAACTGCGAACGCAGGGAAGTGGTGGAAGACGGCGTAGGCATGGCCGCGTACAACATGGATTCCCACAACTGCCAGCGCGTGGTGGTAAACGGCATGGTAAAGAACGAGGGCGATGTGCAGATAGGCGGCCTCAGCCCGTACCCCATTGCTTACCGCTCTATTATTCCGAAGGCGGAAGACTGTAAGAACGTGCTGGTGCCCGTTTGTTTATCTGCCACGCACATTGCGTACGGCTCTATCCGTATGGAGCCTGTGTTCATGGTGCTGGGCCAGTCTGCCGCCACGGCCGCCGCCATGGCCATTGACAACAACCAGTCCGTGCAGGAGGTGAACGTGGCCGCGCTGCAGCAGCAGCTGCGCCAGCAACCGCTGGCCACCAATGCCACCGCGGAAATACTGGTAGATAATGACGATGAAGCGCAGGTGGCCGTAAAGGGCAGCTGGAAAAAAGAGGCCCGCGGCGCGTACGGCCCTTCTGTATATGTGTCTGACAACGGCGGCGGCAGCGTGCGGTTCACGCCCACCGTAGTGAAAACCGGCAGCTACCGGGTATACACGTATGTACCCAAACATGCGGGCCTTTCCGCTACAACGCGCGTGCGGCTGTCCGAGAACGGGCAAAGCGTGAAGGCGGCCAGTTACACCGCGGCCTCCGTGCGTGTGGAAGGACAGACTTCCGGAGAATGGGTAGACCTGGGCGTGATGAAACTGACCAAAGGCGGCAAAGCCTTTGTTGAAATAACCAGCGAAGGGGCAGACGGCCTGGTGGTGGCGGATGCCGTGCTGTTTATGCCGCAATAGCAGATTTTTCCTGCCCCCTGCCTGTTCGTTGAAAGCAGAAAATGCGTAACTTCCGGATATGCCGGCCCAAAAAGTAAAATGCTACTGTTTGGGCCGGCATTGTTGTAATGATACTATATTACCAGTTTGGGTGAAGTATACCTCAAGCGAACGTGAAGCGAATGAGAAGCGAAGGAGAAGCCTCGAAGTGAGGTGTTTAAATAGTATCAGATTTGACCCAAAAAACACCTTGTTGCGCATGTGTGAGCATGAACAGAAATATTGTCCCCGCTGCAAAAATGCATTTGAATGCAAGGTAGGCTCCATCCTGCTTTGCCAGTGCAGCACTGTGGCCCTCAGCCAGGAGCAGCGGGATTATGTGGCGGCCCGCTATCCGGACTGCTTGTGCGCCGCCTGCCTCACCGAAATGAAGGCGGAGCATCACCGGTCATTGTTCAGGGAAAAGCTGAACAGTATTTCCTCCCTCCATTTCCCGAAGCCGGAATGATCTTTTTATAGGCAGCACTTTTTGACCGGTGTGGGCCGTTCTTCCCCAAGCCGTTGGCCAATTTCTTCGCAAACTGCGCTTTTACAGCCCTCGCTCTCCCCACTATGCCTATATTATAATGTCTACATTTTAGGTATTATTATGTATACATTTAAACCGCCTTTCCTGCTTTTTATTCTTCATCTCTACACAATTGACTGGCAATCAATTAACCCTTCATTGCCGATTTTTTTAAAGAAAAGCCATGAAAAAGTATAATGTTTACATAAAAAGCCTATATTTGTTTACATAAAACATTAGACCAGAATCAGCATACGCTCCTGAACGTCGTACTACTGAATACGTAATAGCATTCATTCTTTTTTGTTACGGCCGCTTTTTGAAACACCGGTTTCGGAAGGCGGCGTGAGGGCTTCATGTGTATAGCGGAAGGGTCATGTTATGAAAAGCGCCCGGTACGCCGGGCGGTAATCAGCCAATAAATTGAGTCACCAGTTTTAAATCATCTCATTTCTTCATCTTCTATCTTAAAATGTATGAATTACATTGAAAAGGGGGCGAACGTTTTGTTCCGTGCAAATACCTACCGGCTCCGCCTGCCGGTGCTCTCCGGCATGGTGGCCCTTTGCACGGCAATGATCTCACCCGGCGCCCGGGGCGCAACTGCCGCTATACCTGCCAGCCATCAAACAACGGCGCCCCTGCTGAGTGTAGGCGGTACCGTAACAGATTCTACCGGCGCGCCCATGCCGGGCGTGGTGGTAAGGGTGGCCGGCACTTCGCAGGCCATGGTCACAGACGACAAAGGCCGTTTCCAGTTCAGCAATGTGCAGGAAGGCGCGGTACTGGTGTTCAGGATGATCGGGTATGTAACGCAGGAAGTAAAGGTGACAGGCAGCCAGGTCAACATTACGCTGCAGCGCGATGTACATACCCTTGGCGAAGTAGTGGTATCTGACGGTTACCGCACCACCACGGTGGCGGCCAATACCAGCTCCATCAGCTCCGTGGGGGCGGAGGTAATGGAGAACAAACCGTTCACCACCTTTGCGCAAACGCTGCAGGGCCATATAGCAGGCCTTACCGCGCCCCTCACCAGCGGGCAGCCGGGCGCCGCGGTAGACATCCGCATCCGTGGCCTGGGCTCGCTTTCCCTTTCTTCCAACCCGCTTATTGTGATAGACGGCATGATCGTGAACGCGGACAAGCTGGGTTATAACATGACCACCGCCAACGCGCTGGCCGGCCTCAACCAGAACGATATTGAAAGCATAGACGTGCTCAAGGACGCGGCCGCCACCGCCCTGTATGGCTCCCGCGGCAGCACGGGCGTGATCATCATCACCACCAAACGCGGCAAGGCCGGCAAAACGCAGATCAGGGTAGACGCGGAAGCGGGCGTCAGCGGCCAGATGGACCCGCCAGACGCCGGTATGCCGCTCAACGCCGCGCAATACGCGGAAATGTTCCGGGAAGCACTGGTGAACGGCGGCTACACGCCTGCGCAGGTGAACACGCTGGCGGAAAGCTACGGCCTCAACAGCGGCAAAAGCAACGACTGGTACAGCCTGGTAACCCGCACCGGCAAGCAGCAGCAATACAACGTCAGCCTCAACGGCGGCACGGAAAAAACAAAGTTCTTCGGCTCCGCCGGCTACTTTGACCAGGATGCCACCACCATCGGTTCCGACTTCAAAAGAATATCCGGCCTGCTGAACGTAGATCATCATATCAACCAGCGCATGCAGCTCTCGGTAGGTGTGAACGCTTCCAACGTGGGCCAGAATACGCCGTACAGCGCACAGTTCTCCGGTAACCCCACCTGGGCGGCCCGCGTACTGCGGCCTTTCCAGCTGGCCTATAACGAAGACGGTGCTATCAACACCAGCAAAACAGGAGATACCAACTTCCCCGGTATTTACAATCCCTTGTGGATAGCCAAATATGACAACAAGTACATGTCGCAAACCCGGATGCTCGGCAACGTGAAGCTGAAGTGGAACATCTGGGACAAGCTGACCTACACCGCTTATTTCAGCGCGGACTACAACACGATAGAAGAAACCACCTTCCTGAACGCCACCATGGGAGACGGCGTGTCCCTCAAAGGCCGCAGCCGCAATTATTACACCCGTTACTTTAACTGGCTCACCCGCAACCAGCTGGATTACCGGTACGATTTTAAAGGTGTGGACAATTTCTACGCTACCGCGGCGGTAGGGTATGAAGCGCAAAAATCAAAGGAATACCTGCTGGCGGCAGACGGCGGCGGTTTTCCCTCCGCGCATACCAGCCTCACCGCGTTGAGCAATGCGGCCACGCCGCTGGGCGCCTATGGCCAGTACAGCAACTATGCGTTCGTTTCACTGTACGCTACGGCGGGAGTGAACTATCGCAATAAATACGCCATTAACGGCTCTTTCAGGCGGGACGGTTCCTCCAGGTTCGCGTCCAATAACCGGTACGCCAGCTTCTACGCCATTGGCGGCACCTGGAACGTACACCAGGAAGATTTCTTCCGCCACCAGCATGTGCTGTCTTCACTGAAGCTCCGCTCTTCCTACGGCACTACCGGCAACGCCAGCCTGGGCAACTATGCATGGGTGCCGCAGGCGGGCTACAGCACTGCATACAGCTACGCCGGGTACAACGGCCAGCAATACTATTCCATCGGTAACATAGACCTGCGCTGGGAAACGGCCCGCAAGTTTGATGCCGGGGCAGACATCGGTTTTGCCGGTGACCGTTTTATGCTCACCGTGGATTATTACCACAACAACATAGACGGCCTCATCCGCTCCGTACCTACTTCACTCACCACCGGCTTTACGGCGGTAAGCCAGAACGTGGGCGCCATGGTGAACAAAGGATGGGAGTTTACGCTGAAAGGGGATGTGCTGAGAATAAAAGACTTCACCTGGAACAGCAACTTCAACCTCGCCATGAACAGGAACCGGATGACCAGCCTGCCGGAAGGCACCGGCGTGCAGAACGGTAATTTCTACCTGAAAGAAGGGCACAGCTTCTATACGTTCTACATGAAGGAATTTGCCGGCGTAGACCCGCAGAACGGCGCCCCGCTATATTATACGGACGGTACGCATGCCGCCGCTACAGACAAGATAGCGGATGCCAAATACGTGGTGCTGGACAGGGAATCTGTTCCCCGTTACACCGGCGGCTTCAACAACGTGTTCAGCTACAAGGGCCTGAGCCTGGGCGTGGACTTTGCGTATAACCTGGACTACTGGGTGCTGGCCAATGCAGACCTGTACCTCACCTCCGGTACCTATTATACGCACAACAAATACCGCTACATCTACGAAAACCGCTGGACCACGCCCGGCCAGGTAACAGACGTGCCGAAGTTTTCCACCCAAACAGACAATTCGGTGAGCACTTACCGCCTCTATAAAGGAGACCATATCAGGATGAAGAACGTAACGCTGGGGTATAATTTCAGGAACATCGGCCTGTTGAAAAAATGGGGCGTAAGCCGGCTGAACGTATATGGAAGGGCCACCAACCTGCTCACGTTCACGTTTGACAAACGCCTGCCCTTTGATCCGGAAGTAACCTATTCCGGGGCAGATAACCAGGACATGTTACAGTACAAAACCTTCACCGTTGGTATCAACGTAGCACTCTAAAAAGAACGAGCAATGAAAAGAAGACAAGCATATATATCCATCCTGCTCCTGTCCGCTGCCATGGCTGCCTCCTGTGGCAAAAACTTCCTGGAAGAGGAGCCTTCCACGGCCGTGTCCGTGAACGGCGCCATTCTCACGGAAGGAGATATGATGGAAGCACTGGCCGGTACCTACCGCATCATGAACGGTTATTTCCTCTATGGCCGCAACGCGTTGCTCTGGGGAGACCTGCTGGCGGATAATGTGTACACCAGCAGCTCCAACTCCGGCAGGCTGCTGCCGTGGAACAGTTACATGTACGTAGCCGGCAACGCGGAGGCCACGCAGCTATGGGGGCAGCACTACTACGCCATATTGCAGGCTAACCGGATACTGGCCGTCAATTTGCCGGAAACGGCCACCACCGGCCAATTGAAAGGAGAGGCCTACGCGTTGCGCGCTTTCCTCTACCTCAACCTGGTGAACTGGTACGCCAAACCGCATACGGTCAATCCCGCGGCAGACGGCGTACCGCTGGTAACGGTGCCCACCAGTATTGGCGGGGCTTTCATCAAACCCGCCCGCGGCACGGTGGCGCAGGTGTATGACCAGATCATCAGCGACCTGGATAAGGCTTTTGATCTGATGCCCGCCACCACCCCGGCCATTCATGCCGGCAATACCAACTTCCTGTCAAAGTATGCTGTAAAGGCGCTGCAGGCAAGGGCATATCTCTATAAAGGAGACTATGAGAACGCGCGGGACGCGGCCCTGCTGGTGGTGCAGAACGGCGGCTACACGCTGGCGTCCACAGCGGCAGCCTTCACGTCTTACTGGGCTTCCAACGCCGCGCGTACAGACAAGCTGGAAACCATTTTTGAGCTGAACAATTCCGCCGCCGCCAACAACGGCGTGGAAGGGCTGGATTATATGTACTCCAGAACAGGGCTGGGAGACATGCTGGTAACAGATGATACGTATGCGCTCTATACCGCCACAGACCGGCGCCGCGACCTGATCTTTGACGGCACCCGCGGCGGGCAGCAGGTATATTATGTCAACAAATACCAGAACACCGGCGTGGCAGACCGGGACGAAATAAAGCTGCTGCGGTACGCGGAAGTGCTGCTCACGCTGGCGGAATCTTACGCGCGGCTGGAAGATGAGACCAACGCGCTTATTTACCTGAACATGGTAGCGCAGAACCGGGACCCGCAACTGGTGGCTTATGCCTTCACCGGCCCCGCGCTGGTAGACGCCATTATCCGGGAGCGCCGCAAGGAGCTGGCATTTGAGGGGCTGCGCTTTTTTGACCTGGCCCGCACCAACGTGGATTTTACACGGCAGAACATGGGCGCCAAGGCATACTCTTCTTATGTAGACGTCAAAACAACAGACTTCAGAAGAATACTGCCCATCCCCGAAGTGGAGCTGAGCGCCAACCCGAGCATAGTGCCCAACCCTGGCTATTAATGGGTATTTTACGGTAGATTTAAGGTTCGGTTCCCCGGGGCGCGTCCCCGGGGAATTTGATGATACAAGGCATACACGATGAACAAAGTGAGAACAGGTTTATTGCTTTTGCTGCTTGGCTGCGGCGCCCTCCAAACATTTTCGCAAGCCTACCCGGCGGTGGTGGGAGACCGGTACGTACAACGCCAGCAGGCCAAAGAAGCGCGCGTGAACCGCGGTACCACGGCAATAGCGGGCGGTAAATGGTTGCGGTTGAAGCCGGGCAGGGAAGCGGGGCGCTCCGCAACGCCGGATGTGGTGTTTACCGTTAAGGCGCCCGCGGCGGGCCTGTACCAGCTGGCTACCTACGCGGTGCCGGTGGCGGAAGGAAAGCCCGTTACCGCCCACATGACCTTGCAGATAGATGACGGGCGGCCCACCAAACGCATTGTATATGACCAGTACCACGCCGCCAACCAGGTAACCGGCAAGTTTGCGCTGAACGGCCGGGCGCAGCAGGTGAAAATATGGCTGCCGCCGGGTATACAGCTGGGTTACATTGAATGGAAAAATTACAATGACCCGGCGGTGCCCGCCGCCGCACGCGCCTATATGCCGGCTATTGTACCGCCCGCGGCGCATCCGCGGCTGTGGGTCACCCCGCAAAGCCTGCCCCTTGTCAAAGCGCGGCTGGCAACAGAAGAGAACAGGCCCGCATGGAACAAAGTGAGCGCGTTGGCAAAAACGCCTTTCAGCTTTGACCCCGCGCCGGATGAAGAGACCTTTTACCGCGAAGACCTGGAAAAAGCCGTGGAAGCGCGCGCCTTTTATTACCTGGTAACGGGCGATGAAAAGACCGGCAACGAAGCCGTACGCCTCATGCTGCGATACATGCAGGCGCTGGAGTTCGGGAATGTGACCTATGGGGATATTACGCGCGAAATAGGCCGCGCCATCTATGCCGCCGCGCTGGTATATGACTGGTGCTACGACCTGCTCGGCAAAACAGAAAAGGACATACTCTACACGAACATGCTGCGCCTGGCGCGCGATATGGAAATAGGCTGGCCGCCGTTTATGGACAGCATCATCAACGGCCACGGCAACGAAGCGCAGATCTGCCGGGACCTGCTGGCCATGAGCATGGCCGTATACAATGAAGACCCGCTGCCGTACCAATATACATCCTACACCATCCTGGAGCAGCTGGCGCCCATGCGCCAATTCGAATACGCATCGCCACGGCACAACCAGGGCGTAGACTATGGCGCCTACCGCTTTGGCTGGGAGATGCACGCCGTGTGGCTCTACTACCGGATGACGGGCCTCTCCGTATTTGATGACAACATCAAACACCTGCCGTACTACTGGCTGTACATGCGCCTGCCAGACGGGTACATGCTGCGCGACGGGGACATGTTCAGCCGCAGGGCAACAGGCGCCGAACAGTTGTACTGGAAGCAGCCGCAAACCATGCTGCTGAGCTACGCCTACGCCAATGACCCGCTCATCAAAGGCGAGTTTGAACGGGAAGGGGGGCTGCCGGACAATCCTGTACTGTATCTGCTGGTAAACGATCCCGCATTGAAAGCGGACCATCATATCGCTTCACTGCCCCTCACCAAAGATTTTGGTACCGTGCTCGGCTCCATGGTGGCCCGCACCGGGTGGAACAATACACCCGCCAGTAAAGACGTGATAGCGGAAATAAAAGGCGGCGGTTATCATTTTGCCAACCACCAGCATGCGGACGCCGGTGCGTTGCAGATCTTTCACCATGGCATACAGGTAGGGGATATTGGCCTGTACCTGTCTTACGGTACGCCGTACGATTACAATTTTAACAAAAGGTCTGTGGCCCACAGCATGATGCTGGCCCTTGACCCGGAAGAGCCGCTGCTTTTCCGCGCCAAACAGCGGGATGGCGGCACGCGCTTCAACCAGCGCTTTCCCATGACGCCGCATGAAACCACGCAAGACCCCTGGTTCAACAACGGCCAGGTGCTCTCCGCGGACTTCGGCCCTTCTCCGCAAACGCCCGCCTTCAGCTATTTCAAGGCAGACCTCACCGGCGCCTACACCGCCAAAATGAGCCGGTATACCCGCGCCTTCTGTTTCCTCCGCCTTGGCAGGGAAGATGTGCCGGCGGCCATCATACTGGCCGATGATATGACCACCGCGCAGCCCTCTTTTCAAAAATACTGGCAGATCAACACCATGCACCCGCCGGATGTGAATGATGGTGTGATGGTGCTTCGCAACGAGCTGAACGGGCAAACGGGCAAAACATATGTGAACATGCTGCTGCCCGCCGCCGCAGACCGCCATACGGAAGTGCGGAGCGGCCCGGCGGCCAACAGCACCTTCGGGGAAACCTTCACGGTACGGTCAGACAAGCCGGAAGCCCATGCCACCCGCATCATGATCTCTCCCAAAAACGCCCGCGCCCGGGACCGTTTTTTAACGGTGTTCCAGATGGTAGAGGGCGATGGGCCGCCCCTCCCCGTAGATCTTCAGCAAACCGGGGAATGTTACCAGTTGAGGATAGCAGACCGTGTGGTGTGCATGAGCGCCGGTACAGACCTTGTTCGCGCTTCTTTTACCTTACATATACCGGCAGACAGCGCCGCGTACCAGGTAGCGCTGCTGGGCCTGCAGCCGGGTTACTGGAACGTCAGGAGCGAAGACGGGACAGTGAATTTTAATGTGGATGTAAAAGCGGGCAGGAACACCGTGTATTTTTCAGCAGGGAAAGGAACGTATACCGTTAGCCCGGGCAGGGCGTACACCAGATAAATCACTTATATTTACCCGCAGAATAACGTTCCGCATATGCTGTGGCCCAAATGCCTTTTCAGAAACTGTATCCTGTTTTTCCTATTGCTTTGCACCGGCACGGCCGCTTCCGGCCAGGCAGACACGCTGCCCGGGAAAATATACCGCGTTAACTGGAAATACGAGCTGCCCATACCCGTGGCCGCCCTTACGGCATCTTACTTCGGCTTTTCGGCGCTTGACCGTACTTCCGCCTACAAGCTGGAAGACCTCCATGGCCTTGACCCCAACAACATCAACCGCTTTGACCGGCCCGTGGCCTTTAATAACCCCGCGCTGTTCAAAAGCGCGCAAAAAAGTTCAGACCTCTTCCTCAATATTTCCATTCTCAGCCCCGCGCTGCTGATGATAGACCGGCGCATACGGAAAGACTGGCTGGACCTGCTGGCGATGTACCTGGTGTCTCACACGGTAGACAACGCCATCTATTTTGCCGCCGCTTTTCCCATACGCCGCACCCGGCCGTACGTGTACAACCCGCAGGTAACACAGGAAGAAAAGATCGGCATTGCCAAAAGCAATTCCTTTTTCAGCGGGCATGTATCCTTTGCCGCCACATCTACCTTCTTTTTAGCCAAAGTGTTCACAGACTATCACCAGATCAAAGGCCTGAAAAGAGTGGCCATCTATTCCGCCGCCGCCGTTCCGCCCGCATTGGTAGGCTACTACCGCGTGCGCGCAGGCAAACATTTCAGAACAGACGTGATACTGGGCTTCCTCATCGGCGCGGGTACAGGCATTGCCGTGCCGGAGTTGCACAGGCAGATCAGGAAAAGCGAAAGGCTCAGTATTTCCCCTTTTTACAGCCCGGAAGGAAGCGGCTTTTCACTGAATGTGAAAATATAACAAGGTTGAGGTAATTTTCTACATACAGGACGCAGCAGGACGGTGTTCTGCGAATTTAGCCCTACATTGTTTGGTGATTTGATGAAGGAACATGGAACGGACATGTTCTGGTTTGTATGATATCGACCACGTATAATGAAACCATTGATGAAACTTATCCACCTTAAATTAAGAAGTCGCCTGTTTTGGGGCTTCTGTATGCCTTTGATGGCCGTAATGGCCGCATGTTCCCCTTCCGGGAAATTCGAGTTTAAAAAAGGAGACAGGATTGCGCTGGTTGGTAATGCACTGGCGGAGCGCATGCAGTACGATGGCTTCCTGGAAACCTACCTGCAGGCGGCGCAGCCCGGCAAGGAACTGGTGTTCCGCAACCTCGGTTTTACGGGAGACAGGGTGATGCACCGCCCGCGGGCGCACAAAGCCTATGGAGACGCCAACACGCACCTCACCCGTGTGCAGGCCAGCGTGATATTTGCGTTCTTCGGCTACAACGAGTCTTATGACAACGACCCGGCAAAGTTCAGCAAGGAACTGAGCGACTGGATCGATTCAACGCGGCTGCAAAAGTATGACGGCAAGAACGAGCCGCGCATGGTGCTCTTTTCTCCCATTGCGCACGAAGACCTGGAAAGCCCGAACCTGCCGGATGGCAAAGAGAATAACAAACGGCTGGAAGCGTACACCCGCGCCATGGAAGAAACGGCAAAGGCAAAAGACTTGGTGTTCGTAGACCTGTTTGCCGCCACGCAAAAAATGTATGCATCGGAAAAAGCGCCGCTCACCATCAACGGCGTACATCTGAATGAAGACGGCAACCGCCTGGTAGCCCGATTCATTACCGAACAGCTGGCGGGCGTAGTGCCCCGCACGGAAGAGGCAGACCTGAACAGGCTGCGCCAGGCCGTGCTCAACAAGAACGGCAACTGGTTCAACCGCTACCGCGCAACAGATGGTAACGACGTATGGGGCGGCAGAAGCGAGCTGCACGGCAACTATGAAACGCTGCAGCGCGAGCTGCAGATGCTGGACACCATGACGGCCAACCGGGACAAGCGCATCTGGGCCATTGCCGGCGGCAATAAAGACGTACATCCCGTAACGGACGATGAAGAGCCTTTCTGGGGCGCCTGGGAAGCCTGGGCGGTAGATACGGCCATGGATGACAGCAACGTGCCGCAGCCGGTGAAAGTGGAATCGAACTTTAAAAAAGACGTAGTATACCTCAGTGGGGAAGAGGCCATCAGCAAAATGCATGTGGCGCCCGGCCTGGAAGTGAACCTCTTCGCATCTGAAGAGAAGTTCCCGGAAATAGCCAACCCCGTAACGGTCAAGAGAGATACCAAAGGCCGCCTGTGGGTGGCCGCCTGGGAAAGCTACCCCAAACGCGAGCCGCTGAAAGAAATGAAAGACCGGCTGGTGATATTGTCTGACACGGATAAAGACGGCAAGGCAGACAAGTCGGTTACTTTTGCCAGGGTACACAACCCCACCGGCTTCGAGTTCTGGAACAACGGCGTGATCGTGATATCCGCTCCCAACATCCTGTACCTGAAAGATACGGACGGGGACGACAAGGCGGATGTACGCATGGTGCTGCTGGGCGGTATTGACGCGGCAGATACGCACCATGCCGCCAATAACCTGTTCTTCGGGCCTGACGGGTATATTTATTACCAGCGCGGCGTGTTCATGGTCTGCAATGTGGAAACACCGTGGGGCCCCAGCCAGGAGAACCACCAGCCCGGCCTGTTCCGTTTCAACCCGCGCACGTATCAGTTCGACTTTGTAGTGGAGAACAGCCCCAACGCCCACGGCATCAGCTTTGACAAATGGGGCTACCAGTTTGTGACAGACGGCACCACCGGCCGCGCGTACCAGGTGTACCTGGATAACGACGGCACCCGCGCGCCGGACGCAAAAGACTTCAAGACCCGCCGGCTGCTGAAACAGACCGTTCGCCCGGTGCCCGCGCACCAGGTACTGTCCAGCCAGCACTTCCCGGCTGAATATGATAACAATTTCCTGATCTATAACGTGATCGGCTTCCAGGGCATGAAACGCTACAAGCTGGCGTATGACAGCGGCAAGGTATGGGGGGAGGAAATAGGGGACATGCTGTACTCGGACGATCCTAACTTCCGGCCTACCTCCGGTGTAGTGGGAGAAGACGGCGCGCTGTATATCAGCGACTGGCAGAACCCGCTCATCGGCCACATGCAGCACAACATCCGCGATCCCAAGCGCGATCATGTCCATGGCCGCATTTACCGCATTACCGCCAAAGGCCGCCCCCTGTCAGAACCGGTGGCTATTGCCGGCCAGCCCGTGGAAAAACTGCTGGACCTGCTGAAGCACCCCGTGAACGAAGTGCGCCACCAGGTGCAGATAGAACTGAGCGGCCGCGAAACGAAAGAAGTAATGGCCAAAGCCAAAGAATGGGCCGCACAGTATAAAGCAGACACGGAAGAAGGCGCGCACGCCCTGCTGGAAATACTCTGGCTGCACCAGCGCCACAACGTGGCCAACAAGGAACTGCTGGCGCAACTGCAAAGTTCTCCCATAGAGAACGCGGTACGCGCGGCAGACCGCGTGGCCTGGTTCTGGAAATACCAGGGTAAAGACATTGGCGGCCACGCGCAACACCAGCACGGCGCAGACACCAGCTCCGCCGCGGTAGCCGCCGTACACAACCCCGGCCCTTCCGGCAAGCGGGTAGACGTCAGCAACAAAAGCGAAGCGGAGGTGATAATAGGCACTATTCCCGAAAGGATGCTCTTCGATACAAAAGAGATCATCGTGAAAGCAGGCCAGCAGGTGAAGCTCACGCTCAAGAATGTAGACTTCATGCCGCACAACCTGGTGGTGGTAATGCCCGGCACGGCAGACGAGGTAGCGCAGGCGGCCATTGACCTTGGCAGCGAAGGCTTCAAGAAGAAGTTCCTGCCAGACAACAAAAACATTCTTCACGCCACCGGCCTGCTCAACAATAATGAAACACAGTCGCTGGCCTTTAAAGCACCCTCGCAACCGGGCGATTATACGTTTTTATGTACCTTCCCTGGCCACGGTCAGCTGATGCGGGGAACATTGAAAGTTATTAAATGATCAGGAACATGAAGAAAAATATAACAAGACTGCTGCTGCTCTGCGTGCTGGTGCTTACCCAGGTGGCTTGCGGCCAGCCCAATGATCCATATGCCGACTACCGCATTGTGTATAAAGGAGACAGCGGCCCGGGCAAAGGAAAGAACATTGTGTTCATTGCTTCAGACCATGAGTACCGCTCCGAGGAAAGCCTGCCCGCCCTGGCCCGCATACTGGCCAAACGGTACGGGTTTACCTGCACCGTGGTGTTCGGGCTGGATTCTCAAAGGAACATTTTGCCCGGCAGCTCAGACCTTCGCGGCCTGGACGCGCTGAACAATGCGGACCTCATGGTGATCTTCACCCGCTTTTCCGATTTCCCGGACGAGGAAATGCAGCACATCAATGATTACCTCGAAAAAGGCAAACCCGTGGTAGGCCTCAGAACGGCCACCCATGCGTTCAATAACGCCAAAAATCCCAAGTGGGGCCACTACAGCTACCAATACAAAGGGCCCAACACTACCTGGCGTGACGGTTTCGGTGAAACCATCCTCGGAGAGACCTGGGTGGGGCACTACGGCAAAAATCACGCACAGGCCTCCCGGTTATTGCTGGAGCAAGGGCAGGAGAGCCACCCCGTGCTGGCCGGCGTGAAAGACGTGTTTGTACAGTGCGGCGGCTACAATGCGGAACCGGAGCTGACCGGCTCCACCGTGCTGGCCCGCGGCCAGGTGCTGAACGGCATGACGCCAGACTCGCCTGCGGACACTTCCAAAAAGGAGCTGCCCGTAGCCTGGGTACGCAATTACAAGCTGGACAATGGCGCCAGCGGCCGCGTGTTCACCACTACGCACGGCGCTTCGGAAGACCTGCTGAACGAGGGTTTCCGCCGTATGCTGGTGAACGCCTGCTTCTGGACAATGGGCATGGAAAAAGACATAGACCCGCAGGGCGATGTGAATTTTGTTGGCCCTTACCAGCCTACTACATTCAACTTTGATGGGTATAAGGCCAATGTGAAACCGGCAGACCTGGCCGGTTTTGAATCACTCATTATGCCGGGAGAGATAGTGACACCGAAAAAGAAATAGTAGGAAACCGGGCAGGATGCATTTTATCGCATAGGGCTATGTTAAGGCGGGTTTATGCCGTACATGTTTAATCTTGTTAGCCTTGATGTATCCCGGATGTGATCTGGCCCGTAAAAGATCAATATTAGCAGATGAA
Organism: Chitinophaga alhagiae; assembly: GCF_003568665.1. GTDB lineage: Bacteria > Bacteroidota > Bacteroidia > Chitinophagales > Chitinophagaceae > Chitinophaga > Chitinophaga alhagiae. The sequence goes on from NZ_QXMH01000002.1 coordinate 867,016, forward strand.
TAAAATCGGATTTAATGTACTGGCGTGGTCAGCCGTTGTATCTGACGAGCTGCGGCCGGTAATTGAGCGGCTGGGCAAAACAGGGTACGATGGGGTGGAGTTCCTCATAGGCGCGCCGGATGACAAGGCGTACAAGCAGGTAGGAGACTACACCGCTTCCCTGGGCCTGGAAACCACCGCGGTGTTTGTACTGGGCCCTGATGAAAACCCGGTAGACCCTTCCGCCGCTGTCAGGAACAAGGCGCTGGAAAAAATCAAATGGACGATAGACCGCGCGCATGACCTGCGCGCCACCGTGCTCTGCGGCCCCTTCCATTCCGCGTTCACCACCTTCACCAAACGCGCGCCCACCGCAGATGAATATGCATGGAGCGCGGAGGTGCTGCACCAGGCCGGGGATCACGCCGCGCAGGCAGGCATTTTGCTCACGCCGGAAGCGGTGAACCGTTTTGAATGTTACCTCTGCAATACCATGGAGCAACTGGCGCGCCTGGTACAGCAAACGGCGCATCCCAACGTGAAGGCCATGTTTGATACGCATCACGCCAATATAGAAGAGAAAAAACTGGGCGATGCCATTACGCAGATTGCGCCCCTGCTGGGCCATTTTCACATCAGCGAGAACGACCGGGGCACGCCCGGCAGCGGCCATGTACCCTGGGATGAAGTGTTTTCCACCCTGGCGCGCGTGAACTACAAAGGCTGGCTCACTATTGAAGGCTTTACCCGTAACGATCCTGACTTTGCCAACTCCATCGGCGTATGGCGGGAGTTTTCCGAGCCATGGAACATGGCGGAAAACGGGCTGAAGCTGATAAAAGACATGTGTGAAAAGCACGGGCTGATGTAACCCGGTGGCTTGCCGCGCGGAAGACAGGCCATGTGGCAGGCATCATTCGTTACTATAAAAAAGTGAGGGAGTATCTGAATGGATACTCCCTCACTTTTTATGTTAAGCCGGCGCCCGCTTAATGCGCGGCCGCTACCTGGCCCTGGCTGGCCGGCGTTCTTTTCTGCCAGAAGAAGAAAATGATGAACAGTACAATGAGGATGGCGGGGAACATAGCCATTTTGGCCAGCGTGTCCTGACCGGCAACCAGTTCAAGCTGGGCGCCGCTGAGGCCGCTCTGTGCGCTTTCCGCGCGGGCGGAATCTATCCAGCGGCCAATGATGGGCTGGAAGATGGAGCTGGAGAACATGCCCACACCGCCGATGATAGACATGCCCAAAGCACCGCTGAGCGGTACCCGCTGTGCCACGGCGCCTACCATGGTAGGCCAGAAGTAACAAACGCCGATGGCGAAGCATACGGCGGCTACATACGCCATAGGGCCGGTCACTACACTGAAAAGGTAAATGCCGATGGCCGCAAAAATAGCGGAGATCAGCAATACGCCCGTTTGGCCCAATGCCTGTATCACGGGGCCGGCAAAGAACCTGCCCACGGCCATGAGGCCGGTTACCAAAGCCAGTATGAGCATGGGGCTGGCGCCGCTGCTGCTCATTACCAGGCCTACCCACTGTTGCGGGCCAAATTCACTGATGGCGGTGAGGGCCATGCAGATGAACAGGAAAATGTAAGTGGGAGATACCATGGCCTTGAGGTTTTCCGCCAGTGACGTGGCGCCTTCTACCTTGGGTGCGGGGAATGTTTTACCATAGAACAGTACTGCATATATGATAGTGGGGATCATGATCACCCACATTTGCAGTTGCCAGCTCAGGCCGGCATCTGTCATGAATTTGGAAATAAGGCTGCCTATTACGATGCCGCCGGGGAACCACATGTGGAAGCGGTTGAGCATCTTGTTCATTTTTACACCGGAGTAGCTGTCTGCTATCATGGGGTTACAGGCCGCTTCCGTACACCCATTGCCGAAGCCGATGAAGAGGGTGGAGATCAGCAGCAGCGTGTAGCCGCCGGCGTAAATGGTGAGTATGATACCCAGCGCGTGCGCCACAAAAGCCACCCGCATAATGTTCCGCGGGCCAAAGCTGTGGTATACCAGCCCGCCAATGATCATGGAAATGGGAAAACCCAGGAACCACATGGAGTTGATGAACCCGAGCTGCTCCGCGGTCAGGTTGAACTGTGCGCCCAGCTGGGTCAGGATACCGGCCCTGATGGCAAATGTGAATGCGGTGGTAATGAGAGCGAAACAACTACCGTTAAATAAGGCGGTCTTGTTAACGTCGGCAGTCATAGACGTGAAATTTTAGAAATTATTGCAATAGTGCTGTCAAGGATAAGGTTTTGAAAACTTATCCGTACAATATATAAAATATATCTAAAGGATTTACTTCCTGCCATAATTTTTTTTACAAAAACAGCCATGCGGGAGGCACCATTTTTGTGCCTTCCTCCCGGAACAAATACGGAATACCATGTCTTTATTCAAACCCGCCTGCCTGCTGGCAGTGTTGTTGGCGGGCGCCGTAGCCTGCAACAAGAACGGCCCGCCGCCGCCCAACCCCGGCTACCGCTATTTTGAAGTAGCTAAAAAAGTACCGCCGGAAGACTGGCGGGATAGCGCCTTTGTAGTAGCCACCAGGGATTCTGCGCTGCTGCAGCAAATAGATTCCCAGTTAACCCTGCCCATAGCGCAGCGCAAAATAGTGAACGGCGCGCTGGCAGGCGGCAGCGCCAGCTATAACACGAACGGCACGCATGTTTTCAAATGGCATTTTATGGAAGATGACTGGGCGCTGGCCGATGTAAGTGCGGAAATATTTGACGGCAGGCCGTATACGGATGTAGACGTAAACCTGGCTTACTGGCTGGATACCGTCAAGCGGTTTGCGCCATGGGGCTTTTACATCCGGAAGGAAGTGAAATAAAACAACGGGAAGCAGCTTACAGCTCCTCCCGTTGTTCTTTCCGGAAATAATAATGTTTGATGATGAGGTAAAGCGGGATGCCCAGCCCTATCCAGGAAAAAATGTCCCAGATGCCATCGCCCGCCAGCGCTATAATGAGGCCGGCCAGGGAGAGCACGGCCAGTATTAGCGGCATGCCCCACAGTTTCATGAAAGGATTATGCTTCATCGTATTCCTCAATTTTTTCGTTTAGCCGGCTCCATTGCATTTTGGCCGCTTTCCGGCGGGCCACCCACAGGTAGAGGCCTGTAATGAGCACTACAATAGTGGCCAGGTCAAACAGGGCCCATATTATTTTTAACGGCCAGCCGCCATAGTCGCCAAAGTGCAGCGGTTGAGACACAAACAGCGTGATCACGTACCAGGGCATTTTGCGCGCGTCCGTGAGCGTGCCGTTCTCCGCGTCTACCAGCACGGGCATCAGCAGCCGGGCCGTCAGCTCCGTTTTGCCTTTCATAAAAATGCCGTAGTGGTGTTTGCTGGTGAACATGGTACCGGGGTAGGTGATGATGCTGGCTTTCATGTCTGGCGCGGCCTTTTCCGCTACCAGCAGCGCACTGTCAAGCGAAGCGTATTGGCCTTCCAGTGGCGGTTTGCTGGCATAGGGCGCCACCATTTCCTTCAGCTGGCCCTGCTGCCAGGCAAACAGCACCACATCATGCAAGGCGTTGATGATGCCGGTAATGCCTACTACAGTGGCCCAGGCCAGGGTAACAATGCCTATGAGGTTATGCGTGTCCAGCCAGTGCAGGCGGCGTGACTTGTATTTGCGCACCATGCCGAAATCGAACTTCTTCATGATACGCCCGTACAGCACCACACCGGTAATAATGGCAATAACGAACACAATGCCCATCAGCCCCAGGAACAGCATGCCGCCAATGCCGAGGAACATGTCCCGGTGAAGCCGCAGGATGAAGTTCATCACGCCGTCCGTGGTAGGCCTGTCCAGCACGGCGGCGGTGTAGTCGTTCAGTACAACATATTTACTGCTGTCATACGGCGCTTCCGGGCGGGGCGCCACGTCAAACAGCGTTTTGTTGGGCTCGTCTTCGTCCCAGTACACGTACCGTACGCGCTCGCCGGGGTAGAGGGCTTCGGCGGCGGCGGCCAGCTCATCAAGGCTTTTTTTCTGCGCGCCCTCCGGTATTTCCGCCACTTTCTCTTCTTCCAGCACATGCTCCAGCTCGTGGTGAAAGATCAATGGCAGCCCCGTGATGCAGAGCATCAGCAGAAAAATGGTACAGATGAGGCTGGTCCATTTATGCCATAAAAACCAGCGTTTGGCCGTTTCAATTTTCATGTTGTTACAGGTTCAGTTTGATAAAACCGGAAACAAGGCCGCCGTCTGTTACGCTGAAAGCCTTGGTGGCGGTGTTGTTGCTTTCGTTCAGCAGGTAATAGCCGTTCTCGGCGCCGTTGGCCATCCAGAGGTAGATCTTCCCGTCCATTTCCACAATACCCTGCTCGTTGGAGTGTACGTAGCGTGTTTTGGGCATGCCGGTAATTTTGGTAGCCGCCAGGGTGTTGATGTCAATAGCGTAGTAGTCCCAGATAGGCGTGCCCAGGTTGGAGAAATCAGGCGCCAGCTCTACAGAAGGGAGCTGCACATAGATCTTGCCGTTCTTTACCACGCTCACGCCAATGGTGGAATGCGCCTGGTAAGTGTCTGCTTTCAATATCCAGCTGCGGTCAAAGTCCGTTTCACCTTTTTTGATGCGGATCACGGAGCTGTTGGTAATACCTTCGTTAAAACCGGTGTAATAGAAATACAGCGCGCCATCGTCTCCCAGCGTCCACATTTTGTTGGCGCTGGAGCCCCAGCCCAGTGACTTGATGCCATCGTACTGGATGGTTTTTTCCAGCTGGTTGGTGGCAATGTTGATCACGGCCATTTTAACATAGTCTACGGCGTCATCGCCATAACCGCCTGCCTGCGTGGTGCTTCCGTAGGTAACGCCTACATACAGCTTGCCTTCTTTGGAAGCGATTGTGTGCTGGCCCACTGCCTGGTATTTAACGCTGGCATCGTTTATTTTCAGGGAGTTCAGGTCTATTTCACCCGTACGCTGCATGGTGGTAGGGTTGAAGATCTGCAGCAGCATGGAGCCTCTTGCCGGGTCAAGGTAATAACCGGTGGTCTCGTTCACGATGTGGAACATCTGCCCGTTGGCGAGGAAGCCTTCTGCGTTGATCTTCCCGTCTGCCGCTACCGTCAGTTTCTGGATGCCCGCTTCGCCGGCAATGTTGCTGCGGTTGAATATCCACTTGTTATAAGCGGTAAAGCCGAAGGCGGAGGTCATTTGCAGGGTCTTTTCGCTGATGTTGCTGAAGCTGCCGCCAGGTACGCCGTCATATGCTTTCATATAACCGGTGGTGGCCAGGTCTTTTTCATTGGTGAACAGCACATAGCCGAATTTACCGTCGTTGCCGTTGTCCGGCGCGGGATCGTTCTTTTTGCTGCAGGAAGCCAGCAGCACTACTGCAGATAAAACGCCGATGCTTTGTTTGATCAATTTATTCATTGTATATACTTAAAGAGAGTAAGAAATTTTTACTGAAAAGGCCCTGCCGGGGTTCTGTATCTTGAAATTGTCGAACACGGCCACGTCAAAGATGTTCTTCACCTGGAAACCCACAGAGAACATGCCTGCCGGGGAATACGTGAACCCGGCGGTGTGTATGTTCTGGTCCGGGATGATGTTGCGGGCGTCTATCCCGGCCTTGCCGAAGAGGCCGAGGAAACCGTCCGGCTCCACGGATTTCGGGATATAGTCCAGGTAATATTCCCGTACAAAAGAGTAATACCAGTAGATGTTTATTTTATCCTGCTTGCGCAGCAGGTTGTTGAATTTGGCGCTCAGCCCGGCATTGGCAAAAAAGTAGGGGGTGTTCTTGAGGCGCGCCTTGTCTCGCGCAAAGTTGCCGGGGTCTGCCAGCCGCAGCTCCTGGAAGGTAACATTGGCGTTGGCGTCCAGCCAGCGGGTCACAGACACGCTGCCGTCTACATCTACCCCCAGGCCCTTTACCTTTTCCACGTTCTGGCTCTGCGCAAACATGAAGTTGATGGGCATGAGCAGGATGAGGTCTTTGGTATAGCGGTAGAAAGCATTGGCCTCTATGCGGTAGCTGGCGGGGATGGCTACTTTATAACCGGCGCCGATGTTGATGCTCCTTTCCGGCTTCAGTTCAAAGTTGGACAGCTTGAGGTTGCCGTCTCCAAACAGCTCGTCCTGCTCCGGCAGCCGCAGCGATGTTTCAACAGACAGCTGCAGGGAAGCGTACTGGTTGAGGTTGTACCGCAAACCATCCGCAATGCCCCAGGCGGACCTGCTGTTGATGGTGTTCACTTCATCCCCGCGGTAGTCCGCATCGCTGGCATTGGTACCGTAGTGGAAATATTTGCCGATGAGGCTGTTTTGCAGCCTGCCTTTCGCAAAAGAAGACGTAAGCCCCAGCGCCACGATCATTTTGTTATAAGTAGCGGGCACGGTAAGCACGTCTTTGCCGGTAGAGAACTTGTGGCCGTAGGGATCGGTGCCTTCGCGGCGGAAGTTGTTGGCCACCACGTTGAGGTTCAGCGCCTGCGTGTTGGTGAGCTGGTAGTTGAGGTTGGTGCGGGAGGTCAGATACCGGAAGTTGATGTGGGAGAGGGAACCGGTGCTGGACATTTCCCCGATTTCCGTTTCGGAACGGGTGTATTGCCCTGCCCAGTTGTACCGCCCGTGAGCCGTATCTACCGTTGCTGTGCGCAGGGTATTGTAGGCCAGGAACTGGCTGATGTCCAGCTTGCTGTTGAGCAGTTTCTTTTTATATAACAGGGACGGCACTACGGAACGCTGGCTGCCCGTTACGGCGCCATAAGGCTTTTCCATGCTGGAACCGAACTGGAACTGTTTGTCTACCGAAAAGGCGGTGACCGTGAACCGCAGCTCGTCTGCCCAGCCTGTATTGGCGAGGCCGGCAAAGGCTTCCACGTAGTAGTTGGAGAACTGGTTGTGGAACAGGCGGGTGGTGGTATCTTTTGACGCGCCGGTAGACGGGTCTGTGAGCCGTACCGTAGCTTTGTAATTATTGTCGGAGTAGTTGTAGAAACCGTTGATGCCCGCAAAGAGGTTCCCTTTGGCGTTTTTGTAATAAGCGTTCAGGGAAGCGCGGTGGGTGTTGAAAGAACCCAGTTCGTAAGAGGCGTTGAGGAAGCTCTTCACATCGTGGCGGGTAACCATGTTGAGCGCGCCGCCGAGGGCGTCTGCGCCGAGGTGGAAGGGCAGGATGCCTTTATATACTTCCACGCGTTCCAGCATGTTCACCGGCACCAGCGAGATGTCGAAACCGGCGCCCAGGTAATCCAGCGGGATGCCGTCTTTAAAATACCGCACAGAACGGTTCTGGAAGCCGTTCAGCATCAGGTTGCTCCGGCTGCCCAGGCCGCCCGTTTGGCGGATGCGGATGCCGGCGGAGCGGTTCATCAGCTCCACCAGCGTGGTAGGCTGCTCCCGGTAAATGGCCGTGTTGATGGATTGCACCTTTACCTGCTGGCCGGTTTTCTGCGCGGTGATCACCACTTCTCCCAGGTCTTTGGCGGCAGATACCTCGAGGGTGAAGTTTTCGGTAATGGTAGTATCGTTCCCTATGACTATTTCTTTGGCCTGCCCGGCATATTCCATAGACAGCACCCGCAGTACATATTGCCCGGCGGGAATGCCGGCAATACGGTAGTTGCCGTTCTCGTCCGTTTGCGTACCATGGGCGGTGCGTTCCAGTGAAACGGTGATATAACTTAAAGGCTTGCCTTGTGTGGAAATAATGCGCCCCTTCACAGCGCTTTTTTGGGCAAAGAGGCTGGTACAGGTAAGGGACAGGAATAAAAACGGTATAAAAATTTTCGCTTGCATGCTTCCTTCAATGAAACTTTCTGCAAAGTAGGGGGCTTTCTATACGGCGGGTTTTACAAATCGGGAATATTGTTTACGCAATCGGGAAAAATAGCTCTTTCGGGGAGCCCGGCCGGCTGGGAATTGTTTCACCGCCTGAACGGGGAAGAGATCAGGTATTACCTAAACAACCGTGCTGCTGGCGGAGTTTGACGGTCTGCGCAAGCCCAACCGTTACGGCCGGCTTCCGCTTCACAACAGCAACTCCGCTACGCACAATGCCGCCTTCAACCGGCGCAGGAAATGACTGGGTGCTGTTGGTCAGTATGCTATAAAAAATGCCGCAGGGAACAACGGAAATGGGAGCCTTCCGTTATTGTCCCCGCAGCAAAAAAGCAACGCGGTGGGTACCACGTTCCCGTTTTTTGAGTATCAGTTATATAGTTCTTCCAGCAAATTACAACATGCTTTCCACTTAACTGTCCTGTACCTTCCTGCCCGCTACTGGCGCGTGTTTTACCAAAATTATAATCCGGTAATATCATATCAATATTTGCTAAAAAGCATGTAACAGTCTGCCTGTTGCGTGATTATCTTTATTGTAATTGAAGTAGTGTGCAGCGAACCGTGTATTTGATGTTAATCCGGTAAATCGAGATTCCAGTTAAATTCTTTGTTATGAAAAAACCTAACGATCCGCGTGACCCGATTCCAGCAATTATGATGGCAAGTACAAAGTTTTCCGTGATACAGTGGCAGGTATGAAATAGTTGTTGCGTCAACCCGTGGGCAGTACGTGCGCAGTGCTGCCTGTTGTTGTCTCCTGTTATCAGCATTTTACATTTCTCCGCAATCCTGCATGCCGGGGGTGACCGGCCATGCTATTTCTTAACTCCGGCGGCCTTGCCGCTGTCAAATCAGTCATATGCGAACAAAAAAGCTGCATGGGACCATACGTGGCGTAGTGTATGCCGTCCTGCTGATGCTCCCCCTGCTGGTGCGGGCACAGTCTGTAACTATCAAAGGCACCATTACCGATGAGCAGGGCGTCCCTGCTATAGGTGCCACCGTGGCCGTGAAAGGAACTACAACCGGTACCGTTGCGGACGCGGAAGGTAAATTTACCCTCCAGGTAACGCAAGGCGCGGTACTGTTGTTTTCCGGCCTGGGTTATGAAACACAGGAAGTAACGGTAGACGCCCGTGCCGAGTACCGGATCACCTTAAAGGGCAAAGCGTCCAGCCTGAATGAAACGGTGATAGTGGGTTATGGTACCCGTAAAAAGTCAGACCTCACCGGCGCGGTGGGCACGGTAAGGGCCGAAGCGCTGGCGGAGCGGCCGGCTTCTTCCCTCAACCAGGAGCTGTCTGGCAGGGTTACCGGTGTGAACGTATCTTCCAACTCCGGGCGCCCGGGCGGCAGGGCCAACATCCGCATCCGCGGTTTCAGCTCCATCAACATCCAGAACGACCCGCTGTACGTGATAGACGGCGTGATTCTGAACGTGGCCGGTTTACAGAACGGCAGCTCGCCCATAGATTACCTCAACCCGAATGATATTGCCTCCATCGAGGTATTGAAAGACGCCTCGTCTACCGCTATCTACGGCGCCCGCGGCGCCAACGGCGTTATACTGGTCACCACCAAACGCGGCACTTCCGGCGGCGGCGGTCTTACCTACGATACAGATTTCAGCATCGGCACCCTGCCAAGGAAACTGGGCGTACTCAACTCGAAAGAGTTTCTGCAGGTAGAGGAAACAGCCTACCAGAACGCGGAAAAGTATGACCCTGTGGGCTGGGCTAACGGAAAGTATGTAGACCCCAGAACGAAAAGAACAGACCCGCGGCTGTTTGACGCGCAGGGTAACCCGCTGTATGATACGGACTGGCAGAAAGAGTCCACACAAAAGGCGCTCACGCAGAACCACCAGCTGGCGTTCACCAATGGCAACGATAAAGGCAGCTACGGCGCGTTCCTCAACTACCGTAACGAGAACGGCATTATTAAAGGCTCCTGGCAGAAAAGGTATGCCGCCCGTTTTGTGTTTGACAGCCAGATCAAAGACTGGCTGAAAGTAGGCGGTACATTGGGATATACAGACCAGAACGACAAACAGATAGACCAGCTGGGCGGCGGCGGCATTGTGACCATGCGCCAGGTGCTGGAGGCGCTGCCCATTATCCCGGTCAAATTCCCAGACGGCACCTGGGCCGGCAATGATGATTACCCGGGCATGGAAGGCGGCGGCAACCCTGTACAGGTGCTGGAGGAACGGCTGTATTTCCTTCGTACGCAAACCCTGCTGGGAAATATCTACGCCAATATTCAGCTGGCTAAAGGCCTGGAGCTGCGCACCACCGTGGGCAGCAACATCATCAACCAGCGGCTGGACTATTACGCGGGCCGGGACCTGAACTATATCTCCCGCTCGCAGAAAGGCGTGGCGCAGATCACCAACAACCGCTTCAACTCCTGGCAGTTCGAGAACTACCTCACCTACAATAAGGAGTTTGGTAAGATACACTCCCTCAACGCGCTGCTGGGCCTTTCCTGGCAACATATAGACCAGTTCAGCGCCAATGCGTCTACCCAGGGCTTCAGCGATGACTATTTCAAATACTACAACCTGGGCGCCGGCGCCAACCCGCAAACGCCCGGCTCAAGCGGTACGGCATACGGCCTTAACTCGTATTTCACGCGGCTGAACTATGGCCTGCTGGATAAATACCTCGTCACTTTCACCGGCCGTATGGACGGGTCTTCCAAATTCGGGCGTAACAACCAGTACGCCTTCTTCCCCTCCGCCGCGGTGGCATGGAGGGTCTCGCAGGAAGATTTTATGAAGGCCATACCCGCTATCTCCAACCTGAAGCTGCGCGCCAGCTACGGCGCTACCGGCAACTCGGAGATACTGGCTTACCAGGCCATGGCCGGTATGGGCAATTACGATGTGGTCTTTGACGGCGTGCGCAGTCCCGGTACGGGTATCAGCCGTATGGCCAACGACGATCTTAAATGGGAAAAGACCCTGCAAATGGACGCAGGTATTGAACTGGGCTTGCTGGACAACCGCATTTCCATGGAGCTGGACGTGTACCGCAGAAAAACGGTAGACATGCTGCTGGCCGCCCCGCTGCCCACCACCAGCGGCTATTCCAGCATTACCCGCAACATTGGCAGCATGGAGAACAGGGGGATAGAGTTCTCCATTAACACCACCAACATACAGCGGGACAACTTTTCGTGGAGCAGCCAGTTCAATATTTCTGTGAACAAGAACAGGGTGCTGGAACTGACCGGCGGCAGCGATATCTACTCCGGCGCTACGGTGATCCGTGTAGGCGATCCCGTTGGCGCCTTCTTCGGCAGGGTGAACCTGGGTACCTGGAGCACGGCGGAGAAAGACGAGGCGGCCGTATACAATGCCCTGCCGGGAGATATAAAGTACCTTGACCTGAACAACGACAAGCAGATCAATGATAAAGACCGCACCATCATCGGCAAAGGCATCCCTGACGGCTTCGGCACTTTCCTGAACACGTTCCGGTACAGGAACTGGTCGCTCACCGTAGACCTGCAGTACATGTACGGCAACGATGTGCATGACAGGAGCATCCACTCGCTGGAAGACCGCCAGGGCATTGCTAACAGTTATAAAACGGTGCTCAACGCGTGGACGGAGACCCATCAGAACACGCCCATTGCGCAGCTCCGCCCCGTTCCCGCAGGATACGATACCAATAATGACAGCCACAAGGTAACAGACGCCTCCTTCATCCGCGGCCGCAACCTGCTGCTGGCATACGTATTCCCGGCCTCCGCCACATCTGCCATGAAGCTGAGCCGCCTGCGGGTATATGCCTCCATGCAGAACTTCTTTGTGTCTACCAAATACACCGGTTATGACCCGGAAGTGTCTAACTCCGGCTCTCCCTTTGACCAGGGGTATGCGCTGTACGACTATCCCAGGCCGCGCCTGTTCCTGCTGGGCCTGAACGTAGGCTTGTAATTATTGTAAACCTTAAACCGGAAGTAACATGAAACCATACATATTAAAATACCAGTTGCTGTTCTGGATGGCCGCCGCCACCGCGCTCACCGGCTGCTCCAAGTTCCTGGATGAAACAGACCCGAGCAATTTCACCGTAGACCAGTATTACAAGACCGCGGAGCATGCGCGCAGCGGGGTGAACAGTATTTACGCCTCCATGCGCGAGGCTACCTCCAGCGGCTTTGGCGGCGGCGCCTGGATGATGACGGAATTTGCCACCGGCCTGGCGGCTACAGACCTGGGGCAGGCCGTGAACAGCTATTTTGTGAAAGACCTCATTAATACGCCTGATAACGGGTATGGGCGTACGTACTGGGTGAGCTATTACAGGGGCATTGCCAACGCCAACCTGGCCATAGAAAAGATACCGGACATCAACATGGACGAGGCGGAGCGTAAAAAGCTGCTGGGCGAAGCGCGTTTTCTGCGGGCCTGGTATTACTTTGGCCTGGTGCGCATGTTCGGCAACATCCCCCTCATCCTGCAACCCGTTACCCTCAATTCTCCCGAGCTGAAACCCATGCAGGTACCGGCGGAAGAAGTGTACGCCGCTATTGAGGCGGACCTGAAAGAGGCCGAAGCCTCCGGCCTGCCGTGGACGGACGCTTCCGGCAAAGTATGCATGGGCGCGGTAAAGGCCCTGATGGCGCAGGTGTACATTACCATGGCCGGTTACCCGCTGCAAAAAGGCGCGCCTTATTATGAGCTGGCCGCAAAAAAAGCGGAAGAAGTGATCGACTCCAAACAGTTCTCGCTGTTTGCCACGTACGCAGACCTGCATAACCCCGCCAGGAAGAACACGGGAGAAAACATTTTCATGATGCAGTTCCGCACCCAGGTACTCCCGTCCGGCTGGCAGGTAGCCATTTTGCCGTACAACAAGAACATTTCCGCGTATTCTGATGAAACGGGCGGCATCTACGCCAACATTGACTTCATCAGGGCATTTGACCCGGCAGACCTGCGGGTAAAGGAAAAACAGTTCTTCTATACTAAATACACGTCTGAGTCTGACCGTGCCAAAACGGTAGACCTTGGCGGCTATTACATCTACAAACATTTTGACGAGACCGCGCAGCTGACCACCGCCAACAGTGACCTGAACTGGCCCGTGATCAGGTATGCGGAAGTGTTGCTCACCTACGCAGAAGCTGCCAACGAAATGGCCGGCCCTGCTGCAAAGGCCTACACTGCGGTGAACGATATCCGGAAACGCGCGGAGCTGCCGGAGCTGGCGGGCCTCAGCAAAGAACAGTTCAGGGAGGCCGTATGGCGGGAGCGCTGGTTTGAACTGTGTTATGAAAATACCACCTGGTTTGACATGGTGCGGCTGCGCAAGGCCATGGACCTTACCACCCGCCGGTTTGAAGAATACGTGGGCCACAAGTTCTCTTACGGGCCGGTGGTGTCTGAAAAAGAGCTGCTCTTTCCCATTCCTTCACAGGAAATACTTGACAACTCCAACCTGCAGCAAAATAAAGGTTATTGAGAAGAGAGAAGCGGTGGATTGTTGAGAGAGAAGGGTTGTCCTATAACGGGGCAACCCTTTGTTTTCCCAATAAGGACTCACGAAATTCCTTGGGGGTCTGTTTGACGATCTGTTTGAAAAAATTGAAGAAATGTACCGGGTTGTTGTACCCGCATTCATACCCGATGTCTTTGATAAGGTAGTTCTCGTTCTGCAGCAATTTTTTGGCATGGCCCACCCGCAGCTCGTTCAGGAAGTAGGTAAATGTTTTCTGGGTCTTCTGCTTGAAGAACCGGCAAAAAGAGCTGGTGGTCATGTTGCAGATGCCGGCCACTTCTTCCAGCATAATATCGCGGTGGAAGTTCAGCAGCAGGAACTGGTACACTTCATTGAAGCGTTCCACGTCATTGATGTTCAGTGATCTCTTGTAACCAACGCTGGCCAGGTACTCATATTCTTCAGAACGCGCCAGGATGTCTATGATCTGCAGGAAGATGCCCAGCTGCAGCAAACCGTTCGATTCCACCAGTTCCTTGATCCTGCCGGTGACCACGGTTTTTGTTTTGCCGGAGAACCGGAGGCCCCTTTCCGCTTTCTGCATGAGGCCGTTGTAGCGGTGAATGCCCGTATCGTCATCAGACACCATGTTGGCCAGCTCCGCGGGAAAGTACAGCCCGAAGGCTTTGGTGAACAGGTTCTTTTTTTTGCTGTAGAAAATATCGTCACACTTCCAGAGGTGCGGCAGCTCGGGGCCGGCCAGTATGATCTCCCCTTCGGCAAAGCTGCCTACATAATCTCCCAGTATCAGCTGCCCGTGACCTTTGGCTACCCAGGTCAGCTCACAGAGTTTGTGGAAATGGAAAGGATGGTCAAAGTGCGGTTTGTAAATTTTTTTGACCCATATCTTTTTCTCCCCCAGTATAGGCGCGTCTATGATCAGTTCTGGCTTCATAACAATGATAATTTTTTCAATGGCGTGGAAAGATAGTCATGTCTGATGGTGCCCGGTATCGCTGTGTGCCTGAAGGTAATGAAAATTTCCGGATAAAGCGCGCGGCCTTTGTACAGCGGCCATGTCAAAATACTTTACAAACTTAATAAAATCCACAACCCCGCTACCTGCCGGTTTGGGTATGTTTGTCTGGAATTTTATCAACTATTATCTGAACTTCTAAAATAAAAAGGTATGCTTGTATTCAAAGCACCACATCCCGGAAGGAAGATGGTCCGGCGGCTATTCTTCCCATCCCGTTCCGGCGCCTGCATTCTTTTGCTACTCGCGGCAGTATTGATCTGCCAGAACATTTTTGCCGGTGAAACCTATGCCCTCCCATATGTCAAAAGCGTGTCCGGCACCGTGAACGACCAGGAGGGGCAACCTGTTTTCGGGGCAACGGTGAGAATTGCCGGAAAGCCGGGCGGCACACAAACCAACGAATCAGGTAAATTCAATATTAACGCGGAAGAGAACGATGTGATAGAGATCAGCGCCGTAGGGTTCGTAACGGGCAGGATCACGGTAGGCGCCGCCAGCACGTATACAGTGGTGCTGGCAACGGACGTGTCCGAAATGAAACAGGTGGTGGTAGTAGGGTACGGTACACAAAAGAAGGTGAACCTCACCGGCTCGGTGGCGCACATTGGCGCCGCGGAGCTGATCAAGCGCCCCGCCACCAACGTGCAGAACCTGCTGCAGGGCAAGGTGAGCGGCCTGCAGGTAACACAAGGCTCGGGCAAGCCGGGCGCGGACAATGCAGAGCTGCGCATCCGGGGCGTGGGTACCTTCAGCGGCGCCGGCAGTGACCCCCTGGTGCTGATAGACGGTGTGCGGGGAGACATGACCAGCCTCAACCCGGATGATATTGAGTCCGTATCCGTACTAAAAGACGCGGCCTCCGCCGCTATTTACGGCGCGCGCGCCGCCAACGGCGTTATACTGGTCACCACCAAAAGAGGGAAGGCCAGGGAACTGACCATCCAGTACCACGGCAACGTGCAGGCACAGCAAGCCACCCGCCTGCCCAAGCTGCTCACCAACTCCGCGGATTACATGATGTACTGGAACCAGGCCAATGAACGCAGCGGCATTACGCCTTACTTCAGCCAGCAGACCATAGACGATTTCAGGAACGGCAATGACCCCGTCAAATACCCCAACTTTGACTGGGTAGACCATATTTTCCGCACCGGCTTTGCGCACAACCACCACCTGAGCGTGAGCGGCGGCAACGACAAGACCAGCTTCAACCTGGGCCTGGGTTACCTTGACCAGGACGGTATCATGAGCATCTACGGCTTCAAAAAATACAACCTCCTCATGGCGGTAGATACCCGCGTGCGAGACTGGATCACCATTGGCGGCAACATCCAGTTGAGCAAGCGGGATATTGTGCAGGAGAACTTTGGTGACAATGATTTTGTAATGAGCGCCTATTCAGGCCCCAACTACCGGCCTACCATGGTATTGCCGGACGGCAGCATCGGCTATGTGGCCCGCTACAGCAACAGCATAGCGGAGTGGACGGTGAGAAACCCCGATGCCATTACCGCCAGCGGTTCCCGGAAGATCAACATGTACAGCGTACGGCCTCAGCTGTATGCAGACGTCAGCCTTACCAAAGACCTGAAGTGGTACACCAAGGGCGCCATTGGTTTCAACAGCGATTTCAACAAGCGGCATGAAAGCCCCGTGAACAACTATTACTATGACAACGCGGAATTTGCGCACAACAATGCCGTATGGCAGCAGGGCGTGCGTGACCTCATGACGCAAACGCTGGAAACCACGCTGTATTCCACACTCAACTACAAGAAAAAGATGGGAGACCATGAGCTGGACGTATTGGCCGGCTACAACCAGGAGTCTAACTACTACCGGGAGCTGAGCGGCTCCAGGCTTACCTTTCCTACCGCCACTATATCAGAGCTGAACGCCGGCGCCGCGCTGGGCCAATCTACCGGCGGCACCGCCAACGAATGGGCCATCCGTTCGTTCTTCGGGCGTTTGATGTACAATTATAAAGACCGGTATTTGCTGGAAGCCAATGCCCGGTACGACGGTACCTCCCGCATTGCGCCGGAAACCCGGTGGGGCTTTTTCCCTTCTGTATCCGGCGCATGGCGCATCTCTCAGGAAAGTTTCCTGCAGCCCGTGGCATGGATAGACAACCTGAAGCTGCGGGCCTCCTGGGGCAAGCTGGGCAACCAGAACATAGGGCTGTACCCGTACCAGGACATGCTGTCTACCACCTCGTACCCTTTTGACGAACTGGAGCCCGGCGTACAGCTCACCGCGTTGAGAGACCGTTCGCTCCGCTGGGAAACCACTACCGCTACAGACTTTGGTATAGATTTCAGCATGAAGAACGGGCTGCTCACCTTCACGGCAGACTGGTTCGATAAAGTAACAGACGATATCCTGTACCAGATACCCGTGCCCGCCAGCGTAGGGCTGTCTGCTCCCACCGTGAACTACGGGAAAATGAGGAACCGTGGCTGGGAATTTGAGATAGGGCACCAACACAAGATAGGAGAGGTGAGCTATAACGTGAACGTTAATTTCTCCACGTTCAAAAACAAGGTGATGGAAGTGGTGAGCCCCACTTACGGAGACCGTATCATCAAGGAAGGGCTGCCCTTCAACTCCTTTTACCTGATACCGTGGGACGGCATTTTCCAGAGCCAGGATGAAATTGAGAAATCAGCGGAGCACCAGTACAACCCGCAGCCGGGAGACCTGAAGTACAAAGACGTGAACGGGGACGGGGTGATCAATTCAGACGACCGTGTGGTAACGGATGGCGCGTACGCCAAATTCTTTTACGGGGGCAGCATCAACCTCAGCTGGAAAGGGTTTGACCTGTCTGCCTTTTTCCAGGGCGTGGAAGGCGTAAAACATTACATCGGCGGCCCGCACATGGGCTGGGGGTATACACCGTACACGCAAGGCTCTCCGCCAACGCTGGACTTTCTCAAGAACATGTGGACGCCCACCAACCCGTCCAATACCACGCCGGCCATCTACCAGTCGCAGTACCGGCCCAATACCGGCACCGCGTCTACTTACTGGCTGCTGGACGCTTCTTACGTGCGCCTGAAGAACCTGGCCATCGGCTACACCTTTAACGGCCGGGCCGTGCGCAACATTGGCCTCAGCGGCCTCCGGCTGTACCTGTCAGGAGACAACCTGATCACCATCACAGACTACCCCGGCGCAGATCCGGAAAGGTCATGCGCGGGCTGCCGTTTCAGCGTATACCCGCAGGTTACCACGTATGCCGTGGGCGTAAAAGCAACACTTTGATCAAGCAACTGAATATTGATATGAAAACGTACATAAAAGTCTTTACAATAAGCATGCTGCTGACAGGCGCCGCGTCCTGCACCGGCTTTCTTGACAAGGAGCCGCTTGACCAGCTGGCCAGCTCCACCTTCTGGAAGAACCAGGAAGAAGTAGACATGGCGCTGGCGGGCGTGTATGCGCGCGTGCTCTCTTCTACTTTCAATCATAACGCCATGTTCTGGGACGTAATGGGCGGAGACCTCTGCACCAACCAGGGCAACGCCGTTATCCCGCTGGCGCAGGGCATGATAGAGCCGAACTCCGGCAGCATAGTCAGCTCCGTGTACAGCGAGTGTTACCAGGGCATCAGCTCCTGCAACTTCTTTCTTGACAATGTAGACCGGTCTCCCGTTTCTGACGATGTCAAGAACAGGTACAAAAGCGAAGTGCTCTTCCTGCGGGCCATGTTCTATTTTACCCTCACGGAATTTTACGGCGCGGTGCCCTTCTATACAAAGCTGGTCACCATCAATGAGGCCAAAGTGGCCAAAACGCCCAAGGCAGAGGTGGTGGCGCAGATACTGACAGATCTGGAGACCGCCATTGGCCAGTTGCCCAACGTGCCCTACAACGGGCATGCGGTGAAAGGCTCCGCATTGGCGCTGAAGGCAAAGGTGCTGCTGCATAATGAACGTTGGGAAGAAGCGGCGCAGGCCGCCAACCAGGTGATACAGGATGGCGTGTTCAGCATTTTCAACAACTACAGAACGCTCTTCCTGGCTACCGGCCAGAACAACAACCCGGAGATCATGATGTCTGCCCGGTACCTCAACCCTGACAGGGCCGTGCAGGGGCCAGACATCCAGTTTGCCTGGCATGGCACCATCAACCCGCGCGGAGAGCTGGTGAACGATTATGAATGTACGGACGGGCAGCCCATCACCACCTCGCCGCGGTACAACCCCGCCAACTGGCGCGAGAACCGGGACCCGCGGCTGCTGATGACCATCAAGGGGTTTGAGGACAAGGTATTCAACTCCGCCGGCGTGGAAATGGGCTTCAACTACAACGCGCCCTCCGGCACCGGTTACATGCCGGTGAAGGGGCTCAACTGGGATGCCCTGCCCGTAGACTATAACACGCGCAGCGAGCAGGACTGGGTGTTGCTGCGGTATGCGGAAGTGCTGCTGATGTATGCTGAAGCAAAGAATGAGCACAGCGGGCCAGACGCCTCCGTGTACAGCGCCATCAACACTGTACGTTCCAGGCCGGGCGTAGAGATGCCGGATATTCCCACAGGCCTGTCAAAAGAACAGATGCGGGAACGCATCCGGCACGAGAGAAGGGTGGAGCTGGCGCTGGAAGGCAAGCGCTATTTTGATATCAAACGCTGGAAGACCGCGGAAACCTACGTACCCACACTGGTAGATCCCGGCGGCGTGCGCAGGCAGTTCAATCCCGCCAAACACTACCTGTTCCCCTTCCCGCAAAGCGAAATGGATACCAATGATCAACTGGAGCAGAACCCTAACTACTAGGCAGGCGCTTGTTCACCTTAAAAATTTGTAATGAGGAAATTTATTTTACTGGTCATACTCGGAGCATATGGAACGGCGTGCAACACCAGCCGGGAAAAAGTAACGTTCTCTTCGTTTGAACAGGCCAAAAAACATACGCTGCGGTACGATCAGCCGGCCGTGGACTTTTTTGAAGGCGCCCTGCTGGGCAACGGCGGGCTGGGAGCGGTGGTTACCACCCGGCCGGACGGCATCATGATCTACTTCGGGCATAACAACGTGTGGGACATCCGCATAGCCGAGAAATACAAAAAAGAGATCGGTACGTTCAACTATGTTTTCAACAAGGTCAGCCAGATACCGGATACACTGAAAGTGCTGACGGATGACCCGTGGTACAAAAAATATAGTGCCATGGCGGCGGAGAACTACCGGCAGCCTTATCCGCGCCCGTTCCCCTGCGGCTCCGTGCTGCTGGGGTTTGACAGGCGGGAGGCGGAGCTGCTGGGCCACTCCCTGGATATTTCCAACGGCTTGTGCGAGGTATACCTGCTGAACAGCAAAAAGGAAAAGATCAAGCTGCAGCTGTTCACAGACATGCAGGAAGACAAGTTGTGGATGCAACTGGTAGACGAGCAGGGCAACGAAGTGCCCAACATCTTTAACCGGATGCGGGTCATGCAGGACCCTTCCACCCCGGCGGAGTTCCCGAAATACACCAGTACGGAGCTGCTGCCCGAAGGCACGCTTTCTTTCCGGCAGGTGCTGCCTTACCAGGAGCCGAAGGTATATGATACCAGCAAAGGCCATCCCAAAGACAAAGCGCTCCGGTTAACGGCCGCCGCCAACGTTCCCCTGAAGAAAACCTCCCGCATTAACTGGGACGGTAACCCGGAAGATATGAAAGCGCTGGAGGCGGCGTTTGAGCAGGGCAGCGGTTTTGTGGCCAGCGTATCCCTGGAAGAAGGGATGGATACCGCGGTGAGCGCCCGGCCCGTTGCCGCCCAACCGGCGCCCGGCCTCTTTGCCAGCGCAAGAGCGGCGTCAGACAGCGTGTGGAAGGCCTATTGGGAAAAATCAGGCGTACGGCTGAGTGACAGCTTCCTGGAAGAAACATGGTACCGCAACCTGTATTTCTTCAATTGCGCCGCCAAAGACGGCGCTACCACCCCGGGGCTTTTCGCCAACTGGAGCTTCAACAAAATAGGCACCGCCTGGCATGGGGACTATCACATGAACTACAACACCCAGCAGCCTTTCTGGATGACCTTTTCCAGCAACCACCTGGAAAAGAACCTGCCCTACGTGAACCTGATAGAGTTCCTGATGGACGTGAGCAGGCGCTGGGCCAAAGAATACTACAACCTGCCGGGCGCGTATTTCCCGCACTCCGCCTACCCGGTAGACATGACCATGAACCCCTACCCGGTGCCGCACTGGGGCTGGGAGATATGCGAAACGCCGTGGTCTGTGCAGGGCCTGTGGTGGCACTATCTTTACTCCGCGGATACCACGTACCTGAAAGACAGGGCGTATACGCCTATCAGGGAAGCCGTGGAATTTCTGGTGGCGTACATGAAACGGCCCGAGGCCCGCGGCGGCCCGCGCTGGCAGGATGACAAGTACCACATCTTCCCCACCATACCGCCGGAGCTGTATGCGCTGCGGCCGGGCTTCAAATACAACTATGACTGCAATGTAGACCTGACCCTCACCAAATTTGTGTTCAAGGCATTTGAAGAAATGGTGGCCACGCTGAAAACGGAGGCCACAGACGGGCCGCTGCTCAGCGATGTGAAAGACATCCTGGCCCATTACCCGGAGTACCCCACCGCCGTGTCTGAACAATACGGCAAGGTGCTGGTGTCCGTTCCCGGGGAGCATGACAAGGTGGTGTACAACGTACCCTCCCCGCTGATGAACGTGTTTCCCGGGGAAGATGCCGGGCTTCATTCAGACAGCGCCACCTTTCAGCTATTGAAGAACACCTACTATAACCAGCAGAACGAAGGCGGCAACGACCTGGTGTTCATCAACCTCCAGGCTGCCCGCATCGGCTTGCTGGACATAGACCGGTTCAAGCGGCAGGTGAAATATTCCCAGCTGCCCAACGGTACCGCTATGGACAAGGTGATGCAGGTGCATGGCCGTTACAGTGACCATACCCGGTATGATTACATGGGAGACATGGGCATCTGGTTCGAGAACTTTGCCCTGCCGGTGGTGATCAATGAATGCCTTATGCAGAGCTACAACGGGGAGATCAGGCTGTTCCCCAACTGGGACCTGCGGCAGGATGCCGAGTTCCGCCAGCTGCGGGCCGTAGGTGCTTTCCTGGTGAGCGCTTCCGTGAAGAACGGCGCGGTGAAAGCATCTGTTTACGCAGAAAAAGGTGGCAGGCTGCGCATACATTCCCCCTGGGGCGCAAAGGGAAAGATCTATCAGAACGGCAGCAGCCGCAATATTGAAACGGCGCTGGTAGAGATAGACACACAGCCGGGAGAGACCATTACACTGGAACCATAAGCGTTTTACTATAAAAGTACGAGTTTGGATATGGCGTTACCGTTAGATGGCATCATTGTATTAGAGTTCAGCCAGTACCTGTCAGGCCCCTGCGCGGGGCTCCGCCTGGCAGACCTGGGCGCGCGGGTGATCAAGATAGAGCATCCCGAAAAAGGAGAAGCCGGCAGAAAGCTGGCCATCAAGAATTTGTGGGTAGACAACAGTTCTTTATTGTTTCACACCATAAACAGGAATAAGGAAAGTTTTGCGGCAGACCTGAACAACGAGGAAGACATGCAATGGCTCAGGAAACTGATCGCCAGAGCGGATGTGATCATACACAACTTCCGGCCGGGCGTTATGGAAAGAAAAGGCCTTGGCTATGAAGCGGTAAAAGAGATCCGTCCATCCATTGTGTATACCCGGATATCCGGCTATGGAGAGGCCGGCCCGTGGAAGAACAAGCCGGGGCAAGACCTGCTGGTGCAGTCGCTTTCCGGGCTGGCCTATACCACCGGCAGTGGTGGAGAAGCGCCGGTGCCGCTGGGCCTGGGCATCGGGGATTACCTGTGTGGCAACCAGGCAGTGCAGTTCATTATAGCGGCCCTTATCAAGGTAAGGAAAACGGGCCGCGGTACCCTGTTGCAGCTCAGCCTGATGGAGTCTCTCATCGATTTTCAGTTCGAGTTCTTTACTACCTATTTCCAGAGCAGGCGGGCCCCCGAGCGGGCCCGCTTTAACAACGCCAATGCGCTGTTGAGCGCGCCGTATGGCGTGTACCAGACGGCCGGCGGTTATATAGCCGTGGCCATGATGCCGTTGCAGGCGCTGAACAGGGCGCTGCAATGCCCGGCCCTGGAGGCTTACCCGGAAGAAGACGCTTTTTCTAAAAGGGACGAGATCAAACGTGTGATTGCCGCGCACCTGCTGACGCAAACAAGCCATTACTGGCTGCAGCGCGCGGAAGCGCTTGACCTCTGGATCATGCCGGTGTTGAACTGGGAGCAGATGCGGCAATCCGCCGGTTACACCGTGCTTGACATGGAACAGGAAATTGTGCTGGACAAAAACCGGCGCTTCACCACCACACGCTGCCCCGTACGCATCAACGGGGCCGTCATCAAATCCGGCCGGCGGGCGCCCGCGGTAGGGGAGAACAACGAAGACATTAAAATTTCTTTGGGCTAAGGTATGAGCAATCTTTTGGAAGACGTATTAGTGCTGGATTTTAGCCAGTTCCTTTCAGGCCCCAGCGCCAGCCTCCGGCTGGCAGACATGGGCGCCAGGGTCATCAAGATAGAAAAACCCGGAACGGGAGACATTTGCCGTATGCTGTACGTGTCTGACGTGAAGCTGGATGGCGGCGAGTCTACCATCTTCCACGCCATTAACCGCAACAAGGAAAGCTACACGGCAGACCTGAAAGAGGAAGCCTCCCTGGAGGCGGTCAGGAAACTGGTAGCCAGGGCAGACGTGATGCTGCATAACTTCCGGCCCGGCGTGATGGAACGGATAGGGCTCAACTACGAACGCGTGAAAGAGATCAACAGCGCCATCATTTACGGCGAGATCAGCGGGTACGGGCAGGAAGGCATCTGGAAAGACCTGCCCGGGCAAGATCTTTTACTGCAGGCCGTATCAGGCCTCACGTATTTAACAGGCAGCCAGGAGCATCCGCCCGTGCCAATGGGAGTGGCCGCGGCGGATATCATTGCCGGTACGCACCTCGGCCAGGGCGTACTGGCCGCCCTGCTGCAGCGTTACCAGTCCGGCCGGGGCGCCCTGGTACAGGTCAGCATGCTGGAAAGCCTGCTGGATTTCCAGTTTGAAGTGCTCACCTGTTACCTGAACGACGGGCATCAACTGCCCGAAAGAAGCGCCGTAAATGGCGCCCACGCTTACATTGCGGCGCCGTATGGCATCTACCGCACGGCAGACGGGTACCTGGCCATTGCCATGGCGCCGGTACCCCGGCTGGGAGAGCTGCTTGGCGCGGAAGCGCTGTGCCGGTACACGCAACCGGGAGACTGGTTTACGAGAAGAGACGAAATAAAACGTATTTTAAAAGAGGTGCTTTTGCAGAAAAGCACACAGGAGTGGCTGGCCGTGCTGGAACCGGCAGATGTATGGTGTGCCGATGTCAGCACCTACCATGACCTGGAGCGGCATGAAGGTTACCGCTTGCTGGAAATGGAACAATGGGTCACCTCCGGCGGTAAAAAGATCAAGACCACCCGCTGCCCGGTAAGGGTGAACGGGCAACTGCTCACGTCTGAAAAAGGCGCGCCGCTGCTGGGAGAAGATAACGAGCGTATTGCAAGGGAATTTAATTTATAGACAAGATGAAAAGATACATGTTGATAGCGATCTGCTGCATGGCCCCTCTTGTGACGGCCGCGCAGCAGGTGTCTGATTTTAACCTGAAATTTTTTGAGCCGGGAAAAAACTCCTGGAGTTCCATGCCGCTGGGCAATGGGGAAATATCCTGCCAGGCCTGGACGGATGCCGAAGGGAAGCTGCAATGCTACATCGGGTCTAACGGCAGCAGGGACGCTATGGACGATATCCTGAAAATAGGCAAGCTGACCATTGAATTTGAGCCGAACATTTTCAGCAACGCTGCCGGCTACACGGAAGAACTGCTGCTGAACGAAGGCCTGTTCAGGATCAAAAGCAACACAGCGGAGCTGCAGGTGCGCGTAGATGCCAACCATCCGCAGATAGTGGTATGGGGAACATCCCGCACGCCGGTGAAAGTAAAAGTGACCACCAATATCTGGCGCAGGGAATCCCGCAACCTGGAAAAAGAAGAATATATCAATGAGTATGGTAACAAGGGCATCCCCTTTGTGCCGTACGTAGAGGCAGACGAAACCGTAAAAGGGCTGAGTGATGCCATGATCTGGTACCACCGCAACAAAAACGAACTGTTCTGGAACGAAATGATGAAAGCCAACGGCCTGCTGGGAGAAGGCATTGCCAACTCGCTGAAGAACAGAACGTTTGGCGCCCTGGTGAAAGGGCCGGGGCTGGCGGCGCTGAACGATACAACGCTTTTGTCTGCCGCGCCCGCAAAAAATTTTACCATCAACACCACTTTGCTCACCCGGCAAACGGAAACGGCGGAGCAATACGTTAGCAGCCTCCGGCAGCTGGCGGAAGAGCTGAACGGGCTGAAGCACAAGGCCATGCTGGCCGCGCATAAAAAATGGTGGCGCGGTTACTGGGGCCGCAGCTATGTTTATTTCAGCGCGGCGGACCCGGCCTTGAACGATACGCTGGCCCTGCTGAACCGGGGTTACGTGCTGCAAAGGTATGTGAACGCTTTGGCCGGCCGGGGCGAGCTGCCCATTAAATTCAACGGCTCCACGCTGGTGCTGGATACTTACCACGATAAAATTGGAAGGATCAGCGGCCGCTCTGCGGATGCCCGCCTCTGGGGCGGCGCCTTCTGGTGGCAGAACACCCGGCTGATGTATTACCCCATGCTGGCCTCGGGAGATTTTGACCTCATTCAGCCCTTCATCGATTTTTACCTGAAAGACCTGGAAGTGGCCAAAAAGCGGGCGCGGAAATTCTATGGCCTGGATGGCGCCCGGTTTGTGGAGACCATCCATTTCTGGGGCGCATGGCGCGGCAACGATATAGGCTGGAACAGAGCAGGCCTGCAACCCGGTATTTCCACCAACCCCTACATCAAAGACCTGATCATTGCCGGGCTGGAAATGGGCAATTACCTGCTGGATTATTGCAGCTACACCGGCAACCGGCAAATGCTGGAAGAAAAGACGCTGCCGTTCATCAGGGAAGTGCTCATCTACTATGACCAGCACTACCCCCGTGACGCTAACGGCAAACTGCACATAGCCCCCGCGCAATCACTGGAAACATACATAGAAGCGGAAAACCCCACGCCGGATATTGCAGGCCTCCGGTTTGTGATACCCAGGGTGATGCAGCTCACAACGGACACCGCATTGCTGGCCCTTTGCAAGCGGCTGGAAGCGGCCACGCCCGCATTGCCCATGGCGGAAAAGAACGGCAGGCAACTGATACTGCCGGTAGCCGCGTACAAAAATATCATCAATGTGGAATACCCCGAAATGTATCCCGTATTCCCGTTCAGGATATACGGGGTGGGCAAGGAAGATCTGTCCACCGCCGTACATACTTTCAACGACAAGCACAGAACTTACCAGGGCTGGCACCAGACCGGCATACAGGCGGCCCTGCTGGGCCTTACGGACTCCGCCGTGAAAGTGATCAAACACAACGGCCTGGCGTTTGACAAGCGTTTCCGTTTCCCGGCATTCTGGGGGCCTAATTATGACTATACGCCAGACCAGGACCATGCCTCCAATTTCATCAACGCCATCCAGACCATGCTGATGCAGGCGGAAGGCAATGATATTTACCTGCTGCCCGCATGGCCCGCGAACTGGAACGCTTCTTTCCGGCTGCATGCCCCGGGTCATACGCAGGTGGAAGCCGTGTGGAAGAACGGCCGGTACGCCCGCATCAAGACCTGGCCCGCTGCCCGCAAAAAAGATGTGATAACCGTTAATATCAACAACACCGCACCATGAAGAACCCGAACAACGACCCGTCCAAACACAAAGACATACCGGTATGGAACGCGGAAGACTGGTATTATGAAGATATCGAAATAGGGCGGCGCATCCGCTCCATCCGCCGTACCATCAGCGAAGGGGAAAGCATGCAGTTCAACGCGCTGGTGCTGGACATGCATCCCTATGTGGCAGACGAGATATTTGCAAAAGAAAGCGGCCTGTTCGGCAAAAGGCTGGTGGCCGGCGCGTTTGTGTTCAGCGCCGGGCTGGGCCTGGTGGCCACCAACTGCGTGAACGCCTTCAGCTATGGGTATGACAAGCTGCGCTTCATTAAACCCGTATTCATCAATGATACCATCTACACCATCAAGACCGATCTGGACAAGCAGCCCAAATACGAACAGATGGGCCTCTACCGGGCCAGCTACGAGGTGTTCAAGAACGAAGGGGAACTGGTATTGTATTGCGAACATTTGCAAACGGTGAAATACCGTAACCCGGAACTGTTCCGCAAGGCATAGCGCCGCTGCCCGCCAGTAATTGCCATAGCCGGAAGCAGCTGTTCGTGAAGCACAACATGGCTGCACGCCGAAGTTTCAAACCATCACTACCATGCAGCAGATATTTTTTGAAGATTATCAGGAAGGTGCAAGCCGCGAAACCACCGGGCGCACCATTACGGAAACGGATATAGTGATGCACGCCGGGCAAACCGGCGATTTCTTTCCGCATCATATGGACGCGGAATGGTGCAAAACGCAGCCTTTCGGGCAGCGGATGGCCCACGGCACCCTTGTTTTCAGCATCGCCATCGGCCTAACGGCCACCGTGATCAACGAAGTGGCGTTCAGCTACGGGTATGACCGCCTGCGGTTCCTGAAGCCGGTGTTCATCGGGGATACCATCCGCTCAAAGGTCACCATCAAGGGGAAGCGGCCTTATAAACGCCCCGGCGCCGGGCTGGTAACGGAGCTGGTAGAAGTATACAACCAGCGGGGAGAATGCGTGATGGCGTGCGAGCATATTTTATTGGCACAATTAAAACAGGAGAAATGAAAGATACCATCAGGCTGAAAGGCATCACATGGGGCCACAGCCGCGGGTATACCCCGCTGGTGGCCTGCGCCCAGCGTTACGAGGAACTGCACCCGGAGGTGAGCGTCACCTGGACAAAGCGGACCCTGCAGGAGTTTGCGGACTATCCCATTGAAAAGCTGGTGCATGACTATGACCTGCTGATCATAGACCACCCCTGGGCGGGCTGCGCTGCCGCCACGCAGTGCGTACTGCCGCTGGACGAGTACCTGCCCGCCGCCTACCTGGCGGACCAGGCGCGGCATACGGCAGGCCCTTCCCACCAAAGCTATCATTACGGCGGCCATCAGTGGGCGCTGGCCATTGACGCCGCCACGCCCGTGGCCAGCTACCGGCAAGACCTGATGGAACGCCACGGAGCGGAACCGCCCGCAGACTGGGACGCGGTGATACGGCTGGCGGAAAAAGGCAGGGTAGCGGCGCCGGGCATCCCCATAGACCTCCTCATGAATTTTTACATGTTCTGCCTAGCACAGGGCCGCGCGCCTTTTGCCAATGAAGATGAAGTGACAGACACGGCCACCGGCACCGCCGCGCTGCAAATGATGCAAACCTTGTGGAGCCGGCTGAACAAGCAAATGTTCCAATACAACCCCGTAGCCGTTGCGGAGCGCATGACCGCCAGCGATGATTTTTGGTACTGCCCCTTTGCTTACGGCTACTCCAACTATGCCCGCAGGGGATATGCCCGCCACCGTCTGCAATATGCGGACCTGGTAAAAGCGGGAGAGAATAAATTATGCAGTACATTAGGGGGAACGGGGCTGGCGGTATCCGCGTTTTCCGCCCACCGGCAGGAAGCTGTGCAGTTTGCGCAATGGGCGGTATCTCCCGAAGTGCAGGCCACGCTCTACATGGAGCACGGCGGGCAGCCGGGCCACCGGCTGGCCTGGGAGAGTGAAGATGCCAACCACCTCACCGGCGGGTATTTCCGGCATACGTTGCCGGCCCTGCAAAGAGCGTATGTGCGGCCACGTTATAACGGATACCTCCACTTCCAGGACCATGCGGGAAACCATGTGCAGCATTACCTGCAGCACGGCGGGAGCGAAGCGGCGGTGCTGAACGGCCTGAACGGCCTGTACCGGCAGTCGCTGCGGCCGCAGCATGTTTAACACACCAAGTACAGACATCGTGAAAAAGAACATCACAGACACCCACATTCATATATGGGACCTTGAAAAGGCCCGCTACCAGTGGCTGGAGGGAGACGCCAGCATCCTGAACCGCACGTACCGGCTGGAGGAGCTGCTGCCGGAAATGGAGGGCACGCCCGTAACATCCGGCATACTGGTGCAGGCGGCCAACCATGTGAAAGATACGGAACTGATGCTGGAGGCGGCCCGCGCTCACCCGTGCATGGCCGGCGTGGTAGGCTGGCTGCCGTTAACAGACCCCGCGGAAACCGGCCGCTTGCTGGAAAGCAGGTTTCTCCGGGAACCTTACTTCAAAGGCGTGCGGCACCTGATACACAATGAGGCGGATCCCGCCTGGCTGTTGCAGGATACCGTGCTGGAAAGCCTCGGCATACTGGCCGCGCATCACATTCCTTACGATGTGGTGGGCGTCAATGACCAGCACCTGCAGGCCGCCATCCGCGTATCGGAAAAAATACCGGCCCTCCGGCTGGTGCTGGACCATCTGAACCAGCCGCCCATCAAAGGCCAGCAGCGGTTCGGCGCCTGGGGTACGTTGATGCGCGAGATAGCGGGTAACGGTAACGTATATGCGAAAATTTCCGGGCTGGGCACCGCCTCCGGCAACCCGGCGGCGTGGACGGCAGACGATGTTGCGCCGTACATCGGTTACGCGCTGAACGTGTTTGGCGCAGACCGTTGCCTGCTGGGCGGGGACTGGCCGGTGTCAAAACTGGCCGGCAGCTACGCCCGGCATTGGGAAATATATACTGGTGTGATCAATGACCGGTTGAACGGGGCGGACGCGGAAAAAGTGTTCCACGGCAATGCCGCCCGTTTTTATAATATTTAAAACGAATAACCATTGGAGCTGATAGCTGGCGTTTCTTTACATTTTATCGGCGCATTTTCCGCGTCTGTTTGTTATACGCCTCAGAAGGGCACCCGCAAATGGTCATGGCAGACCTACTGGCTCATGCAGGCCGGTATTTGCTGGTTGCTGCTGCCGGTGGTGGTGGCGCTCGTTACCATCCCGCAACTGGGGCAGGTATTGCGGGAAGCGCCGGCAAGCGCCATGAGAAGCGCTTTTGTGCTGGGCGCGTTCTACGGCATAGGCGGCACGGCCTTCGGCATGGCCATCCGGTACGTGGGTTTTTCCCTTACGTATGCCATTTCAGTAGGCATTTCCTGCGTGCTGGGCACCCTGCTGCCGCCGCTGTATCAAGGAGATCTCCTGGCCATCCTGAGCGGCAGCGGCGGCAATGTGATCATGGCCGGCATGCTGGCGGGGGCCGTTGGCATAGCCCTTTGCGGAGCGGCCGGGCGGCTGAAGGAGCGTGACCATGCCCGCCTGCGGCAGGAGGGAAGTAGCGGTTATTCTTTTTCCATCGGTATTGCGCTTTGCATATTGTCCGGCATTCTCTCCGCCCTTTACGGTTTTTCCCTGGCGCAGGGCCAGCCCATTGCGGACGTGGCGGCCAAATACGGCGCAGGGCATTTGCAGGGCAATGTGATCTACATATTCTCCAATACCGGCGCGTTCCTCTCCACGGGGCTGTATTGCCTGTACCTGCACGCCCGGCATAAAACCCTGCATGAATACGGCGCGGAAGACCCGGCGGCACGCAAGTGGCTGTGGAAGAACTACACGCTGGCCGTGCTCACCGGCGTGCTGTGGTACACGCAGTTCTTTTTTTACGGGCTGGGGCATAACCGCATGGGCGCCTATAAATTCACCAGCTGGGCCATACACATGATCATGCTGGTGCTCATCAGCGCGCTGGTGGGTATTGTGATGAAAGAATGGACCGGCACGCGGCGGCGTACTATATATTTGCTGGCGCTGGCGCTGCTGGTGCTGATAACGGCCGTGCTCACCATCACGTACGGCAATTACCTGGGAGGAAAATGATGACCATGACAGACCTGGAACATATCCGTTTCGAGATACCCGCCATCGGGGAGCACCGGCCGGTGATGATCATTGGAGCGGGCGGCATTGTGGAAGGCGCGCACCTGCCGGCCTACCAGCTGGCCGGCATAGCCGTGGCCGGCATTTTTGACCTGGACGTTTCCCGGGCGGAACGCGTGGCGGCGCGGTTCAACATACCCAGGGTATACCATAGCCTGCCGGAGCTGGTGGCCGGCAATACCGCTGGCGGCGTGTATGACATTGCCGTGCCGGGAAGCAGGCTGCACAGCGTATTGTCTCAACTGCCAGACCGCAGTTTTGTGCTTATGCAAAAGCCCATGGGAGAGAACCTGGAACAGGCGGAGCAGATACTGGCGTTATGCAGGCACAAGCAGATGATCGCCGGGGTGAACTTTCAGCTGCGGTACGCCCCGTACATCGTAATGGCCCGGCAAATGATGGCGGCTGGCATGCTGGGCGATATCTGTGACCTGGAGGTTTACGTGAACGTATACACGCCATGGCACCTGTGGGATTTTCTGAAAGGAGCGGAAAGAGTGGAAATATTGTATCACAGCATTCACTACATAGACCTTATCAGGGCCCTGCTGGGAGGACCGCAGGGCATTTTTGCAAAAAGCGCCCGCCACCCCAACATGCAGGAGCTGGCGGCTGTGAAGTCGAACATCATCATGGACTATGGCGATTTTATGCGGGTGCATATATCCACCAACCATGTACATGAGTACGGGCCTGACCGGCAGGATGCCTTTATCAAGATAGAAGGCACCCGGGGCGCCGTGAAAATAAAGCTGGGCCTGCTCATGAATTACCCGCAGGGAACGGAAGACGCGTTTGAGTACATTTTAATGGATGAGGCGGAGGGTACATGGCGGCGCCTGCCTGTTAACGGCTCCTGGTTCCCGCATGCTTTCATTGGCACCATGCATGAGCTGATCAAAGCGCAGCAGGGGGAGGTTGCCGTGCCGGGCAATTCTGTAGAAGATTGCATACATACCATGCGGCTGGTAGAAAGCGCTTACAGGTGCTGAGCGGAAGTCCATGCCCGCCTGTGCATGCCCCGCATGTCAGGCCAGGGAAGCGCTGCCCACCACTTCATCGAACTGCCGGATAGGCGTGATGGTGGTAAACGCCGTGATCCGGGCCATGAGCGCGCCCATTTCGGGGGCGGCCATCGCCTTTGAGAACTCTTCCGGAGAAAGCACCCAGAAGCTGGCAATACACGTAAACGGCGGGTGGCTGGCGCCAGGGGCTATCCATCCTTTCCGCACTTCATATTGAACGCAATTAGGCCCCAGCAGGCGTGCGTACGCCGGGGCCAGGTCGCTTTTATATGCTTCAACATCAAATGAGACCGTTTCATGGTACGGATAGATCACCGTTGCGCAGTATGTTTTCTGTTCCATGTATGACAACTGTTTAGGTGGCGGAATCAATAGCGCGGTGAAGATGACCGGTACATGCCTGTGGAGAAGAGCAGCGTCATTGGCCGCGCCGGCGGTATGCCTGCATTACCTTCGCATACCGTTAAGTTATGATTTATTTGTATCTTATTCCACACATGAAACCGGCATTTTTTATAGCGGCATTCGCCCTTGCAGTTACCTGGCGCCTGAACGGCCACGCCCAGGCAAGGCCCAATATCATCCTCATCAT
Organism: Chitinophaga alhagiae; assembly: GCF_003568665.1. GTDB lineage: Bacteria > Bacteroidota > Bacteroidia > Chitinophagales > Chitinophagaceae > Chitinophaga > Chitinophaga alhagiae. The sequence goes on from NZ_QXMH01000002.1 coordinate 898,985, forward strand.
TGCGGACGATGTAAGCTGGAACGATATAGGCTGTTATGGCAACACCGCCATCCGCACCCCTCACCTTGACAAGATGGCCGCCAATGGCCTGAGATTCAACAACGTGTTCGTCACCTCCAGTTCGTGCAGCCCCAGCCGCACCAGCATCATTACCGGCCGTTACCCGCACAGCACCGGCGCCGCGGAGCTGCACACGCCGCTGCCCGCGCAGATGACCTTTTTCCCGGAGCTGCTCAGAAAGAACGGCTACTATACCGCCCATGCGGGCAAGTGGCACGAAGGGCCGCATACCAGGCGCGCGTATGATACGTTGCTGGCCGCCAACGGCAAAAATGCGGTAGGCGGAGAAGAGAAATGGCTGGAAGTTTTGCAGCATCGGCCCAAAGACAAACCGTTCTTTTGCTGGTTTGCCGCGCTGGACGCCCACAGGGCCTGGCAGCCGGACGCTTCCCTTCCCCCGCATGACCCCGCCACGGTACAAGTGCCGCCCATGCTGGCAGATACAAAAGAAACAAGGAAAGATATTGCCGCGTATTACAATGAAATTGCGCGCCTGGACCGTTACATCGGCCAGCTCCATGCGGAGCTGCAACGCCAGGGCATTGCCGGCAATACGCTGATCATCTTCATGGCAGACAACGGGCGCCCGTTCCCCGGCAGCAAAACGCGGCTCAATGATGCCGGCGTCAGAACGCCGTTCATTGTACAGTGGCCGGAAAAGATCAGCAAGGGAAGTGAATGTGATGCCCTTGTCAGCGCCGTAGATATTGCCCCCACGCTGCTGGAGTTGGCCGGTTTGCCCGCTGCCGCCGCCATGCAGGGGAAAAGTTTTACCGCGCTCTTCCGGCAGCCGCGGCAAGCCTTCCGGGAATACGTATTCACCGAACATAACTGGCACGACTATGAAGCCTATGAACGGGCGGTGCGCACCAAAGATTTTTTGTACATCCTCAACAAACGCCCGCAGCTGGCCAACCAGGGCCCGCTGGACGCGGTGAACAGCCCTTCTTTTGCCGCGCTGCAGGCCGCCAGGGGAGAGGGAAGGCTGACACCGCTGCAGCAGGATATTTTTACCGCGCCGCGGCAGGAGGAAGAACTGTATGTGCTCGCCAATGACAAAGACCAGGCAAAGAACCTGGCCGGCAATGCCCGGTACGCCGCTGTAAAAGAAAAGCTGCGGCAGGCGCTGGAACGTTGGCGGCATGAAACAGGGGATACGGAACCGGCAGTGCTTACGCGGGACTGGTATGACCGGGTGAACGGGAAGAAGACGCCGCAGCATGGCAAAAGAGGTGAAATGCCGGGTAGCGCCCGTGTACAATAAGTACCGTTTTCGGGACTATGCCAAAAAAATTTCCGTCCTGTTTCCGGGACGGTGATTTTCCCCCGCCGTTTTTTGCCACCCTTAAAACCATGCACTCTGTATGCCCGAAAAACAAAAAACGGGACTGAAAAGCGGGTTTAAATTTTTTTTTTGCCGCATGGCGGCCAATTCAGGGAAAAATGAATGAGATCCTTACAGGGCTTGCGTTTGCGGTAACCAGAGAGGTAGAGGCCCGCCTGTGAGCGCAAGCCATTGCCCCATTCCGCCGGCCGCCCCGCCGTCAGCAGCCCACGCCCCCAAAGCGTTGTTTGCCGCAATACAGGGCTTTAGAAAGCCGTTTTGGCCCCGGCCCTGGGGGTACAACCCTGCCGTGCGGCCAGCGGCTTTCCGGGCAGATATGGCGGCAAAAAGCGAAACAGCTCCGCCAGCCTGCACGCAGCCGGGGAAAAAGCATGGATGGTGGTACGTTCAAGGCAGGATGCTTCCACCTTACGCCCACCATACCCCCACCATACTCCCAGGATGGTGCATGGGGAGTGTATGTTTTCGGGGTTTTGAGGGGTAAGGTACAAATGGGAACAGTCCCGTTTCAGGGTTGTTCCGGGAGTGCATTTCCAGTCCCGTTCCCGTTACAGCCGGAGCAGCAAAAAGCCGCCGATGCTGCCCGCCAGGATGATGAACACCGTGCTTATCTTTTTTGAAAAAAGCGTCAACGCAAGGCAGGCCGCCAGAATACTTGCGCCCCGCCATGTTTCCACGGAGGCGGTCAGCAGGTGAAGGCCTACCACTGCGATCACGGAAACAGAGGCGGCGCTCAAACCGTCCAGGAAAATCCTCAGCCGCTGGCTTTTGCGCGCGGAAGAAAGTATTTTATGCAGGAAGAAGGAAATGAAGAATGACGGCAGAAAAATACCGATGGTGGCTAACACGCCTCCCGGTACGCCGTTGATGAGGTACCCGGCAAATGTTGCGCTGGACAGGATGGGGCCGGGCGTGATCTGCCCCACGGCTATAGCGTCCATCAACTGCTGCCGGGTGAGCCAGTGGTGATGCCGCACCAGCGACTCGTCCATATAAGCGAACAGCACATATCCGCTGCCATAGAGCACAGCGCCTATTTTCAGGAAAATGGAGAACAGCTTTATGCTGGAAAACCCGCTGGCGTTTTGCTGAACATAAGGCAAGAAGAGCAGGCCTGTATAGAAAGAAAGTTTGTCTCTTGAAACGTACACCATATAATTCAGCGCGCCGGCGGCCAGGATCAGCAGCACTTCATTGAGGCCGTAAAGAGACCCGGCAAACACCAGCAAACAAAGCACGATCAATGTATTGCTGCGTTTCAGCGTGGGGCCGCTTAGCCGGATCACCGTAGCTATCACCAGCGCGGTGGTAGCCGGGCGGATACCGAAAATAAGGGCCTGCACATCCGGCAACGCACTGTATTGCCGGTAGAAATAACCGAACAGCAGGCATATCAGCATGGCCGGCAAAATGTAACAAATGCCCGCTACGATCAGGCCCGGCCGGCCGCCCCGTTCTTTTCCGCAATGCATCACAATTTCCACGGCGTTGGGCCCGGGTATGATGTAAGACGTGCTGAGCACGTCCATGAAATGCTGGTGGTCTATCCATTTGCGCCTCACCACCATTTCGTTCTCAATGGTGGCCACCATGCCGGCAATGCCGCCAAAGCCGATGCATCCCAGCTTCAGGCTGGAATAAGCTACTTCTTTCAGTCTTTTTGCTGTACTGTCTGCTATCTCCTGGGCCATCATCACATTTTTATTTTCCAGGCTGTATGGTCACCGCGTCAATTTTTTTTCCTTCCAGGTCAAACACTTCTATCTGCAGCCGCGCGGCGTCTGCTTTTGCTTTGATGATGGACATGTTGGAATTGACGAGAATGGGGAAGTTCCATGCATTGGCTTCCGGCGCCCTTTTTACGTTCCGGTGCAAATGGCCGCAGAGCATGATCTGCGCCCCCGCGGCATTCAGCAGCGGCACAAATTTTTCTGCCACTTCTTTTTCCCCGTGCCAGCCGCCGAAAGGCGGAATGTGCGCTACCACCACCTTGTACGGGGCGTTTTTATATTCAGGGCGTTGCAGGGCTTCTGCAAGCCAGGCCGCCTGCTGCGTGCGGTATTCGTCAAAGTCTGCTATGCCGCTGTATTCTATATCGGAGTCAGGTTTATCTTCTCCCGTATCCAACACTATAAAACAAACGGGGCCGGTGCGGAGCAGGTAATACAGCCGGCCGGTTTCCGTGGGAAAGTAGTTGGAGAAACGGCTGGCAAACTCGCCGCGCGTTTCGTGGTTGCCGCGGGCGTAGTACATGGGTATGCGGTCTGCAAAGATGCTGTCTGCCGTGTCCATGAAGGAGGTGAAGATCTGTTCTTCGTTCCGGGAGTTGTTCTGCATATCGCCATTAAAGAAAACAAGCTGGTTGTTTTTCCAGTCTACCTGGCCCAGCAGTTTCCGGATCACTTCGTTCCGCTGGTGCATGTCGTTGATCACGACAAAGTTCACCCGGTCTGCCTTGCTGTTGTGGGTGGTGAACGTGGGCAGCGTTGCCCTGAAAACCTGGCCGGCGTCTATGCTGCCGTATTTTACCACGTAGCTTTCATGGCTGGCCACTTCCTGCGCGTAAACCCTGTACCGGTAAGTAGTGGCGGGGCTTAACCCGCCAATACGCACGTTGTGCAGCGTAGATTCCGTTTTGATGCCGTCCGTTGCCGCAAAATATTTCCGGCGTTCCTGCGCGTAGAAATGAGAGTTGTCTGCCGGCGCCAGCTCTACCCAGCTGATGGCTTTTTTATTGGTGGTGAATACGATGTTCACGCCTGTTTCTCCTAACGCCTGAAGGTAGGGGCCGTGGGTGATCCTGAAACTTTCCTGGCAAAAGGATAAAAGCGGTGTGATCAAAAGTGCCGCGAGGAACGTTGCGTATTTTTTCATCAGCATATATTGTTTGCGTTGCTGTTCGTTTTAGTGTTGTACCATGCTGCAGCATGGCGGGCGGTGTTTGGTGGCATATGCCTTACCGCAGCAGGTACTGGGCCAGCGCCACGCAGCCCGCGCCGGTAAGGCCGTAATCTTTCAGCTCATGCCGGAGCGCGTGCAGCGAGCGGCTCATGTGTTTCTCCACGGCTTTTACGGAAATGCCCAGGCGGTCTGCTATTTCTTTATAAGAAAGATGATCGCGGCGGGAGAGCAGGAAAATTTCCCGGCTGCGTTCCGTGAATTTTTCCAGTGCGGCGTTGAAGGCCTTTTCCAGTTGATGGAGATCATAGCGCAGGGGCGCTTCTGCCGTTGTTTCCGTTGGCAGCTGCTCGCGGTGCTGGGCGTGCAGGAGGGAGTTGCGCAGCTCGTTCAGCAGGCGGTAGCGGAGGGCGGTAAAAAGATAGGCCCTGAAATTGCCGATGCCGGAAAGGCTGGCGCGGTTGCGGTAAATGTTGGCGAATACGTCCTGCAGCAGGTCTTCCACTACATGAGGAACGGGCAGCTTGCGGTACGCGAACAGGTAGAGTGCCTCTGCATGCCGCTGGTACAGCGTTTCAAAGGCTTTGTTATCGTTCCCGGCGAGCAGCTTGGTCAGTTCCTGGTCGGTTAATGTGGAATAGGCCGTCATCAGTAGTAAAAATAGCAGAAAAATCGGGATACCGGAAAAAACCGGCGGGAGGGGGTAGGGTAGGGAAGCTGTTCCGTGTCTTACAAGTATATACACACCGTTATGAGCGATCAACAACTGCTGCAGCTATTGGAAAAATACCTGCGGAACGAATGTACGGAAGAAGAAAGAGAGGCTGTGGAAGGCTGGTATCACCGGTACGGGCCGCTGCGGGAGCCTGCCCGGCCAACAATGGAAGCCGGCCTGCAGGCCGTGTACCATGGGCTGGTGGAGCAGTTGCGTGAAGAAGGGGAATGGCGGGACGAAGGGGGCCTGCGGCCTGAAGCGCCGCCCGTGCGCCGCCTCTATGCCCGCTGGTGGAAAGCCGCGGCCGCCGTGCTGCTGGTTGCCGGGGCGGCCTGGTGGCTGTTGCGGCCCGCGCCAATGGTGCTGGCGGTTACCGCGCCGGGGCAGCGCACGCAAATAATGCTGCCAGACAGTACGCGCGTATGGCTCAATGTGAGCAGCCGGCTGGAGTACCCGCGCCATATGGAGCAGGGCGGCCGGGAGGTATACCTGCGCGGTGAGGCGTATTTTGAAGTGGCCGCCAACGCCCAACACCCCTTCCTGGTACGCACGGATGATATACAGGTCCAGGTGCTGGGCACCGCCTTCAACCTGAAGGCCTACCGGGAAGACGGCGCCCTGGAAACCACGCTGGTGGAAGGAAAAGTGGCCGTCAACCTCCGCGGGGGGCCGGAACGGCGGCAGGTGCTGGCGCCCGGCGAAAAGCTGCTGCTTACCCGGAAAACGGCCGCCAGCACTGGAGAAGGAGAGGACTGGGGCGCTTTCACCGCCAGCCTGCAACCGGCCAGCAACGGGGCGGAAGACAATGAAGTGGGAGAGTCCATGTGGCGCAAGGAACGCCTGCAGTTCAAAGACCAGTCGTTCACGGAGCTGGCCAGGGTGATGGAACGCTGGTACAACCGCCGCATTGTGATCCGCGATGCCGCTCTTAACGAGAACCGTTTTTCAGGAGAATTCAGGAACGAAGATATTACCCGGGCGCTCAAGGCCCTCCAGCTGACCGCTGATTTCACGTATGAACTGAAAGGAGATACTGTTTTTATTACGCAATGATCAACCAAATACCGCATATGGAACCACTCAGACAAACTGCCATGCCGGGTTAGCCGGTCTTCCAGCCATCATGAAAAAAGGGAAGTGCAGCCACACTCCCCCGTAATGTCAAAACATGGGAATGAAACAATTTTTTCCGTGGGGGAAGCCATTGTTTCAATTGTCTAACATCAAACCAAAAGTAATGAAAAAAACGCTGTGTTTTCAACCAGCAATTCCAAAGCATTTAGTGAGAAAAACGCTCTTGTTTATGAAGCTATGGCTGATATTGATGACCGTAACCGTGCTGCAGCTGCAGGCGGCAGACGGCTTCTCTCAAAACCGCTTCTCTATAGACAGCCGCCAGATGGAACTGCGGCAACTGCTGGAATGGATAGAGGCCAAAAGCGAATACCGCTTTCTCTACAATATCAAAACCTTTCCCGCGGCGGAAAAGGTAGACGTGCAGTTCAGGAACGCCACGCTGCCCGCCATGCTGGACCAGTTGCTGTTGCGCCGCTCCATGACCTACCGCATCCTGGACGACGGGCTGGTGGTCATTTCCCCTTCCCGGAAGGCAGACGATATTACCGTGAAGGGCAAAGTAGTGGGAGAGGGCCAGGAAGAGCTGATAGGCGTGAGCATCCAGTTGAAAGGCACTTCCAGGGGCGCCACTACGGACGAGCGCGGCAACTTTACCATCAGCGTGCCGCCAGACGGGATGCTGATCGTGTCTTACATCGGCTACGCCGCGCAGGAAGTGCCGGTGAACGGCAGAACGCAGCTGCCCGTAATAGCGCTGAAGTCTTCCAGCGCCGGTCTTAACGAAGTGGTGGTGCTGGGCTACGGGCAGAAGCAGGTGCGCCAGAGCATCACCGGCGCCGTGAGCAGCATCCAGACCAAAGAGCTGAAACAGAGCCCCGTGGCCAACCTGACCAACGCGCTGGCAGGCAGGCTGCCCGGCCTCATCACCGTGCAGCACTCCGGGCGCCCGGGCTCGGACTATTCCCAGCTCTTCATCCGCGGCATCAATACCACCGGCGCTACCAACCCGTTGGTGGTGATAGACGGGCTGCCGCGCGGCAACGCGGACCTCGGCCAGCTGGACCCGAATGAGATAGAATCCGTTTCCATCCTGAAAGACGCTTCTTCCACCGCGCTGTACGGCATACAGGGCGCCAACGGCATTGTGCTCGTTACCACGCGCCGCGGGCAGGAAGGCGCGCCCAACATACAGATCAACATGCAATCCGCCGCGCAGCAGCCGGTTACCTTTCCGCGCTTTCTGGATTCTTACCGGTCTGGCCTGCTGCAGAACGAAGCCGCCAAAAACGATGGCCTGCAGGAAGTATGGACGCCGCAGGAGCTGGAATATTTCCGCACCGGCCTCAAACCGTATGATTATCCTAATGTAGACTGGTACAAGGAAATGATCCGCGACTATTCTCCCCAGAAAACGCTCAACGTCAACATCAGCGGCGGCTCTAAATACGTGCGTTACTTCGTGTCAGGCTCTTACCTCCGGCAGGAACCGCTTTACAAGCATGCCAACGAAAACATTTACGGCGTCAAATACAAATATGACCGGTTCAACTTCCGCTCCAACATAGACATTACGTTAGACAAGAATACAGACCTGCAGGTAGACCTGGCCTCCCGCCTGGAGAACCGTACCAGCCCCTCCGCAGACCGCGCCGGGCATGAGTTCTTCTGGGTGCTGCTCTCGCAAATGACCAATCACCTCACCCCCGTCAGGAACCCAGACGGCAGCATTGCCTCAGGCAATATGCGGGAAGATTTCTACAACATCTACGGCGTGCTTACCCGCAACGGCTACCTGGACGCGTACTGGCACAGCACCAGCGGCAGCGTGGCGCTTACCCGCAAGCTGGATTTCATTACGCCGGGGCTGAAGGTAAAAGGCCTGTTCACCTTCGAGAATTACGGGGACATCAACGTGGCGTTTGACCAGGAGTTCGACTCCTGGCGCTTCAAGCCGGAGCCGGGTACCGGCGGCGGGCTGTATACCCAGCACCGCACGGCCACCAGCCTGCAGCGTTCCGGCTACAGCAGCGGGCAACGGTATTATTACTACGACCTCAAACTGATGTATGACCGGGACTTTGGCCGCCACTCCCTCGGTGGGCTGCTGCTCTTCAACCGCAACTACCGCTCGCAGTCGGGAGACCTGCCGCGGGTGTACGAAGGGTATGTGGGCCGCGTGTCTTACAACTACGATAAAAAATATTATCTCGAGTTCAACGCCGGTTACAACGGTTCCGAGAACTTCCCGCTGGGCAGGCGGTACGGTTTCTTCCCGGCGGTGTCTGGCGCGTGGATGATCAGCAGCGAGCCCTTCATGCCCCAAAATGCGGCGCTCAGTTTCCTGAAGCTGCGCGCGTCTCACGGGTATGTGGGCAATGACCAGATCGGCTCCGGCCGCTGGCTGTACATCTCTGATTTCTCGCGGGGAGACGGGTTCACTTTCGGCAGCGTGGCCGCCGGCGTAGGCGGTTATTACGAGAACAGGATAGGCAACACCGCCATCACCTGGGAAAAGGCCGCGAAGACAGACATCGGCATCGAAACAGGTTTTTTCAAAGACCGCGTGAAATTCAACATGGACGTGTTCCGCGAGCTGCGTACAGACATCCTGACGGCGGCCGGCTCCATTCCCGGTTACCTCGGCATCACCGCCTCCCTCAACCGCAACCTGGGCCGCATTCTCAACCGCGGTATTGAAGGGGACCTGCACGTGACCACCCAGGTGGGGCAGGTAGGCCTTTTTGTAAAAATGAACTACCAGTACGTGAAGAACAAGATACTGGAAATGGACGAGCCCAAGCTGGAATACCAGCACCAGAGCCAGGTAGGCAAGCCCATCGGCTACGGGCTGGGATACGTGGCGGAAGGCCTTTTCCAGAGCAGGGATGAAATAGACAAAAGCCCGAAGCAGACGTTTGCCCCGCTCATTCCGGGAGATATCCGGTACAGCGACATTGACGGCAACAACATCATCAATGAAGCAGACCGGGTAATGCTGCCCATGCTCAATGTGCCCACCAGTTACTTTGGCGCCACATTGGGGCTGGACTACAAGGGCTTTGACATCAGCGCGCTGTTCCAGGGCGCTACCGGCGGCCGGCAGGCCTATTCCGCGCAGCTCATTTTCAACTACCGGGAAAGCTACCGCCCGCTGCACCTTGGCCGGTGGACGCCTGAAACCGCCGCCACCGCCACCTTCCCGGCATTGCACCTCTCGGAGAGCAACATGGCCAACAACTACGTCAGCTCCAGCTACTGGATACGGAAAACGGATTACCTGAAACTGAAGAACCTGGAAATAGGCTACCGCCTGCCGCGCCACTGGACCAACCGGGTAAAGATCAAGAACGCCCGCATCTACGTGAACGGCATGAACCTCGTTAGCTGGGACAATGTGACCCCGCTGGGCATTGACCCGGAGTCCAACACCAGCGACCGATGGGGCTGGCAGCCTTATCCCATTATGCGCGTGTACAACGCCGGTATTACCATCAACCTTTAATTCTCAGACATGAAAACAGCACGGAATATGAAAATGCGATTGTTATGGCTGCTGGTACCGTTTCTCGCCGCCTGCACCAAAAATTACCTGGACAGGAAGCCCAGCGATCTCATTACGGAAGATGAAGTGTTCCGCAACATCGAGAACGCGGAGAAATTCGTGAATGTCATTTACCAGAGCCTTCCCAATATCTATAAACCGGCCTCGGCCTGGCCTTTGAGCAGCGCCACGGACGAGACCAACCAGGCCAGCGACAACTCCGCCTCCTATCCTGACGCGGGCAATTTCAACACCGGTTCCATGAGCCCGGCCAACTTTCCCATGCAGTCCCAATGGAACGAGTTTTACGGCAAGGTGCGCTCCTGCAACATCTTCCTGGCCAATTATGAGAAGGTGCCGCAAGACCCGAATTACCCGGAGCGCCGCGCAAGGCTGCGCGGTGAAGTGCTGCTGCTCCGCGCGTATTATTATTTTAACCTGGTGATACGCTGGGGAGAAGTGCCGTTGCTGGAAGATGTGCTCAATCCCTTTGACGAGCCGGACGCCATTTATTATAAACGGAACAGCATACCCGAGGTGATGGCCGCCATTGTGCGTGACCTGGACGAAGCAAAAGACCTGTTGCCCGCTCATTACAACGCCCGCCCCAACAACTGGGGCCGCGCGTCAAAGGCAATAGTGCTGGGGCTTAAAGGCCGGGTGCTACTCTACAACGCCAGCCCCCTCTTCAATCCCGCCAATGACCAGACCCGCTGGCGCGCAGCCGCGGATGCGTGCCGTGCGGCGCTGGACACGGCCCTCACCAACGGGTACGCATTGCACGCCAATTACGGAGAGATCTTCACCCAGTACTTCAACCGTGAAGTGATCTGGAGCCGCCCCGCGCCCGGCGCTTTCGGGGATGGCGGCATAGACCGGGAAATGAACCCGCGCGGCGCCAACGGCTACGGTAACGTGAACCCCTTGCAGGAGCTGGTAGACGATTATGAAATGAAAGCTACCGGCCTGCCCGTCACAGACCCCGCTTCCGGCTTCAACCCGCAGCGCCCGTATGATGGGCGCGACCCGCGGTTTTACGCCACCATCCTGTACCCCGGCGCCATCTGGAAAGGCCGCGCGCTGGACCCCAACGGCGCCGATGCGCCGCGCTCCGGCCAGATCAGCACCAACTACTGGCCCCGCAAATACCAGCTGGAATCTGTGAACCTCTTTGCCGGCACCGGCGCCAGTGACCGCAAGTGGGTGCTGATGCGCACGGCGGAGCTGCTCCTCAACTACGCGGAAGCGGAGAATGAAGCAGGCGGCCCCGGCGCGGACGTTTACAATGCCATCAACGCCGTACGCGGCCGTGCGGACATGCCGGCCTTTGCAGGCGGCACAAAAGAGGCCACCCGCGCCACGATACGCAGTGAACGCCGCATAGAGCTGGCCCTGGAAGATCACCGCTTCTGGGACGTGCGCCGCTGGAAGATAGCGGAGGTCACGGAGAACAGGGACGTACACGGTGTAACCGTTACAGGTTCGGGCAACGTGCAGTACGCTTATCCCGTGCTGGAGCACCGCGTATTCAATCCGAACCGGGATTACTGGCTGCCCGTGCCGCAATCCGAAATAGACAAGGTGAGCGGGCGCAACCCGGCATTCAAACAAACGCAGGGCTGGAACTAATTTCTTTTTTCAAAACAAAAACAGCATGAAGCCATATATCAACATCCTGCTGGTTGCGCTCACGGTAGTGACCGCGGCGGGCTGCAGCAAAGAGAAGGGATTCCGGCATAACCCCGCCGCCCCCGTGGTGATAGAGAAATTTACCCCGGCTACCGGCGGCGCGGGCACGGAAGTGCTCATCTACGGCGCCAACTTCAGCACAGATACCACCGGCGTATCTGTGACCGTGAACGGTGTGCAGGCATATGTAGAAGGCGTGGTAGAAGACCGCATTCTCATTGTTGTGCCGGTAAAAGCAGGCACGGGAAAAATAGAAGTGAGCATCAACGGCAATAAAGCCGCCAGCCCGGAAGAATTTGTATACACGCCCTCCTACGTAGTGACCACGCTGGCGGGCAACGGCCAGGCCGGTTATGCGGACGGTCAGGGCAAAGATGCCGTATTCAACATCGGCGCGCGCTGCGGCCTGGACATTGATGAGGCCGGCAACCTGTATGTGGCGGAAGGGGAGAACCGCCGCGTGCGCAAAATTGCGCCAGACGGTACGGTAACCACGCTGGCGGGCAACGGCAACTACGGTTACAAGGAAGGCAAAGGCGCCGAAGCGGAATTTTTTCTGCCGCTGGACGTGGTGGCGGACGGCGCGGGCAACGTATATGTGTCTGACCCCGCCGCATGGACCATCCGCAAGATCACGCCAGACGGCACCACCACGCTGATAAACTGGTTTGAGGCATGGGGCATCGGTATGGACAAGCGGAACGGCATGTTGTACTACACCAACGCCAAGAGCCCCGGCAGCGTGTTCCAGGTAAAGCCGGACGGCAGCGCGGAAGAGATCATCACCGGGCTGGAATACCCATCGGATGTAGCGGTAGACAGTGAAGGCAACCTGTTTGTGGTGGAGAACGGCGCGTCCGTTATCCGCCAGTTCAAACACACTACCTGGGAGCCGGGCATCACCATTGGCCAGCGCGGGCAAACGGGGCTGGTGAACGGCGCCGCCGATGCCGCCAGGTTTGACCTGCCCTGGGGTATTGCCATAGACAACGGCAACAACCTCTACATTGCCGGCAACGGCACCTGGGACGGCGCTTCCACCAACACCAACCACTGCGTGCGCTTTGTGTCTGCCGCGGACTGGATGGTGAGCACCTACACCGGCGGCGCTGCCGCGGGGTATGCGGACGGCACCGGTTCCGCCGCCCTGTTCAACGCCCCCACCGGCGTAACCGTAGGGCCGGATGGCACAGTGTACATAGTAGACAGGAAAAACAATTGTATCAGAAAAGTGATAGCTGAATAATGATGAAACGGACCTTATTATGCCTGCTGCCCCTGCTGGCCGCAGCCGGCGTACTTGCGCAGGCGCCTGTGTTCAAATGGAACAAGCTGCCCGTGAGAGGCCTGCTGATGAGCGTGCCCGCCCGGCAAGACGTACCCATGTTCTGCGATTTTGTGCGCAACGTATTGCCCAAAGAAGGCGTGAACACGCTGGCTGTGCGCATTGAATACATGTACCAGTTCAAAAGCCACCCGGAGCTGGCGGAAAAGAACGCCTTGTCTGAAAGCGACATCAAGCAGATCGTGAAAGCCTGCCGCGATGCGGGCATCCGCCTTATTCCCACCATGAACCTCATGGCCCACCAGTCTGAACAAACGGAAATGGGCCCGCTGCTGAAACAATACCCGCAGCTGGACGAGTCTCCGGACTATAACCCGCCCGTGCCCTGGAAAAACGGCGGCATGTTCGATTTCTACAGCAAAAGCCTTTGCCCCCGGCATCCCGACTTGTTGAAAATATTGTTCCCGCTGATGGACGAGCTGGTGGAAGTATGCGAGGCAGATGCGCTGCACGTGGGGCTGGACGAAGTATGGATCATTGGTTACGACAAATGCCCGCGCTGCGGCGGGGCAGACCGTTCGGAAATATTTGCGGAGTACGTGAACGCGCTACACGCCCACCTCAAACAGAAAGGCGTGGAAATGTGGATGTGGAGCGACCGGCTGATAGACGGCAAAACCACCAACCTGCTGGCCTGGCAGGCCAGTATGAATGACACGCACCGGGCCATAGACCGCATTCCGAAAGATATTGTGATCACAGACTGGAAGTACGAAAGCGCGCCGCCCACGCCTGCGTACTTTGCATTGAAAGGGTTCAACGTGCTGGCCAGCGCCTGCTCCAGAACAGATGTGGCGCTGGCGCAGCTGGACCAGGTACTGGCCGCCCGCAAAGACGGTACCCGCGCAGACTTTGCATTGCCGGTGGCCAGCCGCATGCAGGGCGTGCTGGAAACCATGTGGATCAACTCCCGGGAGTTTATAGACGCGTACCACGGCAAAGGCCAGTACCGCGCCCTGGCAAAAGATAATGCGGATACTTTCAAGGCATTGTTCAAAGCGGTCCGTGAAGCGGACGGCAAGGCCGCGTCACGGTAACCGGTTACCAGTGTTGAATGAAGGCAAGGCCGCCCGCGAGGGCGGCCTTTTTGTTATCCCGTTCCGCAAAATAAAAAGAGCATCCCGGAAGAATCCGGAATGCTTCTTCTTGGGGTTACCTCAAGCAGCATTACACTAAAGCAAGATATTTGGCCGCGGCCTCTTTTCGTTTTTTACTGATGTAAGCGTTCTTGGCCGTTTCTATTTTTGCGCCCACACCGGTGGTGCGCATATCAAAGTGCATCATATCGCCATAACGGCCTCCCCAGTCAAAGCCGGCTTTGACCATGCCTTCCACAAATGCGCGCGAGAGCGCCAGGAAACCGCCTTTGCGGAAAATGGCCTCGGGGTTTTTACGGCTGCCTTTCCAGGCATTGGTGAGGTCTTTCAGGTCTTTTTTGATAACGGCGGTTGCCTGCGCCAGCGTTTTGCCGTACCAGTAGCCGTTTTGTGTGGCATCCAGGCGGGCCTGCAGCGCGGCGGGGTTTTCCAGGTAGCTGAAATACCGCTCCAGGTGTTTGTCCAGCACGGCAAACTGGTCGTACAGGCGCATGTAATCATCCGGCTTGAGGGAATTGCTGGCCCATGCATCCCAGCTGATCACGGGAATGGCGGTACCGCTGTTGAGCAGTCCCACTTTTTTCATGAACTGGTTGAAAGCCGCATGGGCGCCCGGCTGGATGTATGGGTTGCCGTTGTAGTTAATGTCCAGCGCCAGGCCGAACATGTGATAGGAGTATGTGGCCGTGGCGGAGGTGCCCCTGGAGGCGGCCATGCCTTCCTGCGTAAGGCCCAGCGCATCACCAATAGCGGTGGCGCTTTTACCGGGGTATTGCTCCATGAACTTTGCCTCTGTTTTTTGCAGCAGCCGGGCCAGTGAAACATGTACGTATTGGCCGGGCTTCAGCTTTCTGCCCAGGAAGGTGACCTGCGTAAAGCTGGAGAACCATTTGTCCGGGTCTTCGCCCGCGGCCTTTACAATGGCCTTAAGGTAAACAGACGGGGCTTCCCGTAATTCCGCCAGCTTCGATTTTTTATTGGCCTTCACAATAGTGATGGGCGATGTATACAGCGGCAGCTTCACGAGCTTGAGCGCCGCGGGCGCTTCATATTCCTGGTGTTGTGCGGGAGCGCCGTCAAACCAGGGGCGCTGGTTGATCTCGTTCTTCCACGCGTAGGCAATAATGCTCTGGTGGTTGGTGCGCGCTTTAGGCGCAATATTCCGCATGTTGGGGTGCCGCTTCTGCAAAGCATCCCCGTTAATGGCGGGGCGGCTCTTGGCGCCGGCCGCGTTATGCGCCCAGTAGTGATACAGCAGGTGCTTCTGCCGGTCTTGCTGCAGCCAGCCGTCAAAGTAATACCCGTACAGGCAATCAAACCCCCAGCATTCCCCGATATTGGCCAGCAGTTTGTTTTTGGCGTGCAGGATGCCGCTCATCGGCTTGCCGCCCGCGGAGTGCCCGGCAATAATGATGCTGCCCGGCTCCGCTTCCTGCGGCAGCAGGTTTTTGGCCTTGAGCGCGGTGAGGCAGGCCTCTATGAACTTGTCAAAGAAGCCGGCCCTGTTGAACATGACGAGGCTGCTCTGCGGGTTGCTGCCCAGCGTGGGAGCCAGCAGTATGGCATTTTTGCCGCTGCTGTAGAACAGTTCGGGGATGTTGGCGTATTGTTTCCAGTACGCGGCAATGCCGTTGGCCTCATCTCCCCGTTTGTAGAGCCCGTGCAGATATACTAATATGTTGACGGCGGAGGAGGGTTTGAACGTATCCGGCACAAAGGCCCCGGTTTTCCGTTTGTGCCCCCTGACCGCGCTTACGTCCAGGTACGCGGTAGTGCCTTTGGCGGAGGAAGCCGTTTCGTATTCATATGCCGGCCCGGGGAGAAGATACTCATCGTCCTCCAATTCATCGTCTGTTAATTCGCCATCCTCTTCTTCTTCGTATTCTTCCGATTCAGCAAGCAGATCGCCCGTTTCCTGATCTTCCGGGATGTCTGATGTCAGGTATTCCGCTTCTTCTTCCCCGGTTTCAAATTCATCCGCGTAAGCATCTTCCAGCTCTTCCTCTCCTTCATCGTACAGTTCACCGTCATCATCACTTTCTGCTTCCGGGTCTGTTTCCAGCTCCGGTTCCGGCTCATATTCATTTTCTTCATGCTCTTCTTCATCATCCATTTCCCCGGCAAAACCATCTTCAAAGTTTTCATTGTCCTCTTCCATTTCGTACGTTTCATCCCAAACTTCCAGCTCATCCGCTTCATCTGCCAGGTCTTCATACTCCAGCTCCTGCACAGGCTGCGGGTTGCTGAGCTGAACGGAGGCGCCTTTGGCCGTTTCGTTCACCAGCCGTTCCCAGCCTTTGCTCACCAGGGTGCTTTTGTATTTTTCCAGCCATGCGGCAGGGGTGGGGTGGCTGCCCGCAAACTTTGTGACAGACGCTGCCACAGCGTTCACAGAGCGGGCCGGGTTGTTGTTGAAGCTCTCCTGGAAAAGGCCGCGGATGTAGGCGTTCTGCTGGTAGTAGTTGTTATAGAACGTGTTGTAGATGGTAGTGTAGGTGTTGGGGTATTTCAATTTCAACCGGCGTTTCAGGGCAGCCAGCTGCGTACCCAGGTACTTGATGGCGTACTGCACCTGCGCTTCAATGATGTCAGGGTCAAAACCCGCGTAGTAGAACCTTTCCGCCCAGCCGTTCCACCGCAGCTGCGAACGGTTGGCGTTGCTGACGCCGGCAATGGCGGGGTGCTTTTCCGTGGAACCGAAAGTGTATTTGACGGAAGGGTCCAGCGCAATGCCGTACTTTTTGAACGCATCGGGCGCCATCTGGATGAGGGCCTGCAGTTTGCCTACATGCAGGGTGAGCTGCAGGAAACCGAAGCTCACCAGGCCGCCGTCATACGCATTGAGCACCTGTATGCGCCCGCCTGATTCCACGTTGGCCATGCGCTGGATGATGTCCAGCTGGTCTTGCGTAAGCGGAAAGCGGCGACTGGCATGCAGGCGGGCAATCACCTTGTCTGCCCGTTCGCTCTGCAGCAGTTTGGAGCTGCTGCCGGTACCGGTGTAGGCAGTACCGTTTTTGGGGCGGTAGGTGGCTTTCACAAAACCGAAGGGCACTTCTTCCTTGCCGCTCAGCGGGGGAATGAAGCCGCCGGTGATGAGCGTTCTGCGGGTGTCGAGCAGCTTTTTGCGGAGGCGTTCCCACATGGAGGAGAAAGCGCTTTTCTCTGTTTTGCTCATGGCAGACACGGCTTTGTTGCCCAGTTTGGGCAGGGCCGCGTACGTGAGCTTTTCGATCTGCGCGGCCATCTGCTCGCGCGTGCCCCACTGCCTTACCACACCGTCTGGTATGGCTGGCAGGGCGGCTGTGGCGGAAGAAGAGGGCGCTTCCGGTTCCATAACGGTTTCTGCGGCTGTTGCCAGCTCGGGGAACAGGAAGGGGGAATCCAGCTCCATTTCGCTGCCGTCTTCCCGCCGGAGCCATACCCTGCGGTGCTGGCGCCGGCGGAACCGGTTGTACGGGGAAAAATCTTCCTGGTGAAGGATAGACTCTTCCGGCCTGTGGTTATCCATAAACAATGTTTTTGTTCGATGATGCAATGAGGTGTCAGGAAAGCAGCGCGGGCTGTCCGTTGCCGGCGGCAATACCGTTCCCTTTCGGCAGCGGCATGCTTTCGTAGGTCTTCACGGCCCTTGCCTTCAGGTTGTTGCCGGACACATGGGAGTAGTTGAAGATGATCTGTTTCATCACGGCGGAAATAGGCGAGGTGTTGCTGTACAACTGCGGTACATTGGCCTCGTCATTGAAGATGCCGCTTTCTATCATGGTCAGCAGGATGCTCATGTTATCCGCCAGGCGGAACAGGTTCTCGCTGAGGCCATTGGCAGGCACGCCTACAATGTTGGCCAGTGCGAACAGGCGCTGGGCAGGGCTTTGCTCGTTGATACCAAAGGCCCTCACAATGGGGCTGTTGTATTCCAGCGAAAGGTGGAACCATGCCATCATGGACACAAAGAAAAATTCCTGCTTGGTGATGTCCCCGTTATTGCGCTGAGAGAGGAAGTTCTTCTGCATCTCATACGCGCTGAAGGCAATGGCCGCATCGTCTATCGGCCTTCTGCCGGTGGTGTTCACCTCGTTTTCCACGCCGATCCAAACTTCTTCCGCAAAACGTTCAAAAGAACGGCGGTAGTTGAGGTGAGACGATTTGGCCTTGTAGTACGGCAGCTGCTCATCTCCAGGCAGGGGGAAGCCGAAGAAGCGGTAATAGAGGCCGCAGCGGGTGAGGTACATGTCTGACCGCAGGTGGCTGACCATGTTGAAAGAGGAGAGCACCGGCGGGTCCGCGAACCAGAGCGTTTCCGTATTGTGCAGCCATTGCAGCACTTCCGGCGTGAGGTTGATCTCGAAATCCCCCTTGGCATAGTTTTCCACCAGCTTGCGGAATACCTTGTACACCTGGGTAGACTCTATCACGTAGGCATAGATCAGGTGGTCCCAGAGGGAATGGCCGGTACAGTCACCGCCGTTCACCTGCGTAACAAACGTGCTGTTGTTGAACCAGGAGGTGTCAAACAGCGCCGTGATGCTGTCTGGCAGGCCGCGTAAGGCGGTTTTGTTCTCCGGGTGGCCGGAGGGAAAGTTGCCGCGCACGCGGAAAGACCAGGCTGATTCCAGCAGGGCGTACAGTTCCGAGGGGTGCAGGTTGAAAAGCCTGTCCGCCCGGTCTATAATGGCCTGGGAGGGGTCGCTGATGAGCGCGTTGGTAAAGCTGTTGTCAGTAGTATAAGCAATTCTTCTGAACATGATCTTGTGTTTTATGGGGTTAAAGAATAACGCCGGGCTGGCAGCGCACCAGTTCCAGGTTGAAATAATTCCAGATCTTCTCCGGATCTCCTTTCAGGAGCCTGACATAACGGCCGAACAGGAGTACGGCGGGCGGGAGCGGGTCTGCGGCAAGCGTTGCAAGGGCGGTAGCTTTAGGATCTGTGAGCACCGGCACTTCAGGAGTTGTTTTTTCTTTTGACATGATCTTTTATTTGAGAGGGGTTATTGAATCGAGTTTCCCAGCAGCAGCATCCAGGCCTGTTGCTGCTGAAGGTAGAACGGCGCCTTGCCGGGCGTGGCAACAACCTGGTAACCGTTCCAGGCCAGCCTGGCCATGGGCTCCCGCAGCAGCAGGGGAGCGGACGTATAGAACGCGTTGCCGCTGGCGCCGGCCAAACGCTCCAGCGCTTCCGGGTGCGCGGCGGCGGCATCTATGCATTGGGTAATGCTTTTACTGCGGAAGCCGCGGAAGGGGTAGTGCAGCAGCAGCCGCACAATTTCCGGCAGCCGCGGCAGCGATGCGCCAACGAGCTGCGCCGTGGGGCGCCGGGCCGCGGTGAGCGGGTGTTTTTTCAGCCATTGCCGTTCCATCTGGTCCCACACGCCGGGGCCGTAACACTGGCGGCAGCATTCCGTGCCAATGAGCACGCGGAGGAAGCTGATGGGGTGCGGGTCTCCGGGGGCGTAGCGGAACACCTCCCTGGAGGCGCCGTCTACCACATCGTGCAGGGCCGCTACGGAAGCAAAGCCGGCGTGTACAAAGGCGAAAATGTCTGCCGCTATTTCAGAGGCCCAGGCCGCCCAGCTATTGGCGAAGGGCTGGCCGTATTTTTTGAGGCCGAGGCGCAGGGCGGCGGCCAGTTCAGCGTTCCAGCCGGTGAGGTGGGCTACCTGGTGGCCCGCTTCATGAATGAGGGCGGTAGGCCGCAGCAGGTTATGCCGCGTTACCTTGATGGCCGCCACGGGGCTTTCCAGGTTATCCCACAGGGGCATGCCGGCCTTGAAGATGGAGGCGCCGATGCCGCTGTCAAGATAAGTGATCACTGCTGGCGTGGGGATGCCCAGTGGCTTCAGCAGCGCGCGCATGCTGTGGCCGGCCATATAGTCGCAGGCCTTGAGCATGGCGGTGGTTTCCGGCGTAGTGCGGGTTACCAGCGCGTCCGCATAAAAATCCAGCAGGTGCTCCACCTGGCAATAGGCGCGTTTGAACTGTTCTACGGCCGCTACGCGGCGCTGGTAGGGAAGCGTGGTGTCCTGTACATTGGCCAGCATGGTGTCCCCTTTCTTTACAAGCTTTTCCACGGTGGCCTGCAGCTCCCGCCGGAGGCCGGGCTGCACGTACAGCTCCAGCCCTTTCCAGGAGGAGGGGCCCGCCAGCGCGTCCAGGTTGAGCAACCGGCGCGCCGCTTCCAGCCAGTGGTTGGCCTGTATCAGCGAAGGGCGGTAACGGGGCGTGCTAATGCTGGTAACCTGCGCTTGCATGTATCACGGTTTGGGAGGGCTGGTTGGAAAACAGTTGTTCGCGGAGGCCGGAGAGGTTGCCGGCAAAGGCATTTTTCAACACCTCCATATCCGGCGGCTGAATGAACGCAATGCGGAGGCTGACGCCGTCTGCATGGTCTTCCGCGGCGCTGATGAACTGTTCCCCCTGCCCGCGCAGAAAGGTGATGAGGCTTTTGCCCGCCCAGTCTGTCAGCGCATCGCTGAAAGCCCGCAGTATCACCGGCGGCACTTTGTCTGCCGCCGAGCCGGAGCGGCTGCCGGGCATTACCTGGGGGTGAACAATGCGCAGGTAGTCTGACTGGCCGTAAGAGAAAAGGTGTTTCAACCCGTTGCGCAGCGCCATCATGAGCATGATGTGCGCGGCTTCCGGCTGGTTCTTTTTCCTGAGGCAGGCGGCAATGGCCTGCGCGTCGTGCTCGCTGAGGAACAAGGTCAGCGCGGCCTCGCTGGCCGGGAAGTTGAGCAATGCGCGCAGCTGCGTATGGCGGCGCAGCACCTGCTGCCCGGCCAGCGGCTGGAAGTATTGCGGCCTGGCGCCGTCTATTTCAAGATAATAGTAGCGGTGGCCGCGGCCGCTTTTGCGCTGCTGCAGGCACTGTTTCTTTTTGCAGCCCAGCCCCGGCTCGCGCATGAGCAGGCCGGCGGCTACGGAGGTAAGCGGGTGCAGCTGCATCCACGCGCTGCGGGCGCCGCTGCCGAGGCCGCGCACGCCTTTGGCCTTTTGCGCTATCTGGTACAGGTTGCGCCGCGGCGCAGACTCAAAGAGATGCACCCGTACGGGAATGGTAGACGTGATGTTGATGCCCAGCTTGTCCCGCAGGAACACGCTGAGCGGGATGCCGCCAAAGGTGCGGATCTCGGAAGCCGTGTAGGGCGTCAGCTCGGTGTCTATCACTTCGCTCAATATCTTGTTGCCGTCAGGTTCTTCCTGCTCGTTCTTCCACATCACGGAATGCTCGTTAGACTCCCGCAGCGCCGGTTGCGCCTGGTAAGCCTGCTCCGGCAGCAGATCGGGGAGGTAAGCGGCGGCAGACTGTTCAAAGGCGTTCACCACATAACGTTCAAAGAGCTGCCGGTCTTCCAGCACGTACTGCGGAAATTCCGGTATCTGGCGGAGGGTGTTCTCCACCACTTCGGCCACGGCGCCGTTGGCATCCGTGGCGCCGCCGGTCTCGAGGTTCAGCATGGCAAACCCTTTATCTACCAGCAGGCGGGAGAGCGCCTGGGAGTTCTCTTTACCTACCAGCGGGCCTATCAGTTTGCTGATGAGCGATACGGCCCATCCCTTCAGCCTTTCCCTGCCTACCAGCGGCATGGCGAACCGGAGCGCGGTAGTAACGGCGGCCACAAAGTTCTCCACGGCAGGAGCGGGGCTTTCTCCATCTTCCAGTTCGCCCAGCTCGGTCACAAATGTTTCCCGGGCGTTGGCGGCGGGCTCGTAAGCGGTATCACCACGGTCTGCCAGCAGGTAGTCCAGCTCCGCTTCCATGGTTTTCCATTCCATTTCACTGTCAGCCATCAGGAACTGCGCGGTGGCGGCGTTCATGCCGTCTTGTATCTCTTCGGCGGCGTCCAGCATGGTGTCTGCATCTGCTGTGGCCAGGGGGGTCATGGCAGTGTTGGGCACCGTGGGCGCGGGCGCCGGTATAACGGGCCGCAGGGCGGGCGGTAATATTTTACCGGCCAGCGTTTGGGCAATGCCGCGGTACTGCGCCGGTATCAGGTGCATGCCTTTCTGCAACATGCCCATCAGGAACTTTTTCATGACGCCCTTGATGCGGTTGAAGATGGGGCCCAGCGCCAGGTTGGCGGCTATTTTTCCCACTTTCACGATGCCCTTTTTGATCTTGCCCACGGCGCCAACGGCCTTTTTGGCCAGCTTCTTCAGCCCGCCGAGAAAGTGTTCCTGCACTGCCGTGAGGTCTGTGGCATCAAATTCGTAGCTGGTGAGGTATTCTTCCACCTCGTCCAGCGTTTTGGCGGAGGTGTCCGCCTCATACCCTTCACGGGCCATGCCGTCCAGGAACGCGTCTACTTCGCGTACCAGCGGCTGGTAGTAGTTTTGCGTGAGCTGCCGGGTGTAATGCTCGTTGTTCATGTACTGCTCGCGGGAGAGGTAACGTTCCTGGAAGTCTTTCGCTTCATTCAGCAGGTCTTCCAGCTGTTCGTTGAACTCGTCATCGTGCAGTTCGTTCATGATGGTAACAAAACTTTCGGCCTTCTGATCGCCGCCGGCGGTCTTTCCATGGAGCCGCCCCACGTGCAGGAAGGGGCTTTCGGCCTGGCCGTTGAGATTGCCGGGGATGGGCTCCCGGGTTGTTTCCCGCTCAAGATTGGGGAATAACAGGAAAGGTGTGTCCATAGTAAAATTATTTTGGGGTGTTAACACTCAGTGTTCAGTTCATCCACGCCTGTTCGGTCTGGAGCTTCCGATCCGGTTTGCTGCATGCATGGGCGCTGCGGAATTTTTGGGGTGGCAGCAATGCATCTGTTATTATCCTGAATAGCTGCATGGGCGTATGATCTTGTACGCCTTGCCGTACGAAAGTAGCTACATTGCATTATTTACCGCAATGGAAAACAGTGAACGGCAGATTTTGGCTGACACCGGGCAAGTGCCGTTTGTAAAGGGTTTCGGCGGATTATTTTACGGTGGAATGTGATATTTGTTGTAGCTTTAGGTACTTGTTTTTGCTTACCCCATGAAAATATCTGCCCGGCATATTCTCCTGATCTGCCTGCTTCTGCCTTACGGTGAGGTTTCCATAGCACAACCGGCCGCCGCCAGCTTTGAGCGGTACACCATCCGGCAGGGATTGTCTGACAACAATGTGTCCTGCATTACGCAGGACGGGCTGGGGTATATCTGGCTGGGCACGGAGAACGGGCTCAACCGGTTTGACGGCAATACCTTTGTCAGCTTCTTTCACGATACCAGCGGGCGCAGCATTCCCGGCAATCATGTCATAGACCTGAAACATACTGCCGCCGGTCTTTTGCTGGTGCTTACGCAAAAAGGCGTTCACCAGCTCAACACCGTTGGCATGCAGGGCCGCAACTACCTGCTGCCTGCGTCGGAGCGCAGCCACACCAGCCAGAACCGGCTGGTAGACGTGCTGCCGCTGCCAGACGGCGCCATGGCCCTCAGCTCTTCATTGGGTTTTTACGTGATGAACGCAGACACGGGTTTCGCCTTCCGTTTCAACCGGCTCCGCGCCGGGGGCGAAAGCGGCGCTTCCGTGGCCAACTACGGGCAGAACATGTTCCACCTGCGAGACGGGAACGTGCTGCTGTTTACCCGGCAGGAAGGCATTTCGCTCTACATCCCCTCCACCCGCCGGTTCATCCGTTACCTCACGGCGCTGCCGCCGGGGCTGCGGGCATTCTGCCGCCCGTGGCTGGTACGCTGCCAACTGGATGCGGACCGCTTCATGTTCGTTCATCAGGGAAAAGACAGCATCACCGTCTATAACGCCAACGATCATACGAAAATAACCGCTGCGCTGCCCGCTTTTGCGCGGGAAGAACTAACGGCAGAAAGCCGCATCTTCCCCATGCCTGGCCGGCGTTTTGCCCTTACGCTGGCCCGCTCCGGCCTGTGCGTGTTCCGGCTGGGCGGGCCAACCGGCGGCGTGCTGTTTGAAGCGGCCAAACAGCTGCCGGAATACAAATGCAATTACGTGTTCACGGACCGGGAAGACCGGTTATGGGTAGGCACCTCCCTCGGTTTGCTGCGGGAGCGGAAAGAGCAGCCGCTCTTTACCGCCTGGGACCTCAATACAGCGCCGCAAGACGGCTACTCCCAGTTCTACGCTATGCTGCGCCTGGGCGGCCGCCTTTACCTCACGGGCAGCGATCCCGAGGCCGCCATTACCGTGGTAGACACCGCCACCATGTCTGTTATCCGCACCATCAGGCTGGACCCCGGCGGCAAAGACAGGATGCAGCTGCCTTCCATCCAGAGCTACCATCCGGACACGCTCTGGATAGGCACCAACAAAGGCGTGATGTGGCTGGATACGCGGCATTACCGTTTTGGCCGCGTGGCCGTACCGCCGGAGCTGGAAGGGCTGCGCGTCAACCTCGGGCCCGCGCTGAAGAACGGCGAAGCGTGGCTGGTGGCCATGTGGGGCGGCGCGGTGGCGCGCTACAACATACAGCGCCGCAGTTTCACCTGTTATACCGGCAGCACCGATCCGGCATTGCCCTTTGACCGCGTGAAGCAGGCCGTCTGCGATGCCTACGGCGATGTGTGGATCTCCGGCCATGGCCTTGCCCGCTGGCGTTACAGCACCGGGCGGTTTGATGATACGGTGATCACCCGCTACAACGGCATCAATAAAGAGGAAGACAACATACTGGCCATTTGCGCGGATGCCCGCGGCTCGTTATGGCTGCACAGCTTCGAGAACGGCCTGCAGGAGTACCGTATCCGAGAAGACCGCTTTATCAGCCACAGCCTGACGGAAGGTTTTTCTTCCACCGCCCTTGTCAGCATCAGCAACCGGGAGGTGCTGGGAAAGATATGGTTCTCCACCCCGGGCAACCAGGTGGGCAATATTGACCTGGACACGCGCAAGTTCAACATCTACGGCGCCGCAGACGGCCTGCCGGAAGAGCGCCCCAGCTCCCGCAGCATTTTTTATGATGAAGAAACCGGCGCCTGCTATGCGCTTACGGCCAATCACCTGGTACGCTTTTACCCCGGTGATGAGCCTGCCGCACCCAACACCAGCCCCATCCTGATAGAACAGGTAACGGCGCCCGGCGGGCCCATCTACCACCCCGGGGATACCGTGCGTTTTCCCTATCAGCATAACAACGTGGACGTGCGCTTCACCATTGTGAGCTACGGCAATAACGCAGACAACCAGTTCTTCTACCGCATCAACACCGCCAAAACATGGGTGCCGCTCCGCAACCAGCGCAGCGTTAACATGAGCGGTCTTTCACCCGGCACATATAACCTGTGGATCAGGGCCGTAGGCAGGCATGGGGATGAGCAGTTCCGGCGCCTGGCCGTGATCATTGACCCGCCTTTCTGGGATACCTGGTGGTTTTTGGCGCTTGCCGCCATGCTGGCCGGCGGCGCGGGATATACGGCCATGCGGTGGCGGGAGCGCATGCAGCAGAAGAAGCTGGAGCTGGCCCTGCTCAACCAGCAGCTCACGGAAATGGAAATGAAAGCGCTGCATGCGCAGATGAACCCGCACTTCATTTTCAACTGCCTCAACAGCATCCTGGGCATGATCATCTACCGCCGCAATGAGGAGGCATACCGCTACCTCAACCGCTTTGCCCGCCTCATCCGCGAGAACTTCGACCATAGCCGCCGCACCTTCATCACCCTGCAGCAGAATATAGACTACCTGCACAATTACCTCAAGATGGAGCAGCTGCGGTTCACCAATTTTGAATATGATATGAAAGTAGACGAAGGGCTGAACACCACGGAGATCATGATTGCCCCCATGCTGATACAACCGCTGGCTGAAAACGCCATCTGGCACGGGCTGCAGGCCGTAGAAGACAAAAAGCAGCTATGGATCTCCTTTTCCCGCAAACGGGATTACCTCGTGTGCGAAATAGAAGACAACGGCATTGGCATCAACCGGGCCACGGCAGACCGCAGCCACACCCAGCGCCACCTTTCCATCGGCATAGACAACATCAGGAAACGCATTGTGCTGCTGCAAAGGAAATATAATACAGACTGCATCATCCGCTTTATGGACAAGAGCGAGCGGGGCACCGGCGAAAGCGGTACAATTGTAACCCTTACATGGAAAATCATATGATCAAAGCAATCATCACAGACGATGAGGTACGCAGCGTGGAAACCCTGCGGCGGCTGCTGGAACTGTATTGCCCTGCTGTTACGGTAGTGGCGGAATGTTACAACGTGGAGTCTACCCGCCGGCAGATCTCCATTCACCGGCCAGACCTGCTTTTCCTGGACATTGCCATGCCCGGCAAGAGCGGCTTTGACCTGCTGCGCGAGCTGGGAGACGTTCCTTTCGAGATCATCTTCATCACTGCCTTCAGCGAGTACATGATGCAGGCCTTCCGCTTCAGCGCTATAGACTACCTGCTGAAGCCGGTGGATGAAGAACTGCTGGTGAACGCGGTAAACAGGGTGGAGAAGCGGCTGCAAAGCGCGGCGGCGCCCACTTCCATGGAGGCGTTGCGTTATAATCTTGAGAAACTGCAGCGGCCGCAGGAGATGAAGATCTGCATTCCTCATTCCAAGGGGTTTGTGCTGGTACACCTGGCGGATATTATCTATTGCGAGGCAGACAATACCTACACCACTTTTTTCCTCACCACCGGCAAACCCTTTGTGTCTTCCAGGTCTATCATAGATTTTGAGCTGCTGCTGCAGGATACGTCGTTTTGCCGCATCCATAAATCTTTCCTCGTTAACATGCTGCACATCAAGGAGTACGTAAAAGGAGAGGGAGGCAGCGTGATACTCAGCAACAATGCGGAGCTGGAAGTATCACGCCGGAAGAAAGACCATTTTCTGGCAAGGGTGAAGGAGTATTACAAGTTTTAAACCATGCCGCCTTCTTTATGCCTTGCCGGCCGCCTGGAGCCTGGTCAGCTGCGCCAGGGTATATGCGCCCACCGCCATCACCAGGTCCCGTACGGCCACGTCAAAATAATGGCCTCCCATTACCAGTTGCAGGGCAATACAGATCAGCCAGGCCATTACCACATAGGCCCCTATCAACGGCCGGACCAGCACCAGAATGCCCGCCACGATCTCGATGACGCCTACTGCTTTCATAAATGCCTCCGGGGCAAGGGGAACGATGCCCGTCATAAAGCTGCTTAAATAGTCCGTCCAGTTAGCCAGCAGGTTCGTAAATTTGTCCAGCCCCGCAATGACCGGCACCAGGCCGAAAGTGAGCTTCAACGTTTGCTGTAATTGCTGTATGGATGCCATGATATACATATTTTGGTACCTATATTGGATGTGGCGGGGAAGAAAACGTTACAAAACTTTCCGGGATTTTTTTTGGCAACTGCTGTAACCTTTTATGGCTGCCCGCATCTAATGCATATGATAGCTACACCAGACCAGGTATCTGACCAGGAACTTGTTGCAAGGGTACTGGCCGGAGAAAAGGGAATGTTCGAAACAATTATCCGCCGTTATAACCAGCGGCTGTACCGCATTGGCATGTCTGTGCTGAACAGCGATACCGATGCGGAAGACGCCATGCAGAACGCTTATATAAAGGCATATGAACACCTGGCAGGGTTTGAGCACCGCGCGGCCTTCAGCACCTGGCTGACCCGCATTATGCTGAACCAGTGTTACGAGCAGAAAAGAAAGAACAGGCATATGGTGGCCCCGCTTTCTCCAACAGATAATTTTATGCATATGGATACGCCGGCAAATGATCTGGTGAACAAAGAACTGGGCAACGTGCTGGAACACGCAGTTGCGCAACTGCCGGAAAAGTACCGGCTGGTGTTTGTTCTGCGGGAAATAGAAGACCTGTCTGTCAAAGACACGTCTGAAACCCTGGATATTGAAGAGAGCAACGTAAAGGTCCGTTTGAACCGGGCCAAGGTGATGCTCCGGAAAAGCCTGGCCGGGTATGTGAAAGACCATGTGTACAGCTTCCACCTGAGCCGGTGCAACCGGATAGTGAGCCATGTAATGGGGAAGCTGGGGGCGTGATGGGGCGGAGCCAGGCCGTCAATTCATTGCCCTGTAATAGTCCTGTATCTTCTGCCGGTTTTTCCAGCCCTCCAGCAGCTGTACGTTCCTTTCCTGCAGCAGGCGGAAAGACTCCATGGTGGCGGTGATCTTTGACAGGTATTCCCTGCCTTCGTCACTCAGTGTGCCGGGAGAAAAGCGCTTCTTTTTGTCCATTTGTTCTTTCAGCGCCCCGTTGAGCGTATCAGCATTGCGCATGAATTGGCGCATGGTCTCCTGCATCTGGGCATGGCCTTCCAAGTTTGCGCTGCCGCATTTATCCGCCAGTTTTGCCGCAAATGGCTGCAGCGCCTTTTTATGATAGGCGGCCAGCAGGTTGTACAGTTTAACAATGCATCCATAGACCTGTTTTGCGGTGGCCGTTTGCGCAGTACGCCAGTTGCCGGCTTCCTGCAAAATTTTCAACAGCTCCGTGGCCGCGGGCAGGTCGGTATGCTTCAGTTTTTTGGTGATCTTGACAATGTAGTGGCTACAGTCATGTTCCCTGGTATGCCATTCCAGCAACTTTTTCAGGTTGTCTTTCCCGGTATAGCATTTATAGATCAGCGTGTCATGCTGCTCAAGTGACTTAAAAGGAAAAAATGCAAATCCTTCGCAGAATTTCTTTTGCAGTTCGGTGTCGGTAAATGAAGGCATAGTCTCTCTCTTTTGTTACAATGATCGGGTATAGGTTTTCACAGATAGTAAATGTATGCAACCAAAGATATGTTTCCGCCGGTGCATGCAGCTAACCCAAAAGTAGTACAACGGACGTTAACAGCAATACGGGGCGTTGTATCTTAGTGTTATGGCCCGCCAAAACTTCACTATATACCGTGTAACCTCCGCGTACTGACGATATATCGTGACCCCGCGCCATGCTGGGGGATCCTAATCAGTTGATCTATAGCCTGTTAATCCAATGGCACATGGGTTGCAAATACTCCTGCGCAACAATAATGTTGTTATCACCACTTAAAACCCAAAGCCATGACAGTACTTTCCCAGATCCTCCGCGCCCTTTTCGGGGGCCCTGCAACAACGCCGGTTGTAACAACCGTTGAGACCGCGCTGGAAGAAGTGCATGAAAAAGACGTTTACCAGGGCATTGAGTTCCTGGATGATCCTCTCCGGCTTGATGACCCGGATGAAAATGATATGGATAAATGGACATATTGATCAATCAACAGGCACATGCATATAGGAAAATCATACAGGTTGTCCGACTTCCTTTTCTGGACGCGGAAAAAAATGTACACATTGGTGATACTGGGCACGGTACCCGTAGTGCTCTACCAGTTGCTGGGGTTTAAATGGCTGACGGTACCGTGGATGGTGGTGGCGCTTTTGGGCACGGCCACCGCTTTTATTGTTGGGTTCAAAAATACGCAGACCTACAACCGCACCCGGGACGGGGGCGCCGTGTGGACGGGTATCAACAGCAGCAGTAAAACATGGGGCATAATGTGCCGGGAGTACTTTCAGGATGCCGGCCTGGTACGCGAGCTGGTGTACCGCCACTTTGCCTGGCTGACGGCCCTGCGCTACCAGTTGCGCGAAGGCCGGGTGTGGGAGGTGACGGATACGCAGCCCAATGCGGAATACCAGCGGTATTACAACATTCCCGAACGGCAGGCAGGTTTTGAAGGGGAGATGCTGAAATACATCCCTGAGCAGGAACTGGCCGCTATAGCCGGCGTCCGCAGCAAGGCAACGCAGTTGCTGGCCCTGCAAAGCCGCACCATCAAGGCGGCACATGAAAGCCAGGCCATAGCCACCGCCCAGTTCATCGAAATGCAGCGTACGCTCAACGTTTTCTTTGGCCAGCAGGGGCAGTGCGAAGCCCTGAAGGAGGCGCCTTACCCGCGGCAGTACTCCATTATCAATACCATTTTTGTGCGCATGTTCTGCGTGCTGCTGCCGTTTGGCATGTTGCAGGAGTTTGACAAGCTGAACAGCAGTGTAAGCGGGTGGATGCACGGGCACATGATCTGGCTGCTGATCCCTTTCAGCATGATCATATCCTGGATGTACACGTCACTGGAGCAGGTGGGGGAAAGCACGGAAAACCCTTTTGAAGGCAGCGCCAACGATGTGCCTATTTCCCAGATCTGCCGGGCCATTGAGATAGACCTCCGGGAAATGCTGGGCGAAACGGAGCTGCCGGTACCGCTGGAACCGCAGAACGAGATCGCTGTCTGAAAAAAATATCCGGGAATTTGTCTAAAACAGGAAAACCGGTTGTCATTAGTATATAACAAATCAAATCAGATTAAAATGGAACAAAGAATTAACTTTCAGGAAAAAGGGCCTGGCGCCATTAAAACGCTCTTTCACATTGGCGCTTACCTCAAAAGATCATTGATAGAGGTACCCCTGCAGGAGCTGGTATCTTTCCGGGTATCACAAATTAACGGCTGTGCCTATTGCCTTGACATGCATTCAAAAGATGCCCGTTCTCATGGGGAAACGGAGCAGCGCCTGTACGCCCTGAGCGCGTGGCGGGAAACGGCGTTTTTCACCACCCGTGAAAGGGCGGCGCTGGCATGGGCGGAAGCGGTAACGGCCTGTCACATACCGGATGATATTTACATACGGGTAAAAGAACAGTTCACAGATGAAGAACTGGTAGACCTGACGCTGGTGGTTGCTTCCATCAATAGCTGGAACCGCTTCAACATAGCGTTCACCCGGCCCGATGCCGTAGGCACCTACCAGGTAGGCCAGTTTGGCTGAGACTTTGCCCAGGCACAAAAAAACCAAGATATATGAACGATTTCTTACTGGTATTCCGCAGAGATTACAAAACGAAGGAGATACAACCGTCGCCGGAGCAATTGCAGGCGCATCTGAGCCGGTGGCGGGAATGGTTTGACGGCCTCCAGGCGCGGGAACTGCTGGCAAGGCCGCTCCAGCCCTGGGAAGCCACGGGAAAAGTGCTGAAGCATGATAAGACCGTAACAGACGGCCCGTATGCGGAGATCAAGGAATCCATAGGCGGGTTTATAGTGATCAGGGCCAACAGCTACGATGAGGCCGTTGAAATTGCCAAAGGCGCGCCCATCCTTGAGCTGGGCGGAACAGTGGAAGTACGGATGGCGGTGGTGTAACTTTGACCGTATGGAAGGAAAAGAACTATTGCCGCATTTGTTCAGAACAGAGTACCGCAAAATGGTGTCGGTACTTTGTTCCCTGTTCGGCATGGAACATATAGAACTGGCGGAAGATATTGTGAGTGACACCTTTCTGGCCGCAACAGAATCCTGGAGCGCCAGGGGCGTACCGGAAAACCCGGCGGCCTGGCTGTACGTGGTGGCCCGGAACAAAACAAAGAACTGGCTGAAGAGAGACAATTTCTTTCACCGGCAACTGCTGGTTGATCTCCGGCTCAATACCCCGGAGGGAGAAGAGATCGAGATCGATCTTTCCGCCCGCAACATAGAAGACAGCCAGCTGGCCATGATCTTTGCCGTATGCCATCCTTCCATTCCCGCAGAATCCCAGGTGGGGCTTGCGCTGAACCTGCTTTGCGGTTTCGGGGCGCAGGAAATAGCGGATGCTTACCTTACCAGCAAAACGGTGATTTACAAACGCCTGAGCCGGGCCAAAGAGAAGTTGAAAGAAGCGGGGATAAAGATCGGGCAGCCCACGCTCCCGGAAATGAACGAGCGGCTGGAGGCGGTGCTGAAAACGTTGTACCTCCTTTTTTCCGAAGGCTATTATTCCACTTCCCACAACACGGTGTTGCGGAAAGAGCTGTGTGTGGAAGCCATGCGGCTCAACTACCTGCTGGCGGAACAACCGCAAACAGACCAGCCAGCGGTGAACGCCTTGCTGGCGCTGATGTGCTTTCACTCTTCCCGTTTTGACGCAAGAACGAATGATTCGGGAGAGCTGCTCCTGTACGAAGACCAGGATGAGACGCGCTGGGACCGGGAACTGATCGGCCGGGGCGAGTATTACCTCCACCGTTCCGCGGCCTCCCTAGTACTGACCCGCTACCACCTGGAGGCGGCCATTGCCTACTGGCACACTCATAAGGAAGACTCCCGCGAAAAATGGGAGAACATCCTGGGCCTGTACAACCAGCTGCTGATACTGGAATATTCTCCCATGGCCGCCCTGAACCGCACATTTGCCCTGGCCAAGGCAAGAAGCAAACAGGAGGCTATCAGGGAAGCGGAGAAACTGGGGCTGACAGACAATTATTTTTATTACCTGCTGCTGGGCAACCTTTATACGCATGTAGATGACAGGAAGGCGCTGCGGCATTATGAAACGGCGCTGAAGCAGGCCAATACCCCGGCCAATACTTCGTTCATGATAAAGCATATGGAACAGCTGAAGCGCCACCTGAACAATTGATGTTCGTTCTTTTGTTGATACTGTATAACCGTGGCCGTTGCCCGCGCCTGCACGGCCCATAAACGCATTCACCATGCAAGGTTTCAAACAATTCTTCCGCTCATCGCTGGGCAGAAAGCTGATCATGTCCATGACGGGGCTGTTCCTCTGCCTCTTCCTCATCGTACACCTGGGCGGCAACCTTACGCTGTTTGCCGGAGATGAAGGGTATACGTTCAATATCTACGCGCATTTTATGACCCATTTTTTGCCGGTTGAAATTATTGGCTATGTGTTGTATGTGTCCATCCTGATTCATGCCTTCTATGCGCTGGCGCTCACCATCAGCAACCGGCGCGCCCGGCCGGTGAAGTATGCCATTGCGCCAAAAGGTGGCGCCAGTTGGGCTTCCCTGAACATGGGGCTGCTGGGCAGCATCATTTTCCTGTTCCTGGTGATCCACATGACCAACTTCTGGGGCCGGTATAAATTTACCGAAGGCACCTACCGGGAGTACCGGAAAGATCTTTTGACGGGGCAGCTCACATCCACCGTGTACGTACCGCCATCCCCGGATTTTGAGTACGCCGTTACCCAGGAGCAGCACATTGAGGTGGTACGGGTAAAAGACCTGTATGCTATTGTTGCGCACAGCTTCAGCCTGCTCTGGTACGTATTGCTGTACCTGGTGGCCATGGTGGCGGTGGCCTACCACATGTACCACGGTTTCCAGAGCGCTTTCCAGACCGCGGGGCTGGCCAGCCGGCGGTATACGCCCGTGGTCAAATTCATCGGCATATGGCTCTTTGCGGTCATCATCCCGCTGGCGTTCGCGTCCATGCCAATTGTATTTTACATCAAGAGCCTGTTGTGATCAGCAGACAAAAGCAGCAAGGCCTTTGCGGTATACCGCAAAGGCCTTGCTGTTGCCGTTCAGTACGGTGATCAGGCTACCGGTACCGCCATGCGTACTTCAACAATGGCGCCGTAGCGGATGATGGGGCAGCCTTTGGCTATTTCTACCGCATCGTCATAATCCTTTGCCCGTACCAGGAAGAGGCCGCCGATAGATTCCCTGCTTTCAGCATAAGGGCCGTTGTATACCTGGTCTTTGTTCTTTTCAAACCTGATAACCCTGCCGTCTACGTCCCAACGCTTGGGCGGGGCTACCAGCCTGTCTTGCGCGGCAATGCCGGCTACCCAGTCCTGGTACGGTTTAAGGGCTTCTTTCATCTGTTCGGGCGAGGGCGTTGGGTTAGCGCTGGTCAGGTCCCTGTGGATCACTAAGAGAAATTCTTGCATGTTGTTGCTGTTTATAAATGAATACTAAAAAAAGTTGTTACGCTTTCACAGGGCGGTTGGCAAACCAGGTCTCAAAATTGATGTGGCCAATGCGCGGGTTGGGGCCGGGTACGAGCGACTGGTTGTTGAGCAGCGCGCCGAAGTACCGGGCAGAATTATCCGCCACCACTGTACGCGGATCTTTCAGCTCACCAAGGTAGCGGGCTACCAGGGCGGCGAGGCTTACTTTTTCCGGCCCGGCAATTTCTACGGTGCCGTTCACCGGCGCTCCCAAGGCAACGTCTGCCACGGCATCCGCTACATCGTCAGACGCAATGGGCTGTATAAATGCCGGTGACAGGTGAATGGCCTCTTCTTTGGCCGCTGAGGCCGCAATGCCGCCCAGGAACTCGAAGAACTGGGTGGAGTGAACAATGGTGTAAGGAATGCCGGAGCGTTTGATGAGCGTTTCCTGTGCCGCTTTTGCGCGGAAGTAGCCGCTTTCCTGCAGCCGGTAGGTGCCCACTACGGAAAGGGCCACGTGGTGTTGAACGCCTGCTTCCGCTTCCGCGGCCAGCAGGTTGCGGCCGGAGGTCTGGAAAAACTCCAGTACGGCCTTGTCTTCAAAAGAAGGAGAGTTGGCCACGTCTATCACTACGCCGGCGCCCTCCAGCGCTGCGGACAGACCTTCGCCGGTAATAGTGTTCACGCCGGTGGCGGGAGAGGCGGCTATTACTTCGTGCCCAAGCAGGCGAAGTCTTTCAACTGTTTTGGAGCCGATCAGGCCGGTTCCGCCAATTACTACGATTTTCATGATCAGAACATTTAAGGTTGCCTGCATGCAGGCAGTGGTGAATTAATTTGCAGAATAGTTTGCAAGTGAAGTGCCATTGCTTTACCGGGCTATAAATCAGTTAGTTGCATTGGGGCAGCCTGTTTTTCTTTCACCTTATAAAGAGAATTGCCGTGGGTTTCACGAAATACAGCGGGGTTTTTATGGGGTACCGGGAGAATGACGGAAACGGCCCGCAGAATTTCGCAAATGGCCGCCTTGCCTGACAAGCTGATGGGCTATCTTTGAGACTGATACAGGCACGCCAGCAAGCATGCCGGAACACATTAAATCTGGTTTATGAAAACAAAAAAGATTTGGGCCAATTTCGGTGTCCTGGATTTAGAACGGACCACTACATTCTATCAACAGCTCGGGTTTAAGCACAATGGAGCGTCTGGCCAATTGACCAGCTTCTTCTTTGGCGATGAGAACTTTATCATCCATTTCTTTCTGAAGGATGTGCTTGAGCCCGCTATGAAGGGGCCAATAGTTGATACCAAGGCCGGGAATGAAATTATATTTACCATTTCCGCTGACAGCCGGGAAGTGGTTGACAACTGGGAAAAGGAGGTGCGGCAAGCCGGGGGGACCATCGTTTCCAAACCCGAAGCGTTTGGCGAAGGGTATTACGGTTTTGTATTTGCTGACCCTGACGGGCACAAGTTCAACGTATTTCAGATGTAGTCCGCCTTGACGATCTTTAGCTTTCTCATTTTGGAATGCAGCGTGGTGCCCGGTATCTCAAGTATCTCCGCCGCTCCCCCGATGCCGGATATTTTTCCGCCGCACCGTTTCAGCATGTCAATGATATGGCTGCGTTCTATCTGTTCCAGCGTTCTTCCGGATGATGCCTGCGCATTTCCGTTATTTTCCTGCTGGCGCCCGGGCAGTTGAATTTCACTGAGCGTATCGCCTTCGCTGAGCAGAATGCCCCGCTCTATCTGGTGTTCCAGCTCCCGCACATTGCCCGGCCAGTCGTAACTTCTGAGCTGTTTCAATACCCTGGCGGACATGCCGGTCACTTTTTTGCCGATGTTCTTGTTGAATTTGGCGATAAAGGAATTGGCGAGCGCCTCAATGTCTTCCAGGCGTTCCCGCAGCGGGGGCAGGTGAATGGGGAATACGTTCAGCCGGTAGTAGAGGTCTGACCGGAAACGGCCTGCCTGTACTTCCGCTTCCAGGTTACGGTTGGTGGCGGCAATAATACGCACGTCTACCTTGATGGTGCTTTTCCCGCCCACTCTTTCAAGCTCCCTTTCCTGCAATACCCGCAGCAATTTCACCTGCAGCTCCAGCGGCATTTCACCGATCTCGTCCAGGAAGAGGGTGCTGTGATTGGCCAGCTCGAACTTCCCGATGCGCCGGTCTATAGCGCCGGTGAAAGCGCCTTTTTCGTGGCCGAACAGCTCGCTTTCAATGAGGTGGGTGGGCAGGGCGGCGCAGTTCACCTTTACCATCAGCTTGCTTTTACGGGGAGAGGCGTTGTGTACGGCGCGGGCTATCAGCTCCTTGCCGGTGCCCGTTTCGCCCAGTATCAGCACGGTAGAGGCCGCGTTGGCCACCTGTGTGATGAGGCGGTACACCTTCTGCATCTGCGGCCCGCTGCCTACGATCTCGGAGAAATTGTAAATGGTCTTGATCTGCTCCCGCAGGTAATCGTTCTCATGCTCCAGCTTCTGTTTGTAGGCCAGTATCTTTTCGTTGGCGCGGATGTTCGAGATGGCAATGGATACCTGCGCGCAGATGCCCTGCAATATGGTGAGGTTAAGCTCATTGGTCAGCAGCCAGAGCGTGCCTACATTGGCATTGCCCGCACGCAGCGGCGCGCCGAAGGCGTTCTCCATCCCTACGCTTCGCCAGAAGCGCACAATAGGGCTGTCATTGCCCCGCGCCATCTCTTCTTCCACGTTAAAGAGCAAAGGCCCCTCGCTCCGCAGCACCCGCGCGTTCAGCTCATCTGATATATCAATGTTCCTGGAAACAAGCATCCTGAACGTAGTGTTTTCGTTCTGGAACTCTTTCTCGTCATACATGTAAGGGCTGAGGGTAACGCCATCGTCTTCAATAATGCGGATAATGGCCAGCTTGATGTTCAGCACCTTTTGCAATACCCTTGAAATGGCCAGCTGCAGCTCATCTTTGGTGCGTACAGCGGCAATGTCACGACTGAAATCCAGGAGGAAGGACTGTTCTTTTTCCCGGCGCAGTATTTCTTCGTTGGCAATAATGTTGTACATGGCTATGGAGATCTGGGCGCAAATGCCCTGCAACAGCGGCATGTTTATTT
Source organism: Chitinophaga alhagiae (assembly GCF_003568665.1). Classification (GTDB taxonomy): domain Bacteria; phylum Bacteroidota; class Bacteroidia; order Chitinophagales; family Chitinophagaceae; genus Chitinophaga; species Chitinophaga alhagiae. The sequence goes on from NZ_QXMH01000002.1 coordinate 935,479, forward strand.
CTTCCAGCCCCAGCCACAGCACGCCCAGCGTTACATTGCCGGTACGCAGCGCGGTGCCTACCACGGTGGTGAACCCGATCTTTTTCCAGAGCTGCAGGTAACGCGCGGTGCCGCCCTTCCTGATCTCCGAGTTTACATTGAAAAAGAGCGGTATCTCGCTGTCCAGCACCCTGTTCTGCAACCCGTCTTCCAGGGGCAGCCTGGCCGTGAGCATTTCCCGTACCATCTCATCATCTTCTTCCGCAATATCTTCATCATAAATATAAGTAGTGGACGTAACGCGGTCTTCGTTGATCTTGCGGATCACGTAGCCGTTCAGCGAATCCAGCTTCCGGAGGCTTTTACGGACGGCGTCAGACAGGTCTGCCTTGCTTCTTACCGCGGCAATGTCGTTGCTGAAGTCCAGCAGGAATGATTTTTCCATTTCCCGTTTCAGTATTTCCTCATTGGCGGAAATATTGCTGATGGCGGTAAACAGCTGGCTGGAAATGCGGTTAACGATGTTGACGGCCTCCGTGCCGAACATCCCGGTCTGGTCTGCGAAGAGCATCAGGCTGTACTTGGACGTGCCGTTACCGCCCAGTATTTTCACGATCATTTCACGGGAGCCGGCCTCGTAATGCAGCCTGAACCAGAGAGGGGCATGCTCCAGGTCAAAAGACCGCATGTCAAAAACCAGCGGCTTGTAATAGAGTGACGCAATGTCGTAAATGCCATCATCCGCAGGCGTTGCCATGCCGAGTACGTTCCCGGAGTCTGTCAGCTCTTTCAGTTTGGCTTCCGCGTCCATCAGGTAAGCCTTGTAGTATTCCTCCTTCTCGTCCATCACTGTGATCATGCTGGCGGAAAAGGGCACGATCCCCTTCAGGGCGGAGCTGATGACTTTCAGCAGGTCCTGCCGGTCCCTGACCTTTACCATTTCGTTGCTGAGAGACAGCAGCACTTCGTTGACGGAGTCTGCGTGGCGCATGGCCTCATTTTTCTGGATATTGGCCACAGCGCTGGATATCTGGGGCGCAATGCCGGTGATGATGCCCGTAAATTCGTCCGTAAATCCGGCGGGGTCTGTTGTATAGGTGTGCAGGAAACCGATGATCTGGTCTTTGTCTTTCAGCGGCGTCATCAGGATGACCCGGATGCCCGCCTCGTAATTGACCTTCAGGAATACGGGGCTGCCGGGGAGGTCCATCACGTCTTCCATCCGGAAGGGGGTAGGTTCTCCGCTGGTCATTACCCGTTCAATAAAGGGCTCCTGCATCGGAAAGCGGCCGGCTACCAGGGAGGCATACAGCTCGTGGCCCTGGATGGGCGATGAATCAGGGTCCAGCAGGAAAGGAGTGTAGCTCTGCCCGTCCGGGTTGATGAGCGTAACAATAGCATGGGAAAAGGGGAACATTTCCCTGATCTTCAGGGAGAAAATGGTGATCAGGTCTGTTTTTTCCCGCACCTTGGTCAGCTCGTTGCCCAGCTCCAGGAGGATGCGGCGCTCTGTTTCCAGTGAGGCGATGCGTTCATTGGCCCGCCGGGCACTGGTACCGGTCACAAGTGTAGTGGCGGGGGAGATTTCGGAGGTAACTGCGGTTTTCGTTTTTTTCATGCTAAATGGACAGATTGTTAATGGTTAAAATGCAATGCTCATACTTAATAACAATCAGAAGGCGGTAAGTGGACAAAAAATACGGAATATTTATACCATTTCTTTTGTTTTTAGTAAAAAGCGCAAAGACCCGGGCGGGCCGGATCTTTGCGCTTTCGTGTTACGGGGCTGTTACAATTCCTGTGCGGCATTAACAATTATTGCCGCCACCTTTTCCGGCATGGAGACCATGGGTACGTGGCTGGATGCCAGCTCGGTGGTTTTGGCCTTGATCATGGCGGCTTCCGCCCGGGCCAGGTCTGGCGGTACCATCTGGTCTTCCGTGCCAATGATGCACCAGGCCGGCCGGGTCTTCCATGCTGCTGTTGATATTTTGGCAACGGTGGCTTTTGCGGCCCAGGGTGTTTGCGTAGCTACCAGTACGCCCCTTTCGGCGGCGGAGAGGTCTTGCGCAAAATGTTCGTTGATCCCTTTGGGAGAAAGGCGGAGGAAACCGGCGTCATCCTGCCTGAACTCCGCGCTGCCGGGCGCCGGTGGAAAAGCTTGTGTTACGTCCACTACAGATTGACCATCGTTGGGGATCAGGGCGCATACATACACCAGGCCAGCCACTTTGGGATCGTTACCTGCTTCCGAGATCACCATGCCGCCGTAAGAATGGCCCACGAGCAGCACAGGGCCTTCCATCAGCGCAATGGCCCTTTGGGTAGCTGCTACGTCTTCTTCCAGTGAGACGAGCGGGTTCTGCACCGCGGTAACGTTCAGCCCTTTGGCCTGCAGCAGGGGAATGACCTTTGCCCAGCTGGAGCCGTCGGCAAACGCGCCATGGACCAGTACAATGTTTTTCACGCCCTTGAGAATGGGCTGGGATTGCGCACCGGCAGGGCCGGGGGCAACTGCGGCAGCAGACAGTACCGTTGCGGCCACCACTTGTTTAATTGTAGACATATTGTATGTTTTTAAAAGTGTAGAAAAATCAGGTGAGAACAGGGTAAAGCGGTTACCCGGCGGCCAGCGATCTTTTTATCACGGCCGCGGCCTGCAGCAGCGCGGTTTTAACGGCCGGCACGCCGGCAAGGGCATTGAGCAGCCCGTAGTCATGTATCAAACCGGCGTAGCGGGTAAGGGTAACGGGTACGCCCGCTTCGTCCAGCTTGCGGGCGTATGCCTCGCCTTCATCGCGGAGCACGTCGTTTTCCGCCGTTTGCACCAGCGCCGGGGGCAAGCCTTTTAACTGGTCTGTGGAAGCCTGCAGGGGAGCGGCATATATTTCTCCACGCTTCTTTTTGTCTGGCAGGTAATTGTCCCAGAACCATATCATCATATTTTTGGTAAGGAACCTGCCTTCGCCCATTTCCTGGTAGGAACCTGTTTCGAAATTGGCGTCTGTAACCGGCCAGAGCAGTACCTGCAGCCTGATGGCGGGGCCGCCTTTCTCTTTGGCCAGTAACGCCAGCGCGGCTGCCATGTTGCCGCCTACGCTATTGCCCACAACAGCCAGGTTATGCCCGTTCACGCCTATTTCATCGCCCTGTTCCGCTACCCATTTGGCGGCGGCATGTAGCTGGTGTAAAGCAACCGGGTATTGCGCTTCAGGAGAGGGAGTATAATCCGGGAACACCGCTACGGCGCCGCTTTCTACCACCAGGTCCCTTACCAGCCTGCGGTGCGTGGGGTAATCTCCCAGCACCCAGCCGCCGCCATGGATGTAGAGGAACACCGGCGCGCCGGGTTGCGCATGGAGCGGTTTGGTGATGTGGAGCTTCAGCGTTTCTCCCTCCCAGGGGATAACTTTCTCCGATTCTTCGATGCCTGAATAATCTGCCGCTGCAGCGCTTTGGGCGCCGGATAGCACGTTCCGCGCGTCTGCCGGGCTGAGTTGCTCAATAGGTTTGCTGCCGCCGGCATTCAGCTGTTGCAGGAAACCCCGTACTTGCGTGAAGATGCGCGCATCTTCTTCCGGCCTTGATGTTTTTTTAGATGGTGCCATTGTGATCGTGTTTAATGTTGAATGATCGTAACCGTGATGCATGTGTTGTTGCAAGTGCTGCGCCATTTGCCAAACTGTTGAGCGCCAATAGCATAAAAAAGAACGTGTGTAGATTTTCTGGCTATATTTCGCCAATTGCCGAAATACGGTTCACAAATTGTGGAGAAAGGCCGCAAAGACCCTGTTCCCCTGTTTTTCGTATATTGATATACTAAACGTTTTGATGTATGGGCTGGCAACAAAAGATAACAGGCATCTTGCTACTTGGCTTGACAGCGTCTTGTGCCGATGGCCGGCGGGAACAGCAACTGACCTGGCGGGAACAGGTATTGGCGGAAAAAGAACGGCAGTTTGCCGTGAAAGAAGCGGATTATCAGTTGCTGCTCCGCATGAGAGACAGCCTGCTGGCCGCTGCAGATGCCCCGGAGCAACAGGCCTGGCCGGAAGACATACAGGGCAGGTGGAGCAGCAAGACCATTTGCAAGGAATCTACCTGCACGGAGTATGTAGTGGGAGATCAGCGTTCAACTGCCTGGGAATTTACCGGTGACTCTACCGGCCTGTTCACGAAAGTGTTTGACCGGAATATGGTAACGCGGGTCTTTTCCGCGTCTTTTGACAGCAGTACCGTCCGTTTGCTTTTTCAGTCAGATTCCGCCGCGCACAAGAACATGCAGATAAGCGTAGAGCTAAGCCGGGTCAGCCCTGGTTTGATGAAAGGCAGCCAGTTGCTCCGCATAGATAATAACTGCGCCGCCAGATTTTCTGTGGAACTAGTTCGTGCATCAAACTAATTGTGTATGTCATTGCTGAGTATAGGGCATCTGAGCCTCCCGATAGAGGACCCGCTATTGAAATTCCTGCTTGAACTGATCATAATCCTTTGCGCACCGTTGCTGCTCAACAAGATCAAGGTGCCGCACCTGCTGGGCCTTATCATTGCCGGCGCGCTGATAGGGCCGAACGGGTTCAACGTGCTCTCGCGTGACAGCAGCGTGGTAGTGACCGGCACCACCGGCCTGTTGTACATCATGTTCCTGGCGGGCCTTGAAATAGACATGGGCGATTTCAAGAAGAACAAGTGGAAGAGCATCACGTTTGCTGTTTACACCTTTGCTGTGCCTTTTGTATTGGGCTACCTGGGCGGCTATTATATACTCGGGTTCAACGTGCTTACTTCCGTGCTGTTTGCCAGCCTTTTTTCTTCCCATACGCTTATTGTATATCCCTACATCAGCAAAATGGGCATCTCCAAGAACCTTTCCGTTAACATTACGCTGGGCGGCACCATGATCACGGACGTACTGTCACTACTGGTACTGGCGGTAGTGGTGGGCATGACGCAAGGTGAGGTAGGAGCAGGTTTCTGGGCGCAATTGTCAATATCCATGGTAGTGTTTGTGGTGGTGGTGCTGGTGGTGTTCCCGCTAATGGGGAGGTGGTTCTTCAAGGAGGTGCAAGACAAAATATCGCAATACATCTTTGTGCTGGTCATGATATACCTGGCGGCGCTGCTGGCGGAAATAGCCGGTGTGGAAGCTATCATCGGCGCATTTTTTGCCGGCCTTGCCCTGAACCGCCTCATTCCCCGCACCTCCACGCTCATGAACCGCGTAGAGTTTGTAGGCAACGCCATTTTCATTCCCTTTTTCCTGATCAGCGTGGGCATGCTGATAGACTTCAAGGTGTTCTTCAAAGGCTGGGAAACGCTGGGCGTAGCAGCCGTAATGCTGGTGGCGTCAATTGGCGGCAAGTACCTGGCGGCCATGGCCACAAAAAAAACCTTCCGCCTGAGCAGGGATGAAGGCCGCCTGATCTTCGGGATGAGCGCCGCCTCGGCCGCGGCTACGCTGGCATCGGTAATGGTGGGTTATAATATCATCCTGTACGAAACCGCGGCGGGCGAGCCGGTGAGGCTGCTGAACGAGCATGTGCTGAACGGCAGCATTTTACTGATCCTGATCTCCTGTTCCATTTCGTCTTTCGTGTCTATGTCCAGCGGGCAACGCATTGCGGAAGCAGACAATGAGAACACCGTGTCCGGCAACACCCAGGAACGGGAACACATCCTGATGGCCATGAACCACGAAGAGACCATAGAGCGCATGGTGAACCTGGCCTTGCTGATCAGGGGCAAGGGAGGCGCCAGCCGGCTCTTTGCCCTCAATGTGATCAACGATGAGAAGAACGAGTCTTCCGTGAAGAACGCGGAAAAGATACTGCATCATGCGGTAGACACCGGCGCGGCGGCAGACGTGGAGGTAACCCCGCTGACGCGGTACGACAGTGATGTAACAGCAGGTATCGGTAACGTGATCAAGGAGCAGAAGATCACAGACCTGCTCATTGCCTTGGAAGGAGAGAAGGGATTTGCTCCCTCGTTTGCCTACAACCTGTACAACGGGTACCTGCAGAACGATCATGTGAATGTGCTGGTATACAGGGCACGGCAGCCGCTTTCCACCATCAGGAAGTATACCGTGGTAATCCCGCCGAATGCGGAGAAAGAGCCGGGTTTTTTCCACGCGCTTTTGCGGGTGTGGAACATAGGCAGGAACACCGGTGCGCAGATGATCTTTTATAGCAGCGAAGCCACTACCCGCATATTGAACCGGATACTTGCAAAAGCAGGCATAGAGGCGGAAATGCGGACAATGGGCCATTGGCGGGAAGTGGAGAAGATAGCCGGGGAACTGGCTGAAGACGAAGGGCTGATAGCCATGATGGCCAAGCGGGGCATGGTGTCCTATACGCCTGACATGCGGTTGATGCCCGATTTCCTCAACCTCCGCCTGCCTAACCATAATTACCTGCTGATATTTCCTTTTTCGGAAGAAGAGGGGATGGTGGAAAAAAGGGCTGTCAGCAATCACCGGGACTTTATGGAGATCGGGAACGTGATCAGCAGGTTGTTCAGGTAGAGCGCCCGCAAAAGCCACCGTAATAATTATGTCCATCAATAAAAAAGGAATATCTATTTTTTTTAAGGGAAAAGTTCACTTACTTAGGAGTAAATTTATCCGCTGCCTGGCGGATAATGGTATGGCAGCCGGATGGCACCTTTGTACTGACGTAGCCCGCTTTGCGGGGGCCAATCATAAATTACACTTGTTTTGATCAACGAAGAATTGCATGTAGACGAGGGGGCGCTGTTTAAATTAATTGCGCTGGGAAACGAGGAGGCGTTTGAAACGCTCTTTCGCGGTTTCCTGCCAAGGCTTACGCCTTTTGCCCTGCGGCTTACCGGTAACGAAGAAGTGGCGCGGGAAATTGTGCAGGAGGCGTTCATGCAGCTGTGGCTGGGGCGGGACAAGCTGGAAGATGTGAAAAACCCCGCCGGCTGGATCTTTACGGTCACCGCCAGGCTCTGCTACAAGTTCCTCCGCCGCAAGGTGCTGGAAGAGGCGCCCCGCCCCGGGCTGGCGGGAGAAGAGGCCACCCATGACCATTACGCGTTCCGCGAACTGAAAACATTGATACACCAGGCCGTGCTGAACCTCTCGGGCCAGCGGAAAACGGTCTTTTTGCTCAGCCGCGAAGAAGGGCTTTCCATTCCTGAAATAGCCAGCCAGCTGAACCTCTCCAGCAATACGGTCAAAAATACCCTGGTGAGCGCCCTGAAACAGATCAGGGAGCACCTCAAGGCACATGGCTACCTGATGCCCTGTGCCATCTTCCTCTGGCTTTAAAAAAAAGTTTTGCCGGCCATTAGTCCTGAATGGCTGGTTGCGGTACATACCTGTATATCATCATGAAAAATAAAGAGCAGATAAAGGAACTGTTGCGCCGGTATATGGACGGAACAACCGGAGACGCCGGGCAACAGGCGTTAAAGGAGGTTTTGGCCGATGACGGTATGGAGGAAGTGGTAGTAGCTGCCTTGCAGGAGCTGGCCGCGGAAACGGGCAGTGACGCGGCAGCGGTGCCCGGCGAATGGCACGGCATGCACAAGACCATTACCAGCGTAGACAAGCCCTTTCTCCCGCGCACGAAGCGCCTGCCGCTCTTTAAAACATGGGGATGGGCCGCGGCCGCCGCTGTATTGCTGGCTGTTGCCGGTTACCGGTGGCTCGGTACGGAAAAGGGAACGCAGCCCGTTGTGGCGGTACTACCCGTGCCGGACACTACAGCCATTTCTCCCGGTGCGTACGGGGCCGTGCTGACCCTGGCAGACGGCAGCACCGTGGTGCTGGACAGCCTGGGAGAAGGCACTATTGCCGCGCAGGCAGGGGCGGTTGTGAAGCTGGCCGGTGGCCAGCTGGCTTATGATGCCGCAGGCGCAGGCGGCGAAGCGGTCTGGAATGCCATGACCACCGCACGGGGCAAACAGTTCCGGCTGGTGCTGCCGGACGGATCGCGGATATGGCTGAACGCGGCCTCATCTATCCGTTACCCCACCTCCTTTACCACCGGAGACCGTGTAGTGGAGCTGCAGGGCGAGGCTTACTTTGAAATAGCCGGCAATCCGCAGCAGCCCTTCCGCGTAATCCTTGACCCTGAAACGGAAATACAGGTGCTGGGCACGGCGTTCAACGCCAGCAACTATGAGGGCGGGGGCGGAATAACCCGCACCACGCTGGTGGAAGGCGCCGTGAGGATCAGGTCTTTCAGCCAGTCGCAAACGCTGAAACCCGGCCAGCAGGCATTGACCGCGCCGGGGAAAATACAGCTCATCAGCGGTGTAGACACGGAGCAGGTGCTGGCATGGAAAAACGGGCTGTTCAACTTCAACGGCGTTGGCATAAAAGAAGTGATGCAGGAGCTGGAACGCTGGTATGACATAGATGTGAAGTATGAAGGCGCGGTTACCGCGGAGAAGTTCAGGGGCGGCATGCAACGCGGCCTGCAGCTGTCAGAAGTACTGGAAAGTTTAAAATATATGGGGGTAAAATGCCGCCTGGAAGGCCGCACGCTCATTGTATCGCAATAGAAAATAACTCTCTGATAACTATACCATCCACGTTAGGATACGAATGCAGTACCGGGAAGGCTTTTACGGGCCTTACAGGCTACCGGTACATTCAACCAGGCATACATTAGAGCCTTTATTCTTATCACCAAATGATTGCACACTATGCAAAAATTCCACTTTCTGCAGTGGCAGGGCTATGCGCGCAGGCGCCGTACTAACAGCGTTATTTCCAGGGCTAACCTGATGCTGTTATTGCTGCTATTTTTCTTTCTACAATCAGCCGCCCGCGGCTTTTCGCAGGTAATCCGTTTTTCAGGCAAGGAGGTGCCTGTTGAAGAAGTATTCCTTGCGGTGAAAAAACAGACAGGCTATGTGTTCTTCTACAAGGAGTCTGTTATCAAACAGGCAAAGCCGGTCACCATCACGGCGCAAAGTATGCCGCTGGAAGCATTTCTCCAGGAAGTATTCAAAGACCAGCCGCTCACCTATATTATCCGCAACAAAACGGTGACCGTAAAAGAACGTGAAACAGCGCCGGCCCCGCCGCCCGTACCGCAGGCGCCTGTAAAGGGGCGGGTGGTAGACAGCAACGGAGCACCGGTACCCGGCGTTACCGTGATGGTGAAAGGTACCCGCAAAGGTACTGCCACAGACCAGGAAGGCCGCTTTACTATTGAAGCGCCCGAGCGCGGGGTGCTGGTATTTTCCAGCATCGGGTTCAAACCCCTGGAGCTGCCCGTTACGCCGGGCAACAACAGCCTGCAGGTAACCCTGGAAGCCAGTGTAGGCGCCATGGAAGAAATGGTGGTGGTGGGGTATGGCGCGCAGAAACGCGCCAATGTAACGGGCGCCGTGGCCAGTCTTGATTTTGACGAACTGAAAAACGTTCCTCAGTCCAATACCATGAACATGCTCTCAGGCCGGTTGCCCGGTGTTGCCGTGGTGCAGCCCGGCGGCCAGCCGGGAGCGGATGAAGGAGAAGTGCTGGTACGGGGCACGGGCACGCTCAACGATGCATCTCCCCTTGTGATCATTGACGGGGTGATGGCCACCACGCGTGACCTGGGCAACCTTACACCGCAGGAGATCGAGACCATCAGCGTGTTGAAAGATGCTTCTTCCGCCGCCATCTACGGCGCCAGGGGCGCCAACGGCGTAATACTGGTCACTACCAAACAGCCCGGCGTTAAAAAGCTGCGGGTGGGGTACGACTTTTACTACGGCCTGCAAAAGGCCACCTATCTTCCCCGGTTCGTGGAATCGTGGCAGTGGATGACCCTGAACAATATTGCTACAAGAGCTACCAACTATGCCCCCCGCGTTATTGAAGACGTGAAGAACGGCATATTGACAGACTCGTTTAACAACGTGCAATGGTTTGACCATGTTTTCAGAACGGTGCCCATGACCAACCATTCCATCTCCCTTTCGGGCGGCAACCAGCTGGCCTCTTTCCAGGCCAACGTGGGTTATCTTGACCAGCAGGGCATCATGCACGGTACTTCCGCCAAAAGGTATACCTACCGTGTAAATGTAAAAGCGAACATTTCCCCCGTGCTCAGCGTAGGGCTGAATACCTGGGGCTACCTGCAGCGGCAGCACGAGCCGGGCACAACGCCCACCGCCATCATGAACCACACCAATATGGCGCTGCCTATTACCCCGGTATATTTCTCCAACGGCAAGTGGGGCGTGTACCACCCGGCGCACCCCGGCGGCAATGACCCCGCGCGGGTGGTGAACAACCCCCTGCTGTTCACCACCATTGGAAGAAACGATGTGGATGACAACAAGACCAACCTGCAGGGGCATATTGAATTGAAGCCGCTTGCGGGGCTGAAAGCCAGGACCATGATCGTTTACTCTAACAATAACCGGTACGGGGAAGCGTTTATGCCCACTTATTCCTACAGTGCGTTCAATGACCAGCCGGTATTGTTCAGCAACCGCTCCAATCTCCAGAACAGGCAGGACGCTATTTCACAGCTACAGGTGCAGACAACCCTGAATTACGCAAAAACGCTGCGCAAGGTGCATGACCTGAACCTGCTGCTGGGGCATGAGTACAATGCCTATGATTCCAGGTATTTCCTGGCCAGGGGATATGATCTGCCGGACAATGACCTGCAGGTGCTGGACAGGGCCGTTACCGACTACAATATTGCCGGCAGCAAACAGGCCTGGCGGCTGCAGTCTTTCTTCGGGCGCGTCAACTATGCGTTTGACCAGAAGTACCTCTTTGAGGCCAACCTGCGTATTGACGGTTCTTCCCGTTTTTCTGAAGGGAACCGGTACGGGTTTTTTCCTTCCTTTTCCGCCGGCTGGGTGCTTTCCCGGGAGTCTTTCCTGGAGGGGCTGTGCAACGCGGGCATAGACCTCCTGAAGCTGCGCGGCGGCTGGGGGCGTGTGGGGAACGACAGGATCGGGAACTATGCTTCGTCTCAATACCTCAACCTGGACAACATGTATGCCATTGGCGGGCAGATACAGGCCGGGGCGGCCATTACCGCCTTTGGCAACAAAATGCTGCAATGGGAGTCCACTACCACTACCAACATCGGCATAGACATGGCCCTGCTGAAAAACAGGCTGTTCGTGAATGCGGACGTATTTGACAGGCTTACCAGCAATATCCTCTACAACCTGCCTGTACCGCCTTCTTTTGGCAATGTGACCCCCAGCGTGCAGAACGTGGCGGCCGTATCCAACAAGGGGTGGGAGCTGGGCGTAACCTACCGCACCACTGTTGGGAAGGTCAACATCAACGCCGGCGCCAATGTGGGTTTTGTCAGGAACCGGGTGGAAAGCCTGAACACGCGTGAAGCGATCAGCGGCAAGTTCATTCTGCGCGAAGGACAGCCCATCAATTCGTTCTTCGGTTACGTGTATGAAGGTCTGTTCCGCGATTCCGCGGACCTGCAGGCATATCCCAAATATTCCCTGAGCGGCCCCAAGATAGGCGCCATGCGGTTCAGGGACGTAAACAAAGATGGCATGATCTCCGAAGCAGACCGTACCGTACTGGGATCTGCCAATACGCCCTACACCTACGGCGTTACCGGCAGCCTCTCCTACAAAGGCATTGACTTCAGCTTTCTCCTGCAAGGGGTGCAGGGAAAAGATATGTACATCTATGACAACGGCAACCGGCCTGGCAACGCGGGCAATTCCAACTACTGGAAAGAATGGTGGGACAACCGGTATGATCCCGTAGTGAACCCCGGCGGCAACTGGCCCGCCATGATCAGGAACTCTTCCGAGCCGGCGGCAACTTCTTCTTTCTGGATACAGGACGCATCTTACCTGCGGGTGAAGAACCTGGAGCTGGGTTACTCCCTGCCGGCGTCAATATTGAAGAAAGTAAAGCTCTCTACCTTCCGGCTGTATGTTTCCGGGCAAAACCTGTTCACGTTCTCGAAACTGATCAAACAGCTGGACCCCGAGCGGAACAATACCGTGGTGGTCAATACGGCGTACCCGCAAACCAAAATACTGAGCTTTGGCCTGAATGCTTCACTTTAAACTGATCCTACCATGATGTTACAAATAAACCGACTACTAGTGAGCATCTTCCTGCTATCCGCCGTGCTGGGAGGATGGGGATGCGGAAAGAATATAGAGATATCCAACCCTAACCAGTTATCAGAAGAGAATTTCTGGAGGAATGAAAAAGACGCACTGATGGGGTTGAACGGGGTGCTGGACGCATTCCAGCATAACCAGTTTGCCGGTAAGTTTTACCGGGAATTTGATAACCTGACAGATAATGCCATCACCATTTCAGGCGCGAGCTGGGCGGAGATAGAGTCCAGCTTCCATACGCCCGCCACCGGGCGCGTGTTGAACGCATGGACGGTGTATTACACCGTGATCAACCGCGCCAACCTGCTGATAGCCCGCGTAAAGGCCATGCCGGCGGAGGGCATCAGCGATGGGGCACGCGCGCGCATCATTGCGGAAGCCTCTTTTCTGCGGGCCTACGCCTACCTCGACCTGACCATGCTTTGGGGCAACGTGCCGTTTTACCTGGAGCCGCTCAATGCATTTGACGAAGGCGGCCCGGCCGCCCAAAGATCAGTGATAGTGGCCGCCATGGAAAAAGACCTGGAAGACAACATCCCCCATCTGCCGGTCAATATCCCCGGCGCGGAAAAAGGAAGGATCGGGCGCGGTGCGGCGGTGGCCCTGCTGGGTAAATACTACCTGTTCAACAACGAACCGGGCAAAGCCGCGGGAATGCTCAAACCGCTGATGACCGCTCCGTATGCCTACAACCTCTTTCCCAGGTTTGACCTGCTCTTTACGCTAGACGGGGAGTTCTCCGCGGAAAGCCTGTTCGAGATCAACTTTGTGTCTGGCGGCATAGACAACGGCGAGAGCTTTTCCATCAGGGTAGATACCATGCTGACGCCGCTGGTGCCCCAGGCCAACTGGCGGCCCACGCCCAACCTTGTCAATTCTTTTTTATGTGCGGATGGAAAGCCTATACAGACCTCCGCCTTGTACGGCCCGGCGTCACCCACATACAACGCGGCCAAACCGTATGAAGGCCGCGACCTCCGCCTGCGCGCGTCTGTTCTCACCAACGCAGACGTAACGCCCGGCGGCAAAAAGATATGGGCATTTACCAACAACATACCGTTTGCACCCAGGAAATACTTTACGCTCACCTCCACACAATACAACGGCGGGCCGCAAAACTATTACATGATCCGCTATGCGGAAGTGCTGCTGATGTACGCGGAGGCCGAGAACGAGGCCGCAGGGCCCAATACCGATGTGTACACGGCCGTGAACGAAGTACGCCGGCGGGCGGGCGTAGCGGCCTGTCCGGACGATCTTACGCAGGAGCAGATGCGCCAGTACATCCGCAACGAACGCCGCTGGGAGTTTGCCTTTGAGCACCAGCGCTACTTTGACCTGCTCCGCTGGCGCATAGCGGAATACGTGATCCCGCCCATAGGAGGCGTAAAGGTCTTCACGGCGCCGAAAGATTACCTTTGGCCATACCCCCAGAACGAAATGGACAATAACCCGGCCCTGAAAGCGCAGGGGCAGAATGAAGGATGGCAATAGGCTAGCGCCCGCACAAAACGAAACCAGATCTCTAAATGCCAAAATATGCATAGAATCAACATAACCGGTATTTTCCTGCTGATGCTGTTCCTGGGGAGCCATACCGTCAGTGCACAAAACAAAAGGCCCAATATACTATGGCTGGTCATTGAAGACACTTCCCCGCAGTTTATTGGCTGCTACGGGAACAGCCAGGCTAAAACGCCTAACATTGACGCCCTGGCCAAACAGGGCATCCGGTTCAGCAACGCGTTCTCTACCGGAACGGTCTGCTCTCCCAGCCGCTCCGCCATTATAACCGGCGTGAGAACGTACGAGCTGGGCACCGGCAATCACCGCAGCAATTATCCGTTGCCTGATTTCATCAAAGGCTTCCCTTATTACCTGCGGCAGGCGGGGTATTACACCAGCAACAATAAAAAAACGGATTACAATACGTCTTCCGCCGGCAGAATTACTCGTGAGGCCTGGCATGAAAGCTCCGGCAAGGCCGGATGGTGGAACAGAGAGCCGGGCCAGCCCTTCTTTGCGGTGTTCAATTTTGAAGATTCCCACCAGTCGCGCACCATGACCAACCCTTACTACCTGTACCAAAAACAGGTGCTGGAACTTTTGCCGGAAGAAAAACAGGTAGCCGCCAAAGACATTGCCGTACCGCCTTTCTTCAGGGATTCGGATTCCATGCGCAAACAGCTGGCCAGGATCTACAATGGCATTGGCCTGGCAGATCACCGCATCGGCAAGGTGCTGGACAGCCTGCGGAAAGATCACCTGCTGGACAGCACCATCATCTTTTTTTACGCAGACCATGGAGAAGGCATGCCCCGCGCCAAAACCAACGGCATAGACCTGGGGCACCGGGTACCGTTCATTGTCTGGTTCCCGGAAATGTACAAACACCTGTCTCCCTGGGGCACAGGCGGTACCGTAAGCGCAGACCTGGTATGCTTTGCGGACCTGGCGCCCACGCTGCTGCAGCTGGCCGGCGCCACCATTCCCGGTTATATGAAGGGAAGAGTGCTGCTGAGCAAAAACGCCACCCCGGCGCCAGGCAGCATGTTGCTTTCCAGTGACGGCTCCGAAGGCGTATCCGAGCTGTGCCGTACCGTTACCAACGGCCGTTACTCCTACACCCGGGTATTCATGCCTTTTATGCCCGAGCTTTTTTACAAGAAGTATTTCGATTATAGTGACATTATGCAGCTCATGCGCGCAGACCTGAAGAATAACCTGCTGGGAAAAGAACAGAAAGCGCCGTTTGAAGAACGCAGCCCGGAATATCTCTTTGACATCAGCAAAGACCCCTGGCAAATGCATAACCTGGCAGAAGACCCGGCATTCCGGGAAGTGGTGGCGCAGATGCGCGCGGAAATGAACGCGGGCATTCTGCGGGACAAAGATGTATTGTTCCTGCCGGAATACGAGCTGGCGCGCATCTCTGAAAAAAGCACCCCCTACGTATTCAGAGAAGACAGTACCCGCTACCCCGTACGCCAGGTGCTGGACGCAGCCTCTCTCTCCGGTTTGCGCAGCCCGGACGCATTGAAACGGCAGGTTGCGCTTCTGGGCTCGCCGCAGCCGTACGTGCGCTATTGGGCCGCCCTGGGGCTCAAAAGCCAGGGCGCGGCCGTAAAGGCATACGCCCGCCAATTGAAGGCCGCCCTGAAAGACAACTATCCGCCCGCGCGGGTAGTGCTGGCGTCTGTATGTTACGATCTCCTGAAAGACGGTGAGGCCGAAGCTATCCTCAACCGCGCCATAGGGGATGATAACATGCACCTGTCAAGGCTGGCCATCCAGATGGCACAGTACCAGCAGCACCGCAACGCGTTTGTGCCCGCGGTTACCAGGGTGATAACGGAAGTGGAGCAGAAGAAGAGGAAACCCGGCGCCAGGGAGGCGGCAGAGATGTTCCTCTACAGTGTAAAGGGCGCACCCCTGCATTACAATGCTTTCTGGTAAAGATCATCCTGATTCCATATCACATAAATACCATCCACTACCATGAAAAAACTCTACTTGATGTTAGCTGCCTGGGTAAGCGGAACACTGGCTTACGGGCAATCATTTAAAGAAACCATCGGCAACGTGGCCGTTACGCCCACCGCTATTGCCACGCATGCCGCGGCCAATGGCTTTGCCAACAACTGGCTGTCTTTTTCAGGTACGGCAGACCTCCGGCAAACCAACGTTTCTTCCGGCTATGCGCAGGCATCCGGCCAGGGCAACGTATATCTATCCAAGCTGTCTGTGAACTTCACTATCGGGAATATCAATACCACCGCTATTGCCATGCCCGCGCTGGCATTTGGCATGCGGAAAGCGGGAGATGCGGACAATGGCGCAGAAGTGATAGTGGAATATTCCGTTAACGGCGGCAGCAGCTGGACGGCGCTATCCCTGCCGCCGCTCCCCACCGGCGCCGCTACCGCGGGCTGGCATTACAGGGTGGCGGGCGGTTTGCCGCAAGCGTCCGCGCTGATGCTTCGTTTCAGGAAAAATGCGTCAGACAATTTCTATTTCCTGGACGACTTTTCGGTGAATAACAAAACGGCCCTGATGAACAACGTAGCCTATCAGACCTATACCTATAAAACCGTTGATACCACTACGCTGCAGCTGGACGTGTTCCTGCCGCCGGAGCGCGTCAGCATAGACAGCCTGGCGCCCGCCATGGTGCTGTTTCACGGCGGCAGCTGGCAGGGCGGCTACAAGGAGATGCTGCATGAGCAATGCCAGTATTTTGCCAAGCGGGGCATGGTGACCGTTACCGCCAATTACCGCTTCAGGAACAGCAGCGGCACCGGCATGGAAACTACCGAAGAGATCTGCATCCGCGATGCCAAGAGCGCCGTGAGATGGGTGAAACAGCAGGCGGCCGTGCTGGGCATTGACACCGCCAGGATCGTGCTGGCCGGCGGCTCCGCAGGCGGGCACCTTGCCACCATGACATCCGTTAACCAGCAGGACAATAACGACTCAACAGATAATTTGTCTATTTCCACCCGCGCCAAAGCCCTGGTGCTGTTCAATCCCGCTTACCGGCATTTTACAGCGCCCAAATTATTGCCGTATAACTATATTCATAACGAGGGAACACCTGCCATATTTCTATATGGCGGTTTAGATAACTGGAAGCCCGCCGGTGACATGCTGTACAAGGCTTTCAATTTCCACGGGGCAGATGCGGAAATGTGGGTGGCAGACGGCGCGGGCCATGGCTTCTTTAACAGCGCGTACTGGCGGTTGCCCTGCAACCTGCTGGCAGATAACTTCCTGACCGGCCTGGGCCTGCTGGATAACGAAGGGTACAGCTTTCCCCTTCCTGTAGACGATACCCTGCACCTGCAAGCGCCTTACACCTTCCAGCCCGCACCTTTCCGTGAAACGTTCGGGCAGGCTGCAACCGCCGTTACCAACATGATGCAGCACCAGGTGAGCCAGGAGTATGATAACGACGGGCTTTATTTCTCCGGTGTTGCAGACATCAGGACCACGCTCACCTCTTCCGGGTACGGCAACGCCTCCGGCGGCGCCAACGTGTTCCTGTCAAGGCCTGATGCCAGTTTGCGGATAAGCGGCATCAACACGTCTGCCCTTACAGCCCCCGTACTGGCCTTTGGCATCTATAAAGGAGAAGACAGCAATACAGGCGCGGCCCTTGCCATAGAATACACTATAGACGATACAACCTGGGTGCCGCTCTCCATGCAGCCGCTGCCTGATGCGGCGGGCAGCGTTGGCTGGTACTACCGTGCGGTAACGGGGCTGCCCGCAGCGCCCCAATTGAGCATCCGTTTCAGGAACAGCGCCAGCGCGCACTACTTCTTCCTGGACGATGTTACGGTCGAAGACAGCGCCGCCCTTGCCCCGCTCGCTATCCGTGGTGTGAAATGGCGGCAGGCCGGGGATGAGGAGTTTTTGCAAACTACCGTTAACTGGTGGCTGGCAAAACCGGCCGGCTCCACCAAGCCGGGCGTATTGGCCGCCCTGGCCACCAAAGCGAACGCGGTAGTGCTGCGGGTTGACCGGGCAGACCGTTTCAAGCCGGATACGGCCGTGAATTTCAACAAGGCGATGGACGAAATTGTGGACGCCATCGTAAAAGCAAAGAACAACAATGTGCCGCTGGACATATACCTGTGGGGAAGAATATGGCTGGAGCGGGATGGCGCGCCCAATTTTGGCACGGCAGACGCCAGCGCGGCGGCGGTACGGGACTGGTTTACGCCCGTGCTGAACAAAGCCCTGGCCGCCGGCGTGCTGGACAGGATCAAGGGCATAGCCCTGATAGAGACCAATTGTGACAGAACGCAGGACGTGAAAGACTACGCGCTGCGCATTGCAGACAAGTTCAACGGCGTTACCGCCTGGAAGGACGCGGCCGGCCGGCCTTTCTTCCATACCCGTACCCTGATGGTGCCCGGCGCGGCTTTCGGCATGGACTTCCGTAACGTTGGCAATGGCGGCGGCGCTTTTTTTGACAGCATCAGCACCAAATGCCGCAACTTCTCCTTCATCTACAAACTGATGCAGGGTACCCACGAAACAGTTACCGGGCCTGAGTATGACAGCGTACTGGTGAATGGTACCTACCGGTCATGGGTAAACGACATGGAAAAGAACGATGCATCTTTTTCCGTAACAGACCGGAAGGCCTACCTGAACTATTTCGGGCTCAGCGAGCTGACGGCGTATGTGAACACCTATAAGGACACGCATCCAACAGCCGCCAACATCGTTTTTTGGGGAGACAAGTGGGACGGTATCAGCCAGACGCAGCCCATGACCAGGCAGGCATTGCACAGCCTGCTGGTGCGGAACGGGGGAGAAGAGCCCGTGGCCACCAATACCAGCTACTTTTTCACGCTGGCGGCCAATCACACGTCCAACACATCCGCCGCAAAATTCTACCTCCTGGATACCACGCTGGCGCCTAACCAGGTACCCGGCTGGACGGGTATATCCGCCTCCGCGGAATGGGACAGCTGGCCGCTGGCCAACCGGGGCGCCATGCCGTTTGCGGAAACCGGCGGTACCGTGCCCGGCAGCCTCTCCGCCACGCAAACCAACGGGCGGTTTGACAGCAAAGCCCTGCTGCTGAACTTCGGCGGCACGGCAGACCTCAGGAATACCACGCCCTCCACGGGGTACCCGCTGGCCTCCGGGGGCAATGCCTTTTACTTTAAAAAACCGGGCGCCTACCTGCAGATCAACGAATTGAACACGGCGCTGCTCCCCCAGGCCAGCGTTGCTTTCGGGATATACAAAGATGACACTACCGCCACCGGCAGTGACCTGACGGTGGAATATTCCACAGACGGTAACAACTGGTCAGCGGCGTCATTCAGCCCGCTTCCCGCAGGCGGGGGAACAGCAGGATGGTACTACCGCGTGGCGGATGGCCTGCCGCTTGTTACGGCGCTGCATCTGCGGTTCGTGAAAGACAGTTCCGACAACTTTTACCTGGTAGATGATATCCTGATACATGATACGGACTCGGTCAGCGAAGGGTCGTTAATGGCGCCCGGCATGCTCAGCGCAATAAAACAGCCCGGCCAGGCGCGTGCCGCCGGTGTAACGCTGTACCCCAATCCGGTACATGACGAGCTGTATGTGACTTACCCGTTAACCGATGCAGAAACAATATTGACCGTAGGCGGTATGGACGGCAAGCTCCATTACCGCAACAAACTGCTGCCCAACAGTACAACGTGCAAGGTATCCCTGGCAGGGCTGCCGCCTGGCGTATACTGGCTGTCTATCCAGGGAAAAGGGGCGCCGGTAGTGCGCAAGATCGTGAAATACTGACAGGCCCCTGGGGATGAGATATGGCCGGGCTTGAATCTCATCCCCAGGATGCTTATCTTGACGGTAATTATCAAAAGAGATGAACAACATCCCGATCAAATCTAAAATTACCGGGGATAGCCTGTTTAAGATCAGCATGATGAAAACGGTGATCAAGCCAACAAGGCCCCATCGCCATGCGGATTACCATGAATTTATTTTCCTGGATGAGGGCTCGGGGTTTCATGATATAGGCGATATGAGCTTTGAGGTGACGCCGCCCGTGTTTTTCTACATAAAGCCGGGGCAAACGCATTGCTGGAACTTTTCAGCACTGCCCAAAGGGTACGTGCTGCTGTTCCGGGAAGACCTGCTGCTGAAAGAAGATATAGATACCTTATTTGACCTGCCAGCCCATATTCACCTGGGAGAGCAGCCCCGGCTGTTCCGCCTGTTGTCAGACCTGCGGGAAGAGTATGAGGCCGCCGGGCAGGGCCGTGCGGTGTACAGCGCCTATCTTCATCTATTGATGGCAAAGATCAAAGTGCTCTCCGGAACAAAAAACAATGTGCAGACGTTCTCGGACGGGCTTTTCCAGCAATACAAACGGCTGGTGAACGATCATTTCCTGGACAGCAGGCAATTGAATTTCTATGTCAGCAAGCTGAATACCACCACGGGCACATTAAACGATATCTGTAAAAGATCGTCCGGTAAAACGGCCTCTGCCGTTGTGAACGAACGCGTTTTGCTGGAGGCCAAAATGTTGCTGTCCGCTACGGTCAGGCCGGTCAAAGAAATTGCGGCCGTGCTCAGGTTTTCCGATGCGCCGCACTTCGTCAAGTTTTTCAGGACGTACACTAACCTGACCCCCGGCAAATACCGGGAACTGGCGCTTTCAAAAAAATAATTGTACAACAATTGCCATGAATGTTACAACCGCGGCTTGCGGCAGGGGAGTATATTTGCGATGATTTTTTGATTGACCGATGAACATCAGACCGCTTATCCTTTCCGTTTTCCTGTGCGCTGCACAGGCAGCCCTTGGGCAAAAAGCCGCTGTTACAGGCACTATCATAGATGAAAAAGACGGCCTGCCGCTGGAATATGCCAGCGTTGCCGCCTTCAGGGCCGGAGATTCTTCTCTGGTGACCGGCGCGGTAACCAACGCAAAGGGCGGTTTTGTGCTGGAAAAACTGAAACACGGCAACTACTATCTGCGGGTTTTGTTTATGGGGTACGGAACGAGGTACGTGAGTAACATAACCCTGGCGGAGGGGCAGACGGCCAGCCTGGGCAAGATCGCTCTCAGCCGGGGAAGCGCCCTGCTGAACGAGGTGAACGTTACCGGCCGGGCGGCAGATGTTGCGAACAGGATCGATAAACAGTCTTTCCGCGCCGGGCAGTTTGAATCGGCAAAAGGAGGGAACGCCATTGACGTGCTGAAGAACCTGCCCTCCGTATCGGTGAATGGTGAAGGCAGTATCAGCGTGCGCGGTTCTACAGGCTTCCTGGTATTGGTTAACGGGAAACCGGTGATCACAGACGCGCAGACCGTGTTGAGCCAACTGCCCGCAAACGCCATTGAGAACATTGAACTGATCACTTCACCTTCTGCAAAATATGACCCTGACGGCAAGGGCGGTATCATCAATATCATCACCAAAAAAGGCGCCACAGACGGGTTCAGCATTGCAGCAAATGTAATGGGGGGATTGCCGAGTACCACAGACCATGGCAACAAGGAAAAACCGAAACGTTTTGGCGGCGACCTGACCATCAACTTTAAAAAGAACAAATGGGACGTTTCCGTTGGCGGCAACTATACCAGAAATGACAATGCCGGCTACCGCGAAGGGGATGTCTACACCAAAAACTTCGATACAGGTATCATGACCCGCTTCCCCTCCAATGGCGAGAGAAGTTTTGATAAATACAATTATGCCAGCCGTGCGTCCGCTACCTTTGCGCCGGATACGAACAATACGGTTTCCGCAGGCTTTTTCATTGGTAAAAGGTACCAGGCCAGGCTGGCAGACATACTCTACAACAATACGGCCTCCAACCTTACTACCGGGGAGCTGATCAGAAGCACCACTTATTTCAATTCCAACCTGCAAACCAAACAGGGGAGTTTTTACCTCGGCAACGTGGATTATACCCACCGGTTCCGGAACAGATCGGCCCTTACCGCTTCCGCGCTGTTTGAAAGCGCCCGGCTGTTTGGCAATACCAGCAACAAGAACGTGGGCTACCCGGAAACTGCGCACGTGTTGCAGGAAGTATTCAATCCATACGAAAACCCTATTGACGGGTACCGGCTCAAGCTGGACTATGTGATCAACATCGGGAAGGGGAAGCTGGAGAGCGGCTACCAGTTCAGGCATGATACGCAGAACGGCAAGTTCGATTACTTTGTAACGCCCGCCACCTCTCAGCCGGATGCAGACCGGTTCCGGGGATCTGCCAGCACCAGGAACCAGGTCAACGCTGTTTACACCCAGTATGCAGGCAACTGGCAAAAGCTGGAATACATAGCCGGTTTGCGGTACGAATATGCTGCCAGAACAGTAAAACTGTCTTACGACCCGGCGCCCCACGAGCTTGATCTCTCCAATTTATTCCCGTCTGCCAACCTGCTGTACAACATCGGCAACGGGTGGAAAGCAAAGGCAGGGTACAGCAAAAGGATACAGCGCACCAATAATTTCGAGCTGAACCCGATACCCGAACGGGAGCATTCCGAAACGCTGGAGCAGGGAGACCCTGACCTGCTGCCTTCTTTCATAGACCTGGCGGAACTGGGGGCCATCCACAATTTCAATAAAGGGTCGTTCTTTGCCACCTTGTATTACCAGCACGTTAAAAATCCCATACAGCGGGTCAACAGCGTGTATGCAGATACCATTTTAAACCGTGTGTTCACCAACGCGGAAGCGGCGCGTACATTTGGCCTGGAGGCGGGGACCAACCTGCAGCCAACGGCGTGGTGGGACCTGTACCTCGGGGGCAATCTTTACAACTACAAGATCAAAGGCAACCTGAACATCCTGGGCGTCAATTCAACGGTCAATAACAACGCCTGGGTATATTCCATCAATGCCAATACCAGCTTCAAACTGGGGGCAACATGGAACCTGCAGGTGAATGTCAACTACCTTTCCGCCAGGCCTACCGCCCAGGGAGAAGATTCCCGCTTCCTGGTGC
Source organism: Chitinophaga alhagiae (assembly GCF_003568665.1). GTDB lineage: Bacteria > Bacteroidota > Bacteroidia > Chitinophagales > Chitinophagaceae > Chitinophaga > Chitinophaga alhagiae. The sequence goes on from NZ_QXMH01000002.1 coordinate 958,051, forward strand.
CCAATACTTCCCTGAAAAAAACGTTCATGAACGGGCTGCTTTCAGCCACCCTCCAATGGCAGAACATGGACCTTGGCATGCGGCAAACGCAACGCCAGCGCATCACCACCAGCGGCCGTGATTTTTATACCACCACCAACTACATCTACGAAACAGACGTGTTCCTGATCAACCTGGGCTTTAACCTGAACAAACTGAGCGGGAGGTCCAAATTGCCCAACAGTGAATTTGGGGATAAGGAATTCTAAGGGAAGCAATTCCCGGTAACGTACACGGAAAATCAGAAAAAGATAATTATCTTGGCCCATATCAACCTAAAATCCACACTATGGGGCCATTGATCTTATTAACAAAACGGTTGCTTTCCGTTCAGGGGGCCAATGCATGGAAGAAGCTCACAGGGGCCTGTTTTTTCCTGGGCGGACTGGCCATGCCTTCCGCAGGGCAGGCGGCCACGGGGCCGCTTCCTGCGGACAGTGCGTACACGGTACAAGTGATAAGGAACGTCCGCTACGCGCCGCAACCCGATTCCATGAAAACGGATACTTCGTCAGACCGCCTGCTGGACCTATACCTTCCCGCGGTAAAGGGTAAATTGCCCGTGCTGGTGTTTGTTCATGGCGGAGGGTTCAGCGGCGGGGATAAACGGCAGGTAACGTCTTTGTGTACAAAGATCGCCTCAAGGGGTATTGCAGTGCTGTCTGTCAACTACCGCCTCTTCCTGAAACACCATAAAATACCCGGTGCAAGCGCCAGTGCCAACATGGCCGCGGGGCTGCCGGCGGCGGGCGCGTTCAACCCGGCGTTGCAGCATGCCGTGGAGGTGGCTTCGGAAGATGCCCAACTGGTGTTCAGGTGGATTGGCAGCCACGCGCGGGAATACGCTTTCAATAAACGGAAAGTAGCCATATCTGGCGGGTCTGCGGGAGCCATGACCTCGTTGTATACTGCTTATGCTTCCCGGCAGAAAGTGCTGCCGGTTGGCGCGGTGGTCAACCTGTGGGGCGGGCTGCCCGATGCCGGGGTTATTGAAAAGAACGCGCCTCCCTTGCTCACTTTCCATGGAGACAAGGATAAACTGATCAATGTTGCCTACGCGTATGCGCTTGACAAACAGATGAAGCAGCTGGGCAATGTTTCCGAGCTGCATGTGATGGAAGGAAAGGGGCATGCGGCCTATAAAGAGATCGAACTGCATTATGTTCCGGAGGTGGCCGCATTTGTAATGAAGCACCTGAAATAGTTTTTTTCATGATAAACAAACTGACATCCTTGCCGCTGGTATTGTTCAGCATGTTGTGGGCTACCGTTTCCATGGGCCAGAAAGCGGGGCAGACGGTGGGGTATATTGACGGGTTGCCCGTTACCGCTACGGAAGTCAAAAGGGAAATGATGAACGCCAGGTGGCAGCAGGCAGACGGGAACACGGAAGCCGTTCACCAATTGGCGGTAGCAGCGCTGGTGCGCCTGAAAGTACAGGAAAAGCTGCTGCTGGGCGAAAACCTGTGGCCATTCAAAACGTACGCTGCTTTGCTGGGCGAACTGCAAAAGACCAACGCCGCCCGGAAGGCAAAGGGTGCAGTATACGTAGGCCCGCAAACATACACGGAAGACGACTTCTATCAATATTGCCTGAACAATGCCGTGATCGTTCTCAAGGAAAAGATGCTGGAAAACAAACGCATTGCGGTGAGCCATGCTGACCTGGAAGCACAGTTCCTGGAGATGAAGAAAACAGTGTACAAGGCCGAAAAATATACGCTGGAGCTGTATGAGCGGCAGGTATATGATGCCTGCGTAGAGAAGGCGTATGCAGAAATGATCGATCAACTTTCGGCGGAAGCGGTCAAAAAGATCGATGCCGCAAAATTAGCAAAGGTCCAATTGTAATAACTATGAACCGTAACGCATATGTATGCTGCCTGGCGGCGCTGCTATTTTTGACCATGATGGCGCAGGGGGCGGCCATCATTACCGGAACGGTGTATGTAGATGCCCGCTCCGGTAACGACGCCAACAGCGGGCGCTCTCCCAAAGCCGCCTGGAAGAGCCTGGAAAAGCTCAATAACACTACGTTCGGCCCCGGCGCAACCATCCTTTTAAAGGCCGGTTGCCGGTGGACGGGAAGCCTGCACCCCAAAGGCTCCGGCACTGCCGCTGCCGTTATCACCCTGGGCATGTATGGCAAGGGGCCCAAGCCGCTAATTGACGGCGGCGGCCTGGTGGGCAGGGGCGTGCTCTGCCTGCATAACCAGGAATACTGGGAGATCAGCCACCTGGAACTGGTGAATTTTTCCCCCGAGCCGGGAGACCGGCGGGGCGTAGAGATCAATGCGGCGGACTATGGTACCGTAAATCACATTTACCTCAGGGACCTGGACATTCATCATATCAGCGGCATAGTGGGGCATGGGGATAAGGAAAAGCGCACGGCCGGTATCCATATCAACACCCTCAAAGACAAAGTAAAGGCTACGCGCTTCAACGATATCCTGATAGAAGGCTGCCATATTCATCACATAGAGAACCAGGGAATTGCTACCAACAACGATGTATCGGTATCCAACTATCCCGGTACGCCGGAGTGGGAGGCCAGAAAACTCACCAACCTGGTGGTCCGCAACAACGTGATCCATCACATTTCAAAGAATGCCATGATCATCCGGCTAACAGAAGGCGGCGTGATAGAGAACAACCTTTGTTATGAGACCGCCATTGCCATCACCGGCAATACCATCTTTTCCCGTACGGTAAAAGGTACCGTGTTCCAGTACAACGAAGGTTTCCTGAACCGCTCGCCGGATGCGGACGGCAGTCTGTATGACCCTGATATCAACAGTCCGGGTACCATCTGGCAATACAGCTACAGCCATGATAATGCCCACGGGCTGGTCTGGTTCTGTACCGATAAAAAAGATGACAGCATTGTAGTACGGTACAACCTCAGCGTTAATGACCGCGGCGCGCTGGTATATTTCAACTATCCTTTCCGCGGCGTGGCTGTATACAACAACGTCTTTTATATTGGCCGGCACCGGGCGCCGGTGATCATCCGGGAAAAAAGCACCGCCAGCCATACCTACAGCTTTGAGAACAACATTATTTACAACCTGGGCCAAAAGGCGGTATACGGCCTGGCTGTTGACGGCAAAGGAAAACAGGAGCGGCACTTCGGCCACAACATATTTTTCGGGCTGCACCCGGAGGGAGAGCCGGGCGGAACAAAGTTGGTGACCGACCCGATGTTCATCAACCCCGGCTGCATGTTCCCCGACATAAAGGGTTATGACGGGTACCGGCTCAAGGCAGGCTCACCGGCGCTGGGAGCGGGAAAACCGGTACCAGACGATGGCGGCCGGGACTTTTACGGCAACAAGCTGGAAACCGGCGCCGCAAGGTCCATTGGTATCTATGAAGGAACGGGCATCACTGTCCCGGCCGGCAGGAAGTTACCGGATTAGCGTACGCTCATTTGTTGCTGCTTACCAGTTGTCTGTACGGAAAGAAGAAGCCGGCAAACCTTCCGTATTAAAAAGCTCCCCTACGAACCAGTCTTTAAAAGCATACCGCACTGCCACCGGTTTTTTTACCTGCTCAGACCGTACGCGAATACCCGTTCCGGTTATTTTAGCTTCGGCAGCATGAAAGACCTTATCCTCACCTGCAATTTCGAACAAGGTCAGGTCTTTGGCGCCTGCATACAAACCATTTTTTGTATGATCGAAAGTGAGGTCAACAGTGTCATTATTGATCTTCATTGACTTGTAAGCCGGGCCCTGATACGGAAGCTGCCCGATCCCGTAGTCACGTGCCAGTGCGCAGTAGGCCAGGCGTTTGGCAACGGTCATTTTGTCTGGCGGATGAATGGAGTGTTCTTTTCCAATATCTGCGGTTACCGCCATGGCGGAATTGGGTATTATTTTCAGGGCCTGCAACTGTGCTTCCCTGAGGTAGGGCGAGTTATTATCGTTATCATATTTGTATGGCGCAATCTGCACATAATAGAACGGCCATTCCCCGCAGTTCCAGCGTTTGCGCCAGTCGGTCACCATAGACAGCATTTGCTGGGCGTACGGCTGCGCGTTTTTCCGGTTGGCCTCTCCCTGGTACCATAATGCCCCTTTGATGCTAAAACCGGCTATGGGGTTGATCATGGCATTATACAGTACCGTGGGGCTGTTCTGGTTCAATTTTGTACCGTCGCCGGGAGCCGGTATTTTGACAGAAGGAAACTCCTGCAGGCTGGAGGCGCTCATCCATGCTTCAATGCGGGTGCCGCCCCAGGAAGTGTGAATGATACCCACCGGTACATCCAGCCGCTCCTGGATGATCCTGGCAAACAGGTACGCAACAGCGCTCATTTCGCTCACGCTTTCTACATCCGCTTCCTCCCAGTGAAGGGCTTTGGCGTCGAATTGGGGCTGGTCAGACAGCTGGCGGGTAACCTGGAACAGCCGGATGTTAGGGTTCTTCGCGTTTATCAGCAGGTCGGTAGAACCTTCTATGGGCTGGTTGCGGAAGCCCTTCATGGGCATGGACATATTGGACTGGCCGGAACAAACCCAGACCTCCCCGATGAGTATGTTCTTCAGCACCAGTTTCTCTCCATCGTCAAAAGTGATGTTGAAGGGGCCACCTGCTGCCGGGGTACTTACTGAAACGCGCCAAAGGCTGTCATTTCCCGCCTGCACCGTGTACGATTTCCCGTTCCAGCTGGTGGTGATCTTCACCTTTGCCGCCGGGCGCGCTTTTCCCCAGAGCGCGGCGTTCGTTTTTTGCTGCAATACCATGTTGTGATCGATGACGGCCGGGAGAATTACCTTGGCATTGGCGGCCATGTTCATCAGCAGGAACAGGCCAATACATGATTTAATTCGTTTCATACGTGTTATTGATAAGGATATTTTTTTGTAACAGTAGGGCCAAAGTACTCAATATATTTGCTTTGTGCAAATGTAGTACATATGAGAGGCCACAGCCGGCAAAGTTTTATTATCTTTATCTGGTATCCAGGTTTAGCGAATGGGTTTTTTAGAAACATATCGCCCATGTGAAGCGCTGCAAGATGTAGTAGCGCTTTATTGGCGTTCCCGCTGTGACCTGGAACAGGCCCTTGTGCAGGAAATGTACACCCCAACTTTACAAGCCCTGACCTTCAATCTGGGAGGTAGATATGAAGATATTTTGCTGGAGGAGGAATGGATGCGAATGGATAAATATTGTTATGTAATTGGCCAGCCGCTGTCTAAACGTGTCTCCCTAAGCAACCCTAAAGGAATAGATATATTAGGCGTTAAATTTACCCCGCTAGGCTTGTACCTGCTCACAGGTATAGATATGAGGCATATTTCAGATAAAATTATCGATGCCGGTGATATATGGGCTCTTGACATTCCATTGCTATACGAAGAGATCTTGAGTAAAGGGACTACGCTGGAACAGATCGGTGTAATAGAGCATTTTCTCATAAGGAAGCGGAAGCAGCATAGCCGTTGTGAAAAGGCCCATATGGTCCGCCATACACTGGAATTGATGGCGCATAAAAGGATATTCTCTGTATCGCAGCTCAGGGAAGACAACTTTGTTACCAAAAAAACATTTGAGCGGTATTTCCTGAACCATATAGGCGTTACCCCTAAACAATATGCCAACATTTGCCGGTTTAACAATGTTCGCGCTTATCTGGACAGTTCATTGTCAGAACCTGATTGGCACGAGGTGGTCGTATCTTTTGGTTATTACGATCAGAGTCATTTGATAAGGGACTTCAAACGATATGCAGGAAAGACCCCTAAAGAATACTTTTCGCTAATACCTCATGCCGTACATCCGAAAGTAGTGGGCGGCCTGAAACAGATCCTCACTTAATTTTTGTACTCAAGATTGATGTTATCCCCGATTGTCTCTTTTATACAATGGGAAGGCTGCCGGTTTCCCTAATTTGCTTTCAATTTTTGAAGGAATAAATATTTTGAAATGAGAAAGCATCTGTATTATTTTATGGGAGTCATGTTATGGGCATTTAGTTTTTCCTCCTGCAGCAAGAAGGACAAGTGTGATCCCGAAGATAGAGATAGCCCTTGTTATGCCGGGGGCGGGGCAGGAGTGAAGCTCTTGCTGACCGAAGATAAAGTAAATGGTGAAGTGCTCGCAAAATTCGAATATGACAGCCAGAACAGGCGGACACGGTATATACTTGGTAGCGGCACCATTGAGTATAGCTACAATGGCAAAGGGTTTCTTTCCGCTACAGTATATAAGGACCTGACGGGAAAGATCACTCACCGCGAGGATTATACATATGGCTCGGATGACAAACCCGTGTCTATGGTGATCAATGATCTGAACGATAAGGATAATATACCGATTGATGTACAGTACACCTACTCCAGGAACAAAATAATAGAGACCTCAATTCCCCGGCGTGCAGGAGCGGCCATTACAACAAACACCTATTTGTTCAATGAGCAGGGAAACCTCACCGATGTTATAACTGTTACGGGCGGGGTAGAATCTACCAATTCCTGGGCCGAGTTTGATGACAAACCCTCCGCAGCAGTGCATGGCGACCCTTACTACTGGAAAAATTCCAAAAATAATGCGCAGCGCTTCCGCGTAACGTCGTCCGTGTTCAATCTTGAGCAAAAATGGGTTTATACCTATAATGCAGAAGGTTATCCCATTAAAGCGCTCATATATAATAATGGTGCGGAAGATGTGGCCGAAGAGCATGTTTTTAGTTACAAACCAGCTAAGTAGCTGGAATGTGTTCCCGGGCGGCGCGTCAGCCTGAAAATTCATCGAGCATATCCAGCCCGGGAACAAAAAACAAGCTCCCTGTTTGGGGAGTACTGAAGTCCAGGATACGGTCATAATTGCCTGGAGGGTCCCCGATAAACATATTGGTCAGCATTTTCTCTACTGTAGCAAAGGTACTTGCATAGCAGATAAAATAAGTGCCCATTTCATTGGAAGACACATTTCCGAAAGGCATGTTATCGCGGACCACCTTAAGATCGTCACCGATATTTGCCAGTGCAATATGGGAGTTCTTGGGCTTCACGTCATCAGCCATTTCTATATCATTGTCCCGCGATCTTCCGATGATCTTTTCCTGTTCATGAACGGGCAGCGATTTCCATGCATCCAGGTCGTGGATATATTTTTGAACAAAAAGATAGCTTCCTCCTTTATACGCGGGATCTTGTTCGTCAATAACGGCAAAGAATGCACGGTCGGCGCCATGCGGATTTTCTGTGCCGTCCACAAAGCCAAGAATAGACCGGCTGTCCCAGTACCTGAAGCCATGCACTTCCACCGTACATACGGCAATGCCTTTCATCAGGCCGGAAATCACCGAAGACATATCGTAAGCCAGGCTTTTTTTATCAGCCCTGATATGAAAATGCAGATCGCCGGGCGTTGAAACCGCGGTGTGTTTCTCTCCTTTTACCGCCACAAAGTTCTTCAGTTCTTTTGGCAGGGGTTTCGGGAGGCCGAGCGTTAACCAGGCTTCGTACCCTATGCCCATCACACAGCTGGCCTTGGCATCCGGAAAGCGGTCAAGGGCGGAGTTATTGAGGTTAATGACCAAAGCGCAAACCTGGCTGAAAACTGTTTTTATTTTCACAATATCCACTTCTTTCCTGAGGTCCCACACCAGAAAATAGGTGTTGTCATTTGGATAATCGGTTACGTTTTGAGATCTTACGTTGTTTTCCTTTTTCATGCCTGCGTTATTGCGGTGATACGCTAAATATAACAATAAAGGCAGCAGCCGGATAAATTTATTTTCGATAATGGATACGAACAGAACCGCCGCAACAATTCTGCAAACCAAACCGCATTTCGAGATCCTGGACGGATTGAGGGGTATTGCCGCCCTGGCCGTTGTAGTGTTTCATTTTATGGAGTGGGTGTATACGGACTTAAGCGAGAACTTTATCGGGCACGGTTTTTTAGCCGTCGATTTTTTCTTCTGCCTTTCGGGATTTGTGATTGGGTATGCCTATGATGACCGGATGGCAAAAATGGGTGTTCTCGAGTTCTTTAAATCGAGGGCCATCAGGCTGCATCCGCTGATCATAGCAGGATCGGTGTTAGGCTTGCTGGCATTTCTGTTTGACCCGTTTGGCGGCCAGCCTGAAATGTACAGCACCGGCAAGATCATCCTGCTGTTTTTGTGTTCAGCGCTGCTGATTCCCTTTCCTGTAATGGGAGACCGTGGCTTTAACCTGTTCGGCCTCAATGCGCCGTCCTGGTCTTTGTTCTGGGAATATATCGCCAATATCGTTTACGCATTTATACTTTGCAAGATCAAACGCGGCTACCTGGTGCTGTTAACCATCATTGCAGCAGTGGCTATTTGCTGGGTATGCTACCGTTCCGGCAATTTGCTGGGCGGCTGGAGCGGCCCCACCTTCTGGGATGGCGGCGCCCGTATATCATATTCTTTCCTGGCAGGGCTGCTTATTTACCGTTCCAACTGGATCATCAAAAACAAGCTGGGCTTTGTTGGCCTGGCTGTATTATTGTCCCTGGCCTTTATCATGCCATTTTCGGAATGGAACTGGTTATCCGAATCTTTAATAGTATTGTTTTACTTTCCCCTGCTGGTAGCCCTGGGCGCAGGGGCTACGTTGGCCCCGGGCCTCAGAAAGGTCTGCATCTTTTCCGGGAAGATCTCTTACCCGCTATACATGACGCATTACGCCGTTTTATGGATGTTCGGCAATTACTACACCAGCCATAAACCCGGCGGCACGGAGCTGACCTTCATCATCATTGCCGGAACAGTGCTGCTGGTGGGAGCGGCGTACCTGGTGATGGTGGCTTACGATATTCCGGTAAGGAAATATTTAAGCGATAAGCGGAAGGAAAGGCTTGATGCGGGCAAGCGCGCAACCGGGTAATTTGACAAGCAGGCCTACTGTTTCAGAACAATTTTATACATCTCAAACTGCCCGGCGCTGTTCACATCAATAGTGATCCGGTTATTCACAGCATCCAGCGTTGCTGCCGCGGTTTCTGCTATATAGGGAACGGCTGCGTCAGGCAGGGTGTAATTATTGGGCCGGAACCTGACTACGCTTTCTATAGCGCTAATTGTAAAACCATAAACTTTTACGTTACATGTTGTAGCGGGCTGATTGCGTCCCATCACAAACAGCGTGAGCGTATCCGTGCTATTGCGTGCAGCTGCCACATGGATGGAGTCGTATACGGTATTCACCGCATGGCCTGTATAGCTGCTGGACATCTCTTTGAATATCTGGCCACAGGGAAAAACAACGCCATAATTATAGTTCAGCAGGCCGAGCCCTGGAATAGAACTATTTACTGGAGGCCAGTAACTGCCGGCATCAGCACCCGCCCTTGCATATGCCTGGATTATATCCGGGACAACGTTGGCGGCTTGCATATATACCCAGTTGTCATTATAGGCTTTTGAAGGCGCCCACTCCGATAAATATGTATAGTTTTTAACAGGATTAAAATTATTTGCGCATTGTTCGATCCGTGATTTCAGGCTGTCAATACCATGAGTGGTTGTATAGTGCCCTGTATAGGTATGAAGCGCAACACCATCTATTGCGTCATATGCTTTCGTAAACTGCGCTTTCATTGCCGTAAATTCCGAAGGGACGGTATAATCCCCGTTGATCAGCAGCTTGAAATTCCGGGTGGCAGACGGGAATTGCTGGTTGATGTACTCTGCTATATTCATCGCGGTTTTAACATACTTGATCAATTTAGCGTTCCGGGCTACACCGCCGCCCCATTGCAGCCACCACTCATTGCCGATCTCAACTATCTTTACCTGGGTTGCTCCCGCCAGATTGATGGCTTTAACGGCTGAATCCCTCAGCGCGGCAATGGCACTCCACCAGGCAGGAGACCAAAGCTCTTCATTCATGGCCTGCAATGTTGGCACTACAATGGCATAATCTGTAACATTCGCTTTCAAGGTGGCTATTGATGCTCCGGGCGTGGCCGGCGTTCCGCTCCATCCCGGTGTGGAATTGGAGCTCCAATTGTAGTATTCAGACTCCCACCCTCCGGGAAACCTTACCAACCGGCTGCCGATACCGTTTAGCGCAAGCGCAAAGGAAGAGAAGGATGCATTGGTGACCCTGGACCAGTCATTATTAACGCCAAATATATCGGGGTTAATAGGTACCTTATCATTTGCCCATACATATCCGTTAGCCGTCAGTAAGGTGGCAGTCGCATTGTGCTTGACGTCTGTTTCGTTTATCAGGTCCTGGCCAGGCCCTTTGAGGCTTTTGGAGCATCCGCTTGTGCTTACAATAACTGCAATTAAGATCGTCCATTTCAGTTTTGTCATATAGAGCGATTTAATGATGATAATTGTTTCCTGTCAGGAGGCATATTTTATAGGGTATTGGGCGTTTTGCGTTTTTAACCAGCGTTCCAGGATCTCTTTAAGCGCTTTCGCTTTTTTGGGGTATTGCGTGATCAGGTTATTGCTTTCGGAAATGTCCTGATCGATATGATACAGTTCATAGCGGTCTTCCTCGTACCAGTGGATCAGCTTCCATCCTTTATATAATACGGCTGATGCCGCTCCTCCACCTTGCGGGCTGAAATGCGGGTAATGCCAGAATAAGGGCCGGTGGGCTATTTTCTTCCCTTTGAACAGGCGGTTGAGTTGCACGCCATCCGTATGCGGGGCAGGCGCCGGGGACTGCCTGGCCGCCTGCAGCAGGGTGGGGAAAAGGTCTGTACTGATAACAGGGGTTGCACTGGTTGTATTGGACTTGATCTTGCCTGGCCATTTTACGATCATGGGAACCCGGATACCGCCTTCATATACCCATCCCTTTCCGCCGCGCAGCGGAATATTTGAAGTGGGATGGCCTTCCGAGGTAGATAAACCCCCATTGTCGGAAAAGAAGATAACGAGCGTGTTCTCGTCCAGATTGAGCGCTTTGAGCTTATCCAGTACGCGCCCGATGGCCTCATCCATGGATTCTACCATCCCCGCGTAAATAGCATGGCTCTGGTTCGTTCTTGTTTTCAGATTTCCCTGGGTTTGAAACTCATCGGTCAGCTTGAGCTGTTCTTTCTTTTCGGTATATTTTTTTTGCAGTTCGGGGGTTGTTTGCAAAGGAGTATGTACAGAATAGAACGGCAAGTAGATAAAAAACGGGCGGTCACTATGTGCTGCTATAAACTGGTTCGTTTCCTGCGCTAGGCGGAGCGGGAGGTGTTCTCCCCGGGGGCCGTCTTCCAAACGCGGGTTGCCGTAGGGAGAAAAATAACCATTTGTCCCTGTTGCCTGGTTACGCCGCGGATGGCCCATGGAATTGCCGCCTTTATTCACCTCAAAACCCTGGTGTTCCGGCCAATATATGGCGCTGTCTCCCAAATGCCATTTTCCCGCAATGAAGGTAGCGTAGTTTGCATCTCTAAGCGCTTCAGCAATAGTTACCTGGTCTAGCGGCAGGTGAGACGCAGTGGGTGCAGGCAACATCCGGTAGCGGGCCTTCCACTTCGGATTGTTCCGGAGCTGTTGCGGGTCCGGGGCACCGATATAATCTGTAAGGCCCAATGCGGAAGGATACTTCCCTGTCATAATGCTTGCCCGTGTTGGAGAGCAGACAGGTGAAGCTGTGTATGCATTCGTAAACCGCATGCCTTCACGTGCCAGCTGCGATAAATGAGGCGTTTCATAAAATGAGCTTCCAAATGGGGTAATATCCGTCCACCCGAGATCATCGGCCAGGATCAAAATAATATTGGGCGGCTTTTGTTTTGTTTGCTGGGCAAAGGCGCCATATGCACCTCCCAGGAGCAGGAGGAAAAGAATACCCGAAATTTTCCAGTCGTGAAGGTTTTGTTTCCGATCCATATCTTCTATTTCTTATTTTAAAGGATTATCCATTACGATATTATTCTTTCATTGCATTGCCGTGATTGTTTGTTCACGATGCGGATTGCCCTATAATTCTCCCGTTGCCGGCCGGGATGCGCAGTTTTGCATGTATTGCACCGGCAGCAAAGAGCAATTACCTGCACATGAATATTATTAGTGAATTGCGATCAAATGTTCCTCACAGGTATGCCAGATCTCATTGGCCCGCAAGATCGGTCAGTAGTCCGTTGTTGTTTTGGTTGAAATAACATTATCAATACAATTTGACAGGCAATCAAAGATATTGCTATAGGGTTTCAGAAAAATGTCAGAATTGATGGTATAGATGGATAATTTTACGATGCCTCAAATCCGGCGTCTACCTGATATACCCGCCTACGGGCAGGCCGCTCGGTACGGAAGAGGGCACCTTTTTGTCGTAGTTGGCATCGTTGAGCGTGTTAAGAAATTCCACAATGCTATTGATGTCTTTAAACTCCACCCGTACCGCGGCAGCCAGGGGATCGAGCTGTGCGCGGTCAACATTTGGGTTGCGCAGCGGTTTGCCATGCAGGTCTTCATAAAAAAACAGTACTTCGTTGAGGGTTTGTATTTTACCGCTATGCATGTACGGCCTGGTGAAACGCAGGTTCCGGAGTGTTGGCGTACGGAAGCCGTAACTGCGCTGGATGCCGGAGTCGGATACCGGCAATTTTTCATTATCAGGAGCGCCCAGCACGTGAGATTGAAAATCTGACAGCATGGGCCCGCTGTGGCAACGTGCGCAACCGGAATTGATAAAAAGCTGCATGCCTTCCCGCTCCCTTTCTGTAAGGGCGGAGCGGTCGCCACGCATAAACTGGTCGAAGCGGGAGTTCGCGGCCGTCAGCGAACGCTGGAACGCGCCGAGGGCTTTGGTGATATTGGTAGGTGTGACAGTATTGCTTTCGGGGAATACTGTTTTAAAAAGCCGCCGGTATTGGGCTATGCCGTTCACACGTTTCGCCACTTCTTCCATAATATGATCTTCGCTGAAACCATGCCCGCGCATTTCTTCCAAAGTTTTTATCGGCATGGCAGCCTGCTCTTCAAGGCCCTTGGCGCGGAGGTCCCAAAACATAGGGGCCTCCTCCGGCGTATATTGCCCGTCTGGACCAATGCCATTGAACGCCGTATTGAGGAGAGATTGTGAATTGCGTTTAGTGAAGGGGATGTTGTTATCATGATTGAAGCGCCGCTTTTCGCCCAGGCCTGTACCGTTTACGCCAATAGACAGATCGATGCTTTCCGCGTAACCGAAATCCGGATGATGACATGTGGCGCAGGCTACGTCTTTTCCGCCAGACAAAACAGGGTCATAAAACAACAACCGGCCCAGTTCTATTTTTTCGGGCGTAGTGGGGTTATTGGCAGGAGAGCGGTAGGTGCGCGGCAAGGCGTCGATGGACCCCAGGCCCGGCAATTCTTTTTTTTCGGCAACGGCGGTTTGGCCGGCCGGTCTGTTGGGTGAGCGGCAGGCGTTCACAGCTACGATACCGGCCGCCAGAAGCAGTAAGGCATGAGTAATTCCCAGGCGCATAGGTTTGCTTATCATTTATGTCCGTCAAGATAATAAATAACGAGTAAATTGTCTTTTATTTTCCGGCGAAAAATTTGGAGGTAGAACATTGACCTGAAAGCCCTCCTTTTTGGCACGGAATGCCCTCAACATAGTTAACCCCCTTCCTTATTTTTGGCTTATAGCGTTAAAAACAAAAACTGATAAAGATGAGAACTGTAACATTCGGCATGAACATCAGCATTGATGGTTACTGCGATCACACTATTGCCGATCCAGGTGAAGAGGTCCTTGATTATTTTACGGGAATGATGGACGATGTAGACCTGGTCTTTTTTGGCCGTGTCATCTACCAGCTCATGTTTCCCTATTGGAGCGATGTTGCGAAAGATCAATCCGGCACACCCAGTGAAAATAGATTTGCCGAGAGGTTCAGTTCCATCAACAGGGTTGTTGTTTCAAGATCTTTGAACAGCGGCGATGACAAAACGCGGATCGTTCACAGCAACCCTGTGGCGGAGCTGGCGAAGCTGAAACAGCAACCCGGTAAAAAAATTATGGTAGACAGTGTGAGCATGCTTCCCGAGCTGATTGCAGCGGGCCTTATTGATGAGTTTAACCTGGTTGTTCACCCGGTGATAGTGGGGAAGGGAAGACAATTGCTGGATGCCGGGAGCCTCCAGGAAAAACTTGAGCTAAAGCTGGCCAAGATCATACATTTCAAATCCGGCAGTGTGGCGCTTCACTATTCGAAGCAATGAGGGAAAGATAAAGGACCAGGTTGAGAAATTGGGGAAGACGTAAAAGAGCAGAATGGTATTATAGGGTATTGAGGATCATAGCTATAATGATGGCTTAAATTTGACATAGAAAGGGGCGGCCGCCTTCTTATCGCCTTGTTGTAGGCTTGGCACCCCGGGCTTATCGGCTTCTAGTCGCCTTGTTATCGGCTTGGCACCCCCGGTTTATTGCCTATAAAAAGTATGCGGAAAGATAAATTAGCACGCTAACAACTGATGCAAACAAAAAAAGGCCGCCAGTTATGGTGACCTTTTTGATAATTCGTACCCGGGACGGGAGTCGAACCCGTACGGGCCTTGCAGCCCACAGGATTTTAAGTCCGGCGTGTCTACCAATTCCACCACCCGGGTATCCTGCTTTGTAAATGTAACCCATTCACAAAGAACTTTAAACAAAAATTCCAAACCACCACCGGCAGTTTGGAATGATCTGTTTTTTGAGCGGAAGACCGGGCTCGAACCGGCCACCCCGACCTTGGCAAGGTCGTGCTCTACCAAATGAGCTACTTCCGCAGAGATGTAAGAACTTTTTTCGTTGGGATTGCAAAGATAGCAATTGTTTTAATTCTGCCAAGTATTTTTTACCTTCTATTGAAAATAATCATACGTATACCGTATCATTCCCAATAGCTCCTGGCCTTTGCCATAGCATTCTTCCCGCGCCGGCAGCCCCTTCGTGTCATAACTGTATTTCCAGATCAGGTAATCTCCCTTTTCTATGTTCACCACCGTCATTTGTGCCAGTTTCCCATCTGCGCCGTACTCAAAACTGTAGTCCGGCAGCATGCGTTTGCGGCTGGGGTGGTAACGGAGCACGTCCGTGAGCCGCCCCTGGGCATCGTAGTTATAATAGATGCGGGCGCGGCCGGGGGCGGCTTCTTCGGTCACCCTGCCTGCGGTGTCTGTTTTGAACTGCACCATGGTAGAGTCAAGCCCGCCTTTTTTAACGATCAGGCGCTGCAGGCGGCCCAGGGTATCGTATATGTACTGGCGCTGCTCCGTCATCCGGAACTTGTCTTCCCGGCCCCGGGAAAGGGTCTGGATGCCTTCCAGCAGGCCGCTGGCATTGTACTGGTATTGCACCGTGCCGATGGAGTTCTCCGTACTGTCTACCGTTTTGGTAAGCCGCCCGGCATTGCTGAAGGAAGAGACCAGTACGGAACGGCCGCTCACCCGGCTTTGTGTAACGGCCCGCATCTGGCGGTAGCTCTGGTTCATGCCGCGCACGCAAACAAAATCATTGTCTGTTTGCTGGTTGGCATCCAGGCTCCGTACATGCTGGAAGCTGACCTTGCCGGCCTTGAAACCGGCCATGGTGGCGGCGGTTTGCTGGGTGCTGTAAATGTCCTGGTAATAATACTGCGCCCGGGCCCCGGCTGCCAGCAGCAACAGGGCGGCACACAATAACGTTCTCGGTTTATTCATATAAAACATCGGCTGTTGGCAAAAGTACTAACGTTCAGGGCAAATCAAAACGTATATTCTCATAAATCTATATCTTTAGCCGTCCAAAATCAGCAAACCCGCTCGTGAAAACACAACATCTCAGAAAAGATAAAACCTGCCTTAACTGCGGCGCCGAAGTGCCAGAACGTTTCTGCTCCCGCTGCGGACAGGAAAACGTGGAAACCAAAGAGTCTTTTGGGCACCTGGTGAGCCATTTCTTTCAGGACATCACCCATTATGATTCCAAGCTGCTCCTTACCTTAAAGAACCTCTTTTTCTACCCGGGCCTCCTCACCAAAAAGTATGTGCAGGGCCACCGGGCGGATTATGTGAACCCCATCCGGCTGTATGTGTTCACTTCTTTCCTGTTTTTCCTGCTGCTGGGCTCCGTGAACCACGGGGAAAACCCTTACCTCCGGAAAAAGCCGCATGAAAAAAGCGCGGCGGCGCAGGAAAACGAAAAGGCGGTGGTTACCTTCAGCAGTGTGGAAAAACGCCTTAAAGACTCCCTGGCCACGGCCAAACCTGAAGATTCGGCGGACTATAAAATTGCCGCCAACGCCATGGAGAGTTTTGCCAGGCTCCAGAACGACACTACCGGCCGTGCGGCCATCATGTATGACTCCCTGCAGCAACTGAAACCGGAACATGAGCGGGACGGGTTCTTTATCCGCAACCTCCAGCGCCGCCACTTTGAGATGCGGGACAAATACGGGGATAATGAAAGTACTGTGCTCAGGGAGAACATGATGCACCATTATCCCAAGCTGATGTTCCTGCTGTTGCCGTTCTTTGCCCTGCTGCTGAAGATCGTGTTCAGGCGGAAAGACCTGTATTATGCAGACCATGCCATTTTTGCCATCCACATCCATACCTTTGTTTTCATGATCTACATGGCAGGCATCGTGCTGAACCTGTTGGTCCACAACGATGATGTCTACGCCTGGCTCATGCTGCCGCTGTTCCTGTACTTTGTGATGGCAGCACGCAATATGTATGAGCGCAGCTGGATAGGGGCGCTTTGCCGTTCCCTGCTGGTGGTATTTTTGTACGCGGCCGGAACATTAATAGTGGCGTTATTGTTTATCATCCTGATGTTCGCCATTACTTAAAAACAGTTGTTATGACGCCTGAATACATCATCATACATCAACAGGCGCAGCCGCACATAGCGCATGTGCAGCTCAACCGCCCCAAGGAGCTGAACGCCCTCAACCTGCAGCTCATGCAGGAGCTGCGGGATGCGCTGAAGATGCTGGACGAAGACGAGAACACCCGCGTGATAGTGCTCAGCGGCAACGAAAAAGCATTTGCCGCAGGGGCAGACATCCGGCAAATGGCGGGCAAAACGGCTATTGACATGTTCAATACGGACCAGTTCAGCACCTGGGACGCCATCAAAAAAATAAAGACGCCCATGATTGCGGCCGTTAGCGGATTTGCGCTGGGCGGCGGCTGTGAGCTGGCCATGTTGTGCGATATGATAGTGGCGAGCGAAACGGCCCGCTTTGGCCAGCCGGAAATAAAAATAGGGGTGATGCCCGGCGCCGGCGGCACGCAACGCCTCACCCGCGCTGTAGGCAAGGCCCTGGCCATGGAAATGGTGCTGACCGGCCGCTTCATTACAGCGGCAGAAGCCCGGCAGGCCGGTCTCATTAACAGCGTAGTGCCGCAGGAACTATATTTGCAGGAAGCCTTTCGCCTGGCGGCCGTTGTGGCGGAAATGAGCCCGCTGGCCGTTAAAATGGCCAAAGAGGCGGTGCTGCGGGCGTTTGACAGCACGCTGGAAGAAGGGCTGCACTTCGAAAGGAAAAACTTTTACCTGCTGTTTGCCTCTGATGACCAGAAGGAAGGCATGCAGGCATTTATAGATAAAAGAACACCGGTATTCACTGGAAAATAATACATATGAACCCGTTCGAACAACTACTGGAGAATAACAAGATATGGGCCGCTGAAAGAGTGGCGCAAGACAAAGACTTTTTTAAGCGGCTGCAAGACCAGCAGGCGCCCAAGTTCCTGTGGATAGGCTGTTCAGACAGCCGCGTGCCCGCCAACGAGATCACCGACACGCAGCCTGGCGAAATTTTCGTACACCGCAACGTGGCCAACATGGTGGTGCATACAGACATGAACCTGCTCACCGTGCTGGAATACGCCATCAAGGTGCTGGAAGTGGAACACATCCTGGTGGTGGGCCATTATGGCTGCGGAGGGGTGAGAGCGGCCATGACGAATGAGAACTTCGGCATTATCAACCCCTGGCTTAAGCACATCAAGGACGTGTACCGCTTTTACCGGGATGAGATAGACGCGCTGGAAACGCATGAGCAGCAGGTAGACCGACTCACCGAACTGAACGTAAAGGAACAGGTGATGAACCTGGCCAAAACCACTACCATCCAGGAAGCCTGGCGCCGGGAGCAGCGCCCGCACCTGCACGGTTGGGTGTACGGCCTCAGCAACGGCATCATCAACCCCGTGTTCCACATGCCGCCCAATACGCCCATAGACCCTATTTACGAATACAATATCAAGCCATGAAACACTACATTGCCTGTATGTGCCTGGCCCTGGCCGCCTGCAACGCACCGGCGGGGAACAAGCAGGAAAAAAGATCGCCGGACTCATTGACCATGATACCGGCAGATACCATGATCCACACCACAGACACCACTATTACGCCTGCACTGGTGGAATCATGGAAATCTTATGAACAATACAACGGCAAGTATGCGCAGGATGTGAAGCTGGTAAGCCAGAACCCCCTGCGCCAGCGCCTCAGGCAGTTGCTGGGCGCCGATGAGGCGGAGTTCCTGAAACGCTACAAGGTAATGCCGCCCATTGAAGTGGAAAACGGCATCCTGTTCAATGAAGGCTGCAAGCCGCACGACTGTTCCGTGGAAGAGGCGGCTATTGCCATAGATATGAAGCGGGATGTGATCTACGTAGGCATTGCCCGCAACAAGGCGGTAAAGCTCTACGGGGAAAAGGAAGACACGGCGTACCCCGAGAAGCTGATGAAGTGGATGATGAAATTTGAAGAAAAAAGGAACTGATGCCTTGCAGGCACCAGGGATCTTATACAAAAGGGGCTGTCTCAAAAGTAATTTGATGGGCTTGAGAATCGCGTAAACGAAAAATCTCTCCATCAGGTACCTGAATAAGATCAGGTAAAAATTACTTTTGAGACAGCCCCTTTTTTGTTCAGGCGCACGTGGTGTTTTACCCAATGGCGCCCTGTCTATGCAAGTCTCCCGTTTATTTCTTTCTCTGTTCAAGTTCCTGTTCCGTAGCATCTTCTTCATCAAACTCGCCGGTAACTACTGCTCCCGCCGGCTGGTATTGCGCAATGATCACACCGGTGCCGGAAATAGCATGATCGGTGAGCTGCAGGCTGCCGGGTGCGGCGTTGCCGTCAAAAAGGCGTTTGCCTTTGCCCAGCAGCAGCGGGTACGTCATGAGGATAAGTTCGTCTACCAGTTGTTCAGCCAGCAATGTTTGCAGAAAGTTGGCGCTGCCCCACACCAGCAGGTCTATGCCGTTTTGCGCTTTCAGTTCCTTTACCTGTTGCAAGGTGTTTTTGTTGAGCAGTACAGTACGGTCCCACGTAGCGCTTTGCAAAGTGCCGGTGGCTACGTATTTGGTGGCCTTGTTGATCTTTTCTGCCATGGGGCCGCCTTTGAAAGGCCAGTAGCCGGCAAATATATCGTAGGTCTTCCTGCCCAGCAGCAGATCGTGTGGCTGCCCGGTAGCCTTGTCCAGGTATTGGCCAATTGTTTCGTCGCCATAGTTAACAGACCAGCCGCCGAATTTGAAGTTGTTGGAGGTATCTTCCCCGGGGCCGCCGGGAGCTTGTATAACGCCGTCAAGTGACGAAAAGGTAATGACTTTGATCTTTCTCATTTTTCTACGGTTGAAAGAGTGAAGAATGATTTGTTGATACAAAAGTAGGGGCAGGCGGTGAAAGAGGGGATGGGGGAATCCGACTTCGTTGCGGTGGAATGCGACATTTTGGGGAAAGGGGCTTCACCATACCCGGAATGATCAGGGCCGACCCCGTTTGGGGTCAGCCCTGTAATGATGCGCTGGTAGAACACGTGGTCCAGCCTTGCAGCAGTGATATGTTATTTGAACTTCGATCTCAACGCCTGCAGTTTTGCCTGGAAGTCGTTCAGCGGCGCTTCTTTGGCCGGCTTCTGCTCCCTGCGTTCCCTGCGCTGGCCGCCGCCTGAAGGTTCGCCGGTTTTCATGGAAAGGGAAATGCGTTTGCGCGCAATATCCACTTCCAGTACGGTTACCGTTACCTTCTGGTTCAGCTTTACGGCCTCGTTGGGGTTGCTGATGAACTTGTTGGAAAGATGGGAGATATGCACCAGCCCGTCCTGCTTCACGCCAATGTCTACGAACGCGCCAAACGCGGTGATGTTGGTGACTACGCCGGGCAGCGTCATGCCGGGTTTCACATCTTCCATGCTCTTGATGCCTTCCGCGTATTCGAAGATGGCGATCTCGTCTCGCGGGTCCCGGCTGGGTTTGGCCAGTTCCTTGAGAATATCTTCAACGGTGAGCTGGCCGGCTTCTTCGGTAATAAATTCCTTGATGTTGACCTGCTTGCGGAGGTCTTCCTTGCCGATGAGGTCTGCCACGGTGCATTGCTGTTTGGCGGCAATGGCCTCTACCAGCGGGTAGCGCTCGGGGTGTACGGCTGAATTGTCCAGCGGGTTGTCTCCGTTCTCAATGCGGAGGAAGCCCGCGCATTGTTCAAACGCTTTATCGCCCAGGCGTGTTACTTTTTTCAGCTCCTTCCTGTTTTTGAACGCGCCGTTCTCCCTGCGGTACTTCACAATGTTTTCCGCCAGGGAAGGGCCGAGGCCTGAAACATAGGCCAGCAGGTGTTTGGAGGCGGTGTTCAGGTTTACGCCCACGTTGTTTACGCAGCTGACCACCACGCGGTCAAGGCTTTGTTTGAGGTGGCCCTGGTTCACATCGTGCTGGTACTGGCCCACGCCAATGGCCTTGGGGTCTATCTTTACCAGTTCCGCCAGCGGGTCAATGAGGCGGCGGCCAATAGATACGGAACCGCGCACGGTCACGTCTTCGTTCGGGAACTCTTCGCGCGCTACCTCTGAAGCGGAGTATACGGAGGCGCCGCTTTCATTCACCATGAACACGTTCACCTTGCGGCCGAAGTCTATCTTTTTTACGAACTCTTCGGTTTCTCGGCCGGCGGTACCGTTGCCTACGGCAATGGCGGAGGCCTCGTATTTGTCTACCCAGTTGCGCAGCAGGTGCTCCGCATCCTGGGCCTTGTAATTCTTTTCAAGCGGGAAAATAACGTCGTGCGCCAGCATGTTGCCCTGGTTGTCCAGCGCCACGGTTTTGCAACCGGTGCGGTAACCGGGGTCTATGGCTATCACCGGCTTGGGGCCCAGCGGGGCCGCCAGCAGCAGCTGGCGCAGGTTTTCGGCAAACACCTCAATGGCTTCGGTATCCGCTTTTTCTTTGGCCGTGGCCCTGAACTCGTTTTCCAGCGAAGGGCGCAGCAGGCGTTTGTACGCATCCCCCGCGGCCTTGCCAACCTGTTCGGCCGCAAAGCCTTTGCCTTTCACAAATTGTTTGTGGATGATCTCTGAAGCGTCTTCTTCCACCGGCGCTATATTGCCGAAAAGGATGCCTTCGCTCTCCGCCCGCAGAATGGCCAGCACGCGGTGAGAAGGAATGCTGTGCAGCGGCTCGTTGAAATCAAAATAATCTTTGTACTTCACGCCTTCGGCCTCTTTGCCTTCTATCACCTTGGAGGTAAACACGCCGGTATTGGTAAAGAGCTTGCGCAGCTTGTCGCGCAGCTCGGCATTTTCGTTGATCCATTCCGCAATAATGTCCCGCGCGCCTTTGAGGGCCTCATCACTGCTGGCCACCTGCTCGTTGATGAAACCTTCGGCGGCCGCTTCCACCCCTTCTTCCTCCTGCTCAAAGATCAGTTTGGCCAGCGGTTCCAGGCCTTTTTCAATGGCCACGGTAGCGCGGGTCTTACGTTTGGGCTTGTAGGGGAGGTACATGTCTTCCAGCTCCGCCAGCACCCAGCTGCTTTCCAGCTTATCCAGCAGCTCAGGGGTCATTTTCTCCTGCTCCGTGATGGTTTTGATAATAAAGGCACGGCGGTCATCCACCTCCTTGTAGCGCTTGGACAGGTCTTCCACTTTGCCGATCTGTACCTCGTCCAGGCTGCCGGTCTGCTCCTTGCGGTACCGGCTGATGAACGGTACGGTAGAGCCTTCGGCCAATAGGCCCATGGTACTCTCGGCCTGCTTCGTGGAGATGCCCAGCTCGGCGGATATGAGCGCCACGTGTTTCGGATTCATATGCGTTTCTTTTGTGATTTTGCTAAGGCCGCAAAGCTAATTAAATTGGCTTTCCTGCCAAGAAAAAGAAATTAACAACCGCGGGGTGGAAAGATATGGAATCGGGGATATCCCGGATTTGCATTATTTTTCCGTTTCTTAGCACCGGGACCTTAATATTTAATGTTATGCAGCAGCCAGCACAAGCTTTTAACAGGTTATTGGAGATCATGGACGATTTGCGGGAAAAGTGCCCCTGGGACAGGAAGCAGACCCTCCAGAGCCTGCGGCAGCAAACCATAGAAGAACTGTACGAGTTGACAGACGCCATCACGGAAGAAGACTATAAAAGCATCCGTGAAGAGCTGGGAGACCTGATGCTGCACATCGTGTTCTATGCCAAAATAGGCGCCGAAAAGGAGAAGTTCACCATTACGGACGTGCTCACGGGCATTTGTGACAAGCTGGTGGCCCGCCATCCGCATATTTATGGGGACGTGAAGGTGGAAAACGAGGAAGACGTGAAGCAGAACTGGGAAAAGCTGAAGCTGAAGGAAGGGAAAACATCCGTGCTGAGCGGGGTACCGGTATCATTGCCCGCGCTGGTAAAGGCCATGCGGCTGCAAACAAAGGCCAGGACCGTGGGTTTTGAATGGGATACCACCAGCCAGGTGCTGGATAAAGTAAAAGAAGAGACCCTGGAGCTGGAAGAAGCGGTGCAGAAGGGCAACCAGGATGAAATAGAGGCCGAATTTGGCGATCTGCTGTTTGCCCTGGTCAACTACAGCCGTTTCCTGAAAATAGACGCGGAAAACGCCCTGGAACGCACCAACAAGAAGTTCATCCGCCGCTTTAAGGCCATGGAGACCCTGGCCGCGGAAACCGGCAGAACGCTGGATGAAATGAGCCTGCAGGAAATGGACGGGCTGTGGAACAGGATCAAACAGGGAGAATGAGCATACGTAGGCACAACACAATACAATAAACCAGGACAGGAACAAGCGAAACCGGGCCAATAAAAATTATGCTGGACATCAAGGAAATAAGACTGTTTTTTCTCCGCAACGGCTACCTGCTGATAGTGGCCGCGTGGCTGTTCACCTTCGCGTTCCTGTTCAACAACTACTGGAGTTATTATTCCTCCCCCCACGGCGTACAGCGCAGCCTGGAGAGCGACATCCACAGCCGCGAAAACTCGTTCGGCAAACTGGCGGCAGATACCGCCACCGTTAAAAAGCTGTTCAACGGCAGCTATAGCGAAGGCATGCTGAAAGACATTCACGGGCGGGATTATTTTCTCTTTGCTTTTGATACCACGGAATATGGCCATAAAATGGTGTTCTGGAGCACCAACACCGTGCAGCCTCCCGTGCAGGAAGGCCTGCGGCCCGGCACCAGTTTCCGCAAGCTGCTGAATGGCTATTACGTTATGAAGGTGCATGCCTACCCCTCCGGGCGCTACCTGCTGGGCCTTATCCCGGTAAAGCGGGAATACAGCATTTCCAACGAGTACCTGCCTTCCCGTTTTTACGGCCGCCCCGCCATAGGCCGGGAGTACGCCATCAACAACCGCCCGCCGGGGCTGCCCGTGGTGAACGTGGAAAGCACTATTCTCTTTTACCTGCAATATGACCCCTCCAAGTCGGAAACCTCGCCGAGTTTGATAAGCGTATTGCTGCTCACGCTGGGCTGCATTTGCGTGCTGATCTTCATCAACCTGTTTGCCACCCTCATTGCCAAAAAACTGTCCCCGCTGAAAGGGTTCCTTTTCCTGTTGGCTGTAGTGCTTATTTTCAGGGTGCTCAGTTACCTGTACGCCTTCCCGGTAGACCTGGGCTCCCTCAACCTCTTTCAGCCCACTATCTATGCAAAAGACGATGTGTTCCGCTCCCTGGGAGACCTCATGCTGAACGTACTGTTCACCTTCTGGCTGATCCTCTTTTTCCGGCAGCATGTGCGCACCATTCACCCGCCAGTGGTACGCAAAAAGTGGCAGAGCCGCCTCATCATCGGCGCGGCGGGCCTGGTGATGTTCATTGCCGGCCAGTTCCTGCTGGACCTGATCCGCAGCCTGGTAATAGATTCCAAGATATCTTACGACGTTACCAACTTTTTCAGCCTCAACGAGTACAGCGTAATAGGCAGCATGTGCCTGGGCTTCATTGCCATTACCTTCCTGTTCTTCTCGCAGATCGTCAACTACCTGCTCAACCAGCTGACCGACTTCCAGTACCGCAGCAAATACATTGCCCTGGCGGTGGTGGGCCTGGTGTGGCTGGCCTTCCGCTTCAACCAGCCGGATTTCAGCGCCTCTGTGGTGCTGATGTTCTGGCTGCTGGCCTACGTGGTGATACTGGACCTGCTGGAGCTGCGTTTCAGCCAGGGCTCCGCCTCCCTGCCATTCATTATGTGGATGCTGATGATGACGGTCACCACCTCTGCCGTGCTCATCTATTACAACAACCAGAAAGAGCTGAACACCCGCCTCAACATAGCGCAGAACCTCTCCAAGCAGCGGGACCCCTACCTGGAAACCTTGCTGACGGACGTGGGAGACCGCATTGCGAAAGACCCCGCCATCCGCCAGTTCTTTATACAGCCCAGCCGGGAAAGCAAGCGGGGCCTGGAAAGAACGCTGGAAGAAAAATATTTCTCCCGCTACCTGAACCGCTTCAATATTTCCTTCCACACCTTTGACGCGGAAGGCCAGCCGCTCTACAACCGCACGCGCGACACGCTGGAGCAGTTCAATGCCCGCATCATGACCGGCAGCACCCTGCCGCACGTACTGGGCCGGGACCTGTATTATGACGAGCGCAGCTTTAACGACTACAGCTACATCGGCAAAAAGGAATTTACCGGCTATAACGATTTTGTATCAGGCTACCTCTTTTACGAAGTACGCTCGGAGCCGGAAGTAGCGCGGGCAGACCGGCTGTACCCCGAGCTGCTGATAGAAAGCGGCATGCAGGACCCTGACGCGGAGTATGCAGACCGGTACTCCAGCGCTGTGTACGACAAGGGGGTGCTGGTGCTCAACCACAACAGCTACCCCTTCAAGACCTACCTCACGCCGCGTGAAATACCCGCCGCGGATGTGGTGTATGAGGAAGAGAACGGTTACTCGGTGCTGTATTACCAGGCCTCGAAAGACAAGCTGGTGCTGATAGCCAAGCCCACCCGAAACTTCCTGGAGTTCATCACGCTCTTTGCCTACATGTTCTGCCTCTTCTTGCTGATCATTGGCCTGTACGTGTTGCTTGACCTGCTCATCAAGGCGCGCATGCGCATTGCCAACCTGCGTAACATTGTGAAGCCCAGCATCCGCACCAAAGTGCAGGGCACCATTATTTTTGCCGTTACGTTCGCCTTCCTGGCGCTGGGCCTCACCACCATCCTCTTTTTCATTGGCCGCTACCGGGAAGAGAACGCTGAAAAGCTGAGCACCACCGTACATGGCATAGCCCGCGAAATTGAAGGCGCCTTTCATGCCCAGCGGGAGTTTGACGAAATGGAAATGATATTCGATTCCATTTTTGTGAAAGACCTCTCCGCCGCTATTGCGGAAATAGCCACGGAACATAATGTAGACATCAATATTTACAACACCCACGGTCAGCTGGAGCTGTCTGCCCAGCCGCTCATGATAGAAAAGGGCCTGCTGTCTGAAGCCATGAACCCGCTGGCCTATTACCAGCTTTCCCGGCTGAACGAGATACAGTTCATCCAGGAGGAGCGCATCGGCAACATGAAGTTCATCAGCGGGTACATTCCCCTGCGCAACAAGGGCAACGTGTTTGCCTACCTCAACGTGCCGTATTTTGCCACCCAAACAGAGCTGAACCAGCAGATATCCACCTTCCTGGTGGCCCTCATCACCATCAACGCCTTTATCTTCCTGATAGCTGGCCTGCTGGTGCTGTTGATCTCCAATACCATCACCAAATCTTTCTCTCTCATTACGGACAAGCTGCGGAACGTGAACCTGGGGCAGCACAATGAGGAGATAGCATGGGACAAGGACGATGAAATAGGCCTGCTGGTGAAGGAATACAACAAAATGGTGCAGAAGCTGGAAGTGAGCGCCGAAATGCTGGCCAAAAGCGAGCGGGAAGGCGCCTGGCGGGAAATGGCGCGGCAGGTGGCGCACGAGATCAAGAACCCCCTCACGCCCATGAAGCTCAGCATCCAGTACCTGCAGCGGGCCATTGCCAATGACTCGCCAGATGTGAAGGCCCTGTCTGTCAACGTGGCCAGCACCCTGGTAGAGCAGATCGAGCACCTGTCTAACATTGCGTCTGATTTTGCGGCTTTTGCCTACATCAGCAAGGGCCATAGCGAGGTGTTTTCGCTGGGAGAGGTGCTGCAGTCTGTGACCGCCCTCTATATGAGCAGCCCTGAATGCCATATTTACTTTGAACGCCAGCAGAAACCCTACCGCATTGCCGCGGATAAGACCCAGATCAACCGCCTGTTCACCAACCTCCTCCAGAACGCCGTTCAGGCCATTCCCGAGGGCCGGGAGGGGCATATTGCCATTTCTGTGAATGATGATGGGGAGCACGTTACCGTGGAGGTAATAGATAATGGTACCGGCATTCCGCCGGAGGTGGAGCCCAAAATATTCGTACCCAATTTCACCACCAAATCTTCCGGCACCGGCCTGGGCCTGGCTATGTGCAAAAACATAGTGGAACAGGCGGGCGGGGAGATCTGGTTCAAGACCTCCCCGGGCATGGGTACTACTTTCTTTGTGAAATTACCGCTGGTGAAGTAGCTCCCTGGGCGCAACGCCACAAAAGAAAAAGGGCTCACCTGGTAAGGTAAGCCCCTTGGTATCTTTAACCCGATGGGGATCAATCTTCTTTTACCGCTACAAAGCTCTCGCGGACCTTGTCCAGCAGTTTGCTTTCTATCATTCTTTGCGCCAGGGCTATCATGTTGGAGAAGGCGCGGCCCCCGGATATGCCGTGGCCGATGATCACCGGCTCGGACACGCCCAGTACCGGCGTACCGCCGTATTGCTCAAAGTCGAACTTGTCCATGTACTCGTCTTTGATATTGCGCCTGACCATAATATCATGGAAAGACTCCGCCATTTTCAGCACTACATTGCCGGTAAACCCTTCACAAACGATCACGTCTGCGGTGTCTTTGAACACGTCCCGGCCTTCTACGTTGCCGATAAAGTTCAGTTGTTTGGCCTCTTTGAGCAGGGGGTAGGTGGCTTGTGCCAGCAGGTTGCCTTTGCCTTCTTCTTCCCCGATATTGAGCAGGCCCACTCTGGGGGAGGGGTTGCCCATGATGTATTGGGAATAGAGGGAGCCCAGCAGGGCAAACTGTACCAGGTTTTCCGGTTTGCAGTCCGCATTGATGCCAACATCCAGCAGGAGGCCGGGGTTACCGGTTTCCCTGGGTACAATAGTGGAAATGGTGGGGCGTTGAACGCCGTCAATGAGCTTAATGGAATAAATAGCGCCTACCATCATGGCCCCGGTATTACCGGCGCTGATGAAAGCACCTATTTTTTTGTTTTGCAGGAGATGGAAGCCGATGGAAATGGAGGAATGCGGCTTTTCCTTGAGCGCCTTGGTAGGATGTTCATTCATCCCGATGAGCTGGGATGAATGAACAACTGAATATCTTGATTGGTCCAGCTGTGCATCGGACAGCAAGGGCGCCAGGGCTTGCTCGTCACCGATCAGTACCAGATGCACATCTGCGGCAACACTGCTATCTAAAAATAATTTAACTCCTTTTACTGCTTCTGCGGGGGCGTAATCGCCGCCCATCATATCAAGCCCGATTCTCATGAACTGTGTTTGTCTTTTTGCTCGGGGGTAAAATTAGTAAAAATTATTATTTAACGGCAGCTTGTTTTTCCAAAACAACTTTTCCTTTATAGAACAGTTTGTTCTCTACCCAGTGAGCACGGTGTCTCAGGTGCACTTCGCCGGTAGCGCTGTCTGTGCTTAACGTTTCAGCAAAAGCCTTGTAGTGCGTTCTTCTTTTTGCTGATCTTTGCTGCGAATGTCTACGTTTAGGATTCGGCATCTTATTTAAATTTTAATTGTACTTGTTTAAAATCAATTGTCTCTGAACTTCTCCAACCCTTTCCAGATCGGATTAGTGGTGTCTTCGCCCTGTTTGTTCATTTTTTCCAGCATTTCGAGCACTTTCGGGTCGCAACCGCTTTTGCCGTTGGCATCATCCGGGTGTATCCGCTGCATGGGGATACTCAGGTTGATGAACTCGTAGACAAAATCGGCTACGTTCAGGTGCGATTCCGTCCTGGAAATGTACGTAATGTCCGGATCTTCGTCACCGCTCAGCTCCGCGGGGTCTTCCACCAGCTTTACCACCTGGTTGAAATCGTCCCACAGCTGCATCTCGAACGGCTGCCCGCAGCGGTCACAGGTAACGGTAACCGTACCCCCGACCTCGAATTTTAACAAGAAAAGGTTATTTTTCTTGTCAAATTGTAACTTTACGGTCGCGTTACAGTTCGAGAAATCCTGCTGTCCGTAGTTTTCAAAGAAACTATCTGTGATCTGGTATTGGAATGTATGCACCCCGGGCGTCAGACCTACAAAAGCTATGTCAAATTCGCGGAGATGCTTCATATCAAAAACCTCACTTTTAGAGGGATGCAAAGGTACACAAATATTTGCAAAAGCAAAAATTTCCTACTTTTACTGATTCTCATCTGATTTTTATATATAAAAATTTATAAAAATGTCAGATATTTACAGATAGCCACTTACGGCAAAATGATGTAACTTCATGCTCCATTAAAACAAATTGCTCCGCAATGCCTTATGAAATCCTATAAAGCCCCCTATTCTGCAGACAACATGACACCCAAAGGACGAATAGGACGGACGAAAAAAAACACACTGAAGTCACCTGCAGCCCCCCCAACAGACGGGTTACCCCATATTTTTGCCCTGCCCATTGCCGTTTACCTCCAGAATACCAATGCCGGCGTGCTGGTCTCTGACGAGCGCCACCGCTTTATCTGGGGAAACGACGTGTTCATGGGGTATTTCAATGCCGGCCGGGCGTATAAAGGCAATATGATCGACAAAACCTTCCGGTCCATGATCGACTATTGCGCGCCCTACCTGACCGATCCTGCCGGATTTGAATTGAAAATGAAGGAATTACGTAAACGGAAAAAGCCTTACTTCGGCTGGGAGCTTGCTTTCAGCACCGGAGAGATCCGGGAGGTCAGCTATATACCGGTATTTGACGGCGCCCATTTTGCCGGCAGCATCTGGCAGATC
This sequence comes from Chitinophaga alhagiae, assembly GCF_003568665.1. Lineage (GTDB taxonomy): Bacteria > Bacteroidota > Bacteroidia > Chitinophagales > Chitinophagaceae > Chitinophaga > Chitinophaga alhagiae. The sequence continues at coordinate 987,363 of NZ_QXMH01000002.1, forward strand.
GTGGATGTGACCCGCCACCGCCTCTGGCAGGAAGAACTGCGGCGCGCGGATGAAAAATACCGCGTCATCCTGGACAACCTCAACGCCGGCCTCTGTGAAACAGACCTGGAAGGCAACATCGTAAAGGTGTACGAGAGTTTCTGCCGCCTTTCCGGCTATACGGAAGAAGAGCTGTTGGGCCGCAATATTACAGACATCTTTGTGCCGGAAGAGAACCGGGAGTATGCCCGCAACCTGCGGCGCTACCGCGTGGAGAAAAAGGTGGCCCTGCTGTACGACATGGAAATAGTGCTCAAAGACGGTACCCGCAAATGGGTGCTGGCCAGCTCCGGCAATATTTATGACCGGGAGGGCATGCCCGTTGGCGGCGTAGGCATCCATATGGACATTACCCCCCAGAAAGCCCTGCAAAAGGAGCTGGAAACGGCCAAACAGGCGGCGGAAGAGGCCCAGCGCGCCCAGAAGGAGTTCCTGGCCAACATGAGCCACGAGATCCGTACCCCCCTCAACGCCATCATAGGCATGGCCCACCTCCTGGATGAAACGGCCCTCAGTGACGAACAGAAGGAATATATCAAGATACTCAAACACTCCTCCGGCATCCTGCACGGCCTTATTACGGACATCCTGGACATTTCCAAGATAGAGGCCGGCAAACAGGAGATCAATGCCCGCGAGTTTGACCTGCGGGAGCTGATACAGCGCATGAAGCACACGTTCCAGCTCAAGCTGGGGCAACGGCCGGTGAAAGTGACCCTGGAACTGGACAAACGTATTGATACCCTGCTGATAGGAGACGATATGATCCTGAACCAGATACTGATGAATTTGTTAGGAAATGCAGAAAAATTCACGAAAGAGGGCGAAATTGCGATCAGGGTGTACCTGGACAACATACAGGGCAACACCCTGTGGCTGAAGTTCCAGGTGGCAGATACAGGGATAGGCATTGAAAAGGACAAGCTGGAGCTGGTGTTCCAGAACTACAAACAGGCGGAAAAAGACATCCGCGAGCGGTATGGCGGCACCGGCCTGGGCCTGGCCATAGCCAAACAACTGGTAGAGCTGCAGGGCGGGCAGATCAGCGTGGAAGAAGGGCCGGAGTTCCGTACCTGTTTCAGTTTCACCCTGCCGTTCATAGACACCCGCAAGCCGCTGGCCGGCATGGTGGAGGCAGACATGGACAACAACAAGTATGCCCGCATAGACTTCGGGCAATCACGGGTACTGGTGGTGGAAGACAACCCCATGAACCTGAAATATATTATCAGCCTGCTTGAAAAATACAAGATAGACTACCAACTGGCCACCAACGGCCCTGACGCACTGTACTTCCTGGAATCCAGGCAGTACGACCTGGTGCTGATGGACATCCGCATACCCGGCATGGACGGGTTTGAGCTGGCCCGCAAGATCAGGGAGGACGAGAGCCGTCCCAACGTGGCCACCCCGGTAATAGCCACCACGGCGGCCGCCATGCCGAGCACCATCACACTGGCGCGCACCATCGGCATTACGGACATTCTCACAAAGCCCTATACACCTGATCAGTTATTGCAGGTGTTGAACAAATACCTCAATGAAGACGAAACAGAAATTATTATGGAAGTGCAAAATATTAGCGGATACGAATTTCATCCCGGCCTGGACGTAAGGTACCTGAACACGTTGTATGAGAGTAACATCGGTTACGCCATAGACCTGTTCGAGATCTTTGTGATGACCATACAGGAAGAAATGGGCAAGCTGGAAACAGTGGCCAGGGAAAACGACTGGGAAAAACTGAAATTCCAGGTGCATAAGATCAAACCGAACTTTTCCATGGTGGGCCTCACCTGGATCACCGCGCGTATGGAACAGCTGGAAGCGCACCTGCGCAAAGCGGAAGAGCTGGATATGATACCCGGCATGCTGCAGGAAATTTCTACCGAGGTAAACAAACTGTTCCCCACCATTGAAAGCGAGCTGCAGAAGATGCAGGCATTTGTGAAAGGTAAAGAATAACAGCTGCGCCCGTCAGTTCAGCACGGCCAGTATCTCCTTGATGTCATTATAATAACTGCCGCCAAACAGGTTCAGGTGTACCAGCAGGGGGTATAGCTGGCAGAGCCCTATGCGCTGCTGCCAGCCGTTCTCCAGCGGGCGTATGGCCTGGTAGGTATAATAGAAACGTGTGTCGAACCCGCCGAACAAACGCGTCATGGCGATGTCCATCTCCCGGTGGCCATAGTATACGGCAGGATCGAAAATACAGGCCTTCCCGTTAGTGCCCACCAGGAAGTTGCCGCTCCACAGATCACCATGCAGCAGTGCCGGCGGCTCGTCAGGAAAAAGGGCGGGCAGGCGGCGGCACAACTGTTCTATTTGCCGCAGCACGCTTTGTTCCATCCTGTGCTGGTCATACGCCATGCGCGCCAGCGGCATCAGCCGGTTAAAGGCGTAGAACACGGGCCAGTTGCTGTAGGGGGTATTGTATTGTTTGAGGGAACCGATGTAATTGGCGGCCTGCAGGCCGTAAAAGGGCTGTGTTTGCTCGTGCAGCCGCGCCATGCCGGCGGCAAAACCTTCCCAGAAATCAGGGGCGGCGGCGCCTTTTTCCACGTATTCCGTAACCAGGAAAGCCCGGTTGCCGGCAGCGCCCGTGCAAAGGGGGCGGGGTACGGCCAGGGCGCCGGTCTGCCACAGTTCCTCCAGCCCGTCGTGCTCCCGTATGAACATATCAGGGTACTTGCGGGCATCGTTCGTTTTGAGGAACCAGCGGCCCTCATTTGTTTCCAGCCGGAACGTATCGTTAATATCTCCACCGTATACCCGCTCTGCGCTATTAATCTGTATTTTCACCGATAATTGTGCGGATAGGGCCTGGGCCAATTCCCTTTTTGTAATTTCATCTATCATGTTCCGTCAAGTTAAAATGGAAACGAACAACCTGGTCAAAAAGCAGCTGATAGGCATAGTTATCAGCGTACTCGGCATTCTTGTATTGAATGCGGTATTTGCAGCGGGTGGTTGGCCGGCTGATCTATATTTTCATAGGTGGTACGTTTTCATTAGTACAGTCTTAAGAAAAGTTTTAGGAAAAATACCCTTCAGTATTGGCGATGTAATATACGGCGTCTGGGTAATAATGTTTGTAGTATTTTTATTAAGAATTGGCTGGGACCTGGTATGCGGCCGCTGGCAGCAGCTGCTGTACCGTTTTCTGCAGGGCGTGCGCTGGCTGCTCTCCGTGTATTTCGTGTTCCTGCTGTTCTGGGGCGGGCATTACCGCCGCACCACGCCGGTGGCCGAGCTGGGGTTTGATGTAAAAAAATATACCACGGCAGACCTGTACCTGCTGGCGGATACGCTGGTGACACTTACTAACCGGGACAAGGCGGCCCTGCACCCGCGGCCTGACACGCATTACAGCGCCACCTTCAGGGCCGCGGCGGAAAATTACCGGCAGGCCGCGCGTACATGGCCGGAGCTGGCGTATACGCCTGTTTCCCTCAAACCGTCGTTGTACAGCAGCTACCTCAATTACCTGGGTGTAACCGGGTACCTCAATCCTTTCACCAACGAGGCGCAGGTGAACACGCGCATCCCGGCTTTCCTGCAACCTTTCACCACCTGCCACGAGATTGCCCACCAGCTGGGCTATGCGCCTGAAGAAGACGCCAACTTCATTGGTTACATTACCGCCAGCCGCTCTGCGGACCCGCGTTTCCGCTATGCGGCCAATTTTGAAATGCTGTTGTACACGCTGCGCCAGCTGGGCCGCCGCAACGGCTATATGGCCCGCCTGATCTGGAACCGGGCAGATATTACCGTGCGGGAAGACGTGCGCGCCATGATCCTTTTTTACCGGCAGTTTGAAGGCCCCCTAGACGATTATTCCGCCGTGCTGTACGATCAGTACCTGAAAGCCAACCGGCAGCAGCAGGGCATCCGCAGCTACAGTGAGGTGGTGGGCTGGCTCATGTCCTATTACAAGCTCTAGTTCATCATCAGCACGTTCACGCTGCGCTGCAGGATGTTGAAGGCTATTTCCGCCATCAGGTTCTCGCGGTCAAGGGTGGGGTTTACTTCCGTGATCTCGAAGCAGCATATTTTACGGTGCTGCATGAATTTGGAGATAAGGTCTTCCGCCTCTCTTTCCCGCAGGCCATTGCTCACCGGCGTGCCGGTACCGCGGGAAATGGAAGCGTCCAGGCTGTCTACGTCAAAAGACACATAGATGTACTCACAGTTGCTCAGGTAACGGAACACGCTGCGGGCCACGTTTTCCGCGCCCTTGCGGCGTACTTCGCCGGTGGTGATCACCTTCATGCCGTGTTTTTTGATGAGGTGCTCTTCTTCCTTCTCATAATCCCGCAGGGAAATGAACACAATATCTTCCGGCAGCACCTTGGGCGCTATTTTGCCGATGTTCTTGAGCTGGTCCCACATCTTCACCGTATGCTCGTCTACTTCATGCACCATGTGATCTTTATTGTCTTCCGCAATGCTCACCGCCAGCGGCATGCCGTGCATGTTGCCGGAGGGAGTGGTGAAGGGGGTGTGCAGGTCCGCGTGCGCATCTATCCAGATCACGCCCAGCTTGGCCTTGGGCCGGGCCATCTTCAGGCCGGCAATAGTGGCCCCGGCCGTGCTGTGGTCTCCTGACAGCACCACGGGGAACCAGTTGGCCTTGATGGTATCGCACACGCTTTTGCTGATCTTCTCATACATGGAATAGGTGCCTTTGATGCGTTTGGCGTAAGGGCTTTCTATGGGCTCGAAGAGGAGCTTATTTTCCGTTTCTATTTCTTCTGTGGGAAAGTGTACAAAGAAGTTGCTCATGAAATCGAGCGCTGCTATCTTGATAGCGTCTACCCCCAGGCTGGCGCCACGGGTACCTGCCCCGATTTCGGACTTCACTTCAATAATCTTGATGTTCTTCATATTGTTTTGGTGTTGTGGCCGCCAATACGGATAGGGCGCCGTTTTGCGGGGAATCGTATTGTTGCCGGCAGGCTGTGCCCGGTTGCCGGCCGCCGGGCGCGGCGCCGCCTAATGGCCCAGAATGCTGCGGCCTATCACGATGCGCTGCACTTCGGAAGTACCTTCGTATATCTGCGTGATCTTGGCGTCCCGCATCAGCCTTTCTACATGGTATTCTTTTACGTACCCGTAGCCGCCGTGTACCTGTACGGCCTCGGTGGTGACCCACATGGCGGTCTCTGATGCAAATACCTTGGCCATGGAGCTGCTCAGCGTATAGTCCAGGTGGTTATCTTTCTCCCATGCCGCGCGCAGGCACAGCAGCCGCGCCGCTTCTATGCGGGTGGCCATGTCCGCCAGCTTGAACTGGATGGCCTGGTGCTGGCTGATCTCCTTGCCGAAGGCCTTGCGTTCCCTGGAATATTTCAGGGCCAGCTCAAAGGCGCCGCTGGCTATGCCCAGGGCCTGCGAGGCAATGCCAATGCGGCCGCCGCCCAGGGTCTTCATGGCAAACTTGAAACCGAAGCCGTCTTCCCCGATGCGGTTTTCCTTGGGCACCTTCACGTCCTGGAACATCACGCTGTGCGTATCGCTGCCGCGGATGCCCAGTTTGTTTTCCTTGGCGCCGATGGTGATGCCCGGCGTGTTCTTTTCTATAATGAGGGCGTTGATGCCCTTGCTGCCCAGTTCAGGATGGGTTTGCACCATTACCAGGTACACGCTGGCGGAGTTGCCGTTGGTGATCCAGTTCTTGGTGCCGTTCACCAGGTAGTGGTCTCCCTTGTCTTCCCCGATGGTGCGTTGGGACGTGGCGTCAGACCCGGCTTCCGGCTCGCTCAGCAGGAACGCGCCAATGATCTCGCCCTTGGCCAGCGGCGCCAGGTATTTTTGTTTCTGTTCTTCGTTGCCGAAAGTTTCCAGCCCCCAGCATACCAGGGAGTTGTTAACGCTCATCACCACGGAGGCAGACGCGTCTATTTTAGAGATCTCTTCCATGGCCAATACATACGAAATTGTGTCCAGTCCGGCGCCGCCGTATTTCGGATCTACCATCATGCCTAAAAAGCCCAGCTCGCCCAGTTTCTTGATCTGTTCCGCGGGAAATTTCTGTTGTTCGTCGCGCTCAATGACGCCCGGCAACAACTCATTCACCGCAAAATCACGCGCAGCCTTTTGGATCATCAGGTGTTCTTCCGTTAACTGAAAATGCATATGTATATGGTTTTAAAAAAGATTGTTGGTGTGTACAAACCTATTTTAAAATGAGGATGTAAAAAAATAATTTGACATCATCAAGCATTTTACACGTATTGTTGAATAATTTGCACGAATGTGGCACCTAATATGTGTTAATTCACAAAGCAGGACTGCTCAGAAATGGTAAAAGTCTATTAATTTTGTAGGATTATGGCAGTCAATTTAACGAACTACCGGCAGGTGCTGGCCAACATAACGCCGTACCATGCCCGGCTGGTAGCCGTATCAAAGATCAAACCGGTAGAAGACATACAGGCGCTGTACGATGCAGGGCAGCGCATCTTCGGGGAAAACTACGTGCAGGAGCTGGCAGACAAGGCCGGCCGGCTGCCGCAAGACATTGAGTGGCATTTCATAGGCCACCTGCAGCGCAACAAGGTAAAATACATAGCCCCTTTTGTAAGCATGATACATAGTGTAGACAGTGTGAACCTGCTGCAGGAGATCAACAAGCAGGCCGCCCGCCACAACCGGGTCATCCACTGCCTGCTGCAGGTGTTCATTGCCACGGAAGAGACCAAGTTCGGCCTTAGTGAAGCAGAGGTGTACGAAGTGCTGGAGCAGGCCGGGGCATTGCCCAACGTGCGCATAGCCGGTTTGATGGGCATGGCCAGTAATACGGACGATGAAGAGCGTATACGGAAAGAGTTCCGCGGCCTCAGGGCATTGCACAACGAGGTGCGCGCCCGTTATTTCAGCGGGGCCGAAAGTTTCAGGGAATTATCTACCGGTATGAGCGGTGATTATAAAATAGCGCTGGAAGAAGGCAGTACGCTGGTGCGTATCGGCAGCCTGCTTTTTGGCGCAAGAAACTATGTATAATATGAGAAGACTGTTAATTTTTGGTGCGGCCCTGACCCTGGCGGCCTGTGGCGCACAACAATCGAAACAACTGGCCGCCGGCCCCTGGCAGGGCCACCTGCTGCGTGAAGACGGCGGGGATATTGTGTTCAATTTTGAGGTGCAGGATAGCGCCGGTAAAAAAACGATCTACATCCTCAATGCCGGGGAACGGATGCTGGTAGATGACGTGCGGCAGGAAGGCGATTCCGTTTTTATCCGCATGCCTTTTTACGACTCCGAGTTCCGTACCGCCCTGCAGGCAGACGGCAGCCTGGAAGGCCGCTGGATCAGGCACCTGGCGGATAGAGACCAGAGCATTGCCTTCAAGGGCCTGCCCGGCATTGCAGAACGCTTTGCCGCCACCGCACCGCCGCAATACAACATTACCGGCCGCTGGCCCACGTACTTCAAGTTCCCTGACAGGAAAGACAGCAGCTTTGCCATTGGCGAGTTTGTGCAGGAAGGCAGCGCCGTACGCGGTACCTACCTCACCACCACGGGAGATTACCGGTACCTGCAAGGCGTAGTGAGCGGCGATACCCTGAAGGTATCTACCTTTGACGGCTCCTTTGCCTACGTATTTACCGCCAAAATAGAGAACGACTCCACGCTCGGCAACGGCGAGTTTTTGCAGGGCATCACCAACAAGGCCGCTTTCACCGCAAGGAAAGACAGCGCCGCCCGCCTGCAGGACGCCACCACCATTGCCACCGTGAAAACACCCAACACCAAGCTGGACTTCTCCTTCCCCGACCTCAACGGCCAGCAGGTATCTATCAACGACGACCGTTTCAAAAACAAGGCCGTGGTGATACAGATCTCCGGCTCCTGGTGCCCCAATTGCATGGATGAGACCAAGTACCTGAGCGAGTGGTACAAACAGCACAAAGACCGGGGCGCGGAAATCATCATGCTCAGCTACGAGCGCACTACGGACTTTGAAAAGTCCAAAAAAGCGCTGGCCAGCTTTGTAGACCGGTTCAACGTAACGTATCCCGTGCTCATTACCGGCGTAACGCCCGCAGACCCGCAGAAAGCAGAAAAAACGCTGCCGCAGCTAACGGCTATCAAAGGTTTTCCCACCACCATTTACCTGGACAGGCAGGGGATAGTGAGAAAGGTACACACCGGGTTCAACGGCCCGGGCACCGGGGAGCATTATGAAGAATACAAAAGGGCGTTTAACGCGTTGATGGATGAGCTGTTGAAATAGGAGCGGCGTTGAAATAACGCCAGGCGGCGGATGCGGTGAATGGCATCCGCCGCTTTTTTATGCGGTCAATGAACTGAAATTTTTTAGTTGTCCGGACAATGGGAAATGTGCTCTGTTTTCCTGTGTTATGCGGCTGCCGTTCCGCAGTACAGTTGGGTTTGAGAAATTTTCTTGTAGTAATGTGAAAATCTTCATGATCTTTTTCAAACCCCGTCATTAATTTTGAGTAGAACAATTGATGATAACATTACAATTTTCTGTTGAACAGGCAAAAATTTCTTTCAAAATAAAACCCTTTGCTGTGGAGGGTTCCAGGGAAATGGTGAGGTGCTTGTTTTCATTGTGAGAAAGGTAGCCGCATGCCGGGCCTTTTTATCCAAAGAATCCACTAATTTGGACCGGTGTAGCGGGACCCCCTCCCCCCCTTGAAAATTACTGCATGGATTCACACAGAAAGTGGGCTGCATAAAAAACGGTCCATTTAATGTGTATGAAGAAATGCACAAAAAAACCATCCAGGTTTAAAGTTTTCCTGGATGGTCTTACGCGAATTGTAAGTTTGGTCAAAAAACTCAAGGACCTTTTTGATTCGTTTCAGTAAGGTCCGCGGCCTGGAGTCTCGTACACTCCGGGCCTTTTCATAAAAATACACTTTATTTCATAATGAGAATCAGACTTTCAACCAAATTTCTCATTATGCTCCCTGTAAAATCACAATGCAATTGATTTGTTAACCAAGATTATGTTTTTTGCCCGCTGACCCGTAATTTTCATACCTATGAAAAAAATTCCACTGTTCCTGCTCGTTCTCACGTTTCAGGCCGCCCTTGCCCAGCAGCAGCTCAAGCCCGCCGCCAGCGTAAGCGCCGCAGGTTTTTCTCCCGAGCGCCTGGCGCGCATAGACAGTTTTTTTAACGCGGCCGTCAAAAACGGGTATGCCCCCAACGCCGTTACTTTCATAGCCCGCAACGGGCAGATAGTGCATCACAAGGCCTTTGGTTTCAGCAACATGGAGCAGCGTACGCCCGCGCGTACAGACAATATTTTCAGGATTGCCTCACAAACCAAACTGGTGACCACTATTGCCATGCTGATGCTCTATGAAGAGGGCCGCCTCTTCCTGGAAGACCCGGTGGAGAAATACCTGCCGGAGTTCAAGGGCATACAGGTACTGGAAGACCCGGCTACAAGCAAAACGGGAACACGGCCGCCCAAAACGCCGCTGACCATCCGCCACCTGCTTTCTCACTCCGCCGGCATTCCCTATCAGCACCCCGCAGATACCGCGGGCCTAGAAGCGCTGGCATCGCTGGAAGGCCTCACCACGGAAGCGCTGGTGAAGAAGGTGGCCCAGCGCCCCCTGCTCCACGATCCCGGCGCCCGGTTCACCTACGGCTTCAATACAGACGTGGCGGGCCGCATAGTGGAAGTGATCTCCGGCAAGCGGCTGGACGAGTTTTTCCGGGAACGCATTTTTGCCCCATTGGGCATGCACGATACTTATTTTTACCTGCCTCCGGCCAAGGCCGGGCGCCTGGTGGAGCTGTATGCCAAACCTAAAATGGACAGCCCCATTACCCTCAGCACCAACGAAGCGGTACGCCGCTTCCCGGTAACCGGTAAACAAACCCTTTTCCTGGGCGGCGCGGGCCTGGTGAGCACGGCGGCAGACTATGCCAAAATATGCCAGCTGGTGCTCAACGGCGGGGAGTTCAACAATGTGCGCCTCCTTTCCCGCAAAACAGTAGACCTGATGGCGCGTAACCAGATAGGGGAGGCCACCGTGTGGGACCGGCAAGACCAGTTCGGGCTGGGCCTCCAGATCATCACGGCCAACAGCCGCTACGGAGACCAGGCTACGCCCGGCTCGCTCACCTGGGGCGGGGCCTATTGCTCGGAATATACCATAGACCCTTCCGAAAAGTTGATCATGCTGGTATTTACGAACGTAACGCCTTACGCCTGGTACGGGGAGTTTGTGCGGAAGTTCAGGATATTGACTTACGCGGCGTTGAAGTGATACATGGTCCGGGCAAGAGAAGCAAGTAAGCAAGCAAGCAGCCTGGCTCCGGGGCCGGAATTGCTGTAAGAAGGCAAAGCAATAATAAACAAGCCGCGATAAGCAAAGAGGGTTGGCCGCAGCAATACCGGCCAACCCCTCTTTACGTATAAAAAGCGCATGGCGCGCCTGTATCATTCTAAAATTCGTTCTTCCACATCATGCTCTCCACGGGCCGCACTGTTCTGCCGTTGTACTTGGCATTGCCTTTCTTGTTGTAAAAGGTCTCAATGTCCCCTTCCACCGCAAAATAAATGAGCTGGCCAATAGGCATGCCGGCGTAGATCTTCACCGGCTGGGCGCAGGATATTTCAAGCGTCCAGGTGTTGCAGAACCCAACGTCTCCCTTACCCGCGGTGGCGTGAATGTCTATACCCAGGCGCCCGGTGCTGGACTTGCCCTCCAGGAAAGGCACGTGGGCGTGCGTTTCCGTGTATTCCAGCGTTACCCCCAGGTACAGGGTGTTCGGCTGCAGCACATATCCTTCTTCCGGTATCTCAAAGTGGATGATCTCGTTGTGTTTACGCGCGTCCAGCACCCGGTCCGCATAAGTGGCCAGGTGTTTGCCCAGGTGTACGTCGTACGAGTTGGTACCCAGGTATTTGCGGTCATAAGGGCTGATCACGATGGTGCCCTTTTCAATTTCCTCGAGTATCCGTTTATCCGACAGGATCATGATGTGTTCGTTTAGGTTAGGCCAGTTGGGTATTTCCCGTTAAATTCGCGTTTAATGCGGCGAATTTATGGCATTAATACGTACAATTCAAATAGATCAGGATACGAAACTCGGAGTGTGGAAAATTGGTGAAGAAGAAGCCTTTTTCAGGAAGACCGTAGCCATAGAGCCGGAGGTACACCACCCCCACAAGCGCCTCCAGCATTTTGCGGGCCGCTACCTGCTGGTGCAGCTTTTCCCGGAGCTGCCGGTGAACGATATCAGGATCATGGACAGCCGCAAGCCCTATATTCCCGGCAATCCCTACTATTTTTCCATTTCCCATTGCGGGGATTTTGCCGCCGCCATTGTCAGTACGCGTGAGCACGTAGGCATAGACATTGAGCTGGTGCAGCCCAAAATAGGCAAGGTGGCCCACAAGTTCCTGGCCCTGCGGGAGGCGCAGTTCCTGTCCAGGGAGCACAAGCTCCGCCACCAGACCGTGTGCTGGTCTGCCAAAGAGGCCGTGTACAAATGGTACGGCATGGGCGGGCTCGATTTCCGGGCCAACATGCAGCTCCAGGCCTTTCCCTACGCCCACACCGGTTTTATCACCTGCGATTTTCTGAAAGACGAGCGCCTGGCCTGCCTCGACCTGCAGTATATGTTTGACGGGGACCTGTGCCTTGTGTGGGTAGCGGGGGAGCGGCGGCAATAGGGCCGGCCGTATTAATTTTTCCCATTTCCCCCCTCATTTCGTACTTTTATTAAATTCAGCTTTAACATCAATAAACATTTATATATTGAAAATATTCTTACTCGGTTTTATGGGAGCCGGAAAATCCTATTGGGGCAAACAGCTGGCCACGCACTGGAGCTTGCCCTACTTTGACCTGGATGAAGTAATAGCCGAGCTGGAAGACATGCCGGTGGCGGACATTTTCAATACCAAGGGAGAGGACTATTTCCGCCGGAAGGAAGCTGAAACGCTCCGCGCGCTGGCAGATGCCCATGAATCCTTCCTGATCTCCTGCGGCGGCGGCACGCCTTGCTTTTCGGATACGATGGACTTTATGAACGGCACCGGCATCACCATATGGCTCAATCCTTCCATTCCCCTGATGGTAGAGCGTTTGCAGCGGAAACAATACAAACGCCCCCTCATACAGGACCTTGGTACAGAGGAGCTGACCGCCTTTACAGAAAAGAAACTGGCAGAACGGAAACCGTTTTATGAGCAAAGTCAGGTGATCATCAGTGAAGATGAAATAACTTTGGGCACTTTTGACAAACTGATCAGCCATGCATAAATCATTTCTCGTATGGGCGGCACTGTTAGGCGCCCTGGCCGTTATACTGGGCGCCTTTGGCGCACACAAGCTGAAAGAGCTGGTACCCCCTGAAACCGTGAGCACTTTCCAGACCGGGGTTACCTACCAGTTCTACCACGTATTTGCCCTGCTGGCCGTGGGCATCCTGTACGCGCACATTCCGGCGCCGCAGCTGGTATGGGCCGGGCGGTTCTTCCTGCTGGGCATTTTGCTGTTTTCCGGTTCGCTGTATGTATTGACGCTGCTGAAGGCTACGGAAACCGTGGGCCTGCGTGGCATTGGCGCTATTACGCCCGTTGGCGGCCTCTTGTTCATTGCGGGCTGGATAAGCCTGCTGCTGGGTATCCTGAAGAAATAGGCACGCTGAAACCGGCCCGCCCAGGCAAAACAACCGGCGCCGCGAAATAATTTTCCGCGATTGCCCCGGCAATAGTTAATTTTGATTTCGATTATGGCTGGTAACAAACTGAAATCAGAAAAGAAAGAACCTAAAAAGAAAAAGGAGCAACAACCTAATCCGGATGTACTGAAGCCCGACAAGGAAGCGGAAGTAAAAGTGAAGGAACTGGTAAGGGACGAGCGCACCCATAAGGTGCTGGGGGCCTTTTTCATCCTGCTTTCCCTTTATTGTTTCATTGCTTTCACGTCTTACCTGTTCACCTGGGAAGAAGACCAGGACAAGGTGTTCCGCTACTCCTCCAAAGTGCTGTTCATGCACGAAATTGAGGTAGACAACCTGCTGGGCCGCCTGGGCGCCTACACCTCCCACTGGTTCTTTTTCAAAGGTTTCGGGCTGGCCTCTTACCTGTTCTGTTATTTCTTTTTCATTATCGGTATCAACTTCATTGTAGGCCGCCGCGTGTTCCGCTTCTGGCGCAATGTAAAATACATCCTCTTCGGCCTGCTGTTCATCAGCATGAGCCTTTCTTTCCTCACCGGCAAGGCTGATTTTCCCTGGGGCGGCGCGCTGGGCAACGCTATGAACAAATGGACGGGCGGCTTCCTCGGCAAAACAGGGGAGGGCCTGCTGCTGTTGCTGGCAGGGCTGGCCTGGGTGATCTGGAAGTTCAACGTGGATTTCAAGTGGCCGGAGAAAAAACCGAAAAAAGTAAAAACGCCGCTGCCTGTTACGGAAGAAGAAGAAGAAGAAGGCAATACGGAAGCGGAAGAGGACGAAATGATGGCCGCGGCCGCCATGAACCGCTACAACAACGCGGAAGGCAGCGTAACGGTAATACCGGTTATGGAAGAGGAAGCCTTTGACGCGGGCCTGCAGCTGATAGAGAAAGAAGACACTACGCCCAATGTAGCCTACATTCCGCCGCAGCCGCCCGTTGTGGTGAAAGAACCGGAACCTGCGCCGGCGCCCATGCCCGAGCCGGAACCTGAACCGGTGCGCGAAACAACGCCGCCAAAGAAAAGCAGCGCCGCATCCGAAGTGGCCTTTGAAATAAAACCGGTGTATGAAGACCCGGCCGAGGAAGAAATTGAAGAAGCGGAAATAGTGCGGGAACCGGTACTGGCAGACCCTTACGAGCCTACGCTGGACCTGCGGGACTATAAATACCCCGCGCTGGACCTGCTGGAAAACCACGGCTCTGACAAAATTGTGCAAGACGCTTCCGAACTGGAAAAGAACAAGAACCAGATCATTGATACGCTGAAGAACTACGATATCACCATCCAGAAGATCAGTGCTACGGTAGGCCCCACGGTAACGCTCTATGAAATAGTGCCGTCTGCCGGGGTGCGCATTTCCCGTATCAAGAACCTGGAAGATGACATTGCCCTCAGCCTCTCCGCGCTGGGCATCCGCATTATTGCGCCCATCCCCGGCAGGGGCACCATCGGTATTGAGGTGCCCAACGTGAAAAAGACCATCGTTTCCCTGCGTAACATACTGGCGTCAGACAAGTTCCAGCACAGCACCATGGACCTGCCGATAGCCATCGGTAAAAAGATAGATAACGAGAACTTCATTGTAGACCTGGCCAAAATGCCGCACCTGCTCATGGCGGGGGCTACCGGCCAGGGTAAGTCCGTAGGCATCAACACCCTGCTGGTATCCCTGCTCTACAAGAAACACCCCTCGCAGCTCAAGTTTGTACTGGTAGATCCCAAAAAGGTGGAACTGTCTCTCTACAAGCTGATAGAGAAACACTTCCTGGCCAAGCTGCCGGGAGAGGAAGACGCCATCATCACAGACACTAAAAAGGTGGTACACACCCTCAACGCGCTGTGTATCGAAATGGACCTGCGGTACGATCTGCTGAAGGAAGCCGGTACCCGCAACATCCGCGAGTATAACGGCAAGTTCACCCAGCGCCGCCTGAACCCGCAGAAAGGGCACCGCTACCTGCCCTTTATTGTGCTGGTGGTAGACGAATTTGCAGACCTGATCATGACGGCCGGCAAGGAAGTGGAAATGCCCATTGCCCGCCTGGCCCAGCTGGCCCGTGCGGTAGGCATTCACCTTATTATTGCCACGCAGCGCCCTTCCGTGAACATCATTACCGGTACCATCAAGGCCAACTTCCCCGCCCGCATCGCGTTCAAGGTATCTTCCAAGATAGACTCCCGCACCATCCTGGATATTGGCGGCGCGGAGCAGCTCATCGGGCAGGGAGATATGCTGATTTCCTTCAACGGTGAGCTGGTACGCCTCCAGTGCGCTTTTGTAGACACGCCGGAAGTGGAAGGCGTGGCCGAGTTCATCGGTGAACAGCGCGGCTACCCGGATGCCTTCCTGCTGCCGGAGTATATTGACGAAAAAGATATGGAAGGAAAGGATTTCAGCCTGACCGACCGTGACCCGCTGTTTGAGGAAGCCGCCCGCGTGATCGTGCAGAACCAGCAAGGCTCCACCTCGCTGCTGCAAAGAAGGATGAAGCTGGGCTACAACCGGGCCGGCAGGCTCATGGACCAGCTCGAGGCCGCAGGCATTGTAGGCCCCAATATGGGCAGCAAGGCCAGGGACGTGATGGTGAAAACGGAGGCTGACCTGGAAGAAATTCTTAACAGTATGTTATAATTTTGCGCACGTTGACCGCAAACATTGCACCTTTTGTAATAAATGACGAATTTTGCAAATCTTTAACAGGGCGGCTTAAACGGCCCGGCATAACATTTGTCTAAATACCTGTAACTGTAACACTAAAAATTATGATGATGAAGAAAACGGTATGTATGGGGTTGATCTTGTGCGGGCTGGCATTCGGCGCAACTGCTCAAAGTCGCGCTTCCCTGGGGCAGAGCGATCCCAAAGCCAAGGCAGTACTGGATAACGTTAGCAAGAAGTTCAAATCCCTCAAATCTGTCATAGCTAATTTTATTTTGAAGATAGAAGGCGCCAACAACAGCGTAATGGACTCCAAGAAAGGGGCCGTGTACCTGAAAGGCCCCAAGTATAAAGTGGTGATGGGAGACCAGGAAATTATCAGCGATAATAAAACCTCCTGGACGTATGCCAAAGACGTGAACGAGGTGACCATCAACAACGTAGACCAGAGCGGCAGCGCCATGACGCCGGCCAAGATATTCACCAACTTCTATGACAAGGATTTCCTGTACCGCCTCAACGGTGAGACCACCGAAAAAGGCAAGGTGCTGCAGAATATTGAGCTGACGCCCACAGACAAGTCAAAGACCTTCTTCAAGGTACTGGTAGACGTAGATAAAAAGAACCAGACGCTGGCCCGCATGAAGGTGTTTGAAAAGAACGGCAACCGCTATACCTACGAGATCAGCAGCTTTACGCCTAACGGCGCCGTTACGGACGATATGTTCACCTTCGACGCCAAAAAATATCCCGGCGTGGAAGTGGTAGATTTACGATAACAACCTGTTCATCAAGTATAAAAAAGGAGATCACCGTACTGGCGATCTCCTTTTTTTTAACTTTTAACTGCGTAAAAATCAACGCTGTACGCAGCATTCTTTTTACTTTTTACGTTTTGCTTCTGACTTTTATTACATTTGCCAAGTTTTATTATAAAAATCAAGCAATATGGCATACGACGTAATCGTAATTGGTAGTGGCCCCGGTGGGTACGTGGCGGCTATCCGGGCTTCTCAACTGGGATTTAAAACAGCTATAGTAGAAAGAGAGAGTTTGGGCGGTATCTGTTTGAACTGGGGCTGTATCCCAACCAAGGCATTGTTAAAATCAGCACAGGTAATGGAATACATACAGCATTCCAAAGATTACGGTGTAACGGTGGGTGATGCCAAAGCAGATTTTCCCGCAGTGATCAAACGTAGCCGCGGCGCTGCTGATAAAATGAGCAAGGGCGTTCAGTTCCTCATGAAGAAGAACAAGATAGACGTGATCCTCGGCAATGGCAAGCTGAAAGCCAAAGGCCAGGTGGAAGTAACTGATAAAGACGGAAAAACGGCCGTACATGAGGCTAAACATATCATTCTGGCTACCGGCGCCCGTTCCCGCGAACTGCCCAACCTGAAGATAGACGGCAAGAACGTGATCGGCTACCGCGAGGCCATGAACCTGCCCACTCAGCCTAAGAGCATGATAGTGGTAGGCTCCGGCGCCATCGGCGTTGAATTTGCCTATTTCTACGCTACCATGGGCACCAAGGTGACCATTGTAGAGTTCCTGCCGCGCATTGTGCCGGTTGAAGATGAAGACATCTCCAAAGAGCTGGAAAAGATCTATAAGAAGAAAGGCATTGAAGTAATGACCAATTCCAGCGTGGAAGCGGTAGAAGCCACCAAAGGCGGCGTGAAGGCGAAAGTGAAGACCGCCTCCGGCGAAGTGGTGCTGGAAGCAGACGTGGTACTGAGCGCTGTAGGCATTGCCGCCAATATCGAGAACATTGGCCTGGAAACCCTGGGCGTAAAAACCGATAAAGGCAAGGTGCTGGTAGACAAGTTCTACGCCACCAACGTGGCCGGCGTATACGCCATTGGCGATATTGTTCCCGGTCAGGCCCTGGCCCACGTGGCTTCCAAAGAAGCCATCGTTTGCGTGGAAGCCATTGCATACAACGAAAAGAAATTCAATCACAAACCTACCCCTATCGACTACAACAACGTACCGGGCTGTACCTATTGCTCTCCGGAAGTAGCGTCTGTTGGCTACACCGAGAAACAGGCCAAAGAAGCCGGTTACGAAGTGAAAGTGGGCAAGTTCCCCTTCTCCGCTTCCGGCAAGGCCGTGGGCGCAGGGGCTACGGAAGGTTTCGTGAAAGTGATCTTCGACGCCAAGTACGGCGAGTGGCTGGGCACCCACATGATCGGCATGAACGTGACCGAAGCCATTGTACAGACCGTAACGGCCCGTACGCTGGAAACCACTTACCTGGAAGTGCTCAACAGCATCCACCCGCACCCCACTATGAGCGAAGCGGTGAAAGATGCTATTGAAGTGGCTTACGGGGAAGCGATCCACCTGTAAATAATAAGAACGATCTTTTGAAAAGAGCTGCCTGGCAAGGCGGCTCTTTTTTTTGTTGGTTGCCCTGGTGAACTACACGGAAATTCCGGATAGTTCAGTTATTCGGATTTTTCGAATAACCGGGTGACCGCTGCGAAAGGAAAAATAGCCCGGTTTGCCGTATGGTGGCCGTTTTTCAGTCCCGGAAGCGGGACAGAAATCACCCCATTTAAAGATTTCGAAATGTTTGAGTATTCCGCCCATGAATAGTTGCATGAACAACCCCGGCGCCACGCATTTGTGTATCAAGGCTTTGGCCGTACATGTTCAGCCTGGCTTTGAACAGGCAACGGCCACCGCGTCAGCGGCGGTGCTGTTTCCGGTTGACCATCCTTCAGGTGAGATCACGCTGGTGGTGCCCGCGCAAAAGGTCGTTGTGAGCTGTGTGATGCTGGAAGTCAGCCAGTACATGGAAGAGCAGGGGAAGATGGTGTTCCTGCATAACCGGCAATACACCGCGGTGGATGTTATTGCCGTATTGCCGGGAAGGATGGCGAAAGTGAAGCGCAAACGCCCTGTTGTAAGGCGGTAGGCGCAGCGGCAGGCGGAAGTGCCTTGCCTGCCTCCAGCGGTCCATGCTACTTTCGCGTCAAGTTCGCATGTCCTTCAGCGCATATCCGCATCAAGTCCACCTTTTCAGTATCAACCTCTTGATTTTCATTGTACTTTACGATACGGTTTGTTATTGCCAACCCCTACAAATTCCCTAAATTGCTCCTTTCTAGTCACCAAAGCACAACTTACTTATGAGAAAGTATTTTTTGATGGCAGTGCTGCTGGCCGGCCACCTTTCCGGGTACGCTACGGAAGGCATGTGGTTGCCGCAGCTGCTCACCAAACTGAACGAGAAAGAAATGAAGGGCATGGGCATGAAGATCAGCGCCGCGGACATCTACAGCCTGAACAAAGGCAGCCTGAAAGATGCCATTGTGAGCTTCGGCGGTTTCTGCACCGGGGAGATCATTTCTTCCCAAGGCCTGCTGCTCACCAACCACCATTGCGGTTACTCCGCCATTCAAAGCCATTCTTCCGTACAAAACAATTACCTCGACAATGGTTTCTGGGCCCGCAACAAAGCGGAAGAGCTGCCCAATGAAGGCCTCACCGCCACCTTTATTGTACGCATAGAAGATGTAACCGCGCAGGCCCTGCAGGGCGTAGCGGGCCACCTCAGCGAAAGCGCCCGGCAGAGCGCCATAGACAAGAACCTGAACACTATTAAAGCCGCCGCAAAAAAGGAAAGTTACCAGGGCGTGCTGATCAAACCTTTTTTTGAAGGCAACCAGTATTTCCTGTTCATCACGGAAACGTATAAAGACATACGCCTCGTAGGCGCGCCACCTTCCTCCATAGGCAAATTTGGCGCGGACACGGACAACTGGGTGTGGCCCCGCCATACCGGCGATTTCTCCATTTTCAGGATCTATGCCGGTCAAGACAACCGGCCCGCGGAATATTCCAAAGACAATGTGCCCCTGAAACCCAAACATTTCCTGCCCATTTCGCTGGATGGCGTGGCGGAAAATGATTTCACCATGGTGTTCGGCTTCCCCGGCCGCACCAACGAGTACCTGCCGTCAGAAGCCATGAAGCTGACGGTGGAAGGGCAAGACCCGGCCCGTGTGCAAATGCGGGACGCGGCGCTGAAAGTGATAGACGGCTTCATGAGAAAGGATGAACAGGTCAAGATCCAGTATGCTTCCAAGTTTGCCAGCACCGCTAACGCCTGGAAAAAATGGATCGGTGAAATGCAGGGCGTGAAACAGACCAACGGCATTCAGCGCAAGCTCGATTTTGAAAAACGCTTCCAGCAGCTGGCACAGGCCCACCCGCCCTACCGCGGCCTGCTGGATTCTCTCAACAACCTCTACAAGGCCCAGGCGCCCTACGCCGTCAGCCGCGATTATTACAGCGAAATGGTGCGCAGCGTGGAAATGCTGTCCTTTGCGAACAACATCATTTCTTCTCTGCAGGCAACCCGCCTGAAAGGGGAGGAACATTGGAACGCAGAGCGGGAGGAGCTGCTGGCCAAACTGCAGCCGCTGTACAAAAATTATAACAACGATGTAGACCGCGAAGTAGCCGTTGCGCTGCTGGACATTTATTTCAGGGAAGTGCCCTCCAGCCGCATTGGCGGCGAGGCTTACCAGATCTGGATGGAAACCAACAAAGACGGGCGCACTACGGCCAATAAACTGTACAGCCAGAGCGCGCTCACGGCTTACGACAAACTGGCCGCTTTCCTTAACCAGCCTTTCCGCAAAGTATCTGAGGCTGTATGGAAAGACCCCGCCACCCGCCTGGCCATTGGCCTGCGGAACGGCTATATTGATTTCATCAACAAACCGTATGACGAGCTGCAGCCGCAGATCAACCACTTGCAGCGCCGCTACATGCAGGCGCAGATGGACCTGGTGAAAGACAAACGTTTTTACCCGGATGCCAACAGCACGCTCCGCCTCACCTACGGCAAGGTGAACGGCTACAGCCCGCGGGATGCGGTGAAATATGGTTTCGTTACTACGCTGGACGGGGTGATGGAAAAATACAAGCCGGGTGACTACGAGTTTGACGTACCGGAAAAGCTGCGCGACCTGTATGCCCGGAAAGACTACGGCCCATACGGTGCAGCAGGCAAAATGCCTGTGTGTTTCATTGCCTCCAACCATACTACCGGCGGCAACTCCGGCAGTCCCGCGCTGGATGCGTACGGCAACCTCATCGGCCTCAACTTTGACCGCACCTGGGAAGGCACCATGAGCGATATCAACTACGATGCGTCCATTTGCCGGAACATTATGGTAGACATCCGGTACGTGCTCTTCATTGTAGACAAATTTGCGGGGGCCAAACACCTGATAGATGAAATGAAGCTGGTGCGGCCGAAGAAGATGAAAGCGCCCACGGTAAAAAAGAAAGCAGCCTGATAACAAAAGAGCGTGTTCGTTTTCCGGACACGCTCTTTTGTTTATAACAATTTGCATTCATACACAATAGAACTGCACTTGTCTACATGCCGCCAGGCTTTCCAGTAGGAGCGCAGTCCCCTGAAACCACCCGCCAGCAGGCCGCCTTTGCCGGTCCTATATTTTTCGCTCAGCAGGCTTACATAAAAGGCATCGAACACCATGGGGTGTTTGGACTCGATGTTGAAGCGGTGCTGCTGCATCAGCATGTCCATAGCCACGGGTGAGAAGTGGTAGAGATGGCGGGGTACATCATATGCTGCCCAATGGCTGCCGTAGATGCGGGCATCTGTAGATCTGTAGTTGGGAACGGCCACCAGCAGCGCGCCGCCGGGTTTGAGCAGGGTATGTATCTGGTCAAGGTAGCCGTGGAGGTCATGTACGTGCTCCAGTACGTGCCACATGGTGATGCAATCGTATTGACCAGGTTCCAGCTGGAAGAGGTCTTCTATAGAGCGGCTGTCTATTTGGTGGTATTTGAGCGCATTTTCGCGGGCGGTGGCATCCGGCTCCAGGCCGGTTACGTCCCAGCCCAGCTGTTTCATATGGGCCAGGAAGGCGCCGGTGCCGCTGCCAATATCCAGCAGGGTGCCGGTTTTAACGCCTGCGGCGGTTTTCACCCAGTTCTGCTTGGAGCGCATGGTGATCTTGCGCACGCTGTGATACAGGCGGTTGATGAGGCCTTCGCGGGTCTCGGAGTGGGAAATATATTCGGCAGACTGGTAATACCGGCCTATGTCGGAAAGGGCAGGCACATCCTGCGTGAAGCGGCCGGTGCAGGTGGCACACTCCCATATGTCAAAAGTTTCCAGTGATACGGTATGGTCTTTTGCCGTGAGCTTTTTGCCGATCTTTTCAGATCCGCAAAGCGGGCATTGCTGGTAATGAATCAAACTCATGTTGTAGTTAAAGCTGCTGCAAGATAAGCATCCATTTTAAATACCACTGTACTCTCCCCATACTTTGCGCAACGTGTCCGCAATTTCTCCCAGGGTGCAATAACATTCCACCGCATCCACCACCAGGGGCATCAGGTTGGCGGAAGTGCCGGCGGCAGCCTTCAGGGCGGCCAGGGCGGCGGTAGCTTTTTCATTGCTGCGGCGGCTGCGCAGTGCCTGCAGTTTTTCCGACTGCAGCTTGCGGATGCTGTCATCTATCCTGAACACGTCTGTATGTGCTTCTTCTTCCACCACAAATTTGTTGACGCCTACGATCACTTTTTCGCCCGTTTCAATTTCCTGCTGGTAGCGGTAGGCGCTGCGGGCTATTTCATCCTGTATGAAACCCTGTTCCACAGCGGCTACGGAGCCGCCCATGGCATCTATTTTCCCGATCAGCTCCCAGGCTTTGGCCTCCACTTCGCGGGTGAGCGCTTCTACGTAGTAGGAGCCGCCCAGCGGGTCTACCGTATCGGCAATACCGCTTTCGTAGCCGATGATCTGCTGCGTGCGCAGGGCAATGCGGGCGGCGGCTTCCGTGGGCAGGGAAATAGCTTCATCAAACCCGTTGGTGTGCAGGCTTTGCGTGCCCCCCAGGGTGGCGGCCAGCGTTTGCACGGCCACGCGCACAATGTTGTTGTGGGGCTGCTGCGCGGTGAGGGTGCTGCCGCCGGTTTGCGTGTGGAAGCGGAGCATCTGCGCCTTGGGATCTGTAGCGCCCAGGCTTTGGGTGATGTGCGCCCACATGTTGCGCGCCGCGCGGAACTTGGCCACTTCTTCAAAGAGGTGATTGTGGGCGTTGAAGAAAAAGCTCAGCCGCTTGGCAAACACGTTGATGTCAAGCCCCTTCTCCAGTGCGGCCTGCAGGTAGGCCTTGCCGTTAGAGAGGGTGAAAGCCAGCTCCTGCACGGCATTGGCGCCCGCTTCGCGGATGTGGTAGCCGCTGATGGAAATGGTGTTCCATTTGGGCACCTCGCGGCTGCAGTAGTCAAAAATATCGGTGATCAGCCGCATGGAGGGCTTGGGAGGGTAAATGAAGGTGCCGCGGGCGGCGTATTCTTTCAGGATGTCGTTCTGGATGGTGCCCGAGATCTTTTTCAGGTCCGCGCCCTGTTTTTTGGCCAGTGCAATGTAGAGGGCCAGCAGAATATAGGCGGTAGCGTTAATGGTCATGGAGGTGGATACCTTTTCCAGGTCTATGCCGGAAAACAACACTTCCATATCCTCCAGCGAGTCTATGGCCACGCCTACCTTGCCTACTTCGCCTTCCGCCATGGGGTGGTCTGAATCGTACCCGATCTGCGTAGGCAGGTCAAAGGCCACGCTGAGCCCCATTACACCCTGGCCGAGCAGGTAATGGTACCGTTTGTTGGAAGCCTCCGCCGTGCTGAAACCGGCGTACTGCCGCATGGTCCACAATTTGTCACGGTACATGGAGGCATGGATGCCGCGGGTGAAGGGGAAACTGCCCGGCACTTCTTCCATCGGTACGGGATTGGTGTACAACGGTTGTATCTCAATGCCCGAATCAGTGCTGATCTTCTTTTCCATATTCACAATGTTACTTTAAAAACAATAAATTGTGATAAATTTTGTTGCCTGGTTATGATTACGTACCTGTTGCTGCTGCTGACGATAGGCATTGGACTATGGAGCATACACCTGTTTTTTCGCGCCACGCGCAAACCCATGCCGGACGCGCTGTTCACCGCTGCCCTGTCTGCCGCCATGGCCCTGTTCATCTACCTTTACGGCACCTGGGTGTTCCTGACCATTTACGCCAAGTACGTTTTCGGCGGTGCATACCTGCTGCTGGCGCTGCTCTTCCTGCTGCGGCGTAAAACCGCCGGCCGCAACCGCGGTGTTATTGTCAAAGTGTTCTTTACCCTTTTACTGGCCCTTGGCTGCGTTTTGTATTTTACCGGCACAACGGGCCGGCCGGATACTGTTGAGCTTGATTTTCCGCTTAAAAAGGGGCGTTATTTCGTTTTACAGGGAGGGAAGGGATTGCCCACCAACCTTTTCCACTTCAGCCTGCGGGGCGCCATTTATGCAATGGACATTGTGAAGCTGGACCCCCTGGGCCGCCGGGCCAACAAAATATTCTCGCGCAGGCTGGAAGATTACGCCATTTTCGGGGATACCATTTACAGCCCTTGCGACGGTATTGTAACGCGGGCCTACGGCGGCAACCCGGACAATATTCCCCCCAATATGGACCGCGGCCCCAAAAACACCAACCTGGTGCTGATAGAAACGCCGGACTATTATGTGTTCATGGGGCATCTGAAAAAAGGGAGCGTGCTCGTGCAGGAGGGGGATACGGTAAAAACCGGTTTCCCGCTGGGCCGGGTGGGCAACTCCGGCTTCAGCTCCGAGCCGCACCTGCACATACAGGTGCACGCCAGGGAGGCGGGGAAAGCCTGGTACGCTTCCACACCGCTGTATATTCACTTTAACGGGAAAGGCTATTTGCTGAATGAGATGATCAAAAAGAAAGACCTTTAGGCAGATGGCCGCTGCAAAAAAAGTGCGGTGGCTGTGTTTATTCCCGCATTACCCAAATGCTCCCGCGGGCATGTAGAAAAGCCTCAGGAGGCAGACGCCTGCTGCATCAGCTGCCTGGCCGCCGCATTGATGATCTCCGCGGCAATATCAGAAGGCGATTCTTTCTGATGCATGAAAAGTTCCAATATCTGTTTGTTCAGCTCAATAGAAGGCGCGTCTGGCGGGAGCTTGAGCGCTATCTGGTTAATGATGGAAATGGTCTGCTCCTTCACCGTTCTCACGGCCTCCCAGGCCTCCGGCGCTACATAGATCTGCTGGGAAACGTTGTGATCGTATTCTGATTTGATGTTGGATACCATGCCTATCTGCATGTCAAGCACGGAAAAGCCAGGCTGGTTCACGCGGCTGATCAGGCTTTGCGGGTTGATCCTTTCCACAAACAACACCAGCCGCTCATAGGCCTGCAACTGCAGGGGCAGCACTACCTCCTGCTGCTGGCGCTTCCCGGCCTCCGCGGCGGGTTTGTCGCCACCCGTTTTGCCGGGTTTCTTCAGCGTGTCTTTCAATGTCCAGATAACGAGCACTACGGCGCCGGCAATGATCAGTATAAACAACAGTTCCTGGGTGGAGGGCATAATACGGTGTGGTTTAGAAGTACAAATATAATAGTATTTTTATATTTGTAACGGTTGTTGTGGAAATTTTGTTGGCAGCAGCGCGGCGGCGGGGCAGGGCGGCTGAAAAAGCTGCATGGCCTTGAAGCTGAAGTAAGTGATGTTGATGTTGAGTACCTCCCGGAAGGGGATCATGAGCAGGTCTCCGGAAATGTGCGTGGCCCTGCTGGTTTCGGAAGAGTAAAAGCAGGGTCAGCACGAAAGCCCCGATAGCTAAATTCATGGAAGGTTAACATTTATATAAACAATGGATGCAAGCGGTCAATCAAACTCAGGCGCCGGTGACCTTACAACTGATATCCGCATGGCAGGGCGGCTGGCGGTGGCAGGAACATCTACCCATATTTCCTGCCGCATGGCAACCGCGTAAGGGTTGTTCAGGATGGCCGTAAGCACGGCATCTGCCGCTACATCGTCTCTCAGGAATTGTTTTCCGAGTTCGCTGATCGCAGGTCTCATAAATAGTTGGTTTTAATGCAACACAATTTACAGCAAAACCCCTTTCCTCCCAAAAGATTTTCTCACACTCAACCTGCAAACATCAGCACTCCGGCAAACTGATAGGAATGTTCACGGCCAGCCCTCCGTCTGATGTTTCCTTGTACTTGGAGTTCATGTCCAGCGCGGTGTCCCACATGGTTTTCACCACTGCGTCCAGCGATACTTTTGCCAGTTCGGGGTTGCTTTGCAACGCGAGCTGCGAGGCGGTAATGGCTTTGATGGCGCCCATGGTGTTCCTTTCAATGCAGGGCACCTGCACCAGGCCGCCAATGGGGTCGCAGGTGAGGCCGAGGTGGTGTTCCATGGCTATTTCAGCGGCCATGAGCACTTGCCTTTGCGAACCGCCGAGGCATTCTGTGAGCGCTGCCGCGGCCATGGCGGAAGATACGCCTATTTCCGCCTGGCAGCCGCCCATGGCGGCGGAGATGGTAGCGCGTTTTTTGAAGATGCTGCCTATTTCTGAAGCGGTGAGTATGAACTGCAATATTTTATCCCGGTGCAGGCCATCGCAGAAGGCAATGTAGTATTGCAATACAGCGGGTATCACGCCCGCGGCCCCATTGGTGGGCGCTGTTACCACGCGGCCGAAGGAGGCGTTCTCCTCATTCACGGCCAGGGCAAAACAGCTCACCCAGTCAAGCGTATAGGAAAAATGGCTGCCGCCCGCGCGGATGGCCGCTATCCACGAGTTATAGTCTGTGTATGTTCTTCCCTGCAACAGTTTTTTGTTGAGCGCCGCCGCCCTGCGGCCTACGTGGAGGCCTCCCGGCAGCTCGCCGGTGGTGTGGCAGCCGCGGTAAGTGCATTCCTGCATCACCTGCCATATCTTCATCACGCCTTCCCGCGTTTCCGCTTCACTTCTCCATGCCTGTTCATTTTCCATCACCAGCTCGGAAATGGAATACCCTGTTTTCATGCACCATTGCAGCAGCTGCCTGGCGGTGTCAATGGGGAAGGGCAGTTCCACGCCGCCGTCGGCGCCGCCGGTTTCGCCTTCTTTCACCACAAAGCCGCCGCCAACAGAGTAATAGGTGGCTGCCAGCTGCTCTCCGTCTGCCAGCGTTACCAAAAAGGTAAGGGCATTGGGATGGAAGGGGAGGGATGCTTCGAAAAGAAATTCAATGTCTTCCACGGGGTCGAACGTAAGGGTATGCGTACCGTGCAGCTGCAGGGTGCGGTAGCGGCGGATGTGATCTATTTTGGAATGGATCTGGCTAACGTCAAACGTAACAGGGTCATCTCCGGAAAGGCCCAGCTGCACGGCAATGTCTGTACCGTGGCCGTGGCCTGTTTTGGCCAGGGAGCCGTACAGCAGCACTTTCACCTGCCGCACCTGCGCCAGCTTGCCGGCGGCCTGCAGCTCATCGCAAAAGCGCATGGCGGCGCGCCAGGGGCCAAGGGTGTGAGAGCTGGAAGGGCCTACGCCTATCTTGAAAATGTCAAATACGGAAATGCACTCGTTTGGCACAATTGATACGTGTTTAATTTTCAAAGGTAAGCGTTCCGCGGCAGATGCAAAAAACAAGGGCCGGCACAAAGGCCGGCCCGGGTATAAGGAAGGGTGTTTCAATAATCTACGGTTTGTCCCACCACAGTTTGCCGTACAGCCCGTCTCCCGCGCCGCCGAACTGCCGGGTCACGGCTTCGTTGTAATTGTCGCGGTTGTTGAATACTTCATCTGACGGGTAGCCCTGGCGGGTGGGGATGTCTTTGCCCTGCGGCTTGTGCAGTACGGGGAAGCCCGTTCTTCTCCATTCCGCCCAGGCCTCATACCCGTGCATGAACAGGTGTACCCAGCGCTGCGTGGCAATCTGTTCCATGCCGTTGGCGGGCACATAGGTGATGCCGGGTTTGGCATAGAAAGCGGGGTAGCTGGCGGAGTCTCCCGTCCACTGGTAAATAGATTCCCGGATGGCGGCCTTGTAACTGGCTTCCGCTTCGGCTTCGCCGCCGCCGGTCCAGCCGCGTTTGGCGGCTTCCGCTATGGCAAAAAGGGCCTGTGCGTAGGTGACCAGGTATACTTTGGCATCTTGCCGGCGTACCTCGGCGCCCAGGAGGGAGTAAGCAGTGGTGCTCAGCCCGTCCTGCTTGCCAAATTCCAGCCCAACGTACTCGCCGCCGGAGTTTTTGTCGCCATACACGGGCAGGCGCGGATCGTCCACGGGTTTCATTTTATCTACCAGGGTGAGGCTGAGGGCCCACCATTTGCGGTTCTGGTCCGAGACCTGATCGTACCAGAAACTTTCATTGGCCTGTTCGGCCAGGTGCTGGAAGGTGAGGTTATCTGCCGTGCCCGTCATGATGCCGGCGGCCAGGGCGGCGTTAAATTCCGTTTTGGCCTTTTCCGGCGCCACTTCGGAGAGGCGGAGCGCCATCAGCAGGCGGATGGTGTTGGCCAGCTTTTTCCATTTGGCGATGTTGCCCTTGTAAATGATATCGTTGCTGATGTTGCCGGCCACTATCATGTTGCTGGCATCGGTCAGCTCTGCGAACAGGCTGTTGTAAAGCTGCTCCTGCGGGTCATACACGGGCGTAAAATCGCTCTTCCCCTGTAGGGCGGCGGAGTAGGGCACATCTCCCCAGCGGTCTGTAACATGCCAGAAATAATAGGCCTTCAGTATTTTGGCCACGGCCTGCTGGTTGGCGCCGGGCCCTTCTGCCGGGTTGTACACTTTGGCGCGCAGCACGGAGTCCAGGTTCATGAGCGGCCCCTGGTAAATGCCGTAAAAGCTGGCGCTCACCTGGTTGAAGAGGGAGAGGTTGGGATACTGCGTTTCTGACAGGTATTGCGCAAAGTATTCGCCCTGCGGCGATTCTGCCAGCACCGGCAGGTACAGCTGCGAGTTGGCTATCAGTTGCGTATTGGAGGCCTGTGAGGGCAGGTTCGGGTTCACGTTCAGATCGCCAAATTTGTTACACGCCCCAAGCACCATGCACGTTATTGCTATTATCGGGAGTATTTTCATTGGAGTAGTTTTAGAAGTTGACAGTAAGGTTTGCGCCAAATGAACGGACGGTGTTGGATTGGCCGGACTCAAACCAGCTGATGGCCTGGCTGCCGCTGGAAAGCTCCGTGGGGTCAAGCCCTTTGGGGGCTTTCTGCCACAGCATGGCGGGGTTGCGGGCAATCAGCGCAATGTTGACGCGGGAGAAGGGCAGCTTGCCGAGGCTGGCCTTGTTGAGGGTATACCCCAGCCGTATTTCGCGCAGCTTTATATAATCCGCCCCGTACAGCCATTCTTCATATACATGGGTGCCCAGCGTGGTGCGGTAGTAGGTGCGCGCGTCTACAAATGCCGTTACCGGTTCTTTGGAAACGGAGGAAATGCCGGTCACCTTTACACCGCCGCCGTCTGCCACGGGGTCCCGCACGTTCTTACCGTTCTCGTTGGTAGCGGCGGTTTCAGCGGCCATGCCCGTTTTGGCGGCCAGCATTTTGGAGCGGCTGAAGAACATGCCGCCAAACTGGTAGTCTATCATCACGCCCAGGTCAAAGTTGCCGAGCTGGAACATGTTCTGGAAACCGCCGGTAACATCCGGCAGCACGCTGCCGAAGTTGTGCGTTTCAGACGTGTAGAGCGGCTGGTTGTTGGCGCCCAGCAATATTTGCCCGGTAGCGGAATCCCGCTGGTAGGCCTTGCCAATGAGGCTGCCGAAGGGCTGGCCCTTGTAGGCGTTCAGGTAAGAGGTAACCTGGCTGTAAGTGGTGGAGTACAGCGGGTACACATCCTGCCCGGGCCCCAGTTCCACTACCATGCTGCGGTTCCTGTTCAGGTTGAAGATGGTGTTCCAGCTAAAGTTCTTGCCGCGTATGGGCGTAGCCGTTAGGGTCAGTTCTATCCCTTTGTTCTCTATCAGCCCCGCGTTGATGGTGGTACGCGCATAGCCGCTGGTGCCGGAAAGGCCCAGGGGGATGATCTGGTTCTTGTTCTTCTGGATGTAATAGGTGAACCCGGCGCCCAGCCTGCCGTCAAAGAACTTCAGGTCTATGCCTGCTTCGTAGGAGTGGGCAAAGGAGGGTTTGATCTCCTGGTTCACGAGATCGTCCAGCACATAGAGGGAGTTGGTTTGCGAATTGGCGTCTTTATAAAAACCGCCTACGCCGTAGTTCAGCGAGGTTTCGTACACGCCCAGGTCGGAGCCGGCCTGCGCATAGCTGAGGCGCAGCTTGCCGAAGGAGAGCGGTTTCCATTGCATGACCTCGCTGAAAATGAAGCTGCCTGAAATGGAGGGGTACCAGTAGGAGTTGTTCTCGGCGGGCAGCGCGGAAGAATTGTCGTTCCGCAGCGAGGCGTCTACAAAATACGTGTTCCTGTAACCGAAAGAGGCCATGCCGTAGCCGC
This sequence comes from Chitinophaga alhagiae, assembly GCF_003568665.1. GTDB lineage: Bacteria > Bacteroidota > Bacteroidia > Chitinophagales > Chitinophagaceae > Chitinophaga > Chitinophaga alhagiae. The sequence continues at coordinate 1,017,068 of NZ_QXMH01000002.1, forward strand.
TCCTGATCTGCTTGCGCAGCAGGTAAGAGTTGCTCAGCGGCCGGTCTATGGAGGCGGCCAGGTTGTAGAAACCCGGACTGGAAAGACCGCCCTGCGTGGCGCCGGTCACATAGCTGTAGCGGCGGTTGTAAATGTTGCCGCCCAGGTTGGCGTTGAAGGAGAAATCGTCCCAGTTCTTGTTATACTGCGCCAGGAACTCGTAGTTCATTTCCCGGTTCTGGTACTTGCCGGTGGAATATTGCGGTACGCGCCTGCCGCCGTATGCAATGCGGCTTTCGATGTTCTGGGTATACATATCGCCGCGTACAAAACCGCTCAGTTTCAGTTCCGGCAATATTTTCCAGGTGAGGCCCACGTCCCCGAAAAAACGGTCGCGGCTGTCATTGCTGGTATTTTCGAAAGCGTCAAAGTAGGGATTGTCCCAGTAGAGGGCGCTGAAGTCTGTCAGTTCGCCGCTGCTGCCGGAAGCGGGCGGGTCCAGGTTCCAGTGTTTAACGGTACCGTCTGCATAACGGTAGTCCCGCATGCGTTTCATGTCCAGGTTGCGCTGGAACCATTGCACAATATAGCGCGCGCCCCATTCGGAGCCCTGGGAGGGCCTCTGGGCGCTGTTGTTGGCGTAGTTGATGTTGGTGGCTACCGTCCATTTGGGAGAAAGGTCCAGCGCGGCGCTCACGCCCAGGTTGTTCCTCTTCAGCCAGGTATTAGGCTCTATGCCGCCAATGCTGGTGTTGTTGTAGCTGACGCGGAAGGTGGAGTTTTCGCTGCCGCCGGCTACGGTAATGCCGTTGTTGAAGTTATGCCCGGTCTGGTAAAAATCCTTGATGTTGTTGGGGTGCGGTACAAAGGGCGTTTCTTTGCCGTACTCGGGGTCTTGCGGGTAAAAGCTGAACACCTGGCGTACGGGCGTGCCGTCCATTTTGGGCCCCCAGCTTTCATCATAGTCCAGCTGCACAAATTTCTGGCCGTTGGAAAGGGTGCGCCATGTTTGGGTGGAACCGGCGCCGTAGAGGTTTTGCAGTTCCAGGAAGTTGCCGGCCTTTTCAACGGAATAGGCGCTGTTGAGCTGTACTTCCACTTTTTTGGCGCCGCGCCTGCCTTTTTTGGTGGTGATCATGATCACCCCGTATTGCCCGCGGATGCCGTAGAGAGCGGATGCTGCAGGGCCTTTGAGCACGTTGATGGTCTCAATGTCTTCCGGGTTCACATCTTGCCCCAGGTTGCCGAAGTCCGCCCGGTCGCTGCCGGCAAAGTTGGCGTTGGAGATGGGCGTGCCGTCTACCACAATGAGGGGCTGGTCCCCGCCTGAAATGGAGTTGACGCCGCGGATCTTTATTTTCTGGGTGCCGCCCATGCTGGAGCCGGAAGCGCCTACTACCTGCACGCCGGCAATTTTGCCGGCCAGGGAGCCGAGTACGTTCTGTTCTTTGGTGAGCGTGAGGTTGCTGCCGTCTACCTGTTGCGTGGCATAACCGAGGGAGCGCTGGTTGCGGTTGATGCCGAGGGCGGTCACCACTACTTCACTGAGGTCTTTGCCGCCTTCTGCCAGCTCAAAGTGGAGGGTGGCGGTGGCATTGTCCTGCACGTCAACGGTTTTCACCAGGGCGTCAAAACCCACGGCGGAGGCCTGCAGCTGGTGGCTGCCTGCCTTGAGGCCGGTAAGGGTAAATTCTCCGTTCGCATCGGCCACTGTGCCTTTGGTGGTGCCTACTACGGTAATGGTGGCAAACGGCACGGGGGCGCCGCTGCGGTCCCTTACCACGCCTTTTACATGGCCGTCATACACGGCCGCGCCGCTGAAGCCGGGCGCGGCATGCGGGGTTGCGGCGGGCAGGGGCATGCCGCTGAAGGTCTTTTTAATGATGATATTGGCTTCTACCTGCTCGTACCGCAGGTCTGTAGATTTCAACAGGTCGTCCAGCACCAGGGCCAGCGGTTTTTCTACCGCCTGGTACGTGATGTTGGAGTAGGCCGCCACGTCTGCGGTCTTATAGGTAAAGGAAAGTTTGCCGAGATGCTCTATTTTCCGGAGGGCCTGCTTCAGGCTGGCGTTCTTAAGCTCTATGGACACGGGTTTGCGCAGGTCCTGGCCGGTTCCGTTGCCGGCCATCAAAAGCCCGTTGATCGTTAGCAATGCGGCCAGAATGGATATTCTCATAAATAACCGTTTGGTTTTACAGCATAGCAGCGGATGGCCATGCAGTTTTGCATACAAATTCATAGCTTTGATAAGTTTTAATGATTCTGAAACAGGGATTATTAATTACAAACAGAGCCGCAACCTGCTGCAACAGGGAGCGGCTCTTTCACAACCCTTTATCCGTAAGCGGATTTTCGGTACGTATTCATACAATAGATTTTGGTTGACGGTTAGATTGCTACTAACTATTGAATAATGTATATGCCTTCCGACCGGAGCAATTGTTTGTCTGTTAACCTGCAGAGCACTTCCAGCGCTTTTTCCGCACCTACGTTCCGCCTGAAGGAAGTGGATATCCTGATCTGCTCTATGCCCGGTTCCATGATCCGGATGTTGACGTTATATACCCGTTCCAGGTCTTTCACAATATCTTCCATGGTCTCGTTGTCATAGGCCAGGTTGCCCTGTTTCCATGGCGCGGCCTCTGTAATGGCCGTTTTTATGGCGGCGGGAACGGTCTCTTCCGGGCGGTCTACTTTCAGCTGCTGGCCGCCGGTGAGGGTAGCGGCCTGCTGGTGGCCGTAGTTGACGCTCACCTTGCCCCTGTTCACGGATACGATAATGTTTTTCAGGCCCGGGTACGCCTTGATATTAAAAGCGGTGCCCAATACGGTGGTAGACACGCTGCCGGTATGTATCACAAAAGGCACCTGTTCCGCGTGCTGCACGTCAAAATAGGCCTCGCCGGAAAGGTACACTTCCCGTTTGCCGCCGCTGAACTGCGCGGGGTACTCCAGCGTGCTGGCGGCGTTGAGCCATACCTGCGTACTGTCTGGCAGCAGCAGGTGCTTAAATTCCGAGCGGGCGGTATGGTTGCGGGTAAGCGGCGGGGCGGGCTGCCACCAGAGTGCCACGCCCAGCAGCAGCACGGCGGCGGCGGCCATGCTCCAGCGCAGGCCGCGCTTTGCTTTGCGCAGCACCAGCGCACCGTTGCCGTCTACATAAGGCGGCGCGGCGGGCGGTTCCTGCCCCTGCGCGGCATACAGCTCGCGCACCAGGTCCCTGAGCGCCTCATCTCCGGAAGACCGGCGCACGTATGCAAAGAACTCTTCGTACTCCTTCCTGGAGCATTTACCGGCAGTATACTGCCGGAATAAGTATTTGATCCGCTCTTCCATTTCGGGGTGCTTGTATTGGTGTACGTGGATTAGAAAAGTTGTAACCTTCAACAGGGAAGACGAAGCAAAAAGAAGATGTTCCTATTCGCCCGCAAAATATTTCAGAAAAAAGAGGGAAAGGGGGCCGGAAGTTTTGAGAATGAAGCTCCTGATAGCGTGGAGGGCGGTAGACAGTTGGTTTTTAACGGTATGCCGGGATATCCGCAGCTCTTTTGCGATCTGCTGGTAATTAAGGCCTTTCTCCCGGTTCAGCTGGTAAATGAGGCGGCGCCGGGGCGGCAGGTGGGCAATGGCTTTTTGTAGCATGTGATGGTATTCCCGGGTCACTACCAGGCTTTCCGTGGCCTGGGCGTTGGGGGAGAGGGAATGCCAGATGGCCTCCCGTAGCCGCTCGTCTGCCGCCGCCTTGCGGAGAAAGTCTATCACCTTGTTTTCCGTGAGGCGGTACAGCCAGGCTTCCATGTTGTCGATATCACGGAGCTGCGCGCGCTGTTCCCAGAGTTTCATGAACACTTCCTGGATCACGTCTCCGGCAAACAGGTCTGATCTGGTGAGTTGATGGGCCAGGGCGTACAGGCGGCCTTCATGCTGCCTGAAAATGTCTACAAAAAGCAGTTCAAGCGCTTTTTCATTGTCGGCGGTAATATGTTGGGTACGCTCTATCATTTTTTGGTTGACATCATTTTCGGGGGCAATTAAAAATAACCAAAAAAAACATCTTTGCCGCATAAAAAATGCCCGCCTTTTTGGGAGGCGGGCATTTTTTTAAAGAATATCGGTGATCAATAATAGAAGTTATGCAGGGTGATCTCGAAAACCAGCACGGAGTTGGGCGGTATGCTGCCCATGTTGGCGTTTTTATACCCCAGGCCGGAGGGGACCAGCAGCAGCACCTTGCCGCCTTTGGAAATCTTGCGGAGGCCTATTTTCCAGCCTTCTATCAGGTTTTCCAGGCGGTACTCCCCCAGGGTGGTCTTTTCTCCCGCGTCAAACTGGTTACCGTTCAGCAGGGTGCCCACGTAGGTGATGTTCATACGGTCATCCAGCGCAATGGTGTCTCCGGGCGTGCCATGTTCCATTATCTTGTAATGCAGCCCGCTGGTATCTTTCAGCGTGCCGGTAATGTTGTTCCTGGTGATGTGCTCCTGTATCAGCTGTTCGTCAATGACTGCCTGTTTCACCGGGTCGTAGGGCGGCGGGTTGTCTTTTTTCTTGCAGGCCGCAAAGATCGAAATGGCCAGGAGGCTTAACAGCCAAAAGTAGTGTCTCTTCATATGCAGATCGGATTATTTAATGTCCACAAGGGTTACGTCACAAATCAGGATGGCATTGGGGGGGATGATGTTCTGCACGCCCTGCGTGCCGAAGGCCAGGGCGGACGGGATGTACATGATGATGCGGCCGCCTTTGGTGATCTGCGGCAGGCCTATCTGCCAGCCGGCAATATGGTCTTTGAGCTTGCGCCCGTCAAAAGAGGTGGGCAGGCCCAGGGAAGATTCTATGAGCTTTTCACTGGGGAGCAGGTAACGTTTGAATACCACCACCGGTATGTTCTCGCGGCGGATGGAGTCACGGCCGTTCCCTTCTTTCACCACCTTGTAGCACAGCCCGCTGGGGTGTATCACCAGGCCGGAGTCCAGCTGCCGGGAGCGAAGGTACTCGCGGATGATGCCATTATCCCGGTAAATGGACTCTACCGCGGCATTGGCCGGCATTTCGCTCTGGTTTTTCATGCAGGAGGTGAATACCACGGCGGTACAGGCGGTCAGCAGTAAAAAATATAGCGGTCTTTTTATCATCTTGTTGCCGGAAATCACAAAAGTTCGTCAAAAATACAACAGTTAAACGGCCGGGAGGGAAATAATGTTACAAAAAAAATCCCGCCCGGGAGTGCCGGGCGGGACAGGAATATCGGATAACCGGTGGCGGACTAGTAGTCCATGCCCATACCGTGGCCGCCCGGCATAGCGGGAGCAGCGGATTTAGGTTCCGGTTTATCTGCAATCACGCATTCGGTGGTCAGCAGCATACCGGCAATGGATGCGGCGTTTTCCAGGGCAATACGTGTTACTTTGGTCGGGTCAATTACACCGGCGGCCAGCATGTTCTCATACTTTTCGGTGCGGGCGTTGAAACCGTAGTCTGCCTTGCCTTCCTTCACTTTCTGAACAACGATGGAACCTTCGATGCCGGCGTTTTCAGTGATCTGGCGCAGGGGCTCTTCAATAGCGCGTTTTACGATAGCCACACCGGTTTGTTCGTCTTCGTTCTCACCTTTCAGTTTTTCCAGGCTTTCAATAGCGCGGATGAAGGCTACGCCGCCACCGGCTACGATGCCTTCTTCAACGGCAGCGCGGGTAGCATGCAGGGCGTCGTCCACACGGTCTTTCTTCTCTTTCATTTCCACTTCAGTAGCAGCACCAACGTACAGTACGGCAACACCGCCGCTCAGTTTGGCCAGGCGCTCCTGGAGTTTCTCACGGTCGTAATCGGAAGTAGTCACTTCGATCTGTGACTTGATCTGTCCGATGCGGGCCTGGATGTCTTCTTTTGCGCCCTGGCCGCCTACGATGGTGGTATTGTCTTTATCAATGGTAACGGATTCTGCGCGGCCCAGGTAAGTGAGGTCTGCATTTTCCAGTTTGAAACCTTGTTCTTCGCTGATCACTACGCCTGCGGTGAGGGTAGCAATGTCCTGCAGCATTTCCTTCCTTCTGTCTCCAAAGCCGGGGGCTTTCACAGCCGCTATTTTCAGGGTGCCGCGCAGTTTGTTCACCACCAGGGTGGCCAGTGCTTCACCTTCCAGGTCTTCAGCAATGATCAGGAGGGGAGCGCCCTGCTGAGCTACTTTTTCCAGGATGTGCAGGATGTCCTTCATGGTGCTGATCTTCTTGTCGTAGATCAGGATGTAGGGGTTCTGCAGCTCAGCCTGCATTTTTTCGCTGTTGGTGATGAAGTAGGGGGAGAGGTAACCGCGGTCGAACTGCATACCTTCTACCACTTCTACAGTGGTTTCGGTGCCTTTAGCTTCTTCTACGGTGATTACGCCGTCTTTGGTCACTTTCTGCATTGCTTCAGCAATCAGTTTACCGATCTCGGCGTCGTTATTGGCGGAGATAGCGGCCACCTGTTCAATCTTCTTGGTGTCGCTGCCTACTTTTTCGGATTGTTTCTGCAGGTTCGCTACAACGGCTTTCACCGCTTTGTCGATACCGCGTTTCAGGTCCATCGGGTTAGCGCCGGCGGCCACGTTCTTGAGGCCTTCGCCGATGATGGACTGGGCCAGCACGGTGGCAGTGGTAGTACCGTCACCTGCAATGTCCGCAGTTTTGGAGGCTACTTCTTTCACCATTTGTGCGCCCATGTTCTCGATGGGGTCTTCCAGTTCAATTTCTTTCGCTACGGTAACACCGTCTTTTGTTACGCCGGGAGCGCCGAATTTCTTTTCGATCACCACATTGCGGCCTTTGGGGCCCAGGGTCACTTTCACAGCGTTAGCCAGGGTGTCCACGCCCTTTTTCATTTTATTGCGGGCGTCGGTATTGAAGAATATTTGTTTTGCCATAATGCTTAGTTTTTCTTTGGTCGTTTTGAGAAAAGGTGGGTGAGGCTTAGAGTACAGCCAGAATGTCTGATTCGCGCATGATCAGGTAATCGTCTCCTTCCAGGCTGATTTCGGTGCCGGAGTATTTGCCATACAATACGGTATCGCCTACTTTCACGCTAACGGGTTCGTCTTTTTTACCGGGGCCAGCCGCTACTACGGTGCCGCGTTGAGGTTTTTCCTTAGCCGTGTCCGGGATGATAATGCCGCCTGCGGTTTTTTCTTCTGCTGCTGCGGGTTTTACGATCACCCTGTCTGCGAGAGGTTTAATACTTAATTGTTTTGCCATTGTCAATCTATTTTTAAAGACTTGTTTATGTGTATTAAGGAGATAATTTGACGGAATTTCCCTTTACGAAGATTGTGCCAACCGGCTATTCGGGTCAAATTTTCAGGAACCAAAGATAATCAAATTGGTGAGGGACTGACAAGAAATGCCATTTTTTCATTTTTGGCTGTCAAAAGCCCTGTTCGTGGCAGTTTTTTTGTCTGCCGCCGGGGCAGTGGGGAAGTATTTTTTAAAAAGTCCCTGTAAAACAGTAGATTTGCGGCCATTTTCCTAAGCGTACAATGATCAGTAGAAGAAACATCCGGGTAAAAGTTATGCAAACGCTGTATGCCATGGACACCATGGAGCAGGGCGCCGTGAAACCGGGCACTGCCACGAGTTTGCTGAATGAGAAATTGGACCAGACCTGCCAGATTTTCACTTATTTGCTGTATACTATTGCCCGTGTGGCGCAGTATGCGGAAACAGACGCGCAGGCCAGGGCCTCCAAACACCTGCCCAGCGCGGAAGATCTGTCTGTCAACACCAAAATAGCCGGGAACGATTTTGTGTTCCAGGTATTGGGAGACAAAGGGTTCCAGGTGAACCTGGATACCTGGAAGCTGCGGCGGTTCGAAGACGTGGAACTGGTGCGCAAGCTGTATAACCAGCTGACGGACAGTGAGGTGTATAAAAACTACATTGCCGTGCCTTCCCGCGATAAAGCCTCCGAGAAACAGATCGTTGAATATATTTACAAAGAGGTGCTGGACAAGAGCGAGCTGTTCCGCCAGCATATGGAAGACAGTTTCCTGCACTGGGGAGACGATGAGGAGATGATGGGCATACTGGTGGGCAACTACCTGTCAAAGCCCCAACTGTTCAACTTCCTGCAGCTGATCAGCCATGAAAAGCTGGAATATGCCAGGGAACTGCTCACCACGGGCATCAACAAGAAAGATTACTGCCTGGAGCTGATCAAACCCAAATTGCAGAACTGGGACCCGGAGCGTATTGCGGCGGTAGACATGCTGCTGATGGAAATGGGGGTGTGCGAGTTCCTCTATTTTCCCACTATTCCTACAAAAGTGACCATCAATGAGTATATTGACCTGGCCAAGGCTTACAGCACGCCCCAGAGCGGGCAGTTCGTGAACGGCATACTGGACAATATCCTGAAAGACCTGCAGCAGGCCAACCTGGTGCAGAAAGTGGACCGTACCAAAAAATAATCATGTTACGTATGAAACTATTCTTATACCCGTTGGCAGCCATTGGCCTGCTGCTGGCAGCCTGCAACGGCGGCGGGGAGGGCGGCGGCAAGCAGCCGGTTTCCACCAATGCTGCGGACACCGGCAAGGTGGCTGTCATGACATTTGAGAAGGAGGTGCATGATTTCGGCAAGGTAACGCAGGGCGAAGTGGTGGAATATTCTTTCAAATTCACCAACACCGGCAACAAAGACCTGCTGATCCAGAAAGCGGAGGCCAGTTGCGGCTGCACCGTACCGGAGTGGCCCAAAGAGCCCATCAAGCCCGGGGAAAGCAGCTACATGAAGGTGAAATTTGACAGCCATGGCCGGCCGGAAGGGTATACGGAAAAGGAATTGTTCATCCAGGCCAACACCAACCCTCCGCTGGTGACCGGCCCCAGAATTCAATGCGTGATCGTTGCAAAGAAATAGGTAACTTTACGAGCTTCAAATCAACAAACTACATACGATGTACAACTTATTAAATGTTTTATTGATGACGCCGCCCCAGGGTGGTGGTCAGGGCGGTTTCGGCGGCATGGGCTCCCTGCTGTTCTTCGGCGGTATGATCCTGGTAATGTGGCTGTTCATGATCCGTCCTCAAACCAAAAAAGCCAAACAGCAAAAACAGTTTATCGACAACCTCAGAGAAGGAGATAAAGTGGTGACCATTGCGGGCATCCACGGCAAAGTAAAAAAGATCAACGAGAACAATACTTTGCAACTGGAAGTGAGCGCCGGTACCTATTTTACCATTGAGCGTTCCGCTGTAAGCATGGAATATACTACCGCGGTAAACAAAGCTGCTGAAACCAAATAAACTGTTTTCAGCTAAATGAAATAGAGAGGCGCTCCATCACCGGAGCGCCTTTTTTTATGCGTACAGATAACGCTTTTCGTACTTGTCAGAACTTGACAAAAATGAATACGTTTTTATTTTCTATATTTAGTTTTTTAACGTTAGACATGCTCATTATCGGTATCACAGGCGGCATTGGTTCCGGCAAAACCACTGTGGCCAAACTGTTTACATTGCTTGGCATCCCCGTTTACTCGGCAGACGATGCCGCTAAAGAAATCATGACCAAAGATGCGCTGCTGGTCCGGCAGATCAAAGAACACTTTGGCCCGGCATCTTATTGTGAAGATGGCAGCCTCAACCGCCAATACATTGCCAACATTGTTTTTAACGACAAAGACCAGCTGGAGAAACTCAACTCCCTGGTACACCCCGCCACCATCCGCGATTCCAAGACCTGGGCAGCGCAGCAAAATGCGCCTTATGTGATCAAGGAAGCCGCGCTCATGTTCGAAACAGAATCTTTCCACCATGTAGACAAAGTGATCATGGTGTATGCCCCGCAGGCGCTGCGCATTCACCGGGTGATGCAGCGGGACGGCGTGGAGCGGGATGCCGTGCTGGCGCGCATGCACAAGCAGCTGGATGAGAAGATCAAGCTGAAACTGGCGGACTATGTGATCTATAACGACGAGCAGCAGATGGTGATACCCCAGGTACTGGCGTTGCACAAACAATTTCTTACGCTTGCCTGAGAGCTTTATGCGCGCTGGAAGGAACGCGGGGAAAAAGGCATAACTGCGCACAAAGAGGAGGCACGTCCGCCTGCAAAAAGTACAACTACGCGGCAAACAAAAAAGCATGACCGCTGCCATAAAAAAAGGCCGGAACAACGCCCGGCCTTCTGTATCGTTTTATTGCAGCTTGCCCAGCCACTCCTTCATTCTTTTCATGCCTTCCTCAATGCGGGGCATACCGGTAGCGTAAGATATCCGGATGCACTCCGGCTGGCGGAAAGCCGCGCCGGATACCACGGTCACATTGGCCTTGTGCAGCAGGTACATGCAAAGCTCATCCGCGTTGCTGACCGTTTCTCCTTCGTAAGACCTGCCAAAAAAGGCGCTTACGTTGGGGAACATATAAAAAGCCCCGTCCGGCTCATTCACCTGCAGGCCCGGTATATTTTTCAGCGCATTGTAAATGAACGCCCTCCGTTCCCGGAAAGCGGCCACCATTTCCCGGGCCGTGTCCAGCTCGCCGCGCAGGGCCGTAATGGCGCAGCGTTGCGTAATGGAGCAGGTGGCGGAGGTGAACTGGCTTTGCACCATGTCTGCCGCTTTGGCTATTTCCAGCGGCGCGGCCAGGTAACCCAGGCGCCAGCCCGTCATGGCAAAACCCTTGCTCAGGCCGTTGATGATCACCGTTCTGTTCTTCAGCGTGCCAATAGCGGCAATGCTGGCATGCTCCCCTACATAATTGATGTATTCATAGATCTCGTCGGAAATGATGAAGACCTGCGGATGTTTTTCAAACACCGCTGCCAGGCCTTCCAGCTCCTGGCGGGAATATACGGAGCCGGTGGGGTTGCAGGGGGAAGAGAACATGAACAGCCGGGTTTTGGGCGTAATGGCGGCTTCCAGTTGTTCCGGCGTGATCTTGTAATTATTTTCAATGCCGCAGGTCACAAATTTTATGTCACCCTGGCACAGCTTCACCAGTTCCGAATAAGTAACCCAGTAGGGAGTGGGTATGATCACTTCGTCTCCCGGGTCTACCAGGCTCAGCACGGCATTGGCAATGCTTTGTTTGGCGCCGGTAGATACTACGATCTCTTCGGGGCTGTACGCCAGCCCGTTGTCCCTTTTCAGTTTATAGGCCACGGCCTGCTTGAGGTCCAGGTAACCGGCTACCGGCGTATAGTGAGTATAACCTTCGTCAATCGCTTTTTTGGCGGCCTCCCGGATGTGGGCCGGCGTATCGAAGTCCGGCTCCCCGATGCTGAGGTCTACAATGTCTATTCCCTGTGCTTTCAGCTCCCGGCTGAGTTTTGCCATTCTGATGGTCTGCGGTACGGATATCCGTGTTAATCTTTCTGCTAACTGCATGCTTGGTAGAGTTTTTTTTGGATTGACCGCGGCAAACCTACGAATTTTAATGCTATGCTGCCATGGCTTCCTGTACCCGCCGCGGGGCGCAGCGAGAGGCCGGGCGTGCCCCTCCTCGCAACAGGCAGTTGCACATCCCAAATTTTATCAACGGCAAGGTAAACGGCCAACAGCCCGGCGGCCATTATTCCCCGTTGGCAGTCACCGGGCCTTATGATGGTATTATCGGGCCTTATGATGGTATTATATTAACAATACCCCCAACCGAACCTCAAGCGAACGTGAAGCGAACGAGAAGCGAAGGAGAACCGAAGGAGAAGATTGTGAAAATAGTATCAGTTTAAACAGGGAAGGCCCGGCCAGTTGTTTGGCCGGGCCTTCCCGTTCTATATAGTTGTATTACCGGTGAGTTAGTACCTGTACCCGATAATGGCAGGTTTCCTGTCTCCGGTATCACCTTCGGTGCCGGCGTAGAAAATAGTGTACACCCCGCCGGTAACGCCCAGGTCTACTGTTTTCCTGGTCAGTTCAGTGCCGGCTGCATTTTTTACGATGATCTCGGCGGAAGAAGACGGCTCTATGGCAGTAAAGCTGTCATAGTAACCACCCATAAAGTCTTCATACATGCGGCTGGCGCTGAGTTTGGTCTCGCCAATGAAAAAGTCTACCGGGTCTGAATCTGCCACTACATTATAAAAGCGGATATTGGCTTTGGAAGTGGAGAGGTCGGAGAAATCTTCCCGGATGGTATGCATTTTAATACCATGGGTTTGCGTGCCGTGAATAAAGAAGCTGAAGAAACGGAGCGTATCCAGTGTAATGTTGGTACTGGTCAGCAGGGTATCTGAGCCAAGGCGTTTGATATCGATCTTGGCCGGGCCCGGGTTAACGGCGCCGGCGCTTTGCCTGCCAAATTCCAGCCCTTCCCCTCTCAGCAGGTCCGTGTTATCGCGCCAGAGTGTCACTTTGTAAGAAGGTGTTGCCAGGTTAGCGAAAAATGCATAACCGTTAATATCCGGCTCCACCGGTGTATTGTTTTTCAAACAGGAAGTGAGGCCTGTTACAACGGCCACGGTCATCAGCACTGCGAGAAGTCGCTTCTTTGTTGCTAGGATCATGCTCTCTTTTTTTATGAATTTAAATGTTGAGTTGCTACGGTTGTTATTCCTTGTCATATGTTACTTTAAAACGTTGCAGATCAGGTTTGTATTTTTTCACACGCTGCAGTTCCAGCTCATATATCATCCGCCCCAGTTCTCTCAGGAAAGGCTTGCCTGTGGATTCAAAATCGTATGTATCGTCTCCTATAACGCCGTCTTTATTGGCATACAGGGTGGCAGACAGCATAAATTCCACCCCTGTATCAAAATCCGCAAAATATGCCACGTCTGTCAAAAAGCCATACGCCCAGCCCGGTTTGTTGAAAATGCGCAGGCCGGGAGGAAGCTCCGTGGCCGCATCAGCGCCGCCCATCAGGTATTTCACGTAGTTCCGGTGAAATTCCGTGGTATCGTATACCGGGTGGCTGGTTTCCGCTGGCAGCTGTGACATATACCGGTATAAAAACCGGTAATCGTCTTCCTTTAAACGAAATGCCTGCCCGGATGTTACACTTTCCGGAAAAATTATGCTCCTGAGCATTTGGTGAAGGTCTTTGAGCAGCAGCCGGTTCTTGGCGGAAAAATCGAAGGGCCCTTCCACCAGCTGGTTGTTGGCGTAGTGGGCGCGGCCCACGGTATCGTGCCGGGGGGCAAACGCCAGGCGGCTGGTCACATCGGGCTGGGTGTGAACAACCGTGCCGTTTTGCTCAAAACGCACGGCATTGGTATGGCGGTTGGCTTCCTGCGGCAGCGCAATATCCAGCCGGTGGCGTATCTGGGCGGCCTCGTACCCTTTTTCCCAGAGGCCGCGGTTAATGCCTTCCTGCCCCAGGAACTCGTACAGCCGGTTAAAAGCGTCGTTGTCACTGACGAGGAATATTTTTTTAATATAATGCGCCACGGAAGGCTGCCCGTTGGCGGCCGTACTGTCTGCCATCACCGCGGGCGTGATGCCGGCCAGGCTGTCTGTGTACATGGGCGTAAATTTGTCCAGCCCCAGCCGGCCCATTTTTTCGAGGGCCAGCAGGGCGGCGGGCATCTTGACGGTGGAAGCGGGGTAGAAGTACTCTTCCGGGCGGGCGCGGTAATAATAGTCCGTGAAAACCGGGCGGTTGCGGGCATCCCGGTCTATCTGCGTGTAGATCACCTGCAGGCGGCAGCCCTCCGGATCAGCCATTACCGGACCCAGCCGGGCGGCATGGGCGCGGAGCAGGGAATCCAGCCGGCCGGGATTTTTTTTGTCCATTGCAGGAGAATTTATGGTCCGGGATGTTTGGCAGTTCGCAAAAAAAACCAATATTGCACCTGCCATTAAAAAGCGTTGCATCATAGAAGTCATTTTTGAAGGCCAAAATCCTGCTCAGAATCAGTCACATATTGGATTTTTAGCTGTTTAAATCCGGGCTTTAATATATCAATTTAAATTCTATCTTTGCAACTCTTAAAAAATTTATATTCATAATCCGTAAAGAAAATGCAACTAAAAGGACTGGTTAGATTTTTTGCTGTCGCACTGATCCTTATCTCTTTGTATCAATTGTCCTTCACGTTTGTGGTGCAGAACTATGAGAAAAAGACTAAGAGCAAGGCTGAAGAGTTTGTGGCCAAGCAATATCCCTCTGCCGAACAGAAGTACCCCGGTAACAAAGAGTTACAATCTTTCTACCAGGACACGCTGAACGACTTTGTGAAAGCGAGGATGGAAGAGTTACTGGACAGTACCAGTGGCAAACAGATTGCCGGATTCCCCTGGTTTACCACCTATACCAAAGCGAAAGAAAAGCAGCTGAACCTGGGGCTTGACCTTCAGGGCGGTATGAACGTTGTGCTGGAAGTGAGCGTGGAAGACGTGGTGCGTAACCTGGCCGGGCAATCCAAAGACCCTGCTTTCAACAAAGCCATTGAAAAAGCAAGAGAACGCAAGAAAAACAGCCAGTCTGATTTTGTTACGCTTTTCGGGGATGCTTATAAAGAAGAAGCGCCCAATGGCAAACTGTCTACCCTTTTTGCGAGCGCTTCCCAGAAAGACATCACCTTCAACAGCAGCAACGAGCAGGTGCTGACGGTGATCCGGAACGAAGCCAAAGCCGCCATCAGGAACACTTACAAGGTACTGCAGAACCGTATTGACAAATTCGGGGTAGCATCTCCCTCCATCAACCTGGACGAGAACCGCGGCATCATTTCCGTGGAACTGGCCGGTGTGGACGATGCCGACCGTGTGCGTAAATACCTGCAGGCCAGCGCCAACCTGGAGTTCCGCGAAACGTATAAAAGCAGCGAAGAATTTTACGTAACGGTGCTGCAGCCCATGAACGAGGCCATTAAAGTGGCCCTGGGCACTGCACCGAAAGCAGATACTACACAGAAAGACAGCGCCGCCACGGCCGCCGCAGCCCCTGCCTCCGCAGACTCTACGGCCAGCCTGAGCAGCCTGCTGGCTAAAGATTCCGGCAAAGGCGCCCTCACCGGCGATTCCGCCAAACTGCTGGAAGCACAGGCCGCCCGCGAGAACCCGCTGTTCACCATCTTCATGCCCAACGCTACCCAGCAGGGCATTGTACCCAGCTCTACGCTCGGTTACATGGCCCCCAGGGATACCGCCACTTTCCGCAGGTACATCGAAATGCCGGCCGTGAAAGCGGCCATGCCGAAAGACCTGGTGTTCGTGTACGGCCCTTCCAACAAGGAAGACCGTAACCAGCCCCTGCAGGTGTACGGCATCAGGGTAAACCCGGCCAACCCCAAAGCCCGCATCACCGGTGAAAGGGTGATAAAGGCCAAGGCTGACTTCGGGCAGGACAACCAGGTGGAAGTATCCATGAGCATGGACCCCACCGGCACCCGTGACTGGCGGAACCTGACCCGCGCGCTGAAACCCACTAATCCCAACGATCCGCGTACCTTCAACTACGTGGCCATTGTGCTGGACAACGTGGTGTACACCGCCCCCTCCATCAACACCGAAATTCCCAACGGGAACTCCTCCATCAGCGGTAACTTCACCACCGAAGAGGCGGATGACCTGGCCAACATCCTGATGTCTGGCAGAATGCCCGCCCCCGCCAAAATTGTGCAGGAGCAGGTAGTAGGGCCTACCCTCGGGCAGGAATCCATTGAAGCCGGTGCAAAATCTTTTATCATATCGTTTGCGGTGATCTTCATCCTCATGCTGGTGTACTTCAACACCGGCGGCTGGGTGGCCAACATCGCGCTGATCCTCAACCTGCTGTTTACCGTAGGCATCCTGGCCTCGCTGGGCGCCACATTGACCATGCCCGGTATTGCCGGCCTGGTGCTGACCATCGGTATGGCAGTGGATACGAACGTAATTATATTTGAAAGGATCAAGGACGAGCTGAGCCGTGGCAAAACCTACCAGCAGGCCGTGGAAGACGGCTACAAGCGCTCCTACGCGCCGGTGCTGGACGGTCACATCACCTCCCTGCTCACCGCCTGCATCCTGTTCTACTTCGGCCTCGGCCCCGTACTGGGCTTTGCCACCACGCAGATCATAGGCCTGCTGCTCTCCCTGTTCTGCGGTATATTGGTATCCCGTATGATCACCGACTGGTGGACCAACAAAAAACGCCACCTGGAGTACTTCACACCGATCAGCCGCCGTATTTTCAAACATGCCAATTACGACTTTGTAGGCATGCGCAAATACACCTACATCATTTCCGCTATTGTGCTGGTGCTGGGCATCGGCTCCTTCTTCAACGGCTTTGACCGCGGGGTGGACTTCAACGGCGGCCGCAGCTACACCGTACGTTTCGACAAACCGGTGAACCGCGCTGACGTACATGAAGCGCTGAACAAGGAATTTGAATCAGAGACCTTTGTAAAGACCATTGGCGATAACAACCAGCTGAACATCACCACGTCTTACAAAGTAGACGAAAATACAGACGAGGCCGCAGCAGAAGTGCTGACCAAGCTGCACAACGGCCTGAAGCCTTTCTATGGCGGCGATATTGACCAGCAGGCATTTGTCAGCAGGTTCCTGGTAGGCTCGCAAACGGTGGCGCCTACTATCTCTGACGACCTCCGCCAGGGCGCTATCAAGGCCACCGTACTGTCCCTGCTGGTGGTGTTCCTGTACATCCTGCTGCGCTTCAATAAATGGCAATACTCCATCGGTACCATTTTCTCCCTGCTGCACGACGTGCTCGTAACGCTGGCCGTGTTCTCGTTCTGCCGCAACTGGGTGCCGTTTGCGCTGGAAATTGACCAGCACTTCATTGCGGCCATCCTGACGGTGATCGGTTTCTCCATGAACGATACGGTGATCGTATTTGACAGGATCCGCGAGAACTTCCGCCTCACCAAGAATACCGATACCAAGTTCGTGATCAACCGCGCCATCAACGAAACGTTGAGCCGTACCATCATGACCTCCGTAACGGTGTTCCTCACCATTCTCATCCTCTTCATCTTCGGTGGTGAAGTAACCCGCGGCTTTGCCTTCGCTATGCTGATCGGCGTGCTCACCGGCGCTTACTCCTCTATTTTTGTGGCAGCCCCCATTTTGGTGGACTTCGACAAAAAGAACACCCTTGCACAGGAGAAAGAAGCCGTGAAGATCGAGAAAGCACCGCCTTTGGTGAGAGGGAAATAACTGATGATGCATTCTTTATAATAGGGGCTGACCAAAAATAATGGTCAGCCCTCATTTATTTGGGTACCTGTCATCGTGTAAGCAATTCTCAAGCCTTTCATTTTACTTTTAAGCCGCCCCGTCTTACGGCAACGCATAAAAAAAGCCCTTCCGCTCCGGAAGGGCTTTTCCAAAAGATGCTCAATATTACACCGCGAAAGAAGTGCCACATCCGCAACTGGACGTAGCATTCGGATTTGTAAACGTAAAACCGCGGGCATTCAGGCCCTGGGCAAAG
Organism: Chitinophaga alhagiae; assembly: GCF_003568665.1. Taxonomy (GTDB): domain Bacteria; phylum Bacteroidota; class Bacteroidia; order Chitinophagales; family Chitinophagaceae; genus Chitinophaga; species Chitinophaga alhagiae. The sequence continues at coordinate 1,034,412 of NZ_QXMH01000002.1, forward strand.
TCTACTTCCATACCCAGCAGGTAAATGCCGTGGGCCTTTTTCATGACAACAGGGATGCCTTCGATCTCGTACACTTCATCGTCTTCCATTTTGGCATCAAAGCCCAGTACATAAGAAAGCCCGGAACAACCGCCGCCCTTTACGCCAATACGCAGGTACTGGGATTGGTCAAAGCCTTCCTCCGAACGGAGGCGCTGCAGCTCCTGTATGGCGCCGGTGGTCAATTTTATAGGTGATTGTGCTATTGTTTCCATCTTGAAAATGCATTTATATTCCCTGCAAAAATACGAAAAAATTACGGATGCCTGTTACCCCGGCATGCCCGGCCGGAAACATGAAAATTAATGGGCATACTTCAAAAATGTATGTAATTTGTTACGCATATGCGAAAAGTTCTATGCCTCGTATTGGCGGCAGGCCTCGCGCAACAGGCTGCCGCCCAGCAATTTGGCGGCAACCTGCCCTCCCTGAAATGGCAGCAGATCAATACAGATACGGTACGCGTAATTTTTCCCCGCGGCATGGAAGCGTATGGCCGGCGGGTGGCGGATATTACCAGCCATGTAAGCCGGTACCACCGGGCTTCCGTTGGCCCGCTGCAGCAAAAAGTGAGCATAGTGCTGCAAAACCAGACCCTGCAATCTAACGGGTACGTGCAGCTGGGGCCTTTCCGTTCCGAGTTCTTTATGACGCCCCCGCCTTCCAGCAACAACGTAGGCTCCCTCAACTGGGCAGACCAGCTGGCCCTGCATGAGTACCGCCACGTGCTGCAGAACGCCAACTTCCGCAAGGGGGTGAGCAAGGTGTTCTACTACCTGTCCGGGGAGCTGGGCCAGGCGGCCGTTACCAATATTGCCGTGCCCAACTGGTTTTGGGAAGGAGACGCCGTAGTGACGGAAACCGCCCTCAGCCAGCAGGGCAGGGGGCGCCTGCCGGCATTTTTCAACGGCTTCAGGGCCTTGCACCTGGCCGGCAGGAACTATTCCTACATGCAGGTGCGCAACGGCTCTTACCGCCGCTTTACGCCTGACCATTACGCTACCGGCTACCTCATGACCAGTTACGGCCGGCTGCAATACGGGCCTGATTTCTGGAACGGGGTAACAGACGATGCGGTGCGCTACCGCCGCCTGTTCTATCCCTTCTCCCAAAGCCTTAAACACCGCACGGGCAAAAATGCGGCGGCATTCTTCAAGGCCTCCCTGAACAGCTATACGCAACACTGGCCGGCCGCCGCCCCGCAGCCGGCAGACACGCTCACACCCGCCACCCGTACTTATACAGACTACCGCTATGTATATGCGGACGGCAGCGGCGGCCTCATTGTATCCAAACGCTCCTACAAAACCATCCCCGCTTTTTACGCTATCAGCGCAAACGGGGAGGAAACCCGCATTACCGCGCCGGGCCTGGGCTTTGACGATTATTTCAGCTACCGCAACGGCCATCTGCTGTGGACGGAGAGCCGCTACAGCGCCCGCTGGGGCTGGAAAGACTATTCCCTGGTACGGGTGCATGACCGGGCCACCGGCCAAACCCGCACCCTGCGCCACGAGCGCCGCTGCTTTTCGCCAGACCTTTCATTTGACGGCCGGAGCATAGCGGTAGCGGCCGTTACGGAAAACCAGCAATACCACATTGAAATACTGGACGCCGCCAGCGGCGCCATCCTGCGCAAGCTGCCCAACCGGGAAAACTGGTATTACACCTACCCCAGGTTTGCGCCGGGAGACAGCCTGATCATCAGCGCCGTGCGGGACCAGGCGGGTAATATGGCGCTCATCAGCCAGTCCATCGCAACCGGTGAAACAACCATACTCGCGCCCTTCCGGGTGCAAACCATCGGCATAGCCGCCGTGGAAGGGGAGCAGGTGTATTTTACGGCGGCCTTCGGGGACGCGGACAATGTATACCGCCTGTCTCTCCGCCAGCCCGCCGCCATGGAGCAGGTGACCCGCCGCCCCAACGGGGTGCAGCATATGGCCCTCACCGGCGGCGGCATTGTATACAGTGAATTTACGGCAGACGGCTACAAACTGCTGAAAAGCCCCCTTGAGCCGCAACCCTTCCGGGAAACGGGCCATAACGCCTGGTTAAAGCCCGATTTTGGCGAGGGAGGGGATATACTGGATAAAGTGCCCGCCCGGGAATATGAGGTGCGCAAATACCCTAAAACGCACCGTATTTTCAATTTCCACAGCTGGCTGCCCCGTATAGATGACCCGGACTATGGCCTGTACCTCTACGGCGAAAATGTGCTCAGTACCCTGCAGACCACGGCCGGCGCGTCTTACAACATTAACGAGAACAGCCCCGAGGTAAGCGCGGCGCTGCTGTACGGCGGCTGGTTCCCCTACCTGCGTACGGGAGCGGATTACCGCATGCGGCGCAAGCTACAGGTGAGTGATACCGTGAGCCTGGAATGGAACGAGCTGGACTGGTACGGCGGCTTCAGCATCCCGCTGAACCTCAGCGCCGGCAAGTATTACCGCTCCCTCAGCCTGGGCGCCAACTACCATTACCTGAGCCGCGCCCGCACCCCCCGCTCCAAATACCGCTTCCGGGATGACAAGGTGCAGTACGTAGACGCCGCTTTTACCTTCAGCAACCAGCGCATCAGGGCCTTTCAGAACATCTACCCGCATTTTGCTCAGATCTTGCAGCTGCGGTACAACAAGGCGGTGAACAACGTGCCCGCGGAGCAGTGGCTGGGCCGCCTGGACCTTTACCTGCCGGGCTTTTCCGCCAATCACAGCCTGGTGCTGCAAGGCATGTACCAGCAGCGGGATACCATGCTGCGGTACGCTTTCACAGATCACTTCGTATATGCGAGAGGATATGAAAAACCTTTCTACGAACATATCTATAAAGCCGGGGCCAATTATCATTTCCCTATTTGTTACCCGGACTGGGGTTTTGCCAACCTGCTGTACTTTATGCGGCTGCGCGGGAACGTGTTTTATGACCACAGCATAGCCTACAACTTTCGGAGCAGGCAGGATGTTACTTATGCATCTGCCGGGGGAGAGTTTTTTTTCGACACCAAACTGGGGAACGTGCTGCCTTTTACATTCGGCATGCGTTACAGCCACCTGCTGCATACAGACCCGGTAGACCCTTTGCGGAAAAACAGGTTTGAAGTGATAGTGCCCCTGCAGCAATTGTTTTCTTATTAAACCAACTGCCATGAAACCAGTGAGCAACAAGCCGCCTTTTTATATCAAACTCAGCCATGTGCTGCTGAGCCTGGTGCTGATAGTGGTGATACTCCGTACCACCAAAGACATACTGGCGCCGGTAGCGTTCGGGTTCATCTTTGCCATACTGCTGCTGCCGGTGGCGCAGGGGCTTGAAAAACTGCGCCTGTCACGCGGGCTGGCCGCTACCCTCGCCGTGCTGCTGTTCATCCTCTGCATGTTCGGGCTGATCTATTTTATTTCCTGGCAGATGTCTTCTTTCCTGACAGACCTGCCGCAACTGGAAAAAAGATTGATGCAGCAGGCTAACGCGCTTACCCTGTGGATCGATGAAAAATTCCAGGTGGATTCAGCACAGCAGATCGCGTGGATCAATGAGACGGCGGCCAAGAGCATTGCCACCGTGTCCCAGTTTGTGGTGAACGCGGTGTCTTCCGTTTCTTCCGTGCTCATCTTCCTGGTGTTCATCCCGCTGTATACTTTCTTTTTGCTGTTTTACCGCCGCCTGCTGGTCAATTTCCTGCTGCGGCTGTTCCGCCGGGAAGATGCGGACAATGTACACGCAGTGATAGCCCACGGCCGCGTGGTGATCAAAAGTTACGTGGTGGGCCTGTTCATTGAAATGGTGGTGGTAGCCCTGCTGAACGTAACGGCCCTGCTGTTGCTGGGCGTGCAATACGCGGTGCTGCTGGGTACGCTGGGTGCTATTTTTAATGTGATCCCGTACCTGGGCATGGTGGTGACCATCATCATCACGCTGCTGGTAACCCTTACCACGGCTACGCCGGTGCTGGCCTTATGGGCGGTGGTGGCCCTGTTTGCCATTCATTTGCTGGATGCTAACGTATTGCTGCCGCGGATAGTGGGGTCTAAAGTGTCTATCAACGCCATGATCACGCTGCTGGGCGTATTTATAGGCAGCATGATATGGGGCATTGCGGGCATGTTCATTTCCATTCCCGCCATGGCGCTGCTTAAAATCATCTTTGACCGTATCCCGAACATGAAACCCTGGGGTATTTTGATGGGCTCGGGAGAATAGGGGAAGGGCTGTTTTCAGGGAGATCGTTCTAATCGCTCACAGGCACTGCGGCGGCGCCGGGAATTGCTGTGGGGGCCGGCCGCCCTTACCTGATGATGATCTTCAGCTCCGCCACGCGGTAAAACTTGTTGCCGGGGTAGCTGACAACGATGTTGTTGAAGAACAATACATCACCTTTGGCCAGGTCTTCCTTCAGCCTGTTCACCCATGCGGCAGACAGCCGGTCGGATCTGAAAGAATCCCCGGTGAGGTCACGCGCTATCTGTACTTCGCGGGTAGTGTCATTGATATAAGGCTCCAGTTTTTCGTAAGTAAAATCAAAGGAAACTACGGGCACGCGGTTTTTGTTGCTGTCTCTCACCACCAGCGCGGAGTCCAGTATTTTCAGTATTTCCGGGCGGGGAATGGAATCACTGAGAAAAATGTGCCAGGAGGTAGTGAAACGAAGGGGCTTTTTCTGTTCCGCCGCCTGTTTGGCGGGCGCGGGCTTCTTCACCGCCTTGTTTTGCGCCAGGGCGGCGGAAGTGCAGCCAAGCAGGCATACCAGATATAAGCATTTTCTAGTCATAGGAGATAATAAAAAGATCGTCCGGTTATTGAACGCCGGACGATCTTTAAAATTATAAAGTTTTTAAACTTTCTTCAATACTCTGAATCCTGTTCAGGCAATCGGACTGTTTGCGGCGTTCTGCCTCTACAATTTCCGGTTTGGCATTTTGTACAAAACGTTCGTTGGCAAGTTTCTTTTCTACGGATTGCAGAAAGCCTTTTTGATACTCAAGCTCCTTCAGGAGTTGTTCTTTTTGAGCTTCTTTATCGATTGTTTTGTTGGTGAAAGCTTGTGTCTTATAACCTAAAACAGGTATTGTAGTCATTGTAGTGGTAGTAGCGGACGTTGTGCTAGCGGTTGTTGGTGTAGATTCATCGATAGGCCTTTTCGTTGTTGTTGTTGTTGTTGTTGTACTTACATTTAGCTGTTTTTGAATTATCAGCATAATGCTTGAATAAAATCCAATGAGTTCATCTGGAACCACTAATTCTTCTATCACGTCAGAGCTTTTAAATTGCCCCTCCAGCCTAACTTTTTTATTTACGATAGTTATGTAAGTTTTCAAATTTGCCCCATGAGCTAGAATCTCTGTGTCTACAGATTTTACAGGATCAAACTGGCGCACCACCAGGTCGTCTCCCGCCTTGCGCTCGCGCAGCAGGTGGTACAGTTCTTCCGTTACGAAAGGCATGAAGGGGTGCAGCAGTTGTACCAGCCGCTCAAAGAAGCTGATGGTCTTTTCGTACACGCCTGCGTTGATGGGCTGCTCAAAGCCGGGTTTGATCCATTCCAGGTACCAGCTGCAGAAATCGTCCCAGATGAGGCTGTAAATAGCTTTCAGGGCTTCGCTCAGGCGGAAGTCCTGAAACAGTTTCTCCACTTCGGCATGCACTTCGTTGAGACGGTTCTCGAACCACTCCACGGCAAACTCCGGAACGGCGGCGCCGGTATTTTCTACCGGTGTCCACATCTTCACCAGCTTCAGCGCGTTCCACATTTTATTGTTGAAGTTGCGGCCCTGCTCGCAGCTCGCATCGTCAAACAGCAGGTCGTTACCGGCGGGAGAGGAGATCATGATGCCGAAGCGCACGGCGTCTGCGCCGAAACGTTCTATCAGCTCCAGCAGGTCTGGCGAGTTGCCGAGCGATTTGCTCATTTTGCGGCCGAGCTTGTCACGCACCATGCCGGTGAAATATACGTCGCTGAAGGGTTTCTCCTGTTTGTATTCCAGGCCGGCCATGATCATGCGGGCCACCCAGAAGAAGATAATGTCCTGGCCGGTTACCAGTACGGAAGTGGGATAGTAGTACTCAATATCCGCATTGCCGGGCTGGCTGATGCCGTGGAACACTTCCATGGGCCAGAGCCAGGAAGAGAACCAGGTGTCCAGGCAATCCTCATCCTGCCGGAGAGATTCCCGCGTGGCGCCGTACTGCTGCGCATAACGGCGAAGCGCTTCTTCATGCGTTTCAGCTACTACAAATTGCCCGCTTTCATCGTACCAGGCGGGGATTTGCTGGCCCCACCAGAGCTGGCGGGAAATACACCAGTCCTTCACATTCTCCATCCAGTATTTGTAGGTGGCCATGAAGCGGTCCCCGGGGTGTATCCTCACATCGCCGCTTGTTACCGCTTCCAGCGCAGGCTGCGCCAGGTCTGCCATTTTCACGAACCACTGTGTGGAAATACGCGGTTCCACTACCGTATCAGGGTTGCGCTGGCTGTACCCGAGGCGGGTGGCGTACTCCTGCTCTTTTACCAGCAGGCCTTGCTCCTGCAGGGCGGCCACTACCTTTTTACGGGCGCGGAAACGGTCTTCTCCCACAAACACCACGGCCGCGGCGCTGAGGGTACCGTCTTCATTCAGCGTGTCTACCACCTCCAGGTTGTGTTTGAGGCCCAGGTTGTAGTCGTTGATATCATGCGCCGGCGTTACTTTCAGCGCGCCGGTACCAAATTCCTTGTCTACATATTCGTCAAATATCACCGGCACTTTGCGGTTTACCAGCGGCACTATGGCATAGTGGCCCTTGAGGTGCGCATACCGTTCATCTTCCGGGTTCACGCAAATAGCGGTATCGCCCATGATGGTTTCCGGGCGCTGGGTGGCAATGGTGATGAACTCCCCGGTGGCTTCGCCGGCGGCGTTCACCACGGCGTATTGTACGTGGTACAGCTTGCCGTTCAGCTCTTTGTATTCCACTTCCTCGTCACTGAGCGCGGTTTTGGCCTTGGGGTCCCAGTTGATCATGCGGGCGCCGCGGTAAATGAGGCCTTTGTTGTACAGGTCTACGAATACCTTGATCACTGCTTTGTAATAGTGATCGTCCATGGTGAAGTTGACCCGCTCCCAATCTACAGAGCAGCCCAGTTTTTTGATCTGGTGGTAGATGATGCCGCCGTATTTTTCCTTCCACTCATGCGCGTATTGCAGGAACTCCCCGCGGGTGAGCTGGCTTTTTTCTATTCCTTTTTCTTCTTTCAGCATGTTCACCACCTTGGTTTCGGTGGCAATGGAAGCATGGTCCGAGCCGGGTACCCAGCAGGCATTGAAGCCGCTCATGCGGGCATGGCGCACCAGGATGTCCTGCACGGTTTCATTGAGGGTATGGCCCATGTGGAGCACGCCCGTAACGTTAGGCGGAGGTATAACAATGGTGAACGGAGGCCGCCCGTCGGGAACGGAGCGGAAATATTGCTTGTCCATCCAGTACTGGTACCACTTGTCTTCTGCCGAGGCAGGGATATAATTCTTCGAAAGTTCCATGCTGTATATAATATATGCGATTTCTTTACAGGATTGCAAAAATATTGAATCTGGCCAGTATTTCCACTACCGGCCCCGAAATGGCCGCCCGGCGGCGTTTTTTTGCCTGCCTGCGCGGCGTGGCGGCAGTTTTTTGGGGGAGTGCAGGGCCTGTGCGGCGCGAGGCGCATATTCCGGAAGGTATTCCCGGCTGGGCGCCTGAAGAGGTTGCCTGTGGCGCTGGTATATATTTCCGAAGCCGCTCTCCCCGGTGCGAATAAAAAACGTCTGTTAAACTGCAACCCCCATCGGTTAAAGAAAACCCGTTATCCGATCATTTGACGGGAAAGCCTGCTGCGGGCGCCGCTATCTTCGCCCCCGATATTTATTTCAACATCATCAAACAAAGTAAAAAAGTTCATGAAAAAGTTAATTCCAATGCTGTTTGTTGTACTCCTCGCTTCAGCTTGTTCCAAAGAAGGCCCCCAGGGCCCTGCCGGTACAGCCGGCACTAATGGCACCAATGGTACCAATGGCGCTCCGGGCGCCCAAGGCCCCGCCGGTCCCCAGGGGCCGCAAGGTAACGCCGGTACCGCCAATGTGATCTACTCCGGGTGGATAAAGAAAACCAATGCCGACTGGGTGAATGTGAATACCACCGCTTCCACCACGGTAGTAGCGGCGCCCGCCCTCACCGCCAACCTGCTGGGTAACGGTACGGTACTGGTATACATGCGTTATAACCTCGTGGTGTACCCGCTGGCGCACACCTTCAACGCCAATATCGGTTCGGTAGATTTTTCCGTAGTGCCCGGCCAGATCACCGTCCGCAATTTTATAGATTTTGTGAAGCTGGTGAAACCCCTTGGCGATGCGGATTTCCGTTACATGCTGATACCCGGCGGCACCCAGGCCCGCGCCGAAGCCCCGGTGGATTACAAGGATTACGAAGCTGTAAAAGCGTATTATAACCTGCCTGAGTAAACCTGCAACTGTTGCACTGTACGTCCCTGCCGTTTGTAGCGGCAGGGATTTTTTTTGTACCGGGGAACGGCCGCGGAGGGCGGGTGCTTTCCCAGCGCAGGCTTTTTTTCCAGGCCGGTTGTTTTACAGCCGGCTTCACAGCTACTTGTCAGACCATTGCAACCTGCAGTTGTAACAGGCTCCCGCCGGTCAGCCACTTACACCTTCCTCATTCAGCATGTCGGTATCCAGGAGTTGTAACAGGCTCCCGCCGGTCAGCCACTTACACCCGCAGCAGCTTTTCATTAACCCGTTTCCGTGAAAGGTTAATCCGCGGCCCCGGCGGAGAAAACGGCACCGTAGTTTTAACCCCGTAAAGAAAAAATGATCACGCTTAACCTCAAACACATGAAACGTTTGCAACACATTTTTTATCTCGCAGGCTTATCTGTAATTCTTCTGACAGCAGCATGTTCCAAAGAAGGCCCTGCCGGCCCCGCAGGCCAGCAGGGTAATACGGGAGCCCCCGGCCCGCAAGGCCCACAAGGCCCGGGCGGCGCAACCGGCCCGCAAGGTCCCGCAGGCCCCGCCGGCCAGCAGGGCGCGCCGGGTAATGCCAATGTGACCTTGTATACCTTCAAGAATGTTAAAGTTAAGATCGGCTACCAGCTGCATCTCACCAACCTGCCGAAAGCGCGGATGGATTCCTGCATGGTGCTGGGCTACTATAACCCCGCGGGCGAGTACTCAGGTACGTGGTATCCCATACCGGGCCCGGGGCCGGGCAATGCGTACTGGGCCGTGTATAATCTGGTGCAGGTAGGCGGCAATATGGGCCTGTATGGCTTCAACCTGAAGCTGCAGCAGCCGGATGGCACTGCCTACAATACGGAAGTGATATTCAACACCGTGCGCATCTTTGTGGTACCGGCGTCTTCCATTATACCGTTGGGAAAACAGGCGCCGGCGGTAGACGTGAAGGATTATGAAGCCGTGCTGAAACACTACGGTTTCCAGGATTAAACCGCTGCGGTTGGCAGGAGCTTGCCTCCGGCGTGTGTTGGCTTTCCTCCGGCACACGCTGTTGCGTTAACCCCCGTGTCAGGACATGGTCCGTATCACTTCCACCGTTTTGTCTACCATGTCAGGCGTAACGCCCAGGTGGGTCACCATGCGTACCTGCGTGGGAGAGATGGCCATTACGCGGATGCCTTCCTTGGCCAGGTAATCCCGGAAAGTAACGGGGCTCCAGGGCGATTTTATCTCGAAAATGAGGATGTTGGTTTCCACGGGCAGCATGTGGCCGGTAAACTCCCGTTCCAGCAAGGCGCGGGCAATTCTTTTGGCGTGGGCATGGTCTTCCGCCAGGCGGTCTGTATGATGTTCCAGCGCGTAGAGGCCGGTAGCCGCCATGTACCCCGCCTGCCGCATGCCGCCGCCGAATTTTTTGCGCACGCGGCGCGCTTCGCGGATGAAAGCCTGGCTGCCTATGAGCACGGAGCCGATGGGGCAGCCCAGCCCCTTGTTGAGGCAAACGGAAATACTGTCAAACACTTCGCCGTATTGCCGGGCGGTTTGGCCGGTGGCCAGCAGGGCGTTAAAGAGGCGGGCGCCGTCCAGGTGCAGCTGCAGGCCATGGTTGTTGCATACGTTGCGTATCCGTTGTATTTCCTCAAAGTCATAACAACAGCCGCCGCCCCGGTTGGAGGTATTCTCCAGGCATACCAGCGAGGTGCGGGCCTTGTGAACATCGTCCGGATTGATGGCGGCTTCCACGGCCGCCGCGGTGATCATGCCGCGGTCTCCTTCCAGCGCGCGCACCTGTGCGCCGGCGTTGAAGGCTATGCCGCCCCCTTCGTAAATGTACACGTGCGCCAGCGAGCTGCAGATCACTTCATCTCCCGGCCGGGTGTGTACTTTGATGGCCACCTGGTTGCTCATGGTGCCGGAAGGGCAGTAAAGGGCCGCCTCCATGCCAAAAAGTGCTGACATGATGGCTTCCAGTTTGTTCACCGTAGGGTCTTCGCCAAAAACATCGTCTCCGGTATCCGCCCGCAGCATGGCTTCCAGCATGGGCTGGGTGGGTTTCGTAAAGGTGTCGCTCCTGTAATCCATTAAATATTTTGCAATAACGGGTGAAATAAATTAGAGAAGTTTTTAATCCGAATATGATTATTTTTCAATTGTTAAAATTTACATAAAGCGCCGGAAATACTGACGAAAACGCTATAAAAATCCGTTTATATGGAGTACTTTGTTTAAGGAAGTCAGGCATAGAGACTGGCTTTCCAAAGTGCGCAACCATTGATAGTGAACGAGTAACGCGCGTCTTACCCCGGTCGGTCGTAACCCATCCGCAGCCATGTTGTCATATTTGGAAGAGTGGGGGATTAGCACGATCTTTGCAGGCTAATTTCGCAACCGTGTAAGATATACCATTTAAATGTTACAACAAAATTATCTTTCGGCTGTTAGTATAATATTCGTAAACCAATACTTTTAAAATATGAGGCAACTTAAAATTGCCACCCAGATCACCAATCGTGATTCGCAGGCGGTAGAAAAATACCTGCAGGAAATCTCGAAGATCCCCTTGTTAACTCCAGAGGAAGAGACCATACTGGCTCAGCGCATCAAAATGGGCGACCAGCGGGCTCTCGAAAGATTAACTACAGGAAACCTTCGTTTCGTTGTTTCCGTGGCCAAACAGTATCAACACCAGGGCTTAAGCCTCAGCGACCTCATCAACGAGGGCAATTTAGGGTTGATCAAGGCCGCACAGCGTTTCGATGAAACCAAAGGTTTTAAATTCATTTCATACGCGGTATGGTGGATACGTCAATCCATCCTGCAGGCGTTGGCAGAGCAGGGCCGCCTTGTCCGCCTGCCGCAAAACAAGATCGGCACTTACAACAAAGCGAATAAAGCTTACATGGCATTTGAGCAGGAGAACGAGCGTGAGCCTTCTACCGAGGAACTGGCAGAGATCCTGGAAATGTCTGAGTCGGAGATCAACAATATCTTCCAGAGCAATACCCGCCACATGTCTCTTGATGCACCCGTGCATGAAGCGGAAGACGTGGCCATGGGCGACCTGCTGGAAGGCGGTGATGTGACCGATGACGATGTCATGCAAGATTCCCTTCGTGAAGAGATCCGCCGCGTGCTCAAGTCCCTGAGCCCCCGCGAAGCGGAAATTGTGAACGCGTACTTTGGTCTGGATGGTGAAAACGGCGCAACAATTGAACAAATAGGACAGAAATACGATTTGACGAAGGAACGTATCCGCCAAATCAAGGAAAGGGCCATCAAAAGGCTGCAAAAAGCCCGCTATAGCGGCGCATTGAAATCCTATCTGGGATAATTGGTTTAAATTTTAATTCTTTCGAATCTGGGATAAAAGCATCCCGCCCTATGAACAGGCGGGATGCTTTTTTTTATGCCTATAGGTAGTGTCTATAACCGTATAGACGCCTTTCATCATACCTTATTCGAAATTCTCCTCCCAACCCTTTATTTTTGCAATCCTATGCAAAAGGCATACATTCCGCTGATGCTGATCTTCCTGACCGGCACAGCCTGTGAAAAGGAAGTTACGGTAGACCTGCAAAGCAGGGAAGACCGCCTGGTAGTGGAAGGCGTTATTGAGAACGGCCGGTTCCCCATGGTGACCATCAGCCGCAGCCTCAATTACTTTTCCCGGATCACCCCGGAGCAGTTGCTGGCGTCTTTTGTGCACGATGCGGTAGTGACCGTATCCAGCGGCGTACAAACGCACCAGTTGCGAGAGTACCGTACAGATACCACCAACGGCATTGCGCTGTACTACTATACGGTAGATACCGCGCAGTTTCACAGCGCCTTTGCCGGCCAGCCGGGTAACAGCTATACGCTGAAGATAGAAGCGGAAGGGCAGACGCTGAGCGCTGTTACCACCATCCCGGATGCAGGGCTCCGCCTTGATTCCATGTGGTGGATGCAGTCAGGCAACAGCAACCTGGGAGAAAAGGCCCGCGTGCTGGTGAAAGTGACAGACCCGCCGGAAAGAGGCAACTACGTCAGGTACTTCACCTCCCGCAACCGGGAGCGCTTCCTGCCGGGCCTCAACTCGGTGTTTGACGACCACGTGGTGAACGGCACCACCTTTGACGTGCCGCTGGACGCGGGGATAGACAAAAACCAGCAAATAGATTTTGACACGTACGGGTATTTCAGGCGCGGAGATACCGTTACCCTCAAATTCTGTAACGTAGACCATAATACGTACGATTTCTGGAGAACGGCAGACTTTGCCTATACCGCTACCGGCAATCCCTTTGCCACACCTACCCGCACCCTGGGCAACATTCCCGGCGCGCTGGGTTACTGGGGTGGATATAACGTAACGTACAAGACCATTACTATACCAAAATAATCAGAAACCAAACCAACAACAGTTTAAACAACAGCATGGAAAACAACACATCACCCGAACATGTACACGTATTGATCATCGGATCGGGCCCGGCAGGGTATACGGCAGCCATCTATGCCGCCCGCGCTAACCTGAAACCTGTACTATACCAGGGCATACAGCCCGGCGGCCAACTGACCATCACCACAGAGGTGGAAAACTATCCCGGCTACCCGGAAGGCATCCAGGGCCCCGAAATGATGGTGGACTTTGAAAAACAGGCCAGCAGAATGGGCGCAGACATCCGCTACGGCATGGCCACCAAGGTGGATTTTTCATCGCAGCCTTATAAAGTGGAAATAGATGAGGAAAAGACCCTCACGGCAGACGCTATCATTATTGCTACCGGCGCTTCCGCCAAATGGCTGGGGCTGCCCTCCGAGCAGCGCCTGAACGGCAGCGGCGTGTCTGCCTGCGCGGTGTGCGACGGCTTTTTCTTCCGCGGTAAAGAGGCCGCTATTGTAGGCGCGGGAGACACCGCCGCCGAAGAAGCGCTGTACCTCTCCAAGATCTGCTCCAACGTACACATGCTGGTACGCCGGCACGAAATGAGGGCATCCAAGGTGATGCAGGACCGCGTGCTGAAAACGTCCAACATCATGGTGTACTGGAACACGGAAACCCTGGAAGTAGTAGGCGAGAATAAAGTGGAAGGCGTACGCGTGCTCAACAGCCAGACCAAAGAAGAAAAGGTGATCCCCGTGAACGCCTTCTTTGTGGCCATCGGCCACCAGCCTAATTCCGGCATTTTCAACGGCCAGCTGGACATGGACGAGCAGGGGTACATCAAAACCATTCCCGGCACCACCAAAACCAGCGTGGAAGGCGTTTTTGCCTGTGGGGACGTGCAGGACAAAATATACCGCCAGGCCGTTACGGCCGCGGGCAGCGGATGTATGGCCGCGCTGGACGCGGAAAGGTACCTCTCTGCAAAAGGACATTGATCATAAAGAATGGGGGAGGTACCGCTTCTCCCATTTGTTTTTTTATAGCCCAACAATCTGCAAGCACATGCTCCACATTGCGCTGGAAGGCATCCGGTTTTACGCCTATCACGGTTTTTACAAGGAAGAACAGGTGATCGGCAATCATTTTGTGCTGGACGTAAAGGTGAGCATCCCCGAGCCGGAACACCCATCTTCCCTGGCAGAATCGGTTAATTACGAAGGGCTGTATGCCATTGCCCAACAGGCGATGCAGGTACCTCAGGCGCTGCTGGAACAGGTGGTGCACGATATTACCGCCGCCATCAAAACACAATACCCCGGCGTACAGGCCTCCGTGGTAACCCTCCGGAAACAGGCGCCCCCGTTTGGGGGAGACGTGGATTTCTCCGTGGTTTCGCTGGAAAAACAATATGTGATATAAAATAAATATGACTTATTTTTGGATCACCCAACAAATTCGTCCTATGCTTAAGAAAACCATCCTGCTTCTTTTGGCCTGCTGGGCCTCACTTTTTGCCAAGGCCCAAACCGTGGAGGAAATCATTGCCCAGGCGCAGCAACTGGAAAAACAGATGAAAGAAAATGAATCGCTGGAGAAATACAAGGAGGCGCTGCAGGTGTCTCCCGGCCATGTGCTGGCTTTTACCCAGGCCAGCCTGCTGGCAGGCAGGGAAGGGGCCCGGCTGAAAGACAAAGCGGCCAAACAGGAGTATTTCAACAACGCCAAAATATACGCTTACGAGGCACTCAAGGTGGAACCGGAGAATGCGGAGGCCAACTACGCCATGGCGGTAGCCTGGGCCCGCATCGGGCAGATATCCGGCGCCAAGGAAAAAGTGGCGGCGGCCAAGGAGGTGAAGAAATATGCGGACCTGGCCCTCAAGTTCAAGCCTGATTACGGGGAGGCCTGGCACCTGGTGGGCAAATGGAACTTTGACCTCTACAACTTAGGCTCCATTGAGAAAGCTGCGGCCAAGGTATTGTTTGGCGGCGTACCCCCCGGCACCATGGAAGACGCCATTGCCGCCTATGAAAAATGCCTGAAGCTGAAACCCTCTTTCATACTCAACTACCTTGACCTGGCGCTGGCCTACCGCCAGAACAACCAGGAAACCCAGGCTATGGAAGTGCTGAACAAAGGTGTGAGGATGCGCCCCATTTACCAGGATGACCCGGGGTACAAGGCAGAAATGAAAAAACTGCTGGACGCCATGCAGTAGGGGCCGCAATATTCCGTGCGGTGCCTTTGCGGGGTACTCCGGATGTGGAGCTTGTCTTCTTGTTGCAACACCTCCGCGCCCATTGGGGTATACGGCATCTCCTTTTACTGCAGCACCTTCCCCTTCCACCGGCCGCTCCGGAGGTACCAGAGCGCCAGCCCGCCCATAATGATCCAGTACACGAACTCCGCGCCCCAGGCCCAGTGCAGCGGGCTGCGCCACCGTTCTACCACCAGCACGCAATACACCAGGTAGATGGTTACGGCAGATACCTCTATCAGCATGTTCACCCGCGTACGGCCGGTGCCCGTTATACCGTTGAAAGTAACAGCGGTCACTGAAGAAAGCAGGGTAACGGCGGTGCATACACGGATAGACGGGATGGCCGCGGTGATCAGTGTTTTATCTGCCGTGTACATCCGCAGCAACTGGTAAGGCAGCAGGTTGATCAACAGGCACACGGCGGCCGCGCAGAAGAAGGCAAAGCCCGCTATTTTCCGCACCGCTTTCAATACGTCCGCCTCCCGGCCCTGGCCAATGAGGTTGCTCACCATGGTATTGCAGGTGGCGGCCAGCGCCCAGGTAAAAATGCCGAACAGCCCAAAGATGCTGCGCATCATGTTAGACAGGGCCAGGGGCCTTTGCCCCAGATGCTCAATAAATATGAAGAACACCAGCCAGCTGCCGATGCCGAAGAGGAACTGCACAATAAGCGGCGCCGAAATGGTGAGAATGTTGCGCATGGCCGCAAAGTCTGGTTTGAGACGGGCAAAAAGATGATACCTGGGCGGGAACTTCAGCAGCACCAGTATGCTGTACGCCGCCACAAAACCAATGCCTTCCGCAATAATGGAGGCCACGGCTGCGCCGTTGAGCCCCATCGCCGGCAGGCCCAGCTTCCCGAATATCAGCCCATAGTCCAGCACAATATTGGCCACCTCCTGGAAAAGGGAAGTGATGGCCAGCAGGCGCGTATGGCCCGTGCCGATGTAAAAGGCATTGCAAAGCCCCATCAGCATCAGGAAAGGCAACCCCCAGATGCGGATGCGGATAAAAGACACCGCCGCCTCCCTGATCTGCGGGTCATGCAGGCTGCCGCCGAAGAAAAGCGGCGCCAGGGTATAAGTGACCGCAATGGCAAACAGGGAGAAGAGCAGCGCCAGCACAAAACCATTGGAAAAATACCGCCCCATGCCGGCATAGTTCATTTCTCCCGCGCGGCGGGCAAAAAGCACCTGCAGCCCGTTGTTCAGGCCGTAGGCGATCATGTGCATCACCAGGTAATAAATACCCGCAATGCCGTTCACGGCAAAGGGGAACTCGCCCAAATGGCCCAGGAAGGCCGCATTGGTCATGTGGTTGATCTGCGGCAGCACCAGCGAGAGGCTGATGGGAGCGGCAATAGCGATCACCTGTTTATTTGTTAAGTTAACCTGCATATGAAAAGGGCGGGCAAAAATACGAAAATCCCGCTGCCGCCCCTTCGCGCCCAAACTCAACAATTTTAATTATTATTGTGCTTTACAATACTGAAATACATGCCCGTGGCATATACCATACAACCCACATACGCAATAGATGACGCCACCCTGCTGGAAACGGACCTGACCACCTGCACCCTGCTGGTGCTGGTAGGCAGTGGCACGTTCAGTTATGCCGTATTGTCTCCCCTGCAACGCAAGTTCCTGGCGCTGAAAAGTTATAGCTACCAGCCTAAAACGCTGGCTATGGCGGACCTGGAGATGATAGAAGAGATCTTTGACGCGGACAAGCTGTTGTTTACCGCCTTCAAACAGGTGCTGCTGGCCTTTGACTCGCCGGAGAGCACGCTGGTGCCGGAAGCGCTTTTTCAGCCGCAGCTGAAAAGGGACTACCTGCATGTGGCGCAGTTGGAAAAAATGCAGGAGGCCGTGCTGTTTGACACCGTGCCGGAGCTGGGCCTTGTGAACGTATATGCCATAGATAAAGACATCCTGGGCTTTCTGCGGAAGGAATTTTCTTCAGATACCGTTATGCATGCCTACACCGGCCTGCTCAAAGCCTACCGGAAAGACAACGAAGTACAGTTCTCTGACGGGGTGGTATACGTGGAAGTGCAGCCCATGCAGTTTGCCCTCACCATTTTTGCCGGCGGCAAGCTGCTGCTCCAGCAGCAACTGGGGTACCGCAGCGGGCTGGACATGGTGTATTACATTGTCAACTCCCTGCGCCAGCTGGGCCTCAGCGAGCTGCAGGCCAAGGTGAAGCTGGGCGGCGCCCTCACGGAAGACTCGCAGGTGTATCACGAGCTGCACCGCTTTCTGCCCCGGCTGGACTGGGTGCACAAACCAGACGGCTTCCTGTACATTCCCCGGATGAATGAAGTGCCCCCGCATCATTTTCATAATTTATATGCACTGGCCTTATGCGTATCATAGGAGGTTCCATGAGCGGCCGGCGGATCAATCCGCCCGCTAACATGCCGCACACGCGCCCTACCACAGATATTGCCAAAGGCGGGCTGTTCAATATCATCGAAAACAACCTGGACATTTCCACCCTCAAGACCCTGGATATTTTTGGCGGCACCGGCAGCATCAGTTACGAACTGGCGTCCCGCGGGGCCGCAGACCAGACCATTGTGGAGAAAGACCCGGCCATGGCGGACTTTATCAGCAAAACCGCCGCGCTGCTGGGCGTACAGTTGAAGCTGGTGCGGATGGACGTGTTCAAATACCTGCAGCAGTGCACGGAGCAGTTCGATTTTATTTTTGCCGGCCCGCCCTACGCCCTGGGCACTATAGACGAGCTGCCCAAAATAGTATTTGAAAGGCAGCTGCTGAAACCGGAAGGATGGTTCGTATTGGAACACACGCCGCGTAACAATTACAAGGAGTTCAGCTACTACCGCTCGGAACGGAATTACGGTACCACCATATTTTCCATATTCATTAACCGGGAAGAACTGAGGAAACCCTCTGCCGGTCAATAATACTTATACACTATGCACAGCATCTGCTTATTTCCCGGTACATTCGATCCTGTGACCCTCGGGCATACCGACATCATTGACCGCGCCCTGCCGCTTTTTGACGAACTGATCATCGGCATCGGCATCAACTCCGGCAAAGTGCCCATGTATTCCGTGGAGCAGCGCGTGGAATGGATCAGGGAAATTTATAAGGACCAGCCCAAGATAAAGGTCACCTCCTACGAAGGCCTCACCGTTACCTTCTGCCGGCAGGTGAATGCCCGCTTTATACTGAGAGGCATCCGGTACGTGGCGGATTTTGAGTACGAAAAGGCGATTGCGGACATCAACCGGAAAATGGACCCCGATGTGGAAACCATCTTCCTCACCTGCTCGCCCGAATTTTCCACCATTGCCTCCACGCTGGTGAGAGACGTGATCAGGAACGGGGGAGATGCCGCGCAGTTTTTGCCCGGTCCGGTGGCTAAAAGCATACAGCAACAAAAGAAGAGTTAAAACCGCAATATCATGAAGGCAATCTGGTTCTCGCTGGACATTTCTCTTGACCAGCTCAATGAAAATGCGCAGAACACCATGGGCACCTACCTCGGCATGGAATTTACCGAGATAGGCCCGGATTACCTGCGGGCCATGATGCCGGTAGACCACCGTACCGTTCAGCCCTACGGCCTGCTGCACGGCGGCGCCTCCGCCGCCCTGGCGGAAACCGTGGGCAGCGTGGCCTCCGCCCTCATTATTGATCCGGAAAAGCAGATCTGCGTAGGGCTGGAGATCAACGCCAACCACGTACGCGGCGTGCGGGAAGGGTATGTGCATGCCGTGGCCCGGCCGTTACACATCGGCTCCGGTACCCACGTGTGGGACATCCGGATCACGGATGACGATAATAAGCTCGTTTGCGTGAGCCGCCTCACCGTAGCCATACTGGCTAAGCGCCAGGCTTAGCCGCCACCAGGTAATGCATGCGCATGATCACTTCATGGTCCTGCACCATAAAACCTGCGGCCGTCAGCATCATTTTTACCTGCTCTATGCCCAGCCGCAGTTTCCTGTAGCTGCTTACTTTCTGTATCCACTGGCCCTGCTGTTTTTCCAGTAAAATGTCGTACACGCTCACATACCCCGGGAAATATTCCAGGAAGCAGGTGTGAATGCGCTCATCTTCGGCGCGTACGGGTACAAACCGTTCTTCCTGCTCCAGCGGTTGGGTGAGGTCACGGAAAGACAGTACCAGCTTGCCTTTGGGCGTGAGCATCCGGTACCATTCCCCAATAAGGGTGTTTACCTGCTCCACGCTTTCCAGGTGGGTGAGCGTGTCTCCCATGCAAACGATCAGCTCTGCGTCCATGCCGTACTGGCCCGTGTTGGCCAGGTTGGCCAGGATGGTGCGTACCGGCAGGCCCTTGGCCCGCGCGTTCAGCTCAGACAGCAGATGCTGGTTAAAGTCTACCGCAAACACGGAAAACCCCAGGTTGGCGAGAGACACGGTTTGCAGGCCGTGGCCGGCGCCCAGGTCAAGCGCCACACCGTTGCCGCCGGGGGCAATGTGTTTGTTGGTGAAATAGGCCTGCTGTTCCTGCTGTTTGGTGTCGAAGTTGCCGCTCATCCAGGCGTAGAAGGCGGCCAGGTGGTTGTCGTAATGGGCTTGTGCGTTCATAGGTCATAGTTTATATCCCGCTTTCAGGAACACCTCCCGGATGTTTTCGTAGGAATAGGCCATGTACTTGCCAAGGTTTTCGGGGCGTATCCATTGAATGTCCAGGATGTCTTCCTCTATCTGCGGAACGGTCAGCTCCGTACCACTGAAAAACATGCGGTACCAGTGACTCTGTTTGAGGATTTTTTTGTCTTTCAGGGGATAATAATGGAAGGTTTCCGTGATCTTGCCGCTAATATTGACGTGCTGCAGGCCGGTTTCTTCCTGCACCTCGCGCAGGGCGCAGGCTTCCAGGGTTTCTCCTTCGTCCAGCTTGCCTTTGGGCAGGTCCCATTTGCCCCGGCGGAACATCAGCAGTATCTCGCCGGCTTCGTTGGTGATCAGTCCGCCCGCTGCTTCATATACTGTAAAATGCCCTTTTACCGTTTCAAATAAAGACGGTACGTGCTGCTGGCGGAGCACCGCCATGGGCAGTTGGTTTTTTTCCAGCAGGGCAATGGTTTGCGCTATTTCCGCCTGGCCGGGCGAGAAGAGGGTGGCCGCCCCGTCAAAACCGGGGGGCAGCAGGTGCTTGTCTCCCGTAAGCAATAAAGGTCTTTCATTTATATATATAATAACCGGCATTTCCATCCTGCAAAAATAATCGTTTGCATTATTCATTGTACTTTTGCGACGTTATGAACAATGTCAGCGAAAAACAGGTAGCAGAGAAGCTGCTCCAGGTACAGGCCGTAAAACTGAGCCCGGCCAAGCCCTTCACCTGGGCTTCCGGATGGAAATCTCCCATTTATTGCGACAACCGTAAGGTGTTGTCTTTTCCGTACGTACGTGATTACATCAAGTCGGAACTGAGCAACCTGGTATTTGAGACCTTCCCTGACGCGGCGGTGATAGCCGGGGTGGCCACGGCGGGCATTCCCCATGGGGCGTTGGTGGCGGACCAGCTGAAGCTGCCGTTCATATACGTGCGGTCCAAACCCAAAGAACACGGCATGGGCAACATGATCGAAGGCGTATTGCAGCCCGGCCAGCCTGTGGTAGTAGTGGAAGACCTGATCTCTACCGGCAAAAGCAGCCTGGAGGCCGTGCAGGCCATCCGCGCCGCCGGTGGTGAGGTGATAGGCATGGTGTCTATCTTCAACTACGGGTTTGAGGTAGCGGTAAAAGCCTTTGAAGCGGCCGGCGTGCCCTTCAGATCCCTGAGCAACTACAGCGCCCTGATAGAGCTGGCGGTAGAAAAAGGGCAGGTATCCGCGGAGGAGCAGAGCACTTTGCAAGCCTGGCGTACCGCCCCGGACGTATGGGGAAAATAGGAACATATTTAATTTTATAATAGTATATTGTGTTGGTTTAAAAAAGACTTGCTATGCGTACAATCCAATTAATGCTGTTGCTGTTGCTCGCCGGGGCAGGGGTAACAATGGGCCAGGTAAAGAAGGGCACACTGGCCACTGCCAAGATCAAGGTGCCCACGGTGCAGTGCAACATGTGCAAAGACCGCATTCAGCGTTATTTTCTCCGGGAGGAAGGGATCAAATCCATGGTGGTAGACGTGAAGAAGAAAGAAGCAACGGTGAAATACTATACAGACCGTACCAATGTTGAGAATATCAAGACCGCCATTGCCAATGTGGGATATGATGCGGACGATGTAACGGCGAACGAGGATTCTTACAAGGAACTACCCAAATGTTGCCAGAAACCGGAAGACGGCGGAGGCCCGCCACCCAAGAAAAAGGGATAGCTTTTCCAGAAGAACTTGACCGCTCCGGGTATTCCCCCGGGGCGGTTTTTTTATGTGCGCGGGTGGGTATTTTCAGTCAATGTGCATCCTCCTGAAACACAAAACCGGCTCTTCCTGCTGAAAAATTGCCTCCATATTTCGTTTTCATTCCCCGCGTTGGGGCATCCCCCAAAACACAAAAACCGGCTCTTCCTGCTGAAAAATTGCCTCCATATTTCGTTTTCATTCCCCGCGTTGGGGCATCCCCCAAAACACAAAAACCGGCTCTTCCCGCTGAAAAACCGGCTCCATATTTCGTTTTCATTCCCCGCATCGGCGCACCACAAAAACCAGAAAACCGGCTTCCCCTTGTAGGAAGAGCCGGTTTTCTGGTTTATTTCAGGCCAGGCAGCAGACCGCCCTTTTCTCAGAAGAAATCCAGTTTTTGTTTCGTTTCACACCTGATCGGGAAGGGCAGATAAACCCCTTTTTTGCCCACTTTGCAGTTGCCCGCCGCTTTGATGGTCACCTCCTTATTGGTCATGGCCCCCAGCACATTCCGGAAAACATTGCCCATTTCCACCTCCAGCTTCACCGGAAAATAGAAGGTATCCCTGGCCGGGATCTCTATCAGGGTATCCTGCAGGGAATGCCCCACTTTGGTATCGTCCAGGAAAATATCGAACTCGGCATCTTTCAGGCGGAGGGAGAAATTGTTGGGATTGAAATAGGCCAGCTCCATTTTAACCGTGCTTTTTGAGAACCCGAGGGCGTCAAAATCGAAGCTCGCTACCCGGAGAAACTCCAGGTCTTTCATCTTGTCGCAGGAGCTGAGGGTACCCCATAACAGGAATATCACCATGGCCCAGGAATATCTTTTCATTGAACGGCGATTTTTAAAATTCCCCCAAACCTACAAAACTCCAACCAAATAAGAAGTTAAAGATTGGCATCCGGAAGGCTGGGAGGCACCCCTCTATTTAAAATTTTACTTTAAGTAAAAACAGGCCAAAATCAACTCTTTTTGGAACTAATAACTTTAGTATTTTTGTTAACTTTTAATATTCAGCTTAAAAGTACTTTTTACTAAAGTAAATAGCATATTTACAATCATTCTATAGGCTGTTTTTCAATATATTAACATGTTGTAACTGTAGCTTAACATTTAATTATAACAGGGCGTTTTTCAAGGATTTTGCAGACTTTTCAATTTAATTATGACGATATGACAGAAGGATACAATAACAAAACTTTACTTATTGAATCTCAATACTTTCCACCAATTTCATTTTATAAAACTTTAATTGAGGTCAACATATTAAAGATCGAGAGATATGAACACTACCAGAAGGTCAGTTTTCGCAACCGTTGTTACGTGGCCGGACCGAACGGGACCATCCTTTTAAGCGTTCCCCTGGCCAAGGGAAAAAATCAGCGGACTATCATGAAGGACGTTCGTATCAGCAATCAGGAAAACTGGCAGGCCCTCCATTGGAAAACCCTGACGTCGGCCTACCGCCGTTCCCCCTGGTTCGAGTATTTCGAAAATGAACTGGAAGAGCTTTACACCCGGAGGTTCGATTTTCTGCTGGACTGGAATATGGCCTGCCTCCAGTGGGCTAACCAGGTATTGGGCATTTCCCCGGAGATCAGCCTTACAGACCGGTTCGAGAAAACCTATGACCCCGCTACGGGCGTGCTGGACAGGAGAGACCACCTGCAGCCCGGCCAGCCGGCGCCAGACGGGGCGCCCGTATATGCCCAGGTTTTTGGGGAACGCACCGGCTTTTTCCCGAACCTTAGCATCCTGGACTTGTTGTTTTGTGAAGGAAAAAGGGCTATTGAACTATTGACGTGATTATGAAGGGGTTGTAAAACGGGGCCACCAGCGGGGAATGTCCTGCCATAGATTTAATTTTTGCTGTAGTTAATTGTTTGTAAACTGTTGTTATACAGTTGTTTAAATAAACTTACTCCCTTCCATAAAAAAGATGGAAATTTTTTGGGAATGCATTGGAACAAAATAGTAGATTTGCAACCGATTTTGCTGGTCAAACGACTTACGTAGGTGTGTTGTTATCAACTTAAAACCAGAAGTTACCAGCTCATTTATACTGTAGTTTAAGTTTTTACTAACTCTAAAATTCATTCACAGCCTTAAATGAACAACACCTACACGGACCTCGTTAACCAAACCTTCGAGTTCCCCCAGGAGGGTTTCGAAGTGAAGGAGAACAACCTGATATTTAACGGGTTGGATATCCGGGCGCTGATCGACAAGTACGGAACGCCTTTTAAGCTCACCTATCTGCCCAAAATCGGGATGCAGATCAACCGGGCCAAAAAGATGTTCCAGGATGCGATCAAGAAGAACAGGTATGATGGCAAATACTATTACTGCTATTGCACCAAAAGCTCACACTTCTCCTTTATAATGGAGGAGACGCTGAAACACAATGTGCATATTGAAACGTCTTTTGCGTACGATATAGATATTATCCATAAGCTGTACGAACGCAAAAAGATCACGAAAGATACCTTCATCATCTGCAACGGGTACAAGACCAAAACCTATACCCGCAGTATTGCCAAGCTGATCAACACCGGTTTTACCAACGTGTTGCCGGTGCTGGACAATAAGGAGGAACTGGAAGACTATTCCAAATTCATCCGGGCAAAAGGCCCGGTAAAGCTGGGTATCCGCATTGCGGCGGAGGAGGAGCCAACGTTCGACTTTTATACCTCCCGCCTGGGCATTGCCTCCCGGGACATCCTGGAGTTCTATGTAGACAAGCTGAAGGGCAACCCGAAGTTTGAGCTGAAAATGCTCCACTTCTTCATGAACAAAGGGATCAAGGACGACATTTTCTACTGGAGCCAGTTCAACAAGGTGCTGAACCTTTACTGCCAGCTGAAAAAGATCTGTCCCGAACTGGAAAGCATCAACCTGGGTGGCGGTTTCCCCATCAAACACTCCCTCGGGTTTGACTATGATTACGCTTACATCGTGAACGAGATCGTAGCCAATATCAAGAGCGTGTGTAAAAAGAACAAGGTGCCCGTACCGGACATTTATACGGAGTTCGGTTCGTTTACCGTAGGGGAGAGCGGCGCGGTGATCTACAGCGTGCTGGGCGAAAAAATGCAGAACGACCGGGAGAACTGGTATATGATAGACAGCTCTTTCATTACCACGCTGCCGGATACCTGGGGCATCGGGGAAAAGTTCCTGATGCTGCCCATCAACAAATGGGACCAGGAATACCAGGAGGTGCACCTGGGAGGGCTGACCTGTGACGGTTATGACTTCTACACCTCGGAAGAGCACATCAACGCCGTGTTCCTGCCCAAGCTCACCAACGGGGAGCCCCTCTACATCGGGTTCTTCCATACCGGGGCCTACCAGGACCAGCTGAGCGGTTACGGCGGTATCAAGCACTGCCTGATACCTTCCCCCAAACACGTAATAGTGGGGTACGACAAAAACGGACAATTAAAAGACTGGCTATACGCTAAGGAGCAAACCTCCCAGAGCATGCTGAAAATTTTGGGTTATTAAAAAAATGGGTTAGTAATCCACTTAAAAACCCCTCGGTTCTCCGAGGGGTTTCTTTTTAATAAAATAAGGCCCCCCGTTTCTGGAGAGCCCATAATTTCATAGGATAGACGGATCCAACATTCATGGCAAGGGAATTACACATTTACGGAACGGTCCATAAATGTAATTTCAAGGCATAAGGTAAAAGGAAATTTCAAGGCATAAGGAAAAAGGCATTGTGATTCGGTATAGGAGGCAATAGGTTACGATAATAATTTGCTCAGTGTAAAAGTACTGGTCTGACCTTCTCCTGCAAATACCAATTAGTTGTATCTTTTTGCCGTTTTCTAATGAAATTGCATGGCAAGTGCACGCTATATATTAAATAGATTTAGTAATTAATACCCCTTTTACTATATGAAAAAGGCCTGCTTCATTCCTTTGTTATTATTACTTATATGTTCTAACCGTGTAGCAGCGCAGTCTTCGGAAGAAGAAGCTGTGAAAAGTGCCATCCGTCAACTGTTTGACGGTATGAAGAAGGCGGATAGCGCTATGGTAAAGGATATATTCGATGAAAACGCCATTATGCAAACGGTTGTAATGGCTCCGAACGAAGGTGTTATAGTGCGTAGCGCCAGCATCCAAAAATTCGTTACCGCTGTAGGTACCCCTCACACGGACGTGTGGGACGAGCGGATCACCTTTGACAAGGTATTGATAGACGGGCCTCTTGCTTCCGTATGGACACCCTACCGTTTTTACCTCGGGGACCGTTTCAGCCATTGCGGCGTCAATTCTTTCCAGTTATGCAAGTCGGAAAAAGGGTGGAAGATCATATACCTGGTAGATACACGCAGAAAAGAGGATTGCCGCTGATATTTATTGGCCGGCGGCGCCAGGGTTGTCCAGGAGGTTGATGGCCGAATCGCACTGTTTTTCTATTTCAGAAAAGCAGGCGTCCATCATTTCCAGGTTGCCCTCCATGAACTCGTTCTTGCCCGAGCGGGAAAGCCCTTTCAGCAGCAGGAACTGTTTGGTGAGGTTCTGGTTGATGAGCGCGGAGAACTGCTGCTGCTTCTGCAGGGTTTGCTGCTGCTCCAGCCGGGTAATGTTGCGGTAGTACACGCCCCACACCCGCAGGAACACTATCAGGTAGCCCGCCATGAGGAACGGGGTGACCAGGTATTTGTCCAGCGCGGAATAAGTAGGAGGCAGGAACACGGGCAGGTTGTATATTTTCATGTACGCCACCAGCCCAAGGTAGAGGAACAGCAGCACTCCCAGGGTTAGTGCTGTTCTGAGATTAACGGCAAAGTAGCCCAGCATGCAGGCCATCATCCAGGGCATGGCGTATATGGGGGATACGTCCAGGTCATTGGTGAAAGAAGATACCATGGGTACCAGCAGGGTGTTCAGGGCGGCTATAGTACCTGTGACCGCTATGCCTGCGCCGAGGCTCATCAGAAAAGCACAGCAAATGAACACGCCCGCAAACACACCGGTAATGGCGAGGTTGAGATAGTCATGTACATAGAGTAAAGAAATGAGTACCGGTAAAAGTGTAAGGCTGTAGAAGAAAAGAAAATCGAACAGCATTTTGATACGTGCCTGCTCAAACGCGCAGGGATGCCTGCGGATGAGTTTTGCCGTTACCGCTTCTTCGGTATGCTTGTACAGGTATATGGATAAGTTCTTTAATATTTTGTTGGCCCGGCCCATCCTGGTAAGATATGTGGAAGCAAGGTACTATCCTGC
This sequence comes from Chitinophaga alhagiae, assembly GCF_003568665.1. Lineage (GTDB taxonomy): Bacteria > Bacteroidota > Bacteroidia > Chitinophagales > Chitinophagaceae > Chitinophaga > Chitinophaga alhagiae. Next base: position 1,061,177 of record NZ_QXMH01000002.1, read on the forward strand.
GCGCTGCCTGCCATTCAACTTTAGTGGTAATTTGATGCATAAAAAAAGGGCCGCCCCAGATGGAGCGGCCCTGTTATCCTAACCCTTATGCAACTGTAATTTCTTTTGCAGTGTCCTGTTTTGCCTCTTTCTTGGGCAGGGTCACTTTCAGTACACCGTTTTCATATTTCGCGCTGATCTGGTCTGCGTCAATGTTCTCGTTCACGGTAAATGAGCGGGAAAAAGAGCGGAAGCTGAACTCGCGGCGGATCTGTTTATCGTTTTCTTCTGTCTGTTCCGTTTTCTTTTCGGAGCTGATGGTCAGCGTTTGCCCGTCGAGGTTAATGCGGAAGTCGCCTTTTTCCTGGCCGGGGGCCACCACGTCCAGCACATAGGCCTCTTTGGTTTCCTTGATGTTCACCGGGGCGTGCTGGCCAAAGAAATCGGAGATACCGAAATCGCGGTTGAGCTTGCCGTTGAAAATTTCGTCTACAAAGCCGCTGAGGGTGCGGGCCGGCTGATGATTAAATTTTACGAGTGTCATAGTGTTTATAATTTTTTGAGTTAAACCATTTGTTTTTTGGTTACACCGGGTATTGATCAAACCGGATACCAATGCCATGTTCCGGAAATTTCGCCAGTAAAGAGGAGCGTGAACGAGACAAAAAGTCGGTTTCTGCTGGATTGATGCGACAAAATGTCTCTTTTACTTTATTTATTCAAGTATGTCGATATATTATTAACTTTGCAAAAAAGAAATAATTATGTACCCTGCGGAACTCGTGATGCCTATGAAGGCAGAACTTACAGATAATGGTTTTGAAGAAATGCTCACCCCTGCAAAGGTGGATGAGGTGTTGGCCAAGGAAGGCACTACCCTGGTAGTGATCAATTCCGTATGTGGCTGCTCGGCCGGTACTGCCCGTCCGGGTGTGCTGATGGCGGTAGCTACCAGCGAGAAAAAGCCGGACCGTTTAACGACCAGCTTTGCCGGTTTTGATTCGGACGCGGTAAAACAGATCCGTACGCACCTGATGCCTTACCCGCCGTCTTCTCCCTCCATTGCCCTGTTCAAAGACGGGCAATTGGTGCACTTTATAGAACGCCATATGATCGAAGGGCGTTCTGCACAGTTGATCGCAACCAACCTGTTGGCTGCTTTCGACGAATATTGCTAAAATCAGTTACGGATTACGGGCAGAATATCTATTATTTAAAACCCGTAATTCGTAATTGTAATGTAACTTGGTGGTTTGATTTTCCTCTTGATATAATTCGGCTTTGTTCATAGGAAAACTCAGATCACCATTTTTTTTAGCTTTTTCAGCCTATGTATCCTAATTTATATTACGCATTCAAGGATCTGTTTGGAGTAGAGATACCTTTTTTGAAGATTGTACAAACGTTTGGTTTTTTTGTGGCCATTGCCTTTCTGGCGGCGGCTTATGTACTCACCTCCGAACTGCGGCGGCGGGAAAAGCTGGGATGGCTGGCGCCGGTGCAGGAAACCATGGTAACAGGCAAACCGGCCTCCGTGGGAGACATGCTGGTGAGCGCGGTGATCGGGTTCATTATCGGTTTCAAAATATTCGGGATGTTTGGCGCAGGCACGGAAGACTTGCGTTCTTATTTTCTTTCCGCGCAGGGCAGCGTAATTGGCGGCATCCTGGGCGCCGCGGCCATGGCTTACTGGAAGTACTATACGAAAAAGAAGGCCGCCCTTCCCAAACCCAAAGAAGAAAAAGTAAATGTATGGCCGCACCAGCGGGTGCCAGACTTTACCATTATGGCGGCAGTGGCCGGCCTGGTAGGGGCCAAGATATTCCACAACCTGGAAAACTGGGGCGAGTTTGTGGCAGACCCCTGGGGTTCCCTTTTTTCCGCCAGCGGCCTTACCTTCTATGGCGGTCTCATTGTAGCCGCATATGTCATTATCCGTTACGCACATAAAAAACAGATCAACTGGAAACACCTGGTAGACAGCGCGGCGCCCGCCCTCATGCTGGCCTACGCGGTGGGCCGTATGGGCTGCCAGTTTTCAGGAGACGGGGACTGGGGCATCAACAACAGCGCTTACGGCACCAACCCCACCGGCAAGGTGCAGGTCATTTCCGAAGCGCAGTACCAGGACGTGCTGCACCGGGATTCCACATATTTCACCCGGCACTTCGGCAGCCTTGAACAGGTGCCGCACAAGCGGTTTGAGAAACCCGCTTCCCTCAGCTTCCTGCCGGACTTCTTTTTTGCCTACAGCTACCCCCACAATGTGGTGAATGACGGCATGCCCCTGCAGGGCTGCAGCGGGGAATACTGCAACGCCCTGCCCATTGGCGTATACCCAACGCCGTTATACGAGATCATTGTTTGCGGCCTGTTCTTTATTGTACTGATGGCCGTACGCCGGCGGGTGACCACGCCCGGCGTGATCTTCGGCATTTACCTCATACTCAACGGCATTGAGCGCTTTTTTGTGGAGAAGATAAGGGTGAACACGAAATACGATATTTTCGGCTTCCATCCCACACAGGCGGAAATTATTGCAACGCTGCTGGTAATAGGCGGCGCCGGCCTGATATGGTACGCCCGTAAAACAAAACCTGTACAAAAAACAGCCTGATGCAGCGCCACCCGAACCTGGTACCGCTCTCTCACGAGCATAAATCCCTGCTCTTTGTTTGCAGGTACCTGAAAAAAGACGCGGCGCCCTACGAGGGCTACCCGCTGGATGCCGTTTCCAAAATGGCCTACATGGTCAAGGTGTTCCAGGAGATCATGGTGCCGCATATCCAGAAAGAAGATTACCTGTTTGAACAATGCCGCGGCCACCGGGCGGACATGGACGCCCTGCTGGACGAGCTGATAGCCGAGCACCGCATTATTTCCGGCATGTACAGCGCGCTGGTAGACAGCGCTGACCCCGTGGAGGCCATGGACCAGTTGGCCCGCAGCCTGGAAGACCACATCCGCAAAGAGGAGCGGGTGGTGTTCGAGAAGATGCAGGAGGAATTGCCGGAGGTGATTGCCGCGCTGCGGTTTGAGTAGCATATAATTATAGCAGGAGCGGGGCGGCCAGTGCAAGGCGGCTTTTTGAACGCCGGTGACGGGCAGAACGCCACGCTGCGGTCCACATCCCCGCCCATTGGGCCCGCTTCCTGGCAAAACGCCCTGCTGCAGTCCACATCCCCGCCCATCGCGGCCGCTTCCTGGCAGAACGCTCCAGTCCACATCCCCGATCCGTCATTTTAATCACAGGATCAACCCTGTTCGTCCCTTTTCCCCACGCCATTCACCTGCTTCCCCCTAGTTTTGCCCCGGTTTTGTAACAATCACAATGACCGGTCGTCTTCTATGAACAAGCAACAATACCGCAGGTAACCTAACGTTTCACCCGCATCATTTTTTACCAATCATCACCAAATAATGACCACTTATGTATCATTATGTACTATGTAAAACATACTACCTATCTTTACACTGTAGTTGTTAAAGAAAGGAACTATAGAACAACAACCTAACTAATCCGAATCTAAACATCCGCCTTATATGAAATCGATATCTAAATTGTTGACCTTGAGCGCCTTACTGGTCAGTATCGGCAACATGGCTCAGGCCCAGAACGGGAACGGCACGGCCGGCCTCAAAGGGAAAATAAACGGCCAGGTGCACCGCACAAACAGCAAACCGGTAGAATTTGCCACCGTAACCCTGCTGAAAGCAAAAGATTCTTCCCTGGTAAAAGGGGCCATAGCCGGGGTAGACGGCCAATACGAATTTGAAGGTATCCGCGAAGGGCGGTACCTGGTGGCCGCCGCTAACATGGGCATGAAAAAAGCATACAGCCAGCCCTTCACCGTAAACGGCAGCCCGGTAAAAGTACCGGCCATCACGCTGGAAGAAACATCCCGCAACCTGAAAGAAGTGAACGTAACGGCTAAACGCCCTTTCATAGAACAGAAAGCAGACAAAATGGTGGTGAACGTGGAAAACAGTATTGTAGCGGCAGGCGGCACCGCCCTGGAAGTACTGCAACAATCACCCGGAATACAGGTAGATAAAGACGACAATATATCCATGCGTGGCAAGAACGGAGTGATCATCATGATCGACGGCAAAGTCACGAACATGTCTCCCCAGGACGTTGCCTTGCTGCTGAAAAATATGCCCAGTTCTAACATAGACCAAATAGAGCTGATCGCCAATCCTTCCGCCAAATACGACGCAGCAGGCAACGCCGGGATTATCAACATCAAACTGAAAAAGAACTCCAGCTACGGTACCAACGGCAGCGTGAACGCTGGGTTTGTGCAGGGCAAGCTGCCCAAGGCCAACGGCGGCCTCAACCTGAACCACCGCAACAAAAAAGTGAATGTGTTCGGCTCCTATAATTACAACTACAACCGGAACTTCGAGGATCTGCGCATTTACCGCGACAACTTCGAGAAATCAGGCCGTATCACTTTTGACCAGCATTCTTACCTGGACAAAAAATCACAGTACCACGGGGGCAAGTTCGGGGCAGACTATTTCATCAATAAAGACCATACCGTGGGCGTAATGGTGAACCTGGCCACCAACAACTGGAAAGGCGGCGGCAACAGCATGACCTGGATAGGGAGCGGGGAGGCCATAGACTCCAGCCTGCGTACCGTTACAGACAACGATAATAAATGGGACCGCCAGTCTTACAACATCAACTACAAAGGCAAGCTGGACACTTCCGGCAAGGAGCTGAACATAGACCTGGACTATTCCCGCAACTCCGAAGACCAGGGCAGCCGCCTGTATTCCGCCTACTTGGACGGTACCGGCAAACAGTACTGGCGGGGAGATACCACCCGCAGCCTGCAGCCTTCGGTGATCAATATCAAAACGGTAAAAATAGATTATACCCACCCGCTGAAGAAGGAAGCAAAGATCGAGGCGGGCATCAAGCTGAGTTTTGTGGACTCTGACAACAACTCCCGTTTTGATTCCCTCCGGCACACCCAGTGGGAATATGACGCCAACCGTTCCAACTATTTTATTTATAAGGAGAACGTGAACGCCGCCTATATCAACTACGCCAAGCAGTTTAAAAAGTTCGGTGTACAGGCCGGTCTCCGCGCGGAGCAAACCCATGTGGAAGGCCATTCCGTTACCCTCAAGCAGGTGAACGATACCAGTTACCTCAATTTCTTTCCCAGCGTGTTCCTCAGCTACACGGCCAACAAGAACAACCAGTGGGGGATCTCCTACAGCCGCCGGCTGCAGCGCCCCAGCTACGATGACCTGAACCCGTTCGAGTTTTTCCTTGACCGGTACACCAAGGCCGGGGGCAACCCCAACCTGCGCCCGCAGTATTCCCACAATTTTGACCTGACGCATACATTCAAGTCTTTCCTGACCACGGCCATCGGCTACAGCCATACCAGCGATATGCTGTCACGCATCCTGGAACCGGGCGTAGACCCCGCCACTGGAGATACTACCATCATTGTGTATAAATATATGAACGTGGCTAAAAAGGATAACATCAACCTGAACGTGTCCGCCCCGGTGCCCGTCACCAAATGGTGGAGGACCTTCACTACCGTGTCCGTGTTCTACAACGCCTTTGAGACCACGGTGAACGGGGAGCTGATCAAACGGGCGTCCGGCGGTTTCTTCGGGCAAACGCAGCACACTTTTACCTTTAATAAGGGGTATTCCGCAGAAGCGTCTTTCTTCTACGTGTCCCCGCAGATCTCACAGGAGGGCCTGTTCCGCATGAACGCTATGTATGCCTTCAACCTGGGCCTGCAAAAGCAGGTGCTCCAGAAGAAGGGCACCATACGCCTGAACGTGAACGATATATTCAATACCCAGCGCTTCAGCGGCACCTATAATGTCAACAACCGCCAGGTACGCCTCGGCACCCGTTGGGACAGCCGGCAGCTCCGGGTATCCTTCACCTACCGCTTCGGAAATTCAAATGTGAAAGAGGCCCGCAACCGTAAAACCGGGCTGGAAGATGAGCAGAGCAGGGTGAAGTAGCACAAACACGTACCTAATCATGTTTTAGGTATATAAGGATGGAAGGAACGCAGCCACTTGCTGGCTGCGTTCTGTTTTTATATTGCTATGATTTTCAGTATATTCAAAATAAATGGTGGACAGATGCAACCATTTTCCCCCTTCGCCGTCTTTAATATGAGTTTATACCCTAACGCTTTGGAAAAAATGCCTGTAACAGATCAGATCGTGGTACGCTGCCGCAAGGGCGACGTTCGGGCTTTCCGTGAGCTGTATGAGGCATATGCCAGGGCCATGTATAATATCTGCCTGCGGATGACGGGGCATGCCGCCGATGCGGAAGACGTATTGCAGGAGGCTTTTACGCAGGTGTTCAAGAACCTGGACAAACTCGGGTCAGACAGCAGCATCACCGCGTGGATCAAAAGGATAGTGGTGAACCACTGCCTGAGTTACCTGCGGAAAAAGAAAGTATACTTTGAAGAAGTGGGGGAGACGGACGCGGCGGAAGAAGCCGCGGTAGATGAAGGGGCCTACGCCCTGACCGTGTCCGCGGTGAAAGAGGCCATCGGCCAGTTGCCGGATGGTTACCGCACGGTGCTGAACCTCTACATTTTTGAAGAGTACACCCACCGCGAGATAGCGGATATGCTGGGCATCACGGAGTCTACCGCCAAAACCCAGTTTATGCGGGCCAAAGAAAAGGTACGGCAGCTGGTAAAGTTAAAAACGAAAGAAGTATAACATATGCAACTGGAAGATTTCATACAACAAAACCGCAGTGCGTTTGAGGAGGAGGGCCCCGGCCCGCGCGTTTGGGCGGCGTTGGAAAAAGAGCTGCCGGTGAAACAGCGGGCAAGGGTGGTGCAGCTGATGGCGCGCCATTGGTGGAAAGCCGCTATTATAGTAGCCCTGGTGGTAAATGCCGGCCTGCTGGTGAAGTTCCTGCATACCAAGCAGGAAGTAGCGTACGTGCTGCCTGAAATGGAAGAAATGCAGGTATACTATACTTCCCGGATAGAACAGAAGCTGGATGAGCTGGGGCAATACCCGGAAGAGCAGCTGGGCCTTGACAGCACCACCCGCAAAGAGCTGCAACTGCGCAACGAGACCTACCTGCTGCTGGAAAAAGAACTGATGAGCAACCCCGGCAACGAACGCATCCGCGCCGCCATGGTACGCTATTACCAGATGAAGCTGGAGCTGCTGGACAAGATCCTCTCCGAGCAGGAAAAATACCATCATATCACACCCTCAAATAAAAAAGATGCACTCTAGATCTACATTATTGTTCTTATTGTTATGGCCCTTCGCCGCCTTTGCCGCCAAGGGCGATGAAGAGCACAAGATCCGTGTTGTAAAGGAGTTCAAGGCCGGTTCCGGCTCTGACCTGGCGGTGCTGAACAAATACGGTAAAATTGTGATCAAGGTGTGGGACAAACCGGTTGTACGGGCTGAAATAGAAATAGTAGGCTTCGGAAAAAACCAGGAACAGGCCCGCAGTATTGCTGAAATGGTGAATATAGCCGGCTCCGAATCCGGCAGCAGCATCCGCATTGAAACCAAATACAATCCCGGCGGAAGCAGGTGGTTCTCTTTCGGCAGAAAGGACTCGCGGGATTATGTGAACATCAACTACGTAGTGAACATTCCCCGCAATATCAAGGCCGTGGCGCTGGAGAACCAGTTTGGGGACATACTGGCCAGAGACCTGCCCTTTGATACACGCATCAGTGTAAACTACGGCTTTTTCGACATCGGCAATGCGGAGAAATTGAAAGTGACCATGAACTATACGGACAAGGCGCGGATCGAGCAGGTACACCGCCTGGAGCTGAACGCCAATTATTCCTCGCTTCGCTGCGGCAGCACCAAAGAGCTGAAAGTAAACTCCAACAACAGTTCCTATACTTTTGGCGAAGCAGGCAACATGCGGCTTAACTCCAATTATGACGAGTACCGGCTAACGGCCGTGAACGATCTTTCCCTCAGCGGCAACTACTCCAACCTGCGGGCGGAAACGCTCAAAAAGAACGCGGTGTTCAATGTGAACTATACAGACCTGAACATCCGCCGTGTAGACGCCGCTTTCTCCTCCATTACCGCTCATCTCCGTTATTCTGACTTGAAGCTGGGTATGGCAGATAGATCCGCTTTCAGGATCACCGCCAACCTTCATCACGGAAGCCTGACAACCGGTGATTTTGAATGGAAGAACGTGACCAACATCCGAAAAAACAATAACCTCTCCTTTTCCGCCATAACGTCCAATGGTACAGACGCATCCGGGCTGATCAAAATAGACGGCGCGTATTGCGATGTAAAATTGGCAGGAGAATAATCTAAAACCAAAAATGACCGAGCATGAAAAAGACCTCTAAGACAGTCAACGCTATTGTTTCCTTTGCCTTTGCCGCGCTGCTGCTGGCCCCGTTTGCGGGCCAGGCCCAGCGGCAGGAGCAGATCAACGGCAACGGCAACATGAAAAAAGAAAAACGGGAAGCCAGCGCCGCCATAGATGAGATCTCCACTTCCGGCAAGTTCAAGGTGTACATTACGCAGGGCAGCACCGCTTCCATTGAACTGGAAGCAGATGAGAACCTGCTCCCATACATTGAGGCCAGAATAGATGGCGATGAGCTGCACCTGGGGCCCAAAAGAGGCTACAACCTCAAACCCAGCGGCGATATCATAGCAAGAATTACCGTGGTAAAGCTGGAAAGCCTTGCCGGCAGCGGTACCTCCGGTTTCTATACCCAGGGCGTAGTGAAAGGTGATAAGCTGGAGCTGGCGCTTAGCGGCCGCGGTGAGGCAGACCTGGACCTCCAGTACAGGAAGCTGGAAGTAGGTATTTCCGGTACCGGCAAAGTGAAGCTGCAGGGCAGGGCGGACGAGGCTGAAATAGGTATTTCCGGCAGCGGTGCGGTAACGGCGCCCAACCTGCAAACGCGCGAAATGGAGCTGGGCATTTCCGGCAACGGGGAAGCATATGTGAATGCCAGCAAAAAACTGGACGTATCTGTATCCGGCAGCGGCACCGTGAAATATAAAGGTACCGCCAGCGTGAACCAGGCCATATCCGGCAAAGGCAGGATAGAGCACGAAAATTAACTTATATTGCAGCATACTAATGATTATTATATACTGCTTATGAGAAAAAATATTGTAGCGGCCGCATGTGTGCTATTGAGCCTGCAGGCCGCAGCCCAGGAGCAACCCGTAATGATCCGCGCGGCAGTGGGAGAAGGTGTGACCATTTTAAAGAACAACGCCGCCACTACCGTTAAAAGCCAGGGCAAAACCGGCACCTGCTGGTGTTTTTCCACTACCTCGCTGATAGAAAGCCAATGCATGCGCCAGGGTATGGCCCAGCCAGATCTTTCTGAAATGTACACCGTGCGCAACGTGTACCTGCTTAAAGCACGCAACTATATATTGCGGCAGGGTAAAGCGCAGTTTGACGAAGGAGGCCTGGGGCACGATGTGCTGAAAGCCGCTTCCATGTTCGGGCTGATGCCGGAATCCGCCTACAGCGGGCTGAAAGCAGGGCAGGAGCAGCCGGACCACGGCGGGATGGTAAAAGCGCTGAGAACTTACCTGGACACTATCCTGAAAAAACGCCCCGTGCCCGCGGACTGGGAACAACAATATGCCGGCATTATGGATGAATACATGGGCGGCGCGCCGCCGGCCAGTTTTGCCTATAACGGGAAGACCTATACGCCGCAGGAGTTTGCCCGGCAGGTAGTGAAGTTCAACGAGGCGGATTATGTAAGCCTCACTTCTTTCACGCATCATCCGTATTACAGCAACTTTGTACTGGAGCTGCCAGACAACCATGCCAACGGCGCTTTTTACAACGTTACGCTGGATGAGCTGATCGGCGCTACCAAAACCGCTGTGAACAAAGGTTATACGGTCATGTGGGATGCGGATGTGAGCAACCGGGGGTTTGTTTACAAATCCGGCTATGCTTTTTCACCTGTACATGATACGGTGCCGAACAAAACACAGCCCAACCCGGACCTGGAAGAAGTAAAGGTAACGGCTGCCTACCGCCAGGGCCTTTTTGACCAGCTGGTTACGCAAGATGACCACCTGATGCACATTACCGGCATCGGCAAAAGCAAGGAGGGCAAGCCGTTCTTTATCGTGAAAAACTCCTGGGGCACTACGTCTTCTCCGTTTGACGGATATGTGTATGTGTCTGAGCCGTACTTTGCGGTGAACACTATTAACGTGATCGTTCCCAAAGCCTCGCTTGACAAAGCGCTGCTCAAAAAATTACAGCTCAACTAAGTTTGATCTTCTCAAGTTTCCTGTCCGGAAACGGACGTTCCCCGTTCGCATCCGGACAGCCGGCATATGTCATTCCCGCCGCAAGGCCCGCCAGCAGGGCGCGGCGGGAATGGCAATATAATTGCGGCACGTATGGCCTAACATTTCAGCCATGTTCAAGAACTACTTCAAAACGGCCTGGAGAAACCTGGTCAAACATAAGTTCTACTCCGCCATCAACGTAGCCGGGCTCACCATTGGCCTCACCGTGGGCATCCTCATTTTACTCTGGGTGAGGAATGAGCTGACGTACGATAGGTTCCATAAAAACGCAGACAATATTTACCGCGCCTTCGCCAATATGGGGCCCAAGGGCAGCCGCCAGGTATGGACCAGCATGCACGCGCCCCTGGCCGTTTTTGCCAAAGAGGAAGTGCCTGAAGTAACAGAAGCCGTGCGCATCAGGCACAACTGGAATTTCTCTCTCTTTGAACATCACGGCAAGCGTTTTACGAACGATAAAAAGGCTTACGTTGATCCCTCTTTCTTTACGATGTTCGACTTCCCGCTGCTGAAAGGCAACCCGCAGCAGCCCTTCCAGGGAGATTACTCCGTGATCCTTACGGAAGCCGCGGCGCAGCGGTATTTTGGTACTGCGGAGGCGGTGGGCAAAATGTTGCGGGCAGACGGTAAGCAGTATTTCATCGTAGCCGGCGTAATGGCCAACTTCCCGGAAAATTCCAGCATCCAATATGACATGCTGTTCCCCATGAGCCTCTGCGCCAAATTGTTCAGGGGCAACGGCGAATGGAAGACCATTGACACGGACATCGGCAACTTCGACTATCATGTCTACCTGCAACTGCAGCCGGGCGTTTCTCCCGCTGCGGCCGAGAAGAAGCTGGCCGCCAGCCTATTCAAACGGCGCAAGCTGGAGTATGATGACCCGTACCGCCTGATGCCGCTGCGGGACATGCACCTTTATAAAGCAGACGGCAGTGAAGGTCAGATACAGACCGTGCGCATTTTCCTCATCATCGGCATCCTCATCCTGCTCATTGCCTGCATCAATTACGTGAACCTTTCCACGGCGCGGGCCATGCTGCGGGCCAGGGAGGTGAGCGTGCGCAAGGTGATGGGCGCGGCGCGCCGGCAGCTCTTCTTCCAGTTCGTAACAGAAACCGCGCTGGTATTTGCCTTTGCCATGGCCGCCGCCATGGTGCTCACCTATGTGCTCATGCCCGTGTACAACAATATTTCGGGCCGTAACATTGCGTTCAGCTTTACCGATGGGGGCGTGTGGCTGCTGGCGGGCGCAGCGGTGCTGGTCTCCCTCTTGCTGTCAAGCATCTACCCGGCTTTGCTCCTTTCCTCTTTTGAACCGTTGAAAGCATTGCAGGGCAAGCTGCGCGGCGGCATGAGCACTACCTTTTTCCGGAAGGCGCTGGTTACCACCCAGTTCGTGTTTTCCGTGGCGCTCATTACCGGCACGCTGGTGATTGCCGGCCAGCTCACCTATATCAATGAAAAAGAACTGGGCTACGATAAAGAACATGTGTTCACCTTTGTGCTGCGTAACATGCGGGGCCACCTCCCGGCCGTGCGTGCGGAGCTGATGCAGGAGCCGGCCATCACGGGCCTGAGCACTGCAAACGACCAGATACTGCAGATCGCCAATACCACCAGTGATACGGATTGGGACGGTAAAGACCCCAAAGGCGAGTTCTTTATTCATGGCATGTACATTGACTCCAACTTTTTATCGCTGATGCAGCTTCCTATTGTGGAGGGAGAGGGTTTCAAAGGCATTGCATCTGATTCAGCGCATTACATCCTGAATGAAACCGCGGTAAGAGAAGCCGGTATCACCAACCCCGTCGGGAAAAAGTTCGTACTGCATGACGAGCCGGGCACTATCATTGGCGTGGTAAAGGATTTTCACTTTGCTTCGCTGCGTACGAAAATAGAGCCGGCCATTTTTGTGTACCGGCCATCGGGAGACGGCATGTACGTGCGCACCACCGGGGGGAACGCCTCAAAGGCAACTGCCGCGGTAGAAAAGCTGTGGAAAAAATACAACCCCGATTTTCCCTTTGAATACACCTTCCTCGATCAGCAGTACGACAACATGTACAAGTCTGAACAGCGCACTGCCAGCCTCTTCAGCATCTTTGCCACGGTGGCCGTGCTCATTTCCTGCCTGGGTCTGCTGGGATTGGCGGCTTACACGGCGCAGGTCAAGACCAAGGAAATAGGCATCCGCAAGGTGCTGGGCGCCAGCGTGGCCAGTATTCTGCAACTGCTGGGCAAAGACTTTATGGTGCTGGTAGTGATTGCCATTGTTATTGCCACGCCATTGGCCTGGTACGGCATGAGCTTGTGGCTGAAAGATTTTGCGTACCGTGTCAATCTCAGCTGGTGGATGTTTGCAGCGGCGGGGCTGGCCGCTATCAGCATTGCGCTGCTGACGGTGAGCGTACAGTCCGTGAAGGCCGCGCTCACCAACCCGGTGAAAAGTTTGCGGTCAGAGTAGGGGATGCAACCGCTAAGCGCTAACCATGAAGGATATCAAACCCTTCGTAATGCTGCGGTGTTCCCTCCTCAATATCCAGCGAGGTAACGCTGGCGCCGGTGGGGCCAATGCGGCACCAGTCAATAAATTCTTCCATGGCGGCTTCCTGGCCTTCCGCGGCGATCCATACGCTGCCGTCCGGCAGGTTTTGGATCACGCCTTTCAGGCCGAGCTTAACGGCTACGGACCTGGCGGTGGCCCTGAAGAAAACGCCTTGCACTTTTCCTTTTACGGTTATTTTCCTATGGATCATAAATGACGCTAAATGAAGATCAGTAAAGATATAACAAAGATGCGGGGCCTGGTGTTTCACCCGGCGGCAAAGCACAGCCGAAGTTGGTCGAGTCCTTCTGCATATGCTGTGCTGCCCCCGGGGTAAAATATAAAGAACCTGGGCGGGTGCAGCGGCATTTCATTCACCTCATGCACCTGTATATGTAAGCCTGGATGAAAGTAAAAGTATTCTATGGCCGCGGGGGCCACGTTCCTCCGTACCTGTTCCAGTTGGAAACCGGCTTTGGTCAGCAGGGAAAACACCGGTTGCGCCGGGTCTTCCTGTATAATGCCATTGTTGTAAACCGGTTTGATAGATACCCATTCCATGTATCGGTCGTTTTGCTGCTGTTGCTGCTGCATGTTATGCCATGGCCGTACGGGCCCGTTGGGCCATGCGGTATTGCCGGAGCAATACGTGCCCATCCGGCATGTCTGTTCTGTAATGGACAGCATGCGCATCCAGCATTAGATAATGTACCGGCTCCGCCGGCTGAATTTACGGGTAGGTAAGTAGCGAGGGTAAAGCAGATCAAAAAGGGGCCGGGCGGCGAACGCCCGGTCCGGGAAGTTCAAGTGATATTTGATACTGACTCTTGAAAAGACGTTTTAATGACGGGTAACGGTGGCCCGTTATGCCGCATGGTTGAACAGCGGGTGCTCTGACGCGTTGTCCCTGCCAAAGCGGAACTCCCGCACCAGTTCATATTGCTGCCCGCCCGCCGGCTTCCTCAACAGGCTGAAGCTGTGGCAGTGAAAGCTGCGCACAAACATCTTGTTGGTGAAGTAGGGGGCCAGCCGGTTAAATTGTTGTGTATTGACAGACCGCACCAGGGCCATATGCGGCCTGAAGGTACCCGGCTTCAGCTCAAAGGTGCGCAGTATTTTCCTGTGCAGCTCCTCCACCGGTTTAGGGTTGGCCACGTTCACATAGAACATGTGGCGCTCTCCCTGCCGGCAATGGTCTATCCGCGAAGTATAGATCGTAAAGGCAGACTGCTCCTGCACCATTTCCTCCAGCATGCCCGTGAAGTCCGCCTCATATCTTTCCGGGAACTCCGACCGGAATAAAGCAATATGCGCCTGCGAAAAAGCAGCCTGGTCCATACCCAGCTCTTCCGAGATCAAATGCCGGAATATGCTCACATCCTGCAGGGTCTGCGCATCCGGATGTATCACCAGCATATAATCATACATTACTTCGTTTTCCATGTCTTTTTGATTAAGCAACCATCAAATTGAAACGATCATTATCATTTACAGCACTAACAATAACAACCCCTTCTTTCACAACACGAATATACTAACATTTTTGGAAATACTAATAAATTTAGCAAAAAATACTAAAAAAAATGGCCCTATACGTAAGGGCCATTGTTATATGTTGCAAGTTACCTGTTTCAGAAGCTCTGCGCAATAGCGGTAAAATCAGCCGCTACCAATGATGCGCCGCCGATCAGCCCGCCGTCTACGTCCGCGCAGGCAAACAGTTCCCTGGCGTTGGAAGGCTTGGCGCTGCCGCCGTAAAGAATGCTCAGCCCCAGCGCCGCTTCGCGGCCGTATTTGTCCGCTATGCTGGAACGGATAAAGGCGTGCATGTCCTGCGCCTGCGCCGCGCTGGCGGTCAGGCCGGTGCCAATGGCCCAGATGGGCTCATAGGCGATCACGATGTTCTTCAATGCGGCCGCATCCAGGTGGTACAGGCTTTCTTCCAGCTGTTTGGCCACGTAGGCGTTCTGCGTTTCCGCCTTGCGCACTTCCAGCGGCTCGCCGCAGCAGAAAATGGGCTTGAGGCCGTTAGCCAGCGCCTGGTCTATCTTTTTGGCCAGCTGCGCATTGGTCTCGGAAAAATATTCCCGGCGCTCGGAGTGGCCCAGTATTACATAATCCACGTCGACAGACCGCAGCATTTCGGCAGATACTTCGCCCGTGTAGGCGCCGGACTTTTCGCTGGCGCAGTTTTGCGCGGCCAGGTAAATGCCGGGGTAGTTCCGGATGAGCTGTTTTACTTTCAGCAGGTAGGGAAAGGGGGGAGCGATCACTACTTCCTGCCCCTCGGGCAGCTTGATGCCTGCGGCAAGGATATCGTTCACCAGTTGTTCGCCCTGGGCCAACGTAAGGTTCATTTTCCAGTTGGCGGCTACGATCTTTTTTCTCATATATGTATATACTGTTTTTAAAAGAGGGCCGAAAAATACATAATTACCCGTGAAAAACCCGGGTTAATATCTGCTGGTCGGTTTCGGTCAGTTCCCGCCCTTTCAGCTGCATCCAGGCGCCGGCGTCCCGCAGGGCCTCTGTGAGCCGGTATTTTTCACCGGTATGCTGCTGGCCGCCCCAGGTGAAGGAGGGAAGGTATTTGGGCGGAAAATCGCCCCCGAACACGTTGCAGCTTACGCCTATGACGGTACCGGTATTGAACATGGTATTGATGCCGCAGCGGCTGTAGTCTCCCATGAGCACCCCGCATTTCAGTCCCGCGGCCCAGGCCTCGTTCCTGGCTTCCATCCACACCTTTACCTCGCGGGCGTTGTTTTTCAGGTTGGAGCAGGTGGTGCCCGCGCCCAGGTTGCACCATTCGCCGATCACGGCATCGCCCAGGTACCCGTTGTGCGCCTTGTTGGAATGGTCAAAGAACACGCTGTTCTTGACCTCGCCGCCAACCACGCAGCGCTCTCCCAGGGAGGTAGCGCCATACACCCGCGCGCCCATTTTCAGCACCGCGCCGGTGGCCATGCCAAAAGGCCCGCGTATCATGCAGCCTTCCATCACCTCGGCGTCTTTGCCAATATAAATGGGCCCTGTTTCGGCATTCAGGATACTGCAGCTGACCCGGGCGCCCGGTTCAATGAATACCTGTTTAGGGTTCAGCAGCGTGTTCCCGGCCGCAACGGCGGCAGACTTGCGGCCCTTTGTCAGCAGGGCAAAATCGTCCCGGAGGGCCTGATCGTTGTATTGGGCCATGTGCCAGGGCTGGTCTATGCGGATAATGTCTTCTTCAAAGTCAATGCGGGCCTGGTCTGCGGGGAGGAAAAAATCGTCTCCGCTAACGGCCTTGGCCAGCAGCCGCCCGTTCTTGTACAGCTCCTGGCCGGGTTGCAGGGCGCGGATGGTCTTGACCAGTGCCGCGGAGGGCAGCAGGTGGCCGTTTACCAGTATGGTGATGGCTTGCTGGGGGGCTTTAATGAGGGGGAATTTGGCCTGCAGGTAATCCATGGTAAAATACCCGATGGGAGATACCTTCAACCATTTTTCCCATTTTTCGCGGATGGTGAGCAGGCCTACCCGGCAGGCTGCCACAGGGCGTGTATGGGTGAAAGGGTATAACTGGTCACGCTCAGGCGTGTCAAACAGGATGTAGTGCGGGTTCTTCATGACGGGCGAAAATAAAGAAATCCCGCCGATTAATACCGGCGGGATTCCCAAATATTTGCAGACGGCTTATTTAACGTCTTTTTTGTAACGTTTGTTGAACTTGTCGATACGGCCCGCGGTATCTACCAGTACGTTCTTACCTGTATAGAACGGGTGAGAGGTGTTGGAGATCTCAAGCTTGATCAACGGATACTCGTTGCCATCTTCCCATTTCACGGTTTCGCGGGTGGGGGTAGTGGAACGGCTCAAAAAGCTATGCCCGTTAGACATATCTTTAAACACTACGAATCTATAATTTTCCGGATGAATTCCCTGTTTCATATCAATAAGTTAATAAATACAGAGCGCAAAGGTAACAGATATTTTTAAATCAGCCAAGAAAAATCTAGCTTTTCATATTCTGGTACTGCAGGGGGATACCCAGGTTGGCGCCTTTGCACAGTTGTATAACTTCCTGCAAATCATCTATTTTCTTGCCTGTTACCCGTATAATATCGTCCATAATGGCTACCTGCACCTTCAGGCCGGCGTCTTTGATCAGCTTGACGATCTTTTTGGCGTCTTCCTGTTTGATGCCGTTGCGCACGGGAATATCCTTTTTATACACTTTGCCGCTCTGGTACGGCTCTTTGCTCATGTCATACACGGAGGCTTCCATGCCCTTGCGCATGGTCTGGCTGATGAGCACGTCCACCACCTGGCCCAGTTTCATGTCGGTTTCCACTTCCAGCTTCAGCACCAGGTCTTTTTTATCCAGCTCGATATTGACGTGGCTCCCTTTAAAATCGTACCGGTTGGTGATTTCTTTCTTGACAGTATTAATGGCGTTATCCAGGGTTTGCAGGTCTACCTTGCTCACAATGTCAAAAGAGGGCATAAACGGGTTTTTAATGGTGAATAAAGAGGAGCAAAGATAATAAAAAACCGCTACCCGGTCAGGTAAGCGGTTTTAGTTGATAGAATGGCGGCTAAGAATGATTAGCACGGACGGTCAAAGCGCCTGTTGTTGCCTTTAACGGTTGTCCTGGGCATGCACGTTCAGATTGTTCCTGCTGCCCTTTATACTAACGTTTTCGTTTTTAAGATATTGTTGATATTTTTTTTTTACGTCGTCAGACTGTTTTTGCCCGTTGATGTAAAGCTCGTCCCCTTTTTTGTTGATCTCGAAGTTGTTGCGGTCGATCAGCTGGTCTGCCTCCAGCTTGTCCAGCAGCTCGTTGTAAGACCTGGTCTCCCGTGCCTGTTCCCGTGCCCTGGCCGCGTGCTCCCGGGCTATCTGCTGGTGTTCTTCCGCCCGTTGGCGGGCTTCCCCGGCTGCTTCCCTGGCCTGTTCCCGTGCGTCCCGCTGGGCTTTTTCCGCTTGCGCCAGGGCAATACGGTGCTGTTCCCGTGCTTCCCGCTGGGCCTGGTCTGCCTGCTTACGGGCTTTCTCAATGGCTATCCGGTGCTGCTTTTCTGCTTCCCGGCGGGCTTCCTGCCCCTGGCGTTCTGCTTCCTGGCGGGCTCTCTGGCTTTCACGCAAAGCCTGCTGACTTGCCCGCAGGGCCTGCGCCCTTCCTTCCCGTGCCGCGGCCAGGGCCTGTTCACGATGGGCCGCATCCTGCCAGGCGGAAGGGTTGTTCTTGATGTCTTCTTCTATCTTTTTCCAGTCTATCTTGTCTATTTTATCCTTGATCTCTTTTTCGATCTTCTCCCAGTCAGTTTTCTGGAGGCTGTTCTTTATCTGGTCGGAGATCTTGTCCCACTGAATGTTCTTGATGCTGTTGTTCACGTCTGCGCTGATCTTTTCCCAGTCAATGTCTTTCATACGGTCTGCCATTTTCTTGTTGGCCTCCCGCATGTCTGCGTTCATCTTGCTCCAGTCTATGTTTTGCATGCTTTCCTGGATGTTCTTGTTCATCTTGTTCCAGTCTATGTTTTGCATGCTTTCCTGGATGTTCTTGTTCATCTTGCTCCAGTCTATATCTTTCACGGCATCCTGCGCTACTTTCATTTTGGCGGACAGCTGGTTGAGCGCCTGCTTTTTTTCCTGCAGGCGGAGGTATTTCTCCCGGTCTTCGGGCGTCATCTCCTCCAGGTTGTTGTAGGTGCGCGTACCCTTGTCGTCTTTGATCACGATCTTGCGGGGCACGGTATCCAGCGGCGGCAACGGGGCCATCGGCGGCAAATATGCCGGAGGGGTTGCCGGGGTCATCGGCGCTAAAGGGGCTAGCGGCGTGGGCGGTGTTGGCGGCAAAGCAGGTACCCATCCGCCGGGAGCGGCTACAGGGGCAGGCGCCGGCAGAGGCGCCGGTACAGGAGCGGGCGCTGCCGGGGGCTCCGGCATATCAGAAGGCGCTGCCGGCTGCACAACTGCAATGGCGGGTGCAGGTGCAGCGGGCGGCAGGGGAATAGTATCACAGGCAACGGCTCCCGGTTTGTTCTCCTCACAGTTCTCTTTCTTTTCAGACTTGCCCGGGTTGAGCCAGGCAATAGACACCAGGCCGGTCACAATGATGAGCAGGGCAAGGAGGCGTTGGCTATAGTTGAGATTTTTTGTTTTCATTTCCATGATGCGTTTGATGCGATGAAACAAATGGTGTTTGTCATCTGCCGCGGCCATGGCCATTGGGTTCACTGTCAGGCGGTATTCTTCCAGCGCAACCAGGGCCCTGGCGTAATGCAGTGGCTGTACGGTACCTGCTATCACCAGGTCGTCACAGCAATGTTCCCTTTCCAGGCGGATGTTCTTGCTGATCCACCATACAAAAGGATTAAAGAACAGGATGGTCTCTACAATGGTCTGGAAGATATTCAACAGGTAATCGTTCCGTTTGATGTGGGCCAGCTCATGCAGCAGTATGGCCTCCAGCTGTTCAGGGCTGAGGTTGTTGACCATGGCCGCGGGCAGCAGTATCACGGGGCGGAGAAAGCCGATCATCACGGGCACCTGCAGATGCCTTGAAATGAAAAGCTGTACCCTGCGGGCAATGCCCATCCGCTGCGCCAGCACCTTTACGTACCGTTCCCATTCCATGCCGGGGGAGCTGACGCCCTGCCGGCGCAATTGCCGCAGCTGGCTCAGGTCAAAGCTCAGCTTGATGGTCATGATCACCACGCCGGCCGCGTAAATGGCCACCAGAAAGGGGAAGTAGGCTTCCATACCCGGCATCACGGTTTGCAATCCGTCTGCATGCTGCTGCGGTACCTGCTGCAGCGCTGCCTGTATGGTGGCCGCGTCCATCTGCGTGGCCAGCGCCCTGACCTGCTGTTCTTCCTTTATAATAGACAACTGCCTGAAAAAAGTAGCGCCAAACCAGCCCGCAATGCCGGCCAGGGAGAGGCAAGACAAATGGTACTTGATGGCGGAACTGGCCATGGGCCATATTTTCAGCACTATGCGCAGGCAGGCGTAAATACAGAAGCCCTGCCAGAAAGAGTGCAACAGCGTCCAGCCGAATGCGCGGATAAGGTCTGTGGTTAAAGGAAGCAACGAGGTCATGGTAGTTGTTTTATGACTGCTTTTTTTCCATTTCGTTCAGGTACCGGCGGATCTGCTCCAGCTCTGCGGGGGAGGAGCGGTGATGCCCCAACGCCTGCATCACCAGTTGCGTGGCAGACCCTTTATACACGGTGTCAATCATCTTGTTCAATAATTGCTGCTGTGTATTTTCACGAGACACGGCGGCCTCATAAATATGCGTTTTGGCACTGGCGTCCCGGGTGAGCAACCCCTTTTCATGCATGATCTGCATCAGCTTCAAAGTGGTGGTATAACCGGCCTCTTTGCTCTGCTCCAGTATCTCATGCACTTCCCTGACCGTACTGGCGCCTTTTTCCCAAAGGATGCCCAGTATCTCCAGTTCACTTTCCGTGGGCTTGATGTGCTTGTTCATGTGTGTGCTTTATAATGATCCACCTGTTGTACGAATATCTTCGTAAACAAATGTACGATAGTTTTCGTAAATGCAATATCATGATCAGAAAAAAAGGATGAACGGGGATTAGGATGTACGAACAGCGGCTGGAAATTACGGGGCGGGCGGAAGCAGGCGCCTCACCGGGTAAAGCGTGGCGGCCTGCGCCGGGATGGCTGTTATGCAGGGGGCCGCACGCCCTGTTCTGCCTGTGTTGCGGCGGCCTTCCGCAGCTCCCGGGTGGTTTTGCGGCTGCCGTTGTGGCTCCAGCCGGGCGGGCCAAAGAGGTACAGGAGCCAGTGGCGCAGCCGGCGGCTTTTGCGCAGGTCTGCGGCTATGGCCGCCCACTCGTGCGTGGCTATACGTAAAGGGTTGTAAGTGTGGATGTTGGTGGTGAGGCCGTAGGCGGGCCTTTCTTTTTCCGGTTCAAAGGTGCCGAACAGGCGGTCCCAGATGATCAGTACGCCGGCGTGGTTCCTGTCCAGGTACTGCAGGTCAGACGCGTGGTGTACGCGGTGGTGGGAGGGGGTGTTGAGGATGAACTCCAAAGGCCGGGGCAGCTTGCGCACTGCCTCGGTATGTATCCAGAACTGGTAAATGAGGCTGATGGCCTGCATGCTCATCACCATGGCGGGGTGAAAGCCCAGCAGCGGCATCCAGCCCCAGAAGAGGAAGGTGCCGGAGAGGTTGCCCGTCCACGTTTGCCGCAGGGCGGTGGAGAGGTTGTACCGTTGGGAGGAATGGTGTACTACATGGGAGGCCCAGAAATAACGTACGTTGTGGCTGATGCGGTGAAACCAGTAATATGTGAGGTCGTCCGCAAAAAAGCAGGCTACCCATACCCACCACACGCCCGCATCCAGGGTGAAGAGGCGGTAGCGGTAGACAAGATCGTACACTACGTAGATCACGCCTTTGGTGACCAGCCCTATGGCTACGTTGCCCAGCCCCATGGCAATGCTGCTGGCGGCGTCTTTTGTTTCGTAAAGGCCGCGTTTGTCCCAGGCGGAGAAGATCACTTCTGCCAGCAACAGCAGTACAAAGCCAGGGATGGCGTAGTGGATCAGGTCTGGCATGGTAGAACGGATCAGGAATTACGGATAAACGGGCATTGTGCCGGTATTCTCTTTGCCAAAAGTTACTGAATTTTCAGACACCGTCCGTTCTCCGTAATTCCTGACCGCGCGGGCCGCCGCCATTGTTCCGCCGGGGCATTAAGGGGGGCCTGCCCGCCTAAAACCGCCCTGCCTTGATGGTGAAATGCGCCGCGGGGCCGCTCAGCCTGTCATCTGTGATGCCGGGCGTGCCGGAGCCTTGCACAAAGCGGTAGGAGCCGCCAACGGCCACCCGCAGGTACGAGGTGATGTTCATTTCAAAGTTCACATGCGGCTCGCCCACAAAAAAGCTGCTGTAGTCTTGCGGCTCACTGTCATCCCAGCCATGGTGGTACCTTTCGTTCTTCATCACGCCGCCGCCGCCAATGAGCGCGCCTACGGCCACATGAAAGAGTTTGTTGCCCCTGATGGTGTACTCGGGCACAAAGCCGGTGTACCACATGTTCCAGTACAGGGTGGGGTCTGCGGGATCGGCGCGGGGCGCTTCTATATTGTTCACCAGCCCGTAGGCGCCCGCGCCCAGCATCAGCTGGCTGTTGAGCATTACGCCGGCGTAGCCGCCCAGCAGCAGGCCCATTTCTTTGTTGAACGTAGTGAACTTCACCGTGGGCGCGCCAAAGCCGCCTACCCTTATTTTGCCTTTGCCGTTGCCGGCAAGGCTCTCAATGCCTGATCGCTGGGCAAAGCTGTATTGGGCCAGCAGCAGCGCCGCCGCCAGCAAACATAATTTACCGATTTTCATACCGTTTTTTTTAAGATGTACTATTCTACTTTTTTCTCCCTGAACGTTACCGATGAAGCGCCGAACCAGCCGAGTACGCGTTCCTGGCTGCCGGTGTTGGTGTTGAGGATATTGCTTTTTACGTTTTCCAATATTTTGGCAAACAGCCCGCCGTTGTTCAGCTGGTTGTTGACATGCACCAGAAAAGTGTGGGTAGGCTTCGTAACAGCCGCCAGCCGTACAATAATGGTCTCATGCAGTTGGAACGGTTTGTCCCAGCGGGTAATGCTTTCGCTGATGGGCACAATAAAAATGGAGCTGTCAGACACGTTCTCTGAAAAAGACCCGTCTACCGCAAAACCGTCTGCCACGCGGTTGTCTTTTGTAGTGCGGTAGCTGCGTATCCAGTAATAGTCCGTTGCCCCGCCCAGGTCGCGGCCATGGAAACGGGCGTAATACCCTTCTTCGCCGCTGCCGGAATCTTCCGCCTTCTTGAACTCGTAGGTGATGGAGTCTATGGCGGGTACGCGTTTAATGGTGTCTATCGCTTCATACACCTGCTGCTTCAGCTCCACGCGCAGTTTGTAGGCATGGTTGAGCTTGCCGATGCTGATGCCCGCGCCGGGGTTGTGGGTGTACTTCCCGTCCGCAAAGGTGAAGTTGTAGGTTTTATTTTCCGTGAGGTCCGTAATGGTCACTACCGCGTCTGTAACAACGGGGGCGGGTGCCTGGCTGGTGTAGGGCACGGTTTCCGTGATGCGGACGCTTTGCGCGCCGGGCTCGTCTGTGAGCCATGCGTCTACTACCGGCATCACTTTGCCCTTGGGCACTTCCACGTCTATCACATCTTCACACGCGGTAAAGGCCGCGGCGGTTGCAAGTATGGCCAATGTGCTGTATATCCTGTTCATCTGTTGCTAGAATTTGAAGTTGTAAGTAATGCCGGGTATGATGGAGCCGATGATGGAGAGGCGGATGGCCTCTTTCTTGCTGGCATCGTCCGGGTTTTGCCTGAAGTACACGGTGTAGGCGTTCCTGCGCGCGTATACGTTGTACAGGGAGAACACCCATTCGCCTTTCCAGCGTTTGAGCTGTTTGCCTTTGTAGGTGAAAGACAGGTCGAGGCGGTGAAAGGGTTTGAGGCGGTAGTTGTTCCTTCTTTCCGTGGTGTTGTAGGGAATGTCCCAGTCCTGGTACTCCAGCCGGCTGTCCGCAAAGGTGGCGGGCGTGCCGGAGGCAAACACCCAGTTGGCGCCGAGGCTGGCGCGTTTGGAGAACTCGTGGCTCACCACGATGTTCACGTTATGCGGCCTGTCATACCGGTTCAGGAACCACTCGTTCTGGCTGAGGCCGGGCGTTTGCCGTTCTGTGCGGGAGAGGGTGTAGCTGATCCAGCCGGTGGTATTGCCCACATCTTTTTTAGCGTACAGCTCCAGCCCGTAGGCGCGGCCTTTGGCGGCCAGCAGGTCTGCTTCTATGTACTCGTTGAGGTCAAGGTCCGCATCGTCTATATAGTCCAGCTGGTCTTTCATGGTCTTGTAGAACACTTCCGCTGATATTTCGAACTTGTCTCCGGGCGCGTTATAAAAATACCCGGCGGTGAACTGGTCTGTGAGCTGCGGTTTCACGTTGTTGGTCACCGGCGTCCAGATGTCTACCGGGGTGGGAGAGGCGGTGTTGCTCAATTGGTGCATGTATTGCGCGGAGCGGCTGTAGGCCACTTTTACGGCGGAGGTGCTGTTCAGCGAATATTTGGCGGAGAGGCGCGGCTCCAGGAAGTAATAGTCCGCAATGTTCTTGCCGGCGGCAAATTCCTGCTCGTTGATCAGGCGTTTGCGGATGCCGGGCGTAGTGTCCGCATAATAGTAGGCGGTGCTTTTGCCGCGGAACTGGAAGCCGGAGAGGCGTACGCCGTACTGTATGCCGAACCGGTTGCCGACCTTCCATTCATGGTCCAGGTAGGCGGCGGTTTCCAGGCCGTGTTTGTCTTTCACCACTACTTCGGAATAGCGGTCATCTTCCTGCGAGGTGCCTTTGCCGGGTTTGAAGGTGTAGTACGTGCCCTGCAGGCCGAAATGCAGCGTGTTGCTGGCATTGATGTAATAGGTAAAGGCCGGTTTCACGCCATAGTTGATGATGTTGGAGGTCCATTTGAACTGTTGCTTCACGGTCTCGTCCGCATCGCTCTTGAACGCCAGGCTATAGTCATATTTGGTATAGTAGGTGGTGAGGTTGAGGAAGAGGCGGCTGTTGAAGATGTGGTTCCAGCGGATGGAGCCGGTGGTATTGCCCCAGTTGAGGTCTGCCTGGTTGCCGAAGCCGAACACATCGCGCCCCAGGTAACCGCTGACAAAGAGGCTGTTGTTCTTGTTGAGATTGAAGTTCACTTTGGCCGTGAGGTCGTAGAAATACAGTTTGGTGTCTTTCATATCGCCCTTCAGGAAAGGTTTCATCATAATGTCCATGTAAGAGCGGCGGGCGGCAACAATGAAAGACGACTTGTCTTTTTTCAGCGGGCCTTCTACCGCCAGGCGGCTGAAGATGTTCCCGATGCCGCCGGTGAGGCCGAGGCGCTGGTTGTTGCCGTCCTTCATCCGGATGTCCAGCACGGAGGCCGTTCTGCCGCCGTATTCCGCGGGAAAGCCGCCTTTGATGAGGTTGATGTTCTTCACCGCGTCCGGGTTGAACACGGAAAAGAAACCGAGCATGTGGGTGGAGTTGTATACGGGCGCTTCGTCCAGCAGAATGAGGTTCTCATCCCCGTTGCCGCCGCGCACGTTGAAGCTGGCCGCGCCTTCGCCCACGGTGTTGACGCCGGGCAGGGTCTGGATGGTACGGAGTACGTCTACCTCACCCATGAGGGTAGGCAGTTTTTTGATCTCGGCAATGTCCAGCTTGTTGAGGCTGGTGCTGAGGGTGTTGATGCTTTTTTCCTGGTGTTTGCCGGTTACCACCACTTCGTTCAGCTGGCGGTCCGCCTGTGCCAGTTTGATATCCAGCCTTTTATTGCTGGTGAGGTCTACCGTCATTTTGGTGGGGGCGTACCCGATGTAGGTGTACTGCAGTTCGTGCTGGCCTGCCGGCAGGGTGAGGGAATAAAAGCCGTACTCATTGGTAACGGTACCAATGGTGGTGCCGGGCTTGCCTATGGAAATGCCGATCAGCGATTCGCCGGATTGTGCGTCTTTCACATAGCCGCTTACGGTATAGCGCTGCTGCTGTTGCGCGGAGGCCCCGAGGGCGCCCAGCACCAGCAGGCAGATGCATATAAACGCTTTTGCTGTTGATTTCATATTGGTTTTCATTTGCCTTTGTGTGTTTCCGGGAATATGACGTGCAAAGTAGGTGTTACCCCTATGAAGGGAGCTATAAATCATCATTAAATATAAAAAGGGGAAATGAGGGGTTACCTGATGAATATCATGTTTTATCAGTAAAAAAGGGCGCAATTTCAATGTGGCGCTGCTTTTTAGTCCAGCATGGCGCACTGGTAGCCGAGGCTGCGCACAAAGGCGATCACCTTGTTCTCTTCCAGTTGCTGGCAGACCACCCGGAGTACTTTGTCACAATCTTCCAGGTCTATGGTGCAGGCGGAGGTACGAAAATGGCCGGCAATGGCGTTTACGACCGTATGCTTATCCTGCAGGGTACTGATGTTAGTTTTGAAGATGCCGATCATGTGCCTGAATTGAATAATTTTACGCAAAATTCGTACGCAGCGGTGAGTTGGGCTTATATTAAACGGATTATTATTTACACTTAACGGATTTTTATGCCGGTTACCATCAGGAACGATCACAAGGAAGTGCTTTACCAATTTGAAGATCAATATCTTCAGGAGCACTTCAACACGCCCCAGTTGGTGGAAACGGACCATCAGATAGACATTGCCTGCGGGCAGGCCCGGTTCAGGGAAATGCATTTTGACGGTTTCATCATGGGCTACGGCAGCATGGAGGTAAAGCAGCGGCTGCATGTGCAGAGCAACGATGCCTTGCGCCTGATAGGCCTGCATTTCATGCTGCAGGGAGAGATCACCTCCAGCCTGGAAGGGGTGGCCAGCAACCTGGTTACCTCCAGCCTGCAGCATAACATCGTATACAATCCCTTTTCGGAAGAACATCTGAGAATAGAGCAGCAGCCGGACATGAAAGTGTTCGGCCTGAGTTTCTGCACAAACAAGTTCATAGAACTGGCCGCCAACAACGGCCCGGTGCTGGACAAGTACGCGGAGCAGGTGGAAAAGCGGCAGCCGGTGTACCTGAAGAAGGGCCACCGTATTACGCCCCGCATGATGCAGGTGATAGACGAAATAAGCCACTGCCATTTCACCGGCGGGCTTAAAAAGCTCTTCCTGCAATCCAAGGCCATAGAGCTGCTGGCCCTGCAATGTGAGCAGATAGAGCAGGAAAGCCTGCGCGGCACCACCGGGCCCGGCAAGGTGAGCAAAACGGATGAAGAAAGGATCTACCATGCGCGTGACCTGCTGCTGGCCAACGCGCAGGCCCCCCTGTCACTCAGCGAGCTGGCGCGCAAGGCGGGCATCAACGAGTTCAAGCTGAAGAACGGGTTCAGGAAGGTATTTGACAATACCGTGTTCGGCTACCTGAGTGATTACCGGCTGGAGCAGGCGCGGCAGCTCATCCGGGAGGGCAGGCTCTCTTTCACGGAAATAGCCGGGGAACTGGGGTATTCTTCCCTGCAGCATTTCAGCCATTCGTTCAGGAAAAAGTTCGGGATCAGCCCGCGAGAGGTTAAACACGGCATCTAAAAAGAACGGGGACGCCTGCCGCCGAAAAAATAGGTACAATTAACATGTTGATTTAAAGCAGGTTATAAGCCTTGGTGCGTCAAAATAAGGGCCATTTCTGCAGAAATACTATACAAGTAATTGAAAATGTGTTGGTTGTAAAATGTCCTACTTGGGTTAGACCTATGTCACACCTAGGTTAGACCTATGTTAGACCTATATCAGACCTATATCACACCTATGTTAGACCTATATCACACCTATATTAGACCTATATTAGACCTATATCACACCTAGTTCCGACCTAAATACGCGGGAAAAATAAAAGGCCGCCCTCAACCGGGGCGGCCTTTTAACATTATCGTCAGAATAAGCCTATTTCAGCGCAATAACGGCCTTTTCTGCCGCGGGGGCAGTGGCAGCCACCTTTTTCGTTTCAGGCGCTATTTTCTGCGCAGAATGCCCGTTCCCGTGCATTTCGGCCAGGGTAGGCGCAATTACCAGGGAAACAATAGACATCAGTTTGATAAGGATGTTCATGGAGGGGCCGGAAGTGTCCTTGAAGGGGTCACCTACGGTATCTCCGGTTACGGAAGCCTTGTGAGGCTCTGATTTTTTGTAGTATACTTCCCCGTTGATCTCCACGCCTTTCTCAAAAGATTTCTTGGCATTGTCCCAGGCGCCGCCGGCGTTGTTCTGGAACATGCCCATCAGCACGCCGCTTACGGTAGCGCCGGCCAGGAAGCCGCCCAGCACCTCGGGCCCGAAAATGAAACCGACCAGCAGGGGGGAAATGATGGCGATGCCGCCGGGGAGCAGCATTTTCCTGATGGAGGCCTCTGTGGAGATGGCCACGCATTTGTCGTATTCCGGTTTGCCGGTACCGTCCATAATACCGGGAATGGTGCGGAACTGGCGGCGCACTTCTTCTACCATGCTCATGGCCGCTTCACCTACGGCGCGGATGGCCAGGGAAGAGAAAATGAAGGGGATCATGGCGCCTACGAAGAGGCCGGCCAGCACGTCTGCTTTATAAATGTTGATGGCATCCTGCAGGTCGTACCCGTTGGCTTTCACTACGCCTACATAAGCGGCAAACAGCGCCAGGGCGGTGAGTGCGGCGGAGGCAATGGCAAAGCCTTTGCCGGTGGCGGCGGTGGTGTTGCCCACGGCGTCCAGGATGTCTGTTTTTTCACGTACGTCTTTGGGCAGTTCGCTCATTTCGGCAATACCGCCGGCGTTGTCCGCAATGGGGCCGAAGGCGTCAATAGCGAGCTGCATAGCGGTGGTGGCCATCATACCGGCGGCGGCAATAGCCACGCCGTAGAGGCCAGCAAATGCGTAAGAGCCGTAAATACCGCCGGCCAATACCAGAATGGGCAGCATGGTAGATTCCATGCCTACGGCCAGGCCGCCGATAATGTTGGTGGCGTGGCCGGTAGAAGACTGGCGGATGATGGATTTCACCGGGCGTTTGCCCATAGCGGTGAAATACTCGGTGATGATGCTCATGAGCGTACCTACTACCAGGCCCACAATGATGGCGCCGAATACGCCGCCTTTGGTGAACTCGTGGCCGCGCAGGTTCATGGTATCGGGCAGCATCCAGTTCACGGCAAAGTAGCATACAACAGCGGTGAGAATGATGGAGCCCCAGTTGCCCATGTTGAGCGCGCGTTGTACCGCGCCGGTGTTAAGCCCGGTGCTTTCGCTTATTCTTACAAAGAAGGTACCGATGATAGACAGAATGATACCGATGCCGGCAATGAACATCGGCAGCAGGATGGGGGCAATACCGCCAAAGCTGTCTACCGAAGATGTTTCAACGCCCAGTACCATGGTAGCCAGCACGGTGGCCACATAGGAACCGAAAAGGTCTGCGCCCATACCGGCCACGTCTCCCACGTTGTCTCCCACGTTATCCGCAATGGTAGCGGGGTTGCGGGGATCATCTTCCGGGATGCCGGCCTCAACTTTACCTACCAGGTCTGCGCCTACGTCTGCCGCTTTGGTATAGATACCGCCGCCTACGCGGGCAAACAGCGCAATGCTTTCCGCGCCCAGGGAGAAGCCGGTGAGCACTTCAATGGTCTTGATCATTTCAGCGGAGTTGGCTTCCGCGCCAAAGTAGGCTTTGAGAATGATGAAGAGGCTGCCCAGGCCCAGTACGGCCAGGCCGGCAACGCCCATGCCCATTACAGACCCGCCGGTGAAAGAAACTTTCAGCGCGCGGGAAAGGCTGGTGCGGGCGGCTTGCGCGGTACGCACATTGGCTTTGGTGGCTATTTTCATGCCTATAAAACCTGCCGTGGCAGAGAAGATGGCGCCTATAATAAAGGTCAGTGCAATGGTCCAGTCCGAGCTGGCGTGGGAATACCCCATGTAGCCCAATAACAGGGCGGCTATGATCACAAAATAGGTGAGGATCTTGTACTCTGCCTTCAGGAAGGCCATGGCGCCTTCGGCAATATGTTTGGCAATTTCCGTCATCCTTTCATTACCGGCATCCTGGCGTGTTACCCAGGCGCTTTGGATGGCTGTAAATAACAGTGCTATCAGTCCGAACAGTGGAACAATGTAAACTATACTCATACTTGGTGTTTGGCCTTTTTAATTTGTTACAAGGTTGACGAAGATAATGTATTAGAATTTATTTTACTAGTGCTATTGCATTCGATTATTTTTGAATGTGTAGCCAGGCCTGGCCAAGATAGTAAACAATGTCTTCTGCCACCATGGCTTCTTCAGATACGTCGCTGGCGGCAAGGTCTCCCGCCTGGCCGTGCAGCCAGGCGCCCAGCAGCAGCGCGGCCTTGGGGGCGTAGCCCTGGCTGAGGAGGCCGGTGAGCATGCCGGTGAGCACGTCCCCGCTGCCGCCGGTGGCCATGCCGGGGTTGCCGGTGGGGTTGAAATATACCGCCCCGTCAGGGCAGGCCATGGCGCTGTAGCGGCCTTTGAGCAGAATGTACAGGCCCAGCGCCGAGGCTTTGGCGGAGAGCAGTTCCAGCCGTGCAAAATGATCGGGAGAAGGGCCGAAGAGGCGTTCAAATTCTTTGGGGTGCGGGGTGAGTATGGAGCCCGCGGGTATTTTTTCCAGCAGGGCGGGGTAGGTGCTGATGATGTTGAGGGCGTCCGCGTCCAGCACCATGGGCTTGTGGTAGAGCTGCAGCAGCTTTTCCAGCGCGCCGGCGGTGGCGTGGCCCGTACCGATGCCCGGCCCTATGCCGATGGCCGCGTAGTCTGGCGCGCGGTGCAGCCGGAAGGCTTCGTGAAACTGGCTGCTGTACTTTACTTCCTCGTCTGTTTCACACATGGCCTCCGGTATGGTGGTTTGCATGATGTTGTAGCCGCACTGCGGCACATGCGCCGTTACCAGACCGGCGCCTGCCCGCAAACAGGCCTTGACGGCCAGTATGGCGGCGCCCATTTTACCGTGGCTGCCGGCAATGATGAGGGCATGGCCATAGGTGCCCTTGTGCGCAAATGGAGCGCGCGGCTGGTAAATGGTCTGTATGATCTGCGCGTCCGTAAGGTGGTA
Source organism: Chitinophaga alhagiae (assembly GCF_003568665.1). Lineage (GTDB taxonomy): Bacteria > Bacteroidota > Bacteroidia > Chitinophagales > Chitinophagaceae > Chitinophaga > Chitinophaga alhagiae. The sequence goes on from NZ_QXMH01000002.1 coordinate 1,091,665, forward strand.
TTTTGTTGGCGCCGCCGCGGTGTACGCGGGGTGCAGGCCAATGCGGAGCACTTCTACCTGGCCCGTGCGCGCGGCATTTTCCGGCAGCAGGAATGCCAGTTTGTAAAACTCGAAACTGAGCGTATAACGGGCATGTATACACGGTGCGTGTACGTTGCTGCTGTCTGCCATCAGCCCGGAGGGCATGTCTATGGACACAATGGTGTGCCTGGCGCCGGCGTCGTTGATCTTGTGGAGGATACCGGCTACCCAGCCTTCTACGGGGCGGGAGAGGCCGGTGCCGAAAATGGCGTCTACCACAATGCCGGGCGCTTCCATTTCCGGGAACTCCGTGAGGGCGTGAATATGCTGTATGGGCGCTACGGTTGCCTGGTTGGCGGCATTGTCTGCGGAAGGGGCGTCTGCATGATGCACCATATAGGCCTGCACGTTATAACCATTGGCGCGCAGCAGCCGGGTGATCACCAGGCCGTCCCCGCCATTGTTGCCCATGCCGCAGAAAACATAGTAGGGGGGCGCTTCGCCAAAGGAATGCGCCAGCCAGCCGGCGCATTCCGCCGCGGCCCTTTCCATCAGTTGCAGGCTGCTCACCGGTTCATGCTGAATGGTGTAGGCGTCTGCTTCCCGGATCTGTCTGGCTGACAATATTTTCATGGGAACAGTATTGGTTGTTCCGGGAATGGCCCGGATGTTAAATATAAGCGTTTCCGCGGATTTGGGGGAAGCAGGAGGGTACCGGCATAACCGCGGGCGAAGGGCGGGGGCGCCGTTACACGGGCATGCTATGCTCCACGTCACCACCGGGTATACGCCATGCAGGAGCGCCGCCTTGCGCGGCCGGCGCTCCTGCATGGCAGGCAAAAAAAAGCGCGCCCTCAACAGGCGCGCCATTGTTTAAAGAAAGAAGTTGTTGGCTTATTTGAAGGTATACCTTACAGAGAACCCGCCGATCTGTTCACCGATAAAATCGTTGTAACCGTTAAAGTTGAAATAAGGCTTCAGGTCGGCGCTGAGGTTCAGCGGAATGTTCTTGAACGTGTACTCCACGCCAAAGATGCCGTCCAGGCCTCCTACTACGTGTGTGTCATTCCGCCTGCGGCCATTGTTGTCCCAGTAACGGCCGTTCCAGAAACCCAGGTGGGCGCCGCCGCCGGCGTACATGTTCCACTCAGACTTGCCAAACACGTTCCAGTGGTATTCGTACAGGCCGGTGAAGGTCACGTTAGACTCATCGTTGCCATTCCAGAAATAGTGGTGTACGATGCCTTCAATGGCATGCGGCCCGTTCAGGAAGTGCTTTACCGTGAAACCAGCCAGCCAGGGGTTCACCCTGAGGCCCAGCGCCGTGTGATAGTCGCCGGGGTTTCCGCCGCCACTGGTCCGGCGTTGTGCATTTGCCTGGAAGGCCATCAAAGAAAGTACTCCGAAGAGCAACAAGATCCTTTTCATATAGTTTGTTTATTTAGAAAAAATGTTGATCGTACTTATTTCTTTCTTCCGAAAACATACCGTGCTGAAATACCGAACTCCGCCAGTTCTGAAGCGGTAGTGAAATGAATGGCGGGTTTCCAGTCCAGGCTCAGGTTCAGGGGTATCTTCTCAAAGATGTAATTCACGCCGGCAATGGCATCTATCCCTGCCAGAAATTCGCTGTTGCCGTCTATTCTGCGCGTGCCCAGGTGCGCCCCGCCGCCTGCGTACCAGCCTACCCCGGGGGCGGTCAGTTCTGACAGGTCCCAGTGGTACTGGTACAATCCGGTAAGGGACGCGGTCCTGTTGTACAGCCCTACAATGCCTTCTACCGCGGAGTGTTCCGTAAAAAAATATCTTCCTGTAACGCCCAGCGGCAGGCCCACTCTAACCCCGGCTTCCAGTTGCCCGGCTGCCTGCTGTGCTTTGGCAGTACCGGCAAAACATAATGTCAGCATAGCAGCAATGATGCGGTATCTCATGTGATGTAATATTTGCAATAACAATGCCAAAGGCATATGGTGAGAACAGTGTAAGGGCAAAGGTCGTAACAGAAACGGCTATAAGGCCGTTTTATTTTGCCGGTTGCTTAATGTCTTTAAAAAAATGAAACCCGCCAGTGCCGCTATAACGGAAGCCGTGATCACGGACATGATAGACACTACCTGTGTTTCGGCATCGTCAAAGGCCAGCGTGGCAATAAAAATGCTCATGGTAAAACCTACGCCGGCTATCATGCCCACGCCCAACAGCTGCTTCCAGCTGGTGCCGGAAGGGAGGCTGGCCAGCCGGAGCTTTACCGCCAGGAAACAAAGCAGGAAAATACCGAGCGGCTTCCCGATCACCAGCCCGGACACAATGCCGAAGCTCACGCTGTGCGTAAAGGCCTGCAATACGTCTGGCGGAAAGTGGATGGCGGTGTTGGCCAGCGCAAAGATGGGCATAATGATGAAGTTCACGGGGTCGTGCAGGGTATGCTCCAGGGCGCTGATCTTGTTTAGCGGAATGCAGAAGGCCAGCAATACGCCTGCAATGGTGGCGTGGATGCCGGAGTTGAAAATGCAATACCACAAAATGATGCCGGGAATGAAATAAAAGAACAGGTTCCTGACCTTCAGCCAATTGAATACCAGCAGCAGGGCCAGTATGCCCGCGCCCCAGTACAGGTACAGCAAATGCAGCTCTTCCGTATAAAAAATGGCAATGGCCAGTATGGCGCCGAGGTCGTCAATAATGGCCAGGGCGGTGAGGAATATTTTTAGGCTCAGCGGTACGCGGTTGCCCAGCAGGGAAAGGATGCCGAGGGAAAAAGCGATGTCTGTGGCCATGGGGATGCCCCAGCCGTGGTGGAAAGGCGTACCGGCGTTGAAGATGCTGTAAATGAGGGCGGGGGCCAGCATACCGCCTATGGCGGCCAGCACGGGCAACAGGGATTTGCGGATGGACTGCAGCTCGCCCACGGTCAGCTCCCGTTTGATCTCCATGCCCACCAGGAAAAAGAAGAGCACCATAAAACCGTCATTGATCCACAGCAGCCACGAGTTGGGCAGGTGCAGCCCTTTGAAGTTGTAATGATGCCCGCCGGCGGGGTCAAAGAGGGTATTGAAGAAGCCTGTGTACGCTGCTTCCCAGGGAGAATTGGCAATGATGATGGAAATGACGGTGCAGGAGATCAGTGTAATGCCAACAGCGCGGCTGTCACTCAAAAATTGGTAAATGGGCGATAAAAGTCTGTTGATCGTTCTCCCGAATATCATTCCATCGTGTTTAGGTGAAAAAATTATTGGCCCAGCAGTTCATACTTGGACTTTGGTTTACGGTGTATTTCCCAGCGGAAGCCCTGCAGCCGCTTCTGGTCTTCCGGCATTTGTGTGAAAGGGAACATGGTGGCCTCCGGTTCTTTGACGAACACTACCCGCTCCAGCTCCCCGTTCTGGAAGTAGATGCGGGTATTGGCGGAGAGCAGCCGGTTCACGGAAACAAAGGCGCTGTCATCGTCCTGCACGTAATAGATATTTTCCGCGTTGCCGTTCACGTGCATGGAATCCAGCTTTTCCTCCCCGAAGTAGCCCATTACCGTGTTGCCTTTGATCTGGTTATACATGTCAGGCCCGGCCTCGCTGATAATAAGGGCGTTCTGGTCCAGCAGGAGGCGGTCTGCCTTCTGATTTTTCGTGAACAGAAAAATGGTATCGCCCAGCATCTGGTTGTCATTAGCCCACAGCACGGGATTGCGGAAGAGGCGGAAAATGGAGTCTACGCTGGAGTAGTACACACTGTCTGCCACGCCCTGCAGGGAGTCTGAATAGATCTTGACATCGTGATAGGCAATGATGAACCTTTTTTCTGTAGTGTCTCTGGGGGGCGGTGCGGCGGTTACCTGCGGGCTGATGATGCGGGCCGTGTCAGCACGGGGCCCGGTGGTATCAGGCATGGCGGCGGCCAGCGCGGCGGTATCAGGCACTATGGCGGCGGCGCTGCGGATGGCGGCCAGGCCGCTGGTGTCTGGCTGGGTTTTGGCGGCCACCATGTTGCTGGTGTCTTTGGCGTCTGTAGCCCCGTCCAGCAGTTTTTTAAAGGCCGCGTGGCCGGCCGTGTCCCTGATAGCGGGCCTTTGCACGGCGGTTACCGCGGGCCTTTCCGTAATGGGCCGCATGGTGGCGGTGGCGGCGCTGTCTTGTTTTGGCGCTACGGTGTCTTTTTTGATGATGCCGGAAAACAGGGTGTCCGCGGCTATGAACAGGGTATCTGTTTTACCTTCCAGCAGCATCACCGGTTTTTGCGTGGCCAGTACGGTCTTGAGGTGTTGGTTCACAATGCCGTAATTGGCCAGCACGGCCACTTTCTGCGCGGTGTCCCGCCAGATCATATTGCCGGTGGCAATGGAAATACCGGTGCTTTTATCTGTCTGGATCTCGTTGGCGGTGAAGGTGTTGGTGCTGTCTTCTATCACCGGCCGCTGGCCGAAGCTGCCATACCCGTTATCCGTGTTGTAAAACCCGGAGGTCACGTACATGGTGGCCTTACCGTCGTTAATAGTGGTAGGGGCCAGTATGGTGGCAATTTTGGTGTTGGAGTTGTACAGCAGCGTGTCTGTGCCCAGGGTGAAGCCGGGGTCTACGATCTCTACGTTCTTCTTGAAATAAACGTCTTTTGTTTCCGCGTAATAGAACCCTTCCTGGCTGGTGAGCACAGATTCTCCGTTGACCAGCTTGCCGCCCTTGTCATACGTACCGATCTTGGTGTTCATGTCATATACCAGCTGCGGGCTGGTCAGCACTATTTTGCTGTCTGTAAGTCTGGCGTTGCCGGTGAGGGTGGCAATGCGCGTATCGCCAACATACACCAACTGGTCGGAGTAGGTGTGAATGCTATCGTCCTGGTTGATATGCACATGGCCCCAGGCCTCCACAATATTCTGCTGGGCCTTGATCACCGCGCTGTCACAATAGAGCAGGCTGGTGCCCTGCCGGAAGATCACGTCTCCGGTGAAGCGCCGCTCGTCTACGGAGTCTGTGGCGATGTTCTCCACAGACTTTGCCTGCAGCAGGTGGATCCTTTTGGTGGTATCCTGCTGTGGCGGCTGCGCGGGCAAAGTTGCGGCGTGCCGGCTGTTGGCGGCCAGTAGCCCGGTTACGCCCAATCCTGCCAGCAGAATAAATGTTCTTAGCATTTTCACTATTGTAATTGCGCCGAATCTGAAGGGATCGGCACCACTTTATTTTTTCTTCCGAATACGCTCAGGTGTACGTACCGCCAGGGATTGTACCGGAGGTCTTCCAGCAGCCTGTTCAGGCTGCCGAGCGAGTGCTGGAGGTTGTTGTACACTTTTTTATCGTTCATGAGCAGGCCCAGGGAACCGTCTGTGCTGTTGATCTTGGTGACCACGCCGTTGAGCTGCTCCACCGTGCCGCGCAGTTGGGCAAGGGCCGTATCCAGCTCCCCGTTGGCCAGTGTGCCGGAGGCTTTGTCAAAGTTGCCGAGTATGTTGGAGATCTTGTCGTTATTGTTTTTCAGGTTGGCAGACACTGCCTCGAAGTTGCTGAAGGTGCTGCCGATGGAGCCGTTGTCTGCCAGCATGCCGTTAATGGAATGGGAGGCTTTTGACAGGTGCTGCATGGTACCGTTGAGGCCGGCCACGGCCGTGCGCAGGTTGTTTTTGGTAGTGGTGTCGAACACGGAGTTGACGGTAATGAGCAGGGTATCTACCGCGCCCAGCGTAACCTCCAGTTTTTTGACCAGGGGGCTTAACTGTTCCTTCAGGGCGTCTGTGATGGAATTGTCTACCGCTGCGTAGATGGTATCTTTATTTTTCAGCACTTCCGTGGTGTTGCCGAAGTCTATCTCCACCTTGCGGGTGCCCAGCAGGTCTGAGCTGATGCGGGCCACGGAGTTTTTGGGGATCTCAATGTCTTTATTGATCTGCAGGGTTACCAGGATGCGGCCTGCCTGCTTGTCCATCACTTCAAGGCTTAAAACATTGCCTACGGTCAACCCGTTCACCATAACGGCGTTAGACGGCGCCAGCCCGTTCACCTGCCCGTATACGGCGTATATCGTTTTTTTACTGGAAAAGAGGCTCCTGCCTTTCAGGATATTGAATCCCAATATCAGCAACACAATGGCGACCGCGGATAGAATGCCTATTTTCGATTCGTTGGATATCTTCATCGAGTTAAGTTAATGTCCGTGCAAAAATAGTTAAAACAACGGTGCGCAGTTGTAGGAAAACATAAATCATGCAAAAGGCGGGCCGGAAAACGGGTTAATCTACCCGTTCCCCGTTCTGGTAGGTGACCACAAAGGCGTCCTTAAAACCATGCTGGCGCGCTTTGTACACGGCGGCGTGCGCTTCTGCCTCAGTGCGGAAATTGCCCCAGATGTACTTGTGCAGTTTCTGGGACCCCTGTTTCACGTCTTCCCGCTCAATGGTGCCATTGAGCTTGCTGAACAGGGAGGAGCCGCGGGCGTACACTTTTTCTGTGGTCATCAGCTGCACCTTGTAGTGGGTATTGTCTGCCGCCGTCTGCGGGCCGGATGCCGGCAGTTCGGTCTGGGCACTAACGGTGGCGGGTATATGCTGTACGGGCTGCGGGGCAGGGGCCTGGGCTTGCGCCGTTGCGGCCTGTTCATGCGCCGCGCGGCGTACGGCCTCGGCGTTGTTGTATACTCTTTCCAGCTGGTCTTTATACCTTTTCACGGCGCGGTAGATACACTGGGCCATTTCATCCTGCCCGTTTTTGGAGTTCAGGAAATCTTCCTCTTCCGGGTTGCTGATAAAGCCCAGCTCCACCAGTACGCTGGGCATGGCGGTAGCGTGCAGCACCAGGATGCCCTTTTCGTTGCGCTGGCGGGCGCCGCGGCTGATGCGGCCCACTTTGGTGAACTCGTCTTCCACCAGGCCGGAAAGGCGCAGGCTCTGGTCAAAGTACACGTTCTTGAGGGTGTTGAGCATAATGAGCGTTTCCGGGTCTGTGGCGTTCATGAGCTGCTGCGTTTCTTCGGAGTTGGCGTCAAAAACGATCACGGAGCTGTTGCGCAGGGCCTCGGCCTTGGCGTTGTTCTTGGTGGTGGCCCATACGTACGTTTCCGTACCTTTGGCCGGGTTGGGTATCTTTTGGTAAACGGGCACGCGCTTGGTGTACTTCTTGCCTTTGGAGTTCCGGTAGGTTCTGGTTTTATGGCCCACCACGCGGGAAAGGGGAGCGGCGGAATTACAGTGTATGGAAATGAACAGGTCTCCCTGCGCCTCATTGGCAATGGCCGCCTTGCGCCTTACATCGTCAAAACGGTCTGTTTTACGGGTATATACCACTTTCACATCGGGCATGGCGTCTTCCACTATTTTGCCCAGCTTCAGGGCAACGGCCAGGGCTATGTCTTTTTCAACGGAATATTTACCCCTCGCCCCGGGGTCACTCCCCCCGTGGCCTGCATCAATTACAATAGTACGTATAGGCTTGTCTTGTACAGGGAAATCCGGTGTAGTTTTTGCATATACGAACAAAGTATAGAGTAATCCTATACCGAGTCCAGAAAATAAAACTCTTTTCCAGCGCATGTCAACGTTTAATTTTAAATGGGTTGTGTCCGATCCGGGAGGGTCTGTATTAATTGAACGCTACAGATCTACACTTAATTACAGGCACAAAGCATTAGCTTTCTGTGTAATAAATTGTATAAAATCATGTAGGTTTGTGCCCGCTTAACACATGGACCCTCACTGCAAAAATAATTATAAAAACTTTTTAAGGCGGCTGTTCCTGCCTTTGATTCTTCTTTTATTCTCGGCAGCCGCCCTGTTAAAAGACGAAATAGCGCATGCATCCGTATTTCCGGGGTTTCACTTTAACAAAATTTTCACAGATACGGTGCCCGTTCCGCGGCCGGATACCGGCCGTCCGGCCTTTAAAAGGGGAAAAGACAGCATTCCGGTCAAAGCCGTAGATACCATTACCCTGCCTGACAGCCTGCAGCGCCGGGCAGACTCCACCGGCCTCCTGCCAACAGATGCTGCCGGCCGCCCGCAGGCAGATACCACCATAAAACCCATCCGCATATCCAGAGACAGCCTCAGCGCGCCTGTATATTATAAGGCGCAGGACTCTATTGTGATGTTCGTCAAAAAGAAAGAGTTCCACCTGTATAACAAGGCAGACGTAAAATATGAACAGACGCAGCTGACCGGCAGTACCATGGATTTCAACCAGGCCACCGGCATCCTCACCTCCCGCATGGGGGTGGATACCGCCGGCAAGCCGTTTGAAAAGGCCGTGCTGAATGACGGCAGCACCAGCTCCGAAATGGACTCGGTACAGTACAATTTCAACTCCGGGAAGGCCATGATCTACCAGACCCGCGCCCAGTACGGGGAGGGATACGTGAACAGCCGCAAAGTGAAAAAACAGCCGGATAACACGGTTTTCGGCTTCCGCAACGGCTATACCACCTGTAACCTGGATACGCCGCACTTTGCCTTCAGGGCCCGCAAGATCAAGGTGATACCTGACAAGCTGATCGTTTCCGGCCCGGCCAACCTGGAAATTGAGGGCATTCCCACACCGCTGTTCATTCCCTTCGCCATTTTCCCCATCAGCCATGGCCAGCGCACCGGCCTGCTGCCCCCGCAATACGTGGTGAACCAGCAGAAGGGCATAGGCCTGGAAAACGGCGGTTATTACTTTGGGCTGGGGGAGTACCTGGACCTGACGGTGAGGGGGGACGTATACTCCTACGGCAGTTGGGGGCTTACCCTGAGCCCCACCTACCGGAAGCGGTACAAGTATAACGGGGGCATGAACATTGCGTTCTCCAACAGCAAATTTGGCGGCGACCCGCAGATCAAGGAGGAGTTCACCACTTCCAAAGACTTCCGCGTGTCCTGGAGCCATAGTATGGACGGCAAGGCCCGCCCCGGTACCAACTTCAGCGCCAGCGTCAACTTCGGTACCACCTCCTACAACCAGTACAACGTAACGGACGCCGCCACCAGGCTCAATAATAATATGAGCTCTTCCATCAACTATTCCAAAAGCTGGGTGGGCAAGCCGTATAACCTGACCCTGGCGGCAGGGCATAACCAGAACAACTCCACCCGGAAAATGAACATCAACTTTCCGGACGCGTCTTTCAACGTCAACACCCTGTACCCCTTTCAGAAAAAAGAAATGGTGGGCAGTCCCAAATGGTACGAAAAAATAGGCCTCAGCTACAACGGCCTGCTGCGGAACAATGTCAGTTTCGTAGACAGCACCTTCGGTACCCCGGCCATGTTTGACAACCTGCAGGCCGGCGTGCAGCACCAGATACCCATCACCCTGTCCATCCCCGTTATGCGGAACCTGACGCTGTCCCCCAGCATCAACTATACGGAGAAATGGTACATCCGCCAGCAGGTGCTGACCTGGGACCCCAAGAACCTGAACTACGATACTACCTATAATAACGGCTTTTACCGCAGCAGCGCCATGAGCACGGGCGCCTCCCTGGCTACGGCCATTTACGGCATGTACACCTTCAAGAACAAAAATTCGAAGGTATCCGCGGTGCGCCACGTGATGCGGCCCAACGTCGGCATCAGCTATTCTCCTGACCTGGCCAGCAAGGACTATTATATGGTACAGAGTGATACGCTGGGCCGCATGTCACGCTTTTCGTACTACGACGGCGCGCCCTTCGGCCCCTCCGCCGCCCAAACCTTTGCCGGTATCACTTTCGGGATAGACAATAACCTGGAAATGAAAGTGCGGTCAGACAAAGACACCTCCGGTTTCAAAAAGATCAAGATACTGGACGGTTTCGGCATTACCAGCAGCTATAACCTGGTGGCGGATTCCTTTAACCTGGCGCCGTTCTCCCTCAATGCCCGCACCAACCTGTTCGATAAAGTGAACCTCTCTTTTGGCGGTACGCTAGACCCCTACCAGGTAGACAAGTACGGTTACCGCATAGATAAATACGTCTGGAACGGGGAAAAATTCAGCATCGGCCGCCTCACCAATGCCAATATTGCCCTGAGCACGTCTTTCCAGAGCCAGGACAAAAAAAGCAAGGAGAAAGAGAAACTGAAAAACGAGCTGGCGGAAGAGGAGCAAACGCCAGACGCCATGCTGCAGGAGCAGCAGCGGCAGGCGCAGATGATGCGCGCCAACCCGGGAGATTATGTGGACTTTGACATTCCCTGGCGGCTGGACCTTTCTTACAGCCTCAACTATACCCGCGGCCGCACGGCAGACCGCCTGCGGGATACCACCATCTTCAACCAGTACCTCGGCTTCAGCGGAGATTTCAGTCTTACGCCCAAGTGGAAAATTATCATGACGAGCGGTTTCGATTTCCGGCTGATGCAGATCTCCTACACCAACCTCACCATTTCGCGCGATCTGCACTGCTGGCAAATGAGCATCAACCTGGTACCCTTTGGCAGCTACCGCCAGTTCAGCATCACCATCAACCCCAAGGCCGGCATTCTGCGGGACCTGCGGGTGAACCGAACGCGGCAGTTCTTCGACTTCTAGCAGGCGGCCGCTATACGCCATCCCATACCGCCCGCACGCGCAGCTAACCTGCGTACAAGAAAATCTTTATCCACAGTGCATATTTTTTCAATACGCAGATTGAGCAGGGTAGTGGCCGCCTACTTTTGAACTTCGATTGTGTAAATGAAAAAAAGACTGTTATGAAAACTTTATTCACCGGAGATTTTTCCATTGTGTTCCACCCCAGCTTCAACTTGCTGATATGGGTATTTATTGCCATGATGCTGGACCTGTTCACGGGCATCGTCAAAGCCCTCATGCACCATACCGCCCGTACTTCTTCCGGCTACCGCAAAACCGCCCGCAAGTTCACCCAGTACATCGGCGCCATACTGGTGTCTGTCATACTGATGAACACGTTCCGGCAGGAGCACCCCGTAGTGCAGTACATGAATGACGGGTTGCTGATATTGCTCATCTACATTGAGACCACGTCCATTTTCGAGAACCTGTACGCCATTGACAGCACAAGCATGTTTGCGCGGTATTTCATTGCGCCGGTGCTGCGGCTGCTTACGCTGTACATGAAGAAACTGCAGCGCGGGGAAACGGACGCCTAGCGGTCACGCCCGGTACAGCTCCTTGCCGAACGGTGTAAAAGTGAGGGACAGCAGCTTGAAATGCTGCCGCGCAAAAGGAATGCCGATGATGGTGATGGCCAGCAAAAAGCCGAACAGCAGGTGCCCCAGCGCTACCCAGATGCCGCCGAACAAGATCCAGAGAATGTTCATGATAGTGGCCAGGCAACCGGTGCCCCCGGGTATTTCCCGCACCCTGGTGCCAAAAGGCCAGAGGGTGAGAATGCCTATCTTGAAAAGCTGCAGGCCGAAGGGAATGCCGATAATGGTGAGGCAAAGGCAGAAACCGCCTACCATATATCCTACAAAAGAATAAAAGCCGCCGAATATCAGCCAGATGATGTTACCGATCAGGTTCATAGGCATAAATGTAGGAAACAGCCGTTGATTTTGAATAAATTGTTAATATTGTGTGGATCACCTGTCTATGTCTGATCTTTAAACCTGACCGATGAACACTTACTTACAGGGCGCGGAAGAGAGCTACATTCAGAAGGCCTTGCAGCTTGCGCCTATTGGCGCTTTTATGTCGGATATGGAGGGGAACTGTTTTTTTGTGAACGATGAGTGGCAGAAGATATCGGGGATCGGGTTTGACGAGTCTATGGGAAGGGGCTGGATGAAGTACATCCTGCAGGAAGACATCCCCGGTATGAAAAATGGCCTGCAAGCGGCCATGAAAACCCCCGAAACGCCGTATATCTATGCTTACCGCATGCAACACCCCGTTCGCGGATTGCGTTACTTCAAGGCCCATGTACGGACCGTTGCCGGCCAGGCAGGCGGCGCCGGTTGCCTGGTGGGCTATGTGCAGGACGTTACCCCGGAAAAAGAAGCGGAGAGCCGCCAGGCGGAGCTAACGGCCCACCTGCACGCCCTGCTTGTTTCGCTGGAAGATATCACCTTCGAGATCAATGGCCTCCAGGTGTTCAGGAATGTATGGATACATGATGACAGCAAGCTCTTCATGCCCCGCGAGGAATTTCTGGGCAAAACGGTACAGGAAGTGTTCGGCCCGCAGGCCGCTATTTTTGTAGAGGCCATCAACGCCGTGCTGCAAACGGGTATGGCGCATGAGGTGGAATACAAACATTTTTATGAAGACATAGACCAGTGGTTCAGGGCCAGCATCAAACCGGTGTACATGATGCCCGACCCGGCCCATACGGTGATGGTGATCAGCATACAGGACATTACCGCCAGGAAGCTGGCGGAACTGCGGCTGGAAGAGACCAAGAACAGCCTGGAGCTGAGCAACCAGCTGCTGGACGTCAGCCAGCTGCTCAGCAACACCGGCGGCTGGGAATACAACCTGGAAACCGGCCAGGTATTCTGGACGCGGCATACCTACGTGATATACGAAATGGAAGAAGATTTTGTGCCTGACTTTGACAGCAGCATCCTCTTCTTTGACGAAGCAGACCGGCCTGTAATGGTCAGGCAGGTAGAAGACGTGATACTGGAACAGAAACCTTACGATATAGAGCTGCGGATCACCACCCGCAAAAACACCCCCAAATGGGTGCGCGTGATCGGCACCCCTGTTGTGAAAGACGGCCGCGTGGTCATGATCAGGGGCGCACTGATGGACATCACCCAAAAGAAAAAAGACGAACTGGAACTGATCAGCGCCAAGGAAATGGCGGAAGACGCGGCAAAGGCCAAGTCTGATTTCCTGTCTATCATGAGCCACGAGATCAGAACGCCGCTCAACGGCATCATCGGCATTACCAACCTGCTCAAGCTCAACTACACGCAGGAGCAGGAAGAATACATCAGCAACCTGCTGTTTTCCGCAGACCACCTGCTGCAGCTTATCAACGACATACTGGACCTCAACAAGATAGAACGCCAGCAGTTTGAGCTAAGCCCCTCCGCCGTCAACCTGCATGACCTGGTACGGAACATCCGCAACCAGTTCGCCTCACTGGCGGAAGCAAAGGGCATTGCGCTGCAAACCACGGTAGACAAGGCCATTCCTAAAAAAGTGATGGCAGACGTGGTGCGCCTGAGCCAGATATTGAACAACCTGGTGAGCAATGCCATCAAATACACGGAGCAGGGAACGGTCCACCTGTCTGTGGCGGTGGTGGAGCAAAAGGCGGGAAAAATAACGCTGCATTTTTCCGTGAAAGACACCGGCATCGGCATTCCGCCGGAGCAACATAACCTGGTGTTCGAGAGCTTCCGGCAGGTGCAGCAAAATGAAATGCGCAAACAATCCGGCACAGGCCTCGGTCTCACCATCACGCAAAAACTGATAGCCCTCCATAACAGCCACATTTCCCTGGAAAGCGAACCGGGAGAGGGCAGCGAGTTTTATTTCGACCTGGTGTTTGACCTGCCCGCCAAAAAAGACAAGCTCACCCCGCATACGCAGGTTTCCGAAATTTCCGCCTATGCCAACAAATTCAGGAACATGCAGCTGCTGTTCGTGGAAGACAACCCCATCAATGTAATGGTAGCCCGGCGGCAGCTGGAGTATTTCGGCATTGAGCCAGACTGTGCGGCAGACGGGCAAAGCGCCCTGGAGCTGCTGAAAGAAAAAGGCAGCCTCTACGATGTAGCTTTTATAGACCTGCACATGCCGGAAATGGACGGGTACGCGCTGGCGGAAATTGTCCGGCAGGAATACCCCGAGATACACATCGTTATTTTCACGGCAGACATTATGCCGGAGGTGAGGCGGAAGTTTGCGAAGAAAGGGATATTCGATATCCTGAATAAACCGTTCTTTCCGCGGGAGATGCTGTCCACGCTGCTAAAAATTGCGCAGGTGCGGCGGATGAAGATATGAGCCGGTAACCCTATTCCGCCAGCGGCGTATTGAGCGTGCTCCTTGCCGTGGCAACATCATCCCCTTTCACCGCTTCCACGTACAACCGGTAATACGCCTGGTTGTCAGGAATGGTCAGTGTAATGGAAGGGCCTTTCCCCAATTCTTTCAGGAACACTGCATTCCCATACGCGTCTGTTTTTAACAGGTACCATTCAAATTCAGGGGCCGAAGCCACACTGTCTGCCAGCGCCCATTCCCCGTTTTGTGAAAGCAGGGCATGGTAGGTCAGCTGCGCGCCGGGGTAGGTTGGTTGGGCCGGCCTCAGGATGTGGATGCGGGGCAGTTGCGGCGCGGGCAAAGGGGCCTGCCAGTAACGGCCAAGCTGGTAGAAGCCCGGTTTGTAGCGGCCCCGGCGGTCTGTAAGCCCGTCAAAGGTCACAAAGTCACGCGTATGCAGGTCTTGCCAGGCGGTGATGAACGCAGGGCGCCGGCCGGGTGGTAACTTCGTGTATGCCTGTACGGGCATCTGGCTGATGAAGGCGGGCGTAGCCCATATGCCGGGGTCTTGAAGGCCGGCGGTGTCTGCAGCGGTTACCAGGCCAAAGGCATCTACGGCGGGCAGCTCCTGTTTAAAGAACGCCAGCGTACTGCCCACCCCGCTTTCCAGCTGAACATCCAGCGTGAGCGGCCGGCCGGGATCTGCCGCTTTGATGCGGCGGGTCAATTGCTTCAGCCAGTCCGTCCACTGTTTTTGCTGGTAAAGCAGGGCGGGTTTGTCATACTGCCTGTTCAGCTGCAGCCAGGCGTTGTTGCCAATGTTCCAGGCTTTTATGCATGAGTTGTGCCGCAGGCGCTCAACAGTGCTGATGATGGACTGCTCCAGCCGGGCCAGTGTGCCGGCCTGTTCATACATGTCCGTAATGTCAGGTACCCAGAAGCCATAGTGAACGTCTATCCCTTCTTCCGTGGCAACGGCCAGTATGTTCCTGTCATATACGCCCGGGCCGTACCGCTTGATGGTATTGACGCCCAGCGTTTTCATGGCCCTGATGTCTGTGCTTACTTCCCGCCGGGTGAGGGAGTGCAGGTTCCTGAACCAGTTGTCTCCCTTGCGGTAGTTGACGCCGCGTATGGTATCTGGCAACGTTAGTCTTGCAGTGGTGCGGTGGCTGGTGTCTGTTGCTATGAGCGGGGCCAATTGCGATGCGGGCAGCGGCCTGATGCGTGGGTCTTTTTGCAGGGCGGCAAAACATTGCGCCGGTTGCTGCAGTTGCCAGTTAAGCACCTGGCCGGGTGCGGGGCGGGGGAGGTTTTTGTCCCGGTCACTGTTGAACAGGATGGCCGCATGAATTTCAGGGAACCTGTTACGCATGGCGCTGAAAGCATCTGACATCCACACTGCCTGGCCGCCGGCTGCGGCCAGCGAGCCCATTTCAGCCACCATCACCGGTATACCCGCCCTGAAAACCGGCAGCCGGTGAAAAGGCGCGTACAGCTCCGCAAAAGAGCGGGAGCGGGCGTCTGCGTACTGCGGGCCATAGTTGAGGCAGGTAACGCCTATCCAGTCTACATACGCCTTGCCGGGAAAATAGGCGGCCGCGGCCTGGGGGCGCCAGGGGTTCCATACCCAGATGGCATTGTGTACATGGCGCTGCGCAAAAAAGCGGTGTACATATTGCCAGGCGGCTTTAAATTCTTCCGGGGTATTGTTGCCAGCCGGAGACCAGGGGTAGGCCGGGTTGTCTGCTTCGTGCGCAAAGCGCAGGTATACCGGGCGGTTGAGGGCTTTAACCTGTTGTGCAAATGTTTGCAGGTAACTGTCATACACGCCCGTGCTGATGCGAGCCAGCATTTTCTCTTCGCTATTGGCATCGCGGAACAGCGCGGCCCAGGGCTCCCAGGTGATCATGGGCAGCGAGCCGTTGCGGTAAATGGCCTGTACCAGCGGGTCAGGTACGTAACACTGCGGCGCTTCGCCCCAGGGAACGTACAGGGAAATGATGTTGAAACGGGCCTGGTATTGCTGCTGGTACCGGCGTACAGTATGCATGTCCGTTAGCCCGTTGGAGGTGCCAGGTTCGTAAATGCCGGTATACAATACGTTTTGTTTGTGCGCCACCCGACCGGTAGCGGCGATGGATGGTTCTTCACTCATGCTCATCAAGTAAAGCGTAATGCACACGGCCGCCAGCAATAAAGGCAGCCCCAGCTTGCGGAACACCACGTACAGGCGCAGGTGCCTGAACAGCCAGAACTGTTTTTTTAACAGCAACGGATATACGAGCGCGGCCCTTGCCCAGCTGAAGCGCGCCTGCAGGCGCTGCGGCCGCAGGCTGGCAATGATATTGAAGATCATGATGAGGCAGTTGATGCCTGCAATGCCTGCCATTACCAGCGAGTAAGGGTTCAGATCGTAAGAAAGCCCGTAAATGATAGCGCCCGCGGAGGCCAGCAACACGATGATATTGGGAATGTTGAGCCGCCAGTTGTCCGGCCCGGTATCATCTTTGGGCGTGGGGATGTACGGTACCTTCCTGCGCATCAGCGTGTATACCAGCCCGAGTATATGCACCCACCAGGTGCCGATGAACAACAGGCCGCCTACCACGTGAAAGCCCCGCTCCGTTTCTTCCATCACCCACCGCTGTACAAAATGCCTCACCAGTATAATGGAGGCAATAACGGGCAGGCCCAGCAGCGCAAAGTCTACCATGTCCACGCGGAAAGGGATGAGGCCGGTTACAAGGGACAATATGGGGATGAGGAAGTTGATGAAAAACACCACGCCTGAAAAATAATGAAAGGGAATGGTGCCGTAGTGCAGCCGTTGCCGCCAGGTGAAACGGCTGAACAGCTTCGGGTAAGCGGTCACCAGCAATTCAAATACGCCGCGGGACCATTTCAGCTGCTGGGCATAATAGGCGGAGAGGGTGGAAGGCACCAGCCCGCGGGTCAGAACGGCTGGGACGTACACAGACTGCCATTGCCTGGCGTGTAGCTGCATAGCGGTATGCATGTCTTCCGCAAGGCCGGCCGCGTGGCCGCCTATGGAGTCAAGCGCCGCCCTGCGGAAGGTGCAGTTGGCGCCAATGGCCAATACGGTGCCGTAGCTGTTCATGGTAGCCATAATAGGGCCATAGAACTGGAAGGTCTGCTGCGCGGCGCCTTTGGCCACCAGGCTGTCTCCCATGTTGCTGTAGGCCTGTACCACCTGCACAAAGCCTACTTCCGGGTTATTGAAATGATGTACGATGTGATCGAGGAGATCAGGCGCGGGCACATGGTCTGGGTCCAGCACCACGCAAAGCTCGCCGGTGGCGTATTGCAGGGCGTTGTTGATGTTGCCCGCCTTGGCGTTTATTTTATTGGTACGGGTTACATGTATAACGCCCAGTTGCCGGCACACCTCCACCAGGTATGGGTCATTGGCCTCATCGCAGAGATAGGTGGTGTGCGGGTAGCGGATGGCCTGGATGGCGGTAAGCGTGTCCACCACCATGGCATAAGGCTCTCCGGCGCAGAAGGTGGTAAAAATATCTACCGTAAAGGCCTGCTGCGGCGGGGGAGCGGCGGGGATGGAGATGGAGAAATAATGGTACCATTCATGCAGTATCCGCAGGCAGTTGAAAGTAATGCCCGCCATCAGCACCCAGTAGAACGGCGCATAGCCTACCTGCGAGTGCCGGTACAGGCACAGCAGCATGTAGCCCATGGCGCAGGCGCCGAGCAAAATCATCAACCGTAAAGTGAACAGTTCCATCCGCGAGGGCGGAGCAACCGGCGCCAGTGTTCTGATCATGGGCCTACTACGTAAAAAGGTGTATTGGCGGAAGCATATTGCCCCTTGTTATCAAATACGGTCACAAATACCCGGTAAGGGCCTTCTTTTACGGGCGCCCTGAACGTGGTGACATACCCGCTGTCAGCAACCAGCAGCCCTTCCAGGGGTGCGGGTTTGCGTGTATTGGGCGTGTACTTGTCTTTCATGTACCAGTCTTCCGGCAGTATTTCCCAATGTATGTGCAGGGAATCTGCGGGCGGCGTTTCAAACAGCACTTCCGCGGTTTGCACGGCGCCGGGTTTGAGCAGGATGTTGTCTCTCGCGCCCTTGCCGTTGACCAGCATGTATTTGAGCGCCGGCGCCTGTTGTTCGGGCCAATGGCCCGTCCACAGGTATTGCAGTGTGTGTACCGTTTGTGACAGGGCGCCGGTGTTGCTGAAGGTGCTGAACCAGGTATGCGTTACCTCTTGCTTGCTGCCCCAGTAAAATACGCAGGCGCCCAAAAAGCGCGGGTTGTTCACCGGCATGTGCGTTTCATACAGCTCCCGGTACTGCGCTGCCTTCCGGGTGCTGGTGTTCTCTATGGGAGAGCCCCAGGCCGTGTGCTCGGATTCCCATGGGCCGGCCGGGCCCCATTCCGCAATGAGGAAGGGGCCGTTCCACGCCCACGCAACTTTGCCGAGGTCTTGTTCAACACTGCGCAGCTGGTTGAAGATGTTGACAGACAGCAGGTCAAGGCCTTTTACTTTCCAGCGCAGGTTGTAGATGCTTTTTTTGTCTATGTTGATGATGGCCGTGGTCACCGGGTGATCAGGATCTTCCGTGCGTATCATGTTCACCAGGCGGTTGTACGCCTTGTAAAAGGGTTTGAACATAGGCCGGTACGGAAAGCCCAGTTCATTGCCCAGGCACCACATGAGCAATGCGGGATGTGATTTGTAGCGGTCTACCACGGCGCGGAAAGCCGCGTATTGCGCCGCGGTCTGTGCCGTGTCTTCGTAGTAGGAAAGAAAGCCGCTGGCGGGCATGGGGAAACCGGCTATCACCGCTATGTTGTGGGCCTGCGCTTCGTCCAGGATGCGGCCAAGGTGCAGGGTGTCCCATACGCGGATGGTGTTGCCGCCCGCCTGCCGTAGTTCCCCGAGATGGGTGAAGCCGGCGGCCCCTTTGATGATGAAAGGCGTGTTGTTACGGTACAGCACATATTTGCCGTTCTCTTTGCCAATGTGTACCCGTGGCTTGTAGGCCGGCCGGGGAGCCGGTTGGCAGCCTGCAAACAAGGTAAGGGCAATTGAGACCACTATTCCGTACGTGGATATGGATATGGCTTTTTGCATAACGAACTATCGCTGCTAAATATAGAACATTCTCCACTATTGCGGCTGTGGTAAGTTACCCTGCATTTTTGGATAAAGAAAATGCTTATATTTATTTTATAAAGGTTCCCATATCCTGGAGGAATGAATGAATGTTCTTTGTCTCAGACCCGACACCCGGTAACAGGGCGGATCATGCTGCTGATAGTAATATTTGCATCCGCCTGTGTACCCTCCGTGCAGGAACAATATGAACATCCTGCATATTTCAACAAGGTTTTCTCCATAGCTGACAGTATCGGAAATTTCGATGCGGCAGCGTCATATGCCTACCTGGAACAGGCATATGCGGCATTTCCCGCACCCGGGAAAATTGACCTGTACAACAAATATGCCCGCATGCACTCGTACCATGCGACCAAAACCTACGATTTTCCCCTCGCCATGGCCTATGCAGACAGCGCACTGTATATTTTTAACGAACGGCCGCTCCGGGAAGCGTACCCGCTGTATTATGCCCGGGCGCTTTTTTATAAGGGAGACGTGCTGCGCGAGCTGAAAAAATATGATGATGCGTACGTGTATTTCTACCGCGGGCGGGAGGCGTTGCTCCGTACAAAAGATACCTGCCAGTACCACGAGTATGCCAGCCGGCTGGCACTGGTATATTACCGCCAGGAAAAATACGGGGAGGCCGCGCCTTATTTCCTGGAAGCGTTCCGCCATCTCAGGCGTTGCGATACCACCGCCTTCAATACCTTCTACACACGGCAGGGGATGCTTGACAATGCGGCGCTCAGTTATGATAAAGCGGGGAACGATGGCAAGGCGCTTGTTTTTTATGACAGCACGCTTCGGTTCATAGCACGCAAAGGCGCCAAGTTCCTGCATGATCCCGTATACAACAACGGCATCCAGGCGGCCATTGCCGTAGTGTATGGCAACAAGGGCAATGTGCTGCTGCGCACGGGAGATACGCTGGGCGCGGAAACGTTGTACCGGCAAAGCATAGATATCAATAGCAGGGGAAAAGATGAAAAGAGGGACGCCCAGCTGACCATGGCCAAGCTCATTGCGCTCTACCTGGCCGGCAACCACCCAGCCCAGGCAAAAGCCGTGCTCGAAGAAATGAAGGCCTCGCTGAACGTCCTGCCCACCGCCGGGACCAGGCAGCAATGGTTGCTGCTGCAATGGCAGTATTATGAAAAGACCGGCGAGCAGGCCAGGGGATACGCCGCCCTCAAGGACTATGTGCATCTCAACGACTCCCTGCAGGCCACCGCGGCCAAACCCGCCGTGGCGGACATCAATAAAGAATTTGTGCGCATGGCGGGAGAGCACCGGCTGGAGATGCTGCAAAAGAACAGTGAATTGCAGATGGCCTACCTGTTCATCCTCATTTTCCTTTGCCTCACTATCATGTCCGTTGCATGGATGATCTGGCAAAACTGGCGGAAATCACGCCGCCATGTAGCCGCGCTGCAACAATTGAACCAGCAGATCACCGCCCAGCATGAGAACATCCGCAAAAGCCTTTCAGCGCTTGAACAAAGCCAGCTGGGGCATTACCGCATGATGAAGATAGTGGCCCATGACCTGCGCAACCCCGTGGGCGCCATTCATACCTTGTCAGAATTGTTATTGATGGACCCTGCGCAGGAACCCAGGAACCGGCAAATGGTAGACCTGATCAAAACCTCCAGCGCCAGCGCCCTGAACCTCATATCAGACCTGCTGGTGCTGGATACTTCGCTGGCAAATATGGAAAAGGAACTGGTGGAAGTACATGTTGCCCTGCAGTATTGTGTAGACCTGCTGCAGATAAAGGCCATAGAAAAACAACAGGAGATCCGGCTGGAAGCCGAGCCGGTGAAAGTGCTGGCTTGCCGGGAGAAGATCTGGCGGGTGTTCAGCAACCTGATCAACAACGCCATCAAGTTCAGCCCCGACGGCGCCAGCATAGAAGTAGCGCTGAAACGGGAGAACGGCGCGGCCCTGATAGCTGTGAGAGACTACGGCATCGGTATTCCCGAAGGCCTGCAAAGCAAACTCTTCAGCCAAACGAGAGAAGCGAAAAGAAAAGGCACGCGGGGAGAAGAATCTTTCGGCTTCGGCCTCAGCATTTCCAAACAGATCATTGAAGCGCACAACGGCAAGATCTGGTTTGAAACAGAAGAAGGCAAGGGCACTACGTTCTATATTGAGCTGAAGGAGGTGGGGTGAGGCCGCGTTCCCCTATTTAAATATCTCCATCACCGCTCTGCCGATCCATACCTGCGGCGGTGTTAACCCAAACAGGCGGGCTATGGTGGCGGCGGTGTCAAAGGTCATCACACTATTTTTCACTTCATGGTTTTGCAAAATACCGGGGCCTTTCACGATCCAGGGAATTTCCATTTCGTTCATGGATATAGACCCGTGGCCTTTGTTGATGCCGCCATGGTCTGCCGTGAAGATCACTACCGTGTTTTGCGCTATGCCGGCATCTTCCACGGCCTGCAGGATTTCTCCTATATGCGTATCTGTACGTTCTACTGCGGCATAGTATTCCGGCGTGCCGTGGCCTACTTTGTGGCCTACGCTGTCTACATCATGCAGGTGTACGAACAGGAACGCCGGTTTTTTTGATTTGATGTACGCACAGGCGGCGGCAGCTGTGGCTACATCGCCATCACAGTTCAGGTCTTTGTTAACGGCGGCTTTCGGGAAAAGGTAGCCGATGCCTTCCCATTCGTAGATCACGCCTATCTCGCTTTGCGGTTTTGCTTGCCGCAGTAGGGAGTATATGGTGGGGAACATGCCGTATTCATCCAGCACGCGTGCCGGCAGGTCTGGCTTTTTGCTGCCCCAGGTGGTATAGCCATGCAGTTCCGGCCCGGCGCCCATCACCATGGAGGCCCAGTTGGGAGCGCTGGAAGAGGGAAGTACCGTTCTGGCATGCAGCGTCCAGGAACCTTGCTGCATCATGGCCCGGAGGTGAGGTACCCGGGCCTGCTGGAAGGCATATGCGCCAAATCCGTCTGACCCGATCAGGATAACGTGTTCCGGCGCGGACTGGGCGGTTGCCTGGCGGCAGGCCAGCAGCAATACGATCAATAAGAGTTGGGTAGGCCTGGAAAAGATCATGGTCTTTTTGCCTGTCAAGGTAATTAATATTTCTTGAAAGGAAAATAAATTTCCGGTAAGTAAATTATCAGGTGCTTAATTCACCAAAGAAATACATCACCAGCAGGCGGATGGTACCGTTCAGGTGATTGATGGGCACATGGGCAATATTGCCGTCAAAAAACAGGGAATCGCCTTCCTGCAGGTCAAAGATCTTGTCTTCCAGCTGGTATTGCAGGTCACCGTTCAGCACGTATACAAATTCATAGGCGGCAGTGGTAACGGCCTGCCGTTGCGAGCCGGGGCGCAGGGTGAGGAGGGAGATCTGGAAAGCCCCGCCGGCAAAATTGTTCTCCAGGATAGACTGGTATTCGAAACCGGTAGCCCCTTCTTCTTTTTCGTAGCTGGAATAACTGTTGGCCCGCAGCAGCAGGTAACCGGGGAAACTGCTTTCCGCGCTCAGCTCTGAAAAAAAGGTGTCGGGCCTGATGCCCAGTTTCCTGATAATGGTAAAAAGTGTCGGGATGGTAGGCAGCATCCGGCCGTTCTCTATTTTGGACAGCATGGCGGATTTGATACCGGTAACACCTGAAAGGTCCAGCAGCTTCAGGCCTTTTTCTTTCCGGTAACGGCGTATCAGCCCGCCTATTTTATGATAAACGAGATGGCCTGCACTGATCGCGTCTTCTTGTGGGTCCTGGTTCATAAGGCACTAATTTAGTGAATAAGCCATACAATTAGATGTCCGGGCGGGCCGCCTGCGGGTGCTGCCATAACCGGCGGGGAACGCCGGGCGCCTGTTGGGCACGGACAACGCACGCCGCGTTATTGCAAGCCGATTTTGTTATATTTGTAATAACCTTTAACTAAACTGTATGAAAAAGATCCTGCCCTGTTTAGCCCTGCTGGTTGTAACCCTTTGCACATTTGCCCAGTCAGTTCCCCAACATGATGTGGTCCTTAAACTGAACGGTGGAGAGCTCACCGGGAAAGTGGTCAAGATCAGCGATAATGATGTTGATTTTGTGTACGCCAATGAAACGCTGATATACAATATCAAGAAAGCGGATATCATGAAGATCACGTTCGGCAGCGGCCGTATCGAGGTGTTCAACAAACCGCCCGAGCCCGCGGGCAACCAGCAGGCACAGGGCGGCCCAGGCCTGGAAGAGCATCATAACAAGGTAGCTGTTCTGCCTTTTACTTTTGTGCGGGACGGGCAGCCGTCAGACGATGCTGTAAGCGAAGAAGTGCAGAACGAATGTTTTGCGTACATGAATAAACATGCCGGCGTATTCACCATCCTCAACCCCCGTACCACCAATGCCTTGCTTATTAAAGCCGGGGTCACCAAAACTAACATCAAGGGGTATACCATGGAAGACCTGTGCGGTATCCTGGGGGTGGAATATGTGGTAGACGGCATGGTGTCCATGAACAAAACCACGCAAACCACCTATCAGTCCAATACAGGCTCCTCTTCTTCCAAAAATGACAATAATAAAGACCGGCGGTACAACTCTTCTTCCTACGGCACCGCCACGCAAAACTACCAGACAAAGCTCAACCTGGCTATTTATAACGACAAGGGCGCCAATGTGTACGAGCAGGACAGAACGTCTTTCTGGAACACGCAAGACGCTTACAAAAGCACATTGGAATACCTGCTGAAACGTTCTCCGCTTTATTCAAAATAGCTGTTGCCGACGGTGTGGGGAAATGCAGCGCACCCACTTCATTTGCAGGCATAAAAAAAGGCGATCTTTGAATAGATCGCCCCGTCAGCGTGAACCGGATTGGATTCGAACCAATGACCTGCTGCTTAGAAGGCAGCTGCTCTATCCAGCTGAGCTACCGGTCCGGTACACTATAAAAATTTTTTTATTGGGAGTGCAAATTTATATAATTTCCCGTTAATTAATCAAAATATTCCTCTGATTCAAAATTATAGCCATGGACGTAAAGATTGAAAGTAGCTGGAAAGAAGTGTTGAAAGATGAATTTCAGAAAGCCTATTTTGAGCAGATCGCCATGTTCCTGAAACATGAAAAAGCCCTCGGTAAAACAATTTATCCGCCCGGAAGCCTGATATTTAACGCTTTTGACAAAACGCCATTTGACCGGGTGAAAGTGGTGATCCTGGGGCAAGACCCTTATCATGGCCCCGGGCAGGCACACGGCCTTTGTTTCAGCGTGCAGAAAGGCGTAAAGCCGCCGCCCTCCCTCGTTAATATCTACAAGGAACTGAATAAGGACATTGGCCTTCCCATGCCGGAAACGGGAGACCTTACGCCCTGGGCGGAAAGCGGCGTGCTGCTGCTCAATGCCATGCTGACCGTGCGTGACGGTGAACCGGCCTCTCACAGCAAAATAGGATGGGAGAGTTTTACTGATGCGGTGATCCGCAAGGTGTCAGACGGGAAAGAAGGTGTGGTGTTCATGCTCTGGGGAAAGTTTGCGCAGGACAAACAGGTGCTGATAGACGGCACCCGGCATTACATCCTGAAAGCGGCGCATCCTTCGCCCTTCAGCGCAGACAAAGGGTTTTTCGGTTGCCGGCACTTTTCCAAAGCGAATGAGCTGCTGATAAAGCAGGGCAAAGAGCCGGTGAACTGGCAGTTATAAAAACGATATTTACAGATTGATCCCTTTTACATGAATTGGCTCAGAAACATAGCAGGGCGTGTGTTTGCCGTATACGGGCTATTACTGTTCGCAGCTACTTTGCTGATCGTGCTGGTACCCATCTGGATCGTTTCCTTCTTGCCAGATCCGCATAAGACCCGCGGGTTTCTCACCATAGGTAGGGCATGGATGAAAGTATACATGAACCTTATTTTTTGCCCTGTGTACCGCAAAGGCCTGGAGTATTTTGAAAAGGGGAAAGTGTACGTGGTGGTGTGCAACCACAATTCTTTTATGGACGTACCGGTCACTACGCCCGGCGTTCCCGGTGTGAACAAGACCCTGGCCAAAGCAGAGATGGCCAGGATCCCGTTGTTTGGTATGATGTACAAGATTGGCGGCATTATGGTAGACCGGAAGAACGATGCCAGCCGCCGGCAGAGTTTTGAGCATATGCGGGACGCGCTGGAAATGGGCATGCACATGGTGCTGTTCCCGGAAGGTACCCGCAACCGCACCGGTTACCCGCTCAAGAGCTTTTACGACGGGGCCTTTATTTTGGCCATCGATACGCAAACGCCCATTATGCCTTCCCTGCTTTTCCATACACGTGATATTCTGCTGCCCGGCAAATTCTCTGCCCTGCCGCACCGTATAGACTTTCACTTCCTGCCGCCGGTGCCCACCGCCGGCCTCACGCACGAAGACCTGCCCATACTGAAAGAAAAAGTGTTTGTTACCATGTGGGACTATTACCTTGCCAACGGTGGCTCCGGTGAACAGCATTTTAAAGCAGGCTGATCCGGCAACCGTCAATTGCACCGCTTCGCCTTCCTTAGAACAGTTCCTTGTTTTGGCTATACCGCCGTGATCCACCAGCTGTTGCCCCATGGGTCAAAGATGCCGGCAGCGCGGCCATAGTCTTTGGTTGCAGGTTCCTGCCGGGACGTGGCGCCCGCAGCCAGCGCTTTTTTGTAAACGGCGTCCGTATCATTTACGAACATGAAAACGGCCCCTGTTTCCGGTGGGAAAGCATCGGTGCTGTTGCCGAACATAATAACGCTGTCATCGATCCGTACTTCTGCGTGCAGTACGCGGCCGTCATCGTCTTTATGCACCAGTACCTCTTCCGCGTCAAAAACCGTTTTTACGAATGCCATGAACTGGAGGGCGTCTGATACCAGGAAGTAAGGACATACTGTCTGAAAGCCTTCGGGTTTCTTTGTTGTTGCCATGTTGTCTGATGTTTTGAGTACGGTACAAAGATAGGAGGGCAGGGCGGGGCGAAATTGGATAAATGCGACATGTTACTCCCGGTACTCAATGCCCTCCGGCCGCCCTGCAAAATACTGGCGGGGGTGGTAACCTGAAAACTCCCTGAACTCGCGGATGAAGTGAGACTGGTCGTAATACCCGCATGCATACCCTATCTCTGTAAGGCTCCTTCCTTCTCCGTAAGCGGCCAGCGCATGCTGGAAGCGGATGATGCGGGTGTATAGTTTGGGAGAAAAACCGCAGTATTCCTTGAAGCGCCGTTCAAACTGCCGCCTGGAGAGGCAGGTTTCCGCGGCCAGTTGTTCTACGTTCAATTGCCCCTGCTGGTGAAGAATATGCCGTAGTGCCAGGTGCGCGGCGGTGGGGTGTTGTGCCCTTTTCCGCAACCGGGCCTCTAAAAAAGCGCTCAGTATTTTTACCCTTGCGTGGTGGTGCGGCGCGGTCATGATACGTTCTTCCAGCAGGCGGCCTTCTGTTCCCAGTACTGCTTCCAGGCCGGGCATCTGGTTGCTGAAGTCCGTAGCAGGGAGGCCAAACAATTGGGGCAGCGCGGTGGGGTAGAGGTACACCCCGAAAATGCCGAAGCTGCCGTGTGTCAGAAAGCGGCGGTAATGGCTGCTTTGGGCATGCACTACCGCGGGGTGGTAAACATCGCCCGGCCGCGCCGGCTCCGTGAACATGCCTTTATAGTGAAATACCATTTCCACACAGCCGTCTGCCATAGAGCGGTATACGTACGGCTCCCCCAGGGACACTTCATGCTCGAATACCCAGAACATGCGCACATGGGCCACCAGAGCGGGTGGAGGAGGAAACGTGCGGTACATACACAAAAATTTTATTAAAGTTACCGCATATATATCTATTTCCCAACGCGGACTCACCCGAAAGCCGGCATACGCGCGCAACGATGTGAAAAAAATACGGCCTGTACAGGGTTTGGACGGAATTTATTTCAGGAAACCATGACTAAACAAAAAATCTAATTTGTATTTTGTTCCGCGAACTATCACGTTTACACTTAAATAAAACCATGGCAAAGAAAGAAAACCAAACTTCCAGGCGGGCATTTGTCCGTAACTCACTGGGAGCGCTGGCTGCATTCACCATTGTGCCTCGCCACGTATTGGGGCGCGGTTACCTGGCCCCCAGCGATCAGCTCACCAAAGCCGTTGTAGGCACCGGCGGTATGGGCCGCGGCCATTTCGGGTATGCCGGTACCCGCGTGGTGGCCATCTGCGATGTGGATAAAACGCACATCCAGAAAGCCCTGGACGTATTGCCCAACCAGGGCAAAGGCGTAAAGACCTTTGCAGATTACCGGGAGCTGATACAGTTGCCCGAAGTTGACATTGTGCACGTGGCCACGCCGCCGCACTGGCACGGCATTATTGCCGCAGACGCGGCCCGCGCGGGTAAAGACGTGTGGTGTGAAAAACCTATGACGGCCACCATTGGCGAAGGTAAACGCCTGGTGGAAGCGGTACAGCAGCATGGCCGTATTTTCAGGCTCAACACCTGGTTCCGCTTTGATGCCAACTTCTACGGCATGGGCACTACCGTGAAACCCATCAAGAAGCTGGTGGAAAGCGGTTTGCTGGGATGGCCCCTGAAAGTGACCGTGAGCCGCCATACCGGTTTTGACTGGAAATTCTTCTGGGTGGGCAAAACCAACCTGGAGCCGCAGCCCGTTCCCAAAGAACTGGACTATGATATGTGGCTCGGCCCCGCGCCCCATAAACCCTACCACCCGCACCGCGTACACAGCACCTTCCGCGGGTACTGGGATTATGATGGCGGCGGTCTGGGAGACATGGGCCAGCACTACCTGGACCCCATCCAGTATTTCCTCGGTAAAGATGATACCAGCCCTGTGAAAGTAGAGATAGATGCGCCCCAGCAGCATACAGACGCGGTAGGCACCTGGCGCAAGATCACCTATACTTATGCAGACGGTTGCCAGATAATATTAGACGGTGCCGGTACAGAAACCAAGGCAGCTTATATTGAAGGGCCGAAAGGCAAGCTGTACCAGGGTTTCAAGTCAGACATCCCGGACCTCGAAAAGAAACTCGCCGAGTTCCCTGACCCTGCCCCGCAGGTAACGGACTTTGTGGAGGCCGTTAAAAAACGCCAGAAGTTTGCGCTCAATGAAGAGAACGGGCACCGTTCCTGCACCATGGTGAACATCGGCAAAATTGCCCTGCAACTGGGCCGCAACCTGGAGTTTGACCCGGTAAAACAGGAGTTTATCAACGATGAAGGCGCCAACAGGCTGATATTCCAGCCCATGCGCGGACCGTGGACCATCTAATCAACAACACAACAATGAAAAAGATCCTTTTAATAGCTGCATGTTGCCTGGCGCAGATGGCCGTAATGGCACAGCCCAGGCAAGACAACCGCGCAGCGCATACAAAGATCGCGGACCTGCTGGCACAGCAGCCTGCGCAAAACGCAAAACAGCTTGACGCCAATATGAAGGCGCTGGCTGAACTGGGAGAGGAAGGCATTACCGGAATGGCTGCCATGCTGTCTCCCGCCGGAAAAGGAGACAACGGCGCCGTGCAGTACGCACTGGGCGGTTATGCCTTCTACGTCACCCAGCCGGGCAAGGAAAAAGAACGCACCGCTGCCGTAGATGCCTTCTGCAAGGCATTGAAGCAGGTGAGCGATAAAGAGAACAAGGCATTCCTCATCACCATGTTGCAGCACATTGGTACGGATGCGGCCGTTAGCAGCCTGCAACCTTACCTGGCAGACGAGCGCCTGTGCGATCCCGCTGCCCGCACACTGGTGAAGATCAATTCTCCCGCTGCGCAAAAGGCGTTGCTGGAAGCATTGCCCAAAACAAGCGGCCGCAACCAGCAGATACTGGCGGAAGTGATCGGGGATAGCCGCATGGCCGGCGCTACCGGCGCCCTGTTGCCGCTGGCCGCCTCTTCAGACAAGATGCTGGCCAAAACGGCGCTGTATGCCCTGGCCCACATTGCCGAGCCGCAGGCCGCAAACGCATTGAAAGCCGCTGCCGCCAAAGCCGGTTACAAGTATGATGAAAGCAACGCCACCGCTGCCTACCTGCTGTACGCGCAGCAGATTGCCGCAAAAGGCAAAACGAAAGAAGCAACGGATATTGCTAACTCCGTAATGTCTGCCGCCGGCCGCGCCGGTCAGCAACAGGTGCGCACCGCCGCACTGTATCTGCTGCACCAGCTGCAGGGCGAAAAAAGCCTGCCCGTATTACTGGCGGCTGTGAACGATCCTTCCGCGGAGTACCGCGATGCCGCGCTCAAATTTGCCGGCCAGAACCTCACACCCGCCGCTACGGCTGCATGGATCAAGGCACTGGCAAAGGCTAACAGCGGCGGTAAAGCGGCTGTTATTTCCATGCTGGGCAACAACAAGGTAGACGCCGCTGCGCCCATTGCCATCCGCTCGCTGGCGGATAAGGATGCCAATGTAAGGCTGGCCGCAATTACCGCTGTTGGCCAAACCAGTGGCGCCCAGGCTATTACCCCGCTGCTGGCCCTCATGAAAAAAGGCGATGCCAAAGAAGTAGCCGCCATTGCCGGCGTGCTGAAAACTATAAAAGGCAATGAAGTAGTAACGCAGGCCGGCGCCGCATTGGGCACTATGCCTCCCGCCGCGCAGGTAGCGCTGATAGATGTGCTGGCCAGCCGCAAGGCAGACGGCCAGGTGCAGAACGTGCTGGCCCTTACCCGCTCTCCGCAGGAAAACGTGCGCAAGGCCGCTTATGATGGCCTCAAAGATGTGGTAACCGCCCAAAACCTGCCGTCCCTTTTTACACTGCTTTCCAAAGCTGCCGCCCCTGCTGATGTGAAAGCGCTGCAGGCTGCCGTAGTGGCCGGCGCAGGCTCGCTCTCCGACCCAGCAGAGCCGGTGATAGCACAAATGAAAAAGGAAAGCGCCGCAGGGCAGGAGCGTTATTACGCTATACTGGCCGGTATTGGCGGTGCCGCCGCTAAAAAAGTGGTGAGCGATGCATTTGCCAATGGCAGCGCTTCACAGAAGGCCGCGGCCGTAGCGGCCCTGGTAAGCTGGAAAGACGCCAGCGCGGCCAATGACCTTATCAATATTGCCCGTAATAGTGCAGACTACCGCAAAACCACCCTGCAAGGGTATGTGCGCCTGGCAAAAACTGCCGGCACCGCAGAGCAGCGCCTGCTGATGCTCACCAACGCCATGGAGCTGACGGAGGATGCGGGCCTGAAAAAGAACATCCTGCAACAGGCGGAGCAATGCAAAACGTTCCCCGCGCTGGTGTTTGCCGGTCAGTATCTGGACGATGCCGCCGTACAGGCCCAGGCCGCTGATGCAGTGATGGGCATTGCGCTGGCAGATAAAACGTATAGCGGCCCCCTGGTGCGCAACCTGCTGGAAAAGGCTGCCAAAGCCCTCAAAGGTGGTGATGCGGACTACCAGCGCCAGGCCATCCGCAAATACCTGGATGAAATGCCCGCAGGCGAAGGATTTGTGCCCATGTTCAACGGTAAAGACCTGAGCGGCTGGAAAGGCCTTGTGGCAGACCCCGTTAAACGCGCTAAAATGGACGCGGCCACATTAAAGAAAGAACAGGAAAAAGCGGATGCCGTAATGCGGGAAGGATGGAGCGTGAAAGACGGCCTGCTGGTGTTCAACGGCCATGGCAGCAACCTCTGCACGGAGAAAAAGTATGGCGACTTTGAAATGTTCGTTGACTGGCAGATCACCAAAGACGGTGATGCAGGCATTTACCTGCGTGGTACGCCCCAGGTGCAGATCTGGGACACCGCCCGCCGCGATGTAGGCGCCCAGGTAGGCTCCGGCGGCCTGTACAACAACCAGAAAAACCCCAGCAAACCCACCGAGCTGGCAGACAACGCCATTGGTGAATGGAATACCTTCCGCATCATCATGAAAGGAGACCGCGTAACGGTATACCTCAACGGTAAACTGGTGGTAGACAACGTGATACTGGAAAACTACTGGGACCGCAAGCTGCCCATCTTCCCCGAAGAGCAGCTGGAGCTGCAGGCGCACGGCACTCACGTGGCCTACCGCAACCTGTATATCCGCGAATTTGAACAACCCAAACCGTTTGAGCTGAGCGCCGAGGAAAAGAAAGAAGGGTACAAGGTCCTCTTCGATGGTACCAACATGCATCAGTGGGAAGGTAACACTACCAGCTATGTGATGGATAACGGCAACATCCTCTGCTCACCGAAAGGTTCCGGCGGCGGCAACCTGTACACCAAAGAAGAGTTCGCAGATTTTGTGTTCCGCTTTGAGTTCCAGCTCACGCCCGGCGCCAACAACGGCCTCGGCATCCGCATGCCTCCCGGCGGAGACGCTGCTTACAAAGGCATGGAACTGCAGATACTGGACAATGAAGCAGACATCTACAAAAAACTGCACATTTACCAGTACCATGGTTCCGTATACGGTGTAATACCCGCCAAACGCGGCTTCCTGAAACCTAACGGGGAGTGGAACTACCAGCAGGTAACGGTAAAAGGCACACATATTATTGTGGAGCTGAACGGCACCGTTATCCTTGACGGCGATATTGCTGAAGCAAGGGATAAAGGCACGCTGGACAAAAAAGACCACCCGGGCCTGAAGAACACTACCGGCCGCATCGGCTTCCTGGGCCATGGCTCCGTGGTGCGCTTCCGCAACATCCGCGTAAAAGACCTGGCAAAGAAATAAACCGCGGTACATCCGCAGAAAGAGAAAGGGCTGTCAAATTCTGACAGCCCTTTTTTGTATGGGGAAGAGTAGCAACTATCAATATTGTTGTACCGGGGGAGGAACCGCATCTGGCAAGCGCGCTTTCCTTATGCCGGGAAAAGTGCGGCAGGCCATATGGGCCGCATGCTCACTGGTACCCGGGGTTGTTCGGGTTCAGCTTGGGGTTTTTATCGATGTCTGACTGCGGTACGGGCATGAGGTACAGCCTGTCGTCCCACTTGCGGGTTTGCACCAGGCCGTTCTCCAGATCGTACAGGTTGGTCATTACATGGGGTGCGATCTTCCAGCGGCGGATGTCCCTGAAACGGTGCCCTTCCAGTACCAGCTCAATGCGGCGCTCCTGGCGGATGGCTTCGCGGAGCAAGGCCTGTGTGCCCAATGCGGCGCGGTTGAGCACGGGCATGCCGGCGCGGGTGCGCAGCTGGTCTATGGCATTGTACACGGTGGCATCCGGGCCGGAAAGCTCGTTTTTGGCCTCTGCGTAGATCAGCAGTATTTCCGCGTAGCGGATAATGATGTGATTGGCATGATTGTCTATCCGCGCGCCCCAGGCTACAGGGTCTACATATTTACGGAAGTTGTAGCCGGTTTTGGAGCAGTTGTTGCCGCCCTTCACCCAGGTAAAAGCGTAACCATCTTCGATACTGTTCCAGGGCGCTTCATCAAACAATATGCTGGCGTAGAAGCGCGGGTCCCGGTTGCGGTACTCCGCGTAAAACGCAGGGTCTGTGGCGCGGGCTTTATAACGTGTGGCGCGCTCCGCCGCGGGAACGGGGGCAATAGCAGCGCCTGTTTTAAAGCTCTGGTAAGCATCTACCAGGCTTTGCGTGGGCGCTATGGAGCTCCAGCCGCCGAGGTCGTCAGACAGCAGCAGGGTGTTGATGAACTTGGTGTCTTTTTCAGGGATGTGCTGCCTGTCCAGTATCACTTCTTTATTTTCTTCATACTGCTGCCAGAAGAGCTTTTCATAACTGCGCAGCCCCAACCTGAACCGGGCGGCCTCATCCGCGTTCGCAAAATCTACCCAGCGGGCATAATCATCTGCGGCGTCTTTAGCGTCTTCACTGGTTACCCTGAACAGTTCGTAGCCCATGCCCATTACCTGCTCCGCGGCTTCCACCGCCAGTGGCCACTGGCCGTTGTAAAGGTGTACGCGGGCTTTCAGCGCCAGCGCCGCGCCTTTTGTAACGCGGCCTTTTTCATTGTTCTTGCCGCCGGCGTAAGAAGGCGGCAATACGGCGGCCACCGCGGCCAGCTCATCCGTAATGAACTGCAGCACCTCCGCTTTGGGCGTACGCGCTACATAAGATTCTTCTACGGTGAGGGTTTTGGTGATCAGCGGCACGTCTCCGAAGTTGCCCAGCATATTGGCGTAACGGAAAGCGCGCATAAAGCGGGCTTCCGCCTTGTAGCGTTCTTTCAGCGTATTGTCCATCGGCGCCTTGTCTACGTTCTCCAGGAAGTAGTTCACCCGGCGGATGGCCTCAAAGTTCCAGCCTTCGTTCATGGAAGTGGTAACGTCTCCAAGAGAAATAGTGGTGGCATTGCTTTCCCAGGGGTACTGGGCGTGGGCGTTATCTGTAGAGCCGTCTTCGTAGGCATTGCCGTCACTGCCGTCTATCTGCTGATAAATGGCGTTCAGCGCGGCGGTGGCGTCTTTTTCGCTGGTCCAGAAAGTGCCTTCGGAAAGCTGGTTCTGCGGGGGCCTTTCCAAAAAGTCCTTGTTGCAGGAAAACAGCAGGCAGGAGGCCGCGAGCGCTGCTATATGGAATGTATATCTTGTCATTTCTTTTTCTGTTTAGATCATCATTAAAAACGCACGTTCATACCTATGGCCCAGGTTTTAATACCAGGGTAACCGCCGCGCCCGGAGCCTATTTCTGGGTCATAATCGGTCAGGCGTTTGTCCATCATGAAGGTGAACGGATTGTTGGAAGTGACGAAGAGCCGGGCCTGTTGCATGCCTGCTTTTTTCACCAGCCTGCCGGGGAAGGTGTACCCGAAGTTCAGCGAACGGATGCGCAGGTAAGAGGCGTTGAACAGCCAGAAAGACGAGCGGTTGTCATAGTTATGCTTGCCGTCTGCGCTGATCAGGATGCGGGGATACGCGGCGTTGGGATCGGGGTTGGCCGTTGTCCAGCGCTGGAGGTGATAGCTTTTTACGCTGGCGCCGTTGAAGAAAGAAAAGGCCGCTTCCCCGTCCAGGTAGGTTTTTACACCGGCCGCGCCGTACACCAGCACTTCCACGCTGATCCCTTTCCAGGAGGCGCCAATGCTGCCGCCGTAGTTCACCCAGGGCACGTCGTTGCCGAGGATCACCCGGTCACTGGCGTCTATCTGGCCGTTGCCGTCCTGGTCTTTGTACTTGATATCGCCGGGTTTGGTGGAGGCGGATTGCGTGGCATGTTCGTCTACGTCTTTCTGGTCTTTGAAAAGGCCCATGGCCTCCCAGCCGTAGAAGGAACCAACGGATTCGCCCACCCGCTCGATCCAGCGGTCGCTGAGCCGCTCGGTAACGCCGGGGCCGAGGTTTACGATGGTGTTGCGGATGTGGGAGATGTTGGCGCTTACATGGTATTCAAAGTTTTTGCCAATGCGGTGGGTGTGGCTGAGCATCAGCTCTATGCCCTTGTTCTGCGTGGCGCCGGCATTCACCGTAGCCGCGTCCAGCGCGTAGGTAGCGGGCACGCTCTGGGTGAGCAGGATGCCGTCTGTTTTTTTGATGTAATAGTCTGCCGTTACGTCCAGCAGGCCGTTAAAGAGGGTGAAGTCAAGCCCTACGTCCGTCATGGTCACTTCTTCCCAGCTGGCCAGCTTGTTGGTGCCGGTTTTCTGCCATACGCCGTCTACCGGGCCGCCTTCAAAGTTGTAGGAGTAGCCGGTGTTGAGACGGTCATAGTAGTTGCCGAGGGCCACATTGTCCTGGTTACCGAGGATGCCCCAGGAGGCGCGCAGCTTCAGGTTGTTGAGCCATTGTACGTTCTTCATGAAAGGCTCTTCGGAAATGCGCCAGCCGGCGGAGAGGGAGGGGAACTTGGCCAGCCGGTAGTCCGGGTGGAAGCGGGATGAAAGGTCCAGGCGGAGGTTGGCTTCAAACAGGTATTTGTCTTTGTAATTATAGTTGGCGCGGCCAAAGAAGGAACGGATGGCCCATTCTTCCGCCGTGGAGCGGTTGGCGGAGCCGTTATCGTCTTCACTGATGTTCTCCGAGCCGCCGCCGCCCAGGCCTACAGTGTTGGCCGTGTTGTTGGGGAAGCGTTTGCGGCCTACAAAAGCCTGGCGCAGCTCATTGCTCTCCTGGGAGGCGCCTATCATGAGTTTGGCGTTATGCCTGCCGAAGCTCTTTTCGTACTCCGCATAGGCTTGCAGCAGCAGCTCCTGGCGGCGCGTCCAGTACTCTTCCATTTCGTTGGGGGTAACGGCGGTGGAGGCAATGGGTTGTTTGGTGATGAAGTTGATCAGCGGCGGCAGCTCGTTCCAGAAACGGTTGTTCACGTCGTTGTTGTACTTGATGGAGCCGAGGCCTTTGATGCTGAGGCCGGGCAGCGGGGTGAGGGTGGCGTTGAGCGCGGTTTGGGTAACCTGGTTGCGCGTCCAGCCGCGGCCGCCTTCCGCCATGTTGCGCAGTACATTGTCTTTGGCCAGCGTAGCGTCTACCTTGCCGCCGTTGATGGTGCCCCAGCTGCCGTCAGACTGCCGTGCGGCCATGGTGGGGCCCAGCCGGTTGAGGCTTACCCAGTTCATTTCACCGCCTTCGGTATCCAGGTCTTGCTTCAGGAAAGACATGTTGGCGCCAACGTTCAGGATGGGGAGCACCTGCGAGTTCACGTTGAGGCGCACGGTATAACGGTTCATGCCTTTATTCTGCACCAGCGACTGTTGCCCCAGGTAACCGGCGCCCAGGTAGTACTGCGTTTTGTTGCTGCTGCCGGTTACGCCTATCTGCACGTCTTTGTAGGCAGGGCGGTTGGCCAGCGCCTCATCATACCAGTCCGTATCCGGGTACAGGTCCGGGTCACTGCCGGTGGCAAATTTGCTGATCTCTTCTTCCGTATACCGCGGTTGTTTACCGGCATTGGTCATGGCCTCATTGTACAGGCGGGCAAAGTCCGCGGAGCCCAGGTAATCCGGCAGGCGGGTAGGGGATTGCCAGCCGTAGCTGGCGTTCAGGTCTACAGACATTTTGCCTTCCTTGCCGCGTTTGGTGGTAATGAGCAGCACGCCGTTAGCCGCCCGCGCACCGTAAATAGCGGCGGAAGACGCGTCTTTCAGCACGCTCATGCTTTCCACATCGGCAGGGTTGAGAGAGGCCAGCTCTCGGTTGGAGGCCGGTATGCCATCTATGATCACGAGCGGGCCCGGGGCGCCCAGGTTGGTCCGGCCGCGGATGGTCATGGTGCCCACGTCACTGCCTACATCGCCGGGGCGGTTCAGTACCGTAAGGCCCGGTACCAGCCCCTGCAGGGCGTTCTGGATGGAGGTAACGGGGCGCTGGGTGATCTGCGCGGGACTGATAGACGCCACGGCGCCGGTCATGCTGGCGCGTTTCTGCGTACCGTACCCTACCACTACCACCTCGTTCAGGCCCTTGGTATCTTCCTGCAGCCTGACGTTCAGGGTAGTGTTATTACCTATTTCCACCCGTTGGGGCAAATAGCCCAGCAGGCTGAAAATAAGCGCGGCCGTGGCCGGCGCTTTCAGTTCGTAGGCGCCTTCCGAATTGGTAAGGGTGCCGCGGGTAGTGTTTTCCACCCGCACGGCCACGCCGGGCAGGGGAACGCCGGTGCTGTCCGTTACCCTTCCCTTTACCGTAATATCTTCCAATTGGGCATGGGAGGGGGCAATGGCCACCAGGTTGTTGGAGAGCACTTTAAAGTTGAGGCCGGTATCATCCAGCAAAGTTTTCATCACTTCGTCAAAAGGCGTTTCTTCTGCGTTGAGCGTGATCTTTTTTTCGGCAGGAAGAACATCGTTGCTGTAAACGAACCTGTAGCTGGTTTTTTTCTCGATCAATTTTAGTATCCGTGCTAGTTGAACCTTTTCCGCCTTGAAGGTCAGTTTTGTCTTCTGAGAATAAACTTTGGCTGATACCTGCATACATGTAATAAGTATTATTACAAAACATACTTTCATAAAGAGCAGGACTTTTAAAATGGGCACGGGTAATGGCAATAAGACACCCGGAAGTCTGATTTTTTTCATACTTTTAAGTGGATTTAGGTCAATAAAATGCAGACAGGCCTCCGGTTCCAACTGAGAACCTGTCTTGTAAGTCTAAATTCTTCCAGGGAAATGTTAGCCGCATTTCCCTGATTCATTTAGTAACGTGGCTGCTTACATCATAGGCAATATTTTAACGGGTGATATAAATAGTTTGCCGGTCTATCCGGAAATTGAACGGCGCCGTGTACTGCAGCGCTTCCAGCGTTTCCCGGATGTTCTCATCTTCGAAAGTGGCCGTAAAGCGCAGGGCTGATGCCGAGCTGTCTGCAAATACGATCTTTACCTCAAACTTCCTTTCCAGCCGCAATGCTATATCCTGGAAACTTTCATTCATAAATGCCAGGCGGTTGGTGACCCAGGCGGTTTCCGCCACGGACCGGTCTGCCGGGTTTACGGATACGGCCGCCAGGGCGTAACCGTCTCGCTGCAGGGCCTTGAAGCCTTCTTCCGGCAGCATGCCCGGGCTTGTTGTCAGCGGCTGGTTGGGTAATACGATCTTTTCGTTGGGTTTCAGCAGCACTTTTTTGTCCGGGTGGCTGAGCGGGCTTACTTCAATGGCGCCGCGGATGAGGGAGGCCTCATGCGTCTG
Source organism: Chitinophaga alhagiae (assembly GCF_003568665.1). Lineage (GTDB taxonomy): Bacteria > Bacteroidota > Bacteroidia > Chitinophagales > Chitinophagaceae > Chitinophaga > Chitinophaga alhagiae. The sequence continues at coordinate 1,129,195 of NZ_QXMH01000002.1, forward strand.
GTCGTTCGGGTACGCCTTTACATTGAAGGCGGTGCCCAGCACGCGGATGTCCATTTTACCCGTGTGTATCACAAAGGGTTTGCCCGCGTCTTTTTCCACGTCAAAAAAGGCTTCCCCGCTGAGGGTCACTTCGCGCTGGCTGTCCCCGAAACCCGGCCCGTACGTGAGGCTGCTGCCCGCATTGAGCCATACTTCCGTACCATCCGGCAGGGTGGCCTGCCGGGTGGCGCCGTACGGGGTGGTAATAGACCGGGCGTCTGCCCGGGCGGCCGTAACGGTGGCCGGCGCGGGCGTTTTTTTCAGCAGGAACCAGGCGCCCGCCGCCAGCGGCAAGGCTATGGCCGCTACCCTGGCCCAAACGGGCAGGCGGAAACTGCGGGCGGGTTGTTTGCTGCGGTTGATCTGCTGCCACAGCGTTTCCTTTACGGCCAGCTCCGCGGCCGCATCGGGAAAGGGCAGGGAGCTGCCGCCGCCGAGGGAGGCGTACCAGCTTTCCAGCTCCGCCAGTTCTTCCGGCGTACACTGCTGCCTGCCGTATTTATGCAGTAATGAATGAATGCGTTGTTGATCAGACGACATGGGTGTAAGTTTAATTTAGAATGGCCGGGATTATAGTCGCTGGAAAAAGGGAGTTGTACCAGAAGCGGGGGAAGTTTTTTTTAGGCTGTTGTTCGGAGAGGATAGTGCTTCCAGGGGCCAGGGTGACGCTGCCATGCCAGTCCGGTACAACGGCCCTGCATTGTCACCGCACTATCCATGCGTTGGCTGACCTTCAGCGCGCATTCTGGTACCGCTCCACCGCTTCCCTGATGCGGTGAATGGCCGTGCTGATCTGGTTCCTCACGGTTTGGTCGGAGAGGGAGAGCTTGCGGGCAATTTCGGCGGAGGGGAGGCCGCCGTCCCGGTTGAGGATGAATATTTCCCGCATGCGGCTGGGCATACGTTCTACCGCGGCGCGGATAATGCCGTTCAGCTCCTTGGTCTCATAGTCCGGGGAGGAGAGGGCGCCGCCGGGCAGTATGTTCTCGTAGTACAGGCCGCGTTGCGCGCGGAGGCGGTAATGGTCTATGATCTTGTGGCGGAGGGCGGCGTGGAGGTAAGTGTTCAGCTGTGCTTCCAGTTGCAGGGTGCCGCGTTTTTTCCACAGGTAGAGGAAAATTTCCTGCACCAGGTCTCCCGCATCTTCCGGGCTGGTCTTTCGGAAGGCAGTTTCATACAAACTCTTCCAGTGCCGGTCATAAATTTCCCGGAATGCCTGTTCACTGTTTTCTTTCAATAGGCCAACCAACGTGGCGTCTGAATAGTTTTTCAACAAAAAAGAGAAATTATCCCGCAGGCAAGTTAATAACTATCACGGGATAATAAAATATTTTCAGGGGGCTGTAAACTTTCGTAAAACTGGCACGTTATAGGAAGGATAATATGTGGACAGACAAACAGTAACCTATTGCATTAACCCAAATATACCTTTCATGAAAACGATCACGCTCATAGGCGGCATTACCGGCGTTCTGATGGCCGTTTTTGCCTACTTCGCGGAGCTGTACAGCTGGATGAGCATTGAGGCGGTGGTGACGCTCGGATTTGCAGGATATGTGTTGATAATCACCGCTATAGCCTATTTTTTACTCTCCTGGCTCACCAAGGGGATAAAAGAGGTGGAAGTGTTGTAACAGCAATAGTATATACATCAAAAAAAGGCTGACCCGTTGTGCGGGCCAGCCTTTTTTCGTTTCAAGCGGGAAAGGGCAACGGCTCTTGGGGCCATCGTTCCTTCCGGGCGCCAGGCGCCACGTTACGTTTTCGCCTGTCTCGTCGCGCCCCTTTATTTCTTCAGCTTGTCGGCAAACGCCTTTTTGAACTTCTCCAGCTTGGGCCGTATCACGTAATGGCAGTAAGGCGCCGAGCCGTTCTGGTTATAGTAGTTCTGGTGGTAGTTCTCCGCCTTGTAATACTCTTTCAGCGGCGAGATCTCGGTCACGATGGGTTTGTCATACGCGCCGGACTCCTGCAGCTTCTTTTTGTAGTATTCCGCTTCTTTCTTTTCCTCCTCATTGCCGTAGAATATTACGGAACGGTACTGCGTGCCCACGTCATTGCCCTGGCGGTTGAGGGTGGTAGGGTCATGGCTTTCCCAGAAGGCCTCCAGCAGGGTGGCGTAGTTGATCTTTGCGGGATCGTAGGTAATTTTGATCACCTCGGCATGGCCGGTATTGCCGGTACACACCTCCTCGTAGGTGGGGTTGGGCGTGGCGCCGCCTGAGTAGCCTGATTCCACTTTCAGTACCCCCTCCAGCTGCTGGAAAATGGCTTCCGTACACCAGAAGCAGCCGTTCCCAAATACGGCCTCCGCCGTTTTCTGATCTTTTTGAATGGTCATATCACCGGGTTCATTTACTTTTTTCCTGCCCTGTGCACAGGAGGCCAGGCTGCCGGTCAGCAGGCACAGGAGCATCACATGTTTCAGGTATTGCATATATCAAATTACGACATTTGCCGTGCTTTGGATCAACAAGTTAAGTAACTTTAACATTCTTTTCCGGAAGTGGCGGATGATGAACGGCGTTTGTCATTCACGGCTGCCGGTTGATCAAACATTTTTTATCAATTCAGGGGGATCGGCCAATTTTGCGGTACGAAAAAAGGAAAAAGGCTGCAATTGGGCCGGTAGCCGAATAAATTAAATTGACAAGAAGGTGAAATATTTTCCGGAGTCGGCGCTGGTGCAACTGGAATTTGACAAGGTGAAAACGCTCCTGCAGGAGCACTGTAAAACAGAACTGGGCAAGCAGATGGCGGAAGAGCTGCGGCTGCATACCCATATAGATTACGTAAAGTCTGCGCTGCAACAGGCGCATGAATATAAGCAGCTGGTGCTGCTGCAACAGCATTTCCCCAATGACTATGTGCTCAACCTGCGGCAGGAGCTGCGGTTGCTGGAAATACAGGGGGCCGTGCTGGGCGGGGAGCAGTTCATGCAGCTCCGCAAGCTGGCAGACAGCATGCACAGCATTGTAAGGTTTTTTGACGCTGACAGAAAGGTGACATATGCCGGTCTTTACGAAGTAATTGCCGGCACTTATTACGAAAAGAAGATAGTAGCGCTGATAGACGCTGTGCTGGACGAGGCCGGGCAGGTGAGGGACAATGCCACCCCTGAGCTGGCCAAAATCAGGATGGCGCTGTTCCGTAAACGTACGGACCTGCGGCGGGTGTTTGACCGCATCCTGTCCAAACTGCAGAAGCAGGGCTACCTGGCAGACATTGAGGAGAGCTTCCTCAACGGCCGCCGGGTGCTGGCTGTGTTTGCCGAGCAGAAACGCATGGTGAAGGGCATTCTGCACGGGGAGTCTGATACCCGCAGAACGGCCTTCCTGGAGCCGGAAGAGACCATCCAGCTCAACAACGAGGTGTTTTCCCTGGAAAGGGACGAGCAGCGGGAGGTGTACAAAATTCTCCGCACCCTTACGGCAGACCTGGCCAAACACCATGGCCTGCTGCAGGGTTATCACGATATACTGGGCATATTCGATTTTATACGGGCCAAAGCCCGGCTCGCCCTGGATATCAACGGGAATTACCCCATGCTGCTGCCACATGCGCAGGTGCATCTTGTAGAGGCCTATCATCCTTTGTTGCTGCTGTATAACCGCAAGCAGGGCAAACCCACCATCCCCGTCAGCCTTACGCTGAACAAGGAACATCACATCCTGGTGATCAGCGGGCCCAACGCGGGTGGTAAAACCGTGACCCTCAAAACAGTGGGGCTCATTCAGCTCATGCTGCAGGCCGGTCTGCTGGTACCGGTACACCCGGCCAGCCAGATGGGCATCTTCCGTAACGTGATGATCCACATCGGGGATACGCAGAGCCTGGAGTTTGAGCTGAGCACCTACAGTTCGCACCTCAAGAACATGAAGTATTTCATGGAGAACGCGAACGGTAAAACGCTCTTTTTTATAGACGAGCTGGGCAGCGGCTCCGACCCCAACCTGGGCGGGGCCTTTGCGGAAGTGATCATGGAAGAGCTGGCGCGCAAGCATGCCTGCGGCATTGTGACCACGCACTACCTCAACCTGAAGATCATGGCCGGCAAGGTGAAGGGCATTATTAATGCGGCCATGGGTTTTGACGAAGAAAACCTCCAGCCCATGTACAAGCTGCTGGTAGGCAAGCCCGGCAGCTCGTACACCTTCTCCATTGCCCAGCGTATAGGGCTGGACCCCGCCCTCATCAGCCGCGCGCGCAAGCTGGTAGATGAAGGGCATTTCCGGCTGGACAAGCTGCTGAACAAGGCGGAGCAGGACCTGCAAAAGGTGGAAAGCAAAGAGCGGGAGCTGCAGAAACTGCTGAAAGAGAACGAGAAACTGAAAAAGGAATACGAGGTACTGTCAGACAAGGAACGCGCGCAGCAGCAATACACCATATTGAAGCTGCAGAACAAGATCCGGGAAGAGGAGATACAGTACCTCAAAGACATGGAACGCAAGCTGAAACAGATCGTGGTAGAATGGAAACGGACGGAAGACAAGCAGAAAGTGATCAAACAGGCGGAAGCATTGCTCTTCCGGAAAAAAGAAAAGGCCATTAACGAAAAGCTGCAGAAAAAGGTACAGGATAAATTTGAAGAGGTGAAGGGAGAAGTGAAGGTAGGGGACCGGGTGAAGATACGTACCAATAACCAGGTAGGGAAGGTGAATGAGCTGCGGGCCAAAACCGCGGTGGTGCAGATAGGGAACATTCCCATACAGGTAAAGCTGAGTGACCTGGTGCTGGTGCAGGAACGGGCAAAAGCGGAATAACCGTACCTTTGCCTGCCGGCATTTCTGACGGGGCCTGAACATTTAACCTAACAAAAAACAGATTCCCATGCAACTCACCAAGATGCATCATATACCCCTCATCAGCTTCCAGGAGCCATCCGCCCGGGAAGAGGGTTCCCAGTTCATGATACAACTGGCCAACCTCCGGGATATTGACTGGGAGGGGTTTGATATTCCGCACCGGCACGACGGGTATACCATAGACATACTGCTCAAAGGCAGCATTACCCAATACATCGATTTCGAAAAACATACCATACACGCCCCCGCCGTGATCATGCTGGACCCGGAGCAGATCCACCAGCATGACCGCAGCTCCGATGCGGAAATACTGGCGCTCTATTTCACGCGGGATTTCCTGATCACCGAAACGCTGGGCGTATTGAGCTGCTGGCAATGCGTGTTCAAAGACAATGTGGTGCCGCTGGAAGAAAGCCAGTTGCAGGAATTGCTGGCCTTTGCCCGCATCCTGCTCACGGAGTTCAGGAGTGACAAGCCCCGGAAGGAGGCCATTATCCGCAATGTGCTCAGCGCCTTTATTATTGCCTGCGGCCGTATAGCCCGCCCGGAAACAGCGGAGATCTACCGGCCAGACAATAGTTTCAACAGCCTGGGCATCCAGTTCAAAATACTGGTAGACGAGCATTTCAGGGAAAAAGTGCAGGTGTCTGAATACGCGGAAATGCTGCATGTAACGCCCGGCCATCTGAATGATACGGTAAAGAATGCCATAGGCCGCAGCGCCAAGCAGATCATAGATGCCAAGCGCATTATGGAGGCAAAACGGCTGCTGTTCTGGCAAAAGCACTCTGTGAAACAGATCGCGGGGGAGTTGAACTTTGACGATGACGCCTACTTTTCAAGGTTCTTCAAAAAGCATACGGGACAAACACCAGCGCTGTTCCAGAAGACTATCCGCGAAAAGTACAATTAATCCCGCAATAAGGAATGTTTTCAAAAGCAAGTATCTTTTTACATTTGCAGTGTCAATTGCAACGCATCAATATCAGCGAACGATGAAACTTATGTAACCTAACTGTAACAGTTCTGTTGACGATATAACAGCAATATCGGGAACAGGGACTGCTAGTTTCAGTTATACTGCACGCCCAGGCAGTATTACATTACAGTCTTCCTTTTTTTCACACCATGTTTTGAATGCACCGGCATCATCATGCCCTGGTTGCCTTATTGTCTTCCGTTTACGGGATACAATACAGGATACAACACGGATGTGAACTTTCTAATTTTTCTATAAACAACCGAAGTATGAAATCAGTATTAAAATTCGACAGACCATTACACGAAAAAATGATCGCACATCAACCACTTGCCTACTCAATTGGCATCCTGATGTTGGCCGTATCATTATATAGCTGCTCATCTCCCAAGGCAGGCCCGGTCCATCAAGGCCCCCCGCAATTGCCTGTGATGGCGGTTGTATCAGCGCCGGCTACCACTTACCTTGAATTTCCCGCTTCGCTGGAAGGCAAGGTGAATGTAGACGTGCGCCCGCAGGTATCCGGCTATCTTGAAAAGATATTTGTGGATGAAGGCGCTTATGTAAAAGCAGGGCAGCCTTTGTTTAAAATAGATCCGAAAGTATATGCCGAACAATTGAACAGCGCCGCTTCGAACCAGCTTGCTGCGCAAGCTAACGTTGAAAAGGCGCAGGTGGAAGTGGACCGCCTGTCCCCCCTGGTTGCCAGCAACGTGATCTCTGACGTGCAGTTGAAAACGGCAAAAGCAAACCATGAGGCCGCAAAGGCGGCTTTAGCCCAGGCTAAGGCAGCCGCAGGCAGCGCACGGATCAATGTAGGCTATACCCTGGTCACCGCTCCAGTGAGCGGTTACATAGGGCGGATCCCTTATAAAGTAGGCGCCCTTGTAAGCAACGCCGATGCCCAGCCCCTCACCGTGCTTTCCGAAGTACAGGAAATGTACGCCTATTTTTCAATGAGCGAAACGGACTTTATCACTTTCCAAAACAATTTTCCGGGAAAGACGCTTGAAGAAAAGCTGAAGAGCACACCTCCTGTAGAGCTGATACTGGCAGATAACAGTACGTTCGCCGAAAAAGGGAAGATAGGAACGATAGAGGGACAATTCGATAAAACCACCGGGGCTATCACTTTCCGTGCCACGTTCCCCAATCCCGATGGTGTACTGCGCACGGGCAACACAGGCAAAGTAAGGTTTGCACAGGAGGTCCCTTCCGCCATTACGATACCGCAGGAAGCTACATTTGAGATCCAGGACAAAGTGCTGGTATATACTGTAGCCGATAGCAATAAAGTGTCCAGCAGGCCCATCCGGATCTCCGGGAAGACCGCCAACCTCTATTTTGTCAGCGAAGGACTGAAAGCAGGGGAGAAGATCGTTTTGTCCGGAACGGGTAATTTAAAGGACGGAGCTGTTATCACACCACAGCCGGTACCGGCAGACAGTGTGCTTAAGTCAAAAACATTGTAAGTAAGAGGCGATGCTTTTATGGCCATGCATGACATGCAAAATCGATTTTTACTTACGATCTAAAAAAGTGAATTCATCATGTTAAGAAGATTTATATTAAGGCCGGTGCTTTCTACGGTAGTGTCCATAATCCTGCTATTATTGGGCATTATATCCTACTTCGCCCTGCCTGTTACGTTGTTCCCGGACATTGCGCCGCCCAGTGTTACGGTGACGGCTGTTTACCCCGGTGCTAACGCCGAAGTAGTGGCCCGCTCCGTGGCCAACCCGATTGAGGAAGCCGTGAACGGCGTGGAGAACATGACCTACATGACCTCCAACTCCAATAACGACGGCAGTATGGTGCTGACGGTCTTTTTTAAACAGGGGACCGATCCCGATATTGCGGCCGTAAACGTGCAGAACAGGGTATCCAAAGCCACCAGCCAGTTACCCGCAGAAGTGGTAACGGCGGGCATCAGCACGCAGAAGGTGCAGAACGGTTTTATCATGTTCATGGGTTTGTATAGTGAAAACCCCAAGGAATACGATGAAAAGTTCCTCCAAAACTATATCAAGATCAACCTGATCCCGCAGATCCAGCGTGTACCCGGCGTAGCCCAGGCGCAGATCTTTGGCGCCAAAGACTATTCCATGCGTATCTGGCTAAAGCCCGACCGCCTGGCAGCCAATAATCTTGCACCGCAGGATGTACTGAACGCGATCAGGGACCAGAACATTGAATCAGCCCCGGGCCGTTTAGGCGAAAGCAGCACTGAGACCTTTGAATTTGTATTGAAGTACAAGGGTAAGCTGAGCCTGAACGAGGACTATGAGAATATTATCATCAAAGCCAACAGCGATGGGTCTATGCTTCGCCTGAAAGACGTAGCCCGTATAGAGTTCGGGTCGCTCAGCTATGGAGCTAATAACCTGCTGGACGGTAAACCGGCTGCGGGTTTCGCCATTATTCAGACGGCCGGCTCCAATGCCAATGAGATACTGGACAACATCGAGCATCTGCTGGTGGATTTCAGCGCCTCTCTTCCTGCCGGGGTGAAAACGGAAGTGATGTACAACGCCAAGGACTTCCTGGACGCCTCCATACACCAGGTCCGTGAAACGCTTGTGATCGCATTTTTGCTGGTATTCCTGGTGGTATACATTTTTCTGCAGGATTTCCGCTCTACGCTGATCCCTGCTATTGCGGTACCGGTGGCCATTCTAGGTACATTCTTCTTCCTGCAGCTGTTTGGTTTCAGTATCAACCTGCTAACCTTGTTCGCCCTGGTGCTGGCAATCGGCATTGTGGTGGATGATGCGATAGTGGTGGTGGAAGCGGTACACGCCAAAATGGAACACACGCGATGGCCGGCGAGGAAAGCTACCCTGAAGTCGATGGATGAAATATCAGGGGCCGTTATTTCCATTACATTGGTGATGATGGCGGTATTTATTCCCGTTGGTTTCATGGAAGGCCCCGCAGGCGTGTTCTACAGGCAGTTTGCATTTACACTGGCCATCGCGATCATGATCTCTGCGATCAACGCATTGACCCTGAGCCCTGCGCTGTGCGCCTTGTTCTTAAAACCTGAAGAAGGGGAGCATGGTAAGAAGACGGGCTTTGGAAGCCGCTTCTTTAATGCCTTCAATGCCGGTTTCCGCTCCATGACGAACCGGTACGTCAGGAGCCTTAATTTCCTGATCCGCCGCAAGGCGATTGCCATCGGCCTCCTGGTAATAGTGACCATCGGGGCGTTTATACTGGCCATGAGAACACCTACCGGGTTTATTCCTACAGAAGACCAGAGCTTCGTATTATATGCCCTGAACACACCTCCGGGCAGTTCCATGGACAGAACGCACAAGTCTACACAGAAAATAGACGAGGCGCTTCGCCAATTCCCGGCGGTAAAACATACGTGGACGGTGGATGGTTTTAACTTCATCAGCAATGCCGCGGCTTCTCCTTACGCCGCAGGGTTCGTACGCCTGAAAGACAGAGGGGAGAGGGGCGCCGTAGAGAATATTGACCAGATTACCGGAATGATGTACGGGCCGGCAAGCCAGCTGAAAGATGCAAGCGCCTTCTTCTTTACCTTCCCGACGGTGCAGGGTTTTGGTAACGTGAGCGGCTTTGAGTTCATGCTGCAGGATAAGCTGGGGCGCCCGCTGGACCAGTTGGGTAATAACGCCTGGGCCTTTATCGGCGCTTTGATGCAAAGAAAAGAGATCGGTGCGGCCTTCACCACCTTCTCAGCCGGCAACCCCCAATACAAGGTAGAAGTGGATAATTTCAAAGCCAAACAATTAGGCGTATCAATTAATGACCTGATGCAGACCTTGCAGATATATTACGGTAGCAGTTATGTTTCGGATTTTAACCGTTTCGGAAAATACTACCGGGTTGTAGCGCAGGCTGACGTGCCCTATCGTAACGATATCCACTCGCTGGATGGTATTTACGTGAAGAATAACCAGAGTGAGATGGTGCCGGTAAAATCAATGGTTTCACTTAAACGTGTATACGGTCCTGAAACCGTGACACGCAACAACATGTTCAATGCCGTGACCATCAATGGTACGCCCAAGCCGGGTTACAGTACAGGCGATGCCATCAAGGCCATTGAAGAGACCGCAAAAGAAGCGCTGCCCAATGGATATGGTTACGAATGGACCGGCGCAACCCGCGAAGAGATCAGCGCCGGCAGCCAGCAGATCTATATCTTCCTGCTCAGCATCCTGTTCGTATACTTCCTGCTGGCCGCGCAATACGAAAGTTATGTATTGCCGCTGGCAGTCATCCTCACCATTCCAACTGGTATCCTGGGCGTATTCGCCTTCATCGGTTTTGCCGGTCTGGACAATAACATATATGTACAGATCGGTATGATCATGTTGATAGGCTTGCTGGCAAAGAACGCCATCCTGATCGTGGAATTTGCCGTACAGCGGCGGCGTAACGGGATGGGGCTGCTCGAATCGGCGTTGGCCGGGGCAAGGGCCAGGCTTCGCCCTATCCTGATGACTTCCTTCGCCTTTATCGTAGGCTTGATACCCCTGGTATTTGTGCAGAAAGGCTCCGCGGTCGGGAACCATTCCATTGGCTATAGCGCCATTGGCGGTATGCTGACCGGCGTAATATTAGGCGTATTTATTATTCCTGTACTGTATGTGATATTCCAGTTCTTGCAGGAAAAAATAACCGGCCGTCCCGGCTTAAGGGTTTATGAAGAAGAGATGGAAGTGGAAATGGAAGAAGCAACAGTATAAGTAAAATCAAGGTATATGACGCAATACTCAAAATATATAATAGCTATACTCGCGGCAGCTTCGTTTGCCGCCTGCAGGGTCGGAAAAGACTACAGGCGGCCCGAAGTGGCCCTGCCGGAGCAGTTCGTAAGAACGCCCGCAACAGACAGTACCATTGCCAACGCGCCGTGGCGGCAGTTTTTCCCTGACCCCACGCTGCAGCACCTGATCACAGACGCCCTGGTGAACAACTTTGACCTGCAGATAGCGCTGAAGCGTATTGAGGCCGCTTCCGCCTACGTAAAACAGGCCAAGACCGCCCTGCTGCCGTCTGTTACCGCCAATGCCACGGCCAATACCAGCATCCCGTCCAAAAACAGCCTGAACGGCCTGAGCCTGGAAAATTTCCTCAAAACGAACCATATTGAGGATTTCACCCTGGGCGTAGGCATCAGCTGGGAAATAGACATCTGGGGCAAGATACGCCGGCAAAAAGAGGCCGCCCTGGCCAGCTACCTGCAGTCTTTTGAAGCCGCCAAAGCCATACAGACCGGCCTGGTAGCCAATGTGGCCAACAGCTATTTTAACCTGCTGATGCTGGACGAGCAGCTGCGCATAGCCCGCAGCAATGCTACCCTGAGCGATACCATTGTACAGATGATCCGCATGCAGAAAACGGCCGGTGATGTAACAGAACTGGCCGTTCAGCAGGCCGTGGCGCAGCAACAGGCCGCGGAACTGCTGGTGCCGCAGCTGGAGCAGGCCGCCGCCATCCAGGAAAATGCCATCCGCATACTGATGGGCCAGATGCCCGGCGCCGTGCCGCGCAATACTGCGCTGGCCGATCTTAAGGTATGGGACGAACTGGCCACCGGCGTACCCGCCGCCGTGATCAGCAACCGGCCGGACGTGAAAGCGTCCGAACTGGGCCTGAAAGCGGCCAACGCCAACGTAGGCGTGGCGCAGGGCAGCATGTACCCCGCGCTCAGCCTCACCGCCAACGGCGGCCTCAACGCTTACGAAATAGGGAAGTGGTTTTCCATTCCCAACTCCCTGTTTGGCACCGTGGCCGGCAATATAGCCCAGCCCGTGTTCCAGCAGCGCCGCCTGAAAACGCAACTGGAAGTGGCCAAAGTGGAACGTGACCAGGCCGTGATACTCTTCCGCCAGTCTGTTACTAATGCCGTACGAGAAGTGTCTGACGCGCTGGTGCAGCTGGAGAAACTGAAGGAACAGGAAACCATTGCCACCAGCCGCCTGGAAACCACGCAGCAGGCCGTATCTAACGCCCGCTTGCTTTTCCGCAGCGGCCTGGCCAACTACCTGGAGGTGATCGCGGCACAGAGCAGCAGCCTGCAGGCGGAACTGACGCAGGCGGATATCAGTCGCCAGCGGCTGACCGCCATGGTGGATCTTTACCGCTCCCTGGGGGGCGGGTATCAATAAAACCCGGTGTTCGGCAATAGCGGAGAAAGAGGGATTCGAACCCCCGGAGCCGTTATTGCAACAGAGCGGGGAACGTTGACAGGTGATGGTTGTATTTCCGGATCAACAGACAGGTTAAAAGGAAGAATGCAAAAGGCAACTGTCATCTGTCAACGTTACACCGCTCTTCATGAACATCAGGTTGTACCGGTAAACTTAGCCAAGGGAACGGCGGTTTACCGGTTTTTTATTGGCTGAAGTGCCCTGCAGCAGGGTGTTTGAAAGGTTTTTTACCCGCTTGCGCGAAAAAAATTTTTTTTAATTCATCCGGATTTATACTTTTGCGCCGGAGGAATGGCAGAGCGGTCGATTGCGGCAGTCTTGAAAACTGTTGACTGTAACAGGTCCGGGGGTTCGAATCCCTCTTCCTCCGCTCTAAAAAAATGTCTCGCAGGTAGCGGGACATTGGTGTTTTTAGGGGGATGTGGCAGCCTTTGCATAAACGATGTTGACTGTAACAGGTCCGGGGGTTCGAATCCCTCTTCCTCCGCTCACTTTTGAATGTCTCGCAGGTAGCGGGACATTGGTGTTTTTAGGAGGATGTGGCAGTCTTTGCATAAACGACGAATACCACAATAAAGCTAAAATGCTTAATGTTATTGTTTTCATCATTGTCTGGTTTTAATTGGTACACGACAAATCCCGCTATCCGTAGTTCCGGCGTCTTGCCAACTGCGGGAAATTTGTCGTGTACCCTGTTAATTGACTAACCCGGCATTTGACTTACGTCCACATAGGCTACTTCCCATTGGTGGCCATCCAGATCGGCAAAACTGTGCTGGTACATCCAACCCTGGTCGGCCGGTTCGGCGTAAATGCTCGCCCCCAGTTCTTTTGCCCTGGCGATTGTTTGTTCCACTTCTTCACGAGAAGCAGCATCCAGGGCAATCAGCACTTCGGTATTTTTAGTCGCATCACATATTGCCTTCCTGGTAAACGTCTGAAAGTATGGTTCCATAAGCAGCATCGCAAATATGGAATCACTGATAACCATGCAAGCCGCATTCTCGTCACTGAATTGTGGGTTGAAACTGAACCCAAGACCTGCGAAGAACGTTTTAGACTTGTGCAGGTCCTTAACCGGTAAATTGATAAAAACTTTTGTTGCCATGATCTTTTCATTTTTAATGATTAACACCATTGCAAAGGAAGGGGCTTCCCGACGTAAAATGTTGTCGAAAAATTGGGTTGGTCGGTAAATTTGATGGATTATGGCTTTTTCGCAAATACTGATGGAGATTGCCCTGTTTCTTTTTTAAAGAATTTCCCAAAATTAGCCGGGTCTGAAAAGCCTAACCGATAGGCGATTTCCGATATGCTAAAGTCGGTGTATAAGAGTAGGGATTTAGCTTCCCTTACCAGTCTTTCGGAGATATAGGTCAGCGCATTTCTACCGGAGACCGTCTTGATGGTTTGAGAAAGATGGTTGGGTGTTACCGAAAGCAGCTCGGCATATTCCTTTACCGTCCGCTTCTCAATATAATGGCTGTTTACCAGATGCAGGTATTTACTTAGCAATCCCTGATCAGGGGAAGCAAATCGTGCGGCATCGTATTGCTCATCTATAAATTCTTTCACACGGTAAAGCAGCGCAAGCAGTTTTAATCTGGCTTCAATATGCGCTCCCTCGCTGCTCCTCTCGTAAGCTATTAGAACCTCTTCAAAATGGGGGATCAATTGGCGATAAGTAGCCTTGGTCAGCGTAAACAGGTTTGTATAAAGGCGGTTAAAGAAAGGGAACTCCCTATGGAAGCTCGGTTTGAAAAACGAAAAACACTCCGGTTTAAAATAAAAGATATACCCTTCCAAGGCATCGGATTTGGAAAAGCTATAGACCAAATCCGGTGAGTGGCAAACCAAATAGGCTTCGGGGTCATTTACGGTTTTGTTGTCATAGCTGATCTTGATTTTTCCCGAACTCAGGAAAATAGCAAAAAAATAGAATGCCCTTCGGAACGGGGGAATGTAAAATTCTTTTTCTATGTCTGATTTATTCAGCTTTATGCTATAAAACAGGGGGTTAGCTGTCCGCCCCGAAAAAGGGAATATTTTCAGAAAATCATTGATCTCGGTATAGTACGGGATGGATACAGTTGATTTTGTCATTGCTTGCTTCACTTCATCTTTTGGTTAAACGTAAAATGGCGCTCGTGTTATATTGAATGTTGTCAATCATTTTAATTGCTTGTTGTATCTAAGGTAAACAAAAATGCTGTGAACAGGATTGCTGTCCCAAACCAAAAAATGTCTCATGCAGATACATGATTTTTCACCCAGCGGGCCGCAAAAGACCGTGAAGGAAGATAGCCTGGTGTCTGGTAGTTTAAGGCTCATCAGCAACATCGTCATCAGGGCGGCTGATTTTGAGGCGGCGCTACGTTTGGCAAAATCCTGCCCGGTGCTTGAACAAGGGGGAACAATAGAAGCCAGGGAGATCCAGCCGCGGCCGGTGCAGGGCAAAAGGGACGATGTACCGGGCAACCCGGGAGGCGCGGAGCTTAACGTGTAACACGGTCATATTCCCGGCTCCTCCTGTTCAGCGTGTAACTGAAGTCCTCATTTCCGACCAGCAGGCTGCCATCAGGCCGTACGAAGAACAAGATATTGTCATCACCTTTCAGTAAGCTGATCACATGGTCCTTGTTATCCGGCTTCAATTGATAGATGATCCGGCCATTGCTTAATGTTTGTATGCTCCATGTCCCTTTGTCCATCGTTTCTTTCCTGTAGCCGCTTCCGCCTTCGAGATAGTATGTAGGCTTTTGGGTGATGGGGTCCGCGTACAGCAGCACATACCATTTCATTTTGAGGCAAGCGTCCTGCTTATTGGGGTCCAGTAAATGAGATAGCCCCTGGCATGGTGTACGGCCTTCAAAAACCAGCGGGTAGGCCTGTTTGTTCGGACTTGGGGCGATGGTGAAGGATTGGGTGGCTTTTGGCCGGTCGTTGTTCAGTACAAAGCTGTATCCTCCGTTACCAACAAGCATGTTGCTGTGATGATCGGCAAGATGCAGCAGGTTTTCATTTATTTCCAGCAGTTCCAGGGTTTGATTATTCCGGTGCAGGGTATAAATGTGGCGCTCTTTGGTGAGTTTCCCGGCGCCATGTACAACTTTTTCATCGATAAAACCCGGTGTTCCGCCTTTGGAAATACCATACTTGCAGGTAAGTTCATAGCTATCCTTGTTGACAGACAGCTTCCAGCGCATAAAATCTATCGAGTCTGATGCGGATATTCCCAAAAATGCCCTTACAACAGCATGGGGCGGGGTGCTTCCTACAAATGTGGTAGCCTGTCCGTAAGATGTACTGGAGAAAATAAGGAGGATTGTGAGGAGTGTGCTGGATTTCATGGCAGTAAATTTTTCTTGCCTGAAATTAAAGCGCGGAAAGTTGAGGTAACACTAGTTATGACCACAGGAAGGAAAACCTACACCAACTCACCAGTTAACGTGACGTAATATCCAGAGAACAATTGCCCGCCTGCGCCCGGGGGTACCCCTCTATTTTGTAAGAAAACGCCATTGCTTTCGCCCTTATTGTGCGCAAAAAAATATAGTTGAAAAACGATGCGTTGCTTCCTCATAGCACATATTTTTGGCTTTCCACACTGCTAAAACCCGTCAGTATGATGCCCAAAAACAACAAGAATACCTACGTAATCCGTTTTCAGGAACTAGACAGATCGATGCTGATGCTCGCAGGCGGCAAAGGCGCCAACCTCGGAGAACTGTACAGGATAAAGGAAATACCCGTACCGGCAGGTTTTTGCGTTACTACCGAGGCGTACCAGCAGGTAACCGGCAACAGCCGGGCACTCAACAGCCTGCTGGATGAACTGGCGGGCCTGAAGGCGGAAGAGCGGGAAAACATCCGTGAGGTGAGCGCAAAGGCCCGTACGGTTATTGAAGAGATGCCTGTTCCGGAAGAGATAGCAGCAGCGGTAATGAGTTGTCTCTTACAGTTCGGAGAAGAAGAAGCCTATGCCATACGCTCCAGTGCTACGGCGGAAGATCTGCCCACCGCATCTTTTGCGGGCCAGCAAGACACGTATCTGAACATCTCCGGGAAGGAAAACATTTTGCGGCATATCCGTAAATGCTGGGCATCGCTGTTTACGGAGCGGGCCGTTACTTACCGCATCCGGAACGGCTTTGACCACCGTAAGGTACAGCTGGCCGTGATGGTGCAGAAAATGGTGTTCCCGCAGGTGGCGGGCATTTTGTTTACGGCAGACCCTGTTACTTCCAACAGGAAAGTACTGTCTATTGATGCCAGCTTCGGGCTGGGGGAGGCGCTGGTTGCCGGCCTGGTGAACGCTGATAACTATAAAGTGCGCAACGGCAAGGTGACAGATAAAAAGATATCCGCCAAAAAGCTGGCCGTTTACGCCGTGGAAGGCGGCGGAACAAAGGAACAGGAGGTGGGACCGGCAGAGCAGCACACGCAGGCGCTGACGGATGAACAGGCCCTGCAACTGGCGCGTATAGGCAGAAAGATCGAAGCACACTTTGGCGGCCCGCAAGACATTGAATGGTGCCTGGCGGACGGTACGTTCTACATAGTGCAGAGCAGGCCTATCACAACGTTATTCCCCGTTCCTGCGGCAGATGACGGGGAAAACCATGTATATATATCGGTTGGCCATCAGCAAATGATGACAGACCCCATCAAGCCGCTGGGCTTGTCTTTTTACCTGTTATTGACCCACGCTACCATGCGCAAGGCGGGCGGAAGGCTGTTTGTTGATGTTACGCCTATGCTGGCAACGCCTTCCGGCAGGGAAAATATCATGAACATGGCGGGCAAATCCGATCCGCTTGTAAAAGACGCATTGATGACCGTGATGGCGCGGAAAGATTTTGTCAAACTGTTGCCGGATAGTGATAACGCACCGCGGAGCAGGGCGGCGGCGGCGTCTCCGGGTAGGCCGGTGGAGAACGCCCCGGCCATTGTGGCGGGCCTGATCAGCAGCAACCAGGCAGCGCTGGCGGCGTCAAAGCAGCACATCCAGGCAAAGTCCGGGCCGGCACTGTTTGATCTCATCCTGGAAGATGTCCGGCAATTGCAGCAAATATTGTTCAACCCGCAAAACCTGATGATGATCATGGGCGCTATAGACGCGGCAACATGGATCAACGAAAAAATGAAGGAATGGCTGGGCGAAAAGAACGTGGCAGACATCCTGACGCAATCTGTACCCAATAATGTTACGTCGGAAATGGGCCTGGCGTTGCTGGATGTAGCGGATGCGCTCCGGCCTTACCCGGCGGTCATTGATCATTTGCAACATACAAAAGATGATAACTTCCTGGAGGAGCTGGAAAAGCTGGAAGGGGGGCAGGTGGCCCGGGAGGCCATACAGGCTTACCTTGACAAATACGGCATGCGGTGCGTAGGGGAAATTGATATTGCACGGCCCCGCTGGAGCGAAAAACCCGCCGCACTGGTGCCCATGATACTCAGCAACATCAGGAACTTTGAGCCGGGCGAGGGCAAACGGAAGTTTGAGCAGGGATTGGCGGAGGCTTCAAAAAAAGAGCGGGAGCTGCTGGAGCGGTTGCGGCAGTTGCCGGACGGTGAAGAAAAAGCGGCTGAAACCAAACGTATGATCGGCCAGCTCCGGGATATGGCGGGCTACCGTGAATATCCGAAATACAGCCTCGTAAACCGCTACTACGTTTATAAGCAGGCCTTGCTGAAAGAAGCGGAGCAACTGGTGCGGGCCGGGGTGATGCGGGAAAGGGAAGATGCTTACTACCTCGCTTTTGAAGAATTTAAGGAAGTGGTGCTTACGGGCCAGCTGGATGATGCGGTCATCCAACAACGGAAAGCGGCGTACAGGGAGTATGAAAAACTGACCCCGCCGCGGGTGATCACGTCAGACGGGGAGGTCATTACGGGCCGTTACGCGCATGACCACCTCCCGGCCGGGGCTATTGCGGGCCTGCCTGTTTCTGCCGGCGTTATAGAAGGGCGGGCGCGGGTGATCCTCCATATGGAGGAGGCCAACCTGGAAGCGGGCGATATACTGGTGACCGCCTTTACAGACCCCAGCTGGACGCCCCTGTTCGTATCCGTTAAAGGCCTGGTGACCGAAGTGGGCGGGCTCATGACGCACGGCGCGGTAATTGCGCGGGAGTACGGCCTGCCGGCGGTAGTGGGAGTGGAGCGGGCCACCATGCTGATCAAAGACGGGCAGCGCATCCGGGTGAACGGAACGGACGGCTACGTAGAGGTGCTGTAGCTGGTCTATTCTTCTTCCTGGTACTCCAGGATATCCGCAGGCTGGCAATCCAGCGCCTTGCAGATAGCTTCAAGCGTGCTGAACCGTATGGCTTTCGCTTTGCCGGTTTTGAGAATGGACAGATTGGATAACGTAAGGCCAACTTTTTCGGAAAGCTCGTTTAACGACATTTTGCGCCTGGCCATCATCACGTCGAGGTTTACTATAATCGGCATAGCTATATGGTTAATTCGTTTTCTTTCTGTATCTGGATACCCCGCTTGAAAATATGCGCTACCACAAACAAAACAACGCTCATGAACAGCCATACGTCCGCCCCGCCGAACCCCATGCCTTCTATACCGGGCATGGTGATGCCCTTATCTGCCAGCCACCCGGTGTATTTAACGCCCCTCCAGGAGAACAGGCCGATCAGCAGCGCCAGGTACGATATGTTGAACATAAAACGCCCCACTTCCTTGCTGAAAGGCTGCCCCATGTTCAGCTTTTTATCGTGCAGCAGCATGATGATGAGGTAAAACATCCATGCCTTCATCACCGCAACAACACACATAAAAAAGGCGATTACCAGGAAATGCCCGCGGTCATAGTTGAAAAGGGCAGACAGGTCCATCCGCTGCCAGAAATGTTTCGCGCCCACCGGGTTCAACACCATGGTATAAAAAGTATTGGATAGAAAACCGCCCGCGTCAATACACACACCCACAAATATTATCCAGGACAGGATGTACAGTATCCACAGCATTTGCTTTGTGCCGATTTTGATTTCCATGACAGGTAATTTTAGGAATGATACCACAAATGTAATAAATATTTATTGAAAAACAATAAAAATAAGTTAATCATTAATAAAAATTGGCTGAATAAGGATAACGGTTGATGTGCCTCCTGCGGGAACATTCCCACAACATTGGGAGGCTTCCCGGTGCTTTTATACCGGTCATGCATATACTATCTGCCTGCGCAGGCTTTAAATTTGGGTATGTTTCCACGTATCTTTTCCTGCCTGCTGCTGCTGCAGTGCATTTTCCTGAAAGTATATCCGCAATCCGAACTGCGCCTGGGCCACACAAATGGCCCGTCTGTGATCTTGTCTGTTAGCAACGGTGTGTTGAACTGGTCTGCGGTGGCCGGCAATAAAACACTGACAGGGCCTTCCGCCGCCGGTTTCCAGCTCAATAACGTACGCTACGGGCATGCTGTTGAAAGCATGGACATATCCGCCCGGGAGGGAGACCGTTATGACGTAACGGTGAAAGACCGCCAGGGCGTTTTCAGGATGGTGTTCAGGCTGTTTAAGGACGGCTGCGCTTTCCGGTACGTATTGCCGGAGAGGGGAAAGCTCGTGAAAGAGCTGACGGCATTCCGCATTCCGGCATCTGCCCGCGTGTGGTTCTTTGAAAGGAACAACGCGTGGAAACTGAAATCTTACGCCGGGTGGTGGACGAGCACCATCGTAGACAGCCTGCCCGTTATTTCCGCCATGGGGCCGGTGCAGGGCAAACCATTGGTGATGCAGCTGCCAGACCGTACGTACATGGCCATCACCGAAGCCGCCTTGTACAACTACAGCGGCATGCGGCTGGAAGCTACCGGCAACCGCACCGTGCAGGTCAATTTCACGGAAGGGAACGCGGGGTTTGATGTAGATGCGGGGCAAGTAACGCCCTGGCGGGTGGTGATGTACGCGGAAGATCTCAACGCACTGGTCAATAACGGGATGATAGCGGCATTGAACCCCCGCCCCAACGCCTCCCTGTATAAAGACGTATCCTACATCCGCCCGGGAAAGGCTGTGTGGAGCTGGATTACCCGGAAAGAAAATTACATGCAGCCGGAAGAAGAGAAACGTTTTATTGACGCGGCCGCCCGCCTGCGGTTTGATTATACGCTGCTGGACGAAGGCTGGGAGACCATCTGGCCCAACAAATGGGCGCAGCTGAAAGACATTTGCCGGTACGCGGCGGAGCGGAAAGTAAAAGTATGGGTATGGCGGGATTCCAAGCTGCTGCGCAACCCGCAGCAACGGGACCTGTTCCTGGACAGCCTGGTGCAATGCGGTGTTGCCGGTATAAAAACAGATTTCATGAACAGCGAGGCGCGGGAGCTGGTAGATTTCGAGATCGGCTTCCTACAGGCCACCGCCGCCCGCAGGCTGATGGTGAACTTCCACGGGTGCCACGCGCCCACGGGAGAAAGCGTTACCTACCCCAATGAAATGACGCGCGAAGGTATCCGCGGCCTGGAGCTGAACCCCATGAAAGAGCCTATCCCCGCCTGGCACAACGCGGCCTTGCCGTTTACCCGCTTCCTTTGCGGGCATGGGGATTATACGCCCGGTTTCTTCACCAACAAAGGCCCCACTACTGATGTACACCAACTGGCGCTGATGTACCTTTTCAATTCGCCCTTCCAGTGCATGGCCGAAAACCCCGTTACCCTGCTCAACAGCCCGTTGTATGCGCCCATTATCCCGCTGCTGCAAACGCTGCCCGTTACCTGGGATGAAACGCTGGTGCTGGAAGGCAGTGAAATAGGGCAGCTGGCGGCGCTGGCCAAAAGGAGCGGCAGGGAATGGTACGTGGCGGTGATCAACGGCACAGACCAGCCGCAGGAGTTCACTTTGCGGCCAACGTTCCTTTCCCGAGGCAGGCACCGCGGGCTGGTGGTGAGCGATGAGGAAGGGTTTGTATTGGAAGAGCGGCGCATCCGGCGGCAGGACGCGCTCAGGTTCGTATTGCCCGCAACGGGCGGGTTGGTGGTACGCATCCGGTAGAGAGGTGTTCCCGGCGGCCATCCGCGGCAATACTTTTCGAGCTGGGATGGCGGCCGCTGTGCGGCAAAAAGAGATCGTACGCGGAGATAGACAGGGGAGGCGGGCCCTCCTGCCGGAAGAGTTGCAGGCGCTTATTAAAACAGGAAGTTGGGATCATCCCTGCCATGCGCCGCCATCTCCTACACCCGGTGCTTGCGCCTGAACGCTGAAGGAGACAGCCGTACTATCTTCCTGAACTGCTTGGAAAAATTGGTCATGTTATTGAAGCCGCTGTCCTGGCAAATGTAGCTGATGCTGAAGTGGGTTTTCATCAGTTGCCGGCAGGCATGGCCCACCCTGATCTGGTTCACAAAGTGGGAGAAGGTCTTCTTGGTCACCTGCCTGAAGTACCGGCTGAAGCTGGAGGGGCTCATCATGGCCATGCGCGCTATTTCTTCCAGCTGTATGTCTTGCCTGAAATTGGCCAGCACGTAATCGAATATCTGCTGCAGGCGGTCATTGGCCTTGCTGCTGCCCGTTACCCCGGGGCTTGAGAGCACGGCGTATTCCGCGGAGGCAGACAGCTCCTGCAAAACAGACAGCAGGCACATCAGCCGCTCCATGCCCGTATGCGCCAGCATGGCCTCCATTTTTGCGCTTACGCTGGCCCGGGTGTTGCCGGTGAAGTGCAGGCCGGTGGCCGCCCTTTCGAACAGCAGCAGCACGGGCTGCATTTCGGGTATCTGCAAAAAGTCCTTCCCGAGGAACGCTTCCCTGAAATGCACCACCAGGGAGCCGCCTTGTTCTTCTTCATCATCTTTCCGGTACCAGTGGGGCAGGTTGGGGCCCAGCAGGTCCAGCTCGCCCTCGCAGTAGTCAGATACATGATCGCCTACAAAACGTTTGCCTTTCCCCCTGATGATCAATACCAGCTCATACTCCGGGTGATAATGCCAGGGCGTTTCAAAGTAGGGCGTCACATATCGGTCCGCCACAAAAGAGGATTGCTCCGAAAGGGGGAGTTTTTGAATGAGCGACTTCATGCCGGTGCTGTTGGATATAAAGTTAAAATACTAAAAAATGCCCTGCAGGAGATTGAAAAGGTCAAAAAAGTTGCTTTTTTAGGCCGGATAGTTGTACCCCTGCCCGCCGGTAATCCCCAATTTTGGAGGGCTATCAAACCGTATTCGTATGACCACGTTATTCACGCCCGAACAAATACAGCAGTACCACCGGGACGGGTACATCATCGTAAAAAACCTCGTGTCCCCACCGGAAACCGATCTCTTGTACAAAACAGCGCTGGAAGACGATGCCATGCGCAAGAACGCGCTTGACCTGAATGACCAGACGGGCAAAAAAACAAAGCTGTCTCTCTGGTTCACGCCGGGGAACGACGTATTCGGCTACCTCACGCGCAGCGAAAGGGTAGTAGGCCGGGCCGCGCAGCTGCTTGACAGTACGGCGCCCGTTTGCCATTTCCATTCCAAGCTCATGCAAAAGGAACCGAAGGTGGGCGGCGCCTGGGAGTGGCACCAGGACTATGGTTACTGGTACAAGAACCAGTTCATGTTCCCTGACCAGCTCATCTCCGTCATGGTGGCATTAACGGAAGCCAACAAACAGAACGGGTGTTTGCAGGTGTTGAAAGGATCGCACAAAATGGGCAGGGTCAACCATGGCTTTGCGGGAGAGCAGGTAGGGGCGGACATGGTGATGGTGAACAATGCGCTGCAAACCATGGAGCTGGTGTACGTGGAAATAGCGCCCGGCGATGCGGTGTTCTTTCACAGCAACATCCTGCACCGCTCGGAAGCCAACCTGTCTGACCGCCCGCGCTGGTCCGTGATCTCTTGCTACAACGCACAATCCAACCTTGCCTATAACGAAACCTCCACGGCATGGAAAGAACCGGTGCAGATAGTGCCTGATGAAGCGCTGCTGCAGTGGGAAGCGGCCCCGTTGTCTGGCGCGGACTTCCTGAAAAAAGAAAATGACCCGGCGCTGAAGGAAACCGGGTGGGAGAATGATGTGGAGGTGAAATAGCAAGGGCGCCAGGTGCGGATATTTTTCCCGGAGGGAACGGAAGGCCACAGGTAAGCGGCGCTCCGTTCCCTTTTTTCATTGCTAGTAGGTATACTCCGGCGGCGTAATGCCATGGCACCGCAGGTACACCACCGCCTGCGCGCGGTGATGGGTAACATGGTCAAGCGTAGCGTGGAACCCCTGTACGGCGGCATCCGTTGCTTTCAGCCCTTTGAGCGTTTTCTCAAGACCGTTAAAGGCTTTAAGCAGGCCGGCCGTTACCTCTTTTTTGTTCAGCCCGGTAACGGGCGGATCCCAGGATGTTTCCGTACCCAGTATAAAATTATCTTTCCACCAGTCTATGCCATACCCGATATGGCTCAGCTGTTCACCAAAGTTCCAGCCTCCGCCTTCGGGCTTAAAAGTATAGCCGTTGGCGGGCATAGCCTCGGCCACAGCCAGTGTGTAGTCCCTGCACTTTTCCAGTGTGCTTAACAATTGTTCTTTCATAAAAAACTGAATTATGTTGGGACAAAAGTAGCGGCGGGCGCAGGGAAGCACTTTAGGAATCTTGCTCTTTTGATGCGCATCAGGCCGTTAGCTGCCGGTAGCGCGCGGGGGAGTGCCCGGCATGCGCGGCAAAGGCGGCGGAGAAATGGTCTGGGCTATTGAAACCGGAGGCAAAGGCAATGTCTGCCACAGGGCTGGCGGTGGTTTTCAGCAGCAGCTCCGCATTTTTCAACCGTACGGAAAGCAGGAAGCTGTGGGGAGAACAGCCGGTGAAGGTCTTGAATATCCTGCTGAAATGGAAAGGGCTCACGCAGCATGCGGCCGCAATGTCTGTCAGCGAAATATCGTCCGGGAAGTGTTCCAGTATGTAAGCCTTGGCCTGTTCAACGGTGCCGAGGTGGTTCCTTTTCAGCCGCCGCCCCAGCGGGTCAGGCCCTTCCGGCATCAGTGCGCCCAGTGTTCTTTCCACAATTTCCAGCACCAGCGTATCCGTTTGCAGCCGTTCCGCGCGCCCGGAAAGCAGCAGGTGCAGCAGGCGGTGGTGCAGGTATTCGGTTGCCGGGCTGGTGCCGGTCTGCAGGGAGTGAAGGTCGTTATCCGTAAAGAAACGGTTGTTGCCGTAATGCACCCGCGTTTGCCGGTAAAACTCCGCGGGAAACTCCACAATGGTGCATTCATCCGGTACCTGGTGGGTGTGCGTTACGGTATGTTCATATCCCGGTTTGGTGATGAGCACGCGGCCCGTGTGCGCATCAAAGGAGTTCCTGAAAACATTGAACAGAAAATTGCCTTTCCTCACAAAGCTGATGCAGAAAGCGTCCGCATACTCGGGCTTTGATGTGGCGCATTGGGTGCAGCGGCATTTGAAGTCCAGCACACGGTAAAAACCGGAGGTATACAATGTGGCAATATCTGCTTCCATGGCCATCTTTTTTGTAAAGGAACGTCAGGGGAGTGACAGCGTATTGTCAGGAGGGGAATTAAAAAGACAGTTTTAGCCGGGCAAGGTAGGCAGTACTTCACTGAACTGCTGTTTCAGTACCGGCAGGTCGTTTTTCGCTATTTCCCATACCAGGTGAAAGTTAACGGAAAAGTACTCATGAATTGAAATATTCCTGAAACCCCTGATAGGCTTCCAGGCTATTTCCGGATGTAATCAGTCCTTTCATATATTAGTACCTTATCCTTGTCAATGAAAGGTTTTACGTGTGGAGAAAGACCTTCAGTGGTAACAAGGTCCACTTTTTTATGCAGCAAGTCATCCAGATCGGATTGATACAAGAAAAACTTCATGCCTATGGGACGGGAATGGTCCAGTTCCACCAGAATATCAATATCGCTTTGCGAACCTGCATCACCACGGGCCATAGAGCCAAACAGGTAAGCCTTCTTCACAGGTATCCCCGCAAAGTACTGTTGAAGTCGCAACCTATCAGCTATTGACAGTTTCATGCCATAAAATTAATCAATTTCGGTCTATAAAACGGATCGGGTGCTAAATATTATATAGATTTTGTATTTGTGGCTGCCCCCTCCACAAAACGCCGCAATATTTCCAGCGTGCCTCTCCAGTAAAAGTCCACATGCCGGAATATGGCCTCTGTGGGAAAATTGCTGAGTGTCAGCGTCAGTAGCGTGTGTTCATGCTGTGGCGTTAGTGCAAATGCAAGAATGGTGCGGCTTTCAGGTACGTCCGGCAGGCGGGAGAGGGAACTGAGGTAATCATACTTCAACAGGCTTTCCGGTTCAAATTGAAGCACTGTGCCTTTGTTCTCGAAGGCGAGGTGGTGGAAGCCGCTGATGGTGACAGGCTGCCCCACCTGCCAGTTTGTTGCCACGGTGATGTTCATCTCCGGTCCGCCCATCCATTGCCGCACCAGCGCGGGATCTGTCAATGCGTTCCATACCTGGCGCGGGGCGGCGTTGATGATAACTGCCTTTTCGATCTGTTGTACCATTTTCATCTCTTTTCCTGCGGTGTAGCCCGCAACAAGTTACATCATTTTGGGTGCCATTTTGTCCCGCCAGGAACGAAAACTTAACATTTGTTAAAATCGCGGAGCACATGTCGTGATTGGCCTGCTTTTAGTGGCACAGGCCATTATGGCAAAGCAAACCGGGCTCATCAAATTCACCAAGCGGGTAGGAGACCTGATTGGTTACCGCGTAGGCAAGGAGTATTACCTCCGCTCCATGCCAGCTGAGGTGCGGCAAAGCCCCCGCACAAAGATCAGCGCGCGTTATTTTGGCAAGGCCAGCATGCTGGGCGCCGCCATGCGGCATGCCGCGTACCGCCTGCTGGACATGCCGGGAGAAATGGGGCTGGGCAACCGCCTGAACAGGGCGCTCCTGGGCGTACTGTGGCAAGACGACCTGCACCATTCCAAAACGTTCATTCCGCAAAACTTCCGCGGCCTGAAGGGATTCAGCTTCAACCAGCATACTACGCTGGACCAGGTGCTGACGGTCATCCCTGCGGTAACCCCGGATTTTTACGGCAATCTGCACGTTACTATCCCGGCGATGTCTGTCTACACCGGTAACCCTGTGGCCACGCACCTGCGCATCAGAGCGGTGGGCGTGTTCCTGCAGCCGGGTTTTACGGAAGCTGCGGCAACAGCGTCTGAACCGGTACTGGTAGACGTTAGCCGGCCGTCATCCGCGTTCACGCTGGTGGTGCCTGCACAAAAAGGCGCCTTATGTACCGTCATCCTTGAAGTAATGTGCTGCAAGCGGGAAAATGGCCGGATGGTCATGCTGATGAACAGGAAGTATTCCGCGGCGGAGGTGATTGCGGTGCTGACCGGGAAGAAGGAACCGAAGGAGCACAGTCACGCAGCGCAGCCTGAGCAGGAAGCATGGGCCGGGCGCGGGGCGCTTCCGCTGGTTCCTGGACTGGTCATCAATTTCCCGCAACGGGAATAGCGCCTGCCACTTTCAGCCGTTTCCGTTTATTTTACCGTTAGTTTTCCCACTTCTGCCCACGCAGAGCGCCTCCCCATGCTCTTTCCCCTCATTTTTTCGCTATTTTACGCCTTTGCACGGTACATTTTCTGCTACATGCAATGGAAATGTCCCATTTTCCATAATGAGAGGCCGCATTTTTGCCTCATGTACCCGCAACACGGCATCTTCACACCCCTTCCACACCATTTCCGCATCAAGTCCACCTACCGTTCGCTTTTCCTTCGCTTTCCCCGGCCTGTTCCTTCCTGTTTCATCCCATGATGGCATGATGAAGGTTTCATGAAGGCCAGGCCAATCAAGGGTGAAACGCTATGAACGGCCGCCGGTTTTCTGGAGGTACCCGGCCAACTGGTCAAACTGTGAACTGAACCCGCGCTGCATGTCTTCGCGGATGGAGTGGAAACCGTCTACTTCCTCAGCCGTGCCGTTCACCGGTTTGCCGGTGATGAGGATACGGGTTTTCCCGTTCTCTTCGCTGAACACAAGCCGGTAAGCGATCTCCTGCGGCAGCGGAACATCGAACGGGGCCTTTACCACATTGGCCTGCTCATCCGCAAACGCGTTGGTAAATTCAAGCAGGTCATACGGTTCTATTTTCTCAAACTTCAGCCTGCCGTAGGCTACCTGTGACCCGAAATCCATCTTGAAGTGGAATATGCCGCCGGGCCTGAAATCCAGCGTGATGGTGCTGTTGCGGCTTTCTGCCGGGCCCCACCATTCATTCATGGCTTCCGCGGTGGCAAAGGCGTTAAACACCATTTCCTTCGGGGCGTTGAACTCATACGTCAGCATGAAGTCCGCCCGGGCGCTTGTTTGTGCGTGTTTCATTTTTTGGGTTTTTGTGATCGTACTTTGGCCAGATATTTATCCAGTGATTTGAACTGTTGTGTCCAGAACTGCCGGCAGTGGTCCACCCAGTCTGCCACTTCATTCAATTTCTCCAGCTGCGCTTCGCAAAACCTTTCCCGGCCTTGCCTTTTGATAACGATCAGCCCGCATTCGGCCAGGATCTTCACATGCAGTGAAACCGCCTGCCGGCTTACGTCGAATTGCTCCGATATGGTATTCACGTTAAGAGGCTGCCGGGAGAGCATGGCGATGATCTGCCGCCGCGTAGGGTCGGCAATGGCCTGAAAAACATCTCGTCTGGATTCCATTTATGCAAGTATTTACTTGCAAATATATGAGCAAGCATTTACTTGCGCAAATTTTTTTTGTGATGTACCGGGGCGGTGCTGCAACTGCTACGCCGTTACAAAAAGCCGCTTAATACAAGATCACCGTTTTACCGATGGCCTTGCCGCTTTCCTGCAGCCGGTGGGCTTCTTTCAGGGTATTGGCCGTGAGGCCGTGGAGGGTGGTGCTGAGGGTGGTGACCAGCGTGCCGTTATCCAGCAGGTTGGCCACCTGGTTGAGAATCTTGTGCTGCTCCTGCATGTCTTCCGTCTGGAAGCTGCTGCGGGTGTACATCAGCTCCCAGCTGAAGGTAACGCTCTTGCTTTTCAGCTTGTTCAGCGCAACGGGGGTGGAGGAGCCGGTGATGGACACAATGTGCCCTTGCGGTTTGATGAGGTCTGCCATGGCGTCCCAATAGGCGTTGGTATCTACAAAGTCGAGAATAAAGTCTGTGTACGGGAAACCCGCATTGCGCACTGCTTCCACCAGGTGGCGGTGGTCCACCACCACATCCGCGCCCATTTTTTTGCACCAGGCCACGGTTTCGGGCCGGGAGGCGGTGGCTATTACGGTGAGGCCCGCTATCTTTTTAGCGATCTGTATGGCAATGGAGCCTACGCCGCCCGCGCCGCCGAGAATGAGCACGCTTTTTCCCCTGTCTTTTTCATGGAGGCGGATGCGGTCAAAGAGGGCTTCCCAGGCGGTGAGCGCCGTAAGGGGCATGGCAGCCGCTTCCGCGTCGGAGAGGCGGCGGGGCCTGCGGCCAACAATGCGTTCATCTACCAGCTGGTATTCTGCGTTGCTGCCGCTGCGGGTAATGTCTCCGGCGTAAAATACTTCGTCCCCTTTTTTGAACAGGGATGCTTCACTGCCGGTGGCTTCTACTATGCCCACCGCGTCCCAGCCAATGATCTTGGGCGTTTCCAGCACTGTATCTTTGGCGCTGTTCTGCCGTATCTTGAAATCAACGGGGTTTACGCTGATGGCCTTTATTTTCACCAGCAGGTCCCTGCCCGCGGGAGCGGGTATATCTGTCTCAAATTCAATAAAGCTGTCTTTTTCCGTAATGGGCAGCGATGTCCTAAAACCTATGGCTTTCATTGTCGGGTGTCTTTTGCGTAAGATACTGTTTTTACATGACGATGCGGCGCGCTCGCTCGGAGCGCTGCATCGCCGCGGCTCCCGGAGTGGTAAGGCTGGCGGTGTTTTCCGTGTATGCCTGTACGTAGTGCCTATTGTTTCTCCAGCATGGGGAACAGCCGCCTGATATCTTCTTCCGTAGACCACGCGGCGCGCTCGGCTGGCGGTGTTTTCCGTGTATGCCTGTACGTAGTGCCTACTCCTTCTTCAGCATGGGGAACAGCCGCCTGATCTCTTCTTCCGTGGGCCGCGCGCCATATTCGCATAACTCAAACGCTTCCGCATATTTTGCGGCGCCTGCCTGCGCGGGGCCGTACCACTTTTCCAGCCCGCTCCTGATGGCGGGAGGAATGGACGGCCACCGTGTGTTCCTGATCCATGCTTTCCGTTCCTCTTTACCGGCGGGGATGGCGCCTTTGTAGCCGGATACCCAGGGCAGCCATTCATAGAACTGTGATGCGTGCGCGTCCAGCGCGTCCACTTTTTTATCTATCACCGCGGTAATATCTATGCATACATCCGGCTGAAAGATGGAGGGTTTGGTGAAATGGTCCTGGAAATACAGGAACACGGGGTTTTTGGTGAGGGGAGGGGTATCCGGCGCAATGTTGGGCACCATGACCATAAAGGCGGCGTCCTGCACCAGTATGCCGGTATAGCGGTGGTCAGGGTGGTAATCTACCGGCCGGTGGGAGATCACCACGTCCGCGTTCCAGGCGCGTATCTGCCGGATAAGGGCCAGGCGGATGTTGAGCGTGGGCTCCAGTTCCCCGTCGTGATTGTCCATCACTTCATACGTAATGCCCAGGCGTTTGGCGGCTTCCGCGGCTTCCGCCCTGCGGCGTTTGGCCAATGCGCCGCCGCCCTGTTCCATATGCCCCGCATCGCCGTTGGTCACTGAAATGAATTTTACGGCATGGCCCATTTGGGCAAACAGCGCCGCCGTGCCGCCGCTTTTGATGTCGCAATCATCCGGGTGCGCGCCGATCATGACAATACGCAGCGGCGCCTGTTGCGCGGCGGCGGCATACAGGCACCAGCTTAAAAGGATAGTACAGAACAGGTGTTTCATCTTTCTTTTTTTTATGATACACCGCCGGTGTGGAGCATTGCACAGGGTCATTCCGCGCGGGGCGGTATATGGTAAAATAAGAAATATGGGTGGAAAAAAATAACCGGGCGCCAGTGGTGCGGATAGTTTCCGTAATATGGCGGATGATGCTAAAGACTCATTAAAAATTAGCTAAATGCTTCATGAAAACGTAAAATAATCCATCTTTTTCATGGAATCCGCTATTTAATATTTTGCCGTATGAAAGTAGGTTTGAACTGCTGATTTAGCCAGGTATCGGAACATGAGAAGATCATCGTTTTTCCACGGCAAAAGTAGAACTTAAACAAATCTCCTATCACCTGTAGAACGTGCCGGAGCTTTCACGAACATAATTATTCAGATCTTAAAATCTCGTTATGAAATGATCAATTCCTCTTTTGCTTTTAAGCACATGGATGCTGCCAGCTTGATTCAACCAAATAAACCAAAACGTTAAACTAGTTATGATGAAAAACGCTATACTCATTTTTACATGGGTATTTTCCCTTTTGTTTTTCGAAAATGCAATGTCCCAGACCAAGGTAGTCAAAGGCAGGGTAACTGATGGAAAGGAACCTTTGCCCGGCGTAAGCGTAAAGATCAAGAATACGAATACGGGTACCATTACCAATGTGAACGGGGAATTTTCGATCAATGCATCAGGGAACGATATCCTGGTATTGTCTTTCATAGGGTATACCTCCAAAGAAGTGCCGGTAGGCGGAAAATCCTTTATCAGCGAAACGCTGGCGGAGGGAGACAGCCAGCTGGGCGAAGTGGTGGTAGTGGGCTACGGCGTGCAGAAAAAGGCCACGGTAACGGGCGCTATTTCCACGGTAAAGGGTGAAGACCTCGTGAAAGCCCCGGTGGCGGGCATCAGTAACGCCCTCATCGGCATGGCGCCTGGCCTGCAGGCCGTGCAGAACTCCGGTGAGTTCGGGAACGACAAGGCCACCATTTACATCCGCGGCATGGCCACGCTCAACGGCAGCGGCAGAAACCCCCTCATTATGGTAGACGGGGTGGTACGTGAAACGTACAACAACCTCGACCCCAACGAAATTGAATCTATCAACATCCTGAAAGACGCTTCCGCCACTGCGGTTTTCGGGGTACGCGGCGCTAACGGCGCTATTATCATTACTACCAAACAAGGTAAAATAGGCAAGCCGCAGGTTAGCGTAAGCAGCAACCTGGCGGCCATTCAGCCTACCATTCTGCCGGAGCTGCTGGGCTCTTATGACTATGCCATGCTGCACAACGAGGCCGCCCGCAATTCAGGGGTGGCGCCCCGGTTCACGGAAGAAGACATCCGCCTCTACCAAACGGGTGAAGATCCCATCTTCCACCCCAGCAAGAACTGGATAGACGAGATGATCAAACCCTTTTCTTTCCAGCAGAACTACAATGCAAACGTTTCCGGCGGTACGGAAAAGCTGCGGTACTTCACCTCTCTCGGCTATTTCAGCCAGAGCGGGGGTTATCACCAGCCGGAGCAAGGCTTCGGTTTCCCGTACAAGCATAAATACGACAAGTATAACATCCGGATGAACTTCGATTTCAACCCGGTAAAAGACCTCACCATTTCCGTGCGGCTGGGCAACCAGATCACCAACAACCACATCCCCAACGGCGGCGCCTGGGGCGCGTTTGACAAGGCGGCCAACCTGCCGCCCATGACCAGCCCGGGTTTTGTGGAAGGGAAATACATCGAGAAAATACTGGGCCTGCCCTCCGGCGTGCCCAACTACAACCCCTGGGGACAAGCCGGCCCCACCAGCACCGGCGGCGCGTTCGTTACGGAAGATTATTCCAGCACGCTCAATACCAATCTGGTGATCAACTATGACCTGGGGCGTTTTGTAAAAGGCCTGTCTGTACGGGCTACCGGCGCGTATGACAGTTATTACATGAAAAGCGCCACCCGCCGGAAATACTTCCCGGCGTACACCATCATGAAAGACCCGGACAACCCGGCCGGGTACATCATGTACCAAAGTTCCGACACCGGCCCGTTCTACGGGTTGAGCGAAAGCATTTCAGACGGCAACAAATGGCGCAAGATGTATACCGAAGCGGCTATTGACTACAAGCGCTCTTTCGGCAAACACAACGTAACGGCGCTTGCGCTGGGCAACTTCGAATATGCTTATTACCCCAACATGCAATTCAAGCTGCCTACCGGCTACCTGGGTGCGGTGGGGCGCGTAACATATGACTATGCCAACCGTTACATGGCCGAGATCAACGGCGGCTACAACGGTTCCGAGAACTTCATGGAAGGCAAGCGTTTCGGTTTCTTCCCCGCGTTCTCCCTGGGCTGGACGGTTACGGAAGAGCCCTGGATGCCGAAGAACAAGGTGCTCACCTTCCTGAAATTCAGAGGTTCTTATGGTGAAGTGGGGAACGACAAGATTGGCGGCAAACGCTACCTCTACCTGGACGGCCCCTATTACCTCACCAACGGAGATTTTCAGGCCGTGGTATTCGGAGAAGCGGGCAGCAACATGGCCCGCTACAACATGTACCGCGAGGGTGACCTGGGCAACCCGGATGTGACCTGGGAAAGGGCCCGTAAAATGGACGTGGGCGCTGAAATGCGCTTCTTCTCGGACCGCCTCACTTTCATTGGTGACTACTTTACTGAAAAACGCGATAACATCTTGTGGACGCTCAACACCGTTCCTGAACTGGTGTCTGCCGTACTGCCCGCCGCCAACATCGGCAAGGTGGAAAACAAAGGCTATGAGCTGGAACTGGGCTGGAAAGACCGTGTGGGCAAACTGGACTATTGGGTGAAAGGCGCTTACTCCGTTGCCCAGAACAAGATCATTTACCAGGATGAGCCTACCAACCTGCCGCATGAATACCTGCGGCGTACCGGCCGCCCCCTGAGCCAGTACTTCGGCCTCATCTTCGAAGGTTTCTACAATACACAGGAAGAAATAGACGACCCCAGGCGCCCCAAATCAGATTGGGAAGGCGCGGGCCTCAAGCCGGGAGATATGAAATACAAAGACCTGAACGGGGATGGCCGCATCACCGTGAACGACATGGGCCCCGTAGGCTACTCCAACTGGCCGGAGGTAACGTACAGCGTATCTGCCGGGGCCGCCTGGAAAGGGTTTGACATTTCCATGCTGTTCCAGGGAACAGACAGGGTATCTGTGAGCTTCTCCTCCGCCGCTGCCTATCCGTTCACGTCAGAGTGGGGCTCCGCCCAAAAATGGCACCTGGAGCGGTGGACGCCCGAACGCTACGCCGCCGGTGAAAAGATCAGCTTCCCCCGCGTAGAGCTGTCTCCAGACAAACAGCACAACTACCAGCCCTCCAGCTTCTGGATACAGGACGCTTCTTACGTGCGCCTCAAGAACCTGGAACTGGGTTACCGCTTCAGCTCAAAGGCGCTGCAACGCATCGGTTTAAAGTCCATGCGCGTGTACATGAGCGGCAACAACCTCATTACCTGGAGCAATATGAAATACGCCAAGGATCCTGATGCGCGCGAGCTGTGGGGGAGGGTATATCCTTCCATGCGGGTGTATAACGGCGGCGTAAACTTTCAATTTTAACGAACCTGAACTTACTTGATATGCGAAGGAATGTATTTTTAAAAGGCAGCCTGGTAGCGGTACTGGCCCTGGTGTTCACGGCCTGCAAAAAACTGGAGAAACCGGTGAGCAGCGAGGTCACCATCAAAGAGGTGTTTGGCGCCAAAGACAAAACGGAGCAGTTCCTCTGGAACGTGTACAGTACCTGTTCCATTTTCGAGTTCCCGTATTACTGGGCGTCTAACAGCAACGGGTATTACCACTACGGCGCTACCTACACCATACTGGCCGCCGCCTGCGATGAGGCGGACGCCTACGCCAACTACACCGGCGCGGAAGCCTTCAACAAAGGCAACTGGGGCCCGTCAGATATTTACTGGTACGAGTTCCGCAGCGAATATTGCTACAAAGGCATCCGCAATGCCAACATCTTCATAGAGAACGTAGACCAGTCTCCTTTCTCGGACCAGGAAAAGGCCGCCATGAAAGCGGAGGCCATCTTCCTGCGCGCGCTCATGCACTTTGACCTGATGCAGCGCCTGGGCGGCATTGCCATTGTGGATAAAGTGCTGAAAGTAACGTCTGCGGAAGATGTACCTGAAGTGACCATCCCCCGCAGCACCTTTGCGGAAACGGTAGACTTCATTGTAAAAAGCTGTGATGACGCGGCCAAGGCGCTGCCCAACGGGTATGACAGCCGGTTCCGCGGCCGCATCGTAAAAGGCGCCGCGCTGGCCCTCAAGGCCAGAACGCTGCTGTACGCCGCCAGCCCGCTCTACAACTCCGCTGAAACGTACGTGCCGGTATCAGACCCCGCGCTGCGCGCCATGGTAGGTTATACTGACGGGTACAAGGAAGACCGCTGGCGCCTGGCCGCTGAGGCCAGCAAGGCGGTGCTTGACTGGGCCAGCGCTGAAAGCGGCTGGTGCGGCCTGTACCGCGGGAAAGACAATGCCGTGGACCGTTACGAAGAGATCTTCATCAATCCCAACAATAACGAGATCATCCTGGACGCCGGTTTGATGGGCAACAACACCAACAACTACTTTGTGCGTTTCCTGACGCCGGGCATGGTGGTATATACCGGCACGGACCCCGTGAACGTGGGCATCACCTTCAACTTCACCAAATTCTACCAGAAGGCGGACGGTACGGAACAGACCTGGGACGAAACGCCCGGCGTGGCCTACCCCTACGCGCAGTACCAGCAGAAGCTGGGCGAGCTGGAGCCGCGTTTCCAGGCCTCCGTGTTCCAGTCGGGCACCGAATGGTCTCGCGGTACGGGTACCCGCTATCATTTCTTTGAACATGCCGCCCGCCAGCTGGACCGCTACAACGGCGTAGGTTTCCTGCGCAAGTTCGTAAAAGGGGTGTACAACGCTTCCAGCCCCGCCCCGCGCTGGATCACCTTCCGCCTGGCGGAGTTCTACCTCAATTATGCCGAAGCGCTGAACGAAAGCAATGGTTCCGCCTCTGAAATTACCTGGGCGCTCAACGAAGTGCGCGGCCGGGTAGACATGCCGGGCATTGCCTATACCAACCAGGCAGACATGCGTACAAAAATACGCCGGGAAAGGGGGGTAGAGCTGGCCTTTGAACAGCACCGCTACTTTGACGTACGCCGCTGGAAAATAGCAGGGGAGGAAGGCGTGATGAAAGGCGGCATGTGGGGCCTCAAGCTGGCCGGCGGCGCCAACCCTACCTATACGCTGCAGAAGTTTGAAGACAGGGCCTGGGAAGATAAAATGTATCTGTACCCCTTCCGCGTAAGCGAGACCAACCTGGGGTACATTGTGCAGAACCCCGGATGGTAAGGCCTTTGCAAAAACATCAATTGTTTTTATTCAACAACCACGATCATGAAAGTTCAACCGCATAAACATATACTTCCAGCCGCCGCGCTGCTGCTTTCCCTGGCCGCATGGCCGGGTACGGCCGCCGCACAGTCCGCCCCCCCGGTGCAGGACTCGCTGCAACGGCTGGCATACGGCTCCCAGCCTAAAGACCAGGTGACCGTTTCCGCCGCTTCCGTTAGCGGCGCGGAACTGCGCAAAACGCATACCGCCAGCCTTTCCAACGCCCTCATTGGCCGCCTGCCCGGCCTGGCCATTATGAACAACGGCGGGGAACCGGGCTTTGACGACCCGGATGTGTTCATCCGCGGCCGCCACACCACCGGCAACAACGGGCAGCTGGTACTGGTAGACGGCATCCAGATCAACAGCCTCAGCTACCTTTCCGTAGATGAAATTGAAAGCGTTACCGTGCTGAAAGACGCGGCCGCCCTGGCCCTCTACGGCGCCAGGGGCGCCAACGGCGTTTTGCTGGTCACCACGCGCAGGGGTCGCGCCAGTGACAAGGTGAACATCACCTTCAACGCCCGCTACGGCTTCCAGACACCTACCATGATACCGAAGCTGGCCGGCTCTTATGACTATGCCAGGCTGCACAACGAAGCCCGCCAGAACGACGGGCTGGCGCCGCTCTACACCCAGCAAGACCTGGACGGCTACCGTGCCGGTACAGACCCTTACCTCTACCCGGATGTAAGCTGGTACGATGAGATATTGGGCAAAAGCTCCCCCCTGCATGATTACAGCCTCACCTTTGACGGCGGCGGAGAATCGGCCAAATATTTTGTGATGCTGGGGTATATGAACAACCAGGGCCTTTACAAGGGTACAGACGGGAAGAACAACGCCAACATCCAGTTCCAGCGTGTCAACTTCAGGGCCAACGTAGACCTGAACATCACCAAAAGCCTCACCGTACAGGTAGGCCTCGGCGGTAACCTGCAA
The DNA here is from genome assembly GCF_003568665.1 of Chitinophaga alhagiae. Taxonomy (GTDB): domain Bacteria; phylum Bacteroidota; class Bacteroidia; order Chitinophagales; family Chitinophagaceae; genus Chitinophaga; species Chitinophaga alhagiae. The sequence goes on from NZ_QXMH01000002.1 coordinate 1,165,468, forward strand.
GACAGGAAGTTCCCGCCCATCAGCACGGCCAATGCATGGAACAATATGGTGACCTATGCGCCCAACCTGTACCCGGTGAGAACGCCTGACGGCAAGATCACGGGCACCGCCAACTACCCCAACAACCCGGTAGGCTACCTGCTGGAGAAAGGGTACCAGAGCCGCCACGACCGTAACATACAGTCTACCGCGCGCATCACCCAGCGGCTGGACGTGATCACCAAAGGCCTCGAAATTTTCGGCGCCATGATGTTTGATAACGAGTTCAATGGCCGGTACGACAAGCTGCGCAACTACGCCTATTACGAGCCCATCCGCACCACCGGCCCGGACGGGCTGCCGCAGGTGAACTTTGTGGAACGCGGGCTGAATACGGACCTGACCGTTACCACCGGCAACGATTACGAGAACAACCGCATCATCTTCAACGGCGGCCTCAACTACAACCGCCGCTTTAACCAGCACGGGCTGGGCGCCATGGTGATGTTCCAGCGGGATAAATACACCGTGCTCAACAACCAGAGCCCCTTTACCATGGAGAACCTGGCCGGCAGAATATCTTATGACTACGCGCAGAAGTACCTGGCGGAACTGTCTTTCTCCTACAGCGGCCTGGAAGCCTTTCCTCCCGGCCACCGCTTCGGGTTTTTCCCGGCGCTGTCTGCGGGCTGGCTGCTGCATAAGGAAGATTTCCTGCGGAACAGCCGCGTGATCAACTACCTTAAGCTGCGCGCTTCCGCCGGGCTGGTGGGCAATGACAAGGGCGCTACCCGCTTTGCCTACAACCAGTACTGGGGAGAACAGTCCAGCCAGGGTTATTACTTCGGCACCGGCACGTCTTTCTCTCCCGCATTTGTGCAGCTGGCCCTGGCCAACCCCAACATTACCTGGGAAAAAAGCATGATCTACAACGTAGGCGCGGATGCGGCCTTTGTGAACAATAAACTCAGCCTCTCGGTAGACGTGTTCCGCGAGAACCGGTACGACATACTGGTGAACATGGGCAACGTAATGCCCGGCCTGTCTGGCATAGCCTCCATGGCCGTGGAAAACAGGGGCAAGGTGCTCAACTACGGCACGGAAGTGTCTGCCACCTACAAAGACAAGGCGGGCAGCGTGAACTACTTTGCCGGCGGCCAGTTCTCCTTTGCCCGCAACAAGGTAACGGCGGCGTACGACGTGCCCCGCAAGGAAGCCTACGCCTCCCGGCAGGACCAGCCCGTAGGCCAGTACTTCGGCCTGGAAGCCCTCGGTTTCTTCAAGAACGAGAGCGACATTGCTTCCAGTCCCACGCAAACTTTCTCTAACGTACGCCCCGGCGATATCAAGTATAAAGACCAGAATAACGACGGCATTATTGACATCAACGACGAAGTGCCCCTGGGCCGCCACAGCTACCCGGAGATCAACTTCTCGCTGAATGCCGGCGTGGAGTACAAAGGCTTCAGCCTGGAGCTGTTCTTCCAGGGCATGGCCAACAGGACCGTTTATCTGGACGGCTACCTGTTCCAGCCATTCGCCAACGGCGCCAACATTACGGACTGGTACATGGACAACCGCTGGACGCCCGAGCGGCACGCCGTGGCCACCGCGCCGCGCCTCACTACGGAGCCTAACCTCAACAACTACCGTGCGTCAGACTTCTGGTTCCGCTCCGGCTCTTTCCTGCGCCTGCGCAACGTAGAGCTGGGCTATACCTTCCCCAAGCAGGTGCTCCGCAGGCTGCACATGCAGCACCTGCGCATATTTGTGAGCGGCCTCAACCTGCTGAGCTGGGATAACCTGGACGTGAAGATAGACCCGGAAACCCTCAGCGTAGGTTACCCGGTACTCAAAACATACACAACAGGTTTAAGCGTCAATTTCTAGAACCGTGGACTTTAAAAGATATAACATGAAACTTTCACAACTTATATCAGGGCTCGTTTTGCTGGCAGCGCTCACGGGGTGCAGCAAAAACTACCTGGAGAGGGAAATCCCCGTCAACTACGGGGAAGACGAGATATTTGTGAGTTACGAGCGTATGAGCAAAGTAGGCTACGGTGTGTACACCTTCCTGTTCAACCGCTTCGGCTTTCACCGGATAGACAACGCCATGCTGGCCTCCGCCAGCGATGAGGCAGACCACGCGGACGTGAACTCCTCCATTCAGCGGTACAACATGGGCATCTGGAACGCCGCTTCCAACCCGGAAGACTGCTGGGCGTATTTCTACCAGGGCATCCGCAGGGCCAACCTGTTCCTGGAGAACTCCACGGACTACAAGAACATCATTTACCGCGATACCATAGACGCCGCCAACAAGGCCAAGTACGAGTACAACGTACGGGATATTGAATGGCTGCGCGCGGAAGTGCGCTTTCTCCGCGCCTTTTATCACTTTGAGCTGATCAAGCGCTACGGCGGTGTGCCCATTATGGAAAAGGCCACCGGCAATGTGGAAGAGCTGCAGGCCATGACGCGCAAGAGCTTTGACGAATGCGTGGAATACATTGTGAGCGAGTGCGATGCCGTGTTGCCCCAGCTGAAAGAGACCTGGGTAGGCTTTGACTCCGAAAGGTGGCGCGGCCGCGTTACCAGGGGCGCGGCGCTGGCCCTCAAGGCCCGCCTGCTGCTCTACGCCGCCAGCCCGCTCCACAATCCCGCTAACGATGTGGCCAAATGGAGAAGGGCGGCAGAGGCCGCCCACGCCGTAATAGCCCTCAACCGCTACTCCCTGCACACCAACTACAAAGACCTGTTCAGGCTCGGTAATGGTGCGGACGGCAACCCCGAGGTGATCTTTGCGCAGCACGGCTGGTCAAGGAACGACTTCGAGATGTATAACTATCCCATCGGGTACGACCAGGGCGGCCGCGGCAGCACATCGCCCAGCCAGAACCTGGTAGACGCCTACGATATGAAAGCCACCGGCCAGCCCATTGGCGAGCCCGGTTCCGGCTACGACCCTGCCAATCCCTATACCGGCCGGGACCCGCGCCTGGCCCTGTCTATCCTGACCAACAACACCACCTTCAAGAACAGGCCGGTGGAGTGCTGGGTAGGCGGGCTGGACGGTCTCGGTAAAACCAGGGCCACCACCACCGGTTATTACCTCCGCAAGTTTGTGGACGAAGGCCTCAACCTGGCGCAGAACCAGTCCAGCATGCATACCTGGATACTGTTCCGCTACGCCGAAGTGCTGCTGAACTATGCAGAGGCCATGAACGAAGCGTACGGCCCCGAAACCACCGGCGGCATGACGCTCACGGCCAAAAAAGCGGTAGACATGGTGCGCGCCCGTAACGGCATCCAGATGCCGCCGCTGCCGCCCGGCCTTTCTCAGGCTGAAATGCGCGAGCGCATCCGCAACGAGCGCAGGGTAGAGCTGGCCTTTGAAGAGCACCGCTTCTTTGACGTGCGCCGCTGGAAAATAGCCATGCAAACGGAGAACAAGCCCATCATGGCCATGAGCATTACCCGCAACGATAACAATACGTTCAGCTACCAGGTAGTAAAAGCGGAAGACAGGCAGTTTACCGAACGCATGTATCTGTATCCCATCCCGGAAGTAGAGGTGCTGAAAAGCAACGGCAACCTCACGCAAAACACCGGCTGGTAAAAATATTTCAGTATTGATGCTTTCAAATTAGTACGAATGAAACACACAATCCTAAAATTTTCGGCAGTGGCGGCAGTAGTATTACTGGCCGCTTGCGCCAAGGTACGCCTGTTCCCCGATACCGTTTCAGATGAAGTGCCCCAGCTGAAAGAAGCGGCCGCCCAGTTCCTGTGGATAGGCCCGGAATATAAGCTGGCACTGCAGGCCAAACTGGAAGACGGTGAAGGCATCAGCAAAGTAAGGATCAAGAACGGCGAGTGGGAAATTGATTCCGTGCTCACCGTGAACAACCAGCAGTCTTTCGCCATCAACGATACCTTTCTGGTAGTGAAAGATGTGAACGCCACCAAACACGCCGTGGAGCTGACCATCACCAACAGCAAAGGCGGCGTGGTGAAAACAACGGTAGCGGTAGAAGACCTGTCCGCGGAGAACCAGATACCGGGTTACAGCCCTGACCTGGTGCCGCCCGCCATTACGGTCACCAAACCCACGGTGACCAAATACCTGGGCTTCACCAACGATGCTATTGACCTGGAGCTGGAAGCGGATATCAAAGACACCAAGATCACTTCCGTGGAAGTAAGGGTGTGGGGCGAAACGGCCGCCGGTGAACCGCTGCTGGTGGAAGATGTGAAAACGCCTGCCAATGCGGATGAAGAAAAAGATTTCAAATATGCCAGAACGTTCTCCCTGCCCGCCGGTAAAGTAGGCGAGTACCAGTACGTGGTAAGGTCTACCGATGCCGCCGGCAACAAATCGGTAAAAGGCGGTACCATTACCGTAGGGTACATTGACAGGTTGTACCTTTCGGACGCCGAAACCGAGGCCGAGGTGCTGAACCAGGGCTTTGACCATTATGGCAACGCCCGCGGCATCGGTACCCTTCTTTCCATGAAGAAACAGGGCGCCAATACATTTGAGGCAGATTTCTATTACCGCAACGAGGCCGCGGACAACATCCGTTTTGTGGCCTTCCTCGGTACGGACATGCCTTTCATCAACAGCCAGAAACAGGTGAACTACACCCTGTCCGGTCCCAATGTAGCCGCCATGAGCGCCACGGAATCAGGCAAGATCACCACCAGCCTGGCCAGTGCAGGTTTCAAGCTGCCGGTTAGCCAGAAAGGATATTATAAAGTAACGGTAGACATGACGGCACGTACCGTGAAAGTAACGTCTTTCACACCGCCCGCGCCCGCGGATGCCACCAAGTATCCGGGGTGGACGGCCGCCAGCCCCTGGCCGTACATGGCCGTAACCGGCGCCTCTGTAGTAGGCACCAACGGCTGGACGGAAGTAGCCACCTCGCCCAAGCTGGCCAAGGAGGCAGACCATCCTTACCTCTACACCGGCACGTTCAAAACACAGGGCAACTCCGAGAACATCAGCTTCAACGCGCCAACGGCCGCCAACGCTGACGTTTGGGGCAAAGGCTGGTTCCGGATGACGGCGGCGCGCGCCAATATGAAAGACGATTACGGCAGCCTGGTTACCACCGTAGGGCCGGTAGGGCCCAGCGGCGGCGGCGCCAACTGGGGTTTCTCCCTCTCGCAGGCAGGCACCTTCAAAGTAACGTACGATATAGTTTTGCAAAGAATGAGAGCAGTCAGGACCGGCAATTAGGCCATTAACTTTTTAAAACGATCATGTTAAAATCCTTTTTTTTCTTTTTATCGGGAATCATCTGTTTTAATATGCAGCTTTTTGCGCAGGGCCGGCCAGGGCAGCACCAATACGAGGTGCTGCCTATGGCCGGCATCTGGGCCTTTAAACCAGATCCTTTTGAAACCGGCGTGAATGCCAACGGCGTACAACTGCAGCCGCAGCTGGCGGAGACCATTACACTGCCCGGCTCTACGGACGTGGGCGGCAAAGGCATCAAAACGCAGGGCATGACCTCCCTGCGCCTTACCCGCGCTTTTGAGTACAAAGGCATTGCCTGGTACGAAAAGGAAATATTTGTACCGGCGGAATGGAAGGGCAGGGAAGTAGAACTGTTCCTGGAACGCGCCCACTGGGAAACCACCGTATGGGTGAACGGCAAACCTGCCGGCCGCCGGGAAAGCCTTTCCGTGCCGCATGTATACACCGTGTCTTCCCTTATAGAACCGGGTAAAAGGAACAAGGTCAGGATCAGGGTGAACAATGACAAGATCTACGATATTGAGTACGCGCATGCCATCAGCGCGGAAACACAAACCAACTGGAACGGCATTGTAGGTAAAATAGAGCTGCGCGCTTTTGACAAGGTGCATGTGGCCGGCGTGCAGGTATACCCCGATGCCGCCGCCAAAACCGCGCGCGTGAAAGTAACGCTGCGCAACCCCGGCAAGCTGGCCGTGAACGGGCAGTTGCAGTTTGCCGTAATACCGCCGCAAAGCGGCGGGGAGGTACCTGCCGGGGGAGCGCCGGTTTCCGGGGCGGATGCTGCGGGCAAACCCGCGTTGCCGGCCCACACGGTAGCGGTAACAGGCCAGGACTCCGTGATGGTGCTCACCGCCAACGTGCCGCTGGGCAATAACATACAGTGGTGGGATGAGTTTACGCCCAACGTGTACCGCATGCAGGTGCAGCTCACCGCAATAGGCGGGGGCACGCCTTACCAAAGCGCCGCCACCGTGCCGTTCGGCGTAAGAACGCTGGCCACAAAAGGCACGCAGTTCATCTTCAATGGCCGTCCGGCTTTCATACGCGGTACGGTGAACTCTTCAGAATTTCCGCTCACCGGCTATCCGCCGGCAGACGTGGAAGAATGGATGCGCATCTTTAAAGTGTGCAAAGACTATGGCCTCAACGCCATGCGCTTTCACAGCTGGTGCCCGCCGGAAGCCGCTTTTATTGCGGCAGACAGCCTGGGCTTTTACCTGCAGGCGGAAAACCCTGACTGGCGCTTCACCGTGGGTAAAGACTCCGCCACCAACCGCTTTCTGAAAGAAGAAGGAGAGCGCATACTGGATGCCTATGGCAACCATCCCTCTTTCATCATGTTCTGCGAAGGCAACGAAATGGTAGGCCCCAAGGTGAAAGAGTTTCTCAGCGAACAGGTAACGCACTGGAAAGAATACGATCCCCGTCACCTGTACACCGGCAGCGCCGCCTACCCCATAGTGCCGGAAAGCCAGTACAACGTGTTGTACGGCGCCCGCCCGCACCGCTGGAAAGAAGGGCTGAAAAGCCGCTTCAACGTACGCCCGCTGGATACCCGGTACGATTATTCGGACTACGTGTCCAAACACCCCGTGCCCATGATCACGCACGAAATAGGGCAGTGGTGCGTATATCCCAACTTTGACGAAATACCCGCCTACACCGGCGTGTTAAAACCATACAACTACGAGCTGTTCCGCGAAATGCTGCGCGAAAGCGGCATGCTGGCACAGGCTAAAGACTTCACCATGGCTTCGGGCAAGTTCCATGTGATCATGAAAAAGGAAGAAGTGGAATCTTACCTGCGCACGCCCGGCTTTGGCGGCTACCACATGCTGCAGCTGAATGACTTCCCCGGCCAGGGCACCGCGCCGGTGGGCGTGGTAGACATTTTCTGGCGCCCCAAGCCTTACGTGACCGGCGCGGAGTTCAGCAAATTCCAGGCGGCCAGAACGCCCCTGCTCAGAACAAATACCTTCACCTACACCAGCAACCAGGCCTTTGAGGCCACTGCGCAGTTTGCCAACTTTGGCGCCGCGCCCATGGAGAACGCCGTGGTACATTGGGCACTGCAATACCCGGACGGGAAGGTGTACGCCGAAGGAGACCTGCCCGCGGCCACCATTCCCGTAGGCTCGCCGTTTACGCTCGGGGAGCTGTCCGTTCCGCTGAACAAAGTGCAGGAGGCCGTACAGCTCCAGCTGGCCATGCACGTAAAAGGAACGGCATACAGCAACCAGTGGAGCATCTGGGTGTACCCGCAGCAACTGCCCGCGCTGCCCGGCAAAGCCGTAATGGTAGCGTATAACTGGGATAACAAAGTAAAACAGTATCTTGAAAAAGGAGGGAAGGTGCTGCTGCTGGCAGATACGGCCAAAGTGCGGTCAGACGCGGACCCGGTGTTTTCCGGCATTTCCTGGAACACCGTATGGTCAGGCATGCCGCCCAACCTGCTGGGCATTCTCTGCGATCCCGCACACCCGGCGCTGAAACACTTCCCCACAGCATCCCACTCCAACTGGCAGTGGTGGGACGTGGTGCGCAATTCCAAACCCATGGTGCTGGACAGCCTGCCGTACAGCTTTACGCCGCTGGTGCAAATGGTGCCCGACTGGAACCGCCCCCGCAAGATAGGCCTGGTGTTTGAGGCCCGTGTAGGCAAAGGCAGCCTGCTGGTCACTTCTTCAGACCTGCGCAACGATATGGACAAACGCCCGGTAGCCCGGCAACTGCTGTACAGCCTGAAGGCGTACGCGCAGAGCATTGAGTTTGCGCCCACCCTGCAGGTGGATGCCGCGGTGATAGACCGGCTTTTTAAATAAGCGCAGTAGGCAACCGGATAAAAATAAAGTCGGCTACACTCGCTGGCAACAGCCTGTAGCCGCTGCACCCGCCGGTATGGTGGGTGCAACGGTCTTTTGACAAAACAAGATGAAGATGAACAGACCGTTGGACGCGCTGTGTAACGCGCCGTACAACGGTCTTTTGATAAACCCGTTACATATGAGGATGAAGAAACTATTACTGGCAGCATGGTTATGCGCAGGCACACTGTCTACCGTGTACGCGCAGGTGGGGGATACCGCCGCCTACCTGGCCGGCGTAAAGGCAGAACTGGTAAAACAATGGCCAAAGAACCGTACCATCAACCTGGTATTCCACGGCCACTCCGTACCCAGCGGTTATTTCAGAACGCCAGACGTGAGAACGATGGATGCCTACCCCATACAGGTACTGGCCGCCGTGAAAGAGCGCTTCCCCAACGCGGTGGTGAACGCCATTACCACCTCCATTGGCGGAGAAAACTCCGAACAGGGAGAGAAACGCTTCAAAAAAGATGTGCTGGTACACAGGCCTGACGTGCTGTTCATAGACTATGCGCTGAATGACAGGGGCATTGGCCTGGAAAGATCACGCAAGGCCATGGAAAAGATGATCAGGCTGGCGCTGAAGAAACACATCCCCGTCATACTGCTCACCCCCTCGCCAGACCTGCAGGTAGATCTCCTGAAAGACGGCAATATACTGGAGCAGCATGCCAGCCAGCTGAAAGCCCTGGCGGCGCAGTACAAGATAGGGCTGGCAGACAGCTATGCCGCCTTCAAGGCCGTAGCCGCGCAGGGGCAGCCCTTAAAAGAGCTGATGGCCCAAAGCAACCATCCTAACAGGCAGGGCCACACGCTGATAGCACAACAGGTTTTAACTTACTTCGGACAGTTATGATAAGCAGATCGAAAATGATGGCGGTGCTGCTGCTTTGTATAGCAGGCGCCGCCGGGCAGGGTATTGCACAAAAGAAAGTGACGCGCCGGCCCGATGCGGCCGTGCTGCAGGTGGCGGACCAGGCGCTGCGGGAGTCTGTACAGCAGTACAAATTGCTGATGCGGCAGTTGCCGCCTGAAAAATTGCCGCGTACATATGAAAAGGGCCAGTTGCTTACCGTAACGCCCTACGCGTGGATCAGCGGGTTTTACCCCGGCTCCGTGCTCTACCTGTACGAGTACGCGCAAGATACGGCGCTGCTGCGGGAAGGGGTGGAAAGGCTCCGGCAGCAGGAAAAGCTGCAGACCGTTACCGCCAACCACGACCTCGGTTTTATGATGTATTGCAGCGTGGGCAACGGCTACCGCCTGTTCGGCAAACCGCATGACAAAGACGTGCTGGTACAGTCCGCCAGATCACTGGCCAGCCGCTTCTACCCGAAAGTAGGCTGCATCAAAAGCTGGGACAGCGTAAGATCGCTGGACGGCAAGCGCATGCTGCAGTTCCCCGTGATCATAGACAATATGATGAACCTGGAGCTGCTGTTCTTTGCCTCCCGCGTAACGGGAGACCCCGTTTACCGCAACATTGCCGTAACGCATACGGAAACCACTTTAAAGCACCATTTCCGGCCTGACTACAGCAGCTACCACGTAGTGAACTACGATGGTGAAACAGGGGCCGTAAAAAGCCAGGAAACGCAGCAGGGTTTTTCTGACAACTCCACCTGGTCACGCGGGCAGGCATGGGCCATCTACGGCTTTACCATGGTGTACCGCGAAACCGGCAATAAAAAATACCTGAAAGCCGCGCGCAGGATGGCAGACTTTTTCCTGCACCATCCCAACCTGCCGGCAGATAAAGTGCCCTACTGGGACTTTAACGTAGGCCAGCCGGGTTATGATCCTGACTGGAACTTTGACCCGCAGCGCTACCCCGAAGTGCCGCGAGACGCTTCGGCGGCGGCCGTGGTATCTTCCGCGCTGATAGAGCTGTCTGGCTACGTAAAAGGAAAAGCCGGCAGCGAATACCTGCACGCGGCGGAAGCCATGCTGCGCTCCTTAAGCTCCCCGCAATACCGCGCGGCGGCGGGGGAGAACGGCGGCTTCATCCTGAAACATGCTTCCGGCGGCGTGCCGGGCAATGTGGAAGTAGACGTGCCGCTGTCTTACGCGGACTATTATTACCTGGAAGCGCTGATGCGGTACAGGGCGTTGGGGAAATTGCAGTGAATGTGATGTTTCCCGGAACAAGGCATTGTGCAAATTGAAGTAAACGTGCCACTGTCAGATACAGCAGTGCCTCCGCTATTACAGGACTTTATTCACCTTCACAGGCATACGTGGAGAACAAAGGAAGATCATGAACAGGAAGATGATAAAAAGACTATTCGCACTCACAGCTTTGTTATGCATATTGTCCGCTGCCGCCCATGCGCAGCTGGATACGATAGTAAACCGCTATAAAACTTACCTGCTGCGTACCGGCGAGCCGCAGCCCGCCATAGCGCAGAACTGGGCCGCTACGCTGAACGCAAACGGCCAATGGCCGGACGTGCCGTATAACGATAAGGAGCTGTCCGGCTGGAAGGTGACCCTCCACCTGGCGCGCGTGCGGGACATGGCGTTGGCCTGGGCGCACCCGGCCTCCGCCGCTTACCATCAGCCGCAATTGCTGGAAAAAGCCGGCCAGGCGCTTGACCATTGGCTGGCCCGCCGTTACCAGAGCGCCAACTGGTGGCATAACGAAATAGGCGTGCCCCGTTACATGCGGGACATTATTGTACTGCTCCGCGGCCAGATGGACACGGCGCGGCTGCGGCAATCCCTGGAAGTGATGGCGCAGTTGCGCGTGCATGAAAACTACGTGGGCAGCAACCTCATCTGGTGCGCAGACCTGGGCCTGAACTACGCCGCCCTTACCGGCAACGAAAAAATGGTGCAGCACTGCCTCCGCCTCATCCTGAAAGAAATACAGATCAGTACCGGGGAAGGCGTGAAGCCGGATCAGAGTTTTTACCAGCATGGCGCGCGCCTGCAAATGTACCAGTACGGCGAGGCCTTTCTGACGGAAAGCGTGCGCGTAGCCTGGCAGCTGCGTGGCACGCCGCAGGCCTTCCCGCAGGAGAAAATAGACATCCTCAGCAACTTTGCGCTGAAAGGCTGGCAATGGATGGGCAGGGGCATTCATACCGTGCCCGGTACCATGGACCGTTCTTCTTCCCGCGTGGGAGAAATGCATGGCGCGGAGCTGCGCCCCACTATTCCCTTCCTGGCGGAGCTGCAGCCGCATGAAGCCGCCGCATTGGCCCGCATGGCGGCCATACAGAACGGTAAAGGCGCGCTGAACGGTCATCGCCATTACCCTTATGCAGATTTTACGGCGTACCACCGCCCCGGCTTCAGCATGTTCCTGAAAACCATTTCTACGCGCACGCTGGCCACGGAATCTATCAACAACGAAAACCTCAAGGGCCGCCTGCTCAACAGCGGAGACGCGTACCTGGTACGCAACGGCCTGGAATATTATAACATGATGCCCGTGTGGGACTATACCGCCCTGCCCGGCATCACCGCGTTCAAAGGAGCGGACCACATAGCGCGGCGCCCCTTTACCGGCGGCGTGAGTGACAGCACCAGCGGCCTTACCGCCATGGATTATGACCTGCAGAACAAAACAGGCAACCAGCGCCTGACCGCGCGCAAATACTGGGCCTTTCACGGCAACATGGCGGTATGCCTCATGGCAGGGCTGCAGGCGCAGGGGATTACGGGCGATGTATACACCGCCCTGGACCAGTGCCGCGTACAAGGCCCCGTTACCATCAACAAGGCGGGGCGGGTATTGCAGCCGGGTGTACACCCGGTAGAGCAGCTCAAATGGGTACACCATGCCGGGTTTGCCTATATACCGCTGCAACCGGCCGCTTTCAACATACGGCTGGAAGAAGTGACCGGCGCATGGTCTGCCGTTAACGCGTCTGAACCTGCTACCCCGGTCACGGAAAAAGTGTTCAGCCCCGTCATGCTGCACCGCGGGCGGCCCAACACCGGTTATGCCCTTGCTTTCTGCGAAAAGCCCGCGCAGGCCGCCAAACTGGCCAAACGCCCGCAGTGGAAAGTATTGCGGAACGATACCACCTGCCAGGCCGTACTGTTTAAAGACGGCACCCTGATGGCCGCGTTCTACGCGCCGGGAGAAGCGGGCGGCATTGCCGTAGACCAGCCCTGCCTGGTGATGCGGAAAAAGAACAACATCCACCTCAGCGACCCCGCGCAGAAAGGTATAACGGTCAATGTGACCGTGCGTCATACAACCAAGGCAGTTACCCTTCCGAAAGACGGGTTTGCCGTAAAACTGGCGGAATGAGGAGCAACCGGATATGGATATGGACATTGCTCTGCTGCCTGCCCGCCCTGCAAACGCGGGCGCAGGAACGGGAGCAGATAGCGCTGAAAGGCGCCTGGCAGTTCAGGATAGACAGTGCCGGCAAGGGCCTGCGGGAAAACTGGCAGCGCACGGCGTTTGCGGAAACGGTACAGTTGCCCGGTACCATGGAAGAGAACAAAAAAGGGCGGCCGGTGCAAAAGGCATCGCCCCAATACCTGAACCAGACGTGGCAATACGCCGGGGCCGCCTGGTACCGGAAAGAAATAGACATCCCCGCATCGTGGAGCGGCCGGCAAACACAGCTGTTCCTGGAACGTACCAAGGCCACACAGGTGTGGGTAGATGGCCAACCGGCAGGGGAGAGCACCCTGCTTTCCGCCCCGCAGGTATACCGCCTTGGCCACCTGCTGACGCCCGGCCGGCACACCCTCACCATTATGGTGAACAACGACCCGAAGCTGCTGCCCGTAGGCGGCTCCCACATCCTCAGCGAGCATACGCAAACCAACTGGAACGGCATCATCGGCAACATGTACGTGGAAGCGCTGCCCGCCGTTGAAATAACGCAGGTGCGCATTACGCCGGATGTAAAGGGCCGCCGCGCATTGGTACGGCTGCTGGTACGCAACCATCTTTCCGCTGCCCGAACGGCTACGCTGGAGTTGCAGGCCGCTTTGTGGAACAGCGCCCGCAAACACAATGTCCCGCCGCTGCGGCAGGCCGTGCAGCTGCAAGGCAGGGATACGGTGCTGGAGTTTTCTTACCCCCTCGGCCCGCGGGCCGCCCTGTGGAGCGAATATACCCCTGCGCTGTACCGGCTGAACATCACCCTGCGGAATGGGGATAAAATACTGGACCGCTCTGTTGCGGACTTTGGCCTGCGGGCGTTCAAAACCGCCGGTACGCACTTTACCATCAACGGCGTGATCACTTTTCTGCGCGGCAAGAACGACGGCTGCATTTTTCCCCTCACCGGCTACCCGCCAACAGATACGGCGGCCTGGCGCCGGTTGTACCGCATTGCCAAAAGCTATGGCATCAACCACTACCGTTTTCATTCCTACACCCCGCCGCAGGCCGCTTTTACCGCGGCAGACGTGGAGGGTATTTACATACAGGCGGAACTGCCCAACTGGTCTGACTTCAAGGTGGCAGACACCTTCCGGGCCGGTTTCCAGTTGCGGGAAGGCCTGGCCATACTGGACGCCTGCGGCAACCATCCGTCTTTTGTGATGTGTACCCTGGGCAATGAGCTGAGCGGGGATGAGGCGGTACACAACCGCCTGGCGGCCGCGCTCAGGGCGCATGATACGCGCCGCCTTTACGCCCGCGGCACCAACGCGTTCTATGCAGACCCCAAACCCGGCCCTGCAGATGATTTCTGGGTAACCATGCGCACGGGCAAAGAATCCCCGCAGCGGGAAACGGACGTACGCGGCTCTTTTGCTACTACGGAAGATGTGGAGAACGGCCTGCTCAATGCCTGCCCGCCATCCACCCGCCGCAACTTTGCCGCCGCGCTGCAAGGCTTCGGCCTGCCCATTGTAGGCCATGAGACCGGGCAATACCAGGTATACCCGGACTATCAGGAAATACCCCGCTACACCGGCGTGCTGAAAGCCGCCAACCTGGGCATATTCAGGGAAAGGCTGCAAAAAGCCGGCATGGGCGGCCAGGCGGAAGATTTCTTCAAAGCCTCCGGGAAACTGACGGCCCTGCTGTACCGCGAAGAAATAGAGATGGTGTTCAGAACGCCCGGCATGGCCGGTTTTCAGCTGCTTGACCTGCAGGATTTTCCCGGCCAGGGCACGGCGCTGGTAGGGTTGCTAAACGCTTTTATGGAAAGCAAAGGGCTGATAGATACCGCAGCGTTCCGCAGCTTCAACAGTGATGTGGTGCTGCAATTGCTCATGGACAAATACACCTGGAGCAACCAGGAAACCTATACCGCAGACGTGCAGCTGGTGAATTACAGCGGCGCCGCCCTGCGCAACAAGACCATCCGCTGGCAGGCCCTTGACGGCGGCCGGGTAGTGGGGCAGGGCAGCCTGTCCGTACCATTGGCCCGCAACGGCGGCATTCAGCCCGCGGGCCGCATCCGCCTGCCCCTGCAGCGGGTTACGGCCGCCGCCAAACTGACCGTTCGCCTGACGGCTGCCGGGGTGCGCGCGGTGGAATACCCGGTGTGGGTGTACCCGCCGCAGGCGGAGGTGTTTCCCGGCAAAAGCGCAGCGCTGGCCGCCCCCGGTGCGGAGCAAATTGCCGACGGTATAACCGGCGCGGCGGGCAACCAGCCCCAGGCAACCGCAGGCATCACCATTGCCACCGCCCTCACGCCGCAGGTAACAGCGGTCTTGAACAACGGCGGAAAAGTGCTGCTCTTCCCAGACCATGATGCCGTGAAAAGCAAGTCCGTAGGCCCGCAGTTCATTGCCGAGTTCTGGAACTGGCTGGTGTTCAAAGGCGGGGCGGAACGTATGAAAAGGCCGGTATCTGCCGGTACGCTGGGCATTCTCACAGACCCGGCGCATCCGCTGTTCCGGCATTTCCCAACAGAGTTCCATACCAACTGGCAATGGTGGCATATTCTCAAGAATGCCCGCCCGCTGGTGCTGGACAAAACAGATACCGCTTACCGGCCCATTGTGCAGGTGATAGACAATATTGACCGCAACCACAAGCTGGGCCTCATCTTTGAATGCCGCGTAGGCAAAGGCAGCCTGCTGGTGTGCATGGCCAACCTGCCCGCTATCCGGCAACAGCCCGAAGCCCGGCAGTTGTATCACAGCATCCTGGAGTACATGCGCAGCGCGCGCTTCCAGCCGCGGGCCGGCTTCAGCATGGCGCAATTAGAGGAGATCTTATAAAACGAAAACAGATGTTACACATTCGCCGCATACTCATTTTTTTATTTTGCCTGGCCGCCATCCCTTCAACGGCGCAGCGGCTTAAAACCAACAAAAAGCTATTGAGAACGGTAGCGCAAAGCCAGCGTACCGCCGCGGCGCAATACAAGTTGCTTATGCGGCAGCTGCCGCTTGACCGCTTTCCGGTAACGTACTACGAAAAAACGGACAAGCTGGTGACCAGCGGCTCCGAGCCATGGGTAGGCGGCTTTTACCCCGGCGCGCTCTTCTACCTCTACGAGGGCACCAAAGACACGGCGCTCTTTAATGAGGCCCTGCGCAAACTGGGGCCCATGGAGAAAGAACAGTTCAACAAAACCACGCACGACCTGGGTTTTATGATGTACTGCTCCTTTGGCAACGCCAAACGCATTGCGCCCCGCCCGGAGTATGACCAGGTGTTGATCAACAGCGCCAAATCCCTCTGCACGCGCTTCTCCGAAAAGGTAGGCTGCATCCGCTCCTGGGATTCCGATGCCGCGCGTTTTATGGTGATCATAGACAATATGGTGAACCTGGAGCTGTTATTTGCCGCTACCCGCCTCACCGGGGACTCCACGTATTACAAGGTGGCCGTAACCCATGCCAATACCACCATGCAGCACCACTTCCGGCCGGATTACAGCGCTCACCACCTGGTGATCTACAACCCCGCCACCGGCGCCGTGTCTAAAAAACAGACCGTGCAGGGCGCGTCAGACAGCTCCGCCTGGTCTCGCGGGCAGGCCTGGGGCCTGTACGGCTATACCGTCATGTACCGGGAAACAAAAGATAAAAAATACCTCGATCAGGCCAACCATATTGCGCAATTCATACTGCAGCACCCTAACCTGCCGGCAGACAAGATCCCGTACTGGGACTTCAACGCCCCCGGCATCCCCAACGTGCCGAGAGACGTTTCCGCCGGCGCGGTGATCTGCTCCGCCCTGTTTGAACTGGCCAGGTACGCAGACCGCCCAACGGCCAAAACATATTTCAAGGCGGCGGAAAGCATGCTGAAAGCCATGTGCTCGCCCGCTTACCTGGCGGCCGCCGGCACCAACGGCGGTTTGCTGCTGCTGCATGGCGTGGGCAACCACCCCCGTAACGCAGACATTGACGTGCCGCTGATTTACGCCGATTATTATTTCACGGAGGCCATGCGCCGTTACCAGCAGTGGTAAGCAACATAGAATTGTTATATTTACAACAAAGGCATTATGACGAGATCGTTCCCCAGCCCCAACCGTTCATTGAAGGAATATGGCATTTCGATGAAAATCTGACAACAATGTAGCCGGTTTTTCATACCTGTGTGGTCTTAATTGCAAATTGATACCCGCGTGACAGCCCAGATCAAAAAAAGAAGCTACTGGCTGAAAGTTTTCCTGGCATATGCTGCAGTAGAAGCCTGTATTCAGCTGCTGCTCTGGTTGGTGCTGAACCACTTTGGCGGTAGCCCGATAAGCATCCTGGAGTTCCATGTTGTGATGTGGGTTTTTCAATGCCTGCTGGCCTGGCCCATATGGTTAGTGGCCTGGAAAGCGACCCGCTACCCCGTGCTGGCCCAGGTCATTATCAACCTGGCCTTTTACGTGGTGTACAGCTTTGCCTGGTTCGGGCCGGTGCAGGATGGCATTGCGTTCTGCTTTGACCAGCTGCAGCAGCTCACAAGAGCCCCCGGCAACAGGATCACCCCTTATGTTGACAGGGCCGATCAGTACTGGATACTAAATTACCAGTTGCTGAAGCATGGTTTCAGACTGGGCTGGTTTTTCCTTGCATTATATTTTTATCATTACCTGCTGGCGGAAAAAAAGCGGATGCAGCTGGCGCTTGCCAACAAAGAACTGCAGCTGGACGCATTTAAATGGCGGCTGAACCCCGGTTTTTACCTCAACACGATCAGCTACCTGCAACGTATTGCCAGGCAGAAGCCCAGGCTGGCCTCACAGCCCATTCTGAAGCTGGCGGATGTAATGGAGTATGTGATTTACGAAGCAAAAGAGAAAGAAGTATGGCTGCTGCGGGAAGTCCATTTTTTGCAACAATACCTGCAGCTGCTGAACGGCCAGCACGGCAGTACCATATTTACCCTGGAAGTGCAGGGGAAGCCGGGAGAGCAAAAGATGCAGCCGCTATTGCTGACCGGGCTGGTAGATAAAGTATGCCTGGTGAATGATCAAAACAGTGAATGGCGGATCAGTTTGTCATTTTCCGCTGAAGAACTGACGGCGGAATTTACCGGGCAGTTCAACAACATGCCCGATCTGGGATTTGAACAGGCTTTTTCCACGCCGGAAAGAACGCCAACCGGCATTGCAGTAAAGATAAAACTACATGCGCCTCAAAGATCATGATACGGTAAAGTTCTGGGCCCGGTGCTTTCTGCTGTACGCCATGGCTGAAGCGGCATACGGCATGATAGAGTATGCCACTACGTATTATTTTTGTGAGCATTGCGTATTGCCGTTCCCTTTTTACCTGCTTAACTGGTTGGCAGGGCTGGCCTTTGTGCTGGTTGTATGGTATTGCCTGAACAAGATCTATTACTATGCCCTGTGGAAAGCAGTGGCCCTGAACGTGCTTATTTTTGCAGGGTACATGCTGGTATGGGTATGCTGGGAATATGCTGTTTTTCATGCCGGCCCGCAGTGGCTGACAGGCCCGGCAAGGTACAATTCAAATTCTTTCCCGGAACTTATATATGCTTCCTGGAGCGACATCGGTAAATATACGTTCCGCCTGGCCATCTTTTATGCGCTCCGGTTTTATTATGAGTACAGGAAAACAGAGCGGCAGCATCTCCAGCTGGCGCTGATCAATAAAGACATGCAGCTGCATGCCATCAGGCAGCAGCTGAATCCCCATTTTTATTTCAATACGCTGAATAATTTATACGGCCTGGCCAGGGAAGATGATAAGAGGCTGCCCCCGGCGCTGGACCAATTGGCCAACATCATGCGTTATGTTATAACGGATAGCAGCCATAAAGCCGTACCGCTTGCCCGGGAGCTGACCTTTCTGCAAAGTTATATAGCGCTGGAAAGACTGCGGTACGAAGATGATATACTGATCGAAATGGATATTGCCGGCCGGCCCAACGGGCAAATGATCTCCCCGCTGCTGCTGGTGCAGTTTGTGGAGAATGCCTTTAAGCATGGCATGAAAGATAAATCCGGCAATAGCTGGATCAGGATCAAACTGAACATTGAAAAAGACGGGATCATGTTCACCATACAAAACAGCAGCATGGAAAAGGCGTTTACGGACGGGGTTGGCGTTACCGCCGTAAAGCAGCTCCTGCACCTGGAGTATGGCAGCAAACATGAACTGACCATACAATCCCGGGACAATATTTTTGCAGTGATGTTAAAAATAAACCGATGAAAAAGATCGCCTGTATTATTATTGATGATGAGCCTATTGCCCGCCGCATACTGGAAGATTATATC
Organism: Chitinophaga alhagiae; assembly: GCF_003568665.1. GTDB lineage: Bacteria > Bacteroidota > Bacteroidia > Chitinophagales > Chitinophagaceae > Chitinophaga > Chitinophaga alhagiae. The sequence goes on from NZ_QXMH01000002.1 coordinate 1,184,211, forward strand.
AGTGCGGACGGCAGGCTGTGGTTGCAGGGCAGTTATAAAAAGGCCGCTGACGCAGTGGCGGCTATAGCGGAACATAACATAGAACTGATATTTCTGGACATTAACATGCCCGGCCTCAACGGCTTCCAGTTTTTGAAAACCATGTCCCGTCCGCCCGCAGTAGTGTTCACTACCGCCTACCGGGAGTTTGCCTTGCAGGGCTTTGATGCCGATGCTGTTGATTATTTGCTAAAGCCCATTACGCAGGAACGTTTTTTCCTGGCCATAGATAAAGCGTTCCGTCTGTTGAGGGCCGCTGTTCCAGATGCTTCTGCCAATGATTGCTGCTTTGTAAGGTCTGACGGGATGCTGTTGAAGGTCTTGTACCGGGATATTTTGTTTATTGAAGCGCTGAAAGAATACGTAAAAATAGTAACCCGTGAAAAGCCCGTTATTACCTATCACACACTTTCCGGCCTGGAAGAAAAAATGCCGCCCGGGATGTTTTACAGGATACACCGTTCCTATCTGGTCAATATCCATGCGGTAGACGGAATTGACGGCGCTCTTGTCAGAATAGGGAAGCATGAGCTGCCGCTCAGCCGCGAAGAGCGGGATACGTTCACCCAATTTATTACGCAGGGAAAGATCATCTCGAAGAACAAGCCCGGCTGAATAATAGCCGTTAATTGAAATTATCTGCCCTTTCGTTGAAAACCCTTGCCGTGTATAGACATTGGGCTGTAGCTTAGCTCCATATGAAACTCCAAAGGCATATTTCGGTATGGCTGCTTGGCATGCTCTCCCTTGGCTGCCAGAAAAAAGATGGCCCCAATATTAAAAGCAACGAAGAAGACGTTGTGAAAATGATAGGAATACTGCTGCCTGCCGTACAGAAGGCAAGCGAGCGCGCCACATGGGAACCCGCGGGTAGCGGGCTGCATCGGTCAAAAATCACACTAACGGAAGAAGAGCGTACCCGGATGCATAGAACGGTTGGCGCGCCAGACATCAGGATCTTCATAGAAGGAGATACGGCAAAGAACGGGCGCAGCCTGCCTTATACAAAATTGCTGGAGGAAAAGTCGAGGATCGTGTACTACTATGAGTGGGACGGCCAAAATATCATCCTCTACCGCCAGTTCTCCGGCAGCCCGGAAAGAAAGGGCGAAATAGAGATAATATCCACCAGCTGGGGCTGGTCTTCCATCTACCCGGATTTTCCACTGGATATGAAAGCCGCCGAACAGCAACGGTTAATGGCGCTCTTGCTCCCCGCCGTGCAGAAAGTAAGGGATGTTGGGCACCTCAAGCTGGTAAAAGATGGTGTGCTTGCCACGGAAACCACCTTCACGGACGAAGAATCCCGGAACATGGACCAGGCCATCGGCAAGCCCGATGTCAGGATATTTCTTGCGGGAGACACTGCAAAAGACGGCAGAAGCATGCCTTATACCACGCTGTTGCCCGGCAGCGCTACCCGGGTGGTTTATTACTATGAACGGGTGGGGCAGCAGCTGATCATCCGTTATCAGTCCACCGGCTCACCAACGGCCGGCGCGGCCGCCGTTGAAAGTATCAGCATGAACTATGTGAAAATCAAATTCTAACATCACTTTAAATCCTACAGCTATGAAAATGATATGGGCCCTGGCGGCCGTAATATTTTTCTTCCCCGGCTGCAAAAAAGGGGAGAAACCTTCAGAGCCGCAGGCAGCCCTGGTGGGCTATTGGAAGGGCGTCTTTGCAAGAGACAGCGGCAGTAAAATAGATGGCCTCTATATTTTGTTCCGGACAGGCGGAACGGTGAGGATATATGACATGAATTTGGAAACAGACACCGCTGCAACAAGTGGAGTAAGCCGATGGGAATCGACTTACTCCACCAGCGGTAAAACTGTTGTGATAAAGGGCGTTGTTTACACGTTTACAGGACAAATAAATGACGGGTTTTATAAGATAGAAGGGACTTTTGAGGACAAGTTCCTTAATACCGGTACTTTCAGCGTAACCAGGTAATTGTGTTTGGCGCGGCCTTTCACCGGCCGCTCATGACAGGCCTTAACTCCCGGCCCATCTGGCTGAAGCGTTCATAAGTGGCCTGGCTGTTCTCTTTTTTATTAAGCCTGATGCGCAGCCTGCCCGGTTTCAGCAGGATGTAAAAAATGGCGCCGTTTTCCAGGGTGGTGGTGGCATCCAGTTCAACATCCCGGAAGGAGAGGTGGGTGTACCGGCCCAATTGTTCCTGCAGGTAGGCGCGTACCTTGTCAGTTTGCCCCCTGTTGTACTGTGCTTTTATTTCATACGTATTGTCTGAGTCTATTACGTGGTAAGAGAAATTACCATCGTTAAAAAGATGGCCTCCCCAGCCGGTTTGCCTGCCGTAGATGTAAAGGGCGCCAAGAATGCAGAGCGTGCCGAAAATGAATAATAGCAAATTCCTGTTCATACCGTTATAAATTTAGCCGTGCGCGGGTGGAGTCTGCCAGCCCGTTCTTATGCAGCATTACAGAGATGGATTTCAGCCTGATGTAAGGGATGCTCATGTAATAGTACCCTTCTTTCCCGCTGCGGGCGCCCCATGAGTTCTTGACCTTGTAGTATATTTTTCCCGTCTGGTCTTGCACCTTGCCGGTGATGTGCATGTTATGGTCATCCGTGGTGTTGAAGTTCTCGAACTCCTGCTGCCGATATGCCTGCGTCACTTTTTTTTCCGGGGCCGGTTCCGTGAGTATCTTTTCTTCATCTTCTTCCCGGTCTGCTATCACTGCCAGGCCGTCCGCAAAGCCATTTTCGGTGGCGTCTGTGTCAAGCGCCAGGCTGTAGCCATTGGCCAGGGCATGGTCTATATTGGCAATATATTCATCCAGCGGGAGGTTGTAGAAACTTTCGTTGAGGTGGTTGGCGGGGATGTTCAAGATGAAGCGTTTGTAGAAAGGTGCATGCGTGAAGGAGGTGATGGTCACATAGTCTGATAACCGGAGACCGGTGGCGGCCATAAAACTTTGCGGGGTGTAGGCGTTGCCTTTCCAGGTGAACGTTTTTACGTTGGGGCCCAGGTATTTGTCAAGAATGCCGGGCACTTCTTCCTTCCAGGCGGTAGCGGGGTGTATTTTTTTCTGCGCATAGCTGTCTACCCGCTCTTTTAGCTCCTTAAAGAGGTGGTAATGGTTATGCACGGAATCTTTGCCCGGCAGCCCGGTGTATACGTTTTGCGGCACCATGCCAAATTCTGCCGCGCTGATCACGGGGTCATGATTGAGGCCGCCCTCCGAGAACCGGGCCGCGCCCTGGCGCATGATGTAGTTGCGGGCTTTGTAAATGTATGCGCAGCGTACAAAGTACATTTCGGAGAGGTCTGTTTCCTGGCCGGTGATGCGCAATATCTCTGTTTCGAGAAAGGAAGTGGTAGAAAAGCACCAGCAGGTACCGGAGCTTTGCTGATCTGCCACTGGGGTAGTAGGGATGTCTGCTACCGGCTGGAACCGGTATTGGCTGGGCTTGCGCTCCTTTGCCTTTACGGGCTGGTGATGGCAGGCGGTAAAGGTATGCAGGCATAGCAGGGCGGTGGCCAGGAAGGGGAGGAAAGCGGTATTCATGGCGTTTAAGTATCTGATCGTTTAATGAATTGAGCATACAGCAGAAAGGCGGCCGCTACGCTGAAAGTCATGATCACCAGGGAATGCATGCCCAGGGGCTGGAAGAAAGTAACGAGCATTAGCCCGAAACCCACTCCTGACAGCACGGCAAACCACTTCAGCGCGGTATTGCGGGCAACGGTATTACCGGCACGGAAGAAGCTGGACATCTCGCTGCCGGAAAATCCCCTGTCTACCATCCTGCTTTTCAACTGATGGTCCAGCACCAGCTTTACGATGGTGATAATGAACGTGCCCACCAGGTACATACACAGCACAATGGCAAAAATGCGGAACGAAAGCTCCAGCACACTGCCCATGGGGATAGGCTGGGTGAGGTCTTGCGCCTGCGCTGCTGTGGCAGCCATAAGGGTGGCCGTTGTAATGGTTATCTTTTTCATGATGTTATGGATTAGACAGTAGCAGGTCGGTTAATGTTGCAGTATCTTATGTGTTTTTTTCCGGTGGGACCGTAGCATGTCCACCCCCTGCAATACCAGTATGGTCAGTATGGTAGTGGCCGCCAGTCCCGTCAATATGGAAACGGCGCCGGAAAACAGCCGTACCACCTCATGCCGGAAGAGGTAAAGAACGCCTCCTGCGGGCAGCAGCAATGCTATGAGCGCCGCGTACAGCACCAGCCTGGCTATGCGCCGCGCCGGGCGCAGGGGAGCGGGTTGCAGGCGCGCCATTACCAGGGCGCCGGTGTTGAAACTGAAGGCGGGCGCCGGCAACTCCCGGAAGGCGGCCGCCATGTTGCGGTACATTTCCATTTTAGCACGGCAGGCGGGGCACTGTTGCAGATGGCCGTCTGTTTCCGCGCCGCTGTGGGGGGACTGTTGCTGGTGGCCGTCTGTTCCCGGCTCGCCGTGGGGGGACTGTTGCAAATGATCGTCTGTTCCCGGCTCGCTGTGGGGGTACTGTTGCAGATGGCCGTCTGTTTCCGGCTCGCCGTGGGGGTACTGTTGCAAATGGTCGTCTGTTTCCGGCCCGCTGCCGGCTTCCAGCGCGTATTGCTGAATAACATCGTCTGAAAGGTGTTTCAATGTCATAGCTCTTCCTTTTTATACTGAAGCAATAAATTGTCACGCAGGGCCCTTCTGGCCCTGAATAAATAACTTTTTACCGTGCCGGCGGGGAGGCCGGTGATCTGGGTAATTTCATCGTAGCTGCATTCCTGTTGGTGATAGAGGGAAATAATGGTTTGCTGAATAGGTGGAAGCCTTTCAATGGCGGCCTGCAATATACCCGCCAGCTCTTTGCGTGACAGGAAAGCGGCAGGCGGCTCCGCGCCAGGCAGCGCCGTTTCTTCCGGCTCCCCCGGCAGCAGCAGCTTCTTTTTTTCCAAATAGTTGATGCAGGTATGATATGCGATCTGTCCCACCCAGGTAGATAACTTTGACCGGAAGCGGAAGCCGGGCAGGTGCTGGTAGGCCTTCAGGTAAATTTCCTGCACCAGGTCTTTCCGGTCTTCCACATGCTTCACCATTCTGCAAACGATCTGCGCCACCAGAGCTTCGGTGTTCCTGACAATGGCGCTAAAAGCCTGCACATCACCACGCAGCACCTGGTCTACAAGGTGGTGGTCTGTTGGCGTATTTCCTGTTAAAGCATGCACTGGGTAGATTAGACAGGTGAGGGGCAAGAATGTTGCACTAAATCTAAGGGATTTTCATTCTTCCAGCTCACTTTATTAATTTTCCGGCATATTTTCGGGAAAGGCTTTTTCATTATATCCCTATTCGTCATTTATCACTATTTTGACGCACGGAAAAAACATCAAAGCAGCTTATGGACACGAGAAGAGAATTTTTACGGAAGGCGGCCCTGCTCACCGGCGCGGGCGGCCTTGCCAACATGCTCCCTGAAACCATTCAACGGGCGCTGGCCATTAACCCCGCCCCGGGCAGCACCTTCCTGGACGCGGAGCACGTAGTGTTCCTGATGCAGGAGAACCGGTCTTTCGACCATTGCTTCGGCCGCCTCAAAGGTGTACGCGGGTTTAACGACCCCCGCGCGCTGAAGCTGGAAGACGGCCGCCCCGTGTTCCTGCAAAAAAACACGGCAGGTGAGACCTATGCGCCCTTCCGCCTCAACATCAAAGACACCAAAGCCACCTGGATGAGCGCCCTGCCGCATTCCTGGGCAGACCAGGTAGACGCGCGCAATAACGGGCAGTACGACCGCTGGCTGGACGTGAAGAAGTCAGGCAACCGGGAGTACAGCCGCATGCCGCTCACCATGGGGTATTATGACCGGGAAGACATTCCTTTCTACTACGCCCTGGCAGACGCCTTTACCGTGTGTGACCAGCATTTCTGCTCCTCCCTGACCGGCACCACGCCCAACCGCCTCTATTTCTGGACGGGCACCATCCGCCAGGAGCAACGCAGCGGGGTAAAGGCCAATGTGTATAACTCGGATGTGGACTATGGCAAACCGGCTTCCTGGCCCACCTTCCCCGAAATACTGGAAGCCGGCAACGTATCATGGAAAATTTACCAGAACGAGATCAGTGCGGACGTAGGATTTGAAGGAGAAGAAGATTCCTGGCTGGCCAACTTTACAGATAATCCTATTGAATGGTTCTCTCAATACCATGTACAATATTCAGATGCGCACCTGGCCTACCTCCGCAAGGTGAAGCAGGAGGCGCCGCAGCAATTGTCCGCCATGGAAAAGAAACTGGCCGGCCTGCCCGCGGGCAGCAAGGAACAGAAAGACCTGCAACGCAACATACAACGCGGGAAAGACATGCTCGCGTATGCGGAAAAAACGCTGGCCATGGTGGCCCAAACCCCCTTCAGCGCCCTGCCGCAGCGGGAGCAGCAGCTGCATAAAAAAGCGTTCACCACCAATGTGAATGACCCTGACTATCATTCCCTCACCCGCCTGCAGTATAAAGACGGGGATACGGAGCGGGAAGTGCAGTTGCCGAAAGGAGACGTGCTGCACCAGTTCCGGCAGGATGTGCAAAGTGGCCAGCTGCCCGCCGTATCGTGGATCGTAGCGCCGGAGAATTTTTCAGACCACCCCGGCGCGCCCTGGTATGGCGCCTGGTATTTATCCGAAGTGATGGACATACTCACGCAAAACCCGGAAGTATGGAAGAAAACCATTTTTATATTGACGTACGACGAGAACGACGGTTACTTTGACCACGTGCCGCCCTTTGTGCCGCCCGCGCCCGGCAGCCTGGAAGGCGGCAAGGTATCCAAAGGGATCAACACCGCGGTGGAATATGTAACGGCCACGGAGCAGGCCCCCGGCCGCGGGGCGCGGGAAAGCGCCATTGGCCTGGGGTACCGGGTGCCGCTGGTAGTGGCCTCTCCCTGGAGCCGCGGCGGCTTTGTGAACTCGCAGGTGTTTGACCATACGTCAGACCTGCAGTTCCTGGAAAAATGGCTGTCTCACAAACAGAAAAAAAACATCGCCTCCACCAATATCTCCGCATGGCGGCGTACTATCTGCGGGGATTTTTCCTCCATTTTCAGGCCCTATAACGGGGAGAAGATCGATACGCCCGCTTCAGTAGAAAAAGAGGCTTTCATTGAAACGGTACACAAGGCCCGCTTCAAGGCGCCGCCGGCCAATTTTAAGAACATTACCGGCCAAACCGCGCTTTCTGTAAGGGAAGGGCAGGAGAAGGGCCTGCTGCCGGAACAGGAGCCGGGCATACGCCCCGCATGCGCTATCCCGTACGAGCTGTACGCCGATGCCGCCCTTGCCGCCAACGGTAAACAGGTAGTGCTGCAACTGGAAGCGGGGAATACGCTCTTCGGCAAACAGGCCGCGGGCGCACCTTTTCATGTGTATACCGGCAACAACCGGAAAAGCAGGGCTTATGCGGTAGCGGCGGGAGACCGGCTAACGGATGAATGGAACACCGCCGATGGCTACTCCCTTGAAGTATACGGCCCCAACGGCTTTTACCGGGATTTGAAAGGCGACGCGGAAGACCCCGGCCTCACCGTAAAAATGGAATACACCCGCAACGGTAAAAAGCCGGATGGCAACATCGCCTTTTTGCTGCATAATACATCCTCCCGGTCACTGGAAATTGCAGTGGCAGACGTTGCTTACGGCGGCAAAAGCCAGCAGCTGACATTGGCCGCGGGCGCCCGCAAAAAAGTGGCCGTGGCATTGGGCGGCAGCTATGGCTGGTATGACCAGATGATCTCCGTAAGAGGGAAGAACAATTTTCTGCGGCGGTATGCAGGGCATGTGGAAACGGGAGCGGTCAGTATGAGTGACCCGTTGATGGGGAAGATGGTGTAAAGGAACGGGCGCTGATGGTCAGCGCCCGTTTTTTTATGCTATGGTGAAGGGGTGTCAATACATATAGGTATTTTATAAATTGACCGATATTTCGGTATTTTTACTTATTTTTGACTGAAATAACGGTCAAATGAAACCCAAAAAAACCATATTACTTCCCTCCGCGGAAAATATGCTCAAAGAACTTGGGGTCAATATGAAGCTCGCCCGTAAGCGTCGGAGGCTGTCTGCGGACCAGGTGGCGGAAAGGGCCGGGATTGCCCGGTCTACGTTGCAATTGATCGAAAAGGGAGACCCTGGCGTAGCCATGTCTTCATATGTACAGGTGCTCTTTGTACTGGGGTTGGACAGGGATATTATGAAAATAGCAGCGGATGATCCGCTGGGCAGGAAACTGCAGGACGCCCGGCTATTGAAAAAAGGAGAATGAACATGGCAAAAGCAGTATTACAGCATAAGGAGATCTTTGTTTATGCGGATTGGTCTGAGCTGAAAGGCCCTCAATTAATGGGCGTGCTAACGGTAGAATCCGGGCGCGGAAGGGAAACTTTTTCATTCTCTTATGATCCTGCCTGGCTGGCAGGAGCGCCGGCGCTCCTGCTGGACCCTGATTTGCTGCTATTCACCGGCCCACAGTACGTCCGCGATGAAAAACCAAATTTCGGGCTCTTTACAGATTCGTCACCTGACCGCTGGGGGCGTGTGCTGATGGAACGGCGTGAGGCCTATAACGCCCGGCAGGAAGGGCGCAGGGCAAGGGCGTTAATGGAAAGTGACTACCTGCTGGGGGTACATGACCTTTACCGGATGGGAGCGTTACGTTTCAAGCTAGATCCTGATGGCCCGTTCCTGAGTGATCATACGGCCATGGCAGCGCCGCCCATGACATCGCTGCGTACGTTGGAAGAAGCCAGCCTGGCATTGGAAAGAGACGATGCCGCGGAAGATCCCGCATTTTCTCAATGGCTGAACATGCTGATGTCGCCGGGTTCATCATTGGGCGGAGCCAGGCCAAAAGCGAGTATTGTTGCTCCTGACGGGCATTTATGGATAGCAAAATTCCCCAGCCGGCGGGATGGCTGGGATATTGGCGGCTGGGAGCAGGTGGTCAATACGCTTGCCATACGGTCAGGATTGACCGTAGCGGAAAGTAAGGCGAAGCGGTACTCCCAGGATCATCATACCTTCCTGTCAAAGCGCTTTGACCGCACGGCCGCAGGCCGTATTCATTTCGCATCTGCAATGACCCTGCTGGGAATGACCGATGGTGCGGGTGCGGCAGCACAGGTGTCTTACCTGCAGCTTGCCGAGTTTATTGTAAGGCATGGGGCTGCTCCGGATGAAGACCTGGAAGAGCTTTGGCGGCGGATCGTCTTCTACATCGGTGTAAGTAACAGTGATGACCATTTGCGTAATCACGGGTTTTTGCTCACACCGCGCGGCTGGCGGCTGTCACCGGCGTATGATATCAATCCCGTGCCCAATGCTTCAGGGCTGAGCCTGAATATTTCCGAGTATAGTAACGACCTGCATCTGGACCTTGCAAGAGAAGTGGCGGAACGGTTTCGCATTCATGAAAAAAGAAGGGAAGAGATCATCCGGCATGTTACCGGAGCTATCAGCCACTGGCGCCGGGTGGCAACGGGTATTGGCATTCCACGCGCGGATATGGAGAGAATGCAGCATTGTTTTTACGACGCTTCCCAAGCGTAAAAGCTGCTGAACAGCCTCACCGCTGATACTTCCAGTTCCTATGCTTCCCCTCCGCAATCCACTCCACCGCCGTTTCCAGCCGTTTGTTGAGCGTAGCTTCCGTTTTCGCGTCTTCTATCCATTCTATATATTCCTTACGCGCAGAGTAACTGAATGCCTCAAAGTTTTTGGCGGCGGTTTTGTTTTTCTTTAACGCAGCCGCCAGCGCCGGGGGTGTGCTGATCTCTTTTTTCTCCGTTCTGGCTGATTTGGGTTTGATGCCTTTTTTATTCAGCTGGTCTGCTTCTTTGAGGTAGGCGGCCAGTATTTTGTCTGAAGGCAGATCTTCCAGGCTGGTAATTCTGCCCAGCTGGCCCATGGCGGTTTCTCCTACCTGGGTGAAGAGGCCCTGGCTGTCTTTCATCAGGGAAGCCTTCCAGAAGTTCACGATGCAATGTTTTTTGAAGGCGGCAATGCTGCAAAGGTTATCCCCGTAAGTTTCAAAAAAAGGCACGCCCCACTTGATGGTTTCCGTAGCATGTGGGCAGGTCTTCAGCACCAGGTTGCGAACGTGCTCCAGGATGGGCTGCGCAAACGGGGCGGCTTTTGAGATATAAAGGGTGGTGGCGTCCATAATTGAAATTAAAGAAAATTCCTATCTTGTATGCATCGCGCGGCAGCGGCTACACTCCCCAATTGAAATGCAACAGGTATTTATACGTTTTTTTTCGGGCAATTGTACCTGCCCCTGCTTCCGCTCTTCGTTTTACCTTGCAATTACTCACATAAAATACAATTGTTATGAAAAGATCCCAAACAGTGCTTTATTTCATCATCCTCATCCTGCTCATATTACTGATCTACCGGGAATTTGGACGGGATGGCGGCATTCCTGTAGATAAAGAAAGGGCCAAGGAACATGTGATCGCCATGGAAGAAGCGGCCACCTATACCAGGGCTTTTGCCGGCGCCAGGATGGAGCTGGAGAAGCAGCTGCAGGATACGGCGTACCTCACCCGCAACTTCAACCTCCCCGTGGCGGAGTCTTTTAACCGCCATGCCATTGCCGCCCTGCTGAACAAAAAAGGCGCGGACGGTATCAGGATATATCTGGGCCTGAACCCCAAAAGGGAAGTGGTATTTGTACTGGTGCCGGTAGACGGCCAGGGGAAAGACATCGCGGAAAAACTGGTGGCTTATGAAACGCCCTGGGTGCCTGGTGTGAGCAGGGCCATGGCGCTGCCCCCCGCGGAAGATGCAGAGGCCATGGAGCGCGGCCACCGCTGCCCCCATACCTGCGATCTTGAAAGCCCGGTGACTGCGCCCTGATGAGAATTTCCATAACCTGCTTCCCATGTCCAATACCGCAACACAGCTACTGAGCTTTACCGTTCTTATACCGCTGATAATGGGGCTGGCACGGATGAACCGTGTCCGTGCCAGCTTCCATCCTTTTTTACTTTTCCTGCTGCTGGCCTTCACCGCTGAAGTGGTGAGCGAGATCAGCATCCACCTCACCAAAGACAACCGCATTCCCAGCAACATCTACATACTGCTCGAAGCAGGCATCATCCTCTACCTTTTTTATACCTGGGGTTTCCTCAAAAAAAGAAAGTGGCTGTTTGCGGCGCTGGCCGCTACCTACCTGGTTACATGGGTAGTGGAGAACATCTGCATGGGGGTGCTGGCCAACGGTTTCTCTTCTTACTTCGTGATCCTTTATTCCCTTACTACCGTATTTCTTTCCATCAGCGAGATCAACGCGCTGGTAACGTCTTACAGCGACAACCTTTTCCGCAATTCCAAGTTCCTCATCTGTACCGGGTTTATTGTAATTGGCGTGTACAGCCTCATTACGGAAGGGTTCATGCTGATAGACCCTGACAATTCAAAGATAGGCCGGCAGATATTCGAGATTTTTGCGTTTATCAATGCATTCGTTAATATTGTTTACGCTGTGGCCGTTTATTTTATGCCCGTCAGGGACGACTATTACTTTTCCAAGCGGTTTAAAGCGTAAGGCCCCATGGAAGAAAGGATCGTTTATACCACCGTATTTCTGTGCTCGCTGCTGGCGGTGATCATTACCTTTTTTATTGTGTCCATCATCCGTTACCACCGCCGTTACATCCGCCTGCAGCGGGAGCGTATCACGGCGGAGATACGCCTGCTGGAGAACGAGCGCAAGCGTATTGCCACAGACCTGCATGACAGCCTGGGCCCGCTGCTCTCCACCGTAAAGCTCAACATCAGCAGCGTGGAAGTGCCGGACGTGCGGGATAAGGCGGTGATCGCCAAATCAGGCAGGTACATAGATGAAATTGTGACCTCCATGCGGCAGATCTCCCACAACCTGCTGCCCAACACGCTGGAAAGAAAAGGCCTGCAGGATGCCATCCGTGAATTTTACAAGTTGCTGGGGCAGCAGGAACGTATGGAACTGCGGGTGTATGCCGTGAACGATATTACGCCCAACCCGGAAAGGGACATCCATATTTTCCGCATTACGCAAGAGATCATTCACAATACCCTCAAACACGCCGGCGCCTCCGTGCTGGAAATCGGTTTCAGCGAAGACGACAAAGAGCTGCTGGTGCTGGCGCAAGACAACGGTAAAGGTTTTGACGTGGAAAAGAGCCGCCGCAACTCCCGCGGGCTGGGGCTGAAAAGCCTGGAAATACGTACAGACATCCTGCACGGCCATCTCTCCATCCATTCCGCTCCCGGCCGGGGCACCCGCTATTATATCAGGATACCTCTGGGATAATTCGTATATTTGTCAGCACCTCAAATCCTACATTAGCGGCATGAACTATGATATCCGCCTCGCAGTTGCAGACGATCACGAAATCTTCCTGGACGGGCTGGCGCTGATGCTTTCCCGGCAGGAGAACATCATACTCGCGGGCCAGGCCGCAGACGGCCGGGAGCTGCTGGAACTGGTGGAAAAGGAGAATCCCGATGTGATCATGACAGACATCAAGATGCCCCGGATGGACGGTATTGCCGCCACCCGAGAGCTGATACGCCGCAACCCCGACGCGCGCATTATTGCCCTTTCCATGTTTGATGAAGAAGACCAGATCGTTGAAATGCTGGAAGCCGGCGCCAAAGGCTACCTGCTGAAGAACGCGGACAAACAGGAGATACTGGAGGCCATTGCGCATGTGTATGAAGACAAGGTGTACTATTGCAAAAGCACTTCCGCCAAGCTGGCCGGCATGATAGCCCGCAGCAGGTTCAACCCCCACAAACCCCGCGAAGTGGTCACTTTTACAGACCGCGAGCAGGAGATCATCCGCCTCATTTGCCAGCAAATGACCGCCCGCCAGATAGGTGACCGCATCTTTCTCAGCAAACGCACCGTAGAGGGCTACCGCACCCGCATCCTCGAAAAAATGAACGTGCGCAATACCGCGGGCGTGGTCATGTACGCGCTCAAAAACAACCTGATCCGCGAAGAGGAGCTGCTCTAAAAAAGAGGGCGCCCACGCGGGGCGCCCATGGCAGATCGGTGCTCGGTTGTACTAAAACCCTAATGTTTCTGCCTGAAGATTTACCGTATTCCAGTCGCTCACAGATACCACCAGGTCATGGTTGCCCGGCAGTTGCAGCGCTACTTTTTTGTTGACCGGCGTATTGGCCGTTTTATTCACGGAAAAGGCTTTCACTTCCACATTTTTCAGGGAGCTGCGGTTACCCAGCCTGAACAGGCTGAGGTCTGGCGCCACGGTAATGTCCGCCTCCGTGGCGGGGCCGCCGCCTACACCGCTGATGGCCAGTGAGCGCACCTGGTTGCCTACCAGTTTGGAGAAGGTAACGGTGAACTCTTTTTCCGCATGCGGCGCAAAACGTACCTGGGAAGCGTCTGCGTTCATCATCAGCGTATCCCGGTGGCCGGGCTGGGTGGGCACGTTTTCCAGCTTAACAGTAGTGCCGTCTGGCATGATGCTGTTGAAGGTGTACGTGCCGCTGCCATTGCCTACAATGTGCCGCGTGTAGCTCCGGTCTACCGGCAGCAGGTAGGCGCCGGGCACCAGGTAGCAGGGGTGGGAGTCCGGCACTTCGCTGTAGATGCTGTTGTTGAAGCGGCCTACGCGCAGGCCGTTCTCATCCAGTATTTCCAGGTCTGCCGGGCTCAGCAGGAAGTCGATAATGAAGCTGGTGAGGCCGAAGGGGCCGGAGAAAGGCAGGTCATGGTCTGCCAGCAGGTAATCTCCGTTGCTCATCTGGCCCAGCGTAATGTTATCGCTGCTGGAGAACTGTATGCTTGTACCGCCGTCAAAATAATCGTAGTGCAGCATGCCGCCGTCCATACGGAACTTGAGGCGGCAGTTGGGATCGTTCTGGTGGTTGCAGTCCCAGCAATAGAGTTCCACCCCGTCAAGGCTGGCCGTAGTGGTAGAGCCGTCTGCGCTCAGTTTGGGGCCGGGGTGGCCTTCCGGGTATACAAAGCGGTAGGGCATGAGGCAGTGGCTGGAGCTGAGGCCGTCCATATAGCCCGCGTCCCATATAGCGCCGGAGGGTATGAAGAACAGGAGGGGCGCCACGTTGCGGTCGCAACCGGTGAGGAACACCTTTTCAATTTCACGGGCCGTTTTTTCCACGCGGGCAATTTCCTGCCGGCTCTGGTCATGGAAGTGGATGAGGCTTTCGCGGCTGAGCAGCTTGCCGTGTATGGCGGTGAGCTGTTTATGAATGCTGGCCTTGGTCACAGAGAACGCATCGTTTTCCCCTTTCCATAATTTGTCTGCCACAAAGCTGGCCATAGACGTGCAGAAGCCGGTGGCCAGGCCGCCGTTGCCGGTGCCTTTGAGGAAGTGCTCGTAGAAGATGTAATAGGCGCCGGTGAGAATGGGGTGCCCGAAGATGGGGTCCAGCAGCTCGTGCCATACCTCGGCGGTGCCGAAGGTGTCTTCAAACGTACCCCAGTCCGGCACGCCGTCTGTAGGGTTCTTGAAAGGCAGGTTGTTAGCGCCGTAGGTGAACGGGATTTCCAGTATACGCGGTTTGGCGGCGGTGCGCGTGTTGCTCACCAGCCCGTCAGGGTTCCTGACGGCCACGGTGACCGTACCGCCGCTGCTGCCGGTACCGCCGGTGCCGGGCATGCGGAACACCACCTGCGTGGCGGTAACGCTGCTGGCGGGTATGGCGGCGCCGTTGATGAGCACGGAAGCGCCGGTGAGGAAGGCCTTGCCGGTGATGGTCACGTCCGCATTAGGCGGCAGGCTGGCGGGCAGTGTGTCCAGCTGCGGTTTTACGCGGATGGGCACGCGGTTGCTCTCCGTACCGTCAGACGCGCGCCTGACGTACACAGACTTCTGGCCGCCCGCAATGTTGAGCGGCACGGTCACGGAAATGCTTTCGTCTGCGTTGATGGTGGGCACCAGGGTGGCCACGCCTTCTATCACCACGCGGTCGTTATTGGCGAACTGCGAGCCGCGCAGGGTTATTTTGTTGCCGGGGAATACCTCGGAGGGGTTGATCTCTGTTACAAAAGGCCGGGTGAGCAGTTCTTCCCAGGCGTCTTCACTGAACTGGAAGAAGCGGTTTTCCGCGTCGCGGCCGGCGAGGGAAGCGTCTGGCCCGGTGCCGCCGGGCTGGCCTTTGGAGCCGTTGTGGCCGTTGCGGCCGTCTTTACAGGTTTCCCCGTTGCCGCTGCGGCCGCCAATGCCGCCGTTGCCGCCTTCTCCGCCGCTGCCTCCGCGGCCGCGCTGGCCGCCTTGGTTCTTGAGGCGGAAGGCGTTGTTGGTAACGGTGGAGGCCAGGGTACCGTCCAGCACGCCAATGGTGATATTGCCACCGGCGCCGCCGTTGCCGCCGCGCCCGCCGTCTCCGCCACGGCCGCCGTTGCCGCCGTCTCCACCGTCTCCCGGGTCGCTAACACAGTGCCAGCCAAATACCCATATCCTTTTACCGCCGGCGCCGTCCGCGCCGTCTCCTCCGCGCCCGCCGCGCTGGCCGGCGCCGCCTTTAATGCCGTCTTCCCCGTTGAGGTCAAGATTGGGAATGTTGGTGAGGTCTTTCACCCACATTTCCAGCGCGGGAGCGTTGCGCCCGCCGGCGCCGGCAATGCCTTCGGAGCCGGGTTGGCCGTTGGCCCCGTCCAGCCCGTCGCGCGAGTCATGTTTGGTATGGATGCCGTTCCAGCCCTGGCCGTTGAGGCCGTCGTCATTCAACCGCGGCGGGGTGGAGCCGCCGGGCCGCCGCCAGGTAATGGTGGCGTTGGCGCCGCAGATCACTTTTTCTGCTATGATGTAGAGCTTTTCCACGTCTGGCTCAATGATCAGCTGCGTGTTGGTGAGGTCCAGCACGCCGGCAATGATCACGGAAGAGCCTACCGGCAGCGTCACCATTTTAATGGGCTTGGGCGGCTGCGTGAGCATGGGCCAGGCTTCCGGTTTGCGGGCGGCTATCTGCTGCAGGAAGGTTTCCTTGTTATTGAGCCGCAGGCCGGTGCCGCTGAGCTGCACTACCTCGCTGAGGCTCACGCCGGGGCGGAAAGCGGCCAGCGTGGGACTGTTGCGGATCACGTCTTTAGGCAGGCGTACGCCCGTGCGGTTCAGGATGGTGAGGTTGTCTAACCGGCCGGAGAGGCCTGTGGCGCCAATGGTATTAACAGGCGTGATGCGCCCCGGCGCAGGCTGTGCCGCTTCGGTGGCGGCTTTGAGCACGGCGCTGCTGTTGCGGTTGGGCAGGTAGCGGGCCAGTTGCTCTTTTTTCTGCGCGGCCGTCAGTTTTTTGAAGCTGCCGGCAATGTTGCCCCAGTTCACGTCTATGATCCTGGTTTTGCGCGGGGCTACCAGCAGCTTGCCCTTGGGAATGGCAGTGGGCACTTTGACCTGCAGGGTAGACAGGTCGCTGATCTTTTCCACGCCGGCCGCGTTCATGATCTCCTTGATGGGCTGCAGGCGGGCGCGGCTTTCGTCAAGACTGGCAATCACGGATACCAGCGCACCCGCCCCGATCTTGTTTTTGATGCTGGTCTCCAGGATCTTGGCATCCCTTACCCGCTTGTTCCAGGCGGTGGCGGTGAAGGCGCCTTCGCGGATGGTGATGTTGCCGATCTTGCCCTTGAACTGGTAGCTTTTGCCGTCCATGCCCGCGCCGGCCCTGAAGCCGAGCTGGCCCACCGGTTCCAGGGCGCCGGTGGTTTTGGAAGTGGCCACTGATTTGTCGTTCACCTCCAGCGTCATTTTGCCCGCCGCATCGCGGGAGAAACGCACGCGGTAAACCTTGCCGGGCGCCAGCGGGGTTTTGGCCGCCAGGCTTTGCCAGCCGGAACCTTTAATGTTCACGCTGCCGGTGAGCAACCCTTTATTGTCAATGAAAAGAGCGGCGGGAGGGGACTGTGACTCCATGATGTTCTGCCGCCCGCCGGTAACGGCTTCGGGAGTGATCACAGCTTCCAGGGTAAAAGCGCCGCTGGTTTCCAGCCCCGGAATACGGCCCATGTTGATGAAGCCTTTCTTGATCAAAAATTCGTCTTCTTTGGTGGAATGGGAGATGCTGCCATTCATGGTGATGGGCGTGCCGAGGGAGGAGCCGTCAAATGCTCCGTTGTTTTCCGCACGCACAAACAGCAGCGTTTTAAGCTGTTCCATAATGTGTGCTTTTTTGGGGTTATGAAATGAGGTATGCGGGATATGGTCGAACATAAAGGTAGGCGTTTTTCAGATACGCGGGGTGCGTACTACTACGCAAGTTTTGCCGCTTTTTTACGGCTGTTTGTTTTATTTTAGCCGGATATTGCTGATTTTAGCTGAAATCTAAATCTGTTTCTGCCATGAGAAAATATGTACTATCCCTTTGCCTGCTGGCAGGGCTTGCCGCCCATGCCCAGGACAATGTAACCTATCAAAGACCGCCCGCCGTACTGGAAGAGCTACTGCTGGCCAAACCCACGCCCTCCGTCAGCGTAGGCAGGGGCGGGGAGTGGATGATACTCACCGAGCGCAATTCTTATGAACCGGTGGAAGAGCTGGCACAGCCGGAGCTGCGCATAGCCGGCCTGCGGCTCAACCCGCGCAACTTCGGGCCCAGCAGGGAGGCCTACGGCGTGGGGCTGCAACTGAAAAACATCCGCACCAAAGAAGTGTTCACCATCAGCGGCCTGCCCGCGGAGCCGCGTATTTCCCGCCTGGGCTGGAGCGGGGATGGTAAACGCGCCGCTTTCCTCCACAGTGAAAATGATCGTATAGACATTTACGTTATAGACATTGCGGCCCACGCCGCGCGCAAGATCAACACCGCGCCGGTAAACGCCTCCATGGGCGCAGCGTATGTCTGGGCAGGCAACGATGCGCTGGTATACAAGACCGTGCCTGCCGGTACCGGCGCATTGCCGGTGCGGCCCGCCGCCCCCAAAGGCCCGGTGGTACAGGAAAGCAAAGGCAGGGCCGCCGCTTCCCGCACGTACCAGGACCTTATCAAAAGCCCGTACGATGAAACGCTCTTCGCCTATATCACCACCTCACAGCTGGTGCTGAACAACCTGCAATCGGAAAAGGCAATCGGCGCCCCGGCCATTTATGCCAGCATGTCCGTTTCGCCAGATAAACAATACCTGCTGCTGCGCCGTATAGAAAAACCGTTCTCTTACCTGGTGCCCGCTTACGGCTTCCCTTCCACCACGCTGGTAACAGACCTGGAAGGCGCGGAAAAGAAAGTGCTGGCCAAAACGCCCTCTTCCGAAGGCGCCCCCATCGGGTTTGACGACGTGATGGACGTGCCCCGCGGTTTTAACTGGAAAGATGATGAAGCCCATACCATTACCTATATCAAGGCGCTGGACGGCGGCCTGGGCCGCAAAAAAGCCCCCTTCCGGGATGGATTGTACGCCGTAGATGCCGCCGCCGGCGGGGAGCCGAAAGAGCTGTTCCGTACACAGCGCCGTTTCAGGCGCGTAATATGGGGCAGCACCCCGGAATTGGCGCTGGTATATGAATCCATGTTCGCGGACCGGCGGGAACGTATCAGCACCTTCAACGGGGTAACCGGCCGGCTGGATTCCCTTTTTGAAAAAAGCAGCAACGACGCCTACAGCGATATCGGCACGCCCTTCACCACCTACAACCAGTATGACGAGCGCGTATTGTTCGTGCAGAAGAACGGGGAACTGCTGCTCAATGCGGACGGCGCGTCCCCGGAGGGAGACATGCCCCTGGTGCAAAGCTATAACCTGAAAACCCGCAAGGCTACCGTACTCTGGCGTTGCCAGGCGCCTTATTACGAGCGGGTGATAGATGCGCCAGACCCTTCAAAGCTCATCATGCTCACCCTGCGGGAAAGCGCTACGGACGTGCCCAACTACTACATCCGCGACCTGCGCAAGCGCTCCGCCATCGGCACGCCCATTACGGACTTTACCAATCCCTACAAGGCCATGGAAGGCGTGAGCAAACAAAAGATATCCTACAAAAGGGCAGACGGCATAGCCCTCACCGGCAACCTCTACCTGCCCAAGGGCTACGATCCTGAAAAAGACGGCCCGCTGCCGGTGTTCATCTGGGCGTACCCGCGCGAGTACAAATCCGCCGCAGACGCCGCCCAGGTGCGTGGCTCCAGGTATACGTTCACCCGTGTTGGCTACGGCGGCCCGCTGTTCTGGGTCACCCAGGGCTACGCCATCCTTGACAATGCGGAAATGCCCATTGTAGGCGAAGGCAATAAAGAACCAAACGATAATTTCATTCCCCAGCTATATCTCAACGCGCATGCCGCCATACAGGCACTGGCAAAAATGGGCGTGGGAGACAGCACCCGCGTAGCCGTTGGCGGCCATAGTTACGGCGCGTTCATGACCGCTAACCTCCTCGCACATACGAAGTTGTTCAGGGCCGGCATTGCCCGGAGCGGTGCCTATAACCGCACGCTTACACCCTTCGGCTTCCAGGCGGAGGAGCGCACTTACTGGCAGGCGCCGGAAGTGTACTACAACATGAGCCCCTTCAGCTTCGCAGACAAGATCAAAACACCGCTGCTGCTGATTCACGGGGAAATGGACAACAATTCCGGTACCTTCCCCATCCAGAGCGAAAGGCTGTACAACGCCATCAAGGGCCACGGCGGTACCGTGCGTTTTGTGCAGCTGCCGTTTGAAAGCCATGGTTATACCGCCAGAGAAAACCTGCTGCACATGCTGTGGGAGCAAACGCAATGGCTGAATACCTATGTGAGAGACGCCAAGTAAGGCTTGCTGTACCGAAAATTATCAAGATAAAGGGCTGGCCGGTTTGAACGGCCGGCCCTTGTTATTGATGCCGGCGGCGGTTTATTTATTTGCACCGCTTGCCAATGCCTGCTCCCGGCAGTTCTTTCCGCCTTTCTCATGCGGATTCTTGTTTCTTTGCTCCGCTTATCACTGCCTTTGCCCGGTTAACACCTATCCTCCCGCTGTTAACAATTTTTCCTCCGGCGTGGCGAATGGTTCCTGTCAAAACATCGTCCAACCATTCAGAATAACCATCGTAATATGCGGCATGCACTGATTTTTACTTTTTTATTGCTGACCTGCGCACATGGGTTGTTTGCGCAGGAACTGGTACTGAAAGGTGTGTTGAGAGATAAAGGGGATAGTACCGTTCTGAGAAATGCAACCGTAAGGCTAAGCTCCCCGGAAGATGCCGCATTCAGGAAACAGGCTATCACCAATGCCTCCGGCGCTTTTGAACTCACAGGCCTTTCCCGGAAACCTTACATTCTCACCATCAGCTTTGTAGGCTACGGGGAACTGACCCGCGCCATTATGCTGCAGGCGGAAACGCAGGACCTGGGCACTATCTATATGCCCAAATCTTCCCGCGAGCTGAAGGAAGTAGTGATCAAAGGCCAGGTGCCGCCCTCCCAGCAAAAAGGAGATACCCTGCAGTACAATGCGGACGCCTATAAGGTAAACCCGGACGCCAGCGGGGAAGACCTGGTGAAAAAGATGCCCGGCATTACCGTAGAGAACGGTACCGTAAAGGCTGGCGGCGAAGATGTAAAGAAAATTACGGTAGACGGCAAAGAGTTTTTCGGGGACGATGCTACGCTGGCCCTGCGCAACCTGCCTGCCGAAGTGATCTCCAAAATAGAGGTGTTTGACAGGATGAGCGACCAGGCGCGGTTCACCGGCTTTGACGACGGGAACTCCGTAAAGGCCATTAACATTGTGACCCGCGCGGAGATGCGGCAGGGGCAGTTTGGCAGGGTATACGCCGGTTATGGTACAGACGGGCGTTATTCCGCCGGTGGTAACGTGAACCTTTTCAAAGACGATAAACGTATTTCCATTATAGGCCTGGCCAATAACGTGAACCAGCAGAACTTTTCCAGCCAGGACCTGCTGGGCGTGCAGAACGCAGGCGGCGGAGGCCGCGGCGGCGGGCGTGGGGGCAGAGGTGGCGGCCGTGGCGGCGGCGGTTTTGGAGGCGGTGGCAGCAACTTTATGGTGGGCCAGCAGAACGGCCTCAATACCACCAATTCCTTCGGTACCAACTTTAACGATAACTGGGGTAAAAAAGTGACCTTCAGCGGCAGTTATTTCTTCAATAACGCTACCCAGCGCAATTCAGAAATATCCCGTGTGCAAACCGCCATAGATTCCATTACCCAGCGGATAGAGAACGATACGGCCACCAGCGGCAGCACCAACTACAACCACCGCATCAATGCGCGCGTGGAGTATAACATTGATTCCAGCAATACCATCATATTTACGCCCAGCATCAGCTTCCAGAAGAACAGCGGGTTCTCCAACTCCTTTGGCAACACGCTCACCAACGAAGACCTGATGAGCACCAACGCGGCCAACAGCGACAGGGTCAATTCCGGCTACAACCTGAACGGCAACCTGCTGTACCGCCATGCTTTTGCCAAACGCGGGCGCACCATCAGCGTGGGCCTGGGCCTGAGCACTAATGACCGTACGGGAGAAACCTTTACCAACAGTGACCTCAACTACATTGTAGGGAAAGGCATAGATGACTCCCTGCGCCAGCGCGTAAGGCCCCTTTCCAACGGCCAGTCTTTCAACGTGAACGTGTCTTACACAGAGCCCGTAGGCAAGTCAGGCCAGCTACAGGTGAGCTACAACCCCTCCTGGTCAAAGAACAGCTCAGACCGCAAGGCGTATGAGTACGACTATGACGGGAAAGACTATACTGTACTTGACCCTTCACAGTCCAACCTCTTCAGCAACAAATACAACACGCAGGCTGCAGGGCTTACTTACCGCCTGGGCAACCGTGACAAGATGCTGTCTGTAGGCGTTAACTACCAGTACGCGGAAATGGAGACGAAGAGAGAGTACCCCACCGTGTTTGCCGGTAAGCAGAGCTTCCAGAACATATTGCCGAATGCCATGCTGATGTACAAGCTGTCTGACTACAGCCGTCTCCGCATCTTCTACCGGTCATCCACCAATCAGCCGTCTATAGACCAGCTGCAGGATGTATACATCTATTCCGGCCTTACCAACGTGCGGATCGGTAACCCCAACCTGCGGCAGCAGTTCGGGCATATGGTGGCCGGCCGGTACAACTACACCAATACGGCCAACGGGAATAATTTCTTTGCCAACCTGTTCGTACAGACCAACCAGGACTATATTGCCAACGGCATTTATACCAGCGCGCGAGACTCCCTGCTGACAGCTACGGACACGCTGAAGGCAGGCGGCCGCCTGACCAAGGCCATGAACATGGACGGGTATTTCAGCGCACGGTCTTTCTTCACTTACGGGGTGCCGCTGAAGTTCATCAAGTCCAATTTCAACATGAACGCGGGGCTGGGTTATGTGCGTACCCCCGGCGTGTCCAACTACGTAGAAGGGTTTTCCCACAACTACAATTACAGCCTGGGCGCGGTGGTCAGCAGCAACATCAGCGAATATGTTGACTTTACCGTGTCTTACAACGCCAACTTCAATGTACTCAAGAATACCATAGACCCCCGTAACAACGCCAATTACTCTACCCACAATGCGGCCGCCAGCGTAAACCTGCTGAGCAAGAACGGCTGGGTGGTGCAGAACGAGGTGAACCATACCTTTACCAAAGGCCTGGGTGATGGTTTTGACCAGCGCTTCTGGCTCTGGAATGCCGCCGTAGGCAAGAAGTTCCTCAAAAACCAGCGCGGAGAGCTGCGGCTGTCTGTATTTGACCTGCTGAAACAGAACCGTAGCGTAAGCCGTACCATGAACGGCCTGGAGATCATTGACGAGCAAAACCAGGTGCTCACCCAGTATTTTATGCTTACATTTACTTACCGGTTAAGGAACTTTGGCAAGCTCAAGATGCCGGAACGCGAGGAGCGGGGCAATTTCCGTGAGCGGTTTGACCGGGGCGGCAACCGTGGAGACGGCCCTCCCGGCTCGATGCAGCGCAACAGATCGTTTTAACATCCATTACACCGAGCGCAATTGACGGACATCATAGCACAATTAAAGCAGGGGAACGAGGCCGCCTTCAAGGATCTGGTGGCCCGTTGGCAGGGCATGGTCTATAACACTGCCCTCGGTATCCTGCAAAATGCCGCCGATGCCGAAGATGTAGCGCAGGAAGTGTTCATGCAGGTGTTTGAATCTGTGGCCAGCTTCAAGGGGGAATCACAGATCTCCACCTGGCTCTACCGCATTACGGTAACCAAGTGCCTGGACCATCTGCGGAAAAAAACGCGTAAAAAGCGCTGGGGCAAGGTGTACAGCCTGTTTGGCCAGCAAAACGAGCTGCTCATAGACCCGCCGGATTTTCACCATCCCGGCGTACAGCTGGCAGACAAGGAACGGGCCGCCCTGCTGTTCAAAGCCATCGGCCGCCTGCCCGAGAGCCAGAAAGTGGCCTTTGTGCTGCAAAAGCTGGAAGGCCTCAGCAGCCGGCAGATAGGGGAGGCCATGGATGCCAGCGTGTCTGCCGTGGAGGGGCTGCTGCACCGGGCCAAGCAGAACCTGCGGGAGCAACTGGAAGATTATTACAGAAATGAAGATTAAGTGCAAGTTTTCAGCATAATTATCGTCTAACTTAAATACAGCGAATATGAAGCAGAGACGAGACATACAACAGGAAACGGAACAGGCCATGCGCAGCCTTGACGGGGTGCAGCGTGCGGAACCGGCGCCTTATTTCTACACCCGGCTCATGGCGCGCATGCAGCGGGCCAGGCCCGCGGATGCCTGGGAACGTCTTATTGCGCTGATCACCAGGCCCTCCGTTGCCATTACGGCCGTGGTGCTGATACTGGCCGCCAACAGTTTCATGTTTGTATCACAAATGCGGCATTCTTCAGAACTGGTGGAGATCACCGCCCTGCAGCAGGCCTTTGCCGATGAGTACCAGCTCGGCATCACTACTTTTTACGAATATGATAAAACAGAACCATAATGAAGGAAGCGTTTGCCAGGAATAAGGTACTGAGTTTGCTGGTGCTGGTACTGTTACTCACCAATATTCTGCTGCTGGTATTTTTTGTATGGAAGAAGCCGGAGCCACCCCACCCCGGTGGCGGCACTGCCAGAAGCGGCAGGGGAGAAACAACGCAAATACTGGAAAAGGAAGTAGGCTTTGACGCGCAGCAGATGGAGCAGTACAGGAAACTGAAAGAGCAGCATTGGGATAGAATGAAGCCGTATTTCGGGGAGCTGCGCACTGCCCGGAACAATTTTTACAAGCTGCTGAACGAGGCCAGCGTGCCCGATTCAGTGATCAACAGCGCCGCGGACTCCATTGCCGCCAAACAGAAACAGATGGACCTGCAAACGTTCCGGCACTTTCAGCAGGTGAAAGCCATCGGTACGCCTGAGCAGCAGGCCAAATTTGACACGCTGGTGCAGCAGGTGATCAAACGCATGGGCGGAGGCCCGCGCAGAAGCCAGCCTAAAGAAGATAGTACCCGTCAGGGATCATGAGCATCTATTATATATAAATTTCCTTAACAGCACCCTCAAATAACGAAAACATGAAAAAGCTCCTATTATTGCTGGCTTTCGGGCTGGCCGTGACTTTCAGTGCCCAGGCCCAGCAGGGTGGCGGCCAGCGCCGCAGCGTGGAAGAACGCGTAAAAATGACGGTAGACCGCATGAAGGAAACCCTGCAGATCAATCAGGACCAGGCTACCAAGCTGGAAGCCGTGTTCACCAAGTCTTTCAAAGACATGGAGAAAGCCCGCGAAGATGCCAGAAGCTCCGGCAACCGCATGGACCGTGAGGCGTTCACGAAGTTTTCCAAGGAAAGAGATGAAAAGGTAAAATCCATTCTTACGGAAGAGCAGTACAAAAAGTACGAAGCCGCCGAAAAAGAAAGGCGCCAGCGCATGGGCAACCGTGGCGGCGGCGGGAACAACTAAGTCCCGCAAGGAAAGTAATGGGCCGTATCATACCGCAAAATAACCCGGAAGAATGCACGCGGTATGGTGCGGCTTTTTTATGCCATGTAAAGAAATCCGTATTATTGTATACGGTATGCTGCAATTCCTCAAAGACCACTGGCAATCAATCGGCATTATTCTCCTCTACGGCCTTACGGCGCTGGTAGCCGTAAAAGCCCTTATGGAAACCCGCACCACCGGCAAAACCCTGGCCTACCTGCTGCTGCTTTTTTTCATTCCCGGCCTGGGCGTGGTGATCTACCTCCTGATTGGCGTGAACCGCCGCATCAACCGCATTTACAGCCGCAAATGGATGAGCAACGTACGCCTCAGCGAGCGGCTGAAAGATTACCTCCGCAAAGAGAACCGCGCCACCCTGCTGGAACATTCCGCGCTGGTAGACAATAAGGGCGGTATTGCCCGCCTGCTTTTCCGGGATACGCTGTCTCCCATCACGGCAGACAATGAAACAGCGCTGCTCATTAACGGCGAAGAAAAATTTCCCGCCCTGCTCGCCGCCCTGCGCGGCGCGCGGCATCACATCCACCTGGAATATTACATTTTTGAAGAAGACATTATTGGCCGCGAGGTGATGGACATCCTGATGCAAAAAGCCAGGGAAGGCGTGGAAGTGCGTTTTATTTATGACGATTTTGGCAGCAGTGACATTAACCGCCGCTTCCTCCGGGAAATGAGGGCCGCCGGCGTGGAAGTATACCCCTTCTACAAGATCAGGCTGCTGGCCAACCGCCTCAATTACCGCAACCACCGCAAAATAGTGGTGATAGACGGGCATACCGGCTTTATAGGCGGCATCAATATCGCGGACCGGTACATCAACGATCCCCAATACCGCCAGGCGCACCCGCACTGGCCTTTCTGGAGAGATACCCACCTCCGTATCAAAGGCCAGGGCGTGCATACGCTGCAGTTCCTGTTCATGGGAGACTGGAACTTTTGCGCGGAAGCGGACCTGCCCATTACGCAGGATTTTTTCCCGGACATAGAGACCAAAGGAGATGACCTGGTACAGATAGCCGCCAGCGGCCCTGATTCAGAGCGGTCTTCCATTATGCTTTCATTCCTGGCCGCCATCAACCAGGCGGAGCGTTCCGTATACATCACCACCCCGTATTTTATTCCCAACGATTCTATTTACAACGCCCTGCAGCAGGCCGCGCTTTCCGGCGTAGACGTACGCCTGCTGGTGCCGGGAGAAAGTGACAGCCGCCTGGTGAACAAGGCCGCGGAATCTTTTTATGAAGACCTGCTGGCCTGCGGTGTGCGCATTTTCCGGTACAACAAGGGTTTTGTACACGCCAAAACCATGGTGGTAGACGATAACCTGTCTGTAGTAGGCACCGCCAACATGGACATCCGCAGCTTTGACTTTAACTTTGAAGTAAATGCCTTTGTATACAGCCGGGAAATCAACTGGCAGCTCTCGGAAGCCTTTCTGCAAGACGCCCTTTACAGCAACGAGCTGATGCTGGACACCTGGCGGGCCCGCGGCCGCTTCTCCAGGCTGGGGGAGGCGGTGGTGCGGTTGATATCGCCGTTGTTGTAGTGGAAAAGCAAAAAATCTCTCCCGGAGAAAAAAATAAATCGATGGATTTCGATATTTCAAAAAACTCCCTATATTTGCATCATGGACGCAGCGATGATTGAGAAAGCGGCGAACGCACTGGCTGACAAAAACCGGATGGCTATACTCATGAAGATAGCACGGCAGGAGTGTATCTGCTGCGGCGAGATCAAGGACCTGACCTGTCTTTCGCAACCTACTGTGTCACATCACATCAAGATACTGGTAGACAGCGGGGTGCTCATCAGCACCAAGGAGGGCCGGAACGTAACATTGACCATCAACAAGGAAATGATGAAACACCTTTCCATGTTCTTTTTACAGCTCAGCTGATTTTTTTTGCACTAATACATTGAAGTTTTTAAATAAATCGATATTAATTAACACACACTTTTATGAGCACCTTACAGAATAAAGTGGCCGTCATTACCGGCGGCAACAGTGGAATAGGTTACGCTACGGCGGAAGAGTTCATAGCCAGGGGGGCAAAGGTGGTGATCACGGGGCGCAACCGCACTGCTGTTGAAGCGGCTGCCGCCACGCTGGGCAGCGGTACTTTGGGTATTACCGCCAACCAGGCCAGCCTCACCGATGCCGCACAGCTCACTGCACAGGTAAAAGCCGCCTATGGCAAGGTTGACGTGCTGTTCGTCAACGCCGGCATAGGAGCGTTTCTGCCCGTAGAGCAGGTTACGGAAGAACAATTTGACGAAACCATGAACATAAATTTCAAGGGCGCCTTTTTTACCGTACAAAAATTTCTGCCCTTGCTGAACGATGGCGCTTCCATCGTACTGTTATCTTCCGTGAATGCCTTTACAGGCATGCCGGGGTCTTCAGTATATTCTGCCAGTAAAGCCGCACTGAACTCCCTTGGCCGAACGTTAAGTCGTGAACTGGCCTCCCGCAACATCCGTGTAAACGTGGTGAACCCGGGCCCCATTGTAACACCCATACTGGCCAAAGCCGGTATGGACGATGACAGCATAGCAGCGTTCCGTAAGAAGTTTGCAGAAAGGATACCGCTTAACCGCCCCGGGCAATCGGCAGAAGTAGCTAAACTGGTGGCCTTCCTGGCCTCCTCTGACGCTTCTTTCATTACCGGCGCAGAATACAATATTGATGGTGGGCTCACCATTCATGAACTGGTAGGATAAAATTTGGAAGACTGCATAGTTTCATAGTCCCGTTGTATTGACCCTGATGCGTTTTTAAAACAGATTGACACTAGCGAACAAGGCCGGGCAGTTTCGCACTGGTCCCGGCTTTTTCTTTACATTCGAAGCATTAAAACCATGTGATATGACCAAAGAACCGGAAAGCCTTTACATTATCCGTTTTAATGACTGCGACCCGTTCAGCCACCTGAACAATGCTGCATATATCAACTATTTTATGAATGCCCGTGAAGACCACCTGGTGGATGCTTACGGCATTCAGCTGAAAGACTACGCGGCCAAGGGGTTTGGCTGGGTAGTGACCCAGCACCAGGTAGCCTATCTGAAACCGGCGCTGGTAGCAGAGCGGGTGTATATCTTTTCCCGCGTGCTGGATTTTACGGACAGCCAGATAAGGGTAGAAATGTGGATGACGGACGAAGAAAAGAAAAAAGTGAAATCCCTGCTCTGGTCTACTTTCACCCATATAGACCTGAAAACCGGCCGCCGCGCCGTACACGATGCGGGCATGATGGAACTGCTGACCCAGATTGCCGCGGACCAGCTGCCGGCAGATACCTTTGAGCAACGGATGGCCGCTATGCGGCAGCCGGCCTGAGGTATCTTTTGTTAACACCCTTTTAAAAATATTGAACCGAATAAGTAAACAGTTGTAGGAAAACAGCCGCCGGGGTAATCATGCCCCGGCTTTTTTCAAAATTTTATTTGGCCCGCTCAATTATTTTAATACCTTTGTCGCGGAGTTAACCAAATGGTTAAACAAATAAGTTAAAGATGCAGACCTTAAACACCACCGAACAACAGATCATAGAAGCAGCCAGGAAAATATTCATGCACAAGGGCCTTGCCGGCGCCAGGATGCAGGATATTGCGGACGAGGCGGGTATCAACAAGGCCATGCTGCATTATTACTACCGCAGCAAGGAAAAACTGTTCGAAATAGTGTTCTGGGAGGCCATAGACCAGCTACTGGTAAGGGTGAACGCCGTACTCGCGGAAAAAATGCCCGTGGAGGAAAAAATAGGGGCGGCCGTGAGCCACTACATCATCACCCTGAGTGATAATCCGTACCTGCCCCTGTTTGTATTGAACGAAATACAGCAGAACCCTGACCGTATCATCCAGCGTTTTGTACATGCACCGCTTTTTCCCAACGTGCAGGTGTTCATGCAGGAAATAGCCGCCGCCATGGAACAGGGCATCTTCAGAAAAGTGAACCCGCCCCAGCTGATGGTCAGCATTATTTCCATGTGTATATTCCCGTTTGTTGCCAAACCATTGCTGCAAGCGGCTTTTACAGTGAATGACGTACAGTTCGGCATGATGATGGAAGAGCGGAAGAAGTTCGTAACGGATTTTGTGATGCACGCATTGCAGCCCTGATTTTTTTGCAATGGAATTAACCAAATAGTTAAATAAAAGAGTTAATTATGAAATGCTTTCCCCTGTTGCTGTTGGGGCTGCTGGCCACCGGCTGGCTACATGCTCAGGAGCAGCGCCTCACACTGGATTCCGCCTGGCATTACGCGCGGGAATATTATCCCATGCTGAAACAGAAGCAGGTGGTAGACGAGGTAACGGCCCTGCAGCTGCGCAACATCAAAACCGGCTACCTGCCGCAGGTGGAGCTGGGCGGCAAGGCCACCTACCAGTCCGATGTAGTGAGCATCCCCATCAAGCTGCCCAACGTCAGCATCCCCACCATTCCCAAAGATCAGTATAACGTGGAGCTGCAGGTGAAGCAGACCATCTGGGACGGCGGCGCCACGGCAGGGCAGCGGGAGCTGCAGCTGGCGCAGCAGAAAGCAGAGCAGCAAAAGGTGGAAGTGGAAATGCACAAGCTGCGCCAGCAGGTAATGCAGGTCTATTTCAACGCCCTGCTATGGGAAGAGAACCTGGCGGCCCGGCAGCAAATGCATGCGGAAGTGAAGCAGCGGAAGGAGCGCCTGCAGGCCGGAGTAGACAATGGCACGGCGCTGGCCAGCCAGGTAGACATCCTGAAAGCAGAGCTGCTGAGAACGGAGCAGCAGGTGTACGAGGCCCAAACGGGTAAGCACGCCGCCGTTCAAACCCTGGCCTTGCTCACGGGCAGGGATATACGGGACAATGTACAACTGGAACTGCCTGCCGCGCAGCCGCAGCAGGGCGGTGAGCTGCAACGCCCCGAGCTGCAGCTGTACCGCTACCAGGCGGATGTATTGCAGCAGCAGGGCCATCTTACCGGCACGCGCAGCATGCCCCGGCTGAGCGCCTTTGCAACAGGAGGCTACGGCCGGCCGGGCCTCAATATGCTGGACAACAAGTTCGATTTCTACTACATCGGCGGCCTGCGCCTCAACTGGACGCTCTGGAACTGGCATTACAACCGCACGGAAAAAGCTATTCTCCAGCAGCAGGAGCGCACCGTGGCCGCGCAATCCGAGACCTTTTCCCTGCAAACCCGTTCTCAACTCCTGCAACAGTCTGCCGAGATCAGCAACCTGGCGGCCGCGCTGGAAAAAGACAAGGAAATTGTTTCCCTGCGCAAAAGCGTGCGCACCGTGTCTGCCGCCCAACTGGACAACGGGGTGATGACGGTACATGACTACCTCACAGACCTGCACGCGGAAACGCAGGCGGTGATAGCGGAGAAAACGCACCACGTACAATGGGTGTACGCCACATTGAATTATCAGGTTATTAAAGGCAATTAAAACATACACTGATGAAAACAACGGTAACGGCTATATCACTATTAACGCTCCTGGCCGCTTGCGGCGGCAGCAACAACGGCGCGGATGCCTACGGCAACTTTGAGTCTACGGAAGTGATCGTATCTGCCGAGGCCACCGGCCACCTGCTCACCTTCAACGTGGAAGAGGGCATGCAACTGGCCGCCAACGCCCTGGTGGGCGGCATAGACTCCGTGCAGCTTAACTTGCGCAAGGCCCAGCTGGGCGCCAATATCAAGGCGGTGCTGAGTAAAAAGCCGGAAGTGAACCCCCAACTGGAAGTGATCCGGCAGCAGATAGCCACCCAGCAAAAGGAAAGGCGGCGCATCCAGGACCTGCTGAAGGCCAACGCGGCCACACCCAAGCAATTGGACGATATCAATGCGGCCATTGCCGTGCTGGAAAAACAATATGCTTCCACCGCCTCCACGCTGCATACCCAGGTAAGCGGCATCACCAGCGAAACCCGGCCGCTTCAGCTGCAGGTAGAGCAGGTGAACGAGCAACTGGCGCAAAGCCGTGTTATCAACCCGGTGGCGGGTACCGTGCTTACCAAATATGTAGAAAATGGAGAGGTCGTGAATTATGGCAAGCCGCTGTATAAAATTGCGGACCTCAACACCATGTATCTCCGCGCTTATGTAAGCGGCAGCCAGCTGCCGAGCCTGAAGACCGGCCAGCAGGTAACGGTGCAGACAGACATGCCGGACGGCAGCCTCAAAAACTGGCCCGGTACCGTAAGCTGGATAGCCGCTGAAGCGGAATTTACGCCCAAGACCATCCAGACGCGGGAAGAAAGGGTGCAGTTGGTATATGCCGTAAAAGTACGCGTACAAAACGACGGCAGCCTCAAAATAGGCATGCCCGGCGAATTAAGGATCACGCAATAATCCCGTTATGCAACCCATCGTAATAGAGAACGTACACAAGCGTTTCGGGGATGTAAAGGCCCTCCACGATATTTCCTTTTCGGTAGAACAAGGGGAGCTGTTCGGCCTCATCGGGCCAGACGGGGCGGGGAAATCCACCCTGTTCCGCATACTGGCCACGCTGCTGCTGGCAGACCAGGGCAGCGCCTTCGTGAACGGCCTGCATGTGGTGAAAGATTACAAGGCCATCCGGCGGCAGGTGGGCTATATGCCGGGGCGCTTCTCGCTCTACCAGGACCTTACCATTGAAGAGAACCTGAACTTCTTTGCCACCATTTTCAAGACCAGCGTGGAAGAGAACTATGATCTTATCAAGGATATTTACGAGCAGATAGCGCCGTTCAAGGGCCGTCCCGCCGGCAAGCTCTCCGGCGGCATGAAGCAGAAGCTGGCCCTGTGCTGCGCCCTGGTACACAAACCCGCCGTGCTGTTCCTGGACGAGCCTACCACCGGCGTAGACCCCGTATCCCGCAAGGAGTTCTGGGAAATGCTGCAGCGCCTCCGGCAGAAAGGCATCCCCATCCTAGTATCCACGCCTTACATGGACGAGGCCATGCTGTGTGACCGTGTGGCGCTCATCCAGAAAGGGGAGATCATGCAGATCAACACGCCCGGCAACATTGTAAAAAGCTACGGTAAAAAGATATGGGCCATGCGGGCGGACAATATGTTCCGTCTCATCCGGGACCTGCGGGCTTTTGAAGGAACAGACAGCTGTTTCGCCTTTGGGGAATACCTGCATGTAACACTACATGTACCGGTAGAAAAGGTGCAGGCCTACCTGACCCCGCTGCAGCATGGCAACCTGGTGATCAAACCCGCACAGCCCGGCATTGAAGATGCTTTTATGCAACTGATGCAGGAACAAAATGAAACGGTATGAGCAAAGCCATCATCACCCGCAACCTCACCAAACGCTTCGGCGACTTTATAGCCACCAACGCCATCACTTTTGACGTGGAGCAGGGGGAAATATTCGGTTTCCTCGGGGCCAACGGCGCCGGCAAAACCACCGCCATGCGCATGCTCTGCGGGTTGCTGAAACCTTCTTCAGGAGAGGCTACCGTAGCCGGTTTCAACATCTTCACCCAAACAGAGCAGGTAAAGCGGCGCATCGGTTATATGAGCCAGAAGTTCTCGCTCTACGAAGACCTGACGGTGAAAGAGAACATCCGCTTCTACGGCGGTATTTACGGCCTCAGCCATCAGCAGATCAAAAGCAAAACGGAAGAGCTGCTGGGCAAGCTGCAACTGCAGCAGGAAGCGGGGCAGCTGGTCAGTTCCCTGCCGCTGGGCTGGAAGCAAAAGCTGTCTTTCTCCATTGCCGTGCTGCACAACCCGTCTATTGTATTCCTGGACGAGCCTACCGGCGGGGTAGACCCCATCACCCGGCGCCAGTTCTGGGACCTCATTTACGAGGCGGCAGACCGCGGCGTCACCATTTTTGTGACCACCCACTATATGGACGAGGCGGAATATTGCAACCGCATTTCTATTATGGTAGATGGGAAGATCAAGGCGCTTGACACGCCGGCCAAACTGAAGGAGCAATACCAGGCGGCATCCATGAACGATGTGTTCCTACAACTGGCAAGGGCCAAACCGGGAGAAAACAATTCATCATCTTAACCGATCATCATGCGCGAGTTCCTCGTTTTTGTCAGAAAGGAATGTTATCATATTTTCCGTGACAGGCGTACCCTGCTCATCCTCTTCGGCATGCCGGTGGTGCTCATTGTGCTGTTCGGTTTTGCCATTACCAACGAAGTGCGCAATGTAAAAATTGCGGTGCTTGACCAGGCAAAGGATACTTACAGCCGCCAACTGACAGACCGCATCACCGCCTCGGGGTATTTTACGGTAGACCGTTACCTCGCCTCAGAAAAAGATATTGAGCCGGTGTTCAGGGAAGGAGAGGTGAAAGTGGTGGTGGTACTGCCGCCCAACTTCGGCCATGAATTTTATCACGGCCGCAAAGCCCCGCTGCAGCTGCTCACAGATGCATCAGACCCCAACACCGGTACTACGCTGGTCAATTACGCCAACGCCATCATTCTCCAATACCAGCAGGAAATGACGGGCAAGGTTACGTTGCCGCTCACCATTCAAACAGCGTCCCGCATGATCTACAATCCTTCCCTGAAAAGCGTGTTCCTGTTCGTTCCCGGCGTAATGACACTGATACTGATGCTGGTCAGCGCCATGATGACATCTATTACCATCACCCGGGAAAAAGAGCTGGGCACCATGGAAATACTGCTGGTATCTCCCCTGAAACCCCTTACCATCATAGCCGGCAAGGTAATACCCTATATTGCCCTGTCTTTCATTATTGCGCTCACCATACTGGCCATGGGTTTCTGGATATTCGGCATGCCCGTAAAAGGCAGCCTGCTGCTGTTGCTGCTGGAGTGTTTGCTGTTTTGCCTGGCCGCGCTTTCCCTGGGCATATTGATATCGAGCCTCACCAATTCCCAGCAAACGGCCATGATGATTTCCATGATGGGCCTGCTGCTGCCTACCATCTTGCTGTCCGGCTTTGTGTTCCCGCTGGAAAGTATGCCGAAGCCGCTGCAGGTGTTTGCCAATATTGTACCGGCCAAATGGTTCATTATTATTCTGAAAGATATCATGCTCAAGGGCGCCGGCCTGCGCCAGGTATGGCAGCCCACGCTCATCCTGGGCGGTATGACGCTGTTTTTCCTGGTGCTGAGCGTTCGCAAATTTAAAACCCGTTTAAGCTGATGCGTACCATCTTCTTCATATTGCAAAAAGAGTTTCTGCAGGTGTTCCGCAACCGCTCCATGCTGCCCATCATTTTTGTGGTGCCGGTGGTGCAGCTGCTGGTGCTGGCCTTTGCGGCCAATTACGAGATCAGGAACCTGTCTGTAGACGTGGTGGACCATGACGGCTCTACCTGGAGCCGCCAACTGCGTGACAAGCTGCTGTCTTCCGGTTACTTTACCCTGCACCGCCAGTCTTACAGCCAGCAGGAAGCGTTTGAAGACCTGGAGGCCAACCGGGCAGATCTCATCCTCACTATTCCCCCGCATTTTGAGCGGGACCTGGTGCGGGAAAACGAGGCCACGGTACAACTGCTCGTAAACGCCATCAACGGCAGCAAGGCAGGCCTGGCCTATGGTTACGCCGCCAACATCATTGGCCGGTTCAACCGGCAGGTACGTATGGACTGGCTGGCGCTGGATGAAGATGACGGCCCGGAGCATATAGATATTACTTACCGCTACTGGTACAACCCTACGCTCAATTACAAGTTCTTTATGGTGCCGGGCATATTGGTGGTGCTGGTAACCCTTATTGGCGCGTTCCTGTCAGGGATGAACATTGTGAAAGAAAAGGAAATAGGCACCATTGAGCAGCTGAACGTAACTCCCATCCGCAAGCATCATTTTATTATCGGCAAGCTGCTGCCGTTCTGGATCATAGCGCTGTTTGAACTGGCCTTTGGCCTCGCTGTGGGCAAGCTGGTGTTCAGCCTGCCGTTTGAGGGCAACATTGCCTGGGTGTTCCTGTTTGCGGCGGTGTACCTGCTGGTGATGCTGGGGCTGGGCCTGTTGATTTCCACCTTTACGGAAACGCAGCAGCAGAGCATGTTCATCACCTGGTTCTTCCTGATCATTTTTATACTGATGAGCGGGCTGTTCACGCCCATAGAAAGCATGCCCGCATGGGCGCAGCAGCTTACGCTTGTTAACCCCGTAGCGTATTTTGTAAAGGTGATCCGTATGGTGATGCAGAAGGGGAGCGGCTGGGCGGACATACAGCATTATTTCGGCATCATGCTCCTGATGGCCGCAGCTGTCAACAGTGTGGCCATCTGGAACTACCGTAAAACGGTTTAGTAAACAGTTGTAGGAAAACGGACGGCCGGGGCATTTTTGCCCTGGCCTTTTTTTACCGCAGCGCCTGGTGTACCAGCTTGCCAATGGTTTTCAGCCCGTCGTCCACCTGTTTGCTCCAGGGGTTGGCAAAGCTGATACGGAGGCAGTTGTTGTACCTGTCCTGCAGGGAGAAGATGCGCCCTGGCGCAAAGCTGATCCGGCGTTTCATGGCCTGCTCGTACAGCTCAATGGTGTTCACGCGCTGGTTCAGTTCCAGCCACAGCACATAGCCGCCCTGCGGGCGCGTAACACAGGTATCTTCAGGGAAATAGTCCGCAATGGCCTGCTGGTAGCGGAGGCATTGGGTGTGCAGCAGCGTGCGGATGTTGCGCAGGTGGTGCTCGTACCGCCCGTTTTCCAGGAAGTGGCCAATGGCGGCCTGCGGCAGCGTGGCGCTGGAAACGGAGTGGTTGAGCTTGAGGCGGAGCACTTTGTCCTTGTACTTGCCCGGCATGGTCCAGCCCACACGGTAGCCCGGGGCCAGGGATTTGGAAAAGGAGTTGCAGTAAAGCACATTGCCGGTACGGTCATACTGTTTGCAGCTGCTGGGGCGGGTTTTGCCGAAGTAGGTATCTCCGTAGATATCGTCTTCTATCAGCGGAATATCGTATTTGTTCATGAGGCGCACCAGCTCCCGTTTGTTCTTGTCTGGCATGCAGGAGCCAATGGGGTTGTTGAAGTTGGTCACAAATACGCAGGCTTTTATTTTGAACTTGGGAATAGCTTTGTCCAGGTACTCGAGATCTACCCCGTATACCGGGTTGGTAGGCACTTCCAGCACTTTCAGGCCCAGGCTTTCCGCCAGCTGGAAGGTGCCGCAGTAGGCCGGGCTTTCGAGCGCTATCACATCGCCCGGCTGGGTGGTGGCGGAAAGGCAGAGCGTTAAAGCGTCCATACAGCCCGTTGTGGTCACAATATCTTCTTCCGTGATGGTACCGCCCCATTGCAGGCTCAGGCGGGCAATCTGCCGCCTTAAATTCATATTGCCCTGCAGGTTTTCGTAACTGGTGCCATTGGCGGGCAGGCTGCGCATGGCCTGTATCAGGGACTTGCTCAGTTTGGCGGCGGGCAGCTGGCTCTCATGCGGCGCGGCCACGGAAAAGCGCAGCACATCGTCTGGGCTGAGATGGTAGAACACTTCCGTGATCATATCGCTCACGTTCACTTCCGTAGCCTTTTTTACCGGCCGGCAGCTCTTGGGCATCTCCGGCAGGCGGCGGGGAGAAAAGCGCACGTAATAGCCTGATTTGGGCCGCGGCTCAATGTAGCCCTTGCTTTCCAGGTGGTAGTACGCCTGGAAAACGGTGCTCATGCTGATGCCCTGCTCCTTGCTGAGAGAGCGTACGGAGGGCAGCTTGTCGCCAATGCGGATCACCTCCTTTTCGATCATGGCCTGTATGCGTTCTGCTACCTGCAGGTATAAATGGTCCATAACACGGTTTTGTACTGATATGGTCAAAATTACGGAAATGATATCTGTTTGGCGGGAATTTCCTAATTTCATTTTTCATTTAACCATTTAGCCGCCATGCCACGACTACCTTTTTCCGTAGACACCCGTTTCCGCACCCAGCACCTTTCCCTGGCCGAAATAACGGCCAACCTGCCGCAGGAGCACCTGCAGCGGGAAGTCCGTCCCGGCAAGTGGACGGCGTTCGAGAACGCGGCGCACCTGGCCGTGTTTCACCCTGTGTACATGCAGCGCTTCAAACGGATACTGGAAGAAGACGAGCCCGTGTTTGAACGGTACGTATGGGAGAACGACGACCTCTTCGCCCAATACAAGAACGTGCGCAATGCCGCGCTGCTGGACGTTTACCGGAAAGACCGCGAAAGCATGATAGCGTTCATTGACGGACTGGACGAAAAGGCGCTCCGCCGCTACGGTACGCACCCCGTGTACGGGCGGTTTGACATGGCGCAGTGGATAGAACTGTTCATCCTGCACGAAGCGCATCACCTCTTCACCATTTTCCAGCTGGTGCATACAAAATCCTCCTGAGTACTACAGGATTGAAAAACATTCAGTCATAGGCCCGTGCATACAAAAATATCATGATCACGTTACCCGTTACAGATTACGCACATTTCAACTTTGCCGAAAGCCTGCAGTTCCTCAACCGTTCCCCTCGGGAATGCCTGCATTATGTACGGAACGACTCCGTATACAAACTGCTGGCGCCCGGCGGCCATCCTGTGTTGCTGCGGATAAGTGAGGCGCCGGGCAGCGAAGCACTGGTTGCAGACATATTGCACGGTGAAACGGACGCTAACGGCGAAGCATATATCAAGACCTACATCAACCGCTGGCTGCACCTGGACGGCAGCCTGCAGCCCTTTTACCGTTTTGCCGCCGGGGACGCCCTGCTAGGCCCGCTGGTACAGGCGTTCAGCGGGTTGCGGCTGGTGGGCATACCAGACCTTTTTGAGGCCATCACCTGGACCATCACCGGCCAGCAGATCAACCTGGCCTTTGCTTACACCATGAAGCAACGGCTGGTGCAGGCCTTCGGGCACGCGGTAGCATGGGAGGGGAGCACGTATTACCTTTACCCGCACCCCGCCGTCATAGCCGTGCTGCGCCCGGAACACCTCATGCCCATGCAATTCTCTCGCACCAAGGCGGAAGGCATCATCCGCATTGCGCAACTGATGGCCGGCGGCCATTTGAGTGAGGATATGCTGATGAAATTACCCTATGAGCAGGCACGGGATACGCTGGTGGCCATCAAGGGCATAGGCCCCTGGAGCGCCAACTACGTGCTCATGAAATTTGCGCAGCACCCGCAGGCCCTGCCGCTGGAAGACGCCGGCTTGCACAACGCGCTCCGGCACCGCCTGGGCCTGCCCGCCAAACCGGGTATACAGGAAGTAAAGAACATTACGCAACA
Source organism: Chitinophaga alhagiae (assembly GCF_003568665.1). Taxonomy (GTDB): domain Bacteria; phylum Bacteroidota; class Bacteroidia; order Chitinophagales; family Chitinophagaceae; genus Chitinophaga; species Chitinophaga alhagiae. Next base: position 1,222,336 of record NZ_QXMH01000002.1, read on the forward strand.
CTGGCAAAACCACGCAGCCTATGCAACCTTCTACTGCTGGCGTTCCCTCTACGCCAAATGAACACATGCTCAGCATGCCCTCGCCCGTAGGCCGCCTGCTTATCAAAGGCACGGCTGTCTACATCAGCGCCGTGTTGTTTACAGAAGAAGGGGAGGAAACCACAGACGCGCCGCCGTTATTGCATGAATGCATACGCCAGCTGCAGGAATATTTCGAAAAAAAACGCCGTGTTTTTGAACTGCCCCTGCAGCAACCCGGCACGCCGTTCCAGCAAACGGTATGGCATCAGCTCACCACCATTCCTTTTGGTGAAACTATTACCTACCTGACCCTTGCCAAAAGAGTGGGCAATGTAAAAAGCATCCGCGCCGTGGGCACTACCAACGGCAAAAACAACCTGGCCATTATAGTGCCCTGCCACCGTGTAATTGGCAGTGGCGGCGAACTGACGGGGTATGCGGGTGGTTTGTGGCGCAAACAGTGGCTGCTGGACCATGAGCGCGGCGGCCTGCTCTTCTGAATGACGAACCGCATTCGTCACGGATCACGGTTGCTTGTCAGTCCATCTGATATGGTCAAAATTTACAAAACTGCATCTGTTTTTTTATGTAGAAATGGCGGAGTTTTGTGTTGTCAAATTGAGACCTAACAACCGCGAACCATGAACGCAACATTCCGCCACGACCTCTTACAGTTGAATGAACTGCTTTCCCAAACGGCCGCTTATGCGGGCGGTTTCCTTTCCAGGATCAACGAGCTGAAAGTGAGTTTGCCGCTACCGGCCTTCCCGGCTTCGGTGCTGCCTGAAAAAGGCATGGGCGCCGCCGCCGCGCTGGAGCATTTTGACAACCGCTTCGGAGATCACCTGACCGGCAACGCCGGTCCCCGCTACTTCGGTTTTGTGACAGGCGGCGTAACGCCCGCCGCCCTGGCGGGAGACTGGATCACCAGCACTATAGACATGAACCCGGCAGACAAGTCCGCCGTGTCTTTCCATATAGAAACAGAAACCCTTGACCTGCTGAAACAATTGTTCGGCTTGCCGGAAGAGTTCCTGGGCTGCTTTGTGAGCGGGGCTACCATGTCCAATTTCACCGGGCTGGCCGCTGCGCGCCAGTGGCTGGGCAGGCAGCAGGGGGTAGATGTAGACATTGCCGGCGCCGGGGCGCTGAAAGACGTGAAGGTACTGGCCGCCACCCCGCATTCCAGCATAGCCAAAGCGCTGTCTATGCTCGGCCTGGGCCACAACGCGCTGGTGAAGCTGCCCACGCTGCCTGAACGGGAAGCGGTGGATGTGAACGCGCTCAAAGCCTGGATAAACGCGCGCCCCGGGGAACCGTTCATTTATGTGGCCAGCGCCGGTACGGTGAACACGGTAGATTTTGATGATATAGCCGCCATTGCGGCACTGAAAAAAGAACACGCTTTCTGGCTGCATGTAGACGCCGCCTTTGGTGGGTTTGCGGCCGCCAGTCCACGGTACAAACACCTGCTTCGTGGCTGGGAAGCGGCAGACAGTATTACCATAGACGCCCATAAGTGGCTTAATGTGCCGTACGATGCGGCCATGATATTCACCCGTCATCCATTGCTGCAGCTGGCCGTGTTCCAGAACGCGGGCGCGGCTTACCTGGGAGACCCCTCCCGGCATTTCAACTACATCAACTACGCACCGGAAAACTCACGCCGCCTGCGTTCACTGCCTGCCTGGTTCTCTCTGAAGGCCTATGGGGCCGAAGGTTACAGGGACATGGTGGAAGAGAACATACGGCTGGCCCAGCAACTGGGAGAGCGCATCCGGAAGAGTAAACGCTTCCGCCTGCTGGCGCCCGTGCGGCTCTGCGTGGTATGTTTTACGCTGAACCATGAAGAACGAATGCTGGCGGAGCATATCCAACTGTTCCTGCAAAAGCTCAATATGCGGGGCGTAGTATATGTAACGCCTACCCAATACCAGGGCCTGCCGGCTTTAAGGGCGGCACTGGTCAACTGGCGGACTACAGACCAGGACATTGACAAGGTGATGGACGAACTGGAAACCGTTGCTGCAGAGATCGCCCATCTTTCCGCCATCCTGGAAAACAATTGATTTAGAGGTTGATATTAGTTAAGGCGACGGGTATCCACCCGTTGCTTGATTTAACCTTGTTGCCATAACGGAATACCATATCAAAAACAAGTCATGAAAAAGAACAACATAAACGCTTATGTGGCATTGGTGATAGTGAGCATCTTCTGGGGCACCACTTACCTGGCCGCCAGGATAGGCGTACAACATATGCACGGCATGTTGCTGGCCGGCCTGCGGCAAACCTCCGCCGGTTTGTTGCTCACCGCTTTCTTCCTGATACGGGGGTACAAGCTGCCGGAGTTGCCGGTGCTTTCCCGCCTTTTTGTAATAGGGGTGCTCATGCTCTGCGGCAGCAACGGGCTCATGACCTGGGCCATGGCCTACATCCCCAGCGGCATGGGCGCCATCATTGCCGCCACGGTGCCCATCTGGATCACTATTTTCAGTTACTTCCTGGTACAGCGCACCAGAATAACCGTGCAGCTGGTGCTCGGCATGGTGATCGGGCTGGCGGGCATTGGCGGTATTTTTTACGATCATATCAGGGAGCTGATGGACCCGCAGTACCGTTTCGGCGTTATGCTCATCACCGCCGCCTGCGTGTTCTGGGCATTGGGTTCCGTGCTTACGGCCAAGTGGGCGCTGGGCGTTAACTACCTGTACGGCGCCGGTTTCCAGATGCTGTTCAGCGGTATTGTGATGCTGGTCATTTCCCTGTTCATGGGCCAGCCGCTGCATATAGCCAGCTTCACCGGGGAGCTGTGGGGCAGCTTGCTGTACCTCATTTTCATTGGTTCGCTGCTGAGTTATTCCGCTTATGTATTTGCCCTGAACAATTTACCGCCTTCGCTCGTTTCCATTTATGCGTACGTCAATCCCGTAGTGGCGGTAATACTGGGCTGGCTGATACTCAGTGAAAAACTGAGCTGGACAATAGGGGTTTCCTGCCTGGTGACCCTGCTGGGCGTATACCTCGTTAACAACGCATTTAACAAGAATAAAAGTTATGAACGCAGCAAATGATGCAAGGGTGCTGGCCTGGCACCCGGATTATCAGCCTTACTTTGAGCAGTTCAACAAGGCGTGGATCACCAGCAACTATACGCTGGAACCGATAGACCGCGCTGTGCTGGAACATCCGCAGGAGCACATCCTGGCGCATGGCGGAGAGATTATTTTTGTGGCCCTCGGCAACGAAATAGCGGGTACCGTGGCCTACAAGCAGGTGGATGACAATACGGTGGAAATGACGAAGATGGCGGTAGACAACGCCTTCCAGGGCCGCAAGCTGGGCTGGCTGCTGGCAACGTCTATCATGGAGCGCGCCGCGCTGGCCGGCTACACCCGTATGATACTGTACTCCAACACCAAACAGGCCGCCGCCGTGGCCATGTACCGCAAGCTGGGCTTTGCGGAAATGGAGCTGGAAAGCGGCGGCTACGAAAGGTGCAATATCAAAATGGGCATTGACCTGCCGGCACACCCGCTGGCTCCCCTGGCCCGCGAGCTGCGGCAAACCGTAGCGCAAACAGCGGAAAAGTTGCTGCGCTTTTCAGAACAGGAGGCCGGCGCCCGGCCCGCCCCGGGCAAGTGGAGCCGTAAGGAAATACTCGGCCACCTCATAGATTCCGCTACCAACAACTACCCGCGCTTCATCCGCGCCCAGCATTCGGAATATTCGGAGCTGCCCGGCTACAACCAGGACTTCTGGGTGGAGGCGCGCCAATACCAGCACGAGCCGTGGCCCGCGCTGGTGCAGCTCTGGAAAGCATTGAACCTGCACATTGCCGGCCTGCTACCCCTCATACCCGCCGCCGCCCTTGGGCATATCTGCGTAATCGGGCCGGGCGCGCCGGTTACGCTGCAATACGTGGCGGAAGATTACCTGCGGCACATTCATCATCATCTCAACCAAATATTTCCCGTTCATGCAAATTATTAAAGCAACCACCTCGCACCTGCAGTCCCTGGCCGCGCTCTTTGACGCCTACCGCCAGCATTATGAGCAGGCGCCGGACCTGGAAGGGGCTAGAGCCTACCTGGCGGAACGGCTAAAGAACGATGACAGCGTGATCTACGTAGCGGAATCAGCCGGCCAACTGCTGGGTTTCACGCAGCTGTACCCGGTGTTCTCTTCCATAGGCATGAAAAAAGCGTGGATATTGAATGACCTGTTCGTAGACCCGGAACACCGCCGCAAAGGCGCGGCCCGCCGGTTGATAGGCGCATCCCGGGAACTGGGGCAGGGAACAGGCGCGCGGTACATTATGTTGCAAACGCATATTACCAATGCCACCGCGCAGGCGTTGTATGAAGATGAAGGGTTTAAGCGGGATGAGGAGTTTTACTACTATTATCTTTCCATTTAACCATAACGGCAGGGCGGGAGCGGAAACGTTCCCGTTGCTGTTTACAGCGGAAACGCTTGCGGATCGCTGGCCTTACGCTGCTTCAGGCGCAATGCAGGCGGCATTTGCGTGCGGTGCTTTCTGCCAGCCCCTGTTACTTCAGAACGTAAAACCTACCATAAAAACGTTGGCCGCCGCGGGAAATTCCGTGTCAAAGGAATGCGGCAGCGCCCGTTTGCCCTCATAGCGCATGTGGTACTCCCGGCGGATATAGGAAGCAAACAGCCATACCTTGTCTGCCCGGTACTGGAAACCCAGCCCCGTGCCAAAAAAGTGGCGGCCGTTGAGTTTGATGGGAATGGTGGACCCCGTTTCCTCCCGGTAACTGAGCGCATTTTCCTTGTTATACAGCGGTTTCCCGAATTGCCCCAGCGCATAGGGAATAAACCGGCCCACGGGGTATTTCAGGCGCAGGTCAAAATAGGCGGGTACCATCAGGGAGTTGCAGAAACTGGTGATATCCACGCCCGCGCCTATACCGGCGTACCTGATGAAACCAAAGGAGTTCACCAGGGAAATGCCGGCCTGGCTGTTGTGCAGCATAACGCCCAGGTAGGCATTGGAAAAATTTTCTCTTCTCTGCGCGGTAGACACAAGGGGGCCCAGGAGTAACAGTATAAGGTAGAATTTTTTCATTAGCGTTTTGTTTATCTGAACAATAACCTGATGAACTAGTCTTTGGCCGGGGGAAGTGAAATTGAAATCTTGTATAAATATATCGCTTTTTCCACGTTCTTTGTTCAATGGAACAACAACAAAATCCCTGGCAGGTCAGGGCGTCTGCACTGCAGTATGACAACCGCTGGATCAGTGTTACAGAGCACCAGGTTATCAATCCATCTGGCGGGCCGGGCATTTACGGGGTAGTAAACTTCAAGAACCTTGCTATTGGCGTGCTGGCGCTGGATGAAGAAGGGAATACGTGGCTGGTAGGGCAATACCGCTTTGCCCTGGAAGCCTACAGCTGGGAAATTCCCGAAGGGGGCGGCCCCCTGGGGCAAGACCCGCTGGCCTCCGCGCAAAGGGAGCTGCTGGAAGAAACCGGCCTGGTGGCCAGCCGCTGGGACCTCATTGTTCAGCTGCACTTGTCCAACTCTGTGTCTGACGAGTTTGGGATGGTATTCCTGGCCCGCGGGCTGGAGCAGCGGGAGCCGCAGCCGGAAGAAACGGAGCAGCTGGCCATTCTGCAACTGCCCTTTGAAAAGGCGTACCAGATGGTGAAAAACCACGAGATCACAGACTCCCTGTCCGTAGCCGCCATTCAAAAGATTAAACTCATGATGCTGGAAGGGGAGCTTTGATGCGTTATCTTTGCCGCTGATGAACCATCGATTTAAACCTTCGCCGCCCAAACCGAAACAATCCGCCCTGATCATCGGCCGCCAGCCCTTGCTGGAAGCCATGCGCTCGGGCAAGGCCATTGAACGGATCTACCTGCTGAAAACCGCCACGGGAGACATTATCCCGCAGATCCGCCAGCTGGCCGCGGAGCAACGTATCCCCATCAATACGGTGCCGGTTGAAAAGCTCAACAGCCTCACCCAGGCCAACCACCAGGGTGTGGTGGCCGTTACGGCCAAAGTGGCCTACCTGGACCTGCAAGACGTGATCTCCCACGTAACAGATAAAGGAGAAACACCGCTTTTCCTCATTCTTGACGGCATTACAGACGTACGCAATATTGGCGCCATTGCCCGCAGCGCGGTTTGCTGCGGCGCCCAGGCCATCATTATACCAGACAAGGGCATTGCCGCCCTGAACGAAGAAGCCCTCAAATCTTCCGCCGGCGCTTTGGAGAAAATTGCCGTATGCCGGGTGAACAGCCTGCTGAAGGCCATAGACACCCTGCACCTCAACGGCATACAGGTAGTAGCCAGCGAAATGGAGGCTAAGGAAACGCTGGCCGGCCTGCCATGGACGGAGCCGGTGGCCGTGATCATGGGCTCGGAAGACAAAGGTGTGTACCCGGCGCTGCTGAAAGCCGCGGACCGGCAGTTCCACATCCCCATGCAAAACAGTTTTGAGTCTTTCAACGTGTCTGTTGCCGCCGGCATCATCCTGTATGAGGCCATGAAGCAGCGGATGGAGGTGGGGTGAAGGAATGGCCGCGTCAGGCAAAGTGAAAGGACCTGCTTGGGCGCAGCCGGTTTTGAAAGGATGGCGAGCGTTTTTCAAGGTGTTTAAAAAACTAAAGAGATGAAGTTTATAGAGTGCCCTCGAGATGCCATGCAGGGCTGGCCCCACCAGATCAGCACTGCCGCCAAAACGGACTACCTCAATGCTTTGCTGGAGATAGGCTTTGATACGCTTGATTTCGGCAGTTTCGTTTCACCCAAAGCCGTTCCGCAGATGGCTGACACAGCCGCTGTACTGAAAGGCCTGCGGCCTGGCAATAGAACAAAGCTGCTGGCCATTGTGGCCAATCTACGGGGTGCGGAAGAGGCGGTAGGGTACGAGGCCATTGATTACCTGGGTTTTCCTTTTTCCCTCTCGGAAACCTTTCAGCTCCGCAATACCAACAAGACCATTGAACAGTCGCTGGCGGAGGTGCAGGCCATCCAGGAGCTGTGCATCAAGAACGGCAAACAGCTGGTGGTGTACCTTTCCATGGGTTTTGGCAACCCGTATGGAGACCCCTACAGCCCCGAAGTGGTGCTGCAGTGGGCGGAAACCTTTGCCGGTCTGAACATCGGCATCCTGTCCCTGGCAGATACCGTGGGCGTGGCGGAGCCGGACAATATCGCCACCCTGTTTTCCCGCCTCATTCCCGCTTATCCCGGCATTGAGTTCGGCGCGCACTTCCATTCCACGCCCTATGCCTGGGAAGAAAAGATAGCCGCCGCTTACAACAGCGGCTGCCGCCGCTTTGACAGCGCCTTGAAAGGCATTGGCGGTTGCCCCATGGCGCAAGACGAGCTGGTGGGGAACATTGCCACGGAAAACCTGGCCGCCTGGTGCGCCCGCCACCAGGTTCCCATGCCTTTTCACATAACAGACATACTGGACGCCGTGCAGAAAGCGGAGCAGCTGTTCCGTAAAGATTTGATCTGAACGGCCCGCTAAAATTCCTGTTCGGCTTTCCGCTAGCGGCTGGCGCCGGGCGTCCCGCAAAATCACCCTCCACTCTTCCATAAAGATTTGATTTGATAACTTCGCAGCATGAACTTCAGAATGACCTTCCCGGTAGCGCCGCTGGAACCTTCCGTGCAGTATGCGGACAAATTGTTGATGACAGGCTCCTGCTTTGCTGAAGAAATAGGCGGCCGCATGCAGCAGCACAAGTTCAACGTGCTGGTAAACCCCAACGGCATCCTGTTCAACCCGCTGAGCATTGCCCAAAGCCTGCAAGGTTATATGGACGGGCGGCCTTACACCGCGGCAGACCTCTTTATGCATGAAGACCTCTGGCATAGCTGGGACCATCATTCCCGTTTCTCCGGCCCGGACGGGGAGGCCGTGCTGGCAAACATCAACGCGTCTCGGGCCGCGGCAAGCCGGCGGCTGCAAGAAGCAGACTGGCTGGTGATCACCCTCGGTTCGGCGTATGTGTACGTGTTGAAAGAAACCGGTAACATGGTGGCCAATTGCCATAAAGTACCCGAAGCATCGTTCTACAAAAAACTGTTGTCTGCAGACGAGATCATTGCCGCGCTGGACAATATGATGCATCGCCTGTTCTTCTCCAACCGCCAGGTCAACATCCTGTTCACCGTGAGCCCCGTGCGGTACGCGCGGGATGGCGTGGTGGAAAACAACCTGAGCAAGGCCATCCTGCTGCAGGCCGTGCATCACCTCGTCAATAAATTTGACCGGCTGTTTTACTTCCCCGCCTATGAGCTGGTGATAGACGATCTGCGGGATTACCGTTTTTATAAAGAAGACCTGGTACACCCCAATGAGCTGGCCATTCAATACGTATGGCAGCATTTCACCGCCGCCTGCCTGCACCCCGATGCGCAGCAGCTGGAAAAACAGGTGGCAGACATTCTCCGCGCGCGGCAGCACCGCCCATTCAACCCGCAAACACCGCAGCACCGGCAGTTCCTGGCCGCGTATGCCAAAAAGGTGGACGCGCTGGCCGCGGCGCACCCATACCTGGACATGAGCGGGGAGCGGGCGTATTTCAGCGGGCAATAACGGGCGCAACAAGTCGCATTTCACCTTAAGTATGTCGTAACCGCACCGCTTCTCCCCAAAGCGCTTCCCTTACTTTTGTGTATACAAAAACACAGTATCACATGAACCAGGAAGTAACGGCCTATATTCAGAAATTACCCAAATGGCAAGTAGCAGTAGCGGAAACGCTGCGTAAAATGATCCATACAACCATTCCGGGAGTGGAGGAGCGCTTGCAATACGGCAAGCCTCACTACCTGAAGAACGGCCACTATGCCGCCGTTGTACATGCGGCCAAAGACAAGTTGTCTTTTATGCTTTTTAATGCCACTGCGTTGCCGGAGATCAAGGGGTATTTTAAATCCATGTCAGGCCCCGAACGCAAAACGGCTACCATCACCGAAGGGCAGGAAGTAGACTACAAGCAGTTGGGCGATTTCCTGAAAAAGACCAGCGCATCACTATAAAATAAAAAGGCCGCCTCCTGCAACAGGGGCGGCCTTTGATAGTCTTCAGGAGGCTTACACCTCGGGCACTTCGGCATATCCGTCTGCCGTTTTCTTTTCCTTGATAAATATCACGCCCACCACCAGGCAGATCAGCGCAATGGCCACGGGGTATACCAGCCCCGCCAGGTGATTCCCTGTTTTCTGCACCATCAGCGTGGCAATAGCCGGCAGCAGGCCGCCAAACACGCCGTTGCCAATGTGGTACGGCAGGCTCATGGACGTGTAGCGGATGCGCGTGGGGAACAGTTCCACCAGGAATGCGGCAATGGGGCCGTATACCATGGTCACGAATATTACCTGTATCAATACCAGCACGATCAGCCAGATGAGGTTGTTGGTGCCTACTTTCACTTCTTTTTTTACTTCTTTCTTGTCTTTTGTGATGGTGGTCACTTCCTTCACTACGGTACTGTCAGAATAAGTGCGCACCTTGGTGGACTTTTCAAGCGTGGTGCCGTCTTCCAGCGGGGTGATGGTGCTTTCTACCCGGTACATGGCCGTCACTTCCTGCTTGGCGGAAAGATCTACCGTTTTGTCCATCGCATTGTAAATGGGAAAGTACGCCAACGCGGCAATGAGCATGCCCATCATCATGATCTTTTTCCGGCCTATCTTGTCAGACAGGTGGCCGAAGTAAATGAAGAAGGGGGTGCCGATGAGCAGCGCCACGGCAATGATCACATTGCTCTGCACAAACTCTATGTGCATGGTGCTTTGCAAAAAGGAGAGGGCATAGAACTGGCCGGTGTACCATACCACGCCCTGGCCCATGGCCGCGCCGAAGAGCGCCAGCAGTACCAGTTTCAGGTTTTCCTTATTGCCAAAGCTCTCTTTGAGCGGGTTCTTGGACGTTTTGCCTTCTTTTTTCAGCTGGGTGAACAGCGGGGACTCCTGCAGCTTGATACGGATGTAATAACTCATCATTACCAGGAAGATGCTCAGCCAGAAAGGGATACGCCAGCCCCAGTCGTTAAACGACTCCGCGCTCATGGTGGTGCGGGTAACCAGTATTACGCCGAGAGATACGAACAGGCCCAGCGTGGCGGTGGTCTGAATAAAGCTGGTGTAATAGCCGCGGCGGTGGGCAGGGGAGTGTTCCGCCACATAGGTGGCCGCGCCGCCGTACTCTCCACCCAGCGCAAGGCCCTGGGCCAGGCGCAGTATCAGCACCAGTATGGGCGCTACCAGGCCAATGGTCTTGTATCCCGGAATAAGGCCGATGGCAAAGGTAGAACCGCCCATGATGAGCAGCGTGAGCAGGAAAGTGTATTTCCTTCCCACCATGTCACCCAGCCGGCCAAATACGATGGCGCCAAACGGGCGCACAATGAAACCCACTGCAAAAGTGGCCAGGGTGGCTATATACGCAAGGGTAGGGTTGCTGTCCGGAAAGAATTTTTCAGACAGTATCAGCGAGAGGCTGCCGAAAATATAGAAGTCGTACCATTCTATCAATGTTCCGGCAGAAGATGCGAATATCACCTGCCAGATGTTCTGATGCTGTTTCGTGGAGCTCATAAAGTCAAATTGTTATCCCGAAAAGATAGAAAAATACTTTAATAATTTATGCATCCCCAAAATCCTTTATCTTTATTAATATAAGGACAGTTAAGCCGCATGCATCGAATTTTTCTTATTCTTATCCTGCTAATTTTCACCTATCCCTCTAGCCTATACGCCCAGAGACCCGGTGTAGGGCTTACTTTGAGCGGAGGCGGGGCCAAGGGGCTGGCGCACATCGGCATCCTGCAGGCCATAGACAGCGCGGGCCTGAAGATAGACTATGTGACCGGCACCAGCATGGGCAGCATTGTAGGCGGTCTGTATGCCATCGGCTATTCCGGAGATTCCATTGAGCACATGGCCCGCAAGCTGGACTGGAGCTCCCTGTTTTCCAACCAGCCCACCATGGACGATATCAGTTTCGAGGAACGTGCAGAATACAACCGCTATATGGTGGAGGTGCCCTTTGAGTACGGCAAGCCCAAGCTCACTTCCGGCGTTATTTCCGGGCAGCAGCTCTGGCTGGAGCTGGCCACCATGTGCTGGCCCGTGCGGGATGTGAAAGACTTTTCCAGATTCAGCATCCCCTTCAAATGTATTGCAACAGACGTGGCCACCGGAGAAATTGTAACGCTTGACAGCGGGGAGCTGGTATCGTGTATGCGTGCCAGTATGGCCATCCCCTCCGTGTTCACCACCGTGAAGATAGACGGCCGTAAACTGGTAGATGGCGGGGTGGTGCGCAATTTTCCCACCATCACGGCCAAAGAGATGGGGGCAGACATCATCATCGGCTCCAGCGTAAGCGGTGGCCTGGCCAAGGCAGATGAACTGGTAACGCCCATCGATATTATTTACCAGCTGGGATTTTATAAAGACGCGGAAGATTTCAAGGAAGCCCGCAAGATAACGGACATTTACATTGAGCCCAACCTGAAAGGCTACGGCGCCGCCAGTTTTGGCAGTGTAGACTCCATCATAGCGGTAGGCAAAAGGAAAGGCCGGGAAATGTACCCCGTTTTCAAACGCCTGGCAGACTCCCTCAATGCCCTTTACCCCCAGCTGCCTCCCCGCAGGAACCGGGTGCCCGTGGTACCGGATATAGAAATTGCGGACATCACCATCCGCGGGCTGGTGCATTCAGACGAGAAGTTTTTCCGCGGCAGGCTCAACCTCAAGCCCGGCGGCTGCTACACGCCGCAGAAAATACGGGAGGCGGTGGTGAACGTATACGGCACGCGTTTCTATAAACAGATCACCTACCACCTGAACCCGCTGGGGTATGGTAAAAGCGAGCTGGAAATTGATGTGGAGGAAAACCCGCTCACCTACGTGAAATTTGCCCTGCACTATAATACGTTCACTAACGTGAGCGCCATCATCAACATTACGCAGCGCAATTTCATAGTACCCAATTCCCGCGCTTACGTAACCGCCGCCATCAGTGAAAACCCGCGGCTGCGGGCGGAATATTTCAAATACCTGGGCCGCAAGCGCACCGTGGGTTTCGGCGTGGGGGCCTATTACGAGAACAACCCGCTCAACTACTACGACAATTTCAAGAAAATACAGGAGTACCGCAACAAATACGCCGCGGTAGACATTCACCTGCAATACATGCTGAACCGGATAATGGCCGTGGGCGTGGGTACCCGCTGGGAGTACATCCGCCTCAAGCCCAGCCTGAGCCCGTATATAGAGGTAGACGGCAATACCAACCAGCTCAATTCCTTCTTCTATTATGGCCTCAGCACCATTAACCGCAAGCTGTACCCCACGCGTGGCGCGGAGATCAAGCTGGAGGCCGGCGTGGTGCATAACCAGAACCCCACCTTTGCCATGCGCAATGCCGATGGTACGGAACTGGACCTTGACAGCCTGGGCTTCCGGTTCAACAACTACCAGCGCGCTCTGCTGAAAATGAACTACTATTTCCCCATGGGGCGCAAAAACACCCTCAACCTGAACGCGTACGCCGGCGTGAGCTTTAATTACAACCAGGAGCTGGTGAACGATTTTTTTATTGGCGGTATTACCGACTTCAGCCGCAACCAGATCCCCTTTGTAGGTTTATATGACGGGGAGATGAACACCTCTCACGTGGCATCTGTACAACTGGCCTGGCAACTGGAGGCGTTTAAGAACATATTCCTGATACCCCGCGCCTCCGTGGCCACCTTTAATACGGACAGGCTGGTGGCGCCCAAAGGCAATTACCTGAGCGGTTACGGCATTACGCTTGGTTACAGCACCCGCCTGGGGCCGCTGGAGGGTACGCTGATGTACAGCGATCAGGCCAGGTACCTGAAGGCTTATGTGAATTTAGGGTTCCATTTCTAGGGTCAATGCATCCTGTCTCCGCGTACTTTCAGGGTTTTGATCATGTCTGCTTCATAGGCCAGCCATTCCTGCCAGCGTTTTTTTACTTTTTCTTCCGGCAGGTATTCGTTGGCAAGGTCAATGAACAGGCGGTAGTGGCCCGCTTCTGACACCATGAACTTGTAGTAGAACTGGCGGAGGTAATCGTCTTCCAGCCCTTCGCTCAGCAAGCGGAAGCGCTCGCAGCTGCGGGCTTCAATAAGGGCAAATATCAGCAGCCTGTCCAGCAGCACATCCGCCGGTGAGCCGCCCTTCTGCTGAAAGGCCATGAGCGCGTTCACATAGTCATCTTTCCGCTGTTTGCCCAGTGTAAAGCCGCGTTTTTTCATTTCCGCCAGCACCTGCCTGAAATGCCCCCATTCCTCCGTTACAATGGGCGCCAGCTCTTCTACCAGCCGCTGTTTCTCCGGGTACCGCTGGATCAGGGATATGCAGGAGGTAGCCGCTTTCTGTTCACAAAAAGCATGATCTGTCAGCACTTCTTCCAGCGAAATTGCGGCCAGGTCTACCCAACGCGGGTCTGTGGGTAACTTCAGGCCCAGTATTGAAACTTTACTGCTCATACGGTGTTGATATTGGAGCACAAAGTTATAGATTTGGACCATGCAAAAGGAGGACTTTCTGGAAGCCGCCCTTCAGCGGCGGCGTGAGCAGCATGCGTTGCGGCAGCTGCGGTTGCCGGGGCACAAGGTAGACTTCTGTTCAAATGATTACCTGGGCCTGGCCCGCAGCGAGCGGGTGCAGGAAGAGGCGCTCACCATTTGCAGGCAGTTGCCGCAGGTACATGGCAGCGGCGGCTCCCGCCTGCTGGCCGGCAACTATGAGCTGGCGGAGAAAGCGGAAGAAGTGCTGGCCGCCTTTCACAATGCCCCCGCCGGCCTGCTTTACAACTCCGGTTACGATGCCAACCTGGGCCTCTTTTCCTGCGTACCGCAGAAAGGAGATACCATTGTATATGACCAGCTGATACATGCCTCCATCAGGGACGGCATACGGTTGTCTGCCGCGCAGGCCCATTCTTTCCGGCACAACAGTCTCGAAGACCTGCATAAAAAACTGCAGGGCGCCACCGGCACGCGCACGTTTGTGGCTGTAGAGTCCGTGTATTCCATGGACGGTGACCTGGCGCCGCTGCAGGAGATCAGCGGCCTTTGCCGGCAGCACAACGCCCTGCTGATAGTTGACGAGGCCCATGCCACCGGCGTAACGGGGCCAAAAGGAGAGGGGCTCGTACAGGCGTTGCAGTTAGAAGCCCATTGTTTTGCCCGCGTGCATACCTTTGGTAAAGCTGTTGGCTGCCACGGCGCCATTGTGCTCGGTTCAGCCGTATTGCGGCAGTACCTGGTCAATTTCTCCCGTTCCTTTATTTATACCACCGCGCTGCCGCCCCAGGCCGTGGCCGTAATACTGGCCGCTTACAGCATTTTTCCTGACATGCGGCAGGAACGGCAGCAGTTGCAGCAGCTTATACAGCAATTCAGGGCGGGCGTGCCCCCGGAGCGGCGGCTGGAGAGCGAAACGCCCATACAGGTGGTAATGGCCCCCGGCAATGAGGCCGCGCGCGGATTGGCACAGCGCTTGCAAGAAGCAGGGTTAGACGTGCGTGCCATCCTGCACCCCACGGTGCCCCGAGGAGGGGAACGGCTGCGGGTAGTACTGCATAGTTTTAATACAGAAAGCGAAGTAGCCCGGTTGACCGGAACTATTTTTACGTAAAAGGCGTATATTAACAATGATTTCTTCACCCTTCTAAAACTGTTTTTATGGACATTCACCCTGTTTGGAAAAAAGTGTTGGAAGAGCTCGATATCTGTAGCTGGTACCACTCGTTGCTGGAAGAGTACCAGGGTACACCGGCCTTTGCAGACCATAGCATTACGGAAGCACACGAAATGATCAGGGAGTTTGGGTACGAAAAAACGACCTATGATGCCAAAAGCGCCGTTTATACCGTAGAAGTGCTGGAAGAAGTGCGCACCGTAAAGGGGCTTGGCTCCGGTATCGCCATTTCCCTGAAAGACGGGCTGATAGACGTGGCCATGGTATTTGACCTTGATCACGACGTGAAGGAAGGCGGCAAGCTGAACCGGCTGTGCGAAGTGTTGGGCCTCCCGCCATCTCCCGGTAAACCATCTTTCACCAACTACAAAGAGTTGTACGCCTTGCTGAAAAAGATCTTTACCAAGTATGACGAAATCAGCAACAAGGTAATAGACCTGTACCTGGAAGAGCCGGCCTCGCTGTCTCGCCTATAACCATGCTCTATGAGATTGATCCCCCTCGTTTTTACGATAGCGCTCGTATGGGCGCTCAACCACAAATGGGGCAGCCTGCCCGCGCTGGGCATGCTTCTCAGCCCGCAACACGGATGCTGGCAGCACGCGGACCCATTAGCCATGGAAACAGAAGAGCAACTGGTTATCCCGGGCCTGAAAGGCCCCGCCCAGGTATGGTTTGATGAGCGCATGGTAGCCCACGTATTTGCCGCGCAGGAGCAGGATGCCTATTTTATCCAGGGTTACCTCCACGCCAAAAACCGCCTCTGGCAAATGGAGCTGCAAACCTACGCCGCCGGCGGCCGCCTCTGCGAAATATTAGGCCCCGGCCTGCTGCAGTATGACCGGCGCAAACGCCGCGAAGGCATGGTGTACGCCGCTGAAAAAGCCGTTTCCGCCATGGAGGCGGACCCGGTGTCCAAAATGCAGGGCGATGCCTATACCGCCGGGGTGAACGCCTATATCCGGCAATTGCGGCCCCGCCAGTACCCGCTGGAGTACAAGCTGCTGGGCTACGCCCCCGAACCGTGGAGCAACCTGAAAACGGCTCTGCTCATCAAGTATATGAGTTACGACCTGGCCTCCAGCGCCGATGATCTGGAGTATACCAATGCCCGCCAGCTATACGGCAAAGCGGACTTTGACCGCATGTACCCGGATTTTACAGACCAGCAGGCCCCCATCATCCCCGCCGGTACGCCCTTTCCCGCACCCTCGGCGCGGGCGGCACCGCCGCCAGACAGCCTGCTGGGTGATATCTATAAAGTGCAAACCGCCGTGCAAGATCGGGACAAAGGCAGTAACAACTGGGCCGTATCCGGCAGCAAAACCCGCTCCGGCGCCCCCATTCTCTGTAACGACCCTCACCTGGAGCTGGGCCTGCCCTCGCTCTTCTACGAAATGCAGATCAAAACCCCTGATATGAACGTGTATGGCGTGTCCCTCCCCGGCGCGCCCGGCATCATCATCGGGTTTAACGACCATATAGGCTGGGGCCTTACCAACGGCTATATGGACGTGCTGGACTTTTACCGGATGAACTTCCGCAACGGCAAAAAAGAATACCGCTTTAACGATGCCTGGCGCCCTGCCAGCCTGCGCGTGGAAGAGATCAGGATACGCGGCCAACAGCCGTACCTGGACACGGTGGCCTACACCGTTTGGGGCCCGGTACTGTATGACAATACCTTCCCCGACCTCAAATCTCACGAAGGTTTTCTGGCCATGCGGTGGACGGCCCACGACGCCTCCAATGAACTGCTCAGTATTTACCGCCTCAACCACGCCCGCAACTACAATGACTACCTGAAGGCGATGGCACTGTGGAACTGTCCGGCCCAGAACTTTGTTTTTGCCGGTAAAGATGCCGGAGACATTGCCATCTGGCACAACGGCCACCACCCCCTGCGCTGGAAAGACCAGGGCAAATTTGTGATGCCCGGCTCAGACAGCACCTACGCCTGGCAAGGCTTCATCCCCCAGGTGGAAAACCCCCACAGCTACAACCCCGTGGAGGGTTTTGTCAGTTCCGCTAACCAGGCGGCTACAGACAGTACCTTCCCGTACCATATGTTCGGTTACTACGACCTGTTCCGCGGCATGCGCATCAAGGAGCAACTGAGCGCCATGCAGGGCATTACGCCGGAAGACATGATGACGCTGCAGAAAGACAACAAGAACCGGCTGGCGGAGGCGGCATTGCCGTTCTTAAGCCAGTACATGAACGCGGCAGGGTTAACCGCGCAACAACGGAAGTACTGGAAAACCATGTTTGCCTGGGATGCCGTCAGCGCTCCGGAGAGCAAAGGCGCCACCCTGTTCCTGCTGTGGTGGGAACAACTGGAAAAACAGATATGGGACGATGACCTGGTACGGGACAGCATTGCACTGGTGCGCCCGCTGGAAAAAACAACGCTCTTCTGGCTGATGCGTGACAGCGCCATGCATTTTGTAGACAACGTCAACACCCCGCAGCGGGAAACCCTGCAGGATGTTGTGCAAACCGCCTTTCAACTGGCCGCGGACTCTGCCGCCGTCCTTGACAAAGCAGGTAAACTGCCGCTGGGCAAATTCCGGGGTACAGACATACGCCATCTTTCCCGCAGCCTGCCCGCACTGAGCCGCATGGGCCTGAACACCGGCGGCGGGCGGCACATCATCAACGCCACCAAGAAAACAACCGGCCCCTCGTGGAGAATGGTGGTGGAATTAGGGAAAGAAACGCGGGCCTGGGGTATTTACCCGGGCGGGCAAAGCGGTAACCCCGGCAGCCGGTATTATGATAATATGGTAGACGATTGGATGGATGGAAAATATTATTCACTGCGTTTATATGACGAACGGAAATCATCAGACGGCATTGTGCAGAAAATATTTTTTACACCTGGAACATAGCAGGGGAGAGGGTTTGAGGGGATGTTTGAATTTTATTTATTGAAATATTTGGCGAAAATAATTTAATACATATCTTTGCAATCCCAAACGAAAACGGGTGATTGATTCCGTAGCTCAGTTGGTAGAGCAATACACTTTTAATGTATGGGCCCTGGGTTCGAGTCCCAGCGGGATCACAAAGGTACGAGTAATCGTACCTTTTTTCGTTTTAATCCGTCCAGTAGCGCGGATTTCACGAAGTATTCGGTACATGTTTGTTCAAGGATGTTCAATCCGTTCGGGTACCTATTCGGGTACCCCTCTTCTCACCTTAATTTTGGTACCCTCGACGTGGATGAACTGAACAGGTTTAGGCTTTTTCTCAACCTTAAACTTTGTACGTATGAAAGTCAATGAAAAACTTTCAATTCTATTTCTGCTGGAAAAATCAAAGATCAGTAAAGATGGCCGGGCTCCTATTACAATCAGGCTAACGATTGATGGTGCGCGGGCGGAAATTTCCCTCGGTCAAAAAATTCTCCCACTCTACTGGAACCAGGAGCACGAAAACGTAGATTTAGATTTGCACCCTGATAAAAAGTTAGCTAAGCAAATATCGCAGGCGGTATCAAAAGCGCAGGGAGAATTAGAAACTCATTTCTTCTTCCTGAGCCAACAATACCCGGAAGTAACTTCTGAATTATTGAAACGTTCCTATACAGGCGAATTGGCGAAAGAAATTAGATGCGCAAAAGAAACTCCTCCCAGCCGCACTTTGCTCCAGGTACTTAATTTCAAATTCAGCAGATTCGCCCGCCTTGTAAAAAAGGGTGACCGTGCGGAAACAACATTGGATAGATGGAAGGTTGTAAAAGGGAAAATCCGCGCCTTCCTGAATTTCAAGTTTAAAAAATGGGATATTCCCCTAACGATTATTGAAGAATCCCTTTCTTCCGATTTTCTTCATTTTCTTCAAACAGAGCAGGGAATTCAGAAGAATACCGCCATGAAATACCTGAAGCAGACTAAAGAGCTCCTCACGATTGCCGAAAACAAGCGATGGCTGGAGAAAAACCCTTGGTGCAGCTTTAAGACTACCTACAAGCAGCCTGATAGATGTTATCTTACGCTGGAGCAGATTTTTTCCATCAGCAAGAAGAAACTAATTACACGGCTCAACCATGTGAGGAATGTTTTCTTGTTTGCGTGCTTTACCGGTTACTCTTTCAATGAATTGCTGCGACTACGTAGGGATATGATTTTTTTAGGAAACGACGGTAAACGGTGGATTAAAATTCAAAGGCAAAAAACTGGTAATCCGGAGTGTCTCCCTCTATTGCCGATTGTGGCTGCAATCGTCGATTCCTATGCGGATGATCCTTATTGTACTGCTAATGACGTACTGCTGCCTGTAAAATCTTACCACAACTATAATGGCTACCTAAAGGAAATTCAGGATCTGTGTGGTATTCCATTTGATCTCACCACACACGTAGCCCGGCATACTTTCGCCACTACCGTTTGCCTCGATCATGGTGTTCCACTTGAGACCGTCAGCCGGTTGTTAGGCCATACAAATATCCGTACTACGCAGATATATGCAAAGATTTCCACCCGCAATATCAGCATGCACATGCAGCGGCTGGAAAAAGTGTTGTTTGATATGGAAGGTGCGTTGCGAATAGTGCATCTTCAGGATATTGTGTTCCTGCCGAATAATGAGATTTCAGTGGCAGTATAAAAAAGGGAGAGATTTACCTCTCCCTCCCCTTATTTATTGAGCAGTCGGTGATTTATACACAAGCGTAAATTCTCGACACCGTTACCTTGCTGAAATGTGGATGACGGGGGTTTATGAGGAAGTTTTGTAAATTTTTATAGTGAAGCGACGGGAAGGAAGCGATTACCGCTACTTCTCCAGCAAGGCATAGCTGTGCGGTTTCAGTGAGGGATGGCAATACTGAACCTCCGGTATATGTTATCAGGGGCTCCGAGATGTATTCCTTATAGGCAGCGCCATTTGCAATTGTGTATTCTACCATACGCATGCTGGACGGTATACGGTGGTATTCCCGAAAAATATGGCTCTCGATCAGTGCGGCGGCCACAGAATCGAAGGCGGAAAAATATGGCAAATTATTATGGTATAAACAACTCTCCAGTACACGTTCGCGGAGTGCGTGCACTTCGATATGGTGTAATATCCGATAGATAATCATAAAAAACTTTTAAAATTGGCCCAAGCGAATTCGATAGAGTAATTCTCTGGTCTTTAGTAAGCCAGGATGTGTACAGGACATAACTAAAGGCGATTGGCCTGCTAGTAATGCTGTTGGTGACTTTAGCCATTCTCTAGCATCCAACGGGTTTGCAAATACTTCCAGTGCATAGCAGTATAGCTCCAACAATGCTCCCACACGATCATTGATCCATGGGTTTAGCCGATCATTCTCTTTCCGAAGGTGCAACGATCTTTGTGTAACATGTAGGAAACTTGCTAAAGTTGGATAATCCAACAACAGCACATTCTTGATGCATACAAGTTGGTTTTTGGTAAATCCCCATTTTATAAGTTTTTCTTTTTCAGAATAATGCATATCTCTATAGTGATGAATGAATTCCATCGGGTTTTCCAAATTGGAGAAAGGGTTAATGGAACTTTCTTTATGCATTAGTATTTCTTCGCTTTTTCGAGGGCGTCCGCGCCTTCTTTTCGCCTCTGGTGAGCTCTTTCCTGTTTGAATTTCGTTAGATTCCATAAACACTTTTTTTAAATTGCTGTATAAATGAGCCAGATAGAAATCCAGCCCCTATGCGTTTTAAACGCTCATTTATGAAAATAATATTGCTATGGCATTGGTTTGTACCGTTCTGCCGGAATTGGCGCCAGTTCCCTGATCCAAGCCACGAGATTATCGTGCTCGTTATTTAGGTCTACCAGATGTGGAATGAAATATTCCCGACCCAAAAACGTAGTGCCGAGATCCTTTAGATGGCCAATATTACCATGTAGGCACCCATAGTACATTAATTTGTTAAAAACTCCACAATCGCCGAAGAATGCATATCCCCATCCATAGATATTTAACATTTGAACTATCGGCTCTGATAGCCTTGAAGAGAACAGTTGTTGCCCTTTTTTAGATGTGAAGGAATGCGATTGAATGCCTGTAATACTATAAAGCATTGCATAACTAGCTTCCATGATCCGGCGAATATCCTCCAGCTGATCTTTTGAAATTCCTTCTTTTACCACATTGAGTTTATCCCATAATGGCAATCTTGAAAAATCAATAATGTCTTGCACGGTATTGAATTTGAATTCCTTTACCGATATTTTACGCTTTTTCGCGTATACTGTTGTTACGGTTGTCATCTGCGTAGATTTTAAAAATTGCTTTAATTAACTTGGTAATATTTGTAGTATAAAATATTGCGTCGACCCGTTGCTCACCATTCCAATCATCCACTACATGGCTACTCATGGCAGTTTGAAGCAACTCTGAGAGTTTTTCTTCAACATCGTGGCGGGAAATGTGCTTCACAAACCCCTTGACTACTTTTTTTGCGGCCTTCTTTTTCATAACAGCAATTTGCATGGTTAGGAATTGCACGGAATGGAGATCCCATGCCGAGTTTGCTTACTTCGGATTAATTGAAAGTAAATTTCAGATCTGCTCCATTAAAAAAATGGGAGATTTAGGTACCTAGGAAAAATATTTCTTGAGATTGGCTGATGTGCCGCGAAGAATTTCAGTTCCCGTTGTGATGAATTTCAGGCAACGGCCTAACTGAAAATGCGAATGCGCGGAACTCCTGCCGCCAGAGAACCCGTAGGACCGGGGTGCGTGGTACGGAACAGGAGCCCACGCGCATCCGCATGGGCCCTTTTCTCTGTCCCCGACCACGCTGTTGCAAAAAACGTCCTACTTTTCTCTGCAGCGGTCGTAGAAAAAAAAGCCAAATATTAGTTTGGGGGAAGGCAAATATATAAGCATCTGCCCTACCTCAACTGATTTTTTTACTATTTCTAAAACAAATATAATGTTTTTCTTGAAATGCACAACGCATTGTGCAAGCATGCCAGAAAAATTTGTTGTTTTCGCGGGATGAAAGACGAAATCATCCTTAAATTTTTTGCTGAGAAAGTGAGGTCGATTAGAGATAAGAAAAATCTAACGCAGGAACAGTTGGCAGCACTTGCCGATACCGGGCGTAATACAATAAGCAATATTGAAAATGAGAAGTTTGAACCCAAGCTCTCCACTATATGCCGGATAATTTGGGCGTTGGAGATGAATCCGAATGATTTTTTCCCGAAGTCTGAGTAATCATTGGTAATGTCAAACCAGCCAAAACGACACCATTTTGTTCCAGAATGCTATTTAAAGCATTTTATTTCAGGTACTCATTTACAGGTACTGAATATTCGCAATGTTCAAAAATGGGGGAAAATAGATATTGAGCCCAGGCAACCCGCAGGCATTTGTTATATCGAGCATTACTACACTATTCAACCTTCAAAGGAAAATGTAACTTTCAATCTAACCCGATACCCTAAACTATATATTGAAGTTGATCTTTTTAGAATTTTAGAAGGCATTTATAGTGAATTGGTTCGAAATCTTATAGGTTCGACTGAAATTAACCGTGATGATGCGATAAGAATTTCTGATTTTATTATTCAAATTAAAATTCGAAATCCGAAATGGAAAGATACAATGACGGATATCTTACGTACGTCTATCGATAATATAGTTCAATCAATAATTGAGAATCCAGATTATTCGGAAAAATTTAATACAAAAGATCCTGAAATACTAGAAGCAATCGGCAAACTTGCGAAGGATCGTATTTTGAGCGAACCTGCATTAATTGAAAGAGCTCAGCAAATGAGTATTATTGAAAGGTATGAGGAAGCAAGCAATAGAAATTTCGAATTTAGAAAAGCGATTGTAGATAGCAAATGGTCGTTGCTAACTGCGCCAAAAAAAGGCCCTTTTTTTATCACAACAGACAATCCTGGAGTTGGCGTTCATAATAATAAAATATTCAATACGAATTTCGTCGAAGGTGAATTCTACTTCCCAATTTCATATATGCATTGTCTAGTAATTCATAATGTAGAGCAAGATTATTGCTTTTCAGATAGTGCCCCCCTAAAAAAAATTGTAGTACAAGTTGCTGATAGCAACACGGTATTTCGCATCAATGATTTCATAATTCAAACTGCTGATAAACTTATCATTGCCAGTGATGATTGGTATTTATCCCGTATGGCCAAGAAGAACCTCCCCCCAAAGCCAACTCTTAGAAAATAGGAGCATTTATTTTTTCCTAACTAGGAACCCCACTATGAAAGCTGCCCTCCCCCTGCCTATACTTTTGGGGAAAGAACTATGCGGCAGCAGTCTCCACCAAAGCCATCCGAGCGCCCGCCCTTACGCCGGGACCAGATCGTTACCGTTGAAGATCTTGAGCTGTTCCAACAGGAACTTCTCCTGAAAATCCGCCACCTGTTCACCGAGTTTTCTACCTCTTTTGCCGATGGCCGAAGTTGGTTGAAGACGGCGGAGGCGCGTCAAAAACTGAAGTGCGCCCGAACTACCCTCCACACCTGGCGGGCCAACGGAACCATCCCCTTCACCAAAATGGGAGGCACAATTCTCTACAGCGCCGAGGCCATTGAAAAGGTTTTACTGCAACGCATGGTGCAACGCAAGAAATCTATTCCATAATGCCAAAACGTCATTTCCATGAAAGAGAACTATGATGGAGGTGTACCTCCTCGGTATGAGCAAGTGCTTATCTACTTCCAGCAAAAAGGGTTGTCGGATCAGGAAGCACGGGATTTTTTCCTGTTTTATGAATCCAAAAACTGGCGCAACTCCAAAGGCGAGGAAATTCCCCGCTGGAAAGCGGTAGCCTATCGCTGGGCTATGCAAGCCGTTTCCCTACAACCGTGGTTATTCAATCGGCACCTTAACTGAATTCCGTTACGCATAAAATTTCATAGCTATGTGGGTTATCCGGAAATTTCCTGAGGCATGGGGTATTTACGATGAGGATACAGGCTTTGCCCGTATTCTAAACGAAAACGAAGTTTTTCTCATCGTAGAAGAGCACCCTCAACTATTGGATGAAGCCGTTAGGATGATCCTCGTACCCGAAATCGCCTCCTTCGATACGGGACTACCCGGTAGTATAAACGCTTGATTTTTCCCTCGGAAAAATTGCCATGCAACCCTGCAACGGGAAGGAACTGTGCAGCTGCCGGCGTAGGCGTTTGTAGGGTTGCCCTGCCTGCTGCGGCAGGGAGCAAGATGTATTGTTGTGTACAACAACTCCTTTGCCTGTGCCGGCAAAGGGCATAAATGCTTAACTGAAAACCGATGGTTAGGAAGAAAACGCCTGAAGACGAAGCACTGGTCCATATCATCAAAACCAGAGTTACCCGCCAGAAATTCGCCGAGCTACAGCAGCTTTTGGCGAAATCTGTGCACGGGGAAATGGCCGGTTTGCTGCGGGATATTCTGCATCACCGTACCATCCGCACCGTTGTACACGATCAAAGTTTGGATTTGGTGATGGAGGAACTCGCCGCACTGCGCGGAGAGATTCGGGCTATTGGTGTGAATATTAATCAGATAACGAAGCATTTTAATACATACGGTGAAAGCAGCAGGCGGGAATTTTACGCACGCACCGCCTTTGACCGGTACGCCGCGATGGAGCCAAAGATTAATCGGATTATAGAAATCGTTACCCAACTGGCGAAAATATGGTTGCGAGAATCTCCAGCGGCAGGTCGATAAAGTCGGCGCTCCACTACAACGAATCTAAACTTAGCGCCGGAAAAGCTACCCTGCTTTTGGCATCACGCTTCGGATGCAACGCAGACGAATTGACAGCCCGGCAGAAACTATCGCGATTTGAGGCACTCACTGGAAAGAATATAAAAGTGAAAACGAATACATTGCACATATCGTTAAATTTTGCGCCCGGGGAGCAATTGGCTCCGGCTACATTGCAGCACCTGGCGGCAGAATATATGCAGCGCATCGGATTTGCTGAGCAGCCTTACCTCGTTTACCAGCATTACGATGCCGGTCACCCGCACATTCATATAGTAACAACAAGCATTCGGGCAAACGGCCGGGCCATCAGCCTGCACAATATAGGGCGGGAAAGATCGGAGCCGGCCAGGAAAGCGCTGGAACATATCTATGGTCTTACAGTGGCAGAAGGCCGGCGGGAAAAGCTGGAGCTGCCAGCGGCTCCAGTTCCCGTATCCTATGGGAAAAGCGAAACGAAGCAGGCGATATCTAACATTGTTCGGGAAGTTTGCGGCACTTACTGTTATACTTCCCTGGATGAGCTGAATACCGCCCTGCGGTTCTACAACGTAACCGCGGATCGAGGAAGGCCAGGTAGCCTTTGCTGGAACCGCGGTGGGCTTATGTTTTCCGTAGTGGATAAGGATGGCTGTAAAGTAGGGATTCCCATTGCAGCAAGTAGCATTTACGGAAACCCTACCCTGAAATCGCTGGAACGAAAAATGGAGGTTAACCGAATCGCAGCAGTATACAAACGTAAGCGTTTGCGTAACGCAGCAGAGCGGTTAATAGCCGGGAAGTCACCAGCTGCAGTCAGGGAACAGCTGACCCGTAACAATATTACTTATCACCATACCAGCAGTAACGGTGAGACGGACCTCCTCCTGATCGATCACAGGAACAGGGCAGTTTTTTCCTTACGCGCAGAAGGATTTGATATTGCAACGGCAAAAAACCTACTTCAGCAAGGAGAAACGGACAATCATTCAAAGGCTACTTCGCTCTCTATTCCTTATAGCACAGCCTCATCTGCACTGAATATATCGGCCGGCCTACTCCGGGAACTTACCGCCGATGCTCATGCCAATGCCGAATTCCTGCCCGCGGAACTAATGGGTAAGAAAAAGCGGCGGCGGAAATCTTAATCAACTTCAAACTTTTCATTAATGTCTAATGGTGAAAATGCACAGGCGTTACGCTCAATATTGGATTTCATCCGGTTGGGGTCGGTATTTGTTATGCTGATTCATTTTTACGCTGTGTGCTTCCCACTCTTCGTAGAAATGGGTTTGTCCGCGGAAATGCTGGACAGGTTTACATACGACCTATGCCGCCGCCTTCCCATGTTTGGCACTCCCACGGCCGAAAAGACTTCCGCACTTGCGCTGCTGGCCATAAGCATGCTGGGTTCTAAAGGGCGAAAGGATGAAAAAATGCGGCTACAGCCGGTTATTGCTGCATTGGTTTGCGGATTACTGCTCTTATATGCAACAACCGCCATACTACGTGCGTACGATAGCCTGCGTATGCAGCAGGTATATATCACGGTAACATCGGCGGCATTTCTCGCCATACTTTATTCCGGCTCCCGCCTAAGCAGGTACATCCGCCTCCGCTTCCAGGATGATATATTCAACGAAAAAAATGAATCCTTCCCTCAGTGCGAAGAGTTAATTGAGAATGAATATTCGGTTAACCTCCCTGCCAGATATCAATTCCGGGGTAAATACCGCTCCAGCTATATTAACCTGCCATGCGTTTTTCGTGGCACGTTAATTTTGGGTACGCCCGGCAGTGGCAAGAGCTACTATTTTATTAACGAAATCATTCGCCAGCACCTAAAGAAGGCGTTTCCCATGTTCATTTTCGACTTCAAATTCCCCACCCTTAGCCAGCTGGCATACAATTACCTATTGGAATACGCAGAAAAATTTCAGATCAAACCGCAGTTTGTAGTAATCAACTTTGATGATTTATCCAGAACACACCGTATTAATGCGCTGCCGCCCGAGCAGATGGTGGATATTTCTGATGCTACAGAAAGCAGCCGCACCTTCATGCTGGCACTCAATAAACTGTGGGCTCAAAAAATTGGCGAGTTCTTCGTGGAATCGGCAATCAATTTTTGCACCGCCCTTATTTGGTTTCTAAAGAAATATGAAGATGGTAAATATTGTACGCTTCCGCACGTAATTGAACTCTCTCAAATCGAGTACCCAAAGCTGTTTCCGGTACTTTCCCTCGAAACCGAAATCTCTGTACTGATAAATCCTTTTACCAGCGCGTTGAAGCACAAGGCCAATGAGCAATTAGAAGGGCAAATTGCTTCCGCTAAAATTGCTATGGCCAGGTTGGCATCCCCTGCTTTGTATTACGTGCTCAGTGGCAACGATCACGACCTGGATCTGAATAATCCAGCTGCCCCAAAAATAATCTGCGCGGGCAGCAACCCGGCTAAGCGCCAGATATACGGCGCCGTGCTTTCGCTGTACGTAGAAAGAATGTTGAAGCTGGTTAACCAGGCCGGCAAATTGAAGTCCTCCCTGGTATTTGACGAATTCCCTACGATATACGTGCCCAATATCGATACCCTGATAGCTACCGCCCGGAGCAACAAAGTAGCCACCACGCTGGGCGTACAGGATATGGCACAATTGATACAAAGCTATGGAAAGGAAAATGCCGACGTAATAATGAACATTACCGGCAACATTATCAGTGGCCAGGTTATGGGAGATAGTGCCCGCCAGCTGTCGGACCGTATTGGTAAAATCATGCAGGAACGGGAATCTTTATCCATTAATTCTTCCGAAACATCGGTCAGCCGTAGTACCCAGCTGGAAACGGCTGTGCCGCCTTCAAAAATTGCTATGCTCAGCAGCGGGCAGTTTGTTGGTTTGGTAGCCGATGAGCCCAGCCGGCCAATCCGGCTGAAAGCCTTTCATGCAGAGGTTGTGAAGGATCATGAGGCCGAACATACAAAGGAAAAGAATAGCATCCCCATTCCTTCTTTCCGCAATGTTACAAAGGCAGATGTAGATGAGAATTTCCAGCGGGTAAAAAGTGATATCGAAAATTTGATTGAAACTGAACTCACGCGGATAAAGGCTAGTCCTGAATACCAGGAGATAATTGCTACAAGGTCTGCTGAAGGGCAGCAGGCATTGAACTTGTAATTTTTTCACCAAATAAATGTGAATACCATGGAACAAGCAAATTTTATGTACCTCACCGAAGAAGTGCTCCCTTCGCTTGGCTTCGGTGAAATTTTAGACGAACGTTTGCATCAGTCGATGAAAATGGGTCTTGAGAAGATTGAGTTGAAGGTGCGCGATCAGCAACCTAGTGGAGAATATTTATACAACGTAGTGTTGGAAAAACAGAAGGTAAATCCTGAAGATCCGGAACGTGAGCGCCGTTATTACGCCAACCGTGTGGAGGTTACGTTTAAGATGAATGGTGAGAAGGAAGCCCGCCAGCATACTTTTGGCCTGTATAAACAAAAAGGGCTTCCCCTTAACCAGATGCGCAACCTCATGAAAGGGAACTATGTACACAATTCTTACTGGAAAGAAGGTGTACAGAAGCAGCGGTGGCAATATGTGGATTTTTCCAAAACCACTGAAGAGGGTGTACACCCTATGAAGAGCATTTGGGCTGATTCCATAGAATGGAACCTAGCGAAAGAACTTTCCGCACTTCCGCATGTAAACGCACTTTCTGCGGACGTAAAGGAGGATCTTCTCCGGGCTATGAAAAATGGTGATAATGTGGCCGCCTCTATCAAAATGGATGGTAGCAGGCAAAATGTAATGCTGCGTGCAAACCCTAAGAAGTCTGCCATCGAAATTTTCAAACCGGATGGTGAGAAGATTTCACTAGGTAAGAAAACGGGGCTTTCTGTAGTTAACGATGGGCAGATGGGCTCAAAGAACCTGAAAGCTGCATCGGAATTGGTTACGGATGCGTTTGACGACGATTCTGGCTCGAAGAAGAAAGTAAAGCGCGGATGATGTTTATATACAAAGCCGGAATCATTATAGGTTCCGGCTTTTATCGTTATAACCCATTCCGAGCTACATCAGTTTGGCGTTGAATCAATATCACAAACGTGTTTGTGGGTAAGGATTTTAGCGAAACAGCAGTTGGATTTATTGATAAAAGTGAATAAATTCACTTTATAACCATATTTAAATTATTGAAATTTATTATCCAATTTATTTAAGGCATACCAACGGAAACCGATACTAACCCAAAACTTTCCATTATGAAATCATGGCAGCATCTTGAGCGTAAAGGTATGGTTGAGCCCGTACCGCTTGAAATTCAAGAACAAATGTTTGGTGCGCTTTTCCAAACTGTGAAAGAAATGCATCCCAATATGACAGATGAATTGGCGCAGGAAATCATGGAGAGATGTGAAGTCGTACGTTTTAAAAAGAAAACTACAATTCTGGATTATGGCGAAACTTGCCGCCACGTTTTCTTTACTGGTCAGGGACTGGTACGTGCTATTTTTCTTCATAACGGGGTGGATCAAACGTTTTGGTTTATGGGCAAAATGGATTTTGTGATTTCAGTTAGAAGTTTTTATCGCCAACAACCCAGTACAGAGAGGCTAGTTGCTATGGAGGATACAGACTGCATAACTATCCACTGGGATGATCTTGAGTATTTATATGATAAATATGAGAGTTTTAATAGGGTTGGAAGGTTACTAACGCAATTTTACTACGATCAGGCAATGGAACGGATGAAGTGGTTTTACTTTTCGGCTAAGGAGCGATACCAGATGTTGTTTGAGGAATATCCGAAATTTTTCGGGAAAGTGCCTGATGCAACGTTGGCATCTTACCTTGGAATTGATAAAGCCACCTTGAGCCGCATCAGGAACGCATTAAACAGAGAAAATTGATGACAAATGTCAACGTGATTTTATTTTCAGGCCCGTAGTTTTGAGTTATAAAACCTTTTACTGTTATGAAACCATATCTGATCGTAAGCCCCCTGCTACGGCCCATCTGGCTAGTGGCACTACTCCTCCTTTCTTTGCTCGCTTGCCAAAAAAGCGACACGCCCACTGAAAATATCAGACCTGGGCACACATTTACGAATTTACCAGACAGTGCAGACAGCCGGCTCAGCTCGTACACCGATTCCTTGCTCGTTAGTGAAGCTGCAAAGCCTTGGATGGACAGTGTAACGAATGCCGTGGGTAAGCCAAACTGGAAGCTGGCTGCATTCGGCGTGCAAGGTACTACACCTTCCGTAATGGTTCCCCTCATAAATTACGAAGCCCGCCAGGTAACCGGCCTACTCGTAATGCTTATGGGAGAACAATTCCGCTTCCGCATATTCGATTCCCGTAAGCCGGAACGATATGGGTTTAATAACGGAAGAAACCGGGCCAACGCCCGGACTGTATTCATTGCAGCGGATTTATTCAACCAGAAAGCATTTCCAGACAAGGGCCCTGCCGCAATCGGCCCCTGCCTGATGACCCGAAAGGAAAAGGAGCATTTTGATAACGCCAGGAAGACCGGCGGCTCATTTACGCCCATGGTAAAGGCTGCGGGATACGCCATGTCCATTACCTGCTACACCACTATGGCTTGTACTGGTGATGGCTTTGGTAACTGCGTAGGAAACATTGTATATCATACGGATTGTGTGTACAACTACATTTGGGTGGACGATGGTTCGTGGGGCTCTTCCGGGGGTAACGGCGGTATAGAGGGTGAAGGCGCAGGTGGCGGCGGTGGTGGTGGCACGCCACATGCAGGCCCTCCAGATCCATCGGAACTGTGCGGTGTACCTACTCCTGTAAATCAGGGGCCGGTTGCAGTGCTGCCGCCCTCCAAGCCCATTGAAAATGTGAAGCAGTACATTTCATGCTTTGATGCCCGCTCTGGTGCGCGTATTACCTTCTATGCGGACCAACCCGCACCTGGTAGCGATGAGCCCTTTGCCGTTAAGGGAAAAGTTGGGCATTCCTACATCACGATCGAGCAGTTTACCGGTGGCCAGGTGGTACGTCGCACTTTAGGATTCCACCCATACCAGGCTGTTTCGCCGTTCTTCACTAAAGAAGGGAAAAGCCAGCTTGGTGATGATTCAGGGAAGCCGTACGATGTAAGGCTGGATGTAGATATAGATGGGGAAAAGCTCAATAAAGTGTTGTTAATGATTGAGCAGTACAATCCGCATTACCACCTGGAAACCTATAATTGTACTAATTTTGCATTAGATATCTCCGATGCATGTGGAATAAAAATACCGCGTACAAAAGGCTGGTGGCTGGTTGGCTCGGGATTGAACCCTGGTAATTTTGGCTACGATCTGGCAAAATTACGTGGTGCGATCGTTGGGCAAGGCCAATCCGATGATAACGAAGGAGACTGTAACAAATAAACCATTTTTTATGAAAACCTTTTCAGCATTCATTTTGCTCACTTTTTTCAACATGCATGTTTCATTTGCCGGGCAGCCTCCCGAAAATGAGCAGAAGATTATCCGCAACTTTCTCACGTATATTACCGCTCCGAAGTGGAGCATCGATACTGTAGTATCCAAGTATGTTGTATTTTATTCGGAGGAGTCCAAGGTTGCCTCGCGCGCTAAACGCAAGTTCTATTTGAGCATGGCAGTTACGGAACTGGCGCAGGCGGCGAAGAACGTTAAAATCAACGAACTGAAGATTACACCATATGATGATGCGGATGAAAAACTCCAAATTATGGTGCTCGGCCCGGAATATCGTGAGCGTTCTTTTGTGGTAACTGATTCTTCCGGTAAGTTCGTGCGGTACTTTTTGATTAAGGACGATCAAATTGAATCGTTTGTTCTCTTTCAGAACAAAGCATACCTGCTACTGAACTAGCCCAATACTAAAGCAAACCTTTACGCTGTTCCTGTAACAGCAGCAAGGGGGAAGTGATGCCCCACTCGGCAGCATTGCTTCCCCTTTTTCATGCCCATATCTTAACGGAAAAAACGGAAATATATGTTGACCGCATGTACGGAATTGCTACGCGAACTGCAATCCAAAATAAACATTCTTTCGCGCGACCCTGGTGCAGGATTGGCCCGTATTGAGAAAATACTAGGGTTCATTAATCAGGTGTTTTTATCCATGAAATCGCTTATGGAATCCTATGTTTTCCAAAACCAGTATGAGGAAATTACTTTCTTCAAAGAGATTACTCCCGAACTGTACGCCCATTGGGTATTCTACAGCACGATTTATAATGTACAGAGCCACGCATATCCTGCATCCTCAAAGCATAGACTGAAATATTTTGAACATGAATTAAAGAAGATTGACGACTTTTTCTTTCACCATATAGAATTCTACAAATACTACCGAGCTGGCAGGAACCATAGGGATGTTGAGTTTTTCACAAGACAAGAGGCTTCTCGCGAATTTAATACGGATTTACTGGCACCGGTTATGGATCAGCAATTTTGCACTCCATATTCACTTAAACTGGCCATGGTAATCGCCAATGAGAAGTTGAAAAGTTGGTTGAGTAGTGCAATATCGGCTGAAGTAAAACCAGAAATCATTTCAACTTATAATTCAGAACCTCCACTTCCTGTGTTACAATGGACGGGAACTAAAACTGGGCTATGCGAAATGATTTATGCATGGTATGCCAGTGGGGTGTTCAATAATGGCAATGCTACCATTGAGTCTATTACTAGGCATTGCGAGAAGTTTTTTAGTATAGAATTGAGCGCGCAAACTGTGACGTTTCAGGAAATTCTTCGAAGAAAGAAGGGTCCAACCACTTTTATTGACTGGCTAAAGAGTAAATATATTTTTTATATCGAGTCTATTGAATCCGCAGCAATTCAGCGCAACATAAATAAAAAATAGGAACGATTTTACCCTATTGATTTCACAAATAGGTTTGTATTTTGGAGCGTTTTGGAGCTTTTATTTATAATGGTTATCTTCCACAGAGATTTTAATTTTAACAGCCCTAAAAAATTTGTAGCATGTTTATTCCTTACCGCGATTTTTCGGAAGTAGAGCGTGACATTAGAGATAAAAACCCGGAAGTTATATATAAGTACAGAACATGGGAAGATGATTACCACAAAAGGATAATCACTGAAAACGAAGCCTGGTTCGCCCATCCACATTCATTAAATGATCCTTACGACATAAGACCTCCATACAATTTTGTCGTTGATAGTATAAACTGGGATATTGCAAGGATGAAAATAAGGCGTGCTGGCCGCCATTATGAACCGGGATTGTCAGATGAAGAGCTTGAAAGAGAAGTTGAAATTCGCCTCCAAGCTATTATGGCAGACCCAATCACATATTTCCAACGGAATAGAGAGGAGTATGTGAACGATCGTAGAAATTACGATCAAATTGGACTTTTTAGCTGCTGCAAGACTTTTAGTAATGAGCCCATGTGGGCACACTATGGAGCCAATCACTGTGGATTTTCTGTTGGATTCAATACCGTTGAGTTAGCACGGGCATTACATTGTACTGTTGGTGAGGTTAACTATAGTGATGCTCCAATCGATTACTATGTTATGGGGGATAATGCAAAGAATCTTGAGAATGAAATAATGCAGAAGGCTACTAGGTGGTCTGCGGAGGAAGAACTCAGGTTTATTACAGTAGGAATTGGTATTACTAGGGAGAGAGCCGCAAAGTTTCCGAGTGGAGCGGTTTCGGAAATTGTTTTTGGACTTAATACTGCAAAGCGTGTTCAGGATGAAATTAAAGCTGCTGCGGCGATAAGGTTTCCCGGCGTGCCTACTTACCAAGTACGTACTCGTCAGGGTGCATATGGTTTTGATAAAGTTGCAGTTTAGAGTTATTTATTAAAAAAATGAAAATACTAATCGATTGGCAATAATTCCCTCAATAGATGCCCATTACTTAGAAGCGGTTTGTAAAGTAATCGCAAACACTGAGAAAGGCTTAACTGGAAGTGAAATACAAAAGTTGTTGGCGGATTCAAAGATTGATGATAGTGATCCCGATTTAACTAAGTGGAAGCGGTTATATAATGCATTTGCTCACTGGCAGAATAATAATAACTGTTCAAATAATATAGTTGACTTTTTGAAGCGAGCTCTGCAGCCTGCCAGATACATAAATCAGGCGGAATTGTTCCACTTTCGACGAAATGAGATCAATAAAGTATTGTCATTTATTGGAATTGAAATATCCGACAGGGGAACTCTCATTGAAGTTTCTAAAACTGTTACATTAAGTGAAGCGGAACAACGCGCAGGACACTTTAAGTATAAATTATTAGCACGAAACATACACCCGGATATTATCCAATATTGTAATTCAGAGTTATTACAGGAAAATTATTTTCATTCAGTATTTGAAGCAGTTAAGGGTGTGGCTGAAAGAATTCGGCTTATGACTGGTTTATATGCAGATGGGAATCCATTGGTCGATACTGCATTTTCAACTAATAATCCATTAATAAGAATTAATAGATTGCTAACTGATACCGATCGTAGTGAACATTTAGGATTGATGAATTCAATCAAAGGGCTGTTTGGAATAATTCGAAACCCAACAGCTCATGTACCAAAGATACTTTTTGTAATTGATGAAGATGACGCACTCGATATTATGACTATAGCTTCATTTATACATAAGAAGTTAGATAGGGCGCTTTAAATTTTTTTAAAATATTTCTTCATACTAGGATTTACACTAGGATAACCCGCCTCCCCCGCGCCCCACCTTTGCCATACACCCTCACCCAAAAACTTCGTGTATGGCAACTCTTACTCTTCACCCGTTTGTCCTCGCAGGCCTCCTCGCAGCCATTACATACGGTATCGTTACGCTAGTGCTCCGGCTGCGCACCTCTACCAAAATGCAGCTTGCGAATGTTCCCTCTTCCGAAAAATCTTTACTGTTTTCTGCATTCGATCCCGCGTCCGGTATGCGCCTGGCGCCGGAACCCGAAATGGAACTGGAAATAGAGGGGATCGACGACGATACCCAGCTGGAACTTGTAGAAGACGATACCAGTATCCTATTGAAGGAAGCCGAGGCCCTCACAGAAGAGGTAAGCCGCCTGCTCTCCAGTATCGCCAGCGACCCGCCCAATCCCACGGAGGTTTTCACGAAATTCCGTGCTCTATTAAGCCAGTATAGCATTTTCCAGAACACCGAATTCTACGACGCGATCAATCGCTTTGTGGCCATAGCCGTGGAGCGCGACCTGGATATCCAGTTTAACCACGGGCAGCTTACCGAATTGTGGTCGTAAACATCTTCCTTTCTCTACTTCTCCTTTAACGGCCCCGGCCCGTTGCGCCAAGGTTCTCCGCCGCCGCGTGATCCCCCAACGGCCGGGGCTTCCTTCCCAACCCAAAAAAAATACACCAATGTACAGACCAACGCATGAACGCCATACGGCGCTCCGGGTAGCTTTTACCCAATTTTTCCTCACGGTATGCATTTTCTCTATCGCCCAGGACGGCACTGCGGGTATCGAACGCGCAAACGAGCTTGTAAGGGATTATTTCGACGATGGTATCACATTGCTGTACGCTATCGGAGCCGTGTTGGGCCTCGTTGGTGCCGTGAAGGTATATACCCGCTGGAGCCAGGGCGACAACGAAACCACAAAACTTGCCGCCAGCTGGTTCGGAGCCTGCATTTTTCTAGTGGTGGTGGCGACTGTCCTGAAAAGTTTCTTCGGCGTGTAAAGCTGCAACCATGGCTACTGTATACCAAATCAATAAAGGCGTTAACCGCAGCATCGAATTCCGCGGCATCAAAGCACAATACCTCGCCATCCTCGCTGCCGGCATGGTTGCCCTACTGCTGGTAAGCGCTGTCGCCTTCGCAGCAGGTACTCCTGCAATGATTGCGATTCCTGTCATTGTACTGGCAGGTTACTGCCTGGTTACCGCGGTCCAGCGGTACAGTAAGCGCTACGGTGAACATGGCCTGGCTAAAAAGGCCGCTCAGGTAAGAATGCCGGCCTATCTCACCGCCTCTTCCCGGAAACTATTCCTACAACTCAAGAATGTTTGCCATGAAACGGAATAAGACGCTCGATAGCGTTTTCCCTATTCATAAGGTAGAGAATAACTATCTCATATCGAAAGCCGGAAGCATTACGATAGCCTTTGCTTTGGTTCTACCGGAAATATTTACCATGGCTGCTTCGGACTACGAAGCGCTACATGCGACTTTTGTAAAGGCAGTACGCACTCTTCCTGAACAAACCGTGCTCCACAAACAAGATTGGTTTATAGAAGAAACGTTCCGCGCTGTACCTGGTGATGATTCCAGCCTTACGGAAGCCAGTAACCGCCATTTTAATGAGCGGCCTTATCTCCGCCACGAGTGCTACGTTTTCCTAAGCACTATTCCCGCTGCACAACGAAATCCGGCCCCTTCGGCAAATATTCTGCTCCGCGGTTCCGTTTTGAGCAGCGAAATGCTCAACCAGCGCAGCTACGACCTATTCGCGGAGCGCGCCGGGCAGTTCGCCGCTGTACTGCAGGATAGCGGCTATTTACAGGTGAGGCGGCTCACCGACGACGAAATTGCAAGTACGCCGGAACGGGCGGGCATTTTGGAGCGGTATTGCTACCAGTTGGCCCATGATGCCCTACCGGCGTTGGCAGACTTCAAAACGGGTACAGAACTTAGTGTAGGCGGGCGTCTGCTGCAAATTTTCTCCCTCGCGGACCCAGAGGACTTGCCGGCACTTTGCGGCCCGAGAATAAATTATGAGAAGTACAGCACTGATCGCACACCCTTTTCCGTCGGCTTCGGCGCACCGCTGGGGCTCTTGTTGCCGTGCAACCATATTGTGAACCAGTATGTGGTAATCGGCGACAGCGGTGCTACGCTGCGGAAAATCGAAACCAAGCGTAAGCGCCTCCAATCGCTTTCCGCGTATTCCCGCGAAAATGCCATCAGCCGCGACGCGGCCAGCGCATTCCTAAACGAAGCTATTAGCCAGGGGCGGCTACCTGTGAAGGCCCATTTAAACGTAATTGCATGGCACGACGATCCAGCCAAAAGCCGCGAGCTGCGGAACCTGGTATCTACCGCCATGGCTGCACTGGATGGTAAAGCAAAGCTGGAGACTGCCGCCGCCGCATGTCTATTCTGGGCTGGAATACCGGGGAATGGCGCAGAACTGCCGTCCACGGATCGTTTCGACACCTTCGCGGAGCAGGCGGTGTGTTTTTTCAATGTAGAAACGAACTACAGCACATCTCTTGCGGCCAACGGCATCCGTTTTGGTGATCGGCTAACCGGCCGGCCGCTTCAGGTGGATCTGTTTTATGAGCCCTTCGAAAAGGGCCTCATCCAGAACCGTAATATCTTCCTTTGCGGCCCGTCGGGCTCCGGCAAGTCTTTCGCCACCAACCACATACTGCGGAGTTGCAATGAGGGCGGCGATCATATTCTTGTAGTAGACGTAGGCCATTCATACAAAGGGCTATGCGACCTGGTGGGCGGCTATTACTTCACCTTCAGCGAATCGAATCCGATTTCCTTCAACCCTTTTTTTGTTCCGGAGAATCAACTGGATACAGAAAAGAGGGAGGCGATCAAGTCTTTGCTACTGGCGTTGTGGAAGAAAGATGATGAGGCTTACTCCCGCAGTGAATATATTTCCTTGTCAAATGCGCTCCAGAGTTACTTCGATACACTGAAGGCCGATCCTGCGATATTCCCCTGTTTCAACACCTTCTACGACTATCTCCGCGACCAGTTTGTACCGGCCCTTCGCCAGCAGGGCGTAAAGGAGAAGCACTTCGATATCGATAACTTCCTCTACGTTCTGCGCCCATACTACACAGGCGGCGAATACGATTACCTGCTCAACGCCACGGAGAACTTGGATCTGCTGCATACCAACTTCATTGTGTACGAGTTGGATGCGATCCGCGACCATCCGATTCTCCTGCCCGCAGTTACACTCACGCTGGCAGAGGCCTTCCTGAACAAGATGCGCCGCCTGAAAGGCGTGCGGAAGATTATCCTGATTGAAGAGGCATGGAAGGCCATTGCGCGTGCCGGCATGGCTGAATATATCCGCTACCTGTTCAAAACGGTGCGCAAATTTTACGGAACCGCAGCTGTGGTAACCCAGGAGATCGATGATATCATTTCCAGCCCCATTATCAAGGATACCATTATCGCCAACAGCGATATCAAAATTCTACTCGATCAAAGCAAGTATGCCAACAAGTTCCAGGCTATCCAGGATGCGTTGGGCCTTACCGACAAAGACCGTGGGCTCATTCTCTCCATGAACAAGGCCAACGATCCCGCCCTGAAGTACAAGGAGATTTTCATTGGCTTAGGCGCTCATAGCAAGGTTTACCGTACCGAAGTTTCGCTGGAGGAATACTTGTGCTATACCACAGAAGAGCGGGAAAAGCTGCTGGTTCAACAATACGCCGCGCGCTTCGGCTCCATAAAACGCGGCATTGCCCGTCTGGCGGCGGATATAAGATCAAAAAAGGTATGATATGAAAAGGAAATTGCTCATAGCGTTCGTATTTGCCGCCGTGCTCATTGCCGCGCCCACCAAGGATTCCTACGCAATTTGGCCGGTCATAAAAGCGGCTCTGAAGAAGGTAATCCGCGCCATGGACTTACAAATACAGCGGCTTCAAAACAGGACTATCGGCCTGCAAAACGCGCAAAAGGTGCTGGAGAACGTAATGGCGAAGATGCGGCTGGAGGAAATTGGCCAGTGGACTGAGCGGCAGAAGGCTTTATACCAGGACTACTTCAACGAACTGTGGAGGATAAAATCCGTCATTGCCTATTACCGCCGCATTTCGGAGGTAATTGAGCGGCAACAGGCGCTGGTGGCTGAGTACCAACGGGCATTTGCCATCATACGGGAGGATAGGCACTTCTCCGCTGCTGAAGTAGATGGCCTGTACAATCTGTATTCCCGCATATTGGAGGAAAGCCTTGATAACGTGGAAGACGTGCTGCAGGTGGTAAATGCTTTCACCGTACAAATGAGCGATGCCGACCGCCTGAAGATAATCGGCACCGCCGCCGACCGTATGGAAGGCCATGTTATAGCCCTCCGCCGGGTTACCAACCGCGCCGCCGCCCTGAGTGCCCAGCGTGCCCGCACCGTGAAGGAAGTTAATCGTATCAAATCCATG
Source organism: Chitinophaga alhagiae (assembly GCF_003568665.1). Classification (GTDB taxonomy): domain Bacteria; phylum Bacteroidota; class Bacteroidia; order Chitinophagales; family Chitinophagaceae; genus Chitinophaga; species Chitinophaga alhagiae. The sequence continues at coordinate 1,260,974 of NZ_QXMH01000002.1, forward strand.
TATGGCATAAACTGAAAGCGATGAACAGTATTACCATCATTTTACTCCTTTGGATATTCAACGTCGGCAGCGCACAAGCCCAGCTGGCGGATGAATGGCTCCGGCAAAAGCGAACCCAGCGCAAATACCTGGTTGCACAGATAGCAGCGCTTCGGCAATACGCAGGCCTCGCACGGAAGGGATACGACGTTGTTGGTGGCGGAATCAGGCTGGTTGGGCAGATAAAGCAGGGCGATCTCGATATTCATTCCGCATTCTTTTCCTCCCTCCGGCAGGTAAGCCCATTCGTGCGCCGCCACCGTAAGGTGCTGGATTTATCCGCCAGCTACCTTCAGCTTATCGCGCATTGCCGGAAAATGAAATCCCGCTGGTCTAACAGTGAGGCGTTGCCCGGATGGCAGCGTAATGCCGCGGCTGATGCCTACCTGCGGTTCGCCAACGAGATTACCCAGGATCTGCTATTCTTAACAGAACTGTTAACAGACGGGCGTTTTGAATTAAATGATGCCGAGCGCCTGGCCAAAGTTGACGAGCTCAGCGCTGCCCAATCTGCGCGTAAAACGTTGCTACACCGGCTTTCAACTACCATCTCCAGCAAGGTAGGTCGCGAGGAAATACGGCGTAGGGAAATACTTCATCAGCAAACCTTATTGCCATGAGAATAACCTTCATACTCATATTTCCGCTACTGCTCAGCTTTTCATCCACCAGGGCACAATCGGACGAACTCATTCAGCTTGGCCTCAACATTGAGAAGCTGAACCAGTTCCGGCAAATCCTTTCCGATATGCGGAAAGCCTATACGGTACTAAGCCGTGGATATTCCACCGTTCGTGATCTTTCGCAGGGGAACTTCAAGGTACACGAACTATTCCTCGACGGCTTGATGGCGGTAAGTCCCGGTGTAGCGCGTTACAGACGTATTCCCGAAATCATATCAACACAGCGGGTTATTGTAACTGAGTACCGTAGGGCAATGGCGCGTTTCCGGGGGAAGGGTTTGTTTTCACCAGATGAACTCGCCGCCATGCAGCGCGTGTATGCTGGGCTATTCGACCGGACTGTTAGCAGCTTAGAGGAATTGGCCCTTATCGTTACCGGCGGGAAGCTGCGAATGAGCGACGGAGAGCGCATGGCGGCTATTGACAGATTGTTTGAGGCACTCGAAAGGGAACTCGATTTCCTTCGGCAGTTTAATACCAACAACACCACTGTGGCCGATATCCGGGAACGAAAATTCAAAGAAATCCATCAACTAACTGCCCAGCAGGGCGAGTAAAATTTCAAACATTGAAAAAGAAATTACTATTCGCGCTGCTCATGGTGGCTGCGCCCATCGCATGTTTTGCTCAATCCGGCGGAAACGAGGATATACAGAAGCTACATGCTATTCTGGACAGGCTTTACGAGGATATGATTCCGTTATGCGGCCGGCTAACCGACGTTGCGCGTGGCATTGCAGGATTTGGAGCCATATTCTACATAGCAGTACGTGCAGGTCGTAGTTTGGCAGCGGCGGAGCCTATCGACTTCTTCCCGTTATTGCGCCCATTCGTGCTTGCCGTGTTGATAGGTATTTATCCATTGGTGCTGGGCGTAATAAACGGCGTACTGCAACCCACTGTAGATGCGACTAACGAACTGGTTACGGATAGCGATAATGCAGTGAAGGAACTGCTGAAGGTAGAATATGAGCTGCTGGCACAAGGGAAAGTGGAAGTGCCTCCCGGCAGTCCGGGCACCGGTGATGAGGAAATGAGGGATTATTACAAGTACCTCAACCAGGAAACTGCGGGGGAAGAGAACTCCCGCGGATTCTGGAGCCTGATGTGGGGCAAGGTAGAAGGCACTCTGCTTTACTACGTGCAGCTTATCGTTTCCAAAATTCTCCAGATTCTGTTCTACGCGGCCGCCTTATGCGTAGATGCCATGCGCACTTTTCATCTTGTAATTCTGGCCATTGTGGGGCCGTTCGTTTTTGCCCTGAGCGTGTACGACGGCTTTCAGCATACACTCTCAGTTTGGTTGGCGCGGTACATCAATGTTTACATGTGGCTTCCGGTGGCCAACTTATTCGGCGCAATGATTTCCCGCATCCAGGAGAATTTTATCAAAAACGATATTGAAGCCGTTCTCGCAGGTGGTAATAACCTCACTTACAGCCTTACCAGCGTGGCATACATCGTTTTCCTCATCGTTGGGATAGTTGGCTATTTCACCGTTCCGTCCATCGCCAATTACATAGTACACGCCAGCGGCGGAAACGCCCTTCTCTCAAAAGTTCATTCCGCCGTAGGCATGGCTGCATCTGCCGGGGCAACCGGCGGTGCTTCTGCGGCCGCGGCTGGTGGCAGTGGCGCCTCTGCGGCGGGTTCAGCTGCTGCGGATGCCAGCGGACCCGATAAGCAACATTTCCCGATGGCCGATGCCGCAAACTCCGAAGGCTATAACAAAGACGGTGGGCACCAGTACAAACAGATTTCCGGAAAGTAAACGTGAACCTATGTTTCAGCATTTTAAGAACATCGATACCGCATTCCGGCATATCCGGGTGTTTTCGTACCTCTTCCTTTTTGTGAACGGTGTAGGTGCTGCGCTGGTGACCCATTGGGCATTTCGTTCCGTACAGGAGGAACGCTCTCGTGTGTACGTGCTAGCCAATGGAAAACTGCTGGCTGCCGAGGGTACAAACAAAAGGCTGGTGCTGGAAATAAGGATGAAGGATCATGTTCGGGATTTTCATCAGCATTTTTTCACTGCTTCCCCGGATGAAGAAGCTATTCGCAATTCGGTTACCAGGGCGCTGTACCTGGCGGACGCGTCCGCCAAATCGGTATATGATAATCTCCAGGAATCGGGGTACTACAGTGGCATCGTATCAGGGAACATCAGCCAGTTTGTAGCGGAAGATAGTATCGCCGTGGATTTGAACACCATGCCAAACCGCTTTGTGTACTACGGTAAACTGAAGATTGTGCGTTCTACATCCACCGTAATTCGCGCCCTCATCACTACAGGCACCATCGCTGAAACTGCCGGGATCAGTAACAACAACCCGCAGGGCATGTTGATCGGCAATTGGCGAATCGTTTCTAACCAAGACCTCCAACACCTTGCGCCATGAAGAAACTGCTAAAATTGAAGGCGCTGGATTTGCAAGCCGCAGCCGGCATTATTTCTCGCCCAAAGCCCTGGGTGGCTGCTTTAGTAAAGCGGCTGGAAAAGCTTGAGCGACGACTTACCTACGCCCAAAAGCATTGTTGGCTGTTTATGTTTACCGTTGCGGCAGGCGCATACTTCCTCTATGTTGCCATTGCTGGTATTTCGGCCAGCAGCCAAGGCTTCATTCGCCAACAGCCACCAAAGCGAATAGTACCAATCTTCAACCCTCCACCTGCGCTGGTAGATTCAACTCATTTTAAAAACGCATTACCATGACTTCGATTTCACTTTCAAAGCTGGATATTAAAAAATACCTGAGATTATTGCCCTTTGCGGCTTTCGTGCTCACGTTGACTTTCTACTACCTGTTTACTTTCCTTGCAGGTACTGCCAACAAGGGGGAGCCATCCAGCAAAAGCGCATTCAATACGGAATTGCCATCTCCTAAACTGGACGACCGGTATAAAAACAAACTCGATATCTATATGGAGGCGCGGCAGGATAGCATTCGGCGCCTGAAAGAAGCCAAACGCGATTCCGTATTGTTTCCGGTAGAAGCAGCTACCACTGTTAGTACTGTAGGCCAACCGGGCGACATTTCACCAGCAGAGCTGCGTGGCAGTACAGTGGAAGATAGAAACGTGAAGCGGAGCAATAAGGCCATGGCTATGTTACGGGAGGCACTTTCTCGTCAGGAGGATTTACCGGAGCCCACGCCAGAGCCTCGTTTGCAGACTTACTCACGACAACCGGCGGGCACGACTGAACTCTCCCGTATGGAGGAAATTATGAATGCCGCGGCTACATCCCCCACAGACGATGCAGAATTACGAATGCTGGATGGTATGCTGGATAAAATACGGGAAATCAAGCAGCCAGGCAGCACTACATTGAACAAATCGCAAGGTCAGGATACTACGCCCGCACTATTTGCATCCTCCGTGGCACCCGCTTCGGTGGTTCCGGATGAAAATGTTGAGGGTAACGGGTTCTATGGGCTTGCCGAAGAAACCTCTGCCGATCAAACACCGGGTAGCGGCACTATCTCGGCGGTGGTACATGCCGATCAACGTGTAAAAACCGGCTCCATTGTACGCCTGCGGCTCACCCAGGATATGTACGTGAACAATGCGCGTGTACCGGCGAATGCTTCGGTGTATGGAGTTGCCACAGTGGCCAAGGAACGCGTGCAACTGGATATAAAGCATGCTGTATATGCCAATACAGTTCTACCAATAAAACTCAGCGTTTTCGATATTGATGGCATTCCCGGGATATCTACACCAGGGGCTGATGCCCACGATGCCAGCCGGGATGGCCTTAACCAGGTGGTACAGAACCTCGAATTGTACAGCATGGACCCAAGCATCGGCGCACAGGCAGCTGCATCGGGCATACAGGCTGCGAAGGGTCTTATTTCCAAAAAAACGAAAACCCCGTATGCCATGCTGAAGGCCAATCATAAGGTAATGCTGGTAAACGGTCGATTTTAAACCAATAAACCAATAGATATGAAACAATCCATTCTCGCACTGCTTTTTTCGTTTTCTGTTTTGGCGGTTGCCGGGCAGGTGGTGGAGCTTCCTGCTCAAACTGAAGTAATTCCGTATCCATTGAAATGCGGTTATAATAAAACAACCGTATTACTCTTTCCGGCAGGCATTAAGGATGCCGACCGGGGGCGCACTGATATTATTGTGAGCCGCCAGCAAGGGCTCAACAACGTGCTGAAGGTGAAGGCCGGCAAGAAGGATTTTGAGCCCACGAACCTCAACGTTTTCACCCTGGATGGGAAACTGTATACTTTTGAGGTGCTTTATAGCCCAACCGGCGGTGGTACATTTGACCTTTCCCTGCTAAAGCCTTCTGCCCACCATGCCGGTAAGCCGATGCCGCTTATTTTCCCCGAGCTGGAGGAATCCTCGCCGGACACCCAGTTGCGGCTAAACAAGGTGGAAGCCGCCAGACCGTTCTTCCGGCTTTCTTCCAAAGGCAGGCAGTTGAAGTTGGGGCTACAATCCATACATTTCGACTCCACGCGCCTTTATTTTCACTTTCGCATTCGCAATTCCGCCAAACTTCCATACCAGATTGATTTTTCCCGTATGTACATCACAGATGGGCGGTTGGTTCGCCGTTCATCTGCTCAACAACAGGAAATTACCCCGGAACTCTCCACAGGATTCAAAACAATACCCGGTTTGTCAACTGCCGATTTCATCTTCGTTTTAAAGCGGTTTACGATTCCTCATGGCAAAAAATTTCAACTGGAATTCAATGAAAAGAACGGTGGGCGTAGCATTCGCCTGGAAGTGCGCAACCGCCACTTATTTAGGGCTAAGCCACTTTTCTAAAATTAAGTGCCATGAACTTCGCTCAAACTGGCCCGGTAAATCGGGTTTCCGAAGCAATTGCATTGTATGCCTACCAGGAGGCTCAGGCAATAGCCCTGAATCCCGGTGGCTGGGCCATGGATAAAGCCGGCCTGGAGCTTAAACAGCGGTTCTACGAAGGCATTGCTGCAGCTTCTTACCCAATTATTTCAAATACAGAACGGCAGGCGCTACGATATGTTCGCCACCAAATACGCCGAATGCGCGCCGCGCAGCACCCCAACTGGTGGAATAGAGTTGTTTATCATCCAGCAAGCATATTTCTGCGAAATTTTTTACTACAGCGGCGGGAAGCGTTTCGCCAACTGGAGAACCGGCAGCGCTCTACGGTTAATCATGAGCTCCGGACCTTGAATGTACATGCATCGGTAAAGTCTCTTACCGATGCCGGTTTTAAAATCCCGATGGAATCCGTGCTGGTAAAAATGATGAACCAGGAGATGCCACATTTTCATTTCCGGTACTCAGATCCCACACGCTGCTCCAACACCGAATTTGTACTTCATTTTGAGCGCCTTCCTAACAGCAACTACTACCAGTTCAGTTCATTTACTGCCTCAGCGTTAGGTACGGGCAACACCAGTCAGGAACAGTTTCAGCAGGTATTTCGGCAAAATTTAGATGCAGAGGCTTGCCAGTCGTTGGTGACTGCCGAGGAAGCGGCAGTTTTGGTAAATGGCGGGCATGTATCCCGCATTGATACTGGAAATGAGTATTGGATTGCGCTGGATCGCACCGGCGTAAATCCACCTGGTAGAACAGCTCTAACCAGTACCGTTTTCGATTTAGATAAATCACTGAACCGTGTTCCCCTTACTAGTTTAACACCTGCACAAATGGAAAGGCTGAAAGCCGGGCTACGATCCGGCCATCCCCGTATTGTAGAGCTGTTGATAAACAAGGAGAAAGTAAAGGCTAGAATCCAGGCAAATCCTGCTCATGGCGGACTTACCATTACCGACCTTGCTGGGCGAAAAATAGACCTCTCATCGACTACTAAAAGAAGAGCCAATTCAGCCGCAGCTAATACTTTGAAGGTAGTTGAAGACGTGCAGCAATCGGTAAATAATGGGAAGAGCAAGGGACAAAGAAACGGTTAAGGTAAAGCGGAAGGGAAAAACAACGGGAACATTCCAAAAAGAATAGAGGCAAAAAGAACGGCTAAAGTAGCCGCCCCGCTTGGAATTTCCAAACCCCGGAGGGCCATAAACACAGGGCTCGGCGGTGGGCCATGATAAAAGGCCATGCAGTGAAGCGACTGCCTGGCCTTTTATCATGGCCCGCTCTCATTTATAGCCCCAGGGTTTGGTAATGTCCACGCGGCGCGTCTATACATGGCCTTTCTTTTTGCCTCTATTCTTTTCGGATTGTTCAACGCGGAAACGCACTAAAAAATAAGATTATGAAAACAGTAAGTAAAGTAAATATCAAAAAATGTGAAATATGGGATAAACAAGGGTTGACTAACCCACTGGCGTGTCTTCGCCGGCGGCTCCTTCTAGTAGCTACACTCGCCGGAGTCATAGCTACTGTTCACTGTATCAAACCCACTTTCGATTCTTCGAAGGTGGTTCTTTCTCACACATCCATTTTTCCAATTAAAATTTTAAACAATAAAATCCTTCAATCATGAAAACTACAAAAAAGGAAAAACGTACACCATGGCCGTTTTCAGCCGAAGATCCCTTTGCTACTGAAAAGCAGGAAATGGATTCTAAAAATATCGAAAACACTAACTCTAAAAATCTAAACACAATGAAAACGAACAAAACTTCCGTAAAAAAGGCTCCTGTAACCCAAAAGAAATCCGCTCCCAGCAAGCCTATTGCGAATTCTGTTAAACGGGAAGCGGCAGAACGTGCTAAGCTCTCTATTGTGAAGGTGGAAACGCCGGGAACAGCCACGTTGCCAGGTAAGCCGGAACCCGTTACCCAACTTCAAAAAACGTTGCGCGTTGTGGACGAACTTGCACGTAAAGTTAAACAGCGGGATGTAATGGTGGAAACAATCGATACGCTGGAAACATTCCAAATCGATCAGGAGCAAAAAGAAGGAGAATACAACGGCTGCTCATTCACCGTAAGAGACGATAAAGGGATGAGCTGGACAATCAAAAATGTAAATTTTATTGTATCGATGCTGGAGTATGGCATCCAATGGTGCTATGCGCGGAAGGAAGCTATAGAGAAAACCATCATTCTTCCAACCAATGCCGCGTAACTTCCTGCTAAGAAGGCCTTCCCTGAAAATGGGGAGGCCTTCCTGTTTTTAACCAAATCTTACAACAATGCATAATATCCATAAAAATGAAGTAACAGGTCAGCACAGCTTCTTCTCCTACAAGCAAAAAGCATGGCATCAGCTTGGGAAGGTTGTGGATGAATATCCTACCAGCGCTGATGCCATGGAATATGCTGGGCTGAATTTTACGGTGGAGCGGCGGCCGCTGCTCACGTATGATTCCAGCAATTTTTACGGCGATCCTGAATTAGATGTGCTCATTGCTGAAGTTGATGTTCCAAACTATTACGCCACAGTGCGAACCGATACCGATCAGGTGCTCGGAGTAGTCGGGTCGGATTACCACGTGATGCAGAATGTAGAAGCATTTGCGTTCTTTGATAATCTTGTAGGAGCTGGCAACGGCATCAAATATGAAACGGCTGGTGCGCTTGGCAACGGTGAGCGGATCTTTATTACGGCAAAGCTGCCCGACTATATTCATGTGGTTGGTGACGACCTGCTGGAAAAGTACCTGCTGCTTACAACTTCCCATGATGGCAGTTCCGGCATTACCGCCGCCTTTACACCTGTGCGGGTCGTTTGCCAGAATACACTGAACTCGGCCCTCCGGAACCTGAAGAACCATATCACCTTCCGGCATACCGCTAATGCAAAGCAGCGGCTGGATAACGCGCATGAGCTCTTAGGTATTACATCGAATCTCTCCCAGGTTACAGAGGACCGCTTCCGCTTCTGGTCGAAAGTACAAATAACCGATCCGGAGGTGAAGCGGCTCATAGAGCTGGCAATGGCTCCTAGTAAGGAAGTGCTGGAAATGGTACACGCTAATCAGTATGAGGAATGGCCCACCGTTTTCAAGAATACCTGTGAAAAGGTGCTAGAGTATGCAATGACGGCAGAGAGCCAGCAAACGCAGGCTACGCGGGGGACCGTGTATGGCGCTTACAACGCGGTATCGGGGTATTTTCAAAATGTGCGTTCATATAGATCCCCCGAATCTAAAATGAAGAATATCTTCTACGGTGGTACGGCACAGCAGCGCACTCAGAAAGCATTTGAAATATGCGACAGCTATGTGGTAAACGGTGCTTTGGCGCTGCATGCCAACTGATCTCGATTTGATAAATATTCTTTAATTCAAATTATTTGTTATGAAATCATTTGAAGAACTAGATAACGTCGATATCGGTTACTACCTGCATTGTTGGTTTCCTCAGCATATTCCGGGACTATTACAGTACCTCGAAAATATGGCGCTATCCATGAGAGATGAACGCAGCAGTAAACAGCCAGATATTGAAGGAGTAGCAGCTGACGAAATGGAAGAACTATGGGCAAAAATAGTAAGGCGTATTCAGCATGAGCCGGAATTGAAGGACAACCCCACAAGGTTCGCCGAGAGGCTTTTTGCTGGTAAAGTTGGCATTTTGAATGTTAGCTGCATTATAACATGGATAAATTTTATCAAGCACGTAAATCCGAAATTTACGGAGGCGGTAAAGTTTTTTTTCGTAAACGCATGATAATCGGCCACCGCAGTGCCGCCCCGTTTGGGGGAGAAAGTTTTTAAATTTTTGTTTTCGATTTATTTGGTTTTTATTATTTCATATTTTTCTCCCGCTTGCCGCGAATTTTCCGTGCGGGCGGGTGTTTAAAAGCTAGTTTTTCGGGACTAGCTTTTTTTAGTTTAAAATATGCGGCTGTATTTCGTTGGAAGTAGGTACCAGCAGTTCAAAAATGGTTACGTGCAATAAATCTGCAAATTCTTGTAGGTTAACAATAGTAATGTTAACTTTTCCTTCTTCGATTTCTTCTAATTTCTCCGTTGAAATTTTTGCGGATTGGGCAAAAGTTATGGCGGATATCCTTTGTAAAGCCCGAATCCTGCACATATTTCTGCCAACTGTTTCAAGTATTGTAGCCATCACCCAAAATTTTCACAATTTAGGGTGTAAATATTGGGCAGTCGATGGGTAATAATCCATCGTAAGCAAATTTCTCCGGTTTCTGCAATAGGAAACCGGCGCACCACGCTTGGATGTAGCAGAAATAGAATTGCGTATCGGGCGTGGTGCGAGGTTAAAGTTTTTCTTTAGGCTGGAGGGGCGGAATTTCGAGCGGAACTACAATGAAAATCTACAAGGAAACCTGCAATGATTCCATTATCAAAAATTCATTTTCTGAATACGAACAGCGTTAAGGATTGCCAGTAACGCTACACCTACATCTGCGAAAACTGCCTCCCACATGGTCGCCAGTCCACCGGCGCCGAGAATCAGCACGATGGCCTTCACCCCAAACGCCAGGGCGATATTCTGCCAGACCACCCGATTCGTAGCTCGGCCGATCTTAATAGCAACAGGTATACGGGATGGCTGGTCTGTCTGGATCACCACATCCGCCGTTTCGATTGCGGCATCGCTGCCCAGTCCGCCCATAGCGATACCCACGTCGCTGAGCGCGAGCACCGGGGCGTCATTGATACCGTCTCCGATGAAGGCAACAACAGCACCGGGTTCTTTCTTTATCTGCTCCACTTTCTCCACCTTATTTTCCGGCAAGAGGTTACCGAATGCACGGTCGATTTTTAGAATGGCGGCTACTTTATCTACAACGGCCTGCTTGTCACCGCTGAGCATCGTTGTCTTGATATTCATTGCATGCAATGCCTGCACGGCTTCCTGTGCATCTTCTTTCAGTTCGTCGGAAATGGTGATATATCCGGCGAATTTACCGTCTACCCCCACCATTACAATGGTGTCGGTGATCGCGTCCGCATCCTGCGGAACGATTATGCCCAATCTCTGCATCAGCTTGCCGTTGCCGGCAGCCACCACCTTCCCGTTAACCGTGCCTTTCAGGCCGTGCCCGCTGATTTCCTCCAGCGAATCGACGGCCAGGCCATCTACAGATTTTCCCACGTGTGCTACGACTGCGGCGGCGATGGGGTGAGTTGATTTGCTTTCCAGCGCAGCGGCCATCGGCAGCCAGGCTTCTTCCGGCAGTTCGAAGCTGCGGACTTCCTGCACCTTGAAAACGCCTTTGGTCAGCGTGCCGGTCTTATCCATCACCACACGGTTCACTTTGGTAATAAGATCGAGATAATTGGAGCCTTTGAACAGGATACCTTTGCGGGATGCGGCACCAATGCCTCCGAAGTAACCGAGCGGAATGGAGATCACCAGTGCGCAGGGGCACGAGATCACCAGGAAGATGAGCGCGCGATACAGCCAATCGTTAAATACGTAATTATCGACGAAGAAGTACGGCAATAGCATGATACCGATGGCGAGGAAAACGACGATGGGCGTGTACACCCGTGCGAACTTTCGGATGAATTGTTCCGTCTTCGCTTTTCGTGTGGTAGCTTCCTGCACCATCGTCAGGATGCGCGCGAGGGAACTATCATTGAACAGTTTGGTTACTTGCAGCTCCACCACCTTCTCCTGGTTAATCATACCGGCCAGCACGGTTTCACCCTTGCGGAAAGTGGAGGGTTTGCTTTCGCCCGTCAGCGCCGCGGTATTGAAGCTGCTGCCATCATTGAGGATAACACCATCCAGCGGCACTTTTTCACCTACTTTAACCTGAATGGTTTCGCCCACTTTTACCGCCATGGGCCGCACTTCCTTGGCATTGCCGTTGACGAGCACCGTGGCGGTATCAGGGCGAATATCCAGCAACGCCTTTATGCTGCGCTTCGCACGGCTGACAGCTGCTCCCTGGAAGAGTTCTCCTACAGTGTAAAACAGCATAACGGCCACGCCTTCCGGATATTCCCCGATATAGAAGGCGCCCAGCGTGGCGATCGTCATCAAAACGAATTCAGTGAATACATCACCTTTTAAAAGCAGCCGGATACCGTGCATAGCCACAGGCCAACCTACTGGTAAATATGCGATACCATACCATACCAACCGTACCCAGCCGGTGAAGAAAGACGGCTGGATTAAATTGTCGGCTGCGAGGCCAACCATGAGCATCACGAAGCTGATGATGGCGGGCAGGTATTCCCGCCAGGGAGATGAGCTCGCCGGTGCATGTGAGTGGCCGTGTTCTACTTCAGCATCATCTTCCTCGGTGGCCACAACCTGCTCATGGGTGTGTATCGTGGAAGTAGCGCCCTTTATTTTCACACCTTGCCGTTCGATCTCTTTCAAGATGATATCCTTGTCGGTCGCTGTCTGGTCAAATTCGATGCGAATGTTACCGGTGGCGGATACGGAAGTATCTACAATGCCGTGCACTTTCTTCAGTTGGCCTTCCACGGCCGACGCTTCGATCATTTCACGGATGGCCTCGACTTCGATCATCAGGTGACCGTACTTCCGGGAAATCGACGCGCCTGCTTCCTGGGCAAAATGTTGGATTTGCTCCAGCGATATTTCGTCGGGATCGAAATGAAAGCAAAGCCTGGCGCCATTCTGGCCATCCGCGGGAACGACGTGCGCCTTTTCAATGCCTTTATGTTGCTGCATGGCCGCGATGACGCGCTGCACGCAGGCATCCCTTTCATCCGGCACTTCCGGCAAAACCAAATCCAGGTCGATCTTGATTTTTTCCATATGAGGGCTTTATATAAGCGGCGTCCGTATTTACACGAACGCCGCCGGAGTTAAAACATAAGATTTTACAGGCGTAGCTTCAGTCCGCCGTTTACGACGAAGCCATCCAGCGGTGCGTAGATATCCCGGAAAACGGGATTCGAGACGGTGCCCCTGTAAATTGTATCAAACCTTGTTTGCCGGGTATCGAGGAAGTTCTCGAAGTTCACGAACAGGGAGAATTTTTCCCAAATCTTCTCTGCCATGAAACCGCAGATCCAGTATGGTTTGCCGGTGCTGCCATCGCTGAGCTGCTGTTTGCTGTAATAGTAGCCTTCCAGCCCGAACTTCCATTTTTCTTCGATCTCATACATCAGCACGTTGTTGAGCCGGTGGCGGGAAGTGAGGTAGTTTTCCCGTTTGGTGCCGTTTTCATTGATCCGCGCATCGGTAAATGTGTAGCCAATGAACAGTTTAAGATCGCCGTAGCTCACCTTTACGTTGGTTTCCCATCCCTTTGTATCGATATGGCCTTCTGCATTGACAAGCCGGTAAAGATTGCCGGGGGCATTGGTCAGCAGCAGTGGGTCGTTGATACGGGTGTAAAAGAACAGTTGGTTCACGCTGAGGCTTACTTTGCCGTCTGCAAAGCCTGTACGGTAATTCAGGTCGAAATTGGCACCGTAGGACCGTTCTAGCTTGTTATCGTCCGAATTGATGGGCAGAACGGAATGGTATTGCAGTCGTTCCGTTTCTTCGGTAAAGATGGTAGGCGTTTTATAGCCCAGCCCACCGCCGATCCGGGACGAGAATTTCGGCGAGAACTTGAACAGCACAGAGGCACGCGGCAGCAACACAAAGCCATAGTCGATCACGTAGTCGCCACGTAGTCCAGTTTCCACATGAACGACCTCGCTGGCCTTCCAGGTGTTCTGCACGAAGGCGCCGATGGTGTTTTGATCGTAATTCCGCAGTGGGATGGTATCGGTCTTCGCTTCCTTGAAATTATCAGTATATAGGTTGACACCTCCGACCCATTCCGACCGATCTTTACGCAAACTGTAGGCGGCTTCTGTGTAGGAGGACCACTGCGTACCGTCGAATACATAACCCGGAATGCTCAGTTTTCGTTTAAAGTTGTTGACGGAATTTTTCACCGTCAGGCTGCTGTTTTCGCTGAAATCGTGGTCAAAAGCCAGTTGGGTGCTGTACCGCTGGGTTTTGTTCTTCTCAAAATAGGAGTGTGTAGCGTCGCCCCGGCCTTTGATATACTGGATATCCCCGCCAGTACGATCTTCCAGCGTGGCGTTCACCCCGAAGTTCAGGCGCGTGCGCGGGTTGAAGTACAGGAATAGTTTCGGGTTGATGTTATAACGTTCAAACTTTGGGATCGCAGTAAAACCCGTGTTGGAAGGATCATAAGGGCGGTTACTGTTGCGGGAGGCGAACACGGTCAAACCCACTTTCTCGAACTTCTGGCCGTAAAAGCCACTCACGTCCAATCCACCGGCGGTTGTACCGTTTACGAGGAATCGGAGATCCCGTTCCTCCGTTGGCGTTCTGGAAATGAGGTTAACCAAGCCTGCGATGGCACCTCCGCCGTAGAGCGTGGAGGCTGAGCCTTTAATCACCTCCACCTGCTTGAGGTCGAGCGGCGGTGTTTGCAAGAGCCCCAGGCCACCTGAGAATCCGGCATACAATGGGAAGCCGTCTTTCAGTATTTGGGTGTATCGCCCATCCAGCCCCTGAATGCGGATACTGGAATTGGCAGAAGTGGCGGAAACCTGCTGCGTCTGGATGCCGGTGCTTTCGTTAAGCATCATGCGTATATCGCCCGGCTTCATATTTCCCTTTTCCTCCAGTTCTTCCCCAGCGATAAACTCCACGCGGGTTGGGATGTTCTGAATGGTGCGGGTGCTGCGTGTAGAGGTGATTACCACTTCCTCGATTTCTTCGGATTCCTCTTCGAGCATGATAGTCAGCGTATCTGTGCCACGCGGAAACACAAGGGTATCGATTATAGTTTCAAAGCCAACGAAACTAAACGCAACTGCCTGCCGGCCGTTAGGAATGTTCCGTAGAATGGCAATGCCGTCTTCACCGGTTTTAGCGCCAATAGACGTTCCCGGCAGGGAAACCGTTGCGCCATGCAGAGGTTCCTTGCTGTCAGCTTCAAGAATGCGAGTAATAAGTACGTTTTGGGCATTGCATATATAGCCGATACAGGCCAGTAGGCCGGTAAATATAAATCTCTTCATAATACTTTATAGAGTGAAATAACAGTTCAATTCGCCATTGTTTGAGGCGATGCCAATGGTTTATATGTAAAATCAGGCTTTGGGGGGATGCCAGACGGCAGGCTGGTAGGTGGAAAGAACGGAACTATCCGGAGAAAAGAATACGTGCGTTGTCGAGATTGTCCAGGCGGTTAGAATGACCTTATTTGCGGTTACTACCACACCGTGGCAGGTATTGCAGGAAAAGAAGGGCGAACAGGGGAGTTCGGGTTTCCCATGCTTTTCGTGATCGTTATGATTTCCACATTCCTGGGCAGAAACCAACTCAGTCTCGTTCTCACAACATGCGTCATCGCCACAGCAGGGAACTGCGGATAAGGTGAGGACGTATGCGGCGAAAAGGAGCCAGAACCATTTCATCGGGTAAAATTACGAAAATATTTAATGATGTAATAGGTGCTTAACGAAAGGAGAAAAATGTCTCATGAGCAACATGATTTATTCATTTGAATTGGCGGACACTTCACTGTGCCGTAGCTGCAATACACACAACAATCTCCCAGTTTCGGCTTCAGTCTGATATTGCAGCTCGTGCAGGTGTAAAAGTATTGGCAAGCATCTACCGGCATGGTTTCTTCTTTTTGAAACCCGCAATGTGGGCAGGTAATAGTTGATTTCAAAACGATATTTTCTTGCATTTGGATTGTTTTTCCTTACTTGAAGTCTTTATTCAAACTAGTTTGTATTTGTTTCGCAACAAGGCTTATCTCCTTCGGCGTCTGTGCTGTCAATAACTTCCGATCCGCGAACTTTATAGCCTGTTTTCGCGATCGCCGCTGCAATGGCTTCCTTATTCGTTATTGAAGAGTCGAAAGCCACAACACTGCTCCTGCCCGTGAAAGAAGTGGTATACGACAGCACTCCCGGTACTTTGGAGATTTCATTGTTCACATGGGCTTCACAGCTTGCGCAGGTCATGCCCTGTATTGTAAATTTTGCTTGCAGCTTATTATCAGGGGCCTGATGCTCCGAATCCTGTCCTTTGCTTTTCGGGTAAAAGACGCTGGCGTATAGCGGGAAAGTCATCATTAACACGGAAAAAAGCGTGATGATCCCCAGGAATTTTGTTGATTTTAGAAACGAAGGCCTTTTTGCCGGTTCGCAATGGCAATCTGTGTTCGATGGTTTCGCTGGTTTAAGTTGTTGGTACCAGGCGAATAGCAATACCATCGCCGAAATGCCAATGAGGTAAGGCCGTAAGGGCTCCAACCAGGAAAAACTGGCCAGCAGGCTGCTACTGCCTGCGATCATGGCGATAATGGGAGTAATACAACAGAGCGATGCGGCGATGGCGGTCAGCAAGCCTGTGCCGATTGCCGCGCCCGATGATCTGGCCTTTTTCATGGCTCTACCATTTTAAGGGTTTCCGAATTGATATGCGTAAAAAACGGTTTTATAGTTGGTAAAAATTCTTTCACCAGCGAGTAATAAACCGTCAGGCCTTCTTTTCGCGTCTGAACGATACCACCATCCTTAAGTTTCTTTAAGTGCTGGGATATGGCCGGAATAGTCATCTCCAAAATGTCGGAAAGATCGCAGGGACAAAGTTCTTTTTCCTCTTCCAGTAGGTACAGGATCTTCAGCCGAACTTCATTACCAGTGAGCGACAACACAGCTGATAAGCTGGTGAAAGCCTTCTGTGCGGCTATCAACCTGCCTTTGCATGCCATGATTTGTGCCTGGTCAGCGAACCGGCGAATGCAGGTATTTCCTTCCATTCTCCAAATTTAAGTAAATTCTTAGTATTTAAGCAAATGCTTAAATACTACCTTCTTCATGTCGTACTCGAAGTGTATATAATCTAACCGGAAGGAATTGTGGTTGTGGATGGACAGCGTTTCGTAGATATGGAGCATCACAGAGCCGCAATGCGGATAGCCATACAAGTTTACTTTGCTGATAATCAATAATTTGTTTAAATTTGTACAGAAGAATAAAGTGTTCTTTGCATAAATTTGTTCAAATTAGACCACAGGCTTCGGGTACCTATTCGGGTACCTGCCAAGTGTGAGAATATTCAAACTCAATACCGAAGTGTATTTTGCTGGAATTTTAAAGATCCCAGCGGGATCACAAGCAACTTTAAAACCTGCGCACAGCGCGGGTTTTTTGTTTTTACTCTATAATTTACGCTATAAACTTTCCTAAATCAATTCAGATTACATTCCTTCTTAATAGAAACAGTAAGTTTTATGGACCAATTGGGAATATATGTTATTCTTTTATTTTTCCCGGCTACCGAGAAGCCGATTGCAGCAATTTGATTGTATGTTAGGATTTGTGGCCCGCCAGTAAAAACTTCTTTGTCCTCTGTTTGTATTGTATTTACACAAACCCTGGCAAGATCGGCACCATGAATGGGATTCGTTTTGCATGCTCCGTTGCCAAATAAAATAACTCATCCTTTTTTTGCCATCTTATAAAACTCACTCATAGTTTCAAGCTGTTGGTTCCACGCTTTGCCATATAAAAAAGCACTCAATTAACTTCATCCTTACCACGGTCAAAGAAATCATCAATTTCGCCAATTGCCGTTCTAAGGCATCTCATTATTTCTTCGTGAAAATCAGTACCCGAAGCGTGCAGCGGGTCAATAGATTTTACTAAAAGTTCTCTCAACTCAAAAAGCTGTTCCCGATTATATTTTTTTGATGCTTTTACCAGTTCCAACTTCATTAACTCTACCTGTTGATTTTGCTTAGGGTTGAAAATTTCGTTGATATGACTGCATTGATGACAAACTCCCTGCTGGTTGATTAGCGCGCATCTATGCTCAAAAATATCTGTCATAGTACTTCTTGCATCATTCAGTAAATGCTTTACCACACCTTCTGTTTTCTCAAGAATAAGGCAAATCTCCTTTACCTGAAAATCATACATATTTTTCAGTATCAATGTGACTTGGTTTTCAATCGGCAGTGTTTTCGAGATGCAAGTAAAACAATAGTCAATATGCTCTCTCATCTCATAAGCGCCGGCTGGCGATGTGTCATGAACCATCCAAAATACCTGCCGGATTTCTTCAGAGCCTATTGCCAGATCTGCTGCACGGTCTTGAGCATCTGGAAGCCACCTTTTTTTCTTTCGTAAATGATCGTAGGCAAGATTAGTAGCTATTTTAAACACCCAGGTTTTGAGGGAAGACTCCTGATTGAATGTTGATATTTTAGTAAATGCTTTTATAAAGGTGTCATGAGTTAAATCTTCTACATCGTCCCGGTCTGTAAGCAGCCGATAGAGGTATGATTTTAACTGATTTTGAAATTCAGCAAACAACGCTTGGAATGCGTTAATGTCGCCTGACAGAGCCGATTTAAGTATGTCTTCTTTTTCCATTCGATTCATAATCAAATAAAATGTGGTGCAATCTTTGTAAGAAGATTGCACCCAATAATGCATTACAATATATTCACTTTCCCACAATCCACATCAACAATGTGACTATTGAATATAATTCCATTTTCAGATGCAAGAAACGCAGCAGTTTCGCCAACTTGCCTTAATGTAGGGCTTGTTTTCAAAATGTCAAAAGCCTTGTACTGAGCAATGATCTGTTCCTTTGGTATGCCGTATTTTTCTACAACATCATTAATAAAGCCTGTAATTCTTTTGGTTTCCATTAATGCTCCCGGGCAAATACCGATGACTTTTATTCCATTTGCACCCCATTCGGCTGCCATTACCCTCGTCAGCCCTTCTATAGCTGCACTGGCAGCCGTAATGCCTGCCACATTAGGAAGTTTTGAGCGAGATAATGCTGCCGTTAAAAGCAGAATAGTTCCTTCTGTTTGTGTTGCTATCATATACTTTGCAGCCACTCTCGAAGTAAGAAACTGTGAACCGCAAATCTTTTCTATCGGTGCCATAAACTGTTCAAAAGTTGCTTCGGTTGTTGGTGGACGGCCACCCATCTCCCCATAATTAGCGCCGATGCCATTGAACACGATATCCAATTTGCCATTGTCAGCTATTACTTTTTTTAGGAAGTTGTCAATCTCTGTCTCATTCAAGGCATCTACTGGGGCAGCTTCAACATTACCACTACTTTTATTAAGTTCTTTCGCCAATGATTTTACCGCATCAATATTCCGTGCAGTGATGTACAGTTTTGTTCCATGTTCCGAAAGCGAGCGAGCAACAGCCCCTGCAATTTCTCCTGATGCGGCAAATACCACAGCTACTTTGTCTTTTAGATTTGTCATTTTACTATTATTTTATGTTAACAATAGTCTTTTGACGTTTGAGCTTTTTAAAACGGTCGGAATCTTCAAATAAAATTGAGCCGTTCTGTATATTATTGGTTATAAATTTTTTACATAGTATAAAAGTAATC
The DNA here is from genome assembly GCF_003568665.1 of Chitinophaga alhagiae. GTDB lineage: Bacteria > Bacteroidota > Bacteroidia > Chitinophagales > Chitinophagaceae > Chitinophaga > Chitinophaga alhagiae. Next base: position 1,279,947 of record NZ_QXMH01000002.1, read on the forward strand.
ACTTTTGTTTCATCACGTAATTTAAGGAAATGCAATACAACAACAGAAGGTGGCGAGGCAAAGTTCTATTATCTGAACGGGCAAATGGAGAAAATTACGACCAGAAATTTTGGAGAGACCTTTCAATCATTGACGGAATATTACAAATACAATAAGCCCCCGGCCGCATTAACCCCCTCCGCCAGAGATAAACTTAAAATATCCTATCTTAGTTAAATCATCGTATAACCCGGTAAACCATGTAAAAACAATGACCGCTTTATTGAATGCATTAAAGACCCGCAACCTGGATCTGGCCGCCACCCTTGCTGGCCAGGGCGAGCAATTACCCGGCAACCTGCCCGATTATGAGATACGCCAGCTGTTTGGCAACCTCCTGCAGGCCAAAGCCTATCCATTGCTGCTGCACCTGGTCAACGGCGGGTTCATCGAGACTGACATCTACGAATACGGCAAACTGGAAGACGGTGTATTTGAAGTGCTGCTGCGGTGGGTCAATGAAGAAGAAGAACGCCTGCAGTTCCTGCGGGATTTTCTTTCCAAACTGGATAATGTTGGGGATGCCGTGCAAGACAAAACCCTGCTGGATATCGCTTTTTCCCTGCAAGCGCCTATCAGCGCCATCCGTATTTTGGTGGATGCCGGCTGCGACCTCCACCGTAAGAACAACGCCGAAGCTAACCATCTCTATAAAGTAGTACAGGAATTTAGCATCAAAGAGGAGAGGGGCCTGGAGTATATCGCTTACCTGCTGAACGAAGGTATGGACGTGAACGAAGGGAACGTTGTGGGCGAAACGCCCCTCCACCTGGCCATCAACAAAAATAAAAAACGGTACATCCAGTTATTATTAGAGAAAGGCGCAGATCTGAACCAACCAGACGCCAAAGGTGAAACGCCGCTTTACGGCGCCGTGGTGCACCAGGTGTGCGACGCGGATACTTATAGGTCCCTCACTGCTTTTGCCCCGCCAGACTTTGAGCAGGCCACTAAAGACGGGGAGACCCTGCTGCTTGGCGCTGTGCGCATGCGGCGCAGCGGAAATGAGCAGGAAGCCGGGCTCCTGACCGCCCTGCTGAACGATGGCGCGGACCTGTACCAGACCGCTCCTCACTACGGGAAGGCCAAATCCGCGCTCGACTGGATCTGCGAAAAACCGTCCGGCCTGCTGAATGCCGCACTTTCCGCCGGCGCTGCCGACGTACACCGCCGGGACGATGAAGGCAACACCCTGCTGCATCATGTATGCGCGTACAATGTGAACTACGAGCAGGAAGCCGCCCGGCAATTGTATCGAAAGGTAAAACTCCTCATTGCGGCCGGTGCGGACCCCAATGCCACCAACGACCAGGACCAGACACCCCTGATGCTGGCCGTGCAGGACAACCTGAAAGCCAAAACAGTTGAACTATTGCTCAAACATAAAGCCTAAGCCATGTCCATGTCTTTTATCATTGCCTGCGAAAGCGGCAAACGGAAAATTGCTGAAATACTGCTTGCCAATAAAGAGGTGGAGGTAGCTTATACAGACGAAAAAGGCCGTACCGCCATTCACTATGCCGCCCACCGCGGCTATCTTGATCTTGTGAAATTGCTGATAGAAGCCGGTGCTGATATCGATTATGAAGATCATAACGGCGAAACGCCCCTTTATTTTGCCTGCCTGCAAAAGCAGAAACAAACCGCCATCTATCTCCTGGAGAAAGGTGCGCGTACCAATATCAACGACTACCAGGGCAACAGCCTGCTGCACCTGGCCGCCCGTACCGGGCAAACCGAAGTTGTTGCCAAACTGCTGGAGCTGGGCATGGATGCCAACCTGGAAAATAACGAAGCCGAAACGCCCCTGATGATAGCCGTGGCCGCCCGTTTCAAAGAGGCGGCAGCGCTGCTGGCTGGCCAGGGCGCCAGCGTGAACGCCACAAACAAAGCCGGTAACACCCCGCTGCTGATAGCAGTGCGTACCCGGAATCAGCCCATGGTCTCCTTCCTGCTGGAAAACGGCGCCAGCGTCAACCACGTCAACCATGCCGGCGAATCCGCCCTGCTGATAGCCTGTTATGATGCCAACCGCGCGCTCACCAGCCTGCTGGTGCAGCAGGGCGCCGATGTACTGGTCACTTCCAAAGAAGGGTTGTCTCCCATCTGGCATGCCTGTGCCAAAAACCAGAAAGAGGTGGTGGCCCTGTTCCTGGATAATGGGGTGAACGTAGATTTCAGTCAGCCCGTATCCGGTAATACAGACAGCATGAACAGCTATCTCAGCTGGGTAGAGACCGCCAACAATCTTTCCATGGAAGCCAGTTTCAGCTTTCATCACAGCTACAGCTACGGCGGCGAAAGCCTGCTGCACGTGGCCGCAAAGAACGGGCACCTGAGCATGGTGAAGCTGCTGCTGGAACGGGGCGGAAATATCAATATACAGGACGAATCCGGTAATACCGCTTTGCACTATGCCACGTCCGCCGGCAAGAAGGATGTAGTAAAGTACCTGCTGGAACAGGGTGCGGACGTTACGGTCGTAAATGCGAAAGAGCAGAAAGTGATCGATTACGCTAACATCAAAGGCCTGAATGAAATTGCCGCCCTGTTGCTGGGTGCGGCCGCCAAACCGCAGCAAACGGCTATCCCTGATATCAAGAAAGCCCTCCTGGACCTGAAGGAACTGTTGGATGCGGGTGTATTGACGGAAGCGGAATTTGCAGCGCAGAAAGCAAAGCTGCTGGCAGTTTGAATACAATCATTGGCACATGAGCAAAAAAGCGTTAGACCACGGATTCTTCATTATCGACAATAAATTCATACTCCATTTTGACAGGGAGGTATACAGAAAATTTTACCCGGTTATTGACTTTGCCAGTTTTGAGATCATTGAAAGCAACGGTGCTACTTTTCATTATTTCCGGGATAAGCACCGGGTGTATATAGAAAGCTACATGAATGCGTTTGCCGTACTCCCCGATGCGGCCTCTGTTTATTTTAAGGTGCTTGATTTTGAACGCGGCAAAAGTACGTCTAACGGGAACGATTATCTCTTTGACCAAAAGTTGCCCCACCGTTTTGACGATTACCGGGTATTGTCCAACTACTACCAGTTTGCGGCCGGCACGGTTTATTTCAACTATTTCCACGCCATGCCCGAAGCGGATATCCGGTCTTTTGAAGTATTGCATGGTGAGAACGTTGGCAATGTAGCCAAAGACAAAAAGCACGTTTACTTTCGGGATAAGGTGGTGGATGGCGCTGATCCCGGCAGCTTTCATTTCCTGGAAGAATGCTTTTCCGGGGAATACTATAGGGAATGCGACCATACGTATTATGCCATAGACAAGCACCAGGCCTACTATGTGGATACCATTGCCAGGGCGTTTAAGGCCATCAGAACAAAAGACACCGGCCAATTCCACTTCAAAGTGATCAACGAGCTGGGTTATGCTTTTGACGAAAAATATGCATACCTGTTCGGGAAAAGAAAACCGGTTGGTTAAAGGCCACGCAGATCAGCGCCTGCTTAAAACCCGTTCCACAGCAATTGGGTCTTGCAGGTCCACACCGGAAGATTTCAATTGCTCGCTCATGACGCCAGATGCTACCACATACCGGAAGTTATAGAAGGGCATAAGCGTGGTTTCCAGCCCGTCGGGCACCTGTTTGCCGGTGGTATTGGCCGTCCAGTAATAATGAATGGTGAGCGTTCCCTGGCGGTATTCGTACGCGAAATTATGTACCACGTCAGACGGAGACACGGCCTGGAACGAAAGCGGCAGCGGCATCCAGTTATGCACGCCTTTCGGGATCATATATACCAGCACCAACCCGTTGTCGATCACTTCTTTCGTGATCTCAGGGGCTTCTACAGTGATGTATTTGCTGAAATGCAGTTTCACCTGGTTATTGCCATAGTCAAGGGCATAGTGGCCGGGGTATTTCCATGTGGAGGCCATGGTGGTGAACTTCTTTGCCGTGATGTTGGCGTTGCCGTCTTTACCTGCGGGGCCGGCGGGGCCTTCTTTTTTACAGGCGCCCAGGGCAATCAGGAAAGCAGCGGTAAGCATCACAAACGCATTTTTCATAATTAAGGGGTTGCGGGGTGATTGAATGGGTGCAAGCTAGGCATGTTAATAGCCTGAAGGGGAAGTGAATTAACGGATGAAGGGTTTTTGTTAACGGAAGATGGGTATCACTTTATGCCCCCGCAACATCCACCGCCGCCAGTTTCATAAGGCAGAACCTGCTGTCACGGATGGGGTAGCGCACATGTCCTTCCTCCTCCATGAACTCGATGGCCAGGGCCACAAACACAGGGTCAGCCGTATTGACCGGTATTTTCACGGACAATGTTTGCGGTACTGCGGGCGTTACGTTCAGCGGCATATCCGCGGACCGGGTGAATGAGACGGTATGCTTGCCGTTCTCGAAGTGCAACACCGCGGCGCCCAGCTTCAGCCTGTAGTGCGTGGCCTTTTCGGGCGCAAGGACCACCTCCCCGGGGATGTACGCCGGCCATTCCAGGCTAACGGTACCCGCCGCCCTGTCAACCCGGTGCAGGAACGGCACAGGCATGGTGTTGCTGAAGCTCCCCGCCGGCGTAAATTCGAAATCGTGAAAAAGCCGGGTATCGCCATCCGGCAGGCGGCGGCTGCCCCGTTTATGCGCCAGGTCTGACTTGATGACCGCTTTGCAAAGCCCGGTCAGCCGCTGGAAAAGGTTGCTGTTGGCCTGCCGCGGCACCATGGCGGCAAAAGCCCGTTTGATCAGCACGGCTGCCTTGCAGGCTTGGCCGAAGTCTTTGGCGTTCAGCCGGGCGGCCTCATAGTTCGGGTCAGTGGCCATCCTTTCCGCCGTAACCCCGCCTTTCTTCCGGAAACCAAATTCACCGTTCCTTTTCCGGTAAATGATCATGTTTTGGGTGGGGCCCGTCAATTGCAGGATGCCCCGTTGCTTTTTTTTAGCCATAATAATTGCTTTTAAAAATGGAAAAATGTGACGCGCGTCATTACCATTCAAATGTAGCCGCCGTTGGAGGGCGGGCAAAACCAAATTGCCGATTTTGCCGCTTTTTGCCGGTTTTTGCCGCTTTTCGTCGCGGGTATTGCATGAAAAATGGCCGCAATTAGGGGGGCATTGTGTTTGCCGTTTTTTGCTGGGGGCCAGCTGCCTGCTTATCGGCATAAAAGGCGGTCTAGTCGCCTTCTAGTCGGCTTCTTATCGGCTTGTTACCGGCGGCTATGGCTGGCAGTGAAGGAATGGCAAAGCAGGGCCTGCCTGCCTATTCACTCCGCAATACCGCCACGGGGTTGCTACTTGCCGCCTTCAGCGTCTGGGACCCGATCATCATGAACGCGATCAGCAGCACCGCCAGCAGGCCGGCGAACAGCTCGGTGAATTGTACGGGAGTATGATAGGGGAAATGGGGAAGTACAACAGTTTTGAAGAAGAAATAAGTGGCGGGCAGGGCAATGAACGCTGATACTGAGAGGAGAAACAGGAAACCGCGGCTCAACAGGTACATCAGGTTGCCCACGCTGGCGCCCATCACCTTCCGGATGCCGATCTCCTTTAGCCTTGTTTCGGTGGTGAACACCACCATGCCGAACAACCCCATGGATGCAATGGAAATGGCCAGGAACGAAAGGAAGCCAATGATCTTGATCATAGTGGAAAATTCGCTGTACGCATTTTCTATGGCTTCGTCGTAAAATTCAGCCATGAGCGGGTGAACAGGATCTGTCTTTTTCCATGCTGCCCCGATCCGGGCCAGCGTGGCCGGCAGGTTGGCGCTTTGTATCCTGGCGCTGATGATGGCCCTGTCTTCGGGTGTCCAGAAGGTGAATGCCACCGGCCCGATGAGGTGCTCCACCTTGCCGTAATGAAAGTCTTGCATGACGCCAACAATGGTCATCTGGCGCCCATTCAAAGTGATCTGTTCCCCGATTGCTTTTTGGGGATCGTTACCGCCTATGTTGAACCGCTTTAAAACCTGCTGGTTAACGATCACCTCGCTAACGGCCCGGGCAGTGGCGGGTCTCGCTATAAAATTACTGCCGGCAACAAGTTGATAGTTATGCAGCGGCAAATAGTTTTCGTCTACGTGGTTGGTCATGACCAGCTGGGAATCCCGCGAGTCTTTGTATTTCATATTGCCGCCCCAGGCGTTCCCCACGCCGGTGGTGATCAGCGACCGGGAGAGTGCGGTCACTTCCGGCATTTCGCCGAGTTCCTTGAGCAGCGCATCGGGTTTATTGGCCTGCATGTTAATGTTCAGGATGTTTGCCGTGCTGAACCCCAGGTCAAACGCCAGTATGTTCCTGTACTGCACATAACCTACGGCGGTTGTTGTAATAAAGATCAGTGTAACCGTGTACTGGACCAGCACCAAAGCCCGCCTGAGCGTCAGGTGTTTGAACATTTTCACGGAAGTGCTGCTGAACGCGTTGACGGGGCTTACTTTCGAAAAGAATATAGCGGGCAGAAAACCGGCCATCACGCCCACAGCCACCGAAAAAACAATGAAGGCCGCTACCATGGATGGTGTAAGACTGAGTTTCACCATCCGTTGCATCTCCGGGGCCATATTGATCAGCACCGGCCGCAATAGGAGGAACAGGAGGAATGAAAGGAGCAGGGCGGCCAGAGAGATCATGACCGCCTCGGCCAGGAACTGCAGCCGTACCTGGTTATTTCCGGCGCCAATGGCCTTGCGGAGGCCTATTTCCTTCATGCGCCGCATAGCGCGCGCAATTGAAAGATTGGTATAATTGAAACAGGCGGACAATATCACAATAAATGCCAGCCCGCCGAGTATCCAGAGCACAACAGGGGGCATGTGCGGCCCGGAGAAGCCAGGGCCGCCCTCGGATTGACGAAGGCTTTCCCCCACCACGATGTTATATAAAGGCAGCAGTTCAAGCCGGATGCTGCTATTTTCTCCGGCAAGGTTTTCCTCGCGTGCCAGTGCGCCGAGCTGCGAGCGGATGGCGTCCATGTCAGCGTTCTCCGAGGGCAGCACGTACACGGAGTTGGACCACATGTTTGTCCATGCGGCAAAATGCGGATCGTTTTTATTGATCTGTTCGGCGGTAGACAATGATACCAGCGCTTCAAACTGGATATGCGAGAAAAACGGAACGTCTTGCATGATACCGGTCACCTGGTAAAGGAGCGTATCGATCCTGATGGCCTTGCCTACCGCGGCCTGACTGCCGAACAGCTTCCTGGCGGCCGTCTCCGTGAGAACAACAGAGTAGGGGTCTTTCAGCGCCGTTTCGGGATGGCCTTCTATCATCGGGAAAGTAAAGATCCGGAACAGCGATGGCTCCGCCCAATAACCGCTGACGGGGAGAATATTGTCGCCCACCTTGGCGTCGCCAGAAAAGTTGTTGCGCATAATGGCCACTGCGTCAATACCGGGCACCTTCTCGCGGATGAGTTGTCCGGTCTTTATGGATGTAGTGGCAAACTTGCCGTTCTGTTCGTTGCCGGAGGTCAGTACGTTGGTGACACGATAGGTCCGGCCGCCATTTTCATGGAACCGGTCATACGAGCGCAGGTCGAGCACGAAAGCGATCAGCAGCAGCCCAACGGACATGCTGATGGCAAGGCCCAGGATATTGATGAAGGAGAACAGCTTGCTGCGCATGATGTTGCGCCCTGATGTTTTAACGTAGCTTCCGAGCATGGTGCGGTCCATAAAAAGGTTGACAAATATTGATCTGCGTACCGTATAACTTCTGAAGAACTTAAAAGCATCAATAATGTAGATCAGCTTTGCACGGCGTGGCCCCACAGATTGCAGGTTCCGTTCAAAACATTCGTGGAGGTCTCCCGTCAGGTCTTCCACGAGCCCCGGCTTGCAATACCATTCTACAAACCGCTGCGCCCAGGAGGGGGGATGGTGCTGCTGTTGTTCGTTCATGCTACATTTTTTCCCAGACAAGCAACGGTATCCTGGCCCACAGCTGGTCACGCATGGATTTGGCGCTGACCAGCGCCGCTTTTCCCTGCATGGTGAGCTGATAGAATCTTTTACGTTTACCGCCACGGGCCTTTGTTGCTTCACCCAGCTCGCTTTTCACAAGCCCTTTCTCTTCGAGACGGTTGAGCACCGCGTGTACCACGCCAAGTTTCACGGAACGGCCGGTATGGCCCGCCAGCTCGTCACAGATGGCTACGCTATATGCTTCGTTCAGCAAAGCCGCAATAGTGAGCAACACCAGTTCTTCAAATTCACCGAGGTTTGTACCTTTCATTTCCTGGATTAATTATGTAAATGTATGTAAAAAGATGATATTATACATACAAAAAGTGAATAAATGAAAGGGTGTACGATTTTTGGGTTAAATTGTAGCATGCCAATGAATGCCATCCGCTCTGGTATTGACCGCAGGATTAGGATCAGGCGTCCGGTATTTCAGGTTCCACCAGTTTGGCCAGCTTCTCCAGTGATTCCTGCCAGCCTAAATAGCACATTTCTACCGGTATGGCGGCGGGTATCCCTTCCTGCGTAATTTTTATTTCCGTACCGGCAATAGTTTTCCGGAGCGAAACGGTGGTGATCATTTCTCCCGGCATGTTGGGATCGTCAAATTGATCTGTGTATTTCAAGAACTCGTTGGGCGTAAGCTCCAGGTACGTTCCGCCAAATGAATGGCTGTTGCCGGTTGAAAAGTTCTGGAAAGACGCCTTGTAGGCGCCGCCTTTTTTGACGTCCATTTGCTGAATGGTGCAAAGAAATCCGTAGGGAGGCAACCACGATGCCATGGCGGTAGCGTCCGTAAATGCGCGGTACACCTTTTCCGGAGAGGCTTTCAATACTCTGTGCAACGAAACAGTGTTGTTAGACATAAAACATATTTTTTGTTCCTACTCTTCTGGCTTTTCGGTACCGCCCGTTTTTGAAATGGTGGCTGCTCCACTTGTTTTTCAACACCACAAAGATGGCAAGAAGACCGGAAATGGAACGTGGCTATATCCGACATTTCAAGGGTTTTTTGCGACCCTGTCTTAACGGCTTTGCTGCATTTGCTCAACAGCGGCCCATCCTTCCGGCGTAATGCCCATGATCTCCGTTACCACGCCCAGCGTCTGGTACGTGTCAAAGAAAGCCATCCGGGCAATGGGATGGTCTACTTCGCTGATGGTCACGTAACCTTGTTTGCGCAGATCGGTGGTAACGCGGTCAAATTCGCTGACGGGCAAACGGAAGGCAATGTGTTGCGTGCCGCCATCGGGGTAGCGGGCCAGATAGTCGTGGAACATGCTTTGACCGGAAACAGGCTGGATAAGCTCAATAAAGGCGCCCCCGTTGTAGGTCTGGGTGGTCAGCCATTCCCCGGCCACGGAATTTCCGTAATAGGTCATGCCCAGGTCCCGGGCGCGGAAATGTTCCGGTGGCGGAAAGCCGGCAATGCCCAAAGCGGTACCCAGGAATTTTACGGCCGCGTGAATGTCGGGTACTACCCAGCCGATCTGTGCCAGTTCAAGCCCGGCCAAGGTGTTGTTGATATTGTTCATGTTTACAGGTTAATGGTTGAATAAAGTTAAAGCAGGCGGGTTGCCCGCATCGGGGGTATCTGCGACAATATAAAGGCGGTTTGCGACCGGCCAACAACAAAAAAGGAAGGCGCCGTTAAGCGCCTTCCTTTTTTGTTGTATTGCAGTCAGCCCTTATTTTGACAAGGATGCCGAAATGCTGTTAAGCAGCCGTTTGGCCGCATTCAGATCATCATTCCAGCCTTCGTGGCGGGAATAGCTGTTCAGTTTGGCGATTGCCGCGTTCAGCGCTTTTAACTTGTCCGTGTCTTTTTGTTGTTCCAGGCGTTTTTTTACGATCTGCACTTTCTCGTAGTCCTGTATGCCTTCCAGCAAACGCTCATACCTGATGGAGCTTCTGGCCTGCGGGTAGGTGATATAAGTATCTCCTGCCGGCCATGTCCTGAACCTCGAATCTACCAGCGGATTTTCCACCCATGAGTTAAAGGCCCAGCGCAGCACGCCGTCATAGCCCGCGGCCATGGCATACCAGCCTGCATAGACAGACTCCGCGGGGTCCGAGAAAGTAAACTGGTTAGGGAAGTTATTGCCGCAATAGATGTAGAAGGTGGTGTTCAACCCTTTGCTTCTGCGCGTTGCCAGGTCTTTGGGATCTATAGGGTGGTGTACCGCCGTGCTTACATCGCGGCTGTTGGGATAGCGTTTGTAGGTTTGCTGGTTGTCTGCATAGGCCACCCCCAGCGCGGGCGCTACTTTTTCTATGAATGCAAAGGCGGCGCCCATTTCTTCCTTGTTCCTTTCATCCAGGGCTATGTTCGTAATGTTGAGCCAGCCCTTTTCCCCGAGGTGTTTTGCAAAGTCTTTCAGGAACGGCTCCCACATTTCCGCAAACGCCGCTGTGCCGGGTTTGGCCACTACGTCCACAAATTTGCCGGTAGCGGCGTCTTTGTAGTGAATTTCATTGTTCCATGGAACAATGGAGTAGCAGTTGATCATCTTCTTTACGCCCAGGCCCATCATGAAAGACACCCATTTGTCGAAAACCTGGTAGTTGTAAGACCAGCTGCCGTCTTTTTCTTTTGTCCAGATGATCATGTCATCATAAGGATCATAGGTTTGTACATGCCAGGGGTCTTTGTTGAGGGTGGCCGTGATCACTTTCTGGCCCAGGTTGGCCAGCATTTGCATTTGCGGCTTCAGGGCGTTGAAATGGGCCTCGCTCCACATGGGCAGGTTGTTGACGCGGGCAACGGCGGAAGGGTGCTGCCATTGGTCCAGGTGGAATGTCCATGCAGCGGCTTCCGGCAGCAAATGGTCCTGCACGTCCAGGGAAATGGCCAGTTCCTGTTGTTTGCCTTGCGGGGCGGTTATTTGCACTTTTGCGGCGTAAGTGCCTTTGGCGGCTTTTCTCGGGATGGCGATGGTGATCCATACGGGCCTTACCTTGTTCTTTTCCAGGTTGAAGGATGAAAGATCGTCCAGCAGATCAGGAGAGAGGGAAGCGGCAAAGTCTCCCGGTTTGCGTTTCCCGCATCCAGGGCCAAATTCATCCGTCAGAATATAACGCTCAAACCGGGCGTACCCGATAGCCCCCAGTTTTTGCCCGTTCTTTGATGTAAAATCTGATACCTGCACTTTTACGCCGGGTATGGAGTCTGTGGTCCAGAGCAACAGCTGGGCGGATAAACGTTCTCCTTTCCAGCCTGTTACATGCGCCGTGCGCTCCAGTGTAACCCCGGGAACTTCGGATTTGGCGTACCGTTTATCAATTGAAACGAAGGAGCTGTGCAAGCCTGGTTGTACAGACCGCCAGCGTTGAAGGTCCGCCTTTACGGGGTCGCTGGCCTCCATAAATGTCTGCCCTTTATCCCACTGCGGCTGCTGGCAAAATCCGGCGCTGGTGATTCCTGTTAAGGTGCTTAAGCAAATGAGTTGATAGAACGTTCTTTTCGCATTCATAGATCAAATGGTAGTTTTACTTCGTTTTGAAAAGTTTCGATTAAAACTACAAAAAGTTTCATTGTATTGCAAAAAGTTTCACTATCTATTGCCAGCTCCCTGAAATAGCCATCTCAGGCTGTCATTCTTCAGGTCCATCTCCATAGGGAATATGATCTTGTACTCGTTCATTTCCGCCCGGCAGCCGCCAAGGTAGCCTGAAGCGTTGGCTCACGCAGGAGAAAGCCGTCTTGACCGCAGGTACACCACCGTTCTGTTCAGGTAGGGGAAAAGGGCTACCAGCAACAGCATGCCCACTATCAGCCAGGCCATCAGCTCGTAATAGTCCATCGCAAACCGCAGCTGCCCCTGCCCGTTGACCCCTTGCACCAGCAATTTGTGAGCGGCCTTTGCCGCCTGCCGAGGCGCCATGCCTTTTGCCGCCAGGCGCTCCGTTTGCTGCTGCAAGTTCAGCCTCACCATCGGGTCTGTTATGGTCAGGTGGTCCTGGAAGGCATTGTAGTGCCTGCTCTTTCCCCACAGCTCAAAATAGTTGATGAGGCTGATGCTGACGCAAAAGCCCAGGTAGCGCACGGCCAGGCAGACAGCGGAGGCAGACGGCGCCAGCGCCCCCGGCACCGAAGAAATGGCGTAGATGATAGTAGGCACCATGATCAGCCCTACGCCCAGCCCCTGGATGAACAGCGGTATAAAATAATTATGCGCATCGCCCTGCACATCAAAAAGGAAGAACATGCGCACGTGGAACGCCAGCAACAACAGGAACCCCGGCAGCCAGGTGTAGCGTATCCGTTTCTTCTGCAATACCATGCAGCAGGCTATGATAACGCCGGTAACCAGCCCTGCCAGGTTGAACAGGTTGATGTACGAAACATGCATGGGGTCGAAACGGAATACCGTAGCAAAAAAGTTATTGGCAATGCCGGACGCAAACCGGCAGAGGTACATCACGAACAACACCAGCAATCCTATTTTGAAGTTGCGGGACCGGAATATCCGCAGGTCTATGTAGGGGTGTTTCATAGACCGCTGCCGCAGCAGGTAAATGGCCGTGAGGCCGGCAATGGCTATTGTGCTGTACCGGATGCGGGCATCTTCCAGCCAGTAGTATTCCTGCCCGTAGATCATGATGTAACCGGCCAGGCAAAGCACCGTGCTGTAGAGGGCAAAACTTTGCCAGTCCAGCTTGTAGAGCGGGAAACGAACGTTGAGCCGTACGTTGTTCATGGTCAGCCGCAGCAGGATGAGGCAGGGGAGGAAGGAAAACAGCGCCGTTTTGTAAACGATGTTGAAGTTATAAGCGTCTATCAGGTCTGCCGTTATAAAGTTGTTGAAGGGGATGGCGCACAGCAGCAGCCCGAAGAAAACAGAGAAGCTGACTTCCCTGGCCCGCCCGCTGCGCAGGCGGGTGAACATGAGCGCAAGGGAGAGGTTCACCGTGCAGGAGAACAACATGCCCTGTATAAACCGTACGGGGAACAGGATGCAAACCTCATGGGTCAGGTAGCAGGCCAGCGTGGCCAGCATTTGCAGGAAGGTGATCAGGATGAAGTATTCCCTGGCGGCCAGGTAGGTGAAAAACCGGCGCTCCAGGCTGTAGAAGCCTGCATAGCCCGCGTAAAAAAGCGCTACGGCAAACTGTATGTCTGCCGGCTCGCTGCCGTAATAACCGGCGGCGGCGTTGACGTTTGCCAGCGGCAGGAAGAACAGCACCATGCTGGGCAGTATGACCAAAAAGAGGATGACCTTGATCAGCCATTCCGGCGCCCAATGCCTGAATATAGGAATGCCGCTAGTCACGATGTTGTTGTTTGGGGATGTAGACGTTTACGTTCATGCCCGCTTTCAGCGCGTCTGTTTCCTTTCTGGCGCCGTCTATGCGGATGCGCACGGGTACGCGCTGTACTATCTTGACGTAGTTGCCCGTAGAGTTGTCTGGCGGCAGCAGCGAAAAGCTGGAGCCGGTGGCGGGAGACAGGGAAATGATGGTGCCGTTGAACGTTCGGCCGGGGAAGGCATCGGCTAACACTACGGCGGAGTCACCCACCTGCATATGTGCTACCTGGGTTTCCTTGTAATTGGCCACCACCCATTTATCTGTTTCGTTGTTGACAATGAAGGCCAGCGTTTCCCCTGCGTCTACCATTTGCCCTGCTTCCACCGTTCTGCGGCCCATTCTGCCGTTGTAGGAGGCGGTGATCACGGTGTAGCTCACATCCAGCTGGTGGCGTTTCAGCAGGGCCTTTAACCGCGTTATTTCCGCCAGCACCACCGCTTTTTCCGCCCTGATGTCCGCAATGCGCGAAACGGCGGCCCCGTAGTTGTCCTGCGCGGCCTGGTGATCGCTGGCATGCACGTCCAGCGTGGCCTGCATGTGTTCCAGCTGCTGTTTGGTGGCGGACTCCTCCTGGTACAGCTGATGGTAACGGTCATAGTCCAGCTGCTGTTTCCAGACCTTTGCCTTGGCGGCCGCCACCTGCGCGCGGGCGGCCAGGGCCGTTCTATCCAGCGTATGGATAGTGCTTTCCAGCACCAGCAGCTGCGCTTCAGACCGCTGGATGGCGGCTTTGGTTTGTTCCTCCTGCAATACGTATTCCCGGTTGTCTATGAGCAGCAGCGTATCGCCTTTACTGACCAGCTGGTTCTCTTCAAACTTTACGGCCACAATAAAGCCGCCTGCCCTGGAAATAACGGGGTTGATGTATTCCTGTACCTGCGCATCGTTTGTTTGTTCGTAGGTGTAATAGCCCCAGAGCGTGTACACGCCCCAGATGGCCAGTGCAATAACAATAATGCCGGATATCCAGCCGGTTACCCTTGTGATCAGTCTGTCTGTAACAGCGTATTTCTTTTTCATTGTATTTTATAGAACGCCAGTGATGTTTTGGAGTAAATAGTACCTGTTCTGCGCCGTGATGCGCGCGGCGGCCAGCTCAAAGCGCGACTGGAGCACCTGTATGTCCGCGTCCAGCAGGTCGGTGATGAGGGAGGTCTGGTTGAAGTAGGTGTTCTTGATGATCCGCGCATTTTCTTCCGCCTGCGTAACGTTCACTTCCGCCACGCCGATCTGCACCAGCGCTTCCCTGTACCGCAGGTAGGCCGCTTTCACCTGCTGCCGTACTTTATCTTCCGTATCCTTATGTATTTCTTCTTCTTTTTCAAACTCCAGCCTGGCCGCCCGCAGCTTGTGTACGTTGTGGTAAATGGCGGAGAGGGGAAAGGTGGCTTTCAGCCCGGCCACGCCCAGCGAGTACCAGTAAGGGTTGTACGGGAAGAGGAATATCTGCGGGTTGGCGTAATAGAAATCGCCGTATATGCCCAGGTGCGGGCGCACGTTGGCCTTTACCTGCCTGATCCGGAGCTGGCTCAGTTCCGTGTGTTTTTCCGATATATGGTACGGGAAGGAATGATGAAGGGCCTCGGCCAGGTAGTGCTCGTAGGGCGCGTGCTCGTTGTGCGGCGGGTTGGCGGAGGTGGGGAAGATCACCCGCTCGTCCGGCTCGCCGAGAATGATGTTGAGCTGCTGGGTGATGATCAGGATATCGTTGTTAATAGTGACCAGCGCCATGTTGCGCCGGGAGAGGTCCAGCTCCACCCGCAGCACGTCGCTTTTCAATACGGTGCCGTTCCTGTGAAAGGCCTTGATCTCCTTCAACTGTTTTTCCTGGTCTGCAATATCCTGTATGATGAGGCTTTTGAAGATGAAGGACCGTTGGAGGTCCAGGTACAGGGCGGCCGTTTTGTACCGTATGTCAGACACTGCCTGGTCTTTTTGAATAAGGCTGATCTGGTGGAGGGTTTTGTCTTCTTCCATTTTCAGGTTGAGCTTGTTGCCGTGGTAGATGTTCAGGTAAAGGTCTGCGCCCACTTTGTAAAGCGTATGGATCACCTCATGCTGGGAGGGTTTGGAGAACAGGCCGTTGTTGTAGATGGGGATGTTGGAGGCCTTTTCGGCGGTGCCTTTCAGGCCAAGCTCCGGGTAGCGTTCCATCCGCACGTCTTTGATCTCTTCCGCGGTGATGGCCGCGGCCTTTTTTTTGATGGCTACCAGGCGGCTGTGGGTTTCCGCTTTTTGCCATGCTTCCTGCAGGGTGAGGTGTAGTGTGTCTTCTTTGTTGCCCGGTGGCAAACCGTTGCCGGCAAAGGAAACCTGTTGCAAATACAACAGGGAAAGCAGAACTGGAAGTTTCCGCATACTGTGTGTTTCGATTTTGGAGCGCAAAGCTACGGTGCGGAAACATGTGCCATTATACTACAATAGCCATCTTTTTATTCGATCCGGCCAAAATTAAAAATGGGGATTTGCTTGCGTGTAATTACCTTTGCGCCGGTAACAGCTTTATGGGATTAATTGCATCATTGCCGGATATTGACAAACAGCCCCGCGCTGTTTTTGTCATGCATGAAAAGTCCGAGAAACTCATTCCGCTGCATACCCACCGGAAGGGGCAGCTGAGTTATGTGGAAGGCGGTATTGCCTACATCACCATTCATTATAAAACCTATGTGGTGCCCGCCCGGCATTACTTCTGGATACCGAAAGGCATGCCCCACGTCCTGCGCATCGGCCATTCGGCCACGGTATTAAGATCGCTGTATTTTTACGCCACAGATGATGAAGGCCATCCTTTCTACAGCCAGCTGGGCATTTACCCCGCCAGCGAACTGCTGATACAGATGATCAACCATACAGAGCAGTGGGATGGCAGGCATATCAATCAAAAGAACTACAACTTCGAGTTCCTGGTGGCACTTAAAAAGCTGCTGCCGCAGCTGAACAACAATGCATTGCCCATTATACTGCCCATTACGGAAGACGAACGTATGCAGCCCATTATCAAATACCTGGAGCGGAACATTGGCGAGCCCGTTACCCTGAAAACACTGAGCGCCCGCTTCAATATAAGCGAGCGCTCCATGTCCAGGCTCTTTCAGTCCCACCTGCATATTTCTTTCCTGCAGTATGTCAAAACGCTGCGGATGGTGAAGGCCATTGAAATGATATTGAAAACCAACAAGTCCATCACAGACATTGCCTTCCAGGTAGGGTATGACTCCATAGGCTCTTTCAGCAATACCTTTTATGCCTTTACCCATTCCAGGCCTACAGACCTCCGGAAAGGGTAGGGAGGTTATCTGCCCGCGGGCACGGCCTGCGGCGTGGTGGTGGGGCCTTCTACTACCAGCGCCCCGTTCTTCAGTATCTTCATCCGGTCAATAAAAACAACACGTTTATCTCCTGTTGCCGATGTGCGGGCGTGGTATACGCAAAACATCTCTTTGCCGTTGGGGGAGTAGGTAATGCTGTTATGGCCCGTGCCGGTCACTACGCCGCCCTGCTCCACGTTCTTCTGCAATACAGGGTTGTTGGCCGCCTTGGTAAACGGCCCCAGCGGGCTTTTGGCAGTGGCGTAGCCCACGGCGTAGTTTTTACCGCCAAAGTAGTTGGCGGAGTACATCATATAGTAGGTATCCCCCTTTTTGAAAGCCACGGAGCCTTCCGTCCACCGCCGGTTCACTTCTTTGGAGGTAACGGAGCGGCTTTCCCATTCCGCCTGTTTGTCGCTCATTGTTACCGGGGGGCGCAGCAGCAGCACCGGTTCGCCTGTTACACCGCTGAAATCGGGTTTCAGCTCCACGCCGTATACCCAACTTTCTTCTATGGCGTCAAACCAGCCCTTGTTTTTGGCCCAGGCGGCCACTTCGCTTTCTACGGAGTGCTTGTAGCAGCAGCGGGAGTAGTAGAGGTACACCTTGCCGTTCTTGTCAAAGAGCACGTTGGCGTCAATGATCGGGTAGCCGGGGTCGAATACGGGCTTGTTGTGGATGTCTGTGAACGGCCCGGTAGGACTGTCTGCCACGGCCACGCCAACGCGGAAGTTCTCGTGCTCCTTGCCGGGATTGTTTTTCCATTGCGCGCTGTAGAACATATAGAACCGCCCTTTGTACGCATATACTTCCGGCGCCCA
Organism: Chitinophaga alhagiae; assembly: GCF_003568665.1. Lineage (GTDB taxonomy): Bacteria > Bacteroidota > Bacteroidia > Chitinophagales > Chitinophagaceae > Chitinophaga > Chitinophaga alhagiae. The sequence goes on from NZ_QXMH01000002.1 coordinate 1,297,367, forward strand.
GTAAGCGCCGTTCCAGGCGGCGGTAGAATCGCTCCAGCCGTTCGGGTTAGCTGCGTGGTACACCTGGCCTTCATCTTTCCAGTTCACCAGGTCTGTGGAGGAATAAGCGGCAAACCCGTGTTTGGCCGCGCCGCCGGTACCGTACATATAATATTTGTCACCTTTAACATGCAGCACGTACGGGTCGCCAAACTCAACGGGCAGCGGGTTCTGGTAGGTGCGGCCGGTCTGTGCGGAAGACCCGGTGGCATACAGGGTGAATGCCAGCAGAAAGGGAATAATGGTTCGTCTCATGGTAGTAGATCCTTTACGGTCAAATATAACCGCAAGAAGTTACAAATTGAAATCCGGGGCGGGGAAACCCCTCCTCCCGCGCCATTTAAATTTTTTTTTGGAAAAGGGTTGTGAATCTTCCGGAACTTTAGTATGTTTGAACATTCATACATGAGTTTAAAGATAGACCATAAGAGCAAATTGCCCCTCCATATACAAGTGGAGGAACTGCTGCGGCGGCTGATCAGCCAGCCGGAGTACCAGAACGGTACCTTTCTGCCCAAGGAAGTGGAACTGGCCAACCGGCTGGGCGTTTCCCGCAACACCATCCGCCAGGCCACCAACAAGCTGGAATATGAAGGCTTGCTGGCGCGGAAGAAGGGGGTAGGCACCAAGGTAGCGCAGCGGCAGCTTTCCACCAGCCTGCAGGATTGGCAGAGCTTTACCAAGGAAATGTCCAAGCGGGGCATCATTACATCCAACCTGCTGCTCTCGCTCGAAACAGTAAAGGCGGATGAAAAGATGGCCGGTTTTTTCAACATCCCGCTCCATACGCCTATCTGCAAACTCAGCAAACTCAAAGGGGTAGACGGTGAGCCCATCGTTTACTTTGAAAGTTACTTCCATCCTCGTATCACGCTTACAGCAAGTGACGATCTGAACCGTCCGTTGTACCAGCTCCTGTCTGAAAAGTTCGACATTGTGGTGGTGCGCTCCAGCGAGCACATCAGCGCCCTGGCGGCGGGCAGTGTAGCCAAAAAACTGGAAGTAGACGCCAAGTGCCCCGTACTCTTCAGGGAGCGCTTCGTGTACGACCCGGGAGACAGGCCTATTGAATACAACGTAGGTTATTACCGGTCAGACAAATTCACTTATTCTATTGAGATAAGGTCAGAAAGCTGATCTTTTATGTGATCTCCTTTTTTTGCTCCGTGCAGGAAAAGGATATTTTTTTCTTCATTTTTAATATGTTCAAACATATGAACAATAATTATGTGATCGGTGCGGATATAGGTGGTTCACATATTACGGCCGCCCTGGTAGACCTGGCCAACGGCGCGGTGGTAGACAGTTCCAAGTACAAGGAGCCGGTCAACGCCGGTGCGGACGCAAGGGATATTCTCACCCGGTGGAGCAAGGCCATTGGTCATGTGCTCACCGCCGCCAACGGAGAAGCAGCTGCCATCGGCGTTGCCATGCCGGGGCCTTTTGATTACCCGGAGGGCATTTCGCAGATCAAGGGCGTGGCCAAGTATGAGTCCCTGTACGGCATGAACATCAGGGCCGCGCTGAAAGCCTCTTTAGGTTTTGAAGGCGGCATTTATTTCGAGAACGATGCGTCTTGCTTTGCCCTGGGCGAAGCATGGGCGGGAGAAGGAGCGGGCTGCGGCCGCATAGTGGCCGTTACGCTGGGCACCGGCCTGGGTGGAACTTTCCTGCATAACAATATGATCCTGCATGAAGGCAAGGGCATACCGCCGGAAGGATACATCTACCACCTGCCTTACAAAGCGGGCATTGCGGAAGACTACATCTCTTCCCGCTGGCTGCTCAATGAATACCAGCAGCGCAAGGGCCAGCGCCTGGGTGAAGTGAAGAACATCGCGGACCTCGCGGAACAGCAGGATGCTACGGCGCTGGCGCTGTTTTCAGAAATGGGCCATGCGCTGGGTGAAGTGCTGGCGCCCTGGCTGAAAGATTTTGAGGCGGAAAGGCTGGTGATAGGCGGCAACATCCGCAAAGCGCACCCTTATTTTTTACCGGCGCTGCAAACCTGCCTGCAACAAAACAACATCAACACCACTGTACATATTTCCAACCGCGGGGAGAACTCGGCCCTCTCCGGCGCTGCCTGGATATGCAAATCGATACTCGTTACCAACAATAATGCGCGATAGAAAATGAACACCATCATGAATTGGAGAAAAACAACCCAACCCCTGATGCCGGCCACAACGGCAGAGAAACAACCTCCCGCGGCGGGTACGTATGACATGTACCCTTTTGCCCGGCTGGGAGCAGGCAAGGTCCACAACGGATATGCCAGTCTTGCTAAATGGATGACCGGCCGGAATGTTATTTTGATAGACGGATATATTGGTAACGACTGGGAGTATATAGCCGGCTCCCTGCAGCGGGAGCTGGAGGCTGCGGGTGTAGCCGTAACCGTGGTATGCACTTCCACCCTGATGAAACCTGCCGGGGACATAGAAGCGCTGGTAGCGCCTTTCCTCGGGGAAAAGGGCACCGTATGGGGCAGAAAAGCGTCCATCACGCTAGCAGATCTTTTTGATACAGAAAAACTGCGCAACATACAGCCCGCCGCTGAAGGCATTACGCTCGTAATTGGCGTGGGCGCGGCGCTCACCGGGCTTGATGCGCCGGTAGTATATATAGACCTGCCCAAGAACGAATTGCAATACCGCATGCGCGCCCGTACGGCCAACAACCTGGGCAAGCAGGCGTGGGACGATAACCAGGAAACCTACAAACGTTTCTACTTTGTAGACTGGGTGCTGCTCAATGCGCACAAACAACAGATACTCTCCCGCATAGACGTGATCGCGGACGGCCAGTGGAAAGACCAGCTTGCCTGGGCTACCCATGCGGCTATCAGCGAAGGGCTGCAATACCTCTCGCAAAACGCTTTCCGCGTGCGGCCCTGGTTTGAGGCCGGCGCCTGGGGTGGGGACTGGATGAAGGAAAAGATACCCGGCCTGAACAAGGAAGAGGTGAACTACGCCTGGTCTTTTGAAATGATAGTACCGGAAAACGGGCTGGTGTTTGAAAGCGACGGCCACCTGCTGGAAATTGCGTTTGACTGGCTGATGATGAAACACGCCAAAGACGTGCTGGGGCAAGATGAGCAACGCTTCGGCATAGACTTCCCCATCCGGTTCGACTTCCTCGATACCTTTGACGGCGGCAACCTCTCCATCCAGTGCCACCCCCGTGTACAATACATCCGGGAGCAGTTCGGGGAAACCATCACGCAGGATGAGACCTATTACATGCTGGACTGCAAGCCCGGCGCCAAAGTATACCTCGGCTTCCAGGAGAACATTGATCCCGCCGCTTTCCGCCAGGCGCTGGAAGACAGCGTGGCTACCAATACCGCCATTGACATTGAGCAGTACGTGCGGGTGTTCAACGCTCACAAGCACGATTTTTTCCTCATCCCCAACGGCACGGTACACAGCTCCGGGAAAGACAACCTGGTGCTGGAGATCAGCGCTACGCCTTACATTTTTACGTTCAAGATGTATGACTGGGTGCGGCTTGATCTCAACGGTAAGCCCCGCCCCATCAATATAGACCATGCTTTCAATAACCTGGATTTCAGCCGCAAGGGCGCCAAGGTAGAGGAGGAGCTGATCTCCAAACAACAGGTAATTGATAAGGGAGAAGGCTGGCAGCTGGTGCATGCGCCCACCCATGCGGAACATTTTTATGATGTACACAGGATGGAGTTTGCTAAAAACATCACGGTAGACACCAACGGCAAATGCCACGTGCTGATGCTGGTAGAAGGTGAATCTGTGGTGGTGGAGACCGCCAACGGCTTCCGCCAGCGGTACAGCTATGCGGAAACCTTTGCGGTACCTGCCGCGGCAGGGTCTTACAAGATCATTAACGAAGGCGGCGGCACTGCCAAAGTGGTAAAGGCCTTTGTAAAGTAAACCTGAATAAGGTCTTGTAAAAGATCACCAGCGAAGGCAGTGAACCGCAAAGGTGGTAAAAGCCTTTGTAAAGTAAACAGGAATAAGGCCTTGCAAAAGATCATCAGTGAAGGCAGCGCCACGGTAAAGGCCTTTGTAAAATAAAAACCGGAACTGTCCGGGAGCGTAGGTTCCCGGACAGTCATCATCACAAAACAATGCAGGTATGAGAAAAGGAAATTGGATACTCGGGTTGTTGCTGCTGGTTACAGCATCCCTGAGCGCGCAGGAAAGGAAGGATTGGGTCAGCTACGTAGACCCGTTGATCGGTACGGCGCATTGCCGCTGGTTCCACTTTGCGCCCGGCGCTTCGCCGTTCGGCATGGCAAAGCCGGGGCCGTCTACCAACGGGCATTACGGCAACCCCAACGGTTGGGAAGCGGTGGGGTATGATTACCGGCACACCTCTATTGAAGGGTTCCCCAATTTTCACGAGTTCCAGGTGGGCGGCGTATCGCTGATGCCTACCAAAGGGCCACTGGTCACAGTGCCCGGCCAGCTGGAAGACTCGCTCTCCGGCTACCGCTCCGCTTTTGACCGCGCGCAGGAAGAAGCCACCGCGGGTTACTACGCTGTGCAACTGAAACGCTACGGCATCAGGGCGGAAGTAACCGCTACCGAGCGCGTGGCCTTTCAACGGTTCACGTTCCCCGCCGGTGCTGATTCACATATATTGTTCGACATTGGCAACAAACAGGGGGAGAGTGGCGAAGTAAAAGACGCCCGCGTATACCTGGCGCCGGATGGCCGCATTGAAGGCTATGTGATCACCTTGCCCGCGTATGTACAGAAGTACCAGCAGGGCGCGGAGGTGGCCATGTACTTTTCCGCCGTGGCAGATAAAAAGCCCGCGGCTATAGGCACCTTCCGGGGTGAAGCGCAAACGCCCGGCGCTACAGACATTAGCGGTAAAGGCGCGGGGCTGTACCTCACCTTTAACACAAAAGACCAGGAGGCCGTTACCGTGCGCCTGGGCCTTTCTTATACATCTATAGAGAACGCCCGCCGCAACATGCAGGCAGAGGCCGCCAACATGAGCTTTGAGCAGGCCAGGCAGCAATCCCGCCAAAAGTGGAATGACTACCTGGGCCGCATCACTGTAACCGGCGGCGCCGATGCGGACCGTGTTAAATTCTACACCGGCCTGTACCACGCCGTACTTGGTCGCGGCCTGGCCAGTGATGTGAACGGCGCTTATCCCAAGAACACTGGCGGGGTGGGGCAGATACCCCTCAACGCGCAGGGTGTTCCCGCACACAACCACTACAATACAGACGCCGTTTGGGGCGCGTTCTGGAACCTGACGCCGCTTTGGGCGCTGGCGTACCCGGAATATTATGCGGACTTTGTAAGCAGCCAGCTGCTGGTGTATAACGATGCCGGCTGGCTGGGAGACGGCATTGCTTCCAGCAAATATGTGTCCGGCGTGGGTACCAACTTTGTGAGCCTGGTAATGGCCGGTGCGTACAACTACGGCATCCGTGATTTTGATGTGGCCAAGGCCTATGCCGCCTCCCTCAAGAACGAGATAGGCTATGAGGGCCGGCCGGAAGGCGCGGGGAAAGACGACGTGGAGCGCTTCCGCAAATACGGCTATGTAGATCACATAGACCCGGCGGCGGGCGAGTGGTGCTTCTCCGGCTCCCATACGCTGGAATATTCTTTCAGCGCTTACGCCGTAGCCCAATGGGCCAAAAAGCTGGGCAAGAAGGATGATTACAACACCCTGCTGACACTCTCCAAAAGCTGGCAGAACATTTTTGACCCGGCTACGAAGTATATGCGCCCCCGTTACGCCAACGGCAGTTTTGTAGACAACTTCAAGCCTACAGAGCCCTGGCGCGGTTTCCAGGAAGGGAACGCGGGGCAGTACTCTTTCTACGTACCGCACGATCCCGCCGGCCTCATTGCCAAAATGGGCAAGGCGGAGTTCAACAAGCGGCTGGACAGCATTTTTACCGCCGCGCAGCAAACCACCTTTGGCGGCGGCACTACCATAGATGCCTTTTCCGGCCTGAGCGCGCCGTATAACCACGGCAACCAGCCCTGCCTGCAAATGTCATGGATGTTCAATTACTCCGGCAAGCCGCACCTCACGCAGAAGTGGGTGCGCGCCATCTGTAACGAGTTTTACGGTACGGAAGGCATTCACGGCTACGGCTACGGGCAGGATGAAGACCAGGGCCAGCTGGGCGCCTGGTACGTACTGAGCGCCATTGGCCTGTTTGACGTGCAGGGCGGCGCGGCGGCGCGGCCGGAGATGCAGATCGGCTCGGCCATTTTCGATAAGGTAGAGATACAACTGAATAAGAAATACTACAAAGGCGACAAGCTGGAGATCATAACACGCAACAACAGTGCGGCCAATATCTACCTGCACCGGCCCACGTTCAACGGTAAAAAGCTCAGGCGCAATTCCATTCCCTTCGAGCAGCTGACGCGGGGAGGAAAGCTGGAGTACGAACTGTCAGACAGACCTGCCGCCTTTTAGTGCAGCAAAGCATGAGATAAGAACCACATTCCACATCTGATCAAACAAAAAATTAAGCCTATGTTCGCTTATTGTCACGTTATCGCAGAGCGGCTCTTCCGGAAGAACGGCCGGCCATTGATGGCATTGCTGCTGTTGCTCGCCATGGCCGGCAGCGCGCATGCCCAGCAGCCGCGCACCGTTACCGGCCGCGTTACGGACGGCGCCACCAAACAGCCTATACCCGGCGTATCCGTTTCTCTCAAAGGCACCGGTACCGGTACGGCCACCACGGCAGAAGGTACCTTTTCCCTCAACATTCCTGCCGACAGCAGCCAGTTGCTGGTATTCTCCTCCATCGGCTACGCCTCACAGGAGGTGGCCATTCCCGTCAGCGGCCCGCTGAACGTATCCCTCAGCGTAGCCAGCAGCACGCTGACTGACGTGGTGGTGGTAGGCTACGGCACGCAGAAGCGCACCAGCCTCACCGGCGCCGTGAGCGTGGTAACCGCCAAAGAGCTGGAGGGCAAGCCCGTTGCCAACGCCGTACAGGCCCTGCAAGGCGCGGCGCCCAACCTCATCATCCAGCAGAACGCCACGGAGCCCGGTGCCGCTATGAACATCAACGTGCGCGGCGTGAGCACCGTGAACAACTCCAGCCCGCTGATACTGGTAGACGGTGTGCCCGGCTCGCTGGAGCTGATCAACCCGAATGATATTGAGAGCATCAGCGTGCTGAAAGACGCCGCTTCCTCCGCCATCTACGGCTCCCGCGCCGCCAATGGCGTTATTCTCGTTACCACCAAAAAAGGCCGGCTCAACAAAGTGCCCCGCATTACCTACAACGGTTTTGCCGGCGCGCAGCAGCCTACCTTCCTCATCAAGCCGGTGAGCGGCGTGGAATACATGCAGCTGAAGAACGAAGCGCTGGTGAACTCCGGCCAAACCGCTCAGTTCTCACCAGAGCAGATCCGCCGGCAGGGGGAGAAAGGCACGGAGAAATGGTGGATGGACGAAGTGATGCGCCCCGCCGCATTACAGCACAATCACAACCTGGGCGTTACCGGCGCAGTTGGTAAGGTATCCTACCTGTTATCCGGCGGCTACCTGGACCAGAACAGCCTCTACCGCGGCCCTAACTACGGCTACCAGCGGTATAACGGCCGCGCCAACCTCAGCACGCAGCTGGGCAAACTAAAGCTGGGCGGTAACTTTGCCTATGCCAAACAAAAGATACGGGAGCATGCCTACTATTCAGACTGGCTGATCTCTACCGCCATCCGCATCCCTACCATCTACCCGATAAAAGATACTGCCGGCCATTACTTCCTGGCGCCCACCGCGTCCAACAACCCGCTGGCGCAGCTGGAGCAGGGCGGCCGCCGGCTGTATAACAATGACAGCTACAACTACATGGCCAATGCGGAATACGCCATCACCAAACACCTCTCCGCCAAAGTGGTGTATGGTGCGGACATCCGCGTGAACAACATGGACGAGTTCCGCCGCTCTATTGACTATACGCCGTATTCCGGCTCAGACAACCAGAGCAGCAGAACGGTGAACCATGCCCGCAGCATACAGGACAACTTCCAGGCGCTGCTCAATTACGATCAGACCTTCAATAAAGTACACGAAGTAAAAGGCCTCCTCGGTTACGCTACAGAAGGGTGGAAGAACGAGTACAGCCAAACCCGCCGCCTCAACGTAGACAACACCACCGGAGATTCTACCGCCGGCACCCAAACCCTCACCGGCTTTAACGATACGTACGATACCCGTATAGACCAGTGGGCGCTCAACTCCGTGTTCGGCCGGTTGAACTATGCGTTCAATAACAAATATTATTTCGAGTTCAACTTCCGGTACGATGCTTCCAGCCGCTTTGCCAAAGGCCACCGCGGCGCTTTCTTCCCGTCTTTCTCCGCCGCCTGGCGTATAACGGACGAGCCGTTCATGGAAACGGTGCGCCAGAAGGTGGGAGACCTGAAGCTGCGCGGCTCCTGGGGCCAGCTGGGTAACCAGCAGATCATCTCCAACTACGGGTACCTCAACGTGTACACTACCGTAAGCAACATGTATGGTTTCAACAACCTGCCCGTGGCCGGTACTTCCTTTGCTGTGGGCAACCCGGTGATCACCTGGGAATCCGCCAACTCCGCCAACATCGGGTTTGACCTGACCATGCTGGACAACCGGCTCACCATCAGCTACGATTATTTCCACAAGATCACAGATAACATACTGCTGCAACTGCCCGCCCCCGGCCTCTACGGCGCTACGCCCGCCTTCCAGAACGCCGGTAAAATAAAGAACCAGGGCTTTGAGCTGGCCGTGAACTACCGCGCCAAAACCGGGGAGTTCAATCATACCATTGGCGCCAACCTGGCAGACAACCTCAACGAGATTGTTGACTTCAAGGGCAGAACGTTCATCCAGGAGGGAGACGTGACGTACATCAACCGCGAAGGTTTCCCCATCAGCTCCTACTACGGCTACCAGGCCGCAGGTTTTTACCAGAGCCTGGAAGATATCAAGAACAGTCCCAAGCCTGCCTTCGTGAACGAAGTGAAGCCGGGAGATATCAAGTACGTAGACCGCAACGGGGATGGCGTTATAGACAACAACGACCGCTTCATTATGGGCAACCCGTTCCCCCGTTTCACCTTCGGGCTGAACTACGGCGTTACCTGGAAAGGGTTTGACGCCAGCATCTTCATTCAGGGTGTGGGTAAAAGGAATGTGTACATGCGCGGTGAAGGGGTAGAGGCGTTCCACAACAACTGGGACAACGTGTATTCCCAGCACAAAGACCGGTGGACGCCTAACAATCCCTACGCGGATTATCCCCGTCTCACCATCGGCACCGCGTCTGTCAACAACTACGCCAATTCCACCTTCTGGCTGGAGAACGGCGCTTACGCCAGGCTGAAGAACGCGCAGGTAGGGTATACGCTGCCCGCCAGCCTTACCAACAGGGCTAAAATTCAGAAAGTGAGGGTATACCTCACCGGGCAAAACCTGCTTACCATTACCGGTATGAAGAACGGCTTTGACCCGGAACTGACGGAGTTTAACAATACCCTCAACCTGAACCAGCTCAGCAGCGCCACCAGCGGCCGCATTTACCCGGTGCAGAAAGTATGGGCGGTAGGGCTGGACATCAACTTTTAACCACGTTTAAATGATCTTATTATGAGGATAAGAAAGTATTGTACAATAGTGATGGGGGCGCTGCTGCTTGGAGCGGCAGGGTGCAAGAAGCTGGACCTGGGGCCATCTTACCAGGATACAGACCTCACCTTCTGGCAAAAGCCGGAAGCCGCGGCGGAGAGCCTCAACAACTGCTATGCAGGCATGTATTCAGATGATTATTATTTCTTCAACGAAAGTCTCAGCGATAATTCCTTCAGCTCCAGCTCCGTGAACGGCGGCGCCGCGCAAAGCATTGCCGCCGGCGCGTACGATGGCCGTACCAACCGCGTGGCAGGGGAGTGGGCCTTTCACTATGGCGGCATCCGCAACGTGAACAACCTGCTGGCCAATATAGACAAGGTACCTGAGCTGGACGCCGGCCTGAAAGCCCGCTACCAGGCAGAAGCCCGGTTCATCCGTGCGTTCCATTATTTCCATTTGGTGAACTGGTATGGCGATGTGCCGCTCATCAAAGATGAGATTTCTTACGATGAGAGCTTCAACATAGCCCGCACCGCCAAAGTCGAAGTGATCAGCTACGTGCTGGCCGAGCTGAACGAGATCACCGGCGCCCTGCCCCTCAAAACCGAATACGCAGACGCGGATAAAGGCCGCATCACCAAAGCCGCCGCCGCCGTGCTGAAGGCCAAGGTGTTGCTGTATGACAGCAAGTGGCCAGAAGCCGCCGCCGCGCTGCAGGAGATCATGACAGATACGTACGGCACCTACACCCTGTTCCCGTCCTTTGCAGGCATCTTCCAGCCGGAGAACGAGAACAACAGCGAAGTGATCCTCAACATGGAGTACGTGCCTGTACACAGAACACAGTCCATGCAGCGCTTCTTCATCCCTTTCAGCGAAGGCGTGCTCATCAGCGGCATGGCCCCTTCACAATCTTTAGTAGATGATTTTGTAATGACCAACGGCAAGGGCATTCACGAAACTGGTTCCGGCTACAACGAGAACGCCCCCTTCGCCAACCGGGACCCGCGGCTGGAAGCCACCATTATACACGACGGTTCTTCCTTCATCACCAAACGCGGGGAAACCGTGGTGATCCGCACCGCGCCCGGCACGGGAGACAATGCGGTAGACAAGGCAGACGCCTCCAAAACCGGTTATTACTTCCGCAAGTACTACGACCGTACGGCAGATGGCAACAACAACTCCGGCCTCAACCTGATCCTCTTCCGCTATGCAGACGTGCTGCTCATGTATGCCGAAGCAAAAGCCATGCTGGGCCAGCTGGACGAAGCCACCTGGAACCAGACCATCCGCCCGCTCCGGGAGCGCGCCGGCTTTACAGACCCGGCCGCCCTCAACTTTGCCAATTACGCCGGTTTGGGCAACACAGGCCTCACAGACCTGGTACGCCGCGAGCGCCGTACGGAGATGGCCCTGGAAAGCCAGCGGGTATTTGACATTCGCCGCTGGAAGATAGCCGAAACCGTGATGAACGGCACGCTCTACGGCATGCAGGTAGGCGGCAGCCACCTGGTGGTAGACCGCCGTGTGTTTGACGCCAGCAAACATTATCGCTGGCCCGTGCCGCAGGCAGATATTGACATGAACAAAAACCTGCTGCCGAATAATACCGGCTGGTGATCATAACCTATATCAACAAATCATCAAAAGACATTGTCATGAAACATACTTTCAAATTCAACATATACAGCATCGTAGCCGCCCTGGCGGTTATCGGCACCTTCGCTTCCTGCGAAAAGGAAAAGACCATCAACAGCAACATTTCCACCGTGAAGGAACTGTACTACCCGGAAGTGGGCAAATACTTCAAGCTGCAGCCCGCCACCAGCGCCGTGGTGAACTTTGAATGGAGCGCCGCCCGTGCGGAAGACGGCAGCCTGGTGATGTACGAAGTAGCGTTTGACACCGTGGGCGGCGACTTTCAGCGCCCCATTTACACCGTGGCCTCCAACGGCAACGGCGTGCAGAACTCGCTCTCGCTGTCTCATAAAGTGCTGAACAGCATTGCCAGCAAAGCCGGCATCCAGCCCTCCACCAGCGGCTCCCTGCAGTGGACGGTGATAGCCAGCAAAGGCCTCAACGAAAAACGGGCAGACTCTTCCCGCGTGATCGTCATAGAACGGCCCGCAGGCTTCACGGAAATACCCGCCAATGTATTCATCACCGGCGCAGCCTCCGAAGGCGGCGCGGATCTGGCCAATGCACAGGCCATGAAGCTGGGCGCAGACGGCGTGTTCGAGATCTTCACCCGTTTGAAAGACGGCGCTTTCTTCTTTGCGGACCGCAACAGCGGCACGCCCGTTACGTATTCCATCCAGGGCACCCGCATGCAGGAAGGCGGGGAGAACCAGCAAACCGGCGAAAAGATCTACCGCATCCGGTTGGACTTTGCCAACGCCGCCGCTGAAATGGTGGAGATCACAGATGCGGGCATATTTGCTTCCGCATATAACAACGTGATCGGCAAGCTCACCTACGCCGGCAACGGCACCTGGGAAGCCAAGAACGTGCCCATTGCCTACTACGACTTCGGCAGCTGGAAAGATGACCGTTTCAAGTTCCAGTTCCTCACCGCGGACGCGGGCGGCACACCCGGCGCCATGTATTATGGCAGCGTGAACCAGTCTAACTCCACGCCGCCAGATGCCAACACCCCCGCCGCTTATTACCAGGTAGTGCCGGTAGATAATTCACAGTGGGATTACACGTACAAGTACCCCGCCGGTGCAGACGGCAAAGCGGGAGACTTTACGCTGCAACTGGGCGCCAAGGAAGATTACAGCTACCTGCTCACCGTGCATTAATTGTTGGACTATTAAAGCCATTTACATGAGATCGATCTTTTTAATGATAGCAGCCGCGGCCATCACCCTTACCGGGTGTTACAAAGAGCGGGAAGACGTGCCGGTGAAGGTGGAAGGAGATACCACCAGCGTGCAGCTCACCTACAAGCTCAAGGCCCGCCAGGCGCTGGAAGATATATACAAGAACTACGGCATTGGCGGCAGCCACTACGTGCGCGAAAGTTTCCCCGCCCAGCCGGGAGATCCGAAGTATGCCTACCTCTGGCCGTACTCCGCCATGTTCACCGCCGCCACGCTGCTGAAGCAGGCCGGTTATACGGACGAAGCGGCGCAGGGTTACTACAACACCACCCTGGCCGGCATGCAAGGCTACCTGGACGCGTCCAGAACGCCCGCTGCTTACCAGTCCGTGCCCGTCAGCGAAGGCCTGGCGGACAGGTTTTATGACGATAACGCCATTACCGGTATAGACATGCTGGAAGCCTACCACGTAACCGGCAACGCGCAACTGCTGCAGAACGCAAAGATCTGCTACGAGTTCTGCGCCTCCGGAGAAACGCCCGAAGCAGGCGGCGGCCTGCACTGGAACGAAGGTGTGCGCAACCATCCAGACGATCCAAATTATATCAAGGCCACCAACGTGACCGCTCTTTCCGCCACACTGGCCCTGCAGTTGTACCAGCAAGACAAGAACGAGGTATATCTTACTTCCGCCAAACGCTGGTACAACTGGGTCAAACAGTATATGCTTGACCCTGCAGACAAAACCTTCTGGAACTCCATCTGGATCAAAGACGGCAGCATCAACTACGCCAAGTGGACGTACAACTCCGGCGCCATGATACAGAACGCCGCGCTGCTGTACAAAATAACCGGTGAGGAGTCCTACCTGGCAGACGCCAAAACCTGGGCACAGGGCTCCTACAACGTGTTCACCCGCGAAGTGTCCGGCCTGGGCCGCTTCTTTACGCCGCACGACCCATGGTTTACCGCCGTGCTGCTGCGCGGCTACCTGGAGCTGTACAAGGCAGACGCAACCGCCGCCACCTACATCAACACCCTGGCGGCCAATGTAGACTACGCCTGGCAGCACGCCCGCCTGCCGGACACCAAACAGTTCTACGAAGACTGGTCAGGCTCAGACGTGGGCAGGTATTACTCCCTGTTGACGCACATTGGTATGGTAGAGATCTACGCCAGGCTCTCTATTTGGAAAAACGAACAATAAACGAACGGCTGGCTAAAAAATAAACCAGGGAATAGCATAAACAAGAACAGGCTTTTGGGATAGCCGCATTCAAACCGGAATTATGAAAAGGATGTTATTCAGTATAGCGATGACCGGCATGGCCCTCACCGCGGCGGCGCAGCAATTGCAGTCCCCCGCCGAGTACCAGCGCAGGGCCACGGAAATGTTTCACCGGGTATGGACGCTGTACCGCGTACCGCAGCACGGGCTTTTTTCAGAATATTACCCGCAGCAGCATAAAGATTCCCTCACTTATATGCAGGACGGGAACGTGCAGTCAAAGGAAGTGAGCTACCTCTGGCCGCTCAGCGGCATTGTAACCGCCTCCAGCATCATGATGCGGCTGCCCGGCAAAAAGGTCGTGTACAAGCCGTATGTAGACTCTTCCATGGCCGCCATGTACCAGTACCGGGATGCGGGCCGTAACCCCGCCGGTTACCAAGCCTACCCTGTAAAGTTCGAAAAGGTAGACCGGTATTATGACGATAACGGCCTGGTGGCCATAGACTACGCCGAAGCCTATGAAAATACCCGCAACCCGGTGTATCTTTCAAGAGCCAAGGAAGTGTTCACCTTCATCATGAGCGGGTGGACGGACGTGCTGGGCGGCGGCGTCACCTGGCTGGAAGGGCATGCAGACCAGAAGCCCGCCTGCAGCAACGGCATGGCCACCCTGGCCGCCCTCAAGCTATACCAGGCCACCAAAGAGCCGTACTACCTGCAGCAAGGCATCCGGTATTATGAGTGGATGAACAAACACCTGCGTGATTCCGCCGGTTTATACGCAAACGATATTAAGACCGCCACCGGCATCGTGAACCCAACGTATTATACGTACAACTCCGGCTCCATGCTGGAAGCCGCCGTGATGCTCTACGGCTTCACCCGGCAGCAACAATACCTGCAAGACGCCCGGCAAACCGCGGAATCAGCGTATCACTACTTCGGCAAACCGCAAAAAGACATGCGCAGCGAATTTTGCGACCTGCCCTGGTTTGCCACCGTACTGTTCCGCGGCTACGCCGCGCTGTACGAAGTAGATAAAAAACCGCAGTACCTGAAAGCCATCATTGCCAGGGTAGACCATGCCTGGCATAACCGCGACCGTTACGGCCTGCTCAACCACAACTGGGCGGATGCGCGAGACGAAGCCGGCAAACCCAAATGGCTGCTGGATGAGGCCTGCATTGCAGAGCTGTACGCCCGCATGGCCCTGCTCAACTTAAAATAATATTGCTATGACGCAAGCAACCAGCAACATACCGCAGCCGCCCGCCAAAACCAGCGTGCTGCAACTGGCGCCCATCCTGTTCGGGTTCTTTATTATGGGTTTTGTAGACGTGGTGGGCATTGCCACCAACTACGTGAAAAAAGACTTTGCGCTGTCAGACACCCTGTCTAACCTGCTGCCCATGGCCGTGTTCCTGTGGTTCCTGATCTTTTCCGTGCCCACCGGCATGCTCATGAACAGGATAGGCCGCAAACGCACCGTACAGCTCAGCATGGTGGTCACCGGCATAGGGCTGCTGGTGCCCATGCTCTCTTACACGCTGCCTGTGGTGCTGGCCGCCTTTGCCCTCATCGGCATCGGCAACACCCTGCTGCAGGTAGCCCTCAACCCGCTGCTCACCAACGTGGTGAGTAAAGACCGGCTCACCAGCAGCCTCACCGCCGGGCAGTTCATCAAGGCTATCTCTTCCTTCCTGGGACCCATCATTGCCGCCATTGCCGTGGCCCAGTTCCATAACTGGCAGCGGCTCTTCCCGGTATTTGCCGGCATCACCCTGCTCTCTTTCCTCTGGCTGAGCGCCACGCCGCTGCAGGAAAACGACCGGAAAGAAAACACCTCCACCATTGCAGAGTGTTTTGCCTTGCTGGGAGACGGGAAGATATTCTTCTACTTCCTCGGCATTCTCACCCTGGTAGGCATAGACGTAGGGCTGAACGTATCCGCCCCCAAAATATTGATGGAGCGCACCGGCATGGCCCTGGAGCAGGCGGGCTACGTGGCCAGCCTGTATTTTGTGTTCAAAACGGCGGGCACCTTCCTGGGGGCTATCCTGCTGGCTAAATGGCCTGCGCACCGGTTTTACTTAATCTCTTCGGTGGCCGCCGTAGCGTCTATGATAGTGCTGCTATTCGCCTCCACCGCCGGGGTGATCTATTTCGGCGTGGCGCTGGCGGGTTTTGCCTGCGCTAACATCTTTTCCATCTTGTTCTCCTTTGCGCTGCAACGGAAGCCGGAACGCTCCAACGAAGTGTCTGGCCTGCTGATCATGGGCGTTTCCGGCGGGGCTATTTTCCCGTTTTTGATGGGCGTGGCCTCTGATGCGGCCGGGGCGCAGTGGGGCGCGGTGGCGGTGTTGCTGGTGTGCTGCTTGTACCACTGGGGGCTGGCGGCGAAGGGGCGGTAAGGTAGCTTGGTTATGTTTCTTGAAGCCGGGGGGATGGGTTTTTACCATTCTCCCGGCTTTGTTTTGCGTATATTTAGGGTAAACGCCCTTCTTATGAAACTGGTTTGTTTCTTGCTATTTTGTTGTAGCGCGGCCAATGCGCAGACGGATTCCCTGCCTAACTATGCGTACATGAGCACCCATGAATATTATACTGACTACTATACCGGCTGCTGGAAGGCGCGTGATACGGCTGCTGGTAGCCTGATGACCAGGGCAGATGGTACATTTCAGTGGGTGCGGTTGGGGGAGACTTTGCAGGGGAACTGGCGGATAGCGTCTCGGTTTAGTATTCCGAAGAAGGTGACGGTGATGGTGTTGAAGTTTTCGGGTGGGGGGAGGGAGAAGTACCAGGTGGGGGTTACTTCGTTTCCGGCGGTTATTTATTTGTCGGGAGGTGATGAGTTTCGGAAGGTGGGGTGTAGGTAGCGGGGATATTTTCCGGTACTTCCCAAGAAGCATAGGGGACATTATTAATTTTAACAAAAGATGATGGTACGGTCACAATATTTACGGGATATAATTACGCTATTGTTAGACGACGATGATGAGTATATTTTAATCAAGAAGCAGGCAGACTGGATAGAGGAAGAAAAGTTTGAATATACGGGTTCGGGGGTTTTTGTAAGTTTTAAACTTAAGGAACAAGGATTAAAATATAGGTTTGGTGTAAAGGATACCAGGGTGAATGGAGTATTGATAAAGTCGGACGAGATTGATATTGCGGCAGATGCAACCATTGTTGTATCAGATGGTTTGATTGACTACCTGGAAATTTGGTCTTATGGTGATGTATATCCATCTAAAGACCCGGTTCATTATACATTAGCGCAACAATGGAAGGAGGGGGATAAGAATAAGGTGATAGTAAGGTGATACAATACGGCTTCGTGCGACGCGTTGAGCGTATTGATGTCGAAAATGATCTGGAAAATCGACATATCAATGGTTTTATGTCGAATGCTTCGACATATAAATGCGGTGGTGTCGAAAATTGGGCTTTTTTTCGACATTAAAATGATAGGCTGACTGGCCGGCGTTGGGAAGCGTTAGCCCGTTGGCTTTTGAGGAGTTGTGGTGCAAACTGGTTTGTTAACAGGAAAACATTTTTGGGTTTTGGAAATTATAATGGAAAATTATTGTCAAAAATTGGGTTATAATGGAAAAATATTGACATGGGGATAGTTATAATGGAAAATGGTCGCCTAAAATGGGGTTATAATGGAAAAATATCTCCGTTTGGGTGGTTATAGTGGAAAATGGTCTTTTGGTATAGATTGGGACTTGGACGGCTGATTCTTAAAATGATACTTAGAAAATTCAAATCGATATGAGTGTATGGAGAAGAAAAGCGATAACATGCCTGCCCCACTTAAAAACTGAGCTCGAGAGTAAAGACGTTTCCATTTATGAGGTTTTCTCCGAATTACTGGCTGAGACTATTGCTGCTCACAAAGCTGGGGATGATGTGAAGCTGAAGGCCTGTTATGAATTTGCGGAATGGTGCCTTCAGCAGAAGGAAAAGAAGCTGTGGAATGCCGCTGGAGTTTCGTTTTATGAGCATTTGGGCGATCAGAAAGAAACGATGCTTGTTATGCCGCAGTGGGTTAGGAGAGAGGTATATGAGCAAATAAGGGGGTTAATTGTATTACGTATTGGGGAGGGGGAGATCAAGGTGGTGGATAGGTTGTATGGTATCATATGACCATATTATTGTTTCTTCCATAATCTAATTGAATGATAAATTCGACTTGCCCTTGTTGTGGGTATATTACTTTGTCAGAAAGAGGGGGATACGAAATTTGCCCGATATGTTTTTGGGAGGATGATCCACATCAATTCAGCGAGCCGGACTATCAGGGGGGGCGAACAGGGGTTTCTTTGAGGAGGCACAGCAAAACCTTATAGCCTTCGGAGCTTGTAAGAAACCTACGAATAACGACAAGAGGGCCCCCAACTGGAATCCTTTGTAATTTTTTAATGATCTGTTATGCCGGAAAAAGGTACTTATAAAATAAGCAGAAAATGTGTTGACTGTGGCCATGAGGATGAAATTGGAGTCACCAGAAGTGAGGCAGCTTTTATACTGGTTGATATTGATGAGCGGTTGGGGGCAACTTGCAAGATATGTTCCTCCACCTTATTTTCGAGATCTTATGAAACGCCAACCCCTGATCTTGCGTTGCTGAAGGAATGGGCAGAGGACGAGGAATTGCATTTTTCGGCGTATGACGATGATCTTGTGCTGGCTGAAGCTGAAAACCTCAATATCATTTTGGAGGTGCTGGATACGATGCCCCTTTCTGATTATAAAACGGCGGCATTAATGAGTGCCCTTTGTATTCTAGTATACGATAATTCATCTACAAATGATGCAGCTGCCGGGCAGTTAAGATTGAGAGTGATAGGAGAGTTGAATAAAAGGCTTGATAAATTGAAACTGGCGGATGGGCTCAGCCGTGAATTTATAAAGGAGAAGGTTTATCCATTGTTGGATGTGGAGGTTTAAGCCCAATAATCATTACCAATCTAAACTGTCAGGTTCCATTCTTGTAAGTCGGAATTCCCCAAAGTTTTCATAAAATTCAGTTGTTGGATATTTGCCGGTTTTGTCTTTTGTTCCTGTCCATGTAAGATGAACCACCGCAAACGAGCAGCTATTCTCTGAAACAACGAAGAAAAGCACATCATCCTATAGGAATAGAATGTAGAAGCTATGTGAGTTTCGTAGACTGGTGTTTTGCCTTTTTTAGCGCAGGGAGGAAAATAGAAGGAAAGCCCGGAGGTCCATAAGACCGGGACTATCTCAGTAACTGTGTAAGTTTTCAAAAATCGGAGTTCGTAGCAGGATCTATATCCTGATCCTGCTTTCAAAAATAGTTAAAAACTGGTCCAGGACAATGCCCCAGTTCCTTATTGGCATT
>NZ_QXMH01000003.1:0-345761 GCF_003568665.1 Chitinophaga alhagiae
ATTGCTTCAAAAAATCGTCTGATAAAAATTCCTCTGCTTTCATTGTCTGTATAAAGTTTAAAAATAAAAAAATCGGAGCGCTTTGAACTCCGATTTTCTACGTTTACACAGTTTTTGGGATAGTGTCCGCGAAAGATTATTTCGGGCCCAAACAGTAAAGACAGCCGGATTTCTATTTTGTTTCTAAGGATTCAAGCGTTAGATCACTACCAAAGAAAAGCGGCTATCCCCCTGGTTCTCCTGGGATGATACCGCTTTGTTTCCAGGCTTGACAAAATAGCCGCTATCTATCTGGCAACTGCAGGCTTTTCCAAATATTGTTTGGGACTTGGCAATTCTTGTCTTCTTAAACGGGCTTGCTCTATTTTTTTCATTGCCTCCTCCGCCATTTCTTCATCAACATCGGTATAAATGTCGGTCGTAGTTATTTTGGTGTGCCCCATAAAAGCCTTCACAATCTTAATATCGATACCGTATTTCACTGCAATATATCCAAATGTATGCCGAGCGACATGGAATGTCAATTCAAATGGGATTTCATATATCTCCTGCAAGATCTTTAAAGACCTGTTTATTTGCTGATTTGTGATAGGAGGAAAAATGGTACCATTTGCTATTGAGGTGGGTAGGTCCTTATATTTCTTGATTAACAGCACCGCTTGCTCCAACACTGGTATGGCTTCCAATTCTGAAGACTTTTTCCGGTACATAGTACACCAAAATGCTCCAGTGTTACTGATTTCAAAATCGCTCATTGAGATTCTGGATACCTCTGCAAAGGAGAAACCCGTATAACAACTAAAAAGAAAAAGATCCCTTGCAAAAATCAATTCGGGTCGCTTAGGTAGCTTAGTTTCCACAAGGAAAAGCTGATGCGGACGTAGCCTTTTTCGTTTAGGCTTAGTCCTATGTGCTGAAAATTTTCTGAAAGGCTCCTTCTTTAACCACCCCATATCGACACCCCAACTTACCATTGACTTGAATCGTTCAATGTGATGGGCAATACCATTTCCTTTACAGGGATCGTGTTTTTTGAGAGGGTTCTCAGGAATAAAAGATTCCCAATTGGAAATAAAAGCATAGTTGAGCTGGCGGACGTGTATATCTGTTGATTTAAATGTCTTAATGATAAAATTCTCCATATACTGTCTGGTAGCTCCAAAATTTTTCATGGTCCCAGGCGCCAGGCGCCTTTCAACTTTTTTGATGTAACTATCAATTAATTTCAATACGGTGTATTCTTTTTTCGTTTTCCCCGTGTAAGCATCCTTTACTTCCTGGGAGGAAACAGCTTCCTGAACATCAGATAATTCCCGAAAGATATTAGTGAGCTTGTTGCGAACTTTGTCAATGAAAATGTTGAAGTCTTTGGCTTCCTGGGATTTCCCTTTTACGGTTTCGGAGACCGGGTCCCATTTGTCATGTGTAACAATTTCTCGTAAAGAAACCTCCTTTTCGTCCGCATCAATGGTGATCCGGGCGTAAACGCCGGCCAGGGTTTTGTCGTACTTTGTCTTGCGCGCAATGAAATCTACGCTGAGCGTGTGTGTAGCCATAATTGATACTTTTTTGAATGGTTTGAAAATGTTTTTTTCTCCTTTGGCTATCTGCCCAACTGTGGGGGAGTAAAAACACTAATCAAAAGGCATCAAAAAGCATCAAAACAAATCGATGTAACAATTTGGCATTCAATAGTATATAGGCAGCGCCGTGAGTTAATTTACGCATAAAATAAACTCACGGAAAAACTCGCGGATAGATTGTGCTGATTTGATATCAATTGGTAGGTGAAAGCAACAAAAAAGCCCGTAAATATTGCTATTTACAGGCTTTGTTTGAGGATATTATCCTAGAAAGTCGGGACGACTAGATTCGAACTAGCGACCCCTTGCACCCCATGCAAGTGCGCTACCGGGCTGCGCTACGTCCCGAAACCGGTACAGAAACTTTCGCTCCTGCCCTGCAAACAAATCGCTTCGTTTACAACGGGATGCAAATGTAAACATTAATTTCATTTTATGAAAAATTTGTACAGTTTTTTTATCCGATGCTCAAAAAACCTCATGTATTCCTGCATACGTATGAAAGCATAATTGCTTACATTTGCCCCTGATCGGGCCAAATTTATACAATGCAGATTTTAATCAAAAGCGCAAAAATCATTGCACCTCTCTCCCCCTTTCACGGGCAAACTCAGGATATTTTAATTGACAACGGCGCTATTGCCAACATAGCCGCGGACATCTCCGCCCCGGCCGGCGCCAGGGTGGTCTCCGGCAATAACCTGCATGTTTCTTCCGGGTGGATGGACGTTTTTGCACAGTTTTGTGACCCGGGGCAGGAATACAAGGAAGACCTCACCTCCGGCGCCAATGCCGCCGCCAAAGGTGGCTTTACCACGGTCATGATCGTTCCCAACACCCAGCCCGCCCTGCACACCAAAACGCAGATAGAATACGTGCTCAGCAAAACCCGCTACGGCGCGGTATCCGTACTGCCCATTGGCGCCATCAGCAAAAACCTGGAGGGCGCCTCCCTGGCGGAAATGTACGAAATGCGCCAAACCGGCGCCATTGCCTTCTCTGACGGGCTCAAGCCGATACAGTCTTCCGGCATCATGCTCAAAGCCCTCCAGTACGTAAAAGCGTTCAACGGCACCATCATACAGCTGCCTGATGATACCAGCATTTCCGGCCATGGCCTCATGAACGAGGGTATCTTCTCCACGCAGCTCGGCATGCCCGGCAAACCGGCCATTGCGGAGGAGATCATGATCCGGAGAGACCTGGAGCTGGCTAAATACACAGACTCCGCCATCCACTTCACCGCCATCACCACCCGCCAGAGCGTGGAGCTGATAGCCGCGGCCAAAAAGGAAGGCATCCGCGTAACCTGTTCCGTAACGCCGTACCACCTGCTGTTTACAGATGCGGACATGGCCTCTTACAACAGTTTCCTCAAGGTGAACCCGCCCCTGCGCGGCGAAGATGATGTGGCCGCCCTGAAAGAAGCGGTGCGGAACGGTACGGCAGACTGCTTTGCCACCCACCACCAGCCGCAAGACTGGGATGCCAAACAGGTGGAGTTCGAATACGCCAAGCATGGCATGATAGGGCTGGAAAGCTGCTTCGGCGCGCTGCGCAACGCGCTGCCGGCAGTGAGCGTGGAAAGGCTCACGGAGATGCTCACCACCGCCCCGCGCGCCATTTTCGGGCTGCCGGAGGCTAAAATTGAGAAGGGCGCCGTGGCAGACCTCACCTGCTTTGAGCCGGATGAAAAATATATCTTCACGGCGCAGCACATCGGCTCCAAAAGCCGCAACACGCCGTTCCTTGGCACGGAGCTGACCGGTAAGGCAAAAGCAATTGTTCATAACAAATTATTATTTGAAAACCACTAAAACGTATTTCCCATGAAGAACAAGAACCATGTTGTTTACGGCCTTGTTGGCGCCCTCGTGCTCATCGTTTTGTTCATGGTGCAATATTTTGCGAAGATCTCGTCCCAGAACCCGGTGATGCGCTGGGTACCCATGCTGGTACTGGTAGGCGTGGTCATTGCCGGCTGCATCAACTACAGCAAGATCAATGATGCGGACGTTACCTTCGGGGAAGTGTTCGGCAACGGTTTTAAAATAACGGCCATCATTACGGTGATCACTTGCGTGTTCTACGGTATTTTTGTGAGCCTGTTCCCTGATTTCAAGGAAAGGGCCATTGAAGAGGCCATGGCCAATGCACCAGGCAACATGAACCAGGAGCAAATGGAACAAGGCATGGAATTTACCCGCAAGAACTTCACCATCATGATGGTGGCCGGCGCGCTCCTGATGAACCTGCTCACCGGCGTTATTGCGTCTCTCGTTGGCGCCGCCGTAGCTAAAAAAAGAAAAGCCTAAATGCAGCAACTGGATATATCTGTAGTTGTTCCTCTGAAAAACGAAGAAGAATCGCTGCCTGAACTGGCGGCGTGGATAGCCCGTGTAATGGAGGAAAACAATTTCTCTTACGAAGTGTGGATGGTAGATGATGGCAGTACGGACGAATCCTGGCTGGTCATACAACGCCTGGCCGCTGAAAACCCGCGCATCAAGGGCATCAAGTTCCAGCGCAACTACGGCAAGTCTGCCGCGCTGAACGAAGGTTTCCGCAAGGCCCAGGGCAACGTGGTGATCACCATGGACGCAGACCTGCAGGATAGCCCTGATGAAATTCCCGGCCTCTACAGCATGATCGTGAACGATGGGTATGACCTCGTGAGCGGGTGGAAAAAAGTGCGGTACGACAATACCCTTACCAAAAACATCCCCTCCAAGCTCTTCAACTGGGCCACGGTGAAAATGAGCGGCATCAAGCTGCACGATTTCAACTGCGGCCTCAAGTCTTACCGCAAAAAAGTGGTGAAGACCATTGAAGTGTACGGGGAAATGCACCGCTACATACCAGTTATCGCCAAATGGAGCGGTTTCCGCAAGATCGGGGAAAAGGTGGTGGAGCACCGCAAGCGCAAGTACGGCAGCACCAAGTTCGGGCTGGAAAGGTTCATCAACGGGTTCCTTGACCTGGCGTCCATCACCTTTGTTGGCCGCTTCGGCAAGCGCCCCATGCACTTTTTTGGCGCGCTGGGCACGCTCTTCTTCCTGCTGGGTTTCATTATAGCCGGCTACCTCGCCTTTGCCAAAGTTTTCTTTTTACAGTATAAAATGACGGAGCGGCCCATCTTCTTCCTGGCGCTGCTGTTGCTCATCATAGGCTCGCAACTGTTCCTCACCGGTTTTATTGCCGAAATGGTAGGCCGCAACGCCCCTGAGCGTAATGCCTACCTGGTGGAAGAAACGCTTGACCATACATGACCCGCCCGCAAAAAATAACGATCATAGGCCCGGCCCACCCCTTGCGGGGCGGGCTGGCTGCTTTTAACGAGCGCCTGGCGCTGGAACTGCAGCGCCAGGGCCACGAGGTAACTATCCATACTTTTTCCTTCCAGTACCCCGGCTTCATGTTCCCGGGCAAAACGCAGTACGCCGGCGGCCCCGCGTCGGAGGGCCTCCGCATCAAACGCAGCATACACTCCATGAACCCCCTCAACTGGCTGCGCACGGGCAAGGCCATTGCCAAAGAGCGGCCGGATGTGGTGATAGTGGCCTTCTGGCTGCCCATGATGGCGCCCAGCCTGGGCACGGTGGCCAAAATGATCCGGAAGAACGGCCATTCCCGCATCATCGGGCTGGTACACAACCTCATTCCGCACGAAAAACGGCCGGGAGACGTGCCGTTCACCAAATACTTCATCCGCCAGTGCCACGCTTTTATTGCGCTGAGCCGCGAAGTGGAAAAAGACCTGCGCACGCTCACTACCGCCCCGGTAGCCTTTGCGCCCCACCCGGTGTATGACAGCTTTGGGGATGCCGTACCCCGCCAAACGGCCCTGCAGCACCTGCAACTGGACGAAAACAACCGTTACCTGCTGTTCTTCGGCTTCATCCGCGCCTACAAGGGGCTTGACCTGTTGCTGGAAGCCTTTGCAGACCCGCGCCTCCAGGCCATTGACAACCTGCGGCTGCTGGTGGCCGGGGAGTTCTATGAAGACAGGAAGAAATACGAGCCCCTGCTGGGCCCGCGTGTGCAAGTGGTGGAAGACTTCATTCCCAACAACGAGGTGAAATACTATTTCTCCGCGGCGGACCTGGTAGTGCAGCCCTACAGAACGGCCACCCAGAGCGGCATTTCACAAATGGCCTACCATTTTGAAAAACCCATGCTGGTAACCGCCGTAGGCGGCCTGCCGGAGATTGTGCCCAACGGCAAGGCGGGGTATGTAACGGACACTACGCCCCGGGCCATTGCAGATGGCATTCTGCGTTTCCTGGAGCAACCTTCCGGCGTTTTCAGTAACTTTATACGGGAGCAGAAACAACTGTACTCCTGGAAGCATTTTACGGACGTGCTCAGTTCTCTGGCACAATAATCCGCCCATTTTATTGTTATTGCACTATGAAGTTTTTGATTGCCACACTTTTCAGTTTCCTGACCTTCACCGCTACCGCCCAACGCATCAGCAGCACCAGCCAGACTGCCTTGCGCACCGTGGAAGACACCCTCCGCGAACTGAGCTACAACATCATTCACGGCAAGGAACAGGCGGTGCGCGAGCGCAGTAACGACGAGTTCATTCCCAAACTGGTAAAAGCGCTCAAAACGCCCTACTCTTACTACTACCCTTTTGACTCCATCCTTACCATGGCCAAGGTATACGCAGCAGACAGCACCTTCCGCGTTATCACCTGGCCGCTGGAACACGACAACAGTACTTTCCGCCACTTCGGCGTTATACAGATGAACACAAAAGACGGTTCGCTGAAGCTGTTCCCCCTGTTCGACAATTCAGACTTTTCCAAAAACACCGACACCATCACCAACACAAAAGGCTGGTACGGCTGCCTCTACTACGCCATGATCCAGCGCCGCTTCTTCAACAACGAGTATTACACCCTCTTTGGCTGGGACGCCAACTCCCAGACCTCCCAGAAAAAAATAATGGAAATGCTCACCTTCAAAAACGGTGAGCCGGTGTTTGGCGGCCCTTACTTCAGCTTTGCGGAAGATACGGTGCGCAAGCCCACCCGCAACCGCTTCATCATCGAGTACAAACGCGATGCCGTGGCCGCGCTCAACTTCAATCCTGAAATGGACATGGTGGTATACGACCACCTGATCTCCGAAACAGGGGAAGAGCATAAAAAATACACTTACGTGCCTGACCTGGACTTTGAAGGTTTTAAATGGAAAGCCGGCAAGTGGGTGCATATTGAAAAAGTGTTCCACGATGCTTTAGAGCAGGGCAAAGCCCCCGTAGTAGCGCCTATTGACCGCAAGCGCATAGACCTCACCCGCCCCCGCACCGCGGAAGATATTATGGCGGAAGAAGCGGAAAAAGCCGCGCAGAAAGGCAGGAAGAAGAAAAAAGACCGGTAGCGGCGCCGCAACGCGGCATGCCCGCCACCTCCCTGTTTTTTGTTATATTGCGCCTGATGCAAACCCCGCTCTGCAATAAAAAATACCTCCTGGAAAAATTCCCCGGCAAAGGCGGATGGACGTACGCGCGCATCCCCGAGTTCAGCAACGGCAAGCGTAAGTACTCCGTATTCACCAAACTATCCGGCACTATAGACAGCCATGAGATCAGCCATGTTTCGCTGATGTCTATGGGCAACAAACAATACTTTCTGCCGGTGAACGCCGGCATCCGCAAAAAGATCGGCAAGGAAGCCGGAGACAAGGTACACATTGTTCTCTACGTAAACGAGAGCAGCAGCGCCGTAGCGGCAGATGAATTTACAGACTGCCTGAAAGACGAGCCGGCCGCCTGGCAGCATTACCAGGCCTTCACCAAAGCGGAACAGAAAGCCTGGGTACAGTGGGTGAACGAACCGGTAGACGAAAAGATCAGGATTGAACGCATGGCTGCCGCTGTTGATAAAATTGCACTGGGCAAAAAACTTGAAAATTAACCGTTATGGCTTCAAATATCGATTGTCAGTATGTTTTTTCCACGCTTGTAGTAGGTGATATTCCTGCCGCCGTCGATTTCTATAACAACCGCCTGGGCTTTGCCCCCGGCTTCACCTGGGGAGAACCGCCCACCTATGCGGGCGTGAACCTCGGCAAGATCACCCTCCACCTGCAAAAAGGCACACCCGTTGTAACCGGCCACTGTGCCGTGAATTTTATAGTAGACGATGTAGACGGGCTGTACGCCCTGCACCAGGCCAACGGCGTGGAAATAGTAGTGCCGGTAGATGACAGGCCTTATGACATACGGGATTATTCCATCAGGGACCCCTGGGGCAACTGCATCGGTTTCGGGCAATACATCTACCACCAGGGCCCCCGCGTCAAAATTGAGCGGGTAGACGTGCCGGTACGCCTCGAAAAACGGCTGGCCGCCCTGCTGCAAGACCTGGCAAAGCATAAACGCATGAGCCTCAGCAGCTGCCTGGAAGAAACGCTCCTGCATACCTTTGAGCGCGTGGGCGATACCGTGGCCAGCCCGCATACCATGAGCACCCTGGATTATATACAGGAGCTGAAGAAAAAGCATGGTATTGACTACGATACCCATGCCAGCTACCGCTTTGAGGAATAACAACAGCCATACCGGAACATGAGCAAAATCATGTCCGCAAATAAAAGATATCATAGTCCTTATTCCCCGGAAGTTCCTACCTTTACAGTATATCAATTTACGCTCTCTCACATTTTTTTGATATGCAGGATATTTCAACAATAGAGAACATCCGGCTGCTGGTAGACACCTTTTACGGAAAAATACGGCAACAACCGCTGCTGGGACCCATTTTTAACGGCGCCATCGGCAACCGCTGGCCGGAGCACCTGGACAAGATGTACCGTTTCTGGCAAACGGTATTGCTGGAAGAACATACCTATCACGGCAGCCCCTTCCTCCCCCACGCCAACATGCCGCTGGACCAGCGCCACTTTGATGCCTGGCTGCAGCTCTGGCACGAAACGGTGGATGCGCATTTTTCGGGCATCAAAGCGGAAGAGGCCAAATGGCGGGCGCATAAAATGGCGGGCATGTTCCTCTCCAAAATAGAATATTACCGGAATACCGGTTCAAAACCGCTGTTATGACCAGCGCACATATACCTGTTCAAGTATGACACAGCCCATCAAACGCAGCGAACATATTGCTCCCCTCTCGCGGGACCATCATCATGGCCTGCTGTTTTCCTGGAAAATAAAACAGGGGCTTAAAAAACAGGTGGATACGGCCAGGATAACCGCATACGTGGATTATTTCTGGAACACGCACCTGCTGCAGCATTTCAGGGAAGAGGAAACATTGCTTTTCAACCAGGTGGAAGACGAAGGCTGCGCCAAAGCGCTGCAGCAGCACAAGGCCATAGCGGAGCTGGTGAAAGAGCGGGATGCCGCCTCACTGGCAGCGCTGGCCGCCCAGGTAGACCAGCACATCCGCTTTGAAGAAAGGGAGCTGTTCCCCCGCCTGGAAGCCATATTGCCGGCGGAAGCGCTGGCCCGCACCGGCGCGGAGCTGGCCAGGCTGCACGAAACGGAAAATAAAGATGACTATAAAGATGAATTCTGGCGCTGACAGCGCCACTGCCAGCGAGGCAGCGTAAGTTGATAGATAGAAAAAGGGCGCATCTGTTCAGATGCGCCCCTGTTATGCTAGAATAATTCTCCCTGTATATTGCCGTCGTCTTCCGGCGCTTCTTCCTCTTCTTCGTTGAGCAGCTCCGCGCTGATCAGGTCATCTCCCGCCAGTTTATTGCCCACGGCCCTCCAGCCGGTTACTTCAATGGTTTCCGCCAGGGCTATTTCTTCTTCCTGCGGGTCCCGCTTCTTGCCGGTTTTCAGCAGTACAACAGGGTCTTCCTGCGTGGTCACCAGCTCCAGGTAATTGTTGGCCCCTTCCTTGATGAACAGGAACTTGTTGTTCAGCGTTTGCGTTTCTATCTTGAAACGTTTGGCATTGAACTGTTTTTTGTCTCCGTCGTAATAGATGGCGGTTACCAGCTTTTCCGGGTTGAACTTCTCAATGTACACCGCATCGTTAGACTCATAACGGTTGGTGATCTCGTAGTTGGTCAGTTCGTAGGTGCCGTTCTTGTAAAACACCAGTATTTTGTCTTCTCCCTCAAAAGAACCTACGTACAGGCCGCGCTGTTCTGTGTTGAGGCGGCCCACCGTATCATCGTACCAGATCTTGATACCGCTCAGTGTGGAGGCGCCTGCTTCCTTGAACTTCACGGAGCGGATGGGGTACTTGGTCACCACGTTGCCCATGGAGCCGCGGCCCTTGATGGGAATGGTCTCGAAGTAAAAGTCAAATTCCTTTTTCTTGGCGGGACAATTGGGGCTCAGTTTTACCGTTACTACTTCCGCCTCCCCGTTGGAGTTGGCGGTGAAGTAATGCACTTTGGAGCCTTTTTCGCTCTTGGTGAGGTTATACTCCTTATCCCGCGTAATGCCGGTTACGTTGAAGCGTTTGGCCAGGCTGTAGCCTGTTTTCCCGTCTGAGTAGATCATGTTGTAGATCATACGCTCGTCTCCCTTGCGGAACACGTCTACGTGAATGATGTCTTTTCCTACAAAGGTCTTGTCTGCCACCTTTGTGACCAGCATCACCCCGTCTTTCCGGAATACGATGATATTGTCCAGGTCGGAGCAATCTGCCACAAACTCGTCTTTCTTCAGGGAGGTGCCAATGAAACCGTCTGCGCGGTTTACGTACAGTTTGGTATTGGCAATGGCTACCTGTTGTACCTGTATGGTGTCAAACAGCTTGATCTCTGTTTTACGCTCGCGGCCGCGGCCGTATTTTTTCAGCAGGGTCTCGTAGTACTGTACGGTAAAGTCTGTCAGGTTGGCGAGGTCGTGCTTCACCTGCTTGATGTCTGCTTCAATGCCCTTGATCTGTTCCGCCAGCTCGTTGATGTCCAGCCGGTAGATGCGGCGCACGGGTTTTTCCGTGAGCTTCAGGATATCTTCCCGGGTGATCTCGCGGCGGAGCTGTTTTTTATACGGGTTGAAACCTTTGTCTATGGCCGTCAGCACCGTTTCCCAGTCTTTATGCTTTTGCTCCAGTTCCTTGTAGATACCTTTCTCGAAGAAGATCTTTTCCAGCGAGGTATAGTGCCATTTGCCTTCCAGCTCTTCCAGCTTTATTTCCAGCTCCTGTTTCAGCAGTTCCCTGGTAAGGTCTGCAGACTGGCGCAGCAGGTCTGACGCACCGATGAAGCGGGGCTTGTCACTGATGATCACACAGGCATTGGGGGAAATAGACACCTCGCAGTCTGTAAAGGCGTACAGGGCGTCTATGGTAATGTCTGGCGATATGCCGGGGGCCAGCTGCACTTCTATTTCCACCTCCCTGGCGGTGCTGTCTACCACCTTTTTGATCTTGATCTTGCCGTTGTCATTAGCTTTTACAATAGACTCCATCAGGCCGGTGGTGGTAACGCCGTAGGGCACATCGCGGATAATGAGGGTCTTTTTGTCTTTCTCCTCAATATGCGCGCGCACGCGTACTTTACCGCCGCGGCGGCCATCGTTGTAGTTGGTCACGTCTATCATGCCGCCGGTGGCAAAATCAGGGTACAGCTCAAATTTTTTGCCGCGCAGGTACTTGATGGAAGCGTCTATCAGCTCGCAGAAGTTATGCGGCAGTATTTTGGTGCTGAGGCCCACGGCAATGCCTTCGGCGCCTTGTGCCAGCAGCAGGGGAAATTTCATGGGCAGGGCCACGGGCTCGTTCTTGCGGCCGTCGTAGCTCAGTTGCCATTCCGTGGTTTTGGCGTTGAAGGCCACATCCAGCGCAAACTTGGAGAGGCGTGCCTCAATGTAACGGGCGGCGGCGGCATCGTCTCCGGTACGCACATCGCCCCAGTTACCCTGGGTTTCAATGAGGAGGTCTTTTTGCCCCAGGTTCACAATAGCGTCGCTGATAGACTGGTCTCCGTGGGGGTGGTACTGCATCGTTTGCCCTATCACATTGGCCACCTTGTTGAAACGGCCGTCGTCCATTTCCTTCATGGCGTGCAAAATGCGCCGCTGTACGGGCTTCAGGCCGTCTTCCACTGCCGGTACGGCACGCTCCAGGATAACGTAAGATGCATAATCAAGAAACCAGTCCTTGTACTTCTCATCCACATGCTCCATGCCGTGCAGTGATTCGTCCGTCTGTTCGTTCATAGTACTCATATGATCCTTTAAAAAACTTTCCTAAATGTTGTTTACCGCTTGCCCCGCAGAAAATCATCGCGCCATACGCGCACGGAGTCTATCTTCACGTCTTCCAGCGTGTTCAGCTCCATAAAGGAGCAATCTGTAAGGGCTTCCAGCTGGTGCCAGATGCGCACGGGTATCTCTACCCGCGCCGGGGCCTCTATCACGTCTGTACGGATGGCGGTCTCTTCTATGGGGCACCAGTGTATGGCGGCGCGGCCGCTCAGCAGGTACATGATCTCGGGATTCTTATAATCGCTGTGGCCGTTGTGGTAATGCTGGCCGCTGCTGCTGCCGGCGTTGCGGTAGCAGAGTATGAAGGTGCCGGTGCGGAAGGTTTGCCATTCGTAATTCCGGCCCCTGTCATCTTCGCCTTTCAGCTCCAGCGGTGTAATTATGATCTGTGACATATCAACTGGTTGCCTGTTCTGCAGCGTCTGCCTCCGGCGCGGGGCTGCCGGGCAG
The DNA here is from genome assembly GCF_003568665.1 of Chitinophaga alhagiae. GTDB lineage: Bacteria > Bacteroidota > Bacteroidia > Chitinophagales > Chitinophagaceae > Chitinophaga > Chitinophaga alhagiae. The sequence continues at coordinate 12,237 of NZ_QXMH01000003.1, forward strand.
TTTCACTTCGTAATCTTTCATCGTTTTCAGTTCCCCGCGGCCTTCCAGCTTTTCCTCCCGCACCAGCTCTTTCAGCCGCCAGTTGAGGTACTGGTCCATCACCGGGTATTTGAACTTGCCGGTTACCTGGGCAATCACCTTGTTCGCTTTCTGGAACTCGGGCGTTGCGGCGTGCAGCAGGTCTTTGTCATAAAATGAGGCGGCCTCCCCCCTGATCTTTTTACCGCCTTCCAGCAGGCGTACGCCCGCGTTCTCGTTCATCAGGCGGCGCCACTCGTCCCCATCCAGCTCAAACTCCGCCAGAGACACTTCCCGGGCCAGTTTTTTGGCTTTCAGGAACTCTTTGGGCAATATCTGGTGCAGGTGAGTGGGATAAAATACGGCGTTCTTTTCGTTGAGGAAAGGCAGGTTGTTGAGATAGATGAGGTGGATGCGGCCGGAGAAACGGTCCAGTTGGCTCACCAGCCAATAATAGCCGCACACGTCCGCAGCGTTCTGGCCGGCCCATATCCACACGGTCAGCTCCTCTTCTTCCCGCAGGCGGCCCTTGAGCGCGCGCACCGGGTCTATGTCTTCATACACCGGCTCCGCGTCCGTTCCCGGTGCGGCATCTACCGCCAGGGCTGCCTGTGTGCCTGCCATGGCCGGGCCTGCGGCCTGCATGACGGCCCACCATTCCTTGCGCGCGCGGCGCCCGTCTGGCGTGTCCAGTATGAACAGGGGGCCTACGGCCAGGTCATCTTCAAAACACAATACATCGCCCGCCAGGTTGGGGTCCAGCTCAAAAGCGGCCTTCAGGTTGGTGGCCGATGATTGTCCGAATACTATGTGTAATATCATACGCTCAGCTCACTGTTTCTTCCGCCAGGTCTTTCTCGTAGCGGAGGTTTTCAATAATAAACTCCTGCCGGTGCTGGGTGTTCTTGCCCATGTAGTACTCCAGTATCTTTGCCACCGGCATGTCTTTAGACGGGATGATGGGAGACTTGCGCATGTCTTCACCGATGAACTGCCCGAACTCTTCCGGTGAAATTTCTCCCAATCCTTTAAAGCGCGTGATCTCCGGCTTGCCGCCCAGTTTCTTCACGGCTTTCTGTTTCTCTTCCTCGCTGTAGCAGTAAATGGTTTCCTGCTTGTTGCGCACGCGGAACAGCGGCGTTTCCAGCACGTATACGTGGCCGTTCTTCACCAGGTCAGGAAAGAACTGCAGGAAGAAGGTAAGCATCAGCAAACGGATGTGCATACCGTCTACGTCAGCATCTGTAGCGATCACGATATTGTTGTAGCGCAGCCCTTCCAGCCCTTCTTCAATATTCAGCGCGTGCTGCAGGAGGTTGAACTCTTCGTTCTCGTACACAATTTTTTTGGTGAGGCCGTAGCAGTTCAGCGGTTTGCCGCGCAGGCTGAACACGGCCTGCGTTTCCACGTTGCGGGATTTGGTAATGGAACCGCTGGCGGAGTCTCCTTCCGTAATGAAGATAGTGGTGTCTTTCTGACGGCTTTCCATTTCTTCCTTGCCTTTGCCGCTGTACTCTTCATTGAGGTGTACCCGGCAGTCGCGCAGCTTCTTGTTATGCAGGTTGGCCTTCTTGGCCCTGTCATTAGCCAGCTTTTTAATGCCGGCCAGCTCTTTGCGTTCCCGCTCGCTTTGCTCAATGCGTTTTTTCAGCGCATCGGCCACAGCGGAGTTACGGTGCAGGTAATCGTCCAGCTGTTTGGCCAGAAATTCCAGCACAAAGGCCTTCATGCTTTGCCCGCCTTCCGCAACGGCCAGGGAGCCGAGTTTGGTTTTGGTCTGGCTTTCGAACACCGGCTCCTGCACCCTTACGGCAATGGCCGCGCAGATGGAAGCCCTGATATCTGTAGCGTCGTAATCCTTTTTATAAAAATCGCGCACGGTTTTTACGAAGGCCTCCCGGAAGGCGGCCAGGTGCGTGCCGCCCTGGGTGGTGTGCTGGCCGTTCACAAAGGAGTAATATTCTTCACCGTACTGGTTCTCGTGCGTGATGGCCACTTCAATATCCTCTCCCTTCAGGTGGATGATGGGATAACGCAGGTCATCCGCGGTGGTTTTACGCTGCAGCAGGTCCAGCAGCCCGTTTTTGGACAGGTATTTCTGCCCGTTGAAACTGATGGTGAGGCCTGCGTTCAGGAAGCAGTAATTCCAGATCTGGTTCTCCAGGAAATCCGGTATGTAATGATAGTTCTTGAACACGGTATCATCCGGCACAAAAGTGACCAGCGTACCGTTGGGCTCCCTGGCATCGGCCTCGCGGTGGTCTTTGACAAGCACGCCGCGCTCAAACTCGGCCGCTTTCACCCGCCCGTCCCGGAAGGAGGACACTTTAAAATAGCTGGACAGGGCGTTTACCGCTTTGGTACCTACCCCGTTGAGGCCTACGGACTTCTGGAAGGCCTTGCTGTCATATTTGGCGCCGGTGTTGATCTTGCTCACCACGTCTACCACCTTGCCCAGGGGAATACCCCGGCCAAAGTCCCGCACCGTTACGCTGTGTTCCGTTACCTTGATGTCTACCTGCTTGCCAAAGCCCATCATGTGTTCGTCTATACAGTTATCTACCACCTCTTTAATAAGGATGTAGATGCCATCGTCCATACTGCTGCCGTCTCCCAGCTTGCCAATGTACATGCCGGGGCGCAGGCGGATGTGCTCCCGCCAGTCAAGCGAGCGGATAGACTCTTCCGTATAGGCATTGAACAACTCTTTATTTTCTGCCATAGTTTTCAATTAATCTGAGAAAGCAAATCGTCAACCGGGTAAATACCTGATGTAGAAAGCGTTGGGGGAGTGCGTCCGCCCGGTGCTTACTAAATCTTTTAGCAAAATCCGGTCGTTGGCAAAAATAAAGGATTCGGATAAAATCCCAAGTAGATTTTATGCACTATACCTATCTTGCTGGTTACAAGCGCCTTGGATATTTAATTCACATCCCCTCTTCCGCAAAAATCACACTTTCGTATAATGATTAACTACAATAAAAGTCATATTTTTTTAGATGAATGCAACACTGATTTGCTATCAAATAAATTTCTATTCAAATATTATTTTATATAATTAAATTATCTATATTTACATCCGCATCCATTAGCTGAAGACCCGCCGGAATGCATCTGTAAGAGCATATCCCCTTGGTAAAACCTTAAATCTATCCTGATGAAAACACTGTTCTTTACCCTTGTAGCGGCGGTTTTGGTGGTAGCTATCATAGTTACTTTATTAATAGGACATGAGCAGCGGGCGATGTACCGCATTAAGGATATCTGCATCCGGGTGGCGCAGAAATTCGACTCCTGGCAGATGCTCCGTTGAAGGGAGCGCCCCTCTGCACTCGTTTTTTCCAATTTTCAGAAACTGATTAAATCCCTATACCTATGAAAACCGGCTTATTGTTCAAACTGGCGTGCCTGTGCATCGCCTCTGTAGTGCTGATCGCCCATTTTGCGCGTAAATATATGAGAACGCGCATGGTAAAGGTCCGTTCTGCAGGCTGATGCGATTATCCAGGCATTGGCTTCGGGCTGACTGGAAAAGTTTTTACGCTTTCCGGTCAGCCCTTTTTCTTTTGTATTATTTTCTTCATTTCTTGCAGTATTATTTTAAAAACGCCCCAGGGGCTTGTTAACTCCGCCGGAAAAGCATATATTGTTACAGACGCAGCACTACAGTAATTACACCGTTTATTACCAAAAACAGCGGGAATAGATTCCACCGATATGCAAAAACAATATTGTCTGCTCCTACTCTTGTTCCTTGCCTGTAACCGGCCGCAACCCACCGCGGATGCCAGCAGGTTGCCGGATGAGGTAGACTACAACTTCCACATCCGGCCTATTCTTTCAGACAAATGTTTTACCTGCCATGGCCCTGACGCCAACAAGCGCGAGGCAGGCCTGCGGCTGGACATCGGGGACAGCGCCTTCAAGGCCCTGCAGGAAACGCCCGGCGCCTTTGCTTTTGTGCCCGGCAAGCCCCACCAGTCTGAAGTATACAACAGGATCACTTCCGAAGATACCTCGCTGCGCATGCCGCCCGTCAATTCCAACCTGCACCTGACGGAGCGGGAGATCAGGCTCATAGAAAAATGGATCAAACAGGGCGCGCAATACAAGCCGCACTGGGCCTTTGTAGCGCCTAAAGCGGTGAAACCGCCGGGCGGTGACAATGACCGGTGGCCCCGCAACGAAATAGACCATTTTATCCTGGAAGGCATGGAAAACGCCGGGCTGCAACCCAATGAGGAAGCAGACCGCGAGCATCTGCTCAAACGCGCCTCGCTGGATATTACCGGCCTGCCGCCCACTATAGAGATGATGGACCGCTTCCTGGCGGATAACCGCCCGGACGCCTACGAGCGCATGGTAGACACCCTGCTGGCCATGCCGCAGTACGGCGAGAAAATGGCCGTACACTGGATGGACGTAGCCCGATACGCGGACTCTCACGGCTACCAGGACGATAACTACCGTTCCATGTGGCCCTGGCGGGACTGGGTGATACATGCCTTCAACACCAACATGCCTTACAACCGCTTTGTGACCTGGCAAATGGCGGGAGACCTGATGCCCGGCGCCACACGGGAACAGCTGCTGGCCTCCGGCTTTAACCGCAACCACAAGATCACGGAAGAAGGCGGGGTCATAGACGAAGAATATCGGGTGGAGTATGTTTCAGACCGCACCAACACCTTCGGCAAAGCGTTCCTCGGTGTTACCATAGAATGCGCCAAGTGTCACGATCATAAATACGATCCTTTCTCACAGGAAGAATACTACAAGCTATACGCCTTTTTCAACAACGTAAAGGAAGTAGGGCTGGAATCTACCGTTGGCGGGCCGGAAACCTATGCCAAGAAGCCCTTCATGGAAATCTCCAATGAAGAGGTGAAAGACGTGCTCAGCTTCATCAACAGGCCTGATACGAACCGCCTCATTGTATCCGTGATGGGCGACCAGGATACGGTACGGAAAACGTATATCCTGGAACGCGGGGTGTATGACGGGCATGGCCGTGAAGTAAGCGCCGGCACGCCGCGCTCCATACTTTCCTTCAAGGGCCGGCCAGACCGGCTGGGACTGGCGGAATGGCTTTTCAGCCCGCAAAACCCGCTCACGGCGAGAGTATTCGTGAACCGCATGTGGCAGGAAGTGTTCGGCAAAGGCATTGTAAAAACCTCCGGTGATTTTGGCATGCAGGGCGAGCTGCCCTCCCACCCCGCGCTGCTGGACTGGCTGGCGGTAGATTTTACGCAGCATGGCTGGGACATCAAGCGCCTCATGAAACAGCTGGTCACCTCCGCCACCTACCGCCAGAGCGCCGTAGCCACCAAAAAGAAACTGGCCGCGGACCCGGATAACATCTGGCTTTCCCGCGCGCCGCGGCAACGCCTGCCGGCGGAGCTGGTGCGTGACATGGTGCTGAGCAGCAGCGGCTTGCTGGTGAAAAAGATAGGCGGCCCCAGCGTAAAACCCTACCAGCCCAAAGGGCTGTGGGAACTGGCCACCTCCGGCCGCGGGCAGCTGGCCCGGTACGTGCAGGACCATGGAGAAAGCCTCTACCGCCGCGGATTGTACACCTTCATTAAAAGAACGGTGCCGCCGCCTTCTCTCATGATATTTGACGGCAGCAACCGGGACCAGTGCGAGATAAAACGGACGGCTACCAACACGCCCCTGCAGGCGCTGGTAATGCTCAACGACCCGCAGGTGCTGGAAGCCTCCCGCGTGCTGGCGGCGCGGCTGCTGCAGGAAAAAGCGGACCCGGTAGAAACGGCCTTCCGCCGCATTGTATGCCGCAAGCCCAGCGAGCAGGAACTGGCCCTGCTCCGGTCTTATTATACGGAACAACAGCAACACTTCAGGAGCAAGCCCGGAGATGCGGCCAAACTGCTCTCCTACGGCGAATACCCGCTGCCGGAAAAAGCAGACAAGCCCGCCATTGCGGCGCTGATGCAGGTGGTGACCACCATCTACAACCTGGAGGAAACATTGTCTAAAACATAGCATACCGGCCGTAGTTATCACGCCGGCAGCATCATAAAACAGTTCATCATGGACAAAGAATTTCTGGAACACGGCCTGAACATGAACCGCCGCCGCTTCCTCTCCCGGCTGAGCCTTGGCCTGGGTAGCGTGGCACTGGGCTCCCTGCTGATACCAGACCTTTTCGGCGGTGGCAGCGGTGTGGAAGAAATGGGCCTGGCGCCGGGCATACCCCACTTTGCGCCAAAAGCAAAAAGGGTGATCTACCTGTTCCAGAACGGCGCGCCCTCTCAACTGGAATCTTTCGATTACAAACCCAAGCTGCGCGAAATGATGGGGCAGGAACTGCCCGCCTCCGTACGCATGGGCCAGCGGCTTACCGGCATGACCTCCGGGCAAAGCTCTTTTCCGCTGGTAGGGTCTTTCTACGATTTTAAACAATACGGCGAGGCCCGCGCATGGGTGAGCGACCTGTTCCCCTATACGGCCAAAGTGGTAGACGATATCTGCATTGTTCGCTCCATGTTCACCGAGGCCATCAACCACGACCCCGCCCTCACCTTCTTCCAAACGGGCGCCCAGCAAGGCAACCGGCCCAGCATGGGCGCATGGGTGAGCTATGGCCTGGGCAGCGAGAACAAGAACCTGCCTGCTTTTTGCGTGCTGCTTTCCCGCGGCAAGGGCAACGGCCAGGGCGTGTACTCCAAACTGTGGACCAACGGCTTCCTGGACAGCATTCACCAGGGCGTACAGTTCAGCAGCGGCGAAAGCCCGGTGCTGTACCTGAACAACCCCGCCGGCATGGACTCTACCGGCCGCCGCAAAATGCTGGACAAGCTCTCTGAGCTGAACCACCTCTCCTACAGCGAATTTGGAGACCCGGAGATCACCGCCAAAATACAGCAGTACGAAATGGCGTACCGCATGCAAACGGCCGTGCCAGACATTACAGACCTTTCCAAAGAACCTGACGATATCATCAAACTCTACGGGCCCAACTGCCTGGTGCCCGGCACCTTTGCCTCCAACTGCCTGCTGGCGCGCAAGCTGTCTGAGAACGGCGTACGTTTTGTTCAGCTCTACCACCAGGGCTGGGACCAGCACGGCAACCTGCCCAGGGAAATGGCCGGCCAAGCGCTGGATGTTGACCAGGCTTCCGCCGCGCTGATCACAGACCTCAAACAAAGAGGCCTGCTGGATGAAACACTGGTGATCTGGGGCGGCGAGTTTGGCCGCACCAACTACAGCCAGGGCAAACTCAGCGCAGACAACTACGGGAGAGACCACCACCCGCGCTGTTTCTCCATCTGGATGGCCGGCGGCGGCGTGAAGCCCGGTATTGTTTACGGGGAAACAGACGATTTCGGCTACAACATCACAAAAGACCCCGTGCATGTGCACGACTTCCAGGCCACCGTGATGCACCTGCTGGGGCTTGATCATGAAAAACTCATCTACAAACACCTGGGCCGCCGCTACCGCCTTACAGACGTGGCCGGCAACGTGGTAAAAGACCTTATAGCATAACAAATGAAGATCAAACGCCTGGCTGAAAATCTGCTGCTTGCCGCCAATGTTTTCATCCTGTTTATCCTGCTGTTCCATCCCGCGTTGCGGTTACCGGCCTGGGTACAGGTAACAGGCAGAATGCACCCGCTGCTCCTGCACTTCCCCATCGTACTATTATTGCTGGCCCTGGTGCTTGACGTGATGATGCTGCGCAACGCCGCGCTGCGCGGCTACCAGCCGCTTATCAGCAACCTCTGGCTGGCGGGCGCGCTTACGGCCGCCATTACCGCCATTTCAGGGCTGTTCCTTTCTGTGGAAGATGTATACAGCGGCAGCATGCTTTCCTGGCATAAATGGACGGGGCTGGGCATTGTGTGGCTTTCTTCCCTGCTATACATGTTGCGTTATTACAAACAACCCATATTTATGGCCGGCAGCGTGCTGATGCTGGCGGGGCTGGCCATGGCCGGGCACTTCGGCGCCAACCTCACCCACGGCACGGATTTTTTGCTGGCGCCGGTAACGCCGCCCCCGCAAAAGATCGTGGTACCGGTAGAACAGGCGCTGGTATATGAGCACCTGGTAAAACCCATCCTGGAGCAGAAATGCGTGAGCTGCCACAACGCCGCCAAGGCCAAGGGGCAATTGCTGATGGAAACGCCCGCGCAAATGCTCAAAGGCGGCAAAAGCGGGCTGCTCTTCGTAGCCGGCAACCCCGCCGCCAGCCTCATGCTGCAACGGATACACCTGCCCATGGAAGAAAAGAAACACATGCCGCCCAAAAATAAAACGCAACTGGAACCGGATGAAATAACCATTCTGCAACACTGGGTACGGTCGGGCGCAGACTTCAAGCGCAAGGTGACGGAACTGCCCGCTGATGACAGCCTCTACCTGCTGGCCCTGCAAAAGCTGGCGGCCCCGGAGGTAGAAGAAACATACGCCTTTGCGGCGGCTGATGAAAGCACCCTCAAAAAACTCAACAACAACTACCGCGTTATTTATCCCGTGGCCCGCCACTCTCCCGCGCTGGTGGTGAACTTCTACAACAAAACACAATACTCGGCCAAGGCCCTGGAAGAGCTGCTGCCGCTGAAAACGCAGGTAGTAGAGCTGCACCTGCAGAAAATGCCGGTGCAAGACGCAGACCTTGCCATTATCAAACAGTTCAGCAACCTGCGCAGGCTCAACCTGGATTTTACCGCCATTACCGGGCCTACGTTAAAAGAGCTGAGCGCCTTGCCCCACCTGCGTTCCCTGGCCGTGTCCGGCACGCGGGTAACGGCCGCGCACCTGCAGCCGCTGGCCGCCAGCAAAAGCCTGAAAGAAATTTACTGCTGGAATACCGGCATCACGGGCCAAGGCTGGCAGCAACTGGCCGCTATCAAACACATCCGCTTCGAAAAAGGGTATGTGGACGATGGCAGTGATTCCCTGCGGTTGAACCCGCCCATTATAGAAAACGAACAGACCGTGTTCAGGAACAGCATGGGGCTGGTGCTCCGCCACCCCATCCGCGGCACGGAAATACGGTATACGCTGGACGGGTCTGACGTAGACAGCCTGCTCTCTCCTGTTTTCAAGGATTCGCTGTTGATAGATTCGTCTTTCACCATCAGGGCAAAAGCCTACAAACCGGGCTGGTACGGCAGCGCCGCGGTGAGGATGCGTTTCATGAAAACCAGCTACCTGCCAGACAGTGCGGTACTACTGCAGCCGGCCAATGAAAAATACGTAGCGGAAGGCCCCAAAAGCCTTACAGACCAGCAAACGGGAAATTTTGAAATAGGCAGCGGCAAGTGGATGGGCTTCCGCTATAACAACATGGAGCTGATGATGCTCTTCAAACAGCCGGTTAAAATGAAAGCCGTTACGCTCAATACGCTGCGCCTCCCCCGCAGCTACATATTCCCGCCGCAGCAAGTGGAAATATGGGGCGGCCCGCAGCCGGACCAGCTGCAGCTGCTGAAAAAGGTAACCCCCGCCCAGCCCGGGCAGAAAGACGGCAATTCTATTATTGACATTACCTGCCAGTTCGCGGAGCGGGAGATCAACTGCCTGAAAATTGTGGCGGTACCGGTGGGCAAGCTGCCGCAGTGGCACGATGGCAAGGGGCAGAAAGCCTGGGTGTTTGTAGATGAGATACTGCTGAACTAAGAATATGACACAAAAAAGGGGGCGTGCAGCCCCCTCTTTCGTTGTATGCGGTTTTACCGGTTAAAATACTTGTTTACCGCATCGGTACGGCTGCGTACATGCAGCTTTTCGTAAATATTATGTACGTGCCTGCGCACGGTTTCTATACTGATGAACAGGTTGCCTGCAATTTCCTTGTACAGGAACCCTTTGGACAACTGGTCGAGAATTTCTTTTTCGCGGGAGGTGAGCGCTTCCAGCGCGGGGTTGGGACGGGCCTGCTTCTGGAAGTAGGCCACTACCCTGCGTGCAATTTGCGAGCTCATGGGAGAGCCGCCGTCATGCAGCTCGCGGATAGCGTCCAGCAGATCGCCGGGAGAGGTTTTCTTCAGAATATAACCGCTGGCGCCGGCTTCAAGGGCCATAAAGATCTTGTCATCATCTTCATACACGGTCAGCATCATAAACTGCATGTCGGGGTATTCGGCTTTCAAACGTGCAATACATTCAATTCCGTTAATTCCCGGCAAATTAAAATCCATCAACACTACATTGGGTAACAATTGAGGAACTTTTTCCAGTGCCATTTCCGCATTGTTGAAAGCACCAATACATGCATACCCTTCGGAACCATTGATCAACAACTCCATGGCGGAACGGATATCATGATTATCTTCAACAATAGCCACAGAGATGATATCCATGCTATTTTGCAGCTTTTTTTTCGAATATACCATCATTTCAATTTAAAGTCATAACACCAAGATGTTATAAAAATCAAATTTAAATTAATTTAATGGTATATCTAAGAAAACTGTGGTACCGTTTTGAGAGATGATGTCTGCCTGGCCCCCTACCTGCTGCATGCGTTTCTCAATATTTTTGAGCCCATTGCCGAACAGGCGTACCTTTTCGGGGTCAAAGCCCTTGCCGTTGTCTTTGACCATGATGGTCATATTTTTAAAAACTTTTACCTCAATGATCACTTCTGTGGCGGCGGAATGTTTCACTACGTTGTGAAGGGACTCCTTTACGGCCAGGTAAATGTGGCGGCGGGTGCCGCCGCTGAGCTTGAGGTTGGGAATATTGTCAGGAATGATGAAATGGTGCTGTATGTGCGCATGCTCCAGGAAGTCTGCCGCAAAGCTGCGCATATAGGCTATGAGGTTGGCCAGCGAGTCGTTAGACGAGTTCATGGCCCAGATGATCTCGCTCATTTTATCTACCAGCTCGCCCGCCGCTTCAGAAATACGTTCTATTTCCTTGGTTTGGCCGGTATCCTTGATCTTGCGTTTGGCAATTTCGCTCAGCAGCCTGATGGTGGAAAGGCCGGAGCCGAGATCGTCATGCATATCGCTCGAGATACGCGCCCGCTCCTGGTCTACCGCCTGTTCCTTTTCCAGCTTCAGCTTTTCGTTGCGTATCTTGTAATCCAGGTACAGCGCGGAGAAATAATACGCAATGCCCAGTATCAGCAACAGCAGCAAGAAACGGAACCACAAAGATTGCCAGAAGGGTATTTTGATCACGATCTGCAGCGTGGTGGGCTCCATGTTCCATTGCTCGTCATTATTACAGGCCTTCACCTTGAAGGTGTAGCTGCCGGGGCGCAGGTTGGTGTACCGCGCCACGCTCTGGTTGCCGGCCATCAGCCAGTCTTCATCTACCCCCTCCAGCATGTACTGCACCTTGTTCTTGAGCGGGTTGGTAAACTCCAGCGGCACGTACTCAATGGCAATGGTGTTCTGGTTATAAGGCAGCTCCACCTTGGTGACCAGGGAAATGGCGGTATCTGATTTATAAGGCTTGTCAAGCACTTCCAGCCGCTTGATGATCACTTTGGGCGTGTAGGGATTGTTCTTGAAATTGCGGGGATAGAAGCCCGTTACGCCGCGTACGCCGCCAAAGAACAGCTCGCCGTCCATCGACTTGAAATACGCGCCGGTATTAAATTCATTGGATTGCAGGCCATCCTCGAAATTGTATGTTACCAGGTTGTTGGTGTTTTGCCGTATCTGTGTGATGCCGCGGTTGTGGCTCACCCAGATGCCGTCTTTATCGTCCAGCAGCACGGCGTACACATAGTCGCTCGGCATGCCGCGGTAATCATAACTGTTGTAATGCTCCTTGACACGGTACTGATCGTCCAGTATGAGCAGCCCTTTGTTGGTGGCCAGCAGCAGGTGTTTATGGGCATTCTTGTTGATAGACTTGATCTCCAGGTCTTTCAGCGGCAGGGGTATCATTTCCCATATGCTCTTGTCTGCCTTGCGCCAGTAAAGGTGCGCCTTGGTGCCCACATACTGGTTGCCCCAGAAATCTTCAAAATAACAGGTCAGCTGCTCATCTGCAAAACGGTGTACAATGGCCGCCTTGTAGCCTTTTTCCGCTTCGGAGAACAGGAGCAGGTACTCCCCGTAATTGAAATAGGTTTCCCCGTTGGGGCGTTTGGACACAAAGGGGTAAATATCATCCTGCGGGGGCAGGCCCAATGCCAGTACGCCGCCCGTGAGGTCACGGAACTGCTCCGTTTTCACGTCAAACAGGCCAATGCTGCCTTTTACAAAGTGGAACCAGAGCGTGCCGTAGTCTTCCCGGCAAATGGCGTGCAGGTTGTTGCCGGGGAAGCGGCCGGGCGTTTCTTCGTTGGAGATGCGCTTGAGGTACTTGCCGCCTTTTTCGTAAATATCCAGCCCGTCCTGCAGCAGGCCCACATACAACCGGCCATCGTCGTGCTTGTACACGGCTTTCACCACGTTGTGAGACATGCGGGGCGAGCGGTAAAGGGAAAATACTTTTTTATTGGGCGCATATTTCTTCAGCCCGTCTCCATCCGTGCCCACCCACATATTGTCGTTCCGGTCCCGGAAGAGGCAGATGATCTTGTTGAAAGAGTTGGTTTCGAAGGTATTGAAGCTGGTGATGTGATTAATGATCTCGTGGCTGCCGATGTTGTAGACGAGCACGCCGTTGTTGCCCCCTATCCAGGCATTGCCCCTGTCGTCCAGCTCTACGGCAGTGGGCAGAAAGGGTTCTTTCAGCTCGTTGCGGTGATGGAAGGGCAGGTCTGTATACTTGTTGCGTTTGGTGTCGAAAATGGTGATGTGCCCATTGCTGGCCAGCAGCAGCGAGTCTGTGTTGAGCACCTTGATCACCGGTCTGTCTTGCAGGGTGGGCAGGCAATAAGTGGTGAGGCGGGCAGTGTGGATGTCCATTTTCACCAGCTGCTCCTTTTCAAATACCATCCAGATGTTGCTGTCTTGTTTGATGATGGTGAGCGGGCGTTGCTTTTTGGCCGTAAAGGCCGGGGGGTACAGGATGGTCTTTTTCAGTTCGTAGGTGATATTGTCCAGCACGTACAGGCCTTTCAGCGGCCGCCAGACCCAGAGCGTTTGCGTGGCGGGGTCTTCTCCCAGTATCTGGAACTTGGGGATGAAATCCCTTTCCGCCTCATTGATATACGCCGTGTCTATAAATACGTGGCGGAAAGTGTTCTTGTACCGGTCATACAGGCTGATGCCCAGGTTATGCGCCAGCAGCACCTGCTTGCGGGAATCCCGGTAAAAGGAGTAGCTGCGGGTGCCCATCAGGCCAAAGCTCTTGACCACCGCCCGGCCCTGCTGGGAAACGGAACTGTACAACACCCTTTCCTCCGGTTTATTGGCCAGCCGGTCTTTCCCGGAGGGATTGTAGCGGTACTCGTTGAACACATAACCGTCAAACCGGTTGATACCGTCAAAAGTGGATATCCACAAAAAACCCTCTTCATCCTGTATTACCCCGCTGATGCTGCTTTGAGACAAGCCGTTCTCCACCCCGTAGGAATCGAAATTATAATTTCGTTCCTGCGCGGACACAATTGAGAAAATGGTGCAGAACCACAGGGTAAGGATGCCTATCTGGAATTTCGGGTGCATCATCAATTGATGGATAATGGTTTGCGGGTTTGCGGTACATGCAAATATATAATTCTGTAATACACTTTCTAATGATTTTATATTTTTCTTAATTAATATTGCTCCAAAACGGAAGAATATGAAACCTGCCGTTGTGTTTCTTTGGCTGCTGGCCGTTGCCGGAACGCCGGCGTTCGGGCAAACAGGGGGCGATGGTACTGTGACGCTTACCGGTGTGGCCGGAACGCCAACGCCTGGCCGGCTGGAGGCCACCAGTGTGGCGCCGCCTAGCAGGGCAACTGTACAGCCAACACCCCCGCTGCCCGAAGCTCCGTCAACTCCCGCTCCCTGGCGCCTGCGGCCGCTGGAGCCCGCTCCTGTCAGCAGCATCCGCGGCCTGAGCGTGGTCAGCGATGCCGTAGTATGGGTATCCGGCACCGGGGGAAAGGCCGGCCGAAGCCTGAACGGCGGGAAAAACTGGCAATGGTTCAACATTCCCGGCTGTGACAGTTGCGACTTCAGGGATATTGAGGCGTTCAGCGTAGACAAGGCCATTGTAATGGCCATAGCCGAGCCCGCCCGCATCTACCTCACCACCAATGGCGGCCAAAGCTGGCAACAGGTGTATTATAACGATACCAAAGGCATGTTCCTTGACGGAATGGATTTCCAGAACGAAAAAGAAGGTATGGCCGTGGGTGACGCCATCGGCGGGCGCTTCACCATCATACGCACCATAGACGGCGGGCAAAGCTGGCAACCCCTCCCCGGCCCGGAAGCCGCGGAAGGCGAGGCCGTGTTTGCCGCCAGCGGCACCAGCATCAGGGCCCTGCCCGGAGGCGGCTACGCTTTCAGCAGCGGCGGCGCCCGGAGCCGTTTTTTCCGCTACCGGGGCGAAAAATGGACGGTAACGCCCACCCCGGTACTGCAGGGCGGCAACAGCACCGGCATTTTTTCCTTTGCCTTCAGCAATGATCTGCACGGCGTGGCCGTAGGCGGAGACTACCTGCAGCCGCAACAGACCCGCCTTAACTGCGTGATAACCAATACCGGCGGCGCTACATGGAACATTGCCGCGCAGGGGCCCGGCGGGTACCGGTCTGCCGTGGAGTTCATCAGCGCCCGTGATGTGGTGGCTACCGGCCCTTCCGGCACCGATTTTTCGGGCAACGGGGGGCTTACCTGGGTGGAAATATCCGGGGAGGGCTATCATGCCGTAAAAAAGGCGAAAAAAGGGAATACCGTATATTTGGCCGGCAGTAAGGGGAAGATGGCCGTGCTGGAAAGCAGCCACGGAGATAAGGGAACATCAGGCTCGCGGTAGCAGTACCGGTAAAAACGCCCGGCCGTAAAAAAGGCGCCCTGGAAAGAAGCGCCTTGTATTTTTTTAATACGCTTATTGTATCACAACCGGAACAATAGGTTAAAGCAAAAAGTACATATACCTGAAATTACCATTTTCCACTGCAATAATTCCGGCAAAGTTCGCCAAGGCAGCAATTTATTTTGTTAAAGGCGGTATTGGGGCGGTCAATGCAGTAAAAAAATGTGTGGCAACCCTCTTTTTTTTATAATTTAGTTTGGAACAGGGCCCCGGCGGGCCTGTATTTTATAGTATCAGAAAATCAGATCGGCACGATGCAAGTGGCTACATCATCGGGTAAATACTCGGTAAAACATTACCCGGACAACATTCAATCGTGGAAAAAGGAAGGAAATTACTTTTACTTCTATACGTCAGAGACCATACTTGAACTGCGGGTTATTTCAGATAAGATAGTGCGTTTCCGCTATGCGGCAGACGGCACTTTTCAGCGGGATTTCTCCTACGGCCTCAGCGAAAAACTGGAAGAGTCGCCCGAATTTTTCGACATCCGCGAGTGGCCGGACTCTTTCGAGATCATTACCACCGCCATCAGGGTGTTCGTTGCCCGTGAAAACCTGCGCATTACCATTACAGATACCGAAGGCCGCGTCATTAACCAGGACGAGACCGGCTTTCACTGGCAATATTACCTGCAGAAAGGCGGCAAGATCGTTTACTGCACCAAGCTGGTGCAGGAAGGCGAGGCCTTTTACGGCCTGGGAGACAAACCCACGGAGCTGAACCTGCGGGGCAAGCGGCTGGAAAACTTCGGTACGGACGCCTACGGCTATGCCAAAGATACCGACCCGCTCTACCGCAACATCCCCTTCTATTACGGGTTGCACAACGGCATAGGCTACGGTATATTTTTCGACAATACCTTCCGCACCCTGTACGATTTTGGCAGCGAGCGGGACGATGTGAGCAGCTTCTGGGCAAGAGGCGGGGAAATGAACTACTATTTCATTTA
The DNA here is from genome assembly GCF_003568665.1 of Chitinophaga alhagiae. Lineage (GTDB taxonomy): Bacteria > Bacteroidota > Bacteroidia > Chitinophagales > Chitinophagaceae > Chitinophaga > Chitinophaga alhagiae. The sequence continues at coordinate 28,114 of NZ_QXMH01000003.1, forward strand.
CGGCCCCGAACTGCTGAAAGTAGCGGAATCTTACGCCCGCATTACCGGTACGGCGGAACTGCCGCCCCTCTGGGCCCTGGGCTACCACCAGTGCCGCTGGAGCTACTTCCCAGACAAAAGAGTGAAAGAAATAGGCCAGGAATTCAGGAAACGCGGCATCCCCTGCGACGCCCTGTACCTGGATATTGACTATATGGAAGGGTTCCGCTGCTTTACCTGGAGCCAGGAACGTTTCCCTGACCCGAAAGGGCTGCTGCAAGACCTGTCTGACCAGGGCTTTAAGACCGTAGTGATCATAGACCCCGGCATTAAAGTAGACCCGGAATACAGCATTTACCAGGAGCTGGTGCAAAAAGGCTTTGCCTGCAAACGGGCAGACGGCGCCCCCATGGAGGGAGACGTATGGCCCGGCAAATGCGTGTTTCCCGACTTTACAGATCCCAAGGTACGGGAATGGTGGGCCGGCCTTTTCCGCGGCCTGACGGAAACCGGCGTGCGCGGGGTATGGAACGATATGAACGAGCCCGCCGTATTTGAGCTGGGTACCTTCCCCGAAGACGTGCGGCACGATTATGACGGTGAAAACGTGAGCCACCGCAAGGCGCACAACGTATACGGCCACCTCATGAGCAAAGCCACCGCGGCGGGCCTCAAAAAACACCTGATGCCCAACCGCCCCTTTGTGATCACCCGCTCCGCCTACTCCGGCACACAACGCTGGAGCTCCGTATGGACGGGAGATAACATTGCCTCCTGGGAACACCTCTGGCTGGCCTCCGTACAATGCCAGCGCCTGGCCGTTTCCGGCCTTTCCTTTGCCGGTAGCGACATTGGCGGCTTCATTGGCGAGCCTGACGGAGAACTGTACACCCGCTGGATACAGCTGGGCGCCTTCCACCCGCTCATGCGCACCCACTCCGCCAGCAACGATACCGGCTTTAACCAGGAACCCTGGAGCTTTGGCCCGGAATACGAAGCCGTGATAAAATCGTTCATCCAGCTCCGTTACCGCCTGCTGCCTTATATGTACACCACTTTCTGGCAATATGCCGCTTATGGCACGCCCATGCTGCGCCCGCTGGCCTTCGTAGCCCAGCACGACGAAAATACCCATGACCTGAACCACGAGTTCCTCATGGGAGACAGCCTGCTGGTCAGCCACGTCAGCGAGCCCGGTATGAAAGAAAAGTCCGTTTACCTGCCCGAAGGTACCTGGTACTACTACTTTAATGACCAGCGCCACACCGGCGGCCAGTCCGTAACCGTGCCCACCCCCCTTGAAGAAATGCCGCTGTTCGTGAAAGGCGGCGCCGTGGTGCCCCAGTACCCTGACCTGCAATATGTGGGCGAAAAGAAGATCATGGAGATGATATTGCAGGTGTACTTTGGCGAAGGCACCACCCACAGCATCCTGTATGAAGATGCCGGTGACCACTACGCCTACAAAACGGGCCAGTACAACCTGGTGCGTTTCAAACAAATGTCCGAACCGGCGCTTTTCCGCCTGAAGAAAAAGTTCGTAGGCCGTTTTGAAGCAGACTATACGCATCACCGCGTACGCGTACACGGCCTTCCCTTTACGCCCACCCACTATATTGTAGACGGCGGGGAAGCAAAGCCGCTGCAACCGGAGCATCTGCAGAACGGCGTAGTGGAAATTGCGCTGGAAAGGCAGTTTGAGGAACTGGTGATAAAATAGGCATTCTTTCCCTTTATACGGGCCGGGAAACTATCCCGGCCCTTTTTTTGTCCAGATCTGCCCGTAATAATGTCCAATAACCCCCCCCCAGGGTTAACATGCAGCCCCTAGCTTTGTGTGGCCTGACAAAAAACCGCAAACAATGACCGGGAATCCTGTTGTACAGCCAGTAAAAAAGAAACGCGCCATGCGGCCGGCCGAGTTCATTGCGTTCTCCGCCTGCAGCATGATGCTGACCGCACTGGGCATAGACATTATGCTGCCCGTGTTTGCCGAGCTGCGCGCACACTTCGGGCTTGGTACAACCGCAACGGCCACGGCGCATATCATTGAGTTCTTTTTTATGGGACAGGTGGCCCAGATCGTTTTTGGCCTGCTGTCTGACCGCTTTGGCCGGCTGGCCATACTGCGCACCGGGTTTCCGCTCTATATTGCCGGCGGCGTTGCTGCTACCTTTGCCCCCAGCCTGGAGCTGATGTATGCGGCGCGCTTTGTGGCCGGCGCCGGCGCTTCCGCCGTATTTATGACCACCATTGCCGGTGTGCGTGACCGGTTTGTGGGAGATCAGATGGCCCGCACCATGTCCCTGATACTCACCATCTTCCTTTTCACCCCTGTTATAGCGCCCTTCCTGGGGCAGGCCATTCTCCACGTTTCATCGTGGCGCATGGTATTCCTTACGCCGCCCATATTTGCGGTCATTGTTTTTGCATGGTCTCTCAGGCTGGAAGAATCCCTCCCGCGGGAACGGCGCATTGTGCTCAAATGGGCAAACATCAGCCAGTCTGTAAAGCGCGTGACCGGCAACCGTGTGTTCTTGCGATACATGGTAACCACCACGCTGCTTTTTGCGGCCCTCAGCTCCTACGTTTCCAGCTCCGAACGGATAGTGGGCGAGATCTACGGCAGGCCGGAGCTGTTCTCGTGGATATTTGCGGGCATAGGGCTGCTGATGGCGTTCTTTGCGCTGATGAACTCCCGCCTTTCTACCCGGTACGGCGCCCGGCGGGCCATCAGGTGGCTGCTGGTCATTTACCTGGTGCTGGCCGGCCTGCTGCTGCTCTTCACTTTCCTGACCAATGATCCGCCAGACATGCGGGTGTTCTTTATAGCCGTTTCGCTGATGATGGCGCTCAACCTGGCTATAGAGCCTAACAGCGGAGCGCTGGCGCTGGAACCACTGGGCCATGTAGCCGGCATTGCGGCGGCTGTTTACGGCACCGTTTTCTTTTTCATCGGCTCATCACTGGGTGCGGTTATCAGCCACTTTATGGTATACGGCGTATTTCCCCTGGTGCTGAGTTTCTTTATCATCGGGCTTATTGCCGTGTTGTTGGTGTTTGGTGACCGGCGGCCTTTGCTGCAGAAGTACAGCCGTTAGTTGCATGTATAGATCAGGCTTAATATATTTGAAGGAGGGTACAAGGTACTCCCGCGTTCCTTTAGTATTTGCATATTTATCTCACAATACCTTATGATACATCGCCTGCTCCTCCTGATATCCGTACTGCTCTCAACACACGCATTTGGCCAGCACTACGAACGAAATAGTATTTGCGGAAATGACACCATTGAGGTGGATTACATAAGTATAAAGACCGGGGAAAGCGTTCAATACAAAGCCTTTGAATGTACAAAGGTTGCCAAGCTGGGGATCAGGATAGACATCGGGTTTAATCATTATCAATACAATGCTAAAACTGAAAATTGGTTAGGAAGCCACAGTGGGCCGCTTGTAGGATTGACAATCGCATACGGGAATTTCAACTTCGGAGTGAAATTTAAACCGGCAACGATAAGCCCCAAACAAAACCTGGACTTTCATGGGGAACAGCTGACTAACAGCGCAAAACTAAATCCTAACAAAATAGACTTCGATTTTGGTTATGCTGTCAATTTCAAACACAACATTTCACTGGAACCTTACATCGCATTAACTGCAAATAGCTTTATTGTTATCAATGAAGAAGAATTGGGTAAAAACTACCACATTAACAGAACAAAAGGATTCACAGTTGGCACAACCTTAAACAAGTATTTCCGCCTGAAGGACTTCCAGTTTTTATCTGTATTTGCAAAATACGGCTACGGCCTGACTAACTTTAAGAAAGTACATCCCAGCCTGGGCGTGGGATATTCAGACATTGCGGTGGGCATCGCTTACAAGGGTTTTATCAAGCAAAGGTTTTTGAAGAGAATTTAATTCCGCCCGCAAGCAAATACGCGAAGATCAAGACATTGGAATTTAGCTCATTTCACATGTTATTAAATATGACGATCAGGTAAAAAGTCCTTCGGTGAGCATTCAAATATCTTCGCCAGTTCATTGAGGTGATTGAGGTTGTATTTGGCCCGGTACTTAGGGTTTTCCACGTCACCAATAAAACCTACAGACACATCCAGCATATAGGCTAAATCCTTTTGGGAATAGTCTTTTTCTATTCTTTTAGCTTTCACTGTATCTATAACATATTGTTCAATTGGACTAAGTAATGGATCAGGCATTTGCGGGTATATTTTGATCCACAAAGAATCATTGTCTGAAAAAATATTTCACACGTACAAGTATATGTATTGTATTTGAGTATTAAAAACTCATTTAAGATGGCAACTTTTAAATGCAAAGTCATGGTTGTGATCAAGGACAATCATGGCTCCTCTTCTGACTTTACTCACATTGTTCATTAATCCGGCTTTCCATGAAAAAGAAGAAAAACGAACTGAAAACGTTATCGCAATATTTTACAGCACTGGAAACCACTTTTCGCAAACGTGTTTGCAAAGAGCTTGCCTGGCGGAAGGCAACCTTCCACGAAAGGCAGAAATCCCCCGCGAAACTTTCACCAGTAGAAAGGGACGCTATCAAGGGAATCGGCTGGGAACTAGCGAATGACCTTCGTCGAAAGATATCAAAATAGGTTGTTGAACAACATCAACGTCGAACACCTCGCCGCTGGGGCAGTCCCCGGCAATGTCTGGCAGTTGAAACATAGCCAGACCTATAAGTGAGGCCTATCGTACCTAGGTTAGACGCCGGCATCACCGGGTCAACATAAAGGGAATACCGTAGGGTAAGCGAAGGGAAAGCGAACGGTAGGTGGACTTGATGCGGAAATGCCCTGCAAATGGTGTAGGGATGATCTGGCGATGCCGTTTTGAGCTAACACCGGCTAAAAAAGGGTGCGGAAATATGTTCAGGATATCACGCGCGAGGCAAAAAGCAGCGGGGAACAGTGTTTTCAGGGTGTTTTAAGGAAGAAAAAGTGAGGTTTGGGCATGAAGGGGCGTTCAGCGAGGCTGGTGAGGCGGTAAAGGGTATAAAAAAGATCTGCGAAGCGGAGGTTATTCCCGTTGCGGATGGTGAATGACCGATCCCGGCACTCCAGGCGTTGTGTACGCTATTCCCGTTGCGGATGGTGAATGACCAGACCCGGCACAACCGGCGGCTGCACCCGCGGCTGCCGCTGCGTACCATACGGAACAGGCTCTTCCCGCACTACCACCGCTGCCTCCGGCTGCAGCACGGCAATGATCTGCGCCGCCATAAACTTCCGGTTGGCCAGCAGGTACGGGCGGCCATGTTCCACCTGCCAGCAGGTCACCTCCAGTATCACGCAGGTGACCGTGTTGCCGTCAGCCGGCACCGTCAGCGAAAACGCCGCCGATGGCTCATCCGCCTTCAGCATCACCATATCTGACGCCGCGGCCTTTGCCGTGGCAAAACCGCGCTCCAGGCATACGGCCACCGCCCTGAAGCCCACATGCGTGGCCCTGGGGTTGCACAAATGCTGCCGGATGGCGGGAACGGTTACGCCAATGCTGCCGTCCGCATGGCGCATAGCGGCGGCCTGTACGGGCAAAACATGGGAAAGGTCTGCATGCGTAGTGAAACAGAAGCGCTCCAGGTCACGGAAGTACCGCGGTATAAAACGTTTCTGCCGGTGCAGGTCATCTTGCCGCAATACGTGCAGCAGGCTCCTGTTCAGCCTGTTGATCAGCGTCATTTCCTGCTTTACGTGCAGCAGCCCGTGCAGGGCATGGCGCACGGTAGCCCCCAGGCGGCTGGCCTTCCCGAAGTGGCGGCTGCTCACCTTGCTGTGCGGGCTTTGCCGTACTTGCTCCGGCGCGCTGCGCAGGTAGTACTTTTTGCCCACCCGGTAACCGATGAGGTTCCCCACCTTCCCGGTGAATTTTAACAAACTTGTTTGCGTTGCCATAACATGTTTTTTATTGAATGTAAGGCATTTGGCGGGGCAGGGCGGTAAGGGGGATTCAATAGATTCTAAAAGGCGAACGATTGGCGTTAAATATTTTCCAAGAGCAACTAGATTGGGATTAGATATTGATGAAGAGGAAAGCCTGCAGGGATGGAAGTTATCGAAAAATGGCGCGGCGAAAGACAGAAATCGGGACTGTTCCAATTAAGCGCTGCCGTTTATGCGGTTGACCAGGATATTCAGACATTGTGATCGGCATCGCTTACAAGGGTTTTATTAAGCAAAGACTTTTGAAGAGAAAATTTAGTTCCTCTTGCAAGCATGACAGGTTTCTGCTGCTATTTCTTCAATTTGCTCAATTCTTCTAGCATTCTCTTGTTGTCTGCCTTTAACGCATCCAGTTCCTTGCGGTGCTCAATAAGGTAAAGTGTCAGTTCCTCCACCTTTTGCAGCAGGGTTTTGTTCATCTCTCCCAGGTCTACGCCGTTGGCGATGACCTCTCTTTCAGTAGGGACCTCGGGAAGGTGTTTATGCGCTTTGACAAAGGCTTCCAACTCGTATAGCGTTGGAAGAGAATAAGTATCTGCAAACACATGGTCTGCCCAGACTTGCTGTGTCACTTTCACTTTGCGGGCACCAATGGTGCCTTCTACAGCCAACTTGCAGGTGCCGGGAGTTTCTGTTCCGATGCCCACATTACCACCCTTAAACACAATGTTGCCTCCCCGTTCTGTAACAAGATGAAAATGGTTGCTTGCTGAAAGCCCCATGTAGGCAGACCTGGCATTGTCAGGCCCCATAAACTGTATATACTGCCAGCTGTTCGCCTCTGTATTGTAAAGGGTAATGGGAGCATCGTGATCCGTACGTATCTGCAACGGGCCGTTCATGGCCTGCGCCCCGCGGCTGGTTAGCAGTTTTGACCACTCCTGCCAGCTTCCGCCTTGCGCGCCCTGCCGGTAAAAGAGGCCTTCATTGTTGAAATTTACCTGGTGAACGTTGCCCCCGGAAGCATCGCTCCAGGGCGCCACCGTCATTAAACCGGAATAAGTACCGTCACCGGGTACGCCGATTATAGAACGATACTTGAAATCGAAACGGGTCTCAAAACGGAATGAATCCGGCGGATAGTTAACACTCCGCGTATCATTGAAAGAAAGACTGTGAGTTTGGGAAAATGCAATAGTTGCTGTCAGCACCATGACAGCTGCAAATAAAAACATTGATTTAATCATACGGGCCTATTGAGGGTAGAAAGGTAAAGGGCATTATACAACCGGGTTTAGTCGGGTTCTCTCCTGTCAAGATACGGAAATCCACGGTTAAAACCTATACCTGTCTAATCAATGCGGCAACCGCTCCCTGAAATACCCATAAACCCAGGTGCCCGCTACAGCGCTCAAAAGCGTAACCGCCACAACAGACGCTCCCATGCCTATCTGTGCAAAAAGGGGCCCGGGGCATGCGCCTGTAATAGCCCAGCCGAAGCCGAATAGCACACCGCCGTATATCTGGCCTTTATTGAATGTTTTGGGCGCGATGGTTATCCGTTCACCGTAGATGGTTTTGATGTTCAGCTTCCTGATCACCCATACGGAGATCATCCCTACTATCACCGCGCTGCCAATAATGCCGTACATGTGAAAGGACTGGAAACGGAACATTTCCTGTATGCGGAACCAACTGATCACTTCCGCTTTTACGAATACGATACCGAACAGCAACCCCGCGATCAGGTATTTGATATTGTGGTACCATTTGTGTTCCAGGCGGCTTTCATTGATGCATACCGCATCTTGCCTGCGCACGTCATCACCCGCGCGGGCCGTTATATTCTCCTGCATGCTATTGTATTTAAAGTGAAAGGATTGCCGGCAGTATAAAGTTGGCCATCACAAGGCCACCGGCCATAAAGCTGACGGTGGCTACCAAAGATGGCCACTGCAGGTTGGATAAGCCCATGATAGCGTGCCCGCTGGTGCAGCCGCCCGCGTAGCGGGTGCCAAAGCCCACCAGGAAACCACCCGCTACCATCATTATCAGCCCTTTCAGGCTAAACAGGGTATGCCAGTTGAGAAGTTCCTCCGGCACCAGGCTGTTGTAATTTGTGATGCCGTACCCTGCCAGTTCTGTTGCCAGGCTGGGGTTGACCACCACCGGGTCTGGATTTGCAAGCAGGTTGACGGCCACTGCCCCACCCAGGAAAATGCCTGCTACAAAAAACAGGTTCCATACTTCCTTTTTCCAGCTATACCTGAAAAACGGGATGTTGGCGGGCATGCACGATGCGCAAATATGCCGCAGTGATGAGCTGATACCGAACGATTTATTGCCCATGATGAGCAGCAAGGGCACAGTTAGCCCGATCAGCGGGCCCGCAATGTACCAGGGCCAGGGCTGTTTTATGAACTCGAACATTTTCTGATTATCTGTTTTATGGAATTACCGGGCTGTTTTACTTTGACAGGCATATGTTGTACGGGGAACAGCTGTTCCGGAAATAGCGTTGAACCCACCTTCAATCTCCGTGAAATTGCGGTATCCCCTTGCCTGCAGAATGCTTGCGGCTATCATGCTGCGGTAACCGCCGCCGCAATGCAGATAAAAATGTTCGCGCGGGTCAACATCGTTCATCCAGTCATTGATATAGGCCAGCGGTTTGCTAAGCGCCTCTTCAACGTGTTCCGCCGCATATTCGCTTTCCTTCCGCACATCTACCACCCTGCTTTTGCCGGGCTTCACCGCGGCGGCAAATTCTTCTGCCGTTATCCGGTGAACGGTATCCGTTTCCTTACCTGCTTTTTCCCAGGCCTCCAGGCCTCCCTGCAAATATCCCAGCACATGATCAAAACCAACGCGGCTCAGGCGGGTTACCGCTTCTTCTTCCCTGCCGGGCTCTGTTACCAATAAAAGAGGTTGCTTCACATCCTTTATCAGCGCGCCAACCCAGGGAGCAAAGTCGCCGCTCAAACCTATATTGATGGATTGCGGGATAAAGCCCAGGGCAAATGATTTGTCGCTCCTGGTATCCAGCACCAGGGCGCCGGCTGTTTCCGCTACTTGCTCAAATTCCTGCACTGAGAGCGCTTTCATGCCCTGGCTCAGCACTTCGTCAAAACTGTGATACCCTTTTTTGTTCATGGCCACGTTCATGCCAAAATACGCCGGCGGCGGCAGCAGCCCGTCCGTAACCGCCTTTACAAAAGCCTCTTTGCCGGGCTGGTTCAGCGCATAGTTCATCTTTTTCTGATTCCCGAGCGTATCAACGGTTTCTTTCATCATGTTTTTTCCACACGCAGAGCCCGCCCCGTGCGCAGGGTACACAATGACATCATCCGGGAGGGGAAGGATCTTATGGTACAGGCTTTCATACAGCAGTCCCGCCAGCTCCTCCTGCGTCATATTAGCGGCTTTTTGCGCCAGGTCCGGCCTGCCCACATCTCCCAGGAAAAGCGTATCGCCGCTGAATAAAGCAGTTGCTTTCCCGTTGCCGTCTATCAGCAGAAAGCAGGAGCTTTCCAGCGTGTGGCCGGGCGTGTGCAGCACTTTGATCTTAACATCTCCCAGCTCAAATACCTGGTTGTCTTCCGCAACAATTGCATCAAACTCGGGCGCTGCCGTAGGCCCGTAAACAATGGGAGCCTGCGTTTTCTGGCTCAGGTCAAGATGCCCGCTCACAAAATCCGCATGAAAATGTGTTTCAAAAATATACTTAAGCGTGGTACCGTCTTTTTCCAGCCTGTCAAGGTAAGGCTGCGTTTCCCGCAACGGGTCTATAATAGCGGCCTCTCCGTTTGAAGTGATGTAATAGGCCCCCTGCGCCAGGCACCCCGTGTAGATCTGTTCTATCTTCATGGCTGATTATTTTTATATGCTATTTTACAAAGGTCTTTTATTTGGCTTTACCGTACAGCTACTTTTGTTACATAGCCGCTACTGTTTCCCGGAGCAGGATATAAACGCCCATTACCAGCACCAGCCAGCCAAAGGCCGGTTTCAGCTGCTCGCTGTTCACCCTTTTGGACAAAACGAAACCGATAAAAATACCTGCAATGGCAAACGCGGTAACAAGCAGCAGAAAGCTCCAGTCCACCGGCGTTTCACCACTTTCTCCCAGGAAACCGATCAATGATTTGGCTGCAATAATGACCAGAGACGTTCCGACCGCTTCCTTCATAGGGAGCTTGCTCAATACCACCAGAGCGGGTATGATCAGGAAACCGCCTCCCGCGCCAACCAGGCCGGTCAGCATCCCTACCAGCAGGCCTTCCAGCAGAATGAGCGGATAATTAAATTGCTGTTGTTGGGGCGGCGCGTCTTCCCGCTGCCGCTCCTTCCTGATCATGGAATAAGAAGCCCCGATCATGAGCAGCGCAAACAGCAACATCAGCAAGCTGCTGCTGGTAACGGTGCGGTCTCCTATACGCATGATCTCCCGGGGAATGGCCGGCACCAGCCAGGCCCTTGTTAAAAAAACCGCTGCAATGGAAGGTATCCCGAACACCACAGCCGTTTTGACATTTACCAGCCCTTTCCGGAAATAGGGAACAGCGCCGGCAATACTGGTAACGCCTACAATAAAAAGAGAATAAGCCGTTGCCAGCACGGCGTCTACCCTGAACAGGTACACCAGCACAGGCACGGTCAGGATACTGCCGCCGCCGCCGATGATGCCCAGTGATACCCCTATCAGGATAGATGCTATGTAGCCCGGTATGTCCATATGTTTCAGATTAATACCGCAAAAATGCATCAACCTGGCAACTGCTACAGCTACTTTAGTTACAGAAGGGTAATTTTGTTCCGCCCGAGCGCCACAACACCGTTCTCCTCCAGCTGCTTCAGCAACCGCGACACTACAACCCTTGCGGTACCCAGCTCATTGGCCAGCTGCTCATGGGTGGTTTGCACGGTTTGGGACGAAGCCAGCTCTGATTTCTTGCGGAGCAAGCCAAGCAGCCGTTCATCCACCTTCTTGAAGGCAATGGCGTTGACAACCTCCAGCAGCTCCTCAAAACGCTTGTGATACAGCCGGAAGATATAGTCCAGCCATTGGGGATATAACCTGATAAAATGCGGTACTTTTTCAACAGGCAGGAAGAGTATTTCCGCATCCTCCTCCACCTCCGCTTTCACCTTGCTGGTTTCGTTATGCAACCCTCCCAGGAAAGACATGATACAGCTTTCACCGGCCTTGATGTAATACAACAGGATCTCTCTTCCGTCTTCCTCCGTTCTGACCACTCTCATTACCCCCCTGGTAACAATGGGGATGGAACGGATGGAAGCGTTCTCGTTCAAAATGACGGTACCTGCCTTGTATTCCTTTTGCAGGCCGTACTTGTATAATTCTTCCCTTAGCTCCGGGGAAGACCGGAACTCCGGTATCTGTTCAAGATGCTCCATATCGCAAATTTACGCTTTCGGGGCGGGAGAACGGGTGATCCCTGTCATTGGGGTGACTGGCACTGGTCATTTGGCTGCAGTAGGCCTGAGCTTGTCTAGTTCCTCCTTCATGATTTTATTGTCCTTTTTCAATGAATCCAGCTCTTTGCGGTGCCCGATGAGGTATAGTGTCAATTCTTCCACTTTTTGCAGCAGGATTTTGTTCATCTCTCCCAGGTCAATGCCGTTGGTGCTAACTTCCTTTTCTGCTGGAACTTCGGGAAGATGTTTATTTATCTTTACAAATGTTTCCAGCTCATATAGCGTTGAAAGAGCGTAGTTGTCTTCAAATACATGGTCTGCCCAGGTCTGCTGCTGGGTCACTTTCACTTTCCGCGCGCAAATAGCGCCTTCAACTGCGAGCTTATAGTTGCCGGGGTCATTGGTTCCGATACCGATGTTGCCGGTTGCATTTTTAATATACATTTTATCCGGCCCTCCTACGTAAAAGCTTAAATCGTTGCTCGCATTTGTAACAATGCCTACGTTCTCCGCGGTTCCATCCGGGCTTTTCCAGGCAATATGCCTTGCATTGGGCAATACCAGCTGATTAGTAGCATTTGCAACGCCAACGCCTAATTTTCCATTCGTGTACAAGTCACCGGCTGTATTCACGTAGGGTAGCCTGAAAATCTGGTTATTGTCAAAATCACACTTCAACCCATAGTTTGAAGTTTCAGCAAGATGTCCTGCAGGCGGTTCAACGGTGCTGCCCCATTGCCCGCCGGTAAGCGGTGAGCTATAACCAGCATTACTTTCTGTCTTGTAAAAAATGGCGCCCCATCGATTATTGGAGCGCATCCATATGGCATTGTCAAAAATGTAGAACGTTGCGGCTTCAGGGTTACCCGAAGTACACCGGATCTCTACCCCATCAAAACGCCCTACTGTTCCTTCGTATTTATCTATCCGGATACGGTAGGTTCCTTGTTGATTAAAGGAATTGGCATCTGCCTGAACATTGATATCTGCAACATAAGCATAACGGTCCGCGTTTCCTTTTACTTCAAGTATTTTGTAGTAGTAATACCTGTATGGGGCCGCACCATCATTGGTACTTCCCAGCATTTGCCAACTATCAGGGCCATAGGCCTGCGCGTACAATATAGGCGGAAATAAAAGTACGAGAAAGAATAAGGTACAGAGCTTCATAAAGTGGTTTTTAAGTTAACAATAGGTATTGGGTCACTAACCTTCAAAATACAAAAATAATCAAGGACGATCCGCAAGACGTAAAAAAAACTTGCTGCAATTATCCTAAACAATTATATTTGTCTACAAAATCAATAGACTAACCATATTATGCATCACTTCAACTGGATCGCACTATCCATTGTCGGGTTCCTGTTTTTCATTGCGCTGGAATATCTCCTATCCCGCAGAACGGGAAAGAACTACTTCCAGTTCGCAGAATCCATCGCCAACCTCAATGTTGGCATAGCCGAGCGGTTGCTGGACATTTTTGTGACAGGATTGTTCTATTTCTTTTTTGATTACATCTACCGCAACTTTGCGCTGTGGCATATCAGGCCCACCTGGTATACCTGGTTCCTGCTCTTTCTGGCCACGGACTTTGTATGGTATTGGTACCACCGCCTCGCGCATGAAGTGAACATTCTCTGGGCGGCGCACGTAGTGCATCACCAAAGCGAAGACTTCAACTACACAGTGTCTGCCAGGATCACCGTGTTCCAGGCCGCGGCCCGTTCCCTGTTCTGGGCAATATTGCCGCTGGCGGGCTTTCCACCGGCCATGATCACTTCCCTCCTGCTGGTACACGGCCTCTACCCTTTCTTTATCCACACCCGGACCATCGGCAAACTGGGCATCCTGGAATACTTTATGGTAACGCCTTCCCACCACCGCGTACATCACAGCTCCAATGAAAAGTACCTCGACAAAAATTATGGGGACGTACTCATCATCTGGGACAAGATGTTCGGCACCTTCACACCGGAACAAAATGAAGAGCTCTGCGTGTATGGCCTCACCAAGCCGCTGAAAAGCCACAGCTTCCTCTGGCAGCAATTCCACTTTATGCTGGAGCTGCTGACCGCATTTAAACGGGCCGGCAGCTGGAAAGCGCGCTGGAAGGTGATCTTTGGCAAACCTGACGATATAGACCCGGATATCAGGGAGCAGCTGGAAGCGGTATGGCTGCGGAAAACGGCAGCCCGCAAACAAACAAAGTTCCAGCGCATTTACATTGTCATACAAACAGTGATCAGCATCAGCCTGCTGTTTACGGCCACCCTGCTGGAGGCCTACATACCCGCTGGCCTGAACGTATTCATTGTGCTGTTCATCCTGCTCAGCCTTGTTAATACCGGGGCCATACTGGAGCAGAAAAAATGGTTCTTTTACCTGGAATACGCGCGCATGATGCTCATTGCCGTTACGTTCCTGGTGTACTTCCCGCACCTGTACGTATTTGCGAGCGTACTGCTGTTTGCGGGCCTGGTAACGTTCTATTTCTCTCGTATTGAAAGGTCTATGCACCGCCTGCTGTTCCAGCGGGCGCAATGATATTGTCGTGTGGCCGAGTGGTTAGGTAAAGGCCTGCAAAGCCTTTCACGGTGGTTCGAATCCACCCACGGCTACATAAGCCGGGGAAACGCGGAGAATTGCGCGTTTTTCCGGCTTTTTGTTTTGCCGCCTCCCCGCAGCCACTGAAAAGCACTCCTGGTTACCAGTGATGTAGATCATGGCCGAAGGGCATCACTGTCATCAGCCGCGTGCCGGGCAATCGCGAAATTCGGTACATGAAGCAGGTTTCTTGTCATATGGCCTCACTCCTGAAATGGCTGCATATAGTGCTGGTGGCTTCGGTAATATTGTATTTTGGGAAAACCCTCTTTATCCCGCTATTCATGGGGCTGTTGGTGGCCCTGGTCATGTTCCCGGTGTGCCGGAGGCTGGAAGCCAGGGGGTGGACGCGCACAATGGCTGTTACCTTGTCTGTCTCAACAGTAGTGCTCCTCTTCTTTATATTGATCTTTCTGCTTTACTGGCAATTGCGGGTTTTCCTGGAAGACTGGCCTGTTATTTCCCAAAAACTGGATCTCGCCTTCCGGCAGCTGCAGGCCTGGCTGGCAAGCCGGCTGGGCATTACGGTAACAGCGCAGGCTCCCTGGTGGCATCAGCTTTCCGACCAGGTTGGCAGTTTAGCCGCCCCGCTGCTGCGGGGTACCCTGGGCGTTACGGTCAGTACATTATTCATACTGTTCATGACCCCGGTTTTTGCGGCATTGTTCCTTTACCACCGCAAAGTTTTTGTACGCGCCCTGCTCCAGTACGCCGGCCCGGTATACAGGGAGCGGCTGGAAGCAGCGCTTGTTAAAGTAACGAATACCTATTTCCGATACATCAAGGGCATGGTCATCGTATATCTCATTGTCGGAATATTGAACAGCATCGGGCTGGCGGCGCTGGGAATCCCCCATGCTATCCTGTTTGGCGTGCTGACGGCGGTGATGACCATTATTCCATACATCGGCATCATTATCAGTGCATTACTCCCCATTTCAGCGGCCTGGATCTCCCATGCCTCCATCTGGTACCCGCTTGGCGTTATTGGCGTGTTCTCGTTTGTTCAATACCTGGAAGCCAATGTGATATTCCCGAAAGTAGTAGCCACACAATTAAACGTCAGCACATGGGCCACGCTGGTGGCCATTCTGGCCGGGGGCATCATCTGGGGAGTAGCAGGCATGGTATTGTTCATTCCTTTCGTAGCCATTCTGAAAATTATGGCAGACCATATGGAAAACTGGGAAGTGCTCAGAACGCTCCTTTCCAGGAATGCCGCAGAACTTCCTAAAAACAACTGATCTATCATGAGCGCATTTATCAAAAAATTCAGCGATATCAGTCTGAAAGACATCAACACCGTAGGCGGTAAAAATGCCTCACTGGGTGAAATGGTATCCGGCCTGCAACGCTCAGGCATCCGGGTGCCGGAAGGCTTCGCTGTTACCACGGCAGCCTTCCGGGCCTTTATGGAGGAGAACACGCTGCAAGACTGTTACGCCCTGTTGCAAGAGCTGGACCGGCAGACCTATGCCAACCTTCACCAGGTAGGCATGGCAATACGGCAGCGGATGTTGCAGGGTGTTTTATCCGCCGCCATGGCAGCAGACATCGGCAATGCGTATGAAGAACTGTGTAATGGCGAGCCGCAGCCGATGGCAGTCAGAAGCAGCGCCACGGCGGAAGACCTTCCTGCAGCCAGCTTTGCCGGGCAGCACGATTCCTTTCTTCATATTACCGGAAAGGAGCAAGTGCTGGACGCTGTACGCCGGTGTTTCGCCTCCCTCTTCACAGACAGGGCTATCAAGTACCGGGAAGAACGGGAAATAAACCACGCAGAAGTAGCTATTTCCGTGGGCATACAACGTATGATAAATGCGGATGAAGGTTCTTCGGGAGTAGTATTTTCACTGGAACCGGACAGCGGCTGCCGGGAAGTAATGCTTATTACCGGTTGCTGGGGGCTTGGCGAAAATATTGTACAGGGTACAGTGCAACCTGATGAATATTATGTTTTTAAACCTGGCCTGCTGCAAGGAAAAGAAGCCGTTATCCGGCGGAAAACAGGTGAAAAAGAAACGACCATGCGCTACGATCCGGGAAGCGGCAACCTCCGCAGGGACGTGACGGCACCGGCACGCCGCAAAATGAGGGTACTGACCGAGCCGGAAGTTGTACAGCTTGCCCATTGGTCACTGGCCATTGAAACGCATTACCGGCAACCCATGGACATTGAATGGGCCAAAGACGGTATAACGGGAGAGTTGTTCATTCTGCAAGCCAGGCCGGAAACGGTGTTTGCCCAACGCCAGGGGCCAGCGACCACTACACAGCGGCTGTTAAAGAAAGGGCCTGTGCTGGTGCAGGGAGAAGCAGTCGGGAGCGGCATTGCAGCCGAAACGGCCCGGCTCCTGGCTTCTCCGCTGGAAGCATCTGCCCTCCTCCCCGGAGACATTATCGTAACAACGAATACCTCTCCGGATTGGGACCCGCTATTGCAAAAGGCCGGCGGCATTGTCACCAACACCGGGGGCAGAACAAGCCATGCTGCCATTGTAGCCCGGGAAATGGGTGTTCCCGCCATTGTAGGAACAACTAACGCCACCGAACGCATCCACAACGGGCAGCCGGTCACTATTTCCTGCAGCGAAGGCAAAACGGGTTTTGTGTATGAAGGGATGCTGCCGGTCGAAACAGAAACAATAACCGCGGAAGCACAGCAAATGCCCGGGAACACGAAAGTAATGCTGATCCTCAGTGACCCGGACAGGGCGTTCAGGCTGGCCGGCCTCCCCAATGACGGCGTTGGCCTCCTGCGGCTGGAGTTCATGATCACCCACACCGTAAAAATACATCCCATGGCCCTGGTCAATTATGATGAGCTCGCGAATAAAGACGCCAAAGCGGAAATAGACAGGCTCACAGCAGGGTATGCCAGCCGTGAGGAATATTTTATTGAAACGCTCGCTTCCGGCATCGCCACAGTAGCGGCCGCATTCTATCCCAAAGACGTGATAGTGCGCATGAGTGACTTCAAAACGAATGAATATGCCATGCTGATTGGCGGGGCCGCTTTTGAGCCGCATGAAGAAAATCCCATGCTGGGTTTCCGCGGAGCGTCCCGTTACTACCATCCACTGTATAAAGAAGGGTTCGGGCTGGAATGCAAAGCCGTAAAAAAGGTACGGAACAACATGGGCCTCACCAATGTAAAGGTGATGGTACCGTTTTGCCGAACGGTGCCGGAAGGCCGCGAGGTATTGAAAGTGATGAAAGAATACGGACTTGAGCGGAACCAGAACGGCCTTGAAGTATACGTTATGGCCGAGTTGCCCTCCAATGTACTTTGCGCAGCCGGATTCGCTGAAATATTCGACGGGTTCTCCATCGGCTCCAATGATCTCACGCAGCTGGTACTGGGCATAGACAGGGATTCCGCCATACTGTCAGGCGCTTATTCGGAAGAAGATCCGGCTTGCCAATTGATGGTAGACCAACTGATCAGCGCGGCAGCGGCAGCCGGTGTACCGGCAGGATTCTGCGGGCAGGCCCCAAGTGATATCCCCGGCTACGCAGAGTTCCTTGTATCTCGCAACATCAGCAGTATTTCTTTCAGTCCGGATACGCTGCTGCAGGGCCTGAGCCGGGTAAGGGCCGCTGAAAAACAGGTCACCGGGCAATAATACGGCGCAGGGCCGTTTTTCAAGGGCATGGCATTGACAACAATCAACCGCTGCATGCACGCCCATCATACTTTTCTCGTTGGCCCTGCTGTAATTTTGATCATATAAAATTCAATCCATCATCTTAAAAAATTCCTGCAATGCAAACTTCATTATTAACAAGGCCATCAAGCCTGCTGCCTTCCGTGCTGGAAGAGCTGTTGCCCTCATGGTTCGAATTCAATGGAAAAAAGACGTCCGCACTGCTGACCGTTCCGGCAGTGAACATTGTTGAAGAAAAAGACCGCTTTGAGATTTCCCTGGCTGCTCCGGGAATGAAAAAAGAAGATTTCAGAATTGATGTAACGGACCAGGAACTGACCGTAAGTGCCAAAAAGGAGGTTTCCTCGGAAGAAAAAGGCAAGAAGTTTACCAAACAAGAATACAACTACAGCAGTTTCTACCGTAGTTTCGACTTGCCCGCTTCCGTGATCGCTTCCAAGATCAGTGCTACGTATACTGACGGGGTGCTGCATCTTTCCCTGCCCAAAAAGGAAGAAGCGCAACAGCAACCCGCCAGCGTACAGATAGCGGTAAAATAAGAGCACAGCAACCCGCATCGCAAAGCCCCGGCTGGTTAGCCGGGGCTTTCTCTTGACGTCCCGCAGCCAGCCGGTACATGATCATCACGCCACTGCCGGCATGAAACATAACACCGCGTTGACCAGGATCATGGAGCGCTCCTCTTCCCGTCATTTCCCCTGCGGCCGGTTTCGGCTACATTCGTATCAAATCTTGCGATATGAAAAAAATAATAGCCGCCGTAGACGCACTTAACTTTTCAGAACAGGAACTGCGCAGTTACAAATACCTGGCTGACAAAACCCGGGGTAAGCTAACCGTGCTGTTTTTGGAGAATATTGTGGGTGAATATGCCGTTCCCGCAAACCTGGAAACCGGCCTGATAGACTATGATGAGATCTTCCGGAAAAATATAAAAGAAAGGCAGGAAAAAGCCCATCACAACGTACAACGGCTGAAGAATTTTTACCGGGACAGTGGTATGGACGTGACGGTGCGGGAACTGGCCGGCATGCCGGCTACCGAAGTTATTGCCGAGAGCCGCTTTGCTGACCTGCTGCTGGTCCGGAACACTACATCTTTTGCCATGCTGCCTGATTCCAATCCGCCCGCCTTTGTGAAAGACCTGCTGGCAGACGCCCGGTGCCCGGTAATGGTCATCCCCGAACATGTACATTACATCCGTGAGATCATATTCTCCTACAATGGCTCTGATTCGTCAACATATGCCCTGCGCCAGTTTTCACAGCTCTTTGAAGAACTTAGCGATGTTCCGGTCAGGGTGATATATGTAGTTGAAAAGGGCCAGGTTCAGATACCGGAGGGGAAACTGCTCAAAGGCTATCTGCGCCATCATTTTGAGAACATAACTTTTGAGACCCTGCAGGGCGTGCCCTCGGCCGAATTGCTGGCAACCGTGATACACAAAAAAGACAGCATAATGACCTTCGGCGCCTATGGCCGCAGCAGGGCCTCCCGTTTCTTCCACCGCAGCGATGCTGACAGCATTTTGCGAACGGCCGACATCCCCTTGTTCATTACACATCCATAAACCCGCGATCATGAAAGGGATAGTACTTTTCAAAGGAAAATACGGCGCCACCATGCAGTACGCCATCTGGGTAGCAGCCGCATTGAACACGCAAGCCATCAAAGCCGAATTTGTCAGCGAAAAAGACCTTTCCGGGCTTGACTACGTAATTATTGGAACAAGCGTGTACATCGGGAAACTCCAGCTCGCCAACTGGCTCAGGCAGCATGCGGCGTGGCTGAAAGGGAAAAAGCTGATCTTCTTCATCGTAGCCGGCACTCCGCTTCACGAAACGGAGAAGCTCAGAAGTTACTACGAAGGCGGCGTACCCGCGCTGTTGAGGGACCAGGCAGGCGTGCATTTTTTACCCGGCAGCCTGCGATTCAAAAAGCTGTCTTTAATGGACAAGCTATTGCTCACAATGGGTTCCCGTATGGCAAAGTGGCGAGGAGAAAATATCAATACGAAAGATTATAACAGCGTATCCAGGGAGCATATCCAGCCCATTCTGAATGAGCTCCATAACCTTCAACCGGAACTGCAACACTAATACGGTATCATCATGAAAATATTCATTACGGAAGAGTTTCTGCTGGAGTCCATCCAGAATGAGTTCAGGGCAATTTACCCGAACCTGAAGATCCTGTTCTTCAAGAACCCTCATGCCCCTTATGAAGGAAGCCTGCCATCCGAGCTGCTGCCCGCAGGCACACCGATAGACGAGATCCGTAACATTCATTCCGCCGGCTGGATCGACGTAGGGCCGCAAGTAACAGCCAGGCAACTGGAACGACAGTTCCAGCACTTGCTGGGGCTTAATGCCCAGGTTTTCAGGCGCTCCGGTAAAGTATGGCTGGAAACCACCGCAACTGACGACCGTACCCTTGGAGAACTGGAAGCGCTGGCGGCCCAGGTGCAAGCCGGGCCGGAGATCCCGGAAACCGACCTAAACGAACAAACATGAAATATTCAATATTGCTGCTGGGTACAGCTTTATTCATGGCCGGATGTTATTCCACCAGGCCTACCGGCTATTGGACATCACCGGTACTTACCCGACAAACCTATCAGAAAATACTGGTAGTAGGCATGATGCCTGATTCACTCCTGAGGGGACGAATGGAAGCCCATGTTGCCGGAGACCTCACTGACATGGGCATTCCCGCCATAACAGCGGGAGCCGGGTTTGATATATTTTCCTTCATCAGTACAGAAGACAAGGATGTAATGCGGCAATTTTCGGAAGCCGGGATAGACGGCGTACTGACCATCTCCCTGCTGAACAAAAGCACCGAAGGTTTCTTTCTTCCGGGCAGCCTTTACTATCTCCTGTCAGATCAATACGCAAAGGACTATTTCCGCCTGTTTGCTCCTGAATTTTATAAAGAGGCGGACCAGTACCTTTTTGAAAGCAACTTCTACAACGTAAAAAAAGGCGGGCGGCTGTTTGCCACCCAAACAATGACATTCGATCCCGAATCCCTGGAAAAAATGGCGCATGAATACGGCAAAGTGATAACCAGGGAACTGCGTAAGCACGGCATTGTGTCCCGGCAATAATCACCGGAACACATCCATTCAGATATGGCTGATAAAAACAGGCCATGAAACATATTTCCCGATCATATCTGCATGGCTTGATGAAATAAGCGCCGAAAGCCCCTTCCTTCCGTAAGCCCCCATTACCATCATGATTTTGTCTTTTCCCAGTACATAGTTCAGCAGACCTGCGTAGCTGTTGTGCTCTATTTGATGAAATGCCGTGCTCTGATAATAAAGATCAAGCCAGCCTTTCATCTTCAGTTTTTCTACCAGCGGAACGGCCCGGGAGCCGTTTGCCGTGACAGCCACCACAGGCTTGTCTGACAACATGGGGAACGCGGCCGTAAATTGTTTGATGGCATATACAGACGAAGGGCTGGCATCATAAGCAAAAACGACCTGGTCTAGTCCTTCAAAATGGTCAGGCACCAGTACAACAGGGCACTCCGCGTTATGAAGTATTTGATGGGCTATATCGGAAAGTACCTCGTCACCTTTGTTACCGAACGAAAAAGAAGCGTCCAGCAAGAGCATATCAGCGTATCTTGCTTCCATCAGCACCCGTTCCGTAATCTTGCCGGATATCAATATAGTTTCATGCGCCACTTCACGGCATTCGCACCCGTCTTCCACCCGTTGAATATTGCGCTGCATGCATTCCAGCACTTGTTCTTCAAAAGGTCTGTCTTCCGTAACCTGCATTCCCGCGCAGGTTATATCATTCCTCACTACAGCAGCAGGCCGCTCCCCTTGCTGGGCGTTGCCCAGCAGCAGGCAGGTCAGGGTCGTATGATGCATATTGCAGACAAATGCCGCAAAGTCAATGGCACGGATGTTCGGTTTCATGGCATCCGTCAGGAAAAGTATCTTTTTCATAGTGCAAACATTTTATAAAAGTTACACTTCTGCGGGCTTCCGGCCGATGATGGCTGTCATACCACCCGGTGATTGAGCTTGTTACATAAATAGCATGCACTTTGCATTTTCATCGCCGGCATATCCTACATTTACACCATCAAACACCTCATATGACAAACGTTCTGGTTGTTCTGGATGGCCTTAATTTCTCCATTTCCCAGGTGGGGCCTGTTGAATATATTGCACGGCTGGCGCGGGGAAAACTGAGGGTCATGCTGCTGGGCGTTATCCCTCCTCCCCTTCCTACGTTGCTGCCGGCCGTTGTTGACAGCATGTACTACAGTAACGAGGCCGCGGTGGAACATATAGCGGAGCGCCAGCAGGAGGTGCGGCAGCATGCGGAGGAACTGCAAGCCGCACTTTCAGCGAAAGGGCTGGAATTTACATTCACCGCAATTACCAGCGATCCCGTTGAAACGGTGGTACGGGAGAGCCGTTTTGCAGATATCCTGCTTATTCCGCATACGCTATCACTATCAGGCATCCGGGACAGTGAGCCGCCACGCGCCATCCGGCAAATACTGGAAAAGGCCGAGTGCCCGGTGCTGACGCTTCCCGGCAGCATGCAGCCTATTAAAGAGACCATATTGGCATATAGCGGCACCCACTCTTCTATGCTCGCCATCCGGAATTTTTTCAGATTATTCCCCGCCCTGGGTTTACGAAACGTAACTGTTATGCACGTCAGCGAGAGCGGAAATGATACCATACCAGATGAAAAGCTGCTGCGGCTGTATCTTGAAGGTATTTGCCGGAAGCTGACATTCCAGGTATTGCATGGCACCCCCCCGGCCTCCCTTAAATTATGCCTTCAATACAGGAAGAACGTGATCATAACCCTTGGCGCCTATGGCAGAAGCCGGGCCTCCCGATTTTTCAGGGAGAGCCAGGCGGATAACCTGCTGGAGCTCGGGCATGCCTATTTCTTCATTTCCCATCCGTAAGAGCATCTTTATTCTCCCAGCAAGGTGAACCGCTTGAAGGTCTTCCTTCTTTTGGCCTGGTATTTCATGGAGGCATGATGGCGGAGGTGAGACAGGGCCTCTTCCGGGCTGTCCGTTACAAGAATGTAGTTAAGGTCTGCAGGCGAGATCATTCTTTCCCTGACCATGGTATCCAACATATCCGTGATGGAACGCCAGTAGTCGGAGCCCATGAGCACAATCGGGAAATCCAATATTTTTTGCGTCTGGATGAGGGTCAGCGCTTCAAAAAATTCGTCCAGCGTGCCAATGCCGCCGGGCATGATAACAAACCCGTAAGAATATTTGAACATCAGCACTTTTCTTACAAAAAAATAACGGCAGTTGAAATAGGCGTTTAGCCAGGGATTGGGTTGCTGCTCGTGCAACAAGCGGATATTACATCCTACGGCCGTGCCGCCAGCCTCCACAGCACCGCGGCTGGCAGCTTCCATAATGCCGGGGCCGCCTCCCGTCATCACGGCAAACCCAAGTCCTGCAATGCCTTTGCCCATGGCCACAGCATTATTGTAATAAACGCTTCCCGCCCTCACCCGCGCGGAGCCGAATACGGCAATACATGGCCGCACGAAGTGGAAGACCCTGAACCCGCGTATAAACTCGAAAATGATCTGCAACAGGAAAAAAAACTCACGCAACCGCGATCTGGGTCCTTCCAGGAAATACTTTTCCTCTTTATGCAACGCTTCTTCTTGCGGCGCGCCGGCCGGGGGAGACTGAACGGTAACTGACATTATTATAATTTTTCGGGAAGGTAGCTGCTATATCGGGGCAAGAAAAGAGTGCCTGTCATAATCATGCATGATTGCCGTCAATTCAGCATCCGCTCCAACTTCCGGGTATCCTCAAGCGAGATCATCCCCTCCCGGATCGTAATCAGCCGTTCGTCGCGGAAGCTGCCTAATGTACGGATCAGGGATTCTTTTGCCACGCCGGCTATGGCGGCAATGTTGTCCCGGCCAACGTCAAGGCTGAACCCGGGGGATTTAGCGGGATTGTATTTCCCATAGAGGTATAACAGCGCTTCAGCCACTTTTTTCCGGAGGGAACTGTACGCCAGTCCCAGCAGGTGGTTCTCATTCTCGTCAATATTGGCTGTCAGCATCCGTACAAACGCCTTCGTTACTTCCATATTGTTATAGAGCAGCAACTCAAAATCTTTCCGGGGGATCAGCACCAGGTGCGCTTCCTCAATAACCTCCGCATCGTCTTCATATTTACTGTTCTCAAGCAATGCCTTGTAACCAAGAAATTCTCCTTCGTTGTAAACACGTGTGATAATTTCTTTTCCGCTTTCGTTCCGGCGGCTTGTCTTGACCTTTCCCTTTACAATGTAGTACAGGTAATCCGGGTAATTTCCCGAAGCATAAATATGCTGCCCATTGCCATACATATTTGTATGTTTGTTCCGCCACAGCCCGTCTAGCGCATCTTTTGGGCTCACCGTCTGCATGAGGGAGTATAAACCCTGAATATCCGGTGCAAAGCCTTTTTTGAGCTGGCGGCTCTTTTTCAGGCGTACCTCAATACAATGAAGCAGATCCACGGGGTCAAATGGCTTCGGCAGGTAGTCGTCCGCCCCCATCTCCATGCCTTTTCTCATGTCTGCTCGTTCTGTGCGGCCTGACAGGAAAATAAAAGGCGTATGGCTCGAAAAACCCTTTTTCTGTAGCGTGTACAGCACCCCATAACCATCAAGCACCGGCATAACAATATCACAAATGATCAGGTCCGGGTGTTTATCAAGGGCAAGTTGAACGCCCTCACGGCCATTAGCGGCGGTAAGAACGCGGTAATTATCCATTGTCAGGATTTCGGAGATATTTTCCCTTATTTCTGCCGCGTCGTCAATAACGAGAATAGTTGCATACATAAGAAAAAAATTACGCGTGAGATGAATGTCTAATAAGCCTGGGATTCGTTCCGGGATATGGGATTTCTTTTACTAAATTATAGCATTTTGCGCATTTTGACCCCGCTATTCTATTCTGGCGGTGGGAAATTCATGACGGGGATCATGGCATGCCTTCAGCCAGGTCATTGCCTGTATGCCTGTTATACCGGAAATTAGCGGTATCATTCACCTCTAAAATCTGCCATATGGAACTCACTTATCCACGCGAAAGCACCGCACGCCGGCAGCAGCCAATGCTCACCGCCGATGAAATTGCCTGGGGTATCACCATTGTGGCCGCCTGGCTGGGACTGCCTTATTTACGGGCATTATTAATTTTCATACTGGAAAGAATTTACGACTGGTTCCTCCTGTTTGTACATTAGTTCCTTAAAATCTTGAATGATGAAAACCGAGTCATACGTTGTTCAGCTGTTCCACAAGGGTAAAAAGTGGAACCTCCCGGTAAAGGTGGAAGAATTGGGAGCAGGTTTCAAGATCAGTGCCAGGGTAGAGGAAAAAGAGATCTGTTTTGCACGGGATGACCATAACGGGTTGCGCGCCATCAACCACCAGGAAGATTTTGACCCGCAATTTCTCTATTTGCTGGCGTCGGAGATCCAGCGCATGTATCAATTGAGCAGATAAAGACAGCCACCCCCTTATGCAGTGCAAACAACAGCTCCGCACTCCTTCATCTACCCTTCCGGCGTAAGCGGACGGTAAAAAAATAAAGCAGTACCTTAACGATCTCATAAGCGAAACGTTGCCAGTATTTTTGTATAACGCCATAGGAACGCTGGCAGTACTCTTCCGTTATCTCCCGGCAGTCTTTATCGATAATGGTTTCGATCCGCTGCCGTACCGCGCGCACAAGGGGGCGGTTTCTCACGTCAAGATTAAGTTCAATGCTGGCGTAGGCGCTGAAATTGTTGACATTATAGGAACCAATGGTCATAAAGCGCCCGTCTCTTAAAGCAAGCTTTGCATGCAACACATCGTTGGCATATTCAAATACCGATATTCCGTTTTCCAGCATCCAGCGGTACAAATACCGTTCGGCTGATTTTGCGAGCATTACATCCGACGGACCTGTTACGATTACCTTCACCTTCACGCCCCGCTTCACAGCTCTGGCCATCTGCTGGCGAAACCGCCACCCGGGCAGGAAATAGCTGCACATCACAATAACTTCTTTCGAGGCCTGGCTGAACATATGGAAATAACTCTTCCATATTTCCGCCTTTCGTCCCACCCAGTCGTTCCGCCTGACCCTGACAGAACACCTTTCTCCGGGAGGGAGGGAGGGAAAAAAAGCGCCATCCGGTACAATTGCCGGTAATTCCCGCCGGCCGTAGTAGCTGCCGTTCCACATCTTGCAGCAAATTGCGGATAAGCCGGCGCATACTTCGCCTTCCACATAAAGCGCGGCATCCAGCCAGGCGGGATCTCCCGGAACATCGTTATACCGGTCACCGATATTAATACCTCCCACCAGGGCATACCGGCCATCAACCAC
This sequence comes from Chitinophaga alhagiae, assembly GCF_003568665.1. GTDB lineage: Bacteria > Bacteroidota > Bacteroidia > Chitinophagales > Chitinophagaceae > Chitinophaga > Chitinophaga alhagiae. Next base: position 54,134 of record NZ_QXMH01000003.1, read on the forward strand.
AGTAACCTTATGGTGCAACCTTCTGCCCACATAAAATCTGCGGGACCGGAACAGGGGCTCAAACCACCGGAAATGTACCCCGCCGGCAATCAGCCTTTGTTTTAGCTGCCCGTTGAGGTGCTGGGATGCATAACCATCTGTAAGCAGGTATACCTGAACGCCCCGTTGCGCAGCCCTTATCAGGGCATCCGCTACCTGCTGGCCGGTTGCATCGTTCCCGAAAATATAGGTTTGCAGGTGAACGGTTTCCCTGGCCCCGTTCAACAATTTTTCCAGGAGCCTGAAATACGGCCTCCCGCTCCATATAACTTCCGCTTTGTTGCAGGCTGTATACGCGCCCGCATGCCTGTGATCTCCCGCATGCAAGGCCGGCAACATCCCGACAGGAACCCGCTCGGTCATCATTTTCTTTTTATAGACAAATATCTCCACAACATTCTGCCATTTCAATGACAATGGTCATCCAACATCAGAGAGCCGTCATTTTCCATTCATTGGCAAGGGAATAGCTTGGTGCTTAAAATATGCTTTATGAAAAAAATAATTGCCTTTATAAACGGGCTTGAGTTTTCAGAGAACTCGCTCTCAGACTTCAGCTATATCATAGAAAAGACGCACGGTTCACTGACAATTTCCATGCTCGAAGACATCACCGGCGATCCGGTGCCGCTGATGAGCAACACCCCGGGGGCCAGTTTTATGGACTACGATAAACTCTTCACAAGAAGCCTGGAGGAACGCAGAAAGAAAATTTCGGATAATATGAAGCACGTCCGCGACTATTACATCAAAAGAGGGGTGGCCGTTGCCCTCCATAACAACCCTGGCTCACCGGTACAGGAGGTGTTGAAAGAAAGCCGGTTCGCAGATTTGATCATGCTCCACCACACCACTTCATTTTCCGCTGTTTCCGACAGCAACCCTCCAAGATTTGTAAAAAATGTACTGGCTGCCGCGGAATGCCCGGTTATGATACTGCCCGATAAAGTTATCCGCATTCAAGAAATAATATTTGCGTACAACGGGTCTTCCTCTTCAATGTATGCCATCCGTCAGTTTACACAGCTCTTCCCCGAGCTTTCGGACATGCCCGTTAACATTGTTTATGTTATAGAGAATGGGAACAAAAGTATTCCCGGAGAAACACTGTTGCAGGAATACCTGGCAGCGCATTACGACGATATCAGATATACTGTGCTGGAAGGAGACCCTGCCACGGAGTTCCTTGCCATGTTATATTACCGGAACGATTGTGTTGTTACATACGGAGCATACAGCAGAAGCGGGCTATCCAACTTCTTTCACCGCAGTGATGCGGACAGTGTATTGAGCACTATTAACATCCCGGTGTTCATCACCCATCCATAACAAATCCATTCAGTCCACGAACTATTTATCCCTCACACACCTGAACCCAAGATTGTTGCTGGCGCTGGTGACCTCCCCTTTTCCCCTGCTGCCGGCGCGGTAGCGGATGCAATACTGATCGCTGCAGAGAAAAGACCCGCCTCGCTGTACGCGCTTTACGGCGCCGGGCTCGTCCGGATCGTAACTGTCTGCCGGGCCCTTGGGGTTCTGGCTTTCGCTGCGGGCGTAATAATCAGGGCGGTAAAAGTCTTCGCACCATTCCCACACGTTGCCGTCCATGTCATACAGGCCGAAAGCGTTAGGCGGGAAACTTTTTACAGGGGACACGGCGGCGTAGCCGTCTTCCGTGGTGTTACCGGAGGGAAAGTTGCCCTGGAAAATATTGGCCGTCCATTTACCGCCGGGTTTCAGCTCATTGCCCCAGTAATATTTTGCGTGTTGCGCACCGGCACGGGCGGCATATTCCCATTCCGCTTCCGTGGGCAGGCGTTTGCCGGCCCATTTAGCGTAGGCGGCGGCATCGGTATAGGCAATGTGTACTACCGGGTCATTATCTTTCCCGGCAATGCTGCTGCTTTTCCCGAACGGATGCTGCCAGTTGGCGCCGGGCACATACTCCCACCATTGCAGGGGATTATCCAGGGAAACCGGTTGGGCCGGTGGGGTGAACACGGCGGAAGAAGGCACCAGCTTTTCTGTGGGAACGCCAGGGTAGTCTGCGGGGTCCAGCGGCAGTTCCGACACGGTTTTATAGCCGGTGGCCTTTACGAACGCCGCAAACTGGGCATTGGTGACCTCGTGCTCGTCCATCCAGAAATCGCTGACTGTAACGGTGTGTACGGGCCGGCTGTCAGGGAACTCGTCTGAGCCCATCTCAAAAGCGCCGCCTTTAATGAGCACCATACCTTCAGTAGAGCCGGTATTGGCTGGTTTTACAGTGGCTACGCTGTCTGTGTTGTTCTTTTCCGTTGTGGTGGTACGTGGTTGGCAGGCAGCCAGTGCCAGCACTGGCCATACAAATTGAATTAAACGCATGATGATGTTTTTCGGGTGAGCGGGCGGCTGTGTAAAACAAATAACTTTTTCCGCAAAAAACAAACAAATATTGGCGACGGCGGCAATTATCCGGTCAGCACGCATGAGATTGCGCACCCCTGGCCGCATTGGGGGCCCTGTACAACAGCTTTTCCAGCACACCGTGCAGCACCCTTATTTCAACGGGCTTGCGGATATAGCCGTCCATGCCCATGGCAATGTATTCCTGTTCCTGCTCCTTGAAGGCGTCTGAAGATACGGCTACGATGGGGATATGCTTGAGCAGCTCTTCCTGCCGCAGGTTGAAGAATGTTTCGCGGCCGCTCATTACCGGCATATGGAGGTCCATCAGGATCACGTCTGGCTGCATCTGGCGGGCCAGTTCAATACCTTCCAGGCCATTTTTGGCAAAGCCGGCCTGGGCAATGCCGATGCGGGCCAGGAAGTGTTTCATGATGGTATGGTCAATTGCGTTATCATCCATCACCACCACTTTGGCGCCGGCGGGCAGCAGCGGCAGCTCTCCCGCGGCCTGCGGGCCGTTCTCGGTGCTGACCTGCAGGGGCAGGGCTATGAGGAAATTAGTACCTTCTCCCTGCTGGCTGCTCACCTCAATGGAACCGCCCATCAGCTCTACCTTTCGCTTGGCAATGGCCAGGCCCAGGCCGCTGCCGCCAAACTCCCGGTACACATCGCTGTCTCCCTGCTCAAAGGGCTTAAAGATGGCATTGAGCTGTTGCGCGGCAATACCCCTGCCCTCGTCACATACCTGTATGAACATGTTGCGGAGGTTGTGGAAGCAGCGCACGCGGATGTTTTTTCCCGCGGGGGTGAACTTGATGGAATTGGACAACAGGTTGTTCACCACCTGCCCCAGCATCAGCTTGTCTCCTATGATCATTTCCGGGAAGCGGCTGTCTATTTCCAGGTGGATGAAGACGGATTTCTTGCTGGCTATGCTCTGGTAAATATTAACGGCGTTGTGCAGCCATTCCCGCAGGGAGAAATCGCTCATTTTCACTTCGTCTGTTTTACCGGCCTCTATTTTGCTCAGTTCCAGCACGCTGTTCACCAGTTCCAGTATATTATGGCTGGTGGCATGCAGGTTCCTGGCCATCTCTCTGATACGGGCTTCCGAATCAGGCTGGCCCAGGGCGTCTGTCAACAGTTCGCTGATGCCCAGGATGGCGTTGAGCGGGTTGCGTATTTCATGGCTAAGCTCACTGATAAACCGGGTTTTGGCATCGTTGGCGGTTTGCAGGGCCATAGTGCGGTCATGTACCAGGTCTTCCAACTCTTCACTGTACTTTGCCAGTTGCATGCGCTGGTCCAGCACCTCGTTGCGGCTGCGTACCAGGGCCGTATTACGGCTGCGCAATACGCGCAGCAGGTCCATGATATTACGTTGGTAGAGGCTGATGGCGAGGTAGTTGAGGAACAACACCACGGGCATCACCATCCACCGGTACATGTTCTGCGTTTGGGCAGACAACGGCAACGGCTCTACGATGTGGAAATAATAATTAAACTCCAGCGCCACCAGGCAAATAATAGGCATAGATACGCATATGATGCGCTGCGCTTTTTCCTGCGGGCGGCTTACCAGCAGCGCCACGCTCATGAGGAACACGGCCAGCAGCTGTACCTCCGTAACCCTGCCCAGGATGGCGCCGTAATACAGTATGATCAGGATAAAAATGGCCTGCAGGCCAATGCGGGATGCATTGAAGTACCCGCGGGAATTTAGCCATATCATGCAGAAGAAAGCGGGACAGAAAACAAATACCGCCGGTATCAATATCAACAGGGAATGCAGGAGCAAATGGAACGCAATGCCGTATACGGCCACCAGTATGCCGGTAGCAAAACTCACAATGTTGACCACTCTTATTCTGCGGGCTTCTTCCTTGACAGATGTACGCGATGTGCCCAACTTGAAAATATGCTGCAGCCTGGCGCGGAACGTTTGGGATATTAGACTTGACATCACGAACAGGTTTAATTAAACAATAGGACTGATATTATCACTACCCAATAAAGACACGGTATTCAAGACACAGGGGGGATGATAAGTTTTGGTTGTTTTTTATTGCTTTTGGTTGAACAGTGGCTCCCTCTCATGTATTGGCTCTTACTAAATTTAAGGAATACTGTCCTAATTTGCTAACGCGATATATACGTTGGCCGGCAGTTACCCGGATTTAGGCGAAGAAAAAAAAAGTTTTTGCCTGTATTACATTATCAACCAGCCTGTAATACTTGCGTAACCGATTTAAATGAAAAAAACTTATTCTTTCCCCTTCTTCTTTTTTCCTGCCTGCTGCTCATGCGGCAGGGGAACATTGGCATTGCGGGGCCGGTTGCCGGGGGCGGAAGTGCCCAGTTCTCCACGTTCATAGGTTTCACGCATCATGCTGCCGTCTTCATCATACACGCGCCATTCCCCATGCTTTACGGAATGGCCTTTGCGGGTCACTTCGGTAAGGGTTTCTTCTCCGCTCACGGGGTCTACTACGGTTACGGTATCTTTCTGGCCTTCCAGGTCTACGGCCAGCATCACGCCGGTGGCAGCCAGCCGCCCGTTCGGGTAATAATACTTGCACAAACCGTCCAGCGCGCCGTTCCGGAATGTTTCTTCGGCTATAACGTCTCCGTTCACATTATATTTTTTCCAGACGCCTTCCTTGCGGTCATTTTTATAATTGCCTTCCCAGGAGTAACCGGGCTCGCCGCGTACAGCGGGTATCTGTTCCACCCAGGGGCCTTGCTTGCGTTTTTTGGCGTCTACGCTGTTCATGCCGCCCTGAGCGGCGGCGGTAAGCACAACAAGTGAGCAGAGGATCAATGAGATGATTTTTTTCACAGGATCGAAAGGGTTTATTGGTGTACCACAAGTTAAACATTTTCCGGAACAAGAAGAGGCCCCGGCCAAACCGGGACCTCTGTTGTATCAATTCAGGTTGCAAGATTTACTTCGTCAAGGTGATAGTCGGAATCTTGGTATCCCTGTTTCTTTCCACTTTTATATCCGTAATAGTAGTATCTCTATATCCGTTGCCGGCGTTCACGAACATGCTGTAGGTACCTGTTTTCAGGCCGCGTATCTTGAACTCGCCATGGCGGCCCGGCAGGGCATACATGGAATCCGCGGTGTTGTATACCGTGATCACTGACTGCGCGTCTGCCGGTAATACTTTACCAGACACGGAGCCGGTGGTTTTCAGCGTCCACACATGGATGAAGGGGATGAGAATGAACTTGCCCCTGCTTACCTGTATGATGGAACGTTGTACGTCAAAGTCCAGCCAGAGCTGCAGGTTGTCAGGAGATATCTCGTCCCATTCGGAGTGCCTTACCTTGATCATGATCTTCACCTGCCCGTTGACGGACTTGAGCGGGTAGCTGACACTGTCTTTTACAAGGGAGTTGTTAGGGCCTACGGTGATGCGGATGCCCTTGATCTTGCCTTTGGCAATAACGCCGGCGGCCAGGCTGGTATCTACACCGTTACGGAGCTGCAGTACGTCATATACACCGGGCCTGATGGCCAGTGAATCCCATACCTGGCAGTCCTTATCATCGTCATCGTCATCATCATCTCCCCTTCCACGGCCTCTTCTGTCTTCCCACCAGCCGCAACGGTCGCGGTCGTTCCAGCGGTCGTCATCATCATCGTCATCAACATTCCTTGCGCAGGTATCTATGAGTACTTCAACTTTCTGGATGTCTATGAGCACCTGGTCAAAAACGCCCGGGCCGTCTGTAAGCATGATGCTTACACGCTGCTTGCCTTCAGGCACTTCAGCCGGTTCAGCGGAGTTGTTTTTGGTGCAGGCGTACAAGATGAGAGCGAGGGCACCCATGAGCATGACGGGCATCCCCCATTTGCGGAACACTTTTTTCATAATAAAGACTGGTTTTAAGAGTTAGTTACTCGTTTTTCAACTTATATGGAATAATCAGGTCAAGTGGTAAATAAACGCGGATTCACTGTTCCTTATTGCACCAACGTGTTAGATGCTATTTTCAGGGGAAAGTTTAAACAGCTTTTAAAAATTTTTCATGCCGTTAAAAGATATGGTCCGGAGATATACAAGCAATTTCCGTTCCAAACGCAACGCTGTAACGCGCCATGGGGCGGCATTAACAAATGAGGGCTTTATGAGCGGGCCTGCGGGTCAGGATTTCTTCTTTGCGCTCTTCCTGCTTTTAAAGATGGCGGCGCCCAGGGGCGGCAGCCGCAGTATGATATCATAAGGTTTGCCGAAGCGGCCGGGCACGGGTTTGATAAGGCCGGTATTGACCACGCCGCTGCCATAGAAGCGCGGCTCGTCACTGTTCAGCACTTCCTTAAAAGTAAGGTCCCAGGGTATGCCCACCGGGTATTCTTCCCTTGCAACAGGGGTCATATTAAGGGCTACCAATATTACTTCCCCCTCTTCTCCTTTGCGGGCATATACCATGATACTGTTATCCTGGTCTGCCAGGTGTACCCATTCAAACCCGTTGATATCAAACTGGGTCTTGTACAGGGCCGGCTCGCTGGTATAGAGCTTGTTAACGGCCTTTACGAACTGCTGCAGGCCTTCGTGCGTAGCATGCTGCAACAGGTGCCAGCCCAGCTCTCCCTTGTAGTTCCATTCCTTTGTGTCCCCGAACTCCCCGCCCATGAACAACAGTTTAGTGCCGGGGTGAGTGAACATGTAGCTGTACAGCAGGCGCAGGTTGGCAAAACGCTGCCAGTCATCTCCCGGCATCTTATAGATCATCGGGCTTTTGCCGTGCACCACCTCATCGTGACTGAGGGGCAGCATGAAGTTTTCGCTGAAGGCGTACATGATGCTGAAGGTGATCTGGTTCTGGTACCATTTGCGGAAAAGGGGGTCTTTCTTGAAATAATCCAGCGTATCGTTCATCCAGCCCATCATCCACTTCATGCCAAAACCCAGCCCGCCCATAAACACGGGGCGGGACACGCCGTAGAAAGAAGTAGATTCTTCGGCAATGGTCTGTACATCGGGGAAACGGCTGTAAATGGTACTGTTCATTTCCTTGAGAAAGGCAATGGCCTCCAGGTTCTCGTTGCCGCCGTGGGCGTTAGGCTCCCAACTGCCGGCCTTGCGGGAATAGTCCAGGTGTATCATGGAGGCTACTGCGTCTACCCGCAGCCCGTCTATATGGAATTTGTCCAGCCAGAAGAGGGCGTTGCTGAGCAGGAAAGACTTTACCTCGTTGCGGGCGTAGTTGAATACATAGCTGTTCCAGTCCGGGTGGAAGCCTTTCCGCATATCCGCGTACTCGTAACAGTGCGAACCGTCGAAGCGGTAGAGGCCATGGTCATCGTACGGGAAATGGGACGGTACCCAGTCCAGTATCACGCCCAGGCCGGCATGGTGAAAAGCGTCTACCATGGCCATAAAGTCTTCCGCGGGGCCGTACCTTGAGGTGGGCGCATAAAAACCGGTGAGCTGGTAACCCCAGGAGCCGTCAAAAGGGTGTTCCATAATGGGCATCAGCTCCACATGGGTAAAACCCATTTCCTTTACGTAAGGCACCAGCATGGCGGCTATTTCCCGGTAGGAGTAAAACACCTCATGGTTTTCGGGGTCTGGCCGCCGCCAGGAGCCCAGATGTACTTCGTACACCGAAAAAGGGCTGGCAAGGCTGTTTTTAGCAGCGCGTTTCTTCATCCAGGCGGCGTCTTTCCACTTATAGTTGAACTGGGTGGTAATGGAGGCCGTTTTGGGCCTTACCTCCCACTGGTTGGCAAAAGGGTCTCCCTTGCGCAATTCTTCGCCGGAGTTGGAGCGGATAAAGTATTTGTACAACTGCCGGTCTTGAAGGTGGGGTATAAAACCTTCCCATATGCCAGACTCGTCCCAGCGGGGGTACAGGGTATGGCTGTAATTGTTCCAGCTGTTGAAGTCCCCTATTACTGATACAAAAGCCGCATTGGGGGCCCATACGGCAAAGTAGGTACCGGCTACCCCCTCATAGGTAAGGGCATGGGAGCCGAACTTTTCATACAGGCGGTCATGCGTGCCTTCCTGGAACAGTTGAACGTCCCGGGCGGAAAACAGGGAAAACGGCTCTACGGGCTTTAACGTGCGGAAGGGCTCTTCATCCTGTGGAATGTTGCTTTTGTTCAGGTTACGGGCTTTGCTCATACGGGTGGCCTGCTGGTTTTTTTTCAAGATAAAAAAAATAACCCGCAAACTTCCGCCTGCGGGTTAAAATAAATATCTGTGATGCTGTTCCTAGCGTTTGCCACGGAAGCCGCCACCGGGCTTGGAGAACTCGCGGCGGGGGCGGAAACCGCCATCTTCGCTGCCTTGCCAGGTTTTACGGGGACGGTCGCTGTAAGAGGAGCGGTAGCCACCGCCGGAGCGGCGCTTATCCCCGTCTTGCGAGCTTTCTATCCGTACGGTGCGGCCGTTGTACTCTACCTTTTTAAAGGAGTTCTGTACTTTTTCCACCACATCGTTCTCTACTTCAAAGAAGGAGTACACCCCTTTGAGGTCAATACGGCCGATCATGTTGCCACGCAGGCCGGTATTGTCGCAAATGAAACGGAGCATGTCCCCGCGGGTGAAATTGTCTACAGAGCCCAGGTTGATGAACAGGCGGCTGAACTTGCCGTTGCGGGAAGAGCGGCCGAAATCTTCGCTGCCGCGGCGTTCTTCCTTCACGTTGAGGTCTGGCGCGTCCTGGTAGTATTCCAGGAACTCGTTGAACTCCAGGGAGGCAAAGCGGCGTATCAGCTCTTCCTTGCTCAGGTCCGCAAATTCTTCGTATATACGTGTGAGATAGGGGTCTATCTGTTCTTCGTTCACTACTACGTTATGCACCCTGTGTACGAGGGCAAAGAGCTGCTTTTCGCATACGGCAAACCCGTCAGGCACTTCGGCCTTTACAAATTTTTTGCCGCCGAGCACGCGTTCTATCTGGCGGATCTTGCCAACGTCCCGCCCGCCGATGATGGCAATAGACACGCCGGAGCGGCCTGCGCGGGCGGTACGGCCGGAGCGGTGGGTGTAGTTTTCCACGTCGTCAGGCAGGTCATAGTTGATCACGTGGGTCACGTTATCCACGTCAATACCGCGCGCGGCTACGTCTGTAGCCACCAGCACCTGGATAGACTTTTCGCGGAAGCGTTTCATCACCTTGTCACGCTGTTGCTGGGTGAGGTCACCGTGCAGGGCGTCTGCGTTATACCCGTCCTTGATCAGGTTCTCCGCAATTTCCTGGCTCTCGATCTTGGTACGGGTGAATATGATGCCGAAGATATCCGGGTTATAGTCTACGATGCGTTTCAGCGCCGCGTACTTGTCTCGCGGGCGCACCACGTAGTACTCGTGCTCGATGTTGGCGTTGCCGCTGTTTTTGCTGCCTACGGTCAGTTCAAACGGATCGTCCATATACTTCTGGGCAATACGGCGCACTTCAGCGGGCATGGTGGCGGAAAACAGCCAGGTGGTCTTTTCTTCCGGGGTGTTGGACAGGATGCTGTTGATGTCTTCCTGGAAGCCCATGTTCAGCATTTCGTCTGCCTCGTCCAGCACGGCATAGCGTACTTTTTCGAAGTTGATGGCGCCGCGCTCGATGATGTCAAGCAGGCGGCCGGGGGTAGCCACTACAATGTGCACGCCCCTTTTCAGCTCACGCAGTTGCAGGCCGATGGCGGTACCGCCGTATACGGCCACAATACTTACGTCGCCCAGGTATTTGGAGAAATTTTTGAGGTCGTTGGTGATCTGGAGGCAAAGCTCGCGTGTGGGGCACAGGATGAGTGCCTGGGGCTGGCGCACTTTTACGTCCAGCTGGTGCAGCAGGGGCAGGCCGAAGGCAGCCGTTTTGCCGGTGCCGGTCTGTGCCAGGCCCACAAAATCCCTGTCTCCGCCGAGGAGTACCGGGATCGCTTTTTCCTGGATGGGCGTAGGGGAAACAAAGCCGAGGTCTGTAACGCCTTTGAGCAGGTTCTCCTGCAATCCTAAAGATTCAAATGTTGTCATTTAATTTTTTTCGGTGGCCCGCTTGTTTTTTAACAGGCCGGGTGATCAATTGCCGGTGGATGTCTTACACCAGCTCTCCTTCCAAGTCATAGTCGAACGCCTTGGTTATTTTAACCTGTACAAAATCGCCGGGTTTCAACTTCCTGTCTGTGTTAATGATCACCTCATTATCCACCTCCACCGAATCGAACTCCGTACGGCCCAGGTAACGGCCGGATTCTTTCTTATCTACGATTACTTTAAATACCTTTCCTATTTTTTCCTGGTTCTTTTCCAGGGAAATTTCCTGCTGTGTTTCCATGATGTCCTGCGCGCGCCTTTCCTTTTCTTCCGCGGGAATGTTGTCTTCCAGCGCGTAGGCGGACGTATTTTCCTCGTGGCTGTAGGTAAACACGCCTACCCTGTCAAACCGCACTTCTTCCAGGAAACGCTTCACGTCTTCCACGTCTTCTTCGGTTTCACCGGGGTAGCCCGCTATAAGCGTGGTGCGGAGGCAAATGCCGGGCACTTTTTCCCGGATGGTGCTGACGAGGTCAAATATTTCCTGGCGGGTGATCTGGCGTTTCATGGCCTTGAGCATGGGGTCTGCAATGTGTTGCAGCGGCATGTCAAGATACTTGCAGATGTTGTCCCTTTCACGCATCACGTCCAGTATTTCCAGGGGGAATTTGGTGGGGTACGCGTAGTGCAGGCGTATCCACTCCAGCCCTTTCACATCCGCCAGGGCATGCAGCAGGTCTGCCAGGCGGCGCTGTTTGTACAGGTCAAGACCGTAGTAGGTCAGCTCCTGTGCGATCAGCATAATTTCCTTCACACCGCTTTTCACCAGTTTTTCCGTTTCCGCCACCAGTTGTTCAATGGGTTTGGATACGTGCTGGCCGCGCATCAGGGGGATGGCGCAAAAAGCGCAGGTACGGTTGCAGCCTTCCGATATCTTGAGGTAGGCATAGTGCGAAGGGGTGCTCAGCAACCGCTCGCCCACCAGTTCCGCCTTATAATCCGCATCAAATTTTTTGAGGATGAGGGGCAGCTCCATGGTACCGAACCAGGCGTCCACGCCGGGTATTTCTTTCTCCAGATCCCCACGGTAGCGCTCGCTCAGGCAGCCGGTCACAAACACCTTGTCAAGCCGGCCGCGGTTTTTCAGCTCTACCTGGTCAAGGATAGTGTTGATAGATTCTTCCTTGGCCTTGTCAATGAACCCGCAGGTATTCACCACCACGATGTTGTGGTCCCGTTTGGCATTTTCATGCACCACGTTTATATCGTTGGCTTTCAGCTGACCGCTTAATACCTCCGAATCAACCATGTTCTTGGAACAACCCAGCGTAATAATATTAACCTTGTCTTTCTTTAAAGTTCTTGTCTTCAAATAGCAATATTTAAGTTGGTACCGGTTGCCCGGTATTGCCACGAAGACGCGCAGACACGCTATGAATGTACAGCAGGCGGCTGTTTTTGAGTGACTATGAGTCTTTGTGGAGTCTCTTGAGAAGGTGCAAAGGTAGCAAATTATATTGAAAATATGTGTATTAACATATAATTAATCAGGCCTGGAGGCCGTTACCGGCCACTACCAGTTCCTTCATGGCCTTTTCCGCCCGTTGCCGGGCCACCTTGCGTTTGTAGTGGTACCACCATTCCGGCGCCACCTTGATCATGAGGTTGTTCATGCTGCGGAGGCCCGCAATGTGGTAGAGGCCGTTGAGCTTGCCGGCCAGGGTATGGTCAAGGGCGCGGAGGCTCATGGCAAAGCCGCCGTCCATATACTCCATATGGTGCCAGTAGCCGCCGGGCATGAACATGGTATCTCCATGCTCCAGGATGGTGCTGTAACCCCTGGCATATTGGAGCGCGGGGTAGTTGGTCTCGTCCAGCTGCTCTTTCCAGTTCACAAAATTGGCCGCGCTTTCTACGGTGAGGGGCATGCGGTAAATGAGGCGCGACTGGCTATTTTCCAGCAGCAATACCCTTTTGCGGCCCAGAAACTGGGTATGGAAGATGTGGCTCAGGTCAATATCGTAGTGCATATGCGCCACGGAGCCGGCCCCGCCTACAAACAGCATGGGGTACTTTTTCAGAAAGCCTTTTGCCAGAAAATCCGGCCAGGTGAAGTCATTGACCAGCTGGGGGGCGTGCTGGAAGATGTTGAAAAGGAAGATGCGGAGCTTGACCGGTCCCTGCTGGATCATATCCAGGTAATCCCCGAAACGGATGTAATCGTCCGCGCCGTTCACGAGCGTTTTGGCCCCGGCCCTTTCGTTGTTGTAAACCCCTACCGTTTTGTCTCCTGTAATGGATTTGAAGTAATCCCATGTCCATTTGCTGCGCGCAGGCCAGGCTTTTGACAATCCTGTAATGATCAAGGGTTTGCGTGGTTCAAAGTATTGTGTCCTGAAATCTTCTGCGGAAATATGCTCAACTCGATCTATGGATTGTATTTTCATAAAAACGAATTGTTTTCGGGTGAAACAATATTAAACTATATCAAATTTAAGGAATTGCCGCAATAGTAGTACAGGGTGCGTAAAAGGTTGATAAATAGGGGATACTGTATGAAGCAGGCCGGCGGAGGAGCCTAGTTCCCGGCCGGCCTGTTTTGGTTACTTTTGGCTGGCCTGCTTAATTTGGGTTACCTCCCGCTGCAACTGGCGGTTCATTTGCAGCAGGGTGTCTATCTGCTTTTGCTGCGCAATGGTGTACAGCATCAGCTCTTCTATTTTCTGCAGCAGCTTCTTGTCCATTTCCCCGAGGTCTATGCCCTGTTCCTTTACCTCTTGTTCCGCAGGAATGCCCGGTAAGTGGCGGTGGATTTGTATGTATTGCTCCACTTCCTGCAGGGAAGGCAGGAGGTATCCCGGCTGGAAAACGTAATCCGGCCAGCCGGCGTAGGCTTTTACTTTCACTTTGGTGAAGATGGCGCTCCCGTTGACTGCCAGCTTGTGACCAAAGGTGTTGGTGGTGCCGATGCCGAGGCTGCCGTCTGCTTTGAGGAGCATGAGGTTTTGGGCATTGCTGTTTACGGCCAATACATTATTGTTATTCAGTTTAGTATTGGTTTTGGCTCTTCCATCAAGAACAATAGCAGCATGATGCACTTCGGGCCCTGCGGCCACAACATCTTCCGCTTCTCCGATCAGGTATATCCCCAACGGTCTCCCCGGAGTATAGCTACGGCCACGAATAAGCGGGAGATAGGAACCGCCTATGATTGTACCGTTGCTAACATCCAAATACGCTTCAGCAGCCGGTATACTACCAAAAGTGAATTTGGCAATGTTAGTGTTTTGTTGACCATGCACATGCAGCATAGTGGCGGGATCTCTTACCCCTATCCCCAGTCTGCCCTGGATGCCAATAGGGTCAGTTGGCTGGAATAGCTGTACGTTGCTTACGTTTTGATCAAATACAAGTTGCAGGGATTCGTTGTTGGCATAACCGGTAAACGAAAAGGAAGCCAAAGTAGGAGAACTGACGATCTCTACAGCAAGATAGGCCTGTCCGCTATAGGTCAAAGTCACTAATCTTGCAGGTTCATTGTAGCTGATCATGCTGCCATGGTTCTGGCTATAAGCAGCCGATGTATTCACCTCCACCGTCCATTTTCTATTAAGTGCACTGATGCCCCCTCTTATAGCCGTGATTTTGCCCATAACAAAGTGCTCCGCCAGCAACGTTCCTGTATAGATCTTGTGCAGCAGCAGATAGTTCGCGCCTTGCGCGTCTTCCGTTTGACCGGGTATGCCCCTGTTTACATAGTAATTTCTCCCATTATCCAGCACATGCAATTTGCTGGCAGGAGTTGCCGTACCAATCCCTACATTACCCGAAGGTGTGGGAAAAACATTCTGCGCAGAAACGCGGGCGCTGACAAACAGAACGGCCACAAACAAATAAGATAATAATTTCATAGATATCGGGTTAGAGTGTTGAATGGAACGGGAAGATAATAAAAAAGCCGGAGGCAAGGCTCCGGCTTTTTTATATATTTTTGATAATCAATTATTTAAACTAAACAATGTATCTACAAACTCTTCCCGGTCAAACACCTGCAGGTCTTCCATTTTTTCACCGATGCCGATGTATTTTACCGGTATTTTGAACTGGTTGGCAATGGCGAGCACCACCCCGCCTTTGGCCGTACCGTCCAGCTTGGTGATGGCCAGGGACGTTACTTCTGTGGCGGCCGTGAATTGTTTAGCCTGTTCCAAAGCATTCTGGCCGGTAGATCCGTCCAGCACCAGCAATACCTCGTGGGGTGCGTCAGGGATGACCTTGTTCATTACCCTTTTGATCTTGCTCAGCTCGTCCATCAGGTGGAGTTTGTTGTGGAGGCGACCGGCGGTGTCTATGATGATGACGTCCACATCACGGGCCACCCCGCTTTGCACCGTATCAAAGGCCACCGCAGCGGGATCTGAGCCCATTTGCTGTTTTACGATGGGTACGCCTGCCCTTTCGCTCCAGATGGTCAGCTGGTCTACCGCCGCGGCACGAAAGGTATCTGCCGCACCCAGCAGCACAGACTTGCCGGCTTTTTTGAAGTTATAGGCCAGTTTACCGATGGTAGTGGTCTTACCTACCCCGTTTACGCCTACCACCATGATCACGTAGGGCTTTTTGCCAGCCGGTACGTCAAAATCACGGAAGCCGCTATCTGGCGCGTCTACCAGGATTGCCGCAACCTCTTCTTGCAGTATCCTGTTTAATTCGTTAGTGTTCAGGTATTTATCTTTAGCTACGCGTTCTTCTATTTTATTGATGATCCGTACAGTAGTGTCTACCCCTACGTCTGCGGATACCAGCGCTTCTTCCAGGTTATCCAGCACTTCAGCGTCTACGGTAGATTTGCCGGCAATAGCGCGGCCAATTTTGGAGAGGAAACTTTCTTTTGTTTTCTGCAGGCCCTGGTCCAGACTTTCCTTCTTTTCCCGGGAAAAGAGCTTATTAAAAAAACCCATACAAGTTCAATTACGGTGTTAAACATCTCCGGAGGCGGTTAACGGCCTGTTTCCCGGAAGCAGGCTACAAATGTAGCTTTATTCAGCATGTGATGTATAAAAATATTCGGCGGGCAGCGCCGGTGGCCGCGTATATGCGGGCTGCCGCCCTGTTGCGGCGTTTGCGGGGGCGGGCCCTTTCAGCCTTAGGAAGCCATCCCTCTTCCCCAAAACACAAAAAGCCGTTCGCTCCCGCGAACAGCTTTATTGCAGTATGATTAGTAAAGCCGAATTACTTCTGGTTAATGTACTCCTGAACTTTGTCCTTGTGTATGATAGCTTCTTTAAAAGTATATGCACCGCTTTTAGGAGAACGTACCGCTTTAACCACCTTGGTCCACACTTTTGCTTCAGCAGCAGCCTTTGCATCTTTCTTGATCGCGGTTTTTGCTTGTTTTGCCATTTGTATAAAAGTTAATCGTTAATTGTAAAGTGTCAATCATTCAGAGCTAATCGTATGAAACCCGAAACGATTAACTGCCCAGCAATTAACTGACCTTATTTGATTTCTTTGTGTACAGTCACCTTCCTCAGGATAGGGTTGTACTTTTTCAGCTCCAGACGCTCCGGAGTGTTCTTTTTGTTCTTGGTGCTGATGTAGCGGGAAGTACCCGGCTGGCCGGAGGTTTTATGCTCCGTGCATTCCAGAATCACCTGCACCCTGTTACCTTTCTTTGCCATTGTTTATTCGGATTAAGTTGGTCCTCAATTAGATGTCTTTGTTACCTTCTGCGCGGAGCTCTTTCACTACGGCATACAGGCCACGTTTGTTAATGGTTCTCAGACCATCAGCAGACACTTTTAAAGTGATCCAACGATCTTCTTCTGCCAAAAAGAAACGCTTGGTTTGCAGATTGGGCAGAAACCTCCTTTTCGTCTTGATGTTCGAAAAAGATACATGATGACCTGTAATTGGTTTTTTCCCTGTCACCTGACATACTCTTGCCATGTTCTAAAAATTTTGGACTGCAAAAGTCGCACTATTTTATCGAAATATCAAATAATGAGAATTGTTTTTATTCACATAATTAAACGACTGTCTAATTTTGTGAACACTTTGCCGTTTACAGCAGCACGCCCAGGCTCCTGATAACCGCGCCCAGCCTCACTGCGTCCAGGATGCGCTGTTGTTCCGTGCCATGCTTCAGCAAAGCCTCTTCATGGGAGCTAACGCACATTTCGCAGCCATTGAGGGCGGATACCACCAGGCTCAGCAGCTCAAAGAACTCCTTCCCTATCACGGGGTTAGCCATAATGCTCATGCGGATGCCAGCCGGGGCGGTGGTGTAAAATTCCTTGCCTACAAAGTGGCGGAAGCGGTAATACACATTATTGGCGTTCATCAGCGAGGTACAACTCAGTATGTCCGCCACTTCCTTGTCTGTAGCGCCCGCAGCCAAGGCCAGCTGCTCAAAACCTCCCTGCAGCGCAGGCAGTTTCTCGTTTACGGCTACGGCCAGGCCCAGCAGGTAAGCTTCCTTTTTGTTAAGGGTGGCGGCCTCCAGGGCATTGCTCACATTGATCTTCAGGTCTTTCAGGTAACGGGCGTCCGTAGCTGCCAGCGCGGCCAGTTTCCCCGGCACCTCGGCAGTGGGCATCCCTACCGCCTGCAGCAGCTGCTGGGCGGTTTCCTGTGTATTGGTTGCAAACATATTATTATTTTTAAATATTCAGTATTGAGAAGTGGAAAAGAAGAAGGGGCCGGTAAAGCCCCTTCCGCCAGTTTCATTATGCATTCAGGGTTGCCTCGCCTTTCTGCCAGTTGCAGGGGCACAGCTCGTCTGTTTGCAGGGCGTCTATCACACGGATCACTTCTTTCACGTTACGGCCTACAGACAGGTCGTATACGGAAGTCCAGCGAACAATGCCCTGGGGATCTACCACAAAGGTGGCGCGGTAAGCTATCTTTTCATCTGACTGCAGAATGCCCAGTTCTTCGGCCAGGCTTTTGGAAGTGTCTGCCAGCATAGGGAACTGGAGGCCGCGGAGGTCTTCGTGATCTTTCCTCCAGGCCAGGTGTACAAACTCGGAGTCAGTAGAAGCGCCTATCAGGATAGCGTCGCGGTCAGCAAAATCCTGGTAGTGTTTGTTGAACTCGGCAATCTCGGTAGGACAAACAAACGTAAAATCCTTGGGCCACCAGAACATCACCATCCACTTGCCGGAGTTTTTGATCTCTTCGGAAGAGATCTCGTAAAACTCTTTCCCTTTTTCGATTGAAACAACTGCCTTTTTAGCGAACTCAGGGAATTGAGACCCTACTGATACAACTGCATTTTTCATGATTCTATATCTATTTTTTATTGATTGAATGCTAAGCTATTTAGTAATGCCGCCGCAAAGGTCACTATCAAATTCCTATAAATCAAATAGATTTCGCCACATCATATATCGACTTTATCTATACTGTTTTAATATTAAATAGACGCTACTGCCATCAAACCCGCCACCAGTCTGAACCTCCTTATTTTACTGGCCTTCCGGCCTCTCCAACGTGTAATTTTTTAACGATTTCGCGTAACCTTTTGGCACGTTATTTAGTTATATATGTAGCAAGAATTAAAAAGACTGGATATGAAATTGAGAAATGTACTTTTAGTGATCCTTACGGTTGGCCTTGCTTTGATTCCGTTTATCAAAAACAGCATCAACAAACAAGATGAATTTGATGCAACGCAGGATTTATTCATCTAGTTTCGGCAGGTCATGAGGCTACCCAAGGCCCTTGACCGCAGCGGGTTCCATTGTACCGTATCTGAAAAAAACGTTCTCGTGCAGAACACGTGGAATTGTTTTGCTGCCACTGGCGCCTGAGCGCAGTGCGCATCAAAAGGGCATTTTGTCCCCCTATTGCAAGGGGTCTTATATAAAAAAGCGGGTTGAAACGGCAACGTTCAACCCGCTTTATTTTATGCCTTTCTTCCGGCTCAGGTGTTTTCACTGATAAGATCCTTCAGGCTCCTCACCCCTATCATCTTGGCCGAAGTATATCCTTCGGCGTATGCCACCCCTACCATTTTGCCCAGCATTTTGGCGCGGTACAGCACGCTGTCAAAAAACTCCGGGGAAGAGATGTACGTTTGCGGCTCATTATCTTTCTGGGCCAGGAACTGGGTTTTGAAGCATTTGATGGCTTCCACCTTTTTATCAATAACCGGGGTAATGTCTACCACAAAATCCGGCTCGTGGTACCTGTCTTGCAGGAAGTGGAACACCTGCTTGGGGCGCCATGCCTGCTGGGGCTGGCCATCTTCTCCCTTCGTCTCTATCTTCCGGAGGCCGGCCAGGAAGCAACTGTCTGCGATCAGCTTGGCGGCACGGCCATGGTCAGGGTGGCGGTCGTCTACCGCGTTGGCCAGTACTATTTCAGGTCTGAACTTGCGGATGGCGCTGATCACGGCCAGCTGGTCTTCCCGGGTGTTCTGGAAAAAACCGTCTGCCAGGCCCAGGTTTTCCCGCACTTCCAGCCCCATCAGCCGGCAGGCGTCTGCCGCTTCCAGCAGGCGGCCTTCGGGCGTGCCGCGGGTGCCCAGCTCGCCGCGGGTGAGGTCCACTATCCCTACTTTCATGCCCTGCAAGGCATGCACCATGAGGGTACCGGCGCAAGACAGTTCTACATCGTCCGGATGGGCGGCTATTGCCAGTATGTCCAATTTCATTGTTTCATCAATTTAGGGGGGCAAAGTTCGGGGTTATGGGGGGATGTTCCAAATTGAAGGGGCAACATCTAATTAAACCGGTGATACAACTGTATCTCCTGTACGATCATCTCAATATCCCGGTCGTCCCGCGTGTTGAACTCGCTCTTGAGGTTGCCGCCGAAAAAGAACGCCACGGTCTGGTACACCCGCGCGTTGAAGCCGCCTTTCAGCTCCTTGATGATCTCGTAACAGTTCTCCCCTGTTTCCCGGTGAATCAGCTTCATCAGCACTTTACCCTGGTATACGGAGAGGTTCTCCAGCTTGTTGCCGAACTGCTCTTTCAGCTCTTTTTCCTTGGAGGCCAGGTAGGCTTTCCGCTGTTTTTTATTAGGGGTCCTCTCCAGCTCAATGCTCACATCTTTCAGCACGCGGCTGGCGGCAACGGCATAAGGGTAGGTGACGTACACGGCATTGCGCAGCCTCGTCCACCGGGCGCGTTCCTTACGCAGGCGTTTGGGCAGCCTGTCTACCACTTCCACAATGCTCAAGGTAATGGAGGGGATGGTATCTGTTCCTATTACAATTGCCCTTACCGCCACGGAGTCTGCACCCGTACGCTGCTGGGCTGTGGCAGTGAATTGGAGGCATAGCATGCAAAAAACGGCAATTGTCAGGAAGCGGCACATACAAATTTCGAATGAAACCAAGATACGAATTAGTTCTGATTCGTGGAGATTTCCTTCCACCAGCGGCTGATGGCGGCCGTTACCGCCGGCACGTCGGCAGAGGTAATGCTGGAGCCTATTACATGAGCGCCGGCGTTCGGTATGGGTACCGCGCGCTTGAGGGCGGCGGGCGTGCCCAGTTGCTGGTGCATGTCCAGGATGGCTGACACTTTCACCGTATGGTCCTGTTCCTGCTCGTTCTTGTAATAATACAGGTTCAGCACAGGCTGGCGCACCTTCCGGAACAGCTCCGGCGTCATGGTATGAGACACCAGGTTCTCCAGCTCCACAACGGCCTCGAGGCGGTATTTCGTATACCAGTACTTTGCTTTTTCGGGGTTTTCGGGCTTGTATTCGTTGTATTTGCTGCCTTTGATCAACCGCGCCAGGTAAATGCCCCAGGGCTCGTCCAGCAGCCCTATCATGGCCTCATTGATGGCAATATTGGGCGAAAGGTTGATCACTGCGGCCACATCGCCGGGAAACTCCGCGGCCAGCAGCAGCGCCAGCGTTCCGCCGGTGGAGGTGCCTATCAGTATCACCTTGTGCCCCAGCTTTTTACCGATGGCCAGGGCTTCTTTTGCGTCTTCCCAGAGGCCGGCGGAGGTCATGTCCAGCAGCGGATCGGAAGTATCCAGCCCGTGGCCGTTGAGGCGGCTGAGGTACAGGTTATAGCCGAACTGGCGGGCAAAATCGTGATGTACGGGGTCTCCCTCCATTTCACTGGCTGAAAAGCCGTGCAGGTATACCACGCTGTAGGGCGTTTTTTGGTGCAGGGAGTCTGCCCAGCAGATACGCGCCTCATTATGCGGTTTGATGCGGAAACCCGCTTCTTTCCGCTTCACATACCCGTCCAGCGCAATAGATCCTTCCGGCACCGTTGGCAATATGCCGCCCAGCACCGGCGGGGCCGGTTTAGGCCCCAGGAAGTACAGGATGCCGAACAACGCCAAAACCAGTAATATGATGCGGAGGATACGGCGCATAGGGTGTTATTTTACCTGCAATATAACAAAAGGGCAGCCTGTTACGGCTGCCCTCCCCATATTATTTTTATTTTACCTATCTTCTAATGCGCTGGCGGATGCTCATCACAAACCCTACTATCATCACCAATATGCCTATCCACAGCACGTTAATGAAGGGGAATACCAGGGCTTTCATCACCACATAGTCCATCGGCGCCTGGGTCTCTTTCACCTCTATCTGCACTTTGTTTTCGTTAGGCAGTATTTTGGTGAACCGCACGGCCAGGGAAAGCGGGGTAATGGAGTCAGGGATATTGCTCTGGAAGCTACTGTCCCGGATAAAATATACCGGCCGCAGGTTAAAGTCCCCGTTGCTTTTGGTATGCACGTAAATTTCCGCGCCTACGGCAATATCTCCCGGTTCCGGATGATAGTTCTTCTGCTCGGGTGACGTTTTCAGGTTGTTCAGCACCATAAAGCCCTTGGAGAAATAAATGGTATCGCCCTGGGCTATTACGTGCTCCTGGTAGGGCGTGCTGTCTGTCACCACATCTTTCCGCGGTACCGCGGTAATGTAGGTAAAGATATCGCGGGTAAGATAGTGTTTGGAATCCGGGTTTGGGGTAATGCCTTCCTGCCCTTTTATGTTCAGGAACGCATCCGGGTACAAGGTGAAGCGCTCTGCGGGCTCGTCTTCCAGGCGGGCTTTCTTTTCATAGTCCATGATGAAAAGCGTCTTGGACTTGTCTGCCGCATCCACGGAATCTCCGCGGTACGTCACAAAATACGGCCCCATCTGCACCGGCAGGCCTTTGGGCAGCATTACGTTCTCCCGTGAGTTCTGCCCGCTTTCCTTGGTAAAATAGCCGTTGAGCACACCCATGCTGTCAATAGACAGTACTTCCATTTTGGAAGAAGAAATGAGGATGCCCAGCAGCGTAAGGCCAAAACCGATGTGGGCCACGGAAGCGCCTGCGGCTTTGGTTTTCCCTTTCAGCACTACGAAGATATAGCCGAAGTTGGCCACTATGGCGTATATGCTGGCAAACAGCATGAGGTAGATGGCCACTAGGAAACCCGCGCCGTAATTGGTATAATAAATACGCCCGGCCCAGGCAATCAGTACTGTAATGCCAACGGCGATCAACGTGGGCCAGCCCAGCTTTTTCATGACGGTGCCTTTGGGCGTGTCTTTATACTTCAGGTACTGCACCGCAGCGGTAAGCGTGGCTACAATAATGGCCAGCCATATCTGGATCTGGTTATAATAGAACACCGGCTCGGTGGGCGGCGCAAAATCTTCCAGGTTAAAGAGCTTTTTGAGGCCGAAGAAATCCAGCAGTTTGTTCCATACCGGAATGGAGGTGATGAAAGTGATCTGCAGGCCGGATACCAGCAGCACCAGGGCGCCTACAAACAGCCAGAACTCGCGTGAGTAAGTGCTTTCTTCCTTTACGATCTTCGGTATTTCCTTGTTCCGCTTAATCAGCAGCCAGAACGAAGGGATGGAGAACAGGCCCAGCAGCACCAGCAACTGGCCGCTCATGCCCATATCTGTGAAGGAGTGTACGGAGGTTTGGCCCAGTACACCGCTTTTGGTCAGGAAGGTGGAGTAAAGGATGAATACGAAAGAGATGATGAAAAAGAAGAACGTAGAGCGCAGCGCATGCCCGGAGCTGCGGTACGCCAGCAAGGTGTGCACACCGGCCACCAGGGTGAGCCAGGGTACCAGGGAGGCGTTCTCCACAGGGTCCCATGCCCAGTAACCGCCGAAGGTGAGGGATTCATACGCCCAGGCGGCGCCCATCATGATACCGGTACCCAGCATCATGGCGGCAAAAAGGGCCCAGGGCAGCGCGGGTTTTACCCACTCGGCGTACTTACGCGTCCACAGGCCGCCAATAGCGTAGGCAAACGGCACTATTACAGAGGCAAATCCCAGGAACAGCACGGGCGGGTGAATCACCATCCAGTAGTTTTTCAGCAGCTCGTTGAGGCCGTTGCCGTCTACGAACTGTTTGAATTGCAGGTAATTCGGGTTCATGAACACGGGTGAGTCCGGCGCATCCTGCCGCATTAAAATGAAGGGCGTGCTGCCCAGCTTGTAGTCAAAAACATAAATACCCAGCAGCATGGCGGCCAGGCAGGCCTGGGCAAAAGAGATCACCGTCAGCACCGGGCCTTCCCATTTTTTGGAGGTATAGATAAGGATACAACCCAGCACGCTGTGCCATACGCTCCAGAGCAGGGTACTGCCCTCCTGCCCTTCCCAGAAGCAGCTCAGGAGGTATTTTACCTCCAGGTCACGCGAGGAGTGCTGCCAGGCGTACTTGTATTCAAAAAGGTGATTGGAAATGATGTAGTACAGGAAAGCGAACACGGCAAACACGGAAGCCGTTTGCACAAAAAAGGCCCAGCGGGCCATTTTCAGCCAGGATGCTTTCTTGAGCGGGTCTTGCTGCTGTACGCTGCTGAAATAAGACACCGTGGCCACCAGGGAAGCCACAAATGCCAGGATGGTAAAGAAATGCCCTAGTTGGCCGGGAAGTAAATGCTCCCCTACATATTTAATATTTTCCAAAGCTATGATCCGTAAGTTGTTGTAGTTGTAAAAATGACGTTATATGTCTTTTTGTGCGCTGTAGGCGGTCTGTTCGTCTTTGTATTTGGAAGGGCATTTCATCAGTATCTTGTCGCAATGGAACTCTGAACCTACCATTTTGCCTGTGAGCACCAGTTCTGTAGATTTTTCGAAGTCGGTGGGACGGGTACCGTTGAATACCACTTTAGTGACCTCACCGGACTTGTCTTTCATAAAGAAGCTGAAATAGTTGGCATCTTTGGCGGGATCGTACACCACCTCTTTACCCTTGTCCAGCGCGCCTATTACGTGAATTTTCTTCCCTTCTTTCTTGCGCGCGGTGGCAAATGTTTCATAGGTACTGAAATCCCCCACCATCATTACCATACCTGCCACACATACGGCTATTACGACGAGTAAAATGATACTAGTTTTCTTCATCCTTACCAGATTGATTTGTTAACAAAGGTAGCCAAAAAACTGAATGGGGAAGGCTGATATTCGTCAGGTTTGCGGGGCGGGGTTTCCGATTTTTACCGTTACCTTTGCGCCGGAATAGCAAAGTATATTGAAATAATCATGGCTGATCTTTCGAAATTTGATCCCAATTCGCCTGGGTTATTGTCCAATAACATTTTTGGGCTTCCCTTCAGCGAGGAAGACGCGCGGCTGGTATTGGTGCCCGTACCCTGGGAAGTGACAGTGTCTTATGCACATGGTACGGCGCGCGGGCCGGAGCACATTTTCAAAGCCGCCCTGCAGGTAGATCTTTACGATGCGGATGTGGAGAACGGCTGGCGGCAGGGGTTCTACATGCGGGAATGTGACAAACAGCTGTTGCTCCGCAGTGACTACCTCCGCAAGGAAGCTGAGCTGTACCTCCGTTTTTTGGCCGAAGGCGGGGACGTGCTGGAGAACGACTTCCTGCGCCGCTCGCTGGACGATGTGAACAGGGGCGCCCAGAAAATGAACGACTGGGTATACCAGCAAACGAAAGAGCTGCTGCAGCGCGGCAAGCTGGTAGGGCTCATTGGCGGTGACCACAGCACGCCGCTGGGGTATTTCAAGGCCATTGGCGAGCATAAGGGAAACTATGGTATTCTGCAAATAGACGCGCATGCAGACCTGCGCAACAGTTACGAAGGGTTCAAATACTCCCATGCTTCCATTATGTACAACGCGCTGGCGGAAGTGCCGCAGGTGACGAAGCTGGTGCAGGTGGGCGTAAGGGACTATTGCGAAGAGGAACTGCACTACATCAGCAACAGCAACGGCCGTGTGGTGACCTTCTTTGACCAGCGGATCAAGGAACGGGGTTTTGAAGGCGAACCATGGAAAAACATTTGCGACGATATTATCAACCAACTGCCACAGCAGGTATATATCAGTTTTGACATAGACGGGCTTGACCCCAAGCTGTGCCCCCATACAGGCACGCCGGTAGCCGGCGGGTTGGAAGGGCCGCAGGTATTTTACCTTTTCAGGAAAATACTGGAAAGCGGCCGCAACCTGATAGGCTTTGACCTGGTAGAGGTAAGCGCAGGGCTGGATGAGTGGGATGCCAACGTGGGCGCCCGCATGCTGTTCAAGTTGTGTAACCTGATGGTGAAATAATCATGTACAAATTCCGCATATTACATCCCAATGCTATGACCCGCCTGCGTTTGCAGCCGGTAATGCATGGCATGGTAGGTATCCTTTTCCTGTTCAATGTGATCGGCACGTATAAACTGGAGCGCCCCAACTGGATGATCGCCTTCCTGTTTATAGCCATGGGCCTGGTGAGCGTGGCCTTTCCCCTGCTGATGCGGCGCATCCGCAAATTTTCCGAGGCCAATACCGTACTGCGCATGCTGCAGGCTTTCACCATGCTGAGCGGCTGCCTGTACTTCCTTTCGCACATGCAGCCCATTGTGGGGTTCACGCTTTTCCTCGCGGGCCTGGGCATTGGTTATATCGGTTATGCGGAATACAAGATACTGCAACCCTCTTACGTGGAATTTGACACTACCGGCATTACGCTGCCCACCTTGTTCGGCAAGCGCCGCGTAGGCTGGAACGAAATGAAAAACGTAATTTTGCGGAACGACCTGCTCACGCTGGATTTTTCAAACAATAAACTGCTGCAGCTGGAAGTGCTGGACGATATCTCCACCACCAAAGCCGCGGAAATGAACCAATTTTTCCAAACGCGCTTACAATGAACGTATCTCCATACATACTCTATTCAGACGGTAAAGGGAATATTTTTGAAGACACTTCCCTTTATGTGGCCGGGCGCAGCGGCTGGGACGCCCAGCCCATCCCGGACGATGAATGGATAACGCTGCCGGACGGCGGCAACCTTTATGAGTTGCCCGGCCGCCGTGGTATTGGCATAGATGTGGAAACGGGCGAAATGCGCCTTTGTGAAAAAGGCTGGGCCGTAGCGGCCTTCATTCCGCCCGCGCATACCGGCTTTTACCTGGCCGCGTACGAAACCATGCCAGACGCGCCCACGCTGCCGCTTTTCTGCTATACCGCCGCCGGCTGGTATAACAACGAGTTTTACGTACCCGCCATCCGCATTGAGCAGGATATCAGGCAGGAATGCGCCGGCTTTAATGACAGCAAGGTAAAAAGCGGTGTATCTACCCTGCTGGAGGCCTATCCGCACAACCGCCTGGTGCAGCACCTGGCCAATAACTGCGCCCTCACTTACCACTGCCCCGCCGCCCGCAACTATTTCATGGGCCGCTGGGAATGCCCCGTGCCTTCTTCTCCCGCCTGCAACGCCAATTGCATAGGCTGCATTTCTTTCCAGCCGGAAGAGGAAACCATTGTGTCCACGCAAGACCGCCTTGCTTTCAAACCCAATGCCGCGGAAATTGTGGAGTTTACCGTGCCTCACCTGGAAACGGCCCCGTTCCCTATTGTGAGCTTCGGCCAGGGGTGTGAGGGAGAACCGTTGCTGATGTGGGAAACCATCCGCGAGTCCATTCTCGAAATACGCAAACATACTTCCAAAGGAAGCATCAATATCAACACCAACGGCAGCAAGCCCAACGCTGTACGCGAACTGTGCCGGGCCGGGCTGAACAGCATCCGCGTAAGCCTCAACTCCGTACGGGAGCATATCTACACGCCGTATTACCGCCCTAATAACTACACCTTTGCAGACATCGTGGAAAGCATCAGGGTGGTACGGGAACATGGCGGCTGGGCGTCCATCAACTATTTTGTATTTCCAGGCATGACAGACAGCGTGGAGGAATATGAAGCGCTGCGCGAGCTGATCAGGACCACCGGCTTGAGCATGATACAATGGCGCAATTTCAACATTGACCCTGACTGGTACCTCGGCAAGATCGGCGTTACCGAAACCGGGGACTGCCTGGGCATGAAACAAATGCTGGAGCTGCTGCGCGAAGAGTTCCCGGATCTGAAGTTCGGTTACTTCAACCCACCGATGGAACGGATGCAGGGGAACTATGAACAGGACTTTGCGCACGCCTGAACAACCACCTGAACCCGATGAACGTAAGCAGGCAGATGCCCGTTACCATGTACCACCAGGCCGAATAACCCAGCTCCTTCACCACAAAAGCCCCCAGCGTAGGCGCTATCAGGTGCGCCGCGCTGTAACTGGCCATGTATAACCCTGCATACTGGCCGCGGTTATGGTCTTTACTGCGGTGTATCCAAAAGTTGTTCATAAACGGCAGCGCCATCATTTCCGCAAAGGTGAAGGTGATGATATAGATGAAAGCCAGCGCGGTAACAGGGGGAAATATATTGAACACCAGGTACGCCAGACCCATCATCAAGGCCCCGATGCCGATATAGTACACATCCGGCCGCTTGTTTTCCAGCTTGTACACCAATATCATCTCTACCAGGGCAATCAGCAAACCGTTAACAGACAAGGCAATGCCGATGAGGCCTTCCGTAAGCTGCAATTTGTCTTTAAAGAACACGCCCACAATGGTGAACATCTGGAACAGGCACACGGCAAAAAGGGTGACCAGCAGCACAAAAAAGAGATATACCCAGTCTTTGTAGGCAGAATCCTGTTTCAAGGCCTTCATTTCCTTTTCTTCCTTCTTTTCCCGCACTGCTTTCACGGGGGGCAATACCAGGCGCATGAGCAGGCCCGCGGAAATGCACACCAGCCCGTCTGTCCAGAACAGCCACTTGTAACCGATGGCGGCCAGCATGCCGCCCAAAGCAGGGCCAACGGCCCAGCCCAGGTTGGTGGCCAGGCGTATGAGGGAATAGGCCCGCAACCGGCCGGCGGCATCGCTGTAATGCGCTACGGCGGCGGCGTTGGCCGGCCTGAAAGACTCCCCTATGAGGCCCTGGAAAAAAATGGCGGCGGCCAGGGAGGAAAAAGTATGCATTTGCCCAAGCAAAATGAACATGGCCCCGTTGAGCACCAGGCTCCAGCACTGCACAGGGTAAAACCCGATGGTATCCGCCAGTTTGCCGCCCAGCAGGGAGCCGCAGATAGCACCGGCGCCGAAGAGGGTCATAATAATACCCGCCTGTTCAAGGGGCAGATGCAATTCAAAGGTGAGGTAGATCGTTAAAAAGGGGATCACCATGTTACCGCTGCGGTTGATCAGCAGCACCACGGCCAGCCACCACACGCGGGGCGAAATGCCGCTGTAGGCGTTCCTGTAAAGCGAGATCGTTTTGTTGTACATATACGTTTGCAAGCTATGCCGGGTTACAGTAACTGCCAAAAGGAATATTACCAATGAGGCGGTTTGTTGATTAATTGCGTTTATCCGGTAATTTGGCCGCACTGACTACCAATACAGCGGCGGGCCGGGATGTATCCGAAACGCATGTATTGCCGCGGCGGCCCGGGATGCATGAAGTGCTTTCCGCAGGCTGCCTGGTGCGGTTTTTGCCGCAAACAGGCAAAAAGGCCCCGGCCCGTTTGCCCGCTCATACAATACACGGGCGGCATATTGAAAAAACATTAACTTTGGAATCAAGATGGAGGAACAAAAACAACAGAAAAATATAAAAGCGGCCGGTTTCACGGTAGCCGTGCATGCGTTGCTGTTAGTTGGGCTGTTCATGATCAGCTTCTCGGCGCCGCCGCCACTGCCTGACCAGGACCTGGGCATGGAAGTGAACCTGGGCACCTCTGATGACGGTATGGGAGACGAACAGCCGTTGAACCCCAACCCGCCGGCAGCCAGCCAGCCTGCGCCTGCCGTTCCTCAAAACACGCCGGCGCCCGCTGAAGAGCAGGGCAACACGCAAGACCTGGCCACCCAAAACGAAGAAGACGCCCCGGAGGTGAAAAATCCTCCCAAACCGGCGCCCAAACCGAAAGAAATAGCCAAAACCGTAGAGGCCAAAACGGAAAAAACACCGCGCAAGCCCAAAGCCGTAGCGCCGCCTACTCCCATTCCGCCAGCCCCGCAAAGGCCCAAGGCAGTATTCACCGGTGGCAGCTCCAACAGCGCCAATAGCGGCAACAACGCCAATGGCAGCAACAACTCCACCGGCGAAGGCAATACCGGCAGGCCCGGAGACCGTGGCGTACTGGGCGGAGACCCGAATGCCACCGGCTATACCGGTACACCCGGCGCAGGCAGGGGCGCATCTGACTTCCGCCTGCAGGGCAGGAACCTGGTAAACAGGCCCTCTGTTACCTGGGATGGCAACGAAACCGGCTATGTAGCCGTAAACATTAAAGTAGACCGGCAAGGCAATGTGATCAGCGCTTCCTATACCTTAAAAAATTCTACCATTAACAATCCAAAAGCCATTCAGATCGCTATTGAAGCGGCCAAAAGAATTAAGTACAATGCCAGCTCGGACGCGCCGGAAGAACAGTTCGGCCCCATCCGTTTTTACTTCAAAGCACAATAGGGAGAATATTATTCCTGTTTTCCCGTTATTAAAAACTAATCTGCCGACTATTCTATGTACTTAAAGAACAGGCTCTTACTGTTAATAGCGGGAATGTGCGCAACTGCCGCCGTGCAGGCGCAAAGTTTTCCGGGATATCATACCAGCCAGTACGCCGGTATACATGCCGTGCCGTTCAATCCTGCCAGCGCGGCCGGCAGCCGTTACCGCTGGGATGTGAACATCGTGGGCGCAGATGCAAGGGCCGGCAATACGTACACCAAGTTTGAAAAATCATCACTGCTTTCGGCAGACTCTTTCCGGATATGGCGGGATTACTTTCCGGATACCAACGCCACCCGCAAACAATATGGCTGGGGCAGCGCAGACATTATGCTGCCGTCAGGGCTCTACGCTATTGACGAAAAACAGTCTGTAGCCTTCACCTGGCGCGTACGCGGCTCCACTTATGGTGGTGGCATGGAAACTTCCACCGCCAATTTCTTCGCCATCAACTACCCTAACCCCAAATACAACAACCGTAATGTTTCAGACACCTACGGCGGCGGGTTTGCCCACTGGTGGAACGAGTTCGGCCTCAGCTACGCCCGTGTGATACGGGACCGCGGAGACCATCGCCTCAAAGCCGGCATTACCCTCAAATACCTGGCCGGTCAGGCCGCGGTCTACGCAGTAGGGCGCGATGGTTCGTTGCTGCTGAAAAACCAGAACCTCCTTGATATCAACCAGGGCTCGTTATACTACGGGTACAACGCAGAGCTGGATACCAACGGGGATAGCTGGCAATCTCTCTACAGCCCTTTCCACAACCCCGGCATAGGGGCAGACATTGGCGTTATTTACGAATGGCGGCCGGATAACGACGGGTTTGGCAGCGTATACGAGAATGGCGACTGGAACCCTGACGCAGATACCTGGAAAGCCCGTGTAGGTATTTCCGTGGTAGACATTGGCGGCATCCGGTATGACAAGTCGCTCATCAGCGCAGACCTTGACATGCGGGCACAGAACTACCCCGCCAACATGCTGGGCAAACGCAAGGAAGAAAGCATCCGTCAGTATGCCAACCGCCTGGCCAACACCTTCACCGCCCTGGAAACGGACAATACGTTTTACATGAACCTGCCCACCTCCCTCAACCTGATGGGAGACTACAATATAGACGGCCGTTTTTTTGTGAGCGCCAGCGCTACCATTGCCCTCACCGGCGGCACCAATGATGATCACAAGACCAGCGCCCTCACCTGGCTGATGGTAACCCCGCGTTTTGAAACAAAACACCTGGGCGCTTACCTGCCGCTTTCCGTTAACCGCTACGGGCAGGCAGACGCCGGGCTGGCCCTCCGCGCCGGGCCGCTGGTAATTGGTTCTTCCAGTCTTTTCACTACTCTTTTCCAAAGCCGCATCAATCATGCGGATGTATTCGTAGCTTTGCGCGTGATCCCGGTCCGCTTTAAAAAGGGAAGCTGGGATAAGGGAGACGGCGGCATTTTCCGCAGGCGGAAAAGCAACGTTGCCTGCCCTGACATATAGCCAGGCATATGAACTACGAGCAAACCATCGACTACCTGTACAACCAGCTACCCATGTTCAGCAAGCAGGGCGCTTCCGCCCTGAAACATGACCTGCTGAACACCCGGGAGCTTTGCACCATACTGGGCCACCCCGAAAACCGGTTTCCCTCCATACATATTGCCGGCACCAACGGCAAAGGCTCTTCCAGCCACATGCTGGCCGCGGTGCTGCAACAGGCCGGGTATAAAACAGGGCTTTATACTTCACCGCACCTGCATGATTTCAGGGAACGCATTAAAATAGACGGCGCCATGATACCCGAAAACCGGGTGGTGGATTTCGTGGAGCGCCTGCGTACCAAAATAGACACCATACAACCTTCGTTCTTTGAGCTGACGGTAGCCATGGCCTTTGCCTACTTTGCCGCCGAAAAGATAGACATTG
This sequence comes from Chitinophaga alhagiae, assembly GCF_003568665.1. Classification (GTDB taxonomy): domain Bacteria; phylum Bacteroidota; class Bacteroidia; order Chitinophagales; family Chitinophagaceae; genus Chitinophaga; species Chitinophaga alhagiae. The sequence continues at coordinate 85,294 of NZ_QXMH01000003.1, forward strand.
CAGTGATAGAGACCGGGCTGGGCGGCCGCCTGGACAGTACGAACGTGATCACCCCCATCCTTTCCCTGATCACCAATATCAGCTTTGACCATATGAACGTGCTGGGTAATACCCTGCAGCAGATAGCGTATGAAAAAGCGGGCATCATCAAGCCAGACGTGCCGGTGGTGATCAGTGAAACACAACCGGAAACCGCCTCCGTGTTCTACGACGCGGCAGACCAGCGCCTCTCCCCCATTTATTTTGCAGACCAGGAATGGGCAATAATGGACTCACACCCCGCCCCGGATTCCCTGCGGGTAACGGTAGCGAACACACGCACCAGCGAGCAGGCCACCTACACGCTTGACCTGCCGGGCCATTACCAGGAAAAAAACCTGCTGGGCGTACTGTCTGCGCTGCGCATCTTGCAACAGGCGGGCTGGGAAACGGGCAATGCGGCGGCGGCGCTCGGTAATGTGCGGAAGCTCACGGGGTTAGGGGGGCGTTGGCAGGTAGTACGGCAGGCGCCCTACACCGTGCTGGACGTGGGGCACAATGAAGCGGGCATGAAGGCCATACTGGAACAACTGGCGCTGGTCAATTACCGCCGGCTGCATATTGTGACCGGCTTTGTAAAAGATAAAGACGTGCCGGCAGCGCTCCGGCTCCTGCCCAAAGACGCGCAGTACTATTTTACCAAAGCGCAGATACCGCGCGCCCTCCCGGAAGAAGACCTGTACCGCATGGCGCAGGAAGCGGGCCTGCAGGGGGCAGCGTTTGAGAACGTGCCCTCCGCCTATCAGGCCGCACTGGCCAATGCCGGTGCGGAAGACATGGTGCTGGTTTGCGGGTCTGTATTCATTGTGGGGGAAGTGCCGGGCGTCTGAAAACACGCGGGGAAAGCTGGATATTATCTGTATTGCCCCGCAGCCAACCGGATACCATCGTGCTGACCTCCCGCTGCAACGCAGCAACACCTGCCGTCCCCCCCGCAGCCGACGGGTACCATCGTGCAATGCTCCTGTTCCACGCCTCCTGTTGCAACACCTACAGTTCCCCCCTGCCCCGCAGCTCCTTTATTTTTTCCAGCCCGTAATGCAGGCAGCTTACATGCAGGCTTTGCAAGAACTCACGCTCTTTAAGCATGGCTTCCACTTCGTCTATATCTTTCAGCAGCACCTCTATTTCCTCATTCTCATCCAGCGCCTGCTCCTGTACACGCGTTCCGCCGGTAGCCAGGAACATGTGGGTAAGGTTGGTGCTGGTAGAAGGGTTGTGAGATACAGCGCCCAGGTCATAAAATTGATGGAAGGCGAAGCCGGTTTCTTCCAGCAATTCCCGGCGGGCGGCGGCTTCGGGAGAAACGTCCGTGGCATCCATTACACCGCCCGGAATTTCCAGCAGCACCCGGCCGTAAGCATGCCGGTATTGCCGGATGAGGATCACCTGCCTGCTTTCCGTTACGGCCATCACACACACCCAGTCTGGGTACTCCAGCACGTAATACGGGTTTACGAGCACGCCGGCGGGTGTTTCGCAAATGTCTCTGCGCAGGGTTAACCAGGGTTCTTTAAAGAGATATTCCGAGTTTACAAGTTTCCAGTCCAATGTCTGTTGTTATTACGAATGAAGAATACTTACTTCCAGCCTTCCCTTTCTTTCAGACGCTCAATATGCGCCAGGTGGTGAAGGCCATGCCAGGAATAGTTGGCCAGGTGTTTTGACAGGGTGTTTGACACGTTATTACCGGGGTGAAAAAAGGTACGGTCCCAGTCTCCCGCTTCCAGGTGCTCCAGCACGGCCACCCAGCGGGCGTGCAACGCGTGCAGCAGGGTAATAGACACGTTGATGGGCACATGCTGTACGTCTGGCAGTTCCGCCCAGGCCGCTTCGTCGTATGGTTTGATGGTGGGATTGTTTTCCGTGAGGGCCAGCTTCAGGCGGGTAAAACCGTTCATGTGGGAATCTGCCAGGTGATGGACCACCTGCGCTACCGTCCACCCGCCGGGGCGGTAAGGCGTCTGTAGCTGGTGCGCATCCAGGTTTTGCACGGCCAGCTCCAGCAGAGCGGGTAAATAGCGGATGTCGTTGATGTACTTTCTCCGCATGTCTGCATTGATCACCACCGGCGCGTGAAAGGGGCCGATGGGGTAGCGTAAATCTTCCATATGAAACAATTACGATTGACGAATGCTGTCTACTCCTCCCGGAGATCTTTCCCGGTGAGGTGAATGAACACATCCTCCAGGTTGGCCTTTTTCACTTCCTTCTTCCTTTCAAAACCGCCTGCCACCAGTTGGTCTATCAACGCATCCGGAGAGTCCAGCGCAATGATGCGGCCGCTGTCTACAATGGCACAGCGGTCACAGAGAAACTCCGCTTCGTCCATGTAGTGCGTGGTGATGACTACAGTGGTTCCCTGCGCCCGTACGTGCTGAATAAGCGTCCACAGGTTGCGGCGGGCCTGCGGGTCCAGGCCGGTGGTAGGCTCGTCCAGGAAAATGATGCGGGGGCGGTTGATCAGCGTAGTGGCAATGGAAAAACGTTGCTTCTGGCCGCCGGAAAGGGATTTGAATTTCTCTCCTGCTTTATCTTCCAGGTTGAACTCCTTCAGCAGCTCCATACCGTTTACCGGCTGGTTATACAGCCCGGCAAACAGCGCTATCAGCTCCAGCAGGTTCAGGCCGGGGTAATAACCGGATGTTTGCAACTGCACGCCAATGATCTTCTTGATGGCATCGGGCCGCTCGTCCAGGTTCAGGCCGTCTACGATCACAGTGCCCGAGGTTTTCTCGCGCAGGGTCTCAATAATTTCCAGCGTGGTGGACTTGCCCGCGCCATTAGGCCCCAGGAGGCCAAACACCTCGTTCTCGTATACATCGAAACTGATCCCTTTTACCGCGGTAAAGTCGCCATACTGCTTTACCAGGTCTTTCACCTCAATGATCTTGCGTTTTTCCATTCGGCCAAATTACATAAAAACACAAAAAAAGAGGCGCTCCGTTTTACCGGGCGCCTCTCTTCTGAATTTAAAAGGTTGGCAGGTAGTTATTTGGAAGCCGTTGCCTGCGGCTTGTTGATGAATATTTGCGTGAAGTAAACAATATTCCCTTTCCCCCTGGCCGCGCCGATACCGATCAGGTTAAAGTTGCCGAGCATGTTCCTGCGGTGGCCGGGGCTTTTGATCCAGCCGTCTACCACTGCTTCTGCGCTCAGGTTGCCGTACGCCACGTTTTCCGCGGCGCCGCTTACCCGGCCCAGTTTTTTGGAAATATCATCCACGCGGCTTTCAAACCCGTCGTGCCCGAAACCTGTGCGGCCGTTGGCCATGGCCTTGCTGTGGCTGCGGGCTTCCACGTTGATGGTCTCATTCATTTTGAGCGCGGGCAGGCCTTTTGACTTGCGGTACTTGTTGACGTAATACAGGATATCTTCTTCCACATCGCCTGTGTTGCGTACAGCCGTAGTACCGGGTTTACCCGTTACAGCCTTGCTGCAGGCGGTGGCCTGGCAGCCTATCAATACCGCTGCGGAAAACAAAAGGACCTTACAATAGTGCTGGTTAAACATGTTTTTAGAAACGTTTTTTTAATACTGAAAATTGTATGATCCAATTTCGCGCCAAAAGTTTAATCGATCACCGCCTGGATAGCTTCCACCATCTTTTTGGAGCCGATAAAAATGGGGATGCGCTGGTGCAGCTCGTCAGGCTTGATGTCCAGCAACCGCCGCTGCCCGTCTGCAATGGCCGCGCCGCCTGCTTTTTCCATCAGGAAAGACATGGGGTTGCACTCATAGCACAGCCGCAAGCGCCCGTTGGCATACTTGCCAAATGCAGGATACATGAACACCCCGCCCTGCACCAGGGTACGGTGTATCTCGGATACCATGCAGCCTACAAAACGGTGGCGGTATACCTTGTCTGCCGCGTTTTGCGCCATAAACAGGTCTATGGCCAGCTGTATCTTCTTCTCGTAGAGATAATAATATCCCATGTTCACGGAAAAGATATCACTGTCTTCCGGCACCCGCATGTTAGGGTGTGAAAGGCAAAATTCCCCGATGCTGGGGTCTAGCGTAAAGCCCTGCACGCTTCTGCGGGTGGCGTATACGAGCATGGTGGAAGAGCCGTAGATAATATACCCCGCGGCTATCTGCATATTGCCCGGCTGCAGGAAGTCTTCCCGCGTACATAGCTCCCCGTTGGGAGAAAGGCGGCGGTATACGGAAAAGATGGTACCAATAGACACGTTCACGTCTATGTTGCCCGACCCGTCCAGCGGGTCCATCAGCACCACGTATTTGGAGTTCCGGGAAAATTCATCCTCAAAACAGATAAAGTCTTCATTTTCTTCAGACGCCACGCCGCAGCAGTAGATGCTGGTGCGCAGGGAGTTGATGAGCTGGTCATTGGCAAATTCGTCCAGTTTCTTTACCGCCTCGCCCTGTACGTTGGTTTTACCGGCTTCGCCCAATATGTCCGCAATACCGGCCTTGTTCACTTCCACGTTCACCCTTTTGGCGGCCAGCCCGATGTCACGCAGGAGGCCGGATAGCTGGCCCGTTGCGCCAGGGTAGTTTCTCAGTTCCTGGATGGTAAATTCGTCCAGCGTCATAACTCGTTGGTTCATGTTCATATACGTGTTTGGTTAAGGTGTGCTAAATTAAGCTAAACAGCCCTATTTCATAGAAATTGTCATTTTCCGGTAAATTCATTTTTAAACAATTCTAAAGTTGCCGTACTTTGCCGGGTAATTTTTTAACAGAAGTCGATTCTCCGTATGAAGGTTTTCAAATTTGGCGGCGCAAGTTTAGAAACTATTGAGCGCATTCAGCAGGTGGGTAATATCTTACAGGCCTATGCCGGTGAAAAAATACTGGTAGTGATGTCTGCCATGGGTAAAACCACCAATGAGCTGGAAAAGGTGGCCCAGAACTTCTTCATGCGCAAGCGCGAAATAGCCGCCCAGTTGCTGTTCAACATTGAACAGCAGCACCTCCAGGTGGCTGAAAACCTGCTGGGCGGCCGGGAGCATCCGCTGTTCACCCAGTTGCAGCAGTTTTTTACAGAGGCCGAATGGACGCTGGGAGAAAAGCCCCTCCGCCCGTACGACTATTACTATGACCAGCTGGTGGGCCTCGGCGAGCTGCTCAGCACCGCCATTGTGAGCGCCTACTTTAACCAGACTGGCATTACCAATGTTTGGGTAGACGTGCGCGACGTGTTCCGCACAGACGACAACTTCCGCGATGCCAATATTGACTGGGAAGTAACGGAAAAACAGGTGAAGGAAAAAGTGCTGCCCCTGTTCAATGCAGTAGACATCGTGATTGCCCAGGGTTTTATTGGCAGTACGGACCAGAACGAAAGCGTTACCCTGGGCCGCGAAGGCAGTGATTTTTCCGCTGCCGTATTTGCCAACCTCCTGGAAGCCGAAAGCCAGACCATCTGGAAAGACGTGGAGGGCCTGAAGAACGCAGACCCGAAGCTGTTCCCCGATACCGTTAATATACCGGAAATAGCTTTTAACGAAGTAATTGAAATGGCCTATTACGGCGCGCAGGTGATACACCCCAAAACCATCAAACCCCTGCAGAACAAGCAGATACCGCTATACGTAAAATGCTTCCTGAACAAAGACCTGCCCGGCACCGTGATCCGGGAGGATGCGGACAACCGCAAGTTGCCACCTATTATTGTACTGAAAAAGAACCAGGTGCTGATCACCATTACTTCCCGGGACTTCGGGTTCATTACGGAAGACAAGATCAGTGACATCTATGAAATATTCCACGCCAAAAAGATCAAGATCAACCTTACCCAGAACGCGGCTATCAGCTTCTCCTGCTGCATAGACAACAACCCCGAGAAAATAGAGCTGCTTATCAAGGCCCTGCACAGCGGTTTCAAGATCTCCTATAATGAAGGGCTGGAACTGCTGACCGTGCGACATTACCGCAATGGCCTGCTCGAAAACCTGACCAAGGGACACAAGATACTGCTGGAACAGCGGTCGGACAGTACCGTGCAACTCGTAATGAAGTAATTTTCGCCGTACTGCCTGCTGCAAAACCTCACCAAGGGGCACAGATAATACTGGAACACCGGCCGGACAGAACCGCGCAGCTGGTAATGAAGTAATTTTCGCCGTACAATTTGCTAAAGGGTTCTCGGTCAACCGGGAAGCCCCGGGAGGCAATTTTGTGCCTGCCTCCATCACTTTCCTTACATTTCAATAACTTTCCTTTCATGCTTTTATTTTATTATTAAAATGTAGAAAATAGTTTTTATTTTTATCAACGCAGTGAATAATGTACCCAGTGCAGTGACCATATTGAAAAAACCAGGAAGGAGCCGAAAACCTGTAAAAACAAGTAGGCAACCGTATTTATATCAGAACCATACATCCACGAGTCATGGAAATTCAACCAGATTGGCCTTGTCATCAGCCTGTTTCAATCGCTTAACAATTGTTTAAAGGTAACTTAACCTTGAAGGAGATGCAATCCTTTGCATTTCTTCCCATCTTGCGGGCGCATTTCTAATTCTCGAGACTGGAACGGCGTCTATATCTGACAGTGCAGCAAACTGCCCTGAACGGGTTTTCTATTTCCGGCTTTTAACAGTGTTCATCTATAAAATCTACTTCGTCATGCTTACACAAAAACTGTTCAAGATCTGGCTATGGCTGCTGGTATTGCTTCCTGCAGCGGCTATGGCCCAACAACCCAACGCCGTACTCACGGGCGTTGTAACCGGTACCAGCGGGGAAGCGCTGCCCGGTGTTTCCGTAGAAGTAAAAACGCCAGACGGCCAGCGCAAGGGCGCGGCCAGCGATGCAAAAGGCGTTTTCAATATTCCCGGCCTGCCGGTTGGCTCGCCAGTAACTGTTACGTTTTCTTTCATTGGTTACGAAGCACAAGTACTAAATAACCAGGTTTTGAAAGCCGGCAACAACAATCTGAAAATACAACTGAAGGAAGCCAACCAGAAACTGAACGAACTGGTGGTAGTGGGATACGGCACTCAGAAGAAAGTGAACCTTACCGGCGCCGTTGCCCAGGTAGATGCCAAAATGCTCGAAAGCCGGCCTGTGGCTAACGTTACGCAAGCCCTCCAGGGAGCCGTGCCTGGCCTGAACATCAACTTTACCGATGGCCGCCCCGGCTCCAACGGCCGCTTCAACATCCGCGGCAACAACCCGCTCAGCTCCGGCGCCAGCCCGCTGGTATTGATAGACGGGGTACCCGGCTCCATGAACAACGTGAATCCCCGGGACATTGAGACCGTTACCATTCTCAAAGACGCGGCGGCCTCCGCCATCTATGGCGCCCGCGCCGCGTTCGGCGTAATACTGGTTACCACCAAAGCCGCTAAGAACGGTAAGCTGACCGTGAACTACGGCAACAACTTCTCCTCTTCAAGATCAACCGTGAGCACAGATTTCATGACTGACGGGTATAACGCCGCCATGATGAACGATGAAGCCTTTCGCGTATCTACCGGTAACACCTACACCCGCTATACACCGGAAGACTATGAAGAGCTGAAAAAAAGGCAAACAGACAAATCGCTGCCGTCTGTGGTAATAGACAACCGGAACGGCCGGGACCAGTACGTGTATTACGGCAACACCGACTGGTGGAAAGAAATGTTCTTTGATGCGCAACCTGCCATGGAGCATAGCCTCAGCATTACCGGCGGAACGGACAAGGTAGACTTCATGCTCTCCGGCCGCATGTATCACCGGAAAGGGATGATGCGCATCAACAGGGACGAATACAACTCCTACAACCTGCGCACCAAACTCACGGTGCGGGCCAACAAGTGGCTCACGTTCACCAACAACACGCAGTTCAGCATTGCCAAATACACCTACCCGGGCTGGGGCGTTAACAACAACTTCGTATCTATCACCGTACACGCCCTCCCCTCCTACGTGCCGCGCAACCCCGACGGTACGGCCACCTACATCACTGCCTTGAACAACTACCAGATAGGAGACGGTATTTATGCAGACCTGCTGTACGGTAAATCAAGGGGCATAGAACGCTGGAATGAGCTGATGAGTACCTGGGGCGCCACTATCAAGGTGAACGACAACATCAACCTCTACGCCAACTATACTTTCACCCTTAACCCGGCCAGGGACAATGATGCGGCTACCACCACCACCATCCGGCAGGCGGCTGCGCCCTACTCCATCTACCCCGGCGTTATCAGCAAACTGCCGCGTGCAGACTTTTTGCGCGAAGAAGTGAACAGCGACATGTACCATGTGGCCAACGCCTATGGCGAGTTCATTAAAAGCTATGGCCACCATAATGTAAAATTCATGGCGGGGTACAACCAGGAACTGAAACAGTTCAAACGCATTACCTCCGAGCGCGGCGACCTGTTGTCTGAAGACCTGATAGACATAGGCCTCGGCTCCGGTAACTACGCCCTCAACGGCGCCCAAAGCGAGTGGGCCCTCCTAGGTTTCTTTGCCCGCGCCAACTACGATTATAAAGGCAAATACCTGCTGGAAATGAACGGGCGGTACGACGGTACTTCCCGCTTTCCGAAAGACCAGCGTTTCGGTTTCTTCCCCTCTATATCAGCAGGCTGGAGGGTGAGTGAGGAATCTTTCTTTGAACCCTTGAAGAACACGGTGGGCGACCTGAAGTTCCGCGCCTCTTACGGCTCGCTGGGCAACCAGATCACCAGCTCCGCCTATCCGTACATTCCCCTGTTGAGCAGGGGTACGCTAGACTGGATAGCCGGCGGCAGGAAACTGGAATACCTGACCGCGCCGAACGCCATTTCTCCTACCCTCACCTGGGAAAAGACCAGCTCCGTCAATTTCGGTGTAGACGCTGCCTTGCTGAAGAACAAACTGATCCTCAACTTCGATTATTACATCCGCGATACAAAAGATATGCTGACCAAGGGTAAAACCCTGCCGGCCGTATTCGGCACGGCAGAACCGAGGGAAAACGCGGCAGACCTCCGTACCCGCGGCTTTGAGCTGAACATCAGCTACAACAACCAGTTCGATGTGGGCGGCAAACCGTTTATGTACAGCATTGGCGGCAACCTGAGCGATTTCACGTCTGTTATCACCCGCTTTGACAACCCCAGCCAGTTGCTGAACGACTATTATGTTGGCCAGCGCTACGGAGACATGTGGGGATATACGACAGACGGCTATTTCAATACAGACGAAGAAGCCACCGCATGGGCCGCCAAGGTTGACCAGAAGCTGGTAGGCGCCAACATCGTCAGCGCCAGCGGCGAATGGAACCGCCTCCGCGCCGGTGACCTGAAGTTCCTGGACCTCAATGGGGACGGTGTGATCAGCCCGGGCAAAAACACCCTCGGTGATCATGGAGACCTCGTAAAGCTCGGCAATAACCAGATACGCTTCCCATATGGCTTCACCGGCAGCGCCAGTTGGAACGGGTTTGACCTTTCGTTCTTCTTCCAGGGCATAGGCCGCAAAAACTGGTACCCCGGCGCCAATGCGGATAAATTCTGGGGCCCGTACAGCCGCCCGTACTATTCTTTTGTGCCCGAGGATTTCATGGACAAGATCTGGAGCCCGGAAAAAGGACAGTCCAGCTACTTTCCCCGCCTGCGCGGCTACATTGCCCTCAACGGCAACAACCCGCTCACCAACACGAACAACAGATACATGCAGGACCTGGCGTACCTCCGCCTGAAAAACCTTACCGTTGGTTATTCCCTGCCAGACCACCTGCTGAGACGCCTGCACCTGGGCCGCTGCCGTTTCTATGTAAGCGGGGACAACCTGGTTACCTGGACGAAGCTGGAAACGAAATACATAGACCCGGAACAGGCCGCCGCAGACGCTAACGGACGCGTGTATCCGTTCGCCAAAACCTTTTCTGCCGGTCTCGATCTGTCATTCTAACCATTAAACGAACTGAAATGAAAAAGTACTTATCCATACTCATACTTGCGGGCGGCAGCATATTTGCCGGCTGCAGCAAATTCATGGACCGGCAGCCGCTGTCTGACATAGCGCCCGACCAGTTCTTCAAGAACGAAAAAGAATTGAGCACGTACCTCAATTCCCTCTACAGCGCTTTCCCCAACGCGGAAGGCATCTACAACGAGGATATCGACAATATTGTAAAAGCCTCCCTGGGAGATAACCTCACCGGCAGGCGCACCGTACCCGTAACCGGCGGCAACTGGACGTGGACGGAGCTGCGCAAGATCAACTTCTTCCTTGACAATTACAACCGGGTATTGCCGGAGCAGCAAGCAGAGAAATATGTGGCCGTAGCCAAATTCTTCCGTGCCTACTTCTACTTCGACAAAGTACAACGCTTCGGAGATGTGCCCTGGTATGGTTCTACCATTTTACAGGGAGACCAGGACAAGCTCACCAAAGCGCGAGACAGCCGTGCGCTGGTGGTAGATTCCATTCTTGCTGACATTGACTACGCCATTGCAAAAATGGACGGCGCCACTACCAGTACGGACGCCGTAACCAAATACACCGCCCTTGCGCTCAAGAGCCGCATCTGCCTGTTTGAGGGCACCTTCCGGAAGTACCATCCTGAAATGAGCCTCCCCGGCTGGGAAACTTTCCTGCAAAAGTCCGTAGAGGCCTCGGAAGCGCTGATGAGCACCGGCAAGTACAAGATCTACACGTCCACGCCAGACAAGGCGTATCTTGAACTGTTCGCCTCCATAGCACCTATCAAGGATGAAATAATACTGGCCAAAACCTTCAGCAATGAATTACAGGTATGGCATAACGTGAACTACTATACGATCACATCATCTTACGGCAAACCTGGACTGGAAAAACAGCTGGTAAACAGCTACCTGATGAAAGACGGCACCCGCTTTACGGACATCCCGCGGTACGATACCATTACTTTCTACTCCGAGACCCAAAACCGCGACCCGCGGCTTTCCCAGACCATCCGCACGCCCGGCTACTCCCGCATTGGCACTACCGCCAGGCTGGCGCCCGATTTTGGCGCAAGCGTTACCGGCTACCAGCTGATCAAGTTCGTAACAGACCTTTCGTTCGACTCGTTCAACCGTTCCATCAACTCCATGCCAATTTTCAGGTATGCGGAAGTGCTGCTGAACTATGCGGAAGCCAAAGCCGAACTGGGGCAGCTCACCCAGGCTGACCTGGACAAATCCATCAAACTATTGCGAGACAGGGTGGGTATGCCGAATATAGACATGGCCGCGGCCAACGCAGCGCCTGACCCGTATGTGGGCGATCAGTACCTCAACGTTAGCGGCGCCAATGAAGGCGTTATTCTCGAGATCCGCCGGGAAAGAAGGGTGGAGCTGGTGATGGAAAGCTACCGCTGGTGGGACCTGATGCGCTGGAAAGAAGGAAAACTGCTGACCCGCCAGTTTAAAGGCATGTACTTCCCCGGCATTGGCCAATACGACCTTGACCATGACGGCAAAACTGATGTACACATCTATGAGGGCGCCAAACCAGACCCTGCCGTAAAAGGCGTACAGTATTTCAAGCTGGGCACTGAAATGGACCTGGAAAACGGTGCCGCCGGCGGTAACGTGATCATCAACCGCAATATTTCCAAGCAGTTTGACGAAACCAGGGATTACCTGCAACCTATTCCCATCCAGGAAAGGCTGCTGAATACCAACCTCACGCAGAACCCTAACTGGGACGACGGGTTATAGATGCTGCTGTATTACGCATATGAAAAGAGGGTGTATCGGATATGATACACCCTCTCTGTTTTCCGGTTGCACTACCGCAACCACCAGTTATTCAACAAATGTGAATACGGGTTTTGTCAACGGCAAGTGCCTCCGCAAACTCACCATTTTTATTTCACCCGCACCGGGTCTGCCGGTTTGGGTACCGGTTTGAAGCTCTTTGTTTTCAGCTCTTCCAGCAGCACCTGCACGCCCCGCTCCAGTTGCGGGTCACGGCCGGCAATCACATCAGCCGGCGTCTGCTCTACGTCAATATCCGCGTGGGTGCCTTCATTCTCGATGATCCAGTTGCCTTTGGTATCGTAAATACCAAAGCTGGGCGAGGTTACATAACCACCATCCATCAGGCTGGGATAGCCGCTGATGCCTACCAGTATGCCCATGGTACGTTTACCGATGAGCTTGCCGAGCTTTTTCTGCTGGAACATCCAGGGCATCATGTCCCCGCCGGAACCGGCGTACTCATTGATCAGCATGGCTTTGGGGCCGTAAATGCCGTTGCCGGGCGTGGTGAAACTGCGGCCGTTCCTTACCCCCCAAAAGCTCAGTACTTCCCTGTCCAGTACGTCAATCACATAATCCGCCACAGATCCACCGCCGTTAAAACGCTCGTCCAGCAGCAGGGCTTGCTTGTCTGTTTGCGCGTAATAATAGCGGTTAAACGAGGTGTAACCTTCCTGGCCCGTATTGAGCATGTACACATAGGCTATTTTACCGTTGCTCAACTGGTCTACCTTCTTGCGGTTGCTCTCTATCCAGTCATATTTGCGCAGTTCCATTTCCGCACCCGCGTCTACCGGTTGCACCACTATTTCCCGCGCGCCTGCTTCCGATGGCTGGCTGTTCACTTTCAGGGTTACCTGCCGGTTTACGGTGTTTTGCAAGAGGGCGTGGATGTTCATGTCTGCCGTAAGGGGGTGGCCGTTAACGGCCAGTATATAATCACCTTCCTTTACATCGAGACCCGGTACGGCCAGCGGGGCCTTCAGCTGCGGGTTCCAGGCCAGGGTGCTGTATATTTTGGCCAGGCGGTAACGGTTTTGGTGAATTTCATAATCTGCGCCCAGTACACCAGTAGACACATTGGGGCCGGCCGGGATGTCTCCCGCGCCTACGTAGTTATGCCCTACCACCATTTCGCTCATCATTTCGTTGAGCAGGTAGTTGAGGTCTGAACGGTTGGCCACATGCGACAGCAGCGCGGCATACTTCTTCCGGTTGGCATCCCAGTCTACACCGTGCATGTTCCTGACATAGAAGAAGTCTTTCTCTATTTTGTACACTTCGTCAAATATCTGGTTCCACTCGGCCACGGGATCTACGTATACGCTGACATTGGAAACGTCAATTTTCCCTTCTCCCGCATTGGGTTTCCGGTCTGCGGGCACTACATTGTAGCCGCCCCCGGAGGCCAGCAGTATCTTCTTGCCGTCTGCGCTCACAATGTAGCCGCCTGCTTTGGTAAAGGTTTCACTTTTACGCGTTTTCAGGTCATAGTAGCGCAGCTCTCCGTCCGTGAGGTAAAACAGCTTGTCTTTTACCGCCCCGCTTAATGAGCGGTAGCTGGCAGCGGGCAGCGGCAGGGCAATGGTACGCTGCTGAATACCGTCCAGGTCTATTTTGGTACCGGCTGTGGCAGCGGGTTTGGCAGTATCTTTCTTCTTTTCCGGCTCTGTGGTTTTTACGGGTTCCTCATCGCTCTCCGGTGTAAAAATAGTGGGCGTGTTTTTAGCCAGCATCACCGCGTAGATGTTGAAAGACCGGTTGCGGCCATAGGTTTGCATATGCAGCCCGCTAATAGACATGCCGCTGTTGGTGCTGCCGGGGAAAAACAGGTACTTTCCGTCCGCGCTGAACGTGGGGTTGCCCACATCGCCCATGCCGTCTGTTACCTGCGTGCTTTTGCCGGTTTCAATACTATAAAGATAAACAGCGTCAAACCCGTTCTCCTGCAATTTGATATAGCTGATCCATTTGGAATCAGGAGACCAGACAGGCGCAAATACATTGGAACTGCCGGAAGGGATGGAACCGTTGTTGTTGGTATCGATATGAGTGATCTTTTTCGTTTGTACGTCTACGTAATAAAGGTTAAAATGTGCATCGGCATAAACGATCTTCCTGCTGTCTGGCGACCAGCCGAGGCCGAAATAATACACCGTTTTTCCCAGCTCGATCTCTACCGGCTTTTCCATGGCCTTCTGGTCCCGCAGTATGAGCTTGTAATTCCCGTCCTTATCAGAGAGGTAAGAGATCCATTTGCCGTCTGGCGACCAGGCCGGTTCACGTTCATGAGAGCCGGGCGAGTTGGAGATGTTGCGCACGTCTCCCTTTTCCTTGGGAATGGAGAATATTTCCCCCCTGCCCTGCACCAGTACCCTTACGCCGGTAGGTGACAGGTTCACGCGCTCAAAGCCGCGGATATTTTCATAGCGCGGACGCTTGGAGGGGATGTCTGCCCGGATGCTGACCTTGATGTTTGTTACCGCGGCGGTAGCGGGGTTCAGCAGGTGCAGGGTAGCGCCCTGTTCAAAGGCCAGGGTGTTACCGTCTGTGGTCAGGGTTTTCACATCATCGTCCTTATACTTTGTTACCTGTGTTACCTGTTTGCTTTCCGTATCATACCGGAAAATGTTCATGGTATGGTTACGGTCACTGAGGAAATAAACGCTTTTGCCCACCCATACCGGGCGGATGTTGTTAGAGCCCGCCGGTGGTATTTCTTCCACCTGGTGGGTGCTGTTATTGAAGATCCAGATCTTGGGCATATACCCGCCGCGGTAGCGTTTGAATGGGCGGTACATTACGCTGCCTTCTGTGGGGTCCGGGTTTTTGATGTAGGCGGTGTACTTCCCGTCTGGCGAAACCGCGCCCTGCGTGGCTTCCGGGATGCTGGCATGCACCACAGGCAACCCTCCTTTAGCATTTACGCTATAGAGTTGCGTGGTCCTTCCGGTGGGAGATTCTCCACCGGAGGCAAACAGGATGTGATCATTGTCTACCCAGCCACGCACCAGGTCTCGCGCGGGGTGCCAGGTAACCCGCTGCGGGTCTCCCCCTTCAACGGAAATAACGTACACGTCCGTGTTCCCGTCATAATTACCAGTGAAGGCGATCTTTTTCCCGTCAGGAGAAAAATAAGGATCTTGCTCAAACGCCGGGTTGACGGTGAGCCTCACCGGCGAGGAACCATCCCTGTTGGCGAGCCAGATATCACCTGCGTACATAAAAACGATGTGCTTTTCACTGACGGCGGGGTTCCGTAAAAGTTTCGTTTCAGACTGGGCCTGTACAGATATAGGGCCGAAGGCGAGGAAGGCGCCGGCGGCCAGGCCGATTAATTTGTTCATCATAAGCAGTTATGGGTTTTGTGCAACTAAAATGGCAATGATGCAAAATAGGGGAAAACGGGTAATTTGGGGTTGCTAAAATATACCGGCGGTCAGATTACCTGAAGATTAATTTATATATTTAACCCGTGTTTGGCCTGTTCAATAAACCAAGTAGAAACCAGTGCCCTGTACCGGAGGAAGTACGAATGTGGTTAGAGGGGGCTTTCCTTTGGCTGGTAGAAGAGTTCGGGGAAGAGAACATCCGCCGGCGCCGGGTATTCCGGCCAGATGTGGCTGATTTCCCGCAAGCCTTTGACCAGACAGAAAACGATGCTCATACACTGCTACCGGTCATAGCGCAGCAAATGGAAACAGACCCTGCCAACATTACGCTGCGTTTTTACAGCCAGGAGCGGGTAGATTACTCCGGCGGCCATGGCGGTATAATTCCTTCCAACTATGAAAAGCAGCATGATCTTTCCCTTGGTATGTACCACGGCAGGAACAGGCAAGGCAGCTTTATTATTTCTCTCGAGCTGGGCGCCTTAAAACATACCGAAGGCCTTGTAGCTACCCTGGCACACGAAATAGCACATATCAAACTGCTGGGAGACGGCAGAATGAAGAAAGTAGACGAAGACATGACAGACCTGCTAACAGTGATCTATGGCTTCGGCATCTTTAACGCAAATACCGCCTACCGTTTTGTGCAAGGGTTTGAAGGCTGGAGCACCAGTGGTGCCGGATATCTGAAGCAACAGGAATGGGGTTATGCACTTGCGCTTTTTTGTTTTATCCGAAAGGAAATACAGCTACCAGAATGGATACAATTCCTCACTCCTAACGTAAAGGGAGATGTGAAAAAAGCCTGGGATTTCATTCAGGCTCACCCGGAAAAGATCTTCAGGAAATCATAGCCCCTCACCCCATTGTCAGCATCATATCCCTGATCACGGCAATGAGAGAAGACGGGTAAATGCCCAGCCACAGCAGCAGCACCATGAGGCCGGAAAGGGCAAATACCCCGAAGAAAGGCAGGGGTTTCCGCTGCGGGGCCTCCAGTGGCTGGAACATCACGGCTACTACACGAACATAATAGAACAGGCCGATTACGCTGTTGACCACCAGCAATATCAAGAGCAGCCACAGGCCAGCATCTACGCCGGCCGCTACAATATAGAACTTGCCAATGAAGCCGGCGGTGAGGGGAATGCCCGCCAGTGAAAGCATCATAGCGGTAAAAATGGCGGCCAGCCAGGGTTGCCGCCAGAAGAGACCTTTGAAGTCGCTCAGCTCTTCCGCATCCCTTACCTTGTCAGAGAGCAGGGCCAGCACCCCAAAAGCGCCGATGCTGGTAATAACGTATGCTACCAGATAGAACATCACCGCTTCCTGCCCTGCTTCCTGGCCGGCCAGGAAGGCAATGAGGATATAGCCCATATGGGCAATGGAAGAATAAGCCAGCAGCCGCTTCACGTTCTGTTGCAGCAGGGCCAGCCAGTTGCCGGTAAACATGCTGGCCATGGCAATGATGGCGATCACCCACCAGAGTATCGTATATTCATACCCGTTAATGTCCCTGTAGAAGCGCATCAGCAGCACCAGCATGCTGCCTTTGGATACGGTAGCAATATAGGCCGCCACCGGCAGCGGGGAACCTTCGTAAATATCAGGCGTCCACATATGGAAAGGCACTATGCCCAGCTTGAAGCCGATGCCGATCAGCATCAGCCCGAAACCGGCCACCACACTAACGGGTACAGTGGCGGTACCGGCCAGGTAAAGGCCGATGCCGGTAAAGTCCATACGCCCGCTTTCAGCATACACGAGGGCCATGCCAAACAGCAGGAACGCGGAAGACAATGCCGCCAGCAACAGGTATTTGATACCCGCCTCATCTGACCGCTCGCGGGCACGCAGGTAGGCAATGAGACCGTAGAGGCTGATGCTCATGGTTTCAAGGCCCAGGAACAGGGAAATAAAATGCTGGCTCACCACCAGTACAATTCCCCCCACCGTAGCCAGCAGCAGCAGGATGTAGTACTCTTCCTTCCGCTCTTCCCTTTGTTCAAAGTAGCTGTAAGACAAAAAAAGCACGCTCAGGCCCGCCACCAGTATCAAGCCGGTATTGAACATGGCAAAAGCGTCTACCACAAACAGCGGCCGCAGCTCATACGGCAGCGGGCCGGGCTGCAGGAACAGCGCCAGAAAGGCCAGTATGAACGCCAGTACGGTGAACGCGTGCATTACGCGGTGGTTCCTTTTAATAGCCACCAGCAGCATGGCTATGACCGCGGCGCCGCTGATGATCAGTAAAGGTAATATGCTTAAAAGGTCGGTGGCAGACATATGCTTTTGCTATTTAGAGGTAAAGTGAACGGCAACGGCCGGTGTGGCAGGTTTGGCGGTGTTGATAACCGGCTGGGGATATACGCCCAGCCAGATAATGACGATCACCAGCGGCACAAACATCAGCGCCTCGCGGAGGCTGAGGTCCGGCAGCTTGTATTCCCGCACTGAAACGCCGAAGAATACCTTCTGCATAATACGCAGCGAATACACCGTAGCCACTACCAGCCCGATGGTGGCGGCCACGGTGATCCATGGCTGCGCCTGCCAGCTGCCGGCAAGTATCAGAAATTCCGCAATGAAGTTGCCGAGGCCCGGCAGGCCCAGTGACGCCATCACGAATACCATGGTTACTACTCCCATGCCCGGCAGCGCCGGCCAGAGGCCGCCCATTTCTTCCAGCTCGCGGGTATGCAGCCGGTCATACAAAGAGCCGGCAATCATGAACAGCGCGCCCGTGCTGATACCGTGCGTGATCATCTGCATCACCACGCCCTGGTAAGCCAGCTCATTGAAAGCAAAAGCCCCCACCAGCACAAACCCCATATGGCTTACGCTGGTATAGGCTACCAGCCTTTTGAAATCCGTTTGGGCGTATGCCAGTTTGCCACCGTATAAAATACCAATGGCGCCCAGCAGCATGATGTAAGGGGCAAAATACTGTGAGGCTTCGGGGAAAAGCGGCAATACGAAGCGCAAAATGCCATAAGCGCCGGTTTTCAGCAACAGGCCCGCCAGTACTACAGAGCCGGCGGTAGGCGCTTCTGTATGCGCGTCTGGCAGCCAGGTATGAAAAGGAAAAGCAGGCAGCTTCACGATGAAGGCAATGAGGAAACCCAGCATCAGCCAGCGCCCCGTTTCCTGCGCCATAGGCGTATTGAGCAGGTCAAAATAATTGAAGGTGAACACGCCGGTGCTCTGGGCATGCACAAAGTATAAGCCCAGGATGGCCAGCAGCATGAGCAGGCCGCCAGCCTGGGTGAAGATGAAGAACTTCAGCGCGGCGTACAGCCGGTTGCCGTGGCCCCAGATACCAATAAGGAAGTACATGGGGATGAGCATCACTTCCCAGAAGAAATAAAACAGGAAGAGGTCCATGGTGAGGAATACACCGGTAATGCCCGCCAGTACGAACAAGAGGTTAAAAAAGAAAAAACCCGTCCGTTCCTTTATTTCGTTCCACGATACCAGTACAGACAAAGCACCGAGGAAAAACGTCAGTATCAGCATGAGCAGGCTCAGGCCATCCATGGCCAGGGAGAAGCTGATGCCGAAGCGGGGCATCCACGGGCGGATGAAAGTAACGTACCAGCTCCCGTCTCCGACGGCCTCACTCCAGAAAGCAGTAGCCATAGCCAGTTCAAACACCAGCACCATCAACGCAATCCACCGCGGCAGCTTTTTGTTCCATGCAGCAGACAGCCACGCCGCAAATGCGCCCAGCACAGGAATGAGAATGAACAAAAACAGTATCATGCGTAAACGGTTTAAGCGTTAAACAGTATATTGACGCCAGATGATCACAGACAGTATCACTACGGCGCCCATCACAATACCCATAATATACCAGCGTAAAATGCCGCTCTGCGTAGCAGACATCATACGGTGAAAATACCGTGTAATAGCGGCCAGGCCCACATAGAGGCGGTCTACCACATCTTTCCTGTTGAGCCGGGCCAACAGCACATACGGCTGTACGAACAGCAGGTTGTAGGCGGCATCAAAACCCCAGCCGTTTTTCAGGAACGTTTTCACTTCACGGGGGAAAGGAATGGGCAGCACCCGCCATACAATATAGATACCGGCCAGGCACAACAGGGTGGCAACGCCCTGGGAGCCCCACTCCAGCGCGGTGCTGGCATGCTCCGTTACCACGGCGGGCAATACCGGCTGCAGAAAATCGCTGAGGAGGGTCACATGCCCCAACGTATGCGGCAATTCCATAAAGCCGGCCAGCGTGGAGCATACGGCCAGTACATACAGCGGTACCATCATATTCAGGCCGGGGCGGTGATGCACGTGCGTTTTTTCTTTTCCGTAAAACACGAGCAGCATCATACGGGTGGTATACATGGCCGTGATGAAAGCCCCCATTACGGCCACTATCCAGTAACCTGCCCCACCCTGCGCGGATGCGCCCGCCAGCCAAACGATCTGGTCTTTGCTGTAAAAACCGGCCGTTACAAACGGAATGGCGGCCAGTGACGCGGAGCCGATAAGGAATATCCAGAACACGCCGGGCAGGCTTTTACGAAGACCGCCCATTTTAAACATGTCCTGCTCATGATGCAGCGCCACAATAACGGCTCCTGCCCCGAGAAACAGCAGGGCCTTGAAAAATGCGTGCGTAATGAAATGAAAAATAGCGGCAGACCATGCGCCCACGCCGAGGGCCAGGAACATGTACCCGATCTGGCTGATGGTGGAATATGCCAGCACTCTTTTGATATCTGTCTGCACAAAAGCGCTGCAGCCGGCCAGGATAAGCGTAACGGCGCCTACTATGGCTACCGTGGCCTGTGCGGCGGGCGCCATGGTGAAGAGCACATGGCTGCGGGCAATGAGGTACACGCCTGCGGTTACCATGGTAGCGGCATGTATAAGCGCGCTCACGGGCGTGGGGCCGGCCATGGCATCAGGCAGCCAGGTTTGCAGCGGTAACTGGGCAGACTTGCCTACAGCACCGCCCAGCAGCAGGAAGGCGATGGTCACTACGGTGGCGTCTCCCGTTGTCCACAACGTGGGAGCTTTGGCCAGAATGTCTGTCAACTGCAGGCTGCCGGTATGTTGTACCAGCAGGAAAAGCGCAATGGCCATGGCGGTGTCTCCCACCCTGGTCACAATAAATGCCTTGCGGGCGGCGGCGCCGTTGGCGGGGTCTTTGTACCAGAAGCCGATGAGCAGGTAACTGCACAAACCCACGCCTTCCCAGCCAAAGTAGAGCAGCAACAGGTTGTCTGCCAGTACCAGCATCAGCATGGCGCCCACAAACAGGTTCATGCTGGCAAAGAAACGGGCGAAGTCAGGGTCTTCCGCCATATAGCCCGTAGAATAAACATGTATGAGGAAACCCACAAAAGTGATCACAAAAGTAAATGCCAGCGAGAGCGCATCCAGATGGAGGGTGATGCCGATGTTGAAATTGCCTACGCTGAGCCAGTTCCACAGCGGCAGGCTGAACTGCTGCAGCCCACTGTTCATGAATTGCAGCCCGGCAACAATGGTGACCAGCGCGGCAATACCCACACTGCCGCAGCCGATCAGGGACACGCCGGTTTTGCCGATCTTCTTCGAGAACAGCACCAGCAGCAGAGCGCCTAAAAAAGGCATGGCGGGAACCAGGTACATCCAGTTCATAAAACGTCTGTTTAATTGTATGTTCGTGCCTGTAACCTTTGCGAACGCGTCAGGCACACCGGCAATGTATTTGCGGGCCGGGACTACACCAACCCGGTAAGCTATCCATTCATTTTGCTGGCCTCATCACTGTCCAGCGTTTTGAGCTGATGATACAGCTGCAATATCAAAGCCAGGCCTACAGACACTTCCGCCGCGGCCATCGCAAGTATGAACATGAACATCACCTGCCCTTCCGGCTGCCCCCAGCGGGAGGCGGCTACTATAAAGGCCAGGCCCGCCGCGTTCAGCATTACTTCTACAGACACCAGCATGAAAATAAGATTGCGGCGTATGAGCATGCTCACCAGCCCCATTGTGAATAAAATGCCTGCAAGCACCAGGCCTGCTGTTGTGGACGTTATCATTGTGTTGCTCTTTCAAGGAAACGATGCGTGATCTTCTTTTTCTGCCTGCCCAGGTGATAGGCCCCTACAATGCCCGCCATCAGCAGCATGCCGGCCAGCTCCACGGCCAGTATGTATGGGCCGAACAGGCTCTTGCCTACGGCCTTGGGGTCCACCATCACGATCTCCCCGGCCGGCGGCGCGGGCGGCTGCATGATGAGGTACACCAGTTCCGCCAGCAAAAACAGGCAGAGCAGCGCCGGCCCTATCCATACCCGCGGCGTGAGCCAGTGGCGTTCATCTCCGGCAGACTGCTGGCCGAGGTTCAGCATCATCACAAAAAATATCATCAGCACCATAATGGCCCCGGCGTAGATGATCACTTCCAGCGCCGCCATAAAAGGAGCGCCATAGATGTAGAAGATCACCGCCACGCTCAGCAGTGACACGATCAGGTACAGCAAAGCATGCATGATGTTGTACCGGGTAATGACCATGGCGGTAGACAATATGGCAATTGCGGCGGCTATATAAAATGCGGCTCCCATAACACCCGGTTTTAAGGCAAAAGGCTTTTCACGTTCACCGGCGGCTCTTCCCTTGCTGCTTCGCCCTTCTCCTTTCCACTGATAGACATGCCGGCCACTTTGTAATAGTTGTAGCCGGGGTATTTACCCTGGCTGTTGATGAGCAGCGCATCTTTTTCGTATACCAGGTTCTGCCGGTCGTATTCCGCCATTTCAAAATCAGGTATCAGTTGAATGGCGTAGGTGGGACAGGCTTCTTCGCAAAAGCCGCAAAAGATGCAGCGGGAAAAGTTGATGCGGAAGAAACCAGGGTACCGCCTGCCGTCAGGCGCTTCCGCAGCCTGGAGGGAAATACAGTCTACCGGGCAGGCCGCCGCGCAGAGGTAACAGCCCACACAGCGTTCTCCGCCATCGGGGTCCCGGGTGAGCACAATGCGGCCGCGCCAGCGGGCGGGCAGCGGCGCCTTTTCTTCCGGGTACTGGTAAGTATCCCGCTTGTGAAAAGCGTGGAGAAATACGAGCCACATGCTTCTGATCAGACTAAACATATACGGTCTTTTTATTTCAGACTTAAAACAATAGCCGCTGTTGCCATCAGGTTGAGGAGAGACAGCGGGAACAATACCTTCCAGCCATACTCCATCAACTGGTCATACCGGGGCCGCGGCATGGAAGCGCGCAGCAGAATAAAGAGGCTGATGAACACAAAGGTTTTCAGCACAAACCATACTACGCCGGGCAGAAAATCAGGGCCCAGCCAGCCGCCGCAATACAGTGTTACCAGCATGGCGGAAATGAGCGTTACGCCCAGGTACTCGCCAATGAAGAACATGCCGAACTTCATGCCGGAGTATTCCGAGTGGAAACCGGCCACCAGTTCACTTTCTGCTTCAGGTATATCAAAAGGCAGGCGGTGCGTTTCGGCAATGCCGGCTATGAGGAAGATGACAAAGCCGAGAAACTGCGGTACTATGAACCAGATCTTTCGCTGCGCTTCCACTATTTCCCGGAGGTTGAAGCTGCCGCTGAGTATCACCACGCCCATCAGCGCCATACCCATGAACACTTCGTAGCTGATCATCTGGGATGCGCCGCGCATGGCGCCCAGGAGGGCATATTTGTTGTTGGAGGCCCAGCCGCCCAATACAATACTGTATACGCCCAGGGAAGACATGGCCAGGAAAAACAGCAGGCCAATGTTCAGGTCCGCCACCATGATGTTAGGCCCGAAAGGGATCACGGTGAAGCTCATGAGCACACTGGCCACCACAATGGCCGGTGCAAATACGAACACTACCTTGTCTGCAAAAGGCGGTATCCAGTCTTCCTTGAAAAAGAGCTTCAGTGTATCCGCCAGTACAATAAAGAGGCCGAAGGGGCCGGCGCGGTTGGGGCCGTAACGGTCTTGCCAAAGCGCCAGCATTCTGCGTTCCAGCCATATCAGGCCGGCCGCGGTGTTCAGCAGTACAAATAAAACGCCTCCTATGATCCACCAGTAATTCATACAACAGTTTTTAGAAGGTTGACGTTACCTCGCTGCCGCTGAAACGGATGCACTGCGGCAGGTCTATGATCTGAGATTTGGGCAGCCCCGCGTTCATGGCGGCAATACCTCTTGGCAGCCAATGGTTGGGCACGGCCACCATCAGGTAGGCGTGCCCTTCAATATGGAAGTTGACCCAGATGCCGGGCGTAATGTTCCATTCATCAATATCTTCCGGGTTCATGTAGATCACAAAAAAATCCTGTGCCCGCTGTGCAATACCTTTGGTGTACATGCTTAGTTCTTCAGAGCCGAAGATGCTGTACAGGGGCATTACGTGCAGGTGGCCGGGCATAGACAGGTATGGCTGCGGCACCTCTGTGAAGAACGGAATACTGCCGTTCACATGCGGCTCCAGCAGGCGTTTGCCGGGGTCTCCCCCGTGCAGGTGCCCGCCAATTTCCGACTGGAACTTGTTGACGGCCTGCGGCGAGTTCCAGCCCGGGGCCCAGAAGAAGGGTATCAGCGGCGCCGGCGCTTCTCCCCTGTAACCTTCCATGGTGAAAGACAGCGGGGTATCTTCATCTTCCGGCGGCCTGGGCTCGTTCACGCTCTCATTGGCCAGCATGGCGGTGCGGCCGCTGTAACGGTGCGGTTCTCGCGGTATCTTCTGGCCCGCCATCCTGAAATCCGCATTGGGGGCCAGTTTTGCTATGGGCGCCAACGCGGGTATGGCGGTAGTCATGGCCCACACCACATCATCCAGGTTATGCAGGCCATGCAGGCGCTGTACCCCGGCCTTTTCCCCTATCTGGAGGAACCATTTCCAGCTTTCCTGTACTTCTCCTTTGGGAACATAGACCTGGTAATAGCGCTGGGCGCGGCCTTCGTTGTTCACAATAGTGCCGTCTGCTTCTGCAAAGGTGCCCGCCGGCAGCAACACGGTGGCGTTCTCCGCCGTCTGGTTATACAGATGGTCTACCAGTATCACGTCTTTGGCATAACTGAACAGCTCATCTATCACATGTTTATCCGCACGGCGGTAAAGGTCGTTTTCCAGTACCACCAGCGTGTCTGCCTCGCCGTTCTTCAGCGCGGCCAGCGCGGAATCGAAACGGTGGCCGCCCAGCATTTCGAGGCCCAGGCTGTTGCATTCCGGCAGCGTGAGGCTAAGCATGGGCTGCCCGCCGCCCTGCAGCAGCGCCCAACTGATATTGGCGGCCGCTTTCATCATATGGTCGCAGCCGGTGCCGTAGCCGGCAATGATCAGCGGCCGTTTGGCGGCTTTCAGGGCCGCGGTAATATCGTTGACCAGTGCCTGCTCTGTTTCACCAAGCTCCAGGCTGCCGTTTACCGGCGCGCCCAATGCGCGGCTGATGGCAAAGGCTATGCGGGCCAGGTTGTCCGGCGCATCGCGGTGAATACCGGTGGCCAGCTCGTCCAGGCTGGTAGGGAAAGTATGCAGGATGAACAGCGGGCCTTTGGCTTCCTGCATGGCCTCCCGCACGGCGGCATCCTGCCAGGCGGCCAGGTGTACCTGCTGCATGGCTTCGTTCATGGGCACCTGCCGCACGGCCTGCCGTACCGCCAGGGCCAGCATGGGCGCGGTATTGGTAAGGTCTTCTCCCAGTATCAGCACCATATCAGCCGTTTCCGCCTCATGCAGCGAGGGGGTGCGTACCGGCCCGCCGTGCAGTATTTTCAGGGCCAGGGAAGTATGGTCATGGTCTGTATCAGACATGCCGAGGTAAAAATGCTCCGCCCCTACCAGTTGCCGCAGGGTGAAGTTAGACTCCAGGCTAGCGCGTGGGGAACCTATGCCGATGGCCTTGCCGTTCTTCAGCCGGGCGGCTACTTCGCCAATAATGTACTCGCGGGAAGCAGAACCGTTGTGATGCGGGCGTATGGCGGGATGTACAATGCGCTGGGAGCTGTTGACGAACTCATACCCGTAGCGGCCCCTATCACACAAAAAATACCCGTTCACTTCTCCGTTGTACCGGTTCACGATCTGCCGCAACGAGCCATACCGCTCCCCGGCGCTGATGTTGCAGCCCAGCGAGCAGCCCTGGCATACGGAAGGCGCATAGGTCATGTCCCACTTACGGGTATAGTGCGATTTAAGGGTCTTGTCTGTGAACACGCCGGTGGGGCATACTTCCGCCAGGTTGCCGCTGAACTCGCTTTCCAGCGTGCCGTTCTGCTGGCGGCCGAAGTACACGTGGTTATGCGCGGCAAATACGTTGAGGTCTTTGCCGCCGGCATAGTCTTTATAAAAACGCACGCAGCGGTAGCATTGAATGCAGCGGTTCATTTCGTGGTTGAGGAAAGGGCCGAGGTCCTGGTTGTGGTAGGTGCGTTTGGTGAAGCGGTAATCCCGATAGCTGTGGCCTGTCATCACCGTCATGTCCTGCAGGTGGCAGGAGCCGCCTTCGTCACATACGGCACAATCATGCGGATGGTTGGTCATCAGCCAGCCTATTACATGTTCGCGGAAAGAGGTGGCCTCGCTATCGTTGACGGATATACGCATATTGTCTCGCACCGGCTCCATGCAGCTCATAACGATCCGCCCCTTTTTATCGTCTTCATCTTTAAAGCTCTTGATGGCACATTGCCGGCAGGCGCCTACGGAGCCGAGGGAAGGATGCCAGCAGAAATAAGGCAGGTCAAGGCCCAGTTGCAGACAGGCTTCCAGCAGATTTTTGCCTTCTTTCACCTCGTAGGGCGTGTTGTCTATGAATATCCTGGCCATTGGGAATGATGAATTAATTACAAAATGTGAAGCATTCGTCAGCACTTATTATGAAACATGCGAATGCTGTTTTTTTATTGTGTCCTCTTTTCAATCGTATTCCTGACATTCTTTTGCCTGTTGTTCCTGCTTGTCGTTTCTTCTTTCCTTTCAACTGTGATATGGGCATTTCTTTTGCCTGATATGTTGTTCAAAATCGTCCCTGAAATATTTAAGCGCGCTTTGCAGCGGCTCCATGGCCCCCGGCGCCAGCGCGCAGAAGGTGTTGCCCGGGCCCAGCAGCGTGGCGTGTGCCGCCAGCACGGCCAGGTCTTCCTCCTTCCCTTCTCCCAGCTCCAGCGCCCAGAGCAGTTTTTCCGTCCACGGCAGGCCTTCCCGGCAGGGCGTGCAGAAGCCGCAAGACTCCTGCGCAAAAAAGCGCTCCAGGTTATGTACAAAACCCACCGGGCAGGTATGGTCATCCAGCACCACCATGGTGCCTGTGCCCAGGCGACT
Organism: Chitinophaga alhagiae; assembly: GCF_003568665.1. Classification (GTDB taxonomy): domain Bacteria; phylum Bacteroidota; class Bacteroidia; order Chitinophagales; family Chitinophagaceae; genus Chitinophaga; species Chitinophaga alhagiae. Next base: position 111,691 of record NZ_QXMH01000003.1, read on the forward strand.
GCCGGCAGCCGCCACACCGGTGAAGTCCATCTTCACGTCCATGTGCTCTTCTACCAGGAAGTCTGTGGAGGCCCCGCCCGGCAACACCCCGCGAAAGCGGTAACCGTTCTGCATGCCGCCCGCATGCTCTTCTATCAGCTCACGCATGGTAACGCCCATGGGCAGCTCCCATGCGCCAGGTTTGTTGACCCGGCCACTTACCCCGTAAATTTTGGTGCCGCCGTCTGCCGTGCGGCTTAACGACTGGAACCAGGCCGCGCCATGGTTCACGATGTGTGGGATATAACTGAGTGTTTCCACATTATTGACAATGGTGGGCCGGCCAAACAAACCGCTTACATGTGGAAAGGGCGGCTTGGCGCGGGGCGTGGCCCTTTTCCCTTCCAGCGAGTTGAGCAGCGCGGTCTCTTCCCCGCACATGTAGCGGCCTACGCCGGTATGCAGGTGCATTTCCAGGGAATAGTCCGTGCCCAGGATGTTCTTGCCCAGGTAACCGGCATCGTAGGCTTCGGCAATGGCCTTGCGTATTTCTTCTGCCGCCGTTTTATACGCCCAGCGGAGGAACACAAAAGATTCCGTGGCCTGGATGGCGTAGGCGGAAACGATCATGCCTTCTATCAGCTGATGGGGGTTGCCTTCCAGCAGCCAGCGGTCTTTAAAGGTGCCCGGTTCCATTTCATCCGCGTTGCATATCAGGTATTTGGGGCCAGGCATGTCCATGGGCACAAAACTCCACTTCATGCCGGTGCTGAAGCCCGCCCCGCCGCGGCCGCGCATGTTGGCCTCTTTCACCAGCGCCGTTACATCTTTCGGCTCCATGTGCCGGATGGCCTTGCGCGCGGCCTGGTAGCCGCCTACGGCTTCGTACTGGCGCAGGCCCAGCGGCGGAAAGGTGATATGTTGTGTTAACGGACGTTCCATGGTCAGGTATATTTAGCAAGTACGGATTCCAGCTCTGCCGGCGCCAGGTCCCGGTACAGGTCATGGTCTACCATGAGCGCGGGCGCATGGTCACAAGTACCGAGGCAGGGGTTGGGAAGCAGTGTAAACCGGCCGTCTGGCGTGGTCTGGCCGTATTGTATGCCCAGCAGCTGTACCAACTGGCGGTGCAGCGCGGGGTAACCCATCACGTAACAGCTGATGCTGTCACACAGCAGAATGATGTGGCGGCCTACCGGCTGGCGGAAGATCAGGTTGTAGAACGTGGCTACGCTGTCCACTTCTTCCGGGCTCATTTCCAGGATGTCCGCTACATCGCGGATGCCTTCATCAGACACCCAGCGGCGGTGCTCCTGTACGATCTTCAGCGCTTCTATGCAGGCCGCCTTTTTTACCGGCACCTGCCTGATCTCCTTTTCAATTTGTTCCTTTTCTGAAGTGGTGAGCATAGTTCAAACGGTTTTTAACGGTCAATATCCGCCAGCACATAATCCATGGCGCCGAGTATGGACAACAGGTCGGCTACGGTGTAGCCGCGACTGATATACGGTATCATCTGCATGTGCGCAAAGGAAGGCGTGCGCACCCTTACGCGGTACGGAGACGTATTGCCGTCGCTGGTCACGTAATAGCTGTTCCAGCCCTTGGTGGCTTCCGTGATCACCAGGGCCTCTCCCGCGGGCATCACCGGTCCCCAGCTTACGTTGAGGAAATGATGGATGAGCGTTTCAATGTCCTGCATGGTGAATTGTTTCAACGGCGGCGTGGTAAGCGGGTGATCTGACTTGTAAGGCCCTTCCGGCATATTGTTCAGGCATTGCTCTACAATGCGCAGGCTTTGCCACATTTCGTTCACCCGTACCACGGCCCTGTCATAACAATCCCCGTTCTCCGCGGTGGGTATGTCAAACTCGTAGTTCTCATAACCGCTGTAAGGCTGTTTTTTGCGCATATCCCACTCCATGCCGCAGGCGCGCAGGCCGGGGCCGGTTACTCCCCAGTCTATGGCCTCCTCCTGCGTAAACACGCCAATGCCAACGGTGCGTGCTTTGAACAGGCTGTTGCGCATCACCATTTTATCGTACTCTTTCAGTTTTTTAGGGAAGTAGTTCACGAAGTCACGCACCAGCACTTCCCAGCCGCGGGGCAGGTCTTGCGCCACACCGCCAATGCGGAACCAGTTGGGGTGCATGCGGCCGCCGCATACGGCTTCTATGATGGAGAATATCTTTTCCCGGTCTGTGAACATGTAAAATACCGGGCTGAGCTGCCCTACGTCTTGTGCAAAGGTGCCGTACCATACCAGGTGGCTGGCCATGCGGAACAGCTCGCACAACATTACGCGTATCACTTCCGCGCGCGGCGGCACCTTGATGCCGGCCAGTTTTTCTACAGACAGCAGGTAGGCCAGGTTATTGTTCACGCCGCCCAGGTAGTCTATGCGGTCTGTATAAGGGATGTACGTGTGCCAGCTCTGGCGTTCTCCCATTTTTTCCGCGCCGCGGTGGTGAAAGCCGATATCCGGCACCGCGTCTACAATATCTTCCCCGTCCAGTTGCAGGATGATGCGCAGTACGCCGTGGGTGCCGGGGTGTTGCGGGCCTATGTTGAGGAACATGTAATCAGAATCTTCACTATGCCGCTGCAGCCCCCACTCTTCGGGTTTGAACTGCAGGGCGGCCTGTTCCTTGTCTTCTTTTTCATCGAAGAGGCGGAAAGGGCCCATTTCAGTGGCGCGTGCGGGATGCTCCTTGCGGAGCGGGTGCCCCTCCCAGGTGAGCGGCATGAGTATGCGTTTGAGCAGCGGATGGCCGTCAAAGCGGATGCCGAACATGTCATACACTTCACGTTCGTACCAGTTGGCGGCGGGCCATAAATGGGTGATGCTGGGGGTGACGGGATACTCTCCGCGGAGCACAACTTTCAAACGGAGCAGGGCGTTGCGTTCGAAAGAGAAGAGGTGGTAAACGAGGGTAAAATCTCCGGTGCCGTTGTACTTACTTTTCAAGGCACGCTCATCAATGGCCGTGAGGTCATAGAGCATGCGGTAGGGTTGTTCCACATCACTGCGGAGGTACTGCAATACGGCAATGATCTTCCCTTGTGGCGTCCAGATGGTGGGCGTTTCATCCCGGGTGGTCTGTTCGTGGAAAATATTCTCACCAAACCGGGAGCAGAGGGTTTGAAAAATGCTTGCGGGCATGATGACAGTTTTAATTGTATCAATGCGCCATGCTGTTGAGCTTTGCCAAGCTGCTTTAATCCCTTGCTGTAATGAGCTTCTGTATCAGTTTGTGTTTATAGCTATATCAGATCTTTTCTTCGGGCTCATGCATCCTCACCATTGCCTCCGTTTCCACGGCCGGCCATTGCGCGGGTGTTGCTGGATGCACGGGTATGAATCTTTTCCGGAAACGTTCCGCGGCATCTTTCAGCATGCTGCGGCCGTGCCCGAAACAGGCTACGTCAAAATCGAATGTGGCCAGGCGTTCCAGGCTGTGCTGCGCTTCTGCCAGGTCCTCGTAAAAACAGGAATAGCTGAGGCCGAACATATTGTCTGCAGCGTCTGCCGCAAACAGTACGTTCTTTTGCCCTGGCATGAAGAACGCCACCTGGCCGGGGCTATGCCCGGGAATGTGGGCCACATGCATGCCACCGGCCAGCGGCAGCCAGTCTCCGTCCTCCATCAATTCATCTGCGGTGGCGGCGGGTATTTCTCCCGGGGCGTTCCTGACAAACAGCCGGTACAGCATTTTATTCAGGAAGCTGCTGAAAACGGGTTGCGGCGGTTTGGGCGAAAAACCGTTCTGCAGGTGGGGGAACTCTGCCGGGTGCATCCATACTTTTGCCTGCGTAAGCTGCTTCAGTTCCGCTACGCTGCCCGCATGGTCTGGATGGGCGTGGGTAAGCAGGATGTGCTGTATATCTTCCGGTCCACGGCCTATTTCACCTATGGCGGCCAGTATCTTGCCAGCGCTGCCGGGAGCGCCGGTATCTACCAGTATCAGGCCATCGTCTTCTATAATGAAAGCGTTGACCATGCCAAGCGGTACTTCGTATACGTTTGCAGTGAGCCGTTTAATTTTCATAGTTGTTATGTTTATATCTCATCCGTTGTTCTATGACCTTTTACGGGCCGGATGGAATTATATTTCATCCGTTGTTTTATAACCTTTCACGGGACGGATGGGATCATATCTCATCCGTTGTTTTAAACACCGTCATCCCTTCCCGTTTTTCTTTGTTCACTTCCTGCATGGAAATTTTTTCCGGCCTGATCACGCCTTGCTCCCCTATTGTCCAGCTCAGAGGGCGTTTTTCCTTACCTACAGACTCTTGCAGCAGTACCAGCCCGTGCATGAAAGCATCTGGCCGGGGCGGGCAGCCGGGCACGTATACGTCTACCGGTAAAAACTTGTCTACGCCCTGCACTACGCTGTAAATATCGTACATGCCGCCTGAATTGGCGCAGGAGCCCATGGAAATTACCCAGCGCGGCTCCATCATCTGTTCATAGAGGCGTTTGATGATGGGCGCCATTTTGATGAACACGGTACCGGCAATGATCATCACATCCGCTTCGCGGGGCGTGCCGCGTATCACTTCAGCGCCAAAGCGGGCCATGTCGTACTTGGGCGTCATGCCGGTGGCCATTTCCACAAAGCAGCAGGAAAGGCCGAAGTGGAAAGGCCATAACGAGTTTTTACGGCCCCAGGCCAGCAGCCTTTCCACAGAGGTGAGCATTACGCTCTGCCCTACGGACTCTTCCATGGAGAAATTGCCGGAACGCTGCGGCGCGGCGTCTTTCGGTTCAGTTAACCACCACTTCATGAGCTGTATGTTTAACGGTTTTCTCTTTACGCATTTTTTTATAGGCCCGGAGTATCTTTTTACCATCCGGCCCAAAGTCCAGCGCGCCGTTGCGCCATTCATAAATGAGTACGGCCAGCAGTATAAAAATAAAAATGGCGGCGCCTATGAAGCCCGCCCATCCCAGCTCATCGAACGCGATGGCCCAGGAGATCACAAACACCGTTTCGATGTCAAAGATCACAAAGAGCATGGCTACAAGATAAAACTGGGAAGGAAAGCGCATACGCGCGGAACCGGTGGAAAGAATACCGGCCTCGTATGCTTCGGCCGTTGCACGGTCGTTATGGCGCTGCCCCAGCACGAAGGACAGGCCCAGGATGGCAGCCACCAATACCAGTACGATGGCTCCAAATACGAGGAATGGCCATACAGGGTCCATGGCATTTGTTTTATTGTATGCAGATAATTGTTGTTCTCCGATCCATTGTTTTATTGCAGTTCAACGCGTAACCGTCCTGTCTTCCGTAGAACAATAAAACAAACAAAGCAACATAACCGGGTGGATACAGCGCCGCATACGCATAGGATGCCGTGCTGTTTTCAGCCAGTCTGCTTTAGTGCCGGAAAATGCCTTTTGGTATGTAATGCCAGGCTAGTGGTGAGTGCCGTGAATATAGCATTCGAGGTTTTCAATGATGTTCTTCTGCTCGTCCATGATGAACTTAACCACGTCACCAATGGAAATGAGACCTATGAGCCGTCCGTTATCGTCTACTACCGGCAAGTGCCTGATACGCTTGTCAGTCATCTTGCACATGCAGTTTTCAATCGTTTCGTCTTCTGTAACAGTAATAGGATGTTCCGTCATTATTTCGCGGATAGTTGTTTCTTTTGAGGCGCGTCCTTTCAGGATCACCCTCCTTGCATAATCCCGTTCTGAAAATATTCCAAGAAAGCGCTCTTCCTTGTCTATTACAACAAGCGCGCCCACGTTCCGGTCTACCAGTACTTTAAGGGCTTCATAAACTGTACTGTCAGGATGCACGGAATATACTGCGTGTCCTTTGCCCACCAAGATATTTCTGACTCTCCCCATGGTAAGCTGTATTAAAAGTTAAACAATACGGGTGTGGAATTACTACTTTAAGTTACTTTTTTTTATCGGGAATAGCAAAAAGGAAAAATGAAAAAGCACGGAAGTTCTTTTCTCATTTACGCGGCACTGCTATCATTTAACGAATTACAGTTGACATTTTTTACTCTATTGTTTTCGGGGCTGTTGGTGGCGGCGCAGTGCCTAAGCACAACAAAGGGAGCCATGCTCCCTTTGTTGTGCTGTTATACTAGATATGCTGCTTCTTCAGTTCGCTCACCGCATAATCCGCCGCGCGGGCCGTTAGCGCCATGTAGGTGATAGACGGGTTCTGGCAGGCGGAAGAGGTCATGCAGGCGCCATCTGAAATGAATACGTTCTTCACGGCATGCATCTGGTTAAAGCCGTTGAGCACAGACGTTTTGGGGTCGCGGCCCATGCGGGCGGTGCCCATTTCATGGATGCAGTGGCCGGGAGGCGGCATATCATCTCCCGCCCAAACGTTTTGCAGGCCGGCGTTTTCCAGCATTTCCCTGGCGCTCTCCAGCATGTCTTTCCGCATGGCCATCTCGTTTTCGCGGAAGGAGCAGTCAATATCGAGCGTAGGCAGGCCGTATACGTCTTTTTTCTCCTTGTTGAGGCGTACGGTATTGTCCTGGTACGGTAAATGCTCGCCCCAGGCCCCGATCCACATGCCCCAGTTACCGGCCTCCGTCTGCGCTTCCTTCAGGCCTGCGCCAATACCTTCAAACGGCACGCCGCGCCCGCGGGAGGCGCCACCCTGGTAGCCGAAGCCGCGCACATAATCTTTGCGGCGGGTGCTTTCGCTGATGTTGCGGAAGCGGGGAATATAAATGCCGTTGGCCCTTCTGCCATACACGTACTGGTCTTGCAGGCCGTCAAACGAACCGCCGGCGCCTACGCCAAAGTGATGGTCCATCAGGTTGCGGCCTACCTGGTCACTGTCATTACCGAGCCCTGTGGGGAAGCGGTTGCTGACAGAATTAAGCAGGATGGCGGTGGTGCCGAGGGTAGATGCGTTGATGAAGATGATTTTGGCGTAGTACTCCACGGTCTGTTTTGTTTCCGCGTCCAGGATGCGCACGCCTTTGGCTTTTTGGGTGCTTTCATCATAGATCACTTCCAGCACAATGGAATGCGGGCGCAGGGTAAGGTTGCCCGTTTGGGCCGCGGCGGGCAGCGTTACGCCGTTGCTGCTGAAATAGCCGGTGAAGGGGCAACCGCGGGCACAAAGGTCGCGGTACTGGCAGGGGCCGCGGCCGTTGTGGCTTTCCGTTACATGGGCCACGCGGCCAATGGTCATGATGCGGTCTTTATATTTTTCCCTGATGCGGGCGGCTACATGTTTTTCCAGCGCGTTCATTTCCATGGGCGAAAGGAACTCGCCGTCTGGCAACTGCGGCAGGCCTTCTTTCTGCCCGCTGATGCCGGCAAATTTTTCCACGTAGCTGTACCAGGGCGCAATGTCTTTATAGCGGATGGGCCAGTCTACACCGTGGCCGTCCCGGGCATTGGCCCCAAAATCTATATCGCTCCAGCGGTACACCTGGCGGCCCCACATGAGGGAGCGGCCGCCTACGTGGTAACCGCGCAGCCAGTTGAAGGGCTTGATCTCGTTGTAAGGATTTTCCAGGTCGTTCACCCAGAATTGCTGTGTAGTTTCATCAAAAGCGTAACAGCGGCTCTGGATGGGGTGTTGCTCCTTCATCTCCCTGGTTTGCCGGCCGCGGTGTTTCACTTCCCACGGAGCCAGGTTAGCCGTTGTATAATCCTTGATATGCTCCACGTTGCGGCCCCTCTCCAGCACAATGGTCTTGAGGCCTTTCTCGCAAAGCTCCTTGGCGGCCCAGCCGCCGCTGATGCCGGAGCCTACCACTATGGCATCGTAGGTGTTTTGTTGGTCTGCTTTGATGTTCAGGTTCATGTAAACGCGGATTTAAAATATAAAGAGCCGCACTATAACGCGGCTCTTTATGAAATATGATCTGTAAAGCCGTTACGATCAGATGTTGCCTTTCTTCAGTTCTTTCACGGCGTAGTCTGCCGCGCGCGCGGTCAGCGCCATGTAGGTGAGTGAAGGGTTCACGCAGGAGGCGGATGTCATGGCCGCACCATCTGTTACGAACACGTTCTTCACCGTATGCATCTGGTTCCAGCCGTTGAGCACAGCCGTTTTGGGATCGCGGCCCATGCGGGCGGTACCCATTTCGTGAATGGCCATGCCGGGCCAGGAGCCCCTGTCATAGGTCCTCACATTTTTGAGGCCTGCGGCTTCCAGCATTTCGGCGGCATCGTTCATCATGTCTTTTCTCATCTTCATTTCGTTCTCCTTGAACTCTGCGTTGAAGCGCAGGACGGGTTGCCCCCATGCATCCTTCACGGAAGTATCGAGCGCTACGTAGTTGTCTTCGTAGGGCAGGCATTCCCCGAAGCCGCCAATACCCATAGACCATTGGCCGGGCTCGGTGAGCATTTCCTTGAAGTCTTTCCCCACACCCATTTCGGCAATGCCCCTGCTCCAGCCGGAGCGGCTAGCGCTGCCCTGGTAACCGAAGCCGCGCAGGTAATCCCGCTTGTCTCCGTTGAGGTTGCGGTAACGGGGAATATAGATACCGTTGGCGCGGCGGCCGAAGAAGTATTTATCTTCATAACCTTCTGCCGTACCGGAAGCGCCGGTGCGGAAGTGGTGGTCCATCAGGTATTTGCCCAGTACGCCGCTATCATTACCGAGCCCGTTGGGGAAGCGGCTGGAAGTGGAGTTGAGCATAACGAAGGTAGAGCCCAGGGTGGAGCCGTTGATGAAGATGATCTTGGCGTAATATTCCGTCATCTGTTTGCTCACCTTGTCTATTACGCGAACGCCGGTAGCTTTGCCCAGCTTTTCGTCATAGATCACGGAGTTCACGATGGAGTCCGGGCGCAGGGTAAGGTTGCCGGTAGCCATGGCTGCGGGCAATGTAGAAGACTGCGTGCTGAAATAAGCGCCGAAGGGGCAACCGCGGCTGCACAGGTTACGGTACTGGCAGTTGGTACGGCCCGGCAGCGGCTGTGTAATATTGGCCACACGGCCAATGGTCATGATACGGCCTTTGAAAGCCGCTTCCACGCGCTTTTTCACGTCTTTCTCCACGCAGTTCATTTCCATGGCGGGCATGAACTGTCCGTCAGGCAGCTGGGGCAGCCCTTCTTTCTGGCCGCTGATACCCGCAAATTTCTCTACGTAATCGTACCAGGGCGCAATATCACTATAGCGGATTGGCCAGTCTACTGCAATACCTTCTTTGGCGTTGGCCGCAAAGTCGAGGTCGCTGAAGCGGTAGCTCTGGCGGCCCCACATGATAGACTTGCCGCCAACAATGTCTGGACGGTACCAGTCAAAGCGTTTATCTTCCTTATAGGGGCTTTCGCTATCGTTGATCCAGTATTTTTCGTTGTGTTCGCTGTACGGATAATCCCGGCTCAGCTTTTCGTGCGTTTTTTTCTGTTCTTCCGTGATGCGGCCGCGGTGGGGAAATTCCCAGGGGTCTTTGTTGGCGGTCTCGTACTGGCCATGTTTCAGGTCTTTACCACGGTCAAGCATCAATACTTTCAGGCCTTTTTCGGTGAGTTCCTTGGCAGCCCAGCCACCGCTTACACCGGAACCGATTACGATGGCATCATACGTATTCTGGTCCTGCGCTTTTATGTTCAGGTTCATTACTGTAATGGTTTAAAGAAGTTGAAAAATTACGCCCATGCCTTGTCGCCTTTCTTGTAGGGTACGCAGCCTTCGTATTTGCCGGGCACCTTTATATAGCGCAGGGCTTTGGTGGCGCCGGGCTCGGACGTGAAGTAACCGAGCAGCGTCAGCTCTTTCATGTACTGGAAGTAATGCACGGGATCGCCTTCTTTTTTATCTTTCCGCTTGTTGTACTCAATGCGCTCCTTATCAATGGCAGTGAGCAGTTCCGTGCGCTGTTCAGGCGTGATGTCAACAAAACCCTTGGAGAAGCGTTTTTTGCTCTCGTCATTGATCTTGTCCAGGCCGTCTGTGAAAACTTTCTGTGCCTTTTCATCGTAGCAGTCGCCCACCATTACCAGCATAAACTCTTCTACCTTGGCCGCTTTGGCGCCGGGCGTGGAAGTTTCGGGGATGATGGTTTCGGCAATTTCTGCCAGCAGCGCCCTGGTTTCCGGCGTTTGCAGGGTATAGTTTTTCGGCCCGGAGCTGCAACCCTCCAGTGCCGCTAACGTGGAAGCGGAAAGCGCCGTCCCCATAAGGATAGCAACGTTCCTGATAGCGTCTCTTCTGTTCATAATTTGGTAAATTGATTTGACCTTCCCCGGTAAGTTTCGAAAAAAAATCGAGAATCCAAAATAATTTGGGCCTGCCGGGCAAATTAATGTGTGAAACTAACACGAAGTCCCCCTAAAACGCAAAGAGGCGCATAATTATGCGCCTCTTTTGACCAATATTTTTTGTTCCTCCCGGTCAGTTGCCGGAAGCCGTTTTGCCCTGTGCCAGGTGGGGGCCGTTCTGCTGGGGCGTGGTATACACGTACTGGCCCTTGCTGTTCACCATGATCACGGGGAGCTTGCGGTGTTTTTCGAAGTAGTCGTAGGCTGATTTCAGGTTCAGCCAGAACTTCTGGGAGTCGTTATCCGTCAGGGAAACGCTGCCCAGGTAATCCATAGACCTGGAGTTGCCGAAACGCACCGGGAACACGTGTACAGGAATAAAATCCTGTCCGTTGTTCTTGGCGTGTACGGCCAGCAGGTATACTTCTTCAATAAAATCGTCTGTTAGCGGTATGCAGCCTATGGTGAGGCAGCTGCCGTGTATGTATATATCGCCCCCGGGTTTCCTGGGGTCGCTCAATATCTTGTCTGAATAATTGGGGTAGTTGATGCCCAGAGACAGGTGGAAACTGCTGTTAGGGTTGAAATCATTGATATAATAGAACCCTTCGGGCACCTGGCGGTCCCCCTCCTTGCGTTTGGGGCCCATTTTACCCGAAAGGGAGCAAACACGGTAGGTTTTCAGCAGCTGGAAAGTATCCGCCACATTGTTGCGTACCCATATTTCCAGCTCGCTATCCAGCTTGAAAGAGCGGATATAGATCTGCTTTGCCGGGTAGGTGATGCCTTTTTTCGCAAACTCCTTTTTTAAGCTCTCCTCCTTTTCACGGAACGCAACCCCTACCCTCGGAAACATCTTCTGGTTATCGAGGAAAGATTGCTGTGCCTGTACATTCATAGCGGCCATGAGGGATAAAATGCCAATGAGTAAACGCTTCATAATATTTAACTTTCCAAAAACTGTACTGGTCACGCCAGGAAATAATAAGCCAGGTAGAACAGTACAAATGCAAAAATAACATATATTATTGATCCAACCTTCCTGTTGGCCAGGCGCAGAATGTAATGTTTCTGGCCGGCAAATATCAGGTATGCAGTCAGCAATTGAAAAAGCCCTGCAAGGATGAATAAATAACCGAATAATTCCTTTAAATCCATAGATATTAACGTCAAATTTAACAATTTAGTAGGTAAAGCAGGGAGAAAAAACGAGAAAAATTGTGACGGAACGGCTGTTGGGGTATCTGCTGTACAATGTGGTTACAGTTGTTAATTTTTACTATTTTGTAAATTATGACCTTTCTCCCGACGTTATTTTCATTGCTGGCGGCCGCCAGCCTGCCTGCCGCGCCCGCGGATACCACCGCCTATACCCTGGTATGGAGCGATGAGTTCAACAGCAACGGCAGACCGGACCCGTCCAAATGGGGGTATGAGCATGGTTTTGAGCGCAACCGCGAGCCGCAATGGTACCAGCCGGATAACGCCTGGTGCGAAAACGGCCTGCTCATCATAGAAGCCCGGAAAGAAAGACACCAGAACCCGCAATATGACAGCAGCAGCCAGGACTGGAAGCGGAACCGCGCGTACGCGGAATACACCTCTTCCAGCCTCACTACCAAAGGTAAGTTCAGCTTCCGGTACGGTAAAGTGGTGATGCGCGCCAAAATAGACGTACGCCAGGGCATGTGGCCCGCCTTCTGGATGCTGGGCGCCGCCCCGGGGCGCATGCGTTGGCCCGCCTGCGGCGAAGTAGACATCATGGAATTTTACCGGGGCAACCTGCTGGCCAACTTTGCCTGGGAAGGCAGTGCCGGCACCGCCTGGGATGAATCCAAGTGGTCCGTGGCCGCCTGGGGCGGTCAAAAATGGGCGGAAGATTTCCATGAATGGGTGCTGGTATGGGACGAAAATAAAATGGTGATCAGCGTAGACGGGAAAGAACTGAACAGCGCTGATTTCCGGGAAACCGTTAACGCCAGGCAGGGCAACAACCCCTTCCGGGAAAACTTCTACCTGCTGCTTAACCTTGCACTGGGTCAAAACGGGGAGGAAATACCCGATGCGCACATACCGGCGCGGATGCTGGTAGACTACGTGCGGGTGTACCAGCAACCGGGAACCTGACACGCGCAAGGCACCTGTGGCTTTCAGCTATGCTGCCGGGCAACACACATAAAAAAACCGCCCGGTTGCTCCGGGCGGTTTTTATTTCATCTCACCGGGAAACTTACATCTCCTGATTATTCAAGGTAATGTTCTTCGCTTTCCTCCCTCTCAGCCGTATGTTCAGCATTTCCACGATCAGCGAGAAGCCCAGGCAGGAGTAAATAATGCTCTTGCTGATCTCCTGGTGAAAGCCGCTGGCAATCAGCACCACGCCAATTACCACCAGGAAGGTGAGCGCCAGCATCTGCAGGGTGGGCTGTTTGTTGATGATGCGCGTAACCGGGCCTGCAAACAGCATCATGACCGCAATAGACACTACCACGGCAATGATCATTACCACCACATCGTCTACCAGCCCAACCGCCGTCAGGATGGAGTCAAAGGAAAAAACGGCGTCTACCAGCACTATCTGGAAAAGCACGGCGCCAAGGCTGTGTGCGGCACGGGCGCTTTTTTTCTGCTCCTCCCCGCCTTCCTGCAGCTTGTGGTGTATTTCCAGCGTGCTTTTAACGATCAGGAACACCCCTCCCGCCAGCAGAATGATGTCTTTCCAGCTAAGGGGGATGACCGTTCCGTTCAGCCATTTGAAGTTCACCACCGGGTCTTTCAGCCCAATGATCCAGTTAATGCAAAGCAGCAGGGCCACCCTGAATATCATGGCCAGGCTGAGGCCTATATTACGGGCCCTGCGCTGCTGGTTTTCCGGCAGCTTGCCGGCCACTATGGAAATAAAAATGATGTTATCTATGCCCAGCACTATTTCCAGGAAACATAGCGTGAGCAGGCTTATCCATACGGAAGGATCTGCAAAATCAGGAATGACAAATTCCATCGGTTTGTTTTTAGTGTTTTATGTTCTGAATTAATCGAAGTCAAAGAAATCTCCCAGGAAACCTTTCTTTTTCCGCGGGTGCTGGTGATGGCGTTCGTCGTAACGCGGCTGGTCATACTTCCGGTCACGGTCTTGACTACGGTCACCGCCCTGCCGGGCTTCCTGCTCCAGCAGTTTGTCCAGTTCCCCTTTATCCAGCCAAACGCCCCGACAATTGGGGCAATAGTCTATTTCAATGTTGTTCCTGTGCGTCATCAGGAGCGTTTCATTACAGTTTGGGCATTTCATGCGCTTTCATTCTTTTTGGTCAGTAAATACTCCCTTTTCGGGTCAGTTGTTCCTTTTCCACCTGCAAACGGCAGAAAAAAGACATGTTGGGAATGAAAGCAGGTCAAAACAGGTGCAGCCGGTATAAAAAACTGTAACTCTCAGGGCGCAGCCACGCTGCGTACAGCGCCGTGCCCAGGGGTGATATTTCCCCGCCCGCCGTTTGCTCCCGCAGCCTGCGGGCAATGGCCTTTGCCTTGCGCATGGCCGTTACTTCAAAACCGGTCTTGCCTACCTCATGGCCGTCATTTTCATATACGAGAGATTCCAGTATGGGGCGGTTGCCGGGCCTGATACTGTCAGGCAAAATAGGTGAGGCAGTAGAAAACAGGCTCAATACCAGGAGAAAGATAATACGGAGCCGCTTGTTAAGAGATATATCAATAAAATTATTCAACAGTGCCGGGAAAATTTCCTGCCGAATGTACTAATTTTTTGAAAAAGCGGGCCATTTGCGAAACTAAAAAACCGCCCGGAAACCCGGGCGGCAGCATTTAATGGTTCGATTTTATGGTAACGGTCAGCGGTTGGTTATAAGTTGCCGCGCAGGGCCTGTTCCCTTTCGATGGACTCGAACAGGGCCTTGAAGTTGCCCTTTCCGAAAGATTTGGCGCCTTTACGCTGGATGATCTCGAAAAACACCGTGGGCCTGTCTTGGAGCGGTTTCGTGAAGATCTGCAGGAGGTAGCCCTCATCGTCCCGGTCTACCAGTATGCCCAGCTCCCGCAGGGGCTGAATGTCTTCATCGATCTTTCCTACCCGCTCCAGGAGGGTCTGGTAATAAGAATCCGGTACGGTCAGGAACTCAATGCCTCTTTTTTGCAGTTCCCTCACGGTGTCAACAATATTGTTGGTGGCAATGGCTACATGCTGTACGCCGGGCGCACCGTAAAATTCCAGGTATTCTTCCACCTGCGATTTCTTTTTTCCTTCAGCCGGCTCATTGATCGGGAATTTGATACGGCCGTTGCCGTTGCTCATCACCTTGCTCATGAGAGCGGAGTACTCGGTGGAAATGTCTTTATCGTCAAAAGACACCAGGTTGTGGAAACCCATGGTTTTGGCGTAGAAGTCCACCCAGGTGTTCATTTCGTTCCAGCCTACGTTGCCTACGCAATGGTCTACGTACTGCAAGCCGGTTTCCGCGGGCGCATAACTGGTTTCCCACTCCCGGTAGCCGGGCAGGAACGGGCCTTTGTAATTTTTCCTTTCCACAAAAATATGTACCGTATCGCCGTAGGTATGGATACCACTGCGCACCACTTCGCCAAACCCGTCCTTCTCCGTAACCGGCTCCAGGTAAGGCCGGGCACCCCTTTTCACCGTTTCCTCAAAGGCCAGGCGGGCATCATCCACCCAGATGGCCAGCACCTTTACGCCGTCTCCATGCGCATCTACATGGCGGGCAATATCGTTGCCGGGATGCAGGGGACTGGTGAGCACAAAACGCAGTTTGTTTTGCACCAGTACGTAAGAGGCGCGGTTTTTCACCCCCGTTTCGGGACCGGCGTAGGCCAGCGACCGGAAGCCGAAGGCCGTTTTGTAGAAATGCGCCGCCTGTTTGGCATTGCCTACGTAAAACTCCACGTAGTCTGTACCGTTAAGCGGCAGAAAATCCTGCTGGTTTTGCGCAGGCTTCGGAATTACGACTGCACTGTTCATAAAAAGATTGTTTTGGTAATGATGGTTTTTGAAAAATTCTTGCGTTTACACCAGTTGCAAGGCGTATAAATGCTTATTGATAAAGTCTATTTCTTCCGGCAGTAATTTTACATCAATGGCTTTGGCGTTCTGTACAGCCTGGTCTGCATTGCGCGCGCCTACCAGGGCTACGGTAATACCCGGGCGCTCAATGGTCCAGCGGATCACCAGCTGCGCCAGCGTAGCGTTCTTTTTTTCCGCCAGCGGTTTGATGAGCGCCAGGAAGGCGTTGATGCGGGCAATATTGTCAGGCTGGTAGAACCGGGTGGTGGGGCGGTGGTCTCCTTCGCCAAAGGCATGGCCCGGCTTGATCTTGCCCGTGAGGATGCCACGCTGCAGCGGGCTGTAGGCCAGAATGCCCTTGCCGTTCTCTATGCACCAGGGTTTTACTTCCTGCTCAATAGTTCTTTCCACCATGCTGAACGGCACCTGGTTGGAGGCCAGCTTCACCACGCTGTTGGCCCGTTCCATTTGTTCCACGTTGTAGTTGCAAACGCCCGCGGCCCGTATCTTGCCCTGCTCCTGCAGGCGCAGTACCGCCTCAAAGGTTTCTTCTATGGGCGTGGTCTCATCTGCCCAGTGGATCTGGTACAGGTCAATGTAATCCGTGCCCAGGCGGCGCAGGCTGTCTTCACATTCCTTTATGACACTTTCTTTGCCGGCGTATTTGTAAATATCAATGTCTTCGTTGTTGTTGTTCTTGCTTTTGACGTTGAATTTGCCTTTGGTGCCTTCCCAGGTGAGGCCGAATTTGGTGAGTATCTGCACCTTGCTGCGCGGTATGCCTTTCAGGGCTTCGCCCACAATTTCTTCACTGGTGCCCTGGCCGTAAATAGGCGCCGTGTCAATAGACGTAACGCCCTGGTCTATGGAGGCGCGGATGGCCTCCGTAGCGCCTTTCCGTTCTGTGCCGCCCCACATCCAGCCGCCAATGGCCCATGCGCCGAAGGTAATAGCTGATAACTGCAAATTGCTTTCTCCTAATTGTCTGTATTCCATACTTGTAATTTTTGCGCTAAAGTAGTCATTCCGCCCAGCTCATCACATACTCCCTGTCTTCAATATCAAGCGCCTGCCGGGTGATCTGCAGCGGGTGGAAGGTGTCTACCATTACAGCCAGCTCTTTTGTTTCCTTTGCACCCAGGCTTTTTTCAACGGCGCCGGGGTGCGGCCCATGCGGGATACCGGCGGGGTGCAGGGTGATCATGCCGCGGGTTACATGCTTGCGGCTCATGAAGTCACCGTCTACATAATACAGCACTTCATCACTGTCTATATTACTATGATTATAGGGCGCGGGCACGGCCAGCGGGTGATAGTCAAACAGGCGGGGGCAGAAAGAGCACACCACAAAATTGTGGCCTTCAAAGGTCTGATGCACCGGCGGCGGCTGGTGTACCCGCCCGGTGATAGGCTCAAAATCGTGAATGGACAGTGCGAAGGGATATTCGCAGCCGTCCCAGCCCACCACGTCAAACGGGTGATGCCCGTAATGGATGGGGTACATCACGCCTTTCTTTTTGATAAGGATAACAAAATCTCCCGCCTGATCGATGGTTTGAAGGTGCTGCGGCTGGCGGATGTCCCGCTCGCAGAAGGGAGCGTTTTCCAGCAGCTGGCCGTACTGGCTGAGGTAACGCTTCGGGAAGCGGAGCGGGCTGAAAGACTCAACAATGAACAGGCGGTTTTGCGTATTGGAAAACTCCAGCTGGTAAATGGTGCCGCGTGGAATAACGAGGTAATCACCGTAGCCGAACGTGATCTGGCCGTATTGGGTGCGCAGCACGCCGCTGCCTTCGTGCATGAACAGCAGCTCATCCGCATCCGCGTTCTTGTAAAAATAATCCTTGTTACCCTGTTGCGGCGCCGCCAGGGAAATATGGCAATCGCTGTTCACCAGTACAGGTTTGCGGCTTTGCAGGTAGTCTGCTTCCGGCTGCAGGTTAAAACCCTGGAAACTGCGGTGTTTCAGCATTTTTTCTTCCGCTACCGCAGGCGTTACCACGTAAGGCTCCCCTACTTTCACAATTTCCGTGGGCGGGTGGCAGTGATACAGTAACGAATAGTGGGAAGAAAAACCCTCCGTGGAAAACAGTTGCTCCGAATACAGCCCGCCGTCCGGCTTGCGGAACTGTGTGTGCCGCTTGTGCGGGACCTGCCCGAGCGTATGGTAATGTGGCATAATGACTTTTTGAATACAACAATTAACTGCGGAAATAGATGCAGTGAAGCGGTAACAAGATTGTTATAAACGGGAAGCGCGGAAGGGGTTATAACGCCGAATCCATGGCCAGGGTAGCCATGAGGAAGCAATAGTTGCTCTGGTTCTTATATATCAGCGAGGAATGCATGTTGTAAACCTGCGTTAAAAGTATGGTTATTTTCTGGAATGGGAGAAAAGATTTTTTTCTCAGTTATTTGCTGCAGGCGGGTATCTACATGAGCTATATGTTACTGTCCGCGTTCCTGGTACAAGGTCCGTTCAGCAGCGCGGAAGACCCTGTAGACTTTGAAGCGGCCCGCTCCTGCAGCAAATATCTTCCCACCACAAGATTAGTCATCAAATTGTCATAATACACCCCTCCTCTGCCCGGCCGGAGACAGTAATATAGGCGTAGACGTAGTGCTGACAAGCATCGTCCCTTTTTTGATATTTTCTAATTTTTTCCCTCCCCCATTGCATTTTCACTTTAAATGTTACACCTTTGTAACGTAAAAGTCATAAAATCAATAGTGCGTATCCACCATCCACATATTACCCGTAATGCTTCCCTCTCCACTGGAGCGTTCAGCACTATTATTACCACCACAACCATTACAACCCCATCGCGGGGTTAATTTTCTCATATCGTCCACCGGCCAGGTAAACTGGTACACTTAGGCAAAAGGTTGCCTTATTTCTGATCCAATATTTTCTTTTCATGCAAGTTTTAAAATTCGGGGGTACTTCCGTTGGCAGTACCCAGGCTATAGAGCAGGTCTGCAACATTGTAGCGCAATATAAACGGAAAAGCACACTGGTACTGGTTGTATCTGCCATGAGCGGCACTACGGACAAACTGATCCAATGCGGGCAGCTGGCCGGCCTGCAGCAGGAGCAATACAAAAGCCTGTTACAGGAAATCGAGGACAGGCACCTGGACACCATCCGCGGCCTGTTCCCCATTACCATGCAAAGCAGCCTGCTCAGCCAGGTAAAAAAACAGCTTAATCAATTGGAGTCCCTGTGTGACGGTATTTTCCAGGTAGGCGAGCTCAGCAAACGGTCGCTGGACAAGATCATGAGCTTTGGAGAACTGCTCTCCTCCTGGATGGTAGCTGAAAAGCTGAAGCAGATGAAGCTTTCCGCCGCCTGGAAAGACAGCCGGGAGCTGATTGCCACAGACGCGCAGTTTGGCCATGCGCTGGTAGACTTTGAAACCACAGACCACCAGATCACCGGTTTTTTTCAGCACCAGAACGCGCACATAGTAGTGCTGCCGGGCTTCATAGCCGCCTCCGCCGGCAAGGAGACCACCACCCTGGGCCGCGGCGGCTCCGATTACACCGCCGCCATTGTGGCCGCGGCCATGGACGCCAGCGTACTGGAAATATGGACGGACGTAAGCGGCATGATGACGGCAGACCCGCGCCTGGTGCCGCAGGCCATCCCCATTCCGCAGATCTCTTATGAAGAGGCCATGGAGCTTTCCCACTTCGGCGCCAAAGTAATTTATCCGCCCACCATACAACCTGTCATGAACCGCCGTATCCCTATCTGGATCAAGAACACTTTTGCCGCGGACGACTACGGCACCCTGATACAGGACAACGGGGAAAAAGCCTATCCCGTTACCGGCATCTCCGGCATCCAGAAAATAGCGCTGCTCACCCTGGAAGGCAGCGGCATGGTGGGCATCCCCGGCTTTTCCAAACGGCTCTTTGACGCGCTGCTGCGCGAAAAGGTGAACGTGATACTCATCACCCAAAGCTCTTCCGAACACTCCATTACCGTAGGCGTGCATGAAGATGACATGCTGAAAGCCAAGATAGGCATAGACAGCGAGTTTGTGCAGGAAATACACGACAAGCGCATTGAGCCCCTCATTGTCGAAAAAGACCTGGCCATTGTGGCCGTAGTGGGAGACAATATGAAAAACCATCACGGCATGAGCGGCAAGCTCTTCGGCGCGCTGGGCCGCAACGCCATCAACGTGCGCGCCATTGCCCAGGGCTCTACCGAAAAGAACATCTCCGCCGTAATAGGCAAGAGCGATGTGCGCAAGGCGCTCAACGTGATACACGAAGCCTTCTTTGAATCGGAAACCCGGCAGGTGAACGTATTTGTGGCCGGTACCGGCAATGTGGGCGGCAAGCTGCTGGAACAGCTCCAGCTGCAGCAATCCTACCTGCAAAAGGAACTGGGGCTGCAGGTGCGTGTAATAGCGCTGGCCAACAGCCGCAAAATGCGCTTTTCCGAAAGCGGCATCCAGCTGGGTAAATGGAAAGAAGAGCTGGAAGCCGGCCATGAAATGGACCTTGAACAGTTCATGCAGCGCGTGCAGAGCATGAACCTGCGCAACAGCGTGTTTGTAGACAATACCGCCAGCGAAAACGTGGCAGACGTGTACAGCACCTTTCTGCAGCATGGCATTTCCGTAGTGACCTGCAATAAAATAGCCTGCTCTTCCGAATACGCCAATTATAAAAAGCTGAAAGACCTGGCCCGCAAGTTCAATGCCTCTTTCCTTTTTGAGACCAACGTGGGCGCCGGCCTGCCGGTGATCAACACGCTGAACGACCTGGTGCGCAGCGGGGACAAGGTGCAGACCATAGAAGCCGTGCTGAGCGGCAGCCTCAACTTCGTGTTCAACAACTTTGTGAACGGCGCCAGCTTCCGCGAAGTAGTGAAAGCCGCGCAAGATGAGGGCTACACCGAACCGGACCCGCGCATAGACCTCAGCGGCAAAGACGTGATGCGCAAAATACTCATCCTGGCCCGGGAAAGCGGCGCGGAGCTGGAAATGGAAGATATCGTGAACCACTCCTTCCTGCCGGATGAAGCCCTTCACGCCAAAGATGTACCCGCCTTTTATGAGCAGTTGGACGTGCATGCCGCGCATTTCGGCAAACTGCTGAAAGCGGCCGCGGACAAGGGAGAGCGACTGAAATTCGTAGCGCGGTACCATAACGGGGAGGCATCCGTAGGGCTGCAGTCCGTTGGCCCGCAGCACCCTTTCTACCAGCTGGAAGGGAAAGACAACATTGTGCTTTTCACCACCCACCGCTACTCCGCCCAGCCGCTCATCGTAAAAGGCGCTGGCGCCGGTGCGGACGTAACCGCCTCCGGCATATTTGCAGACATTATCAGAACCGTTCGATAAAAATTATATGAGCCAACAGAACAAACAATCCGTTAAGGTATTTGCCCCCGCCACTGTGGCCAACGTTGCCTGCGGCTTTGACATCATAGGCCTGGCGCTGGAAAGCACGGGAGATGAAATGGAGATACGCCGCAGCGAAACGCCCGGCGTGCGCATTACCGGCATAGAAGGCGCGGACCTTCCGCTGGAGGCCTCCCAGAACGTGGCCGGCGTGGCCTTGCAGGCATTGCTGCAGGAATACGGGCAGCCGGAGTTGGGCCTGGAAGTGTTTATCCGCAAGCTGATACAGCCCGGCAGCGGCATCGGCTCCAGCGCGGCCAGCGCGGCCGGGGCGGTAGCCGGCGCCAACATATTGCTGAACAACCACTTTTCTCCCGAGGCCCTGGTACGCTTTGCCATGGAAGGGGAACGCCTGGCCTGCGGCACCCCGCATGCGGACAATGTAGCGCCGGCCATTATGGGCGGCTTTACGCTGGTGCGCAGCTATCAGCCGCTGGACGTGGTACGCCTGCATACGCCGGAAGACCTCTGGGTAACCGTTATACATCCACAGATAGAAGTAAAAACATCTGACGCCCGCGGCATTCTCAAACAGCAGGTATTGCTCAAAGACGCCATCCGCCAGTGGGGCAACGTAGGCGCGCTGGTAGCCGGCCTGTACCGGGAAGACTATGCCCTCATCAGCCGCTCCCTGGAAGATGTGATCGTAGAGCCCATACGCGCCATACTCATTCCCGCGTTCTATGACCTGAAGCTGCGCTGCAAAGACGCCGGCGCCCTGGGCGGCGGTATTTCCGGCAGCGGGCCTTCCGTGTTCATGCTCAGCAAAGGGGAAAACAATGCCCGCGCCGTAGCGGCCATGATGGAAGAAATTTACGCGCCCCTGGGTGTGGATTATAAAATTTATGTGTCCCGGATCAGCACTTCCGGCGTAAAAGAAATATAGAACATGCAGTATTACAGCTTACAGAACCATCAGCACCGTGTTTCGTTCCGTGAGGCCGTGGTGCGCGGGCTTGCGCCAGACAAAGGCCTGTACTTCCCGGCCGAGATACCGAAACTGGGGAAAGCGAACTTTATAGACCGGCTGGAAGAATATGACCCGCTTTACATTGCCTTCAAGGCCATTGAACCTTTTGTGGGAGAAGATATACCGGAACATCACCTGAAACAGATCATCCGGGAAACCCTTTCGTTCCCCTTCCCCCTGCGCGAAGTGGAGGAAAACGTATATGCCCTGGAGTTATTTCACGGCCCTACCCTGGCGTTCAAAGACGTAGGCGCGCGCTTTATGGCAGGTTGCCTGGGTTATTTCCGCCGTGGCAGCAGCCAGCCGGTAACCGTGCTGGTAGCCACCTCCGGAGATACCGGCGGCGCCGTGGCGCATGGTTTCTATGATGTACCGGGCGTGGAAGTGGTGATACTCTACCCTTCGGGCAAGGTGAGCGACCTGCAGGAAAAACAGCTCACCACCCTGGGCCGCAACATCCGCGCCCTGGAGATCAACGGCAGCTTTGATGATTGCCAGCGCATGGTGAAAACCGCCTTCCTGGACGAAGAGCTGCAGGCCGTGCGCCCGCTTACCTCCGCCAATTCCATCAACGTGGCCCGCTGGCTGCCGCAGATGTTCTATTACTTTATGGCATACCGCAAGGTGAAGCAGTTCAAAAAAGAAACGGTGATCTCCGTGCCCAGCGGCAACTTCGGCAACATCTGCTCCGGCATGATGGCCGCCGCCATGGGCCTGCCCATTACACACTTTGTGGCCTCCACCAACGTGAACGATACGGTGCCCCGCTTCTTCACCAGCGGGCAATACGAGCCGCTGGCCGCCATCCCCACCCTTTCCAACGCTATGGATGTGGCGGACCCCAGCAACTTTGTACGCATCCTGCAGCTTTTTGCGCAAAATGAAAGGGCGCTGAAAGCCAGCCTCACCGCCTACTCCTTTACAGACGCGGACACCGTGGCCGCCATGGAAAAGGTGTTCGAAGAGCGCCAGTACCTGCTGGAACCGCATGGTGCCGTGGGGTACCTGGGGCTGAAAAAATACATGCAGCAACATCCCAACTACACCGGCATTTTCCTGGAAACAGCGCACCCCGTGAAGTTCACCAACACCATGCCCGCCAGCCTGGCCGGCAAGGTCAGCATCCCTGAGCGCGTGCAGGCCCTGTTCAGCCAGCAAAAACAGGCGGTGAAAATGGACGCGGACTATGCGCAGATGAAGGCCTGGCTCATGAAAACGGACTGACGCCGGCATTTTTGTTATGCCGTATTTCTTCCATATGTTTGCGGGTAATGAAATACGTTTTGATCGTTTTGGTATTTTTTGTTGCCTGCCAGCCATCCGGGCAGGAGCAAAAAAATACGGTGGCGGATACAGATTCCCTGGCCACCGCCATCCGCAATATACGGGCAGACCTGGCCGTGCGGCCGGGCGACCCGGAGCTGCGGGTGTACCTGGCCAATGCCCTGGCGGAACACGGGGAATATGCCGCGGCAGACAGTGTGGCCGCCATACTGGCGCAAGACACCGCACAGGCATACCGTGCGCATTACATCAGGGCGCTGGTGGCCATTTTCCGGGCAGACACCACTACCACCATCCGGCACCTTTCGGCGGCCATTGCCCTGAAAGGCGCCGCCAGTGAGTATGAAGCGGTGATGATGGCGGCAGACCTGCTGCTGCAGCGCGGCGCCGCCAGGGAGGCCCTGCCCTACTACGAGCTGGCCTATACCATAGACTCCACGTCTGCCGAGGCCCTGTACGGCGCGGGCCGCAGCCAGGAGCAACTGGGCCGCTGGCAGAAAGCCGCGGCGCAATACCAGCGGGCCATACAGGTAAACCCCGCTTTCAGCCCCGCTTACATTGCCATGGGGCAAGCCGAAGAAACCAGCGGTAACACCGCGGCCGCGCTCAACTTCTTTAACCTGGCCGCCAAAGCAGACCCTACGGACGCAGACGCTTTTTACCACCGTGGCAAGGCCCTGCTGAAACTGGGCAACCGGCCGGCGGGCATGGACGATCTTACCAAAGCCCTTTCGTTCCGTAAACAGTTCCCTGCTGCAAAAGCCCTGCTGGATTCCGCAGTGGCCAACAATTTTCAGTAGGTTTGCATACAGCATAAATCATCAGCCCTTGGAAAAGACAACACCCATTATTGCACCGTCTCTGCTGGCCGCCAATTTTCTGCAACTGGAGCAGGAAGTGAACATGATCAACCGGAGTGAGGCCGCCTGGCTCCACCTGGACGTGATGGACGGCCGCTTTGTGCCCAACATCAGCTTTGGCCTGCCCGTGATAGCACAGGTATCCAAAATATGCAAAAAGGTATGTGACGTACACCTGATGATAGAAGAGCCTGAAAAATATGCGGAGGCCTTTGCCAAGGCCGGCGCCCAGGTGCTGTCCGTACACATAGAGGCCTGCCGCCACCTGCACCGCAACATCCAGCAGATCAAGGCGCTGGGCATGAAAGCCGGAGTAGCCGTTAACCCGCACACCCCGGTGAACCAGTTGGAAGATATTATCCGGGATATAGATGTGGTGCTGCTGATGAGCGTAAACCCCGGCTTCGGCGGGCAGCACTATATTGAGCACACCTATACAAAGATCAGGCAGGTAAAAGAAATGATCACGGCCAGCGGCTCCGTTGCGCTGATCGAAATAGACGGGGGCGTAACCCTGCAGAACGCCGCCGCCATTGTAGCCGCGGGTGCGGACATACTGGTGGCGGGCAGCACGGTATTCGGCTCCAAAGATCCCGTTGCCACCATCAGCGCGCTCAGGCACGCGGTTACTGCGCCAGCTGCAAAATAATTTCCTTGCTCAGGGGTTTGGTGAGGTAACCTTCCACAAACGTGAAGCGAGACACCCGTTCCCGGTCTTTCTCGTCAATAGAGGAAGTCAGCACGTACACTTTTATTTTACTGGGAAGGGTGCTGCGCACCGCATCAAATGCTTCCAGGAACTCCCACCCGTCCATAACGGGCATGTTGAGGTCCAGCAGAATGATGTCCGGCATAGCCCGCGCGTCATGCATGTTGGCGCGGATGTGGTCCAGTGCGTCTTGCGCGTCTGAAAAACGGCTGACAGCTTCAGAGATGCTCAATCTGTGCAGCATGATCTCGGTGATCTGCTGGTGAATGGGGTCATCATCTACTATAAAGATCGATTTTAACGGCTTCATAGATTACTATTCGGGTCTGAAGGTAATGATAAATTTGGTTCCTTTGCCCAGGCTGCTCTCTGCCGTGATACTGCCACCCATTGCTTCTATCTGGCTTTTGGTGATGAACAGCCCTATTCCTTTTGCATCTTTGTTTTTATGGAACGTTTTCCTGAACCCGAACAATTTGCCCCCGTAGCGCTCCATGTCTATGCCATGCCCGTTGTCTTCCGCCGTGAGCACAATGCCGCCATCTTCTACCCGGGTCTGGAAATGCAAGGCCGGCCGGCGTTCCGGGGAGCGGTACTTGATGGCGTTGGTGAGCAGGTTCTGCAAGATACTGTCCAGGTATATACGCGGGTACTCAATATGCGGCGCCTCCGTAAAGTCTGTGGTGATGCGGATGCCGCTGGTCTCAATGTCCACCAGCAGGATGTCTTTCACCTTCTGCAGCCGGTCTGCAAAGGCCAGCCGTTCCTTTTCCACGTTCAGGTCTTTCCGGATCTGCACTACTTCTATCAGGTCATTCAGGGTTTCGTCTATGTTGCGGATCACCTCCTGGAACATATTGTAGTACAGTTCTTTTTCCTCTTCCCCGTCTGTTTCGCTCATGATCTGCATCAGCGCTTTCATATTGGCAATGGGCGCGCGCAGGTTGTGGGAGGTGATGTGGGCAAAGTCTTCCAGCTGCTTGTTTTGGTTCACCAGGTATTTGTTGAGGGAAGACAGTTGCTCGTTGGCCTTGCGCAGCTCCCGCTGCATTTTTTTGCTGTCTGTAATGTTACGGGTGAAGATGGAGATGTTGCCATCCTGCATGGGCGCCAGCAGGAACTCGTACCATTTGTCCGGCACCGGCAGGTAGTTGGAGAAAGACACCGGCGCCTGCAGCTCCATGCATTGCTGTACCCGGGCATGAAAGGTAGAGCCCACCAGCATGGGAAATACTTCGAAAATGTTTTTGCCGATCACGGTGCCGTGGTCTACGATCTCCTGCGCCTTGCGGTTGATGAAGTTCACCTTGCCCTCCTTGTCCATTACGGCATAGCCCATGTCTATGGTGTCAAAGAACAGCCGCATCAGCTCGGTATTGCGGGTGAGCTGGTGTTTGATCTTGTATTGTTCAGTGATGTCCTGTATCACCCCGTAAATGCGGATGATGCGCCCGTTGCGGTATTCCGGTTTGCCGATGGTGCGGGCCTGCAAAATGTTGTTGCGGGCGGTGTGGATGGTTACCTGCAGGTCAAAGGCCTTGCCCCTTTCCATACAGGCCTTGAACGCCTGTTCTATTTTGGCGCGGGACTCAACGGTGAAGAAAGACAGGGCCTTTTCCATGGTCATGGCGGCGTAGGGCGGCAGCTCGTGTATCTTGTAGGTTTGCGCGCTCCACCGCATGGTGCGGGTTTGCATGTCTACTTCCCAGCCCCCTATTTTGCCCAGTTCCCCCGTTTGGGTCAGGAACTCGTGAGTTTTGTTGTTTTCCAGCTCCTGCCGCTTCTTTTCCGTGATATCGTTCACCAGGGCCACTACAATACGGTCTTTGTCTACCGGGTCTTCTACAGGGAACATGGTGAGGTCCAGGAACACTTCCCCCTCCATACCCGTGCCGGGCTGGCCGGGCAGGTAATCCAGCTTTTTCTCCAGCCGTACCATTTTGCCGTTCTGCAGCACCTGGGCAAAGAGGCGGTCCAGTTCGAACAGTTTGGAAAAAGGATCGTGGTGAAGGGCTGTGCTGGCCGGGCCTTCCGGCTCCTGCCAGGTGAAAAACCGCCGCTGCGTCTGGTTCACCCGGCGGATGAAGCCAAAATTGTCGAACTGGATGTAGCCCACGGGCAGGTGCTCCACAATGGTCTGCAGCAGGCGTTCGCTTTTTTCCAGGCTGAGCTGGGCCAGTTTCTTTTCTGTGATCTCGTTGAGGATGAGGAAGAGGCAGGTGATGTTGCCCTGGGCGTCCAGTACGGGAAAACCGGTGGTTTCGTAGTACATGGGGCGGATGCGGGTCACATTGTCATGCACTTCTTCCACATAGTGCAGGTACATTTCCCTTTTAACAGGCGCTTTCAGCTCCTTCACCTCCACCAGCAGGCTGTTGAGGCCGTTGCGGGCGTTGATGGGGTCTGCAAATATGTTGTAGGGCTCATTTTTCGCGGCCGGGTGGTCGGCCCCCAGCATGCGCCGCAGGGCGCCGTTCATATTGCGGTGCCAGCCCTCCGCCGTCAGTTCATGCAGGCCTACGGGCAGGTTTTCCAGCACGCTGCGGAAGAACAGCTCGTTTTCCCGGGCCTCTACCTCCTGCTGTACGTTGCGGGCCACCATCATCACCATGTCTGCCTGGCCGTTCCCGGCGCAAAGGGGGCTGAAACTGGTCTGGTAATGCCGGGGCGGGTCGCCAAAAGCCAATACGGTATTGAAACGCTCACCCTCCAGGGCGCGCCGCCATTTATTCAGCAATAGTTCGGCCAGGTGGGGACAGGCATCACAGATCTTTTGCAGGCTGTCTCCCCCCGTCAGTTCAAAGCCCAGGAGTTTACGGTTCTCTTCCGCAAAGGCACGGTTGACGGCTATCAGCTGTAACTGCCGGTCAAAAACGGCCGCAGGGTCAGGCAAGGCCTCCACTACCTGGCGCAGCAGGGCATTGTTCATGGAGCACTTCAATTTGGCATAGGCACTTGGAATGAGGCCAAATGTAACAATTATATTATACAAATTCATGCTATCAGCAAGCGAATACAGTGATTTCAAAAAATTCACATAGGTATTCTTGGGGAGCGTGCCTACTTTAAATATCTTTGAAGCGGAAAACAAACAGACAACTTTTTACGTTAAATTATAGCAAATTAAAAATCAAGCAACAGGATGAAAGTATTAATAATCATGGGCTCCGAGAGTGACAAACCGGTGATGCAGGAATCTCAGAATTTTTTACAGTTTTTTGGTATAGAAAGCGAGCTGGTGGTGGCATCTGCTCACCGTAACCCTGACAAAGTGCGGGAACTGGTGATCAATGCGCAACCGCAGGGTTATGGTGTGATTATTGCAGCAGCAGGCATGGCGGCAGCCCTGCCGGGTGTTGTATCCGCATATACTTCCCTTCCCGTACTGGGCGTTCCCCTGGATGGAGGATTGCCCGGCGGTATAGACGCCCTTTATTCAATTGTACAAATGCCCGCCGGCCTGCCTGTTGGCACCCTGGCAGTAGGAAAGGCCGGCGCCAGGAATGCAGCAGTACTGGCCGCACGCATATTAGCCCTTGGCGACAAAAAGATCGCGGAACGCGTAGAAGCGTTCAAACAGAACGGATACCGGATCTAGTCACATCTTTTCACCGGGCCTCCGGGCCCGGTTTAACAATGTTCAGGTCCGATAATGCAGAAACTTAAATTGAACCGCACTTGACAGAATCTATCATTAACCTTGATAATGTAAACCCCATCGAGTTTTTTGGGGTCAACAACGGAAAGCTGGACTTGTTGAAAAAGAAGTTCCCATTGTTAAAGATCCTCAGCCGGGGCACACAGATCAAACTCTCCGGCGCCCCGGAAGAAGTGGCCACGGCCCGGGAGAAGATAGGGCAGATTGTCAGTTACCTGGAAAGGAACGGGCACCTCAGCGAAAACTACTTTGAGCAGATACTGGGAGATGAAGAAGGGACCGGCATTGACCATTTCAAAGACCGGAACCCCAATGAAGTGCTGGTATTTGGGCCCAACGGCCGTACGGTACGCGCCAAAACGGCCAACCAGAAAAAAATGGTAGCCCTGGCAGACAAGAACGACATTGTATTTGCCATAGGCCCCGCCGGTACCGGTAAAACCTATACCGCCGTGGCATTGGCAGTAAGGGCGCTCAAAAACAAGGCCGTAAGAAAGATCATTCTGACCCGCCCCGCGGTAGAAGCAGGTGAAAGCCTGGGTTTTTTGCCGGGAGACCTGAAAGAAAAGATCGACCCTTACCTGCGCCCCCTCTATGATGCGCTGGACGATATGATCCCCGCTGACAAGCTCAGCTATTTCATGACCAACAGGATCATCGAGATAGCCCCCCTGGCTTATATGCGCGGCCGTACGCTGGACAATGCCTTTATTCTGCTGGATGAAGCGCAGAACTCCACAGATCTCCAGATGAAGATGTTCCTGACCCGTATTGGCGCCAACGCCAAAGCCATTATTACGGGAGACCTGACGCAGATAGACCTGCCCAAGAACCAGAAAAGCGGGCTGGGGAAAGCCACCCGTATTTTGAAGAATATTGAGGGCATCGGCTACCTGGAACTGGATGAGGAAGATGTAGTGCGCCACCGCCTGGTAAAGGCCATCATCAGGGCTTACGACGCAAATAAGGAAGATCACAATTAACAGTATATTAACAGCGGTTGTTGTAAGTTGTGCAATTGAGCGATTCCTGCTAATTTTGACAATGACATTATAACTTTAACCTATCAACCACATGAGCTATTACAGGCGAATTGTATATATGGTGTGCGTGTCGGGGGCTATTATTTTCAGCAGCTGCAAAAAGCGGCCTGAACCGCAGGAAGTGGCCCTTCAATTCATGCACGCCATCCAGGAATCGAATTTTGAACGTGCAAAGGAATACGCTACCAAGGAATCACAACAGGTAATACTGCTCTACTCCATTTTTGACGGTAAACGCAACGAGAACGAAAGAGAGAAGATCAAGAATGCCCAGCTTGAAGTAGTGGACCATAAAGAAGAAGGGGACAAAGCCACGGTAACCATCCTCAATTCTTCCGCCAGCCAGCAGGAAACCCTGCAGCTGGTCAAAGAAAGCGGTCAATGGAAAATATCCCTCACGCTTGAAAGCATCCTTCCTACCTATGTAGCGCCCGGAACCATGGACATGAACATGACCCCGCCGGCTACGGATTCTGCTGTCACCAAATGATATTCCTTTCCCGCATAAAACACTAAAAACCACAGGTCCTTTTACATTTTTTATAGCAATTCCGGGGTTTGTTCCTTAATTTTGCGCCGTCAGCAAACCGGCTGCCGCATTCCTGATCAAAAATTTACCGCGGCCCACGGCTATCCGCTGCACGAGATTGTATACTTTTAAATGAAGCATTGAATGATGACAACGAATCCCTGGCACAATGTGAGCCCTGGCGATAATGCACCCCATGTAGTAACCGGTATTATTGAAATACCCAAAGGCTCCCGCGCCAAATATGAACTGGACAAGGAAAGTGGATTGCTGAAACTGGACCGTGTACTGTATTCCTCCGTATACTACCCGGCCAACTACGGGTTCATTCCTAAAACTTATTGCGATGACAATGACCCGCTGGACATTCTCATCCTCTCCCAGATAGATTGCGTACCCCTGTGCATCATGGACGCCAAGGTGATCGGCGTCATGCAGATGATAGACGGCGGGGAAGCGGACGATAAAATTATTGCCGTAGCCGCGCACGATATGAGCATTAACCACATTAACGACATATCCGAGCTGCCCCCGCATTTCATTGAAGAAATGCGCCACTTCTTTGAAGAGTACAAAAAGCTGGAAAACAAGACCGTAAAGGTGGAAGAGTTCCAGAACAAGGAGAAGGCCGAACAGATCATCCTGGAGGCGTTCAAATTGTACGATACCACGTTCGGTAACAAACAATAAGAAATTTTTTACAGATAAGCAAAGGGGCTGGCCGGGGGCCGGCCCCTTTCTGTTTCAGATAGTATTTTCACATCCGTTTACCCCATCTTTCCTTCGCTTCTCGTTCGCTTCTCCTTCGCTTCTCGTTCGCTTGAGGTTCGGTCAAAGTATAATGGTAAAATAGTATCAGTTATGCAAACAATCTTTTGATCAGCCGCAACTGGTGCGTTCTTAACCCGGTATCCGCATTCACGATACCCTGATGGTCAATAGGGTCTATCCGCACCCTGCCGGCGGCGTGGATGATCTCATGATCGCTGAGCAGCAGGCCCACGTGGGTGATCCTGCCCGCTTCATTGTCAAAGAAAGCCAGGTCTCCGGGCCGTGCTTCCTGCAGCAGTCCCACGTCCGCCCCCTGTGTGGCCTGCTGGTAAGCATCCCGCAGCAGCGGGATACCGAGCATTTTATACACGGATTGGGTAAACCCGGAGCAATCCACCCCGAAAACGCTTTTTCCGCCCCATAAATAGGCCGTATTCAGAAAGTTATGGGCTATACCGCTCCAGGCCGCCTCAGGCGCAACAGGGGCCTGCCAGGGGGTAATACCGGCCACCGGCTCCACCAGGTAGTTGCCCCATTGCGGGTTTCCGAGCTTCAGCAGGCAGCTGTAAGGGATATGCATGGGGCGGCCGTTGATATGGACCACGGAAGCCCATTCCGCGGCAATATGCGTAGGCGGGGCATCAAATTCCTCTAACGTAATGATTGCCAGGTGAGAATAGGTCACCCATCCTTCGTACCCGTCTGCCTGCAACCGTACCTTTACCCAGCCCTCGGCATTAACGGTCTCTGTTTCAACACATTCCCCGAAAAGCGCCTGGGAAATGATCTCGCTTTTGTGGGAGGGTTCTGCCCGCATAGGCATCACAGGCACTATGGTAATCGCAAATGGCATGTTAATTGTTTAAATAATATGACGTGCTGGTGAACTTTTGACAAGAAAATGCGTAAATATAAATATAATAAGCTATGCACCTTCTGTTAAATAACCTGAATGATAAAGAGCTGTTGCTGCGGATCAGGAAGTTGCAAGACCGCGAGGCGGCCGGCGTGTTGCTGGACCGCTACAGCCATTTGCTGGTAGCCACCAGCCTGCCCAGGCTGGGCCCGGAGAAATCGGCAGAAGAAGCATTTCCCGCATTAACCCGCCAGCTGTTCACCCGCCTTCAGTCTTCTTACGGCAAAGTAAGCGATACTATTTACGAGATGGTGCAGTATTACTTCCACGGAGGGAGCAAAAGCCCGCTGCCTTACCCGCCATCCTCCCCTACAGCCATTCAGCGGCTGGAGAACCGGGTAGACCTTGCCGGTAACAACCCGATTGAAAAAGATACCATTGCCAGCCGGCTGGAAGAGGGCCTGAACACCCTCCAGCCGGAAGAACGCCAACTGGTAACCCGCTTCTATCTCGAACACCAGTCCCTCCAGGAGCTGGCCAAAGCACAACATACAACAACAGACAAGGTCAGGAATCACCTCAGGCAGATACGGAAAAAACTAGCTGCTCATTTGATGGACCAGCATTTATGAACAATCAAACACCCAGGCAGGAACGCATCCTGAAGATATTTACCCCTGTGCGCTGCATGAACAGGGACCAGCTGCTGCGGTACCAGCGCGGACAGATGACCGCTGTGGAAAAGCACCTGGTGGAGCAGCATATGGTAGATTGCGACCTTTGCCATCATGCCCTGATGGGGCTGGAAAACCCGAAAAACCACGAACCGTACGAACGGCTCAGCCAGCAGCTCAGCCTGTTCATACAACGGGAATACGCCCCCCCTCCGAAACAGCAGAAACAGCAAATAAGGCCTCCCCGTCAGGTAATGAGCCGGGAAAGCCTGCTCTCCTATTTCTGGGTGATCATGTTCATTGTTATTGGCGGCGGCAGCGTGTTCCTGCTGCAACAGCACCTCAAGAACCGCCCCGCCTTCCCGCTATTGCCGGCCAGGGCCGCGGAAACACTGGTGATACCGCCTGCTGCCCAGCCAGCCGCGGCCATTACAGCGGCGCCGCCGGAAGAAAAAAAGCCCGCTCCTGTTATACAGACCCACTACGGCAACCGGGATAGCCTGCAACGCAGGGTGGCCGCGCTCAGCGCTAAGGACTCCGCCCTGCTGAAGAAAAAAACGGCTAAAGATACGGTGCGCAAATCCGTTCCGGACTCCAGCTCCCGCGTGGCGCTGAAAGCCCCGCAGCCCCCCGTGGCCAAAGATACGCCCAAGCCCAGGGTAGAGAAACTGGCAGTGAACACCACGCCCATACAGCAAGACAAAGAAGAAAAAGCGCCCCCCAAAGAAACCGTGGAAAAAACGGAAGAAGAAACACCCAAAGCCACCCCGCCCCCTGTTAGCGGAGAAGAGGCCATGTACCGTGTAGCCATGCAGCTGAAACAGCAGGGAGACGTGAACGGCGCTATTAACCAGCTCAAAAAACTCTCCGGCAACAACCGTTATGAAGAGCGCGTGAAATACCAGCTGGCCATCCTGTACCGCAACAAAGGCCAGAACGGCAAGGCCCGCCGGCTGTTTAAAGATGTGGTAAAAATGGATGGCAACCTCAAATCACAGGCCCAGGCGGAACTTGATAACAAGAACTAACGGCGCCGGCCATACGGCAATAAAAAAGTTTATGGAATTTGTTCCGGCGCGCATCTTTACAGGGAACGCTATCTTTACACTGTGAATCATCCCAGCGAACAACAACTGACAGACCAGGAGCTGCTGCAACGGTACAGAACAGACGGCAACAGCAACTGGATAGGCATGCTTTTCGACCGTTATGCCATCCTGCTGCTGGGTTTATGCATGAAGTACCTGAAAAATGAAGAAGACGCGAGAGACAGTGTGCAGCAGATCTTCCTGAAGGTGCTGTCTGACATTCACCGGCACGATGTGGTGTATTTCAAGGCCTGGATCTACCAGGTGGCACGCAACCATTGCCTGATGCAATTGCGGCATCATAAGGACGTTGAGCTGAAGGAAAGCCATATGCCGGGCGCAGCGGAAATAGAAGACCACTCCGGGCATATGCAGAAAGACCTGCTGCTGGAAAACATGCAGGCGGCCATGGAGCTGCTGAACGAAGAACAGCGCACCTGCGTACGCCTCTTCTACCTGGAAAAGAAAAGCTACCAGGAAATTGCGGACCAGACGGGGTACAGCCTGCTGCAGGTAAAAAGTTACATCCAGAACGGGAAACGCAACCTGAAACTATTATTGGAGAAGTATAGTAAAAATAAGCGCTAACTTGCATTAGCGGAGCATAATTATGAACGATCATTTTGCCGACATCTTCACCGAAACCACATGTCCCACGCAGGAGCAACTGCTGGCCTACGTAGAAGGCAAGCTCAGTGCCGCCGAGCGCCACCGTGTGGAAATGCACCTGCAGGACTGCGATCTTTGCAGCGAAGCGGTAGAAGGTTTACAGGCTATTGCACAAAAAGAACAGATACCCGGCTGGCTGCGGGAAGCCAAATGGAACGTGCTGAAGAAGCTGCGCAGGAAAAATCATAGCCGCCGTAAACAGGACTTTTACCTGTTTATCGGTATTGTGGCCCTGGTGGTGATATTGCTGGCTATTGCGCTGTACTGGGGATACCATTTTTCCAGGTAGGGCAAAAAAAAATCCTTCTTTAAGAAGGATTTTAAACTATTTGCGTATTGATCATTTTATTGGGCCATCAGTTCTTTTGGCAGCCCCCATTTGCCTAGTACCGCTGCGGCGGCTTCTACCTTTTTCACGAAATATTCTTCTTTGTTAAAGTCTCTCATAGACGCGCAAACCGTTACGCCGCCTTTTTCAAGCACTTTTTCCTTTTTTTTGTTGAAGCTGAAAAGCATAAGATCCAGTTTTGATGTATGAAAATAGTGTTATTTCTTAGTTACCAGAAATGCCTGATAGTTTACGCCGGGCCGGAAGGGGTGCCATCCGTCTTGTAGCAGCCCGAAGACGTTAAAGAACTCCTCCTCCTCTGCCAGATGCGCGTTCAGGCTCATCTGGTACAGCCTTGTTCTGGAGGGGCAATTTCCCTTCGCAAAAACCGGCAGCTTGCCATGTTTCTCCATATATGCGAAAATGGTTGACGCCACGGTTGAAAGCACTTTGCTTCTGTCCCCATTATTTGAAACCGTTGAATCATCCACTTTTCTATGGCCTTCATCCCAATCCCCAAACCCAAGGTTAATGACCTGCCGCCCGTCTGACAGTATAAAGCCCGGAATAGGCTGGTAGTTAATGACCTTTTCAATTGTACCGTGAGCACCCGCACTCTGAAAAGCAAAACTTGTATAAGCTGGATTGGAGACAAAATCATATTTTTCAAGATGCATTTTCAAGTTTTAAAGTATCACAATTTACTTGTAAATCCATTTGAAAAAACAAAAGGTAATCAATACGAATATATTACCCGACATCCGGTTATTTTCAGCATGTTACACCGTTTCAATACAGCTCCTTATCCCCCTTCTTTGCCCACATGGCAAACACCTCCCGGGCCGCTTCCGTAGGCATGGGAATGAAAGGTATCTTCTTCTGCCCGTGAGGCACTTCTATTTCATGGTAAATAAAGGAATCGTCAAAAGCAATGGCAGCGGCTTCCTCTTTTGTATTGGCAAAGTATACCCGTAGCGGGCGGGCCCAGTAAATGGCGCCGAGACACATGGGGCAAGGCTCGCAGGAGGTAAATATTTCGCAGTCCGTCAATTGGAACGTATTCAGCCGGGCGCAGGCATTGCGGATGGCCACTACTTCCGCATGCGCAGTAGGGTCATTGTGGGCCAGCACCTGGTTCCAGCCTTCTCCTACAATTTCATCGCCCCTTACCACAATAGCCCCGAAAGGGCCGCCATCACCGCCCTGCATGCCTTTTTTGGACAGCTCCACCGCCATGGCCATGAACTTCTTT
The DNA here is from genome assembly GCF_003568665.1 of Chitinophaga alhagiae. Lineage (GTDB taxonomy): Bacteria > Bacteroidota > Bacteroidia > Chitinophagales > Chitinophagaceae > Chitinophaga > Chitinophaga alhagiae. The sequence goes on from NZ_QXMH01000003.1 coordinate 147,038, forward strand.
TCCCTTTCTCCTATCTGCATACGCTTTTCATTTTATGGTATAACGCTGTATGCAAAAGTATTGTTTTACGGGCATTCAGGGGCTGGCCGCCCAGAGGCATATTTCACCGTACAGGTAAAGGCGCAGAGCAGGTTGCCCCACGCCCTTCCTGCAGGCCTTTTAACCCCCATTTCCTACAACACAGCGTTTGACGTGGCAGGCAAAACATCACCGGGTGATGATATGCGGGAAAGGGAGCATAAAGTATCGTTACAAGGAAAACGCGGGCAATGGTCATACGAAACCACGGGAACGCTCATACGATCAGCAAAAGTACGGCTGCGGCCAGGGTATGCGCACGGATGGCTATACGGGGCGCGGGCCCGGGTATCGGTCGTTTTCATAGGTGTCAGGTTCTGGTTATGCGGACAGCTAATTCCCCACGGTTAACGGCTGGCCCGGGTGCAATATAAGGGGATAAATCAAATTAAACAATATTTTAATTTGTGTATGCCCACAAAAGATTGACACTGACAATTTTGGGGTAAAAAAAATCCCGGGTGAGGAATCACCCGGGCATTACCTGTAACTGTATATCGTCGTATTTAAGAATAGAAAATGCTAGTTGTTCCTGATCACCACCACCCCGTCAAATACATCTATCAGCACGGGTTTCGCTTTGTCTATATCCCCCGCCAGTATCTTCTTGCTGAGGAGGTTCACGATCTCTTTCTGGATCAGGCGCTTCAACGGTCTTGCACCAAATTGCGGATCATAACCCTGTTCTGCCAGGTAATCCAGCGCATAATCGGAAAAATCCAATATCATGCCATTCTTTGCTACCAGGTCTTTCAATTGTTGTAATTGTATGTTAATTATTCCTCTCACTTCTGAGCGCATCAGCGGCTGGAACATGATCACTTCATCTACCCGGTTCAGGAACTCGGGGCGAATGGTCTGTTTCAGCAGGTTCATCACTTCTTCTTTGGTAGCGTCTACTATTTCCTCGCGGTTGCCTTCATTGATCTTCTCGAACTTTTCCTGGATGATGTGGCTGCCCATGTTGCTGGTCATGATAATGATGGTGTTCTTGAAGTTCACCACGCGGCCTTTGTTGTCTGTAAGCCGGCCATCGTCCAGCACCTGCAGCAGGATATTGAACACGTCCGGGTGGGCTTTCTCTATCTCGTCCAGCAGCACCACGCTATAAGGTTTACGGCGAACGGCCTCTGTGAGTTGCCCGCCTTCATCATACCCCACATATCCCGGAGGCGCGCCTACAAGACGGCTTACGGCGTGTTTTTCCTGGTATTCGCTCATGTCTATGCGCGTCATCATGCTTTCATCGTCAAAAAGATAGTCTGCCAGGGCTTTGGCCAGTTCCGTTTTACCTACCCCGGTAGTACCGAGGAAAATGAAGGAACCGATGGGGCGCCTGGGGTCGTGCAGGCCGGCGCGGCTTCTGCGGATGGCGTCCGCCACGGCCACAATGGCCTCATCCTGCCCTACTACCCGTTTGTGCAGTTCATCTTCCAGCTGGAGGAGTTTGTCCCTTTCGCTTTGCAGCATTTTGGTCACCGGTATGCCGGTAGCTTTTGCCACATTTTCGGCAATATCTTCCGCATCCACCTCTTCCTTTAACAATCTTTTATGGCTGGCGGAGTGCGTGATCAGTTCTGTGGACAGGTCCGCCACAATTTTTTCCTGTTCCTTTATTTTGCCGTAGCGTATTTCCGCTACCCGCCCAAAATCGCCGTTGCGTTCGGCCTGTTCGGCTTCCAGCTTCAGGTCTTCGATGGCGGCCTTGGCATTCTGCACCTTGTCTACCAGTTCTTTTTCCTGCTGCCACTTGGACTTGAAGGTGTTGCGCTCTTCGCTGAGGCGCGCTATTTCCGCACCCAGCTCGCGCAGCTTGTCTTCATCATTCTCACGTTTGATAGCTTCCCTTTCAATTTCCAGCTGGCGGATGCGGCGCTCCAGCTCGTCCAGCTCCTCCGGCATGGAGTTCATTTCCAGCCGCAGTTTGGCCGCACTTTCGTCTATCAGGTCAATGGCCTTATCTGGCAGAAAGCGGTCTGTAATATACCGGTGAGACAGTTCCACGGCGGCAATAATAGCCTCATCGCGGATCAGCACATGGTGGTGGTTCTCGTACCTTTCCTTGAGACCGCGGAGAATGCTGATGGCATCTTCCGTGCTGGGCTCGTCTATCAGTACTTTCTGGAAACGGCGTTCCAGGGCTTTATCTTTCTCGAAATATTTCTGGTATTCATTGAGCGTGGTGGCGCCGATGGCCCGCAGCTCGCCCCTGGCCAGGGCGGGCTTGAGTATGTTGGCCGCGTCCATAGCCCCTTCCATGGCGCCAGCGCCAATCAGGGTGTGTATTTCGTCTATGAACAGGATGATGTCTCCGTTGCTGTCTCCCACTTCTTTCACCACGGCTTTCAGCCTTTCTTCAAACTCCCCGCGGTATTTGGCGCCGGCCATCAATGCGCCCATATCCAGCGCGTAAATGGTTTTGTTATGCAGGTTATCCGGCACGTCCCCGTTAATAATGCGGTGCGCCAGTCCTTCCGCAATGGCGGTTTTACCCACGCCCGGCTCACCCACCAGTATGGGGTTGTTTTTAGAACGCCGTGACAGGATGTGCAGTGTTCTGCGTATTTCCTCATCGCGGCCTATCACGGGGTCCAGCTTGCCGGCACGGGCCAGTTCGTTGAGGTTCTTGGCGTATTTTTCGAGGCTGTTGTATTGTGCGTCTGCCGTTTGCGAATTAACCGTGCCGCCTTTGCGCAGCTCCGTGATAGCGGCTTTCAGGCCTTTCTCTGTGAGACCGGCGGCCTTCAGCTGTTTGGCGGTATCGTCACTGCCGCCCAGCAGGCCCAGCAAAATGTGCTCCACGCTCACAAATTCGTCTTTAAACTCCTTGATGCTGGCGCCGGCGCGCAGCAGCGCGTTGTTGGCGTCCCTGCTCAGCGTTTGGCCGCCTTCCCCGCTAACGGTGGGGTACTGCTGCAACTGTTCGTTGAGCTTGCCATCCAGGAAGCTGGTGTTCACATCGTTCTTCTTCAGCAGGTATTCTATGCTATTGTCATTATCCTGCAGGAGGGCCTTCAATATATGGCCGGTCTCAATGGCCTGGTTACGGTGGTTAAAGGCCAGTTGCTGCGCTTCCTGCAGCGTTTCCTGTGATTTTATGGTGAAATTATTCAAGTTCATGTCTTCTTGCTTTTGTCTCCTTTTAGGTTAACGATTGGATTTTTGATTTGTTTACCGCTGTGCAAATGTTGCACCATGGTCATTTAACAGCTATAATGGCAGAAAACGGCCGCTGCAACTGCATTATTTTCAGCTTATATACAAAAAACTGCTATTTTGTCTATTTGGCCGGGCCACCGTTGAACCAACGCCGGTATTCCCTGTTATATAATCTGTTCGGGATCTGTCCTTTATTTATCCATGCATAACGATTCTATTCAATAACCTCCAAAACCTACTTTTATGGCATTTGATCTGCTCGACACCCTGAAAAACCTCTTTAATAATGAGTTTTCGCGGAATGCGGCCACATCTTTGGGAGAAAGCGAGGGCAATGTGCAGAAAGCGCTCGGCGGCATCATACCCGCCGTGTTAACGGGCCTGCTGAACAAGGCCTCTTCTCCGGGGGAAGCAGGGAACCTGTTGGGATTGGTAAAAGAGGCCGCCTCCGGCGATTTTTCGCGGCTGGGCAACCTGGCGGGGTCGCTGCCGGCGGGCATGCTGGCCAAAGGGGCGGACCTGCTGCGCTCGCTTTTCGGCAACAAGGCCGGAGACATTACAAGCGCCATTGCCGCCTATGCCGGCATTAAACCCCAAAGCGCGGAAACCCTGCTGCAAACGGCCGCTCCCGCCTCCTTGGGCGTTGTGGGCCAGCAGGTAGACAGCGGGCCGGGGCTGCTTTCTTTCCTCAATAGCCAGAAAGACAAGATACTGGCCGCCGTACCCTCCGGCCTTGGCCTGGCCGGCCTGCTGGGCGTGGGCAACCTGGGAGACATCGGCAACAAACTGACGGGCCTTATTTCCGGCATCGGCGGCGGGGTGAAACATACCGCCAACACCGTTGGGCATGCCGTGGAAAGGACCGGCGGCAACCGTTGGCTGTGGATGCTGATAGCGATACTGGCCATCATTTTACTGATCTGGTACCTGCTGCGCGGCTGCGGGCAGCAACACACCATGGTCACTACAGACTCCACCAGCATGTCCGGGATGCATGATTCCGCCGTGGCCAACGTATCAGAACCGGCTGCCGCGGCCCCCATCCGCGAGTCTATCAAGGTAACCCTGCCAGACGGCACCGTGCTGGACGCTTTTAAAGGCGGCATTGAAGACCGGCTGGTAGCATTCTTGCAAGACCCGAACACCAAGGGCGGCAAAGACCAGTGGTTCGATTTCGACAACCTGAACTTCAAAACCGGCAGCGCGGAACTAACGCCGGAAAGCCAGGCGCAGGTAAACAACATTGTGGCCATCCTGAACGCCTTCCCCAAAGCCAAGATCAAAATAGGCGGGTATACCGATGCGGTGGGAGACCCTAAAAAGAACAAACAATTGTCTCAGGAAAGGGCTGAATCTGTAGTGGACGCCCTGCAGGCCGCACATGTAAAACCAGTGCAGATACTGGGCGCGGAAGGTTACGGCGCTGAATTTGCCAAAGCCCCGGCTGAGGCTCCGGATGAAGAAAGGAAAGCAGACAGGAGAATATCTGTGAGCGTGCGGGAAAAATAAGTTCATATGGCTTCAGTAATCATAACAGCGAAGGTGTACCGGGCAACCTGGTACACCTTCGCTTTTTATTTCGCGGCCGCTCACTCCGCCTTCACAAACACCAGCATGGCACGATCTGCCTTGTCAATAGCGTTATAGTACTCCGCAATTTTTTCATATTCCGAGGCCGGGAACACGCCGTCATGCTGCTCCCTTTCCCTGATGTAGGTGATCACGTTCCCCTCCACCTCCGCCTTCACGGAAAACCGGCCGTATTTGTTCTCCATGGTTTTGTCGGGGAAGGCGTTTTCCAGCCGGTAACCGGCCGGTATGGTGAGCTTTACCGTATCTATGTCTTTCCAGGGATAAGTGACGCGGATGGGCGATGTGCGTTTCTTGTCCGCGTCCAGCCGCACGTTGCTGCGGTTGAGGATGTTGGGCGTAACGAACAGGCGCTTGCCGCTCACGGAGGCATAATTGTTCACTGTAATGTCCAGCAGCTCTCCCATTTCGGGCACCGGCCGGCCCGCAGGGTTGGCCGTGTAGCTGTATTTGGCAATGTCATAGCTGGGCAGGTTAAACCTTCTTCTCAGGCTTTCCAACTGCTTTTCCGGCTTGAGATCGTTCACAAGCCAGTGGCACCAGTCTTGCTGCAACCCGGTATACAGGGTCTGCACATGCCCGCTCAGGTCTCCCGTTGGGCTGATGCTGGCCGTGATGCTCCGCAGCTGCTTGTTTTGGCCCATGGGATATTTGGGCGTACGCACCAGCTTCCCGCCGTTCTCCTCCACCAGCAGCACGGCCCTGTTACAGGTAAAATCACTCAGGTAGCCCGGCTGCAGCGTTTGGCTGGTACACTCCAGCCAGGTGGTATCTTTCCCCAGCGGCACGCAAAGGATCACGTGGTTGAACTGGTTCATACTGAAATCTTCTATAATATCCGGCGGGTAAGGGCTGCCGAACACAATGGTATAGTGCGAGCGGATGCCCGCTTCTTTCAGCAGCGCCAGCATGTAGTTGCTGAGGGCCTTGCAATCGCCATATCCCTTGGCGGCCACGTAGGCCGCATCAAAGGTTTGCCAGCCGCCAATACCCAGCTGTATGCTGATGTAGCGGGTGTTTTTCTGCATGTAGCGGTAGAGGGCGCTGATCTTTTCCTGCGGGGTTTTGAGGCCGTCCGTGAGCGCGTGCACCTCCGCTTTTATTTTCTCCGGCAACTGGTCGCGGCCGGCGTTGAGCGTGGAAAAGAACTTCCCGAAATCGTTCCAGGTGTTCATGTTGCCGGTGTAGCTGCCAAACGAAAAATCGCTGGGGGCCAGGTACACCCAGGTGGTACGGTTGCGGATGGAGCCGGCCATCCATTCGTCTTCCAGGGCGGGCATGCCTTTGGTTTCCCAGGTAAAGGTCTTCTCTCCCTTGCCCGCGGTCTGCGCCGGTTCCCCGGTATACATATGCTGGCGGTACCGCAGCTGGTAGTTTTGCGGCACGGTAACCGTCAGGCGGCTTTGCTCCACGGCAAAGTTCAGCCCTCCCTGCGGGACCCACGCGGGCATGGTGGCCGTAAAGGAACTGCGGGTTTCTACCTCGTACTCCACCGTATACGGGTATACGCGGTGGTGAAAGCTGTGGGTTTTCATGCGACTGTCAGTCATCAAACTTTCCCCCACGGCGCTGAGGTCTGCCACTTCATTCTTTTTCAGCTTGCGCACTACGTTGCCCTGTGCGTCGTACAGCACACCGCTGATGCCGCGGATCTCCGTATCCTTGTCATACCCCGCCTGAAAATCCGCATGGTCAGCGCCATTTTCATTGAGAATGGTATATACATGCCTCTCCACCACCCGTATATCTTTCAGGCCGTTCATCTTAACGCTCACCTCTTCCAGCCTGCATACCACGTGGGCATTTTTCAGCAAGGCCCCGGGGATGGCGCTCACCGGGTACTTCGGGTCACCGGCGTAAGCAGCGGCGCTTAATAACAAAAGGCATAATATTTTCCTGGTCATCAGCTTTTTTTCTTTAAAACGATCTGTTCTGCATGTTTTTTCACGATCACGTCGAAGAACTGGCGGAGGCTGTCATATTCGTCCGGATCGTAATTGGCGCGGCCCAGCTTGATGCGGGAGCGCAGTTGTATCATGTTGCCGGTTTGCTGCACCAGGAACTGGAAAAGCCCTTCCCCATCGTTATACTTTACAATGGTGGATTTCGGGATCTCTTCCACGGCGTAGGTTTCCGGCAATTGAATGCTCAGGGTATAGTTGTCGTCCATCACGGCCGGCATTTCTACCGGGTAGCGGCGAATAGCCGATTTGAACGGGTTCTTGCGCATAGACTCGGAGAACATGGGGTGCAGGTACACCATGCCCGTATTATTGTCCATATTCAGCGTAAAATCACATTCCACAATGGCTGACTCCTTGTAATCTTTCAGGTTGTCTATTTTCCCGTTCTTAACACTTACTTCCGAATTGAAATTTTTGGCCAGGTCTTTAAAATAGCTCTCCTCCCCTTTTTCTTTCACCTTGGCGCGCAGGTCATAAGACTCAAAGTAGGAGGCCTGCTGCTGGAAGTGGCCGGCCAGTTCTCCCTTCTCATTGGGCGCAATAAAAATGCCCGTTACGCGGTGCTCTTTCAGGGAATCCGGCTCAAAAGAAAGCGCGGTAGCTTCCGGCGTAACCATGCGGGCATGACCGTTATAACAGGAAGCATGCAGCTTGCCGAAGCCCAGGTACGGGCGGGTAGCGTCCAGGTGATAAGTGGCACCGTCTGCCTGTACGGAAGCGATGGAATAGTTGAAGCGGCTGGCAATGGGGTACAGCGAGTACACCTTGCCATGGCTGCGGGTGCTGAGCAGCACGGGCGCCGCCTGTAGCCCAGCCTGGCGGAGCATGGCCACCAGCAGCAAGTTGATGTCTGTTACGGAGCCATTCTTTTTGGTGAACGTGGTTTTCAGCGACTGTTCCGTATAACGGTTAGAAAAATCTGTACAGGTGAAATTGTCACGCACGTAGTTATAGATGTTCTCCGCCTTTGCCGCCTCTGTAGCGGCGCTGGTGGTGAGGGCTTTCACCTCGTCCGCCATAAAATTATTGTTCTTGTCCAGCGAGCCGCCATAATAATCCGCTTTCAGGATGTTTTCCATGTACTTGGGCCAGGTACTCATGATGTTTTGCACCGGGGAATTAGGATAGCGAACTGCCGCCAGCTGAAACTCGATGTAGCTGATATGGTTGCCCAGCGTGGTCACAAAATTCTCTTCCTTCAATGGCTCCACGTCTTTCATCACCCAGCGGTGGCGGGTAATACCGGGCGTAACAGATACCGACTCCGAGCGGCCGGAAGCCGTGCCATACCCGCCGGTAACCGGCACGCGGAAGGAAAAGTGCTTGCGGCTGTTCTCACTGTCTTTGATATGGAAAGGGTGATACCCCTGGCTGAGGAAAATGTATTCAAAATACTCCGGCAGGGTGATCTCATATTCGCTCCAGAGCACCGGGTGCTCCATATCCTGGAAAGCCCAGGGCCGCAGCCTGTAGGGGAACTCGGAGTTGATGGAATAGGAGTACTCGATGATGGCACCTTCTTTTACCGCCGGCAAGGTGAACTTTTTGAGGATAGTATTCTTGTCCCGCTTTTCCGTGAACACACTTTTACTCTCCATTCTGGTTTCCACCACCTTGCCGTTTTCCAGGTTGTAGGTCACCGCCTTGAGATTGTTGACACGTTCTTCATCCTGCCCGTCTACGTGCAGGTAGATGGTCACATTGGCTTCGTCATAGCCGTTCTTATTGAGGATATGTACCCGTTTGTACTGTTTGAACACCTGTATGAACCCTTCATTGCCGGATTCAAAGGCGGAAGACCCGATGTCTGCCACAATAACGGCGCTGGTACCGGTGTCTATTTTGTATGGGTCGGTTTTAAAATCGTCAGGGGATATTTTCCCGAAACGGGCGGAGCTTTTGTCCTGGCCGGCGGCATACAGGGATAAAAACAAGGCTCCAAACAGCAGGGTAAAGGCTCTGATACGCATCTATAGGTATTATGGGATTCAAAACTAGCGCTAAATGTATAACTTTTTATGACACATAGGTGTAACTTGCATGCAAATGCAGCTTTTGGAGAAAAATACCCGTTTGGTGAAGGAAAAGGCCCGTGACCTGGGTTTTGACCACTGCGGCATTGCCCGTGCGGAGGAACTGACGGAAGACGCCTACCGGCTGGAACAGTGGCTGAACAAAGGCATGCACGGCAGCATGGGCTATATGGCCAATTACTTCGACAAACGCATAGACCCCCGCAAGCTGGTAGAAGGCGCACGCAGCGTGATCACCCTGCTGCTGAACTACTACCCCCCCGCCCTGCAGCAGCCGGATGCCCCCAGGGTAGCCAAATATGCCTATGGCGCTGACTATCATGAGGTGATACGCGGCAAACTGAACGAATTTCTGCAGGAACTGCGGGGTTTCCTCGGCAACATCCAGGGCCGCGGATTTGTAGATTCCGCGCCCGTGCTGGAAAGAAGCTGGGCGCAGCGGAGCGGCCTGGGCTGGGTGGGCAAGAACGGCAACCTGATCCACAAGCAGGCCGGGTCTTTCTTTTTTATTGCCACCCTCATTGTAGATGTGGAGCTGCTGTACGATGCCCCCACCGGCGATTTCTGCGGTTCCTGCACCCGCTGCCTGGATGCCTGCCCCACCGGCGCGCTGGTATCTCCCACCGTGGTAGACGGCAGCCGGTGTATTTCCTATTATACCATTGAACTGAAAGACGCCCTCATCCCCGGCTCCATGGAAGGCCGGTTCGATAACTGGATGTTCGGCTGCGATATCTGCCAGGACGTGTGCCCCTGGAACCGGTTCTCTGCCGCCAACAACACGTTCATCCCCATACCGGAGGTGCTGAATTTCACCACCGCGGAATGGGAGGAGCTGACGGAAGAAGAGTTTAAACGGATATTCCGGCATTCGCCGCTGAAACGCAGCAAGTATGCGGGGATACGGCGGAACCTGAAGTTTTTGAAGGAGTGACCGCACGCACGCCGGGTACCGAATGTCATCCCGCTGCCGCCTTCCGCCACCCAAACGCCTCCGTTTTCCCGCCATTGCCCGCCAGTTGCTCATTTTGAACTGCCAATCAACACGTTTCCGTTTCCCCAACACCGTGATCATCCCTAATTTTGCGACGCAAAGAGCGCCCCCTGACAATAACCCCCAAAAGCGTTACCCGGCAGTACCCGCGCCTTCTTTCCTTTTAAATACAATAAATCACTACAACACCATGAAGCGTTTTAGGCTCCTTTTTCAATTGCTGGCCCTGGCTGCGGCCGTAACCCTCTATTCCTGTACCAAAGAAGGGCCCACAGGGCCGCAAGGCCCCAAGGGCGATACCGGCACCAACGGCCAACCCGGATCACAAGGCCAGGATGGGCCTGCAGGGCCCACCGGACCAACCGGCCCTCAAGGCCCCACCGGCCCACAGGGACCACAAGGCCCGCAAGGCCCCGCCGGTAATGCCAACGTAACGGTAGACACATTTACCTTATTTAACTACGATTACCCGCGCACCCTCTACAACTTCAACTACGCTGCTTCACCAGAGAGTACTGTTAGCATCCCGTCCAGGATATACGAGCGTTTCAATGACCGTATCACGCAGGATATACTGGACAAGGGCATGGTGCTGGTATATTTCACGCATAATGCCAACTCCAACCCCAACGGATGGATGCCACTGCCCGCCACCTTCCCCGGCGCCGGTTATTCCATTAACTACTTTTTTGAGACCTTCCCGGGGAAAGTGCGGCTATTTTACTTTCACCATAAAATAACCGTTGACCCGCCGTCTGCCTCTACCACCATTATTCCCACCTTGAAATTCAAGGTGGTGACGGTAACCGGCCTGGCGGCCAATCAACTGCGGCAGGCCCGGATGAGAACGGGTGATTATGAGGCCGTGGCCCGCCTGCTCGGACTGTAATAACCGTGGCATTCCGGAGTACAGAAATATTTTTTTGATTTTTCGCTGCAAAGGTTAACTTTGCAGCCCATTCGGGATGTAGCGCAGCCCGGTAGCGCGCGTCGTTCGGGACGACGAGGCCGCTGGTTCGAATCCAGTCATCCCGACTAAAGCCAAACGGCGCCATTTGGAGACAAATGGTGCCGTTTTTTTATTAAATGCCTATTTATCAGTGTAGAGCGCCTACATTCACGAATTATCCTTCCTGAAAAATCACTTAATTAAACTTCTTATCCTGCAAATACCACGATATAGGCGAAGATGTTGACAGGATTCGAACCGGTTAATTTCCTTCCGAGAGCATTTTTATAGAGACGCAAATTTCTGCTAAAGCTGATAGAAAGGATAATATTCTTAGGCCGTCTGGAGCATCAATTTCATGTCCTTTATCTCTCCCGACTTCCATAATTTTTGCAACCAAATCTTGCTGCTCTTTGGTCACGTTAGCTGTATCCTCTGGTCTTTTGCAATTACGCATCGAGGTCAAAGAAAATCCGCATATCATTTGCACTTCAGGTTTGATGTAGTGGAAAATGTCCGTCCCACTATAAACCAAGTTTTCTTGTAGGTATAGGGCTGCTACCTTTAATTGCACTATTTGGCAAACTTTCTGGAAAAGAAGAGCTGGATTTAAAAAGTATGCTGTTAGGGTCTTAAGGCTCTGCTTTTGTTGTGCTTCAAGTCTGTAGGCATCATTGAGCTGCTCTCCTAGAATATCTATTCTGTTTTCGCAATCGGATTTTATCGATAGGTAATCTTCTTCATCAATGATGCCTTTTACCAAAAGCTCTCTGGCATTTGCTGCACGTTCTACCAATTTATGCAGGGATCGATTAATATTGACTTTATCAATAGATTTCTGCTGGCAGAGCCTATGGTAGACTATTTCGATTAGCTTTTCGAAAATAGGGATATATACTTTTTCTGGCTTAAGGCACCCAATTACCGATAATAAATGCTCATTTACATAATCCGCTCTTACTCGATAACTGCATGGGTAGTAACAATGATAATAGAAATATCTTTTTGATCTTCCTGTGGATCCACTGCCAGATAATTTCTTTAAGCAAATGGGGCAATGAAGAGAATCCTTAAACATCAATTCGCTGTTAGCATTTTGTTTGATGTACTTATTGTCTCGATGCTTAATTCTGGATTGTACCTGAAAAAAGAGTTCTTCGGAGATTATAGGAATATGTACACCTGGAACTTTATAATTGGTCTTCCCCTCTATTGATGGCAATCTTATCCTGCCACAGTAAACCGGGTTTTGGAGCATATTGAAGAAGGCATTTAAGCTGCATTTCAATCCTTTTTGAAGAGCCGTTTTATAAAGAGAGCGTACCGATGTAGTTTCCTCAAATGTTTCAAATGTTTTTCTAATTAGGGTAGCTTCCGGTTCACGGGGAACTATGGCCTTTCTTCCGTCCGGCATGGATATATTAACGTAGCCAATGGGAGCTTTTCCCATATACCTTCCTTCCTTTTTGGCCTTATAGATGCCTTGCTTGATGTTCAAAGATCTTCGGTCATTCTCGACTTCCGCCGTAACAATATACATAGCCAACAAAACCTTGTTTTCCGGTATTGCCATATCCAAAGGTTGATCTGTAGCTTGGGGTTCAATGCCCATCTTTTCAAGCCGGGTAATCATATAATAGGCATTGGCGGTATTCCTGCTAAACCTGTCCCACCGGGTAAAAAGGATCAGGTTTGGCCTTGAAGCTTTGCTTGAATTCAGTTGCTTCAGCATAACACTCCAGCCAGGTCTGTTGAAGTTCTTCGCAGAATGGTCTTCAAATATTGTCTGAGCGATTTCAATATGATTGTCCTTACAATATTTATTTAATTTTTCTTCCTGGCTGCGTTGGGAATATCCTTTTTGTGCTTGTTCGTCAGTGCTGACGCGGATGTAAAGAATTGCAGAAAACATTATTTAGATATTAGAGGGTTGAATTACCAGCTAAATATCAGAAGGATAATCAATTACAGGCACACAAACTATTGGTGTTTTTTATTAAATTTGAATTATTTAGACAAGTCTTAAAAAATCAAAATGGCATTTGGGAAGCGTATAAAAGAGTTGAGGGAAGATAAAGGTCTATTCTTAAGAGAGGTTGGAGCAGCCTTAGAGTTGGACAATGCTTTTATCAGTAAGGTGGAAAACGAAGAGAGATTACTACCGAGAAAACATTTAAGCAAAATTGCAGAATTTCTGAAAGTGCCCGTAGATGAATTGTTGGTTTTATGGCTATCAGATAAAATGGTTGAACTATTACAAAAAGAACCATTAGCACAACAAGCTATAAAACTGACACAAAAAAGGTTGAAACAGCAGGATATTAAGAGTTAAAGGTTGGTTTTGAGAATAACAATGTGATTGATATTGACTAAAGCCTCAAATCTTAAATAACAACAATAAAAACAGCTAATGGAATACAAATACGAAGAAGTTTTTGAAGTCTGTACAATTAAATAAAACAAATGATAATTAACTCTATCCACATACAAAACTTCAGAAAACTACAATCGTGTAAAATTGATTTTTCTGAAAAAGAAACAATTTTCGTAGGGGCAAACAATAGTGGTAAAACGACTGCTATGGATGCTTTGATAATTTTTCTTAAAACAAAAAGTTTCAAAACCCAAGATTTTACACTTTGCCATTGGAAAAGTTTAAATGAAGTTGGAGAAAACTGGATTAAAGCAGACGAGCTAAATGAAGAAGCCAGGTCAGTAAAACTATTGGAACAATATCTACCCATGTTGGATTTATGGGTCGAAGTTGATAATTCAGAGCTTCACTATGTAAGCCACATAATCCCTACTTTGGATTGGAAGTGTGGCTTATTGGGAATAAGGCTAAGGTTTGAGCCGAAAGATATGGATGAGTTAATAAAAGAATTCATAACCCTTTATAATAAATCAAACAAGCTCTCACAAGAAAAGGGCAAAGACTTCAAACTATGGCCAAAACACTTATGGGATTTTTGTGAACGAAAGCTAAATACTCATTTTACAATCAAAACTTACTTGCTTGATCCTGATAAACATGATGAAAAGCAAGAATTGTTAGGTAATAATATAGCGTTAGAAGGAGATGTTCTAAAAGGGCTAATAAAAATAGATATTATTAATGCTCAACGTGGATTCAGTGATGCAAATTCAGAAACTTTTGAGAGCAATAGTAGTAGAAATCTGTCTTCACAATTAAGAGCCTATTATGATAAACATCTTAATCCAACATTAGAGCCAACCGAAAAAGATATAGATGCATTAGAATCAATTAATAATGCTCAAGACGATTTCGATAAGAATCTAAAAGATAGCTTTAAGACATCTCTTTCAGAACTTGAAGGGTTGAACTATCCAGGATTTGGGAATCCTCAAATTCAATTATCTACTAAAGTTTCAACAGCTGACGGCCTTCAGCATGATTCAGCGGTAAAATATTATCTCGATAAAGACTTATCGTTGCCAGAAAAATATAATGGCTTAGGCTATCAAAATCTTATATCAATCATCTTCAAATTAATACGGTTTAGGGATGAATGGATGAGGGTTGGCAAAAATGCAATAACAGATGATGAAATTATTGAACCATTACACTTGGTTTTAATAGAAGAACCAGAAGCTCATTTACATGCACAAGTTCAACAGGTTTTCATTAAGAAAGCCTATGATGTACTGCGAAACAATATAAATTTAGCAGATAAGAAAGATTTTACCACACAATTAGTTATCAGTACACATTCCAGCTACATCGCTCACCAAAAATTTGAAAGTCTAAGATATTTTAAAAGAAATAACTCTTTAGAGCTTCCTACATCAGAAGTGATTAGTCTAAAATCAGTTTTTGGAGAAAAAGAGAAAGAAACAGAGAAATTTGTAATTCGATACCTGAATACGACGCATAACGACTTATTTTTTGCTGATGCTGCAATCTTAGTAGAGGGTCCTGCTGAAAGAATTCTCCTGCCACATTTCATAAAGAATGAAAATTGCTTGTTAGATAGTTGCTATGTAACAATTTTAGAAATTGGCGGAAGTCATGCACATAGACTAAAACCTCTCATTGAAAAATTAGGTCTGATTTGTTTGGTTATTACTGATGTTGATTCTGTCAATCCAAATGACAATGGGAAGAAATGTCAGCCGGAATTAGGAAAGAATTATAAAACGAATAATGATACATTAAAAAGCTGGCATCCGGGAAAAGAGCTTTTGGATGAATTGTTGAATTTAAGCTCAAACGATAAAATAAAGAAAGATTTACCGATCAGGGTAGCTTATCAAAAAGCAATCGAACTTGACAATAATGGCAACAAAATCATTGTTTATCCCTACACATTTGAAGATGCATTGGTAATTGAGAACAAGGAAAGCTTTAAGGCTATTATCGATGCTACAGGTCTTTTGAAAAAGATGGTAGAAGCTTCTAAGAAAGATGATTTAAAAGAATTAGTAGAAGAAGCATATAAAATCATTAACGATAAACAAACCAAAAAATCGGAATTTGCCTTGGATGTTTTATATTTTGAAGACCCTAAAAAGATAAAAACGCCTTCTTATATAAAAGAAGGGTTGGACTGGATTGAAGAGCAATTGAAAAGTAACAAACAAGGATTAATTAACTAAACATAAATCTAATGGCTGAATATACTAATGAAATAGATGCGCCGGTTGATGATGCGATTTATGAAAGTCTTAAACCATCATCGCCTCAAAGTTTTTTTCTTTTTGCAGGTGCAGGTTCAGGCAAAACAAGAACCCTTGTAAATGTACTGGCTCGCTTCAAAGAGGAGTTTGGACAGGGGTATAAACTAAGAAATAAAAGAATAGCAATAATCACATATACTAACGCCGCTGCCGACGAAATTACTCATAGGTTGGAATATAGTTCAATATTTAATGTTAGTACCATTCATAGTTTTTGTTGGGAATTAATAAAGAACTATAGTTCAGATATAAAAATCTGGATAAAGAGCAACTTGACTGTTGAAATAGCAGAATTACAAGAACAACAATCCAAAAGTAAAGATCTAAATAACAAGACATCCATAGGTAGAGCAAAAAAAATAGAATCCAAAAACAAAAGGCTCGCATCACTTGAAACTATTCAAAAGTTCATTTATAATCCAAATGGAGATAACCTGACGAAAGATTCTTTAAATCATACTGAAGTAATTTCAATTACTGCTGATTTTATTAAATCAAAAGATTTATTAAAGCAAATCCTGATAAACAGATTCCCAGTAATACTTATAGACGAGAGCCAGGATACTAAAAAGGAATTAATCGATGCATTATTTGAACTTCAACGCCAATATGAACAAAGGCTTTCATTAGGATTATTTGGAGATACCATGCAAAGAATTTATGCAGATGGAAAGGAAAATCTGGGAGTAGGATTACCAGACAAATGGGTTAAACCTGCAAAAAAAATGAACCACCGTTCAAAATCAAGAATAATTGACCTGATAAATAAAATTAGAAAAGATATAGATGGTCAGGAACAATTTCCACGCCTTGAAAATAAAGGTGGAATTGTTAGATTCTTTGCTGTTTCTCGCACAAAAGACAAGTTTGAAACAGAAGAGCAGATTCGTCAGAAAATGCAGGAAGTAACTACGGATGATAAATGGACTGGAGATAATGCTGAAATCATGACTTTAACGTTGGAGCATCACATGGCTGCAAGAAGAATGGGTTTTTCCAATTTTTTCATACCTCTTTATGCCGTTGATAAGCTAAAAACAGGTTTGTTAGACGGCTCTTTATCTTCTATTAACTTATTTGCAAAAATAATTTTGCCCTTATATAAAGCTCATGTAAAGAAGAATAAATTCGAGATAGCTAATATCGTAAAACAACATTCTCATTTAATAAATAAGCAAGCATTACAAGATGATGCCAATAAATTAGAGTTATTGCATTCTGCAAATGATAAGGTAAACGAAGTATTGTCTTTATGGAATGAGGATGCTCATCCCTCGTTAATCGAGATACTAAAAAAAATACAAGAAACTAATTTGTTTAAAATTCCACCCGTACTAAAAGTTGTTTTACAGAGAGGAGGTATTGATACCGAGAACAGCTTTGAAGATAATGAAACAGATGAGGACGATGAAATTCTTATAGCCTGGGAAGAAGCATTAAAAGCCAATTTTACTGAGATTATAAAGTATAATGAATACATCAACGAAGAATCTAAATTTGGAACGCATCAAGGTGTTAAGGGGCTTGAATTCGACCGGGTAATGGTTATAATAGATGATGAAGAGTCTAAAGGCTTCATGTTTAGCTACGATAAATTATTTGGACTAAAACCGCTCACAAATACCGATAAGAAAAACATAGATGAAGGCAAAGAAACAGGAATAGATAGAACGATGCGATTGTTTTATGTGGCATGTAGCAGAGCCAAAGAAAGCTTAGCATTGGTTTCTTATACAGACTTGCCAGAAGAGCTAAAGAAAAATGTTATTCACAATGGGTGGTTTAGCGACGATGAAGTGGAAGTTATCGTATAATACAGATTTATAACACCACAGGTTTTGATAATGAAAGAGCAGCAACTATACACCAAATACGACCTCCTTCTTCCCCCAAAATTTGACGGAGGCTATTTGATTATTGCTCTTTATGAAAAACTCAAAAACCGAGAAATTGAAGAATACTTTACACAAAAAGAGATCAATGAGATTCTGACGGATATAAAAATCGATTTTAATCTGGATTCTGTTCGGCAATGGAGCAATATTAAAGACAACCTATTTCACTATTTCCTGCGGAGCCATCCTGATGAGCCTTGGAAATATTATCTGACGGACTACGCAAAAAATGTAATGGATTTGATGATAAGTAAGTTAGAAAATCCATACAAGAATCATCCACTTAAAAAAAGTGTTCAGGATTCATTTACTCTACGTCACGGCGAAATCAAGACCATTGAAGATCTTGAAAGAAAGTTCGGAAGAATATTCATTCAAGGTTCAAAGAAAATTATCACCGATCATTTAGAATCATTGGAGGATGAATTACGGGACGCTTATAAAGAGCTAAACGATATTCTCCGAAAAGAAGACGAACAAAGTGCAACTTTTTTAGTAAGGCAGTTTACCGTTGTCTTTAGAAAATTCGGAGAAAGAGCAGAAGATATTACAGAATCCATCATATCCAAAGACAAATTTCTTGGTGATTTGCAAAGTGTGGTGGATCACTTTTATAGAAAGATGGAAGACGATGGAAAGTTTGATACTAACAATGTACAGAAAAGCAAAAGTGATTGGGAAAAAGCGCAGGAAATATATACAGATATCAGAGAATTTTTCAATTCTATAGACCGTAAAGTACATATTATCCGCAGACAAATCAACCACGCCAGTGAAAAACTGACCGAGTTGCAAGAGCAGTTTTCTGCACGAGCTTTTTTTAGGTTACAACTAAAAAAACTGCATCGGACAATCCTGGAAAGTTCACAATATACTATCGAAGGTGTCAGGTTTAGCAATAATTTTCCGCTAAAGCAAGTGGTATATGAGCCTGTTCGAATATTGTACCCAAAACATTATGAGTTTGAACCTCCGAAACCAAATATCATTGTAAATATTGACGTTGATGAAACGTATGAACGTAATGAAAAGCAGAAAATAGCAAAAGAAATCAACCGCCAGCAAATCATCAATCAATGGGTTGATAAAGCCAAAGATATTCTGGAAAGCAAAGGTCAGTTATCTGTAGATGAACTTATGAATAGTATCGTGGATGAAGAAAAAGACCTGTCTATCGCTTACCAGGTAGCATCTCGTATGACAGCTTACACTTCGGAGAATAGCAATGTATTGATCGATGTAGAACAAAAAATCATTTCCTTATCCCAACAAAACCTATCCCTATGGAAAACGAAAATCATGAAATAAGCGATTATTCTTTTCTAACGGAGGAACGCGTTGAAAAACATTTTGCAGACATCAATATACTGTTATTATCGGGCAAACATATTGACCACAAGTATTACACGGAATATACCGTATTGGAAAGCTATGAGCCGCAGTGGAGCATTTTTTACAGCAATCTGTACAGGCTAAATCTCGTTTCCGATATCTCTGACGGAAGCCGGTATTATTATCTCGACTTCACAGAAAACGGGAAGGGGAAATTAAGTGATACAAGCCGTAATAAAGAACTTACTGAATTACAAACACTGATTGGATTGACGCTTTTGGATATGTACTACCAGAAGTATTTTGACGAAGAAAAGATTATTTACTGGAATGACATCAAAACACAAATATTAGAGAGTGATCATCAGGAAGCATACAAACGGATTTTGTTCAATGACATCAGAGCGTCTTATGATGAGAAGGAATGGAATGAAGTGCATACAAAATTCAGCAAAACGATAGAGAATTTTGATAAGTTAGGCTGGGTAGAAAAACAATCGGGAAGGAACGAAGACTTGGTTTTTGAAATAAGACCAGCTATTCACCGTTTGACCAAACTGTACCAGGAAGAGCTTCAGGATTTTAGTGCATTTAGCCAGCAACTTAAAAATGATGAAGCGCAATGAGTTATCCAAGAATCTACTCCTTATCCACCGTAGGTGTTCTGAAGCATTATATACACGATTACCTCTTTCATCCGACAAGAACAGATTTTGTTGGCTCCAATGGCGTGGGGAAATCCATTATTGCAGATTTACTCCAAATGATATTTGTATATGATAAGGATCTGGTCAAATTCGGGACTGATGGTGTAAAAAAAGAAGAAAGGCAAATCAGTACGCTTCCATATAAAACTAAATGTGCCTATTGCTTTTTGAATATCGAAGTTGATTCAGGCAAATTTATAACTATAGGAATACAGATAAGCAGTCAGAAAAGCAAGCGTATTATTCCATTTGTTATTACTAAGCAGGCAGATATAAACCTTAGGATAAATGAACTGGCTCTTAAAAAAGAAGGGCTGATCTTCGCCAAAGACTTATTGAAAGAAAAAGAATCTGGTGAGAAAGAAATAGTAGATATACAGGATTTGGCGACATTCCTTTACGAAAAGCATGGACTTCGGCTAAACTTCTTCGGTAATAATGAAGGCGTCAATACCTATTATAAGTTCCTTTATGATAAAAACATCCTTCCTCTGAATCTCAGCCAGGATAAAAATCTAAAAGCCTTTGCTAAGGTTATACAATCTTTTTCAAAAGCTAAAACACTGAATTTGAGTGGCAACCAAGCTTCCAGAAACTTAAAAGAATTTCTCTTTGAAGAATCTGACGAAGATATTCTTGCCAACTTTCAGAAAGAGCAATCCGAACTTGAAAAGATTTTGAGAGAATATGAAAGTCTGAATAAAGACATTCAGAACCTATCCAACAAGCAAAAAAGATTAACCAGCTTAAGGGAATTGGGGCAGTCTCATAAAGCAAAATTCCAATCGTTTAAAGAAGCTGAATTACAAAACGCGTATATCGAATTAAAGCAATTACAGGATAAAGAAGCAGAAGGCAAGACAGTGGTAGCAACCCTTCAAATTGAACTTAATGATCTTAAAACAGCTATCGAAAACCTTCCAGCGGAAGAAAAAGCTGTAAAACAAGGTTATGAAGAAGCGGATGCAAACTTTAATATGTTCAACCGCTATGAAGAGTTAGCAAACAGTATAGAAAAGTTGGGTGAAGATATCACCGAGCTTAAAATGTTTATATTTCCTGAAGTAGATGATAGCTGGAGAAATGAGATACAAAGAATTGATATTTCAAACTGGAATAATGAAACTATAAAAAAAGAAATCGCTTTTGCGAAACCGTATCTTGAAAAGTATAAAGTACTTAAAAATATTGTCCGAATCAGAAAAGAACAATCTGAGATTTTAGATGAATTAAAATCCTCTTTAAAAGAGGAAAAAGCCGCCAAAGAAAAGCTGTTGTCATTATTACAGGACAATGATGAAGATGGTCTTTTATATTGGTATCTCAAGAATCTACCAACGTTAAATGATGAGCAGTTACAGGCTATTTTATATTACGCTACCATGCCTGTTTCTGAAATTTCTAATCCGGACGGTTCATTTCAATATATTAATCCCGATGAACTAATCAAAGATTTTGAAGCTAACTCATCCCCAAAAGGACTTTGGCTGAAATTAGGCGCATTACGTCAGTTCATCCAATTGAACCCTGATGCAGCGCTATTGGGAGATAGAGCGAATCTGCAGCAATCGGTTCAACAATTAATCAATAAGCTGAATGCAGAAATCAACTCGATGAATAGCAAGTTGGAAGCATTGGAGCATATCGCAGATGGAAAATCTTATGATACCAGCCTTTTTAACTATTCCTTCGATATAGCAATTGTCGAAAATAGCAATATCGAAAAATTAAAAAACGCAGTAGCTTGTATCTTGCAGATTGACGAAAGGATTACTCAATTACAAGCACAAAAGAAAAGGGAGGAAGAGAAATTATCGGAAATCAAAAACAGGTTTAAGGTTGAATACGATGAGCCTGAAGTTGTAAAAAAGGAATTGTTGAAGATTCGTAAAGAATGGAGCGATAAGAAAGATAAGTTTTATGAACAAAAAGGAGCCAAACAAAGCAGGTTCAAATCTCTGGAAAATGATGTACAGCGTGATAAGCAGGATTTGCAAATCATTATCGGCAATCTGATAAAAAAGCAAACGGAATTTGATACGCTCAATAGTGCTTACTACAAAGATTTCCAGGAAAACGTAGAAGATTTTCCTTTAACACCCAATGATATTGAAGAATTGGGACAAAACTACAATGAGTTATGGGAAGAATATAAAACAACATTTATTGGAATATCTAATTCATTTGAAGAAACGAGTAATGAAAAGAACCCGGCAGTACAATTAGCGATTAAAGACCAGGGGTTTTCATTCAGGGTTTTGGAAGAAGCATTATTGGGAAGCAAAATCAAATCTACTGATGATATTGCTACAGCTTTACAGGAGGCCAATCAAACCCGAACGACCATAGCCAATGGTATCAGGGACAATATGATTAAAATATTCAGTAGAACTACTGAACGCTATGACAAATATGATGACCAAGTAAAAAGAATAAATGCATTTTTTGTTGACCGAAAAATTAGCAGGAAGTTTTATTTCAAACTCGAATTTGATGGTAACAAAGAAATAAAGATTGATTATATCAAACAGATGGCTTATGAGGTCAGGAATACTGCAACAAAAGGAGAACTACACTTTGGTCAATCTATAGTTGACTTTATTGAAGATTTCTTCAGGAAACAAGCAAAGATCAAAGACAAAATTCCGATTGATAAATTGCTAAATCCAAAAACATACTTCGAGCTGTCAGCTAAACTCACAGACCAGTTTGGAACAGAGGTTCCTGGCAGTACCGGAGAAACCTATTCTGCTATTGCGTTACTGGGCATCGCGAGACTTTCTGCTGTACAAAAAGAAAAGCGTAATGGTTTAAGGTTTATTATTCTGGAGGAATTGGGAAGTCTCGATAATACGAATTTTAATACTTTCCCTGCCATTGCAGAGGAATTTCAATATCAGATTATAACAATGGCTCCGCATACATTCAACATCGGATTGTCTGATGAGTGGTATGCTCATCATTTGATTAAGGGAAAAGAGGATGATAATATTAATTACTGTCCTTCAGCTTCTTATTTTAAGACAAAAGATAGCAATGAAGATCTGAACATCTATATAAACAGAATTGCAAAATGAATTGGATTGAGTTAAGGGCATTAAATAATCTATATACAAATGGCGAGGTAAAGTTGAACGATACCCTGGCAAAAAGCGGTGAAATTAATTACCTGATCAACTCCCTTCGGATAATTGATAGGTCACATAATAAACTCTTCACTTTACACGGCTTTACTGAGATATATGAAAAAGATTATCTGGAAAAGTATAACCACTATAAAGCCTTTTTGTCAGATAATGAACTATTAAAACATCAGCTTCGTTTTGAAGAGTCCGATATTAAAGTATTGATGAGGATAAAAGAAGATATGGATACTGGCAACCTATTGCCACTCAGGGAGCAAATAATTAAAAAGGAAGCAACTGTTAGAATTGTATCCCTTATGTTTTTCAAAAACGAAAAGTATCTATTGGGAAAGGAGGCTTTAATTAATGCTGTAAAAACACTCTTGCGGATTGAGAAGTTAGCGGACGATAAAGATTTACAATACAAATATGTGCTTGAATGCAACAATCCTAAGTGCATTGTACTTTGTGAAAATATTGACTTTTTGAAGCGTCCTACATTGGCTAGGGCTAATAATATAGAATTGTGGTATGCTGGGGGTAAAAATGTGAATAAACTGGACTTTTCTGATCCAAGAGGATTGCCTATTTACTATTCCTGTGATTGGGATTTTGATGGTCTATTTATCATTTATCCATTGGTGAAAGAAAAGATGCCAACAATTCAACTTCTCACACCCAACGGCGCTCCAAGAGATATTGACGAAACTGAGCATAATAGTAAATGGACAACTAAAGGTAGAAATATAGACTCTTTATTGACTTCCAAGCAACAAAAGATAATAAATGAACTTATCCAAAATAATCAATGGATTATTGAGGAGTCAAATGATGTAGCAGAAATTTTCCCCACACTTCACTGCTCTTAATTTTTTCCATGCAGGGGAAGCGCTTCAATAAGTTCGCACCAATTTAAACATAATAAATCTTAGCATTGGGTGCGCAATCCATACTTTTGATATTTTAGTTGATTTTCAGACACTTAGAAGGTGTTGTCGAAAACTAATTTTCTTAAGTCTTCCAAAAAATGGTTCGAAAATTGTCCCGACAGGACGACTAAAGAAAAAGAAGCCTGTTCAGGAAATGAGCAGGCTTCCTTGTTTTATTGGGCAGGAAATTCATCCTAAGCGCTAATGTCAAGTTTATAACCTTTGCCACGAATAACAACAATTTTGCTATTCGGATCGAGGTGCAGTTTTTTCTGATTTTTGATATTAACATGGGGTGTATCCTTACGATGGGAGCACCATTATCAGCTTTAACGATAAATAATACTAACACCCCAAATAAAGCGGCAAACAACAAGACAAGGCAGCTGTCAGATAGTAACCTATTACCTGTCATCCCGACCTTCACAAAATCCCATGCAATTGTGTTGTATTGCGCTCAACAGATCATCAACAGCCTGCTCTCCCCGGGATTTTCCTTTGGCGCACGATGAAGACAGGGAGGTACCTGACTTTCAGGATGGTCAACCGCCAACCTCCACAGGTTGCCAAGGCCTAGGCTTATAGTACATGCACCAGGCTTGGGTTGATAATGCAGATCAAAGAAATGTTCACTCAAAAATGATTCAAAGCCTTCATCTGCTCCATGATATAGCTTTTTGAGCTCATCCCGTATTTCCGGAATAAGCACTTTCTTCTGGCCTTGTGAATTGGGCAGTATTTCACTGGGTTCACCGTAGTAGGTACATAAAAAAGTATCGGTTGGTATGGGAGAACGGTCTACATGGAAGGAGTAAACATCTGTTGAAAAAAACGGGTAGGTGTCATCCCGATCATAGCATTTGATCACGTTAAGGCTGGGCAATGCGCCATGCGCTTTCAATAACTTCCAGTCCTTTAAAAGAATCTCCCGGGCAAGTTGCCCCTGTTCGCTCAATTGAAGTCCGCAAAGTTCCTCCTGTTCTATTTCCGTTATGTTCCCGCTGATCGCTACATTTTTAACGATCTCGGAAAAATCACCTATCAGTTTACGGGTCCAGCAAATTGCATTGATCGCTCCATTGAATGATGTAGAAACAAGGTCCTGAAAATTCGTGACATATTGAATTTGGCCTTCTACATGAGATAAATCTACCATATTGCTGATATAAATAAGCTTTTCTTCGACAACGAAGTACTGCTATTTTGGTCAAAACTGAAACTTTTCAAAAGTAGTCAGCTTTTCGATGAACTGGTGAGAACCTGGTCATCCCGACCAGAAGAAATAAAGCTCACGCAACTACGTGGGCTTTTTCTTTGGCACTAATGGAAGCAAGCAGGCTTGGTGCCCCTCACTGATCCCCCATGACAGATATACCACAGCAGTTTTCCAGATTTGAACAGAATCAAGCTATTGATTGTTACTTTGACAAAGGCCGGAAGAAACAAAAGAACTGATAAAGCATGTACTATGACCATAAAAAAAGCTTCGGCACCCCATCAGGCCGGCGCCATTGGCGTATTAACGCTGGCATTCAGTGTTGATCCGATGGCCCGGTGGTCTTTGCCGGACCCGGAAAGCTATCTAGCAATTTTCCCTTCTATTGTGAAGGCTTTCGGTGGAAGCGCGTTCGGGAAGGGAACGGCTTATATTGCCAATGACTTCGCCGGTGCTGCCCTATGGTTGCCGCCCGGTGTCAGGTCCGATGAAGAATCCCTAAAAAGACTGTTCGACGAGAACACTCCCGGCGCCATAAAAGAGGATATGCAGCGCATTTTTGAGCGAATGGAAAAATTTCATCCAACCGGGCCGCACTGGTACTTGCCGATGATAGGCGTAGACCCGGTATATCAGGGTGTGGGCGTAGGCTCCGCATTGATGACGGAAGCGCTCAAGGCCGTTGACCGTGACGGCGCAATCGCCTATCTCGAATCTTCAAATCCCGGGAACATTTCGCTATATCAGCGTCACGGTTTCGAGGTTATTGGCGAAATTCAATCTGGCAGCTCACCTGTTTTACGCCCTATGTTGAGAAGAGCGCAATGAAGTAACTATGCGGTCATCCCCGCAAATCAGGTATAAAAAACGCCCAGGTTGTTGCCTGGGCGTTTTTCTTTATAAAAGTTGCTTAAAAAATCTATCCCTAAAAATTCCGGTACTCGCCTGACAGGTACTTATTCGCCTCCTCTTCCTTGAAACGGGCATTCTTGCCATCCCAGTTCAGCGTTTGATTGGGGAATCGCGCCGCGATCACACCCAGCAAAATCACTTCCGTGAGCTTCGCCGCATAAGAGAAAGGCGCGCTGCATTTCGATTTGCCGAGACAGGCGTCCACAAATTCATGATAATGCTTGTCCCCTTCAATATCATAGCTCACAGTGGGTTTGCCCGCTGCTCCGCTGGGGTCAAATTTATTCAGATCGATCTTTTCGTATTTATTGTTGACGATCAATTTAGGCAACTGCATGAAATGGGGCAACAACAACCGCTGGCCATTTTCTCCAATGAACATGGCGCCCTGGTCAGGCAGCGTTTCCCCGCCGGGCAGTGCAAGCTCGTCCTGCAACTCCGGTGCGCCTTTGCCATCGTACCAAACCCACTCCAGCGTTTTGGCGGTATATTTTGTACCGGGGAAAACGTACGTTACATGGTTCTTTTCGGCATGCCCAAAATCGTTAGGCTGGCGGCATTCATTTTTTACGGTTAAAGGAACGCCTAACTTCAGTGCGTTGTACGGGGTATCGAAGATGTGAACGCCCATGTCACCTAAAGTACCGCAGCCGTAGTCAATACACCTGCGCCAGTTGCCCGGGTGATAGAAACCTTTTTTATACGGCCTTTCTTTTGCAGTGCCCAGCCACAGGTTCCAGTCCAGTCCTTCCGGTACCGGATCACTCCCTTCGGGTACCGGCCCATCATAGCCCCACACCTTGGGCGACCAGGCTATTACTTTCTTCACCTTGCCGATAATCCCTTTTTGAATGAGAATAGTAGCCAGCTTGTAATCATAGAAAGAGTGTACCTGGATGCCCATTTGCGTAACGAGTTTCTTATCGGCAGCTACGGCCTCCATTTTACGGGACTCTGAAATGTAGTGGGTCAACGGCTTCTGGCAATACACATTTTTATTCATCTCCATGGCCATCAGCGAAACAGGCGCATGCGCGTGATCAGGTGTTGACACAACAACCGCGTCGATCTCCCCGCCCATGCTTTTAAACATTTCCCTGTAGTCTGCAAAGATCTTGGCATTAGGGTACTTTGCCTTTACGGCGGTGATCTTGCTCAGGTCAACATCACAAAGCGCCACCACGTCTACAGACGGGTGAGAAGATATGCTCTTCAGATCGCTCACACCCATCATACCCAGCCCTACCTGGGCTATCCTTAATTTCTTATCAGAGCCGAACGCCATTGAGCGGAGCGGCAGAAAGAAAGCCAGACTTCCGGCTGCGGTGTTTTTAAGGAAACTTCGTCTATTCATTTGTTTGGTTTTTTTTCGGTTCTGGCGGTCCTCCAAATATAGTAAAGTAGAAAGAAAAAACACTATTATCCTCCACAAAAGGCTCAAAGCCTGAAAACACCCCTATACCGAAACCGCCCGTTCGGCGCCGCGTCTCCCTTATCCAGCCAGTGCATCGGCTCCCCGTCTGCCGGCACATTGTCGCACCACTTGAAATCAAGGGTAAAGCTGCCTCCTGAAATATTCAACAGCTTTTTGGGGACCTGCAGTTCCAGCTCATTCCCTTTCATCCGGTAAGGAATAGCGCCGATCTGCTCCCAGTTCCACCCACCTTTACACCGCGCAATGGAAAACTGCTGCGGCGCAGCACTAACCCCCAGCGCAAACTGAAAACCTTCCCATTCCGGCCCGTTGCCAACGCCTATATACAACCGCATCCAACCGGGATCTGGCGCTGTAAGCGGCGCGGCAGTCCGCACATAGAACGACACAAACTCCTCATCACTTGCCACCTTTGCCAGCACAATATCATTACGGCCAGTGTTGTTCACATATTCTTTGATCCGCCCCCATCCCGGGTGCTTGCGGTGGAAGGTATCCCCTTCATCGTCTTTAAACTCCGGTGTCACCGGCCGCCAGTCGGAAAAATTGCCATCAATGGCAATATCAAAACGTTTGTTTGATACGGGTAAACGGCGCGCCCCTTTATACCGCCGGATGTTGTCCACCAGCTGGTAATAGTAGTTATCCTGCAATGCACCTTTAACCGGCTCCCCGTCACGGCTGTATTCTTCGTTGTATTGGTCCACAAAAAAGGTATCGCCCTTCTTCCGGGGTTTCCCGATAAATTCCTTCGGCCCTTCGCCGTTGAAGCGCATGGCCACCCATTCGTTCCAGCCTGTTACGAACACAAATTCAGGGTCTGTTTCCAGGGCGCGCTTCCACTGCTCGGCAAAGTAGAGCCCTTCTGCGGAACGTTGCGCTTCCGGCTGCCGGCCGTTGTGGAAGCTGCGGCCGATGTTGGACACCGGGTGTTCTGCCATGGCCACGCTGATCTGCTCCGGCTGGTTGGGGAATTCATGCCAGCCATAGTTCTGCGGGGTATGGTCCAGCCAGGGCCATTTATCTTTCCCGTTCCCGAACCACTCCTGCCCGGTGCTCCAGGCCCAGGAACGGCGGATGGTGAAGAAAGCACGGGTCTCCGCCGTGGCCGCATCTTCCGGACAAAGCAGCAATGGCCTGCCCTTCCAGTAAAACCAGAGGCCGCGGAACTTGCCGGGCTTGTAAATGCTGTCATACAGCCGTTGCACGGTCTTTTCCGGGGCGGTATTCACTATAAAACTTAAGGCGGGCGTGCTCTTGCCCTCCTTTCGCATAGCCAGGAAGGTGTTGGCCAGTTTGGTTACCTGCGGCAGGTAGATAAAGGCATTGGTCACATCCAGTACCAGCACATCAACGCCTGCGTCTGACAGCATCTGGGCGTGTTTACGGATGATCCATTCATCTGTGGGGAGATAATAACCAAAGTAGGGCTCACTCCAGTAGTGCCAGGCCAGATGAGGGCCCCAGCGGGGATGATCGGGGTTAGCGGCGAGTATCTTCGTATTATCGTAGGGGCTTATAGTATCTGCGGGCAACTTGTCCATTACGCCCTCACCAGCGGCGGTACTGTCTGTATGGCGGTCATAGCCATGCGCGCCGTGCCATATAAAGTAAAAGATGCCCACATACCGGTGCTTGCGGATGGCGCCATTTTGTGTTCCGGTAACAAGGCTTCTGTTCAGGCCATCTACGGCCACCCACGTATCCGCACCGGATGAAGACACCAGTTGCCGCGTAGTGGCAGGGCCCGGGCTTTGTTGCGCCCGGGCCCCTTCCACTGAAAATATCAGAACAAACAGGGTAACATATTGTAGTGTATTGCTTGTCATAGCGCGTAATAACAACAAGTTACCACTCGCCAGAGAAAAATGCATCCTGTACCTACCTGAAGCGGCATTGTTTATGACGCCGCCCACTGCATCAGCAACCCGCAGAGGTACCCGCCGTAGTTGCCGAACACATACCCCAGCACCGCCAGCAGCACGCCCACCGGGGCCAATGCCGGGTGAAAGGCGGAGGCAATGAGGGAGGCCTGCACCGCGCCGCCCAGGTTGGCTTCACCCGCCACCGCAAAGAAAAAGTACGGTGCGCGGATCAGGCGGCCGGCAATCACCATGGCCAGGATGTGGAACATCAGCCAGATGAGGCCTACCAGCAGCAGCCCGTAATTCTCCACCACACTTACAATGTCCATTTGCATGCCCACTGCCGTAATGAAAAGATACAGGAAAACGTTGCCGGTACGCGAGGCGCCGGCGCCTTCCAGCCGCCGCAGGGGCGTAAACGAGAGTATTACGCCCAGCGTGGTGCATATGATCACCACCCAGAAGAACGAAGACGTAAGGCTGAACCTTTCCAGCACCGGGAAGTTTTGCTGTATGTAGGATACCAGCGGGTCGGCAAATAAATACGCCACGCCGCAGCCGCCAAAAGCTACTGCCAGTATCAGCAAAACGTCTGTTAATGCAGGTATTTTGGCGGTAGATAACTGGTAGGCTTCTATTTTTTCGCGTACCTCGTCCACATCCCGGTCATCTGCCCTGAAAAAACGGTTCAGCTGCCGGTTCTTCCCTACCCCGTACAACAGGATGGCCAGCCAGAGGTTGGCCACAATGGTATCGAGGATCACCATGGAAGAGAACAGCTGCGGGCTGGGCTTGAACACTTCGCTCAGTGCCGCCAGGTTGGCGCTGCCGCCTATCCAGCTGCCGGAAACGCAGGCCAGGCCGCGCCAAACGGCATCTTCGCCGGTGCCGCCTACCAGGGAGGGCGCAAACTGTTTTACGATCAGGATGGTGAGCGGCCCGCCAATGATCACGCCTACGGCGCCGGCCAGGAACATGGTGCCGGCTTTTTTGCGCAGCTTCCACAGCTCCCGCACGTCTACGCTCAGCGTAAACAGTACCAGGCCCGCGGGCAACAGGTATTTGGAAATGATCTCGTACACCCGGGAGCTTTCTCCGTTGATCACATTGGTGGTGTTCAGGATGCCGGGCAGAAAATACATGACCAGCAGCGGCGGACAGAAAAAATAGAATTTCTTCAGGAACCTGTTAGATGACGTGGAGGTGAGCTGCACCACGGCGGCAATTAGAACAAGCAACCCGAATACAACTACATCTTGCGTGATCAGCGGGGTGCGGGTGGTTAATACATCCATAATGACCTGACTCCTATTTTTTACGCAGGCCCAGGCCCGGTTGGTCTGATAAAATAATTCTTCCTTCTTTCAAGATCGGGTCTTCGTAAGGGTTGTTGGCCATCAGCCAGCTGCTGTCAAGGTCTACCCAGTCGCACAGCGGGGCAATGGCGGCGGCGCCCAGTATGGCCACGGAAGATTCTCCCATGCAGCCGATCATTACCTTCAGGCCCAGCGAGCGTGCTTTCTGAAGGATCTTGTACCCTTCCAGCATGCCGGTGCATTTAGACATTTTGATATTGATGCCATGGTATACGCCTTTGGCCTTTTCCACGTCCGCCAGGCGTTGTACGGCCTCGTCTGCCACCACGGGCAGCGGGCTGTGCTCGGTAACCCAGGCATTATCGTCCCGGCGGTCTGCGGCCATGGGTTGTTCAATAAAGATGGTATTGCGTTCTTTCAGCCAGTGGATCATATCCAGCGCTTCCTGGCGGTCCGTCCAGCCCTGGTTGGCATCTACGGTAAGCGGCTGGTCTGATTCGGAGCGGATGGCTTCTATGATCTCCCTGTCCCGCTCGCCGCCCAGTTTGATCTTCAGCAGCTTGAAGTCTGTGGCCTCGCGTACCTTTTTCCGGATCATGGCCGGCTCGTCCATGCCAATGGTGAAAGAAGTGATAGGCATGGTAGCAGGGTTGGCGCCAAACAGCTTGTAGCAGGGCTGGCCTGACATTTTCCCGTAAAGGTCATTGAGGGCAATGTCAATACCTCCTTTTGCCGCGGTGAGGCCGGGCCTTTTCTGGTCTACAAAGTCCATAATGGCCTGGCGGTTGTCCATATTCGGGAACTTTTCAAAATCGGGCGCCAGGGAGGTGTAGAAAGCTACCACATCATCTACCGTTTCATTAAAATAATATCCCGGGCTGGCCTCACCGGTACCGGTGTACCCGCCGTGCTCAATTGTTACATAAATAACGGTTTGGGAAAGCATGGTATGACCCGAAATAGTGAACGGGTATTTTTTCTTTAGTTCGAATTTTTCAAAGCTGAGTTTCATTCGTATCTGTTTTTTCAATTGACTGTTGTAATGTGCGGATCACCGCGCGCCCAGCTCCGCCAGGAAACGCGGCGTGCCGTTCTCTTTTGTTTTGTAGAAATAAATGCGGTTGGCCCTTGGCAGGCTGATAGACAAACGGGCCACCTTGCCGCCGCTCACCGTAAAATCATAGATGGCCCTGAGCCGGTGGTCAAAACCTTTGTAACCCACGTGCGTGCCGTTGTTGTAAACCGGCTCCAGCAGTACTGAGTCCGAGGGTGCGCGGTGCATCATCAGCGCTTTGCCATGTGGCTGAAGATAGATGGTCACATCACAGTCCTCACTATGGTAAGCTCCCGCCAGTTGCTGCTGCAAGGCGGGTGAAATGGTGCGGAACGTTACTTTCGTATACGCTGTGGCAGTGCCGCCCCGGGTGATCGTGAGCGACCCTCCTTTTTCAGCAAACTGATAGATCGCCTTGTCATACAGGAACCGGCCGCCCGGAAGGGCGTGCAGCGGCGCGCGGTATTGCAGCAGGCGGTTGTTGCGGACAAAGAACTGCAGTACGTCAGAACTGTCTGTTGTGTTGATATAGTTGCCTGTTTTGCCCGCCAGGTCTGCCGGGCGCGTGGGGATGGTGTCTTTTTCGGTGTAAGGAAGCGGATCGGAGGTTTCGCGGTCAAACAGGATGCTGAATATTTCGTTATTCAGCTCCGTGGTGGAGATCTCCTGGTTGTTGCCTACATAGCTCACGGCATAATCCCCTTGCGGGTAGTATGTGGTGAGCGCGCGGAACGCCGCCAGAAAGCCCGAATGGCTGATCTGCGTAATGCCTTTGATGTGCTTTACGTACACGCCGCCGTTGGCGTAGTCGCAAGTGTCACCGTTGTTGAGCACGTAGCGTTCCAGCCGCATTGTAGTGAAGGGATCATCCGGGCCGAAGTGATGGTTGACATACAGCAGCCATTTCTGCAGGTCCCCGGCGGTGGTGATAAGCCCCGCCGCGCCGTAGCTTTCATCCATCACGGTACCGGCCCTGAACGTTTTCCCCTCCAGGTAATAACCGGTGGCCCTGCCGGGCGTTACCACCCTGAAGCCTTTCCGGAAGAACGAGTGCGTCATGCCGGCGGGCGCCAGCAGGCTGTCCTGCACAAACCGGGAGAAGGGCATGCCGGTGAGCTGTTCTACGAGCCTGGCGGCAAGGTCGTACCCCGCATTGGTGTAAGAGAAACGTTCGCCGGGCGTATAGTTGAGGTTAGCCTGCCGGAAGATGGTCTGCAGCGCAAAGGCCTGGTCCATTAAACGGTAGCCGGTGGGCCAGCTGGTGAGGTAGGTCACGTTCCGCCAGTCTTTAAGCCCGCTGGTGTGCGTAAGGCATTGCCGCACGGTAATAGTGCGGCCATAGTTTGGCAGCTGCGGGAAATATTTGCGTATATCATCTTCCAGTTGCAGCTTTCCCTGCCTTACCAGCAAGAGCAGCGCCGTGGCGGTGAACTGCTTGGAGACCGATGCGGCCTCGAACAGGGTGGTATCGGTAATAGGCAGTGGCTGCTCCAGGTTGGCAACGCCAAAAGCCTTGTGAAAGATGTGCTGCCCCTGGCGGCTGACAATGAGCACGCCGCCCGGTTCTTGGTTGCTATAGGATGCCACCAGCCGGTTGAGCCGCTGCACCACACTGTCTTGCTGCTGCGCCCGCGCCTGGGAAAATGCCAGCGCGCCGGCCAGGCAGCATCCTATCCGGAGATATTTCAGGTTCATATCACTTCTTGTTAACAGGTTTTAGGTCCAGGTCATGAAAATCGAGGCTGACGTCTGTTAGCGGCGAAACGGCTTTCATCTTTACCGCATCGATCTTTCCTTCGGGCGTCAGTGAAAAAGTAACAAAGGCATCTCCGCGCACCTCGCGGTGGTCCCAGCGTACAATGAAGGTCTCATATTGCCAGTGCTCCAGCTTGCCGTAAAACACCGGCGTATGGCTGAATGTCATATGCAGGCCTCCATCTTTCATGGTGATGACAACATCTCCATACCAGGGATCGCGGTAGGTGCCGCAATATTTTTGGAGCGGCAATGCGGGCCTGGAGTTGGCGTCACGCACGCCCAGCGCCTGTTGCTCCAGTTGGGAAAAGCGGGCAAATTTGGCGTCTTCCTGCTTGCGGTAGCCCGCTATCCAGTCAAAGGGCGCCGTTTTCAGGTAATGGTCTGCAATATGCTGGATGATGGCGTTGTAAGCGTTGCCGGACTCCTGGTTGGTGAGTACGGTGATGCCCAGGTTGATTTCCGGGAACATCATCACGCAGGAAACAAAGCCGTCCAGCTTGCCGCCGTGGGTCACCACCTTGGCGCCGCGGTTCAGGTATACGCGGAAGCCCAGCGCATAGGCATTCAGCGATGTGCGCGCCGGCGCTATCCAGGCGGGTACGTTCAGCTCCGGCATGGGGTTGACGCCCTGCCACAGCAAGGTGGTGGTAGCGGGTTTAAACAGCGCCTTGCCTGTTGCCATCCTGCCGGAATCGAGCTGCAGCAGCATCCACTTTGCCATGTCGGTGGCGTTGGATACAATGCCGCCGGCGGGATTGGATTTATCGCTCATGCCTTCTTCAAAAAAAGTTTCCAGCACGCTGATATTCCCTTTGCTGTCCGGGATGTGCGATGCGGCAATGTTTGCCTCCTGCTGGAACAGGGAAAAGCGGTGCAGCGTTTCGCGCATACCGGCGGGCGTTAATATTTCCTGGCGGATGAAGTCTTCCCATTCCAGCCCGCTTACCGCCTTGATCACTTCCCCCGCCGCCAGGTACAGTACATTGTCATACGCATAGGCAGACCGGAAGCTGTTCACGAGCGGAAGGTGGCGTATCTTCTCCACAATTTCCCTGCGGGTAAAGGTGGTCACGGGGAACTGCATCAGGTCGCCCGCGTAAGGCGCAAGGCCGCTGTTATGCACCAGCAGGTCTTTGATGGTCAGCTCCCGCGTTACATAGGGATCAGACAGGCGGAACCAGGGCAGGTGATCGATCACCGGATCGTCCCACTTCAGTTGGCCGCGTTCGGCCAGTATGCCCAGGGCAGTAGCTGTAAAGGCCTTGGAGTTGGACGCTATGGGGAACAGCGTATGCTCGTCTACCCGCTGGCCGCCGCCCGTTTTCCTGATGCCGTAGCCTTTGGAGAGCACTACCTGCCCGTCTTTCACCACGGCAATGCTTAAACCGGGCACATGAAATACTTTCAGCACCTTTTCAATATAGGCGTCCAGGCCCGGCGGTAAAGTGGCCTGTTGCCGGGCGTATGCCGTGGCCGAGCAGGTCACTGCCAGGCAGCACAACACCAGCACTTTCCGGCAGGTGCTGCCGGTCAAATTGATCATACCTTTCATCATGCTTGATGGTTGAGTAAATGTTAAAACAGGTCCTGGTCCGGCCATACCGTACTGCTGCTGTTCACGGCCGGCCATATCAGGCGGTCAAGCGCGGTAGAGAACGCAGCGGTCGTATTCCGGGTGTTCAGCAATATAGACCAGCAGTACCCGTGGTACGTACGCACCAGCCAGGTGCGGGTGCCAGACAGGGAACCGCCGTGGTACCAGTTGTGGCTGATAGTGCTGATGCGGATACCGAACGCGTAGTTCGATATGGTGGAAGGCGTGCTCATGGTAGTGATGGTGGCCGGCGCCAGCATGTCCGGCACCGTGGTGAACCCGTCCGCATGCACCATAATGCGCAGCAGGTCTATAGCGCTGGCAATCCACGAGCCCGCGGCGCGCAACCTTGAAAAGGTATTGGTGGCATAGCCGTACGGGTTCTGGCCGCTCTGGCCGTAGTATTTCACTTCATGAGGCTTCCTGCCTGCCAGTGTGGCCACGCCTATCTGCATATTGGTAACACCGGCCGGCGTCAGCACGTTTTGCTGGATGAAGTCCACATAGGCCTGCCCGCTTACTTTTTCAATAATGCGGCCCAGTATCATGAAACCCAGGTTGGAGTAATCCAGGTTGGCGCCGGGCAAGGTGGCCAGCGGCCGGTTGTCTATGGCCCAGCCTATCAACTGGTCAATATTCAGCGTTGATTGCGCAAATGCGGGATCGTTGGAGGAATTGCCCCAGCCGCCGCCTTCGTGGCGCAGCAGGTGCTCTACCGTAATATCTTCCACGTAGGCCGGGTACGGGAGGCTGCCCAGCGTATCGCCCAGCAGGCCGCCGGTACCGAATACTTTATCCGTCAGCTCCAGCTCGTCGTCTTCCACCAGCTTCATGATGCCGATGGCGGTGATGAATTTGGACAGGCTGGCTATGCGGAACAGGCTGGCCGTGTCTACCGCTTCCAGCGTTTCCTGGTCGGCCAGGCCATAACCTTTGGCGTATACCAGCTTGCCGTCTTTAGTAACCGCAATGGACGCACCGGGCACATTGTACTGCGCCATAAAATTGGTGATCTGCGTGTCTATCACCGGCATGTCTGTTACCAGTGTTTGCGGGTCATTGGTGTCTGCCTTTACATCGGGCAGTGTTGGCGGCAGGTCTTTTTTGGAACAGGCCGCCAGCAGCAGCATGGCCAGCATCAGGCCGTACGGGCATAACTTTATATAACGGTTAGAATAGTACCAACGCATCTTATTGAGTTTTCAGTTAACAAATAATTACCGGGTCAACGCCAGCCAGGGTTTTGCTCCATGTTGGGGTTGGCGTTTATTTCATTGTACGGGATCGGCATAATGAAACGGTTATGCGGGTATGCATACGTGGTCTGCGCATCTGACTGGATGTTGATCACGTCCTTGCCTTTCCGGTTCAGATCAAACAGGCGGTTGCCTTCAAATGCCAGCTCTTTCCGCCGTTCCAGCAACACGCGGTCTACCAGTGCCTGGCCGCTGAGGTCTACCTCTGCCGCCTGCGTATCCGCGCGTTTAACGATGGTGTTCAGATCTTCCAGCGCGCCCGCGTGGCGGGAGGCGTCTGTGAGCGCCAGTTCAGCCCTGGCTTCCGCCCGTATCAGGTATATCTCCGCCTTTCTCAGCACTTTTGGATTATCGTCCTTGCTGCCAACGCCGTTAGGGTATTTTTTGATGAAGTACGCCTGCGGCTCTCCTCCCACGCGCACGCCGGGCACTATCAGCTGGCGGCGCACGTCTGTGGCCGTGTAGGTATCATACAGGTCTTGGGTGGCCAGCAGGTCCCCATAACCGTTCTGCTCCGTGAAATACCCGATGCCGTCCGAACCGGAATTGCTGGTAGAAGTATTGCCTATTTCGAGAATAGATTCCGCGGTGAACTTGGCGGCCCAGCCGGCTACATAGTTCTGGTTCTGCAGCAGGGAGTAGCTGGTGTTGTCGATCACCTTGGTGGCGTACAGTTCCGCATTCACCCAATCTTCCTGGTACAGGTATACTTTGGCCAGCAGCGCCTGTGCGGCCGCAAGGGTAAAGCGGCCGTTCTTTTTGGCGTTGCCCAGCAGCGATTCCGCCTGCTTCAGGTCTGTGATGATCTGCTGATAGCTTTTATTCACGGTTTCGCGGACCGGGTAAATGATCTGGCTGGCGGGCTCTGTATAAATGGGGATGCCGGGGTGGGAAGCGTCTGCCGTAAAACGGTACGGCTGCGCAAAGAACCGCACCATGTCAAAACATGCCAGGGCGCGGCAGGCATATAGTTCCCCCATTACCTGGTTGGCCTGCGCCTGTTCGGCGGCGGAGAAACTGATAGCCCGGCCGGCCGCCAATGCCAGGTTGGCATTGGCAACCACCTGGTTCATCAATTGCCAGGCGCCGGTAATATAGGAGTCTCCGTTAGTAACAGTAAAACGGTCTTCGTTCAGGTACCGCCCTGAATTTTTGATGCTGACAAAGCTGTTGTCAGACATCAGCTCGGGTATCACCGTGAACGTACGGTTATAGTAATTGGACTGCTTGAAGAGGCTGTACACCCCGGTAGAAGCCGTGGTAAGCGATTCAAGGTCGGATATATGATCAAAGTCTATTGCCTGCGGGTTTTTCAGCTCCAGGAAGCTCTTGCCGCAACCGGACAGCAGCACTGCCGCCCCGGCCAATATTAGAAACGCACATGTATGTAGAGTTCGCACTACCCTAGCTGTAATAATTTCCATAAACAATGTATTGATGGTTTATAGTGATAAGTTGACGCCCACCGCATACTGCCGTGAAATGGGCAGATTCTGGTCAAGAATGCCGCTGATGTCCACTTCGGGATCATAAGGCAGGTAAGGGTCGCGGATGTAGGTGTACAGGTTGTTACCCCTGACATATACCTGCGCTCCTTTCACTACCTGTGTGAGCGGGCCTCTCAACGGCACCTGGTAAGAGAGCGTCACTTCCCGCAGCCTGATGTAGCTGCCATCGTACAGGAAGCGGGTGGAAGACTGGCCGGTAAGCCCTGACTGGGTGCCACGGTACATGATCTTGGGATACTTGGCATTGTCTCCCGGCTGTTTCCAGTGGTTGTTGTAGGTCATACGGCTCATCTGCGCTGTTTCCGCCAGCCCTGCCGAACCGTCTGACTGGGTATATTGCCCCCAGTTGTCATAGATATAATTGCCCCAGTTGAAATAGATGAGGGCGGACAAGGACAGACCTTTGTACGTGAAGGTATTGGTAAACCCGCCAAAGAACCTGGGCAATGCGCTCATCCCTTCCTGCTTGAAGGGGGCTGCCTGGTTGAATACATTGGTGGTAGCGCTTTTGGATGCATTGGTATACCAGAGCGCCTCGCCTGTTTGCGGGTCTACGCCGGCATAACCGCGCAGGTAGAACTGGTAGAAATCCCCGCCTATCTGCCGCAGGTACACGCCCTGCACCTTGCTGGAATCCTGGTATTTGAGGATCTTGTTCTTTTGCGTGGAGATGTTAAAGCTGCTGTTCCATGCAAACCCGCCGGCCACTTTCGGTTTAACCGGTTGCCCGTTGAGGGTAAATTCCCAGCCGTAGTTCTTCATGGAGCCTACGTTGAAGTTCAGGGAGCCTACGCCGTTTTCCATGGGCACGGGCATGTCCTGGAACAGCTTGTCCGTACGGCGGGTGTACCAGTCAATGGCGCCGGAGAGGCGGCCGCGGAAGATCTCGAACTCCAGCCCAACGTCCAGCGGGCGGTTCTCTTCCCAGGTAAGCGTACCGCTTTCTATCTGCGCTATGATGAAGCCGGGATTGTTCATGTAATTGGCGCCGCCGAGCAGGTAGCCTTGCGCGCCGTAGTACTCTCCCAGCTGGCTGCCGCTGAGGCCATAGCTCACCCGCAGTTTCAGCAGGTCTACCCAGCTAACGCCCGTCATGAAGTTTTCCTTGTCTATGTTCCAGGCGCCGCCGGCAGACCAGAAGTTGGCCCAGCGCACCAGGCTGCCGAAACGGGATGAGCCGTCTCTCCTGCCGGTAAGGTTCAGGTAATATTTCTGATCGTAATTAAAGCTGGTATTGACGAAGTAGGAAGCCAGGGTGGCCGCTGCCTTGTAGCTCCAGGCAATGAAAGGCTCGGAAGCGTTGCCGAGGGTATACAGGTCTTCGGCGGCAAAATTGTTGGCTTGCGTGCTCACCCTCTTCAGGTTACGCCGCGCGGCTTCCTGCCCAACCGTGGCGTTGATGCCCAGCCCGCCTAATTGTTTGTTGAACTTCAGGAGGTTGGAAACCGTCCAGTTATGCCACAGGGTGCTGTATTCAGATCCCCTGCCGTTGGTGCCCCGGCCGTCCGGCCAAAGCGGGCTCCAGTAGCGGTAATCATCGGAGTAGTGCAGGTCTATGCCTACTTTTGATTCGGCAGACAGGTAGTCTGTCAACTGCAGTTGCGCGCCTATGTTGCCGATGGCCTGGTAAATGCTGGTCTCATACTTGTTTTCGTTCCTCACCACTTCCGGGTTGTGGGTGATCAGCGGGTTGTAGTCCCCGTTTTCCGTATAGGGCGAGAGCCAGGGTACCAGCCTGTACAGGCCGCGTATGGGGTTTTGCCCCAGGCCCGCTGCGGGTACGGTGCTCAGCCGTTGCGATGCCAGGTTCATGGAACCGTTGAAGCTCAGCCGGTTGCTTGCCTTGTGGTTCACGGAAAGCCGGCCGGTTTTCCGGTCAAACCACTGTCCGCGGGTAACGGCATCCTGTTTATAATACCCTCCTGAAAGGAAGAACTTCGTTTTATCGTTACCGCCGGAAGCAGACAGGTTGTACTGCTGGTACTGGCCGGTTTGCGTGATCACGTCCATCCAGTCCGTATTCACGTCGGGCTTCAGGCCCTGGCTCACCAGGTAATCCAGCGCGGCGTCTGGCGTGGAGATGTTGTTGACATTCCGGTTGATCACCCCTTCTATCAGCATGGAGGTCATTTCCGCTGTGTTCAGCGGTTTGTTGCGGGCGGAAGTGGCCATCTGGTTAACACCGTAATTGGCGGATGCGGATATTTTTGTTCTGCCCGCCGCACCTTTTTTGGTGGTGATGAGAATAACGCCGTTGGCGCCCTGCGACCCGTAAATAGCCGCTGCGGAGGCGTCTTTCAGCACGGTGATAGACTCAATGTCATTGGGATTGATGCCTGCGCCGGAGTTGGAAGAGGTGGCCAGCGTGGTAATTTCCTGGGTAAGCATCGGCACGCCGTCTACCACGTACAAAGGCGTATTGATACCGCTGAAAGAGCTGATGCCCCTGAGCCGTACGGTGGGCGCGGCGCCCGGCTGGCCGGTAGATTCCATCACCTGCAGACCGGCTACGTTGCCCTGGAGGGATTGCTGGTAGGACGGGCGGGAGCGGTCTTCCAGCTGCTCGCTTTTCACGGTGGTGGCGGAGCCGGTATAGGAAGCGCGGCTTTGCGTGCCGTAAGGCACTACCAACACTTCATCTATCTGCCGTGCCGCTGGCTTCATGATCACGGTGATCTCACCTTCTGCCGTGCGGGTAACAGCGGCGTCTTTACCGCCGCTCAAACGAACGGCGCCGTTCTGCTGGAAATGGGCCGTCAGCTCCTGGGTGGCATAGCCCACAAAAGTGATCACGATCACCGCGCCTTCCCGCACGCCGTTCAGCTGGAAACGGCCCTGCTCGTTAGACTGCGCTCCTTTGGAACTGCCCTTGATAAAGATGCTGGCGCCCCATACCGGCTCTCCTGCCGGCGTAATGAGCCTGCCCGTAATATCTCCTCTTACAGAATCGGCCGCGGCGGCCTGGCGGAAGGAAGAGGCTGCGTTCCGGGACAGGATGATCGTTTTGTTCACGATCTTGTAGGAAACGGGCTGGTCTTTCAGGCATAGTTTCAGCACGTCTTCCAGGGGACTGTTGTTCACCTGTACGGTAACGCGCTGCGCTTGCCGTATATCACTGTCAAAGTAGACGAAGTTGTACCCCGTCTGCTTCTTGATTTCCCGGAAAACGCGGGAAATGGGCGCGTCTTTTTCGTTAATGGTGAGTATCTGTGTGTATCCTCTTGCACTAGCGGAAAGACAGCCGATCAGTAAAAAGACCGTAGACAGTTTCATGGCTCGGATCACATTGTGTTTAAAAATTTCTTGAAGAAGGGTGACGCGTGGAAGCGTATTGCGCCATCTTCTGACAGGCAACTTCTTGGTTAAAGTCATATCTTTGCCGGGTCCCGGTTACCCCCGGGACTGGTTTGGGTGAAGAAAAGAAAACAGTCAAGCGAGATTGTATTTCCCAGTGCAAACCGGGTTTACCCAAATTCCGGCCGTTCCGTCTGAACCACGGAGCGGCCTTTTATTTGAATACCCCTATTTGCTATGGTACTGCGGAAAGCCTCTACTGTCTTGCACCATCGGCGTTGCGCCGGAATAAACCTGATTTTGGTCTTGTTGCATATACTCTGAATTTATTTAGGAATGACGATCACTTTTCTTCCCTGTATCTCAAACCCTACGCGGCCGGTCAGCTCCAGCATGTGAAACAGCTCTGAGGCGTTCACGCTCCGCGAAACATCGCCGGAGAGGGTGCCGGTCACCTTGCCGCGGTATTCCACCTCCAGGTCGTACCACCGGGCCGCCTGGCGCATCACGGTTTCGATGTCCGCGCCGCTGAAGTAGAAATCCCCCTGCTTCCAGGCCAATACCTGGTCCAGGTCGGGGCGCGTGGTGGTCAGTTTTCCCGCGGCCGTTACCGATGCCTGTTCTCCGGGCCTCAAAACATGCGGGCCCTGCTGCGCCGCGCCCGGTAATTGTACTTGCACTGCTCCTTCCAGCAGCGTGATCCTGGTATCTGTTTCCTCTTCGTAGGCATTAATATTAAAATGCGTGCCCAGCACTTCGGTTTGCACACCGCGGGCGGTCACTACAAACTGCTGGCCCGCTTTTTTTGCCACTTCAAAATATCCTTCTCCCTTCAGCTCCACGGCGCGCTTCTTTCCACTGAACACCACGGGGTAAGTAATGGACGAGCCTGCGTTCAGCCATACGCGGGAACCGTCTGAAAGGCCGATGCTCACCACCTGGCTGCCCCTGGGATTTGTAAGCGTATTGTACACCGGTTCATCCGCTTTACCCCCCGGCTCGGCGTCTTTATAAGCGATCTGGCCGCCGGAGAGCTTCACCAGTTGCGCATGCGCCTGCAGCGCCGTTGTTCCGTTGGCCATACTGTCCAGCACCAGCTGGGAGCCGTCTGCCAGGGTGATGGTGGCGCGGTTGGTCCGCGGCGCCTTCACGTCTTGCACCACCGGCGCAGGATGCCCGTCTTTTGACCCGCTGCCGTTGCCGCTGCGGTATAGCAGGAAGCCTGTGCCTGCCATCACCACCAGGGCGGCGGCAGCCCACCAGCTCCGGGCGCTCCACATGGGAACACGCCTGGCGGCCGGCAATCCGGCCCTGTTCCTGATCTGTTCCAGCAGCCGCTTTTCCTGCTCTTCTTCCCCGGCCACAAAATTGGCCGGTATATGCACAGGGTCTTCCAATCCTTTATTGTACCAGTTTTCCAGCTGCTGCCTCTCGGATTCATCTATAGATCCGTCTATCAGCTTCCGGATAAGCTGTTGGTAATAGGCGAGATCTTCCCTATTGTTTCCGGGCATAACGCGTATATTTTCCTATAAGTAAGAAAACAACGGGCTTCCCCCTATGCCATCAAAAAAAAATTACAAGGTCCCTACCAGGGAGAGGAGAGAACGGAGCGCTGCGTGCAGATGTTTCAGCGCTTTGGTGATCTGGTTTTCCACGGTTTTCTCGGAAATTTCCAGTGTGCGGGCAATTTCTTTATGCGTGAGGCCCGCGTTGCGGCTCAGCTCGTACACCAGCCTGCAGCGCTCGGGCAGTTGGGCCGTTACCTGGTGTACCTGTTCTTCCAGCGCTTTATAATCGTAAGAAGGCGCTACCTGCGCCTCGCCTGAAACGGCTTCCTGCTGGCAGAGGCGCTGCCGGTGCTGTTTATCAAAATAAACATACACCTGGAATTTGACGGCGCCCGCCAGGTACGCTTTCAGAGAATGGCGGATACTGATGGCCGTTCTCCGTTTCCAGAGGTCCGCAAATATTTCCTGCACAATTTCCTCGGCATCCGCCAGCACCCCCGTTTTATTGGCGGCCACTGCAAACAGCAGTTTCCAATAGCGCTGGTAAATCTCCGTGAAAGCGGCCTCATCGCCATCCTGTAGCAAGGGAAATAACTGCTCGTCAGTATAAGAATGGTAAAGCGTATTCAATAACGGCCAGTTTGCTGAATAATCCTCAAATTTAGCAATAAGATAATAAATAATCCGGGAAATTACCTGCACCAGTATTTAGCTCATCTTGCCGCTGCTTCAAAACGCATCAGAAAACCGGGAATCACTTATATTAGGAAAAACTACAAGCTGAAATGCCTATACCTTCAGCGAGCCACGGAACCCCCTGACACCGTAGTAAGACTGCGCACCGTTGTGGTAGGTGAAAACATGGCCATAGCGGCGGTCGCAAAAGAGCGCGCCATCCAGCTTCCTGATAGCGGCGGGCGTTTGCACCCAACTGGATGTTTTCATATCGAAATTACCCAGTTGCTGCAGCTCCCGGTATTCTTCTTCCGTCAACAATTCAATGCCCATGTCCTTAGCCATGTTAACAGCGCTGTCTTCCGGCTTATGCTCTTTTCTTGCTTCCAATGCTTCATGGTCATAACAAACATTCCTGCGGCCTTTGGGGCTTTCCGCAGCACAATCATAAAATGTATATTCGCCCGTCTTTTTATCATGCCCTACCACGTCAGGCTCCCCCTCCGTTTCTTCCATAGCGTTGAGAGACCATAGTTTTGCGGGTTTAGCTTCCAGCTTTGCCCGCACTTTGGCCCATTCAATGCCCTTATGGCGGTGCATGTTCTTTTCAAAACGGGCTTTCAATGTTTGGAGCAGTTTCTCCTGCTGTTCCTGGGTCAGCTTCTTTTTCATTATGTAGCTATTTAGCTACAAATATACGCCCGGCAGCGTAATGGCAAAAATTTTTCAGCGGCCAGGTAGCGGCATCAGTTCAACAACCAGGCAAATGCATGCTGCATAAATTCAGCGCAGGGATAAGTTACCCCCTTCCATTCCGCCATATAGAGAGATACCATGCCGTCTCCCATTACAATGATCTTGCCACCGCCGTCAAGTGCCTTATAAACGCCGAACGGATGGTCTTGTGTTGTATTACTGAAACAAAAGGGAGAACCACCTTCTACGATCCGCGCGCCATGGTAGGGAATACTAAGCCGGCCGGCGGTAACGGGTCCTGCCTTCGCATACCCGCCGTTGGTTTCCGTGTCAGGATTGTCATGCTTATACGTGATACCGTAGGGGCTGATGAGGTCATTCACGTTCG
The DNA here is from genome assembly GCF_003568665.1 of Chitinophaga alhagiae. Classification (GTDB taxonomy): domain Bacteria; phylum Bacteroidota; class Bacteroidia; order Chitinophagales; family Chitinophagaceae; genus Chitinophaga; species Chitinophaga alhagiae. The sequence continues at coordinate 190,969 of NZ_QXMH01000003.1, forward strand.
TTTGGGCCAGGGTAGACCAATAATCTACGTCCATGACCAGGAACAGCGAACCGCCTTTCCGCAGGTATTCATGAATGGCCTTCACTTCCGCAGGGCTGAATTTCGATGAGGGTATGTGCATGAACAATACATCGCTCTTTGCCAGGCTTTCTGCTGTTATAGCGGTTTTCAGATAACTGACCTTCGCGTTCAGCGAGCCGGCGTTCTTCTCCACCTCACCGGTTATATAGTTCACCCTTTCTACCGGCGCCACGTCATTACCGGTGCTGGTACCCGGCGCGCTGTAGAACCGTTGGCCATGGCCAACATCTACAATGATATGCCGTTTGGCGGAGGATGTTTGCGCCTGTGATATGTTCGCATAAAACAGTGTACAGGCGGTCAGCATGGCCAGGCCTGTTTTCGATAGTGCGTTTATTGTAATTTTCATAACAACGGGATTTAATGCCCCTGGGAGGCCAAATATGCTGCCAATAAGGCTGCCTGGCTAAAATCCGTTGAGCAGCAATGGCTTGCATTTTTCTCCGCAGCGCTTCCCTGTCCGGTTATGAACACGGCATGTGCGGTCCTGCATGGTTTCCTTGCCGCAAATGCATCCAGTTCCAAAAAAAATAATGATTAATTCAAATCCCGCCCTATATTTGTCTACAAATTTGGTAGACTAAATAGACTTTATATAGTAAAACAACCAACATCCACAATAATCAACATGAAAAAAGTACTTCCTCTCCTGCTCCTTACCACCCTGCTGGTCAACGCAGCTTTTGCACAAAAGATCATCAAAGGCGTTGTAAAGGGTGAAAAGGGCTCCCCTGTTCCCGGTGCCACCATTAGCCTGAAAGGCTCCACCAACCATGCCATTGCAGACAATAAAGGCCAGTTCAGCCTGCAGACCTATGCTCCTTTCCCGCTAGGCCTGGCCGTTAGTTCCATTGGTTTCACCACCCGCGAAATTGAAGTGACCGAGCAAAACCAGCAATCGCTCGAGATCATCCTGACGGTAGATAACCGCCAGCTCAATGAGGTATCTGTAACGGCCCGCCGCCGTAATGAAAAGATACAGAGCGTGCCCATTGCCATTTCAGTGGTACGGGGCGGCGCCATTGAAGATGCGGGCGCATTCAACGTGAACCGCGTAAAAGAGCTGATACCGTCCGTACAGCTCTACTCTTCCAACCCGCGCAACACCACGCTCAACATCCGCGGCCTCGGCTCTACCTTCGGCCTCACGAACGACGGTATTGACCCCGGCGTTGGCTTTTACCTGGACGGCGTATATTATGCCCGCCCGGCAGCCACTACGTTCGATTTTGTGGATGTAGAACAGATAGAAGTGCTGCGCGGCCCGCAGGGTACGCTGTTCGGCAAGAACACCACGGCCGGCGCCCTCAACATCACCACCCGCAAACCGTCTTTCACACCGGGCGGCACCGCGGAAGTAAGCTATGGCAACTATGGCTACATCCAGGCCAAAGGCTCCATTACCGGCGGTATCGGCAGCAAGCTGGCCGGCCGCGTGTCTTTCTCCGGCACGCAGCGGGACGGCACCATTTATAACGTGTCTTCCCTCAAATATGTGAACGACATCAACAATATCGGCGGGCGCGCGCAATTGCTCTATATCCCTAGTGACCGGGTAAGCCTTACGCTCACCGGAGACGCATCCCGCCAGCGCCCGGAAGGGTATGCGCAGGTAGTGGCCGGCGTGGTAAAAACGCAGCGCGCAGACTACCGCCAGTTTGACGCCATCATTGCCGATCTTAACTACCAGCTGCCCAGCCGCAACCCGTTTGACCGGCTGATAGACCATAATACCACGTGGCGCTCCGGTAACGACCAGGGCGGCGTATCGCTGAACGTAGACGCCAGGATCGGCGGCGGTACCCTCACGGCCACTTCGGCCTGGCGCTACTGGAACTGGGACCCGTCTAACGACCGCGACTTTACGGCGCTGCCTGTGCTGACCTTGTCCCAGGCTACTTCCAAACACAAACAATGGTCACAGGAGGTGCGCTACGCCGGTAACTTCTCTTCCAAACTGAGCGGCGTGATCGGTGTTTTCGTGATCGGGCAAGACCTTAAGACCGATCCTGTTCACATTGAAGAGTCCGGCGCGGCGCAATGGCGTTTCTCCCAAAACTCCACCAGCGAATTATGGAAAACACCGGGGCTGCTGGAAGGGTACGGCATCCGCACCACTTCCCGCCTGCAAACGCTCAGCGCCGCTGTATTCGGGCAACTGGACTGGGCCATCACAGACAAGCTGCATGTACTGCCCGGCCTGCGGTATAATTATGATGACAAAAAAGTGGACTTCAACCGCAAAACATACGGCGGCCTGGAAACCACAGATCCCGCCCTGCTGGCGTTGAAGGCCGTAGTGTATACAGACCAGGCCTTCATTGCCAATACCGATAATACCAACCTTTCCGGCCAGATCACTGTTTCCTACAAAGCCAATAACAACATCAACACCTACGCCACTTACTCCACCAACTACAAACCGGTGGGCCTCAACCTGGGCGGGCTGCCTACGGCCAGCGGCAAGCCCATGCTGGAACTGGCGGAGATCAAGCCGGAGTACGTGCAGCATTACGAAGTGGGCATCAAAACCACCCCCTCTGCCTCTTCTACCCTGAACCTCGCTATTTACAACACAGACATCCGGGACTTCCAGACGCAGGTACAAACGGCTGAACTGGGCGTAAACCGCGGCTACCTGGCCAATGCGGAAAAAGTACAGGTACGCGGCGCCGAACTGGACGGTAACATCCGGTTCAACAACCACTTCTCGCTCTTTGGCGCGGTAGCCTATATAGACGGCAAATACAAGTCTTTCAAAAATGCGCCCGTGCCGCTGGAAGAAACCGGCGGCCCCAACGCCTTCAAAGATATTTCCGGCAGCAAGCTGCCCGGCATTTCGGACTGGACGGTAACCCTGGGCGGCGAAGCCTCTACCGGCGGCAAGTTCCTGGGCCAGGGCGGCCGGTACTTCCTGGCGCTGGACGGTTATTACCGTTCCGGCTTTTCTTCCAGCTCGTCCCCTTCTGCTTACCTTAACGTAGATGGTTATGCCCTGCTCAACGGCCGGCTTGGTTTCCGCGCAACAAAGGGCGTATCTGTTTTTGTATGGGGGCGCAACCTGTTCAACCAGGATTATTTTGAGCAATTGCTGGTGGCCGGCGGCAACGCGGGGCATTATGCCGCGGTACTGGGAGATCCCAGAACATTTGGCGTAACGCTGCGTTACGTTTTCAGCGCCGGCAATAACTAAACCGGATAGCGGCGTTACAACAAAAAAAGAGCCGGAAGGACCATCTCCTTCCGGCTTTTATCATGATGTCACAAACGGCCTACTGCACTATCACCGTGCTGCCGGCCTGCGCTCCCGCTGGCAGCGTTACGTCTACCGTGCGGTCATTCATTGTCAGCTGCAGGGAGCCCAGCTTTTGCGTAGGCTCCGCTACCGCCAGTGCGCTAACGGCGGCGCCATCCGCCTTCACCATCACGATGCAGGGCTGTGTTGCGGCCAGCGTTAGCCGGTCATTCACCTTTACAGATCCCGCTTCATAAAAAACGATCCCTGTTCTTTGCAGGCCGGTATGCTGCACGGCCTGCAACGCGGGCGTATTGGCCAGTATTTTCACCGGCATGCTTTTGCTGTATGCGGCGGCAGAGGCGGCGCTGGTGTTTGGCACCACCACCCAGGCGTAACCGGCATTTTGCGGCCGCACGCCATGGTCCAGCCAAAGGGAAAATACATTTTCGCGCACGGTTTCCGTGGTAGCCCAGGCCTGGTGGGTGATCTGCCGCCAGTTGCCGGTGGCCTCCCCGTTGGCGATGTTTACACCGGCCGGCTGCGGGAATACATAGGCCACACTGTCATGCCACACCCAGGATACGTTCCGCAGCGCGTGCTTGCCTGTTTTCAAGGTGGTGGCCTTGTTGTTCACGCCCGCCATCACCTGCCTGTTCAGCAAACACTGGTTGAGGGTGGTCAGCACCGGCAAGGCCGTATCCGCATGAATGCCCGCGCCGAGGCAAACGATCTCATTGTCAAAAAAGAACCATCCCTTGCGCGCTTTGAGCGGATCATGCACGCTGGCAAAATCAAAACCGGCTACGCCATACACCCCGTCACTCACGCCGCCTGAAAAATGGGTGCGGCCTTTTTTGGCCAGCTGCTTCCAGTGCGGTACGTCTGCTTTTTGCAGGATGGTAGCGCCCGGTATTTTCTGCCAGTCCCATACGGGGTAGATGTTGAAATACTCCTGACCGGTGCGGGAGATAAAAAAGGAACCGTCCCCATAATGATGGTTTTTGATGCCTTCTTCATTGTGCGGCTCTTCCATGTTATTGGCACGGGCGGAGTGCATGCGTGCAGACGCGTAGTAGTTGGGGCGCTGATGGGTATAATAATGTGAGTACCAGAAGTAGCGGTCTCTTGTCAGGTTGGCCTTTACTTCTCCCCTGCGTATGCGGACCACGTTTTCCAGTTCCCCGGCCCGGTACCTGGTGGCGGCCAGCAGGTTTTCCGGCAGCTCGGTACCTTCTTTATGCAAGGCGTTCCGCCGGCTTACATCCCGGTTCATGGCGCCGGGGTCAGGATAGGTGGCATATACGAGCGACTGGCAGATGCCATCGAGAAAATAATCCACGAGCAGTTCCATGGCGCTTTCTGGGAAGGAGAATTGCGTGCCCTGTATCTTGGCCGCCCAGTAGGCAAAAGAGGCGGCAAAATTACTGCCGTAGGTAAGGGTGGAGATCACATTGTCTGTACGGTGGTGAAAGCTCATATCCGGCTTCAGGCCGCGGCCGGTGCTGGTCTTGATTTCCGCCGCCATCACCGTGATCACCCGCCGCAGCGTGTCTGGACTGTTGGTGAACAGGGCCTGCTTGCCCAGCATGCCGGCAATGGGCATCAGGTCTCCACCGGGGCGGGCGCCAAAGGTTTCCAGGTTGGCCCGGTGTGCAATACGAAGGCCTTCTACCCGCTGTTTTGCGGTAAGGCTGCTGTCCATCACCAGCAGGATGTTGATCATCAGGCCGGGGGTGCCCATTTCGTTCCACCACCAGTTATCGCACCTGAAGTCTTTCTCGAGCCAGAAATCAAGCGCCTTTGAGAAGGTCTCTTTCACCGGCGCGTTCCCGGAGAGCGGAGAGCCGGGCTTTTTGTAGGCCCTGGCCAATGCCAGCATGTTGTTGAGATGTTGCGCGTGCTGAAAACCTGTGCGGGAAACATCCTGGTAGTTGATGCCGGGCCAGGTGCCGTCTGCCCGGATGGTGCGCACCAGCTGAGTAATAGCGGCGGCGTTCACGGGCGGCTGCAGCAGGTCATCTACCATCCTTTTTTTAATTACATGGATATCCTGTGCGTAGCTGTTGAAGCAAGATGCCAGTACAAATAGTACGATGGCAAATGCAGTAGTGCGTCTTTGCATGTTACGTGGAATTTTTTATGCAGCCACAAAATAATTTTTTTCACCGGCTTTTGCACTATGCAATATCTTTTCAGGGCCGCAAAAATCCCCGTCATTCCCGGGGGGCCCCATGTCCTGAAAACGGGACTGTTCCAGTCCTGCTTCCGGGACTGCCGGAGTGCCTGAACAGTCCTGGAAACGGGACGGTAAAATGATCGGATAATTTTTTGATACCCTAAAAACCATGCACTCCCCGCACCCGAAATACAAAAAACGGGACTGAAAATGGCCTGTCAGGAGGGGTAAAACGGGATGTTCCGGTAAGGGAGCAGGCCCCGCGGAACGTTTTTTAGCCCATTCCCGGGCAGAAAAACCACTCCGGCAGGTAATATAACCCCCATGCCGCCAGGCGGGTAAATAGCGCCGCGAAGCGGGAAAACTGCCATCTTGCCCCCGGGGGGGTGAAGCCGCCGCAGGCGGGCAATGCGGTTTACAGCCGTAAAACCGTACCTGGCGGTTACCTTCCTGCAAGGTTTTTCCAGGATAAGACCCAGAAAACCAAAAAAACAACTACTTTGGCAACCAACTGTAAAGTGCTGGTAGGATTAATACCCAACCTGTAAAGCCAAAGCCGTATTAACCTACCTCGCTGTAAAGTTTTTCCAGGATAAGACAGGCTACTTTACCAGCACGTTACTCCCACCTTACTCCCACGTTACTCCCACCATACTGCCAGGATACTCCCACCATAGTGTATGGGGAGTGTATGTTTTTGGCATTTTCGGGTGCAAGGTACATTTGGGACAGTCCCGGTTTTGGGTCAAAGCAACAAACGGGCATACAGGCTCATTTCCGGGACTGAACGTTTCCGCAAATATTCCGGCGAACAGGAAAAGAACCGCGCTTTCGCGTACTCGTTTTTGGCCGGCCCTTCCACCACCTGTCCCGTCTTTCAAACTTCCCTACCTTTGTAAAAAATTCAGGCCATGGACACGCGTCAAACTCTCCCCAGCAACGGCAGTTTCTATACGATCATACAAGACCTTTACGAGCACCGGCAACCCGCCGGCGTGCTGTATGAAGACAACGGTGTTACCCGCGCCAACGGCCTTGTTACAGCCATGTATGAAAAAGAAGGCCGCCAGTGGATGGTGCTGGACGATTCCGTACACATCCCCATAGACAAGCTGTACGCCGTAAACGGCACTTTTTCTTCGGACTATTCCGAATGCTGAAAAGTTTATATATTAGTACCGCCTCCACGCAACGTTATGAAAAAGGACCGCGTCAACCATACGGACCCATTGCCAGCACGCCTGGCCGCAGGTGATGAATCCGCGTTCCGCGAGTTCTTCCATCTCTACAGCCATCACATTTACAGCGTTGCTTTTCTCATGACCAAATCCGCCGGGCTGGCGGAAGACATGGTGCAGGAAGTGTTCCTCAAAATATGGCTCAACCGCGCCAGCCTTTCCGGCGTGGAAAACCTGCAGGCCTACCTCTACACCAGCGCCCGCCATCATATCCTGAACGAGCTGCGCAAAAAATCCCACAGCCGGCAGTTCACCGACGCATTGCTGGAATACTTCAGCGAGTCTGCGGACAACCCCGAGCAGGCCCTGCTGCGAAAAGAGTCCCGCGGTTTTCTCCACCAGGCCATTGCCCACCTGCCTGACCGGCAGCGCCTGATCTATCAGCTCAGCAAGGAAAAAGGGTTAAAGCAGGAAGAAATAGCCGCCAGGCTCAACATCAGCCAGCATACCGTGCGCAACCACCTGGCCCAGGCGCTGGTAAACATCCGTCACTTCCTGGAACGGGCCGCCACCGGCGTTTTACTCGTTATCTGCCTGGTGCAGGCCGGCCTTTGAAAAAAAATTTTCCGGGCAACTAGTAATATCCTTCCCGGGATGTGTCTTTATACATAATACATGCCTACAAGATTCGACATACTGCTGCAAGGCTACCTTGCCGGTACGCTTACGCCGCCGGAGGTGGAAGAATTTCTGCAACTGGTCAAAGACCGTGACCTGCGCCTCCCCGATGCGGTGCAGCAACTGCTGGCAACAGCGGAGCACCCGCCGCTGCCGCCTGAAAAAGAAACAGCGCTGGCCGGCGCCATCCTCCGCAGGGCGCGCCGTGCGGAACGCCGCCGCCCCGCCTACTGGCTGGCCGCCGCTGCAGTACTGGCCATAGCCGGCGCGGGATTGTTGTATATGCTGCGGCAGGAACGGGTGGCCCCGCCGCCGCAAACGGCAGGCACAAAAAACACTATACAGCCCGCTTACAACCAGGCCACGCTGGTGCTGGCAGACGGCACCACCGTACCGCTAGACAGTATGGGCAACCAGCAGATACGCCGGAACATCCGGCAAAGCAACGGCCAGCTGCATTATACAGCGGTAGCAAGCGGCAACGCGCCGCAGATCAATACACTGGTTACGCCCAAGGGCGGCCGCTTTGGCCTCACCCTGCCGGACGGCAGCAAGGTATGGCTCAACTCCGCGTCCTCCCTCCGCTACCCCACCGCTTTCACCGGGCAGCAAAGAGTGGTGGAGCTGAAAGGCCAGGGCTACTTTGAAATTGCGCAGGCGCCTTCCAGGCCTTTTATAGTAAAGGTGAATGATATGGAAGTACAGGTGCTGGGTACCCGTTTTGACGTGATGGCCTATGAAGATGAAAAGGCCATGAACACCACGCTGCTCAGCGGCGCCGTACGCGTAAAGCACGCGGCGGCCGAACGTGTGCTGCGGCCGGGCCAGCAGGCCGTACTGGAAGGCGGCAGCGCACATTTTGCCGTGCAGGAAGCAGATACGGCCAAAGCCATTGCCTGGAAGAACGGCCTCTTCCTGTTTGATAACATGGACCTTGAAACCATATTGAGAGAAATATCCCGCTGGTATAATGTAGAAATAGTGTATGGTGTAAAGCCGAGCGCAGAACTGTATGGAGGCGCCATCAGCCGCAGCATGAGCCTGGAAGCCGTGTTGCATATGCTGGAAGGCAGCGGGTTCAACCACCTGAAACTGGAAGGGAGGAAAATAACGGTATTGCCATAATCGTACAACAACACGAACGCCACATAACTTTTTCAACCAAATAGAAAAACACGTAAGAAGATCTTTTAAGGGAATACACAAAAAAACCGGAAGTGGTTGCAACACTCCCGGCTGTATCTGGTATTCCCTATAATCTGGAAGGACTATTGTTAGACTACCAAACACCGCTAAAGTATGTATTTTAATGCGAATGAAAAAGCCCTGCGCCGGCGCAGGTTCTTAACCACGTTGTGCAAAATGATCAAGATCACTGCATTTATCCTCTTTGTTACATGCATGCATGTGAGTGCAACCGGTCTTTCACAGCAGGTAACGCTGTCGGTCAAAAACGTACCGCTGCAAAAACTGTTCAAGGAAATCACCGCGCGCACCGGCGTGTCTGTGATCTATGGCGAAACGGTGCTGCGCAATACAGCGCCGGTTACGCTGTCTGTAAAGAACGCCTCGCTGCAGGAGGTGCTGGACCTTTGCATAAAAGGCCAGCCCCTCACCTACACCCTTGAAGGCAACAGCATCATTATCAAACGGCGGGCAGACGGGCACGCACCTGCCGCGCCGCCACCCGCGGCAGACTCGCTGATCACGGCCACCGGCACGGTCAGGGATTCCAAAGGCGGGCCGGTGCCGGGCGCTACCGTGCTGGTAAAAGGTACCATGCACGGCACTAAAACAGATGGTAACGGCCACTTTTCCCTGAAAGGCGTGCGGCCCGGGGCGGTGCTGCAGATCAGCTCGCTCGGCTTTGAACCGCAGGAGCTGGCGGCCCGCGGCGGCGCGGCGGATATTACGCTCAAGGAAGCGGCCAGTAGCCTGAATGAAACGGTAGTAGTGGGGTACGGCACCGTCAAAAAAAGCGACCTTACCGGCGCGGTGGCCAAAGTGGGAGAATCCGCCATCAAGTCCACGCCCATCCCGTCGTTAGACAGGGCCATGCAGGGCCGCGCGGCTGGCGTACAGGTCACCACCAACTCCGCGCGCCCGGGCGGTGCGGCCACCATCCGCATACGCGGCTCCGGCTCGGTGAACGCGGGCAATGACCCCTTGTACGTGATAGACGGTTTTCCCGTATCAGGCGGGCTCAATTCTATTAACGCGGACGATGTAGAATCCATCGAAATACTGAAAGACGCCTCCGCCACGGCCATCTACGGTTCCAGGGGCTCCAACGGCGTGGTGATGGTCACCACCAAACAAGGTATGCCGGGAAAGGCCGTGGTAACGTACAATGGCTACTACGGCTCGCAATCTGCCCGCAGGACCATCCCGCTGCTGAACGCACAACAGTTTGCCCTGTTCGTGAACGAAGCGCTGGCCAACAACGGCGCCGCACCCTACTTTAACGGCAGCACGCCGGAAAGGGCGCTGCCGGAAACTTTTGGCGAAGGCACGGACTGGCAAAACGTGGTATTGCACAACGCGCCCATCCAGAACCACCAGCTGGGCGTAAGCGGCGGCTCGGAAAAATCGCGCTATGCTATTTCAGCAGGGTATTACGATCAGCAGGGCATCATCAAAAACTCCGGCTTCAAACGGTATACCCTCCGCGCCAACCTCACTAACAACATCACTTCCCGCGTAAAGACCGGCCTTTCCATGCAGGGCGCCTACACGCAAAGCAACAATGCCAAAACGGACGTAGACGGTACGGAAGGCGGCGGCGTTACCAGCTCTGCCCTGAGCTATTCCCCCACTTTCCCCGTGTTCAATGAAGACGGCAGCTATTATAAAAACCAGGGCTCGCTGAACGGCTACGGCGTAGACAACCCGCTGGCCGTTACCAACGAGATCATCAGCAAAAATTCCGTGCTGCGCCTGCTGGCCAACACGTACCTGGACTACGAGATCATAGACGGCTTGCACTTCCGCACCAGCCTGGGCGCAGACCTGCAGGCCTCCAAAACCAACAGCTATACCACCCGGCTGGCGCTGGCCGGCGCCACCCTTGGCGGTTCCGCCGCAGTGGCCAACTCGCAAAGCATCAACTGGCTTAATGAGAACACGCTGCATTACACCCGGCAGATCGGTCATTACCATTCCCTCAACGCCCTGCTGGGTTATACCATCCAGGGGCTGAGCACGGAAAATGCCACCGCCAGGGCCAACACGTTTTCTGACGACTTTGCGCAATACAACAACCTGGGCGCGGGCTCCACGCTGGTGTCTCCCAGCTCCGGCGCCAGCAACTGGAAGCTGATATCCTACATTGCGCGGGTCAACTACGGGTTTGACGACCGTTTCCTGCTAACGCTCACCGCCCGCCGCGACGGTTCCAGCCGCTTCGGCCCGCAGCGCAAGTTCGGCATCTTCCCTTCCGGCGCGCTGGCCTGGAAACTGATGAACGAAAACTTCATGCAAAGGCAATCTTTCCTTTCAGATGCCAAAGTACGCGTGAGCTACGGCCTGTCCGGCAACCAGGAAATAGGCGACTATCAATACCTCGCCAACATTTCCACCTCGCAGTACGTGCTGGGCGGCACCCTGCAGGCGGCCTCCAATACCGCCGGCATTGCCAACCCCGACCTCCGCTGGGAAAAGAACGCGCAGTTTGACGCCGGCATAGACCTGGCCTTCTTCAACAACCGCCTGCAGCTCACGGCAGACTACTATAATAAAAAGACCTCGGACCTGCTGTTCTCCGTCAGCGTGCCCACTTCTTCCGGCTTCACCACTACGCTCAAGAACATCGGCAGCGTGCGCAACCGCGGCGTGGAACTGTCCCTGGCCAGCGTGAACATAGACCGGCATGATTTCCGGTGGACCACTGACTTCAACATCACCTTCAACCGCAACGAAGTGCTGCGGCTGGACGGGCGCGATGAGTTCACCACCGGCGTAGACGCCCGTCTTTTCAACACCTCCATCAACCCCATACTGCTGCGGGTAGGCAGCTCGCTCGGCAATTTTTACGGGCTGGTGATGGACGGTATTTTCCAGAGCAAGGAAGAAATAGACGCCTCCGCCCAGAAAACCGCCAAGCCGGGAGACATCCGTTACAAAGACCGCAACGGGGACGGTGTGATCAATGATAATGACAGGGACATCATCGGCAATTCCAACCCCGACTTTTTTGGCGGCCTCAACAACACCTTTACTTATAAAGGCGTAGAACTGAATGTGTTCATTCAGGGCAACTATGGCAACGAGATACTGAACTACGGCAACTTTGACCTGCTGAACCTCACCGGCGGCAACAACCAGAGCGCCCGCGTGCTGGACCGCTGGACGCCGCAGCACCCCAGCAACAGCATGCCACGCGCCAATGCTGCGGGCGGCTCGCGCGTGCTCAGCAGCTTCCAGGTAGAAGACGGGGCTTACCTGCGTTTCAAGAATATTTCACTGGGTTACAACCTGCCGCAGGCCTGGCTCGGCCGCCTGCGCGTCAACTCCCTGAAAGTGTACGTGGCCGCGCAGAACCTGTTCACCATTACCCGGTACAATGGCTACGACCCGGAGGTGAACCGCTTTGGCAGCTCCTCTCTCAGCCAGGGGCTTGACTACGGTACGTATCCCGCCGCCAAAACCATACTGGCCGGCATTAACCTGAAATTTTAATTCTTATGAACATGATCAAGCAAGCAAGATATATACTGGCGGCGTTCATACTGTTAACGGCCATGGCCTGTGAAAAGCAGCTGGACATTGCCTCCGTTACCAACCTCACCAACGCCACTTACTATAAAACGGCGGAAGACGCCAAAGCAGCGCTCGGCGCCTGTTACAAAAGCATGGGCGTGCTGGACCCCTTCCCCGACCTGGTCACCACGGACGATGCCGTGCCCTTCCTCTCCGGCGCGGCAGACAGGGTGCTGCTCTGGCGTTACAACCTTACGCCGTCCAATTCTTTCATCAATGTTTACAGCGGCGCCTACGCCGGCATTAACCGGTCTAACACCGTTATAGACCGGCTGCCCGGCATCCCGATGAACGAAGATCTGAAAAACAGGTACATTGCCGAGGCCAAGGTACTGCGCGCGCTCCACTACTTCAACCTGGTACGGCTATATGGCGGCGTGCCCGTCACCACCACGGAAACGGCTACACTGGAAGGCCTTGACATACCGCGCAAATCCGTAGACGAAGTATACGCGCAGATAGAAAAAGACCTCACGGAAGCGGAAAACGTATTACCGCCCGGCTATACCGGCACAGACGCCGGCCGGGTTACCTCCGGTGCCGCCAAGGGGCTGCTGGCCAAAGTATACCTTACCCGCGCCGGTACAGAAAAAGGCTCTCCCTTCTGGGCACAGGCGGCCGCCAAAGCCAAAGAAGTGATAGACCAGGGCGTGTACGGGCTGCACGACAATTTTGCGGACGCCTTTGCGCTCACCGCACGCGGCGGCAAGGAGAACATGCTGGAAATGCAGTACCTCACGGACGTGTACGGCCATGGCATTGGCCGGGGCTACGGCCCGCGCGCGGCGCCCATTTTCCCCGGCGGCGGCTCCGCCATTGCGCGGCCCACGGAAAGCCTCTTCAACTCCTATGCGGTTAACGACAAGCGGAAGCCTGTCACCTTCATGATGGCCTACACTTACAACGGCGTTACCACCAACCTGTCTATTACCGATCCCGATCCCACCAAAGCCGTATCTTTCCAGAAGCTCTGGGACAGAACGGCCAAAACCAACGGCGGCGAAGGTACCAGCAGGCCCGTGCTGCGGTATGCGGACGTGCTGCTGATATACGCCGAAGCCGCCAACGAGGCCAACGGCGCCCCTACCGCAGACGCCTACACGGCGCTGAACAAGGTACGCGCCCGCGCGGGACTGGCAGACCTGGGCGGCCTGAACTATGACGCGTTCAGGGAAGCCGTTTGGCTGGAAAGACGGCTGGAACTGGCTTTCGAGAACCACCGCCGCTTTGACCTGGTGCGCACCGGCCGGCTGGTAGCCGCCGTAAAAGCAGAGAACAGTTACAACCGGAACGCGGAGATACAGCCCTTCCACGTACTGTTCCCCATCCCCCTCTCTGTGATGGACGCCAGCCCCACGCTGGAACAAAACCAGGGATATTGATTCACCTTCAGACAACAACAGCATCATCATGTATACACGCAGACACTTTCTGACCCAAACGCCGGCCTTGCTGGCACTGCTGGCAGGCCTGCCCACGCTGGCCAGCTCCTGCAACGGCAAAAAGAAAACCATCTTGCTCCGCTCTTCCTGGCAAACCGTTAACATCGGGGACATCGGCCACACGCCCGGCGTGCTCACGCTGCTGGAAAAACATATCCCCGATGCCGATGTCATACTCTGGCCCTCCAGTGTAGACAATGGCGTGAAGGAAATGCTGCAGCAGCGTTTCCCGAAGGTGAAAATAGTGCAGGACAAGGAAGAGGTGGAAGCCGCCATTGCACAGGCCGATTTTCTGCTGCACGGCTCCGGCCCTTCCCTGGTAGCCCGTAAGGACGTGCAGCGCTGGGCCGCTACCGGCAGACCTTACGGTATTTACGGCATCACCTTTCCCGGCTACTACGGTGAGCCCTCCGCCGCTACCAAAGCCGCTTTCCCTACGGAAGTAGAGCTGCTCACCAAAGCGCAGTTCGCGTACTTCCGGGATTCCATTTCCCTGCAGTTTGCCAAAGACCACGGCGTGAAATGCCCCGTGATGGGCTTTGCGCCAGACGGCGCCTTTGCCGTAGACCTGCAGAACGATGCGGCGGCGGAAGCATTCATGAAAGAACACGGGCTGGAAACAGGCCGGTTCCTCTGCGTGATACCCCGGCAGCGCTTTACGCCTTACTGGGAAATACCGTCTAAAAACAGGTCCCTTGACGCCAAAAAAGACGCGCGCAACCAGGAAATGCGGGAGCACGACAATGCCCCCATCCGTGAAGCCATTGTAGAAATAGTGCGGCAAACGCCCATGAAAATACTGATCTGCCCCGAAGATGAAACACAGGTAAAACTGGGCAAAGAAATATTGTACGACAAGCTGCCCGAAGACGTAAAGGAAAAAGTTGTTTGGCGGGACCGTTACTGGCTTACAGACGAAGCAGTGAGCACCTACCGCCGCTCCGCCGGTATGTTCGGCCTGGAAATGCACACCCCTATCATGTGCATCGGCCACGGCATCCCGGCCATTGTATGCCGCTTTCACGAGCAGACCAGCAAGGGCGTTATGTGGCGGGACATTGGCCTGGGCGAGTGGCTTTTTGATATGGACAACGAGGCAGACATCCCCAAAATAGTGCCCGCCGCGCTGGCTATGGCCAAAGACCCCGCCGCCGCAAAGGCGCTGGCCAGGAAGGGGCAGCAGTTTGTGGAAGATAAACAGCGGGAAACGATGGGCGTGCTGAAAAGCAAGCTGTATGCATAAACATCTTCTCACCGATCATCCAGTAACAATAAATATCTAAAAAAGGCCGGCCTGCAGATTGTTGCAGGCCGGCCTTTGTATTTTAAAGCGCTGTTTAATGCGGTTCACTTCTTCTCAAACCGGACTTTGTATTTTAAAGCGCTGTTTAATACGGTTCACTTCTTCTCAAACCGGCCTTTGTATTTAAAAGCGCTGTTTAATACGGTTCACTTCTTCTCAAACCGGACTTTGTGCTTAAAAGCGCTGTTTCACACCTTTCACTTTTCCAACCGCTCCACTTCTCTCCGCAATGTTCTTTTCTCCGCAACAGACTTTGTGAGCGCAATAGCTTTGTTGTAATGCAGCACAGCTTTAGGAGCGTCTGTTCCCGCATACAGGTATCCCAGCAGGGAATGATAGTAGCTGACATCCTCCAGCCCCAGCTTCTCCGCTTCCGCAATACCCGCCTTGTTCCCGTACACCTTGGCAAAAGCGAACGTTCTGTTCAGCGCCGTTACCGCAGAATATTCCAGGAGGATCAGCTGGTTGTAGAGTTGCAGGATGTGTTCCCATTTGTTGTTGCCGGCGGGCGTAGTATGCCAGTAGGCAATACCGGCCTCCAGGTGGTATTTCGATACGGCCTCGCCCGTGCAGGCGTTTACCAGGTAATGATTGCCCTTATCGATCAGCTCCCTGCTCCACAGGTTCTGATCTTGCCGCTCAAACAGCACTACTTCGCCCTCCTCATCCTCCCTGGCCTCAAGCCGGGAGCTTTGGTAACACATGAGCGCCAGCAGCGCATTGGCCTGCGTAGTATTGGTAAGCGGGTTTTCTGTTAGCAGCAGGGCCAGCCGTACCGCTTCCGAACAAAGATCTTTCCGTACAAGATGATTGCCTGATTTGGAAAAGTAGCCCTCGTTAAAGAGCAGGTAGAGCGTTCGCAACACGGCATCCAGCCGCGCCTGTATGGTGGTTTCCTGCAAGGGGCCAAGATGGAAATTGTTATCACGAAGACCGGCGCGGGCACGCAGCAACCGCTTTTTGATGGTTTCCCTGCCGGTCAGAAAAGCATCCGCGATCTCTTCCACGCTGAACCCGCAGAGCACCTGCAGCGCCAGGCATATCTGCGATGCTGTAGCGTTGGCCGGGTCGCAAACGGCAAAGATCATGGCCAGCTGGCTGTCTGTGATGGCCTGGCCGGAGAAATCAAAATCCCGCGCCGCCTCCTGCTCCTGCTGCTGTATGGCGCCCTTTACACGGGTCTCGAACAATGAGGCGCGTTTGAGGTAGTCTTTGGTTTTGTTTTTGGCCACGGTATACAACCATGCGGCGGGGTTTTCCGGCAGGCCCTGCGCACCCCACACTTCCGTGGCTTTCAGAAAGGTATCGCTCACAATATCTTCCGCAATGGCCATATGCCGGAGGCCAAAATGACGGCATAACACCGCCGTCATCCTGGTATACTCCAGCCTGAATAAATGTGGTAACAGCTCCTGGTATGAGGCCGCCATTATTATTTTTCTTCGGGCGTCAGAACGGCCCGTATTTCCACGCTGCCGCCCATCTTAAGAATAGGATTGGCCCTGGCTATTTCCGTGGCATCTTCTATGCTGGCCGCTTTCAGCACCATATAGCCGGTCACGAACTCCTTGATCTCGGTAAAAGGGCCATCGCTCACCACGTTGCCCGGCTTCACCGTTCTGGCCCCCGCGGGAGACAGCCGGTTACCTTTGTCTACCAGCTTGTTCTGGGCGGCAATGCCCGCCAGCCAGTTCATTCTTTCCTGCATCTGTTCAGGTGAAGGCGGTGCAACGGGCTTTTCGCTCAGCCTGAAAATTAACATGAACTCTTTCATGATGTATACAATTTTTTGGTTCGTTGGTATGACGACC
Source organism: Chitinophaga alhagiae (assembly GCF_003568665.1). Lineage (GTDB taxonomy): Bacteria > Bacteroidota > Bacteroidia > Chitinophagales > Chitinophagaceae > Chitinophaga > Chitinophaga alhagiae. Next base: position 207,634 of record NZ_QXMH01000003.1, read on the forward strand.
GGGTATGCGGAACGGGGACAAATAACCGGGAGAAAATTATCCGCGTTCAAATATACGCCAAGACCGCATAATGCCCCGGAATGCCACAAAAGCCATAGCACACCCTTTTTTTCGCTAAATTGCCTGATACATTGTTTAACCGTCATCAGCATGGCCGGCACGTCTGGTGCAACCACGGTTTGCATGGCCTTTAGCGGCGCCTGTGGATGGACGTCATCCGCAAAGATCGCAAAGACCAGCATAAGCGGCCGGCGCCCCGCTGACATTTGCTGTAATAGCCTATGAGAATGCTTTACCTGTTACTGCCCGTATGGCTGCTGGCATGCCCCGCACGCCTCCACGCGCAGGATGCGAATTACTGGTCTGCCGGCTACGGCCCCGCGGGATTTTTTATGCCCGGCGCCGTCATAGCGCAGAACCGGGACAGCGGCGTGCTGTTCTACAACCCTGCCCTGCTGGTCAACACGCAGGGCACCACTTCCTCACTGACCGGTACCATTTACCAGTGGCATTCCATTTTTATGAAAGACGGTCTTGGCACCGGGCTTCCCCTCCGCTCGCAAGGCACCAGCATTGTGCCCATGGTGGCCTCCCATGCCGTGCCTTACATCAAAAGAAAACTGCCTTTTACGCTGGCCTATGCCATTGTGCATACGCCGGTGATAGACTATGGCGTTTCCCAGCAGAAAGACGTGAAACAGAACGTGCTGGGCGATGCGTACAGTCCCGGCCCGGAAACCTTCATTGGCCAGTACAAGGCGGCCAACCGTATAGACCAGACCTCCTTCCAGCTGGCCGCCGGCATGCGGGTCTCGCCCAAACTGTCAGCCGGCCTTACCATGGAGGGCGTGCTGCACCGGCAGAGCTTTACGGTAGATTTCGTGTCCCGCGCCATGATGAACCCCGCGGGGCCGGATACTGTTTTTGCGCCCATCACCACCGTGTCTGAAGACTACACCGCCACCTACCGCCAGATCGGTTTCCGCGCGCGGCTGGGCCTGGCGTGGGAAATATCCGCCAGCCACCACGCCGGCCTGCTGGTGACCACGCCGGTATGGAAAATACTCGGCAAAGGCACCGTGCTCTCCAACGTGGAGATCAGCAACCTGATGCTGGGCAACTCCGCCCTCAACCTGCTGGCCAGCAGCCGCCAAACCCGGCTCCCCAGCCGCTGGAAAGACCCGCTCAGCCTCGCCGCGGGGTATACCTACCTCCACAAGAAAGGGCAATTGTATGCCTGCGTAGAGTACTTTGCAAGGGTGCAGCCCTACCTCGTGCTCACCCCAAGGTCCGCCGCCTTCATCCGGCCGGATACCAGCAATACCTCCGCCTACCTGGAACTGAACGACGCCCGCAAGGCGGTGGTGAACATCGGCATCGGAGCCAGCTACGAAGTAGCGCCCGCCTTCATGCTCTTTGCCTCCCTGCGGACAGACTTCTCCTACGCGTATGACGATACGCAGGCCATCACGGAAGGGTACAACGCCAACGTGACCAACTGGAACATGTACCATGCCCAGCTGGGCGCCAACCTCCGCCGTAAACGGTATTACCTGCGCACCGGGCTGCTGCTCTCCTACGGCCGTAACAGCGCCTACCTGCAGAAATTCAATTTTGACCATCCTGACGAGCGCAACCTGCTCATCGGCAACCCCGGTACCGTTACCGCCAGCACCGTGCAGGCAGGCCTGCTCGTATCATACATTCACAATTTTTAACATGTGGCTCCACAGCCCAACTTTTCCCCTTTTTTATATTAATATTTATAATTTTGCCGGTGCTTAACGAATAATTCAATGTTGAAACAGTCCGGCAACCAGAAAGATATATACACCCGCGAAGTGATCACCCGCTTTGAGCTGTACAATAGTCTCTTTTTAACCCTCCCGTTCTACCAGGTAAAAGACACCGGCATATTGTTGCCTTTTTTTACAGCCCATTGCGAGAAAGGGGTCGCCAAACTGACATCGCCCACGGAGATCATCGAGACCTTTTTCAGGGAGCGCGCGCCGGAAATTGACGAGCGGGAGCAGATCAACCGCCTGTTCCGCTTCATTCAATATATAGAAAGACAGGTGGTGCTGTTTGACGCCATTGAAGACTCTTCTTTCAGCAAACTGAGCCGCACGGACGGCAGCGGCACCCTGCAAGGCCTGGTGCAGCAGATTGCCCAGGATGACGAGCTGCGCGAGCAGATCAGCGAAAAGCTGCGCCATTTCTCGCTCCGGCTGGTGCTCACCGCCCACCCTACCCAGTTTTACCCTAGCACGGTGCTCACCATCATGACAGACCTGATCGAGGCCCTGAAGGTGAACGATATCAACACCATCAATTTATTATTGCAGCAACTGGGCAAAACGCCCTTTTTCAATAAAACACGTCCCACGCCGGTAGACGAGGCCGTGAGCCTCATCTGGTTCGTGGAGCACGTGTTCTATAATGCGCTGGCAGATATACAGACCCGCCTCGGTGAAGAGTTTGATCTCAGCAACCTGCCAGACGGCATTTTTGAACTGGGCTTCTGGCCCGGCGGCGACCGTGACGGCAACCCGAACGTGACCACGGAAAGCACCCGCACCGTGTCCGCCACCCTGCGCCAGACCATCTTCCGCTGCTACTACCGGGACTACCGGGCGCTGAAACGCCGCATCACCTTCCGCGGCATAGAAGAGCCCATGAACGTGCTGGGCCAGTTGATGTACGACAATGCCTTCAACCCCCAGCCCAACGCCGCCAACCTGCAAGAGGAAATGACCGGCCTGCTGCAGCGCATCAAAGACACGCTCATTAAAGAGCATGACAGCCTGTTCGTGAACCTGGTAGACGACCTGGCCCTGAAGATCCGGCTCTTCGGCTGCTATTTTGCCCGGCTGGACATCCGGCAAGACAGCCGCGTATTGCGCAAGGTGTTCAGCTACGGCCTGTCCCAACCCTCGCTCAATAACGGCTTGCCCGCAGATAAATACAACAGCCTCCCCGAAGCCGAAAAGCTCCGGCTTATCAGCTTCAACGAAGCAGACTTCCCCTGCCGGGAAACGCCGGAAGAGGGCATGGACCCGCTGATCAATGATACCCTCTGCACCATCCGCCTGATGCGCAGCATACAGCAGCAGAACGGCGAAATGGCCAGCCACCGCTTCATTATCAGCAACTGCCAGCAGGCGTCAGACATCCTGCAGCTGATGAACCTGTTCCTCTGGTGCGGCTGGACCAAGGAAGACCTCACCGTAGACTTCCTCCCCCTCTTTGAGACCATCAACGACCTGAAGCACGCCGCCGGGGTCATGGAAATACTCTATACCCATCCCATCTACAAGGAGCACCTGAAAAGGCGCGGCAACCGCCAGATGATCATGCTCGGCTTTTCAGACAGCACCAAAGACGGCGGCTACCTGATGGCCAACTGGTCTATTTACCAGGCAAAGGTGGAACTGACGGCCATTACCCGCAAATACGACATTGACCTGACCTTCTTTGACGGCCGCGGCGGCCCTCCCTCCCGCGGGGGCGGCAAAACACACCGCTTCTACGCCGCCATGGGCGAAGAAATTGCCCATAACCACATACAGCTTACCATCCAGGGCCAAACCGTCAGCTCCCTGTACGGCTCCGTAGAAACCGCCAAGTTCAACATAGAGCAACTGGTGAACGCCGGCGTGGCCTCCGTGCTGCACCCCGACCAGCGGGACCTGCTGGACTACAAGGAGAAAGAGCTGATCACCACCATGGCAGAAGAAAGCTACCAGCGCTTCACCGCCCTGCGGGAGCACCCGCTGTTCACGGAGTACCTGGAGAACCTCAGCCCCCTGCAACTGCTCTCCAGCATCAACATCAGCAGCCGCCCTACCAAACGCAACGCCGGTAGCGCCCTAAGGCTGGAAGACCTGCGCGCCATCAGTTTTGTGACCGCCTGGAGCCAGCTGAAACAAAGCGTGCCCGCCTCCTACGGCGTAGGCAGCGCCCTGCAGGCCGTGAAAAAAGCCGGCAAATGGGCCTGCGCCACCGAGCTGTACAAAACATCCGGCTTCTTCAAGACCATGATAGACAACTGTATCATGTCCATGTCCAAATCAGATTTCCGCGTTACCGCCCACCTGCAAAACGATGAGCGCTACGGCGAGTTCTGGACAATGCTGAAGAACGAATTTGACCTCACCCACGCCATGCTGCTGGAACTGACCGGCAACAAGGAACTGATGCAGGAATACCCGGTAGAGAAAAACTCCATTGCCCTGCGCGAGCGCATCATGCTGCCGCTGGTGGTAACGCAACACTATGCTTTGCAGAAAGCCAAAACCACTAAAGACGCGGAATTGAAGAGCGCGTATGAGAAGCTGGTGATACGGACGGTGTACGGGATCGTGAATGCGGGGAGGAATCTGGTGTGATGGGGAGTATTTTGCGAAACGGTTGCACTATGCCTTCTGGTGAGTACACTACTTCCTTGGTGTGTTGCCATTTTTTGCATTGAACTAGATCAGGCTTTCCCATGTAATCCACTAAGAACACATAACACAAAAATGCTATTCAATTATATCCAAAGGATGCATAACTTTAATCACTTCCAAGAAAGTTGACCCCCATATATCTTGGACCCTTTTATTTTTGCAATTCAATATTGTCAGTTACCCAATTAATGTTTATGAAAAATCCTTATCTCGTATTCTCAATCCTGCTATTTTTTTGCATCACCGGTTGTAAAAGAGAATCCCAATCCCCGTCAAACGAAGCCCGTCAGGCAGATTCACCTCGGACTATGACCATTCTTGGCAAGAAAAGGCAAAATCCGTATACCGTGCAGGTTGTCTCTCAGGCCCTGGGAAATCTCCTTCACCAGCAATCAGGGAAAAGCGGCGATGCCACTGTTGGTCTGATGAATATGCAGCCAACACATGAATATTACCGGTTTAAACCGGCCAATGTTGGAGAACTGATGGATTTGGAAGAAACCGGATTTGATCTGTGGGACTTCCCATTGGACACAGATGTTGAATATTTGGGAGATTATTATCATGACCCTACCGTACCTGCGGACCAAATAACGTGGATGTATACCTGCATTCCTATCGGTGTCAGCTTTCCTGCAAGTATTCAGCACGAAAAAATAGCCGATCTTTTTCTGTTTGATGAGGATTCCGGCGACGAGTGGGATTGGGACCCGTGGGATCCTACAGAATGTATTGAGTGTCCTGATCCTACCGAAGATTGCTGGGATCCCTGGGGGCGGCCTACCTGTGGCACTATGGCGCGGCGAAGCCCAAAAGGTAAATCCGGAGACGAGCAGCTTCGAACTGTGGGCATCACCAAAGAGGCGTTATATGATGAGGTGATGCGCCTAACCGGTAATGAAGATGAAATGATCCATCCAAACCAATTGGGCAAACAAATAGACGCCCCTGTGGCGCCCGCACGCCGATATCGTCCTGCAGGACGCATAACTGTAACTGATACAGACAATCAGACTACCACTACAGTTGGTGTGCAAGGCTTACTGGTCAAGAGCCGGCGCTGGTTTAAGCTCGATCATACGTATACAAATGCAACCGGCAATTTTTCCATCGGTAAACAATATAGAAAAGCAGCTGTTATCATTACTAAGTTCAAGAACAATAACGTTACCGTTCGCGGTGTGAGCCCGGATTTTGCAACTTTTATCAGGCCCTGGGAAACAGTATTTCCGATAAAAAAGAATATCGGGAAGTTCACCGGTACATCCATGGAAAATCTGACGTATAATTTCCCTTACAATCCCAGCAGAACAAGTAATGAAGCAATGTGTTTCGCAGCGGCAACCACCCTCAATGCGGTTGCGGAGGCTAGGCAATTCAATACGCAACTGGGGATTGCGCAAGTGCCTACCCAAATGTGCATTTGGATCTCAAACCGTTTTGGCGGCGAGGCTTCGGCTACGGCTATGATGGCCAGGCAGATCCATGGCAACTTTATGCCGCCAAACAGTGATGCGGCAACGATGGTCAATAGCGATGTACTTAATTTTATTGGGAATGTCACGCACAAGGGTATCATTACCCAGATAATGGCACGTAATTCTCCTGATATTAGCTTGAAATACGGCATGCACATAGACGCAGAGCAGACTCGCTTTACGGCAGAAATCAGCAATGATGCATTGCATGAGCTCTCCCACGCTTCGCATATGGCGCAGGTAGGCGGGCTTTATTGGAAAGACAGGGTACACAATGCATATGCTGCGAACTTTATTGCGCATGGAGATGCTTATGGGGAAAAAGGTAATACCCGGGAAGGTATTGTTGCTGTTGTGGAAGCATGGGGCTATTTTATGGGCAGCACCTTAAACCGGTTGAAATATTTCACAGATAATCCTGTCATAGCGCAGAATGAACTGGATAGACTGGAAAACCAACGGCCCCTTGCCAATCCAACTAGTCATTTTAACTGGATTCCGTATGGTATGCTGCATGATATGACGGATAATGGAGAACCGTTATTCACCGGTGTAACGGACCAGGTGAACACTTACACCATACCGCAGATTTTTAGTGGCTACCGCAACAATGTACTGGATGTACAGGGGTTGAAAAACGAGATCCTCTCAAGAAATGGTAACCAACAGGCCGCTGAACTCAATACACTTGTTACTAGTTATTTTTGGTAAGACGACTTGAAGCATCACGATGAAACCGAAGAAATATAAATACTTAACTGTTCTTTTTATTGCCATAGCGCTCATTTCTGCCTGTGGAGAAAAAGAGCCCGACTATGTAAATATTTGGCTGCATTTTGAAGCCAAACTCAAAGTATATCCAACAAAGGATACAATCAATATTGGTGACACAATATGGATAGAAGCCAACATCCCTGATACACTGTTAGAGATCACCAGGAAACAATATTATAAAATTGATAGAAAGTATCTGTCAGGACTTCTTTCTTTTCAACGATTGGTAAATCCGGCAACTGGCCTGGCCATGCAAGATGGTGTTGCAGATACTTATGGTTCTGAGGCTGTGTTAGGCACATTGGGAAAAGTATCTTCTTCATTTATCAGATATAATTTTGAGACAGATGATGCATTAGGCCGGTTCAAGTTCGCTTTCATACCGAAGGTGACAGGTGTGCATCACATATCTACGCTAACCGACAGCCCCGGAACATACGGAACCTTGCAGTCTCACATTGAGCTGGGCTTGAATGCAGAAGGCAAAAAGCAAGTTGCCAGGATTGAAAGAATATATTTCCGTTTTAACGAGGCCGGATCAGGATACCACATTTTCAAGCAACATTGCTACGCGGTCAGTGAAAAGACCGATCACCATTCTGCAACATACATTGAACGGGATGGCGCTTACACATTTGTTGTAAAGTGAGTGAAAGAACAGTTTGTTCAGCGGTAAATGCGGAGCTGTTTTCATTTCAGTGGCCGCTCACCTCACCTCCCGCAACACCACCCCATCCGCCGCCACATTCAACCGGTGCATGGCCCCGCACTTCAGCGCATAATTATTCCGCTGGTGCCCCACCGGGAAATTGAAACATACCGGGTAAGAAAAATCCTTCACCCGCCGCAGCACCATGTCATTCACTGTTTGCCCGAACTCTTCTCCGGGATCATCCGGTTTGATGCGGTTAAACCCGCCAATGATGAGCCCCGCCAGGTTGTCGAATTTGCGGGAGCGCTGCAGGTTGCCCAGCATGCGGTCAAGGCTGTAGAGATATTCTCCGGCGTCTTCCAGGAACAATATCTTGCCGATGGTGTCAATTTCAGAATTGGTGCCGGATATGCTTTGTACCATGGCCAGGTTGCCGCCTATGAGCATGCCGCTGGCCGCGCCGGCGCGGTTGCTGCTTTCCGGCGGTGCGGTGTATTGCATGGGCATGCCGGTCAGGGCCTGGCGGATGGAGAGAATGGTATCCTGCACTTCCTTGTCTGCCTGCGCCAGGTTATCCGGGAAGCTGTTGCACATTTTGGAATGCAGGGTGGCTATCCCGAAGTGCCGGTTAATATGGCAATGCAGCACGGTAACATCACTGAAGCCGATCACCCATTTGGGCCGCTCGCGGAATTTGCTGAAATCCAGCTGGTCAACAATACGTGCGCAGCCGTAGCCGCCGCGGGCGCACATAATGGCCTGTATGCCCGGGTTGTTCAGCATGGCCTGCAGGTCTTGCAGCCGCTCCGCGTCCGTGCCGCCAAAGGTATGGTCTCTCTTGCCTACCGTAGTGCCAACAGCGATTTTGAATCCCCAGCTCTCCATGGTGCGTACGGCGGGCAGTATTTCTTCCGCGGTGATGTACCCGGCGGGGCAGGTGATGCCGATGGTATCTCCGGGTTTTAAATAGGGCGGCATGGAAGGCGTGATGGGGGGAGCGGCCCTGGTGAAGCGGTTGAGCAGCGGTATGCTCATGCTGGTACCTACCAGTGCAGACAGGAAATGTTTGCGGTTCATACGGTTAATGTAATCAATATTTGCAAAAATGCCAGCTTTCCGGCCTTGCCCAACCCCCAAATAAACCTTACCTTGTCCCTTCAGCTACAATTGAATAACTATGCTTAAAAAATTTCTCGTATCTGGCATCAGCTGCCTTTTAATATCCACCGCCATGTTGCCCGTGAACGCCGCACCCCATGAACCTGCAGCACAGCAGGCGCAAGACCAGAAGGCCCTCATTGGCCGCTGGGACATTACTGTAGATGAGAACGGCAAGCCCGCGCCGTCCTGGCTGGAAGTGAAGCTCTCCGGCACCCGTACGCTGGTGGGCTACTTTGTAGGTACTTCCGGCAGCGCCCGGCCCGTGGCCAAAGTGAACTTCAACAACGGCAAGTTCAGCTTCACCATTCCCCCGCAGTGGGAAGGCGGTGACCAGGATTTTGTTATTGAAGGCGAACTGGCGGGAGAAGGCATACAAGGTACCATTACCACCAGCGAAGGCAAGCAATTCAGCTATAAAGGCGTAAAAGCGCCTTACCTGAAACGCGCCGCCGCGCCGGCATGGGGCAAATCCATTAATCTCTTCAACGGGAAAGACCTTACCGGCTGGAAGGCCGTAGGCGCTGCCAACCAGTGGGAAGTGCGCAACGGCATTCTCACCAGTCCCAAATCAGGCGCTAACCTGATCTCCGAGCAGCAGTTCACAGACTTTAAACTGACCGTTGAGTTCCGTTATAAAAAAGGCAGCAACAGCGGCGTATACCTGAGAGGCCGCTACGAAGTGCAGATCGAAGACAGCCCGAAAGACGCGCATCCCAACAGCGTACTGTACAGCGGCGTATACGGCTTCCTGGCCCCGTCAGAGATCAATGCGCTGGGCCCTGACCAGTGGCAGCGGTACGATATTACGCTGGTAGGCCGCATGGTGACCATCGTAGCCAACGGCAAAACCGTGATCAGCAACCAGGAGATCCCCGGCATTACCGGCGGAGCGCTGAACAGCAATGAAGGCGAGCCCGGCCCTATCTACATCCAGGGAGACCATGGGCCCATTGAGTTCCGGAAAATAGTGATCACACCGGCTAAATAAGCCGCGTACAAATAATTCCCGGCAAGGCCGGCCCCATCCGGGCCGGCCTTTTCTTTGAACACGCCTGCAGGTTGGCAAAGGTGCCAGCCGTATTTTCATAGTTGTACAGGCGCATCGTTCCCCCACTGAAAACAAAGCTGGTACCCGTCAGGGTCATAGCCATACATTTGTTTCATGCCGTAGGGCGCTACTTTCGGCGGGGTCAGGTTCAAACCTTTGGCCGTCAGCTCCCGGTAAGCGGCATCCACATCCGGGCAGCCAAAGTAAAGGGTCACATCGCCATGCGCGCGCTCACGGGCATAGTCTGGCTTTGGGGGGCGGCGGGCCGCTTCATACGCGGTGTTCAGCATCAGGTCTATATTGTTCCACTTCAGCCATACCCAGTCTGGCGGGGCGCCGGCTTCCCCGGCGCTTTGGTGTACCTTGAATGACAGTATCTCACAGTAGAATTGCAGGGAGGTATTCATGTCAAATACCTGCAGCAGCGGGCACATGCCTTGAATTTCCATATTGGGGCGATTTTTATCCAATCTACAAAAAAAAGCCCGCCGGCAGAGCGGCGGGCTATCAGGGGAAAGCAGTTATTGTCAGTTCTGTTTACGCACGTATTTGGTCAGGATAACGATCAGTTGCCCTTCTATGCGCCCTTCTATCTGTTCGGTATTATCGGGCACCAGCCTGATATTTCTCACTACGGTGCCCAATTTGGCGTTCAGCGTGGAGCCTTTTACGTCCAGCGACTTGATGAGCACTACCGTATCTCCGTTCTGCAGCAGGTGGCCGTTGCTATCTTTATGCAGGTCTACCGAGCCGTCGCTCTCATGGTCTCCGGTGGCTTTGGCCCAGGCCAGCGTATCGTCTGCCAGGTACATCATGTCAAGGCTTTCCATGGCCCAGCTCTCGTTCCGCAGGCGGTTGAGCATGCGCCAGGCTACTACCTGTACAGCGGGCACTTCGCTCCACATGGCTTCCGTAAGGCAGCGCCAGTGCGCGCTATCCAGCTCTTCTTTTTTGTTGATCTGTGCCAGGCACTTGTCACAGAGGAGGATGTGGCTATCCGCATAGCCGTTAGACGGCGGTACGTCATACGCTTTCAATGCTCCGCCCGCCTTGCATAGTTCACATTGGTTGCCGCTTCTTTGCTGCAGTTGCTCTTCGAGTTTCATACAATCTTTTTAGAACGCCGGCAAAGGTAAGCATTTCAGCCGGCGGATCAAAAAAGGGCCGCCGTTTAACAGCAGCTACTGGTCATGGTCGGCTGCACCAAGATCTGTCCTTCATAAAAGGCCGGGCAATAAAATACCGCCCCTGCACGCGGGAACGATGCATTGGACCGCCGCACAAATCAGTATATTCGTAACACGGAAAACCTCCCGTCATTCACATCAAGACCGTATGAAAACACTCTGGAAGTACCTTCGTCCACACCGGCGCCTCGTTATCTACGCCTTGCTGCTGGCCGGCGCCGCGCAATTGCTCAACCTGGTAGACCCGCTTATTTTCGGGAAGATCGTGGATGACTATGCCGCCAACCCACAGGGCCTGTCTGAAAAAGAGCTGGTGCAAAACGTGCTGTACTGGCTGGGCATAGCCGTGGGCGTGGCGCTGCTCTCCCGCGGCTTCAAGTCCTGGCAGGAATACATTACCCGCAAAACCGTGGCGCAGTTCGGCATGCAGATCTTTAACGACGGGCTGAAACAAACGCTGCGCCTTTCTTTCCAGGAGTTTGAAGAGAACCGCAGCGGCACTACCCTCTCCGTACTGCAGAAAGTAAAAACGGACGCGGAGCGGTTTGTCAATTCCTTCATCAACGTATTGTTCTCTTCCCTGGTGGGCACGGGCTTCCTGTTATGGTACAGCATCAACAAGAACTGGCTGCTCATACCGGTGTTCTTTGTAGGCGTGGTAGTGCTCGGCTCCCTGACCGGCCTGCTTTCCCGCAGGATCAAGACCGTACAGCGCAGCATCAACCGGCAAACTGACGCACAGGCCGGCGTTATTACGGAAAGCCTGCGTAATATAGAACTGGTCAAAAGCCTGGGCCTCACCTTCCCGGAAATAAGGCGGCTCAACAAACAGACGCAGGAAATATTTGAGCTGGAAATGTACAAGGCAAAAAAGGTAAGCACGCTGTCTTTTTTACAGGGCGCCACGCTGAACCTGCTGAAACAGTCCATCCTCTTCATCCTGCTCTGGCTCATTTTCAGGCAGGTGCTCAGCACGGGCGAGCTGATTGCCATGCAGTTCATTTCCACCGCCATTTTTGTGCCCCTGCAAGACCTTGGCAACATGATACTGCAATACCGGGAAGTAGACGCCTCCATCAAAAACTTTGACCGGCTGATGCAGAAACCTGTTGAACAGCGTCCGGAAAACCCGGTGGAAATAGGCCCGCTGGAAAGCCTGCGGTTCGAGGATGTGGTGTTCCGCCACAAAACCGCCGGCTACAACGCCATAGACGGCATTTCATTTTCCGTGGAGAAAGGGCAGACCATTGCCTTTGTAGGCCCCTCCGGCTCCGGCAAGTCTACCCTGGTAAAGCTGCTGGTAGGTTTGTACGCGCCGGTGGAAGGGGCTATTTATTTCAATGATGTAAGGTCCGCCACCATCCGCTACAACCCGTTGCGGCGGCAGATCGGTTTTGTAACGCAAGATACGCAGCTCTACGCGGGCACCATCAAACAGAACATGCTGTTCGTCAACCCCGCCGCCACAGACGCGGAGATAACAGAAGCGCTGCACAAGGCCTCCGCTTCCGCCCTTATTGCCCGCGCGCAGCATGGCGTTAACACCGTGCTGGGCGAAAGCGGCATGAAACTCTCCGGCGGGGAAAAACAAAGGATCTCCATTGCCCGCGCGCTGCTGCGGCAGCCGCGGCTGCTCATCTTCGATGAGGCCACCTCCGCGCTGGACTCCCTTACGGAAGAAGACATTACCCGCACCATCCGCGATATTTCGGCCAGCCGCGGGCAAATGACCATACTCATTGCGCACCGCCTCTCCACTATCATGCATGCGGACGTGATCTACGTGCTGGAAAAGGGCAAAATTGCCGAGACCGGCTCGCATGACGACCTGCTGCGGCAAAAGGGATTATATTATGCCATGTGGCGCCAGCAGGTGGGGGAACGGCGGGAAATGCGCGCGCAGGTATAAAAAATCTTACCTTACAAAAAAAACGGGTATGCGCAAACTGTTCACACTGCTCCTGCTGCTGGGCTGCGCCTGCGCCCATGCACAAAAAGACAATCCGCAATACAACAAGGCCCTTGCAGACTCCCTGGGCGCGGATGATTACGGCATGAAAATGTACGTGCTGGTGATGCTGAAAACCGGCGCCAATACCACTGCCGATAAAAAAGCAATTGACAGCCTTTTCCGCGGCCATATGGCCAACATCAACCGGCTGGTGAAGAACGGCAAGCTGGTGGTGGCCGGCCCCCTGGGGAAAAACGATAAAACGTACCGCGGCATCTTCATCCTCAACGCCGCAACGCTGAACGAAGCCCAGGCCCTGCTGCAGACAGACCCGGCCGTTCAAAGCGGGCTGCTGGATGCTGAAATGTACGAGTGGTACGGCTCCGCGGCGCTGCCTGTTTACCTGCCGTATGCGGAAAAGGTAGGCAAGAAGGTATTCTGAATTGTTCGCGGCAACAACAAAGGGAAAACGGCATACGCTATTCTCCCCTCAACACTCAACTCATCCCGCTCAGGGATGCGTACACTCATGAAAACTGTCTCCCGCCGGGTAACTGAAAGCGTTCACCAGCTTCCAGCGGGCTTTGTACAGCCCCAGTGAAGTATTCTTATATACCAGCGCCCCGTTGATGTCAATGATCTGGTCTGTTCTCCACGTTTCGCCGCCCGCGCCGGTGGCCCTTGCCAATATGGTGGGGTAGCCGGATGGCCCGGAGGTAACGGACTTCACGGCGGTCTGTGTTTTTACCAGCGTAAACGCCCCGGTGGTCACGTTGAATTTGTAGATGTGGCCGGAGTTGGTGAGCCAGAGGTCCGTAGTGCTGCCGTGTACGGGGAACAGGTCATGCGCGTTGCCCTGCGGCATGGTGTACGTGCTTTTCAACGTGAGCTTGGGCGAGGCACAGCTGTTGTTATAGGTGAACACCTTCAGCTTGTTTTTGCCTGCGGCGTAGAGCACCTTGCGGGCATTGTCCCACACCACGTTGTGTACATCCTCAAAAAGCACTTTGCCGCCCTGGGCAGACTGGTCGTTGATGTAAGAGTCTACCGTAAAAATGAGCAGGTACCCGCCCGTGGTGGACGCCGTTACCACGTTGCCGTTGGGCAGCAGCTCCGCGGAATGGGTGTTGCCGCCGGCATAATCGTACCAGATGGCTTTTTTGGAAGATACATTGATGAGCGCCACGCCCCCGCCGGATGCAGTGGCCAGTATGTACTTGCCATTGTACACCAGCTTGGCCTCGCTGAGGTTGGAAAACCAGCCTTGTGCGCCGGAGCGTATCATGGCATAGGAAGCGTTGGCTTTCCATTCCCAGGTAATGGTATTGCCGTTGGCCACGTCTACCATAATGATGCGGGCATTCTTCTGATCGCAGATGATGATTTCCCGCGGTGTGGCCGCAGCGGCGGCCACGGCGGACCGGGTGTCAGGAACGGGGAGGCTTTCGGGCGCAGTGCTGTCCCGCTTGCAGGCCAGTGCCAGCATCAGCGATGCGGCAACAAATAGTGGTTTCATATGTGTCAGGTTTATTGGGTGGATGATTCCGGGTATTGCTGTCCTGGATGTTCCAAACCTTCACTGCGCCGGGCCTTTCATTAATTATAATGCCCCATGGCCTTGTACACTTTTCCTGCTTCATTGAAAGTAAAGAACTCTGCCGCTTTTTTCCCTGCTATGCTGGTGTAATAAATGATAACGGTGTTAACGCAGGAAAGCACTTCTATCAGCCCGAAAGAAAGATCGGGGTATTTTTCCATGGCCTTGCTCCAGTAGTCCCGCACATTGTTCTTCCCTTTCAGGGTACCGGAGGGGTCAATGCCCATGGCCGCGATAAAAGGGCTGCTCATTTCAAAATCATCTGTGTAATGAGATAATACGCGCTCCAGGTTGTGGCTGTTCCAGGCCGCCACCCATTCATGCGCAAAATCCAATGCTTGCTGACGTGTGATCATTGTCTTTTTTTAATGACAAAATTAGCGGGCCGCGCCGTTACGGGAATAGGACAAAAAGGCCATTTTTTTTGTAGCGGCGGCATGGCGCCGGGCCACCGCGAAAACCGGCTGCGCAAAGTTTCACCCTAAAACATCCCGCCTAACACCTCGCTCCCCGGCGTATGCCCGAATTGCCGGCGGTACCGGCGGATGAAATACGAAAGGTCTTCAAAGCCGCTTTCAAAGCAGGCGGCCGTTACCGGCAACTGTTTGTGCGCCAGCAGGTAGCGCGCCCGCTCCAGCCGCTTTGTGATCACCCACTGCCCCGGGCTGGCGCCCGTATGCCGCCGGAAGCGGCGTTTAAAGGTGCTCAGGCTCATATGCTGCCCCCGGGCCAGCTCTTCCAGCGGCACGCGGTCTGTGAGGCGGCAGGCCACCGGTTGCAACAGGCCGCAGGCCGCATCGTTATCCGCAATGGTCATGTTCACGCTGATGAAATCTTCCCGCTTCACCAGTATATCTGAATAAAGGATGGTGTTTTTGGGAATGAACAGCGCATCGCCCGCCTTCATTTCGTACTGGCGGCCATTGAAGCACACCACTTTTCTGCCCTGCCGCACGTACGTAACGGCGGCATGCGGCATAAAAAAAGCATCTTCAGACGGCTTTTGGTACCGGCAATGCGCTATGTTCACGGCCCCCTCTGCGTACAACAGTCTCACGGCCGCCTTTTTCCGGTTGAAGTTTTCGAATGGAACGATCATCTATTCTGACAGAAAATGAAAACTGCCGGCGTCAAAGGTAAGCGTATTTCCCAAGGATGCCTTTATGACCGCTGTTCTGCGCGGGCCTGTTTTTGACGGCGAAAAGTGGGTATGGAACACGTACTGCAGCCCGTTTTTCGTATCCCGGAAAAAATCCCCGTGGCCGGGGCCGTTATGCCCTATCATGGTTTTGTTGAGAATGGGGTTGCCGCGGTGTTTTGTCCACGGCCCCAGGGGGCTTTTGCTGGTAGCGTAGCCTACGGCATAGTCAGGGTTGCGGAAGTCATTGGCGGTATACACCAGGTAATAGCGGCCTTTGCGTTTGAAAACGGACGGGCCTTCCGCCACGGGCCATTTGGCATGGGCGGTGTTTTCCCAAGGCTCGGTAGCCGATATGCATTCCCGCAGGGTGGCGGGTTTGATGGCAGACAGGTCGTCCGTCATTTCCGCTACAAAGATCCTGTTGCCTTCGGTGAGGCGTACATGGTACAGGTATTTTTTTCCGTCCGTGTCTATGAACACAAAAGGGTCTATCTGCCTCACCGGCGCGGCCAGCGGCTGCTTTACGGCCTGCCTGAAGGGGCCCAGCGGGCTGGTGCTGGTGGCTATGGCTATCCCTTCGTTGGCCACATAGGCCATGTAGAACGTGTCTTTATACAAAAATACCTGCGGCGCCCAGAAACCGTCTGTGCCAAACGCATCGCCTTCGTGGAGGGCGTAGCCGTTATTTTCCCCGGAGCGCTGCCAGTGCCGGAGGTCTTTGGAGGTGTATACCTGGAAGCCGGTGCTCACTGCGCCGGTCCCATACAGGTAATACGTACCCTTATGCTGGAAAATGGCAGGGTCTGCAAGGTATATGGCGGAGTCCTGCGCATGGGCCCGCGGCCCCGTAAAGAGGCAGAAAAGGCCTAAAAAGAGCATGATCGTTTTCATGGTGCAAATAACGCCGGCGTTACCGGCTTCAAATTCTTGAAATTAACAATATGACCCCTGATGCTGGAAATTGCGGGGGCAAATGTGACACGGTTAATATATAACTTCTTCAATCAGAAGCAGTAGTACGGGCGCCCTACTGACATCCTGCTGCCATCCTTCGGTGATCCTTCGGTGGTGTTCAGTGCTGGTACGGGTTTGAGGGTGTTTAACCGAAGGTTGACCGAAGGATCACCGAACAATGACCGAAGGAACAGCGGGCTTCACGCGGGTGGGTACGGGTGGCACACCCCTGCGGAAACGGCGGCTTCCCGGCAAATTACGGCAGGAACAGCGGGCTTCCGGGCAAAAAAACAGGGCTGCCTCTTGAGCAGCCCCGGTGTACTATTGTTTCGTGATTTGCCTGATGAAATCTACCTCCTGCTGGCGGTAAGGTTCGCCGTTCTTGCGGAAAATATCGTGGAACCATACATCCGGCTCTCCGGTGTATTGTTTGGTCCAGGTATCCCAGGGGTAGTTGGTCTGTGACTTGCCTTCTATGAAGCCCCAGTTGTAAGCGGCCACCTGGTGCTTTTTGAAAATGGGCATGATGCTTTCAAAGGTGCTGTTGCGCGGGCGGGCCATGTACTCGGTACAGATCAGGGGCTTGCCGTAGCGTTGCAGCTGGGCAATGCGTTTTTCCACTTCGGCGCTGTCATCATAAGAGTGGAAAGAAATCACATCAGATTCTGCTATCATCAGCTTTTCAATCGGCTTGAGGGTGGAGTCCGCGGCCCAGTTGCCAGACCATACGCCGCTGGTAAGCGGCTGCTCCGGGGCGGCGGCGCGCGCCCAGTCAAATGATTTTTTGAGCAGGGGCAGCACGTAGTCTACCTTGTTTTTCAGCTCTACCGGGCCGTAAGCGCTTACGTTCGGGTTATCGGGCTCGTTCCATACGTCCCAGCAGATCACCCTTTTATCGTTGGCAAATTTCTTCACGGTCTCTGTCACGTATTTTTCCAGGCGGGGGTACTGGGTGCTGTCTTGCAGCACCTTGATGCCGGGGCTTTGTACCCAGCCGGAGTTGTGTACATGCGGTTTGGGATCGCGCTGTTTGCCTGGTGCGGGGAAAGGGTCCCAAACGGAGTCAAACAATACGAACATGATGCGGATCTTGTGCCTGTCCGCGATCTGCAGGAATGTTCCCATGCGGTCAAACAGGCCCTGCGGGTCTTGTTCATACAGCAGGTCATGCAGGAACACGCGCATGGTGTTCATGCCGATACCGGCCGCCAGGCCCAGTTCCCGGTCAATGGAAGCGGTATCGAAAGTTTCTGCCTGCCACATTTCCAGCTGGTTGATGGCGGAGCCGGTGATGTAGTTGGCCCCTACCAGCCAGCCTTGCTGGCCGTACCATTCGTTGGCTTTGGCTGCGTCCCATACGCCGGTTGTTGCGGTGGTTTCTTTTTCCTGTTTTTGCTGAGGTTGTCCGCAGCCCACTACGGCCGCGGCAGCGAGTGCTACGAGGAATTTTCTGTACATAATTTCCTTTTAAATGATAAAAAACGACGTGGACAAGCCCTCAATATAGCAATATCTCCCTGCTTATGCAAGCCCCGGCAAAAAGAGGAGGGCCGTGTAAACGAAGGCCCCTGCCGGGTACCCCGATAAAAAAAGGAGGTATATCAAAACGCTGATACACCTCCTGTGTTTTTCTTATGCCTGCTTAAAAATATTATTTCAGGGAAGCGTTGTAACGCTGCAGCGCTTCTGTAAAATAGTAGTCTGCGTACACCAGCGGTTTGTCTATTTCACTGTTGTGGGGTATGCTGCCCACGCAATGCATGATCATAAAGTTACCGTTGGCGCCTTCAGGAGCGCGGTAGGCGGGGCTGCCCAGCGCATGCAGCATTTGCGTGGCGGCCTTGCGGTATTTCTTTCCCTTTTTGTTTTTCACGTACCCGCTCAGCTCAAACAGCGCGGAAGCGGTGATGGCGGCGGCGGAAGCATCGCGGTACCGGGTGCTTACTTTCAGCGCGTTAGAGTTGACGCCGGGCGTGTAACCGGCTTCTCCCGCGTTGAAATCCCAGTAAGGCACTTTGTCTGCCGGCAGGTTCTTGTGGTTCAGGTAGAAGTCCGCCATGCGTTCCGCGGTGGCAAGGAACCGCGGGTCCCTGGTTTCGCGGTATACCATGGTGAAACCGTAAATGCCCCATGCCTGGCCGCGTGACCAGGTGGAGTTGTCTGCATACCCCTGCGCGGTTTCCCGGCCTTCTACCTTGCCGGTAGTGGAGTCGTAACATACCACGTGGTAAGAGCTGCCATCAGGGCGTATCTGGTTCTTCATGGTATTTTCCGCATGGGTAACGGCAATGTGGCGGAAGCTGGTATCGCCGGTTTCACGGGCGGCAAAGAACAACAGCTCCAGGTTCATCATATTGTCTATGATCACCGGGTAATAATAGGTTTTGTTGCCGTGCCAGCTTTTGAAGCCGTTCCATGATTTGATGCTGCCGGTAACGGGGCTGAAACGGGTGCTGAGGGAGCGGGCGGACTGGATGAGAATGTCCCGGTAGGCCTTGTTGCCGGTGAGGCGGTAGGCGTTGCCGTAGCTGCAGTACACCATAAAGCCCAGGTCGTGATGTTTGGTGAAATCTTTCAGCGGCTCCAGTTTCTCCGTCCACGCAACGGCCTGCTCTTCCAGGGCCTTGTCTTTGGTGTGCTCAAAGGCGTACCAGAGGCTGCCGGGGAAAAAACCGGGCGTCCAGTCGTACATGCTGGTGGTGGTCATTTTGCCGGAGGCGTCCGTAGTGCGGGGAAAAGCCAGCTTGTTGCGGGTTTCCGTTTCTTTCAGCATGTGTTTCAGCTGCTGCTGCACAAAGGAAAAGTTGCTGTCAATAAAACCGTTCTCCTTTTTGCTTACAGTAAACGCAAAAAGGCCGGCCAGTGCAATGAAATAAAGTACCGTTCTCATAACTATGGTATCACTTTAATGATAAATTCTTTGACTACGCTTTTTTCGTCGTCAAGCGTGTGGTTGAAAGCTACAAAAGTTGCTTTATAAATCCCAGCCTTCGCGTAACTATATGCATGCCCTGTTTTGGCGGGGTCTACAATGCTCTTGACGGGCGTGCTCACATCTGGCGGAATGCGGCCTGCGTATATGGGTTTGCTGATGATCCAGCTGGTATTGGTGGGCGCGGCGCCGTTGCCGCCAATGATCTTCAGGTCTGAAGAAGTGGCGGCCCAGATGGCGCTGGCGGGCGTTTTCACATTGCCCAGGCGCGTCCAGAAGCTCACATCGGTAGCCAGGGCCGAGGCCGTATAGGCCTCCCCGTTAACCGTATTTTTTACAGCATAGTTGGTGATGGTCCACGTACGTTGGGTGCTGCCCGTTACCCCGCTGTATTTGAAGGCAATAAAGAGCGAGTCTTTTTCATTGCTCACCAGGTCTGTCAGGTCTGCTTCTCCAGACGCCACCACGGTGGCGTTGGTGGCCAGCTTTACGCGGGAGGTAATGTCCGTCCAGGCGGCATCTACGATAGCCGTAGAATCGAACGCCGTCAGGTTGTTGGTGGCCAACACGGTAAGGGTATTGGCCTGGTTGCCCCATTCCGCTTTGGAAGAAAAAGAGAGGGACACGTTTCCCAGCTGGTAGGCTACCTGCCTGTTGGCGTATTTTTTACCGGTTTCCCCGGAGTAGAAAGCAATATTGTCCGCATTGCCGGAGAAGATGAAGCGGGTGGTATCTCCTGCCCTGTAGGTAAATGTATCTGCCACCAGCCGCGCAGGGTCAAGGTGTACCGAAAAGGAAGGCGTGTCTACCTGCATGTCTTTGTTACAGGCGGCTGCCACCAGGGAGAGGCCTGCGGTTATGATGAATATAGAACGTTTCATGTGTATGTTTTTTTGGGAGTACATTACCAGCCGGGGTTTTGCACCAGGTCATGATTCAGGTTGAGTTCGTAAGTAGGCTTGGGCAGCAGCACATGGCGGTCTGCCACGTTGCGCAGGCCCTGCAGGCCGTTCACATTGCCGGTAGCGGTTACGCTGGCGCCGTTGGAGGTGGCCCAGGCGGCAAAGGTCTGCATGTCTCCCACAAAATTGCCCCAGCGGATGAGGTCTGCCTTCCGCACCGCTTCAAAACACAGTTCCCGCATCCGCTCGTCCCGGATGGCCAGTTGAAACGCTTCACGGCCCAGGCCGGGCGTAAGCGCCGATTCTGTTCCATTGGTAATGGCGGCTGCCGCGGTGGCCGCTGTACCGGCGTAGGTAAACACGGCGCCGGTCACCGCCGCGTCAGACGCGCCGGAGGTATGCGTGGGCGGCGTATTGGTAGCGGTACCGGCCGTGGTAACGGTATACAGGTGGCCGCCGTTGGTGATCTGCGTAGCCGCGGCATAGGTAGTGCCGGGTATCCAGGCCGTGCCTATCACCACTACGGGAGCGGATGAGTAATAGCTGCCCGGCGTCAGGGCGCCGGGGCTGCTCAGGTAAATGCCGGTTACCTGGCCGCCGGATACGATGGCCGTGGCCGCAGCGCCGTGGCCGCCGCCGCCGGAAATGGTCACGGCAGGGGCGGCGGTATAACCGGACCCGCCATGGCTCACCGTTACGGATTTCACCACGTTGCCCGCCTGTATGCCGTATGCTCTTTTCCTTACCTGGTCAATATACGTATAGGCGTTGCCGGGGCCGTTCACATAGTTCTCCGCTTCCGCCCGCATTAACAGCACGTCTGCATAACGTATCACAGGCCAGTTGATATTATAGGTGCCGCCTACCCCGTTGGTATTGCGGATGGCCGCCGGGCAATACTCCCGCCTGAACTTGCCGGCACACATCTGCCATACGTTGTTGCGGGCCGATCTCACGCGGGGCGTGCCGGAATAGATATAATTGGCGCAGTTCCAGTCACGGCGCACGTCCAGCGAAGATTTGAAGGGCAGGGCGGTGCTGGCCGCATCCACCTCGTAGGCGTCAAACAGCTTGCGGGTGATCCATACCCAGGCCGCGGAAGAATAAGAGCTGGTGTCTGCCGCTGTAAGGTTGCTCTGCACGCCTACAAAATTCCCGATGTCGTTTCCCGGTTTGTTCACCACACCGGCCGCGGCGCCGGAAGAGCCCAGCTCCCAGATGATCTCTTTCACGTCGTACTGGTCCCTGCTGAGATTGATGAATACCTGCCGGTAATCAGGGTTGAGCGCATGCAGGCCGGAATTGATCACTTTGTCCGTATAGGTGATCACGTCCGCATATTTGGACACATCGTTCTGCGGGTAACCGGCCCAGTGCAGGTATACGCGCGCCAGCACCGCCTGCACGGCGGTAAGGGTCACCACATCGTTATACCCCAGTTTGTTGGAGGTATAACCGGCCAGCAGGGTTTCGGCTTCTTTCATATCTTTTTCCACCTGCTCGTACACGCCCTTCTGAGGCGTGGCGGGCATGTTCACTTCACTGATGGCCAGGTTCCGCAGCACCAGGGGCACGTCCCCGTAGTTGCTGGCCAGCGTGAAGTACAGGAAACCGCGGAGGAACAGGGCCTGGCCTTTGATAATGTTGCGGCGGCCTTCGTCCATGTCGGGTTTGTCAATATTGGCCAGCAGCTGGTTGAGGTTGGCAATGCCTATGTAGGAAAACTTCCAGATGTTGCCGATGTGTACCAGCGAGGCGTCATAGTTGTACCGCAGCCCGCGCGCATCGCCGTCTGCCGTGCGGTTAGACATTACCTCGTCCGTAGTGGACACAAAGTTGAAGCCCATCACCTGCGCATACAGCTCGGGGCGCATCAGGTCTCCGTACACGCCGTTCAGCGCCTGCTGCAGCTGTGCTTCGGAGGTATAATAATTATCTGGTGTAAAGAAATCCGTTGGTTTGGTGTCAAGGAACTTTTTGCAGGAAGTGAGTCCTGCCATGGCCACACACACAATGATACAAATGCGTTTCATATGCAAAGATTTTTCGTTGATCAGAAGGTTACGTTCAGCCCTATCACATAGGTGAGCGAATGCGGGTATACGGCGTAGTCAAAGCCCGGCGTGAGGTTCCCGTTACGGCCGGATACTTCGGGATCTTTACCGGAGTAGTTGGTCCAGGTGTACAGGTTCTGGGCGGACATATACAACCGCATGTTGTCTATTTTTGCCCGCCGCAAAGCCGCCTTGGGTACATAATAGCCCAGGGATACCGTTCTCAGCTTGAGGTAAGAACCGTCTTCCACCACCCTTGAGGAGTACGCCGCATTGCCCATGCCGCCCGCGCGGAAGAGGGTGTTGCTGGGGTTCTCCGGCGTCCAGCGGTTGGCGTAGCTGGCAAACTGGTTAAGGTTCGGGTTGTTGACGATACCGCCTTCAAACACGTAGCGGTTGGCATTGATGATATCGTTCCCGTAAGACCATTGCAGCAATACGTTCAGGTCAAAGTTCCCGTAACGGAAATCGTTGCTGAAACCGCCCGTGTGTTTGGGCAGGCCGCGGCCAATGATGGTATAGTCCTGGTTATTCACTAGCAGGTCGCCGTTCAGGTCTTTGTACTTGATATCTCCCGGGCGGATGGCGTTGCGGGCCGCGCCGTTGGCCGTTACTTCCGGCTTCAGCTGGTACGTGCCGTTGGGCATGAGGTCAAAGTCGGAGAACTGGTACACCCCGTCAAACACCAGCCCGTACATTTCACCAATGGGGCGCCCAATAACGGATATATAAGGAGAAAGGCCGGAAAAAGTAGTATTGAAGAACGTGCCGGAGCCGGACAGGATGGAGGTTTGCCCTTCTGTGAGCGACAGTATCTTGTTCTGGTTGAAGCTGATATTGAAGCTGCTGCGCCAGCCGAATTTTTTCTGGTCTATCACATCGCCGGAGAGGGCCAGCTCCAGACCTTTGTTCTGCAGCTTGCCTACGTTCTTGTAGCCGATGGAATTTTCCACGCCGTGCGCGTACGGCAGGGAGGCGCGCAGCAACAGGTCTGTAGTGGTGCGCTGATAGATGTCTGCCGTAAAATTGAGGCGGTTCTTCAGGAAGGCCAGGTCCAGGCCCAGGTTGGTTTGCTCGTTGGTTTCCCAGCGCAGGCCGGGGTTGGCGGAAGAAGTGATCACGGAGCCGATGTTCAGCGGCCCGCCGCCCTGGGAGTACCAGTACTGGTTGCTCGTAAGCTGCAGCTGCGCCAGGTAGTCAAAGTCTCCCACCCTGTTGTTGCCGGAGGCGCCATACCCCAGCCTGATCTTGGCATCTGACACGAACGTAAGCGGCTTCATGAAGTTTTCGCTGCTGAAGCGCCATGCCACCGAAGCGGACGGGAAATAGCCCCATTTGTTGCCCGGCGCAAAGCGGGAAGAACCGTCTGCGCGGATGGAAGCGGTGAGCAGGTATTTGCCGGCATAGTCATAGTTGACGCGGGCCAGCAGGGAAGCCATGGTCCACCGGCTGCTGCGGGAGGTGAGCGTGGTGTTGGCCGCGGGCGCCAGGTCTATACCGTCCAGCCCCAGCGTTTCATTGGGTATCTGCGTGGCAGACAGGCGCCGGTAAGCATATTTGCTGCCCTGCGCTTCAAACACGCCCAGCGCGGTGAGGTGATGGTCTTTGCCGAAGCGCTTGCGGTAGGTCAGCA
Organism: Chitinophaga alhagiae; assembly: GCF_003568665.1. GTDB lineage: Bacteria > Bacteroidota > Bacteroidia > Chitinophagales > Chitinophagaceae > Chitinophaga > Chitinophaga alhagiae. The sequence continues at coordinate 231,546 of NZ_QXMH01000003.1, forward strand.
TGTTCTCGCTCCGCCAGGTGGAGGAAGGCTCAAAGGTGATGCTGCCGTTCACCCCGGCGGCGCTCCATTTGCTGCCGGACTGCGTGAGCGAGTTGTTGAAAATGTTTGTTTCCCTCGTTACGCTGTTGATGCCGCCGGACACGCGCAGCGTAAGGTCTTTGGTGAGCGCGTACTCCGCATAGGCATTGGCAATAAGGGTATTGGTTTTGGCGGAGGTCTGCTGGTTCCGGATGTTCTGCAACGGGTTCACCCGGTAGTCCTGGTTGTTGGCCAGTTCATTGGTGGGGTCATAGAACTCGTCTACCAGGTTCACCGCGCTGTCCCGGCCGGAAAGGCTGGTGGTGGGGCGGTAGCCCCATACGGAATACAACGTGGTGGCGGAGGCGTAGAAGTTGGTGGCGGAAACCGGGATGCCGTAAGATTCCGTGTGGGCGTAGTTGGCGTTAATGCCTACTTTCAGCTTTGCGCTCACCGTCTGGTCTATGGCAAAACGGCCCTGGTAACGCTTGAAGCCGCCGTTGATGATAACGCCTTTCTGGTTGTTGTAGTTGCCGGAAAGGGAATACCTTGTTTTGTCGTTCCCGCCGCGCACGGCAATATCGTGGTTCTGGTTCTGGCCCGTCTGGTAGATATGGTCCTGCATGTCCGTTCCTTCCACATTTTTATAATCATCCAGCGTAATGCCTTTTGCAAGGTATACGGAATCCCGGATGCCGGCGTTGATCTCGCCTACGTACCGTACAAATTCATAAGGGCTCATCAGCTCCTGTTTGGCGGGTACCTGCTGCCAGCCGTAATAACCGTTGTAGGTCACTTTGGGCGGGCCCTGCTTGCCTTTTTTGGTGGTGATGAGAATAACGCCGTTGGAGCCGCGGGCGCCGTAAGTGGCGGTGGCGGAAGCGTCTTTCAGCACGTCTATGGACTCAATGTCTGCCGGGCTGATGGAGTTGGCGTTGCCGTCTTCCATAGGGAAACCGTCAATTACGTAGAGCGGTGAATTGTCTTGCGTGATGGAGCCCGCCCCGCGTATCACAATGTTGGCCACGGAACCGGGCTGCCCGTCGTTGCTGGACACTACCACCCCGGCTACCCTGCCCGCCAGCGCTTCGTCAAAACTTTTTACGGGCGCCTTTTCAAAGTCTTTCATATTCACGCTGCCCACGGCGCCGGTAAGGTCTTTCCGCTTCTGGGTAGCGTAGCCCACTACCACCACATCGTTCAGCGAGCCGGCTTTTTCCAGCAGGCGCACATTGTAGACCGAGCCGCCGTTCACTGCTGCTTCGGCCCTGTCAAAACCAATAAAGGAGAACACCAGCGTGGAGCCGGGCGCGGCGGAAATGGCGTAGTTGCCGTCTGGCCCCGTGGTAGTACCCGTCTTGTCGTTCTTGATCATGACGGTAACGCCCTGCAACGGCGCTCCGTTCTCGTCTGTTACCCGGCCGGTAACCGGCTTTTTCTGGGCAAAGAGAAAAAGCGGGAAGAGTAACATCCATATCGTTCCCATTATATATCTCATATCATAACGGGACATTTCTACATCATTTTTCATTTGCATATTGATGATTTTGGAAGAATGGTGGAATCAGCATAACGTGCTGGCAAATATGTGGAGGCGGGTAGAAAACCAGGGGGGAGAATCGTAAATGAATGGGGCGATTTTTATAAATCCCCCATCAATCAACTGATTATCAGCAATATACCGCACACTGTTTTTATAAAATTCTACCCTCCTCCCGTGGTTTGCATGCGGGCAATGTGTATATTGGGCCATGTTTTTTCCGCAACGCATGCTATGGGTACTGGTGATGGTATTGGCTTTTCAGCCAGGCAGGGGGCAAAGCATTGCATTCAACCACCTGATGGTGGAAGACGGGCTCTCGCACAATTCCGTGCTGGCCATTACGCAGGACAAGCAGGGTTTTATGTGGTACGGCACCCGGTACGGCCTGAACCGGTACGACGGGCAGCGTTTCAAGGTGTACCTGCGGCAACCGGGAGACAGCACCAGCCTGCCGGAAAACCATGTGATGTTCCTGCATACAGACGGGGAGGGCACCCTTTGGGTGGGCACCGTTCACGGGCTGGCCCGCTACGTTCCGGAAAAAGACGCCTTTGAGCACATCCCGCTGTACCCGGCGTACCCGGCCAGGCAGCCGGGCATCATACATATTTATACAGACCGCAAAAAAAGGCTGTGGGTGGCCACCAGCTTTGGCCTGTACCTGCGCAACGGCCGCGGCTTCCGCGTGCTGCGGCAGGCAGACGGGCTGGCGGGAGATATTGTACGCTGTATTTATGAAGATACGCGCGGCAACATCTGGGCGGGCACTACCAACGGCCTCAGCAAACTCACGGAAAGCGGCGGAGCGTTCACCATCACCAACTACCGCCACGAGCCCGGCAATGCCAACAGCCTGCCGGCCAACTATATCAACACCATTGCGGAAGACCGCGGCGGCCACCTGTGGCTGGGCATGCAAAGCGCGGGTATCTGCCTGTACAACCCCGTTGCCCATACCTTTACCCCGCTGGCCCCGCCGGTGATCGTCAATAATTATGTACGCCGCATTATAGCGGACAAAGCGGGTAAAATGTGGATAGGCACCCAGGAAGGCCTCAGCATCATGGACCCCGCTCTCATGAAAGGCGCTACCTACCAGCATGACCCCGGCAATAAAAAAAGCCTGAGCCAAAGCTCCATCCACAGCCTGTTTGAAGACAACAACGGCTCCGTCTGGATAGGCACCTATTTTGGCGGGGTGAACATGATCAATTCTTACGGCACGGCCTTTACCACCCTTCAGAACGCCCCCTTCAAGCCCGGCCTCAGCAACAACGTAGTAAGCGGCATACAGGAAGACCGGCAGCATAATTTCTGGATAGGCACCGAAGGCGGCGGGCTGAATTATTACAACCGGCAGACCGGCCGCTTCACCTGGTACCGGCACCGCCCGGAAGATGCCGGCAGCATTGGTTCCAACCTCGTAAAAGTGATACTGGAAGACAAGGACGGCCACATCTGGGCGGGTACCCACGGCGGCGGGCTGAACCTGCTGCAGCCCAACGGCACCTTCAAACGTTTCCTCTACCAGCCGCAAGACGCATCCAGCTTTGTGCTGGAGGTGACCGCCCTGCTGGAGGATTCCCAGGGCCGCTTTTGGGTGGGCACCAACAAAGACCTGTACCTGATGCGGCGCAGCGGCCAGCTTCTCACGGAAACCGCAAAAGACACCTCCGTTCGCAACATTCCCGAAAGATCTGTACGGTACCTTTACGAAGACACCCGGCGGCGGGTGCTGATCGGCACTACCTCCGGCCTCTACGCCTGCGAGAACGGCCGCTACCGGGAAATACTGAAAGGGTATGTCAATTCCATGTTTGAAGATCATGCCGGCAACATCTGGGTGGGCATGTATTACGGCGGGCTGGTGAAGCTGGATGCCGAACTGGCCCACCCTGCGCTGTATACGGAAAAGAACGGCCTGCCCAGCAGCAATATATTGGGCCTGCTGCAGGATGACGGGCAGCAATTGTGGATCAGTACAGACAATGGGCTGGTGAAATTCAACCCGGCGCAGCAAACGTTCCAGACGTACACCACCGCAGACGGCATTGCCGGCAACAACTTCAATTATAATTCTTTCCTGAAAGACAGCCGGGGCGAGTTCTTCTTTGGCGGGTTCAACGGCATTACCAGCTTCTTTCCCCGCAACATCATCAACAACACCTACACCTCCCCCATGGTATTCACCGGCCTGCGGCTCTTTAACCGGCCGGTGGGCATCCTTGGCGAAGACGGGCTGCTGCGGCAGGCCATCGGGCATAGCCATGCCCTCCGCTTCCGCCACAACCAGGAGGTGTTCACCCTTGAATTTGCCCTGCTGAACTATATTGGCAGCAACAAGAACCGTTATGCCTACCGGCTGGAGGGGCTTGACCGGGACTGGGTGGAAACCCGCACACCGGAAGTGACCTATACCAACCTGGCCCCCGGCAGCTATACCTTCCAGGTAAAAGGCGCCAATAATGACGGCATCTGGAGCCAGCCCGTGCGCATGGAGATCACTGTTCTGCCGCCGTTCTGGCGCACCTGGTGGGCATATTGCATCTATGCGCTGCTGGTGGCGGCCATCATCTTCCTGGTGGCGCGGTACTTCTTTTTACAGGCACTGCTGCGCAAGGAAGAAGACCTGCACCAGGTGAAGCTCAACTTCTTCACCAACGTGAGCCACGAAATACGCACGCACCTCACCCTGCTGATGGCGCCGGTAGAAAAAATGCTGCACGGCCTGCCGGCGGGCAGCGCCCAGCGCCAGCCGCTGCAGCAGGTACGCAACAACGCGGAGCGGCTGCTGCAGCTGGTGAGCGAGCTGATGGATTTCCGGAAGGCGGAAACCGACCACCTTGCGCTGCACGTGCAGCAGCACAACCTCATCCCCTTCCTGCAGCACATCCATGACAGCTTCCGAGAACAATCCCTGGGCCGCCATATCAGCACCACCTTTCGTTACGACATACCCGAAGCCCCCGCCTGGTTTGACCAGGCGCAGCTGGACAAGGTATTTTTCAACCTGCTGAGCAACGCTTTCAAATTCACGCCAGACGGCGGGCAGGTTTTGCTGCACCTGCAGCGCGGCCGCGGCGGGTATATCATTACGGTAACAGACAACGGCCGCGGCATTGCCCCGGAGTACCTGCACAAGCTGTTCACCAACTTCTTCCAGGTGGCGGACCACGGGCGGCAGAACACGGGGTATGGCATAGGCCTGGCGCTTTCCCGCCATATTGTGGAGCTGCACCACGGCACGGTAGCCGTAGAAAGCGAGCCGCCCGGCCCCGGCAAAGAAGGCCGCACCAGCTTCACCGTTACCCTGCCGGAAGGGAAGCGGCACTTTGCGGGCGGGCCGCATGTGGTGGAAGAAGGCGGGGCGGCGGAAGGAACGGGAGCGGCCGTACGAAAGGAAGAGGTGGTGGCAATTGCGGACGAAGGTGTTCCGCCTCCCAGGGCGTTGCCTGCCGCAGATAAGGCAGCAACGGGTATTGGAGAACCTGTTGCCGGCCATCAGAAGAACGTTGCCGCCCCCGCGCGGGAACCGGCTCCCGGCCACCATGGAAGCTCCTCCGGTGAACCGGCCCCCGCCCGCTTCACCCTCCACATTGTGGAAGACAACCCCGAACTGCGCCAGCTCATCCGCGGTACCTTCGGCCCTCAATATAACGTGCTGGAAAGCGAGAACGGCGCGGAGGGCCTGGCCCTGGCCAAAGAACAGATCCCTGACCTGGTGATCAGTGATGTGATGATGCCCCAAATGGACGGCCTCCAGTTCTGCCACGCCCTGAAAACAGACGAGCGCACCAGCCACATCCCCGTTATCCTGCTCACTGCCAAAAGCTCGCAGGCAGACCATGTGAGCGGCCTGGAAACCGGCGCGGACCTTTACCTCACCAAACCCTTCAGCACCCGCGTGCTGGAGCTGAACGTACGCAACCTGCTGGCGCTGCGGGAAAAGATGCGGGAAAAGTTCAGCCGCCAGTGGCAGGCCGGCCAGCCCCCCGCCGCCCCGGATGCCATCCCCAACAGCGTAGATACCGCCTTCCTGGAAAAGGTGATGCAGCTGGTAGACGAACATATGGACAACCCGGAGTTTGGCGTAGACATGCTGGCCCGCAAGGTAGCCATGAGCCAGCCCGTGCTCTATAAAAAGCTGAAAGCGGTTACCGGCCTGTCTGTCAATGACTTTGTAAAGTCCCTCCGCCTCAAAAAGGCCGCGGAGCTGATCCGTACCCGCCGCCACACCGTGTATGAAGTGGCCTATATGGTGGGGTATAATGACCGGAAGTACTTCAGCCGGGAGTTCAAAAAACAGTTCGGCAAAACCCCTTCCGAGTTTGCCGCCGCCCCGGAATTATAAAAACCGCCCCATTTATTTACAAATTTCCCCCCTTTCGCAACGGCCGTTTTACTAGATTTGGTACCGGCATGGTGATGTATGTTCCACGGTATTCTTCCACCAAAATCAATTGCTATGAAAAACTATCTACACCTTGTTTTTTTCCTGCTGCTATGTTCCACCGCCACCCGCGCACAAACCGATTTCACCCTGGTGATGGACCGCGTGAAGGCAGACCTGCTGGCGGCCGCCCCTTCCGTGACCACCCTCAACGCCGAGGTAACCACCAACATGGGTAACCTGCAGGCCAACGGCTCCTGGCCAGACATCAGCTACGCCTACAGCTCCACCACCTATACGGCAGACCTGCACCTGCGGCGCATCAAGAACTTTGCGCTGGCCTACAACCAGCCCACCGGCGCCCATTACCACAGCGCCGCCCTCTTTACGGCCATCACCAGCAGCCTGGGCTACTGGGATACGGCAGACCCGCAGAGCTGGAACTGGTACCATAACCAGATATCCAACCCGCAGATGCTGGGGGAAGTGATGATACTGCTATACAACACCCCCCAGCTGCTGCCCGCCGCCCTGCGCAGCAACCTGCTGGCCCAGATGAACCGGGGCAACCCCGCCGCCCAGACCGGGGCCAATAAAATGGACGTGGCCATGCACTTCATCTACCGGGCCTGCCTCACGGCAGACAGTACCCTGATGCAGACCGGCGTGACCCAGTTCTACATGCCCATTTCCCAAACCACGCAGGAAGGCATCCAGTACGACTACTCCTATCAGCAGCACGGGCCCCAGCTGTACGTGTTTGGGTACGGGTCTGTGTTTGTGGGGGGCGAAGTGAAAATAGCCCACCACCTCCGCGGCACCTCCTGGGCCCTTTCCGGCACGCAGTTATCCCTGTTCAGCAACTTTGTGCGGAAGGGCTACCTGCTTTCCATGCGGGGCAAATACATAGATTTCAGCGTGAACGGGCGCAGCATCAGCCGCGTGAACAACCTCTCACAGGCCGGCGTGAACAGCCAGCTGGGCAAGCTGAAAGACCTGGACCCCGCGCATGCCACGGAGTATGACCAGGCCAGGGCACGCATCCAGGGCGCGCAGCCGCCCTCCTACATGGTAAGCCCGGTACATAGCCATTTCTGGCACTCGGACTACACGGTACATCACCGGCCGGGGTACTTCTTCGGGCTGCGGAACGTTTCTCCCCGCACCTCCAAATCAGAGAACGGCAACGGGGAAAACCTCAAAGGCTATTACCTGTCTGAAGGCGCTACCAATATTTACGTGAGCGGCAGCGAGTATTACAATATACAGCCGGTGTGGAACTGGAGCCGCATACCCGGCACCACGGCGCCCTACATCACCACCTTCCCGCTGCGGCCGTCATGGGGCGGCAACTACGGCACCGCCGCTTTCTCGGGCGGGGTGTCTGACTCTCTGTACGGCGCCACGGCCCTTGCTTTTAATGATTACAGCACGCAGGCCCGAAAAGCCTGGTTCTTTTTTGACGATGAGGTGGTATGCCTGGGCGCAGGCATCAGCGCTACCGCTACGCAGCCCATCAACACCACGGTGAACCAGTGCCTGCTCAGCGGCGCCGTTACCGTATCCGCGGGCGGCAGCCAGAGCACCGTACCCGCGGGCACGTACAGCTACAATAACCTGCAATGGGTAGAACACAACGGCGTGAGTTACTACTTCCCCGCGGGCGGCAATGTACAACTGAGCACCACCGCCCAAAGCGGCACCTGGAAGAGCATTAACAACGGCGGCAGCACTACTGTGCAAACCATGAACGTGTTCGGCCTGTGGTTCGACCACGGCACGCAGCCCGCCGGCGGCAGCTACGCCTACTACGTGATACCGGGGCAAAGCATGGCCGCTTACGATACCACGGCGGTGCGCATCCTGCAAAACAACGGGGACATGCAGGCCGTTCGCCATACCGGCCTCAACGTGTGGCAGATCATATTCTACAAGGCCGGCACGTTCAGCAAAGATTCCGTGACCGTTACGGTAGACCGGGCTTGCGCGGTAATGCTGAAACAAGTGGGCAGCACCAGCGTACAGGTATCTGTGGCAGACCCCGCGCAATCTTCCTCGCCGGTGAATATGCTGCTTACGCTACCCAACATTCCGCAAACCCGCCAGCTGGCCGCCAGCCTGCCTTCCGGCAACTTTGCCGGTTCCACCGCGGCGTATGCGGTGAACCTGTCTACGCCGGTGTATGTTCCTTCGGAAACCACCACCGCCATTACGGATGCCTATGTACGCAACGGTACCGCCTATGCCGGGGTCAACTACGGCACGGCCGGTTCACTGGTGGTGAAAAAAGACAACCCCGGGTATGCCCGCGAAGTATTCCTGAAATTCAACGTGGCAGACCTGCCGGAAGACGCCAATACGGTAAAGCTGCGGCTATACGTGAACTACGCCAACACCGGCGTGGCCGCCGTGCCCTGGATAGCCCAGTACGTCAGTAATGACAGCTGGACGGAAACAGGCATTAACTGGAACAACATGCCCATCACCACATCCAATATAGATACCGCCATGGGCGCCGCCGCCGGCAATTATGTGGAATGGGACGTAACGGCCATAGCGCTGGCCCAGCAGGCGGCAGACGGCGTGTTAACTCTCAAGATAGTATCCAATGCCACTGGCAGCACTACAGACGCCTCCTTTGCGGCCCGCGAGGCAGGCAATACCGCCCAGCGGCCCGCGCTGGTGAGCACCGCCGGGGCGCCGCTGATCACTAAAATACCAGGCATAGCGGAAAGTAATGCAAAAGGCATCACCGTTTACCCCAACCCCGCCGCGGGTTTCATCAGGGTGGAAACGGCCGTGCCTTACCACCGCGCGGAGCTGCGGGATGCGGGCGGCAAGGTGATCAGGGTAGAAACGCTGAACGGGCAGCAGCAGTTCCGGATCAGCCTGGAACGCGTGCAAAGCGGCGTGTACTTTCTGCAGCTCACCGGCGGGAAAGGCAATGCCGTGAAAAAAATAGTAAAACTGTAAAGAAGCGCTCATACGAACAATCCAAAAAGGGCAGGCCTTCGGCAGAGGGCTTGCTCTTTTGCTATGGGTACGTAATGCTCCATATGGCGGAGTGCCTGCAGCAGAGGGCTTGCTCTTTCGCTATGAGTACATAATGCTCCATATGGCGGAGTGCCTGCAGCAGAGGGCTTGCTCTTTCGCTATGGGTACGTAATGCTCCATATGGCGGAGTGCCTGCAGCAGAGGGCTTGCTCTTTTGCTATGGGTACGTAATGCTCCATATGGCGGAGCATCTGCAGCCAGCTCAGGCGCCGCTGCGGGGTATGGCACTCCCTACTTCCCGAACCGCTCCGCAATATGCTTGTCCAGCCACTCCCGGTGATCAGGATGGGCAATATCCGTCAATGCCCTGGCCCTTTGCCGCAGGTTTTTCCCGAACAGGTCCGCCACGCCAAACTCCGTGACCACGTACCGTACATGCGCCCGCGTGGTGACCACGCCCGCGCCTTCTTTCAGGAAAGGCACTATTTTGGACGCGCCGCTTTTGGTAGTGGAAGGCAGTGCAATAATGGGCTTGCCGCCTTCGGAGAGAGACGCCCCGCGCATGAAATCCATTTGCCCGCCCACACCGGAATACTGGTACGTGCCAATGGAATCCGCGCATACCTGCCCGGTAATGTCTATTTCTATGGCGGAGTTGATGGCCACGGCACGGGGGTTGGTGCGTATCACCTTGGTATCGTTCACGTAGTCTATTTCGAGGAAGGCCACCATGGGGTTATCATCAACAAAATCGTACAGCTTGCGGGTGCCAATGGCAAACCCGGTCACTATCTTGCCGCGGTGCTTTGTTTTGTATTTGTTGGTCACAATGCCTTTTTCCACCAGCGGGATCACCCCGTCTGAAAACATCTCCGTATGTATGCCGAGGTCTTTGTGGTTGTGCAGGCAGGAAAGCACGGCATCCGGTATGGCGCCGATCCCCATTTGCAGCGTAGAGCGGTCTTCTATCAGCTCCGCGCAGTACCGGCCAATGGTGAGCGCCGTTTCTGTTACCTGTTTGGCATAGCTCACCTCCGGCAGCGGCTGGTCTGTTTGCACCAGCGCGTTGATGTTGCTGATATGGATAATGCCGTCCCCATGCGTGCGCGGCATGTTCGGGTTTACCTGGGCAATTACGTACCGGGCATGTTTGACGGCGGAGCGGGCAATATCTACTGACGTGCCGAAGGTGCAGTAACCATGCCTATCCGGCGGAGAAACATGCACCAGCGCCACATCCAGCGGCAGCACCCCTCTTTCGAAGAGCTGGTTGATCTCGCTAAGGAACACCGGCACATAATCTCCATGCTGGCTGTTGACCACCTGGCGTACGTTTTGTGAAACAAACAGGGAGTTCATGAAAAAGCTGCGGCCAAAATCAGGATTGTTGAACGCCCCGTCTCCCAGGGTGGTGATGCTCACCAGCTCTACGTTCTTCAATTCGGGGCCGCGTTTGAAAAGGGCGCTCAACAGGGCCATGGGGGTGGCGGCGCTGCCGTGTATGAACACGCGCTGGCCGCTCTGGATAACTTTCACAGCTTCTTCCGCTGACTGGTAATGCATGGGCTCAATGATTTCTTTAAAAGATACGAATTATTGAAATTACCACCGCGGAGCATAGCGGGAACTGATTACGGTCAACGGACAGCATAATTGAGAACAGGCCGGGAGATGCCCGTTGTCCTGAACTTTCCGCGCGCTTTGCCGCGCTGCCGCGGTTCAGCAACAGCAGTGTACGGGCCCTGGGCCTTATGCTGCAAAAAAAATGTGCATCAGCATGGATGCACATTCTCTATGTTATACGAAACATCTTGCTAGTTCTCCCGTACCGTTTCTTCCAGCCTGCCGTTGCGGAACGCATACTGCACATAGATGGAATCCGCTTCCGGGTGGTGGAAGCCCGGCAGTTCCCAGCCCTCTACTACGCCGTTGGCAATACCGGTGAAGGTGAGCATGTTCTCAGACAGCTTGCTGCCGCGGCGCAGCACGGAATTATATATGAGGCGGCCGCCCTCGTTGAGCAGCACGGCATAGTGGGCGGTATAGTTATTGCCGCCGCCCATGCCTTCTATGGAAAAGGGCATCAGGGCGTCCGGCAGGCTGTCCCGGTTAATGTCTCCTATGAGCAGGGGGCGTTCCTCATCGTAAAAGGCGTACGTGCCTTCAGAGATGAGGTCCATGCCGTCCAAAAAAACGCTGTCGCTTTTCAGCAGCTCAAAAGCGGCCACTACCTGGGCGGTGTCCACTATATCGGCGGAGGCGTTGTTTGCAGATGAACCTCCCTTCTCTCCCCCCTTCTGCGCGGCGTTGCAGGCAACGGCCAGCAGCAGGGAGCACAACAGATACTTATTCATAGAAACGGAATTTAGCCCCGCAATATACTCAACTTAATAACATCTTACCGCACAAACCGCCGCCGGCACCTCCGAGGAGGGGTGTTCCACTTCTATCACCAGCTGGTCTGTATGCACCGCTTCCGGCAACTGCAGCCGGTTGAAGGCCTGGTAATTGTCTTTTTTCTCGAAGAGGATATTGCCGGCGCCGTCTTTCACCCGGTAAGCCTGTACGCAAAAGGGCATCGCCGTTTCAGGATGCGTCATCAGCACGGATTCCATGGGGTGGTCATAGTCTGTATCAAAGAACAGCTCTATGGTGCTGATCTTCTTCGGCTTGCTCCATTGCAGCGTGATGGCCGGGTTGGGATCGTTCCAGTCTGCCACCCAGGCGTTAGGCTGTGTGGTGGGCCTTTCTACGCCGTTGCGGATGTTTTCTACTGAAAAGGCATGCAGGCCATCAGGCAGCCTGAAATCCAGGTTATGCCCTTCCGGCCGGCGCTGGGGGCACCAGAACTCGAAAGCGTCCATCCCGATGTCTTCCGGCGGCGTTTGTTTACCGAAGTTGGACACGGCCTTGTTCACCGTGTTGAACACAGACAGCAGGCCGGTGACCCGTTTACCGGTGTAGTGCAGCCGCACGCCCGGGGTTTTGAAGAAGGTAACGAAGGCGTACCCCGCTTCTTTCATATCCGCGTCAAACTGCAATTGCAGGCAGTTGCGCCCCGGCTGGAGGGCCAGCGTTTGCCGGGCCAGCGTTTCATCAGGCGTGTGGTTGCCGCTTTTGCTGCTGATGCGCAGCTCCACTTCCAGCGTGCCGGCAGCATCTGCCTCCGCATGGAAAGCCATCAGCGGCGCCTTGCCCGCGGGCAGCGGTATCATTTGCGCCACGGAAACATCCAGCGGTTTCAGCAGCGGCTGGCCGGGAAATTCTTTCAACACCAGCTCGCTGCTGGCGGAAAGCGTGGCGGTAGCGGTATGGTCAAGCGGGGACCGGTACAACAGGCCCGGTATGTATTGCCCCGTTTGCAGGAGGCGTTGCTGCAGTTCTTTCGTATGCCCGTTGGCGATAATATCCGCCGGCAATATGCCTTTTTCCGTACAGAGCACCGCCGCCATGGCGGCGGCCTGTGTTACGTGGGCGGAGGTGGCCATTACGCGGGTGGAGCCGTAGGCTACGTGAGACGCGCTGATGGTGCGGCCGCCCAGCAACAGGTTGCGGATGTTGCGGCTGTACAGGCTGCGGTAGGGAATCTGGTAAACACCCTTGCTATGCCACTGGTTGCAACCGGGCTTTTCGCTGAACACGCCATCCGCGGGGTGCAGGTCAATAGACCAGCCGCCAAAGGCCACCGCATCTTCATGCGTGCGCTGCTCCACCACATCCTGCTGGCGCATCATATAGTCCCCTTCAAACCGGCGGCTCTCGCGTTTGCCGGGTATCATGCCCACCCACTCCAGCGTCAGGTTTTCCGCTTCGGGAAACTGGCCGGAGTTCTTGATGTGGTGCCATACGCCATATACCACTTTCCAAAGCTCCCATTTGATGATCTCCGTGTCATGCACGGTATCCAGCCGGCCGCCATATTCTATCCACCACAGCTTGCAGCCGTATTCACGCGCGTTGAAGCTGCGGTAGCGGGGTACTTTTGTAATATCCTGGAGCGCAAAGGCAGGCGGGGTGAACTTTACCGGGCGGCCCGTGTCTTTGCTGTAGAAATAAAGGCTGTGGCCCAGCAGCTCGCCGTACGCTTCAGAAGGGGCAAACAGCTCCCCGAACTCTTCCCTCTTTTCCGCTCCCATCCTGAAAGCGGCGCCTGACAAAAAACCTACCACCCCGTCTCCGGAGGCATCTATGAACAACGGGGCTTTGAGCAGGTACGCCGTCTGGTTCTGGCTGCAATAGGCGCGCAGCGCGCTGATCTCTTCATCGTTCTTCTTTTCCGCTTCATACACCGTAGTGTTCAACAGCAGCGTTATATTGGGCTCCTGCGTTACTTTATCCAGCAAGATCATATCAAATATCACGGGGTTGCCTTCGGGGTTGCGGTACGTATTCTCCACCAGTATCTCGTCTACCAGGCCGCCCTCTCTTGCCCAGCGGTTATTATTGCCCATGTGAGAGGTAGCGCCGAGTATCCACAACCTTACTTCGCTGCTGGCGTTGCCGCCCAGCACAGACCGGTCTTGCACCAGCGCCACCCTGAGCCCCTGGCGCGCGGCCGTTATGGCGGCGCATACGCCTGAAAGGCCGCCACCGGTGATCACCAGGTCAACAACAATGTTCTTCTCCGGGAATGTACGGCACCCGGCTGCGTCCTGCTTTATCATATTGCTCTTTTATGTCTGTTTTAATTGCCTAAGGTTATTTTTTCACTCGTTACCACCCTGCCGTCCGTTCCGGTGAGCGACAGCCAGCATTGTACCGGGTACGCCTGCCGCAGCGGCACGGTAAACTCGAAGGGATAGGCCGCATCGGTCACCTGTTGCTCCTTCCCTGCCGCATCCGTATAATGCAGGCGCACGCTGCGCCAAAGGTTATCATCATCCTGAAGGTACAGGAACAGCCTGCGGCCATACGCGCCCAGCTTGAACAGCAGCGCTTTGGCGTTGCCGGGCTTTATTTCGCCATAGTCTTTCCCGTTATCTTCCACACGGGCCAATATCCGCTGCTGGAAACGCACCTGCGGCACGGCATTCTCTACTGCTACCACGGCAATGCCGTTGGCGGGCACGGTTACGCTGAAGGTGTTGCCCTTCAGCGGTGTGGCTTTGACGATGCCCGCTCCCGGACGTGCGGTACCACCTTTGCCGGAGGCGTTCAACAGCGTTACCCTGCTGCCCGCCGCGGTTTTTACCTGCGCACGGTCCAGCGTAACCATGCTGGTTACCGGCGAGGCGCACTGGTTGGTGAATGCCAGCAGCAACCTGTTGCCTTTACGGGCGGCTATGTAGTTCAGCTCCGTGCTGCCGGTAGCCAGCAGGTGGGAAGGCATCCACAGCTGCACGTCCTTCACACCGTACATGGTGCCGGGACGGCTGCCGTACATATAGTTCTGCAGGTAAGCGTAGCCCTCCATGTATTCAGCCGGGAAACTGATCTGCCCGCGGCTGCGCACAGCCGCGTCCGTTACGAGGTAGTCTATCAGCATAGACGCCATGGGCAGAATGTGGTTATAGTGGAAAGAGTTCACGCTTTGCTCCTTGTGGGCATGCAGCGGGAAATCCGCTTTCTCGTAAGCCGTTGTTCTCTCCGTATTGATATGATAACCGGGAAAGTTCCGGTAGCGCCCCACTACGGCCGCTTTGGCCACGTTCATCAAAAAAGTGTCTTTGGCATAGTACCCGATGCGCAGCATCCATGGGGCAAAGTTGGTCATGAAAATGCCGCGGTGGCCGGTAGACGTACCGGAAGACTCCGGCGTAAGCCCCGTTTCAGACAGGCGCCAGGCAGGCGCTTTTTCTTCCGGGTAATACATCTGCGCATGGCCTTTGGAGCGCAGGTACCAGTACATGGGCGCTTTGCCGCCTTTATTGACGGTCACCATGCTATCCGGTATGGCCGGCGCCATCCAGGTGAACATGGTGTATTGCCGCGCGCCCTGCACGGCCGCGTTGAGGTAGGCCGTATCTCCTGTAATTTCGTATAGCTGAGACAGTTCTATCCAGCGGTTGGTGAATGCCGGCCAGAAAAAGAAACTGCCGGCAAAAGGATCGTCAAAGGCCGTTTGCGGCTGGTACACGCGCTGGCGAAGGTATTCGTTTGCCATACGGCGGGCAGCGGCCAGGTACGCGGTATCTCCGGTGGCCCGGTACAGGTGCATGGCATTGATCCAGCTATTGCCTTTTTCTTTCACATCGAGGTTGCGCACGCGGTTGCCGCGGTACTCCCGCTCCATCATCTGCAGGTAAAAGCGGTTTGTTTTGCCAAACACATTGTACAACGCGGCCAGTTCAGACAGCGGCGCTACGGGGCCTTTCAGCTTGCGCGAAGGGCTTTGTATCTTCTGCAGGCTGTCAAGGCTGAACAGGAACTTCTCACGGCTGAGCATAAATTCCGCAAGCGGGTAGGCCCGCTTCTCAAACATCACGGAATCGTCCCGCACCAGCGCCAGCTCCAGCGGGTTGAGGCTGGATACGTTCTTTACGGCGCCGGGCACGTCCGTAGAATAGGCAAACCCTTTCAGGCTGTCTACGAACCAGGCATAGTCTGTCATGGCGTACGCCGTCATGTTGTCCAGCACGGTGTTCAGCGAGGCAATATCATTGCGTCGGTAGTTGCGGAAGCCGAATATGGTTTCCGCAATATGCTGATAGGTATGGGTAATGTTCTTCGGTTCGGTTACCAGTTGCAGGGAGAAATCAAACACATGGCCCGCTTTCATCTGTGAGCCGTAACCACCTGGTATGGGCGCGTACAGCTGCGGCTGCACCTGCCCACGTTCATTCACCAGGGCAATGCCGAACTGGCTGTTGGGCAGCATGGGCAGCGGCTGGAACGGGAGGTGCTGCGGGGAGGCCAGCACGCCGAGGGTGTTGCGCCCGTCGTTCACCATGGTGGTGGGCAATGGCGCCATAAAGGCGGGCGTGAGGTAAGCCGCATCCGGCACCCGTTTCTCCTGCCATATCAGCGGCTGCCAGATGGCCGCTGCCTGCGCAACGCTGAAAGCAGGCGCGCCGGTATACCCGATGCTGTAAAAGCCCGGCCTGGCGGCCCTGAACGTGAAATGCAGCACGGGGTACGGTTGGGCCGCGGTGAGCACATAAGCGCTCAATGAAAAACCGGCGGCGGCGGGGAATGAAAAGAACACGGTGTCTTTATGCCGGCGGTAACCGCTGGCCTGCAGGGTGACGCTTTCCCCGGCGTGGTGGATGTTGGCCGTGCGCCAATCGCTTTTGGCGCGCAGGATACGGTCATCAAACCCGTCTCCCGCCATGGAAGCGTTTATTTTCTTCTGTATAAAATCTGCTTTGCTGCTGTCTTTCACTTTCCAGGTGAGCACGTTGTACTCCACCTTTTTGATACCGGCGGGTTTCAGCGCCATACCGGGATCTGTGGCGTTGTACAATATCCTGAAAACGGGAGCGAAAGTGTACGTTTGCCCGGCTGATGTGACCTGTACCCCTTCCCTGCCGGATGATACCTGGGCCTGCGCGCCAACGGCGAGCAATAAAAGACAGGCGATCATACGTGGAGTTGCGTTTTTCATAAAGTGCGTTTGCTACTATCAGTCAAATTTAATGCGGCACAGCACGCGCTGTGATACACTTTGTATCAAAATCATGCTGGGAACATTCCCAATTCATGGGAGCATTCCCAAACAATTCTCACTCCTTCCCGTTTAACACCGGCGTTCCTTTTACCAGGATGCGGCCCAGGTGCAACACGCCCTGGCTGTACTTTTCAGGGTGCTGCCGGATATCTTCCTGCTGCTTTGGCCCTAATATGGCGGCTTTATCCGCCCGCTGGGACGAGAGCCGGATGCTGACCGTGTACCTGCCTTCCGGCAACGTAAAGAACTGGTGCTGCCCGCGGTACCGGTTGTTGCAATAACTGTTGAAACGGTTAACGGGGAGGCTGTCTCCCTCCACCAGCCGGTACACCTGTGTACCCGGTACCAGCGGCGGTTGTACCTGCATGGTTTTGCCGTTCACCGTAATAGTGATCTGCCCCGCTTCCGGGCCGCCTACGTCAAAAATGCCGAAGCCGCTGCCGGTAAAACGAAAGGTGCAGGCCGCACCGGGTGTAACGGCTTTTTCTATGACCGGGAACCAGGGCGCAAATTGCGGCAGCGTAACCTGCTCCCAGCGCCCGCTGAAGGTGGCAATGCTGCGCGGGGCGTACATGCCGGCCGCTTCCCAGTTATCCGGGAATAAAGGCGGCGGCAAAGTCTCTTTTTCGCCGCCAGCCGGTTGAGACAAGCGGGCCTTTGCAGGTTTCCCGCTGCCAGCTGCCACCGCAGGCGGCGTACCATGTTCTGCCTGCTTGCGGTTATCGACCGTTGCAGGAGGCCGCGTACCTTGCTCTGCCCGCTTCCGCATCTTCTCCAGCCCCCTGGCAATTGCCGCTGCGTATACATTCCCCCCGGCCGTTAGAGGATGAACACCGTCTGTGGAAAAGAGGAGGTGGCCGGTGGTATCTCCCGCAGCGCCTTTCCACAACAGGCGGCCCTGCTGCTCCAGCATGGCCGCTTCCATACCAAGATGAATGGACGGCACACCGTAGTGCGCGGCCACCTTCTCCAGCCCTTGTATATTTTCCGGCACCTGGCCGGCCGCGTATATTTTTGTTTGCGGCCCTGTTATGGTGTAGATCAGGCAAACGTCCGCGCCGCTCTTTTTCACCTGCCGTACAATGCCTTCCATACCCGGCGCATACGCCCCGTTCACCGCAAACTCCACAAACACCAGGTCTGGCCCGTGCTGCAGCAATTGCTCCCGCACGCGGCTGGCGCCCAGGTCTGTACCCGTGCCGGACACACCGGCATTCAATGCCCTGATGTTGACGGCAGGGAACATAGCCTGCAGGTAGCGCAAGGTTTGCGGGCGGTAACCGGCATTGCCCTGGGTGATGCTGCCGCCGATGAAGCCCACCAGCAACGGCTCTTCTGCCGCCGCCTTTTTAAAGAAAGCGGGCAGGCCGTTGCGCGGCGTACATTCCCGCGCGTTATAAAAAGTACCGGGCGTTACCAGCGGCGTGCCCGCGGCAGGCTCAAAATACAGCGGTGAAGCGCCGGCCTGGGAAGCGGCTATCAGGTCTTGCTGCGCCGCCGCCGGCCCTGCCGCCATCATTACTACCAGGCTGCTCATGATCCATTTATTGCTCATAAAATCATGTTTCTTTCAAATGTGCGGCCATCCCTTGTTCTGACCACCACTTTCACGCTGGCTTCCTCCCGGAAGGACAGCGGGTGAAAAGACCATTCAAAAGGATAGGCCGTTAGCGTTTCTTCTTTATGGTTCATTGTTACGGTCACCGTGGTACCCTGGGACAAAGTGGATTCCAGGTACCCGTACACCGCGTCCCAGCCAAACGGCGAGCGGATGCGGAACAGGGTACACTTGCCAATGCCCGGGCCAAAGTCTACCTCCTGCATGCCGTTTTTAAGCGGGGGGATTTTTGCAGCGGCGCGTTTGCCCGTTAGCGGGAAAGACAGGGCGGTGAAACCCTTTGCCCCCACCTTTACGGCAATGGTACGGCCGCTCATGGCGGCTGCCACAGGCGCCGGCACCGCGGTTGTGCTGCCGCTCGCCGGAGCGCCCGCGTTGTTTCCTTCTGAAGCAGCTCCCGCATTATTATACAGCAACCCGGCCGCATTATCTTTCACCGGCACTTCCGCTCCCAGCGTAACCTGGCAATCAACAGGCGTATTCTCTTCTCCCGCCAGCAATACCCAGAAGCGTTTATCAGACATGCCCGTGATGTAGTTGACACCCGGGGTATTGATGCTGACAAGGCCCCGTTTCAGCCAGAGGCCAACACCTTCATCGTCCATCACCTTTCCCTTGCCCGCACCGAAAACGCGGTTGTTGAACCATACAAAACCATCCTGCTTCACGTAGGGAAAATTCACCTTGCCGCCGCTCCGCTGCATCACCTCCGTTACCAGGTAATCCATGGTAAAAGCAAGGTGCGGCGGTATGTGATGATAGTAGATAGAACTAACGTCAGGGCCTTTGTACGGGAAATCCCGCTGCATGGTGATGTCTGTAAAACCGGTGGCGTAATACCCGGGATAGTTCGTAAACCGGCCTATCACCGCGTTGCGGGCATAGGTCTCGAATATCTTTCGCGGCTGGTGCGCATACAGCCGCAGCAGGTGCGGCGCCCAGTTGCTCATGAACACATGGCGCGCCAGCTTGCCCGGGTCAAAGAACGTGAAAGGCTGCTCAAAGCCCAACCCCACGGGAGATACCAGCCATTCCGGCACTTGCTTTTCCTGCGCATCGCCGGGGCGGCGGGGAAAACCGAGGCGGTATTTCTCTCCGCCTTTCCACCAGAGCGTGGTGTTGCCTTCGTAGTGACCGCCGGGGTGAATGGTTTGCAGGGTATCTTTCACGGCGGGGTAGCTGCGCACACCGGCCAGCGTATGAAAGGCGGCGGCCTGCGCGGCATCCAGGTATTGTTGGTGGCCGGTGGCATCGTAAAGATCTGTCAGGTCCCACCAGTAAGCGTAAAACGAAGTATTGTAAAAAGGCTGCTTGCTGAGCGGCGCGGTTTTGGTACCGTATACCTCCTGCTGCATGAACGCATCCGCATGCCTGGCAGCGGCATCCAGCCAGGCGCGTTGCCCGGTGAGGCGGTAGGCGGCCAGCTCCTGCGTCCATGCGGGAATGGCTACGGAGTATCCTTTTGCATCGCGCACGTTGTTACCCGGCAACGCAATTTTCTTCAGCCAGGGATTGGCCTCTCCCAGCAGGCGGTGCAGGCCTTCAAAATAAGCGGTGGTGAATTGTGAACCGTACGGGCTGAGAGTGCCCGCTTTTTTGCTCATGCCCCGCTGCGCCCAACGAAAGCCGCTGCGGGAAAGGGTGTATTCAATGGCCGGCAGGGCGCGGCTAATGTAAAACGCTTCGTCACGCGCCAGCATGGCCGTGGCAATAACGGCCAGGGGCGCGGACTGTACCACGGTAGGCGCTGCTTTGGGATCTCCTTCAATATCATAATACCCTTTCAGCAGGGGCGCCCAGCCCGCCGCCTCATCGTTGCGCAGCAGGTCTGTAATGTTGAACATGGTTTCCGTTAACGAAAGCTGCTGCCGGCGGTAATCCCTAACGGCATAGATGCTGTCTGAAATATATTCCAGCGCATCGTTCCAGCCGGAAGGCAACGCCCCTATCATAAAGCTGCGCCGCAGCGTCTGGCCTGCTTTTAACTGCGCGTCTTTCAAACCGGGCACGGGCGAAAAAGCCACGGGCTGCACCTGGTTCTTTTCGTTCTTAATGCCGAAGCCCATCACGGAAGTGGAAGACATGGCCCAATCTAGCGGGAAACCGTCCTGCGCGCCGGTAATGAACGTTGTAATGCCGCTCTCTTTCAGCTCCACCATGGCCAGCGGCTGCGGCATCATGGCGGAGGGCAATATCAGCGGCTGCTCCGGCATGCGCTGGTACTGGAACATGGGTGGCAGCTGCACGTTAGACACCCGGTTGGATGCCATGCCCTGGAAGGCCAGTACGGCCAGGCTGTAAAAAGCATTTTGCGGGGCCTTGTATTGCAGGTTGAGCCGGAAGTGGCGCTGCCCCGGCAGCAGTTCCCAGCGGCCGGTAATGGTATCTCCCTGTTCCGAGCGGTACACTACGTGCAAATGCTGCTTGTCCGTTGCCGTAGCGGCTACGGGCACAAACGCGGTCAGCTGCCCGGCAAGGAAAGGATTGCGCAGGTTGTCAGGCTCCATGATGGTATAGGTTTTCCCCCTGCATGTAAAAGTACTGAAGCCGCGCGAGCCATTCCAGCCGGGAAAGAAACCACCGAACGTGATCTGCGGGTCTTCGCCGCTCAGCAACAATATCCTGTTCTCTTCCATGCCGCCGCCGAGGTATTCCCATTTTCCCTGCCGGCGTACGGCGGTGCGGGCCATCAGGCGCTCTCCCCGCAGCAGCTCCAGCCTGATATGCTCGTTTTCCAGCGCGGCCACCGGTTGGGCGCCCGCGCTGATGCCAGCTATCACGGTAGCCGGCTGCTGTGCCGGCACGGGTTGAACGGCTACATGGGCCGTTTTGTATAACAGCGGGTCTGCCTTGGCGGGGTCTATGTTCTCTGACGTGAGGAACAGCGCGTCTACCCGCGCATAGTTACCGCGGGAGTCATGCAGCTGTATCACATTGTCCCCGCTGTTCAGCTTTACGGTACCGGCCTGTTCCCAATGGTAACCGTCCTTTCCGTGCGCGCCTGATTCCCGCTGCAGCGGCACATCGTTCACCAATACACGGAAAAGTCTTGTGCCGGGGCGGTTGTCCGGGTAATCAACGGTACGCGTCCAGACGGTATATTCACCGGGTGTTTTGATATCGATCACGGTAAGGGCATCGGCCGCCTTCACTTTGCCAGACAGCACACGCAATATCTGGTGGCCGGAAACATTGGCGCCCGGCGGCTTTTCTGCTATCCACCCGCCGCGGATGCGGAAATCTTCCGCTTCAATAAAATAAGATTGCTGGGCCTGCGCAGGCAGCCAGCCCGCACATAACACCCAACCTATCAGCAGCGCTCTCATACGTTAACGGTAGTTTATATCGATGACCTGTATGCCGTAGGGCGGTATCTCCACAGAAAAGGCCGCAGCTGCCTGCACCGGCGTTACCGGTACAGCGGCGTAATTGGCCTGTATGGTAGTACGCAGCGGGGCGTCATCGTTGTTCAGGAGGATGAAGAACAGTTTCTTTTTTTCGCGGTTAATGGCGCAATAATAGTCCAGGTACGGGCTGGTGGTATTGATCAGCCCCTGCCGCAGCAGCAATTGCGCGGGCGTTCCGTTCACCATGCCGGGCGCAAAGCCGTACGACTGGTGAGGCCCTACCTTCGGCGTTATAAACCCCCGGGGAAATTTCACCTTTCCGCCGGAGCGCAGCTCCGCTTCGGCCAGCAGGTAATCCGTGATCCAGCCTATTTGCCACCAGGCATGATGCGGATATGGGCCTGCGCCTTTATTCATCACGTCCCAGTAGTAGGAGGCTACGCCGGTGGCGGGGTCTACAAAAGCATCGCGCCCCAATGCGGCCGCACGCGCCATGTTCAGGAACAGGGAATCTTTGGTGAGCGCAAACATACGCACGAACATACCGGCGTGGCTGGCCAACAATATGGGGCCGCGGTAGTTGGCGCTGCCAAAGGTACCGCCGTGCTCAAAACTCAAACCGGCCTGGCTGATCTCCCAGTCTTTCCTTTCCACCCCGTTCACTCTTTTCTCCGTATTGGAAGGGATGGGATGCGTGTACACGGAAGTGGTGTACAACTGCGCCGCCTTTACCGCCGCGGTGCGGTAACGCTGCTCCCCGGTTATCTCATACAGTTCCAGCAATGCCTGCACGCTTTGACCCGTGGCAAAGTCTGGCACAAAACGCGTATCTCCGCAAACGCCCAGGAAACGGCCTTTGTTCACCGCGTTGCGGATGTACCAGTCCGCCCCTTTTCTGGCGGCGGCCAGGTACTGCGGGCGCTTTAATATTTTATACGCTATCAGCAGCCCGTAAAAAGTGGGCCGCAGGTCTTCCACCTCCGTGAACATGGGCGCCCTGGTAGCGTGGTCATACGCCACCTGCCATTGGCCTTCCTTCCCCATCCAGGCCAGCAGGCGGTCTGCCGCGTGGGCCAGCACCCGCTTCATGGCGGTATCCCCGGGGTTGAAGAGCAATATATTGCCCGCGTCCATCAGCATGTAATAGGTGGTGGCAACAGGCTCTACGTAGGGGCCCCACTCTTCGGTGAAGCGTTTGCTTTTGGAAAGGTAGTATTGCCCCGCCGCCGCGCCGTTGAAAAACCCGGGCGCGGTTACCTGCTGCTGCAATTTGAAATTGCGGGCATACGGCAGACGGGTCTGCTGCAGCACATCGTCATTCATGATACCGGCCAGCATCCACATGGCGCCGTAGTCGGAATTTTTCATGGCATCTTTCTCGGAGCCGTACACGCCGCCCAGGTAGGCCTGCGCTCCTATCTTCATGCCGTTAAAATCTTCCGTGCGCCACAGGGAGGTAGCATCGCTGATCACATAGCGGTGCATGGCCAGGATGCGGTCTGTCAGCGAACGTTGCGTGCTTTTCAGCCGCAGGAAATCCGGGAAGCGGTAAATGTCGTTAATAGTGTGCTGGTACACGGTGTACCAGTCCGCGGCCTGCAGGGTATAACGGAAAGAGAACGTGATGGTTTCCCCTTGCTTCAGCGCAGAGCCTTGCTGCCCCAGTACGGGGCGGTAGAGGGTGGGCGTCAGCGCTCCCTTGCGGTTCATCAGGGAAAGGCCCAGCTTCCACACGGTTTGCGTTTTTACACTGTCCGCCCACGGGTCTCGCGCCGTGCCGGGTTGCGGTATCACTGCCAGGGTTACCCGGTTTTTGCCCTGGATGAAAGGAGACAGTGTAGACGCCGCCCTGTCTCTCACCAGGATGGGCTTGTCAGGAATGCCCTGCATGTACACGGCCGCCTTGATAAAATCTTTTTCTATGGCATTGCTCTGGAAATAACCGGGAATGCCGGCCCAGGCAAAGCCGTTGCTGGCAAAGGTAGCCAGCGTGGGCGTGGCCATGGAAAAATATCCGGCCGCCTTTGCTTTCAGTTTAACCGTTACCGTTACATCAGCCGGGTAAGCGGGGTCTATGGCCCAGGTAGCGGTTACGGCCGCCCGGCTGTTTTCAGCGGAGAACACCTGCGCCCCGCCCTGCCCGCCGGTGGCGGCAGCGGGGTAAAAGTGCAGCGCCTCCCCGGCGGTGTTCAGCTGCACGGGGCTGGTCAGTTCTTTCCAAAGCGGTATAATGTAATGGTAGATATTTTCAGGGAAATTGATCTTTTCGCCTTTTGCATTGTACACCGGCGCAGGACCCTGCGGCGGCGGGGTGGCGGAATACAGCAGGGTATACTCCCCGCTGGGGTTTGCCTGGCTGGCCCAGCCGGCGCCCTGTTTTACAGCTAATTTCTTCAGCTCGTAGCCCCTGGCCGTTCTCTCCCATTGCAGCCGCAGGGCACTGCTTTCCAGCGCAACGCGTTGTTGCGCGGCCGCGGTGAGGTGCAGCAAGCTGCAGAAGAGTATGGGAATAATATATGTTTTCAGTTGCATCGTTTCGTTTTTATGGCCGCATTCCGCCGGCATGTTCCATGGTCATGCCTGTTGCTGCTTTTGCTAACAGCAGCCGCGCGGAAAGCAATGTCACTCACGGCTTCATTTGCCAGCGGTACGGTCTACCCATGCAGCCCCATTCCTTTCCTGGCCGCCCGTAAAGGTATCAGCGCCAGCAAAAGAATGGCGGTGGCAATGCCCGCTACCAGCGGGGCGCTGCCGGCGGCAAAGAAACAGAGCACGTACAGCAGCACCGCAATAAAGGCCAGTGAAAAAGCGATCACCTTCAGCCCGAACACGTTCTGCTGTTGTATGGCCAGCGCTTCTTCCGGGTCTGGCGCCTGCCGCATGATCTTCCGCTCCGCCTTTACCTGTTGCAGTTGCAGATACTCCTCACTTACCTTGTTAGTCATACGGGCATACACCTCGTACGCCAGCAGCAGCAGGAAAGGCAGGCCCACGCCTACCAGCATTTCATCCGCGCGGTTTAAGCGGATGCCGGAGGTAAAGGGCAGTATGATCTTGAACAGCAGGTTGGCGCCGAGGCTGAGAATGGTGATATACAGGGTGGCACGCCCGTTGAGCCGTTTGGAAAACAGCGCCCAGATGGGCGGCGCCAGCAACGGCCCGCCGGTAATGGCGCCAATGCTCAGGGTGAACTCCACAATACCGCCGATGTACGGCACTATGAGGGCAATGCCTATCATGCCAAGACCTATCACCCAGGAAGACAGGCGGGCCACCAGCATCAGCTTTTTGTCTGACGCGGCGGGGTTGATGCGGCCTTTGTAAATATCATTGGTGAACACGGCAGACACTACGTTCAGGGCCGTGTTGGCGGAAGCGGACGTGGAAAAGTACATACCGGTGAGGATCAGCCCCATCAACCCGGCCGGCAGCACATGCTTGCACACCATGAGATAGGCGTTCTCCGCGTCAAGCCCCTGCAGGGAAGGGTTGATGAGCTTGTAGAGCATGGGCGGCAGCATCCACAGCACGGGGCTGATAATATACAATCCCGCAAAAAGGTACGCTACCCTGGAGGCTGACTTAGGTTTGTCCACACTGGTGTACCGCTGTACGAACGTCCAGTTGCCGCCAATGTAAAACACGTGGTACAGGGCAAAAGCAAGAATGAAGCCCCAGGTATATTCACCGTTCACCACGCTGAAAAAACCTTCCGGCGAAAAATGCAGGAACTGCTGCACCCCGCCCGCCGCGTCAAAGGCCAGCGGGATAATGATCAGCACGGCAGCGGTCAGTATCACAAACTGCAGAATATCTGTTACCATTACGGCCCAGAGGCCGCCCACCGCGGTATAGGCTATCATGAAAAGGCCCAGCACCACCGTACTCGGCATCAACGGAAAGCCCAGCGATGAGCTGACCAGCCGTGCCACGGAATACAGCACAGAGCCTTTGATCAGCAGGGATACCAGCATGAAAATATAAATGTAGGATTGCTGCACGCCGGCCCCCAGCCGCTCCCGGATAAACTCCGCCGCGGTGAGGTTGCCGGTGGCCTTCCATTTGGGGGCAATGTAGAGGCCCGTTACCAGACCGCCGATACACATCGTCCACTGAATGGTAACGGCCACCCAGCCATATTTATAGGCAATGGAGCCCCAGGCCACAAAAGTACCGGCAGAAAAGAAGCTCATAAAAAGAGACAACCCGCCAATGAACCAGGGCACCGCCTCTCCCGCCGCAAAAAAAGACTTCAGGTTCCTTCCCGTTCTGGAGAACGAAAAGCCCACCAGCATGATAAATACAGAAAATACAACTATTACCGACGTGTCAATCGCTACATTCATGTTCTTCTTCCTATGGTGTAATGGTTAAGTTAATTTCGCGCAGCAGGCGCTTTTCTCCCGTGTACCGCACGGCAGACGCATCAAATATAACTTTATAAGTGCCCGGTTCCTTATATACGTATGTGTGCTCTTCCAGTACAGTGCTCACGTTTTTCAGCGCGGTGCCCACATCCGGCTTGATCTGCCAGGGGTTGAAGCCCTTGCTGATCACCCAGTCCTCATTATCATCCGCCGTGCCGGGAGCGTTGGCAATGAGCAGCTGCGCGGTGGTAATGGTCCATTTGAAGCCCGGGTTCTTGACATCCACCTGCAGCCAGCCGCCGGTGCTCATTACGGCCAGCGGAGATACCACCCCGTCATCAGACACGTTGTTGGCCTCGAAAGTGCGGATCACCCACTGGTTTTGCCCCTGCGGTTTTTTATAGTCTGTGTAACGGAAGGCAACGTATACCAGCGCGGAATCTTCCGGCGGCCTGGCAAACTCCTTCAGGCTCACTACGCCGGAGGGCGTACGGTCTACACCGGTAGAAAACACGGCGCGGTCTGAAATGTCCGTCCAGGTAGCGGCGGCCAGGTCTTCTGCGGTGGCTTTGCCGTTAAAGTTGTTAGACACCATCAGCTGCAGGTTGTCACGGACCAGGCCGTACCGCACCCAGGTGCTGAATTGCACCTGCAGGTCATTGGCGGCGCTGGTGCGTTTCCTGAACTCATAGTTGTGACCCGGCTCACCGGAGAAAAAAGTGATATTGTCAGGGTTGCCGCTGAATACGAACCGTACGGTATCACCGGCCTTATAGGTCAGGGAGCTGGTATGCACCTGGAAGTCAGGCATAGGCACCTTTTCTCTTTTACAGGCGGCCAGCGCGGCGGCGGCTGCCAGCATATATATGAGCTTTCGCATAATTACCAGTTGGGATTTTGAATGATCAAATGATTTACCGTTACTTCAGAGTTGGGGATGGGGAACACGAGGTTCCTTGCCGTTACGTTCTTGGCGGCATTGCCCGAGTACTTGAAGCCGGAGGGGGCGGTAGCGTTGATTTCCGCCGCCAGCGTTTGCATATGCTGAAGATACAGGCCCCAACGGATGAGGTCATGTTTGCGCATGGCTTCAAAAGCCAGCTCACGGGCGCGCTCATCCTGCAGGTACGCCAGGAAAGCGGCTTTATCCATACCGGCCGGCGCGTCAACAGTGGCGTCTGGCGTATTTACCGGTTTGCCGTAGCCTCTTCTGCGCACCATGTTCATGGCGTTGTAAGCGTCTGCATTAGGGCCGTTCACTTCGTTCTCCGCCTCCGCTTTCATCAGCAGCACGTCTGCATAGCGGATCACGGGGAAGTTGGTGGAATTATACGTTCTGTTCTTGGGCGTAGCCGTTTCATACTCCCTGCGCCATTTACCTACGGTACGGTCATATACCTGCGCATCCGTATAAAAGGTTTTAGTGGTTACGCCGTTGGCAACGGTGTATTTATAGGGAGCAATGGCCCAGTCGCGGCGCGGGTCTGCCGGGTCATACATCTCGAACATGCGGGCGGTGGGGTGCATGCCGCCACCACTGTAACCGATAGTTTCATCCAGGCACTCCAGCCCGTTCTCGATGCCTACAGCGCCCGCCAGTTGTGCATTGCCCAGCTGGTTGCCGAACATGCCCACCTCCCATATGCACTCCTGCAGGTCGTATTTATCCTGGGAGTGGTTGATGAATATCTGCTTGTAATCAGGGCTCAGGGAATGGCGGCCGGAGCTGATCACTTTATCGGCATAGGCCAGCGCATCTTTATAACGCTCTGTTTGCTTCAGCGGCTCCCCTGCCATGGTCAGGAAAACCCTGGCCAGGATGGCCTGCACGGCGGTTTGCGTAACGGTTTCATTGTAGTTGTACCCGTTGATGTCACTCACCAGCGGCTCCGCCTCCTGCATATCTTTCACGATCTGCGCATATACTTCCGCCACGGTTGAACGCGGCAGGTATTTGTCGGTAGGAGACTTGGTGGAGGTCAGCTTCAGCGGTACGCCGCCAAAATGGTCTACCAGCAGGAAGTAATAATACGCCCGCAGGAAAAGGGTTTCGCCCTTGATCACGTTGCGCTTGGTTTCATCCATATCCGGCTTGTTGATGTTCTCCAGCAAGAGGTTGGCCCGGTCTATGCCCTGGTAGGCGGTTTCCCAGAAACGGCCAATATCCAGCTGGCCGGCGTCAAACTCCATTACCTTCAGCTGGGCAATAGTGATGTTCTTGAAGAAAAACTCGTCGCTGATAGCCAGGTAACTGAACAACCCGCGGGAGTACATGCGCCCGAAGTTATCTATCAGCCGGTTGTACACCCCGTTCAGCGCGCGGCGCAGGTCGGCTTCCGTATTGTAATAATTGTCCGGCGTTACAAAATCTTCCGGCTCCGTTTCAAGAAACTTGCTGCAACTGCTGAAAGTACTGGCTGCAAGCAATAAAAATATGAGGATGCGTTTCATCTGCACAGTTTTTAAGCATTAAAAAGTAATGTCCAGTCCCAGGGTGAGCGTGCGCGACTTGGGATAGGCAGACCAGTCGAAGCCCGGTGTGAGGGCGGTGTGCCGTACGGATACTTCCGGGTCAAGACCGGTATAGTTGGTCCATGTGAGCAAGTTCTGCGCCGCCGCGTACACACGCAGCGTTTTGATGTTCGCCCTGCGCAGCATGGCCGCCGGCAGCGAATAACCCAGCGCCACGGTTTTGAGGCGGAGGTAGGAACCGTCTTCTATGGTGCGGGAAGAGTATACCTGCGGGCCCTGGCCGCCTACGCGGTAAAGGGCGTTGGTCTGGTTCTCAGGCGTCCAGCGGTTCTCGAAAGACTTGAACATGTTCAGGAAGTTACGCTGTACGTCACCGTTCTCGAACTCGATGCGGTTGGCGTTCAGCAGGTCGTTGCCATAGCTCCACTGGAAAAACACGTTCAGGTCAAACCCGCCGTAGGTGAAGTTGTTGGAAAACCCGCCAACGTGAATCGGGTTCGGATCACCGATGATGGTGAGGTCGTTGTTGTCTACCTGCCCGTCTCCGTTGATATCCTTGTATTTGATATGCCCCGGCGTGATATTGGCGCGCGGCATGGTGTTGTTGGGCACTTCATCTTTCAGCACATAGGAGCCGTTAGGCAATTTATTGAAATCGCTGTACTGGTACACCCCGTCAAACAAAAAGCCGTAAAACTGCGCAATGGGCTGGCCGGGAATGGCAATGTAGGGGAACGCGTTGTTGAAGTTGCCCCAGGTAATGCGCGTAGCCATGCTGGGCTCCCCTTCATTCAGCTGCAGCACTTTGTTGCGGTTGAATGAAATGTTGAAGCTGGAAGACCATGTGAATTTTTTCCCGGTGATGTTCTGCGTATTAAGGGTCAGCTCCACCCCTTCGTTAGACACACGGCCCACGTTGCGGAAGCCGTTGAGGTAACCGGTAGAAGCGGGTAGCGTAGCCAGCAGCAACAGGTCTCGCGTGTTCTTTTTATAGTAGTCCGCGGTGAACGCAATGCGGTTTTTGAGGAAACCTACGTCCAGCCCGAGGTCTATCTGCTCTGTAGTTTCCCATTTCAGTTTCTGGTTACCCAGGTTGTTGGGAATAATGCCCGCTTCCTGGTTGTTGCCGTAAGAGTAACCGGAATACACGAACATTTGCATGGAAGAGAGGTAGGCAAAGTCAAGCACGCGGTTGTTGCCCGTGAGGCCATACCCTGCGCGCAGCTTGGCGTCAGACAGCCAGTTGATGTTCTTCATAAAAGGCTCTTCTATCAGCCGCCATGCAAAGGCGCCGGACGGGAAGCTGGCCCACTTGTTGCCATTGGCGAACTTGGAGGAGCCGTCTGCCCGGAAAGACACGGTGAACAGGTACCTTGAATCATACCCATAGTTTACACGGCCCAGGAAAGACATCAGCGCACTGCTTGATTTCTCGTTGGGTGCGGTGGCAATGGTACCTTCATCCAGCCCGCTCATGCCCAGCGCTTCATTGGGCACCTGGGTAGATGTAAAGCCGTGGCGGTACATGGATATTTTCTGCATGGTAACACCGGCCACGGCGTTGATGCTGTGTTTTTTATTGATGGTGCGGATGTAGCTAAGCGTGTTCTCGTTCAGCAGGTTGGTGGTTTCCCGGTTGTCTACCAAACCGTTTACGCCGAGGTTGCTGCTCCGCGGGTTGCCCATACGCGTGTTGGAGTTGTTGAACAGTTCACGCCGCCAGTTGATCTTGGTGAGGCCGCCGGTAATGCGCAGCGTGAAATACTTCAGCGGTTTGAACTCCGCGTAAGCGTTGGCAATAACAGTATTGTTGAAGGATGGATTGTATTCGTTCTTAGTGGATATGATAGGGTTGATGCGCCATTCCGCCCCTGGGTCAATATTCGGGTCAAACGGCTCGTCTATCATAGACAGGTCGCTGAGAGAATCTCCCGTTACCGGTCTGAAGCCCCATACGCTGTACATCAGGCTGGAAGTGGGGCCGGAAGCCTGGCCGCTGCTGGTGCTGTTGGCAAAGGTGCCGAAGGTTTTGGTACCGGTATAGTTGGCATTGAAACCGGCTTTTACCTTGCTGCTGATGGTCTGGTCTATAGACGCGCGGCCCTGGTAACGGCGGAAGCCGCTGTTGATAATAATACCGTCTTGCGAAAAAACGGAGCCGGACAGCGAGTACCGCGTTTTGTCACTCCCTCCGCGTACGGAGAGGTTGTGGCTTTGGCCAAAGCCGTTGCGGAACACCTGGTCTTGCCAGTTGATCCCTTTATCGTTCTTATAATCTTCCAGCTTTTTACCGTTTTTCAGGTAGATAGGCCCGTACAGCCCGGGATTCAGTTCCAGCTGGTACTTCACGAACTCGTAAGGGTCCATCATTTCCTGCTGGCGGATGTTCTGGTCCATGCCTACCCACATCTGGTAGTTCACTACGGGCGCGCCTATCTTGCCCTGCTTGGTGGTGATCATGATCACCCCGTTGGCGCCGCGCGCACCGTAGATAGCGGTGGCGGAAGCATCTTTCAGTACTTCTATGGAGGCAATATCCGCCGGGTTGATGATGTTGTTGTCCGGGCTTTCCATCGGGAAGCCGTCTATCACGTACAGCGGGGAGTTATCCTGCGTAACCGAGTTGTTGCCCCGGATGGCTATTTTCATGCCTTCCCCGGGCTGCCCGTCTGCCGCGGTTACCTGTACCCCGGCCACCCTGCCGGCCAGGGCCTGTTCAAAGCTGGCCACGGGCGCTTTCTGCAGGTCTTCCACTTTCACTTCGCCCACAGAGCCGGTCAGGTCTCTCCGCTTTACGGTACCGTAACCGATCACCACCACGTCGTTCAGGCCTTTAATGGAAGGCTCCATTTTGGTGTTGTACACGGTGGCGGTGGGCGCCAGCTTTACTTCTTTGGTGTGGAAGCCCACAAATGAAAATACCAGCACAGCGTCCGGCCCCTGCGGGATACGGATGGTATATACCCCCGCATCGTTGGTCATGGCCTGCGCCTGGCCGCTTTTTAAAAGAATAGTAACACCGGGAAGCGGTTCCCCTTCCATATCGGTGATCTTCCCGGTAACGGTACGGGACTGGCCGGGGGAAGCAGCCGGCGTTTGTGCATAGGCGGTTCGGATCAGCGCAATACACAATAGCAACATTGAAAAAATCTTGACATTCATAACAAGCAACTTGTTTTAAAGATAAACTATGCGTGTAGTGCAGTAATACCGGAAACTAAAGTAAACGTGGCATAAACAGGCACCGGTAAGCCGATGGTGAGCAACAGCTTTTTCATACGTGTGAATTTAGTTGATAACCAAAGATGGCAACTAACAACTATAACCCGAACAAAAAAATGACACATGACAGCATGGGAACATTCCCAATTTGCGGGAATGTTCCCACCAATTGCAAATAATTCGTTTCTTAGCGGTATGAAAAGGCACCAGGTAACCATTATTGACATTGCGAAAGAGCTGAACCTCTCCAAATCTACCGTATCCCGGGCGCTGACCGGGCATAAGAGCGTGAAGCCGGAAACCCGGCAGGCCGTGCTGGAGCTGGCGGAGAAGCTGGATTATCAACGGAACATGCTGGCCATCAGCCTCATTACCAAAAAAACGAATACCATCGGCATTATTGTGCCGGAGTTCAAAAGCTCCTACTTCCCCACCGCCATCATTGGCGCGCAGGAAGTGGCCAGCAAGGCGGGTTACACCACGGTGATCTGCCAGTCTGACGAAAGTTACGAAACGGAAGTAGCCAATACGAAAGTGATGCTGGCCAACCAGGTAGACGGCATACTGGTATCTATTACCCGGGAAACGCGCAACTATGACCACCTGAAGATCTTCCAGCGCAAAGGCATTCCCATCGTATTTTTTAACCGTGTATGTGATGAAATGGACGTGCCGAAGGTGATCGTAGACGATTATGACGGTTCTTTCCGCGCCGTGAGTTACCTGGTAGAGTCCGGCCGCAAGCGGATTGCCCACCTGGCGGGCCCGGCCTCTCTAAAGATCAGCGAAAAAAGGCTCAACGGCTACAAGGCCGCCCTGCGCAAGCACAACGTACCGCTGGATGAAGAACTGATGATCTCCTATGACCTGAATATAGACAAGGTAAAAATATACGTGAATCACCTGCTGAACCTGGAAAACCGGCCAGACGCCATTTTTGCTGTAAACGACCCCACCGCCATAGAGACCATTCAGGTGATCCGGAGAAGAGGGCTGCGGGTGCCGGAAGATATTGCCGTAGTAGGGTTCAGCAACGATTTTGTATCCGGCCTGATAGACCCGCCGCTCACCACCGTATCACAGCCCGTGCGGGACATCGGGCGTACCGCCGCGCAATTGCTGATAGACCAGATCAGCCGGGAGGTGGCAGACTGGAAATCCATCATTAAAGTATTGAAAACGGAACTGGTAGTACGCAAGTCTACCTGAGGCTGCCTTTGCGCAGGCGGCTCAGGGAGGCCGGAGATATGCCGAGGTAAGAAGCGATCAGCTGTTGCGATACCCGTTTCTCCAGCCCGGGGAAGTCTGCCCTAAAGATGTTGTACCGTTCTCCCGCGTCTGCCAGCAGCAGATCCCGCTCCCGGCTTTCCCTGGTGGAAAAAGCGCTCTCCAGCATAGCGATCAGGAACCGGTCCCAGCAGGAATGGCCTTTCCTTACTTCCTGCCAGCGGCTGTAGTCCATTTCCAGTATCTCGCTGTTCTCCAGCGCTTCAATGAACACACGGGAAGGTTTCTGCCGTATCATGGCGGAATAGGCTGAAATAAAGCTCTGCTCCGGCATAAAATTCCTGGTATATTCCCTGCCTTCCGCATCTATGTACAGATAACGGAACAACCCTTTACCTACAAAAGCGAACTTGCGGGGCACCTGCCCTTCCTGCAGAAAATAATCGCCTCTGCGGATGGTGACGGGCTTTCCGATATCCAGTAATTTTTCCGCTTCCGCCGGCGGCACCTGTACAATAGAACGGATGTATTGGATCAGCATGTTTTCCATAACGTAAGTGGGGGGATATGGTCTCACAAGGTAAAAAAATAAAGGCGGTAAGAATACCGCCCTTCAATATTTTTAACCATATCCTATGAAAAACCGATGTAAAAGTATACCGAAACCGCCATGCCGTCAAGCGCGTTTTGGTGAACGCTGCAATTTTTCCAGTTAACGTAGCGGAAAACACCCCGATTAACGAGCACTTAACAAAAAGCGGCATGGCACTGCATTCCGGCCGCATGTAAATACCACCCGCAACATGCTGTTTGCGACAAAGGCATATGCGGCGGCGTGCGGCGGTACTTTCCCGGAAGCCTTTTGCGCACTCCCCTGACCGGGTTGCTGCCGGTTTTGTTCTATTTTCCTTGTAACCCCGCTCCTACTTTTGTCAAAAAAAGAACTATGACAATCGCAATCACAGGCGCCAGCGGCCACCTCGGCAAAGCCACCCTCCGTTTTTTAATGCAGCAAATCACCCCCGGCAACATCATTGCCGTGGTGCGTGACGCGGACAAGATGAAAGATGTTAGCGGCATACAGGTACGCGTGGCGGATTATGACGATGCCGCATCACTGCGGGCGGCTTTTGCCGGCGTGGAAAAACTGCTGCAGATATCTTCCGCCAGCTATGGCGCGCATGCCACGCAGCAGGAAAAAAACGTGGTAGAAGCGGCCAGGGCAGCAGGTGTACAACACATCGTCTACACCAGTTCCGTCAACCTGGCCGAGCAGCCCATTTTTCATGGCGCGCAAACCAACGTGCAAACAGAAAAGGCCATCCGCGACGGCGGCTTCGCCTACACTTTTTTGCGGGACAGCATGTACATGGAAACCATTCCGCTGTTCATTGGCGCCGCCATGGAAAACGGGCAGATCTATTACCCCGCCGGCAACGGCCGCGTGAGCTTTGTAGCCCGTACAGACATTGCGGAGGCACTGGCCAACGTACTGGCCGCGCCCAAAGGCCATGTAAACGCGGTGTATGACATCACCGGCAGCCATGCCTACTCCTTCCAGGACATTGCCGCCCTGCTGCAAAACATCAAAGGGCTGCCGGCCGCTTATACAGACATTCCCGCCGGCGCGTTCAGAGAGGAGCTGATAAAACTGGAAATGCCGCCGGTGGCGGTAGACTTTTACCTCAGCATGGCGGAAAGCGTGAAAGAAGGCGAGTTTGAACATGTAGACGGCGCGCTGGAGCACTTGCTGGGCAGGAAGCCGTTGAGGCTGGAGGACTATATGAAAGCAGTGTAAAAAACGGGGACCGTCTCAAAAGTAATTTGA
The DNA here is from genome assembly GCF_003568665.1 of Chitinophaga alhagiae. GTDB lineage: Bacteria > Bacteroidota > Bacteroidia > Chitinophagales > Chitinophagaceae > Chitinophaga > Chitinophaga alhagiae. The sequence continues at coordinate 266,178 of NZ_QXMH01000003.1, forward strand.
CGGGCTTGAGAATCATGTAAACGAAAAATCTCTCCATCAGGCGCCCGAATAAGATCCGGTAAAAATTACTTTTGAGACGGCTCTTTTACTCCCTGTAAATACACCCCACCGCCACCAACGCCATAGCCGCTACCGCGCAAAACGTACGCACGTTGTTAAAACTGTTCCATCTTGCTTCAAAGCCCGCGCGGTGCGCCGCTATTTCAGACAATGAAGCAGATTGTGTGTTGAATGTATTCAGCGCTTCATTCAGCGGCACATTCACTGCCATTGTTACCCCGAACACGCCGATGGCATACACTAGGGTGGCCGCCAGCAGGCACCAGAAACGTACCGTTACGGGCTGCGAATATTGCAGGTAGGTACTCAGCGGCAACAACAACAGCGTACCCATAAAACCAAGGAAAAAAACAGGATTGAGAATGGCCCGGTTAATATGCTGCATGGCGCGGATGTATTCCGCATCGGCCAGCCGCCCCAGCCCGGGGCTTACCGAGAATGAATAGGCGTAAAAAAGGCCCGCCATCAGGGCCGTGGTGATGGCTGTAACTGCAAGAACAATGTTGTTGAACATATAGCATCGTTTAAATGGTCAATAACAGCAAAACTATGGCGGGAGCATATGTCAAAATAGAATAAATCCGGCAGCAGTTACCGCAGGCCGGAAAAATTCTCCACCAGCTCTACCGCCTTCTTCTGGTACTGGTTGGGGGAAAGACCGGCAAACTCGCGGAAGGAGCGGATAAAGTGCGACTGGTCCGCATAATCGTTCAGGTAGGCAACATCGGACAGTTTCAGAAAATCGTTTTGCCGCAGCTGGTGAAGGGAGGCCTGGAAGCGGTTGATACGGGCAAACAGCTTGGGAGTAACGCCCACATATTGTTTGAACTTCCTCTCAAAACTTCTCTCAGACAATTGCAGCTGCTCCTGCAACTCCTTCAGGGACACGCTGCCTTTGGCCTGTACAATAAAATTAACCGCATGCTGTATAGCGCTGCTCTCAAAACAGTTGTTCTGCTGCAGCAGCAGGTATAAAAAATCGCTGAGGATGGCGATGCGGTGTTGGGAAGAAGGGGCTTCAGCCAGTTGTTCCACCAAAGGGTATTGTTGCCGCCGGGCAATCAGCTCAAGGTCCATACAGGTGTCTGTCAGTTCGCCGGCGTTGATGCCAAATACGGCGGGAAGGGCCTGGGGAAAGAAGAAGATGCCAATAGTATTGAAAGTCCCTTCAAGACTGATCTCCGCATAACGCGAGGCTGTGCCGTAGACGAACGCGGGGGGCAGGCGCTTGCTGTTCTGGTACATCACGCCTTTGTCCGGATGCTGGAAGATGAGGCCGGGGCAGCCGTCTGCAATGGCTTTGAAAGAGCCGGTGGGGATTGCCTCTCCCGCTCCTTCGAACACCCAGAAGTACCGGATATGGTTTTTCAATGTATCTGGCGGAGGTATTTGCCTCAGTTTCATTTTCCTTGATTAGTATAACAAATATACCGGGAAAATGTCAGTATTGAAAGTATTACTTCTTCACGTTCACCGCCTGGTCAAATGCCAGGTGGCTGGCGCCTTCTCCCCTGCCGGTCTGTTTTCGTATGCCCAGCCACGTTACCACCTTGCCGTTGTACCACCGGGTACGCTGGTATGATTCCATAACAAAGGTACCAGCCCTCGTTACTTCTTCTTCATTCACAAAGTAAGTAGCGGCGGGCGTAGCGTCCAGGCCTTCGCGGAGCAGCGAGGTGCGCGGCTCGGTTTTCTCCGGCTTGTCGGGATTGCCGTTGAGGATGCGCGGCATGGCGGCCCGTTGCAGCCTGATGGCGCGGATGCTGTTTTCCATGCGGGCGGGAATGAAGGGTATCCAGTTTTCAGGCACCGTGTTCATCACTTCGTACCGCAGGTCTGCCTTGTACTCCGGCGGCGCCGGCGGGATAACGGTACCGTTGCCTATCTGCTTGTCCAGTATCTGCTGGTAGCGGGCCTTCAGCTCACGCGCGGCCTCGCTGCCGTGCTTGCCATTACCGGTGGCCAGCGGTATAGTGCTTTCAATGCCCCATACCATGTTGGCCATTTCATCGCGGATGAGGTGAATTTCTTCCAGCGGTTTGCCTTCCTGTATCTTTGAAACGGTGGGCAGCACCAGCAGGCCGGTATCTGTTTGCTCGCCCATGTTGCCTTTGGTGTTGAGCGTGAACATGCTCCATTTGTTCCAGGCATCATCCAGCCCCTTGCCAGCAGGCTCTACCCACAGCCGCTCCCCGAAAACGTTGGTAACAGACAGCCCTTTTACGGTGGCAACGCTGCCAGCGGGCAGGGTAACGGGCACCAGGAACCAGTCGTTCGCATACAGCAATGCAAATTCAATAAAAAGCAGTTTGCCGATGTCCCGGGTGCTGGGCTTGATATTGCCGAAGTTGGTGCGGCCGTCTTCAAACGTCCACCAGCGGGTATTGGGCATGCCGTCAAAGTTGACGGGCACGGGAATAAAGCTGAGTTTCAGCGGGTCCTCAATGCCCGAGGGCGGCGGCGTGCCGGTGTCTGGCAGGTGCTGGCGGGCGGGGTCTATATCAAGATTGTACCAGTCCAGGTGGCCCTGGTAGTATTCATCCGCCGTCATCACCTTTTCCTGTCCCTCCACGGGCGCGGAGCAGGCAAACTGGTATTCCAGCTGCTGCGGTTTCCACGCATCGTTTTCCGTAGCGCCGGGCTGGTAAAACAGTTTCTCGAACCATGCGGTGAAACGTTCCCCTTTGGCATCCGCCTCGGCGGCCTGGGCAGGCGTTAAAACGGCTATACTGTCAGCCGCTTTGCCTCCCGGCGTTTTAAGATGGGCATACAGCGCGCCGCCGTCCATGCAGCGGCCGGCTACGGCGTTGAACTGCTGCCACGCCTCCTTGTGAGCGGTGATGTGCGCATCTTCTTTTTTGTCTGCATCCGGCAGCGTAATGCTGTACTGCGCGATGTATGCATCAGCTACCGCATTGCCCATGCCTTGTATCATTTTCAGCCAGTGGCGGCCCATCAGCAAACGCATATTGAGCGATACGGCAGCCGTGCCAATGGTGAAGGGGATGGCGCGTTTTTCCACTTTCGCTTCCAGCGGCACACTTTCATCAAACACTTCCACACCGTGACTGCCGGGCACATATTTGGTGAGCTTCGTTTTGGCCATGTACATGCGCGAGAACACGGGCGATCCGGCATCATCTCCCAGGAACTCCCCCATCTGCCATTGTTTGCTGAGCATCCAGAGCGCGTCTCTCACTTCGGCCTTCAGCGCACGGTCAAAATTATTAGTGCGCGGGCGCGCTTCCAGCCGGTTCCACATAGTGATGCCCACCAGGCTTTTGGCGGTCAGCTCTGTGGTGATGTTCTCGATGGCTACGTATTTGTTCATTGCCCCTGGTTTAATAAGATCTCGTGAATGTTGTTATTGAAAGCAAGGTTAAGCGAAACAGACAGCGGGTATACCGTCATGGAAGACACAATGGCCGGCAGGAACCGGGCATAGCTGGTTGTATCTGCCTGCGCAGGCTCTACTGCGCGTTTTTTGGCTGCGTTCAATGTTTCGTTCACCGTGTTCAGCAGATCATCCCACTGCCATTGCCCGGTAAATTCCGTGGGCAGGGCCAGCAGAATGGCCTGTGGCGGCTCCGCATTCGGCCGGTCGTAATGGAAGGCCACCCCCGCCGTTTCATCTTTGGAAGGAATTATTTCTGTCCATTCATCCAGCAGCAGGCCGCATTGCCGCGCGTTGCGGTCAAAGGGCGTGGAATAGTGGGCGGTGTATAACAGGCGGTCTGTATCAATGCTATAGTCTGCCGGGTACTCCAGCGCCAGCCAGCTATCATCAGCCTGGTAGGGCAACTGGACGGGATGCAGCTCGGGAGCGGTTTTCCCGAAGGCCGGGCTCAGCAGCACCATGTTTTCCCAGTGATGCAGTTTTTCCCGCACGCGGGCAATGCCGTACAGCCAGTCATCTTCCGGGAACTCTGACAATATGCCGCCGTCCGCGCCGGGCGTAGTCAGATAACCTAGCAATTGCCCTTTAGCAGCTACCGCATTGTTCCATTCCGCACCGGCAGCGGCGGTAATGCCAAATTCAGGCACTATTTTAAAATCTTCGTGGAACAGCTGTATGGCCACATCCGCTACCAGTTTTACTTTCTTTTTGTTGTCCGTAACAGCGGGCACTTCGGCCAGCAGGGCATCTGCGGCGGCAATGCGTTTAGTGAGCCCGGCTGCCAGCGCTTTGGCGGCGGCCAGTATTTCTCCGGCCAGTACAATGAACTGGTTTTCCACATCAGCCAGCTCAAATGCTTCCGCATCAAACTGATCAATGGGGAGTTTGGCTTTTACTTCATTGAGGAGGGCCAGCAAAGTGGAGGCGGCGGTAGCCTGTACCGATTTGAGGTCGTTTAACCGGGCCTCAAAAGCCGGGCGCACCGCGGTTTGCAGCGCATTCAGGTAATCTGCCGGTGTAGCGGGCAGCGTGGTGCGCACAATGGTAGACAGCTGCAGCTCGGCATCCTGCAGGAAACGCATTCTTTCTTCATCTGTTGCTGTACCGGGCAGGGCCGCGTAATCTACCAGCAGGGCATCAAATGCCGCCAGTTTGCCGTCCCACTTGGTGGTGAGCGCTGCGGTTTTGTTGAGCAGCTGAAGGAATACTTCCTTACGCCGCGTGTAGATAAAGCCATAACCCGCTTCCGTGAGACCGGCTTTGGCCAGTGCCGAAAAAACGGGCAGGGCGGGTTGTATAAAAGATGCGTCCAGCGCGTTGATCACGGCGGCCACGTTGGCGGGCAGGGAAAGGTCTGCCGCCATCAGCGGTTCTACGGAAGTCACATAGGGCGTGAGGTCATTGTCCAGCTGCTGCTGCAATTCATTGCGCGCGGCCTGCAGGCGGGCCAGGTTATTGTCTGCGAACACTGCGTTGTCTTCTCCCGCCCTGGCATCAATGGCTATGCTCACATCATTGGGCGTAAGGGGGCGGGAACGCAGCAGCAGGGCGCGCAGGCTGTTGAACAGTGGCGCCAGCTCAAAGAAGCTGTACTTGCCGGCTGCCTGTTTCATGTAGTTGATGCTGATGGCAACATCCGGCCGCACGCCGCCTTTATCCATCACGTATTTCAGCAACCGGTCATCAATTTCCCGGAGGGCCTGATCGCTGTCCGTATTGATCATGTAGAGCAGGTCAAGCGGCTGCAAACCCAGTGTGGCGGCAGACACTTCCTCGTCTGCCACGGCGCCGTAGCTCACAAAACAAACAACATCCGCCGGGGCGGGCGTTACTGTTTGCAGCCACTCGTTCATAGCCGGCTCCGCTTTTGCGCGGGGCGTATGGGCGGGGTTGGAAGGCAAGCCGGGCCTGAAGTGCAGGCCTACGCGATGTGTCAGGTTGATGCCGCTGCGTGGGGTTTGCACCACTTCCGGTATGGGCGGGAAGTTGGCATCACTGAACGTATCCAGCGTGGCGTTGGAGCGCTCGTAGTTAGCCAGCACCGCCTGGTACACGCTTTCCGAAATGGCCAGGTCTCCCACGGCATCGTTGATGTCCATGATCTTGACCACTTCTTTGGTGATGGCCGTACCCTGCGCGGCGTTCTCCAGCGGCGGCAATGTTTTGCCGAAGGGGTACGCGGTGTTGCCGGTCTGCGTAACATGGTTCACCAGTGCCAGCCCGTCTATCACGTTGCGGGCCTCTATGGCTTCCACTTCGTCTCCCTCACCGTCATTCAGCTTTGTATCTTTTACCTTGTTGATGACAAGCGGAAATGCCTTGCGCAGCTGGTAGATAAAATAATCCAGCTCCACGCCGGGATACCCTTCATGCAAGCCACGTTCCAGGTAATACCCCAGCAGCGCGCCCATAGACTGGCCGCCGCGGATGCCTTCTATCATGGAAAGGGCCTTGCGCACCCTTTCAGAGGAAAGGTTGACGCGCAGCGACTCGGGATTCTTGTTAGCCGTGTACGCGTTGCGGAGCACAGAAGCCGCCACCGCATGGTCCAGTGAGGGCGCGGTGATGTAGCCGCCATTGGTGTTGTCTCGCTCCAGCGGAATGGGCTGCCCGTCTATGAACATCTTTTTCAGTTCCGGGGCTTCCAGTTGCACGGGGGTAAGCACTTTATTTTCAGACTTCACTTCTTCCACCCAGCCAAAGGCCCCGATGTAGATGCCTTGTCTAAAATCTTCTTCGTTATCACTCACCCGCTGCCGCATCAGGGACAGCTGGTAGTGCAGTATGCCTGACTGCCAGGCATCCAGCCGGTAAGAGCAGCAATCTATATGTTCCGCAAATATCCTTTCCAGCCGCGCCGTGGGCAAGTCCTTCAGTTTTTCGAGCGCCTCCAGTTGTTCTTTCATGTACTGGCTGGCCACTTCGGTTTTGATGATCTTGGGAATGTAATCACCAATGTACTGGTCTGCGTTGCCGGTAATGGCGGCCTGCCGGGAGTAGAGGTAATTCCAGCGGCTCTCGCTTGTTTTCTGCTGCTGGGCAATGTGCAGGAAGGCGGGCTCTATTTTGGCGGCCCTCACCTGCTCGCTGGTGAGCAGGGCGGCCTTCTGGTAGAGGCGCAGGCTGACCTCCACATAACTCAGGTCCAGCGCATGGTGCAGCATGAGGTACAACAGGGCGTTGGGTATTTTACCGTCAATAAAACCCTGCTGTTTGCGCAAAGCATCGTGCGATGTGTTGACGGCATTGATCAGCCATTGTATATAGTTGTTGTTGTCTGTGGTGTAGTGGCGGATGAGGGCCGATTCGGAAAGGGGCCTGTCATCAATGAGGGGGCCTTTCAACTGGTTCTGGCTCTGGAAGAAAAACTTCTCCAGTATTTCCGGCACCTCGGTTTCCGCATACCCGAATTTCTGCAGCAGGTCCATGCCGCTTTTCACGTACCCACCAGTCAGGAACAGCGCCAGCAGGGCGCCGCCCAGCCCCATCAGGTTGAAGCGGTTAAAAATATCCTGCTTGCTTTCCGCGGTGCGCTGGTAGTATTCTACAGAGGCGGGGTTGAGGCCCAGCGCGTCCAGCAATACCTGGTGGCCGTCTCCTCCCGCTTTGCCAACATGAGATACTTTGCTGACCAGCGTTTGCCATTCCTTGTCTGTTTCCCTGAGAATGTTGTAGAGTTTGAACAGATAGCTGCCGCCTGCGGCCATATTGATGTTGGCGGCTGCCACATCCAGGTGCGTGGCATCCGGCTGACGCCTGAGCCATTTGATATTGGCAAAACCGGTAGCGGGCAGGATGCCGTAAGGCTGGCGACCAATTTTCAGCGCGGGTATCTGCCCGCGGCCTGATACAAAATGGTTGAAGAAGTTGCGGGTGAAGGTAATATCGTTATCACTGAACACAGGCTGCATGAGCGTTTCCATCATATACCCCATGGTAGCGGGCCAGAGGGCCGTATTCATCATGCGGCCTTCTGCTGTGTCTGCCTGGTCTGCGTTGGAAATTTTGTTGACGGCATTGTAGCTGATGCCCAAACTTTCCGCCAGCCACTGGCCGTCTTTTTTATCTATCCAGTTATCAGCAGGTTCAAACAGTTTTCCCTTTTTGAGGAGGTTAAAACTCTCATCCGCGTCATCAAGACCTTGATGCCCGGCGCTGTCTGACTCCGTGTTGTTGGTAGGCGTGCCCTGCGGGATAATGGCAATGCCCTTGCGGCTTCTGCGGTGGTGTTCCAGCAGGGTTTCTACCATTTCTTTCGCCTTGTACTCATCCGCGCTTAGCCGCACGCCCAGCACTACTATGCGTGTAAAGCCCCGGGCGGCCTGCGTGGCAGAGAGAGGCACTTTCAGCCCCAGCCCGTTTTGCACGGCCACGTTGAAATCTACCATCCACTGCAACTCTTCCGGCATGATGATCTCCCCGTTCTCATCTTGCGAAAACTGTTCCTCTTCGCTGGCGCCGGGATCTGGCGCTACATACAGCGGGGAAGGGATGTGGTTGCCCAACTGCTCAAAAGCTACTTCGCTGCCCTGGTAGCCCGTTACCACAAAACGTTCCGGCAGCATGTTCACGAACGGCGCCTGTGACCAGGACTGCGCTTTGGTGGGAATGCTCTCCGGCGCGGGTAGCTGCAAAAACGCCAGGGATACCTGCACGTCTGCCTTCGTGTTGGGAACAGGCGGCACCGCGCTCATGTTGAAAGGCGTATATTGTTCACGGAGGGCCTGCGCATTGGCCTCACCGCCCGCATCTGTTACCAGCGTGCTCCAGGCCTGCTGTTCCTTTGCCGCATCACCCATTACCCGCCACACCTCCTGCCAGTATTTCACCAATGCATCTTTTTCCGGCTGCGCGGGCTGGCCGGCGGCCGTTACCACCAGCACCACATCTTCCGCCTTTGCCTTCACGGGCGCGTCTGCGGGGTTTTGCGGCACGTATTGTTCCAGTATGTGAAAGGCGCGGCCGGAGCCATGGTTGCTCACCAGCGTGCGCCAGGCGCCACGCTCCTGGTCTTCGTTACCCGCGGCCTCCCATTGTTTCTGCCAGTAGAAAACGGCGTTCTTCACTTCCGTTTCGGAAAGGGTTTCTTCAAAGGTATCTACCAGCGCATCGTCCGGGTAGATCCTGATCCATAGCTCATCTTTCACCGCGTTATCTTCCCTTACCTTCTTGAAACGCGTCTCTATCCGCACCGGGAACAGCAGCAGGGGAAGAGCATCGTTCAGATTGTGCAATTGCTGGCGCGGGTCTGACAGTTTGATAAAATCTTTGTACAACCCGGCGCTCGCCCCCCTGGCGCCGGCCAGTTGCTCCTTTTGCTGGTTGAAGGCTGCAAGGGCCTCTTTCTCCGCCGCCTTCAGCTTGTTCAGCTCGGCTACGTAATCATCGCTGTTGTCATTCACCTTTCTTTCCAGCGCTTCCCTTTGCTTCCTGATCCTGTTCAGACGCTCGCGGCTCTGCGAAAATCCGGCCTGACTGGCAGACTGGCTGCCGCGGGCCTCTTCAAGCTGTTGTATGGTTTCTTTGAAACTGGGCATGTCTTTCAGTTAAAGATGAATATTAAGGTTGCTTGGGCAGCATTTCACCAGCATGTACGGCCATGAGCACCGGCACCTGGTAAAGTATGTACGCCACATCCGCCGCGTTCATGTTCTTCTTCCAGAACACCTGCAGGTCATCTTTCCGCTGCTCCTGCTTTTCCACATCGTCTCCCTCCAGCCCGTTGGCATTCAGGTCTTGCTCAATGGTGGCGTTGCCCACCGGTATAAAAGCGCCGGCGGGGGAATTGGGCGGCATCACATCGTTCCAGGCCAGGTCATTCCATACTTCAGGTGTTTCACCGTCCTGGTCAATATCCAGCCCATAGCGCGGCTCACCCGGGCGCTCTTTGATGCAGAAGAACCAGCCGGGCTTGTCTATGTCCGACTGCGATTCTCCGGTACCGCCCAACGCTTCTGTAACGGTGAGGTCAAAACCAAAGAAGTAGAGGTCTGGTTCCACGCGCGCTTCATACAAGGGAGATTTCACCTTGTTGCGCGGCGGCTTTTCTTTTTCGCTCTCCGCCAGTTCCGCCAGCTTGCGTTCTACCTTGTTGTTGATGTTGCCCTGGTCATCTGTTTCCCAGGCCGCCTTATGCGCGTAGATCACGGCGTTGGGGTATTTCTTCAGCAGCTCGCCCCGTATCACCAGCACCACTTCTTCCTCCTTGTCCCCGGCCTCTTCCCGGTTGTCATGATCCCCCAACCCGGAGTTTTTAGACCAGCGGTGAATGGGCGGTATGTCTTTGAGGTCTTCTTTCAGCTGCTCTTCCGTTCTGTTCTTGTCATCAAAATACCCTTCCACATCCCAGAACTGGCGGAAGTAGCTGCCGCGCTGGTCTGTAGGGTATTCCCGCCAGAGCAGCTCACGGGAGAACTCGTGGTTCAGGCCCAGCATGTAGGACTCAATGAACCGCTGGTTGGTTTCCATCAGTGAAATGGTGTTCTGGCCAATGAAGTTGAGGTTGGGCAAAAAGTTCTCCTTGCTCATTTTCTTCAGCGGCTCATACATGGGCAGGTCTATTTTGGGGTATTCCATCACTTCCACAAAATCTTCCACCAGCGCCAGCCGGATGCGTTCGGGGATGTGCAGCCCGCTGAACACATGTTTGGGAATGGTCAGTTTAGGATCAAGCGCCTTGAAGGTAGTATCTACCGCGGCGGCCATATTGATCTTTGGCCGCACCGACACCACGCCCAGCTCTTTGGCGGTTTGCACCATGCCCAGCGATTCTTTCAATGCCAGCTTGAACTTCACGGCCTCCACGCTGTCTGTTGCGCCCACCGTGGGTTTAACACCGCCACCCGGCTCGCTCAGCACAAAGTCCGGGCTTTTGGGCATATCGTCTACCGCATCCGGCGTTTGATTGTTTTCAGATACAGCATCCGCAAACTGTACGGCCTTGCTCCACTTGAATATATACGCCAGCAACAGCGCCAGCCCGGCGGTAACAATGCCCAGCAAAGCCGTAAGGCCCAGTGAACCGGCCGCCAGCATGAGGAGGAAGAGAAGGATGATGGCAATAATGAGCGCCCATTTGAGCCAGGGCCATTTGCGCATGAGGTCCAGTATAAACGGCGGGATGTTTTTAGGCATCATATCATCTGCCACTTCGTTTACGGTGGGCAATGTTTCAGGCACCACTTTGGGCGGCGCTATCACTACCTGGCCGTCGTTCACGCGGGTTACCAGGTTGTCTGGCCGCGCCTCACCGGTGAACACGGATTTTTTCATGGCCCTGCCGCCGGGGCGTATCACCTTGCGCATTACCGGCGAGGTCAGGGAACGGGTGATCACGCTCTGGTCTACCTGGTGCTGCACGGTAACACCAGCCGCCGCATCCAGCACGCGGCGCTGCACCGGCGCCGTGAGCAGCAACGCTTTTTCAGCGGAGAACTGCACGGTGCTTTGCAGGTGTTGCCGGTACCAGCTGCTAGAAATGAGGCGCGCAAAATGCATGTAACGTAATTTGCGGTTGGCCTCCAGCACGTCACCCACCTGCTGCCAGGCGGCTTCCATATAGGCTTCCTGGTTTTCCTGCACCACCTTTGTACCGTAACCGGCAGAAACGCGCCAGCGCGGGTCAAGGTTGAGCTGGTGTACCCAGTTCTTGTTCTGCGGTATGTTGCTGCCGTTGCGGTTGGTGAGCAGGCGGTCTGTGAGCGCGTGCCAGCGGCCGTAGAGCGGCGGGGTAATGAGCGGGTCCGGATTTGTTTTGATGTCCGGGTCGAGGTCTGCGGCGGCGTTGGCGTCTTCCGGTTTCTTTTCGTAATAATCATCCGCCAGGTTGATGAACGCCGCCAGGTCTTTCTGGAAAGGCTGCGGGTAGCCGTTCTGGTCCCAGTTGTCATACTTCAGCACGTCTGCCTGGTCTTCCGACGTCATGGTGGCAAAGGGCACTTTCAGCGCCCCGCCCAGTTTGAGCACGCCGTCCAGCTCGGGATCGGTGATGCCCCGCAGGTTACTACCGGGGTACTGCACGTCTATATCCCGGCGGCCCACCCTTTTGTCAACAGGCTGCGGTTTGAGGAGGCGCACCAGGTATTCGAAATCTCCCACATCGCCCGTGCGGAAAAACCAGCGGTAATATACCGGGAAGTTTTCCGGCTCCGGCCGGTTGTTGTAATTGCCCCAGGCGGAAAAGGTGGCGTGGGGCATGTCCGGGCCCGCGGGGTCAAGCCCCAGCCCTGCCAGGCGGCCGGTCTCGAACGTGGGTATCAGAAAGGCATGGTATGCGGTGTTGTTATCCAGTTGCATGGGGCACAGGAGGCGGGAGCTGGCCAGGTCAGGGTTGCGGTCCATCACAGCCTGGAAGGCCGCGGCAATTTTTCCGGTGTCTGACTCCACGATCTTCTCCGGCTGGTCCATCAGGCTTTCGCTCACATGCACATGCGCCCAGGCCCACAGCTGGTCTGCCGGTGGAAATTTGGCGGCGGCGTTCTTTACCGTGATGTAAGAGAGCGGCTTGCCCTGTATGTTCTTTGCTTCCTCAAACTCCCCTTCCTTGATCACCACCAGCGCCAGCCAGGGCCGCAGCCGGTCATTCCCGGGCGCGGCGGGCGTATAGCGCCAGGGAAAACCTTCGTCATAAAATTCGATGTACGGCAGATAGTTCGGTTCGTAGTCCGTGATCCAGTTCATGGGGTCATGCTTGATCACCACTTTGGCGTCTATACCGATGATATCTCCGGGGCCGTACAGCTCCACATCTTTCGAAAACACTTCAGACGCGGCACCGCCGTCCGGCTTCTCAATATCCAGCTTGAAGTCTACCTTTATTTTGGCCCGCACCTTCACGCCGGCGTCATTGTCCGCAGCCACGATCTTGTTGGCGATGCCCTGCCGCAGCCAGGGAAGAAAGGTATAATTGGCGATTGTATAACTCATGCTGCCGGGTTTAATTCATGTTGGGAAATCACCTGCAAGGATTCTTTCAGGTTGGGATCTTTCGCTATCTGCTCGTTCATGTATTCCCTGGCCAGGGCTTCGCTGGCAAAGGAAGTGACCGGCCCGTACGCCTTGTTGTTGGCCATGCTGGCCACGGCGTACGCCGCCTGCCCGGCCACCACTTTATCTGTATACGGATTGAGCTTGGACCTTGTATTGGCAGACAGTACGGAACGTGCGGCCGCATTACGTTTGAGGAAGTGGGTAAAGAGCAGGGAGCTGAAGAAGGAGAAGAACCGGCGAATGAAACGCCTGAAGTTGTTGTCTACAATGATCAGCTCGTACCGCACTACCCTGCGCACCGCCCTGCCCGTGCGCACCTGCGCGCCGGCGCCTGACAGCTCAAGGCCGCTCAGTTCTTTCTGGAAAGACGGGCGGGAGAGTTTCTCTTCATTTTTCATATCCTGGAACTGCGCCATGGCAAAGCTCTCCCGCAGGTCTGCCGTTTTGCTCAAACCGCTGGATGGTTCTTCAGACACCGTCAGTTTCTTCACATCCGCAGCTTTCTGCGAGCCGACCTTGTTGATGGTGAGGCCCAGCGGCACGTACCGCTGGCTGACCTGCAGCGTGCCAATGGGGTGCAGCACCAGCTCTTCCGTCTCGTCTATTTTGCGGAGAGATACCAGTATGTGGCTGCCGGCCGGCAACTGCGCTTTCCAGTTGGCCAGCTTGTTGAACTCCTCGCGTACCAGCGGCATGATCTCGATGGGCGGCAGCGAGGTATTGCGGGTTTCTCCCCAGGTTTCATCAAAGTCTACATCAAAGTCGAAGAAGAGGATGGAAATAGTACCGGTGCCCTTGGCGCGGTAAGGCGTAGGCCCTTCGAGAGACATGCGTACGCTTACGCTGAACAGCCCTATGCCAAACACTTTTACAGACAGGGAAGCAGACAGCTGGATGATGAAGTAGAAAGGCGAAAACTGGAACAGCGCGTCAAACGCAATATGGCCTTCGATCTTGCAGGCATCAAACCCGAACATCAGCTCCGCCTTCACCCCAAACTGCACGGTGTTGGAGGTGACCGCAAAATAACCCAGCACCCGTATTTTGGCCACCGGCGTGTTCACGATGTTGAAAGAAAGCCTATCAGGACTGGGGAACGGCAGGGGTGGCGGGTTGAACGCCGGGTGGAAGCCGCCGATGCTGACCACAAAATTGGAATCATTGCCCCATGCTATCAGCAGGCCCATGCCGCCTTCAATGGTCATGAACAGCACCCTTGATTCGTAAAGCGTGGCAAAGAACCACATGCGGCTCTTGTCAAATTCTATAGCGCCAATGAAGTTCACCTGTAATTGTATGAGCGCCGCTTCTTCTGTTGGCAGCGCAATTTTCAGGATGCCTACAATGGCAATGTTGCCGGGAATTTCTATGATGATGCCGATAGACACGGAGATGAGGGCGGGCGTACCCCAGCCCAGCTTGGCCATGGGGCCGATGAGGAACTTGCCTTCTTCTATGGGGAAGAACGCGCGCAGGTCACTGATGATGCGCGGCGCGTTCTCAATAATATTGGAAGGGAACATCACGCTGTTGATGCCCCCGCTGCGGATGCCTTCCGCCAGTGCCTGCAGGTTCATGGTGCGGTTGAGGCCCAGCAGGCCGCCCACGCCGAGCAATACGAAGCCGAAGCCGAGTTGCAGGCCGGTGCCGAACTCCGCGGTGATGATGATGAGCAGGGAGAAACCGGCGGAGCCGTCCGGCATTTTGGTGTTGATGATGCCGATGGCCTTCAGGGAGATCACTTCGCTGAAGGTCAGCTCCAGCGCACCGGCGTATTCGCCCTTGTCAAAGTCAAGGAACAGGTAGCCGCCGCCTTTGATAACGCCGGCATCTACCGCCAGGCCTACGCCATTGGGCGGCCTGAAACCCATGGCCAGGTTAACGGGGCCGAGGTTGCCTTTGCCGTCTTGCGGGAAAGTGAAGATGGCCTTGAGGCCTATATTTTCTACGGTGGCTTTCAGCACGCCCAGGTCTCCCTTGATGGTGGCCGCCAGCTCCAGCGGCAGCTCGCCGTCTTTCGGCTTGAGCGCTATCATGGCGGCATTGATCTCGATGGGGCCTAGCTGTATGTGGGCGGGCAATTGTATTTCCAGCCCGCCGCTGCCGCCAAAATAAAATCCTTTGGTGGAAGAAAAACCCACGGCCAGGTCAAAGTTCACGTTAATGCCGTCTCCCGGCAGCAGCTGCGCCAGGAAGCCGTCTGCCCCGTCTGCCTTTACTACAATCTTTCCCTGCTGGATGCCGAACTCGGTGAATACTTCAAACTTGCCCTGATTGTGGAAACGGGTGCCCGCTTCCGCGGTGACCACGCCTATTTCGAGGCGGCTGGCATCCCGCTTGCCGATGAGGATGAACGGGTCTCGCGCGCCGTTGGCGGAAAACAGCATGCTGATGGTACCGCTGATGCTGCCGGGCGTACCGCTGTCCAACCCGGCAAACGCCGTAATGTCTTTTCCCGGCCGTACTATAATGCCTACGCCGCCGCTGAGGTCCAGCGCGGCTTTGATGGCAAGGCTCAGTTTGTCTGTGATCACAATGGTCTCTTCCAGCTTGCCGTTGAGGAACGGCATGATGGCAAAGCCCGGCTTATCTGCCGCTGTTTCCGGCAGCAGGTAGAGGCCCGCGCCTGCGCTGAGGTCTGCGGGGTTGTTGTCTGATTTAAGGAAATAGGTCTTTAAGGCCGTAATATGGTCATTGGCGGGGTTGATACTGTTCTCTGTCAGCTTGGCCAGCGCATTGGGCGAAATGGTCTCCATATCCGCGTTAAAGCCCCAGGAACGGATCAGCTCCATCAGCGCGGCGCTCCATTCTTCTCCCCGGAAATCGCTCTGGCCCCATTTGAAAGCGTTCTTGAAAAAGACCAATGGATCGGAGAAAAGGCTGCCAAAGTCCGCAAAGGCAAACGTACGGCGCAGGTATGCCACACGCCCGGCCTGCGCGGGTATCTGCTCCAGCCTGATAATGCCTACCACTTTCAGCAACTGCCCGAAGGAGGGCTGGTTCTTTAACAGGTATTCCACCAGCAGGTATTCCAGCAACTGCCCCGGCAGCTCGTTCTTCATGGCCGCCGCCAGGTCTCCCGCGTTGCTGAGGTTGCCCAGCGCTTCAAACGCGGCCCTGATGGCGGTGATCATCTGCTGCACATCGCCTGCCGCCACGCCTTCATTTTCCGCGCCCATGCGTGTAGCCAGTTCCGCTGGCCCTTTCAGGGCGTTGATGGAAGCGGGTACGGCGGCCAGGTCCCAGCCCAGCTCTTCCAGAAAATCACGCAGGGCGCCGGGAGAAGAGGAAGCGCTCACCAGCGGCTGCATGGCCTTACCCAGCTCTTCCGCCATCACTACCAGGGTGTCTTTTGTTTCCATTGATACCGTTTAAACCGTTGCAAAAAAGTTCGTGTCCGTTTCCACCAGCCCCGTGGTAATGGCGGCGTGTGGAGAGCCGGCATTGGGATGGAAATTGAAGATGATGTTGCCCAGGTTGGCGGGGTCGCGGTCTGTAATGGGCACCAGCAGCGTGTAGGCATGGAAGCGGCCGCGGCAGATGAGCCTGGAACCGCTTTTCTCGAAACGCCAGTCGTGCTCATCCAGGAAATCCTGTTTGCTGCTGTACCCCCAGCGTTCATATTCCGGGTAAGGGTGCGCGGGATCAAAACCGCCCACGGTGTCTGACTGGCGGTATTTGAAACTGTCCAGCCCGTTCTCCAGCGCCGTCATGCGGTCCGCGGGAGTGGAAGGTACTTGTGACGCATTGGGGAAATTGATGGTGAACGTATAGTCTTCCGGGCCGGGGTAGCGGAACTGGCGCTCCGTTCCAATGGTGGTGCGGCTGCCGATGGAAATGCCCAGCGGCAGGTTCAGCGGCGTGGTGGCCGCGCGCGTAATAGTGCGCGGCACCCATGTTTCAATATCCGCTACCGGCACGGGGTCTCCATTGTAAAACGTGAGGCCCAGGTTGTCAAACGCCGTTACCAGTGCGGCGCGGTTGGCAAAAGCTGTTTTGCTCAGCAGCTTGAACTCGTAGGCCAGGAACTCCCATATACCATAAGCGGTATGCTGGTATAACCCGAAGAAATGCAGCGGCGCGGTAAGGTTCACATGGTCTCCCAGCGCCTCTTTCATTTTCTGCAAAAAAGCCGTGGCCCTGCCAACATTGCATCCCTTGATGTGGAAGTTGTTGGCAACGGGCCCGGTGGTGTAACCTATCAGCGTATCGGGAATAGCGATGGAAGTGAGCGTGGTATCAGGCGTGGTGGAATCGGAAGTATGGCGGCCGGAAATGGCGTCTTCCATCACCTCATAGCCTGTACGCCCGATCTGGTTGTCGAACATGGTGGCCGCCAGGTAGCCCTGCGCATTGGCATGCGTGCCCAGCAGCATGTCCTGTATGGGCTTGGTAACGGTGGCAGATCCATCTATGTGGCTGATAAATTCCCGCAGGGTATTGCGGGCGGCCGTAGCGGCAATTAACGTGGTGTTTCCGCGGCGGGTATAGAATGCTCTCAATAAACCGTCGAACGGAGTACCTCCTGGGGCAAACGAATAGTCCATGAATATGTTTTTTACGACATAAGTACACCAGCCTCCTCTCTCAAGGCCAGCCACAATTATACATTCAGCATAAAAAAATACGCACTTAACTTCGGGGCTGCACTGTTACAAACACGCACCGGTATTACGGAAAACCGGTAATAAGATCACTCCTGTTTCGGGGCCATGCTGCTGATTATGCTGCTAAACTGACGGTTCAATTTCAGGGTTTGCTGATCTCAGTCTTTCAATAAGGGGTACAACAATATGCTGTTCTAAAAAAGTATTGTCATCCCCGGTCAGTCACGAACATACACCGCTGGATGACAATACATAATTACAAAAAAAATCCGAATTACAAGAAAAAAACTGCTCAGGCCTTTTCCAGGTAAGCCTTGAGGGAGGTACCAATGATCTCTGTCCAGCCGGCCGCAAAGCTCTCTCTTGCAAAGTCTTTTTTGGCGGGGAAGGTATGCAGCCCCTCGTGTGTGAGCTTCAGCCGGGTTTGCTGCCCTTCCGGGAACAGCTCAAAGGTAACCACGGAATGGCCCTGGTACCCTTCGTACACCCAGCTATAGGCCAGCTTTTTATTAACATCCGCCACCAGCACCTTGCATTTGTGCAGGTACTGCTCCTCCTCGCTGCCGCCGTAAAATTCAAACTCGAACCCCGGCTCGGCCCTGAACTCCTTCAGGTCAAAATACCATTCGCGCATCTGGTCTTTGTCTGTAATGGCTTTCCAGACCTTTTCCACCGGCGCGTTGAACGTTCTTTCAATAGTGAATGGTGCAGTTTCCATGTTGATGCATTTAATATTAAGTAACCGTTTGGTTACAAATATAAGAGAAACCATTTGGTTACACAAAATATTTCCTACCCTATATCGCCCTTCAGGCGGTGGCCGCAAACGGCCAGCCCTGCTTTTTCAAGTGTATGCAGGGAAATATTGTTCCGGATGTTGCACCGGGCCGCCGGCACCTTTCCCCGGCGGTAGGCCTCGCTTTTCAACTGCTGTACAATATAACTGCCGTACCCCTGGCCGCGGTGGGCTTCCTTGACGGCCATGTAAATGTCCGCATAGGGGTGGTTGTAATTCAGCATCAGCCCGCCGGTGGCCACTATCTGCCCGTTATGTTCCAGCAGGTATTCATTGTCTTCCGCCTCCGCGTCTTCCGCCGTTACCTCCCTGAACACGGCGCCGGGCATTTGCAATTGGGTGGTAACCTGGTCCCGGAACAGGATGGCTTCCGCGCGGATGTTACGGGCATGCGCGTACAGCAGGGAGGCCAGCAGCGCGTCATTACTTTGCACTTCTATGTAAATAGCGCCGCAAACGGCGCGGAACTGCAGGAAGATGTCATCCGCCAAACGGCGGTAAGGCGGCAACAGGTAAAACTCGAAGATGGCATCCCTGTCCTGCCGCCGGTCCGTGCCCCACACAGCGCCATAACCGGCGGCTTCACCGTTCAGTGTAAAAAGATAAGTGTCTGCCCAGCCGTAGAGGTGGCATTTATTGCAGATGAACTGCTGGTTCAATTCGTGGAGGAACAATGTGCGGAGGCCGCTGATATTGTCTAGCGGGGCGCGGAGAATGCCGATGTCCATATGCGGAAATTGTATCCGAAATTAACATTCCTCCGGCAGATCTGGGGGGCCATACAAAAAAAAGGCAGCAGCGCAAAGTGGTAACTGGCGGCATTACCACTTCCGCTGCTGGTAGTTCATCCCTTTACCATTTTCCACATACGTTTTCAGGCTGAAGAGGAACATGGCCCAATTGTAGTTGCAACTGCGGAAACCATCTGTTACCGCTTGCCAGTTGAGGTGCTTCATGTCTACCGTGGTAACGCCGTTCTGCTCCCGAAGGTCAAAAGATACGGCGGTACCCGTCCATTCAGGGTCTACATCTCCCAGGCATTCCCACAAAATGCGCCGGCCGGGCCGCAGTTCCTTTACCTCCATCCTGGTGCCATAGTTGTCATTAAAATCAAATTCGTTCACAAACCCCACTTCCGGCTTTACGACCAGCTTATTGGTCCATACCGCGCCCAGCCCTTCCTCCGTGGTCAGCGCCTCATACACGATGGATGCAGGCGCCTTGATGTACTGCATGTGTTCAATGTGATGCATACCGTATATTTTTCCCGAAATTACACCGAAAAATTAATTTTTCAAGGAAATAACACGCTCCGGCATACATTACTGGTTTACAATTGTTTTCTGCAGCACTACAGACAAAATGCGGGGTACTTCATCCCGGTTGCCGGCATCAAAAAATTCATCTACGTCTTTCAGTTCCAGCCCGTACTGCAACGGCAACTGTGTAAAGTCAGACACGTGATGCGTGAAACATTCCAGCACCTGCCGGCCTTCTCCGGTATCAAAGCGGGCCCTGGTGCCAGTGTATTGTTTGAAAGGATGCAGCTCGCCGATATACACGTAGCCTCCGGGCTGCAATGCGGCGGCCGCCTTGCTGAAAATATCATTCAGGTCGGGGATGTGCTCCAGCACCAGGCTGAAGCTCACCAGGTCATACCATCCCGTTGCAAAATGCCATGACTGTGTAATGTCTGCCTGTATGAACTGCACATGGGGTACGGTCACTTTTTGTTTTGCCTTTTGCAGCATTTCTTCAGAAAGATCTACGGCCGTTACCCGCTGCGCCCTTTCCGCCAGCCACATGGTGTTCTTGCCGGTGCCGCAGCCTATTTCAAGGCAGTCTGAAAAAGAGCGGGCAGACAGTTTCTTTCTCAGGGCCACGGCTTCCAGGTCCCGCGTTCTGTTTTTGTTGGTATCGTATTGCGCGGCCCAGTGATCATATGCATGTTGCGTATCCATGCCGCAAAGATATTCCCTGCCGCAACGCCGCCCCGCGGCTAAATGATCAACCGTATTCATCAAATGGCCAACGCGTGGCAGCCCCGGCATTTCATCGTATCTTGTGCGGGCAAAACGGTAATACCATGCAACAACTTTTAACGGATGTAGTGCTGGAAGATGAAGCGGCACTGTTACGCCCCCTAACGACGGAAGACCTGCCCCTGCTGCTCCCTTTTGCGTTGCGCGAACCGGCGTTGTGGCAATATTCCATGTCTCCCGCCGCCGGCGAAGAGAACATGGCCGCCTACATTCAGCAAGCGGTAGACGCACGCCGCGCCGGCAAGGAATATCCTTTCATCGTGTTCGACAAAAAACAGCAGGCCTGGGCCGGCAGCACCCGTTACTACGACATTCAGCCCGCGCATGCTACCCTGCAACTGGGTTACACCTGGTATGGTAAAAATTTCCAGGGCACAGGACTGAACAAACACTGCAAGTTCCTGCTGCTGCAATATGCTTTTGAAACGCTGGGCGTGGAACGGGTAGAGTTCCGGGCAGACCATACCAACCAAAAAAGCATTGCCGCCATGAAAAGCATTGGTTGCACCGTGGAAGGCGTTTTGCGCAGCAACCTGGTGAAACATGACGGCAAACGCCGCAGCAGCATTGTGCTCAGCATATTGAAAGAAGAATGGCTGGGCGGAGTAAAGGAGCGCCTGCAGGCAAAACTGAGGTGAATGCCTTATAGCGTACACCGTTGAGGGGGCACGGCGGGTATTGCCTGTCACTCAATACTACTACCGCATGCGGATGTACTGTGAGCCGGGTCAGATGCCCAGCACCATTTGCAACTTTTGCGCCAGCGCATCGCCATGCAGGTCTTTTGCAATGATGCGGCCCTCAGGATCTATGAGGATGTTATCAGGAATGTATTTTATTTTGAAGCGTTTGGCGGCCTCGTTCTGCCAGCCCCGCAGGTCTGATACCTGCAGCCAAGGAAGCCCGTCGTCCGCAATAGCCTTCAGCCAGGAGGCCTTCTGCGCATCCAGCGAAACGCCGAGTATCTCGAACCCTTTTCCTTTAAAGCGCTGATAGGTCCTCAGCAAGGCCGGGTTCTCGCTCCGGCAGGGCTGGCACCAGGAGGCCCAGAAATCTACCAGCACATATTTTCCCCGCAGGGAGGCCAGCGAAAGGCTCTTCCCGTTCACGTCAGGCTGGGCAAAGTCCTGGATCACCGTTCCCACCAGGGCCGCGGCGTTTTTATCTACCAGCGCCTTGATGTTTTCACCGAAGGCAGACCTGCGCAAGGTATCATCCGTTAGCTGGTACAGCGCATGCAGCTCGTCTGCGGTGAAATTGGAAGCATGATCGCTGATGAGGGAGAGCAGCACAATGCTGCCGGGGTCTTCGCAGAATCGGCGGGTCAGCTCTTCTTTCATCATCCTTTTCCGGATATAGGTATCCCCTATGCCCTGCATCTTGCCGCTGATCTCCCCCTCTGTTCTCTCCAGCGCCGCCTGTGAGCGGCCGCCTGCTGTTACCACGGCGGAAATGCTGAGGTACTCGTCCCCGCCCATTACCCGGGAAGCCGTATCCACCACCACCCGCTGCTCACCGGGGTCTATAAAAAACTCCGTGCGCGCGGTGGGGCGCGGCACATCCAGCACAATACTGGCCTTTACAGGCTGCAGGATGCTGCCCGTAAAAGTAAAGGCCCCGTTTTGCGTGGTACCGGGGTGGTTCTGCTTATTATAACGCAGGTATACCTTGCCGGTATACGGTGTTTTGAAAGTGCCATGGAGGGTGAAAGGCTGCTGGGCCTTTGCCGGTTGAAGCGCGCATATGAACAGTGCCAGTAAAACGGGTCTCATCTTTTTTATTTCGTACAAAACTAGCGCAGGGGAGCAAATAGCGGGCCGGAATGTGACGAAGCGGGGAGTTCATGTGACGGAAGCCGGCAGAAGCGGTAAAATGGAATGCTACAAATAAGAGCCGCGCAGTTGGCTATTCAAAACGCCTCTGGCAGTGGCAATGCTGCTCATGGAGTGTGTACTTCGGTACAACCATATCCGTCCCGTACCTGTTCCGTATTTATTTAGGATACGGAACAGGCAGGGGATGGAGTGGTAACCCCATACTCAATACCCTAACGGCGGCCTGTTGGCCTCCGTGGGCCAGCCGGGGTTCTGGTAGATGGGTGATGTACTGACATCTGCGCCTTCCGAGGTGATCAGGAAGTGCTGCATGGCAATGGGGCTGAAATAATGCGCCATAGCCCAGCGGTAGCCATTGTAGGCCAGTACGGACTGCGTTTTCTGATAGATCCGCAGGTATGGGCTCAGGGCCGGGTCAGATACGGTGCTCTTGTCCCCGATGTTATAGGTAAGCGCAGCGGCTTTGTACCAGTCTTTCATAGGGCCCCATAGCCGGAAACCTTCAATATGGTAAGGCGTATTGATCATCTGGTCCATTGCACGCCAGCGGCGCAGGTCCATATACCGCAGCCCTTCCCCTATCAGTTCGCAGGCCCTTTCCCGGCGGATGTTGTAGAGCGTTTTGTCTATCAGGGTACCGGCGGAGTACGCGGCCCAGTTGTTCAGCGCTTCTTTCGGCATTTCCGTGGCGGCAATCGTCTTCTGGAAATCAGGGTCTACGCCGGCACGCAGCCTGATGGCTTCCCAATACGCCGTGGCCGTACCGTCCAGCGAGCCGTTCTTTTCGAAGCAGGCTTCCATGTAGTTGAAATAGGCTTCTATCGCCCTGTATACGATGCTGCCCACATCTCCCTTGCCGTTGCCGAGCTGCGCACCGTCATATACATTGCCTTTGCGGCTCATGTAGCCGGTCACCTGGTCATGGTTGCCGATGAGGTTCAGGATGTCCGGGTAGCCTACTACCGGTGTGGCGTGCGTACCGAGAGAAGAAGGTTTGAGGATGTTGATCTGCCCCGGTTGCGCCAGGAACAGCCAGAGGCGGCCGTCTCTCCCTACCCTTGCCAGATGGATGGAATCATCTCCTTCATACCCGGAGCCGGGCGCATAAATGGGCAGGCCGTTGGCCATCAGGAAACCGTCTACGTACCCCCGGGTGAAACCCCAGTTGTGCGCGGCCTGCACGTTGTTGGGAATGCCGTTGCTGACGCCGAGGCCGAGGTCATAGTCCCGCCAGAGCAGCACTTCACTAAAAGTACCAAGGTCTGTGGCGCTGAACATCCTGCAATAAGGATTGGCCTCACTGGCTTCCGCAAAAGCCTGGTTGGCGGTCTGCAGGCGGCCCGTCATGCTGTTGGTCACCAGCGGAACAGCATCCGCCACGGCTTTGGCGGCCTGCATGGCCTGGTCAAGAAAGAAGGAGATCTCTCCTTCTATGCTGCCGGACTGGAATGCGTAGGAGGCGTTGTAATCTTTTGTTTTACCCGGCCAGTCCGGCCCGTTGGGTACGTACGCCGTGCCTTTGAAGTATTTGAGGAAGGTACCTTCGTACAGCGCTACGCGGGATTTCAGCAGCTGCGCACATTTTTTTGACAACCTGTTAGTGCCGCCGGTGGGCGCATTGGCACCCATGAGCAGGATGGCGGAGTCCAGGTCAGACAAAATGAAACGGGCTACTTCCGTTTGCGGGGCGCGCTTGCTGGCTTCGGTGAGCAGTTGCTTGTCATCTTTCAAGGTAGTTTTGATGATCGGAAAATCCCCAAGCGAGTCCAGCTTGTTAAAGTAGGCCCATGCGCGAAAGAAATACACTTCGCCAATGTAGTGTTTGATATTGGCCTCGTTACCGGCTATTTTTTTCTCTTCCAGCCGCGACAACACTGTTTCCAGGAAATAGTTACACTCGAAGATGGTGGTAAAAGACCAGACACCGCCAGACTGCCCCGTTCTCCACTGGCCTGGCGTATACCTGCCGTCATACACACGGCGGGCGGCCACATCTGTATGTACATCGCGGTCAAAATACCCAAATATGGGCAGGTTCTCGTATAGCTTGATGGCATACGCGGCCAGCTGTGATTCTTCTACCAGGTAATTTTCAGGCGTCACTTTTGACGGCGGCGCTATTTCCAGCTTTTTGTTACATGCGCCCATCAGCAGCGCTGCGCAGGCAATTATCAGAATGTATGTTGATCTCATTGTTTGCAAGTTTGTGTTAGAAAGTGAGGTTCAGGCCAACGGCATATACCTTGAAAAGCGGGTACACGCTTCCGCCGTAACCACCGTCTACCGTTTCAGGGTCGAACATGGTAGCCATTTTGGTAATGGTGAAAAGGTTTTCGCCGGATGCGTATACACGCAGCTTCTGCACCCCTATTTTTCTTGTAAGCAAAGCGGGCAGCGTATAGCCTACCTGCAGGTTCTTCAGCCGCAGATACGCCGCGTTCTGCAAGTAGCCTGATTGTACCACCTGGCTCTTGGTGCTGAACAGCGGACGCGGGTAATAGGAGTCCAGGTTGAGGCCCAGGGGGTGATTGGGATCGTCCCGAAAATAATCTGTATGTTCTGTTAAACCGGCGGAGGAATAAATGGTATTGGATGCACCCCAGAAATAATAGCTGTTCTGGAAGTAATCGCGTTTCAGCACACCTTGGAAGAAAGCCCTGAAGTCAATGCCTTTCCAGTCTGCCCCAATATCCACCCCGGTTAGGTAACGCGGCGAGTTGTTGCCGATCAGTATCAGGTCTCCGTGGTCCCCGATGGTATTAGCACCGTTGGAGATCCTGCCGTCTCCATTCACGTCTGCAAACATCAGGTCTCCGGCCCGCCAGTTATTGCCCAGTGCATCCTGCCCGCCGTTAGGCAATGCCTTCAGGTGGTCGTCCATCTGCTGCTGCGTTTTGGCGATGCCGATGGTCTGGTATCCCCAAATTTCGCCCGTCAAGCGGCCGCTGTTGTAAGTATTCAGGGCGCCGGTGGGGTTGGGATAACGGGTTATTCTCGTTCTGCTGTCGGAGAGCGTAAGCCTTACGTAGTAACCCAGGCCGTTGCGGAGCTGGTCTTTCCAGTTCAGTTCCAACTCCCAGCCCATGGTCTTCAGGTCTGTATTGTTAGACCTAGGCACGCCTGTACCTAGTATTACCGGCAGTTCGGGCGCGGGGCCTATCATGTTGAGCGTATAGCGCGTATAATATTCTACCGTGGCGGTGAGCCTGTTGCGCAAAAAGGCAGCATCTACACCTACGTTCCACGTTCTCACCTTTTCCCAGGAGAGGTTGGAACTGATAAGGCCGGGCGCGGAAGCTGTATTGGGCTTGGCGCCGTTCACCAGCCAGCTGCCGTTAGAGCTCCATACGGGCATGGTGGTGTACGTAGGGTACCAGTCTGTAGTGTTCTGGTTGCCCAGCTCGCCAATGGAGCCGCGGACCTTGAACTGGTTCACATATTTTTCAAGCGGGGCCCAGAACGCTTCCTTGTCCAGGTTCCAGCCGGCGGAGGCGGAGGGAGAGTACATCCAGCGCATATCCTCCCGGAAGCGGGAAGAACCGTCGTACCGCAGGTTTACTTCCAACAGGTACTTGCTCTTGTAGTCATAGTTCAGACGCCCAAAAAAGCCTTGCGTGGCCCATTTCTGGTTATTGCCGCCCGCAACGGGAGGCACCGGCTTACCGTTGGCATCGTTGCCGGAGGTAAGGTCAAGCACAGGCAGCAAAGGCACTATCAGCCCTTCCCGCTGCGCGGTGAACCAGCGTGTTTTGGTCTCTTCCATTTGCATACCGCCCAACACCTTGAAATTGTGCTGGCCAAATGAACGGGCGTATTCTGAATAAATATTGGCGTTCAGGTAATTGGTACGGCCGGCCTCTTCATGCACGTGAGAAGCGGACTGGTACAGGTAGGGATTGCCCGCTACATCGTGGTTAAAGAGCTGCTGAATATCCCAGTGATAGAAATCGTTGTCTACACTGTAGTTCAGGTCTGCAAATATTTTCCAGCCTGCCAGCGGCTCAATGGTGAGCTTGAGCTGCTGGGAGTTCACATCATACTGTTTGGCGCCACGGCCGCCATCGCGCAGGCCCAATGCCGGCGAAGGCGAATCGTACAGAAAGCCGTTGTTATCATACAGGGGCAACATGGGCCAGCCCTGCGTACCTATTACCTGGTTGATGTTATTGGTCATTCTGCTGGGGCGCTCAAACTCTTCGCGGCTGAAGCGCTGAATGAACGCAATGGAGGCCCAGTCTGTCAATTTCGCGTTGATGCGCGCGGTGAGGTTGTACCGTTTGAACTTGTCTTCGCCAAAACGCATAAAACCTTTCTGGTCAAGAAAGTTGCCGGAGAGAAAATACGTGATGTTCTCCTTGCCGCCGCTGGCGCTGAGGGAATATTCCTGCGCCGGGGAATGCGGTTTATAGATCGCCTTGTACCAATCCACGTTATCATTCCCTTCATAATACCCGTCTGCCCAGATGTTGGGCTGGCCGGGGCGGGGAATAATGGTGGTCTTTATTTTCCCGTCCATATAATCTTTGATGCGCTGCACCCTTTCAGGCGTAAAGTAAACACCCCGGCCGGAGTTGACGTTGGCATCATTAAAGTAATTGGCAAAGGTGTAAGAGTCCATCGTTTTCGGGATCAGCACCGGGCGGCTGGAACGGTAGTTGGCGCTGGCGTTTATAATGGTCTTGCCCGCCCTGCCCTGTTTGGTAGTGATGAGGATAACGCCGAAGGGCGCCCTGGAGCCGTAGATGGATGAAGCCGCCGCATCTTTCAGTACGGAAATGTTATCGATGTCTTGCGGGCTGATGGAATTGATGTCTCCCTCCATGCCGTCTATCAGCACCAGCGGCGCGGCGCTGGAGCCCTGGCCAATAGTACCTACCCCGCGGATGTTGATAGAGGGCCGGTTTTCCATGCTGCCGGCCAGCGCTCCGCTCTGCGAAATGTTCAGGCCGGGAGAAATGCCCTGCAGCGCCTGCGCTACGTTAGATACCGGGCGTGATTCCAGCGTTTTGGCGCTGATGGTAGATACCGCGCCGGTGAGGTTCGTCTTTTTCTGCGTGCCGTAGCCCACTACCACCGCGGCCTCCAGGTTTTGCACGGAAGCAGCCATCACCACATCTATCACAACCCGTTTCCCGATCTCGATCTCCTGCTCCTGCATGCCGATGAACTTGAAGACCAGCACTTTGGCGCCATCTGGCGCTTTTAATTCATACATGCCCTGCGCGTTGGTTACCGCGCCGGCGAAAGTGCCTTTCACCACCACGGTTACGCCGGGCAGGGGCTGGCCGTTCTGATCGGTCACCTTGCCTTTGATGGTTACATCAAAAGCAAAGGCCGGCGTAAGGGCACAGAGGAACAATAACAATATTGCCATGCATTTAACCGGCAATTGCAGCGGCATCCACCGGCATATGCCGGGAGGCGCGCCATGGGCGTTCATAACGAAGGTCATTGGATTTGTTTTTATTATTACGTGGATAATGGAGATGCCGGGCATGCAACACGGGTTCCAGCTAAGAATATAACCAGGCGAAACGTGTATGTAAGTGTTTTAGTTCGGTGAAAAAAGCTGACCTCTACGTGATCTCTTGTGAAATTAACAGACGGCTACGTGATCCCTAACGGCATAAATTTATCGTGCTGCCCTGCTTTATGAAATGGAGAAAACCGTTATAAAAATGGAGAATATTATGGTTTTGCCATGTGGTAACATAGCGGCAACATGGGGTTAACATAACCACCTTATTCAAAAAATTCCGGCAGCAAATTCTGGCATGCCTGCCGCACGGCGGCCACTTCTTTTTCGGGTACCCAGCGGTAAGGCCAGCGCAGCCGTGTGCCTACGTTGGCCCAGCCGCCTACCGCGGCCAGCAGCTTATCTACCGCCTGGTTGGAATAACCCTGCTGCGTGATGTACGGCACAATATGTTCCGTCATGAACTGCTGTATGCGGGCTTCCAGCTCCAGTGCCACAGGCATGTTGACCAGCATGGTATTATACCATTGCTGCGCTACGCCCGGATGCAGGCAGGCTACGTTGGAATACGCCCCGTGCGCGCCGCGCTGCACACCGGTGGCCAGGTGATGGCCGGGGATGAAAACAGACAGCTCCGGGTTGAGGCCCAGCATGTTGCGGTACCAGGACTCATCGCCACCGGGCAGCTTGCAGCCGGCCAGCGTAACGCCCGCCTCGCGGATGGCCTTGAAATCTGCGGGCGTTAAACGCTTTTTGGCATGCGGAGGATTGTACAGCACCAGCGGCACCGGGCCGGCGGCCTGCTGCATTACGCGCAGGTATGCAATGATCTCCTCCATGGAAGGCGGGAACCAGTCCGGCAATATCACCTGCACGGCGGATGGCTCCCAGTCCAGGCTCCGCTTCAGCCGCTCCAGCGATACCTGCGGGCTCATATGGCTGCAGCCTACCTGGAAGGGCATGCCCGCCTTGTTGCATTTTTCCGCGAGCAGCGCGTTCACTGCGTCAAACTCCTGTTCTGTCTGGTTGTAAAACTCACCGGCGGTGCCGTTGGAGTAAATACCGTCTACCCGCATAACGATCAACTGGTCTATTTCCTCCGCCAGTCTTGTAAGGTCAATACTTTCGTCTTCGTTCACGGGCAATATCAATGTAGCCCAGTTACCGCGTATTTCGCGGGCGCGTAATGGGATCATGGTTCTGTTGTGCCGTTTAATATCCAGGGAAGGTTGAATTTGTGAAACTCTATTGATTTGTTGCTGGTGCTGCTGGCATGCACGTCTTCATTGATCTCTATGAGCGCGCCCACGCAGTAATCTGCCGTTTTGATCATGCTGGAATAACCGCCCTTTGCGATGGTGATGGCCGCATAATCGCAGGTGTTCCAGTTATAGATCTGCCTGCTTTTGGCCCAGGTGGCGCCGTCATCGTAGCTGATGCGCACGGTCATGTTGCAGCGTTTGTCTGTAGTGTTAGGATTGAGGAAAATAATGCGGTGCGGCGTGTCTGTATTATAACGGATCATGGAGCCTTCGCACTTCGGGTCGTTCAGGGTATTGTCTACCGTCCATGCTGCAAAGCCGCCGGCTATGGTGCCTACCGACTTGCGGCGCCGCTTGGCGGCGTTCCAGAGCGTGGTGCCGGGGCGGTCGTTCCGGAGCAGAGAGCCGTCCATCCGTTCTACAATAGTGCCTTCGTCTGTACCGCCGGGGATGAGCTGGTAGTGCCAGGTTTGCCCATGATCGTCGCTGTAGATATTTCTGCCGTACGCGGGTATGATGAGGCGGCCGGGCGTACCGGTCACGGTTTGTATGCCGATGCCGGGGCCCATGGCATCCCAGGTGTAGGAAGGCGGTAGCAAGGTGGCGCTCATGTCTTGCGGGGTTGACCAGGTAGCGCCATGATCGTCACTATAAGCGGAAAACACCCGCCGGTCTCCCCAGGCCTGTATGTCTGCCCAAGCGGCTTTGGTACCATCGTTCCAGGACATGAACAGCCATACCCTGCCGTTGGTGCCCTGGTGCCAGTCGTACACCGCTGTGGGGTTGCCCCAGGTGCCGTTACCGGCTGCGGCCACTTCTCCGAGGGCAGACCAGGTGGCGCCGTTGTTGGTAGAGCGTTTGAACACGATGTTTATGTCTCCCCAGTCACTGGGGCTCCAGCGGCGGCCTTCCGCAAAGGCAATGAGGGTGCCGTTCTTGGTTTTGACGATGGAAGGGATGCGGAAAGAATGGTAAATGCTTTCATTGCCGCCGTTGAACAGCAAAAGGCTGGTATGCACCGGTGAGGCGGCGGCCTGTACATTAGCCGCGGCCAGGGCTGGCGGTAACGTGGCGGCACTTTCCTGCGGGGATTTGCTGCAGGCCAGGTGCATCAGCCAGGCAGCCAGTAGAATAGTGTTCTTCATAAGGGGTGGATTTATGTATGTAGATATGTTCTACATATAAAAATACAGCAGGTAACTGACATTGCCAAAATATGGGGTACTTTTACGGCGCTGGTGCATCCGGCATGGTATTTCAACAACATAAAACTGTTTTACGGAATGATAGTGCTGCTGGTATTGCTCGTTACATTTGGCATAGCCCTGGTGGCGTTAAAACTGATCACCAGGGTATGGAACCCTTATCTCAGCGGTTGCATTGCCATGTGCGCCATGTTATGTTTTGCGGCACTGGGCCATTTTCTTTACCCGGCCGGCATGGAAATGATGATGCCGTCTTTCATTCCTTTCAAAAAAGGGCTGGTGTTCATCACCGGCCTGCTGGAAATTGCCGGCGGCATAGGCCTGCTCTTTCAGCATTACCGCCGTACGGCCGCCCTGCTGCTGATCATTTTTTTTATACTGGTGTTGCCCGCCAATATTTACGCGGCGCTGCATCACATCAACTACCAGACCGCCACTACCGGTGGCCCCGGCCCTGAATACCTGTGGCTGCGCGTGCCCATGCAGCTGGTGTTCATAGCCTGGGTATGGTTTTTCGGGTGGAGAAGAGGGCGGTAATTTTTTCTTATCTTGCTGGCTGTCTTATCCCATGCCCACATGCAGAGAGCGCTTTTACTAACCTGCCTGTTGCTGTTACGCCTGATGGCGGCCGCACAGCTACCCGTGTTCGGGGTGTTTGAAGATACCAGCCGCACCATGCAGGCCGGGGCCGTGCATGCGGCGTACAAAGCCGGCCAGTTCAGGCCCCTGCCCTCCGCTTACCTTAATCCCGGTTTTACGAAGTCTGTTTTCTGGGTGGCGCTGACGCAGCCACCGCCAGCGGGAGAATGGTACCTGGTGGCAGACAATGCGCACATTAACCACCTGGAGTTTTACGCGGTAACAGATACCGCGGCCCTGTTGTATGTTACGGGAGATTTCCATCCTTTTGCCCAGCGCCCGCTGCGCTATAATACCTTTGCTTTTCCACTGGCGGCCCGCGCGCCGCTGTACCTGCTGAAAGCAGACAAGCACCATGAGTCCCTGCAGGCCCCGCTCTTCCTGCGTACCCGTGACGCGCTGCAGCGGCAGCAGGTAACGGAAACGCTGGTGAATGGCATTTTTACAGGCGTTATTGTGCTCATCATCCTCTTCGGTATTTTCCTCTACCTTACCACGCGCGACGGGGTATACGGCTGGTATGCGCTCTACGTTGCCGCCGTGCTGCTGTGGATATGGAGCAACAAGGGCCTGGGCTTCCATTACCTCTGGCCTGATTCCGTTTTCTTTGCCAGCCGTGCCCGCGCCTTGTTCGTGGTGCTGACCCTTACGCTCACCCTGCAGTTCCTCATTGCCTACCTGGGCATACGGAAAACCTGGCCTATCAGGGTTTTCCAGGCCGTATGGCTGCTCTTTGCCGTGCTCATCCTCTGGCCGGTGCCGTATACCGACTTTGTACAGGCCAGCCTGCTCATCCAGCAGGCACTACCCGTTTTTTCGTTGCTGGTAGTGGGTTTCATGGGCTGGCTGCTGGTGCGGGAGGTACGGCATAAAAACAGCGCAGCCCTTATTTACCTGCTGGCTACAGGGGTATTCATCGTTTTTGTGGTATTGGAAAATCTGTACCACCTGGGCCGGGTGAAGCTGCCGGAATTTGTGGCCCACTACGGCGTGTTCCTGGGCGTAGTACTGGAAATGATCATCATCACCTTTGGCCTGGCCGCCCGCTTCAACAGCTACCGCAGAGAAAAAGAGACCGCGCTACTGCAACTGGCGCGCCAGCAAAAGGAACTGACAGACACCATTGTAACGGTGGAAGAAAAAGAAAGGAAGGCCCTCGCAGACCGCCTGCACGATGAAATTGGCGCTATGCTGTCTCTCACCTCCCTGCAGGTGAACGCCGGTAAAACGGCGCAGGCCGCCCTGCTGCTGAAAGACATCAGCAGCACCGTGCGCAACATCAGCCACCAGCTCACCCCCGTGGCCATGGAAAAATACGGGCTGCGGCATGCTATTGAAGACATGGTGCAGTTGGCCAATGCCTCCGGCAAAATTCACATAGAGCTGGTCATTATCGGCTTCTCAAAAGAGAAAGAGTTCCCGCCCAACTTTTTGCATACGTTATACCGCATTGTGCAGGAACTGCTGCAGAACATACTGAAACATGCCGGCGCGGGCAATGTACTGCTACAGCTGGTGGAGCTGGAAGACAGCTGCACCCTGCTGGCGGAAGACAATGGCAAAGGCATGCACCTGCCGCCTGACGGTGCGGGTTTCCTGCGCAGCATCAGCGCCAAGGTGGCCTACCTGGAAGGCATCATGAACATAGACAGCTCACCGGGCAACGGCATGCTCGTGAACATTGAACTACCATTACCTGTAAAACCGTAAACTGAATTATGCTTACCCGCTTACTCATTGCAGACGACCACCAGTTACTGACAGACGGCCTCATAGTTGTGCTGCAGCAAAACCCCGACTGGGAAATACTGGAACCCGTGAACAATGGCCGCGCCCTGCTGGCCCGGCTGGCGGAAACACGGGTAGACCTGGTGCTGCTGGATCTGAACATGCCGCAGATAGACGGTATCCGCGCCCTCGGCATTATGAAAAGAGAATTTCCGCATCTTAAGATACTGGTGCTTACCAACTATAACCAGCCGCAGCTGCTGGCGGAAGTAAAGAAACTGGGCGCAGACGGGTACATGCTGAAAAATGCGTCTGCCGCCGCACTGCAGGGGGCCATACAAGGCATTCTTGCGGGGCAGCCTTATTTCGAGGAACTGACACCTTCTTCCGTGCCGCTACCCGCTTACTTTCTTGACGAGTTCATGAAAAAATACCACCTCACCAAACGCGAAGTGGAGATCATCAAAATGGTGGGCAGCGAGCTGACCAGTAAAGAGATCGGCAACCAGTTGTCTATTTCGGAGCTGACGGTGAACACGCACCGCAAGAATATTTTGCGCAAGCTGGAACTGAAGAATACGGCGGGCTTGCTGAACTTTGCCAAGCAGCACGGGATACTTTGACCTTGCGGCCGCATCGTACTACAATCGTTTCATGGCTTCCAGGCAGGCACGGCTGTGATGGAAGGGGCTTTTCCAGAGCCCTATCTTTTCTTCGTCCATCAGGGTATTGTCTTTTCGTACGCCCCAGAACCATTCTCCGCCTTTTTTATCTTGCAGGTAACTGCATACAAACTGCCAGCAATCCTGCGCGTATTGCAGGTAAGCGGGGTTGTTACTGAGCTGCCAGGCGTTGATGAAGGCAATGATGCCTTCGGCCTGCGGCCACCAGAGCTTTTCCGGTACCAGGTGTTTATGTTCGGGCGCAAACTCGTTCCAGAAACCGCCGTCCGCATCCTGCCCTTCCCTGCCGGCTTCTGCCATTTGCAACGCCAGCGGGCGCAGCTTCTCCAGCATGGCCTCATCACCAGTGGCCTCGGCGGCGGCGGGCAGCAGCCAGCTGGCCGCCATATCGTACCCATAAGAAATATGCGTACTCTTCAGCTTCCAGTCGTTCTCGAAAAACAATTGCAGGTGGGCGGATGTTTTATCGATGATCTTGTCGTAGAAAACTACCAGCAGGTCGTGGATATGGGTTTTCAGGCCTTCGTCCGGCCATATGGCATAAAGATTAACGTATGCTTCCAGCAGTTGGAGATGCGTACCGGCAGATTTTTTCTCGTTGGCATCCCGGGTGAACATGCGCAGGTCCCGGATATCTTTCCAGTCCCTGCTGAAAGCCTGCACATAACCGCCGTTCACACAATCATAACTATACAGTTGCACCAGGCTGTAGAGGCCAATAGCCCTGTCTAGCGCTACCTTGTGCTGCGTGATCTTGTAATATTCCGCAAAGGCATCTATAACGCGGGCAATGGCGTACACCTGCTTTTTGGTCTCCACGGGGTTGCCGGTGTAGTCTACACTCCACACTACGCCGCCATATTCATTATCCAGGAAATATTCCACCATATAGGAAAAGGCGCGGTGGGCCGCTTGCAGGTATGGCGGATGCTGCGTGGCGCTGTAGCCCGCGGCAAAGGCCCGCAGAATACCGGCGTTCAGCACGGCGCCCTTAATAGCAAAGGGATCAGGAGCGTTGTTGTTAAAGAGCTTTCCGTAAAAGCCCCCAAACTTCTCATCAATACTGTACCGCAGCCAGAAATCAAGTATGGCGTTGAGTTCCGCCTGCAGTTCCTGCTTCAGTTTTTCCTGCATGACCGTTTGGTTTACCGGGAATAACATCCCGCTTAGTTCATTTGTCCCCTCCAGACCTCCTGCACACCGGCGCCATCGTTCTGCCCGCCCAATATCCAGATCACCTTGTTGCTGGTAAAGGCATCAAAGTATGCTCTTTGGGGAAAGTCTGCGGGCAGCGCACGGGAATCTTCAGGGTCAGTGATCTTTGCCCAGTTCAGCCCATCGTCTGCAGACACCCAGAGGTCGTTGTACGTGGCGCTGTTGTCCGCGCCGCCAATGAGCAGCAACTGGGCCTTATTCACCAGCACTTTGTGGCCGTTGCGCGCGGGCGGCGGGGTTTGGGCGGCTACCTTGGTCCAGGTAACGCCATCTGCCGTATTCCACACATCGTTGAGGTATTGCTGGTTGTTGTCAATACCGCCGGTGAGCCATATCCGGTCTTTATACACAAATACTGCTGGGTTGGAACGCGGAGGGAAAGTGGCGGCAGCGGTCACCTTCGTCCAGGTAACGCCATCCGCGGTATTCCACACGTCATTGAGTGCGGTACCGTTCAAGGAAGGATTGCCGCCGGCCGGCAACAGGCTGCCGCCTATTACCCAGAGCTTATCCTGGAACACTACGGCGTTGAGGCGTTCCCGTGGGCTCCACCTTGCGGCGGGATCTGTGGCTTCAGATACCGTCCAGCTGGTGCCATCTTCAGAGCTCCATATCTTGTTCAACACGGCGTCTTTGGTAAGGCCGCCCAGCAACCAGAGCTTATTCTGGAAGGTAGCCATGCGGCCGTGCGCGGCCAGCGGAAGAGAATCTTTTTTATTGTCTGCCGCCTTTACCCGTATCCAGGTGGCGCCGTTGTTGGTGTAATACATGCCGAAGCTGGCAGGGGTAGTGTTCACAGCCGGGGTGAAGGCGGCGGTATAGATAGCGGTACCGAACACGGTGGCCGTTGCATCCAGAAAGCGGCCAAAACCAGGGCCGGTCATTTTCTGCCAGGATACGGCCTTGGGGTCAAGCGTCTTGATCACCCTGACGGTGTAATTCCGTACTGTTTTGCCATCTTCCGCCACTACCGTATAGGTAATGGGGTTGCGGAAATCATTGACGGTAACGCCGCTTACCTGTACGGAGTCCCCTACTTTCAACACGGAGCCGGGCGTTAGCCCGAAAGTGGCTTTGAGGGCGCGGATGTCTGTAGCATAATGTATACTGTCCGGACTGTTATAAACCGTGCGTGCAAGCTGGTTGACCACAAAAGGCTGATCCAGCCCCAGCCCGGGAATGTCAAATTCCAGGATGCCTGCCATTTTACTGGTCCTTTCTTCCTTTTCACAAGAAGTAATGATAAACAAACCGATCAAAAGAATACAGATAACATGAATGTTCTTCCGGTGCATAATAGATCTAACTTTCGTTTCCGCGTGGGAATAGCCGCGGGAGGCGGGTGCTTCCGGCATTAAAGATAGATCATTTTCCGGAGCGGTCAGTGAATATTCGTCTTGAGCCGGGCAACCGCCATTTTACGGTCAGATTCCAGCTCCCTGATAAAAGGCAGCGCATCCTGTATATACAGGCGGGTGCTGAGTTCCAGGTAATTATCCAACTGGAAGAACATGGCCGCGCGGTTGCCGCCCAGGAGCTTGATCATACGACGGTAAAAACGGGTTTGCAGGGCAACGAACTCCTTGTCGTTCCGGATGATGTTCTTCGTGAGAGAGTTCATCATTGGCTCGTCCAGCGACGTGTATTTTTCGTTGTACACTTTCAGCAGGGCTATCCTTTCCTGTATGTAAGGGTCTTTCTCCGTCTCGTACTGGCTCAGCGCTTCCAGGAACAGCGGCCGTTCTCCGCGTGATACTTTGAGGTAATTGCAGAAAAGGTCTTCCCGGCTTCTGCCAAAAAGGTCCAGCACAATATCATTATCCGGGAGAATGGCTGCGGTACTGTCTTGCGCAGAGGCGGGCATGCAGGTAACAATAGCTGCCAGCAAACATAACAGTTTAAAATGTCTCATAACATCCGTTTTATGCGTATACACGCAGTGAAGCGATACAAGAATGATGCTGTTGTTATGCTTATGGTGCTGCTGCTTTAACTATCGACAGAATTTGCCGGGGTCGGTACTATGGATAACGTGAGAGATGCAGCATTTGTTGTGCGGGGACGGGTAGCCCTGCGCAGCAACAGCTCCCGGGCTCACGCCGGCGCACCAACCGGAAAGTGCCCGCCGGAAATGCAGGAGGTATTATATATAACGTAAAGCGGGGAAAATTAGACGTTTCCCATAAAAAGCCCGCTTTCCATGGCTTTTGTTCATAAATACCCGGAAATACTATCACAACATTCAATCCTCTGCGGGTAATAGCGGGTTTGGGCGGGCATTTCAGCCATTTCAGCCGTAACGGTTTATTCCCTAAATTTGCCGTTGATTTAAACGAGACCAACATGCGGAAAGGATTTATTATCAGTGGAATTATTGGCATCATCGGCAGTTCTTTGCTGGGCTTTTATGCAAGCCCCTGGTGGTATGTACTGCTGGCAGTAGTACTGACCCTCTTTGTAATGGGTATTAATGATATGATGCAGACCCGCCATTCCATTATGCGCACCTACCCT
Organism: Chitinophaga alhagiae; assembly: GCF_003568665.1. Lineage (GTDB taxonomy): Bacteria > Bacteroidota > Bacteroidia > Chitinophagales > Chitinophagaceae > Chitinophaga > Chitinophaga alhagiae. Next base: position 302,625 of record NZ_QXMH01000003.1, read on the forward strand.
GTTTTCGGGCGTATGCGTTACTGGATGGAAGCGCTGCGGCCCAAGATGTACCAGTATTTTGTGGAATCTGACATAGACGGCCGGCCCATTAACCGGATAGACCGGTCTACCATTTACCAGCGCGCCAAACAGGAAATGGACACCATGCCTTTTGGCACCCAGCTGGACGTGTATGAAGAAGGGTATGAATGGATGAGCCATTCCATTTCCCCGAAAGACTTTCACAAGCTGGACCATAACCCGCGGGTGACCATCGGCAACAAGGATTGCAAGCAACCTTATTCCGCCAGCATCTTCAACGTATCAGCCATGAGCTTCGGCTCCCTGAGCAGCAACGCCATTGAAGCGCTGAACGCGGGCGCCAAGATCGGCAACTTTGCACATAATACCGGGGAAGGCGGCATCAGCCCCTATCACCTCAAACATAAGGGAGACATCATCTGGCAGGTAGGCACCGGCTACTTCGGCTGCCGGGACGATGACGGTAATTTCTCCCCGGAGCTGTTTACCCAAACCTCTTCAGCCCCGCAGATCAGGATGATAGAGCTGAAGCTCTCACAGGGCGCCAAACCCGGCCACGGCGGCATATTGCCCGCCAAAAAGAACACGCCCGAAATTGCGGCCATCCGGCACGTGAAGCCCAACACCACCATTTATTCACCGCCCTACCATAGCGCCTTTAACACGCCCCGGGAACTGATACTGCTCCTGCACCAGATGCGCGGGCTCTCCGGCGGCAAACCGGTAGGCATGAAACTGTGCATTGGCCGCAAAAGCGAGTTCATAGGCATCTGCAAGGCCATGATAGAACTGGACATTTACCCGGACTTCATTACGGTAGACGGTGGCGAAGGCGGCACCGGCGCGGCGCCGCAGGAATTTTCCAACCACGTTGGCGCGCCCCTGCTGGACGGGCTGGCCTTTGTACACAATATGCTGGTGGGCTTCAACATCCGCCACCATATCAAGATCATAGCCTCCGGCAAGATACTCTCCGGCTTTCACCTGCTGCGCGCCATAGCGCTGGGAGCAGACGCCTGCAACAGCGCCCGCGCCATGATGATGGCCCTGGGTTGCATACAGGCCCTGCAATGCAACTCCAACAAATGCCCCACCGGCGTTGCCACGCAAGACCCCGCCCTGACCATTGGCCTGGTGGTGGAAGACAAAAAACAACGTGTGGCCAATTACCACGAAGACACCGTGAAAACCTTTGTGGAACTGATGGGCGCCGCCGGCATAGACGATTACAAAAAGCTCACGCGCTCCCATATCTACCGCCGTGTATTCATGAACGAAGTGAGAACGCTGGAAGACATTTTCCCCAGCCTGGAGCCCAGCTGCATGCTGGTCAACAAAATTCCGGAAAGGTATAAGCAGGACTATGAAATGGCCCACGCGGACCGTTGGTACTAACATAGCTTCATCAATTATTCAAAGGCTGCTCTAAGGGCAGCCTTTTTTTATTTTCACCCATACCGCACAAATCCCTCACATCCGGCTGTTTGGAATTTTCGTAATTATATAATATATTCATAATGATAATATGACAAGACCGTATGAAAGCGAACGAGCGATTTAACTGGGCAGTGGAAATGCTGCATGTACATCCGGCAGACCATATCCTGGAGATTGGTTGCGGGCATGGCATAGCGGTCTCTCTCATTGCCCCCGGGCTGAAAAGCGGGTCTATTACCGCCATAGACATCTCCCAAACCATGATAGACAAGGCCATGAAACGCAATGAGACCAATAATGCGGCTTTTATTGCCGGCACGCTGGAAGAGGCCGGTCTCCCGGAACGGCAGTTTGATAAGGTATTTGCCTTCAATGTGAACATCTTCCATAAAGGGCCCGGCAGGGAACTGCCGTTGATACGCCGCTGCCTAGCGCCCAACGGGGTGTTGTACGTTTTTCACCAGCCCCCTCCAACAGACAGCATGAAGGTGGCCCAGGGCTTTGCGGACGCCATTACCGCGCAGCTGCAGAAACACCACTTTACAGTTAAAGACGTTCTCCTGAAAAAACTGAGCCCCAGCCCCTGTGTATGCGTTATTTCCCAACCATCCGCGCAATAACGTTCATTTCTCTACCTTTGTACCCTTTAGCACAAGCTGTAGCGCATGAAATTTGAACAATACCGTATTGCAGAGGAAATCAAGAGAAGCCTGGAAGACCTTGGGTTTAAACGGCCCACCGATATTCAATACAAGGCCATTCCCTCCATTCTGAAAGGAGATGACGTGCTGGCCATTGCCCAAACGGGCACCGGCAAAACCGCCGCCTTTGCCATTCCCATACTGCAGCTCATGCACCAGCAAAGCCGCTCCCGCTCCAAAGGCGCTGTAAAGTGCCTCGTCATGGTACCCACGCGCGAGCTGGCCATCCAGATATCAGACGTGTTCAAACAGCTGGGCAAACATACCCGGGTAGACATTATGGGCCTGTTTGGCGGCGTGGAACAGGAGGCCCAGATCAAAAAGCTGGAAAAAGGCGTGGATGTGCTGATTGCCACCCCCGGCCGTATGTTTGACCTGATCAGCCAGGGCCATCTCGACCTTAGCTACGTGCAGACCCTCATCCTGGACGAGGCGGACCATATGCTGGACCTCGGCTTCATCCGCGATATCCGGGACGTGATCAAACGCCTGCCCCGTCATCACCAGACCCTCTTCTTCTCCGCTACCATAGATGAAGAGATCAAAGACCTGGCGTATTCCATTGTTCGCAACCCTATCCGCATACAGATCTCCCCGGAAGACCCCGTTTCCAAAAATGTGAGCCACTCCGTAGCATATGTGGAAATGGACGATAAACGCTTTTTCCTGGAACGGCTGGTAAAGGAGTTCCCGGAAAAGAAAATACTGGTATTTGTACGTACCAAGGTAAGGGCGGAACGGGTAGCCGCAGCCATGGAAAGGGTGAACATCCAAACGCTCATCATGCACGGCGGCAAGGAACAGCAAGACCGGCTGGCCGTGATGAACGAGTTCAGGAAAGGAGACGTGAAAGTGCTCATTACCACAGACGTGAATGCCCGGGGCATAGACATCCCGAACGTGGACTACGTGGTGAACTACGACCTGCCGGAAGACCCTGAAAACTACGTGCACCGCGTAGGCCGCACCGGCCGCGGGGTACAGAAAGGGCAAGCGGTATCTTTCTGCAGCGAGGAGGAAAAACCTGTTCTCCGGCAGATACAACAGTACCTCGGCAAAGACATACAGGTGATGAAGATCAATAAAGACGACTACCGCGAAACCATCAGCTTTTCGGAAGAAGTGCCCAACGAAAACTGGCAGCTGCTCATAGACCAGCACGAAGCCGCCATGAAAGCCGCCAAACGAAAAAAGAAAAAGAAATAATTTTTGCTATTTTTAAGCAAAGCCACGTTGCCATTTATGACAAGATCATCCGCTCTCTTACTGCTGCTCTTCCTCTCGTCTGCCTGCATGAAAGCGCAGGAATGGAAACCGCTGTTCAACGGCAAAGACCTGAACGACTGGTACGTAAAGATACACCGCCACCCCGTGGGAGATAACTTTGGCAACACTTTCCGCGCGGAAGACGGCATGATCAAGGTGCGGTATGACCAGTACGGGGATTTTAAAGAGCAATTCGGACATCTTTATTACAAACAGCCATTCTCTTCCTACCACCTGAAGCTGGAATACCGGTTCACGGGCGAATGGGAAAAGACCGCGCCCTCCTACACGATTCTCAACAGCGGCGTGATGTACCATTCCCAAGACCCGCGCACCATGCCTGCCGGGCAGGACTGGCCCATTTCCGTGGAAATGCAGTTCCTGGCCGGCCTGGGAGACGGGCAGCCCCGCCCCACCGGCAACATGTGCTCCCCCGGCACGCATATTGTATACAAGGGCAAGCTGGATACCCGCCACTGCATCAATTCCAGCTCAAAAACATACGGGAAGGACGAATGGGTAAAAGCCGAGCTGATCGTATACGGAGATTCACTGATCACCCATGTTATTAACGGCGATACCGTGCTGCAATATTCCAAACCCCAGATCGGCGGGCCGGTGGTGAACAACTTTGATCCCCAGCAGAAACCCGACGGGAAGGTGCTTTCTTCCGGTTTTATTGCCCTGCAGAGCGAAGGGCAGCCCATCGATTTCAGGAATATCATGATCCGGGAGCTGTAAGGCCCCGCCCGTTTACCCCATACCTCCACTTTTTTTCGTTTGCGGAAAACCTGCTGACACACCGTTGTCATATACACCTGTTAGTTTTACCGTATCATTTAAACCTGATCTATATGCAAACAGTAACACCCTTCAAAATTGACGTTCCCCAACAAATGCTGGAAGACCTGCAACAACGCCTGCAACGTACCCGCTGGGCAGACGCCCCCGAAAATGCCGGCTGGAATTACGGCACCAATCCCGACTATTTAAAAGAGCTGGTGCAGTACTGGGCCACGGGATACGACTGGCGGAAGCATGAAGCGGCGCTCAACCAGTTCCCGCAGTTTAAAGCAGGTATAGACGGCATCAACATTCACTTTCTCCACATCAGGGGAACCGGCCAAAAACCCCACCCCCTGCTGCTCGTACATGGCTGGCCAGACAGTTTTTACCGGTATTACAAGGTCATTCCCATGCTCACGGAATATGACCTGGTGATCCCTTCCATACCGGGTTTCGGCTTTTCCGACCATGTTGCCTGTGACCATGACCGCACGGCCGGTATTTTCGCCAAACTGATGACGGACGTGCTGGGTTATGACACCTACTACGTAGCCGGCGGAGACCTCGGCACAGGCATTGCCAAGTCCATGGCCAACATCTATCCCGGAGCGGTCAAAGCCATTCACCTGACAGACGTGGGGTACGGCACCGGCCAGGAAGACTGGTCACAGATGTCTGCGCCGGAACAGGAGTTCGGCCAGTTCCTGCAGCATTGGTGGTATACGGAAGGCGCTTACAACATGATGCATTCCACCAAACCGCAAACGGTGGCGTTTGGCCTGAATGACTCCCCGGCGGGCCTTGCTTCCTGGATACTGGAAAAATTCAATGCCTGGACGGATAACGGCGGCAACATTGAAAGCGCCGTTACCAAAGACGAGCTGATCACCAACATCATGATCTACTGGGTAACGGAAACCATCAACAGCAGCATGCGCACCTACCTGGAAAATACCCGCGCCATTTATACTTCGGGCGGCCTGCCGCAATCTTACAAACGCGTTGCCGTACCTACCGGTGTTGCCAGCTTTCCCGGTGAAGCGCCCATACCGCGTGAATGGGCGGAGCGCTGGGTGAACGTGCAACGCTTCACCAAAATGCCTAAGGGCGGGCACTTTGCGGCGCTGGAAGTGCCGGAGGCCTGGGTAGGGGAATTGAAAGCATTTTTTGAGGCGGTGTGAGGAATTTGCTATGCAAACTGCGAGGCTGCATTAGCAGCCCCGCAGTTTGCAGGTACGCCCGGGTTATACCCTTATATGCAGGAACAAATTCACGCCCTCCGCTTCGCTGCCCACATGGATGGCACTGCGCCGGGCGCCGGCCTGTAAGGCCATGTCTGTCAGTGCGGCCGCGGAGCGGTGGTGCAGGTACCACTCGCCCATCAGTTCCATGAAATTCTGCGTGGGGTTCTGATCGCTGAAGTTGCCGATGATCACTTCGCCGCCGGGTTTTGTCCAGGCCATGAAGCGGCGCAGCAGCTTAATAAATATATGATCGTCAAAATAATCGAACAGGCCTGCGCTCCACACAATATCATGCTGTTCGGCGGTGCTGTAGCGGAAAATGTTCTGGTGTACAAATTCCACCTGCGCAGCATGGGCCTCGTTCAATTCCCTTGCGTAATTAATGGCATGCTGATCTGCTTCCACACATACAGTGCGCAGGCGCTGCGGGTCTATGGCCGCGTATACTTCCGCCAGGTCCCTGGCGGGGCCGCTGGCCACGTTCAGGAGTTGCAGGGAAGGCCGCTGTTTTAACGCCTGCGTAATGGTGCGGATAAAATAATCTTTCCGGTTACGCACCGCCCTGCAGGCAGGCTGGCCATGCCAGAAGCTGTCCCACTTTTCGAAACGCGCGTCTGCGGATACATGTTCCCGGTAAATTTTGTCTATGATGAGGAAGTCTCCGGCGTAACCGAAAGGCTTGGCCCTTACATGGCCCAGTATGGTACTATCCATCGTGTGGCCGCCAAAGCCGTGTTGCAGCGCGTCCAGTTCCTCCGCGGAAATATTGCCTGCTCTAAATGCTGCGGAAATGGTCTCAAATACGCGGTTTAGCGTTTCGTACTGCGGTACTTCGGGGCCGCCGTTTTTGATGATCTGCCGGAGATAGGCCAGCGGTTCGTTCGTCAGTTTCATTTTGGGGTCTGGTTTTAAGATGAATGATTTGCGTTAACAGGCGTAAAGTTGGGCAGAAGCGGGAAAGGAGCGAAAGCTGAATTAACGGGAACTGTAAACCGGTTAACGGATACGGCGCGGGGCATTTCATTAACCCAAACGCCGCATACATTAACTCCCGCTTTTGTGCTGCCGGTGTGTCATTAATTTCGTTCCATCAAAACCCCAACACACATGAAACACATCGGTATCATCGGCGCCGGCCTCAGCGGCCTGGCTACGGCAAAGGCCTTCCTTCAGCAAGGTTACAGCGTTACCATTATTGAAAAGGCAAAGGCCATCGGCGGCGTTTGGGAAAGCAGCCGCTCTTACCTGGGCGTAGCCACCCAAACCACCCGGGACGAATATGCTTTCTCGGATTTCCCTATGCCTGCTACCTACCCGCAGTGGCCCAGCGGGGCCCAGGTGCAGCGATACCTGGAGAGCTATGCGGAACACTTCGGCGTTACCCCTCACATCCGCTTCCGTACCACCGTTACACACCTGGAATACCGGAATGAAGAATGGCAGATGGAAGTATATGACGAAGCCCTTGACCTTACAGAAAGCCTGCGGTTCCACTTTGTAGCGGTTTGCACCGGCACCTTTCACAAAGCGCACATACCCGCTTTCAAAGGCATGGAAACCTTCACCGGCCGCATTGTTCACTCCAGCCAGGTAAATGACCCCGCGCTGCTGCAGCAACGCTCCGTAGCGGTGGTCGGCTTTGCCAAGTCTGCTACAGACGTTGCCACCCTGGCCGCCGGCCTCGCGGGAGAGTGCCACCTGCTATACCGCAAGGCGCAGTGGAAAGTGCCCCGCTTCTTCGGCAACCTCATCAACATGCGGTACCTGCTGTTTTCCCGTTTTTCAGAAGCGTTCTTTGATGCACCTCATAAAACCGCTTTCCAGAAATTTCTCCACACCGCCGGCCGCCCCATAGTATGGGCGCAATGGCGCGGGCTGGAGCTGTTGCTCAAAAAACAGTTCAGGCTGAATGCCTGCGGCATGGTACCGCAGCACCGCATTGAAGACCAGATCAGCTGCAGCCTCGGCGTGGCGCCGGAAGGGTTCTACGAAAAAGTACACAGTGGCCTCATCAAAGCGCAGCAAACTGAAATAGAGCTGATAGACGGGCCCAATGTATACCTCACCAACGGGCAAGTGCTGCAGCCAGACGTGATCGTTTGCGGCACCGGCTTTACCCAGAGCCTGCCCTTCCTGGAAAGCACCTACCGCGAAGTGCTGACGGGCCGGGATGGCGGCTACCGCCTTTTCCGCAACATCATTCACCCGCAGGTACCGCAACTGGGCTTTGTGGGTTTCAATTCCAGCCTGTTCACCACGCTCACGTCCGAAATAGCCACAAACTGGCTTGTGCGTTATGTAGAGGGCACGCTGCACCTGCCGCCGCAGGCAGCCATGCAGCAAGACATCCAATACATGGCGGAATGGCGGCGTAGCGGAAGGCCTATAGCGGCGGAGTTCAGCGGTACCTGCGTGGCGCCGTTCAACTTCATGCACCTTGACCAGCTGATGCGGGATATGGGCCTGCCCGTTACCGCTACCAGGTGGTGGCCGTATGAATTTTTCAAGCCTATTAACCCGAAAGATTATCGTATTTTGCTGCAGAGAGCGGTCCCGAAGACGCCGGTAACCCCAATACCTGTTTACCGGACGGCAGACATCATCCAATAACATATGCGAAAACCTGGTATCATATCCAACCTGGAAGAAAAGATAAAAGCGCTGGAGGCGGAGAACGTGGCTTTACGTAAAGCCGCCCGCGCCGCCGCGAAAAAGAAAAGTCAGCGGCCGCAGAACGGCGGCGCCTCCGTAAAAGTACCCGCAGAAATGCAGCCGCTGTTCCGCAAGGCGGAAGAAAACGTAAGAAAGTACTTTTCCGATTTCAAGTGGGACCCTTCCAAGGCCGCCATCGAGATCAATGACGAAAGGTATGTGCTGATAAGGGCTTCTGCCCTGTCCAAGGACTTCCTGGACAGCATCCTGAAACTGTATGCGGACCGCGGGGAAGGAGAGGCCTTCACCATTGGCAGAAATTTTTTGTTCGATATTTCCCACGCCCTGGGCCTCAATGACGCCAAGGCTTTCCATGCAAAGATGAACCTCAGCACGCCGCTGTCAAAGCTGTCTGCAGGCCCGGTGCATTTTGCCTATACCGGCTGGGCGTATGTAGACATCCTGCCGGAAAGCAACCCCTCCCCAGATGAAAATTTTTGTTTGTTCTACCATCATCCTTTTTCCTTTGAAGCAGACGCCTGGATACGGGCCGGCGTACAATCCAAAAGCCCCGTATGTATTATGAACGGAGGGTACTCCTCCGGCTGGTGCGAAGAGAGTTTCGGCGTGCCCCTCACCGCTGTGGAAGTAAGCTGCAGGGCGCAGGGGCACAGCCAGTGTACGTTCGTGATGTCTCCTCCCCACCGGATAGAGGAACACATCCAGCAGTTTGCGAAGACGCACCGCAAACGCCATATCAAAAAAACGCCACCGGAAATACCTACTTTCTTTTTGCGTAAAACCGTAGAAGAGCAGATGGAAAAGGCGCGGCTACTGGCGGAAGAATCCTCCCGCGCCAAATCTGATTTTGTGGCCAACATGAGCCATGAGCTGAGAACGCCGCTCAGCGCCATACTGGGGTATACGGACCTGCTGAAGAAAACGAAGCTGGACAATATGCAGCATGATTACCTGGCGGCCATCTACACCTCCGGCAGCAACCTGCTTTCCACCATCAACGATATTATGGACCTCAGCAAGCTGGACGCGCGGAAGATCAGCTTTGAATCCGTTCCCATCCACCTGCCAGACCTGCTGCAATCCATAGAGCTGATGCTGGCCTCCCGCCTGGGGCATAAAAAACTGCAATACATTTCCAGCGTAGACAGGGCATTGAACCAATCCCTGCTGGGAGACAGCGTTCGCCTTACACAGATACTGCTCAACATCATCGGCAACGCCATCAAGTTCACTGAAAAGGGAAAGATCACCGTGCGTTGTGAAATAGAACAGGAAAACCCACAGGGCGTGCAGGTGCTGTTCCGTATATCCGATACCGGCATTGGTATTGCGGCAGACAAACAACAGGTGATATTTGAAAGGTTTACACAGGCAGATTCCGCCATTACCCGCAAATACGGCGGCACTGGCCTGGGCCTGGCCATTACCCGTGAGCTGGTGGAGCTGCAGGGCGGCAGCATTACGTTGAAAAGTGAAGAGAAAAAAGGCACGGAATTTAGCGTACGGCTTCCTTTCCTGAAAGCCGAAGCGCCTGTGGAAGGCAGGCAACAGCCAACTGTCAGCATTAGGGGCAACGGCCTGCATATACTGGTGGTGGAAGACAATGTGCTGAACCAGAAAATGACGCGCATCATGCTGCTGCACAACGGGTTCAGGGTAAGCGTGGCAGATAATGGCCTCAAGGCCATCGCCTTCCTGAAAAAGAACAAGGTAGACCTCATCCTGATGGACCTGCAGATACCAGGCATGGACGGCTACCTGACTACCGGCAAGATCCGCAAGAGCCTCCAGCTCAGCACCCCTATTATTGCCATCACCGCCCATGCCTTCAGCGGCGAGCGGGAAAAATGCATTGCTGCCGGCATGAACGATTACCTGCCCAAACCCTTCCGGGAGCATGAGTTGATGCAGGCCATTGCCAACTGCCGGCAACAGCGGCTGATAGACCTTTCCTTTCTGCGGGAACAGACCCATAACAACACCGCTTTCATCAGGGAAATGGTGCGCACCTTCCTGAAACAAACCCCCAAAGACCTGGCCGCCCTGCAGAAGGCGCTGGCCCGCAAAGACGGCGAGGCGATATATAAAATAGCCCATACCCTGCGCACGTCTATCGGGTTCTTCGGGTTGCAGCAACACATCGGGGAAGACCTGCTGTACATGGAAAAGCACCGGGATTCTGAAGAGAACCGATTCCTGCATGTGCAGGCCATTTGTGAAGAAGCAATGGAGGAACTGCGGCAGCTTACACCATCCGCCTTGTCATCAGCGTCATAAACTCATCTTTCTTTTTGGGAGAAATAGCCACCAGCGCGTCATCACTCATTACGGCGTAGCCGCCGTCCGTTTTCACCCAGCGCTTTACGTCTTTCAGGTTGATCATGTAGGAGTTGTGTATCCTGAAAAAGCCATGCTCGGAGAGGCACAGCTCGTATTCCTTAAGATTTTTGCTGACCATGATCTGCCGCCCGTCCCGCAGGTAAAAGATGGTGTACGGGCCCTTGGCTTCCAGGCGGATGATGTGGGAAAGCGGGATAAAATCCACCCCTTCAGAAGTAGAGAGGCTGATGGAAAAATCTTCTCCCGGCGTTTTGCGAAGGTTCTTCAGCAGCAGTTCCAGCCGGTTGTCTTCCGGGCGCGCGTCCATGTGTTTGATGGCTTTGGCTACCGCCAGTTCCAGCTCTTCCAGGTTGATGGGTTTCAGCAGGTAATCTACCGCGCTGAATTTGATGGCCTTAATAGCATAGTGGTCAAAAGCGGTGGTAAAAATAACATGGAAGTTATGGTGGTTGACCTTTTGCAATACGTCAAAACCGGTACCCGTTTGCATTTCGATATCCATGAATACAAGCGCGGGGTATTTTGTATTGATGAAGGCCACAGCCTCGTCTACATTGGTGGCTACGCCCACCAGTTCCAGCTGGGGACAGAACTCCCGGATAAGGTTTGACAGGAAATCACGGCTCAGCACTTCATCTTCTACAATTAAAGCCTTGTATTTCATATATGGGAATTGAGGTGAGAACAATATTAATCAATATTTATGTGATGGTCAGTACCGCCTTGTTCAACCAGCCGTTCTCTCCTCTGATGCCGGTGCGGTACGCCAGGCTGATCTGCCTGATATTTTGCTGGTTATACAATTGAATACGTTTATTCAGCATATCCCGTTTATCGTCCGGTTCTTCCGCGCGGGTAAAGCTGATCCCGTTATCTGTCACTTCCACTACCAATCCGTTTTCCTGTGCCCTGAGGGCCACTGTGATTTTTCCAGGCTCATCTTTTCCGAGATTCAGCACTCCCTTGTAAAGCGCGTCTTCCAGCAGGCTATGGGTTAAAAAGGGCGGTATATCTTCCAGCCAAAGTTCTTCCGGCAGGTCTATTTCGTAAGTGAACCTATCCGGGAACCGGGCCTGTTCCAGCACCAGGTAATCATTAATGAGGTCAGCCTCATCGCGCAGGGAAATGGCAATATCATCTCCGTGCTGTATCATTTTCCGCAGGAACGCGGAGAAGCGGCTCACATACTGCAGGGCCGTTTTTTTATCATCGGCATTGATAAAATACTGCACCGCGTTGAGGGAATTGAACAGGAAATGCGGGTTCATCCTTGCCTGAAGGATCTTGAGCTTGAGCATCAGGTTCATCTGGGCAATCTGTTCCCGTTGCCGTTCCAGTTGCTCGTCCTGCTGCTGCAGCCGCTGTTTCAGCTTATTTCTGGCAATGTATACGATGGCCAGTGTGATGAGGACGGGCAATAACGCCAATATGTACATCCACCATGCTTGGGGCTGCAGGGCAATGGCACTTAACCTGTTGTATCCCGGGAAAGCCTTCAGGGACACGCTGACCCCTGAAATACTCTCCGCTCCTTTTGCATAGGTGAATGGTCCAATATTTCCCCATACTGCAGCCGGTTCCCTGTCCCCGCTTTGTCCCGCGCACGGCATTCCGCTGAAAGTTCCGGCCCATGCTATCATTCCAGCAATCCACCCGAATATTCTAACCATTTCTCTGCTTTGTAATTAAAGATCGGCAGAAAATAACGGTTTTGGGAGATGAATTAACGGATGGGCGGTTTGGGTTAATGAAAATATCAGGAAAACCGAAAAAGTGATGGTAAACACTGAAAAAGTATTGGAGATATAAATAGGTGAAGCACAGTAGATTACATAGCTTTGTGAAGAAGAAAGGAAGGCAATTTATTGACAAAATCTGTAAACAAAATCGCATATCTTTATGATAGTGACGGAAGTGTTAACCCAACAGGAAAAAGAGGTATTGATTACGGCCGTGGTATCCGGCGATTTCAAGAGAATAACCCGTCGCCGGTTCTTTTTTGACTGGAAGCAGGTGAGAAACAGTTGCCGGTTGTTCAAGCTGGTGCTGGAAGAAACGGGGGAGCTTCTGGGGCTGATGGCCCTGGCAGACCACCCGGAAGAAAAGCGGGTGGAGATACAATTACTGGCGGTGTCTTGTGAAAACAAGGGGAAAGAGAAGATGTACGAGGGGGTGGCCGGGTGCCTGATGGCTTATGCATGCCGGGAGGCTTTGGGGCTATACGAGCTGGATGCGGCGGTTTCCCTTACGCCCAAAACCGTGTTAAAGGAGCATTACATGCAAAAATACGGCATGCAGGATGCGGGCCGGCAGCTATACGTGGAGAAAGGGACATTGAAAAACCTTCTTTTAAAATACGATCTATGAGTGCAAAACATAAAAAATACACCGTTGAGGAACTGTTGAAAACCAACACACCGGAGGAGTTGGCAGAGGCGTACGTGTTTCCTGAAGTCTTAACGCCGGAGGAACGGAAGGCGGCAGCGGAGGAACTGGCCGCAGCCCGCCGGAAGAGCGCGGCGTCTTTTGCCGTAGAAGACAAACAGGCACTCCAATTGTTTCGCCTGAGAATGAAAATGGCAGACTACATCAAGGCGGAATCCTACAAGCCGCAATACAGCCTGGGTTATTTCCTGAAGGAATACCTGAAAGTACTGGGCATGAGGCGGAAAACGTTTGCCGGGGAGATCACAATTGATCCTTCCCTGTTGAGCCACCTTGTCAATGATAAACGGGAGCCACCGGAGTATATTTATTTCAGGCTGGAAATTCACTCCGGCAATATTCTGCCTGCGGATTACTGGTTCAGGATAGTAGAGAAACAGAAAGCGCATGCTATCAAAACGGATAAGCTGTCCCGGAAAAAGCAGCAGGCTTTTGTGCAGAACAGGTTATCCGTTGATAAATGATAAAAGCGATATCGTAAAGGGATGAGGTTGCTGATGCCTTTTTTGCCGGGGAAGGGCCGCGCAGGGAACGGACTCAACGGTCTGTTTATTCTTCCACTTCTGCCTCCGCCTCCTGCATGGCGAAAAACCGCGCTATCTCCTCCCAGCTATCATAGCGGTTGTAGTCCTGGTAATTGATGTTATGCGGGGCGGTGAACAGCAGGCGTTCCCCTTCGAAATACCGGAGGTTCTTGTCGTAATCGTCAATCATATAATCTGCCTGCACAATGGTTTTGAGGCCGCAGAACACGATGTTCTTCCAGCTGATGTAGGGGAAATGCTCCTTCAGCCATTCCAGCTTTTCGGAGAGAGATTGCGGGAACTCCACGGCGGCAGACACAATGAACACTTCATAGTTTTCCATCAGCTTCAGGATCACCTCCTGGGCGCCGGGCATTACCGGTGCGGTGCGGAAAAACCCGGGCGTGTGCAGGAACTTGTATACAATACCCTCCTGGGGGAAACCCGTGGTTTCGGGAAGGCCCATCAGTTGCTCCTTGGTAACGCGCTCGCCAGTACGTTCATAATACCAGTCTATGTAATGCTGGTTGAGGTCAGCCATCACACCATCCATGTCTATTGCAATTCTCTTTTTTGCCATATTCTGCTATTTGATGCAAAGTTATGCAATATTTGTTAACCTAACGTTATGAAAATGGCAATATTTTACATAATATTGCATAAAACCGCAAGCCATGTTAAGAGAAGAGCGCCTGGAATACATTCTGAAGAAGCTGAAAGCCGACCAGAAAGTGCTGCAAACAGAGTTGAGCACCGACCTGCAGGTGTCTGAAGACACCGTACGGCGCGACCTGGAATCGCTGGCGCAAGACGGGCTGCTGATCAAGGTGCGGGGCGGGGCCATTCCCCACTCTCCCAACCCCTATTCTTTCAAGGAGCGGATATTGCTGCATGAGCGGGATAAACAGCTGATGGCGCAAAAGGCGTTGTCACTGCTGAAAAACGGGCAAACCATCATACTGGACGGGGGTACTTCCACCCTTATGCTGGTAAAGCTCTTTCCCCCTGGCCTGCAACTCACTGTTATCACCAACAGCGTGCCCATTGTGGCCCAGTTGATGGAGCACCCGGGCGTGGAAGTGATCTTTACGGGCGGCAGAATTTTCAAAGATTCGCAGGTAGCCAGCGGCCTTGACACTATCCGCATGATACGCCGGGTGCGGGCAGACCTTTGTTTCCTGGGGATATGCAGCTTGCACCCCATTGTAGGCGTAACCGGCCTTGACCTGGAAGAAGCAGAAGTAAAATCCGCCATGGTGGAATCTGCCAACCGCGTGGTGGCGCTCGGCACCAGCGATAAAATGGGTACTGCGGAGCCGTTTAAAGTATGCGAGATCACCGGTATAGATACGATCATTACAGACAAGCCCGAAGATGAAGCCCTGCAGCCCTACATTGACCTGGGCATCCAGGTGGTTTAGGTGATATTATTGGACTTCTCCGGCAAATTCCCTTTTGATTCCATTTCCACCTGCTCCACCCACACCGCATAATCATTCGGGTAAATACGCGCACCCTTGTGCTGCACGTACTGCCGCGTGAACTCCGCGCCAAAGTACAGGATAGCGGCGGAGTAATACACCCATACCAGCAGGATCACAATGGAACCGGCTGCACCATAGGTGCTGCTGATGTTACTGTTGCCCAGGTAAAAACCAATAGCGGCCTTTCCGATCATAAACAATACGGCGGTAGTGAGTGAGCCTACCCACACATGACGCCATTTTACCCGCGCATCCGGTAGCACCTTGAATACAACTGCAAACAAAGCGGTAATGGCCGCAAAAGTGATCAGCAGGTTGATGATGTACACGGCTACCACCGCCATATCCGGGAAGTAGGCCATGAGGCGGCTGATCAGCACTTCAATAATACCATGCACCACCAGGGATACCACCATTACAAAACCTAAACTGATCACCATGGAAAAAGACAGCAGGCGGGTCAACACAATTTTGAGAATGCCCTTGCCCTTTTTAGGTTTTGTTTTCAGGCGCCATATGAGATTAATGGAATCCTGTATTTCGGTAAACACGCCGGTGGCGCCAATGATCAGCGTGGCAAAACCGATAAGGGTAGACCAGCCAAAGTCACGGGAAAGCGTGGAGTTCTTGACAATTTCCTGCACCTGCTGGGCGGCGGCAGGTCCCATCAGGCCGCGGAGCTGACCATACAGATCACCTTCCAGCGCTTCCCTGCCCAGGAAAATGTCACTGAAAAACAGCACAATAATAAGCATGGGCGCTATGGAAAACACGGTAGAATACGCGAGGGATGCGCTCAGCTTCAGCACCTTGTCATCCATAAAATCACTTGCGGCGCATTTGAACAGCCCCCACCATTTTTTTAGCGGTAATGGTTGTTTCATAACAGGCGTTACACAAAAACCCGGCCACGGGGAGTATGCCCATAAAAAAAGGCGCCTCTCTATCAAGGCGCCCGGTATGCTGTATTTCAACCAAATTCCAGGTTAACAAACAGCTCCCATGTCTGTCAGTTTCCTTTCCCGAAATCTGGACTGTTCTTGTCGAACCACAGCCGTTGTGTACTAAGCGCCGGCACGCCCCTGTCTCCAGGGGTAAAGCCCTGCTCCTGCTGGGCGTTCTGCCAGTTTTCATTATTGGTGCCCAGGGGCGGTTCTTCCAGCGGGTAGCGCCGCGGAATAGGCTCGTTCCATGCATTGCGGGGATAATACGTTGAATTGTTTTTCGGGTAGCCTGTTCTTCTTACAAACACGAAAGCCTCGTTAGGCTGGCGGTAAAAATTCAGGTACTCCTGGACGTAAATGCGTTCCAGGTTGTTCACGCCATTGAGTTTTACGTTCGGATGATTGCGGTAGGCCTGTATTTCCGCTTCGCCGTTGCCGGTGAAACCGGTAGTAGACAAGGCGGCCACGGCAATTTTATTCATGGTCTGGAGGGAAGCGGTAATGCCCCTGTTGTACCAGTACTCTGCATTGCCTTTGGTATCAAAACCGGCCCCATGCCCCTTCTGGATAAGCTCGGCAATATAGAAGCAGGTTTCGGCCCAGGTGGCCATGTAATCCAACATGCGCCCGTCGCTGGTGCTGTAGATGCCGTAGCGCGGCGCAAAGAACCTTTTGTTGATGTTGCCGATGAGGCGCCATTTATTGTTACCGCCCGCGTCGTAGGTGGTTTTGTACCAGCTGGCCGTGCCGGGGTCTGTAGTCCAGTCTGCCGGGCCGCCCTGGAACGCCACCAGCGGGTCATTGATGTTGATGAAGGCAGGCAGTGTTCTACCGTATTTGGTTAGCGTATCCCTGAAGGAACCTACCAGGTCGTTAGGGCTGAAATAGATCTGCAGGCGGGGATCAGCAGTGGTTTTCAGGAAATTAATAATAGATGAGGTGCCAAAGCGGGGGCTTCGGTAATCGATGTCATTGCCAATAGGGTTGTGTTGTGGTTTATTATACACAAATTGGGCATTGTCACTGTCTATAGGTCCGGCGGCACTTTCCATCACTTCCTGGAACACCCTTTTGGTCACGTTCGCGTCTTGCCCTTCGTACCGCACGGCTATGCGCAGTTTGAGGGTATTGGCCAGTTTGGCCCAGTTTTCCCAGTTGTTGGCGTAAAAAAGATCAGATGCGCCAAAATTCACCTGCCCGGTGGGAGAACCGCTGAGGGAGTCTACGGCATCGGTCAGTTCTTTCAGCCAGGTATCGTACAGTGTTTTCTGATCATCGTACACCGGTTTGAACTGCTCCTCTGTTCTGCCTTGTATAGCCTGGGTGTAAGGAATGGAACCGTTCATATCAGATACCTTGAGGGCATGCAGCACCTGCGCCACGTAGGTAGCCGCCCTGATGTTGCGGTAGCGCTCCCTGTCTGCTTTTGTTTCTACCTGCGCCCTGATCTCGAACAGGTTGGGCAGCACCTTGTTGTACAGCACGCCGTAACGGCTGTTGATGTTGGTAGACAGCTCATAGGGGTCTGTAGTAAGATGCTGGGAAAAACGCAGCAGTTGCTCCAGGTTTTCCCATATCCATTCCGTACCCTGATAGCTCTCCATGTTTTCAAGGGAGAAGGCAAAGAGGGAATTGATATCGGGCGTAGTTACCACGCTGGGGTCTGTATTGATCTCCGCAAAGTCTTTTTTGCAGGATGCACCGGCCACCGCGGCAATGAGTATGTACAGGCTTAGCTTCTTCATAACAATATCATTTAAACGTTGATTAAAACCCTGCCCTGATGGTAAACCCGAAAGAGCGTACCATGGGTGGAACAAAACCTTCTTCCTTGTTCACGCTCGTTCTGTTGGAATTGTTGGAAGCAGGGTTGATATTATTGGGTAAAGAATTGTAGAGATAGAACAGATCGCGGCCTATGATGCTTACGCCCAGATTAGTGAGGTGCAGCTTGGCAGCCACTGCCTGCGGCAACGTATAGTTCAGCGCAAGCTGGCGGAGAGACACCCACGAGTTCTTTACCACCCAGTAGTCTCCCACAGCAGTGGAGAAGGAACCATAGCGGTAGTTGAACTGCGGCAGGTGGGTGGGCTCCACATACCCTTTTTCATATGCTTCGCGGTAGGTCATCCCGCTCACGTCTACGTCCGTACCGTCTGCCTGCCTGATGGTCTGCCCGTTGTCAAATACGCCTTCGGGTATAATGCCGTCGTCATACGTTTGATCGTCATACTTGCTGGTCCATACAATGCCGCCGTGGTCTTTATCCCTCCCCGGCAAAGAATTTTTGAAAATACCGGTATGCGTGCCATACCGCAGGGTATGCATCACCATGTCACCGCCTATTTTGGCGTCTATCAAAAAGTTCAGGGAAAAGTTGCGGTACCGGAAGGTATTGTCCCAGCTACCGCGGAAGTCCGGGTTGATGTCTCCTACGTCCATCCATTCATTGCTGCGTTTGGGAAAAGCGGCCCGGGCATCGGAGCGCCAGTCAAGCACTACCATGCCATTATTGGGATGCTCTTTCGGGTTGCCGCCGGCATCTACGGCCTGGTAGGCCTTGGAGTGGATGCGGGTGCGGATCACACCGTAAGTACCGCCTACTTTGGCATACGGTATCTGGTCGTTACCGCCCAGCCCTTCATCGTCCAGCGCATAGTATTCCCTGTCACCGTACAGCTCCACTATCTTGTTACGGTTACGGGTATACGTCAACACCGTATTCCAGTCAAAATCCTTTGTTTTAACAGGGGTGGCGTTGAGCGCTATTTCCACGCCGGAGTTCTGAATGTTGCCGGCGTTGATGAGCATGCTGTTGACGCCTGACTCTGCGGCGGCAGGAATGCGGATGGCCTGGTTAAACGTATTGTCACGGTAAACGGTGGCGTCTATGCCCAGCCTGTCTTGCAGGAAACGCAGGTCTACACCGGCTTCCAGGGCCCTTTTATTGAGCGGCTTGATGTTTTTGTCTACTACGAAAGACTGCCCGCTGGGGTCAAGGAAATAAGTCAGCAGCGGTGTATTGCCGCCGTTAGCTTCGCTGAAGTTCTGCAGCTTGAAGCCGGGGTTGATGATGAAGGGGTCCAGGTCTCCGCCCAGCCAGGCAATGTTGCCGCGCAACTTGCCGAAGGAAATGAAAGACGGCAGTTTGAACGTTTCCGTGAATATCCAGGAAAGGCTCACCGCCGGGTAGTTGTAGAAGTTGTTGCCGGAGCCGTCTGCATAGGTGAGGGCGGAAGACCAGTCTCCCCGCCAGGTAGCCTGCATGTATAGCTGATCTTTATAGGCCAGGTCCGCGCTGGCATAAATGGAATTGATGGTTTTGCGCGTTCTCACCCCACCCTGGGATACCTGTGGCCGCTGGGAGTTGGCCAGGAAGTAGTTGCCCGGGAATATGAGGCCGCCCGCGGTTTCGGAGTAATTGTAAGACTGGCTGTAACGTTGTGTTTCACCTCCGATGTAACCGTTCAGCGTAAGGTCTTTGCTGAGTTGTTTGGTGACCAGCCCCATCCATTTGAGGAAATAGCTGGTTTTATTGGAGTGCCCCAGACCGTATTTACCACCGCTGGTATTGTCCGCGCCGGTAAAGTTGTAACCCTGGCCCAGCTCCTTCGTTTCGTTCCTGATGGCGAGGTTGTTAAAGTTGCCTTCCAGCTGGAGCTTCAGCCAGCTGTTGAGCGTAGCGGTAACGGTGAGGCGGCCCCGGAACATCTGTTCATCCTGCAGGTAATCGTTCTCAAAAATACGGTACCAGTAGTCTGCTCCAGGCACAAAGTTGGTTTCCGCCGCATCATATACTTTAGGTACGCCGCCCAGGCTGCTGGTGTATTTGCTGCGCTGCATCCAGTATTTGGTATCGTAATTGCGGGGAAATATCCAGATGTAGTTGTTCAGGCCCAGCGCAGGCGGGTTCTCCCCTTTCAGGCTGGTATAGTCCGCGCCCGCATCCAGCGCTATGAAGCTGGTGAGGTTATGGGTGGCGCGCAGCGAAAAGGCGTGTTTGTTCAGCTTGTTGCGCAGGTTGATGCCTTCTGCCTGGTTGCGGGAGTAAGAGAGGCGGAAGGATGATTTATCCGTAGCACCGTCCAGCGCCACATTGGTGATATAGCCTACGCCGGTCTGGAAGGCATCCAGGTAGTTGTTGGGGGCGGCCTTGTACTCCGTCCACGTACCATCATAGTTCAGCACGCGCTGGTTGGCGAAGCGGGGCCCCCAGTTTTCCAGTTCCCGGTTTTTCTGCGGGTCTATGTAAGGGTCTCCGTTGCCGTTGGTGGGGAACACCTTGGTTTCCCAGCTCTGCTTGTCTGTGTAACCGGGATCGCGGGTATCTGTAAAGAACGCGCCCACGGTGCCGCCGCCAAATTCATTCTGAAAATCGGGGCCGCGGTAGGGCTGTTGTACGTTGACGGTTTGAGATACCGTAACGCCCCATCCTTTTTTGACGCGCCCTTTTTTGGTGGTGATAAGCACCACCCCGTTAATGGCGCGGGCGCCGTACAGGGCAGCGGCGGCGGAGCCTTTCAGCACAGACACGCTCTCAAACTCTTCCATGTTCAGGTTCTTCAGGTCGTTACCAAAGTCCCGGCCCTGCCCGTTGAACGCATCGTTGTCCATGATCACCCCGTCTATCACGAATATGGGTTGGTTGTTGGTGCTGAGGGTAGAGTTGCCGCGGATGAGGATGCGGGAATTCCCGAACAGGCCGCCGGAGCCCTGGTCTATGTTGATGCCCGCGGCTTTGCCCTGCAGGGCGTTGATGGGGTTCACCTCATTGGTGGCGGCCAGGTCCGCACCTTTCACTTCCGTAACGGAAAAGCCCAGTGCGCGTTTTTCCTTTCGCTGGCCCAATGCGGTCACCACTACTTCCTGCAATTCCCTTTTGCCTTCCAGGAGCACCACGTTGTACGTGGCGGACGCGCCTACCGTTACCTCCTGCGTTTCGAAGCCGATGGCGGTAAATACCAGTATGGCGCCTTCTTCCGCTTCTATTTCATAGCGGCCGTCCGCATTGGAAATAGTGCCTTTGGCGGTACCTTTCACAGTCACCGTTACACCGGGTACGGTGCTGCCGTCTGCCGTTTTCACCTGCCCCGTCACTTTTTTGAACGCGGCCTCCAGCGCTTCGCTGCTGATCACCATTTTCACCCCGTTCTTTTGCAGGATGATCTGGTTGCCCACTACTTCATACGTGACCTGGTAAGGGGCCAGCAGGGTTTCCAGCACGTCTCCCAACCGTGTGTTCACCACTTCAATGCTAACTTTGTTATTGAGCGGGATGGTGCGGGATTTGTACGCGAACTTGACGGCAGCCGTCTGTTCTATTTTGCCCAGTACATTTTTCAGCACTTTGTTGTTCATGGCGAGGGAGATCTTTTTATCAAGCACACCCTGCGTGCCCGTTGCTGCCGCCAGTGCGGTACCGGCCAGGTATAGCAACAGGAATGACTTTAACAGCGCTACCCGCATTGTAAGGAAGGTATTCATACGCGTTTTATTTTGGTTGACTGTAAATGCGTTCCGACACGCAGCGGGCCTTAGTTACACCCCTGCGCCTTTAGATAGATCACATGCTCATGTGTTTCATACGTTGCGCCCAATACTTTACAAAGGATCTCCAGTTTTTCTTGCAAAGATTCCTGCTCCAGGGATACGGTCACCATGCATTTGGCCAATTGGGCGCGGTTATATTGAATGTTCACTGTATACATATCTGCCAGCGAGTCCAGCACCTGCGTTACGGGCGCCTCATCAAAGCTGAGCGTGGCGGTGGTTACCGGGCTTTGCAGCAGGCTTGCGTCTGCCACCGCCGTCTTGTTGAGCGTGTTCGCTTTCCGGTTGAACACCACCTGTTCATTGGGCAGCAATATCAGCTCTTCCGCACCACTCTCCTCTTGCCGGGAAACGGCCACCTTGCCGGATTTGACAGCCACGGTGATCCGGTCTTCCACCTTTACCCTGAAGCTGGTACCCAGCACTTTGGTAACAATCCCTTCACTGTACACCAGGAAAGGGCGCTGCGCATCGCCGGCCACTTCAAAAAATGCCTCTCCGCTGAGGTACACTTCCCTTTTTTCTCCTTCCAGCAGGTTGCTGTATTGCAGGCTGCTGTTTTTATTTAAAGTAATGCGGGTGCCATCTGTAAGATATACGGTTTTGGGGGCCGTTCCGTTGTTCCGGGCCGTAATTTGGGCCGCCCCTGCCTTGGTCACTATCAGGCCGCGCTGCACCGGCGCCCCTCCCGAAAAGGCGTACCAGAGGCCTCCGGCCGCCAGCAATGCCAATACCGCGGCCGCAGCGGCATACCGGCGCCAGCGGATGCGGCGCACCGGGGCGTCCATTTGGGTCTGCACGGTCTGCCATACCTCATTTGCCAGCTCATGACTGCCAGGCCGGGCCTGCTCTGCCGCATAAATGCTGCGCACCAGCTCTACCATGGCCTGCCGGTCCGGCTGCTGCCGCACCCAGTTTTGCCAGTAAGCGTGCTCCTTCCCCTCCGGGGACTGCACCCACCGGATGAAATCGTTGTTCTGCAGCAATGCTTCCAGTTCCTCCTGAGAATAAGACATGTTGGCTTGTTTGATATAAGTGTATGTTTCCAGGGCCGGATACTCACCCGGCGCCATTTTTTTTTAGAAAAACAGGGAAACCAGGAGCAGCAGGGCGGTATTGAGGTAATGCCGCAGCTGCACTATAGCCCGGTGCAGCAGGTTAATGGCAGACTGGTAGTTGACAGACATGATCTCGGCCACCTCTTCCGTAGTGCAGGCATGAAAAAAGCGCAGGTTGATCACTTCCTGCTGCCGGGGAGACAGGCGGTCAATGGCGCGGCGTACCTGTTGGTGGCGGCCGTGTTCCTCTTCCCGCTCCAGGATGTTCGTTTCGATATTCTGGGGGTCTGGCAGCTCGGGCAGGTCTGAAAAATAACGGGTGCGTACCTTGTTGTTGCGGAGCAGCTTGTAACGCAGGGCTTTGAGAAGGTACCCTTTAACGGAGCGCACGGGGGAAAGCCCTCCACGGCCCCTCCAGAGTTCAACAAAAAGGTCCTGTATGGCGTCTTTCACCACATATTGTTCACTGCTGATACGCATTCCATAAGCAAACAGCCCATGAATATGCTCCCGGTACAACCGTTCAAATGCCTGCCGGTTGCCCTTTCTGAAATCCTCCCAGGCTGACTGGTCAGCAGAAGGCGTCATGTCGTTTTGAGGCATGCTGTTAAAGCTGACTTACGTATGAGAAAGGTAGAAAATATTATTTAAAGTTTTACTGTTCACCTGGCCATGGCGCCGCTCTCAAAGTTGCCTCACAAAAATTACATTAAAAAAGGGTTTGTTGCCCAAACGCCCGTATAAGCGCCAGCAGCAGCAAACCCTTTACCTGGTGGTATACTTTATTTTATGCTGAATTGATAAATAGTGGTTTGTGTATAACGCGCGCCCGGTTTCAGGATGGTATTCGGGAAAGAGGGCTGGTTGGGTGAATCAGGGAAACGCTGTGTTTCCAGGCAGAGACCGGCATTTTTCCCGTAGTATGCGCCGTTGCGGGTGAACTTCAGGCTACCGTCCAGGAAGTTGCCGGTGTAGAACTGTACGCCGGGCTCTGAGGTGGCCAGCGTCATGAACCTGCCGCTTCCGGGGTCGTAGAGGGAACCTACGGTCTGGAGGCCTTCCTTCTCAAATACCCAGTTATGGTCATACCCGCCTTTTACGTTGCCAATATCGTCACCAACACGTTTGGCGGTGGTAAAGTCCATCGGCGTGCCTTTCACCGGCTCTATTTTGCCGGTGGGGATCAACTGGGCATCTACCGGCGTATAGCTGGGCGCGTCCAGTTGCAGCACATGGTTGAGAATGGTAGAATCTTTTCCGGCGGAGAGGTTGAAATACGTGTGGTTGGTAAGGTTCACCGGGGTGGGTTTGTCTGTGGTGGCCACGTACTCTATTTTCAGGCCGTTGTTGGCGGTAAGTGTATAGATCACCTGTGCCTGCAGCGTGCCGGGGTAGCCTTCTTCCCCGTCTGGACTGGTGTGTTCCAGCAGCAGGCTGCTGTCTCCGGGCAGCGGTGTTGCTTTCCAGATGGCTTTGTCAAATCCTTTGAGACCGCCGTGCAGGGAGTTGCCGTTATTGTTGGCCGCCAGTTTGTACTCCGCGGCATCTATATTGAACCTGGCCTTGGCAATGCGGTTGGCATAGCGGCCCACCAGCGTGCCAAAATAAGGGTTGCCTTTCTGGCGGTACCCCGCCAGCGAATCGTAGCTCAGCACTACGTTACCGGCATTGCCATCTTTGTCTGGCGTAATAATGTCTGTGATAATTCCACCGTAATTGATCACTTTTACGATCATGCCTTTACCGTTTGCCAGCGTGTACTGGGATACCGGCTCGCCATCCACTTCTCCGTATGGCTGCACTTCAATGGCCGGGACGGCAGCGGTGGAATCTTCAGCAACACTCTTTTTAGGCCCAGCGTTGTTGCAGGCGGAGCCAGCCAGCAGGCTGCAGGTAACAATCGTCATAACAGAAGCGGTTTTCTTGAACATGAGAAAAATGTTTTGATGATCACGTGGATTTATCGTTTAAATATCAGGAATTAATCCCGGATTTTCCAGCAAAAAAAGTCAAATTGACAATTATAGTTTTACGATATTAGCCTAACAATATTCACACGCGAAAACTGATAGACTTGAAAATCAATCACTACGCAGGCAAGAACAGGATGTTGCTCGCGGTAGACTGCATCATATTCGGATTTGACGGCACGGAACTGAAACTTTTACTGATCAAGAGAGGCTTTGAGCCTGAAAAGGGCCGCTGGAGCCTGATGGGAGGCATTGTTCAGCCCAATGAAAACCTGGAGAAAGCGGCGGCCAGGATATTGAAAGAACTGACGGGGCTGGAAGACGTATACATGGAACAGCTGCACGCCTTCGGCGAAGTAGACCGGGACCCCGTAGAAAGAACCGTATCGGTGGCCTACTCCAGCCTGATAGACATCAACAAGTACAAAAAGCAGATCAATAACGATTACCATCCGGAATGGTTCCCGCTGAAAAAACTGCCCTCCCTGATCTTTGACCACCGGGACATGGTGGAGATGGCCAAACAAAAGCTGCGGTATAAAGCCGCCTTCCACCCTGTTGTATTCGAAATGCTGCCGGAGAAATTCACCCTCCCGCAATTGCAAAGCCTGTATGAAGGCATCTACGGCTCGCTGCTGGACAAGCGGAACTTTTCCAGGAAAGTGCTGTCTACCGGCCTGCTGGTGAAGCAGAACGACAAGGAAAAACAAAGCTCCAAGCGGGGCGCGTTCTATTACAAACTGGACAAGCGGAAGTACCAGATCAAGTTCAATGCCTTCCTCAATTTTATTCCCAGGCCCACCTATGTGCAGTAGGCATACATAAAAAAGGCGCACCCTACCGGATGCGCCTGTGTATTGCAACAAGATCGTTTTAGTGTACGTTGAGCTGTTTCGATTCTGATTTCTTCTCCACACCAATTACGCCCGTGTTGCCGCCGCCTTTCAGCGTCAGTTCTACCGGTTTGTTGGTTTTCCATGCGCCGCGGGTAAAGTCAGGAATGTCTACGCTGCTGGCGCGTTTGGCAATGGATTTCTCGCTGAGCGGCACAATGCAGCTCCATGCGGCGGCATCATACACATCCTGGTCAAGCGGCAGGCCGTTGCGCAGGCAGTCTATCAGGCGCCAGTCCATCATAAAGTCCATACCGCCGTGGCCACCCACCTGTTTGGCCAGATCGCCGATGTGTTTGATGATCTCCGGGGTGTATTGCTCTTTCAGCTTGGTCATTTCTTCTTCCTTGATCCAGGAATGGCCGAAGGCAATACGCTCGGGGCTGGGATATTTGGAGGCCATGCCTTTGGTACCGCTGATCAGGTGAATGCGGGAGTACGGCCGCGGCGTGGTCACATCGTGCTGTATCATGAGGGTTTTGCCTTTAGCGGTCTTGACCGAGGTAGTGCTCATGTTACCGCGGTAGGATTTGCCCACAAATTCGTTATAGAAAGGATCGGCAGCCGCTTTTTCTTTTGCCATGTCTGCCATCATGAAATCGTTGCTGGCCATGGTAACGAGGTAGTCCATTTTGTCTCCCCGGTTAATGTTCATGCACTGCGCAATGGGGCCCAGCCCGTGGGTGGGATACAGGTTGGCGTTGTGCTTGATATTTTCACGGAGGCGCCACATGTTCTGGTAACCTTTTTTGGAGAAGTTGAGGTCACGCAGATCGTGAATATAGGCGCCTTCTGCATGCACCAGCTCGCCGAACATGCCCTGGCGGGTCATGTTAAGGGTCAGCAGTTCAAAGAAGTCATAGCAGCAGTTTTCCAGCATCATGCAGTGCTTCTTTGTTCTTTCGGAGGTTTCCACCAGCTTCCAGCAGTCTTCCAGCGTAAGGGCTATGGGCACTTCGGAGGCGGCATGGCAACCATGCTCCATGGCATAAAGCGCCTGGGGCGTGTGCAGCTCCCAGGGCGTGGTGATGTATACAAGGTCCAGCTTCTCGTTGTTGATCATGTCTTTCCAGCCGTTCTCACCGGAATATTCCCTGGCGGCCGGCCTGCCGGACTTGGTCACGATCTGGTTGGACTTGGTGGCGCGTTCCGGCAGCAGATCGCACAGGGCCACAATTTCAACACCGTCTATGTAAGACATGCGCTGCACGGCGCCCGGGCCTCGCTGGCCCTGGCCAATAAAGCCAATGCGCACCTTGTCAATTTTGGGCGCGGCATAACCGCACATATTAAAACGTTGCTGTTTCTTTGATTGCTTCAGTGCAGCATCCAGTTCCCTGTCTGAGGGAGCGGTGGGCGTGGAAGCGAAAGAAGGCAGGCCCATGGCAAGGGCGCCTGACCCTACTGCCAGGTGGCGTAGGAAATTTCTGCGGTTCGAACTCATAGTTTTTTGTAGTTGAGCGTAGACAATAAAGAGCTGCTAAAAATAGTAAAGTTTTACAGTTTCCCCAGCTTTTTTTCATGGAACGGCCGCAGGGCGGTACAAAGCGGTTTACAAGATGGCCAG
Organism: Chitinophaga alhagiae; assembly: GCF_003568665.1. GTDB lineage: Bacteria > Bacteroidota > Bacteroidia > Chitinophagales > Chitinophagaceae > Chitinophaga > Chitinophaga alhagiae. Next base: position 329,528 of record NZ_QXMH01000003.1, read on the forward strand.
GCTGCCCCCGCTTTCCAGTTCGTAGGGCGCGTGGCCGGCCTTGAAAATACGCGCGCCGGGCTCGCCGCGCAGGGTAATTTCTGTGCCGTTCACCTCTATCCACCCTCCTTCCCGCAAGCCCACCACGGGTATGGAGCTTTGGGTATGGAACTCTTTGATGCGCGTTTCCCTTGTTTCGCCCATGTGCTGCAGGCCTGGCTGCGGGTCAAGGTAATGCGGGTTGAGGTTGAAGGGTACCAGCCCCATGGTCTGGAAGCTGGGTGGGTATACAATGGGCATGTCGTTAGTGGTTTGCATGTTGATGCCGCCAATGTTGCTGCCCGCACTGGCGCCCAGGTAAGGTTTCCCTTTTTCCACTTCAGCGTTCAGCGCTTCCATCAGCCCCAGCTCATGCAGTTGTTTGACCAGCAGGAAGGTATTGCCGCCGCCGGTGAAAAAACCCTGTGCATGCAACAGGGCCACGGCCGGGTCTTCAAACGTATGTAGCCCTTTTACGCGGATGCCGATGGTGGCGAACGCCTCTGCCGCGCGGGCCGTATAATCATCGTGAGAAATACCGCCGGGGCGGGCGTAGGGAATAAAAACGATGTCGGAAATACCGAAAAAAAGCTGCTGCATAGCGGGTTTCAGGTAAGCGAGGTACTCCTGCCCGAACAAGGTGGAGGTACTGGCCAGAACGATCTTTCTCATATCCCAAAAATAGTAAACTCCCCCGGATTGGGAGAGTTTACGTATCAGGGCATACAATCAGGCTGAAATGGCGGGCGTATGGATGAAGGAAAGCATGGTTTCCGCGGGGTTGGTTATGATGACATAGCAACACTTACATAAATAAAAGATCGTCTCCCTCAGCCGCCGGCAGCACCGCCTTTTCAAAACGCTCAAAAAACAGGGGCAGCGGCGGTTCTTCCCGGTCTTCCAGCCTTTGCAGCACGGCCTGCTGCGCCAGCAGGCTGATGCGGAAAACAGGGGCGCCTACCACCAGCACCGGCTGCTCCAGCGGGTGATACCAGAGGTATTGCAGCGGCCAGTCATGAAACCGCTGCGAGGCCACCCTGAACAGGTAGGCCCCGGCATGTACGGCCAGCCACTGCTTCCATTCGACAGACAGTGCGCTGTAACGGGCTTCTGATAGTATCAAATCCAGTATGCTCAGGCTGCCCAACCGGTAATTCAGCCGGTAACCGAAGCGCTCTTTGTAAAAGGCGCCAAATTCCTCCGCACGCCGCTCTACCAGGGAAGCCAGTTCAATGGAAGGCCGGATGTACTGATTATTTTGCTTGCGGAAAAAACGGAAGAACGGCATACTGATGTTTATAATGAGGGCTCACGAAATCCTGGCCCTGATAGCCGCAGCAACAACAGCCACATGGCAAAATTGCGTAGGTACATGACCGTTATAATCCATTGTCATAAGATTATGTTTAGCTGTATCTGGCATAAACATACTAAAGACGGCCCGGCGGCAGGGGCTATAATGCAAAAGCGCCCGGGCTTTTCTCAAATCCGTGCGCTTTTGGGGGATATATGTGTTGATAGCGGGGCGGGCCTCACGCCGTTTCCCGGCCGGCATGCGCCGCACTGTTCTTACGGAAGGGAATGTCCATTTCCACTTTTATGCCGTGGCTGTTCTCCACCTTCTTGTCTGTAATATGCAGCGTGGCGGGGTGCCCGGTCTGTTTGCTGAGCATGGCCAGCCGCTCCTGGGTGATGATGGTGGACAGCGATTGTTTTTCACCGCGCCCGTCTTCCGCGGGCTGCATGCCGCTGCCGTTATCCTCTATCACACAGTGCAGGGTATGCTGGCGGCGCTCAATACGCACAGTTACCATGCCTCCGTGCTCTACCCGGCGCAGGCCATGGAGGATAGCATTCTCCACAAAGGGCTGCAGCAGCATGGGCGGTATCAGCAGTCCGTCTTCCTCATAATGTTCATATACGTCTATCTTGAAATCAAACGCGTCCTCAAAGCGCATGGCCTGCAGGCTCAGGTAGCTTTCCAGCGCCACCAGCTCGTCTTTGAGCGGCACTATGCTCTCCCTGGCGTTCTCAAGGCTGATGCGTACCAGGCGGGCAAATTTATTGAGGTATTTGATGGACTTTTCCCGCTCGTTGCTGCGGATAAAGCTCTGCAGCACGCTGAGGGTGTTGAAAATAAAATGCGGTTCCATCTGGCTGCGAAGCAGGCGCTGGCGGAGGGCGGCCTCACGCAGCTCCAGCTGCATGGCCCTCCTGCGCCACAGCAGCAGGCCCAGTATGCCCAGCAACACGGCCGCAACGGCAATTACCGCAATAATGACCTGCTGCTGCCGGCGGATCTGGCGGTTTACCTTGTTCTCAAAGGCAAGGGCCGCAATTTCATCATCTTTAGCCTTTACGGCGTACTGCGTTTCCAGCTCGCGGGCCTGCAATGCCAGGGAAGAGTCCTGCTCGGCGGCAAAGCTCTCATAAGCGCTGTCTAGCGCGGTGAAAGCCGCCTTGTAATTCCCCTGGTCCGCCAGGTTGTTGGCGCGGCGGTTCCAGGTACGGGTAATGGCGTTCTGGTCTTGCTGGGCGGTGGCCAGGTGCAGCGCGCTGTCAAGGTAGGTGGTGGCCGTGCCGTACTGGCCCAGCTTGCTGTAGGTCACCGCCAGGTTGAGGTAAGAATCTCCGTCCAGCTCATCCAGCCCGCGGTTGATCTCCATGGCCTGGAGCTGATGGCGCAGGCCTTCCTCCGGTTTATGATCGTCTACCAGCAGCACGCCCAGGTTCTCATGCAGCACTGCATCAAAATAAGGGTTGGAAAAGCTGGTATCCCTTTCCATTTCGCGGAAAAAGAGAATAGCGGAATCTGTATGCCCGGCGTCTTTGTAATATTTGGAAATGCTGTTGGCCAATACCGTTTTAAGCCGGGGCTGGGTGCAGCGTTCGTACCCTTCAAACAGGTAGCGCCGTACGGCGGGGGCGTCGCCAATTTCGTTGTAGATCTCTGACAGGCGGAAACAGATAATGGGCAGGCCCGGCGTATCCACTTTTTTGGCAAGATAGTAGGCTTCCCTGGCATAGCGCAGCGCGCTGTCATATTCCCGCTGCTCGCGCAGCAGGTCTGCCATCTGTACATTGCCGCCCAGTATCTGTTTGCCGGTGGTATCCTGCTCCCGGGCCAGCTGCACGGAACGGTCAATGAAATACCGCGCACTGTCATACTGTTTCAGCATATTGTATTGCACGCCCTTGCAGCGCAACCAGTTGCAGGTAGCCCGGTAATCGTTGGCCTGCTTTACCATGGGCAGCAGGCTGTCCAGCAGGCGGCCGGCCTCACGCGGGAGGTGGTCATGAAAATAGGGGTTGACCTCGTTTTTCATGAAAGCGATCAGCGAATCGGCGCTGCGCTCCTGCCGCGGGGCGTTTTGCGGCCCGCATGCCGCCAGCAGCAGCAATATCAGAACGGGTATACGTTGCATGTGAGAAAAATTATCGGTTGCCGGTCAGGTATTCCATCACAAAATCTTTCCGGCGGGTGGAAACGGGTATTTCTATATTGTTGCGGAGTACCAGGTAACCGTCTTTATGGTACCGGTCAATAAAGCGGTGGTTGACCAGGTAAGACTGATGCGGCCGCAGGAACCAGGTATCCGGCAGCAACTCCTCATACTCCTTGATGGATTTTGACACTACAATTTTACGCCCGTCTGCCAAAAAGAAGGTGGTATACCCTGCATCGCTCTGGCAATAAATGATCTCTTCAAAAGCCACTATCTGCAGGTATTGCTGGGAGCGCAACACAATACGGTGCGGCAGGCCGCCCTGTTTCAGCTGCTCCCGGGCCACGGCCAGTTGCGCCGGTTCCGCGGCCTGCATGCGGGATGCGCGGGCCAGCGCCTGCCGCAGCTCTTCCTCATCTACCGGTTTTAACAGGTAATCCAGCGCCCCGTACTTGATGGCCTTGATGGCGAAATGCTGGTGGGCGGTGATAAAGATCACCTTGCAGGCAGGCGCCAGCTCCTGCAGCAGGTCAAAGCCGGTGCCGTCTCCCAAAGATATGTCCAGCAGCAGCAGGTCTGGCTGCGTAGCCGGTATGAGCACCCGGGCTTCTTGTATGCTGCCGCAGGCGCCTGCCACTACAAAACCGGTTTGCTGCTGCATGAGCGTCTGAAGATCTTTGCGGATGGCGGGCTCATCATCTATTATGACTACTCTGATCACGGGGGTTGCTTTTTAGATTCAGTAGGTTGCGTGGTTTTTCCGGTTGCTAAAATATCTTTTTTAGGGGAATCATTACGTATCTTGCGGGAATTAACAGGTAAAACATGTCAATCACGAACCAGGCAGAGCTGCTGGGCATGCAGAAAGTAAGCGAAGCAGTAGCCGTAACACTCAAAAAGATGCGGGAATATGCCCAACCGGGCATGTCTACCGCGGAACTGGACAACTACGGACGTACGCTCCTCACCGCTTTAGGGGCCAGGCCCGCACCCAAGCTGACCTACGGTTTCCCCGGCTGGACCTGTATTTCCGTTAACAACGAAATTGCCCACGGCATTCCCAGCCGTAAAACCATACTCCGCGAAGGAGACCTTGTGAACGTAGATGTTTCCGCGGAGCTGAACGGCTTCTGGGCAGACAACGGCGGTTCTTTTGTGCTGGGAGAAGACCTCCGGCAGCACCAGGCGCTGGTAGACGCTTCCCGCAGCATTCTGCAAACGGCCATTGCCCACATTCACGATGGCGTCAAAATAGCCATGGTGGGCGGGCTGATAGAGGCCGAGGCCAAACGCCGCGGCTACCGCGTTATCAAAAACCTCACAGGGCATGGCATTGGCCGCGGCCTGCATGAAGCGCCTCATTCCGTGGCCAACTATTACGATCCCTACAACAAATCCAGGTTCCGTAAGAACTCCGTGGTAGCCATAGAGACCTTCATTTCCACCAAAGCTACCTGGGCTTATGAAAACGGCGATGGATGGACGCTGGTAGCGCGGGATGGCAGCTTTGTAGCCCAGCACGAGCACACCATTGTGGTAACGGACGGGCTGCCGTTGGTGCTGACGAAGGATAATGGCATCTGGGAGTAAACCAGCCGCATCACCAGCCGCATCATGTGTATGAACCATGCACTTCTCCGGGATAAAATGGAAATATATGCCTGGGAGTAAACAGCACAACAAACATATTTTAAAGGGCCTCCGGGCCCTTTATTATTTCCGGGAAAATCCCGTCTTCATTCCTTATCTTGATTCATCAAACCCACGTTAGATGAACATCACCCAACGCATTGCCTCTATTGACATTACGCGTGCCGTTACCATGTTGCTGATGATATTTGTGAACGACCTGTGGACCCTGCACAACATCCCCTCCTGGCTGGAGCACACCGCCGCAAAAGACGATGGCATGGGCCTTGCGGATACCGTTTTCCCCGCTTTTCTTTTTATAGTGGGCATGAGCATTCCCTATGCTATTGCCAGCCGCATCAAAAAGGGCGATTCCCGGCTGCAACTGTTTCGTCATGTGCTGGAGCGCTCTGTGGCGCTCATAGTGATGGGTCTCTTCCTGGTGAACGGAGGATACCTCAATGAAGTGCAGACCGGCCTCTCCCGCAATGCCTGGAACGTGATCTGCTGCGTTTGCTTCATCCTGGTCTGGAACCAGTACCCCACAACATTTCCCCGGGTGGCCGTTAACATTCTCAAGGCCATTGGCCTTGCCACCCTGGCGCTGCTGGCCTACATCTGCCGTGGCGGCGCAGACGGCCAGCTGTTTTCCACCTACTGGTGGGGCATTCTGGGGCTGATAGGCTGGGCCTACCTGGTGTCTGCCCTGGTGTATGTATTGGGCCGCGGCAGCCTGCTGGCCACGGTCTTCGCCTGGCTGGCGTTCATGGGCTGCAGCATGGCCGCGCATGCCCGGCTTACCCCTTCAGACAGCCTGCTGCGCCTGCTGCTGGACCCGCTGGAAGACGGCGCCATGCCCGCGCTGGTACTGGCCGGCGTATTAGTGTCCCAGTTGTTCAGGCAATACACCGCGGCGGGCCGCTGGCAGGCGCTCACCGGCGTACTGGCCGCCCTGGCCCTGGTGTGGCTGGCGGCGGGTTTTGCCACAAGACCGGTATGGGGCATTTCCAAAATACTGGCCACGCCCAGCTGGGTGCTCATTTGCAGCGCCCTCACCACCCTGCTGTTCATAGCGCTGTACTGGTTGTGCGATCTGAAGCAGAAAGCCCACTGGTTCAACATTATCAGGCCCGCAGGTTCAGACACGCTGCTGTGCTACCTGGTGCCATATTTCGTATATGCGGTCATGGCCGTCACCCATATGACCGGCCTCATCAGGCTGGGCGGCATCACCGGCCTCCTGAAATCCCTGCTGTTTGCCATTATTATCATACAAATAACCCGCGGCCTTGCCAAAGCAGGAATACGTTTGAAACTGTAACTTCGCAGGAGAAAAAACCCTGCTACATCCATGTTAGAGATTTCGAACGATTATTTACAAGTGCAGCTGAGCGCACAAGGCGCGGAGCTGCAAAGCATTACCCGGAAAGACCATCAGCTGGAATATTTATGGAGCGGAGACCCTGCTTTCTGGGGCAAAAAAAGCCCTATTCTCTTTCCCATAGTAGGCGGGCTGAAAAACAACACCTACCGTTATAATGGCCGGGAGTACCAGTTGGGCCGGCACGGCTTTGCCCGGGACATGGCGTTTACCGTTACCCTTCACACGGCCACCAGCATCAACTTTTCCCTGCAGGACAATGAGCGCACCCTGCAACATTATCCTTTCCCGTTTAGCCTGAACGTGCGCTATACCGTGCAAGACGCCACCTTGCTGGTCAATTATGAAGTGCAGAACATGGGAGACGATGTGATGTATTTTTCCATTGGTGCCCATCCCGCCTTCAGGGTACCGCTGGCGCCCGGCACCAGCTTTGAAGACTATGCCCTGCACTTTAATGAAACAGAAACGGCAGGCGTATGGCCGCTTTCAGCCGGCGGACAAATAGAAACAACGCCCCTGCCCTACCTGGAGCAAACCAGGCAATTGCCGCTTAAAAAAGATCTGTTCTATAAAGACGCGCTGGTGTTCAAACAACTGGCTTCTACCGCCATTGCCATCCGCAGCGCCCAAACGGCGCATGGGGTGGAGGTGCATTTTCCGGGTTTCCCGTATATGGGCATCTGGAGCGCCAAAGATGCGGACTTTGTTTGCATTGAGCCATGGTGCGGTATTGCAGACCATGTAAATACCAGTGGTGAATTGCAGGAAAAGGAAGGCATCATCCCCCTGAAACCGGAAGAGATCTTCCAGCGGCAATGGTCTGCCGTATTCTTTTAACGGGCACTGCCGTCAGCACTTGATCGTTTTCTTCTTTTTAGCGCCTCCCGGCCTGTTCCGGGAGGCCTTTATATATTCCTCAGCGGACGGCACCTTGCAGGCCGTGCCGTTCATGTCTACGCTGACCAGCCCTATTTTGCGGGCCGTTCCCACTGCTTTCTCCTCCAGCGCGTTCACATAGGTGCCCACGCCTATCACAAAGCTATTCATGGTGTACCGCACGCGGTTAGGGGCTTTATGGATCTCCTTCTCCACCCGTTTCAGCAGTTTTTCAAGCATGGGCAGGTCCAGCGCGTCATCGGCGTACATAGACACTATGCCGCCCAGCGTGCTCCAGCCGCTGCTGGCAATTTTCTCGTTGCCGGACGCTATCCATTGCAGCGCCAGCTTCCAGCCGGCGGGGTGTTCGGATGCCACCCAGGGCACGGTGTATTCACTGATACCCTGGGATTGCGAGGCTTCTACCCAATGCTGCAGCTGCTTCTCCGTCATTTTTGCCCCGTCTGCCACCAGGCCGGCCAGGTACATGGCGTCATACACGCCGGTGTCATACAATTGCAGGGCCAGCGCCTGATCGTTCTTTATTTTTTTCTGGATGTTCTTGAGGTCTGCCACCTTCACGCCGTAAGTATTTACCGCTCCGTGCTTCATGAGGGTATTGCGTGTTTGCTCGCTGCCACAGGCCCTGATGGCGTCCAGCGTTTGTTGTAACGTCATGGTAAAGGAGTTTGCTATATAAAAGTACGCCTATTCCTCGATCAAAATACCCATTTTCCCCATCTGGTAATCTCTCATGGCTTCCAGCACTTCGGTTTCAGTGTTCATCACAAAAGGCCCGTTGGCGGCTATCTTTTCGTTAAGCGGCTGGCCGGAGGCCACCAGCACCACGCTGTCTTCATCCGCGGCAATACCAATTCCTTCCCCATCGTTCCCGAACACCACCGCGTGCAGGGCGGTATATACGCTGCCACCCTCTACCTTCACCACACCGTTCACCACGTAGATGAAGGCATTGTGCGCAGGCGGGAGGGGAAAATAGAACCGGCCTCCCCTGGAGAAACGCGCCACAAACGTGTTTACAGGGGTAATGGCCGGTATGGGCCCTTGGGTGCCGTTAAGCTCCCCTGCTATGACCTGTACACGCACAAGGCCGTCTACACTATGTACTACCGGCGTATCTTCCGCATGCAGCGCAAAATAGGCAGGCTGCTCCATTTTACGGGCAGCGGGAGAGTTTACCCATAACTGCAGCATTTCCTGCTCTCCTCCCTTTTCAAAGATACCTTCCGGCGGCCTTTCACTATGTACAATACCCCGGCCGGCATGCATCCATTGGGTGCCGCCGGCCCACACTACGCTGTTGTTGCCCCTGGAGTCCCGGTGGTGCACTCCGCCTTTGAGGATAAAGGTAACGGGAGAGAAGCCGCGGTGCGGGTGCGGCCCTACGCCGGCGTGTTTCACCGGCCTGTCATCAGGTACCTGCACCTGCAGGTGATGCAATAGCAGAAAAGGGTCTATGCGGTCTGCATGCACGGACGGGAATGGCTGGCGTACCGGCACATCGCCCATTTCCTTCAGGTCTGCGTACAGTACGGTTTTTACGCTGCGGTGGGGGCTCACGGGAGGCTGCGTTTAAAGGCCTTGAACTCTTCGCGCAGCTCTACGAACAACCGGTCAAAGGTATCCATGTCTTCCTGCAGCTTGTTATGGAGCATTTGCAGCTGCGCATCGTCACCATTGGCCTCAGACATCATTTTGTCTCCCTTGATGATCAGCTGCAGCTCATCGTTCACCACTTCTTTCTGGCGGATGAGGGCGTTCTGGAAATGTTCCACTTTCACCAGCTGGTCATGCTGAAGCGGTTGCCGCGCCAGCTCTCCCAGCTCTTCCTGCAGGGACTTGATCTCCTTTTCGCTCAGCAGCAGGTCTCTTTTCCACTCCTGGTGGAGCTTGTGTAATTTGTCGAAATTTTCTATGGGCATATAACGGGTATTAATCAAAGGTTGATGCCGTGGGCGAGCAGTTTTTTCCATTCGGGATGTTTGCGCAGGTACGCGGCTACATGCGGACTGAGGGGCACCAGCTTCAGGTTCCTTTCTTCCAGCACCTGCAGCACCCGTTCTATCAGCGCATCTGCCACCCCTTCTTCCTCCAGGGCTTGCGGCACGTCTATATGGGTGAGAAATATCTTTTTCCCGCCAAACATATATTCCAGCTTTGCCATCAGGCCGCTCACCCTGGCTTCAAACTGCCTGGCATTCACATTGTCAGTTATTTCCAGCGCCTTCGCTTCCATAAAATTCGGGTTTTAACAGTGAAGACTACACGAACGTACTCCGGCTGTTACGGTTTTTCATGTGCTGACCAAATCCTGTGCCGGTATTCAATAAAACACAAAGTTACGGATTTTGGTTCTGCACGGGCGCCATTAGTGATATGATGTATGTTTTGTTTTAGTCATGTACATTTGCTCCATGCAAAAAAGTTTGAGCGAGCGTGACCAGGCAGTGATCTGGCACCCGTACACCCAGATGCAGACGGCGCCCGCGCCGGTAGGCATTGTACGGGGCGAAGGCGCCCTGTTGTTTGACGAAGCGGGCACCCCCTACCTGGATGCTACTTCCAGCTGGTGGGTCAACATTCACGGGCACTCCCATCCATATATCACGGAAAAGCTGGCAGAACAGGCGCGGCAGTTGCACCACTGCATATTTGCCGGGTATACCCACGAGCCGGCAGTACAGCTGGCGGAACGGTTGCTGCCTGTGCTCCCCGGCCGGCAGCAGAAAGTGTTCTATTCTGACAACGGCTCTACGGCCGTGGAAGTGGCCATGAAAATGGCCATCCAGTACTGGCATAACAAAGGTGAAAAAAGAAACCGCCTGCTGGCGTTCCGCAATGCCTACCACGGAGATACCTTCGGGGCTATGAGCGTGAGCGCGCGCAGCGTGTTTACCCGCGCTTTTGATGACTACCTGTTCAAGGTCAGTTTCATTGACCTCCCCACGGAAGAAAATATTGACCAGTTGCTGCAGGAAGTAGACACCCTTGCGCCAGATACGGCCGCATTCATTTTTGAGCCGCTGGTACAGGGTGCGGGCGGCATGGTGATGTATGAGGCCCCCCTGCTTGACAAACTGCTGCAACACTGCCGGCAACGGAACATACTGCTTATTGCGGACGAGATCATGACCGGCTTTGGCAGAACAGGCACCAGCTTTGCCATGGACCAGGTAACCGCCCCGCCAGACATCATTACCCTTTCCAAAGGCCTTACCGGCGGCACCATGGCCATGGGCATCACTACCTGCACGGATGAGATTTATACCGCCTTTCTTTCCTCAGACAAGCTGAAAACCCTCTTTCATGGCCATTCTTTTACCGCCAACCCCCTGACCTGCGCCGTGGCCCTGGCCAGCCTGGAACTTTTTCAGCAACCGGCCTGCCGGCAGAACAGGGAGCGCGTTGCCGCCCGGCACCGGCAATTTGCCGTGGAACTGGCTTACCAGGAAGACGTAAAGAACGTGCGCACGCTGGGTACTATACTGGCTTTCGAGATCGAGACCGGTGAGGCAGACAGTTATATCAACGACCTTTCGGGTTTCCTGCATGCCTTTTTCAGGGAGAAGCGGATAATGCTCCGGCCGCTGGGGAATACCCTGTATATACTGCCGCCCTACTGCATTACCGATACGCAGCTGGACGAAGTATACGCCAGCATACTGGACATGCTGCGGGCCTACGGAGAAAAATGGAACTGATGCCTGGCAACATAAAAAGGGCCGGCAGTTGCACCGCCGGCCCTTTCAAATTTTTTCTTTCCTGCCTAGAAGGTCAGGGGCACGCTTATCTTGGTATCGTCCCACTCAAACACCATAGCGCCTTTGGGGAAAGAGAACGTCAGTTTTTCTACGGTAGCCGCGGTTTTCTGGCGGGGCACCTTCACTTCCGCTACGTTCTTGCCCTTATTCTTTTCATAATCAGCAGCGCCGGGCTGGTCGGGTACGCTGTTCAGGATAACGGTAAACTCATTTTCACCGGGAATAGTGAACAGTGAATACGTACCGGCCTTTACCTTGGTACCGCCAAAGCTGGCATCTTTCTTAAAGGTAATGTCTGTGGATTTATTGGCACCGGTACGCCATACTTTACCATACGCTTCCAGGCCGGGGAAAATATTGCGGCCTTTTTTGGAAGGCTGGCCGTAGGCAATTTCCACATTTTCGCCAGAGGCGGTAACACGCGGGCTCAATGGGGGTTTTTGCTGCGCCACGATGGTGGTGGCGGTAAATAGAAAGGCAAGGCCCAATAACATACTTTTCATAAAAATAGGATTTGATGATTTGATGTTGGAAAAATACGCCGTTCCTCTTACAATTACCGTACCGCTTACATAAAAATCAGTTCTTTTCGCAAATATCCCGGAGTTTGTTGAGGCCTTCTTCCATGGAAGCACCAAACATACGGTCCAGCAAAAAACCGCGGAGCTTCCACCAGGGCGTCATACCTACCCTGGTTTCCATGCGCCAGAGGATGGCGGTACCCTGGCCGTCAGTGGTCGGTTTCAGTTCAATAAAACCCGTTACCGGCTTCATGGCGGGGTGGGTCATGTTGTAGGTAATGCCCTTCCTGGGGTCTGCCACCACTATTTCCACCCTGCCGGAGGCCGCATTGCCCACCGTGTTGCTCCAGGTATACCAGGCTCCCAGTCCGGCAGCTGGCTTGGAATATTGCTGCAGCATATTGCCCCGGCCGCTGTAAGCGGGGTCCCAGGGATTCCAGGAGGGCCATGTTTCAAGGTTGCTGACCTCGGCATATACTTCCGCCAGCGGGGCATTGATGGAGCCCGAGCGCTCCAGCCGGGCCGTAGACGGGAATAGCAGGGATAAAAGAAAAACCAGTGTACCTAAAATGACCACCGCGGCCAAAAACATCTTGATGAGTCGCATATTCGTATTATCGTAAAAGAAGCCGGGGCTTTTCTTTTACCCATTGTTGTTTTAGTGATTGATCCTTTCTTTTTTCAATTCCGTTTCACAGACCCGTTTCAGGTTGCGCAATCCTTTTTCAAAATCGCCGCCCACCCATTTGTCCATCATCCGCCCCATCAGCTTCCGGAGCGGGTCCTGCCCCATATCCGCCTCCATGCCCCAGGTAACCAGGGTACCCTCCGCCACGGGTTCAAAGCGGAACCAGCTTTTGGCCGTACCCTGCTGCATGAAGTTCATTTCCACGGCAAGGTACTCATGCGGGCGGCTTTCCATGATGACCAGGCTCCCCTTCCCTACATTCCTGTGCCGGCTGCTCCAGGCGTAACCGGCGCCCGCACCGGCGTCTTTTTGCGTGTATTGCAGGTCCATGGCAGGGTCATACGCATGCCAGGGAGACCACTCCGGCCATTTGCGCAATACGTTCACGAACGGGAATATGGCTGAAGCCGGCGCTTCCGTTACCAGGGAACGCTCTACCCTTACACGGGAAGGAAGATAAAGGGAGAATATAAAAAACCCCAGCACGAGCACAGCCAAAGCCCCCAACAGAATGAACAAGGCTTGTTGCATAAGGAGTGTTTTTAATTGAGGAGGACATTTAAGTTACGTTTATTCCTGCAATTATCCCTTATTCCCAGCGGAAAACTTTTATGGCCACCCCGTACGCCACTACGCCCCAGGCCACCAGTACCAGCAATTGCGGGCCGAGGTGCCAGAGGTGCAGGCCTTCAAAAGCCACCTTGCGCAAGGCATCATTCAGGTAGGTTAGCGGCAGCACCCGGCAAACGGGCTGCAGCCATGCCGGGAACACGTCTACCGAAAAAAAGGTGCCGGCCAGCAAAAATTGCGGCAGGGTGACAATGTTGGCCAGCGGCGGAATGGTGCTTTCCGTTTTGGCAATACCGCTTACAATGAACCCGAAGCCCATGAACACAATGAGGCCGAAGAGGCATAGCACCAACATTTCCAGGAAGGTGGCAAAACCGTTCACCAGGGTAAAACCAAAGAAAAAGTAACCGATGCTGATGATGATCACGGAGCCAAAAGACTGGAACAGCAGGCGGCTCAGCGCTTCTCCCAGTATGATGTACATCCGGCTGATAGGCGTGGCGAAAAAACGCTTCAGCACCAGCGTCTGGCGCAGGCTGAAAAAGAGGAAAGCCGTGCCGAACACAGCGGCGCTGAGCAGGGAAAAGCCCAGTTGCCCGGGCAATATAAAATCAATAGACTTGTAGGCCCTCCCCGGCACCACTTCAGGTGTGATGCGGGCAATGGAAGGCCGCGGGTACACCACGTCATTCACCTGGTTGAGGCTGGTGCCCAGTATATTGAACAGCACGCCCGCGCTTTCTCCGCTGGCGGTAGAGGTCTTAACATGAATATTGTACCTGGGCAGCGGCGCCTGACCGCCCGAATCTATGCGTAAAATGGCCGTCAGCCGCCCCTTGCGGAGGTCGTCTTCCATCTGTGCCTGCGGCATGGTGGTTACCAGCCGTATCCCGCTGCTGCCCCGCAATGCTTCGTAGATGGCGCCGGTTGTGTCTGACGCCGCATCTACGCCCACCTTCACCGACACGCCCCGGCCGCCGATGAAGCCGAACACCAGTATAAAAACCAGGGGGAAGGCAAGACTGAACACTACTGCCGAGGGACTTCTGAACATGCCCCGGATGCTGGCCCGGGTGATTGCCCACATTGCTTTCCACTGATTATATTTTCCTGCCATATGTTCCCTTTAAAGGGAGTAAAGGTAATATTCCGTTCCGAATAAGGAAAACCGCTCCGCAAATAAGCCGGAATAAGAATGATCGTGATTTTTTTAAAAAAAGCGTCCGTCACTTCACCCTATTCTTCAATAACCGGTAGTTAACAATTTTACAGCGTGGGCCAATGGCACATTTTATTAAGTTGCAACAAGCGGCTGCATCGCCGCATATCTGAACCGATAAAGATAGATCAACCAACCGGGTTGCCGGCAACTGAAAAACTCAACCAATTATGGCAAATCATCAAATCCAATCAGCCGCTGTTCCAACTTCAGCCAACCTTGAAAAAATGTGTACCTGCTATGACGACATTCTGAATGACCTGCAGGACTTTGACCCGTTCAGCGCCTCACAGATCATTTGCAACGTCATCAATGAACATATCAAACGCCTTACCAGTGTTATAAAACATCACAATGAAATAGCCGAGTCCGCGGAAAAAAGCATGGAAGCCCTGGCAGACGGGCTGCGGCGCCTCAGGCTGCAGGCGCAGCGGGTGGTAGATGATACCCGCAACTCCGTGATCAGGCTGGCCCCGGAAGACCGTGACCCGGTATATTCCGGCGAAGGTTAATAAACGCTTTGTTCCCCCTAGGGGGAGTGCTATATGTACTTGTTTATTGAAGGGAAAATTTTACATGGCGGATGGTTTCTTCCATCTGCGTATCTACTTCTCTTATTTCTGCATAGAAAGTGTTGGCGTCTTTCCACTTGATCTTTGCCGGGCCCCATTTTTCAGCCTGATATTCCTGCACCAGTACCGGCCCGCTTTCCCTGACCTCATACAATTCAAAACCATTGTCATTGAACTGCGCTACCAGGTCTGCATTGGCGGCAATGAAATATTTTTTGTCAGGTGAAAACTGCGGGATGCCGATGGTACGCAGCAGGGCGCCGGTACGGGCGCTGATAAGGTCATACGAGAACCATTCATACCCGATATTGAGCACCAGCCAGTGCTGTAGCTCCGGTATGAAACCCTGGTAGGTGAACTGGGCAAAATCATCACCGTCATGATGGTTGTTCACCACTACATGCCGCCCACCGTTTATCAGGGAAAATATCAGGGAATCCCCGGAGCGTACTACGCGGCCTTCCGGCGCCTTTGCAATGTTCACGGCCTCACTGGTATCCGGCTGCATTTCCGGGATGGCATCAAACTCGCTTTTGTCTATTGGGGACCAGGTAAAGAGGCGGCCGCCTATGGTAACCGTGTCTTTTATTTCCGCTATGGCCGCTGCTTCCGGTCCCGGGGCAACGGTAGAGAGGGAATCCCCGATACCGGCGGCCTGCACAGCCTGGCGGGGAGCCTGCTGCTGGCAGGCCATGGAGAGCAATATCAGGAAGGCAGGGAGTAGCCGCTTCATAGGTCTTATTGTTGTTTTGGCCGTCAAAAATAATGAATATGCCGGTTATTCCTGCGTCAGCCTGAAACCGATGCGCGTACGGGGCTGCTCAGGCTGTTGCAGCAGTTGTTTCAGGCATTCAAAAATGCGGGCAATATCTTCATCGTGCCCGGTCACTTTCCTTTCCAACTGCTCCAGTTTCAGCAGTATATCCTTATGCGCCAGCAGGGCCTCCCGCATGCGGGCAAAAATCCGGATGAGGCGAATATTGACCGTAATGGCCCTTTCACTGTTGAGGATGCATGACAGCATGGTAACCCCCTGTTCTGTAAAACAAAACGGCGCATAACGCAACCCCTGCCGGTCTTTTTTGGAGGACGCATTTTGCGTCCTCCAATTTTCGAACTCTTCTTTGTTCATTTCGAACATGAAATCTTCGGGAAAGCGGGTGATGTTCCTTCTGACGGCTTGTTTAAGCGCCCTTGTTTCCACACCGTAAAGATCCGCCAGGTCACGGTCTATCATGATCTTTTGGCCTCTTACCAGGTAAATCTTGTCGATGATCAGTTCATCGCGTACGGCAGGTATATGCTTGGATGCAGGCATAACAAACAATGATTTATGATGAATGTAACGATAAAGATGATCTAACTGGTAGAAAGAATGCCAGATATGATATTGTTTCTGAAAAAGACGATAAAAACTTCACCGCGCTGTTAAAAAGTTGGAGATCACAAGTTGTGATCTCCAACTTTTTAACAGCGCGGCCGGGGCCCAAAAAAGGGGGGGTTTTTGGGGGCCGCCCGACGAAAAAAAC
>NZ_QXMH01000003.1:345771-784355 GCF_003568665.1 Chitinophaga alhagiae
ACCGCGGGGCGGGCAAAAAAGCATGTTGCTTTTTGGCCGGCCGCCTCTAGAAAAAACGCTGATCATTATTCGATCACCATGTTGTACGGCAGCTTGGCCTGTATCCCTCCTGTCATCTGCTTCAACTCCCTGATGGTCTTGTACAGGCTGTACTGCTCGCCAAGCTCTTCCTGTATCATGCGGCTGCGCATTTCGCTGCCCAGGCTCTTCATGATGCGGGCATAGGGGTCTTTTACCTTGGGATAGGTAGCCAGTTTGTGCTCAGGCAGGTTGGCCATACGGGCAGCGCAGGCAATGGCGTCCTTGATACCGCCCAGGCGGTCTACCAGGCCCATTTTATGGGCCTGTATGCCCGTCCACACCCGGCCTTGCGCAATGCTGTCCACCACGGAGGCATCCAGTTTGCGGCCATCGGTAACGCGGTGTTTGAAAGTAGCGTAAATAGTATCTACTGAGCGCTGGATGATCTGTTTTTCTTTCTCTGTGAGCGGGCGGCTGGCGCTGCCGAGGTCTGCGTATTCCGCTGTTTTCACGCCGTCAAAGGTGATGCCCAGCTTGTTATTGAAAAAGCCCTGCATATTGGGCAGCACGGCAAATACGCCAATAGAGCCGGTGAGCGTGTTGGGCTCCGCGAAAATGGAATCCGCCATGCAGGAAATGTAATACCCCCCAGACGCCGCATAATCTCCCATGCTCACAATTACGGGTTTGCTTTTACGCGCCAGGCTCAGCTCCCGCCAGATGCCTTCAGACGCCAGGGCGCTGCCGCCGGGAGAGTTCACCCGGAACACAATGGCCTTGATGTCTTTATCCTGCCGCACTTCCCGGATGATCTTGATGTAATCTTCACTGGCAATGCCGGTTGGCTCTTCATTATGACCGCCGGTGATGTCTCCTTCCGCGTAGATGAGCGCAATGTTGCCGTTCATCTCGTAGAGGTTGTTGGCCTTGTCATAGCTGTTCAGGGATACAAAGTTCACCTTTTCGTCCCCTTTCAGGTTCAGCTGGCGCTTGATATCGTCCATCACGTGGTCGTTATACTTCAGCGCATCCACCAGTTTATATTTTTCCGCGTCTGCCGGCTCCTGTATGAGGCCCTGGTTGGCATAGCCGTGCAGCGTAGCGGTATCTATCTTGCGGGAGGCGGAGATCTTCTGCAGGAACTCTCCGTACAGTTCGCCGAGGAAGGCAGTGGTCTGTATGCGGTTGGCTTCGGTCATTTTCGTTTCGCGCAGCGGTTCCGTGGCGCTTTTGAATTTACCGTTGTAGAAGATCTGCGGTTGTATTTCCAGCTTTTCCAGGGTGCCTTTCAGGTACATCATGGTAATGGAAAACCCGCTGAAATCTATCATACCTTTGGGATGCAGGTATACTTTATCCGCTGCGGAAGCGAGGTAATAAGCGTTTTGCGACATCTGCTCGGCATAGGCCACCACAAACTTTTTGCTTTGCCTGAACTCCGAGATGGCACGGCGCAGCTCTTCGCTGGCGGCGTAGCCGTTGCCGTTGCTTTCCGCCTTGAGGTAAATGCCTTTCACTTTATCGTCTTTCGCTGCTTTGTTGATCAGGCGCACCACGTCGAACAGGCCGGGCTTTTCGGCAGATTTGTCAGACAGGTAGGCCACCACCGCGTTTTCCACTTTCCGCTGTTCGTTGAACGATTCGCTGAGGTCTATCACCAGCACGGCATTAGGCCCAACGGTCACCTTATCGCCGGAGGCAGCTACCCTGGCAATGATCATCAGCATAAACAAAAAAGCGACAATGGAAAAAACGATAAGGGCTACAAAGGAAGCGAGGAAAAACTTTAGGAAACTACGCATGTTCGTTTTGTTAGTTTAGATTCTGGATCGGGTAAAGATACCGGCCCCAAAATGCGAAATCTTCATTATTTTTTTCAAAAATACGGAATATGGCTACTTTTGGGCCGTCAAAATACATGAATACTGCAATATTACTTATAGGTGGCAATATCGGGGACAGGCCCCGGAACCTGCAAAAAGCAGCGGAGCTTATTGCCGCCAGGGCCGGGCATATTACCCGCAAATCAGCCCTTTATGAAACCGCCCCCTGGGGCGGGGTGCAGCAGCCTGACTACCTTAACCAGGCCCTGGTGCTGGAAACGCCCCTGGGGCCGGAACAGTTGCTGGATACCCTGCTGCAGACGGAAAAAGAGATAGGCCGGATACGCCGCCTGAAATGGGGTGCCCGGGTCATTGACATTGATATGATCTTTTTTAACAGCGAAGTGATCACCCTGCCCCAGTTGAAAATCCCCCATCCGCAAATGCAGAACCGCCGTTTTGTGCTGGCCCCGTTGCAGGAGATCGTTCCGGACTGGGTGCATCCCATTCTGCAGCTCACCGTCAGCCAGTTGCTGGAGGCCTGTACAGATACGCTGCCCGCCCATAAACTGGCTGCCGCCACCCCCTGAACATGTATTACCGCTTTATTACCATAGAAGGCAATATTGGCGCGGGAAAAACCACCCTGGCCCTGAAACTGGCGGAGCACCTGCAGGCCCGGCTCATCCTCGAAGAGTTTGCCGACAACCCCTTTCTTCCCAAATTCTATGAACAGCCGGACCAATACGCCTTTCCCCTGGAGCTGTTTTTTATGGCCGAACGGTACAAGCAGTTAAAGGAAGAGCTGATGGCGCAAGACCTCTTTGCCAGTTACACCGTCAGCGATTACTTGTTCATCAAAAGCCTGTTGTTTGCTAAAATGAACCTGCAGGAAGACGAGTTTTCCCTTTTCCAGAAACTGTTCGACATCATCAATCCACAACTGGCCCAGCCGGAACTGCTGATCTTCCTCAATGCCCCGGTGAGCCTGCTGCAAAAGAACATCAAAAAACGGAACCGCAGCTATGAACAGCAAATACCGGATGCCTACCTGCTGAAAGTGCATGACATGTACATGCAATACCTCCGCCAGCACGCTGTGCGCACCCTTATGGTAGACACTACCCAAATGGACTTTTTACGGAGCGAAAACGACTTTAATGCGTTACTGACGGCGCTGGACAAGGACTTTCCGGCCGGGGTGACCTATCTCTGAGCGGCGCACGGGTGGGGTTGCAACGGCCGGGTGTGCCCAGGAAACGTGCCGGGCAGAAAGGAACATTTCCACATTCAAATGAACAGGCATCAATAGTGAGGGAGGCCACTTACCGTTAACAGCAATTGGCCACCCTCAGTACATCAGAGCACTACGCGGCGTCAATTACCGGGTCTACAAAGGAGGTCAACAGGGAAACTGCCAATGGCCCCGCCAGCGGAACATTCAACGCAAACCCTTTTGTAAGGGTATAGGCGGCTTTGACGAGGGTGAGGATGTTGTTCACATAGCCACCGCCCTGGATGTCTGTCAACGCGGCTGCGTCCAGTTCTTCGCAGCCAAATTGTTTGTGGTCCATAGAATATATTTTTTGGTGCCTTTGAATTTACTCCAAAACCAGCATGCTACCGCTTGTCATTTTTGTTCATTATTCCTGCTGTTGTTCAGTCTGTTCAGAAATGTTAAAAAATTTTAACCCTGTATAGGGGCGGCAGCCCCTTAGCCGGTCATAATAGCAGAAACCACAAAAACAGCATATCATGAAACGATTATTACTGCTTGTAACGGTATGTAGCATAGCCGGCCTTGCACAGGCACAGCAAATTGAGACCCTCTCCGGCCACCGCAGCGGCCCCGGCAAGCTGGCCGCCTACGGCGCGCTCCAGGGCAAGCTGACCGCCATAGACGGCAAACTGGCCGTGATCACCGGCGGCTACGGCGGGGTGTTCCTCAACAAGAAAATACTGCTGGGCGCCGGCGGCTACTCCCTCGCCAACCGCATCAGGCTGAACAATACAGACAACCGGGAGCTAGGCTTCTGGTACACGGGCGGGGTATTTGAATATGTGCATAATACAGACAAACTGTTCCACTGGTCTGCCGGCATGCTGGTAGGCGGGGGCGGCATCTCCGAGCGGGAGCGCAGCTACCGCCACGATAAGGACCGGGATCGTGTATACACCTCCAACGCCGTATTTGTTGCGGAGCCGTTCGTGAATGCGGAGATGAATATTACCCCCTACATCCGCGTGATTGCGGGCGGCACTTACCGGCAGGTGCTGGGCGCCGGCAATGTGCCCATTACAGACGGAAAGCTGAGTTTCCCCTCCTTCCACCTGGGCATTAAAGCAGGCATCTTCTAACCGCCTGTACAGAAAGCCCCTTATCCTTTTGCGCTATTTACGCTAATTTTGGCCGCCGGGAACTGCAAACGCAGGCCCGGCGTTCGCCATGCACAAACCCTGTAACACTTTGCCACGTACCTGTTTTATACTCCTGGCCCTTTTCACGAGTATCTGCTCCGCCCCCGGCCTGTACGCCCAGCAGCCGCTCAGCAAAACCGTGTCTGTCAAAGTAGTGCGCCAGCCGGTAGACACCGTGCTGTCCATGCTCAGCCGGCAAAGCCAGGGGGCCATTTCCTACATCGGCAGCCCCTTCCGCAGAGACAGCCTGGTTACGCTCACCATGTTGAACAAACCCCTTAAACAGGTGCTGGACCAGCTCTTCCAGGGCCGCATGCAGTATGTGGAAAGCGGTGACAATATCATTCTCCAGCGGGCAGAAGCGCAGCGGGAGCGGCATTATGTGATCAGCGGCACGGTGCGGGACAGGCGGAGCGGCGTGGCCATACAAAATGCCAGTATTTACGAGCACAGCAACCTTACCTCCACCTTTACAGACGGTGAAGGGCGGTTTCACCTGCGGCTGAGAGACCGCGGGCGGCTCCCTTCCGTACAACTAACGGTCAGCAAGGAATTTTACCTGGATACCGCCCTTTACGTGATGCCCGGCTTTGACCGGGAAATATCCGTTTCCATTGCACCCGCGCCGCCGGTACAGCTGCGGGAGTTCACCGTTACCGATGGCGTGGAAAAAACCTGGCTGGGCAAGCGCCTGCTGTCCAGCACCCTGAGAAGGCAAACCCAGAACATCTCCCGTTTTTTTGCTGAAAAGCCCATACAATCTTCCCTGGTGCCCTCGCTGGGCTCTCATGGTAAAATGGCCGGGCAGGTGGTGAACAAGTTTTCATTGAATATTGTGGGCGGCTATGCCGCCGGCCTGGACGGCGTGGAAGTAGCCGGCGGCTTCAATATCAACAAAAAAGACGTGCAATACGCCCAGGTAGCAGGCCTGTTCAACATGGTAGGCGGCCACATGAAAGGCGCGCAGGCTACCGGCGGTATGAACAGGATCATGAAATCTGCCAGGGGCGCCCAGGCCGCCGGCATAGCCAATATTGTTGACAGCAGCCTTACAGGCGCCCAGGCGGCGGGCGGCATCAACAAGTCCGGCGGCAACTCACAAGGCGCGCAGGTTGCCGGCCTTGCCAATGTGAGTTACGGAGATTTCAGCGGCATGCAGGCTGCCGGCGGGCTGAACACCATCCGCGGCCAGGCGGCCGGCGCGCAGGTATCCGGCCTCAGCAACTTCAACGAAGGGCAGCTGACCGGCATCCAGGTCACCGGCGGGCTCAACCACACCAAAGGCCAGGTGAGCGGCCTGCAAATTGCCGGTATCTATAACTCTTCCGGCGGCGACCTTGGCGGCCTTCAACTCGCCGGTGCGGCCAACCGCATTAACGGCAGCAGCCGCGGCATGCAACTCGGCCTGTTCAACTACGCCCGCCACCTCGGGGGCCTCCAGTTCGGGCTCATCAATGTGGCAGATTCATCCACAGGCACCAGCATCGGGCTGGTGAACATTGTGCGTAAGAACGGCTATTATAAAGTAACCCTTTCCTCCAGTGACCTGCTGCCTGTGCAGATAGCTGTCAAAACCGGCCGCCGGCAGTTCTATTCCATGCTTGTGGCGGGCAAGGACGGACACCAGCACAGCCTGGGTTTTGGCATAGGCCGGGAATTTACGTTATACAAAAACCTCCTGCTTACCACAGAACTGGTGCAGCAAACGGTATTTGGCAATGCCTGGGAAATACACGCTACCGTAGGCCGGCTGCTGCCGCTGCTGAACTACCGCCTCACCCCCTGGCTGGCCATACAGGCCGGGCCGGCGCTTTCCATCGGGGAATACAGCATTGAGCAGCCCGCGCCGGGAAAAGGCTACCCGTCATTCGCCAATGGCGATGGCTTTACCGGCTGGCTCGGCTGGCAGGCTGGTATCACGTTGTTCTGATCACTTTTTTTGTAAATTGGGCATACCTCAAACCGGTAGTATGAAAGCATGGCTGCGTACCGCCCTGCGCGTTTTGCGCACCCTCCGCCCGCCCTCCCGGCGCGCCAACATCAAAAGGATGCAGCGGCGGGGAGAAAGCCTTGATACCATCACCATCAGGGAAGCCAGGGCTACAGACATTCCCGCCCTGGGCGCCTTGCATGCAAAAACCTGGAGCAACACCTATCCGCGGGTAGTGCATCCGCCCACGGCCCAATTGCGGGAATACCAATGGAAAGAACAGTTCAAGGTAACAGACGGCAGCTGGTGCTGCTTTGTAGTGGAGAACAGTGCCGGGCAACTGGTTGGCTTTGCCAAAGGCACGCCTTTCAAAGCAGCGGCGCAGCCTGATTTTAATGGTGAACTAAGCAAGATCTACCTGCTGCGCGAATACCAGCGCCTGGGGCTGGGCAGCAGGTTACTGGAAAAAGTAGTGCAGCATTTTTTACAGCGGAACATCCATAACATACTGCTGTTTGCCGACCCCGGCAACGCCTCTTGCCGGTTTTATGAAACGCTGGGCGCGGAAAAGCTGTTTGACAAAAATGGCGCCTTTCATGGCACGTACGGCTGGCGCAACCTGCAGGAGCTGCTTAACCGCCTCTGCCAAGCTGCGCCGCGATCCACCCGCTCGTCCACGCGTGCTGGAAGTTGAAGCCGCCCGTAATACCGTCCACATCCATCACCTCTCCCGCAAAATACAGGTTGGGCGCCGCCCTGCTGCACATGGTAAGCGGGTCTATTTCGGCCAGTTGCACGCCGCCGCAGGTCACAAATTCTTCCTTGAAAGTGGTTTTCCCCTTTACCGGAAACTCCATGGCCGTGAGCAGCCTGATCAATTTATTCTGTTCGCGGGCCGGCAACTCCGCCCATCTCGCATTTTCGTGTATGCCTGACTGTTGCAGCAAAAACTGCCAGAGCCGCTGCGGCAACCCGAAGGGATTGCGGGTGTGGACCATCTGGCCTCCCATCTCCAGCCGCAGCGCCGCCCAGGCTTCCCGCAGGGAATTTTCGTGATGGTCCGGCAGCCAGTTCACCAGCAGCGTGAACGTATACTGCTGTTCCTGCAGGTAACGGGCGCCCCAGGCAGACAGCCGCAATACGGCCGGGCCGCTCATACCCCAGTGCGTAATGAGCAGCGGACCCGTTTCCTGCAGCTTGCTGCCGGCTATCTTTAACTGTGCTCTGGGTACCGTTACGCCCATGAGGGCCGTAACAGGGTTTTGCGGCATGTTGAAAGTAAAGAGCGATGGCGCCGGCTCCTCAATATGATGCCCGAGCGCCTGCAGCCAGCTGTATTTGCCCGCCTGTGCGTAGCCGCCGGCCGCAATGCATACATAACGCGCCCGCAGGCTGCGGCCACCTGCCATATGCACCAGCCAGTGGCCGTTGGAAGCTGCGGTCGGGGGCCTATCTTGTTCCGACCTCTCCGTTTGACCATGCCCCGTTTGCGGCATATGGTATTCCACTTTTTCCACATCCGAATGGGTCAGCACCTGCACCCCGTAATGGTCCGCCTCCCGCAGCAGGCAGTCAATAATGGTCTGCGAGCTGTCCGTATCCGGGAACATCCGGCCATCTTCCTCCGTTTTCAGGCGCACCCCTCTTTCGGCATACCAGCGTACGGTATCTGCCGTAAAAAAACGGGTAAAAGACTTTTTGAGGAAACGGCCGCCACGGGGGTACCGTTTTATCATTTCAGGAATACTGTCCAGCGCATGGGTCACATTGCAGCGCCCGCCGCCAGACACTTTAACCTTGGAAAGCAGCTTGCCGGTTTTCTCCAGCAGCACCACTTCCAGCCCCGGGTGCAGGCGGGCGGCATTTACCGCGCAAAAGAAGCCGGCGGCCCCGCCGCCGATCACCACCAGCCTGTTCGTTCCCTGATGCCATGAATCCATGGCGGCGAATTTCGCAAATATGTGGTAAATACGAAATGTTAAAATATGGTCAACTTTATCTACTAATTATTCGTAATTCACTATCTTGGAAGATTATAAACCAACAGCAATCCATGCAACGTACATCCCTGAGGAAGTTCCGTGCTCTGTTGATAGCAGGCCTGTTTGCCACCGGCATTGTAAGTGCATTGGGTTTTACGAGACCCGATGACTGGACGGAACGCATTTTGAAAGCACTGGAAAAATTCACCAACAACTACCCGCAAGAGAAAGTTTACCTGCATTTTGACAGGGATTATTACTCCGCCGGAGAAACCATGTGGTATTCCGCTTACATCACCCTCAACGAGCAACCCGCCGTGGGCGCACGCAACCTCTACGCGGAGCTGCGCGATGCCAAGGGCGCCATTGTACAGAAACAACTGGTGGTAGCCAACGAAGGCGGCGCCGCGGGCGAATTTACCCTTCCGGAAAACATGAAGCCCGGCCTCTACCAGGTACGCGCCTACACGGCCTGGATGCTCAACTTTGACAGCGCTTTCCTCTTCTATAAGAACATCCAGATCATGGACCCGAAAACCGGCAAAACAGGTGAAACGCCGGCAGCCAAAGATTTTTCGGTACAGTTCTTCCCGGAAGGAGGAGACCTGATCCATAACGTCAGCAGCCTGGTAGCCTTCAAGGCCATTGACCAGAACGGCTACCCCATGAAAGTGGCAGGCGCCGTGCGGGACAGTAAAGATAAACAGGTAGGGCTCATTGAAACGGTACACGATGGCATGGGCAGCTTTGAGCTGAAACCCGAACCGGGTGAAACGTACAAGGCCGTGATACAGTCCGCCACCGGCCAGCAGAAAACGTTCGAGTTGCCGGCAGCCAAACAAAAAGGCGCAGTGCTCAAAGTATACAACCGGGGCGCACGGGTATTTTACCTGGCGGGCTTCAACGGGCTGGACACCAGCATGAACAAAATGCTGCTGATAGCGCAAATGCAGAACCAGGTAGTATACCGCGCCAACCTCAACGTGGAGGAAGGCCAGGTGAGCGGCCTCATTCCCGCCGCGGAACTACCTTCCGGCATTTTGCAGCTCACCCTGTTTGACATGCAGGGCCGCCCCTTGAGCGAGCGCATCGTATACCTGAAACAGAAAAACGATCTGCTTGACTTTATGCTGGACCCCAACGAGCTGAACAAAGAACCGCGCGGCCGGACGGAACTGGTACTGCAAGTGCCTGACAGCATGAAGGGAGGCCGCATCAGCGTATCCGTAACGGATGCGGACCAGGTGGCGCAAGACCCGTATGCCAACAACATCATTTCCAATACCCTGCTCACCTCAGACATTCACGGCTATGTACACAACCCGTACTGGTATTTCGAGAATGACAGCACCAGCACCCTGGCCGCGCTTGACCTGGTGATGCTCACCAATGGCTGGCGGCGTTTTTCCTGGCAGGAGATACTCCAGGATAAGTTCCCGAAGCTCACCTATCCTTACGAGCAGGGCATTAACATTACGGGCACGGCCCGCACCGCCGGCGGCCAGCTGGTAACGGACGGCAACGTGAGCTTCCTGATCCGCATACCCATAGACAGTTCTTCCGCCTTTGCCTCCGCCCCGGTAGATGGCCAGGGCCGGTTTTCTCTCAGCAACCTGCTGTTCAGCGATACGGCCAACATATACTTCCAGGGGAATATGGCCAACAAAAAATGGAAAGACGTAGACGTGAAGTTTGACCGCCACTTTTTTGACATTTACACCACGGTTAAAACGCCCGTTCCCCTGTTACCGCCCCCGCCCATGAACAACCAGGTGCTGAAAAACTACCTGGCCACCGTGAATGAAGGCATAGGCGTCAATAAAATGATCAACAACCGCCCCATTATGCTGAAAGAAGTGAACATCAACGCCCGCAAACCCACCGTGGCCGAAACCACGGAAAAACGGTATGCCAGCGGTATGTTCAGCGGCGGGGACGGTTATACTTTTGACCTCACCGAAGAGCCGCCCACCTCGTTCAACGTATTCCAGTACCTCCAGTCACGCGTGCCCGGCCTGCAAATTGGCGGGGACCTGAGCAATCCCAGCCTCAGCTGGCGCGGCGGCGCTCCCGGCGTGTACCTGGACCAGATGCCGGTAGACGTGAGCATGGTAGCCTCTATTCCCATGGCAGACGTAGCGCTCATCAAAGTGTTCCGCCCGCCGTTTATGGGCGGTATGGGTGGCGGTAACGGCGCCATTGCCATCTGGACCCGCCGCGGCGGGGATTACAAAGGCGATCCGAACGCCAAAGGCATGGACCTCGTGAAGAAAGGCGGCTACAAGATCATCAAGGAGTTTTACAGCCCTGACTACGCCGTCAAAAAAGCCGTACACGCCCTGCCAGACAAGCGCCTTACGCTCTACTGGAACGCCAGCCTGCGGCTGGACACCACTAACCAGACCACGCGCTTCACTTTCTATAACAATGACTTTACGAAGAACTACCGCGTAGTGGTGGAAGCCATGGACCAGTATGGCCGTGTTGGCAGGATGGTGAAAACGTTCTGACGTTTTTTATAACTTTAGTACATACTTGCACGAGGGAGGATGGGATACATGCTCCCTCGTGTTTTTTATCCCTCCCTAATAATCCCTTCCACCTCCATTATGCCCATGCCCTCTCTCCTGCACCAGCTTGAATACCTTGCCCGTAGTGCCTGACGGCCCTGCCACGCTTGCTACCGTGAGGTACACCTCCCCTTCAATATCCTGACCGAAACCTTTCAGGTAGTATCCCAGGTCATCAGGATTATCTTTCAGCGTTACCTCTGCAAAGTCCCACAGGCCGCCGCCGTCACGTGAATTGGCGACGCATGCTTCCCGCAGGCAGATAAGGTGTACTATGGTACGCTTACTGTTAAGCCCTGGATAAGGCATGGATAAGTTACCTCTATATAGAGATGGGATATGGATGGGATATCCTTGGGACATGGGTATGATATGGGTAAGATATCCTATTCGAAACCCAGTACCAGCCTACCTTTGCCTTGTCCTAAAATAGGTTACGCCTTTAGTGATAAAATCCTGATAAAGGTTTACTGGGCAAACCGGCATGCCCTTCCGTATAGACATGGCAAACGCTGCCACAATACAATGAAAATCAATCGAAAACAGGAGAATTACCGGGAAGGGACCAATAGAAAAAGGCTGCACCAAAAGAATTGATGCAGCCCCTCCATTGCAATGCTATAAAAATTACTCTTTCAACTTGCTCAGGTAAAAGCTCAGTTTGAACAGCAGTTCATCCTGCAGGCCTGCCCGCAGCTTGGCTTCTTCTTCGGTAATGCCCAGCCTTCTCAAACGCTGGTAATACACATAGGAGCCGCCTATCAGTTCGAGGCATTCCTGTATTTTTACCTTCACTTCCTCTTCCTTCGCTCTTTTCTCAAATTCTTTCTTGGAGAGGATCTTGTCTACAAAATAAAAAGCGTCTTTATCTTCCAGCCACTTATCTCCTTCCCTGTGCTGGGGTTTATATACCTCCAGGTAGCAGTTGTCCAGCTTGAGCGCTTCCCCAAATTCCGCCTTGATATCTATGACCAGCGGCTTTTCCGCGGTGCGGTTGGCGAGGCGTTTTTTGATGGCGTTGCTGATCTCCACGCCCAGTTCCCCGCCGTTCATCAGCAACTGGTTCAACTCGGAAAATTCCAGGCCAATGGTGATGCGGGAATAGCTCCTGCCGTTCCTGACCCTGCCGAACAGGGTGGTATTGTCGTCAAACACAATGTCTTCCACCTGTATCTTGGAAATGGTCTTGTAGTTGGGTTTGTAACCTTCTTCGGCCGGCGTGAGCCGTTTGTTCTGCGGCTTGGCCACTTCCTGCCGGCGCAGCTGCTGGATAAAATCGTCCACAAAACGTACCTGCTGTTTTTTCAGTTTGGCGTACAGCTCGTGGCTGGAATAGTTATGCACTTTGCTGAGTACGGACAGATCGCCCCAGCTTTTGTGCTTTTGCACGTTCTTCAGCTCGTCCAGGATGTCTTGCGGCGCCATGTTCCTGCGGTACATCAGCTCCCCTACCAGGAAGATGGCATATTCATGCGCAGGGTAACCCAGCTCCGGCAGTACATCGTAAGGGCTCCGCTTTTGATCGCGGGCCTGTGTCAGCAATTCGATATCGCTCATAACCGGTGACAATAAATACTTTCTCGCGGCCATCCGTAATTTCTTGCTTACGTAATCCAGCAACTGCTCATTCACCACGCTGTGATTCACAAAATCGTGCAGGATCTGTACGAACCGTTTGGATACCGGTAAGCCGAATTGGGTCAGGATATCGTTCTCCAGTTCCTGCACGGAATCCTCCTCCTTCTCTACCGCCTTTCCGGACGGTTGTTTCTCCAGCTTCTGGTACTGTTGATAATACTGCTGTAATTTCAGTTTCAGTTGATCCATATGCATAATTACTTGTATGTCAGACTTATATATAAATTTTTCTTGGTTTATAAAAATAAAAAGCCCAGCACTTCGCATGCTGGGCTAGTAAGTTGATTGGGTATTTGCGAATGGCAAAGATAAGGCATTTTTTGTGGAAATCATGTGCATAACCGGGCTTTCTGATAGATTTCCATCTTTCATATGTTAGGGTGCTTACCATCAGGCAGTTACCCTGCACAAAAAATTCGGCTATAATTCAAAAATATTTATGCGCGCGTTTGGAAAATGCAATGGTTTTCCATTACCTTTGCACTCCGCAAAACACACATGGTGACCATAGCTCAGTTGGTTAGAGCATCAGATTGTG
This sequence comes from Chitinophaga alhagiae, assembly GCF_003568665.1. Lineage (GTDB taxonomy): Bacteria > Bacteroidota > Bacteroidia > Chitinophagales > Chitinophagaceae > Chitinophaga > Chitinophaga alhagiae. The sequence goes on from NZ_QXMH01000003.1 coordinate 358,692, forward strand.
GTTCTGAGGGTCGGGGGTTCGAGACCCCTTGGTCACCCGGACAATGAAATGGCCTTTCAAAGAGAGGCCATTTCTCTTTTTACCTGGATTTGGAACGTTTTTACCTGGATTTGGAACGGCGGTTTGAAACCCGGCTCCGGCGCACCGGCCCAATCCAAAAATCCGCAATTACCCATGCTCTACCTCATTCCCATATTAGGCGCTTTTACAGGCTGGCTGGTGATCAGGGCCGCCTTCTGGCTGTTGTTCCGCCCGGTTCAGCCGGTGAACCTGGGGCTTTTCACCCTGCAGGGCATTTTCCCTGCCCGCCGGCAACAACTGGGGGAGCAACTAGGCAACATGGTGGCCACGCAGTTCTTCTCTTTCGAGAACATCCGCGGCAAACTGACAGACCCTGAAAAGATCAGCGCCATCAAACCTTATGTGGAAGAACACCTGGAGCATTTCCTGCGCAAAAAGCTGCCGGAGACCATGCCCATGATCTCCATGTTCATCGGAGACAGCACCATTCTCCAGATCAAGACCACCCTGGCCAACGAGCTGGACCTGCTATTCCCGAAACTCATCAGCCAGTACCTTGATAATGTGAGGAACGAGCTGGACCTCCGCGCCATTGTTTCCGCCAAAGTAGCCGCCCTTTCTTCCGAAGAAGTGGAGCAGGCCCTGCGCCGCCAGCTGGGAGGCGGACTGTCAAAAATAGGCTGGGCGGGCGCCGCCCTGGGCTTTATCATAGGCCTGCTGCAAATGCTGCTGGCACTGGCCTGATCTGTTAAAAAGTGTTAATGCCTTCTACCCCGGTTTTACCCGCTTTCGTCTCGGGAAACAATCCCTTTATCACTATTTTTTCCGGGCATTTTGTCCAGCCCCTACTTTTGTGCTGCAAATTACCTTTACCTGTAAAGGTCTTTATTAAAAACAACGTCTAAATCCTGAGTTAAAGTTTCAAAGTCAAGAAGATGAAAAAAGTGAACGCATTATTCCTGGGACTGATGGCCTTGCAGTTGCATGCTGCTGCGCAGGCGCCGCAAGGAAGGCCCGCAGGCGCAGGCCAGCAACGCCCGGGAGGAGCCAATATGCCACAGATCGGTCAGATATACGGTAAACTGGTAGACGCTCAAACCAAAAAAGGCGTGGAGTATGCCTCCGTAGCGCTGCTGCGGCAAAAAGACTCCAGCGTGGTAACGGGCATGCTGAGCAAGCCCAACGGGGATTTCAACCTGGAAAACCTGCCTTTCGGCCCCTTCCTCCTCCGTATCAATTTCATGGGCTATAATACCATCTATAAAAAAGTAACCGTTGCGCCGCAGTCCGTTTCGCAAGACCTCGGCAACATCCGCATGGAAGCTAACGCCAAAGCCCTGGCGGAAGTGGAAGTGACCGGGCAGCGCAGCGCCTTCCAGATGAACATTGATAAAAAAGTGTTCAACGTAGACCGTAACCTCACCAGCGTGGGCGGTACGGCAACAGACGTACTGAAAAGCGTTCCTTCCGTGAACGTGGACATAGACGGTAACGTGCAGGTAAGGAACTCCTCTCCCACCATTTTTGTTGACGGCAAGCCCAGCACCCTGAGCCTTGACCAGATACCGGCAGACGCCATTGAGAGCGTGGAGCTGATCACCAACCCCTCCGCCAAATACGATGCGGAAGGCATGAGCGGCATCCTGAACATTGTGCTCAAAAAGAACAAAAAAGCCGGCTTTAACGGTATGCTGATGGGCGGCATTGGTACGGGAGACAAATACAACGCCGGCGGCAACATCAACGTACGCCAGGGCAAGGTGAACTTTTCCGCCAACTACAACTACAATTCCAACCGCAACTGGGGCAAAGGCACAACAGAACGTACCAACTTTGCCGTGCCCGGCGCTTCCGAGCTGAACTACATCAACCAGAACAGCGACAGCCGCAGCGGCGGCCTGTTCCAGTTTGGCCGCATCGGTCTGGACTATTACCTGGACAACCGCAACACCATTTCACTAACGCAGAACATTGTAGGCGGTACCTTCAAGAACAGGGAAACGCTGGGAAGCATTTACCTGGACGAGCACAAAGACATGACCCGGCGCAACACCCGGTATTCAGACAACAAATTCGGGTTTAACAACTACACCACCACGCTGGGCTTCAAACACCTGTTTGCCGAAGCCAACAAGGAACTGACGGCAGACGTGTCCATGAACAAAAGCAACAACAACCGCAACGGCGGGTTCAGCACGCAGGGAGAAGACCTTGCCGGCAACCCCGTGGGCGACCGTTTTGTGCAGTCCAACTACAGCAAGGGCAATACAGATTTCTACACCTTCCAGGCGGATTATGTAGACCCCGTAGGCAAAACCGGCAAGTTTGAAGCAGGCGTGAAAGGTACCCTACGCAATTACACCAGCATATACGATGTATTTGACGGCAATAACAACGGCAAGCAGAAAATAGACAGCCTTTCCAACGACTACAAATACAACGAGCAGATCTATGCCGCGTATGTCAACTACTCCAACGCCATCAAGAACTTCGGTTACCAGGTAGGCCTGCGGGCTGAACAGTACGTATACGCCGGCGAAATACCCAGCGAAGGCATGAAATTCAAGCCCACCAAGGCGGTACCCGGTTTCTTCCCGAGCGTATACCTGTCCTACAAGCTGGAAAAGGAGCAGGAAGTGCAGTTGAACTATTCCCGCCGGGTAAACCGTCCCAACTTCTTCCAGCTGATCCCTTACCGGGACTTTTCAGACCCGCTGAACCACCGGCAGGGCAATCCCAACCTGAAACCGGAGTATACCAACAGCCTGGAGTTTTCTTACATGAAAACCTGGAAGAACCATAACTTCCTCGGTTCATTGTACTACCGCAATACCAACAACCTCATCAGCACCCTTAACGAGCCCATTCACGCCGGTACGGACACGCTGCTCACCACCTTTGTGAACGCCAACAAGAACTTCTCCTACGGAGCGGAACTGACCATGAAGAACCAGATCATCAGGGGCTGGGACATCACCACCAACGTGAATCTTTACCAAACGGAGCTGCAGGTGCGCAATGAGAAAGAGAATTATACCAACCGCGGCTTCAGCTGGATGGCCAAGATCAATTCAGAGACCAAGCTGCCGGCCAACTTCACCTTCCAGGTAACGGCCAACTACCAGGCGCCGGCCATTACCCTGCCCGCAGGCAGCGGCGGCGGCCGTGGCGGCGGTTTTATGATGATACCTACTTCCGCGCAGGGCACCATCAAAGGCCTCAGCTCCGTAGACCTGGCGCTGCGGAAAGACTTCCTGAAAAGCAAGGCCCTCACCGCCACCCTGTCTCTCAGCGACGTGTTCAACACCCGCGAGTTCGGCATGGACCAGGAGTCTCCCTACTTCCTGCAAGACATGGTGCGCAAACGCGAATCAAGGATACTGCGCCTCAACCTCAGCTACCGTTTCGGCAAGTTTGACGCCCAGCTGTTCAAACGCAGGAACAACCGCAGCGGCGGGGACAACATGCAGATGGACACCGGCGGAGGGTTCTAATACAAGTTTTAGTTATCAGTTATATAGCGCAAAGGCCGACCGGATTACTCTGGTTGGCCTTTCTCTTTCTAAATACCCACATGTGGGTATTCCCCAATTCATCCATGTGGTTTACTTTTGCCCCGAAATGCAGAGCGTGACCCCTGATACCGTTTAAGCACTGTTTGTTTTAATCATACTTTTTTTGAAGTCCCTATCACCTTTATCAACTAAAATTCCCTGTATGCAACGCAACCCCATGGCCGGCATTGTTATGCTGCTGCTGATGCCGCTGTTGATAAACGCCCGCTCGCCGGGCACAGATACTACCGGCAAACCCAGCCAGCAACCGGTACCTGAGTTTAAAAATGCCTATAACATTGCCCTCAGCCTCACCACCCATTACGGCCCCACAGGCAAAGACAGTATCATCAACACATTGGCGGCGCTGGCCTGGTACGCGGGCGTAAAAGAGCCCCGGGAGCTTCCTGACAAAATAAAACGTTCGGAATATGGCATATTGGCCATGAAGGTGAACGCGCTCCTGAACAACATCGTTAACCCGGACGGTATTTTTTCCTGGACAGAAACAATATTTAACGAACGTTACCAGGAGGCCCCCAGCCATAAGGCCCCGCTGCTGGATGCATTGAAAAAGGCCTGGGATGCGGGCAGGGCCGCCGCGGCGGATAGCCTGAAAATGAATAACAAAAAAAGGGAGATAGATACCACGGAGCGGCACCTGCTGCATACCAAAGACACACTGGTTGACAAGGAAAATGTGTTGCGGTCCAACCGGAAAGACCTGGCATCCATTACAGACCCAACACGGATAGATGGGTACAGATCTATCATTGACGCCGCGGAGAAAGACAGCAGCTCCCTGGCCAGGTCCCGGGATTCTCTCATCCCGAAACTCAGCGCCGACCTGCAGGAATATGAAAGGCTTGAGAAAGCAGCGGCCGGCCAGGCCGAGAAGTTAAAGAACGCCAGGATAGCGGTTTGGAAACTACTGGAAAAGCCCGAATACGATGCGTTCAAAGCGGCAAACTTCAGCCCCGTGTTTACAGGCGTTTCATTTTCCGCGAGTGATACGGAGAAACTGCAAAACGAACTAAAAGAAATAAGCAAAGGTTCCGTTACCTACGAGCAGTACGTCATCAACAGCGAACAGGCCGGCCTCACCCCGCTGTCTTTCAAAATGCCGTCACAGGCGGATATGATAGAGGCGCTGGCCATTTACCTTGCCAAAAGAGTAAAGCAGGAAACCGTGTTGTGGTTTTTTGAAACGCTCCGCAGAAGCGCCGATGCCAATGAGTTGATCAGGGAAGGGTTTCCAGAAACGGTAAAATTGCTGGAAAGTGGCGCAATTTATGAAACCCCCAACATGGGCTCCGCCTGGCGTTACGCGCTGTCAAAAGACTTTATTTCCTTTCCGCAACATGCTTTTGAAAGCAAATGGCTGCAAGCATATGTTCCGGAAAGCGGGCAGAACATTCTCAACGACCTCCGTACCGGCGTTACCATTGCCAGGCTGTTGCAGCAGCAATACAGCTACAACGATATTGTGCGGTACCTGTACATGGACATGTTGTCCAGCTCACCGGGCAAACCTGCTATGAGCCAGCACATTGTCAGCCTGCTGTACGGTTTGCAGTACGAATTGCTGGTAAAAACGGGTACCGGGCACAGGAGCCTGGCCTTTGAAGACTTTGACCGGATGGACAACAACACCTTTATGGTGATGCTTGAACTGATAGACCTCCGTTACCACAAATGCGTGGCAGGCCTTACTGGCTGGAAAACGGCAGAAAAGAACCTGGCGGCCGGGCAGGTACAGCAACTCAAAACATGGATCGGCAAGTTGCAATTCACGATCAACCAGATACAGCTTGCACGGAAGGAACTGGATAAAGCCATCAGTGCGCTCAACAACAAACCTGATATCAGCAATTTTACGTTTTCGCATTACTCGGTATGGAAATTTTTTGAAGAGCTGATGAGGAACGCATTGCCAGACAGCACGCTTACAGGGCCGGGCATATCTACTTACCGCAAATCGCTGCAATACCTTGCGCAAGCCCAGGAAATATATGAGCTGCTGGAAAAAAAGAACTACAGCGGCGCTATAGGCGCTACCTTCAACGTGCTGGACGCCATCATGGAATCTGCCGCAGACGGGCCTGCCAATATGAGATTGCTGGCAGAAACTGTTACAGGGAAGAAAGATGACCTGCCCAAAAGTCTTGCCGGGGCGTATCAAAAAGTGGTGTCCATTTATAAAACAACGTTGTCTGATGGCGGCCTCAGTAATCTTATGTCCCTCATTCACGGGAGGATAGATACAGTGGGGCTTCACTTTGAAACAGACAGCAGCGTAAAGGTAGGCAACATTCCCGCGCTCTACATGGTCAAAGACACCGTCTTTGCCAATGCCAAAGCACTTGAAGATTACATTTGTGCGGCGGTCTTGCACAACGCTGCCAAGGCGGCAGAAGTTGTTACAACCTTTTCCGGCAACCTGTTGCTCCAGCACAAGCAGGAATATTACGATGTCCGCCAGTCCGCACTGCGCATTGCCAGCTTTCTGAACGATGTGTCCCTGGCCGGGGACAGCAAACAGCTGGCCCGCGTCATAGAGTCATACGCCATGCCTCCCGGTTCTTACAAACGTAAGAGGAACGTGTGGTACTCCCTTGACCTCAATGCATTTGTTGGCGCTTACGCCGGCGGCGAATTTCCTGTAAAAACGTTCAACAGGGATGCTACCAATGTGAAGGGCGGCGGCGTGTGGGGCCTGAGCGCCCCCATCGGCATCTCCTGGAGCCGCACCATCGGGAAGAAAGCAGCAGAACGAACTATCTCCAAAAACGGCAATCTCAAAAACAAACGGTCTGGCTGGTATACACCCTCCGGGCATACCTTCAGCTTCACGCTAAGCGTGGTAGATATCGGCGCCGTGGTCAGCTACCGGTTTACCAATACAGAATCCGTACGGCCGCAGGAATTTAAATGGGACCAACTGGTAAGCCCCGGTATTCACGCCGGGTGGGGCATTCCCGGTACGCCGCTGGTAATTAACACGGGGTTCGTGTTCACCCCGCAGCTCAGGCGGGTGGAAGCTGTAACAGGCGAAACGGCGGTTGACAGGCAGTTCAACACCTTCCGCCTCTACGGCGGCATCTTCTTCGATATTCCCCTGTTCAACCTGTGGGAACGGAAAAGCATCACCAGGAGATAAAAAAAGGGCTGGCCGATAACCGGCCAGCCCTTTCAAAATATCTTCTCCTCACCCCTTCTTCCCCGTCAGCATCGGCACAAAAGAAAAATCATCAAACACCTCCCGTTCAAACTCGTCTTCTCCTGTTTTGGTGATCCGCAACATGCGCTGCACGTCTTGCCCGCCTACGGGTATCACCATCTTCCCGCCAATTTTCAGCTGCTGCAGCAGCTTCTCCGGCAGCTGGGGAGCGGCGGCCGTTACCAGTATCTTGTCAAACGGCGCAAAAGTGGGCAGGCCTTCATACCCGTCCCCATAAAAAAACCGCAAAGTGGGGTACTTTGCCTTGAAGGGGAACTGTTTTACAAGGTCAAACAGTTTTTTCTGCCTTTCAATAGTATACACATTCGCCTTCAGCTCTCCCAGTACACATGCCTGGTAAGCGCTGCCGGTGCCGATCTCAAGGATTTTCTCAAAGGGTTTGACTTCCAACAACTGGGTTTGATATGCTACCGTATACGGCTGCGATATGGTCTGCCCTTCCCCTATTGGAAACGCCCTGTCTTCATATGCGATCCCTTCAAAAGCCGTGTCCAGGAAGTAATGCCGGGGAATGTTGTTGATGGCCGCCAGTACATTTTCATCCGTAATGCCTTTCTGCCTGATGTTGTCTACCAATTGTTTGCGTAATCCTTTTTGCTTATAGTTATCTTCGTACCGCCTCATGGGCGCAAAATTAACTATTACAAGCGATTTTCAAAGTTGTTACATGGCATTTTACGACCTGTCAAAAGAAGCCCGCGCGGCACTTGTGCAACAGATGGAAGATACCATCGGCAAAGCCCTGCGGTCAGGCCGCCTGGCCCCTTTAGAGGCCTATGCGGCCGATGAGGATACCTACATCCGCAAAAGCGCCTATCAGGCCCTGGGCCGCCTGTACGCCGATCGTCCGCAACAGGCGCTGGAGGCCATTGCTCGGCTCCTGGAAGCAGCGGACCCGAAAGTGAGGCAGACGGCCGTAAACGCCGCCGGCGAGATCGGCCGCGGCAATTTTGAGGTGGTCAGCGCCGTTATGGATAAAGGCCTGCTGGATGAACACCATATAGTGCGCAACGCAGTGATCGGCTCCGTGAAAAAGATGGGCGAAAAGAACCCCGTGCCCGTACTGGCCTGGGCAAAGGGCTACCTCCGGCACCCGGATAAGGAGATACGGCGGGAAATATGCCACGGTATTGAGCTGAGGGGAAGAACGCACCCGCAAGACATTCTGCCCCTGCTGGAAAGCCTGCAGCACGACAAGACGGCCCGCGTGCGCAACACCCTGGTGCACGTGCTGGGGCAGATAGCCTATAAAAAGGGCTGCCTGGAAACCGTGGTGGCCGCCCTCAAGACCTGGGAAAACCAGGCCCTGGTGCAGGATGCGCTGGTAGAAATCATTGACGTACACGGGCGCTACAGCAACTTTGCGGTAAAAACGCAGGCCCAGGCAACGGAATATATAACAAAATCATTCTGAATGAATCCGGCATGATATTGGTTTTCTCATTAATTTACACTCCCGATTATACATTAGTGCCCTGTAAACAGTATATTAATCTATGGACGCAAATATTCTCAGTAAAGTAGAACAATGGCTGGATGGCGGCTTTGACGCAGAAACCGTGGCAGCCGTACGGAAACTCCAGCAGGAAAACCCGGAAGAGTTAACCGACGCATTTTACCGCAGCCTCGAATTTGGCACCGGCGGCCTGCGGGGCGTCATGGGCCCCGGCACCAACCGGATGAACAAGTACACCGTGGGAATAGCCACGCAAGGCTTTGCCAACTACCTCAAAAAATCCTTTACAGGAGAGATCAAGATGGCCATTGCGCATGACAGCCGGAACAACAGCCGCTTCTTTGCCGAAGTAACGGCCAACGTAATGGCCGCCAACGGCATCAAGGTGTTTTTGTTTGAAAGCCTGCGCCCCACGCCGGAGCTTTCCTTCGCCATCCGCCACCTGCAGTGCCAGGCGGGCGTAGTGGTCACCGCCTCTCACAACCCCCGTGAATACAACGGGTACAAGGCATACTGGAACGATGGCGCGCAGCTGGTGCCCCCGCACGACAAGAACGTGATACAGGAAGTGGAGAAGATCGCCGGCATTGGCGAAGTGAAATGGACGGGCTGGGAACAGAACATCACCCTCATCGGTAAAGATATGGACGAGGCCTACCTGCAAATGCTCAAGGGCCTCAGCGTACATCCTGAAATAGTGGCGGCGCAGCATGACCTCAAGATCGTGTACACCCCCATTCACGGCACCGGCATCACCCTGGTACCGGAAATACTGAAACGCTTCGGCTTCACCAACGTACATGTTGTGGAAGAACAAGCCAAACCCGACGGGAACTTCCCCACGGTAGTATATCCCAACCCGGAAGAGGCAGAAGCCATGAGCATAGGCCTCAAGAAGGCCGCCGCCCTGGATGCGGACATTCTGCTGGGTACAGACCCTGATGCGGACCGTGTAGGCATTGCCGTGAAAGACCATACCGGCAAATGGATACTCCTGAACGGGAACCAGACGGCCGTGCTGCTCTTCAATTACATTATTGAAGCGCGCAAACGTAAAGGCCTTGCCCGGCCGAACGACTACATCTGCAAAACCGTGGTAACCTCAGACCTGATAGACGTGTTTGCCGCCAGCAACAACATCCGTTGCTACAACACCCTTACAGGCTTCAAATGGATAGCCGACCTCATCCGCCGCAAGGAAGGGGAAGAGAACTTCATTTGCGGAGGGGAAGAATCTTATGGTTACATGATCGGCGATAACGTGCGGGACAAAGACGCCATTGCCTCCGTGGCCATGATCTGCGAAATGGCGGCCTACGCCAAAAACCAGGGCAAGTCACTGTTTGAGCAACTGATTGACGTGTACCTCCAGTACGGTTTTTATAAAGAGTCCCTCATTTCCATCACCAAAAAGGGCATGAAGGGAGCGGAAGAAATTGCGGCCATGATGACGGCATACCGCCAGCAGCCGCCTGCCGCCATCAACGGCTCCCCGGTGGTGAAGATCTTTGACTACCAGTTGCAGCACGTGACCACGCTGGCTACCGGCGAAAAAACGCCGATAGACCTGCCTAAATCCAACGTATTGCAATTCCTGCTGGAAGACGGCAGCCGCATTTCTGCGCGCCCCTCCGGCACGGAGCCGAAGATCAAATTCTACTTCAGCGTACACGAGCCGCTGGATAGCGTGGCAGACGTGGAAAGAGTGGAGCAGTTGCTGGATACCAAAGTCAGCAATATTATTCACGATATGAAACTTGGATGATCCTATTTCGAGTAAAAAAAATGCACACAGGCGGGTCCTCATATACCTTATGCCTGTGTGCATTTTTATTTTGGGCCAACGCCACCGGGGCGCAAGACACCGCCAAAAAAGGTTTCTTTGATGTGCCTGATACCGTTATGCCCGCCCGGGTGTGGACCCTGGCCGCCGGTTCCGCGGCCGCCTATACCGGCTCCCTGCTGGTGCTGAACAAGTACTGGTATAAAGACTATCCCAAACGCAGCCTGCATACCATCAACGATTTCGGGGAATGGCTGCAAATGGACAAGTTCGGCCATGTGTACAGCGCTTATCTTTTCTCCAAATACAGTCGTGAAATATGGCGCTGGAGCGGGCTTCCGCGCAAGCAGCAAATATGGATAGGCGGCCTGAGCGGGTTTGCCTTCCAGTCCGTCATAGAATTTCTTGACGCGCATTCCGCGCAATGGGGCTGGTCCTGGGGAGACATGGGCGCCAATGCCCTCGGCGCCGGCATCATGATCGGCCAGGAGCTGGCCTGGAACGAGCAGCGCTTCCAGCTTAAATTTTCCTCCACGCCGGTGCATTACCGGGACCCCGTGCTCAGGGCGCGCGCTATTGACCAGTTTGGTACGCGCCTGGTAGAAAGAACGCTCAAGGATTACAATTCACAAACCTATTGGCTCTCCATGAACATCTCCAGCCTGTTGCAGGAAAAGAACATGCCCCGCTGGCTCAACGTGGCGGTGGGTTATGGCGTGGAAGGATTGTATGGCGCAAGGGGCAATAACTGGGAAGATGGCGAAGACGTACTATACAGCTACTCCCACATCCGCCGTACCCGCCGGGTGTTTCTTTCACCGGATGTGGACTTCACCAAAATACCCACCCGCCATAAGGGCGTAAAGATCCTCTTCCAGGTACTGAACATGATCAAAGTACCGGCTCCTGCGCTGGAGGTGAACGGCGCTGGACAATTGAAATTACATGCATTGAAATTCTGACGGTGCGTTACACCAGGTAAGCAGAACGTATCTCCTCCCCGTCTACGTCTACCATCACCATGTCTTGCAAGGTGGTGGAAAGGCTGTAGCCCACAAAGTCAACGTATAACGGAAATGATTTGTGGCGGCGGTCTACCAGCACGGCCGTCTGTATTTTCTTGGGAAGGTATTGCAGGAAGGGTTTCAGCGCGTACAGCATGGTACGGCCGGAGTTGGCCACATCATCTATCAGTACTATCACTTTGCCGGTAAAGTCCGCCTGTTGGGAAATGGTCACTTCGCGCGGTGCCTGTTTGTCCAGCCTGATCTCCATCACTTCTATGTTGAAAGTGGCAATGCGGCGGAGGTGCGCGGCAATCTTGTTGGTGAGAATGGAGCCGCGGTCCCAGATGCCGACCAGTATCACAGAAGGCTCATCATAATTGTGTTCATATATTTCATACGCAATCCGTTCTATCTTCTTTTCTATTGCCTCTTGCGTCAGGATAACGTTCTTATTTTCCATATTGCGGTTTTGTGCAGCCAAAAATACATAAATTGCGATAACAACCGGTCAAATCAAGGATATGCAAATTGTCAGTCAGTTACTTTTCCTCATTGCCCTTGGCGTGGCAATATATATATTTTCACGCAGGGCGCTGGGCATCAGGCGGAATATATTACTGGGCAGGGACGTGCAGCTCAATGACCAGCCCGCGCTACGCTGGAAGAACCTGTTGCTGCTGGCCTTCGGGCAGAAAAAAATGTTCCGCAATCCCCTGGTGGCCGTACTGCACTTTTTCGTATATGCGGGTTTCCTGATCATCAACATCGAGATACTGGAGATCATTATTGACGGCATGGCCGGCACCCACCGCATTTTTGCGCCTTACATGGGCGCGCTGTACAGCGTGCTGATCGGCTGCTTCGAGATACTGGCCGTACTGGTGGCCGGCGCCTGCCTCATCTTCCTGGTACGCCGCAACCTGCTGAAACTGAAACGTTTTATCAGCAAAGACCTGAACGGGTGGCCGCGCTCAGACGCCAATTACATCCTGCTCACAGAGATCATCCTGATGCTGCTGTTCCTGACCATGAACACGGCAGACCAGGTGCTGCAAAGCCGCGGCGCGGAACACTACTACGCAACGGGCCCTTTCTGGGTCACCGGCCACTTTGCCCCGTTGTTGTCCGGCCTGTCAGACAGCGCGCTGCTGGCCGTTGAGCGCGGCGCCTGGTGGCTGCATATACTGGGTGTGCTGGCCTTTCTGAACTATCTCCCTTTTTCCAAACACCTGCACATCATATTGGCCTTTCCCAACGCTTATTATTCAGACCTGCGGCCCAAAGGCAAAATGGAGAACATGCCCGCCATCCAGCAGGAAGTATTGTACGCCATGCAGCCGGAACTGGCCGCCAATGCGCCCGCGTCAGACACGGTGCCCAAGTTTGGCGCCAAAGACGTGCAGGACCTTACCTGGAAAAACCTGCTGGACGCTTACGCCTGTACCGAATGCGGTCGCTGCTCCGCCGCCTGCCCCGCTACACAAACCGGCAAGGCGCTTTCTCCCCGGCTCATTATGATGAAAACGCGGGACCGGCTGGAGCAAGTAGGCCAACAGAAGAACGGGGAAGCAGACGGCAAAAGCCTGCTGCGCGATTATATTACGGAAGAAGAGCTGCGCGCCTGCACCAGTTGCGCGGCCTGCGTGGAAGAATGCCCGGTGAGCATCAATCCCCTGCACATCATTTTGCAGATGCGCCGCCACCTGGTGATGGAAGAGTCCAGCGCCCCGGCGGAGTGGAACATGATGTTCTCCAATATCGAGAACAACATGGCCCCCTGGAAATTCAGCCCTGATGACCGTGACGCCTGGGCTCACTAACCGAAAAAAGAATTGTATGCAGATAAAAACGATGGCCGAATATTTTGCCAATGGCGAAACGCCGGAAGTGCTCTTCTGGGTAGGATGCGCGGGCAGCTTTGATCAGCGTGCGCAGAAAATTACCCGTGCATTTGCGGAGATACTGGAGCGCACAGGCATCCGCTTTGCCGTGTTGGGCAAGGAAGAAGCCTGCACCGGAGACCCCGCCCGGCGCGCTGGCAACGAGTTCCTGTTCCAGATGATGGCGTACAACAACATACAGGTGCTGAACAACTACGGCGTTAAAAAGATCGTGACCGCCTGCCCCCACTGCTTCAATACCCTGCGCAACGAATACCCGGAACTGGGCGGGCACTACGAAGTAATACACCACGCCACCTTTTTACAGCAGCTGATAGACGAAGGCCGCATCAAAATAAAGGAAGGCGGCAGCTTTAAAGGTAAAAAGATCACCTACCACGACTCCTGCTACCTGGGCCGTGCCAATAATATTTACGAAGCCCCGCGCGCCGTACTGGAAATGCTTGACGCCGACCTGGTAGAAATGAAACGCTGCCGCAGCAAAGGCCTGTGTTGTGGCGCCGGCGGCGGGCAAATGTTCAAGGAAGAAGAAAAAGGCACTACCCGCGTGAACTTTGAACGGGGCCGCGAGGCCGTGGCCACCGGCGCTTCCGTGATTGCCGCCAACTGCCCCTTCTGCATGACCATGCTGACAGATGGCGTAAAGGAAGCCGGAAAAGAAGAAGAGGTAAAGGTGCTGGACATTGCCGAAATTATTGCCACAGACATGCAGCAGTAGCCATCTTATCCAGACGGCGCCAGTAATGACAGGCGGCAGTGCCGGTATCTGATAATTCCTTTAACTTTGCAGTATGAACACCGATATTACACATATATTACCCGCAGATTTTTCACCCTCTTCCAGGGTGTGGATATACCAGAGCAACCGCCCTTTCGGGGAAAGGGAAGCCGAAGAAATTGAGGAGCAGTTACATCAGTTCACCACGCAGTGGAACTCCCACGGCGTACCCGTAAAAGGCTGGGGCCGCCTGCTGTTTGATCAGGTGATAGTGCTCATGGCGGACGAAACGGAATCAGAAGTAAGCGGCTGCAGCACAGACAGCTCCGTGCGCATCATCAAAAGCCTGGAACGGCAGTACAACGTAAACCTGTTTGACCGGCTGCTGCTGGGCTTCCTGGTGAAAGACAAGCTGCAACTGCTGCCCATGGCGCAGGTAGGCTACGCGCTGGAGAAGGGGTACATTTCCAGGGACACGCTCTACCTCAACAATACCGTACAAACCAAAAGCGAGCTGGAAAACCACTGGCTGATACCGCTGAAAGAAAGCTGGCTGATGCAGAAATTGGGACAAACGGCATAACATGACATTAAATCATAATGGAAAGCGGCGGTGAGCCGCTTTTTTTGTGAGCAGCAACCCGGTGGCCCGATTAGAAGGCCATTCCCTGCTTTTACCGGTAAGGAGGGCGATAATTTTTTTTCGCCCGCCCTCATTGAATAATTCGGACAGTTTGTATATTTGTCCGCCCTCCGGGGATTTTTTGCGGGAATAGCTCATTTGGTAGAGCATCAGCTTCCCAAGCTGAGGGTGGCCGGTTCGAGCCCGGTTTCCCGCTCAAGGAGTACCTGTTGATACTCAACAACATATCGCCTATCTCTTTTTCGCTTCGTGGGCTTTTTTATGAAGCGTTAGTAAAAGGTTCTTATTAATAAGCTACCCAATGGTTGTTGGCAGACACTCCCAGGCAAGCATAAGTTAATATCTTCATAATGGATGTCCAGCTACATGTTAATAGAGAGGGAATACGCTAAATACTCCCTCTCCATATTACAGTTCAATATTTAATTTATGTCTCAAGCTTGTATAAGCTGAAGAAAACAAGAAATCGTATATGGAATATTGAGCACCTGGAAAATGATTAATATGATAAGGTACACAAGAGGCTACTTCTCTTTCGAAAACCCCATAGTGCCCTATGAATTTGTGGTTTGGAAAAAATTCACCGATATTATCCGAAACTGCCTTTGAATATCGCTGGAAGATATCACTTTCTTTCGTTTGAGTTGATACAATGTAAAAAGCAGGATGCTTACCGGCTATACCTCCATTCACAAACTTGGTCGAAATACTATCTTCAACGAACATAGTGTATACTTCCGTCAAAAGAGATATGTCAAAACAAAATGTTTGCACCCTTGAATAGTATTCATCTTCAACCTTTTGCAATTCCAGTCTAAAAGAAAGGGATGGGAATTGCCAGAATGAACAATCAGGATCATCTCCAGTAAATTGCATTACTGTCTGAAGTATCGATAAAAAACCCCTCCAAGGAGTACGGTCACCTGCAATAATTCGATTGATTTTACCTTCCGCAGCTTTACACCAGTAATCGTATCCTGGGTAGCTCTTGGGATCAATATCTATTCCCACAGGATAATACTTTGCAATTGCTTGCATAAGTGTATAAAAATCTTCTCTTTGCATAGTTCATAAAAATACAACAAATAATATTTGCGGTTATTAATTGCAAGCTGATCCATACTTTGCTTCAGTTCTAGGAACCCCACCCTGGCAAGGCCCTCCCCATGTAACGGCCGCTCTTGGATGCCATAATTTAAGCAATTCCTCCACCTCTTCTCTAAAAAAGTTCTGAGCCATAGTGGCCGTTGCGAACTCTCCATACTGATTCAGTCTATCTATAGTAATATCAATAGCTTGGTTATGGGCTGTCCTGAAAAGTTCAGACGCAAATGCAGCATTTGATGCATAGGGAATGGTAATGCACATCTGCCCTTGTGATAATGGATAATCCCTGCGTTTCGTCGGATCAACGTGCTCATAGACAAATCGAGGTCTTACATAATCAATTTGACCCGTCCAGCTATTACCCACCTTAACCATCGGAATCGAATTTGCCTCACAAAGATACGACGCACCAGCAGCACCTTTCCAGGGACTTAAATAACTGCCGGCAGGCGGTGTTCCACTACCACCGCTAGAGGGGTCTCCAGGCTCTTCAAAATCCACGCAAAAGAACATTTCGGCGGCAGGGCCACAGTAATACCAATCTCCACATTGGGTATGTGTATAGGTGCCATTGGTATACCAATCTTTACAAACCTGACAATACCAGTCAAGCGTTACAGTGGTACATTCCAGTCGTCTGCCGGCAGAGCTTCCAGATGGTGCAGTAATCTTTCCGGTAACCCTGCCATTTGAGTATTGCCAACCATTAAGAAATAGACCCGTCCAGGTATGAAAAAGTACAAATCCTGAAAAATCGGACTTTACATTTCTATAGTTATACCCGGATAAATTATTACCAGACCTTCTGATAAACTCATCATTACCTTGAATTGTCATCACGGCAAAATCCATACGTCCGTTTCCATATTTCGTCACAACAAGATAACTATATCCAAGATCGTCCCTACCATTATCTGGCATTTTACGTTCTTGTCCCGGCGTTCGGGCTGTATAAAATCTTGCAGTTTTACTTTTAATTGGGATCTGGAATATGCTATCATTACCTTCCTTATATTTAATTAATTGATCCCATAAAAGACGTCGGTCTTCAAGTTTTAGTTCCGGAACAGATCCGGCAAATGCTTCGATTTCTGAGAGCATACTTTCTGTCCAAATCTTTACATCTTTAAATTTGTCAAATTTGCTTTGCAGGTCTATTGTGGCTTCGGGAGGCGCCGGTTGCTGCTTATTGCATGAAACGATAATAGAAAAAGCAGAGAAAGCAATTATGCAAAAAAAGAGTAGAACATGCTTTGTCATAACAAAGTGCTTTAGTGGGAGGAAACAATATACAAGGTTATCTTTTGGGTAATTCCGTAGGCTGTTCTGGCAATTTCTCCAGGGTCTGTTAATTGTTCAACTGTTAGTTAGGCGGATCGAAAATAGCTTATTTTCTGATTTCACCAAAAAAAAGTGAGATCGTTAACAAGATCACTTTTTACTATATAAGATTGATAATGGGAACTAAGGAGCTATGCCCATTGAAATACCTCTTCAGAATAATTCAAAGCCCCCCAGCTTCACAAACTGAGGGGCTTTGCATAATACCCTCCCTACAACTTAAAGAAGATCCCCTTCCTGTACAGCCAGTAACACAGGTACCATTCCAGCGCCAGCGTACACACCGCCGTCAGTACCTGCTGGTATACCTGTGGCAGCCAGCCGGTAACGCCTTTCACAAATATGCCCACGGTACCGTTCAGCCATTGTATGCCCAGGGTCTCAAAGAAGATATAAATGAAAATGGAGTTCATGCCCACCACTACCGCCACCCAGGTGTACCGCCGGTGGTCTTTGATATCTATCCACCAGTAGAGCGCGGCCAGTATCAGTAATACCCACCCCAGCGAAGCGAACACAAAACCGCCGGTGCTGATCCTTTTGATGATGGGTGAAATGCCCGTCCAGTCAAGCCCATAGCCGAGGGCCAGCGCTGCCAACCCCGCAATGGCCAGTATCCTTATTTTAGGGTAAGGCCCCATCAGCAGCTTGCCGGCGCTCACGCCCAATATGGTATGCGCGGCGGTGGGCACACAGTTAAAGGCCACCCACCCGTCTGGGTTGATCTTTCCCATCAGCAGCGTATCTATATACGTGCCAAAGTTGTGGCCCTGCGTGAACGGCTGGTCAAAACCGGGCAGCAGCACCAGGCGGTACAGCGCATCGTTCAGGAGGATCATCAGCAACGCAACGGTTATTTGCGTGCGGAAAGAGCGGCGGATGAGGAAATAAGCTACCAGTGTGGTAAAGGAGAGCTGGGTGAGCACGTTCCACAGCTCCCACACCAGCTTGCCCTGGTACACGCAGTGCAGCCCCGTGCCCAGCAAAAACAATTTGAGGCTGCGCAAGGCAATATGCCTGAAATTGCTGCTTTCGGGCACGCCTTTGCTCCGTTTCCGCTCCACGGCAATGTACATGGCGGCGCCGGCCATGAACATAAAGGCGGGTTGCACCAGGTCCCAGAACCGCAGCCCATGCCAGGGATGGTGGAAGAACTGGCCTACAAAGGTTTTCCAGGCGTGCCCCCACTCCAGTTCATACAAGGATTCATACAAACGGCAGCTCTCGCCGGCCAGCAGCAGCATGATGATGCCCCGCATCACGTCCAGCGAGAGTAACCTGCCTTCCTGCTTAGGTAGCATCATAACGGCTATTCGAACTTGATTTGCAGGGCCGGCTTGCCTGCTTCAGGCAGGCGGCCCAGGGTGGCGGACCAATCGTTTTTAGTGGCCATGATGCCCAGGCGGAATGCCTGCGTGGTGGCCAGGTTCTTCAGCTTGGAGCGCACCAGCCGCATCTCGAACTTCATCAGTCCGCCGCTTTCCTCTACCGTACCCACGGTGTAAAATTCCGTGGCGCCGGCGGCATCAAAGGAGAAAGCATTTTGCGCGCCCTTGTGGTTGAACGCGTCCAGCCAGTCGCCCAGGATGGTGCCTTCCAGCAGCACATCGTAACCGGCATCGGCAATCTCCATCTGGTAGCCGGTACCGGGGTTGTTGTCCGTGTCAAGGTAAATGTCGTAAATGTCGCCGTTAGACTGTTTGCTTTCCACTTCCAGGTAGAGGTAGATGTATTGCGCATCATAGTCCACCTTGGCGCGGCGGAAAAACTTTTCCCCAGCGCCGGTCACGGATTCGTATTGCGTTACGTTATCCCAGTCTGCCAGCGAGTTATCGTTCAGCTTCACGGGAGATGTTTTGGCGATGTAGATAACGGTAGCGCCTTCGTACTCCCGCCCGTCTTGCGTTCTGGCGTACAGTACCGGCACAAATTTGCCTTTGCCGGGATAGGTATGTACCGGGCTTTCTTCCGTGGAAGATTCTCCGTCCCCAAAATCCCAGCGGTAAGATACGGCGCCGGTGGTCTCATTGGTGAACGTAACGGTTCTGTCTTCAATGCTCACCTGGTAAAAAATGTCCGGTTCCGGCTTGGCGTCATCTTTCTTGCAGCCGGCAGCAACGCAGGCCAGCAGCAGGTATTGCAGAATATATTTGGATGTTTTCATGTTGTACGGCTTGAAATGAAACGATCAGGGATTTTGTTCACAGCGCTTGTTGGTCTGCACCTCATCTATGGGTATGTAATAGATCACACGGCTGGCGGCTGGCTGTACTACCATATTGGCATACCCCGCAGGCTGCGCGGCCAGGTTGATGTCAGACTCTTTCAGCCCGGGCAGGTGGTACCCCCAGTAGCGGCGGTTCAGCTCCCGGTTATTGCGGTACACGTCAAAATTGCGGTGCCCTTCAAATGCCAGCTCTATCCTCCTCTCCTTCAGTACCACGTCCAGCGCGGTTTTACCGGCCGGTAACTGACGGTTGTACAGCGCGCCCTGCAGGCCTCGGTTCTGGCGGACCATGTCCACATTGTCCAGCGCATCGGCCGTGTTGCCTGATTTGGCCAGCGCCTCCGCCTTGTTGAGGTACATTTCCGCCAGGCGGAACATGATCGGGGAGCTGAGCGTAGGACTGCCGCCCTGGAAGGAGAACTTCGAGATGTAATAGATCTCGATGCCGTTCTTTTTCTGCACCGTGCCGCCGCCGTCTTTCAGCGGTACAATGTAAGACCAGCGTACATCTTCCATATGTTCCGCCATGGTATCCCGCAGGGACTGTGAGGCAAACTCTTCACCCCAGCCCGAATTGCCGTCAGAATACAGCATGGAAGCAATAGAACCGGCCTTTCCGTAATCATCTACCGCCGTAAAAGCCACACAGAAAATGGTCTCTTTGGCGGCAACGGCGTTGGCGAACAATTGCGGGAAGGAGGCCGCTGTTTCCAGCGTGAAACGGCCTGAGCCGATCACCTTGTCTGCATAGTACGCCGTACTGTCATTCGTTTCTTTATACAGGTACGCCCTTGACAGCAACGCCCAGGCCGCTTCTTTAGAAGCAAACTGCACGCCTCTCGGCTGGTTCATCAGCTCCGCGCCCTTAATGGCGTCTGCCACTACGGAGGCGTATACTTCCCTCACGGTGGCCCTTGCTTTCTGTGACGGGTCACTCACGGCCGTGCGCAGTATAATGCCGGGGGCATCCGGGTTCTGGGTATAGGGCCGCGCGTAAAAGCGTACCAGGTTGAAGTGGCAGAACGCCCGCAGGAAATAACATTCCCCTATCAGCTGCCGCACGTCTTCAGAGGGGTTGGCTATTTTTTCAGCCGACTCTATTACCGTGTTCACGTCATTGATGATCTTGTAGGAAATGTACCAGAAATAGCGGCTGTTGGTCTGCGTGGCCGTATGGTCAAGCGAGAAGCTGTAATACAGCGGATCTGTGGTGGTCTGCCCGCATACAATATCATCTCCCGCAAAATCGCTCATCTGGAAATACTGGCGCAGGTACATGTTGTTGCCATCTGTTGTGCCGTTGAAAGACACATGGTCTTTGAACAGCGCATAAGCTCCGTTCAGCGCCTGCTTCAGGCCGTTCTCAGAGCCGGTGAGCGTACCGGTGTTCAGCGCGTCGCTCGGGTTCACATCTTTCAGGCAGCCTGTAAAAGAAAGAGATACTGCCAATATGCTGAGGATAAGTTTCGTTCTCATGATCTTTCAGTTTTTAGCTAGAACCGGATGTTGATGTTAAACAGGTACTGGCGGTTGTTGGGATATTTGAAGTCAGACAGGCCGGGCATCACAAAGCTCCCCGCGGTAATGGTGGTAGCGGGGTCTTGCCCCAGGAAGCGGGTGAAGGTGTACACATTGTCTGCTGTGAGGGAAAGCGTTACCGCATCCAGCCCTATGCTGTTTGTCCATTCAGTGGGCAGCGCCCATGCCAGCGCAATATTGCGGATGGCGAGGAAGCTGCCGTCTTTCAGGAAGCGGGTAGACGTTTCCGTAGCGTTAGCGGAGTGCTGCGGGCTGGGCTCCGTGGCCACGTCTCCCGGTTTCGTCCAGGTACTGTAGCCTTTAGGCAGCACGATCTGGTTGTAATAAGGCTCCAGCCCGTCGTTCATCACAAAGCGCAGCGCGTTGCTGAACACCTTGTTGCCGGACAGGAAATAGGCATTCACGCTCAGGGAGAAGTTGCGGTACTTCCAGAAGGAGGTAATGCCGCCCTGCAGTTTGGGCAGCGCGGAGCCTACTTCCTGGTAGGTAGCGCGGGCATATTCGGAAGTGGCTTCCCGGGAAATCTCTTTCCCGTCCGCATCCCGGTTGATCACTTCCCATTGCGGGGCGCCTGTTTCCGCATTTACGCCCAGCCATTTGGGCATGTAGAACTCGTACAGGTTGCCCCCGTTGCGGTATATCTGTGAAATGCTCCAGGTAGGCTGCGTACGGGTAATATCACTAGGCAGGCGCTGCAGTTTATTAGAGTTGAAGTTGATGTTAAAATCCGTGCTCCATTCAAAATTGCGCGTTTTGATGTTCACCGTGTTCAGCGTTACTTCCACGCCCTTGTTCACAATTTCCCCGGCGTTCTCCCAGCGCTGCTCAAAGCCCACGGAGAGCGGTTGCGATACCTGCAGCAGCAGGTTCCTGGTCACGTTATTGTATACATCGAGCGTGAGGTTGACGCGCTGCCACAGGCCCAGCTCAAGCCCGGCGTTCACCTGGTGTTTGCTTTCCCAGGTAAGGTTGGGGCTGGGTAATTGCAAAGGCGTGGCCGCGGAGGAGCCGTTGTATTGGCTGCTGAGGGAATACAGGCCCAGGTAACGGGAGGAGCCGATGTCTTGCGTACCGGTTACACCATAACTGGCGCGCAGTTTCAGGTTGTTGACAACAGGATGGTCTTGCAGGAACGGCTCATTGCTGATGAGCCACGCCGCGGACACCGCCGGGAACGAGCCGTAGCGGTTGCTGGCCGGAAAAGCGGTGGAACCGTCTACACGGTAAGAGCCGGTGAGGAAATACCGGTCCCGGTAGCCATAACTTACCTGTGAAATAAATGATTGTATGATGGCCGCGTCGTTGAACCCGCTGACCAGCTGGTTGCTGGCCACCACGTTCAGCACGGAAAGCCCTTCAGGCAATCCCCTGCCGGAAGCGCCCACCACCTCCGTTTTACTGTTTTCGATGGCAATGCCCGCCAGGCCGCTAATGGAATGGTCCCCTTTGCGGAAGCTGAACTTTAACAGGTCATTGGAAATAATGCCGTACCCCAGCGTGCCCAGTTCGTTGAGGAAGCCGGTGCCATTGTACTGGCCGGCCACCACGGGAGCGTAATAATCTGTGCCTTTATTATAGTTCACCGCCGCGCGGTTGGTGCTGGAAAAAGACAGCCAGTCAGTGATCTTCACCTCCAGGTTCAGATCATAGTTGGCGCTGAAGCTTTTGTAGGTATGATGGGAATTGCGGATGGTGTGCATGGGGTTCGTTTTGTCCCTTGACCACCAGCGGAACGGAGAATTGCCGTCTACATAGATCGGCTGCCCGGTACTGTCATACGGATTATCCCAGGGCATGTTCAGGTAAGCGTAAAACACGTCTTCATAGTTGAAGCTCTTGCCCGTGGCCGCGCTGAGGTTCACGTTGTTGGTAACGCTCACGCTTTTGGAAAAATGGTGCGTGGAATTGCCGCGCAGGTTGAGCCGCTGGAAACCCGTATTCTGAAAAGTGCCTTTTTCGTTGTAATAGGAAATACTGGTATAGTATTCATTTTTTTCGTTGCGGCCGCTGGCGGAAATGAACACGTTGTTCACGGGGGCGGGCTTGAACATGGTGGTCAGCCAGTTGTAGTTCTGGTCCCGCAAGGTACGGGGGCGCTCTGCATAAAATTTAAGCAGGTCTATTTTGTAAGAGTTATCCGCCGCGCCGGGAATGTAGTCGCGGTAAAACTCCTTATGCCGTTCGTACAGCTGCGGGCCGTTCATCATGTCCATTTTACCAAAGTCAGGAGTACGCAGGCCCGATGTCACTTTGGCCTCAAAGCGGGTTTTGCCCGCGCTCCCCCTCTTCGTGGTCACAATGATCACCCCGGCGTTAGCCTGTGAGCCGTACATGGCCGTGGCGCCCGCATCTTTCAGGATGGAAATGTTCTCCACATCGTTCGGGTCAAAGCTGCCGCCAATGATCCCATCTACCACATACAAGGGGCTTTGCGAAGCGTTCACGGAACTGACGCCGCGCAGCCTGATCTCCGCCGCGCTGCCCGGTACCCCCGAGCTGTTCACCACCTGCAGGCCGGCTACCTTGCCTTGCAGCATGGAGCCTACATCGTTGGTGGTCACGTCTTTCAATTTTTCCGAAGAAACCGTGCTCACCGCGCTGGTCAGCTCGCTTTTCTTTTTATTGCTATACCCTACCACTACCACTTCGCTCACGCTTTTGGTATCTTCCAGCAGCGTAATGTTCATGGCGCCACCGTTGGCGGGAATGGCCGCCTCCCGCGTGCTGTAGCCAATGCTGCTGATCACCAGCACGGCGCCGGGCGGCACCTCCGTTAACCGGAACATGCCCTGCTCGGTGGTTTGCGTGCCCTTGCGGGTGCCCCGCACCATTACCGTGGCGCCGGGCAGCGGCGAACCGTCTGCCGAAGATACCCGGCCGGTAACCGTTACCAGGCTGTCTGCCGCGGCGGCGGGCGGTGCAGCGGCTTCCCGGCGCATCCTGATCACAAAACTGTTGCCCTCCAGCGCATAGGTGACCTGCTGGCCTTTCAGGCACAGCTCCAGCACCTCCTGCACGGGCGCGTCTTTAACACGTATGGAAACAGGGCTGGCAGACGCCAGCACTCTTTCTGAATACACAATGGAAACGCCGGTTTGTGTGATGATCTCCGTCAGCACTTTTTGCAAAGGCATCTTTTTTACGGACAGTGTAACCTTCTGGGAGTAAGCCGTGGCGCTCACTTGCAGGCAGGTAACGAGTACAAGGAATGTGGTCAGTTTCATAACCAGCATAATTTTGGTTGACAGCCCGCGGCGAGGGCGGGCAGCTACATTACAACTGAATTGCATACTTTTGTGGTGTTTGGTGATACCTTAAATGAACTATCAGCATAATTCTTTAAGCGTGCCAAATGCCAGCCGGGAGTGTTGCCGCACTTCCGGTTTTTATTTGCGCACCCTTTGGGCGGAAACGGGGCCAGACTGCAGTTCCGGGCCGCTTCCGGTAATTTTGGTTGTATATACCTGCTGCGTCAGGGCAGCACAACTATCTTTTTCCCTTCTATTTTAAAATGATTGTACCCGCTGGCTTCCAGCAGGTGCAACACGTTAGACAAATGCAGGTTGCGGGATATGCCCCCGCCGTACAGTTCACTGCTGGGCGTTGCCTGGTATACAATGTCCACATCGTACCAGCGGGCCACTTCCCGCAGAATGGCCGGCAGGGCCATGTTGTTGAACACGAACAGCCCGTTCTTCCAGGCCATCACCTTTTTCACGTCTGCCTGCTGCACGGTTACCCGGCGGCTTTGGCGGTCCAGCACGGCTTCCTGCTCCGGTTGCAGCAGGCGAACGTTCTCTCCCGCCTTTACCTTTACAGCGCCTTCCAGCAGGGTGGTGTTGATGGTAGCTTCATCTCCGTAGGCCATCACGTCAAAGTGGGTGCCCAGCACCTGTACTTCCATGCCCTGTACCATTACTTTGAAAGGCTGTGTGGCGTTCTGCGCCACTTCAAAGTATCCCTGGCCTTCCAGCTCCACTGTTCTTTCTTTTCCTGTAAAGGCGGTGGGGTAACGCAGGGAGGAGGCGGAGTTGAGCCACACACGGGTACCGTCTGGCAGGGTTACCTTGAACTGCCCGCCGCGGGGCGTGCTGAGCTTGTGGTATTGCAGGCCGGGGGCCTCCGCATCTTCCCCGTACAGCAACTGCCCGTTTTGCTGGGTAACGCGCGTATCCGCGGTATTGATCTCGCGCTGGCCCGTACTGTCGAGCGTAACGGTGGAGCCGTCTGCCAGCGTAAGGGTGGCCTTGTTGCCGCCCGGCGCCACATCTGCCAGCAGTTGCTGCACGACGGGGGGCGTTGCCTGCCGGGTTTCACGGGGCAGCCACCAGCGGTAGGCCGCGCCGGCCAGCAGCAAAATAACGGCCGCTGCCGCTACCCTGCTGAAGGTGAACAGCTTGCGGCGTTTAGCCGGCGGGCGTTGTATGATGCTGTTGTAAACGCTTTCATAATCTACCTCCGGCAGCTGCGCCGCTGCCGGCATATGCAGGCCGGCTTCTTCTACCAGTTGCTGCAGGGTGTCGTTGTCCGGCATTTCCGCAATGCGGGCAAACAATTCATCCAGCTCTTCCCGGGTGCAGGTTTTCTGCACATAACGTTGCAGCAGTATGTTGATTCTTGACAGGTCTTGTGGCATAATGCAGATTTTGCGCTCTAACGTAAAGACGTTTGTGCAAAGCGGAGGGACCGCGGGGAAGGAAAATATTTTGGGGAAGGTTGATTTTCAGGCAAAAAAGGAAAGCTCCGGCAATAAGAATGCTCCAGTTGTTCACCAGTACGGGTAGATGGTACCGGGGGCAGCAGCTTATCTCGTCGCCTGCATTTCAGTCAACAGTTGAAACAGTACCGCCATCAGTACGGAATGGCGGGCCAGGAAAAAGCGGATGTGTTTGAGTATTTCAACCAGCAGGTTCTTTACCCGGCTTTTGGACAGCCCCATTTGCGCGGCTATTTCCTCATGGCTCAGGCCCTGCTGCCGGCTGAGCCGGTACACGTCCTGTTTCTGGGAAGATAGCTGCGCCAGCGCTTCGTTCACCAGCCGCTGGTATTCCTTGGCATCCAGCAGCCCGTCTGGCTCTTCGGCCTGCCCGGCCACGGTGGCAGACATATTGCTCCATACCTGGTTGATCAGCTTTTGTTGCCGGGATACTTTGCGCAGGTAGTCTACCGTTTTGTTGCGGGCTATCATGAAAATGTAGTTACCGGCGTGCTGGATGTCCGGCAGTTGTTCCCGGCCGGTCCAGAGGCGGAGAAAGGTTTCCTGCAAAATATCTTCGGCATCCGTGGCGGAGTGGGTCAGGTGATAGGCAAAACCGAAGACCTCCCGGCTATGGCGGGCATACAATTCCCTGAAGGCTTGTTCATCCCCGTCGCGTAATTGTTTGATCAGCTCGTGGTCTGTCATTGCGCCAATTTTAACTAATTTATGGCGCTAAAAAAAGCGGAATCTTTCACTTCTTCTTTTTATACACCAGCCGTGCGCTTTGCAACTCCCTGCCCAGCTCATGCAGCCCGTCCTCTATCTTCTTTTTCTGCTTGTCCGAGGCTTTGGCCAGACCGGCCTTGTATTGCCGCATCAGGGACTCGTTCATGCCTACCCTTCTTGCAAAGGCGGTGATCTCCAGCATCCCGAAGTGGGCAAAAATGCTTTCGAGATCATATTTGTAGACAAATTCGAGTTCACCGTTGTTGAGGCGGGGGTCATTGACGCCTTCTTCGTGGTCCATTTCAAGATATCCCTTTATGGCCTCCTGGAAGTCTGCCTTTACCTTGGGAACCGTATTGGCATACCCGGTTATACAGGGAAAGTCATCTTCTGTAAAGGCGCCGAAACCGGTAGAGGATGCTTCAATAATGACGGTGATCTTTCTTTTTTTCATAAATATCGTTTTAAGCTGCGGCCTCGGTTTTTTAGTTCGGCCACTTTAATGATCTGTTGCAGGGTACCCGTGGGCACCTCCTTGCTAACATGTTTACCTACTGCCACCCTACCGCTTTTTTGGGGGTGTACATAATAGTGATGCTTTTTCGTTCGCTTTAAATACCACCCGTCCCGCTCCAGCATCCGGTACAATTCTGAAAACTTCATTTTCCAGTGGTTAACAATTACAAACAATGGTTGCATACCCAAATATAACATACCCGTTATAAGCTGCCAAATATTTTATAACATTTACGTTATAATTTCCCAAATCCGGAGCTATGAGTACATTTCCCCTGTCATTCTGGCATTTTTTTGTATTTTTGCTTCCTTAAATTGTGACCGGACATGCTGGAAATTGTTGATAAAGTACATGATGAAAGCCGTCAGGGCGAGGCCGTTGCCCCGCTGCAGGGAGATACCCGTACCTATTTAAAAAAGTTTTATATCGAAAGTTATGGTTGCCAGATGAATTTCAACGACAGTGAAATTGTGGCGTCCATCCTCAATAAAGAAGGTTTCGGGGCTACCCGCAATGCCGAAGAGGCTGACCTGGTTTTGCTCAACACCTGCTCCATCCGCGAAAAGGCAGAGCAGACCGTACGCAAGCGCCTCACCGAGTTCAAAAAGACCAAAAGAGACCGTCCGGGTTTCCTGGTAGGCGTGCTGGGCTGCATGGCCGAACGCCTGAAGGCCAAATTCCTGGAAGAAGAAAAGCTGGTAGACCTCGTAGTAGGCCCGGACGCCTACCGCAGCCTCCCCGCCCTTATAGAAGAAGCAGAAACCGGCCAGAAAGCCATTAACGTACTGCTCAGCCGCGAAGAGACCTATGGGGACATCAGCCCCGTTCGCCTCAACAGCAACGGCGTTACAGCATTTGTGTCTATTATGCGCGGCTGCAACAATATGTGCGCCTTCTGCGTGGTGCCCTTCACCCGCGGCCGCGAACGCAGCCGGGACCCTCATTCCATCCTGGAAGAGGCCACCGACCTTTTTGAAAGCGGCTACCGCGAAGTAACCCTGCTGGGACAGAACGTAGACTCCTATTATTTTGTGGATGAGGCCGCCGGGGAAACCATCACCTTTGCCACATTGCTGGAAAAAGTGGCCGCCATCAACCCCCTGCTCCGCGTACGCTTCAGCACCTCCCACCCGAAAGACATTACAGACGACGTGCTGTTCGCCATGGCCCGCCATGAGAACATCTGCAATTATATCCATCTGCCGGTGCAAAGCGGCAGCAACCGCATCCTGCAGCTCATGAACCGCACCTATACACGCGAGTGGTACATGAAAAAGGTAGACCGCATCAGGGAAATACTGCCCGGCTGCGGGCTTTCTACAGACGTTATCACCGGCTTCTGCACAGAAACGGAAGAAGACCATGCAGACACCCTGGCCATGATGGAGTACGCCCATTATGACCTCGCCTATATGTTCGCCTATTCAGAACGCCCCGGTACCCTGGCCGCCCGCCGTTACCAGGACGATGTGCCTGAAGCCGTGAAGAAACAGCGGCTGGCCGAAGTGGTGGCCCTCCACCGCCGCCATACCCTGGAAAGTATGCAGCAGGATGTGGGTAAAACATTTAAAGTATTGATTGAAGGCATTTCCAAACGCTCTGAAAACGACCTGTTCGGCCGCAATGACCAGAACAAGGTAGTAGTGTTCCCCCGCGGCAACCACCGGAAAGGGGAATACGTGACGGTAAAAGTGGAAGATTGTACCGCCGGTACCCTGTTGGGGCAGGTGGTGGAAGGCCGTTGATAAAACAAAGGAAGGAATTATGGACAATATTCAAAGCATCAAGAACCGCTTCGGCATTATCGGCAACTCGCAGGCATTGAACTATGCCCTGCAGGTGGCCGCGCAGGTGTCCAACACCGATCTGACCGTGCTGATATCTGGCGAAAGCGGTGTGGGTAAGGAAGTATTCTCTCAGATCATTCATGCGCTCAGCGCCCGCAAACATAACCCCTTCATAGCCGTGAACTGCGGCGCCATTCCGGAAGGCACCATAGACTCCGAACTGTTCGGGCATGAAAAAGGCTCCTTTACCGGTGCGGTAGACAGCAGGAAAGGTTATTTCGAGACCGTGAACGGCGGCACCATTTTCCTGGACGAAATTGGTGAAATGCCGCTCGGCACACAGGCCCGCCTGCTGCGTGTACTGGAAGCCGGGGAATACATACGGGTAGGCTCCTCCAAAGTGCAGAAAACAGACGTGCGCGTAATTGCCGCCACCAACCGGGACTTGCTGGAAAACACCCAGCAGGGCAAATTCCGGGAAGACCTCTATTACCGGCTCAACACCGTACCCATCCGCGTGCCGGCGCTGCGTGACAGGAAGGAAGACATTCCCATGCTGTTCCGCAAGTTCTGCGTAGATTTTGCCGAACGCTACAAGACCACGTCCATTCAACTGGACGAAGAAGCCCGCGAGCTGCTGGTCAATTATCCCTGGCCCGGTAACGTGCGCGAACTGAAGAACATCGCGGAGCAAATTTCCGTGCTGGCTACAGATAAACTGGTAACCGCCACGGAACTGCGCCGCTTCCTGCCGGAGCAACCAGTGGTAAACCGCCTGCCGGTACTGGCGCCTGCACAGCACCAGGGCGGCAACGGGGATTTTGCCAGTGAAAGGGACATCCTGTACAAACTGTTCTTTGACATGAAGAAAGACGTAACAGAACTGAAGAAGATGTTCTTCGACATTCTGCAAAACCCTTCCATGGCCAATACGCCTGCCTTCCAGGACGGCGGCATGATGCATAACTTCCAGCCCGCGGAAACGCCTGCGCAGCCGAACATCATTGCGCCCTCGCAGCCCTATATTATACAGGACAGCAACAAAATAGACCATCATGAAGAAGTGGAAGAGACCCTCTCCATAGCCGACAAGGAAAAGGAATTGATCGAAAAGGCGCTGAAAAAACACAAGGGCAAAAGAAAAGACGCCGCGCTCGATCTCGGGATTTCGGAACGGACTTTGTACAGAAAACTGAAGGAATACAATATCAATGAGTAAGCTCCCTATGTCAAAATACATTTTTCTGCTGGCCAGCGTAAGCCTGTGGCTCTTTTCGTCTGCCTGCTCCATCAAATATTCCGCCAGCGGCGCCAGTATAGACCCTGCCGCCAAAACCGTGCTGGTACGCTTTATTGAGAACCGGGCGCCGCAAAACAACCCGCAGCTCAGCCAGCAGGTAACGGAAAAGCTACGCACCAAGATCCTGGCGCAAACCCGCCTTACCCAAACCAACGACCAGGGGGCCGACTATGAGTTCAAAGGCACCATTACCGGCTATTCCATTTCGAACGCCGCCGTAACGGACATAGACAAACCCGCCTCCGCCCGTTTGACCATTACTGTGAACATCACGTTCATCAAGCGTATTGGTGACAAAAAAGGGTTTACCAACCAATCGTTCTCCCGCTCCGCGGATTTTAACGCCAGCCAGACCATTAACGAGGCGGAACCGCGGCTGCTGGAAGAGATTGTGCCTAACCTGGTAGACGATATCTTCAACCGGGCCTTTGCTAACTGGTAGTAACGGGCTATTTGATTTATATATTATTTTCATATTTTAGCACCTATGACCGCTAACAGGATCATTCACCATATTTTTAACGAACCGGACCTCCGGCAGGTAGACCAGGCAAACCTGGAGCAACTGGTGGAAAAGTACCCGTACTTTGCAGCGGCACGGATGCTCCTGGCCAGGAAAGAATTTGCGGAAAATAAAGACCTGACGGCCCCTGCCCTGAAAAAAGCGCAACTGTACAGCAATACGCCCCAGCAGGTACATCAGTTCGTTACCACTCCCCTTCCCGAAACAATTGCTCCCCCCACTGAAGTTGAGAACACGCCCGCGGAACCGGCCCTGTCTGCCGAAGACCAGGCCATCCTGGATGAGCTGGCAGCGGAAGATGCCCGGAATGCGGCAGCTGCGGTTGCAGCAGTGAACGTGAAGCAGGAAGGAACGGTGGAAAGTGTTGCGGAAGTGGAGATGGAAGAGGCACCGGCAGATGTTGTGGAAGTGGAGACGGAAGAGACACCGGCAGATGTTGTGGAAGTGGAAACGGAAGAGATACCTGTAGCCGCTGCGCAAGAAGAAACGGGGGAAGATGTTGCGGAAGTGGGAACGGAAGAAACGCATGTAGCCGTTGCACAAGAAGAAGCGGGGGAAGATGTTGTGGAAGTGGGAACGGAAGAAGCGGTGGAAGATGTTGTGGAAGTGGAGACGGAAGAGACGCCGGCAGATGTTGTGGAAGTGGAAACGGAAGAGACACCTGTAGCCGCTGCGCAAGAAGAAACAGTGGAAGATGTTGCGGAAATAGAAACGGAAGAGACGCTGGCAGATGTGGAACAGGAAGATATGCTGGGCAATGTTGTGGAAGTGGAGACGGAAGAGACGCCTGTAGCCGCTGCGCAAGAAGAAACAGTGGAAGATGTTGCGGAAATAGAAACGGAAGAAACGCTGGCAGATGTGGAACAGGAAGATATTGCTGAAGTGGAGGCGAAAGAAAATGACGCCCTCCCCGCCCTCCCCGCTCCCCCCTCACCAGACGCAGAAGACGAAGCTATAGCCGCCAAATACGACGAGTTCCTCTACGAGGCTAAAACGCCTGCTGACGAGGCCGCCAACGCCGCGCCGGAACCTGAAGTTGCTCAAACGGAAGCGGCGCTGGACGAAATAGTAGCCATTGACTACGAAGCCGAACAGGGAAAAGCCGAATTTGAAACGGCCCGCACACAAGCGGTGCCAGATGAAGTAGTAGCCATCGACTACGAAGCCGAACAGGAAAAGGCCGAATTTGAAACGGCCCGCACACAAGCGGCGCCGGACGAAATAGTAGCCATCGACTACGAAGCCGAACAGGAAAAAGCCGAATTTGAGGCCGCCCGCAACCTCACCGCCCCGGACGAGATCATAGCCATAGACTATGACGCCATCCGCGAAGAGGATCAATACGAAGCGGAACCGGAAGAAGAAGAGATCGTGGTGGAAACCGCCGCTCCCGCTGAGGGCGCCGGTCTCACCCTGCCCGCGGCCGCGGCCGTGCCCGAAGTGGAAGCGCCCCTCAGTGAGGCGGACGCCCCCCAGCCTGCCACCGCAACACCGGAAGAAGCCCCCATCAGGATACACCCGATGGATACACCCGCGGAAGAAACCGTACTCACCTTCCAGCCGCTGTTTACAGAAGATTATTTTGCTTATAAAAAGCTGAAAGACCCGAACTCCGCAGAAATGATGACCGAAAAAGCCGCAGCAGAAATGAGAAGCTTTACCGACTGGCTCAGGGAACTGAAAGATTCCTTCGCCGGTAAGGCCACGAAAGACTGGTATCACCAGCAGTTGAACAGGCTGTATGAAGATGATGAGCCGGAAGTATCTGAAGTAGTGGAAAAAATGGCCATAGACTCCATTACGCTCAATGATGACATCGTGTCAGAAACCCTGGCCGAGATCTGGGTACGCCAGCACCAGCACGGGAAAGCCATTGCCGTATATCAAAAATTAAGTTTGCTTAATCCCGACAAAAACGCTTATTTTGCGCAAAAGATCAAAGATCTGCAATTACTAACTGACAACAATAAATAAAAATAACAACACACATGTTGATTTTCTTTGGAGTATTGATCGTTTTAGCCTGTATTTTACTCGGCTTTTTCGTGCTGGTGCAAAATCCTAAGGGCGGCGGTCTTTCCGGTACTTTCGGTGGTTTTGGCAACCAGGTGATGGGCGTTCGTCAAACCAATGACATCATGGAAAAAGGCACCTGGATACTGGCGGCTGTAATAGCCGTGCTCTGCCTTACCTCCGCCATGTTCATCGGCAAAGGCGGCGGCAATGTGCAGAAAGGTTCCAGCACTATTGAACAATCTGCCGGCCCGGCCGTTCCGGCCCCTGCCAACAGCACGCCCTTACCGGCGCCCCAACAGCAGCAACCGGCACAGCAACAGCCTGCTCCCGCAGCTCCCGCTCAACCGTAAATAATATTATTTCGTTATAATATTTATAAATACCTCGCCGTTAAAAGCGGGGTTTTTTATTGCAACACCTCCGCATTTTCATGAAAAGAAACAAAGCGAAAAACACCAACTCTCCCTGGATACGCCGCATTGCCGTTATAGCCGCCTGTTTGCTGGCGGGCGGCATGGTACTGGCCGCCTACCTGCTGATGGGCCCCAACACCAAATCTTTCGGGGACAAAAAATACTTTTACGTGCCCACGGGCAGCACCTATCAGCACGTGTTGAAAGGGCTGCAGGAACAAGACATCGTTCGCTCCGTGTCTACCTTCAACCTGGTGGCCCGCCGGCTGGATTATCCCTCCCGGGTAAAAGCCGGGCGCTACGAGATCCAAAAAGGCATGAGCAACCTGGACATAGTGAGGATACTGCGCTCCGGCCGCCAGTCTCCCGTAAAGCTGGTCATCAACAAACTGCGCCTGAAAGAAGACTTTATCCGCCTGGTATCCACCAACCTGGAGGCAGACTCCGTGGCCATGAGGGCCATCCTGGAAGACCCGGTACACCTGCGGCAGTTCGGGCTGGACACTAACACCGTGATGTGCGCCATTATGCCCAATACCTACGAGTTTTACTGGAACACCAGCGCCGGCAAGGTATTCAGCAAACTGGAAGATGCTTACGAAACTTTCTGGAACGGCGACCGCCGGGCCAAAGCCTCCGCGCTGGGCCTTACGCGCACGGAAGTGACCACCCTGGCCTCCATTGTGGAAGAAGAAACCAACCGGCACGATGAAAAGCCCGCCATTGCCAGCGTATACCTCAACCGCCTGCGCAAGGGCATGAAACTGGGCGCGGACCCCACCGTAAAATTCGCCATGAAGAATTTTACCCTGAGAAGGATATGGGGCAGCTACCTGGAATATGATTCTCCGTATAACACTTACCGTTATAGCGGCCTGCCGCCCGGCCCCATCTGCACGCCCTCTGCCAGGTCCATTGACGCGGTGCTGACGCCGGCAGATACGGAGTACCTCTATTTCTGCGCCAGGGCAGACGGCAGCGGCTATCATGCTTTTGCTTCCACCTACAAGGAACACCTGGAAAATGCACGCGCCTATCAAAAGGCATTGAACGCAAGGGGGGTGAAGTAATACATTCTTTGTATTTTTACGGCAGTCCAATAATCCCCTGATGGTTGATGTAGAAAAACTCGTTCTTGAATCAAAACCCGTACAATGGCTGGTACACAAAAGTAAAAGCCTGGTATTGCCGGGCTTTGAGGGGATTCCCCTGTACGATGTGATCGTTTTCTTCCTGAAGGAGACCGCGCGGGAAAGCCTCGTAGAGCGGGCCGCCGCCATATCGTTCAACTTCCTGCTGGCCATCCCGCCCTTTTTCATCTTCCTGTTCACGCTGGTGCCCTTCATTCCCCTGCAGAACATTGAGCCCACGT
Organism: Chitinophaga alhagiae; assembly: GCF_003568665.1. Taxonomy (GTDB): domain Bacteria; phylum Bacteroidota; class Bacteroidia; order Chitinophagales; family Chitinophagaceae; genus Chitinophaga; species Chitinophaga alhagiae. The sequence continues at coordinate 392,583 of NZ_QXMH01000003.1, forward strand.
TGTATGACCTGGCCAAGGCCGTTACACCTAACGAGAACTCTTACCAGATCGTCCGGGAAATGATCCATGACTTTTTGTATACCCATCGCAATACCTTGCTGTCTTTCGCCTTCATACTCAGCTTCTACTATTCCTCCAACGGCGTAATGGGCATGCTGCGCTCGTTTGACAAGCTGCTGCCCGGCTTCAACCAGCGCCTCTGGTGGCAAACACGGCTCACCGCGCTGAAGCTCACCATTATACTGGTAATACTGCTGCTGGCCACCGTAGCGCTTATCATCATGCAGGGCACTGTGATGAGATGGATATTTGAGGAGCTGGGCCTGCGCGATTCTTTTTCGCAATTTGCACTCGTAGCCGCGCGCTGGGCATTGATCGTACTCCTTTTCTTCGCCATCATTTCCGTGATCTACCGTTTTGGGCCGGCCACTAAAAAGAAATGGAAGTTCATTTCCGCCGGCGCCACCTTTGCCACCGTTTCCATGATCGTGGTGACCGTAGGGTTCTCTTTCTGGGTCACCAATTTTGCACAATACAACAAAATTTACGGCTCCATCGGCACTGTGCTGATATTAATGCTGGTGGTATATTTCAACTCCTTCATACTGCTGATCGGCTTTGAATTGAACACCAGCATCAGCACCATCCGCGAAATTGCGCGGGAACGGGAAGCCGGTGAAGAACCTGAAATACAGGGACTTTCCTGATTCTACGTTAAAATCCTATCAGCTTTTAGTTAAAGAAAATGGAAAACAGCCGTAACTGCTTTTAAATGCGTCTGAAATACCGTAATTTCATATTCAACCTTTAAACTAATGCCCTATGAAAAAGCAATTTGTTTTATTACTTCTTGCTACCGTATGGCTCGCAGCGTTCCGCAATCCTGACGCGCTGGAAGTAGGCGCTAAAATGCCGAAGCCGGATGTAAAAATGAAAGATGTGTCAGGCAGGGAAGTTTCTCTCAACGATGTTAAAAAAGCAAACGGCCTGCTGGTGATGTTCAGTTGCAACACCTGCCCTTACGTGCAGCGCAACCAGGAGCGTACCCGCCAGATAGCACAATACGCATTGAAGCATAACATTGGCGTGATACTGATCAACTCTAACGAAGCGGAGCGCGCCGGCGGCGATTCTTTTGACGCTATGAAGGCCTATGCCAAAAAACAGAATTACCAGTGGTCTTACACGGTAGACAAGAACAATGAACTGGCCGATGCTTTTGCGGCAGACCGTACGCCGGAATGTTACCTGTTCAATAAAGATGCTGCACTTGTTTACAAGGGCGCAATTGATGACAACCCCGGCAACGCCGCCGGTGTGAAGATCAAATACCTCCACAACGCGGTAGATGCCATGCTGGCCGGCAGGGCGGTAGAAGTGACCGCTACGGCTTCTGTAGGGTGCGGTATTAAACGGAAGATGTAATTCCCCGGAACACCACATAAAAATAAAAGCGAGGCTGGCATGCTCCCGGTATTGACCAGCACATGCCATTTTACCGGCACTGTTGCCAGCTGTTTCTGAGGTGCATGGGAGTCTCCGCTACTGCCCCACCAGGAACACCGCGTTCCCGAACAGCAGCTTGCCGTTTTCCCAGAAACTGCGGAAGAGCGGGTTATCCGCCAGCAGCACAATGGAGCCGGCGCCCAATTCCTTTACGCCGAACACCAGCCCGTCTTTCAGCTTCATTTTTGTTTGCGCGCCTACAAAGCCCGTCAGGTAATCATCTTTCTTCAGCGCGCCTACGTTCCATCCGCCGCTTTCCATGAACTCCAGCAGCTGGTCGCTTTGTTTGAGGGTATAGTAGTAATCCGGGTAGCCGAAAGCCAGCGGGTGGGTTTTATCCAGGTGTACCTTGTAGATGGCGCCGGGGATGAACTGCGTTACGCTTTCCCTTTCGCGGTTGCCGTAGGGTTTCAGCGCTTCATAGGGATCTTTCTTTTCATCTTCTTCTTTTTTCTCCTTGTCTTTTGCATCGTCTTCCTTCTTCATTTTAAAACCCCATTCCGCCTGCGCCAGTTGGGTAACGGCCTCTTCCATGGCAATGAGTTTACCGCCGTTGCTCACCCAGTCGCGGATGCGCTCCAGCACCGCCTTGTCGTTCAGCGCAATATAGTTGCCGGCCGGCAGAATGAGCACATCAAGGTCTTTCCAGTTAACGCCGTACAGGCTTGACGTATTCAGCACCGTCAGCGGGTAGTCTATCTGCTGTTCAAAGAAATGCCATATTTCGCCCATGCTCAGGGAGTAGGCGCCTTCTCCGGCCAGTACCGCCACTTTGGGTTTCCGTATCAGGCGCAGTTTGTCTGAACCGAAATCCGCCCCTTTCTCCACAAAACCGGTGGGCACCTTCACCAGGCTGATGTCCATTTTCTGTGCCAGCGCGGGCAGCGCGTCCAGCAAGCCGTTGCCGGCTTTGGTGATCACCAGGGTACCGGCGGGATAATTGGTTTGGCCGATGGTGAAGGCCGCTTCAGTAAAACGCACCCTGATGTTGCGGTTGAGCAGGTGGGCCAGGAACTTCAGGTCTTTGAGGCTGTTCCACGGCGCCAGGTACGCGTAGGTATTACCGGCCGCGGGCGGGGCGGGTACGGGCTTCTCAAGGCTGTCGTGCAGCGCAATGCCCAGCTTCTGTTTCAGCGCGTAAGCGGGCAGGCCGTAGGCGTAAGGCAGCGCCCAGGCGGTAATATCGTAGGTAACGGAATCTGTAAGGCGTGCCACCGGCTCGAACAGTACGCGCACCAGGTTGGAGCGCGGCTGGAAGGCGCTGATCACGAGGTCTTCTTTTTCTATATTGAAGTTTTCCGTTTTGCCGGTAAAATAGTTGAAGCCACTGCTGCCGGTGTTGCTGTTGGCAAAGCCCGCCGCAATTTCATTTTTGCGCAGCAGCTCCGCCAGTGCCTGCAGTTTTTCCCGGTTGCCGTCCGCCTTGATCACGAACGTTTTATAGTCGCCGCCGGGCTGCTGGCGCGCCTGCCGGAAGTAGGCGGCAAATTCGTTCACCAGCCGGCCCGCACTGGCGGCAGACACTTCTACGGTAGCCAGGCCGGTGGTGAAGTGATGTTCAATACGGTCTTTGAGCGTAAGCGTATCTCCCTGCCGGGTAAAGATGGCCAGCCCGGCGCGGCCGCTTCCCCCCTGCTCATAGGTCATACCAATGGCGCCGTTGTAAGTAGGGTATGTATCTCCGTAGCTCGGGTAAAAAAGGTCGAACTGCTCCCGCGTAAAATACAGCCAGCCCTTTGCATCAAAATAGGTGGCGTTGTGTTTGCCTATCTGCGTCTGGAAATCCCGCTGCCAGGCTGTAATGGCATCGTGCAAAGGTTCCGCGGCGGGGGCAAAATAATACGGTGCGTCTACGCCCTGCTCATGGAAATCCACATGCACCTGCGGCATCCAGCGGTTGTACTGGATGATCCGCAGCCTGCTCTCCTGCTGGGTCTGCCAGGCCCAGTCCCGGTTGAGGTCAAAATAATAGTGGTTGCTGCGCCCACCCGGCCAGGGCTCATAGTGCTCCCGCGCGTAGGGAGTGGCGTCTGGTATTTTACTGTGTACGGCATTGTAAAAGTTCACGTACCGTTCCCGCCCGTCCGGGTTCAGGCAGGGGTCTATGATCACCACGGCGTGCTGCAACAGCTCTGTACGGGTAGTGATGAGCGTGTAAAGGGTTTTCATGGCCGCTTCGGTAGACACGGCCTCATTGCCATGCACGTTATAACTCAGCCAGATAATGGCCGGCTGCGCGGCGGCTTCCGCTTTGCCCGTTACTACATCCAGGTTATGCTGCCGGATGGCCTCCAGCCGCGCCATGTTTTCCGGTGAGGCAACAATAGCCAGCAGCAGCGGCCGGCCTTCGTAAGATTCGCCGTAGGTTTCCAGCTTCACCGTTTTAACGGTGGCGGCTATGTGCCTGAAATAATCCACCACCCTATAGTGCGGGGTAAAACGCGTGCCCAGCTCATATTGCAGGAACTGGGAGGGCGCCGTTTGCGCGGCGGCGTGTGTACAGATCATCAGGAAAAACAGGCAAACCAGGAACAGATACCTCATAACGTTGGGTGTATTCCTCTAAGATAAAGAAATGGGGCCTGTCCGCAAAAGCATGTCCGGTTTCCGGTACGGGATCACCGGAAACCGGTTTTTGGAAGTTACCGGCAGCATACATCCGGAGAGGTACAGGAAGACACTGGCGGCGCCCGCCGGTAAGATATATGAAGATGCTTGCAACGACCGGCGGAGTACACGAAGATGCTTGCAACTACCGGCGAAGTACACGAAGATGCTTGCAACTACCGGCGACGTACATGAAGATACTTACAACCACCGGCAGAGTACACGAAGATGCTTGCAGCACCGGCGAAGTACACGAAGATGCTTGCAACCACCGGCGAAGTACACGAAGATGCTTGCAACGACCGGCGGAGTACATGAAAATTGCTTGCAGCACCGCCGACAATGCCCCAAAGGCCCCGCCGGCATGAAATGCTGTTATTCCTTCCAATAAATCTTATTTTTAACCTCCAAACAAGTTGCCCATGCGTTTTCCGTTAATAAGCGTGCTGCTGTTGTATACCGGCGCCGCACTGGCCCAGAGCAGCCCTTACAATTACCAGGTCACCAAGTACATGACACCCAGGCGCTACGCGGTGGTATCTGCCCACCCGCTGGCCAGCGAGGCCGGCGCGCAGGTAATGAAAGCAGGCGGTAACGCGGTGGATGCGGCCATTGCCACACAATTGGCCCTGGCCGTGGTATACCCGGAAGCCGGTAACCTCGGCGGCGGCGGCTTTATGGTGGCAAGGCTGCGCAACGGGCAATCTCTCGCCATAGACTACCGCGAAATGGCGCCCCAGAAAGCGCACCGGGACATGTACCTGGACGGTAACGGCAACGCCCAAACGCGGCTGAGCCTGGACGGCCACCTGGCCGCCGGCGTACCCGGCACCGTAGCCGGCCTGTTTGCTTCCCATCAATACGCCAAACTGCCCTTTGCCAAACTGGTGGCCCCCGCCATCAAACTGGCGGAAAAGGGTTTCGTGATCACTGAAAGGGAGGCCGCCGGCCTCAACCGGCGCAAGGAAGATTTTATACGCCTCAATACCATGCCCACCGCCTTTGTAAAAGATACCCCCTGGAAGGCCGGCGATACGCTGGTGCAGAAAGACCTGGCGCGCACCCTGCGGCTCATTGCGCAGAAAGGGGCCGCAGGTTTTTATGAAGGGGAAACGGCGGAGAAAGTAGTAGCGGAAATGCGGCGCGGCGGCGGCATTATTTCAGCGGCAGACCTCAAAGGTTACCGCGCCAAACCCCGCCAGCCGCTGCAGTTCAAATTCAGGGGATACGATATCCTGACCATGCCCCTTCCCAGCAGCGGCGGCGTGGGCATACAGCAAATGCTGGGCATGGTGGAAAGTTACCCGCTGGAAGAGTGGGGCTTTCACAGCGTGCAAAGCGTACAGGTAATGATAGAAGCGGAACGCCGCGCGTACGCGGACCGCGCCAAATTTCTGGGAGACCCTGATTTTACATCGCCCCCGCTGGCCGCCATTACACAGCCCTCCTATCTTAAAACCCGTATGCAGACCTTCACGCCCGGCAGGGCCACGCCCAGCGAAGCCGTACAGGCAGGCCTTGTAAAGGAAAGCATGCAGACCACCCACCTCAGCGTGCTGGATGCGGACGGCAACGCCGTGTCTGTTACCACCACGCTCAACGGCGGTTACGGCAGCAAGGTGGTAGTAGGCGGCGCAGGCTTTTTGCTCAATAATGAAATGGACGATTTTTCCGTAAAGCCCGGCACGCCCAACATGTACGGCCTCATTGGCGCGGAGGCCAACGCCATTGCCCCGCGCAAGCGCATGCTCAGCTCCATGACGCCTACCATTGTGCTTCAACACAACCGCCCCGTGCTGATTGCCGGCACGCCGGGCGGCTCCACCATTATCACTTCCGTGTTCCAGACTATTCTCAACGCGCTGGTGTTCAACCTGGATGCGCAAACTACCGTGAACGCGCCCAAGTTCCACCACCAGTGGCTGCCGGATGAAGTGAGAATAGAGCAGGACTTTCCGGACAGCACGCGCGCCGCACTGGAGAAAATGGGTTACAAATTCGTGAAGAGCGGCCCCTGGAGCCGAACAGAGGTGATCAAGATACATCCTGACGGGAAGATTGAAGCGGTGGGAGATAAACGGGGAGATGACAGCGCGGCGGGAGAATAGGTTACGGTGGCAAGGCGCAGCAGCGGCATGCAACCCGGCAATAGTAAAGCAGCCTTGCCAGAACAACGCATCCCTGATGATTTTGTACATTCGCAACAGAACAATCCGCAATAGACCATGTACCTGGAGAGCTTAAAGAAACGGTTGCTCACTTACAAAGAGCTGGCAGAAAAAACGTTCGCGCAGCTGGATGACGAACAACTGCACTGGCAACCCGCCGGTGAGCCCAACAACATTTACATCATTGTAAAACATATGAGCGGCAACATGCTGTCCCGCTTCACAGACTTTCTCACCACCGATGGCGAAAAACCCTGGCGCCAGCGCGATGACGAGTTCCGGGACGACCCCGGCGCCACCAAAGCGCAATTGCTGGATATGTGGAACAAAGGATGGGATTTCCTGCTGAACACGCTGAACGCCCTGCAGGAAGCAGACCTCGGCAAAACCATCTACATCAGAACGGAACCGCACCTGGTCATAGACGCGCTGAACCGGCAACTGGCCCATTACCCCTACCATGTTGGCCAGATCGTGTACCTCGGCAAGGTGATGAAGGCAGACAACTGGCAGAGCCTCTCCATTCCCAAAGGCGGCTCGCGGCAATTCAATGAACAAAAAGCCTCCGGCAAATGAAATATCTTTTAACAGCGCCTGTACTGGCTTTGCTGCTGGCGGCCTGCGGCTCCGGCAAAACAGACGCCCTGCTGCAGCACAAGAAATGGAAAGTGTACGATGTAACCGTTCCCGCTTCAGCCCCCTACAACAACACGCAGGTGACGCAGGCCAAAGACCTGAAGAGCGGGTATTACAGCGATGCTTGCTACCAGTTCCTGGACAATGGGTTGTTTATTGCCACCATTGCCGGTCAGCCGGACAGCGGGCGGTACAAGCTGCTGAGCAACGGCCGCATTATTTCCATCACCTCCGCCAACGGCTCCCGCAGCTCGGAACACCTGGTAGAGGTAACGGCCCTGACGGAAGATGAATTTGATATGAAAGTGAAATCGGGCGACTATCATTTTATTCTGCATACCCGCAAACAATAGCATGATAAAGATCACAGACACCACGCCCGGCAGAACGGCCCAGGTAGACGGCAGGAACTGCCTCTATTTCTCCGGCTTCTCTTACCTGGGCATGCACGCCTCGCACACCTTCAGGGACCTGCTGGCCGTAGGGCAGGGCCGGTTTGGCAGCGTGTACCCCTCCTCCCGCATTTCCAACCTGCAGCTGCGGTTGTACGATGAGCTGGAACACGCGCTGGCCACGCAACTGCGCCAGCAGTCCGCCGCCTGCTTCTCTTCCGGTTACCTGGCCTCTCAGGCGGCCATTACCTACGCCGCCACGCGCGGGCAGGTGCTGTTTGCCCCCGGTACGCACCCCGCCCTGCGGTATCCCGGCGCGGAAGTACCTGCCGGAGATTGGGACAATTGGCTGGCCACGGTCATAGACATGGCCAACCTCGGGCAAGACCATCAGTACGTGTTGGTGTCTGACGCCGTGAACCCGCTCACCGCCGCCATCAACAATTTTTCACCGCTGGCCGGGTTGCAGAAAAAGGCCCTGGTGCTGATAGATGATTCTCACGGCGTTGGCCTGCTGGGCCCGGAGGGCGAAGGCATTGTACACCAGTTGCCGCAAAACCCCGCCGCGCATTACCTGGTCACCGCCTCACTGGCAAAGGCCTACAGCCTCGAAGGCGGCATGGTGGCCGGCCACGCGGCAGATGTTGCCGCCATCCGCCACCTCCCGCTGTTTACCGCCAGCACGCCCATGGTACCGGCCAATGCATACGCCTTTCTGCACGCCGCCGGCGCTTTTGCCGCCGCCCGCAAAAAGCTGCGGGACAATATCACCGGCTTCAAACGGCAAACGGCCGGTATAGCCGCCATGCATCACCCGCACGAGCTGCCGGTGTTCATACTGGAAGACACGGCGGAAAGCGTGTATGCCTACCTGTTAGGGTGTGACACTTTTATTTCCTCCTTTGCCTACCCTGACCCGCAGGGTAAAAAGATCAACCGCGTCATCCTGTCCGCCCTGCACACCCGGCAAGACATTGAAGTGCTGGCCTCCCAGCTGGCGCAATTTTACGCTGTAACGCCCTGATAGGGGGCGGACAAAAAAACAAGCCCAAACCGCGCCGCCTCAATACTTAACATACCCGCTTATGCTGAAAAAATTCGCCTCCACCCTGCTGCTGGCCCTCACATTTCTCGCTGCCCGGTCTCAAAACGCGCTGCTGTACAAGATCAGCGGCAACGGCCTGCAACAGCCCAGCTACCTGTATGGTACCATCCACCTCATTTGCCCGGAAGACCTCTACCTCTCTCCCGCCCTCAAAGACGCCATGGCCGCCGCCCGCGAGCTGTACCTGGAAATTGACATGGACGATCCGGCCATGATGGCCACCATGGGAGAAGCCCTGAAGACCCCTGAAGGCTACGACCTGGCGCAGCATTTCAAACCCGGCGACTTTGACCGGCTGGCCGCCTTTATGAAAGACAGCCTGCGGGCAGACATCACGCCTTTCCGGAAAATGAAGCCGCTGGTGGTGCAGATGATGATCCTACAGCGCATGGCAACCTGCCCGCTGCCCGCCTCCTATGAGCAGCAACTGGTGCAAATGGCCACCACACAACAAAAGCCCGTTCAGGGGCTGGAAAAAGTGGAAGACCAGGTGGCCCTCTTCGATGCCATCCCGGACAGTACGGAATGCCGCATGATCATGGAATACGTCAACAACTTCCAGCAGCAGCGCCATGCCTTCAACCGCCTGGTGGCGGCTTACAAACGGCAAGACGTAGCCGCCATGCACCAGGAGCTGAAAACATCTCCCGAGCTGGCCGGTTTTGAAGACCTGCTGGTATATGACCGTAACCGCAACTGGGTACCCGTTATGGAAAAGGCCATGCGGCAGGGTACCGTACTGGTGGCCTGCGGCGCCATGCACTTGGGCGGGGAACAAGGGCTGCCCGCGCTGCTGAAGGCCCGCGGGTACCAGGTAACGCCGGTACCGTAAATCCGCGGTATCGTGGAAACAGCCTGATGCCCGGCATGAAGGGCTGACTGCCGGTACCGTAAACGGGCAGGCCGCGAAAGGCCCCCCATACCGCCATGCAAACAGGAGAACTCCGGCACCTCCCGTTTGGTACCGCCAAACACCCCGTTCACACCCAGCATTCCCCCTGAAACCTCCGTTTCATACCCGCAATGTGCTGGTTGGTGTAACGGATTTCCCCACCCCTGCCCCTCACAATAAGTTTGCAGTATCAAAACCGATACTTATATGCAAACGCTTCGTACATCCCTCTTTACCGCTATATTGCTGGCCGCCGCCGTTGCCGCGGGCGCACAGGAAAAAAAAGATACCGTAAAACAGCTGAAGGCCGTAGACGTTACCGCCACCCGGCCGCCCATTACCATGCAGGGCGGCACCATGGTGATGAACGTGGGCCAGACCGCCACCGCTGCCGGCGCCAACGCCTGGGAAGTGCTGCAGAAGGCCCCCGGCGTAGTGGTAGACAATACCAATAACGTACAGCTCAACGGCAAGGCCGTAACCGTGTATATAGACGGGCGCCCCAGCCGCCTCACCGGAGACGATCTGAAGAACCTGCTGGCCTCCACCCCCGGCGGCAACATTGATAAAATAGAGCTGATGAGCAACCCCTCCACCAAATACGACGCGCAGGGCGCCGCCATCATCAATATCAAAATGCTGAAATCGAAAGACCTCGGCACCAACGGCTCCCTCACGCTGAGCGGCGGCTTCGGGCGCTACCCCCGCACCACGGAAGGCTTCACCCTCAACCACCGCGGCAAGGGCGTAAACCTCTACGGCGGGTATGACCATATGTACAGCAAGCAGTTCACCAGCACCGTTACAGACCGCCGCTTCCCCGGCGGGTACCTGCTCACGGACAATGACTATAACCGCGAAAACCGCCACAGCCACAACGTGAAGGCCAGCGCCGATTTCGACATCACCAAAAACACCTCCGCCGGTGTGCTGGTAAAAGGCCAGTTCTCCAGTCGCGGGCGCAACGGGGATAACCTCACCAGCCTGGCAGACTCCAACTTCGTACAGCTGGCCAACGGTTCCCTCTCCATTGTAAACCCCAGCGTGAACGCTTATTTCAAGACCGGCAATGCCAAAAAGAAGAACGAGCTGACCATCAACGCAGACTATTTTTCTTACTATAAAGACTGGAACGACGCCTTTGCCGGCCAGTACTACAGCAAGAGCGGGCAGATCACCGGAGATGAAAGCCGCCTGCGCAACGAGTCAGATTCCCGCATCAACCTGTACGCTTTCAGTGCGGACTACACCCAGGAGTTGAAATTTGCCAGGCTGGAAGCCGGTATTAAAACCACGTTCACGGAAACAGACAACGAGCTGAACTGGGAGAACAGGAACAGCGGCAAATGGGAGAACGACCCCGGTAAAAGCAACCACTTCATCTACAAGGAAAATGTGAACGCCGCCTACCTCGGCCTCAGCAAAACCATCAAAAAATATACTTTCAACGCTGTATTACGGGCGGAGCACACCAATGCCAAAGGCAACAGCCTCACCATGGACCAGCGTTTCACCCGTGATTACGTACAGCTCTTCCCCAGCGCCAGCGTAAGTTATATGAAAGACATGCAGAACCAGTTCAGCCTCTCCTACCGCCGTAGCATCAACCGTTTCGGGTTCGAAATTGTCAATCCTTTCATTACTTACCGCAGCGCTTATTCCTACATGCAGGGCAACCCTGATATCAAGCCCATGACCATGCAATCTGTAGAAGCCCGCTGGAGCCACAAATACCAGCTGTTTACCACACTGGCCTTTACCCGCATCAAAGACAACCTGAGTGTGGTGGTGCGGCAAGACCCCGACACCAAGATACTGGTGCAGAGCTTCGAGAACCAGTCCAACATGAACGTAGGTTCCGCCACCGTGGTATGGAGCAAGCCCGTAACGTCCAAATTCCGCGCCACCCTCACCGCCGTGGGCCTGTACCTGCACATCAACACCCTGCTGGACGGCGTGGAGTACAAAAAAGATAACCTGACCGCCATTTTTAACCTGCAGAACAGCTACACCTTGCCCAAAGGCTTCACCGCGGAGCTGGGCGGCGCCTTCCAAAGCCCCATTGCCATGGGTTACGCCAGCCTGAAAAGCATGGGGTATGTAGACCTGGGCCTGAAAAAGACCATCATGAAAGGCAACGGCTCCCTCAAGCTCGGCGTGAATGACGTGTTCAACACCCGCCGGTTCCGCTTTGACGTGCTGTACGGCAACGTGAACAACCAGAGCAAGCATAATACGGACACGCGGGTAGTGAACCTCACCTTCAACTACCGCTTCGGCAACAAGAACGTGAAACAGACCAAAGCCCGCAAAAACAACATAGAAGCGGAGGCCGGCAGAACAAACACCACCACTATGTAAAAAAAGCCGTTCCCCGGGCCATACCGGGGAACTTTCTTTATTTTCGCCATAACTGCAAAAACACAAGATGTTCAGAAAGATCCAGGATTTTATTGGCCGCGAGTGGAAAAAGATACTCATACTCATGATAGTGGCCGTTGCCTACCAGGTGTTATCCTTTTCCTTTGTATACAAGGTAGACCCTGAGCTGGCTAAGGACACCTATCAGAAGCTGGGCGGTTTTTTCAGGTATGCCGCCAAGGGCATTATTGAGTTCACTATCACCTACTACGTGCTGATCTGGCTGGCCTGGCTGCCCCTGCTGCAAAAACGCAAGGTGGGCCGCTTCTTTCTGCTGATAGCAGGTATGTTTGTGCTGAAGGCCGGCTATTCCCTCCTGTTCGAGTTCAAGAACGTGAACTTCAAGGTAGACGCCAGCCAGAAGGGGCTGGCAGAATTTATCCTGAACCATAAGATGGCCTTTTACCTGATCTCCATGGGCGTGGCCTACGTATTGACGCTGCTGGCCTGCCTGGTGGTGGCGGTGATCATAGACTTCAACCACCGCAGCAAACGCCAGAAGGAACTGGAAAAACAGAAGCTGGATGCCGAACTGTCTGCCATCAAATACCAGATCAACCCGCACTTCCTGTTCAACTCCCTCAGCTTCATCTACAGCAAAACGGTGCCGCTGAGCGAAGAAGTATCTAACGCCGTGCTGCTGCTGTCAGACATTATGCGGTACGCCCTGGGCAAGGAAGAGGACGCGGAAGGCAAGGTGGCGCTGGAAAAGGAGATCACCCACATGAAAAACGTGATCGAGATCAACCAGATGCGCTTCAACAACAAACTGAGCATCCAGTACGCGGAGCAGCTGGATAACCCGAAGGCCCGCATCACCCCGCTGGTGCTGATCACGCTGGTAGAGAACGCGTTCAAGCACGGAGACCTGCTGGACCCCGCCAACCCGCTGGTGATCAGAACGGAATCTGACGAGCGGCAAATACGGTTCTACATCCGCAACAAGAAGAAAGCGGGCCCCAAGGAGCTGTCTACCAACATCGGCCTGAACAATGTAAAACAGCGCCTGCAACTGATGTACGCAGACAAACATCAGTTCAGCATCACAGACAACGAACACTTCTATACCTCCGAGCTCACTATTAATTTATAAGCCATGATCAACTGCATTGTGATAGATGACGAACAACATGCCATTGACCTGCTGACGCATCACATCAGGCAAACACCCTTCCTCAACCTGCTGTATACCACCACAGACCCGCTGGAGGGCCTGCAGTTGCTGCACCAGCACAAGGTGGACCTCATTTTCCTGGACGTGCAGATGCCCTCCATGACCGGTATAGACTTCATCAAGGCCATTAACGGCAAAAGCAAGGTGATACTCACCACTGCCTACAGCGAGTACGCCATGGAAGGGTTTGAGAACGAGGTACTGGATTACCTGCTGAAACCCATTTCCTTTGCCCGCTTCATCAAAGGCGCACAGCGCGCCCTTTCCATGATACAGCCCACCGTGGCAACGGCCGCTAAAGACGAAGACGATTTCATATTTGTAAAAACGGAGCAGAAGGGCAAACTGATCAGGATCAATATCAAGGACATCCTTTTTATAGAAGGCCTCAAGAATTACGTAAAGATCCATACCCGCCAGGGCGAAGGCATTATTGCGCTGCTGAACATGAAAGACCTGGAAGAGCGCCTGCCCGCGGCAGATTTTGCCCGTACGCATAAATCCTACCTGCTGGCCACGGGGTATATCAGGATGATAGAGGGGAATATGGTACACCTGGAGCATACGGCGCATACCGTGCCCGTGGGGGATACCTACCGGGAAGGGTTCATGAACCTGATGAAGGGGAAGATCATGACAAACAGGAAATAAGAGGAAAGGCGCACCGGGTGCGCCTTTTTTCAATAAAGAGTAGCATGCCGCCAGCAATTCGTTGTACACTGTTCCTCGGTAAGATAGCAGCGAATGGTTTTGGCAGGAGAAGGGAAATAAAAATGATGATAACCCCGTTACAAAAGACAAGGTAACCGGCGTGGTTGGTGAAAAGCGGTAAAAGCGGCTGGCAAGCCAACATATCTCAATTGCTTACAAATGGAAATACTTGATAATATCAGATATATACACCATCCCCCGCTTCAAATAGCATTGATGGCGGCGAATATACAACCACGAAAAAACGTCGTCATTGACAAAACGGTGACAATACAAGCAAAGTTCCCCGTTCCTTCCCCGGCCGGGGACCCATCGGAGAAGGCAGGTACGGAACCGGCCAATGCCCTGCCCGGGCCAGGAGCCGGCGCTGCCCGCCCGGCGCACCGTTGCGTTATTTCAAGAAGCGTTACCGGCGGCGCCGGTGTTTCAGCGGGCTGCATAATGCCATACATGACCGGCCCGGTTGCCCCTTCCTCCCCCGCTCCTAACGGTACAGGTTACACTAAAACGCCCCATCAGCCGCCCAGATTCAATTGGCAAACATTTTGCGAATCCCTATTTTTGCCAGATAAATCAGCGTTCCCCTGAAAAAAGTTCGCAAAATATTGACCATCGCCCTGCTGAGCGTGCTGGGACTGATACTGCTGGTCAGCATCCTCATCAATATTCCCGCCGTACAGAACCTGCTGGTAGACCAGGTGACCAAACGCCTGAGCAAGCAGCTGGACACGCGGGTGGAGATCAGGCATGTGAACTTCCGGCTGTTCAACAGCATGCGCCTGGAAGGTACGCTGATAGAAGACCACAAGCATGATACCCTGCTGTATGCCGGCGCCCTGCAGGTACGGATTACAGACTGGTTCTTCATACAGGAAAAACCGGTGCTTAAATTTGTAGGGCTGGAAGACGCCCAGGTGAACCTCATCCGCCCCAAATTCGACTCCGTGTGGAATTACCAGTTCATCATAGACGAGTTTGGCGGCTCCCCCTCCCCGCAGCCTAAAACAAAAAAACAGACCGGCATCTCGCTGGACCTTAAAAAGGTAGACCTGAAGCGGGTCCGCTTCAACATTACGGACGGCTGGATAGGGGAAGACATGCACGTGGCCGCCAACCGCATCTACCTGGACGCGGAGCGGCTTGACCTGCGGGCGCACGATGTGCTCATCAACCAGCTGATGCTGGACAAGCCGGAGTTCATTGTGCAGAGCTACGCCGCCACCCGCCCCAAAAGGCCCCGGGTTACGCCGCTGCCCACCGCTACCCCGCCCGCGCTGGACACGCTCACCCCCATTCCCCTCCGCTGGAATGCGGCCAACTGGAAACTGGTGGTAAGGTCTCTCCGCATCCGCGAAGGGCTGCTGGGGGTAGACAACCTGCAGGATTCCATCCCTTCCACCAAAGGCCAGTTCGACCCCTCCCACATCCGCTTCGGCAACATCAACCTCTCCATTTCCAACAGCCGGCTGGTGAAAGACAGCATTTTTGCGGACCTCCGCCTCTCCACCCGGGAGCGCAGCGGGTTTGAAGTGAAAGACCTGCGGAGCAAATTCAAAATGTCTCCCGTGGAAATGGAGTTCAACGACCTCGACCTCATCACCAACAACAGCCACATCAGGGATTATTATACCATGCAGTATGAAGACCTGAGCGACCTGAACGACTATGTAGACGCGGTCACCATGCGCGCCAACTTCCGCAATACCCGCCTCTCTTCAGACGATATTGCCTATTTTGCCCCGCCCCTCTCTACCTGGAAAACGGAACTGTCCGTAAACGGCAAGGTATACGGCCCGGTGAGCAACCTCTCCGGAGATAGCCTTGACCTCAAAGGCGGCTATCACACCCGCCTGAAAGGCAGCATAGACATGCGCGGCCTGCCTGACATCAATGAGACCTTCATAGACTTCTCCGCCCATGAGCTGGTCACCAGCGGGCAAGACGTGCGCCAGTTCTTCCCCATGCTCAAAGACATTGAGAACGTTCGCACAGACCTCATTACCCGCCTGGCTTTCCAGGGCTCGTTCATCGGCTTCGTGAACGACTTTGTGGCATACGGTAAATTCCAGACCAACCTGGGCAACCTGGATTCCGACCTTAACTTCAAAACCAGCAAAGACGTGCCCGTATACTCCGGGCGCCTTACGGCAGATAACTTCCAGCTGGGCACCCTGCTGGACAATACCATTGTCAGCACCGCCACCTTCAAGGCCAACATCAAGGGCGAAGGTTTCAACTTCCGGCACCTCAAGGCATCTATGGAGGCGGATATTGCCAAAATAGGCCTGTACGGCTACGAGTACCAGAACCTGGCCGTGGAAGGAGACATGAACAAACGCTTCTTCAATGGTTCCCTGGCCGTGGCAGATCCCAATCTGGATATGGACTTCACCGGTACCATCGATTTCAACAGCCGCCTGCCCATTTTCAATTTCTATTCCGAAATACGCAACAGCGATCTGAAGGCCCTCCACCTCACGGAAGACTCCATCACCCTGCAGGCCAAGGCAGACCTCAATTTTGCCGGCAGCAACATAGATGACTTTGACGGCACCGCCCGCCTCTACGACGTATCGCTGTTCAAGAATAAAAGTCGCGTGGAGTTTGACTCCCTCTCCATCATCACCTCCATTGAAAAAGACCGGAAAACCCTGCGCATCAAGGGCAACGAGGTAGATGGCTATGTACAGGGCTCTTACAGCTTTATGGAGCTGCCCAATGCGTTCCGGCTGTTCCTCAACAAATATTACCCCAGCTACTTCAAATCCCCGCCAGCCGCCAATGCCGGGCAGGATTTCACGTTCTCTTTCGATTTCGGGGAAGTAGACAAGGTATTGCGCGCCTTTACAGACGATATTAAAGGGCTGAACGGCACCCAGGTATCAGGCGCGCTCAACACCCTCAGCGGAGAGGTGAACCTCAATGCCGCCGTGCCCTACGGCGCCTACAGCAGTTTTGGGGCGCGCAACCTGCTGCTGAAGGCCAACGGGGATTTCAACAAGATCAACGTGAGCACCAGCATTAGCGAAGTGTTGTACAAAGACAGCACCATCTTCACCAATCCCCTGCTGCTGGCCAGCTCCGGGCGGGATACGTCTTTCCTCAAACTGGACCTCAAAGCGGAAGACACCACCGACCTGGACGGTTTTTACGCCCGCCTCATTACCGTGGGAGACGGCGTGAAAATACACTTCCTCAACAGCAACTTTACCGTAAACGGCCGCCAGTGGAGCATGACGCCCGGCAACGAAGTATACTGGAGCGAGCACTTCCTCACCGTACAGGACCTGCGCATTTCCCGGAACGACCAGAGCGTTACCATCCAGACCAACGAGTTCAACCCTGATGAGTCCCGGTTCATGATCACCCTGAAAGACCTCAACCTGGCAGACGTGATCCCCCGCGGCCTTACAGACATCAGGGTAGAAGGCCTGGCCAACGGCAACATCAACGTAAACGACCCGTTCAACAACCTGACCGTAGACGCAGACATCAAGGCCAGCCAGCTCCGCATAGATAACGACTCGCTTGGCCTGCTGCAACTGGCCGGAGACTATAACCTGCGCCAGGGCCAGGTGAGCTTTGACGTAAGGTCAGACAACGCGCTGGCCAACTTCCAGGCCAAAGGCAGCGTAGGCGTGAGTGACAGCAACCGCACCGTGAACGCCTCCGCGGACATGAACAACACCTCCATCAGCCTGCTGGACAAATACCTGGGCGAATACGTGAGCAACCTCACCGGCGCCGCCACCGGCAAACTGACCGTTACCGGCACCACAGACAAGCCCTCCTTCCGCGGCTCCGTGAAAGTGGAGAACATTGGCATGAAGGTGAACTACCTCGGCACCTATTACAAGATACCGCTGCTGCACGTGCATAACATGGACGATAACCTGATAGAGATGCAGCCCTTCACCCTCATAGACAAGTTCAACAACACGGCGCGGGTGAACGGCTTTATCAGCCACCAGAACTTTTACGACATGAACTTCGAGTTTGACGTGCAGAGCCAAAAGTTCCTCTTCCTCAACACCGGCGCGCAGGATAACGACCTCTACTATGGCGATGTGCTGGCCGCCGGCCGCGTGTACTTCACCGGCAAATTGAACGACCTGCAGCTGCGCGTACTGGCCCGTCCCCTGCGGGGCACGCATTTCTACCTGCCTATTTCAGACAGCAAAGACATCGGCAAACATGAGTTCATCCAATTCAAACAATACGGTGTGATCAAGGAAGAGCCGAAGAAAAAGAGCGACGTGAAGCTGAACGTGAAGATGGACATTGTAGCCAACCCCGATGCGGAAATAGACGTGATACTGGACCCCACCACCAACGACGTGATCACCGCCAACGGCACCGGCAACCTCACCATCAACGTGAACCTGGACGGGGATTTCACCATGTACGGCAACTACGTGATCAACGAGGGTAAATACAATTTTACGTTTGAAAGGGTGGCCACCTGGAAGTTTGACATAGACAAAGGCAGCACCATTACCTGGAACGGAGACCCCGCGGAGGCCAAGGTGAACATCACCGCCAAATACTCCATGCCCAGGGTGAGCCTCTACAACCTGTCTACCGCCGCGCAACTGGGCGGCACCGGCACTACATCAGACGCCCTGAACCGCTCCGAGCGCGTGGAAATTCTGCTGTACCTCCGCAACTCCCTGATGCAGCCCAACATCACGTACGAGATCACCCTGCCGGACGTAGGCTCCCTCGCCTATGAAAGCGGCATTGCCTCCCGCCTCAAGGAAATCAACCAGGACCAGAACCAGGCCCTCTACCAGATATCTTTCCTGCTGGCCACCGGCCAGTTTCAGCCGCCAGACGGCGGCAGCGCCAACATTGGCGTTACCGGCAAAAACAGCGTGGGCCAGGCTTTGAGCGCACAGGCCTCCGCTATCCTGAACAACTTCTCCAATACCTTCCTGAAAAACGCCGGCATCGGCTTCAACGTAAACTATACGGCCTATGCCCTGGGCGGCGGCTCCAGCAGTTCTTACGACCGTAACCTGGTGAGCACCGGCATCACCAAAAACTTCTACAACAACCGCATACGCGTGTACGTAGGCGGAGACTATGACTGGGGCCGCGTATCCTCCACCGCATCGTCCCAGAACTTTGCCGGGGACTTCCGCGTGGAATACCTGCTCACGCCAGACGGCCGCGTGCGCATCAACGCGTTCAGCAAAACGGATTACGACGCCTACAACCTCAACAACCGCATCCGGAGCGGCCTCGGCATCTCCTACGTACGTGACTACAACCAGTTGAACGAGCTTTTCCGGGACCGGTTCCTGCGCAGGCGGCAGGATAGCTTGCGGAGAGCGGTGATGATGCGGCGGGATAGTACGAACACCCCTCTCCCTGACACCCTCCGTCAATAGAAGATGGCACATATGTGGTACCATTTTCCCGCGCATTCGATATAAATTGAAGCATTAACCCGGTACACTATCAACCTAACTTAAGATCCGCTATGAAAAAATACCTGTTGCGCGGCGTCACTGCAAGCATGATGATCCCCCTGCTGTTCCTGTGCGTTCAGGCGTCCGCGCAGTACCGGCAAAAGCTGCATACCGGCATTAACCTTACCACCGGCCTTAGCTCAAAAGCCAGCATTGAAGGGGACGGCAAAACTGACTATGGGCTTGCCAGCGCCCCGCAACTCCTTTTTGAAGGAACATTGAACCTGTACCGTGAACTTGATGAAGGCTACTGGCTTGTAACAGGGCTGGGCGGAGGTGTGGCCGCATACAATTTTGACTACTATCTGCCGGGTGATGCATTCAATCCCCCCGCCATCTATCTGTTCAACAACGGCGCAGCCTCCCGTGCAAGAGACCTTATATACCTCAAAGTACCACTGGAACTGGAAAGGCGGTGGACAACATCCAGGGGGAACATGTGGAATGCCAATATAGGCGCCAGCCTGCTGTTTGCCCCGCCAATGGATGTCACCAGCATCGGTACGGTGGTCCACGACGGAAGAATATATGAATACATGCGCGTAGAGCAGAACAACAACAATCATGGCAGGCCCTGGTTCAACTACCAGCTTGCCGGGGGCTACGCCTGGAAACTCCGTTGGGGGCACCTGCTCAGGGTGAACCTGAAACTATCGCTTTCCTTCACGGACTATGGCTCCGCCACCTACAGGCTCTCCATACCAGACAAGCCGGTGGCCACAGGGAAATATGGGGTCAGCGGGTCTTATCTTGGGCTGACCGTGGGTTATTTGTTGAAGAGGGCTGCTCCGGTGGAGTGAGGGGCATTTCACGGTGGTGATGAGAATTTGCAGGTTGCTACTTATATGAATCTTTCATGTTATATTATACCATCCAACTCTGTTAGGCTTTTTGAAATATTCCTAACAAAATGGGAGTAAGCCTTGGAAATCTTACATTTAGTATGTCCCTTGACACCTAATATCTCCTAATTTTTACAATCTTAGGAGATAATAGGAAACCACCTCCCATGGCAAAGAAGATAAACATGTATAACGGAAGCCCCCGAACGCACGGAGTTATTTTTTTACTTAAATTTAGGAACTCCTGTACCGTAGATTAGCCTCAATAACAGACCGCCCGTACGATAGATTCTTTACAGAAGTCAAAACCCCTTTTTCGTATGAAATACATTATTCCCCTCCCCACGCTCAATACTCCGTTTATATTGCGTATTATAAGTCCAGCCACGTTGAATCACTTAGGCAGAAAAATTATTTTTTTCAGTGCACTGCTTCTTACCATTCAAACGCAGGCTCAACTACTAAAGAAAATAACCAATACCGTAGGAGACTTAGCGGGCGCCGCAGTTAAGGTAACTACCGCTCCCTATCAAGCTATGGCCAAGACAGCTCAAGCAGCAACTGGCAATGGTAACATCAAAGATATTTACAAGCCTTATGTGGATGCTGCGTCAGCCAGTGGAAATGCACTCAATCAAAGTGCCCAGTTGATCAACGCACCTCATCAATATATGATGCAAAAGGCGCAACAGTTTGCAGGCGCTGCCGGCGGCGATGCCGGCACTTTCATTTTTGATGTTGGCACGTTTTTTCAAAGGTACAGCTCCGAACTTGGATACTCGGCCGTCCTATCAACCGGTAACTTCCTGCAGGGACAAAACCCATTTTATATGTTTGGTGCTCCCCTTGCGGCTGGCATCAGGGCTGCCAGGGAAAGGCACTACCCTGGCTCTTTGCCTTTACCAGATCATATAAAATCTGCATTGGGCAACTATATCCCGGCCACAATCCTGGCTAAGGCCAGGTATACAACCGGAAATGTTCAAATTACCTTGCCTAATTTTATCGGACAGGGACAGAAGTTTATGGGCAATGACGGTTATGCAGTTACCGTCATGGATGTAATCGTCTTTAATTCTGACCCTGGTAGCTCCAGCCTCAATCATTGGGCCCATGAGATTTTTCACATTATGCAGTACGAGCAAATGGGCGTAGAGCAGTTTGCATATAACTACATTAAAGACCTGGGCCGCGTTATCGAAAAAGATGCGCAAAGTCGTGCCAATCAGGTTACAGGGGACAATATACAGTTTTCAGCTTCCTACATAACTTCCCGAACATTTGACATGACGCTAGAGGGTAGCACACAGATGCTGGCTCAACAAAACCCAGAGGTATATGTTTCCCGATGCATTTTCCCCCAGGATCTCTACCCTGTAATGTACCTGGTGACCAATTATAGCCGTATCGTCGTCGTAAATCCTGCAGACGGTGCCTGGCACCATATTGGGTACATTCTCCCCCCTGCTTTTCCCCAGGAAGCCTGTTCCTACTGGGTACCCAATGCCAACATGCGTTATTCAATAGCGCATACTGGTCAAATCATGCAATATGTTCAGGCACGAAATAATTGGGGTCAGCCCATGTACAACAATTTTGGCCAGCCCTTGATGACCTGGGTGCAAATCGGTTATGTGGTAAATTTGTAGAAGAAAGAAGGAATTTCCAAAATTAACGGCTGGTTCAGAAATTCAGCATTGTCGGGCCTTGCCGACAACAGGGTAGCACCTTCAAAAATATTGGATCCTAAGGCATCTTACGTCCTAACTTGCGATCAATATCTTTGACAGGCAAGTACTGACTTTTTTTGCCAGCCCTTCGCTCTTCAAAAAAACCCTCTGCGACAAGCCCATTTAAATCATTGCGGGCAGTTTGATTACTTACGCCGAACTTCGTCTCCACTTGCTTTACCGTAAAAACTGTTGCCGGCACCC
This sequence comes from Chitinophaga alhagiae, assembly GCF_003568665.1. Taxonomy (GTDB): domain Bacteria; phylum Bacteroidota; class Bacteroidia; order Chitinophagales; family Chitinophagaceae; genus Chitinophaga; species Chitinophaga alhagiae. Next base: position 414,445 of record NZ_QXMH01000003.1, read on the forward strand.
GCAGTACTTCCTGCACCAATACTATCTGGCGTTCATTCAGTGTTGTCGACCGTAACATTTCCATTGCACGCTGTTTTTCGTCTGATTTACGTCTGATGTAGAACTTTAAGTCGTCAAGTGCCATCTGAATGCACTTTAAGTTATAAATAACAAAATAGGTTAGATCGTTTTCATCCTGCTCTGTATGCAGATAGGCCCTTGTATACTGTCCTTTTGAAGACAGAATGCTCCTTGAAACAGACATGAACTCTATCAACCAGTAACCATGTTTTAATAAGTACCAGTAGAATAAAGTTCTAGCTGTGCGTCCGTTACCATCTGCAAATGGGTGAATATAGCCTGCTAAAAAATGTAATATTATGCCTTTTGTAATAGGGTGTAGGAAAAAGTTAGTTTTATCCTTGTCGTTGGCAAAGGCACAAAACGCTTCCATCATCTGGTGTAGTTGATCGGCTTTTGGTGGTGTGTATATGCTGATGCCAGTTTGTACGTCAACCACATTCACATCATCGCCCTTTCTGAATTCTCCAACTTCTTCATCTGACATGGTAGACCTGGTCAAGATCGAATGAAGCTGCTTAATGTTGTCTGACGTTATCGCTGCATTTTTGTTCATTACGATCCACTGCATAGCGTTGTAGTTATTCACGATCATTTGCTCCGCGTTGTTCTTCGGCTTGCGGTTTTTCTCCAACATTTCCTTGGCGATTTTGCGAGTGGTGGCCGCTCCTTCCAATTGACTTGATGCAATAGCTTCCTCCATCAAGGAACTGATCAAATACCTGTCCCTGTCTTCTGAAGGAATAATCGTTTCACCTTGTAAGGATCCACCGAGGTTTAAGTCAAACTCATGTAGATATTGTTGCACCATCGATGGAGAGTCAATAAGAAATGTAAGCGCCTGGTGCCCTGAAAGTATTAATTTCTTGTTGGATATTTTGCGATAGGTCTTAACTGTCGCCCAAAGTAGTTGCGGATCAACACCCCATTCGGATGCACGGTACTTCCATTTATCGTAGTAGTAATACCTGGCGTTCAAAAGGATCCTGAATTCTTCAAATTTCTCAAGGCCGATCAGCGTTGTCAGCATCGCAGAGAAATCAAAGTCTCTGGGTATCACAGGAGTACGTTCTGGTAATCTCATAATATCTCCTAATTTATGCAAAATTAGGAGATATTGGGAGTTTTGGAAGACTATCCTCAAAACAACAGTCAAAAACTCCTAATTTTTACAATTTTAGGAGATAATTGGAGATTTTGAAATCAATACACACTTTACATCAGCCCATATTTAATCGTAATTTTGGTAGGGGCACATAGAATATTGGAATCGAAAACAACAAAACCATGCTTAACCCGCGCATCACCACAACCTGCCTGCTTCTTTTACCCATGCTTGTAACCAGCAGCACCCAACAGCAAAATAACACCTTCCTGAAAGCCTACGGCGGCACGCCCTACATGGGAACCGTTCAGGTAGATATCATCCGCCCCAACGGCACCCACGTCAAAACAGATTTCGGGGACGCCAGCGCACATTTTACCAGCGCTGATAACGGAAAGGTCAAGATGATCGTTTTTGGCGCTATCGGCAACAAAAAAGGCGATGCGGGATTTGCAGTAGACGGTGTTGCTACGCAGAAGAGCTGGAAATGCCAGTCAGACAGCATACAATTGAGTGTGAAAGAAAATGGCGCTATTGCCGGGAGCGGAACGGTCTATCCGCAGCAATTCACCTTTTCCGGGAAAATTGCGGATACCAGGCTTGAACTGCTCACCGAGATCAAAACCCTGAAAGCAGCGGAGAACGGCCTCCCCGCAGGAACAAAGTTTACTTTTCGTTATGTGCTCCGGCGGGATATTGCCACCGGTACAAGCAATACAAAACGCCGCTGCAAAAAAATTGAGTGGCGGCCGCAGTATGTCGGGAACTTTGATGGCACGGGGCAAACGGTGAGGGTGCCGGTTTGTGTGGATTGACGGTTTTGATGAGACTACGGGTCTCATTAACCAACCATTAACAAAAAAAGGGTAATAATTGCTGTAAAATGAGGACGTAAAAAAGCAACCGCGATATGAAGAACGTTATCCCTGTATAGCTGTGAAGGAGCCTTATAAAAACCAACAATCCCGCACTGGGCGGGACTACTGTGAAAGTTTGCACTACGGAATAATCCTTATTGTGACTTGCTTCAATGTAAAGATAGTCATTTTACGCTATGAAAAAAATCCTCGGACTTGATGTCGGTACCAACTCCATTGGCTGGGCCGTTATCTCCCTAAACCAATTCGGCCAGGAAGGCGCCATTTTAGGCCTGGGCAGCCGTATTATCCCTATGGACGGAGATGCCATGCAGAAATTTGAGTCTGGCGCTACCGTATCCAAAACTGCAGACCGCCGGATGGCCAGAATGGCCCGCAGGTTAAAACAGCGGTTCCGCCTGAGAAGGACACGTTTAATTACGGCACTTAAAACACTGGGGTGGATGCCAGACGGCTTTCCTGTTCTTTTCAGGGAAGCCAAAAGTTTCTCTATGCGCCAATATCTGCCGTTTGATGCATCCATAATAGCAGAAGCGCAGGAAGCCTTCGGCAGTAAAAGTATTTCAGAAGACTGGATAGTTTATTACCTCCGCACCAAAGCACTTGAACACCCGATACCACTTTCCGGCCTGGTGCGCATCCTCTATATGATGAACCAGCGCAGGGGCTTCAGAAGCTCAAGAAAAGATGAAAAAGATGAAGAACAGGATGAGATCAAATATCCTCTCTTTGAAAAATGGGTGCAAATACTTACCGTATCGGAAATCACCGAGGTATCTGAAGAAAAAGGCATTAAAACCCTTAATGTAACCGCCGGGGACATCACCGGTCAAATAAAACGCAGGGCTATTCCCGATTGGGTTGGCCAGGAAATGGAACTGGAAGTGACCCGGAAAACTACCAAAGCCGGTGAAGTTACCTATACATTCGCCATGCCTGATCCCACTGACTGGGAGAAAAAGAAAACAGCGCTCGAAAAAAGCATTCTTAAATCCGGGCATCACCCTGGCGAGTACTTTTTTCACCATCTTATCAGTGACCCAAATTATCGCATCCGCCAGAATATCATAGACAGATCGCTTTACGAAAGAGAATTTGAGGCTATCTGGAAAAAGCAGGCAACATTCCATCCAGAGCTGGCCGACACCTCCAAATTGCCAGCTATTGCAGACCTGCTCTACAAAAACAATGCGGCCAAGCAAAAAGAACTATGTGCAAATGATCTATATTACCTCTTTTCCAGGGACATTATCTACTATCAACGCCCCCTGCGCTCGCAAAAGCATAGCGTGGGCCATTGCAGCCTCGAGAAAAAAGGGAATGGGTACGGCATAAAGGTAGCACCAAAGTCGAGCCCGGAGTTCCAGGAATTTCGTATCTGGCAAACCATCCATAACCTGAAGGCCCTGGAATTATCTGCTGAAACAGAGGGCAAACCGCTGCTGGATGTGGATGCAACAGAACAACACCTGACAGATGAAAAGAAAGCACTGCTTTTTGCGCTCTTTGACAGCCGGGAGAGTGTGTCTCATCATGCCATATTGAAGGAATTAGGCCTCAACACTTCCGGGTACCGGCTTAATTATCCGTCAGACAGGGACTTCCAGGGCAACGAGACAAAGGCTGTTTTCCGAAAGGTCTTTAAAAAACATGCCTTTGATGCAGGTAATGCATTACTGGACAATGCAGATACCTTCTACCGGCTGTGGCATATCTTGTATTCACTCAACAGCAGGAAGGAAATTGCCAGCGCGCTTTCCAATCCCAAACACGCATTTGGACTACCAGAAGCCGTCATTGCCCATCTCTCAAAGCTGCCAGATCTGCCAAAACAATACGCGGCCTTTTCCTCCAAAGCCATCAGGAAAATGCTTCCGTTGATGCGTTGCGGACAATATTTTAATTGGGATAACATTCCTGTGTCAGTAAAAACCCGCATCGACCATATTGTTACCGGTGAGTACGCCCTCGGCATCAGTGATGACGCGCGCGACAAAATAGCCAGCTTTAACCTGCGCGAAAACGCAGATTTCAAAGGTCTCTCTGTCCCGAAAGCCAGCTACGTAGCCTATAACCGGCATTCAGAACGTGAAAATAGTGGAAAGTACGAGGCGCCTGATGACATTAATGTTCCATTGCTTATCCCGAACAACAGCCTGCGCAACCCGGTTGTGGAGCAGGTAATAAAAGAATGCCTGAGCCTGGTAAAAGACGTTTGGGCCCAATATGGACAACCCGCCGAAATTCATATCGAACTGGCCCGGGAACTGAAAAAGACCGCTGAAGAAAGGGAAAAGGCCGACAAAAAGAACCGTGAGAACGAAGCCGACAGGAAAAGGATCCGCGCTATACTGCGGGAATTGCAAAATGCCAATCCCAACTCTCCTGCTGACATTGAGCGGATCAGGCTATGGGAAAACACCGGGAATGAAACAGCCCGTTCTACCGCCGTCCGGTTTTCAAAGGAGCCTACCCGTAGCGAGATAGAACGGTATAAACTATGGGGAGAACAAAATCATATCTCTCCCTATACCGGGAAAGTAATTCCCCTTAGCAAACTTTTTACACCTGAATACGAGGTGGAACACATCATACCGCGGTCCCGCTTCTTTGATGATTCTTTCCTCAACAAAACTATCTGCGAAACCTGCGTAAATGACTTTAAAGGCAACCGGACAGCCAGGCAGCTGATCGAAACAGACGGAGGCCGTACCATTACACACAAGGGCCATACATTTACGCTGATGGACACTATGGCATACTACGCACACTGCCAGCAAACCTTTCAGGGCGGCAAATACAGGAACCTGATGAGGGAAGACATTCCCAATGACTTCATCCAGCGCCAGATCAACGACACGCGGTATATCACACGAAAACTGGCAGAACTGCTATATCCTGTTGCCAGGGAAAAAGAGGGAATTGTGTTCACCATAGGGCAGATTACCAGCGAATTAAAAGACAAATGGGGGCTAAACCGCGTGTGGAAAGAGATATTGCTGCCTCGCTTTGAAAGACTGGAGCAGATCACGGGTGAACCGTTAATTCAACTTGATACTGCCCACAACAACATCCATTTCAAAACAGATTATAAACGTATTGATCACAGGCACCACGCCCTGGACGCGCTGATTATTGCCTGCACCACACGCCAGCATATACAATACCTTAACTCTCTGAACGCAACAGATGAAGCAGGTAAATACAGATACCTGGTTAAATCCAGGTACAGCGATTTTGTGTTGCCCTGGGAAAGTTTCACCAAAGAAGCCCGCGAAAAGCTGCAACAGGTAATAGTATCTCACAAGAACCGGAACCGTCTTTTAAGCAAAGCGGTGAACAGGTATTCCAAATGGGTGCAAACACCGGAAGGAACATGGAAGAAACAGCTGGTAAAACAGGAAAAAGGGCCGCTTACCGCCATAAGGAAATCTATGTTCAAAGAACCCCTCGGTAAAATTACATTGAGGGAGTATAAAGATGTAACCCTGAAGCAGGCGGTTGATACGCAACTGAAAGCACTGCAAGGCACCACACGGGATCAGGTCTCCCAGGTGGCTGACGCATCACTACGTAAACAATTGAATGAATTGCTGAAAAATTGTGCATACAACCTGAAGGAAGCAGAAAAACACCTCAAGAAATACCCGCTATTGGATGGCGATGGAAAAGCGCTTTCTAAAATTCGGGTGACGGTGTTTAACAATTACGCGGCAAAACGGGTAACACTGGATAGCTCCTTTACGGCCGACAAGATCGGCAAGATACCTTATGCAAAAAATTCATGGCTCGCCAATTTGTTGCTGCAGCACCTGGAAGAATATCAAGGAGACCCGAATCTAGCCTTTAAAGGTGAAGCGCTTGATTTGCTTAACAGAAAGGCCGGAAAACCTATTCACAAAGTAACTATTTATGAAGAAATAGGTAAAAAAATAGACTTGCATGGGAAGCTGCTGGAGGGAGACAAGGGCACCAACCTGTTTTTTGTGATATATGAAAATACTTCCACCGGGCAGAGAGTTCTTACCAAAAAGAGTACAGTCCCATTAATGGAAGCCATTGAACGGCTCGCTAATAAATGGCCGGTAGCGGAAGCCCTTGAAGGCCATAGACCTATTATCCTTTCTCCCAATGATCTTGTGTATGTACCTGAGATTGGAGAAGATGTGAGCAACATCACATGGGAAAATCTAACCAAAATACAACAAAGGATATACAAGGTTGTTAGCTTTACCAAGCAAGAGTGTCATTTTGTGCCACATCATATTGCCCGGCCGCTTGACGACAAAAACCGGGAACTTGGCTCAAACAACAAATCTGAAAGGGCCTGGGACGGTCAAATGATTAAAAATACATGCATCAAAATAAAGGTTGACAGGTTAGGAAATATTATTGAAGCAAATGGGAGAAAAGTAATTCATCATCAAGAAATAAACCCCTCTCACCAACCGGAAACAACGCCTGAGCCATGATCAAGCGCACTCTTTATTTTGGGAACCCGGCCTATTTGAAAACAAGACAGGAACAACTATTGGCTGAACTGCCCGGTGATGAGAAAGTGAAACAAGTCCCCATTGAAGACATAGGGCTATTGGTATTGGACAATGCCCAGATAACCGTTACGCAAGCCCTGCTGGCCAAACTAATGGAAAACAATGTAGCGCTGGTGACCTGCGACCATACACATCATCCGGTAGGGCTGTTCTTTAATCTTGACGGCAACACCTTGCAAAGCCAGAAGTTCAAAGCGCAGGTAGAAGCATCAATGCCGCTCAAGAAACAGTTATGGCAGCAGACCGTCATCGCCAAAATATCGAACCAATCTATGCTGTTGCGCACACAGCGGGAAGACTACAAATACCTGGACACCCTGGCAAAAAACGTTAAAAGCGGTGATGCGGATAATGCCGAAGCCAAAGCCGCCAGCTACTATTGGAAAAAGGTATTCCCTGATTTCCTCACGTTTCGCCGTGACAGAGAGGGTGATCCGCCTAACAGCCTGCTAAACTATGGATATGCCATTCTAAGAGCAATAGTGGCAAGAAGCCTGGTAGGAAGCGGTCTCCTCCCTACGCTCGGTATATTTCACCGGAATCAGTATAACGCATATTGTTTGGCAGACGACATTATGGAACCTTACCGCCCGTTTGTTGACAAAGTAGTGTGCGATATTATCCGGGCAAATGGCCGTTTCCTGGATTTAGGACCAACCCTCAAAAAGCAGCTTTTGAGCATCCCGGCCATGGACGTAACAATAGATGGTCAAAAAAGTCCATTGATGAATGCAGTACAACGGACTACCTCCTCTCTGTCCAAATGCTTCGAAGGTAGTTCCCGGAAAATACTGTATCCCGAACTTACACATTAATGTTTAACCGTTTAAACGCATACCGGGTTATGTGGGTACTTGTATTCTTCGATTTGCCCACCGAAACAAAAAAAGACCGGAAGATCTATGCCCAATTCAGAAAGCAAATCCTGGCCGACGGTTTCCAAATGTTCCAATTCAGTATTTATCTGCGTCATTGCAGCAGCAGGGAAAATGCTGACGTACATACCAAAAGGGTGAAAAAGATCCTGCCACCCAAGGGTCACGTTGGCATATTGACGGTTACAGACAAACAATTTGGGATGATAGAACTATTCCATGGCAGGGAACCAGCCGTTGCAATACCCCCTCCGCAACAACTGGAACTCTTCTGATAGGAATAAAAAAAACAGGACATTTGCCTGTTTTTTTTATTCCTAAAAAGTTCAGTAAGCAGGCCATAGGCCTTCACTTCAGAGGAATCTGTTGTGAAAGACCTAAGGTACTGAATAATTGAAAGCAAGTCACAACACGTAGGCGGCGTGGTTCTTTCTCCAACAGTTGTGAAAGACCTAAGGTACTGAATAATTGAAAGCAAGTCACAACCCCCTTTACGCCGGGCGGGCGTTGTTTAAGTTGTGAAAGACCTAAGGTACTGAATAATTGAAAGCAAGTCACAACCGGCCACCGCATAACCAGCCCTATGCTTTTGTTGTGAAAGACCTAAGGTACTGAATAATTGAAAGCAAGTCACAACATGATGCTGACAATGGTTTCTACCGGTACCGTTGTGAAAGACCTAAGGTACTGAATAATTGAAAGCAAGTCACAACTGCTGGCGCTGATAGGAGTAGCGGTAAAACGTTGTGAAAGACCTAAGGTACTGAATAATTGAAAGCAAGTCACAACCACACGACCTGACAAAAAAGGTAGTGTCGTGTTGTGAAAGACCTAAGGTACTGAATAATTGAAAGCAAGTCACAACAACATAGTGATTGTCAATGAACGGAGGTAGTTGTGAAAGACCTAAGGTACTGAATAATTGAAAGCAAGTCACAACTGCTGATGCCTATAAGCACATCCTTCTGAAGTTGTGAAAGACCTAAGGTACTGAATAATTGAAAGCAAGTCACAACCTGCAGCTTCCTGCTCCTGCTTACGGCGCGGTTGTGAAAGACCTAAGGTACTGAATAATTGAAAGCAAGTCACAACTGTGGCTGTCGGCTTACGCTCTAACACCTTGTTGTGAAAGACCTAAGGTACTGAATAATTGAAAGCAAGTCACAACAGACATGTGGCAGTACTCGGGTGCTGCCCGTTGTGAAAGACCTAAGGTACTGAATAATTGAAAGCAAGTCACAACAAGGACGTGCGGCCAGCCCCTTACGCTTTAGTTGTGAAAGACCTAAGGTACTGAATAATTGAAAGCAAGTCACAACCCATGCGTCACGCGGTACCTTCAGCGCAGTGTTGTGAAAGACCTAAGGTACTGAATAATTGAAAGCAAGTCACAACCGTTACCTCAATCGGAACGTTCGCCTCCGCGTTGTGAAAGACCTAAGGTACTGAATAATTGAAAGCAAGTCACAACAATCAGCTATTTGCTTTTCTATCTTTGAATGTTGTGAAAGACCTAAGGTACTGAATAATTGAAAGCAAGTCACAACTATTTCGGCATCAAGTTCCCGATCGGTCAGTTGTGAAAGACCTAAGGTACTGAATAATTGAAAGCAAGTCACAACCGAAAATTCAGAAAAGGCTATGCAGGACATGTTGTGAAAGACCTAAGGTACTGAATAATTGAAAGCAAGTCACAACGCCTTTTAAATTTATAGTGTGAAACCTTTAGTTGTGAAAGACCTAAGGTACTGAATAATTGAAAGCAAGTCACAACTGAGAACGATGAAGGCTTCCAGCATTTTGCGTTGTGAAAGACCTAAGGTACTGAATAATTGAAAGCAAGTCACAACTGCGTCACTGTAGCGCTGCGGGCTGAAGGGGTTGTGAAAGACCTAAGGTACTGAATAATTGAAAGCAAGTCACAACTTACCATTCCACGGGCCATTTTCAATGCAGGTTGTGAAAGACCTAAGGTACTGAATAATTGAAAGCAAGTCACAACCATATCACCGCTGTTTTCCCTTCGTTCCTGTTGTGAAAGACCTAAGGTACTGAATAATTGAAAGCAAGTCACAACCCGTGTCCGTAGCGGGTGCGGTTTTAACTGTTGTGAAAGACCTAAGGTACTGAATAATTGAAAGCAAGTCACAACGTTTTCTTTGTAATTCACGATAAAATTCCGTTGTGAAAGACCTAAGGTACTGAATAATTGAAAGCAAGTCACAACGCAGCTTCACTGTGGCTGATCTTTTCTTTGTTGTGAAAGACCTAAGGTACTGAATAATTGAAAGCAAGTCACAACCGGATATATCGGTTAAAAACCTCTGTTGCCGTTGTGAAAGACCTAAGGTACTGAATAATTGAAAGCAAGTCACAACGAGTCCGGCGATACTGAACGACTGGCAGGGGTTGTGAAAGACCTAAGGTACTGAATAATTGAAAGCAAGTCACAACCGCCATTTTTCGGCTTCTTTTTTAGCACCTGTTGTGAAAGACCTAAGGTACTGAATAATTGAAAGCAAGTCACAACCCAAACGGAGGTGTTGACGATGATCGTTACGTTGTGAAAGACCTAAGGTACTGAATAATTGAAAGCAAGTCACAACCTACCGGTGTAGAGGCATTTATACCTGATTGTTGTGAAAGACCTAAGGTACTGAATAATTGAAAGCAAGTCACAACAATCCTTTTTCAACTATGAGAAAAATTTTTGTTGTGAAAGACCTAAGGTACTGAATAATTGAAAGCAAGTCACAACTCACCGGCGCTATTGTTAAACTTCGTACTAGTTGTGAAAGACCTAAGGTACTGAATAATTGAAAGCAAGTCACAACCCTGGTAGTAGGATTTGTCCAGGGCAAATTGTTGTGAAAGACCTAAGGTACTAAATAATTGAAAGCAAGTCACAACTGCATTCACATTCACTATTGGAATGTTTCAGTTGTGAAAGACCTAAGGTACTGAATAATTGAAAGCAAGTCACAACTCCTCTCATGGCCGAAGCTGGCCCAAAATTGTATCTCGTCCCACTGGCTCATGATGGCAAATTACTAAATTTTTTAGTGCTTCAAGCCAAAAAGAACCGCCCTACTGGACGGTGCTTGAGCCGGGACCTTCATACGCCGCCGGCTGCGTATCGATAACGCAGTGTGAAGATTGGTAGGCAGTGCGCAGGCTATTTGCGCTCTAAATCTTGTTTCATCAACTCCTCTACCCGGCGTGACCAGGAGCGGCCATAGCGGGCATAGAAGGCTTCGTAAATGTCAGGAAGAACGGTAAGCGGCTTCTGAATGCGCCTTACCTCTACACGGGTGAGGCCGGGTTTATTTCCAGCACCTGGCCGTGCGCCGCCTCGGTTGTTTTTTTTATGTACCTTTGGCATGATAAGTCATTTTGTGACTTGTTTCAATGACGGGGCCGGGAGTGATTACCCGGCCTTTTTTTAAAGCAGTTGTGTCCATTTCCTGATAATGTTGTGAAAGACCTAAGGTACTCAATAATTGAAAGCAAGTCACAACGACATACAATGCATGTAAAAGCAGCTCCTGTTGGGACTATCTCATCAACTGTGTAAGTTTCAAAAATGCGGAGTTCGTGGCAGGGTACCGCCCCCCTACCCCCAAGGGCTCCCCTGCTCTTCCCCCGTAACAATAAAATTCCGCAAGTTGCCGTTCACCAGCATGCCCCACGCGTTCGAGCAGCTATCATAACACTCAAACGCAGGCACCAGGCCTATATGTGTAAAACGAACTTCCGTTTGGTGCCCCTTCTCCGCCATCTCGAAAATAATATCGGTGCCTTTCCATTCGCGCTTATCCTGCACAAAGGCCAGCTCGGCGTCCAGTACATGCCAAGCTACTTTTTGACCCGGAATGAAGGCCGTTATCTTTTGCCGGGAGTAATGCGCGCCGGGCACGCGGTATGTAAATTCGCCGCCGGCCGCGGCGGTGTCGCCTTCAATTTCGCCAGACCACCATCCGCGTACGTTGTTGATGGCATTGAAAACTTCCTGAGGGGTTTGGTCTACTAAAAAAGATGTGCTGAAATTGGCTGTGTTCATTTTCTTTAGCTTTAATTATTCCATGGCCATACCGGCCATAACAAAATTAAGGCCTAAAGGTGTCCTTCACAGGGGGCTAATTGGACTTTACCGCGGGCTGGTCCGGACAAAACTATACCGCGGCCGTTTCCCATTTCTCTTTCAGCAACTGCTCCAGCCGCCTGATCTCTTCCTGGTACATGGTCTTTTTCCTGGTGCCGAAATAAAGTATGTTTTCCACCGGGGTCTTCCCTTCCCATACCAGTTTTATTTTCCCGGACGCAATCGCCTCGGCGCAAAGAAAGTCGGGCACTACTGAAAATCCCGCGCCATGGCTGAGGCACCGGATAATGGAGCTGATGTTCGGGACAATATAGTTGGGGCTGAAACCGGGATGTTCTCCAACGTGCTTCAGCCAGAAATTCTTCAGGTGCTCCATATCTGCGGCGGTGCTGTACCACATTTGCTGTTTTAATAGATTAGCCGCTTCCCTGATATCGTCTTGCCGCAGCAATGCTTCCAGCGCCGCGGTATCTGTTTGGCTGCCCGCTATCAGCACCAGCTTCTCTTTGGAGAACGGCTGATATTGCAAATTCTGCTGGCTGCCTTTCTGTGGCGTGATGATCAGGTCTAGCAAACCATTATCCAGGTCCTGCTGCATTTGCGGGTATTCGCCGAATTTGATAATGAGGTTAAACGGCAAACCGGCAATATGTTCTTCCAAAGTATACTGGAAAGTCTCGAAACACATCCCTACGCTGATCGTTGCCCGTTCATCTTGTGAACGTTTATGAAAATGCTGCTCTCCTGTTTCCAGTTTTTGCAAAGGCTCCAGTATGTAGTTGTATAATATCTTCCCTTTTTCCGTAGGTACCATTTTCCTGGCCGAGCGGTCAAATAGCCGGTAGCCTGTAAATGCTTCCAGCGAGTTCAGGTGCAAACTCACCCCCGGTTGTGAAATAAACAGCTCCTGCGCGGCGGCAGACAGTGTGCCGGTTTCGTATATGGCCCTGAATGTACGGAGCCACTCCAGATTCCATGACATAACTATAATTATTATGATACAAATGTACAATTTAAATTATTACAATAATATAAAAATCTGATAGAAATTTGCAGTATCAATAATTAAACTTATAGAAATGAAAGTATTCATTATCAACGGAGGACAGGTTTTTGCGCATGCGGGCGGCAAGTTCAATGAGCTGTTAACGGGCTGGACAACCGGCTTCCTCGAAAGAAAAGGGTTTGAGTTCCGCGTTACGGATATTAACAACGATTTTGATGCGGAGGCTGAAGTGGAAAACTTCAAATGGGCGGACATGGTCATTTATCACACCCCTGTCTGGTGGTTCCAGGTGCCCAACCGCTTGAAAAAATATATAGATGAGGTGTTTACCGCCGGCCATCAGAATGGCATGTATGCCAGTGATGGAAGAAGCCGAAACAACCCGGCTGTCAATTACGGAACAGGTGGATTGATGCAGGGAAAAAAGTACATGGTCACTACCAGTTGGAACGCTCCTGCCACGGCCTTCACACTGCCGGGCGAATTTTTTGATCAAACCCCGGTGGACGATGGCATACTGTTCGGTTTTCATAAAATGAACCAGTTTGTGGGAATGGAAATGACAGCAGGGTACCATTTTCACGATCTCGAAAAGAACGGTACACCGGAGCGGATCGGGAACTATCACCGGGACTATATCGAACATTTAACGGAAGTATTGATTCCCGGCCGTTTGGTACCGGGCAAACTGCAGGGTGAGCAACAGCATTAGCTCCTATTTATTTGGCAAAATGTAAAGTATACATTACATTTAGTAATGAAAACATTACACATATGAGCCAAAATCCTTTCCCATACGCCTACTGGGCCAAAATATTAGGGGTACTGCTGATCCTTGCCGGTATTTTCAGCTTTTTCCAGCAACACTATAAAAAGGGGGTCTATGATCTCAATGAATTGGCGGTAGGCCTCAGTTGGGGGCTTGTTTTTATTTTCTTCTCAAAAGAAAGAACGGACGATGAAATGGTCCGGAGCCTGAAGTTCAAAGCATTGGCGGTAGCCGTGATCGTCTCGTTCTCGCTGACCCATCTTTATAATTATGTTTTTCTCAACTGGCGCCTGGAGCGGGGGCATGACGTCATACTGTCTATCTCCGCCTACCAGTTCCTGGCCATAACGTTGTTGATCGCTACGGGCTACTTTTATTACCTGAAACGCCAGATAACATTCAATGAAGGGCAATGAAGAACTTTATAAAAGTGGAACGGGCAAGAAAAAACCTGACGCAGGCGGAACTGGCTGAAAAAGTGAAAGTGGCCCGGCAGACTATCATAGCCATTGAAGCGGGCAAATTTGTTCCCTCTACCATATTGGCCTTTAAAATTGCCCGGGTGCTGGATTGCAAGGCAGATGATCTCTTTACGCTGGAAGAAGAGGATTGGCGGTAGAACGGCCCCTGCCATACCGCAAACTCCCTGGACAATACCAGGAACACTATAGGGAACTACTACGGTATGTGGACTTGCTCCGGAAATACCCCGTACCGCGTGTGAACATGCCGTAAACGGGTGTTGCATAACACTTTTTGAGTCGCCCAACTGTAAAAACAGGAAAAAAGAAGAGAAAGAACGGCGTAACAAACACAAAAATGGGGTAACAACGCACAGGTTCCCGTCAACCCGGAAGATCGCAATTAAACTGACACTAAAAAAATACACGGCATACAAAAAACGTCATCCCTATTCCCGTTGATGAAAGTTAACCACCAGCCCCGGTACAAAAGGAATGGCTTCTTCCGTAACAGCTACCGTGTATGGCCTCGGCACCCGTTCTTCCTGCCCCGGCATCACCGCCACCACGTCTGCCGCGGAGTACCTGCGGTTGTACAGCAGGTGCATCCGCCCGCTTTGCGCTATGCAGCACATCACCTCCAGCACCACGCAGTACAATGCGCCTTTCTCCGCCGGTATGGCCAGCGTAAGCGCCGCAGACGGCCGGCTGACATCTATCAGCACCGGCTCCGAGGCCACGGCGGTGGCCGCCGTAAAGCCCGGCTGTACGCAGATGGCCACTGCTTTAATACTCAGGTGGGTGGCGAGCGGGTTGGCGGTGTATACCTCCATGGCGGGGAGATGTACTTCAATGTTCCCCTGGTAGTTACGCGAAACGGACGGCGTTACCGTCAGCACCCGGGAAAGGTCTGCATGCTGGTTCAGGGAAAAACCCTCCAGCCCGCGGAAGTGCCGGGGAACAAAACGTTTTTGCCGGTGCAGGTCATCTTCCCGCAACACGTTCAACAGCGCTTTGTTCAGGCGGTTGCCCATGGCACGTTCGCAACGGATGTCCAGCAGGCCGCCCACGGCATGCCGCATGGCGGCGCCCAGCGTGCTGGCTTTCCCGAAGTACCGGCTGCTGATCTTTGTGCGGGGGCTTTGCCGCACTTCAGCGGGCATGGAGCGCACGTAGTGTTGCTTCCCTACGCGGTAGCCTATCAGCTCTCCTACCCTGCCGGTAAATTTAATAAGCCCTGTTTGCTTGCCCATAAGTAGATCGTTTTTACTAAAGTTATGGGAAACAGGGCACTACGGTTGTTAAGCGGATTTAAAAATTACGAAAGGCGCTTCGGCCGCGGGTAGATAATATCTAAACGCAGATGCACTCCTCTTAAAAGTTCACGAAAGTGGCTTCGATTGACAGTATAATTTATCAAAAAAAGCCCCGCCATCAGGCGGGGCCTCAATACGGGCGCGGCTTTCACAATAGTATATACACCATCATGCTACACAATCGCCTACTGCCTGATCTTCGCCTCAATATCGCTCCATGAGTAATAATGGAACACTTTCCCGTTGCTCATGGCTACCAGCATTCCTTTCGGGAACCTGCTGCCCAGCGGTACGGCGGTTACCTCAGACCCGTCGCTTTCTATGGTAGACACCGGTACTTCGGCTACGAGCGTATGCTGGTGCGGGTTGCCGGCCGCACCCTCCCGCCGGTACACCATAAAAGTGTTGGCCTGCTGGTTAGACACCAGGATGTACCCGGTGCTGTCTGTAAGTGGATAAATAGAAATGCCTTCGTGATCAGACGCAAAACCGGTGGTGCCAAAAAGGGCCAGCTCCGGCGCGGCGGTATCATCAGGGTTAGCGTTGTATTTCCGGACGCCAACGGTTTCGTCTGAACAGTATACATAACCCAGCGCATGGTCTACCGCTATGGCCTCAATCTCCTTTTTGCCGCTGTATTGGCCAAATTTGCGCACCAGTGTGCCGGTTACCTGGCCCTGCCCGTTATCGTGCAGGCGGTATTGCCAGAGGTAGTTGTTCACCGGGCCGTTTTTACGGCCGGCAATGGCAAATATGGCGGTATCCGCAGGGCGGGTGTAGAGCGCTATGCCCATGGGCGCGCGTTCTGTTTCGCCTTCAAATACCGGGATGCCGCCGTTGTCTACCGGCTCCAGGCCGGGCAGTTTGAACACCCGCAGCATGTTGGTTTCCCTTTCAGTGACCACGGCCACGTCTACCCGCTGGCCGCCCAGCAGCAGGCCGCACGCAATGTCTACATTGTTGGGGCGTTGCAGGCGCTCCGTTTTACGTACTATTTTGCCGTTGAGGTCAAAAGCGTAGAGCGCGCCGTTGCTATCCTTGTCTGTGCCGATGATGAGGCTTTGCAGCGTATCTGCCGGGTTGATCCAGATGGCGGGATCGTCCGTATCATGTGTTACCTGTTCGGTGATCACCGCGGGCTCCAGGGCGCCGGGCGCTTTTGCGGGCTGCTGGCAGGCGCTGCACAACGCAGCCGCGGCCAGGCATATCATGTATTTTCCAGTCATTGTTATAAGTCAAATTTAAATCCAAAATTGTAGCGGGGACGGTAAAACTCCGCCTGCATGGTACGGTCTGCAACGCCCTGGTAATAACGCAGCGGCTGGTTGGTGAGGTTGTTGGCCTCTCCGAACATGCGCAGCTGGCGGGTCAGTTTGAAAGATGCGTTGGCATCCAGGAAGAACTGGCGGTCATAGTACCGGTCATCAAACGCGGAACCGCCCAGCTCATCCAGGTAAGCGGCGGCATAGTTGCCGGAAAGCCTGGCGGAGAAGCGTTTGTTTTCGTAAGAAAGCGATGCGTTGAACATGTGCGGCGCCGTACCGGGCAGGGTTACGCCGGTGCGTTTTTCGCCGTCGCCATTGTACACGCCTTCGGCGGATGATTTGGTATAGGTGTAGTTCAGGTAAACGCCCAAACCTTTCAGGGCGCCGGGCAAAAAGTCCAGCTGGCGCTGAACGGCCACCTCAAAACCGTATACCTTCACCTGGTTGCCGTTGCGGGCCTGCTTGTACGTCCAGCTTTCACCTGCCGGTACGGGATTTTTTTCGCCGGGGTATTCGGCGGCGAATTTTTCCGTGGTGTACTGCTGGTCGTTGTACATGTAGATGAAATCGCGGATGTGCTTGTAGAACACGCCGCCGGAGAGGATGCCTACGGATTTGAAGTAATGTTCGGCCATGAAATCAAAATTCCATGCGTAAGCGGCCTTCAGGTGCGGGTTACCGGCTGCCAGCTCCTCATCGTCCGCAACACTGCTGATGAAAGGCGCAATGTCGTAATAGTTGGGGCGGGCAATAGCCGTGGTAGCGGCCAGGCGGAGGATGGTGTTAGGATTTACATCGTACTTGAAAGTAAGGCCCGGCAACACGTTCAGGTAACTGCTCTTTACACTGCGTTTACCGGTCAGCTCTTCTTCTTCCTCTACTATGTTCCCGTCATAGTCTATCTGCGTATTTTCCAGGCGCACACCGGCTATCATGGAAAAGCGCGAAGAGAAGTCCTGGTCCCAGCGGATGTACCCGGCGGTGATGGTTTCTTTGGCCGTGAAGTTGACGGCCAGGTACTCTGACGGATCTGCGTTCTGTTCAAACAGCGCGCTGTTGTTCAACGCCTGGCTGCCTAAAAACTGTTTGGATACGAAAGAGCCGGGGTTGTATTGTTCACCGGGCTGAAAGCCTTTTCCGTCTGCGGTGTACAGGGGAATGGCAGACAGGTTGCCGAAGGGCGTAACAGGCTCGTACGCAAAGAAATCATTGTTGCGCTTTTTGTCTTTCAGGCGAAGCCGGCTGCCCACGCGCAGGCGGCCTTTCTGGCCGGGCACCACGCTCAGCGGAAAGCGGAAGTTCAGCTTCAGGCCCAGTTCGTTTTCACGGGTATGATCGTGGTTTTCGGAGAGGGAGTTGAACGCAAGATCATCGTTGCTGCTGCCGGGCACGGTAGCAACGGGAAAGCGCGGGTTGGCCAGGTTGAGCGAAACGGGTACGCCCTCCTGCTCAAATTCTATGTACCGTTCGTTAGGCCGGTCTTCACTGGCGGAAGAATAGCTGGCGGCCCAGTCCAGGTCTACCTTGCTGCCTATCAGGTGCTCTCCGCGCAGGGAGTAGTTCTGCACGCGCTGGTCTTCCAGCCGGCGGCTTTTATTGCGGCTGTTGTCTATGCCGCCCTTGGTCTCGCGGGATATGGTGCCGGTGTAACCGGAGAGGTTGTCGTTACCGTCATATTCCGGTTCTATGTCCTTGATGCCAACACGGTAGCGGTTCTCCCGGTCGTCCCGCCAGTTGTACATGGCGTTGGCGTACAGGGTGTTTTTGGAATTGAGCTTATAGTCGAGCGCGGCGGAAAGGCTTCTGCGCACGCGCTGCACGTAGTATTTCCGTATTTCCAGCTCTTCGGTGAACACCCTGTCTTTATCATCCATTGCCCATACGGCTTCCACATCGTCAGAGCCGTAGTCGTTGTTGTTGTAAGATGCGCTCACCACGGCGCCCAGCTTCTGCCCGAAGAAACGGTTGCCCAGCACCAGAGACCCGTTGTACAGCGGGCGGTTGCGGATGGGGTTAAAACCGCCGGAGAGCGTGGCGGACACGCGCGGGCCGTTGGGCGCGGCGCGGGTTACCAGGTTCACGGAACCGCCAATGGCGTCTGCGTCCATGTCTGGCGTGAGCGTTTTGTTCACTTCAATGGTCTGCACCATGTCTGAAGGAATGAGGTCCATCTGTACCCGGCGGTTGTCTCCTTCCGCGGAAGGGATACGGTCTCCGTTCAGCGTTACGGCATTCAGCTCCGGCGCCAGCCCGCGGATGATGATGTTGCGGGCCTCGCCCTGGTCGTTCTGCATGGTGATGCCGGGTATGCGTTTAATGGCATCGCCAATGTTGGCATCCGGGAAACGGCCTATCTGATCCGCGGATACAATGTTGGTTACGTTGGGATTGTTCTTTTGCTGGTTGAGCGCCTTGGCCTGGCCGCGCAGCCGGTCTCCCAGCACCTGCACTTCCCGGCCGCTGATGCCGCCGGCTTCCAGCCCAAAGTTGGCAACGGTATTGGCCCCGGCGTTTACGTCTACGTCGGTAGCGGCTTTTTCGTAACCGATGTAGGTCACTTCCAGCGTATACCTGCCCGCGGGCACGCCGAGAAATTCAAACCGGCCCTGCTGGTTGGACACGGTGTAGTGGTTGCCCGGCCGCAGGCGCAGCGTGGCGCCAGGGAGGGACAATTGCTGGTTTTTGTCTATCACCAGGCCGGTAACCAGGCCGGCGCCCTGCGCATAAGCGGCAATGCTTAAACAGGAAAAAACGAGAAAGGATAAAAGTGTTTTCATGCGGTACGTCTTTTTTTCAGACGGCACAAAGTTGTGCCCCGGCAGGGCCGTTTGGCAAACTTCCGGCGTGAACAAAAAGGCTACAGGCCTTTCCGGCAGCGTGAACAAAGGGGCAACAAACAGGTATTAACTTACTGGTTATCAGTTGTTGCATCCGTTACAAAATGCCTGTTAAGAAAACGTTACCACTAGAGGGACTGTATAAAAACCGCCAGGCTTTCCCCCTGCGGCAGGTTCAGTTTTTTGCGGAGGCGGTAGCGGAGCACCCGCAGGCTGTCTTGCGAAATGCCCAGCAAGGTGGCAATATCGCCGGAGGGCAGGTTCATGCGCAGCAGGGCAATCAGCCGCAGGTCTCCCGGCGTAAGGTGCTCGCAGCAGCTTTTCAGCTTGTCGAAAAAAGACTGGTGTACCTGCTCAAAGATGCCCCTGAACTCGTCCCAATGCTGGTCCTGGTTAAAGTTCCGGTTGATCTGGAGCTGGAGCTGTTTGAGCTGCTTCTTCTGGTCACGCCGGTCTTCTTTCACCATTTCCTCCAGCCGGTCATGCAGGTTTTCCAGCAGCTGGTTCTTCTGGATGATGTGCAGGGTGTGCGTGCTCAGTTCTTTTGACCGCACTTCCAGCTCCTGCTTGAGAGAATGCTCCTGCAGCTTTTTATGTTCCATCTCCGATTCCATCAGGGCCTTCCCGATCTCGTAATGCCGCTTTTCCTGCGCGTTCAGCAACTGCGCGTTGCGGATCTTGAGGCGCTGGCGGCTGATAACCAGCATGGCCACCGCCACCAGCAGCAGGCCCACTACCACCAGCGCCAGCGTAATGTTGCGGGCATTACGAAGGCGGCCTATTTCGTTGTTCTTCTTTTCTATATCGTACATGGTCTGCAGCAGCGCTACCTGCCGGCCGTTTTCCTGTGAATAGATCTGGAGCAGGTGGTGGCGGCTCAGCTCCAGGTAATAGTAGGCGGAGTCGTTCTGCCCCAGCCCGTTGAAGGCTTTGGCAATATCCCGGTAGGCGCTGCACGCCTGGTATTGCTCGTTGTGCCGCAGCGCCATGGCCAGGGCGGCGCGGGTTTGCCGCAGGGCCGCGCCGTAGCGGCCTGTTTTGCGCAGCACGTCTCCCAGGTTGTTGAGCACTTCTATGCAGGCCAGTGAATCGCCGGTTTGTTCGTTGAGCGCCAGGGCCCGGCGGAAGTAAGGCGCGGCGGAATCATAGCGGGCCAGGTCTTCATAGATACTGCCAATGTTCTCGTAGATCTTTGCCATGCCGCGGCGGTCATCTATCTGCAGGTATTGATCAAGGGCCAGGCGCTGGTAGTAGAAGGCGCTGTCATATTGCTGCTGCTTTTCGTAGAGGTGGCCTATTTTGCCGTGGGTGAAGGCCATGCCGGCCCGGTGCTGGCGGCGGCTGTAGAGGGCAAAGGCCTCATTGTGCTCCCGGCGGGCCTGCGCGGGCTGGCGGTTATAATAATAAAGGGTGCCGATGTCGTTCAGGTTCTCTGCTTCCAGCAACGTTTCTCCCTGCTGGTGGAAAAGGCGGCCGGCCTGCAGGTGATAGTCCAGCGCCTGCGGGTAATGCCCCCGGTGATAACAGATGCGCCCCATTTGGCGGAAGCAGCGGGCGGCCTGCAGCCAGTCCTTTTGTTCCAGGGCCTTGTTACTGGCGTCTTTCCAGGCCAGGAAGGAGGTGTCTGCCGGCGGGCGGGCCTGCTCCGGCTGGTGGATGATCAGCGTTTTTTCTTCCTGCGCGCGGAGCGCAACGCAGCAGCCGGCCAGCAGCAACGTCAGAAAGGTGCGGTACAACAACATCATACCACAAATAAAACGCTCCAATGTTACGGTAATATTAAGCGGTGGGGGAAATGTGGTATAGCCAGGTGTAAAACGCCCCTTCTCTACACACCCGCCGGCAAACCCATGGCCGCCGATGCCGCGGCAACAACGTGCCGGTAGCAATGGTTTCACAATGCTGCCCGGAGCAGCCCTGCAGGTGATCGATGCTCATGGAATGATTTATGAAAAACTGCGTAAAATTTTTACATTTAAAGTATATGCGCTACAGTATCGTTCCCTTTATCTTGTTACTGGCCGCCTGCCATTCCACGGGCAGCACAGAATGGCCCGCCTACAACGGCGGCAACAAAGCTCAAAAATATTCCACGCTCAAACAGATAGACACCGCCAACGCGCGGCACCTGCGGGTAGCCTGGCAATACCGCACCGGAGATGCGGACACGGCCAAAGGCTCGCAGATACAATGCAACCCGCTGGTGGTGAACGGCATGCTGTACGGCATCTCTCCCCGCCTGAAGCTCTTTGCGCTGCAGGCCGCCACCGGCGCGCCCCAATGGGTGTTTGACCCGTTTGAGAAAAGTGAGGCGGCCAATGTGAACAACGCCCGCGGCCTGGCGTATTATGCGGATGGAGACAGCAGCGCCCGCCTCTTTTATACGGCGGGGGCATTCCTCTACTGCATCAACGCGGCCAACGGCCGGCCGGTGCAAACCTTCGGCAGCAACGGCCGCATAGACCTGCACGATCATCTCGGGGAAGCCGCCAAAAACCTGTACGTCACTTCCACCTCTCCCGGCATGATCTATAAAGACCAGATCATGGTGGGCACCCGCGTATCTGAAGGCGCAGACGCCGCTCCCGGCCACATCCGCAGTTACAACGTGCATACCGGCCAGATGCAATGGATATTCCATACCATCCCGCAGCCGGGAGAGTTCGGGCATGAGACCTGGAAAGACCCCCAGGCGTACCGCCACATAGGCGGCGCCAACGCCTGGGCCGGGTTCAGCCTGGATGAAGAACGCGGTATCCTCTTTGCCCCCGTAGGTTCCGCCGCGTTCGACTTCTACGGCGCGCGGCGCCTGGGCACCAACCTCTTCGCCAATTGCCTGCTGGCGCTGGATGCCAATACCGGCCAGCGCCTCTGGCATTTCCAGGGCATCCATCACGATGTGTGGGACCGCGACCTTCCCGCTCCTCCCGCCCTGGTAACGGTTACGTACGAAGGAAAACCCACAGACGCCGTGGCGCAAACCAGCAAAACGGGTTTCCTCTTCCTCCTGGACCGCGAAAGCGGCAAACCCCTCTTCCCCGTAGTGGAAAAGGACGTACCGCATCAAAGCCCCCTGCCCGGCGAAGTACTTTCGCCCACACAGCCCTACGCATTGCATCCAAAGCCCTTTGTGCGCCAGGGAATGACGGAGGCAGATCTCCTCACGCAGATACCGGACTCTTCTTACCAGGATATCAAGACCCGCTTTGCCGCCCTGCGCAAAAGCCACATGTTTGAACCGCCCTCCAAAGAAGGCACCCTCATGTTCCCCGGCTTTGACGGCGGCGGAGAATGGGGCGGCCCGGCCTTTGACCCGGCCACCGGCATGCTGTACATCAACGCCAATGAAGTGCCGTGGATATTGCAAATGGTAGACGTTACCGCCAAACGCCATGGCGGCGAGACCATGCTGGCCGCGGGCCGGCGCTTGTACCAGCAACATTGCATGAGCTGCCACGGCGGGGACAGGAAAGGCGGCGGCAACTACCCTTCCCTGCTGGATGCTGAAAAACGCTACACGGCGCAGGCCGTGCTGGACCTGCTGCAAACAGGCCGCCGCATGATGCCCGCGTTCAGCTACCTCCACCCGGAAGAACGGAAGGCCGTAACGCAATACATCCTCAACATGCCCGCCGCCGGCCCATATACCGGCCCCTCCACGCCTATAGACAGCTTCCGCAACCTGCCCTACAACATGGCGGGTTATAAAAAATTCCAGACCAAAGAAGGTTATCCCGCCGTTACCCCGCCCTGGGGCACCCTGAGCGCTATTGACCTGAACACGGGAGAATACCGCTGGAAGGTACCGCTGGGAACGTCCGCCCTCGGCAACACCGGCACGGAAAACTACGGCGCGCCCGTAGTAACGGCCGGCGGCCTGCTCATTATTGCCGCCACGCCAGACAGCCAGCTGCGCATCTTCAACAAACGCAACGGGGCGTTACTCTGGGAAACCACGCTGCCCGCGCCGGGCTTTGCCACACCGGCGGTATATGAGGCTGGCGGGAAACAATATATTGTAATTGCCTGCGGCGGCGGCAAGCTGGGCACTAAGCCGGGGGATAGTTATGTGGCGTTTGCGTTGGGGGAATAAAAAAAGCCGGATCGCTCCGGCCTTTTGCAGTTATTTCATGATCTCATGCCCCAGCTTGTCTCGCTTGGTCTTGAGATAAAATTCGTTGTGCGGGTTAGGGCATATCTCGATGCCTACGTTCTCCACAATTTCCAGCCCGTAACCGCTGAGGCCTGCGCGCTTGCGCGGGTTGTTGGTGATGAGGCGGATCTTGGTCACGTTCAGGTGGCGGAGTATCTGCGCGCCTACGCCATAATCCCGTTCGTCCATGCCAAAGCCCAGCTCCAGGTTGGCCTCTACGGTATCCCGGCCTTCCTCCTGCAGCTTGTAGGCTTTCAGTTTGTTCATGAGGCCAATGCCGCGCCCTTCCTGGTTCATGTACAGGATGAGGCCTTTACCTTCTTTCTCCACCATTTGCATGGCTGCCTGTAACTGCTCCCCGCAGTCGCAGCGGAGGGAATGGAGAATGTCTCCGGTAAAGCAGCTGGAGTGTACGCGGGTGAGCACCGGCTCCCCTGCTTCCCAGTCTCCCTTCTTGAGGGCCATGTGAATATCTCCGGAGTTGAGCTGTTTGAACGCCACCAGCTCAAAGTTGCCGTATTTGGTGGGCATCTGCACCCGTACTTCTTCTTCTATGAGGGTTTCCGTACGGAGGCGGTATTCTATCAGGTCTTTGATGGAGATCAGCTTCAGGTTGAACTTTTTGGCTATTTCCCGCAGTTCGGGCAGGCGGGCCATGGAGCCGTCTTCATTCATGATCTCTACCAGCACGCCAGCGGGCTCAAAGCCGGCCAGGCGGGCCAGGTCTATGGTAGCTTCCGTGTGGCCGGTGCGGCGCAGCACACCACCTTTTTTGGCCCTGAGCGGAAAGATGTGGCCGGGTTTGCCCAGCTCTTCCGGGCGGGTGTCCGGGTCTATCAGGGCCTGGATGGTTTTGGCCCTGTCATGCGCCGAAATACCGGTGGTGCAGCCGTGCCCCAGCAGGTCTACAGACACGGTAAAGGGCGTTTGGTGCAGTGCGGTATTGTCTCTTACCATCAGTTCCAGCCCCAGCTCCTCGCAACGCTCTTCCACCAGCGGGGCGCAAATGAGGCCGCGGCCGTGCATGCTCATGAAATTAATGATCTCTGGTGTTACGTTCCGGGCGGCGGTGATAAAATCCCCTTCGTTCTCGCGGTCTTCATCATCCACCACTATCACGAGTTTTCCCTGTTTTATATCCTCAATGGCGGCCTCTATGGTATCCAGCATAATGTCTTTCCGGTTAGATAAAAGAATGTGCAAAGTTATGACATAAAACCGAGCTTTGAGGGTATTGCCCCCGCAGGGTGCATAACTTGCCATATTATACTTATTTGCATTTGATATTTTGGAAATTCTCTCCCCCTGACCGAACAATTTCCTATTAAAAACCGTTCTACAGTTATTCGATCAAAATCAGCAGGGCCAAATTCTTTGAAAAACGCAACTTGTAACAATTTGTTAATTTGAAGTTAAAGTTCGAATAGCATATTTCTTCATCTTTGCACTATCATCAAATATGTTGTTATGGGATTTAAAAAGTTACTCACTACATGCTTATGTATGCTGGGGGTCAGTGGCGTGTTTGCACAGGTGACTACCAGCGGCTTGAACGGAACTGTAAAAGATGCCCAGCAGGAAGGCCTGCCGGGAGCTACCGTAAAGGCCACCCACCTGCCTACCGGCACAGTATACGGCGTTACCACCCAGGAAGACGGGCGTTATACCCTCCCCAACCTGCGCGCTGGCGGCCCTTATAAAATAGAGGTGACCTTCATCGGGTACACCGGCCAGACTTTTAACGATATCTACCTGCAGCTGGGTATCACCCGCAAGCTGGACGCTACCCTCGAAAGCGGCGCCCAACAGCTCAAAGAGATCAGCGTAACCGGTAACCGCGGGGGCATTATCAACCCTAACAACAGCGGTACGGCGGTGAACATCTCCCGTAACCAGATAGAGAACCTGCCCACTGTTACCCGCTCCGTGCAAGACTTTGCACGCCTCAGCGCACAGGCCAGCACCTTCTCCAACGGCAGCGACGGGTCTCCCCTGGGCATTTCCTTCGGCGGGCAGAACAACCGCTACAACCAGTTTGCCATAGACGGCGCCATGGCCAACGACGTGTTTGGCCTGGCCGCATCCGGCACCAACGGCGGGCAGGCGGGCGCCAACCCGATTTCCATTGAGGCCATTGACCAGATACAGGTAGTGCTCAACCCTTACGATGTGAAACAGAGCGGCTTTGCCGGCGGCGGCATGAACGCCATCACCAAAAGCGGCACCAACGATTTTCATGGCGCGGCCTATTATTACTTCCAGAACGAAGCCCTGGTAGGCAAGTCGCCCAACGATCTGAAGGCCAAATACGGCAAGTTCAACAACGATATTTACGGCGTGGGCATTGGCGGCCCCATCATCAAGAACAAGCTGTTCTTCTACCTGAACGCGGAAAGAACAAAAAGAAGCGCGCCCATAGACTTTAACCCTGATGACCCCAGCACCGGCGCTACCAACTACACCTCTGCCGAACTGAAGAGCATTTATGATAAAGTAATGGCAGACTACCAGGTAGACCTCGGCACCTACACCGCCCAGAGCAAAACGCAGGAGTCTACCTCCCTGCTCGGCCGCATAGACTGGAACATCAACAGCGTACACAAACTGACGCTGCGCTACAGCTACCTGGACGGCAACAACATGCTGGGCACCAGCCGCACCCGGGACCAGGCGTACTACCTTAACAGCTACTACGACTTCCCGTCCAAAACCCACTCGGCCACCATTGAGCTGAACTCGCTCTTCTCCAATAAAATGAGCAACGAGCTGAGAATAGGGATGAACATCGTAAAAGACAACCGCAATTATAAAGGCGAGCCATTTACCAACGTGAGGATCAATGACGCCGGCCGCACCTTCAACATCGGCAGCGAGTTCTCCTCTACCGTGAACGGGCTGAAGCAGAACATCTTTACACTTACAGACAACTTCACGCTGTACAGAGGCGAGCATACCATTACCATCGGTACCAGCAACGACTTCTACAACATGAAGAACGACTTCATCCAGGCCAATTTCGGGGCGTACACCTTCAACTCCCTGAACGATTTCCTGACCGATGCCAAACCTAACCAATACCAGATCAACTATACCACTAACGATACCCTGGCGCGTGACGGCGTGAAATTCTCCGCCGCGCAGTTGAGCCTGTACGCGCAAGACGAGTGGGACGTGGTCTCCAACTTCCGGCTCACTTACGGCCTGCGGGTAGACTTCCCCATCTTCCCCACCAACCCGCCTGACAACCCTGCGTTCAGCAAAGACTTCCCGGGTTATTCCACCTCTATGCTGCCCAAGTCCAAACCGCTCTGGGCGCCACGCGTAGGTTTCAACTGGGACGTGATGAAGAACGGGAAAACGCAGATCCGCGGCGGCGTGGGCATCTTCACCAGCCGCGTGCCGTTTGTATGGATATCCAACCAGTACAATACTACCGGTAACCTGTATACGAACGTGAACCTCTCCGGCAATGCGCTGCCCGCCTCTTTCCGGATGCGGTTTGACAAGAACGCGCCTTTCTTTGACCAATACAGCGCGGCCAACCTGGCCGCCATGGGCGCCAACGTGTCAAGGCCTACCAATATCAACATCACAGCGCGTGACTTCAAGTTCCCGCAGGTGTTCAAGACCAACCTGGCCTGGGACCAGCAGCTCCCCTGGGGCATCATCAGCACCCTGGAGCTGAATTACTCCAAAACCATCAACAACGTTATCTGGACCAACCTGAACGTAGAACGTACCAATAACACCATCACCCTGGGCGGTAACGATGCGCGCCCGGTATGGGATACCGTGTACCGCAACTATGACCAGGTGCTGCTGCTGGAAAATACCAACGAAGGGTACACCTACAACCTCTCCGCCGAGTTTACCAAGAGCACGGCAGACGGGCTCTTTGCCAAAATAGGCTACTCCTTCGGCGAATCCTATTCCCTGAATGACGGCGCTTCTTCTACCGCCGGTTCCAACTGGCGTTTTCCGCCCAACGTGAATGGCCTGAACGAGCTGGACCTGGGTTATTCCAAGTTCCGCATGGGCCACCGCATACTGGCAGCCATTGCCAAAACCTTCCGCTACGGCGGCAGCGACAAGAAATGGGCCACCACCGTGAGCCTGTTCTACAACGGCCAGTCCGGTACGCCATACACCTGGGTATACTTCAACTCGGTAGACCCCACCGGGGACGACCGCGGCGGCAGCGGCAACAACGACCTGCTGTACATTCCCACTACCGCGGAGGTAGCCACCATGCGCTTTGACCCCATCACCAGCAGGGACGCCGCCACCGGCGCTATCATCTACACCCGCTCCGAAGCAGAACAACGGGCGGATTTTGAAGAGCTGATGAGCACAGACAGCTATCTCTCCAAACACCGCGGCCAGCGCGCTGAAAAATATGATGCCCGCACACCCTTTGAGAACGTGTTCGATTTCAAACTGATGCAGGTCATCCCCATCATCAAAGGCCATAAAATAGAACTGACCTTTGATGTGATGAACGTGGGCAACCTGCTGAACCATAAATGGGGCCGCACCCACTTCATCAGCAACAACGTGGCCACGCCCATTACCTTCCGCAGGAATGAAGGCGCCGGCCCCCTGTTCCAGTATGACAGGAGAAGGCTGAATGACTCTGACGGTACCCAAACGGCATACTTCATCAATAACTTCACCTCCCGCTGGAGAGGCCAGTTAGGCATCCGGTACAGTTTTTAAACCAATATTATCATCTGTTGTAAAGGGCCGCCGCCATGGCGGCCTTTTTTACGCTTTCACCACCCAGTCCAGGAACTCCGGCATTACGCCGGCCCAGGTGGCAACATCGTGGCGGCCGCCTTTTACGAGGGTATAATGGATATGTTTGCCTTTTTCATAGCCTTTTTCTTCCAGCAGCTCCATCAGCTCTTCCGTATCATCTACCGCGTCTATCACCCCGTTCACGTTCCTGTCTTCCTTTTCATCTTCCGTACCGGCCTCAAAAAAGAAACGCAGGTCAGGGTGAAAACGCCCTTCTTTCACCTGCCGGTGCATGATGCGGCGCTGCTGCGGCACATCATTGGCGGAGCGCCACCAGAGGGAACCGGAGAACACGCCGGCCTTGTGGAACTCCTTCGGGTGGTTCCACACAATATCCAGCGCGGAAAGGCCGCCCATGGAAAAACCGGCAAACGTTTTGTCAGGGAACTGCCGGTGATAGCGGCTTTCCAGGAAAGGCAGCAGCTCGCGTAAAATGAAACGGGTGTACAGCCCGGCCTTGCAGCCACGGCCCTGGTAGTCCATATGCCGCGCGGTGCCATACTCCTGCAGGCGCTGCGGGCCGGCGTGAATGGCCACCACCCACAGGGATGGATGGCTGGTGTTGTGCAAATGCTCCAGCATGGAAGGGAAACCCATACCGTCAAGGTCCTGCCCGTCATTCAGCAGCAGCAGGTGCGGCGTGTCCCGCGTGTTGGCGGGCTGGTACACGTCAAACGTCACTTCCCTTTGCAGGAAAAGCGAGTACTGTCCATAAGATTCTTTTCTGGGAAACATAAGCAGACGGGTTGTAGCTAAAGTTAAAAAAATAGCGCCAGAGTTGCCGTGAATAATTGTTAAATTACGAAGATGAAAATGATGCAGCCGCTTTTGATGATGTTACTGCTGGCAGGCCATGCCATGGCGCAGGGGCCTTCCGTCCATACCAGGAAATACAACGGTAAAACAGGCCTGATGTACCTGGATGGTTCCCTGAAAGCTACCGCCCCCGATGCGGGGAAAACCTTTCTGCTGATCACCGGCATCACCTTCCCGGAATGTGACGGCAAGGGCCTGCCCAAAAAAGGCTTCCGGGAAACCCTGCAAACCATAGATGACGCCACCACCCGCCAGCTGGAACTGCTGGGCATAGCCGTGAAAGCGGCCGGTTTTACCTATAACTGCAATCAACGGAGCTACTATTACCTGCGCGATACGGCGGATGTACGGACGGTGCTGGAAACCTTTTACCGGCAAAACTTCCCGCAATACGCCTGGCAGGTACACATGCGGGCGGATGCGGAGTGGGACGTGTACCAAAAGTACCTGTACCCCGTGCTGGCCGGCAACGCTCCCCTGCCGCCGCTGGAGTAATGGCGCCGCGGGGGCCCGGAACAACAGCATTGCCGGTATGGATACTCCCGCGCCAGCAGGCATGCAAGTTGCCATGGGCACAGGTACCGCCGGAATATGGAGCGCCGGAAAGCGCCGCCAGACATGCCGCTGCCAAACAGGCTATCGCTCTTTTACTTTTTTGCCAACCCGTATTTTTTCATGAAATTCGTAGCATATCCTGGACCTGGAAAGCAATCACCTAAAACCTGTCCGTTGACTGAAAACTACTATAAATGGCATTCCCCGCGCATAGGCCGCGATTTTGAAATGCTGGTGTTCGGCGAGGGCGGCTTTCCGCTCATCCTGTTCCCCACGTCCATGGGCCGTTATTACGAAAGTAAGGACCGCGGCCTCATTGAGGCGGTTGGCTGGTTTGTGCGCAACGGGCTCGTAAAGGTCTATTGTCCTGACGGGCTGGACATTCTCACCTGGTACAACAAAAACGCACATCCCGCTGAAAGGGCGCACAATCATATTTTGTACGATGAACTGATCCGGGAGGAAGTGTTGCCCCGCGCCGTGGCCGAAACGGGTTACCAGCGGGTAGCCGTGGCGGGGTGCAGCTTCGGCGGCTACCATGCCGCCAACTTCGCCTTCCGCCACCCTGAGCTGGTGGCCTACCTCTTTTCCATGAGCGGCCTCTTCGACATTCGCTCCCGTACAGACGGTCATTATGACGATAACGTGTATTTCAACAACCCGATGGATTATATGCCGGACAATGCCCACCCCGACCTTTGGCGCATGGGCATTGTATTGGGCGCGGCCGAAACAGACGTGAGCAGAGGGCAGAACGAGCAGTTTTCCGGCATTCTGCACCAGAAAAGCATACAACACTGGCTGGACGTGCGGCCCAATGCGGTACACGACTGGCCCGTATGGCGGGAAATGCTGCCGCATTATTTGTCGCTGCTGAAGCCGTGAGGCAGGCGCGGCGCGCACCACATGGCCACACCGCCGCGTGAACAGGGCGCTGCCAAAGCCGCAAAACCAGCTAACTGCAACGCAGGCGCCACCGGCGCAGCCGGAACACTGCGCGGCCACTATAACACTGACTAAACGTATTCCTTTTCACCTTCAACCATTCACCCGGATGAAAAAGATCGGAATTTTGTTCGGACAGGAAAACTCCTTCCCCCAGGCCTTCACAGACCGGGTCAACCACCTTTGCGGCCCCGGCGTTTGCGCGGAATTTGTAATGATAGACCAGGCCCTCCAGGGCCAGCCGGGAGAATATGCCGTGATCGTAGACAGGATCTCGCACGATGTGCCTTTTTACCGCGCCTGGCTCAAAAACGCCGCCCTCACCGGCACCGCCGTGATCAACAACCCCTTCTGGTGGAGCGCGGACGAAAAGTTCTTCAACAACGCCCTGGCCCTCAGCCTGGACGTGCCCGTGCCCAAAACCGCCCTGCTGCCCAGCTTTGAGCTGCCGCCAGATACCAGCGGGCGCTCCTTCCGCAACCTGCGCTACCCCATGAACTGGGATGCCATTTTCGAGTTCACCGGCTTCCCCGCTTACATGAAACCCTACGCCGGCGGCGGCTGGAAAGACGTGTACCGCGTAACGGACAAAGAAGACTTTTTTGCCAAGCACGCCCAAACCGGCCGGGAAACCATGATGTTGCAGGAAGAAATTGTGTTTGACGAATACTACCGCTGCTACTGCATTGGCGGCCAGCATGTGCATATTATGCCCTACGAGCCCCGCAACCCGCCCGCGGAGCGGTACAACGCGGGCTTCCGCCCCTCTCCGGCGCTGCTGGCGGCTATGGAGCATTCCATCCTCACCCTTAACCGGGCGCTGGGCTATGATTTTAATACGGTAGAACTGGCCGTGCGCAACGGCACCCCCTATGCCATCGACTTCTGCAACCCCGCCCCGGATGCGGACGCGGCCTCCGTTGGCCAGGAAAATTTTGAATGGGTGGTAGACACCATGGCCCGCTACGCCATAGAACGCGCGCATACCCAGCGCTTCGGGCGGGACAACCTTACCTGGGGAACATTTGTTAGCAAGGGCGCCAGAAAACGTGCGGTTCGGCCACGCAAATAGGCTACGCAGCTGCCCGCTACCTTTAGACCAAAATAAATGCGAACTTCACAGGCAACGGTAAACGGCGCGGGCAACACAGGCACCGCATCCAAACTTGTAAATAAATACGACCTTCACCGTTCAAAAACAGGAAAAAACAGGCCCTTCATAAACGATCTTGCATGAATTTCTCAGCGTTTACCCTCGGAATTGAAGAAGAATACATGGTACTGGACCCCCAGACCCGCGAGCTGCGCTCCCACGAGCAGAAAATTGTAGAGCAGGCGCAAAAAGTGATCAAAGACAAAGTAAAGGCCGAAATGCACCAGGCCGTAGTGGAAGTAGGCACCCAGATCTGCGCCAACATTGAAGAAGCACAGGCAGACGTGCTGCTGCTGCGTAAAACCATCACCCAGATCGCGGGAGACCTGGGTTTCAGTATAGGCGCCGCCGGTACCCACCCCTTCTCCAAATGGGAAAAACAGCTCATTACAGACCACCCACGCTACTTTGAGCTGGTGAACGAAATGCAGGACGCCGCCCGCTCCAACCTCATCTTCGGGCTGCATGTGCATGTAGGCATGGAAAACCGCGAAATGGCCCTGCACATTGCCAACAGCGTACGGTACTTCCTTCCCCACATCTTTGCCCTCAGCACCAACTCCCCCTTCTGGGAAGGCCGCAACACCGGCTTCAAGTCTTTCCGCACCAAGGTGTTCGACAAATTTCCCCGTACCGGCATACCGGACTATTTTGCCAGCATAGAAGAATATGACAACTACATCAAACTGCTGGTAAAAACCAATTGTATAGACAATGCCAAAAAAATATGGTGGGACCTCCGGGTGCATCCCTTCTTTGACACGGTAGAGTTCCGCATTTGCGATGTGCCCCTCACCGTACAGGAAACCATCACCCTGGCCGCCCTTTTCCAGGCGGTATGCGCCAAAATATACAAGCTGCGCATGCAAAACCTCAACTTCATTATCTACAACCGCGCGCTGGTGAACGAAAACAAATGGCGCGCCTCCCGGTACGGTATAGACGGCAACCTGATAGACTTCGGGAAAGAAATGGAAGTGAACACCCGCGCCCTTGTGTACGAGCTGCTGGACTTTGTGGACGATGTGCTGGACGACCTCGGCTCCCGCTCCGCCGCGGTAGACGGTACCCACCGCATACTGGCCGAAGGCACCGGGGCAGACAAGCAACTGAAGGTGTTTGAAGACACGGCCGACCTTGTTTCCGTAACTGATTTCATACAATCCCGGTTTCTGGCGTAATTTTGCAGTATGAAGGTAGCCGTATTAGACCTATACGAAGGCGTGCAGAACGAAGGGATGCGCTGCATCCGCGAATTGCTGATACAGTTTGCGGAAACAGAGCAGATACCGCTGCAAATGAATGAGTTTGACGTGCGCCGGCTGCAGAAGGTGCCAGACCTGTCTTACGACGTGTACATCTCCTCCGGCGGCCCCGGCAGCCCGGTAGACAGTGCGGGCAGCGCCTGGGAAGCGGCCTATTTCCAATGGCTCAACAGCGTGCTGGCCTGGAACGAAGCGCCCGGCAAACGCAAAAAATATGTGTTCCTCATCTGCCATTCCTTCCAGGTAGTATGCCGGCATTTTGAGCTGGGCCAGGTATGCCGCCGCAAATCCGCCGCTTTTGGCGTGTTTCCCGTACACAAAACGGCCGAAGGCATGGAAGAGCCGCTCTTCAACGGCCTGCCTGACCCGTTTTATATTGTAGACAGCCGCAACTGGCAGGTAGTGCAGCCCAACGAAAACAAGCTGGCCGCCATGGGCGCCAGCATACTGGCTATAGAAAAGGAACGGCCGCATGTACCGCTGGAGCGCGCCACCATGGCCATCCGGTTCAATGATTATATGATAGGTACCCAGTTTCACCCGGAGGCAGACGCACCGGGCATGCGCAAGCACCTGCTGCTGCCGGCCAAAAAACAGCGGGTCATTGCGGAGCATGGCGCCGAAAAATACAACAGCATGCTGGAACTGCTGATGGAGGCGGATAAAATACCGCTCACGCACAACACGCTGCTGCCCAACTTCCTGCAAGATGCCCTGCAGCACCAGCGGGAATATCAGTACACCTAATTCTAAATATTCTATGGTTCCCTCCATACGCCAGGCATATAACAAACAGTTTTCCACCGCACGGTACAACGCCCTGCTCCAGGGCCTCGCCGGTGAAACCGGCATTACGCCGGATTTCAGGGTGGCGGAAACGCCGGTGTTCGTACCCGCGGCCCTTCACCGGCAGCTGCTGGATGCGGGCAACGCCATCAACGCGCTCATTGCCCGGCCCGGCTTCCGGGAACTAACGGAAGCGGCTATCCCTAAACACCAGCTGGTACCGCGGGAAGATGCGCATCCCAATTTCATCATCACAGATTTTGCCGTTACCCGCAACGAGAACGGCGAGCTGGCGCCCCGCCTCATTGAGCTGCAGGGCTTTCCCAGCCTCTTCGGCTTCCAGGAGCTGCTGGCCCGCCACTACCGCCGGTATATGGACGTTCCGCCCGATATGAACAACTTTGGCAGCGGCCTGGACACGCAGGGCTACACGGCACTGCTGCGCCGCACCATCCTGGCCGGGCACGACCCCGCCTCCGTCATATTGCTGGAAGTGCTGCCCGAGCAGCAAAAAACGCTCATAGACTTTGTATGCACGGAAAAAATGCTGGGCATCCCCACCGTTTGCGTATCAGACCTGGTGCAGGACGGCAAAAAGCTCTTTTACCGCCGCAACGGCCAGCTGCTGCCCGTACGCCGCATCTATAACCGCATGATAGCGGAAGACATAGAGAAAAACCGCGCCCTGCTGGGAGATATGGTCAACTTCCAGCATGAGCTGGACGTGGAATGGGCCACCCATCCCAACTGGTATTACCGCATCAGCAAGTTCCTGCTGCCGCACATCCAGGGGCCGTTTGCCCCCAAGGCCTGGTTCCTGCATGAAATACCCGTGCTGCCGCAAGACCTCCACCACTACGTGCTCAAACCCCTGTTTTCTTTTGCGGGCCAGGGCGTTATCATAGATCCCACGCCGGAAGACGTTGACCGCATTGCCGACCCGGAAAACTGGATACTGCAACAGAAAGTAGACTACGCCCCCGTCATAGAGACCCCTACCGGCCTGGCCAAATGCGAGATCAGGCTGATGTACTGCTGGCCGGATGATGCGCCCGCGCCCATACTGGCGCATAACCTGGCCCGGTTGAGCAAGGGAAAGATGATAGGCGTGAACTTTAACCGTGATATGGACTGGGTGGGCGGCAGCAGTTGTTTCTTTGAATAAACAACCCGAAATATATGCAACGCTTAAACATCAGTTCCGGCGCCCCCTGGGAATCCAAAGTGGGCTATTCCAGGGCCGTGCGCATTGGCAATGTGGTGGAGGTTTCCGGCACCGTTTCGGTAGATGGCGAGAAAGTGATAGGCCCCGGTAACGCCTATGAACAAACGAAACACATCCTGGCCAAAATTGAGGCCGTGCTGGTAAAGGCCGGCGCTTCCCTGCACGATGTGGTGCGCACCCGCATGTATGTGACCGATATTTCCAAATGGGAAGAGATCGGCCGCGCCCATGGGGAGTTTTTCCAGGCCATCCGCCCCGCCACCACCATGGTGGAGGTGAGCCGCCTCATTGACCCGAAGCTGCTGGTGGAAATTGAGGCCACAGCCGTGGTGCCGGCGCTGAAGGGGTAACGGCGGGCACAGGAACACCGCTTGCCGGAGTTTAATACAGCCTCTTCCACCATGGGCGCCTATGCGCACAAAAAAGCCGCCCCAACCGGAGCGGCCCTTCCAATGTTTTATACGCCACGGCTTACTGGCCAAACTGCTGCTGCCAGCCCATCATGCCGCCGGTAAGGTTCTTCACGTTCTGAAAACCGTAGGTCTCCAGCAGCATGGCGGCCTGCCCGCTGCGGTTGCCGCTTTTGCAGTACACGATCACCTCTTCGTCTTTCAGGTCCTCAATTGCGTCTGTCTGCATGGCGCGGATGTCTCCGAGGGGCAGCAGAATGCCGCCGATATTAAATTCGGCGTTCTCGTGCGGTTCGCGCACGTCTACCAGGTGGAGGGCTTCGCCCTTGTCCAGCCGTTGTTTAACTTCTTCCGCAGTGATATTTTCCATGTTGCGAATATTTTTACAAAGTTAGTATTAATTATTCTGCCGGCGCAGGCTGCACAGGGGCCGCCGGCGGGGGTAGGGCCGTACTGTCTTTGACCGGTCTGGTGGCCGTTAGCCAGAGGTCCACGCTTTCTCCCGCGCGTATCAGGTTCAGCTCGCCCAGCGCATTGCGGCGGGCCGGCGTTTGTTTGAAGATGAAAGCGCCCAGAGTATCTGTGACGCCGCCGTCTATCAGCACCGTGCCCACGTTCAGGTTGCTGGCCGCCAGTATCTCACGGGCCTCAAAATAGGTGGCGCCGATCAGGTCAGGCACCGGGTTCTCCATGCTGCCCGTACCGCTGCTCAATACCAGCGTAATGTTGCTGCCCTCCGGTATTTCCTTGCCGGGTTTGATGGGCTTGCCGTTCAGCAATTGTTCCAGTACGGTATTGGTGGCAAAATCAGGCTTGTAGATCGTATCCCCTATGTTGAGCCGGCGCGCCCGCAGCGTCATTTCCGCGGAACGGTAGGTCAGGCCCTCCAGGTCAGGCATGGGCACCATAGGCGGTACTACTTTGTTGACCGTGAGGTAAATAGTGCGGTTCACTTTCACCACATCGCCGCGCTCGGGGGTTTGCTCATATATCAGCAGGGCAGGCATGGTATCTATATAGATAGAGTCCCGCACTTCCACTTCAAAACCCAGCTTTTTCAGCGCCGTGGAGGCGTCCTCGATGGTTTTGCCCCTTACGTCGGGCACGGTTACCTCTTCCCCGTGGCGGGTCAGGAAACCGAGCGAGCTGAAAAAGATGATAAATACGAGCACAACCGCGCCCAGGATGAAAAGCAGGTTAAACCCGAAGGAGCGTTTTGTGATGTTCTGGAATAGTTTCATGTATAATAATTCCTTTTAATTTTTGCTGAGGCATTCTTCAAGAAGCATGCCGTAAAACGCCTGCAGGGTTAAACCGGCCGCGCGCACCTGCTGGGGCACCAGGCTGCTCTCGCTCTGGCCCGGCATGGTGTTCACTTCCAGGAAATACACCTGGCCCGTGCCCTCTTCCAGTATAAAGTCTGCCCGCACAATGCCCCGGCAGTTGAGCCGTACGTACAGCTCCTGCCCGGCGGCGCGTATCTGCGCGGCGGCAGCTTCGGGTATCTCCGCCGGGGTTACCTCGTTGGTAATGCCCGGGGTATATTTGGCCTCATAGTCAAAAAACTCCTTGGTGCTGCGGATCTCCGTGAGCGGCAGCACGTTCAGTTTACCCCCGGCGTAAAACATGCCGCAGGTCACTTCCGTGCCTTTGATGAACTCTTCTATGAGTATCTGGTTATCTTCCTTAAACGCCTTTTCAATGGCCGGCTGCAGCTCTTCCGGCTTGTTCACCTTGCTCATGCCGATGCTGCTGCCCCCTTCCGCCGGTTTCACAAATACCGGCAGGCGCAGCTGCTGCAGGATGTCTTTAACATCGTAGGGCTTGTCCCGGAAGATATGCGCGGAACGGCTCACGTTCACCACGTTAAGGGCGGCCACCACCTTGTTGCAATAGCTTTTGTTGAAGGTAAGCGCGGAGGTGACCATGCCGCAGCTGGTATAGGGGATGCCCAGCATTTCAAAATAGCCCTGCAGGCGCCCGTCTTCTCCCGGCGTACCGTGAATACCGATAAAAACGGCGTTGAACGTTACCTTTTTGCCGTCCAGGAGCAGGCTGAAGTCGTTTTTATCTACTTCATGTACCCCGCCGTCCGGCGCGGTATACTGCCAGTTTTCCCTGGTAATGACGATCTTGTACACGTTGTACAGGGCAGGGTCGATGTTTTTTTCGATCACGGCGGCACTTTGCACCGAGATCACGTACTCGCCGGAATAACCGCCGGCTACCAGGGCAATGTTTTTCTTCATAAGGGTTTATAAAATGACCGGAAAAGTAAAAAATTAAAAAGGAAGAGCCAACAATTGCCGGCCCTTCCTTTTCACTTATAGCAATTTTTAACTTTTTATGAGGATTACAGGTGCAGCTTGGCTTTCTTGGCCATCAGCTCGTCTACCGTTTCCTGGTACATTTCGTCAGGCACGCAGCAATCTACCGGGCATACGGCCGCACATTGCGGTTCTTCATGAAAACCCTGGCATTCCGTGCATTTATTCGGTACAATATAATAAGTATCCACAGCTATGGGCGCGTTCCGCTGGTCAGCGTCCAGTTCAGAGCCGTCCATCAGGGTATAGGAGCCTTTTACGGTTGTCCCGTCCGCCATTGCCCATTCCACACCGCCTTCATAAATGGCATTGTTCGGGCATTCCGGTTCACACGCGCCGCAGTTAATACATTCGTCTGTTATCTTAATTGCCATGTTGTAAACTTTTTGTTTAGGATGTAAGCCATTAATTTTGCTTCAAAAATAGAATATCTTCAATTTAAATACTCAAATAATTTTCGGGAGCATTCTGAATGTGAAAATGGGCCGGGAAAAGACAAACATCATGCAAACAGACATATCACAGAAAATAGCCGTACTGGAGCGCCTGGGCGCTTACCTGGGCGGCGGGGGCACGGAAGAAGAGCGAGAAAGCCTGGAAACGGTCAAACAACTGGCGTACCAGCATAACGGCTGGTTCACGCCCGGGTTCATCAACCTGGCCATCCACAACATCCGCACGTACTTTCTCAGCCGCCCCGCGCTGGAGCAGTGGCTGGCGCAATACCCCGGCTTCGGGCAGCCGGCCGCTCCCAAAAAAGTGGGCATTGTGGCCGCCGGCAATATTCCGCTGGTAGGCTTTCACGACTGGCTGACGGGTTTTCTCAGCGGCCATGCCATCCGGATCAAACTTTCCTCGAAAGACAATATACTGCTGCCCCACCTGCTGCAAAAAGTGGCGGAATGGGCGCCGGAGGCGGCGGAGATCACCAGCGTGCAGGAAATACTGAAAGACTGTGATGCCTATATTGCCACCGGCAGCAACAATTCCGCCCGGTATTTTTCCTATTACTTCGCCAAATACCCCCACATCATCCGCCGCAACCGTACCTCCGCCGCCGTGCTCACCGGCAGCGAAACGCCGCAGCAGCTGGAGGCGCTGGCAGATGATGTGATGCTTTACTTCGGGCTGGGCTGCCGCAACGTTACCAAGGTATACGTGCCGGAAGGGTATGATTTTGCGCCGCTGCTACAAGCGCTGGAAAAATACGACTACCTGGCAGAGCACCACAAGTACAAGAACAATTACGATTACAACCTGGCCCTTTACCTCCTCAACTCCTCCCCCTATCTTACCAACAACAGCCTGCTGCTGCACGAGAGCGAATCCCTGTTCTCCCCGCTCAGCGTGCTGCATTACGGTTTCTACCGCCACCGCGGCGAGCTGGAGGAGCAGCTGAAGGCCAACCCTTACCTGCAATGCCTTGTGGCCGCAGACGCCATCCCTTTCGGGCAGGCGCAGCGGCCTTCGCTGACAGATTATGCGGACGGGGCAGATACGGCGGCGTTCTTCGCTTCGCTTTAACACGAGGCGGTTGCCTTGATACCCCGCCGGGTGCCACCAGCTTGCTCCCCGCTTTAACAGGAGGCGGTTGCCTTGATGCCCCGCCGGGTGCCACCAGCTTGCGGCCCGCTTTAACAAAATGTCATTCCTCTTTGTTATCTTGACAGGCACCGCCAATACTTTTGGCAGTGCCTGTACCGTTTATATAAGGGCCATTTAAGGCGGCTTTAACGATTGGTATAAAAATCTGTTAAATACTTCGATGTTATAACTTCTAATCCCGTTTCACGGTTAAATTTGTAAGTAACAGGCATACAAATTGATCTGGAACACCCGGATAAATTTTTACCCGATAACCTTTAAAACCATCACAAATATGAAATTCAGGCAAGTTGCGGCCACTGTTCTGATCAGCGCGGCCACCGCCTTCGGGAGCATATTTGTTTACAGCAAATATTTTCAGCCCCAACACAGGCAGGAGGGCACGTTCCAGAATGGTTCCATGACAGTACCGGTGAACTACACCAGTTACATGCCGGGCACCGCGGGTAACAGCAACCTGACCCCGCCTACAGACTTTACGGAAGCCGCCAAAATAGGCACGCCGGGGGTGGTGCATATAAAAACAAAGATCAACCCGAAGCAGTTGCCCAGCAACATCCAGAAAAGAAGGAGCCTGCTGGAAGAATTTTTCGGGGACCAGTTTGAGGACGAAGGAAGCCGCCGCCGGTATTATTCTCCCGGCCAGATGGCCTCCGGCTCGGGCGTGCTGATCTCTGACGACGGGTTTATTGTGACCAATAACCACGTGGTAGACGATGC
Organism: Chitinophaga alhagiae; assembly: GCF_003568665.1. Lineage (GTDB taxonomy): Bacteria > Bacteroidota > Bacteroidia > Chitinophagales > Chitinophagaceae > Chitinophaga > Chitinophaga alhagiae. Next base: position 454,429 of record NZ_QXMH01000003.1, read on the forward strand.
AGACGAAATTTCCGTGACCCTCAGCAGCAACAGAAGCTATACGGCCAAAGTGATCGGTACCGATCCGAACACAGACCTGGCCGTGATCAAGATAGACGCCAAAGGCCTGCCGTACCTGCTGTACGGTAACTCAGACGATGTACAGGTAGGCCAGTGGGTGCTGGCGGTAGGTTATCCCCTGAACCTGGAAACCACCGTTACCGCCGGTATTGTGAGCGCCAAAAGCCGCGCCATCGGCATCAACACCCGCAACCGCCGCTCCGCCATAGAGTCTTTTATACAGACAGACGCGGCGGTGAACCAGGGCAACAGCGGAGGCGCGCTGATCAATACAGCGGGCGAGCTGATAGGCATCAACTCCGCCATTGCCTCCCCCACGGGCGCATACGCAGGTTATTCCTACGCCATCCCCGTGAACCTGGTGAAAAAGATCGTGAACGACCTCATGAAGTTCGGCAACGTACAACGCGCCTACCTGGGCATTGAGTACATGAACCCGAACGTGATGTCTGACCAGGAACTGAAAGACGCCGGCATGACGAGAGACATGGCAGGCATCAAGGTGATGAACGTGCCTACCACCGGCGCAGCCGCCGCGGCAGGCATCAGGGAAGGAGATATTATTACAAAGATAAACGGTGTGAGAACCTCCTCAATTCCGGAATTGATGGAGCAGATCGGCCGGTACAAACCAGGTGATAAAGTGAGCGTGAACTATTTACGCAACAACAAAGAGTACACGGCCAACGCAATTCTGAAGAACCTCGACGGGAATACGGACATTGTAAAGCCAAGTGTACTCGACTACCTGGGGGCCGAGTTTTCAACACTCAATACGAAGTACGCAAAAGAAATGGGGATAGAAGGCGGCGTCATTGTCACCAATATCAACAGCGGGCTGATCAAGAAACAGACCAACATGCGGCCGTATTTTGTGATACTGAAAGCCGGCGCTACCAAAGTGACCAACGTAGACGTGCTGAAAAAGGCCCTTGAAGGAAAAGACAAGGTACGGCTGGAAGGTTTCAACGCCAATGACCAGTACGGTAATATCCTGTATTACGACCTGGACCTCAGCAGCGCCCATACCAGCGTTGACTTTTAACATGTGTTTTCATATAGGTTTTATAGGTTAGGATTGAAGGCCGCCCGCTTCTCGGGTGGCCTTCCTGTTTTAACACCGGCATATATTGAAAAAGCCCTCCTGGCGGAGGGCTTTTTTTATGGCCATTACAGTAAAAGGCTTACAGGAATGACCATATATCCTATGAAAACCCTACTCTAATGTAGGATTATAACCGGTATTGCAATTTGTCATTTGGTGAACGCAGGAAAATAGTCCGTTAACGGTAATAAAAGATAGGTGAAAATAAAACGGGCGCCCCGGGCGGGCACGAAAGGCAAGTAACTAAAGGTTGATCACACCCTTGAGCTGGGTGAAAAACTCGTCTTTTTTGCGGGACGAAATAGGGATGTTCTTCTGGTCGCTCATGATCACGGCGGTACCTAATCCCTTGATGATCTTTACAATGTGGTGGATGTTGATCAGGAACGATTTGTGTACGCGGTAAAAGCCCTTGTCAGACAGCATTTCCTCGTACTCCTTGAGGGATTTGGAAATGAGGTGGGATACATTATTGATCAACTGTATTTTGGTATAACTGTCAAACGCTTCGCAGTAGATAATATCTTTCAGGTCAATTACATTATACCCGTCGTTCACCGGTATTACGATCTTGGAGAACGCATTATCATTATTTTTTACATAATCCTTCAGGATGGAGGCCAGTTCGTTGAGGCGGCCTTTTTTACTGCGCTTCACTTTCTCCAATGCATCTTCCACCTCGCTCACCTTGATAGGTTTGAGCAGGTAGTCTAACGCCGCAAATTTTATGGCCTGAAGCGCATATTCCTGAAACGCTGTAATGAAAATTACTTCAAAGTTAAGGACAGGGAACATTTCCAGTAACTGAAAACCGTTATGTGGGGGCATCTCAATATCCAGAAACAATACATCAATAGGGTTATTCTTGATCATTTCAGCGGCCTCATGGATATTTTGCGCTTCTCCTATCACTTTTACATCCTTGCAGTAATTCTCCAGTATGTTTCGCAGGATATGAATGTTGCGGACCTCGTCGTCTACAATGGCAGCTTTTATATTACTCATAACATCTTTACAATCGGGATCAGGATTTCAACCAAGGTTCCTTCCTTGTTGCCGAATCCAGACTTAAATTTATCAATAATTTCCAACTTTCCAACGCTTCCATTAAAAGATTTGATAATCTGGAGCCTTTCCTTAATAACACTAAGGGCCGTTGATTCGTGCTTGGCCAGCTTCCCGCTCTTGATGTTGTTGGCATGTTCCCAGCCTATTCCGTCATCATCTACCGCGCAGTACAGCAGGTCCCCATGCATTTCCAGCCGCACCAGCAGGTGCCCGCTGCCGTTTTTGGGCGCCAGGCCGTGTTTCACCGCATTTTCAAGAATGGGCTGTATGAGCATGGGGGGAATGTAAACGGTATATTCTTTCAATTCCGTACTCAGATCGAACTTGTATACGAAAGAATTGGCAAAACGTATCTTTTCCAGCTCCAGGTACCGCGTCAGGAAAGCGATCTCGTCTTCCAGCGAAATATATGACTTCCGGGAGTTGTTCAGCATCTGCCGCATCAGGGTGGCAAAGTCCGCCAGGAAGTTGAGGGCCTGCTTTTCCTCCTTTTCCAGTATCAGGTGCTGTACGGAGTTGAGGGAGTTGAAAATGAAATGCGGGTTCATCTGGTTGGTGAGGGCCTTGGCCTCCAGCTCAGCAATACGGCGGTTATATTCCGTTTTCCGTTTTTCCCCGCCCTTGATACGGCCTACTATATACCTGAGTATCAACAATATAGCCAGTAGCCCCAGCAATACCAGGATGCCACGCGCCCACCACTCCTGGTACCATTGCGGCAAGATGGAAATGCGCAGGGATACGGGGGCGCTCCAGCCACTTTTGTACTTGCGTGCCCTGAACAGCAGGGTATAGTCTCCCGGCAGCAGGCGGGGGTACGGCACTATGTTGCTCATGGTGGTTACCCAGCCGGAGGTAGTGTCTCCCGAAAAATTGTACTGGTACTCCACCAGTTCCGGCAGGTCAAAGGCAATGGCGCCAAACTCCACCTCCAGCGCGCCCCGGCGCTGGTAAAGATGGGAAAAGTACGATTTGGGCGGGAACGTGCTGTCTGCGTAGCGGATGGCGTTGAGGTATACCGTGGGCGGCACGGTATCTACGGGGATGTGGTCCCCGGAAAAATAACAGAGGCCGTTGGAGGTGGCTACGTACAGGGTATCCCCGTAATGGCAGAGGCCCCGGATGTCGTCACTCATCAGCCCGTCATTAGAGGTGATGTTGCGTACCAGCACTTTTTCCCGGGCGTCTATAACAGACATGCCCCGGTTAGTGGCTACATACAGCCGGTCTTTGCCGTCGTAGTACAACTGCTGGCAGATATCGCTCACCAGGTTGTCGGTGGTGCGGAAATGCCGCACTACCTGGTTGTCTTTCAATACAAGAATGCCCTCATCGCTGGTGCCTACCCACAGGTAGCCGTTGATCCACTGCAGGTCTTTGATGCTCAGGCCCAGCCGTGGGTCTCCCAAAACCGGCTCGGGCGGCCCCCCGTCTTTGCTGAAATACAGTCCACCGCCGGTACCCAGGTAATACGCCGAGTCCCCGATGCAGGATACGGAAGACACCAGGGTTTCCAGGCCGCTGAGGTCTGTTACGTTCTTCCCTTCCAGCCCGTTGAGCAGCCGGTTGCGGCTCACCACCAGCACCTTGCCCGAAGGGGTAATGTCCATGTCTTTGATACCGCGCATGGTGTAGAGCAGGCGCAGCCGGCGGGTGCCGGGAACATATTCGTAAACGCCGTTTTCTGTGCCGATCACTACCTCTTCCCCTTTGGGCAGCGGCAAAATGCCGAACACGCTGTTGCGGCCAATGGTGGAATCCATCGAAAGGCGGGAGATAGCGCCGTTGCGGTCCATGGTATTGAGCATACCGGCGTTTTCCCCGATGTAGAGCAGGCCGTTGCGCCGGTCTTTGAACACGCTGTACACGGAGTGGGAATAGAGGCCGTTGGTATTGTCCAGGTAGCCGAAATAAAAATGCTTGAACGGGATGTGGTATACCCCGTCACCGTAGGTGGTGATCCAGATATTGCCGTCCCGGTCGTTCAGGATGCCCGTAATGTAGTGGTTATCAAGCAATTTACTAACTTTCCGCTCTCCTTTGAAATAGTCACGGATGTAATAGAGGGCACGCTGGGTGCCTATCCAGAGGTTGTTACGGTCTGTGCAGATGCTGCTCATTTCCTCATGGATGCCCCATTCCGCGCCCTTGAGAAAGGGAATGACCTCTCCGGAGGTATAGGAATAAGCCACGTTCTCACTGAGCAGTATGGGATATTTGCGGATACGGTCCGCAAACTCCGGGTCAGAGACCGGGTAGGGCGGCGTGAGGAAGATCTTCTGGTTACGGTTATTGCTGTCTTTGATGCCCTGCAGGTTAAAATACCGCTGCAGGGGCCTGAAGATGCTGTCTTTACTCAGCAGCCAGAGCACATCGGCCTGTTTGGCGCCCAGCTTGTCATAAATGAGCTGGCGGCTGTTATACTGTACAATGCGGCCGGCGGTGTTGAGGAACCATACGGCGCGCGCCCTGTCTTCAAAGGCGTACTGCATGTAATGGCTGCGGCTGTTGAACCGCAGGCTGGTATCATTGTCTTCGTTATGCAGCGTATGCCGGTAGTAGAAGGAAGGTTTGCCGTTGTTGGTGAAGAACCACACCCTGCCGCGGGAGTCTGCGGCCAGCTTGATCACGTCATTGTCTGTAAGGCCGTCTTTTTTGGTGTAGTTGCGGAAGCGCCGGCCGTCAAACTTGCTCACGCCGGTGGGAGTGGCAAACCAGATGAAGCCTTCCGGGTCTTGCACGGCGCCGTATACGGTAGCGTTGGCAAGCCCATCCTTTACATTATAATTGCGGATCACCAGGCCTTGCGCGCGCACGGTACCGTACGCTCCAAGGCCCAGGAGCAGGAATATTATGTAACGGATGGCTCGCATCAACGGTGCATGTCTGTAGTTATGCTTTAAATCAATAAGCCCTTGCAAACAATACCCTTTCTCTGGAGGGTTTGCCTGTAAGTATGCAAACGCCTGCCTCCTGCGGATTGTTCAAAGGGATACAGCGAATAGTGGCCTTTGTCTTTTCCTTGATGGCAGCCTCTGTTTCGGGGGTACCGTCCCAGTGGGCCGAAACAAACCCGCCTTTTTCATCCAGCAGCCGCTCAAAGTCTTCCCAGGTGCCTGCCGGGGTAATATGTTCGTTCCTGTACGCCAGGGCTTTATTGTAAAGGTTTTGCTGGATTTCTTCCAGCAGGGCTGTCACATTGGCAGCCAGGCCGTCCAGCGACATGCTTTCTTTGGTCCGGGTGTCCCGCCGGGCTACTTCCGCCACATTATTCTCCAGGTCCCGGGAGCCGATGGCGATGCGTACGGGCACGCCTTTCATTTCATATTCGGCAAACTTCCAGCCGGGGCGGGCATTGTCCGAATCGTCATACTTCACCCTTACACCGGCCGCTTTCAGCTCTTTCACAATGGCGTTCACTTTCTCATCTATGGGAGCTTTCTGGTCCGCTCCCTTGTAAATGGGCACAATTACCACCTGTAACGGCGCAATGCGGGGCGGTAGTATCAAACCGTCGTCGTCACTGTGCGCCATAACGAGGGCGCCTATCAGGCGGGTAGACACGCCCCAGGAGGTAGCCCATACATATTCAAGTTTATTATCCTTGTTAGAGAACTGAACATCAAAGGCTTTGGCAAAATTCTGCCCCAGGAAGTGGGAGGTACCGGCCTGCAGGGCCTTGCCATCCTGCATGAGCGCTTCAATGCAATAGGTGTCTACAGCGCCGGCAAAGCGTTCGGAGGCGGATTTCACCCCTTTCACCACGGGCAGGGCCATATAATTCTCCACAAAATCGGCGTACACGTCCAGCATGCGGCGGGTTTCCTCCACGGCCTCGTCTGGCGTGGCGTGGGCGGTGTGCCCTTCCTGCCAGAGAAATTCCGCGGTGCGGAGAAAGAGGCGGGTGCGCATTTCCCAGCGCACCACATTGGCCCACTGGTTTACGAGCAGGGGCAGGTCCCGGTAAGACTGTATCCAGTCTTTATACGTATTCCAGATAATTGTTTCAGAAGTGGGGCGTACGATCAGCTCTTCTTCCAGTTTGGCCTCGGGGTCTACGATCACGCCGCCGCCATTGGGGTCGTTCTTGAGGCGGTAATGGGTTACCACGGCGCATTCCTTGGCAAAACCTTCCACGTGGGCGGCTTCTTTGCTGAGAAAGCTCTTGGGGATGAAAAGCGGGAAATACGCGTTCTGGTGGCCTGTATCCTTAAACATCCTGTCCAGCACATCGCGCATGTTCTCCCAGAGGGCAAAGCCATAGGGCTTGATCACCATGCAGCCGCGCACGGCGGAATAGTCCGCCAGTCCGCCTTTCAAAACGAGGTCATTGTACCATTGCGCATAGTCTGCCGACCGGGCTGTAATCTCTTTGCTCATATAAGTTTTTTTCTTTTACCGTTTACCCGGTTCTCCGTGTCTTCAACTGCTTCCCTTACAGGCGGTTAATGCGGCGTTTTTTCCGTTTATCCGTTTCAGTGGCCATTCAGCAGAAACCCTGCATTTCCGGCGCTTCTGACACAATTTATTGGCGTAATATTTGTTTATATAATAATACGGAATTTGCCACGTACCTGCGCTGAAACAGATGAATATTTTAACCGGGTGTGCGAAGATAATAAAACGGTTGGTGCGCGGCCCATTCTTCAACGACAAAATTCGTTTAAATTGAGTAAATTTACATTGTTAATCAAATATCACCAGATGAGACCTATGATATATAGTGCCGTGGCTGCCGTGCTTGTGTTAAGCAGCTGTTCATCGGCATATCAAACCGCACAAACGCCGGATGATGTATATCACTCTCCGGCGAGACAACAGACCGTGTATGCCAGTAACACTGCCAGTAATACGCGAAGCGACATAGTGGAAGAGACGTATGATGACAATGGCGACACGTATGTAACTTATCAGGACGATGAGGAGCGTTATGATTACGCCCGCCGTATCGACAATTTCAGCAGGGGCTACCGCGGCAACTACTGGGATGGTTATTATTACGATGACTTTTACGGCAGTCCGAACGTTTACATCAACAATTATTACGGAAGCCGCTGGGGCGGTGGATGGGGTTCTTCTTTCTGGGGCCCGTCCTTCGGCATCGGCTTTGGCTGGGGTTACAATCCCTACCGCTGGGGCGGCATGTACAGCCCCTGGTATGGTTATCACAACCCGTGGTACAGCCCCTGGTATGGCGGCGGATGGTATGGAAGCGGCTGGTATGGCAGCGGATGGCATGGCGGCGGATGGGGTTACCCTGTATGGGGCGGCCATTATTCTTCACGCCCGTCCAACTCATGGGGCCCGAGAGGTTCTTCATCCTCCAGGGTGTTCAACAATTCCGGCAACGTGAATACCGGCAACCGCAGCACCAGCGGCGCAGCGCCCAGAAGGGTGTTTGACCGCGGCGGCACGCCCACTACCACGCCCAACAACGGCAGCAGCGCTCCGAGGAGAGTGTTTGACAGGTCTTCTTCCGAACGCCCGGCCACACAACCGAGCAACAGAAGGGTATTCCAGCGCTCCAACTCAGAACGGCCCGTTTCACAGCCGACCAACAACCGCAGCTACGAACGCAGAAGCGTACCGCAGCGCAGCGCGCCCGTAAGGAGCGAACCTACTTACAGGGCACCCGAGCGCAGCAGCGCGCCGGCCCGGTCTTATCCGAGCAGTTCTCCGTCTAACAACAGCGGCAACAACAGCGCACCGGCAAGAACATTCCGTCCCCGTGGCGGCTGATCAATACGCATTGAATGATCAATTGCGGAGAGGCACAACGGCCTTCCGTGATTGATCATTCTCTTTTATATCCTAATCCTATGCCCTTGCAGCGAAAACATGCTATTTCTCACCATACTTTTGAAAGATGGGACCAGGTTAGCTGGTATCCTGTCAGACCTCTGAAAAATAAATTGTTACCAGATGAATAAAAGGATCACATTTCTTTTGATAGCCCTTGGTGTATCTGCCCATGGATGGGCGCAGGATGAGGGAGACGCCTTGCGCTACAGCCGCCTGACCACAGGCGGTACAGCCCGTACGCAGGCCATTGGTGGGGCGGCTGGTTCTCTGGGGGGCGATGTTACCGCCGCTCACGTCAACCCGGCCGGCATCGGCTTTTTCAAAACGAGTGAAGTGGTTTTTACGCCCGGTTTTTATTTCCGCAACAACAGCGCCAGCTACCTCGGCAGCAATGCGGACGAAAGCAAATCAGGCGCCATGCTGGGCAACGCCGGCATCGTGTTTGGCATACCCACGCAAAAGAACAACAGCAAATGGCGCAACCTGGCGTTCTCGCTGGACTATAACCGCCTGGCGGACTTTAACAACACCTTCCGGCTCAATGGCGTGAACACCACCACCAGCTATACGGACCGCTGGGTGCAAGACCTGAACAACAACGGCAATCCTATCCCGTTCGATAATGCCACCATAGACTATCCCCTGGGCGCCAGCCTTGCGCTGAACACCTACCTGATAGACGCCGAGCTTGATCCCAACGGCAACCTTACCGAGTATTTTTCCGGTGTACCGATTGGCGCGGCCGGCATTCAGCAGCAGGCCATCATAAAGGAAAAAGGCGGGCAGAACGAGTTCTCCCTGGCGCTGGGCGGTAATTACAACGACCAGTGGTATATGGGCGCTTCCCTCAACTTCCCTACCCTCCGCTACGAGCGTACCCGCACCTTTGCGGAAGACGACCTCTCCGGCGATACCAACAACGACTTTTCCTACTTTGAACATACCGAGCACCTGAAAACAGACGCGGTAGGCTTCAACGCCAAGCTGGGGGCCATTTACGCGCCCATGCCGAGCCTGCGCATAGGCGCGGCTTTCCATACGCCCACCTGGTACTCCATGAGAGACCAGTCTACCGCCCGGGTGCAGGTAGATACCGAAGGTTACCAGCCAGACGGGCGGAGCGAGCGCTGGCAGGATACGGAGGAGCTGTTAGACGGCTACCCCGTGGAGTATGAGTACAACCTGAAAACGCCGTGGCGCGCGCTGGGCAGCGTGTCTTACATTTTCGGCACCAATGCGGACGTAAGCCAGCAACACGGCTTCATTACCGCCGATGTGGAATATGTGAACTACGCCGCGGCCAAATACAAGTTCAACAAAGGGGCCGCTTCAGACCGTGAGTTTGCTGACCGTTTGAACCAGTCCATTGAAAACATGTATAAAAGCACCGTCAACGTTCGCGTGGGTGGTGAAATGAAATTCACCGTACTGGCCGTACGCGCCGGTTTTGCCTACTATGGCGATCCCTACGAGAACTCCACTGTAGACGCCAGCATCAAAAAGATCAGCGGCGGTGTGGGTTACCGCAACAGGGGTTTCTTTGCAGACCTCACGTATGTACATACCCTGGCCAAAGAGGCTTACCAGCCATACTACCTGCGCGACGCAGCCGTTGCGCCCGCTACCATAGACATGTCTGGCGGCGCGGTGATGGCCACCGTAGGGTTCAAGTTCTGATCATATAAATTCCGGATACAAAGAGGAAGGAAAGGGCTGCCGCTCTTTCCTTTTTTGTTTACGGAGCATCGCCTCACCGCTTTCATTGGCTTGCTTACTCCACGTTACCTATTTTCTTCCAACTTCTGTTGCAGCCACTCCATCACCGCTTCCCCTTCCCTGGCATCAAACCACTGCATCTCCGCGTCTCTTCTGAACCAGGTGAGCTGGCGCTTGGCATACTGGCGGGTGTGGGTTTTAATGGCCGCTATGGTTTCAGGCAGGCTGGCGCGGCCATCCAGGTAGTCAAATACTTCCGTGTAGCCTACCGTCTGCAACGCATTGTGATGGCGGAAAGCCTGTACGGCCGTTACTTCTTCCACCAGCCCCGCTTCCTTCATGGCATCCACGCGGCGGTGAATATTGGCGTGGAGCAGTTCTTTGGGCAGTTGCAGGGCTATTTTGATGATGTTGAAATCTCTTTGCCGGCGGGTGGCCGTTCTGAAAGCCGTAATGGAACGCCCTGTGGCTTCCAGCACTTCCAGCGCGCGCAGGAGGCGCTGGGGGTTATGTATCTCCGCTACGGCGTAAAAAGCGGGGTCTCGCCGCTGCAACGTTTGCTGCAGCCAGAGGAGGCCGTTTTCCGCGTATTGCCGGCGTATGGCGGCGCGGACCTCTTCCGGAACGGCGGGCATTTCATCCATGCCTTCCAGGAAAGCGCGGATGTACAGGCCTGTGCCGCCTGTTACCACCGCTACGGGATGGCGGGTAAAGATATCAGCGGCGTACTGCAATGCCAGTTGCTCATACATAGCCGCATTTACTTCTTCAGTGATGGAATGGGAATTGATAAAGTAGTGGGGAACGGCAGCCAGCTCTTCCGGGGAGGGTTTGGCGGTACCGATGCTCAGCTCCCGGTAGCACTGGCGGGAATCCGCGGAGATGATCTCCGTTCCCAGCATTTGCGCCATTCGTATAGCCAGTGCCGTTTTTCCTACGGCCGTAGGGCCGGCCAGTACAACAACCGTATGTTTCATATGCTGAAAAAAGCGGGCGCAGCGCCTCGCTCCTGCTTGCTAATAAATGGTTTCATCTTCACCGCCGCCGGTTCCTTCCATGCCGTCTTCTCCTTCGCCTTCAGACTCCTCCCCTTCTTCACCAAACCCGTCTTCAGACATGCCTTCGCGGTTGAGGTCATATTTCTCTTCCATTTCCACCAGCTTGTCTCCAATAAGGCCTTTGGTGCCGTACTGGCTGGGGGCCAGGCCTTCCTTGCGTACACAGGCGGGGTAGCTGAGCTTGGCGTTCTCGTCTTTGGCAACGCCGATCAGCTCCACCAGGAAAGTCCAGTTCTTGGCAAAATCGTACAGGTAAATGAATTTCTGGTTGGGAGCCTTTACCATGGCGCCAATAGGCGTATCAGACATCATCAGCGGCTCCGCCTTGCGGGGCTGGTTGTCTGCTTCCAGTATTATTTCGCGGCCACGCTGCCAGTTATCGTTACTACGGAAAAAAGTGGCTTTGTGCTTGCTGTCAAACTCATATGCAGTCAATATGGCTTGATGGAACTGTAAAAAATTCTGGGAAGGCTTTACCGCAATGTCCCTGTAGACACTTTCATCTTCTTCCCAATAAACTCTAAACTTCAATACCGGCATATGATTAAGTTATAGGCTACCGCAAAAATACCAAATTATTTTACAGGGGTCAAATCCAGTTCTTTGGCCTTCTCCAGCATGTACTGGTAGGCAGCTTGGTAGTTGTTAGGAATAATACCGTCAAGAATGGCTTCCCTGATGGCATTTTTCAGGTCTCCCACCACGCGCCCCGGCTTGAGGCCGAACACTTCCATGATCAGCTCTCCGGTTACAGGCGGCTGCCAGTTGCGGATGCGGTCACTCTCTTCCACTGCTTTCAGCCGCTCGCGCACCAGCTCAAAATTTTCCAGGTAACGCTTTACTTTAGCGCGGTTCTTGGAGGTAATGTCCGCCTCGCAAAGCAGCATCAGCGCCTCCAGGTCTTCCCCGGCGTCAAACAGCAGTCTCCGTATAGCCGAATCTGTTATATTCTCTTTGGTGAGGCTGATAGGGCGCAGGTGCAGCTCCACCAATTTTTTCACCTGCCGCATTTTTTCATGCTGCGGCAGTTTGAGCCGGGCAAAGATGCGGGGCACCATTTTGCCCCCTACCGCATCGTGACCGTGAAACGTCCAGCCATGGCCTTCTTCAAAGCGTTTGGTGGCAGGCTTGCCAATATCGTGCAGCAGGGCGGCCCAGCGCAGCCAGAGGTCTGGCGTATGGCGGGAGATATTGTCTATCACCTGCAGCGTGTGGTAAAAATTGTCTTTATGCCCTTTGCCTTCCACCATTTCCACGCCCACCAGGTCTGTCATCTGCGGGAAAATGATCTTCAACAGGCCTGATCTGTAGAGCAGGTCCAGCCCTACGGAAGGTTTGGGAGAAAGCAATATTTTATTCAGCTCGTCCGTGATCCTTTCCTGTGAAATGATCTTGATACGCGCGGCATGGTCCGCAATGGCCTGGAAGGTTTCCGGCACTATGCTGAAATTGAGCTGGGAGGCAAAACGGATGGCGCGCATCATGCGCAGCGGATCGTCACTGAAAGTGCTGCCCGGCTCCAGCGGGGTGCGGATGAGCTTGTCTTGCAGGTCTTGCCGGCCATTGAAGGGGTCCAGCAGTTGGCCGTAGTCCGCTTGATTAAGGCTGATGGCCAGGGCGTTGATGGTAAAGTCCCGCCGCAGCTGGTCATCTTCCAGGGTGCCGGGCGCTACCTCCGGGTTGCGGGAGTCCCGGTTATAACTTTCCTTGCGGGCGCCCACAAATTCTATCTCGAGGTCTTTATAACGTATCTGTGCGGTGCCGAAGTTCTTGAAATAGTTCACTTTGAGGGAAGGGTCCAGCAGGGCGGCCACTTTGTGGGCCAGCGCAATGCCGTCTCCAACGCAAACAATATCCATATCCTTGGTGGGCCGGTCCAGCAGCTTGTCACGAACAAAGCCGCCGATGAGGTAACAGGGTACGCCCACCTGGCGGGCCGCGCCGGCCACAGTTTCGAACAAATCCATTTCCCGTTGCGTACAGGGAATCTGCATATACTTTCTGGTAGTTTAAGGCGCAAAAGTAAATGAATTGGAGCAGTAACCCAAGCAAGCGGGCTGCGGGCAGGGCATAACCGGCAGACCGGCATCAAAACGGGCCACTGCGGCAATGGACCGCTTCCCTTACGGCCGCAACACTTCCAGCTCCCCGTTCTTGCTGATACGTACAATGCGGGAAGGCTGGTGCTGCTCCTGATCATCCTGACGGTATTTTACCACATAATCCACCCCCCTCCTTATTTCCTGCGAAATATCCGCAAAACTGGCCGGCGCGGGCTCCCCGCTGATATTGGCGGACGTAGACACCAGCGGTTTGCGGAGGCGTTTCACCAGATGGCGGCAAAAAGGGTCTTTCACCAGGCGGATGGCCACGGTACCGTCTTCATGCACCACGTTGGGCGCCAGGTGCAGGGCGCCTTCATAAATAACGGTAGTAGGCCGGTCAAACCCCGCCAGCACCTCCGCAATATCAGGCGGGGGCTGTGACAGGTACTTTACCAGGTCTTTGGTATCAGCCATCAGTATGACCAGGCTTTTGGACTCGTCCCGCTTTTTCAGGCCGAATACTTTTTTCACCGCCTGCTCGTCCGTAGCATCGCAGCCTATTCCCCAGATAGTATCTGTGGGGTACAGAATGGTGCCGCCGGCCCTCAACGCGGCCAGGGCATGCTCCAGGTCGTTCTCAAAATGGATCATCTGTTACAGGTTTTCGTATACGTTCATCACTGCGGCGGCACATTTGTGTATCGTAAAATTTTGCGCATGCGCTATTCCTTTTTCTTTCATGCCCTCAACAAGCGTTCCATTTTCCGATACCTGCTCCATGGCATCCGCAATAGCCGCGGGGTTGAGGGGGTCTACATACAGGGCCGCGTTGCCGCCCGTTTCCAGAAAGCAGCTGCCCTGCGAGGTGATCACCGGCGTACGGCTCCACAGCGCTTCCAGGATGGGAATGCCGAAACCTTCGAACAACGAGGGGTACAGCAGCGCGGTGGCGCCCTGGTAGAGCGCCGGCAGGTCTTTAAAAGCGAAGCCGGCCACCTCGTTCAGCCATATCACCTGCTGTTCCAGCCCTTTCTGCCGGAGGAACTGCTTTACTTTTTCCTTGTACTGCCGCCCGTCTCCCAGCACCACCAGCGGTATGTTCAGCCGGTCTTTCAGCAGGTGCAACGCTTCGGCAATGCGCAGCAGGTTCTTGCGCTCTATCACAGACCCTACGTACAGGAAATACCGGGCCGGCAGGCCGTATTGGCGTAGCATGGCGGTAATGGCCTCCTGCGGATGCAGGGTCTCAAAAGCCGGGTCACAAGCCTGGTAACAAACGCTGATACGGTTGGCCGGCGTACTGTAAAACTGCACCAGGTCCGCTTTGGTCTGTTCGCTGATGGCTATTACGCGGCTGGCGTGCTCACAGGCGTAGCGGGCCTTTTTGCGGTAGGTAAGCACATCTACCGGGTTATATTGCCGCGGGTAGCGTTCAAAAATAAGGTCGTGCATGGTAACGGCCGTTTTGATACCGGTGCGGTGAATGCCGAAAGGCAGCTCCGCGCTGAGGCCGTGGAACACATCTACCTGTTGCCGCTGCAGGTCCCGCACCATCCAGCGGCTGCGCCATACGGACTTCAGCCAGCGGTGATGGGCCTTTACAGGCAACACTGCCCGCATGCCGGCCGGGGGCCGGAAGAGGGGCTTCGTTTTAGGCGCAAAAAGAAGATACTGGTGTTGCGGGTATGTTTCCGCGAGCGAACGGATGAGCGTGCGGCTGTAGTTACCCAGCCCCGTCCGGTTCTGGAAAGCCCGTTTGGCGTCGAAACCGATGTTCAAGGTGTGATGCGTTTTATCCGGCGGCAAAATAATATTTCTCCCTCCCACATCGTTAATATTTTTTTCTTTCTGTAAAAAATGCTAAATTGTTTGTCTGCCAGAAACGGAACACACATCTTCCAACACTATCTGCAAATAAAAAAACGTATTACCATGAAACCCAATGAGCAGGTAATCAAGCCATTTTTTGCACAGTTCCTGGAAAAACAGCGTACTACCAGGCAGGAACCGCCCATCTTCACCCTGAAGATCTGGGACCAGTTGGAACATACGCTGAAATATCCTTCAGACGGGGACGAAGTATAGTCCCGGCAGGCATCTTCATACATTTTATCTGTAACTAAAAAACATATCAAATTATGAAACCCAATGAACAGGTATTAAAGCCATTCTTTGCGCAATTCCTTGAATCGCAAATGAAAGCGGAAGAGGAGAAAAATCGCCAGGCGGCCGGTACATGGACCAGCAAGCTGGCAGACGCACCCGATCAGACGCACAAATACCCTTCAGACGGGGATGAGGAATGGTGGCTGTTATAGGCCGTCCTCGCATTCCAATTGATCATTGCAAGCAATGGCCGCGGCTGTTGCTTGTTTTTTATAAGACGGTTCCATGATTTTCTGTATCACCCATTCCCAGGACACGTATACCATTAACCTCGTACAGCAGCACCTTGAACAACTGGGCTACCCCAGCTTCCGTTTCAACTCAGACGAATTTGGCACCCGGTACCGGCTCCGCTACAAGCTCACCCCCGCCGGCCCCGAATACCAGCTGGAGCACGGCCATACCCTCATAGACGCGGCAGACATCACCGGCGTATGGTACCGCAAGCTGTGGGGACTGAAAGTGCCCCCCTCCCTGGATGCCGCCTACGTGCCCGCTTTCCTCAAGGAATACAATACTTCCCTTCACATTTTCCTGGACGCGCTGGACGTGCCCTGGATCAACCGCATAGACATTGACCACGCCGTTAGCGGCAACAAGCTGCTGCAGCTCACCGCCGCGCAGGCCGCGGGCCTGGCCGTGCCGCAAACCCTCTTCAGCAACCATGCGGAAGACGCCATCCGGTTCTATGACGATCATAACGGGGACGTAGTGGTAAAGCTGCACGGCGCCCTGTCCAAAACAATGGACGGCAAGGGCGATTTTTTTCCCACCACCCGCCTGCGCAAGGAAGACGTACCCATGCTGGAATCTCTCTCCGCCTGCCCCATGATATTGCAGGAATACATACCCAAAGACCGCGAGCTGCGCATTGTATACGTAGACGGGGAATTTTTTACCGGCAGCCTGCGCGCCCCGGAAACTACAGACTGGCGCACCGCCAGCACCACCATCATACAATGGGAACCTTTTGTGCTGCCCCCCGCGCAGGAAGAAAAGATCAGCCGGCTGATGCAGCTGCTGGGCCTGCCCTTCGGGGCCATAGACATGATCGTTCAGCCAGACGGGGAATATGTTTTCCTGGAAGTGAACCCGCAGGGAGAATGGGGCATGCTGCAGAAATATTTAGGATTTCCAATAGCCGAGACCATCGCAGAAAAACTTGTTCAAAAGATCACTCATGCCTGAAGGGAAAGTGCTGATCATCACGCATACGGCAGACAATGAGGCCGTAGACACCGTTATCCGCTACATCACTAACATGGGCGGCCGGAGCGTACGCTTTGACGTAGACCGTTACCCCGCAGACCTTACGCTGACCACCACGTACCGGCAGGGCCGCTGGGAGCTGTGGCTGGGCGAAGAGCGGCTGGACGATATTACCGCCGTATGGTACCGCCGCAGCTACCACATTGGCAAAGGGCTGGAACCTTTGCTTGACAAGGAGTTCCTAGGCTCCGCCCTGGGCGAGGTGCGGCGTACCCTCTTTGGCATGCTGGAAGGCCTGCCCTGCTTTCAGCTGGAGCGCTACAGTGTATACCGCCGGCTGGACAGCAAGGAAGAACAGCTCCGCATGGCCGTGGACTGCGGCCTGCTGGTGCCGGAAACCTGCATTACCAACTCCCCGCGGCAGCTACAGCAGTTCCTGCGGCAAACCGGCGGCCCCGTGGTAGCCAAAATGCAGAGCGCCTTTGCCATTTACCGCGAAGGCGAGGAACACGTGGTATTTACCAGCGAGATCACCGAAGCGCACCTGCTGCAGCTGGAACAACTGAAATACTGCCCCATGGTGTTCCAGGAAAAATTGCCCAAAGCGCTGGAACTACGGGTCACCATTGTAGGGCGGCAGCTTTTTTCCTTCGCCATCCATTCACAGCTGCAGCCCGGCGCGGAAACAGACTGGCGCAAGGAAGGCGCCGCGCTGGTGAACAGCTGGAAACCCTACCCCCTCCGGGAAGATATCACCCAGGCCCTCATGGCCATGATGGACGCCTACGGCCTCAACTACGGCGCCATAGACCTCATACTCACGCCAGACGGGAAATACTACTTCCTGGAAGTGAACGCCGCCGGTGAGTTTTTCTGGCTGGACCGGCTCTGCAACAACGCCATTTCCCGGCAACTGGCCGCAATATTGTTAAATGCGGCAGAAAGAAGAGAATGAACACTATCAACTGTGCGCGATTATATTATTTTTGCGGTCTAAATATTCTTAGCAATGGATGTACAGCAACAAATCCAGGCTGCGTGGAACGACCGCGGCCTGTTACAGCAAACAACGTATTCCGACGCCGTGAAAGCCGTTATTGAGGCCGTAGACAAAGGCAAACTGCGCGTAGCGGAACCGGGTGAAGGCGGCTGGAAGGTGAACGAATGGGTAAAACAGGCCATCCTGATGTATTTTTCCATACAACCGATGGAAACCATGGAGCTTCCCCCCTTTGAGTTCCATGACAAAATGAAGCTCAAGACCAACTATAAAGAGCTGGGCGTGCGCGTGGTACCCCATGCCGTGGCCCGCTACGGCGCGTTCATAGCCAAAGGCGCCATTTTGATGCCCTCCTACGTGAACATCGGCGCCTATGTAGACGAAGGCACCATGGTAGATACCTGGGCCACCGTAGGCTCCTGCGCGCAGATAGGCAAACACGTTCACCTGAGCGGCGGCGTAGGCATCGGCGGCGTGCTGGAACCCCTGCAGGCCAGCCCCGTGATCATTGAAGACGGCGTGTTTGTAGGTTCCCGCTGCATAGTGGTAGAAGGCGTACACGTAGAAAAAGAGGCCGTACTGGGCGCCAACGTGGTACTGACCCAGAGCACCAAGATCATAGACGTAAGCGGCCCCGAGCCCATTGAATACAAAGGCCGCGTTCCGGCCCGCAGCGTGGTGATACCCGGCACGTATGCCAAAAAATTCCCGGCGGGAGAATACCAGGTATCCTGCGCGCTGATCATTGGCCAGCGTAAAGCCTCTACAGACTTGAAAACCAGCCTGAACGACACGCTGCGCGAGTTCAATATTGCTGTTTAATTTTATACCTTTTTGGGTGCAGAATTTGGAAATAATTGAAAACTCCTTACCTTTGCACTCCCTGAACGGGATGCCCAGATGGCGAAATTGGTAGACGCACTGTGTTCAGGTCGCAGCGCCGGCAACGGTGTGCTGGTTCGAATCCAGTTCTGGGCACTCCACACAAAACCCGCTCTTAGAGCGGGTTTTGCATTTTATATTATTCCCTTGTTTCGCTCCTTCCTTATAAGCATTTACTGCCAACCACATCAATCAAACCAACTTGCGTGCCGGTACCATGGGAAGATACCCCTGTCCCTCTCGAAACCTGAGAAAAAAAGTCCTATTTTGCAACCAAGTATAAACCCACTTATCAGTCCCCTAATAATGGCAAAAAAAAATAAAGCAGTCAAAGAGAAAGCAATTGAAGTGACACTATGGGAAGCCGCCAACAAATTACGAGGCAGTGTGGAACCTGCTGAGTACAAACACGTGGTGCTTGGCTTGATTTTCCTGAAATTTGCCAGTGACAAGTTTGAAGAGCACAGGCAAAAACTCATTGATGAAGGTAAAGAGAAGTATATCGAAATGGTTGACTTCTACAGTATGAATAATGTCTTTTTCCTGGAAGAAATTTCACGCTGGGATTATATTAAGAAAAGAGCTAAACAAAATGATATTGCGCTTATCATTGACACTGCTCTTCATACTATTGAAAAAGATAATAAAGCGCTGAAAGGGGCCTTGCCTGATAACTATTTTTCGCGGCTGGGCCTCGATAGTTCCAAACTAGCATCGTTGATTGATGAAATTGGTAACATCAATACCCTCAAAGACAAACAACAAGACGTTGTAGGAAGGGTGTACGAATATTTTCTGAGTAAGTTTGCCCTGGCCGAAGGGAAAGGAAAGGGAGAATTTTACACCCCAAAAACCATCGTACAGTTAATAACAGAAATGATTGAACCATATAAGGGTATTATATACGATCCTGCCTGTGGTTCCGGTGGTATGTTTGTGCAATCCGTGAAGTTCATAGAAAGCCACCACGGTAATAAAATGGAAATTTCCATTTATGGTCAGGAGTATACTAACACCACCTACAAGTTGGCAAAGATGAACCTGGCCATCAGAGGGATTTCCGCCAACCTGGGTGAAAAAGCCGCCAATACCTTCAGCGATGATCAGCATAAAGACCTGAAAGCTGATTTCATAATGGCCAATCCCCCATTCAATCAAAAAGACTGGCGGGGCGAAAATGAACTAACTAGCGATCCTCGGTGGCGGGGATACGATGTTCCGCCCAAGAGCAACGCTAACTATGGTTGGATCCTCAATATGGTTTCGAAACTATCAGAGAATGGCGTAGCTGGTTTTATTCTGGCAAACGGAGCGTTAAGCGGTGGCGGAGAGGAATATAAGATTCGTAAAACACTGATTGAAAACAATTTGGTAGAGGCGATTTTAGTATTGCCGCAGGATATGTTTTATACCACCAACATAAGTGTAACACTGTGGATACTGAATAAAAACAAAAAGGAACAAACCAAAATAGTAGGCAGCGAGAGCCGCCAATACCGCGACCGGGAAAGTGAGATATTATTCATGGATTTACGGCAGATAGGCGAACCGTTCGAAAAGAAATATACACAGTTCAGCGCTCAGCATATTACAGATATCACAGCAACTTACCACGCCTGGCAGCAGCACAATAAAGGATATGCCGACATTCCTGAATACTGCTACTCAGCCGGTATCGGTGAGATCGCATCCAAAGATTTCTCATTGGTTCCAAGCAAATACATTGAATTCGTTAACAGGGATGAGAATGTGGATTTTGACGAAAAGATGCGAAGCCTCCAGACAGAGTTTACCGAACTGTTGAAAGCAGAGCAGCAATCAAGGAACGATTTACTTATGGTGTTTAAAGAACTGGGGTATGAGATTAAACTATAAACGTCTGGGTGACTATATACGGCTGGTCGATGAGCGAAACGAAGGGCTAAAAGTAAAGACACTCCTCGGGCTCAGCATTTCAAAACAATTCATCCCGTCGGTAGCCAACATCATTGGAACCGATCTTGAAAACTACAAAATTATCCGAAAGAACCAGTTTGCATGCAGTATAATGCAGGTCAGGCGTGATAAAAAAATGCCCGTCGCGTTGCTTCAGGAAGTAGATGAAGCAATTATTTCTCAAGCATATCCTGTATTTGAAATATCTCAGCCTGATGTACTCCTGCCGGAATACCTTATGATGTGGTTCTCTCGAGAAGAGTTTGACAGGGAAGCTTGTTTTTATGCCGTGGGAGGTGTTCGGGGAAGTTTGGAATGGGAGGATTTTGAGAACATGAGACTACCGATACCAATAACTGAAAAGCAAAAAGAAATAATATCCGAATATAACACTATTAGGAACCGTATTCTACTAAACAATAATCTAATTCAAAATTTAGAAAAAACGGTCCAATCAATATACAGACATTGGTTCGTTGATTTTAAATTTCAAAATGAAAGCATAAAATCGGAAGCTCCCCCCAAAGGAGAATTCCCATTTGGATGGGGAGCCGGCAGCCTCTCTGACATTGCCGATATTATTATGGGACAATCTCCTGACGGCGAGTCCTATAATGCAACAAAAAATGGCATCCCATTAATTAATGGACCTGTAGAATTTGGAGAGTATTTCGCAGAAAAAAGCAAATGGACAACCGAACCTACCAAGATGTCAATTGCTGGTGACTTAATTGTATGTGTGCGAGGGAGTACAATTGGGCGGCACGTCAAAAGCGACGATGAATATTGCCTTGGGCGCGGGGTTTGTAGTCTCAGGGCCAAAATAGGACAAAGATTCGTTGATGCCGTATATAAGGATAATCTTAGCAAACTGCTTTCGTATACCACCGGCTCGACTTTCCCAAACTGGGATGCTGTGACATTGTCAAAATTCCCGATAACCGTTCCATCCAGCCAGGCAATAGACCAGTTTGACAAAAAAGCAGAGTCTATACTCAAATTTGCTGAAACAAAGAGCTGTGAGAATACCCACCTAGCGGCCCTATCTAGCCTTCTACTCTCCAAACTCGCTACCATAGAAGATTCCGTAAAACCCAAACCAATCCCGATTTAGCATGACAAAATTCACCGAAGCAAAGCTGGAAAAGGCATTCGCCGAACTATTGGGGCAGGAAGGTTATTCCCATACATTGGGAAATACTATCCAGCGCTCAAATGATGAGGTATTAATCGACTCAGACCTGGAAACTTTTCTGCTCAAACAGTACCAATCAGATGGTCTGACAACGACTGAAGTAAGAACAATCATCCTTGATTTAAAAAATCTGCCCGCTTCAGACTTGTACGAAAGCAACAAAACTTTCATCCGCAAGCTTTCGGATGGATTTATTCTGAAACGGGAAGACCGAAGTAAAAAAGATCTGTACATTACGTTCATTGACTATAACGGCCTGCAGCTGCAACGCCCACCCGGCGAGGAGCATATCACCAAGGTTTGGGGTGATGAAGGAATCGACTTCGGAAAGGATAACAACATTTACAAATTCGTTACACAACTTGAAATAACAGGAACAGAAAAAAGAATTCCGGATGGGGTATTGTATATCAACGGACTACCACTGGTTGTTTTCGAGTTCAAAACTGCCATTCAGCCAGAATGCACGATACACAATGCATACATACAATTGACCGTTCGATACCAACGGGACATTCCCGAATTGTTTAAGTATAACGCCTTCTGCATCATCAGCGATGGTGTCAATACCAAATCGGGATCTTTCTTCGCTGCCTATGAATTCTATTACGCCTGGCGCCGGATTGCGGGCATGGCAAAAGAAGTTGATGGCATCGACAGCATGCATACCCTTGTCAAGGGAATGCTTCATAGGGACCGGCTAAGAGATATACTCAGGAACTTTATCCATATCCCGGATAGCTCCAAAAAGAATGAAAAATTCGTTTGCCGTTATCCTCAGTATTACGCCGCAAGGGCATTATTCGAAAACATAAAAAGTGCCCAAAAGCCTGAAGGCGACGGCAAGGGTGGCACTTATTTTGGGGCAACAGGATGCGGAAAGAGTTTTACGATGCTGTATTTGACTAGGCTCCTGATGAAAAGCAAGTATTTTGAAAGCCCCACAATTGTACTTATAACGGACCGGACCGATCTTGATGACCAACTATCCGAACAATTCACCAACGCCAAGGTATTCATCGGCGATAATAGTGTAGTGAGCGTAACGAACCGGCAGCATTTAAGAGAACTTCTACAAGAAAGAACAAGCGGAGGCGTATTTTTAACCACCATTCAGAAATTCACGGAAGATACCAAACTCTTAACTACAAGAGGCAATGTCATATGCATATCCGATGAAGCACACAGGAGCCAAACAAACCTTGATCAAATTGTTAAAGTGACCAGCAAAGGTGTCAAAAAAGCATTCGGGTTCGCAAAGTACCTTCACGACTCACTGCCCAATGCCACTTTTGTAGGTTTCACCGGCACCCCCGTTGACGCTACACTGGATGTGTTCGGAAAAATTGTCGACATCTATACCATGACTGAATCAGTTAAAGATGAAATCACCGTCAGGATCGTGTATGAGGGCAGAGCAGCGAAAGTAGTGCTAAACAATACCGAACTGGAAAAGATCGAAACGTACTACGAGCAGTCGGCGGAGGCGGGTACTAATGAATATCAGATTGAGCAAAGCAAGGAAGAAATTGCCAAAATGAATACCATTCTGGGAGACCCTAAGCGGATCAAGGCAATTGCGGAAGACTTTGTACAGCACTATGAGAAGCGCATTGTTGAAGGGGCAACGGTAAAAGGGAAAGCGATGTTCGTATGCAGCACCAGGGAAATTGCCTACCAGCTATACAGCAACATCACACTCATCCGACCTGAATGGACGAAGAAAAAGGTGGCTGCGTCAAATATTGATCTAAGTGAAAAAGGGAAACGGGAATTTAAAGAAATAGAAACCATTAAACTGGTCATGACACGCTCGAAGGACGATCCCAAAGTACTATATGACATGTTGGGTACCAAAGACTATAGAAAAGAGCTGGACCGCCAATTCAAAAATGAGAATTCGAACTTTAAAATTGCGATTATCGTGGATATGTGGCTTACCGGATTTGATGTTCCCTTCCTGGACGCTATTTATATTGACAAGCCAATCCAACAGCACAGCCTTATTCAAACAATCTCAAGAGTAAACCGAAAAATCGAAGGCAAAGAAAAAGGGCTGGTTGTAGACTACATTGGGATAAAAAAACAAATGGCCCTTGCTTTGGCAAAATACAACAAGGGAGACCGGGATAATTTTGAAGAGATTGCGGAATCTCTGGCAATAGTAAGGGACCATCTCGATCTTTTGGCCAAAATCCTTCACACGTTTGACAGCAGCCTATACTTTCAGGGAACAGAATTGCAGCAGTTGAACACGTTAAATATGGCAACTGAGTTTGTGCAAAAGACCAAAGACACGGAAACACGTTTTATGGGCCTTGTCAAACGTCTAAAAGCAGCCTACGACATTTGCGCAGGCTCCGAACAGCTAACGTCGACAGAACGGGATTATACACATTTTTACCTGGCCATTCGTTCCATTATTTTCAAGCTCACCAAGGGAGATGCACCTGACACCGCACAAATGAATGCGAAAGTAAGGGAAATGATAAAGGATGCTCTCGCAAGCGACGGCATCGAAGAACTTATCAAATTAGGCGACAGCGGCACTAACGAACTGGATATCTTTGACGAGGACTATCTCGCTAAACTTGCCAGAATAAAATTACCAAACACCAAGATCAAACTATTGCAGCAACTGCTCGCCAAAGTGATTGGGGAAATACGGAAGGTCAACAAAGTAAAAGGCATCAATTTCACAAAGAAAATGCAGTTCCTGGTAGAACAATACAATAATAGGGACGAGAACAGCATATTAAATAGTCAGGTGTATGAAGAAATGGCTGAGGAGTTAACCAATCTTATTTGGGAGGTCCGGACAGAATTTTCAGCTGGAGACAAATTAGGCATCGACTTTGAAGAAAAGGCATTCTTTGACATTCTGCTGGAACTATGTATTAAATACGATTTCACCTACCCTGATGAAAAAATGATCTTGCTTGCCAGAGCAGTTAAAAAACTGGTAGATACACAAGCGCGATTCCCTGATTGGAACAAGCGATCGGATATTAAAGCGGCATTGAAAGTAGGGCTCATACTGTTACTGGACGAATACAACTACCCACCGGTGGAACGTGATGAAGTATACACCGAAATATTTGAGCAGGCGGAAAACTTTAAAAAGAACAAAGAAAGAAAATAGGTTATTTCATCTGTAATAGTTCCGATTTGATCTAACAGTCGGGTTAAAATATTGACACTATAACAAAAACTGTGTAAACATAGAAAATCGGAGTTCAAAGCGCTCCGATTTCTTTATTTTCAAACTTTACACAGAACATGAAAACAGAGGAATTTTTATCAGACGATTTTTTGAAGCAACCCAAAACGGGCATCTCGTTGCAAACGGGGGTGCATTTCAATACTGTCCAAAACGAAATTGTGAACAACATGGTGCTGATACCAGACACCCTGAACAGTTACAAACAGGAAACACGGTTCGAGAACACCAATGGGAATTATGGACTGAGCAGCCACTACCTGCTCAACATCCCCATCAAAAAAAACAAATATGCCATATCCTGGTCCGGCAGCATCGGGGCAACCAACAAGGTGGTGTTTATTAATAATAACAAGCGGCATAGCAGGGGCGTCAACATATCCCAGCAATTGAGAGGAATGTTTACATCAAAAAAAATAACGGCCGATGCGAAGCTGGGTTACAACTATAACGGCAACAACAACGTGTTGAACCAGAATCCCATAGTGGATGTGCTGGAACAGCCAAACGGCGCGGTCTTTTTCCGCACACATAATTACCTGGCAGACCTGAACAGTACGCTCCGCCTGGACAAATTCAGGTTGGACGCCAAAATAAACTACAGCCTCAGCATGAACAGCGGCGATGGGGTTACTGACAGATTTAACGACGTTCAAAAATTTGTGTTCTCTTTTTCGGCCAGGGGAATCATAAAAAAGACCTGGCATATAGGGGTAAATACCACAAAAACCATCAATACCGGCTATGCGCTGGCCAATACCAATCCTTTCATTGTCAATGCCAGTTTCAGCAAAAAGTTCCTGAAAGACCAGTCGCTCAGCTTTAACGTTCAGGCCAATGACCTCCTGAACCAGCGGAACAACCTGGTACGGTACATTTCCGGCAGCTCTATTGTAGACAGGCGCACCAACCAGGCAACAAGGGTATTTACCATCGGCTTAAGTTATAATATCTCGAAATTCGGCGGTAAAAGCGTGCTTGTTGAACCGGATTAAGGCGCTGTTCTCCCCGATTTAATCTCCCCTGACCGGGAATTTTTGCGTATTTTTCCGCCGCTAATTTTGCAGTTCATGTCCCTATACCTCAAAGCAACCCCGCGCGTTGCGCTTACCTGTACCATGCTGATGATAGCGCTCCTGCTGAATATTTCCGCGCGTGCGCAGCTGACAGCGGATTTTACCCCTACCAAAACCAGCGACTGCGAGAGCCTCATCACTCAATTCAATGACAAGTCTACCGGCAGCCCCGTTTCCTGGCAATGGGACCTGGGTAACGGCGCTACCTCTACAGAACAAAGCCCCAGGGCCTCCTACCCCGCCCCCGGCACCTACAAGGTGGTACTGACCGTGAAGAACGCCGCCGGCAATACCCACACCGCGGAAAAGACCGTTACCGTATGGGAAAAACCCAAGCCGGACTTTACCGCCGGCCCGGCCAAAGGCTGCATACCCCTCCCGGTTACTTTTACAGACAAGTCTGACCCGGTGAACGGCACCATCACCGCCTATAGCTGGGATTTCGGGGACGGCACCACCGGCTCCGGCAGCAGCCCCGTACATACTTATAACGATGTATTGTCTGCCGCCGTTACGCTCACCATCACTAACAGCAACGGCTGCACGGCATCAAAGCAGATCAGCAATATTGTGGATGCGGCCGCTCCCCTGGCGGCCGGTTTCAGCATATCTGACAAATTCCTGTGTACCGCTCCCGGCACGCTGACCATTACCAATACTACCACTGGTCCGGGCAACCTTACCTACGCCTGGGATTTTGGGGACGGCGGCACCTCTTCAGACGCTAACCCCGCCCCCCATAACTATACTACCAGGGGTGTTTACAAGGTGAAGCTCACCGTTGCCAGTGATAAGGGCTGTGCCGTAGCCATCACGTCTGAAGATATCAATGTGGCCAACTTTACAACGGATTTCCAGTTACCGGCCGCTGTATGCGAGAACAGTTCCGCCAACTTCACCGCCGCCAACAACCCGCAGACCAACGCCGTTACATGGAGCGTTGATAAAGGCTACATTTCCAGTTATGGCACAACCGCCTACTACACGCCCACCGGCGCCGGCCCTGTAAAGGTGACCATGACGGCTGACTATGGCAAGTGCCGGGAAACCGTTACCAAAGATTATGAGGTAAAACCCGCGCCGCAGGCCAATTTCACCACTGATCAGCAGGCTATTTGCGACGTGCCGGCCACCGTACAGTTCACAGACAAGTCTCAAGGCGCCACCACCTGGAACTGGAGCTTTGGCAACGGGCAAACCTCCAGCCAGCAAAACCCTTCCGTTACTTACAATAGCCTGGGGTATTTCAATATAAGGCTCACGGCCGGCAATGCATCCGGCTGTACCAGCACGGCCGAGCGCTACGTGAACGTAGTCAAGCCGGAAATACGCGCATACGCCAGCGTTTCCCAGGGCTGCGAAGGGCTGACCCCTGCTTTTAGCAGCTATGTGAGCACCGGTGACGCCATTACCAGCTATGAATGGGATTTTGGCGATGGCAGCGCCAAATCAACGGAAGCCGCACCATCCCATACCTATAACAACGCCGGCACCTATACCGTAAGGCTTACCTACACCACCACCAACGGCTGCAAGGGAACGGTAGGCCTGTATTACAGCAACACCATCCAGGTATACAAAAAACCAAAGCCTGATTTCTCATCTCCGGAAGCGCCCCAGATCTGCGGTAACAACTGGGTACATTTCAATGGCACTACAGATGTGGGCAATGCCTGGGCGTGGGACTTTGGTGATTACAACTACGGCAACTCCCAGCAAACGGCCCACAGCTACAGGGAGCCGGGCACCTATACCGTAAAGCTGACCGTTTCCAATAACGCATGCAGCGAAACCGTTACCAAAACGGCATACATCAAGGCCGTGAACCCCTTCCCGCGTTTTAACATGCAGGCCATCAACTGTGATGAGCGTACAGAGATCGGCTTTGACGAACGTTCCCTGGGCACTATTACCAGCTGGAAATGGAGCTGGGGAGATGGAAAGGAGGATACCTACACTACCACAACGGGCGCCGTCAGGCACAAGTATGACCAAACAGGGGCGTACAAGGTGAAGCTGACCGTTACAGACGGTACCTGCACCAGCTCGGACTCGCTGAACATTAACGTGTACGCGCCTTCTCCCATTACCATCACCACAGACAAGGCAACGCTCTGCGGCCACGAAACGCTCAAAGCCAGCGTAACGGCCATAAACCGGTCTATATACGACACGTACTACTACAACTGGTTCTCTTCAGACGGCACGCCCGGCAACTGGTATAATTACAGTTATGAGAGCGCTACTTTTACTAACCTGAAACCCGGCAAAGACACCATCCGTTTTGTAGCGTACAACCGCCAGGGATGCCCTGACAGCAGCAACAAGGTAGTGGTAGACGTACACGGCCCAGTAGCCAAATTTCTTGCTCCAAGCGTACAGGAATGCCGGGGTACGGAGCTTACGTTTACAGACCAGACAGACGTTTCAAAAGGAAAGCCCATCAAAACCTGGTCATGGAATTTCGGGGATGGCAATACCGCGGAGGTATTTACCGCCCCTCCTTTCAAACATACCTACAACAAGGCCGGCTATTTCTACCCATCGCTGACGGTGACGGACGAAGACGGCTGCACCAGCACCGCTGCCGGCAGCTACCTGCAGGTGAACGGCCCCAATGCGGGCTTTTCGCCCAGCGCCACGTTAATACGGCCGGGCGGCAGCGTATGGTTCTATAACAATACCACTGTAACCGGCGGCCAGGCTACCTACCGGTGGGATTTTGGGGACAATACTTCCTCCACTGACTACGGCCCCAGCAAAACGTACCCTGATAAAG
The DNA here is from genome assembly GCF_003568665.1 of Chitinophaga alhagiae. GTDB lineage: Bacteria > Bacteroidota > Bacteroidia > Chitinophagales > Chitinophagaceae > Chitinophaga > Chitinophaga alhagiae. The sequence goes on from NZ_QXMH01000003.1 coordinate 482,745, forward strand.
GCGTGTACACCGTGAAGCTGCTGGTAAAGGACGATAACGGCTGTACAGACAGCGCCCAAAACCAGATCAAGGTATCCAGCGTCAGCGCCAACTTTACGTTCACCACTTCTTTCGTGAACAACAGCGGCTGCCCGCCGGTAATTGCCCGCTTCACCAACAGCTCCGTGAACCACACCAGCTCTTACTGGGATTTTGGCGACGGCAGCTTTTCCTCCATCAACAACCCTTCCCATACCTATACCTACGCCGGCAAGTATACCGTGAAGCTGAAAGTGGTGGGCGATGCCGGTACGGAAGATGAATATGAGCAGGAAATAGAAGTGAAAGGGCCCTACGCCACTATCACCACCTCCGCCAATGGCGGCTGCCTGACCAAAGAGATCGAGTTCAAGGTAGAAGCGGTGAACGCGGTCAATTTTGCCTGGGACTTTACGGACGGTATTGTGGAGGAAACAACTGACCCCGCTATCAAACATGTTTTCAAGACCCCGGGTGTTTACAAGCCACGCCTCATCCTGTCTGACCAGGCAGGCTGCAAAGGCACGGCCTTTCTGCAAGACCCCATTGTGATAGACAAGCTGGACGTGCAGCTGGCGGCCGTACCGGAATTTGTATGCGACGAAGGCTGGATCACCTTTGCGCCGGTATTCAACAGTTATTCCATAGACGAGCTGAAACAGGACGCTGAATATAAATGGACCTATAATGCGGGGCTGACGGTGGAAAATGATGCCACTGCCACGCCCGCCTTTTTCCTGGACAAGCCGCAAAGTTATGACTTCACTCTCACCACCACTACCGCCTACGGCTGTACGCAAACCGTGAGCAAAACGGTGCATGCCTACCCGGCGCCCGTAGTGTCTGTCAGCGGGCCGCTGCAAGCCTGCCAGGATGCGCCGGTGAGCTTCAGCGGCGCGGTAACCAAAGTGAGTGACGTTACCTGGCGGTGGAACTTCGGCAATGGCAATACCGGTAATACGCCGCAGCCCGGCAACCAGGCATACAGCAACACGGGCCTGTCTGATGTAGCGCTCATTGTTACCAGCAGCGATGGCTGCGCCGATACGGCGCTCCATCACATCCAGGTCATGCCCAAACCGGCCATTAACGCCGCTGCCGCGTCTGAGGTCATATGCCTGAACAAGAGCACCACGCTGAGCGCCGGCGGCGGTATCACCTACCAATGGTTGCCCGCCCTGGGCCTGAGCAACCCGCAGGCGCCAGACCCGGTGGCAGCTCCCCGCGTCAATACTACCTATGCCGTAACCGTAACGGATGTGAACGGTTGCAGCAATACGGATGAGGTCAGCATCCGCGTGGCGCAGCCATTCTCCATACAGGCCACGCCTGATACGGCCATCTGCCTGGGGCATATAATGCCGCTGCAGGTTTGGGGCGCGGCCCGCTATGTATGGAGGGGAGAAGGCCTGGACGATGCCGGCAGCCCCTCCCCGCACGCTGACATTAACACCCTGGGCAACCATACATACGAAGTGACCGGTTATGATGCGGACGGCTGCTTTACGCACGATACCTCCCTGGTGGTAAGCGTACACCCCTCCCCCGTGATCAATGCCGGCCGTGACCGTACCACCATGGCGGGCGTGCCCGTAACGCTGGGCGGCCCCGGCAGCCCTGATATTACACGGTGGACGTGGACGCCCTCCCAATACCTGGATTGCCCTACCTGCCCCGCACCAACGGCCTTGCCCAACCTTTCTACCAATTATACGGTCACGGTAGAGAACCGCTACGGCTGCAAGGCCGCGGATGATGTAGCGGTAACGGTGGTGTGCGACCAAGGCGCCGTATTCCTGCCCACCGCCTTTACCCCCAACCGGGACGGGCAGAACGAAACGTTCTATCCCAAAGGCCGCGGTATAAAAGAAGTAGCGTGGATGCGCATCTATGACAGGTGGGGCGCGCTGGTATTTGAAAGGTCCCATTTCCAGATCAACAACACCGCGGCGGGCTGGGACGGCACCTGGAAGGGCCGCGTAGCGCCCATAGGCAGCTACGTGTATGCCATAGAAACAGTATGCGAAAGCGGCGCTACCTTCCTGTTCAGGGGCACGGTAACGGTCATCTGGTAACTATGCCATGTTTCGACATTTTCGTAACTTAACTGTGACGGGCTGCGGGAACAGTTCGTTGTTACTGTTAAAACCGGTTAAAATGAAAAATAATTTCGATAGGGTCTTCAAAATGTCTTTCGCCGGCGTTTATCCGCATTACATTGAGAAAGCGGAGAAAAAAGGACGTACAAAGGCGGAAGTGGATGAGATCATACACTGGCTGACAGGATATGATCAGCAAACATTGCAAAAGCACCTTGACGACAAGACGAATTTTGAAACCTTTTTCAAACAGGCGAAAGTCAATCCAAATTCTTCCAAGATCACAGGGGTTATTTGCGGCTACCGTGTAGAGGAGATCGAAGACAAGCTCATTCAGCAAATACGCTACCTGGACAAGCTAATTGATGAACTGGCGAAGGGCAAGGCCATGGAGAAGATTCTACGGAAATGAGCCAGGAACCAACATGCTACACGTCATGAAAACATTATCTCGCTTCCTCCCTTTCCTGCTGCTGCTGGCCGCGGGAAACGCATCACACGCCCGGCCTCCCCGTCCCAACATCCTCTTTGCCATCATGGACGATGCTACGTACCGCCACATGGGCGCGTACGGTTGCAGCTGGGTGAAAACGCCCAACTTTGACAGGGTGGCGCGCCAGGGGCTTTTATTTACGCGGGCTTACACGCCTAACGCGAAGTGCGCCCCTTCCCGCTCCTGCATCATTACCGGCAGAAACCCCTGGCAACTGGAAGCCGCCGCCAATCACTGGTCTTACTTCCCCTCCAATTACAAAACGCTGGCAGAAGCCTTATCAGACAAGGGTTATGCCGTGGGGTACAGCGGAAAAGGCGTGGCGCCTGTTGTAGCCAGAACGGCTGCCGGCGCTCCGCGGGAATTATTGGTAAAGGCCTATAACGGCGCGCGTACAACACCGCCCACCTCCGGCATCAGCGTTATCGACTACGCGGCCAATTTTGATACGTTCCTGAACGGCGCCGCCGGCCAACAACCTTTCTTCTTCTGGTACGGAGGCCTGGAACCGCACCGGGGGTATGAATACGGCTCCGGCATTGCAAAGGGCAACAAACGCCTGGAAGACATCCCGGCATCCGATCTGCCGGCATCCTGGCCCAAGTCTGATTCCGTTACCACAGACCTGCTGGATTACGCCTTCGAAATAGAATATTTTGATGCGCAGCTGGGTAAAATGCTGGCCAGCCTTGAAAAGCGGGGATTGCTGGAGAATACGCTGGTGATCGTCACATCTGATAACGGGATGGCATTTCCGCGGGTAAAGGGGCAGGAATATGAATACTCTTCCCACCTGCCGCTGGCGGTGATGTGGGCAGACGGCATCCGCCACCCGGGCAGGGAAGTCAACCACCTTATCAGCTTCATAGACTTTGCTCCCACCATCCTGGAAGTGGCCGGCATCCCGGCCACCGCCGCGGGCATGCAGCCCCTCACGGGTAGCAGCTTTGCCGGCATATTGTTCTCCAGCGGCGGGCAGGCGGAAGGTTATACGCCCCGTACGCACGTGCTGATCGGGAAAGAACGGCACGATGTTGGGCGGCCCCATGATGCAGGGTACCCTATCAGGGGTATGGTGACGGACTCCCTGCTGTACCTGCATAATTTCGAGACCGGGCGCTGGCCCGCGGGCAACCCGGAAACGGGCTATCTCAACTGCGATGGCGGGCCTACCAAAACCGTTGTTTTGCAAACGGTGTTCTCCGCCGGAGATGACGCCCGGTACTGGCTGTGGTCTTTCGGGAAACGCCCGGCGGAAGAACTGTACAACATTGCCCGAGATCCGGAATGCCTGCGCAACCTTGCCGCCGATCCCCGGCAAAACCAGCCGCTGCCGCAGTTGAAAGCCACGCTCTTCTCCATGCTGCAGCAGCAACGAGACCCCAGGATGGCAGGCAACGGCAAGGTATTTGACGCGTACCCCTATGCTGATAAAAGCGGAACAGGGTTCTACGAAAGGTATCTGCAAAAAGATACCACGTTGAAATGGAAATGGGTGAACGATGCAGACTTCCAGCAACTGCCGGCGCTAAAAAGGGAGATGGTGAACCGGTAACCGCATACAAAAAAAGAGGCTGCCTCAACAACATGAGACAGCCTCTTTTTTTGTCCTTTCCGTTTTATTTCTTCTGCTGCGCCAAAAAAGTGATCAGGGACGCCAGCTCCTCGTAAGACAAGGAATTGGCCAGCCCGGCCGGCATCATGGAGTTCTTCATTTCCTTGCGGCTAACGATATCTGACGTGTTCACCACGGAAACATTCCCCCCAATGTCTCGCATCACCACTTTGGCGGCCGTTTCTTCCGTAATGAATCCCATATAGCTCTTGTTGCCCTTTGCCGTGATCATCACCGTGGCAAACCCTTGCGAAATAGAAGCGTTCGGCTTCAGGATAGATTCCGCTATCTGCTCCCGGTTCATGATGGAACCTACCTGGCCCATAAAGGGGCCTTTCATTTTCTCTCCTTTATTGATGCTGTGGCAGGCAATACAGCCCTGGCTGGTAAACAGCAACTTCCCTTTTGCGGCGTCTCCTTTCAGTTTATTAACGGCCAGCAGCACGTCTTCAATAGAAGATTTGCCTACCTGCCCTTTTTTGTTCTTGATCTTCTCAAGGTCTACCGCAGGCTCTTTGGCAGCTACCGGCTCCGGTTTTTTCACCGGCGCAAAGGCGGCAATGTCCATGCGGAGGCGTGCGTCCAGGTCACGGAAATATTGCTTTTGGGCGGGGCCTTTCTTCAGGGCTTCCGCTTTGAGGAATTGTTCTATAACCGGTGAGCTTTCCCAGGTTACGGCCTTGTAATACGGGCCATGAGAATCCGGCCGGGTGCCCCACCACCAGGAGGCATCGTAGACAGCTTCTTTCTTGTAAAGGCGCGCCAGCGTAGTCAGTATCTGGTTTTTCAGTTGTACGGTTTTAGCCTGCCGGTAAGCGGCTATTAACCCGTTTACCGCTTTCGGGTCATGCATATACCGCAGCGTCCATAGCGCCAGCGTTGAATTGTCGCTGTTGATAGCGGCTACGGCGGCATCTACGGCATGCAGGCTCACCAGTGCCTGAACGGCCAGGTGCGGCAGCACAATGGCAGCATTGGGCGTAGCGTGCGGGCCTTCCACATCTTTGGCGGGCGCTGCAAATGAAGCGGGTACGGGGGTTTTCAGCAGCCCGGCCGCGGCTTCCATACGGCCTAACCGGCCCAGCCCGATGATGGCGGCGGCCTGTATGCGCGGGGATGCGTTGCGGAGGCCTTCCAGGAAAGGTTCAGCAGGAACATCCGCGATAATGCCTTTACGGTCTGCCAAAGCGCGCAGGGCATGTTCTTTCACGGCCGCGTCTTTTGTGAACGCAACCAAAGCGGGGATGCCGCTTGCACCGGCGGCCTGCGCGTAAGTGTAGATGCCGGCCACGCGGGCATATAAAGGCAATTGCACGTCAGCGGCTATTTTCAACGCGGCCTGCGTATCCGCGCGGGCTACCAGCTCCTGGGAGGCAGTGAGGCGGGCCACCGCGCTGGCGGATTGCAGCAATTGCGCCAGCTCGTCTGCCGATGCTTTGGCCACATCCGGGAAGGCCTGGTACGTCCAGTTGTTGGGCACAGCCCTGATCACGTATCCTTTTTTAGGGCTGCCGGAATAACCGGCGCCATCCCATGCGGAAAGGAAAAGCCTGCCGGAACCGTCAACGTCCAGGTCTGTGATTTGGGGCAGCGCCAGGAACTCTTCTTCTTGCTGGGTGAAGGTGGGGCCGTCTGGCGTTACGCGGTGAAAATAAAGCATGCTCCGCCCCCAGTCCGCCATCATGGGAACGTTGTTATAATTTTCCGGCCAGGTAGGTTCCGCCATGAACAGGGCCCCTGTGCCGGAGCCGCCGCCAACGTCTACCAGCGCGGGCAATATTTCGTCTGTAAAGTGTTTGAACAGCACGGGGTACCCGTATTCGCCGGACTGGATATGATGCGAGAACCGCACGTTCCACCCGCCGCCGTCATTGGTGTTTTCCCGCGTAAAGATGTTCATGTAGGGGTCAATGGCCACGTCGTACACGTTACGGGTGCCATGGGTAAATACTTCCATCTCCGTGCCGTCAGGGCGTACGCGTACAATGCCCCCGCCCAGCATCGTCAGTTTTTTGCCGGAGCGGTCTGTAGCGTTATGGAACCCGAAATCGCCCACGGCTATGTAGATCCAGCCGTCAATCCCCATCCGGATGCCATTGGTGGCGTGGTCTGTTCCCCGCTCCTGGATGTACCGGGTGTTGCTCAGGTTTTCCACAAGCGGCTGGGGCGCCCCGTCCGCTTTGCCATCTCCGTCTTTATCCTCAAAAACCACCAGCGCCATGCCGGTAGCCTTGCCCGTCTCTTTGGAGAAGGTGGTATGCAATACAAAAACCCGGTGGCCCTGCACCAGGATGCCGCGGGGATTGTCTACAACGGCAAACTCGGTATGCCCGTCCATCTTGCCGTCATTATCCTTGTCTGTCAGCTTGAGGATGCGGCCTTTGCCGGGGTCTTTCCCCAGGGAGCCGATCATGTCCACCCCTACAAACACTTCGCCGGTGGGCGCTACCGCCAGGCAAGCGGGGCTGGGCGTTACGTCCGGGCCGGAAAACCGGGTAATGGTCAATTCAGGCGGGTTGCCGGAAGCGGGCTGCGGGTCTTCAAGGAAATGTGTTGCGCCAATAAATACGGTAAGAGAGTAGATCAGTGGAAGCGTAAACTTAATCATGCACTGTGTTAGTTTAATGTGTACTTATCTCAAAACAAAAAAGAGTGGGCCAATATTAAAAAAAATAAATTTTCATCCGGCAATTATTTTTAAGAGCGGCGTGGCAGTACGGTACGGCCCGGCAGGCCGCTTGCATAATGAGCGCAACCACTTTCCCGGTCATTTCCGTTTGTTCCGGAGGGCCCTTTCTCCGGCCTGCATGTTCCAGTTATATAACAGGCTACTGCAACGCCCCCAAAGCGGCCTTTGCATCTGCCTGCGCGGGTTGCTTCACCAGCTTCAGCACGGCTTCCAATATCTCCTGCGAAGCGGCGATCTCGTCTTTCTTGATGGAAATGCTTTCAATGTTGAAACCTACGGACATGTTCTTCCTGTCTGCATACTCCAGTATTTCAGACGCTACGTTCAGGCAGGTATGTACAGAAGATTCCAGGATGTCTTTGGAATGTTTCAGGTCATTGAACAGCCATTTGGGCACTTTGATGCCAAGCCACTCCATAAACTGCAGCGTTTTAAGGGAGCCGCAGGGCGCCAGGGTAAAAATGAGCGGTGAAGGGCAATCCCCGCTTTCCGAACAATGGTAGTAATAGTCAGACAGGAGGTTCTTGGTGTCTGTAACGTGATACACGCACTGGGATACAAAAAACCGGCAGCCCTGCTGTACCTTTTGCGTGATCCGCAGGTGCTCGTCCCCTTTCTTTTCGTGCCTTTCGGGAATGGCAATGCCGCCTACCAGCAGCTCCGGCGCAAGCTGGTGTTTCAGCGCGTACGCGTCTTGCAGGGAGAAGCCGGTCTTTTCCACCTGCTGGCGGGAAGATGCGCCTACAAATACGGCATGCCGCACGTCCGCGTTCTCCGCGAGCCACTGCCCGAACTGTTGGCCGGTCAGGTTGGCAATGCTCTTGTAGATGATGCGGGGCACGTTTAGCGCGGCGAGGTAGTTCCGGCTGTATTGTTCGGGCGGTACGGTAGGGATGAAGGCGAACGTACGCTCCTGGTCCGTGCGCGTTGATTCGTCCTGTATATCATAGAGAATGAGCGCATCAATGTTGCTGCGGGCAATGCGTTCCAGCTGCCCTTTGGCAATGGCTGCTATCCTTTCCTGATCGGTAGTGATTTTGGGAGGGGTCAGACTATAAAAAACCGGTCTCGAATGCTTCGAACTGATCTTGTCGGCCAGATTATGACTCATGACGGTAACAATTTTTCCTTCAATAGGGCTGCAAGTTCCCCTAAAAGCGGCAAAAAAGCAAGCCCGGGAGCCATATACAACAGAAAAACGGGCCAACCAGGCTGATACGCCCGGCCGGCCCGCGCATGCTTTATTCTTTCTAGCGGTATGTTCCCACCACGGTCACCACAGACCGGGCGCCCAGCTTTATGCCGCTTCCCGCGTTCCCCTTCGTATGCCGCAGTTCATCTTTTACGGAGGTAGTATAAACAGCTACGTCCGGGGATGCAAGTTGCAGGCCGGACAGGCTGATGGCTTCGTCTTTGTTGGTCATGTTGATGAATACGGCCACCACGGCTTTGGTGGCGGGGTCTTTGTAGGCAGACACCATCAGGTTGGCGGCAGCGGTTTCCGGCGCGGTATTATTTTCTACCGAAGCGTCTACCCGCACCATGCCGGGGCGCACAAACCGGGAGTAGTTGCCCAGCGCCCAGAGCATCCTCGAACTGTAGATGTTACCATCGTTCTGGGTAGCGGGCAGTTCGCCCATGGTGCCGTTAACGTTTGATACGTACACCAGGCCGTCTTTGTAATCTGACGGGCTTACGGCCAGCCACCACTGCCACGATGTGGCGTTGCCTATCACAATGTCTGTATGAATGATGCGGGCCATGTACAGGGCGGTGTTGATGCCCAGGTCACGGCCGCCGCCCGTGATACCGTCTTCCTTGCCCAATATGCAGTACTCCGTTTGCCAGTAGTTCACCTGCGGGTTAACGGCGTTCATGCGGCTGGCCAGCTGCCGGCGGTGATTGATGAGGGAAGGAATGTCTGGCTGGGCAAAGTAGCTGTGGCTGCTCATTACCGGCGTTACGGAACGCAGGGAACCGATGTACCCTTTGCCGGAGGGATTCCAGAAATAGTTGAACACATCGCTTCTCTCCGCGGCATTTGCCACAGGCCCGTAGATGTAGTTCAGCGCGCCGGCTTCACCAAACGCGATCTTGGCGGTGAGGCCCCTCGCGGCCATGCTGCCGTCCAGCGCCTTGATCAGCTCAAACGCTTCGTCGTTGGTGGCGGGGGTGCCTTCCTGCGTGGCCTTGCCGTCGTTACCGGCCGTCCAGTCCCATTGCGGTTCATTCAGCGGGCTGATGTAGTCTACGGGAATGCCGGCGTCTGTATAATGTTTGGTCACATCTGCCAGGAAACCCGCAAAGGCGTCCATTTTGCCGGGCTGCAGGTTCAGCTTGCCCTTGTCTGCGCCGCCGGGGGCAAAGGCGTAGCCGTTCTTTGTCATATGCACGGGGGCGCTGATGGAAAAGAGCAGGAAGTTGTCCACGCCCCTGGCTTTGGCGGCGCGGGCAAACCACTGGTTGCCCGCCTGCTTTGACCAATCGTAGCTGCCATCCGGCAGCTGGAAAGATTCTTCCCGGCGCCAGGGCGATTTGATGTTGCTGCCCTCGCCCTGTTCAAAACTGCCCGCGCCAATGTTGATGCGCCACATGGAAAGGCCAATGCCTTTGGGGTTGCCCTGTTCGTCCATCTCCTTGCTGAACAGCAGGTCCGCGATCTGGTCCCGTTTGTTTTCCGGCCAGTTTTTGCCAATAAACTTGATGCCCCAGCAGTCTGAAGCGCCGAAGCTGTGCATCACCTGCTTTTCAGCGGCCAGGTTGATAGTAGCCGTTAGCGCAGTGCTTTTGGTGGCGCAGGTATCTGTTCCGTTCACGAGGCAGGGATCTTTTGCCGGCCCTTCATTTTTGCCGCAGGCCAGCAAGGCCACCAGGCTAATGGTCGCAATATTCATCTGTATCATCTTTGGTTTTAATTTACGTCAATAACCGTGATTTTGCTCCAGGGCGCCGTTGCTGTTCATGGCGGCGGCGGGGATGGGCCATAGCTCATGCACGCCTTCCCGGAAATAAAATCCCTTGTTCAGCGGCTCTCTGTGGCCGGCTGTTTCCACGGGGTCTGTGTTAACCGTAGTATTGTATTTTACAAAAGTGCCGTTGGCCCCCATCAACAGTGCAATCAGCTTTTTACCGCCGGTGGTGATGCGGCGGATGTCGTCCCAACGGAAAGTGCCTTCACCCGCCAGCTCCAGCCGGCGCTCCTGCCAGATGGCCGCTTTCAGCGCATCGCCGGTAAGGCCTGACCTGTCATCCAGCTCCACACGGTTGCGCACTTCGTTCAGGGACAGCAGCGCCACGTCTGGCTTGTTATTGAAGGCGGCGGCTTCCGCATGTATGAGCAACAGCTCCGCATACCGCATGATAATGTGGTTGTAAGGCCAGGGGTCTCCCACCCTTTTGGCCAGCGGGATGTAGAACTTGCGGTAATAACGGAAAGACGTATGGGCGGGCTTGCCGTTGATAAGATGCTGGGGAAAGATGCGGGCAGGCGTTTCATTATCTACCTGCTCCCCTGCTTTCAGGATGGTGGCCGTTCTCCTGATATCATCCCCTTCCGCGAGGTAGGCGTTCTCCAGGTCGCTGGTGAGGCCGAACCATCCCCAGCCGCCGTCTACAGAAGCGGCGCCGGTAAGCACACCGGGAATAGGGCCCCTGCTCAAAGGCGCGGCGTTCACGTAGTTCACCTCAAACATGCTTTCCACGCCGTTCACGTTCTCCGGCTCAAATATCCTGCTGAAGCGGGTTTCAAGGGAGTATTTCTTAGCGGTGATCACCGCCTGGGCGGTGGTTTCCGCATTGGGATAATCCCCGCTGAAGAGGTAGGCCTTGGCCAGCAGGCCCAGGGCGGCGCCTTTGGCAGCGCGGCCAACATCCACGCTGGCGTACTGGTCTCGCTCCGGCAATACGGCGGCGGCTTCCTGCAGGTCTTGTATGATCTGCTTGTAAAGGTCCGCCACCGGGGAGCGGGGCAGGAAGGTAGTGGCGTCCGCCGGGTCAAAGTTGTTGTTGATCACGTCCGCGCCGAAGTTCTTCACCAGCTCAAAATAAAAGTAGGCGCGCAGGAACTTTGCCTCCGCGGTATACCGGTCTCTCAGCGCCTGCGGCAGCGCGGTCACTTCCTGCATGCCCTTGATCATGTAGTTGCAGTTGCGGATGCCCTCGTGCATGTTCTTGTAAAAGTTCTCGATGTAAGACACAAACGGGTTCACGCCCGTAAAGTCGCTCACACCTACTTCTATAGGCCTGTCCTGGTAATCATTGGCAGCCCAGCCATTGTCTGAAGAAGATTCCATCTGCAGCCGGGGAAACCATACCTGGTTCCAGTCTCCGCCATCTATGTAAGCATAACAGGCGTTCATGGTGGCGCGCGCGTTCTCCTCATTGTCCAGCGAGCCGCTCTGCGGGTTGATGCCTATCAGTTCTTTATCCAGGAACGACTTGCTGCAGGAACCGGCGGTCACTACCGCGAAAGCGGCCAGCAGTATCGTAAAATATCTTTTGATGGGTTGCATACGATTGTTCATTTATGCGCTTAAAAAATCAAAGTCCGATGGAAAGGCCAAAGGTCACCGCCTTGCGTATGGGCGCCTGAGACAGGTCAAAGCCCGGTGACAGCAGCCCGAAGTCCGTGTTGAATATTTCCGGGTTCAGCCCCTTGTAGGAGGTGATGGTCCAGATATTCTGCAGGTTCACGTACGCCCTCAGCTTTTTCATTTTGATCTTTTCCGTCAGCCGGCTGTTCAGCGTATAGCCGAGCTGGATATTGTTGAAGCGGAAATAGTCGCCTTTTTCTATGAACCAGGAGTTGGATGATTTCAGGTTGTTGTTGGCATCCTGCGCATCGTTGATGAAACGGGGATAGGCGTTGGTGCTGCCGGCCCCGTTCCATGCCTTGTTGAGCGAGCCTTTCAGCACGTTGGAGCCGAGAGCGCCCATTTCCAGCCACTTTTTAGCTACCCAGAACACCTCATGCCCGAAACGCCCGAAACCGCCAATGGCCAGGTCAAAACCCTTGTAGCCCACGCTGATGTTCAGCCCCAGGTCAAGGTCAGGATAAGCATTGCCTATCACTGTTTTGTCGCTTTCATTGATCACCCCGTCCCCGTTCAGGTCTGCAAACCGGAAATCTCCCGGCACGGCGTTGGGCTGTATCTGCTGACCCTGTTTGTCTACATAGGCGGCCACTTCCGCGTCGTTCTGGAACACGCCCTCTACCTGGTAGCCGAAAAAGTTGCCCAGCTCTCCACCGCCCTTGTCTACTTTAACCAGGTTGCCGCCCAGGTCTTCTCCCACGCGGTAAGGGCCTTGCGACGTAGCCAGCAGCGGCACGTTGTTATTGGTGCCCAGCTCGTTCAGGTACACGCGGTTGCGGGAAAGGTTCACGCTGACATCGTACGTAAGATCTCCATTGGCCAGTTTGTCCCGGTAGCCGATCACGCCTTCCATGCCTTTCACTTCCATGGTGCCGAGGTTGTACCAGGAGCCGGAGCGGATGCCCAGGTCAGGGCGGCCGAAATTATCGAAATAGAGCAGGTCTTTGGACTTGCGGTTGTACCGCTCAAAGTTCACGTACAGCCTGTTCTTCAGCCAGTAAGACTCAAACGCCACGTTCACGTCTTGCGTGGTTTCCCAGATCAGGTTGGGGTTGCCCGGCCGGCCAAGGGCCAGTATATTGCTCACAGACCCACCCATTACATAGTAGTTGTCTGCCCCGCCATAGCTCACAATGCGCCTGCTCAGCAGATCAAGCCCCACGGAAGGGTCATTGAAGGAGGCATTGCCCACCGTGCCGTAACCGGCGCGTATCTTCAGGAAAGAGAGCGGTTTGAAGTTCTGCAAAAACCTTTCGCTGGAGGCGATCCACGATCCCGAAACAGACGGGAAGGTGCCGTATTGCTTATTGGCGGGGAAGCGGGAAGACCCGTCTCGCCGCACCGCCAGTTCCACAAAGTATTTGTTGTCGAACTCATAGTTTACGCGGCCAAAGTAAGAGGCCCAGGTCTCATTGTACCGGATGCCTTCTCCCTGTACATAGTTGTTAGGGGAGGTAGGCAATATAGGCGTGCCCGCGTTGTTGGGGTTCCAGAGGCCCGGCTGGTCTACCGGGATGTAGGCGCGCCCTACCGCGTTGCTGGCCCCGCTTTCCTTGCGCGCTTCATAACCCGCCAGCACGTTGAAGCGGTGCGCCGCCCCAATGCTGAAGTAATAGTTGGCCGTATTGGTCAGCCGCCAGTCTACATTGTAGCCGGAATTGGAGTAGGCGCGGGAAGCGTACAGGTAATTATCTTTTGTCTGGTTGGGATTGGTGGCTACGCTGTCATAATTCTGGTCCCGCGCGCCGGCAAAGTTGTTGTAGAACGGCGGACTGTATGAGCGGGCAAACCGGTTGCCGGTGTTGAGGCCCGCCTGCGTACGCAGCGTCAGGTTCTTGACAGGCATAATATCCACATGCACATCCCCTACAAGGCCCAGCGCATAGTTGTTGTTGTGCCGGCTGCGCTCCAGTACCGCGGCGGGGTTGGGGTTGCGCTCAATGGAAGAAGCGGTGAACTGGCTGTACTCATTTTGACCCGGCCGGGCAAAGTGTACCGGCAGAATAGGCTCGGTACGCAACGCCGTCATCATATCTCCCCCCAGCGCGGGGCTCACGGAAGTACCGCCGCCAAGGCCGGAGTTCTGCCATTCTTCAAAACGCGGGTAGATGGTGGTACCGGCGCTGATGAACTTGCTGGGCTTGTAATCCAGGTTCACGCGCGCGGTGGCCCGCTGCGTATGGCCGTAATAGAAAGGCCCTTCCGTACGGTAATAACTAACGCTGGCATAGGTGGTCAGCTTTTCACTGCCGCCGCTCACGCCCACATTGGCGTTCACTACATTGGTGGGCACCACTACCGTGTTCCACCAGTCTGTATTGGCGGCCCATGAAGGCGTGGTATAGTTGGAGAAGCGCCGCTGCTGTATCTCGATGTATTCCTGCGCGTCCGCCATATCCGGTTTGGCAAAGAACTCCCGGCCGTAGTTTACGTCTATATCTGTTTTTATCACACCCGCCTTGCCCTTTTTGGTGGTGATCACTATTACGCCGCCGGAAGCGTCTGAGCCGTAAATAGCGGCGGCAGCGCCGTCTTTCAGGATGTCTATGTTCTCAATGTCGTTTACATTGATCATGTTCAGGTTGGCGCGGCCAAGGTTGATGCCGTCCATAATGATCAGCGGGTCTGAGCTGGTGTTGAGAGTGGTGAAGCCGCGGATGAGTATTTTCGGGAGGCCGCCGCTGGTGTTGGTCACCTGCACGCCGGTAGCCTTGCCCTGCAACAGGGTACCCAGGTTATAGCCCGTCTGGTGCTGGATCTCCGAAGCCTTTACGGAGGCAATGGAGGAAGACACGGCCAGCTTTTTGCTTTTGCCGTAGCCCTTGTCTACCACCACTTCCACGTCTTGCAGGCTGATGGCCTGGCTCTGCAGCGTAATGGCCATGCTGGCGCCCGCGGGTACTTCTTTGGACTCAAAGCCTACGTACGTGATCACCAGCGTGGCGCCCTGCGGCACTTTCAGGGAGAAACGCCCCTCCTGGCTGGTGCTGGTGGCGGCGGAGCCGTTCTTCTGTACCACAGTGGCGCCGGAGAGCGGCGTTCCATCAGCCATTTTAACGGTACCGGCCGCAGTAATGGAACTTTGCGCCACTGCTTTTGCCGTGCAAATAAATAGCGGAAGGAGAACAATAAAAACGGCCCGCAGCCATGTTTTTACAACGGGGAACGGTGACACCGGCAACGCACTGCGAATGCGGGAAGCAGGCTGCCGGAAGGTTTTTCTGGTTGTGTTCATTGAACAAATTTTTGTACAGTCCGTGGAAAATAATGCTCGAAAAAACGATACCTCAATTTCCACCCGATTCTCTTTTTTGACAATGGACGTTCCAATTGAAAAAATGGACATATTTATGGCGGAGGGCCGGAACGGCTGTTTCAGCACGCATTTCCGGGCAGGGAAAAACCAACACCGGCGCGGCATGCCACGCTGGTGCGCCGTACTGCAGGAGTGGGAGCGCCTTGATGATGAACGGCCGGTTCCCGATGCTGATGGATTTTATTATCTTGTTGAGATGATGACCACCCGTACCTTCCAGGCCCTGCTGGTCACGGCCGCTGTGTTTTTCCTCCCCGCAGCATCACTGCACGCGCAATCAGGCGCCGCTGGTGACATGCTGACCTACCGGCACCCGGATGGCAGCCTGCAACCTGTTACAACCGTTCAATGGTGGGAGGTAAAGCGGCACCAGGTACTGGCCCGCATGCAACTGGCCATGGGCCGCCTGCCTGACCGCCGGCATCCCGTTCCGCTGCAGGTCAGGGTCAAAGACAGCCTCCTTCAGCGCAACCATATCCGCTACGAGATCACGTTCATGGCCGCCGAAAACGAACCGGTACCGGCCCTTTTATTTGTGCCGCTGAAGAAAGGGAAACATGCGGCCGTACTGGCGCTGCATAGCACCAGCCCCCTGGGCAAAAAGGCCATTACCAGTGAAAATACCGGTAAGGCCAACCGGGCATATGCGGAGGAACTGGCGGACAGGGGCTATGTGGTGATAGCACCGGATTACCCCAGCTTTGGCGATCTGGCGGATCATGATTTTGACCGCGACCGTTACGCCTCCGGCACCATGAAGGCCATCTTCAACCATATGCGCTGCATTGACCTGCTGCAGGCCCGTGAAGACGTAGACACCGCTCACATCGGCGTGATCGGCCATTCCCTCGGCGGCCACAACGCCATGTTCGTGGCGGCGTTTGACCAGCGCATCAAGGTGATAGTAGCCAGTTGCGGCTGGACGTTGTTCAGCTATTACAACATCGGGGAAGCGGCCTCAAAACATTACGGCGGCCGCCTGGGCCCCTGGGCGCAGGCCCGTTACATGCCGCTGCTGCGGGACGGCTATGGCCTTGACCCCAAACGTGTTCCTTTTGATTTTGACGAGGTGATTGCCACGCTGGCGCCGCGGCCCTTCTACTCGAACGCCCCCCTGCATGACAGCAATTTTGACGTGCAGGGCGTGAAAGCAGGCATTGCCCATGCCGCCCCGGTATATGACCTGTTCAACGCCACGCAGCAATTACAGGTAAGATACCCCGAAGCGGAGCATGACTTCCCCCCTGCCCAGCGGCTGGAAGCCTACCGGTTCATGGACAGGGCGCTGCATCATACGCCGGAAGCGCATGTATTGCTGCCATAGGCGTTGATGATAGTTAATACAATTGGTTACGCAGTATCCGTTTGATCATCTGGATGGTGGGGCGGCTGAGTTGCCCCTGGTATTTGCGGAGAATGGCGCTTTCGCTGACGCCGTTGTTCAGCTCGCTGATGACCCGGAGCCATTTGCCCAGGAATTCAGAGTTGGGGGTGCGGTAGCGCATCAGCCTTCTGACGGTTTCTATAACAGCTTTGCTGACCGTGGCCTCATACAGTTCAAACACCTCATCATTGCTGAGGCCCAGCCTGATGTCGTCCGCGATCCGGGCATAGTCCTGCAGGTATTTTTCGTTGGCTTCCATGACCTGCAGCACGGGGTTGCTGCTGAAAGTGATAGTGACGTGTTTCCGGCGCTGTTTCTGGAGGGCTTGCAGGGCGTAGTTACGGGCAATATTGTCGCAGATGGCCAGGTCGCTCCTGGTCAGTGCAAACCATTCTCCCTTTACCCGTTTGTGCTGGAAAACAATGTGCAGGCTTTCTTCCAGATCGGTCATGTTCAATGCGGCGTACTGCCTGATCACGCGGAAAAGAATGGGCAGGTGGGTATGATAGGCCGCCAGCCTTTTCTGCAGGTCACCCGTTTTGCCGATCTTGTACAGGTTCTTCCCCGTGTTCAGGATATATACACATTTACCGACTTCTACTTGCTGCATGGGTCAATTTTCACGGTTGTTATTGATAATTGTGCTATCAATTTACGACTATGATACCGGTATACAAAGCGGCCGGGGCAGATATTTGTCAAATACGGGGGCTAATCTTCCAGCATACTAATATCCACCGCCGGTTTGGGCAGGTTCATGGCTTTGATGGCGGCCTTGCAGGCATCTGCCATTTCCTGCGTCATGTTGTAGCTGTATTTGCCGTAGTCGCTGTAATTGAAGTGGCCAACGTAAAAGAAACCGTATTGGTCAAAAAATTCCGTCAGGTCTGTTTTACTTACTTCGCAGGCGGTTTTTACAAAGTTGAGCTGAGACTCGGCGGGGTTGCGGCCCCTGTTCCCCCAGCCTTCCGCCCGGGCGGGCGTGCCTGCGGGCCTGGCTGCCGCGCCCTGTTTCCTGAACGCCTCAAAAAGATCAGGGTAAAAATCGGGGTATTGGCCGGCGCCTGCAAAATAAAGTTGCAACTGCCAGAAGGGGACCAGGCGGTTAAACACATCTTCATCCTGCAGGTAGCAGATCTTGCGGGCAATAATACTGTCTCTGGCGTGCTGGTAATTTTTTTGTGCAGACACCCTGCTTTTGTTGCCGAAAGAAGTGGTGACGTACAGGGAGAAGATGTTGTTGCTCACTTCGCCCAGTCCACCCCAGTTAAAGTACGGCCGTACCTGGTGCACATGGCCTACTTCGTGGCTGAAACCCCAGCAGGGGTCTCCCTTGATCACCCTTTCAGGGTCTGCTACCAGCGGCATGGCATTGCCCGGCTGGGTGCCCATGTAAGCCACGCCATCCCCGTCCCTGAACATGTAATAGTTGTAGTTCACGCGCGCCAGGATGTGGTTTTTGGGCACCTTGTTGTATTTGACAAGGCCCAGCACGCGGTGCTGGCGGTATACCATGGAGTCATAATTGCTGATCAGCTCCACACCCCGGCCATACGCATATTTTTTGCAGGCCTCCGCGGGGTAGGCTACCTGTATATGGGCGCCCTTGGCGTCTATCACGGGGTACACGGCACTGTCTATGAGCCTGTTCCAGTCTTGATCGTTATGCCTGGCAATGTCGAAATAACCGTTCACGCGGCCGCCCACAAAGTGTACTTTCACGGGCTTTTCATTTTCCGGCGCATCGGTATAATAATCCACATAGGCCAGTCCGTCAAAACCCTTTACGTAAATGATGTTGACGCCGTTGTGCAACCTGAATTGCTGTTTTACGATGCCCCAGCCGGCGGGGTCTTTGGTAGGGTCTATACCTTCCGGGGCGCGGCGGTCCCAGTTGGGTATGAGCAGGTTCACCTGCTTCCCTTCGGGGATATTTTCTGCCAGTATAAGATGGCTGCCTTTGGGCAGATAGATGCCGGTCACATTTTCGTACCGGCTGTACCCGTCCCCGATCATCAGCTCCCGGCCCAGCGTGGCGGGCGTGAGATAGGCTTCATACTCCGCCAGGCGGTACGCTGTATTGTACTGCCCGTTCAGCATGGCCTGCGCGGCTGCTTTCAGTTGCGGGGTCTTGATCTTTTCAATGTCTTTTTTCTTTGTATTCTTCCGGAGGCCGGAGGCCATGTTATCTTTGAATACGGAGAGGTCTTTTGTTGCACGAGCGATCTCTTCCGGGGATTGCGCGGCCGCGCTGCCCATACAGGCAGTGAAAAACAGGGCCAGCATAAATTTTGGCTTCATGGGCGTGGGTTGAGTTTACTTATCATACAAATTTTGCGGGATGAATATAGTGAAAATCCATCTGCCGGAAAAGAACGCATGATAGCCGGCGGTTGCAGGCAATTCCGTTTCAAATGAAAATCCATCTGCCGGAAAAGAACGCATGATAGCCGGCGGTTGCAGGCAATTCCGTTTCAAATATGGCCAGATACCTGTAAATGTGTCCGTCTGATCACTTCGTGCAACGTTTTCCCTTCCGGCAACGTGCCCCAGGTGAGGCCTCTCCCTTCAGACAGCCGGGCCTCACAAAACAGCTCCGCCACGGCGGGCGGGGCTATGCGCAACAGTTCTACCGCTTGCATGGCCAGCGCCATTTTTTCCACAATGAGGCGGGCGTTATGTTCCAGCGTACCCGTGCGCGCAAGTATTTGCCGGAGCTGGTACAGTTGTTTGTCCAGCGCAGCATGCAGCCCCCTGGCCTTTTCAAAGTAATGCTGCAGCGCTTCCATACTCCGTGGCTCTTTCTGCATGGCGCGCAGCACATCCAGCGCCTGTATGTTGCCGGAACCTTCCCAGATGGCGTTTACCGGCACATCGCGGTAGAGGCGCGGCATAATGGACGCTTCCACGTACCCGTTGCCGCCGATGCATTCCAGCGCCTCCCCCAGCCCGAGCACCGCCCGCTTCGTATTCCAGAACTTGGCAATGGCAGTGGCGATGCGGGTAAAGTGAAGCGCTTCCTCATCCGTACGCGCATCGTCAAAACCCTTTGCCAACCGGAATGCCAGGGCAATGGCCGCTTCAGATTCCAGGCAAAGGTCTGCCAGCACGTTTGTCATCAGCGGCTGCATAATGAGCGGTTTGCCGAAAGCGTGGCGGAACGTACAGTGATGGATGGCTTCCGCTACGGCCCGCTGCAACGTGGCGGCGGAACCGATGGCACAATCCAGCCGGGTGTGGCGCACCATTTCCATGATGTTGGCAATGCCCCTGCCCTCTTCGCCGATGATACGCCCCCATGCGGCATGGAACGCTACTTCTCCGGAAGCGTTGGAGCGGTTGCCGAGCTTGTTTTTCAACCGCTGGAAATAGAGTTTGTTCTTTTCTCCATCCGGCGTGAACCGCGGCACCAGGAAGCAGCTCAGGCCTTTGGGCGCCTGCGCCAGTACCAGAAAGGCATCGCTCATGGGCGCGCTGCAGAACCATTTTCTGCCGGTAATAGCATAGGCGCCGCCGCCCAGCGGGCGGGCAAAAGTGATGTTGGCCCGCACGTCGCTGCCGCCCTGCGGCTCCGTCATGGCCATGCCAAAGGTGCAGCCTTTCTTTTCGGAGTAGGGAATGTGGCGGGCATCATATTCATTGGAAAGTACCAGCGGCAGCCATTCCTCGGCTATGCCCGGCTCAATTTGCAGAGAGGGCACTACGGCAAAGGTCATGGTGAGGGGGCAACTGCTGCCTTCGTCTATCTGTTGTTTGAGGTAAGAGAGCACGCTATGGGCCAGGTAACTGCCGGAGATCCATGAAATGGAATGTACACCGTGCCGCATGGCCACTGTCATCATCTGGTGGTAGGCGGGGTGAAACTCCACTACGTCCAGCCGGTTCCCGAACCTGTCGTGCGTGTTCAGTACGGGCGTATGCTGATTGGCCAGCGTACCGGCTTCCTGCATGGCGGCACTGCCCATGATAGCGCCGAAGGTTTCCGCCTGCGCCTGAACGTTCTCCCCGCCGTAAGCATGCAGGGCCTGGCGCAGGGCTTCGTTGCTGGTGAAAGAATTGTAGTTTTCCAGTGGCGGCGGCTGATTGAGGGAGCGGGTAAAATCAAAATCATCCGTAAGCATAACTGGGCCGTTTTGGTGATACTCAAATGTAGGCCATTTGCCGCAAAGCCCCTGCACACAAAAGCGGCCCCCGGGTTACGGGAGCCGCCTGCATATGGTGTATGAATATTATTTTGCGTTGGAGGCGCCGTCTATCACATACTTTGCGCCGGAGATAAACTGGCTGTCGTCAGAACCGAGGAACAGCACCAGCCGTGCGATCTCAATGGGTTCTGCATAGCGGCCCAGCGGAATACCGGCGGCCAGGGCCTTTTCTGTTTCAGCGGCGTGGCCGGGAGCATACCCTTCTTCAATGGAGCGCATCATACGGTTATTGACGGGAGACGGGTGGATGGAGTTAACACGGATCTTGCGCGGGGCCGCTTCCAGCGCGGCCGTTCTCATAATGCCCACCGTAGCGTGCTTGCTGGTAACGTAGGCCACAAAATCCGCCGAGCCGCCCAGCGCGGCCACGGATGACGTGATGATCATGCTGGCGCCGTCATTCATTTGCGGCAGCACGTATTTGCAGCCCAGGAAAACACCCTTCACGTTCACGGCCATCACTTTGTCAAACACCTCTTCCGGAAATTCTGTAATGGGTTTTACCACGCCTTCTATACCAGCGTTGTTAAAGAAAATATCCACTTTGCCAAATTGCTTCACCGTTGCTTCCGCATACTTTTTCACTTCTTCAGCTTTGGTAACGTCTGCCGCAACATAGGCCGCGTTGGGCCCCAGCTCTTCCGCCACTTTCTTCAGGCTTGCCTCGTCCAGATCTACCAGCATTACCCTGGCGCCTTCGTCTATAAACAATCTGGCCGTTGTTTGTCCAATACTGCCTGCACCGCCCGTAATAAGGGCTACTTTATTTTCAAGCCTTTTCATAATACTTTTTTTATGTGATTCAATCATTCAAAGGTATAGCGGCGTAAACGGGACCACCAGCATGATCATGTTGAAGTATGACAAAGGTAGCCCCTTGCCGGCGCCGGAAACATGACAGCGGTCATCAAACATGATGTTTAACATTTTGTTAGGCATCTGGGCGGAGATGAACCGTTAAACGCCTTGCAGCCGCTCCCGGTTGTTGTACACCTTCATCACGGCGTTCACCACATCGTCCATATCCGCCTGCCCGGCCAGCAGGGCGCCGGAGCCGTGGAGCACTACCATTTCTTCGCATACCCTGTCACAGTTGGGTAACCGGCGGGTGGCGTCTTCCCAGGCTTTCAGGCGGGCGGCGGGGTACATCTTCCTGTAATCGTCCAGGCGGAGAATGTGATCTACCCAGGCCTCCCGGTGCAGGCCGTTGGGGATGTAAGGACTCAGGGCAATACCTTCCGCCGCCAGCGCTTTGAGGAATTGCTGGCGCGATGCATGGTTGAAGTGTTCCTTTTTGTAAGACATGGCATAATTGTAGTAGCTGCCGTTCTCTGTGCCGGGGTATTTCTTTTGCGGCACCAGTCCCGCAAAGCCGCGGAATTTTTCCGTGAGGTAATCCGCGTTGCGGTTGCGGAGGCGGAAGCGTTCTGCCGCGGTGGGCAATTGGCCCAGCAACACGGCCGCTTCAAACTCGTTCATGCGGTATTTGGGGCCGATGGTCACATGTTTACCTTTTTTATCCGTGCCGTGGTTGTGAATGGTGAAGCAGGCGTCCATCAGCGCGGCATCGCTGCCTATCACTGCGCCGCCTTCGCCGCAGGCAATCTGTTTACTGGCCTGGAAGCTGAAACAGCCCAGGTGGCCTATGCTGCCCAACGGGCGGCCGCGGTGGGTGGCCAGCACGCCCTGGCAGGCGTCTTCGATCACCTTGAGCCCATGTTTGGCGGCTATGGCCATGATGCTGTCCATATCCGCCGGCAGGCCCATCATATGTACCGGCATAATGGCTCTGGTGGCGGGGGTTATTTTCCGCTCCACGTCAGCGGGGTCCAGCTGGTAGGAATCCGCGTCCAGGTCTGCCAGCACCGGCAACGCCCTGCAGGTGAGAATGGCGGAGATGGTGCCAAAGTCTGTGTAGGGAGACGTGATCACCTCATCTCCCGGCCCTATGCCCAGCGCGGCTACGCTGACCGCCAGGGCTTGCGTGCCGGAGCCGGTGCCCACACAATATTTGGCGCCCAGCATGGCCGCAAACTGCCGTTCAAAAGTGACCACATTCCCGTTCTCGCGGGCCTGTATGCGGCTCCACACGCCGCTTTGCGTGGTCTTGACCACTTCGGCCACCATGCGTTCATCCACATAAGGCCACTTCGGCCATTTTTTTGCGGCGGCCCTTACGGGTGGCCCGCCTAAAGCGGCCAGGGTGCCGGTGGTGTGGTTGCCGGTGGCAGCTGCACCGGCATTGGCGGCAGACAGGAGCGGCGCAGGCAGCATGCCTGCAATAGACGCGGCGGTGAGCCGGCCTATGAAATGGCGGCGGTGGATGTGTTGGGCCATGGGATGAGTTTTTTAGCCAGTGATATGGTGTTAGCGGCCAGGACGTACCGTTGTTGGGGTACCTCCTGGCCGCTGCGTGTTTGCAACTTTAGCCACACATATTTCATCATGCAAAGACGTTCCAATGCATCGCGCGCAGTCAGCCGCCGGGTATTTGCAACTTTAGCCCGCATACACTGCTTCCCGCAAAGACGTTCCAGCGCAATAGCGCAAGTGCTTGCAGCAAGCACGATCCGATATAGCTACACCATCTACAACCCCAGGAACCTCTGCGCATTCCGGTAGCGGTACTGCTCCTTGTCCCCTTCCTCTTCACGCAGCGAGTCTATCCGCAGCAGGCCGGTGTAATAGTCCAGCACCGGGAAGTGCGTGCCGAAAGCGAAACGCTGCTCCCCGAAGCGTTTAGCAAATTTGGCCAGGTGACCGATGTGGCGGCCGGAAGTATCGAAGAGCACATCCGTTCCTTTCAGCAGCGCTTCTTCTTCCGCGGAAAGGCCTACGCCGGTGCTGAGGTTCAGCAACATATACTTTGCGTCAGGCACAGCCTGCAGCAGGGGCAAATAGTCTTTGATGGCCCACTCCGTGGCCAGGTCCATCCAGGAGCGCTGCCGCTCATCTACCATGCGCATGGTCAGCGCTACGGGCAGGTTGTGGTCACGGGCCATTTTCACCAGTTCCAGCAGGGCCGGCTCCGTGATCGTATAATCGTGATAGTTAGGGAACACCCTGATGCCTTTCATGCCCAGCTTCTTCACAGACACTTCAAAATCATCCCTCCAGCCGCCGTAAATAGGGTTGATCACGGCGAAGGGGATAAAACGGTCTTTATACGCCCTTTTGGAATGGACCTCTTCATACAGTTCCTCGTTAGCGGACTGGGTGTTCTTGTAAAAAATGCCGTGCAGGTTGGTCACAACGGACACGTCCGTTCCGTATTCCTTCATCCTGGCCAGCAGGCCTTCGCAGGTGTTGCCGTGCAGCCGCTTGAACGGCCAGTGGCCCACCCAGGCATTAACGTCAATCAACATGGTAGCCTCCTTTTTTCAGGATGTTATTGTAATTATCGAAAAATATCTTGCGCTTCTCTGCTTCGGTGAGGCGGGCGTCTATAACCTTGCCTACGGACTGATAGTACATGTTGTCAGAGCCGAACAGCACCCGGTCAACACCCACCTGCTGCACGGCAAACTCCACCATATTGTTCTCGTTGTTGCTGCCGGAGGTGTCTATGAATACATTGGGGCTATGTTTGAGCACCTTGCAGGCATACTCCCAGTCCGGCCCGCCGCCGATGTGCGCAAACTGGAACATGGCCTCGGGGTAGCGGGCGGCAATGGAGACGAAGTCTTCCGGAACGGAAGCGTTCGGTTTGATGCGGCGGTCGTACTTCATACGGTAGCCGGCAATGCCCAGGGTGGTTTCCGCATGCATCAGCATGATCATCTTCAGGTCTATCAGTTTTTCCACAATGGGGTAGAACAGCGGGTCGCTGATCTTTACCTGGTAGTATACCTTCACGCCCACCATACCTTCCCCGGTACAGCGTTTGATCTCTTCCAGCGATTCTTTCGGGTACATGGGGTTGAGGGTGAGCATGCCGGTGAGCTGGCCGGGGTAACGGCGCATGCCTTCCAGGATCACGTTATTGGCGGCCCTGAAATCATCAGGGGTGGCAACGGGTTTGGTGACCGGTTTTGAAATGAACATGCGCTGCATACCCAGCCGTTCCATGAAGTCAACATTCACTTCAGGCCCGTCTTTAGACAGGCCGAGATGAACATGCGCATCCAGCTTGCGGTAGCGGAGCACCTGCTTCATCCGGTCTGCCGGCGCTTTTTCCGCCACGGCGGGAGCGGGTTCCGCGGCGGCGGCCAGCAAGCTGTTGCCCAGCAGCATGCCGGAGGCAGACGCGGCTACGTTGCGCATAAAGTTCCTCCGGTTAATGGTGTTTCGCATAATTGGTATTTACAGTTAAAACGGGAAACAGTACCGGCACCGCGGCTGCGGTGGGGTTGCCTCGGTCTGATGCTGCGCTGCAGCCACATTTGCGGGATTACCGGGCTAAAAACGGTAACGTACCCGAAAGTAATAACAAAATATTATTTATGCAACAGGCAGAGAAAAGAAGCGGCGCGCGATCAAAAAATTATTTGGCGCCAATGTTTTTTTTGTCGTACCTTTCTTCTGAAATAAGTTTTTAACCTCAAACTATCCCGATCTTATCCTGACGATTCAGCAGCAAGACCTCAAAAGCAAAAAGACCTCAAAAAAGAGACATGAACATCCCGGAGAAGTTTTGTCAGGAGAAAAATCAAAATAGTTTACAGAGCACAAGATTACTGCACAGTTAAACAGCTGGTTATGTCATTGCCTGCGGCGACAATTGGCGACATGCACGTATGTCCCCATGGCGGCGGCCCCATTACCGGACCAGGCTGCGCAACGGTGCTCATCGGCGGCAAACCGGCCGCGGTGATGGGCGATAGCTGCGTATGCCCGCTGGCGCCAGACGCCATACTGACCGGATCGGCCACCGTGCTTATTGGCGGAAAGCCCGCGGCACGCGTCAGCGACGCCACGGCGCATGGCGGCAGCATTATACTGGGTGTGGTAACAGTGCTTATAAGTTGATCCCGATATGTTAGCAGAAGCATTGAACAGCATCAGGAACGCCCTGGCGCCGGAGTTTGCCGGCGGCGAGTTTGATATTGGCAACATTGCCAATCCGCCCGCCAATGCCCCGCCGGTACTACTATCGCTCGTCAACCTCAAGGAAGAAAGCGCCCTGAAAAATTCCGCCTACTCGCGGGTAAACAGCAACACGCTAAAGACCGAATACTTCAACCCCTATGTGTACATGAACGCCTACCTGATGTTCAGCTCCCGGCGTACCAGTTACTCCGGCGCTATTGCAGACATTGCCAAAGTGATCCGCTTCCTGCAGGGCCAGAACGTGTTTGAGGCAAGTTATGACGGGGTGGACTATAAAACGACCGTGAACATCTACTCCCCCACCTTCGAAGACCTCAACCACATTTGGGGCATACTCGGCGGCAAGATCTATCCCAGCGTGATGTACATCATGCGTGTATCCGAACTGAAGAGCAACAAGGTAACAGAAGGCGGCGGCGTGATAGAGGCCATCGAAAACAAATTCAGCGTTATACAACCGAAAGCCTGATACATGGAAAGCATTGCCATTACATATCAGCCCCTGTGCGAAGTGCGCTTCTCCCACCAGTACCTGACCGGCAGCCTGGCGGGTTTACCGGTGCAGGAATGGATCACCTTTTATCCGGATGAAGACACCACCGGCAAGCTGCGCAACAAGCGGCTGCTCATCAGGCCATACCCTTCAGGGCTGCGCATTGCCGCGGAAGTAAAAGCCCCCGCCGAACCGCTGGGCGCGCTCAACGGCACCCGCCTGCGGATAGGGTTTTCGCTCAATCCCAATGTTGCCGCGCACACCAAGCTGGATGCACATTTTACCGTTGGCGGCGCCGAAGGGCGCTACGCTTTCGGCAATTCCATTGCCCGGCTGAACGGCGGCACGTTCCCCGATATTTCAACAAACAATAAAATAGCCGCGGACCCTACAGAACAAAACAGGGTTTTCGGCTACCTGGAAATAGATATCCTGAAAGGCGCGGACCCGTATGACCTGCTGAACAACGCAGGGCTGATCAAATATCAGAAAGGAGGCCCCGCCGCTAAATTCGATCTTTTGTTTGAACAATAACACCGCATTCCGTAACGCTTTAAAACCCCACACATGCTAAATCTGACAGCCATCAAAACGCCGGGCGTGTACATTGACGAGGTACCGAAGTTCCCGCCCTCGATTGCCGCTGTGGAAACGGCCATACCGGCCTTCATAGGCTACACCGAAAAAGCCGCCAAACTGGCGCCGCAAGACCTTTACATGACGCCGCTGCGCATAGGTTCCATAGCCGATTATGAGCTGTATTTCGGCGGCGCGCCCAAACCCTCCGTCAGCGACATACAACTGGACCTGGCCAACCAGTTCGTCAGCGCCAAGATCAGCAACCAGAAATTCCTGTACGACGCGCTGCGGCTCTTTTACGCCAACGGCGGTGGGGACTGCTACATTGTATCTGTAGGCCTGCATACCGAAACGCCTGATAAAGCGCGCTTCCAGGAAGGCATACAGGCGCTGGAAAAATATGACGAGCCCACCATTCTGCTCTTCCCGGACGCCGCCCTGCTGCCCCTCAACGGCCTGTACGACGTGCAGAAATCCGCCCTGCAGCAATGCGACGAGCTGAAAGACCGCGTAGGCCTTTTTGACCTGAAACAAAAAGACTACAACGGCGCGGAGTTCCGTGACCAGATCGGCATCAACAGCCTGAAATACGGCATGGCCTATACGCCGTGGATACAGGTAACACTCAATAAAAACGTTACGTACGACGATATCAAAGGCAACGTCAACAAAGCCGGCAACCCCGTTGCCGACCTGAAAACGCTCACTACAGACGCCAATGTGCAGGCCGTTATCACCGACCTGGACAACCTGAAAACAGATGCCGCCAAAATAGCCACGGATACCGGCACATTGACCGGCAACACCAGCCTGCTGGCCGCTTACAATAAAAAGATAGCAGACCTGCTGGCCACGCCCAATGTAGCCAACCTGGAGGCCACCTTCGCATACCTGTACAGCATTGCCGAAACGCTGAACGGTTACACCGCCTTCACCAACGCAGACCTGCAGACCAGCGCGCAAACCACCATCACCAACATCGGGCCGCGCTTTACAGAGGTGATCAAGTACGAAGAAGAAGTAGCCGCCGGCGCCGGCATTGCCGGTTATACCGCGCAAAAGCCCGCGGGCGCCACCGTGAACGCGCCGGAATGGGGAACCGTATTTACCGTAAGCCCCGGCCCCTCCGCCATTCTCCAGGGCGCTACAGATACGGAAAAGATACAAAGCCTCATCCCCTATCTGGAAACGGCCTTCAGCTTTATGCTCACCGCCTACCAGTCCGGCATACTGGACGCGTCTATCAACCTCTCAAGGGCCAAGAACGATGCGCTGACAGCCGGCTTCCCCGTATATAAAAGCATCATTTCCGGCATCAACAACACCGCCGCGGCCATACCGCCCAGCGGCGCCATTGCGGGCATCTACGCATTCGTAGACAACAACCGCGGCGTGTGGAAAGCACCCGCTAACGTAAGCCTGGCCGGCGTAGACGCACCAGACCATATCTACACCGCCAGCGAGCTGGACCGCCTGAACGTGGATGTGGTATCCGGCAAGTCCATCAACGCCATCCGCCCCTTCACCGGCAAAGGCACCCTCGTGTTCGGTGCCCGCACACTGGCCGGTAACGATAACGAATGGCGCTACGTGAGCGTACGGCGGTTCTTCAACATGGTGGAAGAAAGCACCAAAAAAGCCACGGAACAATTTGTGTTCGAAAGCAACGACGCCAACTCCTGGGTAAGGGTGCAGGCCATGATCGAGAACTTCCTGACCACC
Organism: Chitinophaga alhagiae; assembly: GCF_003568665.1. GTDB lineage: Bacteria > Bacteroidota > Bacteroidia > Chitinophagales > Chitinophagaceae > Chitinophaga > Chitinophaga alhagiae. Next base: position 510,999 of record NZ_QXMH01000003.1, read on the forward strand.
CTCTGGCGCCAGGGCGCCCTGCAGGGCTCCACTACGGACAAGGCCTTCTACGTGGCCGTGGGCCTGGGAAAGACCATGACGGCGCTGGACATACTGGAAGGCCGCATGATCGTGGAAATAGGCATGGCAGTGGTACGGCCGGCAGAATTTATCATTCTCCGTTTCTCACACAAAATGCCGGAAGCATAATTCATTCTTCAATCTAAACTATTCATAACATGGCTGAATATCCAATTCCAAAGTTTCATTTTGAAGTCAAATGGGGCGACGCCACCATCGGCTTCACGGAGGTGACCGGCCTTGACCGGCAGGTAGACGTGATAGAGTACCGCGAGGGCCAGAGCAAGGACTACAACAAGGTAAAAATGCCCGGTCTGCAGAAAAGCAGCAACATTACCATGAAGCGCGGCACCTTCCCCAACAAGACCGAGTACTTTGACTGGTTCAAGGAAGTCAACAACCTGGGCCAGATACAACGCCGCACCATCACCATCAAGCTGCTCAACGAAGCCCATCAGCCCATCTTCACCTGGTCTGTGCTCAATGCCTTTCCGGTAAAGGTACAGGCCAGCGATCTGAAGGCAGACGCCAATGAAGTGGCCGTTGAGACCATAGAAATTGCGCATGAAGGCATCAGCCTGGTGAAATAAACTGTTGCTTATGGCAGGCTACTACCCGCCGGTGGGGTTCCATTTCAAAGTGGAATTTACCGGCCTAGACAAAAACGATAACGACACCCGTTTCCAGGCCGTAACGGGCCTGGCGGTGGAGTATGAGACCGAAACGGTAAAAGAAGGCGGCGAGAACAGGTTTGAACATACCCTGCCGGTACGCACCAAGTACCCGGACCTCACCCTGAAACGCGGCATGCTGCACCAGGATTCCAAAGTATTTGAATGGTGCATGAAGGCCTTCCAGGACAGGGAGTTCAAACTGTCAGACATTATCATCACCCTGCTGAACGAAGAGCATGAGCCTATCCGTACCTGGAATGTGGTAGGCGCATGGCCTAAAAAGTGGGCCATTACGGAGCTGAACGCGGAAAACAGCGCAGTGGTGATAGAAAGCCTCGACCTCCGTTACCAGTATTTTACCGTTAGCTAAAAAACAACGCTTATGCCCATACAGATCAGGGAGCTGCATATCAAGGTAGTGGTGAACGCAGCAGAAAGCCCGCCCAGCAACGCTGCCGGCGCGCAGCAGCAAGAAGCCGCCGCAGGCGGTACGGCAACAGACAAGGAGCTGATCATTTCAGAATGCGTGGAACAGGTGATGAGCATACTCCGTGAAAAGGCTGAAAAATAAACAACCCCGACATTAAAATTAACCCCATGGCACTGGACAAAGGCAAGCTGGAGAAAGTGAAGATCATTGCGTACAAAAAGCCCGAAATGGACGATGCGTCCAAGGCGGGCGAGTTTGACGCCTACATCAACCCCGAAAGCTACCAGCTGAATTACAAGATAGAGTATGACGAAGGCCAGGGCCAGGGCACCAGCGGCAAGCAGCAGAAGTTCAAGGCCATTGCGCCTGACGAGCTGGTGCTGGACCTGCTGTTTGACGCCACCGGCATTGCGGACGGGCAGGCCCGCGACGACATATGGGAAGACATCAAAAAATTCAAGAAGTTGCTCACGGATTATGAAGGCGAAGCCCACGAGCCGCGCCACTTCAGGGTGATCTGGGGCCCCATGCACTTTGCCGGGCGTATGACCTCCCTGAACATCACCTTCAAACTGTTCAAACCAGACGGCCACCCTACCCGCGCGCTGGCCAAAGTAGCTTTCAAAAGCAGCATAGACGATAAAAAAAGGGTGGCCAAGGAAGATCCCCTCTCGCCAGATCTCACGCATGAGCGTACGGTACGGCCCGGCGATCATATTTCCCTGAAATGTTTTGAACAGTACGAAGACCCCCGCTATTATTTTGACGTGGCCCGCGCCAACAACCTGACCAATTTCAGGAAACTGGCGCCCGGCACAGTACTTAAATTCCTACCCCTGAAAGATGCCTGAGAACCGGGACATACAGACCTCCGCCACCCCTTCCGTGGCCACGCTCACCATCCTCTCCGGCGGGCAGCAGGTAGCGCGCACCTACCAGGTGGCGGCCGTTACCGTTACGCGGGAGATCAACCGCATTCCCGCCGCCACCATTGTAATACAGGACGGAGACGCGGCCCGGCAGACCTTTCCCGCATCAGACGGGGAAGACTTCATCCCCGGCAAGGAAATAGAGATCAAGGCCGGTTACCGCGGGCAGGATGAGACCATCTTCAAAGGCGTGGTGGTCAGGAATACGCTGAAGGTGCGCAAGAACGTATCGCTGTTCACCGTAGAGTGCCGGGACAAAATATTTCCCGCCTCCCTGACGCCCGCCAGCAAGTATTACAAAGAGCAGAAAGACAGCGAGATCATTGAAGACATTCTCTCCAAATACCAGGTGCAGAAAGAGGTAGGGGCCACCAGTGTAAAACACCCGGTAATTGCACAGTACAACCTGAGCGACTGGGATTTTATGCTGCAACGGGCAGAGGCCGCCGGCCTCTGCTGCATCATGGAAAACGGCAAGGGCATCATCAAAAAACCCGACCTTTCCCAGCAACCCGTAGAAACCGTACAATACGGCTCCTCACTGCTGGAGCTAGACCTGGAAATGGACGCGCGTACACAGCCGGATACTTTCAAGGCCTACACGTGGGACCATTCCGCGCAAGAGCTGACCGAAGTGGAAGCCGCGGAGCCTTCCGGCACGCTGAACGGCAACATTTCCGCCAAAGACCTTGCGCAAAGCGCATCACAGCCCGCTCCACTGCTACGCCTCAACAGCAGAATACCGGTACCGGAGCTGCAGGCCATGGCGGATGCCATGCTGCAACAAGCCCGCCTGGCCAAAATCACCGGCCGTGCCAACTTCCAGGGCACCGCCCGCATCAAGCCGGGTACCATTGTTGCCCTCAAAGGCACGGGCAAACGGTTTGAAGGCAATGTTTTTATACAGGGCGTGCGCCACCAGGTGGTGAACGGCAACTGGACCACCGATGCGCAGATAGGGCTGCAACCCAACCAGCCATTGCTGCAGCCGCCACTTCCCCTGTTCAGGCCCGCGCAGCAGATCACCTCCCTGCAGGTAGGCATTGTGACCCAGCTGGAGAATGACCCAGACGGGGAAGACCGCATACTGGTGGTGCTGCCGTTCATAGACGGACGGGAAGAAGGCATGTGGGCGCGGGTAAGCACCCTGGACGCAGGCAACAAAAGAGGCTCCTTTTTCAGGCCGGAAATAAAAGACGAAGTGCTGGTGGGCTTCATTGACGGCAACCCCAACGCCCCCGTAGTACTGGGCGGCCTCAACAGCAGCGCGCTGCCCGCGCCGCTCTCCGCCCAGGACAGCAACGATGAAAAAGGTTTCGTAACGCGCAGCGAAATGAAGATGCTGTTTGACGATGCTAAAAAGAGCTTCCGGATAGAAACACCCGGCGCCAACAAGCTGACCATTTCTGACGATGACGAGTCTATCAAGATAGAAGACCAGCACGGCAACAAGATCGTGATGAACAGTGACGGCATCAGCATAGAAAGCCCGAAAAATATTCAACTGAAAGCAACCGCCGACCTGAAGGCCGAAGGCAAAACGGCCGCCGTCAAAGCCACACTGGGCTTTAAAGCAGACGGCGGCGGCGGTTGCGAACTATCTGCCGGCAACGGCATTACCGCTGTAAAAGGCGGACTGGTACAAATAAACTGACAGGTATGACAGACAGTAATTTCCTGGGCAGGGGCTGGAGCTTCCCGCCCACCTTTAACAAAACCGGCACTGTAGAGATGCTGGAAGGCGTAGATGACATCTACAGCAGCCTCCACATCCTGCTCACCACCGCGCCCGGAGAACGCATCATGCAGCCCCGGTACGGCTGCAACATGCAGGATTTTGTGTTTGAGCCTATGGACACCGGGCTGAAAACGCTGATGCTGGAAAAGGTGGAAACGGCCATCCTCTTCTACGAGCCGCGCATCAAGGTGGAAACGCTGGAAATAGACGGCTCCCGCGAGTGGGAAGGCGTACTGTTCATCAAGCTGGACTTTATGGTAAAAACCTCCAACTCCCGCTTCAATTTCGTGTACCCGTTCTATATCAATGAAGGCACCGAGATCAACAATTTCCTGTATGCCCTGTCTAACGTTACAGACACCTTGTAAACCGATGATATGTCTAACGATTGTCCACTAGTACTGAACCCCCTGTTCCTGCAGCGCAGCGGAACATCGCAGAAGGCCCGGCTCCGCCCTGCCCTGGCGCCGTCTTTTGCGCCGGTAGACCAGCACCAGACCGCGGACGATCTTGTATTTACCCACCGCCTTGCCGCGCTCATCAAATATTTCAACACGCTGAACCAGGCGGACGGCCACTGGCAGACCTTCTTTGGCAACGATGTAGCGGTGCAGCTAGCGCTCGTAGCCTCCCAAAGCACTACCGGCTTTGCTGAAGAGCTGAAAAAAAACCTGGTGCCGCTACAGGAAGGCTCGCTGCCCAATGCGCAAACAGCCAAAGCAAAAGCCTACTACGGCAAAATATACAGCGCACTGTTCTCCCTGGCCTGGCAAATAGAGCAGCTGGCGCTGAAATTGCCTGATACATTGCTGCTGAAGTCTGTTATACAAACGCTGATCACCACCCGCCTCAAGGACCAGCTGAAGAAATTGCGAGAGTACAACGCAGCGCCCAATGCAGCGGTAGACAATGATGCCAATGCAGACATCACCATATTTGGCGAAGCCTCCGAAAGTTTCAACCAGGTGGCCGCCCACACGTTCAGCAGCGCATGGAACAGCACCATTACCGTAGACCCCAACATTTACGGCAGCGGGCCGCTGCCCATTGTGCGCCGGCTCTTTTTTGCTACCAACCACAACTTCTTCAAAGACGCCGTAGACATATTCATCAAGGCGCTGGCCAGGATCACGGAAGAAGCCAAAAAAGAGCTGGAGCGCACCCTGGGCAACTGGGGCGAACATGAGCCGCATACCACGCTCTTCCTCTCCTTCCTCAAGCTGCTCCATTACTCCCGCGAGCACCTGAACACGCTCACCCGCGAGCACCTGGAACTATATTACACAGACATTCTGCGCCTGGAGAAAAAAGGGCCGCAACCCAACCAGGTATATGTCACCTTTGAACTGGCCAAATTCGTCAACGACCACCTGGTGCAAAAAGGCACGCAGCTCAAGGCCGGGAAATTTGCCAACGGCGCGGAAGCCTGGTATACCACAGATGAAGACATTGCGGTGAACACCGCCGTGGTCAGCCACCTGCAGTCCGTCTTCATTTCCAACAACGAGGATACGGACGCCGTTATTTCGGCCAACCGCGTATACGCCGCGCCGCAGGCCAATTCCGCAGACGGCGCAGGCGCGCCTTTTGAAGCGCCGCTCACACCGTGGCATCCCTTTGCCGCCAAAACAAGAACAGACTATGAAAGCATCCAGCAAATAAACATGCCGCTAGCCAGGGTGGGCTTTGCCTTTGCCTCCCGCTTCCTCTACCTGCGGGAAGGCAGCCGCACCATCCGCATTTCCGTGCGCACCAGCAACAACGTAACCGGGCTGGTGAAAGATGATTTCCGGCTGGACGTTACCACCGCCAAAGGCTGGGAACCGGTTACCATCACCTCTCTGGCGGCCGGGGCTACCGGCTTTGACATTACTGCCACCATGGCGGCCACCCAACCGGGCACCGCGCCCTACAACGCCGCTCTGCACCAGGCCGCTTTCACCACCGCCATGCCCGTGCTGCGCATCACCCTGCACCAGAACACACAGCGGCCCTTTGCCTGGCAATTGCTGAAGAACAGCATCATCACCGGTTATGAAATATACGTGGCGGCAGATCGTGTTAAAAACATTTATGTGCAGACGGACGCCGGCGTGATGGACCCGTCAAAGCCCTTCCTGGCCTTTGGCGCCATTCCCCACAAAGGCGCTATGCTCATGATCGGCTGCGATGAGATATTCCAAAAACCCGGGGCCACCATCAAACCCGTTTTCCGCTGGCGCGCCGGTACGGTCAGCGGGCTGGGCGAAGTGCCGGAACTGTTCATACTCCGCCACACCGAAGGCTGGAAGGTGATACGCCACCCCCTCAACATTTTTGATGAAGTAGACACCGTGGAGAACGGCAAACCGAAAGAACATTTTTACATAGATACCCTCACCGACATTCCGCCGGTGTTCAGCGAAGTGAACACCCCGTTTTCTCCCGCCACCGTCAGCGGCTTTGTACGCTACAACCTTGACAACGACCTGGGGTACCAGGACGCGCTCACCAAGCGGGTAGCTTATCTGGCGGAAGTAGCGGAGAAAGGTTCCAGCAGCAAAGACCAGGGCGTATTTATCCCGCCCACCCTGCAGGAGCTGTACCTGCAATATGAAGCCGCCACCACTGCGGATGCGGAGTTCTTCCACCTCTATCCCTTCGGGGAAAAAGAAGAGACCGCCGCCGGCAGCCCGCTGATGCCCCGGTTCCTCCACGATGCGGCCAATGCCGTAAACAGCCTCGCGGAGTTTTACATCGGCATACAGCAGCTTGTACCGCCGCGCAAACTGAACCTGCTTTTCCAGATAGATGAAAGCACTGCCAACCCGCTGGTGGCCAAACCGGAAGACCATGTGCGCTGGCACTACCTCTCCGGAGACAACTGGGTACCCTTTGCCACCGGGGAGGTGGCAGACGGTACCAACCAGCTGATACAAAGCGGCATCATGGCCTTCAGCATGCCTGCGGCGGCAGATACAGGCCACCACCTGCTGCCGGCCGGCGCCTGCTGGCTGAAGGCTACCGTTGCGCAGCAGGATGAAGCAACGTGCAAGATCATTGCCATACTGCCGCAAGCCGTCAGCGCAACGTTCAATATGCCTGAAGACCCGGCGCTTTCCCTGCCTTCGCCCCTGGCCGCCGCCACCATTGCCAAACTGGTGGAACCAGTACCGGCCATCAAGCGCGTGCAGCAACCCTTTTCTTCCTTCGGCGGTTTCACCGGGGAAACGGACGAACAGTTCCGCACCCGCGCCAGCGAACTGCTGCGCCATAAAGACAGGGGCGTGAACATATGGGACTATGAGCACCTGGTGCTGCAGCAGTTCCCCGGCCTCTACCGCGCCAAATGCATTCCCCATACCCGGCTGGAACCGGGGAAGTACAACGAAATGGCGCCGGGCCATGTAACGGTGATCACCATCCCCGACCTGCAGCGCCGCAACGGCATTGACCCGCTCCGGCCTTTTACGTACGTGAGCGAACTGGAAAAAGTGAAAGACTACCTGCGTACCCTGATATCCCCGTTTGTACAGCTCCACGTGTGCAACCCCGAATACGAGCAGGTACAGGTGTCCGCCAGCGTGCGCTTCTACCCGGAATACGACAAAACATTGTTCCGTACCCGCCTGCAGGAAGAGATCACCCGCTATATGGCGCCATGGGCGTACACACAGGGTGCGGAGCTGCGCTTCGAAAGCCGCATCACCAAATCCATGATCGTAAACTTTATAGAAGAGCAATATTATGTAGACTATGTGACCGATGTAACGCTTTACCACAAAGGCGCGGCAAAAGACAGCGTGTCACCTGACCGGCAATGTGCCATTATTGTGCCCGTGAAAGCGGCGCTGCACGCCATCACCGTCATAGATCAAACCGGCGCCTTGGCCGTACCGGAAACGGACAGCGGCTGCGGTTGCTCATAAAAGACCGTATCAGCATAATGGAACAAACAGCATCCATACCCAAAACCCCTCAACTGAAGCCGCCGGAAGATTTCTATTTCCTCCGGCAGAAAGGCATCAGCTACATCCAGGAGCTTGGCCACCGGTTGTGGACGGACTATAACGTGCATGACCCCGGCATCACCACCCTGGAGCTGCTCTGCTTTGCGCTCACAGACCTGGCCTACAGAACGGGCTTTGACCGCCGGGATATTTTTGCCGCCTATCTTGCCAAAAACAAACTCGGCAGCCAGGCCTTCTTTGAGGCGCATGACATCCTCACCATCAATCCCCTCACCCTCCGGGATTACCGCAAGCTGCTCATAGACCAGGCCGGCATACAGAACGCCTGGCTGATACCCCGCGTTTGCCATTGCGGCAGCCACACGGCAGCAGATGATTGCGGCGAGCACTGCAACTGCGAAACCGAATTTTATGCGGACGAAAAAGCCGGCCTGCTCAGCTACCAGCGGCAAACCACCGGCAACCCGCAGCCCAATGAAAAAGTGAGCGTTAAAGGTTTGTATGATGTGCTGGTTGAATTTGAAAGCGACCCCGTTTATGGAGACATCAATGACGGGAGGGTTTACCAGACACTGATCTTCAACAACGAACAAAACAAGGCCGTACTGGAGCTGAGGCTGCCGGACTATGAGACCATCCATAAAACATGGAACAGCCTCCACCCCTTTACAGACCCTTCCATATCCGTTACCGCGCTGGCCATGACGGCCCTCATCAATAAAGACGGGCTGAACGTGAACGACGATAACCTGGCCAAAGCCGTACGGAACCGCATGCTGGCAGACATTACGGTAACGCTTGGCGCGCTGCCGCCCATAGTACTGCAGCAATGCGTGCTTAATATCTACACCTCGTCTTCTACCGCCGGCGCCCTAAAGCTGGCAGACATTCAAAGCGCGCTGGAAGACATTGCCGGTATTATCACCACCTATAAAAAGAATATCGAAAAGATCCACAGCCTGGTAGGAGAAGCCCGCAAAAACCTCCACGCCCACCGCAACCTGGACGAGAGCTTCTGCAACATCGGGCTGGTGCCTATGGAAGACGTCAGCATTTGCATGGACGTGGAGCTGCAACCAGATGCGGACATAGAAAAGGTACAGGCGGAAATAATGGTGCTGATAGAACAGTACCTCAACCCCACCGTTCCGGTATACTCCCTTGCCCAACTGCTGGAGAACAAATATCCCGTTACCGCTATTTTCAACGGGCCACGCCTGCAAAATGGCTTTATACTGCATGAAGACCTGGACAAGGCGGAACTGCGTACCGAAGTACACGCCTCAGACATGATCAACGGCATTATGGACATCAGCGGCGTTATATCCGTCTCCAATTTCCTGATGACCAGCTACGACAGCGCCGGCGAAGTGATCTACCACAGCCGCCCCTGGGTGTTGCCGGTTACGCAGGGCCATCAGCCCCGCCTGTACATACACCGGTCTAAATTCCTCTTTTACAAGAACGGCCTGCCCTTTTTGGCGGCCAGCAGCGAGGAGCTGAACGCCACCCTGCAGTTCCTGCGGGGCAACCGCGAGCACATCAAAACTTCCGGCCTTAAAAATGAGCTGGACCTACCCACCGGCCAGGAGCGGGATTTTGAAGATTATTATCCCGTTCAGTATTCCTTCCCGCCCACCTATGGCATTGGCGAGAACGGGCTGCCGGAAGGCGTTACGGCAACAAGGCAGGCACAGGCCCGGCAGTTCAAGGCGTACCTGCTCTTCTTTGAGCAGATACTGGTGAACTACCTTGCCCAGCTGCAGCATGTGGGAGACCTGTTTTTGCTGGACGAAACGCAGACCAGGAGCTACTTTACCCGGCTGCTGAAAGACACGGACATCCACAACGTTACAGACCTCTATGATACGCTCGATGAATTGAAGCTGCAAGCCCTGATGGAGCCCGCCCAGGCCGGCCTCACACGCCGCAACCTGTTCATGGACCACCTGCTGGCGCGGTTTGCGGAGAGCTTCAGTGACTTTGCCCTGATACAGTACGGCGTGATACAGGCCAACAAGGAAACCGCGGCGCAGGAGCTGCTGAAGGTAAAAACAAGGTTCCTGCAAAGCTACCCCGAAGCCAGCCGCAACCGGGCCCGCGCCATGGACTATTCCATTGCCGCCCCCTGCGTGCCTGACCCGGCAGACCCTACCGGCAACCAGGCCGGTTTGCAATTGCGGTTGTTGCGGATGCTCAACATGGAAGACATGATGATCGTTGAGCACCTGCTGCTGCGCCCGCGCATCCCCGGCCAGCTGCTGCTCCCCATCTGCCTGGATACAGACTGCCATACCTGTTACGACAATGACCCTTATTCTTTCCGCATCACCTTTGCGATACCGGGCTGGCAGGTGCAACAGATGAAAATAGACTACCGCCGGTACGCGGAGAACACCATCCGCCTGGAAACACCGTCTCACCTGCTGCCCAAGATCTGCTGGGTGGCCAATGAGGCCTGCCCGGGTACCCTGCTTTGCGACCTCACGGACCTGCTGTGGAACGCACAAACGCCGCTGCCGGAAAGAACGGACGAGCTGAACTATGCCATGTGCATACGGGCCACCGGCATTATTGCGGCCATGAATGCCGCTTACCGGGACCAGCTGGAAGAAAACGGCCACACGCTCCTCACACAAGCGGAAACGGAAGCGGTGTATGACGATGTAGCGGCCGAGCTGGTAGCAGACATCCCTGCCGTTCCACCTGCCGCGTACCCCGGCATCCGTACCTGGGTGGTGAACTACTGGATGAACAATACCGATTGTTTTATTTACAGCCGCCTCAAAAAGGCCTGGTGCGCCTGGCTGGTAGAAAATGCGAAGCTGCAGCAAAAAGATACTTATCTCGAAAGCCGCCTGCGGGCGTTGCTGGCGCAAAATAGTCCTGCCGCCACGGAAGCCGCCCGCTGCCAATGCGCCGGCAGCATCCTGGAAAAATACGGCCACGCCATTCACCAGTGGGTGGAAGCCAATTTCGAGGCCGGTTTGCAGAAGGCCGCTTTTGACGCCATGATAGCAGCGCTCTCTCCCGGCTGCGCCGGAGTTAACACTGCCGGCGTGAACCAGCTGTTCACGGATTTTTACGATGCTGACAAAATAGCGCTGCTACAGGCGCATGCCATACTGATAAAATTATTGTACAACCTGAAGAGCATTTACCCGCCGGCCACCCTGCACGATTGTGAGGATGGAAATGATACCAATCCTGTACGCCTTGGCGCCACCGCGTTAGGATAAGGAATATTATTCAATCATAGAAGCCAATAACAGATATGATACCGTTAATTGAAAACTACCCGCATTTTGAAGTGAACCAGGTGCTCACCAACGAGCAGCTGAATACGCTCTTTGCTTATACGGACGAGCAGAACCGGCTGACCCGCACCCACCTTTCCGGCGTAGGCATTGTTTGCGGGCTGGACGCGCAGACCGCGGCCAACGGCAGCAATATCACCATCACCAGGGGCTGCGGCGTAACCTCTGAAGGCTACCTGGTAGTGCAGGACGCAGACGTGGTACACCGCTTCCGGCGCCCTTATACCGCGCCAAAGGAAGTACAATACCTGCCCTTCCTGGACGGCAATGGCGATCAGTTCCCGCTCTGGGAACTGCTGCCCGCTTCCCCTCCCGGAGACGGTACCGTGGCGGCCATTGACAGTAATTTCCTGAACGGGAAGATCATCCTCCTTTTTGTAGAGCTGAACAAAACGGCCAACAAGAACTGCCTGCCCAATTCATGTGATGACAAAGGCGCCACCATTTCCGTTACGGTACGCCCGCTGCTGGTCAGCAAAGGGGATGCGGACAAGATCAAGACCGCCATCAGCTATTACACCGCCAAGAGCGCCCTGCCAGACATGCGGATGCCGCGCTTCAACGTGCTCTCCTCCACCCTGCGTACAACAGACGATGTGGTGAACGCGTACCGCAACATCCTGACCAAAGCCTTCATAGCGGATACCGTGGTGGCCAACCTGCAGGCCCTGGTCAATACATACAGCTTCCTGGGCTTTCCGGCCAACGACATCAACAATGCGCTGGAATCTATCAAGGGGCTGCCCTTTGATGCCGCCAACAAACTGCTGCTTACCCGGCAGTATTTCTATCAATACTACTATGATTTTATCAGCGACCTGGTAGACGCCTATAACGAGATCAAGCAGAAGGCGGCGCCTATTCTCGCGGCCTGCTGCCCTGACCCGGCCTGGTTCCGGCGCCACCTCTTCCTCAAGGAAGCGTTGAACCCGCCCACGCCCAGCCAGTACCGTCATTACTTCATTCCTTCTCCCATCACGGCAAAGGAAGGCCAGGCCGCGGCGGAGATCATACAACTGTTCCAGCGCCTGTACCTGATGGCCGCCGCCTTTCCGGAAATAGCCGCGCCCGCCGTACTGACCGGCAGCGGGGTGATCAACTCAGACACGCGGATAACGCCCAGTTTCATGGGCGGCAGCCTATCGCAGCGTTCCATTCCGCATTACTACAGCCAAACACCGCAAGCCAACGGCCAACGCGTGTTCGAGACATGGAACTACCGGCTGTCAAAAGCCGGGAAAGCCGCGCAGAACCTGTCTTACCGAGCGGTAGAATATCCCGCTACAGACGACTTCGTAAAAACACCGCTGAAATACGACCTGGAGCCTTATAACTTTTTCAGGATAGAAGGCCATGTAGGCAAAAATTACAAGGCTTCGCTCAAATACATTACCAGCGTTATCAAGAGCAACCGGCTGCCTTTTGACGTGGTGGCCGTCAAAACGGGTAACAAGGCGGACAATATTGACGTCGCCAGTTTCTCCGCACATTTTGAAGACCTGGAAACCGCCTACCTGCTGCTGTGGGACAATGTAAAATGCAAGGGCGTGTCTCTCCTGGACCCCATAGACACCCTTGCCAAGGTAACGCCGCAGATCATTGCCGCCCTGCGTGCCCAAACGCCGGTGAAATGTGAAGCGGACCAGCTGGAAGAACTGGCAGCCGCGTACAAAAAAAGAACGGACGCGCTCAAGGAAGCCTTCCTGCTCAGTAACTATTCCGAAAAGCATGTAGGCCTGCAGCACAAGGGCGGCGTACCCGTAGGCGGCACCTTTGTGATGGTGTACCACGGTGAAATGGTGGCCCCTCCTCCCGTAGCAGGCGGCGCCTCCGGCCTGCTCAATGTTACTGCGGTAACCGTTGGCGGCAATACGTTCAACCGGTATACGGTGAACAAGCAGGTAGCCCGTTTGTACAATGTTGATTCAAAAAGCCTGCAAACGTACACTACGCTGGTCGAGGCCCTGAACCCGGACGATCCCAAAACCATGAAGGTGGCGGAAGACGCCTTCCTGGCCATGATACCCCAGAACAAAGCCATCCGCAACACCGGTATTTTCCGGGATACCTTCCGGGCCGCGCTGCCCGTGGAAGTAACAGAAGGCATTGTGTTCGCGGACTTCTTTTTGCCCTACAAATGCTGCAGCGACGGCACGCCGGTACAGTACATCATACAGGAACAACCGTTGCCGCTGGAGCTGGTCATTGAAGAAGAAAAGTGCGTGAACGGCAGCAACGTGGTCACCTTCCGGGTAAACGGCGGCGCACCGCCGTACTACGTGAACAACGTGGAAGTGAAAAGTAAATTCACCCGCACCTTCGGCCCCAACCAGGGCGGGCAGGTGATAGTGCTGGACAGCCAGAACGCCACTTCCGCCGTAACCGTTACCCCGCAAACCTGTCCGCCCGTTTGCGACCTCCCCTGCAACGGCATCTCCTACATCTGCAGGTATCCCGCATGGCTGGCCAAACCCGTGGAAAACATTCCCAAAGACGCCCTGTTCATTGAGTTTGCCTACCTCAATATTACTGACGACAAAGGCGCCGTGATATTCGATGAGGACTTCAGCACGCTGATACGCGAGATCACGGAAAGGGCAGGCGAGATCAACAACGGCAACTACCACGGCTGGATGGAAGAAATAGTGAAAGCCATCAATGAAAGCATCCGGAAAAAACTGCCCAACTATAAAGGCCTCGTGTTCGAGTATGACGCCGGCGGGCGGGACGATAAACAGACCGGCCATTTGAGGATCAGGTACCTGCAATGCCACCGCTTTGAGTTCCGCATTGTGATACGCGCCAAAGACGTGGACCACGATTACCGGTACACCAATTCCGGCGTAGACGTCAGCTTCCGCATCAAAGGCCAGGAGTCCAGAACAAGGATACCAAAGTTCGGCTGCGTGCAGATAGATGAATGCCAGGATAAATCCACCGAAGACTGCCGCATCAATGAATTTGCCGTTGAGCGGGAAGGCAACCGGCTATTCATCAAATTCCTGGACGGCTATAAAACAGCTTACTGGCTGGCCGGCGATGCCATGCCCGCATTTGCTACCGGCCTGAGCATGGAGATCAAGGCGCTCGGCCTGCCCGTGGTGGTGAGAGTGATCTTGCTGAACGAACAGGGTTGTTGGGGCTACCAGGAAGTGATCTATAACGAAGGCTGATATGCATACGCACCTCATACAAAAACAGACCGTGGAAGTGACCGTGAACGGTACCGCCCCACAGGCCATGGAACTGCAGCGGCAGGTATCCCTTCTGTGTGAAAGCGCGCTGCCTGCGGCGCTGGAACGTGTGCTGAATTTATATGGCGATGACAAAAGTGACATAATAATTGATTATCTTACCATAGATATCAGCAGCCTCCGCGCGGGCAATTTTGAGGAAGCATTCATACCTTCCGTTGCCGCCCAACTTGCAGCTGCGTTACAAAGCAGGGTACGGCCCAAAAGGAGCAACACCCCTGCCCCGGCTTACGACGGTGATTTGATAGTGTATAAAAGAGATGCACAAAGTGTTATAGAAAGTAGGGTTGAGTTAGTGTTTTTTCATTTTTTGCGGACAGGCGTCCTCCTATGGTGGACATCCCCTGACCAAGCCAAAAGCTGGGAAGCCGCTATGCTCAACCTTCTTTCTGCATCTCACCCCGTTCTGGACACGCTGCGTATCACCCTGTTGCGGCACCCCGCCGCCAGGCAGCGTTTCCTATTCCAGTTTTCTTCCTTATGGCAGCAACAGGTATTGGCCTTACTCGCCCCCACCGCATTTGCAGCCACACAATACGTGCAACAGCTATTGCAACACCTTTCCCCCACCCGATTTACCGCGTCAAAGGCGCTTTTCTCCCGCTGGCAGGTGAATGTATTGCTGGCGCCGGAGAAGCCATTGACCTCTTTAATAAAGGATGCGCTGACGCAACTCGGCTATACACAATTACCGGAGCTGCAAGCGCTTTCGCTGCCTGCGTTGCAACAGCGTGTTAGCCTTCTCCCCCTGCCTGATAATCCCCCCCTCAATACCGTTGCAAAAGCCGTTTTTCAACTGCTGCAACAGCCCCCGGCGGAAAAGCCGGTTGACTTACAGGATATTCAGCCGCCGGCAACGGATGAAGAAGATGGCCACTATATCCACAACGCCGGCCTCATTCTGCTCATGCCCTTTGTGCCCACATTCCTCCGCCATTGCGGCGCGGCCGGTGAAACAGGCATACTGCATGAAGGTTACGCGGTAGCGTTGCTGGAGTATCTCGCATCGGGCAGGCAGGGCGTAGGCGAACAGGAAATGATATTCAACAAAATACTCTGCGGTATACCCATAGGGCAACCTGTGGAGAAGATCACCGCGCTTGCGCCTGAACATATGGAAGAAGCGGACAACCTGCTGCGCACCGTTATATCCCACTGGCCGGTGTTGCAAAACACCAGTCCTGACGGGTTGCGCAACAGCTTTCTGCAACGGGCCGGCAAGCTGTCTGCCAAAGACGGCAACTGGCTGTTGCAGGTGGAACAGCAGAGTTATGATGAATGGCTGCTGGCGGAGCTGCCCTGGAGTTTCCAGGTAGTAGGCGTGCCCTATGGCAAAAACAAAAAGATCATCTGGACGGAATGGATGTAACCGGATAAACCAATGGATGCATGAAAGCAAGTGCAGACGCAGTAAAACAGCCCCCTAAAAAGAACGCTTCTTCGCAAAAAAAAGAAGCAAAGCCCTTTTTTGCCCCGTCTGCCAAAGGTATCCAGCCCAAGTTAAAAATAGGTTCTCCCAATGATACTGCGGAAAAGGAAGCAGATCATATGGCGGACAAAGTAATGCGCCAGCCTGACCTGGCCGTTCCCGCGGCAAAGAAGGAGCAGGAGAAAAAAGCGGTGATGAACAGGCCCGCGCCGAAAATAGTGAAGAGTGACGCGCCGGTGCAGATGAAGGGTGTTGTACCAGGTAAGGAAGAGCCTAAGGTACAAAAGAAAGATGCTGCTGCACAGGGTAAAGAAGAGCCCAAGGTGCAGATGAAGGAAGATGCAAAACCTGCCGCACCGGCTAAGGAAGAACCCAAGATACAGAAGAAAGATGCTGCTGCACAGGGTAAAGAAGAACCCAAGGTGCAGATGAAGGAAGACGCAAAACCTGCCGCACCGGCTAAGGAAGAACCCAAGATACAGAAGAAAGATGCTGGCGCACAGGATAAAGAAGAACCCAAGGTGCAGATGAAAGAAGATGCAAAACCGGCCGCACCTGCTAAGGAAGAACCTAAGATACAAAAGAAAGAAGGCACCGCACAGGGTAAAGAAGAACCTAAAGTGCAGAAGAAAGAAGACGCAAAACCTGCCGCACCTGCTAAAGAAGACCCCAAAGTACAAATGAAAGGCGAAGGCACTCCCTCCTCCGCCATCAACGACATCGGTGAAGGCATACGCCAGCAAGGCAACGGCGGGCATACGCTTTCAGACGATACCAAAAACTTCATGGAGCACCGCTTCAACGCAGATTTCAGCAATGTTCGCATACATACCGGCCCGGAAGCCACGCAGATGAACAACCAGGTAGGCGCCAGGGCGTTCACCTACCAGAACCACATCTTCTTCAACAATGACCAGTACCAGCCCGGCTCGTCAGGCGGCCGCCACCTGCTGGCGCATGAGCTGACCCATGTAATGCAACAGGGGCAAAGCGTGCAACGCAGCGAAGCGCCGGCCGCCACCGCTGTAGTGCCGCCGCAGGTGCAGCGCTTCATCGATATTGATATTGACATAGACATCAGCCTGCCCTCCTGGCAGGATGCTCTGGACTGGCTGGCGGAGAAAGCAGACAACATCCCCGGCTTCCGCATGTTCTGCATAGTACTCGGCTCCAACCCTATCAGCGGGGCCGCGGCAGACAGAAGCGCCGCCAACATCCTGCGGGCCGCGGTAGAGTTCCTGCCGGGCGGGCACCAGATCACGCAGGCGCTGGAAAAATACAACGTATTCGAAAAGGCCGGCACCTGGATAGAAAGCAAACTGAAGAAGTTCTCCAACCTGCTGGGAGATATCACCGCCGCTGTCAACACCTTCCTCAACAGGCTGGACTTCATCGACATTATTACATCGCCCTTCCAGACCTGGGAAAATGCGAAAAGTATTTTCAGTACACCAGTAGAAGACATGCTGGCGTTCATCCAGGGCCTGTTTGAAGAAGTGATGCAGTTCATCAGGGATGCCGTGCTCAAACCGCTGGCCGCGCTGGCCGCCAACTCCCGCGGCTTTGACCTGCTTTGCGCCGTAATAGGCTTCAACCCCATTACCAACGAGTCCGTTCCCCGCAATGCAGACACCCTCATTGGCGGCTTCATGAAATTTATTGGCCGGGAAGACATCTGGGACAATATCAAAAAAGGCAATGCCGTACAAAAGGCGTTCGACTGGTTCCAGAAGGCCATGAAAGGGCTGATGGACATGGTCAAACAGTTCCCACAGGACTTTATTGCCATGCTGAAATCGCTGGAGGTAACAGACTTCCTCAACCTCCCGTCGCTTTTTGAAAAAGTATTTGGCGTGTTCAGCGGGTTTGCGGCCCAATTCAGCAGCTGGGCCATGAACACCATCTTTGACCTGCTGGAAATTGTGTTCTCCGTAGTGGCGCCCGGCGCTATGCCCTACCTGCAGCGGGTACGCGGGGCGTTCAAGTCTATCCTGGAAAAACCGATGGTATTTGTGGGGCACCTGATCAATGCGGCCAAACAGGGCTTTAACCAGTTCAAGAACAGGATAGGCACCTGGCTGAAAAAAGCACTGGTCAACTGGCTGCTGGGCTCGCTGGCGGGCGCCAACATCTACATTCCGCAATCGTTCTCCCTCAAGGAAATACTCAAGCTCGGCCTCTCCGTATTCGGCCTCACCTGGCAAAACATACGCGGTAAACTAGTGAAAGCAGTGGGCGAAACTGCCGTAGCCGCTATGGAAACCGGCTTCGACATCATAAAAACGCTCATCACCGAAGGCCCCGCCGCAGCGTGGGACAAGATACAGGACAAGATCAACGAACTGAAAGACCAGTTCATTTCAGAAGTGACCAACTTTGTTACCGTTACCGTAGTGCAAACGGCCGTGGTCAAACTGCTGTCCAGCCTGAACCCCGCAGGCGCTTTCATACAGGCCATCATTGCCATCTACAACACCATCATGTTCCTGGTGCAGAAGATACAGCAGATAGCCGCCGTGGGCAGGGCCGTGATAGACAGTATTGTACAAATTGCCAGCGGCGCTATCGGGGCGGCCGCCAACAAGGTGGAAAACGTGCTGGGCGGCATGCTAAGCCTGGCTATCTCTTTCCTCGCCAACTTCCTGGGGCTGGGCAAGATATCAGACAAAATTGTGGCCATCATCAAGAAACTGCGCGCCCCGGTAGACAAGGCCATTGACAAAGTGGTAGAATGGATCGTGAAAGCGGGCAAGAGTTTCCTGGCCAAGGCCAAAAGCAAAATACTGGGCTGGCTCAAGATCCGTAAAACATTTACCGGCGGCGATAACAAATCACATTCCGTATATTTCAGCGGAAAAGATGAAAACGCCCAGGTATACATTGCCTCTACGCCCACGCTGGCAGACCAGTACCTGGACAGGCTGGCCAAGCTGGACCCCGGCAATCCCGCCAAAATAGGGCAGGCCAAAACCGTGCTGAGCGAAATAGGCGCGGTGAAGCGGTCTGACAAAAAAGACGAAGACAAACAGAAAGAACTGGAAAAACTCTTTGGCAAGCTGGCCGGCATATTGAGCGGCATCAAAGGAACAGACGGCCTGAAAGATAAAATGGACGTGGTAGCGCTTACCTTCCAGCGCAACCCGAAACACCCTGAAAAGGAATTTAATGACCAGCTGCATATGCAGGAGGTAGCCCTGAACAAGATGAAGATCAGCAACTGGCTGGCCAACCGCTACAACTTTGAACAACGCGGGCGCGATGAGGCCGGCCTGGACAGAGGCAAACGAAAAGAAAGGCAGGTGCTGTTCAGCCAGTTCCTGAAAGTGGCGTACGAAGAGATCAAGAAAAAGAACCCCGGCATCAAACCGGATGCGCTGGATACACAGGCCAGGGCAGACGCAGAACAAATGGTGAACGATCACCTGGCCGGCAAAGCCCTGCTGCACCGCGTAGACCAGGTGGCCGGCGGTGAAGGCGACGACTTTGGCGGACATGGCGCGTCTAACGTCAATTCCGCGCTGGGCAGCCTCTGGAAAGCGCAGGTGCCGCTGGTAGTGAAAGGCGTGGAACAGGTGAAACCTGAAAAACATAACAGCGAAAGCATAAAAGTCAAATTAAACTGATAGCGCATGGATGAAATAGATGTATTTCTGCGGAGGCATCCGAAAGACGAAGGCAGCTTCCCTCCCGCCGCGGCCACTACTATTGACAAGTATAGCAGCCGGCTGCCCGGCTTTTTGCTGCAGCTATGGAAAGAAAACGGCTACTGCTCCTTTAGCAAAGGTTTTTTCTGGCTGGTAAACCCGGATGACCTGGCAGAAGAAACCGCCGCCGTAGCGCCTGATTTCAAAGGAGCGTTGCCGGCCCTGCGTACCGGGCTGGGCGCCGTTTTCTTTGAGCACAACGGCGCCTGGCATTCTTATGACCCTGTTTACCTGGACGTGACCAGCTATGAGAACTTCAGCCTGGCAGACGTGATGAACTATTCCGTTACAGCGGATGAATCGCTCAATGAATATTACTATCATCATCTCTATAAAAAAGCCTACAAACGCCTGGGGCCGGTCAGCTACGATGAATGTTACGGTTTTGTACCCGCCGTGGCGCTGGGTGGCGAGCTTGCCGCAGACAGCCTGCAGAAAGTGAAGCTCCGTGAATATCTCCAGATACTTTCTCAACTTGAATAACATGGCAGCAAACTCTTTTCACATACCCCTGCAATACCTGCGCAACTATGTGGCCGGGCGCATGGACCTTCATTTCGGCAAGGCCAGCAGCGTTACGGTAGATACGGATGCCTACTGGCACGACGGCAGCCCTTTTGCCGTATGGATGGAAGAGCATAAACCCGGCCCGGAAGAATATGTGTGCCTGCTGCTGGCCCTGGCGCCTCACCTGCAGCCCTCTTTTTTTGAAGACATTCTCCGGGAATATATTCCCGAAGGGGGCAACTTCATTGACTTTGGCGGTGCAAAAAGCCAGTATCACCGCGGGGTGCTGCCCACCGGGGAAACCATGCTTTTTATATTGGCCGGTAATGATGTGAACAAACGGGTGGAGCTGCAAGACTTACTGCTTCACAGCAGCGTTTTCTTCAAACAAGGTATACTGTCTCTCGAAACCGTGCCCTATGGAGAGCCCCGGATGAGCGGGCGCCTGCTGCTGGCGGAAGAAACGCTGGAGTTCTGGCTAACAGGCCGTATCAGCCATCCGCGCTTCTCTTCGGAGTTTGCGGCGGAACATATCAGCACCGCCCGCGAGTGGGAAGACCTGGTGCTGAACGATCATACGCTTTCGCAGATCAGGGAAATTGAGGAATGGATCAGGCACCATCATACCCTCCTGCACGAGTGGCAGTTCGGCAGCCGTATGAAACACGGGTACTGCGCACTCTTTCACGGCCCGCCGGGTACCGGCAAAACGCTGGCCGCCACGCTGCTGGGCAAGTACACGGGCCTGGACGTGTTCCGGATAGACCTGTCTAAAGTAGTGTCCAAATACATCGGGGAAACGGAAAAGAACCTGGCGCGTATTTTTGACCGCGCGGAGCGTAAAAAATGGGTGCTCTTTTTTGACGAAGCGGATGCGTTATTCGGCAAACGCACGGAAATACGCGATGCGCACGACAAGTATGCCAACCAGGAAGTAGGCTACCTGCTGCAACGCGTAGAAAACTACAACGGGCTCATCATCCTGGCCTCCAACTTCAAGGCAAATATGGATGAGGCCTTCCTCCGCCGCATGCAGAACGTGGTGTACTTCCCCATTCCTGCTGAAAAGGAACGGTATATTCTCTGGGAACGCTCCTTCCCGCAAAGGGTACGGTTTGCCAGCGACGTGTCATTACATCACATTTCAAAAGAACACGAGCTGACCGGCTCCAACATCAACAACATTGCCTATTTCTGCTGCCTGAAGCTGATCAGCAACCAGAAAGAGGAGATCACCTCGCCGGAGCTGCTGTATGCCATCAGGCGGGAGCTGCTGAAGGAAGGAAAGGGCTAGGCGGCCTCATAGCTTGTTAAACCGCAAATGCAGCACCCGCCCATCGTTCACCTCAAATCCCTCTATTTCTTTCTTTGCATTGCGCAGCACCCTCAGGTGGCTCATCCACCAGTAATTGCTGTGCAGGTGGTCTGGCCCGGCAAAGCGGAGCGGCATGTCCGTGTATTTGTTGCTGGTGAGTACCAGTTGTTTGTTCTTCAGGGCTATGCCGTAGTTGCAGTCCAGCTCCGGGCAATAGTACGTTCCTTCATAAGCCTTCAGCTCCCGTTCCGTAGCGGGCGGGGCGCTGTACTTTTGCAGCAGGGCGGTCTCACCAGGCCCAAAAGTGACCAGCACGGTGGTATCGCCAGGTTTGGCAGTAAAGGCATATTGCTGTACGGGGTTAGCCAGCGCGCTGAAAGTGCCGCCATCCCCTTTTAACAGTTCCGAACGGCCAAATGCGTCCGCATAGAATTTGTTATCTGTAACGCGGAACGCCATCTGCGTGCCTTCATCAGAAATATAGCTGCCTTCAAAACGTTGCATGGAGGCGGGGTTGCCGAGTATGGCCTGGCTGCTGTCTGGCCGGGCGGCGTTCTTTTTGGTGGCCGCCTCTTTTTCTTCCACAAACAGGGCCATCAGTTCTTCCGCTCTCGCGCCCGGGTTAAAGTCTCCCACATTAGCCAGCACCACGCAGCCCAGCTTCAGGTCAGGGCATACCAGCAGTGTGGTGCGGTAGCCCGCATCGGCGCCGTTATGCACAAAACCGCGCCAGCCCTTGTAGGTAAAATTGCCGATGCCCAGCGCATAATCTATTACTTTCCCGCTGTTCAGGCGGCCTTTTTCGGTAAGCTGTACAATATCCTGCGCATCACCAGCTTTGGGATCGTAGAAGTTCATGATCCATTTGGAAAGGTCTTCCACCGTAGTAAAAAGACTGGTAGCGCCGGTATTGGAATAGCTCAGCACGCTGTTGGCAAACTGGTTGCCGTTCTTCCGCTGGTAAGAATAGGAACGGCCTTTGACGATCTCTGTATAGTCGTCATGAAAATGCGTGCTGTTCATTTTCAGCGGTTTGAAAATGGCGGAGTCTGTAAACTGCCGGAGCGTTTTGCCGCTAACGGCCTTCACTATTTCCGCCAGCATGGTATAGCCGCTGTTGCAATAATTGTAACGTTCTCCCGGCTTGGAATTGAGCGCCCGCTGGCGGCTGAGTACCTTGATGATCTGTTCCTGTGTGATCACATCATCCAGCCGCGTGCCGGCGGTAGCCAGCAGCTGCCACTGGTCACGGATGCCGCTGGTATGATTGAGCAGGTGGCGGATGGTGATCGTTTCTCCCAGGTCGGGGAACCAGGGCAGGTATTGCCGTACATCATCATCCAGGCGCAGCCTGCCTTGCCTGGCCAGCAGCACAATGGCGTAGCCGGTGAACTGTTTGGATACGGAGGCCACATGAAAAATGGTGGCGGGCGTATTGGGCGCGCTGTATTCCAGGTTGGCCAGGCCGTAACCTTTGCTGAAGATCAGCGAATCGTTCCTGATAATGCCTACGGCACAACCCGGACTGGTCTCGCTGTCCCAGCGCTGGAAGAGCTTGTCTATTTTTTGCTGCGTAGTATCAGGCAGGTACTGGGCCTGTGCCTGGCCGGAAAAAAGGAATACCAGCAGGGGGAAAAAGCAGGATCTCATGAGGGGTGAATTTTCATACTGAATGTAGTCATTTATTTGCGCGCCTGCAAATCAGGATGCACATATATCTCCGGCGCGGTGGTTGATGGGGCCCCGTCCCGAATTTACCAATTTATCCCCGTGCCGCCGGGCGGAAAAAATTATTTCCCGCCAAAAACTTGTTTACTTAAACGTTTAAGCATATTTTTATTCCATGAAGAAAAAAACCTCGCTGAAAGATATTGCCCAGGAGGCCGGTGTATCCACGGCGCTGGTTTCTTACGTATTGACCAACAAGGAAGAGAAAGCGAGGGTGGGCCAGGAGATGGCGAAAAAGATCCGGAAAATAGCCAGCAGGCTCAACTACCAGCCCAATCACATTGCCCGCAGCCTCAAAAGCGGCCGGTCAGACACCATCGGGCTGATAGTGGCGGACATTTCCAACCCTTTCTTCGGCAACATTGCCCGCACCATTGAAGATGAGGCCAAACGGAACAACTATACCGTGATCTTCGGCAGCTCTGATGAAAACCTGGAGAAGTCGGGAGACCTGATCAACGTACTGCTGAACCGGCAGGTAGATGGCCTTATCCTCATCCCCACGGAAGGTTCCGAGCAGCAGATCAAACAATTGCAGAAGCAGCCCGTGCCTTTTGTGCTGATAGACCGTTACTTTCCGCAGATACCCGTGAGCCAGATCGGCATCAATAATTACCAGGCCTCTTACAACGCCATTACCCACCTGGTAAAAACGGGGCGGCAGCGCATTGGCATGATAGCCTATAAAACCGCGCTCTACCATATTAATGAACGCAAACGCGGGTATACGGAGGCGCTGGCCAGCCACAGCCAGCAGCCCAGCCTGATGAAGCTGGCCCGCTATTCCCATATCCGCGAAGAAACGCGCCAGGCCATTGACCAACTGCTGCAGGGCCGCAAACCGGCAGACGCCGTGTTTTTTGCTACCAACAGCCTGGCCATAGAAGGGCTCAAATATATCAACGAACTGGGGGTACGGGTGCCGGAAGACCTGGCCGTGGTGAGCTTTGACGAAAGTGAGGCCTTTGACCTCTACTACTCCCCCATCACTTTCATCAGGCAGCCCATCCTGGAAATGGGCAACGCCGCCGTACGCCTGTTGCTGGAACATATCAAAGACGGTGACAAACCGGCGGAGAACGTCTGCATAGATACAGCACTAGTGATCAGGCAATCCAGCAACCGCCAGAAAAAGAAGTAACAGCTTAATTTATTGCCACGTAGGGAACGGCGTAGCAATTGCCGGCAGAAAACGTAACAGCTTGTTATTACCACCTATGGGAAGATGCTGTGAAGCGCGCTGCTTAATCGATAAAGCAACATAATACCACAAATCATAAAAACGTATGAAAAAACTGTTCCTGATCTCTCTGGCGGCCTGTATCAGCAGCGCCGCACTGGCCCAGAAAGGTTTTAACGGGCTGGAAATGAACATGGGCAACCTTCACCGCCTGTCAGACGCCAAAACCCGCTCCATCAGTCCCGAGAACTTTACCGGCGAGCCGGGCAAGGGAGGCATGGCCACCCTTGAACAGGGTAATGCCCGCAATGCCGCGCGGGAGCTGGGGCAGGGCTGGAAGGTAAACCCGTACATCCACATTGAGCCCGGCAAAACCTTTACACTGGCCGAAATTGAAGGCCCCGGCGCCATCCAGCACATCTGGATGACCCCTACCGGCAACTGGCGTTACTCCATTCTCCGTTTTTACTGGGACGATGAGACCACCCCCTCCGTAGAAGTGCCCGTGGGCGATTTCTTCGGCATGGGCTGGGGAGAATACGCGCAGATGAACTCGCTGGCCGTTACCGTCAACCCCGGCAGCGCCTTCAACTGCTACTGGACCATGCCCTTCCGCAAGAAGTGCAAGATCACCATGGAGAATATCAATACAGAACGGATGACGCTGTACTACCAGGTAGATTATACGCTCACGGACGTACCGGAAGACGCCGGGTATTTCCACGCGCAGTTCCGCCGCAACAATCCCGTGAAAGGCGCCGAGTTTACCATGGTAGACGGCATCAAGGGGAAAGGCCAGTACGTAGGCACTTACATGGCCTGGGGCGTGAACAACAACGGCTGGTGGGGCGAAGGCGAGATCAAGTTCTTCATGGACGGAGACAGCAAGTTCCCCACCATTTGCGGCACCGGTACAGAAGATTATTTCTGCGGCTCCTACAATTTTGACAGGAAAGGCCACTACCAGGAGTTCAGCACCCCTTACACCGGCCTGCACCAGGTGATACGGCCGGACGGGCTGTATAAGTCCCAGCAGCGCTTCGGCCTTTACCGCTGGCATGTGATGGACCCCGTGCGTTTCGAGAAAGAACTGAAAATTACGATACAGGACCTGGGCTGGCGCAGCGGCGGGCGGTACCTGCCGCAGCAGTCAGACATCAGCAGCGTGGTGTTCTGGTACCAGCGCGAGCCGCATGCACCTTTCCCCAAGCTGCCGGCCAAAGACCTGCTGGAAGTTAACTAACCTTTAATTTTTTTTATGGCGATGAACGAGACAGGATCACAACTGATAGGCAATACCCGCAGCGCGGAAGGGCAACATACCTTCCACGCGTTTGACCCGCAGCGGCAGCAAACCCTGCCGCTGCCCTTCCGGGAAGCCACCCAACATGAAACAGACCGCGCGGTGCAACTGGCCGCCGCCGCATTCACCACCTATAAAAAAGTACCCCCGGCGCGGCGCGCGGCCTTTTTGCAAGCTATTGCGGAAGGCATTACGGCCCTGGGAGAAGAACTTGTCAACACCGCCTCCGCGGAAAGCGGGCTTCCGCTGGCGCGGCTGCAGGGCGAGCGTGACCGTACCACCGGGCAACTGCGCCTGTTTGCCGGCCTGCTCACGGAAGGCTCCTGGGTAAATGCCCGCATAGATGCCGGCACGCCAGACGTGCGGCAGATGCAGATACCGCTGGGCGTTATCGGCGTTTTTGGCGCCAGCAACTTTCCGCTGGCCTTTTCCGTAGCCGGCGGAGACACGGCAGCCGCGCTGGCCGCCGGCTGCACCGTAGTGTGCAAAGCCCATCCTGCCCACCCCCACACCTCTCACCTGGTGGCCACGGCCATACTGGCGGCAGCCAACAGCACCGGCATGCCAGAAGGCGTATTTTCCCTGCTGCACGGCGCTTCCATTGAAACAGGGCAGCAACTGGCCAAACACCCGCAATTGTCTGCCATTGCCTTTACCGGCTCTTTCAGGGGCGGCAAGGCACTATATGATACGGCTACACGAAGGCCGGTACCTATTCCCGTATTTGCGGAAATGGGCAGCGTGAACCCCGTGTTTTTCCTGCCCGGCATTTTACAGGAAAAGGGCGAAGCGCTGGCCGCGCAATTCCTGCAATCCCTCACCATGGGCGTGGGGCAGTTCTGCACCAATCCCGGGTTGTTCATCACGCCGGGCGCAGGCAATACGTTTGTTGACACGTTGCAAAAAAGCATTGCCGCCATGCCGGCCGGCTGCATGTTAACGCCCGGCATACTGGACGCGTATCAAAAAGGCATCCATCAACTGCAGCAGGCCGGCGCCACCGTGCTGGGCAAAGCGCCCGAAGCGGCGCACCAGGCCTCTCCTTACCTGCTGCAGATCAGCGCGCAACAGGCGCTGGATAACCCGTCCCTTTGCCATGAAGTATTCGGCCCTTCTTCCCTCCACATCCGCGCGGACAACCGGGAAGAGCTGTACCAATTGGCCCGCGGGCTGGAAGGGCAGCTAACGGCTACCATACACGGTACGGAAGAAGACCTGCGGCAGCATGCGGAGCTGGTAGACATACTCCGCGAAAAGGCCGGCAGGATACTGATCAACGGTTTTCCTACAGGCGTGGCCGTTAACCATGCCATGGTGCACGGCGGCCCCTGGCCCGCCACCACACCCGCCGCGGGAACATCTGTAGGCAGCACCGCCATTTACCGTTTCTGCCGGCCGGTATGTTTCCAGGACTTCCCTGCCTACCTGCTGCCGCCGGAGCTGCAAAACAGCAACCCGCTGGGCATCTGGCGGCTGCTGAACGGCTGGTTTTCCAAAGATGCGCTGTAGCGCAAGTTCCATCCACCTTCAAAAACACATAACACTTCTATGGACCTGGGTTTAAAAGACAAGATCATCATTGTGACCGGAGGCGCCAAAGGCATTGGAGCAGCCATTTCAGCAGTACTGGCGGCGGAAGGCGCCTTCCCCGTCATCATTGGCAGAAATGAGGCAGACAACCTGCAACACCTGGCCCATATTGAACAAGCCGGCGGCAAAGGCTGGCAGGTAGTGGCGGAGCTGACAGACCCGGAAGCCTGCCAACAGGCTGTAAACGCCGTTGCGGCAAAATTCGGGAGAATAGACGGGCTGGTGAACAACGCCGGCATCAATGACGGGGTGGGGCTGGGAAGCGGTTCCTACAGCGCTTTCATGCAATCCCTGCACCGCAACCTTGTACATTATTACCTGGTAGCGCACCATGCGCTGCCTTACCTGAAAAAAAGCAAAGGCCCTATTGTGAACATCAGCTCCAAAACGGCTGAAACAGGCCAGGGCAACACCTCCGCCTACGCCGCCGCCAATGGCGGGCGCAACGGGCTTACGCGGGAGTGGGCGGTAGAGCTGCTGCCCTTCAGCATCCGCGTAAACGCCATTGTAGTAGCGGAGTCATGGACACCGCTATACGAAAGCTGGATCAATACGTTTGACAACAAGGAAGAAAAACTGGCCGGCATCCTGGCCGGCATACCGCTGGAAAAACGCATGACCACGCCGGAAGAGATCGCCAACATGGCCGCCTTCCTCCTCTCGTCCCGTTCCAGCCATACCACCGGGCAGCTGATACATGTAGACGGCGGGTATGTACACCTGGACAGGGCGCTCTGATCATCCACTCAATATTCAAACAACATGCGTCAACAGATCATCAAAATACACCCGGAAGATAATGTGTGGGTAGCCCTGCAGGACGTGCCCGCAGGCGCCACCGCAGCCGGTATTACCGCCCTGCGCAACGTTCCGGCCAAACACAAGTTCACGGGCGAGGCCATTGCCAAAGGCGGCCCGGTTATTATGTACGGCGTGCTGGTAGGCATTGCCAATGAAGACCTGCCCGCCGGGGAACTGGTTACCACGCAGAACATCCGCCATGCCTCCGGCAGCTTTGCCGTAAAAGAAGAAAGGCACACGCAATGGAACGTGCCGGACGTTACCCGCTGGGCCAACCGCACGTTCATGGGCTATCACCGAACAGACGGGCGCGTGGGCACCGGCAACTACTGGGTGATCATTCCCATGGTATTCTGCGAGAACCGCAACGTGCAAACCCTGCACAAAGTACTGGTCAAGGAGCTGGGCTACGCAAAACACAATCCCTACGAAACCATGCTGCAGCAACTGCTGCGCAATACAGACAGCGCGGAGCAGCCCGCGGTCGAGAGCAGGGCCTTTGCCAACATAGACGGCATCAAGCTGCTCACGCATACCCTGGGATGCGGCGGCACCAAAGACGATGCGCGCACCCTGTGCGGGCTGCTGGCCGGCTACATCACCCACCCCAACGTAGCGGGCGCCACGGTGCTCAGCCTCGGCTGCCAGAACGCGCAGCTTGAGATGCTGAAAGAAGAAATTGAAAAAAGGGTGCCGGGCTTTGACAGAACAGTGATCTGCCTGGAACAGCAAAAAATAGGATCGGAAAAAGCGCTGATGGAACAGGCCCTGCAACAAACGTTTGAAGGGCTGGCGAAAGCCGACCAGCAGCAACGCCAGCCGGCGCCGTTGAGCAAGCTGATAGTGGGCATGGAATGCGGCGGGTCAGACGGGTTTTCCGGCATTTCCGCCAACCCCGCCGTGGGCCGGGTTTCAGACATGATCGTAGCATTGGGCGGTTCGGTGATACTCTCCGAGTTCCCCGAGCTGTGCGGCGTGGAGCAGGAGCTGAGCGACCGCTGCATCAATACGGAACTGGCGGCGCGGTACACGCAGCTGATGCGGGAGTACGCCAGCAGGGCCGAAGCAGTAGGCTCCGGTTTTGACTCCAACCCTTCCGCCGGCAACATCCGTGACGGGCTGATCACAGACGCCATCAAATCCGCCGGCGCCGCCCGGAAAGGAGGTTCCTCCCCGGTTACCGACGTGATCGACTATCCCGGCCGTGTGCGGCACCCTGGCCTGGCGCTGCTCTGCACGCCCGGCAGCGATGTAGAGTCTACCACCGCCGAAGTAGGCGCGGGCGCCAACATCGTCCTGTTCACCACCGGGCTGGGCACGCCTACCGGGAACCCGGTAACACCGGTGCTCAAGCTCTCCACCAACACCAGGCTGGCCAATAAAATGCGGGACATCATTGACCTGGACACCGGCACCGTCATCAGCGGAGAAGAGTCTATTGACGAGGTGGCCGCCCGTATCATGGAGCTGGTGATAGATACGGCCGGCGGGCAATACACGGCCAAAGCGCAGGTGCTGGAGCAAGACGATTTTATACCATGGAAAAGAGGCGTATCCCTGTAAATCATCTTAATACCATAGTTATGAACATGAAAATCATTGCAGGCTGTTTGCTGGCCGGCACTATTGGTTGTAATGAGGCGGCACAGAAAAAAGATGCCAAACCCTCCACCTTCGGAGAAGATGTGGCTTTCCTGCAAAAACACCTGCAGAACGTAGTGGTGCTCAGCGGCGGAGACAGCGCGCGGGTGGTGGTAACGGGCGATTACCAGGCCCGCGTAATGACCAGCACCGCCGGCGGCGATGCCGGCAAAAGTTTCGGCTGGATCAATTATGACCTGGTGGCATCCGGCCAGCTCACGCCGCATATCAATGCTTTTGGCGGGGAAGAACGTTTCTGGCTGGGGCCTGAAGGCGGGCAATACTCCCTGTTCTTCCCGCCCGGCAAACCTTTCGACTTTGACAACTGGCAAACACCGGGACTGATAGACACCGCGCATTACGTTGTGCGATCATCATCCCCCACCGCCGTTACCTACCAATATGCCGGCAACATCATCAATTACTCCGGCACCCCGTTCACGCTCAACATCAACCGCACCATCCGCCTGCTTGACCAGCAGGCCATCACCGCCAAACTCGGCTTTGACCTGCCGGAGGGCCTGCGTTATGTAGCCTATGAAACGGAAAACGTGCTCACCAATGCGGGAGACAGCGCCTGGCAGGAGCAAAGCGGCCTGCTAAGCATCTGGCTGCTGGGCATGTTCAAACCCTCTGACCAGACCGCCGTGGTAGCGCCGTTCCGCCATATCCCGGATGCCCGCGCACATATTACGGACGACTACTTCGGCAAAATTGCGCCGGATCGGCTTTCCGTAAAAGACAGCCTGTTGCTTTTCCGCGCAGACGGGAAGGCACGCGGCAAGCTGGGCCTTTCCCCGCTGGTGGCCAAGCCTGGCGCGGGCAGCATAGACCTGGAGAACAATACCCTCACGGTATTGCTGTACGATGTAGTGCCCGATGGCCGCTACGTCAATTCAAAATGGGAATTGCAGAAAGAACCGTTCAAGGGAGATGCCGTAAACTGCTATAACGACGGGCCGCTGGCAGACGGCTCGCAGATGGGGCCTTTCTACGAAGTAGAATCCTCTTCAGACGCACGCGCGCTGCAACCCGGGGAATCTGTCAACTACCGCCAGGCCACCCTGCATTTTGAAGGCAGCCGCGAAGCGCTGCAAACGCTGGCGCAGCTGCTATGGCAACTGCCGCTGCAGGATGTACAACAATTCCTTCAAAACAAATAAAGCCACATGAATACCATTCTTCTTTATAAAACCGAAGGCGCCCTGCTGGTGTTCCATCAGCATCAATACTATTCTTTCCTCACAGACTGGAACCGGTTCGTGAACAGGAAAGACCTGTACCAATGCATACTGTCTGACCTGCAGGGCCAGTCCCCGATGGACAAGACCGCGGCGGAAAAGATCATTGCCACCGGCCTGCAGCCTCCCATTGCCACACAGGAGGTATGGGCCGCGGGCGTTACCTACTTCCGCAGCCGTACCGCGCGCATGGAAGAATCTGAAGATGCCGGCGGCGCTACTTTTTACGACAAGGTATACGTGGCGGAGCGGCCTGAACTATTCTTCAAGGCCACTCCGCGCCGCGTTTCCGGCCACGGGCAAACGGTGTACATCCGTAAAGACTCTTCCTGGGACGTGCCCGAACCTGAACTGACGTTGTTTGTGAGCAGCCACGGCACCATTGAAGGCTACACCGTAGGCAACGACATGAGCTCCCGCAGCATTGAAGGCGAAAACCCGCTCTACCTGCCGCAGGCAAAAGTGTATGAAAAGTGCGCCGGGCTGGGGCCTTGCCTGATGGTAACAGACGCGCCCATTCCGCCAGATACGCTGATCAAAATGGCCATCTACCGGGGCGCCGTGCAGCAGTATGGAGACCATGTGCCCATCAGCCAGATGAAACGCGGCCACCAGGAGCTGGTAGATTTCCTCTTCCGCGGCTGCGCCTTCCCGGACGGATGTTACCTGATGACGGGCACCTGCCTGGTGCCTGAAAACAGTTTTACCCTGCAGGACGATGACCGGGTGGAGATCAGCATAGACCACATCGGCACGCTGGTGAACCATGTAGCTACCTTGCAGTAGCACCCTGGAGCGCCCAATGCAGAAGCGGACAAATACAGGAAATACCATGCACGGCATACAACAATTGCATTCCCAAAAAATTCCTTTATGGATTCCACAATTGAAATGAAAAACGATACGCTGGCCTCTCCCGGGCGCAGCGGCGCGGTAAAGCTCACCTTCATACTGGTGATCAGCCTGTTCTTTTTATGGGCGCTCACCGGCAACCTGATCCCTGTACTGATACCGCACCTGCGCAAGGCCTGCCAGCTGAACGATTTCCAATCTGCTTTCATAGACTCTGCCTATTGGGTGAGTTACTTCTTTTTTGCGCTGCCCGCCGCGTGGGTGATGCGCAAATGGAGTTATAAAACGGGCATCATCACCGGCTTGCTGATAGCGGCGGCCGGTGCCCTTTTGTTTTTTCCCGCGGCTGAAATGCGCTCTTTCGGCCTGTTCCTCTTTGCGCTGTTCCTCGTAGCCGCGGGCATGACCTTCCTGGAAACCGCCGCCAACCCGTACATTACCGTTATGGGCCCCAAAGAGACCTCTGTACAGCGCCTCAACTTTGCGCAGGCTTTCAATGGCCTCGGGGCATTTGTGGCGGCCTTTTTCCTGAGCAAGGTGATATTGTCCGGCAAGGAATACTCACCGGAACAACTGGGCGCCATGAGCCCTGACGCGCTCAACAACTACCTCCTGTCTGAAGCCCGTTCCGTGCAGGCGCCCTACCTGGCTATTGCCGGGGTATTGCTGGTGGTGGCCCTGGTTTTCAGGCTGGTACATTTCCCTAAAGTACAAGAAGAACATGGCAGCGGCTTCAGCCTCAACCTGCGCGTATTCCGGCACATGCATTTCCGCTGGGGCGTTATTGCGCAGTTCGCTTACGTGGGCGCGCAGGTATGCATTTCCAGCTTCTTTATCCGCTACGCCGGTTTCAGCGCGGGTATGCCGGAAATGGAGGCCACTACCTTCCTGGGCATGCTGCTGCTTTGTTTTATGGTGGGGCGGTACGCCGGCACCTTCCTGATGCAGCGAACATCTCCCCGCCTGCTGCTGCTGGCTTACAGCGTGGCGTGCGTACTGCTGCTGGCGTATTGCGTATTGCAGGGCGGCCTGGTGGGCGTATACTTTTTACTGCTGGTGGAATTTTTTATGTCTATCATGTTCCCCACTATTTTCTCGATGGCCATTAAAGACCTCGGCAACGAAACAAAAACAGGCTCCGCCTTTCTCGTGATGTCTATTGTGGGCGGCGCGCTGGTGCCGCTGGGGCTGGGGGCTGTAGCTTATTATTACAATGTACAGCTGGCATACGTGGTGCCGCTGATCTGTTTTGCCGTGGTGGCCTGGTATGCCTGGCGGCATGCGCTGCCCGTGGCGGTAAAAGAACCGCTTTCCTCATAACGGGGAAAGCAGTTCCGCCGCCGTTTTACGGCTAAGGCCAAAATAAAGGCGCTGGCCGGGTATATACTTTTCGCGCAATTCAAAGTTCTCGAAAGAGGGACCGCCGGGTACGGCAATGTAATGTTCCGCGTTCCTGCTGCCGCCGCTCCAGTAGCTGGCGCGGCCGTTTACGCGCACCTGCAGGGAAGGCTGCGCCTGTTCCTTTTCTTTCCGCCAGTATTGGCTCAACATGTAGAACGGCCGGTAGCGCCAGTTCCACCGTTTCATATAGGCTTCTTCCTGCGGCCATGCGGCCAGTTCGGCAAAAGTTTCATCCGGCGTGGCCACTACCAAAAGATCCCCGTTGGCATCCCGCGGCATTTGCGTGGCGGGGTACGGTTCTTTCTCGATGAAATCTATACCGCTATAACCCTCATACAGGCGGCGGGCGTTGATCACCGTGTCTTTAAGATGCAGCCTTCTCAGCCGGGAATAGTTGCCCATGGTGGCGGTAATGCCGCAACGGTCCATAGGCGCGCTGTCTGCATGATGG
The DNA here is from genome assembly GCF_003568665.1 of Chitinophaga alhagiae. Taxonomy (GTDB): domain Bacteria; phylum Bacteroidota; class Bacteroidia; order Chitinophagales; family Chitinophagaceae; genus Chitinophaga; species Chitinophaga alhagiae. Next base: position 544,494 of record NZ_QXMH01000003.1, read on the forward strand.
TATACTTCAATACACAGTTCTTCAGGGCGGTTTTTGAAGAGGGTGATCTTGAGATAAGGATGCGCGCCATTGGCGAATTTTTCCATCCGCAGGCAGAAGCCGATACTGTCTGCCGTGTGGAAAGTATCTGTTACCCACATCAGCTTGCCCCATTTGCCATCAGCAGCGGAGGGCGAAATTTCACTGAACTCTATTTTCCCGTTCACCACCGGTTCCACCGCTATGTAGTTGATGTGGTACACCAGCCCCATGTATTCGTAGCCAATGCGCAGCAGGCCGCGCGGCCCTCCGTTGGCGCCCTGTTTCAGGTTTTCAATGGCGCCCGGCCAAAGGCCTACCACCATGCCGTTGCGGATGCCCCACAGGGTACTGTCACGCCGCAGCCATTGCGCCTGCGTAACAGTGCCGGTGCAAAGCAGAGCGGCCAGCAGTAAATATTTGCGCACGGGTGAGGTCACCCGTGCGCGGAACTTTTTATGCATATTCCAATGTTTGTATCGTTGAGGGGCATGCCGCATGCGCCCGGCCATCCCCCGGAAGGCCTACCACCCCGGGTTCTGCACCAGGTTGTGGTTCTTGTTGATCTCTTCCTGCTGAATGGGCCATAAGTAATGTTTGGGGGCAATGAACACGCGTTTTTCCACCACTGTTCTTTTGTAAAAATTATCATCATTCAGTGCCGCGCCCGCGCCAATATTCATGCCGTGGATCTCCCTGCTGTCAATGCCGGCGGCTATCTTCCAGCGGCGGGTATCAAAATAGCGGTGCGTTTCAAAAGCCAGCTCTATGCGCCGTTCGTGATGTATCTTTTCCCGCATGGCATCCTGCGTAAGACCGGCGGGCAGCCCCGGCAGGCCGGAGCGGTCCCGCACCAGGTTGATGTACTTATACACGTCCGCCACCGGGCCGTCCATTTCATTCAGCGCTTCCGCATAGTCAAGGTACAATTCTCCCAGCCGGTAGTAAATAAAAGTATTGAGCGAAAACCTGTTCTGGAAAATATCTGACGTGGGGTTCACCATTTTTTTCATGAGGTAACCTGTAATGCAATAGTCGGAACCGGCGCGCTTGCGGCCGTCCAGCCCTTCAAACCAGAACTGTATGCCCCTCCCTTTCCAGATGGCGCCGTTGAAATTGATGCTGGCGTAAAAACGCGGTTCCCGGTCTACGTACATGTTGCGCACGCCGGCGGGGTAATAGTCCAGCGGGTGTTTGGCCGCCGCATATCCCGTTTCCACATACCCGGAGGCGGGGTTGACAACCGGCGATCCGTCTGCGTTGTAGCCGGTGATGGGGCGCTCGCCGTTGGCCATTTCATAATCATCCACCAGCTCCTGCGTGGGACAGAAAATAGAGAACCCGCCAAAGCCAATGGGATTGCTGCAACGTTCAAAATGGGAATGCTCCCCGGCATTGCGGGCAAAGAGCACCTCCGCGTTGTTGCGTTCTATGAATACTTCCTGGTAGTTGCGTACCGGGTCGTTGCTGGCGGAGCGGTATAGCCTGTAGCCGTTGGCTTCCGCACCGTCAATACAATCTTTAGCAGCCTGTGCGGCCTTTCTCCACCGTTCCTTGTCAAAAGCGGGGAACAGCTGAATGCCTTCTTGGTCTTTGATGTTGGTATAGTCCGTGTTGCCGTTCCACAGCGGGCTGGCCATATACAGCAGCGCCTGCGCCTTTAATGCCATGGCGGCGGGTTTGGTGATGCGGCCCAGCTGGTCCGCGCCTACGCGCCATTCCAGCAGCGGTACGGCTTTATCGCATTCCGCGGCAATGAAGTCGATCACCTTGTCTACCGGCTGGCGGCGGATAACGGCGTAATCTTCACTCAACGCGTAGGGGTGGTCCGCAACGGGGATAGCGCCGTAGATGCGGGCCAGCATAAAATGATAGAAGGCCCGCAGGAAAGTGGCCTCCCCTATCCAGCGCCGCTTTTCCGTTTCATCCATCGGCACCTGCTCCACGTTGGCCAGGAAAATATTGGTCTTCCGGATGCCTTCGTACATGAACCCCCAGATGTCAGGATAATAATCATTGGCGCTCCAGGCGCCGGAATTGAGCAGGTGGGAGTAGGCGCCCAGGAAGGTGATCTCCATCTCGTCACTGGCCCCGGTGTAGGGGTTGCGCTGGTCCCAGTCTGCCGCGCCCAGCATCACGGGAATGTTGTGATAGGCGGAGGAGAGAAAAGACTCTGCGTACTTTCTTTCCGAAAATACTTTTTTGATATCCAGGTCTTCGTCAGGCGCCTTTTTCAGATAGTCTTTGGTGCATGATGCCGTTAATAACAATATAGCGGTAAAAACAAGCAGCTTGTTCATCTTGTAAGTTTGAAGGTGTTTTAAAATGATAACTGTGCGCCGAAGTTGATGCTACGTTGCAGCGGGTAGCCGCCGGTGCCGTAGTTGGATTCCGGGTCTATCACTTTTATTTTGTCCCATGTAACCAGGTTATACCCGTTAATGAACAGGCGGATATCATCCAGCCCGTGTTTTTTCAGGGCGGCCACTTTGAAGTTGTACGCCACCTCCGCGCTTTTCAGCCGCAGGTAACCCGCGTCCTGCAAAAAGAGCGTGGACGTTCTGTTGTTGTTCGGGTTCTGGTAGGGCGATACACGGGGGTATTTGGCCTGCTGGCTGGCGGGCGTCCAGCGGTTGTCGTAATATTCCCGCAGTATGTTATACGTGCCCAGCCCCATCTGGAAGGCGTACATAGACGGCCCGTCTACGAACAGGCTGGCCCTGGCCGCACCGGTGAAGAACACGCTCAGCTCAAACCCTTTGTAGCCAAAGCTGGCGCCGGCGCCGTATACCATTTGCGGCGTGCGGGGGTACCCGATGGGCACACGGTCGTAATCGTCCACCACGCCATCGTTATTGTAATCCTGGTACTTGATATCGCCCGGCTTTACCTCGTCCATGAATTTCTGCTGGGGGCTGCGGTCTATGTCTGCCTGATTTTTGAAGAAACCCAGCGCTATCAGCCCCATGGGCTGATCTATGGGAAGGCCTACAAAAGACTGGTAGGCATATTTTGGCGTGGGATCGTCGTTTTGCGTACAGATGCTTTTGGCGTAGGTGAAGGTGCCGCGGAAGTTATAGTAGAAACCGCTGCGCGTGGTGTGCTTGATCTCCAGCAAGGCGTCCAGGCCGGTGTTTTCCGCTTTGCCAAGGTTGGCATAGGGCAGCGTCCAGGGGTAGTAGCCTGTTACGCGGGGAATTACGCCGCGTTGTATCAGGATGCCTTCCCGTTGTTCCTTGAAACCGTCTACCTGCAGGTTCACCTTGCCGTTGAACAGTTCCAGGTCAAACCCGATGTTCGATTTGGCGGCTACCTCCCAGGTCACGTCATCATTGCCGATCTGCGCTTCCTCAAAGCCCTGGTAGAAACGCTGGTTATCCCCGAAAAAATAAGACTGCCCGGAGCGGTTAATGGTGGTCAGGAACAGGAAGCGGCGGCCGGCAATGATCTTGTCGTTGCCCACCTTGCCGTAAGAGCCCCTGATCTTGAGGCTGGAAATGGCGTTGACGTTCCAGAAATTTTCGTTGCTGATGATCCAGCCCGCGGAAATGGACGGGAAAAAACCGTACTGCTTGCCTTCGGGGAAGTTTTCGGAGCCGTTGTAACCGGCGTTCGCTTCCGCCAGGTAACGGTTGTCGTAGTTGTACGTGATACGCCCGGCCAGCCCCTGGTTGCGGTAAGGCAGGTTGTTGATGGGCACGCCCGCGGTGAGGTCTATGTTTTCCCGGCGGTTGCCCAGTATCATGCCTGTAACGGTGTGTTTCCCGAAAGCCCGGTTATAGTTCACCGCCAGTTCCGTATAATACGTGCGGCTGGCCTGGTTGTTCAGCTTGTATTGCATGGGCTGTTCTTCCCGGATGGTAGCGTAATTGCCATTGCCGTCAGCATCTTCTGTATACTGTTTGATGGCGTACGGCTTGATGCGGTCTGTAGACGCGGCATAATTATGATCGTAAGAAAAAAGCCCGCGTACAGACAACCCTTTTGTGACCAGTGAAGACAGGTCCCATCTGCCGCCGAAGGTGCCCTGCAGCGAATTTCTGTCTTGCCGTGTATACCCCGCCTGTGTAACCAGCCCCCAGGGGTTGTCTTGCAGGTAGGAAGTAGAAGCGCCTGCCACAGAACCGTCCGGGTTCAGCTTGGGATAGTTGATGGGCGAGGTTATTTTCAGGGCGTCAAAAATGCGCGGGGCGGACGTACCGGGATAGTTCCCTTTCTGTATGATGCCGCCAATGCCCAGCTCCAGGCTGATGGATTTGGACACGTTGATATCTACATTGGAGCGGAAGTTATAACGCTTCATTTGCGCATTCGTTTTATAGGGGTTGTGGGGATCTTGTTTGTAAATGCCGTTCAATATGGTATAGCCCACGTTGGTATAGTATTTAATGATCTCGTTGCCGCCGGATACGCTGAGGTTGTTGATGGTCTGGTAGGTATTTTCCTTCAGCACCGCGTCCGTCCAGTTCACGTCCGGGTAAATGAAGGGATCTGACTGATCGCGGAACTTGCGCAGCTCGTCTTCCGTATACCGTGCGGACTGCCCGTTGTTGAGCAGCGCTTCGTTGATGAGCCCGGCATATTCCGGGCCGTTGATATAATCCGGCAGCCGCATGGCCTGCAGGGAGGCGTGCTCCGTGCGGAACACCACGCGCGGGCGGCCCGTGGTGCCTCTTTTGGTGGTGATGAGTATCACGCCGTTGGCCCCTCTTACACCGTAAACCGCCGTGGCCGAAGCATCTTTGAGAATGGAAAAGCTCTCTATCTCCTGCGTGTTGATGTTATTGATATCACGCTCCACGCCGTCTACCAGTATGAGCGGCGCCCTGTTGGCCCAGGTGCCGAAGCCGCGGATGAACACGGCCGCGCCATCGTACCCCGGCTCACCGGAGCTTTGGCGGGTAATGATGCCCGGCATGCTGCCTGCCAGGGCATTGGAGAGAGACGGCGTGGCAATACGCTGGATGTTGGCTACCGGCACGCTGGAGATAGCACCCGTTACCGTGGCCTTCTTTTGCTTGCCGAAGCCGACTACCACTACATCTCCCAGCGTGCTGCTCTGCTGCTTCAGGGCAATGTTGATAACGGTATTGGCGCCTACCGTAATGGCCTGCGTTTCGTAGCCCACGTAGGTGAACACCAGCATGGCATCGTTCCCCGCCACCTTGATGGCATAAGTACCGTCTGGGTAAGTGGTGGTGCCCACGGGCGAGCCCTGCACTACAATAGTGACCTCAGACAGCGGCTGGCCGTCTGCCGCCGCGGTTACCTTACCGGTGATCACCTTCTGGCCGTAACCGGCGGCCGTGAAGGCGAAAAAGAAAAAGAAGCAGCTGATCCATTTTTTCCTGGACGTGCTTTGCTGGATAGGCATACATTGCCGGCAACTTTTCATAAACGTGCTAATTTTTTTGTGGATAAGGAGTTGCTTTAACGTTTAAGCAGATGGAATTTAAAATGCCGTGCTATTGATCTGGTTGAATAATGCGGTGGTGATGGTGATAATAATGTTATGCCAGGGATGTTTCTTTGCCCGCCACGATGGTCTTTTTAACAGGAATGGAACCGTGCGCCACCGCCAGCGATGGTTTGCCGTTGCGGAGGCTGACCGTGCCGAAGCCTTGCGCGGTGGCAATGAAGCTGGTGAAATCCCCCACCCTGGAATCTATGTGCAACGTACCGTCTACCGCGTCAAAACGCACGCCGGTGAGGCCCTGCAGCATGCCGTAGCTGCTCATGGCGCGGGCGTACCAGTGGCCGCATTCATATTCATTGAAGGGATTGCGAACGGAGCCATCGTACCGGTTGCGGCAGGCGCGTACAATATCCAGCCCTTTTTCCACTTCGCCATGGAACATCAGGTGGGAAGCCACCTGGTATTCGATGCCCGTCCATACCTCATTGCTGTATACAAAGGGCAGGGACAGCATGCCGCCTTTGGGCCAGGAACAAAGCAGCAGCCCGCCTTCGTTGCCGAGCGCAAAGGTGGGGCGCTGGGGATTGGCGTGGGCGCTGAGGTCTTTTTTCAGGTTGTATTTATGCACCGCCAGCAGGTGGCTTTTGGCCTTGGCCGCGTTCACCGGTTCTTCCATACCGCACACGCGGGCTATCCAGGAGCCAAGTATGCCGTCTGACAGGCAGCCGCTGCCGTATTGGTACTTGGGGCCTTCCTGCTGCAGCAGGCGTTGCGCTTCTTCGGAATAATGCGTGTGGAAAGACTGGGCCTTTACCGGGTCAGGAGCGTTGAGGCCCGTCCACTGTATTTTCTGGATAAAATATTCTCCGTTGTAGAGCGAAGTTTCAAGATACTCTTTGCCTTTACGGAACAGTGAAGTATACGCCGTTACATCTTCCCCGAGGTGCCGGCCCATCAGCGTTATAGCATGGAGGGCGCCGAGGTAGAAGCTGGTACACATGCCGGTGGGGCCCCAGAACTCAATATCGTACGTGTTGTGATGCGGCTCTGCCACCATCCCTTTCTTATGCGGGTCCCAGGTACGGATGCAGTAGTCCATACTGGTTTTCACAGCGGGGTACATGTTTTTCATCCAGTTGTTATCCCCGCTGATGCGCCACTCGCGGTATACTTTCATGATGCCGCCCAGTTGCCCGTCTGCCGCCGAATGAAAGTTATGTACCAGGGGGCTGATAGGAATGTTGGCGCGGAAGCCCTGGTGTCCTTCCGTATTCTGGTTCTCACTGAACTCCGTGTTGCGCAGGCTTCTTTCCAGCGCGGGGAACAGGTGCGGCACTGCCTGCGCGTAGTTCCACACGTGCGTGCAGGAGCCATGGCAGCTGCCCCAGTTATCCCCGCAGCCTTCCCACGTCCAGAACCGGCCGTCGTATTGGCGCATTACAGTGGCGGATTTCAGGATGGTGAGGTTGGCGGCTACCGCTTCCACCACTTCCGGCGGCAGCGTGCTTTTATAGAACGCATTGGTAAACAGCGATGTTCTTTTTTGCAGCGCATCGTACTGGCTGTTCCAGTAAGCCGCCACTTCCCCGATGTTCTTAAAGCGGCTGCTGTACCAGGGGCGGTGAAACTTTGGCTGGCCGGGATGGTCTCCGGAAACATCTTCGCCGATGCGCAGTTTGGAGTCTGGCACGTACCAGGCCATCATGAGGCGCACTGTTTTCTGCTGGCCGGGTTGCAGGCGGAACGGCACAAACAGCGAGGCGCCCGGCGCATCTTTTTCAACAGGCGCGTTGTTCTTCACCTCGCCGTTGCGAATGGTGTTCCATACCATAGACAGCGGATCGAACCAGCCGCCCCTGAACCAGCAATGATCTGTAACCGTGGCATCGTCTGTGGTGAAAATGGCAAAGTGGCCCTGCTTTTCCGGCGCATCGGGCAACGCTTCCTGTGAGAGGATAAAACCGTTTTCCAGTGCTTTGATATTATTCAGCTGGTCTCCCTGCCGCATGAAATTGCGGCTGTTGTAGGAGAACACGTATTCCTGCGTGGTTTTGCCGGTGTTGGTGAAGCGGTATTCCAGCGCGCCCACGGGCAGGCTGGAGTTGTCCTCATCTCCGGGAGTGAACGGGCTCCACCCCTTGATCCGCACCGCCAGCGGAATAGCGGGGTCTTTCAGCGATATCTCTCCGAAAGGGAAACGCGCTTTAAACTCCGCCGCGGCAAACCGCGGCAGTCCCCAGGTAGCGCCGCCGGTGCCGCCGAGGCCCGCATCGCGCTGGCCGAACTTTTTCCATTCGGGAATGTTTTGCTCCAGCACCCTGGCCCCGCCCGGTATGCCTTTTATACTGATGGCGGCAAACATGGCCGGCTCAAAAAACATTTCAGGGTTGTGACGGACAGACATGTGGGAAATAGCGCCCGTACCTTCGAGACAGAACATGCCCGCGCCGATGCCGCCAATGGGGAACGCCACGCGGTTGATGTATTGACCGGTGTACACGCCGTTGTAGGCGCGCGCGCCGGAAGCGGCTGTTCTTTCTCCGCCTGCTTCTACGGGCATCGCTGCATCCGGCCCGTTTTGCGGCACGCCTTGCCCGGTGCTACCGGTATGCGCTGTAACCACGCCTGGCAGCGCGGTTGCGCCAATGGCGCCTAACGTAAAGTTCTTCAGAAAATCCCGGCGGTTCTTGCTTGATTTCATAGTTGACGAGGTTCTTATTGATAAAATGGTGAATAGTAACGGGCATTACCGGTCCGCGTTCAGCATCTTGCTCACCCGTGGAATATGTTGGGGCCCCTCTGCCTTATGGCAAAAAGATCTTCCTACCGGCCCTGGTCTGACCGGCCCATTTCATAACGCTTAAACGTTTAAGCAAAGGGGACTAAAAAAAGCAGCTTTCGCTTCGCTGGTGAAAGTAGAATAATAAATTTTAGCGTCCAAATTTTTTTTCTGTGCGGATGATGCTCCAGTTTGAAACCGGCCAGTCGGCGCACAACTGTTTTTTTTACGGCGGCACCTGCATGGCGGCTCTTTTCCAGGTCCATACGCAGCCAACGCGCAGCAATACCATTTACGTGTTTATAGTAGCAGCGCTTCCTTTATGATACTATTTTCGCCACCCTTCACCTACGCTTCTCCTTCGCTTCTCGTTCGCTTCACGTTCGCTTGAGGTACGGTCAGGGCACTGGTTAAAATACTACACCTGCCTGCTGCGGGATTCGCCTTTCCGGTATACTTTTTATGCCGGCCGGAACATGCTGTTGCTTCCGGTTGCCGCAATTTTGTAACTGTTAACAATAAGTACTTAAAGTTGACGGAAACAATTTTTATTCACTTTTAAAAAACAAAATGTATGAAACAAGATTACAACAGTATTATGAGGGGCGCAAGCGGCGCCCTGGGCAACGAGCTGGTATTTCGCCAGCGCGCGGGTAAAACCGTGATCAGCAAGCCCCCGGCCTGGCGGCCGGATAACCCGACGGAGGAGCAGGTGGGCATCAGGAGCCGATTTCAGCAGGCTTCTCGTTATGCTAAGATCGTCCTCGGCAATCCTGCGTTGAAGGCAGCTTACAAAAAAGCCGCGGATCCCGGCGTATCTGCTTTCAACAAGGCCATCGCAGACCATTTCACACCACCAGTCATCAGGGAAACAGATGCGGTCAATTACACCGGCTCTCCGGGAGACACGATCCGCATACATGCCACAGACGACTTCCGGGTACAGGCTGTGCATGTGACCATCACCAATGCCGCAGGCAACCTGGTGGAGGAAGGGCAGGCCGTACCTGTTCCGGGAGAAAAGGACATCTGGCTGTATACCGCCACCACATCCAACGGAGCGGCCGCCGGTGGAAAGGTGAAGGTACAGGTCAATGACCTGCCGGGAAATGTAACGGAAGAAGAAACAGTATTGTAAGCATCGGGAATGTTCAGCGCCGGAGGTACATGTACTCCGGCGCTTATTTTCTGTAAGCCGCAGGCGTAACGCCCACCAGCCGCCTGAATGCCCTGATGAATGCGGATGCATTGCAATAGCCGGTTTCGTAGGCTATGTCTGTAACCGAAAGTTCCGTTCCTGACAGCAGGCGCTTGGCCTTTTCTATCCTTTCAAGCGTGGTCAGCTCTCCTACGCTCTGTCCGAACAGCATCTTGAACCCCGCCTGCAACTTTTTTACGTGCATGTTGACCATACGCGCAATGTCTTTCAGGGATAATTCCTCACCGGCCATTTGCGCCTGCAGCTCCCTGGCCCTGCGCACCGCAATTGTATCCTCCCGTGAAAAACTGAACCCTCCCGGTGCGGGCCGGTTGTCTTCATCATAAATACCCGCTGCGTCTTCCGCGTACATTGCCAGTATATCCAGTACTCTTGCCTGCTGATTAAGATCGCGGATGCTTTCATCGGCCTGGTTGTATAACAGGCGTATAAGCATTTCCACCAGGCGGTTGCTCATGGTGATGATGCAGGACGCGTACAGGCGGTCTTCCTTTTCTTCATACCGTTCCCATACATCGAACACCGCAAAACAGGAACAGGAAAGCCGCTCTACAACTGCGGCCTCAATATCTATTTGGGCTAACACATGCTTTCCCGCAGGAAACTTCAGGGAGTGGCAACCCTTAGGGATATGAAAAAGCGCGTACCCATCTTCCTTCAGTTGCCTTTCTTCTTCATTCTCTGATAAAAAAGAGCAGGAGCCGATCATCATATGCATGAGTGATATAGACTGCGCATCCACCTTCAGCATCAATTCCTGTGGTGTTGACAAGTCGAGTACAGAGAAGAAAATTTTGAACCCGGCCCCATTGACCCATTGGTAGGTAATACTGCCGAAATCGTCTTCCAGGCGGTCTGCATATTCATATGGCAGCAGCAGGTTATCTGCATGCGGCGGTTCAAGGGTGGTACACCGGGTATTCGGGCCGGGGGGCGGGGGTATGATCCGGTACATAACGGAGGTTGTCTTGGTTTACCCGTAAATTTAAGGGCTCCTTTCCTAAACATTCTTGATATATATCAAAAAATTGGCGCTACAGCAACTCCACGCTCCCCCGGTATGCCGCCAGGAACGGATCGTCTGGCGGCAGCTCCGTAATAAGGTAGTCTATGGCCTGCAGGTCACATACCTTGAGGCGCTGGGTGGTGTTTAGTTTTTCGGAGATGCTGAGCACGGCCACTTTCTGGGAAGAGCGCATCATGGCCTTGATGATCTGCACTATTTCCCAATCGCTGTCCGTCAGCCCGTCTGCCACGGAAAAACCGTTGGCGCCAATGATGCACAGGTCTGTTTTGATGTCTGCCAGCTGGTTGATCACACTGGCGCCGGTATGTACGTTGGAGTTTTTGGAGAGTTTGCCGCCGATGCTGATCACGTCCAGCTTTTCGTGGTCAGACAAGGCAATGGATACCTGGGGGCTCAATACAAAAAAAGTGGCGCGCAGGTCGTTGGAAATAGCTTTGGCCAGCTCCGTAATGGTGGTGCCGCCTTCTATCAGCACCGTCATATCCTTCTTCAGCAGCTTTTTGGTTTTCTCGGCAATGGCCTGCTTGGCTTCGCGGGCATACACGTCACTCTGCAGGTTATGGGGAAAGTGGAACGAAGGGCTTACCGCTCCGCCATGTACCTTCAATATCCTGCCGGCCTCTATCAGCTCCTTGAAATCGCGGCGGATGGTATCTTCAGACACGTTCAGCAGCCGGCTCAGGTCTGCGGACAACACTTTGTTGTGCAGATTTACCTCCCGCATGATCATTTTATGCCTTTCCTCTTTCAACATACTATTAAATTAACTGTAAACAGGCCCCAAAGTAATATAAAACAGGCAAAAATCTGCATAAATGAGTTTTTTTGCGTTTTTAATTTGCATATATGCGCATAATTGTTTTATCTTGGAAAGGTAATTTTTACACCTAAACGGTCTTTCAATGCAGACGATCCACCCTTCAACATCCTAATACTGCGCATTTACGATTCGTGAATACGCAATTTTATTGACCAGTTTCAACCAAGATGATTTATGAAGAAATTTCAAACTCATGCAGAAACCGGCAGGGCTTTTTATGTCCTGTACTTTCTTGCCGCGCTGCTTTGCATGTCATTCCACGGCAGGGCCTATGCACAGGCAGATACCGCCAGGATACTGGTAGCGGGCACTGTGCTGAATGAGGCCGGCGTAAGGCTGGCCGGGGTATCCGTCACCGAAAAGGACGGTACGGCCCGTGCGGTAACAGACATCCAGGGGGTGTTCCAGCTGCGCGTTCCGCCGCGGGCCACACTGGTATTAACTTATGTAGGCTACAACACGCGGGAGTTTCCCGTAGCCGGCAACAAAATTGTGATCATTGACATGGCGTCCGCTACAGACAAGCTGAATGAGGTGGTGGTAGTAGGTTTTGGCAGGCAGAAGAAAGTGTCGGTCACAGGCGCGGTGAACACTATTTCCACGCGGGAAATTGCCAAAGTGGCTACCCCGGCCATTTCCAATGCCATTGCGGGCAAGCTGCCGGGTATTATTACCCGGCAAAGCTCCGGTGAACCGGGTTATGACGCCGCGCAGGTGGTAATACGCGGCTTGGCCACCTTCGGGAATAACGCCCCGCTGATACTGATAGATGGCGTGGAGCGTAATATGAACCAGATCAACGCGCAGGAGGTGGAGAGCTTCACCATCCTGAAAGATGCTTCCGCTACGGCGGTGTACGGCGTAAGAGGCGCCAACGGGGTAATTCTTATCAATACGCGCCGCGGCACCACCGGCAAACCGCATGTAACCTTCCGTACAGAAACAGCATCGCTGCAGGCACTCCGGTTGCCGGAGTATATTAATGCCGGCGAATATGCGGGCCTCATGAACGAAGCCCGGATATACAATAATGAACAACCGCGCTGGAGCGAGGAAGAGCTGGAAAAATACCGCACCGGTTCTGATCCCTACCTCTACCCCAATTCAGACTGGACCAATGCCGTGCTCAAACGCAATACCTGGCAGACGATCAACAACCTGAGCGTTACGGGCGGTACGGATATCATAAAATATTATACCAACGTAGGCTTCACCCTGCAGGACGGGTTGTACAAACAAGACGCCGCCAACGAATACAGCACCAACGCCACCATCAAGCGGTACAACTTCCGCAGCAACGTAGATGTCAATCTTTCCAAAACCCTCCTGATGCAACTGGGGCTGGGCGCTATTATCCAGAACGGCAACTATCCCGGCTTTGCCGCCGGCGATATTTTCAGCGCCATGAAAGTGATCTCCCCCATTGCCTACCCCATCCGCAACCCCGATGGCACACCCGGCGGCTCCTCCACTTATGTAGGCTGGAACCCCTGGGCCAGGGTAACGCAAAGCGGGTATACCACGCAAGATAACAGCACCCTGCAAAGTACTTTCGGCCTGCGGTGGGACCTCTCCTCACTGGTTACAGAAGGCCTCTCCGTACGCGGCCTCTTTTCCTATGACCGCAACGCTTCCGTCAGCAACGTACGCCACAAGGCATTCCTCGTAAAAAGGTATGAAGGCAAAAACCCTGACGGCAGTGACAAGTATAGCACCCCTTACCGCGAAGAGCAGCCGCTGGCTTACAGCATCGGCTCTTCCAGCGACCGCGCCATTTACATGGAAGCACAGGTCAACTATGAACGGTCTTTTAACGACCATGCCATCACCGGCATGCTGTTATACAACCAGCGCGATTACGTAGCCCTTACCGCCGGCTCCTCTCTCGCCAACCTGCCCTTCCGCCGGCAGGGCCTGGCGGCCAGGGTTACCTATGCTTACAACAACCGCTACCTGGCGGAAGTGAACATGGGCTACAACGGCTCCGAGAACTTTCCCAAAGGCAAACGCTTCGGCTTCTTCCCGGCCTTTTCCGCCGGCTGGATAGTGAGCAACGAACAGTTCTGGAACGTGAACGCCGTTTCCAATCTGAAACTGCGCGGTTCTTACGGCCTGGTAGGCAATGACCAGATTGGCGGCGCCCGCTTCCTCTTCCTGACCACCACCCTGCTGAACGGCCAGAATTACCGCTTCGGGCTTGACCAGCAAACCTACCGCGGCATGGAAGAGAACCAGATCGGCAACCCTGACGTAAGCTGGGAGAAAGCCCGCAAGGCCAACATCGGCCTGGACCTCGGTTTCCTGAATGACCGCATCACGCTGCAGGTAGACGCCTTTTCCGAAAACCGCCGCGGCATTCTGCTACAGCAGAAAACCGTGCCCTCCATTACCGGTTTCTACCCCTGGTCTATCCCCTACGGCAACCTCGGCATTATTGAGAACAAAGGCATAGACGCTTTGCTGGAAATAAGGCACACCACACAAAGCGGCCTGTTCTATACCTTCCGCGGCAACTACACCTTTGCCCGCAACAAAGTACTGGAAGACGCCACGCCCAACCCGCTCTATCCCTATATGCAAACGCGCGGGCTGCGGCTGGGGCAGGTAGTGTCTCTCGTGTCTGACGGGTTGTTCAAAGACCAGGCAGACATTGACCACAGTCCCCGGCAGACCTTTGCCACGCCGCGCCCCGGAGACATCAAGTACCGGGACATCAACGCAGACGGTGTAATAGACTCTTACGACCGCCTCCCCATCGGCAACCCGCGCCTGCCGGAAATGACCTTCGGGTTTGGCGGCACCCTGGCCTACAAAGGCTTTGACCTGAGCATATACTTTACCGGCGCGGCCAATACCAGCCTGCTCATCACCGGCACTTCCATGTACGCCTTTGCAGACGGCCTCGGCGTAAACAACGTGCTGCGCGAATATTATGACAACCGCTGGACGCCGGGCAACCTCAATGCCAAATACCCGGCCATTGACGTGGGCAACAACCCGAACAACTACACTACTTCCAATTTCTGGATGCGCAACGGCAACTACCTGCGCTTCCGCAATGCCGAGATCGGCTATAACATGCCCGAGCGCTTCAACAACCGGGTGGGACTGCGCAGCCTGCGTTTTTTTGTGAATGGCATGAACCTGCATACGTGGGACTATATCAAGTTCATGGACCCGGAGTCTAACGACGGTACCGGCTCCTACCCGCTGCAGCGGACGGTCAACGTAGGCCTGCAAATAGATTTCAAATAGCCAAAAATCAGCATGATGAAACATATTCCATATTTGATCACCATACTGCTGCTTGCGGGCGCCGCCTGTAAAAAGGGCTTCCTGGACAAGCAGCCTGACGAGTCCATCACCATTGAAGAAGCCTTCCAGAAAAGGGCTTACGCGGAAGCGTTCCTCACAGACGCGTACGCCTCCATGGGCAATGAATACTACTTTACGGACTACCTGGGCACATCGCCCAACCCATACGTGATAGCGGCTGATGAGATGAACATCCCCTGGCCGGAGAAGTTTGAGAAACTGATGAACAAAGGCTCGTGGAATGCGTATAATGTAGATGCCCAATTGTGGAAGAACATGTACGAAGGTATCCGCAAGGCTAACATCTTCCTGGCCAACATAGACAAAACACCGGTAGACGCTACCTTTTCCGAAGCGGACAAGCAGCGGTGGATAGGTGAGGCCATTTTCCTGCGCGCCTATTACCACTTCAGGCTGGTGCGCATTTACGGCGGCGTGCCCATCATGAACGCGCCCGCCGGCGTAGCGGACGATTTCACCAAACTGCGCAGAACAACGCTGGATAGCTGCGTTCAATTCATTGCCAGCGAATGCGACCTTGCCATACCCAAACTGCCCGTCAAACTCACATCTGACCGTGACTACGGCAGGGCCACCGCCGCGGCCGCACTGGCGCTGAAGGCGCGCATGCTGCTCTACCGCGCCAGCCCGCTGTTTAACGGCAACCCGGATTATGTGAGCTTTGCGGACAGGGACGGTAACAAATTGTTCCCCCAGCAATATGATGCTTCCTATTGGGAACAGGCGGCCACGGCGGCCAAAGACTGCATAGACAAATGCGAAGCGGCCGGGTACGCGCTTTACAAACGGTACACCAACCCTGTAGAGAACTACCAGCAAATGTTCCTTGACAACCACAACAACGAAGTGTTGTTTGCCTACAACGCAGGTGTGACCGGCTGGATGGAAAAATGCGCCTTTCCCGGCAGCCTTGGCGGCTGGAACGGCTACAATCCAACACAGGTACAGGTAGACGCTTATGAAATGGCCAACGGCATGGCGCCCATCACCGGGTACCAGCCAGACGGCACGCCCATCATCAACGCCGCCTCCGGCTACCAGGAAAGCGGGTATGCCGCTGCAGACGGGCCAGACAAAAGATGGCTGGCCGGGGTGAGCAACATGTACGTGGGCCGCGACCCGCGTTTTTATGCCACTATCAATTTTAACGGCGCCTATTTTGTAGACCGGCAGATGGAGTTCTGGCAGAGCGGCGCAGACGGCCGCGGCAACGCCGGGCGAGACTATAACACCACCGGTTACCTGTTGAAAAAATTCGTGAACCCGGCCGCCAACATTTCACAGGGCCGCTTTCTGCTGGGCACCTGGCCGTTTTTCCGCCTCGGCGCCCTCTACCTGGATTATGCGGAAGCCCTGAACGAAGCCCAGGGCCCCACGGCGGAAGTATACGAGTATATAGACGCCATCCGCACCCGCGCCGGTATGCCCAAGCTGCCGCAGGGCCTCGGCAAAGACGCCATGCGCGCCCGCATCTGGCAGGAAAGAAGAGTGGAGCTGGCCTACGAATCTTACCGGTACTTTGATTGCCACCGCTGGAAGATAGCGCCGCAAACAGACAACGGCCCGGTATACGGTATGAACATCAGCGCCGGCAGCAGCCTGCAGGACAATGCTTTTTACAAACGCACGCTGGTGGAAACCAGGGTGTTCCAGGCGCCGAAGCATTACCTCTTTCCCATTCCGCAATCTGAAATAGATAAAGCTCCCGCCCTGATCCAGAATCCGGGGTGGTAAAAACTGAACACTATGCGCAAACTCATTATACCAGTTGCCTGCACATTATTGCTGCTGGCCTGTTCAAAAGAAGTGCCGGTGAAAACGGACGTTCCCGGTACGGAAAAATATTCCCTGCTGTACATGCCGCAAGCCGCCAGAGGGCCCCTGCCCATCTCCGTGACCATTACGGACGTGCCCGACACCATCAGCTTTTCCGCTTACTTCGGCGGCATTGCACGCCCCACGGCAGACCTACCGGTTACCTTTGCAGTAGATCCCGCGGCGGCTACCGCCTTCAACCAGGCCCACGGCACCAGCTACCCGGTGATGCCGGAAGGCAGCTACAGCATTGCCACCCCTTCCGTTAACATACCCGCGGGGCAGCTCACCACCGGCCCGCAGCCGCTGGTAGTGCATACCAAAGGCTTTTTGGAGCCGTTTGTCAGCTACCTGCTGCCCGTTACCCTGTCCCAGCCCGGCAAAACAGGTACCGTGAACGCTTCGCTGAGCACCGGCTATTTTGTGGTGACCGGCGGGTACATGCCGGGTGAAGTGCCGCGTGAAAAAGTCGCATCGCTGGGCGCAGACGCCGGCACTTTCCTGATCAGCTTCGGTGAAAAATTCATCCTGAAAGACCCTGCCAGCGGTAACATGCTGCTGTATACGCCAGATGCGCAAACCGGGTTGTTTACAGCCGCGCCCGCTACTGTTGGCCAGGGCTGGAACATTTTCAATATCATCTTTTTCTATGGCGGCAACCGCCTCATTGGCCGGTATGCCACCGGCGGAGGAGACCTGGCCCAGTACCCCATCAACGCGGCAGGCGAGATAGCCGGCGGCAGAACGGTTGGCTGGGGCTGGAGCGGGGCGCAAAAGATAGTGCCCTATAAAGGCCTGCTGCTGGGTATAGACGCCAACGGCAGCATGACCAAATACCCGCTGGACGCGGACGGTAATTTCGACTTCGGGAACATCAGCGGCATAGGCAGCGGATGGGGCGGCTTTGTGAACATCTTTGCCTACGAAAATTCCCTGATGGCCATTGAGGCCAACGGCAACATGTGGCAATACCCGCTTTCAGAAGACGGCGCCTTCGGCAGCCGCCGCCTGGCAGGCACCGGATGGGACATGTACGTACAAGTGATCACGGCGGGCACTGACCTGCTGGCGCTTGACAGCAACGGCGACCTCTGGCGCTACCAGTTCAACCCCGCGGGTTTGTGGGCACTGAAAAAGAATTAAAGCAGAAAAATCAATTATTCATATGACGCGCATTACTGAACAACCCTCCAGGTATGACCACCTGGAAACCAGATCGGTGGAAGACCTGGTAACCCTTATCAATAACGAGGACGCCACGGTGGCGGGCGCCATTCAAAAGGCGCTCCCGCAGGTCAGCCGTTTGATCACGACCATTGTTGAAAAACTGAAGAGCGGCGGGCGCATGTATTACATGGGCGCGGGCAGCGGAGGGCGCCTTTCCGTACTGGACGCCCTTGAGCTGCCTACCACTTACGGTATTCCCAAAGGCGTGGTGAACGTAATACTGGCCGGCGGCGTGGAACACCTGGCGGAAGCGCCGGAAGAGAAGGAAGACGATGTGAACGAAGCGCTTGACAAGCTGCACCGCGAGCAGCTGACCGCCCGTGATATTGTGATCGGCATTTCCGCCAGCGGCTCTACGCCTTTTGTTCTGGCAGGGCTGAAAGAATGCCGCAGGCTGGGCGTCACCACCGGCTGCATTGTCAGCAACCCTGATTCCGACATTGCCGCCGCGGCAGACCTGCCGGTAGAAGTGATCACCGGTCCCGAGTTCATTACCGGCAGCACCCGCATGAAATGCGGCACGGCGCAGAAGATGCTGTTCGACATGATCTCCACCACCGTGATGATACAGCTGGGCCGCGTGGAAGGCAACAGCATGGTGAACGTAAAGCTCATCAATGACAAGATCACGGACAGGGCGGTGAAAATGCTCATGCAAAAATCAGGCATTGCCGGTTATGAAAAAGCAAAGGCCATCCTGCTGGAGCATGGCAGTGTAAAGAAAGCCATGACGGCGCTCAACGGCACGCATAAAACACCATAAAAAACATTTCGTCAACACGATAAACATCTTACCATGACAAAAAATAATCTGCCACGCAGGCAATTCATCAGCAACATGGCCATTGCCGGCGCAGGCATGGTATTAGGCCTCCCCCACATTGCCCACGCCGCAGACAACGGCAAACCGGCCCTGCTGGGCGGCCCCAAGGCCCACCCCGGCGGTTTCCCCGGCTGGCCGCTGTTTGACAAAACGGAAGAAAAAGCCATTACCGACGTACTGAAAAGCGGCACCTGGGGCCGGTTGGGCGGTAATGTAGTATCTACTTTCGAAACGGAATACGCCAAAATGCTGGGCGCAAAACACAGCCTGGGCGTATCCAGCGGCACCAGCGCCCTGTACACCATTCTGGGCGCCAAAGACATTGGCCCCGGAGATGAAGTGATCATTCCCGTATACACCTTTATTGCCACCTACAACGTGGTAGTGCTCAACTATGCCCTGCCGGTGCTGGTAGATACAGACATTGAAAGTTTCCAGATAGATGCCAACAAAGTGGAAGCCGCCATTACGCCGCAGACCAAGATCATTATGCCGGTACACATCGGCGGTTCTCCCGCCAACCTGGACAAGCTGCTGGCCATTGCGCAGAAAACCGGCATTCCCCTGATCGAAGACGCGTGCCAGGCGCATCTGGCGGAATGGAAAGGCAAAAAGGTAGGTACACTGGGCCTTGCCGGCGCCTTCAGCTTCCAGGCTTCCAAGAACCTGAACTGTGCGGAAGGCGGCGCCATCACCACTAACGATGCTGATTTTGCCCGCACCTGTTACACGTTCCACAACCAGGGCCAGGGCGGCACCACCACCTCTTACGGCACCGGTACCGGCACCCGCGCCACCAACCTCCGCCTCACCGAGTTCCAGGGCAACCTGCTGCTGGCGCAGATGACGCGGCTGCAGGCACAGGCTAAACGCAGGGCTGAAAATGCCGCATACCTCAGCTCCATGCTGAAAGAGATCAAGGGTATCTATCCCGCCAAACTGTATGAAGGCACTACCATGAGCGCATTCCACCTCTATATGTTCCGGTATGACAGCCGGCATTTTGACGGCCTTAGCCGGGAAACGTTCCTGAAAGCGTTGCAGGCGGAAGGCGTGCCCTGCTCCGAAGGATATGGGCAGATGAACCGCAACGAGTATGTAACGGGACTGGCAAAGAACAAACATTACCTGAAGATCTATGGTGAAAAAACCATGAACCAGTGGCTGGAAAAGAACCATTGCCCGCAAAACGACAAACTGTGCGGCGAACAGGCCGTATGGCTCTTCCAGACCATGCTCCTGGGCAGCCGCGCGGATATGGAACAGATTGCGGCAGCTATCCGCAAGATCCAGAAGAACGCAAAAGCCCTCGCCAAACTTTGATCTTTCAAAAACAACAACACATGAAGTTTTCCGGATACATTACCTGCATGTTCCTGCTCCTGCACTGCTGCCTGCCCGGCCAGGCGCAGCAGTACAGGGCAGGCTTTGCACGCGAAAGCACCGAGCCGCAGGCATGGCCTTTTTCACTAACGCTGGCAGGCTACGGCGCGCCGGTAGAAGGGCGTTTCAGTCTTGACTGGATCAAGGCAGGCGAAGCCGCCCCCGGTTACACCGCATTTACAGGCGCCGGCGGCAAGCTCATCATTTCCAACAACCATACATTACTTTCAGCGGCAGCCGGCAGCAACGCACCCGCCTGGCAAGCGGCGGGCGGCGCTGCCGGTGTGAAGCTGCTGGCGGCTGAAGGGAATACGCTGTACGCGCTGAATAAAGAGGGAGAATTACTGGAAAGCCATTCTGCAAACAAAACGCTAAAAAAACAAAAGCGGGCGGCCGGCAATACTTCCCGGTTACCGGAAAGCTCTTTTCCCGCAAACTGGATTAAAAAGGGCACCGCGCCCAACGCCACAGCTATCACGGTACTGCACGGCACCATATACGCGGCCACTCCTGCGGGGTTGCAGTTTGCTGATGTAAGCACATTGGGTCAGCGCTGGCAAACCATGCAGGCCCCGGCAAACATTATCAGTCTTGCCGCCTACAACAACGAACTGTACGCCCTCACGGCAGACGACAACATCTACCGCTGCAACCCCGCCAAAGGCGATAACTGGCTGCGCATGGCCCGCCACAACGGCATTACGTACGATGTGAAGCTGCGGCACATTGCGGTGGCGGGAAATACCCTGTACGGCTGCGATGCGGCGGGCAACATCTTCAGGGCCAAACACAACAGCGACGGCAACATGAGCGCGTCCGCCCTGGCCGTGTCGGCAGGCAAACAGCGCGTGGTAGTAGTGGGGCTGGATGTTTGCGGTTTTGACCATGCATTTGCCGGGGAGGTGAAACGGGAGATCAGCAAAAAATACCGTGTTCCGCCCCAGGCCGTGATGCTCAATGCCTCGCACACCCACTTTGCGCCGGTGGCCCAGCCCTACATCACCTGGCACCCGCCCTGCCAGCAACCAGACAGCAGCTATCTCTACGCCGTGGTGAAACCCGCCATTGTACGTGCAGTGGGCAATGCCATCCGCAACCTTGCGCCGTCAGACCTGTATTTTGGCCGCGGCAAAACCGCTATTGGCCGCAACCGCTGCCTGAGCACAGCGCCCGAGCCATATGACAATGACGTGGACGTGATCACCGCCGTGCGGAAAGACAACGGGCAAAAGACCGTGCTCTTCCTCACCGGCTGCCACCCGGTATTTAATGCCAGCGGCCGGGAGGGTGTTACGCTCAGCGCCAACTACCCCGCCGTGGCGCGCGCCGCGCTGGAAGGGAACAACAACATCAGCCACGCTGTTTTTATACAGGGCTGCGCGGGAGACATTAATCCGCAAGACGCCAACCACACCAACACCGGCAACGCCCTGGCCGCCAACGTGCAGGAAGTGATGACCGGCAGCATGACGCCCATTAAAGGGGCTATTACCTGCTTTACGGACAGCGTTGTTTTCCCCACCCGGCCCATGGCCAGGGAAGCCGTGCAGGCCATGCACGAAAGCAATGCGACAGGCGCCGGGCAAATGGTGCCGGACCGTAACGTGCGCTGGGCCAACATGATGCTTCAGTATTACAACACCAACACCATGCCGGCCACCATGCCGGTATACGTGCAAACCATCAACATCGGCAACTGGAAACTGGTAGGGCTTTCCCGTGAGGTTGTGACGGAGTACAGCAGCGGCATCAAAGCCCTGTACCCCGGCAGCCTTGTGAGCGTGGCCGGGTACTGCAACGACGTGGCCAGTTATCTGCCCACCTCGCGCCATATGAAGGAAAATACTTACGAAGGGTTGGACTCCTTCTTCTGGTACGGGCAACCCTCCCAGTTCCCAATTGATGTTTACGAAACCGTGCTGGACAACATCCGCCGTAAAAACCGCTAACCGCTATGCCATCTTCTTCCGCCACCATTACCGGCGCTGCGCCCGCCAGGCTGCATCCGCTTATTATCATCGGCGCACTATTTTTCATTTTCGGGTTCGTGACCTGGCTCAGCTCGGTGCTCATCCCCTACCTGCAGATAGCCTGCGAGCTGAACAGTTTCCAGTCTTACCTGGTGGCATTTGCTTTTTATATTTCGTACTTTGTAATGGCCGCCCCTTCAGGCTGGCTGCTGAAAATAACGGGATACAAAAAAGGGATGTCTGCCGGGCTGCTGCTGGTAGCCGCCGGCTCCCTGCTGTTTGTGCCGGCGGCCATGTACCGCCAGTACATCATTTTTCTAACAGGGCTTTTTGTGCAGGGCGCGGGGCTGGCCGTGCTGCAAACCGCGTCCAACCCGTACGTTACCATACTGGGGCCGGTAGAAAGCGCGGCGCGCAGAATGAGCATCATGGGCATTTGCAATGGTGTAGCCGGTATTGTGGCCCCGCTGATACTCGGCGCCGTTATACTGAGCGATGCGGACGGGCTGGTGGCAGACCTGCAACGGATGACCGAGGCGCAAAAAACCGCCGCGCTCAACGGGCTGGCGCAGAAAGTGATCATACCTTATATCGTGATCACAGCGCTGCTGCTGGTGCTGGCAGCGCTCATTTACCGCTCTCCCCTGCCGGAAATTTCGCCGGAAGAAGACGTGGAGGAAAACAATATGCCTGCGCAACAAAGCAGCGCAGGCGGGCACAACACAGTACGGGAAGACGCGGGAACAGCCTCAACGGCCAGAGACAATGCTGAAAAAGGCAGCGTTTTCCAGTTCCCCTATCTGCTGCTGGGCGTATTCACGCTGTTCTTGTACGTGGGCGTGGAAGTAATTGCGGGCAATACCATTATCAGCTATGGCGCGTACCAGGGCATCAGGCTGTCTACCGCCCGCTTCTTTACGTCTTTTACGTTGCTGGCCATGCTGGGCGGCTACCTGGCCGGTATTGTACTGATACCGCGCTACCTGAGCCAGCAGGCGGCGTTGAAATACTCCGCGCTGCTGGGCATTGTGTTTTCGCTGGCCGCCATTTTTACGACCGGCTACACGTCTGTATTGTTCATTGCCCTGCTGGGGCTGGCCAATTCGCTGATGTACCCGGCCATATGGCCGCTTTCCATACACGGCCTGGGCCGGTTCACCAACGCCGGCGCCTCATTGCTGGTAATGGCCATCAGCGGTGGCGCGGTGCTGCCGCTGGCCTATGGCAAGCTGGCGGATGCCTTCAATGAACAGCAGGCCTACTGGCTGGTAGTGCCCTGTTACATCGTGATCGGGCTCTTTGCTATAAAAGGGCATTTGATAGGGCGGAAAAAAGAACTGTCAAACCTATAAAAAACATACATGTTACTGATCGCAGACAGCGGCTCCACCAAAACAGCGTGGTGCCTTGTGAATGAAGCGGGAGAAGAAAACTATTTCAATACGGAAGGGTATAATCCTTTCTTTGTATCCACAGATTACGCAGCCGGCTCCATCAGGGCCAGCTTTCCCGCCGAGGTCGATATCAACGCCGTTTCGCGGGTATATTTTTATGGCGCGGGCTGCCAGGACGGCAAGGAGCTGGATATGGAAGCTGCGCTGCGCCAGGTATTTACACACGCCGCGCACGTTTCCGCGGAGGTTGACCTCTTGGCCGCCGCGCGCGGCCTGCTGGGCAACTCGCCCGGCTTTGCCGCCATACTGGGTACCGGCACCAATACCTGCCTGTACAACGGGCGCCAGATATCAATGAACATAGACTCCCTCGGGTTTATGCTGGGCGATGAAGGGAGCGGTGCGGCCATCGGCAAAAAAATATTGTCAGATTTCCTTCGCCATAAAATGCCGGGCCATGTGCGGCAATTGTTTGAGAGCACTTACGGGTTGAGTGAAGCAACCATTATGCACCAGGTATACAAAGAACCATTGCCCAACCGCTACTGCGCCGGTTTCACCAGGTTCCTTTCCCTGCCTGACATAGATGAGGCTTATGCACAGGCGGTACTACGCGGCGCTTTTTCCGAGTTCTTCACCAACCTGGTCAGCTGCTACCCCGGTTACCGGGAGTATGCTTTCAACTGCGTGGGCTCGGTGGGTTATCACTTCCGGGAAACGCTGAACAGTGTTGCCGCCGCGTTTGGGATGCAAACAGGGCTTATTATACCAGACCTGATCGGGCACCTGGTAAAACACCACCGTCAGCCGGTAGCGGGCTGACCGGCGGCAGTTCTCCACAGGTGCAGGCAAAAAAGGCAGAATTGTCTTACCTTTTAACCGAGATGAAACTGACAGACGCTATTTCCCTGCTCAAACCCGCCCATCTTGAGCAACCGCACCCACAGCACTGGGCCGATCTCGGCAGCGGCGAGCTGCTTTTTACCCATGCCCTGGGCAGCCTGCTGGCGCCGGGCAGCCGCATATTTGCGGTAGATAACATTGCCATGCCCCCGGAAAAAGGCCCGGTAGAAATTGTACCGCTTAAAGCGGACTTTGTACTGGATGAACTTCCGCTGGAAGGCCTGGACGGCATACTCATGGCCAATGCCCTTCACTACGTGGCAGACCCTGCCGCCCTGCTTCGCAAAACCGCCCCGTTTTTCAGGCAGCGCCCGCTCTTTGTAGTAGTGGAGTATGATACCGAAGTACCGGTGCCCGTATGGGTGCCCCACCCTGTTTCTTTTTCCCGGCTGGGAAAACTGGCGGAGCAATTGGGGTACGCGGACGTAGCGCGGCTGGGCAACTATGATTCCCGGTACGGCGGCGTGATGTATGCCGCGGTGGTGAGGGGATGATGCGGGCCCAGCCCGATTACCAGAATATTTTTTATTTTAGCGGCCTGTAGCATGAAGCAATTGCCGTAGAGCACGTGAAATATCACGAACGGTAAACCATGCAAAAAAGACTTCCCGTAAACATCCGGGAAACAGACGCTCACCTGTTTGAGCCAGCCCTTGGCTTTGAAGCGCAGCCACCCGTCACATACCGGTTGCGCAATGCACAGGTGCTGAAAGGCAGCATTTTTGACCCGCACCAGCGGCGGTTCCATATTAGTTTTTCACATATACGCCCTGTACCCGCCAGGCGGCTGTTCAAAAAGCTGCTGATGCTGCCTTTGCCCGGCAAACAACTTGCAGAGGCTATCTGGATAACGGACGAGTGGAGCCGGGAATATTTTCACTGGTTCTCTGATGCCCTTCCGCGACTAATGGCGGCTGAACAGTCAGGTTTCTACGGCCCGGTGCTGCTGCCGGAACACTATGCGCAGGTCCCTTTTGTACCACCGTCTCTCCACATGCTGGGCGCTACGCCGCTACACTACGATCCCCATAAAAAGCTGACGGTCAGCGAGCTGATAGTACCCGCCCATGCAGCGCCAACCGGGAATTACAACCCACAGCTGATCAACTTGCTGCGCAGCCGGTTTAACGCCGGTCATCAGAATGCTGCAGGTAAAAATATTTATGTGAGCCGCGCCAAAGCGGCCAAACGAAAGATCATCAACGAAACTCAGGTGGCGGGCGTATTTGCCCGCCACGGTTTTGAGGTACACATTTTTGAAGATTACACTTTTGAGCAGCAGGTACAACTGGCCCGCTCCGCGAAAGTGCTGGCAGGGCTGCATGGGGCCGGGCTTACCAATATGCTGTTCATGCCCCGGGGCGGCAAGGTATTGGAACTTCGCAATGAACAAGACAGTCACAATAACTGCTTCTTTGCCATGGCCGCCGCGCTGGAGCATGACTATTATTACCTGCTCAGTAAAGGCACTTCAACAGACACCTACCATGCTGATTTTTATGTGGACGTGGCTCCGCTGGAAGCCGTGGCAGCACAGCTGGCAGCAAGTTAGCGGGAAAGGGCCGGCTGATGGCCGGCCCCGCCAATATCTATTTCCACAAAGGGTTCTGCTCCATGGCCTTATTCAGCGACATTTCCAGGCTGGGAATTGGCAGCAGCTTGTGTTTCTCCGATACATTATTATACCCGCGCGTGGCGTACCGCAGGTTGGTGGGGGCCCCCTGCTGAATATCAGCGCCCACGGCCTTCATCACGGGTAAAAAGATCCCCCAGCGGATGAGATCAAATTTTCTCAGCGCTTCAAACGCCAGCTCACGGGCGCGCTCCTGCTGCATTTCTTTCAGAAAATCTTCCTGCCCCAAACCGGGCGCCAGGTCTGCCTCTTCCGGATTGGTTGCGCCGGGCAGCAGCTTGCCGTAACCCCGCCGCCTCACCTGGTTGGTGGCCTCATAAGCCCTGGCGGAAGGCCCGCCGTTCACCGCGTTATCTGCCTCGGCGTACATCAGCAGCACATCGGCATAGCGGATGATCGGGAAATTGGTAGGCCCGTAATCCGTATTGCGGGGCAGCGCGGTCTCATATTTGCGCCGCCATTTGCCGCAGCTGCGGGAATAAATGTCTGTGGCGGCTTTGGGCACTTCTTCGGTACCGTTGTTGCTCCTGAAGCTGTAAGGCGCTATACACCAGTCGCGCCGCAGGTCGTTTACATGGTACATCCTGTACAGCACGGCCGTAACGCCAATGCGCTCGTAGGCATAGCCTGCAATATTATCGCGGTTGAGGGTGGATGCATAGTTGACAAAGCGGCTGCCCATTTTGAGCGTGCTGTTATTGTTACCGTAAAATTCAATTTCCCAAAGCACTTCATTGAACTGCGTGTCGTACAGGTCTGCGCATTCGTTGATGAATACCTGCTTGTAGTCAGGGTTCAGCTGGTGTATGCCGGATTGTATTACGCTATCTGCCCAGCCGCGCGCATCCTTGTATTTTTCCGTGTCTTTCAGCGGCTCCCCGGCCATGGTCAGGCAGACCCTTGCCAATACCCCCATGATGGCGGTTTTAGACACATGTGTAGGTTTGCCTGTTACCGTATAACTGTTCACCAGGTCTTTGGCCACGGTCATATCGCTCAGTATCTGCCGGTACACCTCACTGGCAGGCGTACGGGGATTGTCTGTGCTGCGGCTGTCTACAGACGGGTTGAGCAGCAGCGGCACGTCCCCGTACAGGCTCACCAGCTGGAAATACATGTAGGCGCGGAGGAACAGCGCTTCTCCGCGTATCACGTTACGGGCGCCTTCGTCCATCACCGGTTTGCCGATGTTGGCCAGCAGGTAGTTGGCGCGGTTGATGCCCATGTAAAGATCGCGCCACACGTTATTAACGTAAGTATCCGCGGTGTTATGGTCATACGCCATGGCGTTGGCCGTAGAGGTAGTGGACTTGTAAAACGCCTCATCGCTGCCATGCGCCAGGAAAAGTGACAGGTACAGGCCATAGGTGGCATCCTGCGCCAGGGCATTGTACACCCCGGCCAGCGCTTCATTCAGCTCCTGCTCCGTGCTGTAGAATTGTTCGGGAGAAGAAAAATCCTGCGGTTTGGTGGCCAGGAACTTTTTACAGGACACCGTGGAAAATAATATGATGCCAACTAACAATACAGTTGCCTTTTTCATGCTAATTCTTTTTATAAGGTCAGGTTGAGGCCGAAGGTGATGGTTCTTGCGCGCGGGTATACGGAGTAGTCGAAGCCCGGCGTAAGGGCAGACTCAAAGGCAGACACCTCCGGGTCAAAGCCGGAATAGTTGGTCCAGGTAAACAGGTTCTGCGCGGAAGCATATACCCGCAGGCTGGAGAGCCGTATCCTTTTCAGCAGCTTTTGCGGGAAGTTGTAACCCAGCGCCACCGTTTTCAGCCGGAGGTAAGAGCCGTCTTCCACCAGCCGGGAGGAATACCCGAAATCCGCCGGGCCCAGGCCATTGGTGCGGAAGTAGGTATTGTTCTGGTTATCCGGCGTCCAGCGGTTGAGGTAGGTGGCAAACATGTTCTGGTGCATTCTGCCGCCGCCTTCAAAAATGATGCGGTTGGCATTGAACACGTCTTGCCCTACGGAGTACTGAAAAAACACGTTCAGGTCAAAACCTTTCCAGGAAAAGTTATTGGAAAACCCGCCCAGGTAATCCGGGTTGGGATCGCCTATCACGGTGCGGTCATCGGTATTCACCACACCATCGTTATTCCTGTCCTGGTACTTGATGTCTCCCGGCTGCGTAAGCGCGCGGTTGGTGCGGTAGGAGGCCACCTTGTCTTTCAGCACGTATACGCCCGGGCTGGTCTCATCAAAATCGCTGTACTGGTAATTCCCTTCCCAGGTGTAGCCATACAGCTGCGCAATGGGCGCGCCTATTTCCGCAATGTAGAGCGGCACCTTGCTGTAGTCCAGGTTCCAGGAGAGGATAGACAGCAGGGAGGTTTGGTTGTCTGCCAGCTGGAGCAGCCTGTTCTTGTTGAAAGCGATATTGAAGCTGGTGTTCCAGGTAAAAGCGCGGCCGCTCAATATGTCTGCGTTGAAGGTAAATTCAAGCCCCGCGTTCTCCACTTTGCCGATGTTCTTGAAAGCATTGGAGAAGCCCATGGAGGTGGGCACCTTGGCGTCCAGCAAGAGGTTGGAGGTTACTTTTTTATATGCGTCTACCTCCAGGGTGAAGCGTTGGTTGAAAAAGCCGAGGTCCAGGCCGAGGTTGGTCTGGCTCGTGCTTTCCCATTGCAGGCTTTGGGTGCCCAGCTCAGACAGCACAGCCGCCTTTACCGGCTGGTTGTCGAAGCTGTAGGCGGTAGCGGCCGGCAGGGTGATGGCGCTGAGGTACGCAAAATCATCTACCCGGTTGTTGCCGGTTACGCCGTAACTCAGTCTCAGCTTGGCATTGGAGAGGGCCCGCAGGCCCTTCATGAAATTTTCCTCACTGAGGCGCCAGGCAACGGAGCCGGAGGGAAAATAGCCCCATTTGTTGCCGTCCGAGAACCTGGAAGAGCCGTCTGCCCGCATGGAAGCGGTGAGCAGGTATTTATCACGGAACGTATAGTTCACGCGGCCCAGGAAGGAAGCGAGCGCGGAAGAGGAGGCTTCGGAGTTGACCGTTACCGGCGTGCCCTCCCGCAGGCCGGCTATGCCCAGCGCTTCATTGGGCACCTGGTTGGCCGCATGGCCGTACTGCGCTATGTCAGATTGCTGTACCGTAAAACCTGCCACGGCGTTGATGCGGTGAGAGCGGCCCAGCTGTTTGTTGAAGGTGATGGTGTTCTCGTTGAGGTAGCTGTTGCGCTCCACAAAATTCACCGAGCCGTTGATGCCATAGTTTTTGCCGGCCTGTGTTTTCGGGCTGCCGGAAGGTGTTCTGGAATTATTGAACGCTTCGCGGCGTACCTTGTCTTTCGTCATGCCCCCTGTTATGCGCAGCTTGAAATGCTTGCCGATGTTGTGTTCCGCAAAAACGTTCACCATGGTGATGTCAGACACCAGCCGGCGGTGCTCGTTCTCCGCAGAGGTGATGGGGTTGAAGCGAAAATCTCCCAGGGGGTCAACCACGTCGTCCACATCATCTTCCAGCAGGTCTGAAGAACCGCCTGAAACAGGGCGGTAGCCCCATACGCTGTACATCAGGTTGGTGGAAAACACGGCGCCCCTGCCCGTTGCCGGCGATGTGCCGAACTTGTTGAGGTGGCTGAGGTTGGCGTTGATGCCTACCTTGAAATGCTTGTTGATGTCCTGCTCAAGATTGAACCTTCCCTGGTAACGGTTGTACCCGGTATTGACGATCACGCCGTCCTGGTTGAGCAGTGAGCCGGAAATAGCATACCGGGTGGTTTTGGTACCGCCGGTGATCGAGATAAAATGGTTCTGCATGGGCTGCACGCCAAATATCTCGTCTTGCAGGTTGAGCCCTTTCACGTTCCTGTAATCTTCCAGCGTTTTACCGTTGGCGAGGTACGCGGCGGTGGCCAGTACACTGTCACGCTCCAGCTGGTACTTCACAAATTCATAGGGCGCCATCAGCTCCATCTGCCGCAGGTTCTGCTGAATACCGTAATACCCGTTATACGTGATCACCGGCGGCCCTTCCTTTCCTTTTCTGGTGGTGATGATCACCACGCCGTTAGCGCCACGGGCGCCGTAAATGGCAGTGGCCGAAGCATCTTTCAGCACTTCTATGCTGGTGATTTCCGCGGGATTGATGGCGTTATTGTCAGGGCTTTCCATAGGAAAACCGTCTATGACGTACAGCGGCGAATTATCCTGCGTAACGGAGTTATTGCCGCGGATCACTATTTTCATGTCCGCTCCCGGCTGCCCGTCTGAAGAGCTGACCTGCACGCCGGCCACACGGCCCGCCAGCGCTTCCTCAAAAGACCGTACAGGCGCTTTCTGGAAGTCTGCCATTTTCACGGAGCCGATGGCGCCGGTGAGATCGCGGCGGCGTACTTCGCCATAACCGGTTACCACCACTTCCCTGATAGCGGCGGAAGTAGGCTGGATGTATACCTCCAGCGAGGGGCCGGTTATCGTCACTTCCTTTTTTTCATACCCGATAAAACTCACCGATACGGTAGCGCCCCTGGACGCGGCAATGGTGAAACGGCCCTCCTGGTCTGTTACCGCGCGGGCATTACTGCCCTTTACGATAATGGACGCGCCAATAATGTTTTCGCCCGTTTCATGGTCTGTTACCCTGCCCCTCACAGTACTGTCTGCCCGCTGCTGCGCAGGCTGCGCCTCCTTCTTTTTGATAACGATCATTTTGTTATCAATAAAAAAGCTCAGCGGCAAACCGGCCAGGCATTTTTCCATAGCCTGCTCTACCGTAACGTTCTTCACCTGCAGGTCTACCTTGCCGGCGGCGTTGAGCAGGTCTTTGTCATACATAAAATCATAGCCGCTCTGCACCCGGATCAGCCGCAGGATCTTTTCCAGCGGCGCATTTTTTTCGTTGATGGTAATGCTTTGCGCAAAACCCGTGGTAGCGGCGGCCTGTAGGGCTGTTGAAAACAGCAGCATCAGCAAGAGCTTCATAACAAGCGGAAATTTAACGGCATAGCGGTATCGCTTACCATGTGCGGTAATTTTTGAGAACATTCAATTGCGTTATTTTAGTTGATAAAACCGGCGCTCATTCATCAGCGTTGGCCGGGGCCTCCTGGCTTATTTGGTCACGGTGATCGTCCTCCCTTCTATTTTAAATTTAACATCTCCTGTTACTTCCAGCATTTTCAGCACTTCCGGCAGGTTGCGCGAGCGGGATACTTCCCCCCCGATGTGTAACGCCCCCGGCGTGTGGTCATATACCACCTCAACATCGTACCAGCGGGAAATAGTGCGCATAACGGCGGCAAATGACTGCCCGTTGAACACAAATTCCCCGTTTTTCCAGGCCGTTTCCGCGGCCGTCTCCACCGGTACTACCCGCAGGCTGCCGCCCTGCACCAGGGCTTGCTGGCCGGGTTTGAGCAAGGTGCCGTTCACTTTTACGGCCCCATGCAGCAGGGTGGTCTTCACCTCTGGTTCATCCGCGTAGGCGTTAATATTGAATTGTGTGCCCAGCACCTGCACCGTTTGCTGGTGGCTGGTTACCATAAATGGTTTGTTTTCATTGGCCGCTACATCGAAATAGGCCTCCCCGGTCAGCTCCACTTTCCTTTCCCGGAGGCCCGCAAAGGTAGCGGGGAATACGAGAGACGACGCGGCGTTCAGCCATACTTTGGTGCCGTCTGGCAGGTCTATCCGGTACTGCCCGCCGCGGGGGGTGGAAATGGTATTGTATTTCCCTTCCTGCACGCCCGCGTCTGCCGGCTGGTACACCAGCTGGCCTTCTTTTGTTTTGACGATGCGTACGCCCGCCTGCTGCGCCAGTTCACCCTCGGCGGCATCTGTCAGGGAGATCTCGCTGCCGTCTCCCAGTTTGAGAATGGCTTTGTTGCCGCCCGGTGTGATAGCGGCCGGTTGCCTGTCTGCAACAACCGTAGCTGCGGGGCGCTGAGCCAGGTAAAAGAGCAGGCCTCCAGATAACAGCAGCAGCACCGCCGCGGCAGCCGCCAGTTGCCGCCAGTTGCGCAGGCTGCGTTGTATGGGCGTTGAACGCACCAGGCCTGTTCTGGCCGCAATGCCCTGCCAGATCTGCTGGTTCAGGTGCTCGAAGAACTGGTCGTCCCCCAGTTTTCTGCCGGCCGCTTCGGACTCGTACCAACGCTCTACCATAGCCCGTTCTGCCGCTGTTGCGGTACCACTATTGTATCTTTCCAGCAGCCTTGCCGCCTGTTCCTGGTCCATCGTAGTAGCTGATTTAATAAATAGACAAACGGAAAACGGGGAGGGAGTATTCCGGGAGAAAAAAATTCTCAGCGCAGGTAAGCAAGCAGCACAATGGCCACCGTACCACCATCTTTCAGGTTGAGCCTGATCTGCTGCAAGGACTTGTGCATCTGTTTTTTTACCGTTTTGTCAGAGATGCCCAGGCGCTGCCCTATTTCCTTGTAGGTGAGGTTTTCTTTCCGGCTCAGTTCAAACACTTCTTTCATGCGCGGCGGCAGAGATCGTATTTCCCGCTCAATGGCCGCCGCCAGGTCTTTTTCCTGCAGCAGGTCTACCGTGTCATTGCTGTATTCCCCGGCAAAGCGGGCCAGGGAGTCAAGATAGGCGCCGTGGAACTTGTTTTTCTTCAGCAGGTTCAGCACCCGGTTGCGGGCGGCTACGTAGAGGTAACCGGCTATGTTGGAATATCCTTCTTCTTTTTCCCGTTTGAGCCAGATATCGCTGAACACTTCCTGTACCACATCTTTTGCATCTTCCTCGTTCAGCAGCATTTTGTATACATGCCCGTAAATAACGCGCCAGTGCCGTTCGTAGATATGTGCAAAGGCAGACTGGTCACCAGACCTGAGCAGGGTTGACAGTTCTTCATCCGTTAGTCTGCTGTACGCGTCCATGAATGCTGATATTTGGTTGTTGTTTAACTGCTGTTGGCAATATAAGAGGCGCTATAAAATTAGTCAATCAGGCAATATTACCGCATTGTTTTGGCTGGTTTTATCATTTATCTGGCGCCGGCAGCTATATTTACAGCAATTTTTGCACAAATTTGTATTAAATACACCCTACAATGAAACACGTTTGCCTTGCCGGCGTCATCACGCTTTTTGTATTTACGGGCTGCGAAACCACCCAGCAGATCATCAACAACCTGCCCAATACCACCACCGGGCAGCCCAACAGTTTCCAGATAGCCTCCGGCCTGCGGGAAGCGCTCACCATCGGCACGCAGCATACGGCCAGCCGTCTTTCGGCCCCCAACGGCTTTTTTGCGAACGCCGTGCTGAAAATACTGATGCCGCCGGAAGCGCAAAAGGTAGAGTCTACCCTGCGCAGCGTTGGCCTGGGCGGCGTGGTAGACAAGGCCGTGCTGGCTATGAACCGCGGCGCGGAAGAGGCAGCCAAATCCGCGGCCCCTATCTTCGTGAACGCCATCAAACAGATGAGCATTACAGATGCCCTCGGCATTTTGCGGGGCGGGGATTTTGCCGCCACCAACTACTTCAAGCAAAAGACCACTGCCGCGCTCACCAGCGCTTTCAGTCCCGTTATTGCCAATGCGCTGAAAAAAGTAGACGCCACGAAATACTGGTCAGACGTGTTCACGGTATATAACCGCTTCTCCAAAACGCCGGTGAATACAGACCTCACCGCATATGTTACGGAGCGGGCCATCAGCGGTATTTTCCATGAGGTAGGGCTGGAAGAGCAGAAGATCAGGAGAGACCCCGCGGCGCGGGTAACAGAATTGCTGAAAACGGTATTCGGCAGCCCGCTGGCCCAGAACAGGTAAAAGCAGGAATTATGATATGCAAAAAGGGCTGTCTCAACAGTAATTTTTACCTGATTTTATTCAGGTATTGATGGAAAGATCTTTCGTTTACGCGATTCTCAAGCCCATCAAATTACTTTTGAGACAGCCCTCTTTCTTATACAGCCCTGCCGGTTACAGGGAAGCCACTACTTTTTTGAACTGCTTTGCCATTTTGTCTGATACGTTCTCAGGCTTGAACTGCACTTTCTTCACATTCCCGCCCAGCAGCGTTTTATACCATACCAGCGAGCCCAGGTAACAACCGGCGGGGTTGGCGTGATTGGCATCAAACGTGAATTTGCCTTTGTTCCAGCCGTATCCAACATGCAGGGAATTGGTCTGGTCAGGCAGGTTGGGAGACTGCGGCGCATCAAAATTATACGCGGGATCTTTTTTGTAGGCCCATTTCCTGTTGGCAGCCATGGCCCGGAAGGCATCTCCCGTAGGGATCACGCCCAGGTTAAGTTCCTGTGCAATAAGATGGTAGGCGGCTCTTACATGCTGATGCATTTCAACATCGGTTTTAGCACGCTCCTCTCCTTTTATTTTCCCGAAGGCCTTGGCGTCGTTACGGTAAGCCCATATCTGGTGGATGTAGATCTTTGCGTTCGGCTGGAGAGATTTGATCAATGCCACCAGGCGCTGCGCATACGGGCGGTAGGTATCAGGGTCTCCGGAGAGCAGGGAATATTGCTGGATGGTCACAATGTCCCAGGTGCCGTCAGACAGCATTTCGCGCAGCGATTTGCCCTTGTAGGCCTTTTCATTGGCCTCAGCCAGTTTCCAGTGCCGTTCCACCGAGCAGCCACCCAGCTCGGCGCGGCCCAGCTCCAGTTCATAACCGCCCTCTTTGGCCAGCTGCGGCAGAAAATAGGCTGCATTGCCCGAAAAGCTGTTGCCGATAATAAAAAGACGGGTTTTCTTTCCCGTCTGTGCCTGTACGGTAATGCATACACTCAACAATACATACAGGAGAAATTGAAATCTTGATAACATTATGCGTGGTTTGTTTAGACGTGTACGTTATGAAACGGCAATTTATTAAATAAAGGATGGAATAAGGCATCTTCTGCAAGCGCAGCTGGATTTTTCGCGGTTAATAAAAAAAATGCATTAAAAATTATATTAAATATTTTATTTTTCTAACCTTTGACATAACTTATTCCATACCACTGCTTATTCTCGTTTCAATCATATACCTATGTTGTTTTTTTAGATTATTGTAAGCAAACTACCGGGCTAAGATCCCGATGCATATCTCCTTGGTTACCATGCCTTTTTGACAGCAAATCACGCTTACTCCAAATTACTTTTGATGGCAAATCTCTACTTCCGTACCCGGATGTTAATAAACATCCTCCTTTTAGCTGCTACGTTCCTTCCTGTTACCTCCCGGGCACAAACATTTCTTTCGGCGGGAGATATCGTTTTTACCGGCTATGACGCCACGTCTCCTCCCGGTGCCGGCAAGTTCTCTTTTGTGCTGCTGACCAATATCTCTTATGGAACAATCATCAGCTTCACTGACAGAGGCTACACAGGCGCCGGGTGGTGGCCGGCGGGAAATGACGAGTCTACCATACAGTGGATAACCAACAGCGCTTTTCCGCTAGGTACAGAAATTTATATTGACGGGCTTGCCGTCTATGTTTACAATCCTGCCTCGTCAGCTCTCACTCGTGTTGGTACGGCAACCCTTACCGAAGGTACCTCACCAGGCGGGCTTTCACTATCCAATACGGGTGACCAGATCATTGCTTTCCAGGGCGGCGGGGGCAGTGTTGCAGGCGGAGGCGCGAACCTTATTGCCGGTATCAATTATTTTTACACGCCCGGTGCCACCACGGCCAGCTGGAATGTGGATGAGGCCGCGGGGCCTGACGCATCAATGATGCCGCCGGGTCTTGTAGGAGGCACCACCGCATTCTACACAGGTCCGGTAACAGGTGGCATCCAGGCACAGTCAGGAAAATTCAACTGCACGGGGGTACCGTCCGGTTCTTCCGCAAACATACGCCCGGCAGTAATGGACATGCCAAACTGGATACTTGGCACCGCTCCGGCAGGATTGCCTTCAACCTGTACTTTTGTTTTATACTCGCCGGTAGTTACCTCACATCCGCCTAACAGAACTGTATGCGCAGGAAATAGTACAACATTTTCAATAACAGCGCCCGCAGCTACTTCTTACCAATGGTACTTAAATACCGGTGTAGGTTTTCAGGCTTTGTCGAATAGCGGGCACTATTCGGATGTTACTACAAACAAACTTACCATCACCGGCGCAACAACGGACATAAACGGATACCAGTACCGTTGTGTGGCTACCAACGGCGCGGGGTCTGCAACTTCCAGTCCGGCTACACTTACGGTAATAAGCATTGGTACGTCCGGTACTCAAACAGATGTATCGTGCTTTAACGGATCAAACGGGCAGGCCAAGGTGACACCATCAGGAGGTATTAACCCTTATACTTATTCATGGTTCCCATCAGGCGGAACGGGTGCCACGGCATCAGGGCTTGCGCCGGGCAACTATACCGTAACCGTTACTGACAATGTTGGCTGCCAGGCAACGAAGAACTATACTATTACAGCGCCGGCCGCTCCTTTGTCCGGGACCGCAACAGTTACCCATACCACTTGTTTTACAGCGAGTAACGGCGCTATCGACCTCACCCCTTCAGGCGGTACGCCGCCATATACCTATAACTGGGGAGGCGGGGTGACTACAGAAGACAGAACAGGTCTTGCAGCAGGTGCTTATTCGGTGATCATCACTGATAACAACAGCTGTACCGTTACCGTTAATGCAATAGTTACCCGACCGGGGCCGCTATCAGGAACTGCCACTGTGACCAATGTGTCCTGTTTTGGAGGGAGCAACGGTGCTATTGATCTTGCCCCTGGAGGCGGTACGCCGCCATATACCTATAACTGGGGAGGCGGTGTAACTACCCAAGACAGAACAAACCTTGCGCCGGGCGCATATGCGGTGCTCATCACCGATGCCAACGGCTGTACCAATACCGTGAACGCAATAGTTACCCAACCGGGGCCACTATCAGGAACTGCCACCGTAACCAATGTGTCCTGTTTTGGAGGGACCAACGGTGCTATTGATCTTACCCCTGCAAGCGGTACACCACCATATACCTATAATTGGGGAGGCGGCATCACAACACAAGACAGAACGGCCCTTGCACTGGGCGCGTATTCCGTTGTCATCACCGATGCCAAGGGCTGTACAAATACCGTGAATGCAATAGTTACCCAACCGGGGCCACTATCAGGAACTGCCACCGTAACCAATGTGTCCTGTTTTGGCGGGAATAACGGCGCCATCAACCTCACCCCTGCAGGCGGTACATCTCCATATACCTTCAATTGGGGAGACGGTGCAACTACACAAGACAGAACGGGCCTTGCAACAGGTACTTATTCTGTTACCATCACCGATGCCAACGGCTGCACAAATACCGTCAATGCCACTGTTACCCAACCTGCGGCCGCCGTATCAGGAACAACAGTGGCAACCAATGTGTCTTGCTTTGGAGGAAATAACGGCGCTATTGACCTCACGCCCTCGGGCGGTACGCCCTCATATACCTACAGCTGGGGAGACGGTGTAACTACACAAAACAGAACGGCCCTTGCGGCGGGCGCCTATTCAGTAACCATCACCGATGCCAACGGCTGTACCAACACCGTGAACGCGATAGTCACCCAACCGGGGCCGCTATCAGGAACTGCCACCGTGACCGATGTGTCTTGTTTTGAAGGGAATAACGGTGCTATCAACCTCACTCCTGCAGGTGGCACATCACCATATACCTTTGACTGGGGAGGCAGTGTAACTGCAGAAGACAGAACAGGCCTTGCGGCAGGCGCTTATTCCGTGACCATCACCGATGCTAATGGCTGTACAAATACCGTCAATGCCACCGTTACCCAACCGGCGGCGGCGGTATCAGGGACAACAGTGGTAACCCATGTAGGTTGTTTTGGAGAAGCCACCGGCGCTATTGACCTCACTCCTGCAGGCGGTACAGCCCCATATACCTACAGCTGGGGAGACGGCGCAACTACACAAGACCGAACAGGCCTTGCGGCAGGCACCTATTCAGTGACCATCACCGATGCCAATAGTTGTACAAATATTGTGAACGCCACCGTTACCCAACCGGCAGCGGCTGTATCAGGGACCGTGGTGGTAACTAATGTGTCTTGCTTTGGAGGAAATAACGGTGCTATCAACCTCACTCCTGCAGGCGGTACATCGCCATATACTTTTGACTGGGGCGGGGGTGTAACTACGGAAGACAGAACGGGCCTTGCAGCAGGCGCTTATTCAGTGACCATTACCGATGCCAACGGCTGTAGCAATATCGTGAATGCCACCGTTACCCAACCGGCGGCAGCGGTATCAGGAACAACCATCGTGACCGATGTAACTTGTTTTGGAGGGAGCAACGGCGCTATTGACCTTACTCCTGCAGGCGGTACATCGCCATATACTTTTGACTGGGGAGACGGCATCACTACAGAAGACAGAACAGACCTTGCAGCAGGTGCCTATTCCGTTACCATCACCGATGCCAATAGCTGTAGCAATATCGTGAATGCCACCGTTACCCAACCGGCGGCAGCGGTATCAGGAGCAACCATCGTGACCGATGTAACTTGTTTTGGAGGGAGCAACGGCGCTATTGACCTTACTCCTGCAGGCGGTACATCGCCATATACTTTTGACTGGGGAGACGGCATCACTACAGAAGACAGAACAGACCTTGCAGCAGGTGCCTATTCCGTTACCATCACCGATGCCAATAGCTGTAGCAATATCGTGAATGCCACCGTTACCCAACCGGCGGCAGCGGTATCAGGAGCAACCATCGTGACCGATGTAACTTGTTTTGGAGGGAGCAACGGCGCTATTGACCTTACTCCTGCAGGCGGTACATCGCCATATACTTTTGACTGGGGAGACGGCATCACTACAGAAGACAGAACAGACCTTGCAGCAGGTGCCTATTCCGTTACCATCACCGATGCCAATAGCTGTACCATCACGGTGAACGCAACAGTTACCCAACCCACTGCGCTAACCACTACAGTTGCCGCCCAGGCTGATGTCAGCTGCCATGGAGGCTCGGATGGTTCCGCCACCGTAGCGGCGAGCGGGGGAACAGGGTCATACACCTATTCATGGTACCCTTCTGGCGGCACCGGCACTTCAGCTTCAGGACTTGCGGCTGGCAGCTACACCATAACAGTAACCGATGCCAACGGATGCGAGGCCACCCAAAACGTTACGATCTCCGCTCCGGCTGCCCCACTCGCCGCAGTAGCAGCCTCCCAGGAAAATGTATCCTGTAACGGAGGCGCCAGCGGATCTGCTACCGTATCCGTCAGCGGCGGTACGCCTGGTTATACCTATTCATGGTCCCCATCAGGAGGTGCGGATGCTATCGCTACAGGACTTTCGGCAGGGAGCTACACCGTGACCGTAACGGACGCCAATGGCTGTATTACAACCAGCACCTTTAATATCACCCAGCCGTCCGCTATAAGCGTTACCACATCGCAAACAAACCCGCTTTGCAACGGTGATAACAGCGGCACTGCCACCGTAACCGCATTGGGCGGCATAGCGCCATATACTTATTCATGGTCTCCTTCAGGTGGTATGGCGGCTACTGCTACGGGACTTGCAGCAGGCAACTATAGTGTAACCGTAACGGACGCCAATAGCTGTACCCTGATACAGGGCTTTACAATTACAGAACCGCCCGCCCTGGATGCCACTGCAGGCGTACAAACCAACGTAACCTGCAATGGTGATGCTACAGGTTCTGCTACCGTAGCCGTAACAGGGGGCACGCCGGGTTATACTTACGCATGGAACACTATCCCCGTTCAAACCACTGCAACGGCAACAGGACTTGCCGCAGGCACGTACACCGTAACAGTAACCGATGCGAATGATTGTACCGATACGCAAAACTTCACCATCACGCAGCCTGCGGCAGTGAATGCAACGGCAGGTACCCAAACGAACGTGGCTTGCAACGGCGCTTCCACAGGTTCCGCTACCGTAGCGGTAACAGGCGGCACGCCGGGTTATACTTACTCCTGGAACACTATCCCGGCCCAGACTACCGCCACCGCTACCGCGCTGGCCGCAGGGACTTATATAGTAACGGTAACGGACGCCAACGGATGCACAGACACGCAAAGTTTCACTATTACCCAGCCCGCGGCCTTAACCGCTACAACATCGCAGACCAACGTGTCTTGCAATGGCGGCGCTGACGGAACGGCAACTGTTACCGCGGCGGGCGGTACTTCCGGTTATACCTACTCCTGGAATACAACGCCGGTGCAAAGCACAGCCACAGCTACAGGGCTTCAGGCAGGCACTTACACGGTAACCGTAACGGACGCCAACGGATGCACCAATACGCAAAGCGTCACCATCACCCAGCCGGCGGCGCTCAGCTTAACGCTAACGTCCACAAGCACAAGCTGCCCGGGGTATAATGATGGCACTGCCACGGTAACCGCATCTGGCGGTGTTGCTCCATATGCTTACTCATGGAACACCACCCCGGTACAAACTACCACAACGGCTACCGCGCTTGTTGCAGGCTCATATACCGTGCAGGTAACGGATGCGAACGGATGTACGGCCACACAGGCCATCACCGTTAATACCACCCCGGATGTTACACCGGCTGTACCAGACGTAGCTAACCTGCCAACCATTACCCGCTACTGCCAGGTGCTGCATGAAGATATCCCGGCGCCTACGGCCACTGACAACTGCAACGGCCGGATTACAGCCACCACTACAGACCCGCTTGACTATACCGCCCCCGGAACATACTCCATCACATGGACATACAACGACGGTAATGGCAACACTTCTTCACAAACGCAGACCATTGTTGTAGAAGCGTCGCCGCTGAACCAGGTAACATTCAACAACGCCGTGTTTACATACAATGGCAGCGTTCAGTCCATCGCGGTCAGCCACCTTCCCGCAGGCGCAGCGGCAGCCTACAGCATTGCCCCGGCAACAGGCAGCGGTAACGGCGCCATCAACGCCGGCACATACACCGTAACCGCTACCCTGACCCCGCCAGCCGCAGCTCCTGGCTGCGGCCCCGTTACACTGACAGCTACGATAACTGTCAACAAGGCTCCGCAGATTATTACTTTTGATGAAATACCTGTCAGGAACCTTGAAACAGACCCGGACTTCCAATTAGGCGCTACCGCGTCTTCAGGACTTGATGTTTATTATACCTATAGCTTTTCAGCAGCACAGCCACCGGCTACAATAACTGCGGGAGGTTTTGCGGATATGCTAACATCCGGCCAGGTGCTTGTTACGGCGCACCAGGATGGTAATGAAAACTGGCTGCCCGCTGTTAGTGTGGAGCAGGCAATGACAATTGAAAGCAGCAATGCGGCCATATCAGCCATCACGGTTGGTAATAAGGCCTATGCTAACCCGTCCCGGGAAATCTACTACCTGATGGGCTGTAACGACAATACAGATGCAATTGACATCACCATCACTACAGAAGCTAACGCGGACGTGTCACTTTCCCATGAGTTCACTATCCAGACCCCTGCCCCCGGTATCTATACCCGGGATGTAACAGTTGTCTCCCAGGATGGCTCGGCAACGCAAACCTATACAGTGGTGATCGAAAGACATATGGACCTGTTCAGCATTGCAAGCAAGCAGTTTGGCAGCGTGCTGATCGTAAATAACAATCCGCAAACCAACGGCGGCTACCGGTTCATAGCTTATGAATGGTACAGGAACGGCGTGCTTGTGGGTACCGGGCAGTACTATGCAGGTGACAACAACGCAACCGGCCCGTTAACAGCTGAATACTATCTAAAACTGACAACAGCTGATGGCGATGTACTGCAAACCTGTATTGCACCAATAACGCTTGAAAGCACCAATGCAGCCAGGTTATACCCTAACCCGGCCAGGGCAGGCGGCAGCATCACTATTGAGGTGGATTTCCCTGTTGAGGAGCTTGCGCAAATGCAGATAGATATCTATTCCCTTACAGGCAAGCTCATCACAACACAAAGGTCCACAACGCCGGTAACGCAGGTACAATTGCCCGGAGCCATGGCCGGCGCTACTTATATTGTTGCCATTAAAACGCCCAATATCAGGAAGACGCTGAAGGTGATAGTACGCAAATA
The DNA here is from genome assembly GCF_003568665.1 of Chitinophaga alhagiae. Taxonomy (GTDB): domain Bacteria; phylum Bacteroidota; class Bacteroidia; order Chitinophagales; family Chitinophagaceae; genus Chitinophaga; species Chitinophaga alhagiae. Next base: position 586,257 of record NZ_QXMH01000003.1, read on the forward strand.
ACTAAAAATGAGCAATGGGCTGCGGAATGTGTCCGCAGCCCATTTTCATACCCGCCCGCCAATATTATTGCAGCGTTTCCTTCACTTCCCCGCAGGTAAGCATCTGGTCCCCGAAGTACGGGTTCTTGATGTCTTTCGCGGCACTCAGCCAGTAGGCGCCCTTATCATTCAGCGCCATGGGGCAAAAATCTACGTACAGCTCACCGCTGCTCAGGCCTGATTTTTTTACCAGCGCAATCAGTTCATTGCTCAGGGAAGAATAGGCCGCGCGCTGTGCGCTGATGTCTGCGGCAGCAATGATCTTTGCCGCGTCTGCCGCAATTTTTTCACCGCCTTCCACTGCTTTGGCGCCCGTTTCTATTGCGTTGCCCGCAATTTTGGCCTCCGCCGCATCCCCGCTTACCAGTGCGTTGGTGAGGTGGAGGTAATGCTGGTACACGGCATTCAGCTTGTCATCTTTCAGCTGTACGGCAGCAGTAGTGGCAGGTGCTTCTGCGGCGGCATGGTCATGCCCTTCGTGCCCTGTTTCTTTTGCAGGCTGCTGACTGTTGCCACAGGCTGCCAGCAGCAGGGCTGCGGCCAGGGGAATGCTGGTTGTTTTCAGGAACTGTTTCATGTGTTCTGTTGATTTTAAGTTTATAATGTAATTGATGGATCGTTTAATGCCGGTGCGCCACCGGGTCTGCGCCTTTTTTCAGCACATACTCGCTGTACAATAAATATGCCCCGGTGATCACCACTTTCTCCCCTTCCCGGATGCCTTCCAAGATTTCCACCGCGTCAAATGTTTCCATGCCCGTTTTGACCGGCCTTGGCGCATATTTGCCCCTGGCCGTTTCTATCCATACATGCGCGCCATGCCCGTCTCGTATTACCGCATCTGCGGGTACTTTCAGCACATCCCCCTTGCTGCCCGACGGCAATAATACAGCAGCCTGCATGCCCGGTCGCCAACGGTGGCCTGGGTTGGTCAATGTGCCGCGCAGTTGCACTACCTGGGCGCCACTTTGCAGCGCGGGGCTCAGGAACGCCACCTTCATGGCCTGCGGCTCCTGCTCCCAGCCGGCTACTACTACCTGCACCACCTGCCCTGTTTGAATGCCGCCCGCTTCAGCGGGGTATACATCCGCTTCCACCCATAGCCGGTCATATCCTTCCACGCGCATAATGCCGCCGCCTTCTGCAACATATTGTCCTTCTGCTGCCTGCAGCTCCGCCACAACGCCATTCACCGGCGCCGGGTAGGTGATGAAGGGGTCTGGCTGCTGCGCCTGTAACAACTGGTGCAGCCGGGCTTCCGGCTGGCCGTACAGCAGCAGTTTTTGCCGCGCGGCATTTTCTATCTGCTGAAAGCGTGCGTCCGCGGGAAACTGCCGGGCCTGCGCCACGGCCAGCAGGTATTCCTGCTGCAAGGTGGCCAGCTGCTCGGAATAGATCTTGTATAAAGGCTGCCCTTTTTTAACGGCAACGCCTGTTTCTTTTACGTACAAGGCTTCAATGCGCCCGGCTACGCGGCTGGAAATTACCGCGGTCTGTTCCGGGTCTGTTGCCAGCCTGCCGTTGAGCGGCCGGTAATTATGCAGCGTGCCGGCCGCCACGGTAGCGGTGCTGATGTTGGCCAGCGCTACCTGGTTATCGCCAAGCGTGAGTGAGGCGTCTTTATTGTTCTTGTCAAACGGCACCAGGTCCATGCCGCAGATGGGGCAGGTTCCCGGCTTTTCCTGCACGATCTGCGGGTGCATGGGGCAGGTATATGTTTGCGCGGCCACGGTTTTTTGCTGCGCGCCCTTTTCTTCACAGGCCGCCAGCAGCAGCGCGGGCGTAACAGCAGCAAAAGCAATGGTCTTTATAAATCTTTTTCTTTCCATGATGATCGGGTTTTGATAAAACTTTCACTGTCTACCAGGTAAGCCGCGTTAGCCGCCACCTCCCACGAGCCGATGCCGGTAAGCACTCTCGTCATATTATGCGTGGCCGGTTCAGCCTGCACTTCGTAGGGTGCGTAGGTGCCATTTTCTTTCCTGAACACTACTGCTTTGCTGCCCAGCCGCCACACTGCTTTTTCCGGCAGCCACCAACCGCCGGTGTATACCACGGGAATATAGGCCGTCAGCAACTGCCCGGGCCGCAGCCGGTTGTCTTTCGGGTAAACCCTTGCCAGCGAAAAATTCAGGCCGTTGCGGAAAACAGGCTCTATTAAGCCGATGTTGCCCGGCTGCAATGCATTTTTTTCCGCAACCGGGTGGTAGAGCAGCTTTTGCCCTTGCCGTACGGCCGCTGCCTGTGCGGGTGCCAAAGAAAATTCCGCTACCAGGTTGTTGGCCTTATAGATGGTGAACAAGGGCTGGCCTGCGCTTACATATTGCCCTTCCCGCAGCATCACCGGGGTAGTTGCCGGAGCGGCGGGAGGCGGCGGGGCGGCAGCGGCGGCCATGCCGCCCATTCCTCCGGATGAAGCATTGCTGTTGCCGGCCGCAGCAGGCGCTGTCAATTCACCGGCCGCTGCCTGTTCCAATATATATCCGTCAGCGTTGCTGTACACCGGTACACGGTACATGATGTCACCTGTCTGCAGCACCCGCTCCACCTGCGCCGGTTGCATACCCAGCAATTGCAAACGCTGCCTGGCGCCGGCCAGCAGGTTGGGGGTTTGCCGGGCAACCAGCAACAGTTCCCGCTGCGCCGCCGCCAGCTCCGGTGAATAGACCTCCATGATGAGCTGGCCTTTTTTCACCGGCTGGTAGTTGTAGCGGATCAGCAGCTTCTCTATGCGCCCGCCTACCCGGCTGGCAATGCCGGTTTGCTGACGCGTATCATAGGCCACTACCCCATTCACCACCGCGGTGTAAATGCGTGTGCCGCTTTCCGGTGTAATGGCGTTGATATTTGTCACCACCCGCATATTGACAGGCTGCGTCAGTGCCGTTACAGTGCTGTCTGTTAACGGGCCGTGCTGATGGGTTGTTGCCGCACTGTCTTTCGCCGGCCCCTGCTCCCGGCAGGCGCCCAATGCCGCTGCCAGCAGCAGGCATAGTGCGCTAACGGTATAATTCTTTCTCATAGCTCACGATCATTTCGTAACGTTTCAGTTTTTCGTCCAGTACGTTCAGTTCCATCATGGTCAGCGCTTCCCAGGCATCTATCACTTCCGGGAGGGACAGCCTGTTTTCCTGGTAGTTCAGGAAAGCAGCCTCCAGCGCCCGCCGCAGGGACGGTACTATCTTTTCTTCCATTGCGGCAATACGCCGTTGCATGGAGCGTATCTCGTACTGCATGCCGTATAACATGCCCTGCGTTTCCTGCAGCATGGCGGCACGCTCCCACCGCATTGCCTCCACATCCTGCTGCATGGCTTTGATACCGGAGCGGTACATCCGGGAAGACCAGGGAGCTATGGGAATGCTCACCATGCCCATGGCGCTGAACGCTTTTGGCATCATGTTGCCGAGCGGCTGCATGTGGTCGAAACGGACCTTGAAATCGGGCTTCTTTTCCTGCCGCATGCTTTCAATATTGAGTTGCATGGAGCGGATGCTCTCATCCATCTTAAACACGTCTTTCCGCGCCACGGCCAGTGCAGCCGTGTCAAATGCGGCCGCGGGCACAAACTCCGGCGGCGCTACGCTGTCTATTTCAAACGGCTCATTGCCCGGGCGATCCATCAGGCTGTTCAGCCAGGCGCGGGCTTTGGCAATAAGGCCTTCCTGCATGCGCACCATATTGGCATTCTCCTCAATTTTAGCATCGGCCTTGAATACATTGCCGAGCTGCGACTGGTTATAAGGATACCTGACCTCTTCTATTTTCTTCATGGTGCGCATAATTTTACTGTTCTCTTCCAGCACGGTTATGCGCTGTTTGGCTACCAGCCAGGTATAGTACAGCTGCCGCGCACGGGCTTTCAGGTCGTTGAGCGTTACGGCGCGCCCCGCAGCCTCAACGTTGCCCTGTGAAGCGATGTACCGCCTTTTGGCCTGCTGTTTGGCGGGGTTGGGAATATCCTGCTCCAGCTGCAGCATCAGGCTGCCTTTGTCCCGGTCATCCATCACGTTTTGACGGGGATAGGGCGTCATGAAAGTACCGGCGCCCACCATCGGGGCCATCCATGCCGTGGCCGCATCTGCGTTCAGGCGGTAACTTTCTGCCTTGAACCGGTAAGACTGCAGCAGCAGGTTGTTCTGGTCTATCCGCTGCAGGATGGTGTCTAGCGGCAGCACCGGCCCTTGCGCCCGCAAAAGCCCTGGCAGCAGCAACAGCAGCAGTGTTATATATTTAATGATGTGTGTCATGTATTTCCAGTTTTCCGTACTTGCGTAGCTCGTACTCTTTCGACATTAAAAAAATGAGCGGCGTTACCAGCAGAATGTGGGTAGAAGAAGTCAGCACGCCTCCTATCATAGGCAGCACAATGGGCTTCATCACGTCTGTGCCCACGCCGGTGGCCCAAAGCACCGGCACCAGGCCAAAGAGCGACACGCAAACGGTCATCAATTTGGGCCGCAGCCTTTTTGCCGCACCAACTATCACGTACTGCTGCAGGTCTGCGCGGGTAATGGTGGCCGCGGAATTGCCTTTCAGTTTCACCAGCTGCTGCATGGCATCATTGAGATAGATCACCATCACAATACCCGTTTCTACCGCTATGCCAAACAACGCAATGAAGCCCACCGCCACGGCCACGGAAAGATTAGCGCCCCAGAACCATAGCATATAGGCGCCGCCGATGAGGGCAAAAGGCACGGTAATGAGGCTCAGGAAGGCCTCCCGGATAGAGTGGAAGGCAAAATAGAGGGAAAAGAAAATGATCACCAGCACTACCGGCGCAATCCACATGAGCGTTTGCTGCCCGCGCACCAGGTTTTCATACTGCCCGCTCCACTCCAGGTAGTATCCGGCCGGCAATATGCCCTTGGCCTCATTCATCTTGTTCACTGCTTCTTTCACCGTGCTGCCCAGGTCCCGGCCGCGCACGTTGAACAGCACCGCGCCGCGGAGCATGGCGTTTTCCGAGGTGATCATGGGCGGGCCGTTCTCGAACTGTACATCAGCTACAGCGGAAAGCGGCACTTCTCCCATGGCGGGAGACATCAGGGGAATGCGGCGGATGCGCTCCACGCTGTTCCTGTATTCCTGCGCCAGCCTGACGCTGATAGAAAAACGCTGCCGGCCTTCTATGGTGTTGCCTATGGGAGCGCCACCCAGCGCGGTTTCTACGGCCAGGTTCACATCATCTACATTCAGGCCGTAACGCGCCAGGTCTGCGCGGCGCACGGCTACATTCAGGTACTTGCCGCCCGTAACCGGCTCCACATACAGGTCTGCAATGCCAGGCGTACCCTCCAGGGCCTGTTTCACTTTTTCAGATACCGCGGCAATGGTATCGAGGTGCTGACCGTATACTTTAATGCCCACGTCTGTACGGATGCCGGTAGCCAGCATGTTGATGCGGTTGATGATGGGCTGCGTCCATCCGTTCACCACGCCGGGTATTTGCAGTTTAGCATCCAGCTCGCTGATAATGTCTTTTTTGGTGAGGCCCTCGCGCCATTCGGATTTGGGCTTGAGCATGATGATGGTCTCGATCATACTGATGGGCGAATTATCCGTAGCCGTACTGGCCCTGCCGGCTTTGCCCAGTACCTTGTCTACTTCGGGCACGGAGCGGATGATCTTGTCCTGCACCTGCAAAATGCGCTTGGCTTCCGCGTTAGATACATCCGGCAGGGTTATGGGCATGAACAGGATGCTCTGCTCGTCCAGCGGCGGCATAAACTCGCTGCCCAGGCTTTTCAGCAGGGGAATGGTAGCCACCAGTGCCAGTACGTTGATAGCGATGGTGGTTTTCCGCCACTTGAGCACGGTTCTGATCACCGGCTCGTACACCTTTTCCACCAAGCGGTTCACAGGGTTGGCATGGTCCGGCCTGAACTTCCCTTTCATAAAAAAGGAGATCAGCACCGGCGCCAGGGTGATCACCAGCAGGGCGTCCACTATCATGATGAACGTTTTTGTATAGGCCAGGGGGTGGAACAGTTTGCCCTCCTGCCCGGTAAGCATGAACACCGGCAGAAACGAGGTGATGATGATCACCGTGGCAAAGAACACCCCGCGCGATACCTGTTTGCTGGACTGCTCTATCACCTTCAGCCGCTCTTCTTCACTGATCCACTGCGGTTGTTTTTTGAATATCTTGCTAAACCATTTCATTATTGCTCCGTTTTTTGTTGTTGCTGCCATTGTGCATAGCGCTCTGCCAGGTGTTTATATGCGTTTTCGCTCATAATGATGCCATTGTCTACGATCACGCCGATGGCCAGCGCAATGCCGGTAAGGGACATGATATTGGACGATATGCCGAACGCATTGAGCAGGATGAAGCTGGCGGCCAGGGTAATAGGTATCTGTATGATGATGCTGAGGGCGCTGCGCCAGTGGAACAGGAAGATGATCACTACCAGGGAGACCACTATCATTTCCTCTATCAGCGTGTTTTTGATGGAGCGAACAGATTCCTTGATCAGTTCCCCCCTGTCATACACAATATCGAATGTTACGCCTTCCGGCAAGCCTTTGGCCACTTCCTGCATGCGGGCTTTCACACGGTTTATGACCTCGTCCGCATTTTCACCATAGCGCATTACCACAATGCCGCCTACCCGCTCCCCTTCCCCATCCTGATCAAAAATGCCGAGGCGTGTTTCTCCCGTCATCTGCACCGTGGCTACGTCTGCCACGCGCACGGGAATGCTGTTCTGGTTGGCCACGGGGATGTTCTCTATTTCCGCCATGGATTGCAGGTAGCCGGAAGTTTTGATGATGTAGCCGATGTCGCTCAGTTCAAACTTGCGCCCGCCGGACTCGTTGTTGTTGCTGCGGATGGCGCTGATCACCTGCGCAACAGAAAGGCGGTAATACAGCAGCTTGTTGGGATCTACCGTTACCTGGTATTGTTTCTGGAAACCGCCGAAAGAGGCTATTTCACTAACGCCCGGCACGTTTTGAAGGGCAAATTTGATGTACCAGTCCTGCAGCGCCCGTTGTTCTCCCAGGTCCATCTGAGGCGCGTTCAGCGTATACCAGAGAATGTGGCCCACGCCGGTACCGTCTGGCCCCAGTTGCGGCGTCACGCCTTCAGGCAAGGTGCTGGATACAGTACTGAGCCGCTCCAGCACGCGCTCCCGCGCCCAGTAAACGTCTACGTCATCCTCAAAAATGACATAAATGAAGCTCATGCCGAACATGGAAGAGCCGCGCACGTACTTGATGCGGGGCAGCCCCTGCAGGTTGGTGACCAGCGGGTAGGTTACCTGGTCTTCTATGAGCTGCGGGCCGCGGCCCATCCACTCTGTGAATACGATCACCTGGTTTTCAGACAGGTCGGGAATGGCGTCTATAGGGTTCGTTTTGACCGAGTACAGGCCCCAGCCAAAAATGGCCAGGCCCATGACCAGTACTATGAACCGGTTGCGCAGCGACCATTCAATAATACGATGTACCATATCAGTTGTTGTAAGCGGCAGTCAGCTGCCTGCATGTAATTAGCGATGTAGTTGAGAAAGGCGTATCGAAAGATCGCCCCGGGGAAGAGGGGTTACGGGATCAAATGCGGAAACTGCAATGCAGCACGTTGGGGTGTACTTTAGGCGCCGGCGGCGGGGCATGAGCAGGCGGCGCGCCCGCCAGTATGCGGGCCGTATCAGGCTCCATCAGCGGCGGAAAGGTGACGGGCAGCGCCATGGCCACGGGCATAGCGTAACCGGCATATGCGGTGGGCTGCTGGTCTTTTTCCAGCTTCACGGTTTTGTGTTCGCTTTTGCAGCAATCCTGTTGGTTAATGGCCCCGCATTGGCCGCACTGGTCTGTTTTATCCGCTGCCAGTTGCACCGCTACCAGCCTGCCCTTGCAATAATGCAGGCGAAAGGTGGCGCCGGTAGAAGAGCCCATGTACAAGGTGAGTAAAACAAGTGCCAGGAACTTTTTCATTACAGGGGTAAAATTACCAGCCGGAACAGCATTTATTGTTACATAATTCCGGTATTCTTTTATATTTTATCATCAAAGGGGCAACAAAAAAGGCGGTCTGAAACCGCCTTCCATGTGTTAAGCTACCTGCTCTGCCTTATATCCGGCCTTTTCAATGGCCTCCCTGATCTTTTGCCCTTCTGTTCTTTCTGCTGATACGGTCAGTATCTTGTCTGCGCTCTGCAGGTCTACTTCCCATTTATCTTTTCCTGCTGCTTCGTTCAGTGCCGGTGTTACAGCGGCTATGCAGCCGGAACATTTGATATTCGTTTTGAATTGCATCGTATCCATGATCTGTTTATTTTTTGTTTGATAATGTAAAATTACTGTGTTGAAGCGGCGGCGGCGTTATACAATTCGCCCTTCTTTTTATATAATTATTAAAGGGCGGCGGCCTTTAACCGGAGGCTGTTGCTGACCACACTTACAGAACTGAGCGCCATGGCCGCTCCGGCGATCATGGGGTCCAGCAGAAAACCGTTGATGGGGTAAAGCACGCCCGCCGCTACCGGTATGCCGATCAGGTTATAGATAAACGCCCAGAAAAGGTTCTGTTTGATGGTACTCACCGTTTTGCGGGAGAGAAGCAGGGCCTTGGGTATGCTGTTAAGGTCTGAGGTAATGAGCGTTATTTTGGCCACATCCATAGCTATGTCTGAGCCTTTGCCCATGGCAATGCTGACATCTGCCTGCGCCAGCGCCTGGGAGTCATTGATACCGTCTCCCACCATGGCCACCACTTTACCTGCCTGCTGCAGTTCTTTTACAAATTCCGCTTTATAAGCAGGCAGCACTTCCGCCCGGTAGCTGGTGATACCCACTTTCCCCGCAACAGCGGCGGCCGTGTGCTGGTTGTCTCCCGTCAGCATATATACTTCAATGCCTCTTTTGCGCAGCGCGGCAATAGCTTCCGCAGAGCTGGCCTTGATCTTGTCTGCAATGGCTATGACGGCCAGCAGTTGGCTGCCTGCGGCAAAATAGATCACCGTTTTGGCTTCTTCCTGCAGGCTGCCCGCCTGCCAGGCCATTTGCGGAGAAATGGCAATGCGGTTTTCGTCCATCAGCTTTTTATTCCCCACGTAATAGTCCTGCCCTTCGTAGCGGCCTTTCACGCCCTGACCGGTAATGCTGTCAAAGCCGGCCAGCTTCACCGGCTTCACACCGGTTTCCTTCAGGTGGGTTACCACAGCTTCTGCCAGGGGGTGCTCAGACTGTTGTTCCAGTGCGTACAGCACCGCGGGCGGCAGTGCCGGGGCAGCGCCATCTGTCCAGGCCACATCTGTTACCACCGGTTTGCCTTCGGTAATAGTGCCGGTCTTGTCAAGGATGACGGCATTTACTTTATGCGCCTGCTCCAGGCTTTCCGCATCTTTGATCAGCATATTGTTCTCCGCGCCTTTGCCTACGCCTACCATAATGGCCGTAGGCGTGGCCAGCCCCAGTGCGCAGGGGCAGGCAATCACCAGCACTGTTACAGACGTGAGCAACGCGTGGGTGAAGGCATGTTCGTCGCCCAGCAACATCCACGCGGCAAAGGTGAGTATGGCTATGCCGATCACTACCGGCACAAAAATACCGGCTATCTTGTCTACCAGCTTCTGCACGGGGGCCTTGCTGCCCTGGGCTTCCTGTACCATTTTGATGATCTGCGCCAGCAAGGTGTCTGCCCCTACTTTTTCTGCCCGGAAGGTAAAGCTGCCCTTCTGGTTAATGGTGCCCGCAAATACGGCATCGCCGCTCTTTTTGGCTACAGGCACCGGCTCCCCGGTGATCATGCTTTCATCTACATAGGAGTTGCCCGAGGCCACCGCCCCATCTACCGGGATCTTTTCCCCCGGTTTCACCAGCAAATGGTCATTTACTTTTACCGCGGCCACCGGCACTTCCCTTGTATGGCCGTCTGCATCTACCAACAGCACCGTTTTGGGCTGCAGGCCCATTAGTTTCCTGATGGCGGAAGATGTGTTGGACTTGGCTTTTTCTTCCAGCAGCTTGCCAAGGGAAATAAAGGCGATCACTACCGCGGCGGCTTCAAAGTACACGTGCGCGTGCAGGCCGCGGGCATGCCAGAATTGGGGGTAAATGGTATTAAATGCGCTGAATATCCAGGCAATGCCTGTGCTGAGGGCCACCAGCGTGTCCATATTGGCCTTGCCATGGCGCGCCTGCTTAAAGGCATTCACAAAGAAGCTGCGGCCAAAGAAGAACACCACCGGCGTGGCCAGCACCATCATGATCCAGTTGGCGTAAGGCATGTTCATGAAGAACATCCCTATCACCACCACCGGCAGGGACAGCACGGAGGCCCAGATGGTACGCTGCTTCACCGCCTCGTAATGTTTGCGTTGCGCTTCTTCCTTTACTTCGTCCTGGTTCTCTTTGTCTATCACGAGGTCATAGCCAATAGAACGTACGGAGCCTTGCAGCATTTCCGGTGTAACAGCCTGCGCATCGTATTGCACCCAGGCGCTCTGGTTGGCGAAGTTAACGCCCGCGTCCTGCACGCCGGGCACGGACTTCAATATAGACTCCACACTCACGGCGCAGGCGGCGCAGGTCATTTCCAGTACGGGAAAGGTGTCTCGCGCCAGGCCTGTTTTTTTGTTCCCGGCAGCCGCGGAGGGCTGCACTGCTATAGCTGATGACATATGGTATGATTTTCAGCAAAGCTACGGACAGGCGGGAGGGCAGGTGTTATACTTTTAAGGGTGATTTGTATATAATTTGGAAGGAGGTTCAGGATTGATGGCGGGAGGCTTCCTTTGCACGGCGCATTTCCCTGAAATGCGAGGCGTTCAGCCCTGTAGTGGACCTGAATTGCCGGCTGAGATGCGCGGCGCTGCTGAAACCCAGCCTGAAGGCGATGGCTGACAGTGGTTCGCCGGTATATACCAATAGTTCCTTTACCTTTTCTACGCGGAACTCCATGATGTATTTTTCAAGCGTAATACCCTCTACTGCGGAAAATACCTGGCTGACGCTGCTGTAATCCCTGTTAAAGTGCTTCACCACCACGTCTGAAAAGCGAAAGCCTTGCGGAAAGTCGTATTCCCCGGAATACACCTGCTCTACCAGCATTTTCACTTCGCGCACCAGCTTTGTTCTTTTGTCTTCCACCAGGTCAAAGCCCAGCGGCGCCAGCTTTGCGCGGACGGCTTCCATATCCGGCGCGGTAAGGGCGGATACGGTGGTAACCTCTCCCAGCCGTACGTCCGTTACCGGTACATGCAATTCCTGCAGCGCTTCCCTGACGGCCGAAATGCACCGCCCGCACACCATTCCCTTGATCTGTATCTTGTATTCGCTTACCATAAGGCCCACCTGTTTGAAGGTACAAATATGCGGCAATAGCGGCGGTATGTTGTTACATAATTGACGGGATTTTATACATAATTATGCTTTCAGGCCCTGTAACCATATATCCAGTGCAGCTTTTTGATCTGCGCTTTTATAAAAAAGCCGATCAGCCTGTCCCGGAACCAGGTAGCCACCCGGCCGGGCTTTGACTTGGCATTCCCTACTTTTCTGGCGCTTTTGATGATCTTTTCCACCCTGGGCTGCCGCAGCCGCTGAAAAGCCGCAAAGGCGGCTTCCGGCGTGGTGGCGTTACCCAGGCATTTCGCCAGGCATTCTGTGTCTTCCAGGGCCAGGGAAGCGCCCTGCCCAATGTGCGGGGACGTGGCATGCGCCGCATCGCCCACCAGGCAAACACGGCGGGTATGCCATTGGGCCAGCTTGGGAATATCGTATACCGGGTAGGCGATCACCTGGTCCGTGGCCCTGATGATCCGCGAAAACAGCGGGTCATCCTGCTCATGGATGCGCAGCAGCTCGTTCTTTATTTCGCTTTTCAATACCGTTCTCACCTCTTCCCGGGAAGGTTCTTGAGCGCGGTAATAATTGTTGAACCACCATATCTCTCCTTTGCTGGACACGTTATACGCAAAAAAGCCCCGCTCCCCGAAGGTCATGCGGATAGCATCCAGCGGCGTGCTTAATTCCGGCAGGCGGGCATAACCGCCCGTAGAAATATTTTTATTGTACACCGGCCGCGCCGCACCGGGGAACATGCTGTTGCGCACGGCGGAAAAGGTACCGTCCGCCCCCATCAGGAGGTCTGCGCTGGCGCTGCTGCCGTCACTGAACCAGGCTGTTACCTCCTGCTCCGTTTCCACCACGCACACGCACTTTTTGCCAAAATATACCGGCACCTTTTTTTCCGATGCGGCAAGGCGGGCCGCTTCATTCAGCCGGTGCCGCTTGAGCTGTATGGTTTCGCAATGGTACAGCTCCCGCTGGTAATCCGTCATGAGCGCGGCAATTTCCCTGCCCTGCTGGTTGTAGAAACGCATGGAGCCGGTGGTACAATCCTGCCGGAGCAGCGTTTCCGGCACAAACCGCAGCAGCACGTTAAGCCCGTTGGGCGTAAGCCCCAGGAACGCGCCGTCTTCCAGGCCAGCATCTTCCCTCCCTTCAAAAATCTCCACGTGATAACCGGCGTTCTGCAATTGTATACCGAGTACCGGCCCGGCTACGCCCGCACCTATAATGATCACTTTTTGGCCCATGATAGTTGTTTGATCGGTAAAAGCATGGCCATCACCACGTTCAGTACGCAGTACAGCCCTGTTCTCAACAGGTTCAGATGGCGCCATACGGCTGCCTTGGCCTGCAGGGCGGCATCTACCCCGTCTGAAGGCGGCAGCGCCTGGAACCAGCCGATGGCGGGCGCAAAATAGAGCAGCGTCCACACCCGGAGCGCCATATGCCCCGCAAACAGGGCCAGCAGTGCGTACCTTCTGGACTTTATGCGCCAGTTGAACACTATGCAGGCTATGAACAGTACCTCGTGGAAGGAATGCATGCCGATCCAGAAGGCGCCGAGGTTGAGCGCGTAGGGGCCTTGCAGAAAATGCAGCGAGGCGGGGGGCGCCAGCGTCCACCGCGGTATCAGCACAAAGGTTTCCCATATACCGGCGCCGTTCATCACAAAATAGGCGCTTACTGCCAGAAATAGCCACAGGTTGGCGCGTTGATAGTTAATAGTATTCATGTTCAGGCAATTGATGTCTGTTTGTTAATTTTGCAGGGAAGATATTTATCTTATAAACTAAATATCTTAGTCACAAAGATATTATTTTAATTGACATGGCAAACATTTCAAAAGAAAAAATCCATGAGCTGAATGAATACGGTCGCCGTTTTTCTGACGCCACGGTGTTGCTGCATCTGCAGATAGCCCAGTACGCGGGGCTGGCGCCTGCTGACCATAAGTACCTCAGTATGCTCATGCAAAAAGGGGCCATGACAGCGGGGGAATTGGCGGTGGCTTCCGGCCTCACCACCGGCGCTGTAACGGGATTGATAGACCGCCTGGAAAAAAAAGGGCTGGTGGAAAGGAAAGCAGATGCCACTGACCGGCGAAAGGTGTTGATAGTGCCCAACCTGCAAAAAGCTGGCAAGCTGTTCGGCAATGTATTCGGCTCCCTGCAGGAGCGGCTTACGGCGCTTGTGCAGCAGTATTCCGACAAAGAGCTGAAAGTGGTGAAAAGTTATATTGGCGAGGCAGTGAAGATCATGGAAGAGCTGACGGAAGAATTGAAAAAGGGAAAGAAATAGCGCATTTTGGTTGTCCCCGCAGAAAATATTACAACTGCAGGAAAATACGCTGGAAAAACCTGTACTTTAGCCGGTAGCCTCATTTAAACCCAGGATACCGGCTATGAAGAAAATATCGTCCGTTTTATTGCTCCTGTTCTCTACCGCCGCCCAGGCCCAGGAATATACCCTGCAGGTAGAAAGCATGATGGCCAACAGCGCAAAGAAGACCTACGGCGAATGGAAACACAATCCCACACGCGCCGTTTCCACCTTACAGGGCTATCAGCCCGTTACCGTAAAAACAGACCGCTATGGGGGGCGCACAGACCGCAAGGCGAAGGCTACGGGATTTTTCCGCGCGGAAAAGATCGGCCCGCGCTGGTGGATCATAGATCCTGAAGGGAACCTGATGGTGAACCTGGGCGTTAACAGCGTGAGCACGGCCGTCTCAGACAGCAGCCGGCAATTGATGGAAAAGAGGTTCGGCACGAAACAGGAATGGGCCGCGCAAACCAAAGCCCTCATACAATCTCTCGGGTTCAATGCGCTGGGCGCATGGTCAGACACCGAGTCTTTCATCAATACGCCCTCCCAGCCTGCCCGGCCGCTCTCCTACACCATCATCAAAAATTTCATGAGCGAGTATGGAAAAAAAAGAGGCGGTACCTACCAGGCCCCGGGCCATACCGGTTATCCTGACAATACCATTTTTGTATTTGATCCGGCGTTCGTTTCTTTCTGTGATGAATATGCCCGGCAGCTGGCAAAGTATAAAGACGATAAAAACCTGTTCGGCTATTTCTCCGACAATGAAATGCCTTTCCAGCGGCTTTCTCTTGACCGTTACCTGGCCAAGAAAGATACCACGGACCCGGGGTGCATAGCCGCCAGAAAGTGGTTGCAAAACAAAGGGTACAACGCGGCCGCCCTCACAGACACCATCCGCCACGAGTTCCTGGGATATATGGCAGACACCTATTTTTCCATTGTGTCCAAAGCCATCAAAAAGTACGACCCCAACCACCTCTACCTGGGCAGCCGCTTCCACTCATATGAAAAGAAAGTACCGGAAGTGTTCCGCGCCGCGGGAAAATACATAGACGTGATCGCCATCAATTATTACCGCGAGTGGACGCCCCTGGCGGAAGACATTGCCAACTGGACGGCCTGGAGCGGCCGCCCCTTTATTATCACGGAGTGGTACGCCAAAGGGGAAGACTCCGGCATGCCCAACTATTCCGGCGCCGGCTGGATCGTACACACACAAAAAGACCGTGGCCTCTTTTATCAGAACTTTGCGCTGGCCCTACTCGAAAGCGGCAATTGCGTGGGTTTTCACTGGTTCAAGTACCAGGACAATGATCCCAGCAACCTGAAAACAGACCCCTCCAACCGCGATGCCAACAAAGGCATTGTACAACTTGACTATACCGTGTACAACGGCCTTACGGACAAGATGCGGGAGCTGAACACGCAGGTGTACGGTCTTATCGACTTTTTTGACCGGCGCAAATAACCATACTGTCAAAATACAAGGGGCAACTGAAATAGCGTTTTCAGTTGCCCCTTTAATATTTATCCGGTTGTTGTTTTACCGTTTTTCCGGCACCCACAGCACCGCGTCCGCTATCACTACGCCGTCTTCACCGGCACCGGCTGATATCTCAACCGCTGAGCCTTCACCTTTTTTCAGGTTGAAAGTGCCCAGCTTCACCCATTCGCCAGACGTCTGGCCTACTACCGTTATCTCATCCCGCTTTACCGGTACGGCATGTTCTTTTTTGCCGGCCAGTATTTTCACGTTCATAACAGCAGCGTTGGTCTTGAGGTGCGGGTAATACATGTAAATGCTGTAGCGGCCGGCCTTACGGATGTTGGGGCGGAAGGTGGCTTTTGCATTCGCCTCAGCCGTGAGCATGTCAGGGCCATAGCTGCCGCGGCCTTTCTGTGTTTTCCATGAGCCTTCCAACTGCGGGTTGTCTGTATTGTCTATCAGGATGTCCCCATTGCGGCCGTCTGCCAGGGGATTGGTGCGGAGGGTGCTGATGATCTTTGCGGCGTCTACTTCCTGCACGGAAACATTGCCGGCAATAGCTTCATGCGCGGCCACCGCGGAGGCCTGCGCCAGGGCCATGAACACCGGCTCCATACGGATGGAGCCATAGGCTATGTGGCTGGCAGACAAACACACCGGCACCAGCAGGTTTTTACACTCTTCCGCTTTGGGAATGAGGGCGCGGTAAGATACCGGGTACGGCGGGAAACCGCCTACTTCCACATTGCCTTCGTTCTTCACCATCTTCTTCCCGTTCTTTTCAACCACAATGCGCTGGGTATTGTGAGAGTCCATGGTGTAAGCGGCCATGCCCACGCCGTCCTGCACTACTTCCTTACCGGTGCAGTTGGCCTGCGTCATCACATAAGCGCCTACCATGCGGCGGGCTTCGCGGATGTACAACTGCGGGGACCAGTGGCCGTTTTCTACGTACTCATCTTTAGGGTAGCCCCATTGGCGCATTTCTTCCTGCGCCGGTTTGGGTGCGCGGGGGTCTGTGGCAAAGAAATAGAGCAGCCCTTTGGTATAGTCTTCATGCGCCTTGATGATCTCCGCGCGTTTAGCATAGTCTGCCTCCGGGTACTCGTAATTGGCGCCTATCATATCCGTGGAAAAACCGTTGCGGTTGTTGATATCTGTTTTATTATTGGGCATGCGGCTCCAGATAAAATAATCGTTCAGCTTCGTTCTTTGCGGCTGGGCCTTGATGAGGCGCGCCAGCAGGTCATAACGTGCCGGGTCATAGTTATCCGGGCGGGTAATGGGCACCCTGTTGGCGGGGTCATTGGTGAGGCAGATGCGGTAGTTGTAGGCCTGCACCAGTTTGTCGCCACTGCCCTTCGGCTGCAACGTTGCGGGGCTGATACCCCAAAGCAGGCCGCTGGAAGGGTCTCCCGGGGTTTTATACGGGTCCACGCCGTCAGGGATCTGGTGGCCGTCCAGCAACTGCACGCCGTTGTAGGTCTCATTGTACAGATCATTGGCTTCCCGGCCTACCATATAGCTTACGCCGGCTTTTGCCATCAGGTCCCCTTCATAGGTGCAGTCAATGAACATTTTGGCCGATACGTTCACGGTAGTGCCGTTGGCTTCCAGCCGGATAGACCTGATACGCCCGTTCTCCTTGTCTGCCGCTACAATACGGTGCTGATACAACACCTGCAGCTTTGCGCGCTGCACGTAATCTGTAAAAAGGCTTTCGGCTACGTGCGGCTCAAATATCCACTGCTCAAATTTGCCGTAGTGGCGGCCTACCTGGCGGTAAAACTCCAGGGAAAGACCACGGATGGCGTACTTGTTGCCGATGTCCGTATATCCCAGGCCGCCGGAAGTGAGGCCGCCCAGGCGCTTGCCCGGCTCTATCAGCAACACGGAATGGCCGGCTTTTTTTGCCGTATACGCAGCAATAACACCGGCAGAGCTGCCGCCGTAAATACAAATATCTACCTGGTGGTCCGCCCGCGCCGGCAGTTTTAGTAAGAGCACCAGAACGGCGCAGATCAGGAGTTTAAATTGCATGACTGATATCAATTGTTTTTAAAGATGGTTACGATGTTGCCAGCAGCCTGAGCAGGTAGGCCGGATAGCTGTTCTTGTTCACGCCCCCGTCTGCCGCCGTGATGCTGTCCCCAAAACATACAATGCCTTTCTGCGGCAGCCGGTTGTACATGATATGCTGGTACACTGCCAGCCCGATAAACCGGTAGCCCTCCGGCGTGGGATGCACGCCGTCTGTTTTGTTGCTGTTGGCCTCGTTCTGTATCAGTGATATTTTTTCCAGCCCTACCCTGCCCGCTTTGTCGAACAAGGCGCCCAGGTCAAGCAGCGATGTATTGTACTTTGCCGCCAGCTCTTTAATGCAGTTGTTGACGGCCGCTCTTCTGCCCGCAGGCCCTTCTTGCCCGTAATGATCCCGGTTATGGCGGGTAAACAGGTATTCTTCTATGTAGGGGCAAATGGTCATCAGCAACACCTCGCTCTTCACAGCCTTTATCTTTTCGATGAGGGAGGAAAGATTTTCGCGGTACTGCGGCAGCGGAACGTATTTCCGGCTGTTCATGTCATTGGTGCCTATCATCAGCACGGTCAGCGCGGGGGAATGCGCCAGGCAATCCTTGTCGATCCGTTTCAGCAGGTCAACCGTATTGTTGCCGCCTATGCCGGCGTTAATGACGGTATAGGCCTGCGTTCCGGCAGCGGCCGCAATATGGCCGGCCCCGCTGGCGGGCGTATTGATGGCGGCCCCCAGCGCGCCCAGTACTGTGGTAGATAAAAATGTTCTGCGTTGCACGTATTATATTTATCTGGTCTTACAAATCCACCTTCACAACAGGCGCCGCAAAGGTGTCTATGGCATTCGGTACCGGAAGATACAAAGTTTTAAATTCCATGGTACCTGTTTGTGGGGTACCGGTAATTACAGTTGTTTTTTCAGCAGAAGGGATGCGCAGGGTTTGCGGCTCCCCGGCCTGGTCTTTATAAGACAGCTCTACGCCGGGAGAACGGGGGTCCGCATCTTCCCATTCCAGCTTTGCATTGCCACCGGTGATCACGGCGCTTTTCAGCACCCGGTTGGCGAGGCCGCTTTCGTAGAAGCTGCCGTACACGTCCCCGTTCGTTTCTGCCTTGATAGAACGGTTACCTTCCGCATTGAAGGTGTATACTTCAAACACATAAGGGCCTTCACCGAGGTTGAGAATATGATGGATGGTATCCACCCCCTGCGTGCGGGTAACGTTAATGTCTGCCGAATCGGCCTTGCGGTTCCAGTAGATCCGGCATTTCACGATGCGGCTGTCTGTTGTCAGCAACCAGGTAAGCTCTACGCGCTCTTTACCCGGATTGGCTTTGAGGGAGTCTGCCTTGCCCGGGTAGGTGATCTCCCCGTTGGGCGCAAAGTCTTTGTAAGCCTCGTCTGCCTTATCGCAGGCAGCAAGGCCGAAGCCTGCCGCCAGTGTAAAGCATATATATTTGAAGATTTTCATGTGGTCATTTATTTGTGATCAATTACTGTATTTCCCCAAAGAAGGTCAGCTCGGCCATCCAGAAATAATCCGCATTACCGAAGGTCTGCAACATCTTGATGCGGATGTACCGCACGGGGGGCGCATCTGCTGGGATCATGAACTCGTGCCCCGCCTGTGCCCGGCTAATATCCTCGTCAGAGTTAATGCCAATAGGAAGGCCAGACACTTTAACCACTTCACAGTCCTGCAGCTTCGTCCAGCCGTTAAAGCTGCCGTCTGTTGCGGGGCTGTTGGAGCCCCATATTTCATAGAGCTGCGGGTCTCCGGCGCTATAGAGCAGTGTTTTTTCGTCAAAAGCACCGCGGGGTACCTGTATTATGCGGCTGATGCGGGCAGTCACCCCCAGGTCAAAAGTGATGTGATGCGGAACACCGGAGCCGTTTTGCGTGCGGAACCAGGTAGTAGAAGAGCTCTGACCGCCTGATACTACGTCATTCCAGAGATTCTGCAACTGCACCGAGCCCCATGCCTTGGCATCTGTTGGCAGGCTCATCCCCTTGAACAGCTTCTTGTCCAGCTTCTCTTCAAACAAGGGCGTTACCTGTTTCCAAACGGTATCCGAATGGTTCTGCCAGCGGTCACGTACGTAAAGGCCAAACCAGCGGGGCGTATCGTCAAAGCCGCGTACAAAGAAGGCGCCCGCCTTCTGGCTGGTGTAGTGCATATCCGCAGGTAACGGCTCGCCCTGCGGGTCCCGGGTGAGCACGCCTATCACAATATTGGCGGAATCTTCATTTACGAACGTGGCCCTTATGCCACCAAAATCAGGTTCAAAGGCAAGCGAGGCAAAAGCGGCCTGTACCGGCGGGGTAAGCGGCTTCACCTTTACGGTTACCGGTGTTGAGGCAGCTTCGGTTTTGCTTACGCTGTACAACTGCACTTCTCTTTCTTCCGTATTGCCAAAACCCTCCAGCGTCATGCTGTTGTTATAAAAGGAGGAGATCACCTCCATCGTTTTGCCGGGCCGGGTCTCGTACACAGCTTTAATGTACAGCAGGTCAGGGTCTGAAGGAATGCTGTAGCGAAGTGTTGCCCTGCCGGGCAGGTTCTCTACCGTTACGTTCGATACCTGGCCGGGCGCGTTGCCGCCTTTGGTAAGCGGTCCCAGTTTTTCTTCCTTGCAGCCCAGGGCTACCAGGAGAAACGTGCATATGATCAGTGAATATTTTTGCATGATAGTGATGTTAGTTTGATCAGATAAGGGATACTTACCAGCCGGGGCTTTGCACCAGCTCTTTGTTCTCGATCAGGTCTTCCTCCCTCACCGGCCACAGGTAATCTTTTTTCCGGAATACCTGGTTGTAGAGATACCTTACCTGGTAGTAATCCTGCGCTGTTTTACCTGCGTAGTTCCAGCCGGTGATCGGTTCGCTCATGACCCTTTCCGCTTCTTTCCAGCGGCGCAGGTCCCAGAAACGCGGGCCTTCAAATGCCAGCTCTATCAGGCGTTCCCGGTGAATGATCTTCCGGAGGCCTTCTTTGGTATTGGGCGTGCCGGGGGAGGTGGAAAATTGCGTCCACGCTTCCTGCACACCGGCAAGGCCAGCTCTCTTGCGCACCAGGTCTATCCACTTATATGCTTCCGCACCGGGCCCTTCCACTTCGTTGATCGCTTCGGAGTACATCAGGTACAGGTCTGCCAGGCGCATCAGCGGCCAGGGATATTGCTGCACCGTAATTTCCGTAGTGGAAGAAACAGTTTGAGGGTTCACCAGCTTCTTGGCCCAATAACCCGTAATAGAATAGGCCCAAGCGTGGTTATTGGCAATTTGCCCCAGCTTGGCCTCTACGTATACGTTGTCCGCATCGTTAAACCGGCCCTGACCAAACCAGCGGCCGCCGTCAAAACCAAGACTGGCGTAATAACGTACCTCCCGGTCAAAGTTGAGGTTGGCGGTTACATAATTGGGCTTGAGGCGCAACGCGTCTGCAGAGGTAGCCGTTTTGGTGGCATAACGGGCGTTGTAGTTCCAGGTTTTGTCTTCCGTAATAGGTACCCCGTTTTTGGTATAGAACTGCTCTACTACCTTCATGGGCACGCCAAATGAAGATAGCGTTACATTCTGCTTGTCGCTGGAATACAGGCGCGGCAGATTTTCCAGTTGCAGGGTGGAAGCGCGGGCGGCGGTGCTCGTCCAGATCGCTTCCTTGTTCCACTTCTCGCACAGCGCATTCCGCACGCTCATTTCCGTGATGGTGGCCGGAGAGCCGGGGAAAGGTAAAAAGGCCGCATTGTAATAGTACAGTTCATGACCTGCGCGGTCGCATTCTTCAATGGCTTCCCGGCAGGCATTGACCGCCGCCGTCCATTTGGCGGGGTCATAAGTGGTATTGAACAGCTTCACCCCCGTTTTCCCGGTGTAGGAAGCATAGTCTGTGTTGCCGTTAAAGAGAGGACTGGCGGCCGTTACCAGCAACTGCGCCTTGATAGACAGCGCTACGGATTTTGTTACGCGGCCCAGTTCTGTGGCTTCTGTAGTGATGCGATCCGGCAGGTCTGCAGCAGCAGAATCAAGCAGGGAAGCAATATAGGCCACACAAGTATCTACCGGCTCCTGTTTCACTTTCACTTCTTCCGTAGTGCTGGTAATGGGCAGGTTTTTCCTGATCAGCGGAATAGGGCCGTACATGCGGAAAAGGTAAAAATGATAATAGGCTTTCAGGAATTTCACTTCCGCCGCCCATCTTACTTTTTCATACTCGTCCATGTCCGGCACGCTGTGAATGTTGTCCAGGAAGGTATTGCAGTCACGGATGGCCACAAACATTCCCCTGCCGCCATTGGTACCGCCCCAATAGTTGGAGTAAGGGTCTACAATATTCTGAAAGCCTTTGGCTATCTGCCAGGCGGGCTTGTTCAGGTTCACGTTAAATTCATTGGCCCACAGCTCGTCACCTCCCAGGAAGGTGGGATAGTTATAGGCATCTGTAAAGCGCGGCTGGTAGCTGTAAATAGTAAACAGGTATTGCTCCGCCGTATTGCGCATCCTGAACACATTGTCTATTGTAGCAATGTTGTCAGGCACTATATCGAGGTAATGGCAGGAAAACAGGAAGGAACCCGATAATGCCGCCAGCCATATTTTCAAGTATTTCATAACAGTCTCTTTTAAAATATTTTATCAGAACGACAGTTGTGCGCCTATATTGATCACCTTCTGAACGGGATACCCCAAGCCATTGCCGCCCATTTCCACATCCCACAGCTTGAACTTGCTGAGCAGCAGCAGGTTGATGCCACTGAGGTAGAAACGCGTTTTTTCTACTTTGATGCGGCGGGTGAGAGAGGCAGGCAGCGTATAGCCCAGTTCTACTGTTTTAAGCCGCAAAAAGGCCCCGTTGCGCATGAACCAGGTGCTGGTCTGCGAGTTATTGGAAAGCGGCCTGGCGCTCAGGCGCGGCCAGGTGGCATAGAGGTTGCGGTTTTCTTCAGACCAGTGACTGTCTGCATACGCTTTCAGCATAGCCCTGTTGTTCACAAAAGGCGCAGTGGAGTCCGCGTTTATCCAGAAAGATTCACGGGTAAGCCCCTGGAAGAAAGCGGACAGGTCAAAGTTTTTATAGCCAACGGAAAAGCCGAAGCCGTACACTATTTCCGGGGTGGTGGGGTAACCGATGGGCACCCTGTCACGAGTAGTGATCTGTCCGTCACCATTAATGTCATGGTACTTGATATCACCGGCGCGGTATTCTCCAAAGGCCTGCACGGGAGAGTTGGCCACTTCTGTGTCATCCGTAAACAGGCGCTCTGCAATGTACCCCCATTGCTGGCTCATGGGATAGCCCACGCGGGAGAGGTACCTTTCTTCATAATCCGGCTCTTCATATACACTGAACTTGCTGGTGGCATACGTGAAATTACCGCGCGCCTGTAACCAGAGGTTGCGGTTAAAGCTGTGGCTGTAGTCTATAGACAGGTCAAAACCTTTACCGGTGGCCTGCCCCAGGTTGGCCTGTATGTCTGCATTGCTGAGCAGGCCCATGGTTACGGGAATGTAGGCCCTGTTCATCAGGATGTTCTTGCGGTCTTCGCTGTAGATATCCAGCAATATGTTCAGCTTGTTGTACAGGCTCACTTCAACGCCCCAGTTGGTCTTGATGGCGGTTTCCCAGGTAATGTCGTTATTGCCGTACCGGTTAATGAAAATACCGTCCCGGTAGTAGGCATAGTCCGTACCGAAAGAAATGCCCCGGGCGCCGTCTTTCATGCTCACGTCTGCCAGGTACAGGAAGCGCGATTTAGGATCACCAATAGCATCATTACCCACCATGCCATAAGTAGCGCGCAATTTCAGGGTGCTGATCACCGGCTGCAGCGGCTTGAACCAGGGCTCGTTAGACACCAGCCAGGCGCCCCCTACAGACGGGAAGAAACCGAAACGTTTGTCTGCATAGAAACGCTCGGAACCATTGTACCCGAAATCATATTCCAGGAAGTAACGGCTGTCATA
Source organism: Chitinophaga alhagiae (assembly GCF_003568665.1). Lineage (GTDB taxonomy): Bacteria > Bacteroidota > Bacteroidia > Chitinophagales > Chitinophagaceae > Chitinophaga > Chitinophaga alhagiae. The sequence goes on from NZ_QXMH01000003.1 coordinate 609,413, forward strand.
CGCATAGGTCAGCCTGCCGGATACGCCGATGTTGCGGTGCGGCAGCGTGAGCTGCAGGGAACCGGCGTTGGCGTTCACCTGGTTGTTCATCAGGAACACGCCCATGGCGCTTACATTGTGCCGCTCGTTAAAAGTGCGGTTGTAGTTGGCCGTTACCTGTATATAAGTAGTAGAATTAACGTCTTTCGGGCCTTCGCTGTAGTTCAGGTATTCTGTGCCTGTGTTGGGGTTCAGCATGGTCAGGGTATACTTGTCCGCATACTTGTCATAGCTGCCCATCTGGTACCAGAAAGGATTGTAGAAACGGGACACGTCATAATAAGACCTCCTGGTAGTATTGAACAGCGCATGCAGGTTGAGGCCTTCGGTGATGAAAGCAAGGTTCTGCTTCAGTTCAAATTGCGCCAGCAGCACCGAGCGGTTGTATTCCTTGTAGCCTTTCACCATTTCCGCATAGGGATTGATGTAGCTGCCATCTCCGTAGTTGCCGAACATAATGTGCCGAACGTAGGCATGCTCTTCGTCTACCGGGTAATAGGCGGGGAAAAGCACCGGGTTGGACTGTATCACCTTTTTATACATTTCCGTACCGCTGCTGATGGGGCCGTTGTAATCGTCAAACGTACCTGAAAGGCGGATGCCTACTTCCGTGGTCTTGGTCAGGTTGATGTTGACGTTGGAACGCATGGAATAGGTCTTGAGCTTGATATTGTTATTGAAATTGTTCCGCTTGTCTACTTTCAGCATGCCATTGTCCTGGTTCATGGTAGCCGCCAGGTAGTAACGTGCTACCTTGCCGCCGCCGGATACGTTGAAGTTGACGCGCTGGTTCATGGTATAATCCTTGAACAGCTCCTTCCGCCAGTCTGTAGCCGGGTAGGCATAGGGGTTGGTGCCCGCAATGGTATTATCTATCTTGGCTTCAGGGTAAGGCAATACGCCCAGCGGATCGCGGGTGAGCACGGCCTCATTGCCGAGGCGCATGTAGGTTACAGGGTCTGCCAGCTCTACGTTCTTTGTAGGAGCAGACATGGAGTTTTCCAGCCTTACAGATACGCGGGCCTTGCCCTCCACCCCTTCTTTGGTGGTGATGAGGATAACGCCGTTGGCGCCGCGGGCGCCGTACAATGCGGTAGAGGTGGCATCTTTCAGAATGGAGAAGCTGGCAATATCGTCTACCTGCATGCGGGAAAGCTCTGTAGTGCTCACTTCAATACCATCTATCAGGATGAGGGGATCTTTTTTATACCCGAAGGTGGTAACGCCGCGGATGAAGAAGTCCGCATTATCAGCGCCTGGCTCGCCGCTGCGCTGGTAGGCAATTACGCCCGAAAGCCGGCCGGCCAGCGCTGTAGTGAGGTTGCTGGAGGGCACTTTCAGCTCTTTGGGGTTGATGGTGGTAACGGCGCCCACCACTTCTTTTTTCTTTTGCTTGCCAAAACCCACTACCACGGTTTCTTCCAGCTGGTTGGAGGCCACGGCCAGTTGCACGTTGATTACGGCCCGGCCGTTGATGGGGATTTCCTGTTTATCGTACCCTATCATGCTGTATATAAGCGTGGTGGCGTTGTCCGGGATGTCCAGCACGTACTTTCCGCTCAGGTCTGTGGTGGTGCCAATGCTGGGCGCCTCTTTTACCGCAATGGTCACCCCCGGCAGCGGGGAGCCCAGCGTGTCTGTTACCGTGCCGCGCACGTCTTTCTTGAGCACAATATCTCCTTTCTCTTCCCGCGCGGTAATGGCAATGAGGTTACCCTCCAGCAGCCGGTACTCCAGGTTGGCTACCGGCAGCACTGTTTCCAGCACTTTAAATACTGTTTCATCTTTTACGGAGAGGTCTATCTTCTTGTCTATCCTTACCTTTCTTTCACTGAAGATGAAATGATATTTGGTTTGGGCCTCTATCATCAGCAACACCTTTCTCAGGTCCGCAGACTCCAGGTTGAGAGACACCCTGTCCTGCGAGTGCACGGCGGCTGTTACGTGAAGGAAAGACAGAAGGAGCAGGAAAAAGGTCAGTTTCATAATCACAAATACCTTTATTAGCGCACACGGCGGTCTGTAAGCATGCGCTAAATGCTTTTTTTTCATAACTTACGTAGAATTAGTTGTTAATAATCGGGCACAGCCATCCCACTACAGAGACTGTACCCATTAGGCTAATGGCGGGGAATGGTTGCACATTTCCCGTTTTTTTTGTGTTTATTCCAAAGGCAAAAGATTTTGGTTTTCTCTTAATAAATAATGATGGCATCTTCTCCGCGCCGGTAATTGAACTGCTCCGTGAGCTGCAGCGCTTCCAGTGCCTGGGTCACTGTTTCGTTCCTGAACATACCGGTGAACCGCAGTTGCTGGATGGTTGTATTCTCGAAGCGGATGGATACATTATACCAGCGCTCCATACGGGTGGCCAGGCTGGTAAATGATTCGTCGTGGAATATGAGTTTATTGTCGATCCAGGCCGTTTCAATAATGGCGCTGTCTTCTTTCGGGAAATAAGTAGCCGTGCTGATCACGGGTACGCCGGGCTGCGGCTGGTCCTGCATGGAATCTTTCCCGTTGGTGACCACCAGTTTCTCCGCAGGTTTCAGGCGTATCTTTTTATCCGCCTGGTTTTTCAGCTGCACTTCTACCGCCCCGCTGATGAGGGTGGCCTCCGTCACTTTGTCTCCCGGGTAGGCCTTTACATTAAAGCTGGTACCCAGTACGTTAATATGCATGGTTTCCGTGTGTACGATGAACGGTTTTGCCGCGTCCGGCGTCACTTCAAAAAAGGCTTCCCCTTTCAGGTATACCTCCCGCGTGCCGCCTTTGAAGCGGAGGGGGTACTTCAGCTCGCTGTCCGCATTTAACCAAACGGAGGTACCGTCTGCCAGCTTGATATGCGAGCGGGTGCCGCGGATGTTGTATTCCGCCCGGAGGCCATCTTCCCTGCCAGGCAGCAAGCCTGTGGAGTCCAGCAGGTACCAGGTACCCACCAAAAAAAATATGGCGGCCGCCATGCGGGCCAGCAGCATGTACCACTTTACCGGCGGGGCCTGCTCTTCAGCAAGGTACTGCTCCGCTGCCTCACCGGCATTTTCCGGTATCACGGCGGTAGCTTTCACGTCACTTGCCGGCCACAGCGCCGGGTCTGCGGCATTCATTTGCGTTGTCAGCCGTGCAAAAGCTGCCCTGGTACTGTCTTCATCTCCCTTCTCCTCATTATTTTTCCAGTAGGCCTGCAGCCACTCGCTCTCCTTCCGGCGCTGTGGGTCTGCATGGGTAAGGGCCTCCAGTTCCCGCTGTTCCTCTCCGCTAATGTCTCCTGAAAGCAGCCTCGACAGCAGCCATAAATATCTTTCTTTGTCCGTTTGCATAAAGCCGGGATTTGCCCTGTTTGCCTATAAGACACAGAAAGATACCCGGCTTACGTACTTGCCGGGAAAATTTTTTTAGTGGCTGAAAAGTGATTAGGAAGGCGCCTACCCCTGTACCGCCAGCAGGAAAGACAGCAGCAGGGCAACGTCTGCTTTTACGCCAGACGGGGATTTACGTTTAACGGTCAGGTAGGGTTGCAGTTCCTTGTGCAGGGTCTTGACCGCGTTGAACAACTGCGTTTCCACGGTGCGGTGAGAGAGGTTCATGATCTCCGCCACTTCTTTGGGCCGGAAGCCCTCCTCGCGGATGAGGCGGAATATTTTGCGGCGGCGGGGAGGAAGCATTTCTACCGCGGCGTCTAGCTGGGCCAGCAGCTCCTTCCATTCCGAGGCCTTATAGGGGTCATGTGAAGATACAATGCTCAATTGCTCCGGGCTGTCTGTGGATACCACCCGGTAGCCGGAAAACTTGCGCAGGTAGTTGAGGCTCTGGTTACGTACCGCGGTAAAGAGGTATTTTTCTATGTGCAGCACCTCCTGGTACCCCTGGCGGCCCGTCCACAATTTCATAAAAATGTCGGATACGATCTCTTCCGCAGACTCGCGGCTGTTTACATACTCCACGGCAAAACGTACCAGCCCCTGGTAGCAGCAGTGAAACATCTCTTCAAAAGCACGGTGGTCACCTTCCTGCCAAACCCTTTGCCATAAAGCATTCAGAGCAGCCTTACCATCTTTCATACGCGCCATGTTTTTTCGTGAACACCTTCTCTGTAGACATACCGGAGTGGAATTGGTTGATAATGATCTTCGTGGAACCGGGGCATACCGGGGTATGCAATACCGGTATCCAAAGTACTGTTTAAAAATCGATTTTGCAAATAGGGGGTATTAAATCTGTTCCGGCTACTTTATTTTCCTGGTTACAATGGTGTTGGTAAAACTATCGTGCCATACTTCTCCCCAGAAAATAGACAGCGGCTCAATGGGGATCAGGCGGTAAAGGCTGCGCTTCAGCACATCGTTAAACGTAAGAGCGCCTCCATTATCTTTCAATGCAACCGTTCCCGTTACCAGTTTACCGGGTGTGCGGCCTTTCAACACGCTTTCGAAGAAAAGATAATACACAAAATACAAGGTAAAAGACACCGCCAGGTCTGTTAACAACCGGTCACTCCATGCAGTGGTTTGGCGGGGAGGTTGCCATAAGTCATATACCAGGTAATACAATACCTGAAAACAGATATTGTCTACCAGGTAGTTGGCAAAACGGGTGCCTTTGGAAACAGGGGCTATGGCCAATTCCTGATCAAACTCTTCCAGCAAATGAGGTGAAGTTTCTTTCATATGGTATGGGATTTAGTAGATGAAAGATAAAGGAAAATATGCTTTCTTCACCCACCTCTCCCCTTATACAAACCGCTAATGCAGGCTTACCACCCGCGTTATTTTCCATTCACCACCCTGCTGTTGCCACAACACAATGAACTTGGAAGGATTCGAGGCACCCGGTTCGGCTTTGTTCCGGAAACGGTGATACCCTATTTCCACAGCGCCGTAACCGTGAATGGGATACACTTCCAGGCTGCCCTTCACCAGCTCCCGCGTTACCTTGCCGCAGATGTTTTTGCGGATAGATGCAAGATTATCTTTTTTAGAGGTGGAAAGGCCCGTTCTGTCATGGTAAAACTCCAGCGTATCAGACATCATAGAGGCCATCTTTTCCATGTTGCAGGTATTGTAGGTATCGAAATAGATACTGTCAAGCCGGGCAATGGTATTGTGCAACATTTCAGATACCGGCGCATAGGGGGCTGGCTGGTACCGTGTTTCTGTGGCAAATTGTGTGTTCACCAGGTAGTCCAGCTCCCGGGCTATTTTCCATTCGTTACCTTCCCGGCGCCAGGTACGGGAAAATTTCGATTCTTCCACCTGCCGCTCCACACCGTTTTGCCGCACATAAAAACGCTGTACGCCGGTTTGCATGGCCTCCTGCTCGCCCAAGGGAAATACTTGTACGCTTTCTTTTACCAGCTCCCGCCGCATTTTCACGGAAGGATTACTGCAGGTTTTTTGTATAAATGCGACCAGCCCTTCATATGGCTGGGCACTGGTGGGATTAGCATAACCACCGTCGTGAAAAAGCATAAAGTCTTTTGCCAGCACAGTTTCCAGTTGCTGCAGGTTACAGGTACCCATGGCAATGGCAAAGAGCAGGCTGTCTTTCCGTGCCAGTTCCTTCTCCAAAGGGGTGTTTTCCTGGGCCATTGAACCTTGGGTCAATAAAAGTAATAGCATGAAATACAATATCCTCATAGTTTCTTGGTTTTACATGGTAGTATGTTATACTTAATACCAAGATACATTGAAAATTCATTTCAACACTATTTTTTTTGTTTGATTGCTCCACGGTCATATGGCGGCAGGAGGATCTCTCCGTATCAAAAATGACAAATTTCTCCCCAGTTTCCCCATTTTCTCCCCCGCTCCCGCTTGCTAATTTTAACCAGTAACTAAATTCCACCATCCATGAACACAACACTTTCCAAAGAACAGATACAGTTCTATACAGACAACGGCTACATTGTGATCGAAGACTTTCTCACTCCGGAAGAGCTGGCCACCTGGCGCGAAGCCGTTACGGAAGCCGTGGCGGAAAGGAACGGGTTGAAGATACCGGGCAAGTCTATCTCCATTAATGATGATGATGGTATTAACAAGGAAGCGGACTATTTTAACAACGTATTTGACCAGCTGCTGAACCTCTGGCAAACCAACGAAAAAGTCAAAACGCTGATGCTGGACGAGCGCATCGGGAAAATGATAGCGGAGCTGGCCGGCGTTGACGGCGTGCGCATCTGGCATGATCAGGCGCTCATCAAACGCCCCTGGGCCAACCCCACCTCCTGGCACCTGGACACGCCGTTCTGGTCTTTCTCAGACCGGCGGGCCATGTCTATCTGGGTGGCGCTAGACGATGCCACGCTTGAGAACGGCTGCCTCTTCTTCATCCCCGGCTCTCACAAAACCGCCACATTCGAGAACCCGGGCATTGGCAAGAACATGGGAGAGATCTTCACCACCTACCCGGAATTTAAACAAAGCAGGTCTGTAGCCGCGCCCATGAAAGCGGGCAGCTGCTCTTTCCATTGCGGCCTCACCATACACGGGGCACACGCCAATATGACGCCGGGCTTTCGCCGGGCCATGACCTGCGCGTACATGCCTGATGGGAACACGTATAACGGCACGCCGAACATTTTACCGGATGACTATGTGCAGTCTCTCCAACCGGGAGACCCGCTGAACAACAACGAACAGAACCCATTGATCTATTCCAGATAAACGAACTTATGCTGTCTGTCAAATTCTATTATCCCCGCTGGGGATCGGAAACTGTTGCCTGGAATGGTTTTGCCGGCCAGGTAAAACAAGCCGGTTTCCATGGGATAGAGGTATACCCGCTTCAGCACCTCCACGAAAAAAATGATATGCTCCAGGCCCTTGAAAACCATGGCCTGGAGTTTTCACTCCTGCATGCGGAAATGAAGGAGGGGAAAAATTTTACGGCGTATAAACAGGCGTTGGAAAACAACCTCCGCCTGCTGGGCACGTTTGAGCGAAACGGTCTGCGGCCGCAGTTCATCACTTCTCAAACCGGGCGGGAATATTATTCAAAAGACCAGATGGCGGAGTGTTTTGACATTTGTGACCGGGTGAGCCGTGAAACAGGCATCCCTGTTATACAGGAAACGCACCGCAACAAATGGTCTTTTGCCGCGCATGTAGTTAAAGAATACCTGCAGCAGTTCCCTTCGCTGCAGCTGGCGCTTGACCTCTCTCACTGGGTATGCGTATCTGAAAGTTACCTGGAAGACCAGCAGGATGCGGTAGACCTGGCCATCCGCCACACCCGGCACCTGCATGCCCGGGTGGGCCATACGGAAGGCCCTCAGGTGACAGACCCGCGCACGCCGGAAAACCGGGAGGCGCTGGAGCATCACCTGCAATGGTGGGACCAGTGGATAGCGCACCTGCGCGCCTCCGGCGCCACGCAATGCACTATTACGCCGGAGTTTGGGCCGTATCCTTACCTGCCTTACCAGGTTGGCACTACCACACCTGTAGCCAGCCAGTGGGATATCAACTGCTTTATGAAAACGCTGCTGGAGCGGCGTTATTCTTTGGGCTCCCCGGTTTGAGCGGGGTTTAAGAGATCGAAATAATAAAGACCGTCTGCCCGGTACAGCGGGAAATGAGCGGCCAGGCGTGTTTTGAAACCATCATAGTTTCTTTGTGCGGCGGGCGTCCATGCGGCTTCGGATACAGCGGCCAGCCGGGGAAACAGCATATAGTCCAGCCGTTGAGGAGAAGCGATCCATTCCGTCCATACATTAGCCTGTATGCCCAGCACCTGTTCTGCATCCCGGAACTTTACCGGGAGCGCTTCCCGCGTGAAGCGGTACACGGCTGCCGTTGAGTTCAGCCCGAACTTCCGCCAGTTTGGACCATGTACCTGCGTGCTGTCTTGCATATAATCAAAATAAAACGGCAGGCGGGGGCAAAGTACAACGGGCAGAGACTTGTCTATAAGCTTCTGCAATTGCTCCGGCTTGTTATGCCGCCACCAGAACACGATGGTACTGTCTGGCTTCAACGCAAAGTCCGCAACCTCATCCCAGGCCAGCACCTTGTTCTGGATGCGCAGCAACGAATCTGCCACCCTTTCCACAAAATACCGCTCTACAGCTACCAGGTCTTTCATCCCGGCCTGCTTCATCAGGCGTTGCACACCGGTATCGGATCGCCATTGTTCATTGCCAAAATGCACTTCGTCCCCGCCAATGTGGACCATCTGCGAGGGGAACAGCACATCCGTTTCTTTCAGGATGCGGCTGATGTACTGATAGGTGTCTTCCTTTCCCGGGTTGAACGTAAAGTGAGGGAACTTTGCGGAGCCGCCGCCGCTGAACTCGGGGTACGCCCTGTTGGCCGCCGTGGCATGGCCCGGCATATCTATTTCCGGTATGATAACAATAAAACGTTCGGCGGCGTAAGCCACTATTTCCCGGATGTCTTCCTGTGTATAATAGGCGGCAGCGGCATTTTCGTTGCTGGAGTTGCCGATACCGCCCACCATGGCCAGCCTGGGATATTGTTTGATCTCCAGCCGCCAGCCCGGCTGGTCTGTAAGATGCCAGTGAAAACGGTTCAGCTTGTAAAAGGCCATCCAGTCAAGTATCTGCTTCACTTTTTCCTTGCCAAAAAAATGGCGGGACTCGTCCAGCATCAACCCTCTCCACTGGTACAGCGGCTGGTCTTTCAGGCTCCAGCTGGCGGCTTCAAAAGACAAGCCTTCCTGCCTGACCAGCTGAACAAGGGAAACGACCCCGTTAAACAGCCCTTCATTGTCCCGCGCGGTAATGGTTACCCGGTCTGCTCTTATCTCCAGCCCATACGCGCCCACCGGGCCTTTCCATTTACCGTCATATACCAGCGAAATGCTTTGCGCGGCCTGCGCGGGCTTCATGGCCACCGTTAGCCGGTGGCGCCGGAACAGCTCCTGCTGCAGGTAATGCGCTACGGGCATGGTCCGCCCATCCCGGCAAACAATGCGGGTATCCTCTCCAAAACGGAAGGCGCCCTTTCCTTTCACGGCCTGTACGGGCAAGGGGACTACAGGACAGGCTTGCTGTGCCGCCAGATACGCGCCTGGGGTTAACAGGAACAATATCAGGAAGACCAGTTTTTTTATCTGCATATACTTAAAAATTACCGCTTGCATTAATGCCCGTTTTCAGGTTCAGCAAACCCATGTCATTGTCAAACACACCGCCCGACGCAGCGTTGAAGTTGGTCACGTTCAGTGCCGCAAAGTTGGCCCAGATAGTAGCGTTGGGCATGGTGTTGTGCGTGATGCGGATAGAATGTTCAAACCCTACCGTATTATTCCGCCAGTAGCCGATACCGTGATACATGTCATTCACGGGAGAAGCAACGTTGATAGTGTTGTAAGAAACGTCTACGAACTTGAAGTAGTTGTACGCCGGCACATCATATTCATACAGCAACACGCCCGACCCGTGCATGATGTTGCCGAAAATGGAGATGTAGTGGCCGTTGCGCGCCTTTACCGCACCGCCCGAGGCATCTGTTGGCCAGCCGCCTATGGTGTTGTACTTGATCAGCATTTGTGCAAAGCTGTGTACATAAATACCATGGTCCGTATATTGAGGAGATGTGTTCAGGGCCGTGTTGCGCCCTATGGTGTTGGCCTGGATGGTGGTATGGTCTGTTTGCGTGTCATTGATGGCCGTTACGAAATAACCGCCCGCTCCCCCATCTCCAATGGTGTTGTTGATAATGCGCGTGTAGGTAGCCTGTGTGTTCCATATGCCGCGGCCAGGGTGGCCCGTTCTGCGGTACAGCTCACAATTATCCACTACGGCGCTGTCTGTGCCGGACAGGTGGATGTAGGCATCATGATAATACAGTTTGTCCCACGCGGGCAGTTTTTTTCCCTGGTCGAATTTGCAGAAAGCGATCATGGGTTTGTTGGCCCCGGTGATGAGGTACCGGATGTTGAGGAAGCTGATACCTTTTACCAGACAATTGCTGATGTCTGTAGTGTAAGACATGGTCAGCAACTGCGTGGCCGCCGTGCCGCCTGCCGTGGTGGTGGCGTCAAACACCGGCCATCCCTGGCCCAGCAGCACAATGCCGGGTTTCATATTGAGCTTGCCGGTGATGTGGTAGGTACCGGCTTCTACCAGTACCGTATCTCCCGCGCTGGCGCCGGCTATTACGTTGTTCATATCCGTCAGCGTCATGCCGTTCTGTATCACATGGCTGGCCAGCAGCAAAGTGGTGGCAGCCAGTTCCCCGTCAACTGCCGGTTTTTCCCCTTCAGGGGTCATGGCATCGCGGCTGCAAGACATCATGGCCAATGCAACTGCCGGTAAAATGAGGTGAAGTGAAATTTTCATGGTCTGTGGTTTAGTGATATGCGTTAGTCAGTGATTTCGCTGATGAGCACCGGCCCTGTTATGCCCGCGGGCAGCAGTGTTTTGCCCAGCCCCCTGAACTGCTGGTACCGGGGGTTGCCTTTTTCTCCCTGTCCTACAAAAAAATTGCGGTTGGCCGGCGTTACCAGTACGCGTATGGTGTTCTCCCCTTCTTTCAGCAAACGGGTCACATCCAGCTCATACGGCGGCCAGAGGCGCCTGCCCGCGTACTGCCCGTTGATCCATACCGCCGCCGTGAAATAGACGGCGCCCAGTGACAGCCTGTAGCTGGCCCGCTTGTTCATGGAAAGGGGAAAAACGGCGCTGTAATCAGCTGCTGCGGAAGAATATTGCAGCACGCTATCCTCCCGCCAGTCAAACAACCGGCTGTTCTCAAGCTGTACCGTTCCCGCTTTTATTTGCCATACCGAAGGCTGCACCACTACCCTGCCTTCTTTCCGGCCTGCCGGTAACGGCGCGGTGATGTTGCCTGCAACGGTAGCGTATAAAAACACTGCGCTGTAAGGCTGCAGCTCAACTTGCACAATGGGGCCTGCATTGCGGGTGATCTGGCCGGTCTCCGCGTCAAGCAGGTAACTTTGTGAAAACTTTTTATCTATCCTGAGCGATATATGCTGTACCGCGGTGCTCTTGTTCCAGAAGAAGTGCAGGCGGCTGCCGTCTTTCATTTCTCTTTGCGCCTGCCTGATAAAATTATACGGCTGTTCAAAACGGACAGGCATGTTCATATGCCCGCACCATTCCTGAGCCGCCTCCGGCGCCTGTATTTGCCGTACCTGCGGGCCTTTGGCCACCGCTGTAAAGATGGCGGCCACCTTTGCGTCATTGGCCCGGTAGTTCCTGAAGCCGGGTTGTTTTGCCGGCGCTTTTCCATATATCAGCACTTTTGCGCCCTTTTCCGCCAGCCGCCGCACCTGCTCCGCCGTTTCAACCGGCATGTACGGTACGCCTGACAATACCAGCGCCTGGTATTTGTTGCCACGCACGGTGATAGCGCCTGACGCATGTGATGCGGCCAGCAGCGACTCGTCATTCACATAATCCCACGTCAGCCCCGCTGCCTCCAGCTTGTTCAGCAAAGGCCAGGTAGCTATGAACCACTGCTGTATCACGGTAGGGTCGGGAATGCGTTTTTTTGTGGCGCCGCCGCCAAAAGGCTCCAGGTCTTCAAAATACCCGTTCACGAATGTTTCTTCCGGGTTGTACACAAACTGTGAGGGGCCGGCGTCTATAAAAGGAAAGTACACCAGCACATCTGCCCGCGGCTTTCCCGCTCTCAGCGCATACTGGCTCCTGGCAATGAAGGTGTTGATCTCCCCCATATAGTTCCAGTAGTTATAACTTTCACTGAAATTGGAAGCGTAGTTGAAGTTGCGGAAAGGAGTAGACCAGGTGTTCCATCCCTCCACGCCATACTCTCCCGTCTGGTACTTGTAGGAAGTACCGTGGTACACCAGCTGGTTGATGCCTGCGGCAAAAGATTTGTTGGCAAAGGCCTTTATCTTTTGCGGCGTGGTCATGCCCGCGCGCTGGCTGAAAACATATGATTCCTGGGCTATTACCGGCCGGTTGTAAAGATGCCCGCCGGAAGCCACCAGCTTCACCAGCCCGTCAGACCCGCCGGCAGACAATTGCTCCGCTTCGGGGATGGAAGCAAGGCCGCTGGCGCCGATGATATCCACCATCAACCCGTATTCCTGGGTGCGGTGCTGCAGGCCGCGCCGCTCCATCCAGCGCCTGCTTGCGTGCAGGAAGTTTTCTTTGTAAAGCTCGGAGATGGTCAGGTTGTAATCATAATGCAACCGCCAGTCTTCCGCGGAAAAAGCATAGCGGGGCACGGTATCGCGCCCGAAAGAATAGGCGTTGTTATAATTGGGGATCATATTGGCCGCCAGCCAGGGGCGAACATCGTATCCCCTTCTTTTTTTGAACTGCGTTATAAAATCCGCGGAGATGTGGCGGCTGGTGATGAACTCCTTGCTGTCATTGAACACGGCCCGGAAGGGTTTGCCGTAGTACCTGTTCAGCCCTGTGCCCTCTCCAAACAATTGCGTATAACTGTCTTCTACCGCTTTGGCGTTCAGATGATCTGTTACCAGGCTTGTTTGCCGCGTACCGATGTACATGGGCTTTTCCCCGTTGGGCAGCATGTACATGGCAATGATCTTCCATTCCCCGCCTGCGGGAGCTTTCCACCGCAGCCGCCCCGCGCGTACATGCAGCTGCAGTTGCACCACGCTGGCGGGGTCCAGCCAGGCGGTGCCTTTCTGCTGCCCGGTTATTTTGGCCGCACAGATAGACAGCAGCCGCGCCTGGGAAAGATCTACCGGGTTGTAAACGGGGTTGCCGTTGCGGGTAATGGCGGAGTAGTCTGTTTGCAGGGCGGGCACGGGCATGTTTACCGCTGTTCCGCCCGCCACCACGGTATCTGCAGACTCCATGGTGAGCATGCTTTCCGCCGGTTTCACAAACGGCCCGCCCAAAGGCCACCCGCTGCCGCCGTTCATATCTACCGTGAGGCCTGTTTTAACGGCTTCTTCCATAACGGCGCGCACATGGCTGTAGAAGGAAGGCGTATGCCAGCTATATACGCGGTCAAGGTCATGGCTGGCTGGATTGATGCCTACCGTCAGCGGCTGAATTTCCACGCCACCGAATTTCTTTTCCACAAAAAGGCGTACTTCCCTTCTCAATTCCTGTTCGTTCACATCATTACCGGGCCACCACCACCGGGTAAAGGGGCCATAGCTTAACGGTGGCTCGCGGAACAGGGCGGCGTCAAGATCCTGCTGGGCAAAGCATGGCAGCCCGATGCCCGTAAGCAGCAGCCATGCGGTGAAAAATCTTTTCATACTTATTGCGAAACGTGGATGTTTATTTTCCTGGTAATGGATTTGGCGCCGGTCACGTTGGCATTGGATGCCACAAACACCACCTCACGGTCTCCCGGCTGCTGCAGCACGTACCTGAAAGTGTTCAGCGTACCGGTCACATCCTTGATGCCCACGCCCCAATCGGGGTTCACGCGGTTGGGGATGAGCGCCGCCACTATCCAGTCTTCATTGTCAGGCGTGTTAGCGCCTCCCCCGGCCATCTGCAGCTGCGTGGCGTTCTGCGTCCATTTCTTGTCATCGTTCTTGATGCTCACGGCGGTAAAACCCGCGGCGGGAATGGCGTTTACGGAATATACCTTTTCCCCGGCGGCCGTTTCGGTATACAGCTGGAAGTTCTTGATGGTCCAGGTTTTCTGCGCGGAAGTGGCGCTTTGCGTACCAATGTACCGGAATGCTACATACACCGTTTTGTCCCCATCGGCAAAGGCAGAAAGATCAATTTCGCCGGAGGGGGTGTTATCTGCCCCGGTGGAGAGTTTTGCCTGGGAGGTAATGTCCGTCCAGGTAGCCTGGGCAATATCCGCATCCACCTTGCCGCTAAAGTCTGTAGACACCAGCAGGCTGAGGGTGTTTTGCTGCGTGCCGTACTGAGCAAAAGAGGTGAAGCTCATCTTCGGAGTGCCGGTAACGCTGGTCCTTTCGCGGTTGGCGTAGTTGTTACCGCTTTCGCCGGAATAGAACGTGAGATAGTCGGGGTTGCCCCGGAAGAGGAACGCTACCGTGTCTCCCACCTGGTACTGGTCTCTCTCTACAGACACTTCAAAATCCGGTTCGCTGAATGCCAGGTCTTTCCGGCAACCCGCGGCTGCCAGCAGCATAGCCGCTGTCAAAAAGCATATGTATGTTTTCATGCGTATTGGTCTTTTTTGAATCGTACACCTTTATTTTTACCACCCGGGGTTTTGCACCAACAATTTGTTGAGGCCCAGCTCCGTGATGGGTATAGGAAACAGCTCGTTCCGGGACTGCGCATTGTTAAAGCTCAGGGCGCCATATTTCAGGTTGGCCGGCGCGTCCTCGGTAAATTCCGACGCCACCTCTTTCAGGGTGGAAACAAAAATGTTCCACCGGATGAGGTCGTATTTCCGCATGCCTTCAAAACACAGTTCGCGGGAGCGTTCTGCCTGTATCAGCTTGAGAAAGCCCGCCTTGTCCAACGCCGGTATGTCCGCATCTTCCACGGCGTAAATGCTGGCAGACGCCGTTGCATCACTGCCGCCTCCGCCTGCAATGGTAATAACAGGAGGCGTGCTGTACCCCTGCCCCATAGCGGTGCCGGTAATGGCATCCGGGTCCAGTACAATGGCAGACACCTGCCCATCGGTTACCGTGGCCGTTGCCGCCGCGCCGGAGCCGTTGCCGCCGCTGAAGGTAACAGCAGGCGCGCTGGTATACCCGCTGCCACCGGAAAGTATAGTAATTGCCTTAACGCCGGTAGACCAGGCCCTGCGCCTCACCTCGTTCACCGCGTCAATGGCTGCCTGGCTGGGCGAGCCGTTCACTTCGTTTTCCGCTTCAGCAAACATCAGCAACACATCTGAATAGCGAAGCAGCGCCAGGTTTTGCGGGGTAGACTGGTTGGGCCTCGGGTTCACCAGCTCTTCTTCCCTTCTCCACTTGCCCACTGTTCTGTTATACCCGGGAACGGTGGCGGCATGGAAGGTTTTTGCGCCGGCGGCCGTATAACTGAAATTGGCAATGGCCCTGTCTCGGCGGAGGTCTCCGGGCTCATAGGAGCGGTACAGGTGGTCTGTAACGCCAATGAAACCGTACGCCGTACCAATGGTGGCATTCGATGATGTAATGCCGATCCAGGAGCCGATCTGCCCCAGCTCCCGGGTATTTCCCTTGGCGGAAAATTCTACTTCCCAGATGCTTTCCTTGATATCGTACTTGTCCTGCGCATAGTTGACGAACACCTGGCTGAATGAGGGGTTCAGCTGGTGGCCTGCTTCCGCATCGTCCATTACTTTTTTAGCCCAGTCACGCGCGTCCTGGTATTTGGCCGTGTTCATGAGCGGGTAACCGGCCCAGTACAGGTATACCCTCGCCAGTACGCCCCTTACGGCAGATTGGCTGATCCGGCCGCCAATAGCAGCCTGGCTGGCCGTTTGCACCAGTTGCTCCGCTTCCTTCATGTCTTTAGTGATCTGCTCGTACACATCCGCCGCGGGACTTCTGGCCACATCGTTACCCAGCACGGAACTAACGGTGTTCAGGATGAGCGGTACATCCCCGAAGTTGGACACCAGCAGGAAATAATAATACGCCCGCAAAAACAGCGCTTCACCTTTGATGTGGCCGCGCACGGTCTCGTCCATCACCGGCTTGCCCACGTTTTCCAGCAGGGCGTTGGCGCGGCTGATGCCCTGGTACAGCGTGGTCCAGAGGTTCAGTATCTCCGGGTCGCTGGAAGTAAAGTTGTACAGTTGCGGCCCGTTGATCTGGGTGGCCCGCATGTAGTACCCTTCGTCCGCTTCCGTAGCCAGCTTCACCGTCATGCTATAAGCATACAGGGGCGCTTTGCCGAGAATATCATATACGCCGGCCAGGCCGTAACGCAGGTGGTCTTCTGTAGTGTAATAGTTGGCCGGGGCCAGCACGTCCAGCGGTTTGGTATCCAAAAACTTCTTGCAGGCGGTGGCGCCAGACAAGAGGCATACAAGTGGTATAATATGTTTGATCTTCATGTTCCTGTTGATTTTGATTGGCTAAAAAGTGGCGTTGATCCCGAACACAACCGTTCTTGCGCGCGGGTAAGCTGAAAAATCGAAGCCGGGCGTAAGGGCTGAATGGCGCACAGATACTTCCGGGTCCATCCCCTTGTAGTTGGTCCATACCAGCAGGTTTTGCGCGGAGAGGTTGAAAGACAGGTTGCTCATCTTCAGTTTTTTTGACCAAACGGGCGGAACGCGGTATGCCAGCGAAACGGTTTTCAATCGTAAAAAAGACGCATCTTCTATCACCCTGGAAGAATAGTATCCCAGCGGCCCGTGCCCGCCGGTGCGGTACATGGTGTTGTTGGGGTTCTCCGGCGTCCAGCGGTTAGTGTATTCCACGTACTGGTTCATGCCGGGGCGGCCCAGGGAGTTGCCTTCAAACACCATGCGGTTGGCGTTGTACACATCGTTGCCGTAAGACCATTGCAGGAGCACATTCAAGCTAAGCCCCTTGTAGCTGATATTGTTGGAAAAACCACCGGTGTGCGCGGGCTGCGGGTTGCCGATAATGCCCTGGTCTGCGGAGGTGATCACGCCGTCTCCGTTCAGGTCCCGGTACTTGACATCCCCGGGTTGTACGGTAGACACAGATGGGCGGGTGCTTTCACTGGTAGGCACCGTGCTTTTCAACACGTAGCGGCCGGGGGCCACCTCGTCAAAATCGCTGTACTGGTAATTGCCATCCCATATATACCCATAGAACAGCGCCGCCGGTTGCCCAACGCGGGCAATGTACAGCGGGGTCTGGTAAAAATTGTCCCAGGTTACGGCGGTGCGCAGGTTGTTTTCCCCGCTTACCAGGCCAATGATCTTGTTGCCGTTGAGAGCGATGTTGAAATTGCTTTCCCAGCTGAAATCTTTTTTACGGATGTTCACGGTATTCAGGGTCAGCTCCAGGCCCTGGTTACGGATGGAGCCGATGTTCTCGAACACGGTGGTAAAACCGGTGGTGCGCGGCACGCTGGCATTGAGCAGCAGGTCAGACGTGGTTTTGCGGTACACGTCCGCGCTCAGGGAGATCCTGTCATTGAAGAACCCCAGCTCCAGGCCAATGTCCAGCTGCCCGGTGCTTTCCCACTTCAGCAGCGCGTTGCCCATGGAACCGTAGATCAGCCCTTTTACCGGGTCTGCATCACCATAGGAATAACCGTAGTTGTCATTCAGCACCAGCCCGGGGAAATAGGCAAAATCACCTACCCGGTTATTGCCCGTAACGCCATAGCTTACACGCAATTTGGCATCAGACACCAGGCGGCTGTCTTTCAGGAAGCGCTCTCCCTTCATACGCCAGGCCAGCGCACCGGAGGGAAAGTATCCCCATTTGTTGTTGCCGGGAAATTTGGAGGAACCGTCTGCACGCATGGTGAACGTAAGCAGGTAGCGTGAATCATAGTTATAGTTGACCCTGCCAAAATAGGAAGCCATGGTGTTGACACTTTGGGCGGATGTGTTGCTGTAGGGCGTACCGGAGCCGAGCGCGGCAATACCCAGTTCTTCATTGGGCACTTTTGATGCCTCAAACGCATACCGTTCACTGTTAGACTGCTGTACGGTGAAGCCGCCGAGCAGGTCTACCGTATGTTTCCTGTTAAAGACCTTGTGGTAATTAAGCGTGTTCTCGTTCAGCCACGAGCGGCTCGTGCTGTTCACCACCCCGCCGTAAACGCCCCTGATATTGGTGGCGCCAAACGGCGTACCGCGAGATGTTTTAGAGTTATAGAAATACTGGTTCTGCGATTTCCTGCTGATCAGGCCGCCGGTAACGCGGAGCGTCAGGCCGTCCAGGATATTGTAAGAAAGATAACTGTTTACGGAAACATCGGTATGTGTATTCTTGTAAAACTCTTCCTGGGCGTTGATCACCGGGTTGATGCGCAGGAACGAGCCGGTGTTCTGGGGGTCATCGTCTATGAACTCTTCCGCCAGGTTCTCGTCTCCGGCCGTAACGGGCCGGTAAGCCCAGGCATTGTACATCACATACCCCAGCATGCTGGCGCCGCCCTGCGCAATAGGGTACCCGCTGGTAGCCGTTTGCCCCAGGGCAATGTTCACGCCCGTTTTTACTTTTGGTGAAATATCCTGGTCCAGCACTACCCTGCCGGTGTAACGCTTGTAATTGGAATTGATGATCACGCCTTCCTGGTCATACAGCGAGCCGGAGATGCTGTAACGGGTGCCCCCAGTACCTCCTCTCACGGCAATGTTGTGGATCTGCATAGGTGCGGTGCGGAGCAGCAGGTCCTGCCAGTTATAGCCTTGTTTGCTCCGGTAGTCTTCCAGTGTAAGACCGTGCTTGTCCAGGTAAGTCTCTTTTGCGGGAGCCGGCGTCAGTTCCAGCTGGTATTTCACAAATTCATAGGGGCTCATCATTTCCATGGTATTGGTCACCTGCTGCACCCCAACGGA
The DNA here is from genome assembly GCF_003568665.1 of Chitinophaga alhagiae. GTDB lineage: Bacteria > Bacteroidota > Bacteroidia > Chitinophagales > Chitinophagaceae > Chitinophaga > Chitinophaga alhagiae. Next base: position 627,817 of record NZ_QXMH01000003.1, read on the forward strand.
GCCGCGGTAATCTACCACAGGTTTTCCGCTGCGGCCCTTTTTGGTGGTGATCACGATCACGCCATTGGCGCCACGGGCGCCATAAATAGCGGTGGCAGACGCGTCTTTCAGTACGGTGAACGTGGCAATTTCTTCCGGGCTTACCGGGGACTGTTCAAAGTTCTCTACCGGGAACCCGTCTATCACGTACAGGGGTGAGGTGCTTTGCGTGAGGGAGTTGCCGCCCCTGATCACGATATTACTGACGCTACCGGGCTGCCCGTCTCCTGACGATACGCTGACCCCGGCCACACGCCCTGCCAGCGCCTGGTCAAAGGTGGCCACCGGCGCCTTGGCCATTTCTGCCGGGTCTACCTGCCCTACCGCACCCGTCAGGTCTTTTTTCAGCATGCTGCCATAACCTACCACCACTACTTCGTTCAGTTTGGTATCCGCTTCCACCAGCACCACGTCTATTTCCTTTCTGCCGTTAATTGATACGGTTTGCGGGGCAAACCCCATCATGGAAAACAGCAGCACCGCGTTGTCTGCCACCCCGCTCAGCCTGTACTGGCCCTCGTCATCGCTCACGGTATTTTTATTGCTGCCGCTCACCCTGATCACCACGCCCGGCACCGGGGCGCCTTTGCTGTTCGTTACCTTGCCCTTTATATCAATGAGCGCAAAGAGGCTGCCTGTTTGCTGCGGTTTCGGTTTAATCACAACACTGCCGTCTACAATAGTATAGGTCAGCTCCTGCCCTTTGAAGCAGGCTTCCAGCGCGGCTTCAAGGCTGGCATTCCGGAGGCTGACGGTGATGGGACGCGCAGCATTGAGCACTTCCGAGCTAACCATAAAGTCATACCCGCTCTGCGACCTTAACGTGGTGATCACACTTTTTAAAGATGCGTTCTTTACTTCAAGCGTAATGGGCTGCGCGTACGATGCCGCGTTCACCTGCAGCAGCAATGCCGTCATCAGCAACATGACCAGTTTCATACAGCGCTTCATCTGGCCAGGCATGCAAACGGCCCGCCCGGGTCTGTACAGACCGAGAAAATAATCCATCATAATGTATTCTGTTGGTTTGGTGGTGAAGGCTTTCTTGTATGCCCTCAGAATTTGGTTGTTATTTTTTTACAATGACCTTCCGTCCTTCTATCTTGAAATGTACGCCGCCTGTGGTCTCCATAATGTTGAGCACTGCGGAGATAGGCTTCGATTTGGATACCATGCCGAAAAATGTATGCCTGGTAAGGTCGTCTTCAAATACAGGATCTATATTGTACCAGCGGGACAGCTTTTGCATAATGCTTCCCAGCGGTTCATCATTAAACATAAAATAGCCGTTCTTCCATGCCACCGCTTCTTCGATATTAGCCTGGCGCACTGCCACCGCTCCGTTTGTCCATACCGCCTGCTGGCCCGGCTGCAGCAATACCGGCTGCCCTTTGCCGCCGTTGATGCGTACGCTGCCCTCTACCAGCGTGGTCCTGATCTGGCCGTCTTCAGGGTAACCGCTAACGTTGAATTGTGTGCCCAGCACTTCCACCTGCTGCCCGTTGCTGCTCACTATAAAAGGCACCATGCCCTTTCCGCCGGTTTGCTTCACCCTGGCAATTTCGAAGTAGGCCTCGCCGCTCAGTTCCACGGTGCGTATAGGTTGATCTTTAAACGTTGAGGGGAATTTAAGGGAAGATGCCGCATTGAGCCACACCTTTGAGCCGTCCGGCAAAATGATCTGGTAAGTGCCTCCACGCGGCGTGGTAGCCACCAGGTTTTCCGGGCCGCCACTGCCCGCGGGCGCATCTACGGCAGAACCGTCATTATAGGTCAGCCCGGCCGTGTTGATCACCACGCCGCTGCGGGCGCTGCTCAACTGCACGGTTTTTCCGTTGCCCAGGGTCAGCGTGGCCATATTCCCGCCGGGGGGCACATCTCCCGGAAGCACCGGCCCGGCCATTGGCTGCCTGGAGGCGGGCGTATTGCCCAGCCATACCGAGAACGCCACGGCAAACAGCACAGCCGCAGCGGCGGCCACGGCTACCCAGCGCCTGATAACAGGCTGCTTTTTGCCGGTACCGGCCTTTATCCGCGCATACATGTCATCTCTCAGCTGCTGCGCAGATGCCGCAAAGGTATCGGGAACAGCCAGCGGCTCATCACTGTCACGGTTCAGCCATGCCATCAGCTCCGTCTCCTCTTCTGGAGAGATGCTTTTATTTTTCCATCTGTGGGCCAGGTATTCGTACCGTTGCCGCTCTTCGGAGCTGCTCATGATCGTGGCTTTTATAACTATGTCAGTTCAGGGAAAGGAATCCCTTAGTGGAGAATAAAAAAATTTCCGGGGGGAGCGGGGTCAGAGAAGAAGATAGCTTCTGAGCCCCGCCTTCAGGGCTTTCAGGGCCTTCCCGAGGTGGGCTTCTACCGTTTTTTCGGAGATATGCAGCGCTTCGGCAATTTGTTTTTGTGACATGCCTTTGTCCCGGCTCATGGTGAACACCATCCGGCATTTTTCCGGCAGGTCTGCCACCAGCCTCGCCAGCCGCGCCCGGGTTTCCTCAAATTCAAGCCATTCTTCTGTAGCATTGTCGGTAACGGTTGCCGTAAATTCCGCCGCGTGTTTCTTGCGCACGTAATGTTTATCCAGGGCATTGATGATCCTGTACTTCACGCAAACAGACAGGTATGCAGACAGGCTGCTGTCTATTTCCAACCGCGCCCGGCGCTCCCATAGGTTGATAAAAATGTTCTGCACTACTTCCCGTGCCTCTTCCAGGTCAAATAGCTTCCGGGACGCGAGCACGAACATCCGCTGCCAATACCGGTTGTATATTTCGGTAAAGGCCTGCTCGTCTCCCCCTTGTAACAATGTAGTCAGTTGCTGGTCGCTATATAGGCTGTAACCACCCATTCCGTTACTGTTTTGCCCTGTTAATGATGCATATAATATTAAGAAAGTCTGCTTAAAGTTAATAAAGCACCAGGTAAAAAAAATACAAAATTTGAGATATAGTTTGTAATTTTTGAGCACGCCCGCTTGCCTTCTACCAAGCCCACGGAAATGAAGAATTATAGTAAATATTTGCCATTTGGCCCACAGGAGATCAATTGGGGCTTTTATGTAACCACCGCCGGATATACAAAAATTGATATCCGTCAGCCTTACCCGCTCAATACGAACCACCCGGACAGCCACAAGTTCAACTGGGACAGCGGAAGGATACTGGAAGGCTATTACCTTGTTTTTATCTCGAAAGGGCAGGGCATTTTTGAATCCGCGGAAACGCATAGCCGCACCATACAGGAAGGCACCTGCTTCCTCCTGTTCCCGGGCGTATGGCACCGGTACAAGCCGGATGTAGACAGCGGCTGGGAAGAATACTGGGTGGGTTTCAAGGGAACTTACCCCAACCTGCTGATGGAGAACTTTGACACCGGCAACCCTTTTATACAAACAGGGCATAATGACAACCTGCTGCGGCTCTTCCAGCAACTGCTGGAAAAAGTACAGCAGGCAGCGCCCGGTTACCACCAGATCATTGCCGGCATCACCTTGCAGATACTGGGACTGGTGCAAGCCGCCGCCCGGTACCAGCACCTCAACGCAGACCATACGCACCACCTGGTGGAAGAAACCAAATTCCTGCTACGGGAATCTATCCAGAACCCGGACAGCATTGAGAACATTGTACGGCGGCTGCCGGCGGGGTATTCCAAAATACGGCGGGATTTCAAGCGGGTCACCGGGCAATCTCCCAACCAGTACCTTCTCAACCTGAAACTGGACAAAGCAAAGGAGCTGCTTGCGGATACCAACCTGACCATTAGTGAAGTGAGCTACCAGGTAGGGTTTGAATCATTGTTCTACTTTTCGAAGGCGTTCAAGACGAAGAACGGGGTGTCTCCCAAGGTGTACAGAAATGCGGGACGGTGAAATACCCAGTATAAAAAACAAGAAGCCGTTCCTCCAATTGTAAGAACGGCTTCAAATATTATTAGCTGACAGTTTTGATCACGCCCCTGAAGAACCCGGCAGATTCAGCAATGCCCGGCAGGGGGTCCGTCATATCTTTCTCGTACTCGATGCTGGAGTAACCGCTGTATTTGATCTTCCGCAACGCTTTGATGAGCGCCGCAAAATCTATCACCCCGCGGCCTATCTCTGTGGCCTTGCCTTTGTTGGAGCCTTCGGTCACATCTTTGATATGCAGGTCAAATATCCGCTCCTTGTACGCCACAATAGCCCTGGCGGGATCTTCCCCTGCTCGTTGTGCGTGGCCGATGTCCAGGCAGATGCCCATGCGCGCGTCCCGTTTTTTGATAAGGTCATACACATTTTTGGGCCCGGGGTACAGCTTGTCTTCCGGGCCGTGGTTGTGAATAGCCAGCCTGATATTGTATTCCTTGATCTTTGCTTCCGTATAGTCCAGCAGCTCCGGGTTGGGCACGCCTACGATCAGCGGCACCCCTACTCTTTTGGCGTAGGCGAAAGCATCATCCACCGCCTTTTCAGACTTCATATAAATAACACCCACGCCATATACATGAATGCCGCCGGCCTTGAACTGTTCCAGCACGCGCTGTATCTTTTCAGGGCTGCTGTTGAGGGGCAGGTGAATGTCTTTCACGGAAATATTGGTGATGTTCACCCGCTTCATCATGGCAATGGCCTTTTCCAGGTCAAACTTGGCAAAGGTGTAGCCTGCCATGCCTACGGGCAGGTCTTTTGCCTGTGGCCGCGCTACGGCGGTACCGGCAACGGTGGCCAGCGGCGCCACGGTGGTGGCGGCAAGGCCCATAGCCGTTTGCAGTATAAAATTCCTTCTTGATGACATGTATTGCTTCATTATTTGCAATAATGATAGTAAAAAGATGCCGAAATCGCAATTTCTTTATGCAAACGGTTTACTGCCTTCCGGTAAAGGGAACGGCCCCGAAGGGCCGCTCATTTTTATGCAAACGTTTACTGATATGCGGCAACAGGTTACTGGTGTACCAGCCCCAGGTTGTACAGCGCCTTGATATGCGCGTCTGTAAGGCATTCCCTGTATACCCTCACTTCGTCTATATTGCCTGTCATAGGCGCAAACGAAACATCCGCATTCACCGTTTTACCCGGAATGGTGTTGTAATTGCCGCCAATGATCACTTCACTGGGCTCGTGTGATCTAAAGAAGTTGGAACCGCGGTTCTGGAAAGCGGGCACGCCTACTTTCACCCCGTCTGCCCATATCTGGAAGTTATTGGCCACCCCATCGTACGTAACCACGATGTGCGTCCATTTGTCCATCCCTATTTTGGGAGACAGGAAGGGGAACGAACCGTTGGCGGTGTTCAGGTTATCCTGCGTGCCGTTATTGGCCGCGGTAAAGGTAGGGTGAATGGTGAGTTTCTCCAGCTCCGTGGCGGGGTACCGGTTGGTTTCCAGCACCACGTTGATGTTGCCGTTGAATATACCGGGGCGCGCCAGTTGGAACAGCATTGTTTTTTTGGCGCCGTTGTTCAGCACCTGCACCCACTGGCTAACGGTGAAGCTCTTGAGCGAATCTGTTTTGAAAGCGCCGAACTGATTGGCAAAATACAGGTAACCGGCGTTAAGGCTGAGGGCTTTCCCTCTTACCCCGCCGTCAACAAAACCGTCTCCGGCCTTGGCGGTGGGCGCTGTGCCGCTGAACTGTTCGTTCTGGCTGCCGTCAAAAGACCAATAGGCTACCAGCGCGGCGGAGAACACCTCGTCCGAGCTGGCGTAACCGTCTATTTTGCCCGCATACGCCTCCGGCGATACATCGGGCAGGTTATGCGGGTTGCCGTCTTTTTTACAGGCGGTAACAGTGGCGGCCAGGCTGATGAATATGATCAATTTCTTCATGATGCTTGTTTTAAGGGATCAATAACCGGAGTTTTGCGTGAGCACACCGTTGCTGATGTCTATCTGCGTTTGCGGAATGGGCAGCAGCTCATGCTTGCCTACTACAAAGTTTTTACCCGCGGCCTGCAGTACCGGACCTGCTATGCCCCAGCGCACCAGGTCAAAAAAGCGGTCGTACTCCATACCCATTTCCACGCGGCGTTCATGCCGGATGATCTCCCGGAGCAGATCTTTATCCGTTTCCGTGATCTGCGGCAGAATACTGTTGTCTGTACCGCGCGCCCTTTTACGCACCAGCTCCAGCTTGGCCAGCGCTTCCGGCGTATTGCCGGTTTCATTGGCGGCTTCGGCGTAGAGCAGTACCACATCCGCATAGCGCAGCAGGCGTACGTTCATCCAGTAACTGAAATTGTCCAGTATCTTGTTGCGCATGGCAGGGTTGCTGAGCGTTTTGTGATTGTAACGGGGATTGGGTAGCCCGGCGGGCACCGCTTCGCCCCATACAGACGTTCCGCCGGCGTACAGGATGGTGCGCACTCTGCGCGGGTCTCCCGTTTCGTACGCAGCATCCAGTTCAGGGCTGGGCGAGTTGAAGCCCCAGCCCAGGTTCCAGATACCGGAGCCTCTTACGCCCTGTATGCTCGCATGCTGGGAACCGTTGCTCCGTTTCTCGTTCAACGTAGCTGTGGCCTGTACTTCAAAAATGGATTCCTTGCTGTTCTCGCCGTCTTCCCCGAATATGGTAGCATAAGGCGTGGAAAGATCGTACTGGCCGCTTTCGATCACCTGCTGCGCGGCCGTCATGGCCTGTGCCCATTTTTGCTGGGTGATGTACACTTTGGCCAACAGCCCGTTAGCGGCGCCTTTGGAGGCACGGCCAATAAAACGCGGGTCCCAGTTGAGCGGCAGGTTGGCCGCGGCAAACTGCAGGTCGCTTTCTATGAGGGCGTAAATGGCAGCGGGCGGGCTTTGCGGCACGTTGGCCTGTGACACAGGCACGGAAGACACCGAATCGATCAGCGGCACACGGCCAAACAAACGTACCAGCATAAAGTAACCATACCCGCGGAAGAACCTGGCCTCGGCTTCCGCCTGTACCTTAGCATCTTGCGAGGTGTTGGGATCAGGGTCTTTCTTGATCTGGTCAAGCACGATGTTGGCCCTGTTGATCAGGCTGAAATGCCCCAGCCACAAGGCGTTACACAGGCCGTTAGAGGGTGTGAGCGTTAAATTGTCCATCTGGATGTTGCCGCCATCGTCTGAAGGCGTACTGCCTTTGTCCGCATCATCGCTGCGGATGCTGGTGGCAGACACGAAGGGCATTACCGTTACATCGTATGAACGCATAACGTCATAACAGGCAAATACATACTGGTCATACGGGCCGGCGCCTTTCGGGTACGGGTAGGTATCCGTAGTGTATGATCCCTGCGGGCTGCGGTCCAGGAAACCTCTTTTACATCCTGCCCAAAGCAGGCACACTGCTGCTGTGCATAACAGGAAAGCGGTGTATCTCTTGAATAATTTCATCGTATCAGAATTTGATCAGTTCGTTAAAAGGTTACATTCAGGCCAAACGTGTAGGTGGCAGGCAAAGGATATACGCCGTTGTCTGCCCCTGCTCCCAGGATAGTGCTGATGGGCGCTTCCGGGGTGTAGCCTGTTGTTCTGCTGAACGTATGCAGGTTTTGCCCGCTCAGGTACAGGCGCACGGCCTGCAGGCCCGTTTTTGTCAGCAGGTCCCTGCTGAAGCTGTAACCCAGTTGCACGGTACGGAAACGGAAATAATCGCCCGGTTCCAGGAAATAATTGCTGAACAAATAGTTATTGGCGCGGGTATTGTCAAGAATGGGCTCTACGTTGCTGGTGCCGGGACCGCTCCAGGCATTTAGCCGGTTGCTTTCATAGTTGAGCGTGGCAAAGTTGCCAGTGCGCCGCTGGGTGTATACATAATTGCCGGCTACGCCCTGTCCTTCCAGCACCAGGTCAAACTGCCGGTAGCGGAGGTTCACGCTTACCCCAAAACTGTAGTCCGGGAAAGGAGAGCCGAGGTTGATACGGTCATTAGGCGTAATAGCCCCGTCACCGTCAGTATCGGCAAAAGCAATGTCTCCCGGCAGGGAATTAGACATGCGGGGCATTTTATCCATGTCTGCGGAAGACTGGTAAATGCCGGTCTGCTTATACCCGTAAAAATGGCCAATAGACTCGCCTGTGATCGTTCTGTTGGCGCCGCTGTTACCAATGAGAAGGAAGTTGAAATTATCACCAATAGATTCCACCCTGTTGCGGTTATAGCTGAAGTTGGGCGATATGCTGTAAGAAAAGTCCTCCCCTACATGATCGTTCCAGCCGAGCGTAACTTCCACCCCTTTGTTGGAAATAGTGCCCAGGTTAGTGATGTAAGACTGGTTCCCTAAAGTGCCGGGCAGCGTAACAGTGGTAATAATATCTTTTGTTTTGCGGTTGTACAGCGTTATTTCAGCGCTCAGCCTGTTGGCGAAGGCGCGTACGTCTAGCCCTACGTCCAGCCCGTGTACCACTTCCCATTTGAGGTTGGGGTCAGGTATATAATCCGGTTCCACGGAAGTATAAATATTGTCTCCAAATACACCGGTAGAAGAAGTTTTCACACCGGCGCGGAAAATATTGTTGCGGATGCCCTGTGCGCTGCCAATGGTGCCCCATGAGCCGCGCAGCTTCAGGAAGTTGATGCCGCCTACCGGTTTGAAAAATTCTTCTTCGCTGACCACCCAGCCGGCACCCACGCCGCCAAAGTTGCCCCAGCGGTTGGCGGGACTGATCTTTGACAGCCCGTCCCTGCGGTAAGAAAGGTTCAGCAGGTATTTATTGGCATAAGCATAATTCACCCGGGCCAACATGCCGATAGACGTGTACTCGTCACCGCCGCCGCCAAAACCGCCCGGCATGGAAGGGTCTACAATGCCCACATACCAGTAATCCGGCTGACGGGGAATGTTCAGCGTGGTATCCGTTCTGTTGGCGTTCAGATTGGTGTTGCCTTCGTAGTAGGTAGTGAAACCGGCTACCGCTGTCACCTTGTGTACTTCGTTAAAGGTCTTGTCGAAGGTAAGGGTGTGGTCTTGCTGGAACTTGCGGAACTCTTCCTGCCGCTGGTTCACCCCGGTACGCACGTTGGTGTTAACGGTAGTGTCTGTAGGCACGTTCCCCTCGCCCAGGTTGATGAAGGCGAAGGGTAACGGGCTGTAGCCGCGGTTGTTGTTAAAGCCCAGGTCTGTGTAGAAAGCAGAGCGCCAGGTGAAATTTTGCAGGAACTTCAGTTCCCCGAATACGCTGCCCACAAAGCGGTAGCCTTTGTTCACGGAGTTGCCGTCCATATTGTTGAGGCGGGCTACAGGGTTGCCCACCTGCGTGCGCTGGAAAGACGGCATGCTGTAGTAAGTGTTCTCATTGTACTGAACAGGCACTATAGGCGCCGCAAATTTGGCGTTGTTGAGGTCTGCGCCTGCACTGTTCAATATCCAGTGGGTGCCGGTAATGTCTCCGCCCACTTTCAGGTTGTTGTTGATCCTTATTTCTTCATTCAGCCGGGCCACAATACGTTGGTATTTGCCGTTTCGCAACACGCCTTCGTGCGTGTTGTACCCCAGGTTAAGGAGGGTAGTTGTTTTTTCTCCGCTGTTGGAAATGCTGAGACTGTTGTTGTTCAGCATGGCGGTACGCAACACCAGCTCCTGCCAGTTGGTGTTGGCGGTGTAGTTGGTATAGTCAAAAGGAGTAGCGTTGATGTTTTTCAGTTGTTCGTCAAACAATTTCCTAAAACCCGTGGCATCTGTTACATCTATCAGGTTATTCACTTTCTGCATGCCGATGGCGCTTTGCAAGGTTACCCGCGTTTCCCCCTTTGCGGCCCTTTTGGTGGTCACTACAATAACGCCGTTGCCGCCGCTAAGACCAAAAATAGCCATCGATGAAGGGTCTCGCAGTATTTCTATGCTTTCTATTTCCGCCGGGTTGAGGTAATCTATGTTCTGCTGGAACACGCCGTCTACCACATACAGGGGGTTGGAGTTGTTGGTACTGTTCACCCCGCGGATGCGTACCGTAGGAGAGGCGCCCGGCACCCCGCTGTTTACCACGGTAAGGCCGGCCACCTTGCCCTGCAGGGAAGAAATGGGGTTGGTGTTGGGCATGCGGGCAATATCTTCCCCTTTTACGGAGGTAATGGTGCCGGTAAGGTCCCGCTTCCGTTGCGTACCGTAGCCTACCACCACCACCTGCTCCAGATCTTGCGAGGCGGTTTGCAGCACAATGTTCACAACAGTTTGATCGGTAATGGGCACTTCCTGCGTTACATAGCCGATGTAGGTGAACACCAGCACCCCGTTATCCGGCACCGTAATGCTGTAATTGCCTTCCGCATCCGTAACCGTACCCGTTGAAGTGCCTTTCACGTGTACGGTGGCGCCCGGTACCGACGCGCCTGTGGCGTCTGTGACCTTACCGGTTACCTTTACGTCTTGCGGGCTGGCGTTTTTTCTTTTCAGCACTATCAGTTCGTTCTCCATTACTTCATAAGCCAGCGGCGTGTCTTCCAGCAGTTTGTTGAGCACTTCGCGCACCGGCTCGTTGCGCGCGTTTACAGACACCCTGCCAATGCCTTTCAGCAATGCCTGGTTGTACAGGATGCGGTAGCCGGATTGTTTTTCGATGCGTTCGAATGCAGTTTGTATATCTACATCCTTCACCTGCAACGTGATCTTCACCTGTGAAAAGCCGTTTGCCGAAACGTGCAGGCATGCCGCCAGCAGCAAAACGGTGGTAAACAGGCGCTTCCATCCATGTTGATGTTTTTTCATAATCGTGCGTAGAAATGGTGATTAAATAGGAAACCCTTTCCGCGAAAAAATCTTCGCAAATTACCCGCCTGGCGCAGGTCAGTTACCTTTACTTTGAATGATTACTGTTGAAAAATAGAAATGTTCTTGCCGTTCATTGAATACCTGAACTCTGCCGTGATCTGTAGTGCTTTCAATACCTGCTCTATTGTTTCTTTTTCAAACCGGCCTGTGAAGCGGAGGTCCTTTACTTCCGGGCCGTTCAGGCTGATCTGTACGCCGTACCATCGTTCCAGGCGCGCGGCCAGGGTGCCGAACGCCTCATCGCGGAATACCAGTTTATTCTCCACCCAGGCAGTTTCCAGGGGAAGGCCGTCCTGCTCCGCCACATGCAGCGGGCGGATGGCAAATTCCTGTTTTGGTTGTTCGTTTATGGTGTCCGGTTGCTGCCCGTCCAGGTACAGCACCAGTTTTTCATTCGGTCTCAAAATAACGGGCCGCATCTTTTCTCCCTGGGCGCTTACTTCCACGCTTCCCCTGATGAGGGCGGTTTCTGCTGTACGCTCGTTCGGGTAAGCACGCACATTGAAGGTGGTGCCCAATACCCTGATGTGCATGCGGGCCGTGTGAATGATGAAGGGTTTATCCGCGTCTTTCACCACGTCGAAGTACGCTTCGCCTTCCAGGTACACCTCCCGCAGGGCGCCGTTAAAATCATCTTTATAGGTAAGGCGGCTGTCTGCATTGAGCCATACCACAGACCCGTCTGGCAGCGTTACGCGGGAGCGCGTGCCTTTTTCCGCATGTACTTCTTCCGCCACTGCCGGCGCGGCGGTGTTGCGCGCGGGCATCAGCCACCAGGCGGCAGCCGCCAGCAATACCACGGCCGCGGCGGCGGTCAGCCATTTCATCACAACCCGGCGGCCGCTTTTCACCGGCTCGTCCCAATCTACACCCGCCAGCTTCATCCGGTCAAGATGGTCTGCAAAGGCCTGCTCCCGCTGGTGAAGGGATACCGGCGCGTCCTGCTTCCAGAGGTCAGACAGGTGGCCTGCGGCATAATGCATGTCCGGGTGCTGCCGCAGCAGCGCTTCCAGCTCCGTCTGCTCGGCCGCGGTGGCCTCGCCTGACAGTTTTTTAGCCAGCAGTTCCCAGATCACATCTTGCTTGTTGGACATGTGTACGGATTGTTGTGTATAGAGGACAATGGCAAAGGGCAAATACCCCTAAGCCGGAGAAAAAAAAGTTTTCATGTTGCTTATTCCCCTGTTGAATTGCCCAGGGGCGTGGAGCGCCCCGCTTCAAACCGGATGGTATTGCCCAGCTTTTTGATGGCCAGCGTCACCTGGGCTTCCACGGTTTTCACGGAAATGCCCAGCAGTTCCGCCACTTCGCGGTATTTGAGGCCGTCTTCCTTTACCAGCTTGAAGATCATTCTGCAGCGGAGGGGCAACTGGTTCACCGCCAGCGTTACCCGGTCATGCATCTCCTTGGTAATGAGCAGTTGCTCCGGACTGGCCTGTATGCTGGTAACTTCCACGCTCAGCTCGTCAAGGTTAAAGACATGGCTGCGGCGTATTTTCTGAAGGTAATTGAGCGCGTGGTTTTTGGTGGATACATAGAGGTACAGGCGCAAATTTTCCACCTCCCGCAACTGCGTTCTTTTTTGCCAGATGCGGATAAACACGTCAGATACAATCTCTTCCGCCAGTTCGTGAGATTTGATAAAGGAATAGGCAAACTGGTACAGCCATGGCTGAAAATACAGGTACAGCGTTTTATACGCCTGCTGGTTGCCTTCGGTGGCCAGTTGTTGTTGTAAGGCAGCTATATCGTCATTGTTCAGCTTCATAAGCGCGGGCTGCTGCGTATTATGGAAGCAAGTTAAGGCAAAGCGGCATACGGCGCGCGTTAAATCTCCTATCTTCACAAATTTGTTTGTGGGCATTCCCCGTAAACAGGGGGGGCTAACACCCTGTAAGCCGGAACCAGGATTAGTTTTCAGCATTGTAAACCAATATCAGTATTTTCTAAACCAGGTGTAAACCTATTTCAGGACAAGACCTAGGTCTAACATAGGTCTAACATAGGTCTGATATAGGTAGGATATAGGTCTAACATAGGTGTGATATAGGTAGGATATAGGTCTAACATAGGTAGAACTAGGTTAAACATAGGTATTGGCCAGGTATAGCCTGTGTCTAATCCAGGTATACTCTTTATCAATTACTTATCCCGCCAATTTTGCATCAATGACCCTTAATTTGACACACTAAGGCGTATAATCACACCCGTTCCGCCCCGGGGCACAAAAAAAAGGATGAGCCGCTTTCCAGCCCATCCTCCTTAATTATCAACGTTTTACACTATTGTTTCACCACCCGCAGCACCTCCGTTTCCCGCTTGCCTTTCAGCTGGATGAGGTACATCCCGGCTTTGAGGAAGCTGAGGTCTTTCACCAGCCGCGTTTCTCCGGGCTGAACGGCCCATTGCCTGATGGCGCGGCCCTGCATGTCCAGCAGCGTGGCGGTGCGGAACCCTTCCGGCAGGTTGATGATCACCTGTGCCGTAACCGGGTTGGGAAACAGCCAGGCGCTTTCTGCCTGTCCGGGCTTCTCCGCTTTCGGGGCTATGGCCATCAGCATGGGCGCCTGCGCGGTATCCGGCACGCAATTGTCTATGCTGAACCAGTTGAATTTGAAGGTGCCGGCCTTCACGTGTATGCCCGTGTAGGAAAGAGCGGGCAGCGTCATGGTATCTTTTATGGTTTGCCATGTGCCATTGGTGTTGGGCAGATCTATGTAACCGAACGTTACACCTCCATGCCCAACGCTCAGTTGAGCGGGCGCCGTGGTAGATATGCGCACGTTAACGGTGTACACACCTGCTGTGGGCACCACCAGGGTGTTATAGGCAAACCAGTGACCCGTTGCCAGGCCAGTGAAGTTCTGGCCACCGCCTACATCCGTACAGGTTTGCAGGTACGGGCCGGGGTGGCGGGTGGAAGCGCTTTCCGCTTCGTATTTATTGTTCACCGTGCAGGTGTAGTTCACAATATTCAGGTGCGCGGTTTTGCTGAGAGCGCCGGCGGTTACCGTTACGGTGTATTGCCCGGTGGGAGCGCCTGCCGTCAGCAGCCCGGTAGCCGTAATGGTATTGCCGCTGCCGGTTACCGTCCACACCGGGGCGGGCAGCGTCATGGGCTGGTTGTTCTCGTCAAAGCCCTGGGCGGTGAACTGCTGCGTGCCGCCGCTGCTCAGCTCAACCGTATCGGGCGCCAGCTCCAGCCGGGTAAGCACCGGCGGCGGCGTGGCGCAATTGTCTATGCTGAACCAGTTGAACTTGAAGCTGCCTGACTGCACATGCACACCGGTATAGTTGAGCGCGGGCAGGGTAATGGTATCTTTAATGGTTTTCCATGCGCCGCCGGTGGAGGGTACCTGTATCACGCCGAAGATCATGCCGCTGTGGCCAATCTTTATCTGCGCCGGCGCGGTAGAAGATACCCGGAAGCTCATAGTGTACCGGCCCGCCACGGGCACGTTCAGGTTGCTGTAGGCAAACCAGTGGCCGGTTGCCAGGCCGGTGTAGTTCTGCCCGCCGCCCTCGTCTGTACAGGGCTGCAGCACCGGGCCGGGCGCTACGTTGGAAGCGGATTCCGCCTCATACCGCTCGTTCACCGTACAGGTATAGGCTATGGTGGCGTAGGCCGTATCGGTTACAGTGCCAGAGGAGAAAGTAACGCGATAGGTGCCCAGCGAGTCTCCCGCCGTAAATACGCCTTTGTTGCTAATGCTGTTGGATGCGCCGGTCACCGTCCATGTGCTTTGGTCCGGCACGGGCATGATGCTGTCAAACTGATCGTACCCGGTGATGTTGAATGCGTGAGACGCACCCGCCGGAACGGTAGCCGTATCCGGCTGTATCACGGCACGGGTGAGCACAGGTACCGGTACCACCTTCACCATGGCAATACCGGTTACGCCGCTGTCCCTCGCCTTTACCTTGAACCAGCCCAGTGAATCACCGGCGGTGAACAGCCCCTGCTCGGTAATGGTGTGGCTGCTGTCTGTGCCGCCTACCTTCCACCTGGGTGTGAAGGAAACAATGTTGCCGTGCTGGTCAAAGCCTTTGGCGCTGTATTGCTGCGTTTCCCCTACTTCCAGCGTCAGGGAATCAGGGGTTACGTCTATGCGGGTGAGGGTTACGCTGTCCGCATCCACAATGCGCAGCCAGTTAAAGTTCCAACCGGAGTTGTTGCAATAGATACGGATGGTCTGCTTGCCTTTTTTCAGCCTGATCTTTTCGGAAGACACAGTTACCCAGCGCTGCCAGCCTCCCGTGGCCGGCAGCTGCACCGTGGTGAGCGTAGCCGTATCCAGCATAATAGCCGCGCTGGCCGCGGAGCTGACGGCGGCACGGAGCTGTACGCGGTACTTGTTGGTATCCGGTACATCAATATCGTATTCAAACCAGGTGCCTTTGCCAATGTAGCTGACATTGACCGTGCCGCTGGTATCCTGCGTGGGTTCTGTACAGCAGGAGTTGGAATTGTCAAACGCCTCCGCCTCTATTCTGGCGGGCACCGGCTTATAGTTCGGTATCCTTACGTTCGCGTATGCCTTGCCAGACACCGTTACTCCTTCCAGCGTGGCGCTGGCCGTAATAATGCCTGACGTGTCAAGCGTGGCCAGGCCGCCGGTGGTGATGGTATTACCGTTGCCGGTAACGCTCCACTGGGGCGCCAGGGCCATCACGTGGCCGTTCTGGTCCAGCACCTTAGCGGTATACTGGATGGTTTTACCCGCCAGCACCAGCTGGTTGGCAGGCGTAACGATCACCGTGTCCGGCACAGGCGTGCCCAGGCCTTTCTGGTATACCCGCACATAGTCCACGCTCATACTGTCCGGCCAGTCCCCTTCCACAATATTGCCGCCCATACCGCCGCCGATGGCCACGTTGAGGATGATGTGGAATTTCTGGTCAAACGGCCAGTCTTTCCAGTCTGTTTGCGGGTTGCGGTAGGTATATACATGCACGCTGTCATAGGTGAACACCAATGAGTCAGGGCTCCATTCCAGCGCGTACACATGGTAATTGGTATGCGCATCGGGCAGGTTGCGCTGGCCGGTAAGGTGGCCGCCATTCATCCAGTTGCTGTTTTGGGTGTGAACGGTAGACATGGCCTTGCCGAAGTTGTTGCCTACATGCTCCATGATGTCTATCTCCCCGCTGCGCGGCCAGGCGCCGTAAGCGCTACCGGAGGGCATGAGCCAGATGGCGGGCCAGGAGCCTCTTGCCTTGGGTAATTTGGCCTTCACCTCCACCTTGCCGTACAGGAAATCCATTTTGCCCTGTGAAATAAGGCGGGCGGAAGACCATGGCTCTGTAGGCACCCCGGTAGGGAAATCTTTTTTGCCGGTGATCACCAGGTTGCCGTTGCGCACGCGCGCATTATCATGCAGGGTATCTGTATATACCTGCTGCTCCCCGTTGATCCAGGCCTTGGGTTTGGGGTCTACCGTCCATTTGCTGCGGTCCGGCAGGCCGTCTGTATCAAACTCGTCGTTATAGATCATGGTCCAGTTGGGATTCCCTTCAAACACCACGTTCCCTTTTACCGCATATGCCGGGGTATTGGCGCCATCTACTTCCTGCCCTGCCGCGGTGAGCTTCAGCACGGTGCGGGAGTAGTTGGCGGGCGAGTTGCCGGCCAGCACAATGTTCACCGTAGTATCGTTCACACGCAGCACGCTGTCTATGCTCACACCAGGCGGCAGGTTCTCTGCGTACCAGTTGTGTTTGTGCAGCGTATCGTTCAGCACGGCGCCGTTCAGCCGGGCCGTGAGCACTACGCCATGCTCCTGCCCCATGAGAACACGGGCATTGTCAAAAGTGAACCCGATGGGGTTGGGCGCCTGCACCAGGTCAAAGTACAGGATGCCGTTGGCCTTTTTGCCGTCTATGAACTGCACGGCAATACGGTCAAAGTCTGTTCTGTTGCGTACGCTCTGGAAGTTGAACGTAGCTTCTTCCCACTGGTTCACATTTTTCACCGCGTAGGTGAAAAACACGGCCTTGGTATAGTCATTGCCAGGCTGCAGCTTGAACATCACCTCTTCCTTCACGTTGCTGTACACCAGCATTTTGAACGTGGCGTTGGTGGCCAGGTCAAAGGTGGACGAAAGGCCGCAGCTGGCGCTCATGTACTCAAAACAGGTAGTGTCTTTGGTGAATTTGGCTACGTGGGAGCTGGGGTTCACCGCAGACGGGGCCGGGTTGGGCACATTGAACAATACGCTGCCGGTGGCATTGGCGCCGGCGTAATACGTCCACCGGCCGGAGCAGGGGCCATTGCCTTCCATGTCATCTAGCAGGAGGAACTGGGCCTTTAGCACGTTGCACAGCAACATGCCGCCCAGCAGGAGCAGTAAACGTTTTTTCATAACGGGTGTTTTTCATGTGGAAAGTACTATTGCGGATATGATCAGAGGTTCGGGTTCACCAATGCGTCTGCGCCGGGTACAGGCATCCAGTATTTCTCCTTGGTGATGGCGCCGGGCTCCAGGTCTCCGGGATCTTTATCTTCATTGGCGGCCTCCACCAGCTCCAGGCGCACCAGGTCAAACCAGCGGCTCCATTCACCGGCAAACTCCCATGCTCTTTCATTCAGCACGGCATCGGCAAACACGGGGCCGGCCAGGCCATCTGGCAGGTTGCCCAGCCCGGCTCGCTGCCGTACCGCGTTCACAGCGGCATAGGCTTCCGGAGAAGGCGTGCCGGCAGACCGGGCCTGCGCTTCCGCATAGATCAGCAGCACATGCGCATAGCGGATCATAATCACCGGGTTGTTAGACATGTAAGTGGCCTTGTTGCCGCTCTGGATGGTGAACTTTTTGTAGTAGGGATGTTTTGTTGTAACCTCCTGCCAGGGAATGGTAACACCGTTCACCACAAAGGAGGTGGAGAAGGTAGCGTCTTTCCTGCTGCCTTCGGGGAAGTTGTGGAAGAAGTTCAGCTCGGGAAAAAAGTCTGACCAGCCGCCTTCATTTTCAGGCATGGTAGACAGGCCGTAAAAAGAATTGTAGGTAGACCACTGGCCGCGCGTGAAGATGGTGAACACATCTTCTACCGTGCCGCCTGCAAATATTTTCAGGAAACCGTCTTGATAGAGGTCAAAGTTATACGTGGCTTTGGCGTCTATCACTTCTTTGGCCTTGGCTGCCGCCAGCGCGTATTTGGACGCATCTTTCAGCGGCCATCCGGCTTCCGTCAGGTATACGTCTGCCAGCAGCGCTTTCACAGATCCCTTGTTGGGCCTGCCGGGGTTACGCTTGGTATTGGGCACCCATTCTTCGGCTTTTTTCAGGTCTTCTTCGATCTGCTTGTAAATAGCGGCCGGCTCGCTTTTCTGAACATTGAGCAGTTCTGCTGAATATTTCTCGGTCAGCAGCAGCGGCACCTTGCCCCAGTAACGTGTGAGCCAGTAGTAGCTGAGGGCGCGCAGGAAGTAGGCTTCTCCTACAATGGCGTGTACCGTAGCTTCCTCCCCGTCTTTTACAGCGGTGTAGTTGTTGATGATGTTGTTGGTAGATTGTATCACTTTATAGCAGCCGCGCCAGATGGGCGTCATGCGGCTGTTCAGCGACGATACGTTGAAGCGGTCAAACTCCCTGAACTCTTCCTTGTTGGAACCGGGGTGCGTGGTAAGATCGTCCGCGCCCATACACATCGCTATCTGTGATACGGTGGTAAAACCGCTTTCCCAGGGTACCATCAGGCTGCCGTAAGCACCGGTGAGCGCCGCTTCCAGGCCTGCCTGGCTGCTCAGGCCTTCTGACCCTACCACCAACCCGCGGGGCTTCTCTTCCAGCGCCTTGCTGCAACCCGCCAATAATATGATCAATGCAAAGAAATATGTTTTCATTTGATGATATTTTGTCTTTTTTATAAGGTCAAAATGAAACGCCCGGTGCCCCCTGCTATGCGTCAAATTCTCTTTGGGCGTTTCATTTGATGATGTTTTGGATCTGTTAATTAAAAATTCAGCGTCAGCCCGCCCGTAATGGTTTTGGCATTGGGGTAAGAGCCGTAGTCTATGCCCTGCCTGAAATCTCCGGAAGAAGAGCTGGCCTCCGGGTCTATGCCGGTGTAGTCAGTAAAGGTGAGCAGGTTGGTGGCGCTTACAAATACCTTCAGGCCTACACGCCGCAGCACCGGTTTGGGCAGCGTGTAGGAAAGGCTGATGTTTTTCAGGCGCAGGAAATCCGAGCTTTCCAGGAAGCGGGTAGATTGCGTGAAGTTTTTATTGGTGGTGCTGAAAGCGGGAATGTCAGACTGCTCGTTCTTGCCGGGTACGTAGCGGTCAAGAATGTCGCGGTGCGTGGCTTCACGCGCATCACCGCCGTGGTACAGGGCCGCGGCCTTGTTATAGTTCAGCTTGTCAAAGCCGTACATGCCCTGGAAGAAAATATTCAGCGAAAAGGTCTTGTAATTGAAGGTGTTGTTCCACCCCAGCGTGGTCCGGGGAATACCGGTGCCTATCACTGCATAGTCTCCCGCATCTATCACACCGTCTGCCTTGATGTCTTTATACCTGGCATCGCCGGGTTTGGCGCCGAACTTGGCGGCTTCTGTTTCTTCACCGGGCTTCCAGGTGCCGAGGTATTGCAGGCCCCAGATGGCGCCCAGCGGCTGACCGGGCATCACCACAAACTCCGCCTGCGGGGACATGCCCCCGCCAATACGGCGGTTGTTGGGGTCAAATATCACAGACCTGTCACCAATAGATACTACGTTGTTCTTCACAAAGGAAATGTTGAAGCCCGTATTCCAGGTAACCGCGCCTTTGTTCAGCACATCCGCGTCTACAGAAAATTCCCAGCCCTTGTTCTGCACCGTGCCAATGTTGCGGGTGATCACGTTGCCGCCCAGGTAAATGGGCAGGTTCTCGTTCAGCAGCAGGTCCCGCGTGTTTTTCACGAAGTAGTCTGCCGTGAAGTTGATCCTCCCTTTCAGCAAACCGGCTTCCAGCCCTATGTTCTGCTGTTCCGTGGTTTCCCACTTCAGATCGGGGTTGCCGATGTTCCCTAGTATGATACCGTTCAGGAAAGTGGAGTTGGTGAAGGAAGCAATGCGGTTGCTGTAAGCCGAGAATGTGCTGTACGGCCCTACACCTTCGCTGCCTGTAAAGCCCCAGCTGCCGCGCAGCTTCAGGTTGCTGAACAACTGCTGGTTTTTCATGAAAGGCTCTTCAGACACCATCCATCCGGCAGAGAAAGAAGGGAAATAGCTGAACTTGTTCTTGTCTACGAACTTGGAAGAACCATCGCGGCGGATGGCGGCAGACAGCAGGTAGCGGTCTTTATACCCATAGTTCACACGGCCCACCAGGGAAAAAATGGCCCACTTGGAATAGCCGGAGCCGGGGCTGCCGGGCGTGCCCTGCGTGAGGTTGTTCCAGAGAAAGTTCTCGTACGTGAGGTTGGACGCGCCGGAAGACATGTAATTGTACGTGCCCTGCTGGTATTCCACCACGCCGGTAACGTCCAGGCTATGATCGTTAAACGTTCTTTTGTAATTGAGGGTATTGGTGCTCTGCATCCGTATGTCTTTGTTGGTGCGGAGGCCGGCGGTAGACGTGCCGGAGTTCACCACGCGGGCGGCAAAGCTCTTATCCTGGTACTCCAGGTAGTTGGCGCCGTATTGGATGTTCAGCGAGAGGCCGCGTGTGGCAATATCGTCAAACTTGAAGCCGCCGATGAAGTTGGCCAGCATGCGGTCCCTGGCGGTCAATTGCTCTGTAGTAAGGGCCACCGGGTTAAAGAACACGGAGCTTACAGGGTCTGCCACGGTGTAGGTGCCATCCGCCTTGCGCACGGGCACGGTGGGAGACCAGGTGATGGCCTGCGCCAGCGGGCTCTTGGGGCCATCCGGCGGAATATCCACGTTCTGCGCGGTGCTGTAGGAACCGGTGATATTGAGGAAGGTGGATATTTTATCGGTCAGCCTTGAATTGATATTGGAGCGGAGCGTGTAACGTTTGAAGGAAGAGTTGTTGATCACCCCGTCCTGGTTGAGGTAGTTGCCGGAAATAAAGTACCCGCTCTTTTCGTTGCCGCCGGCCAGGTTCAGCATATACTCCTGCCCCAGCGCGGTGCGGAAGATCTCATCCTGCCAGTTGGTGCCGCCGTTTTGGCGGAAACCTGCTATTTGTTCGTCTGTAAACGGTTTGGCGGTACCTACAGCGGCGGCATGGTCATTGGCCGTGAGGGCAAATTCTTCCGCGCTGAGCAGGTCCAGCTTTTTGATCACCTGCGAAGAAGAGAGGCGGCTGGTGAAGTTCACTTTCAAGCCTCCTTTGCTGCCTTTTTTAGTAGTGATCAACACTACGCCGTTAGAACCGCGGCTGCCGAAAATAGCGGTGGCGGCGGCGTCTTTCAGCACCTGTACAGACTCAATATCATCCGGGTTGATGGAGAAAAGCTCCGCGCCAATGAAGCCGTCTACCACGTACAGCGGCCCGTTGTCCCCGTTGATGGAGTTGCCGCCCCTGATGCGGATGCGCACAGCGCCGCCGGGAGAACCGGCGGAATTGGTGACCTGCACGCCGGTAACACGGCCCTGCAGCACCTGGTCCAGGCGGTTTACCGGTTGTGCTTCAAAGTCTTTGGCGGTAACGGAAGAGATGGCGCTGGTGAGGGAACCTCTTTTCTGTTCGCCATAACCGATCACCACCAGCTCCGCCATTTTGGAGGCGGCCACTTCCAGCGTGATGTTCAGGCTGGTTTGCCCGTTGATGGCCACCTCCCGGCGGTTGAAGCCGATTGAGGACACCACCAGCACGGCGTCAGGCCCGGGCGCGTCAATACTGTACTCGCCATTGGCATTGGTCACCACACCCCTGGCGGTACCTTTCACCTGTATGGTAACGCCCGGCAACGGCTGGCCTTTATCGTCCACCACACGGCCTTTCACCACAATGTCTGCCACGGCTTTCTGCGCGGCCGGGGGCAGGGGCTTGCGCTTTACGATGATGGTCTTGTCCGCGATGGTATAGAGCAGCGGCTGGTTGTCAAAACAGTGATCAAGCGCTTCGCGCAGCGGCACATTGTTCAGCTCTACCGTTACCGCGCGGGCATGGAACAACTGTTCGTCCGTATATAAAAAGGTATAGCCTGTTTGCTTCCTGATCTCTTTAAACACCTTTTCCAGCGAGGTATTGCGGCGGCTCAGGGACACAGTTTGTGCAAACCCGGCCGCGTGTACCTCCAGTAAGGCAGTGGTCATCAAAAGCACTATCAGTTTCATGATCAGTAACGTTTTTGCTGATAATCGCGGAATATTGGCGCGCCACCGGGCATGCCGGGGCCTGCTTTGGGAAAAAAGCACTAAATGCATACATTTGTATGGTTATGGGTAAATAAATAATAATTGCGAAACGATTGTGGTTTATAGCCCAAAACCGGCCGGGAGCGGTACGAACGCTACCGGCTTTTTTATTGGGCCATGGTATAAGGTTCAGGGACTCATAACGTTAGAATGCTGGTTGTTTGCTGCCGTGGTTTTTATGGTGAAACAATAATCTGTTTTTCTCCTATCTCGAAATGCACTTCATCCGTCATTTCCATCATTTTTAATACGCGCGATACAGGCACGTTCCTGGGCACAATGCCCCTGAAGTGAGCCGGCACATTGCCTTTGTATACTACGTCCACATCATACCAGCGGGCAATCTGCCGCATGGCGGAGCGGATGTCGTTCCCTTCAAACTGGATGTAGCCGTTCTTCCAGGCCACCGCCTCTTCCGTGTTCACTTCCGCCAGCAATTCCAGCACGCCGCTGCGGCGGTGCAGGCTGGCGCCCTGGCCGGGCTTCAGCTTCCTGGTACTACCGCTGCCGGTTACTTCTACCGCCCCTTCCAGCAGGGTGGTCTTTACCGTTTCTTCATCTTCATACGCCATAATATTGAAGTGCGTGCCCAGCACTTTCACTTCCATATTGCCCACCTTTACCCGGAAGGGTTTGCCGGCGGCCCTGGCCACTTCGAAGTACGCTTCGCCCTGCAGCTCCACCACCCTAGCCGCAGTGGTGAAGGCTGAGGGGTAGCGCAGGCTGCTGGACGCATTCAGCCAAACACGGCTGCCGTCTGGCAAGGCAACCTGGTATTGTCCGCCCCGGGGCGTGGATATTTTGTTGAACACCGCTTCACCGGCAGCGCCGGGCGCATCATACTGCAGCTGCCCGCTGCCTGCTTTGACTACCCGCACGCCGCCCTGCTGCGCCAGGAGGCCATTGCCCGCACTGTCCAGCACTATTTCTGAGCCATCCGCCAGCGTGAGCACGGCCTTGTTGCCGCCGGGGGCAATGTCTTTTTGGGCGGGCTGCTCCTTTGCCACCGGTGCTTGTACGGCCCGTGGCTGCCGCAGCAGCCAGTACGCGGCGGCGGAAGCCAGCAGCAGCACAGCGGCGGCGGCCCAGGCGCGGCGGCGCCAGGGAATGATCCTGACCGGTGCGGGGCGGTCTGCGGCCAGCACACGGTCTGCTATGATGTTCCAGCGGTCTTTGTTGTAATAATAGGTGGAGGAGGCATCCGGCCCTGCTGTTGCAGGCAGCTCCGTCCGCAGCTGCGCTTCTACCTGCGCGGCAAGCGCTCCGGACGCGTCATTGCGCACAAGCGTGGCCAGTTCTTCCAGCTCTTCCGCCGTGGCAGCGGCCTCTGTGGCCCTTTTGAGAAGGTATGCCAGTCTTTCGCGGGTTGTCAATTGAGTATCGTTTTTCTGTGTTTACGTGGTGCTTTCATAGTAACAGACGCGTTACCGGAAGTTTAGGACCTATGGGAGGAAAAAAATTTTATGGGAGATCAATCCATCACATCCCGCCCATCATCCACAGCACCAGCAGGGGCAGCCAGTGCCCCGCGGCCTCCATGTGTTTCCGGATGGCCTGCAGCGAGCGTACCAGAGAATTTTTGACGGTATTGGGAGACAAATGCAGCTGCTCCGCAATTTCCGGGATGCGAAGGCCCTTTTCCCGGCTGAGCAGGTAAATACGTTTGGCCTGTGTGGGCAATTGCTGCACCGCCTCTCCCACTACGCGCAGCATGGCGGTAAAGGCCACGGCTTCTTCGGTGCTGCTACGGCCCTCCCCCTCTTCCCGGCTGTGAGACAGCGCGTTGATGGCCTTGTGGTGTACGGCCTGCTTGCGCAACCAGGAGAAAGACTGGTAAAAAACGATGCGCAACAGCCAGGAACGGGGGTTTTCAATATCCGCCAGCTTATCGCGGTTGAGCCATACGCGCAGGAAGGTTTCCTGGATGATGTCTTCCGTAACGGAAGCGGTTTTGGTGAGGTGCATCACCAGCGGCTCCAGTTGCGGTACGTATGCATGGAACAGCTCGCGGAAGGCCGCTTCATCGCCTTCGGCGATCTGCCTGAACAATGCTTTGTCTGTGTGTGAACGGTCATACATGCCTGGAACGCGGATACGGATGCTGGTTGAATTACCGCTCAATGTAATAAATTATTTTTTAAGGTGATTTTAACTTGCCGGTTGCCCCATCTTCGTGACCTTTGCCGTATGAACAGGATACTGCTGACGGAAGATGACAGCCGGGTAGCCTCTTTCATCAAAAAAGGGCTGGAAGAAAACATGTACCTGGTAAAAGTGGCCGCTAACGGAGAAGACGCCCTGCAGGAAGCCACCCTGAACGAGTATGACATTATCATCCTGGATATTATGCTGCCGGAGCTGGACGGTTTTGAAGTATGCTCTCTGCTCCGCAAGCGGGGCAATACCGCCCCGGTGATCATGCTGAGCGCCCTCAACACTCCTGAAGAAAAGGTGCGGGGCCTGCAATGCGGCGCGGATGACTACCTGTCCAAACCCTTCCTCTTTGAAGAGTTGCTGGCCCGCATCAACGCGCAGCTGCGGCGAATGGAATTTAACCGCGGCATTGTTGACTTTCAGCGCTATGGCGGCGTGGAGATCAATATTGCCGAACAAAGCGCAACCCGCCAGGGCAAAGAACTGCAACTCTCCCCGCGCGAGCTCAAGCTGCTGGCCTTCATGGTGCGCAACCGGGAAAAAGCGCTGTCCCGCGTGCAGATAGCGCAATCTGTATGGGACATCCACTTCAGCTCCAACACCAACATTGTAGACGTATATATCAACTACCTGCGTGGCAAGCTGGACAAAGGTTTTCCCCATCCCCTCATCCATACCGTCAAAGGGCGCGGCTACATGCTGAAACTGAAAGATCATGAGCCTGAGAGCTAAGCTAGGCAACCAGAGCGCCCTTATTTTTGCCGGCACGCTGGGGTTTGTGCTGCTGGGCGCCTACCTGCTGTTTGAGCATTACACCCGCGAAGTGTACTATAAAAAACTGCAGGGCCGCGCCAACACCGCCGCTTTTTTCTATCTCGAAAAAGATGAGCTGAACAGCGCCAAATACCGCGAAATAGAGGAAAAATACAAGCAGATCAGCGGGGAGCCCATCCGGCTCTACCATGCGGGCAACCGCGCGCTGTTCATTGACGACAAGCTGAACATCACGCTGCCAGACAACGTACTGAACATCATTGCCAAACAGGGCAGCTACAACTTCCGCATGAACGGGCGGCATTTTTCCGGCATTTTTTACAAAGACAACGAAGGAGATTTTATTGTAGTGGCCTCCGGCAACAACACCACCGGCCGCGAGCAGCTGGCCGCGCTGCGGTGGATGCTGGCCGTTTTTTTTGTGCTGGGCATTGCCATCAACTACGTGATGACCCGCTGGCTGGCGCGGCGTACCTTCTCCCCTTTTTCCCGCCTCATCAGGAAAGTGAACGCCATTACGGCAGACAGCCTGCACACGCGCCTGCAGCCACCCGCCGGCAAAGCCAATGAACTGACGGCGCTCATCACCACGTTCAATTACTTCCTGGAACGGTTGGAAGCCGGCGTAAAAAGCCAGCGCAATTTCCTGAAAAATGCCTCGCACGAGCTAAAAACACCACTGGCCGCTATTATCGGGGAAATTGAGGTGGCCCTCAAACAACCGCGGCAGCAGCAGGAATACGAGCAGCAATTACTGCTGCTGAAAAAAGATGCCCTTCACCTGCAATCCATCATGGAAGGCCTGTTGATGCTCTCCGGCCTGGAAATAGCCACAGATACGGACATGCAGCCAGTGAGGATAGACGAGATATTATGGAACGTGCTGGAAAAGGCCGGCATGCATTACCCGCAGGCGGAAATATCCGCGGACTTCAGTGGCATTGCTGACCATGAGCACCTGCTGATAGTACAAGGCAACCGGGAGCTGCTGTTCGTAGCCCTTTCCAATTTGCTGGACAATGCCATCAAGTTTTCCCGTCCCCACCCCATTGCGGTGAGCCTTACCGTAGAGCACAACGCGCTCTCCATCACCATCCGCGACCAGGGGCCCGGCATAGCGGAAGCAGACCAGGCCCGCATATTCGACCTGTTTTACCGCGGCTCCCAAACGCGCCACGTGAGCGGGCATGGCATTGGCCTGCACCTTACCGCGCAAATACTGGAACGGCACCGCGCCAGCAGGTACATTCACTCCAAACCTGGAGAAGGCACGGCCATACAGGTGATCTTCCCCGCGGCGTAGCGGGCACACGCCAGCATATATTTACCACCCCCGCGTATGTACACCCGCGCCGCTAATGAGTCCCTCTTCCTGCGTTTCCCCTTTCTAATCATTTTCTAATCTCCCCTGAAAATGCCTCTAATGTAGCGCACCTAATTTTGCGGACTGATGGAGACCAACACTTGGCACATGCCGCTACAACCAACAAAGCGCATTATATGGACAGGGCTTTTACTGCTGCTTGCCAGTACCGCCGCCGCACAGGCGCCCGCGGACACGCTGCGCTACAGCGTGCAGGAAGCTGAAAAAATATTCCTGCAGAACAACCTGCTACTGCTGGCGGAAAAGCTCAATATTGACCAGGCGGAAGCGCACATACTGCAGGCCAAAGCATGGCCCAACCCTTCTTTTACAGTAGATGAAGTGAACCTCTGGGCCACCGCCCGCCAGACCGGCGGTGCAGAAGTAAGCCCGCCATTCCGGAACGGCTGGGGAAAGAACCAGCAGTTTGCCATGCAACTGGAGCAGCTGGTGCAAACAGCCCGTAAACGCCAAAAGAGCATTCAACTGGAAGCCAGCAGCAAAACCCTGGCGGAACGCAGCTTTACAGACCTGCTGTACGCCTTGCGCGCTGAATTTAGGCAAACGGCCGCCGGCCTCATCTACCACCAGCACCTGCTGCAGGACCTTACGTTGCAGCAAACCCTGGTAACGCGGCTGCTGGACGCGCAAACCGCGCAGTACACGCTGGGCAATGTGCCGGAAGCGGAGCTGGTGCGGCTGCGGGCGCTGCAATTCTCCCTGCGGGCGGAGATCAACGATATGAAGGCCACCGCGGGCGAAGAGCAGCAGCAATTAAAAACACTGATGGCCCTGGAACCGGAACGTTACCTGGTATTGGAAGACAGTGAGCCGCACTTCAGCGCGCTGCGGCAGCTTTCATTGCATGCCCTGCTGCGGAGCGCGGAAGAACACAACCCTGCCCTGCAAACCGCCCTCGCCGCCATTAAAATGAATGAAGCCGCCTATGCGCTGGAGCGCAGCAAACGTGTGCCTGACCTGCGGTTCAATATGTCTTACGACCGCAATGGCAGTACCATGCTTGATTTTGTGGGCTTCGGCGTAGCGGTAGACCTTCCCTTTTTTGACCGCAACAAAGGTAACATCAGGGCCGCCAGCCTGCAGGTGCGGCAAAGCGAGCTGGCGTACCGCCATAAAAGCAGCGAAACAGGCAACAGCGTGGCAAAGACCTTTGCAGACCTGCAAAATGCCCTGCAGGCCGCCACCGCTATAGATACGGCCTACCTGCACCGGCTGGACGTGCTCATGCAGGGGCTTACTCTAAACTTTATGCAGCGCAACATCAGCCTGCTGGAGTTCCTGGACTTCTTCACCTCCTTCCGCGAAAACAAACAATTGTACTACCAGGCCGTGCGCAGCGTGGCCACACTTAAAGAATCACTGAATTACTTAACCGGATCAGATCTATGACACCATCAATAAAATGGCCCGCAGCGGCCGTTCTGCTCTTATCCCTCACCCTGCCGGGCTGTGGCGGAGGGCAACAGGAAGAACAGGATACGGCTACCCCGCCCTGCATTAGCCAGGAGCTGAAAAAAAGCATCAGCCTGGAGCCCGCTACCCTGCAGCCATGGCATGCCAACCTGCTGCTGAACGGCAAGGTGGGGTATGATGAAGACCAGGTATACCGCTTTGTGCCCCTGCTGAGCGGCGTGGTGCAGCAGGTGCATTTTACCCTTGGGGACTATGTAAAAAAAGGTCAGCTGCTGATGGAGGTCAAAAGCGCGGAACTGAGCAACCTGCACGCGGAGCTGCAAGACGGGCAGGCACGGCTGCAACTGGCGGAAAGAAAGTTCTCCGCTACGGAGGCATTGCACACCACCGGTGTGGCGGCAGATAAAGACCTGCTGGAAGTCAATACGGAAGTAGCCGCCGCGCGCACGCAGATACGCCGCATTACCGAAACGCTGGCCCTTTACGGCGGCAGCCTGGAAAAAGGGGCGCTGCTGGTACATGCCGCCATGAACGGGTATGTAGTGGAGAAAAACGTGATAGCGGGCGGGCAGGTGGAAGCCGGCCAGCAGCCCCTCTTTGTGCTTTCCGGCCTGCAGCAGGTGTGGGTGAAGGCCAGCGTGTACGCGGGACAGTTAGAGAACGTGGGAGCTGGTCAGCAGGTAGATATTACCACCACCGCCTACCCCGGCAAAACCTTTAAGGGGCGCATCAGCCGCCTGTCTAACGTATTTGACCCGGAAGAAAGAGTGCTGAAGGCCATCATCAAAATAGACAACCAGGGCCTGCTGCTGAAGCCGGACATGATGGTGAACGTGAACGTACACCAGCCCGCGCAAGACTCCGCTGTGGCCGTTCCCGCCCGGGCCGTACTGTTTGACAACAACCGGCACTACGCCCTGGTATACCATGGGGACTGTGATGTGCAGGCCGTGCCGCTGGAACCGGTTTTCCAGACAAAGGAGCATTACTTCGTCAAACACGGCATCAGCGCAGGAGATACCATCATTACCCGCAACCAGCTATTGATCTACAACCGGCTGAAGGAATCGCAAACCGTAAAATGAGTCCATGACAAAATTTGTAGAAAAAATAGTCACCTTTTCGTTGAAGAATCATGTGCTGGTATTTTTCTTCACCTTCCTGCTGGCCATGGGCGGCATTATCAGCTATCTCAACACACCGGTAGAAGCCTATCCTGACGTTACCAACACCCGCGCCCGCATTATTACGCAATGGCCCGGGCGCAGCGCGGAAGAAATGGAAAAATTCGTGACACTGCCAGTGACCAAAGAGATGAGCACCATTCCCGGCAAGGTAGACGTGCGCTCCATTTCCCTCTTCGGGCTTTCTGTGGTAACGGTGAACTTCAACGACGATATCACTGATTTCTATGCCCAGCAATACGCCGCCAACCGCATGCGCAGCGTGGAGCTGCCGGAAGGCGCCAGCGCCGAAATAGAGCCGCCCTACGGCGCCACGGGCGAAATATTCCGGTACGTGATCAAAAGCAAACCACGCCCCATCCGCGAGCTGTTCGCCCTGCAGCAGTGGGTAATAGAAAGGGAGCTGGTGGCCGTGCCCGGCGTGGCGGACGTGGTGAGCTTTGGCGGGGAAGAAAAGATCTACGAGATACGGGTGAACCCCGTGGAACTGGCCAACTACGACCTCACCGCGCTGGACGTGTACGAAGCCGTGAGCAAAAGCAACATCAACGTAGGCGGAGACGTGATACAGAAAAGCTCGCAGGCCTATGTGGTGCGCGGCATCGGGCTGCTGGACAAGATACCGGACATTGAGGCCATCCTTATCAAGAACATCAAAGGCACGCCCGTGCTGGTGAAAAACGTGGCGGAAGTGGTAGCCTCTTCCAAACCCCGGCTGGGCCAGGTAGGGCTGGATGATGAGGATGACCTGGTGGAAGGCATTGTGGTGATGCTGCGCGGAGAAAACCCCAGCCAGGTAGTGGAGCGGCTGAAGGAAAGGATCACTGACCTCAACCACCGCATCCTTCCGCAAGATGTGAAAATAGAGGCCTTCCATGACCGTACCGAACTGGTGGACAAAACCGTAAAAACCGTTACCCACAACCTGCTGGAAGGCATCATACTGGTGTCTGTAGTAGTGTTCATCTTCCTGTTCAACTGGCGCACCACGCTGATAGTAGCTTCCGTCATACCGCTGGCTTTCCTGTTTGCGCTCACGATGCTGCGCATACAGGGCGTGTCCGCCAACCTGATCTCCATTGGCGCGGTAGACTTTGGCCTGCTGCTGGAAGGCACCATGGTGATTGTGGAGCACGTGTTCGTAGGGCTTGATAAAAAGGCGCGGCAGCTGGGCATGGAGCGTTTTAACGGCATATCCAAACTGGGTATCATTAAACGCAATGCCCGTTCCGTGGCTAAATCCATCCTGTTTGCGCAGATCATCCTGATAGTAGCGCTGATGCCCATCTTCACCTTCCAGAAAGTAGAGGGCAAGATGTTCTCCCCCCTTGCCTTTACGCTGGGTTATGCATTGCTGGGCGCGCTGCTCCTGAGCCTCACCTATGTACCCGCCATGTGCAAGGTGCTGCTGCGCAAGAACGTGGTAGACCGGGAAAACCCCGTAACCAATTTTTTCCGCAATGGCATTTTCCGTCTCTTCTCCCTCGCGTCCCGCCACCGGAAGACCACCATTGCGGCCTTTGTGGTATTGTTAGGCGCCTGCGTGCTGGGTTTCAGCCGGCTGGGCACGGAATTTATCCCACAGCTCAACGAAGGCGCCCTTTACATCAGGGCCACACTGCCCAACAGCGTGAACCTGGACGAGTCTGTACGCCTCACCCGGGAAATGAAAAAACAGTTGCAGGAATTTGAGGAAGTGAAATTTGTGCTCACCCAAACCGGGCGCCCCAATGACGGTACAGACCCTACCGGGTTTTTCAACATCGAGTTCCATGTGCAGTTGCAGCCCGCCTCCGTCTGGAACCGGAAGATCAGCAAAGACGTGCTGCTGCATGAAATGGAAGATGTGCTGCAGGTATACCCCGGCATTGTGTTCAGCTTCAGCCAGCCCATCATGGACAACGTGGCGGAATATGTAGCCGGCGTAAAAAGCTCACTGGTGGTCAAAGTATTCGGAGATGACCTGTATCAGCTGGAGCAGACGGCAGACAGTGTCGCCAATGTATTGCGCAGCGTACGGGGCATTGCAGACCTCAATATTTACCGCAACATTGGCCTGCCAGAGCTGCGCATCCGCCTCAGCGAAAGCCGCATGGCCCGCTACGGCGTAAGCATGCAAGACGCGCAGGCCGTGGTGGAAATGGCCATTGGCGGCAAGGCGGCCTCTACTTTTTATGAGAACGACCGCATGTTCGATATCCGTATCCGGTACGACAAACCTTACCGCGAATCTGAAAAAGAGATCGCCAACATCCTGGTGCCCGCCCTGGGAGATACCAAGGTGCCCCTCTACGAAATTGCGGACATCGGCTTCTTCACCGGCCCTGCTTTTATTTACCGGCAAGGCAACAGCCGCTATATTGCCGTGGGTTTCTCCATCCGCGGGCGGGACCTGGGCGGCACCGTGTCTGAAGCACAAACGCTGGTGCGCAAACATGTACAGCTGCCGCCCTCCTACGGCATAGAATGGGCGGGAGAGTTCGAGAACCAGCAGCGGGCCACGCAGCGCCTGATGGTGATCGTTCCCCTCTCGCTGCTGCTCATTTTCTTTTTGCTGTACATCAACTTCGGCAATATGAAAGACACGCTCATTTCCCTTTCCACCCTGCCCTTTGCGTTTATGGGCGGTTTCCTGTCGCTCTGGGTAACCGGTACCATCTTCGGCATATCCGCAGGCATCGGGTTCATTATATTGTTCGGCGTAGGCACTATAGACGGCATTATTCTCATCTCCGTGATGAAAAGCAACCTGCAGCGGGGCATGGCCCTGCAACCGGCCATTGCAGACGGGGTGTACAACCGCATCAGGCCGGTGTTCATGATAGCGGTGATGGGCTCGCTGGGGCTGCTGCCCGCGGCCTTGTCCGCAGGCATGGGGTCTGAAATACAGAAGCCGCTGGCCATCATGATAGTGGGCGGCCTGCTCATCTGCATGATACTGAGCTTGCTGGTGCTGCCGCAGTTCTTTTATTATGCGTACCGGAGAAAGGCTGCGTAACAATATGCATGTTACCTCGGTTTGATAAAGTCCGATGCCGGCAGTTCACCATCCCGGCAAACTCAAGTGCCGTTAGCTGGTTATAAGATCTTAGGTGTTGGCAGAGGGTGCTCCGCAAGATAGACAGTGTGCAGGTTGGCGCGGGGCATCCTCTTATTTTCCCTGCGGCGGGTGATAGTTGAGGCAGCGGTACACCAGGAAAGTCCGTATCACGCGGTTGCCCCTCCTGATGATAACAGGTTGCAACGGGGTAACGGCGTCAAAATACTGCTGCAGCACGTTTGTGAACTCCTTTTCATCCGCGGCATGCACATTGTCCGGCACGGAATTGATAAAAATACCGTTGCGCCCGGCCAGCGCGGCCACATCTGCCTTGATGTAGTCGAATTGCAGTGCGGGCATGCCCAGTACATTACGGGAATACACCAGGCTATCCAGGTAAAAAGTGAGCACAGCGCTGGTCTTATAATCGTCTGCGGAGAAGATGAAATCCGCAGGGTATTGTTTTTCCAATGCTTTTGCCTGGCGGGCCAGCCCCGTCCAGCCCACCCATACGTCATCAGAATTGACCGGCACCGGGTAAAAGAGGATCTCTACCGCCAGCGCCAGATGCACCACCAGGGAACACATCCACTGCCAGCGGAGGTATTTGCCGCGGAACCAGGTGGCCGCCCAGGTGATGCCGCTGATGTAGGCCGGCATCATCCAGTTCAGTTTCACCCAATAAACGGGAGATATCACAAAAAAGCCCACAAACACCGGCACAAAAAAACACAGCAGGAAAAGCTGGCGGGGAGGGATGCGGCCAATACGCAAGCCGTACTTGCGCAACAAGCGGTACAGGAAATACACGAGCGCAAACAGCAGTACGGGCATCAGGATGGCGGCCTGGTGGCCTATTACGCCCAGCACGTCCAGCGGATTGAGCTGCAGGCCGCTGCTCACGCGGGCGGAAGACTGGAAACGGAAAGAAGCAAAACCGTTGTTGACGTTCCATATCACCACCGGCAGGCTTGCCAGCGCAAAGACCAGCATGCACAACCAGGGCCAGCCTGTTAGCAGCAGGGAACGGTGCTGCCTGCTGCACAGCAGGAACAACACTGTGCCCAGCGGGAGGAACAGCGCGGTGTATTTGCTGTTGAAGGCCAGACCCATCATTATACCGGCCCATGCCCAATAGATATGCTTACGGAGGAAAACCGCGCGATGCAGGCATAGTAATGACAGCGCCCAGAACAAAAGCAACGGCGTATCAGGCGTAGATACCAGGGACAGGATGGTGACCATCAAGGTAGAATACAGCAACAGCAAGGCATTCAGGCTGCGTTGCCGGCTCAGGAACTGCCGGGAGAAATGGTAAAAAACGAGCAGGGTACCGAAGGTGACCAGCGTATCCGCCAGTTTCAGCGCAAATACCTTTTTGCCGAACATGGCGGTGGAGGCCTTCAACATCCAGGCTATGGCGGAGGGGTGATCAAAGTAAGACAGGGCGGGATGTTCACCGTAAAAATGATAGTAGGCGTCTTGCGGCATCAATCCCATGCCCCAGATAAAGACCAGGCGCAATGCCATTACAATGGCCACTGCCGCCCATACTGCCCTGTTTGCCCACGATGTATATAACAGTTGTGTGCCGAATCCCGGTCCGCTCATGCTTTGTGTTACTACCAGTAAAAAAGTGTGACGGTTATAAATCTACGAAATATTACTCCGCCCGCAAACTCTTTACAGGATTAGTCATAGCTGCTTTAATACTCTGGTAGCTGACGGTGAGCAGGGTGATGGCAATGGCGCCCAGGCAGGTGGCGGCAATGACCCACCAGGAAATGCCGGTACGGTATTCGTACCGCAGCAGCCATTTGTCCATAAAATAATACCCCAGCGGCACAGCAATTACCAGCGCTATCAGTACCAGCGCCACAAAGTCTTTAGACATCAGGCCCCAGAGGTTGAACACCGATGCGCCCAGCACCTTGCGCACGCCAATTTCTTTTACCCGCTGCTCCGCCATAAAAGAAGCCATGCCGAACAGGCCCAGGCTGCTGATGAAAATGGCGAGGATGGCAAAGAAACTGGAGAGCCGCCCGATGCGCTGCTCGGCATCAAATTTTTTGGCATAGACCTGGTCTGCGAACTCATAGATGAAAGGAGCGCCGGGGTTCAATTTCCTGAATACCGCTTCTATGGCGGGCAGGGCTTCCGCAGTGCGTTTGGCGGGGTTGATGCGCACGTTTATTATGCTTTTATTGTCATCCAGCGCAAATATTGTTCTGAACACAGGATCGTAGGGGGATTGCATCACCATGTCTTTTACCACACCAATTACGGTAAAGGCGTTGCCGTCTTTTTTCACCACTTCCCCTACCGGGCTTTTAAGGCCCATGAACCTGACGGCAGATTCGTTGAGGATGATGGCCGTGCTGTCTGACGCAAAGTCTTTCGAGAAATCACGCCCGGCAATGATCTGCCAGCCCACGCTTTTGCCATAGTCATGCGAAACGTCTACCGCCGCAAAGTTACCCTGCGCGCCAGGCTGCATGTCTCTCCAGGTGTAGCCGTTGTTAACGGCGTTGATGCCCGTGGTAGCGGTAGACGAATAAGACGCGGCGGTAACGGCGCCGGTGGCCAGCAGCTCGTCCCGGAGCAGGTCAAACCTGTCACGCAAGGCGGGCGTACTCATGGGCACGGCCAGCAGGCCCTCCCGGCTGTAGGCCACGGGACGGTCTTTGGCGTAGTGGATTTGCCGGAACACTACAATAGTACCTATAATGAGTATGACCGATACGGTAAACTGCACTACTACCAGTGCCTTGCGGGGCAGGGCGGCGTAGCGGCCCGCGCGGAAGGTGCCTTTCAATACCTTGATGGGCTGGAAGGAAGACAAGTACAGCGCGGGGTAACTGCCGGCCACCAACCCGGTGAAGAACGTAAAACCCAGCCCGGCCGCCCAGAAGGCGGGCATATGGTAAGGAATACTTACTTTTTTGTCTGCCACTTCATTAAATATGGGCAAACCTGCCTGCACCATCACCAGCGCCAGCACAAAGCCGATGGCCGCCAGCAGGAGTGATTCACTGTAAAACTGCGCCACCAGCTGCCCCCTGACGGAGCCTACGGCCTTGCGGATGCCTACTTCCCGGGCGCGTTTTTCGGATCGGGCGGTGCTCAGGTTCATAAAATTGATACAGGCCAGCAGCAACACAAATATGCCGATAATACCGAACAGCCACACAAACTGAATGCGGCCACCTGTGTTTTTGCCGTTCTCCCAGTTGGCGAACAGGTGCCACTTGCTCATGGGGTGCAGGAACACCTCCGGCTGGAACACCCGCTCTTCCGGCCGTACCTTGTTGAGGCGCAGGTCTTTTATTTTGGCGGATACCTTGTCAAGGTCCGCATGGTCTGCCAGTTGCGCATACGCCTGCATAAAGTTGGAGCGCCAGGGGTTTTCCATTTCCCGTATCCAGGTTTCTTTTATCAGCACCAGTTCCCAGGGCGCTATAAAAGCCAGATCGCGGAAAGCGGAGTTATAGGGCAGGTCTTCATATACGCCCGTTACCTTCAGGTCTGTATCATTATCCAGCTTCACCACCTTGTCTAACGGATCGGCATGGCCGAACAGCGCTTTAGCGGTGGAGGCGGACAGCATAACGGAGTACGGGTCTTTCAGCCCGGCCCTGGTGCCGCTCAGCATGTTGAGCGTGATCATTTCCGGGAAGTCAGGCTCAAAAAAATTGCCTTTTTTGAATATAAAGTTGTCTTTAAAGCGCAGTACATGCTCGTACGTCCACGAGCTCATGGAAATATACTTGAAATCGCTGCCGTACTTTTCCCGCAGCTCCTCTCCCAACAGGTAGGGCACCGCGGTTTGCGCGCCTTTTACGCCGTTGAAGGTCTGGTGCTGCATTACGGACACAATGCGGTCGTAATGATCGTGATTGCGGCTGTACGTCACTTCGTCCCTGATCCATAAACCGATCAGCAGGGCCACGGCCATGCCTACAGACAGCCCCGCTATATTGATGAACGAGAAGGTTTTGTTCTTGAGGAGGTTTCTCCAGGCAATCTTGAGGTAATTCCTGATCATGCCCTCCGTGACCGCCAACAAAATGCCAGAAATACAGGCTACGGCAGGTAAGTCCATTATACATGTTATTTTATGATAATTTGTTCGGTTTTGATACACGGGTTGTCCGGGAACGCGGAAAGCGGGGCATGCACATCCCGCCCGGCCCCTCTTCCCCACAATTCAACCCCGCAACTCAACAATTCGTTAGAAATTTGCTGGTGGCCTGTATAAATGCATTCATTTTTGTACCATGAAGAAATACACCATGATCACCGGCGCCAGCTCCGGTTTGGGTAAAGCCTTTGCCATAGAGTGCGCCGCCATGGGCCGCCATATTATACTGATGGCGTTGCCGGGCGGGAACACGGCCTCCCTGGCCCGCAGTATTGCCCTCCAGTACGGGGTAGACGTACAGGTGTTCGAGTTTGACCTGACAGACAGCCCCGCCCTCCACCATCACCTGCACCACATCAACGAACGGTACGAAGTAGACTTCCTCATCAACAACGCCGGTGTGGGCGGTACCTCTCCCCTGATGGAAACGGCGGTGGAAAGCATAGACCGCATTATACAGGTGAACGTGCGCAGCACCGCGCTGATCACCCGGCTCATGATGCCGCTGCTGCTCCGGAACCAAAAGAGTTATATCATGAATATTTCCAGCATGGCGGCCTTTACGCCCATTGCCTATAAAACGGTGTACCCTGCGTCCAAAGCCTTCATTTCTTCCTTTTCATTGGGGCTGAAAGAGGAGTTTGTCGGTACGGGCCTGTCTGTCAGCGTGGTATATCCCGGCCCCATGATGACCAATTCGCAGACCTCCCGCCGCATCATAGGCCAGGGCCTCAAGGGTAAAATGGGCTTGCTCACCGCTACCGCCATTGCGCAGCTGGCCGTACGTAAAACACTGGCCGGCAGCCCCATCATCATACCCGGTTTCATGAACCGGGTGAATCACCTGCTGATGAGCCTGCTGCCCGCGGAATGGAAATTGCGCATTGTATCGCGGGAAGTAAAAAAGGAGATCCGTTATGCATAAAGTGCTGGTAACAGGCGCCAATGGTTTCCTGGGCGCCAACCTCACGCGGGAACTGTACCGCATGGGCTACGAGGTGAAAGCCATGGTACGCCCGTCTGCCGACCTGAGAGGCATCGCAGACATTCCCTGCGAAATATTCTTTGGGCGTATTGACAAGGTGGAAGATGTATTGCAGGCCATGGAAGGCTGCAGCATTGTGGTGCATACCGCCTGCATTACGGAGCAATGGGCCATCAGCTTTGAAGAATACGAGCGCATCAATTTCACCGGCACGCAGTATGTGGTAGAGGCCTGCCTGCGCAGCAAGGTAGATAAACTGGTGTACGTCAGCACTGCCAACACCATTGGCCCCGGTCCCAGGGAACGGCCCGGCAACGAGCTGAACGGCTTCACGCTGTTCAATGCCAACTCCGGCTACATCAACAGCAAATACCTGGCGCAGCAATACGTGCTCGAGCAGGTGGAACGGCGCGGCCTCAACGCGGTGGTGGTCAACCCTACTTTCATGATAGGGCCGAATGACAGCAAGCCCAGTTCCGGTAAACTGCTGTTGTACGGCCTGCATAAAAAAATACTGTTCTACCCGCCGGGCGGCAAAAACTTTGTACACATCCATGACGTATGCAAGGGCATCCTCAATGCCATTCAACTGGGCAAGCAGGGAGAATGTTACCTGCTGGCCGGCGCCAACCTGAGCTACCGCGAGTTCTTTGACCTGCTGTACGCCCACACGCGAAAACCCGCGCTCATGGTGAGGATACCGCCGCTGCTGCTGAAGCTGGGCGGCCTCATCGGCAGCCTTGCTGGAAAAATTACCGGCACCACGCAAAAGCTCAACTACAGCGCCGCTTTTCTGCTGTGCCTGCAAAACTACTACAGCGGCCAGAAATCCGAACGGGAGCTGAAATTACAATACGCTCCTATAGACACGGCCATTGCCGAAGCGCTCAACTGGTTCGAGGAAAATGCCTACATTTAATATGAATCAACAGCGCAAAATGGATTTTCAAAAGAATGAAAGGTTATTCTCAAGCGGCGTGTTCAAATACCTGGTGCGGATAGTCATCCTTTACATTTTCAGCACCATCTTCAAATCTTTTGACCTCAGCTTTACGGAAGCCATTGGCGTTTTTAACCTGCGCGGCCAGGTGTTCAGCCTGTTTTATGTGATATACGGCCTGCTGGCCTGGGAAGGCGCCGTGCTGCTGGCCCGGGTGGTAGAAAAAAAAGCGGCCGGCCGCAAGCCTTCGGGCAGGGTAATGATCATGGGCATAGCGCTGCTGCTGTACGGCCTGCTGGTATCTTTCCTCTACAGTTTCATATACGCCTGGTCAGACATCCTGCTGTTTGACCGTTACGAGGCCTGGGAAAGCGCCTCCGCCTTCAGCTATGACCTCAACTTCGGCACCTTCATGTTTTACCTGTTGCTGCTTACCTTTAACGGCATCATCTATTATTACAGGGGCTGGCAGGAATACCAGTTGCAAACCGAAAGGCTGATGCGCGAGAACATACAGGCCAAGTATGACGCGCTGCGCAACCAGATAGACCCGCACTTCTTTTTCAACTCGCTGAGCGTGCTCACCAACCTGGTGTACAAAAGTCCGGATATTGCGGCGGACTACATCACGCAGCTGGCCAAAACGTACCGTTATATTCTCGACAAAAAATTTGAGAACCTGGTGCCCATACAAGTGGAGCTAGACTTCCTGGAATCTTACCTGTTCCTGATCCGCATCCGCCACCGTGACAGTATCCGTTTCACCATGGAGCTGGATGAAAAAGTGGTGCAGAAAGGCATGATCCCGCCCGCCACCCTGCAACTGCTGGTGGAAAATGCCATCAAGCACAACCGGTTCTCTGTGAACGATCCGCTGCTGATCACGCTGAAAAGTGAAGACAATTCCCTCACCCTCAGCAACCGTATCAATGCCCGCATATTGCCGGAGAGCGCATCTTCCGGCATCGGGCTGGAGAACATCCGCAAACGGTATGAGCTGACCATGGGAAAAAGCATAGCCGTAGAGCAGAGCAACGATTCATTTATTGTTAAAGTACCAGTGATTTATACGCTATGAAAGTGGTAATTTTTGAAGACGAAATGCATAATGCCGAGCGGCTGATACAGCTGCTGCACAAGTATGACCCGGGCATTACGGTAACGGCCATTATTGAGTCTGTGGCACAGGGGCTGGCATGGATGGAGCAGCACCAGCCGGTAGACCTGATGCTGATGGACATACAGCTTTCCGATGGCAACTGCTTTGAGCTGTTCAGCCAGCAGGAAGTGCATACGCCCATTATTTTCACCACGGCGTACGACGGTTTTGCCCTGCAGGCCTTCAAAGTGAACAGCATTGACTACCTGATGAAACCGATAGACTTCAAAGACCTCAGTAAAGCACTGAAAAAATACGAGCAGTTCAAACCCGCGCCGCAGTACAACCTGGATATTTCACAGATAGCAGAAGCCTTTATGCGGCGGGACCATACGCGTTTCATTGGCCGGCTCAACAACCAGCTCATTTATGTAAAGGCCAAAGAAATAGCTTACCTGCAATTCACCAAAGGCGCCACCTGGGCCACCACCTTCTCCGGGCAGCGCATGCCGCTTGACTATTCGCTAGACCAGGTGGAGAAGCTGCTGGACAAGCATGTGTTCTTCCGCATCAACCGCCAGTTCATCATACACATAGACGCTATTAAAAAGATCACGGCGTATTACAACAGCCGATTGATCCTGCAGTTGCACCCGGCTATTGAGGAAGACGTGATCATTAGCCGGGAGCGGGTGGCGGATTTTAAAAGCTGGCTGGAGAACAGCCATGCATAACAAAGCGGCAACCCACAAACGAGTACACAGCCTGCAGTTTTTTGACGGCCGCTTTGTACATTGCATTAATTTACGAACATGAAACAGCAGTTATCCACGTTCCTTCTTTTCATACTTTCCGCAACCGCCGCCTTTGCGCAGCCCAAATTCAGGGCGGTGGCCTTTTTTACCGGCCGGCACGATCAGGCGCACATCAGCTTCATCCGGGAAGCCCACCCCTGGTTTGCCGCACTGGCGGCCCGGGAAGGGTTTGTGTACGATAC
This sequence comes from Chitinophaga alhagiae, assembly GCF_003568665.1. GTDB lineage: Bacteria > Bacteroidota > Bacteroidia > Chitinophagales > Chitinophagaceae > Chitinophaga > Chitinophaga alhagiae. The sequence goes on from NZ_QXMH01000003.1 coordinate 667,990, forward strand.
TACCAGCAACTGGAACAATATGAACGATGCCTTCCTTTCCCGGTACCAGGTGGTCATTTTCCTGGATACGCGGCCGGACGGAGCGGCACAACGGGCGGCTTTTGAGCGGTATATGCAGCACGGCGGGGCATGGCTGGGCTTTCATTTTTCCGCCTTCGCCCTTACCCCTTCTCAGTACCCGCAGAACTGGGACTGGTACCACGAAACCTTCCTCGGCGCCGGCTCATACGGCAGCAATACCTGGCGGCCCACTGCCGCCGTGCTGCAGGTTGAGAACAAACAACACCCTGCTACCCGCCACCTGCCGGATACGTTCCGCTCCGCGCCCAATGAATGGTACCGCTGGAGTAACGACCTCCGCCAGAACCCTGACATTGAGATACTGCTCTCCATACACCCCGCCAGCTTTCCGCTGGGTACCGGCCCCAAACAGCATGAGATATGGCACAGCGGTTATTACCCTGTGGTGTGGAGCAACAAAAAATACCGGATGTTATACGTGAATATGGGGCATAACGATATTGACTACGAGCACAAGACCAATGCCACGCTTTCTTATACGTTCCGGAACGCTACGCAGGCAAAAATGATCAGGGATGCGCTGTTATGGCTGGGCGCCGGGCACAGAAAACCTGCGGATGACGTGACGCGGTGACCGGCATCCTGATGGCCGCCTGTTCTTATTGGGCGGGCGGTGAGCCTTCCGGCTTGCGGTCTGCATGGCCCAGGCTCTTGCCGGGGTTTACGCGGTCACGTACCTGCTGTTTCAGCTCCTTTACGTCAGGAAAATGCCCGTCCCGCTTGCGGTCAAAGATCACTTCATTATTCAGCGATACCTGGTAGCTGCCGGCTATTTCAGAAGGCCGCAGGGTAACCCCTCCCAGGTCTTCTTCAAAAGTGGTGAGCAGTTCCTGCGCCATGTAGGCCGCCCGCAGCAGCCAACCGCATTTGGGGCAATATGATATGGTGATGTCTGGTTTCATGTTTGTAAAAATACTATTCAGCTTTCAAAAATCCTCACCCCGCTGCCCTCTCCCATGATGACGCTGGAAGCGATGCCTACAAAAAGGCCATGCTCCACCACGCCTACAATGTTGTTCAACCACCGGTCCAGTTCCGGGGCATCCTGGATCAGGCCAAAATCCGCGTCAATAATGTGATTGCCTTGTTCCGTTACGAACGGTTGCCCGTCTTTCTGCCGGAGCGCGCCCGGTACGGCCAGTTGCCGCATCACGTATGCGGCGGCATCCGGCACCACTTCTACCGGCACCCAGAACTTGCCCAATGCGGCTACGCGTTTGGAAGCATCGGTAATAATGACCACGCGGCGGGATTTGACAGCTACGATCTTTTCTTTCAGCAAAGCCCCGCCGCCGCCCTTGACCAGGTGGAGACTTTCGGTAAACTCGTCTGCCCCGTCTATGGTAAGGTCAATGGTGCCCGCCGCACCGATGCTCAACAACGGGATACCATATTGTTCCGCCAGGGCGGCCGTTTGCGCGGAGGTGGGCACCGCCTGGACGCACAGCCCTTCCTTTACCCGGCGGCCGATGGCATGAACAGCGCAGGCAGCAGTGGAGCCCGTGCCCAGGCCAATGATCATGCCCGGTACTACCAGCTCTACCGCTGCCTGCGCAGCATTTTCTTTTTCGAGATCTGACTGCATGGGAGTTTATTTCCGTAAAAATAAACTTTTACGGCTTAGCAGGGGCGATGGTGAACTTCACCTCTCCCGCCGCGGCCGGGTTGACCGCCTCCAGGCTAATACGGTAAATATGCTCTCCCCACTGGCGTTTAACACCCTGGTCTTCCTCATTATCCATAGCCACCTGGTCCACTTTTACCGTGAATTTTGCGGCGGGATACCGTACGTAGAAGTCCCTGTCCGCATGCACCACCAGCGTACCGGGTTGTACCACCTCTACGGGGAAGCAGGTCATCAGGTGCTGCGTATAGCCTTGCATGTTATCTATCTTGTATACATCTTTTACTTCTACGTTCTTTCCTTTGTTCAGCCTTACGCTGCGTTTCCACTGGCGCACGCCGGCCTGCTCCGGGTAGGAAGCCGCAATGTCCATGCTTATTTCGCTGTAGCTTTTGCTGTTCTTATACGCTACGCCCGTGGCCTTGAACTTTGCACCGGCCTGCTGCGGCCTTCCGTTGATGGTGGGCACGTTGTGGTAGTCCGAACGGTTGAACCATATATCGTACCGCTGGCCGCTGAAGGTACGGGCGGTATAGGTACCGCTGCCGATGTCTATCAGCACGGGGTTACCGTTGTAATACACCACGTAATTCCCTATATCGTTGTGGTTATGGCTTTCATCGTTATTCCCGCCTTTGGCGGCTACAAAAAAACCGTCTGTACGCCCGGCATGGTCACGCGCGGCCATTACTTCCAGGTCTGGCCACCAAACATCTGCCGGCAGCGGCAATCCTTTGGCAGCACGGTCAAATTCATCCTGCATGAAAAGTGAAAAGAAGTTGCGGAAGAAATGAAAGCGGCCAATGCTGCCCTTCACGCCCTCCTGCATGTAGTACGCCCCGAATTTCATCATGTCAGGGTCTTTGATGTCTTTACCATAACGGTATATCATGCTGGCAGACATGCCGGGTTTAGGCACGGCATCGGCAAAATTGAGGAAGTATTTTTCACTGATCTGCGCCTTGTAAATGAACTGCCCCATGTTGCGGAATTTGGGGCTGCTGTACATGTAGTCAAAAGCGTTGTTGGTGGCAAGGTTGAGCATAGACACATTGTCGTACAGAGACGCCGCGGCCGCGCCCCAGTAGCCAGGGCCTTCATCACAACCGCCGTCTGCGGGGTACGGGTTCAGGAAATTGTCCAGCACGCCCAGCAGCTTATGCACGGCCGCCGTTCTTTTAGTATTGTCCTTTTCCAGCAGCAGCACGGCATTCAGCCAGTTGGAGCAGATCCAGGGGTTCCAGTTGTTGGGGCGCCTGCCGCCGGTCTTGCTCCCCATCCAGCCATGGTGATTGGTCATGAGCGGCACAAAAATGCGGCGGTTGGTTTCATAGTAAATGCGTTTCCTGATCTGGGGAGACACCTTATCCAGCTGCTCTCCCAGGTAATAATCCACCCAGGCCAGGAAGGTAGCGGTCTCTGCCGCAAACAGGTCTACAAAGGGGGCAGATACATCTACCAGCCCCATATGCTGCGGGCCGCGCGGCACGTGTGCGCTCACGCCCCAGAAAGACTCTTCACAAACAGACCATACACCGTTAACGATGGGGTCTATAAAGCGGCCCTTGTTCTCGAATATTTCCGCAAACAGCAGCGTGCCCAGCACTTCACGTTTTTTAAAACTGACGGCCTCATACTCGCTGCGGTTGCCGGTGCGCGCTATGAGCAACGATTTGGTGGCGGGGATGCCAGGCCATTCATAATTCATATACTCTTCCGCTTTGGCAATGAGGGCCTTTCCCGAGGCCTGATCAGCTTTAGCCCAGGCGGCCCTGTTCTGCAGGCGGGGAAAGGGTTCCCATTTGGCTTGCGGGGTCAGCAGCTGCCCCAGTTTCGTTACATCGTATTTTCCGCTCAACAGGTCTTTTTCCTGTGCGGCAGCCAGCAGGCTGCCGGTGATGAGCAGCAGGAACATCCATATTGTTTTCATGATATCAGGATCTTTAATTGGGTTTGAAAAAGTCAGAACGTCCAGCCCGTGAGCTGGAGCATATACGCATCTTTTACCTGCCCGCGCTGCTGCCACAGCGGCGCCAGGTCTACACCCGGGTACTGCTGCCGCGCTACGGCCGCCAGTTCCAGGTAGGTAGAATAGTCTGCCGGTTTGATCTGTTGATGCTCCCACGGCTTTTTACCGGCGGCAAAGGGCAACATCCAGGTAAAGGCTTTCTGAATGCTTTTATGGCCGGGCGTTTCATAATGCCAGAGGTCTATGCTCACATTCTCCGCCAGCAGCGCCAATTCAAAAAAGCCTTTCAGGTTCATGGAAGAATAGCTCCATGAAAGCGTGCGCGCCAGCTCATGCGGCTGGCTCCCGTCTTCCTTCAACTGGCTTTCTATGCGGGACATGGTCCGCTCCTGCAACATCTGCCGGGCCAGTTGTGGCTGCCCGGTAAACAGGGCTATAGATACGGTTTGTACATCGTACCAGGTACCGTGGTTGTTGTGCTCGTCTGCCTCATCTTTGCCGATGGGGCTGTTGCGCATCCAGTTGAGGAAGGCGGTGTACCATGCCTGTATGGCTTTGTAATCTTCCGCGCGCAGGGCCGTGGAGTTTTTCAGGAGCTGGATGCCGTCTATCAGCTTGGCGAGGTTATGCGTATCTATCAGGCCAATGCCCCTGCCCTTTGTTCTGCCGGGAATAGCCTGGCCGTAATTGAGATGGGGGTTCATGCGTGTGGCCTCATCAATGAACCAGGTGCGGAGCAGGGCCGCGGCTTTATTGGCATATGCCGCTTTGCCGGTATAATACCAGGCCAGGCCCAGCGTCAGCACATCCTTGCAAAGGGCGTTGTGGTATTCCGCATCGCGGATGGAAAAACGCTCCGGGTTCACCTGGCCGTCTTTCCGGATGTAGGGCAACCCGTCTGGTTTGGTAGAGTCCGGCCACCAGTAAGGGCCTACGCTCATGTAGTCATGTTTGGTGCCGCCGGGAGGCGTTTTGCTTTTGAACACTACAGAATAGGGGCCGTTCTGCAGCGCCTTGTCCGCATTCCGCAGCAAGGCCCCCAGCGCACGCTGCAGCGCGGTGTCTCCCTGCTGCAGCCGTTGCTGCGCCTGTTGCAGGGCGGCCGGTTTCAGGAGAAAGGTAGCGGGCGGGCTGTCTGCCGCCCATAGCGGTTGCCACAAAGCCGCCAATAGAAAGACTTTTAAAAGATATTTCATAACGTGGTAATTTATTCTGGTACAATATAGCGTTCGTTGCGCAGTTTTCATATGCCGGATAAAGGATATTCAACTGATTTCGCATAACGGCAGGCGCCGGAGGCATAAAATATCAGTTAGGGCGGAAGTTTGCACATGCAAGAAGAGGATACATCAAAAACAAATGAAGGGCCGGGGAACCGCTTGAACGGCATCTGTCCCAGCCCAAATAAAAAGAGGCTGCATCCTACTTTTGATGCAGCCTCTCCCCCGGCCTATTTCACTGTATATCTCTTGATGCTGACGGTGGCGCTCTTGCCGCTATTGCTCACCGAATTGATGAACACATAGGCCTTGTACTTCCCGTCTGCCGTTTCTACCCACAGCCCCGCATCTTCCTTGAGGTTGAGGGCCAGGTTGGCCGCGTCTTCAAAACCCTGCTGCTGGAAATCGAGGTCATCTATGAACACCCCGAACTGCAGGCGCGCCAGTTGCTGGTCCCGCAGGTTCCAGGCGCGCAACAGTTTGGTCACCTTGTTTACGCCGGCGGGCAGCGTAACGCCCGGCAGGTATTGCGGGTCTGACCCTGGCGACAAAATAGCATGCAGGTAGTTGGCCGGCGAGCGGAACACGTATACCAGGTCTATCTTTTCCGGGTTGGCGGCAGCCTCCGCCGCGGTATACACGGCCATGTCCCCAATGGAAATATAACAAGCCGCATTGTCTACCAGCTGCAGGTCCAGCTTCATGTCCATGGTGGAAATGTTGTACGGCCCCATGGAATAAGACACCGTTTGCCCGTTGGTGGCTTTGGCGGTGAACTTGAAGTTGACCGTTTTACCGCGCGCTTCTTCCGGCACTACATAAAAATAGCGGAGGGTGGCGGCCATGGTGTCTTTAGTGAAGCTAACGGACGTAGTATTGTCTTTATTTACCGAAGGCGCTCCTACTTCCACGCCTACATCATCCCCGCTGGAATTGGTGTAAAAAGAGCGGTGCTCCAGGTAAGTGGCGGGCGCCCCGGCAATGGAGGCCTCTACGGTAGCAGATTCCAGCTTGCCCTTGTCCGCAGGCAACGCCATAGCATAGGCAAATTCTACTTTCTGGCCTACCAGGTTGGGCCCCAGGGAGCGTTTGATCACATCGTTGGCCAGCCCGCCGTTAGGCTCCGGTATGGCATATTCCTTGTCTTTACACGCCGCCGCAGACAGCAGTAAAGCCAAAAGCACAGCCGTATATTGATAATATTTTATTGACATGGTATTACTTTTTATTGCTTGACGGTAATAAAAATGCTGTACGTTTTTCTCACCTGGCGGTTGCCAGACACTACCGTGTACTGTTTGGGATTGGCCAGGTCAGAGAAGTCTACCTTGCCGGTCACTTTCGGGTCCAGCTTGGCATCTGTTACCAGGGAGAACTGCGGCCAGAGGTTTTTCAGGTCTGTACCGTAAAACACTTCTACGTTAATGGTGCAGGCCGTAGTATCTATCACCGCGTTCTTTGTTCTCACCGTCTGGAAATCCGCTCCCAGCAGTTCAAAGTTGCTCACATAACATTCCGCGCGGGAAGTGATCAACAGCCCATCTTCATCCACCGGTTTGTCTTTGGTGCAGCTGCTCCAGGCAAATGCAACCAGCAATGTCAGCGCGGCTATGGAAATATATTTTTTCATTTCATTCATTTTTTAGAAGTTCAGGAATCGCTTACAGCCAGGGTGTGTTCTGCGTCAGGTTCGGGTTACGGTCACGCTCGCCGGGCGGTATCCGGAAAATATAGTTCTGCTGGTACGTTCTTTCCGGTGTGTTCTGATAGTACCGCTGCTGGTTGGCGCCGTGCGTATCCCTGCGCCAAAGGCCTGCACCGCCGGGAGGGCCCCATACTCTTTCCAGCGCTCTCCACCTGCGGAGGTCAAAACCACGCTGGCCTTCGCCCAGCAGCTCCACAATACGCTCCTGCTCAATGGTCGCAAAAAACGTTTCTTTGGAAGCCGTTTTGGCCGCAGATAACGGCGGCAGGTTACCGCGGTGGCGTACCTTGTTCACCAGCGCAATGGCATCCGCCTGCGGACCGCTAACCTCATTGGTGGCTTCCGCATACATCAGGAACACATCCGCCAGGCGCATCACCGGCCAGGCGTAATCCCCGTCGCTGCGCCCCTGACCGGCATAGTTGCGGAGGAACTTGCGGAATACGTAACCGGAGTTATTGCCGTCTGTGTTATAGGAGGTGTACTTCACCCCATCTATGGTAACGGCGGCGTTCCAGGTTTTGTAAATGAAGGGGCACCAGCCGGTAGATTTCAGGCTGATCATACCGATGCTCATTTCATAATCCCACATAATGGAAGATTTCATCCTGTAATCCCTGTTCAGGTAGCTCTGCGGGTTAACGGCGGAGTTGGGGGCCGTTCTGGCGCCGGGCACGTCTGTAGGGTTCATGGGGATGAGCGGTGTTACAAAATCTCCGGTAACGGTGCTCTGGTACCTGTCCGCAATTTCATAGCGGGGCATCACCCAGCCCTGGGAGCCTTCATGAGAGCGGCCGGCCACATCGCGCATCAGCTCTTCGCCCTGGTTGGTACCCGTGCCGCCGTGAGGGAAAGACATGATCATTTCCGGGTTGCCGTTGGCCACAGGCAGGAAGAGGTAAAAATAGTTGGGCAGCTTTTCCGCCTTGCCCAGCTCGTCAATTTCTCCCGGCTCACCATTCCTGAAGAGGGTAAGGCCAAAATCATTGATCACACTCCGAAAATCTGCCGCGGCAGCCGTGTAGGCAGCCATAGCGGCGGCGGCATCGGGCACAAAACCTTCCAGCTCCGGCCACCCGAAGTTGTTCCAGCAGGCCCAATACAGTTGCAGCTTGCCACGGAAAGCCAGTGCGGCCGGTTTGGAAGCGCGGCCTATTTCCGGGGATTGAAGGGGCAGTTTCTCAAAGGCGTAGGCAAAATCTTCCATAATGGAATCTTTCACCTGGCCGATGGGCATCCTTGTCAGGTTGGCCACCTCATCGTTGCTGGTGACCGTTTTACTGATGTAAGGCACATCTCCCCACATGGAGATCAGCTTGAAATAGCACATGCCCCGCAGCAGGCGGGCCTCCCCAAGAATGCGTTCCATGTTCTCCGTGGAAATACCTTCTTTCCCCATCAGCAGGTTCACGTTATCTATCACCCAGTTGCAACGGTTAATGCCGCCGTAGAGGTAGCGGTACATCTTGTCCCACTTGTCCGCATAACCGGTGGGGTCATAAATACCGCCGGAGCCCTGGTAGGCATCGCCCAGGCGGAGGTCTGTACTGCTCACGGCGCTGCCGCGCACTCTTACGTATTCGCCATGGCCGTCCATCAGGTAATCCCGGTCAAAGAGGGCGCGCATATCGGAGTAGGTACCCATAATGCCCAGGGTGGCGTCTGACTCCGTTTTCCAGAAGTTGGTAAGCTCCAGGTCTACTGTAGGCGCCTGGTCAAGCAGGCCCTTCACACAGCCGGAAGAAAATATGCCCCAGCCTGCCAGCATGCCTATCAAATATATTTTTGCAATTGATCTTTTCATGGTGTTTCGTTTTAAAGCCCAACATTAATACCGGCGGAATAGGATTTATTCACGGGGTATGCATTGCTCCTGTTGCCGGTCACCTCCGGGTCAAGGCCGCGGAAGTTGGTGAGGGTGGCAATATTTTCAGCAGAGCCGAAAATGCGGAAGGAGTTGATGTGCAGCCTTTTCAGGATGTGGCTGGGAACGCTGTAGCCGAGCTGTATGTTCTTTACACGGAGGTAAGCCGTATTGTCCAGCCAGTAAGAGGTCTCTTCACGGTTGCCGCCAATGCCGGCCAGGCGGGGCCAGATGCCGGAGCGGTTGTCCAGGCTCCAGGCGTTGTACCAGTGGTCCCACGTCCAGGCGTAGCGCGCGCCGGCGGGGTTGGTATTGTTGTAGTTATTGGTCACAAAATCTTTGCGGCCGGCAGCGCCCTGCAGCAGTACGCCCAGGTCAAAGTTCTTCCATGACAGGTTGCCGTTCAGCGCAAAGAAAGTAGTAGGCATATCCCGCTGAAAATTGGGATAGGCCTTTTTATCTTCCGCCGTGATCCGGCCGTCCCCGTTCAGGTCTTTCCGCAGAATGTCTCCCGGGGAAGCGCCTTGCGGGGCGGCGTTATACACGTCTTCCCAGGTTTGGGCAATGCCGATGTCTTCATATGTGTACACGAAGTGGTAGGGCATGTCGAGGAAAGTATACCCCTTGGCCAGGAACTCGTTCCATTTTTCCAGCCGTGTGTAATTGTAGGAGGCGTTGGCATTGATCATGTAGTTGAACTGCCCCACCTTGTCTGTCCACGTAAGGTTCAGCTCCACCCCTTTGTTGCGGAGGTTGCCGATGTTCCTGCGGGGCGCATCGTACGCGCCGGTGAGCAGGATAGACATTTCGGAGGGCCGGTTCATGCCGGTGGTGAGGCGGTTGTAGTAGTCCAGCTCTGCCGTGAGGCGGCTGTCAAAGAAACCCAGGTCAAGGCCGATGTTCATTACGGTAGTGGTTTCCCAGGAAAGCGACCTGTTCACCATCTTTTTGTACACCACACCTTTGGCAATATTGTTATCTACAAAATAGTGGTTGGCATCCAGCGTGGTCTGCTGCTCATACCGGTCTACACCGCTGTTGTTGCCGAGGCCCCCGTAAGAGAACCGGAGCTTGCCCTGGCTCAGTATGTTTTTGGTGAAAGCGCTGATGAAGCTCTCTTCTGTAAAGCGCCAGCCTACCGCCACAGAGGGGAAGAAGCCATACTGGCTGCCCGGCAGGAATTTGGAAGAGCCATCGTAGCGGGCGTTGGCCTCAAAGAGATATTTATCGAACGCCGTATAGTTGATACGGCCAATGTAGGAGCGCAGCCCCTCGGTGCCGGAGTTGCCGCCCGTGCTCTGTATCTGCGTGAGCGCCGCATCTATTTCATGCAGGGTGGGGTGCAGCCGGTCATTACGGCCGCTGCCCTGGTACCTGTCATACCAGAACTCTTCGCTGTATACGAACAATGCGCTCAGATCATGGTTTTTTGCGATCTTTTTCTGATAGCTGAGGCGGCCGTTGAGCATGGTTTTGTAACCGGTGTTGGTATAATTGTTCACGCCCGCGTTGTCTCCCACGTACACGCGGCTGCCAAAAGCGCCCGTCTGGAAATTGTACGCGCGGTTGGGCATGTTGGCATTCCAGCGAAAGTCGTTATAATAGTTCAGCGAATAGTCTATACGGCCGGTAAGCCCTTCAATGGGCGTCCAGTCTATGTATGCGGTGGTGTTCGCTTCCTGGCGGTTCTGACGGTTGAGGGTGTTGACGTATACCGTGTAGGGGTTGTACGCCTGCGCGTCTTCGTTATACGCCATTACGCCGCCGTAGTAGCCCGTTTTCGGATCGTACGGCAGAATGCCGGCAATGGCGTACTGCAGGTCGAAGCCGGCGGTATTGGTGCTGTTATCGTCCGTAAACCCGTCTTCCAGCGCGTACACGAATTTGGACCAGTTACCGTTGAAACGCACACCGATGTTCATGTTCTTGCGCAGCTTGTAATCATAATTGAAGCGGGCGTTATAGCGCTTGAAATCATTATTGATCTGCAGCCCTTTTTCGTCCATGACGCCAATGGAGAAGAAGAAGTTGGAATTATCCCCGCCGCCGGAAGCGGACAGGTTATAGTTCTGCAACTGGCCGTTGCGGCTGATGATGTCCCACCAGTTCGTATTCGGAAAACGGACAGCGTCTATCATGCCCAGGGCCATCCACTGATCTATGGTACCGTCTTTAAACAGCCAGTTGGAGCGCAGTTGCCCAACGGCGGCCTGGCGCTGGTGAAGCGTGAGGCCACGCGGGTAATCCGCCATAAAATCCCAGGCCTTGGTGGGTTGGGTCACCGCGTACGTGCCGTTGAAATTCAGCTGTGTTTTTTTCTGGCCTTTGCCAGACTTGGTGGTGATGAGAATAACACCGTTGGCCGCGCGGGAACCGTATACAGATGCGGAAGTAGCATCTTTCAGCACGGATATGCTCTCAATATCATTGACGTTTACCCGGTTGATGTCTACATCAGGCATGCCGTCTACCACTACGAGCGGGTTGGCATTGTTGACCGTACCCAGGCCGCGGACAATGAGGTTGGCGCCATTGCGGCCGGCCATGCCGCTGGATTGCGTAACGGCCAGGCCCGGCACCAGCCCCGAGAGCGCGGAAGAAGCGTTGGGCAGGGAACGGTTGGTGATGGCCTCATCTACCTTTACGGCAGATACGGCCCCCACCAGGTTCACTTTTTTCTGTGTGCCGTACCCTACCACCACTACCTCACCCAGCGCTTTCTGGTCTGTTTTGAGCTGCACCGTTACCGGCGCATTGCCGGAAAACGCCACTTCCTGCCTGGCGTAACCTATGAAAGAAAATTCCAGCACGCCTTCTGCGGCTGTTACCTTCAGGGAAAAGCTGCCGTTAGCGTCTGTAACGGTGCCTGAAGACGTGCCCTTCAGCGCAACGGTTACGCCGGGCAGCGGCGCCTGCGCTTCGTCCGTTACGCGGCCCTTGACCACTCTTTCCTGTTGGAAATAAAGCCCTGGAGAGGCTTTGACGGCAGTTCCCTGCAGCACGCCGGCCAGCGGGATACATGCCATGAATATCCACCTGACGCTCAACCGGCGGGGGGATATTGAAATCGGTAAACAATTGAACATAACGTTTGATTTTAAGTAAGGCAAGAAAAAAAGTTTCCGCGCCGTGTTGAGCACGGCATATAAATCGATAACATCCCTTGTGGAATGCAAACGTTTGCACTTAATGGGCTGCTTTCTGTCTACTGATGATTACACAAGCATGCGTGGAAAAAAAATAAATCGTGATTTAGTTTCAGTTAGAAAATCGGTTTTTTCTGAGACGCGCAATAAAAAGCCGTGGTGGAATTATCCGTTACGAATGAGTCTCAATTAAAGAAAATGGTGTCCGTCTCAATTTTCGATTTTGTTCTTGCGCAGGAGCAGCTACAGATCTTTGTCTGATCTGGCTTTCCGGCCATTCTTTCTCTCTTCCGGTTCTTCATATGGCTACTTTTACGTTTTTCTGACGGGAGGTTTTTCCCCTGGTTTGTTCATGACCAGTTTTACTGTTGTTGGACCCGCATTTTACATGGAATTACAATCGATTGTTATAAAACCATCTTGACGCAAAATAACACTATTTACCCATTTTCAAAAAAAGTATGGGGCGTATTTTTTACATTTAAAGAGAAAGATTCCCGGATGCGGGCGTTTATACTGCAAACGTTTGTTCTTAATTCATAATATCATTTATAGCCTCGCTCCAATAGCCGGCATCATGGCGCAAAGCTGTGACCTTGCCTACGTATACGGCAACACTCACCACACCGGCAAACGGGAGAATTACCTGCGTGTATGGGCACATACTAGTACAGGCTGGAAGTTATTATTGCAGGTATTGAAATGGTGAGGCCCGCCCGTTCACATAAAAAACTGCTCGGAAATAACCTTTCCGTCCTTCACGTGATACACGCAAAGTTCGTTAAACGATGACCGCTCCTGCCCTTTCATGGTCACATCCATTTCCAGCGTAAAAGCGATCACATGGCCGGTCACCAGCGGTTCTGATACTTTGATGCTGTGGGTAGCCTCCAGCATACTGTCAAACTTTCGGGCTTTGGCCATATTAGCCTCCAGGCCTTTGGTCTCTTTTTCAAAACCCGGCATTACGTAGGGTTCAATGCTGATCACATCGTCTGCAAACAATTCCTGCTGGGCCGTCTCAAACTGGCCGTTACGGCACAGTTCCACCAGGCGCGCCGCTATTTGGGGAGTATTCATCAACACTTTTTTATGTTTATCTAGTTATGATTTTCCGCACTGCACTCAAATTATATACAAAAACTACCGTTCAACCTTTAAATTCTACACTTGATTCCGGCGGGTACGTTCATTCTCCACCGGACACCTAATTTTGAGCCTGCAAACCACTGATGCAATCCCAAACATCATCTTACATCCAGGATGTTCTAATCCCAAAAAGCAAAGACCGGGCCCTGGCGCCCGGTCTTCTTTTTCCGGGCTGCTGTATTATTTTCATTTGCTTCAACAGGCCTCTTTTCACCCAAACGCAAGCGTGTTGCGTCCCGCTGTCAGGGCGCATTATCTTCCCCCGCCGCCCAGGCAACGGCGTTGCGGAAAAGCATTTTATAATGTACGTTGTCAAACAACCCGGGAGAATGCCCCATAAAAATATAAACGTTCCTGGCCTTTACGTGCGGGTTTGACCAGATCACCGGATGGTCTCCCATTTTCTTGTGCGAGTCCGGCCTGTAAGAAGACTCGTCTACACTGGCAATCACCTGCACGTCTGGCCGCGGGCTGCGGTTATACGTATACCACTCTTCTTTTTCTATTACAAAAGTGCCCGGAAGCCCCCGCATTACGGGATGCTGCTGATCTTCCACCACTACTCTACCGCTGGCAAACTCCGCTATGTAGTCTTTAAACCGGATATTCCCCATAAACCGGGAAAACCATGGCCACATGGGGTACCCGTCAAATTCTCCCAGCAGCGTGGCATGATGGAAACCTATCCAGCCGCCCTTCCCTGTTGTTATATAGGCTTCAAAGGCCTCCGCAGCCGCCTTTGTCCACCCGTACGGCGGGTAATCCAGCTGGATAAAAAGCCGGTATTGCCGCAGGAAATTTGTATGGATGGGTGTGGTATGCTGAATATAGTCAACCGTAAAACCACTGTCTGCCGCCAGTTTGTTCAGCCAGACGGTGGCAGCCTCCGTGAACCGGATATGATGCCCGCCGGCCTCCGCCAGCACCAGCACCCGGAATTTTGGTGGCCGGGTGGTATTAAAAGACGTACACACGGCTAACAACAATACGGGCAGTATCCGCTTTTTCATGGAGAGTATGATCCCGAAATGCAACGGTTGTACGTGCCGGCAGCAAAAAATATATACTGGCGCCAGGTTCACTACCGTCCACAATATATTGGGGAGCATGTTATACCGCCCGGCAATCTTCCTGATATCAGCATGCGTTTTCATAGCTTCTTGTAAAATAAGCAGCATTTCGCTTATTTGCAATGCAGTGCCAGTTGCTCCGCAGCATATTCCGCCCCCAGCTCCTGCGCCTTTTTCCAGGCGGCGCAGGCATCGGCCAGGTTGCCCATGCTGTGATGCGTATTGCCCATGTTAAAATAAGCTGTGGCGTTATTGCCATCCAGATCAACGGCTTTCCTGAAATCTTCCAGCGCGGCCGCATAGCTGGCGGACAAATTTTTATTCACGCCCCTGTTAATGTACGCTTCAACAAATGACGGTGCCAGCTCAATGGCCCTGTTGTAGTCTTCCAGCGCTTTGGCCCGCAGAAAGATCGCGTCCCGTGCAATACCCCGGGAGTACCATGCATTGGGATTTTCCGGGAAAATACGGATGGCGGAACTGAAGTAAATGATGGCCGCACTGAAATTGCGGTGATGATACGCCTTCAGCGCTTCGTCAAAATACCAGGGCAGGCGGCTATTGTCTTCGTCCGAAAATTCATAGTTACCGGTGCCGGCATCAGTACCGTAACCATCCAGCATACAATCATGCTCATACCCTTTCAATAACAGGTCTATGGCCCAGCACAGCAGGTTGTCCTCATTGAGGGGGAACTGCGGGAATGCTACTGTCAATTCCCAGCCATCCCCTTTCTCCGCCACGGCCGTCACCTTTGCCTGGTAGTACTGCGTAAAAAAGTCTCCCAGCTTTTTAATTTTTTCCTGTTGGCCGGAAATGAAATAAGCATCCAGCACCGCGTAAGCGTACTCCTCAAAACCACTGTCCAGCATGCGTTTATAGATATCCGCCGCCAGCAGTACTTCTTCTGTGAATTTGCGGGCAAACTGGTCCGCGGGAAAAAATCGCTCGTTCATGTGTTTTATTATAAGCCACAAATGTAAGATGAAAAATATCAACCGGTTAGCACGGAGCCGGCAGGGGCCGGACAGCCTGTTGTGCTGTCTGCGGTCTGCTCCGGATGGCGTAGTTTTCCCACCGCAGATCATGCGCATGTCATGCTCTTTCAATGCTTGCATGCGTATCGTTTTTTGCTGCCTGCTTTTGTTTGCGCAAACAGTACAGCAAACTTATTTTCTTTTTCAATCCAAATAATTTTAAATTGATTGAAATAATGATAGCGTCAGTACTTAATTTTAATTCACCATTGTTTAATCTGTTAACTATGCAAATCGGACACAACATCCGCAAAGTGCGCGAGCTGAAAGACCTCACACAAAGTTATGTAGCGCAGCAGCTCAACATTTCAATAGCCGCTTACAGCAGAATAGAAAGGAATAAAACAGGCATCAGCCTGGAACGCCTGCAGCAGATCGCTACGGTGCTGGGTACCCCTGCCGCCGTGATCCTTGATTTCAGCGAGCAGGACGTTCTATCTCCGGCGGCCAGCATACAGGCGCTGGCTTCTGAAATACGCCAGTTGCGGGAAGAGATCAGGGGAGGCAACGCCGATGGAGCATAAAAAAAATCCCGCTTCGTAACGGAAGCGGGATTTTTTTATTGAAGATCAACAGGTACAAAGATCAATGGTGTGGGCAGGCAAGACGCTCCCGGCGGGGAATACGTTATGCGGATGGTCTGCTCTTCTCCATTGGCCGCAGGCTTGAACACCTGTACCAAAATAGCTTCCGGCGCTTTTTTGGTAATAAGCCGGTCACTGGGCAACTGTATGATGCCCTCTTTGAACTTTCCACCGCTTACTACCATGGTATTGGCCATACCACCGCACCACTGGTTATTATCGCTGCGGGAGTTCCAGGTTACCAGGGCCAGCCCTTTACCGTCTGTACTTTTCCACTTCATCTCTATATTGTAGATCACACCGTAGTTACCGGCCAGGTGCGCTACACCGGGCGTGTTTTTTTCCTTGCCCTGTACCCAGGGGTCCAGTTGCCCGTCTGCCACAATGATTTCCTTCACCCCGTCTTTGGTATCATACACGCTGTCTGTTACCACGCGGTAGTTGCTCACGCCAAACACCCCGCGGCCGGCGCCGCTATGGCCCTGCGGCGGCAATACTTTTTTGATGCGCGCCAGTGCCTTCGGGCCGGATGTTTGCAGGTCTGTCTGCAACACGCTGATCTCCCCGGGCTGGTCTATGGTAAATTCATAAAAACCGTGCACCAGCTCATCATACTTCGCTACATATTTTTCCAGTTTTTCGTCAATGGCGATAGCCTGACCGGGTTTTACCGTGCGGATCACGTTTTGCGGCCCGGAAGCGAAATAATCTGCCAGCCCCTGCTTGCCGATCTGGTAATAATTAGTGCTCGGTTTTTGCGAGGAATATTTGAGCATACGGATGTGCATGTCGCCGCGTCCCGTATTCCGGATCACCGCGGTAATTCTCCTGTCTATCTTGGCCGGCTCTTTCACCCCGTTCACGTTATAGACGTACAGCCGTACCGCCCCAGGCTGCACCGGTTCCTGCAATGCAATGGCTTCCGGCACCCGGATGTACTCCGGGTCGTCGGATATGACGTGCTGGGGACCAGGCAGTATGATCTTCTGGTACTGCAGGTCAGGGATCTTCTCGGTCAGGAAATCGGGCAGTAACACAATGCCGCCCTGCTGTGTCTTCAAAATTGCGCGCTGCAGCTCCGGCTGCAGTTCCTGCGCGGCGGCCTGCATGCTGCACATACCGGCTACGGCACAGGTAACGAGGAACGGCTTCCAGTTTGGTTGCTTCATAAAATTATTAAGTTTGACTGTTGACGTGGTTATGACTCCTCAAACTTAATAATTTAATTTAAAAACTGAAAGTATGTTTTTAAATTAAATACCTAACATTGCCTATTGTACGCCCCAGCTCTTGTTCGGCTTAGGGCCCATTTCCAGTTCCAGCGTGCCGCCGGCCATCAATTGCTGGTGGGTGAACTCCGGTTTTTCCAGCGGCTGGCCGTTGAAGCGCGCGCGCTGGATGTATTTGTTCACCACAGAACACTGGCGGGCCAACACGGTAAACTGTTTGTTGCCCGGCAGGCTGATGGTCACTTTCTCGAATACAGGGCTGCCTATGGCGTATACCGGCTTGCCGGGCGTTACCGGGTAAAAGCCCATGGAAGAAAATACCACAAATGCGCTCATGCCGCCACCATCTTCGTCTCCGGGAATACCGAACACATTGTCTTTGAACCAGACGTCCAGCAGGAAGCGGATGCGCTTCTGGGTCTTCCATGGGCTGCCGGTGTAGTTGTAGAGATATGGAATATGAAAACTGGGCTCATTGCCCATTGAATACTGTCCCACCAGCCCGGTAGCGTCCGGGAATACGGCCCAGAACTCGTATTTGCTGCGGCCCAGCCCTTCCCGGTACAGCTTGTCCAACGCGGCCTCCATCTGCGATGCCCCGCCAAATAACTGTTTCAGGCCTTCAATATCATGCTGCACCTGCCATTGATAGGTATAGCCATTGTTTTCGTCATAATAATCCCGGCCGCCCATGCCCCCGTCTATTTTCGGATCTATGCTGATCCAGGCGCCTTTTTCATCTTTCGGCATAAACATGTGCGCACCCGGGTGCCACAGGTTTTTGTAATTCAGCGCGCGGGCGTGGAACTGTTGCTGTTCTGTTTTACGCCCCAGCTCGCCGGCCAGCTCCGCCACCGCCCAGTCGTCATAACTGCCGCCCAGCGTTACGGCCACTGCCTGCCGTTTTTCGAACGGGTGTACCATGGGGTCTCTTTCCTTCTCCCCTTTGTGCAGCGCGGGGTAATACCCTTTGGCGTAATAAAAATCATCCAGCCGGCCTTTGGGGCCGTTTTTCCAGGGCAGCATGGTGGCTTGCGTAGCGTTTTTCAGCATGCCTTCATAGGCTTTGTGAATGTCAAAGTTCTTCAGGCCTTTGCGCCAGGCATCCAGGAAAGTGATGGAAGAATGGAAACCGTTCATGCATACATGGTCCCCGAAAAGCACCGGAAAGGTAGGCATCCAGCCGCTCTGGGCGTACATCTGCACGTAAGAGTGGAGCATGTCTTCCTCCTGCTGCGGATGGAGGATGGTGCGCAGGGGGTGATGGGCCAGGTAGGTATCCCACCCCCAGTCGTCTACATAAAACGGCCTGTCTGACCGGTGTACCTTTTTATCGTACCCGCTGTAGTAGGCCCCGTCTTCGCTGATATTCACCATCCGCTCGTAACAACGGTACAGGGCGGAGTAAAAAGTTCTGCGTTGCGCTTCCGTGCCGCCGCTTACCTGCACCTGGTTGATCACCTGCGCCCAGGCTGCTTCTCCCTGCCGCGCCAGTGTTTCAAAGGTCACTGCCGGCGGCAGCTCTGTTTCATAGTTCTTTTTTGCCTGCTCCGCGCTGATAAAGGAAACGGCGTAGCGGAACTCTACCTCCGGCGTATGAAAGGTGATATGCTGGCCGCTGGCTTCTCCTTTCCCGGAAAAGGCGCCGTACAGGAATATCTTCACGTCATCATGCCATATTTCCATGGCCGTCAGCTCCCGCCCGTTGAACTGCCACCGCTGCAGCCCTTTATTGTAACTGTTGAAAAGCAGGTGGCCGGGCCGGCCGGCAGGGAACAGGAACTGGTAAATACCGGCCTTTTTGCCGGGGGCGTATTTTACGGTGATGTCTTCGTCTACGAGATAGGTTTCGTAGAGCCATGGCCGTATCACCTCCAGGTCATGATCATAGGTGAGAGGCTGTTTCCAGGTATCCGCCTTCAATGTACCGCTGTGCGGTTTCACGGCAAAGGCCTCCCCCAGCCGGTGGCTCACCACCAGCAGCGGGAAACTGGCAATCTGGTCGTCCAGGTAGTCTTTCCTGACGGGAAACATCCGCATGACCTGGTTGGGCAATTGTACGGTGGGGCGTGTTGGCTGCAGCAAATGGCCCACATTGCCCACGGTGGGGTCTACATAAGGTAAAAAGTTACCGGTCTGTGCCAGACAGGTAGCCACGCATAACGTCAGCCATGCTGTACCACCTGCTCTTCGTATCATTTTCATACCTGGGAGCGTTTAATGGGGCACAAAATAACGCCCGGAACTTAACAGGAGAACTAATAACGGACTAATGGCCCATTAATTTCCACATTTTAAGAGAATTAGCCTTTTTTAATGAGGCCCGGGTATGCGGTCAAATTAATATTATTATTTATCTTTATGTAAAATAAACCGGCAGGGCCGTGCAGCAAACCCGGCACCACCTTGCGGCAAACCGAGAAACGGACCTATCCTATGAAGCCTCTTGCATTAGCTGCGCTGGCAGCTATCTTGTTGTTCATTGTACTGCCCGCAAGAGGCCAGTCGCCCGCCCCTGCCCCGCCGGCAGACAAAAAGTTCGTCATGAAAGACGGCGCTTTCCTCGGCTTCAGCCAGGTGAACCTGAGTATGGGCGAAATAGGGTTTGAGGTGCTTGTGTCCAGCAATATCAAGGGCAAATCCGCGCCGCGCCTGGAGTTCAGGATAGACAAACCCAGGGGGCGGGTCATCGGCACGCTGAAAATACCGCATACCGCAGATACCACTTTTGCCCTGAAGCTCACCGGCCAGTTGAAATACGCCATGGGCGTTCATGATCTGTACCTGGTGGCGAAGGGAGACGGGGAGTTCAACATTTCCGGGTTTTCGTTTATCCCGAATTACTGGACGGATTAATGACCGTTGCCGGGAACACATGCCCATAACGGGTACCCCTTTCGCCAATGCCCGCCGTTTTTACTATATTTCGGTATGAAGCAACTGATCCTGTTCACTGCCCTGATAATCACGGCAGCCGCTGCGCCGGCGCAACAAAAGAAAAAAGCCGGCAACCCTGTTTTCCCGGGCTGGTACGCAGACCCGGAAGGCATCATATATGGTAACCGGTATTGGGTGTTCCCTACATTTTCCGCCCCCTACAACCAGCAGGTATTTTTCGACGCCTTTTCTTCACCAGACCTGGTGCGGTGGACGAAACACGCCCGCATACTGGACACTGCGTCCATCAAATGGGCCAGGCGTGCCCTGTGGGCGCCTTCCGTTATAGAGAAAGACAAAAAGTATTACCTGTTTTTCGGTGCTAATGACATCCAGAGCGATGCGGAAAGAGGCGGCATCGGCGTGGCGGTGGCCAGCAAGCCCGAAGGGCCTTATAAAGACCTGCTGGGCAAGCCGCTGATAGACAAGTTCCATAACAAGGCCCAGCCTATAGACCAGTTTGTGTTCAGGGACGTTGACGGGCAGCATTACCTGATATACGGCGGCTGGCGCCATTGCAACATAGCGCGCCTGAACGCGGATTTCACCGGCTTTGTGCCCTTTGAGGACGGCGTTACCTTCCGGGAAATCACACCCGAAAAGTACGTGGAAGGCCCTTTCATGTTCCGCAAAAACGGAAAATATTATTTTATGTGGTCTGAAGGCGGCTGGACGGGGCCGGACTACAGTGTGGCCTACGCCATTGCAGACTCCCCGCTGGGGCCTTTCAAACGCATCGGCAAAATACTGCAGCAAAATCCCGCCATTGCCCGGGGCGCCGGCCACCACTCCGTGATACACGATGCAAAAACAGACAGCTGGTACATTGTGTACCACCGCCGCCCCCTCGGTGAAACAGACGCCAACTCCCGCGAAACCTGCATAGACCGCATGTACTTTGACGGGAACGGCCTCATTAAACCGGTAGCCATCACCACGGAAGGCGTAGACCCGGCGCCGCTGCAATAAACTTTACCGGGCGCGGGTTGTTATTGATGGACATCACTCCCCAATCTGACGGGTATCACCTGCTGCAAAAAGTAAATAACTGAAATTTAAAGCATGAAAAAGATCATTGTTGCCCTGGATGGCCTTAAACTCTCGGATAGCAGCATTCAAACTGCCATACAACTCAGCAAACAGCACCAGGCGCACCTGGTAGGTGTTTTCCTGGACGATTTTACGCGCAACAGCTTTGACGTGGCTCAGGCCCTGCAGCAGAACAACATGCAGGCCATGATAGAAAAAGACCAGCACCTGCGCGATACGGCCGTGAAGCTGTTTGAAGAGCAATGCCAGGCGCAGAAGCTCAACTACACCGTTCGCCGGGACAAAAATTTTGCCATCCAGGACCTGTTACGGGAAAGCATATACGCAGACCTGCTGGTAATATCCGCAGATGAGACCTTTACCCGTTTCAAGGAAGAGCCGCCTACCCGCTTCATCCGGGACCTGCTGGCCGATGTGCAATGCCCGGTGCTGATCAGCCCGCTCAGGGCCCAGCCGCTAGACAAGGTAGTGATGCTGTACGATGGCGCACCTTCTTCCGTATTTGCTATCAAGATGTTTACCAGCGTACTGTCTATTACGCGGTTGCTGCCCACGGAAGTGATTACGGTAAAAGGCCCTGAAGATGACACCCACCTGCCGGAAAACAAACTCATGAAGGAATTTATGCGCCGCCATTCTCCCGATGCTGTGTTTACCGTGCTGAAGGGCGATCCGGAGCAGGCCATCCTTGACAAGCTGAAATCGGAGGGTGAGACCACGCTGGTGGTGCTGGGCGCTTACCAGCGCGGCGCGGTATCCCGCTGGTTCCGCAGCAGCATGGCAGACCTGTTGCTGAAAGAACTGAAATGCCCGCTGTTCATTGCGCATAATAAATAAAGACATTCATCCGGCTGCGCATGATGCGCAGCCGTTTATTTTCCCTCTGCCTTGTAAAACAGACCATAAATTCAACTCCTGCAAATAAATAAGCGCCGCAGACTGCTCTGCGGCGCTTGCCATTCCTATTCGAAACACTAAAATTGAAATGCTATTACTGTTACTAACAACAGTACAAAGGTGCGCCATTACGCACAGCCGGCCTATGATAATTATCAGGGCCGGGAATGATATTCATTAGTGCCAGGCGCTTATGCCGCTAAAATGGCTTCTTTCAGGTAACCGGAAGCATATGCCGAACGGGCTATCTGCTCATGAAAAGCAGGTTTGTTCAGCAGCTCTTGCATAGCGGCCGTATCCTGCAGGTCAAGCGTGGAGAACAGGTCAAAGAACTGTGGATCTGTCTGCAACAAATGCAGCAGTTCCATGGCCAGTGCGTCTGCGGGAGGCGCGGGCGTATTGCTGCGGAACAGTTTTCTCCGTTTGAAAAAAGAGCCTATGGTTTCCACAATGCCGAAGAGCGAGCTTTCCGCTGACGGCGCGGCGCTTAATGCCGCTTCCTCCGCCACGCCAACGCCCAGTGCGTCATAAGCGCGCAAAATACCATTGCCATAATACTTTTCCCATTCCGGGAAGTCACGGGAGGCGGATTGGTACAGCGCATGCCTTACGGCCTCTACTTTCAGCCACTGGCGACCGGGCTGGTAGTACCCTTTAGCCTCCATTTCAGCGCGGTGGTACGCTATCCAGAGCGCGGCCGCGGCGGCTACCTGCGGCGTGGCGGAAGAAGTTCCCCCGCCGCTGCGCAAAAAAGCATGCTGCGTAGAGGCCCAGGGCGTATTGGGCGTATAGGCGGCCAGGGCGCGCGTCATGCGGGAGGGCGGGCCCCAGGAGCCTTGCATGTATTGGGTGGTGATGGCGCGCTGCCCGCCGCGCAGGTACTTCACATCATAGGGCCGATGGTCATGCATGGCGCCGGTGGCGGCTATTACCCTTTCAAATGCCGCGGGGAACATCACGCACTTGGGCAGCAGGGCGCCGGTGCCCTTGTACCAGCAATTGCTGGCGGCAGACACAATTACAATACCGGCCTCATAAGCCCGGTTCACCGCCGTGGCCATCCGGTTGCTGGGCTTGCCGGCCATGGACATTGACACTACTTCGCAGCCTTTTTCTATGGCATAGTCCAGCGCGGCGGCAAAATTTTTATCATTCATGATCACTACAGATTCCGAAATGCGCATGGGTATTACTTCCGCGAAGGGCATGCCCCCAATAAAACCTTCGTACTCATCATATGTATCTGCCTTGCCCACCTTGTTGCCGGCCAGCAACACCAGGGTGCCCAGGCCATGCCCGTCCTGCCCGGAATCCGGCTTGTCTACCGCCTGCGAGCTGTCATCTTTTTTTACAAAGCTGCGCTGGCTGGCATAGTCCAGCTTGAGGGGCAGGGCTACATGCCCGGCTATGTAGCCGGTATCCAGGTGGGCAATGCGCACGTGTGCATCCGGCCGTTGCAGCAGGGCCTCCTGTGCTTTCAGCAGCTGGGAATGCGCATCGTCCAGGTGCCAGCCTATGTGGCCTTCATTTTTGGCGGGAGGCCATTCCGGAATGTAGTCCGGGTTGTTGATGTCCGCTTCCCGCGTGGAGCGCCTGTCTTGCGCGGGGCTCACGCTGAGCACCGGTTCCACAGCGGCTGTAATGCCGTTGGCGGCCAACTGCTGCCGCAGGGCATGGGCGGCGCTCCAGGCGTGCTCATGCGGGGTGTTCTTCAGTTCCAGCAGCCAGGTATTGCCTTCGTGCTCAAGGATGGCAATGTCTTTCCCGGCGGTAAACGGGCTGTCTGCCGGGGTTTCCAGCTCTACCAGCAGTTGCGCGTTGCGCTTCACCTTCCCTTCGTCCCATTCCTCTTCCGGCGTAAGGGAACGCCGCAGGGGCTGCGGCTTCAGGTCAGGAAGCCGGTAACCTTCTACCATGGCGGCATCCGGGATGTTGATAGCGAAGGGGAAAGACCGGTCAAAAGACGGGATGATGGCGCCGTACTGGAAAAAATTGGGGCGCGGGAAATAGTACTGTTCCCTGATCTCGTCTATGAACGTTTCCGCGGTGGCATTTTTGAAGGCGGGCTTTTTGAACAGCGTCATGAACGCTTCGGTGAACACGCCGTTTTTATCTCCGTCGTAAGTGGTCTGGTCATCCTGGCAGGCTGCCAGGAGCTTCACGGCCGCTTTTACATTTTCCGCCTGCGCTGTTTTTCTGAAGGGCTTTTGCAGGGGAGCGTACACGGAACCGGCAAAACGGGCGTTGACGGCCTGCTGCACTTCCAGCGGCAATTTGCGGGAGCGTAGCCCCCGGGCCGCCATGCTGCTGTTCAACCCGTTTTCCAGCAGTGCGCTCAGGTCAAGCTCATCAGGCAGGGCGCGTACCATGGTGCCGGAATGGCAACTGTCAGACACTACTACTATCCGCGTACCTTCCGCAAACCCGCGGAAGGCTTCGAACAGCTCATCGTCCAGCAACTCCCGGTTGTAGAGGCACCAGGTCTGGTCATTGCGCTCATCGTCAAAACCTTCTTCCTTTTCATTCGGCAGCTGGCTGCCATGGCCGGCGTAGGTCAGCAGCAGGATGTCTCCCGCTTTCATCTGTCCGGCATAGTTGTTCAGCATGTCCAGCACGGCTTCGGCAGTGGCGTCTTCGTTGTGCAGGGACTGCCCCGCATACCCCTGCTCTTCGGCAAAGGAGGCCCAGAACACGGCATCGTTCACCGCCGCAAACAACGGCGGCACGCCGGGATATTTTTCTTTATCCACTTTGTTGAGGCCGATATGTAATGAATAACCTTTTGACATATGAATGGTTTTAGAAGTCAGGAGGATCAGCGTTTGCATTGTACCCGAAAGGTGAATACAGACCAGGGCAACTGCCCGGTAACAGCGCCGGCCTTGCCGGGCGGCGCCAGGTCGCGGGAAGTCTCCCCATCGTCCAGTTCCAGCCCTTCCTGCGTATATTGGTCAAGCTGTACAGGGGTGGTGGATACAATAATTTTCAGGTAGTCCGTAACCGTATGAACATCGTAGCGGGCATAAGCATCGTTCACGCTCACCGGTATGCGGGTGTACAACGTTTCTCCGTACAGCATGGACAGCTCCAGGCTGCTGCCTGTTTTTTTTTCAAGCCTGCTGTTGTCGTTCCGGATGAGCGTGCCGTTGATGCTGTACTGGCTGCCGAGGTAGAGGGCCTTTATGTAACACGTGTTCAGGGAAGAGGCAGGATGAATAGAGATGCGCAAACCGAAAGACGGGTATTGCTCCCCTTCGTAATGCAGCGCCACGCCATCGGGCAACAGCGTACCCGGGGCAGCCGTCCATTCCAGCACAAAGTCTTCCCGGCTGATGCCGGGGGCCTCCTGCTGCAGCGCCAGCGCGGCCATCCAGTTGCCTACCTTGTTCACATTTTCCAGGAAAACGGCGGCGTTGCGCTCCCGTCTGAACAGCGGCATGGTACCGTTTTCCGGCAGCAATACGTAAGCGCCGTCTGCCAGTTGCCGTACCTTGTATGGCAAGCCGGGCGCGCCTTCTTCGTGCAGGGTAAAACAGGGATAAGCGCCCTTGATCGCGGTCAAACCCGGCGGTACGCCCACTTTCAGGGGAGGGTTGGCCATACGGAGCAATACGGCCGTTACCTGCCGGCTGTCTTCATCAAACCCTTCCAGCGGCAGCCAGCTCCAGGCGGGGGTTACTTCCTGCAATACCACGTTCACTTCCTGCTCCCCGTCAGATACCTGTACCACCGCGCCCGGCTGCAAGCCGTGCATGGCGCCGCCGTACATTTTCCAGCGCTTTTCCCGGGCGTTGTACTGTACATTGAAAAAAGGCCGGTAAGGCCGGATGCCGGCAGACAGGAACTGCTGGTCAAGGTCCTGGTCCTGCCCCGCAAATGCAACAGGCGTTTGTTTTTCCGCGCGGCTGCCCACGGTAATAGACAATCCCTGCATCAGCTGCCGGTAACTGCGCGCCGCGCCGCCCAGCCGCAGGGCCTCCAGCAGCCGGCCGGTAAACAGGCCGCCCTGCATGGTTTCCTGCGCCTTCTCATCGTCCCGGCAGGCGGCCAGGTGTACATAGCGGGGTATTTTGAAACCGGCCTTGCCGTTTTCGAGGGTGTAAAAACCGGTGTCCCCATAGCCCAGGTAATCTGCAAATTCCACTTTATTCCGCCCGGACGGAACGTAGCGGAACCGCAGCCCTCCATCACCTTCCAGGTTACGGGTGTTGTTGCCGGAGTGGCAGCAGTCCATCACCACCAGCACATGCGCCTGTTTGCCAGAAAAGGTTTTCCAGAGCAGATAGGCCAGTTCCTTGTCAATGAGGTCACGGGCGGGTGGAACGGCCTCGCTGCGGCTGTCCACACACACCAGCGTTTCCATCTGCGGCCGGTCAAATACCGGCGGGGCCTCGGTTTGGGAGCCGTGGCCGCTGTAGTAGAACACACAAACGTCTCCCTCTCCCGCATCTTTGAAATGGGTAAAAAGCCGGGTGGAAATATTGGCGAAGGTGGGGGCCTCATACGGCAGCTGCTGCCCCGTGGCCGCTTCGTGATCTGCTATCTGCAAAGCGTCTGCGGCGTTGGGGGCCAGGTAATACACGGGTTTGTAACGCACGCCTGCCTGCTGCGCGCACTGTTCCCTGAACAGGAGATCAAGCGCCAGCACATCACGCACACAGCCGCTCAGGGCACCCTGCGGATAAGCGTTTATGCCCACAAAAGCGGCATAAAACATACGGTCCTGCATAAAAGCGAGGTTTAATCTGGGGTTGGGAGATACATACTTTTGGGATTACACTCAGGCTACCGGTCCTTCTGGCCTGTAACAAATATAATTTAAAATTCGTAACTTACAGAAAGTAAATATTATATGCGCTCGCGCTGACCCCAAAAAATACAAGCGCGTTTTTCCTCAACCCCGAAGTGTTTTTGTCATGAAAACGATCATTATTTCATTTGCGAACAGTGCCGCTGAGCCGCTCGCCTCCATTACAGAAGAAGACGATAACATTTACCGCATACTGATAGAGAACAACCGCGGCAACTATAGTGTACACCGGGAGTCTTTTGCCACGGTAGACAATATCAACCACGCCCTCGGCACCTACAACGGCAACATTGCCATTTTCCATTATGCGGGCCATGCCGGCCAGCATTCTCTCCTGTTTAACGACCAGGAAGCCAACGGCACCGGCATTGCCCATCAGCTAAAACCCAGCATTGCCGCCGGCAACCTGCGGCTGGTGATCCTCAACGGCTGCTCCACCGCCCCGCAGGTTACCACGTTGCTGGAGCTGGGCGTGCCTGCCGTTATTGCCACCAGCGCATCTGTAAATGATGCCAGCGCAAAAATTTTCGGCGTGGAATTTTTCCGCAACATCTCCCAGAAAAGAATGAACGTCCGCAATGCGTTCAACGCGGCGCTGGCCTCCGCGCAAACGGCCACGAAAGATCCGCTGGGGCTGGATGACGCCGCCAGCCGCGATCTGCACCTGCCCGGCGAAAAACCCCGGGAACCCTTCTGGGGGCTGTTCTTCAAAAACGCCGATGCGGTAGACCTCAACCCGCTGCCCATTGTGAACGAACAGGCCGCCGCCCTCTATGAGCCAAACATACAGCTCACCCAAACCATCTTTACATCATTGGTGCTGGACGGCAATGCTCCCGCCATGCAGCTGGACGAAAAGAAGAAGCAGGAGATCATAGAAGATTATGTGTTCCAGAAAACGATCATGGACGTATTCCCCCATCCTATTGCCATACAGCTCAAAACCCTGTTTGCCGCGGAATACGGTACGGAAGCGCTCAAAAAGCCCAGTCTCAAAAGGCTGGAGCAGATAGCGCGGGTATTCCACATCAC
Source organism: Chitinophaga alhagiae (assembly GCF_003568665.1). Taxonomy (GTDB): domain Bacteria; phylum Bacteroidota; class Bacteroidia; order Chitinophagales; family Chitinophagaceae; genus Chitinophaga; species Chitinophaga alhagiae. Next base: position 695,394 of record NZ_QXMH01000003.1, read on the forward strand.
CACGGAATTTATGGGCATTATCATGATCAGCCAGTTGTGGGAGCTGAAGATCACCGGCAAGGTGGCCCAGCTCCCCGGCAACATCCGGCAATTGCTGGAAGACTATTTCAACCTGTCTATAGATGAACGGGCGGTGTACAATTACAGCACGCTGATCAAAGGCATCCGCATGTATATTGATACGCTGCCCAGGGTGGACTATTTTGTAACGGAACTGAAAACCCTGCGGGAAGAAGACGCGCAGAACAAAAAGTTCAGCGAGGCCTGCGAGTACCTGACCTATATCCGCAATGCCACTTATCCCGGCAAACCCGTTGCCGTACAGGAATCTGAAGTATCGGAACTTTGCCTTACCGCGGAGGCCATGCTGTCCGTCTTCTTCGAAAAGCTGGGCTTCCTGCACCGCTACACGCTCACCAGCATCCAGAACATCCGCATCAACAAATACCGCCACGACATACTCACCGAGTTTGACCACCAGGTAGTGAAGCTCATGAACTCCAATGCCAGCCATGAGGTGAACTATTACCTGCTGGCCAAACACCTTGACAACAGCGGCGTGATACTCACCAAACAGCACCTCACGGTGTTCAACGTGGAAAGAAGGCAATACAAAGGCGAAGCGCTGGAATTTCTGAACCTCTCCCCGCTGGTGGTAGACATCAATGCGTTCGAAAGCCGCTCAGACCGCTCCAACCTGGTGTTTTACGGGCAGTACCGCGAGGCGGACAAGGTGTACGTATTCCGCAACGTCAGCAAGCCTGACGATGACCTGAACCATGTGGAGATCAACATCAACCGGAAGTTTGGCCGAACGGAACAACAGGAGCAAAGCCGGTACGAAGCCGTATGCATACAACTGAACGCTTTTCGGGATTTTGCCTTGCAACTGACCCCCATAACCCCGTCTCATGATCAACAGCCCATTCAAGTTCCTTGACCCTTACGGCCGAGATGATTACAACATCTTTTTTGGCCGGGACAAGGAGATCAAACAACTGTACCAGTACATTCACAAGAACAGGCTGGTACTGGTGTACGGCACCAGCGGCACCGGCAAGACCAGCATTGTGCAATGCGGCCTGGTGAACAGGATGGAAGACACTGACTGGACGCCCTTTTTCATCAGGCGAGGAGAAAATATCAATGACTCCCTGCGGAGCATACTGCAGAAAACGCTCTCCGGCAGGGAAAACACAGAAACCTCCGTAACCAGCGCCATGGCCGGCAAAACCAGCGTGGTGCAAACGCTGGTGGCACAGCGGGCCAACATGCCGCAGGGCAGTACCAGCGAGCAGGTGTTTGACGCCCTCAGGAACGTGAACCTCCGTTACCTGCGCCCTGTATACCTCATTTTTGACCAGTTTGAAGAACTGCTCATCATGGGCAGCGAGCAGGAGAAAACAACCTTCATAGATATTGTAGAACACATCCTTTGCGCACCAGACCTGCAGTTCTGCAGCATGCTGTTCATCATGCGCGAAGAGTTTTTTGCCGGCCTCAGCGAGTTTGAAAAGGAAGTGCCTGATTTCTGCGACCGCCGCCTGCGCATTGAGCCTATGAATGCCAAGAACGTGGAAGAGGTCATTGTCAGATCGTGCCAGAAGTTTTCCATCACCCTGAAAGAAGGCGCCGCCAATGCCCAGCAGATCATCAGCGTGCTGACGGAGAAGAACACCGTTTCCCTGCCGTACCTGCAGATCTACCTGGACCAGCTCTGGCGCACCGTGTACATGAATACCGGCGATAAAAGGACGGACAGCAGCGAGCCCTACCCTCCCCTCACGTTTGACGCCAGCATCATCAAACGCTTCGGCAGCATGAAGGAGGTGCTCAACCGCTTCATCAGGGAACGGATAGACGTGATCCAGGACGAGCTGGAAAAAGAATTTCCGGGCATCCCGGCAGATTTTGTCAGCAATGTGCTGGATGCATTTGTAACCCCCGAAGGCACCAAACGCCCGCTGGCCTATTACCGCATTACAGACGGGAAAACCAGCGGCATCTGGTTTACCGGCCAGGTAGCCCCTTACCTGCTCAAACGCTCCGGCAGCCTGATGCTGCGCTGCCTGGCGGAGCTGGAGAAAAACAAGATACTCCGTACAGACGGGCAAACCTACGAGCTGGCGCATGATGTGCTGGCAGGCCTGATAGACAGCCGCCGTACGGAAGAACAGCGCCGCGTCAACTACACCAATGAGCAGATACAAAGCCGGTTTACCGGCTTCCGGAACAAAACAAGCGATTACCTCACCCCCAAGGAAATAGAAGCCTATCGCCCTTATATCAATATGCTCAACCTCAGCCCGGAGATGCAGCAGTTTTTTGAAGACAGCATCAGCGCACGGGAAAAAGAAGAGGCCATCCGGAAAGACAAGGAAGAAAGGCTGGAGAAGCTCAAGTTCCGCCAGCGCAACTGGAAGTGGATATGGGCCGTTATTGGCCTGTTGCTGGCGTACACGGCTATTTTCTATTTTACTTATGTAAGGGGCGAAATTAGCCGCAACAAGGCCCTGGCCTATATGAGCTACCAGATGAACAATATTGACCCGGTAGACGCGCTGAACCTGTTCAGCACCGTGAAAAAAAAGGTATACGCGGAAGACACGCAGCAGGTCAACAACAAACTGCTGGAGTACATGCAGCGGCAGGATGTGCAGTCTCTCTTCAGCCTCTATACAGACACGCTCCCCGCCTCCATACAGGAAGCAGACCGGTTTGACATTTCCGCCAGCGGGCGTTTCATTGTGCTGGACAATTCCGGCCCCGCCACCGGCAGTAACGTACACGACTATATTGTATTGAACGAAGAAGGGAAAGTGATGCACAGCTTCCGGGAAATTTCCTACATGTACTTCACCAACCGCGACAATGTGCTGCTGCTGTGCCGCAAGGCCGAACAGCCGCGTAAAAATTCCATCTGGCAATACAGCCGGGAAGCCACCTTGCCGGAAGAGTTCATTTTGTACGACTGTGCGGCCAACCAGGAAGAAATTGTTACGCTGGGCGGCGCCAACCGTTACCTGCACCCGGCAGAACATATAGCAGACGGGCCTTTTACACAGTTCGATTCTTACCGCGTACGCTTCACGGCCTCCGGCAACCTGGTGATACCTTACGTACAGCTGGCCCCCAACGGGGACTTCATAGAAAAAGTGCAGCTACTTGACCCGCAGAAAAAACCCATCTGCCACATCCCTTCCCAAACCACCATTACCAGCTCCCGCAACATGCAGCAGCTGCTCACCATTTACCCCATCCCTTCCGGGCTCAACCAGCTGGATGTGTATGACGAGAACGGGAAACGCCTGCACCGGGTTACCAACGTGACCTTCGGGGACTTTACGGAAGACGGGGCGCTGGTGTGGGGAGCAGACACCATGATACACGTGATGAAAGGAAAAGACACGCTTTCTTTTTCCACCCGGAACTATTACACCTACGGTTACGGGAACGTGGCACGCAACAAGCTGGTAGCCAAAATGGGCCTGTATACCACTTTTGAGGAAACGGTGGAAGTGATTGACATGAACACCAACGGCCGTATGAACTTCCATGAGCAGCTGATAGCGCCCGTGTTCGACAAAAATGCCATCATTACCTACAAGGCGCCATTTGACAAGGGAAGGGATACCATTTTCCGCCGGGACCTTGACGGCAACGCCCCTCCTTTTATCTTCACGCACCCGGACGGTATTGAGACCATCCGGCACAACCGCGCGGCAGACGAACTGGTGGTGCTCACAAGAAAAAACAAGCTGCTGATACTTGACAGCCGCCTGGCCGTAAAAACCGGCCTGCAGATCACCGCCAACGACCTTTACGGCATGTCCGGCAACGGCTCCGTGTTATACTACGTGAGAGACCAGTACCTGAGCGCCTTTCCCAACAACCTGGATTACCTGGACGTGTTCAGTCCCGCCCGGGTATGGAGGCTGCTGGCGCAGGAACGCTCCCCGCTCAAACGCCACCTGAGCAGGCAGCGGCAGAAGGAGCTGGGTTTGCCGTTCTGAGCGGCGTGCCGTTCCGGTCGGGTTCCCGGCCGGGTGGCCCGGCGTTTTGGCCTGGCGGATGGCGCCGCTCCGGTTGGCATGCTGTCCGTGCCCCCTATTCCAGCCCGTTATCCAACCGGTACCGCTCCTGCAGCTTTGGAGGCGCCGCGCTGTACCATGCGCTCTGGATGGCGCTTTCCAGCATCTTCTTTTTCACTTTGTGCAGGTTAACGGTTGTCCAGCCCTGGCGGCCCCAGCCGCCTTCCACCGGCATAAAACTGTCAGGCGCCGCCTTGCAAAAGGCGTCCTGCTCTTCCGGGGTGAAGCCAAAATTGGCGCTGGGCCGGTTCAGTGCCTTGTTACCGGGGTTTTCCTGCGGCCACAGGGTAGCGAATATCCGTTTTTTAGTGCGGAAGGCCGGCGTGCCCCAATGCAGCACCTCCTGCACCTCCGGCATGCCTATGCACAAGGCCTTAAAAGTTTCTACAGATACCATGACCCAAAATTACGACACATCCGCCCGGCACAATTGTATAAACGCGACATCTTCGTACTTTTAACAAATGGAATGGAAATCACCGAATTACCGGAACGGTTCTTTTCAAAACCTTTCCCCTACCGAGATCATGGCGCGAGACGCTTCCTATTTCACCGTGTTGCGGGCCTTCCTGAACAAACCCAAAACGGTGTGGCCGCCGCGGCCGCTGCCCGCCGTTAAAACAGACCTGCACCAGTTGCCGGCCACCGGCACGCAGCTGGTATGGTTCGGCCACTCTTCCTACCTGCTGCGCAACAACGGGCGCAACATACTGGTAGACCCCGTTTTCAGCGGGTATGCCTCCCCTTTTTCGTTCATGATAAAGGCCTTTGCCGGCACCAATATCTACACGGCGGCAGAGATGCCCGATATAGACCTGCTCATCATCACCCATAACCATTACGATCACCTTGACAGCCACACGCTCCGTCAGCTTGTTCCGAAAATAAAAGCAGTATACACGCCGCTGGGCGTGGGCAGGGACCTGGTACGCGCCGGCATCCCTTCTTCGCAGATCACGGAAATGGACTGGTGGGAAGAAGAAGACCCGCTGGAAGGGTACACCCTTACCGCCACGCCCGCGCGCCATTTTTCCGGGCGGGGCCTTAAACGGGGAGGCTCCCTGTGGGCGTCTTTTGTATTGCAGACGCCTGATGTGCGCATCTACATTGGCGGAGACTCCGGCTATGACGCGCATTTCAAAACCATTGGCGAAAAGCTCGGCCCCTTTGACCTGGCCCTGCTGGAAACCGGGCAATACAACCCTTCCTGGCCCAACATCCACATGAACCCGGAAGAAGCCGCCGCGGCCGCGGCAGACCTCGGCGCCAAAGTGATGGTGCCCGTACACTGGGGCAAGTTCGCGCTGGCCAACCACCCCTGGGATGAGCCCGCCGTGCGTGTAACAGCGGCGGCGCAACAACGCGGCCTCACCATTGCCACGCCGCGTATAGGAGAAGTGGTGGAGCTGGGGAAACCATATCCTGCTGAACACTGGTGGGCATCTGTCTAGCCATGCCAGCGTACAAAGTACCTTTCCTTCCCTGCGTATAAATACGGATAAATTCAGGTAATTGCTCCCTGTTCAATGGGCGGGCGGCGGCGTAGCTTTGGAGTAGTTAAGCTGTTTAACCCCAAAAAAGGCAAAACCCCGCCGCCGGAAAAACTGGTGAAGCAGGTGGAAAAAAATAGCCCCCTTGTCGGACAAGGCGGGCTATTTTGTTGTCAGCAGATGATAACGGTATTCAGGGGTAATAATTGATAGCGGCAAGCTCCGTTGTTGCAAGGCCGGAAGCGTTCACCGCCGTGCCTATGCTGGCAATGCCCGCCCACGGCCCGGAAGAGCCATACCCGTTCCAGCAGCGGTACAGTACATTGTATTGCACATTGCTGTTGGTATTGCCGCCGAAGTGTATCTCGTTACCGTCCAGCCCCAATTGGGCGCTCATGATGGTACGTTTCTGGGTAACCGTGCCACTGTTTAGCGTAGCTGCATCTGCCGCGCTGATGAGGTGCGTACGGTCTGGCGGGTTGAAGCCGGTGTGATGGAATACCACCGCGTAGCGGGTGGCCTGAGAACCGGCCGTGGCGTAGGTGAACGTGTTCTTCGTTATCATGAATTGCGTTCCCATTCTTTCATCTCCGGGGTCCACGTCGTTGAATACCGGTATCTCGATGAACACAGGGTTGATGCCCGTCAGGTAGGTACCGGTAGATGTGAAATCATTGTCGTACACCACGCCTTTGGAAGACAGGTTACCGCGGAAACGGACAAATGAGCCCGAGCAGTCCGTAAAACTGTTGCCCACCACACTCAGCCGCTGAATGCCGTAAGCACCGTAGATCATATGCGCATGAGAATCGTACCCTACACGGGCAAATGTATTGTTGCGCACCAGCACCCGGTTGGTGGTTTCATAATGCACGCCCAGCGCGCCATAGCCTACATCCGGCAGATCGGTAAAAATGCATTCTTCCACCGCAATATCCTGGCTCCTGACAATTGTAAGCGCATACCCCGTTGCAGCACCCGTGAACTTGAGGCCCTGTAGCTTGACGTTTTTACACAGGTTTACGTTCATCAGCTTGGCAATGCTGCCGTTGAAAACAGCGCCGCCCGGGACGGATGCGGTTTTCAGGGTAAGGAGGTTCGCATCGTCCCCGATGTTGGACAGCGTTAGCGTAGCCGTACGGGTGTAGGTGCCGTTCGCAAAAATGACATCTACCGGGCCGCTGGCCAGCGCTGTTTGTACGTTAGACCAGAAGGTGGAATTAAAATTGGTAGCCGGTGAAACATTGAAAGTAGTGGTTGACAAAAGCGACGGGGCGTCAGACCGGAGGACGGGTGTATTGTTCTCAGGCTCCACATCAGCCTTCTTGCAGTACACAAGGCCCAGAAAAGACAGTGCAACGATAGCAATTTTCATAGCGGTGTTTTTATACGTAAATAGAATTGAGGTCAATATTTTGCAAACATATTGACGGGAACTTTTTTGCAGGAACAGGCCTATTTCCGGTAACGTACCCGGTACTCTATAAATATAGTCCTTCAGCCCCTAAAAAGCAAAGGGTATTTTACCGCTTGCCGGCGGGTCGGAAAATTTACTTTAGTGAAATTTGGAAAAATGAAATTCTTGCATACCTTTGCACTCCCTGAAACAAAGGATGCCCAGATGGCGAAATTGGTAGACGCACTGTGTTCAGGTCGCAGCGCTCGCAAGGGTGTGCTGGTTCGAATCCAGTTCTGGGCACAAAAAGCCCCTGTAGTCTTTGACTTACAGGGGCTTTTTTAATCCCGCAGATAAACCAGCCCGTTATTCACGGCGTAAAAAAGCAAGAATATATTACAACGTATTAATAATCATAACTATAATGATGATTCAAATTTGACATAAAAGCAGGCCATCGCCTTCTTATCGCCTTGTTATCGGCTTGGCCCCCCGGGCTTATCGGCTTCTTATCGGCTTCTTATCGCCTTGGAGCCCCGGGCTTGTCATCTTCTTATCGGCCTGAAACTGTTGCAAAGATCCCTGTAACACGCCTGGTAACAAGTATAGCATTCACCAGGGTCTCTCGTTATTCCCGCCCGGTAACGCTCAGTGGCTGTTCTCAGTGCTACAGCAAGCAACCTTTCCCCGGTGCGCTGGGCACAGGTACCGGTAAATGTTGCAGGCATGCTTCCAGCGCATCCTGCAGATAAAAATGTTTCACCATGCCCATGTTGGAAGGCCCGTCATCTATAGCACCCTTGTAGAGCACTTTACCGGCATCCAGCAGCACTACGTCCGTGCTTACCCTGGGGTGCAGCCGCATCAGTAAACGGTGGCCGGTATCCCGCACATAAGGCATTTTCCAGCCAAGGTCCCGCATCAGCTCCTGTATATCCTTATCACTGTCCTTACTATCTGAAAACACAGCCGTAAATTCCACCTGGTTGCGGTAGGTTTTAAGCAGTTTTCCGAAAGTTTCTTTATGGCTGTAAATACAGGGGCATCGTGTTTGTATGAAGAGGTACACCTTTACCTTGCCCGGCGCCGCCGCCTTGATGTTAAAGCCTGCTGTTATAACGATGGCTATTGCCAGCAATAAACTTTTCATATGCTTTATTTTGCTTCGATTAAACCAATAGCGCCCTGTTCCACACTGGCAAAAGAGTGGTCAACAAAAGCGTAGATGCCTTTTTCAGGAACTGTAAACTCCAGGATAGCGCCGCTGCTGGGCCCCAGGAGTACCGTTTGCATTCCTTGCATCTCATTCCGGGGGTTGCCATCTATCCACACCTTATCGAAAATAACGCCTACCACATGAAAGGCGGATGTAAGGTTGGCGCCCGCATTCAGCACATATAAACGGACACGCTCTCCTGCTTTCACAGCTATGGGCGACTGCATGTACCGCCTGTATTGACCGTTAAACGTAACAAACATGGGCTGCCTGGCCCTTGCGCCGGCTACATCTGTCTGGTACGCCGTATCCCCCATGGGCTTCAGGTAAAATTCATTCTGTACAATGGCCAGTTCCCTGTTTACCGTACCCGGGAAGCCACCGGCCGGTTCTACAATGACCATGCCGGTCATGCCTGCGATCATGTGCTGTAAAATAACCGGGGTGCCGCAGTGGTACATGAACACACCGGGATAATTTGCCGTCCATTGAAAATGCAGGGTGGCGCCGGGGGCAATGCTCCTGTATTTGTCGTGCGGATTTACCAGGGCCGCGTGAAAGTCAATAGAGTGCGGCATTGGAGGAGATACCTCCGCGGTAAGGTTGGAGCGGTTTGCCATTGTGAACTTAACAGTTTGCCCTACACGCACTCTCAATACCGGGCCGGGAACCTCGTCTCCAAATGTCCATGCCCAAAAGCTCACTTCGTCTGATACGGAAATTTTTTTATGCAGTACGTCTACCCGGATGGCTACCGTGTCTCCGTCAGCCAGTGACGGGATGGCTGGCGCATAGGCCGCAGGGCCTGCAATAGCGGCAGGCGGTATTGCCTCATCGGTAATATATGCTTCAGGGGCGCCGTACACTATTTTACCGCCTTTGCCGGCTGCATACTTATTGTCTGTATTGGAGTAACATGCTGTGAATAAAGTTGCCGCCAGGATGATAAGCCAGCAACTTGTTTTATCGCGTTTCATAAAAACTGGTATTAAATATTCTTTGAGAGCTGTTACAACGCCGCCGTTGCATGTACACTGCAAGGATCAAAACATGGCCAAACACTGTGATCATTCTGTCCTGTCTTTTTACATATCCGGTTACAATGTAAAAGTAGATAATAAAAGTATTTAAATACTTCTATTTTAATCGTTTTTTGAGGAATATGACCAGTATCATTTACCGGCATGACGGGCGTCATACACTGCACTGGCGTGGGATAGGCGAGGATAAATAAAGGACTAAACTATCCTTTACTTACTGAAAAATGCACTACTTTTACACCGGAAAACGGGTATTCAACCGGCTAACAAAAGTGATGCATTTAAAAAAGGGACCATCATGTTAAAAGCAGAAAGAAAATGGCTGACTGTATCTTTGGTCAACCTGGCCATTGTGGCTTTACTTGGATTGCTGCTAAGAAGCAAAATATTATTCCCGATGCCTGGCATTAACTTCAGCTACGTGTTGCATGCACACTCTCACTTTGCATTTACCGGGTGGATCACACTTTGCCTGCTTACACTCATCACCTATGAGATATTACCTGCCACCTGCAGCAGCCGGCCAATATACCAATGGCTTTTAGGCGGCATGCTGGTAAGCGCGGTTGGCATGCTGCTGAGCTTCCCCTTTCAGGGCTATGCCGCTGTATCCATCTGTTTCTCCACACTGTCCATACTCGTTTCCTATGCGTTTACCTGGGTACTGGCGAAGCACCTTTTCAGATCACGGGTAAGCCGTCCGGTAGTGATACTGCTGCTTTCTGCATTAGGCGCGCTTGTGCTTTCCTCCGCAGGGCCGTTTGCACTGGCCTATCTGATGGCATCGCATACGGCAGACCCTGTGCTGTACAGGGATGCTATTTATACCTACCTCCACCTGCAATACAACGGGTTCTTTACGCTGGGTATTCTTGCATTGTTTGCGCATGATTTCAGCAGCGCTTTCAATGAGGCTGCACAAAGGTACCTGCGCCGTTTTGCCACGGCCATGTCCGTATCAGTACTCCCAACCCTGTTCCTGTCCTATCTCTGGCATACTTCCAATATTGTGATACATGCAATAGCCATTGCAGGATGCGCCTGCATGGCGGTGGCATTAGCCTGGTTCATAGCCATGATGCGGCATGCCAGCGCAGCCTTCCGCAGCGTACACCCATTTGCGAAAAAACCCGGTGTGCTTGCTATAGTTGCATTTGTACTTAAAACAGCCATGCAGGTGGTCATTGTGCTGCCTGCCGTTGGCAATATGATATTTGTTAACCGGCCTGTTATTATCGGTTATCTGCACCTGGTAATGCTTGGCTTTGTTACGTTATACCTGCTGGGCTGCCTGGTGCAGCACGGGTACTTTAAAGCAGACGGGCGTATGGCAAAAACAGGCATTGTAATTTTCACCTGGGCAATAGTGGCAAATGAAGCGGTACTGATGGCGCAGGGGTTTTCTTACCTGCTGCGGTTCAGCAGCATGGTGTACCCCTGGTTATTGTGGATAGCGGCTATCGGATTGTTGACGGGCGCTGTTGTAATTGCCGCCGCTGCCCTACGGCGGGGCCCGGCAGGCGGCATCAGCAGTGCAGATGCAGAAAAGAACAAGGGAAATTCATCACTGCACCCGGGTAAATTTGTACGGATACACCTTACCTGAGCTCCACTGCGCTACATAAAGATTCTCTTCATCATCCACACACACATCATGCGGGTTCCGGAATATCTTTTCGGCCTGGGACATGGGCTGCAAGGTACCGTTTTTATACACGGGCGCCGTACCCCCGATATTGGAGACTACCTTGTTGTCTTTATCTAAAATGGTCACAAACCCTGAATCGGCATTGGCCAGGCTGGGAGAGCGCAACACCGCGGCATACAGGTGATCTCCTTTAATAACCGGCCGGCATACGCAGGCGCCAGGCAGCTTAATTATCTCCAGCAATTTCCCGTCCATGCTGAACCGTTTAAAACAATTGCGCGTGCGGTCCGTGATCAGCAAGGTAGGCGCGCCCTGGCGGCGGTCTATGGTAATGCCATGCGCATTGTCCAGGTGTTCATCTCCCTCTCCCCGCCCGCCGAAGCAATTCTTCAGCCTGCCGTCTTTATCGTAATGCGTAATGTACTGGGCGCCGTAACCGTCCGCAATGAAAAAATCGCCGTTCGTATCTACGGCGGTCTCAGTGGGCACAAACTCTTCCGCCTTTTTATAAACACCGGCTTCCAGCGGCACACTGATCGTTTTTACTATTTTACCGTCTATGGTGGTTTTGTACACCTGGTGTTTTACGGTATCAGTGATAAAAAGGAAGTCCGTACCATTTTCATGGGTCAGTGTCAGGCCATGCGCCCCGGGAAATTCATGGCCCCAGGTACCTACCAGCTCACCTGATTTTTTATAGATCAGCACATTGTTTTTTGTTTCATTCGTCAGCAGGAGGATCCGGCCTTCCTGGTCCTGCACCATTTCATGGCAGTCATTCACCGCGTTAACGGCAGGGTTGGCGCCGCTCCATTTGGTATTCATGCGGTACCGTTTGTCGCCATGACCAAAGACCGGGCCTTTATCTTTTGCCTGCAAATCCCTGGCAATAAAAAAACTGCTTGAAATAAACGCTGCCTGTTGAATGAAATCTTTTCGTTTCATGGTCTTTCAGTTTTATAAGACAATATCCTGTTACACCCTTCCTGCCGCTCCCTGGTCTAAACTTAATCAACATTCCGGCAAATTGCAAAGGTCTGCTCAAACACATTAAAAAAGGCTTGCAAATCAATTGTTTGCAAGCCTTTTAAAAAATCTTTCCAACATCAATACGTCACCGGCGCGTACGTTTCCATCACCACTCCCCTGTCTCTCACTACCAGTACGTCACTGGCGTTGTACGTTTGATTATTGCGGCTCACTACGTAGTTCAGCGCAATACCGTTCCGCTTCTTGTCTCCATATTCATACGCTTCCTTCTTGAACTCTCCTGTACCGGTAATGGTATAACCGGCGCCGGCGGGAGCGGATATGGTACAGTTGTTCCCGTTAAATTCCAGTATAAGGGTGATCTCTCCTGTCATCACTTTGGAGCGCATGAAGAAAGAGGTGGTTGCCTGGTGCCTGCCTGACGTGGCCAGCCTGGTAACCGGGTTGCTGGTTACAAATTTGTGAGAATAGGTGGTGTCTTCCAGTACCGTGTTGGCATCGTCTTTCACCTGGCTTTGCCCGTAATGGAAATACGCCCCGTGAAACTCGTTGATGAACTTAATGCCGAACATGGTAAAGTTCTTCGGCGCCACTGCCCATTGGGCGGCTACACGAGGGTCTGCGTTAGGGTCATCTGACTGGCCCACCAGGATGGTGTCTACATCTGTTGAACCTAGCAGTTTGACCGGCACTACATAGTTCAGCTTAATGGCCTCGGGATCATTGAAGAACTCATCTGTCAGCTGCACTTCCACGCCGCCGTTCATCTCTCCGGCGGGTATTACCAGCTTGTTGGCGCTGAGCGTGTAATACTTTGCCGGCAGCGCCCGTACCGTATCTCCACCTGACGTAAAGAGGAGGCGGTCTGCCAGGCTGTTGTCTACCTGGATGTCAAAGCTACGGCTACGGTCGTTTTCGTAGATACCGCCCAGGTGAGCGGATATACGGAACTTGCCGTTATTATCATTCGTATTATCGTAAATATCATCCCCCAGCACGAGCGTTCTTACCGGGAACTGGTAAGGGAAGTAGCCCGATGTGTATTTAAAGTCCGGGTGGGCGATCTCAAAGTTCTTGCAGGCAGGTAACCCGAGCGCAAGAATCGTGAATGCCATCAATATCTTTTTCATGCTTCTAGCTTTAAATTTTATAGTGGTTACTGCCAACCCTTGTTCTGGATCAGATTGAACTTGAAAATCTCCCTGTTGGGAATGGGCCCGTAGTGCATATGATCGTTGTTATACGCGCGCGGCTCCACGGTAAAGTATTCGTAAGTACCGTTGGTGATCCTTACGCCTCTCAGCGGTTCTGTGAGGTCTGCGTTCCAGCGGCGCAGGTCCCAGAAGCGGAACCCTTCAAAGCACAGCTCCAGCCTTCTTTCATTCCGGATCAGCTCGCGCATGGCCTCTTTGGTGGTTACAGACTGCAGGTACGCGTCTGGTGCGGGAATGCCGGCTCGTTTGCGGATAGCGGCAATCACGGCGCGGGCGGAGTAAGACTGCGTTCCCGTTCCATCAGGGCCCCAGGCCTCATTGGCTGCTTCCGCATAGTTCAGGAACAGTTCGGTATACCGGATATGTGTGTTGAAGTGTTTCTGGTCAGAGGTAGACACCGGGTTCACGTTCACGTCTTCGCGCAGCAGCTTTTTCAGGTAGTAGCCGGTGCGGGTGGAGTTGGGGCGGGCGTCCAGGCCATCGTCTCCGGCGCCTACACCGGTATTGATGGTGGTATTGCGCAGTTTGCTGCCATTGTACACAATATACAGGGCCAGGCGCTTGTCCCGGCCAGCATAGGGATTGGCGGGATCGTAACCGGAAGCTCCGTCTGTGATCGGGTAGCCGTTGGCCATCGGGAACGCATCTACCAGGTTCTGGGAGGGGTTGATGTTCCCGTTCCCGAACAGGGTGGGCGGGAAATTGGCCTGCTCCCGGGCGCGGTTGGTATAAATAGGCCGGCGCCACAGTACTTCAGGAATATCCTTTTTATCGCCGGCGGTGATGTCTGCGGCATCTACCTGCGCTTTGAGGTAGATGATGTTCCCTTTCGGGTCAAGGCCGGCCACGCCGTTGATCTCGGCCAGTACGTCACCCGCCAGTTTGGCCGCTTCTTCCCATGCCTGTACGCTGTTATTGGTGTTGAAGGCGGGGCTGGCCGCCAGCAGTGCCATGCGGGACTTGATAGCGAGCGTAATGCGGCCGCTGACGCGCTGCTGCGTTACCTCACCGAACACGGTATTGTACTTGTCTACATCCGTAATGTCAGAGAAGCCGGGCGGCAGGTCTATCGGGTTGTTAACGTTGCCGTAGTTGGGCGCCAGCAGGGCCAGGGCGCTGTCCAGATCGTCATTGGCGCTTTTCACACTTTCAGCAAACGTGTTCCGGGGCGCGGCAAACTCTTCCGCAGATTCTACAAACTTGTTGTAGATGGGGAAGCCCAGCAACTCACCATTTTCCCCAATACCGCCATGGTTGCGGATGAGGTAATACTTGAACATACCACGCAGGGCAAACGCCTCTCCTTTCAGGCGGCGGATGTAAAGCCCGTTCAGTTGCTGGTCTGTATATTTCCAGGGAACAATATCCACCACTTCCAGGAACTGGTTGATGTACATGATGGCCCTGTTGGCATTGTCCCAGAGGTTTTCCGGGTTTACCAGCGAGGTCCAGCCGCCGGTAGCTATTTTCAGGTACGTGCTGTTCTTGTCGCTGGTGGCCGCATCGTCCGTAGCTACTTCGTTGTAGTTGTAGTCATTAGTGGGAATATAAGTGTAGGCCTTTATCAGCAGCCCTTCCGCGTAGGCCGGGTCTACCAGCACCCGGTCAAAGGTGCTGTGATTATCATTATTCGGATTGAACAGCTTCTCACAGGAGCACAACGCGCATGTGGCAAGCAGGAACAACGGTATTTTGAGTTTTTTCATAACATTCTCTTTTTAAGATCATTAAAAGCTCGCGTTCAGGCCAACGGAAAAGACACGGTAAGAAGGTTCTCCTCCAATGCTCAGGTCCTGTATCCGGCGGCTTGGCCCAAACCGGAACACGTTGAAGCCGTCCACAAAAACATTCAACAGCCGCATTCTCAACGCCTTGCTCACGAAAGCGGGCATATCGTAGCTCAATTGTATTCTGCGGATGTTAAAGTAATCGTTGTCATATTCCCAGTAAGTAGACTGGCGGTGGTTGTTGCTGTTGGTCTGGGAGCTGAGACGGGGATATGTGGCCGTAGCCTTGGTTTCAGGCGTCCAGGCGCCCAGCACCAGTTCGGAATACTTGTCGTTCCCGTCTACCCAGTAGTAGTTGTTATTCACAAATTCATCTGCGCCATAGCTGGCCTCACCCAGTGCATAGAGGGTGAAATTGCGGTAAGAGACCCTTATTTGCAAACCGCCTGAAATGGGTTGCTGGTAGCGGCCCAGGTATATTTCATCGTTCTCGTCAACAATGCCATCCCCGTTCTGGTCTTTGTATTTGATATCACCGGGACGTACGGCGCCAAACACCTGCCTGGGGCTGGCGGCAATCTCCGCATCGTCCTGGAACAGGCCCAGTGCCTCGAGCCCGAAACGGGCGTCTGCGGGGTGGCCGGCCCTGTACTGGTAAGCGTTATTATACACTTCGTCCATTTTCAACACTTCGGTGGTGGAGTACAGCACGTTCACGCCGGCAGCAATCTTCCAGTCTCCAAATGTTTTGTTCACTTCCACACCCAGTTCAGCGCCCTGGTATTTGTTAGCGCCAAAGTTCTCATACGGGATAAAGTCCGTGTAGAAGCTGGGGTACCTGGTAGTGGGGCGGGTCACCAACCTGTCGTACACATCGTGGAACACGTTGGCGGTAACGCCGAGCACGTTATTAAAGAAGCGGCCTTCCACGCCGAGCGTGATCTCTTTACGGCGGGTATAGTCCAGGTTGGGATTGGTGCCCCAGCTAGAGGCAATGCCTGAACGGCTTCTGCCGCCTTCAAACCAGTTGTAGCTGCCGGAGCCGGCATACCGGTTGTCATACAGGAAGAAGTTATTGATGAGGAAGTCTGAGTTCATCATACCCGCAGAAGCGTGGAGCTTGAGGTAGTTCACGTTCCGGGAGGAAGACATAAAGTCTTCTTCACTCAGCACCCAGCCCACGGCCAGGGAGGGGGATAATTTACCGCGGTTGCCTTTTGCCAGTTTAACAGAGCCCACATAGGCGCTGCTGAAATCTACCAGGTACCGCCGGTCAAACGCATATCCCACACGCAGGCCGGCATGCGCCAGCTTTACGCCCTGGAAATCGCCTTCCACCTTGTAGTTGCCCAGGAAACCAAGCAACGAGCCTGTAAAGTGATGTTTGCTGTTGAACGTACGGTCATACCCCAGCAAACCGTATCCGCCAAACCTTCTGCGGAAGGAAGAACCGCCAACGGACTGTGTACCGGGGCGGGAGTCCTTGCCGTATTGTTTGAGGCTCACAATGCTGTCTGCCGTAGCGCTCCATACCGGTTCATACACGGAATACTCGTTGGCAACGGTCTGGCTGTAGGCCACAAAATAGTCGAAGCTGACGTTGGTGTGAAAAGACAGGCCAGGTGTTACCCTGTCCAGGTTAACGTTTACCCGGTTGTTAAAGGCAAAGTTACGGGATATTATCTCCTCCGTACCGCCAGAGTAACCGTATCCAAACGGCGTAGTGGTACGGTTGGAAACGCCACCCAGCAGATACTGCCCGTTTATATCATTCTTGCGGCCCAGCAGCAGCGGGTCATGCGGGTTGATGAGGTTGATGGGGAGCAGCGGCGCGTATTCATGAGGCCGTACGGTGGCGGCATCAGACCAGTAGTTGCCGCGTGCGCCTTTGCTGATAAGGAACACGCCATACGCATCTACCGCGGTGTTGATCCAGTCATTGATCTTCAGGTCTACGTTGCCACGTACGTTGAAGCGGTTGCTCCGGCCTTTGGCCTCTTCTCCGAAGTTAAGGAGGCTTCCGGCATTATACCAGCCGAGGTTGGTATAATATTGGGCCACATTGTTACCACCTGAGAACTCACCGGTGAGGTCGTAATAGTTCTTGAAAGAACGCAGATAGGCATCGGAATAATAATCCACATCGGGATAGCGGTATTTATTGCCGGTCCTGAAATTTTCAATGGTCTCATCGCTGAACTGGGGCGTTAACCCGTCGTTCTCGCGGGCCTGGTTGAAGTAGGTCATGTAGTCCGCGGAGTTCAGGTATTTAGGCAGCGCTCTTGGCGTGGCAATACCGTAGTTCACGCTGAAGTCTGACCGCTTCTTGAAAGCCTCCCCTCTTTTGGTGGTAACAAGCACTACACCGTTTACCGCGCCGGTACCATAGAGGATGGCGCTGTTCACGTCTTTGAGAATGGTGATACTTTCCACTTCGTTGAGCCGCATGTTCTCCGCATCGCGGGGCAGGCCATCTACCACAAACATGGCGCGGCCCGTGCCACTGCCCGTAATGTCTTCTACGGTGATACCGCGGCCCAGGCCCCTAATGCGGTCATACCCCATCATGCCCAGGGAACGGCCGGCAATCACGTCTACCAGCCGGATGGTGTGATCATATTTCTGTATTTCGGCAATGTCCAGCTTTGTAACGGAACCTACAATGTCTCCCTGGAAAGCCTTCCGGAAGGCGAGGTTTGTTCTGTCTTCTTCCGCGTACAACAGCGCCGACTTTTTCATGGTAATGCGGGGTTGCTGCAATGCGTCTCCAGATGACAGGGACATCTTGTCATATCCCTTGGCCACAACCACCAGGTCTGAGCCTGCCTCTACCGCAATGGAAAACTTTCCTTCTGCGTTAGTTTTTGCATAAGCGGTGCCGCTGTAGACATCTGCATTCCTGATGGGCTTCCCCTCTTCGTCCACCAAAACGTACTGCGTCTTCACGGGCTTCCCTTCCTGGGCGTACGAGTCTGCTTGAACGCAGAGCAGCATAGCGCTCAGGCATGTTAATATAATAGCGTGTTTATAATTCATTGGTCAAGTTTTAAGATGCAGAAAGATTACCAGCCCGGATTCTGGGGGAAGCCTTCATAAAGATTGATGAATTTCACCTGCAGGGGCAGCCAGTTATGTTTCCTGGTAGCCACCCTTCTGATGATCAGCCTTTCCTGTATGTTGACGGGCTTGCCATCCTGACCGCGGTCAAAGTCAATAGCGGTCTTGTCCAGGTAGCGTGTGTCCCAGTTGCGGTTCCAGCGGCGGAGGTCAAGGAAGCGGGCACCTTCAAATGCCAGTTCTACCGCGCGCTCACGCACAATTTCCTCGAAGAAGACTGCCGCACTGGCCGTAAACTTCGCGTCGAGGTCGGGCAGCTGTGCCCTGTTGCGGATCACGTTCACCGCACCGGCTGCCGTAAGGCTGTAATTGCCGGAAGTGCTCTGGGGCGTGCCGCCGTTTTGGGCGTACAGCACGGCTTCCGCATACATCAGGTAAATATCCGCCAGGCGCAGGTAAGGTACGTACGCCTGCAGGCCGTTGGCTTTGGAAATGGAAAAGCTGGCATCCATGGGAGAATACCTTTTTGCATAATACCCCGTTATGCTGGGCGGGTTGATCTGTGAGCGGTGGTAGCCGCCATTGTACAACTTTGCCGTAGCGTCTTCGCAATTGCAGCTGAATATTTTATCTCCGTCTACCACAATGTCTTTATAGAAACGCGGTTCACGGCCGGTCCAGGGATCGTTGGGGTTATAACCGGAGGCCGGGTCTGTGATGGGCAAACCGTTTGCCATGGCATAATTCTTTGTGAAGTTATGCGTGGGTACATCTGCGGAAGAACCACTGTTGAGGCCCATTGAAGATGGCACGGTAGCGCCTACGGTAGACCATCTAACACGGCTCCTATCATAAATGGTAGGCGCCATGATCACTTCCGTACCGCCGGGACGTTCATTGTTCCAGCGCCAGAAGTTGTCCGTCCAGGTGCTCCATGACTGCAGCTTGTACTTGCCGTTCTGGTCTGCCAGGGTCAGCAATTCTCCAAACGCGTCTGCCGCCTGCTGACATAATTCGGGATCAAAGGCATTGCTGCCGGTGGCTTCCTGGTTGACCATGGGGCTGCCTGCAAACAGCAGGGCTTTGCCGAGGTAACCGAGCGCAAAATATTTATTGATCCTGGTGCGGTTCTGGCCCAGCGTGGGTTGGCCGGTGGGCACGTCATCCCAATCAGCCGGCAGCAGGTCTGCCGCTTCGCGGAAGTCTTTGGCCATCATTTTGGCCGTTTCCTGAAAGTTGAGACGAGTAAACTCTTCTGTGATCAGGCTTTCCGTAGGGCTCAGCACGCGGGTGATATACGGCATGCCGCCCCAGTATTGGGAAATCTGGAAATAAAACCAGCCCCTGAAGAAAAGGGCTTGCCCCTTGAGTATCTTTTTCTCCTCTTCCGTACCCTGGAAAAGGCCTTCCTCTTCTATTTTCTCAAGGGCCTGGTTAGCTTTCGCAATAGCGTACCACGCATATTCCCAGATCCTTTTGGTACGGGAGTTATTATCCGTGGTATTTACACCCTGGCCGTAAAACAGGCCTTCCGCGCCCCAGTAGTTACCATTGTCAAAATTGTATGGCGAGTTATTGAGCGTTTCATCTGCAAAGAGGTAAGTATTCCATGCACCACCTTTATTAGGGTCCATGATGCAGTTGTACATTTCCTCCACAAAGCCCTGGAAACTGATAAAGTTGCCAAACACTTGTCTTTCGTTGATATCCGCTTCCGGCGATTTGTCCAGGTACTTTTCACAAGAGCTGGAAAACAGAATGGCCGTAAAAAAAACGAGATAAAATTTTATGCGCTTCATGTTCCGTTTTTTTAAAAGTTGAGTTCAATGCCCATGTTGATCCTTTTCACCGTGGGATAGGCGCCTTCTGTAGCGCTGCCGCCGGAGTAGGTGCCCTGGCGGTCATCCGGGAGATTTGACCAGAAAAACAGGTTATTGGCGTTGACGAAAAGCCGCATACCATTAATACCCGCACGTTTGATCCATGGGTACCGGCTATTGAAATCATATCCCACCTCTATTGTTCTGAGACGGATGTAAGAGGCGTCATACAGGTAATAGTCGCCAATGTTCTCTCCCTGTGTTCTCCAGCGGGGCAGGAATACATCTGAACCGGCATTGTTCTTGGACCAGTAGTTGCCATCTCCGTACAGGATGTTGGTGAAATTCTGGAAGTTGGGAAAATTGATAATGCGGTTGGCATTGTTCACGCCGTATAACATCACCAGGAAGCTGAGGTCTTTAAAGTTGAAGCCCAGCGTTAACGTAGCGGAGTTTTGGGGCACTTCAGAATAGCCTACCGGCACCACATCGTCACTGCTCTTGATGACACCGTCCGCATTCATGTCTACGAGGTCGTAGTACCCCGGCAGCTTTTGCTGGTCGTTATTTTCCGTGGGCACGCTGGCATACACGTCATCCCAGTTCTGGTATATCTTCGTTTTTACCAGGCTGCGCTGCTGGCCAATGGGATAGCCGGCGGCCTTCAGGTAGTTGTACTGCAGCGGTGGGTCGTCTCGGAATATAACGGTATTCTGGTTGTGCGTTACCGCAATGTTTGACCATACGCTCCAGTCTTTATTCAACTCCTTGTTCACACGCACTTCCAGCTCAAACCCTTTTGACTTTACTTGTCCCAGGTTAGCGCTGGGCGGCGTCAGGCCGAAGAAGGGAGGCACGGCGCGGGAGCTGCCGCCCAGGAGGATGTCTGTTCTGTTTTGCGTATAATAGTCAAAATTAATGGACACCAATTGACGGAAGATATCCAGCTCAAGGCCGTAGTTGGTTTTCTGTGCGGTTTCCCAGTGAATGTCCGGGTTGCCCACCACGTTCTGCCGGTAAATATCGTACGGGCTCTGGCCATTGGTAGCTTCCGTAAGGCGTGACCTGCCGCCGCGGGCGTAAGAAGAGTTGTATAACCATCTGCCGCCGCTCACGTCGTCATTGCCTATTTGGCCTGTGTTGGCACGGAGCTTCAGCTTGTCTACCCATTTTACGTTAAAGAATTTTTCGTTAGACACATACCAGCCAATGGCCGCGGAGGGAAAGAAATGGAAACGGTAGTTGGGGCCGAACTGTTCGGAACCGTTGTACGCGCCGTTGCCTTCCAGGATGTAACGCCCCTTGTAGTTATAGGTGGCGCGGAAAGCCCAGTCTTCCCGGTAATTCTTGAACATGCTGCCCCGGGCGTACTCTTCACGTTTAAAGAGCGCCATGGCCGTTACATCATGCTGCCCGAATTTGCGGGCATAGTTCAATTGCCCCTGGTAAGTGAGGCGGCGGTCAATGGGAATGTAGCCAGACCAGTTGGCGTTGGTAATATCCTCCTGCCGGATAGTCCAGGGCTGCAGTACCCAGTCATACTCCTCATCGCTGACAGGCAGCAGCACCGTATATTCGGAAGGGTCCTGTCCGGGGCCTTCATACTTCAGGGGATATATCTGCTGAAAAGGCACATTGGTCCTGGCCTCCGCCGGGCGGATGGAGTTTTGAATATCATAAATACCACCTTCGGAGCGGATGTTGTTATCTGAAGAAAGCAATACCCTGGCGGTAAGGCCTTTTGTGATGAAATCCAGTTTCTGATCTATGGTAAAGTCAGACAGCAACTGCGTGGTGCGTGTTTCGCGTATACCAATATTATATATCGCTGCAATGGGGTTCACCGTGTTGTTGCCCCCTTCGGAGTAGGCGCCCCAGCGGCCGTTGGAATACATGGGCAGGAACAGGTCTGGCGCCAGGCCGTAAGTGGCGCGCCACATCCAGGCGTCTGCGCGGCCGGTACTGCCTTCGTTGTTGAAGTTGGTGTTCTTCTGGCTGTAGAAGCCAGAAAGGCCCAGCCGGAAGGTGGTGGTTTTAGTAAGGTTAATGTCTATGTTGCTACGAAAGTTGAAACGGTCAAAATTGTAGTTGGGTTTATAACCCTTGCCGTTGTCATAACGCCTGAACATGTCTCCCTCATGCAGATAGGTCAGGGAGCCGAAGTACTGCACGGTTTTGCTACCGCCGCTGGCGCTGAGGGTGGCTTTGTGAGACATGCCCACGTCCTTGTACATGGCGTCCTGCCAGTCAACGTTGGCATAGATCTCCGCATATTCAGGCGATTGCGGTTGCTGGTACCGCTTCACGATCTCGTAAGGCATGTAGTCGTTCCAGGAAGACTCGTTCAGCACGCCTTCCCGCTCAATGATCTCGTTGCGCGCGTTGAGGGCAGCATAGGAATCTAGCGTAGCCGGCTGTTTGGACAGCATTTTGGCTGTTGCGAGATAGTTGAAGTTCAGCGTGGTCTTCCCTGCCTTCCCGCGTTTGGTGGTAATGAGAATTACGCCGTTAGCGCCTTCCACACCAAACACTGCGGTGGCGGAAGCGTCTTTCAGCACGGAAATGGTGGCCACGTCGTTTGCATCAATATCGTTCATGTTACGTTTGATACCGTCTACCAGCACCAGCGGCTGCGCGCCGTTCCAGGTACTTTGGCCGCGAATGTACAGGTTCACGGCGCTTTCGCCGGCCAGGATGCCGCCCGGCTCACCGGAAGAGATGATGCCCACCAGGCCCGGTACCTGGCCAATCAATGCTTCGCGCAGGTCAGGCACGTTACCCGTGCGTTTCAGTTCTTTGTTGGATACCTGTGAAATGGCGCCTACCACGCTTTCCTTTTTCTGGGTACCGTACCCTACGGCCACCACTTCGCTCAGTTGCGTGCTGCTGGCGGCCAGCGATACTTTGAGGCTGGCCTGCCTGCCCACCACTACTTCTTTGGTGACCATGCCTATGAAAGAAAACACCAGGGTGGCGTTGTCTGGCACGTTGATGGCAAACTGGCCGTCTGCCAGTGTTTGGGTACCCGTGGTAGTACCTTTAACGTGTACGCTTACACCGGGGATAGGCGCCCCGGCCTCATCGGTTACCGTACCGGTAATGCGGCGCTGCTGCTGCGGCGCCGCCTGGAACAGTTCATTGGTAATGGCGGGCGGCAGGCCGGAAAGTGTATGCCGCCCTTCGGGACTGGCGGCGCTTACACCTACGTCTGCCGGTGTACTCCCGGCAACAGCGGATGACTGCGCCAGTACAAGGAACAGGGCTGCGCCTGCAAGACGTGTAGAATATAACATGGAATTTAAATTTTCTGTGAGCTTATTTGGTTGATAGCATTATCTGAAGCAAGTGGGATTGACCTGTAAACGTGCCGGACATCGTATTGCCTTCAGGAAAGTATTCTCTGTACGCGGCGGACTACCTCTTGATATAGCGCCGTGAGCGCTACATAGGAGCAGGAACTTCGTGGAAATGTTCATGACCATAGGTTAAATAGTTTCATTATCGCGCAAACGTTTGCATAATTTGTGACATGCAAACGTTTGCAGCACAGGGAAAATAAATTTGATCAGGGTGTAATTTCAAACACACATTAACTTGCTAAAACGTGAATCGCAACATTGTTAAAGACTTGTTCTTTCTCATGTACAGCTTCGTTTGGTTGCCCGAAGCCTTTTTTTCCAGCGATTTTGGTTCTTATGCCCTTGAAAAATTGCAAACGATTGTAATCTGCGGTAAAGATTCGATAATTATCTTGGATTATTAAATACTATTTTGACATAAACTGATGTTATTTTAATCATTACTGGGGCGTATTTTACCCGTAATAACGTGTATATCCCGCTGCGGAAAGGGTATGGTGATCCCTTCCAGCCGGAAGGCCTCATCAATAGATGAAATGACCTCGCTCCGTATTTGCAGGTATTCCCGTACATGCCCCACCCAGAAATAGAGATCAAAATCAATGGAGCTGTCCCCGAACGCCTTGACAGATACTACAGGCTCCGGCAAACGGAGCACCCTTTCATTATCGTGCAGCACTGCTTCCAGTATTTCTTTCACCTTTCTGAGGTGGCTGCCGTAGGCTACCCCTATCACCAGGTTCACCCGTTTGCGGTTCTGGCCCATTGTCCAGTTAATGAGATGCTGGCTCAACAGGTCCCCGTTGGGGATGATGAGGCTCGGCCCGTCTATCAGCGCCACCACGCTGCTGCGGAACCCGATGGCCTTCATGGTGCCCCGCATGCCGTTCACTTCAATAATATCTCCCACGTTCACCGGTTTCTCAAAGGCAATGATCAGCCCGCTGACCAGGTTGCTCACCAGGCCCTGCAGACCTAGGCCAATGCCGATGCCGAGGGCGCCCAGGGCAATGGCCATTTTGTCTAGCGGGATGCCCGCGGCCGCAAAGGCCAGGAAAAGCCCCAGCGCCAATACAAAAATGCGGATCAGCAGCAGCCAGCTGCCTACGCCGGGGCGGCGGGCCTGCTTGTCTTTGGCATGCTGGTCTCCCCGCTCCCCGGCAAAAAAGGAAATGATCTGCGAGAGCAGGGCAGACACCACTATGACCAGTATAAATATGAGCAGGCTGCTGATGGTGAACGTATAGCTGCCTAACGTCCGCTCTGCATGCAGAAAGTCCGCCACCGGCGCAACGGCTTCCTGCAGGGCGTAAAAGTTGCGGCCGATGAGTACGAACCAGCCCACCACCAGGAACACGTAAAAGAAGCCGGGGGCCTTTTCCCCGATGCGCTCAAAATCCAGGTAAAAGAACTTCCGTTCAGGATGTTTGTAGATGGCGGCAATAGTGCTCAGCCCTTCGTTGATGAACCGGATGGTCCACAGGAACAGGATGGCTATTACCAGCCCGGCAAAACCGGTCACGAATATAGTCTTTGCCAGGTTATAACGGCCCGCCACGTTGAACAGCAGCGCACACGCCTCCATCACGACCAGGAAGGAAATGAAGTACAGGATGCGTTTTTCCCGCACCTGCGCCCGCCATCGCAGCCGCAGCACGTAGGCGCCATATGCCAGGCTGGCGGCGGAGAGCAGCAGCATCCACCAGCGCTCCTGCCTGGAAGCCGGCAATATCATATTGGTGACGCTTGACAGTA
This sequence comes from Chitinophaga alhagiae, assembly GCF_003568665.1. Taxonomy (GTDB): domain Bacteria; phylum Bacteroidota; class Bacteroidia; order Chitinophagales; family Chitinophagaceae; genus Chitinophaga; species Chitinophaga alhagiae. The sequence continues at coordinate 720,197 of NZ_QXMH01000003.1, forward strand.
TAAAGAAGGTTATGGCGATGATCCAGAACCACATCCAGAAAGGCGTGATGTAGCCATGAAAGATAAAAGCCAGGCATATGGCGCCCGTCAGCCACAGGCCGCAACTAAAAATATAGGGAGGCTGCAGGAAAATGAACTGGAAAATGCTGGGTACGATCACAATAGCGGACAGCAGCGGGTAGCGCAACACCAGCCTGCTCGGCTGCTCCGGGCTGTTAGTCCCTTCCACCTGCCACTTTTTTTTCAGTGAATGCAGGAAGTACCAGGCCGCCAGCGTGAGCAGCAGCAACACCAGCAGGCGCCCGCCCGCATCGCGCACATAGTAGGCCCAGGCCAGCTTTTCCTTGGCGTAAGACAACGCGAGTATTTTGCCCGGCGGCAGGTCAGGGGAAGGAGGCTGCCAGAGGTAAGGATATTCCTGCTCAAAAGTGCGGGCCACTTGTGCCATGCGCAGCTGCTCCACGTCTTCGCGGGTGGAACGGATGGTGAACACCATCAGGTCCGCCTCCGTCTGCAAACGCTGCAGGGCGGTAACGGAGCGGCGCAACGCGGTATCTGCCGGGCCCAGCTCTTTGGCCACCACGGCCATTTTCTGTATGTAACGCGCGGTGTGCAGGGAATCGAACGGGAAAGTGTACAGGCTGGAATCCGCGGAGAGCGAATCTATCCGGTCTACAAACCCTATCAACGTATGCAGGCGCCGTTCCAGCGCCTCCCTTTTCTCCGTTACCTCTTCCAGCAGCTCGTCCAGTACGGAAGCGGTTACCGTGAGGTGGCGCGCGGCATGCTGGGGCGCCCCGTGAAAAATGCCTTCGCGCAGCAATGTTAGCTGCTGCTGCGCCAATACCAGGTCTGCCTTCAGGCGGGCAGTATCCAGCCCTTTACGCAGAAATATCCGGGCGCGCCCGCTGGTTTGCCGCAGCTCCTGCAGCAGCTGCTCCTGCCGGATGCCGATGCGCCCGTTGCGGAACTTTTCCACGCTGCGGGCCGCTTCTTCCTTCCCGAAGTCCCGTACAAAGTGCATGAAGCCCGGCTTAGGGGCGGCGGGGTCCTGCGCCCGCGCCAGTGTACACAGGCAAAGCAGGAAGAGGCTGTAACGAATGGCGCGGTATGTGAATTGCATCCGGGAACGTTTGTTTGAATGGGAACAACGCATGCCCCGGGGGCATGCACAGGATACTTTTTTCAATCATCCGATTGAGGTTAAAACAAATATAGGAAAATCTTTTCCGCCATGTTACAGCCGGCACGTTTAAAACGGCCGCCCCAAAATAACCATGAGGCAGCCGTGAACATGCTGCAGCCGGTAAATTCCGTATTGTTTTCCCGTGTACCTGGCAGCGCGCGCTGCCGCCTACTTATTACTAAAATCTAAAAATTTGACCATACCGTTCCGGTTGCCTATTTTTGAAAAGATCCTTCACAGACACACCGTTCACCAGAATAGCTGAACCCTATGAAGCGGCCCTTAGTTGCATTTATTCTTTTATTGGTCCTGAAGCAGGGGCTGGCGCAAAACCGGCAACTCGTTTTGCAGCACGTCCGGGTGATTAACGTGCTGAACGGGGGCCTTTCCGGGGAAGTGACCGTCACCATTTCCGGCAACCGCATTACCGGTATCAGCAAAACGGCCCGTCCCCTTCCCGGCGCAACGGTGATGGATGCAAAGGGGAAGTACCTCATTCCCGGGCTGTGGGACATGCACGTACATCTTTCCTATTACGGCGCCGGCGCGCTGCCCATGCTTGTTGCAAACGGCATAACCGGCGTACGGGACATGGGCGGAGACCTTGGCCAGATCGATCAATGGCGGGCTGCCATAGCCGCCGGTACGCTCTCCGGGCCGCGTATCAAAAGGGCCGGGCCATTTATAGATGGGCCCAAGAGCATGAACGCCCTTCGCGCATCGTTCACCTGCACCCCGGCAGATGAAGCGGCCGTTCGCCTGCTGGTTGATTCTCTGCAGCATGCGGGCGCAGACTTCCTGAAAGTACATAGCAGGCTCCCCCATGCTCTTTTCCTCGCATTAGTTGACCAGGCGCGCAAACAGCATATACCGGTGGCCGTTCACCTTCCCAGAGATGTACCACCGCAGGAGGCGGTCCTCACCGGGATAAGGAGCATTGAACACACCGAATCGCTGCTTGGGGATGTCATATACAACGAAGAAGAGGCGGCCAGGGAACAGCATACCGCCGCCGCGTTAAAAAAGCTCTACGGCGGGTATGCCCGGCAACTGGCAATCTCCATGGCCGCCAAGCAGATATTTTATGACCCTACCTTAATTTCCCTTTACCGGCTAAGGGGAACGGCTTATGAAGAAACGCTGGGCCCGCGTTTGCTGCCGGTGGTAACGGCATTGCACCAGGCCGGGGTGAAACTGTTAACCGGCTCGGACTTTGCCTGGAAAGAAGCCGGTATCCGGCCGGGATATGACCTCCATGGCGAGCTGGCCCTGTTCTGTAAAGCAGGCCTCTCCCCCCTTGAAGCGCTTCAGGCTGCCACCATCCACCCGGCGGAATGCCTGTATATGACAGATTCCGTGGGCGTAGTGGAAGAAGGAAAGATAGCAGACCTTGTTATACTGAACGCCAACCCGTTGAAAGATATCCGGCATACGAAAAACATTTACGCCGTTATCCTGAACGGCCGGTACCTGGGCCGGGATACCTTGCATGCCATGCTTGGGAAAGCGGGGGGTGAATAAGTGTTTCTTTTTTCTCTTTCCAACTGCTGACATAAGGCTGTCACTTTCCCGTTCCATCTTTGCACGGTTGAACGGGAACGAAGGAAGCATGGCCGCAATCCCCCCGTAGATTGTCGTTTTCACGCCCGTTGAGAAAGGGAAATTGACCGTAAGTTTGAACCTGTAAATACACTATATGCAACCGAACAAAAAAGGAGCCCTGGGCTTTATTTTCGTAACACTATTAATTGACGTAATGGGCTGGGGCCTCATCATCCCGGTGATGGCGGACCTGATCGCGCAGCTGAAAGGCATCCCGGTCAATGAGGCCAGTACCTACGGCGGCATCCTGCTGTCCGTTTTTGCCATCATGCAGTTTGCCTGCGCCCCGCTGGTGGGCAACCTGAGCGACCGTTTCGGCCGCCGCCCCATTCTCCTGCTGTCTTTGCTGGGCTTCGGCATAGACTACATCATCCTGGCCCTGGCGCCTACCTACGGGTGGCTGTTTGCCGGGCGCATTGTTGCCGGCATTACCGGTGCCAGCTTCACCACGGCTTCCGCGTACATTGCAGACGTAAGTCCTGATGAAACCTCCCGTGCCAAGAACTTTGGCCTGATAGGCGCGGCCTTTGGGCTGGGTTTTGTGCTGGGGCCCGCGCTGGGCGGCCTGCTGGCTACCTGGGGCATCCGGGCGCCGTTTTACGCGGCGGCGGCGCTTTGCCTGATCAACTGCCTGTACGGGTACTTCCTGCTGCCAGAATCTCTCAGCAAGGAAAACCGCCGGCCGTTTGAATGGAAACGCGCCAACCCCCTCGGTTCCCTGCAGTTCCTCAGCCGCCATCCTGAAATTGCGGGCCTGGCCGCCAGCTTTTTCCTCATCTACCTGGGCGCCCAGGCGGTACAGGGTAACTGGAACTTCTATACCATTTACCGGTTCAACTGGAGCGAGGGCATGGTGGGGATTTCCCTGGCCGTGGTAGGCGTGCTGGTAGGCGCAGTGCAAGGCGGGCTTACCCGTGTGGTGGTGCCTAAACTGGGGAACGAAAAAAGCATTTACATCGGGCTGGGGCTGTATGCGCTGGGCATGCTCCTGTTTGCCTTTGCCACGGAAAGCTGGATGATGTTCGCCTTCCTGGTGCCTTACTGCCTGGGCGGCATCTGCGGCCCTTCCCTGCAGTCTGTCATCTCCGTGCATGTACCGCCCAACCAGCAGGGTGAGCTGCAGGGCGCGCTCACCAGCCTCATGAGCCTCACCACTATTTTCGGCCCGCTCATCATGAACGGCTCTTTTGCCTACTTCACTTCTGCGCGGGCGCCGTTCCACTTCCCGGGCATTCACTTTGTACTGGGCACGGTGTGCATGGTACTGAGCATTGTTATTATCAACCGCGTGTTCAACCGGGAGAAAAAGGATCAGCCAGACCTCGCGGAAATGATCAAGAGCGCGGGCGTGGGCGATGTTCCGGCGCACTGATACCATCATTTGCCGGATGGGAATAACTGCCTCTCTCCCTTAAAAAGTAAAAGCACCCGGCCCGGGTGCTTTTACTTTTCATTATGATCAAGACTACCTGTTGATTTGCGCCACCGCATCGGGATAGGGAATTGTTTTACCCGTGCTGATGTAGGTGGGCAACTGCGCGTTATATGCTTTTAGCCGCGCGGTAAGCAGGCGAGCCAGCTCTTTTGTTTTGCCCGGCTCTTTGGCGGCGAGGTCATGCTCTTCCTTGATGTCACTGTCCAGGTCATACAATTCCAGCCGCTGGTTCTTGTGAAAGTAAATGAGCTTCCACTTGCCCTGGCGCACGGCCGTGAGAAAGGAATTGTCTTCTCCCAGGTTGCCGCCGGCCCAGTTGTTGGGATAGTTCCAGACCAACGTGCGCTGGTTGTCCCGCAACTGGTTATTGCGCAGGTTCTTAACAAAGCTCATGCCGTCCACCGTTTGTACGGTTTTATATTTTTTCACGCCGGCCATTTCAAGAATGGTGGGATAAAAGTCCTCCATGATCACGTACTGGCTGTTTACACTGCCGGGCGTAGTAACCCCGTTCCACCGCACCATCATGGGCTCCCGGATGCCGCCTTCATACAAAGACCCCTTGCCGCCTTTCAGCGGGTAGTTCTGCGTATTGTGGCCGCCCTGGCGGGGCGGGTGGGAGTAGCCGCCGTTGTCTGACATGAAAATGAGGATAGTGTTGTCCGTGAGGTGGTTGGCATCGAGATAGTCCATGATGTCTCCCAGGCTTTTGTCCATCCCCTCCAGCAACGCCGCGTAGGCGGCTTCCGGGCGGGGCAGCCCCTGGTCCAGGTATTTTTGCAGGAAGCGCGGGTCTTCGTGGAAAGGCAGGTGTACGGCGTAATGACCCATGTACAGGAAGAAGGGCTGCTGTTGGATGCGGGCGGTGTCCATAGCCAGCATGGCCTCTTTTGTCAACGCTTCAGACAGGAAAATGTTCTGCCCGTAATATTTCTGCATGCCCGGCATGTCTGCCTGTATGATGTACTTCTCCGGATTGTAGCCAAAGTTCTTTTCCCCGAAATAGGAAGCGGGATGACCGGCGGCGCTGCCTGCTATGTTCTTTGTAAAACCCAGGTTCAGCGGGTCTTTCCCGATACTGCCGTAAGTACCGAAGTGCGCTTTGCCGCACATGATGGTGTAATATCCGTTATCTTTCAATACCTGCGGTAACGGGGTGGCGTACACGCTCCGCTCCTGCTTCGGGTCTGGCGAAACACCGTTGAGGTTCCAGGCGGGCGGCGCCAGCAGCGTGTCTTTTGCGTCTGTGCTGGTGTTCCACCGGCTCGTCCAGTTGGTAACACGATGATGGGCGGCGTTCATGCCGGAAATAAAGCTCACGCGGGAAGGGGTGCATACCGAAGTAGCGTACGCGTTCGTGAACTTCATGCCGGCTTTGGCCAGCCGTTGCATGTTGGGTGTACGGAACTTGCCGTTGGCAGTGGTCACACTGTCCCAGAAGGGCTCTGAGGTATCCTGCCAGCCCATATCGTCCACGATGAAGAAGATGATGTTGGGTCTGGGCTTGTTTTGCTGCGCCATGGCGGCTGCGCCGCAAAAGAGCAGAGCGGTCGTTATTTTCAGGAAGTTGTTCATACGTCCATTCATTGGTTTATATAATACGTTTGAAATGCGCGGATGTGCGGCTCCCCGCGGGCCGCTGTTACCCGCAGCCTTACCGCCCCGGCGCTGACCGCCGGGAATGAAGCAATGTGCTTGTTGCCCACGGCCGTTCCGCTGTATACCTGTTGCCAGCGGCCGGCGCTCTTCACTTCCACAACGAAAGACAAAATACGTTCTCCCAGGGAAATATCCTCACTAATCATTACCTGATTAATATTACGGGCGGGCCGGACGGGTGTTTCGAGCATGTTGCCGTTGCCCCGCAGGGCGGTAACCGGATGGGCGTAGCGCGCTTTTACCGCGTCGCCAAATTCCCGCAGGCGGCGGGCATCTGCTTCCGGCACCAGGCCGGCCGTATCTGGCGTAACACCGAGTATGAGGGTAGAATTGCGGCCCACGCCCTGCTCATACATGGCAAGCAGCTTGTTCAGCGGGTAAATGCTGTGCTCGTCTTCCGGCTCCCAGAACCATTCGTGACGGCCGTTGTAACCGCGGAGCGGGGCGTCAGACATGGCCGGCATCCAATACGCACCATCTTTATCTCCATGCCTGGCCAGCTCAAAGCCACGCTCCGCAATGCGGGGGTAACGGCTGGTGAGCATACTGGGATAAGGAAAGGCAGACCAGCAGGGATACCCCACCGTGCCGGTTTCGGAACCGCCCCAGCGGGCATCCGAACGCTGACCGTTCCAGTAGAAGAGGGCGCCGGGCTGGTATCGCTCCACAATGGGCAATACATCCGGCGCGCCGTCCGCGGGGTCTGACGCACCGCCATCGAACCATATCTCGAAGAGCGGGCCGTAGCGGGTACACAATTCCCTGACCATACCTTCGCACATGCGGTTATAGTAAGCCTGGCGCGCGGTACGGAACCGGCCGGGATCTCCCTGCACTTTAAAATCATGCACGCCCATAAAAGCGTTCCAGCGGATGCCGATGTACAGCCCGGGCGCAATACCGAACTTGCGGCAGGAGGCCACAAAGTCCGCCACTATATCTCCCTTTCCGTCTTTCCATTTTACCGCCTTGAGGCAGAAGGGATTTACGTCAGACTGGTAAAGGGCAAAACCGGTTTCGTGCGTAACGGTCAGGATGGCAAAACGGGCGCCAGCATCTTTCGCCGCCTGTACCCACTGGTCCGTATTCAGGCGGGAGGGATGAAACACGTTATAGTCCGGCACCGGGGTAATGCGGTTACCGCCCTGCGTGTATTTTTTCCCGTCAAACACATGCAGGTCATAGTGGAATACCACGCCCAGCTCCGCCTGCTGCCAGGCCAGCTGTGCCGGAGAAGGCTTTGGCTGGGCTATTGCCGCCGCGGCCGGTATTATGACGGCTGACAGGCAGGTAATGATCTTGGTGAACAATGCCGTACAGCGGGGTGCAGGTTGCAGTGCGTCCGCCAGGCGGCCAATGAACTTACTGCACATATCCCTCATTCTGCTGCAGGTTTTTATTGGCCTCAATTTCCCTTTGCGGTATGGGGAACAGCACATGCCCTGGCTTGGCGCTCATCCCGCGCGCCTGCGCGCCGGAAATGAACTTGCCCATACGGATAAGGTCTTCCCTCCTTTTGCCTTCGCCCACAAACTCCCGGGCGCGTTCCGCCAGTATAAAATCCCGCAGCGCCTCTTTGGAACCGTAACCGCCCAGCGTAATAAGGCTGGCGCTGGCACGGCCGCGCACCTCATTCACCAGGTCTATGGCGGGCTGGGTGGGGCCGTTCAGCTCATTGAGGCTTTCCGCCAACGCCAACAGGATGTCTGCATAGCGGATATAGGGAATATCGTTACCCATGGCATCGGACTGGCCGGCGGGGTCTGGTACGTACTTGAAAGAGCGCGCGTTGTTCAATGCGGCGCCGGCCCCGTTCCGGTTCATCTGGATGGTAACCCCGCTGGTGTTGGTGTACTCCGTCAGTATCATTTTCAGCCGTTCATCTGCCGGCTCAAAGGAGTCTACAAAACTGGTATACAACCTGAACTGCGCGCCAAAGATGATCCAGTTAGGCAGGATGGGATATGCCGGCGGGAAAGTGTGCGCCATGGTAATATTGCCGTACCCGCTTTGGGCAATGCAGGGGTATGCGAAAATATACTCGTTGTTGTTTTCATTTTCTACCGCAAAGAGGCGGCTCACATCGTCAAACAGGTCGTATACTTTGAGGCCACGTATCTCTTCCGCCGCATCCGCGCAGGCCTGCCACATTTTTTTGTTCAGGTAAAACTTGCAGAGTACGCCCAGCGCCGCGCCTTTGGTGGCCTTGCCGCGAAGCGATTGTTTTACCGGCAGGGCCTCAGCGGCCGCTTTCAGCTCGTCTATGATGAACGTTGATATGGCTTCATCTGTTGCCCTGGCCGCGCCGGGATCTACATTTTCCGCGGTGGTGATCAGCGGCACGGGGCCAAAGAGGTTGTAGAGGTAAGCGTATGCCATAGCGCGTATGAACCGCGCCTCCGCCACCAGCACGTCCAGTTTTGCCGGCGGTATGGCGGTGGCGGCGTCTTTGTTATCCAGCAATACGTTGCTGTTGCGGATGGCACGGTAAGCCTTGCTCCAGGTAGTATTAAAAAAACCGTTGGTGGGGTTCCAGGCAAAGGTGATAAACTCTTTGGCCTGCGCTTCAAAACCGCCGCCGGTCTGAAGCATTACATCAGTACAAAATTCACCATAACAATACACATCGTTACGGTTATCGTACCCTCTTACCTGCAGTTCCGCATAAGCGCTGTTCAGCACCTTCTCAAAACCGTCTACAGAATTGGCGAACTGCGCCGGGTCGTATTCCGTATAGATATCTTCTTTCAGGAATTTGGTGCAGGCCGAGCACATCAGCAGCGCGGCCAGTATGACGGGAGTTATGATCTTCATGTGTTGACTTTTTTACGTGCCGGTTTAAAAATTGAGCTTCAGGCCCAGGCGGTATACTTTAGACAGCGGGTAACTGTTCTGCGCCACACGCGCTATCTGCCCGCCTCTCGAGTTAGCGTCAGGGTCATACCCCTTGTACCCGGTAATGGTGAACAGGTTATCTGCAGCCAGGTAGGCGGATATGCTTTTCAGCGTTCTATTTTCCAGCGGCAGCGTGTACCCCAGCGTAAGCGTTTTCAGGCGGATGAACGATACATTTTCTACAGTGTAGCTGTTCACGGAGTACTGACCGCCGTAAGTGGATGCATTGATACCAGACGGATAGCGCGCGCCAGGGTTTTGCGGCGTCCACCGGTCAAGGTAATATTCGGCCATGTGGTTCCGCTGGAAGTTGATGGGATAGATGGACTCTATCACGTTGGCATCCAGCGCAAATACATCGTGAACACCCAGCACCAGCGCATTCAGGGAAAAGTTCTTCCAGGTGAACGTATTGGTGAAGCCCCAGGTGTATTTGGGCAGGGAACTGCCCAGTACCACGCGGTCATCTGGCGTAATGGTCTTGCTGCCATCCTGGTCCTTAAAGCGCGGAGAACCTGCTTTAGCGCCCGGCTGGCCGGCGGCGGCGGCTTCCTGGTCTGTCTGGAATATGCCGTCTACTTCATACCCGTAGTAGGAGTATACGGGATACCCGGTTTGCACCAGCGCAAAATTGGGTACAAAGCTGAAGGAGCCGGTAAGCAACTGCGGGATAAAATCCGGCAGCTGCGTTACCTCGTTATGCAGGTAAGAAAAAGATACGCTGGTTTCCCAACTGAAGTTGCGGCCGGTGATGTTGCGGGTGTTCAGCTGGAAGTCTATCCCCTTGTTGCGCACATTGCCGAAGTTCACCACCTGCGAGGGGAAGCCGGTAAAGGCCGGTACGGGTTTGCTGAACAGCTGGTCCATCGAGTTCTTCATATAAAACTCGAGCGAGCCGGCAATGCGTTCACCAAAGAAACCGAAGTCTATGCCCGCGTTGTATTCTTCCGTGGTTTCCCAGCGGAGGTTTACGTTGGGCAAGCGCGCGGGCTGCACGCCCTGGTACAGGTTGTCTCCAAATACGGCGCGGCCGCCGGCCTCATACGTTTGCAGGGTGGCAAAGTTACCGATGGCCTGGTTGCCGATCTGCCCGTACCCTAACCGCACCTTCAGGTTAGACACGGCCGTGGCCTGTTGCATGAAGGGCTCTTTATGAATATTCCAGCCCACGGCCACAGAGGGGAACAGGGCGTATTTATGCTGGTCCGAGAAGCGGGACGTACCGTCTGATCGGAAAGAAGCGGTGAGCAGGTACTTGTCGCGGAACTCATAGTTGAGGCGTGCCAGGTATGAGTGCAGTTTGTTGGAGTTGCGGCCACTGCTCACATTGTCTCCGCTGATACCGTCGCCGCTTTGCAGCAGGTGGGTATAAGTGATATCTGACAGGAACATGCGCGAGGCGGCCGTGGCAGACGAAGCGTCGAACCGTTCCGCCGTGGTGCCCACCAGCAGGGAGAAGTTGTGGTCTTTTACCTGCCGGTCATATTTGGCAAGGTATTCCATGAGCCAGTGCGTATCATCATTGTGCGTGATGGAACCGATGCCGCCGGCAGACTGGCCGTACTGCGTCATGCGGCTGTTATAATAATCGTTCCGGCTGTTCATCAGGTCCGCCCCTACCCTTGCTGTAAGGGTGAGCCCGTTCACCGGCCGGTAGTTGGCCGTCAGCATGCCGTAGGTGTTGTTGATCACGGCTTTCTGGGTAACACCGTAGATAATGGCCAGCGGGTTTTCCAGCGCTATCAGCGGGTTCTGCCGGTAGCGGCCGTTCTCGTCCAGCGAGGCGGATATGGTGGGATCAAAGTTCAATGCCGTATTGATGGCGCCTGCGTTCTCGTTAATGCCCGTCTGGTTGAACGGCTGGTTGTTCACCGAGCGGGACAGGTTGAGCGCCAGGGACACATCAAATTTATCAGAAGGCGCCAGCTCGTAGTTCACCCGGGCATTGTAGCGCTCATAGTCCGTATTTTTCAGGATGCCCTCCTGGTTCAAATAGTTGAGCCCTACGTAATACTTGTTGTTTTTGGCGCCGCCGCTGAAAGACACCTGGTGGCTTTGGGCAATGGCCGTCCGGAATATTTCATCCTGCCAGTCCGTTCCCTGCCCGATGGAATCTTTATAGCGCTGGGAGAACGGCTCCGGCTGCCCCTGCGCCGCAGACATTTCATTGAGCACCTGCATGTATTCCGGCGCGGTGAGCAGGCGCATCTTTTTAGCCAGCTGTTGAAAACCCACGTAGCCATCGTAGGTAATGTTCATCTGGCCGGACGTTCCTCTCTTGGTGGTGATCAGCACTACGCCGTTGGCCGCGCGGGAGCCGTAGATGGCGGCGGCGCTGGCGTCTTTCAGCACCTGTATGGAAGCAATATCGTCCTGGCTGATAGAAGCCGGATCAACGCCCGGCAAACCGTCTACCACCACCAGTACGGCATTGCTGCTGTTGATGGAGCCCGCCCCTCTCACACGGATGTTGACCCCGCCGCCTGGTGCGGAGCTTGACTGGCTCACATATACACCGGCCGCTTTGCCGTTCACTGCTTGCAGTGCGTTATTGTTCACGCCCTGCGTCAGTTCCTTTTCCCCAATGGTGGCTACGGAGCCGGTGAGGTCGCTTTTGCGGCGGGTGCCGTAGCCAACAACTATCACCTCGTTCAGCGAAGCCAGGCTGGTTCTCATTTTCACGATGATGGAAGTAGACTCGCTGGCCTTCAGCGTATAACCGGAAAGCGTCTGCGTCTCATACCCCATCATGCTCACGGTGAAGGAATACGTGCCGTCTACCGGCAGGCGCGGAAATACGAATACGCCGGCAGAATCTGTTTGCGCACCGGAAGTAAGACTGGTTACGCTGTTTTTGGCGAGCACATTCACAAAAGGCATGGCCTTGCCGGCCTCGTCTCTCACTACCCCCTTCACGCGCCCTGTTTGGGCCTGGGCCACCTGGAAGAGGCCAAGCAGTAGCAATGCGGCCATCAGTAGTTTGGTTGATAAAAATTTCCTCCTTTTCATGGAACGGATTTTACGGTAAAAAATGGACATAGCTATCCCTGAACGCCAGTATGCGTTCCAATAAAGAGTAGCATCGGTGATTAAGATCTTTCAGGAAAAACGTGGTCAGTTTCTCGGTGCCTTGATAACGTAGTCTTTTTTATTTTTCATAACATTCAGATTATTCAGCATTGCAATATCCCGCAGGATGTTCTCCAGACTGTCTGCCTGGTCTATTTTACCGATGAAGTTCAGGCCTTTCAGGTCTGCCGGATCGTAATAGATGCGTACGTTATAGATGGCCGCCAGTTGTTCGAACACCTGTTCCAGGCCCTGGTTCTCGAACATGTACCAGCTGTTCACAGGCGAATCGTCTTCCGGCATGGCCGCGTTTTTCCGGGCAGGCTGCGGGCGGGCCGGTTGTTTCCTGCGGAGGGCAATACCATTTTCAGGGCTATAGTTGAACTCGTCTCCCGGCAGCAGGATGTAGGTGGTATCCAGCCTGGCCAGTGTGGTGTCTGCGCTGGCCACTATCACTTTCCCTTCCAGCAGCGTTACGCTGGTATTGCCGCTGCCCTGCGGCGCCGTTACCCTGAAGGTGGTACCCAGCGCGGTAGTGGCAATACCATTGCCCAATACGGAGAAGGGCCTGGCCGCATCTCCTGTTGTATGGAACACGGCTTCCCCCGCCAGGTGTACATCCCGCCGCCCGCCGGCAAAAGCGGGATCGTAGCGGAGGGAAGCACCGGGGTACAGTTCCGCTACGGAACCGTCTTCCAGCGTATGGCGCATTATTTCCCCGCTGGTATTGGTGACTATAAAACCTTCCGCGGCCTGGGGCATCTTTTCCCGGCCGGCTATCAACCAATAGCCCGCCATTGCCAGGGCTCCCACCAGTATGGCCGCGGCGGCCACGTTCCTCACCAGCCGCCAGATGCTGACCGTGCGGGCGGGTTTTATTCCCTGCCATATTTTCTGCCAATACTCCTCTGGCCGGCCCGCGGTACCTTCCGCCAGCGCCCACTCTTTTTCCGGCAGCCATTCCGCCGCCTCCTCCGGGTGCTGCGTCAAATAGTCACTCACTGCGGCGGCCTCTTCAGCCGTGCATGCTCCTTTAAAAAATTGCGTAATCAGTTCCCGGGAAATATCCATGTTAATCATTAATACGAACGGTATCTTAAAAACCCTCCGTTATCCAGAAAAAAAATATCAGCGCGGCCGGCAGGTGCTTCCGCAGTTCCTTTACCGCCTTGGCTACGTGGTTCTCCACGGCCTTTACGGTAATAGACATGGCGGCGGCCACCTCCCTGTACGAGCGGCCGTACAGCTTGTTGAGCACAAAGGCCTGCCGGCGGGCCGGCGGCATTTTTTCAAGGATGCGCTGCAGGCGGCGGTCAACATCCCAGGCGATGTCTGCCGCGGGAGTGGCCTGCCCTTCCGGCAGCACACCCTTGAACACCAGCAGCTGCCGCTTGCGGAGGTGATCTATATAAACCGTTTTGGCGATGTTGAAAAGGTGCTGATCAAGGGAGAAGGCTTCGTTCATGGAGCCGCGGTATTGCCAGAGGCGGAGGAAAGTGTTCTGCAACAGGTCACGGGCATCTTCTTCCGCGCCCGTTTTTTTGAGGAAGTACAGGAATACCTTATCGCGGAGCTGCAGGAAAGCCTGTTCAAACGCAGCTTCGTTCCCCTGTTTTATGGCATTGACAAGTTCAGACACAAGCGTGAAAATAAAGCATTTTTCCGCAGTTGCAGTCAACGGCGGGTTTTCCGGCGCTGCATGCACTACGCCAGCAATACCCCGCCGCCCGGCTCCTGCCCTTTGCGCAGCCCGTCTACATTGCGGAGGGTGATCTCCGCTATCTGCTGCAGGGCCTCTTCGGTAAAGAACGCCTGGTGGCCGGTGACCAGCACGTTGGGAAAACTCGTCAGCCGTTGTATCATATCATCTTCAATGATACTGGCGGACAGGTCTTTAAAGAACAGCTTTTCTTCCTGCTCGTACACGTCAATGCCGAGGTAGGCAATGTGGCCGGATTTGAGGCTTTCTATCACGTGATGGGTATGCAGCAGCGCGCCGCGGCTGGTATTGATCAAGGTAACCCCTTTTTTCATTTGCCGGATAGCATGGTCGTTAATGAGGTATTTGTTTTCAGGTGTCAGCGGACAATGGAGGGAAATAATGTCTGACGCCGCCAGCAGCGCTTCAAACGGCAGGTATTCCACGCCTGCCGCCTGCAGGGAAGCGTCCGGGTAAGGGTCAAAGGCCAGCACGCGGCAGCCAAAGCCCTGCATGATGTTACAGAAGGCGCGTCCTATTTTGCCGGTGCCTACCGCGCCCACCGTTTTGCCGTGCAGGTTGAAGCCCAGCAGGCCGTTGAGCGCAAAGTTCTGCTCCCGTACACGGTTGTAGGCTTTGTGCGTTTTACGGTTGAGCGTGAGCAGCATGGCCACGGCATGTTCCGCCACAGCCTCCGGGGAATAGGCCGGTACGCGGCATACGCGGATGCCGTGTTGTTTTGCCGCTTCCAGCTGTACATTGTTGAAGCCGGCACAGCGCAGGGCTATCACCTTCACGCCTTTGGCGGCCAGCACTCCTATGACCTCCGCCGTCAGCTTATCGTTCACAAAAACACATACGGCGTAGGTACCCTCTTCTACCGCATTGACAATATGCGGGCCCAGGTGGGTTTCCAGGTATTCCAGCTCAAAGCCGTATTGCTCATTTTGCCGGTTGAAGAACGTTCTGTCATATGGTTTGGCGGAAAAGAAGACGATTTTCATATGGTTGAAAATACGAAAAAATGCCCCTGACGGCTGTTAAAAAAGTACAATTGTACTATCCTCTTGTTTTAAACATTCGGAACTTTGCGTGCAAGCATACATTAGACATTCTTCATCAGGTATAGATCTTTTTTCATTAAACGTGGAATTTATAAAGGCAAACGGCCCCGTTCCCGGGGCCGTATTATTTTTACACGTTTTTGGTCAGCAGTTGCAGCAGGCTCATGCATACCATTATACCGATGGTGATCATCTCTACACGTTTTTGGTCAGCAGCTGCAGCAGTTTCCTGTCCAGCTTTTGCCCGTACCAGTCTTCGTACTGCACATCCTGCCGCCGCGAGTTGAGCACGCCAAAGTCCCCGCTAAACTCCCAGAGGCCAAAACCGATGCCATTGCTGTTCAGGATGTCCAGCACATCTCCGAACCAGGCCAGGAACACGGGGTGCGGGGTTTTGTTCCAGCAGCCGCATTCCCCGCAATGCACACCTACGCCTTTTTTCACCAGGTCTATCCAGGGTTGGTAATGTTTTTCCAGCATGGCGCGGCTCAGGTACTCGTTCCCCACCTGCCCCGGCCATTTCGGCTCCGGCAGGTTGTCTACGTTCTTGTTGGCCCAGGGCGCCTTGTAGTGCGATATTTTGCCGGGGTAATAACCTCGGCAGCTCTGGGCAATGTCCAGGTCCATGATCTCGGGGATCACGGTGGTGCCAACATTATTACCGTCCGCAATTACGATGCGGGCGGCGTTCTCTTTGCGGATGGCCTCCGCGGCGGCTTTGGCCACCTTGCGGTATACTTCTCCCGGCACCGTGGTGGCGCGGGAATGCTGATCGTTCATATCTTCCCGCATAGCGGGCTCGTTCACCAGGTCGAAGCTGAGCTTTGCGGCTGGTATGGAACGGAAGCGTTTGGCCCAGAAATTCCAGTGGAAACAAAATGCCTTCAGTGCTTCCTCATCTTTCCACAAGTTGTACGGCTCGTAAAAACCCGCGTTGATGCAGTACCCCGGCGCGCGGTGCAGGTTGAGGCTCACGTGTATATTGTAGCGGTGGGCCATCTGTACCAGCTTTTCAATTTCTTCCACCCGGCTTTCGTCTATCTTGTACACTTCTTCGGGCGTAATGCGTTTGCTGTGGTCAATGGCCAGGTAATTAGGGTAGGCCATCGGAATACGCACAAAGTTAAAACCCCAGTCCTGCATCCAGCGGAAGTGGTCTTCCGGCGTGCGGGGCCGCGAGCGGGCCGGGTCTGGCGAAAAAAAATCGAGCAGGTTAAAGCCTTTCCAGGCGGGGAGCTTGTTGGCGCTGGCCTGCGGGGCGGGCAGCGCACCTGCGGCGGCCGTTAGCCCCAGGCCCGCGGTCAGCAGGCCGGCATGTTTGATGAAAGAGCGGCGTTCCATGAGGGTAGTTTAACGTGAAATTTCAGGCCGTTTGGCGTGACATACAAGTTAAACAAACAAATCTACTCCTCCTAATGCGCGGGCGGCAGGTGGTGTTTACGCTTCTTCCAGGTCTTTCACGTTCAGCAACAAAGGGAAAAACCGGCCCTGTATCTTTTCTCCCCGGGGAACGGGCGGCGTACCGGGCATCAGCTCCTGGTCCGCGTCTGACAGGGTGCCATCTGCAAACACATTCGTTACAAAGGCCCTCCTTGGCCTGTCTGACCTGTTTTCGTAAGAGCCATGCACCAGCATGGGGTGATGAAACGACGCATAACCTTTCTTCAGTTCTATGGGGATGGGCTTGAACGCAGCCTTCTGCTCATCATTCAGGAAGTCCATCAGCCCTTCCATTTCCCCGGCCAGTTCCGGTTTCTGCAACAATCCCCACCGGTGGCTGCCAGGCACGTAATGCAAACATCCGTTCTCAGTGGTTGCATCGTCCAGTCCTACCCAGCAGGTAAGGTGCTGCACGGGTACGGAGCGCGTCCAGTAGGAATAGTCCTGGTGCCAGGCTACCACGCCGCCATGTTTGGCGGGCTTGCAGAACAACTGATCGTGCCAGAACCGTACGCTGCGGTTGCCGAGCAGCTGGCTGGCGGGCATCAGGAAAGCAGGGTTCCACAGGATATCATGGAACCCTTTCGTAATACGCCACGCGCCCAGGGCGTGAAAGAGCACATTGTCCGCGTCTGTGGAAGCGTTGGAATAAAACTCATGGAACAGGCCGTTGCCGGGGTGCTCCGGTTTCACAATATCCGCCAGTTCTTCGTTCAGCAGGTCTACCTGCCATTCTTCCAGCAGCTTGATGCCGCTAACGTACCCGTACTCGTGAAAGAAACTGAGCTGCTTTTCGTTCAGCATGTGCTGCTTCCAGTCTGCCGCGGCGGAAGGCCGGGTGAAGATATCTGATACAGGTGCATGGAATGCTGATAAATCAGGATACATGGTATAATATTTTAAGTGTTAGATAGTTTGCGGAATTGCGTGGCTTACCTGTTCCCGAAAGCCGGGCGTTTGGTGCTATACTGCTCCGGCCCGGCCTCCGGCCGCGGTTCAAACTTTATCCCGAACTTCATGATAACGGCGGCCAGGAACATGGCCACGGACATCAACAAAAACGCATAGGTGAAAGACCCGGTGAGGCCGTTGAGGTAGCCCACCAGGTAGGCGCCCACAAAAGACCCCAGCGCGCCCACGCTGTTAACGAGGGCAATAGACACGCCCAGCACGTTACGCGGCAATATTTCCGCTATCAGTGCAAAGAACGGCCCAAAGGGCGCGCATAACGCCCCTCCTGCTATCACCAGCATGCAATAGGATAACCAGAAATTATCCGGCTTTGCGAGGAACAGTCCTAAAAAGGCCAGTGATGCCGTTAACAGGGCGCCGGTAACATATGGTTTCCGTTTTAGCGAGCGGTCCGAGAAATAGGAAATGCCGATCATGCCTATAATGGCCACACCGTAGGCCAGTGAGGAAAGCCAGCCGGCCTCCACAATGCTGATGCCCGGCGCTGTTTTAAGCACAGACGGCAGCCACATCATAAATCCATAGGTGCCGATGCTCCATAAGGCCAGTTGCAGGGAAAGCAGTATCACTTCTCTTGACCTGAAAGCTGTGAGGTAATTTTTCACCGGCTTGATGTCTTCCTGCTCCTGCAGGAGTTTTTCCCGCAGCAGCTTTTTATCTTCCTCAGACAGCCAGGCGGCTTTTTCCGGGCTGTCTTCGATCTGTTTCCACCAGATGAACGCCCACAATACCGCCGGAGCCCCTTCAATGATGAACATGCCCCGCCAGCCGATCCAGTCTATGAGGTAGCCTGATAAAATAGACATCCAGAGCATGGTAACGGGGTTGCCGAGTATCAGGAAGGAATTGGCCCTTGACCGTTCATGTTTGGTGAACCACCGGCTCAGCAATATCAGCATGGCGGGAATAACGGCGCTCTCCATTACGCCCAGTGTAAAACGGATGCAGATCAGCAGGGTCACGTTGCTGACAAAGCCTGTTGCGGTAGCCAGCGCGCCCCAGAGTATCAAAGACCAGAAGATCAGCTTCTTGGCGCTTTTCCCGGAGGCATAATGGGCGCCGGGTATCTGGAAAATAAAGTACCCGAGGAAAAACAGTGCGCTTAACAGGGAAAGTGTGGCTGCGGAAATGCCGAGGTCTTCCGCCATGCCGCCGGCCGCGGCAAAACCAAAGTTGGCACGGTCAAGATAGGCCAGGCTATAAGTGACAAAAACCACCGGTATCAGCCGGTACCACCGCCTTTTCAAAGTATCTGCTTGCTGCATAGTAAGCTGTTATTTTCATTCACAACATGGCGGGCGGGCCTTATTCTCCTTCCGGGAAGAAAGGCGCTACCCGCATACCCATATCTTTCAGATGCTGAACGTTCTCTTTCAGCCGTACCAGGAAGTACGGATAGTTCTTCCGCCCTGTTTCGCTCCAGGCGGTTTCCGCAAACGCACAAAGGCGGGGAAAGGTCATAAACTCCGCGTCTGCTTCATTGGTCACGTACTCCGTCCACAGGCAGGCCTGCGTTCCGAGTATGTATTGTGCGTCTGCGGGCGCCAGCTCCCGCGGTACGGGATCATACCCGTATATTTTGTTGAGCGGAAGGAACCCGCCGTTAGACAAAGGTTCCGATTTCCGGTCACTTGTCTGGTAAAGATTGATGTACGTATACTGTACGGGCGTCATAATGGTATAGTGGTGCTGCCGGGCGGCCGCAATGCCGCCTTTCTCCCCTCTCCAGCTCATCACCGTAGCATTGGGGGCCAGCCCCCCTTCCAGTATCTCGTCCCAGCCAATGATCTGTTTGCCGGCGGCATGGGCAATATCTTCCATTCTCCTGATAAAATAGCTCTGTAGCTCGTGCTCGTCTTTCAAAGACAGTTTTCTGATCAGCTCCTGGCAGAAAGCAGATTGCTTCCAGCGGTCTTTGGGCACCTCATCTCCCCCAATGTGAATATATTTTCCGGGAAAGATATCACTTACTTCCGCCATAATGCTCCTGAGAAAAGCGAACGTTTCTTCTTTCGGGCAAAGGATGTCTTTATGCACGCCCCACCTGGTAGATACGGTATATGCAGAATCTATGCAACCGAATTGCGGGTAAGCGGCCAGAATAGCCTGGGAATGGCCGGGAACGTCAATTTCAGGGATAATGGCAATAAAGCGCTCCCCGGCATATTGCACCAGCTCTTTTAATTCCGCCTGGGTGTAGTACCCGCCGTGCGGCGTACCGTCAAACCGCTCGGGCCTGTCTGTACGGTGGCCTACCACGGTCTCTTTGCGCCAGGCCCCGGTTTCGTGCAGCCGGGGATATGACCTGCTTTCCATCCGCCAGCCCTGGTCATCGTTCAAATGCAGGTGCAACGTGTTGATCTTGTAGAAGGCCATGGCGTCTATGTACTTTTTTATAAAAGATACGGGAAAATAGCGCCGGGCCACGTCCAGCAATACGCCGCGGTACGCAAACCGGGGCTGGTCCTCTATTTTCACGGCAGGCAGCAGCAGCGGCTTCCCTTTTTGCGGGTGCAGCGGCATCAGCTGGCGCAGGGTCTGCGCCGCATAATAAGCTCCCGTGTCTGTGGCAAAGCGTACCACTACAGATGCGGGGCTGATATCCAGCCGGTACCCGGCGGTGTTGGGCAAACTTGCGTCACGTACAAAACGGATGGTATTGCCGGCGCTCTTGCCGCCACCGGGGGAGAAACCAGTTCTCTTGCTGATGTCTGCTACGAGGGCGGTAACGATGTGATGCAGCGCTGCCTGCCGCCGGTCCCACACCACCTGCGTACCGGCGGTAACGGCAAAGTTGCCGGCCATGGGCGTCAGCACCGCAGGCCGGGGTATTACCGGGTAGCGGCCCGCCTCCTGGCCGGCGGCCGTACTAACAGCGGAAAGCAGGATTATGGTCAAAAACGTAATTCCATACATTGATCTCATGCGGCAAAATTTTTATAAACCGTGGTTGTAATTACTAATGGCCTCAGATGTTCTCAGGTACCGGTTGTATACCCGGATGTTCCTGATGCGGCCGTTGAAACGCGGCAGCTTCAGCATCATGTCCTCGCCGGAAATGCTGTTCAGCTTTTCGTTGAACCGCATCCAGCCAAACTGCCTGTCTTTCCCGCCATCGCACAGCCGCCCGTTCACCAGCCCACTGACAATGCGGGGCTGCCCATCCACAATAAACACCACGTGAGAGGATTTACCTGCCACGAGCATGCCGGGGTCGGTTTGCCAGCTTTCTGTGACGGCGCCATCAGATAGGTGAAGCCGGAGCGTGCCGGCCGTGTCTGTTGTGATCCAGCAACCCTGCCCCGCGGGGTTGCGGCTGTCTGCTATCAGCTGGCCGGGCGCCAGGCTGTTCAGCGTAAGCCGGAGGTCAATGGTGAGCCCGCTTTCCCGCAGCGCCTTCATATCGCGCAATGTGTAGGTGCTGTTGGCGCGCGGGTTCTTTTTCCTGAAAACGAGCCCCTGCGTAACCTCCGACCTGGCCTGGGCCTGGGCCTGGGCCCACATTCCTTCCAGCAGGGTGGGATCGATCACGTGTACTTTAGCTTCGGATTTTTGTGTTTCCGTGATCCAGTACTTCCCTTTTTCCTCCACCAGGTCAGGATAGCTCATGCCGTTCACTTCCAGGTTATTGGTGTAGAGCAATATTTCCGGCTGCGACCAGTATATCTGTCCGTTTTTTTCCACGCCGCCGGTGATCCACACCGGGTTGCGCTCCTTGAACGTGATACCGCCGTGGTGATGGAACCATAGCAGGTACTTCCCGTTGGCGCATTTGAAAAGCCGGGGGCATGCCCGCGGGTTCCTGATCAGCTGGTCACTTCCGGGCGCATAGGTGGCGGGCTGCGGCATTGCCCACGTTCTGCCAAGGTCATGGCTGACCGTAGACGCCACAAAACCCATAGCCGTTCTGAAAATGCAATAGAGGGAGCCGTTATCAAGCGGCACTATGTTATGCTCTTCCTGCACAGATCCCAGGGCCGGGTTGCGTACACCTTTGTCTCCTTCCGGGAACATTTGCCATTGCACCTTGCCGGCGTCCCTTTCAACGGCCAGGTTGGCGGAGCGCAGCAGCCAGCCTTCTCCCATGCCCTGCGGGAACACGCCCAGCTTTGTAAAGGCGAACAACACGGTATCCCCTATCTGGCGCGGTTTATCTATGCCCCAGAACATCTGCACCTTTCCCTTAAATTCATTACCGGCGTCTACAGCGGTTACCCGTACGGGGATGCGGTAGCGTTGGGCAGACCAGGTCTGGCCATTATCATCAGAGTACTTGAAACAGTACCATCCCAGCAAACCGGCCTGCCTGATGGGTTTGCCGTTCACTTCAGCCACATTGTCCCCGTTATAGTTGTAAAACACATAGACCCTTCCGTACGGGGTAACGTAAGGAATGGCCCAGGAAGAAATGGGGCCGGTGTTGGCTTCTATAGACACCGGGGCCGTCCATGTTCTTCCCTTGTCATAACTGGTAATAGACACTACATGCTGGCCGGGCCGGCTTTCCGACTCCGCGCCCGTGGTGAACACACAGAGCCAGCGGCCGTCTTTCAGCACAGACACATAAGGCTGATCTATATAGCTGTTGGAATATATGGGATACCCGTTCGAGATATCCCTCCAGTCTCCGCTTTGCGCAAGGAGGCGGCCGTTGCAGCATGCTGCAGACAAGACCAGGAATAATAAATATTTCTTCATGTTCGTTATCGGCTAACGGTTGAACCTGTTACAGGATATTCATGACATAAATAATACCGGCGGGCCTCGTCTTCCTCAATATCGGGGAAGCGCACGCCATAGTCTACGAGAAAAACATTGTCGTTCCAGTCATCACACACGCTTGATATTTCCGTACTCAGCGTGTACCCTATACCGTTATACCGGTACCCTGTTCCCTCTTCCCCCCAAAACTGGTGGATGGTCCTGGGCGGGATGCAAACGCTCATGCCCGGCTTCAGCCGGATGGTATCGTTGGGCGACAATCTTTTGGTGCACCCGTCTACCTGTATGGTAAACTGCTCGGTGGAGCGGTTGCCTTCATCATCCGCCTTGCACAGCTGCACCAGTATGTTCCCGCCGGAGCGGCAGATGAGGTCTTCGCGCTTCGAAATATGAAAATGCGCGGGGGCGCGCTGGTGTTCCGGGTCAATCAGCAGTTTCTCGGCGTATTCCTTCGGGTACCCGGCCTGCCCCTTGCGCCCGTTCCGGAGCGTAAAGAGCACCCTGCCGATGTTGGCGTAATCATTACTGCCGAAGTCGGTCACGTCCCAACCCAGCATACATTCTTTGACCTCCCTGTACTCGCTGCCGGCCCGGAGCCATTGATCCGGCCCCCAATACGCGAAGTCCGGCAGCTTTACCTTAAAATAGTCTATCACATGGTGGGCTATTTCAATGCTTTCGTTAATAACAGATCTTTTTAAACTCATTGTTGATGAAATATTGGTTCTGAAAATTCCTATAGACCGCCAGCTTCCAGCAACTCCAATGTTTGCCGGCGGTTGTCGTAATATTTTTTCGGGTCTGTTTCATATCCTTTGGAAATAGCTTCCGCCCTTGATTTATAATCCGAAAAAGGCCGGGCCATGCCTACCTCTATGCCCGGCTGAATGAGCGCGTCCATCATCTCCTGCACTTTGGCGGGGTTGATGGTCTTCAGCCTGGCCAGCAGGGTCACGTCTGCCATTCCTTCCCTGAAGTTCAGCAGGCGCATGGAAGACAGCAGGCCGTCTGCTGATCTGTAGTAGTACCAGGCGCCGCCGGGGTCGTGATGCTGCGTACCGTCTGGCAATGCGCCCAGCGAGGTGGCGTATTCATCCGGCACGCCGCGGTATTCATTGGCCGCCCACCACAAAAAGCCGTTGGCGTTATAGCGGAAGGCCAGCCAGGGCCAGAGCCGGCATTCTACCAGCGGCCTGTCCAGCTGCCGGTTGGGGTACGGCGGGAACGGGCTGGCCGTATGGTACAGCCACACCTCCCGGTTATCCGCCAGGCGCTCCGGCACTGTTGAGTTCTTCTGCAACACCAGGCCCGGCAGCGAGAACACCTGCAGGTCTACCAGCGGCGAGAACAACTGCGGCTGTGAATTAATGGCGTCAATCGTTTTTACGTTGTGCATATACTTTTTCACCAGTTCGTTGTAGCGCCGGTACTCTTCTATATTGGCGGGAGGAGGTTCATCAAATACGTGTTGCACGTAGCGGCCCTTGAGGCCCAGCGTGTCCAGGTGCTTGTCCAGGTCAGCAAAGAAAGTTTCCTGGAAACATTCCAGGCTCAGTTGGGTGGCCGTTAGCGAGATGGTATCTCCGGTGGCGGCGTTCTTGATGAACAGCACCTGCGTGGAACCGAGGCCCTGGAAACGTACGTGCCGGCCGGCAAAACGTTCAAAGCCCAGCGAGTCGAACATATGCACCCAGCGGTCAAAGCGGCTGTAGTTGAAGGAAAGTTTGGCCGTGGCGGGGTCCCACCAGGTTTGTATCAGCGGGTGGCGGTTATTCACCAGGGGCGTGTACATCATGTTCTGGCCGTCTTCTATCATGAGCTGCCCTGCCCTTCTGAGCAGGTCCCAGTGCGCTTCGCTCCAGGAGGCAACGGGCGTGCCGGTTTTGAGGTTTTCCGGTATTTCAGACAGCCAGTTCACATAATCGAGATGAAAGGCCGGCATGTTGGTGGCATACACCCTGAATGAGAACGGCACGTCCTGCACGCCGGCGCTGGCATCCTGCAGCCGCACCTTGCCTTCGTAAAGCCCGGCGGTACAGGTGGCAGGCACATCCAGCTGCACCAGTATGCCCGCGGTCTCATTGGCCGTTACCTGCAGCGTGCCGGCCGGCATTTCCTGCAAGGCCTCCATGATATCGAACGGGGCCAGCCTGACCAGGTACGGCACCCAGGAAGCCGGCACCGGGCCGTTGGGCACATTGATGCCGGAACCCTGGGTATTGCCTTCCAGGTGAACCGGCAAAATGTGGCGGAACCTGGCGGTGCCGGGAAACGCCGCGCCGGAGCTATGCTCCAGGTCTACGACCGATACGGAAAACTGTTGGGTAGCCGGGCTCCGCAGCGCCACCTGGAAAGACAGGGTGTATTTCCGGGGCGTGTGGAACGGCTGGTAACAGGTATCCGCGGGGAAATTATCCTTGAATATCCGCGCGTTGACATCCAGCAGGCGGGCGTCAAAAACGCCTGCGGGCGCAAGCGGAGAACCGTTGCCGGCCGTGGCGTTGATGAGCGCCATCAGGCAATAACATGCCGTTAAAAAAAATCGCTTTATCATGGTAACGTCTTTTCCGGGTTTGCAATTGGTACAAAATTTACCTGGCCACTGCACGCGGGTGCTTTTTCAGGATGGCGGCCACCGTTTTTGCAAAGGCTTCCGCATACTGGAGGTGGCCGGCATCATTAGGGTGTCCGTGGTCAACCGTATGGTCTGGCCCCAGTTTCATGTCTTCCGCGCGCAGCACGTACAAATATTTTACGCCCTCCTTTTTCAGCTGCCGGTATGTGTCAAGCATGGCGTTGTTCAATTCCTTGATCTGCTGCTGCCGCTCGCTGGTGAGCCAGTCTTTATGAAAGGCGGCAAAGGCCGGCATCAGGATAGGCACGGAAGGGTGCCGCTCCCTGATGGTGCTGACAGACGCCACTATTCTCCGCTTTACTTCTTCCAGCGGGAACTTGCTGCGGTCCATCATATTCCCCAGGCAATCCAGTACAAAGAGACCGGCATCCAGTTCATTGACGAACCCGATCACTTCCTTGTCCAGCGTACCATTGCCGGAGAAGCCCAGGTTAACCACCGGCAGCTCCAGCTTGCGGCCCATCACAGACGTCCATGCCAGGCCGGGCCTTGATGCACAGCCGCCCTGTGTAATGGAGGTACCGTATATCACCACGGGTTTTTGAGTGTCCGCGGCAAGGGGCGTGAACATGGCCCCCTTCGGCATGCCTATCCGCAGTTCCTTTACCGTGTTGTAGATGGGCAGGTACAGGAAGTACTCCCGTTCCGGGTTGCGGAGCGAATCGGCATCGCTGATGGTATAGTCATACGAGATAGTATCCTTGAAAGCATACTTTCCCGGTATCCAGTTCCAGCCGCCGTTGCTGTTGCGCGAGTACAGGTCAAGGCCGCTGAACCCCGTGGCGGGGAAATGCGGCAGCTGCAGCGCGCCCGCCACCGTGTACCGGATGGAGAAAAAATGCGCATTTGTTTTAAAGCGGATGACCAGCCCGGTGGCGTTGCGGGACAGCGCCCATACCTGGCTTCTTACCTTGCCCTGCGCACTGAGCGGCAGGCGCTGGTACGGGGCAATAACGCCGCTTTGCTGCCAGCCTTTTCCTCCAATTACCGGAAACGTGCTTTCTGCGGGGTTCCACCAGGTGAGGCTGTCTGCACGGTAGGCGTATACTACCTGAAGGTGCAGCAGCAAAAAGATGATAACTATTAACTTTTTCATATGCCGTACGATCGTTTTTATTCCCAACCGGGGTTTTGCTGCAGGTTTTTATTGATGCCCATTTCCCGAATCCCAGGAAACTGCTTCACTGGCAATATCGCCGCTCTCATTCACTACAGCTCTTTTCAGGTTCATTACTTTCATTGATACTAATTTTAAAATGTGTCTAAATAATCCAGCATCTCTTTTCTGAAAATGTTGAATTTAACCGGCGAATCTTCATAGCCCTTCTGCTGCTCTGGCTCAAATTCCGGGAAAATCACCTTGGACAGCAAATCCTGAAATTTTGCTGCATTGGTCTTTTTTATGTTCGTCAAAAGAAAAGCATCAACTAGGCCCTCACGATAGCTAAGAATCCGCATAGAAGGAACTAAACCGTTTGATGTTCTGTAGTAAAACCAATTATCTCCAGGAGGGTAACCAATAGGGTAGTTATTTTGCTCTGGGTACGGGCCAATAGATGCGAGATATTCATTCGTAACGCCGCGATATTCATTAGCAGCCCAATACAGATATCCGGATGCATTATATTTCATACAAAGCCAGGGCCAAAGCCTGTTTAGCGTCAAGGGTTGGTCCAGGTGGCGATTTGGCAAGGGAGGCTTAGGTCCAACAGTATTATACAACCAGGTTTCTTTGTTTTGTTGCATACGTTTTTTGACAGTGGAATTTGCTAATTGCGTAATTCCATAAATATTCATTACCTGAATATCACTCAAATCTGAAAACAATGTAGTCACATCCGCGCCTCTTGTAAATGCATCAATAGACTTGACGCCTGGCATCGTTTTCTGAAGAAGGCTGTAATATTGTCTGTACTCCTCTACAACCTCTGGCCAGGGCTCATCGTATATATGTTGAATGTATCTGTTCAGCATACCTATAGACTGTAGATGGCTGTTCAGCGCCTTAAGAAATACTTGTCTAAAACAATCCCGGTCCATCTTAATTTCAGCACCGCTATAGGCGAGCGTATCTCCTGATATAACGTCTATTACTTTTAGATTTGCACCCATATTTTTTATGTGCCGTCCTGAAAAGTACTTAAACCCCAATGTATCAAAAGTCTGCATCCAACGGTCAAGTCGTGAAAAATCAAATGACATCTCCTTGGTATTGCTATTCCACAGCGACCGTATTAAAGGATGCGGCACTCCGCTCATTGGATAATCTACCAACGGTGTATACATTACATTATCCCCTGTTTCTCTGAACAGCTTGCCCGCCCGTTCCAATAGCTTCCAATGATCTTCGCTCCACCATTCCACAGAAGCCCCGCTTTTTAAGTTTTCCGGGAGTGAAGACAACCAATGAACACTGTTCAACAAATCATTTTCATTTATCACAATTTTATGCACAGCGAATGATACCGGCAGGGTAACTTCCGCGCCCAAGGACCCCGTCACTGTAATATTACCTCTGTAAATTCCTGTAGGGCAGCCGGAAGGGATAAACAATCGCAATAAAATTCCGGAAGTATTACCCGCACCCACAGTCAATGTATCTCCCGCTACATCCGAAACAACTTCCAACACATCAAATGGAGCGGTTCTAATCAGGTACTTAGGAACCCACGAAGGATAAGTAGGTACCCCCGGCTCGCTTTGGTAATCCCGGGTATTTGCTTCAATATGAACAGGCAACAATTGACGAAAAGTAAGCGTACCCGGAAACAGCGTACCCTCGCCGTTTTTCAAGCTATCCATATGTATCTCAAAATGCTGACTACCGGCAGAATTGATCGCAAGCTGAATGCCTAAAGTATAATTCCGGGGAGCATCAGGCATCTGATAGGCTGGTCCAGAGCCTGCATAGTTGTCCGGATAAATACGCGCATGTATATCCAACAATTTACACTGAAAAGCGCTATCCCATACAGCCTTCACATTTTTGAGACGCGCTGGGCTATCCCCTGCCGCTGCAATAGCTGCAAATGCAACCAGGCTTGTTAAGAACATGGTGTTTCTAATCATTTTTTTCATATGGGGAATAGTATTATGGTCATATATGTTTATTCTGATTATTCAACTTTTAGATCGCTATTTACATAAGTCAATTCGTATAGCTTTTTTAATGCACAATTATTTTCCTGGCCCCCATTCTTTCAATCACAACCAGATAAATACCTGGTGTTAATTGATTGCTTACATTTATTTCCATTCGACCCTTCACTACAGTCAACACTTTGCTATATACCAGCACACCAACAGTATTATAAATTTTTAATAACTGTGGATCAGGAGAGGAAAGTGTCATCTCAATTGTAAACCTGCCATTATTGGGATTGGGATATACAGTCCAGGCCTGTTGCAATATCGTATCACCTTTTGAGTTTAAATTTGTATTAAGAGCAGCTATTTTTTCGAGTAAACCCGCAGACATCAATAAGTGACTGTCATCCACCACTTCTATACTAATTGTATCCGAATCAAACCCAACATTATTGTATGCTGTAACAACGTAGCTTGCAGATCCAGATACTACAGTCGGAGTTCCGCTGATGGTACCTGTTGCACCTTCGAAAACAAGCCCCGCCGGCAAAGACGGACTTATCGAATAACCCGTAACCGACACCTTGCGCACCTTATGATTACCATCAACCACATATATTCTTCCCTTGCCGTCAGCAGTTACATCCACCGGGTATTTAAACTCCGCCGAACTGCCCACAGTATCAGCCGACCCCATTGAACCGCTGCCGGCCAACGTGCTTACTACCCCGGTGGAAGTTACTTTCCGGATCTTATGATTATTGTAATCCGCCACGTAGATATTGCCTAAATCATCTGCACTTATCCCGAAAGGATTGGCAAAACTGGCGGCAGCTCCTGTCCCGTCAGTTGATCCCGAAGCTGTTTGACCTGCCAAGGTGCTAACCTCTCCCGTCAGCGCTATTTTCCTTATCCTGTTATTACTGTAATCCCCAACATAAATAGCGCCTGCCTGGTCAATGGCGATACCTACAGGGTTATTGAATTTGGCTGACAAGGGGTTTACCGAATCCAGATAGCCAGACACGCTGCCCGCCAGCGTGGTTACCACACCGGCCGGCGTGATTTTCCGGATCTTATGATTATAACGGTCAGCTACATAGATATTTCCCGACACGTCCGTAGCCAGCCCGAACGGATAATTGAACTTTGCTGCACTACCGCTGCCATCTGCAAAACCCAGTATACCAACAGTACCCGCAAGTGTGCTGACTACACCTGCAGGAGTGATCTTGCGGATCGTGTGGTTCTTCATATCACTTACATAAAGATTGCCAGCCGTATCAATAGCGATACCGGCAGGTTCCCGAAAACCAGCCGCTGTTCCAATTCCATCAGCAGAGCCCGCTGTACCGCTGCCGGCAAATGTGCTCACCACGCCGGAAGGGGTGACTTTCCGGATAAGATGATTATTCCGGTCGGCTACGTAGATATTTCCCGTCTTATCCATTGCTACCCCGTGCGGCCCGTTGAAGGTTGCCTCTATCTCCAGTCCATTCGCTGAACCCGCAACTCCGCTACCGGCAAAAGTGCTGACCTGTCCATAGGCGGCAACAGCGGGTACAGGCCCACCACTATTGACAGGGATCTGAAAGGATGTTTCGATGCTGGTATAATAAGTTTGCGGCGTACTATAGCTGATTTGCGGAGGAGCGTCACTGTATAATTCTATACTAAAGGTATCCGAATCAAACCCAACATTATTGTATGCTGTAACAACGTAGCTTGTAGATCCAGATACTACAGTCGGAGTTCCACTGATGGTACCTGTTGCACCTTCGAAAACAAGCCCCGCCGGCAAAGACGGACTTATCGAATAACCCGTAACCGACACCTTGCGCACCTTATGATTACCATCAACCACATATATTCTTCCCTTGCCGTCAGCAGTTACATCCACCGGGTATTTAAACTCCGCCGAACTGCCCACAGTATCAGCCGACCCCATTGAACCGCTGCCGGCCAACGTGCTTACTACCCCGGTGGAAGTTACTTTCCGGATCTTATGATTATTGTAATCCGCCACGTAGATATTGCCTAAATCATCTGCACTTATCCCGAAAGGATTGGCAAAACTGGCGGCAGCTCCTGTCCCGTCAGTTGATCCCGAAGCTGTTTGACCTGCCAAGGTGCTAACCTCTCCCGTCAGCGCTATTTTCCTTATCCTGTTATTACTGTAATCCCCAACATAAATAGCGCCTGCCTGGTCAATGGCGATACCTACAGGGTTATTGAATTTGGCTGACAAGGGGTTTACCGAATCCAGATAGCCAGACACGCTGCCCGCCAGCGTGGTTACCACACCGGCCGGCGTGATTTTCCGGATCTTATGATTATAACGGTCAGCTACATAGATATTTCCCGACACGTCCGTAGCCAGCCCGAACGGATAATTGAACTTTGCTGCACTACCGCTGCCATCTGCAAAACCCAGTATACCAACAGTACCCGCAAGTGTGCTGACTACACCTGCAGGAGTGATCTTGCGGATCGTGTGGTTCTTCATATCACTTACATAAAGATTGCCAGCCGTATCAATAGCGATACCGGCAGGTTCCCGAAAACCAGCCGCTGTTCCAACTCCATCAGCAGAGCCCGCTGTACCGCTGCCGGCAAATGTGCTCACTACGCCGGAAGGGGTGACTTTCCGGATAAGATGATTATTCCGGTCGGCTACGTAGATATTTCCCGTCTTATCCATCGCTACCCCATATGGCCCGCTAAAGGTTGCCTCTATCCCTGTTCCATTCGCTGAACCCGCAACTCCGCTACCGGCAAAGGTGCTGACCTGTCCATAGGCGGCAACAGCGGGTACAGGCCCACCACTATTGACAGGAACCTGAAAAGGCATTTCTTTATCGGTATAATAAGCTTGCGAGGTGTTATAGCTGATTTGCGGAGGAGCGTCACTACGTACTTCTATACTAAAAGTGTCCGAATCACTGCCGGCGTTATTATACGCTGTAACAATATAACTTGTAACTCCGGATACAGCCAGCGGGGTCCCGCTGATGATGCCTGTTGCCCCGTCAAAGCTAAGCCCCCGGGGCAAAGACGGACTAATCAAATAACCAGTATTCGATACGTTACGGATCAGGTTGCCGGTAAACTCCGCTACATATACGCTGCCCGATGCATCTACTTCAACCCCAAAAGGGTTATTAAAAGTAGATTTATTGCCTACACTATCCGTTTGCTCCGGGCAGGCGCACGTACAACCACCGAGCGTCACGACTATACCACCTGGTAAAATTTTACGGATCTTATGATTCCCATAATCGCCCACATAAATACTCCCTGCTTCGTCAACCGCAACACCCACTGGATTATTAAATCCCGCCAAAGCAGCAGCTCCGTCAACTGAACTTACAAATCCATTTCCAGCCACCGTACTGACTACGCCACCGGATGTGACCTTCCGGATTCTATGATTGTACCGGTCAGCCACATAAATATTCCCCGACATATCAACAGCCACCCCGAATGGATAATTAAACTTTGCCGAGCTGCCGTTCCCGTCAGCGAAACCCAATACACCAACAACGCCCGCAAGCGTGCTTACTACCTGTGCGGGGGTGATTTTACGGACCGTATGGTTCTTCATATCGCTAACATAGAGATTGCCAGCCGTATCAATAGCGACACCGGCAGGCTCCCGAAAACTTGCCGCCGTTCCAACTCCATCAGCAGAGCCCGCCATACCACTGCCGGCAAACGTGCTTACCACGCCAGAGGGAGTAATTTTCCGGATAACATGATTCATGCGGTCCGCAACATATACGTTGCCGGCGGCATCAACTGCGATGCCCTGAGGCCTTGCAAATTTTGCCGAGATACCTGTTCCATCAACATATCCGCTATCACTCCCTGCAAACGTAGTAACCACACCTGCCGTTGTGATCCTACGTATCCTGTGGTTAAGGAAATCTGCAACGTAAATGTTCCCTAAACTATCTTTTGCCAGATCAACAGGTGAATTAAAAGAAGCGAGCATAGCACTGCTATCTGTCGAACCTGCGTCACCGCTTCCGGCAATAGTAGTGACACGACCATATTCACTGGATGGCATGGGTCCTCCTGCGTTCACCGGTGTCAGCGGTGTAATCGCGTTATTCACCATATAGATTTGCGGGCCATTGTAGCTGATAATCGGTCGCTGCGCCAAAAGAGCAGTATTATAGAGGATAAACGTTATTAAATAAAGAAAAAATATCTTCATACGTGAGAGGATTTGCAGTAAATACTGATTAGCGTAAAGTAAGTATCCAATAAAGCGGAGCGCAGACTTCATCGAAATCGCCCAGCCTAATACGATTTTCCAGCAAGTTTATTTAAAACACCAGAGCAAATGCTGGCTAGATACATTCTTTCTCATGCCATAGGAACTAAGAACTTGAATTGGCAGACAGTTCAAAATTGGAGATAAATTGGCATTAGTTCCCCACCAAAAATATCTAAAAGCGCTCCGATATTATCCCTCACATCTACTAACCGCGGCAAGAGCAGATTGTTGATCAGTTAACCTCTTCATATTCCGAATGCCAATTTTATTCCCAACCGGGGTTTTGCTGCAGATTCTTATTGATGCCCATTTCCCGCTCCGGTATTGGCCAGAGCACATCGCGGGCTTTTGCGTTTGTAAAATATTCTACCAGGGGGCTGGTGGGCATCTCTACGCGGAACGCCGCTGCTCCTTCCTCCATGCGGGCCAGGAATTTGTTCCACCTCACCAGGTCTCTTTTATGCAGGCCTTCATAACAAAGCTCGCGGGACCTTTCCGCCTCAATAAAAAGCTGGAACGCTTCCTTTGTCAAACCGCTGATATCTTTATCCGGGTCAGGCGTGTTTACCGGCAACCCGAGCCCTCTTCTCCGCACTTTATTGAGCGCTTCAAACCCTTCCGCCGTTGGGCCGTTCACCTGGTTATCCGCTTCGGCGAACATCAGCAGCACATCCGAATACCGAAGCAAGGCAAAGTTCTGCGGCGTATTGGGGCTGGTGATGTCTGAAGACGCCAGCTCATACTTTCGGTACCACTTGCCGGCATACCGGTTGAAGCGCACCGTAGCGGGCCGGGGTATTTCATTGGCGCCGCTGTTGGTATAGGGCGCAATGCACCAGTCCCGCCTCAAGTCCCCAGCTTCGTAAGAATCATATAACCACGCTACGGAATAGACCCAGCCGTAAGACACGCCCGTTACCGAAGTAGTGCCGTAGAGTACGCCGAAGTTGGTGCCTACCCGGCCGGCCTGCTGGTAAGGCGGCAGGGAGTTACCCCAGAATTCCACTTCCAATATGCTTTCCTGGATGTCATATTTATCCTGGGCGTAGTTGATGAATACCTGCTGGTAGCTGGGGTTCAGGTCATGAATGCCGGCGTCTATCACCTTCTTTGCCCACTTTCTGGCTTCTGTGTAGCCGGCCGGGTCGTTATGCGGCCACCCCGCCATATACAGGTGTACCCTGGCCAGCATGCCTTGTACGGCAGACTTGTTCACCCTGCCTCCAAACCCCAGCTCCGTGATGGGCCTCACCAGGGTTTCCGCTTCCGTCATGTCTTTTACTATCTGTGCATATACTTCTTTGGCGGGCGTTCTGGCCACGTTGCCGCCGTCTGGCGTGGTCACCGGTTCCAGTACCATGGGCACATCACCAAAGTTGCTGACGAGTACGAAATAGAAATACGCCCTGAGGAACAATGCCTCTCCCTTGATATTGGCGCGTTTCGTTTCATCCATTTCAGGCTTCTGAATATTGGCCAACAGTATGTTAGCCCTGCTGACGCCTTTGTAAAACACGCGCCATAGGTTGGTGATATTGATGTCTGAAGGCACTACATTGTACACCTGCACGCCACCGGTACGTCTAAACCATCCTTCATCGGCATCGAGTCCCATGTAACCCTGCATCAGATTACCGTAGGTCGAAAGATCCGCCAGAATATCATAAACCCCGTTCAGTCCTACATTCAATTGTTCTTCCGTGGCATAATAGGTAGCCGGGGAAAGAAAGTCGGACGGTTTGGTGTCCAGAAAATCTTTACATGACATCTGGCTGATCAGGAGTATAAAAACTATCATTCCCTTTTTCATATGCTAATAGTTTTAAAAAGTAACTTTTAAACCAAACACGATTGTTTTTGGCTGCGGATAAGCAGAGAAATCAAACCCTGGGGTCAGGATCGTGTTGCGCGTGGACACTTCCGGGTCCATACCGGAATAATTGGTCCAGGTAACAAGATTCTGCGCCGTTGCCGATACGCTGATATTTTTCACCAACAGTTTTTTCAGTATGAAAGCAGGTAACCGGTACTCAAGGGAAACAGTTTTAAGCCGCAGATAAGAACCATCTTCAATGGTCATGGAAGACAATACGCCATTGGGGCCCGCGCCAGACGCGGCGCCACCAACACCTGCCCTGAAGTACGTATTGCTGGGATTTTCAGGCGTCCACCGGTTCACATAGGTTGCGTACTGATTCTGCAATGGGCGTACATTATATCCGCCTTCAAATAAAATCCTGTTGGCATTAAAAATATCGTTCCCGTAACTCCACTGGAAAAAAACATGCATGCTCAGGCCCTTCCAGGAAAAGTTGTTGCTGAGGCCGCCGATGTGTTTGGGCAGGGTGCGGCCTATCACCGTTCTGTCTGACGAATTCACCACCCCGTCTCCCGTAATGTCTTTATACTTGATATCGCCCGGTTTGATATTGGCGCGCGGGTTGCCGTTGGTGGGCAGGTGCGCCTTGAGCACGTATGCGCCGGATGAATTGAGATCAAAATCTTCCAGCTGGTACACACCGTCCCACAGCACCCCCCAGAAGGCAGACACCGGCTGCCCTACCTTTGTCTGGTACAGGGGTGTGGAAGAATAGTTGCCGTCCCAGCTCACCGTGCTGAACATAAAAGGTTCACTGTCATTCAGCCGCAGTACCTCGTTCTGGTTGAAGCTGATGTTAAAGCCTGTTTCCCATCTAAATTGGCCATTGTTGATGTTGGTAGTGGCCAGTGTAAACTCCAGGCCGGTATTCTCAATAGAGCCGATGTTCTTGTATGCGGTGGTATAACCCGCTACGTAGGAGATGTTGGCATTCAGTAACAGATCGTCCGTTACCTTCCGGTACCAGTCGGCATTCAGAGACACCCGGTTGTTGAACAGCGAGAGGTCTATGCCCACGTCCGTCTGTTTAGACCGTTCCCATTTCAGGTTGGCATTGCCAAGGTCTGTAGGCCCACCGCCCCTGGACGGCTGCTGGTTATTGAAGGAATAATAATCTACCGTTTGTATGCGGAGAGAAGGCAGATAGCTGAAATCCCCTACTCTATTGTTGCCCGCCAGGCCGTAGCTGGCCCTGATCTTGGCCTCATTGAGAAAAGACAGCTCTTTCAGCGGCGCCCATTCGCTCAGCCTCCAGGCAAAGGCGCCGGAGGGGAAGTAGCCCCAGCGGTTTTCAGGAGAGAACTTGGAGGAACCGTCCGCCCGCATGGTAAACGTCAGGAAATATTGCCCGCCGAAATTATAGTTGAGGCTGCTGAAGAGCGACTGCAGCTTTGATTCTCCGATCACAGCAGTGTTAGAAAGCGGTACGCCTTCATCAAGCCCGCTCAGCCCCAGTTCCTCGTTGGGGATGCTCTGCACCCGCAAGCCCATGCTTTTGGCCTGTATCCGCTGAAAGCTCAGGCCCGCCTTGGCATCCAGGTTATGTTTGCCCCATTGCCGGGTATAGGAAAGGATGTTTTCGTTTGACAGGAACTGTATCTCGCTGTAGGTGGCGCCCGCCTGCACGCCCAGGGCCGTAATGCCCGGCCGTGTAATACCGAGCCTTGACCGGGAGTTGTGAAAGTAGGTGTTCTCTCCCAGCCGCCTGTTCATCATGCCCCGCACGGTGAACGTAAACTGGTCCGCCAGTTTGTAGGTGAGGTAGGTGTTGATATTGATATCCGTCAGCTTGTTCTGCATGTCCTCATTTTCCACCATCATCACCGGGTTCATCCTGAAATCATTCCCGGGGTTGAGGAAGGGATCTTGCAGCTCGTTTTCCAACGCTGCTTCCGCGCCCGGATCCGGGCCGGCTACGGGCCTGTACCCCCATGCGCTGACAAACAATGCGCTGGTGGCAGACCCGCCAATGATACCGCCTGATGCCTGGATGCCCGAGGCTTTGTCCTGGCTGTAGTTCAGGTTAACGCCGCCGGTCAGGTCCTTGGTCAGCCGCTGGTCCAGGTTCACCCTGAGCTGGTAACGTTTGTACTGCGTGTTGAGAATAGGGCCCAGGCCATTGTAGACAGAGCCAGACACGAGGTACTTGGTCATGTCATTGCCGCCGGAAACGGAAATGTTGTGAATATTGGTGAGCCCTTTTCTCAGGAGCTTGTCTTGCCAGTTGATGAACTTTGCGTTGCGGTAGCGTTCAGGGTCTGGTGTTTCACTCGGGTCAAGGTCAGGATAATACACCGCTGCCGCCTCTGTGGGGAAACGCTCCAGCTGGAACTTGATGAACTCGTAAGAATCCATCATAGGCATGCGTTTAGTAATGGTGCTGACGCCGAGGCTGCCGTTATACTGGATCACCGGCGCCGCGCTTTTCCCCTTGCGGGTGGTGATCACAATTACGCCGTTAGCGCCGCGGGCGCCGTATATGGCGGTAGACGAAGCGTCTTTCAGCACGGTAACGGACTCAATATCGTCCATGTTCAGCGAGCTGAGGTTGAACCCTTCGTTGGGGAAACCGTCTATGACAAATAACGGAGATACATCCTGTGTAATGGAGCCAATGCCGCGGATCGATATCTGCGGCTGCGAACCCGGCTGCCCTTCCGGCGATTGTACGGAGAGCCCTGCCACGCGGCCGGCCAGCGCATCTCCCAGCGATGGTACCGGCGCCTTCACTACATCTTTCATGTCTACAATGCCCACCGCGCCCGTGAGGTCGGTTTTTTTGACGGCACCATATCCCACTACCACTACTTCTCCCAATTGTTTGTTGTCCCGGGCCATGCTGACGTTCAATGCACCGGGCCCGGCCGGCGCCTTTCGTTTGAGGCTCAGATAGCCCAGTAACCTGAATTCCAGTTCTGTTACCTGTTCAGGAAGAAGGATGGAATAGCGCCCCGCGGCATCCGTCTGTACGGTGAGCCTGTCTGACGCCAGCACTATCACCCCCGGCAGCGGCGTACCGTCTGCATTATCTGTTACCGTACCGTTGATGGTCCGCTGCTGGGCGTACCCATGGTAACAACATAAAAGAAGGGTCATCAGGCAAAGAGATAATCTTCTCATATCTAAATGTTTTTAACGTGGTGGCAAAGGCCGGTTATTCAAGAATGACAATTTTTTTCGCTCCCAGTTTGTCGATAGAAAGAATATAAATTCCCGGTTTGAGTTTTACTGGCAGTATGATGCGTATGGTGTTTTGCTGAACGTTCTCCTGGCGCCTGTACATGAGCCGGCCGTCCATAGCATGGAGGCTGACCCATGCCGAAGGCGCGGACGCGCCGGGTATGTTGACGGATATGGTGTTCAACGATACCGGGTTGGGATATACAGACCATGCAGGTGTATTGTCTGCCGCCTTTTGGAGAGAGATGTACTGTACAGTAGAATCTTTTGCAGCGGCCATAAAACCGCCGCCGCCCGTTACGGATAAGGTCAGCACATACCCGTCCCGGCCCGCGCTGTTGAACGCGGTGATGATATAATCCGTAGCTGGTGAAACGGCCGTTGGCGTACCGGCAATAATACCGGAAGCGGGGTTGAAGCTCAGGCCCGCAGGCAGCGTTGGCGTGATGGTGTAGCCGGTGGCGGTGATCTTCCTGATCCTGTTATTTGTAAAGTCCGCTACAAAAACGTTCCCCATAAAATCAACCGTTACCCCTGCCGGGTTGTTGAAGCTGGCGGCGGCGCCCGTACCGTTGGCCGAGCCGCTGGAACCGCTGCCTGCCAGGGTGCTCACCACGCCGGCCGGCGTGATCTTCCTGATCTTGTGATTGCTGTAGTCCCCTACGTATACATTGCCGCCCAGGTCTGTGCTGACACCGAAGGGGTTGTTGAAGCTGGCGGCGGTACCCGTGCCGTTGGCGGAGCCGGCGCTGCCGCTGCCTGCCAGCGTGGTCACTACGCCCGCGGTGGTGATCTTGCGTACCAAATGATTGCCGTAGTCTCCCACATACAATGTTCCATCCGGCGCTATGCAGACGCCTACAGGATTGTTGAAGCTGGCGGCAGTGCCTGTGGCATTGGTGGAGCCCGCCGCGCCGCTGCCCGCAAACGTGGTTACCACACCCGCCGGTGTTACCTTCCGGATGCGGTGATTGTAACGGTCTGCCACGTACAGGTTGCCAGCGGCATCCGCCGTAATACCTATCGGGTAATTAAAGCTGGCCGCGGCGCCGGTACCGTCCGCAAAACCCAGGGTTCCGCTGCCCGCTATGGTAGTCACCACCCCGGCGGTGGTTACCCGCCGTACTTTGTGGTTCTGCAGATCTGACACATACAAGTGCCCGTCTGGCGAGAGGGTAATACCCGAAGGTTCGTTGAAAGTTGCACCCGCGCCCGTACCATCCGCCGCACCGGCTACGCCGCTGCCCGCCAGCGTGGTCACCACGCCGGCAGCCGTGACCTTCCTGATCTTGT
This sequence comes from Chitinophaga alhagiae, assembly GCF_003568665.1. Lineage (GTDB taxonomy): Bacteria > Bacteroidota > Bacteroidia > Chitinophagales > Chitinophagaceae > Chitinophaga > Chitinophaga alhagiae. Next base: position 758,296 of record NZ_QXMH01000003.1, read on the forward strand.
GGTTCACGCGGTCTGCCACGTACACCGTACCGTTCACGTCTACCGCTACGCCGTACGGCTTGCTGAACAGCGCCCCGCTGCCCGTACCGTCTGTTGAACCGGCAGCCCCGCCGCCGGCCAGCAGGCTGGCAGCGCCATATACTTCAGCAGGCACCATGCCGCCGCCGTTGATGGGGCTCAGTATGGTTACCGGTTCTCCTTCCGGCAGCTCCGCAGGGTTGATATATGCAATGCTCGGAGGCTGCGCCGCCAGCACTTCTATGCGCATGGTATCCACATCGTACCCCGCGCTGTTGAAGGCGGCTACGGTATATTCAACCGGTGGGCTCACGGCATAAGGCGTTCCGGATATTGCACCGGTAAGCGGGTTGAACGTGAGGCCGCCCGGCAGTGCCGGGTGCAGTATATACCCTGCTGTGGGAATGATCTTGCGGACCCTGTTGTTGAGAAAATCAGCCACATACACATACCCTACCGCATCAGCCGCCACCCCCGCGGGGTTGTTGAAGCTGGCGGCGGCGCCCGTACCGTTGGCCGAGCCGGCACTGCCAGTGCCCGCCAGTGTGGTTACCACACCGGCTGGCGTGATCTTCCTGATCTTGTGATTGCTGTAGTCCCCTACGTATACATTGCCGCCCAGGTCTGTGCTGACACCGAAGGGGTTGTTGAAGCTGGCGGCGGTACCCGTGCCGTTAGCGGAGCCGGCGCTGCCGCTGCCTGCCAGCGTGGTCACTACACCTGCGGTGGTGATCTTGCGCACCAAATGATTGCCGTAGTCTCCCACATACAATGTTCCATCCGGCGATATGCAGACGCCTACAGGATTGTTGAAGCTGGCGGCAGTGCCTGTGGCATTGGTGGAGCCCGCCGCGCCGCTGCCCGCAAAAGTGGTTACCACGCCTGCCGGCGTTACCTTGCGGATGCGGTGATTGTAACGGTCTGCCACGTACAGGTTGCCAGCGGCATCTGCCGTAATACCTATCGGATAATTAAAACTGGCCGCGGCGCCGGTACCGTCCGCAAAACCCAGGGTTCCGCTGCCCGCTATGGTAGTCACCACCCCGGCGGTGGTTACCCGCCGTACTTTGTGGTTCTGCAGATCTGACACATACAAGTGCCCGTCTGGCGAGAGGGTAATACCCGAAGGTTCGTTGAAAGTTGCACCCACGCCCGTACCATCCGCCGCACCGGCTACGCCGCTGCCCGCCAGCGTGGTCACCACGCCGGCAGCCGTGATCTTCCTGATCTTGTGGTTCGCGCGGTCCGCCACGTACACCGTACCGTTCACGTCTACCGCTACGCCGTACGGCTTGCTGAACAGCGCCCCGCTGCCCGTACCATCTGTTGCGCCGGAAGCCCCGCCGCCGGCCAGCAGGCTGACCGCCACATCTCCGGTAGACGGTACCGTTCCGCCGCGGCTCACAGGGAGCAGCGTGGAAATGGTGACCGCCTGGCGAAATACGTGCGGGGTAGCATAGGCTATTTTAGGAACATTGGTATCTACCACGCTGATGTTGAGCGTAAAAGCATCTGACCCGCTTGGGTTGCCGGCCGTTATCACATAATTGGCCGCCGGTGAATTTTCAGCAGGCGTGCCGCTGATCACGCCGGTGGCGCTATTAAACGTAAGGCCTTCAGGCAGCCGGGCGCTGATGGAATACCCGGTAAAAGCGGTTTTGCGGATCACATGGTTGGCAAAATCCCCGGTAAACAGGTAACCGTTAGCCGCTACCGCAATGCCCAGGGGATTGCGGAACGCCACCGAGTCCGGGTTTGTGCCGTTCTCCAGGCCCGGGCAACCGCAGCCGGTTACGGTGGTCACCTTCTGGTCTGGCGTGATCTTCCTGATCTTCTGGCCGGAAAAATCCGTTACAAAAATATTTCCCTGTGCGTCCGCGGCCACCCCAATGGGGTTGTTGAACTTGGCGGCCGTTCCCGCCCCATCGTCCGCACCGGCAGACGCTACGCCGGCGTAAGTGGTAACAACGCCCGCCGGCGTGATCTTGCGGATACGCTGGTTGGTCCTGTCCGCCACAAATATATTCCCCGCACCATCTATTGTTATGCCGATGGGGAAATTGAACCTGGCGGCAGTACCCGTACCATCGGCAAAACCGGCCGTGCCGCTGCCGGCCAGGGTGGTTACCACACCGGCGGCGGTGATCTTTCTTATCTTATGATTCCTCAGGTCGCTTACAAAAACATTGCCGCTGCCATCTACCGCAACGCCGGCCGGCTCATTGAAGCTGGCACCCGTGCCGGTACCATCCGCGGAACCGGCGGTTCCGCTGCCGGCCAGCGTGGTGACCACGCCCGCGGCAGTGATCTTGCGCACCACGTGATTATACCGGTCTGCTACAAAAACGTTCCCGGCGCCATCCACGGCCAGGTCATACGGCCCCGAAAATTTTGCGGCCGCGCCGGTACCATTTACATAACCGCTGTCTGAGCCCGCCAGGGTGGTTACCACGCCCGCGGGAGTAGCCTTCCTGATCCGGAAGCTCTTGAAATCCGCCACGTAAACATTCCCTGACGCATCTATATCTATACCGGAAGGGAAATTAAAAAGAGCGGCGGCGCCGGTGCCGTCCGCATCGCCGGGCGTACCGCTGCCGGCCAGTGTGGAAGTTTGCCCGTACACGGTAGCGGGTACTGACCCGCCGCTGTTGGAAGGTGTCAGCGGACTGATGGCCTGGCTTTTCAGGAACACCGCCGAAGCCGGTGAATAGCTGATGTTTGGCGCCTGTGCAAGTACTGCATTACCAACGTAATAATGAAGAAAAAGTACTAAGCAAGGTAGAATTTTTCTCATGTCGTAAAGGCTAAGAACAGGAATTGGTTGACAGTTCAAAATTGGAGAAAAATTGACCGCAGTACTCCACCAAAAATATCTAAAAATGCTCCGATATTATCCCTTATGCGATAATTTTAGGTAAATTACAAAATGTAGTGACTTTAAAAAAAGCGTTATGAAACCAGTATTAATGCGGCATGTGGAAGTAGTGAACGAATCTTTCAAGGCCTGGAGAAATGCCCGGCCATACATGCATAATCCCTGGCATTACCACCCTGAATACGAGATCACGTTCATCAACCGCGGCAGGGGCACTTTGCTGATCGGGGACGCGGTGCTGGACTATGATAACAACTCCCTTGTGCTGCTGGGGCCCAACATCCCGCATGAGTGGCGCAGCAGCATGACGGAGCAGCCAGACATGTCATCTCACTCCATGGCGGTGCATTTCAGGATGAACATTTTCGGCCACGTGTTCTGCAATATTCCCGAGATGGCCACTATCAATGATTTCCTGGAGCAATCGCTGCGGGGCATCACGGTAAAAGACCCGGACGTTATCCGGACGGTGAAACTGAAGCTCAACCAGTTGCTGCAAACAACAGGCATTGAAAGGATCGGGCTGCTGCTGTCTATCCTCAACATCATGAGCAATGCCAAGGAACTGTATTACATATCCAGCAACAACTTTGTGAACAGCGTGCATGAAGACCACGATAACCGGATCAGCTTTGTGCAGAAATACGCCATGGCCAATTTCAGGAAACAATTATCCGTAGAGCAAATGGCGGCAGAGGTGTTTATGACGCCCACTTCGTTCTGCCGTTTTTTCAAGAAAAGAACGAACAAGTCTTTCATACAATACGTGAACGAGATCCGCATTGCCTATGCCTGCAAGCTGTTATATGAAGAAGACCTGCGCATTTCCAACATTGCCGCGGAGTGCGGGTTTGACAGCCTGTCTCATTTCAACAAACAATTCAGGAAAATAAAGTCCGTCAGCCCCCGGCAATTTGTGCGGCAAACCGTGCGGCCCGCCCTGCAGCCTAACCGCGATCATTAGTACCGCGCCGCCCGCGGTCAGTTCATCCTGCTTTTTTCGTCAGAATTATTGGCGTCTATCCGCTTTTTGGTGAACGCCTTGCCCGCGCTGAAGCTCCACATAAAAGAGAGGGCGGCCGTACGGGTGGGCCTTTTCTGGTAAAAATCCATGGTGGTACCGGCCAGTTCTGTAAAAGACCTTTCCGCAAAGGTGTTGAAGATGTCCGTTATGCTGAGGCGCACACGGGCCTTGTTTTGCAGGATGCGGCGGGACATGCCCAGGTCTACATAAAAGATATGGGCCATGCGGGAATTATCCCTTGTAAAAGGCGAATTGTACTCCGCGTACAGGTCAAAGTCCGCTACCTTTTGCCAGGTATAGGTATGCATGGTTTTGAGAGAAATAGAGGTACGGGAGATCCGTACCTCATCTATTTCCGTGGTAGCAAAATATAGCAACAAGCCGTTATCCGCGCGCCAGTTTTTGAGAATGGTAAAAGGCGCGCTCAAAGACAACCCTACCTCGGTATGACCCGGGTAGTTCTTTGACATGTGCTCAATTACACGTTCCTGCAAAGTGCGGGCAGTTTGCGCTATATAGTTAGTGGTAGCTTTAACATATAGGTCTGCCGTGTACTCCCGGTGCCAGGTATAACCTGCCTGTATACTATGTGTGTATTGGGGTTGCAAATTCGGGTTCCCCACCAGCACCGCAAAGTCATTGACCTGCAGGCGGTAGGGGTTCAGATCATTATAGGCCGGCCGCCGCACCCGTCTTGAATAGTTGAGGTGAACGGAGTTGCCTTCCTGCTCCTGCAGGGTATGATCTACAAATAAAGACGGGAACCATCCAAAATAGTTGCGCGAAATGGTCTCTCCCGTAATAAGCGAGTGGCCGCGGGACCAGGTTTGCTCTCCCCGCAGGCCGGCCTTGATGCTGGTCTTGTTGATCCGCCTTTCGTAAGCACCGTAAAACATCAGCAACTGCTCCCGGTACCGGAAATCATCGCTGGCGCCGCTGTTTTTTGCCCAGCCGGTACCGGCGCGGTCTTCGGCCAGGATGGTATTATGGCGGTCTATTGTCACATATTTGAGCCCGGCCCTCACCCCGGACTTGTTGCGAAAGGCCCTGGTATAATCCGCCTGGGCGCTGTACATGTCCGTACCGCTGGGCGTGGCCGTGCGGAGGCCGCCGCTCAGCGCGGTATCCGAGTAGCGGGACACGAGGGTATTGGTCTCTTCCTTATCTGCCTGGGAGTAATCGGCAATCACCTTGAGCGAAGAGCCCAGGCTGTCCATATTCCAGGCATAGCTGAGGGTGGAGCTGCCAAAGCGCGGCGTTCTGACCCATTCCGTAAAGGCGTTGCCGGTGGCGGGCTGGTCTGGCCGGTTGTAATCTATATCAGAATAAAAACGCTGAAAGAGGCGGCTGCTGCTGCCATTGTGCTGCAGGGTGAGGCTGTGGGCGGCGGAGATATCATATACCACCCCGCCGCGGTACTGGGCGCGGCGGTTGTTATTATCCCGCTCATTGTAATAGTAGATGCTGCTTTTGTCTGCATAATCCGTAGCCGTGTAGCCGGTGTAGAAGCTGTTGTCCCGCACATAGTTGAAGCCGCCGAAAACATACAGCTTCTTCAGCTTGTAATCTACAGAGAGACCAGCGCCCGCATACGGCTTTTTGCCCTGTTGTTTGTACTGTGCGGATGCGGTACCTGTGATACCTTGCTGGCGGCCTTTTTTCAGGATGATGTGAATAATGCCGCCGGAGGAGGCTGCTTCAAACTCGGCGGGGGGATTGGCAATTACTTCTATTCTGGCAATATCTTCCGAGCGGAGCGTTTTAAGATATTCCGCCAGCTCCGGGCCAGACATACGCTGCACCACGTCGTTGATCATCACCATAACAGATTGCGTGCCGCCAATGCGTATGCCGCCGTCCGGGCTTACCCAGAGGCCGGGGGATTTGCGCAGCACGTCCAGCCCGTCATACCCGTTGGCCAGCGCGCTGTTCTCTATGTTGATGATGTAACGGTCTGCCTTGCGGGTCACCATGGGGCGGCGGGCAGATATGTTCACTTCCTTCAGCGTTCTGACCGTGTCTTTCCGCTGCGCGGCCGCTTCCGGGGCGCAGGCCAGGTATAAACAGGCGGCAAAAACGGTGCAGGCAGCTTTCATACCGTAAAACTATGGCAGGCGGCAGGTGGGGCCAACAAGCATTGAGCAGTTGACGGGAACGGATGAGCCGTTGCCTGCCTATTTGCCCGGCTGCAGCTTTTTCAGGAGCATTTCCTTGCGGGAGCGGGATACATCTATGCTGGCGCCATCGCTCATGAGCAGGCTGCCGCCTTCTCCCCTGTTGTATTTGCGCACCTCTTTCAGGTTCACAAGATAAGAATGGTGCACACGGAGGAACTGGTGCTCTTCCAGCATTTCCTCTATCTCTTTCAGGGTGCGGGAAATAATGAGCTTCTGGTTGCCGGTGAGGTTGAAAATGGTGTAGTTGCTGCTGGAGCTGCAATACAAGATGGAATTTACCGGTATGATCTGCAGGCCCTCCAGCGTGGGCAGGGCAATACGGTCTACCGTAGCAGGCTGCAGACGGGAGAGCAACAGCTCCATCTGCTGCTGCAGGGAGCCCGGTCTTTTTTCAGACACGCGCGCCACCGCCGCTTTCAGCTCCTGCGGGTCTACCGGTTTCAGCAGGTAATCCAGCGCGCTGAAGCGGATGGCCTTGATGGCATACTGGTCATAGCTGGTGGTAAAAATGCAGTCGAACAACACCGGGTGCAGCATTTCCAGCACCTCAAAGCCGTTGAGCCAGGGCATCTCCACATCCAGGAACACCAGTTGGGGCCGCAGGTCCCGGATGATCTTCACGGCCTCCTTGGCGTTGTTGCACACGGCCATTACCGCCACATCAGGACAGTGTTTTTTGAGCAAGGTAACCAGGGCCTGGGAAGCATAGTGTTCATCATCTACGATCACCGCATTAATCATGTACCTGTTTGTTTTTGATCTTTAAAATTACCGAAGTTCCCGCTATGTCTCCCTTATTGTCCCTGATATCTTCTGTTATGAAGGAGGCACCGGACTGGTCGTCATTAAACAGCGCCAGCCTTTCCGCGCTGAGCCGGTTACCGAAGGACGCCACTTTTTCTACCGGGGCGGACTTATAGGAGGCCGCCCTTTCGCGGCCAATGCCATTGTCTTTTATGATGCATACCAGTACATCGTTCTTCATGCTGAAATGGATATTCAGCCTTCCTTTCCCGTCTTTATGCAGCAGCCCGTGCCAGATGGCGTTTTCGCAGAAGGGCTGCAAAATAAAAGACGGCACAAATATCATGGACGGCTCTACGCCCGGTTCAAATTCAATGGAATAATCGAACGCCTCTTTGAACCGCAACTGCTCCATGTTGAGGTACAGGCGCAGCATATCCAGCTCCTCCTCCAGGGTGATGGTGGTTTTGCCCGCGTTCACCAGCACAGTGCGGATGAGGCGGGAAAAGCGGGTGAGGTATTCAGACGCCTTGTCACTCTCCTCATTGAGGATAAAGTGGTTGATGGAGCTGAGGCAGTTGAAGATAAAATGCGGGTTCATCTGTGCCCGGAGCGATTTCATTTCCAGCTCCGCCGCCCTTTGCTGCAGGCTCAGGTTTTCGTTTTTGTACCGCAGGCTGATAATGAAAAAGGCAAAGAGGGCCAGTATACATACCCCCGCAATGCAGAGCACCAGCACATTGCGCTGGCCTTTGAGCCGCTCGGCCTCCGCCTCCTGCCGGAAGCTGAACATTTTCCGCCTGAAGTTATCCGTGATAATGGAGTCTTTCAGCGCTTCCTGCTGCTTATGGTAGGCCAGGGCCTTGCCATCTTCTCCCTTTTCTTCATAAATGGCGGCCAGCAGCTCATAAGCCTGCTGGCGCGGCTGGCGGGCGCCGCCCTGGGAAGAATGCTCCAGGGAGCCGTAAGCCATTTTAAGCGCACTATCCAGCTGATGGCGTACCAGGTATACCCTGCCCAGGCCCAGCATGCTGCCAATGATGATGTTGATGTCTGTAATGCGGCGGGCTTCTTTGTGCAGGGAGTCAAAGTAACGGAAAGCCAGGTCGTAATTCTTTTCCTGGAGGTAGAGGTTGCCCAGGCGCATGCGTACCAGCTTGCGGCCGGCATTGCCCTCCAGCGCCCTTGCATAAAATTCTTTTGCCTCTTTGGTATGCCCCATGGCTGCATACAGCTCGCCCATACGGTGGTACAGCTCCCGGTAGGGGTACTCCGCCCGGGTGGGGCCTAACTGCTCCGCTTTGCGGTAGTAGGCCAGAGCCGTTTCAAAATCTCCCATGCTGCGGTAGAGGGCGCCCATTTGCGTGAGGGAGAGCACGTAGTTGAAGTTATTTTTGCTGCCTTTGTACAGCTCCAACCCTTCCGTAGTGGTTTTGAAGGCAGACTCGTAATCTCCTATGTCGTCATAAATATTGCTCAAAATACGGAGGGCCGTGGCCTGGTCCATTTTAGCGCGGGCGCGGCGGAAGTACTTTACGGCCAGCCTTACGGTGTCTGCCGCTTCGTGAAACCTGCCCGTATACCAGATGGCCTGCCCGAGGCCCTGCAGGGCGTGCGCATACAGGTAATCGTCTTCCAGCTCCAGGGCAATGAGGCGTGCCTGGTGGTACTGCTCCCAGGCCTGGGTAGGCTCATAACGCCACAACAGGCGGTTGCCCTGCTGAATGAAGTGCTGGCACCGGTCCGCCTTTTCCTTGTCCGCCCCGTACAGGGAGGCGCCAGCCAGGCAGGCCAGCAGCAGCATGCATAAGAATCGGTACATATCAGCAATAAAGCTAGCAAAATCCGGTCAATGTGGCCGGCGGGATGATTACTTGGAGCGGTTGGGTGAGCCGGTTACGGTAATTTGTTGTAGACCGCAATGAGGTGCGTACGGATGGAATCCGGCGTGGGGCTTTTCTGGCCGTTGGTCAACAGGGTAATGGAGCTGGAGGGGAGCGCAGGCATGTGGCAATCTATACAGTTCTGCTGCAGGGTTTTGACCGGCAGCTCCCTGTTTGTGCAGAAGTTGTGGCTCTCCGGCTGATGGCAGCTCATACAGCGTTGCGAGAACAGCTGCATGTCTGTGCGCTCCGTCACATGCGGGTTATGGCAGGAGGAGCAGTTCATGGTTTGCCCGCTTTGTATGAAACACTGGCTGGCGGCCAGTAACTGGTACTGGTTGCCATGCACGTCCATTTCCGAGGGTTTCTGCGGGAAGGGAACGGTGGGCAGCAGGTACTCCGCCAGGGCATTGCCCGGTTTGAACTGGAAGGGCGACTTTTGGAAAGGCCGGAGGCCGGAATGGCAGAGGGCGCACATATCCAGCTGGCGTATGTTGTGCAGGGTGTCTATGGTGACCATATAGCGGGCTTCCTTTACCTCCGGGTGCGCGGTGTGGTAATTTACGTGTTCCGCGGCGGGGCCATGGCAGCGCTGGCAATCTATACCGGCTATCATTTCCCTCTTTTCGAACTTTTCTACCTTTTGTACACCGGTTATTTCATCTTTTACGGATACGGCGGAGCTGTGGCAGCCGAAGCAGGTGCTGGGAACCACGCGGTCAAATTTGGGATGATCTGCCGGAAAACCAGGGCTGTTAGCCCAGCTTTTGGCCGGTACAAACCAGGAAATAGGGAGCTGGAAGTACTGCCCCTCCTTCCAATACAAATATGTTTGTGCCTTTCTACCGGAGCCGATGGTAACATCGAAGGGCTGTTTTTCTGTTTGGTGGCCGTTGGTGTAGGCGGCCTGGTAGAGCGTGGTGTCTTCTTTTTCGATCTTTAGCACCATGTTGTTCCCGAAATGGAAGGTGTTGTTGGCCGCGGTGGCGGGGGGCTTTAGCGATGATGTATTGGCGTGGGCGGTTTGCGCATAGGACTCGCAGATCTCTTTGTGGCAGGAGATGCATGTGGGGGCGGCGGCAAATTGGGGGCCGCGGGGGTCTGCAGGTTTGGGCGGACGGGTTTGGCACCGGCAGAGGGCGATGATGGTTAATATAAGGGCGGTCAGGAGGATGAGGTGGTGTTTGTTCATACGGTAATAACAAATATACAAGAATCCCTGCAAGCACCTTTATTACATCGATAATCTAAAATACTACATCTAAGGAATTGCCAAGAATTTGTCGAACTCTTTTTCTCTTGATAAGCAAAAAAAAAAAAATCCTTCACCCTATATAGCACTATTCCGAATCTTACATGGGTAACTTTAATGGAAGCACAGTCATTTTTGATTGAATAACAGCATAGCCGAAAAGGCAAAATGCCAAAATGACAGGCGACCAAATAAAATCTATTTAACACTTCACCATGCATTTTTTGCTCTTGTTTATGTCAGCAATACTGCTGTGTTGCACTCCGGTCTGTATTGCTCAGCAGCCGGGGGGATTTACTTTGAAGGGAAGGATAGTAGATCTCCCAACTAATTCAAAACTCTATCTTGTTCAGGATACTGACACCTTAGCAATAGCAACAAGCCAAGGAGAAAGCTTTCTTTTCATTGGCCATATAGATGGCCAGGCAAACTACTATTTCTTAAAACTTGATACATCTATTACTAATAAGGGCAGTGAGGCACTCTGGTTAACAAATAAGAACATGGAGCTAACTGGTACACTAAAAACTTGGCCCAAACTAGAGTTGTCAGGCTCTGCCGAACACCTCGAGTATAAGAAAATGATGAAAATATCTGATTCATCACTAACGAAAGAAGAAAAACTACTTGAGTATAAAAAATTCGTCCTTCACAATCCAAATTCGCTATACGCCCCACATTTGTTGACTCGCATTTCTGGGCTATTGTCATCTGAAGAAATTTCTATTCTATATTCCGGCTTAACCGAAAAAGCGAAGGCAAGCCATTACGGGGAACTACTACATAACAACATTAAGGGAAGCAAAAGTAGCAATTGGAATGACACATCTAATGATATTACATATATACAGGATTTCACTATCACCGATACCAATGGCTCAAAGCGCTCAATACTAGATATCGCAAAAAATAGTCAGTATACATTAATCGATTTTTGGGCAAGCTGGTGTGCCCCCTGTCGTTCTGCTATTCCTTTATTAAAAAAAGCTTATGAAGATTTCCATCCAAAAGGTTTCAACATATTAGGAATATCAATTGACAAAAATAAAGAAAAATGGCAAGAAGCTGTCAAAATTGATAGTACAAAATGGGTTCATGGACTTGATAATGTTCAAGAAGCAAATAAATATATATTTGGTCTTTCTGCAATACCCGCATACATACTTGTAGATAAAAATGGTAAAATAATAAGGTCTACATATATCTCCAAAACAGTTACCCAAACAAATCAAAATAACTTACCAATAACAGATCTGAATTTATATCAAACAATTGCAGAGCTCATACAACAATGATCATCTGTAAAAAAGAATTAAGAATTACACAATATGGTAGAGACAAAACTAGGCATAAAAACAATCATCATTGCAGCAACTTTTGCTATCATTAGTAATGATCTCAAATCACAATCTACCCAAAGAAACAAAGTTCTTGAAGTGGGAGACACTATACCAGACATTGTCCTCAATCGCGTGCTAAATTACCAGTATGCTCAAATAAAAACATCAGATCTAAAAGGGAAAAAGGTAATATTGGATTTATGGAACAAGTGGTGCACCTCATGTATTGCCTCCTTTCCAAAGTTAGAAGAGCTACAACAAAAATTCGCCAATGATATCACAATACTCACATTAACAAATAATACAGAAGAAGAATACATTAGGCTAAAAAAAAATTCAAAAATACTTAAGCAGTCAAAATTACCATTTATTGTAGGAGATACAGTTTTATTTAATTTGATATCACCACCAGCTGTTCCGTTTGTAGCCTGGTTCAATGAATATGGCGTTCTTGTAGCCGCATCAAAAGGGACTAGCGTAACTGAACAAAGCATTGAAACGTTCATTTCCAATAATCCTATAAGCCACGACTATAGAATAAAAAGTTTAGACACAATAAATGAAATAAGATATCCAGAACTTGCAAATTATAAAAATAACGACTCAATTCGGTATCGATCCATTTTCAAAAAAGAACAAAAAATAGAATATAGACCAACTACGAAATTCTATCATAATAGAAATGAAGGTGTAGGATTAGATATAATAGACGGAAGCATATTATCAATAGTAAGTTTTGCATATTCATTTAATGACGAACGAAATATTCTGACTAAAAACAGCAATCTACAACACCTTATATTGCCCATAAAATTTGACGACAGGGAGAGATGGTCACATGAAAATACATATACATATATTTTACGTCTAGAGGCAGGAAAATACTTTTTTAACAGCGCTCAAATACTTTCTTGCATGAAGAAAGACATAGCAGAAAAGGTAGGAATAGTAGGCACTAGAAAAAAAATAGCTCAAGAAGTGCTAGTATTAAAGAGCATGAACTCAAATACAAGACGTATATATATGCCTGAAACGGAAAAACCTGTACTAGAAGATACTAAAAATGGAATTTACATTCAAAATAATGATACTAAATCCTTAGCTAAAACGCTAGAAATAAAAATTAATGAAAACACCTCCAGCAGGCCCTACATAAGAGTTATTGATGAAACAAACATAAAGGGAAACATCAATATAGATCTCACGTTCAAGGACAATAGTATTAGCGAAATTAACAAAGAGCTAAAAGAAAATGGTCTACTCCTAACAAAAGCTCAAAGAGAAATAGAATGCCTTGTTCTGGAAGAATGTATAAATGCAAATACCATAACACAATGATTATGCCCGCGTTATGGGTACAGCAGGAAGAAAATTAAGTCCAGTCATCTCGAGTCCGAGATTGCAGAGAAGGGGTTTAGGAACTGATCGTATCGCTGTATGCCAAAAGGATGAGTATAAGCGATATTGAAGAACAGATCAAGGCATGTACAAATTTGAAGCTACTGATGATAAATCCAGTTAATTCATAACGATATAATGTCTCGGCCAAAGAGACTGTTTCATAAAGCGTGTCAGTTAGAAGTTGCATAACTTTAAACTGACAATATGGACAAAGAACTATTCGATTTTGAAGCATTTAAGAAGCAGGCAGCGAACCGTTTGAAGAAGGGCGACATGCTTCTTAGTAAGGACGGGGTCCTTGCTCCGTTATTAAAAGAGTTCCTGGGAAGGGGCTTTAGAAGGCGAACTGGAAGCTCACATCGAAGATGAGGGCAAGTTGCAACAGAAAGAATCGCAAAGGTCGAAAGCAGGTTAAAACGCCCATCGGGTCTGTGGATATTGACCGGCCGAGAGACCGTAATAGTAGATTTGAGGCTGAGCTCATTGCCAAGCGGCACAAGACCCTCGGGGTTGACCTTGACCGCCAAATCATCGCCTTACACGCCCGGGAGCCAGTTACAGCGACATTCGCCATCATTTGATGGATATGTATGGTGTGGAGGCCTCTACGATCACCATCAGCCGCGTTACCGAAAGATCCTGCACCTGGTCCAGGAGTGGCGTAGCCGCCCGATGGAACGGGTTTATTCTTTTGTGTGGCTAGATGCCAGTCATTGCAAAGTTTCCCACGAAAGACGCGTTATCAGCCGCGCCGTATATTGTATTGTCGGTCTCAACCAGGAGGGGTTATAAGGAGTTATTGGGAATGTATGTAGGCGAGAACGAAGGTACAAAATTCTGGCTGCAGGTACTGACCGGCTTGCAGAACCGTGGATTGCAGGATATTTTCATCGCCTGTATAGACAATCTCCGGCGCCTGGCTGACGCCATAGAGAGTATCTTTCTGCAAACCGAAGTTCAGTTATGTATAGTTCACCAGGCCCACAACTCTCAAAAGTACCTTTCCTACAAGGATGTAAAACCTTTTATGAAGGACCTTCAGAGCGTCTGCCGGGCAGCAACAGCGGAACAGGCCGAGCTTAACCTAAGTCAGCTGGAGCCAATTGGGGACAGCGCTATCCCAAAGTTATCGAATCCTCGAGAAAGAACCGGCCCAGCCTAAGTAGCTACTTTTAATATAACAAGGATGTACGCAGGATCATGTACACACCCAATATCATCGAAGACTTTCATCGGCAACTACGGGCTGTCACCAAATCAAAAGGCGCCTTCCAGTCGGAAGGCGCCCTGATAAAAATCCTATTCCTGGACCAGGAGAATATATGTGCGAAATGGAATAAACCCACGCACAACTGGAACCGAACACTAGCGCAGCTATCTATTATCTTTAATGATAGACTGAAACTTAATCTCTAACAATCCTGACGCTGTAATACTACCCGGCTAAAATAATATCACCATTAATGTAACCTTCACTCCACAAAACCATTGGAAAATCAACCATTCCGGTAAAATATAGCCACTTCACATTACAGCACAACAACATTTGTTAAAACAACAAAATCAAAAGCATCTGCTATTGATATCCTAGCTATGCTATAGTAAGACAATAAATTTTTATATTTTTTTTCCACTGCCATGTATTTACAGTTCCAGAGCGTAGCTTTGATATCAAACAATAAAATTACAATTAAGCTTAAGGCATTTATCTAAATATTCAATAGCCCTGTCGTTAGAAAATAAAATTAAACCCAGCCTTCCCAAAAAGGTTAAAATCACTATTATCATAATGAAGCAGAAAACTTTAGACGTTTCCAGTCAGCATACCAATTTTAGGTTAAAAAGGCTTACGCTTGAGTCGATAATCGCAATTTTTCTTCTGCTTTGGATTTATGTTGGGGTTAGCAAATTACTAGATCTAACATCCTTTAGAATCCAGCTATTTAACTCCTCTATTTTTAAACAACATGCAAGATTTATTTCACTTTTCATTCCTTTACTAGAGGTAGCTATCGCAATACTACTTCTAACAAAAACTCTACGGCTTGTCGGTTTATATTCATCTTTTATTTTAATGTTTGTATTTACAGCATATGTCGCTTATCTGATGAAATTTGAACCCAATCTTCCTTGCAGTTGTGGTGGAATAATTTCCGACTTGACTTGGCCTCAACACCTAATATTGAATATATTTTTAACTCTTTTGGCTGCTATCGGTATATATCTTCAAAAAAGAAACCCTTAGGTGTCTTTATAGTATCTAAATAAGTAATCCACTATACTCATATTTCAAAACAATATTATCCCTTACCCACAATTTCTTGTTGTACAACAAACAAGTTTACCTGTCTTGCAAAAACAGGGAATTAAACCATTATTCACACAAAAACTTTTAAAATGAAACACGTAAAAATTAGCTTTGCAGCTGTTGTTGCAATTGTCGCACTTGGGCTCACTGTAGCCACTAAGGCAAATTTTTCGGGGAAAGCTATTGTAGCCAACTGCTATAGGGCTGTAGACGTTACAGATGCAGCACCAGTTTCTCCTTCACTGGTTTCCTTAGATCCACTTTCATGCAATGCGGCAAAATCACAAATACTTACAGATCCGTATTTGGCAGTGGCTCCGACCATAGAGCCTTCCATCGCTTGCGTTGAGCAATCCAACATTTTCTGCTGCGCCACTTTCGTCGAAGTTACCGATCCTAGTACTCCGAACTTTGATGAAATCCCTTTAGTTGACTTAGATGGACCTGGTGGTGACCCCGCTCGTAAATGGGCAGTTTCAACTGTTTATTGCAAAATTCAATAGAACAGCATAACATATCGTTAAATAATACCCGACAGCTCCTCCGTCGGGTATTATTTCTATTAAAAAGCTAACGATATGTCTAATGCTCCCATCCCATATTTTGTTGCAAATTCGTAACTTGTATAATCTCATTGGGAATAGGGAAAACATACCTGTAACTTTGCGGATCCAATGTATAACTTACCCCTTTGACCTTTCTTATAATAGTAACGGCTGTTTCTGGCTCTAAATTTAGTCTTCTAAGATCCATCCATCTAACATTTCTAAGGATCAATTGTTTTCTGCGCTCCTGAAGAATGATCTCAAGCGCTTGTTTTTGGTTACTAGCTACTTTTGCGGTAAAAGTTGAAGTCCCATTTACTTTCTTCCACCTAGTTTCAAGTAATATATTTAAGGTATTCATAGACAAATCTACTTGTCCCAATCGAGCCAAACACTCACTTCTAGTAAGATAAACCTCATCTAATGCAAGACCAGCAAAAACGTCTGTCGCACTATTTCCATATGTACCCTTAAACTGTATCCGACTTCCATTAACTTGAAAAAAAGTCTGCTTTCTCAAATCATCTTTCTCATACAAAGAAAAAAAACTTGAATCTATCAAATAATCAGTTACCAAAATAGGCATTGGAACATAATAATTAAAAAACAAGACTTCTTTATTAACCCCTATAAATTGGCTGGATGTAGGTATCGTATTATAGTCAATAAGCTGGTTCTTCAGATCCATACATTTGCTAGCATAATGCAGGGCGCTATCATACTTTTGCATTGAAAGGTATACACGAGAAATTAATGCAAAGCAAGCCGGCTGAGAGGCTCGGGTAACATAAAGTGGATCAATTGGAAGCTGAAAAGCAGCTTGTTTCAAATCTCCAATTATTTGTGCATATACTTCTGAAAGGCTGGAATGCACAGATGGCTGAGTAATGTCAGTTGTTAGACGAAGTGGCACGCTAAGTACAGCATCAGCAGTCGCTTGCCTATATACTGGGCTGAATGTTTGGACCAAATCAAAATATAATCTTGAGCGCTGGAATAGCGCCTGAGCGATTACATCATCGGCACCTGGCTCGTCTTTAATCTTCCTTGCTCCATCTAACACTACGTTCAAAGTTAAAATTGCATTATAAGGAGCATTCCAATCATTTACATAGCCATCCACTTCATTGGTCCAAGTGTATGCATTTTGATAAGTTGTACCCATATAAGCATTCCAATCATTATCAGTATAATAATGACCGTCAGCTGCTATCTCTCCTTGAAAAACCGTTGATACAACATTCAAAACACTGGAATTATCTAGTAAAGCTTGAAAATCAGCAACCTTTAAGGGCACTGTCAAAGATTTATCAGATTTAATATCCAGCCACTCCTTTGCACAAGACGACAACATTAATGCAACAAAGAATATAATATTTATTCGTTTTAGTTTCATACTCTATATTTAAGATAGATATACCTATTAAAATGAAGCTGCGCTGCTACAATTTAACGTTTAATCCTATAGCTATACTTCTCTGCCTAGGGCGCATGTAATTCTCGGGGTCAATATCAATTTTGTTGGCTTTCCATATTATTCCAAGGTTACTTGCATATAGGTAAACATCCGCAGATGAAAACGGAAGTTTGTTATCATACTTTCTATAAACGCTATAGGCTAACCGGATGTCTTGCAGTCGAATAAAATCGCCACGTTCAATTAAAACTTCTGACATTCCATAAAAATTATAATAGTTGTTTGGAGTACTGGGTATAGCTGGAACATTAGTCTTTTTCTCATCGCCAGGCTTCTTCCATCTTAAGGCATAATCGGAGTGCCCTCCCCAGTTAGTCAATAAGCTACTGTAGTTTATCGAGGACCTCCTAAAATAGGATCCGAACTTATAAGCTATATTCATTGAAACTGAAATACCATGGTAACTCCACGAATTCATAAAAGCGCCAAACAAGGGAGGTCTTACATCCCCTATGTAAACTAGATCTTTCGGCAAAGTGTTATTTCCGCTGAGTACTATATTGAACGGTGCTATAGTATCAGCTACATAACCCAAGGGGCTACCCGTTTTTGAATCGAGCCCTCCCCAACGATAAGCGTACAATTTATACAACGGTTTTCCCACAATTGGCGTCCCCCCACTTAAATAGCTTATAGCACGCTCGAGCACCGACTCTCCTGCATTATAATTAGTCACCTTATCTGTATTATAGCTTATCTGAAAACCAGCAGTCCATTTGATATTTTTATCCAGTATTAACGCATTTAAAATCAGATCGATTCCCTTCCCAGTCATAGACGCATAATTTCCTGTATAGCTTTGAACCCCTGTTGTGGGTTCAGACTGGATCACACCAATCAAGTTTATCCCCTTCTTTTGGTATACATCAACTGAGCCATCCAGCCTCCTATTCTTAGATGAAAAATCGATGCCAATATTGCTCGTTTGAACTTTCTCCCATGTCAATCCAGGATTGGGCGGCGTTCGCAATCCAGAATAAGAAGCCCCATCGTTATATATTCCGTCTCCAGGTTGCAAATTAGTAGTAGGCATTGCTGTCGCATTATTATTTAGGTTCCCATTATATCCATATGTTGCGCGTACCTTCAACTTTGGTATAAGACGAAATCTATAAAACTTTTCCTCGGATAAACTCCAAGCGAACCCAGCAGACCATAGTGGTATGCTTCGTTGATTGCTCTTAACCCCAAAATAGTTGCTCCCGTCAATACGCCCACTGATAGAAGCGTTGTATTTTCCCCTAAAAATGTAGGCAGCATTCCCGTAGTAGCTTAGAAATCTATTTAATGTTCCAACTAAAGCATTTCCATCGGGGATTCGCGTATTTCCAATAGGCCGATTTACATAGAGTCCTTTGTAATCCATTGTGGTATTATAAGAGAATATCTGAGGATCATAACCATATTTTCTACCTGTATTTGATTCATAAATGAACTCTCTTCCTTCTGTACCTAGAATACCAAATACCGAATGTTCTCTCCATGTTTTGTTAAAATTCAGCTGCGCACGCAAATTCCATATCCGCCTGGTTGCAGTTACATAATCGAGTATTCCTCCACGTGGAACTGGATATTGAACCCTGCCCATCCCATCCCTAGACATATATCTGTTTATTAGATTCCTAGTAAGAAACGTTTCCTCACTATAGTAAAACTCATTGTCTATTGAGCTGTTTTCATATTGCCCTCTTACTTCTGCTGATAGTCCAGGCAGAACATTGTACTTAATACCACCACCAATTCTAGTATTAAATAATTTGGCTATATTATCTGCCGAATTCAATTCATCAATCGGATTGTAATGCCAATCTAGGAGACCAGGAATATTGACAGTATCTAGATATTTCGCTCTGAGTGTGCCCGTCGTAGGCGTATGTATAAGGCTTCCTCCAGCATCTACAAAAGGTGTATATGGCGCAGCCTTCTTACCGCCATCAGCGATATATCTCAAGTAATCATATCCATTGTTTTGAGAAATGCTTTGTGCGTATGTTATAAAGGTATTTATCTCGACTTTTTCATTCGGTTTGAATGAATTTTCCATTCTAAAAGTAAATCTCTCTAACGCATCCCTTTTGAGATAACCTCTATTATTATCATAACCAATTGATCCATAATAGCTGCTCTTTCCTCCTCCTCCGCTCACATTAACATTATATTGCTGATTAATTGAAGTTTGCATTAGGTGTTTTTCTATATCGTCTCGCACGTCGTGCATGGCCATCCCATCCAATTGCCTCTCAGCTTCGGCTTGCGATAGCTCACCTCGCTTCTGAGCAAGTAAAATTTCTATTGCAGGCGATACAATAGGATATGAATACGTCGGAGAAAAAGGGCCGTTGTAGGCATTATAGAATCCACTATTAAAAAGTTGCTTTTCATATTCAATAGCATCCTTTGACGAAATAATGTTCAATTTTTTCAGGTCGGGCCTTTCCGTGACATTTACACTCGCATTAAATTGAAGTGATAATTTTTTGTTTAATGCTCCCTTCTTTGTTGTGACCACTATTACTCCATTTCCTGACCTGGCACCCCATATTGATGCAGCTGCCGCGTCTCTAAGAACTGTTACTGATTCTACATCGTTAGGATTGATGTTATCTAACGCTATTGCAGCAGCGCCCTTTCCGGTGCCCTCGTCGTATGGAAATCCATCTATAACAACGAGCGGAACCATATTTGCGTGTATAGTGCTCAAACCACGAATGGAAATATTCGTTCCTATTCCTCCTTCAGTTTTTAGACTATTCGTCACATTCAATAGTCTGTCCAATAAATTGGTGGACACGGACCTATTAATAGTTACATTGTCAATCTTAACAAAACTCCCCGTCGCACGCTCCTTCGGAATATCCTGGTACCCCGTCGACACCACCTCCACCCCCTTGATCTCTCGTATCAAAGTATCCAACTTAATCTGCACATCCCGCTGCCCCTGTATCTTCATCTGCACACTTTCAAACCCAATCGACGAAACCTGTATCACCCCGTTCATCGGCATATTCGTAAAATAAAACCTCCCCTCCCCATCCGTACTCTGCCCCCTGCTCTGCCCTTTCAGCGAAACCGTAGCCCCCGGGATCGGGTTCCCGCTCTTGTCCGTCACTACCCCCCTAACGTCTATCTTCGGTATGCTATCGGTTGCAGAAACTCTCTCAATTTGAGAGGCCGGCTTGCTATCCTTCAAAATCACGATCCCCCCGCCCCTGATCACCCACCGCAAGTTCCGCTTCCCCAGCAGCTCCCGCAGCACATCGCCGAGTTGCTCCCGTTTAAAGTCCACGGAAACCTTTTCGTTCTTGTCAAGCACCTGCGTAGAATACGTGAATGAAAAACCTGTCTGAGCCTCTATGCGGAGAAAAACATCTTCCATTGGAGCGTTATTGACCTTGAGGGTCACCAGGGCGGCACTGTCCTGGTTGGTGGCGGCATTTACCTGTACAGTTAATGCCATAAAGGCAATAAAGAGCCATTTCCCACGAAGGGAAGCGATGCGGTAGAGAGACATCATCGAAGAGGTGTTTGCTAGTTCTGAAAATTATTTACTAAGTCTTAGATGAATGACTAAGTCTATCGGGGTGAAAGACTATCATACATTTTCAAAAGAATTTACTATTTTCTAAAAAATGCTCTAAAAAACCGGCAATTCTTTTGAATTTTCAAACTTTTTCTCAGTACGATTTAGCGTTCTAAAACTTAATAAACGTTACCACCAAAGCCATTTGGAGAAGGGTCTGAAAATAAGCCTCATACTTCTCAATATTTTTCCGGGCCAGCCGCAAGTGTGTTTTCACGGTGTTCCGGCTCACTTTCATGATAGATGCAATATCGTTGTAACAGTGCTTTTCAACATACGCCAGCCGCATGGCGGTCTGCTGCTGGTAACTGAGGGTGGAGAGTATTTTGTCCCGGAGAGATTTTTCGTATTCTTCTATAGCGGGCTGGTACGTGACCGGTTCACCTGAGTTGGGGAAAGCGGCGTGCTCGTCCATAAAGAACTGGGACCGGTAACGCCTGATGCGTTTTTGTTTGTTCAGGTGAATAATGCATAGGTTATGAATGCCCTTTTGCAGATAGTACTTGAGCTGTGTAACCTGCTCCCACTTGCTGAAACGCAACACGTGGTTCACAAAAAAATCCTGTACCATTTCTTCGGCCTCCAGCTTGTCTTGCAAGATCTGGTACGCCCGTGCAAATAACAGTTTCGCATATTTCCGGTACACAGCGCTGTATGCCTCTTCCTTTCTTTTGGCCAGCCCTTCCAGTATAAATACATCTTCCATACCCTGATAACGAGGTTAGATTTTAGTAAAATGATGACGGGTGTTGAACGGATGAAGTTAATCCGATAATAAACTCAGGGATTGTTTTGGAATTTTTGTCAGAGGGCTACTTGCGAGAGAAACGAGTCTAATGGTTCCGTTTTCTACAACAATGAATAAAAATAGACATTGTTAAAATACGACTGCAATATGTTAATTTGATGATTCACTTTTTGTTAACTTAACGTTAATAAGGGTTGGCCAGGTGTCCGGCCATTTTTGCTCACATTCCGCTACAACCTGCTACCACCGATACTTTCAGCCAATTGTGGAAAAATACCTAAAAAATAAAGTTGGTTTACTTCACCCTGTTTTTGAGGCGTTTTTACAAAAAAATACCAGGCCTGGAAAGGCCCGGTGTATTTTTATGTGCTAAATGTACTTATAGAACTATCAGGGGAAAAGAACCCTGTTTAAGCTTTATTTACAGTGCAATACGTTGTTTTCCCAATACATTTTCACCAGCCCCGTTTCATTGATCTGATCTACCACCTCCTGCACAGGCCGGTTGCGGAACAGCTTGATACGGAATACTTTCCCCGCCACATCCGCATTGTCCATCACCACCTTCACATCATACCAGCGCTCCACCATAGCCGCAATTTCCCGCATAGGGCTTTCCTCGAAATAATACACCCCCCGCCGCCAGGTGATCAGGTCATTGTCAAAAGGCTGCACCTTTATCTGCTCTTCTCCCCGTACCACGGCTTCCGTACCAGGCTTCAGCTCCACCTGGCGCTCTTCGGCCGCTACGGCCACTTTGCCGTTTACCAGCGATGTAGTGATAATACCCTGGTTATAGGCGTTCACATTGAACTCGGTGCCCAGCACGGTAATGTGCGTATTGCTGGTGTGTACAATGAAAGGCTTCCCCGCATCGGGCGCTACCTTGAAGTATGCTTCGCCCTTGATATATACCTCGCGTTTTGTTTCGTTAAAATGGAAGGGGAACTTGATCTCTGAAATACTGTTGAGCCATACCAGGGTGCCGTCTGCCAGCTTCACCTGGAAGTCCAGCCTGGGGGGCACCGTGAGCGTATTCCAGCCGCTGCCATCTCCCTCGCCGTTGTACTCCAGCTGGCGGTTGTTGGCGGTTAACGTGGCGTTATCTATGGTAATGGTCTGGCGGCCGCTGTCATTCAGCGCTATCCGCTGGCCGTTGGCCAGCTTCAGGGTTACACCGGCCGCACCGCCCTCCCCGGCCGCTATTTCCGGCCCGGCGGCCGCACCGGGAGACAATATGTACCAGGCCGCCCCGGCCACCAGCAGCAGCACGGTTACCGCGCCGGCCAGCATGTTGCGGCGCTTCCGCTGCCGTACCAGCGCAGCCTCATGCTGGATGAGGTCATAACTCTTTTCCACGTCAAAATGCTCCATGGCCTCCAGGGCTTCTTCTTTCGGCACCGCATTCCGCACTTCTTCCCGCAGGCTGCGGGCCTCCTCACTGGCAGCCAGCAGGGCATTCAGCCGCTCCTGCTCTTCAGGCGAGAGAAGACCGTAATGTTCCTTGAGAATAAGTTCCTGAATTTCTTCGTGGTCCATAAGTTAGGCGCTTCTGTACTATGACGCTATTTTTATATGCTCAGGGTGAACGGCAAAGGAAAGTCTTTTTTTATATCAACGGTCAAATTGCATAAAAAATTATGACACACCTGTTTGCATAACAGGTAGCAAGATATTGAAACAGAATCAATTATTGAATGCCCGCAAATTTGTTTGTTAGCAGAGGACCGTAACGCCGCGGGGGGGCCGCTACGAAAGTTTTCACCTGTCCGACCGCATTTTTTCCAGGGTGCATAACAGGGCAATGGCGATTGTTCTCATGCTGATATTTTAATTAGGTAACTATATACTTGTTAAACCCATAGTTTAAATATGGGGGAAATTACGGCAATTCATTTCCATAAGGCAAAATATCATTAGGGGTGAGATTTAAGGCTATCATAAGCCTAATAATTGTGGTTATTTGAAGGTTTGATTCGCCTTTTTCAAGTTTTTGTACCTGATTATATTCCATACCTGCAATCAAGGCTAGTTTTCTTTGGCTTAATCCTTGCTTGGTTCTGGCTTCTTTAAACTTGGTAGCTAAAGCGTCTAAAATCTGCTTATCCTGTAGATCATTCATACCTGAAATTTCGGTCAAAAGTAGAAAATATTGACGTATTATTATACGTCAATTCAATAAATTCTCGTATATTT
Organism: Chitinophaga alhagiae; assembly: GCF_003568665.1. Taxonomy (GTDB): domain Bacteria; phylum Bacteroidota; class Bacteroidia; order Chitinophagales; family Chitinophagaceae; genus Chitinophaga; species Chitinophaga alhagiae. The sequence continues at coordinate 781,864 of NZ_QXMH01000003.1, forward strand.
GTATAAGAATTGGCTCTAGGACTGCAAAAATGGTTTTCCCGGAATATTTAAGAAGGAAAACACTAAATGGCTTTAACGAATTTAATCGAAGTTATGCACTGTAATAATTTACTGGATATAGCAGAAACATTTCGGGATAAGAATGTATGTTTGGATTACTTGGCATCAAAGCGATGGCATGGCAGTGTGTATTGTGTTTTTTGTGGCTGTAATAATATCTATACTTTAAAAGGTAAATACAGCCGTTATAAATGTGGCGATTGTCGCAAACAGTTTTCAGCTATCAAAGGAACTATATTTGAAAATAGCCCCATCCATCTTCAGAAATGGTTCATGGCTATATTCTTAATCACTACTCACAAAAAAGGTATTAGTTCAATACAATTGGCAAATAGCTTAGGTGTTACGCAAAAGACTGCATGGTTCATGGCACAAAGGATAAGATATGCCTTGAAAGTAAAATCATTTGACAAGAAGCTAGATGGTGTAATTCAGTGTGATGAAACATTTGTAGGGGGCAAGAATAAAAACCGTCATGCTCATAAGAAGGTGCCAAATTCACAAGGAAGAAGTTTTAAGGATAAAACGCCTGTATTGGGAATGCTACACACTGGTGGAGATTTGCGATTAGTAGTTATGCCAGATACGGCTTCAGCATCTATTCAGCCCTCGGTAAAGGAACACATTAAAGAAGGTTCAATCATTGTATCAGATGAATGGCATGGATATAATGGTTTGGATAAAAAATTCCTTCATGTCGTACTAGATCATCAGCAAAAAGAATTTGTAAGGGGAGCATTTCATACGAATAGTATAGAAGGTTTTTGGGGAATATTCAAACGTGGTGTTATTGGGGTGTATCACTACATGAGCAGAAAACATTTGCAGAGATATTGTGATGAATTTTCTTATAGATATAATTCGCGTCAATTGCCTAATGGAGTAAGATTTGAGAATAGTTTAGAAGGGGTAAACTGTAGGCTAACTTATAAGGAGTTGACTGGAAAGGTTTAACTGTCAATCCCCATTTTTAAGTTCTTTGAAATATTTGGCTATAAAAACTGATGCATTTTAGTATTTAAATACTAAAATGATAATGGAAGATAGTAAATATCGTTTTACAATAAGCGAAGCAGATAAGGTTTACAAAATAGAATTAAATAATGATGCAGCAATGGTTGTAATTAGAACACCTGACCGAGTAATACAAACAGCCCTTTGTAATATTTTAAGATGGATTCAAGAAGGGTCAAGGAACGAAAAAAATACATTTGTTGTGAAAATATCAGATTAGCATCATAGATGCTCTTTATAGGTTAGAAGTATGAATTTGATAATATCTCTAATCTTTTTCTCTATTTGACTGATTATCTCAATGGGAATATTCGGATAAATTGTTTCAACAAAGATACTTACATAAAATTCTCTTTGATGGGATGCCAAATCTGGAAGGCATTCAATTTTAAAAACTTTTGAAACATCAAATTCAGGATGGTCTTTATGTATTTCTTTTTCATACTCGTTTAGTGCAGTTACCATTTTATTGTAAGCAGCGATAAATTTTTGTTCATCTGCAAGGCTAACACAATTTAATAAATCGCCATTTTTTTGCTTGTCAAAATTGTTCATGCTCATTTTATGGGGAATTGATTAAGATCATCGTAAATTAGCAAAAAATAGCACAATACCAAACAAACATTTAATGCCGGATAAATCAAAATATACCAAACCTTCAAGTACTAATAATAACGAGAATAAGGACAATTTCTCCCTGTTTGAAGAAGCAATGGGTCAAATAGCCAATACGCCTAAAAAAGATGTAGAAAAGGCTATCAAAGAGGATAAAAAAAAGAAGCAGAAAAAAAGCCGCTAACTTAATAACGGCTATAGAAGTTGGTCAGATTAATTTTGAGTATCATACTTTGGCTTATCATAGCCTTTAATAGTTACCTGTACTGCTCTTCCGTCACCAGATGAATTAGCATATACCCTAAATTCAGGTTCTCCATCAATTTCAATTATAATATCATCAAAAGCCCGAAAGGGAGCAGGAATCGGTTTAGATTCTTTCCCACTGTTGTTTCTAAAGTTTGATAACTTAAACTTGTAATAACCTGGAAGGCTATCTTCTTCTATCATGTAATCTGCGAAAATGAAGTTTTCGTTGTAAATACACCCATCTTCAAACCTCAAATCAAGAGGGGTAAATGGTGGTTGCGTTGTGAACTTAAACTTAGATTCTAACTTTTCTTTCAGTTGTTCTGGTGTAAGACGTGTAGGCATGTGTTTTGTTTATAGACAATTTAAGACTTATTACATAAATAAAAAAGCCGTTAAAATTAATAACGGCTTTATGATGTTAGATCGGGACTATCTCAGTAACTGTGTAAGTTTTCAAAAATCGGAGTTCGTAGCAGGATCTATATCCTGATCCTGCTTTCAAAAATAGTTAAAAACTGGTCCAGGACAATGCCCCAGTTCCTTATTGGCAT
>NZ_QXMH01000004.1:0-42931 GCF_003568665.1 Chitinophaga alhagiae
TGTCTGCCAGCACCTGCAGCACCCGGCCCTTGGCATCGTAGCGGGTAGTGGTCACCAGCCAGCGGTCATTGGCCCCGTTGCCTTCCAGCAGCCGCACCTTGGTGCCCGTGACCAGCCCTTTGGTCTGGCTGCTCAGGGCCAGTACGTCCGTATGCGGCTGAGTCTCCGTATTGTAGGGGATGCCGCTCAGCAGCCCCGGCTGGCCGGGCTTGGCCCCTTCGTAGCTATAGTCGTCATAATACGTGTAGGTCAGTGGTTCCAGCTTGTTTTGGTCAAGGGCCGGCAAGGGGTTGCTGGCATAGATCGTCTCCGTGGTTTGGGTGCCGTTGGGGTCCAGCAAGGTCTCCAGCTCATCGGTCTGGCTGTCAAAGCCAGGGTTAAAAACGATCTCCTGCCCGGCCTGGTAAATGTCCCGCCCGTCGTGGCTGTTGACCACCAGGCTGCTGGGGACTTTGATCTGGTGGACGATGGTTTGGGTGCCGCTGGCCGTGCCCAGGGCGGTAGCCAGGGCGGCCGCTGTCTGGCTGGTCTCGTACAGCGCCGTCATTACCGGCCGGTTCAGCTCATCATAAAACGTGGTCAGCCACTTGCCCGCAGTGCGAAGGTTGCCGTCTTGCGAGAACACCAGCCGGTCTCTTACATCATAGACCATCTCCACCGGTTCGGCACCGGGCACCTGTTTGAGCACCATCCGCCGACGGTGGTCATACACGTACCGGAAGCACAGCTCCCGCCGGTGAACGGTATTGGACAGGCTCCAGCTGGTGCCCGACAGGATATCCACCATCCTGGGCTGCAGCACGTACCGCAGGTTCCCCAGGTCGTCATACACATAATAGGTACACAGCCAGCCGGTATGCCCTTCGCTGCCCGCGGCAGCCGTCAGCTGCACTTTCTTCAGCACCACCCGCCCTTCCTTGTCCTTGAACTCCACCACCTCCTGGGCCATCTCATCCTGCGTAACGGTCTTGTACAACTGCCCGGCACTGTAATTGGTATCCCGGGCAACGGGATAGTCTCCCGCATTGGCGCCGATGTCCCAGATCTTCACCCCGTCTCCGGCCGTGTTCACCAGGTATTGCTGACTGACCCCTTTACCGCTGCCAGCCCAGCTGTTGCCGGGCGCCAGCGTTTTCTCCACGCGGTTCAAAGGGCTCTGTTCGAATTGCGTCTCACTGTAATAAACAGACTCCCCGGGGTATTGCGTGCCCGAAAATCCGGCCTGCTCCGTAAAGGGGCTGAGCCGCAGCTGCCCGGTGCCAGTCACCCCGTAAGGCAAATATTTATACTGTTCCCGCCCGAAGTTGTCATATACCACCGGCGCTACCAGGTCATTGCCCGTGCCCGGCAGAATGTGTTTGCTCACCGTTTGTAACGGCCGCCCCAGCCCGTCAAAGTACTGCGTGGTCTGCCGCACGTCCTGCACGTTCCCGTTGGATACCACCAATGCCGTGTCGGTGATCCCTTTGGAGGGTTCCCACGTGCGGATGTAGTTCACCTTCATTGTGGACGGATAAGCGGCTGGGGCTGTTGCGGGGGTTATAGTAGCGGCGGGAGGCGTATTCGATGCAGCATTGTTTGGCTGCTGCGCGTACAATGGTAAACTTCCGGATATGAGTCCTGAAAAAAGGGCGAGTACAGGAATGATCTTCTGCATAGGGAGCAAGGTATTAGGATTACTGGGAACAAACCGGGTTACAATTCAGGCATCACAACGTTCCAAATATTAAACAAGTATAACGCTTTATTCCCAGTATTCCAATCCGCTACTCCGGGTACTTCATGGCCTCATACCCCAGTAACCTCCGCCACAAGCCTATCTGCCCTATGCCGTAAGATTCCAGGTATATAAAAAAGCCGATGATCACCGAAAAAGGCTCGCTCGGCATTTCCGGAATAGGCGCTGGCGGCGGCGCATTCAGCTGTTCTTCCGTTAAGGCCGTCAGCTTGCTGCGGAGCACGGGGGTTATTTTGTCCCAGTCTTGCCGGTATTCGGCCAGCGGCGGATAGGTAACGCCGTCCTGTATGCCTTTGAAGTGCTGCAGAAAGGTCTCGAACTTCGGTTCCAGCTCCAGGCCGGCGGCTTTTGCCAGCATGCAGCGCAACTGTACCAGGTTGCCGGTCAGCCATGCCACATGATTGGCTTTTGTGCCCAGCCGGTTGTGGGCATCCTTATCTGAAATACCGTCTATTACGTTCGGAAAAAGACTGGTATGCAGGTCGTACAGCCGTATGAGGCTGCTAATTGAATTGTTCTTTTCCATGGTCATTTCTGTTTATAACAAATGTAACCAAAGGCATCAGGTTGCATGGGGTGTGGATACGGCAGGATGCGGGGCATTTGCGACAATTGTAAACCCTACCTGTTTTCCGGATAATTCCCCATCTTTACAAGATCATGAAATACCTCTTCCTCGCCGCAGCCGCGCTGCTTGCCTCGCAAAGCTGCCGCACTCCCAAATCCGCCACCGCTAGCCTCATCTGGGCAGACGAATTTAACACCACCGGCGCCCCCGACCCGCAGAAATGGGATTATGCCACCGGTACCGGCAACAACGGCTGGGGCAACGCTGAAGCGCAGTACTATACCAACAGGCCGGAGAATGTGGAAGTGTCTGGCGGCACGCTTAAAATAAAAGCCCGCAAAGAACAGCATAACGGTAGCGGGTACACGTCTGCCCGCCTGCTCACCAAAGGCAAATTCTCTTTCAGGTACGGTAAAATAGAAGTACGCGCCAAGCTGCCTGCGGGCGGCGGCACCTGGCCTGCTATCTGGATGCTGGGTAACAATATTTCGGAGGTAGGCTGGCCGGCCTGCGGTGAAATAGACATCATGGAACACAAGGGCAACGAGCCTGGCAAGATACACGGCACCCTCCACTACCCCGGCCATTCCGGCGCGCATGGCAGCACCAATACCACCATGATCAGCAATGCTTCCTCGGCGTTCCACATCTACACGGTAGACTGGACGGCCGCCGCGCTCAAATTTTACATTGACGGCAATTTGTTCTACACGTTTAACAACTCGGCAAACGTACCCTTCAACCAGGAATTTTATGTACTGCTGAACCTGGCCATGGGCGGCCACTTTGGCGGCAAGATAGACCCGGCGTTCAATTCGGCGGTTTTTGAGATAGACTATGTGAGAGTGTACAGGAACTAACAACATACTGGCCGGCGAATGCTCAAACCGAAGCAGTAACGGCCGGCAAGGAGAAAAAGCGAAAACCGGCCGCCACCCATGCGGTCAGTTACGCAGCAAAAAGCTAACCGCGGCGGTGCCGGAAGCACAGCGCACACCGTCACTCATGCGGCAGCCTCACCAGCATCACCGTCCCTTCCGTTGCAGGCTCAATGTACAGCTCCCCGGCGTGCAGCTGCACGATCTTTTTGCAGATAGACAGACCCAGGCCATGGCCGCGTGTTTGCTGCGCGTTGCTGCCCCGGTAGAAGGGCTCAAACACCTTGTCTGCCTCCGAGGGCGGAATACCCGCGCCGCTGTTGATAACGCGCACCAGGATGCTGCGGTCATCAAAATCTATGGTGATGCGGGCGGTATGATCTGGTGAGAATTTGCAGGCATTATCCGCCAGGTTGATGAACAGTACTTTCAGCAGGCTTTCGTTGCCGTTGCAGGTTACCAGCGTATCCTGCTCCGGCGCGCGGAGGAACTGGATGTCTATGCGGCCGCTGCCTTTACGTTTTTCGCGCACTTGCTCGGCGGTTTCCCACAGCAGTTCGTCTATGCGCACGGGTGTGAACACGAACTCCTGCCGGTTCAGCTCTGACTGTGCCAGTTGCAGCAGGCCGTTGGTCAGTTCGGACAGTCCTTCCGCGTCTTCCAGTACGGATTGCAGGATGGCCTGGTATTCTTCCCCGCTCCTGCTTTTGGCAAGCGTTACCTGTAGCTGGCTGATAATGGAGGCCAGCGGGGTGCGCAGCTCGTGGGAGGCGTTGCTGACAAAACTTTTCTGCAGGTCAAAAGAATGGCTGAGCCGCTGCAGCATGGTGTTGAAGTTGGCGCCCAGCTGGGCTATTTCATCTTTCCCCTTTACGGCTACCCGGGAGTTTTGCAGGTTGTTGGCATTGATCTGGTCTGCCTGCTCCACCAGCCGGTCTATAGGCTGCACCATTTTGCGCGCAAAAAAGTAGCCGATGCCTACCAGCAATATGACGGCCACGGCCAATTCCACCAACAGAATGCGGCGCAGGTTCTGCAGGTTCTGGAAACCGTATTTGTCGAAAGACGATACCAGCACTATCACAGACACGTTGTCTTCCTGGTAATGAACACCCACCGTTTCGCCGTTGGCGTCGTTATGATGGTATTGCCCGTGCTCCCGGATGTAGTTGAGCAGGTAACGCGGCGTGCGCACGGCCGTGTCCAGCATATTGGTATAAAGCAACTGGTAGCCGGTGCTGTATACCAGTATGCTTTCCTGGTAAAGGTCCTGGAAGGTGGTTTTATCCAGCTTGCGCAGCAGCCCTATCTGCACCTGGTCGTTCTCGATGATAACGGCGCCAATGGAGCGGGCGCGGTATTCGAGCCTGTCAAGGTATTCCGCGCGGCGGCTTTGGGCGGAGAAGTAATACGCCAGCACGGCAAAGGCTATCAGCAGAAAGGCGGCGGACAGCGTATAATAAAGGGCTATTTTGTATTTGATCTTCATTCTTCGGCCAGGTAGTATCCCATTCCCGTTTTGGTATGCAGCAGTTTCCGGTCAAAGTCCTTGTCTATCTTTTTCCGGAGAAAGTTGATGTACACTTCTATGACGTTGGTGCCGGTATCGAAATCTATGTTCCACACCCTTTCCGCAATGGTCACTTTGGAAATGACCTTGCCTTTGTGCAGGGCCAGCAGTTCCAGCAGCTGGAACTCCTTGGCGGTAAGCGGTATTTTTTTCCCGCCCCGCCATACTTCCTTGCGTTCCCGGTCTATTTCAAGATCGGCTATCACCAGCTTGAAGCGCTGGTCAGGCACTATATCCGCCCCTGCCCTTTTGAGGAACACGCGGATACGGGCCAGCAGCTCGCGGAAGTCGAAAGGTTTCACCAGGTAATCGTCCGCGCCCAGTTCAAAGGCCTGCATCTTGTCATCCATACCGCCCAGGGCCGTGAGCATGATCACGGGTACCTTGCTGTTGCGGCGGCGTATCACTTCGCAGATCTCGTAGCCGTTGTTATGCGGCAGGTTGAGGTCCAGTATCACCAGGTCAAAGTCCTGCCCGGCAGCCAGGCTCTTGCCCATGCGGCCATCATACGCCACTTCCACTTCAAAGCCGTTCTCTTCCAGGCCTTTTTTGACGGCGTTGGCTACTTTTACCTCGTCTTCTACGATCAGTATCCTTTGCATATTGCTAATCTAGGAAATTCATTCCGTATGCTTGCGGTTGGGCAGCACATTCTCCCTGCTCCAGGTGATCTTGCTGGTAAAGGGGTGGCTGCGCACCGGGCAATGCTCCACCTGGCAGTGCTGGCAGCTGGCGGGGATGCAGGGGTCTATATGAATGAAGAACTCCACCTCGTGCGCGCCCAGCTCCCGGTTCACCAGTTCTTCCATTTCCTTCACGGCATCGTGCGCCTCTTCCAGGGAAAGGTAATACGGCAGCGTAACGTGGCAGTCTATGTGATAGTTGTTGCCGTACTGCTGCACGCGCATATTATGCACATCTATCCATACGGGGCGGCGGTGCCGGTTGAGGATGCCGATCACCTGGTCTACCACTTTCATATCCGTTTCGTCCATCAGCCCTGAAATGGACTGCCGCATCAGCTGGTAGCCTTTCCGGAGTATCAGCAGGGCAACGATCATGGAGGCTACGGGGTCTATCCAGGTTTGGCCGGTAAAGTAAAGGATAACAAGGGCGATGATGAGCGCGGCGGAGCTGTACACGTCTGTGAGGATATGCTCCCCGTTGCCGGTAAGGGTGATAGACGGCAGGCGTTTGCCGGAGCGCGTCAGGAAAAGGCCCAGGAGGAGGTTCACAAAGGCCGTGGCGCCGATCACCCAGATGCCGGCGTCAATTTTATGCAGTTCGGGTTTGAGGATAAAGAACTGCACGGCCTTGAACAGGATGAGCACGCCGGCAATGAAGATCATGGCGCCTTCAAAGCCGATGGAAAAAAACTCCACCTTGCCGTGGCCGTAAGGATGGTTCTCGTCTTTCGGTTTGCCGGCCAGGTAAATGCTGTAACAGGCAAAGCCGCCGGCCACCACGTTGATGATAGACTCCAGCGCGTCAGACAGGATGGCCACGGAACCGGTAAGGAAGTATGCCATGAATTTGGCTACTGTCAATACCAGGCTAACGCCCAGCGAAAGCAGGATGATGCGCAGTTCTTTTCTGATCAAAACGGCAGGTTTTGTTGGATAGGACAAAGAAAAAGGAAATTTGTTAACTTGTCTCCCTGTATTTTTGCATATGCACCTCCGCCAGGAAATCCTGAAAGAACATTCCCGGGCCCAAACGCTCCGCATTGCCCAATGGGTGGGCAACAGCCCCGAACGCGCCGCCGCGCTCACTGATCTTTTTCTGCACGATGAATACCGCGTGGTACAGCGCGCCGCCTGGATACTAAGCCATGTGGCCGCCAGCCACCCCGCCCTGCTGCAACCTCACCTGCCGCAGATGGTGGCGCGCATGGGAGACCCGGGCATACCGGTGGCGGTTAAACGAAACGTGGTGAGGATGCTGCAGTTCATGCCTGTTCCGGAGGCCTTGCAGGGGCCGGTGATGGATTATTGTTTCCGTTTTTTGGAAGACCCCGCGGAAACCATTGCCGTACGGGCTTTCTCGATGACGGTGCTGGCCAACCTGGCGCAGCAGTACCCGGACATCCGGCACGAGATCATTTTGCTGATAGAAGAGCAGCTGCGGGAAGGGGCTTCGCCCGGGTTTAAAAGCCGCGCCAAGAAAACGCTGGCGCAACTGGAAAAGCTGGGGCGGAAGCGGAATGTTTGACAATAATATCTCGGCGTTCAAACAAGACCTCCGGAGAGCAGCCATACAGGCCGCTCATCAATAAAAAAAAGGCCCGGAGCATCCTCCGGGCCGTATAAAATCTATTTCTATAACACTTAAAAACTAGCTGTTGCCTGCCGGCTTGTCTTCCGCCGGTTTATCTGCCGGAGCCTGGGCCTGGGCCGGGGGCCTGTTGGCATACTTGATCTCGATGGGCCTTCTGGCAGGCGCCGGTGCCGGTGCGGCCGGTTGGTCACCGCCTTCGCGGGGCTCACGAGGCTCCTTGGGCGCTTTTTCCCCACCCGGTTTCTTTTTGGCGGATTTGGGCGCAAATATAGCGATCATGCGTTTGCCTTCCATCAGCGGCATCCCTTCCAGGGCGCCTACTTCTGCCAGGCGTTCCGCAAACTTCAGCAGTATCAGCTCTCCGCGCTCCTTGAACATGATGGCGCGGCCTTTGAACTGCACGTATGTTTTCACCTTGTTGCCTTCCTTCAGGAATTTTTCGGCATGTTTGGCTTTGAAGTCAAAATCGTGATCATCGGTGTTAGGCGTGAAGCGGATCTCCTTCACCTCGCTCTTGTGAGCGTTGGCCTTCATTTCCTTCTCTTTCTTCTTCTTCTCGTAAAGGAACTTGTTGTAATCGATGATGCGGCAAACAGGGGGGGCCGCATTGGGGGATATTTCTACCAGGTCAAGCCCTTGGTCTTCCGCCATGCGCAATGCTTCGTCCGTTCTGTAAACGCCCGGCTCCACATTATCGCCCACCAACCTGATTTCGGGAACACGGATCATCCTGTTGGTACGATGTTCCTGTTGTTGTTCTCTTCTGAAATTTGGGTTTCTACCCCGGTTAAAGTTTGGTCTTGGTCCTTGTTGCATTAAAATGTTGAATTGTTAGATAATAATGATGATACTGCCGGTGGACTTTTCAAAACCAACAATAGCATACTACTGGTTAAAATTTGTTTGATGAAAACAGGCTGATCATTCAAAAGGTTTGCGGTTCACTACTTCGTCCTCCACCACTTTGATGAACGCCGCCGTTTCCATGGTACCGAGGTCTCCTTTGGCCTGCCGGCGTACCGCCACTTTGCCCTCTGCCGCCTCTTTTTCTCCTACCACCAGCATGTACGGTATCTTTGCCAGTTCTGCCTCCCGGATCTTTTTACCGATCTTTTCGTTTCTATCATCAATTTCAGCGCGAATTTCCGCTTTTTTTAGCAATTCTGCCACTTTTTCTGAATATGGCAGGAACTTGTCACTGATGGGTAATATTTTCACCTGCGTAGGCGTGAGCCAAAGGGGGAATTTGCCCGCGCAGTGCTCTATCAGTACGGCTATGAACCGTTCCAGGGAGCCAAAGGGCGCCCGGTGGATCATTACCGGCCGGTGCGGCTTGTTGTCCGCCCCGATATATTCCAGTTCAAAACGCTCCGGCAGGTTGTAGTCCACCTGGATGGTACCCAGCTGCCACTTGCGGCCCAGGGCGTCTTTTACCATAAAATCAAGTTTCGGGCCGTAAAATGCGGCTTCGCCGTATTCTACCACGGTGCGCAGCCCTTTTTCGGCGGCAGATTCAATGATGGCCTGCTCCGCCAGGTTCCAGTTCTCGTCTGAACCGATGTATTTGCTCCGGTCTTCCTGGTCACGCAGGGAGATCTGGGCGGTGTAATCCGTAAAGTTAAGGCTGTTGAACACGTACAGCACCAGGTCTATCACCTTGCAGAACTCCTCCTTCACCTGGTCCGGCCGGCAGAACAGATGGGCGTCGTCTTGCGTAAAGCCGCGCACCCGGGTCAGCCCGTGCAGCTCGCCGTGCTGCTCATAGCGGTATACGGTGCCGAACTCGGCAAAACGTACCGGCAGGTCTTTGTAAGACTTGGGAGAAGCCTTGTATATCTCGCAGTGGTGGGGGCAGTTCATGGGTTTCAGCAGGAACTCCTCTCCCTCTTCTGGTGTATGGATGGGCTGAAAGCTGTCTTTCCCGTATTTCTCGTAGTGCCCGGAGGTGATGTACAGGTTTTTGTTGCCTATGTGCGGCGTAACCACCGGCAGGTAGCCGCTTTCCACCTGGGCTTTCTGCAAAAAGTTCTGCAGGCGCTCCCGCAGCATGGCGCCTTTGGGCAGCCACAGCGGCAGGCCCAGCCCTACCTTTTCGGAGAAGGCGAACAGTTCCAGTTCCTTGCCCAGCTTGCGGTGATCGCGCTTCTTGGCTTCTTCCAGCAGGGTCAGGTACTCGTCCAGCTCCTTCTGGGAGGGGAAAGTGATACCGTAGATGCGGGTCAGCATTTTGTTGTTCTCGTTCCCCAGCCAGTACGCGCCGGCAATATTGGTGAGCTTCACGGCCTTGATGAAGCTGGTGTTCGGGATGTGCGGGCCACGGCACAGGTCTGTGAAGTTGCCCTGGGTGTAAAAAGTGATGGAGCCGTCTTCCAGCTTCTGCAGGAGGTCCAGCTTATAAGGGTCGTTCTTTTCCGTAAAATACTGGATGGCATCGGCTTTGGACACGTCCTTGCGCACGTAGGCATTGTTCTGCCTGGCCAGTTCGTTCATTTTGGCTTCCAGCTGCCGCAGCTCTTCGTCCGAGATGGCGCGGCCGTCCAGGTCCACGTCATAGAAAAAGCCGCCGTTTTCCAGCGGGGGGCCGTAGCCGAACTTCACTCCCGGGTACAGGCTCTCCAGCGCCTCCGCCATGAGGTGGGCGGAAGAGTGCCACATGGTTGCCTTGCCGTCAGCGTCCGTCCAGGTGAGCAGTTGCAGGGTGCCGTCTTTCGTGATGGGGCGTGTAGCGTCTACCACCTGTCCGTTAATTTTGGCCGCCAAAACCTTGCGGGCCAGTCCTTCGCTGATGGATTTCGCAATGTCCAGTGCTGATACGCCTTGTTCGTACTGTCTTACCGCGCCGTCCGGGAATGTAATGTTGATCATAAATCCTTTTCTCAAATAAAATGCATGCGAAATTACGAAATCAATTATGAATTGCAGCACCAGCCTTATACAAATTATTGCGAATTACGATGAATCGACTGTAATGCAAACGCAGCGCGTATGCTGGCGCGTCAAAACCCCGTCCCGCGCCGCCGGTCAGGGCGGAAAACAAACCGGCCCCGCCTGCCTTCAGCGGCTGGCAGCGGAGGCTCTTTTCTCCCGGCTGGGCCGGCCCGCGCTACGGCTATTCCATTAACGGAAGCGTACAGCCCCATGTACTGGGCCAACCCGCGCTACGGCTATTCCGCCGGCGGAAGCGTACAGCCCTGTATAACAGCCTTCCGCCACGTCCACGCAGATTCCCCTATTTTTGCGCCATGAAAACAATGGCGGACAAGATCATCCACTTCAACACCCATCTTGCCTTCAAAGGCACGCTGCCACCCGGCATCCGGATCATGAACCCCTTCCGGGAGCAGCCGGGCGTGGTAGACATCATGACCACGTTCTACCGCAAGTTCTACAACGATACCCGCACCCGGAAACTCATACTGGGCATCAATCCCGGCCGTTTCGGCGCCGGTGTTACGGGCATTCCCTTCACAGATTCCATCCGCCTGGCCGACCCTTGCGGCATTGTGATCCCCGGCATCAGGACCTACGAGCCGTCTTCCGTGTTCGTATACGATGTAATTGCCGCCTATGGCGGGCCAAAGGCCTTTTACAAGGATTTCTTCATTGGCGCCATGTCTCCCCTCGGTTTTACCACCCTCAAGCCCGGCGGCAAGGAGGTCAACTACAATTACTATGACAGCAAGGCACTGACAGACGCGGTGATGGACTTTATGCTGGACTGCCTGCGCAAGCAGTTGGCCCTCGGGCTGGATACCCGCGTGGCCTACGTGCTCGGCACCGGCAAAAATGCCGCGTTCATCAGCAAGCTGAATGAGCAGTACGGCTTCTTTGAGCGTATTGAGCCGCTGGAACACCCTCGGTTCGTGATGCAATACCGGCTCAAGCAGAAAGAGGCGTACATCAGCAAATACCTGGAAGCCTTTAAAATTTAAAATTCCAGGTAACAGCAGGAATGATGGGGAAAAGAGACACCTGTTTGGCCTTTATTTCCAGGTCTCCGTTCAGCACCGCGCCGGTCTGGTCAAAGTAGATAAAATACGGGTTCAGGCGGCTGTAGGTGTTGTAAATGGAAAACGCCCAGCTGCCGGTGAACTTCTGGCCCGGTTTCTTTTTGCGGGGCGTATAGATGGCCGAAAGGTCCAGCCGGTGGTAAGGTTTCATGCGGTAGCCGTTCAGCTCACCGTACTCCTGCATCAGCACGCCCTCCACAAAGTAGAATTTCTCCGGCAGCGTGGTGGTATTGCCAGAGCCGAAAATGAACACCCCGGAAAAGCTCCAGCGGGGGCTCAGGTCGTACATGGCCACCACGGCCAGATCGTGCCGCCGGTCATATTTGGCCGGGAAGCGCTTACCGCCGTTCAGGTCCGGGAACTGCCGCCACGTCCACGCCAGCGTATACCCCACCCAGCCTGTGAATTTCCCCTTTATTTTACGGAGAAACAGCTCCAGCCCGTAAGCATAGCCCCTCCCGAACACAAATTCCTCTTCCGGGTCATTCAGTGAAGGGGTGTAGCCGGAACGGTACTCGATCTGGTTCTGCAGGTCCTTGTAATAGGCTTCTGCCGAGGCTTCCCAGGCATTCTCCTTAAAGTTGCGGTAATAACCCACCGCGTACTGCCAGGAGAATTGCGGTTTTACGTTGAGCGTGCTGGGCACCCAGATGTCTGTAGGCAGGGTACTGCCCGCATTGGTCACCAGGTGGATGAACTGGTTGTTCCGGGTAACGGAGGCTTTGACCGAGTGCTCGTTGTTCCAGGCGTAGCGGACTATGATACGCGGCTCAAAGCCTCCGTAGCTGCGTACTTCCTGGCCACGGCCATACGTAACGCTGTCTGTTTTGTTGCCGTCCCCGTCACGGATGTAACGGGTGTAGGGGCCTATCTGCCGGAAGCCGCTGTAGCGGAGGCCCAGGTTGACTTTCAGCTGCGGGCTGATCTCCCAGTCGTCTTGTATGTACAATGCCGCCTCATGGGCGTATTTGCGGAAACCGTTATCCGGCCGGAAGGTAGTGGTATCCTGGCTGCCGCTGACAGACGAGGGGGTGAACCGGTGATAGATGTAGTTGCCGCCAAACTTCAGGTGATGTTTGAAATTGATAAAATAATCGAAGTCCAGCTTGCCGTTATAGTCCCGGATACCGGAGTTGAGGTGGATGCGGAAGGTTTGCTGCACGGCGCTGAACTGGAACTTGTAGTCGTTGTAGATCAACGAGGTGTTGGCAAAGAGCTTTTTGCTGAACACGTGGTTCCAGCGCAGGGTGGCGGTATTGTTGCCCCAGGGGATATGGGTCTCAAAGCTCCTGCCGCTGTTGCGGTAGCGGAACACGTCCCGGCCCAGGTAACCGCTCAGGAACAGGCGGTCTTTATCCGAAAAGCGGTAGTTCACCTTGGCGTTGATATCGTGAAAGTGATAGCCGGAGCCGTAGAAGGCGCTTGTTTTTTTCACAAAGGGTTTGGCCAGCAGGTCTGCGTACGTTCTTCTGCCGGAGATGATAAAGCTGGCCTTGTCTTTCACCAGGGGGCCTTGTATGCTGAGGCGGGAAGCGATGGCGCCGATGCCTCCTTCCACCTGGAACACCTGGTTGTTGCCGTCTTTCATCACCACGTCCAGCACAGAGGAAAGCCGCCCGCCATAATTGGCCGGCATGCCGCCTTTGGTGAGGGTAATATCGCGGATGGCGTCTGCGTTGAAAATGGAAAAGAAACCGAAAAGATGACCGGTGTTGTATACCGGCGCTTCGTCCAGCAGTATGAGGTTCTGGTCAGGCGCGCCGCCCCGCACGTAAAAGCCCGCATTGCCCTCGCCCGCCGCCTGTACGCCCGGCATGAGCTGAATGGCCTTGAGGGGGTCTACCTCTCCCATCAGGGCCGGCAGTTTCTTCATTTGTTCAGCAGCCAGTTCCACTTTCCCCATTTCCGTATTCTTCACGTTCTCGTCTTTCCGTTTTTCGGTGACCACGATCTCGCGGGCCTGGAAAGACCTGGGCACCAGGGAGGCGCTGAGGCTCAGCGGGGCCTTGCCTACTTCAATGGTCTTTTCCTGCGCCTCGTAGCCGATAAATGAAAAAACGAGGGTGTATGTTCCGGGGGCCAGCGTAATGGCGTAAAAACCGTAGGTGTTGGACTGCACGCCGCTGCTGGTGCCCTTGATGCCGATGCTGGCGCCCATAAGCGATTCCCCGGACGTGCTGTCACGCACATAACCGCTAACGGCAAAGCGCTGCTGCGCAAGAAGCGGCTGTGAGAAAAAACAGGCTGACAATAACAGAAAGATATGGTAACCGACCTTCATCCCGAACTGATTTGCGAATGATCGACGCCGGGTATGGGGAAAAACAGGAAGGACGGCAACGCGGATCGCTCCACCTTGAAGGTTGCCCGGGAATGCCGCCATCCCGGCCGTGCCGCTAGAACTTGAGCGTATCCGTTACAGACCCGCAGTGCAGCATTTCATCACCAAAATAAGGGTTCAGTATCTCCGCCTTGTCACTCAGCCAGTACGCGCCCCTGTCATTAAAGGCCATGGGGCAATACTGCCTGAAAACGGTAGTGTTTTTGAGCCCTGTTACCTGCAGCAGATCGTACAGCTGGTCAGATACCATCTGGAAAGAAAGCCGGCGGCCTTCCAGCCCCGTTTTTTCCAGCAGCATGCCTTCCAGTTCGGCGGAAATGCCGCCTACCTGCCCCTGCAGCAGGCTGGTACGGGAAGAATCCAGCCCCATGCGGGCTACCGGCAGGCTGTCCAGGTGGTATTGCAGCGCCGCGCCGGCCATGTCCGCCCCCAGGGTGTCTGCTTTTACCAGGGCCGCCGAAAGCTGGTAATACGCGGTCATGGTCACGTTCATGGAATCGTAGAACTCCTGCGGGAAAACACCGCCAATGGCCGTTAACGGCTGGTCTTCCGGCGCTTTCTCCTCCCCGCTGCTGGTGGCTGCCTGGTTGCAGGCCGCAAAAACCACCGTGAGGGCCATTATTCCTAAAAATCCGCGTATTCCCATGCGTGTTCTTTTGCAACAAATATAGCACCAAAAAATATACTATCTTTGCGGGTTTAATAGCAATTTGACGTATGCTCATCGCCCTGCAGGACATTACATTTGAATTTGGCGCAAGAACCATCATTGAAGATTCTTCCTTGCATATCATCCCCGGAGACCGCATCGGGCTTATTGGCCTGAACGGTACCGGCAAGTCTACCCTGCTCCGCATCATCAACGGAGAATATACCATCTCAAAAGGCAGCATCAACAAGATACGCAACCTCAGCATCGGGTTCTTCAACCAGGACCTCCTGAGCTTCGAAACGGACGAGCCCATTCTCAACGTGGGCATGACGGCTTTTGAACAGGCCCTGAAAGTGGAGAAGGAACTGGAAGAACTGACCGCCAGGCTGGAACACTCGCAAGACGATGCCCTGCTGCATGAATACGCGGACAAATTGCATGAATTTGATACGCTGGACGGTTATAACATCCGCCACAAAACCGCTACCGTACTGGAAGGCCTCGGCTTCAGCACGGCAGACCTGGAACGCCCCTACAACGAATTTTCCGGCGGCTGGCGCATGCGCGTGCTGCTGGCCAAACTCATCCTGCAGCAGCCTGACGTGCTGATGCTGGACGAACCGACCAACCACCTTGACCTTCCGTCCATTGAATGGCTGGAAAAATACCTCTCCGGTTACAGCGGCGCGGTGATCATTGTGTCTCACGACCGCTTTTTCCTGGACAAGATGGTGAACAAGATCGTGGAAGTGTACCAGCAGCAGTTGCACCATTATGCCGGCAACTACAACGACTACGAAGAGGAAAAAGCCCTTCGCCGGGAGTTGCAGCAGCGCGCCTACGAAAACCAGCAAGACTACATCCGCCAGCAGGAACGGTTCATTGAGCGGTTCAAGGCCAAAGCCTCCAAAGCCGCACAGGCCCAGAGCATTGCCAAGCGGCTGGACAAGCTGGAGCGCGTGGAACAGGTAGACGGCGGGCCGTCAAAGATCAGGATGAACTTTTCCGTAGACAAAACACCCGGCAAGATCCTCTGCACACTGGATGATGTCAGCAAGTCTTTCGGCAACCTGCACATTCTCAAACATGCCAAGGCGGAGATCAACCGCGGCGATAAAATAGGCCTCATCGGCGCCAACGGCAAGGGCAAGTCTACCCTGCTGCGCGTTATTGCCGGCACGGAGCCCATCCAGGGCAGCCGCATCCCCGGCCACAACGTGGTGACCAGCTTTTACGCCCAGCACCAGCTGGAATCCCTCCACCTCGACAATGAGATACTGGAAGAGCTGAAAAGCTGCGGCAGCGGCAAAACCGAAATGGAACTGCGCTCGCTGCTGGGTTGCTTCCTGTTCCAGGGAGACGATGTGTTTAAAAAGGTCCGCATCCTGTCCGGCGGCGAAAAAGCCCGCGTGGCGCTGGCCAAGGTGATCATCAGCCAGGCCAACTTCCTGATGCTGGACGAACCTACCAACCACCTGGACATGAACTCCGTGGAAATGCTCATTGACGCCCTGGGCAAATACGAAGGCAGCCTGGTGCTCGTCTCACACGACCGTTACTTTGTCAGCAAAACCGCCAACAAGATCTGGGAGATCGTAGACGGGGAGATCAAGGAGTTCAAAGGCACCTATGCCGAATGGGAGGAATGGAAAAAACGCCAGGCCCTCGCCGCCCAGCCCACCAGGCCGGACAAAAAAGAAAAAGCATCCCCCGCTCCCGCCGCCAACGCCGCGCCGCAACCCGCTAAAGCCCCCGCCACGCCCGCCGCGCCCAAAGGAGCAATAGACAAAGACCTGCAGCGCGAACTGCAAAAACAGCAAAAGCAATTCCAGCGGCTGGAACAACAGATCGCCGCCCTCAAAGCCAAAACGCAACAACTGGAAGCAGACCTCGCCAACCCGGACGTTTATAGCGACAAACAAAAATTCGTCTCCGCCGAAACCGCGTACAAAACCGCTACCGCGGAACTGGAAAAAGCCAACAAAGAGTACGAGTCCGTATTTGAAAAAGTAATGGAACTGGAGGAAAAGATGCAGGGGTAAAAAAACCGCGGCATAGCGGCACTTTACCCCGGCACCTGCCAAAACCTGGATGCAACCTGCCAGTCATTTCTCCTCCCGGCCCGTAGAAAAAAACGGCCGCTTCCCCGCCCGTCAATTCTTTTCCTGACTGCCCGTTGCCGTGCATTCCTGCACTTCAGCCACCCGGAGCGGCCGCCTGTTCAAAAATTCAGGCGGTAACGGATGCTTTTCGAGAAAATCCCGGGCTTCCTTGCGTGCCTGCAATAAAAATGGGCAATTTTCCGTGCGCAATTCCGCGATATCGGCATCGTTCATAACATGCCGGCGCTTTTTTCTTAAATACATAATGATCGGTTTTATATAAGTTTTCTTTTAACTGCAAACCCATCGTAATTCACGTTCTTCTCAGCCGGCACCCATATACCGTGGATGTAGGCAAACACGTCAAACAACGGGGCTATCAGGTCCCAATGCCCGAATATCCCCATCTGGTATAACCTTGTTCTGGCCCTCGTGCTGCCCTTCGCGTATACCATCATGTCCGGGAACCTGCTGGTCACGTCTATCACTGTTGCCGCTACAGTAGCCAGCAGCTTTGCCTTGTCTCCATTATTACTGATACTCAATGTATCAATATGCTCACCGCTGCACTGATTCCCGAAAGCCAGGTTTAAATAGGTACCCCACCCCATGTTCTCTAAATTGTACCGCACAATTTTAGGGATAACGCCCCTCGGGCCAACACTGTCAAATGTGTACGTCAATGATGAAACACTGACGGAATACGGATATCTTTCCAAATACATAAGCTAACAAACAATTGAACACAAATAAACGTCTTCCTTTTCGGTATTTTTCACACCTGTGATTTTTTATTTTGCATTTCGTCCCGCATTCCCCGCCCTTCGTGTAATCTGAATGTGCCGCAAAATGCTTACATTTAAATTGCCGTATGAACGTTCTCCGAAAGATCATCCACTGGCGCCTTCACCACGTGCTGTTCTGGCTGGCATTTTTTGTGGTATGGCTCACATTGCGGATAGATGATTACCCGGATGTGCGGCCCACCGTCCTCGCCGGCCTGTTGAAAGTACTGTCTCTCGCCGCCGCCGTCTATTTTACCAACTACGCGCTCATCCCCCGTTACCTGTACACCAAACGGTACTTCGCTTTCCTGCTGGCGTTCACCGCCCTCGTGTTCATCACCGGCTTTATTGTGATCAAACTGCTGGACCTCATCCTGCAACCTTATGCTTCCAGCATCACCCACTGGCCCAATCAAACGCTCAACAGCCAGCTGTACGACGTGTACATCCCCCTCTTTTTTATGGTAGGCGCCGCGGCCGGCATCAAATTCTACATAGACCAGCTCCGCACCCTCAACCGCCTGCAGAACGCCCTGCGCGCCAGTGCGGAACAGGAGCTGCAATACCTGCGCTCCCAGATCAACCCGCATTCTCTCTTCAATTCTCTGAATACCATCTACTTCCTCATAGACAAGGAAAACCGCGAAGCGCGCGAAACACTGATGAAGTTCTCGGAACTGCTGCGGTACCAGCTGTATGAATGCAATACGGAAAAGATCAGTATTGAAAAGGAAGTGCTGTACCTCCGCAACTACGTGGCCATTCAGCGCCTGCGGCATGGGGAACAATACCAGATACAGTTTGACAGCGCGCCTGACGTGAAAGACTTCAGCATTGCCCCGCTCCTGCTGGTCCCCTTTATAGAGAACGCTTTTAAACATGTATCTTCCCACCTCTCCCCCAATTTCATCCATATCCGCATGCACATGAACGAAGGCCGGTTCCTGCTTTCGGTGCAAAACACCCGCGAGAACAAACCCGCCGGTACAAACGGCGGCATCGGGCTGGTGAATGTAAAAAGAAGGCTGGAACTGCTGTATCCCGGTAAACACCTGTTGCAGATACAAAATGGTGGAGAACTATATTCCGTTACACTCAACCTGCACGTAACATGACCATCCGCTGCCTCATAGTAGACGATGAACCACTGGCCCGCAAAGGCCTCCGGGAATACATAGCAGACATTCCCTTCCTGGAACTGGCGGGCGAATGCGATTCTCCCGTAAAAGCCCTGGCCACCCTGCAAACGCAGCCTGTAGACCTGCTGCTGCTGGACATACAAATGCCCCGCATGACGGGCCTGGAGCTGCTCCGCTCCCTGCCCCGGCCGCCGCTGGTCATATTCACTACCGCCCATCCTGACTACGCCGTGGAAAGTTTTGAGCTGAACGTGCTGGATTACCTGCTCAAACCGGTCTCTTTCGAAAGGTTCATGAAAGCCGTCATGAAAGCCCGCGCCTACCTGGACGCGCAGCAGAAGAAAGATGCCAACTACTTTTTTATTAAATGCGATAACCGGCTGGAAAAGATCAATTATGAAGACATACTTTTTGTGGAAGCGCTGCAGAATTATGTGGCCATCCACACGCCTGCCCGCAAGTTCACCACCTACCTCACCTTCAAAGGCGTGGAAGAATACCTGCCCCCGGAAAGGTTCGTGAAAGTACACAAGTCCTTTATTGTGGCCCTTGACAAGATCACCAGCATTGACGGGAACGAGCTGGTGATAGGGCAGCATCATGTTCCCGTGAGCAGGAACCTGAAAGATGAAGTGATGGAAAAGATATTGAACAAGCGGTACCTGAAACGTTAGGGCGTCCGCTTCCGCCGTTTGTTAAACAACATCAGCCCCTTGTCCACCCCTTTCCGCAGCTCCGCCTGTTTTTCCTCCGGCAGCGCCAGCACATCGGTACAGGCCTCGCTGCAGCACCCGTTGTATTTGGCCGCGCATTTTTCGCACTGGATGAAAAGAAGATGACAGCCTTCGTTGGCGCAATTGGTATGCGTATCGCAAGGCGCGCCGCATTGGTGGCACTGGCTGATGATGTCTTCACTGATGCGTTCGCCGAGGCGCTCGTCAAACACAAAGTTCTTGCCGCGGAATTTGTTGGGCAACCCCTGTTCCCGGGCCTTGTTGGTGTATTCTATAATACCGCCTTCCAGGTGGAACACGTTCCTGAAACCCTGGTGCAGCATGTAGGCAGATGCTTTTTCGCAACGGATGCCGCCTGTGCAGTACATGATGATGTTCTTCTCCTTATGCCCCTGCATCATTTGCACCGCCATGGGCAATTGCTCCCTGAACGTGGCGGAAGGTACCTCCAGCGCCTTGTCAAAGTGCCCCACTTCATACTCATAATGGTTGCGCATGTCTATGATCACCGTATCGGGGTCTTCCGTCAGTTTGTTGAATGCTGCCGCATCTACGTAGCGGCCGCGTTTTTCCATGTCAAACGCGGGGTCTGTAATGCCGTCTG
This sequence comes from Chitinophaga alhagiae, assembly GCF_003568665.1. Classification (GTDB taxonomy): domain Bacteria; phylum Bacteroidota; class Bacteroidia; order Chitinophagales; family Chitinophagaceae; genus Chitinophaga; species Chitinophaga alhagiae. The sequence continues at coordinate 19,399 of NZ_QXMH01000004.1, forward strand.
CCACTATCTTGTCACGCACCTTGATCTTCAATACCCAGAAAGATTTGCCGTTGTCATCTACCGCAATATTGAGCCGGATGCCGTTCAGGAACGGAATGGTATACAACTGTTGCTTAAATGCCTCAAAGTGATGTTCGGGAACGCTGATCTGCGCATTGATACCTTCGTGCGCCACGTAAATGCGGCCAAAAACGCCCAGGGCGGAGAGAGAAATATACAGGCTGTCCCTGAATGCCTGCGGGTCTGCAATTTTGGCGTACTGGTAGAATGAAACCGTTACGCGTTGGAATGTTTCCGCTGCCAGCCGCTGCTTCAGCTCTGTGGCAGACAATCTGTTATGTAATACCATGTTTGAATTTTAAGGACGAACGCCGGTCGAACAAAATTCTGTTTATACTGCCTGCCAAATAGCCGTTTGGCAGAACGCCGCAAAGGTACGAAAAATCTTTTCCACATGGGCTACCCTTGTTTGCATGGCTGTTAATATATTGAAAACCACAACAGATTATTCAATTCATTCATTTATAATGATTTTTCATGCATGTATGCGTTAAAAAGTATGGCACGATATTCGAAAAAGGGAGGGTATTGCAAGAGAAGGACCCCGTGAGGACAGTACATTATTTAACCCTAAACAGAACCTATATGAATATTTACGCTTACTATTTTTTCGCAGTTGTATTAGGCCTTTGGGCGTACAGGCTCGCAGTGTATTTCTTTGGCGGGGAAAACAAGAACCCCAAAAGCTCGTCCGCCAGAAGCTACCGCAGAAGAATGGAACGTTCCTGACCAAAGATATCAAGGCAAGCAAACGGGGCTAATCAAAAAGCATGCACAATGCTTTTGGGTCAGCCCCGGATTTTTTGTTGCATATATAATTCTCTTTTTCTACCTTAGACCCAAGGTAACTACTCCACGATTATGTTTACGCCGCAAAAAAGGCGTTTATCAACCAATAAGGGCCTGCAAACCTAAACTATCAAGATTCACAGGACCAGTACGATGAAAACTGAACATTCTTACGATAGCTATACGGATAGTGAGCTGATCAGCCATGTAATACTAGACAATGAGCATGCGTTCAACGAGCTGTTTGCCCGTTACCGCAACCGGCTGCTGGCGTACCTGATGAAAGTATGCAAGAGCCCGGAAACAGCGGAGGAAATTGTGCTGGACATTTTCGTGAAAATATGGAACGGCCGCGCCAGCATGCGCCAGGTAGAGAACCTGGAAGCCTTTCTCTTCACAGTAGCCCGCAACAAGGCGCTTGATTTCCTGCGGCAGGTGAAAAAGAGCCGGCGTAAACAGGAAGCCCTCTGGCAGCACATGCAGGAGCATGCGGCAGACGCGGCGGATAAAGCGCTTCTCCTGGAAAACCTGGAGGCCAGCATCCGCCATGCGGCGGCAGGGCTTTCTCCCCAGCGCAAAATGGTGTTCCTCCTCAGCCGGGACCATCACCTTACCTATGAACAGATCGCTGAAAAACTGCAGCTCTCTTCCAATACCGTACGCAACCATCTTTCCGCGGCCCTGCAGGTGATCCGCTCCCATATTTCCCCCGGCCTGGATGTGATCGTGCTCTGCATGCTGCTCACCCGGTAAAAAAAATTTCCCCGCCCATTAGTACACCCTTCTTTTTTTAACGTCTCTCTGTTATGGAACAAAACGCATCACAGCGCCAGGACTATCTTTTTCAACGGTATTTGCAGGATACCATTACTGAAGAAGAGTATGCCGAGCTTTGGGAGCTGCTGCAGCACCGGGAACAGGAAGATGTTCTCACCGGCCGCCTGCAGGAGCTTTGGGAAGCAGCGCGCCATGCGCCGCCTTTACTCAGCCACGGGCAATGGGCGGAAAAGTTCCGGAAGGCCAAAGCCGCCAGGCCCGCCGCCGCCTGGCGCCGTTTATTGCCGCGCGTAGCCGCGGCGGTATTGGTACTCTGCGTGGCCACGGGCGCATATTTTGCCCTGCGGCAAAAGCCGGCCCAGGCCCCGGCCCTGGCTGCACAGCAGCCGCATAAAAAAGACCTGCCGCCGGGTGGCAACAAAGCCATTCTGACGCTGGGAGACGGTACTGAACTGGTGCTGGACAGCGCGGCCAACGGCCAGGTAGGCACGCAGGGCAATATCAGCATCGTAAAGCTGGACAGCGGCCGGCTGGCCTACCGCGCATCGGGCGGCCATACCGGGGAAGTGGTGTATAACACGCTCACCACGCCGCGGGGCGGCCAGTTCCAGCTGCTGCTGCCAGACGGTAGCCGCGCATGGCTCAACGCCGGCTCTTCCATCCGCTTCCCTAACGTATTTACAGGCAGGGAACGCAAGGTAGATGTAGTGGGCGAAGTATACTTCGAAGTAGCGGCAGACGCACAAAAGCCTTTTATTGTACAGGCCGCCGGCACACGCATAGACGTGCTCGGCACCAGCTTCAACGTACAAGCGTATGAAAACGGAAGCATGGCCACTACCCTGCTCACCGGCAGCGTAAGGGTCACCAGGAACGGCGCTTCCCTTACCCTCAAACCTTCCCAGCAGGCGCTGGCCACCGGCAGCGGAGAACTGCAGCTGGTGCGTAATGCCGACCTGGACCAGGTGATGGCCTGGAAAAACGGCGTGTTCTGGCTCAATGGCACGGACATGGCCTCGCTGGCCAGGCAGCTCTCCCTGTGGTATGATGTAGAAATTGTTATTAGGGGAAATATTTCACAACGTTTTACTGGTACTATTCCACGCAATGTAAAAGCGTCCAGGGTGTTTGACGTGCTGCAGGAAACAGGCAGCCTGCACTACACCATTGAAGACGGCCGCATTATTGTTTCACCGTAGATGATCCCTCATTCGTTACCAATTAAAGTATGATGTATGTTTGAAAATTCATTTTTCAAAAGCGCCGCCATGCTGCTAAGGTCCGCTGTGCTTAGCCTGCTGGCCGTATGCCTGCTGTCCGGCACCGTTTCTTACGGGCAAAAGGTCAGCATTTCACAGAAAAACATGCCGCTGGCGGAAGTGCTGAAAAAGATCAGGGAACAAACCGGGTACAACTTCGTTTTCCCCAGCAACGCGCTGGAAAAAGCAGTACCGGTTACCCTCGATGTAAAGAACGGGGACCTGGAGCAGGTGCTCCAAACGGTCTTCGCGGCGCAACCGCTTACCTATTCCATTACAGACAAGATCATCATTGTAAAACCCCGCAAAGCGCCGGCGGCAACCACTGCGCCGGCAGCGCAGCCCACCCAGGTAACCGGCCTGGTAACTGATGAAGACGGCACCCCGCTGGCCGGCGTTACCGTGCGCATCCAGGGCAGTCCGCAGGGTACTACCACCGCGCCCAACGGCACCTTTTCCCTGCGTGCGGAGCCCAACGCGGTGCTGGAATTTTCCTTCATCGGGTTTGAAACGCAGCAGGTAACGCTGCAGGGCAAAACGCATGTGGAGATAAAACTGAAAGAAAAAGCAGCCGGCCTCAATGAGCTGGTGGTAGTGGGGTACGGCACCGCCAAAAAGAAAGACCTTACCGGCTCCATCACCAGCGTTGACGCTGAAAAATACAATACACAGGCCGCCACCAACCTTACGGAATACTTCAGCGGCACAATAGCCGGCCTCAGCTCCAACCAGGGCACCTCGGCCCAGGGCGGCGGCTCGCTGGAGATCAGGGGTGTCAACTCCATGCAAGGCCAAACCTCTCCGCTCATTGTGCTGGACGGGGTGATCTATAACGGCAACCTGCGGGACATCAGCCCATCGGACGTAGCCACCATAGACGTGCTGAAAGATGCCAGCGCCGCGGCCGTATACGGTTCCCGCGCCGCCAATGGCGTTATCATCGTTACCACCAAAAAAGGCGCCACCGGCCTGCCGGTGATCAACTTCTCCGCCACGGTAGGTTATGCGGAAGCGGCCAACGATTACAAGCCGCTGGGCCCACAGGGCTATCTTCAGTTCCGTAAAGACCTGTTCGACATTGTAAAGCCGCAGCACCCTTATTATTACGCCAGCCCCTTCAACCTGCCAGACAGCGTGTCTCTTGACCAGTGGCGCGGCTTCAGCAACAACCCCAACGCTAACGATACCATGGAATGGCTGGGCCGCCTCAACCTCAACGCCACGGAAATACAGAACTACCTGGCCGGAAGAACTACCAACTGGTACGATGAGGTGATGCAGAAAGGCCTGCGCGAGAATTATGACATCAGCGTTTCTGGCGGCGCGCCCAAGATCAACTACTATTTTTCTACCGGCTATACCCGCAACAAAGGCATTATCAGGGGCGATGAAGTGAAGATCTTCCGCACCCGCCTCAACCTGGACGCGCGCGTGGCGGACTTTATCAGGATCGGCCTCAACTCCCAGTTCTCCGGGGCAGACAACAGCGCCGTTCCGGTGAACAACGACAACCTGGACGATTTCAGTCCCTACGGCAGCATGTACAACGCAGACGGCACCCTCAAGTTCAACCCGCAGGATGACGCCCTCTTCCGCAACCCCTTCCTGGACAACCGGTACAAAGACCAGTTCAATAAGACCAACGCCCTGTTTGCCACGCTCTACAGCGAAATAACGCTGCCCTTCGGGTTCAGCTACCGCATTTCGTTCCAGAACAGGCTGGCCAACACGCGCGATTACCAGTTCTGGCCTTCCAATACGCCCACCGGCGGCATCAGCCATACCAATGGCTATGGCACAAGGGAAGACGAGAATACCTATGAATGGATGGTAGACAACATTCTCCGCTGGAACAAAACATTCGGACGCCATTCCTTTAATGTTACGCTGCTGGCCAACGCTGAAAAACTGCAACGGTGGAACTCCCGGCAAACCAACGAGAACTTCCAGCCTAACAGCAACCTCTCCTGGCACGGCCTGCAGTTCGGGAGCAATCCCACCCTCACCAATAATGACATGGTACAGACCGGTGATGCGCTGATGGCCCGCCTCAATTATTCTCTCAAAGACAAATACCTGCTTACCGCATCGTGGCGCAGAGACGGTTTTTCCGCCTTCGGGCAGATGCACCCCCGTGCCGACTTCCCTGCTGTGGCGCTGGGCTGGCGTATTTCAGACGAGCCGTTCTTTAAGGCAAAATGGGTAGACCAGCTGAAACTGCGCGCCAGCTGGGGTGTAAACGGGAACCGTGCTGTAGGTACGTACGCCGCCCTCTCCAATCTTGACCGCAATGTGTATTCAGACGGCAGCCTGGTGCTCACCGGTGTTACCAACGCTTCTATGGCCAATCCCAACCTCAAATGGGAACAAACCGAATCCTGGAACGCCGGGGTTGACCTCACAGCGTTCAGCAACAGGGTGAACGTTACGCTCGATGTGTACCGCTCCTTCACCAACGACCTGCTGCTCAACCGCTCGCTGCCCATCATCACCGGTTATGCCAGCATGAACACCAACCTGGGCCAGCTCTCCAACAAAGGGCTGGAGCTGAACCTCAGCACGCACAACGTTGACAACAAACGCCTCTCCTGGCGCTCCACCTTCACCCTCACCGCCAACCGCAACAAGATAGAAAAGCTCTGGGGCGATTATGAGACCCGCATCATCAACGGTAAAGAAGTAACCCGCGAAGTACCGGACTATGCCAACGGCTGGTTCCCCGGCCAGTCTATAGACCGCATCTGGGCGTATGACATTGCGGGCATCTGGCAGCAGTCTGAGATCAACGCGGCCAAAAAGTACGGCCTGGCGCCGGGAGACTTCCGCGCCCGCGATGTGAACGGAGACAGCGCCTACCGCCAGTTTGACGACAAGGTATTTCTCGGCTACACCACCCCGCGTTACCAGCTCGGCTTCCGGAACGATTTTACCATTCTCAAAAACATAGAGGTAATGGTGTTCTTCCGCGCAGACCTGGGCCAGTACGGCGCAAGAGGTGACTTTAACCGCTCCGGCTCCAATGTGTATGACCGGAGCAACGCCTGGGACCTGCCCTACTGGAGCAAAACCAATCCCTCCAGCCGTTACCCGCGCCTGAACGTGAACACCATTGCGTACGAAGGGGGCATTGTGATGTACGAGTCTGCCGCCTTCCTGCGGTTGCAAGACCTGTCTGTGGCCTACAACTTCCCGAAGGCTTTGCTGGCGCCGGTGAAGCTGTCTGCCCTGAAAGTATTTGCCAGCGCGCGCAACCTGCTCACCGTCACCAAATGGACAGGCTGGGACCCGGAGTCACGCAACAACGCCATGCCGCGCATCTTCTCCGTGGGTTTAAATACAACGCTGTAAAGCATGCTTAACATTAAATGTGGAAAAATGAAACCGAGCATGATACATTTTATCACACAGGGCCATGTTAGTGCGAGATTTATCTCGGGCATGTTTAAATCTTATTTGCCTCGATGCATCTTCGATGTCATCTGGCCCGTAAAAATAAATATTAACAGATGAAACTCTTCAAACATATACTACTGCCGGTTATTTGCAGCGTGCTGCTGCTCTCGTGCTCCAAAGACTGGCTGAAGCCAAAGCCGCTGTCTTTCTTTGCGCCGGAAAACCTGCTCATAGATAAAAAGGGCTACGAGGCCTTTATGATCACGCTCCGCAAAAACCTGCGCAACTCCTTTTACGGAGAGCTGCATACCGTGGTATCTGAAGGCGTGTTCTCCGAACTGGGCGCCGCCGGGCCGCTGAACAACAACGGCATCCGCAACATGGACCTGCAGGTAACGCCCAGCGCGGACGGCAACTACTCTGTGCTGGACAACTATGAATGGAGCTACCGCCCCATCCGTGTAGCCAACACCGTTATTACACGCATAGACGCCATTACCTGGGCCAGCGAACAAGACCGTAACACCATACTGGCGGAGGCCTATTTTCACCGCTCCTACTGGTATTACCTGCTGGTGCATGAGTATGGCGATGTGCCTTTTATTGGCCAGGAGCTGACCACGCCCCGGCTGGATTTCAAAACGCACGCCCGCACCACCATTCTGCAAAAGCTCACGGAAAACATGGAGTTTGCCGTGCAGTGGCTGCCGGAAACCACCGTGCCCGGCGCGCCTTCCAAAGCCGCCGGCCTTCACCTGCTCACCAAGATCTACCTGGCCACCGGCAATTTTGAAAAGGCCGTTACCACCGCCACCGCCATCATAGACGGAAAACATAAACTGGTGCAGGCCCGTTTCGGCATAGACGCATCCAAGCCGTACCGCAACTACATCTGGGACCTGCACCGCCCGCCCAATATTCACACCGCCGCCAACACGGAGACCATACTGGGCACTATAGACCGCTTTGAGCTGCCGCAAGACGCCCGCACCAGCGGCACCTTTACCATGCGCAACTACACGCCCACCTGGTGGACGCGCGTGCTGGACAGCCGGGGCGCCAACGGCACGGTAGACAATGGCCTCCAGTATGACAGCCTGGGCCGCGGCAACGCCAACCTCCGCCCGTCCAACTACTACCAGTACGAGCTGTGGACAGACCCGAACGACCTCCGCCGCCTGGACGGGAACTGGATATTCAAGGAAGAGCTGAAATACAACAATCCCCGTTCCGTAGACGTAGGCAAACCCATAGACCCCAACCGGCTGCGGGCAAAGGCAGACACCTTCCAGCATTATTTTTCTTTCCCCTATTACATTGCCTACGTGCCGCAGGGCGGCGCCGGGCAGGTGCCCAACGGCGGCAACGGGGACTGGTACATTTACCGCCTGGCGGAAACCTACCTGCTGCGCGCGGAAGCCTATTACTGGCTCAAAAACTACGGCGCCGCCGCGGAAGACATCAACGCCATCCGCAGGCGGGTAAAAGCCCAGGAGATCACCGCGGCAGACGTTACCATCGAGTACATCCTGGACGAGCGCGCCAGGGAGCTGTATGCCGAAGAGTTCCGCAAATCCGAATTGACCAGGATTTCCTATATTATGGCCACAAACAACCTCAACGGGTACACGCTGGCAAACTTCAGCACCAAAAATTACTGGTATGACAGGGTGATGGCCAAAAACAACTTCTACCAAAGCCACCTGAAATGGGGCGAGAACGAATGCCGCATCAGCCCGCACCATGTATTGTGGCCGGTGCCGGCGGAAGTGATCAACACCAATACGCTCGGCGTCATCAACCAGAACATGGGTTACCCCGGCGCTGAAAAGAACCAGCCGCCGCTGACGGAGATCACGGAGAACGATTGAACATGCTGCGGGTAAAAATGCGGTAACAATGGCCCAATACACCATTGCGGCATCAACACCGGCGCAGCGAATGATCATATAAGCCCGCTGGCGCGTCAGCGGGCCCAACACAACAACAACAACACACATGCACCACCTCAGACTAACAGCCCTGCTGCTGCTCTCGCTCTGCCTCACCGCTGCGGCGCAGCAAAAGCCGAACGTACTGTTCATCTGCATAGACGACCTGCGGCCCGATTTCGGGTGTTATGGCAACAAGGAAGTACATTCTCCCAATATAGACGCATTTGCCGCCGGGGCGGTGGTGTTCAACCGGCAGTACGTGGCCGTGCCTACCTGCGGCGCGTCCAGGGCCGCCCTGCTCACCGGCCGCTACCCGCGCACAAAAGTGGCGCTCAGCAACGACGCCGCTGAAAAAACGATCACCGGCAAGCCCCGCGGCGAAAAGCCGGAAACCTTCATTGAGAACCTGCGCCGCAATGGCTACTATACCGTAGGCATCGGCAAGATCAGCCACTCCGCGGACGGGTATGTTTATCCCTACACCGCGCCCCGCGGCAACGAGCTGGAGCTGCCCAACAGCTGGGATGAAATGCTGATGGACGCCGGTAAATGGGAAACCGGCTGGAACGCCTTTTTTGCCTATGCGGACGGCTCCAACCGCCAGAGCAGGAAGGGCGAAGTAAAACCATATGAAGCAGGCCCCGGCGGGGATGATGCTTACCCTGACGGGCTTACGGCCGCGCTGGCCGTCAAAAAGCTGAAGGAGCTGGCCGGTAAAAAACAACCCTTCTTTCTCGGTGTAGGATTTTTCAAACCGCACCTTCCCTTCAACGCGCCGGAAAAATACTGGAAGCTGTATGACGAGTCCCGCATTTCGCTTACCCCTTCTCCCGGCATCCCCGCTAATGTAAGCACCGCCAGCCTGCACCCCAGCGCAGAGTTCAAGTCTTACAAGGCGGGAGACGAAAAACCTTCCCTGGAAGGCCCGGTATCTGACGCCTACGCCCGCAAGCTGCGCCATGCCTATTACGCCGCCATCAGCTACATAGACGCACAGGTAGGCAAGCTGCTGGCCGCGCTCAGGCAGAATGGGCTTGACAAAAACACCATTGTGGTGATCTGGGGAGACCATGGCTGGCATTTGGGAGATGACCTGGTATGGGGCAAACACACCATCTTTGAATGGTCTCTCCGCAGCGCCCTACTGGTAAAAACACCGGGCATGCAAGGCGGCTTTACCTGCGAGCGGGTAGTGAGCGCAACAGACATCTACCCCACTCTCATGGAGCTGTGCCGCGTGAACACACCGGTAGCAACAGACGGCGCCAGCTTTGCACGGCTGCTCACGGCTCCCAACGCGGCGCCTGACTGGCGGGACGTGGCCTACAGCTACTTCAGGCAGGGCATTACCGTACGCACGCCGCGCTACCGCCTCACCAAATATTTCCGTACGGAAGCGCCCACCGTAGAGTTATACGACCACCAGGCAGACCCGTACGAAAACCGGAACATAGCGGCGGAACAACCGGCGCTGGTGGCCGAGTTGATGAAGGAATGGGAAAAAGGGAACACCGGTGTGTTCGGGCAATAAAACCCGCAGAATAGCTGCATCCGGCACTCATCAAAAACGCAGGCCGCAGAATAGCTGCATTCGCCACCCACCAAAACGCAGGCTGCAAAATAGCTGCATCCGGCACTCACCAAAAACGCAGGCTGCAGAATAGCTGCATTCGCCACTCACCAAAACGCAGGCTGCAGAATAGCTGCATCCGGTACTCATCAAAAACGCAGGCCGCAGAATAGCTGCATTCGCCACCCACCAAAACGAAGGCTGCAGAATAGCTGCATCCGGCACTCACCAAAAACGCAGACCGCATAACAATGTAAAGCCCCGGCACAAAGACGCCGGGACTTTACATTGTTTACATTTGTATTATTATTTCAATATACCACCCCGCGGCTGGCAACTTGCCACCATTTGCCGAAAGTATCGTCAAAACCCCTTTTCAGCCCCTTTTCAACCCGTTCTCCCACCTTCACGACCCATTGACCCCAACCGTCACAAACGCCCAAAATGAGGCACATAAAGCAAGAAAACACAAAAAACCCGTTCACCCTGCTGACATCCTCCTGCCATCCTTCGGTGATTGTTCGGTGTTGTTCGGTGCCAGTACGGGTTTGAGGGTGTTTAACCGAAGGTTGACCGAAGGATCACCGAACAGTAGCCGTACGTTGACGTTTTGGGCACAGCGCACAAGTAAATACACAATATTGTAAATAAACTATCAACTTTTTATCAATCCCCCACCTGGATAACCATCAATGCTGAACGCACCCTCATCCGCTGCAAGCAGCGCATCTCCCGTCACTCAAACTTGAAGGCACGCCCCAATATCCCCCCAAAACCCACGCGTACGCCTACACGCGTATCCGCCTGGCTCTGGTAACCGGCCACCACATCCACCCGTATCACTTTGAAAATGTTTTCCAGGCCGGCAAATACTTCCACATAGTTATTGGCGCGGTTCACGTAGAACGCATTGGAACCTGCCACCAGGTTCCATTTGAGGCGGTTGAACAAGGGTATCTTGTTGGTCAGCAGGCCGTTGAAGTGGTGCTCCACATTGGCCGTAGCGTAAAAGCCCGCGGACGTGCTGTACTGGTAATATGGCGCCAGCTGGAAACTGTTCACGTACTTGATGTTGTAAAACGTCTGGTTGCCGTTGAAATGCTGCAGGTCAGGGATGCTGACGGACCGGTTGTTGAAGAAACCGCCGGCGGAAAGGTTGTACTGCAAGGCGCCCAGCAGCTTGAAATTCATATCGTCCCGCACGCTGAATTTCCATTTGTCAAAATCACCGTCTATAAAACCCTTGGTGTATTGCAGCGTGAAGGTGGGGTATTTGGAACCGATGGCCTGTTTGTAACGCGGGTATTCTATGAAGCGCTGGCCGGGCTGGTAACGCAGGGTGCCTGATACGGTCAGCACCTGCTCCCGTTCAAAGGGAATGGCGGCCAGCTCCTGCGGGTGGTTGGGCGTAAAGGTTTTGCGGCTGTCTTTGAACACCACAAAGTCTGTAGTGTTCTCTACCGGTAGGCGGTTCTCGTAATTCACTTCGGCGCTCAGGTACATGGCGTTCTGGAAGTTGCGGGAAAACTGCGCCCGGGTGAACCAGGCTTCGTACAGCTTCATATAGTTCTCTTTCAGCAACAAGGTGTACAGCGAGTTCATGATGGGGCCAATGGGGTTTTCCCGGTTGAACTGCAGCACTCTTTTGCCGCCTTCCAGCGTCCACACGTTGCGGGAGCCGAAGCCGTCTTCGCTGTTGCCGAAGAGGCGCAGGCCCGTGTAGGCGTTGAGGTGGGTGTTGCTGAAACCGTAGCGCACATTGTTGGTCCAGGTGAGCACGCGGCGGCGCGGCAGGCTGAAGCTGACGCTGGGCTCAATGGCCAGGGACACGCCTTCTACCGTATTGTAGCTGAGGCCGCTGAGCAGGGAGCGCATGTTGAAACGATGGACTTGTATGGCGGTGTCCCGCCTGAAGTACCAGGTATGGCCCCAGCTGTTCAGCAGCACGTCCTGCACAGACACTTGCTGCGGCTTTTTACGCAGGGAATCCAGGTGGTAACGGGAGCGGGCGGAATCCCGCCGCACCTGGGCAATGCTGTCTTTCACCTTGAAGTCACGCGCCTCGTCCGCCTCCAGCGGTACAGGGCGTATGCTGTCCCAATATTGCAACCCGCGCTGCGCCGCGTCTTTTTCATACTTCATGATCACCTTGTTGAAAAAGCCTTTCGGGAACACGGGGTGGAGGTTGTAGTTGGAATATACCTGCACGGAATTGCCCACCACGTCAAACCCGAACATCTTCAGGGCCAGGTATACCACCTGGTCTTTGGTGCGCCATACTTCCGGCGTAACGGGTACGTGGGTTTGCCGTATCACCAGCGTGTCCAGCAACTCCAGCTGGTACTCTTTGGTGAGCATCAGGTCTGTGCTGTGAATGCGCCAGTCGTCTTCCGTAATAAAAATATACCCGGCAAACAGCGGTTCGTATTTACGGCGGGGCATCACTTTTATTTTGTTCACCAGCTTGTTATCGTCCATAAAAGACCCTTCCAGCCGGTACCGGTAATAAAAGATGGCGTTTTCGGAAATGGGGGAAATAAAACCGCGGGGGCCCAATTGGGAGGTAATGGCTTCCACGTTATTATCATAAAAACTGATGGTGGCGGGAATGCTGAAACCCAGGCCGCCGCCGCTCTGGCGGCTGGAGATCACGTCCAGCTTGGTGTTGGGGGCTTCGTAAGACACACGGGTAACGGATTCTGACAGCCCGAAGATGCCCTTGCCCGTAGAGTCTACCCCTACATCTTCCGTATCTATTTTCTTGCCAAATACCTTTTTGGGCATCTTCCGCATTTTGGCCTGCAGTTTCATGTACGTGTCTACCGTGTATTTTTTGACCTGCTGCTGGTAAAAAGAACGTTTTTTGATAGCCTGGCGGATGATGGCATAGGCAGGGTCTTCCCCACCGGACCTGATGACCACTTCCCTGATCTGCATGCTGACCGGCTGCAGCACAAAGTCTGCCTGTACCTCCGCCCCTGCGGCCTGTACCGGCTTTTCCTCCTTTGTATAGCCCATGTACTGGCAAACAATGGTATAGCTGCCGGCGGCTACTTCCAGGTGGTACACACCGTCTGCGTTGGTGGTTACGCCGTTGGTGGTGCCCTTGATCATGACGGTGGCAAACGGCAGGCGCTCGCCCTTCTGGTTGGAAACGGTGCCCCTGATGAGGGTGGCGCGGGTTTGAACAGCAACAAACAAAAGCAGGGAAAGGAGTAGATATCTCATCATATATCAAAAATAACGGATGCCCCTACACGGTATGCGCGCCTGCCGGTGTTTTAAAGCAACTTTAACAAGTGCGGCGCTCCCTGCGGCCGCCATCTTTTGGCAGGCGCCGGCAAGCCATGATCTTCTTTCAAACGGCCTGTTTATCCGTTGCAGCGATTCCGGGAAATAACCGTTCAGTTTATTTCAGGCGCGCCGGGCGGGTTTCCGGTACCGCAACACAGCCGCTGAAAGGGCGCTGAGCGCCCCTACTATGCCGCCCAGCACCGCGGTGATCACTATCAGGAGGCCGGGTGACGGCGATTGAAGAATGAGGTTGGCCATGCGGGTAGCCAGGATGTGGCCGTTGCGTATGTCCATCACGGTGGCCAGCGCGCCCCACAGCAGGAAAACGGCCAGGAAGCCGCTGAGAAAGGCTTTGCCGGGCGGCTGCGGGTATAACAGGGCTATTACGAACGCGGCCAGGGCCACGCTCCACCAGTCCAGGAAAATGCCCAGGATGTAACCCAGCACGGCCGTCAGTAATAGGGAGAGGATAAAACGCATAGAACAGACAATATAATTTAAACAGTACACAATTTAAAGAATCCTGGAAATATGGGGCAGGTGATGTTAGGGGTGGCAAAACAATACCGGGCGCAACATCAGCGCGCTGCGCCCGGTATTCATTTATTTACTGGCGTCTAACGCCTGCTCAATATCCTGCAGAATGTCTCCCGCATGTTCCAGGCCCACGGAAATGCGGATGAGCCCGGGCGTGATGCCCACGTTGAGCCGCTCCTGCTCGCTGAGCTTGGCATGCGTGGTGGATGCGGGGTGAGAGGCAATGCTGCGGCTGTCTCCCAGGTTGGCGGTAAGGCTCAGCAGCTCCAGCTTGTCCAGGAAGCGGCGCCCTCTTTCCAGCCCGCCTTTCAGCTCAAAGCATACAATGCCGCCGCCGCCCGTCATTTGTTGTTGGGCAATGGCGTACTGCGGGTGGCTGGGCAGGTAGGGGTATTTCACCCATTCCAGGCTGGCGTTGCCTTCCAGCGCGGTGGCCAGCGCCAGGGCGCTGCCGGAGTGGCGCGCCATGCGCACGTGCAGGGTTTCCAGCGCGCGGCTCAGTACCCAGGCGTTGAAGGGAGACAGGGCCGGCCCGGTGCTGCGGCAAAAGGCGCGCACCTCGTCCACCAGTTCCCTGCGGCCCAGCACAATACCGCCCAGCACGCGCCCCTGCCCGTCTATCCACTTGGTGGCGGAATGCGTTACAAGGTCTGCGCCCAGGGCAATCGGCTTTTGCAGCGCGGGGGTGGCAAAGCAGTTGTCTACGTTCACGATCACGTTATGCCGCTTCGCTATTTTCACCAGCGCCTCCAGGTCTATCAGGTCAAGGCCCGGGTTGGAGGGCGTTTCCACGAAGATCATTTTTGTATTGGGCCGGATGAGCGCTTCCACGCTTTCCGGTTGGGTCAGGTCGAAGTACGTATGCTCAATGCCCCACTTCGGTAAAAATTTGGTGATCACGGTGTGGGTGGAGCCGAATACCGAGGCGGAAGACAGCAGGTGGTCTCCCGTTTTCAGGAAGGCCATGAAGCTGCCGAATACGGCGCTCATGCCGGACGCGGTGGCAAAACCCGACTCCGCCCCTTCCAAGGCGCACATGCGGTCTGTAAATTCCTGTACGGTAGGGTTGCTGAAACGGGAGTAGATGTAAGCGTCCGTTTCATCCGCAAAGGCGGCGCGCATAGACTCCGCGTCTTCATAACAGAAGCTGGAGGTCAGGTACAGCGGGCCGCTGTGTTCCATATGTGCCGTGCGTTCGGATTGTATCCTGATGGCTTGTGTTTCAGGATGCCAGGTTGGTTTGTTCCTTCTTTTCTTCATGCGCTTGCTTTGAATCTGCCTATTGATTGAGCTTTATTTCCCAGGTGAGGCCGGTTTTGCCCTGGCGCAGCGTTTCCGCCACGGAGCAGTATTTGTTCATGGACAGCTCCACCGCGCGGGCCGCCTTGTCCGCATCTATGTTGCCGGTGAGGTGGAACACGATGTGCGCTTTTTCCCAGAGAGACGGTTCTTTGCCCTTTTCCCTTTCCGCTTCTATCTCAATGCGGAGGTCTTTGATCTCCTGGCGCTGCTTTTTCAGGATCATCACCACGTCAATGGCGGAGCAGCCGCCCAGGCCCATGATGAGCATCTGCATGGGGCGTACCCCGTTGTTCTTCCCCCCGTTCTCTACGGACGAGTCCATCAAAACCTTGTGGCCCTGCTCGTCCACCGCCTCCATGTTGAAACCGTCGTCTATTCTCTGTAAAGCGATCTTCATATGCGTTTGCTGATTTATTGGCAAATTTACTGGTAAACCGGTAAAATAATAAATAACCGGTACTATTATATGACAAGCCGCATTCATACGCCATAATTAGTTACATGTAATTTGTAATTCGTATCTGACTTTTGTAGGTTTGCGCAAATTTTGTTAGCAGGTGCCATTGCAAACCTTCCATAGCCATCAACCATTTACGCTCGAGTCCGGCGCGGTGCTGCCGGGGCTGGAAATTGCCTACCATACTTACGGAACGCTTGACCGGCATGCCAATAACGTGGTGTGGGTATGCCATGCCCTTACCGCCAATGCTGACGTGGCGGACTGGTGGCAGGGCCTGATAGGCGAAGGGCGGGTCATAGATCCTGCAAAACATTTTATTGTCTGCGCCAACATACTCGGCTCCTGCTATGGCAGCTCCGGGCCGCTTTCTGTGAACCCGGCCACGGGCGCGCCCTGGTACCGCACCTTTCCGCAGGTCACCATCCGGGACATTGTGCGCGCGCACATGCTGCTCCGCAAACACCTGGGCATAGAACAGGTACAGCTGCTGGTAGGCGGCTCCATGGGCGGCTACCAGGTAATGGAATGGGCGCTGATGGAACCGGAGCGCATAGGCAGGCTCTTCCTCCTTTGCACCGGCGCGGCGGAAAGCCCCTGGGGCATTGCCGTGCATACCGCGCAGCGGCTGGCCATTGAGGCAGACGGCAGCTGGGAAGAAGCGCAGCCCCAGGCAGGCGCCAAGGGCCTCAAGGCGGCCAGGGCCATTGGCATGCTCACCTACCGCAACTACCACACCTTTGTGCGCACCCAAACAGACCCCGACAAGGAAAAAACGGACCACTTCAAGGCATCGTCCTATATTCTCTATCAGGGAGACAAGCTGGTGAAACGTTTCAACGCCCAAAGCTACTGGCTGCTCACCAAAGCCATGGACAGCCATAATATAGCCCGGGGCCGGCACGAAGAAGTGATGACCACCCTGCGCCAGATCACCCAGAAAACCCTGCTGATCGGCATCACCAGCGATATTTTATGTCCGCCGGAAGAACAAGTGCTGCTGGCCACCCACATGCTCAACACCATTTACCACGAAATAGACTCCCCTTACGGCCACGACGGGTTCCTGATAGAGTTCGAAAAAATAGGCCGCATACTGGCCGGGTTCCTGGAAGAGGAATAGTTATATCAGATTTATTCAGCACTTTAATTGACTATTAATCAATACATTAATAGATTTTTTTTCGTTTATCCAAAAAACCCTTAACTTCTGGGTATAATTTAAAAACGGTTACAACCGCCGCGCGCGCCTCACGTGAATTTTGCTTACATTTAATTAAAGCATTATCTAAACACCTTTTCGGATCAGCCAAATCTCCTCATTAAATTCTACTGTATGAAATGCACTTTACGTATGCAGTGCCTGCTGTTTGTAATGTTGCTGGCAACATGGCAAACCGGCCGGGCCCAAACCCAACACACGCTTACCGGCACTGTTGTTAACTCCTCCACCGGCCAGGGCATGCCTGGTGTAACCGTTTCCGTAAAAGGGGCCGCCACCGGGGCCGTTACCAACGCCAGCGGCGAGTTCAGGTTCAACACCACCCGCTCCCTCCCGCTCACGCTGGTATTCTCCTATGTAGGCTTCAAATCCCAGGAGGTGGCGGTGACCGATGCCGGGCAGGCCGTGAACGTACAATTGGCCTCCACCGAAATACTCGGGCAGGAAGTAGTGGTATCCGCCAGCCGCGTTACCCAAAGCATCCTGGAATCTCCGGTGTCTATTGAAAAGCTGAGCACGCGCGCCATCCGCGAGGCCCCGGCTCCCAGCTTCTATGATGGCATCACCAACCTGAAAGGCGTGGAAAGCAGCGTGCAGAGCTATACCTTCCGCTCCATCACCACCCGCGGCTTCAATGCCAACGGCAACACGCGCTTTAACCAGTTTATTGACGGGATGGACAACCAGGCCCCCGGCCTCAACTTTTCCGTAGGCAACATTGTGGGCATTTCCGAGCTGGACGTGGAAAGCGTAGAGCTGCTGCCCGGTGCGGCATCCGCCCTGTACGGCGCGGGCGGCATCAACGGCACGCTGCTCATGAACAGCAAAAGCCCCTTTGACTACCAGGGCCTCAGCGTGCAGCTGAAAGCCGCCATCAACCACGTAGGCCCCTCCCCGCGCGGGTCTGTAGGTTTTATACCGGATATTTCCGCACGGTACGCCAAGGCCTTCGGCAAATTCGCCTTCAAGGTGAACGTGGGTTATATGCAGGTGGAAGACTGGCAGGCCGTAGACTCCACCAACTTTGACCGGCTGGGCCTCAAGACCAAACCCGGCTACAGCCACCGGGACGATCCCAATTACGATGGCATCAACGTATATGGAGACGAGATCAGCCAGAACATGCAGTCTGTAGCCAACGCCGTACTGGCGCAGGGCCGCGCCGGGTACATTGCCCAATACATGGCCGGCTCCGGCGGCGTGCCGCCGTCTGAAACGCAGATCGCCAACTTCCTCTCCACCAACGCCACAACGCGCCCCTTCTTCCTCGGCATGGCCGGCGGTGTTATTCCCAACTCCAACGTATCCCGCACCGGCTACAACGAGGTGAACCTGGTAGACTACGGCGCCAAAAGCCTGCGTACCAGCACCGCCCTGCACTACCGCTTCCATTCAGACCTGGAGCTGATAGCCCAGGCCAACTGGGGCATGGGCACCAGCGTGTATACAGGCACAGACCGTTACTCCCTGAGCAATTTCAACCTGGGGCAATATAAACTGGAGCTGCGCGGCAAAAACTACTTCCTGCGCGGCTATACCACGCAGGAGCGCTCCGGCGAGGCGTACAACGCCACGGCCCTGGCCTCTTTCATCAATGAAGGCTGGAAGCCCAGCCAAACCTGGTTCCCCCAGTATGTGGGCAACTTTGTAGGCGCCAAATCACTCGGCGCCAGCGATGAGGCCGCCCATGCCGCCGCCCGCGCCGCGGCGGACCAGGGGCGTTTTGCCCCCGGCAGCCCGGAGTTTGCCGCCGCCAAGGATTCCATTTCCAAAAAATACATCGGCGTGGGCCCCGGCAAAAACGGGGCTAAGTTTGACGACAAGACCAACCTTTACCATTACGAAGGCATGTACAATTTCTCAGACCTCATCAAAATATTTGAATTGCAGGTAGGCGCCTCTTACCGCCGCTACGCCCTCAACTCCGGCGGCACCATTTTCGACGATGCCAACCGCGAGATCAAGATAGACGAGTACGGCTCCTTCCTGCAGGTAGGTAAAAAGTTCGCCAATGACCGCATCAAGCTCACCGGCTCTGTGCGTTTTGACAAGAACGAGAACTTTGAAGGCCGCTTCACACCCCGCTTCACCGGCGTGTTTACCGTGGCCAAAGACAATAACATCCGCCTTTCTTACCAGACCGGTTTCCGCAACCCCACCACCCAGAACCAGTACATAGACCTGCTGGTGCGCGCCCAAACCCGCCAGATAGGCGGCATCCCCGAGCTGATCAACAAATACCAGCTCAACACCAACGAGGGGTATACGCAGGAAAGCGTACAGCGCTTCCAGCAAACGGGCAACGTGGCGGACCTGCAGAAACACACCTTCACGGAGTTCAGGCCGGAAAGCGTGCAGGCGTACGAAGTGGGCTACCGCGGCCTCATCAAGGGCAGGCTGCTCATAGACGCCTATTATTACTACAACGCGTATAAAGACTTCATCAACACCATTGTACTGCTGCAAACGGCAGACGGTACGCCCGCCGGCCTGGCCAGCGCCAATATTTTTGCCACCGTGGTGAACAACCCGGAAAAAGTAGTGACCCAGGGCTGGGCGTTGGGGCTTGACTACGTGGTGAACACCTGGAACGTAAGCGGCAACGTGTCTTACAACGACATGACGAAGAAACCCGCCAGCCTGTACAACGATTTCAACACGCCCAAGGTGCGTTTCAACCTGGGCCTGGGCAACCGCAACGTGTACAAGAACATCGGCTTTAACCTGAACTTCCGCTGGCAGGACGAGTACACCTGGAACTCTACCTTTGGCGTGAACGAAGTGCCCGCCTACAGCACGCTTGACGGGATGATCAGCTACCGCATCCCCACCGCCAAAACCACCATCAAGCTGGGCGGCTCCAACCTGCTGAACAAATATTACGAGACCTCTTTCGGCAACCCGAGAATTGGCGCCGTGTACTACCTCAGCCTCACGTTTGACGAGCTGTTCAGATAACCTCCGGTTCCTGTTTATTTGCCATAATAGCGAAGGCCCCCCGGTTATCCGGGAGGCCTTCTGATTTTGTTGTAACCCTCATGATCGCTCATGGGTATCTTTGGTCTATACGTTGAAGCGGAAATGCATCACATCCCCGTCGTTCACAACGTACTCTTTGCCTTCAATGCGTAAACGGCCGTTATCGCGGGCGGCGGCCTCTGAGCCGTACTTCACGAAATCTTCGTAAGAGATCACTTCCGCCTTGATAAAGCCTTTTTCAAAATCCGTATGGATCACGCTGGCCGCCTGCGGCGCTTTCCAGCCATGGTGAATGGTCCAGGCGCGCACTTCCTGCACGCCGGCCGTAAAGTAGGTAATGAGGTCCAGCAGCTTGTAGGTAGAACGGATCAGGCGGTTCAGGCCCGGCTCCGTAAGGCCGTATTCGGTAAAGAACAGTTCCTTGTCTGCCGGGTCTTCCATTTCCGTGATCTGCGCTTCAATAGAGTTGTTCATCACGATCACTTCCGCTCTTTCAGCCTTTACGGCCTCTTTCAGCGCTTCGGAAAATTTGTTGCCGGTGAGCAGGGAGGCCTCATCTACGTTGGCCACATACAGTACCGGCTTTTCGGTGAGCAGGAAGAGGTCTGCAATGGCGTTGCGTTCTTCCTTGCCCAGGCCCAGCTCCCGGATGTTCTTGCCTTTTTCCAGGTGCTCCTTGCAGCGTTTCAGTACCTCAAACTCGGCTTTGGCCTTGGGGTCACCGCCGGTTTTGGCCATCTTTTCCGTGCGCGCTATCTTCTTTTCCACGCTCTCCAGGTCTTTCAGCTGCAGCTCGGTATCAATGATCTCCTTGTCTGATACCGGGTTAATGGCCCCTTCGTCACGGAGAATATTTTCGTCTTCAAAACAGCGGATCACATGCACAATAGCGTCTACCTCACGGATGTTGGCCAGGAACTTGTTGCCCAGGCCCTCTCCCTTGCTGGCGCCTTTCACCAGCCCGGCAATGTCTACGAACTCAATGGTGGTAGGCACCGTGCGGTTAGGCTTCACCAGCTCTTCCAGCTTGGAGATGCGCTCGTCAGGAACGTCTACCAGGCCCACATTCGGCTCAATAGTGCAAAAGCGGTAGTTGCTCGCCTGCGCCTTGGCACTGTTGGAAACTGCGTTGAACAATGTTGATTTTCCTACGTTCGGTAATCCTACAATTCCTGCTTGTAAAGCCATTTCTTCAAAAATTTGCGCGAAGATAACACATTCCCGCTTATGATTTGCCAGTTACAGGTTACGAATTATTTCTTTTTGTTATTTAATTATTTATTTATTTCGTCAGTAATTCCTTATTTTCCGCCGTTATTCCCTATTTTGTTCCGCAATAATTTGTAACTGACTGCTATGGCATTAAATTATGTTTGGATCGCCTTTTTCGTGATAGGGTTTATAGTGGCGCTCTACCGGTTCATTTTTGAGGGAGATACGAAGATCTTCGGGGAAATGATCACGGGCACCTTCGAGAACGGGAAAACGGCGGCCGAAATAGCCATCGGGCTTACAGGGGTGATGACCTTCTGGCTCGGCATCATGAAGGTAGGTGAAAAAGCGGGCGTAATAGAAAAGCTGGCGCAATGGGTGAACCCGCTGTTTTCCAGGCTCTTCCCCGGCATTCCCAAAAAAGACCCCGCCATGGGCTCCATTGTGATGAACTTTTCCGCCAACGCCCTGGGGCTGGACAATGCCGCCACCCCCATTGGCCTCAAGGCCATGAAAGAACTGCAGGATATCAACCCGGATAAAGATACCGCCAGCAACTCGCAGATCATGTTCCTGGTGCTGAACACCGCCGGCATCACCCTCATCCCCACCTCCGTAATGGCCGTGCGCTTGTCCATGGGGGCGGCCAACCCGGCGGATATTTTTATACCCACCATGCTGGGCACTTTTATCTCTTTCATATCCGGCATTGTAGCCGTGGCCATGGTACAGCGCATCAACCTGTTCCGCCTGCCCGTGCTGGTATTTGTGGGCGGCTTCCTGCTGCTCATGTTCGGCATCTACACCTGGATGCACAATATGCCCTCTGACCAGATAGCCGCATACACGGCCACCGTGGGCGGCATCATGATATTTGCCGTGCTGCTGGCTTTCATACTGATGGGCGTCAAAAAAAAGATCAACGTATACGAGACCTTTATAGATGGCGCCAAGGAAGGCTTCACCACCGCCGTGATGATCATCCCCTACCTGGTGGGCATACTGGTGGCCATTGGCGTGTTCAGGGTAACCGGCTGCCTGGATTTTATCACCAACGGCATTGCCATGGCCGTGGCCGCGCTGGGCCTGAATACGGACTTTGTACCCGCCCTGCCGGTAGGGATCATGAAAACCTTCAGCGGCGGCGGCGCCAGGGGGCTAATGGTGGAAGTGATGCAGACCTACGGCGCGGACTCCTTCCAGGGGCGCATGGCCTGCATCCTGCAAGGCTCCACGGAAACTACTTTTTATGTGCTGGCCGTTTACTTCGGCTCCGTGAATATCAAAAAAACAAGACATGCCCTTGCCTGTGGCCTGGTGGCCGATGTAGTGGGCGTAGTAGCGGCCATTCTGATAGGATATTTCTTTTTTCACTAACCATTAACTGATGCAAGAACGAAAACCATTACATGAAGACTGGGTTGCCGTGATACTGGCCTTTGCCAGCATTGTGCTGATCCTTGTGGGGCTGCACCCCGCCATGCCCAAATTTTCCTGGAGCAGCGGCGGCGAGCTGATGGAGCAGCTCGGCAACGGCTCCAACCTTTCCCGCATGGGCGGCCTCTTCCTTTGGATGCTGGGCAGCCTGGTAGCCGCTTTTCTGCTGGGCGGTAAAAAACTGAGCGGCGGCCTGGCCACGGGCCTGCTGGCCATTATGATCATTTCCATGTTTGCGCAGGTGATCACCGGCAACACCTGGGTGCGCGACCTGGGTATTGAAATTGTGCTTTTCAGCCTGCTGCTGGGCCTTTTTATCAGCAACGTAACCGGCCTGCCGGAATGGATCAAACCCGTGCTGCAAACGGAGCTGTTCATCAAAACCGGCCTGGTGCTGCTGGGCGCCGGCATTATTTTCCAGGAAATACTGAAAGGCGGCGGCCTGGGGGTTTTACAATCCGTGGTAGTGGTGTTCACCGTATGGTACACCACCTTCTGGTTATGCAAGAAGTTCGGGCTGGACGATGAGTTCCGGATGATGATCTCCAGCGCGGTGAGCATCTGCGGCGTATCTGCCGCCATTGCTACTTCCGGCGCCATTGAGGGAGACAACAAGAAACTCAGCCATGTGATCTCCCTGGTGCTGATCGTAGCCATCCCCATGATGATATTCATGCCCTACATTGCCAAATGGATGGGCATGACCCCCGAAGTGGCGGGCGCCTGGCTGGGCGGCACCATAGATACCTCCGGCGCCGTGGTGGCCGCGGGCACCATGCTCGGCGAAGAAGCGCTGAAATACGCCACGCTCGTGAAGTTCTCGCAGAACGTGCTGCTGGGCGTAGCCGCTTTCTTCATTTCCATCTGGTGGACGTATTCCAAAAAAGAGACCAACCAGCCCAAACCGGGCCTGCGCACCATCTGGGACCGCTTTCCCAAATTTGTGCTGGGTTTTGTGCTGGTATCGCTCGTATTCTCCTTCATACTGCCGCCAGACACGGTAAAGGCCGTGAAAGGCAACATCAAGGACCTGCAAACCTGTTTCTTTGCCCTGGCTTTTGCCTGCATAGGCCTGGAAACCAGGTTCACCGATATTTTCAAAATGGAGAATGGCCGCCCGGCCATGGCCTTCATTATTGCGCAGCTGTTCAACATACTGGTAACGCTGGCCATGGCTTACCTGATATTTGGCGGCGTGCTGTTCGGCAAACCGTAAATACAGGGCAGCCAATAACAAAGAAGCGGCCCCGCACAGGCGGGGGGCGGGGGTGTTGGGGGGACGGGGTGGTAACCGGCCCAACGATAGGCCGT
>NZ_QXMH01000004.1:42941-721342 GCF_003568665.1 Chitinophaga alhagiae
ACCCTAACACCCCCCCCCCCCAAAACCCCCCCCCCCCCCCGCCAGCGCCGGCCCGCTTCTTTGTTGCGGGTACTGTGTTGTACCGGGCAATACGATCTGCATTTTTACCAGATGTTTCCGGTGATCGTATCGGCCGGCAGCTGTCAGCCGTCGTATTTACCCGTTTTGTCTTCAATGGTCACGTCCGCATGCTGGTTGTTCTGGATCTTCACGTATACCAGCAATTGCCCCGCTCCCGCTTTGAAACACACTTCCTGCGCGCGTTTCACAATGTCCATCAGTTGGTCGTACGGCCCTTCCATCACGGTCTCAAAGGGGCATACGCGGTACTTTACGCCGGAGCTTTGTATTACGGCAATGGCCTCGTCTACTACGGCGTACACTTTGTCTGATGCTACCTGCGGCACTATTTGCAGGGCCAGGTTCACGGTATGTTGGTGCATGGCGGTCTAGTTTTTCTTGAGTTTTACTTCGTATAAGTCTTTGCGAAGGTCTTTCAGGTTTTGCACACTTCCAAATGCGTGCAGTTCTTTAAGCAGTACCAGGTCTACATCCGCCACTACTATCATTTCCGTATTGGGCGTAGCGTCTGCCTTGATGCCAGTTACAGGGAAGGCGAAGTCTGACGGCGTGAGCACGGCAGACTGGGCGTACTGCAGGTCCATGTTGTTCACCTGCGGCAGGTTGCCCACGCAGCCTGCAATGGCCACGTAACACTCGTTCTCTATGGCGCGCGCCTGGGCGCAGAAACGCACGCGGTTGTAGCCGTTCTGCGTATCTGTCAGGAAGGGTACGAACAATATCTGCAAACCCTGCTCCGCCAGTATGCGTGACAGTTCGGGAAATTCCACATCGTAACAGATCAGGATGCCTACCTTGCCCGCGTCCGTATCAAACACGCGGATCTCGTTACCGCCCTTCATGCCCCAGGAATACACTTCGCTGGGCGTAGGGTGTATCTTTTTGAAAGACTCGTACGTGCCGTCTCTCCGGCAGAGGTAAGAAATATTGTACAGCAGCTCGTCTTCCACAATAGGCATGCTGCCGGTAATGATGTTGACGTTGTAAGACACCGCCATTTTCGAAAAGGCCTCGCGCAGCTCTTCCGTGTATTTGGCCAGCCCGCGGATGGCCGCCGCCGGGTCAAGCTGGTTGAACTCCATCATGAGCGGGGCGTTGAAAAACTCCGGGAACACTACAAAGTCCGCCTCATAGTCGCTCACGGCATCCACAAAGAACTCCACCTGCTGCAGCAGGCCCGGCATGCCGGCATAGCTGCGCATCTGCCATTGTACCAGGCCTATGCGCACGGTAGACTTGTTGTACCGGATAGTATCCTGGTCTTTTTCATAATAGATGTTGAACCACTGCAGCAGTGTGGCAAACCCTTTGGAGGCCGCATCGTTGGGCAGGTAGTTCCGCAATATTTTCTTCACAATAAAATCGTTGGAGAACTGGAAGGTGAGCGTAGGGTCATAGATCTCCTTGTCACGCACCTTTTCAATGTATTCCCGCGGGCTCATTTCCCCGGCGTACTTCTCGTAGTTGGGAATGCGCCCCCCGGCCACAATGCCTTCCAGGTTCAGGTGCTCGCAGAGGGCTTTGCGCGCGTCGTACAGGCGGCGGGCCAGTCTGCGGCCCCGAAATTCAGGGTTAACGAACACCTCTATGCCGTACAGCGTGTCTCCCTTGGGGTTGTGGGTATTGAACGTGTAGTAGCCGGTGATCTGCTCGTAAGTATGATCGTCCCCGAACTTTTCATAATCCACAATAATAGACAGGGCGCAGCCCACCACCTTGCCGTTAACGGCCACGGCTATCTGCCCTTCCGGGAAGAGCGTTACCAGCCGCTGAATGGTGCCCTCCCGCCAGTAGCTGCCCGGCATGTCTGCATAAGCGCTGACCATGGACTCTTTCAGATCCCGGTAATCTTCAGCCGTCAGCTGGCGCACCTCTATTGTTTCTTCTGCCATATGGATATCCTTTGCGTAGGAGGAAAGTTAAGGAATATTCGGAAAAAGACTATTTTTGTGCGCCGGTGCCATCATCCTTTACCGAAAAGCCGCAATTGATCATTACTAAAGCCAAGACCTCATGTTTCAACGGTTAAAGGACGCCTGCCGAGGCCCCTGGTACAAAAAAGCCATCATTATCATTAGCCTCCTGCTGGCTTCTTTTTATCCCATTTACAAAAACTATTACTACGCCCGCGGCACCCAGCAATATGAGCGCCATGTGCGGTTCATGGAAGGCCGGTCAGAGTTCTTCAACCCCTGGCAATACCGCATTCTCTGCCCGCTGCTGATAGAGTCCGCCAAATGGGCGTATGACCACAGCATAGACAAGCTGATACCGGCGGAAACGGTCATTCACTTTGATGAAAAGAAAGCGGAAGACGAAACGGCCGTTTTCCAGTCGCAGCTCAACAATAAAGAGACCTTTATTTACCTGCTGATCTTTATTGCCTTCCGGCTGGCGCTGCATGCGGCCATCTACGCGCTGGGCTTTGCGTTGTTTGCCTGTTTTACGCGCAGCAACTGGCTGGTGGGGTTTGCGCTGCTGTTTGTTTCTTTCTGCATGGGCAACGGCGCGCACAACAGCGATCTGTCTTTCAATACATACATGGACCTGGTGCTTTTTCTCTGGATGGCCTGCATTGTGCTCTACCGGAAAAACGACTGGTGGATACTGCCGGTTACCGTGCTGGGCGCCCTGAACCGGGAAACGGCCCTGCTGATACCCGGCCTTTATTTTCTGGCCGCGGCGGTGATGCGCCCGGAAGGGAAGCCGCTCTTTGGCTGGACATGGCTGCGCATACCGGCCCCGCGCGTGTGGGGCATAACGCTGGCCAGCCTGGCCGTGTTCTTCGTTATTTTCTTTGCCATCCGCAACTACTACGGCTTCCGCCCGCCAGACCTGGTTTCTGTACACCAGGTGCCGCTGGGGCTGCGGCTGCTGAAGCTCAACCTGCTCAGCGGCCAGGCGGTAAAAACCTATTTTGAGATATACGGCGTGCTGGGCATGCTGCCCCTCACCTGCCTGCTCAGCTTCCGTTACAACTCCATGCTGCTGAGAATATGGGCGCTGCCGCTGGTGCCCGTGTGGCTGGGCGTTCACCTCATTGGCTCCATGGCGGCTGAAAGCCGGTACTACCTGATTCCGCTCATGCTGGTGCTGCTGCCCATGCTGCTGGAAATGATAGAGCGGGAGTACGCCGGGCGCATAGCTGCCCGCCGGCCTGCATAGAAACCGGCTGCCCGTGAGAGCGGCCGTGTTGCTGCCATGCTAAAATGATATGCTGCAAAAGCACGGGCCACGCATAGAAACCGGCTGCCCCTGAAAGCGGCCGTGTTGCTGCCATGCTAAAATGATATTCCGCAAAAGCACGGGCCACGCATAGAAACCGGCTGCCCCTGAAAGCGGCCGTGTTGCTGCCATGCTAAAATGATATTCCGCAAAAGCACGGGCCACGCATAGAAAAAGGGCTGCCTGGATACCGGGCAGCCCTGCGATCTGTAATACACCAGGGGGTCTGGTTATTTCCTGGCCGGCCCTTTCTTTGTGGCCAGCATATTTACTTCGTCCAGCAGGCGGAACTCAAAGTCTCCGAACTCCTGCAGCTTTTCGGCAATTTCGTTATCGCCTGAAAAAGTATGCTCATAAATTATTTCGATGTGGGGGTGGCTGGTAATGAACTCCCGGCTGCCTGCCAGCATTTCCAGCTCCATGCCTTCAATGTCCAGCTTCATCACAATGCGGTCTTCCGGGGTAACGCTGGTACCCGCCATCATTTTATCCAGCGTGGAGATCTGTATCTTGTTCCGGCCCTTGCCGCTGCGGTCTATGGTGCTGGAGCTGGTCACTACCGTTTTCACGTCAAAGCTCACCACTTCTTCCTTGCTGCCGAGGCCGCAGGGGAAAAGGGTTACATATTCCTGTACGTTGTTGAGGTCTATATTGGTCTCGCAGGCCTGGTGGTTCACCGGCTCAAACGCAAAGCACCTGATCTTGTGGGCGCCCAGCCATACGCAGTACTCGCCAATGCAGGCGCCTACGTCTATGAACACGTCTATTTTGCTGCGGTTTTGTTTGATGTAGTCATGCACTTCCTTTTCATACGCATAGTTGATGAACTGGAAATCGTTAGTGCCGGGGCGCAGAAAAAAGGTACCGAACTCCGAGCGGCTGGTCCAGGGGCGTTTGGGGGGCTTGTTGAATACCAGGTACCGGCAAGCGGCCTGGATAGACTTCCAGTCTGAGTACCTGGCGTATTCCCAGAAATAGCTGATGTACTTCTGGTATTTTCCTACGTTCTTCAGGGAGGGGTAATATGCGTTGTCTTTCATGTAAAATCAGTTTAGTGTCCGGTGCGTTTTAATATATCTTCTATATACACCACCTGTGTATTTTCGGTTTTGAGGTAGCTTTTGCCGGCTTTTTTGATGCGCAGCAGCGCACGCGCCTGGTAGTACATGAACACAGGCAGGTACAGCAGCGCTTTCACGATCTCCGTACCGTTGCTCATCACTCTTACAATGGCAAAGAAGGTAATGATGAACAGGGCTATGATGGCTACCCATGCCAGCGCTCCGCCGGTAAAGAGGCTGATGGCCAGGCAAATGAAGGCCCCGCCCAGCTGCAGCAGCAACGGCGGCCGCATGAGCTGCAGGCCGAAGAATATGAGGTTGAAGTTGAACGTGCGCAGCCCTTTCCACAATACGTCCCACGCGTAGCGGAAGTATTTGAAATAGGCATGCAGCCAGCGGGTACGCTGCTTTTCCAGCGCCTCACCGCTTTCTATCTTCTCATCATATACCACCGCTTCTTCCGCATAGGCCAGCACCGGTACCCGTGTTACAATGTCTGCCTGCACCTTTTTATCAAAGCCGCCCAGGAAGTTGTTGTATACCACGGAGCGGTACAAGGCTGTTTCAATGGCAATGCCCAGGCCCCAGATGTGGGCGGACATGCCCAGCTCCATACGCATGCGGCGGTCCACAAAGTTGTAATACAGGTTGCCTGCCGCATCCAGCTTAGACATGAGGCTGCCGGTGTTTTTGGGCAGCATATTGGTTTGCACGGCGCGGTAGCCCAGGTTGAAGTAGGTATTGAGCACGGCCAGGTAATCAGGCCGCACCAGGTTGTCCGTATCAAAAATGATCAGCGCGTCATGCGCTTCCACAAAATTATTAATGGCGTAGTCAATGGACTTTATTTTGGCGTTGAGCGGGGCGGGCGGCTGCAGCACTATCACATTGGGGTGGTTGAACTGCACGTCTACCTGCTCGCAGGCATCCGCCACCACATATACCTTGAAGTGGCGGTAGGTCTGGCGCAGCAGCGAGTCTACCAGGGGCGGCACCAGCTGCAGGCTTTTATGGGCCGTAATGATGGCCGCAAAGCTGTATTCCTTTGCAGGCGGCTGCGCGGCGGCTTTGGCGTAGGGCGAGGCCTGCAGGCCCAGCAGCCGTTTGATGCCGTATACCAGCAGGAAGAAGGTGGGCAGCAGCAGGTAGAAGGCCAGCGCCGCCTGTATGATCCAGAATATGATGTGTAAAACTGTTGTCATGCGTGTACCTTGTTTTTAGCTGTCCAGATGTCTGCATATACCTGCTCCACCTGCCGGGCCATGCCCGCTACGTTGAAGCCGTTGCGTACTGTTTCCAGGGCCGCCTGCTGCAGCGTTTGGCGCAGCGCGGCGTCATCTGCCAGCGCGGTAATGGCGGCGGCCAGCTCATGCTTGTTACCGGGCGTGATCATCCACCCGTTTTGCCCGTGCCGGATGATCTCTTTGGAGCCGTCCACCTGCGTAACGATCACGGCGTTGTGCATGGCCATGGCCTCCAGCAGCCCTATGGGCAGCCCTTCCCAGAGAGAAGGCAGGCAATAGATGTCTGTGGCCGCCAGCAGCTCCGGCACATCCTGCCGGAAGGGCTGGAACACCACGCGCCCGGCAATGCCCAGTTCAGCGGCCAGCTGTTGCGCTTCCGCTGCCAGCTCGCCCTCTCCCACCATCAGCAGGGTGATGTTCTGCCGGCTGTCAAGCACCTGCGCAAAGGCGCGCAGCATGGTGAGGGGATCTTTCTGCGCCGTCATCCGTGCAATAAAGCCCACCAGGATGTTCTCTGCCGGGATGCCCAGCTCCTGCCGGATGTTGTGGCGTACCCCGGCGGCGCTGAACTTCTGCAGGTCTATGCCGTTGTTGATCACGGTGGCGCGGAAGTTGCGGAAATGCGCCCGGCCCGTCTGGAAGTTGGACGCGCTCACGGCAATGTTCCTTTGCATGTTGGCCGTGAGGAAACGTTCAGACATTACGCGCGCCCACTTTACGGGGAAAGACTGGTCATCGTGAAAAGACCAGCCGTGAATAGTGTACAGCATGGGTATTTTCAGTGACCGCGCCGGGAAAAAGAGGTTGCTCGCCGCCCTTGACCCGTGTGCATGCACCATGTCTATCTTCTTCTCCGCCAGCAGGGCCTTTACTTTCTTCCACTGCCCCAGGTCAAATGCTTTCAGGGAAGGTATCACATAATGTTCTACCTCCATTTTACGCAACTGCTCTATCATGGGCCCGCCGGTGAAAGACAGTACCACAGGCTCATAGCGGCTGCGGTCCAGCTCTCCCACCAGGCTCAGCACATGCGTTTCCCCGCCGCCAATGAGACCCTGGCGGATGGTTTGCAGTACGCGTATCTTTCTTTGCGGCAGCATTATGCGGGTGTAGCGGCAGTAGCGGCCTTGGGAGCCCAGCCCTGCGGTAATTTTTCGTTGATCTCGATGTTATCAAATTCCTTGCTCTGGCGCGCGCCTACCCGTTGCGCCCATTTGGCCATGCGTTCAATCCCTTCTGCCAGGGTTACGCCAGAACCGTTGCCAAATACGCTATGCGCCTTGGTATGGTCAGAATAAGCGTGCATTACCTCGTTACGGGCCTGCAGGTAGTTGATGTCTGGCGTTACGCCAAAGCAGCTGCACACCACCTTTGCCAGCTCGTTCACGGTGTAAGGCTTGTCCGCCCCGATGTTGAACACCTGGTTGTAGGCCGCGGGCAGGTTCACAGACTGCGCAATGGGAATGGCCACGTCATCTATATAGCTGAAGGCACGGGTCTGCTCCCCGTCTCCGAACACCGTGAGCTGTTTACCCTGCATGATCTGGTTCATGAAAATGCCGATCACGTTGCGGTATTTGTCACCGATGTTCTGGTTTTCGCCATACACGTTGTGCGGGCGGAACACCACGTAGTTGAGGCCAAACATTTCGTGGGCGGCTTTCAGGTCCAGCTCCACCGCGTATTTGGACACGCCGTACGGATCTTCCGGGGTGGGGATCATATCTTCCCGCATGGGCAGCTGCCCTGCGCCGTATACGGCAATGGAAGAGGTGAACACAAAACATTTCACCTTATACTTTACAGACTCATTGATGAGGTTGATGGAACCGATGAGGTTGTTGTTATAGTTGAACCGGCGGATGAAGTGGGAAAGGCCTTCTGCCGCGTAGGCTGCCAGGTGGTACACATAATCGAATTTGTACTCGGCAAACAGGCTGCTCACCAATTGCTCGTCCGTTACGGAACCTTGTACAAACACCGCACCGGCGGGAATATGGTCTTCAAAACCACCGCTCAGGTCATCCAGCACCACAACTTCGTGCCCCATGTTCAGGCAATGGCTCACCACATGGGAACCGATGAATCCGGCGCCGCCGGTAACGAGAGATCTTATTTTCATGTTGATGTTTTTAGATAGTTGAATAACTTGAATTGGTCACGTTCCAGAACGTACCTCTCAGAAAAGATTTCAGGTGCTCAAATTGCCCTTTCACCGTGTATTTCAATACAGATTTGGGAAAAGTGAAAAAGGTAAAGAAGAGCAGGAAGCTGGTCAGCTGCAGCTTGTTGGTATTACGGCGCATGTACAGGATGCGGTTGCGCGTATGATAATACGCCTTGATGGCGCTCTCCTTGCCCATGGTGATAGACTCCTTGTGGTAGATCAGCCCTTTGCCGTTATAATAAATGGTATAACCGGCGCGGATGATGCGGGCAGACCAGTCTGATTCTTCATAATAGATAAAGAACTTGTCTGCGAACATGCCTACCTTGTCCAGCACTTCCCGTTTCACCATCATGGCGGCGCCGTGCGCGCAATGCGTAGGGCCTTCGCCATCGTACTGCCCTTTGTCTTCTTCCCGGCTGCCTACGGCGCCCGTTCTGCCGGTCAGCAGGTTCATTTTGTGAAAACCTGCGTACTGGATAACATTGGGATGATGGAAAAAACGGATCTTGGGGCATACCACGCCGATCTTGTCATCTTTGAAGAAAGGTTCCAGCAGGCGTTCTATCAGGTCAGGCGTTACCTCCGTATCGTTGTTCACGATAAAGATGAAATCGCCCTTGGCATGCTGCATGCCCAGGTTGTTGCCGCCGGTAAAGCCCAGGTTCTTTTCGCTCAGCAGTATTTTCAGGTTGGGGTATTTGCCTGCGTTCATCTGCTCCGTAGGATTTACGGTAGAGCCGTTATCCACTACAATTGTTTCAAAGTTCCGGTAGGTTAACAATTTGGTGGACTCCAGAAATTCGCAGGTAACGTTGGTCTGATTGTAATTCAATGCAATGATCGATACCAGCGGTTGCAAGTGTGGTTCCATTGTGTTCAGTAGTATTCAGTGTTTTAGTAAAATTCTCTGTATCCTATACGTTCTCCTTTTGGATCAGTGCGGCAGGCGTATTGGCAAGTATACGCATGTCGTAAAAAAATGAATGTTTTTTAGCGTAATCTATATCCAGCCCAATGCGTTCATCCACGCTCATTTCCTTCTTCCCTCTTTTCTTCACCTGCCACAAGCCGGTGATGCCCGCGGGGGCAATGAACCTTTCCGCATAGCGGTCGGTAGTCAACGTGGCCGCTTCGTACAGCGGCAGCGGCCGGTTGCCTACCAGGGACATGTCTCCTTTCAGCACGTTGATCAGCTGGGGAATTTCGTCCAGGCTGGTATTTCTTAAAAAGGCGCCGATCTTTGTCACTCTCGGATCGTTGGAGAGTTTGAAGAACACGGCGCCATTTTTGTCATCTTTATTATCGTACTGGTTCAGATGCTGCAGCTCTTTCACTTTTTTGTCCGCATCCGCTACCATGGTCCTGAACTTGTAGAATTTGAATATCTGGTAACGTTTACCGGCGCGGGGCGCAATATAGAACACATTGCCTTTGGACTCCAGCCTGATGGCGGCGGCAATCAGCAGCAAAAGCGGGCTGAGGGCCACCAGCAGGCCGCCGGCCACGGCAATGTCAAAACCGCGTTTGGCAACGCGGCCGGTTAAACGAAAAGCATCTTGTATATAAACGGCCCGGTAGCCGGCTTCTTCAGCGGCGGCCAGTTGTTTTATCTTTTGCGAAAAAGACAATGTGCTGGTGAACGCCTCAAAAGTGGTAGCCGGGGTAACAATACCGTCTATCCCACCGGTGGTGGCCAGCCTGTCTTTATCCGCCTGGTCAAATTTTTTCTTGTATACAAACAATGGAACTTTGCTCAGCGTTTTGCTGCTGCGCACGTACTCCACAAAAGCATTGAAAATATCCGCATGCTCATCCAGGTTAAAAATGATGAACCCCGGCAGCTCGTTGGGCTGCAGCTGGCGGCGCAGCACTCTCTTCACTCCTGCAATGCCATCTGTGGTAATGGCCAGTACACCCGTTTTCAGTAAAATATGATCGTACGCGTCACTACCGCCAATAGATAAATTAAAGGATACCTGGTGAGCCGCAGGCATAGTGACGACACGGGATCGCGCTTTTTCCTTTGTGACAGGTAAACTTTGAGACAAATTGTAAATCATAATTTCAGGGCTTTACAAATTCGGCAATAAGATGTTGTATTCGGTTTATGCGGTCAGCACCCTGGCTGACAGCTGCATGTTCTTATCTATGGTTGACATCAGATTAACGGGGTCGAAGGGTTTCCTGATGAAGTCTACGATTTTATAGGCAGCACTCTCGCGCGGGGCTTCCACGCCTGACAGCACTATCACAGGTACATCATTATATAGCTCATTGCTGTTTAAATGATCAATGAGCTCCCAACCGTCTATATTCGGCATCTGAATATCTGTTACGATCATATCGGGTTTATTTCCCTTGGCAAGCCAGAGCATGGCACTGTAGCCATCTGTTGCAGATACAACTTTGTATTTTCTGCTCAGGAAAGTTTCCAGTAAAAACCTGATCGGCTCGCTATCGTCTATTATAAGTATTGTTTTTTTCATTTGAACTTTTTAACGTTAACCACTGAATCGATTCTTACATAAGGATGCAGGTCAAAATCTGGACGCAGGAGCGGAAAATGGCAAAGACATGTCCGCCTCAAGCATAACGACTTTCGGTTCCAAGGGTTAAGGTTAAAAATATTCAGTTCAGAAATTCAAAGGAGATGGTTCGGTAGTATGGTATGAGCTTTAAAATTAGAGAGAAATATTGATCTGAGCAAATTATTTATAATAAGAGGCAAAAACTCAATACTTCTTCAAAT
Source organism: Chitinophaga alhagiae (assembly GCF_003568665.1). GTDB lineage: Bacteria > Bacteroidota > Bacteroidia > Chitinophagales > Chitinophagaceae > Chitinophaga > Chitinophaga alhagiae. The sequence goes on from NZ_QXMH01000004.1 coordinate 53,472, forward strand.
CTTGCGTAAAACTATAATAATAATCATTCTGTAATATCTAAAATTGGTAAATGGCCTGTTTTTCTTGGTAAACGGTTTGAATCTGGAAGTAAATGATCATTTTTTTTTGCTTTGCGTATTGTCCGGGCACACTGGTAATTAAATTGTTTTATAAGTTTGCTTTTCAAATACCCCCAAGGCCCGGCCGCATACTATATGAAACTGAGCATGACAAATATTTTCAGGACAGCTAAAGCGAAGTTCCATCTGGCCTTTGAACAGACAAATATTAACAGATGAAACTATTGATAATAATATTCTTGTGCAGTTTCTTCATCCTGTTCTACAGTTATGCCGGATATGGGCTGCTGGCCTGGTGCCTGGTGCAATGCAGGCGCCTGCTGACGCCCCGGAAGGCTTGGCCTGCCACGGAGCTGCCGCCCGTTACCCTGCTCATAGCCGCCTACAACGAGGCCGGGTTTATAGAACAGAAGATCCACAATACGCTGGAGCTGGATTACCCTGCGGAAAAACTGCAGGTAATGATCGTAACGGACGGGTCTACGGACCATACGCCGGATATTATACGCCGCTACCCCTCCATTATATTATTACATGAACACGAGCGCAGCGGTAAAACCGCGGCCATTAACCGGGCCATGCAGCAGGTGAGCACTCCCATTGTGGTTTTCTGCGATGCCAATACCCTGCTCAACAAAGCCGCCATCCGCAACCTGGTAAAACATTATGAAGATCCGCATACCGGCGGCGTGGCCGGGGAAAAGAAAGTGGTGGCCGGCGGAGACGACGGGGCGGCCGGCATGGAAGGCGTATACTGGAAATACGAGTCCGCGCTCAAAAAGCTGGACGCGGCCCTCTACAGCGTAGTAGGCGCGGCGGGAGAACTGTTCTCCATACGCACCGCGCTGTTCCGGCCGGTAGAGCCGGAAGTGGTGCTGGACGATTTTATTATTTCCCTCCGCATCAACATGGCCGGCTACCGTATTGCCTATGCGCCGGACGCTTACGCCATGGAAGCCCCCTCCTTCTCTATAACGGAAGAGCATAAACGGAAAGTGCGCATCAGCGCCGGCGGCTTCCAGTCTATTGTGATGCTGAGGCCGCTGCTGAACATATTTAAATACCCGCTGCTGTCTTTCCAGTACATTTCCCACCGCGTGCTGCGGTGGACGCTTTGCCCCCTCTGCCTGCCGTTGCTGCTGCTGAGCAATGCGGCACTGGTGGCCATGGGCGCGGGCCCCTGGTTTACCGCCTTTCTGGTAGCGCAGCTGGCCCTTTACGGGCTGGCGGCCATTGGATATATATTGGCCAGCCGCGCAGTAAGGGTCCGGATATTTTATATACCTTTCTATTTTCTTTTCATGAACGTAGCCATCTTTGAGGGCTTTTTCCGGTATATCAGGAAGCGGCAGTCCGCAGCCTGGGAAAAATCCTCCCGCAGCATGGCCACCGTATCTTCCTGATTCATATTATTATACTATACAACAATGAGTACCGTAAAGAACCTTCTGAAAAAAACAGCCCTGCCGGTGTACCTCCGCCTGCGCGGCATGTATTACCAGGGCAATAAAGTGGAATGCCCCGTTTGTAAAGGCAAATATGCCCGCTTCCTGGAAGTGGGTTACAACCGCCGCCCCGCCCAGTGCCCCCGCTGCCGCTCCAATGAACGTGACAGAACTTTCTGGCTCTTCCTGGAAAAGCATCCCGATTTCCTTTTCCCCGGCATCAAAATGCTGCACGTGGCCCCGGAAGAGATCTATTACAAACGTTTCCGGAAAGACCCGGCCATACAATATACTGCTGGAGACAAGTTTATTGACGAATACGAAAATACCTACCCGGACGATACCATTTACCTGGACCTCACGGACATGAACAATATTCCGGACAACACCTACGATGTAGTGCTCTGCAGCCACGTATTGAGCTGCATCCCGGACGATGCGCAGGCTTTCCGGGAAATACGCCGCGTGCTGAAACCGGGCGGCAAGGCCATTATACAGGTGCCCGTGCGGGAAGACCTGCCCGTTACCCTGGAAGACCTGACCCTCAAAGACCCCCAGGAAAGGATCAGGCTCTTCGGAGACCCCAACTACGTGCGCTTCTATGGCCGCGACTATGAACAGCGGCTGCAGGCCCAGGGCCTCAAGACCCACTTCATCAGGGTGAGCGATATGCTGAACAAGGCCGAAATTGAACGCTACGGGCTGGTTGGCACAGACGAGATACAGCTTTGCAGCAAATGACACAAACCGCTTTGTACCTGCTGGGCAGGTACAAACAAATGAGCGGGAATTTTAATTGAAGCGATTTATTTATATAAATATTTATACCGGAAATTTCTATACGTTCACGCGCCGAACCGGTCAATTCACCGGGTATTTTATAGATTTTACGAATTTTTTGTGAGCGTGTTAGTTTTTTCTTTATATCTTGCATCAGGTTTTTTCCAGGTTAGTATATCTAAAACATACCTGACCAGTAAGTAAGCCATTAGCACCGAATTACATTTACTAGGAAAAAGCTGATACAATTTTTACCATCTCCTATCTCAAACCACTGGTAATTTACAGTATTATTCAAGGTTGCGTTTGAACCGCTAGACCCCAGCGTAAATCACCTGATATTTTTAACCACCACTCCTGCGGAAAATCTGCGTAATGTGCTGAATGCATACGATGTAAGTAGGCTATGATACCTCTTATACATTTATTATTACCGGATTTCAACTACGATCTATGAATAAATTTTACACGCTGTTATTATCCTTCCTCTTCGTGATAGGATTTGGTTCTGCACAGGCCCAGACAGGTATATTGGACCCCAGTGATCCAATTGTGGAATATAACCCCTCCTCCCCTCCTGCTGTACCCAACTGGGGCATTCTCTCCAAATGGGTCAGGACCAACCGGCTTAGCTGGAATTCTACTTCCTACAAAGCCTACTACTACAAAGGCGTTCACTTCCGGCTGAAGTTCCCCAAATCTTACCAGCACGGTGTGAATGACGGTAAAAAGTATCCCCTCATCATCTTCTGGCATGGCATCGGAGAGAAAGGCACGGTGTATGATAACGAATACTCCCTGCTGCACGGTGGTGAACTGCACCGCAACGCGGTAGACAATGGCCAGTTTGACGGCTTTTTGCTCTACCCGCAGAACATTGGCGGCTACTTTGGTAACGTACAGTTTGACGCTGTGCGCGATCTCATTTATGAGCACCTGGTACCTGAAGTGAAGGTAGACCAGTTCCGCATTACAGAAGGCGGCCTTTCCGGTGGCGGCGGCGCCACCTGGGATTTTATGATCCGCCACCCCAAGGTAGTAGCGGCGGCTACGCCCATCAGCGCCTCCAACGCGGCGCTCACCAACAGCCTGCAAACCTGGAAGTTCATTCCCGTGTGGCTGTTCCAGGGCGGTAGCGACGTAAACCCTTACCCCGCTTCTTCCCAGGGCGTGTATAACGCGGCCATGGGCGTAGGCGCCAACATGAAGTACAGCGAGTACGCCGGCTTCGGCCACGGCTGCTGGTACCAGGCATGGGGCGAAGCAGATTATTTCCCCTTTGCCAACCGCGCGCACAAGGCCAACCCCTGGCCTTTATTCGGCAGAACTGAATTTTGCCCCGGAGACCCCATTAACGTAACACTGGGCGTAACCGCGGGTTTTGACCAATATGAATGGCGGAAGAACGGCGATGTGATACCCGGCGCCACCGGCAACACGCTAACCGTTACGTCCATCGGCACGTACGATATGCGTTTGAGGGATGGCTCCACCTGGTCTCCCTGGTCTCCCATACCGGTGCAGATCAAGATCAAAACGCCTACCGTAAGCCCTAACATCAGCCTGGCAGGCCTTTCCAGCAAAGTGCTCCCCGCGCTTGACGGGAAAGACAGCGTAGTGCTGCAGGTACCGGCCGGTTATACCTCCTACCTCTGGAAAAAAGCTACAGACGGTATTACCCTGGGCACCCAGCGTACCTTTACCGCCAAAGATTCCGGCCTGTACGTAGTGAAAGTGACCGAACAGTTCGGTTGCTCCAGCGAGTTCTCCGTTCCTTTCAAAGTGGTGAAAGCAACCGGTGTACCCGCTCCCCCGCCGGCCAGCAGCCTGCAGGCAAAAGCTACTTCACAAACACAGGTGCAGCTGGACTGGAGTGACAACCCCAACCCGGCCAACAACGAAACTGGTTTTGAAATTTACAGGGGCGAAGCCGCGGGCGGCAGCTATAAACTCATCGCCATCACCGCGCCCAACGCCACTGCCTATACAGACAACGGGCTCAACCCCAATAAAACGTATTACTATGTGGTAAGAGCGGTGAACGAGAACGGCGCCGCCCCGGCCAGCAATGAGGCCAGCGCCATCACGCAGCTGGATACCACGCCGCCCACCGCCCCCGGTGCGCTCACGGTAACCTCCAAATCCCGTACTTCCGTAGGGCTGTCATGGACGGCTTCTACAGACGATGTAGGGGTGAACAAATATGATATTTACATCAACGGCAACAAGGTATACACCCTGCCCGGCACACAGACATCTTTCAATTGCACCAACCTGGTACCCCAGCAGTCCTACAACTTTGTAGTGAAAGCCAGGGACCTCACCGGCAACGTGTCTCCCGCCAGCAACCAGGTACAGGCCAGCGCTGTGATGAGCGGCCTGAACTACAAATACTACCATGGCTCTTTCGATGTACTGCCTGACTTCAACACGCTGACCCCGGTAAAAACCGGCAATACGCCCACGGCAGACATCAGCGTGAGAACGCAGGGCGACAACTTTGCTTTCCTCTGGGAAGGTTATATCAACATCCCCGTTACCGGCAACTATACGTTTGAAACGTACTCTGATGACGGCAGCAAGCTCTACATCGGTACTTACAGCCACACGGCTACCGCGGTGGTGAATAACGACGGCCTGCACGGTTCCCAGTACAAGGAAGGTACCAAATACCTCACCGCGGGCGTGCATCCCTTTGCGGCCACCTTCTTCGAAAAAGGCGGCGGGGAAGAAATGAAGATCTACTGGAAAAACACCGCACATGGTGTAGGCAGCCGGCAAGAAATACCTGCCAGCGCCTTCATGGAGCAGGCGCCGCCGCTGGGGGCCAAACCCGCTGCGCCCACCAACATCCTGGCCACTGCCGTGTCTTACAGCAAGATCAACCTGACCTGGAACGACAACAGTGCCAACGAGACCGGTTTCGAGATCTACCGTGCCGCCAGCCTCGCCGGGCCATTCAACATCATTACTACCACGGCTGCCAACGCAGCGTCTTATACAGACAGCCTGCTGCAACCGGCCACTACCTACTACTACAAGGTACAGGCCATCAACAGCAACGGCAACTCAGGCTTTGCCGCTGCGGAAGCAGGCGGCCTCCAATACGGGTACTACGAGTTCTCTGACATTACCCAGCTGCCCAACTTCAACAACCTCACCCCGGCAGAGACCGGCGCTGTTGAGAATGTAACGCTGGATGTGCGCAACAGGGAGAATAACTACGCCATCAAATTCAGCGGCTTCATTACCATCCCCACCACAGGCACGTATACGTTCTATACCGCCTCTGACGATGGCAGCAAGCTGTACATCAACACCTTCAACTCCAACGGCCAGGTAGTGAATAACGACTACCTGCAGGGTACCACCGAACGCTCCGGCACCAAACAGCTCAACGCCGGTGTATACCCGATATACATTACCTTCTTCCAGCGTACAGGCGGTGCGGAACTGCGCGCCAGCTATGCAGGCCCCGGCATTGCCAAACAGCAGATACCCAACGCGGCGTTCGCTAACCCGCGCATGTCCGCTACCACGCTGCCGCTGCCCGCTGCCCCGGCTGCACCCACCGTGCTGACCGCGGCTAACGTGCAGGCTAACCAGATCACCCTGCAATGGAACGACAACTCCGCTACAGAAACTGCTTTTGAAGTATACCGTTCTGTAGGAGACAACTCCAACTTCAAGCTGCAGGCTACCGTAGACAGCAGCAGCGCTGCCACCGGCGTGTATACAGACGCGGCCCTGTTCGCCAACGTGAACTACTACTATAAAGTAAGGGCCCTCAACATTGGCGGCAACTCCGCGTTCAGCAACGAGATCAGCGCGCTCACGCTGAACAACCCGCCCGTGCTCAACGATCAGCCGAACCGCTTCATGCGGTACGACGCACAGCTGTCCGTACCGGTAATAGCTACCGATGTGGATGCCGAGCAGATCACCCTGGCGGTAACCAACCTGCCCGCATTCGGCTCCTTTGCTGATAACGGGGACGGTACAGGCACCATCCTGTTCAGCAACCCCGGCGTGCAGGATACTTACGGCAATATCACCATCACGGCAACAGACCAGCATGGCGGTGTTACCAGCAAAGTGTTCCAGCTCACGGTGAACGCCAACTACAAACCCATACTGGGCGCTATATCTAATACCACCCTCAGCGAAAACGCCACTGCGCAGGTGAACCTGGCCGTAACGAATGATAACGGCACGGACGATCTTACCTGGACGTACACCAACCTGCCTTCTTTTGCAACGGTAGTGTCTAACGGCAAAAACTCGCAGGTAACCCTGCACCCCACCTTTGCAGACGCGGGCACTTACAATGTAACCGCAAAAGTGGCAGACAACATGGGTGGTGACGATACCAAGAACTTCACCATTGTGGTGAACGATGTGAACCCGAACTTCTTTGTGTATGTGAACTTCAACGGCGCCGTATATGATGCGCCCGCGCCCTGGAACAACACCAAGAAGGCGGCTATGGGCCTGAACACCACTATTACCGATCTGAAAGATCACAACGGCAACAACACCGGTTACGGTATCAAGGTGATCACCCCCTGGAACCAGATCAACTGGGGCAGCAACCTGTTCAACGGCGGTATGTATACCTACCAGAACTCAGGCGTGTTCCCTGACAACGTGATGGTAAGCTCCTTCTGGACCACCAATGTGAAGCAGACCTTCCAGGTAACCGGCCTGAACCCGAACTACAAGTACAACTTCACCTTCTCCGCCAGCCGCAACGCCACAGGCAATTATACCGCGGACTACAGCATCAACGGCACCACCGTGTCTCTGAACGCTTCCATGAACACTACCGGGTCCGTGACCATCCCCGGCGTGTCTCCGGATGCCAACGGCATTGTTCCGGTAGACCTGCAGGCCCCCACCGGCTCACTGGCAGCGCACATTGGCGGCATGAAGATAGAAGCGGTGTTTGATGACGGTACCGCACCGGTGAAACCCACCAACTTTGCGGCCCGCAATACAGACAACGGCATCAGGCTTTCCTGGAAAGACCTGGCTTACAACGAGACCAAATACGAAGTATACCGGTCCACCTCCGAGAACGGCACCTATGAGCTGCTGAACACCAGCGGTTTCAACGCTAACGACACCGCTTATACAGATGCCACTTCCGCGGCCAACGTGCAGTACTACTACACCATCCGCGGGGTGAACGCCGCAGGCGCTTCCGGTTATACAGACACCATTGCCATCATGGGCGAGAACAAACTGCCCCTGGTAAGCGCTATCACCAGCGTGAACCTGAAAACCGGCGATGTACTGAACATTCCGCTGTCTGCTTCAGACAGCCCGGGTGAAACCCTCACCTTCAGCACCACCGGCCTGCCGGCATTTGCAACGCTCAACAACACCGGCAACGGTACCGGCAGCATAGACCTGGCGCCCACCAATACCAGCATCGGCAAATACACGGTAACGGTAACCGCTACAGACAGTTATGGCGGCAAAGGTTCCCAGACCTTCACCATCAGCGTAAGGGACAAGAACATCACCTCCATTTACGTGAACTGCAACGCGGTGAACCCCGAAGGCGCTCCGTGGAACAACTTCAACACCCATCCCATTGCAGGCCGCGCTATCACCAACATGCTGGATGAAACCGGCGCAGCCAGCGGTGTTACCATTACCCTGGTAGACGCCATGACCGGCTCCAGCATCTTCGGGCCCATCACCGGCGATAACTCCGGCGTATACCCAGACAAGGTGATGAACACCCTGTACTTTGAACAGTCTGCCACGCCTAAACGCATCAGGCTGTCTGGCCTCTCCGCCGCCAAGAAGTACAACCTCGTGTTCTTCGGCAGCGAAGGCAACGTATCAGATAACAGGATGACTGTTTACACCGCAGGCGGCCAGTCTGTACAACTGCAGGCAGCCAACAACACCGCCAACACGGTGCAGTTGAACGGTCTTGTAGCAGACGGCAGCGGTAACATAGAGTTTACCGTAAGCAAAGGCGCCGGCGCCCTCTACGCTTACCTGAACGCACTGGTAATACAGTCTTACGTAGAAACCGCCACCCCGCTGACCCCGGATAACCTGAAAGCCCAGGGCAAGTCAAGGACCTCCATCCAGCTGAACTGGAGCAACAAGGCCAGCAACGTGACCGGCATTGAAATTTACCGCGCCGCCACGCTCAACGGCACCTACAGCCTGGTAACCACCGTAGCGGCCAACGCCACTTCTTACCTGGACAACAACAGGAGCGAGAACACCCGCTACTATTACAAGATCAGGGCCAAGAACAACAGCAACTTCTCTGACTACTCGGCTACGGCCAGCGGCAGCACGTTGAGCCACTCTATTTACATCAACTTCAACGTGAACAACCCCGCCGGCGCACCCTGGAACAACACCAACCAGCTGCCGAACGTGGGTCAGAACATAGGCCAGACGCTGGAGAACATGAAAGATGATATGGGCAACCCCGTAAGCACCGTGATGTTCATCCACCGCAACTTTACCGGTACCATCCCCAACGGCATGAACACCGGCAACAACTCCGGTATCTACCCGGATGCGGTACTGTCTGTTTGCTACTACGTAGACAAGGGAGATACCGCGGGCATCACCTTCTCCGGCCTCAACCAGTCTATGGCCTACTCCTTCATATTCTTTGCCAGCCGTCAGGGCGGTGGAGATAAAGTAATAGGCGCTTACACCATCAATGGCAAAACCGTTGAGCTGAACGGCCAGAACAATATCAGCGAAACAGTGCGGATAGATAACATTGTTCCGGACGAAAACGGTGAGATACGCCTCAGCATCAACGCAGCGCCCTCCGGCCAGCTGGGTTACATCAACGGCCTTGTGATAGAAGCAGCTTCCAGGCCGCAGCCTGAAGAAGGGCAGCAGGGCAGCCAGGGTATGATGATGGCAAGGAACAGCGGCGCCGGCAGCAATGCCAATGTAGCGCTGGTAGACCATCAGCCCAACACCGGCGGCACCGATCATATCACCATTGAGAACGCTTACCCGAACCCGGCTACGTCATTCATGAACCTGCTGGTGAAAAATGACGGGAAAGCGGAAAAAGTAGTAGTGAAACTGTTTGATGCGTCCGGCAGGATCATCATGGCCAAACCAGGCCTTGAGCTGCCCACCGGCACCCAGTTGCTCCGCGTTGATTTCAACCAGGGCATACGACCGGGCATCTACATCCTGCAGATCGCTACACCCGATAACAGAAATGTGAAAGTGATCAAAGTGATCAAGCAATAACGTTAATCCGGCTACTAAAAAATCCGGTTCACGAACCGGATTTTTTAGGGCCCGTTAAGTTAAAATATTTTATACTTTAAAGAATCCTTCAATATGGATCTGATTTATCTGTTTAACTCACTAATGCGCAGGAAATGGCTGATCATGATCAGCAGCGTGCTGGCGGTTGCAATCGCATTTCTGTTCACTATGAACCAGGAAAAGCTATATCGTTCATCCGCACAAATGGCCACGGGTTTCACAACAAGTGATCAGGTAAAATTGAAGGATGAGAACTTCAACATCATTGAAATTGATGTAAAGTTCAACAACGTGATCGAAGCGCTCCGCTCCACCAAGGTACTGAGCATGGTGGCCTACAACCTGATGCTGCATGACCTGGAGAGCCCGGACAAGGCTTTCCGCCAGCTCTCGGAAGAAGACAAAAAGAAAGACGGCTTCCGCAACATCAGCAAAGACGCCGCGGTGAAGATCCTCAAAGACAAGTACACCCACGAGAAGCTGCTCAGCTCCTACAACCCGGATGAGAAGAAAGTGCAGGAGCTGATGAAGGTGTATGAGTATGACCTGGAAAGCATCCGGAAAATGCTGTCTGTAGGCCGCATCCAGAAAACGGACTTCCTGGACGTTCAGTACTGGTCTACCAACCCCGAGCTGTCTGCCTACATGGTGAACGAAGTGTGCTCGGAGTTTCTGCGGAGCAATGAGTCTGCCCGTTCCCAGCAGAACGTACAGTCTATCCAGACCATGGAAAAGCTGGTAGCCCAGAAAAAGGCGGACCTGGACGAAAAGATCAATAACCTGCGTACCATGGGCGGTATAGACGTGTCTGTGGAAAGCTCTACCAAGCTGGAGCAGATCAGCTCCCTGGAAAGCCGGATGACGGAGGAACAGAACACCCTCAACAGCGCCACCCTTTCCCTGCAGCAGCTCACCAAACAGCTGGCCGAAATGGAGCGTACCAATGCCCAGACCGCCAGCGCCTCCAGCGCCGCCTCCGCGGAGCTGAGCAAGCTGCGCACGCAAATGAACGAGGCCAACCAGGAGTATATCAGCAAAGGCGCCAAAGACCAGGAGCTGTATAATAAATATACAAAGCTGAAAGCCGCCTACCGGGACAAGCTGAACAGCCTGGCCACCAGCGCCACCCCAACGGGTACCATTACCAAGGCAGACCTGCAGCAGAAACAACGCGAGCTGGAGCTGCAGGCCAATACCTCCCAGCAGAACATTGAGACCTACCGCGCAAAGATACGCGAGCTGACCAGCAGCGTGGGCGCGGCCGCCAGCCGCAGCGCCACCAACCTGGCCCTGCAAAAGGAAATGAGCATTGCGCAAACCGAGTATGAGAACATCAAATCCCGGTACGACGCCGTGATGAACAACACCATTGTACCGTTAGACAACTTCAGGCAAATACTCTACGGCCAGCCCGCCGCCGAGGCCGAGCGTTCCAAGCGGCTCATCATACTGGCGCTGGCCGGTATGTGCATGTTCGTTTTCTGCTGTATTGCCATCATCTTCCTGGAATATGTGGACGTATCTATCAAAACACCGTCACAGTTCCTGAAAACCGTTGGCCTGAAGCTGCTGGGCGTGGTGAACAAGGTGAACATGAAGAAGCAGCCTATTGCGGACATTTTCGACACGGAGCAGAAAAAAGACAACCAGGCCGTTACCTTCCGCGAGCACCTTCGCAAGCTGCGCTTCGAGATAGAGAACAAACAGCACAAGATATACCTCTTTACCAGCGCCCGCCCGCGCGAAGGGAAATCTACCATTATCAAGGCGCTGGCCCACAGCCTGAGCAAAAGCCAGAAGAAGGTGCTGATCATAGACACCAACTTCATCAACAACACCCTTACCCGGGAGTTTGAGGCCAAGCAGGAGCTGGAGAGCTTTTCCGCCGCAGGCAAATACGATTACAAGGAGATACAGGGCATCATCACCCCTACCGGCATTGAGGGGGTAGACATCATCGGCTGCCAGGGTGGAGACTATACGCCGGCGGAAGTGCTGGGAGACGAGAACCTGCTCAACAACCTGGCTCCCCTTACGGCGGCATATGACTACATCCTGATGGAAGGCGCGGCGCTCAACGTACGGTCAGACAGCAAGGAGCTGCTGAATTTTGCAGACACCATGATCTCCGTAGTATCCGCCAAATCCACCATCAAACAAACAGACAAGGAATCTTTCCAGTACCTGCAAAGCATGAACGGGAAATTTACCGGTGCGGTGTTGAACTGCGTAAACAAGGAAAATATCGATATGTAGGCAGCATGGCACTGAAACTCATCAATACAGACACTTTGCATAACAACCGGCTGGCCTGGATAGATTACACCCGCGGCATTGCCATTATACTGGTGGTGTACCGCCACGTATTTGAAGGCATCTCCCGAACGGGTACCCCCACGGCGGATGTCAGCTACCTGGAGCATGCCAACATCCTGTTCTATAGTTTCCGCATGCCGCTTTTCTTCATCCTGTCCGGCCTGTTCGTAGGCAGAAGCCTGAGCAAAAGGACCGTTGAAAAGCTGGTGGCCACCAAGTTCAACATCCTGCTCTACCCCTACTTCCTCTGGTCTGTATTGCAGGTCACCCTGCAGCTGGCGCTGAGCAACTATGTGAACGCGGACCGCTCCCTGGCGGATTACGGGTACATCCTGTTCTTTCCCCGCCACATAGACCAGTTCTGGTACCTGTACGCGTTATTCAACGTATCTGTATTGTACATTTTCACCCGCCAGAAGCTGAAGCTGCACATCTGGCAGCAACTGGTGCTGGGCGCGGCCATGTATCTCCTGTCCGGCTACTTCAGCCAGCAGCAGATAGACCTCGGTTTTGTAAGCGACATCCTGCACTACTACCTGTTCTTTGCGCTGGGAGACCTGGTGTCTGGCCGCGTGCTGGACCAGGCCAACTTCAAATATTACGCATCCTGGAAAACATGCCTGCTCCTGCTGCCTTTTTTTGTGGCCGGGCAGGTGTACTTCCTGCAAACAAACCTTACGCATAACAACAACATGTACGTGGAAACCTGGCAGCCCGTGCTTTTTGCGCTGATAGCCGTTACAGGCTGCGCTTTTATGTGCATCCTGTCTTTTCTGCTGCAGCGTTACGGTACATTGAAGGTACTGCGGGTGGTGGGTTACCATTCCCTGTACATCTATGTATCTCACGTGCTGGTGGCCTCCGCGGTGCGGATGGTGCTGATGAAAGTGCTGGGTATTACCAGCGTGCCCCTGCTGCTGGCGCTGGGGCTGGCGGCAGCCATTATAATACCCATGATCATATACAATATTGCCATGCAATGCGGCGCCTGGTGGCTGTACAGCCTGGAGCGGCCTGCCGGCAGAAAAGAAAAGCTGCTGGTGCAGAACGGATAATTGTAAAACAGTTTTTTTGAACAAACAGCGATGAGCGAACAGAAATATACCTACTGGCTGAGATCCGGCATTTACAGTGGCCTCCAAAAGGCGGCTGTGTTGCTGTTCGGTATCGGCAGCGTGCTTGTGCTGACCCGCACGCTTCCCATCGCGGACATGGGTACCTGGAACCTCTTCCTGATATTTACCGCCTTTATAGAAGTGATCAGGCATTCCCTGATCAAGAACGCGGTGATCAAGTACCTCAACACGTCAGACAAGGCGGAGCATGCGGCCATACACAGCGCGTCTTTTGCGCTCAACTGCATCACCACCCTGGTGATCCTGCTGCTGATCGTAGCGTTCATAGGCCCTGCCGGCCGGTTGCTGAAAGCCCCTTCCCTGGCGGGTACCATGTACTGGTTCCTGCCGGGCCTGCTGCTGCTCATCCCCTTTTCACATTTTGAATGGGTGCAAAATTCCAACGCGGACTTCAAAGGCATTTTCTGGGCGTACCTCTTCAGGCAGGGAACGGCTTTCGGGCTCATCATCATCAGCCTGCTGGCCGGCGTGCATATCAACCTGACGTTGCTGGCCATCTATTACAACGTTGGCATTCTCTGCGGCGCGCTGGTATCCGGCCTGTTTGCCCGGAAGTACCTTACCGGCCGCACAAAAATAGACCTGGCCTGGACGCGGAAGCTCTGGCATTTCGGCAAATATGTGTTTGGCACCAATATCAGCGCTTCCGTTTTCCGGAATACAGACCAGATGGTGATCTCCTACTATCTTTCTACCGCCTCCGTAGCGCTGTACGGCGTATGCCTGCGTATTTCCAACCTGGTAGACGTGCCGTCTCAGGTGCTGGCAGACATCCTTTTTCCCAAAAGCGCGCAAATGATGGAGAACGGCAACATGGAAAAAGTGAAGTTCTATTACGAAAAAGCGGTAGGCGCCGTACTGGCCATAGGCCTGCCGGTAAGCCTGGTGGTACTGCTGCTGCCCAGGCTGGTGCTCTACATCATAGCCGGACCGGAGTACCAGGTGGCCGCCCCCATTTTGCAGATCACCATGCTCTACGGCCTGTTCCTGCCCTTTATCAAACAGTTCGGCACCATTATGGACTCTATTGGCCTTCCCAAGACCAACTTTGCGGTTACCACCATTACCGCGGTATGCAACATATTTATCTGCTGGGCCTTTACCCGGTACTTTGGGCTGATGGGCGCCGCATACGGCACCATGACCTCCTATGGTATCTGTTTCCTGATCACCCAGGTGATCCTGTACAGGAAAATAGGCAGCAGCCTCTCCAATACATTCCGGCACATGATACTTTTCTACCCCGATATAGTGTCTGTTTTACAACAAAAAATTCTCTTAAAATGGAAAGCAAGATGATTAAAGGACGGGATATTCTTGTGGTGGGCCTTCAGCCCTGGGACATTGCCATTGGCAGTAACTGCAAGAACGTGGCGAAAGAGCTATCGCAATTCAACCGCGTATTGTACATCAACCGCGCGCTGGACAGGATCACCCTCATACGTTCCAAAAATGACCCCAAAGTACAGACCCGCCTCAAAAGCCTGAAAAAAGAAACCGATGACATCAACCAGATAGGCCCCACCTTCTGGACGCTGGACCCGCGCACCATCCTGGAATCTGTGAACTGGATACCTTTTGCGCCGGTGTTCGACTTTGTGAACCGGATCAACAATAAAAGAATGGCCCGCCAGATCAACCAGGCCCTTGACCGCCTGGGTTTCAAGAACGTGCTGCTCTTCAACGACAACGAATTTTACCGCGGCCAGTACCTCACCGAGCTGCTGCCTGCCGTTACGGACTGCATTTACTACAGCCGTGACAATATAGCTACCCATCCGTTCTTTATACGCCATGGCAAACGCCTGGAGCCATCGCTCATGCGCAAGGCCACCATGGTAGTGACCAATTCAGACTACCTGGAAGATTACGGCCGCAGGCACAACCCGGAAACGTACAACATTCTGCAGGGCTGTGACTTTGAGCGCTTCTTCCCTTCCACCCCTTTTACCCGGCCCGAAGAAATGGCCGGCATACCCGGGCCTATTATCGGGTACATGGGCGCGCTCATCGTTTCCCGGCTGGACATCAAGATACTGGAACATATTGCCGCCAGCCGCCCGCAGTGGAGCGTTGTGCTGGTAGGCCCGCAAGACGGTACTTTCCGCAAAAGCCGGCTGCATAAAATGCCCAACGTGTACTTCCTGGGCAACACTACGGAAGTAAGGGTGCCCCAGTTCATCCAGTTCTTTGACGTATGCCTCAACCCCCAGCTGGTAAACGGCATGACCATCGGTAACTATCCCCGCAAGCTGGATGAGTACCTGGTGCTGGAAAAACCGGTGGTGGTAACCGAAACGCTGGCCATGAAAATGTTTGACGGCTACATCTACCAGTGCAAAACAAAAGAGGACTATGTGGAGAACATTGAAAAGGCGCTGGCGGAAGATCCCAACAGCGAAATGCGCAAAGCCCGCAGGGAATTTGCGCTGACGCACACCTGGGAAACCAGCCTTGGTAAAATGACAACACATTTCCAGGCATTAAAACAGGCACAATAACCTTTCAGATATGTCAGATAACAGGTTCAGCAACGACAGTATACAGGAAATCATGGTGGGCGTATTTGTGGCATTCACCATGGTGTTCCTATTCTTTAAAATGTTATTCTTTTAAACATCACAGGCGTGAACTACCCGTCCCTTCAGAAAAAACCGGGCATTTTCCAGATGCTGGGCAGGCTGGTAAAGCAGCAGATAGCCGAAAGGAGGCTTCACTCCGTATTGGGCTATACCCTGCTGGGGCTGGTGGCCACGGCCATTGCATTTGCCGTGGCAAAAATAGACGAGCGGCTGGGCATTGTGATCATTGCCGGCCTGCTGGGCGGCACCGCCGCCTTTATATGCCTGTTCAATACCAAGCTGGGGTTCTACCTCACCATTATAGTGTCTTTCTTCATGTTCTTTGCGAACCGCATGATGCATGACGCTTTGCCGGTGGGCGCCGCCATAGATGTGATGATACTGTTCACCTTCATCGGCATCTACTTCCGCAAGACCATGCTGAAGGAAAAATACTGGCAGCACTCCAGGAACCCCATTACGGCCGTGTATTTTCTCACGCTGGCCTACCTGCTGGTACAGGTGTTCAACCCGTCTATGGACTCTGTGGCGGGCTGGGTATTTGCCATCCGGAAGTTCATCAACTTCCTGATGATCTTCTATATTGCGCTGCACATATTTGACAGTTACGACAATATCAAGGAGTTTATCAAACTATGGCTGGGCCTTTGTTTTGTGGCCGGGCTGTACGGCTGCTTCCAGGAGTGGCACGGCCTGCTGGGCTTTGAGGAAAGGTGGGTGAACTATGACCCGCTGCGGTACAAGCTGTATTTCCAGGCCGGGCATATGCGCAAGTTCTCCATCCTGTCAGACCCTACCGCCTTCGGCATATTGATGGCAGACGCGGTAATATTCATACTGGTGCTGATCATGGGCAATATTACCCGCAAAATGCGCAATACGCTGCTGGTGCTCCTGGTACCTATTGTGCTGGGCATGGCCTATTCCGGTACGCGTACCGCCAACGCCATGCTGCCCGCCGGGCTGATCATTTTTGTGCTCATGACCATTACGAGCAAAAAAACGCTGGCTTTCACCATCGCAGGCGTGGTGGTGTTCATTGTGGTGCTCTTCGGGCCATTCCACAACCCTACTATTCAGCGCGTACGCAGCACCTTCATGCTGTCTGAAGACGGCTCTTACAACGAAAGGGACATTAACCGGCAGAGTATACAACCTTACATGTTGCGCCACCCCATCGGGGGCGGCCCTTCCACTTCCGGCATGATGGGGTTGCGGTACAACCCGCACCATGTGCTGGCCGGCTTCCCGCCAGACAGCGGTTACCTACATACGGCCATAGAGCTGGGCTGGGTAGGCCTGGCGCTGACCTGCCTCACCTATTTTATTGTGATGTGGACGGGTATCCGGAATTATTACCGGAGCCGGTCGCCGGAAATAAAGGCAGTATACCTGGCCGTGCTGGCCGCCCTTTACGGGTTCATGATAGCCAACTATGCACAGGTGGCCATTGGCCAGGTGCCGGGATGCTTTTTCTTTTTTGCCATGCTGGCCATGCTGGTCAAGCTGATTACTTTCGACAAAGAACCAGAACTACAAAAAAATAACAATTCAAGTGTATGAAACAGACACTCCTTACATGCTGTATTGCATTGATCGCAGCAAGCCTGCACGCACAATCTACGCCGGGCGTCACCTACGGGGTGCCGAACGCGGTGTACGATTCCATCATGAAAGCCCGCCTGCCGGAGCTGGTGATGAGTAACCCCGAACTGAACATTACCGAGCTGGAAAAAGCCAAGACCCGCTCGGAAGTAACCAAAGCAGGCGCGGCCTGGCTGAACTATGTAACAGGCAGCGTCAACATTAACGACGTAACTACAGGCGCCTTCCGCAAAAACAACCCGGAGCTGGCCAACCTTTATTACCCGCTGTGGAACATTGGCGTTACCGTGCCCCTGGGCTCCCTCATCAGCAAACCGGCAGATGTGAAAATAGCCCGCCGCAACAACGATATTGCGCAGGAACGCCGCGTGGCCATGGAAAGGCTGCTGAAACGGCAGGTACTGTCCATCTTCGAAGAGTTCCGCATGAAACGGGACCTGCTGGAGAAACAGGATGAACTGACCGAAGAAAGCCAGGCCGCCATGGAAACGGCTGAAGTAAGGCTGGCCGGCGGCACCGGTTCCGCGCAGGAATTTGCCACCGCCCGCAATGTGTATTACGATCACATGGCCCGCCAGCGAATGCTGCAGAAAGAAAAAGACGTGGCTGAACTGGAAATTGAAGAATTGATAGGCATGCCCATGGAAAATGTAGTGGCTAACAAATAAAATGTTCAAAGAATACAGCATGAGATCAGTTTTATTCGCCTGCCTGGTACTTTTCTTACTGGGGGCTGATATGGCAGCATATGCACAGCGTAACATGGAGCGCATAGAAGTCAACGTGGGGCCAAAGGAAAACCGCGGCGCCCTGCTTCAGCTGCCAAAAGACTATACTGCCAACACCAAACAGCGGTACCCGCTGATACTTTTCCTGCATGGCAAAAGCAAGGCCGGTAACGATCTTTCCAAACTAACGTTAGACGGTATTCCGTACCTGCTTCACCACGGGGCGAACCTCAACACGGTAAACCCGGCAGACGGCAAGCTGTACAAATTCATTGTACTGATGCCGCAGGCGGTTTCCTGGGGGTTAAAGCCCGCACAGGTAGACGCCGTGCTCAACGATGCTATACGCCGCTACCGGATAGACACTACCCGGATATACATTACCGGCTATAGCGCCGGCGGTTCAATTGCCGTTACGGCCCTTACGGAAAACAAGGCCCTCACCCGCCGCTTTGCCGCCGCCGTGTCTCTTTCTCCCGTACTGCTGGATGACAAGAACATGGCGCAGTTCAAACTGGTGGCCGATGCCAATGTTCCCTGCTGGTATTTTGCCGGCGAGCAGGAACCTTATTTTCTGCGTACCGTACGACGTTTTATAGACAGCACCAACAAATACAAGGAAGGCCTTACCAAGCTGACTATCGGCCAGCACGGGCATTGCTGTTTTAAAGACATCTATGCGCCTTCCTATAAGGTAGAAGGGCTCAATATTTACGAGTGGATGTTGCAACATAAACGGAAAGACTAGCATCAACAGGATAAACAGGATATGAGGATCTATTTCAAAAATCTGGACGGGATCAGGTTCATAGCGGCCTTGCTGGTGGTGTTACACCACGCGCAATTTTTTAAAGGCCGGTATTCGCTGGGCAGCCTCAACTTTTTGCACCATACGCTGGAAACAGGGAGAACGGGCGTAAACCTGTTCTTTGTGCTGAGCGGCTTCCTGATCAGCTACCTGCTCATGGAAGAGAATGAAAAGAGCGGCACCATCAATTTCAAAAATTTCTACATCCGCCGCATGCTGCGCATATGGCCGTTATACCTGGCCTACGGCATTTCCCTCACCCTGCTGGCGCCTTTTGTGTTCAGCAAGCTGGGTTTTCCCGCACTAACGGATATGGGCACCATTCTCACTAACCTGTTGTTCCTGCTGCTGTTTGCCGTCAACTTCCAGCTGGCGTTCTTCCCCTATAATACAGGCATCCTGGAAATTACCTGGTCTGTTTGCGTGGAAGAACAGTTCTACCTGCTGTGGCCGCTGGTATTGTTATTGTTCCGCAACCGCCTCAAGCAGCTTTTTATATCCATGCTGGCGCTGGGCGTGCTCAGCAAAGTGCTCCTGTTCGTTATTCCCGCTGTGTTCGATGTGCCTACGCAGCGCATGCTTGACATTAATTACCTGATGCTGTTTGACAAGCTGGAGCTGTTTGGCAGCGGCATGTTCGGGGCGTATATACTGTTTCACCGCCACCGTTACACCGCCTTCCTGCAAAAATTCTTCACCCGGCCCATGCAATGGCTGATGGTGACCATTACCGTGCTGGTAGTGTTCAATGTCCTGAAAAGCGAATTTGTCAGCCATTATTACCTGGACAATTTTATTCATGCCGGCCTGTTTGCCTACCTGATGATGGCGGCCGTTTCGGAGAACTGTGTGTTTAACCTGGAATACCCTGTGCTGAGAACGCTGGGCAAAGTATCATACGGCATTTACCTGTTCCATACGCCGGTATGCCAGCTGGTGGTGCTTGCTTTCATGAAAGTGTTCCCTGATATGAAATCGGTACTGGTGTATGACCTGCTGTACCCGGCCGTTTGTGTGGGTATTACCTGCGTGATAGCGTATTACTCCTACGAGCTGTTTGAGAAGCATTTCCTGAAGCTGAAAACGAAATTCGCTTTCCTGCATACCAGGATATAAAAAAGAAGGCCGGCTAGTAGCCGACCTTCACAATTTTATCTACGTAGTTAAAAGACTGTCCGTCCGAGATCCTGACAATGTAGATGCCGTTGCCCAGCTCGCTCATATCTACTTCTGTCTGTATTACCGGGTTCTCTCCCAGGCGGATATGTTTCTGTACCTGCCCGGCCATGTTCACGATCAGCAGGCTGAGGGCCTTTACATCTTCCTTTCCCTGTACGTTGACGCGTACCTGCAGCTTTGTGCTGACCGGGTTGGGAAAAAGCGCTACTACCACAGAATCCGCCACGCCGGCGTCTTTGATCACTGTAATTTTTACAGACGTGCTGCCGGTAGCGCCCTTATTGTCCGTAACGGTCAGCTCAAACCGGTATTCTCCCGCTATGGCGCCGCCGATGGCGGTCTGTATACTGGCGGGAGAAAGAATAGCAACGGTGACCGGGCCTGCAAGCTGGCGCCATGCGTATGATACAATGCTGCCGTCAGGGTCCCGCGAGCCGGAACCTACCAGCAGCAGCTCTTCCGAGTTGAGGTTGATGGTCTGGTCATGGCCTGCGTCTGCTATGGGCGGCTGGTTGGGCTGCTCTACCGCTTTCAGCACGGTAACGGTTATACGGTCTGCCGCCGTAGCGCCCTGGTTGTCCGTTACCACCAGCTCAAAAATATACACCCCTTCCGTAAGCCCGGTAATGGGGGTAGCCGCGGCGGCCGGCTGGGAAATGGTGGCGGCGGGACCGCTTACCTTCGTCCAGGCGTACGCTACAATATTGCCGTCAGGGTCTGACGAGCCGTTGCCGTTCAACTGTGTGGCGTTGGCCGGCTGGGAAATGGTAATATCCGCGCCGGCATTGGCTACCGGCGGTTTGTTAGGCACATCCGCCTTGTGTACGGTAACGGTTACACGGTCTGTGCCCGTGGCGCCCTGGTTATCCTTTACGGTCAGTTCAAAAACATAAGTGCCTTCTGTTAAACCGGTAATGGCGGTGCTGGCGGCAGCGGGCTGGCTGATGGTAGCGGCGGGACCGCTTATTTTAGCCCACGCGTAGGAAACAATTGTTCCGTCTGCATCACTGGAAGTACTGCCATTCAGCTGTGTGCCGGACGTTGGCAGCGTAATGTTCACATCCGCGCCGGCGTTGGCCAGCGGCGGCTTATTAGCGGCGATAACAGTAACCGTCACATTGCCGGTTGCTGTAGCGCCTTTATCGTCTTTAACCGTTAATTGAAATACGTACGTGCCTGCCGCAAGACCGGTAACATCTGTGGCCACCGCCGTTGGCTGCGCAATAGTGGCGGCGCCCCCTCCTGTTTTAGCCCAGCTATAAGACACAATGGAACCATCCGGGTCTGATGAAGCGCTGCCATCCAGCTTTACGCTGTTTACGGGAAGCGTAATGGATATGTTGCTCCCGGCATTGGCAACAGGCGGTTTATTGACCACAACGGTCCCCCCCACCTCGTAAGCGCCAATGTCAAACGCCGCCCCGGAAGGCCTTGCTTTATAATTGATATCGTAGGTAACGCCAAAAGACGCTACATCACGGCCCGCGTCTATAGCGGAAGAATTAGTTGCCAGGTTGAAGTCTCCACCGGCGGCATTGACAAAACCGGCTTCCGCCAGCGTTCTGACAAAAAAGTTGTTGGAGGAATCGAAATCTATACCGCCCTGCGTGGCCAGGTACGCCTTGTCTCCGTGAAGCGCATACTGCCCAGGGTTTACTACAATGTTATTGTAGACAAGGTTGCCTGCAGCTACAGTGCCGTAAGTACTGAGCAGCCTGATGCCATTGCGGCTGGGATTGATAATGGTGTTATTGAAAACCTGCACCTGCAAAGGTTTGTCAGGGTACATGTTTTTACGGTCGTCAATAAAAATACCGTCGTCCATCATCGGTTCTATGGGGTTGGTACCCGCACCGGTCAAAACGTTGTTATATATCCTGATCTGGCCTATGCCGAACACCATCAGGTTGGGGCCAACGCCATTGCTTACCTTGTTATTGCGCACCACGCCGCTGGCGGAGCCTCCCAGCAGTATGCCCGCGTTTTGCCCGTATGCCTTGGCCGTGCCGTAATTGCTGACATCGTTATCATAAATTTCCACGCCTACCGGTGCGGTAGACACCTGGATGCCGTCCCAGCCGGTATTTTTGGTAATTACATTGTAGATCTTCACATTCTCGATGCGGGGCGGGTACACCGTTACCGTTTGGCCGTTACATACTATCTCTGTACCGTTCGGTGAGGTATTGCCCACGTACAGGCCCTCCACTTCGGTATCGTGCACATACAGGTCATGCAGTTTCACATTGCGGATCACGAAGTTGGGATGCTGGTTGATGGCTTCACAGTCAGGGTTGATCTTGGCAAACATGCCTACTCCTACATGCCCTATTTCTATGTGATCTACCTCGTAGTCTGTACACTCCTTGCCCACGGCCATGCCGGTTTGCAGGGGTTTGGCGCTGCCATCCACCACAAAGCCGTACTTGTCTGAACTGCCGGTGCCGGTGATCCTGAAATATTTTGAGTTGACAAAGCCCAGGCCGTAATTGCCGTTGTTGCCGAATTTCACCTGGCCGCCGCAGTTGATGAAAACAATAGGTTTTGCAGCAGTACCGGTAAAGTTGTTGAACATCAGGGACACATAGTTGCCCGCCATTACGCAAACCGTATCTCCCGGCTGAACGTTCAGCCTGTCCCCGTATATCTGCGTGCCGCTTTCCGGCGTAATGGTCACTTTACAACCGGCGCAGGAAGGCGCGGCCGCGGGGGCTACGGCTACCTGCGTTTGCGCGGTGGCAGACAGGCCGTTCTGGTCTGTTACCTTCAGTTCAAAAGTATAGGTGCCTGCCACCAGGTTGGTCAAACTGGCTTTGGCGGCCTTATCTCCTGTAATGTTGAATTGCGCGGGGCCCGCCACTTTTTTCCACTCGTAGGTGCTGATAGCGGCCGTGGCCGCTTTGGAAGCGGAACCGTCCAGCTGCGTGGTATTGGTGGGCAATGTGAGGTTTACCTCCGGGCCGGCATTGGCTACCGGCGGTTCCTGCTCCACCGGCGGAGGCGCTGTTACAGCACCATCCTGGGTGTATTGCAGCATCCACTCGTAAATGTTGGGATTGTTGTAGGTATGCGTGGGGTCATAAGCCCGGTCCCACGTAACGGCATTGTGGCCACCGCCCTGAACAACGGTAGATTTAGCCGTTACTGCCGGGTTGCAGCTGTTGTACTTTGCTTCCAGCGTTTGCAGGTTGCCCAGGAAACTAACGCCCCCGCTCGCGTCTGAGGACCCGGCAAACTGCCATACCGGCACGTTGGCGGCCACTACCGTGTTGCAAATATTGGCTACCAGTTGCGCCCCCATCCCGGCCGGTGAAACCGGTACAATGGCCGCAATATTGTCCGCCCCCTGCTTGCTGGTGGATACGTACGTCCAAACGCCCTGCCCGCCTGCGCTCAAGCCGGTCAGGTAAATACGGGAAGCGTCCACCCTGTAGCGGGCTTTCATATCATCAATGATGGACTGCGTCATTTCAGCACTGGCCCACCCTCCGTAAAACTGCGGAGAAACAACGATGAACTTGTATACTTTGCCACCTACCGTAAAGTTCATTTTGGCTCCCTTTGCAATGATCTTCGGCAGCCCCTGGTTCAATACGAGGTTCAGGTTTGAGCCCTTTTCGCCCAAACCATGCATGAATATGATCAACGGGTATTTCTCACTTGTACTGTTGTAATCGTCTGGTAAATGCAACCAGGCTCCGGTTGTAGCACCGGCTGGAGAAGTTTTCACCTTGATGGCGGTTTGGTCGCCCTGCGCATATAGGGAGGTGAAAGAAAATAGTAAGGCTGTTAAAAAGGCACAGAAATGTACCTTCAAATACGTTCGGTTTTTCACTAAAAGGTTAATTTAACAGTTTCCAGATAATTGCCTTTCCGGTTCGAGAGCCTCACTAATCGCCATTCTTCCTTACAAAAATAGTGTTTAAATGCTCATAGTGGTAATATTTCCAGCAAAAAACACATATAAATTAATCAATCATTCATAATTAAATTTAATACATAAAACTGTTAACTCCAAATATTATGAACAACCCGTGTTTTAACTTATTTTATTATTTACATATAAAAGGAAACAACTGTTAGTCACGCCGGATGACGGATTGGCCCCTGACCTTTTGCAATCGGTTGTAAATCAGGATGCCTTTCACCGCCGCTGCAATGTCCAGCTCCGGCCGCTCGCAGTTGAAACGGTGCAATATCCCGGGGTAAATATCACGCCGCTGGTTGTTGGTACCGAAAATAACGTCAACCGCTGGCTCCGGGCCTTGCAACAGCCTGTCAAAGAAGGCTTTGGGAATACCGGCGTCTGAATGCGGGAACGCGAACGCCTTGTAATGCAGGCCAAAACGTTCTGCCAGCATATCTACAGATGCCGTGGTCTGCCGCAGCATTTCTTCCAGCGTCAGGTCCTGGTAATACGGGTGGTCAATACTGTGGCCGCCAATGGCAAACCCCTCCTCCACCAGCTTCCTCACCTGGTCACTGCTCATAAAAGGCTGATGCTCCGCCAGCCAGGCATTGAAATCAATACCCAGTACCGCCCCGGCGGCGTCTGTCAGGGCGCGGTTATGGTAACGGATGCGTTTAACGGCCTGGATAAGCGTCTCAGGGCGGCTGCTTTCCGGCGAGGCTACGCCGGGGAGCGGGCCGTTCTTATGCTGCGCCAGCACTTCCGCCAGCGCATCCAGCGTGGCCCTGCTTTGCGGTTGCAGCAATGCCTCCACCAGCAGGCTGATCTTGAAGCGGTAAAACAAAGACCGGTTGTCAATAAAAGCGCTGTTCAGGAAAAATGCGGCGGGGATGCCCTTTTGCCGGAGCAGGGGCGCTATTACTTCCGCTACTTCCTTCAGCCCGTCGTCAAACGTCAGCAGGAAAGTATGCGCGGGCAACGGCGCCTGCCGGCGGATGGCCGCTATCACCTCCTGGAGGCTCACGGGTTTGAAATGCTTCAACAGGTAATCCAGGTCCCGCTGGAACGCTTTTACGCCTTTATAGGGATACAAATGTTTTACATAGGGCACCTGCTCATCGCTCACCAGGTGATGGTAGGGTAACAATATACCCGTGGGGGCGGCGCCTTTCAGCAGGGATAAGTTGACCAGCCTGGCGGCCTGGTAGTACATTCTTTTGGCAATGCTCATGGTACCGGCAATCCTTTGGGGTGTAAATTAAGGCATAAAACGATGAAAGCACAAGGGCCGGCGGGAAACCATCGTTCCCTGCCGGCCCTTTTATATCTCACGGAAAGCTTACAGACCGAAAGCCTGTTTCACTTTCTCTACATAATCCAGTTTCTCCCAGGTGAACAGTTCCACCTCTACTTTTTTCTCGCTCCTTTTACCGGCGTTGAACACTTTGGTCACCACCTTGTTCTCACGGCCCATGTGGCCATAAGCGGCGGTTTCACCATACATGGGGTTGCGCAGTTTCAGGCGTTGTTCAATGGCGTAGGGGCGCAGGTCGAAAATGTTTTCCACTTTGCGGGCAATCTCGCCATCGTTCAGGTTTACCTTGGCGGTGCCGTAGGTGTCTACGAACACGCCGCAGGGTTTGGCTACGCCAATGGCGTAAGACACCTGCACCAGCACTTCGTCGCAAATACCGGCGGCTACCAGGTTCTTGGCAATGTGACGGGTAGCGTAAGCTGCGGAACGGTCTACCTTGGAAGGATCTTTCCCGGAGAACGCGCCACCGCCGTGAGCGCCTTTACCACCGTAAGTGTCTACAATGATCTTGCGGCCGGTAAGCCCGGTATCGCCGTGGGGCCCGCCGATCACGAATTTGCCGGTGGGGTTGATATGATAGGTGATCTTGTCAGTAAAGAGGGTCTGCAGTTCGGGCTTCAGTTTGGCCTTCACGCGGGGGATGAGGATGTTGATCATGTCCTGCTTGATCTTGCCCAGCATTTCCTCGTCAGCGCCAAAGTCGTCGTGCTGGGTGGAAATAACGATGGTGTCTATGCGCACGGGCTGATTGTCGTCAGAATATTCAATGGTTACCTGAGACTTTGCATCGGGGCGCAGGTATTTGATCTCCTTGTTCTCGCGGCGGAGGGTGGCCAGCTCTATCAGCAGCTTGTGCGCCAGGTCCAGCGCCAGGGGCATGTAGTTCTCGGTTTCGCGGGTAGCGTAGCCGAACATCATACCCTGGTCTCCCGCGCCCTGCTCTTCAGGGTTCTTGCGGTCTACACCCTGGTTGATGTCTGGAGACTGCTCATGAATGGCAGAGAAAATACCGCAGGAGTTAGCTTCAAACATGTACTCGCTCTTGGTATACCCGATCTTGCGGATCACTTCACGGGCAATATCCTGTACGTCCAGGTAGGCTTCTGATTTCACTTCGCCGGCCAGTACTACCTGCCCGGTGGTTACCAGTGTTTCGCAGGCTACTTTGGAGCTGTTGTCATAAGCCAGGAAGTTATCAATCAGTGCGTCGGAAATTTGGTCGGCAACTTTGTCGGGGTGTCCTTCTGAAACGGATTCGGACGTAAATAAGTAAGGCATAAACTTAAGAGTTCTGAAGATTATAGTTGAGTGTAAATGATTCTAAGTTTTATGTTGGCCGGCGGCGTGGCATTGCCCCCTCCTGCTTTCACCCGCTTCATGTCAATGGCGTACCGGTTGGAAACAGACATCAGTTTCAGCACTGAGTTGTCCATTTTTTTATCGATGATAAATTGCAAATGCCGTGCAATATTAAACTTATATTGAACAATCTTGATACCCCCCACGTCAGAAATGACGGTTTTATTACCACCGAAATACGCCAGGTTGGGCTGGCTGGGGTTACCGTAATCCAGCATATACCCCAGGCTGTCATGCGTAATATAACGGTAGAGCATCAGCCTGTCCGGTTCATCAAACAACTGGTCTTTCCCGCCGAACCCGCTGGATATTTCGGTGAGCACCAGTTCTGCCTGGTTGATCACGGACTTGGGGAAGTTTTCCAGGCCGGGTATCTGCACCTGGGTATAGATGCCCGGGGCGTCCTGCAGGTAGATCATGCTGTCTCCTTCAGGTTTGCCGGTGTTGATATAATTGGCTACTTCCGCATTGGTGTAATTGCGTACAAAATAGTTGCCGTGGCCGCTGCTGGTGGATTTGAAAGGAAATTCCGCTTTCAGGGAATCGTTCTCGCTATTTTTATAGTATACCACTACGCGGGTTTCCCCGTTGTTCAGGATGGGGAACAGCATGGTTTTGCTGCTCATGGTGTCTGGCACAATGGCCAGCCCGTTGAGGTACACCTTGAACGCCGAATCGTTCAGGAAAGCCTGGTCTGCCCGCTGCTGCAGCAGGTTGTTGCCAAAAGCGGCGCTCAGCGGAATGCGCAGTGAGGGCGGCCTTTTCTCCCCGTAAATATTGATGGAGTCTTTCGGGTATACCGGGTAAGTAGATATGGAGCCAACCATTTTAGACTGGTCGTAAGACAGGGGGCGCGTATACGTATAATAAGAATCTATCTTGAAATTGGGCTCGTTCATTTCATACACCTTCAGGTTAAGCGGCTGGTTCTCACCGAACCAGGTGGTGTCTGCCCCAATGTACAGCACTACGGAGTCCAGTACCTGGCCTGTGCCGGCAAAGGTGAACTTTTCTTCCGGGAGGCCTATCTGGGTGTACAGGAAACCGTGTGACTTGCCAAAAATGATATCGTCCGTAATACTGCCCAGCGCGCCGGTATACACATCAGCGCCGGTTACCACGCTGGAATCTGCTACGGCAATGTTGTGGGTGATCAGGCTGTTGATGGTGGTATCCAGTACGGTCACTTTGTCCGCCCCGGGTATCAGGTCCTTGCCTAAGATAGTAGACTCGTTACAACCCGAAAATGCATATAGTCCCGTTAAAACGGCCGCGGCGGCATAGCCTAGATTCCTGAAATTGATCTTCACGTGTTTTGTTTGAATCGGTTTGTTGTTGCGTTGAAAGCACTGTTCCCAAAAAGAAAAAATTAAAAATAAAAAGTAATTGTGCAATTCAGATAGCTCTTGCCAATTTTAACTTTTCATTTTTAATTCCCTCCGGGTCATTTACCCAGCAATTGGTGATACAGCTGAAGGTAGTCTGCCAGGTCATCATTGTCTTTCCTGTAAGGCAGCACTACTTTCCCTTTCTCCGCTTTCAGTTCTTCCACCAGCTTCTTGTCAGCCTTGTCGCTGGCCAGCACTACCGCGTCGGCATATTTGGCAGCGCCCCGGTTAAGAGCGGTATTGGTCCCTTCTTTATATAATTCCAGGTCTTTTTCCTTGATCTGGTTGCTGATAATCGCTTTTTTGGGGAAGCTGGCGCCCAGCTTTTCCTTGAAGGAATTGGGCTCCAGGGAGAAAACCGTTTTTGAATGGGCAAAAACCGGTTCTTTTTTATACGCTGTTTTCAGGTACACGGGGATGAGGGAGGTCATCCAGCCGCTGCAATGGATAATATCCGGCGGCCAGCCGAACTTCTTGACGGTTTCCAGCGCGCCCTTGCAAAAGAAAACAGCCCGGGCCGCATTGTCGTCATAAAACTTGCCGTCATCGTCCGCGAATACAGCTTTGCGCTTGAAATAATCTTCGTTGTCCAGGAAGTAGACCTGCAACCTTGCATTGGGCAGGGAAGCCACTTTAATGATCAGCGGGTAATCATCCCCATCTATTACAATGTTAATGCCCGAAAGGCGGACCACTTCGTGAAGGCGGTGCCTCCTTTCATTAATATTGCCAAATCTCGGCATGATAACCCTTACTTCAAGACCGGCCTCATTAGATCTGATCGCCATTTTATTCACCATTGCCGCATAATCACTCAACTCCAGATACGGCGACATCTCTTGGGCAATAAAAAGAATTCTTTTCTTTGTGGACATTTAAAGCTGATTATTAATGCAGTTATTTTTAATTTGGCTTGCAAAACTACGAAATTTTTAGGTAAAAAGGGCCAATTTGTCACTTTTAACATCCTTTTAAGCAAAGGTTTATGTATCTATTCAAGCAGAGAGCGGCGCTCCGGGACTTCCTGGAGCAGGAAAAAAAGGCAGGAAAACGCGTGGGCTTTGTACCGACCATGGGCGCCTTGCATGAAGGCCACCTGTCACTGGTAAGGGATGCCAAAGAACAGACAGACCTGGTGGTATGCAGCATTTTTGTGAACCCTACCCAGTTCAATGACCCGAAAGACTTTGAAAAATACCCCGTCACCATTAACGAAGACATACAAAAGCTGACCGGCGCCGGCGCGGACGTGCTTTTTCTCCCTGCCGTGACGGAAATGTACCCCGAAGGGGTTAATGCGCAACATCCAGCGTATGACTTCGGTTATCTGGAAACCGCACTGGAAGGCGCCCACCGCCCCAACCATTTCCAGGGGGTGGGCATTATTGTACACAAGCTGCTGGACATTGTAAGCCCCACAGACCTTTTTATGGGCCAAAAAGACTTCCAGCAGTGCATGATCATCAAGCGGCTGCTGGAAATAACCGGCATCCCCTGTGTGCTCCACATCCGCCCTACCCTCCGGGAAGCGGACGGCCTGGCCATGAGCAGCCGCAACATGCGCCTCAGCGCGGAAGAGCGGAAAACGGCCGTACAGGTTAGCCGCAGCCTCAAAACGCTGGTGCGCAACATCCGGCTGCAGCCCTTCGGGGAACTGAAAGAAACGGCCCGCAATGAGCTGAAGAACGCCGGTTTTTTGGTAGACTACATTGAAATAGCCGACGCCGGCAACCTCCAGCTCCTCAGCGGCCCCATCCCGGGGCCTATGGTAGCGCTCGCCGCCGCAAAGCTGGGAGAGATCCGTTTAATAGATAACATGCTGGTTTAGTGTTGGTAATACACCTTAGTGCATAAAAATAAGGGGCATTTCCCAAAAATATGCTTGTAAGCAATTGATAACGTTGTATTTGTAAGTTTTCCGCAACTGCATTTATGCCAAAAACATACACTCCCCATACACTGCCAGAGACTATACCTGGCCTAGTTCCGACCTATATCACACCTATATCACACCTATATTAGACCTATATTAGACCTATGTTAGACCTATATCACACCTATATTAGACCTATATTAGACCTAGTTCCTTCCGATTATCCAAAATTCCTCTACCTTTGCGGACTACACCAGAAATATGTTGATCGAAGTACTGAAATCGAAGATTCACAGAGCGGTTATCACGGAAGCCAATCTGAACTACGTGGGCAGCATCACCATTGACGAAGAGCTGATGGAGGCCGCCAACCTCATTGTTAATGAAAAAGTGCAGGTAGTGAACGTGAACAACGGTGAGCGCCTTGAGACCTATGTGATCAAAGGCAAACGCGGCTCCGGCGTGGTCTGCATGAACGGGCCCGCCGCCCGCCTGGTGGCCGTGGGCGATGTTGTGATCATTATCTCCTATGCCACCATGGAATTTGAGGAAGCCAAACAATTCAACCCCATTGCCATTTTCCCGAAAGAGGGCAATAAACTATAATCCGGTTAATACGTCCCCATGCCGAAAGCGCTTAAAAACATCCTTAAATTTCTTGCCTTTTTAAGCATTGGCGTGCTGATGATATGGCTGGCGCTGAAAGACATGACGCCGCAAGACTATGCGGACGTAAAATCGGCCTTTCTCAGCGGTAACTACTGGCTTATTATTCCCGCTTTCATCATCGGCATCGGCAGCCACCTTTCCCGGGCGCTGCGCTGGCGCATACTCATCGGCACCCAGGGCTACCGCCCCGGCGTGCTCAACACCTTTTTTGCCGTAATGGTGGGTTACCTGGTCAACACCGGCGTACCCCGCCTGGGGGAAATAGCCCGCTGCGGCGTGCTGGCCAATTACGAGAAGATACCGGCAGACAAGCTCATTGGCACCATGATAGCCGAAAGGGCGCTTGACCTGGTATGCCTTGGCATTGTTTTCCTCCTTTGTTTCCTGCTGCAGCTGGACATTGTTTCCGCCTACCTCTCCGCGGAAGTATGGCCCGCCGCGGAGCAGAAACTGGCCAACGCCAATACCACCCAGCTGCTGCTCCTGCTGGGCATTGTGCTGCTGGCCGTGGGCATCTTTATCTTTCTGCTGAAACGTTTTGCCGCCTCCCAGGCCGCCATCAAACTGAAAGCCCTCATGCGCGGGGTGATGGACGGTTTCCTGTCTATCGTAAAGATGGACCGCAAAAAGCTGGGCTGGTTCCTTTTCCATACCATCTGCATCTGGGCGCAATACCTGGCCATGCTGTACGTAGGCTTCCTCTGCCTGCCCGCCACCCAGCACCTGGGCGTTACCGCCGCCCTCACCGTACTGGCCCTGGGCAGTGTAGCCATGATAGTTAGTCCCGGCGGCATTGGCGTATACCCCTACCTGGTACAGAAAACGCTGCTGCTCTATAACATTGCCGGCCCCATCGGCATGGCCTTTGGCTGGATCATCTGGGGCGCGCAAACCCTGCTTATCTGCCTGCTGGGGCTGATTTCCTTCATCTGGCTGCCTGTTCACAACCGGAAACCGGCCGGAAAGTCGTAATTTAATAGAAACTTAACACCGCCGCTATAGGCTGGCAATTTGTTTATACTAACTTTTGCGGTTAGAAGCGGGCTGCCTTTGCAGCTCTCTAAAAATCATGTGATTATGAGTATGGATATGAACGCCATCCCTATGTTGCCGGTCAAACAAAAAAAAGACCCGGTGAAAAAAACTGAAAAAACAGACAGTACGTTCAGGAAAAGAAAAACAATAGTACGAGATATCAGCTGGCTTTCATTCAATGCGCGGGTATTGCAGGAAGCCGCAGACACCACCGTGCCGCTGCTGGAGCGCCTCCGCTTCCTCGGCATTTTTTCCAATAACCTGGACGAGTTCTTCCGTGTGCGCGTAGCCACGCTCAAACGCATGGGCATGGTGGGCCGCACGGCCAAAATGCACCTGGAAGAAAACCCCGACCAGATACTGGACGAGATACAGCGCAACGTGATCAGCCAGCAGCAGGAGTTTAACCGCATCTGGAAAGAGATAGAAGAAGAGCTGAAAAAGGAAAAGGTACACCTGCATACAGACAAGCAGCTCAACCGGGACCAGCAGAAGTTCGTGACCAACTACTTCAATGAAGAAGTGCGCACCAACATCATCCCCCTCATGATAGAAGGCATCCCCCACATGCCCTTTCTCCGGGACAAATCCATTTACCTGGCCGTACTGCTGGCCCGCGAAGACAATTCCATCCGTCAGAAGTTTGCCCTCATAGAAATACCCACCAGCGTGCTGCCGCGCTTCCAGATACTGCCTTCCAAAGAAGGCGAGCACAGCATCATTTTGCTGGAAGACGTGGTCCGCTTCAACCTGCCGCATATCTTTTCATTTTTCGGGTTCGACAAGTTCTCGTCCTGGATCATCAAGGTAACGCGCGATGCGGAACTGGATATAGATAACGATGTGGCCACCAGCCTCATTCACCAGATAGAAAAAGGCCTGAAGGCCCGCCGCAAGGGCAAACCCGTCCGTTTCATCTATGACCAGCAAATAGACCCTATTGTGCTGGAATACCTGATGCGGCGCCTGGGCCTCTCTAAAAAAGACAACCTGATACCCGGCGGCCGGATACATAACTTCAAGGATTTTATGGACTTCCCGGAGGAGGTGTTCACCCGTGAGCGCACGCGCCGCAAAACCTTCATCCACCCGCTGTTCCAGAACGCGCCCAGCGTTATGCAGGTGATTGCCATGCAAGACGTGATGCTGCACTTTCCCTACCACTCTTTTGACACCATTATAGACCTGCTGCGCGAAGCCGCCATGGACCCTAATGTGACCACTATCAAGATCACCGCCTACCGCCTGGCGCGCAACAGCCGCATCATTAACGCGCTGGTGAACGCCGTGCGCAACGGCAAACAGGTTGTGGTGGTGCTGGAGCTGCGCGCCCGCTTTGACGAAGAGGCCAACCTGCAGTGGAAGGAAAGGCTGGAAGAAGAAGGCGTGAAAGTGCTGTACGGCATCCCTGGCATGAAGGTACACGCCAAACTCTGCGTGATCAAAAAACGCATCGGCACCAAAACCATACAGTGCGGGTTTGTAAGCACCGGCAACCTGAACGAAAAAACCGCCCGCGTATATGGAGACCATTGCCTGCTCACCGCCAACCGGGGCATTATGGCAGACATCAACCGCATTTTTGCTTATCTGGAAAAACCCAGCCACGATGAAAAGCTGCTGATGGCCTGCAAGACCCTTATAGTCAGCCCCTTCAACATGCGGAAGTTCTTCCTGAAAATGATAGACCGCGAGATCCGCAACGCACGCCGGAAAAAACCCGCTTCCATTGTTCTCAAAATGAACTCCCTTTCTGACGACGAGCTGATCGCCAAACTCTATGACGCCGCCAAGGCCGGCGTTACCATTAAAATGGTGATACGCGGTATCTGTTGCGCCTATACGGAGAATAAAAAATGGAAAAAAGACATCACCGCCGTGAGCATCGTAGACGAGTACCTGGAGCATGCCCGCGTGTTCATTTTCCACAATAACGGGAACGAGAAAACATTCATTGCCTCTTCAGACTGGATGGTGCGCAACCTCGACCATCGAGTGGAAGCAGCCGTGCCCATCGGGAACAACGTGATCAGGCAGGAGCTGCGCGAGATACTGGACATTCAGCTGAACAGCAATGTGAAAGTGCGTATACTCGACAATGAACAGCAAAACGCCTACAAGCATAACAACGGCCGTAAAATCCGCGCCCAAGTTGAAATATTCAAATACCTCCACGAAAAAACATACCTTTGAGGCAGTTGCGAATCTGTAATTGACTCATGAAGCTGGCAGCAATTGACATAGGCTCTAACGCCGCACGTTTGCTGATATCGGAGGCCTCTCCGAAGGCAAACGGCGAGATGGATTTTACCAAAGTGAACCTGATACGCGTACCGCTGCGTTTAGGGATAGACGTATTTTCAACCGGCGCTATTTCAGACAAACGGGCAGACAGCCTGGTGAGCACCATCAAGGCGTATAAGCTGCTGCTGGACGTGTACGAGGTAAAATACCTCAAAACCGCCGCCACCTCCGCCATGCGCGATGCCACCAACGGCCCGCAGATACTGGAAAGGGTCAGGCAGGAAACCGGTATGGACCTCCGGCTCATTTCCGGCCAGGAAGAAGCCTCCTACATTTACGAGAACCACATTGCCGAAAACCTGGACAAGACCCGCAGCTACCTCTATATAGACGTGGGCGGCGGCAGCACCGAACTGACCTTCTTCAGCGGCAACCGCCTCATTTTCAAAGAATCTTTCAACATCGGCACCATCCGCCTGCTGCAAAACCAGGTAACGGAAGCGCAATGGCAGCAGATGAAAGACTTTCTCCGCCAGCAGTTGCGTATGTACAACGGCGTAGTGGCCATCGGCTCCGGCGGCAACATCAACAAGGTATTTTCCCTCTCTAAACGGAAAGAAGGCAAACCCCTCTCCCTGGAGCTGCTGAAAGACTATTACAAAGAGTTCAGCAACTTCACGGTAGAAGAAAGGATACACGTTTACAACCTGCGGGAAGACCGTGCGGACGTAATTGTGCCTGCCCTGCAGATCTATGTGAACGTAATGCGGTGGACGGACATTGAAGAGATCTTTGTACCCAAAATAGGCCTGGCAGACGGGCTGGTACGCTCCCTCTACAACGAGATCACCCGGGTGTAACCGCCGCTCCTAAAAAATACTGTTGAAATCCGATTTATATTGCAACTTTGTGGATTGGTTTGCCGGTCCCGGCCGGATCTTTCAATACGAATAACTGATAGTAATGTCTGCTGTAAACAAAGAGATCAAACGCATCACCACCCATATCCTGCAAAAGATGAAAGCAGACGGCGAGCGGATTTCCATGCTCACCGCCTATGACTTTTCCATGGCCAGGATATTTGATGATGCCGGCATCGATATATTGCTGGTGGGAGACTCGGCCTCCAACGTAATGGCCGGGCACGAGACCACGCTGCCCATCACACTTGACCAGATGATCTACCACGCCTCTTCCGTGGTGCGCGCCATCAAGCGCAGCTTTGTGGTGGTAGACCTGCCCTTCGGCTCTTACCAGGGCAACTCCAAGGAAGCGCTCGGCTCCGCCATCCGCATCATGAAAGAGACCGGCGCGCACGGCGTCAAGATCGAAGGCGGCGAAGAGATCATAGAGTCAGTAAAACGGATCATCAGCGCGGGCGTGCCGGTAATGGGCCACCTGGGCCTCACCCCGCAGTCTATCTACAAGTTCGGCACCTATGCCGTACGCGCTACGGATGAGGGCGAAGCCCAGAAGCTGCTGAAAGACGCGCTGCTGCTGCAGGAAGCCGGGGCCTTTGCCATTGTGCTGGAAAAAATACCCGCCCTCCTCGGCAAACAGGTGGCGGAGCAGCTCACCATCCCCACCATCGGCATCGGCGCGGGCAAGCATGTAGACGGGCAGGTGCTGGTCATGCATGACATGCTGGGCATCAACAAGGAATTTAAGCCCCGCTTCCTCCGCCGTTACCTCAACCTGTACGACGATATTTACAAAGCCGCCCAGCAATACCACCAGGACGTGAAGAAGCGCGATTTCCCGAATGACAAGGAGCAGTATTGAGCCTTGGTTGACAGCCACGCTGAAAATGAAATTGAAACAACAGACACATTCGCTGTTCGGTGCATCAAACATATTGATACATTAAAGCAATATCAGGAATGGAGAATCTGGATGACAAAATGCTCGCCGCCGCTGCAAGCAGTGATCTTGCCGCTGTTGAAAAATTAGTTTCGCAGGGCGCAAATATAAATTACATCAACAGTTGGGGCAATTTTGCGATGTTCCATGCGGCCTGGGAAGGCCATACAAAAGCCCTTGACCTGTTTCACGCCCTGGGGGCCAACATAACTTTTGACAATGCCAACCTGCTTTGCAATGCCGCCTATAACGGCAAAATTGATTCCGTAAAATGGCTCCTGGAGAAAGGAGAAGATGCCAATTTCAGTTTTACGGATACGGGAGAAAATGCCCTGCATTACACCATCAGCAAAACAAGTGAAATGGCCGCCAGGGAAGACATTGTAAAAGTGTTGATTGCCGCCGGTACGGATGTTAACAAAAGAACGTTAGCAGGCAAAGCAACGCTCTGCTTTATGCGGGACGCCTACCTCAAAGGCGAATCGCCGTTGCACAGAGCAGCCGCGTATGCTAACGCGGCTATCATAAAAATGTTGCTGGATGCCGGTGCGGACCCTTCCATGAAAGACGCCAACGGAGATACACCTATTTCCTGGGGAAGCTGGCATTTGAGAGACTCGGACGTATTACGTTTGCTGGTCTATCAGGGCATACCGGGCATTCACTAGAACAGGGCACCCAACCCGCAGCCCCCGCCCGTCCCCCGTCTTCGATAAATTCCTTATATTCGTACCCGTGAACAAATTGCTCAACATACAGCTGTCTCTCCTCTCCTTCCTGCGCAGCACCTGCTCGCACGTGCCATGACGGCCGCCTGACCCCGCTCTTGTATTATTCGCAATTCACATTTTAATCCGTAATTGACTATGACAACACTGGAAACGGTATTGGATGGGTTAATGAGCCGTTACAAGGAACGCGTTCCGGACGTAGGCGCCATCATCCATGCCATGACCGGCGAAGGCATTATTGGCCAGGCCGGGGATATCGAGAACGATCACATCGCTTTCCGCACGCTGGGCGTGGAGCACCTGGGCATCCAGTCTCTCGAAAAGATCTTTCTCCACTGCGGCTATACGAAAAAAGACTACTACCATTTTCCCGAAAAGAAGCTGGACGCGTACTGGTACGCGCCCCCCGCGGAGCAATACCCGCGCATATTCATCAGCGAGCTGCGGGTGAAAGACCTCAGCCCCCGCGCGCAGGAGATCATCAAAAGTTATACGGCTGAAGTAACCGCCGACCCCGTGAACGCGCTTGACCTGAACGACGGCGCGGCGGTAGACCGCTTCCTGCACAGCGCCCTCTGGCGTACGCCTACGCTGGCAGATTACAAGGTGCTGGCGGAAGAAAGCGAGTATGCCGCCTGGGTGATCTACAACCGGTATTACCTGAACCATTTCACCATCAGCGTACATAACCTGCAACCCGGTTACAACACCGTGGCGGATTTCAACGCCTTTCTCGAAAAGCGCGGCTTCCGCCTCAATGATGCCGGCGGAAAGATCAAGACCAGTCCCGATAAAGGTTTGCTGCAAAGCTCCACCGTGGCGCGCATGATAGAGGCCACCTTTGCCAATCATGAAAAACATGCCATTGCCGGCTCTTACGTGGAGTTTGCGGAGCGGCGCGTGCTGCCGCAGTTTGCGCAGCTGCCCCTCTCAGCCATCCGCCGGGAGCACCGCCGCGAAGGGTTTGAGGCCAATAACGCGGACAAGATCTTTGAGAGCACCTATTCGGCGCAAACAGGGAAACAGTAGCTCAATGCGGCAGCTTCTCCTGCCACCGCCCGTATGCCCAGGTGCCCGCAATAGCGCTTAACAGCGTAACCAGCACTACCGTAAAGCCGCTGCCCACCTGTGCAAAGAGCGGCCCGGGACAGGCGCCGGTAATGGCCCAGCCAAGCCCGAAAATGAGCCCGCCGTAAATGTTCCCTTTGGTAAAAGGCTTTTTGGGAATAATGATAGGCTCTCCGGACAGCGTGCGGATGCCCAGCTTGCGCAGCAGCCACACCCCCAGGATGCCCGTTGCCACGGCGCTGCCAATAACGCCGTACATGTGGAAAGACTGCAGCCGGAACATTTCCTGTATCCGGAACCAGGAGATCACCTCGGACTTGACGAGGATGATGCCGAAGAGCATGCCAATAAACAGGTATTTCCCGTTTTTCATAACAGTAGCCATTTCATGAGAGGAGGTAATATAAGATTGGTCATGGCAAAGCCGCCGGCCATAAAACAAACGGTAGCCACCAGGGATGGCCATTGCAGCGTAGACAGGCCCATGATGGAATGGCCGCTGGTGCAGCCGCCCGCATAGCGTGTGCCGAAACCTACCAGGAAGCCGCCAATGATAAAGAACAGCAAGCCTGTGGGGCTGGTTATATTGCCCCAGTTAAAAATATCGCCCGGCATCAGCTCGTCAAACTCCTGTACGCCCAGGGCCTGCAGCGCGGCCACCGTGTCAGGGTTGAGCTGCACCGGCGCCCCGTTGTAGAGGAACAGCAGGCAAAACAGCGCGCCCAGGGCAATGCCGCCTACAAAAAACAAATTCCAGCTTTCTTTTTGCCAGTCATACTGAAAAAAAGGAATTTTGCCGGGAAAGCAGGCCGCGCAGATATGGCGCAGCGAAGACGATATACCCAGCGCTTTGTTGCCGATCACCAGCAACAGGGGTACCGTTAGCCCGATGAGGGGGCCCGCAATGTACCAGGGCCAGGGTTGTTTCAGAAAGCTCATATGTTAAAATTACAAAATACTATGAATGAGGAACACCCGTAAAAACTGAATTTAGCAATGAATAACCATAAATTATGCAAAAGATCTTAACAGGGTTCAACATTGAGAAAGAGAACAGCGGCGTATCTACCGGCACAAAGTGGCTGGCGGCCTCCGGCCCGCGGCTGGCGTCTTTTTCACCGGTAGACGGGAAAGAAATTGCCGCCGTTACCACCGCCGGCCGGGCGGATTATGACGCCGTGGTGGAGCAGGCGGCAAAAGCCTTTGCCACCTGGCGCCAATGGCCCGCTCCCCGCCGCGGGGAAGTGGTACGGCAGGTAGGCGAAGCCCTGCGCGGCCAAAAAGAGGCCCTCGGCCGCCTGGTCAGCTATGAAATGGGCAAAAGCCTGCAGGAAGGTTACGGAGAAGTGCAGGAAATGATAGACATCTGCGACTTTGCCGTGGGGCTGTCCCGGCAGCTGCACGGCCTTACCATGCACTCCGAAAGGCCCGGCCACCGCATGTATGAGCAGTGGCACCCCCTGGGCATTACGGGCATCATATCCGCCTTTAACTTCCCCGTGGCCGTCTGGAGCTGGAACGCCATCCTGGCCTGGGTGTGTGGCGATGTCTGCATCTGGAAGCCGTCAGAAAAAACGCCGCTCACCGCCCTGGCCTGCCAGCATATTGTGGCAAAGGTGTTTGCCGCCAACAACGTACCGGAAGGCGTTTGCTGCCTGGTAGCCGGGGAGCGCGAGGTGGGCGAATGGATGGCCGCTGACACGCGCATTCCCCTGGTATCCGCCACCGGCTCCACCCGCATGGGCAAAAGCGTGGGCGCCGCTGTAGGAGCGCGGCTGGGAAGGGCCCTGCTGGAGCTGGGCGGCAACAATGCCATCATTATTTCCAAAGGCGCGGACCTGGACATGAGCCTCATCGGCTGCGTGTTTGGCGCCGTGGGCACCGCCGGCCAGCGCTGCACCTCCACCCGCCGCCTCATCATTCACGAAAGCGTGTACGAACCTTTCAAAAACAAACTGGTGAAGGCTTACGCCCAGCTGCGCATCGGGGACCCGCTCAACGAGCAAAACCATGTAGGCCCGCTGATAGACAAACAGGCGGTGGAGATGTACCTCCGGTCCATCGAAAAATGCAAGGCCGAAGGTGGCCGCTTTGTGGTAGAAGGCGGCGTGCTCGAAGGGAAAGGCTACGAATCCGGCTGCTATGTAAAACCGGCCATTGCCGAAGTGGAAAACCACTACAGCATTGTACAGCACGAAACCTTTGCGCCTATCCTCTACCTCATCAAATACAGCACCATGGAAGAGGCCATTGCCCTGCAAAACGGCGTGCCCCAGGGGCTTTCCTCCGCCATCATGACGCTGGACCTGCGGGAGGCCGAGCAGTTCCTTTCACAGGCCGGCTCGGATTGCGGCATTGCCAATGTGAACATCGGCACCTCCGGCGCAGAAATAGGCGGCGCGTTCGGCGGGGAAAAAGAGACCGGCGGCGGCCGCGAAAGCGGCTCGGATGCCTGGAAAGCCTACATGCGCAGGCAAACCAATACCATCAACTATACGGACAAGCTGCCGCTGGCGCAGGGGATCAAATTTGACTTGTAGGCAATAGCCACGGCGTAGCCGGCGGCAAATGGCCGGGCACAAAAAAAAGCGCCCTCCGGGTGCTGCAAACAAATTTGTTTGTAAAAGGAATACTACAAAAAGAAGGGCATTTTATAAAAGTAGCGGGGTTGGAGAACCCCGCTTTTTCGTTAAACGGAAACCATGCTTATGAGAAAGAATAATGTACTGAGAAGTACTGGTTATTCTCTCCGGGTATAAATATTACACTTTTTTTTGAAAATTCATATTCAACTTTTGTGCTACCGCTTCCCCTGCATAAAAAACGTTCACGATCAGTACCTCCTCAAACAGGCCCAATCCGGGTTTCAGCTCTTTTTCACGTATCCCGAGCAGGTTGGCCATTTTTAAAATACTTTTCGGCGGGGCGCAAATAACGATGGTTTTGCCGGTATGCCGTATTATCATTTCCTGCAGGATGTGGTCCATTACCTTCGGGTCTGCCTCACTGGCATCCCGGAAATAGCGTACCGTGGTGTTTTTGGATACCGCCAGCGGCGCTACCGTTTGCTGCAGGCAGCCGGAGTAGGGAGAATATACCGCTTCCACCGGCATGTCCCGGAGAAAACGCGCCAGTTGCCCGGCCTGCTCCTGCCCCTTACCTGTTAAGACCAGCCCCTTCTCCCCCGCCGTTGTTTCGGCGCAGTTCACAAACACAACTGTGGTAGCCCCCGTGCCCGGCGGCTGCATGGAGCATACAATGCCCCAGAGCATCATTAAGCATAAAGAAATTCGTAACATGGCGGAAAAATTAATTGGTGAAACAAATGTTAATGTCAATCCGGCATCCGGATTATTGGCGGATATTTGCCCCTTTTTACAGTAATCAGGATAGGGTTGACGGCTTAAAATTAGCCCAAATGGCAGCCGGTACGGCTGAAATGTGACGAAAGGCCCGCAGGACGAGATAAAACGGCAAAACAGGATAATTAAGAGCACTATATTTTCCAAGTAAAAAAAGCACCAGCAGTCAGGCCGGTTAGCCACTCACCACATCCAAACACCTGTTATAACACATTTATCATATCTTTAACCAATTGTGGTATTTGAATTGTAATCTTTAGGAAAATTGAATAAAATGAGATCTATCTGCAGAGCGCTGGCATTGGTAGCAAGTGTCATATTGTTGATGTCTGCACAGGGCTTTGGCCAGCAAACAAAGCCCGCTGTTCCGAAAAACTGGCAATTACTGGATTATGCAACGGATAGTGTGTACGGCATTGGAGCGGAAAAAGCGTACAAAGAACTGCTGAAAGGCAAAGAAGGCAAAACGGTGATCGTGGCCGTGCTGGATTCCGGGATCGACACCACGCACGAAGACCTGAAAGCCGTTTTGTGGCGCAACCCCAAAGAAATACCGGGCAATAATATTGATGATGACGGTAACGGTTATGTAGATGATATCTACGGCTGGAACTTCCTGGGCGCCAAAGACGGCAGCTCCGTAAAGGAAGACTCTGACGAGGCCACCCGCGAGTACTACCGTTACCTGAAGCTCTACAGCAACCCAGACTCCGCCCTGCAGCCCGGCACCAAAGAGCACAACTACTGGAAAAGGCTGAAAGACCGCACCCAGAAGCCCACTCACCAGGCCAAAACAGATTACAAGATGATGCAGAAGGTGCAGGAAAACCTGCTCCGCTGCGAGGCCATACTGGCGGAATACCTCAAAACGCAAGACTTCTCCAAACAGCAGCTGGACACCCTGCGCAGCACAGACCAGGATGTAATGCTGGCCCGCAGCTTTGCCCTGCGCCTCCTGGGCAGCGCCGGAGATGAGACCATGACGTACCAGAACCTGAAAGATGACCTGGCGGAGTATGTGAAAGAGCTGAAAAGAAAAGCGGAAAACACAGGCGGGGAACCGAAAGACAAACGCGCTACCATTGTAGGGGATAACCTGGACGATATCAATGACAAATACTACGGCAATAACGACGTTACCGGCCAGTTCGCCTTTCACGGCACGCACGTGGCCGGCATCATTGGCGCCATACGCGGCAACGGCCTGGGTATGGACGGGGTGGCAGACAACGTTCGCATTATGGCCGTTAAAGTAGTGCCCGAGGGCGATGAGCGGGATAAAGACGTGGCCCTGGGCATCCGTTACGCGGTAGACAACGGCGCGCAGATCATCAACATGAGCTTCGGCAAAGGTTTTTCCCCGCAGAAAGCCTGGGTAGACGACGCCATCCGCTACGCGCAGTCCAAAGGCGTACTGCTGATACATGCCGCGGGTAACGACGGCGCTAATAACGACGAAACCGAGAACTATCCGAAAGATACTTTTGAAGACGGCGCGGAAGCGGACAATATGATCACCGTAGGCGCCCTCGGCAACGGCCGTACCGGCAGCAAGGTAGCCGGCTTCTCCAACTACGGTAAAAAAGAAGTAGACGTATTTGCCCCCGGCGTGCAGATCTACTCCGCGGCGCCCGGCGGTAATAAATACCAGAGCGCCAGCGGTACCAGCATGGCCTCTCCCGTGGTAGCCGGCCTGGCAGCCATGATACTTTCCTATTACCCTGACCTCAGCGCGCGGCAGTTGAAAGCCATCATCGAAAAAACGGCCACTCCCCTGCCGGAAGATATGGTGAACAAACCCGGCGCAAAAGACGAGATGATCAGCTTTTCAGAACTGTCCAGATCAGGCGGCCTGGTAAACGCCTATGAGGCCATCAAACTGGCCGCTAAGACCAAAGGCGAGAACGCCAGGGAGAACAGGAAGAAAGAGAAAGCAAAAATGCAGCCTGTCAATAAAGACTGAGCCGCATAATAATATAACAACAACAGCCGCTGTTGGGAACATCATCCCGGCAGCGGTTTTTTGCTGGCTGTTTTTATAGGATACTCTCCATTGCTGGTACTTTTTTAGCCATACCGCGGATTTTGTTTTTTCTTCCCGGGAATTGAATTATTTTGTTTTAAAGGTTGTTTATTTCAACCGATTGTTTGTAGGATAGAATTGTTTGTAGGATAGAACGATAATGTTTGTAACGTCAAGATGAGACCAGAAAGAACGAGCATATTTAAATCTGTGTTGTTTTGAGCGAGGTCAGGAAGTACATTTAATGAACCAAATTCACGTTTTTAATAACAGACACTGGAGACTGATCGTCTCTCTTTGAGAACTGATAACTAAAATCAATATCGCTTAAAAAATCACTCATTTTTTTTCATGAGAAACTACGGCTTGCAGGCCTTGTGCGTGCGCTAGCGGCTGGATAGCTGTGTGCCATGCCGGTTGCGCGGCCGGTCAACCAAATCATAAACATTTCCGTACAGGAGAAAACGTTATTGAGCGCCGCCGCGCTCTGGGGAACTGTTTGCTTTTTCTAACCACGTCAAATTTCAATTCAACCAAATCAAATTTTTCAACCGCGTTTAATACTCTTTTTTATCCTCATTTCTTAATTCAAACACGTTACATTATGATGAAGAAGCTACTCCCAGGCTTTGCCATTCATTTTATGCTCTCTTTTCTATGTTTGATCTGCACACGGTCTTCTTATGCACAGGAGAAAATTGCAGTGATCGGCACGGTAACAGACACGGCCGGCACCCCCCTTCCGGGTGTAAGCGTGATGGTTACCGGCACCAAGTCCGGAACAGCCACGGACGTAAACGGTAAATTTGTGCTGGACGTCAGCTCCGGTGCAATACTGGCATTCAAGTTTGTAGGTTACACCGGAGATTCCGTGAGGGTGACCGCGCAAAACAGGGTGCTGAACATTACGCTGCGCACCGCGGAAACCATGCTGCAAGACTTTGTGGTAACGGCTTTCGGCAAGAAACAGATCAAGGAGGCCGTGGTAGGCTCCGTGGCCACCATCAAGCCCGATGATCTGCGAACGGCGGGCAGCAACCTCACCAATGCCCTGGCCGGGCAGGTGGCCGGCGTGATCGGCTTCCAGCAAAGCGGCCAGCCAGGGCTTGACAACTCCAACTTTTTCATCCGTGGCGTAACCACCTTCGGTTACCGGCAAAACCCGCTCATCCTGATAGACAACGTGGAGCTGACGATCAATGACCTGGCCCGCCTGCAGGTGAATGACATTGCCAGTTTCTCCATCCTCAAAGATGCGAGCGCCACCGCGCTGTACGGCGCCAGGGGCGCCAACGGCGTAATACTGGTGACCACCAAAGAAGGCAAGGC
Organism: Chitinophaga alhagiae; assembly: GCF_003568665.1. Taxonomy (GTDB): domain Bacteria; phylum Bacteroidota; class Bacteroidia; order Chitinophagales; family Chitinophagaceae; genus Chitinophaga; species Chitinophaga alhagiae. Next base: position 97,555 of record NZ_QXMH01000004.1, read on the forward strand.
CGGTAAAACCAGCCTGAACGTGATACTCGAAAACGCCATCTCAACACCTACGCAAACCATCAAGCTGGCAGATCCGGTAACGTACATGAAACTGTACAACCAGGCCGGCACCGGCAGAGACCCGCTCACCCCGCCCATGTTCTCTGCTGATAAAATATACAACACGGAACAAACGCTGAAAGGCGCGCCCGGCAGCAATCCCTATGTGTACCCGGCGGTAGACTGGATGAACATGCTGTTCAGAAAATCTTCCAATACCCAGCGTGCAAACGTTAGCGTAAACGGCGGCGGCGAAGTAGCGCGCTTCATGGTATCCGGCTCTTTCAGCAACGACAACGGTATGCTGAAAAGGAACGTGGCCAACAACTTCAACAACAACGTCAATTTCAAGAACTACCAGCTGCGCTCCAACGTGAACGTAATGCTCACCAAGTCAACAGAATTGGTGCTGCGGCTCTGGGGTAACTTTAACGACTACAACGGCCCCATCACCAACAACGCATCTTTCTCTTCAGACCTGTACAGCGTGGCCATGCATACCAGCCCGGTACTGTTCCCGGCGTATTATGCGCCAGACTCCGCCAACCTGCTTACGCAGCACATCCTGTTCGGCAACTCCAGCCAGATAGGCAGCACCAGCGGCGGCGTAGGTTATCCCAACCCTTATGCGCAAATGCTCCGCGGCTACAAACGCTTCTCGGAATCCCGAATGTCTGCCACCCTGGAGCTGAACCAGGACCTCGATTTCATTACGCCCGGCCTTAAATTCCATGGTTTCTTCAACACCAACCGCTACTCTTACTTCGATAATACCATGGCGTACAACCCGTTTTACTACAACGTATTACCGGGAGACTATAACCGCGCCAAGAACATCTATACGCTGACCTGGCTCAACTCGCTGCCCAATGGCGTATTCCAGGGCGGTATAGGCTCCGGCAACAACGGCGCCGCCACAGAATACCTCATTTATTCACCGGGCTTTAAAGATGCCAACACCTACCTGCGCTTCCAGGCACAACTGGCCTACAGCAAGCAACTGGGTGACCACGGGCTGGACGCATCGCTGATCGGCTTCCGCGAACAAAGGCTGGTAGCCAACGGCGTAGATCCGGAAACCAACCTGCCCAGCCTGCAGTACTCACTGCCCTACCGCAACCTGAACCTCGCCGGCCGCCTCGGCTACAACTTCCGCAACAAATATTTTGCGGAGTTCAACTTTGGCTACAACGGCTCCGAGCGTTTCTCGGAAGACCATCGCTTCGGTTTCTTCCCCACCATCGGCGGTTCCTGGATCGTCTCCCGCGAGAAGTTCTGGGGAGACAACCTGGCACGCGTCATCAATTCGCTCAAGCTGCGCGCCAGCTTCGGCCTCAGCGGTAATGACGATATTGGCCAGCAGCGTTTCTTCTACCTTTCAGACGTAAACCTGGACGCTCCCAACGGCGCTACTTTCGGTATCAACAACGGCTACACCCGCCCCGGCGTAAACATCCGGAACTACGAGAACCGCAACGTGACCTGGGAAACGGCCAAGATCATGAACACCGGCCTGGAGATCACAGCCTTTAAAGGGCTGGATTTCATTGCGGAATATTTCACGCAAGACCGCCGCAACATCCTGATGGGAAGGCCAATCCCCAGCAGCATGGGGCTGGAAGCCCCCATTCTCACCAACGTGGGCACGGTGAAAGTAGACGGACTTGACCTTACCGCCAACTATAACTACAACGTGAACCGCAACCTGCGCGTGCAGTTCATGTCTAACTTCACCTACTCCAAAGGCAACTACGGCGTATATGAAGAACCTGAATACGCAGAGCCCTGGCGCTACCGCTCCGGCACCATGCTGAACCAGCAGTTCGGCTACATTGCGGAAAGATTGTTTGTAGACGACAAGGAAGTAGGCGCATCGCCCAGCCAGCAGTTTGGCGGCACCGGCAACCCGGTGAAAGGCGGAGACATCAAGTACCGCGATCTGAACGGGGACGGGCGCATCACCGTGGCGGACCAGGCGCCTATCGGCCTGCCCACCACCCCGCAGGTGATGTATGGTTTCGGCCTCTCGCTGAACTACAAAGGCCTGGAGTTCAACTTCCGCTTCCAGGGGCAGTCAAGGGTATCTTTCTTTGTAGACCCCCGCTCCGTGAGCCCCTTCATTATTCCCCCTTCCCCGCAGGTGCAAAGCCAGTCCCAAATATTACAGGCCTTTGCAGACAATCACTGGTCTGAAGAGAACCAGGACCTGTATGCGCTCTACCCCCGCATGGGCATCAGCGCACAGTCTATCGAAAACAACCTGCAGAGAAGCACCTGGTGGATGAGAGACGGCAGCTTCCTCCGGCTGAAAACCGCGGAAATAGGGTATTCCCTGCCCCCGGGCATTATTGACAGGCTGGGGCTGAAATACTGCCGCATTTATGTAAACGGCATGAACCTGTTCAACATTACCAAGTTTGACCTGTGGGACCCCGAACTGGGCGGCAACGGCTTTAACTATCCCCTGCAGAGAGCCTTCAACCTTGGTATCAACGTTAACTTATAAACCGCGGCAATATGAAACTGAGAAAATATAAATCGTTATACATTTTTGCGTGCTGCCTGCTGGGCTTCTTCAGCGAGGGTTGTAAAAAATACCTGGACGTTACGCCGGAGAACGTGGGCACCATAGACTACGCTTTCCGTAACCGCAACGAAGCGGAAAAATACCTGTTCACCTGTTACAATACGCTGCAGGGCATGACCAATGTGATCTATGATCCCGGTTTTACCACCTCCGGCGAAATTGTTTACCCGAACGATCTGTCTGAAAGGCCTATCAATGACGTGGGCTTTCAGCTCATCCGCGGCACCACGCAGAATATTTCCGACCCGGCGTTGAACTACTGGGATGGCAGCAACAGCGGCCTGGCCATTTTCCAGGCCATCCGCCGCTGCAACATCATGCTGGAGAACATAGACAAACCCATAGACCTGGCTGCGGAAGAAAAGGCCCGGTGGATAGCGGAAATCAAATTCCTGAAAGGGTATTATCATTACTACCTGGCCAGGATGTACGGCCCCGTGCCCATTTACCGGGAAAACCAGAGCATCACCGCGCCCATAGAAGATATAAGGGTAAAGCGGGCGCCGGTAGATTCCGTGTTCGATTACGCGGTGCAGCTCATGGACGAGGCCACGCCTGACCTGCCCGTAGTGATCGGCAACATCCAGCAGGAACTGGGCCGCATTACCCGCGTAATTGCCCTCTCCGTAAAAGCGGAAATACTGGCTACGCAGGCCAGCCCGCTCTACAACGGCAACCCTGACTACGCCGGTTTCACGAACAAAGACGGGCAACCGCTCTTTTCCGCCACCGCAGACCCCGCCAAGTGGCAGAAGGCCGCCGCGGCCTGTAAAGCCGCCATTGACGAGGCCGCGGAGCAGAACCTGAAGCTCTACACCTTTATACAGCCCGCCAACCTGCCCAACCTGGTAGACTCGCTCCGCAATGTGCTCACCATCCAGAATGCGGTAACGGAAAAATGGGACTTCAACTCAGAAGTGATCTGGGCGCTCAACGGCAACTTCGGGTACCAGAACTATTGCATTCCCAGGCTCACTACCAAGGCCGTGGAGAACTCCACCGCCGCCGCCGGCAGCTTCACCGTGCCCATGTTCACCACAGACCTGTTCTATACAGACAAGGGCGTACCCATCAATGAAGACAAGACCTGGGACTATTCAGGCCGCTTCTCCCTGCAGGCAGGCACCAATGCCGCCCGCTACTACATCAAATCCGGCTACACCACCGTCAAGAACAACTTCAACCGCGAAGTACGCTACTACGCCAACATCGGCTTTGACGGTGGCGTATGGTACGGCAACGGCGTAACGGACCAGAACAACCCGCTGTATATAGAGGCCAAAGGCCCCGATTCCAAAGCCGGCCCCAAAGACCGTGTGCGTATCAACATGCTGGCCATCTGGCCCAAGAAGCTGGTGAATTACCTCACCGTGTTTAACGAGGGCGTGCAGCAGGCCGCTTACCACCTGCCCCGCCTGCGCCTGGCAGACCTGTACCTGCTGTACGCGGAATGCCTCAATGAAGCCAGCGGTCCCGGCCCTGAGGTGTACTACTATATAGACCTCGTACGGGAAAGGGCCGGCCTGGAAGGCGTAGTGGCATCCTGGGCGCAATACAGTTCACGGCCTAACAAACCCACCACCAAAGAAGGCCTGCGCGAGATCATCCACCAGGAGCGCCGCATAGAGCTGTGTTTTGAAGCAAAAGCAGGCTGGGACCTCCGGCGCTGGAAAGAAATGCTCACCGTGCTGGCCACACCGGTACAAGGCTGGAGCATTTTCCAGAAAACCAACGCCAACTTCTACACGCTGCAAACCCTGTTCATACCGGCCATGACGGTACGTGACTACTTCTGGCCGCTGTCTGACGGAGCGCTGTCTCAAAACCCCAACCTGGTTCAAACACTGTATTGGTAATGGTTAAAAATTCAAACAAGAACACTATGCGCAATCAATATATCTACCTGCTGCTGGCCGCCTGTATGTGCCTTCACCTGGCCTGCAGCAAAGTCATAGACTTCAATGACCCGGTTTCGGACGACAAGTCCAAGCCCGGCCAGATCACAGACATCAAGGTGGCCAACTTCAACGGCGGCTCCTACATTACGTATTCCCTGCCCAAATCAGGCAACATCCTGTACGTAAAGGCGGACTACATCATAGATGACAACACCGGTAAAAAACGGCAGACCAAATCCAGCTACTATAGTGACAGCATTACCGTAGAAGGGTTTGCGGAAACAAAGGAGTACGAAGTAAAGCTCACCACGGTAACCCGCGCCAACGTGGAGTCTGACGCGGTAACGGTAAAAGTGCATCCGGATACGCCGGTGTACCGGGTGGTAGCCAAAACCATCCAGATGCAGTCTGACTTTGGCGGCATCAACGTGCAAACTTCCAACCGCAATAAAAAACCCATAGGCGCGGTACTGCTCTACAAGGCAGAGGGAGAAGACCAATATTCCATTTACGAACAGGAGTTCAGTGATTTTGAGCACATGAGCTTTTCCACCCGTGGTTTTGATACGCTGCCCAAACAGTTTGCCGTGTATATCACAGACCAGTGGGGCAACAACTCAGACACTATGTTCAAAACCATCTCTCCCCTGTTCGAAGAAGAGCTGGACAAGAGCAAGTTCTTTAACAGTGCATTGCCGAGCGATACGAAGGTAGGCTTCGGGTGGGTGGTACCCAGGCTGTGGGACAATAACAAGGGCAGCGGCTGGCATACCGTGCAGGAAAACATGCCGTTGCCTATCACCTGTACATTCGGCCTGGGCATATCCGCCAAGCTAAGCCGTTTTGTGCTTGTTGGCAGATCTGGTTACGAATACGCGCACGGCAACCCCAAGGTATTTGCCATCTGGGGCTCTGATAAACCCGCCCCGGCAGATGCCGTACTGCCGCCCTTTGCAGAAGAAGGCGCCGTGGTGGGAGACTGGGTGAACCTGGGCAATTACAACTGGGCGCCCCCGCCATCCGGCGCGCCTCCTACCGCCCCCACCGCTACAGACCGGTCCGTGTTCAACCGCGGCATGGAGTTCAACATTCCCTTTACGGCGCCCAGAACCAGGTTCATCAGGCTGGCTGTTACGGAATCATGGTCAGGCGCTACGTTTGCCCACGCCATGGAAATAACATTTTTTGGAAACACAAACTGATTGTCCGCATGAAAAGTAAATATATAACGCCGGTGGCCGTTGCGCTGCTGATAGCAGGATGCCTGTTCATGGGCTGCTCCAAGGAGATCACCAAATACAAAGACCTGCTTGACAATAGAGAGATCATTTACCCCGGGCCGGTCAGCAATTTTTCGGTCTTCCAGGGGAACCTGCGCATCAAGCTGCAATGGAACCCCAGCCCTGATCCCAGTATCACGAAGTATATGATCTACTGGAACAATAACAGGGATTCGCTGACGCTGAACGCCGCGCATAATAACACGCTTGATTCAGTAAGCACGGTGATAGAAAGCCTGGATGAATATGTGCAGAATTTTGTACTGTATACGCTGGACGATAAGGGGAACCGCTCCGTTGGCCAGTCGCTTTCCGGGGTGCGCATTTTCGGCCCACTGTACATTTCATCGCTGGTGAACCGCGCGCTGGACGCCGCCAAGCCGCCGGAGGTGGAAGATACGGATACGTACAAGCTGTATTTTGCCGCGGCAGATACCATTCTGAACGCCGGCACCCAGCTTACCTACACCGGAACAGACAACCTGGAGCGCACCGTGAACCTGGCCGCGAAGTATGATACCGCCATGCTGGACATGGCGGCGGCCGGCACAAAAGTGGCCATACGCACGTCTTACCTGCCCGTACACCGTGCTATAGACACCTTCCGGGTAGCTTACAGCGACACATTGGTACTGCAATAGTGAAACAGGAGAACTTTTGAACAGCGGGTGGCCTTGTTGCGATATAACAAGGCCACCCGCTTATTTTGGGGTCATATGGCCCTTGCTACAGGCTTCCCGGCCAGGCGCGGCCCCCATAAAAAAATCCGGCAAAACCACCTGGTACAGTGTATAAGCCGGATTCTGTAGCTGTTTTGCAACAACCTGCTATCATTTATCTGCGACGTTCATTGCTGAACGCCTGTATCTGCCTACCCTCGGTCTCGGACGGGCCGCCCTCAAACAACCGTTTACATGGCATTTCAGCACGCAAGGTTTACCCGCATTGCCGGTTACCCGGCCATGCCGTGGGCTCTTACCCCACATTTTCACCCTTTCCCCCGGAGGGGTGGTTATTTTCTGTGGCACTGTCTGTACTCCCTTTTAACGGGGAGCCCCACCCGTTAGGTGGCGCGTTGCCCTGTGCTGTCCGGACTTTCCTACCGCCCCGGGCAAGCCGGGAGCAGTCGATAGCACCGCTGTACCAGGTGGTTTTACCGGAAACGCAAAGTTACTTAAAATAAATTTCTGTGGCGCCGTAGCCGTAGAAAGGATGGTACTGGTTCACGAAGAACTTCACTTCGGGCGTGCTTTTCAGTATTTCATGCACTTCATCGCGCAGCTTGCCCGTGCCTATGCCGTGGATCACGATCAGCTTGTGCTGCCGCTGTGAAATGGCCAGGTCCAGGTGGTGCTGGAACTCGTTGAGCTGGATGGCCAGCATTTCCAGGTTGCTCAGGCCCTTCCAGTCGTCTGTCAGCTTTTCAATATGCAGGTCTACCTCCAGCCGCGCGGTTACCGGCGTGGTGTCTTTGATAGCCTGTACGGAGGTGAGCGTGCTGAGTTTTTTCTTTTCCGCCGGGCTGAAGCCGAAGGCGTCCGTTTCCGCGCGGAGCGGGTATTTTTCGAAAAGCGTGTAGTTGATGGTGGCCTGCTGTTGCCGCTGCAGCTCCGCCAGCTGCTGGAACAGCTGTTTGGCCTTCACCTTCCAGGTTTTCTGGTAAGAAGCCGCCAGGGTAAGGTCTCCCCCCTTGGGCGTAAAGGTGAACTCAAACCGCGGATTGTCATTCAGCTGGTCAAAATTCAGGTCTGCCAGGTAAGTGTGCTGGAAAGGATGGATATCCTGCTTTATTTCGAGGAAAAGCGAGTTATTCAGCCATATTTCGAAATGGAAAGCATATACCCGGCTGGTTTCGTTCAGCAGGTGGAACTTGAGAGTGGTCACCACATCGTCATACCCGTCAGACCCGAAAACGGGCAACATGGTCAGGAACATGCCTTTTTCGGGCTTTTGCACCCCTGAAGGCTTTTCCCGGCGTATTTCCTCACCCGGCGTTCTTTTGGGCGGCAAAGGCGCCTTTTTCTGCGTAAAACGGTGAAAATAAGGGAAGTCTATCTGGTCAAGGTACACGGGGAAGCTGGTGCCGCCCACTTCCACCATCACCATTTTATCGTTAATGATATCCACCACCGTTCCTTCCTCCTTGGAATGGAGCATCAGGATACGGTCGCCTACTGTATATTTCATAGCAGGCAAAATTAGTATGCCGCCGGTAAAAAAGATCAGCTTCCCCGAACTTTTTCAGGATGCCGCCTCATGTATTCGTCTACGGAGAGCGGCCCGCTGCCTTCCACCAAAAAGAAGCACAGCAGGAACAGCACTACCAGCGAAAGGGCCATTTCGGAGTACACGGCAAAAAGGTTGGTGGAAGAATTGATGAAAAAGACCGCCCCAAGGAGAATGGGCAGGTTGGCAATAACGCCTGCGCGGGTGAGCAGGCCCAGCGTAATGAAGAGGCCGCCTACCAGGTGGGCAAAAACAATGATATGGGCCAGGCCAAAAGATACTACTGTCAGGAAAGGATGCTCGTCGATCTGCGCCTTCAGCAGGTCAATGTTGTTGATGAATTGCACACCTTTCCAGATCAGAACAAGGCCCAGCAAAACTCTCAGGCCATCGATCCATTTGGGATGATGCGTGTCACCCCAGCGTTCTATTCGATTCACGAGGTTCATAACAGAAGTTTTTAAATTATCAAAGAGCAACTGTACTAAAGTTACGGAATTTCCCGCATACCGCTTCAACAGCAACGCCCCGGCAACCAGTGGGGGCCAGGGCGTGCTTATAATGATACAAACCTATTTAGCCAGTTTGCTCTTCCAGTACCCGTAGAGGAAATACACCAGCAAACCGCCCGCCATCCAGCAAAAGAACACTACCCAGCTTTTTACCGGGATCTCTATCATCAGGTACAGGCAGCAGAGCATGCCCAGCACGGGAATGAGAGACAGTTTTTTGACGATGGTGGCCAGGGTGATGCCTACGGCCAGCAGCAGGAATATCAGGTAGAGGATGTACTCGTGCTGCAGGTTGTCTACAGACACAAAGGCGGCCTTCATATTGGCAAAAGCAGCGCCCGTTTTATCACTGAAAAAGAAGCAGAACAAAATCAGCAGCGCGGGTATGATGAAGCGACCGTTGATATACGGCAGGTTGAACTTTTTGGTACCTGGCTCCGCCTTTGGCAGCAGCAGCACGCCGCCGCACACCAGCACAAAGGCGAACAGGGTGCCTATGCTGGTCAGGTCTGTTACAATACCGCTTTCCACGAACAGGGAGGGAACGGCCACAATAAAACCGGTTACAATGGTAGAGAAGCCGGGCGTCTGGTATTTGGGATGCACCCTGGCAAAACGCTTGGGCAGCAGCCCGTCCCGGCTCATGCTCATCCAGATGCGGGGCTGCCCTATCTGGAACACCAGTATTACGCTGGTGGCCGCTACCACGGCGCTGATGGAGATCACGTACCCGATCTTCTCCATGTTCAGCTTGTCAAACACGTAGGCCAGCGGGTCAGACACATGGTTGAACTCGGCATAGTTCACCATGCCGGTGATCACCAGGGTTACCACCACGTAAATAACGGTACAGATAATGAGGGAATAGATCATGGCGCGCGGCATATCGCGCTGGGGGTTGGCGCTTTCTTCCGCCGTAGTGGAAATAGCGTCAAAACCTATATAGGCAAAGAACACGGAAGACACCCCTTTCAGCACGCCCTCAAATTTATTGGGCATGAAGGGCGTCCAGTTATCCGTATTGATGTAAAAAACACCGATCAGTATCACCACCAGCAGTACCACAATTTTCAGCCCCACCATGAAGTTGGCGCTGCGCTTGCTTTCCCTGATGCCGATGTAGGCCACAATGGTGATCAGCATTACTATCAGGAAGGCGGGTATGTTCATGATCACCTTCCAGTTGCCCAGCACGGGGGCGGTGGTGAACGCCAGCCGGTCTACCGCGGCGTTCCCGCTAACGGCCACTTCATAGGCCGCTTTGGCCGTATCGTAGTCCGTAGTAAGCCAGGCGGGCAGGTGAATGTTCATGCCTTCCAGCACGTTGTTGAAATAGCTGCTCCATGAAATGGCCACCACAATGTTGCCGATGGAATATTCCAGTATCAGCGCCCAGCCAATGATCCAGGCGGCCAGTTCGCCAAACGTAACGTAGGAGTAGGTGTAGGCGCTGCCGGCCACGGGCACGCGGGAGGCAAACTCCGCGTAGCACAGGGCGGTAAAGCCGCAGGTAATAGCCGTTAAGAGGAACAGGAAAATGACCCCGGGGCCGCCGTTGTAGGCAGCCTGGCCAATGGTAGAAAAAATGCCCGCGCCAATAACGGCCGCCACGCCCATGAGCGTGAGGTCCCGCACGTTCAGCACTTTTCTCAGGCCGGAGCTGCCGTGCGCGTCAGACGCGCCTTCCTGCGCGTCTTTCAGTATAGCGGACAGCGGTTTTTTCCTGAAAAGCGATGTAGACATGTTGTAACAAGAGGTTGATATAGATTTAAATATAAGACTTCTCAGTTATCAATGCTGCCGCGTGAGCAGAAAATCTGCGAGGTCCCGCAACGGCGTTTTGCGGCTGGAAAGCACGGCAATAGCGTCCAGGTGCTCAAAAGCGCTTTCGCAGAAGCGTTCCTTTTCCTTTTCCGCCCAGGCATCCACGCGGCAATCGTGAAACACCTGCAGCACCTCTTGCACCTTGTTGGCAGGGTTGGTGGTCATCAGCTGGTGCAGGTGCTCTTTTTGCACTGGGGTGCAAAGCTCCAGCGCTTTCAGCAGCAGAAAGGTCTTTTTATTGATGAGGATGTCTCCCCCCTGCTGTTTCCCGAATTTCTCCGGGTCCCCGAAGGCATCCAGGTAATCGTCCTGTATCTGGAAGGCGATGCCTACATTTTTACCGAACTCGTACAGGTGCTGCTGGTTGCCTTCGCTGCCGCCGCCGATGATGGCGCCCATCTGCAGGCTGGCAGCCAGCAGTACGGAGGTTTTGAGGGCTATCATGTTCACATAGTCCGCATAATTCACCTGCTCCGGCCTCATCTGCTCCATGTCCATATCCAGTTGCTGGCCTTCGCATACTTCGCGGGCCGCCTTGTTGAATACGTTGGTGAGTTTTTGCCGGGTTTTGCTGTTGATCTTGTTCAGGTAGTCGTAACAGTGTATCAGCATCACGTCTCCCGCCAGTATGGCCGCCGCGTCGCTGTACTTGGTATGCACCGTGGCCATGCCCCGGCGCAGCGGGGCCTTGTCCATAATATCATCATGAATGAGCGTAAAGTTGTGGAACAGTTCTATGGCGTTGGCCGCATAATATGCATCGGGATGCAGCTCGTCAAACAGCTCGTTGCCCAGCAGGCATAACACCGGGCGTACCCTTTTGCCGCCTATGCCCAGGATGTATTGCGCCGGGTCGTACAAGTTGGCAGGATGTTCCGGGAATTGTCTTTTTCCAAATTGCTGTTCGAATTTTTCCAGTAACTCTTTAAATGAATGCATGATCGCTGCTTATGTTTTACTTCTTTTTCTTCTTCCCTTTTGTTTTGTCTGCTTTGGCGCGGTTGCTTCCCGGCTTATTCGCTCCCGCACGGCCGCCCGTTTTGCCACCCCTTCCGGCGGCTTTTGCTTGCTGGCGGCCCCTGGCCGGCCCTGTGGCAGCCCCGGCCCCGGTATCCAGGTCTTCTACCAGGTCATAGTCCAGCTGTCGTTTGGCCAGGTTGGCGGCCACCACGCGGATCACCACCTTGTCTCCGATGCGTATCTTGCGGCCCGTTTGCTGGCCTACCAGGGCGTAGTCAGATTCGGAATGCCTGAATTCTTCTGTCATGTTGTGAATGCTCACCAGGCCTTCGCACTTGGTATCAACTGTTTCCACCCAGAAGCCGAAATGCGCCACACCGCTCACTACGCCGGCAAAGGTATCGCCAATGAACTGCTGCATGTATTCCACTTGCTTGTATTTGTTGCCGGCGCGTTCCGCGTCCATGGCCTTTCTTTCCATTTCTGAAGAGTGCTTGCAGCGTTTTTCCAGCAGCTTGTCCGGCTTCACCTCGCCCGCCAGGCATTGCGCCAGTATACGGTGTACCAGCACGTCCGGATAGCGGCGGATGGGCGATGTGAAATGGCAGTAATGCATAAAACCCAGCCCGTAGTGGCCTATGTTTTCCGTGGTGTACACGGCCTTGGCCATGGTGCGGATGCCGAGGGTTTCCAGCACATGCTGCTCAGGCTTGCCCTGCACCAGTTGCAGCATCTTGTTGAAAGAGGCGGCAATGCTTTCCGGCGTGTTCACATCGAACTTGTAGCCGAACTTGGCGGCAAACACGGCAAATACATGCATCTTTTCTTCATCAGGCGTATCATGCACGCGGTACGGGAAAGGCACGGGCTGCTTGTTGGCCTTCTGTTTGCTCACGTATTCCGCCACCGTGCGGTTGGCCAGCAGCATAAACTCTTCAATGAGCTGATGCGCTTCCTTGCTTTCTTTCACTACCACGCCTATGGGTTTGCCGTGCTCGTCCAGCCGGAAGCGCACTTCCTGTGACGAGAAGTTGATGGCGCCCTCTTTGAAACGTTTTTTGCGCATGGTTTGGGCCATGCTGTTCAGCAGCAGCACTTCGCCCTCATACGGCCCTTCGCCGCTTTCAATAATGTCCTGCACCTCTTCGTAAGTAAAACGGTGCGCGGAATGGATCACGGTACGGCCCAGCCAGAATTGTTTCACCACGGCCTTTTCATCCATCTGGAACACGGCGGAGAACGTGAGCTTGTCTTCATGCGGCCGCAGGGAGCACAGCTCGTTGGAGATCTTTTCCGGCAGCATGGGCAGCACCCTGTCCGGCAGGTACACGGAGGTGGCGCGGCGGTCTGCCTCTTTGTCCAGCGCGGAACCGGGCTGTACATACTGGCTTACGTCCGCAATGTGTACGCCTATTTCATACAGGCCGTTCTTCAGTTTGCGGATAGACAGGGCATCGTCAAAATCCTTGGCGTCTACCGGGTCTATGGTGAAGGTGAGTATTTTACGGAAGTCTTTGCGCCGGGCCAGTTCCTCTTTGGAGATGCGCTCTTCCATGGTGGCCAGCTCTTCCAGCACTTCATCGGGGAACTGCAGGGGAAAACCGCTTTCCACCAGTATTTCTTTCATGGCCAGGTCATTGGTATCGCTGGCGTCCAGTATTTCCACTATTTCACCTACGGGCTTGCGCGTTTTTTCGCCCCAGGCTACAATGCGCACCACGGCTTTATCTCCGTCTTTAGCCTCTTTGAGGGAATTTTCGGGGATGTAGATGTCCGGTACAAAGGCGCCTTTTTCCGGCACCAGAAAGGCAAAGGTCTTGTTCAGCTGGATGGTGCCGGTAAACTCGGTCTTTCTGCGTTTGAGCACGTCCGTCACAAACCCTTCCATCCGGCCCAGGCTTCTGCCCTGGCGGATCACGTCTACCAGTACTTCATCCCCGTCCAGCGCCGTGTTGAGGTTTTTCTGTTTCACCAGTATATCGCTGCTAAGGCCTTCTACGGCTACAAACGCCATACCGGAGCGGGTTACGTCCACAATACCTTTATATGTTTTTTTCTGGCTGCTGTCTTTTTTCGGTTTTTTCTTCTTTGTCATTGATATGATTTTAGGGTTCTGCACCCGCTGCTATAGCCTCCGCAACATAGTCAAAAATATAACTATTAAATGAACCCGCCGCTTCAAACAGGAAGCTCACTTCCACAGGCAGCACCATTACCGGCAGCTGCATGGCCTGTAGCTGGTCTTCCAGCAGCCGCAGGCGAACGGCGTCTTTTTCCGTGGTGAGTATCACTTTTTGCGGCCCGTCCAGGTGCTCCAGCTCCTGCTTCATCTTGTCAAGATCTTTCCGGGCGTAGTAATAATGGTCCGGGAAGGCCAGCAGGTGTACGTTTGCATGCTTTTGCAGCAAATGCTGTACCATTGGTTCCGGCCGGGCTATGCCGCAGGCCACCAGTATGGCGGCCCCTGGCGGCAGCTGTTGCGGGCCGCCTGGCAGCAGGGGGTATGGCGTGCCGTACTGCAAGGTGGTGAAAAATACGCGCTGGTGCGGCAGCGGCGCTATTTCACGCACTATGGCGGCCTTTTCCTGTACAGAGAGGCCGGGCGGGCATTTGGACACAATAATGGCATTGGCCCGGTGGTAGCCTTTCCTGCCTTCGCGCAGGCGGCCGAAGGGCACTACATGGTCCCGGGTGAACAGGCGGCTGTAGTCCGTTACCATCAGGTTCAGCCCCGGTTTAATGGAACGGTGCTGAAAGGCGTCATCCAGCAGGATAACGGCAATATCAGGCTGTTCTCCCAGCAACTGGGGCACGGCCAGCATCCGCTCCTCTCCCACGCAAACGGTTACATCGGGAAATTTACGGTGGAACTGCATGGGCTCATCCCCGATATCTGCCGCGGTGCTTTGCGGCCCGGCCAGCAAAAAACCTTTGGTATTGCGGTTGTAGCCGCGGCTGAGGGTGGCCGTTCTATATTGGTCTTTCAGCAGCCGTATCAGGTACTCCACATGGGGGGTTTTGCCGGTGCCGCCTACAGAGAGGTTGCCTACGGCTATCACCGGCAGGTCAAACTCCACGGAGGTGAGCACGCCATTGTCGTACAGCCGGTTTCGTATCCACAATACAAGGCCGTACAGCAGGGAAAAAGGGTATAAAAGATAATTGAGATATTGCCACACCTGGTTTTGCTGTTTTTGTTAGTCCTGGAAATAATATACCTGCTGAGGGGTTACCACAATGTTCATCGGCACGTCCCCTTCGTAGGCGTCTTCTATCAGTTCGGGCAGCGGGGGGAACAGGCTGAGGCCAATGGCCTTCACATCTTCCCGGCATTGCTGCAAAAATTCGTCGTACATGCCCTTGCCGTACCCTACGCGGTGGCCGGCCTCATCAAATGCCAGCATGGGAACGAACACCACGTCTATCTCCTTCGGCGCCACAATGCGGCCGCTGTCAGGCTCCGGTATGCCGTAGGCGTTCTGCACCAGCCGCGTTTGCTCGTCCCAGCGGAAATGCTGCATATTGCCCGTGGCCAGGTAAGAGCGGGAAAGCACCAGCTGCACACCGGGGTATTGCTCCCGCAGCCATGCGGCCAGCGGGTAGGTATCTACCTCTTTTTTGGCCATGATGGGCAAAAACAGGTGAATGAAACCCGGGCTGCCCAGGTGAAGCTCCCGGCAATTCAGCAGCAGCTCCCCGTTCAGGCGTGCGGCCTCTTCCGCCGGCAGGGCCAGCCGCCGTGCAAGATAGGACTTTCGTATATCCTTTTTCGTGAACGTCATGCAGTAACCAGTTGTTGCAGCAACGGCCCCATCAGTTCCGCCTGCAGCCGCACAAAGTCTTTGTTCAGCTTGCGCGCGCGCGGAATGCGGGTAATGCGGGGGTAATGGCTCCATTCCACCACATCGTCTTCATTACTGTGATGGTCCCCGTTAAAGATCCATCCCACTACCGGTATTTCCGCCTGCTTGAGGGCCATGGCCGTGAGCAGGCAATGGTTAATGCTGCCCAGGTAGTTTTGCGCCACAATAATTACTTTGGCTTCGAGCGCCCTGATGAGGTCAAGCATGAACACGTCCCCGTTCAGCGGCACCATCAGCCCGCCGGCGCCTTCAATAATGAGGGGCTGGCCCGGCTGCTGCAGCTTGCGGGCATGTTCCACTATCTTGTCCTCAAAAATGGTAATGCCTTCCCGCCGCGCCGCCAGGTGGGGAGACGCCGGCATGCGCAACCTGTACAGTTCATCCCGTACCAGGGAAGGATTGCTCAGCAATGCACGCACGGTTTGCGTATCCGTTGTATCCTGCAGGCCCGCCTGTACCGGCTTCCAGTATTGCGCGCCCAAAGCCTCGGCCACACAGGCCGAAGCCACTGTTTTGCCTACGCCGGTACCTATACCGGTGATGAAGATGTTGTTCATAGAAGCAAATATAAACCATCATTCGCCCAATTACCTTAATTTCGTTCACCAAGCATCAAGATTATGAAGTACTGTGAAAATATACTGGAAACCATCGGACATACGCCCCTGATAAAGCTCCATCGCGTAACCGCTGAATTGCCCTGTACCGTGCTGGCCAAAGTAGAGTTCTTTAATCCCGGCAACTCCATCAAAGACCGTATGGCGCTGAAAATGGTGGAAGAGGCCGAAAAAAAAGGTTACCTCAAACCCGGGGGTACCATTATTGAAGGCACATCCGGCAATACCGGCATGGGCCTGGCCCTGGCGGCCGTTATCAAAGGCTACAAGTGTATTTTCACAACTACGGATAAACAATCCAAGGAAAAAGTAGACATCCTCAAAGCCGTTGGCGCGGAGGTAATTGTTTGCCCCACCAACGTGCTGCCGGAAGACCCGAAGTCTTATTACTCCGTATCCCGCAGGCTGGCCAATGAAATTCCCAATTCCTTTTACATGAACCAGTACGATAACCTGGCCAACCGCGATGCGCATTATGAGCAGACCGGCCCGGAAATATGGGAACAGACGGACGGCCGCATCACCCACCTGGTGGTGGCCACCGGCACCGGCGGCACCATTACCGGCACGGGCAGGTACCTGAAAGAAAAGAACCCCGCTATACAGGTGTGGGCCATAGACAGCTACGGCTCCCTGCTGAAAAAGTTCTTTGATACCGGCGAGCTGGACATGAACGAAGTACACCCTTATATCACGGAAGGCATCGGGGAAGATTTTGTGCCGCAGAATTACGACATGAGCGTGATAGACCATTTCGAGAAAGTGACCGACAAGGACGGCGCCGTGATGGCCCGCCGCATAGCCAAGGAAGAAGGCATTTTTATAGGGTACTCCGCCGGTTCCGCCATAGCCGGGCTGCTGCAGCTGAAAAGCCGCCTCAAGCCGGAAGATGTGGTGGTGGTAGTGTTTCACGACCATGGCAGCCGCTACGTAGGCAAGGTGTATAATGACCAGTGGATGATGGAGCGCGGCTTCCTGGACGTAAAAACGGTGAAAGACATTGTGAACAGCCGCCGCAACCTGCCGCTGGTGACCATTCCGCCAGACGAGAAAGTGAGCGGCGCCATTGCCAAAATGAAAAAGTTCGACATTGAGCACCTGCCCGTGGCCAGCAACGGCCAGTTCATTGGCGCCATTTCGGAGAGCGGCCTGTTCAGCAAGCTGATAGACCAGCCGGACCTGAAAGAATCCCCGGTAGAGGCCGTGATGCATAAAGCCTTTCCCGTAGTAAGCATGGAAACACCCATTGAAAAGCTCTCCGTTTATATCAACAAGGAGAACGGCGCCGTGCTCACGCACGATGAAAGCGGCAACTACCACATTATTACCAAATACGATATCATTCAGGCACTGGGCAGTTGATATGTTGTACCACGATCAGTTAGGCCGCACCGTGGAGATCTCCGTTCCTCCCCAACGCATCATATCCGTAGTGCCCTCGCAAACCGAGCTGCTCTACCACCTGGGCGCCACCGTGCAGGGCATCACCAAATTCTGCGTACACCCGGCGGCGTGGTTCCGCAGCATTCCCCGCGTAGGCGGCACCAAGCAGCTGGACCTGGAGCGCATTGCCGCCCTGCGGCCAGACCTCATCATTGCCAACAAGGAAGAAAATGAAAAAGCACAAATAGAGGCCCTGGCCGCGCGTTTCCCCGTGTGGGTGAGTGATATCCATACCCTGGCAGATGCCTGCCGCATGGTGACCGGCCTGGGAGACATTTTGCAGCGGCAGGCCGCCGCGCAGCATATCCGCCAGCAGATAGAAGAAGGTTTCAGCCGGCTGCAACCCCTGCCCATGGCGGCGCCCGCCGCGTATTTTATCTGGCGGGAGCCATGGATGGTGGCCGGTGGAGATACCTTTATCCACGACATGATGGCGCGCTGCGGCTTCCGGAACGTGTTTGCGGACCTGCCCCGTTACCCCGCCATGGGCCTGGCGCAGCTGGCCGCCAGCGGTTGCCGGCTGGTACTGCTTTCCAGCGAGCCCTACCCTTTTAAGGAAAAACACATTGCTGAAATAAAAGCATACCTCCCGGATGCGGAAGTGCTGCTGGTTGACGGGGAAATGTTCTCCTGGTACGGCAGCCGCCTGATGTTTGCGCCGGGGTATTTTGACGAATTGATCACGGCGGTACGGGCAACCATATAGCCGCAGCGCCAAAAGGCCCCGGTGAATAATCCGGTTGCCCGCACCTTCGCATTTCATGCTCCTGAAACCCGGCTTCCGGAAAAATTTCAATTCCCAAAGCAACCCCTTCCTCTCCATACCCGTACCCTTTTCTGAAAAACCGGTCCCTTTCAAAAAACGCGAAAAAACTAAACCACTCAATTATGGAAAGAAGAAACTTTTTGTCCAGCATGGGCATTACCCTTGCTATTGCCTGTACGGGCGGGTTGGCGGCCTGCGGCGGTAAGGGAGACGATCCCGCTCCAAACCCCGGTCCCGGTCCTGGCCCGGGCCCCGGGCCGGGCGCCAAGCTGACCGTTAACCTGGCCACGCAGGTACCGAACGTGGGAGACGCTATCATCAGCAATGGAGTGGTATTGGTACGCACCGCCACCGGCAACGCCGCGGCCTCCTTTGCCGCTTTCACCAGCACCTGCACCCACATGGGCTGCACGCTTTCCGGGGTGTCTGGCGGTAAAATAGAATGCGGCAGCGCCTGCGGGCACGGCAGCAAGTTCAACCTGGACGGTACGGTGAGCAACGGCCCCGCCACGGCCGCGCTGGCCAAATACACCGTTGAAGTGAACGGAACAACGTTAACAGTGAAATAGTGTTTGGACGGAAAAACCGCTCCGCCGGCCATGGCGGGCGGTTTTTTCAATGGAGGAACGCACCCGGTTTTTAAATCTTTTAAAAAAGAACCCTAAAACTTGCGAAAATGCAAATTTTGAAATGCCTATATTTGCTTTCCTTTAAAAATTAAACATTTTAACGTCTATGGGAAAGTACAAAGCCGGCGTATTATTCGGTGAAGAGCTGGAAGCGCTCTATAAAGATGCCAAGGAAAATGAATTTGCCATGCCCGCAGTGAACGTGGTTGGCACCAACTCAGTGAATGCCGTGCTGGAAACGGCCGCCAAGGTAAATTCCCCGGTTATCATCCAATTTTCTAACGGCGGCGCCCAATTCTATGCCGGTAAAGGCATGCCCAATGACAAGCTGCAGGCCAACATTGCGGGCGGTGTATCTGGCGCCAAACACGTACATGAGGTAGCGCAATATTATGGTGTACCCGTAGTGCTGCATACAGACCATGCCGCCAAAAAATGGCTGCCCTGGATTGACGGCCTGCTCACCGCCGGCGAAAAATTCAAGAAAGAAACGGGCCAGCCGCTCTACAGCTCCCACATGCTGGACCTGTCTGAAGAGCCCATCCATGAAAACATTGCGATCTCCAAAGCATATTTCGAAAGAATGAATAAACTGGGCATGTCTATTGAAATTGAACTGGGCGTTACCGGTGGTGAAGAAGACGGGGTAGACAACTCCGGCGTGGAAAACTCGCTGCTGTATACCCAGCCTGAAGACGTGGCCTACGCTTACGAACAGCTGAGCCAGGTTGGCAGCCGCTTCACCGTGGCCGCCGCTTTCGGCAACGTGCACGGCGTGTACAGCCCCGGCAACGTGGAGCTGCGCCCCGAGATCCTGCAGAACAGCCAGGAATTTATTGAGAAAAAATTTAATACCGGCAAAAAGCCGGTATTCTATGTATTCCATGGCGGTTCCGGCTCCCCCAAGCACCAGATCAACGAAACCCTGGGCTACGGCGTGATCAAAATGAACATTGACACAGACATGCAATGGGCTTTCTGGGAAGGCGTGCTGGATTACTACAAGGCCAAGGAAGGCTACCTGCAGGCCCAGCTCGGCAACCCTGAAGGAGCTGACAAACCCAACAAAAAATACTACGATCCGCGTGTGTGGCTGCGCAAAGGGGAAGAAACCTTTGTAAAACGGCTGGAAGAAGCCTTTACAGACCTGAACTGCATTAACCGCAACGCATAATCTTACAGTTGTACAAAAGCCCCCCGCACCAACGGGGGGCTTTTGATTTACGGAAAAGTTTAATTTTATCGTATCTTGCACCACTATTCTTTAATCTAATTTTAGTACAAAATCTAGTATGAGCTGGTTTAAGCGAATTAAACAGGGTATTTCTACCAGTACCAGTGAGAAGAAAGAGGCGCCGGACGGTTTATGGCACAAATGCCCGAATTGTAAGAAAACGACCACCATGAAAGACCTGAAAGAACATTTGTACGTATGTGACAAATGTAACTTTCACAACCGCATCAATTCACCGGAGTATTTTGAGATCATCTTTGATAATAACCAGTTTGAAGAACTCTTTGCCAACATTTACCCGAAAGACATGCTGGGCTTCAATGACCTGAAACCCTACGATGCCCGGCTGAAGGAGGCACAGAAAAAATCAGGGCTGACAGACGCCATGCGCGTTGGCTCCGGGCTGGTGAACGGTAATGGCCTGGTGGTGGCCTGTATGGACTTCAACTTCATTGGCGGCTCCATGGGCTCCGTGGTGGGTGAGAAAATTGCCCGCAGCATAGATCATTGCATGGCCCACCGCCTGCCCCTGCTGATCATTTCCAAATCAGGCGGCGCGCGCATGATGGAAAGCGCCTTCTCCCTGATGCAGATGGCCAAAACGTCCGCCAAGCTCACCCAGCTGGCAGCTGCCGGTTTGCCGTACATTTCATTGATGACAGACCCCACCACCGGCGGCGTTACCGCTTCTTACGCCATGCTGGGCGATATCAACACCGCCGAGCCGGGCGCCCTCATCGGGTTTGCGGGGCCAAGGGTGATCAAGGAAACGATCAAAAAAGACCTTCCCGAAGGTTTCCAGAGCGCGGAATTTCTGCTGGAGCACGGCTTCCTGGACTTTATCCTGGACCGTAAAGAACTGAAAAACAGGCTTAGCACGCTGCTGGAACTGTTCAAGAATTAGGAGGCCTCCCGTGCGGGAATAGGTGTTGCCGGGTGCCATGCAAGTGGCGGCAACGCTCCGGGAAGTGAAGGTACTCAAACATAACAACACCTCTTCCGGGGCTGACAAACAAAGAAGTATGGGCCATTTTTTTCCCCGCCCTGCTCCCGCTGTGTGTCAGCCCCTTATATTTGTGGCGAAATGGCAGAATTAAAGAACAGATCAGCGTATTTCGAGTTTGCGATAGAAGATAAATACATCGCCGGTATGGTGCTGACAGGTACCGAGATCAAGTCCATTCGCGGCGGCAAGGTGAGCTTTAATGACAGCTTCTGCTATTTTTCAAAAGGCGAGCTGTACGTTAAAAGCCTGCACATTGCCGAGTACTCCCATGGCACCTACGCCAATCACGATCCCCTCCGGGAACGCAAGCTGCTGCTCCAGAAAAAGGAGCTGCGGAAAATGGAGAAAAAGCTGCAGGAAAAAGGCTATACCATCGTTCCCCTTCGTATATTCATAAACGATAAAGGGCTGGCCAAAATAGAGGTAGGCCTGGGTAAAGGTAAAAAGCTGCACGACAAGCGTGACAGCATCAAACAACGCGAAGCGGACCGCGAGCTGAGAAGGAACTTCAAGCTCTGACGGTATATTCCGCCAAACGGATCACCCCCATTCCCTGTTTCCGGCATTACATTTGCCTGTTGATATGAAAACCGTAACTATTTACATACTTCGTTCGTCTTGTAAGGGCGCTCATATGAGCCGCATGTTTTTTAAAAGATACACATGTACCATCCGCCTTTCGCAACGCATAACTCTTCATTTGCCGCCTCGCCTTTTGCAGGCCTGTTCCGGTATTTTGCATTCCTAATCCGTAATTTCTCTTGACCATGTTCCGATACCTGCCCCTTCTTTTTATCCTCACCCTGTTTTCCTGCAAATCAGGCGAAAAATTATATAACCAGGGCCATTACGGCACTGCCGTGGAAGCATTCGTAAAAAAACTGCAACGCCGGCCTGCAGACGCCACATCGCTGCAATTGCTCCCCCGCGCTTACCAGGCCGCCATGGATTACCATGAGGGCCGCGCCAAACAGGCACTGGCCTCCAATAACGACCTGAAATGGGAATCTGTACGGGTAGAGTACCGCGCCATGCAGTCGCTTTACAACACCATCCGCACCTCTCCCGCCGCCATGGGCGTGGTAAAGCCGAAAGACTATTCCGCGGCTATTACCGGCGCGCAGGAAAACGCCTCTGAGGCCCGCTACGAAAGAGGCCTGCAACTGCTGGAGCAAGGCACCAAACAAAGCGCCCGCGAAGCGTATGAAGAGTTCAGCGCCGCCCTCCGCCTCACGCCCAATTACAAAGACGCGGCCCAGCTGCGGGAAGAGGCCTACGCCATTGGGCTCGTAAACGTGGTGATCAGCGAAATAGACGTGCGCTCCCCCTACTTCCAGTTTTCCGCGGACCAGTTCAGGGACGCGCTGGTGCGTAACCTGGAGCAGCGCCAGATCAACAACTTCGTAAAGTTCTATGACGAGCGCCGCGTGCGGGGAGACCGGGATTTCAGGCCAGACCAGTACATGGAGCTGCGGTTTATGGACTTCATGGTGGGCCAGACCTTTGTTGACCGATACCAGCGCGAAGTGTCCAAAGTGATTTCCGTTCCCGGCAATAAAAAAGACACTACCGGCAAACCCATTATGGTAGATATTACCGTGAAAGCCACGTTGTATATCACCAAAAAGACCGTGGCCTCCACCGGCCTGCTGGATTACCGTATCACCGATGTGAATGACAACCGCGTGCTGCGGCAAGACAGGGTGCCCGGTTCCTTCACCTGGCAAAACCAGTTCGGCACCTACCGGGGAGACGAGCGCGCCCTCAGTGATGCGGACCGCGCGCTGATAGGCGGCCGGGACATTCCGCCACCGCCGCCGCAAGACCTCTTCATGGAACTGACACGCCCTATTTATGACCGGCTGGCCGGCGACCTCCGCTCTTTTTACAGCCGGTATTAACTTTCCGGCACTGAGATTGTTATACAATCATTAAAATGAACAACATGAAAAAATACCTGGCCTTTTTTACAGCCCTTGCATTTGCAACCAGCTGCAGCTCGCCCAAGCCCGCGGCTACCAACAATGAAGCAGACCTGTATAAGACCTGGCGCCTCGTGGAAGTGCAGGGCCAGCCGGTAGATACTACCAAACTCCAGCGCCCCGCGGAATTTACGTTCAACAGGGCCGAGCAGCGCATCAGCGGCTCCGCCGGCTGCAACAATATTTTCGGGAAATTCACGGTTGCCGCGGATAAACTGACCTTTTCCCCGCTGGCCGCTACCAAAATGGCTTGCGCGGACATGAGCGTGGAAAGCCAATTCCTGCAGATCATAGACAAGGTGAACAACTGGAAGGTAACGGAAGGTTTCCTGGTGCTCAACCAGGACGGTACGCCGCTGGCGAAGTTCATTGCAAAATAGGCTGCCCGCCAACAATACTGAAAAGGGTGCAACAATGCTGTTGCACCCTTTTTTTACTGTCCCGTATGGATCTGCAGCATCCCCTGTAACTGATACTGCAAGAAGGTTTATTATGGGCCGCAGGCTGATAGCGACCCAATGTTTGAAGGCTGATAGCGTTTATATCGGCAAGGCCTGGTGATGTTGCCATAAACGGGAATACACGGCGTTATTGCCCAGCAGGGCCGCATGGGTGCCTTCTTCGGCAATGGCGCCGTCTTGCAGCACCACTATTTTGTCCGCATGCATCACGGTACTGAGGCGGTGGGCAATAACGATGATGGTTTTACCATTGTTCCGGAGCTGCTGCATTACTTCCTGCACGTATTGGTCAGACACGGAATCCAGGGAAGAGGTGGCCTCGTCCAGTATCAGGATGTCCGGGTTGCGGTAGAGCGCGCGGGCAATGGCAATACGCTGCCGCTGGCCGCCGGAGAGGTTAACGCCATGTTCTCCCAGCGGAGTATTGAAACCTTCCGGCAGTTTCTCTATAAAGTTCAGGATGCCCAGCTGGGCCGAAATGCGGAGCACGCGCTGCATATCCGGCTCAAACTCTCCCACGGCAATATTTTCCAGCACTGTTGCGGCAAAAAGGTCTATCTGCTGCGGTACTACGCTTACCCGGCGGCGCAGGCTCTCATGGTCTATATACCTGATATCCATGTTCCCGATCTGGATGCTGCCGGACTGCAGGGGATAGATATTCTGTAGCAGCGCCATCAGCGTGCTTTTGCCGGAACCGCTCTCTCCCACTACGGCGGTGATCTGGCCGCGGGGTATCTGCAGGCTGAAATTCCGGAACACCTCCACGCGGGTGCCATAGCGGAAAAACACGTTGGTGAACTGGATATTGCCCACGTCTTCCGGCGTCAGCCGTACCTTGTTGGCGGTCTCTTCCTGGTCCAGGTCCATGATCTCGAAAAGGCGGTCCGCGGCAATAAGCGCGTCCTGCATGCTTCTGTTGGCGCCTATCAGGGCCATGGCGGGGCCGGTAAAGTACCCTACAATGGCGTAGAAGCTCAACAGCTCGCCCGGGCTCAATTGCCGGTCAAGCACAAAATAGGAGCCCGCCCAGAGCAATATCACTACAAACGCGCTGGTAATGAAACCGCCGGCGGTGCCAATGCCGAGGTTGGTCATGGAGGCGGAAAAGATAGACCGCAGCAGCTTCACAAAGCGGTTCTCTGTTTTGATATTAGCATATTCTTCCAGCCCGAAACGCTTGATGGTGGCTACGGAGTTAAGAGACTCCACCAGCTGGCTGCCCAGTTCCGCGTTGTCTTCCATCAGCCGGCGTTGCATTTTTTTGTTCACCTGGTTACTGATCCAGTATATAAGGGCGTATACCGGCAATATGCACAGTACTATGAGCGCCAGTTTCCAGTAGTAGGTAAACATCAGGCCGAAAGAGAACAGTACAATGAACACGTTCACCACCAGGCCAATGGCCACATCGTTGATGAATACCCTGATCTTCACCGCGTCATTGATGCGGGAGGTGATCTCCCCTACGCGCATGGTATCAAAAAACTGCTGGGGCAGGCGCAGCAGGTGTTTATAGTAGCCCAGTATCAGTTGTGCGTCTATCTGCTGCCCGGTTTTAAGGGCAAATACGCTTTTGAGCTGCCCCACGAACATTTGCAGCACCAGTATCAGCAGCATGATAACGCCCAGCAGGTTCAGCAGGTTCTTATTGCCTTCCACCAGCACGTTGTCTACGATCTTCTGCACGTAAATAGAAGTAGACAGGCCCAGCACCGTGTAAATAATGGCGCCGAAGAGCGCCTGCAGCACCACGGAACGGTGGGGGCGCAGCAGGTACCAGAAACGCTGCAGGTGGGAAACCTTTTCGTTGCCGGGCCTGAACTCGTTTCCCGGCATGAGCAGTACCAGCACGTTGGTCCAGATGGCCTTGAACTGCGCGTGGGTCATTTTATGGAACTGCCCGTCCGCGGGGTCCATCACCACCACCTGCGTTTTGGTAACACGGTATACTACTACAAAGTGGTGCAGCTTTTCCTGTATGATCACATGGGCAATGGCGGGCTTGGGTATATTGAACAGCGCTTCGAACGGGCCTTTCACGCCTTTAGCCTGAAAACCCAGCTTGCCGGCCGCTTCCACCACGCCCAGCACGTTGGTGCCTTTGCTGTCTGTGGCGGCCAGCTGCCGGATGCGGGACACGGGCATCTGGAGGTTATAGTACGCGGCAATAGACGCCAGGCAAGCGGCGCCGCAGTCACTGATATCCCGCTGGCGAACGCGGGTGCTTTTTTTAAGTCTTGCGGTAGTGGACATGGTTTAATTTTTTCCGGCGGTATGAGGGTTCACCCAGTCGTCTGCTTTATCATATAACAATTGGAACAGGCTGCGTTGCGTGAGTATGAAGCGGGCCTGTAGCGTCATGCCTTTTTTGAGCGTACCTCTCACGCCGCCGGCCGTTTGCAGCTCTGTGGCGTCAAACACGCATTTCACCTTGAACACCGGCTGGTTCTCCGCCAGGGTAAAATCATTGTCTACGCTTTGCACGGTACCGTTCACCGTTCCCCAGTCGTTATAATTAAAAGCATCTACCTGGAACTTAACGGGCATGCCTGCACGCAGGTAGCCGATGTCTTTGGGAGACACAAGGCATTCCGCCACCAGGTTGGAATCTGGCGAGATGATGCCGATGGCCTCACCCACCTGGATGTATCCCCCGGCGTACTTGCCGTTAAATTCCTGCAGCGTGCCGCTTACCGGCGCCTTGATCAGGTTCCATTCCTTCTGTTTTTCCAGCTGGTCCGCATCGGCCTGCAGGCGGTTGCTCTCCAGCCGGTAGCGGCTCAGCTCTTCCGCCCACGCACTTCGCTGCTGCTGCACGGCAAGGCTGTAGGCGGCTTTGGATTTATCATACTCGTACTGCTTGTCCCGCAGTTCTTTTTCGGCTATCACCTTGTCTGCGAACAGTTTCCGGTACATCTCCAGGTCGCTCTCCAGCTTGCGCATGGTGGCCTGCTGCTCGTTGAGGGAAGATACGAAGCGGCTGTACTGTTGCTGGTACAGGGCAGACTGCAGCCCGCCGCCCCCACCGCCCGCGGCCAGGCGCGCCAGGTCACTCACATAGGTTTCCCGCTGCTTCAGCTCAAAGGAGGTCTGCAATAATTTACTGTTGCTAATGTCTTCCTGCAGGCGCAGGATCAACTGGCCCTTCTCCACATGCTGCCCTTCCGTTACCAGCACTTCCGCAATGGTACCGGCCACAAGGCTGCGCAGCTCGTTCTTTTCCGTTACCGGGCGTATAATGCCGGCAGACTGTACGGACACATCCACTTTAATGAAAGGCAGCGCTATGAGGCTGAGCAGCACCGCCACAAGAACCGTTGTGTAGATCAATTGAGTACGCACCCGCACCCGTGGCAGCCACGTGAATGCAGATTGCTCAATGACCTCTACTGGGAATAACTGAGGCATGAACAAATTTCAAAAATGAAAAATGATGCTTAACGGTTCAAATGGTTAACAAGCAAAATTTGCTTAAAGACGTAGGGGCAATTTACAATTTATTATTGAATAATAATATATGGTTTGTTACATCTTTGAGAAAAGGCCCTGGTCACCCTGCTCATACCCGGCATCTACCTGCAGGTGCCCGCCGTCTGCCGCTTCTGTGGCCAGCTGGTCACAGCGGTTGTTCTCCGGGTTGGTAGCATGCCCTTTCACCCATTGGAAACGGATGCGGTGACGTTTGTATAACGGGATGAAACGCTCCCACAGGTCCCGGTTCTTCTTTTCCTTGAACCCGGTCTTCACCCAGTTCCACAACCAGCCTTTTTCCACCGCGTTCACCACGTACTGGCTGTCTGTATAGATGGTAATGTTCAGGCCTTCCTTGGTCAGCACCTCCAGCGCTACTATCACTGCCAGCAGCTCCATCCTGTTATTGGTGGTCATGCGGTAACCCTGCGAAAGCTCTTTCCGCACGCTCCCCCAGATCAACACCACGCCATAACCGCCCCTGCCGGGGTTCCCTCTTGCCGAGCCGTCTGTATAAATGATCAATTGCTGATTTGCTGCCAATGCCGGTCTGTTTTTAGTAAGGCGCAAAAATAAGGGAATAATAAAACATACTTGATACCATATTCTAAATGTAAACGAAAATATCCCACAGTGTCAAGGCAAGCCTTTTAAGTGTAAACTATCTAGTAGCGCAAAAAGTGGATATGGAGGTTATTGGGCGTAAAGTTGCTTTGGTTCGGGTTTCTTTTGTTCAAAAGAGAAATTAATTTTATAATCTCCAAAGGTTTTTATAAAAAATAAAGCAGCAAGCACAAGCGTGAAAATAAAAGAACTTACAATTCCTATCCAAACATTTTTCCAAAAAGAGGGGGTAATAGGTGCAATAATGTTTTTAAGTATTTCGGCTTGTTGTGTTATAGCTTGTTGTTTGTAATTCGTTAATTCTTCATCAAGCACATTGTCAATAAAACCTTGTACTATCAATTCTGCTTTTATTCTGTAACTTTCAATGGAACTTTCGGAAGAAGAAAAGTCGTTAAATGGGATTAACTCGGCATCTGTAAGGGTCTTCCCGCCCTCGTTTTGTTTTTCGATGTATTCGACTTTGCTTTTTTTGTAAAGAGAATACGCTATGTGGCCAATTAAATCCGTATCATTTTCTACAAGTTTTGAATAGATATAGTTATAGTTTCTCTGCATATTGCTTTAGAGATTTTGCATAAGCCTCATTTATTTTATCTTTGCTAATTTCCCTGATTTTCACACTGCCGTTAAATACTGTTTTAGCTGTAATAATACCAGTATATTTTTCCCTAGTGCTAAAGTCTACTCCTTTTAACACAAGATTACTATTGGCTCTCCTAATTGCTTCAGGCGATGTTTTAAATTTAAGTGTCATAATTTCAAGTCGATTTAGGTTTACTTAAACCAATGAAATGACAATAAAGATAGTAAAAAAACACGAGTAATAAGTAAAGCCACCCCTGAAGACAATATTTTCCGCAGCAACGCTACCCCGCCTAGACCTGTATCACCCCTGTGCGGAACGCCTCTTCCACCGGCGCATGGTTGGCCGCGGCCAGGCATTCCGCCACTATCTGCCGCGTTTGCGCGGGGTCAATGATGGCGTCTACCCATAAACGCGCCGCGGCATAGTAGGGCGTGGTTTGCGCGTTGTATTTGTCTGTAATGTTTTTCAGCAGCTTCGTTTCTTCCGCGGGAGAAATGGTCTCTCCCTTTGCCTTGAGGGAGGCCACCTGTATCTGCAACAGTGTTTTGGCGGCCTGCTCCCCACCCATCACCGCTATTTTGGCATTGGGCCAGGCAAAAATAAAACGGGGGTCGTAAGCCTTGCCGCACATGGCATAGTTGCCCGCGCCGTAAGAGTTACCGATGATCACGGTGATCTTGGGCACTACGGAATTGGCTACCGCGTTCACCAGCTTGGCGCCGTCTTTGATAATGCCGGCGTGCTCGCTGCGGCTGCCTACCATAAACCCCGTTACGTCCTGCAAGAAAAGGAGCGGTATCTTTTTCTGGTTGCAGTTCATAATGAAACGGGCGGCCTTGTCTGCGCTGTCATTATAAATAACGCCGCCCATCTGCATCTCTCCTTTTTTGCTTTTCACTATTTTGCGCTGGTTGGCTACAATGCCCACCGCCCAGCCGTCTATACGCGCATAACCGCAGAGGATGGTCTTGCCATAGTCCTGCTTGTATTCATCAAACACGCCGCCGTCTACCAGCCTTGTTATCACCTCATGCACGTCGTAAGATTTGCTGCTGTCTTCCGGGATAATGCCATACAGTTCCTCCGCCGGTTTCAGCGGGGCTACCGGGGCAATGCGGTCAAAGCCGGCGCCGGTATTGTGCCCCAGCCGGGCTACAATGTCCCTGATCCGGTCAAGGCATTCCTGGTCTGTTTTGAACCGGTAATCCGCAATGCCTGAAATTTCTGTATGCGTAACGGCGCCGCCCAGGGTTTCCGCATCTACCTCCTCCCCTATGGCGGCCTTTACCAGGTAGGGCCCGGCCAGGAAAATGGAGCCGTTGCCTTCCACCATCAGTACTTCGTCGCTCATAATAGGCAGGTACGCCCCGCCGGCCACGCAGCTGCCCATTACGGCGGCAATCTGCGTAATGCCCATGGCGCTCATGCGGGCGTTGTTGCGGAAAATGCGGCCAAAATGCTCCTTGTCCGGGAAGATCTCGTCCTGCATAGGCAGGTATACCCCGGCGCTGTCTACCAGGTAAATAACAGGCAGCCTGTTTTCCATGGCAATTTCCTGCAGGCGCAGGTTCTTTTTGCCGGTAAGGGGGAACCATGCCCCGGCTTTTACCGTCATATCATTGGCCACTATGACGCACTGGCGGCCGCTCACATAACCCAAACCGGCTACAGTGCCGCCGGCCGGGCAGCCACCATGCTCGGCATACATATCGTACGCGGTGAAAGCCCCTATTTCCGTAAAGATGGTATTTTTGTCTATAAGATAACTGATCCGTTCCCGGGGGCTCAGTTTGCCCCGCTGCCTGAGCTTTTCCAGGCTTTTTTTCCCTCCTCCCTGCTCTACTACGGCCAACCTTTGTTTCATTGTGCTGAGCAGCCTGCGCATCGTATCCTCATTTTTATTAAATTCCAGTTGCTGTTGCTCCATAATGTGGTATTTAATTTGACTAAAAGTAAGGGAAAATGGGGGAATGGCCTGTTAATTGTGAATGGAACAACAGCCACCAAACCTAAATAGTCATGTCCACACTCGTTGTTTTATCAGAGTCCCTCCAGCATATCTATCACGGCACACCCTGGCTGGATGTGACCTTTCTTGAGCACCTGCAGGAAACGGACGCGGAGCAGGCCACCCGCCGGGTTGGCGAAAGCCACAACATCTGGGAACTGGTGAACCATATCATTTTCTGGCACCAGAACGTGACCCGCAAACTGAAAGGCGAAAAGCCGGAGCAGGAAGGAGACCTCCCGGACTTCTACCTCCCGGAGAACCACGGGGAAAATAACTGGCAGGCCACCCTGCAGCGGCTGGAACATTCCATGACCCAAATGGTGGAAACAATCCGTAACTTTCCGGAAGAGAAGCTGTATACGCCCGTGCCGGAAACGCAGCACAACGCCCATTATTACATACAGGGCGTTTTACAGCATGCAGCTTACCACCTGGGGCAGATCGTACTGCTCAGGAAGCACGTTATACAATAACAAACCATCCGTATGCCAGCACCCCAATTGCCCCGCGGGCGCGTGTACAGTGTAGATGTGTTAAGAGGGCTGATCATGATCATTATGGCGCTAGACCACGTGCGCGATTTTTTCCATGCATCAGCCATGACGCAAGACCCGCTGGACGCCCAGACCACTACTCCCATGTTGTACTTCACCCGCTGGGTCACCCACTTCTGCGCGCCGCTGTTCGTACTGCTCTCCGGCTTGTCCGTACGCCTGATGCATACCCGCAAAAGCACGGCGGAGATCAGCCGCTTCCTGCTCACGCGGGGCCTGTGGCTGATACTGATAGAGGTAACGGTGGTGTCTCTGGGCCTTACTTTCAACCCTTTGCTGAACGTGATGATATTACAGGTCATCTGGGCCATCGGCATCGGCTTCCTGTTCCTGGCCCTGCTGGTGTGGCTGCCCTGGCAGGCCGTGCTGGGCCTGGGCATACTCATTGCCGCCGGGCATAACCTGCTGGACTATGTACAGGCCCGGCCCGGCTTTCAACCGGGCGTGCTGTGGGAATTTGCGCACCAGACGCGGTACACTTTTTACGAGTTGTTTCCGGGGCATGGCGTGATCGTGATCTATCCCTTCCTGCCCTGGGTGGGCATTATGCTCCTGGGTTACGGCCTGGGCCGTGTGTTTGAGGGAGATGTGGATGCCGGCCGCAGGAAAAGAACGCTCATCACCGCCGGCCTCTCCATGCTGGCCATTTTCCTGGTGCTGCGCGGCTGGAATATCTATGGCGACCCGGACCCCTGGGCAGGCTCCTTCTATGCTTTCATGAACGTGGAAAAGTACCCGCCATCCCTGTTATACGCCTGTGCCACTATTGGGCCGGGCCTGCTGATGCTGGCGGCGCTGGAACATACGCGCAACCGCGTTACCGAAGTGGCCAAAGTATATGGCAGCGTGCCGTTCTTTTATTACATCCTGCATTTTTACCTGATACACGCGCTGTGCGTAGCGGCTTTCTTTATCAGCGGGTATGGTGTAAACGATATTGTAACACCCAACCAGCTGTTCCTTTTCAGGCCGCCCAGCTTCGGTTACCCGCTGTGGGCGGTCTACCTGATCTGGATAATCGTGGTGGCCATACTGTACCGCCCCTGCCGCTGGTACTCGCAGTACAAACAAACACACCGGCAATGGTGGCTCAGTTACCTGTAGGCATTTTCAGTTCGTAACGCTCTTCATATACATCCTGCCCCCACAGATGCTGCGGAGTGGATGCCGTTTTTACGAAGCCCG
The DNA here is from genome assembly GCF_003568665.1 of Chitinophaga alhagiae. Classification (GTDB taxonomy): domain Bacteria; phylum Bacteroidota; class Bacteroidia; order Chitinophagales; family Chitinophagaceae; genus Chitinophaga; species Chitinophaga alhagiae. The sequence goes on from NZ_QXMH01000004.1 coordinate 129,319, forward strand.
CCTTTACATAAAGGCCGGCGGCGGTTTGCTGCTGGTTGGTGGTGAGCAGGTATACTTCCCTGAAACGCTGAGTACGGCAAAAAGCCATTGCTTCCTGCATCAGCGCCTTGCCCAGGCCTATGCCCCTGAACGCCGGCCTGATGAGGAACCAGCGTAACTGGGCGCGGCCGCGGCCTTTGTGAATGATGGCGATCATCCCGGCCAGCTCGCCAAAGCAGGTGGCCAGCCATACCCGGTCTTTGGCCGGGTTATAGGTTGGCAGGAACTCATGCAGCGTTTCTGTTACATACTGTTCAAACCGCAGGTCGTACTGGTATTCTTCCGCGTACACCTGGCCGTGTACGCGTATAATGTCTCCAACATCTCCCGGCTGCAGGCCGTGGCGTATTTCCACATCTTCCAGCCGGGGCTGCCCGCCGGGCGCTTTCAGCAGGCCTCGCACCCTGTTCATGGCATTTCCCACCTGCCGGCGCTGCTGCGCCGTGAGGCCCTCCAGCATCTGCCTGATCTGTACATCTGACCGCTCGTTCATCTGCGCCATCAGCTTGCGGCCCCGGGCCGTCAGTTGCAGATAGCTGGAGCGCCCGTCTTCCGGCAGCGGGTGTTTGATGACCAGGCCTTTTTTCTCGAAGTTCCGCAGCAGGCGGCTCAGGTAACCGGCATCAATGTTCAGGGCTTCACGTATGCCCGTGGCCGTAGTCTGATGGTTGAAATGGACCTCGTATATCACGCGCATCTCCGTCAGGGAATATTCACTGTCAAAAACATGCTGCTGCAGCAATCCCAGCTGCATGGTATAGAAGCGGTTGAACTGGCGGATGTTGGCGATCATGGCGGCTTCCTGTTCCGGTGTCATAAAACGGGTTTTGCTGGCAAAATATCACAATTAGTTGATTTTGTCAACTAATTTATTTGACTCCGGCAACCTTATGTTCAGGGCGCTTCTTTTACCATTCAGGCAGCAAAAACAACAGTTCACATAAAACGCGCGCGCCCTGTTGTTACCCGCTTTAAATTGCGGCATGCAACAGCTACTGCTCTCCCTGTGCCTTTTTATTGCGGTGCCTTCCCTGCAGGCGCAGCAACTGCCCAAAAGAACGTTCCGCGTGCAGCTGGGCCTGCCTGTTCTGCCGTCCCTGAACGTGCATATGGAAAACCGGATAGGCCGCCACACCTCCCTGGTGGCTAAAATAGACGCCGTTACACAGTTCAGCGTATCCAGCTCCCTGGGCACTACCGGCAGCGTGGCCTACGTACCGTCTGCGGAGCTGAGGTGGTATTACAACGTGGAACGGCGATTGGAAAAAGGCAAGTCCATCCGGTACTTTTCAGGCAATTTTTTTTCTGCGGAACCTTTTGTAAAAGCGGCGCAGACCCCGTTCGGCAATTACATGGAATACCTGCCGCCGCTCTATCCTGAAGCAGGCTTGCTGGTGAATTACGGCCTGCAGCGCGGTTTTGGGCAGCATGGCCATTGGGGGCTGTGCCTGGGCATTACGCCGGTTGCCGTAATGGACGGACAGTATGCTACTGTTGTTAAGATTAATTTCCAGCTCGGGCTACAGTGGTAACGCATTTTTTTTGTTATTTTAGTACAAGGCTTCCCCCGTTCGCAACCAGTACTAAAACCATCTTATGTTCGATCTGTTCCCGATAGACAATAGTGCCGTTGATCCTGAGGATTTAAACCGTTCAACAGAAACGATGAGGGATGCGCTTCGGGAAAGTGGAGAACGGTACCGCCAACTGGTGCAGGCTTTGCCCGCTGCCGTTTATACCTGCGATGCGCTGGGTCATATCACATTTTATAACGAAGCCGCCGCCTCCCTTTGGGGCCGCCGCCCTGAAACCGGGAAAGACCAGTGGTGCGGCTCCCTGAAAATTTTCCATACAGACGGTACGCCGCTGCCGCTGGATGAATGCCCCATGGCCGTTACGCTCAGGCAGCAAATAGCTGTAACAGGCGCTGAAATAATTATAGAAAGACCAGACGGCACCCGCCGTTTTATTCAATCTTTTCCACAGCCTGTTTTCAACACCGAAGACGTTTTCATTGGCGCTACCAACCTGCTGATGGATATTACGGACAGTAAAGTGTCTGAAGAACAGCGCGCGCACCTCGCCGCCATCATCAACTCTTCAGACGATGCCATTGTAAGCAAAACGCTCAGCGGTATTGTGACCAGCTGGAACAGGGGCGCGGAGCGTATTTTCGGGTATACGGCAGCTGAAATGATCGGCCAGTCCATCATGAAAATAATCCCGCCCGAGCGTATGGACGAAGAGCCGGGCATACTGCGCCGTATCAACGCCGGCGAGCATATTGACCATTTCGAGACGCAGCGGGTTAACAAAGACGGGCGCCTGCTGGATATTTCCGTGACCATCTCCCCCATTTTCAACAAAAAAGGCAAGATCATCGGCGCGTCTAAAATTGCCCGAGACATCACCGTGCAGAAGCAGGCGGAAAAAATAGTCAGGGAACGGGACGTAGAGTTCATGAACATGCTGGAGCAGATCATCCAGGAGCGTACGCACGAGCTGGTGCTGCTCAACAGCCGGCTGCAGAAGTCCAACCATGACCTGGAGCAGTTTGCCTACATTGCCAGCCACGACCTGCAGGAGCCGCTCCGGAAAATACTCACCTTTTCCGAACTGATCGAAAGCAATACCAGCAACCTGTCTGAAACGCAGGTTCGGTACCTCCAAAAGGTCAGGGCGTCTGCCAGGCAAATGGCCGGGCTGATCAAAGACGTGCTGAACTACTCCCGCCTCACCGCGCATAATGACCAGTATGTGACCACCAACCTGCAGCAATTGTTCAGCGAAGTACTGGCGGAATTTGACCTGCTGATAGAACAGACCGGCGCCGTTGTTCACACACAGCCGCTGCCCGTGATCATGTGCATTCCTACGCAGATCAAGCAGCTGTTCCGCAACCTCCTGAGCAATTCCATAAAGTTCAGTGACCGCCTGCCGGTGATTAACGTGGAAGCTACTACGGAGAACGGGCATCTTGCCATCCAGTTCCGTGATAACGGCATCGGTTTTGAGCAGGTGTACGCAGACAGGATCTTCCATATTTTCAACCGCCTCAACAACCGCGAAAAATACAACGGCACCGGCGTAGGGCTTGCCCTCTGCAAAAAGATCGTGGAAAACCACCGGGGCAGCATCAGCGCAGAAAGCGCGCCCGGTAAAGGCAGTACGTTCCTGATCCGGCTGCCGCTGGAGTAAGGTGCTTCAGGATACCGCGGCGCCTTTGTTTGACGAAGCAGCATACTTTGTCTATGTGCAGGGAGCGGAAATAAGCACCAGGCGTCAAATTAAAAGGAATTATAGATCAAAAGAGGGAAAACAATATCAGGGCCACTTGTCCCGGAACATCTCAATAACGGAGGGATGGAAAATGCGGTATCTTTTACCGTTAATTTCCACCACCGAACCTTTCTTCTGGCTTACAGGCAAGAGCATCCTGTTTTGTACCTTCAAGGCTTTATTATCAAGTAGTTTGACGGTCATAATACTTCAAAATTAACGTTTTTCCGCGAAACTTCCCAACTGCGGCCAATGCTTTTGGCCCGGCCTACAACTTTCCGCCCTCCGGCCAGTTGGCCCAATGGGTATTGGGAAGTGTTGCGGGCCGGTAAGCCGCCACTTCTCCCGTGGCCAGTACGCGGGCCAGTTGGCGGAAGGTGTCCGTTTGGCCGGGCAGTTCTTCTCCCGCAAGGTCAGGATGGCGCCAGGCGGCCATGGTCAATATCTCCGGCAGGTCTGCCGGCAGTTTTTGCGCTATGTCCGCGCGGGTTACCCAGAACAGGCGGGCATATTCCGGCAGCAGGCCCCGCATGAAGGCCGCATAATGGATGCGGCCGTCTGCTTCCGTCCGGATGCCGCGCGCCGCGTAATGCTCCGCATCCCTGCGCAGGGGTATTACACTGTTCCTGACCCTTATGCTGTGAGCCGCCGGGCTAAGGTAGCCCCCCGTTCCCGCGGGGAAGGCCGGCGTGCCGTTGTCTGCGGCAAAGCTGAAAAAATGATCGTTGTCCATGGCCGCCCCGTTGATGCAGTTACCGTAGGTGTAGGCAATGGTGAACAGTCCGCCGAGGTCGGGCAGCCGGTTGTTCCAGGCTATTATTTCAATGAGCATGGCCCAGCGGCGGCCGTCCCGGAAAAGGGTCAGCTGCTGGTCCCCGTGAAACAGGTACCCGTTGTCCAGCATGGGAAAGGTGTAGTTGGCCGCAGCCTCGTCCAGTTGCGCCAGTATGTCCTGTTCAGTAAAGGGCATAAGGGAAAATTGGTTTGCTGGCGCAAATTAGTAAAATATGTATTTCCGCCTTATTCTACTTTCAGGCTGGTAACCGGGTTCTGCCGCGCCACCTTCAGCACCTGCCCGCTTACCGTAAGCAGGGCTACCAGCAGCACTATCAGCCCCGGCAGCACATACAGCCACCATGGCATGCTGATATGGAAAGCAAAACGCGCCAGCCACTGCTGCAGCAGGTAACTGCCCAGCGGCAGGCTGATGCAGAACGCCACCAGCAGCAGGCGGATGTATTCTTTAGACAGCAGCAGGAGAATATTGGATACGGAAGCACCGTGTACCTTGCGGATGCCTATTTCCTTGCTCTTCTTTTCAGCCAGGAAGGAAATAAGCCCGAACAGCCCCAGGCAGGCTATGAACAGCGCAAAAGCGCTGAAATAATTGAAGATAGCGCCCATCCGTTTTTCAGACTCATAGAGGTTGACATAATCCTTGTTCACAAAATTATAGGCAAAGGGATAACCGGGATTGAACTGTTTCCATGTTTTTTCCACCAGTTGCAGCGCCGCTTCCGTATGGCCGCCCTTGATCCTCACAAAATGGTAATTGTCCCACCACGGGTTGATGCGGATCACCAGCGGTTCTATTTTCTCGTGCAGGGACTTGAAGTTGAAGTCTTTCACAATGCCGATAATGGCGCCCTGATCGTCTCCTACCTTAAAACGTTTACCCACCGGGTCTTTGAGGCCGGTCAGTTTCACCGCCGCCTCATTCAGCACGTAGTTGAAAGAGTCTGCCGGGTGCTGCACCGAAAAGCTCCTGCCTTCTTTCATGGTCAGGCCCATGGTTTCGATAAAATCGAACCCTACGGTATAGCAGTACAGCTGCGTGGGGATGTTTTTATCCCTGCCGTCCCAGTCAAAGCCTCCCCAGAGGTGTACCGTATACGTAGGAATATCTGAAGAGGTGGTTACATTGGCAATTTCCGGATGCCGCAGCAGCTCCTGCTTGAAGGCGTTGTAATTCTGGCTGATGTTGCCCTGGCGGGGCACGTAGATCAACTGGTCTTTTGCGTAGCCCAGGTTTTTGTTCATGAAATAGCTGAACTGCCGGTATACCACCAGCGTACCCAGTATAAGTATAACGGTAACAGCAAACTGCACCACCACCAGCGTTCTCCGGAAATATACGCCTCCCCTGCCCGGGTTGAAGGTGCCTTTCAGCACCTTGATAGGCTGAAAGCTGCTTAATATGACGGCGGGATAACTGCCGGCCAGCAGCCCTATGACCACTGCGCCGCCCAGGAAGGCCAGCAGCACGGGCCATTGTTGCAGGCCCAGCTCCAGCTTTTTGCCTACCATGTTATTGAACGAAGGCAGCAGCAGGTAAACGGCCGCCAGCGCCAGTATATAGGCCAGCATGGCAAACAGCAGGGATTCACTAAGCAATTGCCCTATTACGCTGCCGCGGTTGGCGCCAATGGTTTTGCGCAGCCCAATTTCCTTGGCCCGCTTTTCAGAGCGGGCGGTAGAAAGGTTCATGAAGTTGATGCAGGCTATGAAGATAATGAGCAGGGCCACTATCCAGAAGGTGCGCACATACGGGTAACGCTCTTTGCTGGCGCCGTAGAGGTCTATGTCCAGCTCGGAGTAAAGGTGAATGTCTTTCACCGCCTGCAGGAAAAAGATGTCCGCAACCAGGTCGTCATTCGTTTTGGCGTATTCGCTAATGGCGGCGGAGAGCGTGGCAGGGTCTGCGTCTGGCGCCAGCTGAAAGTAACCGTAATAAAAATTATTGCCCCAGTCAAGGCCCCAGTTTTTCAGGTACAACTGGCGGAAGGGGAGCAAAATGGTGAACGTAAAATGCGTATTGGCCGGCAGGTCTTCCAGTATGCCGGTTACCTTGTAAGGTTCCGCATTGTTCAGCAGCAGGATTTTGCCCAGCGCCTCCTCCTTGCCGAAGTACCTTTCCGCGGTGCTTTTGGTGAGCACTACGGAATTGGGCTCCATCAGCGCGGTGGCCGCATTGCCTTCCAGCATCGGGAAGGGGAAAACGGTAAAAAAAGTAGAGTCTACGTAAGTGGGGGTATCGTATAGCCTGGTCTCCTTGTAGGAGAACAGCTGCTTCTGGTTATGGGGCCGCACGCGGGTAAATTCGGTAATGCTGGCATACCGCTCCTTGAGAAAACCGGGCATGGGCGCGGGCGATGCGGAGGACTTGAAAAGCACGCCATTTTCCAGTTGCTGGTGCTGCACGAGGCGGTACGCCCTGTCTGCGCCGGGCAGAAAGGAATCATAGCTACGCTCGTTCATGATCCAGAGAAAGATCAGCATGGAGGCTATCATGCTCAGGGTGAGGCCGGCAATGTTCACTAGGGAAAACACCTTGTTCTTCCGCAGGTTCCGCCAGGCTACTGTAAGATAGTTGAGCAACATGGTGATGACTTTTTACTGGCCATCCCTCCGCAAGAAGGTTGCCATTTCCGGCAAGTGCCTGCTGGCCTGCATTACAACATTTCCGGCCGGCCGCATTTGTCCGGAAACGGACAGTTGCCGTCCGGGATTGGCCGCTCATGCAGAAAATGCAGCGGCAATTTTATATTTTTAGGCCCAAATGAACAAACCTATTCTCGTCATAAAGTTCGGCACCGCGTCTATCACACTGGCAAACGGGGAGCTGGACGAAAATGTGATTGCGGCCATAGCGGCACAGGTAGCCGCCATACATGACCAGTACAACGTAGTGCTGGTATCTTCCGGGGCGGTAGCCGCCGGCAAAAAACACCTGAAAGCCTATAACGGCACCATCAGTGAACGCAAGGCGGCGGCGGCCATCGGCAACCCCGTGCTGCTCAACCGGTATTCCCATTACTTTTCCCAATACGGCATTGCCATTGCGCAAAGCCTGTGCGAGCGTACCCATTTTTCCAACCGCAACCAGTTCCTCCAGCTGAAAAAAACCTATGAGGAACTGTGGGCCTCCGGCATTATTCCCATTGCCAATGAGAACGATGTGGTGAGCGACCTGGAGCTGAAGTTCTCCGACAACGATGAGCTGGCTACCCTCATAGCGGTAGGCTTTGGCGCCTCCCTCCTGCTTTTCAGCACCTCCGTAGCAGGCGTGCTGGACAAGGAGGGCAACATTGTGCCGCAGATAGATGTCATAGACGAAGCCGCGCTGGGCCTGGCAGACAAGAAAAAATCAAGCCTGGGGCTCGGCGGCATGGTGTCCAAGCTCACGTTTGCGAGATTGGCCACACGCATGGGTATCAGGGTGGTGATATTCGGCATCAGCACGCCCAACGGCATTCCCCTGGCGGTGGCCGGTAAAACGGGCACCCTCTGCCTGCCGCAGCCCTGCAGCATGCCGGCCCGCAAAAAATGGCTGGCCAGCGGCAGCCTCGTAACGGGCCGCGTGCTGGTAGACGCAGGCGCGCAGCAGGCGCTGCTGAAACGCCACAGCCTGCTGGCGGTAGGCGTTACCGCCATACAGGAGAAGTTTGAACGCGGGGAAGTGGTGGAAATTGCAGATGAAAAGAACAACGTTATTGCCGTGGCCCGCGCCAAGGTATCTTCTGATATGCTGGACGGGAACGGCCGCGCCAAAAAACTGGAAGTGGCGCACGCAGATGAGATCGTATTGTTATAACACCGGCCCAAATGCCGCTGCAAATATAAAATAGCCAAAGGACCATGGAATCTATCATACCCTTGCTGGAAGCCGCACAGCTGGCCAGCCGCTCTATAAAGGCCCTGCCTGACCAGGACAAACAGGCCCTGCTGAAGGCCCTGGCCGCCAGCCTGACCGCCAATACCGCCAGCATCATACAGGAAAATAAAAAAGACCTGGACCGGATGCCGGACACCGACCCGAAAAAGGACCGCCTGCTGCTCAACGCGGAACGTATACAAGGGCTGGCTGGCAGCCTGCAAGACATTGCCGCCCTGCCGGACCCCGCCAACCAGGTGTTGTCTGAAAAGCAGCTGGACAATGGCCTGCTGGTACGCAAACAAACCGTGCCGCTGGGCGTGGTGGGCGTTATTTACGAATCCCGCCCCAATGTAACGGTAGATGTGGCGGCGCTTTGCCTCCGCTCCGGCAACGCCTGCGTACTGCGCGGCGGTACAGACGCCTTTTACACCAACACCTGCCTGGTGGCCCTCATCAAGGCCGCCCTGCAAAACGCCGGCGTCAACCCAGACGCGGTGCAACTGCTGCCAACAGACCGCAAGCACGTGGGCGAGCTGCTCACGGCCGTGAAATATATAGACATCCTGATACCGCGCGGTTCCCAGCAGCTCATAGACTATGTGCGCACAACATCACGCGTGCCCGTGATCGAGACCGGCGCGGGCGTATGCCATACTTACGTGGAGCAAACGGCAGACCTCGAAAAGGCCGGCCGCATTGTGACCAACGCCAAAGTATCCCGCCCGTCCGTTTGCAACGCGCTTGACACCGTGCTGGTAGACCGCGCCGTTGTAACGGGCTTTCTGCCGCTGCTGGCCCCTTCCCTGGCGGCCTACAACGTAGAGATATTTGCGGACGATGAAGCATATGCCATTCTGCAAAAGGCCGGCTATCCCCTCCTGCAGCACGCCACGGCAGATGATTTCGGGCGGGAGTTCCTGGACTTCAAATGTTCTGTGAAGGTAGTGGAAGGGGCTGATGAGGCGCTTGACCACATCCGCCGGTATTCTTCCAAACACTCCGAAGCCATCGTGTCTAACAACGCAGCGTTGAGCGAGCGGTTCCTGAATGAAGTGGATGCGGCGGCGGTGTATGTAAATGCGTCTACCCGTTTTACAGACGGCGGTGTATTTGGCCTGGGCGCCGAAATAGGTATTTCCACACAAAAGCTGCATGCCCGCGGGCCTTTTGCACTGGAAAAGCTGGTTACCGAAAAATGGGTGGTGTATGGAGATGGGCAGGTACGGTAAACGCTACCCTTCAATGAGCGCCACGCGCCCTATTTGCCCGTCTTCCAGCCTTACCTTGATGCCCCTGGAGTGGTAAGGCGCGGAGGTGAGGATATCTTTTACCACGCCATGCGTCAGCTTGCCGCTGCGCTGGTCTTTTTTAAGAATGATGGCTACTTCGAGGCCGGGGTAAATATCACTTCTGGTCCTTCCGTTCATGTTTTGCGTTTTTCAAACCGGCGCAAAGTTACATTTTTCAGCGCAATATGACCAGGCGCTAATCCAGTACCCGCATCCGGTAAGCGTTCATGGCCGTGTCTCCCAGCCTGGTCACCAGCCGGTAGTTCACCACCAGGCCCACGGCGGCGCCCACCACGGGCAGCAGCTGCCCAATTTTGGCAAGGTCAATATGGTCCCGGTATTCCAGCTGAAAGCTCAGCCAGTCAAATTCATTGATATCGTCAGGCAGCTGTTTGCTTTTCTCTTTCCAGTCCACGATCTGGTCAAACACCTTGCGCCGGTGCTGCTGGCTGCTGAAGGCCAGCTGGAAAATATAGAGGATGTACAGGCGTTCCTTGTAATCTTTTACATCAAACCCGTAAAACGTGGCAATGTCAAACAGGAGCTTGAGTTTCATGCCCAGCAGAATGGGAAAGTCCGCCAACCCCAGCAGGATGCCGCCCGCCCCTGTGATGCCGCCTTCCGCCGCGGCCGTTTTCCGGTAAAAGTCAACCCGGCGCAGCACCGCCTCTTCCACGTCAAAGAGAGAGGCAAACCGGGGTTGTTTGGGCGCGGTGTACGTGGAGCCATACAATACGCCGCGCACCATCTGCTTGATGGTAACGGTAATGGCGTTATGCACCTTGTCTGGTATAAGGCGGTTAATACGGCTTTGGACAGACTTGGAGAGCCTGTCTACCACGTTGGGCCGCCGCTGCATTTTCAGCTGCCATACCGCCATTTCCACGCGCATGCGCTGTTCGTGCGTCATAGAGGGAATATACGTAAAAAAAGAGCGTATAAAGCTGTAGCAGGATGCCCCCCACTGAAACCAGGCCCGTAAATGTGGATCAGGACGAAGCAACCGGCCCTGTAAACCATCATCAGGATCATTTTTGAACCCTGTAAACCTTGATCAGTATTTTCTACCCAAAGGTGTGAACCTATTTCAGGACAAGGCCAAAGGCAGGCTGGTGCTAGGTTTCGGATAGGATATCTTACCCATATCATACCCATATCCCAGGGATATCCCATCCATATCCCACCCCTATATAGAGGTAACTTATCTATGCCTTATCCGTATATAAAGGATTGTTTATCAGTAAAACATTCTAAAGCCATTCCACAGGTTGCCATTGCGGGGCCTCCCCCCAAAAAAGGGGCATGTTTGACCGGAAGCGGCACAAAAAAAGCCTCCCGGCATGCGCCGGAAGGCTGAGACGCGTCTGCGTCAAAACAGTTTTCTTGTATGGAGCAGCCCGGTTAGGCGATACTAACCGAAGGCTTCCATGAATATCCTGTAGATTGCATGAATACCTCCTTTTCTTTGGTGAGTTATAAATCTACGGCATTTCTCGCGGCAAAAAATGTTAAAATTCACCCGCTACGCTTGTTTCCGCCCCGGCCATACCGTTTTCAGTAGCATTTCGGCCGTGGACGCCGTTATAAGTACTCATTTAAGTATCCTGCACGCGCGCGGCAAGCGGTAATTTGCAAACAATGAAAAACCTTCTTCTCACCATATCGCTGGCGGGCTGCTGCGTGCCCGCTTTTGCGCAGAACGGCAATTTTGCTGACTCGCTGCAGCTGCAGGCCGGCACTACCGGCACGGTGGCCACCCAGGAGTACCTGCCGCTCTGGCTCACGGTCAAACGCTTCGGCACTATCAGTGACCGGAAATCTGACCTCTCCACGTACCTGCGGCTGCGCAATGCCCACCGCTTCGGGCAGGAAGAAGATTTTTACCTGCGTTACGGCATCAGCCTGTACAACAACAACCATTTCAGGGACGTGTTCTTTGAAGAGGCCTTTGCCAGGGTGGGCTACCGCAAATGGGAGATCAGGGGCGGCCGGTACGAAGAGATGCTGGGCGAAGCAGACCAGGAGCTGTCTTCCGGCGCCTGGGGCATCAGCGGCAACGCCCTGCCCATTCCCAAAATAGGCATTGCGCTCACGGAGTATGCAGACGTTCCGTTCACCAACGGATGGCTGCAGGTGAAAGGCCAGTTCAGCCACGGCTGGATGGGAAAAGAGCAATACATCCGCAACGCTTACCTCCACGAAAAAACGCTGTACCTGCGCATCGGCAAAGAGCGCCTGAAAGTATACGGCGGCATTCAGCATTTTGCCGTTTGGGGCGGTAACCGCAGTGACCTCCCCAAGATCAAAAACTCCTTTTCAGATTACCTCAACATAGTGATCGGCAAGGAAGGGGACGACGGTACGGTGATCAACGAGGAAATTGCCCCGAACCGGCCCGGGGACCACCGCGGCGTACTGGAAGGCGGCGTATCCTGGGAAAATGAGGCCCTGCAGTTCATGCTCTATAACCAGTCTATGTTTGAAACAGGGCAGAACATTTCCATCAAGAACACAGACCGCCTGCTGGGGCTGAGCTACCGGAACAAGAACGAAGACGGCGCTCTCCGCGGCCTCACGCTGGAATTTATCAACACCAAAAAGATGAATAGCTGGGACCCGCTGAGAGTACGGGAAAGCTACTACAACAACGGCATTTATCTTACCGGCTGGGAATACCAGGGCCGCATCATCGGCACGCCGCTGTTCATTAACCGGCAGCGCGGCCAGCATTACTTCAGTGATATACGGCCATATGACTGGTCTCAGCCGAAAGACTCCATCAGCGGCCGGGGCTGGAACATCATCAGCAACCGTGTTACCGGCCTGCACCTGGGCGGCCGCTACCGCATCGGCACGGCCATACAGGGCAGAACGCTTATCACCTACACAAAAAACTTCGGGAATTACCAGAATACGGCCACTTTCAACGGCGGGCTTACGCAATGGTACACCTTGCAGGAAATACAGTGGAATACGCCTTTAACTGGTTTTTCCGTTACCGGCGGCCTGGCGGCAGACTGGGGGAAACTGGGCAACAACACTGGTTTTATGCTGGGCGCGCGCTGGAGCTTCGGGTCAGAATAGGATCTTGCGGATCACCGCATGCAGCTTCTTGAACAGGAAAGGTTTGGTAACATAGCCCGCGGCCCCTTTTTTCATGGCCTTGTTCACTTCTTCCATACCTGTTTTTGCGGTGAGCATCAGTACGGGGATCTGGCGCAGCGTGCTGTCTGACTGGAAAGTGTCCAGCAGCTCATACCCGTTCATCACCGGCATGTATATGTCGCTGATAACAAGGTCAGGCCGGTTCAGGCGGGCCTGCCGCAGGCCTTCTTCCCCGTTTTCCGCCAGCAGTACCGTGAAGTCGTGCATTTCCAGCAGTGTTCTCAAGGTGTCTGACAGGTTCGTTTTGTCTTCGATGAGCAAGATCGTTCTATTCGTCCTCATATCTGAAAGTGATGCTAAATGTGGTGCCTTTGTTTTCTTCACTGTCTACCGTAATTTTTCCACCGTTCATTTCCACAAAAGTTTTTACAATAGACAGCCCCAGCCCTGTGCCCTCCCTGCCGTCTACATTGCTGCCGCGGTAAAAGGAGTTGAACAGGTTCGGGATATCTTTTTCCGGGATGCCGATGCCATGGTCCGCCACCCTGATCTCACATTTCCGTTTATGATAGCGCAGCCTGAGCACCGGGTTCTTTTTGTCTGAATATTTGAATGCGTTGCCGATGAGGTTCACGAGAATTTTGGATAACTGGTCTTTGTCTACGATCACCTTGCGGGGTGTGCCGGATATTTTCACTTCCAGCTTCCGGTCATCCCGCCTGTCCGTAAAATACTGGTGCTTCAGAAAATCTACCATCTTGCGCACGTCTACGGGCATTTTGTTGATCTCGTAATTATTGGAAACTATTTTGCTCAGCGTCAGTATTTCGTCCAGCATGGTATTCAGGTTGAACACCTCATGAGATATCTTGGCAATGTTGCGCCGGTAGAAATCATCTATGGCGCCTTCCCGCTGCATGCGGCCTTCCACAAGATCAATGGCGGAAGCTATTGCTGTTAGCGGTGTTCTGAACTCGTGTGAGGTCATCGAAATAAAGTTGGCCTTCATCTCCTGCAAATTCCGTTCCTTTTCCAGGTGCTGCAGCTGTAAGCGCAGCGCCGCCTGCCGGGCAACAGGCTGCCCGATGGCGAGCAGGTATACCTTGCGGTGAATATGAACGCGGCTTGACTTGAAATCTATGTGGCTCTTTTTGCCGTTACTGCCGGCGGCAAGAATAAAAGACCCGTTCACAGGCATCACCTGCAGCGGGTTGCCTACCAGCGCTTCTCCCAACTGTGCAATAGCTGTTTTATTGGCTTTCTCCACCACCATCGCGTCCGGGTCGATGATCAGCACGGGTGCTTTAATGCCGTTAAGCAATTGGTTAACCTTAATGTAGTACTGTGACTTCATTCTCGATTCTTCAAAATAGGATTCATGGTGCCGGTCTTTTTATGACCGTGTCTCACTGTCTTTCTACTAACTATATATATATCTGATATGGTTCCGAAAGTAAGATAAGCATTGTATCCCGCACTTTAACAACTGTAACTCACTTTTATTGCAATTGTGGAAAAAATATAAACAACCGTAGCGAACGGATAACTTTTTTTCACATTCATTACTAGTTTAAGTAATGCCCTAACACCGGCTTTCGTCTTAGAGAGTTATCAATTGTTTAAAATAATAATTAGACATTATTCAAGATTTTGGAATTAAATTTGTTATACGCTATCCTTTGACCATATCAACAGAACCTTATTAATGTTACCCGTAATATGATATCGATCGGAATTATTGAGGATAACCATTTCCAATTGAATAACTATAGAGAGTTTCTAGAAGATTTCCAGGAATGCAAAGTAGTGTTTGCATGCCGCTCCATGGAGGAGTTCAGGACGCTGCCGCACAGGGCGCCAGACGTAAACGCTATACTGCTGGACATTTCACTTCCCGGAGAATCAGGTATCAACGGCATGGAAGATATCAGGCGTATTTACCCGGACGCCAAGATCATTGTGCTTTCCGGGCACGATGGTAAAGAGTACGTGATCGAATCTATCATGAAAGGCGCCAGCGGCTACATTATCAAAACAAGCAGGCTGATGGAGATATATCACTCCATAGTAGATACTATCAACCAGGGCGGCACGCTCTCCCCGCGCGCTGCGCACCTGCTCATAGACCATGTGAGCAAAGACCCGCTGGAGAACGTGAAAGACAAGCTCACACGGCGGGAATACGAACTGCTGCAATTGCTCAAGGAAGGATATACCTACAAGGAAATGGCGGAGAAACTGTATGTTACCGTATTCACCGTTAACCAGCATCTGAAGAAGGTTTACCAGAAGCTCAACGTGGCTTCCAAGTCCGAGCTGATATCGAAGATCTGGTCAAACAGCCTGCACTGACATGGGGCACTACTTCAATTAGTAGCAGCATTTCCGGCAGCTACGTTATTTATACTTTAGTGAGTAGTTTTAAAAGAATGCAGTTGCTTTAATATTGCATTGTGATATGGTCACATCATTTTGCATGACGTACACATCACGCTTTATTAAACACAACCACAGATGTCTTTAAACGGAAAACCAGACCTTATCAGAAAAACCTTGCTGCTGGCCGTATTGTGCTACCTGCTCAGTGCATGTGCCAATACCAGGCAGGCGGCTTACTTCAATAACCTGAACGACACCGCGCTGGCCGCCCTGAAAATGGATTTTGAGCCGGTGATACAGAAGAATGATATACTGCAGATCAATGTAAGCTGCCTGAACCCGGCAGACGCAGCCATGTACAACCTGCCCAATACGTTTACGCCCGGCGCGTCAACCGGTGCGGGCATGGTAACGCTGTCCGGGGGCGCCAACCCGGCCGCCGGTTTCCTGGTTAACCAGCAGGGCTACATACAATACCCCGTGCTGGGGCCTATCAAGGCAGATGGGCTTACCAAAAGCGCGCTGTCAGACACTATCCAGAACAAACTTACGGCCCGCCAGCTGCTGGTTGACCCGGTGGTGAGCATCCGCTTTCTCAACTACCGTGTTACCGTACTGGGAGAAGTAGCGCGGCCGGCGGTAGTAAACGTGTCCAGCGAAAAAATATCCATCCTCGAAGCACTGGGCATGGCGGGAGACATCACCATTTACGGTAAAAAAGAGAACGTACTGCTGATACGGGAAGAGAACGGCCAGCGCACCTCGCACCGGCTCAACCTGAACGATGCGGCAGTACTCAGTTCACCCTACTTCTATCTGAAACCTAATGACGTAGTATACGTAGAGCCTAATAAATCGAAAGTAGCAGGCGCAGACCGCTCCCGGCAGGTATTACCCGTGGTGCTGAGCGGCCTTTCCCTGCTCGTGATCATACTGGACAGGCTGGTAGTGAACAGGTAGGCAGCAACGGCATTCATCCGAACATATTTTATAGAAAAACCATGATGCAGCAGACAAACCCACATAAACGCGTACAGCAACAGGAGCCGGTAGACCTGTTGGCTATTGTCAGGTACCGCTACCTGCGGTATTGGCCCCTGTTCATACTGGCGGTGATAGTTGCGCTGGCCTGTGCATACGTCTACCTGCGCTATGCAACACCGGTGTATAAGATATCCGCTACCCTGCTGGTAAAAGACGAAGCGAAAGACCTTGGCGGCGAAGATAACATCCTCAGCACCCTGGACCTGTTCGGCTCCAAGAAAAATATCGAGAACGAGATACAGATACTGACCTCCCGCACCCTGATACGCGATGTGATCAAGCGGCGGCAGCTATACGGTGAAATATACCGCAACGGCAATATCAGGGACGTGGCCATTTACCGCGAAGCGCCCCTGAGCCTTGAGTTCCTGGAACCGGAACTGATAGGCCCCCACCCTGAAACGGTGCCGCTGGCCTATGATTCCGCTACCGGAAAAGTACTGCTGGACGGGCGCCCCTACGCGCTGAACGACACGGTGAACACGCCCTGGGGCAACATGGTGATCAAGAAAAAACCGGGGGCTGCTATTGAGCACGACAACTATTTTGTACGCATCACCAACGAAAGGCTGCTCACGCAGTCACTGCTGAAACGGCTCACCGTAACGCCCATCTCAAAGCTGGCCACGGTGATCAAGCTGGAATATGCTGACGTGGTGCCCGCGCGCGGGGAAGACATCCTGAACGACCTGATCCATTTCTACAACAAGGCGGCCATAGAAGACAAGAACCGCCTGGCCGCCAATACCATGGCCTTTGTGGAAGAGCGCCTGCGCATTGTGACCGGTGAGCTGAGCGACGTGGAAAAGCAGGTAGCGCAGTATAAAACGTCTGCCGGCATTGTAGACATCAGCGAGCAAAGCAAAATGTTCCTGAGCAGCGTGCAGGAAAACGATACCAAGATCAATGAGGCCAACATGCAGCTGTCTATGCTGGATGCCATAGAGAAATACGTGAGCGGCAAATCTGCCAGCACCAATATGGTACCTGCCACACTAGGCATTTCAGACCCGGTGCTGCTGCAACTGGTGACCAAGCTGTACGAGACCGAAATGGAAAAAGAAAGGCTGAAAAAGACCACCGGCGCCAACAGCCCTGTACTGGAAAGCCTCAACCGGCAGGCGGAATTGCTGAAACCCGGCATCCTGGAAAACATCGGCAGCCAGCGGGCCAACCTGGAGGCCGCCAAATCCAGGCTCACAACGGCTAACGACCGTTTTGCCGGCATCCTCAAAAGCGTGCCCGCCAAAGAAAGAACATTGCTGGAAGTAAGCCGCCAGCAGGCCATCAAGAATAACATCTATACTTTCCTGCTGCAAAAAAGGGAAGAAACAGCGCTGGCGTACTCCGCCGCCATATCAGACAGCCGCATTGTAGACAGCGCGGAGTCTGCCTCCGCTCCCTTCAGCCCCCGCCGCATGATGGTGTTTGGCGTAGCCGTACTGGCCGGGCTGGTGGTAGTGGCCGGTATCATTACGCTGAAAGACATGCTGAACCGCCAGGTATCTTCCCGCGCGGAAATAGAAAAAGCAACCGCCGCCCCGGTAGTGGCCGAGATCATGCTGGCGCCGGACAAGGAGCCGCTGGTGATCACGGAAGGCCGCCGCAGCCTTGTGGCAGAGCAGTTCAGAACGCTCAGAACATCGCTCTCCTACATAGGGCTGAACGGGGATAATAAAACGCTGCTGGTCACTTCCTCCATTTCAGGAGAAGGCAAAAGCTTTGTTTCCCTCAACCTGGCCTCCAGCCTTTCCCTGCTGCGCAAAAAGGTGGTATTGCTGGAGTTTGACCTGCGCAAGCCCATGCTGAGCAAGATGCTGGGCATCAACCGGGAACCGGGCATCACCAATTACCTGGTAGGTAAAGCCTCCCTGTCTGACGTGATTCACCCGATTGACGACAACGAATACCTGTTCCTCATGCCCTCCGGCGTTATTCCGCCCAACCCCACAGAGCTGATACTCAACGGGAGGCTGGGCGAAATGCTGGACAAGCTCCGTTCTATATTCGACTACCTGATCATAGATACGGCCCCGGTAGGCCTGGTAACGGACGCACGCCTGCTGGCGCCCATGACAGACGCCTGCCTCTACGTGATGCGGCACCAGGTAACGCCGCGGCAGTATCTTGGCATGATAGACAATCTCTACCGCAGCGGTGAAGTAGGCAAGATCAACCTCGTATACAACGGCGTAAAACCCGGCAGTATGGACGGTTATTCTTACGGCCACGGGTACGGATATGTGGAAGAGATGGAAAAGACCGGCGGTTCCAAACAGTTCCTGAAAAATATTTTTAACCCGTAATGAACCATATCAGGCAGTGCCCTGCACTGCTCCGGAAAAACAGTGAACACCGATCTTGACACAACTAAAAAACTCAATCCCTGTGACTGAGGGGGCGAAGCCGTGCCAGGTTCCCACCACGCCCTCTCCTGCTTTTGCAGATTCCATGTTATGAAAACCAGTTACTATTCGTTAACCAAAAAGCAAGCACTATGGAACAGAACCTGAATGCCTGGTATGCCGTTTACACCAAGCCCCGTTGGGAAAAAAAGGTGGCGGCACTGCTGGAACGGAAACAGTTGGAAAACTATTGCCCGCTGAACGTAGTTGAAAAAAGGTGGAGCGACCGGCGCAAGCTGGTGCAGGAAGCACTTTTCCCCTCTTATGTTTTTGTGCGCATCAGCAAAGATCAGCAGCGCGCCGTGCGCGAAACGGAAGGTATCGTCAATTTTGTGTACTGGCTGGGCAAGCCCGCCGTTATACACGATCATGAAATTGACCTGATACGCCGTTTCCTCCGCGAATACAGGAGCGCCTCCGTAGAGAAATTCCCCATCCGCCAGCATGACCTGGTAGAGATCAACGCCGGGCCGCTCATGCACCACCGCGGCCGCATCATAGAAGTGGGCAACAACAAGGTAAAGGCCATGCTGCACAGCCTGGGCTGCTCCCTGGTGGCCACCGTGCCGGCGCAAGACGTAACTGTTATCAAAAAAACCGATCTGAACTATGTATAAACCCTCCGCTGCCGGTATGCAGCATGTTATTCTCTGCGGCGGCTCCGGCACCCGGCTGTGGCCCCTTTCCAACCGGCAAACACCCAAACAGCTGTTGTCTCTCTTCAACGGCCACAGCCTGTTGCAACTCACGTACCTGCGCAACCGCGAAGCATGTGAGAGCGTGCTGGCCATTGCCGGCGCCGCGCAGGCAGACCTCATCAGCCAGCAGTTGCTGAGCGCGGGCGCCACGCTGCGGTGCATTGCCGAGCCGGCCGGCCGGAACACGGCCGCTGCTATTGCGCTGGCCGCTTTTGCCAGTGACCCCGGTACCGTACTGCTCATCACCCCGTCAGACCACCTGATAGGCACCCCTGACCTGTATAACGAAACTATCAGCGCCGCACGGGCGCTGGCAGAGGCCGGCCATATAGTGACCATCGGCCTCCGGCCCGCCTATCCCGAAACCGGTTACGGTTATATCCATCACAACGGCAACGAAGTACTGCGCTTTGTGGAAAAGCCCGGCCCGGCCGCCGCGGCTGAAATGTTGCAAAGCGGGGATTACCTCTGGAACAGCGGCATATTCTGCTGCAAGGCGGAGGTGATACTGGACGAGCTGAAGCTGCACGCCCCGGATATTTATAACGCCGCCTCCAAAGCCGCCGCCGCGCTGCTGCGGACGGGCAGCATATCCGCTGCCGCCATGATGGCCATTCCTTCCACCAGCATTGACTATGCCGTGATGGAAAAAAGCGCCCGCGTAAAAGTGGTGCCCAGCGCCATGCAGTGGAGCGATGTGGGCAGCTATGAAGCCCTTTCCGAAGCGCTGACGGAACATTACGCGTACAGCAACCAGCAGGCCGTGTTCATCGAAAGCGATCCCAAAAACAGCATGGTGATCGGCAAAGACAAACTCGTAGCCCTCGTAGGGGTAGACAACATGGTAGTGGTAGACACGCCCGGCGCGCTCCTCATCATGCAAAAAGGCAAAGGGCAGAACATTAAACAATTGCATAACTGGGTCAGTGAAAACCGGCCGGAACTCCTTTAAACACACTTCCATGGAATTAGTATCTAGAATATACATTGCCGGGCACCGCGGCATGGTGGGCGGCGCTATTCAGCGCCGGCTGCAAACGCTGGGCTATCAGCACATCATCACCAGGGCGTCCGGGGAGCTGGACCTCCGCAACCAGCAGGCCGTAAAAGACTTTTTTGCGGAAGAACGGCCAGACTATGTTTTCCTGGCCGCGGCCAAAGTAGGCGGCATACATGCCAACAATACCTACCGGGCGGATTTTCTGTATGACAACCTGATGATAGCCGCCAACATCATCCACGCGGCCTATGAGCAGCAGGTATCCAAACTCATGTTTTTAGGCAGCTCCTGTATTTACCCGCGCCTGGCTCCGCAGCCGCTGCAGGAAAGCAGCCTGCTCACCGGCCCGCTGGAAAGCACCAACGAGCCTTACGCCATTGCCAAAATAGCCGGCATCAAACTGTGCGAGGCCTACCGGGACCAGTACGGCTGCAACTTCATCAGCGTAATGCCTACCAACCTGTACGGTACGGGAGACAATTACCACCCTGAAAACTCGCACGTGCTGCCTGCCCTCATCCGGAAATTCCATGAGGCCAAACAACAGCAAGCCCCCACCGTAACCGTATGGGGCTCCGGCACGCCCCGGCGCGAGTTCCTCTACGCAGATGACCTGGCAGACGCCTGCGTATACCTGATGCAGCATTACAACGGCCGAGAGCTGGTGAACATTGGCGCCGGCGAAGACCTCAGCATCAGGGAACTGGCGGAGACCGTGCGTAACGTGGTATGCTACGAAGGAGATATTGTGTTTGACACCTCCCGGCCAGACGGCACGCCCCGCAAACTGATGGACGTAAGCAAACTGCACGCCCTCGGCTGGCGGCATACCACACCCCTCCAACAAGGCATAGCCCTGGCTTATGCGGACTTCCTGAAAAAACAGTACCTGCACATGAACGCCATGCATGCATAAAAAAATTGACTGATGAAAGTAGTAGTAATAGGAACAGGATACGTTGGTCTCGTTACAGGGGCCTGCCTGGCAGAAACAGGCGCCGAAGTAGTGTGCGTAGATGTGAACGCGGCCAAGATAGCAGGGCTGCGGCAGGGCGTATTGCCCATCTACGAACCCGGCCTGGAGCAGATAGTGGCCCGCAACTACCAGAACGGCCGCCTACAGTTCAGCACCAGCCTGGCCGGCGCCATACCCGGCGCGGAGGTGGCGTTCATTGCCGTAGGCACGCCACCGGGAGAAGACGGCAGCGCAGACCTGCAGTACGTGCTGCAGGTTGCCGCGGAAATAGGCCGTTGTATGACGGGCTACCTGGTGGCCGTTACCAAAAGCACCGTACCCGTAGGCACCGCGGCCAGGGTAAACCGCGCCATCAAGGACGCCTTGCTGGAAAGGAACGCGGACATGGACTACGACGTGGCCTCCAACCCGGAGTTCCTGAAAGAAGGAGCGGCCGTGAGTGACTTCATGAAGCCTGACCGCATTGTGGCCGGCGTGAACAACGAGCGCTCCAGGCAGGTGCTGGAAACACTGTACGCACCTTTCCTGCTCAACGGCCACCCCATTCACTTCATGGACGTGGCTTCCGCGGAAATGACCAAGTACGCGGCCAATGCCATGCTGGCCACCAAAATTTCCTTCATGAACGATATTGCCGCCCTTTGCGAACTGGTGGGTGCAGACGTGAACAAAGTGCGCAAAGGCATTGGCAGCGATCCGCGCATTGGCCACCGTTTCATTTACCCCGGCGCGGGCTATGGCGGTTCCTGCTTTCCCAAAGACGTGAAAGCGCTGGTATCTACCGGCCGCGAACACGGCCGCCGGCTGCGTATACTGGAAGCCGTGGAAGCCGTCAACGAAGATCAAAAGAAAGTACTGTTCGAAAAGATCAGCCGCCATTATAACGGAACGCTGCAACACCTCGTAGTGGCCGTATGGGGCCTCTCTTTCAAGCCCGAAACGGACGACATGCGGGAAGCGCCCTCCCTGACGCTGATCGGCGCCCTGCTGGAAGCAGGCGCGCAGGTGCGTGTATACGACCCCGTGGCCATGCCGGAAGCGCGCAAAACGCTGGGAGACGCCGTTACCTGGTGTACCAGCCTGTACAATGCCGCGCAAGGCGCAGATGCCATAGCGCTCATGACGGAGTGGAACGAGTTCCGCCTTCCTGACTGGCAGCGCATACCCGCAAAAGTCATCTTTGACGGCAGGAATATTTATGACAGCGCCGCCCTGCGTAAAAACGGTTTCACTTATTACGGCATCGGCCTGGCCACTCCCTCAATTCAAAAATCAATACCCATATGAAAGTTGCTTTAATTACCGGCATTAACGGACAAGACGGCGCCTACCTCGCCGAACTTTTACTGGAAAAAGGATATATGGTGCATGGCGTAAAACGCCGCGCTTCCCTGATCAATACAGAAAGGATAGACCATCTTTACCAGGACCCCCACAGCGAAGATGTACGCTTCAGGCTGCACTACGGGGATATGACGGACTCTACCAACCTCATCCGCATCATCCAGGAAGTACAGCCGGACGAAATTTATAACCTGGCCGCCATGAGCCATGTAAGGGTGAGCTTTGACACCCCGGAGTATACCGCCAACGCAGACGGCATAGGCACCCTCCGCCTGCTGGAAGCGCTGCGCATACTGGGGCTGGAGAAAAAGACGCGCATTTACCAGGCCAGCACCTCAGAGCTGTACGGCCTGGTGCAGGAAGTACCGCAAAAGGAAACCACGCCCTTCTATCCCCGCAGCCCGTATGCGGTGGCCAAATTATACGCCTACTGGATCACTGTGAACTACCGGGAGGCTTATGGCATGTATGCCTGCAACGGCATCCTGTTCAACCATGAAAGCCCCCTGCGCGGAGAAACCTTTGTGACCCGCAAGATCACGCGCGCCGCCGCCGCCATTGTGCTGGGCCTGCAGGACAAGCTGTACCTCGGCAACCTCGATGCCCGCCGTGACTGGGGCCATGCAAAGGATTACGTAGAGGCCATGTGGCGCATCCTGCAACAAGACCAGCCTGATGATTACGTGATTGCCACCGGCATTACCACGCCCGTGCGCGATTTTGTGAGAATGGCCTTTGACGAGCTGGGCATAGAGCTGGAATTTCGCGGCAGCGGCGTGAACGAGACCGCCGTAGTAGCCGCCTGCCGCAACAAGGAATACATACTGCCCATAGGCCGGGAAATAGTAGCGGTAGACCCGGAGTATTTCCGGCCTACCGAAGTAGACCTGCTGATAGGCGACCCTACCAAATCAAAGGAAAAGCTGGGCTGGACGCCCACCTACGACCTGGCCGCGCTGGTGCGGGAAATGGTGGCGGCAGACGTAGCGCTGTTCCGCAAAAAGGAAATTGCCCAATTTGAACACCTGATGGGGTAAACATATGCAGATCGCTAACAGGGTAATGCTAAATACGGGAATGCTGTACGGCAAAATGGTGATCTCCATCATCATTTCGCTGTACGCTACCCGCCTGGTGCTGAACGCGCTGGGCGCGGGAGACTATGGCATATTCAACCTGGTGGCCGGCGTAATTGCCATGCTGTCTTTTCTCAACATGGCCATGACGCTTTCCACCCAGCGTTACCTTTCCCATAACCTGGGCAGCGGCAACGTATTGCGGCAGAAAATGGTGTTCAACGCCAGTATTGTGCTGCACCTGCTGCTGGGCCTCGGCCTGGTGGTGCTGCTGGAAGCGGCCGGCCTCCTGCTGTTTGACCGGGTGCTGAACATACCGGCAGACAGAATGCCCGCCGCCTACACCATCTTTCACATGATGGTGGCCAGCACCTTCTTCACCATCATTTCCGTACCGTACGATGCTACGCTCAACGCGCATGAGAACATGCGGCTGGTGGCAATTACCGGTATTGCCGAAGCAG
Source organism: Chitinophaga alhagiae (assembly GCF_003568665.1). Classification (GTDB taxonomy): domain Bacteria; phylum Bacteroidota; class Bacteroidia; order Chitinophagales; family Chitinophagaceae; genus Chitinophaga; species Chitinophaga alhagiae. The sequence continues at coordinate 153,074 of NZ_QXMH01000004.1, forward strand.
CGCTCAAGCTGGGCATTGCGCTGTACCTGCAATACACGGCCTTTGACCGGCTGGTGGTATTTGCGCTGCTGACCGCAAGCCTTTCCGTGGGCCTGCTGCTCTTCAAACGGGTGTACTGCGCCGTACATTACCCGGAAAGCCGCATCCGCCCGCGCAAATACTTTGACCGGAAGCTGGCAAAAGAAATGTTCTTTTACGGCGGCTGGAACATGTTCGGCGCCATGAGCGTGGTAACCCGCAACCAGGGCATTGCCATGATACTGAACGTGTTCTTTGGCACCATCGTGAACGCAGCCTATGGCATTGCCAACCAGGTAAATGCGCAGCTCAGTTTCTTTTCCGCCACCTTGCTGCAGGCGTTGAACCCACAGATCATGAAAAGCGAAGGCGCCGGAGACAGGGAGCGCATGCTGCGGCTGGCCATGATAGCCAGCAAATTCTCCTTTTCGCTGCTGTCTTTCTTTGCCATACCGCTCATCATCGAAATGCCTTTCATGCTGCAGGTATGGCTGAAGAACGTGCCGGAATACACGGTGGCATTCTGCCGCCTCATCCTGCTCTGCACCATGATCAACCAGCTGTCTGTAGGCATACAAACGGGCGTACAGTCTGCCGGCAACATCAAGTGGTACCAGGTAACCGTAAGCACCCTGCTGATGCTGAACCTGCCGCTGGCTTTCCTGCTGTTGCGCGCCGGCCTGCCGCCGTATGCCATACTGGTTGCGGCTGCGGCGCTGGAGGTGGTTACCTGCGGGTACAGGATATGGGCGGGCCGCCGCCTCATCGGCCTGCCGGTTGCCGCGTTCCTGAACAACGTGGTGGCCCGCACCGTCAGTTGCGCGTTGCTTTCATTTTGCATAGCCCTGCTGCCGGCCATGGCAATGGGCCCCGGCTGGCCGCGCCTGCTGCTGACCTGTTGCGTCAGCACCGCCGCGCTGCTGGCCAGCCTCCGCCTGCTGGCACTAACGCCCTATGAAACCGGCAAGCTCAACGATGTGTTCGCAAAAACATTGTCACGCGTGAGCCCGCGGCTTGCCGCCTTAAAAAAAGCTGCCTGATGAACATTCTTTTCTTTACCAATATTTCACCCTTCCCGCAAAACGGCGGGGAAAAAATACGAAGCTACTACCTGCTGAAGTCTTTGTCTGAACTGGGGCACCAGGTGTTTGCCGTGATCAGGAACGAAGAACAGGTTAACCTGGACAACTACGCCCTCGAGAACGTGCAATATTACACCCACCCTAAAACACCGCTGACCATTGGCGAAAGGCTTACCGGCAGCCACTATTTCAAGAAGCTGCCCGTGGTGATGAAACACTTCCGCGATATCTGCAACGCCCATCGCATAGACCTGGCCGTTCTCGACTACGGGTACGTAGGCCACTACATTCCCTTTTTCAGGGCCAGGAGCATACGGGTGATACTGGGCACCCACAACGCCCAGCCGGAAATATCCAAACAGCTGCCGGCCGGCAACCTGCTGCAGCGTGTACGCAAGCTGCAACTGGTAGCCCTGGAGCAATGGCACGAACGCCGTTTCTTCAAACACGCGGCCGCCGTACTGGTGGTCAGTGACCAGGACCGGCATTACCACCAGCAATTCATCACCGGCAACAAAGTGTTTGTTGTACCCAACTTCCTGGACGAGAGGGAGTACGTGGCCGGCAACACCCGCCAGCAGCGCCTGCTGGTGATGACGGCCAATTTCAGCGTGTACATGAACTTTGAGGGGCTGCGCTGGTTTGTGCAGGAAGTGTGGGACGCGCGCCTGGCCGGCAGGTTTGAGCTGTGGCTGGTAGGCCGCCACTCCCGGGAAGCGTTGCAGCGCATCACCGGCAGTACGGAATGGCACAACATCAAGGCCATCGGCAAGGTAGACGATGTGAAACAATACATTGCCCGGGCGCAAGGCGTGATCATTCCCCTGCTGCACGGCAGCGGCACCCGCCTCAAATGCCTGGAGGCCATGGCGCTCAACACCCCTGTGATCAGCACCTCAAGAGGCGTGGAAGGCGTGCGGAGCAGCCATTTCATTGTGGCGGATACCGCGCCCGATTTCAAGAACGCCATCCTGGGCTTCAGCGGGGACGGCCAGCGGGGCGATGCCCTCCGCCACGACTTCATGAAAGAATACAGCGCCGCCGTGAACCGGCAGCGCCTGCAACATGTGATCAATTATACCGCAGATGTACAATAAGATAAAAATAGCGCTCTACTCGCTGCTCAGTACCGTCAACATATCCTTTGTGGGCTCCATGCGGGTAAGTGAGGTGCTGGTCATGCTCTGGGCGCCGTTTGTGTATGACCGGCGGGATTTCACCACCTACCCCTACCTCCGGAAAATAGTAATGGCCCTGCTGCTGCTGCTGTTCTTCCAGGTAGTGACAGATATTGTGGTGGGCACCGCCCCGGCAGACTACTTCCGCGGATGGGCCTCCATACTGGTATCGCTCCTGTCTTTCATTGTACTGTTCAAGCTGTTCAACAGCTACGAAGGCATCTTGCTGTACGTGGGCATGGTGATGCTCAGAAATATCTTTTATACAGATGACATTGTGGATTCCGACATGAGCTATTTCAAGTTCAAGATGGTGCCCATCCTGTCTTCGCTGGTATACCTGCTCTGCGCGTACTTTTACCGCAGGGGCAACATCAAGGCGGTACTGGGGGTATTGCTGGGCTACGCGCTCACCTGCGTATCTTTTGACTCGCGCTCCACCGCGGTGGTGTTCTTTATTTCCGCCATCATCATCTATTTTTTCAACAGCGGCCTGGTGATCACCCGCGCCAAGCTGATCGTGTTCTCCATACTGGCCGCGGGCTTCTTCCAGGTGGCCTACATCTTTTATGTAGACGCCGTGCTGGCCAACGATTTTGGCGGCGAGCACGCCCGCGCGCAACTGCAGCGGCTGGAAAACCCTTACAACCCGTTTGAGCTGCTGATGACGGGCCGTGGAGAAACCTTTGCCGCCGCCACCGCCATTGCGGACGCGCCCGTGTTCGGCCACGGCTCCTGGGCTAAAGACCACACCCTTAAGTACTACCAGATACTGCTCATGTTCCATGATGAAGAGCTGAACCTGGAAAAAGCATACGCCAAAGACCAGCTGATACCCAGCCACTCCATACTCATGGGCGCATGGATCAACTGCGGCGTGGGCGGCTTCCTGGCCGTGGCGCTGCTTTTTGGGCTGCTCATGAAGGTAGGCTTCTACATGATCAGGAATGCGCAGGAAGTAGCGCTATACCCGGTCATAGTACTAATGACCATCGGCCTGATCTGGACGTTTGCCTTCTCGCCCTTCCAGCACCTGCGTTTCAGCGTGCCGGCCACCGGCGCCATACTGCTGAGCACCTACTATGATTTTGTATACGGGGAAGCGCCTGAGCCGGAACCGCCGGCCATGCTGCCGCCCCTTCAATACCGTTAAAAACCGCCTTATCTGATCTTCTATATGGAATACGTTTATTACAAAGATGCCAAAGGCAATTTCGGGGACGATCTGAACGCATGGCTCTGGCCGAAATTCTTCGGCCCGCATGATCCCGGCGCAGACACTGCTTTTGTGGGCATCGGCTCTATTCTTTGCCATAACTCTCCCCTATTCCAGCCCCTGGCCGGCAAAAGGAAAATAGTGTTCGGCACCGGCGTACGCCTTACGTACAAAACCTTTTCGTTCAACGATACCTGGGACGTGCGTTTTCTCCGGGGCCCCCTTTCCGCCGCCTATTTCAACCACCAGCACGAACATATTGCCGATGCGGCATATGCGCTCGGCCTTACGGCAGACTTTGAACGCCTCCGCCATACGCCCAAAAAATACAAGATCAGCGTGATCCCCTACTTCCGCTCGCTGGACTATGTGAACTGGCCCGCCATATGCCGGCAACTGGGTTTTCATTTCATTTCTCCCGGCGCGGAAAAAGGCATTGAGCATACCCTGGAAGAAATTGCCGCCTCGGAGCTGGTAATAGCCGAGGCCATGCACGGCGCTATCATTGCAGACATATTGCGCGTGCCGTGGAGCCGCTTTGTGCTTTCCACACCCGTTACCGAAGGCAGCGGCGTATCCGGGTTCAAATGGATGGACTGGCAGCAGTCTGTGCAGCAGGTACGGACAGACACCACCCATATCAAGCTCTTCCGGAAGTCTTTCCTGCACGGATGGCTGAAGAACCTCTCCGGCAACCGCGTAAACGCGGAGTTCCTGGTGAGGAACGTGCTGAAGAACGAACTGATGGAGCAACTGCGCGGTATCAGGCACTTTGCGCTGTCTGAAGACAGTGTGCTTGACAGCATCAACAACCGCATGCACGAGAAGGTAGCCGAATTAAAAGAACAAATAAACAAGGTTGCATATGATCGGGGAACAACAATTGTTTGAAGAAAAACGGGACAACGATACCGGCAAGGTGAAGATGTACCGCGATAATCCGCTGTATTTCCTGAAGCGCTCCAACATTTCGCTGTACAAGAGCTTTCTGCTCTATCTCTATTACAGCGTGGCCATCTGGCTGCCTGACCCGCCGCGGCCCATTGGAGGGCTTTGTCTCTCCTTCCGCACCTGGCTGGCCTCTCGCATATTCCTGAGCGCCGGCAAACACATCAAGGTAGGCCGCAATACCCGCTTCGGCAGTGGCAGGCAGGTGGTGATCGGCAATTACTCCGGGCTCAACTGCGGCGGGTGGTTCGGGAACGATACCATTATCGGCAACGATGTGATGTTTGGCCCGGAAGTGACCATCCTTTCCGGCAGCCACAATTTTGACAGAACAGACATTCCCATGCGGGAGCAGGGCGCTACGCCCCGCAAGCCTGTAGTGATAGGCGATGATGTATGGATAGGTACCCGGGTGATCATACTGCCCGGCATCACCATCGGCTCACACGCTATTGTGGCCGCGGGCGCCGTGGTAACCAAAGACGTGCCGGAGTATGCCATTGTAGCCGGCAACCCCGCCGTTATTAAAAAATTCAGAAAGTAAACATGAAAAAGATCATTTCCGTGGTAGTGCCCGTGTATAACGGTGAAGCGTATATCAAAGACACGCTTGACAGCCTCCGCCGGCAAACGTTCCGGGATTTTGAGCTGATAGTGGTAGACGGGGCCTCAACAGACAATACGCTCCAGATCGTACAATCTCACCCGCAGGCGGCAGACCTCGTCATCTCCGAAAAGGACGAAGGCATGTATGACGCCCTGCGCAAAGGCATGGCGGCAGCCGGCGGCCGTTACCTCTGCTATATCAATGCAGATGACCGGCTGCTGCCCTACACCCTGGAAAAAGTGGTGCGCAAATTTGAAAAGGGCGGTTACGACCTGGTGTTCGGAGACGTGAACTACATTTCCGAAACCGGCGCCGTGGCCTATACCTACAAGGGCGTGAACCTGGGCTGGAAAGCCATCAGCCACCTGCGCCGGGTGCCTTTTGCGCAGCAAAGCGCATTCTGGACAAGAGAGATCTACGAGCGGGCCGGCGGCTTCGACAAGTCCATGAAATACTCCGCGGACTCCAAGTTCCTGCTTTCTATCTGCCTCAACCCCGCTGTAAAAAAAGGCTATATACCCGCCCCCCTGGGAGAGTATCGCATGCATGGCGGCTCCTTTTCCATTTCCGTAACAGACAAAATGATCAGCGAGCACCACCGCATGACCGCCAGCCTGCCGCTTACCAACAGCAAGCTGGGCCGTTATTTCTATGAAATGGTCACCAAACTGGTCAATGCCCGGGGCATTTACCGGAAAATGACCTATAAAGGCACAAAATTTTAATCCCTTATGAATATCCTGTTTATAGTTCCTTCTTACAAACCCGCCTATATCTACGGTGGCCCCATTGTATCTGTTTCACGGCTGGCCGAAAGCCTGGTGCAACTGGGCCACTCCGTTACGGTATATACCACCACCGCCAACGGCGCTGCAGAACTGGACGTGCCGGTGAACAAACCGGTGATGGTAGACGGCGTGCGGGTAAAATATTTCAAACGCATCACCAAAGACCATACCCACATATCCCCGGCCCTCTGGAAAGAGACCTGGGCCACCGTACGCCAGTATGATACCGTACATATCCACTCGTGGTGGAGCTTCCTCATTTTCGGGGCATCGCTCATCTGCGTGCTGAAGGGTGTGAAACCCGTGTTCAGCCCCCGCGGCATGCTGTGCGACTATATTTTCAACAACAAGAACCAGCTCAAGAAAAAAATACTGCACAATATGCTGGGCAGGCACCTGCTGTCCCGCACGTACCTGCATGTAACGTCCCTGGTGGAGTGGAACGACTGCCTGAAGATCAACAAACAATGGCGGGGCGGCCTCATCCACAATATTGTAGACCTCCCCGTGCTGCCCGCGGCTCACCAGGAAGACCGGACCAATGATGTATTCACCATCGGCTTCCTCTCCAGGGTAGACCCTAAAAAGGGGCTTGACATCCTGCTCAGGGCGCTGGCCGGCGTTTCTTTCCCGTACCGGCTGCAGATTGCCGGCTCCGGGGAATACAACTATGTAAAACAACTCCGCGGGCTGATCAGCGCCAGCGGCATGGAAGACAAAGTGGAATGGGTAGGCTGGAAAAAGGGCGATGAAAAATTCGACTTCCTGGCCGGTATAGACCTCTTTGCGCTCACCTCCCACAACGAGAATTTTGCGGTGGTGGTGGTAGAAGCGCTGGCCGTAGGCACACCGGTACTGGTCAGCGAGCATGTAGGCCTGAGCGGCTATGTGCAGGAAAAACGCCTGGGCTGGCTTACCGGCATCCAAAGCGAGCAGGAAGTGGCCGCCCAGCTGCAGGCCGCCTACGAAGACCACGCCAAACGGCAAAACATCAGGCAGACCGCCGCACGCATCATACAGGCAGACTTTAACGAAACAAAACTGGCCGGAGACTACGTGGAAATGTACAGGAACATCAGTGATTTCAGGGAGAAAAAACAGATCGTATGAACATAGCGGTAATAATACTGACGTATAATGAATCCAAACATATAGCCCGCTGCCTGGAAAGCCTGCAGCCTGTTGCCCGCGAAATATACCTGGTAGATTCCTTTTCCTCTGACGATACCGTGGCCATTGCGGAACAGTACGGCGCCAGGGTGTACCAGCGCAAATGGACGAACTACGCGGACCAGTTCCAGTGGGGCCTGGAAAACTGCCCCATCAGCAGCCCTTGGGTGATGCGGATGGACGCGGACGAATATCTGGAAGCGCCACTGGTGCAGGAGATTGCCAAAAAACTAAACGGCCTGCCCGAAAACGTTACCGGCCTGTACATCCGCCGCAAGGTACTGTTCAAGAACAAATGGATACGCTTCGGCGGCTTTTACCCGCATACCCTGCTGCGCATCTGGCGCCACGGTAAAGGGCATATTGAGCAGCGCTGGATGGACGAGCACATTGTGCTTTCCGGCGGCGAAACACAATTGCTGAAGGAGCACATCGTAGACCACAATCTCAATTCCATTCACTGGTGGGTCAACAAACATAACAACTACGCCATCCGTGAAATGATAGACCTCCTCAACGTGAAGTACCGCTTTATGGACATGGACCGGCGCCTGCTGGACAGTGCCGGCTCCCAGGCCAAAAGGAAACGTTTTTTCAAGGAGAAAGTATACGCCGCCATACCGCCGGGCGCACGGGCGCTGCTGTACTTCTGCTACCGCTACTTCATCCGTTTCGGTTTTCTTGACGGGTACCGCGGTTTCATTTTTCACTTTATGCAGGGCTACTGGTACCGGTTGCTGGTAGATATCAATGTGAAGGAATTTGAGGCGCGGCTGAATGGGGACACCAGCCATGAACGGCTGAAAGAAATTTTAAGAACCGATTATAACATCGCCATCTGACGTATGAGAACAGACCTCTCCCGCTTCACTACCGGCGGGTACAACGCCGGCCCCCGCTGGAAAGTGCTGAGCTGGTATTTTGTGAACTATTACATTTTCAACAGCGCCTTTCCCTGGCCGTACGGTCTCAAGCGGAAACTGCTGCGGCTGTTCGGCGCCAGGGTGGGAAAAGGCCTTGTCATCAAAACGAAAGTGCGGGTCAAAAATCCATGGCGTCTGCAGATAGGAGACCATTGCTGGATAGGTGAAAGCGTATGGATAGACAACCTGGAAGACGTGACCATCGGCAATAACGTCTGCGTATCCCAGGGCGCCCTGCTGCTGACCGGCAACCATGACTATACGCTGGCCGATTTCCCTTACCGCCTGGGAAAGATCACGCTGGAAGACGGCGTGTGGATAGGCGCCGGCTCCGTGGTATGCCCCGGCGTGCATTGCGGCACCCATGCCATTCTCACCGTCAATTCCGTGGCCAATAAAAACCTGGCCCCCTGGCAGATCTACGCGGGCAACCCCGCCTCCGCGGTGCGCGCCCGGAACATGAAAACAGAACAGATATGAGCAAAAGAATACTGCTGATCGGCGGCAACTTTGCGCCCGAGCCGACCGGCATTGGAAAATATAACGGCGAAATGATGGAATGGCTGGCCAACAAGGGGTATGAATGTGCCGTGATCACCTCCTACCCTTATTACCCGCAATGGAAAGTGCAGGAGCCGTACAGCAGCCACAAATCCTGGTACAGGAAAGAAGAGATGAACGGCGGCCGGCTGAAAGTGCACCGTTGCCCACAATACGTGCCCAGCGAGCCTTCCGGCAAAAAAAGGATGATGCTCGAAGCCTCCTTTGCCTGCTCCGCCCTGGTAAAGCTGCTGCAGCTGATCCCGAAAAAGCGGTTTGACGTGGTGATCGTAGTGGCGCCTTCTTTTCACCTGGGCCTGCTGGCCCTCCTGTACAAAAAAATGCGGAAGGCCGCTTTCCATTACCACATACAAGACCTCCAGATAGAAGCAGCGCGGGACCTGGACATGATACGTTCTCCCCGGCTGATCAGCATGATGCTGCGGCTGGAGCGTTACATCCTCAAAGGCGCAGACCATGTCAGCAGTATTTCTGACGGCATGATGCAGAAAATAGCCGGTAAAACGGCCGCGCGGGTGAAATACTTTCCCAACTGGGTAGATGTAGAGCGGTTCAGGCCCCTGCCGGACCGGCACCAGATCAAGGCGGCATACGGTTTTTCTCCCGCAGACCGCATTGTGCTGTATTCAGGCGCAATCGGCGAAAAGCAGGGCCTGGAAGCCATCCTGCACGCCGCGCGCATGATGGCGGACATGCCGCAGGCAAAATTTGTGATATGCGGTTCCGGCCCCTACCGGGAAAAGCTGCAGCTGCGGGCCGCGGAACTGGACCTGCGCCAGGTATACTTTCTGCCGCTGCAGCCGGCGGCGTCTTTCAACGAATTTCTCAATATGGCAGACGTACACCTGGTGATCCAGAAAGCCAATGCGTCTGACCTGGTGATGCCCTCCAAGCTCACCACCATACTATCTGTTGGAGGCCTGGCCGTGATCACCGCCAACCCTTCCTCCACCCTGCACCAACTGGTCACAAAATACCAGATGGGCATGCTGGTGGAAGCCGAAAATGCCAACGCCCTTTGTGAAGGCATACGGCTGGCCCTGGAGCAGAACACCACCGCCATCCGGGACAATGCCCGGTCTTACGCCGTAGACCATTTGTCTATTGCTAACGTAATGGAACGATTTGAAGAACAAATTATCAATGCTGCCGTATGCTGAACCGGTACCTTAAAATAATACTCGTACAGATCATAGTGCTGGACTTCGTTTGCCTGAACGGCCTCTTTTTCCTGGCCGGCATGGGGTTGCGGCAATACGACCTTCAGGAGCACCAGGGAGCGGACACTTTCCTGCTCGCGTCCAATATTGCCTGGGCCATAGCGCTGTACGCCATGGGCCTGAACATGATCAGCCAGCAGCTTTCCTATGAAAGAATGGCCCGCCGTACCGTACATGCGGTGCTGTTATACCTGCTGCTGCTGCTCGGTTTTCTTTTCCTGTACGGGCACCTGTACTCCCGCTTTTTTGTGATGATGTACTGCGCGCTGTTCATTGTGTCTGTAGTGCTCATCCGCCTCCTGTTCTGGTGGATCACCAACTCCATCCTCAAAAGCAAAGACATTGAGCGTAAAATGGTGATACTGGGGTATAACGAAATGTCAAAAAAACTGGCGGACAACCTGCTGGCCGAAAAAAGCAACCTGAAGCTGGAAGGCTACTTTGAAGAATACAACAACGTGCAGGAACTGTCTTATTACCCGGTAATAGGCAACCTGAAAGACTGTGTGCCCTACGCCAAGAGCAACAACATCAGGGAGATCTACTCCACCCTTTCCCCGGAGCAGAACCCGTACCTGTATAAACTGGCGTACGAGGCGGAGCAGCATTTCATTCACTTCCGTTTTGTGCCGGATTTCAAAATGTTCGTGAACCGGCAGATCTATGTAGACTATCATAACGATATTCCCATTATTTCCCTGCGTTCCGAACCGCTTGACGACATTGCGAACCGCATCCGCAAACGGCTCTTCGACATTTTATTTGCCTCGCTGGTCACCGTTTTGCTGCTGAGCTGGCTCATTCCCCTGCTGGCGCTGCTGATACGCCTTGAGTCACGGGGGCCGGTGTTTTTCATACAGCACCGCACCGGGCGCAACAACAAGACCTTCCGCTGCCTGAAGCTGCGCAGCATGTACGTGAACCGGGATGCCAACGAAAAACAGGCTACCCGTAACGACAAACGTTTCACACGCATAGGCCGCATTCTCCGCAAAACCAACCTGGATGAGATCCCCCAGTTCCTGAACGTGCTGACGGGAGACATGTCTGTAATAGGGCCGCGCCCGCACATGCTGAAGCATACGGAAGAATATTCCCGCATCATCCAGCAGTACATGATACGCCACTACCTGAAACCAGGCATCAGCGGATGGGCGCAGGTAAACGGTTTCCGCGGAGAGATCACGGAAGAGAGCCACCTGCGCAAACGGGTGGAGCACGATATCTGGTATATGGAAAACTGGTCTATCTTCCTTGATCTGAAGATCATATTTTTAACGGTGTCTAACACCATAAGAGGAGAAAAAAATGCATTTTGAGATGTACCGGCAGGACATGCACTCGCACCTGCTCCCCGGCCTGGACGACGGGGCCAAAACGCTGGAAGATTCCCTTTCGCTCATCAGGCAGCTGCGCGCGCTGGGGTATACCAAGCTGATCACCACGCCGCATATCATGTCCGGCATACATAACAATGATGCCGGCACCATTCTGCCCGCGCTGGACAACCTGCGCAAGGCGGTGGAAGCGGCTGGCATAGACGTGGAGCTGGACGCGGCGGCGGAATACCTGATGGACGATTATTTTGAGTCCCTCCTGGAAGGGCGGGAACCGCTGCTGACCATCAACGGGCAATATGTGCTGGTAGAGTTCTCCTTTGTGGCCATGCCCATGAACTACCGCACCATTTTCTTCAACCTGAAAATGGCCGGCTATGAGCCTATACTGGCGCACCCGGAGCGGTACATGTACCTGCACGGGGACCTGGACTTTTATCGGGAATTGCAGGAGGCGGGCGTTCACCTCCAGCTGAACATTCTCTCCCTCTACGGGTATTACGGCAGCCGGGTGCAAAAAATGGCCCTGCAGCTCCTGGAAGCAGGCCTGGTGGAGTTTACCGGTACAGACCTGCACCACCAGCGGCACATGAACGTACTGGCGGGGAAACCCCTGGACGCTTCCCTCCGGGCAAAGCTGGCCGGCGGGTTTATAAAAAATGAATTGTTATAGTCAAAAAATTGTAATTTTAAAAAGCACGTTAACAACGGCATGGCCGTATCCAAAATAAAACTGAATACAAAACAAGGGTTGCATAATGATTTCTTCTTCAACGGGAGCAAGTAAGTTTCCTGAAAACAAGGGGCTTATCGAAGATGTGTTCCATGAAATCAGGTCTATTCTTTCCGGTATTTTGTCCAGCGTTGAGTTGATCGAACTTTATGGTTCAGGGCAGTTCAATACGGAAAAAACCGGGGAAAAGATCAACCGGCAGGCGGGTGCCATCAAATCGCAGGTGATTGAACTGGAGTTTCTTTTACAGAATGTACGCATCATTCAACATATTCTGAACAAATCCCTTTCTTCCAAGCGGACGCCCGCCAAAATTGCCCTGCTACTGAAAAATGTAGTGGAAGATGACAGGTATGCCCCGTTGTTTGCGCACTGGGTACAGTACAGCGTGAACAGCAGCCGTGAGGTGGCGTATGTAGACGAGTTCCTGATCAGGCAATTGCTGCTGAACCTGCTTTTCCGCATGCAGCGCAACAGCCAGCCGCAGGAGCAGCCCCGCCTCACCATCACTTTTGAAAAGGATTACTTTGAGCTGAAAGGCGTATACCTCGCCAATGCCAACGATCATTCCCTCTCATCTTCCATCAAAACTTTCCAGCAAGACAACCTGCAGGCCTACCTTGACCAGCGCATCTGCAGCCTGATAGCCTACGTGGCGGAGCTGCACGACGGGCGCTTCGAGATCAGCGCCTTGCCCGAAGGGAAAATTGAAATGCTGGTACACATTCCGTACGATGTAAATTAACGCAGCCGCCTACCGCGGGGACAGGCTCTGCAGAAGGATGTTGCCGTCTATCCGGAACCGCTGGTGCAGGTTGACCAGCAGATCTACATTGGGGTATTTGCTGCGCCCCAGTATGCCTGATAATTGGGACTTGGATATATCCAGCTCATGGGAAAGCTCCGTCTGGTTATAGCCCCTGGTCTGCATTAAATGTTCAAGAATGGCCACAAAATCCGGGTTGACCGGTAAAGGGTATTCTTTGGTTTCCCACTCCTCCACCGCATCGGTCAGCTGATCGAGCTTTTTTTCCTCTTCGGGGCTCAGCTTGTCAAACCCCTTTGCCAGTAACGGCTCCATGGCCGCCATGGCGAGGAAGTACTCCTGCTTGTTTTTGATGGTCTTTTTCATGTTAAATAGCACTACAAAGTGATTAATGTTCCCCTCCGCCCATGCTCATCGTACTGTGCATGTGTTAAAACGCCCCGCACATACAACGTGCTCTTTCTGAAATTGATCATGGCAACCAGCCGGTCCCTGTTTCCGCCAATGTTGAACACATACCGGTCACTCCCGATATAGTCACAGGAATTGAAGGTCTGCTTCACCTCGCCAAAATCTCTCCACTCCGCCCTCCTTGTTTTTTTGTGCCAGTCATTTAATCCAATCACCGACAATGGATGTTTTTTCCCAAATTCAATAATGGGTGGTCTTGAAATGATTCGCATGTTTTGATTATTCATGTTCAAAATTATTCATGGACACGCTTGGGTTAACGCTTCACAAATGTACACAAATTTTTCAAACAACGATCAAAGTTCTCAAATGAGAACAAATAATTGTAGCCATAATGGTAGAAATCAAGTTTCTTTGCAGTACCCATGTCATTATTCATAGCATCGCTTAATTCAGGCAGTAACGGAAACTGTTATTATATCGGCAACGCCACGGAGGCGGTGCTGGTAGACGCGGGCATTTCCTGCCGGGAAACAGAGCGCCGTATGCAGCAGCTGGGGCTGGACATGGCGCGCGTGAAGGCCGTGTTCGTATCTCATGAACATATAGACCACATCCGGGGCATTCCGGTGCTGGCTAAAAAGTACCGCCTGCCGGTGTACATTACCGCCGCCACCCTGCAGCACAGCGGCATGGCCCTGGGCGGCATTCCCTTCAGGGCGCTGGAGCCTGTTACCATTGGCAGCTTGCACGTAACGCCTTTCACCAAACATCACGATGCCGCGGACCCGCACAGTTTTGTTGTAAGCTGCAACAACGTGCGCATCGGCATTTTCACAGACATTGGCGCGCCCTGCGAACAGCTGGCGCATCATTTTTCACTTTGCCACGCGGCTTTCCTGGAAGCCAATTATGATCCTGACATGCTGGAAAACGGCCGGTACCCTATTTACCTGAAAAACCGCATCCGCGGCGGAAAGGGGCACCTTTCCAACCTGCAGGCGCTGGAGCTGTTCAACACCTGCCGGCCCGCCACCCTGCAACTGCTGCTGCTCTCCCATCTCTCCCGGGACAATAACTCTCCGGAACTGGTACAGGAACTTTTTAACCACTATGCCTGCGGCGTGGAAATAACAGTAGCATCGCGGTACGGAGCATCAAAGGTGTTTGAGGTGGACGGGAAATGGCGGGGCACTGCCGCGCAGGCTGCCGCCGCAATGCAATTGCCAGACCGGCGGGAAACGCTTACGCAGGCATTACAGGCCTACAATACAGGCCGCAAAGCGCGAAAGCGGCAACAGACGGCTGTGACACAGGGCAATTTGGGATTTCCGGAGTAGATGCAGGCAACAAGCGAAACACGAACACGTTCCCCGGGTGGGCGCCAAGAAGCAGCCCTGCCGCCATCAGCTGCCGGTAAACCATTTTTGCCGCTATTGCTTACCCTTGCTCCACCACCAGGTTAAACGCCGCATCCAGCACCAGCTTCCCTTCTGTTTCCGCATCCGCCAGCTTTAATCCTTTTATTTTACCGGTTTTGCCTTTGGACACCAGGTCTGTCACCTGCTTTTCGGTGAGTTTTTTTCCGAATGCCTCAAACGGTATCTTGAACCCGCATGCAGCAAAATTGGCGCAGCCGTAAGCGGTGTTCCCTTTTTTCAACAGGTGGGCCTTGCATTTGGGGCACTGCATTTCTTCCGGGGATTTGCGGGGTGTTTTTTCCTTTTCTTCCTTTACCGGCGCGGCGGGTTTTTCCGCTGCCAGGGAAATGGTTTTACCGGCGTTGTTCTTCACTTCGTGCGTCAGCTCCGCCACCATTTGCACCAGCTCCTGCCTGAACGTGTCCATGGCGTATTCCCCTTTTTCTATGAGGCGGAGCTTGCGCTCCCAGTTGCCTGTCAGCTCGGGGCTTTTCAGCAGCTCGTTCTGGATGGTGTCTATCAGGTCCATGCCGGTTTGGGTGGCAAATATGTTCTTCTTCTTTTTCTCGATGTATTTTCTGCGGAACAGCGTTTCAATAATATTGGCGCGGGTGGAGGGGCGGCCAATGCCGTTGTCTTTCAGCAGTTCCCGCATCTCCTCATCTTCCACCTGCTTGCCGGCCGTTTCCATGGCGCGCAGCAATGTGGCTTCGGTGAAGGGTTTGGGCGGCGTGGTTTTCCCCTTGTGAATGCGCGGCTCGTGGGGGCCGCTTTCCCCCACCTCAAACACCGGGAGTATCTTTTCCTTTTCTTCCTCCTCTTCGCCCTCTTTCTGCGCGGGCGCATCGTTGGCGTATACTTCCTTCCAGCCCGGCTCCAGTATCTGCTTGCCCGTAGCTTTAAATTCCACCTGGCCTACCTGGCCCAGCACGGTGGTGTTGGCAATTTTACACTCGGGGTAAAATGCTGCAATAAAACGGCGCGCCACCAGGTCGTACACCCGCTTTTCGTCCAGCGGCAGGTTTTCAGGGTACATGCCCGTGGGGATGATGGCATGGTGGTCTGTCACCTTCTTATCATCAAACACGGTCTTGAGCTTGGGGATGGGCTGGGTGAGCAACGGCGCAATGAGGGCCTTGTACGGCGTCATGTCCTGCAGGATACCGGCTATTTTGGGATGCAGGTCTTCAGAAAGGTAAGTGGTGTCTACCCGCGGGTAGGTCACCAGCTTTTTCTCATAGAGGTTCTGGATGTGCTTCAGCGTATCATCCGCGGAAAAAGCATATTTTTTGTTCGCCTCCACCTGCAGGGCCGTGAGGTCAAACAGGCGGGGATTGCCTTCCTTGCCTTCTTTCCGTTCAAAGCTGGTGATCTCGAAGAGATGCCCTTTCAGGTATTCCAGGCCCTTGCCGGCGCGCTCGGGCTGCTTGATGCGGTCTATAGCGGCGGTAAATTCCGTTTTGCGGTAAATGGTTTTCAGCTCCCAGTATTCTTCAGACACAAAGGCGTTGATCTCTTTCTGCCGGGCCACTATCATGGCCAGCGTAGGTGTTTGCACGCGGCCGATGGACAGTACGGCCTTGCCGTCCCCGAACTTTTTGGTGAACAGGCGGGTGGCGTTCATGCCCAGCAGCCAGTCCCCAATAGCGCGGGCGCTGCCGGCGGCATAGAGGTTGTCATACTGCGCGGCATCTTTCAATTTGCCAAAACCTTCGCGTATGGCCTCTTCCGTGAGAGAAGATATCCACAGCCGTTTCACCGGGGCGGGGCACCTGGCTTTCAGCAGCACCCAGCGCTGTATCAATTCCCCTTCCTGCCCGGCGTCACCGCAGTTGATCACTTCCTCGCACTGGTGCACGAGCGTTTCGATCACCCTGAATTGTTTTTGAACGCCTGTATTGTCTATCAGTTTGATGCCGAAATGCTGGGGAATGATGGGGAGGTCTGCCAGGCTCCAGGTTTTCCAGCCCGCCACATAATCATGCGGCTCTTTCAGGGTGCAGAAATGCCCGAAGGTCCAGGTAACCTGGTACCCGTTGCCTTCGTAATAGCCGTCTTTCCGCTGCCTTGCGCCCAGTACTTCAGCTATATCTCTTGCCACGCTGGGCTTTTCTGCAATACATACTTTCATGTCTGATCAATCGCAAGCGCAAATGTAATATTTAAAGCGAAAACGCCGGGGTGTACACGGTACCGCGGAAGTTTATGGAAAACAAAAATATTTACATCTTTACAACATGTCCGCCAGATCTATCATATTCATATCCGCCGTATGCCTGCTAACGGCCTGCCGTGAAAAAAAGCCCGCCTCGCGGAAGGCGCCGCGTGAAAAAGAAAGCGCGCCCGCCCCGCCCGCTCCCCTGGATGAGAACAGGCTGCGGCAAAAGGCCGCCCGTTTAAAGGCGTTTGCCGCGGATGGCCGCTACAATACCCGCTATGCCTGTTTTGTAGACTTCAGCGTGTTTTCGGGGCGGCGGCGTTTTGTGTTGTATGACCTGGAAAAAGACAGCATCCTCAGCCGCTCGCTGGTCACGCACGGGCAGGGGCCTGATTTCAGAACGGAAGCGGTGGCTTTCTCCAACGAGCCCGGCAGCCGCTGCTCCTCTCCCGGCATCTACCGCATTGGCGCCAAATATACCGGCCGGTTTGGCACGGCCTACAAGCTGCATGGGCTGGAAGCCTCCAACAACAAGGCCTTTGAACGTTTTGTGGTGCTGCATGCACATGCGTGCGTACCGGCCGTGGAAGTGAACGAAGGCATTTGCCGCAGCGACGGTTGCCCTACCCTCAACCCCGCCTATTTTGCCAGGCTGCAGCCTTACATTGACAGGGCGGCCAGGCCGGTATTATTGTGGATCTACCGGTAAGCCGGCTCATCCGCCATGCTCCACCAACCTGCAGGGCAGTTGCCTGCTGCGGTATTGCAGAGCTTCTCCCGTATCCCCTTCCGCCAGCCGGTCAAACAGCATCCGGGCGGCTTCTTCCCCTATTTCGAACGAGCTTTCTTCTATGGAGGCCAGCGGCTTGTGGTCAAGGTAATGCAGGATGGGCAGGTTGCCGAAGCCGGTAAACTGTATTTTGCCCAGCAACGCGGGTTGTTGTGTTTTGAGGTAATGCATGGCCTCCAGCGTAATATAGTTCTTGAAAGTAAAAATGCCTGTGGGTGGTACATCCAACTGCAGCAGGCGCTCCATGGCCTTGTAGGTGCCTTCGGGCGTAAGGTCTACCGCCTGCACCAGTTCCGGGCGGTAAGGGATGTTGCGGGCCTCCAGTGCGGCCCGGTACCCTTCATAGCGGGCCTGGCTGGTGCGCATGCCCTGCGGCCCCATCAGGTGGGCAATATGCCGGTGCCCTTTATTAACCAGGAAGTCTGTGGCCGCTAAGCCGCCCTCCCGGTTGTTGGACGATACAAAATCGAATTGCGCCCCCTTCGGCTCCCGCCCGATGCATACCACCGGTATGCCCATAGACAGCAGTTTCAGGAAAGGCTGCATGTCTGACGTGTTTTTGGTGATGGACACGATCACCCCGTCTACCCTATGGCGCACCATTACGTCCACTATCTTCTGTTCGGTCTCCACATCTTCATGAGACTGCGATAATATAACATGGTAGCCCCGCTGCTCCGCCACCGCTTCCACACCGTTAATAGCAAAGGCATAGTACTGGTCCAGTATGTCCGGTATGATCAGCCCCAGCGTAAAAGTTTTGCTGAGCTTGAAGTGCCGCGCCGCCTCATTGGGCACATAGTTCAGCTCCAGGGCCAGTGCCTTCACCCGCTCGCTGGTGAGGGCGCTGATAGACGGGTCGTTGTTCAGCGCCTTGGATACCGTTGAAACAGACATATGCAGTTTCTTTGCTATATCCTTGATGGTTACACCCTTTTTCATGGCATCATATTACAAAAACTATTTCAAACGTTGTAAATGGATTTTTTCTCCTGTAAATCGATTGCAATTCATATATTGCCAGCGATAAAATTTCACGTCATTTTTCAACTGTAACCAGATCTTTTAAAACTTCATTTTACCCGTAACACAACTAAAAAACGTATCCATTTTCTAAATCGAAAAAACTTAACTATTGATGACCTTTTCCGGCAGGCACCGAGACTGGAGCTAAGTCTGCCGGGCGCGCACAGTGAATAACAGCAGGGATCTGTTCCGGGCTCCGGAACAGCCGCAGGAGCGGTATTCCCGGTAAGAGGCGGGCTGCGCCGGCCCCGTGTAACAACAGTACATATCGTGCAAAAATTCCATTTTCTGAATCGTAAAAACTGTTCCGCAATGACCAATTTTTCCGGTACGGGGCTACTTGTGCCCGGCCCGGCCTGACACCCGTACACATCATATCGTAAACGTTCCATTTTTCAAATCGTAAAAAATGATTTTTTCCGGTACCGGGAAAGGTATGCCCTGTGCCGTTCCACGTCAGCAAACAGATAACATAACAATTCCATTTTCTAAATCGTAAAACTGATCTACAATGACTACTCTTATCAGCAACAGGCTGCTGAATTTTCTTACAGCCTGTTTTACGCTGGCCTTCCTGCTCCTGCTTCAACAGGCCGCGCTGGCGCAGGACCGCAAGGTAAGCGGCACTGTACTGGACATAGCCGGCAAGCCCGTACCTGGCGTAACCGTGGTGATAGAAGGCACCAACAGGGGCACCGCCACAGATGCAGGCGGCAAGTTCCTGCTGAACGATGTGCCGCCCGGCGCCACGCTGGCGTTCTCTTTTATAGGCTACCAGACCATCAAGGTAAAGGCCGGCGCCAGCCCGCTGAATATCACCATGAAAGAAAATGCCACAGAGCTGGAGCAACTGGTGGTAGTAGGCTATGGCACGCGTAAAAAGAGTGATGTGACCGGCTCCGTATCGCAGGTGCAGGTCACCAAGCTGGAAAACGAGAACCCTACCAGCGTGCAGGACGCGCTGCGGGGCAATATTGCCGGCCTGAACGTAACGGGCTCCAACTCCGCCAAGGGCGGCGGTGACCTGATCATAAGAGGCAAATCGTCCATCAACGCGGGCCTCTCCCCGCTCATTGTGCTGGACGGCGTGATCTACCCCGGCGCGCTGGCAGACATCAACCCGAACGATATCCAGACCATAGACGTATTGAAAGACGCCAGCGCGGCCGCTGTATACGGCGCCAAATCCGCCAAGGGCGTAATACTCATCACCACCAAAAGAGGCAGCAAGGCCAAACCCACCATTACCCTGAACTCCAATGTGGGCGTATCTACCCTGGCCATGGACCAGCCTTTGTACGATGGCCCGGGATTTCTCCGGTGGCGTACGGACGTGATGAAAAGTACCAACGTGAACGCCAAGCCTTACCAGTTTGATGACCCTAATACGCTGCCGTCAGACATTACCATAGACCAGTGGAAGGCGTACGACAATTCGCAGGGAGACCCCATAGACATCTGGATGACGCGCCTGAAAGTATTCCCCGTGGAAGTAAAGAACTACCGCGCGGGCAAACAAACGGACTGGTACAACATGATGTGGCAGAACGGCCTCCGGCACGACCATACCGTGAGCATTTCCGGCCGGAAAGACGACATCTCCTACTACATCAGCGCGGGCTACATGAACAACGAAGGTTTTATAGTGGGAGACAAATATGAGACCTTCAGAACACGCATCAACGTAGAGGCCAAGGCAGCGAGCTGGGCCGTGGTAGGCGTGAACATGCAATTTGCGGACAGGGATGAAAGCCAGGTGCCGGTAGACTGGGGGCAAATGATCAACGCATCCCCCTGGGGTGAAAAATACAAGGATGATGGCGTAACCCTCCGAGACAGCCCTAACGACGACGTGGGCAACAACACCAACCCGTTCCTCAACAACGCCTACACCAAACGCCTGCAGAAATTCAACACCCTCTTCGGCTCGCTGTACCTCAAGGGAGACCTGCCGGCCGGGTTCTCTTACCAGGTAAACTTTACGCCCAACTTCGAGTTTCAGCGCTACTTCAACGCCAACTCCGCCAAGGACTTCCGCTACGCGGCCCGCAAGGGTTACGCGGTCAGAAGGGAAATGACCACCTACAACTGGCAGATAGACAACCTGCTGCGCTGGAACAAAACTTTTGGCGAGCACGATTTTGACGTGACCCTGCTCATGAACGCGGAAAAGTTCCAGAGCTGGCGCAACCAGATGGAGAACGAAGGCTTTGACCCGAATGATAACCTGAGCTGGCACAACATCGGCTCCGGCATCAAGCCCGTTATTTCCAGCTCGGACTCCATCAGTACCGGGGATGCCTTGATGGCCCGCCTCAACTACGGCTTCATGCAAAAGTATTTGCTCACGGCCTCCATCCGCAGAGACGGCTATTCCGCCTTCGGGCAGCGCAACCCGCGCGCCAACTTCCCCGCCATCGGCTTTGGCTGGGTGTTTTCCAAAGAGAGCTTTGTGAACGCCCCCTGGCTCAACCACGGCAAACTGCGCGTTTCCTACGGCGTGAACGGCAACCGGGACATTGGCCGTTACCTGGCCCTGTCTGACCTCAACACCGGCAAGTACCAGTACGTAATGCCCAACGGCACCGTGGTACTGGTATCTCAACTCTATGTGAACCGCATGGCCAATCCCAACCTGAAATGGGAAAAGAGCACCTCTTACAACGTGGGGCTGGACTTTGCCGTGCTGGACAACCGGCTGAGCGGCTCCATAGACGTATACAACAAGGTGACCAAAGACCTGCTGATACTGCGCACCCTGCCTGATGTAACAGGCTTCTTCAACGTGATGGACAACCTGGGCGAAGTGCAGAACAAGGGCGTGGAGATCAGCCTCAACAGCGTGAACATCAGCAACAAGAACGGCTTCAGCTGGCGCACCGGCCTCAATTTCACCCTGAACCGCAACAAGATCGTACACCTGTACGGCGAGGTAGACATCAAGGACGCAAACGGCAAGGTGATTGGCCGGGAAGAAAGGGATGACGTGGCCAACAAGCTCTTCATTGGCCATGATATGGACGAGATCTGGGACATGAAAATACTGGGCATCTGGCAGCAGGATGAAGCCGCCGAGGCCGCCAAATTTGGCGTAAAGCCCGGTGACTACAAGCTGCAGGACACGGACGGAGACGGCAAGTTCTCCGACAAGGACAAGATATTCCAGGGTTACAGAACGCCCCGCTTCCAGTGGACGCTGCGGAACGATTTTGCTTACCGCAACTTTGAGCTGTCTTTCATGTTCTATTCCAACTGGGGCCAGAAAGAACGGTACAACATTGCCAAGAACAACTCCGGTTTCATAGACCGTCAGAACTCCTACATCACCCCGTACTGGACGCCGGAGAACCCGCTCAACGATCATGCGCGGCTGTTCTCCAACAACGGCAGCATCAATTTTGACGTATACCGGAAAGCCTCTTTCATCCGCCTCAGTACATTGGCGCTGGCCTACACCATTCCCGGCAACCTGCTGGAACGCTTCGGCATAGCATCTTTCAAGCTCTACGGCAACATCAGCAACGTGGCCATGTACCAGCCTGACTGGCATTTCTGGGACGCCGAGTACGCCTACACCGCCAACAACCCGCCGGCACGGAATTATACACTGGGTTTAAACGTGACGTTCTAATTGCTTAAACAAAGGAATCTGATATGAAAAAGATACTTATAGCTGCCCTGCTGGCAGTGACCATATACGGAACAGGGGCCTGTAACAAGGAATGGCTGAAGCCGGAGCCCCTGTCTTTTTACGAGCCGGACCTCACCTATACAGACGCCGCCTCCATGAAGGCAGCGCTGGTGGCCTGCGCGCGTAACGCAAGAATTGAATATTATGGGGACAACCCGCCCATATTGACGGAAATGGTCTTTTCCGAAGTAACAGTAGAAGGCACTACAGACAAAAGCGGCCCGGCGCAAGACCTCAACCTGCTCATTACGCCAGACGGCGCCAACTTCAACAATGCAGACCGCGCCCGCATCTATTACTACTGGAACGAAGGCTATAAAGGCATCAAATACGCCAATACCGTTATTGAGCGTATAGACAATGCCCAATACAGTTCCCAGGCAGAACGCAACGCCATACTGGGCGCCGCCTACTTTCACCGCGCGCTGCGCTACTACCGGCTCACCCACCAGTTCGGGGATGTGCCGGCCCTCATGAAAGAGATCAACGCGCCGCAGCTGGAGTTCTACTCCACCAAACGCGATGTGATACTGGAATACATCAAAAAAGACCTGGATTCCGCCAAAGACTGGCTGCAGGATAACGTAGCCCGCGGCGAAGTGACCAAAGGCGCCGTGCTGCACCTGCTCACCAAGGTAAACCTGGCCCTGGGCAAATTTGACGAAGCCATTGCCAGCGCCAGCGCCATCATTAACGGCGGGGCCTATGCGTTGATGAAACAGCCCTTTGGCGCTACCAAAAAGAACGTGATCTGGGATTTGCACCGCCCGGAGAACAAATCATTGGGAGAAAACAAGGAAGGCATCTTCATGATCGTTGACCGGTTCGGAGATGGCGGTTACGACGGCGGCATGCGCATCATGCGGCAGGCGGTGCCTTATTGGGGCACCAACATCAACACGCCCTCCGGCCGCAAGGGCACCAATGACAACGTGAACCCGGAGTTCATACAATCCAACCTGTACGGGCGCGGTATTGGCCGTTGCAGGCCCACCAACTACAGCCAGTTTGAGCTGTGGACGGACCCTAACGACCTGCGGCACGCCAAAGGCAACTGGATGACCATGGAAGACCTGGTATACAATGAGCCTGGCCTCAAGAACAATAACGACGCTTACTACCTGAAACCGCTGCAAATGCGCAATGCCAGCGGCGGCCTCCTCTGTACAGACACCATCCGCTGCTGGTTTGGCTGGCCGCATTACAAGGTGTTCATACCAGACACGGAAAACTCCCCCATGCAGGGCGGCCACTCCGACTGGTACATGTTCCGCCTGGCGGAAACCTACCTGCTGCGCGCGGAAGCCTACTACTGGAAAGATGACCCGGCTGCCGCCGCGGCAGACATCAACCAGGTGCGCGAGCGCGCCCTGTGCGCCCCCATTACAGCGGCAGAAGTGAACATCGGCGCCATACTGGATGAAAGGGCCAGGGAGCTGTTTTACGAAGAGCCCCGCAAAACGGAGCTGACCCGTATTTCCTACATTTTTGCCAAAACCGGCAAAGCCGCCTACAACGGGAAAGTATATACGCTGGAGAATTTTTCCGATAATAACTTCTTTTATGACCGTGTGATGGAGAAGAACAACTTTTACAGGAATGGCACTGTGACCAACCATGGTGACAAATACACCATCAGCCCGTATCACGTGCTCTGGCCTGTGCCCTCCAACTCCATACAGGGCAATACTTACGGCATCATTAATCAGAATAAGGGATATGTGGGGTATGAAGGCAACCGCCCGCCCCTGGACAACATTCCTGAATAACGTGTGATGCATGGGCAAGAAAAAAGGCGTGCCGCTCAACCGGCGCGCCTTTCTTTTTTATTCCCTTCGTTCATTAACTTTTGTATTTTAGAGAACAATTCCATGTCATGACACAGTTCAACATCAACCGCCGCCACTTTCTCAAAGGCGCCACTGCTTCCCTTGTGCTTTCTTCCTTAGGCGCGCACGCGCTGGATTTCCTGCATCCCGCCAAAACCCTGCGGGTAGGCCTCATCGGCGCCGGCTGGTACGGTAAAAGCGACCTGTTCCGCCTGATACAGATAGCGCCGGTAGAAGTGATAGCGCTTTGCGACGTAGACAGCAACATGCTGAAAGAAGCCGGGGACATGGTGAGCAAACGGCAGAAATCCGGCAAAACGCCGCGGCTGTACGCCGATTACCGGAAAATGCTGGCCGAGCACGAACTGGACATTGTGCTGATAGGCTCCCCGGACCACTGGCACGCGCTGCAGGCCATTGAGGCCATGAAGGCCGGAGCGCATGTGTACGTGCAGAAACCCATTAGTGTAGACGTGCTGGAAGGTGAGGCCATGGTGGCCGCCGCCCGCAAATACAACCGCGTGGTGCAGGTAGGCACCCAGCGCAAAAGCACGCCCCACCTTATAGACGCCAAAAAGAACATTATAGATGCCGGCCTGCTGGGCAAAGTATCTCATGTAGAACTGTGCTGCTACTACCACATGCGCGCCAACGGCAACCCGGCGGTGCAGGCAGTGCCTGATTTCCTGGACTACGAAATGTGGACAGGCCCCGCGCCCCTCCGCCCGTACGACGGGTTGCCCCATACCCGCTGGTGGCGTACGTTTATGGAATACGGCAACGGCATTATGGGAGATATGTGCATTCACATGCTGGATACCGCCCGCTGGATGCTGCAACTGGGCTGGCCCAAACGCATCAGCTCTACCGGCGGCATTTACGTGCAGAAAGAAGGCAAATCGAACATTGCGGATACGCAAACCGCCCTGTTCGAGTATGACGATCTTACCTGCGTGTGGCAGCACCGCACCTGGGGCACGCCGGTTGACCCGGATTACCCCTGGGCCATGAAAATTTTTGGGGACAAGGGCACCCTTATGGCCAGCACCATGCGGTACGATTTTGTGCCGCAGGGCAAGGGCGAAAAGATCCATAAAGACGTGGTGTACGAAAAAGAAAAATACCCTGAAGATGTAAATGAGCCCCGTATAGAACTGAACGCGGCACCCGCCACCCGCCTGCACATGGTCAACTTCCTGGAGGCCATTGCTAAAAACGGCAGGCCCATAGCGGATATTGAAGAAGGCCACATTTCCACCGCCAGCTGCATTATTGCCAACCTCTCCATGCAAACCGGCCGGCCGCTGGTGTATGACCCAACTCAAAAGATCATTGTAGGGGACCGCGAAGCTACCGCGCTCTTGCAGCGGCCTTACCGGCAGCCGTGGCAGCACCCGGCAAAATGAGCCATTACCGTATCAGCGTTACCGTACCCTGGCGGCTGAAGCGGCGGCCCAGGTAATCCACGCCCTGCACCATCCACACATATGTGCCCATGGCGGCGGGCTGGCCTTTGAGCGTACCGTCCCAATACTGTTCCAGGGATTGGGTGGTGAATACTTCCCGGCCCCAGCGGTCCCACACCCTGAAAAAGTCCAGTTGCGGCACGCCCGGCGCTACCACCCGGAAGCGGTCGTTCACCCCGTCGTTATTCGGCGTAAAGGCGGTAGGCACATAAAATTCGGGGCCGGTGTATGCTTTTACCGCAATATCGTCTTCATCCCTGCAACCCTCCGGAGAAGTAACCGTTACCCTGAATACCTGGTCTTTTTCCAGCTGCGCCAGGGGGTCTGCAATATGGGGATTGCTGAGGCCCGTGGCCGGTTGCCAGGTATAGTGCAGGCCTTCTCCATTGGCGGTGGCATTGAGCTGCAGGGGCTGGCCTTTGGCCACCAGCGTGTCCCTGCCGGCAAAGAGCTGCAGGTCTATTACCGCAACATGCGCGTCTGCCGCCGCCGCCGCGCAACCGTTGCTGCTTACGGCGTGCAGCCGGGCGGCATGTTTTCCGCCGGCCGCATAGGTATAGGATACATGCTGGTTGCGCAAGGTATCACCTGCCTCAAAGGCCCAGTACCATTCCGCTATGGCAATGGCGGGCGTTTCATTGACCCCATTGAACTCCACCGCGTCACCGATGCATACATTACGGGCGTGCGCGCTGACAACGGGAGAAGGGAAAACGCGCAGCAGCTTGTTCACCTTGCCCGCGCAGCCTTCCTTGCTCACCACTTCCAGCTCCACGGGGTAGTCTCCCGGGGTTGTGTATGGCGCAACGGGGTGCTGCGCCGCGGCCGTTTGGCCGTTGCCCCAGTTCCAGCGCCATGTTTCCAGGGTGCCCACGCTCACGGCGGAAGCATCTTTCATTTGCTGCGGGTCTCCCAGGCACAGCTGCCCCGGCGTAAAATCCGCCACGGGGTAAGAACCAATGGTAACGGTGCTTCTCAGCGTATCGGAAATACAGCCGCTGTTGTCTTCTATCACCAGCTTCACATCATACAAACCGGGAGCGGCGTAAAGATGCGGGGCCGGCTGGGCGTCTGAAGAAATGGTGCCGTCCCCGAGGTCCCAGCGGCGGCGGGTGATCACGCCGAAGGAGCTGGAATTGTCAACGAATTTCACCGGCGTACCGTCGCACAGTATCTGCCCGCCGTCAAACGCATAGTCCGGCCGCAGCGCCGCGCAGAACTGCTGCACGTTGGAAGAGCCGCCGGTAGAGCCGGCAAAGCCCCAATACACCAGCGGGTCGTTGCCGAAAATATCCTGCACAATATCCTTTTGCACGGTAAGCCGCACCTCCCCGTCTACGCTCACTTCCAGCGTATGGGTGGCCGCGTCCCATTTAACGCGGAACAGGTGCCAGTTGCAATCTTCAATATTCTGGTTGCCTTCCACCAGCATCACCGGGCCGGCCAGGTTTTCCGGCGCAAGGTGGTCGGAGATGCCGTTCATCTGGATAGCCAGGTGGTCCCAGGGGGGATCGTTCTCCCCGTTATTCTGGTAAGTGTCTATCAAAATGCCCAGCGATGGGGAGATGCCCGCAAAACCCAGGCCCTGCCCGGTAGCGCCCAGGTTGGTGCCCTCGGTTTGCAGAATGAAGCCGATACCGTCCGCCCCGCTGCCGTCTTTGCAGCCCAGGTTCACATCAAATACATAATTGAAAGATCGGGAGAGGTCTATCTTGTTCTTGTTCCAGACGGTGCCGCTGGTGTTCTGCACATCTTCCGTCAGCACATAACAATTACACGTCCGCTGCGTGGCAGCGCCATTCAGGATGTAAGGCTGCTGTAACTGGGCGGGGGCAGATCCGTAAAGGAACAGGATACAACTCAACAGGCAGAAAACACTTTTCATGAGCGGACATGCAGACGTTCAGACAAGATAAAACATCTTTGCCTGAAATCCGGGTTATCCTATGAAAAAGTCTAAATTCGCATGCAGCACTATTGTTGATCCGTGAAACGGATATGCAAACGCGATCAAGTTTATGGAATGGACCAATACCGCCACATACCAGGCAGCACAAAAAGTATCTGCCGATATTGAAGCACATTTTACCAGGCACCTGCAAACGGGCCGGGAGAACGGTGAGGAAGAACTGGCCACCGTGCCCGGCAGGGAACATATTGAGCTGATGATAGACGTGGCCTTCTGGGCCAGCCTGCGGCGGGAAGAAGGCATTCCCCCGCGCATATCCATGGCCTTCCTGCACCCATCGCAGGCGGGCAAACCGCTGCTGTTCGAGTTCCGCATTCCCCTTACCGCCAAAGCCCTTACCAAGCTGGCCCCGGGCGTTGAACGCCCCGGTGTGCACATCGGCATATGGCACGATGAAGAAGGGCTTTACATCTGGGGCACCACCATCCAGCTCCCCAACTTCTGTTTTGTGCTGGATGTGTCCGAACCGGGCCTGCTGGTAGTAAAACACCGCCGTGCCGCGGGTTTGGGCAAATTTACCAATGTGGCGGTACTGCGGGGGGACCAGGTGAAAGTGGTAGACGAGACCTGCGGCGTGAACATGGATTGCCCCGGCATACTTACCTCCCTGCTGGGCATCAACGCGTCCCCCTTATGGAACCACCCGGTGAACGTACTGATACAGATCGCCGTATCCATGCGCGCGCACAAGCGCGGCGGCATACTGCTGGTGGTGCCGGCAGGCGGGAACAACTGGAAAGATTCTATTGTACATCCCATGCAATACCCTGTGTCTCCCGCTTTCTCAGGCGTGGCGGACCTGATCCGGAAAGACAGCAACATTGTGAGTGAAATTTACTGGCAGAACGCCCTGCGGCGGGAAGTAGACAACGTGACCGGCCTCACGGCCGTTGACGGCGCCACCATTATCAACTACCAGCATGAGCTGCTGGCGTTCGGCGCCAAAATAACCCGCTCCTTCAATTCTACCGCCGTGGAAGAAGTGCTGCTCACAGAGCCTGTAATAGGCGGCAGTCCCGCCCTGCTGCACCCCTCCCGCATTGGCGGCACCCGCCACCTTTCCGCCGCGCAGTTTGTGCATGACCAGAAAGACGCGCTGGCGCTGGTGGCCTCGCAAGACGGGTATTTTACCGTGTTCTCCTGGTCTGCGCCCCGGCAACTCATTATGGCGCACCGGATCGATATCTTGCTGCTTTGAGGCAGCGTAATATGCCGCTGCAGGGGCCGCCAATATCCCGGTGTTCCAATGTCCATATCACCTACCCCTTCAGCTCCTCCACCGCCTCACCCAGCCGCCGGATGCGCCTGTTCCACAACGCCGCCAATATGATAAACTGGATGACCGTTGCCAATACCACCCAGCCCAGGATGATTTCCTTTTCCACCGTGAAAGTAATGGTGTAGGTAAAGAACAATAAAATACAGGCCATGCTCAGTACCCGGAGCGCTACAGACAATATGGCAAATGTTTTCAGCTGCCGCAGCCTGGCCGCCAGCGCCTGCTGCAGGCCCGCCGCTTTCACCGGCCGCTTGGCGTTGAAGTACCCGGCCAGCCCATGCAGCACCACCAGCAGCACACCGGCCACCAGCAAGGCGTTTAGCCAGAAGGGGCGGCGGTGCCCGTCAAACATGTTGTAATACACGGCCAGGAAGATGCTGAACAGCAGGCTTTCGATGATAACCTGCCGCCGCAGCTGTTTCAGTACCGGATGTTGCCCTTCCTGCAACATGCCGCGTAATTCCTGCGGTTGTTTTTCACTGCCCGGCAAATGCTGCCAGGCTGATCTTAATGCGTCCATATTTTTGCGAGTTTTTGTTTGATGCGGTTAAGCCTCACGCCCACGTTGTTTTCAGTGATGCCGGTGATGGCGGCTATTTCGCGGTAGCTGAGGTCTTCCAGGTAAAGGGCGATGAGCGCTTTCTCCCCGTTGTTCAGCTTTTTGAGCGCCTGCAGCAGTTCTTCCTGCGCCGGGTTGCCCGGCCCCGGGCCCACGGCATGCTCGGGCAGCACGGCCGTATAAACAATGCGCGGCTGCTTTTTGCGGTAGGCGGCAATGGCCGTGGTAAGGGCCACGCGGTACAGCCAGGTGCTGAAGCCGGCGCGGCCGCTGTAGCCGGGCAGCGATTTCCAGAGCTGGTACACAATTTCCTGGAAAAGGTCTTCACGGTCCTCCCGGCTATCCCGGTAGAGCCTGCATATTTTGGCAATGATACCCTGGTGTTGCCCTATCAGGGCTATAAACTCCGTTTCGTTCATACAGGGTGATTAGTTGCGGGAAATGTAAAAAACTTACAGCAGGCAGAAAAAAGGTCAGTGATTTTTATTCTATATTGAGCACAGATATGACGCAAAGTACAATAGACAGTTTAAAGGAAGCCCTCCGGCTTTCGCCGGAGAACGTGCCGCTGCGCCTGCATTTGGCGGAAACGCTGCTGCAGCTGGACCGCCTGGATGAGGCGGAGAAAGAATACCGGGAAGCCCTCTCCCGCGAAAACAACGAGAAGGGCCTGATGGGCCTGGCCACCGTGTATTTCAAAAAAGAAGCCTACGCTACCTGCAATGTGATACTGGAAGACATGCTCAAGCAAAACCCGGACAACCTGAACGTGCTGGTGCTCTACGCCCGCTCCTCTCTCCGGGAAAATGCCTGGGAAAACGCGCGAGACACTTACCAGCACATCCTGCAGCTCCACCCCGGCTTTACCGATGCCGAGCTGGACGCCAAGCTGCGGGTGAAGGGCCTCTACAACCCGGAAGAGGAGGAAGAAGGCGAAGAAGACGACCTTTCCTTCTTCATGCAGAAGCCAGACATCAACTTCTCTCACGTGAGCGGCATGGAACAGGTCAAAAAAGAGATCGACATCAAGATCATACAACCGCTCAGGCACCCGGACCTCTACAAGGCCTACGGCAAAAAGACCGGCGGCAGCATATTGCTCTACGGCCCTCCCGGCTGCGGAAAGACCATGATAGCCAGGGCTACGGCCGGCCAGGTAAACGCGCCGTTCATTTCCGTTGGGCTGAACGAGATACTGGACATGTGGGTGGGCAACAGCGAAAAGAACCTGCACAACATTTTTGAGTATGCCCGCAACAATACGCCCTGCGTGCTCTTTTTTGACGAAATAGACGCCCTCGGCGCCAGCCGGAGTGACATGAAGCAGTCCGCCGGCCGCAACCTCATCAACCAGTTCCTACAGGAGCTGGACGGTGTGGAGCATACCAACGAAGGCATCCTGATACTCGGCGCCACCAACCTGCCCTGGCATCTCGATCCCGCCTTCCGCCGCCCCGGCCGCTTTGACCGGATGATATTTGTGCCCCCGCCAGACCAGCCGGCCAGGAGCGCCATGCTGCAAAGTAAATTAGCAGGAAAACCTATAGAAAATATTGATTTCGAACAACTTGCCAAGAATACGCCTGAGTTCTCCGGAGCGGATATTGAAGCGGTGATAGATATGGCGATTGAAGAAAAACTGGAAGCCTCTTTCAAAGACGGCATTCCTCAACCGATCAAAACAAAAGACCTGCTGGGCGCCGTGAAAAAACATAAGGCCAGCACCCGGGAATGGTTTTCCATTGCCAAGAACTTTGCCCTGTACGCCAATGATTCCGGGCTGTATGACGACATCCTTCATTACCTGAAAATCAAGAAATAGATGACTGACCAAATGATACAGCGCGCCACGGTGCTTTTGCAGCAGCGGAAGTTCAAAGAAGCGGAAGTCATACTGGGCAGGCTGATCACGGAAAACCCGCATAACATTGACGTGATGGCGCTGTACGCGGAATCGCTGCTGCAGCAGGATAAATATGACAAGGCCATGGAAGTGGTGAACAACGCCATTGGCCTTTTCCCGGATGTGCCGCATTTCTTCTACCAGCGGGCCCGGCTGCGGATCTACGAAAACCGGCAGTATGACGAAGCCGAGAAAGACCTGCAGCAGGCCATTACGCTCAACCCGCAGGAAGCCGATTATTTTGCGCTGTACGCTCTCATAAAAATAGACCGCAAACAATTCCAGCAGGCGCTGGAGCTGGCAGAAACCGGCCTGGAGGCAGACCCGGAAAACATACAGGCCCTCAACGCCCGCAGCACCGCCCTGCTGAAACTGGGCCGCACGGCGGAATCTTTCAACAGCATAGACGGCGCCTTCCGGCACGATCCCCACAACGCCTATACCCATGCCAACCACGGCTGGGGCCTGCTCGAAAAAGGCTCCGCCCGCGAGGCCCTGCAGCATTTTACCGAAGCCCTCCGGATAGATCCCAACATGGAGCTGGCCCAGGCCGGCATGGCGGAAGCCCTGAAAGCCCGGTACTTCATTTACCGGATCTTCATGAAGTTCTACTTCTGGATGGGCAATCTCACGGCCAAATACCAATGGGGCGTGATCATCGGATTATATTTGATTTCCAAGATATTACAGGGCGTTGCCAGAACTTATCCTTCAACAGAGCCTTACGTATTGCCCGTCATCATATTGCTGGTGGCCTTTGCTTTTTCCACCTGGATCATTTCGCCGCTCAGCAACCTCTTCCTGCGGCTCAACAAATACGGCAGGCACCTGCTGGACAGGAACGAGGCCCTCTCCTCCAACTTTGTTGGCATCAGCCTGCTGCTGGCCGCGGCCGGCGGTGTGGGCGCCCTGGTAACCGGCAACGCCGGCTGGGTGCTCCTGCTATTTTACGGCCTTACCATGATGATGCCGCTGGGCGCCATGTTCTCTCCCCGGCGCAAACGCCAGGTGCTGGTGATCTATACAGCGGCGCTGGCGGCCGCTGGCGCTGTGGCCATTGCCCTTGCCTTCAGCGGCGGCAGCCCATGGAACATTTTCAGCATTGTTTACGCAGGCGGCCTGCTGCTGTTCCAGTGGGTGGCCAACGCCATCATGATCAAACAAAATAACCGCTAACAACATGAGCAGCACCAAACCCGTATCTTTCCAGGATTTGCCTTCCCGCCAAACCGTACCCGGCATGACCGGCCGTTTCATTCACGGGGAACAGCATACGCTCGCCTACTGGGAAGCCAAAGCCGGCACCATATTGCCGGTACATGAACACATGCATGAACAGATGACCTACGTGCTGTCCGGCACGCTTGAAATGGAGCTGAACGGCATAAAACACACGCTGCATGCGCACGATGTGGTGGTCATACCCGCCCATACGCCGCACGGCGGGTTTGCCGTTACAGACTGCCGGCTGATAGATTCTTTTGCCCCCGTCAGGGAAGATTATAAATAAATTATGCGCCACCTTTTTTATTGTTTCCTATGCTGCTGCCTGCCGGTACTGGCCGCCGGGCAGGATACGCTGTTCCGCTTTGCCCTGGTAACAGACACGCATGTAGGCGTGCAAACCGGGCAGGAAGACCTGGAACGCACTATTGCCGACCTCAACGCCCAGCCGCAGCTGGAGTTTGTGGTATTCTCCGGGGATGTAACGGAGTTTGGTACGGACGAAGAGCTGCAACTGGCCAAAAGCATCATCAGCCGCCTGCAGAAACCCTGGTACATCATTCCCGGCAACCACGATACCAAGTGGTCTGAAAGCGGCTGCAACAGCTTCCGTACCGTATTCGGCAACGAGACCTTCAGCTTTGTACACAAGGGTTACTGGTTCCTGGGCACCAACTGCGGCCCCAATATGCGGATGGGCCCCGGGCAGGTACCGCGGGAAAACCTGGTGTGGCTGGACGCGCAGCTGAAACAGCCCAAATACAAAGGCCTGCCCATCATCTACATCAACCACTACCCGCAAGACGAAGGCCTGAACAACTGGTTTGACGTGCTGGACCGCCTGCGCAACCGGGACGTAAAAGTGATGCTTTGCGGCCATGGCCATGCCAACAAGGCCTATACCTGGGAAGGGAAGCCCGGCGTGATGTGCCGCTCCAACCTCAGGGCCAAAGCGCCTGTTGGCGGGTATAACATCGTTTCCCTCACCGCGGACTCCATTTATTTCAATGAACGTACGCCCGGCGCAGCCACCCTGCCCGCCTGGCACCGCGTGGCGCTGCAGGGCAGCCAATGGGCACAAAACCCGCCCCGCCCGTCTTATGCCGTGAACGATACTTTCCCGCAGGTAAAAGTGAAATGGATGGTGCAGGAAGCCGGGGACATGGGCAGCGCCGTGGCCATCAACGGCAACCAGGTGATCTACACCAATACCAATGGAGACATTGCCGCCGTACAACTAACCACCAGCAAAAAACAATGGCGGTTCCGCACCGGCGGAAAAATATACGCCACCCCGTTAGTATACAACGGGTACGTGGTGGTGCCCTCTACAGACGGTTATGTATACTGCCTGCGCGCCGCCAGCGGCCGCCTTGCCTGGAAGCGGCCCACCGGCAAGGCCATTGTGGCCTCCGCCGCCCGGTATAAAGAGCTGGCCATCATAGCCGGGTCAGACGGCCATTGCCGCGCCTGGCACATTCCCAGCGGAGAACAACGCTGGGATTTTGACAGCGTGAAAGGTTTTGTGGAAACAAGGCCGCTGGTGTACCATGGCAAGGTGTACTTCGGCTCCTGGGGCAACACCTTCTACGCGCTGAACGCGGAAACCGGCGCCCCGGCCTGGAGCTGGACAAACGGCGCCGCCAGCCGCATGATGTCTCCCGCCGCCGTATGGCCCGTAGCCGTAGACGGCAAGGCCTTCCTGGTAAGCCCTGACCGGTATATGACCGTGCTGGACACCGAAACCGGCCAGGCCATCTGGCGGGTGCAAGACCCTGCCAACAACGTGCGCGAGTCCCTTGGTATCTCCGCAGACAGCAACCGCATTTACGCCAAAACCATGCAGGGCTACGTGATTGCGCTGAACGCGCGCAGCCGGGAGCGGGAGCTGGTCTGGAAATCGCCGCTGGCGCTGGGGTACGAGATATGCCCTTCGCCCATCAACGAGTATAACGGCATTGTGTATGTAGCCGGGCAATCAGGCGTGGTCACCGCGCTGTCTGCCAAAGACGGCAGCAGGGCGTGGCAGCATAAGTTTTCCAATTGCCTGGTGAATACGGTGCAGCCGGTAGATGAACGGACGGTGATCGCGTCTGCTATGGACGGGAAGCTGATCTGTTTGGAAGTGGCCGGGAAATAACCAATTGACCAGAACAATTGACCTGGTTTGCGCGGTGTAAACCATGGCTGCACCAGACCTGTGGAAGGTCAAGCTGGAGGCAAAAGTGATACTATTTTACCATCGCCTCCCCGGTTTTATCCTTCGCTTCTCGTTCGCTTCTCCTTCGCTTCTCGTTCGCTTGAGGTTCGGTCAGGTACCTACATGAAAATAATATCACTTTATACCTGTTCGAACGCCTTGGGGTATACTACCCTGCCCGCCGCTCCTGCCAGGGCGCCCGGCTGCAGTTCTATGGCCATAAAGACCTCATCGGGCACTTCATAAGTAGTAGTAAGCCCCCACCGGGACGCGGGCGCAAACCCGAATTTAGGGTAGTACTGCGCATGGCCCAGCACTATCACGGAACCGTAGCCCAGCTCCCGGGCCACTTCCAGCCCATGGCGCACCAGTTGGCCGCCTACACCGGCATATTGCAGGTCTGGCGTAACAGATACCGGCGCCAGGGCCAGGCTTTCCACCTCCCCGCCAGCCCCGGTCATAATTTTCAGTTTCGTAAAAAGGATATGCCCGATGATGGCGCCATCCAGCACGGCCACCAGGGAAAGTGCAGGAATGTAATGTTCACTTTGCCGGAGAAGGTCTACCAGCCTGCCTTCGTTTTCCTGCCCGAATGCGGCGGCGTGGAGGGAATAAACAACGGGGATGTCTTGCTCCTGTTCAGCACGTATATCTATTTTCATACATGCAAAATAAGTATATTTAGCGGTTATGGGAAAAGGACGCAAGCAGAAGAGGCAGGCACGTGAGTGGAGTGCGGCCAAAGAACCGGCAGATAAAAGATACGACACCCTGTATTCGTTCGTATTTTTTGCCGGGGGCCTTTTATTGGCGGCAGCCTCCTTTCTGATCCAAGATACTTTTATGCCCGCCGGGGATTGGCTGGCCATCGCGCTTGCAGGCAGCCTGATAGCGCTGATAATCCGTCCCAGGCTTGAACACCTGAACACTTTTATCCGTTCAATATACCTGATTGTCACCCTTGTTGCCGGAATTGGCGGTACATTGTTTGCCCTAAGTGCTACCAACTATTATGGCAGGGGCAACACTACTCACAAGGTTTACTTGCCAATCCTGGAAAAAGGCGCCGTGAAGGGCAGCAAAAGCCGCTGCTGGAGTCCGTACGGCGTAGTTTTACTCAACGGCGTTACACGGCGGATAAGGTTTTTCTGCAACCAGGCCACAGAAATGGAGCAAGCACAGACTATTGAATTGACCCTGGCCGAAGGCGCGCTGGGGTATCCTGTTATCATGCATAAAAAACTATGGCCCTACCATTTCTCTCCCCGCCCTTAAATTCCTCCCCCGCTTAAAGAATTGTTAAAATCACACTTCTTCCCCCGGTTCATGATAAATGTCACCCCCGCTCCTCACCGATTCCGTAAATTCGCAGTACACCAAAACGCAAAGCAATGAAAAGATTCTTTCTCTCACTGTCCATCCTGGGCATGGGCTTATTTAGCGCCACTGCCTTTGCTCAAAATGGCGTTTACCTGACCGCAGAGGATTTTGCCAATAAAGAATTGCGTTACGATGATGTGAATGCGCACATCCCGTTCCGGTACGGAAAAGTGAAAGTGACTGACGGCAACAAAAAGCTGCTGCTTGACAAAAACGACGTGTACGGCTACCGCCAGGGCAACCAGGACTACCGGATCATTGGCAACAACGCCTACAAGGTGCTGGATGCCGAACATTTCCACATTTACAGCCGCCAGGTGGAAACCTCCAAAGGCAAAGGCCGCATTACTGAAACACAGTATTATTTCAGCGCGGAGCCGGGCAGTGAGCTGCAGCCCCTCACCATCGCCAACCTGAAAAAGGCCTTTCCTGACAATGACAGGTTCCACCAGTTGCTGGACCTCCAGTTCCGCCACAACAATGAACTGGCCTGGTACGACGATTATGCAAAGAAGTTCAAGATCAAATCCATATACACTCAATCGATCTAGTTGTTTTTAAGGTTATCAGTTGATGACGGGCGCCTTTGCGGCGCCCGTTTTTTGTTGCACAGGCATGCTTTTTTTCCTATTTTGTCCACCTAACCCGGAAACAACATATTGTGCAACTTCTCCCATGTTTACTCATCTGCCTTTGCTGCCTGCAACTGTCTGCGCAGAAAAAGAACGATGCTTACCAGCTCCACATCCGCAAAGCCACTTCCCCTGTCAAGATAGACGGCGTTATTGACGAGCAGGCCTGGGCCGATGCAGAAACGGCCACGGACTTTTTCATGATACTGCCTATGGACACCAGCTTTGCGGAGGTACGCACGGATGTGCGCATGGTGTACGACCAGCAGAACATCTACCTGCTGGTGGAAAACTTCAACGGCGTACCCGGCCCTTACATGGTAGAGTCTCTCCGGCGCGATTTTGCCTTCCTGAAAAACGACAACTTCCTGCTTTTCATGGACCCGTTCGACGATCAGACCAACGGTTTCTCCTTTGGCGCCAACGCCGCCGGAGCGCAGTGGGACGGGTTGATGTACGATGGCGGCAAGGTAGACCTGAGCTGGGACAACAAATGGCACTCCGTGGTAAAGAACTACCCGGATAAATGGGTGTTTGAAGCGGTGATCCCCTTCAAGTCCATCCGCTATAAAAAAGGCATTACCCGCTGGGGCATCAACTTTGGCCGGAACGACCTGAAGACCACAGAAAAAAGCAGCTGGGCGCCTGTGCCCCGGCAATTCCCGTCCGCTTCGCTGGCCTACACGGGCGTGCTGGTGTGGGATGTGCCGCCGCCAGACCCGGGGCCCAACATTTCCCTGATACCCTACCTGCTGGGCGGCGTCAACAAAGACTACCAGTCCGGCAAACCGGAAAAATGGCGTGGGGACGCGGGGCTGGACGCCAAAATAGCCGTTACGTCCTCCCTCAACCTGGACCTTACGGTGAACCCTGATTTTTCGCAGGTAGACGTAGACAAGCAGGTGACCAACCTGGACCGTTTTGAGCTTTTTTTCCCGGAGCGGCGGCAGTTCTTTCTCGAAAACGGCGACCAGTTCACCAACTTCGGGTATGCGGGCATCCGCCCCTTCTTTTCGCGGCGTATAGGCCTGGGCGTGCCCATCCACTTTGGGGCGCGTTTAAGCGGCAAGCTGAATAAAGACTGGCGCCTGGGGGTGATGAACATGCAAACAGGCAGCCAGTCCGCTACCGCCCTGCCGGCCCAGAACTTCACCGTGGCCGCGCTGCAGCGGCGGGTGTTTGCCCGCTCCAACGTAGGCTTTCTGGCCATCAACAAAGAATCTATCAACTACCACCCTGAAAAAGCGGCGCCGGGCGAGCCGGTGTACTCCCGCTATAACCGCAACTTCGGGCTGGAATACAACCTGGCCTCCGCCAATAACTTCTGGACGGGCAAGGCCATGGTGCTGAAGTCTTTCAGTCCGGGTAAAACCGGGCGGGACTGGGCGCATGCCGCCAACCTGCAATACACCAGCCGCAAATGGAACATCAGCTGGCAGCATGAGTACGTGGGCAAAAACTATACGGCGGAAGTAGGGTACGTGCCGCGGCAGGGGTACATCAAGCTGATGCCGCAGGTCACCCATCTTTTCTTTCCCAAAAGCGGGCCGGTGCTGAGCCACGGCCCCCAGCTCACGTCTACCAGTTTTTTTGACGAACAGATGCGGCATACGGACAATGAGCTGCTGGCCTCTTACGGCCTGGTGTTCCGCAGCAGGAACACGCTCACGCTCTGGGGCTCCAACACCTACATCAGGCTGCTGCAGCCGTTTGACCCGGTCAATGTGGGGAAAGACAGCCTGGTGGCCGGCACCCGGCACCACTGGAACACGGTGGGCGCGGATTATGTGTCCAAACCGCAAAGCCTGTTCACCTATGCTCTCAGCGCCCGCTACGGCGGCTACTATGCGGACGGGCGCCGCCTTACGCTGGGCGGGGAGTTTGGTTACCGCTTCCAGCCGTATGTCAGCATTGCCCTCAGCGCCAACTACAACAAGCTGGACCTGCCGCAGCCCTGGGGCCTGAACGATTTCTGGCTGGTGGGCCCCCGGCTGGACGTGACCATGACCAATACGCTCTTCTTTACCGGTTTTATGCAGTATAACGAACAGATGAAGAACATGAACCTGAACACCCGCTTCCAGTGGCGTTACCGGCCTGCGTCAGACCTTTTTATCGTATATACGGACAACTACCTGCCGGAGCCTTTCTTTGTTAAGAACCGCGCCCTGGTGGTAAAGCTCGTGTACTGGCTGAACATATAATTTTTGACGGAATCAGGCAACTATCATAACTTACAACAGTTGCAACCCCGTTAGCCAATACTGACCTGCTTCCCCGGTTACCTGACTATCTATCAACCACAAAAACATAAACTGTATGTCCTATTACAAGATCTTCCCCAGTACCCGCCTGAAGGGCAAGCTGAAGGGCATTGAATCCCTGGAGCTGTCTTACGCTACCTATCTCCTTTCCATTGTCTGGCCAAAAAATGAATACTGCCTGCTGTCTACCCTGCAGCTGCGGTTTGACAATGCGTCTAACTGGATAGTGGTAGACAGCAAGGTAGGTTCCCACCTCGGCGAGATCACCATCAAACTGGGAACGTTCAGCCCCGAAGAGCAACTGCAGCTGTTCTGGATCATCAACGCCCCGCTCACCAAAATTTCCGCGCTGGCCATCTACCTCGTTAACCTTGATACCAAACAGATGATCAAGGTAAAGCCGGAAGACGGCGTTAAAACGATTGACAAAGGGAAAGAGTGGATGGATGAAAGAAAAGACATTCAGTTATTCTAAAACAGGCTTTCATGAAAACACCGCTCATCACCCTCGCCTTCCTGCTCACGGGCCTGTTGGCCCGCTCGCAAGACACGCTGAGAACAACCCTGGTTGATTCCGTAAGGGCAGCTGCCCCCAGGTACGTCAACGACGTAACGGCCAATACCCTTTCACAGGCGCAGCTGTTCAGCGAAGTAGACCCCACCGGTTACGATCTTTTAAACGCCAACCTCAGCTTTTCGGATAAAGACCAGGTGCAGAAAATAGGCTTCTCTCCCCTGCGGTTGCTGAACACCTACTACGGCATTTTCTCCAACCTGCGCCTGAATATTTCCCACAAAGGCGGCGCCCTCACGTCGGGCCTGAGCCTGGGGTATGACAATACCGCTTACGATTCCCGCCGCGTTCAACGGCTTTTTGATGAATTTTCAAGCGCAGTGCGGCAGTTGCCCGCTATGGGGCCACGCCAGGCAGATGAATCGCTAAACGAATACCGGGAACGGGAGTACAAACATTACAAAACACAGCTAGACTCCATGGCCGGCCAGTTTGACGAAAAGCGGCTGCGCCACATCGTAAAAATTTCAGGCGGATATAATGCGCAGTTCTTTTCCGTATTGCGCAGCAAGTCAGACAACAGCAACTTTGACAGCCTGAACTACCACGGCTTCAAGGGCCATAATTTTTTCATCAGCGGCAGCTATAGCCTCCGCAACGGCTGGCTGAACGTTAACGGCGGCTACAACTATTTCAACAAACGGAAGGCGGCAGACTCCCTGCAGCAGCGCAACCGTTACAACGGCTGGTCTTTCGGCATTTCAAAACGCGTGGTGCGGCTCATCAGCGAAGAGCAGCTGAAGAAGAAGGATTTTTACATCAATTCCCGTTTCATTCCCTCGCTGTACGTTGGTTTTGCGTATGAACAGGCTGATTACCTGGGAGACAATTATCTTTTCGCGGAAGACAACGCCAAACACGTAAGGGTCTATACGCCGTTCATAGACGTGGCCTTGAGCCCCGCGGCCCAGTTCCGCCTGGCCATTCCCATCAGGCGAACAGATGAATATGTGGCCAACACCAAAGGGGAGCTGGTGGGCGCCGTGCTGCAGTTCAACTACAAGCTCATCAACCTGAACTGACCGTCATCCTTCTTAACCGCTTAAAAAGAAGAAAGGGGCATGGCATATTCAATACACCATGCCCCTGTTCTGGCCCTACCTGCACCCTGCTTATGCAACCAAAACAAGATGCAGGCGGGGTTGAAACGGAGTGCGGGCCGTGCAAAGACAGCCTATTTACACTGCCTGATATTGTGCGTGGCCGGGTAGCTGAACCCGTTCTTCACGTACCAGCGCGCTTTGTAGATCTTCAGCCCGCTTTGGTAAAACACCGTATTTCCTTTTTCATCTATCACTTCGTCCGTCCACCAGCTGGTTTTGGGGCGGATGATGATGGTGGGCAGGCTGGCGCCGCCGGAAGAAACGCTCTTGATGTTGGCCTGAATGCCGGTTGATTGCTCCAGCTTCTTCGTATCAAGGTCATACGTGTACACATTGGTGGTATTGGTCAGCCAGAGCGCGTTTTTACCGTACACGGGAAAAAGATCGTGCGCGTCCTTACCGGGCAGGTCAATCGTTTCTGACTGCGTGAGCACGGGATCGGCGCAGCTGAAGTTATAGGTGAAAGCGATCAGGTGGTTATCCGCCGCAGACCAGAGCACCTGCCGCTGCTCGTCCCACACCACGTTATGCCCGAAGGCCAGGGGAAAGTTGCGGCTGTATGCTTCATCCGCGGCCTTGGTGGTATCTACCCTGAACACGGTCATAAAATTACCCGTGCTGGACGCGCTCACAATATTCCCGTCTGGCAGCAGTTCCGCGGAATGGGTGTTGCCGCCCGCGTAGGCATAGAACACCGTTTTCTTGTCCGCGATACGCACCAGCGCCACGCCGCCGCCGGAGGCGGTTACCAGGAGGTACTTGCCGTCGTACACCGGCTTTACATCACTGGTGTTGGTGAACCAGGCCAGGTGCTGCTGTTTCACGTTAGACTGCTCCGGTTTCCACTCCCAGATGATCTGGCCAGACGGCACGTCTGCAATAGCCGCGCGGTTGTGCAGCTGCTCCGCCAGCACCACGCATTTTTTACAATCGGCCACGCTGGCCGGCGGCTCCGGGTTGCCGTTGCCGGGGCCAGGGCCGGGGTTGCCCGTGTCAGGCCCTTCCGGCCCGGCTTTTCCTTTTCCGCAGGCCATCATAACGCCCAGCAGGGCACAGCACATCCAGACGGCAGTTCTTTTCATGATCATATCAGTTAATAATTCGGATTTTGTTCAAGGTTGGGATTCAGCTCCCGTTGCGTGTGCGGGATGGGCCACCAGTAATCGCGCGATGCATCGAACGAGCGTGTAACGATGGCTGCGCCCTGCGAGTTGTAAATAGCCCCGCTCATCAATGATTCCGCGGTTTTCCAGCGGCGGATGTCGTTGTAATAAAACCCTTCCATTGCAAACTCTACCCTTCTCTCCTGCCGGATAGCGGCCCTCATTTCCGCCTGGTTGAGGCCGGCGGCGTATACCGGCATGCCGGCGCGTTTGCGGATAGTGTCTACCGCGTTGTATACGGTGGCGTCTGGCCCAACGGCCTCATTCTGCGCTTCCGCGTACATCAGCAGCACGTCTGCGTACCTGATCACCATATAATTGATCTCGGAGCGGCCGGCCTGGTTGATGAGGTTGCTGTTAGGCTCCTTGTCATAGATGCTGTATTTTTTCACGCCGTAGCCGGTCTGCTTGAAGGGAGACGTGGGCGTGGTCACAGCCCCAATGTAGGTATCTCCGGGGTATACCAGCGTCTGGTACATCCGCGGATCACGGTTGAGGTGAATATTGGACGGATCAAAATCGGGTGATTGGGCGGCCGGCAGGCCGTCTTTCATCAGGTATGCTTCCACCATGCTGCGCAGCGGCGCATTGGTATTGTACTGGCGGTTGATCAGGTCAAAAGAGCTGCCGTACCCGGTTTGCGAGATGGTGTATTGCACATCGAACACGGTTTCCTGCTTGTTCTCGTTGGCCGGCATGAACAGCTGGCGGTAGTTCGGGAACAGGCCGTACCCCGCCGTACCGGCTATGTCTATCACGGCTTTGGCGGCCGCGGCGGCGGCGCTCCATTTTGCCTGGTCGTTAGCCGGATTGTTGAGCGGGCTGGCGTCAAAAAGCAGCACCCTGGCTTTCAGGGCCAGCGCGGCGCCTTTGGTGGCACGGCCAACATCGTTGCCAGTGTATTTGGGAGGCAGCGCGGCGGCGGCTTCGTCCAGGTCTTTGATCACCTGCGCCACTACTTCTTCCCGGGTGTTGCGCGGCAGCTTGGCGTCTGTTTCCAGGTTGGGTTTGGTAAGAATGACCGGTACGCCGCCGTAGTAGGTAGCCAACAGGGAATAAAAGAAGCCGCGCAGGAATTTGGCCTCGGCCTTCATGCGGCCCCGGAGGTCTTCATTCATTTGCGGAACGGCGTCTATATTGGCCAGCAGCTCGTTGCAACGGCCAATGCCGGTATAACAGTTTTCCCAGCGCAGCGCAATGATGCCAGACACAATGTTGCCAGTACCCGCGTTGGTGGCGGAATGGGTGCCCAGCGCAATCAGGTTGAAGCCGGCAGAGTTGTCGTAATTATAAGCATTGGGCGTGGCGGTCTCTTCCCACAGCGGGGTGGCATAACCGTAAATGCCGTTGGCGGTCAGTACATCGTAACAGCCTGCAAGGCCGGCCATGGCTTTTTTCTCCGAGTCCCAGAAGGTATCAGGCGTATAGCGGTCGTTCGGCTTTACGTCCAGCAGGCGGCTGCAGCCTGTGGCTATGAACAAGGCAATAAGTAATATATAGCTGAAGTGATTTTTTTTCATGATGCTCAATTGTAAAATTTAGAAAGTGACATTCAGGCCAAGGCTGATCGTTTTAAGGGTAGGATATTCGTAAATATCATCCGCACCGGAACCGGAAGACACCGCCTTTTCGGGGTCAAAACCCCTGAATTGGGTGAAGGTGGCCAGGTTCTCAGCATTGACGAACACCGCTACCTTCTGGATGTTGATGCGGCTCAGCAACGGCCGGCCAAAGTCATACCTGAGCTGTATATTTTTCAGGCGGAGAAAAGAACCGCTCTGCAAAAAGAAAGAGGAGGCGTTGGCGGCGGAGAAGATCTCCGGCGCGCCGGTGGCAGTGGCCAGGATGGGCAGGCGCGCATTAGGGCGTTCCGGCGTCCAGGAATCTGTAGCCCACTCTTTTGTTACACCGGCGCCGTTGTTGAAGGGCATGGCCAGGTTCAGCGAAGGATAGTGGTCAATACCCTGCACACCCTGCCAGAAAGTTTCCAGCCGCAGGTTCTTGTACCCGAAGTTCACATTGAAGCTGTAGGTGTATTTGGGAATGGAACTGCCCATGATCACCCTGTCATTCCCGTCTATTTTACCGTTCTTGTCCACATCCCGGTACTTCAGGTAGCCGGGTTTCACGGCATTGCTCACCTTGGGGCTGCCGGCCACTTCTTCCGCATTCTGGTAAATGCCTTCCGCTTCGTATATGTACCAGGAGTCAAGCGCATATCCTTCCTTCACGATCTTTTTGCCGGAAATGATGATCTCACCGTTGAGGTCAATCACCTTGTTACGCACGTAGCTCACGCCGCCGGCTATTTCATAGCTGAAATCGCCCAGCTTGTTGCGGTGAGAAAGCACCAGGTCTATACCGTCATTGTCCATCACGCCTACGTTACGGCTGGGGCCGCTCAGGCCGCCCACCTGGTCAGGGATGTTCACCGGGCGGAGAATGTCTGAAGTACGTCTTTTGAACACGTCAATGCTGCCGCCCAGCAAGCCTCTCCACAGGCTGAAGTCCACACCGCCATTATAGGAGGTGGTAGTTTCCCAGGAAATGGTAGGATCGCTGTAAGCGGTAATAGCCGCACCGGGGTTCACCACGTTGTTGAAAGGATAATCATACCCCAGGCCTACGGCGGGCATTGCAGCGTAAAGGCCTACCGCCTGGTTGCCCAGCTTGCCCCAGGATGCGCGCAGCTTGAGCAGGTCAATATTGTTCACTTCTTTCAGGAACGGCTCCTGGTCTATGCGCCAGCCGGCGGAAAGGGACGGGAAGGCGCCCCAGCGGTTGCCCGCGGCAAAACGGGAAGAACCGTCGTACCGCACTACTGCTTCCAGCAGGTATTTGTCCCGGTACGTATAGTTCACGCGGCCGAAGTAAGACAGCAGCCTGTCATCTGTAACACCACCGTTGTTGCGCATATTGAGGGAACCTACGCTCAGGTCTGTGAGGGTGTTGTCGAAATACCCTTCAGACTGTGCGCTGAACTCGCTGTAGCGGAAGCTGTTGTAGCTGCTGCCAAGCATCACCTGCACATCATGGTCTCCCGCAATGCGGCGCTGCCAGTTCAGTGTATGGTACAACGAAAGCCCTACGCGGTTCTCGTTGTAGTTGTAAGAATAAGGATTGACGTTGTAGTTATTGGGCACACCGGTAAGGGGGTGGAAGGTTTGCAGGTAGGGCACAAAGGTCTCTGCCTTGCCGTCCAGCTTGTCCAGCCCCACGGTAGCGCTGTAGGTAATGTCGAAAGGCAGTTTGTAGTCCGCATTCACCTTTACGAGG
Source organism: Chitinophaga alhagiae (assembly GCF_003568665.1). GTDB lineage: Bacteria > Bacteroidota > Bacteroidia > Chitinophagales > Chitinophagaceae > Chitinophaga > Chitinophaga alhagiae. Next base: position 197,939 of record NZ_QXMH01000004.1, read on the forward strand.
TTGCGCATCACAAAATGATCGTTCTTGCCTTCTTTCAGCAGCATGATGGGGTTCTCTATGGTGTTGCGGCCCGGTGTGGGAAACACGGTGGAGCCGTACCGGCCATCTTCTGTATACGGTGTGAAGATGGGCAGCACCCGCAGCAGGCGGGTAAAGTAATACTTGGTGGCCGGGCTGCCGAAGGCGGGCTCGGAGTATACGCGGTAGTTGCCCACCAGGCTGGCGCCCACTTTCAGGCGTTTGGACACCTGTGCGGACACGTTGATGTTCAGGGAATAGCGGTTGGCATGGTTAGCGTCTATGAGGATACCGTCCTGGTCCATATACCCCAGCCCGATATTGTATACCACTTTATCCGTACCACCTGAAATGCGGAGATTGTGCTGCTGCAGGTAACCGTTCTTCAGCACCATGTCAAACCAGTTCACGCTGGGATACGCCCAGGGATTGGTGGCCATGCCGTTCCTGTATTCATCGATCTGCGCCTGCGAGTAATCTACCGCGGCGGGAGATTTACCTTCGTTGATGAGGGCCTGGTTCTTCATGGTCATGTACTGGATGGGGTCCCACACCACATCCGGCATGAACGTAGGCTGCTGGTTGCCGTAGGAGAAGCTGTAGTTCACTTCGGCCTTCTCCCCTTTTTTACCCTGTTTGGTGGTAACCAGTATTACGCCATTGGCGGCGCGGGAGCCGTAGATGGCGGCAGACGCGTCTTTCAGCACGGTAATGTTCTCTATGAAATCAGGATTGATCTCGTTCAGGTTGTATTCCACCCCGTCTACCAGCACCAGCGGGCTGTTGCCGGATGCGCTGAAGGTACCTACGCCGCGGATGCGGATGTCTCCCACATCCTGCCCGGGCTTGCCGCCGGCCTGGTTCACCCAGAGGCCGGATACGCCGTGCAGCGCCTGGCTGGCATTGGTGATGGGCCGGTTTTCTACCGTTTTCATTTCCAGTACGGACAATGAACCGGTGAGGTTTACTTTTTTGCGGGTACCATACCCTACCACCACCACGTCTGTCAGCTCGTTGTTGGCGGTTTGCAGGCGTATGTTAAAGGAGGTTTGAGTACCGGTCACAATTTCCTGCGTTTTATAACCGATGAAAGACACCACAATGGTAACGCCGGGGCCTGACACGTTCAGCGAAAAGCTGCCGTCTTCCAGGCTGATGGTATTGTTCTGTGTGCCTTTTTCGTGGATAGACGCGCCGATCAGCGCTTCGCCCTGTTCATTGGTCACTTTGCCGGTGATGGTAACCGCGCGGACTTCTTCCGTTGCCGGCGCCGCTACGGCCTGTACAGGCTTTTCCTTGATGATGATCATGTTGTTGAACAACGTCCAGGTGAGCGGCTGGCCGCTCAGGGCGCTGTCCATTACGGCGCTGACAGTGGCATTGCTGAAGGTCAGGCTCACTTTGCCGGCTTTCTGCACATCTGCTATGGAGTAGATGAACGTATGCCCGGTCTGCTTTTTGATCTTGCTGAAAACTTTTTCCAGAGAAACGTTATGTTCTGAAATGGTGACCTTCTGCGCATACGTTGCTGCTGAAGCGGAGAGACAGAACACCAGTGAGTAGAAAATGGCAAACTTCATAATTAGCAACGTTTCGCGAACACGGCGGTACTTCCGGCAGGAAGCCCCCCGGAAAGAAAATAATTTCATAACTTAGATCGGTTTTGGTTAAGTATTTAAACTGTCAGGTTTATTACAAGCTACCAGAATTTCCGCCGGGAGTGTCGCAACCACTTCCGGTTTTTTTCTGCCAGCTGTATTACAAATATTGTACGGTCAGCACCCTGCCGTTCAGCCGGAAACGCACTTTCCCGGTCAGCTCCAGGGCTTTCAGCACATCAGACATCCGGCTGTTGCGGAGAATTTCCGCTATAAACAGATCGTTGCCTCCTTTGCCTTCATAGGTGACCTCTACATCATACCAGCGGGCCACCTGCCGCATGATCTCCTGCAGCGGGGCGCCCTTGAAATTGAAGTACCCGTTCTTCCAGGCCACCACCTGTTCCACTTCTACCGTTTTGGGCGCGTTGGGCCCGCCGCTGCCGGCGGCAGACTGCTGGCCCGGCTTCAGCAGCACGCTCCGGGAGGCGCGCGTGAACTGCACGGCGCCTTCCACCAGGGTAGTTTTGATCTCCTTTTCATCCGGGTAGGCCATCACATTGAAATGCGTGCCCAGCACGCGTACGTGGGCGTCGTTCACCTTTACGGTGAAGGGGTGCTGCGCATCGTGCGCTACTTCAAAATATGCTTCCCCAGTTACCTCCACCATTCTTTCCTTACCGGTAAAAGCAACGGGGAAGCGGCAAGTTGAGGCGGCATTCAGCCAAACCTTTGTGCCATCCGGCAACAAAAGCTGGAACATGCGCGCGGGAGGAGTTGTAATAGTATTATAGCTGACGGGGGCGGCCGTATGCCCGGCGGCGTTATAGGCCAGGCTGCCCTGCTGCATCAGCACGCTGGTGGCGCCCTGGGTGGCAATGTGCCCATCTTTCAGGCTGTCCAGCAGCACCTCGCTGCCATCCGCCAGGGTGAGCACGGCCCCTTTGCGGCCCGGCTCACGGTCGTTCACCGGCGCCGGCTGCAACACCGCTGTGGGCGCCGGCTGTTTCTGCTGCAGGAGCCTGTAACCGCCCGCTGCTACCAGCAACAGTACAGCCGCTGCCGCGGCCCAGCGTACCGCCAGGTGGCGAACGCGGGCGCGCCTGGGCACCAGCCCCGTTCTGCGGCGTATCTCATGCAGCATGCGCTGTGCATGCTCCGGCTCGCCGGCAGCAAATTCTTCCGGGATGTGTACGGCATCCTGCTGGTGCCGGGCATACCAATCCGCATACTCCTTTGCTTCTTCAGGAGTAATAGTATTGTTCAGCCATTTGGCTTCCAGTTCCTGTAAACGTTTATCAAGCTGTTCATCCGGCATACAATGCACCCTTTCCTAACAGGTCGGTGCAAAAAAGATAATTCCTAGTACGAGCGAGAAAAAAATTTGTCCAAGGCGGACGCGGAGGATCTTGAGGGCGCGGTAGAGGTGGTATTCCACGTTCTTTTCGGTGGTTTGCAGGTGCTCGGCTATCTGGCGGTGGGCGTAACCCGCTTCCCTGCTCAGCTGGTACACCAGCCGGGCTTTTTCGGGCAGCTCCGCCACAAACAGGGCCAGCTTGTCCTGCAATTCGTCAAAATGTACCTGCTGTTCCAGCGAATGGTCTTGCGGAAGGCCGGCCGCGGCACTGGTCTCGTGGCGGGCAGCCGTTTGGCGGCGGTGGCGGGCGTCTATCACCTTATATTTAACGGCTACGGCAAGGTATGCACGCAGGGCGCCGTTGATGGCTATGGTGTGGCGGCGGTTCCAGATATCCGTAAACACGTCCTGCACCAGGTCTTCCGCCATAGACAGGTCATTGAGCTTGTTGGCCGCCACGGCAAACAACAGCCGCCAGTAACGGTGGTAAATTTCCGTAAAGGCGGCCTCATCACTGTTTTTCAGCGACTGCATCAGTTCTTCGTCTGTATAGGTTTGATACACTGACATTGGTGGCGTTATACGTTCCTGCCGGATAAAGGTAGTGAACAAGCAAAATTCTGGTTGACGTGTTGTTCAAAGTTAATACAAAATTAAGATTGTTGATCATCACCTTCCCGGCAAATGAAGGGGCCGTTTGTACGTTTATTCCCTAAAAAGCAATATATTAAAGTAAATTCCGCGCATGAAACGCTTTTTCCAGATCAAGACCAAGTTCAAGGTGTGCTGCCTGTTTATAGTGATCATTGTATTGGTACTGCTTAACAACCTGCGGGAGCGGAGAAGCATCAACCGGCTGGACCATTCTATTTCTTCTATTTATCAAGACCGCCTGCTGCCGGCCACCTACCTCTACGGCATAGCCAACCACCTGTACGAGCAGCGGCTGATGGGGAACGACGGGCATTCTGAAGCAATAGACAGCCTGGTTACCATTTATGAGACCACCTACCTCACGCCCGACGAGAAAAAACAATGGGCGTCCTTTAAATCCCACCTGGCAACCTACCGCCAGCAAGCCGCCACGGGAGACACGCTTGCCATGCTGCAGCAATTCCAGGAAACGGTGACCACCCTCAACGCCCTCAGCAGCATCCAGATCGGCGAAGGTAAAAACCTGCAGACCGATTCCAAGAATATTGTAAGCGGCTCCACCCTCAGCTCCCGGCTGGAACTCACCCTGCTGATCATACTCGGCGTGCTGGCCATTGTATTGCTCGGCCTGTCAGACAAAGCCTTCAACCCGGCAGAGCACCAGAGCCTGAACTGACTTTAACATTTTTATAAGGTTACCTTTTTGCGGCCGCTGTATAAACAGGAAATCCTCCTCTTATGCGCAAACCTTCTATCTATTGGGTAGCAATACCCCTTGTGACCCTTTTTGCCTGCGGGCAATACAACCGGGAAGCCTCCACCATTGAAGAAGTAACACCGTTACAGTCAGACGCCAGGAAAAGGATCAGGAGCGCCGATGTGCGCTGCCGCGTGCCGGACGTGTTCAAGGCCGCTTCCACGCTTGAAAGAATGGTAGTGTCTGTAGAAGGCGTGGTAGTGGAAAGCGTACTGCACAACGATGTGGCGGAACAGCATACCCTGCCCTGGTCCGCAGACTCCCTGAAACTGGTGAAACGCTACACTCCCGTAGCCAATCTCACACTGCGCGTACCCGTGAAACACCTTGACTCGGTAGTGACCACCCTCACTTCCATGGCGGGGTTCATAGACTACCGCAAGCTGCAGGACCAGGATGTAACACTGGCATATGAAAGCAATGCCATGAAGAATGAAGCGGCAATAGCCGAAGAAAACAGGCGGGAGACCACGCACACCAAAATGAACAAGGAACTGGAAGTAACACAGCACCAGGAGGCCGGCACGCAAGCGGCCATAGACCGCACCATTGCCAACCTGGGCATGCTGGAGAACGCCGCGTTCAGCACCATCAGCGTACAGCTTTTTCAACCGGAGGTGGCAGACGTACAGGTAGTTGTAAACCCGCAGCAATTTGCAAGGGCCGGCTTTGGAACGGCGGCCATGAGCGCCCTCCGCAACGGCGCGGACGTATTCAGGGCACTGGCGCTGTTCTTTTTGCAGATGTGGCCTTTATGGATCATTGCGGCGGCGGCATGGGTGTTGTACAGGAAAGTGATGAGGCGGTTTTCCGGGTTGAGGAAAGTGTGACGGGATGCAGCCCCGCAGCGCGGGCACTAACGGCAACAGCACTGAATTGATCCTTCAGCGCTGTTGCTTTATTATTCACGCATCAATATCCATTCCTTCCGCTTGTGCCCTCTCCCTTTCGTCAACACCAGCTTCTCCCCTGCCTGCGTTTTAAGCGATAATACTTTACCAGATACCGTTCCCGCAGGCTTTCCATTTCGTTCCACCTTCACCGCCCCATCTTTCCACGGATTTTCTATTTCAAGCGGCCGGCCCTTTTCGCTCAGGATGTTCACGGCGGTTACCGTTCCACCAGTGAGGCGGCTGCTCACTATGAACGCCCCGTACGCCCGCAGGTTGCCGAACGCCGCGTTGCGGCGGCGGTCCCAGTTGGGGAACACGCGCACACGGCCTTCATAACTTTGCAGCAACATTTCGTTAATGGTGAGCGGCACGGCCGCCAGCGTTTCCGTGCCGCCGCCGGCCTGGGTGATCCAGCCGTTGGGCAGTGAAGAGGCGCGGATGCGGTCTTTCAGGTACCGCAGAATTTCGTTGGGATCATAACCCACCCGAACGGCGCCTGGGAAGCAGGTCTCTATGCCGTTGCCCAAAGTATTGCCCCACTCTCCCGGCTGCTGCATGCGGTCTTTCCAGTGCGCTACATCACTGAGCAAAATAGCGTTGAACGCGGGATCCGTTACCGGGCCGCATACCTCCCCGGGCAGCACCAGGCCGTGAATAGACACACGGGCCAGGCCCATGGCGCGGTTGTGCCATTCCGCGGGGCTTTTCTCCACGCTCTTCAACCGTACTCTTCCTTCCACTTCCTGCACCGGGAATGCGCTGAGGTGCGTATAGATATGCTCCCATTGCTGGCGCCGCGCCCGGTCTGTTTGCAGGTAATCACTAACCTGCAGCATGCCTTTGAACAACATTTTAACCAGCCCCAGGGACAGGGTGGAGTTATAGTCTCCCAGCATATGACGCCACTGCCCCTTGTTGCGCAGGTTAGGCATTACTTCTCCATAGTGGTCCATGGCTATCACATAGCGCCCCTGTTCAAATTGCAGGTAATCTTCCCAGAAATCCGCGCAGGCCAGCAGGTATGGGTAGATGCGGCGGGCATACTGTTCATCATAAGTGCTGTAAAAGCGCATCAGCATGTTGGCCGCGCCAAACACCGCATTGATCTTCTGGCCCAGGAATTTGTAGCCGCTGTCAATAGTATTTTCCGTTGTGCCGTAGCGCCGCAGCATTTCTTCAGGTGTCAGCGGCCAGCGGGTGGTGCAGAGGCCTTTGGGGCCAATGCCTACCGGGTAATAGATACCGCGCATGTGCAGCAAGGTGCGGGCATGCCATTTTCCTTTCTCCATATAGTCCAGCAGCGGCTGGTCATAATTATCCGTCAGGTCGATATAATTAGACGAAAAGGCCGCCCAGTAAGGCGCCTGGTAGTTGTAGTTCAGGTGGTAATCGCCACCCCAGGCGCTGGAGTCCCGCGTGATGAAAGGCCCCCAGATGCCCGGCGCAAATTTGCCCGGCCTTGAGGAAGCGGCAAACAGGTATTGGGAAGCGTAGTAATATTTTTCCAGCATGGTATCCCCTATTTCCACAAAAGACCGCTCCCAGAAACCGTTCCACCATTTACGGTGCGCCTGCCGCATGGTCTCTATCCGCGCCGCAGTGAGGCCCGCGGCTTCCTGAATGGCGGTTTCCTTCCAGCGGGGCGTATCGTGATTCGTATACAGTGTAACCGTTACCGTGACCGGCCTGTCCGGCTGCAGGGTGATGTTGCTCCCGGGCGCATGCATGGCCAATGCTACATGGCTGGGCCATTCCAGCAATGGCGTATTTTCAAAAGAACGGGTTACCCAGCTGACGTTGCCGCTGGTCCCTTTCCGTACTATGGCGGTATTGCCCTCGGGCGCCCAAAGGTGCAGTTGCAACACGCAGGTCTGCGTGGCCGTAAACTCCAGCACCACGGTGTTATGCATGGCTGCTACCCAGGCTTTGACGCCTACCTGCAAACCGGGTTTGGTGAAAGTAGCCTGAATATCTGCCGTGGCAGGGTTTTGCACTACCTTGTAGGTGGCGCCTTTCAAGGCGTCTACAGATACGTTCAGCCCGCCCGGCAAAGCAATGCCGCCGCCCGGGTACACGGGATAGGCCCGCCAGAAATCATTTTTACCAAAATAAAGCTGCAGGCGGTCAGGAGTGCCGCCAAAGGTAAGGCCAATATCCCCGTTGCCGGCCAGTGCGGCGTCAGGTACCTTGCCTGTAGGCGTACGCGCAGGCGGCGCGGTGAGAACGAATGGAGATAAATGCTGCCCCGTTGCAGCATGCCAATAACAAAACATGGCCAATAGCCATACAGATAGTTTCATAACCGGTGGAATTTGATGCAAACGTTTGCAGGAAGATACAAAACAATGCAGAATATGTATATTTATATTCGTTCACTCCAAAACCCTTCACACAAAAAACACATCCATATGGCCACCAAATTCAACATCGGCGCTATTGTGTCTGCAGACCTCACCGTTCCGCAGGCTGACCTGCTAAAAGATTTTTACACCAAAGTGATCGGCTGGCAGGCGGAAGACCTTGCCATGAAAGACGGCAACGGCGCGTACGCGGACTATGTTATGAAAGACAACGCCGGCAACTGGGCAGGCGGCGTATGCCACTCCCGCGGGGTTAACCAGGACCTGCCGCCCCAATGGATCGTGTACGTGAATGTGGCAGACATTGCCCAAAGCATGGCCCAATGCCTGACGCTTGGCGGCAAGGTGCTGAAAGAAGCCAGAACGGCGGAGGGGGAATTGCAGTATGCCTTGCTGCAAGACCCGCTGGGGGCTATTCTTGCGGTTACGAAGATGCCGGAAGAATAACGGCCCGCTCTCGTAAGGGCGAGCCGTTGAAAGTGTTTGCTGCTATTATTCTTCCTGTACGATCAATGCATTCAGGAAGGAGAGTGCGCCGTAAGTGGCCGCATTGGGGTTCCTGTACACCGCCAGCCTGATCTTTCCGGTAACGTCCGGCGTTACGCCGGTTACTACGGCCTGGCTGGATGTGTTCATAAACGCATTGAGCGTTACCGCCGTACCGCCGTTGATGTGCCAGCTTCCATACACAGGCGGAGCAGCGCCCGGAGAGCGGGAGGCTACCAGTTTCAGCGTATAGGTTTTGGCGGGGTTGAGGCCGGTTACCCAAAGATTGTCCAGCGTAGTATATTTAATACTGTAGTTGAACCAGTAGCGCTTCAGCGCAATATCAGGCACAATGCCGCTGTTGTTGCCTGTGCTCATACCCGCCGTATCAGAAGCGTTCAAACCTGCCAAGCCGGCCCAATATGAGGTACCGGTGCCAACATTATCTATCGTCCAGCTGGTGGTGGGATCTGTTTTCACAATATGATTGTTTGTAACAGGGCCGTTCATGTTAAGCCAGCCGGGAATGGCCGGGGCCGCGGTATGGGAGAAATGTACCCGCAGTGTTTTCAGTCCGCCGTTATCAGGATAAACGGTCACCACCGCATCATCACTTACCTGTACATTGGTAGTGGTGGTAATGCGCAGGCGGAACATAAATACGCCGTTGGTAAGGCCCGTAATGGTAGTAGAAGCCGCGCCGGGCGTGGCAATAGTAGCCGTATTGGGGCCAGATAGCTGTGTCCATTCATAGGAGGCAATGGTAAAGCCATAATCTGCAATAATACCGTCCAGCTGTACACCGGCCACCGGCAGGGTAACCGTGGCATCCGCCACATCCACGGTGGGCGCCGTGCCCGGCGGGTTGCCGTTGGGCGTGCTGTAAGAAGCTATGTTGGAATAAGCCGAATAGGTATTATTGGTGTATTGCGCCCTTACACGGAAGTATTGCACGCCGCCGCCAGGCTTGGGATACGTTTTTTTCACTACGGCGGGGTCCGTAACTGCATCAAACGGAGACCATGTTGTGCCATTGGCGGAGGCTTCTACCAGGTATTGCTGAACACCGGTAATGGGTACAAAATAAGATTGAAGGCGGGCAAACAGGCTGTTGGCGATCTGCTGGTTGCCGTCACTGTTGAGGTGAATACCGTCTCCCTGTGCGTAGTTGGGGTGTATTACCGCATCCGTGGAGGCGCTTCCATCTACCGTATTGGAAAACCCTTCCACAAATCTTTCTGGCCAGGCATTGCGCACACTATCTGCCAATATTTTCAGCTGCGTTTGCTGGCCGGCGTTAAAGGCCGTTCTTGGCTGCGTGGTTTCCCAAAAAACTGGGATGCCGCGGTTGGAAGCCATGGTATCAATGGTACGGTAATTGGTCATGATCTGCTGCAGCGTGCGGCCCAGGTATACATCGTTGGAGGGAAGCGATATAAAAATAAAATCGGCGTTGGCGTTCAGCGCGCTGTCTATATTCCGCCCGGCCACTCCCCCGTCTGCCACCGGCAGCAGGTTGCTGCTGCTGTACCCGCCTACGGCCAGGTTGCTCCATACGGGAGCAGTGGCGTTAGCCGTTAGCCACGCACCAATTTTGTCTCCAAGCCGGTTGGGCGGCAGCAAGCCATTGCCGGCCAGTGTGGAAGAGCCCAGCCCCAGCATGCGCGGGTTATCTGTGAGTGTTTTATGATTGGTGGCCCAGCGCAAGGTGAAGGTATTGTTGCCCAGGTCTTTTGCACCGGCCTGCAACTGCGTAAGGTTGGTGGAAAAACCGGCGGCGGGCGGTTGCCCCACCAACAGGCTTACGCCGCCCAGGCCTTCTATATACACCCGCTCGTTCTGGACCAGCGGCGGACGAAAAATAATACGGCCCGATGTGCTGTCTACCTCAATGCCATCTGCGGTATCCCGGTACTGGAACAGGCCGTTCCGCCAAACTTTGATGTTGCGGCCAACAAGGCCTGTGTGCGTGAACACCGTATCTCCGGCTACCGGAAAACCTTCGCTCACACCGGTTTTGAACTGAATGCTGCGGCCGGAGTCACCGGGCGCCATGAAAGCCGCAATACGGAGCGGCAGCGTGTCTTGCCCGGCAATGGCCAGCGCAGTATCACCGATGTTAACCAGGCGCATGCGCCGGAACTCGGTACGCCCGCCGCCGGTATTTACCAGCACACCAATAGAATCGCGGGACCTATTCTGGATCATCAATTCGCCGTCTGCCACCTTTATGGTGTCTGCACGTACCAGTAAACGGGTTTGGGACGGGGTTTGGGCAAAAACAAATGCCTGCGCTGCAAGCAGGAACAGCATAGTCAGCATGTACTTCATGGCAAGGGGGTTTGTATCAGTTATCAAAAATCAAATAAATGGGAGCCTTTCTCTGCAAGAATATCTTAAGCTAAAAACCGCGGCCCGGGGCACAATTGTTATGCAGGCCGGAAATGAGGTTACCATCTATCTCATATACAAGGTATAACAAGCTGCTGTAAAAAGTATCACACCTACAGGGGATTTCCGGGGGGATGAAGCAGGAGCACCCGGTCCGTACCACGGTTGCCGGACAGGCAAATGAGCGCATGGTATTACGGGCCGGACTTTCCGGCCATAAAAAAACCGTTCCGGCCTTGCGGCCGGAACGGTAATATAAGCAGTTGTGCTGCTATCTGAGAGAATTGATCCAGCCCGCTATCTTCAGGGCGTCTGCTTTCGGTACCTGCGGCATGGGCGGCATTTCCGTGGCATAGCCCGGCCAGTTTTCCGGGTTGGGGTTATAGATCAGTTTCACCATGATCTCGTTGCTGTAGTTACGTTTGGCAATATCCCGGAACGCGGGGCCTACCTGTTTTTTATCTGCGTTGTGACAGGCATTGCAGGTATATTTGGCCAGCAGGGGCTTCACCTCTTCATAACTGGCCGCTTTGGCCGTAGCAGGTTTGGCAACGGGCGCAACGGGTTTGGCGGCGCCTGTTTTTTTGGCTGCAGCGGCTTTGGCGGCGGCTTTTTCTTCAGCGGCCTTTGCGGCAGCGGCGGCTTTGGCGGAGTTGATAGTGCTTACTTCGCTCATGGCCAGTTTGGTGCCTTCGGGAATGTTGTTCAGCGTATAATACCCCGTTGGGTGTACCAGCGAATAAAAATGATCGCGGGAGCGAATGCCTTCCAGCGTGATATTATGAATATAATACTGGCGCATGTTATCTACAATGATACGGGCTTTCAGACAGTCTTCTGACACTTTCACGCCTTTGATCTCGCATTTTTCATTGTTCACTACCGGGCTGCCGTATACAGGGTGGTATTTGTAAATGAAGCTCTCCACGGAATAAGATGCAATATCTTCCGCTGACTTTTTATCTACCGGCAGCGTAAACTCGATCTCGAACCCGTCAGGCATCGCCTTCACCGTCTGCATCTCGAAAGGGATGCGGTTGTTCCACACCAGGCGCTGCAGGCCTTCGTTGGCATCACCGGCGGAGCCCCAGCCGCGGTTGGTCTCACCAACAAACAGGGAGCCGTCTTTCCCCCAGGCCAGGCGCAATACGCCGGACTGGAAACCACTCCGGAAATCGAACGCCACGCCCTGGTACTCGCCCTTCACTTTTTCCATCACCACGCGCATGATCTTGCTCTGGCCCTGGTCTCCGATCAGCACCTGGCCTGCAAAGGGGCCAAAGGTACCTTCGGGAATGGGCACTATCTCCGAGTTGGAAATACCCAATACGCCATGCGGCAGCCATACGGCCGGTGTGCGTAAAGCGGGAAGCGCTGCTTTCATTTCAAACATGGTCTTGAACTGTTCATTCACCACGTTCTCGGGTTTGATGAAGCGGCCTTCTGCGTTCTTCACGCGGCGCTCGTCCATGTTGGCCACAAACTGCGCGTTGGTGAGCTTAACGGGTGAATTAGGCGCTTCCGCCCAACGCAGCCCTGCGGGGTGGCCCACAAAGTCTCCTTTCTTCACCTGCCAGATACCGCCGGAGCCCATCCAGTCTCCCTGGTTCTCGGAATAGAACAGTTCCCCGTTGATCATGCCCAGGCCGCAGGGAGAGCGCATGCCGGTGGCCCACGGTTCCATAGTGGAGCCGTCCGCGGAGATGTGCATCATCCAGCCGCGCCAGGGTACACGGCTTTCGCCGCGCCACCATTCCTGGTCACCGAAGGCCACGTTGCCTGACACAAAGAAAGAGCCGTCAGGCGCCAGCCGGGGGCCGAATGAATATTCGTGATAGTGACCGCTGATGGGCCATGCGTATACGGTCTCATACACGTCTGCCTTGCCGTCCATATTGGTGTCTGCCAGTTTGGTCAGCTCGCCGCGCTGCGCGCAGTACAACGCGCCGTCTTTGTACGCCAGGCCCAATATCTCATGAAGGCCGGAAGCAAACTTGCGGAAGAAAGGCCGCCTGCCGGTAGGGTTCTCTACAATGAACACATCTCCGCGGCGGGTGGCCACACCCAGGTCTCCATTAGGCAGTACGGCCAGGCCGCCTACTTCCAGCAGCGTACCTTCCGGCGCGCTCATTTTCATGATGCGGAAATAATCTTCTTCCTTGGGCGTTTCCTGCGCTGCGGCAGGTAGTTGTGCAACCAGCGGCAACAGGTAAAGCGCCGCCTTTTTCAATATATTTTTCATCAAATTGCTTATTGGTCTTTTAGAAAAGGATGGAATAACTCAACCTGCCACGAACGGGTACTACCAGCTCCTTGCCTTTGACGCTGTTACGCACCAGCGGCCGGGCCCCGCCCGCATCCTGCAATTGCAGGTACCAGGCTTTGCCGTCTATCACATACAAGTCCTTTTCGATCATATCTATCTGCGCACCTTCCGCCAGCTTTGCATAAAGGTCAGCCGCGGGACCGGTTACGGTAATTTCACGGTGAATACCGCGCCCGTTCTCCGTTACGCGAATAGCGTCCGTAACGGCGCTGCCGTATATCTGGTAGCGGAACGTAGGCCTGTCCTGCTCATCCAGCACATACCCTTTGGGCCTGTAACCGGTGCCGGTGGAGTCTGTTACCCAAGCTGCCTGTTCGCCGCTGAGCCTGCCCAGCGTAAAGAAAGGCGTACCAAAGCGCTGCAGCGCGCCTTGCGGGCGGGCGGTACCGTTACCTCTTTCGTGCCACATGGGCGTGGTTTCCAGGAAGTTCCCGCGCCATGCCTGCACCAACATGCCCTTGTCCATGTCATAGGTGTAATGCATTTTATCAGGGCTGCCAACAGATACGGCATGCACTACCTTGGGTTGGCCGGGCACGTCCATAAAACTGCGGAGAATGGTATTAGACGATGCGTCTACAAGTATAGGGTCTGTCTGGTCAGGCGTAACCGCATCGCCGGTGTAGAACTCGCGGATGCCGGGACCGGCCATGAACAGGCCCAGGGAGGGCACGCCCCAGTCTCCCGTTCTGGCATAGATGATCTCTACGGGCACATCACCGGCCGGCAAGTTTGCTTTGCCGCGCACGTTGTTGCCTGCGCCAATGGGCTGGTTGTTCACTTTCAGCAAACCGCCGCCCCCCTGTGTATTGAGCGCAAAACTATATTCCCCTGCCTGTTGTACGCGCAGGCTGCCTTTGTATTGCAGCACGTACTCTTTGGACAGCGGGCCTGCGTTGGCGCTGAGGCCGGCCGCCGCGCCGGTGGCTTCGGCTTTTTCCTTAGACAGGTCTGTATCGGGCCTGAAACGTTCCTTGAATTTGTAAACGGTATATTGAAGACCGGCCAGTTGCGGGCGCTGTTGCTCAAATTGGCGGATGCTGATGTTCCGGAATGCCACGGCGCCATGGTCTCCCTGTATGCGCAGGGGGCCTTGCGGCTTTTCATTGCCACCTATAGCGCCGCGGGTGGGGCCCATCAGCTCCAGGTTTTCGTGGATCACCACGCCGTTCAGCTCTGCGCGGATGACGCGTGCGTTCTCTATTTTATTGCCGGCCGCATCAAAGCGCGGAGCCTGGAAAGATACTTTCAGGTGTTGCCACAAGCCGGGCGCTTTGCTGGCGTTCTGGCGGGGCGCATAACCCTCGTACCCTTGCTGCCCTTCGGGCATATTGTCGTTCCAGCGCTCGTAAATGCCCCCATTGTCTCCGGAGCGGGGCGCGGCGGTGGCGCCCCAGCTGTCCAGCAGCTGCAGCTCATAGCGGCCCTGCAGGTAAATACCGGAGTTAGAGCCCTGGGCCATCATATAATCCAGTTCCAGGTCTATATCCCCATGCTCCAGGTTGGAATAGAGATCTTGCCCATGGCGCTTTTTTCCCGGCAGGTTCACCAGTACGCCGGCGCCCTGTGCTGTCTTGAGCACATTGGCCTTACCCAGCACCGCGGATACATCGCCCGCGATCTGCCAGGAGCTGCCGGCACTTTTGAAGGAAGAGAGGTCCTGCAGCGGCAGCCGCCCTTCCTGGGCCTGCACTGGCTGGCCCATGACCAGGCCGGCACCGCATGCACATAAAAAGCCGATCCACGACCGGCTTCTAAAATTGTTTTGTGATGATTTTAGTACCATAGTGTTGCTAAAATAGAAATACTTTTTATTGCATAGCCATTTTTTTTAGGAACGGCAATTGCTTGCTAAAAGGATTTAGATAAGGGTTTTAGCAGAAAAAAGGCAGTACTGAACCGGGGTTGCATGAATGCAAACGATTGCTACAAAAATAAAAAAGAGGCCGGCCATTTTTTTTACGGCCAGCCTCAAAACGGTTTACTTTCCTTACCGTTTATTCTCTTTTCTTTCGTTCACGGTTCCGTTTTATTTTTTATGCTGTTAATTGTCCGGGATACACCCTACCACCCTTCGTTCTGTTTCAGGTTGGGGTTACGCAGCGTTTCGTCTGTGGTGATCGGTATCACGTACATGGCATTCCGCCATAACCGGTCTTCCACCTTGAAACGTTCGTACCGGAAACCGCCTGGCGCGCCGGCATCTACAATGGGCCGCATGCCCCACATTTCTTTTTGCGTTTCCTCCGCTATTTTCCAGCGGCGCACGTCCCAGAAGCGGTGGTTCTCGAAACACAGTTCTATACGCCTTTCGTTCTGTATACGCTTGCGCATCTCCACCTGCGTAAGCCCTGCGGGCAGGGGCTGCTGCCCCGCCCGGGTACGCACCAGGTTAACATAGGTCAGCACATCGGGGCTGGAAGGGTCATATTCATTGAGCGCTTCCGCATAACTGAGGTACATTTCCGCCAGCCGGTAGTTGATGCCGTGAATAAAACGGCTGCCGCTCTGCCCCGGTGTAATGGCCTCGTCTGCCAGCTTGCGGGTGAAGTAGCCGGTACGGGTATGGTCCGTTTCGGTGCTTTGCCGGTCACGGCCGGTGGCGTAGGTTTCCACCTGGCGGCCCTTCCAGTTGGCGCCGTTGTACAGGATGTCTGCATAGAAACGGGGATCGCGGTTGATGTAGGGCTGCGTTTCGTCATAGCCGGAAAGCGGGTCTTCTATGGGGAGGCCGTTGTTCATTTCGTAGTCGTCTACCAGCTCCTGTGCGGGCGCGCAGCCGCTCCAGCCGCCATAGCCTTTGGGAAATATGTAACGGTCATAGTCCTGGTTAGCTTCCCGCATGCGTACAAAGATCACTTCGCGGCTTTGCAGCGTTTTGTTTTTGAACATATCCTGCCGGGCGGCCAGCGTGGGCTCCAGGGCATATACGGTACTGCCGCCGCCGTCTTTCAGGTCTATCACCGCCTTGGCGGCGTCTGCCGCATTTTTCCATTTGGCCGGGTCTGAAGGCAGGCTGCCGCTGGTAATATCCGCCTGGAAGCTGGTTTTACCGGCATTAGCCCATAACGGGCTGGCGGAAAACAGCAGCGCGCGTGCCTTCAATGCCAGGCAGGCGCCTTTTGTAACGCGGCCTACCTGCGTGTTGGGATCATAGGTGTATTGCACGCGTTTGTACGCTTCGTCACAATCCGCCAGTACCTGCGCCACACATTCATCGTAAGTACTGCGGGGCTGGTTGAGCGCCGCTTCGTCTGTCTGGTCAATGGTTTTGGTCACAATGATCACGCCGCCGAACTGCCGCATCTGTTCCCACAGGAAATAGGCGCGCAGGAAGTATACTTCCCCCAGCCTGTTCTCCAGCGTACCGGGATTGTTGGCATCGTCTGGCGTTTTGAATTTGGCCACGTTCTCGAGAATGGTATTGGCCTGGCGGATGGCCACATAGTTATCCCGCCAGGTGTTGCCAATGGGGTTGGCGTTACCTGACCAGGAACCGTTGTTGAAGCTCATGGAGGCCATCCAGTTGGAGGCGTCCTTTGCTTCGTCCGTAGCGGAGCCCATGTTATAGCCGCCAAGATAGGTGTAAGTACCGCGCATTTTGCTGTACAGGTTGTTCACTACCTGGTCCGTCATGGCAAAACTGGTAAAGATGTCTTCGTCTTGCTGCTGCGTAGTGGCCGCCCTGTCAAGAAAACCTTTTTTACAATGCGGCAGCAGGGCCAGCGCCGAAAGCAATAGTATGGTGATGTGAATGTTACGTTTCATTGGAATCAGCTTAAAATGATGAGTGGTTAAAATTTCACGTCTATCCCGAAGTTCCAGATCCGCTGAATGGGATACATGGCGCCGTTGCCGTCCCCTATCTCGGGGTCTACCTGGAAGTCGTCCAGCTTGTCCCACGTATACAGGTTCATGCCGTTGAAATAAATACGGAAATAAGAAAGGCTTAACGGGGCTATCCAGTGTTTGGGCAGGGTGTAGCCGATCTCCGCGTTCTTCAGCCGCAGGTAGTCCGCGCTGCGTATCCAGAAGGAAGATGCGCGGTGGTTGTTGCCATGGGTGTTGCTGTGCAGGCGCGGATATGTGGCCGTAGAGGCGGTTTCCGGCGTCCAGCGGCCCAGGTGGAAGGGTTTCACTTTACCGCTCTGGAAAAACTCGTACACGGCCTCATTATTCAGCAGCACGTCTGCATGTGCCGCCCCCTGGAACAGCACGCTGAAATCCCAGTTGCCATAACCCGCGGAAACGGTGGTGCCGTACATGATCTCCGGCGTGCGGGCATAGCCGATGCGCGTTTCGTCAAACGCTTCCTGTACGTAGTCATATTCCTTGCCGGTGAGCTTCTTGTACTTGATGTCTCCGGGGCCGTAAGCAGAAAAGTTCTGGAAGGGGCTGTTGGCCACATCTTCCGCGTTCATGAAAAAACCGTCCGCTATCAGCCCGAACTTGGTGCCTATGGGGTGGCCGGTACGCCGCATCCAGGGGTAACGGCGCGTTACCTCGTCCTGGTACACGATCTTGTTGCGGGCAAAGGTAAAGTTGGGTTTGACCTGGTAGCGGAACTTGCCGATGGTATTGCGGTGGGAAACCTCAAACTCTATCCCTTTGTTATCTACCGCACCTATGTTCTGCGCCTTGATGCTCTGGCCGAACACGTCTGACAGGGTGCTGCGGGAGATCAGTATCTGCCTTCTTTTCTGGGAGAACAGGTCCAGCGTCACATCAAATTTTCCGTTCCACATCTGCAGGTCGAGGCCCAGGTCTACCTGCTTGCCGCGCTCCCAGGTAACACCGGGGTTGCCGATAGCGCCCTGCCCCCAGCCGTTGGCCTGGTTTACGTTGGTACCAAAATAGTACTGCGTGGCGCCGCCCCAGGAAGTGAACCAGAGAAAACGGTCGCTGCCGCCCCTGTCATTCCCCACTTCACCGTAAGACGCGCGCAGTTTGAGGAAACGGATGGCGGGCACATTGTCTTTGATAAAACTTTCTTCAGACAATACCCAGCCGCCGGATACGGAAGGGAACAACCCGAAGCGGCTTTCTTTGGGAAAGTTTTCAGACCCCTGGTAAGATGCGCTCACCTCCAGCAGGTACTTCTGGTTGTAATTGTAGGTACCGCGGAAAAGCAGGGACTGGTAGGCGTTGGGAATGCTGGAGCCGTTTTCCAGCAGGCGCCTGTTCCACAGCAAGATGGCGGTGGCGGTGTGTTTCTTGAAAGTGCGGTTCCAGTTGGCGGTAGCTTCAATGTAGGTCTGCCGTACGGCGCCGCCGCCGCTGAAGCCGCCGTTAGGGTCTATCCGCGTGTCGTTGCCGAACTGTTTGTAGCCGGTTATTTCACCCTGCGCGTTGCGCAGCGGCTCAAACACGGCGTAGTTGCGGCCGTAGGAAGCGTTTGGGGTATTGGTGTTGTCGTAGGAAAAAGAAAGTTTGGCGCTCAGGTTTTTAGTGAGAAAATCCAGCTTGCGGGTAAGGGCAAAAGTACCCTGCGTGGTGTTGTTATACCAGCGGCGGTAGCCCTTTTGAGACAGCTCCCCGTAAATATTGCTCTGGAACGTACCGTTGCCCCACATGCTGCCGTCTTCATTAAAAATGGGATAAATAGGCGCCATGCGGTTAGCCAGGTTCATGATGGTACCGGCGGAGTTGTTGCCGTCTGACCGGTCTGTGAGTATACCGGCCAGATCGAGGCGGGCGGAGAGGTTGGGCGTAATGTCCACATCTACGTTGGCACGCAGGTTATACCTTTTCATGATGTTGTTGCCGTTGTACCCTTCCTTGTTGGCTTTGGTATGGCGGTAGTTGCCTTCCGCAATATTGTAACCGGCGGAAATGAAGTAGCGGGCCACGTTACCGCCGCCGCTTACGTTGAGGTTGGCCTGCCCCACGTTAGACGGCTGCATGATGAACTTGTAATAGTCCGTATTGGGTGCCGTGCCGCTCCTGAAAGCGTCCAGCTGCTCCTGCGTGAACGCGGGTTGTGCGCCGTCGTTTACGAGGGCTTCGTTCAGCAGGCGGGCATAGTCGTACGAGCCGAGGTACTCCGGCAGTTTGTTGGCTTCCTGGATGCCGGTGGAGGCGCGGAAACTCACGGAGGGCGCGCCGGATTTGCCGCGGCGGGTGGTAATGAGCACGGCGCCGTTTGCCCCGCGCATACCCAGTACGGCGGTGGCAGCGGCGTCTTTCAGAATGGTGAGGCTTTCAATATCGTTCGGGTCTACATAATCTATGCTGCGCTCCACGCCGTCTACCATAAAAATGGGCGTGGCGCTGTTGAGCGTGCCGATGCCGCGGATGTACAACGTGCTGGCGTCAACGCCCGGCTCGCCGCTGCGCTGCGTGGTGATGAGGCCCGGCAGGCGGCCGGCCAGCGCGTTGGTAAGGTTAGACACGGGGCTTTGCTGCAGCTCTTTGGTGGTAAGGGAGGCCACAGCGCCTGTTACGGTGGCTTTCTTCTGCTCGCCGTAGGCCACTATCACCACTTCATCCAGGCCGGTGTTAGAAGGGTCTAACGCTACATGCAGCTGGTTGGAAGAAGTCAGCTCCACCTCCTTGGGAGCATAGCCGATGTAGCTGAACACCAGCGTAGCCGGGCCGGGAGGCACCTGCAGGCTGTACGTACCGTCTCCCTGGCTTTGCGTGCCCCGCGTAGTGCCTTTCACCATTACAGTAACGCCCGGCAGGGAAACATTGGTACGGGCTTCGGTAACAGAGCCGATGATGGTGCGTTGCCGCGCTTCCTGGCGCGGTGCGGCGGGCGTTGCCGTAGTGTCTGCCTGCGTTTTTTCATCTTCCTCCCTGAATATAACAATAATGTCATCCTGCTGGCGAAACTCGAAAGGCGTATTGAGCAGCAGCAGGTTAATGGTCTCTTTCACCGTGCGCGTACCCTTGGGCAGTGTGATATTTTTGTAGCGCGCCACCTGCTCAGGCGGGTAGGCAATACGGAAACCGGAAAGCGACTCCACTTTCACCAGCGCATTGCGAAGGCTTTCTTTGACAAGCGAGAGCGTGATCTTTTTGGTGGTCATGTCCTGTGCGTTCCCCGAGGCGGAAAGGAACATGGGCAGCACAAGGAAAGCGGTGATCAGTAAAGGCAATAGGAGGCCTCCAAGCTGTTTTTGAACAGCCACGTTTGTTTTCATAACTAGTTTCAGTTTAGTTGTTACAGAATATTCACTGGTTGACTTACGGGCACACCATGCCCTCCGGCAGTGCTAATGCCCCCGTTCCGGATAATACGATGTTAGATTCAGGCAAAAGCAGGGCCTATACAGGCAATATAACGGCCCATTTCATGTTTGAAACGCGATTTTTGGTGAACGAATAGTGTTGCTGATCTGGCCTTTAGCAGTATTATGTTATTGCTGACATCCTCTTCCTGTTATCAGAATGTTGTTTTCATCTTCTATGGTATATGACGCATTGCGAATGGCGCAAACTACTGACAGCACGGTTTCCAGCGGCTCTGTGCCCTTAAACGAGGCCCTGATGGGACAGGCTTCCATGGCGGGATCATCAAAACGGATGTTGACCCGGTAGCGGTTGCTGATAGCCTGGGCAACGGTGGCAAAAGACATGTTCTCAAATAACATGTCCCTCCTTACCCATAACGTTACAGAGTCCGATACTACCGGCTGCCGTACGGCCGTGGCCACCAGGTTGTTGTACACCACCTGCTGATCCGGCGTTAACACGGCCAGCAGCTTGCCCTCATGCTCAGTCTCTACTTTCACTTTTCCGCGTGTAACCGACACCGTTATTTCCGGCGATCCTTCGTAGGCCCTGATGTTAAAGGCAGTTCCCAGCACGGTGGTACGGAGGTTGCCGCTGTGTATCACAAAAGGCCTGGCAGTATCCTGCCTTATATCGAAATAAGCTTCTCCGGAAAGCGTTACATCACGGATGGCCCCGCTGAAAGTTTCGGGATAGTCAAGCCGGCTGTCTGCGTGCAGTATCACCAGGCTGCCGTCTGGCAGGGTGATGTGGCGGCTGTGCGCAGCGGGCAAACGGTGTTCTTTCACCAGTTCTCCCTGGCGGGAAACGGGTTTGAAGAAGTACCGCGCGCCGCCTGCCAGTAACAGGAGCCCACCCACTACAGCTGCCCAGCGCAAGGCTCTCCTGTGGAAAGGCACCACCTTGGCCTGTTCCCGGCCGGCGGCCGCATGCAGTTCCTGTAACTTCTGGCGGGTCAGCAGCAGCGCCGCCTCACTGCCTTCTTCCAGCAGCTTGTCCGGCCGCCCGGCGCCCAGTGATGCATACCAGCGTTCCAGTTGCTCCAGCTCTTCCGGGCTGCAGTTACCCTGCCGGTATTTCTCCAAAAGTTCATATAAAGCGTGTGCTTCCATAAGTATAACTATCAATAAAAACACGGTTTCCGGCAGTTGCCGTTAGTGAGCCCGCAGATTTTTTTCGTTTTTTGGGCTATTCCGTTATAATCAATTGATTTACCGTACGATACAAGGGATTTTAATTTTTTGCTGAATCGATTCAGCAAAGCAGGGAAAAAGTACGGAATATTATTAAATTTGAACAAACTTTATCGTCATCGTACAGTACGCCGACTATAGTGACCCTGAATTATTCGCGTTATGGCAACAGGGAGATGAAAAAGCGTTCAACATCATTTATGAACGGCATTTCATCCGCCTGGTGAACATTGCGTATAAGAAAACCGGCAACGCATCAGCCGCGGAAGAGCTGGCGCAAGACGTGTTCCTGTCCTTCTACCGGCAAATGCCCGCGCTCACTGCCAACACGGTACCCGGCAATTATCTTTTCATTGCGCTGAAGAACCGCATCTTCAACTATCACCGCCAGTTGCTGCAACAGCTCCGCAAAGAACAGGCGTTATGGAAAGACACGCCTTTCCAGACGCGGGAAGTGAACCTGCAGCTGGAGCTGAAAGAGTTGCAGACCTACATCAAGGCGCGCATACAGGAACTGCCGCCGCAGTGCAGGGCCGTATTTCTGCTGAGCCGCGAGGCGCAGCTGTCCAACAAGGAGGTAGCGGAACGGTTGAATATTTCTGTGAACACTGTAGAGCAGCATATGCGCAAGGCCTTGCGTATACTGCGGGCTTCACTCGGTAACGACGTAGCGCTGCTGCTGTTGCTCACCGCATCGTACACGCTATAATAACGAAAGTACTATTCTTCCGCGCGCGCTCTCAACACCAGGTAAGTAATAGCCAATCCGAAAAATGCCATCAGCCCGAAGGCCCATCTCAGGCCCGCCGCTTCCGCCAGAAAACCGATCATGGGCGGCACCAGCAAAAAACCGAGGTAACCCACTGTAGATACGGCCGCAATGGCTGGCCCGTTGGCCATGGTAGCAGACTTGCCGGCCATGCTGAACACCAGCGGCACCACGCAGGAAACGCCTACGCCCGTCATCATAAAACCAAGGCCGGTGGTCAGGGGGTAAGGCAGCAGCGCGGCCAGCATCAGGCCGCAGAACACCAGCAGCCCGCTGTATTTGATCATGGTCACCACTCCCAGCCTGTTCACCAGTTTGTCTCCGCTGAAGCGGCTCACGGCCATGGCCATCATGTACGCCACAAAACCGGCCGTTACCACCTCTTTTGAGGCCTGTACGGCTTTCTGGAAATAGATACCGCTCCAGTCATACATGGTGCCTTCGCAGCTCATTACGGCAAAGCAAATGAGCCCGTACTTCATGAGGTGCTTGTCTGGCCAGGCCAATCTCCGTTTGCCGGTAGCGGCTGGCGGCTGGTGCAGTACGCCGGGATATGCAAAGAAACCCAGTATCACCAGCAAGATGCCGGTTACCATAAAATGAATGGCGGGCGTTACCTGGAAATAGACCATCACCCCTCCCACCGCCGCGCCGCTGAAACCGGCCACGCTCCAGATGCCGTGAAAAGTGGTGATGATGGAGCGGTTATACAACGCCTGCACGCCCACAGATTGTGCGTTCATGGAAATGTTCAGCAGGTTGCGCGACGCGCCGAAGAGGAACAGTCCGCCCACCAGCTGCCACACTTCGCTGGCAAAGCCCAGGCAACTGAGCATGGCGTTAAAGGCGAGCGAGCCGGCAAACATGATCACGCTGCTGCTGAAACGCTGCAGCAGCAAGCCGGTAATGGGCATGGTGAACATCAGCCCAAAAGGCAGCGCAAACAATACGCTGCCCAGTTGCGCTTCATTCAGCTGCAGGCGGTGCTGTATATCAGGGATGCGGGAGGCCCAGGTAGAAAACCCGAAGCCTGAAATGAAAAAGAAAAATGTAATGGCAATGCGTGCCCTTCTGGCCTTGCTCATACGGTAATTACTCCTGCTGTTTTAAACTGCCTGCCAATAATGTGGTGCCCAGGCCCAGTACGGCAATAAGGGTAAAAGACCAGCGGAGCCCGTACCCTTCGGCCACAAAACCGATCAGCGGCGGCCCCAGCAGAAAGCCCAGGAAGCCGATGGAAGATACCATGGCCAGCGCCACGCCGGGCTGTATGGTTTTGGAGCGCCCGGCCAGGCTGTAAGACATGGGTACCACCGCGGCCACGCCCATGCCCACCAGCAGAAAGCCGATGGTGCTGGTTACCAGGTAAGGGAAAATGACCGCCAGCAAAAGGCCTGTGAGTATCACCAGCCCGCTGAACTGCAAAATGCGGCGGGTGCCGAAGCGGGTAATGAAATGGTCTGCCACAAACCGGCCGCCGGCCATGGTGCTCATAAAAGCAATGAAACCCAGGCGGCTCCAGGTTACCGGCGCATGCACCACCTGCTCAAAGTATACGCCGCTCCAGTCAAACATCGTGCCCTCGCAGATCATGCACGCAAAGGTGATGAGGCCCAGCACTACAATATTTTTATCAGGCTTTACAAAAATGCGGGCGGCCTTGTCTTTTTTGGACACGTCCCGCGGCAGCAGGTAACGCCCGGCCGCCACTGCCAGCATAACAGACACGCTGAAAATGATGCAATAATGTACAAAGGGGGTTTGTTGCTGCGCTACCATGAGGCCGCCCACCAGGCCGCCGGTAAAGCCCGCCAGGCTCCAGAGGCCGTGAAAGCTGGCCAGTATGCTGCGGCGGTACAGCATTTCAACGCCTACCGCCTGGGTATTGGCGGCAATGTTCATGAGGTTGGCGCAAAGGCCGAATATCACCAGCGAACCGGCCAGCATTAGCACAGAAGGCGCCGCGCCCAGCAACAGCAGTGCGCCGGGGTACAGGAAGCCGGATATGAGCATAATGATGCGGCTGCCGAAACGGGCCACCAGGTAGCCGGAAAGCCCCATGCCCGCCAGTTGCCCCGCCGGCAGTGCCAGCAGCAGGCCACCCAGCGCGGCGTCACTCAGGCCCAGGTTGGTTTTGATATCCGGGATGCGGCTGGCCCAACTGGCAAATACAAGTCCCTGAACAAAGAAAAAGATACTCAGTGCAATACGGTACACCCGGGTAGCCCGGACCGGTAATGAATAAGCAAAATGCATGATGCAAAATTATTTCAAGCCCATACCTCTACCTACGCCTGTAATGACCAGTATTTGTACTGTATTGATGTTAAAAAGATGTAATTTCGGGTAATATTGACAAGACATGACCAAAATAGAGCTGGAAGAGATCACACCAGATACCGGGAAATCTTTCCGGTTCAAGACCTCCTGTTTCAAGAAGAACTTCTACTGGCACTTTCACCCGGAGTATGAAATTGTGTACGTGGAGGGCGGTTCCGGCACCCGGCATGTAGGCCAGCACCTGAGCACTTATGAGGACAATGACCTGATCTTCATAGGGCCGGACGTGCCTCATCTTAACTTCGACTATGGCCTGGGCCACGAGATCAACCAGATAGTGGTGCAGCTGCGGGAAGACTTCCTGGGCGCCCGCTTCCTGGAGGCGCCGGAGCTGGCCGCCGTGAAGGAGCTGTTCCGGCAGGCGCGGTACGGGCTTTGCTTCAGCGGGGAAACCAAGCGCCTGGTGGCGGAAAAGCTGAAAAAAATGGCCGGTATGGAACATTTCGCGCAGCTCCTCAGCCTGCTTGAAATTTTTCAGCTAATGGCTACCAGCAAGGACGTGGTGCGGCTGAACAATGAGGTGAACAGTTACAACCGGCAGCAGAAAGACCGGGACAAAGACCGCATGGCCGTGATCTACGACTATGTAGACACACACTACCACCTGAAGCCTGATGTGAACCACATTGCCGCCCAGGTACACATGACCACCGCCGCCTTTTGCCGCTATTTCAAGAAACAGACCGGCCTCACTTTTACTGATTTTGTGAACCACTGCCGCATCAACCAGGCCAGGAACCTGCTGCTGCAAGATAAAACGGTGGGCGAAGCCTGCTTCAGTACAGGCTTTGACCAGCTTTCCTATTTCAACAAGGTGTTCAGGAAGTTGAACGGGGAAAACCCTACGGCCTTCAAAAAACGGTACCTGGTCAAATAACCCGAAAACCGCCGGGCTATCATCATCCCGAATACGTTACGGTAAAGATCATGAACTCCTTCTGCATGCCTTCCGGGCCGGGCTCGAAGTAGAACTCCGTTTGCTGCACCGTAAATCCCTGCTCCTTCAGCAAAGCCTCTACCTCCGGCTCATTGTAAAGGGTAAATTCATACTGGGTGAAGGGCAGGTTGGCCATAAAGCGCTTGCTGCCCATGGAAAGTATAAAGCGGCCGCCGGGTTGCAGCACCCTTTTGATCTCCGCCAGTTGCTGCGAAGGCTGCGGCCAGAAGTAAAAGGTATTGACGGTGAAAATGCGGCCAAAACTGGCTGGTGTAAACGGCAATGTAACGCCGTCTCCCTTCTGGAAAACCGCCTGCACCGCATGCGCGGCGTTCAGCGTGCGGGCCTGTTCTACCATGGTATCGGAAATATCTATGCCCTGGTACTGCAGCCCTTCCGCCATAGCCAGCAATTGCGGCAGGTGCGAGGCGTTGCCGGGGCCTATTTCCAGTATGCGGTTGTTGGCCGCGGGCTGCAGCCGTTGCAGGGTTTGGCGGATGATGCCGGCATTGTTCTCGTTCATCCGCTGCGCGGTAACAAGGCCGTCTTCACCGGCCGGGCATTTGAGCTGCGCGGCTATTTTTTTGGGATCAGGTGGTTGTTGCATCTTCCAAAGCTACGAAACGGGCCCTATTTATGCGTGAACACCGTATATTTAAGCATGCGTACCATATTCCTTCTTTTCTTCCTGTTACAGGTCTCCCTGGTTACCCGGGCACAGAAATTACGTGTAGCCGTTGCCGGTATCACCCACGGGCATGTGGGCTGGATACTGGGCAGAGCTGATAAAGGCGATATTGAACTTTGCGGCATTTACGAGCCGGATACCGCGCTGGCTAAAAGCTACGCCAAACGTTACGGTTTCTCCGAGCAACTACTCTACCACCAGTTGCCCACCATGCTGGATGCCGTAAAACCGGAGGCAGTGCTAGGCTTTGGTTCCGTGTTCAGTCACCTGCAGGTGGTGGAAGCCTGCGCCCCGCGCGGCATACACGTGATGGTAGAAAAGCCGCTGGCGGTAAGCCTGGAGCATGCCCTGAAAATGGAAAAACTGGCCCGCCAACACGGCATTCACCTGCTTACCAACTACGAAACCAGCTGGTACCCGTCCGTAGCCAAAACCTTTCAGCTTTGCCTGGACAGCGGGTATGCCGGCAACATCCGCAAAGTGGTGATACATGACGGGCACCAGGGCCCTAAAGAAATAGGCTGCAGCCCCGAGTTCCTGGCCTGGCTGACAGACCCCGCAGGCAATGGCGGCGGCGCACTGGTAGACTTTGGCTGTTACGGCGCCAACCTCATGACACACCTCATGCAGGGCCGCAAACCCCTTTCCGTTACCGCCATTACCCGGCAGTTCAAACCGCAGGTGTACCCCAAGGTGGATGATGACGCCACCATAGTTGTAGACTACGGCCATGCGCAATGCATTATCCAGGCCAGCTGGAACTGGCCGTTCTCGAGAAAAGACATGGAAGTATACGGGGACAAGGGGTTTGTGTTTGCACCGGATAAAAACACCTTGCTGCTGCGCAACAATGAAAAAATGGCGGCCGCCAGGAGGCAGGTCACTGCGGCAGACATCCCGGTTTATGAAGATCCTTTCCGGTACCTGCACGATGTAGTGCGGGGAAAAATAACCGTGCCGGCGGGCGGCTTGTACGAACTGTCTAATAACGTAATGGTGGTAAGGATACTGGAAGCGGCCAAAACATCCGCCCGTACAGGTAAAACCGTCAAGTTATAACGATACATGCAATAAAAAAGAAGCTGCCTCAAAAGTAATTTTTGAGGCAGCTTCTTTTTTATTTTCCCGGTGTTGCGCCAGTGTATCAACCCTGCTGCATGATCTTTGCGGCCTCATCATCTTCATACTGCCGGATGAGCTGGCCCAGCTGCTGCTTCAGTTCAGCGGTAATTTTTTCATACCCTTTTTGGCCATATAGATTTTTCACCTGCTGCGGGTCTTTCTGCAGGTCAAACAATTCCCAGGTATCGGTTTGTCCGTAAAACCGCACCAGGGTGTAACGGCTGGTACGCAGCCCAAAATGCGGGTATACATGATGCGGCTGGGGGAACTCGTAATAATGGTAATAAGCGCCTTTGCGCCAGCCTTTTTTATTGCCGTTCTGCTTCACCAGCGGCATAAAGGAAGTACCCTGCATTTCCGGCTGTGCGGGCACGCCGGCAATGTCCAGCATCGTGGGCGCCCAGTCTATGTTCGTCATCAGCTCGTTTACCACGGTACCGGGTTTGATCACGCCGGGGTAACGGATCACAAAAGGCGTTTTGAGGGATTCTTCATAAATGAACCGCTTGTCGAACCAGCCGTGTTCACCGAGGTAGAAGCCCTGGTCTGAAGCATACACCACCACAGTGTTGGCGGCCAGGCCGCTTTTGTCCAGGTAGCCGAGCAGGCGGCCAATGTTGCGGTCAAGGGCGTTGGCGGTAGACAGGTAATCTTTCAGGTAGCGCTGGTATTTCCATTCCGTCAGTGCGGGGCCGCTCAGTTGTTTTTCATCAAACTCCTTGCTCACGCGGCCTTCATAATAAGCCTGGAATACCTTTTTCTCTTCGGGCGTAAAGCGGTTATAGATGTTGTTCTTGTCATAATCCGCATGCACCTTCAGGTCTTCTTTCAGGCGCATGGTCTTTTCTATGGTCATGTCCTGGTTCTGCGCGGCGGGGCGGTTGGCGTAGTTGTCCCGGAAAGTAGGTGGCAGCGGGAAATTCACGGCATCATAAGCTCCCAGGTCCGGCAAGTCTGGCAGCCACTCTCGGTGGGTGGCCTTGTGGCCTACCACCAGCATAAAGGGTTTGGATGTGTCCCTATGCTCCAGCCAGTCAATAGAAAAGTCCGTTACCAGGTTGGTAACATAACCGGGCACGCGCTCCCGTTTTTCTCCTATCTCAATAAAGTCAGGATTGTAGTAATGCCCCTGCCCCGGCAGTATGCGCCAGTAGTCAAAGCCCTGCGGCATGCTGCCCAGGTGCCACTTGCCTATCCACGCGGTCTGGTATTGATGCTGCTGCAATACGCGGGAGAACAGCAGCTGCGTTACGTCAAACTTCTTTTCGTTAAGCGTATAACCGTTCTTGTGGCTGTATTTCCCGGTAAGCAACGTAGCGCGGCTGGGGCCGCAAATGGAGTTGGTGACCAGCGCGTTGCGGAAGAGCGCGCCCTCCCGGGCAATGCGGTCAATATTGGGGGTTTGCGCAAGTTTGCCGCCATAGGCACTGATGGCCTGAAAGGCATGATCGTCCGAAAATATAAAAATAATGTTCGGTTTGCGCTGTTGCTGCGCCCACGCGGGCATGGCCAGCAACAGCAGTGCTGCTAAAATTCTCATGTGCTCTTTTTGGGTTGAAGCTACGGGCCGCAGCCCGCAGCAAGGTTATTGTTCACTATTATGGTTTGCTCAACCGCTGTTTGTCTTTCAGCAATTGCGCTTGTAATTTCCTGTAGTCAATGTCTTGCACGGCCTGTTTGTTGTTAATAGCCTGCACGGCGGCCGTGGCGGCGCTCTGGCCCAGTATCATGAACACCGGCTCCATGCGGATGGAACCGAACGCGATATGTGAGCTGGATACGCAAACGGGCACCAGCAGGTTGCGGCATTCTGCTTTTTTGGGAATAATGGAGCCGTAAGAGATCTTGTATGGTATTTTGGCATGTACCCCTATGTCCCCTTCGTTCTGCACATACCCTTCCGGCGTTACATAGCGTTGCGCATGGTGGGCATCCAGGGTGTAAGAACCCATGCCGATGGGTTGCAGCACTGGCTTTTTGCTAAGGGTCTCATGCTCCGTCATCACCTCCTGCCCTATCATGCGGCGGGCTTCGCGGATGTAGAGCTGGTGCGGCCAGCCGCCGTTGTCTGTGAACTCGTCTTTAGGCAGGCCCCATTGTTTTATTTTCTGCTGCACGTCTGCCGGCATGCGCGGGTCATTGGCCATAAAGTACATCAGGCCTTTCTGGTACTGCTCATGCTCCCTGATGATCTCCCTGCGGCGTTCGTAAGAGGCTTCGGGGTAATCATAGTTCATGCCGATGTTGTCTGTACTGAACGGGCCGTGGTTGTTGGTATCTGTTTTACGGTTGGGAATGGGATCGTATTTATCAAAAGTTTCGCGCCAGCCGCTGTTAAACACGCGCAGCAGCAACTCGTATTGCGCGGGGTCGTACCCTTCGGGTTTGGGGAAGGGAATGCGGTTATCGGGGTTGTTGCTCAGACACATCCGGAAACAGTAGGCCTGTATGCGGCTGTCTCCCGCTCCCTTGATGCCGGGGTCTTTGTCTGATATCCGCGGCAGCAGGCCGCTCTTCGGATCACCGGGCACCTTGTAGGGGCTTATTTTCATAGTAAAGTGATGACGGTGGTGGAACACGCCCGTCTGCACACCATTGAACGCTTCGCCATACACGCTGTTGGCTTCGCGGCCTACATGGTATTTTACGCCTGCGGCGGCCATCAGGTCTCCTTCATACGTGGCGTCTATGAACATTTTACCTTTGAAAGTTTTGCCGCTGAGCGTGGTGAAAGACACAATGGCGCCGTTCTTTTTGGCCACGCCTTTCTTCCGGTCCAGCCACTCGTTGCGCAGCACGGTGATGTTGTGCTCTTTCACAAAATCTTCAAACACCTTTTCGGCCACATGCGGCTCAAAGATCCACATGGTGCGCTCTGAACCGTCCATGGCAGGCGTGCCCTGGCCCTTGTTGCCATACTCTGAATGTTTTTGCCATTTCCAGGCTTCCGGGGTTTGGTAATGCAGGTAAACGCGGTGGTAAAATTCCCGTGCCAGCCCGCCGATCACTGATTTGTCACCCGTATCAGTAAAACCCAGCCCGCCGGAAGAAAGGCCGCCCAGATGCGTATCCGGAGACACCACAATAACAGATTTTCCCATCTGCTTCACCTGAACGGCGGCAGTAATAGCGGCAGACGTGCCGCCGTAGATGATCACATCGGCCTGTTGCTGTGCAAACGAAGCCTGTGCCAGTAACAAAAAGAATACAAATGCTTTTCTCATAACAATGACGTGGAGTGAAAATCCCAAGATAGTGATTTTTCAACAGGGATCTATGTTATTTTACCTGCCGCTGCGTGCATCCGTGAACGTAACCGCATCCCCTAATGCCCGCTGCTACTGCTTATTGGCCACAGACAGCTTCGGGTCAAGGAACTCCCATTCCTTGATATGCGCGGGCCGGTGCTCTTTTTTCACAATGGCGTCAAACTCCCGCAGCAGTTGCGGGTGCTGTGCCGCCAGGTCTTTTTCTTCAGCCGGGTCCTGCTCCAGGTTGTACAATTGCCACGGGCTTTGCCGGTTGGCCTTCAGCCCGGTTTTAATGCCCTTCCACGGCCCCATGCGGATAGCCACCTGCCCGCCCTTTTCAGGGTATTCAAAATAGATGTATGGGCGATGGGCCTGCTGCTGTTTGTTGCCCGTCATTTCCGGCAGCAGCGAAATACCGTCGTTAGCCGGCGCGGGTATGCCGGCTATGGCCGCAAAAGTGGCCATCATATCGTACTGCACAGACAGCAGCGCGGAGCTGCGCCCGGCGGGGATGGCGCCCGGCCAGCGGGCAATGAACGGCTCGCGGATGCCGCCTTCATACAGGTCCATTTTCAGACCGCGGAGGCCGCTTACGCTGTTGAAGAAGCGGGCGTCCACACCGCCGTTGAAGGTGGCGCCGTTATCGCTCGAAAACATGATCACCGTATGCTTGTCCAGTCCCATTTTTTTGACCTGCTCCATAATAATGCCTACCTGCGCGTCCAGGTAAGTGATCATGGCCGCGTAGGTGCTAAGGGGATGTTTGGCGGCGGCGTACCCTTGCTGCCCGTAATAGGGTTTTTCGTCAAACTGCCCTATATACTGCTGCACGGCCGCATCCGGGGCTTGCAGGGATACGTGCGGGATGGTGTAGGGCAGGTAGAGGAAAAAAGGCTGGTTGCCCTGCTGCTGCATAAAGCGGAGGGCCTTGCCCGTCATGGCGTCTATGGCATATTCCCTGCCTTTGAAATATGCAAAGTCCTCTTCTTTTGCCGTAGCCGGCTCCAGCCGCCGGTGAACGTTCATGGGCGGGTTGTTCAGGCTGTCCCACCGCCCGTTTTCCCAAAGATGGCTGGGATAAAAATTATGCGCCTGTTTCTGGTCAAGATAGCCGTAAAAATAATCGAAGCCCTGCAACTGCGGGTTGCCGGTAGAATAATGCATACCCAGCCCCCACTTGCCGATGGCCGCCGTGCGGTAGCCCGCCTGCTGCAACATTTTGCCTACGGTGAGGGTACCTTCAGGCAGGGGCATTTGCCCGCCCTCCAGCGAGTCCGGGAACCCACCCAGCTCATAGTTGCCGCGGATGTAGGAATGCCCGCCATGACGGCCCGTGAGCAGCATGCAGCGCGCTGGCGCGCATACTGGCGTGCTGGTATAAAAATTCGTGAAACGGATACCTTCCCTGGCCAGCCGGTCCAGGTGCGGCGTTTTGATCTTTTGCTGGCCATACACCCCGATCTCTCCCACACCCATATCGTCCGCATAGATAAAAATGATGTTGGGCGGGCGCTCTTTTTGTGCAAACAGGGCAATACTGTACGTTGCCATCAAACAACTGAGAAGAATAGCTTTTTTCATACAAACATTTTTCCAGGGCCTTCGGCCGTCAACAATTGACCGCGCTAAAATAATGCAGAAACCTGAGAGCATTATCTTATTTTCACAAAATGCTGACGGTACAATTCACCCCCTTCCCCGAACTGCGTACCCCCCGCCTGCTGCTGCGCCAAATGCAGCCGGCAGATGCGGCCCACCTGCTGGCGCTTCGCTCCAGCCCGGCGGTGATGCGGTACATTCCGCGCCCATTGGCGCAAACAGAAGCGGACGTGCTGGCGCTGATAGCACAATACAATCAGATGGTGGCCGATAACGAAGGCGTACACTGGGCTATTACACTGCGGGGCCAACCAGCACTGATAGGCACTATCGGTTTTTTCAACATCAGAAAAGAACATTTACGTGCGGAAACAGGTTACCTGCTCCACCCGGCGCAGCAGGGCAAAGGCCTGATGAAGGAAGCGCTCAACATGGTAACGGATTACGGTTTCAACACCATGCGGCTGCACTCCATAGAAGCCGTGATAGACCCCGGCAACACCCCTTCCGCCAGGCTGCTGGAAAAATGCGGTTTTGTAAAAGAGGCGCATCTGCGGGAAAGTGCGTTCCTGATGGGCCGCTTCTGGGACGCGGTGATCTATTCGCGGCTTACGCATCTTCGCTAAATCATATCCAACATGAGGACCTTCGTGATCGGGGACATACACGGCGCTTTGAAAGCGCTGGAGCAACTGGTAGAAAAAATAGCGCCCCGGAAGGGGGACCGTTTTATATTCATGGGAGACTATGTGGACGGCTGGTCTCAATCCGCACAGGTGATCTCCCGGCTGCTGGAATTTGGGGAACAATATGCCTGCGTTTTCCTGCGCGGCAACCACGACGTTTGGTGTGAGGCCTGGCTGAACGGCCAGGAAGCAGACCCTACCTGGCTCTTTCACGGCGGGCAATCTACGGTAGACAGCTATGAGGCTGTTTCCGGCCAACAGCAGAAGGCACACCTTCATTTCTTTAACAAACTGCGCTCCTATTATGAAGACGAAAATAACAGGCTGTACGTGCATGCCGGTTTTTCGTCGCTCCACGGCCCCTCCCGGGAACGTGACCGCAGCAATTTCTGGTGGGACCGCACCCTTTGGGAAATGGCCCTCAGCATAGACAAAGACCTGCCGCAAAGCTCCCTCTTCTACCCGCGGCGGCTCAGGGCTTTCCGCGAGATCTTCATAGGCCACACGCCCACCGTCAACTACAACATCTTCCGGCCCATGCATTGCGCCAACGTATGGAACGTAGATACGGGCGCTGCTTTCACCGGCCCGCTTTCCGCCGTGGAGGTCCATACCAAAACCATACTGCAATCGGATGCAGTGCAACAATTGTATCCCTTTGAGCGCGGCCGCAACGATCAGCCGTACCGCAGCCTGTAAGGTTTTTTCCGCCAGTTATGCCCCCAGCCCCGCCAGTTGCCAGTTATAGCTTTTCCCTTTCGGCAAATGGGCCTAGTTTGCGGCCCAATTGAAATTGTTAACACCCACAAAAGAGTTTTTATGAAATGCTTGTATCTAGCCATGGCCACAGCGCTCTGCTGTGCCGGTGCGTATGCCCAGAACATTCCGCAGGAAGAAGAGAATGCACAGGAAGTGCTTTACCAGCGCGTGAAAAAACCCACCATGGCGCTGCCCCAAGGCCCCGACGGCGATGACGCCACCAACCGCCCAAAAACCGGGCCGCTGAAAAAAATAGCCGCCACCCGCAGCATGCAGCCCGTGCAGCAACTGGTGTTCACAGAGGCAGATGCGCCCGGCGTAGCCAAACTGATGCGCGGCGCTTTTTGCGCCGCCCCCGTGGTGGAGGCAGACCTGGAGCCGGTGTACGGCTCCGTGAAAGCGCACATGCCGCTGTACCTTCCGTACAAGAACAGCAGCACCGGCATATGGCAGGGATTCTATTACAGCTGGGACAATGATAATGACGGCAACAAAGACGCGCACCG
The DNA here is from genome assembly GCF_003568665.1 of Chitinophaga alhagiae. GTDB lineage: Bacteria > Bacteroidota > Bacteroidia > Chitinophagales > Chitinophagaceae > Chitinophaga > Chitinophaga alhagiae. The sequence continues at coordinate 231,865 of NZ_QXMH01000004.1, forward strand.
CGCCATAGATTACGGCAAAACCTCCGTGGCTGCCGGAGAAGACCCTACCTTTGGCGTATATGCCATTGCGCCCGGGAAGGTGATAGACGTGAAATGGTCAGACGGCGGCGGCAACATTGTGACCGTAGAACATACCGCCCCGGATGGCTATAAATACCGGAGCACCTACCTGCACTTGCGCAATGGCTACGATCATGACCGTTCCAAGGCCAAAGCCACCAGCGGAAAATACAAGACCTTTGCCACCAACGGTACCACCAGCCAGCTATGCTGGGGCACCAACAGCCAGAAAATTGCGGTAAAGGTGAACGACATGGTGAAAGCCGGCCAGTTCCTGGCGTATGCCGGCAACACCGGCTCGGGCGGCATTGGCGTTATACTGAACGACAACGGCACGCTCAAAAACCCAGATACCCGCTCCTTTAACGTACACCTGCACTTTGAAGTAAGGGTAAAAGACACGCGCCCGGGCCACACTACGGAATGGGTGCGTGTAGACCCTTACGGCTCCTACAATCACGCCGGGGTAGACTGCTACGACCTGGAGGCCGCCACGCCGTACGCGCGGCTGTTTGCCCCCTTCTATCCCAGCTTCCACAACGTGCCGCTTGACCTTGTGAACAAATTCTGGAGCTACTACACCGGCATGGGCATGGCCCTGCAAACCGTAAGCGTAGACCGCAGCGGCGGCAACCTTTACGCGGCCGGCTCCTTTCAGTGGGGACTGTCCGGCGCATGGTACGCCCGGTTCTATATGACCGGCACCACTTACCAGCAATTTTTCAACTCGTACGATCAGCAGGGCTACCGCCCCCGCCAGATCTCTGTTACCAAAGACGGCAGCGGCAACCCGCGGTTTTCCGCCATCTGGGAAAAGAAACCCGCCGGGCAAACCGCCGTTTCCATCCATAACCGGAACGATGCCAATTTTGACGCGCTCTGGAAAGACTACGTGGTGAACAAAAAATGGCATATACAGGAGCATGTAGACTATACCGTGAACGGCAAGCGCTACCACGCCGCTGTGTTCGTGAACAAACCGAACGACAATGGCTTTTACCTCTACTACGGCATGAAGGGCGCTGATTTTGACAAGAAGTTCGATGAGCTGTATAAAAACTGGGAGCTGCGCAGCATCAACGTGAACGGCAGTACCGTAGGTGGTGTGTGGCGGCCGAAGAAGAGCAATTACGCCGCCTATTACGGCATGACGGCTTCCGGCTACCAGGCCAAATTCAACCAGTTCAGCGCGGAAGGCCTCCGCCTCATCAAGGTGCAGAACTACGATAATAATGGCCGTTTCAGTGCCATCTGGGCGAAATAACCCGCCCCTTAACCCCAAAAATGCAGGGTGTCCGCCAAAACGGGCATCCTGCTTTATTTTTTAGCGTATTTTTGCAGCCGCAAATGGTAAAGATCGATCATATAACGCTGCCGGATTTCCCGTTGCTGCTGGCGCCCATGGAAGATGTGAGCGACCCTCCCTTCCGCGTGGTGTGCAAGGCCAACGGGGCAGACCTGGTGTATACGGAATTTATTTCCAGCGAAGGCCTCATCCGCGACGCCATCAAATGCCGCCGCAAGCTGGATATTTTCGATGAAGAAAGACCCACCGGCATACAGATCTTTGGCGGGGACGAGGAACGCATGGCCCTGGCCGCCAAAATAGTAGACGTTACCCAGCCCGAGCTACTGGACATCAACTTCGGCTGCCCCGTAAAAGGCATTGTGGCCAAAGGCGCCGGCTCCGGCGTATTGAAAGACGTTCCGCTGATGGTGCGGCTCACAGACGCCTGCGTGAAGTCAACCCACCTGCCGGTTACCGTCAAAACCCGCCTGGGTTGGGACGATGCTACCAAAAACATAGAAGAAGTAGCGGAGCGCCTGCAGGATGTGGGTGTGAAAGCCCTTACCATACACGGCCGTACCCGCTGCCAGATGTACAAGGGAGAGGCAGACTGGGCCCTGATCGCCAAAGTGAAAAACAACCCGCGCATACACATCCCCATTTTTGGCAACGGGGATATAGACAGCCCGCAGAAAGCGCTGGAATATAAGCACCGCTACGGGGTAGATGGCATCATGATAGGCCGCGCCGCCATTGGCTACCCCTGGATATTCCGGGAAATACGCCATTACCTGCAAACGGGAGAAGAACTGCCCGCCCCCACCGTAGCTGAACGCGTGGCCGTTTGCCGCCAGCACCTGCGCAAGTCCCTGCAATGGAAAGGCCCTATTGCGGGCATTTACGCCATGCGGCGCCACTACCTGAATTACCTGAAAGGCCTGCCCGGCATCAAGGAGTTCCGCAGCCGGCTGGTTACGCTCAATGACCCCGAAGAGATCAATGCCGTACTGGATGAAGTATTACGGGCGTATGAAGGGTTTGAGATGGAGAAAACGCCCATCCAGCTGGTAGATTATCACACCAACTGCCAGTTGTAACCTTACTGGCAAGCCTGTTTTTTATAAGGCGCAGGATCAAATTTCAATAACTCGTCCTTACCGTTGAACACCGGGTTGCCCTGCGTGTCCATACTGTCTGCAATGGCCTCATAGGCCTGGTCTCCCATTAGCTTGAACACTACCTGGCGTGTGCTTTGGGTGCCCTCCGCATGAAAGCTGTAGGTGGCGCGAAGTATATTGTCGTTCAGCTTCCCGTCAAGGATGCCGCTGCTTTTGTCTTTCTCGAAAAAATCATAGTCCAGCACGCCGTCTACCTTGTCATCTTCCACCAGCACCTGCAGCAGAAAAGTATCTTTCCCTACCGTTTTCATATAACACGTGGCGCTGGTATTGGTCAGCTCGGGGTTGGTAACGGCGGAGTCACGCTCCTTTTTGGAGGGGGCGGAATTGCAGGAAATCAATGCCCCCGCCAGTACACAGGCGGATAAAATAGCTGTTCTCATCATAAAATAAATCTACTAAATAATTTTTAAATGCTGCTGACATAGGGCTGTCATAACCGGGCCTGAACTTTGAATTAACAAACCAAAAAAAACTGAATTATGTTGTCAATCATTCCAAGCCTCCTCAAAGAAATGGCGCAAGAAGCCCAAACCACCCGCAAAATGCTGTCTATTGTCCCTTCAGACAAACTGGACTGGCAGCCGCATCCCAAAAGCATGACCATGCGTAACCTGGGCGCCCATATTGCCGAACTGCCCTCCTGGGTGAGCATGGTGGTGAATACGGATGAGCTGGACTTTGCCGCCGCCCCCTACGAGCAGCCGGCGGTCAACAGCCAGGAAGACCTGCTGGCATTATTTGAAAAATCTTATGAAGAAGGCCGTTCCGAGCTGGAAAAAACAGACGAAGCGCTGCTGGACAAGATCTGGACGCTGCGCACCGGCGATACCGTTCACAGCGCCACCTCCAAGGCCGAAGTGATACGCATGGCCTTCTGCCAGACGGTACACCACCGCGCGCAATTGGGCGTGTACCTGCGCCTGCTTAATATTCCCATCCCTGGCAGCTATGGCCCCAGTGCAGACGAGATGGGGCTTTAATGGAGCAATGTAGATAAAAGTGCGGGTTGGCGCGGCCGGCTGATGTCGTAAAAAGCAACGCCATTGGCCAGCTGCGCGATCAGCACGCCCCGGTGAGGGATCACGTCCCGGAAGTCGTGGCCATAGATGCGGTCCTCCAGGTTGGGTTGTTCCCGCGTGCTGATATCGTATATAAGCAGCCCGTTGATACCATCGCATACGTACAGCGCGGTGCCAGACACACCCAGCCCGTAAGGCCCGCTCAAAGCAATGGACCGCAACATCCTGGGCACTCTGATATCCGCCACGTCATACACCATCAGCGCGTTCTGCGTGCCGCCGCAGCCTGTACCCGCGCGGAGCGTTACATAGGCCGTGTTGCCCGTTGCCACCACGGGGTCACACGCGCGCAGGTGCTGCACCTGGCCCGCCAGCTTCGGGCTGGCCGGGTCTGCCAGGCTGCAGATGTAGAGGCCGGTAGAAGAGCCAACAAACAAATTACCGTCATACGGGAAGATGGTCTCGATATCCCAGCCCAGGGACACTTCGTTTTTGAATACCGGGGCGCCGGGGGTAGAAACATCGTATGCCTTTAATTGCTTCGAGTTCACCACGTACATGTAGTTGCCTACAATAGTAAAACGCGCCAGGGAGCCTCCTTTACCGCTATCAGGCGTGGGCGTACCGGCATTGTTCTTGGAACAGCCTGCCGTCATCAGCAGCAAGGCCCCGAACAGGGAAAACAGGATCGTTCTCATCTGAAAAAACAGTTAAGGGTGGACACTTTCTTTTTCTCCCATCCTATCACAGATCCTTTTGACCTGTCTACACACTCATAGTACACCATCCGCTCCGGCGGGGTTTCCGGGGTAACTTCGGGGAACACGTTCAGCATGCGCGATTTTTCCTCCACTACAGGGTACTTGCTGACGTCCAGCACCACCATGTCCCCATAATGATTGGTAAACAGCATGGAGTCTTTCAGGGCCACCTCCGTACAGCCCGGCACCGTCAAAAAACCCAGTTTCTCCGGGTGTTGCCTGTCCGCATAGTCAATAATATGGATACCGGCGCCAACTTCCACCTGGAAAAGCTTGTCGCCGATCACAAAGATCTTTCCACCGTTGACAATAGGGCGCACAGCAGCGGCGCCGATCTTCAGCGAAGGGTGGTCTGCCGGGCCATAAATGGGCACGTAACCGTCCACTATTTCGGGAGCGGGTGCTTTGTAAACGGGGTAAAAGCTGGAAAGTACCAGCAAGATGAGTAAGCAGGGAAAAATAATGCGCAGCATACGTGTGATATTACAGGGTTATATAATATCAAAACGATGCTGCGCTATGGAAAGTTACAGGTAGCGGAAAGTTAATTCTTCCGCATCCACTTTTCGTTGATATAGAAAGTGCCGAAAGGGATGATGGAAGCGCCCAGGGCAATGGCCGTCTTCTTCAGGTTCCAGTTAAGGGCCATTTTAATTTCAATGGCCAGTATGACATACAGTACAAAGAGGATGCCGTGCGCCATACCCACCTGCCTGTTCAGCCACGGCTCATCGGCAAAATACTTCAGCGGCATGGCCACAAAGATGAGCAGCAGGAAAGAGATACCCTCCAGCCAGGCTATGATGCGGAATCTTTTAATTGCGTTCATGCTGCAATACTACGCCACAGGCGCCATTTTGCATATGATCCTCGTCAGGATTGCCCCGGCCGGGCGGAAAATCTAGTCCGCAAATGAGTAACTTGCGCACCATGATCACCCGCTGTTTATTCTCTTTATTGTTGTGGGCGTGCTGTGCGCAGGCCCTTGGCCAGCACAAAACGCTGAAAGTAGCCTGCATCGGCAATTCCGTCACCTACGGCGCCGGCATCCCTGACCGGGAGCACAATTCCTACCCTGCCCAATTACAGCAACTGCTCGGCAACAGTTATGAGGTAGGGAATTTCGGTCACAGCGGCGCCACGCTGTTGAAAAAAGGGCATAACCCATATTATAAAACAGCGGCCTTCAAGGCTGCTCTCAGTTTCAGGCCTGATGTGGCTATCATAGACCTGGGGCTGAACGATACCGATCCCCGCAACTGGCCTGCCTACCGGGATGATTTTGCACCGGACTATCACTGGCTGATAGACACCCTGCGGCGTGTGAACCCCGCTATCAGGATATTCATGGGCCGCCTTACCCCCATCTTCCATACCCATGCCCGCTTCAGGTCAGGCACACGTACCTGGTTCCGGCAGATACAGGAGTTGCTGCCGCAGATAGCCACCAGCAGCGGCGTGCAATTGATAGATCTTCATACGCCCTTGTATAACCGGCCCAACCTGTTCCCTGACGCCATACACCCCAATGCCGCCGGCGCCGCCATTATGGCCCGCACGGTGTATGCGCATGTTACCGGAGATTTTGGGCGGCTGCAGATGCCCGGCGTGTTTGCCTCACATATGGTGATGCAGCGCAACAAGCCACTGGCCTTCTATGGCACAGCCCATGCAGGCGCTGCCGTTACCGTTAATTTTGCGGGGCAAACGCGGGCCGTCAAAGCCGCGTTCAACGGCCGGTGGCGCGCGGAGTTTCCCGCCATGCCGGCCGGGGGCCCTTATACTGCCGTTGTGCGGCAGGGTGAGGAAAAAATTGAGCTAGAAGATGTGCTGATCGGGGATGTATGGCTTTGCTCCGGCCAGTCCAACATGGCCTTTATGCTCCGCGATGCATTACCCATGGCCAAGCTGAAAGAAAACCCGCAGCTCCGCCTGCTGCTGATGCAACCGCTGGCCGCAACAGATAACAGCACCTGGGACAGCCTCACCCAACAAAAGGTGAACGACCTGGCTTATTTCTCCGGCCATTGGGCAACCGGCATTAACACGGCATTTTCAGCCGTGGCCTATCACTTTGGCGCAAGATTGCAGGAGCAGTTGCAGGTACCGGTTGGCCTGGTACAAGTAGCAGTAGGCGGTTCAGAAACAGAATCGTGGATAGACCGGTATACTATGGAGCATGATGACCTGCTGGTGAATGCGCTGTTCAACTGGCGCAAAAGCGACTTTATTATGCCCTGGTGCCGGGAGCGCGCGGATATCAACCTGGGGCCGGAGGCGGCAGCGTTGCAACGCCATCCCTACGAGCCCTGCTACAATTTTGAGGCCGGCATACAGCCGCTCACCGCCTTCCCCATCAAAGGTGTGATCTGGTACCAGGGAGAAAGCAATGCCCACAATGCGGAGCTGCATACCGTGGCTTTTCAGCAACTGGTGCAGAGCTGGCGCAGGCAATGGGGATATGCGTTCCCTTTCTATTACGTGCAGCTTTCTTCCCTCAACCGCCCCGGCTGGGAGTACTTCCGCTATAGCCAGCTGGCGTTGCTGCAACAAATTCCACATACGGGCATGGCCGTTAGCAGCGATGTGGGAGACAGCACCGATGTACATCCCCGCCGCAAGGCCATTGTAGGCCTGCGCCTTGCCAACCTGGCCCTGCACAACACCTATGGCATGAAAAACATAGCGGCCCATACGCCCCTGGCCACCAAAGCGGAGCGGCGGCGGGAAGGCGTGCTGGTACGGTTTGACGATACCCTGAAAGGCCCTGCGGCAAAAGGCTTCAGGCTGCTGACAGACAAGGGGCGGCAAATTATTGTGGAAGCGGCGGCAGTGAAGGGGCAAACAGTACTGTTGCCCTACGCGGGGAAAGAAAAGATCATGGAAGTATTGTATGGATGGGCGCCCTATTCAGACGGCAACCTGTACAGCGCCGCCGGCCTCCCGGCCTCTACGTTCCGGTTACGGGTTACGCAGGGTGCGCAGTGAGGTTGTACTTAACGATACCCCTGGGCCTGCAGGTGAAACAATTCCGCATAGCGGCCGCCTTTTTCCAGCAGTTGCTCATGGCTGCCAATTTCTGCCAGTTCTCCCCTTTCCAGCACCAGTATACGGTCTGCCATGCGCACGGTAGAAAAACGGTGAGAGATGATGACGGCAGATTTGCCTTTGGTAAGGTCCGCAAAACGCAGGAACACTTCATATTCCGCACGGGCATCCAGCGCGGCGGTGGGCTCGTCCAGGATCAGCACCTGCGCATTTTTCATATACGCACGGGCCAGGGCTATTTTCTGCCATTCCCCGCCAGACAGTTCCACGCCGTTATTGAAGCGGCGGCCCAGCATCTGGTTGTAGCGGCCGGGCAGCCTTTCCGTTAGCTCGTTGGCCATGCTTTTATAGGCTGCGTTCTCTACCATGGGCTGGTTGTTGTATTCATCTATATTGCCTACGGCAATGTTTTGCCGCAGCGTCATCTGGTAACGCTGGAAGTCCTGGAAAATAACGCCCACCTGCTTTCGCAGTTCCCGCAGGTCATATTCCCGAAGGTCATGCCCATCCAGCAGAATGCGCCCTTCCGTAGGGTCGTACAGGCGGGCCAGCAATTTCACGAGGGTAGTTTTACCAGCCCCGTTCTCCCCCACCAGCGCCAGTTTTTCTCCCGGGCGCAGCGTAAAGTTCAGGTGGCGGTTGGCCCAGCGCTCCGCATGAAGGTAGCGGAAGCCCACGTTCTCAAATACAAAACCTTCGCGGATGGGGTTGGGAAAAGGCCGCGCGTGAGGCTGCTGCACAATGCGGGGCGTTATCTCAAAAAACTCGAACAGGTCCCGTAAATAGATGGCGCCTTGCGTTACACTGGTAAAACGCATCAGCACACCCTCCAGCAGACCGCGCAACTGGCGGAAAGAGCCGCCGAGAAAAGCCAGGTCGCCAATGCTCAGTTGCCCCTTTACCGTTTGCAGGATGATGATCACATACGCCGTGTAGTATCCCGCACTGCCAACAATGGCAAAGAGCACGGCCCAGATGTTGTAGCGGACAGACAGCTTTTTTTTATCGTGATAGAATTTGTCTGACAATGCGCGAAAGCGTTCCACCAGGTAATCTGACAGGTTGAAGATCTTTACTTCCTTCACGGATTCGTCACTGGCGCCCAGGTAGCGGATGTAGTCCAGCTCCCGCCGGTCTGAGGTCTGCCCCCAGGCCAGCGCGTAGAAGCGGTCGTTAAAATGCGTCTCAGACAGGAAGGCGGGTATAACGGATACCAGCAGCAGCAAAATAAGCCAGGGGCTGAAGCTCACCAGGCCTGCCGCCAGAAAGCCCATGGTCACTACATCCTGCACTTGCGAAAGCACCTGCGAGAGCAGGATGGTACGGCCCATGGTTTGCTGGCGCGCACGCTCCAGTTTATCGTAAAAGGTGGAATCCTCAAACTGGTCCAGGTCAAGCGTGGCGGCATGCTGCATAATACGCACCGAAGTATGGTTGGCCACTTGTTCTCCCAGCAGCCCGTCCAGCAATGAAATGGCTCGCCCCAGCGCGCCGCTGGCAATGACCAGGGCAAACTCCAGGGCCACCAGTTCCCAGAGGTACTGATAGCTGATATCACCTTTCACCTGCGTCATGCGCACCACTTCGTCAATGATGAGCTTGCCGGTATACAGCAGGGCCAGCGGCGTGGCAGACTGCGCGCCGCGCAACAAAATGTTGGCCGTTGTGAGCGCTGGGCTGGTTTGCCATACAAGCCTGAAGAACGCCGGCAGGTTGCGCAGCGCCGCCATTCTTTCACGAAAACTGACATCAGGCTCTCCGGGTTTTCTGCCGGGTCTTTTCATGATCTGAACAAATTAGGTTGAATAAGTAGTACTGGCAGTACCAAATATTTTACAATGTAGCTGTTTTCATGAAAATGATTTTTTTGCTACGGAAGAATGCAATAATTTGAAGTATGATGACAAGAGAACAACCAACCGCTATTGACTATTCCTGGCAGCAAGGGAACAATACCTTTGCGAAGATACTGCGTGACTACAGAAGAATTGAACACGCCATAGAAAACGGCATTCCTTTATCTGCATTAACGGATATCAAGTTTATACCTTTTATACCTACGCCGCCAAAGCGCCAGTCAGAATAATACCGCTTCAATAGGCACGGTACACGTTCATACAAACCGTGCCGCTCTCTGTTCCGGCATTTTGCTTACTACTAAAAACCATTGTTTTGTTACCGCTTTACGATTTTTCTTCGATAGGGAACGAGTGCCTGTTCAGCACCAGTGCCGGAATAAACTATCGCTTATATTTCACTACATGTTACCTGGTTGACAGCGCAGGAAAAGAACTGATGATACCCGCATTCGGTTTCTCGGCGGAACTGGGGGCTACCTCACTGCAATGTCCTGCATCTGCATACGATGAAAAAGTTAAGAACACCATCATCTATGTGCTATCTGACTACTTTAACAGAAACGAAAATGCCTGCCTGTCTTATATCTGCGATACAAAGGGCGGCTACGCCCGGCACAGGAACATTGTTTTCAGAAGATGGCTCCGCGAAACCGGCTACGGGCACATTGAAAGAGTTGATTGTAGAAAGGAATACAACCGGGCCGGGTTATACGCCTCTATTTTGATACGTCGGGAAAACCCGTTGAAAAAATACTACGTTGATGCTTTCCACAGGAGTATTACCGTTGCATTCAGTGAGCTGATCGATCCGCAAAAGCGCCCTGCCTAAACACAGCCTTCATTGATACAAACCCAGCCCCTACTCCGCTATAATCACCTTCACCCCCCGCTCTCTAAGCATGCGCACGGTTTCCTGCGGCACCAGGCTATCTGTAATAATGTAATCTACCTGCTCCAGGCTGCAGATGCGGCCTATGCCGCGCCGGTCAAATTTGGAGCTGTCTGCCATCACCACCACGGTTTGGGAGAGGCCGATCATCTTCATGTTCAGGCTGGCTTCAGACAGATTGGTGATAGAGAGGCCGAACTCCGGGTCTATCCCGTCTACCCCTACAAACAATACCCCGCAGGAAATATCGTCCAGCAGCCGCTCCGCAAAAGAGCCTGCCGCGGCGGAAGAGCTTTGATGAATGAGGCCGCCTATCTGCAACACATCTATATGCGGACGGTTACACAGTTCCAGCGCTACCTTCAGCGCCGGGGTAATAACAGTAAGGTGTTTGACGGGGTGCAATGCCCGGGCCAGCTCAAATACGGTGGTGCCGGAGCCTATTATAATAGAATCGTTCTGCCCTATCAGCGTCAGGGCAGCTTTAGCGATCTTTTTCTTTTCTTCCGATTTGATGAACTCCTTTTCGTTAATAGGGCGTTCAACGGCGTAGGGATTCTGTGTGGAGCCGCCTCCCTTGGTGCGGTATAACAGCTTCTTTTCCTCCAGCAGCTTCAGGTCTTTCCGGATGGTAACGCCGGATACCTGTAATGATTCACTCAGTTCCTGTATATCTACCCGGCCGTCTTCCTGCAGTTTTTGCAGGATGTGCTGATGCCTGTCTGTAATGTTCATATCGAAAAATGGTCTTCTTTATGTTAAAATTCCTTTCATCAAATGTAACATTTTCTTTCAAATGTTGCGGCGGCAGACCGGCTCGCAGTAGGCCCGAACCACCTTACAATGCCTGTCAGTTAACAGTTTTGAATTGTTTCACAAACTTTATTTTAATTTAATTTTGTTTAATTAAGTTTAATTTCTACTTTGCAGTACATATTTTCCACGAACCCAATTTCACCACAACAACTGATACCACATGTCAACATTTTTTGAAAAGACAGGAATCCCCCGGCAGTTATTTTGGGGCTACATCGGCATCATGATCTTTATGATGGGCGATGGCATTGAACAGGGCTGGCTCAGCCCCTACCTGGTAGATCATGGTATGAGCGTACAGCAGTCCGCCACCCTGTTTACCGCCTACGGCATCACTATTGCCATTTCTGCCTGGTTTTCCGGCGTGCTGGCGGAAGGCTTTGGCGTGAAACGCACCATGACGGCAGGCCTGCTCCTCTACTGCCTTGGCACGGTGGGTTTTGTAGGTTTCGGCATGCCGGAGCTGAACTTCCCCGCCATGCTGCTTACCTATGCACTACGTGGTTTCGGCTACCCTTTATTTGCATACTCCTTTCTGGTATGGATCGCTTACAGCAGCCCGCAAAAACAACTGGGCCGCGCCGTGGGTTGGTTCTGGTTCGTATTCACCGGCGGCCTCAACGTGCTGGGCGCTTATTATTCCAGCTGGGCCATTACGCGTTTCGGGCATCTTAATACATTGTGGACGTCTCTCTTCTGGGCCTTACTGGGCGCGCTGTTTGCCCTCATACTGAACAAGACCGGCGCACAAAAGACCGCCGCGCCGGGCAACCGCGCCAAAGAACTGGTAAAAGGCCTCACCATTGTGAAAGAAGAGCCCAAAGTGCTGCTGGGCGGCATTGTGCGGGTCATCAATACAACGGCGCAATTTGCGTTCCCGGTGTTTTTGCCCATGTACATGGCGCGCCACGGTTTTGACACCACGCAATGGCTGCAGATCTGGGGCACCATCTTCACCGCCAACATCATTTTCAACCTCATATTCGGCTTTGTGGGAGACCGCCTGGGCTGGCGCAATACCATCATGTGGTTTGGCGGCGTAGGCTGCGCGGTAAGCACGCTCCTGTTCTACTACGCCCCGCAGATCTGGCAGGGCAGCTTCTGGATGGTAATGACCGCCGGCGTGCTCTGGGGCGCCTTCCTGGCAGGCTATGTGCCCCTAACGGCCCTGGTACCTTCACTGGTACAGAAAGACAAGGGTGCGGCCATGGCCATCCTCAACCTGGGCGCCGGCCTGCCGGTGTTTGTAGGTCCCGCAATTGTTGGCCTCTTTATAGGTATGGCGGGCGAAGAAGGCGTGATCTGGATACTGGCCGTTCTTTATGTGATAAGCGCCGTGCTGACCCGCTTCATCACCCTCCCTGACAATGCTAAAACACTACATCACCATACGATTAAAACAGAACAATACGCATGAGAATTTTGATCACAGCCCCTTACAATGAAAAAGGTTTACAGGAAATTGAGCAACAATTCGGGGAAGTTGTATACAGATCATGGAAACCCAATGGCCGCGCCTGGAACGAAGAAGAGCTGCTCGGCCTGCTCGCGGAAAGCAACGCGGAAGCCCTCATCACAGAGCATGACCATGTAACGGCGCGCGTAATTGCCGCCAACTCTCAACTGCAGTTCATCGGCGTATGCCGTGGTACGCCCTCCAACGTGGCCGTATCCAAGGCCACAGAAATGGGCATTCCCGTATTTTTTACCCCGGCCCGCAATGCGCAGGCCGTAGCGGAAATGTTCATCTCTAACGTGATCATGCTGCTGCGCAATACCATTCCCGGCATCAACTGGCTGAAAGGCCGGCAATGGCAGGAAGGGGCGCACGATTCTTACCTCCACTTCAAAGGCAACGAGCTGGCCGGCAAAACCATCGGCATGGTAGGCTTTGGCGCCATCGGGCAACTGATTGCGCGCATGGTGAAAGACTATCCCTGCCAGATCCAGTTCTTTGACCCTTATGTAACGGAACATCACCCGTCCTACCGTAAATTGAGCATTGAAGAGCTGTTTGCCACCAGCGATATTGTGTCTGTTCACCTGCCGGTAACGGCCGAGACCAAAGGTTTGATAGGCGGCAGCCTGTTGTCAAAGATGAAAAAAGACGCCATTTTTGTGAACACGGCCCGCGCCTCCGTTGTACAGCGGGAAGCGCTGCTGCACGTGCTGGAAAAAAATGCCATCCGCGGCGCCATCCTGGACGTGTTTGACAACGAACCGCCAGACGCGCTGGACTACCGCATTATTGACATGCCGCACGTAATAGCCACTCCGCACATTGCCGGCGCCACACATGAAGTGGAAGACCATCACGTGGAAATTCTCAACCATGCGCTGGCGCAATGGTATGCCGAGGGGAACAAATCAATTGCTGAACTTGCCAACAAGGAAATACGCTCAATACAGGTCAATGGTTAACGATCACGCTTACATTATTGTAGACATAGGCACCGGCAACGTGCGCGTGGCCGCCGCCACCCCGGCCGGCGAAGTGCTGGGCGTAGCGCGGGAAGACATTGTGTACGTCAAGGACCCGCTCTACCCGGACGCGCTTTATTTTGAACCGGAGCAGCTCTGGCAGCAGGTACTGCGCCTGGCCAGGCAGGTGATACCGGAGGGCCGTGTAAAGGCCATTACGGCCACCAGCCAGCGCGAAGGCATTGTGCTCCTCTCCGCAGAAGGCGAGTCGCTCATGGGCCTGCCGAATATAGACCACCGCGGCAGGGAATGGGAACACATCATGGCAGACAAAAGCGGGGTATACCAGCTTACAGGCCGCTACCCTACTTCCCTGTTCTCCGCCATGAAGCTGGTGGGCATCCGCGAGCGGCGCCCGGACATATGGGAAAAGACCGCTTCTTTCCTCAGCATCAGCAACTGGATAGAATACAAACTCAGCGGCATCAGCCGGTACGAGCACTCCCAAGCCTCTGAAACCTTGCTGTACGATGTGGCAAAAAAACAATGGAGCCCCGAGCTGTGTGCCGTGTTCGGCCTGAGCCCGGCGCTGCTGCCGCCCATTGCCGCCTCTGCCGCCATCCTGGGGCCCATCCGCGCGGACGTGGCCAAGGAACTGCAGCTGCGGGACAATGTACAGATAGTAGTAGGCGGCGGAGACACGCAGCTGGCCATCAAAAGCACCCGCCCCGCGGTAGACGATATGGTGATCGTATCAGGCACTACCACGCCGATTGTCAAACTAACAGGTACGTATACACTGGATGATGACGAACGTACATGGACGAGCCGCGACATTGAAGACGGCCGCTTTGTATTTGAGGCCAACGCCGGCGTTACCGGCCTGAACTACCAGCGCCTGAAAGAGATCTTTTACCCCAATGAGGGGTACGACGTGATAGAGCAGGAGCTAGCCGCCAACAAACATACTTTCTGCATGGCGTCTCTCGGCTCCCTGCTGGCAGATGAAGAAGTGGCGCTCACCCGCGGCGGTTTCATTTTTCCCGCGCCCGTATCCCACCTGCTCACCCGCGGTTCTTTTGTATGGGCTACCATACTGGACATTGCCTGCTCCATTGTCAAGAACTACCGCATACTGGCGGAAGTGGCCGGCCACCGGCCAGACTACATCTGGGGCTGCGGCGGCGGGCTGCAAAGCAAGGTGCTGCGGCAGATCATTGCCAACCTCACCGGCAAAAAAGTGCAGATGCGCCGTTCTTTCCAGCAATCTTCCGCCATTGGCGGCGCGCTCATCTGCAATGAAGCATTGCAGGTGAATGTGGAGATGGACGGCAGCACAGAAACCGTTTATCCACAGGAAGAAGCCTATTACGCGGGCTTGTACGCGGAGTGGAAAAAAACAAGGAACCATTTCAGGAATATGAATTAACATGGATTATTTTATAGGCATAGACGTAGGCACCCAGGGAGCGCGCGTGCTGCTGACAGATGAAAAGGGCCGCCCCGTGGCCGCGCACGAAGAACAGTTCCCCCTTCACCGGGAAGAGCAAGACCCGGAACACTGGTGGGCCGCCTGCCTCCGCTCCCTGGAGCAGTTGCCGGAAGGCTACCACATCAAAGCGGTGTCTGTTACTTCCACCTCCGGTACCATTATTCCCCTGGGCCACAACGGCCAGCCGCTGCACAACGCCATCATGTACAGCGACGGGCGGCAGGCTGCAGAAGGCCAACTATGCCGCCAGCTGGCCCGGGAGCATCACCCCGGCGGCTATACAGGTTTCAACACCTCCAGCGGACTGCCCAAAATGCTGTGGTTCGTTCAACAATACCCGCAAAAAGCAGCACAGCTCTACAAGTTCATTCACGCGGCAGACTATATCATCGGCAAGCTCTGCGGGCGTTTTGACCGCAGTGATTTTACCAATGTGTTAAAATCCGGTTACGATGTTGAAGCGCAACGCTGGCCGGAATATATTTGGGGAAAATTGCCGCTGCGCAGGGAGTGGCTGCAAGATGTAGTACCTTCCGGCACGCCCCTGGGCACTGTTACCGCCCGCATCAAGGGGCTGAACGATAAAGTGGTGGTAGTGGCCGGCATGACGGACGGCTGCGCCTCACAGGTAGCCTCCGGCGCCGTGAACCCGGGAGACTGGAACACCACCATTGGCACCACGCTGGTGGTAAAAGGTGTTACCGCCGCCGCCGTCAAAGACCCGGAAGACCGCCTCTACAGCCACCGCCACCCGGAAGGGTACTGGATGCCCGGCGGCGCCAGCAATACAGGCGCGGACTGGGTCACCAAACTTTTCGCCAACCGCCTGCAGGAACTGAACGAGGCCGCGGCAGGGCTCTACCCTACCCCGCACCTGGTGTACCCGCTCCTGCAGCAGGGAGAACGGTTCCCTTTCATAGCCCCGCAGGCGCAGGGTTTTGAAGCGCCCGGATTGACAGACGCGGAGCGCTTCACCGCCGGCATGGAAGGCGTGGCGTACATCGAGAAGCTGGCCTACGAAATGATCGAAAAACTGTCTGGCGAGCAGGTGAAGGCCGTGTATACCGCCGGCGGCGCCAGCAATAGCAACGTATGGCTCAACATCCGCAGCAACGTGCTCAACCTGCCCCTCTATAAAATGGAACAGGTGAGCGGCGCAGCTGGTGCGGCTATACTGGCCGCCTCCAAAACACGGTATGCCACCATTATGGAAGCCGCCGCCGCCATGGCCCATACAGAAAAGACCGTAAGGCCGGAACCCGGCGTGGCCGCCGCTTACACCGGCGGTTACCGGCGGTTCAAAGAGAAACTGATAGAAAAAGGATACATTCCGCAACATACTTATGCTTAAAGTTTTTTTACTCCGCCACGGCCAAACGGCATGGAACGCGGACAACAACAGGTACTGCGGCCGGTCAGACATTTCACTGACCACCAAAGGCATACAACAGGCCGAACTGGTAAAGGAGCAACTGAAACACATCACTTTTGACGGCGTGTACTCCTCCCCGTTAGAGCGGGCGTTCATGACGGCCAATATTGCCACCGGCGCGCATGTAAAAAAAGATAACCGGTTGATAGAAGCGGACTTCGGCAATTGGGAAAAGAAGACCAGGGAAGAATTTATTGCCGAAAACCCTTTGCTCTGGCAGAACTGGATGGAAGACCCCGCCCTGCACCGCGCTGGCGGCACCGGTGAAACGGGTATGGAAATAGTAAAGCGCGTAGACGCTTTTTTTAACGATGTGCGTAAACAGCACGCCGGCGGCAATATACTCGTAGCCGCCCACAACGGCGTAAACCGCCTGTACCTGGCCTACAAGCTCGGCATGCCGCTGCGCAATTACCGCATGCTGGTGCAGGACAACGCGTCTATCACCATGTTCACCCTGGCGGCAGACGGCGCCTTTACACTGGAACACCTGAACTCAAAATTCTGACAATGTATTAAAAGCTATTATTGGCGTGGCCATTTGCAATTTCCTGGTGGCAGCCCATGCACAGCAATTGTAAAAAAGCAAGATCCCTTACCTGTTACTGTATATCGCAAAGCGGAGGCCGTCAGTGGCCTCCGCTTTTTTATGGTATCCACGGTTTTAATCCCTATATTCGGGAAAAGCACCCCTTATGGCTACCATTACTATGATCGTTATTGCCTGCGTTGCCATCATCCATGTGTATATTCTCTGGCTTGAAATGTTTGCCTGGACAACGCGCGCTCCCAAAGTGTTCAAACAGATACCCCCCGAACTGTTTGCCCCCACCCGTACGCTGGCCGCCAACCAGGGCCTCTATAACGGCTTTCTGGCCGCGGGGCTGGTATGGAGCCTGTTCATCAGGCAACCGGAATGGGCAGAAAACGTGGCGGCCTTTTTCCTGGCCTGTGTAGCCATTGCCGGCCTTTACGGCGCCGCAAGCGCCAGCCGGAAGATATTCTTTGTACAGGCGCTGCCTGCTTTAATTGCGCTGTTCCTGCTGGTGATGTTCTAACGTTCTGCTACCAGCGCACCGGTTATGCCTGATGGCGCACCGGCTGCCCTTCTTCATGCTGTAACCTTTTCCGCCAGAAATACCACATGGCCGCCAGCGTACCCGCTATACCCGTTACACCCGCCACCATCACCAGCTGCGTGTAGAACTCCAGCCAATTGACCCGGCCGGCCATAACGCCCGCGCCCACCATAACGGCCACACTGCCCAGGTAACCGTACGCGTCCGCTATATAGATCAGGAAACCCGCGTTGCCGTTAAAACGGAAAGCGGCAATAAAACGGTCAAACAAAATACTGTTGAAAGGGATGTACACCATATACAGCCCCAGCCCCACCAGCAGCATCCAGTAATACATGGGCAGCGCCTGCTGCCTGAAAAACAGCGTAGCCAGCAGGGCCGTGCAGAAACCCGCCAGCATGATGCCATGCGCCAGCATAAAAGCCCTGAAGTTGTTGCGCAGCCAGATCATTACCGCTATCAGCACCAGTATCACCAGCGAAATGAGCGTTTCCGTTCTTGCAAATACGCCGGGCAGAAAAGTAACGCCAGATTCCCGCCACATATCCGCCATAAAGCTGTCCCGCACTTCGCGTAAAATGGTAACAAGAATATAGATCACAGTAAGCACCGTAATACCCGGCAGAAACCCGCGCAGCAGTGCCCGCCGGTCTGTTTTCGCCATCGGCTGCCGGTCCATGCGCTGCAGTTTGTCTTCCGCATCAGGCGGAGGTATCTTTTCCAGCAGCCACACAAAAAGGATAAGCGCGGGCGCAAAAATGCAGCCTACGGTGAAGGGCATCCAGTATTCGCTCACCTCCCAGGCGTTCATGACCCATTGCGCCGTGGTTTTGGCCAGGCCCGAAGCGAATATGAAACTCACGGCCAACGCCGCGCTGATGAGGTCTGTAGTACGCCTTCCTTCCACATAAGAGAACACAATGCCCCAGATGAGGCCCAGCGGGAAACCGTTCAGCGCCAGGCACCAGAAGTTGTAAGGCGGCGGCAGCAGGGCAAACAGCAGCCAGGCCATCCATGCAATACCTGTCAGCAGCCAGATCAGCCAGTGCCGGCGTACCCTGGACAATGCCGCAATGAACCGGATGCCGTAAAATTTGCTGGCCATATACCCGGCAATCTGCGTTACCACCAGCACCACCTTGTAGTCTGTACCGAACAGCCGATGCCCTTCAAAAGGCGCTACGTTAAAGGCCTTGCGGTAGGCAAAAATGGCGGTGTAGGCGCAAAAGCCGGTAATGGCCGCCAACAGGGCTATCCATAACTGGCGACTGGTAAAACGTGCTGCTGACATAAGTACTGAAGATACATGCTAAATCCCGTAATAAAAACAGGGCCGCCCGCTGATGCAGGCAGCCCCGTTGTATGTGTGAGTGAACGATCAATGGCCTATTTTGATGAGCCGCAGTATCTGGCGTTTGGTGCCTTGTATGATCTCTGCGTAGTACATGCCGCCCGGGTAGTTGCCGCCGATGGTCAGCGTGCTGTTGGGCGATATGCCGCTGCGGGTCTCTACCAGTTGCCCGTTGCTGTTGTAGATGTTCAGCTGGATGGGCAGTGCGTCCGTGCTCTTCATCAGCAGCACAAACTGGCTGAACGTTGGGTTGGGCAAGGCTATCACTGCCAGGCCGTCTCCATGTGTCCATGGTTTGTTACCCGGTACCAGTACGGTAGTGCTGGCCGTGCTCACGTTACCCGCGCTGTCTGTGCTGGTCACCGTGATCGTGTATACGCGGCCGTTACCCAGCGGCAGCCGCTGCGCCCTGAGCTTCACGGTATGGCCATCTACTACTTCCCAATCAGGCGCACCCCATACCGGCTCGTTGCTGGTAACGGTGATCACGCTGATAACCGGGCTGCAGTCGCTCACGGTGTAGTTCACCGTTACCGGCACCATCTTGTTGTTGGGAACGGTGATGAGAGACGGGCTGGTGCTCAGGCCAGCGATCTGCGGCGCCAGCGTATCTTTCAGGTGTACGGCAAAACTGCAAGTGTCTGCCTTGCCGCCTGCATTGACGGCCACCAGCCGCACTATGCTGTTATGCGCCACCAGGCTGCCCGGCGCGGGCAACTGGGTAACGGCAACGCCTGTAGTATCGCTCACTACGCCCAGGTGGCGGTAGTCTGGCAGCTCCGCCATGCAGAGGGCGTTGCCGTACAGCTCCTGCGCACCCGGACAAAGAATGTCCGGCGCCAGGTTGGCGGAGAGGTTGGTAAGGCCGCTTTCGTTATGATAACGGTCAAGCGCCGTTACAGCATAATAGTAGGTGGTATTGGCGGCCGCGGTCTTGTCTGTGTAGAACGTTTCGCTGCCGTTGGTGATGGCCAGTATGTTATCTGCCGTTGTAGTATCTATCTGCGGAACAGTGGAGCGGTAGATCACGAATTGCCGCGCCCGGTCCATTTCACCGGTACCGGCCGTATTGGTCCAGCTCAGCACCACGGAATCCGCGCTTTGCTGTGCATCCAGAGCAATGGGCGCTGTGGGCGCCGCATTGTCCCGCCAGGGCATGGCGGGCAGCAGGGCGGGTTTGCTATAGAACACCAGCCGCAGCGAGTCCCGGAAACGGTTCTTGTTATTGCGCAGGCTGGTGGTGTTATAAATGGACTGGCCGTAGATGTTGGGGTACAGGCTGTCACGGTTCATCCTCACCTGCCGGGGTATCTGGGTGGAATCCGTTTTCCAGTTGGCGTTGGCGTCGTCCAGCACCTTGTAGCCTGCCATGCCGATGTAGATATGGCGGCCGGCGGCCTGGTTGTTCCACCAGGGAATGAGGGCGGCGTAATTGGCGCCGGGCTGCCCTATCCACCAGTATACCTGCGGCATGATGTAATCCACCCAGCCTTCCTGCAGCCAGCGGCGGGTATCGGCAAACAGCGTTACATAGTGCTGCAGGCCGCTGGTGGGCGAGCCGATGTTGGGGTCTGTACTGTTCCGGTAAATGCCGGAGGGAGACACCCCGAATTTCACCCAGGGCTTTTGTGCCCGGATGCTATCATACACCCGCTTGATGAGGAGGTTCACGTTATCTCTCCGCCAGTCTTCCTTTACGGTGAAGCCGCGGGGATAAGCGGCAAAGGTGGCATTGTCGTTATACGGGGTAACGCCGGCCGGTGCGGCAGGCGGGTAAAAGTAATCGTCAAAGTGGATGCCGTCCAGATCATAACGGGTCACAATATCATTGATCACGCTCATGATATGGTCACGCACTTCGGGCAGCCCGGGGTCCAGCACCTGCAGGGTACCCTGGGTGAGCAGCCATTCCGGGTGCTGCTTGGCTACGTGATTGGCGGCAAAATTGGGCAGGTTGTTCGTATTGCCCACGGCCCGGTAGGGATTGAGCCAGGCGTGGAACTCCATGCCGCGTTTGTGGCATTCTTCAATGGCAAAGGCCATGGGGTCCCAGGGGGTGGAAGGCGGCACGCCCTGCACGCCGGTCAGGTCATTGCTCCAGGGCTCTATTTCACTGGGGTACAATGCATCGCACTGGCTGCGCATCTGTACATATAACACGTTGATGCCCGTGGCTTTGTGATGGTCTGCCAGGGTAATAAAGGCGGCCCGTTGCTGGGCCGGCGTCTGGTTTTTATTGGGCCAGTCTATACCAAAGTAAGAGGCTACCCAGGCGCCGCGTAGCTCCCTTTTAGGGGCTTTCTGGGCGGAAACAAGCAGTGGTAAAAGGCCGCAAAGCAGCAGGAGGCGTAGAGTTTTAGGCATTTTCCGGGGATTTTGGTTGATAACGATAAACGGTTTTATACCATATAAGATCAACTGGAAATGCCTAACCGTTATTCTGTCCGGAAAAAATCTGTTACCGGGCCAGGTACCTTTTCGCAGAATCTGCCGCTACCACCATTGCCCCGGCCAGCATGATCAGGTCTTTGATCACTAGCCTGCCCGCAGCAGACAAATAAGGGAAGCCATGATGGGCGTCTCCCAGCGCCGGTACCCATGTTTCCGGCGTAGTGACCAGGAAAGACAGTGTGCCGATGCCCATAATGAATGTCAGCACGCCCCCGGCCACGCCAAAGAGCGGATGTACCCTGTTCAGCAGCAGCAAAAGGCCCATGGTCACCAGCAGGGCGCCCAGGCCGTAGGCATAACCGTAGGTATTGTTAGCCTTGTGCCAGATCTTGTTTTCCGGTACCAGCTCCCCTTCCTTATTACGGTGCTCGCTGTATTGCTCCGGGTGATGATAGAAGAAACGCATGAACGGGCTGTTGGCCACAAAAGGGGTAATACCTTCCGCCTCATAGGGCACCACTTTCAGGGCGCCTATCCAGATCAGGATAACGGAAATAGCAATACGCAGAAAACGAATGCCGGCGCGGTCCAACCGGCTGATGGCTTGCAGAATTTTCATGATACAAAGCTATGGCGGAACATGACTGGGGAAAATGGAGAATGTTCGCCAATACCCGGACAAATGGGCCACCTGCGCCTAGTCCCGCCCCGCCAATATGATCACGCCTACGTTTTCCCTGAACTCCCTTGGAGAAACGCCTGTATACTTCTTAAACAGGCGGCTGAAATAAAAAGGATCGGCAAAGCCCGTATTGGCAGCTATTTCCTTTACGCTCAGGTCGGAAAAATGAAGCGCACGTTTAGCCTCCTGTACAATACGCTCGGCAATCAACGCGGAAGGGGTTTTAAAAAGATATTTGCCCGTGAGGCGGGATAACGTTTTGACGGAAATATGCAGGGCCGCCGCGTAGTCTGCCGGTTTGTGCCATTCGGAAAAGCGGTTTTCTATCAACTGGTGCAACTGTTGCACCTGCGGGCCTGCGGCTGCCGGCAGCCTGTCTCCCTCTTCTTGCATCTGGCGGAGCTTCAGGCGGGTGGCAATGATCAGCAATATTTTAAGGTGAGCAATGACCATATCGTGCCGGGCAATATTTTCTTCCCGCTGCATGTCATCGCGCAGCAGGCGCAGATAATTTTGTACGGCCGCATCGTTCTCCTCGTCCAGCAGTACAAACGGCGGGGCATATACGTTATTGAAGAGTACACCGTTGCAGGCTACTTCATGCCGGTGCTGCTCTATGCAATAAAAATCGCCGTGAAAATAAAGCAACTCCCCCTGAAACGCGCCCGGAGACCGCAGCGCATATTGCTGGTATGGCGTAAAGAAAAACAGGGCAGGCCCCTGTACGGTATATACAGACAGGTCTGTTCTGCACTCAAAAGTGCCGGGCGGCACCTTTATGAGAGCATACATCGGCTTGCGTTCCCAGGTGCTTTGCTGGTCAATGGCAAGCAACGCTGCGAGCGGCTCACTGCTGTGTTCCCGGCTGATCACGTTAGATGGCTGCATGCAGGCAAAGATAACATTTAGCAGGCAACGGGTGGAGATATAACGCCCGCCGTTTCAGGTAAGATTGACCGCAACGGCCTCCCTGGCCCTCACTAACACTCCTCCTTTCAGGCTGACTAGTACCCGTGCTCCTTCCTGTTTAAACAAAGCGTTCACCTTTTTCCCGTTCACCATCACTTCCGCATTTTTAAATACACGGCCGCCAATTGCCTCAAATGAAAGAGACGAAAGCCGCAGCGTCCCATACGCCAGGCTGACCTGATGCTGCTGGCCGCCTGCAGTTTGCTGCTGGCTGTAGGTGCCCCAGCCTTCCGCGGCGGTAAATGCGGCCCTGAAGTTTTCCGGGTGGATGCGGGGCGCAAAGCCGAGTTTTCCTTTGGGGCCATGATACGTATAGCCGCAGGCGTTAATATAGGTGCCATAGGAGGCCATGGCCCGGGCGTAGTGGTCACTGCATTCTATTTCGTTGAAGGGGTTGCGTTTGGCCGCATGGTAACGGTCGTGAATAACACGCGTTAACGCAAGGCTTTCGTCTACCATGCCTTCCGCCATCATGTGCGCGGCTACCTGGTGCTCAAAGCCGCTCATGCATTCATGGAAATAGCCGAGTTGCCAGGTCACATCTTCCCCGTAGGGCTTGGCCTCATTTTTCGGGTTGGTGTTCATGACCATGCCGCCTTCTCCCGCCAGCGCGTAAGGGCGGCCACCGGTATGGGTCTTGATGTAGGGGCCTACGTCCATCGTGAAATTGTATTTCCAGAGGGCTTTCAGCGCAGCCTTTGTTTTTTCTTCGTTCAGCATGCGCGGCAGCCCTACCTGGAAAGCCCAGCTCTGGCCGTACACCTGGTCTATGTGACAAGTATTGTAGGAACCGAGTTTTTTCCTGCCTGCTATGGCATCCGGCCGGTGAATAAAATATTCTCCGTTGAACAATTGCGCTTCCATGTTTGCGCGGCCTTTCTCCACATACGCGTTGCAAATTTTCGCAAAGGCCTTGTCTCCCATTTCCGCGGCCATTTCACCCGCGGCGCCGGCGGCGGCAATGCAGAGACCTACGATCCAGGCTATTTCCCCTTCCCACACGGCGTCCAGCGTATTTTCCATGGGCGTGTCCGTCATGCCGTCACCGTTCTTGTCCTGCGCCAGCATGAACTGCACGGCTTTTTTGATCCGGGGCCAGTTGGTATGGAGGAAGCTGTTGTTGGCGCTCATCTGGTGCTCCCGGTAGAAACGCAGCACCGTGCCCGCCTGGCCGTCTATAGCGGGCCTGCTTTCATTTTCCGCCCTGAAAATAATGGCCCCGCTGTCTTCCCTGAAACCGGCGCCCAGGTCTACCCGCTGGCGCTGGTCACGTTCCAGCGCGGGAAAGATACGCGCCATGCTTTGCGCGTATTGCCATACATGCGTACAGGTGCCCGCGCAGGCGCCTACGCCTTCCCATGCCCAGAAACGGCCGCTGCTGAAGCGGTAGGTATTGGCGGTGGCCAGCGTGCCGATGTTCACAAAAGTGCGCTCCAGGAACCAGTGCGGCAGTGTGGAGTTGTTCCAGGTTTGCCGCCACAGTTCCGTAGTGTTCACCAGGTGTTGCAGGTTCTCCGCTACATGCCGGTCTACCTCCTGTGCATTTTTAAACCGGCTCCCGTACCAGTAACCGCCTTCCGCATCCTTCACCAGCTTTTTCAGCTTGGGATGCGGGTGGTTGAAATGCCAGGCCACCGTATAGTCTGCCCTGAAAGTCTCTTCCCCGGTCACATGCCCCTGGCAGATAATGCCGCCCACCTGTTTTTCCCCGCCGTCTGTTTCCGCCATGCCGGGAGTAGCGGCGGCATCAAAGCAGGCTGCCGTAACCGGCCATGGGGCCAAGGCGTTCAGGGGCTTTGCGCCAGCGTGGTGGCAGCACAGGGACATGCTGCCCGCGTCCTGCGCGGTGGCCAGCGCGGCATCAGCCGCGGCAAAGTCAAAGAACAGGGAGGCGGCACCGCTGCCGGCGCTCACGCTGCACCGCTTTTTGCCGTTGCCGTTTTTGGCCGTCAGTTTATTGGCGCCGTTTTCCAGCCAGCCCAGCAACGACACATCCAGCGCTTCGCCGGTGAGGTTGGTAACGGCCACCCGGAGAATGGTTACAGGCAGGCCTGAATTTTCCTCGTCCAGCGGAATAAAGGGCGCATAAGCGTTCAGCTGCACCTTCACCGGGAAGTTTTTGGCAGTGTACGTAATGGTGGCGGCAGGATATGCAGGTTCGAAACGGATCTCGTCCCACTGGTCTTCATTCAGCTCTTTGATATATTTTGTTCCGTTTTTTATCACCTGTACGGCAAACCCCTGCTCCAGCACCCGTTTATTGCCCGCAATGGCAGGTTCTACATAGGCGGCGCCGTCTCTTGGCCGTATTTTGCGTTGCTGGGTACCATCGTTCCAGAGCACCAGTTTGGGATCTATGCCTTCGTGAGTAGGTTCCATGCTTTCGTTATACACCTGCCAGAGCCACAGCCGCCCGTCACCGCCAAGGTAAACGGTGCCCGCGTGCAGGCCGCCGGCCGGCATGCCGATGTAACGCAGCTCGTTGCGGCTCTTGAGATAGGCGGCAGGCTCCCCTCTTTCTCGGAGCGAGCGCAGCCAGGCGGGGTCTATCATTTTATCCGCGGGGATGTTGTGTTCAGGGTAACGCGGCGGCCGGGCAAACGCGCCCCACACGGGCAGTTCCGCTGCCAGCAGGCCAAATCCTAACAGGCCCGAGTGTTTGAGAAAATTTCTTCGCTGCATACAGTTCGTTTTGGTTGGGTAGCACACTGCTCCGCTATCACCGGTAAACATATAAACGCATTGCATATTACATGCATTGACCGGAGAACGCTGGCAGTTTTTTAGCGTTTCGTGGGTGTTTTTTCACCAGCTCTGCCCGGCAATCGGTTGTTTCATATTCCAGGTCAATCAATATACACAAACTTGCCTGTTAACCGGACCTTCTTCATGGTAATGCCTGTATTTCTTGCCGCTGCGGCTGGATGCCCCAAAACCGCTGGCTGAATGTCATACCATGGTGCTTGCCGTTGGTTGGCAGATGGGAATGCCACATGCTGACTATGGCATCTGGCGGGTAGGCAACGCGGGCAGCGGCAAAATACTACACAGGGGCCAGCCCCATTTGGCAATACGCGCGATATGGCTTTATTTGCATGCATTAAAGCCATCAGTATGGAAATAGGCATCAGTACATTTGGAGAAGTACATCCCGAGCGGGTAGCCGGCGGGGCCAGGGAATCTTACGCGCGCATGCAGGAGTTGCTGGAAGAGGCCAAACTGGCCGATACCACGGGCCTTGATGTATTTGCGCTCGGCGAGCATCACCGGCCTGATTTTATCATTTCCTCCCCGGAGGTAGTGCTGGGCGCCATTGCGGCCGTTACCCGGCGCATCCGTCTCTCCAGCTCCGTTACCGTGCTTTCGTCCGCAGACCCGGTGAGGGTGTTCCAGCAATTTGCGGAGCTTGACCTGGTTTCGGGCGGGCGGGCGGAGATACTGGCGGGCAGGGGTTCCTTTACGGAATCGTTCCCCCTTTTCGGTTACAGCCTCAATGATTACAATGAGCTGTTCGTGGAAAAGCTGGACCTGCTGCTACAGATCAATCAAAACGAAATAGTGAACTGGCAGGGCCGTTTCCGCCCGGCCATCCGCAACCTGGGCGTGTACCCGCGCCCGTTACAACCCGCTTTGCCCGTTTGGCTGGCAGTAGGCGGCACTCCCGCCTCGGCTGTAAGAGCAGGCAAGCTGAACCTTCCCATGACGCTCGCCATCCTGGGCGGCAAGCCTTCGCAGTATGTGCCCTTCATCCAGCTATACCGCAAGTCCGCGCAGGAAGCCGGGCACAACCCCGCCAAGCTGCAACTGGGCATCAACTCCCAATTCCACCTGGCCGAAGATGCAGACCAGGCGGCGGACGACTTCTACCCTTCTTATGAAAAACTGATGAACCGCGTAGGCAAGGAAAGAGGCTGGTCCCCCATGACGCGGGAACAGTTCGAGTTCATGCGCCTGCCGGATGGGCCGCTGTTTGTAGGCAATGTAAAAGAGATCACAGACAAGATCATTTACCAGCATGGCCTGTTCGGGCATACCCGCTTCCTGGCGCAACTGGTGAAGGGCAGCATTGCGCAGGAAAAGGTGATGAGGTCCATACAGTTGCTGGGCACCAAAGTAGCCCCGGCCGTGAAGGAAGCATTGCAATAAAAAACAGGTAACCCGCTTTATGCAAGCCGTATTCAAAGCCGGTTTGTTTACCTTCTTTGCAAGAAAAAGCGCGCCGGTATTTTTTTTATGCTTGCATAAAAGATGCAGAATACATAATTTCACCGCTCATTGCTCACCTTTTTAAAGCCATTTCTTATGACGGACGTTTACTAACCACACCGGCATTGCTATTGCCGCTCCTGTCTATTTTATCCCGGAAACCATGTAAAACATTGCCTGCTGCGGCGCTCTTCCTCTGAAAGCCCACCCCCAGGCCGAACTACACCTTACATTATTGCTATGGACCTGACACTCATCCCCAGGTATCTTGTGCTGTCCGCATGCCTTATCCTGCTTGCCGGACGTGTAAATGCACAAGGCGCACAACCGCCAAAGATACTTAACGTTGACGGCGCAACGCAGAACTATCTCCCCGCTGAAAATGTGGCCGCGCTTGATCCCGAGTCGGATGCAACGGTAGGTACGGGAACCATCACTTACTGGCAGAAGAGCCATATTGTTGTGCGCTTTATTGACGGCTACGTTAGCACAGAAGATCAGCTGCTGATCTGGAACAACGGCCAGGTAGACATGGTAGGCAGACAGGTTTTTTACCAGCACAACCGCATCGGCGCCTGCACCGGCGGCTTCAACGGCCTGCCCCTGTATATCCGGTTTACCACCAATGTAACGCAGGAAGTGGTGCAGCAGGTGATCAGGGCATTGGGATACGTCAATGTAAAACCTGATGGCCCCACTGCACAAACGCGGCGTATCGGCATTATTTTGCACGACGGGTTTGGCAATGCGAGCCAGGAAGCCGTGTCTACCATTAACGTTACCGCCGGCAACCGGCCGCCTACCGCCAATGACCTTTACTACAATACGGCCGCCGGCACCGCGTTTACGGTACCCGCCGCCAACGGCCTGCTGGCCCATAACCACGACCCGGAAGGCAAGGCCATCAACGCCGGTATTACACAGCAGCCGGTGAACGGTATCCTTACGTCTGCCCCGGGAGGCGCATTCACCTACACTCCCAATGCCGGTTTCACCGGGCTGGACAGCCTTCAGTACCAGGTTACCGATGCAGACGGTATTCAAAGCGGAATGGGCACGGCCATCTTTGCCGTGGGGATAGGCAACAACCTACCGCCTCCCTCACGGTATATTGCATTCGGCATACCTGCCAACCAGGTACTGTTCGTACCACGCGCCGGCAGCATTCTAAAAGAACTCAATGACCCCAATTCAGGCAACGTACGTATATTCGGCCATGCTGAGCTGATGACCCCGCCGCAACACGGCACACTGCAACTTTCGGCATACGGCAATTTCATCTATACACCCAACCCGGGCTACGCGGGTACAGATAACTTTGTGTACAGGCACTGTGATGCACAAGGCGCCTGCAGCTCGAATGCACAGGTAGCGATCGAAATACTGAATAACCAGCCGCCTTTTGCTGTTAACGACTATACCCAGCGGGATACCTATATCATGACCGGCAATGTTTTGACCAACGACCGTGATCCCGACGGCAACGCGCTGACGGCCTCCCTGGTAACCGCGCCGGTGAACGGTACCGTGGTGCTGAACGCAGACGGCTCTTTTACCTACACCGCCAACGACGATAAAAATAGTGCGCTGGATTCTCTCATTTACCAGGTTTGCGATAACGGCACACCCTCCCTTTGCGATACGGCTGTACTGATGCTGGAGACGAAGTTCAACAATCAGCCGCCGGTGATCACCGCCCCGGCACAGCACGGCGTGGAGGAAGACCGCGATACCACGCTTGTCAATTTCTCCTTCTCGGACCCGGATGCGGGTAGTGATGAAGTAAAGGTAGACCTGTCCATCCCTACCGGCCGCGGCAAGCTGACGGTAACGCCTATCCCGGGAGTATTTGCCGTTGATTCCCTTGTTAAATGGGTGCTGGCCGGCAGCATTGCAGACATTAACCAGCTGATCGCAGGCGGCGGCGTAGTATATACCCCGCCTGCCAATGAAAGCGGCATCACCGTTCCCATGACCATTTACATCAATGACAAGGGGCACAACGGCCCCTCCGGCGAAGCGGCGGATACCGTGATCATGGAGCTTGTTATTTCCGCCGTAAACGATGCGCCGGTGCTTACCGTACCGGGAGGCCAGGCAGTGCCGCTCAATACCACGCTCCACTTTAATGCCGCCAACCAGAATGAGATCAGCATGGCCGATGTGGATGCGGGCGGCGGGCAGTTGCAGGCAGCCCTTTCTGTTACCGGCGGCACGCTGAGCCTCGGCGTCAAGACTGGCCTTACTTTCTCAACCGGTACCGGCACCGGTGACGCAGCGTTTACCTTTACCGGTACGCTCACGGCCATCAATAACGCGCTGGCCAGCCTGTCATTTACCCCGGCCGCCGGCTTCATTGGCGAGGTTACGCTCACTGCAACGGTGAATGACCAGGGCAATACCGGCACAGGCGGCGCCCTTACGGACAGCAAACAGGTACGCATACTGGTTGGCCCGCAGGAACCGCTGGTAACAGGGGTTACTGCTTCCACCGCCAACGGCCTGTACAAAACAGGTAGCAACATCATCATACTGGTGCATTTCAATAAAGCGGTAACGGTAACGGGTACACCACAATTGACGCTGCAAACGGGCAGCGTACAACGTACCGCCGCCTATACTTCCGGCAGCAGCTCAACCACCCTTACGTTCACCTACACCGTGCAGGAAGGCGATGCAAGCCCTGACCTGGACTACACGGCAGCAACCGCCCTCCAGCTCAACAGCGGCACCATCCGCAATACAGCCAATACCATGGATGCCTTGCTGACACTGCCTGCGCCAGGTGCGGCCGGCTCTCTGGGCGCGGCGGCGAATATTGCGGTAGATGGTATTGCACCACGTATCAGTACGCTGGAAGTACCCGCCAACGGCAACTATAAAGCGGGAGATATACTCACGTTCAAAGTAACGGCAGACGATAATGTAATACTGGAAGCCGCCGGCGCAGCGCCTTCATGGCCCGTTACCATTGGCGCCGCTGCAGTAAGCCCCACGTTCTCCGGTATGCAGGGCCGTGTACTGACCTTCACCTACACCATTCCGGCCGGCGCTTTTGACGCAGATGGCATTGAGCCCGCGGCCACACTGCAATTCCCCGCAGGCAAAATACATGACCAGGCCGGTAACCACCTGTTGCCCGCCATACCCGGCGCAGGCCTGCTGGCCAACGTACGGATAGACGCGGTGCCCCCCGTAGTGACCGCCGCACAGGCCTTTACGCTGGCTGAAAATGCGGCCGGCGGCACGCAGGCAGGCACCATTGCCGCTACAGACGCTGCTGCCCTGCTGCCCTTGCAACAATGGCAGATAGTACGGCAAAGCGTAACCGGCGTATTTGCGCTGGATGCCGCTACCGGCGCGCTCACCCTGCAAAACGCCGCAGCGCTTGACTACGCGCAGCAACCGGTACACGAAATAACCGTTACCGTGAGCGATGGCATCAACACCAGCACAGAAGCCGTGGTACGTGTTACCCTGCTCCCTGTGAACAAAGCGCCCACGCTCAACCCTATCTCCAACGTGTCTATCTGCCCCGGCGGCCCCGCACAAACCCTGCAGCTTTCCGGCATCACGCCCGGCCCTGAAAGCGGGCAGACCGTTGCATTGAGCATAGCCGCCGCGGCAGACAATTTCAATGAACTGACCATCACGGATAACGGCAGCGGCAACGCCGCCGTGCAATACCGCCTCAAACCCGGTGTAAACGGCGCCACCAGCGTGACGGTTACGGTGAAAGACAACGGCGGCACGCAAAACGGCGGTACAGACACCTTTGAACGAACATTTGCGGTACAGGCAGAGGCGCCGCCCGTTATAAACGTGAGCGCCAGCCCGGGTACGGGCATTTCCAAAGGCACTGTTGCCCGGTTGACCGCCACCGGCGCGGACAACTACACCTGGCAACCGGCAGACGGCATTGTGGGCGGGCAAAATACCGCCACGGTTTCCGTACGCCCCTTCGTTAATACCACTTACCACGTAACCGGCACTGCCGCCAACGGTTGCACCGGCGAAGGCAGTATAGCCGTTACCGTTATTGAAGACTACAAGCTGGAAGCCACCAACATCCTCACCCCGAACGGCGACGGTAAAAATGACCGCTGGGTAGTACGCAACATAGACGCCTACCCCAACAACGAGGTGAAGATATTTGACCGCTCCGGCCGCATGGTATACACAAAGCGGGGCTATGCCAACGAATGGGACGGCACGGCCAACGGTACCCCCTTGCAGGAGGGCGCCTACTATTTCATTCTCGAGTTAGGCCCCGGCCTACCGCAGTTCAAAGGTTCCATCACCATTATCAGAGGTCTCCGTTAAAAACAGCAACCATGAAAAACAAACTTTCCATCTTCATAAAAACAGCCGGCCTGCTGGCAGCCGCATTATTTGCACAACGCGGTACAGCGCAGAGCTTCGGCAGTTCTGTTGCTACGTTTGAAGCGCCCGCCGCGCAATATTTTTTCAACCAGTACATGGCAAACCCCGCCATGGCCGGCATCGATTCCGGCCTGCACATACAGGCATCTTACCGCAGGCCGTGGGACGATCTTCCGGGCGCACCGGTTACGCAGGTGTTCACCGCAGACGGCTATTGGGGCAAACGGGTAGGCGCCGGCGTACATGTGCTGAATGACGAAGCAGGGCTGCTGCAAAGAACAAAGATAGCGCTGACCTATGCCTACCACCTGCCGTTGAACACCAGCAATACCCGCCACCTGCACTTTGGCCTTTCCATGGCCCTGCAGGTACAGCGCCTCAATACCAAAGACGTGATCGGAGACCCGGATGACCCGGCTTTTGGCGCTTTCAACCGCCGCGATAATTTTTTTGAAAGCGACTTCGGCATGGCCTATACCGATGAGCACTTTACCATACAGGCCGCCATGCCCAACCTGTTCGGCCATTTCCGGGACGAGTACAAGAACCTTGCCGGCACCACCTCTTATTTCGGGGCCGCATCTTACCGCATCCTGCTCAACGGCGCGCTCAACGCCATTGAACCGAAAGTAAGTTACCGCGGCATCAAGGAGGCAGATGACATCCTCGATGCCGGCGCCCAGTTCAGCTTTCTGCAAAGCAGGCTGAACGTCTTCGGTATGTACCACACCTCCGGCAATTTTACCGTAGGCGCAGGGTATCAATACAACCGCGTAGTGGCGCTGCAGGGCGCCTACATCTCACAGGCATCGGGATTGAGAAGGATCATCGGCAACAGTTTTGAGCTGAGCCTGCAACTGAATTTTCTGCGGGGAGCGGTGAGGAACCAGTAAGGAGCATTGACGTTACATGCCCGACGGCAGGCAGGCCAGCAGGTGCTTCACGCGGTCTTCCACGCTGCTTTGGGGTAGTATTTCCAGCCGGTAGCCGAGCCGCGCGTACGTGTGCTGCATCATGTTGCAGGTGCGCACCGCTTCTTCAAAGGTCTGCTTCCGCTCCCGGTCATGCCGGTAAATTTCTTCCCACGGCGGCGTGATGAACACCAGCGGGTTATAGCGCAGCGCCGCTGCGGCCTCCGCCACAGCAGGCGGTACGGGCAAGCCGCACAACGCAAGGTAGCCTTCCACATCCGGGATGCCCCGGTCAAAAAATACCGGCTGCTGCGTGGCCTGCAACGTTTCATAATCTGCTACAGCCTGCCAGAACATCAAGCCCGCAAAAGCGTTTTGATCTGCCCAGGGCAATGCGTTGCCGCCCGTGGCTACCTGCTGCTGAATAATGGCGCGGCCGGATTCCGGAACGCAGGTATAGCCTTGCTGTTGCAAAGCGTTCAATAACGATGTTTTTCCCATTCCCGGCCCTCCGGTAATGATGAAATAATTTGTT
Organism: Chitinophaga alhagiae; assembly: GCF_003568665.1. GTDB lineage: Bacteria > Bacteroidota > Bacteroidia > Chitinophagales > Chitinophagaceae > Chitinophaga > Chitinophaga alhagiae. The sequence goes on from NZ_QXMH01000004.1 coordinate 264,638, forward strand.
GTAAGCATGATGATGTTGTTGTGAGAGTGCCCGGTAACGGGCGCGGGTAAGAGATGCAAAGATAGGGTTTTCCCCGGAATGGCCACTCCATCAATTTATGATCAGCGGTTTGAATATCTCTCCCTGAAGGTTTAACTTTCCCTTTTTGCAATTCATTACACACTTAGTTACCACGTTATGAAAATGAACATCTTTATGGCCGCAGCGCTGCTGGCGGCGGCCGTGGCGCAGGCGCAAGCTCCGCCGCACCAGAGCGAATGGGTGCATGCAAACGAAAAAGGCAGGCTTGTTTACAAAACACTGCCCACGGGAGACAGGATACTTGATTTTTCTTTTGCCGGTTATGGTGGCGGCGGGGCCACACTTCCCTCCCCTGCCGTCCAGATCACGCTGGGCCCTGCGGCGGGAGACAATACGGCCGTTATCCAAAAAGCCATTGACGAAATTTCCGCCATGCCGCTAGTCAACGGCTTCCGCGGCGCACTGCTGTTCAAACCCGGTACGTACCAGTGTAACGGCACACTGGCCGTCAAAGCCAGCGGCGTGGTGATACGCGGCAGCGGTTCCGGCGCAAACGGTACAGTGCTGCACCTTACCGGCAAAGCGCATGGCACGCCGGTAAAACCGGCCAGCCTCTACCTGGCGCAACTGGAAGAAAGACTGGGAAAGCGGGCGTTGAAGAATATCGGGTATTAGGATATAAAAACACCCGGAACCGGCTCCCCCGGCTCCGGGTGTTTCTTCATTAAAACTTCAAGATCCCCCTCACCGTTTTATCTGTTCCGTCCGTTACGTGCAGGAAATACAAGTCGTTCCGGAGCGATGACAGGTTCAGTGTGATCGCTGTGCCGGATTGCCCCTGCGGGATCACCGCGTAGGCCACCTGGTTGCCGGCGCGGTCAAATACCCTGAAGGTGTAGGCAAGCTGCTTCTTGCTTTCGAGGCGCACGGTTAGCTGGCCGCGCGTGGGGTTGGGATATACTTTAATGTCAATCGGATCTTTAATGAGGCCGAGGCCCAGCACCAGTATGCTTTGATCTGCTGTGGCCGTGTCATAGTTCTCATTACCGGTTTGCGTGGCCCTTACCGTTACCAGGCCTTCTTCAGTGAGCTTGATGCTGTTGCCGGTAATGATACCGCCGCCTGAAACGAGTGAATAGCTGACAGGCAGGCCGGTAGAGGCGGCAGCATTAAGTGTTACGGTCTCGTATTTCAGGCGGGGCGCAATAACGGGGAAGGTGATGGTTTGCGGCGCCTTGCGAACGGTGATGGCCGTTTCAGCCGATGCGGGGAAATACTGTTCGTTGCCTGCCTGCGTGGCGCGCACTGTGATAGTGCCGCCGCCCGTGAATACAAGTGCGGAATCTGCAAACATGCCGGGGCCGCTTATGACTTCCATTTGTACGGGCAGGCCGGCGGTGCTGCCTGCAAGCAGCTCAAAAGGCTCGTCTCCGTAGGTGATCTCCGGCACCTCATTAAAAGAAATGGTTTGCAGCCGCCGCTCCCAAAGCTCCCATTCAGAGAACTGCGTGCCGGTGTGGCCGTTGTTGGCGGTGATCTGCAGGCGGTAATACTGGTAAGCGGTGGTGTTGGTGTCTAGCGCAAAGCTGCGGGTGAGGCGGCGGCTGGCAAAAGACTGGTTCAACTGGCTGTCCAGCACGGCCCAGGTAACGCCGTCCGCGGAACCTAGCAGCTTCCAGTCTTTCGGGTCGCGCTCCGGCACATCGTTGCCTGAGGTGATGGTATAACGGCTGAGGATGGCCGGGCGGGGCGATATGTATTCCACCCAAAGCGCCCTGCGGCCGCTGATGTAGTACTTGGTGGTGATGAGGTTGTCTATCAGGCTGGGATAATTTTCAGCGGGTTTGCTGGTGTTGGCATATTGTGCGGAAATGATGCCGCCATTGTCTGTAATGTCGAAAGACTGGAGCGTATCTTCTCCGAAGAAGGGCACCTTTGGTTCCGCGGCAATGCGCAGGGCCTGCGCGCGGAGGCTGTCCCACAGGGTACCGACGCGCTGCGCAGCGGTGGTAATGTTGTCAACAGCGCCGGCGCCCAGCCTTTCCTGCAGTTGCGCCAGGTAGAGGCTGCGCGGTAATACATGAGCGCCCCAGCTTTCCCAGTAGCCGTTGCCGTTGCGCGTTCTGCCAATGTTGCCGATGCCCCAGTTGCGGCCGCCGATGGGGCTTTCCACCTTTATATCGCTCTGGTAGGAATATACGTTCCAGAACATGGTCTGTACGCCTGCCCAGCCGTGGCCGGTACCGGAGGCGCCGCGGTTCTGCACGCGGATCTGGCCGCCGTATACATTATCATACAACTGGCCGGTAGACCAACGGTGATGGGGGCCGATGTCTGCTTTTGTGTTTTCTGACGCGCAGTCCAGGAACACGTTGGGGCCAGGCACCTTGGAGCCGCTCACCAGGTCGTGGCGGCCGCCGTAGGTATTGCAGCGCTGTACCAGGTTACAGGTAGAGTTGCCCTCTACATTGAAGGAATACTTTTTGCCGCCGGTGGTAACAGACTTGGGATCTATCATGGAACAGTCCTGCACGGTAACAAAGCGGGTCTGCCCGGACAGGCTCACGGCGCCGTAGCCGAAATACTTGGCGATCACGTTTGTCATCCAGCAGTTTTCCGCGCGACTGAAATGCACGGCTATCCAGCCATGGCTTTCGTCTTCATCATTCAGGAAATAAGATTCGATGCGGAGGTTTTCCACGCCTGCTTCCCGGATGCGGCCGGTAATGTTGGACCTGAACACCTCTCCCCCGCCAAAGCCCGTTTCGATAGGGTCTACAATGGGAATGTTGATGGTGATGGCGTTGCCGTTCACGGCCACTACTTCCCGCTCGTAGGTGGTTTTATAGCCGCTGGCCGTCCACCCGTACTGGCGCATGTTGAGCGTATCTATCCAGGCATCGTTGGGTGTTTTCTGCACCACAATTTGCTGGCCCGGTTGAAAGCTGTGGCCGGCGGCCACTTCAAAAGTTTTAGCGCCGGTGCCTACATAAGGCGATGTGATGCGCACCTTGCTGCCCGCTACTTCGCCATAGCCGCTGCCACTGCCCTGGATGGCAATGAAGTTGTGATTAGTTTTCTGCGCGGCAATGAGCACAGTGCCGTTGCGGCCGTTGCCTTCGCCCCGCAGCACTACACCGCCCGTTCTGATACGCAGCACACCGTCTACCACGTACACGCCCGCTTTCAGCAGCACCGCGCCGCGGTGGCCGCTGGCGTCTGCCGGCAGGGCGCTAACGCGGTCTATAGCCGCCTGGATGTGAGACAGGTTGTTGCCTTCAACGGGCGAAATGCTGTCTGCCACCGGCAGCTCCGGCAGCCTTACGCCGCCGCCATGGTAACCGGCGTTCGAAAAATCAGGCACCTGGTTGTCTGCATTGACCTGGCCCTGGTTAGCGTATTTCGCGTACACGAGTTGCCCGTTTTGCAGGGATACCAGCTGGGCATGGGCGCGGGAAAGAAAAAGGCACAGCAGTGCCAAAAGACAGGGAGTAAATCTGGCTTTCATAAGTGGAATTTTAGTTATCCTAATTAAGCCAGAATTTCCCACACCTGTTTATAGCAAATTCGCTTTCTGTAAGCGGATTTTAGCAACCTGCGGTATGGCCGCGGTTTGCCGTGCAATGGCTCCTTTAGCGGCAGGCATATCAGTGACAGGCGGATATAAACAAAAAAGCTGCACAGCGCAAAAAAAGCACTGTGCAGCAGTTATGAAACGAACGGTTAGTAACGGGAATTTCTGTTACCCCCGAACGAGCGGTCCTCGCGCTCCTTGGCTACCGCCACACTCAGCGCTTTACCATCAATTACTTTGCCGTTCAGCTGGTCAATGGCGGCGCGGCCTTCCTCATCGCCGGGCATTTCAACAAAGGCGAACCCGCGGGAAGCACCGGTATACCGGTCAAGAATTACCTTGCAGGAGCTGATAGCGCCGAAAGAAGCAAAAAGGTCCTGTACGTCCTGGTCCTTCATATAATTTGCGAGATTGGATACGTAGATGTTCATTTTATATAGTTTAAATATGAGAAAACAATTTAGTGTGCCGGAACAACCACGGGCAGCCTGACTATCCGCATCCAGCTCAGCACTTTGATGGCGTAATAAACAGGATCTATTTCATACTTCCTGATACCGAAATTGGGAGAAGAAGGATGCTTATGGTGGTTATTGTGGTAAGACTCGCCTAACATCAACACGTCAGTGCGCAATAAGTTCGAGGAAGTATTTTTCATCCGGAAATTGGTATAACCGTACTTATGGGCAAACCAGTTGATGATAGCGCCGTGTACCGCACCCATAGCCACTACTACCGGTAACAGTATCCACAGGTACCAGGCTGAGGCAAAGAACACAAAAAGCAGCGAATAGCCGGCCACCCAAAGCAGGCGGCTGGCGGCAGAACTGGCAAAGCGGTCAAACCCCTTCCAGTCCGGCAGGTTTTTCGTGAACTTGTCTTCCACTTTCATCCTGTTATGGAATATATTGCGGTAGAAGCGGCTGGTGCGCCACATCATGGCAAATACATTCTTCGAGAACGAAGGAGAATGCGGGTCAAGCTCGGTATCTGTATATGCGTGGTGCATACGATGCATAATAGCGTAGGCGCGCGGGCTCATGTAAGAAGAGCCCTGCGTGATGTAGGCTATAATGTAAAAGAACCTTTCCCAGAAGCGGTTCATCTGGAAAGCGCCGTGAGAAGCATATCTGTGTTGAAGGAAAGTTTGGGAAAACAGAGAAAGGTACCAGATGGCAATAAAAAAAATAATGATCAACATGAAAAAAAAGTTAAATAAAGAAAATCAGCGCGTAATAATTCGACAAAGGGGAAACCAGATCGTAGAACCGGAAGTTATGCAGAAGGCATCAACTGAGGGTAGAATAAAGTAGTATCAACTTCTTATTACTTCAGCAAGATAATCTTTTCCTTGTTAAGAAAATCATAAATCCCCGGAAGTAGCCCATGGCCGTTGGGCAGTTCCGGGAAAATCGTTACTTTAGATGTCCCGGATTTTCCTAAAACTGTAAACACTCATATCTGTTATGAAACCTAGAGTTGTACTCATTATTGATGATGATAACGATGACAGGGATTTTCTGAAAGAAGCCATCTCTGAGTATGACCCGAGTACTATTTTCCAGGAATGCAAGAACGGTGTGGAAGCCGTTGGTTTACTCAGCAATATTACACGGGAGGAGGTGCCTGATTTCATCTTCCTTGACCTGAACATGCCGTTGATGAATGGCCGGCAGTGCCTGCGCCATATCCGGAAAATGGACCAGTTGGCAGATACGCCGGTGATCATTTACACCACGTCCCTGCAGCCGGACCCGACCATTGCGCCAGGGGGCGCCGGTTCCGTGCATTTTCTGACCAAACCCAGCCGCCTGGCGGAGCTGCGTACTTCTGTCAGGAACATCCTGGACCACAACTGGCAGAAAATAGTGCAATTATAACCCCGAACGGACATTCTGGCGGAAATCCTTTATCTTTACATATTACCTATATTATTAAAAAAGTATATTTACCTTGTATTTTGACGAATTTGACTTCGACGATGATCTGCTGGACGGTATAGAGGCAATGGGGTACACTACGGCCACCCCGGTACAGGAACAGGTGATCCCCATTATTTTGTCCGGTAAGGACCTGATAGCATCTGCACAAACAGGCACCGGCAAAACAGCCGCCTTTCTGCTGCCCACCATGCAGAACCTGCTGACCCATACGCACGATGCCCACCAGATCAATTCCATGATAATAGTGCCCACCCGCGAACTGGCGGTGCAAATTGCCCAATCCCTGGAAGGGATGAGCTATTTCACCAACATCAGCTCCATTGCGGTTTATGGCGGTGGAGACGGCGCTTCCTTTGCAGCGGAGAAAAAGGCTCTCTCTTCCGGGGCGGATATTGTGATATGCACGCCCGGCCGCATGATAGCCCACCTGAACATGGGCTACGTAAAGCTGCAGGGGCTGAAATACCTCATCCTGGACGAGGCGGACCGCATGCTGGACATGGGCTTTCACGATGATATCGAAAAGATCATCTCCTACCTGCCCAAAGACCGGCAGACGCTGCTGTTTTCCGCCACCATGCCCGACAAGATGCGGAAACTGGCCCTGAAGATCCTGAAAGATCCGGAGCAGGTGAACATTGCCATTTCCAAACCGCCGGAAAAGATCAAACAGGAAGCGTTTGTGGTGCATGAAGAGCAAAAGGTACCCCTGGTGAAGCACATCCTCAGCAGCCGGAAAAAAGAAAGTGTGATCGTTTTCTGCTCCCGCAAACAGAGCGTAAAGCAATTGACCCACGTACTCAAACGCGCCAAGTTTTCCGTGGAGGAGATCCATTCAGACCTGGAGCAGGACAAACGCGAGCAGGCGCTGCTTGACTTCCGCAATCATAAGCTGAACGTACTGGTGGCTACAGACATCCTGAGCCGCGGCATAGATATTGAAGATATAGACCTGGTGATCAATTTTGACGTGCCTAACGACGGGGAAGACTATGTACACCGCATTGGCCGTACGGCCCGCGCTACCTCTGACGGCACGGCTTATACTTTCATCAGCCCGCGTGAACAGCAACGATTTGCCCGCATTGAGCAACTGCTGGGCCATGAAGTGACCAAGGCCTCCGTACCGCAGGAACTGGGCCCCGTGCCCGAGTACCAGCCCAAAGGCCGCAAAGGCGGCGGAGGAGGAGGCCACCACCGTGGTGGCGGCGGCAACAGCGGAGGGAAAAGACATAACGGCGGCGGTAAAAGAAGAAATTACCGGCCGGCAAATAATAAGGGCGCCGCCAAAAAGTAGGATGAAATATTATCTCCATCCAGGTAAATTATAAAAACGGAGGGTGTATCAAATGTGATACACCCTCTTTTTATCCGGCAGCCTTAGGCTTTATGCATATTACTGGTAGGTGAACCGGACTATCCTGTTGGCCTGCCGGTAGTCGAACTGCGAGAAGGTGCCCACCATCAGCATGGCCTGCTGCCCCGGCATTGGCAGCATTTGCCATACCTGCCCCAGGCCGGCGTTGCCGCTGAAGGTAATACCACCGTTGGTATTGTACGTTTTGTGCACCGCGCCGTCTGGCGTGAGCACCACAAAGTTGCTGCGGGTAACGCCTGCAAACTTCCGGAAGGTGCCCGCCGCAATGATGTTGCCGCCGGGTATCAGCCCCAGCTTGCTCACATACCCCTCTGCCCCGGTACCCACATTGAATGAGGGGTCTAGCGAGCCATCCGGGTTGAGCCGTACTATACCGCCCGCATTCACGCCGTTGAACTTTGTGAAATTACCCGAGCAGATAATTTTGCCGTCTGGCTGCAGCACAAAATCGCTGAGTGCCTGGTCTGGCCCGGAACCGGGGTTGAAACCCTGGTCTAGCGAACCATCTGTATTGAGCCGGGCAATGCGGGAAACGCTCTGCCCGTCATACGTGGTGAAGCTGCCGGCTATCAGCAGCTTGTCGTCCGGCAAAAGCGCGGCGCGGTAAATAGTGCCGTTCACCGTCAGTTTGCCCTGGTGGCCGGCCAGGTCATAATGATAGGAAGAATCCAGCGTACCGTCCGGATGGAGGCGGGCAATGTGGAACACCATGGTAGAGTCCAGGTGCAGCGAATCAACGCCCAGCTCTATAGTAGACAGGTTGTAGTTGGGCCTCACATAATACCGGAAGTTACCGATGGCAATGATCTTTTTATCCTGCTGCACAAACAGTTCGTTAATGGCGCCCCGGAAACCTCCTTCCAGCGCGGAGGCTGGCGTGGCCGCCCCGGAGGGGCGGTTTACGGAACGTTCGTCTACTCCCCCGTCTATATTCACCCGCGCAATGCTGTACACGTGGCTCACCTGGTCAAAGGAATTGAAGGAGCCGCCCACCAGGTACTGCTTTTCCTCCGGCAGGTACACTACAGGGTAAACGGGGCCAGAGGGGCCGGTACCGGTGCCGTACTGGAAAGTATTGTCAAGCGTGCCATCCGCATTGATGCGGGCCAGCCGGTTTACGCCGCCGGCAATAGTGGAGTTGTCATAATTCGTAAACTCCCCGCCGATCAGGTATTTGTTGTCCGGCAAGGGAATGGCGCTGTAAATACCACCATTGCCGCCTCTTACGCTGGGGAACAAGGTATCCATCTGGAACGGGCCGAATATGGGGAAGTACGGGCCAAAATAGAACTCCTGCCCTATCTGCGCGGATACGGCGCCGCTGCTGCCCAGCTCCGGTACCGTTACGGTGATGGTAGAGTCCGTTACCTTCACAATGGGCGCGGAAGTGCCGTTGAACAGTATGTTCAGCTTGTCTTTTACGGCCAGGAAGCCTTTGCCTTTCAGTGTCACTTCATCGTTTACATATCCTTTGGCCGGCGTAATGGCATCACCTTCCGCAAAATTGATGGCAGGCAGTACGGGGTCCCCATAAGGGCCCTTGCCGCTGCTGTTTACCGTTTCCTTGGAGCAGGCCGCCACCATGGCGCCCAACAGCAGGCATGCATATATTGATCTCTTCATCATGTGCATTATTCTTTAGACTTTAAATAATCTGCCGCAATACGGGTAAATTCTCCGCGGCGGAAACCGAAATAATGGGATATGCTCAGGGCATGTACCACACCGTTCTTTGGCTGTATGTCTGAAGACACTACCCTTACCCTGGGGTTGTTCCTGAAATTGGTGGGATCGTACGTGATGTCCGTTACCGTCAGGATGCGCGGGCCTACGGCCTCCACCCCATTGTAGGACGTGTAATCCAGGCCAATGTTGAGGATGTACCCGTCCAGCATAATGTAGTTGATACCCGGAAAGGCGCTGATGTTTTCGGGGCTCACCCGCGGAAAGCTGCCTGCCACCCGTTTGCCCTGCATAATGTACATGCCCAGGAACTGGCGCCATACTTCCGGCCCGATGTCGGCTATATCAACAGAATCTTTCATGGTGGCGTAGCGCTGCGCGTTCAGGTCGTTCATGGCCACGCGGATCACGTCATCTGTTGGCGAAAAGAACGTAACGGTATCTGACGTCATCATGTCTTTCAACCCGGCCAGGTCTATGATCTGTTTGATAGTGTCAAAATACAGGGTCTTCTCCGTGAGGTAATCGTATATAGTACCGTTGTAGTACGGGTTGGCCAGGCCGCCGTCTACATAATAATCCTTTTTGCAGGCCTGCGTGAACAGTACCAGGCAAATGAGCGCCAGCGGCCATTGAAATATCTTTTTCATACAATGCGTTTTAATACTTACTGTACCCAATAAGCGGTTTGAACAAGGAGAGGATTGGTGCGGATAGCGTCCACGGGGATGGGCCATGTCCATGCGCGGCGGTCAAACTGGTCTTGCGTGAGATAGTTCTCGCATTCGTTCATGTCCATTACCCGGCCTGTTCTGACCAGGTCTGTCCACCGCTGCCCTTCTCCCATCAGTTCCTTTGTTCTTTCCATGAAGATGGCGTCTTTCAGCTCGTCTCCACCGCTGCCGGTATATTCTTCCGCCGAGGCGCGGCGCCTGATCTCGTTGAGCAGGCCAATGGCCTCCACGTCTTTCCCGCCCAGTTCCGCCAGCGCTTCCGCCTGCAGCAGCAATACGCCGCCATAACGGAAGAACATGATATTGAAGTCAAAACTGCGTACCCCGGGATCTGAGGGAATGTATTTCAGGAACATGGAAGATTGCGGGTTCAGCTGGGAATACGGATCATCGAACCAGAGGGTGAAACGCGCATCGGATTTACCCGGCGGGTATAGGCGGTCAATAAAATCCTTCTTGATGGTGATCTCGCTGGCCAGGCCGCCAAACAGCGTGGTGCTGGTAGCCAGCACAGGCTGATGCAATACCCATTGCGCCATGAAACCGCCCCAGGCATTGCCGTAGTTGGCATCCATGCTAAGCTCCCAGATACCTTCTTCAGAGCGCCCTTTGAACAGCTCTTTGTAGATCTCCTGCGCGTAAGGCATGAGGCGGTACTGCCGCAGGTCTGTTATGGCCTGGCAAGTGTTCAGGCACTTTTGCCACCATTCTTTGGCGCGCGGTTTATCAAAACCGGCCTTCCAGGCGTACATATGCGCCATCAGCGCCAGCGCGGCACCTTTAGTGGCGCGCACCGCGCGAAAGGTAGGGTCGCTGTAGCCTTCCGGCAGGTCTTTTATGGCCAGCTCCAGGTCAAGCAGGCAGGTATCCAGCACGTTCAGCATATTGGAGCGCGGCTTCAACTGTGTATCATAAGGATCAAACTGCAAGGGCACATCTCCATAGTAATTGACCAGCAAGTAATAATTGAAACTGCGGATAAAACGCGCTTCGCCTATGTACCTGGCCTTCTGTTCAGCGCTCATGGCAGGATCACTGATCTCCGGTATTTTGGCGATGCAAAGGTTGGCCATGGCAATGGATTTGTAAAAATCGCCCCAGCTGCTGCGCAGGGCCGCCAGGTTATCCTGCAGGCCCAGGTCCGCGCTTTGCAGTTGGTTGGTGGAAAGGGCAATGAAATTCCGTTTGGCCCAGAAGTTCCAGTTACCAGGCCTGAAGTCTCCGCCTGCATAAATGGCGGTACTGGCCATCCGCGCGCGTAGCAGGCTGTAGGCGGCGGTTACGCTCATTTCCGCGTCTTCCGCGTTCTTCCAGAAATCAGCCCCGGTAAACCTGTCGCTCGGCTCCACTTCCAGGAACTTTTTGCAGCCAGACAAGGCGGTGCCCGCCAGTACGGTACACGCCAATAATATGTTAAACCACTGTTTCATTTCAATGTTTGTCTTTTAGTTTAAAATTCTGCAGAAAAGCCCACGGTGAAGCTCCTTGATGCAGGATACCCGTTGATGTCGTCCCTTCCCAGCTGGCTTACCATTTCAGGGTTGGGGCCAGAGTATTTAGACAATACCGCCACGTTGAACACGGTGGTGTACATGCGTAACGTGCGTATCCTGGCCCTTTTCATGAAACCGAAGTTGCGGAAGTTGTAGTTCAGCGTAACCTGGTTGATCTTGAAGTAGGAGCCGTCTTCCATGAACATGGTCTGGTCCAACCGGAAAGGCTGTATCTGTCCGTTGCGGTAAACGTAGTACACGTTGGGGTACTGCGCGCCCAGGTCTCCTCCCTGTTTCCAGTAGTTCACCAGGTCCAGGTCATAGATGTTCACCGTACCGCCAATACCCCCATCGTATTTAATATTGTAAGGCTGTGTAAGGCGCAGCAGGCGGGAGGCCATGGCGTTGTTCAGGATGTCTCTCTTGATGGTGAAGGAGCAGAAGACGTTCAGCGCAAAATTCTTGTAGCTGAAAGTATTGGAAAGCCCCCCTACAGCGCGCGGTTCGGGGTTACCAACAATCATGTTGTCCTCATCATCGTCCAGCATGTAATCTCCGTTCACATCTACCCAAACGGGGTCCCCGGCCATAAAGTACTGGGCCGTGTTGCCTTTGCCGTTCCGGTAACGCACGCCGCGCACAGGGTCTACCGGCACTTCACTGTCAGACTGGTAAATACCTTCCGTTTTAAAGAGGAAATTGGCAATCGGGTTGCGGCCTACCTTGCGGGCAAGGTCTTGATAATAAGGCGCCCCGTCGTCGTACCGGAAAGACTCCAGGCCGCCGGGCAATGCCGTCAGCGTATTGCGCCAAACAGAGCCGTTGGCGGTCAGCGTCCACTGGAAGCCATCGGGCTTGGTGGAAGCAATGGGCCGTACGGTGATGGCCAGTTCATGACCATAGTTCACAATGGCGCCGCCGTTCTTCTCTATGCTGGTATAACCGGTTACATCTGTGAGCGGCATGGTCATCACCATGTTATAGGTGCGTTTGTAGTAGGTATCGTACGTGAACGTGAACCGGCCTTTGAAGAAGCTCATATCCAGCCCCACATCAAACTGGCGGGACTTTTCAGACTCCAGGTACGGGTTGGGCATCAGCTTGAACTCGGGGCCGATGGCCGTCTGGTTGTTATAGTCCGCATGTATCTGGTAAATGCCCAGTGCGTTCACCTGGTTAGCCACGGGACGGCTGTTGATGCCGAAGCTGCCGCGCAATGAACCGTAATCAAGGAAGTTCAGGTTTTCCATGAAGCGTTCCTTGCCAAAGTTCCAGCGCACGCCCATGGCGGGGTTGATGGAATAGCGGCTGGAGAGCCCGGAGCTGGAGTTACCGTCTGAACGGTAAGAGAGGTCCAGCACGTACTTCGTTTTATAGTTGTAAGAAACAAACCCGGCGTATGACAGCGCGTGATATACGCGGCTCACCGGCGTGCCGTTGGTGTTCTTGTTGGAAGCATCATTCCAGGGGTTGCCGGGGTAAAAGCGGGGTGAGTATCCGCGCGGCCCCCAGTAGAAATCACTGGGCCCGTTGCGCATTTCACGGATATGCTGCTCATTTTCCATGATGTTGGCCTCTGTAAAGAAGCTGACCAGCACGTTGTGGCCCTTCTCCGTGTTCTCCCGGTTGCTGTTGAAGTTATACGCCAGGCCGTTACGGGTGTTCAGCTCTCCCCGGCGGCCTACAAAACCGTACAACAGTGTTTGGTTATTATTGGAGAAACCGCGATTAAAACGGTCACGGGTATCCGTGTAATAATCGTACGAGGTGGTGGTGGTGAGGCGTAGCCCGCGGAACAGCTCGTAATCTACGTTGAGGTAGCTGCGGATGTTGACGGTATTGTTATCGTCCACATTCTCCAGGTAAGCCCTCAGCTCCGGAAATTCCAGGAAGTGGGAAGGCCCTGGCAGCAGGGAAGACGAGAAGGCGTTGCCTGCGCCGTTACCGGTGATGCCGCCGCCATTGCCGCGCTGCTTTTGCCCGTAGGCGCCAAACAGCTGGCCGCTTACGCGCAACCGCGTATTGGGCTGCATGTTCAGCTGCATATTGAGGCTGTATTTGTTGAAGCCGGTATTTTTGATCACACCCTGGTTCATCTGGTAAGCGAGGTTGGCCTTGTAGTTCATTTTGGCGTTACCGCCGCTGATCTGCAGGTTATTGTTGGTATTCAGCGTGGTTTGGTAGAAAAGGCCCTGCCAGTCTGTGCTGTTATTGTAGAAGCCATTGAGGCTGTCTGAAATGAACTGGGCTTCGTCCAGCTCCCGACGGCCCTCCCGTTCGCTCTGGCTATACCCCAGAATGGCGGCAATGCGGTATTCCCTTTCCTTGTTGCCGCCCCACACCGCGCGCAGCTGCGGCGGCACGTTCACGAACAAGCTGTTGTTGGTGCTGATGATGGGCACGGCGGAGTTACCGCGGCGGGTGGTGATCACAATTACGCCGTTGGCGCCGCGCGAGCCGTAGAGGGAAGCGGCCTGGGCATCCTTGAAGATCTCGATAGACTCAATGTCTTCCGGCGGCAGCAGGGCCAGCGGGCCGGTAGCGGCGCCGGGCTGCAGCATGGACTGGTCTATACCGCCATCATAATCTACCGGTACGTTATCGATCACCAACAGCGGGTTGGAACTGGCCAGGAAGGCCTGGTCCCCGCTGCCCGATATGTTGAGCTGAGAAATACCGCGGATGGAGATGGTACCGCCAAAGCCGGGCGCACCGGTATTGTTCTGGATGTTCATGCCGGCCACCTTGCCCTGCAGCAGTTGCTCCAGGTTGGCCACGGGCACGTTTTGCAACTCCTTGCCGCTGATATGGCTGGAGGCGCCCGTCATGGTTTCCTTGGTACGCGGCTGGTACCCCACGATCACTGTTTCCTTCAGCCCTCTTTCAGAAGTAGCCAGCTGTACATTGATCTCCTGCTTGCTGACCCTTACGGTTTTATCTTCATAACCGATAAAGCGGAACAGCAAGAGCTTTCCCGATTCAATGGCAATGGAATAGTTACCCGCCGCATCCGTTACGGCAATACCTTTTTTTGCCGCCACATCCACAATACTTACACCGGGAATACCTGTATGCGAGGCGGCATCCGTTACCTTTCCCTTTACCAGTACCTTTTGCTGGGCATACGCCGTGCTGCAGGCAAAAAGCATCAGGGCAATACAGAGCTTCATGGCTCCAGGGTATAATTTATGCATAGTTTGCTGATTTAAAAGTTGCGCGTTAATCATCACTGAATTTTGGGTTGATCATGTAACGGAACACCACCGTCCATTCACCCGGCTCATGAATGCTGAACTTCAGGCCTATTCTGCCAACCACCCGGTAGCCGTAAGACACCCTGCTGTAAGAGAAGATGTACTCCGCCAGCTCATCTCCTGCAAAGGCTTCCGCCAGTACTGGAAAGGGATTGGTAATGTCATAGGTGACAGACATGCTGTCTGCAGGGATGTTCCTGTTGAAACCGAACCTGACGTTGCGGCCGGCCATTTTGCTGTAGTAGTACAGGCTGTCCCAGCGCTGGATGTTGAAGGTGGAGATGGGAATGCCCACACTGTCTTTATCTACGAACTTGAACGTGAGCGTATTGGCGGCGGCGCCGGTTTTCACGAAGTAGATCTGCACATTTTCCGCCTTGATCTCCCTGCCCTGCGGGTCTCTGTGGTTGGAGATGGTGCTGGGGCGGATGATGCCGCCGGCGTTGTCTGCCTTGCGGATGCCGGTAACATCGTCATATTCGTAAGGCTCATAAGGCCGGGGGCGGCGCAGGTCCAGCATCAGGCCGGGGAACAGGCGCTCCCCCGCCTTGTTATTCACCTTTACGTCAAAGAAATATTTGCCGTAGGGCAGTTTGGTGGAATCTACCGGCCATACTACCAGCTGGCCGTTCTGGCTGTTCAGGTCAAGGATGGGGCGGCGCACCGTGATGCGTTTGGCCTCAATTTCCGCAACAGAGGTTTCCGTGCCGGTGTAGTAGTCTTTCCACTGGCGGGTGTCTACCGCTTCCAGCAGTATGGGCGCCGGGGTTTTATTGTCTATCCGGGGAGACTGCAGCTCAAATTGCAGCGGCTGGGTGGAATAGTCTGCGTTGAAGATGTCCGCAAACACGTTCATACGCCCCAGGTTGGCCACAAAGGTCTCTTTCTTGAAGTTCATGTCTTTGCTCATGTAATCCTTTTCCACCGGCAGCGTGTCTTTGTAACAGCCCGCCAGCAGGCCAAGTGAGCACCAGGCCATGAGTTGTATTGTAATGCTGTTCTTTTTCATAAGTTGAAATTATTTCGCTACAAAAATCACTTTGGAAATGTTAAAGCCCGAAGCGCCTACTACCACTTTCAACAAGTGCTCCCCGGCGGTGAGCGTTACGTCTTTTTTCACCAGGTCTGTATAGGTGCCGTAGGCCCCGGTTTTGGGCACGTTGAGCACACCGCTCACATTGGTACCGTCAATATCTGCGTGTACCTTGCCGGAGGTATTGGGAGAAGCCACCCGGAAAATGATGTCGTACTTGCCGGTTTGCTGGATGTTCACAGTATAAGACATCCATTCCCCGGCCGCGGTATAACCAACATTAAAACCGCCTTCTTTTGCATTCTGCTCCACGTCCGGGCCTTCAAATGCGCGCATCATCTGTTTGGCGTTGCCGCGGTTCTGCACGTCCGCATCTTTGTAGCCAATGCCTTCGCCGCCCCAGTCAAACTCCGCTATGGGAATGGTACCGGGTATTTGCAGCGGGGCGCCGTTAAAGGGTTTCCTGAATTTGGGCACAAAACCGAACCGGGCCATGTTGAAGCCGGCGGCGTCTACATGGTACGTCACTACGTGCTCGCCTTCCGTGAGGTAAGTTTCTGTTCCCTCTACGGTTACCCAGTTCTGGTAGCCGGTGCCTTTTTTCAGGTAGATGAGGCCGGTCACGTCCTGGTCATCCACTTCCAGGTGGGTGATGCAGTTGGCGTTGGGCGTGGCTACGCGGGCGTAGGTGCTGTACAGGCCGGAATATTCCACTTTCACCGTATACTTCAGCCATTCTCCGGGATAGGTATAGCCTATATTGTAGGGGCCTTCCGTACATACGTCCGTATCCACTCCTTCTTCAAACCGGAACTTGCCGTTGCCCCTGTTAGCGGGCTCAAAGTCGTGGTAAGCCACCCCTTCACCACCACGGTCATAGTAGGCAATATCCACACTGCCGGGGCCGGGTATCAGGAAGGGGATGCCGAAGTAGGGCGAGCGCTGGGCGGGGTAAGCCATGCCGAGGAAAGACGAGAACCCGAAAATGTGTTTGGACTCCAGCATATGCACAATGCCGTTGGTAGTCTGGATGTTGGCAGATTCCGTAATGGCAGACACCCAGAATTTGATGAGGCGGGAGTTGTTCTTGTCACTGAACTGGATCACCATGGAGCCGCCGTTGCTGATACCGGAGGCGGTGGTGGTCATAGCCTTGGCGCTCATTTCGTAGCCGTATGGCGTTACAAGGGTAACCCCGTCCCCATAACGCAGGGAATCCAGGTTGTACTGACCATCTACCAGGTAGCGGCTCAGCAATGTGTCCCATACGCCGGTGCTCACGCTGTCTACCGTCCAGTTGGGGTCTTCCCCGCGCTTTTTGCGGATGAAGTTGAGGTTGTCCATAGCGGAGGCAATGCTGAAATCTTGCGGCGCAAAAAAAGTATTGTTGCCGGTTTTCAGTTTTTCCGCTATGCCGGTTTTTTCAAGCAGGTAAAGCAGCGTATCATAGAGGCCGCTCTGGTTGGCCTGTTTAAGAAATTCGTAACTGCTCATCTTCACTTCGCCCACGGGCTCCATGTTACGGTATTCGTTATTTTTCCGGCAACCGGCGGCCAGGGCCAGCAGGGCGGCCGCGGCCAGTATATGTTTGAAGGAGAATAGTCTTTTCATGTTGAAGGGATTATTTCCAGTATGAATATTGTGTAAGCTGGGGATTGAGGCTGAGCGAGTTCTTGGACAGCGGCCAGTAGACGGCGCCGTTCTGCACATCGGCTTCCGTAAGCCGGCTGAAAGCAGGCACCTTGCCGAAGCTCACCAGGTCGTACCAGCGCCACCCTTCACCGATCAGCTCCCGGCGGCGTTCTTCCAGTATGAGGTCCAGCAGTTCCTCTTCTGTTACATCTTCCGGCACGGCGTCTATATACCGCCTGTTACGCAGTGTATTCAGTTCCGTGCGGGCGGCGGCATAGTTTTTAAGGCGTGCGTTGCATTCGGCGCGCAGCAGCGTCATTTCTTCATATCGGAAGATCACTATGGCGGCGTTGAAGAAGCGCAACGTGGGGTTGCGTACGGCGCCGTCCAGCATGCGCAGCTTGTAGAACATAGGCTGTACACTGGTCATGTCTTTGAAGAAGATGGAAGCGCGCACGTCTGACGGGTTGCTGTAAATGTTCAGGATACTGTCTTTGGTCACATAGATCTCGGCTTCGGCCTTTGGCACGTCCGGGTAGCGGAGCGTCCAGTATTCCAGCTGGCCGGTGGTGGATATTTCCGCGTGGTCTATGTTGAAGTCCAGCTGGAAAATGTTCCAGTTGGTACGGCCGCGGAAAGTGGAGCCGGAGGTACCGCTGGGCGCCACTATCATGTCGTTGTTGGTAACGTAGTCATATGCCGTGCGTGCCTTGTTGTCTGTAATGGTATTGATGTATTTGAGCGCGGTGGCATAGTCTTTCTTCCAGGCGGCAATGTGCGCTATGAGGTTGTAGCACGCGCCGCGGGTGGCCAGAATGCTGCGCCAGTGGGAAATACCCTGCCCGCGGTAATTGCCCTGCTGCTCCGGGTTGGAACCGTCAAACTGCCAGGGCAGGTCTTTGGAGGCGGCAAGGGCTTCTTCCTGGGCAAAGTCCAGCACCTTCTGCCAGCCTTCGCGGGTATTGGCCGTAAAGTCTCCTTTAAACGGCTCGGTGATCAGCGGCACGTCTCCCCAGATACGCACAATGTAGAAATAGGTGAAAGCGCGTACAAAACGTACCTGCGCCGCGTCCAGCTTCATTTCGGAGCGGGCGTAGCGGTTGTCCAGCTCGGGAATGCCGGGCAGTTTGGCAAGGGCCAGGTTACATTGCGCAATTACGGCGTAGAACCGGCGCCAGTCACGCCAGGTATCCATGGCCGGGTAGTTGGAGGTGAGCTGGCTGGAGCGGAGCGCCTGCAGGTCTCCACGTTTGGTAACGGTAAAATCGCCGCCGCGCATATCGCCATACGCCCAGTGTGCGTTCTCATTGGCCAGCGCCGCGCGTAGCAGGCCATAGGCGGCAAAGCTGCCGGCCCAGGCATCGTTCTTGGTCTTCCACATGTTCTCTTCCGTTACAGCCCGGGTAGAGTCTATGTCCAGCATCTTTTTACAGGAAAGCCATCCGGTAGCCAGCAGGCACATCAGGCTTCCCATCCATATATATCGCATAAGGTCAGTTTTAGTTATTTGAACTGTAAGTTGAAACCGAGGGTATAACTCTTAGGCGCGGGCCAGTTGTAAACGCCCTGGTCGTACCCGAAGTAGTCAAAGGCTTCAGGGTCCCCGCCGGAGTAGTTGGTGATGGTGAAAAGGTTATTACCGGTCACGAATACACGCAATTGCCGTACGCCCTTCTTTTCCATCCAGGCGCCCGCAAAGTTATACGTCAGCGAAAGGGAACGCAGTTTCACGTAAGAGGCCTTTTCAAGGAAAAGGGTCTGCTCTGCCTGGTAAGCCCTTACGGGGCTCCAGGGGTTGTAGCGGTACATGCCGTTCAGGTCTCCCTCGGGTTTGGTCCAGTAGGCAAACTCTTTTACGCCTTCAATAGCGTCTACCCCTTCGTGGTTCACAAAGTCAAACCGGTCTGCCAGCGCCTTGTTCAGCAGCTTTCCGCCAAAGGCATACCGGAAGAGCATGTTCAGTTCAAAATTGCGGTAGCGCAGGTTGTTGGCCCAGCCGCCCTGCACCGCGGGATTGTGGGTGCCGGTAACGACACGGTCCGCATCGTCTATGTTATTATCCCCGCTCACGTCCCGCCATTTGGGATCGCCGCCTTTCATGGGCAGGCCCTGGTAGGTCATGCCCGGAGGCACATCGGCATCTGTGGCATAAATACCGTCGTTGATAAGCAGCCAGTACTTGTCTACCGGTTTGCCTACCAGGAAACGCCGGTTGCCCATGCGCACGTCCGTTCTGCCGCCCGGCAGCTTCAACAGTTTGGTTTTGTTGGCGGATGCGTTCAATGCGGTAGACCAGCCAAAGTTTTTGCCGTTCACTATCACGGCGTTTACGCCCAGCTCGCCGCCATAGTTGGCAATGTCCATCCCGTTCATCAATACGCCGGTATAACCGCTTTCCGTCATGGCCGGTACTTTGAGGAGCAGGTTCTTGTCCTGCCGGGTATACACGTCTACAGAAAAGTTCAGGCGGCCGTTGAGCACTCCTACGTCAAGCCCGCCGTTCAGCTGGTCTGTATATGCCCAGGCAATACCGGGAGAAATATAACCCAGCTCATACGCCGCGTTCAGCACGGGAAAGGCGTTATAGGTGGCCATGTTGGGCGTGCCTTCCCAGCCTGCTTCCACGTTGTACACGGGGCCGCCTTTGTAATAGTCGTCGTGGAACACCTTGCCTATGCGGCCCGCACTGGCCCGCAGGCGGAGGTTGCTGAAGAGGCGGCTGTCTTTCATAAAGTCTTCCCCGGATATTTTCCAGGAAGCGGACGCCGTGGGGAACAGTTGCCAGCGCTCGGCCTCGCTGACGTTGGAAGACCCGTCTTGCCGGAGGTAGAGGTTGAAGAAATATTTATCCTGCAAAGCGTAGTCAATGTCTGCGTAGAAAGACGCGAGGTTGGCCTTCACCCTGTCTTTATAATTGGCGGTGAGGCGCAGGTTGTGGGAGGCGCCGGTCTTGTTGTCGTCATTACCCGGCTGGTAGATCTGTATATAATCGCTCTTGCCCTTGAACGCGCGGCCGTAGTTGTACTTCCACATATCCCACTGGTTGTACTGGCCGAGGGTAACGGAAAGGCGCTGGCCTTTCTTTTGCAGCGGCGTTATTTCCAAAGAGTTGTCGAATACAAGGCGGCGGTGCAGGCCATCGTAGTTGGATACAAAGTTGTTGCCGTCGTTCACGGTGGAGGGAATGAACAGGTCCCGGTAGTTTTGCCCGTGATCAATCCCGAACCGGGAGTTGAGCTTTACATACCTGCCAAAAGAATATTGCAGGGTGTTCAGCACGCGTACGTTGGCGTTCCTGTTTTTGTCAACACCTTTTTCCAGGTAGCTGAAATACTGTTCTACCTGCTCTTTGCTGGAGGATGGCGGTTTGTCAAGACTGAGGATGTAATCTTCATCCCCCATCCTGTCACGCAGCAGTTGCGGCCTGTCACGGTTGATCACCGCCGCGCTGATAAAGGTGCTCCACATCAGGTTTTTTACCGGCATTACATTGATGCCGAAGTTGACGTTGTACCGGCGCATGGCCGTTTTTTCCGCCACGCCCTGTTCAGCGGCCTGCCCAACGCTGAAGCGGAAGTTGGCCAGCCGGTTGCCGCCGCTTACGGCAGCCTGCAGGCCGGTAACCCAACCATTGCGGTAGTAGGCCTCATCCCAGTCCGCATTACCATAATAGGTGGAGTTGGTGGAGTCTGCAAGGTAGGCGGGAAAACTCCTGAACTGTTCCTTGCTGGCGTAACGGTCATAGAACTGCAGCCTGAAATCCCGTTCCCAGCGGCCATTGATCACATCTACCGAAGGTTTGACGGAAATACCGGCAAAGCCGTTCACTTCCACTTTAAGTTCTCCGCTGCGGGGCCCCCAGGTGGTGATGTTGATCACGCCATTAGCGGCCAGGGGCCCGAATTTTGCGGCGGCGCCGGCGTCTTTCAGCACTTCAATGTTTTGAATGTCGTTCACATTGAGGAAGGCCAGTGGGTCTATCTCTGTGCCCATGCGGTTAAAATCGAACCGCTGCACATCAAAGGCAAAAGCATGCTCGGTGATGAGGGGCATGCCATCTACCACGTACACGGGCTGTGCGCCAAAAAGGTCACCGTTTTTAAGCAGCAGGCCGGAAGCGCCGCGTACAAAGGCGCTGCTGCGCTTGCCAGGCTCTGCGCCGGGGATGCGAACATCCACGCCGTTGACCCTCCCGAGCAATAGCTGGTTTACGCTGGTGTAAGGGAGTTTCCTTACTTCATCTAAAGGCAGCCTGCTAACGGCGCCGGTTGTACGTAGAAGGAGCTCGCTGTTGGGAAGGTACCCTACCGTGTCCCTGGCAAGCATGGGCACGTTTTTCAGGCGTTCCGCAGCTTCCGCGCTGCCCGCCGTTCCTGTAGAGTCTGCTTTCTTGTACAGCTTTTGCTGCGCCATGGCGCCCGCTCCCAGCATGAAGAGCCCCAGCAATAACGCGGCGCGCTTCCCTGAATTTGGGTAGAAATATATCATAAGACGGATTTATTGAAAAACAAAGAACTCCCCTACCCGCCGCTATGGTAAAGGCATAGCCGGGACACTTCAACACAAGGGACTCCCTGCCCGCTACTATGACAACGCATAGCCGGGTGGGCCCAAAACAGGAAATCCCCTGCCCGGCGCCATACAAGGCATAGCCGGGCCACTAAAAAAATAAAAGACTCCCCTGCCCGCTATGCAAAGTGCATAACAGGGCCGTGCCGCAGGCTGGTAAGCATACAGATTGCCGCGGCACGCATAGCGCGTTACCGTCTGGAAAAAGTGATACGAAGAAGTTAACTTTTCACCTGCACAGGGATCCTACATGGAAGTTAATTTCGCTTTAGTTAGGTACCGACAGCTTGGATGGTGCGGGGCACTAATTTAAACTGACGCACTGCAAATTTTGATCATATTGTTTCTACGTGCAATTTTAACGTGGTGAACAAAAAGTATAGTTAGGCTCTATTTAGATTCGTTATTCTGTGCTCGCATACCTCGGGTTGTGAGGTATATCTGGTTTGAAAGATACATACCATATTCTTTTGAGTCAATAGATCACCATATTTTTCGTATAAATTATACGGCCAACCTGCAAAATATCACAATCTACCGTTAATAAAATACCAAAATGCGCCTGTTGATGATTTAAAATTATTTAAAAAGATTACAAATCCTAATGTTTTCACAATTAAGTTTTTGTTAACATATTGCCCTCAGGCGTAAAAAATACCTTTCTTAACTGCTGTACCATGGCCAGTTTGAAGTCAGTTTACCATCTATGCTAATCGTTTAGCAAAGTGACTTTTGTCCTTTCAACTTTCACTAAACTATTATTAAATACAATCATATGAAATAAAAACGTCACTAACGTGGCGATAAAATATAGTTATAAATTTATGCGTGCGCATGTCCGGATTTGTGCTCTGCGCGGTACTATACTAAAAACACATGACCATGAACAAATACCTTTTGCTGCTCCGGGAAGACCTGGAAAAGATGCAACAGCTTTCTGAAGAAGAAATACAGCAATGTACCGCGGTAATGACCAAATGGTGTGAAGACCTGGCCGCGGAGGGCTTTTTTGTAGCCGGCGAGCCGCTGGATATAGAGACCCGGTATGTAAAACCCGGCCATATCGGTACAGACGGGCCGTTTGCGGAAGCCCGCGAAAGCATCAGCGGTTACATACTGGTACACGCGCGAGACCTGGAGCATGCCGCCGCCATTGCGGCACAATGCCCGCACGTATCCGTTTACAACGGCGCTGTGGAGGTAAGGCCCCTGATGGCACACTAACATGGAGCAGTTGCTGCAACATATCTACCGCGCGCATTTCGGTAAAATGGTGAGCGCCCTGCTGTACCACAGCGGCATTAGCCGTATGGCAGATGCAGAAGATATTGTACAGGAGGCCTTTGCGGCAGCTGCCGCCAGCTGGCCGCAACAGCTGCCTGAAAAACCGGAAGCCTGGCTCTATGCCACCATTCGCAACATTGCCAACAAACAGCTCAGCCGGCAAAAGCCCCTGCTTCCGCTAGACGATGCAGGCGGCCTGCCGGCGCCCGCTGCCATGCAGGAAGACGGAGACCTGCAACTGCTGCGTCTCCTCTTTGCCTGCATGCGGCCGGAGTTTTCTCCCAAACTGCAGCTGGTAATGGCGCTGCGTTATGTACACGGCCTGCAGGTGCAGCAGGTAGCCGCCCTGCTGGGCGCCGCGCCGGATACTGTTTCCAAAATGCTGTACCGCCGGCAACAGCTGCCCAAGGAAAGAGACATTGCGTTCAGCAGCGGCTTTGTATGGTGGAGCGAACAAAAAGTGCTGATGGCCCTCAAAGTGCTGTACCTCGTATTTACAGAAGGCTGGAAATATGCGGACGAACAGTTGTGCGAAGATGCGCTCAGCCTCACCAAAACCGTGATCAGGCAGGCCCGGGTAGGCGTAGCGGACGCCAGGGCCCTTTTTGCCCTGATGCTGCTTCAACTCTCCAGGCTGGATACACGCACCAGTGAAACCGGCGAGCTGCTGGAGCTGGAGCACCAGGACCGCAGCCGGTGGAACAAAGACATGATACTGGTGGCATCCCGCTACCTGCACGAAAGCGCCGAAGCGCGCCACAAACCCTTTCTGCTGGAGGCTACCATTGCCTGGCTGCACGCCGCCGCGCCTTCTTTTGCCGCCACGCCCTGGGCGCAGATAGCCGCCCTTTACCGCCAGTTGCAGCACATCAGCCCCTCTCCCTTTGTGCAGCTGAACCATGCCATAGCCCTCCATTTTGCCGGGCAGCCTGACAACGCGCTGGCCCTGCTGGCCCCGCTGGAAGAACATGATTTCATGCAACGGCATCACCTCTTCCACTGCAGCATGGCCCGGATATTCACAGACCGGCAGCAACCCCGCCGCGCCCTGGAATACTATGAAAAAGCGCTGCGCTGCAAACTCACGCCGCAGGAAGAGCATTTTATCCTGAAAAAGAAAAAACAGCTCTTGACCTGATGGTATAGCGCATGCGATCCTCTCTTTTTGCAACCATCTTGTAAAAATATTGCATGCATCCTGCCCTTATTTTAATATTTTTGCGGCATGAAAGCATGGAGCTTCCTTCTCAGTATCTGGATGCTGGCCTGCGCGGGGTTACCCTGTGCGGACCGGTGTACAGACGCCGACCATGAGCCGGCGCAGGAGGAAGTGCATGTACCCCTCAAGGAAACGCGGGACAGTGGGGACCTTTGTTCACCCTTCTGTGTCTGCTCCTGCTGCGCCGTTATTTCCGTGCTGCCCAAAAACGCGGCCTTTCTCAACAAACCTGTTATTCTCAACGCCCCTGTAAGCAGGTACCTCATTCCACCTGTACAGGAGGTAGCAGACTCTTTCTGGCAACCGCCCCGCTTCGCCTGATCTTCCCGTTTTATTGACAACATTTTATCATGCCGTGCGCACGAACGCCGGGTGTATGCCGTTATTGGCGCGCGCACGTGCACAAACAGGCTTTACAATGCTAGACAGGATAATCAGGTTCTCGATTCAAAATAAATTGATCATCGGGCTGCTCACCCTGACACTGGTCATCGCGGGCGTGTACTCACTTACACGCCTGCCGGTAGACGCCGTGCCAGACATCACCAACAACCAGGTGCAGGTGATCACCCAAAGCCCTTCACTGGCGCCACAGGAGGTGGAAAGGCTGATCACTTTCCCCGTGGAACAGACCATGGCCACCATTCCGCAACTGTCGGAGATCCGTTCCGCATCAAGGTTCGGCCTTTCCGTGGTTACTATTGTGTTTGACGATGATGTGGACATTTACTGGGCGCGGCAGCAGGTGAACGAAAAGCTGGGAGAGGCGCAAAGCCGCATTCCCGCCGGCATCGGCTCTCCTGAAATGACGCCCATCTCTACCGGGCTGGGGGAAATTTACCAGTACGTGGTACATCCCAAAGCGGGCTATGAAGAAAAATACCCGCCTTCGGAGCTGCGTTCGATACAAGACTGGATCATCCGCCAGCAATTGCTGGGTACGCCCGGCGTGGCGGAGGTGAACAGTTTTGGCGGTTTTCTCAAACAATATGAAATAGCCCTTGACCCGGACAAGCTCCGCAGCTTCAACCTGGGCATCAACGATGTATTTACCGCCCTGGAAAAGAACAACCAGAACACCGGCGGCGCGTATATCGATAAAAAACCCAACGCCTATTTCATCCGCACGGAAGGCCTTGTTACTTCCCTGGATGATATTGAAAAAATAGTAGTGTCTCACACCTCGCAGGGCCTGCCCGTGCTGGTGCGGGACCTGGCCATGGTACGCTACGGCGCCGCCGTGCGTTACGGAGCGCTCACCCATGCAGACGGCAAAAAGAGCGGAGAGGCCGTAGGCGGTATTGTGATGATGCTCAAAGGAGAGAACGCCAGCAAGGTGGTAAAAACCGTAGACGCCCGCATTGAGCAGATCAGGCAAACACTGCCCGAAGGCGTGGAGCTGGAAGTATACCTCAATCGCAGCCACCTCGTAGACCGCGCCATTGGCACGGTGAGCAAAAACCTCATTGAAGGCGCGCTCATTGTGATCTTTGTGCTGGTGCTATTCCTGGGCAACCTGCGGGCAGGGCTGATAGTGGCTTCTGTAATACCGCTGGCCATGCTGTTTGCCATCATCCTGATGCGGGTATTTGGCGTATCCGGCAACCTTATGAGCCTGGGGGCCATTGACTTCGGGCTGATTGTAGACGGCGCGGTGATCATTGTTGAAGCTACCATGCACCACCTGGGCCTCAGCAAACTTACGCGGCTGGACCAGCGGCAGATGGACGGGGAAGTATACACCTCCGCCAGCAAAATACGCAGCGCGGCCGCCTTCGGGGAAATCATCATCCTGATCGTATACCTCCCCATTCTTGCCCTCACCGGCATTGAAGGCCGCATGTTCAGGCCCATGGCCCAAACAGTGAGCTTTGCCATACTGGGCGCCTTCCTGCTCTCGCTGACCTACGTGCCTATGATGAGCGCGCTGTTCCTCAGCAAGAACGTTGTGCATAAAAGGAATTTTTCAGACAGGATGATGGATTTCTTCCAGCGGTGTTACCGGCCGGTGATCAACGGTGCGCTGCGGCATAAGCTGATGGTGACCATCACCGCCGTGGTGCTGTTCCTCATCAGCCTCGTTACCTTCCTTCAGCTGGGCGGCGAATTTATTCCCACCCTGGAAGAGGGAGACCTGGCCATTGAAATGCGGCTGGCCACCGGCAAGTCCCTTTCCGAATCCATAGACAAGATCAACCTGGCCTCACAGCTGCTGCTGAAGGAATACCCGGAAGTAAAAGAGGTGGTGGGCAAGATAGGCTCCGCCGAAATACCTACAGACCCCATGCCCATGGAGTCCGTAGACGTTATGATATTGCTGAAAGACAAGTCTGAATGGACATCCGCAGGCACGCAGGAAGAGCTGGTGAACAAGATGCAGGCCACGCTGGATGCTATTCCCGGTGTGCAGTTCGGCTTTTCCCAGCCCATCCAGCTGCGGTTTAACGAACTGATCTCCGGCGTGCGGCAGGATGTAGGCATCAAGATATTCGGCGAAAACCTGGAAACCCTCACCCGCCTGAGCAAGGAAGTAGGAAAGATAGTAGCCGCCGCAGACGGGGCCAAAGATCTGTATGAAGAAAAGATCACCGGCCTGCCGCAGATCATGGTGAGCATCAACCGGGACCTGCTGGCCCGCTACGGGATTGACGTGGCCACGGTGAACCAGGCCGTGAACACCGCTTTTGCCGGCCAGAGCGCCGGGCTGGTATATGAGGGCGAAAGGCGGTACGACCTGGTGGTGCGCTTCCAGCAGGTGAACCGGGAAAGCATAGAAGATGTCAGGAACATTTTCATTACCGCGCCCAACGGCAACCAGGTGCCGCTTAACCAGCTGGCAGACATTTCCTACAAGCTGGGGCCCAACCAGATACAGCGGGAAGCCGCCAAACGGCGTATTATTGTAGGCTTCAACGTACGCGGAAGGGATATTGCCTCCGTAGTAGAAGAAGTATCCGAAAAGATCAACAGCAGCGTAAAACTGCCGCCCGGCTACTTCATCACCTACGGCGGGCAGTTCGAGAACCTGCAGGAAGCGCAGCGGCGTTTATCCGTAGCCGTACCCATTGCGCTGGGTCTCATCTTCCTGCTGCTCTTCTTCACCTTCCACTCCGTGAAACAGTCCCTCCTGATATTTACCGCTATCCCCATGGCGGCCATCGGCGGGGTGATGGCCCTGGTGCTGCGCGGCATGCCGTTCAGCATTTCAGCCGGCGTAGGTTTTATTGCCCTGTTTGGCGTGGCGGTGCTCAACGGCATTGTGCTGATAGCGGAATTTAACCGGTTGAAAAAAAGCGGCCTTGCCAGCCTGCAGGAGATCGTGCTGGAAGGTACCCGCCTGCGGCTGCGGCCCGTGCTGATGACGGCATCCGTGGCCTCTCTTGGTTTTCTGCCCATGGCGCTGTCTGGCTCCGCGGGCGCGGAAGTGCAAAAGCCGCTGGCCACGGTGGTGATCGGCGGGCTGGTCACCTCCACCCTGCTCACGCTCATTGTACTGCCCATCCTGTACATCTATTTTGAAAAGATCCACAAAAAACCGAAGCATATGAACAAACTGCTTCTTTTGCCGCTGTTGCTGGCGGCGGGGCTTTCCGCAAAAGCGCAGGAAGGGAACGTAACGGCAGGCACCGCATTGCCATCAGACAAGCATGCGATGAAGGGAACCAGCCCACTGCCCGCCGCTTTGCCACAGCCAGTCTACACCCTGCAGGAGTGCATCCAGACCGCGCTCCGGCAGAACCGCAATATTGCCGCCGCCGAAGCAGACCTCAAAGGCAACCGGCAACTGCGGGGAGCAGCTACAGACATCGGCAAAACAGAAGTGATGCTGCAATACGGGCAATACAACAGCTACGAAAAAAATGACAACAACATTGCCATCACACAAAACATACCCTTTCCCACCCTGTTTGGGGCGCAAACCCGGCTGGCAGACGCCAACATCCGCAGCAGCGAGCTGAAGCTGGCGGCAGACAGGAACGAGCTGGTATACCAGGTACAGGCCGCATGGTACCAGCTGCAATACCTGCAAACATGGCATCAGCGTTTGCAGGAACAGGATTCCATTTACACGGAATTTGCCCGCGCCGCCGGGGTAAAACTGCGAACGGGGGAAAGCACCCTGCTGGAGAAAACCGCCGCTGAAAACCAGCTGCAGCAGCTAAAAACACAACAGCAACAGGTGAAGGCAGACGTACGCTTCTTCCGCACACGCCTGCAAACGCTGCTGCACGCGGAACAGCCCGTGTCTATCAACGCAGGGGCGCTGGCCGCCCTGCCCCTTCAACTGGCAGACAGCGTTGCCCTGCAAACCAACCCCGGCCTGGAATGGTTCAGGCAACAGGCAGTAGTGGCCGGGCAGCAGCAACAGGTAGAAAAACAGAAAATGCTGCCGGATATCACCCTCGGCTTTTTCACCCAAACGCTGATTGCCACGCCCAAAAATGCTTCCGGTACGCCCCTGGCCACTTCCGGAGACCGCTTTAACGGTTTCCAGGCGGGCCTGGCGCTGCCGCTGTGGTTCAAACCGCAGGCCTCCCGCATAAAAGCGGCGGCCATGCACAGGGAAGCGGCCGGCTTCCGGTACCAGCAGCAGCAGCAACATTATAAAGGGCTGTTTAATGAACAGATGGAAGAGGTCCTCAAATACAAGGAGTCCCTCCAGTACTACGACAATTCCCTGCTGCCGCAAACCGCCCTCATGACAGCACACGCCGGCAAGGCCTACCGCAGCGGTGAAATAGGTTACGTAGAATACCTGCAAAGCCTGCGCACCGCCATGGATGTACAGAACAACCATCTGCAAACCCTTAATAATTACAACCAGAGCGTTTTACTGCTGCAGTACCTGCTGGGCAATAAAACAGAATAAACAGACGCACATGAAAAAGAACATCATCATCATAGTCGCCATTGCCCTCTCCGCCTGCGGCAACAAAGGCAAGGCCCCCGCGGCAGACAGTACGGCCACCGAACCGCCGCATACGGAAAACATGGTGGAGATCACCGAAGCGCAGTTCAACACCATCCGCCTGCAAACCGGCGGCCTGGAACAAAGGGAACTGAGCGGCACCATTAAAGTGAACGGCCTGCTGGACGTACCGCCGCAGCAAATGCTGAGCATTTCCATGCCCATTGGCGGCATACTGCGGCATACAGACCTGCTGGAAGGGTACTGGGTGAAAAAAGGGCAGGTAATTGCCCAAATGGAACACCCTGACTACATCCAGCTGCAGCAAGACTACCTGGAGGCAAAAGCCCAGCTGGCGTTCATGGACCAGGAGTATGAACGGCAAAAAGAACTGAGCGCGGAAAACGTGAGCGCTAAAAAGACTTTCCAGAAAACGGACGCTGACCGCAACGCCCTCAAAGTGAGGGTGGAAGCACTGAAACAAAAGCTGCTGCTCATGAATATAGCGGTGGCCAGGCTGGAAGGCGGCGCCATACTCCGCACCATTCCTGTACTGGCGCCCATCAGCGGTTACGTTACCAGGGTGAACGCCAATGTAGGCAAATACGTCAGCCCCAACGAGCCGCTTTTTGAAATTGTGGATACGGAGCACCTGCATGCGGAACTGACGGTGTTCGAAAAAGACATTCCACGCCTCAAAATAGGCAACAAGGTGCGGTTCATCCTGTCTAACGAGTCTAAAGAAAGAACGGCTACCGTACACCTGATAGGCCGGGAAATTGACAAAGACCGCACCATACGCGTACATTGCCACCTGGACCGGGAAGACAAGGAAATGCTGCCCGGCACTTACCTCAAAGCCTGGGTGGAAACCGGCGCCGCCAGGGTACCCGCCCTGCCCGCCGCCGCCGTGGTAATGGAAGCCGGACGGGAATACGTGTTTGTGGCTACCGAAGCAGCCCGCCACTACCGCAAAGTGGAGATCAAAACCGGCGTGACCGCCGGCGGGTATACCGAAGTCATATTGCCGGAAGAACTGCCTGCTGACGCACAGTTCGTAACGCAGGGCGCGCATGACCTGCTGGCCAAAATGGCAAACAGCGGAGAAGAAGGCGGCCACGCCCACTAGCGGCGTCATAAACATTTATCAGGGCCGGCCGGAGCATTTGTTTCCGGCCGGCCTTTTTATGTTCCGGTACCCGGGGCAACTGGCAACGCTGCCCTGTTCCCCTCATTTTCCCCAAATAATTTTCCTTATTGTGTGCCGCTCCGTTATTTTTGCGCCATGCAAAGTACTTTTCAGCATAAGTCCGTTGTGATCACAGGGGGCACTTCAGGGATAGGGAAAGCACTGGCGGTCGCTTTTTTGCAGGCGGGCGCCAGGGTATCGGTTTGCGGCCGCAGGGAGGCCGCGTTGGCCGCCCTCAGCCAGGAAGTCAACAATCCCCTGTTGCACACCTTTGTGGCGGACGTAGGCCGGGAAGAAGATTGCAAGGCGTTCATAGACAGCGTGCTGGAAAAATACGGCGGCATAGACATCCTCATCAACAACGCCGGCGTCAGCATGCGCGCCCTGTTCCGGGACGTGGAGGTGGATGTGCTGAAAACCCTGATGGACATCAACTTCTGGGGCACCGTGTACTGCACCAAGTTTGCACTGCCCTCCATTACGGCCAACAAAGGCACTATAGCCGGCGTGTCTTCCATTGCCGGTTACCGGGGCCTGCCGGGCAGAACAGGGTACTCCGCCTCCAAGTTTGCCATGCAGGGTTTCCTGGAAACATTGCGCACAGAAAATTTACATACAGGCGTGAACGTGATGTGGGTATGCCCCGGCTTCACCTCATCCAACATCCGCAACACCGCGCTGGACCAAACGGGCCATTCCCAACGGGAAACGCCGCTGGATGAGTCCCGGCTGATGAGCGCGGAAGAAGTGGCGCAGCATACGCTGAAGGCCATTGCAAAAAGAAAACGCACAGTGGTGCTCACCTTGCAGGGAAAACTGACCGTGCTGCTCAGCCATGTGATCCCCCGGTGGGCAGACAAACTGGTGTTCAATCACTTCCGGAAAGAACCTGGCTCCCCTCTCTGAACATTTCCGGCCCGGTATGTGTATATCCCTATGTGTATAAAAGAAATAAAATTGTTTTCAACATTACTTTGATAAAATGACTTTCTTTGCACTGATTTCCCCCTGTGCTTTTTAGTTCCGGATGTATAACATGCCCATCATCACACTAACATCAGACATCGGTTTGCAGGATTACCTTGCAGGCGCCATCAAGGGCCTGCTGCTGCAACACTGTGCGGATGCCCGGGTGGTGGACATTTCTCATCATATTTCGCCCTTCAACCTGCCGCAGGCCACCTACATCTGCCGCAGCGCTTTCCATTATTTTCCCGAAGGCGTGTACCACCTGGTGCTGAACAACCTGTTTGACCGGAAGGCGGACTACATGCTGATAGGCCGCCACAACGGCCAGTACATCTGCTGCGCGGATAACGGCCTGCTGACCATGATAGCCGGGGAAAAGCCCGCCGAGGTATACCGCCTGCCGCTGCCCGCCGGGGAAGCGCGCAACACCCTGAACATTGTACGCGCCATGGCAAAGGCCCTGGCACAACTGATGGCGGGCGCTCCGCTGGAAGCCATCGGCACGCCCGCGCCGGAAATAGTGGTAAAGAACAACCTGCAGCCCCTTACCGGAGAAGACTATATAGAAGGCCAGATCATCCATATAGACAACTTTGAGAACGTGGTGGTGAACATTACCCGCGAGCAGTTTACGGCGCACGGCAGAAACCGCCGGTTTGCCATCTTCTTCCGGCGGGACGAAATGATCACCCAGATCAGTGAAACCTATGCAGACGTGGCCGAAGGCCAGAAGCTGGCCCTCTTCAACGCGGCCGGCTACCTGGAAATTGCCGTAAACAAAGGCAATGCCGCCGGCCTCTTCGGCCTGCAGGGCTTCCGGCGAGACCAGCTGCAGCAAGGCTCCTTCCAGCAGTTATCTTTTTATCAAACCGTCAGAATCCTTTTTGAAGAATGATCCGGATCGTGAAACTCAGCTTTGACCCGGCCCGCGCCGCGGAATTTGAGGCCATCTTTGAAGCCCGCCGCCACGCCATCCGCCATTTTCCCGGCTGCAGCCACCTGGAGCTATGGAAAGACAAGATGCACCCCGGCGTATATTTCACCTACAGCACCTGGAACGATACCGCCGCGCTGGACGCCTACCGCCACTCCCCCCTCTTCACCGAAGTATGGGCCTCCATAAAAGGCTGGTTTGCAGGCAAGCCGGAAGCCTGGAGCCTGGACCGTAAGGCGTAACGGCCGCCCGCTGTTGCGGCCCGGCATATCCGTTATTCCACCCAGGCAACACCAAAGCCCCCTCCTGAAAAGTTTGTCTTCCTTCCCCCCGGGCAGGCCGGAAAAAACAGCGCCGCGGCAACGGGCACATCTTGATGGGCCCTCTTACAACCAGCCCGGCCGGTTCCCCGATTTGTTAAAATATTTATAAAAAGTTAAAACTGTTGTTCACATTAGCTTAATTGGTTACTTTTTCTATTTTTGTCGGAATTATCTAAAACAACCTTATGAATTTTAACCGGATTAATAACATTGTAGGCTGGATAGTGTGTATAGTTGCCTGCACAGTGTATTTAATGACGATGGAAGCCACGGGCAGCCTGTGGGATTGCGGGGAGTTCATTTCGGCCGCCTACAAGGTGCAGGTACCCCACCCCCCCGGCGCTCCGCTGTTCGTTTTGCTGGGCCGGCTGTTCACCCTTCCGTTCTCTCCCGCTGAAGCATCCCTGGGCGTAAATATCATGAGCGCCCTGGCCAGCGGTTTCACGATCCTGTTTTTATTCTGGACAATCACCCACTTTGCCCGCCGCATTCTCTCCAAGAACGGCGAGCCCCTGAGCAACCAGCAACTGCTGGCCGTAATGGGCGCAGGCGCCATTGGCGCGCTCGCCTACACCTTTTCCGATTCTTTCTGGTTTTCCGCCGTGGAAGGCGAAGTATACGCCATGAGCTCCCTGTTCACCGCCGTGGTGTTCTGGGCCATGCTCAAATGGGAACATGAGGCGGACACACAATACGGGGACCGCTGGATAGTGCTGATCGCCTACTTGATGGGCCTCTCCATTGGCGTACACTTGCTCAACCTGCTCACCATCCCCGCCATGGTGCTGATCTACTACTTCAAACGCAGTAAAAAAGTAAATACCACCGGCGCTTTCTGGGCCTTTGTGCTCGGTTGCGTGCTCACCGGCCT
Source organism: Chitinophaga alhagiae (assembly GCF_003568665.1). Taxonomy (GTDB): domain Bacteria; phylum Bacteroidota; class Bacteroidia; order Chitinophagales; family Chitinophagaceae; genus Chitinophaga; species Chitinophaga alhagiae. The sequence goes on from NZ_QXMH01000004.1 coordinate 297,650, forward strand.
GGTACAGAAATTCATTATACAGGATACCATCAAGGCCTCCGGCATGATGGACGTGTTCTTTGTGAACTCCCTGCACATGCCTTTCTTCTCCGGCTTCACCTTTTATTTTGTAGCCATCATCGTGTTGCTGGTGTACGGGTACTTCCGGCCCAGGTTCGGGTTTTATGTGCCGCTCATCATTGTAGCGTCCGTTATTGCCATTCCCGCCTTTGCGGACGGAGACGGCGCCGGCATCCGTATTTTCCGTTTCGTACTGGCCGCAGCCGTATTGCTGGTGCCCTACTTCATTAAGATGTTCGGCATAGAGCTGAACGCGCAAAAGCTGAAACACTTTGTACAGCTCGCCAACTCCTGCATATTCTTCCTGCTGATGGGTTACTCCACGTATGTGACCACCATGGTGCGTTCATCCGCAGACCCGTCTGTAGACATGTATAATGTAGACAACCCGGTATCCCTGGTAGGTTACCTGGGCCGTGAACAGTACGGAGATTTTCCGCTGCTGTACGGCCAGGTGTTTACCGCCCGCCCGGAGTCTTACGAAGAAAAAGGCACCGTTTATGCCCGCTCCAACAAGGAATACATCCCCGTTGGCAAAAAACAGGTACCAGTATACGCCAGCAAAGATAAAATGCTGTTCCCCCGTGTTTGGGACGCCAGCAATGACCAGGGCCATGCCGACTACTACAAGGCCTTCCTGGGCCTCAAAGACGGCCAGGCGCCCACCTTCGGGGATAACATCAAGTTCTTTATCGGCTACCAGCTCAACTTCATGTACATCCGCTACTTCATGTGGAACTTTGCCGGCAAGCAAAACGACGTGCAAGGTTTCGGCAACCCGCGGGACGGTAACTGGATTTCCGGTATTGCCCCGCTTGACAATGCGCTGTACGGAGACCAGGGCGAAATGCCTGACAGCCTGCAGAACAGCAAGGCGCGCAATACCTTCTACTTCCTGCCGCTGATTCTGGGGCTGATCGGTTTCTTCTTCCATTACAACCGCCACAAGCGCGACGCGCTCATTGTTGGCCTGCTCTTTTTCTTCACCGGCATTGCCGTTGTGCTATACCTGAACCAGGCCGGCAATCAGCCCCGTGAACGTGACTACGCCTACGTGGGCTCGTTCTACGCCTTTGCCATCTGGATAGGGCTGGGCGTGCTCAGTATCTACAACTTCTTTATCAAAAAGAACGCCGTGGCCAAAATGGCCGCGCCGCTCGCCATCATACTCTGTTTTGTGGCCGTACCCGTGCTCATGGCGCAACAGGGCTGGGATGACCATGACCGTTCCGAGAAAGTACTGGCCCGCGATGTGGCCCGTGACTACCTGGAATCCTGCGCCCCCAACGCCATCCTGTTCACCGTGGGCGATAACGATACCTATCCTCTATGGTACGCACAGGAAGTGGAAGGCATCCGGCCAGACATCCGCGTGATCAACCTGAGCCTGCTGGGCGTAGACTGGTACATTGCGCAGCAAACCCGCGCCGTGAACCAGAGCCCCGCCATCGAAATGACGCTGGGCGCAGACAAGTACCGCGGCGAGAACCGCAACTATGTAATGCTGTACGATAACGGCCAGGTGCCGCAAGACCGCTACTTCAACCTGAAGGAAGTGATCAACTTCATTGGCGATGACCGCGACCAGGCCAAGGTACCGCTGAACACCGGCGAAAAAGTGAACTACCTGCCCACGCAGAAGATGTTCATACCGGTAGATGTGGCGGAAGTAGTGAAGAACGGCACGGTAGACATACAGGACAGCGGCCGCATCTCCCCGCAGGTGCCCTTTGTGATCCCGAAACAGGTGGTGTACAAAAACGACCTGGCCGTGTATGACATCATAGCCACCAACGCATGGAAACGCCCGATATACTTTACATCGCCCGTAGACCTCGGCTTTAACGAGTTCCTGCAGGTGGAAGGCCTCACCTACCGCCTGGTACCCACGCGCAGGCCCGTATCTGACGAAATGCTGCCCGGCCTTAACGACCAGGTGCATACCCGCAAGATGTACGAAAACCTGATGGACAAGTTTGTGTACGGCAGCGTGAACATAGAAGGCGTATACTTTGACGAGCCCAACCGCCGCATGCTGCAAAGCATCCGCAACGCTTACACCAAACTGAGCGTGGCCCTCACCAAAGAAGGTAAAAAAGACAGCGCGCTGAAGGTGCTGGACCGCCAGGATTCCGTGTTCCTGCCCGGCAACATGCCTTACGCGCTCACCACTCCGGGCAATATGCACAACCTCTGGAGCATGGAAATAGTATATGCCTATTATATTGCCGGCAATACCAAACGCGCCGGGGAAATATCTGATGAGGTCACCAAAGACCTGGAGCAGCAAATGCGCTACTACCGCAGCCTGCCGCCCCGCCTGTTCACCAACGACCTGCAGGACGATGCCCAGCGCGCGGAACGCTTTGTGCTCATGCTGAAGCAATGGAAGCTGGATTTCGGGAAAGACTCCGCCAGGGCCACCGAGGCCGGCGGGCAGTTCAGCACCGTGCCGGACAGTGTTCCGAAGGCAGACAGCGGTAAATAATTCTCCTGAACAAAAAACTCCCGGCATACGCCGGGAGTTTTTTGTTTGTTATATTGTCAGAGTACAATGTCTGGCAGATGATGATATGTACCGGAGAACATTTTGATGATCTCACGTTCTTTTATTCCCGTTTTTTCACAATTCCGGTTAACCAGTAAATATCCGCTTATTGCAGGGTATTCGAAATGCGCAAAAGTTTGTTGACCAAATTTCTTCGCTGCAAAATAAACATATGTTCTAAAACGCTGATTGCTGGCAATCCCTTCCACCTTGCCAGAGGTTCTGTCAATTGTGCGGGAACCGATAAAACCGAAAGAAGCGGAGGGGTGTTCCTTCAACAGCAGGGGAACTGTTTTGGCGCAGGTAACCAGGATGTTGCCTATATCTCCTTTGTTCGTTATCTTATTGTACCTGAAATCACTATGCCTATGCTGTTTTGCATAAAATTTCACAGCAAATGCATCTGCCTGATGATACTCAGCCCTTACAATGTAAATATACCGGGTAACCGGTGAATAGAATTTGTAAATGTAGGTACATACATGGTCAGATGCATCCCTGCATTGCTGCCGCTGAACAAAATTTAATGTATAACCAGGAAAATCAAACGTCAAGGCACTAAAACATTGATAGCAGAAGTGTTGGTTCTTTTAGCTAAATCGGAGGCTGACAATAACTTACCATTTGTAAGTTCAGGAGTTAAAACAACGGGCTTTACTTCCGTTAAACTTGGCCAGTTTAGACGGTCACCTTTGGGTACTATTTTTTTACCCTCGGAATTTTTATGGTGAGCACGTTTCATATAATGCTTTCAAAATTACAAAAAATATGAGAAATAACCCTGCCATACCCTGAGAGTGGCATAACCAGCACACTTAATACATTGATTATTAACAAAAAATCGCCGGGGGCATCCCCCCGGCGATTTCATTTTTTTATACCTTCAAAGCAATTACAACTTAGATATCATTGCCCTTACATTCTTCACGCTTTCTGTGATTTCCGGCACGCTGTTAAACCAGTTGTGCTCGTACTCCGCAGAAAAAAGCCCCTTGAATTTTTGCTTTTTCAGCTCTTTCAGCACCCCTTCAATGTTGCAAACGCCGGTGCCCCACACTACATCGTGACCCTGGCGGGATTTTTCGTGCAGGTCTTTCATATGCAGGCTGAACACGCGGCCGTTCAGTTTTTGCAGGCTCTCAATGGGGTCCAGTCCGGAGCGTACCCAGTGGCCAATGTCCGCGCAGGCGCCCATGTACTGGCTGCGGCCGTTGATGGCGGCCAGCACGCTGTCCGGAGACCAGTAATGGCTCGGTTTCGGGTGGTCGTGAATGGCCACCTTGATCTTGTACTCGTCACACAGTTTGGACACCAGGTCCAGGTCTTGCAGGCGCGGTTCAGACGTGATGATCTGGATCTTCATGGCTTTGGCAAACTCGAACAGCTGTTTCCACTCCTCGTCGCTCCTCGGGCTTACTACCCCAAAGGCTACCAGGGTCTTCTTTTTGCTTTTCAGCAGGTCAAGCACCTGCTGGCGCTTGGCGGCATCCATCTTGAAGTCCATTTTGCCTTCAATATTGCCGCCAATGGTCTGGCCCGGGTAACATTCCACATATTGCAGCCCGCAGGAGTCCAGTTTGTCCAGCGCCTGAGTGAGGGTAAACCGGTTGAATGAATAAGCCTGGGCGCCCAGTTTCCAGCCCAGCTTCGCTTCCTGTTTTTGCGCAACAGCCGTGGTGAACAGCATAACGGCCATTCCCAGGCTTAGCAGCCCTTTTCGTAATGAATTCATAGACGTGTTTTTTAACAGAGAGTAAAATAAGTGAATAAACAGCCATTTTCTTAATTTTCCGGGCCGCTTTTTTTACTTTTTTCGCCCCAGCGCTTTTTTGCGTAAATTAGACCTGATATGCAGCCCGCATGGCCGTCACTGTTAGTGGCACCCCATCGGGTTAAATAAAAAAGACAAAATAAGGGGATGAAAGGATTTATTTTCTCCCGGTTTGACCCGTCGGAGAACCAACAGTCGCCGTTCGAAAAATTGCTGGACATTTTCACGCAATTGCTCACTTACACCAGCGGAGACGTGGCAGAGGCCCTGCAGTGGCTCACAGAGCTAGACAAAGAATACCAGCTTTCCAATAACGAGTATGGCATAGGGGATTTCATACAAGACCTGAAAGACAAAGGCTTTATCCGCGAAAACGAGGAAAACAGCCAGCTGAACATTACCGGCAAAACCGAGCAGACCATCCGGAAAAGGGCACTGGAAGAGATCTTCGGCAAACTCAAAAAGTCTAATATCGGGGACCATAATATCCGTAAATCAGGTATGGGCGATGAGCTGAACGCCGAAACCCGGCCTTATACCTTTGGCGACGCCCTGGAGCAGATAGACATGACCGCCTCCATCCGCAATGCCCAGATCAACCACGGCATTGACGCGTTCTCCATGCAGCAGGACGATCTTGAGATCAGGGAAACGGACTTCAAGACCCAGACCTCCACCGCCCTGATGATAGATATTTCCCACTCCATGATCCTCTACGGGGAAGACCGGATCACCCCTGCCAAAAAAGTGGCCATGGCCCTCAGCGAGCTGATCACCACCCGCTACCAGAAAGACACGCTTGACATTATCGTGTTCGGCAACGATGCCTGGCAGGTGGAGATCAAAGACCTGCCCTACCTGCAGGTAGGCCCCTACCATACCAATACCGTGGCGGGGCTGGAGCTGGCCATGGACATTCTGTGCAGGCGGCGCAATCCCAACAAGCAGATCTTCATGATCACAGACGGGAAACCCACCTGCCTCAAGCAGGGCAAACAATATTACAAGAACAGCTTCGGGCTTGACAGGAAGATACTCAACCGTACCCTCAACCTGGCGGCCCAGTGCAAAAAGCTGAAAATACCCATCACCACCTTTATGGTAGCCACAGATCCCTGGCTGCAGCAATTTGTAAAGGAGTTTACGGAAACCAATAACGGCAAGGCTTTTTTCTCCGGAACAGACAAACTGGGCCAGTTCCTCTTCTACGATTTCGAGAGCGGGAAAAGAAAGCGGCTATAAAAACAGCAACACAAGCAATGGAAAAGATCAAAACGCTCGGAGAGCTTAAAAAAAGTGGTTATACCTACCGCACCGTGAAAGAGGAGATCAGGCAGAACCTGGTACTGAAGCTGAAAAGAAAAGAAAGCACTTTCCCCGGCATTATAGGGTATGACGATACGGTGATACCCGATACCGAAAGGGCCCTGCTCTCCCGGCACAATATCCTGTTCCTGGGGTTGCGCGGGCAGGCCAAAACGAGAATGGCCCGGCAAATGACAGACCTGCTGGACGAGTGGATACCCATTGTGGCCGGCTCGGAGGTGAACGACAACCCTTTTGCGCCCCTCAGCCGTTATGGGCGTGACCTGGTAGCCAGCCTGGGAGACAAAACGCCCATAGAATGGCTCCCCCGCGAGGCCCGTTATGGAGAAAAGCTGGCTACGCCCGATGTATCCGTGGCGGACCTCATCGGAGACGTAGACCCCATCAAGGCGGCCAATGAAAAACTGAGCTATGCGGACGAAAGGGTGATCCATTTCGGCATCATTCCCCGCTCCAACCGCGGCATATTTGTGATCAACGAGCTGCCTGACCTCCAGGCCCGCATACAGGTGGCCCTCTTCAACATCCTCCAGGAAGGGGACATACAGATACGGGGCTTCAAGGTGCGCATGCCGCTGGATATCCTGTTCGTTTTCACGGCCAACCCGGAAGACTATACGAACCGCGGCGCCATTGTAACGCCGCTGAAAGACCGTATAGAAAGCCAGATCATCACGCACTATCCCAAAACGCTGGAAAACTCGCTGCTCATTACCGAGCAGGAAGCCGCCATACACGAAGAACAGCAGGGCGCCGTGCGCATGCCAGACATCATCAAACGGCTGATAGAACAGGTGGCGTTCGAGGCCCGCGCCAGCGAATGGGTGGATAAAAAAAGCGGCGTATCTGCCCGCCTCACCATTGCCGCATTCGAGAACGCCATCAGCGCGGCCGAGCGCAGGGCCATCATCAACAAGGAAAAGAGCACCCAGGTACGGATCAATGACCTGCAGGGCATCATACCCGCCATAACGGGAAAGATAGAACTGGTATACGAAGGCGAGCAGGAAGGACCATTGCAGGTGGCCGTAAACCTGCTGGAAAAGAGCGTGCGCACCACCTTTGCGCACTACTTCCCCAACCCTGACGCCTTCAAGAAACGCAAGGCCGGCGCGGCAGACGTGAATCCCTACCGCAGCATCATCCAGTGGTTTGACCAGGGCAATGCCCTGCAACTGATGCAGGATACTACGGACAAACAGTACGAAGCCGCCCTTACCCGGGTAAGCGGGCTGCCGGAACTGGTAAAGCACCTCTTCCCCCAGGCCAACAAACAGGAACAGCTGCTGATGATGGAAATGGTGCTGCACGGGCTGGCCGCCTATTCCCTGCTCAGCAAGAAAACATTAGAGCGTGAGACCCGTTTTTCTGACCTGTTGGGCACCATGATGAATTTTGGCACGGCGGAAGACCCCGAAGAAGAGGAAGAAATATAGTTTCCTTTTCATATCTTGGATGTCATTTACTCCACGTCTAAATACATGAAAACTTATGCACAGAAGAAACTTTCTCCTGAACTCCGGTGCCTTCCTGGCCGGGTCGGCCCTCTTTCCTTCTGCCCTGCGCGCATTAGCCCCCAGCGACCGTGTTAATTTTGCGGTCATCGGCGTGAACGGCATGGGATGGAGCAACCTCAACGGCCTGCTGAACCACCCCGAAGCGCAGTGCGTGGCGCTTTGCGACGTAGACAAGAACGTGCTGGACAAACGGGCCGCGGAGCTGGCCAAAAAGAACATTACCAACGTAAAGCTCTACAGTGACTACCGCAAGCTGCTCGAGAACAAAGACATTGACGCCGTGGTGATCGGCACGCCCGACCACTGGCACTGCCTGCAAATGACAGATGCCTGCGCCGCCGGCAAAGATGTATACGTTGAAAAGCCCATCGGCAACTCCATTGCCGAGTGCCGCGCCATGGTAGCCGCACAGCAGCGCCACAACCGCGTAGTGCAGGTAGGCCAGTGGCAGCGCAGCATGCAGCACTTTAACGATGCCATTGATTTTGTACACTCCGGCAAACTGGGCAATGTGAGGCTCGTAAAAGCCTGGGCCTACATGGGCTGGATGAAGTCCATCCCCAAACAGCCCACCTCCGCCCCTCCCGCCGGCGTGGACTATAAAACCTGGCTGGGCCCGGCGCAAACCCGGCCCTTTGACCCTAACCGCTTCCATTTCAACTTTCGCTGGTATTGGGATTATGCCGGCGGCCTGATGACAGACTGGGGCGTACACCTGGTAGACTATGCGCTCTATGGCATGAAGGCCTCCAACCCCAAATCAGTGGTAGCGGCCGGCGGCAAGTTCGCCTACCCGGACGATGCGGCCGAAACGCCAGACACGCTCACGGCCATTTACGAGTTTGACGGCTTCAACATGCAGTGGGAACACGCCACCGGTATAGACGGCGGCCCCTACGGCCGTACCCACGGCATTGCCTTCCTGGGCAACAACGGCACCCTGGTGCTGGACCGCGGCGGCTGGGAGGTGATACCTGAAAAAGATAAAATGGAAGCCGTGCCCCGCGTAAAAGCATCAGACAACGGGCTGGTGAAACATACCAAGAACTTCCTGGAGGTGATCAAGTCACGCAACCTGAAAGACCTCCACTGCGATATCCAGACCGGCGCCAACGTAGCCGTGAATGCCCAAATGGGCAATATTGCCTTTAAAACAGGCCAGAAAGTGTACTGGAACAAGGAAAAGCAGCAGTTTACAGACGCCGCTGCCAACAAACTCATCACACCCGTTTATCACAACAGTTATAAATTGCCTAAATAATGAACATGTACCGTTTTTCTTCCCTGCTGGTATCAGCCGCCCTGCTGTTACCCGCCATCAGCGCCAATGCGCAGGAAAAGGGCAAGCCTGAAGACACAGAAGTATGGGAACCCGTGCCGGCCGTGGTAACACCCGGCGCCGGCACCGCCGCGCCCTCAGACGCCATTGTGCTGTTTGACGGTAAAAATCTTGACCAGTGGGAGTCCGAGAAGGGTGGCGCCGCTCCCTGGACGCTGAGCAACGGCGCTATGACGGTAGCCCCTAAAAAAGGCGGCATCAAAACCAAAGCGGCTTTCGAAGACTTCCAGCTGCATATTGAATGGCGTACGCCCTCCGTGGTAAAAGGCGAAAGCCAGGGCCGCGGCAACAGCGGCATTTTCCTGCAAAGCAATTATGAACTGCAGGTGCTGGACAACTACAATAACAAAACCTACTCCAACGGCCAGGCAGGCAGCCTGTACAAACAGGCTATCCCCCTGGTGAACGCCTGCAAAAAGCCCGGGGAATGGCAGGCCTACGATGTGATCTGGACAGCGCCGCGCTTCAATGAAGACGGCAGCCTGAAAACGCCCGCGCGCATTACCGTACTGCACAACGGCATCCTGGTGCAGAACAATACGGAATTGCTGGGCAAAACACTGTACATCGGCAAACCGTTCTACGAAAAACACGGCGCCCTGCCCCTGATGCTGCAAGACCATGGAGACCTGGTGAGCTACAGGAACATCTGGGTACGGAAGTTATAAATGCGTATAACAACCTTTTGGAAGACGGCCGGCGAATGATTCCCGGCCGTTTTTTTGGAGATCCTGTGCTGGAGAACAAGGCTTACCCTGTAAGCCGGAACCAGGATTAGTTTTCAGCATTGTAAACCAATATCAGTATTTTCTAAACCAAGGTGTAAACCTATATCAGGACAAGACCTAGGTCTAACATAGGTCTAATATAGGTGTGATATAGGTGTGATATAGGTCTAATATAGGTGTGATATAGGTGTGATATAGGTCTAACATAGGTGTGATATAGGTAGGAACTAGGTATTGGTCTTCTTCAGACACAGGTCCCAATGCGGAAATTTGATTTGATTCGTTTTCTGCCAGCCGCTGCCTGAAAACAAAAAACCTTCTCCAGAGAGAAGGTTTTGGAGGTTCCGAGCGGATTCGAACCGCTGTATAAGGTTTTGCAGACCTCTGCCTAGCCACTCGGCCACGGAACCATTAATTTTGTTGGACTGCAAAAGTAGTAAATTTTCGATATTTGCCAAATCTGATTACAAGATATTCATTTATAAATTAAAAAAAATACACCATATATGACCAGAATAGCCGAATCAGAATTGATACTCAACGCCCGCGGTGCGGTGTACCACCTGGACGTGCGTCCGGAAGAGCTGGCAGATACCGTCATAACCGTAGGTGACCCTGACAGGGTGCAGGCTGTGAGCCGGCACTTTGACCGTATTGAAGGCACTTACCGCCACCGCGAGTTTGTGACACATACGGGCTACATCGGGCAAAAACGGCTGTCTGTGGTGTCTACGGGTATTGGCACTGATAACATAGATATTGTGCTCAATGAGCTGGATGCCCTGGTCAATATCGATTTCAATACCCGCCTTGTAAAAGAAGAACCGGCGGCGCTGCAGATCATCCGCCTGGGCACTGCCGGCTCCCTGCAGGAGTCTATACCGGTAGACAGTTTTGTGGTATCCACCCACGGCCTGGGGCTGGATAACCTGCTGCCTTTTTACACTTATCAGAATACCCCGGAAGAGCTGCTATTGCTGGAAGCCTTCCGCGGGCAGATACGCCTGCAGCCTAATGCCGCGCGCCCCTACCTGATAGAGGCCGCCGCCACGCTGCTGGAACGCTTTACAGACGGTTTCCACACCGGCATTACCGTTACCTGCCCCGGCTTTTACGCGCCGCAGGGCCGTGCATTACGGGGCGGCCTCTCCCACCCTGAGCTGATAGAACAGCTGGGCGGCTTCAGCTTCGAGAACCGGCACATCACCAATTTTGAAATGGAAACCGCCGGTATTTACGGCCTCGGCCGCGTACTGGGGCATCACTGCCTTTCCATCAGCGCCATTGTGGCCAACCGCGTCAGGCAGGAGTTCAGCAAAGACGGCAACGCCGCCGTGAACGCGCTCATAGAGAAAGCGCTGGGCATTATTGCACAGTAAAAGCCTATACCGCCTGTGTTTTACGTACGCCCGGAGCCGCCTGCCTTTTGTGGCGCACCGGAGGACATTGTGCTGTAAAAGCCTATGCCGCCTGTGTTCCCGCGTTTTCAGCAAGCCGAAGAACGCAGCATCTGCCCGCCGCCTCATTGCGCCCTGAAAAAACATTTTTACCTTTGCACCAGCATGAACATTCATTTCTACAAATACCAGGGTACCGGTAACGACTTTGTGATCGTAGACAACCGGAACGGCGCTTACAGCGGCCTCACTACCGCACAGATAGCCCACCTGTGCGACCGCCGCTTTGGCATTGGCGCAGACGGGCTGATGATGCTGGAAACCCACCCGGAATACGACTTCCAGATGAAGTATTACAATGCGGACGGGCGCGAAGGCAGCATGTGCGGCAACGGCGGCCGCTGCCTCACGGCTTTTGCCCGCCAAATGGGCATTGATAAAAAGGAAGTGCGGTTCATTGCGGTAGACGGCCCCCACCAAGCCAGCTTCCGGGACAATGGCTGGGTTAACCTTAAAATGCAGAACGTAGACGCAATGGAGGTAGGGAACATGTATTTTTATCTCAATACAGGCTCCCCCCACTTTGTGAAGTTCGTGACAGACGTACAGGAAGTAGACGTATACCAACAAGGCCGGGAAATCCGTTATAATGAGCGGTTTGCCGCCGAAGGCACCAATGTGAACTTTGTGCAGGAGGTAGACAACGGCATTTTTGTACGCACCTACGAGCGGGGTGTGGAAGACGAGACCTACTCCTGCGGTACCGGCGTTACCGCGGCCGCGCTCACCGCCGCCCCCGCGGAAGAAGGCAATTACAACATACCCGTTGAAACCCTCGGCGGCCACCTGGAGATCCGCTTCACCCGCACCGGCGAACGGAGCTTTTCAGACATATGGCTGTGCGGCCCCGCCACCCTTGTATTTGAAGGAAATATTAATATTTGACCCGCCTGCTATTGGTAAATTAATTCCACTACCTTTGCGCCCGGATGATCCAGTATTTCAAAAATATAGATGCCCGCACGGTAGCCATAGAACGCCCGGAAAACGGCGCCTGGGTGAATATTACCCCGCCCCTCAAACAGGCAGAGTTTGAACAGCTCTCCGAGGAGCTGGACATTCCGCTGGACTTTTTGACGGACTCCCTGGATATTGACGAAAAGGCCCGCTTCGAGCTGGAAGACAACGTAAAGCTCATCGTTATCAAAACACCCACGGAAAACAACTCCATCAACGAAAGCGACGCCTATTACATCACCATCCCCATCGTGATCATCCTCACCCACAACCAGATCGTTACCGTTAACTCTTTCGATAACGCCGCCATCAAAAAATTCCTCAATACCTTCCACAACCGCCACCCCGAAAAACGGAACATGATGGTACTGAAGGTGTTTGAGAAAGTGGTGATGAACTTCCTGGATTACCTGAAGGAGATCAACCAGCGCCGCAACCTGCTGGAGCAAAAACTGTATGACTCCAACCGTAACGAGGAGCTGCTGTACCTGATGCGTATCCAGAAAAGCCTGGTATATTTCGTGACCGCCCTGCGCAGCAACGAACTGCTGCTCATGAAACTGGAACGCACCAATTTTATGGGCCTCAATGACGATGAGAAAGAGTTCCTGCATGACCTGATCGTAGACACTTCACAGGCCCTTGAAATGGCCAATATCTACACCAACATCCTCAGCAGCACCATGGATGCCTTTGCCAGCATCATTTCCAATAACCTGAACTTTGTGATGAAGCGCCTCACCTCCATCACCATTGTGCTCACCCTGCCCGTACTGGTGGCCAGCATTTACGGCATGAACGTGGAAATACCCTACGCCCACTCCCGGTACGCCTTCTACATACCCGTTACCATTGCCATTGTAACGGCCGTGGTGATGAGCTGGTATTTTATGAAGAAAAAATGGTTCTAGGGTCATAGTAACCACCTCAAGCGTACTTCTTTTTCACAATATCCGCCAGCACCTTGTCAATAGGCAGCGTCACTGCTTCACCCGAAAACTCGTTCCAGTCTACCCAGCGCACGCCTTCTACCTGCGTGGCCCCGGGCGGGATATCAAACCCGAAGGGTTGCTCCAGCAAACGCGCTGTAAAGGGAGATGCCGGTTTTACGAGGTAATAGATGGAGATAATCTGGTTCACATCATCAAAAGCGGATATCTGGAAAAAATCCGTGGTGTAAATGTGTTCCACTACTTCAATATCCTGGTCCAGCTCCTCTTTCCATTCCCGTACCATGCACTCCAGCGTACCTTCGCCAAACTCAAGCCCGCCGCCGGGAAACTTGGTGTAATACCCCCCGCGGATGTATTCATCGCTCACCAGCACCTGCTTTTTTTCATTGAACATGATGCCGTACACCCTTATTGTGAATTTTGACATGATTGATTGTTGCTTTTTATCTGTTCATGGCCGCCTGCCTCATTTCCGTGGCCTTTTCGTGACCCAGGTACTTTTCAATGATATCGTGTATCCAGTAGATCACGGGCGTAAGCACAATGGCCACCGTAAATTTATAGATGTAATTGATGATGCAAACGCTCAGCACCAGCCCCATAGACCATACCTCGTTCCCGTCCGGATTATAGATAGAAGGCGCCAGGCGGAATGCTACGAACAGCACAACAAAACTGTCTATCAGCTGTGAAATAAGCGTGGAACCGGTGGCCCGGAGCCATATTTTCTTTTCGCCGGTCACCTTCTTGATCTTGTGGAAGGTGAACACATCCACCAGCTGGCCAAGGAGAAAGGCCAGCACGGAAGCGATGATGATATACGAGCTTTGGCCCAGTATCTGCCCATAAGCAGCGTCCATGTCAGGCACGCCTGACTTTACTTTCATGGTCACAAAAAAACTGGCGGGCGAAAGCTGGATGGCGCAGAAAAATACAAGAAAGGCGAAAATGATCAGGCCCACCGTCATGTAAGACAGGAAACGAACGCCTTTCATACCGTAATACTCATTGATAATGTCTGTCATGATGAACACCACCGGCCATAGCAGCACACCCGCCGTCATGTTGAAGCTGTAGGGGTCACCGAGTATCACCAGGTTAGCGGGGCTCATGCCCAGCGTGGCTTCCAGCGAAAAAATCTTCACGCCTATGATTTCCGCAATGAGGGCGTTGGCCACAAAAAAGCCGCTCAGAATAATGAACAGCCTGGTGGGTTTGTCTTTCAGGATATTGGTGATCATGATATGAACAATTCCGTTTGAACAAGCAAAATAATAACATTCAATACAAATATATAGGGATGCATGTTGGCCCACTGCACCTTGCGGGTGACCAGCAGGATGGCGCCCAGCAGGCAGGTGACAATATTCAGCGGCGCGGCCACCAGTCCGCCGAGTACCATCACATGTTTCACCACATGCTCCCAGGCGTCTGTATGGTCCATCATCCTGATCACAAAGCCGATCAAATAACAGCAATTACAAATAAAGCTCAACTTTATCAGGAACCTCAGCCAGCTCATATTGAAATTTCGGATAAAATACAGTTATTTTGGATTCTTTAAAACTAAATCTGTTTTACCCGATGAAGCAAAACTGGCAAAAAGCCGTTCTCCCGCATGTGTATGCCATCCTCATCTTCCTGGGGCTTGCATTTCTGTTCTGCAGCCCGGTGCTGGAAGGCTTGGAAATCAGGCAGAATGATACGGTACAATGGCAAGCCATGTCACAGGAGGCCCGCGAATACAAAAACGCCACCGGCACAGATCCCTTGTGGACCAATGCCATGTTTGGCGGCATGCCCACCTACCAGATCTTTATGGCGCAAGACAATTATACTTATTTCCTGCACCTGATACTGACCCTGGGGCTGCCCAAACCGGTGAATTTCTTTTTCCTGGCCATGCTGGGCTTTTATATTTTGCTGAATGTAATGGGCTTCCGGCATTGGGTCTCCGTTATAGGCGCCATTGCTTTCGGGTTTACGTCCTACACGTCCATCATCATTTCCGCCGGGCATGATACAAAGATGTTCACCATTGCGTACATAGCGCCCATGCTGGCGGGTATTTTGCTGACCTACCGCGGCAGGTACTGGATTGGCGGCGTTATTACCTGCATTACGCTGGCGCTGATGACCACGTCTGGCCACTACCAGATATTGTACTACGTGCTGCTGGTGTGCCTTATCATTGGCGTGGTGTACGTGGTGCATGCCATCCGTACGCAACAGGTGGCGCATGTTATCAAGGCTTCCCTGGTATTAGTCGTTTCCGGGGCGTTATCCATACTGCCTTCTACCGTCAACATCTGGACCACCTCTGAATATTCCAAGTATACCATGCGCGGCGGCCACTCCGAACTATCCGCCCCTGAAGGGGAAGAAGGAGACAAATCCGCCGGGGGGCTCACCAAAAGCTACGCTTTCCAGTGGAGCCAGGGCATCACCGAGCCGCTGACCATATTTGCGCCCAACCTGTACGGCGGGCCCAGCATGGGGCCTTTGTCTACTTCCAGCGCTACCTACAAAGCCTACACCAGCCTGGGCATGCCGGCCGCGCAAGCGGAGCAGTACGCCGCCAACTCGCCCCGCTACTGGGGGCCGCAGAGCATGGTAGACGGCGGCATTTACTGGGGCGCAGTGATCATCTTCCTGTTTGTGCTGGCGCTGTTCATTGTAAAAGATTTCAACAAATGGTGGATAGTGGCCGCGTCTGTACTCGGGGTGTTGCTGGCCTGGGGAGACAGCTTTGCCACGTTCAACTACCTGCTGTTCGATTACCTGCCGCTGTACAATAAATTCAGGGCGCCCGCGCAGGCACTCATCATCCCGCAGGTGCTGGTGCCGTTGCTGGCCTGCTGGGCGCTGAACGAGGCGGTGGCCGGCAAAATTGACAAGCCGCTGCTCATCAAACAGCTCAAAAAAGCATTCTATATCACCGGCGGCATTTGCCTGGCGCTGATCATCGGCTCCTTTGGCATCATCCATTTCACGTCCGCTACAGATTACGCCCGGAATTTTTATACACAGATCACGCAGGGCAACCAGCAGATCATTGACACCATGATGACGGCCATTATTGAAGACCGCGCTTCCCTGCTGCGCATAGATGCCTTCCGCAGCCTGGCCATTATAGCCGTGGCTTTTGCCCTCCTGTGGGCGCTGCTGCAGCAAAAAGTAAAACCGGTGGTGTTCTTTGCCGCCATGACCATACTGGTGGCAGTTGACCAGGTACCGGTAGCCTACCGCTATCTCAATAAAAAGAATTACGTAACGCCTCAAGACTACAGCAGGATCTTTGCGCCCAGCCCTGTAGACCTGGCCATCAAACAGGATAAAGATCCGTATTACCGTGTATTCAATGCCGTTAATTTTCAGGACGCGCTGAACTCTTACCACCACAAGGCGGTGGGAGGCTACAGCCCGGTGAAGCTGGCGCTGTATCAAGACCTGATCGTTCACCAGATCACCAAAGGCACGCCCGGCGTGCTGAACATGCTGAACGCCAAATACATCATTTTCGCGGACAGCGCGGGGCAGCTGGCTTACCAGCAGAACCCCGCAGCACTGGGCAATGCCTGGTTCGTAGACAGCCTGGTGTGGGCTAAAAATGCGGACGAGGAAATGAAAACGCTGGATCACCTGCCCACCGGTCATGCCGCTGTTATTGACGAGCGCTTCAAACCGGTATTGAACAACTTTGCACCAGGCAGGGACTCCGCCAGCCATATTACGCTCACGCAATACGGCCTCAACCAGCTGAACTACAAAAGCGCCAACACCCAACCCGGCCTGGCGGTGTTCTCGGACGTGTATTATCCTGCGGGCTGGAATGTGTATATAGACGGGAAAAAAGATGAAATAGTGCGGGTGAACTACCTGTTGCGCGGTGTGAAAATACCCGCCGGGGAACATACCATTGAAATGAAGTTCGAGCCGCGCTCCTACTACCTGGGCAATGCTATTTCCCGCTGGTCTTCCATACTGATGCTGGTGTTGCTGGCCGGTGCGCTGGTATACGAGATCAGGAGGCGCCGCGCTGCGCCTGCGGCATAGGCACATAGGAATGAATTGAACGGGCGTTCCTTCGGGGCGCCCTTTTTTTATGATGGCACGTACTGCCTGAAAAAGGCGTCCGTTTCGCTGATCACCTGTTCCCAGTTGCCGGGTTTGCTGAAGCCATGATCTGCGCCATTGACCTGCACATGTTTGTTCGGTACCTGTTTATCGTTGAGGGCGTTGGTAAACGCATCGCAGAGGGTTTTGCTGACATCCGGCATGTTGAACGCTTCATTGTTTTCGGGCCGTATGTTGATGGTGGCCCTGGCGCTGCCGCCGCTGGCCACTATCCAGTAAGGGCTTACCGCCATATAGGCCAGCTTGTTGGCATTTACCGGCTCATGGCCAATGGCCCTGTAGTACACCTCCACCAGCCGGTAGTTCACGTTCAGCACCGCGTACCCTTTGGCGGAAAAACTTTGCATCTGCGCATGCAGGTCTGCCTTGTCTCCCGCCACAAATCCACCGCCATGCAAAAACACCACCACGGGCGTATTGGCGGAGCGGGCAGATGGCAGGTACACGTCCATTTTCTGGCGGGCATCGGGGCCGTAGGCCATGTCTTTGAGGATTACGGGGTCATTGCTGTCTTTTTTGCTCCAGGCAGAAGCAAGAATGGCCATACAGAGAAGAGATAAGGTGCTGCGCATGGTACATGGTTTTGTACTGGGCACGGTACTTCAAAAAAGGTGCCGGGATGATGATGGGCCGCTTTTCGGGAACAGCACCCATACAGCGGTATTCTTCGGGCGGCAGGAAAGCCTTTTTATTCAATACCACCACCTTGCGCCTACGCTCC
Organism: Chitinophaga alhagiae; assembly: GCF_003568665.1. Classification (GTDB taxonomy): domain Bacteria; phylum Bacteroidota; class Bacteroidia; order Chitinophagales; family Chitinophagaceae; genus Chitinophaga; species Chitinophaga alhagiae. Next base: position 315,164 of record NZ_QXMH01000004.1, read on the forward strand.
GCAGGTATTCCTTTGCTTTTTCTCCCAGCGGCGTTCGCCGTTCCCGGCCCGGAATGCGCCATATTTCGCGCCAGCCGCCGGCCCATTCCTTCCAGTTCCACGATGTTTTTTGGAGGAACTCCAGGGACCACATCACGGCGGTGGTACAGAAATACAGCTTTGGCAGGTAACGGTAGGCCACCTTGCTTTTATTCACCCATAACATTTTCATCTTGATCAGCTGCGGCGTGCGGCCCAGGGGAGATTCGTTGTGGAGCACCACAATATCCGCATCGTAGGCAATGCTGTAGCCCTGTTCTATTACGCGGTAGGTGAGGTCATATTCTTCCATGCCGTAAAAAAAATCAACCGGGTACACGCCGGCCTTTTCATATACTTCTTTGAGCACGGCATGCCCGCAGCCGATAAAATAAGGGGCCAGAAAGAAAGGCTTGCGGTGATATTTTTCAAACTGTTTGTGGGGAAAGGCGTTCACCTGCATTTGCCCGGTGCTGGCATACAGTACCTTGAAGCAAAGAATGCCGGTACGGTGATCTGTCAGCAGCGGGGCGGCAAAGGCCGCTTCTATCTGCTGCAGGGCGGTATTGTTTTGAAAGGCCGCATCATCATCTATAGTGACCAGTATAGGCGCGGAAGCCATGGAAATGCCCAGGTTGCGGCCCCGCGCCACCCCCAGGTTCTCCTGTGAATAGTGGTAGCGGAAAGGAAGGTGGGCATGCGCGGCAATAAAGGCCTGCACCGGCGTATAATCAGCGGTGGACGCATTATTGATGATGATCACTTCCTTCAGGAGGCTGCCGGCCTGCTGCTGGCCGGCCAGGTTCTGCAACAGCGCCAGCAGATCGTCTGGCCGGTTGTAAGTGATGATGATGACAGACAGTTGTTTCATAATTCCAGCAAAAGCGAGCGGTAGGCCTGTGCAAATGCCTCCATCCCGAAATGTTCACGCGCGTAGCGGATATTGGCCGCCGCTATGGCCTGCAGTTGCTCCGGGTGCTGCCGCCAGCGGGCCAGGCATTGCACCGCCTGCTCCACTATACCGGCTTCCGGCTGCGTATGGTCCAGGAGAAAGCCGTTTTCCCCGTTCTTTACATGATAGGGAATGTCTCCCACATCTGTGGCCAGTACGGCCAGTCCCCGCGCCATGGCTTCCATGATCACCATGGGAAAACCTTCGCGGGTGGAGGTGATCATAATGACCTGGTGCTGCCGGTAAATGCGGTCTATGGCAGCCGCGTCCGTCTGTTCCCCGTAGAAATGCCCATAGGGCCGCAGCTCCGCCGGTATGGCAGCCTCTACCGGCCCCAGGAAGCCCGCGGGGAGGCCGGATGCTTTCGCTATTTCCGCCACCAGCCAGGGGCGTTTTTCTTCCGTGCCGCGGCCAACGTAGAGCAGGGACAGCGCTCCAGCCTGCCCGTTTGTGTTGTGCATGTCCCCGCCCGGCCCCGCAACAGGCCCTTCGCCGGCGGAACCAATGCTGTCCGGCAGCGGAATGCCGTTCATAATAAGCCGGATGCGCTGCTCAAAATGCGCCGGTACCTTATACCGTTTGTACAAGGCAAGGTGCTGCGCTATGCTATCCCGGCTGATCATCACCGTAGCCGTGTAAAACGGCAGGAAAGGCAGGCGGATGTAGGAAAAGCTGCAAAAAGAATGGATCAGCTCTATCTGGCGCACAGGCGGCCGCAAATGCGGGCTCAGTTTATACGCAAAATTGCATTGCCCGTTCAACACCACCGGGGTGCGGCGCTGGCGGTGAATGTAACCGGCGGCAATGCCGCGCCAGGTGAGGTTGAGGAAATACAGCCATTTATTGTCCGTATAGGCAGCTACGTTATAGATGGTAATGTTGCCCCCCCTGAACCGCGGCAGCATGGCTTCGTTCATAGACCGTTTGGTAAAGAACACCGCTATCTTCTTTTCAGGGAACAGCTTCACTATTTCGCTATGTACTTTCTCCGCCCCGCCCACATGGTAAAAAGGGAAAAAGAAAAAGATATCATATTCTTCCTTCAGCGGCCTGAAACGGGCTATCAGCCTGCCCAGCAGGGCAAAGGGGAAAATGATCACATCTTCCAGCCGTCTTTTCCGTATCAGCCACTGGTACATCTATTTTGCCGGTTTTAAGGATTTGGCCATGGCGGTTGCCAGGTCTTTCAGCATTCCACGCAGCACGGCCCTGTCAAAACTGTTGAACCGGCCGTTGCCAAGGCGTTCTTTCAGGAAACGCCACTTGCAGCGGAAATGTTTGTAAAATACGTTTTTCTTTTTGAGGTGATGGCTGGTGATGGAAGTGTTATGCACGCGGTACAACAGCAGCGTTTCGGGCACTTTTTCCATCACTTCGCCGTTGGCCTGCATGCGCAGCCACAGGTCGTAGTCTTCTATATGCCGCTGGGCGGGGTTGTAACCATATTGCCGCATAACGGCCGTTCTTGCCATAATACCGGGGTGGGCCATGCAGTTCAGGTACGGCAGGGTTTGCCGTATTTGCGCGGCGGTGTAGTTGGCGCGGTCTTCCGGCCAGGCGCCGGTTTCCTCTCCCGCTTCATTGATAAAGGTCACAAAGCAGCCGGCCACCGCGGTTTGCGGGTGGGCGTCCAGCCAGGCGGCCTGTTTGGCAAAACGCTGCGGCAGGCAGAGGTCGTCTCCGTCTATCCGCGCCAGGTATTGGCCGCGCGCCTCGGCAATACCGCGGTTGAGCGTGGCCACCAGCCCGCTGTTAGGCTGCTCCAGGTAACGGATGCGGCTATCCGGGAACGACTGGATGATGCGGTCGCTCCCGTCTGTAGACCCGTCGTTGATCACGATCAGTTCAAAATTGCCAAAGGTCTGCGACAGGATGCTTTCCATGGTAGCGGCCAGGTAGGCGGCGCTGTTATACACCGGCAGTATTACGGATATGATGGGCGTTTCCGGCATATTCAAATGGTTATCCAGTTTGGCGGGAACAGGTCTGCGGTGTTATGCTGCGCCTGGTTGAACCACTGTTTGGGCGCTATCACTTTTTTAGCCGCGTACGGGTTCAGCCAGGCGGCCCACCAGCTATAGCTGCTATTGGCGATCACCTGGTGGCGGCAGCGGCTCATCAGGTACAGGTCTTCATACTGCGTATGGCTTAGCGTGCCGCTCAATATCTCCGCGGATATGCCGGGGGGCAGGTTTTCCCGCACCCAGGCGGGGTCATTGGTAAAAATATAATACTGTATGCCGGCGGGCAGCTGCCGCACGGCGTTGTTGTAGTACGCCGGCCCGCAGATGCCATGGTAATTGACCGTTATCTCCTGCGTATAATCTCCCCGGCGGAAATGCATGGCTACGCTCTCTGTACTTTCCAACAGGGCCGCTTTTTCTTCTATGGCGGCGGAAAAAGCGCCGGCAAACCTGAAATCCGTGCGTACGGGCTCTTCCGCTTCCCTAAAATACTTCCAGCTCTGCCAGTAGCCTTTCATGTACAAAGGCGGGCGCATACGGGTAAAAGCGGCATCGTAGTGAAAATGCGGCTCCCGGTATACCCGGCGCATGGCGGGCGGCAGCAGCCTGTTCAGCACCTTTGCCGCCACCCCCTGCTCAAAGGCCTGCAGCTCGGCAGGTGCAGCTATGCCGGCCTGCACTTGCAGACCGTTGAGCGCGTACATGCCGGCCTGTTTGGGCTCGTAGCTGCCGGTATCCAGCAGCAGCGGGGCGCCCGTGCGCAGGGCCAGCGCCCGCCCTGCCGCATATTGGAACATCTGGTTACCCAGCCCGCCTTTGAGTTGAACAATGATCAATGACAAACAGATTTTAAGTCGCAAAAATATTTAATTTCGCCCTTATTATCATTGAAAGCATTATATAAGGCCTAAAACACCAGATCCGGCGCCGATGCGGAAATACATATGGGAATAATCAGAAAACAGAGTTTGCGTTCTTCCGTTGTCACCTATATCGGGTTTGCGATAGGGGCGCTCAATGCGGTGCTCTTCAACAAATTTGTGCCGGCGGAGGTATATGGTCTTACCCGTATCTTCTTCAGCAGCAGCCTTATATTTTATGCTTTTGCCTCCTTTGGCACCGCCACCCTGCTCAACAAATTCTATCCTTATTACCGGGATTACCTGCCGCTGAAGCAGCGGGACCTCTTTGGCATTGTACTGATCGTGAGCATGGTGGGTTTCCTGCTGGTAACCGCCGGCACCATCATATTTGAGGGATTGATACACCGCAAATACCAGCTGGCCCCCCTCTTCCTCCAATACTTTTACCTCCTCTACCCTTTTGCGTTCTTTTACATGCTCTTCACGCTGTTCGAGAACTTCAGCTATAACCACTACCGCTCCGTTTTCCCCATATTCCTGAAAGAGGTAACACTGCGCGCGGTAACCACTATTCTGATTGTGCTGATGGTAGCGGGGCTTTTCTCTTCCGTGCAGTTCATTTACGCGTTTTCCTGCCTGTATGCGGTCATCTTTATTGCGCTGATCATTTACCTGCGCAAAGAGCGCACCCTGCAATTTTCCTTTAAAACAAGCAGCGTTACACGCCGGCTGGCGTACAGGATGACCACCTTTAACCTGTGGATCTTTGGCGGCAGCGTATTTGTGGCCGTACAGCAGAACCTGGACTCCATCCTCATCACCAGCACCAATGGCCTGGTGGGTACGGCGGTGCTGGAGTTCAATACGTACGTGAGCAATGTGATACAGGTACCCCAGCGCAGCATGATAGCCATTGCCGTGCCTATTCTTGCAAAGGCGTGGAAAGACAAGGACATGGAACAGATACAGCGCATTTACACCCGCTCTTCCATGACCATGCTGATCTTTTCCATCCTGATCTTTATGCTGATCTGGCTCAACCTGGAATCCGTCTATCACATCCTTGACCTCAACCCGGTATACTGGACCGGCCGGTACATTATACTCTTCTACGGCCTGGGGCGCATTGTGGAGCTGGGCGCGGGCGTAAACGGGCAGATCATTGGCACGTCAGACATGTGGCGGTTCGATTTTGTGTCCAACCTGGTGCTCATTGCCCTCAGCATCCCTCTCAATTACTACTTTATCAAAACCCTGGGCATCAATGGGCCAGGCATTGCACAGCTGATTGCCATCAGCGTGTTCACCATTATCCGCTTCACCTTTCTGCTGCGCCGCTATAAAATGCAGCCTTTCTCCCTGAAAACGCTCTATGTAGTGCTGCTGGGCATTGCAGGCTGGCTGGTATGCGCCTGGCTGGTAACGCCGGAAAACCATTACCTGCGCGTAATTCTCCGCTCCGCCATATTTGCGGGCATTTTCCTGCTACCCATCCTGGTATTCGGCTGGTCTCAGGATGTAACCGAAAGCTGGCACAAAGGCCTGGCCCTTGTCAGAAAGTATTGGCAGAAAAAATAAGCGCCGGAAAGAGCACGCAGGAAAAGAGGCGTTTCAGCCTGCGGATGACGCGTTGCAGCAGGGTCTTTTCCTGCTCCGGTGCGATTTGCCGCATAAAGCCGTGGCCGCCGAAACGGGCTTTGTCCCGCATGCTGATGGCGGGGGTAAAGGGAAGCTCCCAGCCTTCAGGATAGGCATAAGCGGGCGTGAGCACCTTGGGATGCCGGCCGGCCATATAGCTGTTGAGGTGAGACTCATCATGCCAGACAGCAATGATCCCCCTGTCCAGGTCTGCCTGCGTATTGTTCATCAGCGTTTCCACCAGTTGCATGTAAGCCGCTCCCGTGCCGCCGTTCAGGCAGCCCTGGAAATACTGTTGCCGGCCGCTCCGGGGCATGAATGCCGTGGATTTGCGGGACCGTTCATAGGGCAATTTGCCGGCGGGCTTGTTGTAATACCCCGGGTGCAATACTACCGTAAGGCCGTTATGCTCCAGGCCGGGCAATATTTCACCCGCGCTGATGGGGCGTATAAATTCCGCATTGGCATTGAAGAAGAAAATGTAGTCGAAACCGCGCAGCGCTTTTTCAGCGCGGTAGAAGATGCTGAAGCGCATTAATGTGTCATACGGCCAGCCCAGGCGCTCCTGGTGGTACACATGCACCTTCGGGTCATTCTTGTACGGAAGCGCCGCATCGTCCGTAAAAACAAAATATTCCTTTTGTGCCGCAGGAATGAAATACTGTTCCGCGCTGGTAAAAAAACCTTCCCAGAAAATGCTGTATTTGCCGGTGCCGATGAACAGGAGGGCTATCTTCATGCCGGGCGGTTCACTTTCCTGAAGAAATCCGGGCGCCCGCTGCCGGTTTCGCGGAACATGGCCCTGAAATGCCTGCCCCGGAGTACGGTACGCCAATGGCGGATACGGTCTTTTACAGATTCCGGCAGTTTTGCCGCCAGCTGCTGCACCAGCCCCTTACCGCCGGCCGCGGCCAGGGATTGCTGCTCCTGCCAGGCTATATGCTCATAATCGCTCTGCTGCGGCGTGGTCTGGAACAGCGGCTGGTCCGCCAGCTTCTTTGCCAGCGTCATCAGGTAAGATTGCCGGGTGTTCTCCAGGATCACGCGGCTGCGCACTTCTTTAGGGTCCGGTACCTCGTACCAGTCCGTAAAAGGCCTGGTGGTGGTAAACACCATCTGCTCCACCCTGAAGCCGTTTTCCGGGGAAAGCACCCGGTACAGCAGCTCGGGGCTGAACTGGTAGAAGCCATGCCCGAAATAGTTGTTGGCAGGGGTAATGCTGATATAATGCCCCCCAGCGGCCACCAGTTGCATGGCATTGGCAATGGCCACGGGGAAGTTGAATACATGCTCCAGCGTACCGGTGTCTATTACCAGGTCATATTGCTGGCGCCATTCGGCGGGGATTGGCTGGTTGAGGTCGTGAATGAGGGTAGCGTTCTCGTAAGAAGAGGCGTCCATGCTATGCACCGTTTCTGCGCCCAGGTAGCGGAGGAAAGGCTCCACGTACGCCCCGTCTTCCTGCAGCAAGGCCGTGGCTGTTGCCGCCTGGCGCCCGTTCTGCACAAAACACTTTCTGAAAGCAAATTCATCCAGTTGATAGCTCTGGCGGCCCAGCATTAATGTTTTGGTAAACGGAACGTCCTTTTTTCGGGTATGGAACAGGAAGTTAATGGCAGAAATATCGAAACCCATAGGGCCAAAAGTAATAAAATTAAAGATAATCTTAATTCACACGGCCCGCGCCCGCGTAATAGCGCACCCAGTACGGTTCCCGAAGGTCGCTGATCACCACCCCGGCACTGGAAGAAGCATGCACGAAACGGTCGTTCTCAAGGTAAATGCCTACATGTGAAATGCGTTTCCGGCGGTTGATGGCAAAAAACACCAGGTCCCCAAGCTGCAGGTCTTTCCGCTTTTTCAGGTGCTGCACCTGGCTATACAGCTGTATGGAATTGCCGGCCAGGGATACCTGGAACACGGCGCCCATTAACGTATTTACAAAGTTGGAACAATCAATGCCTGTTTTGGAGCTGCCGCCCAGGCGGTACGGGGTGCCCCACCATTCTTCAATAAAACCGTACAGCTTCTCGTTCACCACATCTTCTACCGGCAGGTCCAGCAGTTGCGCGTACTTGAACTGCCAGGGCCGGGCGTTCTCAATACCGTTCACCGAGAAGGGCACGTCTTTTACCGTGGTGTTGCGGCCTTTGTACTCATGCTTTGAAGTTTTACCGTCCCGCGCAATGGCAATGCCATCTATAAACTCAATATCCCCTGCCGGTTTCGCTTCTTCCTTTGCTACGGTTTGCTGCTGCGGCTTCAGCAGGGCGCAGCTTCCGAAGAGCAGCGCCGCCAGTGGTAAGGCAAGATATGGTTTTCCGGGTCTTCTGGTCATTTGCACGATTTTAAAATGCCTGCAATATAAAAAAAAAGTCGATTTTTGTTACTTGCTACACGATGTAATTAACCGATTTTAAGAAGCGAACGATGAAATTCTCCCACCTGCACGTACACACGCAATTTTCGCTGCTGGACGGGGCTGCAGACATCAAGCAGCTCTACAAGAAATCCATAGCGGACAATATGCCGGCCCTTGCCATTACAGACCATGGCAACATGTTCGGGGCCTTCCAGTTTGTTGCAGAAGCATATAACCACAAGCTGAACCCGGAAGACCCTAAAGATAAACGCCTGAAAGTAAAGCCTATTGTGGGCTGCGAGTTCTACCTGGTAGAAAACCGCCATAAAAGACAGTTTACCCGCGAAGAAAAAGACATCCGCTACCACCAGGTGCTGCTGGCCAAAGATGACGAAGGCTACCGCAACCTCATCAAACTTTGCTCCATCGGTTATATTGAAGGGCTGTATGGCAAATATCCCCGCATTGACAAGGAGCTGATCCTGCAATACCATAAAGGCCTCATTGCCACTACCTGCTGCCTGGGCGCATCCGTGCCCAAAACCATCCTGAAACACGGAGAAGAAGCCGGCGAAAAGGAATTTAAATGGTGGCTGGATATTTTCGGGGAAGACTTTTACGTGGAAATGCAGCGTCACGGCATACCGGAGCAGATCACGGTCAATGAATCGCTGGTAAAATTTGCCCGCAAGTACAATGTGAAGATCATTGCCTCCAATGACTCCCACTACGTGGAGCAGGAAGATGCCAACGCGCATGACATCCTGCTTTGCATCAACACCGGCGAAAAGAAAAGCACGCCTACCAATAAAGAGTTTTCTGACGATGATGTGAGCGTAAAGAACAAACGCTTTGCGTTCTATAACGACCAGTTCTATTTCAAGAACACGCAGGAAATGTCGCAACTGTTCCATGACCTGCCGGAGTCTATAGACAATACCAACGAGATCGTGGACAAGGTGCAGCTGCTGGACCTCAAGCGGGACATTCTGCTGCCCAACTTCCCCATTCCTCCGGAGTTTTTTACGCAAGACCAGTACCTCCGCCACCTGACCATGGAAGGCGCCCACAAACGCTACGCGGAAATAACGGCTGAAATTGAAGAACGGCTCAACTTTGAGCTGAACGTGATCGAGAACATGGGATTTGCCGGTTACTTCCTCATTGTATCCGACTTCATCAAGGCCGGCCGTGACCTGGGCGTGTTCATAGGCCCCGGCCGCGGTTCCGCCGCCGGCTCCGCGGTGGCCTACTGCATCGGCATCACCAATATTGACCCTATCAAGTATGACCTGCTGTTCGAAAGGTTCCTCAACCCCGAGCGTAAGAGCATGCCCGATATTGATACGGACTTTGACGATGAAGGCCGGCAAAAGGTAATTGATTACGTAGTAGACAAATACGGCAAACAACAGGTAGCGCAGATCATCACTTACGGTACCATGGCCGCCAAAATGAGCATCAAGGACGTGGCCCGCGTAATGGACCTGCCCCTGCAAGATTCCAACGCCCTGGCCAAACTGGTGCCTGACAAACCCGGCATTCAGCTGGGCCGCATCTTCAACGCCCCGCTAGACGGGGAAAAGAGCCTGGCCGAAAAAGAAGGCCTGGCCGCGGAAGACCTGGAAAACGTCAAAAAGCTCCGCGAGCTGATCAAGGGCGCAGACCTCCAGGGCGAAGTGCTGCGGGAGGCCTGCGTACTGGAAGGCTCCGTGCGCAATACAGGCATTCACGCCGCAGGCATCATCATTGCCCCCAAAGACCTTTCAGAACTGATACCCGTTACCACGGCAAAAGACTCGGACCTGCTGGTGACCCAGTTTGAAGGCAACGTGATTGAGAGCGCCGGCGTTATCAAGATGGACTTTCTCGGGCTCAAAACCCTTACCATCATCAAAGGCGCCCTGGAAATGATCAAAAAGAACCATGGCATAGACATCATCATAGACGATATTCCGCTGGATGACCCCAAGACCTTTGAGCTGTACCAGAAGGCGGAAACCAACGCCACCTTCCAGTTTGAAAGTCCCGGCATGCAGAAATACCTCCGGGAGCTGAAGCCGGACAAATTTGCCGACCTCATTGCCATGAACGCCCTGTACCGCCCCGGCCCGCTGGAGTACATCCCCACTTTCATACGCCGTAAACACGGCCTGGAACCGGTTACTTACGACGTACCGGTGATGGAGGAATACCTGGCGGAAACCTACGGTATCAACGTATACCAGGAACAGGTGATGCTGCTCAGCCAGAAAATGGCCAACTTCTCCAAAGGAGACGCAGACATCCTGCGTAAAGCCATGGGTAAGAAACAAAAGGCCGTGCTGGACAAAATGAAAGCCCAGTTCATGGAAGGCTGCAAAACCAACGGGCACGATCTCAAGATGTGTGACAAGGTGTGGACAGACTGGGAGGCCTTTGCATCTTACGCCTTCAACAAGTCCCACTCCACCTGTTACGCCTTTGTGGCCTACCAGACCGCCTATCTCAAGGCCCACTACCCTGCCGAATACATGGCCGCCGTGCTGAACAACGCCAGCAACCTGGAAAAGATCACCTTCTTTATGGAGGAGTGTAAACGCATGGGGCTGGACGTATTGCCGCCTGATGTGAACGAGTCTTACAAGGGTTTTGCCGTGAATAAACGCGGCCAGGTGCGCTTCGGGCTGGCAGGCCTGAAAGGCGTGGGCGAGGCCGCTATTGAAAGCATTATCGAAGAACGCGAAAAGAACGGCGCCTACCCCAGCGTGTTTGATATGGTCAAACGTGTGAACCAGCGGGCCGTGAACAAAAAATCCATGGAGGCGCTGGCCATGTCTGGCGCGCTGGACTGCTTCCCCGAGCTGCACCGCGCCCAGTACTTCCACAAGCCGGACGGGGATCATACCAACGGGCTGGAAAAAGTGATCAAATTCGGGCAGCAGGCCCAGGCCGGCAGCCAGAACGCCGGCAGCCTCTTTGGAGACGAACTGATGCCCGAAATACTCCCGCCGAAAATCCCTGCCTGCGACCCCTGGCCGCTGAGCATCAAGCTCAACAATGAGCGGGATATTACCGGCATTTATATTTCCGGCCACCCGCTTGACGATTACAAGTTTGAGCTGAAATACTACAACATGTCAACCATTGCGGAAGTGCTGGAATACCAGACGCAGATCAGCACCCCATCGGATAACAACAAGGGCAAGGAACGTTCTTTCCGCATGGCCGTATATGTTACCGGCGCGGTGGAACGCATTTCGCGGAACAACAAGCAGTTTGGCATCATGACGCTGGAAGACTATACCGGCAAGTTCGAGTTTGCCCTCTGGAGCGAAGACTATCTGCGGTTTACCACCCACTTCAAGCAGGGCATCTGCCTGTATGTGAACGGCGCCTTCAAACCGAGGCGGTTCAACGAGAACGAATACGAGTTCAAGGTGCAAAGCATGCAACTGCTGCAGGAAGTGAAACGCACCCATACCCGCAAGCTATGCCTGATCACCCAGCCGCAGTTCATTACGGGAAAAGTAATCGACTTCCTGGCGGACAATTCCGCCAAATACCCCGGCAAGTGCGAAATACTGATGCAACTGATAGACCAGCAGGAAGAGCTGCAGGTAAAACTGCACACTTTTAACCGGCATATCGAAATGAATGACGAACTGGCGCAGTTCTTCGAGAATCAGCCGGATATCGATATCTATATTGACACAATCAATAAGTAGGCGTGTCAAAAAAGCAGTACTTTTACACCGGTTTGGTTTTTGTATATATTGCAAAGCGATGCGGATACAAACCAAGGATCAAACCATTAAAAACCAATCATTTAACAAAATTATAAACTTTTAAATCTATAAAAATGGCTTTAGAATTCACAGATGCGAACTTTCAAACCACCGTACTGAACTCGGACAAACTGACCGTGGTGGATTTTTGGGCAGAATGGTGCGGTCCCTGCCGTGCAATTGGCCCGGTGATCGAGGAACTGTCTAAAGACTACGATGGTAAAGTGAACATCGGGAAAGTGAATGTGGACAATAACCCGCAGATCTCCATGAACTACGGTATTACCAGCATTCCTGCCATCCTGTTCATCAAGAATGGCCAGGTGGTTGACAAGCAGGTAGGCGCAGTGCCCAAGGCAGTGCTCGACAAAAAGATACAGGCAAACCTCTGATAAAGGTACCATACAGAAAAAGCCGCCTCATATGAGGCGGCTTTTTTATTGGACGGCAATGGCTACCGCAACAGCGTAAAAGTTCCCTTTTTACTGTTCAGCTGTACATCTCCTTCATTGCCCCAGAAACCATATTGTATAAAATAAACATAAGTGCCCGCCTCCTGCGGCACCCCGTTGAGCTTGCCATCCCAACCCGTTTTAGGTTGCGTGCCCTGGTATATCAACTGGCCCCATCGGTTGTATATCTGCATGTTGTACACGATCACCCCTTTGGAAACCGGCCTGAAAAAATCGTTCACCCCATCGCCATTAGGGGTAAACGCATTCGGCATCTGGAAAGAGCGGTGGTAAGACACTTTTACCAGCACCGTATCAGCATTGATACAGTTCTGCCCCGTCACTGTGCGCACAATATACCGGGTTTCCCGCAAGGGCCTGGCCACTGGCGTGGCGCAGTCCAGGCAGCTAAGCCATCCGTCCAGCGGCTGCCATTGGTAATCTGGCGCATTCTCTGCCTGCAGTACCAGCTCTTCGCCAATATTGATGGTGGTATCGTTGTTAAGGATGTTTACCCGCGGTATATCTACGTTCCCGATGTGGAAGTCTCTGGTTTCACCGCAGCCGTTCTGGTCTTCAACGGTTACGTAATAAGCGCCGGCACCAAGGGACTGCCATTGCGGGAGATTGGTCTCATTCCCGTTCCACCGGATGGTATAAGGCGGCGTTCCTCCAGAAAGCCTTATTTCAGCCGTGCCGTTGCCCCTGCTGCAGACCTCGTTCTCTGTGGTTAACACCGCTGTAATGGCCAACGGGCTTTTCAGGGTCACCTGCTGGCTGTCAAGACACACTCCGTTGCGGATGTAGAGCTTATAGGCGCCGTCAGAAAGACCGGTAAAATTCCCGTCTGCCTGAAACGGGCTGTTCTCCAGCGCATATTCGAAGGGCGGCACGCCCTGCGTTACCGTCAGCTCAATTGCACCGTCAGCAAGCCCCATGCAGGAAGGGTCCGCTTTTGAATAAGCCGTCTGCAACATGCTGGCGGCATCTTCCGTTACGGCAAACGGATGCGTGACCGCGCAACCGTTTACGTCTGTCACCAGCACGGAATGGTCACCCACCGGCAGGGCATTGAAGGTGCCCGATGCTACGGGCGTATTTCCATTCAGCGCATAGCTGAAAGGCGCGGTACCGCCGCTGACCTGCAACACGGCGCTGCCGTCCGGATGGTTGCAATCTACCGGCGTAACGGCTGCGCCAACGGTAAATGCCGGGAAAAAAGTGAGCCCCACTTCGTCAGAAGCCGTGCAGGCGCCATTGCTGACGGTAACGGAATAAGTGCCGGTAGTACCCGCGGAGATCTTTTGCGCCTGGCTGCCCGTGCTCCAGGAATAGGCCCTGAAACCATCCCCGGCATCCAGCGCTATCTCCTGGCCGGAGCATACAGACCTGTCTACGCCCAGGTCAACAACCGGCGGGGCTTTCACTACTATTGTTTTGCAGAAGTTTTGCTGGTCAGGCGTGCCTTCGTCCGTAATAAGGGTTACAGTATATTTTCCGGCCCGGGCATATGAAAAGGCGGGCGGTGTGGCATTGGTGGAAGAGGGTACGCTGGCGTCTGTGCAAGACCGGAAAGAAACGCGCGCCAGGCTGTTGCCGGTTACGTTGGGAACAAAAGCGTACAGGTCATTATTGACACGGAAAGGCGCAGACAGCGATACCGGGAAGTTCAGGATACCGCCGGGGTTACCGAGGTCTTCGGCTACCATGTTACTGGTAATACCGCCGCTGAAGTCCAGCCGCACCAGCTTATTGACCGGGGGCTGCACATGCGGTTCAGAGCCGTTCAGCACCAGGGCTATGGTTTGCCCGCATTCCCTCACAAAAGTAATATCGCGCGGGTGCCGCAGGAGGCCGCCGGCATTGCCGAGGTCTACCGCTGCAGGCGTATTCAGGAGGCTGGTGCCGAAATCGAGCCGCACCAGCTTGTGGCTGCGCTCGTTCACCACAAACACGTACCAGGAGCCGTTTTCTTTTATGGCATAAAGCCCCGCGGGCCTGTCTAGCAGACCAAAGCTGCCCAGGTTCACACCCGTGGGCGTGGCATTCAGATCAGCGCCAAACCTGAGCCGGGTGATGGTATTGTTTTCAAAATTGACCGTAAATCCGTAAAACACACCGCCTTCTTCAAATGTGAAAAGGTCGTTCGGGTACGCCATATTACCTATGTTGCCCCAGTTGGTGACGGTGGGCACCGGGTTGGAAAGGCTGGCGCCAAAATCTACCTTCATCACCGCAGGGCCTTGCGCAACGGTGCCGCCCACAATGACCAGGTGAAAGCCGTCCGCATCTTCAATCAACTGTATCCCCTCCCCGCTCCGGGTAATGGTGACACCGGGCACGTACGATGCTGACGGTGCATTCAGCAGGCTGCTGCCGAATGCAAGTTTTACGAGCCGCTGGTCTGTATTGTTTACCAGGAAAACGTAGTAATCATTCCCATCTTTCGCAATAACGGTATGCACGGGTGTGTTCAGTAATCCGCCGGGGTTACCGAGGTTTTGCAGTTCAGGGGGATTATACACGTTCCCGGAGCAGAAATTCCAGAAATAAGAGCCGGCGCCGGCAACGGTATTTTGTAAGGAGATCTCCGTATTTACGCAAACGGTATCGGGCGCAACAAAGCCGGGCTGCTGGGCCAACAAGCGGAACGGGAACAATAAGCACAGGTACAAGATCGGCTTCATACAGGCATCGGGGAATGTATACGCCAAATATACAATTAATAATTTTCGTTTACATGTCACCGCAACCAGGCCCGCCCCCGCGCTTTTTTAGGCCCTTCGCGCGCTCATATGAACATATTCCCTTATTTTGCCACATAAATCGATCACTATCATGTTACATTGGGAAAATATTGTTCGCGGTACGCTGGGCATGTTCTTTCTTATCATGGTTTGTTACCTGCTCAGCAACAACCGGCGGGCCATTAGCTGGAAACTGGTAGGGATCGGGGTTTGCGCCCAGATCATGTTTGCCCTTGGCGTGCTCAACACCCAGGTGGGCGGGCAGCCGGTTTTCTGGCTGCTGTTCGGCATCATGATAGCCGTATTCATCGTAAACCGCCTGCGCCGCAAAATGCGGGAAGGCTTCGGCGCCCCGCCAGACGCCCTCAGCTGGGCACTGGCCATTGCGGCGCTGGCAGGCTTCTTCTTCGGCATAGTCCGCAGCCGGGAGTACCCCTTCCCCGTTATTGCCTTCACCCTTGGCCTGGTACCCATTGTGGCCATGATCAAAGTGCTGCAGAAGCGGCATATAGAACTGCTGAAGTGGACCATACTGGCCGCCTGCGTACTGCTCACCATCTCCGTGTACGCCCGCTGGTGTACGCCTGATGTGTTCCGGAACACGCTCTCCGCCGTGTCCAGCTCCTTTGTGAACCTCATCAACATCAGCCACAAGGGTACAGAATTTATGTTTGAAGGCCTGGCGGACTACACTGGTACCTGGGGGTATATTTTTGCCGTGCAGGTACTGCCCAACATCATTTTCTTTGCCGCCCTCTCCTCCATTCTCTATTACCTGGGCATCCTTCAGAAAATAGTGTACGTTTTTGCCTACCTGCTCAACAAACTGCGTATTTCGGGCGCGGAAAGCGTGTCTACCGCCGCTAATATCTTCCTGGGCCAAACCGAGGCCCCGCTGATGATACGGCCTTACCTGGAAAAAATGACCCGCTCGGAAATACTCTGCATCATGGTAGGCGGTTTTGCCAATACCGCCGGCAGCGTGCTGGCCGCCTACGTGGGTATGCTGGGTGGGCCGGATGTGGGCCAGCAGGAGTATTTTGCCCTGCACATGCTCAGCCAGAGCATTATGAGCGCCCCCGCCGCCATTGTATGCTCAAAGATCCTGTTCCCCGAAACGCAGGAACACCTGATCTCCAAAGACCTGCAGGTACCCCGGGAAAAACTGGGAGACAACTTCCTGGACGCGCTCTCCCTGGGCACCACAGACGGGCTGAAGCTGGCCGTGAACGTAGGCGCCATGCTCATTGTGTTCACCGCCCTCATGTACGTGGCCAATGCCATACTGGGCTGGGCGGGAGACCAGACGGCCATCAACCCGCAGATTGCCGCCATGAGCGGCGGGCGGTACAAGGAGCTGTCCCTGGAAATGATACTGGGTTACGTGTTCTCCCCTATTGCCTGGCTCATAGGCGTTTCCCGGCAGGATATGCTGGCCGTGGGCCAGTTGCTGGGAGAAAAAACGGTGCTCAACGAGTTCATCGCCTACAAATCGCTCGGCAGAATGAAAGACGCCCAGGTGATCCAGGACCCGAAGTCCCTGCTGATCGCCACGTACGCACTTTGCGGTTTTGCGAACTTTGCCTCTATTGGTATCCAGATAGGCGGCATCAGCCAACTGGCGCCCAACCAGCGCCGTAACCTTACAGAGCTGGGCGTAAAAGCGCTCATTGGCGGTACAATTGCCTGCCTGATGTGCGGCTGCATTGCCGGCGCCCTGAGCTGACGGCCTTCCTTAAATTATCCAGTTAAGGAACGTGCTGACAATGAACCGGCCAAAAGGGAGATCATCCGGAAAAAAAGGCCCCTGATCGAAATTTTTGAAACAATTCACCGGCTGTAAGTACATTTACAGCACAGATAAATGTGCGGACCGTGCTGAATACTGACTATAACCTATAATGCTCCTTAATTTGCGTAGTTCTACCCTGATCATTTTCTGCATGGTGGCCTGCCTGAGTGCGGCCGCCCAAAGGAAATGCGGCACCGAAGTGGCTTTACAACAACAACTGGGCAGCCGGCCCGCGCTGGCAAAAAAATTGCAGACCGTGGAGCAGCAGTTACTGAAAGCCAGGCCAGACAGCCGGTTTTTCAGGGTCAATCCCCGCGTTACCATTCCCGTGGTGGTGCATATTGTGCTGCCAGACCCTACGCAGGTAACAGACCAGCAGGTATGGAACCAGGTAGCCAGTCTCAATCTGGACTATATTGCCCAGAATACAGACATCAATAAGGTGCCCGCCGCCTGGCAGAGCCTGATCGGCAATGCGGAACTGGAATTTTGCCTGGCCGTGCGCTCCCCTTCCGGAGACCCTACCTCCGGCATTACCCGCACCACTACCACCCATGCCTCGTTTGCCATAGACGGCGCCGCCCGTAACGTAAAACACAGCGCCACCGGCGGCACGGAAGGCTGGGACGGCACCCGTTACCTCAACATCTGGGTGTGCGTGCTGTCAGACAACTACCTGGGCGTGGCCACCCCGCCCGGCAATATATTCCCGGCGGATGAAGACGGCGTGGTGGTACATTACCGCGCCTTCGGCAATACCGGCAGCGCGCAGGCCCCCTTTAACCTGGGCCGCACGCTCACCCATGAAATTGGTCACTATTTCGGGTTACGGCACATCTGGGGCGATGATAACGGCGCCTGCACCCAGGACGACGGGGTGTCTGACACCCCGCTGCAGGGCGGCCAGAACTACAGCTGCCCCACCTACCCGCTCACAGACGCCTGCAGCCCCGCCGCCCCCGGCGTAATGTTCATGAACTACATGGATTATGTGAACGATGCCTGCATGTACCTGTTCACCACCGGGCAAACAGACCGCATGCGCAATGCGCTGGATGCGCAACGCGTATCCCTGCTAAGCTCCAACGGCTGCCAGCCCGTAACGCTCAAAACGCATGACGCCGGCATTGCCGCCGTGCAGCAGCCGGAAGGTTACCTTTGCCAGGCCCCCCAAACACCGGTGGTAACGCTGAAAAACCGCGGCGCCAATGCGCTCACGCAGGTCACCATTCAATACACCATCAACGGCGCCACGCCGGTGAACTATAACTGGACGGGTAACCTGGCCTCCCTGGAGCAGGCCAGCGTAACCTTGCCCGGCTTCCAGGCGGGAGAAGGCATTTCCAGCCTGAAAGTATACACCCGCCTGCCCAACGGCACGGCAGACGAGCAGCCGGACAACGATACCACCACCGTGGCTTTCAGTTATTACCAGGAGTCCGGCTTCCCCTTCCGGGAAACTTTTGAAAACGGCGCCTTCCCGCCCGCCGGTTTCAGCCTGCGCAACCCTGACCGCAGCTTCACCTGGGAAAGAGGCGTTACCGGCAGCAAAGGCAGCAGCAGCGCTGCTGTGATGCGCAACCTCGGCTATGCCACCAACGGCCAGCAGGACGATCTGCTGGGGCCTGTAATAGATGCAACCACGGCGGACTCAGTGATGTTGCGGTTTGATGTGGCAGCCGCCACCGTTACATCTACCGGCACGGCCGGCAACCCCTGGGATACGCTGGAAGTGTTGCTCACCACGGATTGCGGACAAACCTATATACCCACCGGCTATAAAAAATGGGGCGCCAGCCTCATCACCCGCCAGTCTCCCACCGGGCAGGAGTTCGTACCCACCGCTACGGAATGGCGTACAGACTCCATTGACCTCACCCCCTTCATCTATCATCAGCCATTCAGGGTGGTGTTCCGCAACACGTCCAACTACGAAAACAATGTTTATATAGACGATATCAATATTGTAAAGAAAGATATCAACGCCACCCTCAACGAGCAGGGCATTCTCATCTGGCCCAACGCCTTCAGCCGGCAGTTTTACATCGAGTTCAAAACCTGGCCGGAAGACCTGCGGGGCATTGCCATATATGACGCCGCGGGCCGCCTTGTGCACCAGGTACAACCCGTTGTGCGCAGCGGCAACCGCACTACAATTGATTTGGTAAATGCGGCAAATGGTGTTTACTTTGTAAAGTTATTTTACAGCCAACAGGTGAGGACTTATAAAATAGTGAAAGCAAAATGACGACGACTAACGCACTGAGACCCGGATTGCAAACCATATTGGCCGCCCCTTCCCTGGACGGGAATCTACGCCGGATAGCCGACAAGGTACTACAGCAGGAAAGGCTCACGCAGGAAGACGGCATCACGCTCTTCGAGAAAGGAGATATCGGGCTGCTAGGCGCTTTGGCCAACCACGTGAGGGAAAGAAAACACGGCAACAAAACCTATTTCAACCGCAATTTCCATATTGAGCCTACCAACGTTTGTGTGTTCACCTGCAAATTCTGCTCTTACTCCAGGCTCTATAAAAACCGCGAAGAAGGCTGGGAACTCAGCATTGACGAGATGCTGGACATTGTGAAGAAGTACGATGATCAACCCGTTACCGAGGTACACATTGTAGGCGGCGTGCATCCCAAAATGAACCTGGACTTCTTTATGGAACTGATGCGCCGCATCAGGGCGCACCGCCCCGGCCTGCACATCAAGGGTTTCACCCCCGTGGAGCTGGATTATATGTTCCGCAAGGCCAAGGTAAGCGTGGAAGAAGGCATGCGCATGATGCATGAAGCCGGCCTGCAGTCGCTCCCCGGCGGCGGCGCGGAGATCTTCCATCCAGACATCCGCGTGCAGATCTGCCACGACAAGGTGGATGCGGACGGCTGGCTGCACATTCACAAAACCGCTCATGGCATGGGCATGGTCACCAACGCCACCATGCTGTACGGCCATATAGAACAATACTGGCACCGCGTAGACCATATGGAAAGGCTGCGCAGCCTGCAGGATGAGACCAACGGCTTCAACACCTTCATCCCCCTCAAATTCAGGAATAAAGACAACGAGATGGCCCATATCCCTGAATCTACCATCATAGAAGACCTGAAAATGTACGCGGTAGGCCGCCTGTATATGGACAACTTTCCGCACCTGAAGGCCTACTGGCCTATGCTGGGAAGGAACACCGCCCAGCTCGCGCTTTCCTTTGGCGTGAACGACCTGGACGGCACCATTGACGATACTACCAAAATATACTCCATGGCCGGTTCCGAAGAACAATCGCCTTCCATGAACACCGCCCAGCTGGCCATGCTCATCAGGCAGGCCGGCAGAATACCGGTAGAACGGGATACGGTGTACAACGAAGTAAAAGACTACTCCGGCGTGGAATTTTCCGAAGAAGAACTGATGGGCTGAAGGGGTAATCATATTAGTTTCCCTATCTTCATCCCTCAAAAGCGAGAAAAACTATGAATGTCAAGATCATGCTGGCCATCTTCGCAAGCCTGTACATTTCTTCCTGTCAAAACCAGCCCGGCCGGCAGCCCGCAGGCAGTGCGGACACCGCCGCCACAGTGAGCACCATCCCCTCCGCTCCCGCCGGCAGCGGCCCCGAGTTCCGGAAAGAAGGCGTACTCTCCTTCATCAGCAAAGAGAAAGGTGATACCATCAGCACCATCAGCATAGAAATTGCGGAAACAGACGATGAAAGGGCCCGCGGCCTGATGGACCGCAAAAGCATGGCAGACACCCTGGGCATGCTCTTCATTTTTCCCGCCCCCGAAGAACAGAGCTTCTGGATGAAGAACACCTACATTTCGCTTGACATCCTGTATATAGACCAGAACATGGAGATCGTTTCCATCCAGAAATACGCCACGCCCCTGTCTGAAGAAAGCCTGCCTTCTTTCAAAAAGGCACAGTATGTGGTGGAGGTGAACGCGGGGTATGTAGACAAGCAGAAGATCAAGTACGGTGACAAGATCGCTTTCAGGAAAGATTAAACCTTGATGCCATCGGGCAGGCGCTCCCATGCAAACATCCGCTCCCACAATACGGCCCTCCGGTAACTGGTACGGTCATACGTTCCTTCTCTCTTAAACCTTTCACATGGTTAGTTTATCGGATATTGCAGATAATCTTCATTTTAATAGATAATACATTATCCAAATATATATAACACTTACAACCCGGAATATTATACAATGCACAATCCTGAAGGGCGTGTAAATAGCAGCCATCCATAAATTTTTTTTATGGCTGAAACAAATAAACCTTTATCTTTACGCTATATATCAGTTACAACGTACTGCAAATTATACTATGAGATAACAAACAGAATCTGAATCGTATTAACAAATCTGAATCGAAGTCCGGTAGCTTGCCGTGTCTGAGAGTTACATCAAATTTATTGACATCAAAATCTATTTAGTTATATGCTTTAGAGCCTTGCCGGATCGATAGTAAGCGATTATTTCCCTGACCCGATCTCCTCTCGTAAAGTTTATACTGAATCCATCCAAGTTTTAACCTGTTCTTTAACGGAAATTGTGGGCCTGTAGCCTGCCTGTACCTGAATATAAATCTAAATCTTAAGTTCCAACAATAAGTCTTTGGGTCGAGTTTTTTTATATTTAAAATCTAAATCTACATGAGAAAAAAGTTACTTGGTTTTTTCTTGTTGACTCTGCTGCAGGTGACTGTAGTATTTGGTCAGGACAAAAGAATTACGGGTAGAGTTACGAACTCTCTGGATGGAACGCCCATACCCGGCGTATCCGTAATTATTCAGGGTACCACTACCGGTACTCAAACCGATGCCGATGGCCGGTACATCATCAAGGCCCCCGGCGGCAGCGTGCTGCTGTTCCGTTCAATCGGGTTTGGCACTAAAACCATCACAGTAGGAGACGCAACATTGGTAGACATTGGCCTGGAGGCTACTACTGACGAGCTGAGCGAAGTAGTGGTAGTGGCCTATGGCAAGGTGAAAAAAGAATCCATTACGGGGTCTGTAACTTCGGTGGCGGCCAAGGATATCGAGAAGCGGCCCATCACCAACGTGCTGGGAGCACTGGAAGGTAGTGCCGCCGGTATCCAGGTAAACAACACCACTGGTCAGCCCGGCTCTGAGCCCGCCATCCGCATACGCGGTATGAGCTCTATAAATGGGGATAATTCACCCCTCTATGTGATTGATGGGGTCTTTTTTGGTGGCAATATTTCTGACCTTAATCCCAATGACATTGCCAGCATCTCCGTATTGAAAGACGCGGCCGCCTCAGCTCTTTATGGGAACAGGGCTTCCAACGGCGTGATCATTATAACCACCAAGCGGGCCAGCAAGGCCGGTGATGCAGGCATTACCGTGGTAGCTAACCAGGGCATCTACAGCCGTGGTGTCAAGGAATATAATGTAATGAACCAGCAGGAGTTTATGGAAACCATGTGGAAAGGCTACCGTAATTCCCTTATGACCAACAACCCTGCTACTTATCCCAACAAGGAAGTAGCCGGTGCCAAAGCAACGGAAAGCCTCATAGACAACTACCTGACATTAAATATCTACGACAAACCAAATGACCAGTTGTTCGATGCTAATGGCAAGTTAGTGGCAGACGCGAGGATCAGGCCCGGGTACCTGAACGATCTGAACTGGTTCAACGATATTGAAACACAGGGACACCGCCAGGACTATTCCATCAGCGGCCGCTCCAATAGCAACAAGAGCAGCCTGTACTACTCAGTAGGTTACCTGGACGAAAAGGGTTATCTGAAAGGCTCGAATTATAAAAGATTTACCGGGCGCATTAATGCGGACCTTCAGGCCAAAGACTGGCTGAAGTATGGCTTTAACCTGGCCGGTTCTCACCAGCAGTCTGATCGTCTGCCCGGCGGTACCGGCAGCGCAGGCTCTATTGTAAGCCCTTTCAATTTTGCAAGGAGCGCCGCTCCGATCTACCCTGTTCACCTGCACGACCCGGCTACTGGCGAATATGTGCTGGATGAGGAGGGACAGAAACGGTATGATGACGGATCGAACACGAGGAGCTGGCTGCCAGGCCGCAATGCTATCTGGGAGAACGAATTGAACAAGGATAAAGTTTACCGGAATACAATTAATGGACAGGTGTATTTTGACATAAAGTTCCTGAAAGATTTTACCTTTTCTGTTAAAGGCGACCTGAATCTCCGCAACAGTGATAACCATACCTACTCCAATGCTGTTATAGGCGATGGGCAAGGCAATAAGGGCCGGGCCGAGCGGAACAATTACCGTTACATGAACTATACGGCCCAGCAGTTGCTTTCCTGGGCAAAGGCCATTAACCGGCACAATGTGGATGTGATGATAGGCCATGAGAACTTTTATGATAACTACAATTACCTTAATGGCTATAAAACCAACGAAACTTTCGCCAACCAACTGGAATTGATCAACTTCACCGCTATTACCCGCCTGACGGACTACCAGCACAACTACCGCACTGAAGGATATTTTGCCCGTGCCCGTTACAACTATGATGAGAAGTATTACATCGACGGTTCCATCAGGAGAGACGGTACATCCCGTTTTTCCAAAGATGCCCGGTGGGGTACCTTCTTTTCGCTGGGTGGTAGCTGGTTAATCTCAAAAGAAGACTTCTTCCAGCCCATCTCGAATGTGGTGAACTATGCTAAACTGCGTGCGTCTTACGGTGAAGTAGGCAATGATGCAGGCGTAGGCGCATCAGTGCTGTATCCTTATATGGCGCTCTACACGCTGGGCCAGAACGCGAACGTAGCGGCTCTTTACAAATCTCAGCTCTCTGCCTTAGCACTGCATTGGGAAACCTCTTCGTCTGTAACCGCAGCCCTGGAAACCCGCCTGTTCAACAGAGCCAACCTGACAGTTGAGTACTTTGACAAACGTTCACAGAACCTCCTGCTTGATGTGAACCTGCCGCTGTCTGCCGGTGCTACATCTACCGCCGAGGCTGCTGCTATTATGAGACAGAACGTGGGTTCAGTATCCAATAGAGGGCTGGAAGTGTCTTTGGACGTAGATGTAGTGAAGACAAAAGACTGGACATGGAACGTTGGCGCCAACGCTACCTGGATGAAAAACGAGATCGTTCGTTTGTCTGAACAGAACAAGAATGGCATCATTGAAGGCAACTATAAGTACACAGTGGGTCACGGTATCTATGACTGGTGGACGTACCAGTTTGCGGGTGTAGACCAGATGACAGGCAATTCCCTGTATGTATTGGATTCCGACACTTATAAGCCCGATGCAACCACAGGTGAGCACCTGAAATACCTGGTAAACATCAACGGTACCTACTATACTACCTATCACACATATGCAAAGCGTGATTTTGTAGGCAGCCCCATGCCGAAAATGTTCGGAGGCATCAGTACAGCACTCACCTATAAAAACTTTTCGCTGTCTGCCCTCATGACTTATGCTACCGACTTCAAGATCTATGACGATTCTTACCTGGACCTGAGAACCATGAGCGGTACACCCGAATCTATGCACAAGGACCTTTTGCGCGCATGGGATGGTGTTCCTGCCGGTATGACCGAAACCTCTCCCAACCGTATAGATCCGAAAGGCATTCCTGTAGTGGACTTTGCTAGGAGTCAGTACAACAACGTAATGTCTTCCCAGTACCTGCAGAACGGCTCTTACCTGGTGATCAAGAACATTTCGCTTACTTACAACCTGCCTTCTTCCCTGTTGAATAAGATCGACATCAGTTCCGTAAGGCTGAATGCAGGAGTGGAAAACCTGGCTACTTTCACTAAACTGCAGGGTATGAACCCTCAGCAGCAGTTTAACGGCAGAAGCGTAAACGCCTGGGTAACACCCCGGGTAATATCATTCGGTGTAACCGTTGGTTTATAACAAAAACTTGAAAAAACATGAAAAAAATTGTCAATATAGGTATCCTGTCTGCTGCATTGCTTGCAACTTCCTGCAGCAAAGATTATCTTGAAACCAAGCCTACAGACCAGGTGGGTGAGGTAACCGCTTTCGAGACCACGGCCAATGCCAAACTGGTAGTGAACGGTCTTGCCAAAATGATGACCCAGCAATACCTGGGCTCCCAGGGCTTTAATGGCGAGGGCACCATCAAGATGTATTACGGTAACTATCCCGGGAACCACTTCTTTGTGAACCTCCCCGGCTGGGCCGCTATCATCAATTCTACCTTCAATGAAAACGTGACCAGCATCTACCTGTACTACCCGTGGTACTATTATTACAAGATCATTGGCAATGCCAATGCTGTAATCAATAAAATAGATGCCGCTTCAGGCCCTGAAACAGAGAAGAAGTTCATCAAGGCGCAGGCGCTAACCTTCAGAGCCTACTCCTACTTTATGTTATCACAATTATATGGTAACAGGTGGGCTGATTCCAACAATGGGGCTACCGGCGGCGTGGTATTGAGGCTGGATGAGTCTACCGGAGACTTGCCTTTGTCTACCCTCGGAGAAACTTACAAGCGGGTATACGATGATCTGGACGAAGCCATTAAACTGTTCACCGAATCCGGCAAAAGTCGTGAGAAGAATCATGAAATGAACATCAACGTGGCACATGCCATCTACGCCCGTGCGGCGCTCACCCGCCTGGACTATCCGGCTGCGGAAGACCATGCTGTAAAAGCAAGGGCCGGCTTCCCGCTGATGTCTGTGGCTGACTACAAAGCTGGCTTCTCTACTCCCAATGCAGAATGGATATGGAGTACCTATGGCGCGTCTGACGAAACGCTGTACTTCTACTCTTACCAGGCGTATATTGCTTACAACTCAACTGCCTCTGCTGTAAGAACGTATCCCAAATGTATCAGCCGCGAGTTATACAACAAGATACCGGCTACAGATATCCGCCGCGGCCTGTTCCTTGACCCGGCCGGCGATACTTACAACACTAACACCGGTTTGGCCGGCGCAACTCTGAAAGCCAGGGCTTTCCAACTCTTCCCTGCTCTTGATCCGGCAGCCTCTGCGTATGCCTATATGCAATTCAAGGTAAAGGCTAACGACATGCCCGGCGTAGGTAACCTGAATCACTTCCGCTCCTCGGAAATGTACCTCATTGAAGCCGAAGCCAAATACTTCCAGAACGAACCGGCTACCGAAATTCAGCAACTGTTGGTAGATCTTACGAATGGCTCCGGTCGCGATGCGAGCTATACCTGCACCAAAACCGGTACAGACCTGCTGAACGAGATCAAGACCTACCGCGCCATTGAGCTTTGGGGCGAAGGTTTTGACTGGTTTGATATGAAACGCTGGAACGAGCCGATCATACGCAAGGAATATGCTAACGGCGGCAACTTCATTGCTGACCTGGCAAAAACCATTCAGCCGACCGAAAACAACAAATGGACCTGGAAAATTCCGTTAAGGGAATCCGACTACAACGGCGCCCTGGAATAGCAAACAAGGAACATAACTTTATAACAAGACCGCCCTTGCATCTGCAAGGGCGGTCTTATTTTTTACGGCATATTTGGTGAGGTCAGGATGCTATCTATTTCAACTCCTCCATCGTAAACGATCTCTCCCGCCCCTTATACTTCTGCTTCACTAATTGAATGTCTTTTTCCGTGATCTTCTCCGCCTTGTTGCCCCAGGCATTGCGGATGAAGCTGAGCAACTGGGCAATGTCCCCGTCAGAGAACTCGTCGTTATTGATAATGCCGGGCATGTCCCCGTTGATCTCAGGTGATTTGTAGAGCTTGCCGTTCACCGTTACAGGGCCGGTAAGGCCGTACAGCACAATGGCTATCAGCCTTTCTTTTCTGCCCGTTACCAGCTCCGAATGGTTGAGCGGGGGCGCCAGCGACTGGATGCCCTCCCCGTCTGCCCCATGGCAGGTTTGGCAAACCGTTTTGAAAATGAGGTTGCCACGGGGGTATTCTTTCAGCAGCGCGTCGTCCATGCGGGATTTACGGCGGTTGGCAATGTCTGACAGTACTTTGTCCAGGTGGCGGCGGATCACCAGGTTGGTATCCGGGTCCCAGGCCGCTATGTCTGAAAGCAGCGCTGCTTCTTTATCCTTCACATTACTGATCACGGCATCCGCCATTACCCTGTTGTTGGGATAGCTGCGCCAGGCTTGCTGCAGCAGCCGCGCCGCGGCGGGCGCGTCTTTCTGCCGCAAGGCGGGCAGCACCAGGGTGGCTACGGGCGCCTGCAGGGAGTCTGCCATCATATCCTCCAGCACGGCAGCTATTTCTTTGGCGTTGCCGCTGCTCATCACCGCCGGCAGCACTGTAATGGCCTGGCTGCGCAGCGTGGCGTCAGGTTGCCGCAGCAGGGGCAGTACGTCCGCCAGCGTAAGCGCGTGCAGGCCTTCCAGCGCCCAGAGGGCATGCATGGCGGCCAGCGGCTGCGCCGCATCGTGCAGCCGTTCCCGTAAGGCGGGCGCCAGCTGCCTGTTTTGCCCGTCTACGATCATTTGCTGCGCCTTGTCCCGCACCCATCCGTTGGGATGCTTGAGGTAAGGCACCAGGTCTCCTTCAATCTTAACCGGGCCGGGGTTCACACCCGCGGGCACCACCCGGTAAATGCGGCCGCAGTTCAGCGGCTGGGTGAGGGCCCTTTCTCCGATCTCGCTTTTCAGGTAAGGCGTCAGGTAGGTCTTATGCTGGATGATGCCGCGGTACATGTCCAGCACATACATGGTACCATCCGGCCCCAGGTGCAGATTAACGGGCCGGAAACGCTCGTCTGTGCTGGCCAGGAACTCACAGCCTTTGTACGCCTGCCGGCCTTTCACCTTATATCCCTGGTTTTCCAGTATGTTCCTTTTGATGAGGTTGGCGGAGGGCTCGGCCACAAAGGCATTGCCTTCAAAGCCCTGCCCGTAAAGGCCGCCGCGGTACACCAGCGGGCCGCAGGCAGCGGTGAAATTGACAAGGCGCAAGCTATCGTCCAGCACGCCTTTCATATAGCCGCGGTTTACGCCGGTATTGGGGCGGAGCGGGTACACCTTGTTGTCAGGCACAATATTTTCGTCAAAGCCGTCTACCTTGCGCTGGTTGGGATTGCCGGCGCCCAGGCCGGCGCTGAAATAATCGCCCAGCAGGTTTTCGGAGTTGTTGTTGTAAAACAGCCGTCCATAGTTATCCTGCGAAATACCCCACTGCCCCCGGAAGTGCGTGTCTTCTTTCAGCCAGCGCCCCCTGTCAAAGCGGTAGCGCTTGTCTGACTTGGCGTTGTATATCCAGTTGTCCATGGCGCGCACCAGGCCGTTGGGCTGGTGTTCTACGTTACCGCCCACGGTATAGAGGGAGTCTACCAGTGTTTTTTTACCGGGCCGGTCGCCATCAAAGGCATAATACCAGAGTTTGGGCGGTTCCGCTACCAGTATGCCATTGCCTACAATGCAAAGCGCCCTTGGCAGCACCAGCGAGTCCAGGAAAACGGTGCGCTTGTCCATGGCGCCGTCTCCGGTGGTGTCTTCCAGTATCACGATCTGACCGTTACGGGCATCTTCGCCGGTGCCTACCGTATCCGGCATGTACCCTGTCATTTCCGCCACCCAGAGGCGGCCGCGCTCGTCGAACGTCATGGCCACGGGTACTATCACCATAGGCTCGGCAGCCACCAGCTGTACCGAAAAGCCGTTTTCCACCTGGATCTTTTCAAGAGATTCAGCAGCCGTCAGTACGGGAGATCCCGCGTATTGCTGCCTTATGGCGAGAGAGTCTGTTGTTGCATGTTTCCGCGGGTTATTACAGGCACTGATCAATAAACCTGTAAACGCCCATACACCCAATAATCTGCCAGTATTCATAGACCTGGAATGCAGTTTTTGAAATCGATTGAAAATAGCCTTTAAAATACTATCCCTAACGCTAATTTTCAAATTTGAAGGGGCTAAAATAACGCGGGGCCGGTCAATTTCCGGGGTTTTATGACGGACGGCGGGAAAGCCGGAAAGGCGGGCGGCCCGGCGCTACCCGGCCGGAGCGGAATAGCGCGGCCGGCAGCAGATCACGGACCCGGGAGGAATAGCGCAACCGGCAGTAGAGCGCAGTCCGGGGGAAGAGCCCGGCGTAAAGCGCCCCTTCTGCAACAACGGCAACCATCAATGGAACCTCCGCTTGATCACATTCTTCAAGGTAGAATACCCTTCCATCAGGTTGCCCACCAGGAAGTTGTTTTTCAGGTTATTGCGCATGGTGCTGCGCATAATGCGTACTACGTAGTCTTTCTCCACTTCGCCCGTTTCCTTGACGCGGCTCAGCATTTCAACGGCTATCAGCCCCAGCAGGGCGCCAAACAGGAACAGGAAGTTCCATTCATGCAGTTCAACAATATGCAGCGTTTTTGTCCAGCGGGGGCCGCCCCACTCGGCGTCAATTTTCAGGTGGCGGCCGGTAAAGTAGTCTGCCAGCACCCCGCCGGCCAGCGGCGCCAGGGCGGAAAATATAGCGGTCACAATGTTCTTGGAGCTGAGGTACACAATGGCATCGGCCGTGGGCGCCAGTTTCAGGCCTATGTTGGTGAGGGAAAGGTTGATCCCCGCATTGGCCACGCCCATCACCATATGAATAACGGCCAGCAACAGCAGGTTGGGCCACAACTGCGAATAAATGCCCACAAAACACCAGCCCACCAGGCAAAGGATATACAGCGGGGCGCCAATGGCAATGATGGTCTTGTTACTGTAACGGTCTGCAAAGCGGCCCCAGATGCGGATGGTGAATATGCTGCTGATCTGGCTGATGATGGTAAGGCCGATGATGTAGGAAAGCCCGAGCCCCATGCTCTTCATCATGAACACGGTAAAGAACGGAGAGGCAATGTTCACGGCAAACACCCAGGCGGAGTTGAACACCAGCAGCCGCCGGAAGTTGGCGTCTTTCAGCGGGCGCATCAGCATTTTGAAAATATTCTCCTTGGGCAGGAACTTCTGGGGCTCCGGCGTTCTGGCCAGTACAACGGTGCCCGCCATGCCTACCACACCGGCCACAATGAACATATAGCCGTACACGTTCAGTTCAAAAGCCGGGTGGTAGTCCCGCACATAGTCTACGCCCAGGGCCAGCAACAGGCTCAATACCACGTTCAGCGTCTGCATGTAGCTGCTGCGTTTGGCGAAGTAGGCGCCCAGCTGTTTTTCCGGCACCAGGTCTTTCATCCAGGAGTTCCAGCTGGCGCCGGCCACTGCGCCGGAAAGATAATAGAAGAAGAGGATGGGAATGATCAGTTCTATGCTCACCACTTGTGGCAGCAGCAACGGCAGCAGGCCAATGATCACCAGCGGGAAACGGGCCAGGAAAGAACAGATGACCGTAATGGCCCGGCGGTTGTTGAAACGCCTCACCAGCCAGATGGATATCAGCTGAAACATGTTCACCATGGTGGGCAGGGCCGCTATCAGCCCCAGCTGCAGGTTATTGGCGCCCAGCAATATGGCCATGGCAATGATGAACGCGCCGCCGGTCAGCGTAGTCATGGTCTCGGAAGCAAGCCCGTCGCCAATTACCAGCTTCAATCCTTTTTTTACATCCTGTTCCGTTAATACATCCCGCGGCTTAAGGTCCATACTGAGGGTTTTGAAGGAAGCGGCAATCTTTGTACCAGCCTGTGAATAAGCATGAGAATTTCACAACCGGCAAACAACCGGCCCGCCTGAAGGCTATCATACATTACATCCTGAAAAAGTAGTTGATCTTTGCCGCGTCATTGGGCGGGTTTTTCCAGTCAAATGCCGCATACCAGCCGTTCTCCAGCTTGATGTAGTACCCCCAGCCCAGCCGGTGCTCAACGGAAAAGTCTGCCTGCTGTTGCTTCAAAGCCGCCAGCGGTTGGCCTACCTGCAGGTGGCCTGCCTTGAAATTTTTATCTCGGGTGGAAATGTAATGTACCTTGTTCTGCTTGCTGGCGGTGAGCCAGTAAACAATACCATCTACGGAAAGTTCCTTGAACTGTTCTATGCCGAAATAGGTATACACAGACCGGCCGCCGGTATGCGGAGGGGCCGCCATGTGATCTCCCAGCGCAGGCAGGCTTTGGGCGCTGAGGCTGCCAATACAGGCATGCAGCAGGCAAAAGAGCATGAATGACCGCATAAGATAGTTGCTTTTATGCTTTAATATACGCATAAAAACACATATAGCAATCTAGTTCAGGCTCCTGAAGTCTACCGGCACCAGCTTGCTCACGCCCGGCTCCTGCATGGTAACGCCGTAGATCACGTCTACCGCGGCCATGGTCTGCTTGTTGTGGGTCACAATGATGAACTGCGAGTTGTCTGAGAACTTGCGGATCATATTGGTGAACTTGCCTACGTTGGCATCGTCAAGCGGCGCGTCTACTTCATCCAGTATACAGAAGGGCGCGGGTTTGATGAGGTAAATGGCAAACAGCAGCGCGGTGGCGGTGAGGGTCTTCTCCCCGCCTGAAAGCTGGGTAATGGCCGCGGGGCGCTTGCCTTTGGGCTTGGCTATGATCTCTATGCCGGTATCGGCGAGGTTGGCGGGATCGTTGAGGATCATGTCACACTGGTCTTCTTCCGTGAACAGCGCCTTGAACACGCGGATGAAGTTTTCTTTCACCTGGTTGAACGTGTCCAGGAACTTCTGGTTGGCGGTGGTCTCTACTTCCTGTATGGTGGCCAGCAGGGATTCCTTGGCGGTCACCAGGTCATTCTTCTGCTCCAGTATGAACTCGTAACGTTTTTTCATTTCCGTGTACGCCTCAATGGCCGTGGGGTTGATCTCGCCCATGTTCTCCAGCCGTTTCTTGAGGCGCTCCGCGTTGCCCTGCAGGTCTTCCACGCTTTGCGCGCCGGTGCGTTCTTCGTCCAGTATCTCGTCCAGGTTCACCTTGAACTCCACGCTCAGCCTTTCTTTCATGGAGGCCAGTTGCAGCTTCAGTTCGTTCACCTTGTCTTTGATCTGGTTCAGTTGCTGGTCCAGCATGTCCCTCGTTTTCTGTTTGGAGCGAAGGGCGCTTTCCAGTTCCTGCAGGTGGTTGCGGAAATTGTAGTACTCCTGGTCTTTTTCGTTCACCGCTTTCTCTTCTTCCTCCCGGCGGCGGAACAGTTCCACCAGGCCGTCTTCAGACTGCAGCAGGCGGTCTTCCGCGGCGGCAATGTTGCCCGCGGTGTCTTCCAGTTGTGTTTTATTGCTGGTGATCTGCAGGTGCAGGTCACTGAGTTGTTTACGTTTGAAGTCCAGCTCCTGCTTCAGCGCCTGCACCTTGCTTTGCTGGCGGGTATGCTGCAGGTTCTGGTTGTTGAACTGCACGCTGGCCTGGTTGAACTGCTGCTCGGCTTCCTGTGCGGCGCGGTCCGCGGCCACAATGTTGTCGTGCAGGGCATGTACGCGGTCGTTCAGCGTATCCAGTTCATCGCGTACGCTGGAAATGCTTTGTTCATTGGCCTGCAGGGAGGCTTCCATTTCAGCCAGGCGTTTGCTGCCGGTGTCTATCAGGTGGTGGAAGTTCTCTATTCGGTTCTGCAGCCCGAACAGCTGGTTATTGAGCTGGTTCACCTTTTCGCGCAGGGCGTTGATGTTGTTCTCATTGAGCTGGCCGTTGTACCCCAGCACTTCATCGTGCTTGGCCTGCAGCTGCGCCTTGAGGCTGCTGCATACGTTTTCCAGCTCCCGTATCTCTGCTTCGAGTTTTTCCAGGTTTTTGGCGCGGCCCAGCTTCTTGCCTTCGAACAACCCTACGGAGCCGCCGTTCATGCTGTATTTACCGCGGTGTACACGGCCGCTTTTTTCGGTGATGAGCACATCCTGGTCAGGCAGCTCGGTAAAATTGATGGCGGTCACGTCTTCGGCTACGAACACTTTGCCCAGCAGGTAATTGCCCAGGCCTTTGTATTTGTCTTCTATTTCCACTACGTCCAGCGCCGGTACGGTGCCGGGCGGGGTAAAGAGGGCGCCGGCCTGGTGGTTGAACTGGTCCAGGATGAAGAAGTTGGCCTTGCCTTTTTTGTGCAGGTCAAGCAGGCGGATGGCCTGGATGGCCTCTTCCGTATTGTTCACCACGTAATAGTTCAGGTAAGGTTCCAGCAGGTTCTCGATACAGGTGCGGTAATCTTCTTTACAGAAAAATATATCGCTGAGAATGGGCGCCTTGTTGTTCCATTCGTTGTTCTTCTTGAGGAACTTGATACTTTCCGGGTAGCCTTCCAGGCTGTCTACGAGAGATTTGAGCAGGTCGTACTCGTTCTTTTTAGCGTCCAGCTTCCTGTTCTCGTCTACCAGCGTATCCCGCAGGCCTTCAATTTCTCCCTGGGTGGTGAGTATCTTGCCTTTGGTCTCTTCCTGGAAGCGGACCATTTCCGCCAGTTCTTCCTTCTGCTGTTCCAGCGTTTCCTGCAGGCCGCTCTTTTCTTCTTCCAGCTGCGTGATCTGTGTTTGCCGGTTGGTCTTTTCTTCCTGCAGCTGCTGAATGCTGCGTTGCAGGTTCTGCACGGAAGTGTCTGCCACAGCTACTTTCTTCTCCGCCTCAAATTGCTGGCGCTGCCATTGCTGCTGGTCTTTCCGCAGGTTTTCCAGGCCCAGCTTCTTATCGTTAAAATGCGTTTTCTTTTCGTCTACCATTTCCTGCAGGGTTTCCAGTTCGTCCTGCATGGACCCGGACACTTCCTGCTCGTCTGCCACCTGCGTTTCGGTAAAGGCAATAGAGTCTGTCAGCCCGTTGAGCTGGCCTTCTGCGTTGTCCAGGAAATCAGAGAGGCTCTTTTCCCGTTCCCGCAGGTAGGTGAGCTGCTGGGTAGCCAGGTTCTTGTCGTTCTCCTTGGTGCGGATGGTGGCTACCAGCTCGTTGAAGGAGCGCTGCAGTACCTGCAGTTCCCGTTCCTTGGCCACAAAATGCAGCTTGTCCTGCTCCACGGCCGCTTCATCCGTAGATATTTCGGCTTCGATGGCGGCCTTGCGGTCTGTTTCCTGCTGCTGCTGGTCCGTCAGGTCCCGGAAGGTGATGTTGAAGCCTTCCAGGGCGGCCTTGGCCAGTTCTATGCTCGCTTCTTTATATTCTTTCTTGATCTCGTAATAACGTTCCGCTTTTCTGGCCTGGCTTTCCAGGGTCTTGAGGTTGTTGTTGATCTCGAACAGCAGGTCCTCTATCCTGTTGAGGTCTCCTTCTGTAGCGTCCAGCTTGGATTTGGCCTCTTTTTTACGGGTTTTGTAGATGGAAATGCCCGCGGCCTGTTCCAGCATGCGGCGGCGGCTGTTTTCCTTGTCCTTGATAATATCGTCTACCATCCCCAGCTCAATAATAGCGTAGGAGTCTGTGCTGACGCCGGTATCCATAAAGAGGTTGTGGATGTCTTTCAGGCGGCAGGCCACATCGTTGAGGCGGTATTCGCTGTCTCCGTTCTTGTAAAATTTACGGGTGATCGTAACGGTGGTAAACTCCGTGGGCAGTACGTTCTTGGTATTCTCGAAAGTGAGGCTCACTTCTGCCATACCGCTGGCGGAGCGGGTACGGGAGCCGTTGAACACCAGGCCGGCCTGGTTCTCTGAACGCAGGTTGCTGATCTTGTGCTCGCCTATCACCCACCTGATGGAGTCAATGATGTTGCTTTTACCGCAGCCGTTGGGGCCGATAACGCCGGTCACTCCTTCGTCAAAGTGCAGCACGGTTTTATCCGCAAAACTTTTAAACCCTTTAATTTCCAGTGTTTTTAAACGCACAGCTTCTAATTACGATTTTTTTGAATCCTTTGTTCCGGGATGGCCGCCCCTGATGCCGGGGACCATTTTCCGGGCGCCAAAGATAAACGAAATAAGTTGATATGGCAGTAGGTCTCAGATATGGCCGCACACTGCATTCTATGGTAAATTAACGGAGAACACATAATATTTACTATTTACTTATACACACCTGGGGATAATTTATCCACTTCACGTCCTTAATTCACTGATTTTCATAAATTAACGTAATTTATTTCGATCATTACTTGATTCTCGCAAACCTCCCTTGTAAATTGTAATTTTGCGCCTAATGCAAGATCGTTGGTCCAAAGAAGCGAAAGCCTTTATTTTCAGTTATCATTTCAGCAACGGGCTTCGTACCACCCTGAGTGTTGTTGTCCCCTCCGTTATTTTTGCCGCCATCGGCCACCTCAACACCGGCATCGCCATTTCGATGGGCGCATTGTGTACCGCCCTTGCTGACGTACCGGGCACCATCCTGCACAAGCGGAACGGCCTGCTGATCAGCACCCTGCTGATCTTCCTCACCGCCCTGGGCACGGGGCTGCTGCTGCCCCATACCACCCTGCTTACCTTATGGGTAGGCCTCTGCAGCGTTTTTTACAGCATGCTGCTCATTTACGGCAACCGCGGCGGCAACATCGGCATCGGCGGGCTCATCATTATGGTGAGCATCATGGCGGAAAGCTATGTCAGCTGGCAACTGGCGGTACAGGTGGCCCTGCTCACCCTCAGCGGCAGCATCTGGTACGCCCTGCTGGCCCTCCTGCTCTGGCAGATACGGCCGTACCTCACGGTGCAGCAAACGCTGGGCGACTGCATCCAGCAAACCGCCCGGTACCTGCGGCAGCGCGCGGACTTTTACAACCCCGCTGTGGATATTACAGACAGCTACCGCGATGTGCTGGCCCAGCAGGTGGTGGTGAACGACAAGCAGGAAGCCGTGCGCGAGCTGCTCCTGAAAATGCGCTCCGCCCAGCAAGGCACCACCAGCATCAGCAAAAGCATGGTGCTCATTTTCCTTGACCTGGTAGACATGTACGAGCAGATCACCGCCTCGCAGATAGACTACACCTCCCTGCAGCAACGCTTCACCGGCACGCGGGTGATCGCCTCCCTGCACCATACCATCCTGCAGTTTGCCAACGAGCTGGACAATATCGGCATTGCCGTATCCGCCGGGCAGCGCTCCATGCCCAAGGTGAACCTCAAGCTGGAGCTGGAAAGGGCCCGCCGGGAGTTTAAAGCCTACCAGGCCACCCTGCCCACGCTGAAAGAGCGAGCAGACCTCATCCCCTTCGAAAGCATTTTTGACAACCTGCAGAACATTACGCAGCGTATTTACAACATGCACCGGCTCACGCGGCTGGAGCGGGTAAAAGATTCTTCTTTTGACCACCAGCTGGAACTGTCAAAGTTCACCACGCGGCAGCGGTACGATATTACCACCTTCCGCAACAACCTCACCTTCAAGTCTCACATCTTCCGCCATGCCATACGCACCGGCCTGGCCATGATAGCGGGTTTCCTGATAGGCCACGCGCTGCAGCTCAGCCGCACCTACTGGATACTGCTCACCATTGTGGTGATCATGAAACCCGGTTTCAGCCTCACCAAGACCCGCAGCTACCAGCGCATACTGGGCACCATCATAGGCGCGTTCTTTGCCGCCGGCATCCTCTACCTCACCAAAGACGATACGGTGATCTTCTTCGTGATGCTGGTCTGCATCCTGGGCGCGTACAGCTTCCAGACCTATCACTACGTGACCAGCGTGGTGTTCATGACGCCTTTTATCATCTTCCTGCTGCATTTTCTCCACCCGGCAGACTTTGACAACCTGAAACACCGGGTGCTGGACACTATGCTGGGCGGGGGCATTGCCTTTGCGTTCAACTACATCTTCTGGCCCAGCTGGGAGTACCGTTTTTTGCCGGAGTACATCCTGAAAAACATCTCGGCCAACAAACAATACCTCACGCAGGTGATGAACCTGTATACAGACAAGCCTTTCAACCTCTTTGCCTACAAGCTGGCGCGGAAAGACGTGCATGTGACCACGGCCAACCTCACCGCCGCCTTCCAGCGCATGCTGAGCGAGCCCAGGAGCAAGCAGAAATTCGGGTCTGAGCTGTACCACTTTGTAGTGCTGAGCCATTCCCTCTCCTCCCACATTGCGCAGCTGTCTGCCTACGCCCTGCAGCACCAGCTGCAATACAAGCGGCCGGAGTACAAAGACGTGCTGTTGTACCTGCTCACGGTGATGGACCAGATAGAGCAATTTGTGAGCGTGGGCGTGTTCATCCCCGACATGCAGCTGCCGCAGGCCTTCCAGCAGCTGGAAGACCGGCTGGAGCACCTGCTGCAAGTACGGCAGGAGCAGATCAATAACGGGCAGGGCCACACGGTGGAAAGGGAGGAAATGCTGGAGATCAAACACGTGCGGGACCAGTTCCACGCGCTGCATACGGTGTTGAAAGACATGAAAAAAGCCGCCGTACACGGGGCGGCCATTGTGGATTGACGCGTTACTCCTCCGCAATAATGCAGAACTGGTCTGTAACCGGCTCCAGCGCGTGCAGCAGGTGGTCAAAGAACGCGGGGCCGTATTGGGCGTAATAAGGCAAAAAGTTCTCCTTCCGTTCCTGCAGCGTATTACCGGGAAACAGCCGCGCCTTCAGCTGCGTGATCTGCTCCGTTTGCCATTCAAACTTTTTCTTTTCCGCCCGCAGGAACTTGTGTTCCAGCTTGCCGATGGATTTGATGGCGCGGGTGCGTTCCGCGTTGGTGGTGGCTACCAGCGTGGCGTCTATGGCCCTGGCCTTTTCTTCGAGCGCGTTGAACAGTTTTTCAACAGCCGCGTATTCTTCCCGCAGCACCAGTGAGGCGTTGGTATGTTCATGCACAAAGCGGTTAATGAGCAGGCCGGTATCTTCAAACAACGCGTTCATGGCAATGTTCAGCTTGCGCTGGCGGGCATGCTGCTCCTGGTCTACCCAGAGGAACGAGTTGCGCAGCAGCACCACCGGGTATGGTACGCGGTGATGGCGGAAGAGGTCGCGCAGCTCCAGCCAGTAGGCCACTTCACCCCCGCCGCCAATAAAGGCGATGTTGGGCAGGATGGTTTCCTGCAGTATGCCGCGCAGTATCACGTTAGGGCTGAAACGTTCCGGATGTTCGTGCAGTTCTTTCCTGAGCGCTTCCCCGGAAAATGACAACGATGTGTGTAATATTTTCCACACGTCTCCCTCCTTCACAATTCTTTGTCGTATATTTGCATCCAGGTAGAAAAGATTTATTTCCCTGGGGTTAGCCTGCACTTTATAATGTTCAGCCAGTTTTCCGATGGTTTTGCTGACAATAGCTTCCGAGCTTTGCTGAAAAAGCTCCTCTTCCATTACCGGTATCAGTTGTTGTTTAAATGCCGGGTTATCCGGTATCAGCACTACCAGTCCATAACACCCGAAAAGGTTGTTTACCAGGCTCAATGTAGCTTCCTGTATAGTTGAATGGCCAAGGTAGGCCTTCTTCAACATGTCCAGCAATGCAGGCCCGTATGGGGCAAAGCCGATGCTGTCCGCTATCTGCCCGATCAGGGTGTCCAGGCCGGCCGTATGCATGCGGCCTACGGCCCCCGTCTGGTCTGTTTCCCAGGTCAGCTTGCGGCCGTCCAGGAAAATGGAGCCCAGCTCGTCCAGGTCGGCGTCTTCACTGCCCATGTAATACACCGGCACAAAATGATGCTCCGGGTATTGCCGCTGCAGGTCTTGCGCCAGCTTGATAGTTTGCAGCACCTTGTACACGAAGTACAGGTAACCGGTGAAGATATTGGGCTGGTGGGCGGTACAGACGGTAAAGGTATTGGTGGCCTGCAGCAGCCCGATGTTGGCCCTCACCTCCTCGCGCATTTCAATATGCTGGTACTGGTGGTACAGGGCGTCTGCCAATATGTCCCGGCGCAACGGTTGCGCCGCCTTCAGCAGCATGGCCTTTTTAAAGTCGGGCTGCGTGGGATGGTATTCGTAGAAGGAACGCAGGGGCTCGCGGCCTGACAGGAAGTCTGCCACCAGCGGGCTGAAGTAGCCTGTTTCTGCAAACGGTATATGATGATAGCTGAGTTGCGGCTGTATATTGTTGGTCACTAAAATTACAATTTGAATGCACGAAGATAAATCAAATACAAATCGGTACCAGATGAGGCAGTGAAATTACATATTTCAAACAAACCGATATTACCATTTATCACAATTCGTATCATCCCGGCCCCTTTACCCTGCTGATTATTGGCAGCTAATTTGCAAATATTAAATATCCTGTGAGCACTATGTGAATGTCCCGTGTTTGTTCCCCGTATTGCTAAAATTTTAAAAACAGTTACTCTTATGAAGATTGCGTACATTTCGTCTTACTATCCCCGGGAGTGCGGGATCGCTACGTTCACCGAACATCTGATACGGGCCATGGGCCTTGTGGAAGAAGCGCCTGAAGTGAGCGTGATAGCCATGAATGACGATGGACAGACTTATGAATACCCGCCGGAAGTTACGTTTACCGTGCGCCAGCACAGCATGCAGGATTACCTGGCGGCGGCGGAGCATATCAATCATGGTGATACGGACCTGGTAGTGCTGCAACATGAGTTCGGCATATTCGGCGGCGAAAGCGGCATCTTCATTCTGTCCCTGCTGGGCAAGTTGAAAGTACCTTACATTGTTACCTTCCATACTGTTTTAAGAGAGCCTTCCTTTTTGCAGAAGACCATCGTTAAAGAGATTTCCCGGCATGCTGCACGTGTTATTGTGATGAGCCGGCTGGCCACGCGTTTCCTGAACGATATCTATGATGTGCCGGAAGACAAGGTAACGCTCATCCCGCACGGCGTGCCCGATTTCGAAAAACTTTCCATCAGTGCGGACGTGCTGCCTGAATCGCTGCGCCACCGCAAGGTGCTCTTCACCTTTGGCCTGCTGAGCCGCAACAAGGGCATAGAGACCGTGATACGCGCATTGCCCGGTGTGATAGAACGCCACCCTGAGGTGCTGTATGTTGTGGCGGGAAAAACACATCCCGCGGTATTACGCCACGCCGGTGAGGAATACCGCAACAGCCTGAAAGAGATGATCAGAGAAAACGGGCTGGAGGAACATGTGCTGTTCGTAGACCAGTTCCTCACGGAAAACGACCTGTTTGCCTACCTCACGCACAGCCATGTATACATTACGCCTTACCTGAGCGAGGCCCAGATCACCAGCGGCACGCTCACCTACGCCCTGGGCGCCGGCGCGGCGGTGGTATCCACCCCGTACTGGTATGCGCAGGAGCTGCTGGACGAAGGCCGCGGCCGCCTCTTCGGCTTTTCCCGTTTTGACGAGCTGGGCCATATACTTACCGAACTGCTGGACGATCCCGAAGCGCTGGAAGCCCTGCGCAGCCGCGCGTCCGGGTATGGCCGCGAGCTGCAGTGGAGCCGCATGGGCGCCCGCTATTACCAGCTGGCCAAAAAGGTCCGCAATACGCCGCGCCCGGCCACCGTCAACAACCCGCGTACCTTGCCCGACCCTTCTTTTTTACCGCCGCTCAACTTCTCGCATATACGAAGGCTGACAGACGATACCGGTATTGTACAGCACGCCAAATACGGCATTCCCAACCTGAAAGAAGGCTATTGCGTGGATGACAACGCGCGGGCGCTGATGATGACCGCTATGGCGCACCAGCACCGCAAAAGCAAAGACGCGCCCACGCCGGAGCTGCTGCCCGTATACCTCAGCTTTATTCACTACATGCAGCGGGCAGACGGTAATTTCAGGAACTTCCTGAGCTTCAGCCGCCAGTACCTGGACGAGATAGGCTCTGAAGACTCCTTTGGCCGTACCGTATGGGCGCTGGGCCACCTGGTGCGGTACGCCCCCAACAATTCTTACCGGGAATTTGCCATGGAGCTTTTTCACCGCTCGCTGGCCCACCTGGACGCGCTGGAGTACCTGCGCGGCCGCGCCAACGCCGCCATTGGCCTTTGCCATTACCTGCAGGCCTACCCCTCAGACGAAGGCATGCTGGCCAGGCTGCTGCAGCTCATACAGCCGCTGGCGGACGCCTGGTACCAGCACCGGGCGGGAGACTGGCAGTGGTTCGAGAAAACAATGACTTATGATAACGGCATTCTTCCGCTGGCCATGCTGCACACCGCTGCAGTGAGCAAGCGGGAAGACCTGCAGGAAATAGGCCTGCAAAGCCTTGCCTTCCTGGAAACCGTTACCATGGACCAGGGTTACTTCTGCCCCGTGGGTAACGAAGGCTGGCTGTGCGAAGGCGGTGATTGCCCGGTATTTGACCAGCAGGCGCTGGAAACCATGGCCATGGTGCTGCTGTACCAGCAGGCCTATGCCGTTACCGGGCATGCCGGTTACCTGAAAAAGATGTTTACCTGCTACCGCTGGTTCACCGGGGAAAACGTACTGCGTGTATCCCTCTACGATACGGAAACGCACGGCTGCTGCGACGGTATTTCGCCTCACGGGCTGAACCGCAATCAGGGCGCGGAAAGCACGCTGGCGTACTTTATTTCGCACCTGGCCATGCTGCAAAGCTGCGAGGCCATTCCCCGGCAGGAAAAGCCCGTCAAAACGGCCATTATTTCCACACCGGTAGTCAGCAAAATCAGTTAACAGCACCATGAAGATCGCAATACTCTCACCCGTAGCGTGGCGCACACCGCCCACGCATTACGGGCCCTGGGAGCAAATGGCCTCCAACGTAGCGGAGGGGCTGGTGAAACGCGGCTGGAACGTAACGCTCTTTGCCACGGCCAACTCCCTTACCGGCGGCACCCTGCAGGCCATTTGCCCCGAGGGCTATGAAGAGGACCGGGAGCTGGACGCCAAGGTGATGGAATGCATGCACATCAGCCTGCTGATGGAGCAAGCGCATGAATATGACATCATCCACAACCACTTCGACTTTCTGCCCCTCACCTATTCCCGCCTCATCCGTACGCCCATGGTCACCACCATTCACGGCTTTTCTTCCCCGAAGATCATTCCCGTGTACCGGCGTTATAACGATATATGCCACTACGTATCCATCAGCAACGCGGACCGCAGCGCAGACCTGCGGTACGCCGCCACGGTGTACAACGGCATCCGCCCCGGCAGCTTCCGCTTTAACGACCAGCCGGAAGACTACCTGCTGTTCTTTGGCCGCATCCACCCTCACAAAGGCACGGCAGACGCTATTGACATAGCCCGCCAAACCGGCCACCGCCTCATTATAGCCGGTATTGTGCAGGATGAGCGGTATTTTAATGAAAAGGTGAAGCCGCGGATAGACGGGGACAAGGTCAGCTATATAGGCCCCGTAGGCGGCCATGAGCGTGACCAGCTGCTGGGCCGCGCCAAAGCCCTGCTGCACCCTATTTACTTTGACGAGCCCTTTGGCCTCAGCGTGGCGGAAGCCATGATGTGCGGCACGCCTGTTATTGCCTACAACCGCGGCTCCATGCCGGAGCTGGTGCGGCATGGCAAAACCGGCTTCCTGGCCGGCGGCCCGGGGGAAGCGGCGGAACAGGTGGCCATGCTGGGCACTGTAGACCGCCATGCCTGCCATGAATGGAGCATGGAACAGTTCAGCGTGCAAAAGATGGTGGATGATTATGTGAAGGTGTACGAGCAGGTGCT
Organism: Chitinophaga alhagiae; assembly: GCF_003568665.1. Classification (GTDB taxonomy): domain Bacteria; phylum Bacteroidota; class Bacteroidia; order Chitinophagales; family Chitinophagaceae; genus Chitinophaga; species Chitinophaga alhagiae. The sequence goes on from NZ_QXMH01000004.1 coordinate 357,094, forward strand.
TAGCCTTCCTTCACCTTCTCCAGCAGCTTGTCAAGATGTACGGTAGCAAAGGTAGACGCGTAGTCAGACAGCCCGTAGGGGATGATCAGCTCATTGCCGTGTATCATGGAGCCGCAGGAGTACAGCACATTGGGCACATAGCCCTCCCGTTCGTCTTTATTGGGAATGAGCAGCGGCTCTTTGAGGCGGCCTATCTCTATTTTGGGATCTTCCAAATCCAGCAGGGTGGCGCCCAGGCAGTAGGTGCGCATAGGCCCCACGCCGTGGGTGATCACCAGCCAGCCCTCCGGCGTTTCAATGGGCGAGCCGCAATTGCCGATCTGCACAAACTCCCAGGGGTACTTGGGCGTTTGCAGTATTTCAGGGTTTTCCCAGATGTTGATCTTGTCTGAGTACATGATGTAGTTGTTGATGCCGTCTATACGGCTCATCATGGCGTACCGCCCGTTGATCTTGCGGGGAAAGAGCGCCAGGTTCTTGTTCTGCGCGCCTTCGCCGTAGAGGGGCATGATCTTGAAATGGTAGAAATCTCTCGTCTGCAGCAGCTTGGGCTGAATGGTGATGCCGTCAAACGCCGTGTAGGTGGCATAGTAGGTGACCCCGCTCGTATCCCCCTCGTACCGCACAAAGCGGGCGTCTTCAATACCCCGGCTCTCCGCTTCGGAATAGGGGAAAATGACCCGGTCTGAAATATCCGTATCCAGCGAAAAGTTGATCTCGTAATAAGAGTCCGCCAGCCACAGCACCCGCTCCAGGTTGCGCTTCAGCAGGTGGTCTACCTGGTAGCGCTGCTGCATGTCACGGATCACTTTTTTCAGCTGCATGTACTCGAACGTGTCCGGCAGGCCGTTGCTCACCTCGCGCACCACCGAGTCCGGCAACCTGATGGAGGCAGCGTTCTGGAAGAACACGTTCTTATGGTATACCGTATTGCGGATAATGTCTGGCTCATCTACATAATTGCCGGCGGGTATCAGTGAGATTTCGTTGTTCTTGTTGATGGTGCCGCGGCGGAACACGATAGAAGAAATATGCCCTTCGCCCACCGCCCTGAAGCTCAGCACCACTCTCTTTTCCCCTTCTTCCAGCCCGCTCTGGTCCACATCTTCCACAATGGAGGGGTTAAAAAAAGCGGCAGACTCAATGGAGAACTCATTGGTATGAAAGGAGCCGATCAGCAGTTTCCGCTTGATGTCCAGCTCGCTGTAATCTATCTCCAGGGCCGTGAAGAGGTTTTTCAGTTTGTCTGCATGGCGCTCATAGATGCGGGTTATGTTACGGTGCCGTTTGGAAAAATCGCGCAGGATGGGCGTAATGCAAACGTTCACCTCATCGTCCGTCATTTCCATTACTCTCAGAATAATACCTTTCGCCCTTGCATCGCCGTTGTAAAAAAACCTCGCCACCACACGTTTCAGATCAGGTGACACCTTGATCATTTGCCTTTCAATAGATAGCCGCATATCCCGAATTTTTTGTTAAGCGTTGTTACCCGAGGCATTGGAAACCGTCAGGGAGTACTGCTCCTTTCTTCACAACAACAATGCCATCCTTCACGGTATACTTCTCAAAATCCCCATCTTCCAGGTGCTTGCCCCCGTTGATCCGCACATCGTTCCCGATGCAGGCGTTCTTATCTATAATGGCATTGTTGATATAACAGCGCTCCCCGATGCCGATGGGCGGGCGCCCCATGCTGCGGGCATTGTTGATCTCGTCCAGCGTCTGGTAAATATCGTTCCCCATCAAATAGCTGTTGCTGATGGTGGTGCCCTTGCCAATGCGGGTGCGGATGCCCACCACACAGCGCTCCAGGCGGCTGGCGTTGATGATGCAGCCGTCTGCTATCACCGTTTTTTCCAGGGTGGTGCCTGATATTTTGGCCGGCGGCAGCATGCGCGCGCGGGAAAAGATGGTCTTATGATCGTCAAAGAGGTTGAACTGCGGAATATCGTCCGTAAGGCCCAGGTTGGCCTCAAAGAAAGAAGAAATGTTCCCGATGTCTGTCCAGTACCCTTCATACTGGAAGCTGAGCACCTTATGCTCTGTAATGGAGTTGGGAATGATCTCCTTGCCAAAGTCAGTAGAATCAGGCTGCCCGTTGAGCAGGTCAAACAGCAATTGGCGGTTGAAGATGTAGATGCCCATGGAGGCCAGGTAAATACGGCCTTCTCGCTGCATGTCAGCGCTCACTTCGGAAGACCAGTCTGGCAGCAGCTCCTTTTTGGGCTTTTCAATAAAAGCGGAGATAAAGCTGTTCTCATCCGTTTTCAGGATGCCGAACTCCGTGGCCTCCCGGCCGTGTACGGGGATGGTGGCAATGGAAATGTCTGCGCCCTTTTCAATGTGGTGTTGTATCATTTCCCGGAAGTCCATCTGGTACAGCTGGTCCCCGGAAAGAATGAGGGCGTACTCAAACTCGAAGTTCTCCAGGTGGCGGAGTATCTGCCGCACTGCATCCGCCGTGCCCTGGAACCAGGTGGGGTTGTCAGGCGTTTGTTCAGCCGCCAGGATGTCTACAAATGCTTTGCTGAAATGGCTGAAGTGATAGGTATTTTTGATGTGTTTGTTCAGCGAGGCCGAGTTGAACTGCGTCAGCACAAAAATGCGGTGCAGGTCAGCGTTCAGGCAATTGGAAATGGGAATGTCCACCAACCGGTACTTTCCGGCTACGGGCACAGCCGGCTTTGAGCGGCTGCGGGTCAAGGGATAAAGCCGCGTTCCGGCACCTCCTCCGAGAATAATAGAGATCACTGCGTTCGACATAACGTTACAATTTATTTTAGGCTGGTATACATATTCAGGTACTCCCGGGCCGCTTTATTCCAGGAATGGTCAAGCTGCATCACTGTTTTCCTGATCTTGGCAAATTTGTTCCTGTTCCCGTACAGCTCCAGCGCCCTGCCAATGGCGTGGGCCACGTCTCCGGGGGTGGCGTGGTAAAAGCGGATGCCGAAACCACCTTCATCGCCAAAATCACGCACGGTGTCTATAAGGCCGCCGGTGGTGCGCACAATGGGGATGGTGCCGTACCGGAGGGCATACATCTGGTTGAGGCCGCAAGGCTCTACCCTGGAAGGCATCAGCAAAAAGTCAGCCCCCGCGTACAACTGGTGAGACAGGGTTTCGTTATACCCGATGAATACGTTAAAGTTGTTGCCGGCGTATTGCCGGGCCTGCTGCAGCATCCATTCCGTATGCGCGTCCCCGCTGCCCAGCACCAGGAAGTTGAGGCCGTCAGGATGTTCCGCCAGCGTACGCCCTATCACTTCGGGCAGCAGGTCTGCCCCCTTGTCTCCCACCAGCCGGCCAATGAACACAAAGAGCGGCAGCTCCGGCTGAAGGCTAAACGTTTCGCATAAACGAAGTTTATTGGCCTTCTTGCCTTTGGTAACGTCTTTCACGCTGTAGGGTACCGGTATCATCTCGTCTGCCGCGGGGTCCCACACCTTGTCGTCAATCCCGTTCAGGATGCCGGAGGCCTTGTAGCGTTCCAGGTTCAGCAGGGCTTCCAGGCCGTTGGCGTTGCTGAAAAGCTCTTCCATATAGCTGGGAGACACGGTATTGACCCGCCATGCACACTTGATGGCGGCCGCCAGCGGGTTGATGGCCCCGTTCCAGTCCAGCATGCCGCTTTTCCAGAGGTCGAAAGACGGGATGAGGTACAGCTTGTCCCAGCCGAACTGGCCCTGGTACTGCGCATTATGAATGGTCAGCACGGTGGGGATGTGCTGCAGCGGCGCGTACTTGTACCCGAATCTGACCAGGAAGGGGATCAGGCCGGTATGATGGTCGTGGCAATGGATCACATCCGGCTGATGCTGCCATTCATTGAGCCAGTCCAGCACCGCTACCTGGAACCCCAGGAAACGTTCCGTATCGTTGGGGTAGCCGTATACGCCGGCCGTGTCCAGCAATCCGGGAATGTCTACCTGGTAGAGGTCAAAGCCCAGTACATTGGTGCTTTCTTTCCAGATATTGAAGTGGTACCATTCATGGCCCACCCATAAGCCGCCCTGGTGAACGAGGTCAAAAGTGTGTTTTTCCCTGAAGGGGGTATTGTATGCCGGCATCACTACTTTGGCAATGGCGCCCGCCTGCTGCTGGTATTTGGGCAGCGCGCCCGCCACGTCTCCCAATCCGCCTACTTTTGCCGCCGGGTAACATTCCGCGCTAACGTGTAAGATCTCCATACTGTCCTATTCGTTTATAATTTAACCCGGAAAAACGAGAAAAGAAAACGAAAGTAGGAAAAAGTTATTTTTTCGGCGTTGGGTACCGTATGTGGCGGGCGGCTGGCCGTTAAGATACGGCAGGTATCCCGGACGTTGCCCCGGGGCATTGCTGCCGTTTTTTACCGTGTTACTTGTTAAAATGCCGTCAGTCTTGGCCGCCCTGTCCTGCGGCTTTACCGCCTTGCTTGTTAAAATACCGCCAGTATCTTGGCCGCCCCTGCCCTGGCGGCGGCTTCTATTTCGCCATACCGGCCTGTAATACCCAGCTCTATCCCAATGGCCAATACCAGGGACTCGCCCCTGGCGGCTCCCTTGTCCAGCTGCAGGGTGATCTCTACTGGCCCGGAGGCGGCGCCGGTGTGCTGCCATTCCGTAATGCGGTATTGCTGGTGCGCCCTGTCTACCGCTACCGGCTGAAACTTTGTACCGTTATACCGCACATCGCCCGCTTTTCCGAGCGAGACCAGGAAGCGGACAAAAGGCGCATTCCAGGGCAGGTTGAGGCTGATGCCGGGGATCAGCCCGGGAATGGAAACAGTGGCTGTCCCCTTCTTCCGGTTGGTCTTGACCGCCAGGGGGTGCCTGAACAGATTGTCAAAAGGCATTTCCGCGTTGAAGTCGAACCCGGCCAGCATGCCGCCGTGGCGGGACAGGCTAATGCCCCGCTGACCTCTTTTGCTGGTTTTGTCCAGCAGCTGCATTTGCTTGCCTACGCTGTTCAGCGCGCCGGTGAAACGAAGGTCTCCCAGGTGATTGACCAGGAATACCGCGTTCCTGATGCCCCTGGTCAGCATGGTGCAGGCCTTGAACTCGGCATTGTTTTCCCGGGTACGGGCAAACCTGGGCGAAGTATTGACCTGCTCCCTGGAAGGACCGCCCTTGCGCCGGACTACCAGTTTGTCTACGCCGCGCATTTTGTACACGCTGAAATTGCCGAAGTTGCCGGAAAAGTCGAAAGGACCATTAAGTTTTGCCATAGATGGTTGGTGGTTTTAAGGTGTTAACAATGTGGTTACAGTTAGGTCCTATTCAAGTTACAATACCGTAAATATAAGGAAAACCATTAGTTCAGCCATGGATAAGCTACCTCTATATAGAGATGACTTATCCACGGAATATCCCTGGCTTATGGGTATGATATGGGTAAGATATCCTATCTGTAAACCGCCAGGGGCGGCACTTTGGGCTTAGGGCAATTATTGGTGTGGAATGAAGCAGGAAAACACATACTTGCTGGTGCGATTTGCATTGGTCGAATGCCTATTTTTGCCGGCAAAAGAATATCATTTAGTGTATGAAAACTAAAGGACATAAAACAGAAAAACCGGTGAAAGTATCGGACCAAGAACTACTGTCTTTAGTTGCAGAAAAACTGAAAGGCAGGGTATTGTTCCCGGAAAGTCATGCAAGGGCCAAAGCGTTTCTCAGGAACATGACCATCGCAATAAAATAATGTCTTTACACTAATTGGATAAAAGGGGCCGTCTCAAAAGTAATTTGATGGCCCCGAGAATCACGTAAACGAAAAATCTCTCCATCAGGTACCCGAATAAGATCAGGTAAAAATTACTTTTGAGACGGCCCCTTCTTTGTTAAAGGCCGTTCCCATCCCACCCGCAGATTCCCTACCTTCACAGCATGGACTTTGGACGAGTAGACGCCGAACTGCTGAACAACATTGATTTCAAGCTCTCCGCGGAGCCGGTTTTCAACAAGGCCGCCCTGCCGGGCCGCCCCGCCAAGGCACCGGCCGTATACCTGGGCTGCGCCAAGTGGGGCCGTAAGGAATGGGTGGGCAAAATATACCCGAAAGGCACGCGTGACAAGGATTTCCTGCAGGAATACGTCAAACACTACAACAGCATAGAGCTGAACGCCACCCACTACCACGTAGACCCGTCCCTGCTGCGGAAATGGGCCGCCACCACGGCGGGGCGCCATTTCAGGTACTGCCCCAAGGTCCCGCAGTCTATCAGCCATTACAGCCAGCTGACCAACGCCACCGAAGCCACCACGGCCTTCCTCAGTGAAATACTGGCCTTCGGGGAGCAGCTGGGGCCTGTTTTCCTGCAGCTGAGCGATAAATTCGGCCCCTCCCGTAAAAGCAACCTGTTCAACTACCTGGCCTCCCTGCCGCAAGACCTCCGTTTTTACGTGGAGGTGCGGCATCCTGACTGGTTTGCAGACCCCGTTCACAGCCGGGAGCTGTTCCAGACCCTGCGCAACCTGGGCATGGGAGCGGTGATCACCGATACGGCGGAGCGGCGGGATTGCGCCCATATGCACCTGCCCGTTGCCGGCGCTTTTATCCGGTTTGTGGGCAACAGCCTGCACCCTACAGACCATACCCGGGTAGACGACTGGGTGAACCGCCTCCAGTACTGGCTGGAGCACGGGCTGGAAGAGCTGTATTTTTTCATGCATATGCACGACGAGGCTTTTTCCCCGGAACTGACCGTATACCTCGTAGACCAGCTGAATGCCCGCTGCGGGCTGGGTTTGGCCAAACCCGTGTTCGTAAATAATAATACCCTCTTTTAAGCTTCCTGTTTATATATTATTTTCGCGGTCATGATCAAGCGTGAAATGCTGATACAACTCGGCCGGCAATTGCAGGGGGAGTTGTATTTAGATGATACAATGCGTACCCTCTATGCCACGGACGCGTCCGCCTACCGCGAAATGCCCCTGGCAGTGGCCATACCGGAAAACGAAGAAGACATTAAAACTCTGATCCGCTTTGCCCGTGAACATAAAACGTCGCTCATACCCCGTACGGCGGGCACTTCGCTGGCCGGGCAGGTGGTAGGCAACGGCATTATCGTGGACGTATCCCGGAAGTTTACCAAAATACTGGAGATCAATACAGCAGAAGGATGGGTGCGGGTGCAGCCCGGCGTGATCCGGGACGAGCTGAACCTCTTCCTGAAACCCTACGGCTATTATTTTGGCCCGGAAACCTCCACGGCCAACCGCGCCATGATAGGCGGCATGGTGGGCAACAACTCCTGCGGCTCCAACTCCGTGGTATACGGCAGCACCCGCGAGCACCTGCTGGAAGTAAAGGCCCTCCTGAGCGACGGCTCGGAAGCCACCTTTTCAAGCCTCTCCCCTGACGAGTTCCATGCCAAATGCGAGGCCACGGATGGCAGCCTGGAAACCACCGTGTACCGCCAGGTACGCACCATCCTGGGCAACGCCGCCAACCAGGAGGAGATCCGGAAAGAGTTCCCGAAACCTTCCATCCTGCGGCGCAATACCGGCTATGCGGTAGACCTGCTGCTGGAAACGGCCCCCTTCACGGCCGGGAAGGAAGACTTTAACTTCTGCAAGCTGATAGCTGGCTCCGAAGGCACCCTCGCCTTCCTCACGGAGATCAGGCTCCATATAGATCCTCTCCCGCCAAAGGAAGCGGGGCTGATGTGCATCCACTTCCATAATGTAGACGAATCGCTCCGCGCCAACATCATTGCCATGCGGTACAAACCCAGCGCCAGCGAGCTGATAGACCACTTCATACTGGAATGCACCAAAGACAATATTGAGCAGCGCAAGAACCGCTTTTTTGTACAGGGAGACCCCGGCGCCATACTGGTGGTGGAGTTCTCCCGCAATACCCGCGAAGAGATCACCGAGGTTGCCGGCAAATTGCGCGGGGAGTTGCAGGCCGCCGGCCTGGGCTACCACTTTCCCCTTCTCTTCGGGGAAGACACCAAAAAGATCTGGACGCTCCGCAAAGCGGGCCTGGGCCTGCTGAGCAACCTCCCGGGAGATGAAAAGGCCGTGCCCGTCATTGAAGATACCGCCGTGGCGGTAGAAGACCTGCCAAACTTCATTGCGGACTTCAACGGGATACTGAAAAAGTACGACCTGTTTGCCGTACACTACGCCCACGCCGGCAGCGGGGAAATACACCTCCGCCCTATCATCAACCTAAAAACGGTGGAAGGCAACCAGCTGTTCCGCACCATTGCGGAAGAGATAGCCACGCTGGTCAAGAAATACAACGGTTCCCTCAGCGGCGAGCATGGGGACGGGCGCCTGCGCGGCGAGTTCATTGCGCAAATGATAGGCCCCCGCAACTACGAGCTGCTGCGGCAGATCAAATACACCTGGGACCCGGAGAACATCTTCAATCCCAACAAGATCGTAGACACCCCGTCTATGAACAGCATGCTGCGCTACGAGCCGGGCAAAAAGGCCCCGGACCTGAAAACGGTGTTCCATTTTCCGCAACAGACCATTTTGCAGCACGCGGAGCAATGCAACGGCTCCGGGGACTGCCGCAAAACGCACCTGAGCGGCGGCACTATGTGCCCCAGCTACATGGCCACCCGCAACGAGAAAGACACCACCCGCGCCAGGGCCAATATTCTCCGCGAGTTCCTGACCAACTCCACCAAGGAGAACAAATTTGACCACGATGAGATCTACGAGGTAATGGACCTCTGCCTGGCCTGCAAGGGCTGCAAATCAGAATGCCCCAGCAACGTAGACATGGCCAAGCTGAAAATGGAGTTCCTCCAGCATTATCACGACGCCAACGGCGTGCCCTTCCGCACCTGGCTCATCGGCCACTTCCGCATGCTGACCAGCCTGGCCGCCATTGCGCCGGGCATCTACAACTGGCTGGTAAAGACCAGCGGCCCCTCCCGCCTCATCAAACGCATCACCGGCTTTGCCATGGACCGTTCCATGCCCACGCTGGAAAAAAGAACATTGCGCAGCTGGCTGAAGGCCAACCCGCAGAACGGCAGCGGCAACGGGCGCAAAGTGTACCTTTTCTGCGACGAGTTCACCAACTATAACGATACCTATATCGGCATCAAGGCTGTAAACCTGCTGCGTAAACTGGGGTACGAAGTAATACCCGTCAACCACCCGGAAAGCGCGCGGGCACTGCTCTCCAAAGGTTTTTTACGCAAGGCGCAAAAGATAGCGGAGAAAAACGTGCAGGTGTTCAGCGGCCTCATCACGGAAAACGCCCCGCTGATAGGCATAGAGCCTTCCGCCATACTGGGCTTCCGCGATGAATACCCGGACCTGGTAGGAGAACCGCTGCGCGCCGCCGCCAAAGAGCTGGCGCGGCATGTGTACATGATAGATGAATTTCTTTCCCTGGAAGCGGACCTTGGCCACATTACGCCCGCCATGTTCAAACCTGGCAAACAGCATATCAAACTGCACGGGCACTGCCAGCAGAAAGCACTGTCAAGCGTATTGCATTCCAAAAAGATACTGGGCCTGCCGGAAGGTTATTCCGTGGAAGTGATCCCCTCCGGCTGCTGCGGCATGGCCGGGTCTTTCGGGTATGAAAAGGAACACTACGACGTGTCTCAGAAGATCGGCGAGCTGGTGTTGTTCCCCGCCGTAAGGAATGCGGGCGATGGCACGCTGATAGCCGCGCCGGGCACCAGCTGCCGCCACCAGATCAAAGACGGTACAGGCGTGCACGCCAAACACCCGGTGGAGATATTGTACGACGCATTGGCATAAAGCCCATAACGATACAGACAGGGGCCGCCCCAAAAGCAATTTGACGGGCTTGAGAATTGCAAGCCCCCCGCCGCGCAACCATCAATGGCGGATAGTGTCATGGCCGGCACTGAACGGGTGCCGCTGCAGACCGGCGCCATTATACCACGCGAACAAAAGCCGCCGCCTGCTGTTAGTAAACAGTGTATGGACCTTTCAGCAAGCACCATTGCGGCCGCCCTGTGCATACTGGCCACCCTTCCCGGGCCGGCGCAGGCACAATCCGGCGAACTGACCCTTGAAGCATGTTTCCAGCTGGCGCGCCAGCATAATATTGCACTGGAACAGGCCCGCCGCTCGCTGGACGCACGGCAGCACCAGCTCAAGGCCGAGCAGGCCACCTACTTCCCGAAAGTAGACCTGCTGGCGGGCTACAACTACCTCAGCCGCCCGCTGGAGATCAACCTGCAGCAGGTGAAAGACGGTATTGTGGAAGGCTCCTCGCTGCAAAGCGTATCCGCGGCCAACACCGTGTACCGCGAAGTGACCGGCAACGACCTGCCGCAGCCCGTGCAAGACGGCATCTATAATACCTCCCGTAACATCATTGGCGCGGCATATCCCAACTACAACCCGCCGTTGAGCAAACAAAGCTACTTTACGGCCGCCCTGGGCCTGCGCCAGCCTATTTACCTGGGCGGCAAGCTGGCCACGGCGCGCAACATTGCGGCGGCGGAGCACCGGTCCGGCATCGTGAACGTGGAACTGGTGGAAAAACAGACAGATTTTGCCCTGGCCACGGCGTATATCCGTATCCTTTACATCAACTCCGTACTGCTGTCTCAAGGCCGCATTGTGACCGCTATGGAACGCAATGAACGGTATGCCGCCTCACTGGTGAGCAACGAGATCATTCCGCCCTACCAGCGCAACTGGGCTACGGTGGCGCTTACCTGGGCGCGCAGCCGCCAGCAGAACCTGCAGCTGGAAAAAGACAACGCCCTGGTGGAGCTGAAGCGGCTGCTGCAACTGCCGCAAGATACGACGCTCACCCTCACGGATACACTGCAATACCGCTCCCTGCAAAGCACCGCCCCGCCGGTGGAGTTCTGGAAAGGCAATCCCGCCTGGAAAGCGGTAGACAGCAAGATATCCCTGGCGGAAACCACCGTAAAGGCCGCCCGCTCCCTCAACCTCCCCAACATTTTCGGCATTGCCAGCCTCAACCTCTACCAGCGGGACCTGCCCGTTATCACGCCCCCGTGGCTGGTAGGCGTGGAAATGCAGTGGACGCTGTTCAGCGGCTTTTCCAACCAGCAGCGGGTGAAAGCCACCCGCATGCTGACGGAAGAAGTGAAACTGGCCTCGGAGAACACCCGCAGCATGCTGGAAGCGGGCGCCACCGTAGTGCGCAATAAAGTGACCGTGCTGGAAAGAGACCTGCAAGCGCTGGCGCAGGCGCGGGACCAGGCCCGGCTTACCACCGCGCAGGTGCAGGAAAGGCTGGCCAACCAGCTCTCTTCCGTGAAAGACGTGAATGAATCGCTGGTGGTGGAAGAAGAGATCGGCAAAGCCTATTACGCCACGCTGCTGGGCTATATGCTGGCCGCAGCGGAGTATTATAACATTCTTGGAACACCGCAACAAATCACGAGCCTTATACAATGAAAAGATTTTTTTCACAATACTGGGCCTTGCTGATCCCGGTGATCATTTTGCTGATAGCCCTGCTCTTCCTGATGCGCGGCAACGGCGGCGCCAGCCGGTCTTTCATAGGCATGGTAGATGCGGAGTACGTAGACGTGGCGGCGGAGTTTCCCGGCCGGCTGGACTCGCTGCTGGTATCCCAGGGAGATACCGTAAAAGAAGGCCAGTTACTGGGCGTATTGCGCACCACGGAGATCAACGCCATCCGCCGGCAGGCCGAAGCCGCCATAGAAGCCGCCACGGCGCAGGTGAAGCTGCTGGAAAAAGGCGCGCGGCCGGAGGTGATCAAAAACGCGGGCAACCTCTACCACATAACGCAGGAGCAATATGACCTGGCCCGCAAAACCTATGAACGCATGGAGCGCCTGTATAATGACAGCGTGATATCCGGTACGGAAAAAGACCTGATCTACTTCAAGTTCCAGGCCGCCAAAAAAGAAATGGAAATAGCCCGCCTCAACCAGGAAATGCTGGAAAAGGGCACGCAGCCGGAGATCATCCAGACGGCCACCGCCATCCTGAAACAGGCGGAAGAAGGGTATGCCCTCACCAAGGCGCTGACAGACAATACCCGCATTCATGCGCCCGCCAGCGGCATCATTTCCTCGCTGGTGATCCACCAGGGAGAGATTGTGAGCATTGGCTACCCGATGATGACGCTGCAAAAGCCGCTTTCCTATTTCATCCGTTTCAATATCAGGCAGGATGCCGCCGCCGCCCTCCCGCTGGGCGCCAAAGCCCGGGTAAAGGTACCCGGCTGCCAGCCGGAAACGTTTGATGTGCAGGTATCTTCCGTAGCGCCCTCGCTGGAATTTGCCAACTGGGTGCCCGTAAAGGAGAAAGGGAAATTTGAACTGCGTACTTTCACCATAGCATGCAAACCCGCCGATGTGGCCGCCATTGAAGGCCTGCGGCCGGGTATGACGGCAGCCCTCATCATGCCATGATACGCGCCATTTTCCAGATCGCCCTCCGGGAATGGAAACGCATTCTCACCCGGCCAGACCATTGCCTGGTGCTGCTGGTATTGCCGCCGCTGCTCTTTTTCTTTTATGCGTACATCTATGACAAACAACAGGCGGAAGACCTGCCTGTTGCCATCTGGGACGAAGACCGCTCCCCCGTATCCAGGCAGATCACTTTCCTGCTGGAGCAAACGCCCAGCATCCGCATTACGGCTTCCGTTAACAGCCAGGATGAGCTGGAGGCGCTGATGCAGCAGCAACAGGTGATTGGCGCCGTACATTTTCCCCGGGGCATGGAAAGGGATATCAAAAGCCGCCACCCGGTAAAGGTGCCCATTTACACCAACGCCGCCTCCCTGGTGCCCGGCAAGCTCATCAATAAAGACGCTTCCACGGTGATCATTACCGCCGCCGCGGGCGTAAACCTGCAAAAGTTCATGAAAACCGGCATGCCCGCGGGAAAGGCCATGAGCCTGGTAATGCCGGTGAGCATGACCGTGTACCCCTTGTACAACCCCACCTATAACTACCAGCACTACCTGGTGCCCGGCCTCATTACCGTGGCCCTGCAAATGATGATCATCATGGTGGCGGTGCTGCTCATCAATATGGAATGGAAAGAAGGCAGCATGAGCGAATTGCGCGCCATGGCCCGCAACCACGCCGGCGTGATCATTGCAGGTAAAACCCTGGCCCACCTGGGCGTGGCATGGGTCAACTTTGTGCTGGTGGCAGGCATCATCTTCCCGTTCTTTTCCCTGCAGCACCCCGGTACCACGGGGCAGTTGTTTGTGCTGTACAACCTGCTGGCACTGGCCTGCACCGGCATAGGCCTGATGATCTCCGTACTGGCGGCGGACGTAATGCTGGCGCTGGACGTGGGGCTGTTCTACACCTCTCCCGCGTTTGTGTTCAGCGGCTTTACCTTTCCCCGCTGGGCCATGCCCTGGTATGACCAGTATTACGCCAGCCTGATGCCCTACACGCCGTTCCTGGACGCGTTCTTCAAAGTATATTTCATGGAGCTGCCGCTGCGGTATGCCATGCCGGAAATTACGCGGCTGCTGCTGTTTATCGGCTGCACGTTCTTTGTGGCCGTGTTCTTCCTGCAACTGAAACTGAACAAACAACAAACGTATGCCGCAACAGCAAGGATATAGACCGTTCCGCCTGCTGCTGCGGGAAGCGGCGCTGGTAGCCAAAGACCACAGCCTGCTGCTCACGCTGCTGATAGCGCCGCTGCTGTACGCGTTCTTTTACGGGAGCATTTACAGCTACAAGGCGGAAGAAGAAGTACCCATTGCCGTGGTGGATGAAGACCGCACCAGCCTCTCCCGCACCCTCATCCAGCAGATCAATAATACGCAGATGGTACATGTAACCGCCGTTACTACGCTGGAAGCGGCCAAAGAAGCCATGTACCACGGCCGCACGCAGGGTTTCCTGTACATTCAGCGCGGCATGGAAAAGAAGGTGCTCTCCCTGCAGCAGGCCAACATGGTGCTGGCGCTGAATGCAGCGCGGTTCCTGCCTTCCAGCGATGTGCTGGGCGCTATTACGGAAGTAGGCCTCACCGTGGGCGCGGGCGTGCGCCTGCAATACCTGCAGAAGCAGGAAGGCATGAACACGGAAATTGCAGGGCGGGAGGTGATGGCCGTAAAGCCGGATGCCCGGCCGCTGTTCAACAACCGGACAGACTATGGCACCTTTCTGCTGCCCGGCCTGCTGGCCATGATATTGCAGCAAACGCTGCTGCTGGGCCTGGCGGGCGGCACCGCCGCGGAAAGGCAGCGGAATACCTTCGCCGCATGGATGCAGGCGGCGGGCAACAATCTCTCTACGGCCCTGTGGGGCAAAGGGCTTTTTTATTTCATCCTGTTCAGTTGTTACGCCTTCTTTTTCCTGACCGTCAACTTTGGCGTGCTGGAGCTAAGATTGCTGGGCAACGCGTGGGAGCTGGCGCTGGTAACGGCGCTCTTCCTGGTCTCCCTGATACCGATGGGCATCTTTACCGGCCTGCTCTTCCGTTCGCAATTGCTTTGCACGCAACTGCTGGCGTTCAGCACCTATCCTATTTTTCTCATCACGGGTTACACCTGGCCCATACAGCAACTGCCGGACGGGCTCAAGGCCGCCGGCAGCCTGCTGCCCATTACGCCCTTTCTCTCGCTCTACCAGGGCATTGTACAACAGGGCGCGCATATTACGGACCGTTTGCCGGCGCTGTACCATCTTTGCATATTGTGGTGCTTGTATACGCTCTTGTGTTTATGGAGCATCCAAAAACTGGCCCGCAAGGCCCGTAAAACGCCGCTGCCCGTTGCCTGAAAATTCCGTAATTTGCGGGCCATGAACAGCAGGCAAGGACCAATAGGCGTATTTGACTCAGGCTATGGCGGATTAACGGTACTGAAAGAAATTGTGAAAACATTACCGCAGTACGATTATATCTACCTTGGAGATAATGGCCGCGCTCCTTACGGCATCCGTTCATTTGAAACAGTTTACCACTATACGCTGGAATGCGTGCAGCATTTGTTCCGCATGGGCTGCCACCTGGTGGTGCTGGCCTGCAACACCGCTTCCGCCAAGGCCCTGCGCACCATTCAGCAAAACGATCTGCCCAACATAGACCCCGAGCGCCGCGTGCTGGGCATTATACGCCCCACTACCGAAGTGGTGGGCCAATATAGCCGCAGCCGCCAGGTGGGCGTTTTCGGCACTACGGGCACGGTCAATTCCCAGAGCTACCCCATAGAGATCGAAAAGTTTTTCCCGGACGTACAGGTATACCAGCAGGCCTGCCCCATGTGGGTGCCGCTGGTGGAGAATGATGAATATGACAGCGAGGGCGCAGATTATTTTATTAACAAGTACGTGCGCCAGCTGATGGTGCAGTCTAAAGACATAGACACCATTGTGCTGGGCTGTACGCATTACCCCTTGCTGGCCGGCAAGCTGCAGGCGCACCTGCCCCCCGGCGTTACCCTGCTTTCGCAGGGCGGGCTGGCCGCGGCCAGCCTGGCGGATTACCTGCAACGCCACCCCGAAATGGCGGCCAAATGCAGCACCGGCGGCGGCAGAACGTTCTATACCACGGATGATACGGCCACGTTTGACCGGCAGGCCGGCATCTTTTTTGGCGAACCGGTCAGCAGCATACATCTTGCCTTATAATTTGTATATTTAATTCAACAAGACCTTTCAACTATGCTAAGTAAAACTATTCAAGAAGCGCTGAACAAACAGGTGGCGCTGGAAGCAGCCTCTTCCCAGGCATACCTGGCCATGGCCTCCTGGGCAGACATTCAACCCGGCCTGCAGGGTGTGGCAGATTTCTTTTATGTACAGTCTGACGAAGAACGGGTACATATGCTGAAACTGATCAAGTTTGTGAACGAGCGCGGCGGGTTTGGCATAGTGCCGCACCTGGGGCAGCCCATTATCACGTTTGTGTCTCTCAAAAGAGTGTTCGAAGAATTTCTCTCTCACGAGATCAAGGTGTCTGAAAGCATTAACGACCTGGTTCACATGGCCCTGCAGGAAAAGGACTACGCTACCCACAACTTCCTGCAATGGTACGTGTCTGAGCAGATAGAAGAAGAAAGGCTGGCCCGCACGCTAAACGAGAAGCTGGAGCTGATCGGCGAAGACAAGAGCGGCCTCTACCTCTTTGACCGTGACATACAGGCTTACCGCCTGCAATCCGAAAAGAAAGGATAACAATATGGCAGGGGCCCCGTGCCCCTGCCCTTTTTCATCCCTTGCCGTTAACAAATGCCGGCACCCGGCATTAACATTTTTTACACCGCCAAAGGTTTATTTTTAAACCTGCTATTACCTACCTCCGTACTATGCAACATCATTCTCCCGGAAACCTGCGGAAAGGGAACCGTGAGCTTCTCCTCCGTTATGCCATACTTGCCTTGCTCATCAGCGCTTTGACCATTGTACTGCTGGTCCGTTTCAACAGGCAGCAGCGTTACCAGCAATTGCACGCCGCCGTGGAAGAGCTGGCGGAGACCCGCCAGCAGAAAGACTGGATAGGGCATGCCATACAGACCATGTACGCCGCTGAAAATCATTTCCGTTTTTATACCCTCACCTACCAGAACGTTTATTTTTCCCGTTACAGCACGGCACTGCGCGAAGTGGCGGCAGACCTGGACTCCCTGCAGCAATACAAGCAGCAGGGCCTCGGCGGCATGCTGGCGGAGAAGCAGGAACAGAGCGGCATCTTTCTCAACATCAAGCGCGCCGCGGATTCTCTGATCGCCATGAACACCAGCTGGGACACCACCCACCAGCGGAACATCCTGCGGCCCGCCACCGGCATCCGGTTTGCGCAGCAGGTACGTACCGATACAGTGGTCACCGCCACGCCCCGAACGCCTGTTAAGCGGAAAAAACTGCTGGGCCGCATTGCGGACGCGGTGGCCAACAAAGGCCCTTATGCGCGTGACACTGCCGCGGCCGGCGTAGTGAAAACCGCTACCACTACAAGCCCTGACGCGCAAAGCAAACAATACAACGAACAGCAGCTGCAAAAACTGCATCGCTACTACACTACCCTCTTCAACAATATCAGCAGCGGCCAGATGCAGCTGAACCAGCAGGAATATGAAATGGTAACGGCCAATGACCGCATGCTGAAAACCCTGCTGGCAGACCTTTACCAGCTCAGGCAGCATGAGCAGGAAACCGCCAGCCAGCGGCAACGGGTGCAGGCGGCCGGCATCAACCTGCAACTGAGCGAGTGGTACAGCGATGCCCTGAACGGCTCTTTGCTGATCATATTCATGCTGGCCCTCATCCTTACGCTGCTCTATGTTGGTTACAGAACAAGCGTGCGCCTCAACAGCGCCCGCCTGGACGCGCTGCGCTTCTCCAAGCTCAAGAGCGATTTTGTGTCTAACATGAGCCACGAGATCCGTAACCCGCTCAGCTCCGTGATCGGCTTTACCGAACAACTGAAAAAGACGAAGCTGGGAGGCGAGCAGGAAGAAATGGTGAGCGCCATACAACTCTCCTCCGGCATGCTGCTGTCTGTAGTGAACAACGTGCTGGACTTTTCCAAACTGGAAGAAGGCAAGCTGGAGCTGGCTGCTGCGCCCTTCTCCCCGCGGCAGGTGGTGGAAGAAGTGACCAAGGGCATGCAGGTGCAGGCCGGGCAGAAAAACATCAGCCTGCGGGAACGTTTCGGTTTTTCCGGCGGGGAACTGGTGGAGGGCGATGCCTTCCGTTTGAAACAGGTGCTGGTGAACCTGGTGAGCAATGCCGTGAAGTTCACGCCCCGCGGCGGCAACATATTGATCGACGCCGTGCTGTATTCCCGCAATGGCCGCCACAGCCTTGAAGTATCTGTGAAAGACAGCGGCATTGGCATTGCCCCCAAACAGCTGAAACATATCTTTGAAGAATACACGCAGCTGCGCACGCCCGTTGCCGGGCAGGAAACGCCTATTGGTTCCGGGCTGGGGCTGGCCATTGTCAAGAAAATAATAGACCTGCATGGCGGCACGCTGGGCGTAGACAGCAAGCCTGGAGAAGGTTCCACCTTTCATTTTTCCATTCCCTATAAAACGGCCGCCGCCCCGCCTGCGCCCGCCGCGCCCGCCCATAGCCCCGCAACGCTGCCGGATATTTCAAGGGCGCTGATAGTGGAAGACAATCCCCTCAACCGCCGCCTGCTGGAAATTATACTGGAGCGGCTGCGCATTGAGCACGCTACCGCCACCAACGGCGCGGAAGGCCTGCAAATGATGCAGGAACAATACTTCGATATTGTTTTCACAGACATCTCCATGCCTGAAATGGACGGCCTGGCCCTGGTACGGCACATCCGCCGCCTGGCAGACCCGCGCAAGGCGCACGTGCCGGTTATTGCCATTACCGGCAACGCAGTAAAGGAAGAGCTGGACATGTACATGAGCTCCGGCTTTACCAGTTACATCGTAAAACCGTTCCGTGAAACGGACGTAGTGGACAAGATCAACCTCACGCGCCGGAACGGGCTGATGACGAAGCTGCGGCAATAGCGGGCAAAAATGCAAGCCCGGACAAGCAGGCTACGCGTTTACCCGCCATGGCGGGAGGCAGCCACCATGGCAGAAAAAAAAACCACGCACGAAGCGTGGTTACAATAATTTACCTTCCGGCGTGATAGCAATCTTTAGGATGCCGGACAGGCTATTAAAATTTCGCTAACAATGATGCCCCGGTAGGGCAACTTTGATGCCATGGCGCAATACGCTCTTAATTCATTCATTATCAATACTATCTAAATAGCTTTCATGTTCGTTTCTGTACAGGTTTGTCCGTTTGCGGACAATCGCTACTCCAGGTAGTCCATGTCTTTCGCAAAGGTCTCATCCAGCCCGCGGAGCGCCAGCAAGGCAACGGCAATGGTCAGCAGGCCCACTATGCCGGCGCTGTGCAGCACGCCCCAATGCGGCTTCAAGTAAAGGAACAGCATGGTGAGGGGAATAACGGCGCCTCTTACAAAATTGGGCACTGTGGTGGCCACGGTGGCCCGCAGGTTGGTGCCGAACAACTCCGCCGCCACGGTAACGAACAAGGCCCAATAACCATTGGTAAAGCCCAGGAAAGCGCAGATAACGTAAAACGTTCCCACATCGCGGTACGGCAGCAGCAGGTACACCCCTACCATGACCAGGGAAAGCAGGATGAACAGGAGGATGATCTTCTTCCTGCTTTGCACGAACTGGCTGAGGAGGCCGCTCACAATATCTCCCAGCACCTGGCCCGCAAAAGACAGCATCACCGCCTTGCCCGCCACCACGGGCGCGTTCAGCTCCATGGCCCTGCCAAACTCCGGTGAAAAAGTGATGAGGATGCCCACCACGAACCAGATGGGCAGGCCGATGGCAATGCACTGCAGGTAACGCAGCAGGCGCTTGCGGTTGGAAAAGAGCCAGAGGAAATTGCCGCGCCGTACCTGCATCAGTTTTGTTTTCTGGAAGATGCCCGATTCCAGCACCCGCATTCTCAGTACCAGCAGCAACAGGCCCAGCCCGCCGCCAATAAAGTAAGAGATGCGCCACTGGAACAGGTCTGCCATAAAGTACGCCATAATGGCCCCTACTACGCCCAGCGTAGCCACCAGCGTGGTGCCGTAGCCGCGTATGCGCCGGGGCAATACTTCCGTGACCAGGGTAACGCCCGCGCCCAGCTCGCCCGCCAGGCCAATACCGGCAATGAAGCGCATGGCCGCGTATTGCGGCACGGATTGCACAAAGCCGTTGGCAATGTTGGCCAGGGAGTAGATGAGGATGGAGCCGAAGAGCACGGAGAGGCGGCCTTTTTTGTCGCCCAGCACGCCCCAGATGATGCCGCCAATGAGCAGGCCGGCCATTTGCATGTTGAGCAGCAAGGCGCCCTGGTGCAGCAGCGCATCGTCTTGCAGGCCGAGAGATTGCAGGCTGGGCACCCTCACTACGCTGAAGAGGAAGAGGTCATACATATCTACCAGGTACCCGAAGGCGGCTACCAGCACGGGCAGGCGCAGCAGCTCCCTGGCGGTGGAATTTTGTTCCGGCATAAGTATCTGTTAATGGTTATTTATAACCGAAAAATGGTGAGGCCGCCGTCTATCATCACCACCTGCCCCGTGGAATAGGCCAGTTCTCCCGCGGCCAGCATGGCCACGGCTTTGCCCACATCTTCCGGCAGGCCCCAGCGCGGCTGTGCCAGCAGGCCCTCGCCTATGAGGCGGTCATATTTCTCTTTTACGCCCGCCGTCATGTCCGTAGCAATAATGCCCGGCCGCACTTCATACACCGGTACCTGGTAAGCGCCCAGCCGGAGGGCCAGCAACTGGGTCACCATGCTGAGGCCCGCTTTGGAAATGCAGTATTCGCCACGGTTGAGCGAGGCCACGGTGGCGGATATGGAAGATACGTTGATGATGCAGCCCTGGAAGCCCTGTACACTGGTTTGCTGCCGTAACATCCAGTTGGCGGCGGCCTGCGCCAGGAAGAAGGGGCCTTTCAGATTCATGTTCATCACCCGGTCGTAACTTTCTTCCTGCATTTCCAGCACGTCTTTCCGCTCTTTGGGCGCCACGCCGGCGTTGTTGACCAGCACATGCAGCGCGCCGTAATGCGTGTTGACCTGCTCCAGCATGCGCTCCCGCTCCTGGCGCAGAGACACGTCTGCCGGGCAGTAGATCACATCGCCGCCGTGCTGTTTCAACTGCTCCACCACGTCCGCTACGGCAGCCGGTCCCCGCACACCGTTGATGGCGAGGTCAAAACCCCGCTGCGCCAGCATGGCGGCAATACCCAGGCCAATGCCGCGGGTGCCGCCGGTGATCAAGGCAATTCTTCTCATAAAGGATCTATGTTTATCCAGCAACGTTTGGCCCAGCTTTCCAGGCCTTTTTCCGCCAGCTGCACGCCTTTGGCGCCTTCCCGGAGGTCCCAGGGAAAAGGCCCGTCAACGGCCACATGGCGGAGGAACAGCTCCCACTGGGTCTTAAATGCGTTCTCATATACTTCCTGCTCCGGCACTTTGGCCCAGCCTTCAAAGAACTTCACGGGCTGCTCTATATCAGGGTTCCACACGGGCTTGGGCGTATGCCCGTAGTGCTGTACGTAACACTCCCGCAGGCCCGCTACCGCGGAGCCATGCGTGCCGTCTACCTGTATGGTGAGCAGATCGTCCCGCCGCACCCGCGTGGCCCAGGAAGAGTTGAAATGGGCTACAATGCCGCCTTCCAGCTCAAAGGTGGCGTAGGCCGCATCATCTGCCGTGCAGGCATAGGGGCGGCCCTGTTCGTCTATTCTTTCGGGAATGTGGGTGGCGCCCAGGCAGCTCACCGCTTTGACGTTGCCAAAAACGTTGTCCAGCACATACCGCCAGTGGCAAAGCATATCCAGGATGATACCGCCTTCGTCTTCCTTCCGGTAGTTCCACGAAGGGCGCTGCGCGGGAATGGAATGGCCTTCAAACACCCAGTAGCCGAACTCTCCTTTTACAGACAGGATGCGGCCGAAGAAGTTTTGCTGCATAAGCCGTTTGAGCTTCATGATGCCCGGCAGCCAGAGCTTGTCCTGCACCACGCCGTGTTTCACGCCCGCTTCGCGGCAGCGGCGGTACAGCTCCAGCGCGGTGGCCGTATCTGACGCTACCGGCTTTTCGCAATAAATATGTTTGCCTGCCGCCACTGCCTTGCGGATACTGGCGGCACGGTGGCCGGTGGTTTGCGCGTCGAAGTACACGGTGTAGTTGGGATCTTTCAACAGCGCGTCCAGGTCTGTGGTAAAGGCCGTGATGCCGCTCTTTTCCGCCAGCTCCTGCAGGCGGGCGGGGTTGCGGCCTACCAGCACGGGGTCTGGCAGAATAAATTCCGAATCGCTGACCTTTACGCCTCCCTGCCGGATGATGGGCACAATGGAGCGCAGCAGGTGCTGGTTGGTACCCATGCGGCCGGTAACGCCGTTCATGATAATGCCGATGCGGTGGACCTTTTTAGGATGCTCTGCCATGGTATGTATTTCAGGAATGATGTAAATATGCTTGTTTGATCTTTTGCAGGAACTGGTACTGGTTGCCGGCCCAGTATTCTGTGGAGAATATCTCCACTTCATGAAAGCCGGTAAAGCCGGCCGCTTCTACCCAGCCGCGGACCTTCGGCACGGGTATGCAGCCTTCTCCCATCAGCCCCCTGTCCAGCAACAGGTCCCGCGTGGGCACGCGCCAGTCGCAAATATGAAAGGCCAGCAAGTGGCCGTTGCGGCCGCAGCGCATGATCTCCTGCTCCAGGGCGGGGTCCCACCAGAGGTGGTAGACATCTACCGCCACGCCCACCCAGGGAGAGTTCAGGGCTTCCGCCATATCATTGGCCTGGGCCAGCGTATTAACGGCGGAGCGGGTATCTGCATACATGGGGTGCAGCGGCTCTATGGCCAGTTGCACACCTGCCTCTCGGGCGGCGGGCTCTATGGCCGCAATGCCGTCCAGTATCTGCTTGCGGGAGGTTTCCAGCGGGAGGCCGGGCGCCGCGCCACACACCAGCACCAGCAGCGGCGCTCCCACTGCGGCCGCTTCAGCAATGGCGCGCAGGTTATCGTCTACCGCTTCCGCCCGGCCGGCAGAGGCCGCATGCGGGAAAAAGCCGCCCCGGCAAAGAGACACGATCTCCAGCCCTTCATCCCGCAGCATGCGCCCCGTAGCGCGCAGGTCGCGGCCCTCCAGCGCATCGCGCCATACGGTGATGCCGCGGATGCCTTCCGCGGCGTACGCCCGCGCCGCTTCTTCTATGGGCAGCGGTTTGGTAGTGATGGTATGTACGCACAGTTTTGAAAGATCGGTACCGCTCATGGTTCATCGGATTAAGCTGATATTCAAAGGTTTCTTGTTCAGCGGAGCATACCGGCCGCAGCGGTCCCCTTACACACAGTTAAAGAACGTATAATAAGGCTCCCCCTTTCCCATCCGCTGTACCAGCAACGCCAGCTCGCGGATGTGATAATCTCCCCACATGCAGGACTCGCCGCAGGGCACCTTGCTGCCGAGCGGCGTATAGTCCCAGCCGTTAGGCCGGTGGTAGATGGTGTGGAGCAACAGGCCCTGATGCCGCGGGTCTGTACTGAGGTACGGGGGCTGCAGCAATGTTTGCAGCACGGTGAGGCCCGCCTGCAGGTAACGCCGCCCGGCCGCTTCGCCCAGGTACCGGCCAAAGCGGATGAGGCCCTGCGCCGCAATGGCCGCGGCAGAACTGTCTACCGGCTCATATTCGTTAAAGGGATCGGCCGGTTGTTGCAGGTAGTGATGCAAATGCGCAAGGCCGGGCGCGCCGGTGTCCCAGTAAGGCACCCCGTCTGTTGGCGTTTGCTGTATGTAAAATTCGCAGGTGGCGCGCGCCGCCTTTTCCATCCAGCCCAGCTCGGCCGCCGGCATGGTGGCAGACAGGAACTCCAGTTCTTCCGCAAAACCAAGCATGGCCCAGGCCAGCCCCCGCGTCCAGGTGGTGAAGCCGGAGTAGCCCTGTTGTGCGTTAGGGGCGCGGAAATTCCCGTCGTTGGTATTGAAAATGCATTCGTGGGCAGTTCTGCCGGGCAGTACATCGTAAGCGTCCCTTCCTTCGCCGTAATAGATATTGAAGCGGGCAGTGGCTTTCATATGCTGCAGGGCGCGCTCCCGCAGGTTGATGCGCACATCGTTCTCCGCCTGCAATACGTGGCCCAGCGCGTCACTCAGCATCAGTATGCGGCAGGAGCGGATAGTGTCTACAAAGAGGGAATGCGGACCGTTGAAAGAGTAGATAAAACCACCGCCGCCGCTGATGTTCGTCCACCGCGCGGCCTGTACCGCCCCGGACACTTTCAGGGCCAGCTGGTATAGCTCCTGCTCCCGTTCATTATGCGGGATGCGTTGTTCTTTCATGAGCCGCAGCAGGTTGCCGTAGGTGCTTACATTGTTAAACCCATGATCGTGCACGCCGGTATGGCTCAGGTGCGGCGCCATGGCCGCTATGGTCTTGTTCCTGCCCATGTGGAGGAACAGCTCGTCTCCCGTGGCGTCAAACTGGAGGATGGCGGAACCATATTGAAAACCCTGCGTCCACTCCGTCCACCCGCGCGTAGTGTATGTACCTTCCCGTGTGAACACGGGCGCGCCCTGCGCAGTGTTATAATCCTTTTCCAGTTGTATGATCCTGGCGGCAGACAGTTGCCAGAATTGTTGCAACAATGCCGTCAGTTGCTGCGGCTGTAATGATTCATTGATGTTTATCATTCCGTGGAAATTTGTGTAGCGGCGTAGCGTTGTTCCAGGCTATTGTACGGTACCAGTCTGTAGCGGTCGATCCTATCTGTTGGGTCCAGCAATGGAAGATAGGGTAAAAATGTAAGGAAAAGAAGCGGGGGAATGAAAAAATCAGGTGAGATACCGGGCGGCCAATAAACACCTTCTATTAACGCACCGGGAGAAAGACCAAAGCGCCCATTGGCGCCATAACGGGCAAGGTTACGTTAAACCGGCCGATGTAGCGGGCGGGAGCATGCCCGAGAACCCATTAACGTTATAACGGTCACGGCTACATTACCCTTTGCCTTCCTTCCGCTTCATGGCCTGTATGGTTTTCAGATGCCCGGTAGGTGTTTTGCCCATAAACCTGCCGAATACACGGGAGAAATGGGCCTGGTCTGAAAACCCCGTCAGGTAGGCTACTTCGGTGAGGGTGTACTTTTCTTCTTCCATCAACTTCAGTGCCTTTTCTATGCGGAGCCGGCGCATGCGCCCGCCGAAGCTATGGTCCTCAAAATACGAATCGTCCAGTTCCAGCATGGCAGACAGGTCTTTCAGGGTCAGCGCCATGTTGGTATCTACCTGGTCTTGTATAACGGCGGCCATTTCCTTTACCCATTCGGGTTTTTTCTGCCGGTCACTGTACCGCCGGGAAATAAGATCGTGGAACATGTTCATCAGCGCCAGCTCCGGATGCCGGCGCGCGGGTGGCTGCGGTTGTTGGGCCCAGCTATAGAGGGCGTCAAAGATCACCATACCCTGTTCCAGCAAGGCATGGTCATCCTGGATGTTATGCGTAAGCCCCGCCGCTATGGCCCAAAGGCCCGCGGCTTCGGGCGCCAGGTGGCGCTGGTCTGTGCCTGCGCCGCGTACAATGGCGGCCAGCGCCTGCAAGGCAGGCTCCCCGGGCCGGTGTTTTTCCAGGAAAGCGTCAAAGGTACAGCGGTTATCGTGCGGGCCGTATTCCGCGCCTGGTATATCAAACGGTATAGCCTGCGCTGCCCCGGCCACGGCCGTCACCGCTGTTTCAGGCGCAAATAAAAATTCGGCCTTTGTGTCAATGAACCGGCGTATCAGCCATGAACAGGCAATCCCGCCAGCTGCCGGCCGCTGCCGCGTTACCCATTTCATAACAACATCAGTTGGTTGCCTAAAAGATAATACAATTCTTCTACGGTACAGGTACCTTCACGGCCTGCCGGCCTATGAGCTTCCATTGGCCGCCGTTCTTGCCCCACACCAGCATTACGTACAGCTTCACGTTGCCCGGCTTGCCGCCATCGTTCGTTTGCGCGGTCAGCGTATGCCTTACAATGGCCGTTGGGCCGGTAATGGCAATAGTTTGCGCGGTGAGGTCCATCGTCACAAAATCAGACTGGCCGCTCATCAGGTTGCCGATGAACTCCGCCCGGTCTTCAATACGGCCGTTGGAGTGCCCATATGTAAGCGAGGGAGCGGTGAGCTTTTCCAGGTCTGATCTGTCCGCATCTACCATGGCCTTGCGCAGCGTTTCAACAGCTTTGGCTATGGCAGCTTCGTCTTTGGATTGCGCTGCCGCAACATTGAACAGGGAGGTAACCATCAGAAGGGCAAATAATTGTTTCATGTTTTCATTTTTGTGGAATATTCCAAAATACAAATTGTTTGGAATTGATGGGTGAAAAATGTATTAGCTTGCGGGTATGAAACCGTTAAAGATCGCTACAGCACAGTTTGAGAACCGCAGCGGAGACAAGGGCCATAACCTCTCCGTGATCCGCCAGCTGGCTGCCCGGGCCGCGGCAGACGGGGCGGACGTGATTGCTTTTCATGAATGCTCTGTTACCGGCTATACGTTTGCCCGCCATCTTGACCGGGAGCAGATGCTGGAACTGGCGGAAGAGATCCCTTCAGGCCCCACCGTACAGGCCCTCACAGACATGGCCCGCGAACTGGGCATTGTAATACTGGCGGGACTGTTTGAAAAAGACACTGCCGGCCTGTACAAGGCCTATGTATGTGTAGACGGCAACGGCCTGGTGGCCAAATACCGCAAGCTGCATCCTTTCATCAATCCGCACCTTACGCCGGGAGACCGTTACGTGGTATTTGACCTGCTGGGCTGGAAGTGCGGCATCCTGATCTGTTATGACAACAATGTTATTGAGAACGTAAGGGCTACCGCCCTGTTGGGCGCGGATATCATTTTCATGCCGCATGTGACCATGTGTACCCCTTCCACCCGCCCCGGCGCCGGTTTTGTAGACCCCGCGCTCTGGGAGGACCGGCATGTGGACCCCACTACCCTGCGGCAGGAGTTTGACGGGCTGAAAGGAAGGGCCTGGCTGATGAAATGGCTGCCGGCAAGGGCGTATGACAATGCTGTTTACGCCGTGTTCTCCAACCCCATTGGCATGGATGATGACCAGCTGAAAAATGGCTGCTCCATGATACTGGACCCCTTCGGTGACGTTATTGCCGAGTGCCGGAAGCTGGACAACGACTATGCCATTGCTACCATTACGCCTGAAAAGCTGCAGCAGGCGGGCGGTTACCGGTACAGGAAAGCGCGGCGGCCGGAGCTGTACAAAGACATTATAGGGCAGGCAAACGTACCGGAGCAAAAAGTAGTGTGGATGAAAGGGTAAGCGAATGCGGCAGTTCCCCCGGAAAGCCTGAACGAATAACGCCCCGCAAATGAAAGGCCCGCGGCAAAGCACTGTGCTTCACCGCGGGCCTTTTGAATACATGCCGGTTATATCTGTGCAAATGCCTGCTCCAGGTCTCCCTTGATATCTTCTATATGTTCAATACCCAGGGAAATACGCAGCAACCCCGGCTCTACGCCGGCTTTCTTCTGCTCTTCCTCGCTCAACTGCTGGTGCGTAGTGGTAGCCGGGTGAATGATCAGTGTTTTGGCGTCTCCCACGTTGGCCAGGTGGTAGATCAGCGTTAAAGACTGTACAAATTTGTCTGCCGCCTCTTTACCGCCTTTGATCTTGAAAGACAATACCCCGCCGAAACCGTTCTTCAGGTACTTCTTGCCCAGCTCATGGTATTTGTTGCCGGGTAAACCGGGGTAGTTCACAGATTCCACCTTGGGGTGCTGCTGCAGCCACTGCGCCAGCGCCAGTGAATTTTCTACCGTGCGCTGCACCCGCAGGGAAAGCGTCTCCAGCCCCTGTATGAAGAGGAAAGCGTTCTGCGGCGCCAGCGCGGGACCCCAGGTACGCAGGCCGGTTACCCGGGCGCGGATGATGTAGGCAATGTTGCCGAAGGGACTGTCTGCGCCGAACACTTCCCAGAATTTCATGCCATGGTAGGCATCGTCCGGTTCGGAGAACTGGGAAAACTTGCCGTTGCCCCAGTTGTAATTGCCGCCGTCTACAATAACACCGCCAATGCTGTTGCCATGCCCGCCGATCCACTTGGTGGCCGCCTGCACAACAATATTGGCGCCATGCTCAATGGGGCGGAACAGGTAACCAGCCGCGCCGAAGGTATTGTCTACCACCAGGGGCAGGTCATGCTTTTTGGCAATGGCCGCTATCTTTTCAAAATCCGGGATGGCAAAGCCGGGGTTGCCGATGGTTTCTACGTAAATAGCCTTGGTGCGGCCGTCTATTTTCTCTTCAAAACTGGCGGGATTATCCAGGTCGGCAAACCGCGCCTCTACGCCTATCCTTTTAAAAGATACCTTGAACTGGTTGTACGTGCCGCCATAGAGATAAGAAGAGGTCACAAAGTTGTCTCCCGGCAGTAAAATGTTATGCAGGGCTATGAACTGCGCCGCCTGGCCGGATGCCACCGCCAGTGCGCCCACGCCACCTTCCAGCGCCGCTACGCGTTTTTCGAACACGTCTGTAGTGGGGTTCATGATACGGGTATAAATGTTCCCGAACTGTTTCAGTTGGAAGAGGTCCGCGGCATGCTCGGCATTGTCAAAAGTGTAAGAAGTGGTCTGGTAGATGGGGACAGCCGCAGACCTGGTGGTAGGCTCTGGCTGGTAACCTGCATGCACCTGCAGTGTTTCAAAACGTAAGGGTGTTTTTGGCATGATGTGATAGTTTATTGATAATTAGTCTACAAAATAAATAGACTACCGCAGTATTCAAAATAAAAAGTACAGATCATCAAGGAAACACGGCGCTTTATCAAGGCGGGGCCTTGCGCATGAGGGGTTTTGCGCAGTTTTGTACCGCACACCAAACCTTACAATTATGAAAAGCATGATGTTTGCCGCGGCGGTGATGCTCTGCATCACCCTCCTCTCCTCCCGGGCCCATGCCGGCGGAGATTATTTTAAAGTATACCTCAACAACAAGCTCATCATTGAACAGCATGTATGGGAACCGCTGAAGCTGCAGCAGCTGCAATTGGGCAAAGCCAATGCGGACGACGAGCTGACCTTTCACTACAGCCATTGCGGCAAGCTGGGCAGCAACCGGAAAATTGCCGTGCAGGATGCCAAAGGGAAAGTGATCAGGGAATGGAAATTTGCGGACGCCCCGGGCAGCAAACAGTCCGGCATGGTCATAACCGTGAAGGAGCTGCTGGCGCTGCAGCAGCGGGACCTGCGGTTTTTCTACACCGCCACGGAGCTGCCCAAGGGCCAGTTGGTAGGATCTTTTCATGTGGGCAGCCAAACCACCTCGCAGGTAACCGCGCCCGCCGCCCAGCGGCAGCGCCTTGCCGCTCTTTTGCCTGAGAGGAACACATTTGCCTTGTTGTAATATGCTGATCCCGCCATTCTTTCCGGGCCGGCCTTCTGTGAGGGCCGGTTTTTCATTTGCGGGCCGGCGCTGGCGGAGCTTTTAAATACGCGGCTTCCCTGCTGTGCGGGGGCGAAGTGGCCGGAGCGTTCCAAATACGGCTTCTCTGTTGTACGGGGCGAAGTTGCCGGAGCGTTCCAAATACGACTTCCCTGCTGTGCGGGGGCGAAGTGGCCGGAGCGTTCCAAATACGGCTTCCCTGTTGCCCGCCGGCGTTCCCGCTCAATGTTATTCTTTTCCCGCACCGCCCCGTCATTCCAAAACTTTTGTTATATTGACAATTCATAATAATTCACTATACCGCTTATGATCCGTTTGTTAAACATTATGGACTGGTTTGGCCCGCTGCCGGTTTTTGAAAAAGTGTACTGGTGCGTGGCCATCTTTTTTTCCCTCCTCTTCCTGGTGCAGAACACCCTCAGCCTTTTTGGCGGAGAGCATGACCAGGCCCTGGGAGACGTAGACGATGTAATGGATGCCGATGACGGCATCGGGTTCCAGTTTTTTACCATCCGCAACCTCTTCGGCTTTTTCACCATTTTTGGATGGACGGGGCTGGCCTGCATCAGCAGCGGCCTCTCTACCCCGCTGGTGGTGCTCATTTCCGCAGCCGCCGGCCTGCTGATGATGCTGCTGATGGCCACGTTGTTCTATTACACGGCCAGGCTGGCCTATAACGGCACCCTCAAAATGGAAAACGCCGTGAACGCCATTGCCACCGTATACCTCACCATTCCCCGCTCCCGCACCGGTGTTGGCAAAGTGAACCTGAAAGTGCAGGGCGCCTTCCGCGAGCTGGACGCCATGACGGACGACGGGGAAGATCTCCGCACCGGCGCCGTAGTAAGCGTACAGCAGGTGATGAACAATGAAATTCTCCTAGTAACCAAACAAACTTCATAACCTATGGATTTTATACTGATTGCGATCATAGCGGCAGTAGTTTTTGTATTTGTTGTACTCTATTCTCTTTTCAAACGATACAAACGCTGCCCCTCAGACCAGATACTGGTGGTATACGGCAAGGTGGGCCGCGGGCCAGACGGCTCCCACAGCGCCAAGTGCATTCACGGCGGCGCCGCCTTCATCTGGCCGGTGATACAGGATTATTCCTTTATTGACCTCACGCCCATTTCCATAGAAGTGAACCTGACCAATGCCCTTAGCCGGCAAAACATCAGGGTAGACGTGCCCTCCCGTTTTACGGTAGCCATTTCTACCGAACCGGGCGTAATGACCAACGCCGCCGAAAGGCTGCTGGGCCTGCAGCGCCCCGCTATTCACGACCTGGCCAAAGACATCATCTTCGGCCAGCTCCGCCTGGTAGTGGCCACCATGGACATTGAAGAGATCAACAACAACCGGGACAAGTTCCTGGCCAACGTAGCCTCCAACGTGGAAGCGGAGATCAAGAAGATCGGCATGAAGCTGATCAACGTGAACGTTACGGACATTAAGGACGAATCTGGCTACATTGAGGCGCTGGGCAAGGAAGCCGCCGCCAAGGCCATCAACGAGGCCAAAAAGAGCGTGGCGGAACAGGAGAAGATCGGTGAGACCGGTAAAGCGGAAGCAGACCGTCAGAAAGACATCACTATCCAGGAAACCCTCAAGAACCGCGATGTAAGCATTGCCGAAACGCAACGTGACCGGGATGCGCAGATTGCCGAGGCCAACAAGGACAAGGCCATCCTGATTGCCGCCGCCAACCGCGATGAGGCCATTGGTAAAGCAGAAGCCGAAAGAGATACCCGTATCAAAGCATCCCAGGCCAACGCCACCGCCGTAACCGGGGAGAACGAAGCCCGCATCCTCATTGCCCAGTCTGAAGCGGAGCGCCGCGAGAAAGAGGCCGAAGCCGACAAACGTGCCGTGGCCGCGGAAAAGATACAATCCGCCAGGGCATTGGAAGAAGCCTACCTGGCAGAGCAGAAAGCGGAACAAGCCCGTGCGGAAAGAGAGCGCGCCTCCCAGAACGCCAACATTGTGGTAACCGCCGAAATACAGAAACAGCGGGCCATTATTGAAGCACAGGCCGAAGCGGAAAAGATCAGGGAAAAGGCCAAAGGTGAAGCAGACGCTATCTATGCCAAAATGGAGGCGGAAGCAAAAGGTATGTTCGAGATACTGACCAAACAGGCCGAAGGCCTTGACCGCATTGTGCAGGCGGCCGGTAATAATTCCAAAGACGCCGTGCTGCTGCTCATAGCAGACAAGCTGCCGGAGCTGGTGAAAATGCAGACCGAAGCTATCAAGAACATCAAGATAGACAAGGTAACGGTTTGGGAAGGCGCCAACGGACAGAACGGCACCACTTCCACCGCCAACTTTATTTCAGGTCTCTACAAAGCCGTGCCGCCGCTGCAAGACATGTTCAACATGGCCGGCATGGACCTCCCCGGATACCTGGGCAAACAACAGCCGGGCACGGAGGTAATACCCACCGCCCCTACAGATGATAATTGAGTATACAACACGGATAATCCGGCATAAAAAAGGCCCTGCAAATAGCAGGGCTTTTTCATATTTTGAGACCTCAAAAAATTGCTGCCATCATGAAAAAACTATCCCTGTTTCTACTGCTGTGCGCGGGACTTGACGCCAGCGCCCAAACCTACGTAGCCGGCCTGGAGAAGCGGGTGATGATCATGGAGGCCCCTCCCTTTCCGGAATGCCACGCCTCTACCATTACCGAGCTGCCGAAAAAGGGCTTCATTGCCGCCTGGTTTGGCGGTACGGACGAAGGCCATAAAGATGTAGGCATCTGGACATCCGTGAACGAAAACGGCAAATGGGGCGCGCCCAAAGAAGTGGCCAACGGTATTATGAACGACACGCTGCGTTACCCCTGCTGGAACCCCGTGCTCTTCAGAACAAAAGCCGGCAAGCTCTTCCTGTTCTATAAAGTAGGGCCTAACCCGCGGGAGTGGTGGGGCATGGTGATGGAATCAGCCAACTGCGGCAAAAGCTGGAGCAAGCCGCAGCGCCTGCCCAACGGAATGCTGGGGCCTATCAAGAACAAACCGGTGCAGCTGAAGAACGGTGACATCCTCTACCCTACCAGCACGGAAAGCGTAAAAGGCAACAACTGGCACATTCATCTTGAGAGATCAGACAAGAACGCCCGCCACTGGGCGCATATCCCTATCCAGAACGATACCTTCCAGGTGATACAGCCCAGCATACTGGAATATCCCAATGATTCCCTGCAACTGCTGTGCAGGAGCAAGCACAACTACGTGGTGCAAACCTGGTCTGCAGACAACGGGGCTACCTGGGGGCCGCTGAGCAATACAACACTGCCCAACCCCAACTCCGGCACAGACGCCGTTACGTTGAAGAACGGGCTGCAGGTGATCGTGTACAACCCGCTGGGTAAAGGCCGGCAGTGGTGGGAAGGACGCGCCAAACTGGCCGTGGCCGTGTCTAAAGACGGCCTGCAATGGCAACCGGTATTTTCACTGGAAAACGAAGAGCGCGGAGAATACAGCTACCCCGCCATTATACAGGACACGGAAGGCCGCGTGCATATTACTTACACGGCAGACCGGAAAAACATCCGGCATGTGATATTGCGGATAGAGGAGTCTACAACGAATGAGCCGCTGAAACCGCAGGGCACCTGAACGAAACGGTCCCTCCACACTGATAACGCCGCAGGCACACGCCGGTGTTACGGCCAGGCCGCAACCCGCGCAGTTACACGATCACTACCTCAATGCCCATATCTTCCAGCAGCTTCACCATATGCTCGGAAATGCCTTTGTCTGTAATGATCTGGTCTACTTCTTCCAACCGGCAGATCCTCCCGAAACCGCGCTTGCCGAATTTGGACGAGTCCGCCAGCACAATGGTCTTTTGCGCCGCCGCGATCATTTGCTGGTTGAGGTGCGCTTCAGCAATGCTGGTGGTGGTGAGGCCAAATTCCACGTCAATGCCGTCTACCCCCAGAAAGAGCTTGCTGCACGAGAAATCGCTGAGGATCTTTTCCGCGTAAGGCCCGGCTACGGAAGAGGAGTTGTTACGGATAACGCCGCCCAGCTGTATCACTTCAATTTCGTGGTAGCGGTTCAGCTCCAGCGCTACGTTCAGGGCGGATGTGATGATCATCAGCGGGCCGCGGGGCTGTATATGTTTGGCAAGGGCCAGCACGGTGGTGCCGGAGGCGATGATAATAGCGTCTCCCGGCATGATCAGTGAGGCGGCGGTTTTGCCGATCAGGTTCTTTTCTTCCCGGCGTATCTTCTCCTTCTCGTTCACCGGTTTGTCGTTGGTATAAGGGTTTTGCACCGTAGCGCCGCCGTGGGAGCGGTAAAGAAGGGACTTGTCTTCCAGCAGCTTCAGGTCTTTCCGGATGGTTACACCCGAAACGTCCAGTTCTTTGCACAGTTCTACCACATTCACATACCCCTTTTCATACAATCTGCTTAATATAAACTTGTGCCGCTCTGCGATGTTGATCATTGACATATTATAAGAGATTATTCGTTTTAACGTGGTTATGCATATTGAAAATCATCCGCTTATAGCACCGTTCGATCACTTTGCATCCTAATTTACGCAGGATTTTCAGAAAATCATTGTTATCTGTTAGTGACCTTTCCCCTTGCTGGCATGGTTTCCGGCAATTAATCGATTTATTCCCAATCAGTTATACTAAAACAGATGTCTTCCGCCGCTATCCCGGATTTGCCGGCCGGGTTACGGATCGTTATTCTATTTGCTTTTAAATTATTTATTTTTATTTATAATTGCACTAATTTATTACAAAATCGAAAGAAAAGTAAACAATACATTCTCCATTCCATAGATATTTAAAGAGCATCCGTTCTATGATTGTATAGAATAGATAACGTGGAAAAAACCGAGCGGGAAGTTCTCTTTCCGCTTTTTTTATTACCCGCGGGCAAGGGGTCAGGGGTGTTGTTCCAGGATGCTGATCAGTATCTTTTTCCCCCGCTCGTCCAGGTAACCGGCAGGGCTCAGTGTGTCAGACGGTATAAAATGCCGTTTGAACGCATCAATGGAAGCCGTGGTATCTTTCATATCATATCCCACCGTACGCAATGCCATCAGCGTATTGAACGATCCGGGCACCTGTACAAGAGAGGTATCGCCGTACCATAACCCGAAGCCTTTGGCGGCCAGCGTGTCCCACGGGAAATACCGGCTCGGGTCTACCTTCCTTTTGGGCGCAATATCCCCATGACCAATAAAGTTGGCGGCAGGAACGTTGTAGCGGTGTTTCAGCGTATCCAGCAAGGTCAGCAGGCTGCGGATCTGCGGGGCGGCAAAAGGCTCATGCCCGTCATTGTCCAGCTCAATGCCGATGGAAGAAGAATTGATGTCCGTCATGCTGCCCCAGCGCGCCACGCCGCCATGCCATGCGCGCAGGTAATCATTCAGCATGTGGTGAATGGTACCGTCTTCGCAGATCACGTAATGCGCGCTCACCTGGGTGCGCTCCAGCGTAAAGGTGCGCAGCGTCTGCTCACAGGATTGCTGGGCGGTATGATGAATGATCACGAAGTTGGGCTTGCGCAGGTTGAAGTTGGTAGTGCCAGCCCACAAGGCCGGCGCCGCTACGGAATCTGCGGGAATCACGTCCGGCTGCAGCTTCAGCACGTTAGACCAGTGTTTTGCCTGTTGCTTGTACACCTTGTTGGTAGCCTTGTACGGCTGCGGCGCGCAGGCCGCCAGCGAAACAACGGTGGCGAAAAGAAATAAGCGTTTCAGCATAGCCCTAAATCTACAAAAAATCCTGCAATCCCTTTGGTGTAAGGTACGGGTAGAACATGCCAAGGAACAGGCGGCTGAAATAGTCCAGCGCTTTTTTCCCTTTCAGCTGCATGGTGATCTCGTTGCTTGACAGCCAGAAATCACATACAATGAATACCTGGTGTACCAGCAGTTTCAGTACATCATCAGGTATATCTTTCCGCAAGGTACCCTTCTTCCGCATGAGCGAAAAGAGGTGCATCAGCTGCGGCTCGCGGTCTTTCAGGTTCTGGCGGTAATGTTTGGTAATGGCTGGAATGCGGCGGCCTATCTCCACAAAATGAAGATAAATGAAGCGGTACTCATATATCAGCCGGAAAGAAGCCCTGGCGCCTTCCCTGAAAAAAGCGATCTCGTCCGTGACCTGCGCCGGCGCCCCCAGCAGCAGGGCGTCAAAACCATCTACCAGCTTGTTATACAGCTCCTGTATGATCACGTTGGTATTGGCATAGTGGTATTGCAGGTTACCATGGCTGATGCCCATTTCCTGCGCAATATGGCGGATGGTCACGGCATCTATCCCGTTGCGGTTAAAAAGCTGCAGCGCCGTAGCCAGTATCTTTTCTTTGGTAGCAGACATATTGATCATTTTAGGCCAAATGCACTAATCTATAAAAAAGTAGTACATTTGACCTAAATATACATCTTTCCCATGAAAGTGATCATAGCAGGCGGCGGCATAGGCGGTTTAACCACGGCTATTGCCCTGCAGCAACGCGGTATTACCTGCGAGGTATACGATGCCGCCCCCGCCAACAAAGCCCTGGGCGCGGGCATCATGCTGGCTCCCAATGCCATGACCGTATTTGACAAACTGGGCGTGGGCCATGCCCTGCGCGCGCACGGGGCCGTTGCCCGGCAGTTTTACATCCGGTACTATAAAGGAGACGTGCTGCAGCATATAGACGGCTCCCTGCTGCAGCAGAAATTCGGCAGCGCCAGCTACGGCATACACCGCGCGGCGCTGCAGCAGCAACTGATCGAAGCCGTGCAAACACCTGTTCACTGGGGCAAGCGTTGCACCCGGGCGGAGCAAACGGCAGAAGGCGTAACCGTTCATTTTGAAGATGGCACTACGGCCAGCGGCAACGTACTGGTGGGCGCGGACGGCATCCATTCCGTTCTACGGGAACAGCATGTGGCCAAAGCCCGCTACCGTTACTCCGGGCAAACCTGCTGGCGCGCTATTGTGCCGGTAAACCTGCCGGAGCGGGAAGCAGCCGAAGCATCTGAAGTGTGGGGCAACGGCAACGGCCTGCGGGCCATGTGCATGCAGGTAGGGCCGCAACAGGTGTATTTCTGGATGACGAAGCGAATGCCCGCCGGCCTGAAGATACCGCCGGAAGAAGCGCTGGCCTTCATAAAAAAAGAACTGCGCCATTTTCCGGGTTATATGCACAATGTGATGGAACACCTGCAGCCCGAAGCGCTGATCCATTCAGACCTGTATGATATTGCGCCCATGCGGCAATGGTACAACGGCCGCATTGTACTGCTGGGCGATGCCGCGCATGCCACCACACCCAACCTGGGCCAGGGCGCCGGCCAGGCCATTGAAGACGCCTACGTGCTGGCCAAATGGCTGGCCACGGAAAAGAATATCACCTCCGCCTTTGAAAAATACCAGCGCCAACGCAGAAAACGTGTACACATGTTGGTGCGCACATCCTGGCAGCTGGCCAGGATCACCAACTGGAAAGGTCCGCTGCTGGCTGCTTTGAGAAACACGTTGTTAAAAAGCGTACCGGCAGGGATAGCAGAAAAACAGATCGATCTGGTGTATGGCGTGCAACTGGATTAGCATGTACCGGGCACTAACGCTGAACGTACTTGCGGTGAATGGGGCAACCGGGGCGCAAAAGTAACTATTCAGCTCGTCACCGGCCAGCATCCGCCCCGATGGAATAAATGGTTTTTTCATTATCTTCCGCGAGATGAAACGCCTTCTGCAATACCTTTTCCGCAAACCCGTGATCTGGCTGGCCAACAAATTTTCTTCCCGGCCGCAGAGCCGCCTGGTGTTCAGCGCGCTTTCCCAGTTGCAGGAAGACATCCTCAACAATAAAAAAGAAAAGGGCCTGCTGCTCAGCTGCACCCCTGAAAACGCCCGCTTCGTGATATTCTCTGACCAGCACAAGGGCGGCGGCGATGCGGCAGATGATTTTGTACCGGCGGCAGACAACTACCACAAAGCCCTCACCTGGTATTACGGGGAAGGATATACGCTGGTTAACCTGGGAGATTGTGAGGAACTGTGGGAAAGCACGCCTTCCCAGGTAATTGCGCAACACCGCCTTTCCCTGCTGGAGGAAGCCAAGTTCCTTCAGCAAAAACGCTATTACCGCATTTTTGGCAATCATGACCTGGAATGGAACTACGTTATTCCCCGCAACCAGTTCCTTAAACCCATATTCGGCAACAGCCTGAAAGTGTACGAAGGCCTGCTGGTGGAAATACCCTATAACAAAAACCTTTACCGCCTCCTGCTTACGCACGGGCACCAGGGAGACCGGCACAGTGACGGCAACGCTTTCTCAAAATGGTTTGTAGCCGCCATCTGGACGCCGGCACAGCGTTTTCTTGACATCCGCATCAACACCGTATCAGATTCCTTTGACCTGGTAGACCTGCATAACATTGTGCTCTATGAATGGACGCTGCAGCAGCCGCGTACCATCCTGGTTACCGGCCATACGCACAAACCCGTTTTTGCCTCGCTGGACCATATAGACCGGCTTACCAAACAACTGGAGCGTGCGGTACAGGAGCAGCACACCGAGCTGGCCGCCCGGCTGCAGGCAGACCTCGCAAAACGGCAGGCGGAATACGCAGGCAAACAGATCGTCAAAACAATGGCGCGGCCCGCTTACTTCAACACCGGCTGCTGCTGTTTCAGTGACGGGGACATTACCGGGCTGGAAATTTCGGAAGGGTTCATCAGGCTCATAAAATGGGAAGGTGGGGAAAGAAAAGTCTTGGAAGAATCGCCATTATATTATTTATTTGAGCAATTGTAATCCCTACCTTGATGCGTAACAGGAAAGTTTTCTATTACACTTTGTGCATTTGGCTCACCCCCGTGCTGCTGGCCCCGCTCCTTTTCCTGGTCTTTTACCCGTTGTACCACAAAACACAATGGGCTTTTTCACTGTATATTTTACAAGTGGCCATTGGCCTGCTCTTTTCCTTCCCTGTATGGTTTGTGCTGTACAAGTTCACGGTATGGGTGCAAAAGAAAGAACACCGCCCGGGGCTTCAGCAACTGTACATTGCCCTGGTGGGCCTGCTGCTGGTGCTGCTCTGCGTGCTGAACCTGGTGCAGGAAGAGAACAGCATGCATTATTCCTTCCTGGAATATGCGTTGCCGTATACGGCGGTATTCATCCTGTCCATGCTTTTTTACGCATACCCTGCACCGCCTGTTGCCATAGCGCCCAAAAGCCTGAAAGGCCGCCATATCCGCATCAAGGTCAATGAGTATGACCCGCCCATTGCCGGTGTGATCGTATCAGAGCTGAACGTGTCCGTACTCACCATCCGCCTGCATCGCAGCGTCAGCGGCCGCCTGGTAACCAGTGACCTCCTGGAGCTGCACCCATTGGAAACGGAACAGCTGTTTGCCCCCCTGCTTTTTAACCAGCAGGTGCCGGTAGACGGGTACCTGCTCAAAGACGAAGAGGCGGAGTTTTTCTGCACGGGCAAGGTGGAGCTGGACTATACGTTGAATTAACGTGCCGCAGTGAAAAGCTGCCGGCAGGAACATTTGCACCATAGTGAAACCGCGCTCCTAGCCGATCTTCAGCTTCTTCCCTCCTGCCGCCATAGACGCATAGATAGCTTCTATCACTTTCATATCCCGCAGCCCTTCCTCACCGGGTACATTGTTAGGCCGGCCTTCAAGAATGGCTTTGGCCACACCGTCCATATGTGCGGCCTGCTGGTTGATGGGCGTGATCTGCATAGCACCCTGGCTGGTACGGCCCTGCTGCCCCCGGTAGCCGTAGGCATTGTTGATCTCGAACCAACCTTTCTCCGCGGCGGCGTACAGGCGGTTTACGCCGGTGATATAGGTAGAAAAGGAATTGGCAATAGCGCCATTGGGAAAATACAGTTGCCAGGAAAGGGACTCTTCCACGTCTTTGAACTTTACCGGGTCTGTTTTCGGGAAAGCCTGCGCCGTTACATATGCAGGCTCCAGGCCAACGGTATAGCGCGCGCCTTGTATGGCGTAAATGCCCACGTCCATCAGCGGGCCGCCGCCGGAAAGGGCGTGTTTCAGCCGCCACTGGTTGGGATCTCCGGCGCGGAAACCATCGCTGGCCTCTACCAGCTTCACTTCCCCGAATACTTTTTCGCGGCTCAGGCGCATCATTTCCAGGTGGAAGGGATCGTAATGCAGGCGGTAGCCGATGGCCAGTTGCCTGCCCGCTTTTTTACACGCGTCTATCATGGCCTGGCCTTCTTTCACGCTCACGGCCATGGGCTTTTCGCAGATCACGTGCTTGCCGGCTTTGGCGGCGCGGATGGTAAACTCCGCGTGCATGGAGTTGGGCAGCACCACGTACACTACGTCTATGTCTTTGTTGTCTGCTATTTTGTCGAAGTTGTCATAATTGTAGACGTTCTTTTCCGGTATCTTATATTTTTCTGTCCACAGGGGAATTTTGGACGGCGTACCGGTTACAATGCCCCGCAGCTCAATGTGCTGCGTTTGCTGAAGGGCGGGCGCCAGCTGATTGGTAGCATAACCGCCCAGGCCCATGAGCGCAATGCCCAGTTTCTTTTGCTGCCGGGGCAGGGCCAGGCCCGCAAGCGGCGCGGTGAGCACGGCGGCCCCGGCCATAGCGGAGGCATGCAGAAAAGTGCGGCGAGTGTGTGTCATGTTACAAGGGTTTTTAGGGAAGGATAAGATACGCAGTATTTACCGGTTTACAAACAGGGTGGCCAGCCGTATCAGCAGCAGCGAGGCCACGCTGAACGCGGCAATCACCAGCCAGTCTTCGCGGCTCATGTACTGCAACCGCAAGGCCTCCGCCACCGGCGGCACCAGGCGGCACAGCAGGGTGATGCCCAGGCTCAGCACCAGTGAGGCCCAGAGATATTTGTTCCTGATCACGGGGCCGGAGAAAAACCTTTCTTTGGCAGCCGTCATGTTGAGGGAATGCAATAACTGGGATACGATCAGCGTGAAGAACAGCACGTTGTTGGCGGCGCCCGCATCTGCCGTGCCCCGCCGCACTTGCTCCGCCACAAAGGCCGCTCCCAGCGAGCAGCCGCAGATAATGGCCGCGTACATCCATATTACGGCCCAGCGTTTTTTGCTGATGATGGGGCGGCGCGGGTCCCGCGGCGGCTTCTGCATCACCGTTTCGTCTCCTTCCGTAAAACCCAGCGCCATGGCGGGGAATACGTCTGTAATGAGGTTGATGAACAATATTTGCAGGGCAAATAACTGGAAGGGGAAATTAAAAGTGGCAATGAGGCCTATCACCAGCAACTCGCTCAGGTTGCAGGAGAGCAGGAAGATGATGAAGCGGCGGATGTTCTCGAATATGGTCCTGCCCTGCCGCACGGCGTGTACAATGGAAGAAAAGGCATCGTCTTTCAGTATCATGTCTGCCACCTCCTGGGATACCTGCGTGCCGCGGATGCCCATGGCAATGCCAATGTCTGCTTTCTTGAGAGCAGGCGCATCGTTCACCCCGTCTCCCGTCATGGCCACTATTTCATGGCGGTCTTGCAGCGCCTTCACCAGGTCCAGCTTCTGCGCGGGACTTACCCGGGCAAACACTGGCGTTTGCAGCCACTGTTCGGGGTCTCCTCCCATGTCTTTCCCGTTCATGACCTCATTGTTGTTGCTGATACCCAGCTGCTGCGCAATATTGGAGGCGGTGGCCGGGTGGTCTCCCGTGAGCATGATCACGCGTATGCCGGCCGTATGGCATT
The DNA here is from genome assembly GCF_003568665.1 of Chitinophaga alhagiae. Lineage (GTDB taxonomy): Bacteria > Bacteroidota > Bacteroidia > Chitinophagales > Chitinophagaceae > Chitinophaga > Chitinophaga alhagiae. Next base: position 397,723 of record NZ_QXMH01000004.1, read on the forward strand.
CCCGGATGACCTGCTGCACGTCTTTGCGCGGCGGGTCAAGAAAACCCGTGATACCCGCCAGTACGAGGTTGTCCATAAAGCTGTCCGTAGCGGCGGCAGGCTTTGCGTAGGCATAACCCAGCGTTTTGAGGCCGGATGCGGCCAGGTGGTCCGTTCTTTCCAGCCATTCTTTTTTCTCCGTTTCTTCCAGCGGCTGCGGCCGGCCATTTTTCAATACCTGTGTACAAAGAGGCAGCAGGTTTTCCATGGCGCCCTTGGCGCAGGCCAGGTACCCTTCGCCGGAGCGGTGCAGGGTGCCCATTACCTTGGTGTCTGAATTGAAAGGGAACTCTTTCTCCTTGTGATATTTTGCCGCAAGCTGGGCAACATCCGCCCCGGTATCCCGGGCAAATTCCAGCAGGCTGACCTCCAGCGGGTCTCCGATGCCTTTTTCGTGGTTGAGAGATGCGTTGTTGCAGAGCACCGCTATGCGCTGCAGCATTGTAAAATCTTCCGAGTCCGGCGGAGATCCCAGGGATACCTCGCCGGAGGGCAGCTCCGCCGCGGTAACGGTCATCTGGTTTTCCGTAAGGGTACCGGTTTTATCTGTGCAGATCACCGTGGTGGCGCCCAGAGTTTCCACGGCGGAGAGTTTCTTCACGATCACCTGGTGGCGGGCCATGCGTATCATGCCACGGGCCAGCGCCAGCGTAGCCACTATGGGCAGCCCCTCCGGAATGGCCGCCACCGCCAGGGCAATGGCCGTTTTGAGCATTTCCAGTACCGGCACCTTGTTCAGCAGCCCGGCCACAAAGATCAGCAGTACAATAACAACCGTAATGCCTATCAGCCGTTTGCTGAAACTCTCCAGCTTTTTTTCCAGCGGCGTGGCGGATTTTACCGCGCCCGCCACCATGGCCGCAATATGCCCCAGCTCCGTTTGCATGCCTGTGGCGGTACACAGCACCCGGGCGTTCCCCTTGCGGATGAAGGTGCCCTTGTATACCATGTTGGTGCGCTCGGCCAGGGGTACGCCTTCTTCCAGTTCGCCGGGTTCTTTTTCCACCGGCACAGACTCCCCGGTAAGGGCAGACTCGTCTGCCTGCAGGTCTGTAGCCTGCAGTATGCGCCCGTCTGCCAGTACCATATCTCCCGCTTCCATCACCATCAGGTCTCCCGGCACCAGTTCTTCAGACGGTATTTCCTCCATCACCCCGCCCCTGATCACTTTGGCCATTTGGCGCGCCAGTTTTTGCAGGGCTTCCATAGAGCGCTCCGCCTGAAATTCCATGACAAAGCCCACCGCGGCGTTGAGCAATATCACCACGCCAATGGCAATGGCATCCAGCCATTCTTTAAAGAAAAGGGACATGCCGGCGGCCACCAGCAAGAGATATACCACCGGGCTTTTGAACTGGTGCAGCAAGATCATCCAGGGGGAGCGGCGGCGCTTGCCTGTGATCGCATTGGGGCCATGCTGCTGCAGCAATTCCGCAGCGGCCCCGGGAGAAAGGCCTTGCTCCGTGTCGGCATGCAACTGGCCGATCAGCTCTTTTACCGGAGTAAAGTAAGGTTCCATGCGTTCGTTCTTTGATCTATAATGCATTACAAACAGGGTACCGGTTTTGTTGGTCTTTATTTTACGGGGGAGCGCAACAGATAGTTTTTTTTGCTATTTTCAGGCTACACCTACAAACTGAAACACCAATTGTATGATTAACCTGTTTTCTCCGGCGCGTACGGTATTAATATACTGCATCTTCGGGATTGTATGGGTATTTAGTACTGATTCGCTGCTGCACTGGTTATCCGAATATACGCCATCCGTGCTCAACGGCGGGCAACGCATCAAGGGCGTTGTATTTGTGCTGATCTCGGCGGCATTGTTGTACTGGCTGCTGCAAAAATACCTGGGCTCCCTCCGTAAATCGGAAAGAACATACCTCAACATTTTCCAGGCCAACCCGCAACCCATGTGGATCTACGATCTGAACAGCTTCCGCTTCATTGAAGTGAACGACGCCGCCGTGAGCGTTTACGGCTACAGCCGCGAAGAGTTCCGGCACATGACCATTCTGGACATGCGGCCCGCGGAAGACATAGAACGGGTAAAACAATACCACCACAACATGACAAGCGGTTACGCGGACGCGGGCGTATGGCGGCACCTGAAAAAAGACGGCACCGTGGTGTACGTGGATATACAGGCCTATGCCACGGAGTATAACGGTAAAGAGGTACAGGTAGTATGCAGCCGGGACGTGTCTGAAAAATACCTGGCCAGCAAAGCTCTCAGCGAGCATCAGCAATTGCTCAGCACCATCATCAACAGTACGGATGACCTTGTCTGGTCCGTAGACGCCAACCTGCGCTTTGTTGCTTTCAACAATGCTTTCAAAACCATCATCCATCTCATCAGCGGCGTTGAGCTGGAAGTAGGCATGCCACTGATAGATGCAGAGGGCGAAGCGGAATACCGCAGATGGCAGCAATACTATGAAGCCACCCTGCGGGGCGAAAAACAGGTAATAGAAGAAGAACGCGAGCTGCAGGATGCTGGCATCACCTATGCGGAAATTACCATGGACCCTATTATGGACGAAGGCAGGATCATTGGCGTGGCCTGCTTTGCCCACAACATCACGGAAAGAAAGCAACAGGAGATCCAAATGAAAAAAATGCTGGAAAGATATGACATGGTAACCCTGGCCACCAATGATGTGATCTGGGACTGGGACCTTGTCAGCAACCAGGTGATATGGAACAAGAACCTGGAAGTGCAGTTCGGCCACACGGCCGTGGAAAATGAAGCGGGCTGGTGGGAAAAGAATGTACATCCTGACGATGTGGAAGAAGTGGTGAACGGCTTCAACCAGGCCGCGGAAAACGGCCAGCGCGCCTGGGCCGTTGAATACCGCTTCCGGCGGGCAGACGGTGTGTACCGCAGTGTGAACGACCGCGGTTACGTGATGTACAACGAAGAAGGGAAGCCTATCCGCATGATAGGCGCCATGCAGGATGTTGAAGACAAAAAACAGTACATAGAAGAGCTGAAAAAAGTGGCGCAGCTCAGCTCTCACAGCCTGCGCCGGCCCGTAGCCTCCATGCTGGGCATCGTATCCATGTTGAATAAAGACAACCTCTCCCACCCTGACAATGCGCCGCTGCTGGCCCACGTTGAAAGAGTAGCGCAGGAAATGGACGGCATTCTGCATGTAGTGGCGGAGAAGTGCAACAACATCTTCCAGCAAACAGAAAAAGTATAAAGGGGCCCACATCAGCAGTACCCCTTTGTATCTATTTCAAATTGAGCGCAAATCAGGTTTTGGCTTCCTGGTATTGTGCATTACCCTTTCCCGCACCGGTTTCCAGTATGATCACCGGGGGCATTTTGTAGGCCTGCTGCGGCAGGTGTATAAAAAACTGGTCTTTCGCAATTTCTTCCACCTTCATGCTTTTGCCTGCCAGCGTAGCTTTGGCAATTTTAGTACCTGCCGGCACCTTCACTTTCAGCAGGCCGCTCACCGGTATGTTGAACACCACCATGTTCACCCGGCCGCCGCTGCGGGGTTTGGTGAAGTACCCCCAGTCCTGCTTGTCCCAGCCGGCATAATCGCAATCATAGATCGCCGGCCCGTTCTGCTGCATCCAAATGCCGATGGTGCGGGCTATATGCTGCTCTTCAGCGCGGATGCTGCCATCTCCGGCAGGGCCGAAGTTCAGCAAAAAGTTGCCGCCCATGGAGGTAGTGTGTACCAGCATTTCCAGCAGCTCCAGCGGGCTTTTCACGTGGCTCACGCTCCAGTCTCTATGGTAGCCCCACTGGTTTTCAGGCACCGTCATGCAGGCTTCCCAATCCCATTTTGTAACCTGTACGTCTTTTACGGGATGCGGCAGCCGGCGTTCGTAACCGGATTCATAGTCTCCCATCAGCTTGCCGTTGGAGTCTATATGCCGTTTCCCGAAATCGTCTGCCCGCAGGCGGCTGTTGACCACCACGCCGGGGCGCACCTGCTTGAGCATCTGTTCCATTTCCAGCGTCCACCAACCGTCCTTCTTGATGGAATTGTCCCAGGTGCCGTCAAACCAGAACCCTTTAACTGTGGGGTAATTGGTGGCCAGCTCACGCAACTGGTTGCCCGCAAAGGTGAGAAAGCGGCGGAAGGCAATGCTGTCTTCGGCCGATTTGATGTCATACCGCCAGTCAGGGTGATGCCAGTCCAGCACAGAGTAATAAAAATTCACGTCTATGCCTTCTGCATTATAGGCATCTACCAGTTCCTTCAGAATGTCTTTTTTATACGGCGTATGGCCGATGTTGAAATCTGTATACCGGCTGGGCCAGAGGCAAAAGCCTTCGTGGTGCTTGGTGGTGATGGTCATGTATTTTGCGCCCATCTGTTTGGCCATCTTTGCCCATTGCCGGGCATTGAACTTCACCGGGTTGAACTGGTACATGAGCGAGTCCCAGGTAGATGTGGGGATCTTTGCGCTAGACTTCAGGAACTCCGCCGCGTAGTTATAGGTTTTTCCCTCCCACACCCCGCCGGGTATGGCATAAAGGCCCCAGTGAATGAACTGGCCGAAGCGGTTGCCCCGCCATTTGTTCATGGCCTCGTCTGTACGTTTGCCGGTGTACTGCGCACCGTATTTCAGCGTTACTTCCTGTGCTGAAACGCTGGCACTGCAAAGCAGTGCCAGCGCTAAAATGCCTGTTCTTATTTTCATCGTTATGGGTTTACCATCCCGGGTTCTGTACCAGCGCCTGTGATTTGTTGATCTCAGACTGGGGGATGGGCATAAAATACATTTGCGGGCTTCTGAACGTTCTCTTTTCAAACGCAAAGCGCTCGTAGTCATAAAGATCACCATTTTTTGTGATGCGCATGCCGAACATATCGCCGTTTACCTGCTGGTCAAACGTTTTCCAGCGCAAGAGGTCAAAGAAACGGTGGCCTTCTTCGTACGCCAGCTCCACTCTTCTTTCATTGCGGATGGCGTCCCGCATGCTTTCTTTGGTCAAACCCTGGGGCAACTGGTATGGATTCAGGCCGGCACGGCGGCGGATGGCTTCTACCGCGTTATACACGTCTGCAGTGGGGCCGCCGTATTCGTTCAGGGCTTCCGCATAACCGAGCAAGATTTCCCCGTAGCGGATGGGCGTGAGGCAGCGGGTGGGCGATACGCCAAAGTTGCCGCCCGCGTTCTCGTCCATCATCTTGCGCCAGAGGTAGCCCGTGCGTGTGGAAGAAGAATTGGTGCTCAGCCCGTCTTGCGGCGCAAAGAGGTACAGCCACACGGGGTCTCTGCGGTTGGTGGAGGCCAGCAGCCAGGTTGCACCATTGTGGAGTATGGAGAAATAAAACCGCGGGTCGCGGCCCTGGTAAGGATCATTAGCGTTGTAACCGCTGCCGGCTTCGTCAATGGCCTTGCCGTTAGCCATGGGGAAAGCATCTACCAGTTGCTGCGTGGGGAAGCTGTAGGTTTGGCCTCCGCGCGTGGCGGGCAGGCACATGTTTTCGAAGGTGCGGTTGGCGCCCTGCATGATCTGGAAAATGTGCTCCTTGTTCTTACGCTGTATAAAGGTGGTGTAAAAACCGTTGCCGGGGCGGGTGGTATTGTCTTCTATCAGCTCGTACGTGCCCAGGTCCATCACTGCCTTGAAAGCATCTGCCGCGGCTTTCCAGCGTTCGGCATTGGCGCTTTCATAGCCCAGTATTTTTTTCTGGTCTGCCGTTTCTCCCAGGTTGCCGCCGTTGAACAGCGGGCTGGCGGCCAGCAGCAGCGTTTTGGCTTTCACGGCCAGCGCCGCCCCGCGGGTAGGGCGGCCATACTCCCCGCCGAGTTGCTCTTCAGGCAGAACGGCCGCCACTTCTTCCATCTCTTTCACAATATAGCTCACACACTCTTCAAAGGAATTGCGGGGCTGGTTAAAGTCGTCCGTCAGGTCGTACAGCCGGTCGCCTATCAGCGGAATGCCGCCGTGGGTACGCAACAGGTGGAAATAGAAATACGCGCGCAGGAAACGGGCCTCTCCTTTGGCCAGCGCTTTGCGGCCGGCGGACAAAGGCCCATTGTCTACATTGGCCAGGAAGATATTGGCGCGGCGGATGCAGGTGTAAGGCATGTTCCAGTGGTCGTTGCGCATCCTGGTAAACTCCGCAACGCCTGCAAAGGTGGCGGAGTTGTACGCCTGCGCGGTTTGCGCGGTGGCGCCGCTCCAGCGTATCTCTGAATCGTCTGTGGCATCTGAAAAAGACCAGAGCCCGCCGCCATAGAGGCCATTATCTATAAAGTAGGTGTAAGACAGGTTACGGTAAATACCATTCAGAAAATCCATGGTGAGCGCACTGTCTGCAAAGGTCTTTTCCTGGTTGATGGTGCCGGTATCGGTTTTGTCCAGGAAACTCTCCCCATCTTTACGGCAGGCCGCAAAGAGCATCATGGCCGCAGCCGTTCCGAAGAATATTGTATGAAGGTTGTTTTTTCTCATGATCGCAATTATTTAAATGAAACCTGCAGGCCGAAATTGTAGATCTTCTGTTGCGGGTATTTGCTGTATGCTTCTACTGAGCCGCGCTGGGATTCAGGGTCTACGTCGTAGATCTTGAGGTTGTACCAGGTGATCAGGTTGAGGCCGTTGGCATACAGGCGGATGTCTCCCACCCCTACCCTGCGGCTTACGGATTTGGGCAGGTGGTAACCCAGCTCCAGGTTTTTGAGGCGCAGGTAGTCTACCGGGCGCAGCCAGAAGGTAGACAGGTCAAAGTTCACCCCACCCAGCCGCGGATACTCCGCAACATCGCGGGTCTCCGGCGTCCAGCGTTTTTTGTGTATCTCTGAAGGGATGCCGTTGGAGTTGCCGATCTGCAGCAGCGTAGATGCGTCCATACTGCCGCGGGCAGCGCCCTGGAACATCACGGAAAAGTCCAGGTCTTTCCAGGAAAAACCGGTGCTGAAACCATAGGTTACCTGCGGCAGGTTGGGATAGCCGATGGGGCCTATATCGTTGTTGTTAATGAGGCCGTCCCCATTGATGTCTTTGAACTTGATATCTCCGGGCTGCACTGTTTTACCCACTACTTCAGGACTTTTGGCAATGTCCGCATCGTCATAATAAAAGCCGTCAAAGGTATAACCGTAGATCTGGCCAATGGGGCGGCCGGTTTGCGCCAGCAGCGGGTTGGCGGAGTTGAACGGCTCATCCCGGTACAGCACCTTGTTTTTGGCAAATGAGAAGTTGCCTTTCACAAAGTAGTTGACATTGCCAAGGCGGTTGTTGTGCGTTACGTCCAGCTCATAGCCTTTGTTGCTCACGCGGCCCACGTTCACGGGTGGCAATGAAATGCCGGTAAAGGCGGGCACGGTGCCGCGGGCGGTAAGAATATCGTAGCGGTAGTTGTCAAAATAATCCGCTATCACTTCCAGCTTGCCTTTGAAGAGACGCAGCTCCACGCCCAGGTTGAGCTTGCGTTCACGCTCCCAGCGCACATCTTCGTTGGCCAGTGCGCCGGGCAATACGGCCAGGTAGCTGGCAGGGCTTTCACCAAAGTTGTAGTTCTGGTTGCCGCCGGGGCGGGTGTATACTTCTTCGTAGAGGTACTGGAAAGAGTTGGGGAACTGGTCGCTGCCTACTTCGCCATAAGAGCCGCGCAGTTTCAGCTGGTCTACAAACAGCACATTATCCTTGAAGAACGGCTCTTCGCTGATGTTCCAGCCGGCAGACACGGCGGGAAAGAACCCGTAGCGCTTGCTGGCCTTGAAGCGGTCTGTACCGTTGTACCCGAGGTTAAATTCCAGCAGGTATTTGGAACGGTAATCGTACCCGAGCCTGCCGGAGTAGCCGCGGAAGTTGCTCGGGATGTCTGCCGCCTCAATGTCTGTACGCTGGTTGAACAATGCCAGGCCGTATACGGTATGGTGGCCGAAGGCGCGGCGGTAGTCCAGCACCAGCTGGGTATTGAGGATGCGCTGCGGTTTGGCGCGGCCGTTCTGCCAGTCTGCGTCTTCCGCCAGCACCGGAATGCGGCTGAGCGTAGGGAATACGGCGTCATACGTATCTGTGCCTGCAATGTATTCATATACCGGGAAGCGGCCGCGGGTAAGGCTTCTGCGGCTCTGGAAATCGTTGGTATACGCCAGGGAGCCCCTTACGCTCAGGCCCCTGGTGATAAAGTCCAGCTTGTGGTTGGCGGTAAGGTTCAGGTTAAGATCGTTGTTGTATTCCCTTTTGTAACCGGCATATTTGAGAATGCCTACCGGGTTGAGGGTAAAGTCTTTCCTGCCGCCGAAAGACCCGTCAGGGTTATACACCGGGTATACCCAGGGCGCCAGCAGGCCGGAGGTGATCCTCCGCCAGAAAGGCCATGCGCCGCCGGCCATCACGTCAGGGAAGTTGGGCTCGTTGATCTCGGACACGCGGGCGGAAAGGTCCAGCCGCATGCTGAGGTCTTTGGTCACGTCTACGTCCAGGTTGGAGCGGAAGTTGTACCGTTTCAGGTAATAGTTGCTGTTGAAGTCTTCTTCTTTCGGCAGGTCTTTCATGATCCCGTTCTGGAAAATATAACCGAGCGAAACGAAGTAACGCACCGCTTCCGTACCGCCGCTGATGTCCAGGTTATTGCGCTGCTGGATGGTGTTGTTCTTCATCACTTCGTCATACCAGTTCACGTTCGGGTATTTGTACGGTTCATCTCCCAGGCGGAAGTGCTCAATGGCCTCCGGCGAAGTGTAGCCGGGCAGGTACAGCTCGGGATCTTGCCCGGAGTTGGTGTAATGCTCTATCAGCAAGGGAATGGCTTCATGAGAAGGCAGCGGTTTGCGGTACACGGTGGGTTGCTGAAAACCGGTTTCGGAGCGCAGCGTGATCTTGGGCGGCCCCTGCTTGCCGCGGCGGGTGGTGATCACCAGTACGCCGTTGGCGCCCTTGATACCGTAAATGGCCGTGGTAGACGCGTCTTTCAGGATGGCAATGCTCTCCACCTCGTTGGGGTCTATCTGGCTCACGGCATCGTAAGAATATTCAATGTCATCTACAATGATCAACGGGTTGCTGGTGCCGCTGTTGTAAGAGCTGACCCCGCGGATGAAGAAGTTGGCCCCGTCCCTGCCGGGCTGGCCGCTTTGCTGCTGCTGGAAAAAGCCGGGCAAGCGGCCCACCAGCGAGTTCTGGATGCTGGCCGCAGGGCTCTGGCGCAGCTCCTTGCCGGAGATCATGCTCACGGCGCCCGTGCTGGTCATTTTTTTCTGCTTGGCAAAACCTACGGTCACTACTTCGCCAAGACCGGTCACAGCGCCGTCCATCATCACTTCTACAGTGTTTTTGCCCCTCACGTTCACCGTTTTACCGGCGTAGCCTACAGAGGTGATCACCAGTTCGTTGCCATTCGTTTTAAGCGTGATGGTAAACGTGCCCTTATCATCTGTCAGCACCCCGTTCTTCGGGTCTGCCACTTCTTTAACAGTGGCATATGGCACCGGCCCGTCTTTGTCCATTACGGTACCGGTCACCTTCCTTCCCTGTGCCATAGCGGTGATGGCCAGGAAAGAAAACAGTATGGTGGATATAATAAATTGCTTCATGATTCCTGATTTTTTCATGTGAAAAAGCGTGCTCAGTAGTCCCAGCCTTCGTTCTGCCGCATGTTGGGATTGGTCTCTATTTCGGCGTAAGGAATGGGGTACCAGTACATGCGGGCTGCGTCAAACACGGAAGCGGCGGCATTGAAGCGGGTGTAGGTAAACGTACCGTCTGCCAGCTTGTCTATCTTCATGCCTTCTACCGGCTGGTTCATCACCTCACCCGCTATCTTCCAGCGGCGGATGTCCCAGAAGCGCTGCTCTTCAAATGCCATTTCGATCCTTCTTTCGTTCTGGATGATCTTCCGCATGACCGCCTTGTCTGTTACACCCTCCGGCAGGCCGTACAGGTTGTTGGCGCCCGCCTTGATGCCGGCGCGTTTGCGGATGAGCACCAGGTTGTCATACACCGCCTGTACCGGCCCCTCCGCTTCGTTCAGCGCTTCCGCGTAGCTCAGCAGCGTTTCTGCATAGCGGAAATGGATCATGTGACGGGTGGTGTTGGCATAGGCCGCCGTGCTTTCAAACTTGCCCATGAACTTGCGCAGGTAGTAGCCGGTTTTGGTCTGGGTCACAATGCCACCGGGCTTGTCCCGGCCGCCTTCAAATGTTTCTACGGGCCTGTTCAGCCATTTTTTGCCATTGTATAAAATAGTAGCATCTAACCGCGGGTCTCGCCCGGTATATGGATTGGCGGCATCATAGCCGGAAAGGGGATCTGTGATGGGCAGGCCGTTGTTCATGGGGAAAGCGTCTACCAGGTTCTGGGAGGGACTGGTAAGCCCCCTGCCTGCCGCCGCGTTCAGGTAGCCTACCGGCCCGTTCTGCTGCTCCAGGGTTTGGGAGGGCGCCTGCATTTTGGCGAAGATCATTTCGGTGCTTTTGCCGGTAATGAACAGGTCTGTATAGGCCGTAGCCAGGGTGTACACGCCCAGGTCCATCACGTCTTTTGCGGCATTGGCCGCATCCGTCCACCACTGCGGGGTATTGCCTTCGTTGTACAGCGGGCTGGCCCAGTACAGCAGCACGCGGGCCTTCAGCGCCAGCGCGGCGCCTTTGTTGGCGCGGCCTACTTCCCCGTCTGCCATGATGTTGGGCTGCAGGTCGTCTTTCACGGCGTCCAGCTCGGCCACAATGTAGTTTTTGGTTTCTTCCAGGCTGTTGCGGCTCAGGTTGATGTTTTCCCGGAAGCCGAACACCTTGTCTCCTACCAGCGGCACGCCGCCCCAGCGTTTCATCAGTTCAAAATAAAAGAAGGCGCGCAGGAAACGGGCTTCTGCTTTCCATTGTTTTTTCAGCTCGTCCGTAGTGGGCACGCGGTCTATTTTGGACAGGAACATGTTGGCCTGGCGGATGCCTTTGTAACTGTTGTCCCAGGCATTGTCCAGCACGTTGAGCGGGCTGATGCGGCCCAGGCGGTAGTCGTTGCTGCGGTCTCCGTCAATGGAGGCCATACCGTCGTCTGTAGTAGCGTCCAGCAGGGTGTTGCCAATGCGGTTGGAGATAGATGGCAGCAGCGCGTAAGTGCCCAGCAGAAAGGCCTTGGCATTGTCTGCGTTCTTGTCTATTTCGTCAAACACCAGTTCTTCCGTGAGCCGGTCTTGCGGCTCGGTTTCCAGGGTGCGTTTGCAGGCCGTTTGCACAACGCAAAGGCCGGCTATGATATACAGGAAATATTTTCTTTGCATGCTGATAAGTTTAGAGCTGGATGTTCACACCAAAGTTGATGATGCGCTGGTTGGGATACCCGCCGAGATAAGATTCCGGATCTACCCTGCTCAGCGGCGTAAAGGTGAGCAGGTTGTACCCGCTGGCAAACGCCCTGACAGATTGCAGGTGCAGATAGCGTACCCAGTGCTGCGGCAGGGTGTAGCCCAGCTCCAGCGTTTTGAGGCGCAGGTAGCTGGCGTCTTTCACCCAGAAGGTAGACGTGCGGTGGTTGTTCACATTGCCGTTCACGGAGAGGCGGGGGTATGTGGCGGAAGCGGCGGTAGCGGGCGTCCAGCGGCCCAGGTGGTGCTCCATGGCCTGGCCGGGGGCGCCGTTGGCGTTGTTCAGGAACTCCCAGGTGTTGCTGCCGTTCAGGTTGATGTTGCGGTTGCCCACTCCCTGCCATACCATGTTGAGGTCTATGCCTTTCCAGCTGATGCCGGCGGTGAGGCCGTAAAAGATCAGCGGCTTGTCTGAACCGATGGCGCGCTCGTCAAATACATTGATGGTACCGTCCCCATTCAGGTCTTTGTACTTGATGTCTCCCGGCACAGGGCTGTAACCGTCTAACGTAGCACTGTTCTCCACATCTTCTTTAGACTGGTAGAACCCGTCTGCCACCAGGCCAAAGATCTGGCCCACCGGCTGGCCAGTGCGCTGGTTCCAGCTGTAGCGGCGGTTTACTTCGTCCATATCATCCACCCTTGTTCTGGCAAAGGTGACGTTGCCTTTTACGTAATAGCCCAGTACGCCCGCCTGCTCGCGGTAGGCGGCAGACAGCTCCAGGCCGCGCTGTGTGGAACGGCCAATGTTCTCTACCGGTAACGTGGCGCCAATTACGCCGCTGGCATTGGTACCGCGGTACATGACCAGGTCGCTCAGCTTGTTCACATAATACTCCGCCGTAAACTGCAGCTTGTCATTATGCGTAGCCACATCCAGGCCTATGTTGGTTTTCCTGGCTTTCTCCCAGGTGAGGAAAGGGTTGGCCAGGGCGGCCTCGCCAATGGTGGATACGCCCGTAGCAGGATTGCCCAGGTTGTAGGTGCCGTTAAAATTGAAGAACTGCAGGTAAGAGTAATAACCTGATCTCAGGCTGTTGCCCACCAGCCCGTAGCTGCCGCGCAGCTTGAGGGTGCTGATGGCGGGCGCCGCATCCCTGAACCAGTTTTCCCGCGCAATGTTCCAGCCCAGCCCCACCGCGGGAAAATACCCCCAGCGGTTGCCCTTGCTGTACATATTGTTATAGGAATAGGCCATGGTAACCTCCAGCAGGTACTTCAGGTCATAATTGTAGGCCGCGCGGGCGGAGAACGCGGAGTTAACCAGCGGCAGCACGTTGCCGTCCGTATAACTGTCCCGGTAATACAGCCCGGTAACGCTCACGCCATGTTTCCCGAAGGTGGAATCATACCCCAGCTGCAGTTCGGTATAAGCCTGCCGCGTTTGGGAGGTGATGGAGCTGCCGTTGCTCTGCTGCCCGTCCGATCCTATCTGGTTGATCACCGTATCCGCGCCCGGGTTAAGGGCCACGTTGTACACGGCAAAAGACTTGGAGCGGTTCAGCGCCTCATCGTAATAACTGTTAAAAGACGCCAGGCCTTTTACGAACAGGCCCTGCAGCAGCACATCCAGCCGCTGGCGCAGGCTGAGGTCTACAGACAGGTTGCGGTTGTAGGTAGGGCGGTAGCCGGAGCGCGTGGCCTGGCCGTAAATGTTGTTGGTGTACTGGTTATTGCCGGCCAGGCTGCCGTCAAAGTTATGTACCGGGTAGGCGTTATTGGGCGTGCTGAGGATGTTCCTGAAAATACTGTCAGTACGCGCGCCCGGCTCGTTGCCGTTGCGGATGCGGCCGTACACGCTCAGGTTCATGAGGGTACTGCGGGTAAGCTCCACGTCTACATTGCTCCTGAAAATATATCTTTTGTAAAAATTGTTGGTGGGATAGGTATTGCGGCTGTCTGTTTTGAAATACCCCTGCTGGTTCAGGTAATCCAGGTCTACAAAGTAGCGGGATATCCTGTTGCCGCCGGCAATGTTGAGGTTATAGCGCTGCATGCCGGCCTGGTCTTTCAGCACGGTGTTGTACCAGTCTACGTCAGGGTGGCCCAGCGGGTCGGCGCCGGTGCGCCAGGCTTCCAGGTCGGCGGCGGAGTATGCGGGCTGCCGCCCGTCATTTGCCAGCGCTTCATTATACAGGCTGGCGTAGTCATGCGCATGGAGGAACTTCGGCGTTTTTACCATTTGCTGCACGGCCGTTTGCGCGGTGAAGGAGATCCGTTTTTTGCCATTGTAGCCGTGGCGGGTGGTTACCAGTATCACCCCGTTCTGCCCGCGCATGCCGTACATGGCGGTGCCCAGCGCGTCTTTGAGGATGGTAACGGACGCCACCTGCTCCGGGTCTATGGATAAACCGGAGCGGGGTACCCCGTCTATCACTATCAGCGGCAGGGTGCTGCGCAGGTTGGCGCTGGCCGCATCGTCTCCCGGGTTCAGGCTGAACTGTTCCAGATAAAGCCCCGCCAGTTTACCGTAGAGGGTGTTTTCTAGCGTGGTAACGGGCGTGTTGCGCAGCTCTTCCCCGTAAACAATGCCGTAAGACTGCAGCAGGGAGGCGCCCTGTTGCTGGCCGAAGAGCACCGGCACCGTGTCTTTCAAAGGCAGCACCCGGCCGGCGTGCGCAGGAACGTTTGGATATGCGGGCATTTTACGGGCCAGGGTGTCTTCCTGCGCTGCCGCAGGCCGGGCACAAAGCGCCGCCGCCGTCACTCCAAAGAAAAAGGGCATAGCGTACTTTTTCATCATATAACGTAATAGTTTAAAAAGACCAGCGAAAGATCAATTTGGTTGATTAGCTGTAACTCATTGGTTGATCTGTAAGCTCAATGCCTCAAAAGTAGGTGGGTAAAAAATGGAAGCTACCCGTCATTTCTTGCTTAAATACGGGTTAAATCATTCAAAAAGCGGATCAAAAAAGCAGGGGTAAAAATGAAGGACCGGCCACCATGGCTATTCTCCGGCATTACCGGCATGTGCGGCGGCATATTCCTTGGGGGTACGGCCAAACTCGGTCTTGAACCACTTGCGGAAATAGTCCACGTCAGAAAAACCGACCATGTAGGCCACCTCGGTAACGGTAAATTCGTTCCGTTCCAGGTATTGGGCTGCCCTTTTGAGGCGGTAGCTCCTGATAAATTCTATGGTGCTCTGGTTGGTGAGCGCCTTTATTTTGCGGTAGAGGGTGATGCGGCTCATGTTCACCTCCCGGGCCAGCTGCTCCACATTGAGGGTGGGCTCCAGGATGTTGTTGTCTATAAAATGCATCACTTTGTCCAGGAACACCTCGTCTGCCGAGGTAATGGAAATGTTCCGCGGCTGCAGCATGATGTCTTTGCTGTAGCGTTCCCGCAACAGCGCGCGGGATTGCAGCAGGTTGCCCACGCGGAGCTGCAGCAGCCCCATATTAAAGGGTTTCGTCACATAATCGTCCGCGCCGGTCTCCAGGCCCTCCATCTGGAACACGAGGGGGCTGCGGGCGGTGAGCAATATAACGGGGATGTGGCTGGTGCGCTCGTCTTTTTTCAGTTTGCGGCAAAAGTCCGTGCCGCTCATGCCGGGCATGGCCACGTCACTGATAATAATATCGGGCAGCACTTCCGTGGCTATTTTCCAGCCCTCTTTCCCGTCTGCCGCTTCGTGAACGGTGTATTGGTCCCGGAAATGGGAAGCAATAAAGGCCAGCATTTCCGCATTGTCTTCCACGATCAGCATCACCGGCTGGTCCCCGCCCTCTTCTTCGCGGGACAGTACGGGCAGCTCTTCCGCCGGCAGAACGGCCTCCGGGGATTGCTGTATCTCGCTTTCCGCGTATTGCTCACGGTAGAGTGGCAGGGTTACCGTAAAGCAGGTATGACCGGGCTTGCCGCCGGCGGCCTGTACGCTTTCCACCCTGATCTGCCCGCGGTGCAGGCCTACCAGCCCTTTGGTGAAGGCCAGGCCAATGCCGGTGCCGGAAATGGGCAGGCCGGTATCATTATAATGGTGGAAGGGGTTGAATATTTTGCCGAGGTGCTGCGGGGCTATGCCCACCCCATTGTCTTCCACCGTAATCACCACCTGCCGCTCCGTACTGGTGCGCAGGCAGACCGTGATGCCGCCGCCGGGCGGGGTAAACTTCACGGCGTTAGACAACAGGTTGAACACCACCTTCTCCAACTTGTCGTGATCAAACCACAGGAGCATTTCCGGCGCTTCGGTTTCCATATCCAGCTTGAGGTTGCGTTGCCGGGCATACGCGTCAAAAGACAGCAGCACCTCCCGGAGGAACTGCACCATGTCATATTGCGCCACCTGCAACTGGAGGTGGCCGGCCTCAAACTTCCGGAAGTCCAGCAACTGGTCCGTAAGCCGCAGCAACCGCTCGCCGTTGCGCTGAATGAGCAGCAGCTGGTTCAACACCTTGTGGTTGCCCTGCTCCTCCTTCACCAGTTTTTCAAGCGGGGCCAGTATCAGTGTGAGCGGCGTTTTGATCTCGTGGGAAATATTGGTGAAGAAAGAAAGTTTCCGTTGCGCCAGCTCCCGGTCTTTTTCCCGGCTGCGCTGCTGCATCTGCAGCTCGTGGCGGAGGCGGGCGGTCTTGAGAGAATGGGACCAGAGAAAATACAGGATGGCCCCAATGGTCAAAGCATAAAACAGGTAGGCGTACCAGGTTTTCCAGATGGGCGGCAACACGGTGATATGCAGGCTGGTGTACTCCTCGTTCCACAGCCCGTCATTGTTGGCCGCTTTCACTTTGAATATGTACTCGCCCGCGTCCAGGTTGGTGTAGGTGGCCTGCTGCTGGCTGCCCACGTAGCTCCATTGCGTGTCTCCCTTCATGCCCTCCAGGGTGTAGGCGTACTGGTTGGTGCCGGAGTTGATGTAGTTCAGCGCGGCAAAGCCAATGGTGAGGTACGCCTGGTTGTGTTGGAGCGTAATATGGTCTGTATAGGTGATGCTCTGCCGGAGGGGGGAATCTTTGCCGCCAATAGCCACGGGCCTGTTCTTGATCAGGAAAGAAGTGAGCGCAACGGGCGGTTTGGTGCGGTTGATGATGAGTTTTTCCGGGTTGAAAGATACAATGCCGTTGTTCCCGCCGAACATCACCTCCCCCGCCGCCGTTCTGCAGGCCGCGGCCAGGAACTCGTTGGAACCCAGGCCATTGTTCACGGAATAATTGACCACCTGCACGTCTTCCCGGGCAAAGGGGGCGTGCGCCTTGCGCAGTACAATGCGGGCAATGCTCTGGTCAAAGCTCACCCAGAGGTCTCCTTTCTGGTCTTGTATAATACCGTGCACAATATTGCTGGAAAGCCCGAAAGCCGTATCCAGCGTAAAGAACTGGTTGCGCTCCCGGTTGAGGAGCTTCAGGCCTCCTCCCCGGGTGCCTATCCAGATATTGCTGCGGTCATCTTCATAAATGCAGAGAATAGCGTTCTTGTTGAACACGCTGTCATATTCCGCCAGGTAGTTGCGGAAGGCCTGTTTCCCTTTGGGCAGCCAGGACAGGCCTATTTCCGTGCCTATCCATACGCCGCCCTGGCTGTCTTGTATCAGGGCATTGATATCATTGGAAATGATGCTGGCCGGGTCGTTCTTTTTCCGGTAGCGGGTCATGCGGCCGCTGCCGTCCAGGTGGAACAGGCCGCCTTTGGTGCCTATCCACAGGTTGGCCGCATCGCCCGCCAGGCCGTACACCACATCGTCCATCACGCGGGCCGGGGATTCTTTCAGGGAGATGGGCTGTATGCTCCCGCTCCGGATGTTGTGTTTGAAAAGCCCTTCCAGCGTGCCTATCAGCAGGTTGCCCTGCCCATCCAGGTGAATGGCCTTGACCATTTCAGGGTTGATATGATGGGGAGAGCCGGGATGGATGCGGATATGGCGGAAGGTATTGCGCGCGCGGTCATAAAAGTTAACGCCCCCACCTTCCGTAGCGATCCAGAGGTTCTGGTCTTTATCTTCGCGGATGCTGCTCACTACGCGGTACGTAAGGCCCGGCTGGCGGCCCATCTGCTCGTTGATGTAACTAAAGTTTTCGTTGCCGGGATGTTCTACACTGATCCCCCCGGCAAAGGAGCCCACCCACATGCTGCCGGCCCTGTCTTTCATGATGCAGAGAATGCTGTTGCCGGAAATGGAATAGGGATCATATTTGTCTACCACGTAATTGCGCACCGCTGTTCTTTCGCTATTGAGAATATAGAGCCCGTTGCGCGTGCCTATCCAGGCCTCGTTTTGCTGAAAGTAAATGGCGCGCACCATGTCGCTGCTGATCTTGACGGGCGTTTCAGAATTGAAGTTGTTGCATTGGCGCGTTTTGCGGTCCCATACCATGAGCCCGTCTTTTTCCGTGCCCAGCCACACATTGCCTACGCTGTCTACGTTTACCTGCTGAAAGGTGCTTTTACCATAGCGCTCATTTTGCAGCAGCGCGTCCGGGGTAGGCAGCACGCGCCGGCTGGCGGGGTTGTAACAAAGCACTTCCTTGCCGCCTGCCAGCCACAGCACTCCTTCCGGGTCTATTGCAATGGTACGCACATACGGGGCGCCCGCGCCCTTTCCGAGATCAACCGGGCGGAGCGCTTTTTCCTTTTCGTCATACAACATCAGGCCACGGGCCGTGCCGATCCAGATGTTGCCGTGCGTATCTTTTTTGATGGCGTTAACGTGCCTGAACACATGATCCGCGCTTTTGGAGACCGGCAACACGCGGTGAAAGCGTTCCAGCCGGCAGTCAAACAGGTCAAGCCCGAAAGCGGTGCCTACCAGCAGGTTACCCTGGCTGTCTTCTTCAAGCGTGAGCAGTTCGTTACTGGTAATGCTGTAGGGGTTGGTGGGATCGTAGCGGAAATGGCGGAAGCCATAACCATCGTAGCGGTTGAGGCCATCGGTGGTAGCTATCCAGATGAAGCCGCGGGAGTCCTGGAAGAGGTTGTACACGGAGCTTTGAGACAAACCCTCCGCTATTCCAAGGTGGGAGAAACGCAGGTGGTTCACCTGTGCTTTTCCAACTATATGGAACAGTACAATAAAGAGTATTGCCGTAAAACAGCTACGTTTTATTCCCCCCGGTTGTAAAATCATACACGCAACGTGGTATAGTTACCGGCGTTAAAATTAGGGATTTGGCCGGAAACAAAAAACAGGTGGCGCCGGGGGCGTTTGTTAACGGGGCGTGGGCACGCCCTCACCCTTCGGGGGCTACAGCGCCGTCTGCCACCTTTACAACCTTATCCCGGTTCCAGTTGGCATCATAATACACAAAGAACGCCAGCCAGATGGTGCGGGAAACCCGCATCAGCACCGGTTGCAGCACTATGAGCAACGCCGCGTTGACGCCCAGCCACCAGAAAATGCGGTTATCGTACAGGGAAAAACCGAACAACACCCACCAGGCCACAAAAGTAGCCACGCTCAGGGCTATGGAAAGCGCGTAGCTCACATACCCGGTGCCGAAATAGAAACCGGTTTCCGGCTCCGTGGGCTGGCCGCAGACCGGGCAGTGCCCGTTCATTTTCATGAATTTTTTGAGATGGTAGGGATTGGCTTCTTCGTACAATTTACCTTGCCTGCAGCGGGGACATTTATTCTGCAGCACGCTCAGTACAATATTAGGTTTACGTTCCATGGTATCAATCAGTTTAAATTTTTTCTGAACTCGTCAGGCGTAATGCCTTCATATTTTTTGAAGAAACGGGAGAAGTAGGAGTTGTCTTCGAAATTCAGCTCATGCGCAATCTGCGTAACCGTCATGCCGGCATTGGTGAGCATCCTTTTTGCTTCCAGCAAAATGCGGTCGCGGATCAGTTCTCCCGCCGTTTTTCCCAGCAGATCGTGACAGAGGGCATTGAGGTGGTTGGGCGTAATGTAGAGCAGTTCCGCATATTCTTTGGGCAGTTTGATGTGGCGGAAATGTTTATTGATGAGCTGCTGAAAATTGCGCAATACCAGCTGTTTTTGCTGCGGGATGATTTTAGTGCCACCTTTTCCGCAGCACTTTTCAACGGCGAGGAACAATTGCAACAGCAGTACCCGCACCAGGTCCGTTTGCTGCTGTACCGTTTCTTCCAGTATTTTTTCGAAAAGCAAGGTGATCTCCGCGCGGGCCGCTGGCGGTATGGTCATAACCTGGTCTGCGCTGTTACCGCTGAAAAAGGGGAACCGCTCCAGGTAATCATGGTCCAGCAGGAAGGTGCGGAAAAATGCTTCCGAAAAATGCACCACGTAGCCTTCCACACCCGGCTCAAAATGCCAGCTATGCACCTGCCCCGGCACCATAAAATAGACCTGACAGGGCACTACGGGGTAACGGGTAAAATCAATGGTCTGGAAACCGCTGCCGGCTGTAAAAAACACCAGGTGATAAAAAGAATGGCCGTGCTGCTGATGCACCCGCTGGTAGTTCTTCTGAAGGTACCGGCCCATTCTTTCCGCCAGCAGGTCTTCCTGTTTGTGGCCTGTGCTGATGCTGCAGATATCATATACCGGAATGGAAGGTTTCATGATGTCACAAAGGTACAGCAGATGGAGTGGCCCGCCAATGACGATTTGGGGTATTTGTGGCACTTTTTACCGGTATAGTGCCGGCGCGGAAACCGCGCCGGGCTTAGAGTACCATTACTCCTGGTTGATCACCTCCATAATGGTAAATTGCTTCTGACCGGTGGGCACCTGCCACATCACCTGCTGCCCCTGGCGGAAGCCGATGAGGGCCACTCCCACGGGGTTCATCACA
Source organism: Chitinophaga alhagiae (assembly GCF_003568665.1). Classification (GTDB taxonomy): domain Bacteria; phylum Bacteroidota; class Bacteroidia; order Chitinophagales; family Chitinophagaceae; genus Chitinophaga; species Chitinophaga alhagiae. The sequence continues at coordinate 417,767 of NZ_QXMH01000004.1, forward strand.
GAGATCTTTCTTTGTTTGATGTCTGCCTCTTCCGGCATCACCACAATGATTTCCATCGTTTTATTATTATTGGTGTCTTTTACCACTACTTTGGAATTAAGGCGCACCACATCAGCAGGAAACTCGTCTTTCTTCACCAGTTTCGCCTTTTTGAAATCAGCCAGTAACGATTCAACCACCTGCGGGCCAAAAGCGCTGGCACGGGCACCATCGTTCAGGCAGGCAGTTAACATTTCATAGTCATCTTCCCTGAATACCAGTTGATGTTTTACTTTTTGCATAGCAGTTAATTTAAAAAATGAATGAATGGTCCATTTAATTCCCTTATCCCGGAAATAAAAAAATCATGCTGTCATGCAAACCATGCGGTTTCGCATCCAAGCATTCAAATCAATAATAAAGCAGGAAAGGGCACCCTGAGCCTTGGAATTATTGTTTTAGCAGGCCAGGGTCAATTTATTGAAGTCCTTAAAATTTGAGAAGTAGTACAACTTCTTGCAGAACGTGCGGAATTGCTGTGAGGTGCAGCCGTACAGGGGCATCGCATCCGCCACGGGGCGGCGGAAGGCGCTTTTGGTTATATATGTACGTGTACCTGACATAGTGCAAACTTACGGAATTATTTTTAAATGCCCCAATCCCCCTTCCAGTTGCCGCCACCCGGAATGCCCGCATGTTCAGGTACAAATACGCATGCATACAGGCAATAACCCGCATTTTATACCGCAGAAAATGCGTAACTTCAGGAAGTAACCGATTTCTAACCCCAAAAACACTGTATTATGGCCTCCGCATTAATTGGCGCCGTGGTAAATCCCGTGCGCACACAAGGTTTGGCTACCAGCCCCGCCATCAACTCCACCAAAGAACTGGTAAAACTCAAAGGCCCCGGCCTCTTTATTTCAGCAGAGATCACCAAACAGGGCGGTATTTCCGACCTTTCTTTCGTGATACTGGACATAGACGGTAAAAACGTGGTGAACATCAGCATTGCCGCGCTTTTCAACCAGGGTCTCACCACCCACAACAGCTACGGCGTCTCCGTGTTCCGCAGCGGCGCCGGACTGGAAACGGTCACCATCGGCTGGCCTGTGCCGCTTACCTTTTACAAGCAGCTTTCATTGAAAGTAACCGTGAAGGAAGCCGGCGTGGTGCAACTGCTGGGGAATGTGATCACCGCTTCCTGAAAGATGTTTGTTGCGGCTGTGGTACCGCAACAAATATCCCTCTCCCCTCAAAAAAAATTTGGAAGTATCGCCGCCGCTTACTTACTTTGTAATTCAAAGTACTTTTTAATCCTATTATAACAGCCCGTCCGCGCGGGCTGATTTTTCACCCTTTCACTTTGCAACACAAAGTGAATTAAAAAACAGCGTCCATGCATACTTCCCGCCAATGGATCGAACACTTCCGCAACAACCTGCGGTACCACCGCATCAACTGGGACCTGGAGCCTTCCATTACCCCGAAAGAAACCGCCGCCATACTACGATCCATGCAGGCCTGGCAGTTGGGTGAAACGTCAGACGGGCATAATCTTCTGCGGGCGGTCGCCAAATATGCGCACCGGCACAATGACCCGGACTACATTGCGGCCATGACCCTGTTTATCAAGGAAGAACAGAAACACGGTGAAAACCTGGGTCGCTACCTGGACCGCATCGGGCAGCCGCGCATCAAAAAAGACTGGGGAGATACCCTGTTCCGCAGGGTACGCGGGTTCAACACCAGCATGGAAATGTGGACGCTGGCGGTCATTACCGTGGAAAGCGCTGCGCAGATCTACTACCAGGCCCTTAAAGACGCTACCTATTGCGTGCTGCTGAAACAGATCTGCCGGGACATCCTGATAGATGAAGCCTGCCATATCACTTTCCAGACGGAAAGAATGAGTATTATTTTCGAGCAGAAATCCCCTGTCGGGAAAATGCTCTGCGGCCAGTTGTACCGCCTGTTTTTCTTTGGTACCGCGCTCACCGTATGGATAGGCCACCACCGCCTGCTGAAGGCCGGCGGCAATACGTACAAAGGGTATATGCGCAAGATGTATTTCAAATATATTAAAACGCTGCATCGCATCACGCACCCCAAACCTGTACCGCAAGCTGCTTTTATATGAACACGCCCCTCTCCTCCGCCGCAAAAATGCTACTGGTGTCTATTGCGTTCTGCCTGCTGCTGGTGGGTGTGCGCATGTACTACACCGGTAGCATTATGTATGGTTTTTACATATGGAATATGGTACTGGCGGTTATGCCGCTCATTTTCAGCAGGCAACTGGTCCACAGGCGGCCGCTGCACTGGCGTAGCCTGTTACTGCTGGGCGGGTGGCTGGTATTCTTTCCCAATGCGCCATACCTGGTTACTGACATCCTTCATTTCACCAGTGCTTCTTCCGCACCCAGGTGGTTTGACCTTGTGCTGGTCACTACGGCGGCCTGGAACGGCCTGCTGCTGGGCGCGCTGTCTCTCATGCATATTGAAGGATTTCTTGCGCTTCATTTCAGCAAACCCGCTGTTAGCGGAATACTGCTCTTTATCATGGTCCTTTGCGGATATGGCGTTTACCTCGGGCGGTTTCTCCGGTTTAACAGCTGGGACGTGCTCACCGATCCTTATGCCTTGTTCTCGATTGTGGGGCAGCACTGGCTGCAACCGGCAGCCCACGTTACAGTATGGGCCTTCACCCTCCTCTTTGCCGGTATGTTCGCTATCTTCTATTTTACCCTTAAATACCTGAAACAATAGCCCCCCCTATCTGTTTTTTCATTATTTTCCTGCCCGAAAACCAAACTCCATTACCATGGGCATCACCATTGCAGTTATTGCCGTTATAGCCATTGCCGCGCTGTGGGCCGTATCGTTATACAACCGGCTCGTCAGCAAAAGGAACCTCGTAAAAGAAGCCTGGAGCGGCATAGACGTTAGCCTGAAAAAACGGTACGACCTCATCCCCAACCTCGTGGAAACCGTGAAAGGCTACGCCGCTCACGAAAAGACCGCGCTGGAAAACGTAACCCGCTACCGCACCGCCTCCATGCAGGCCAATACACCGCAAGACAAGATACAGGCGGAAAACAACCTCACCAGGGCGCTGGGATCTTTGTTTGCCGTGGCGGAAAACTACCCGGACCTCAAGGCCAGCACCAACTTTCTGCAACTGCAGGAGGAACTGAGCGCTATTGAGAACAACCTGGAATCCGCCCGCCGCTATTACAACGGTACCGTGCGCGAAAACAACATACTGGTGGAAAGTTTCCCCTCCAACATCGTAGCCGGTATGTTCGGGTTCAAGACCAGCGTTTTTTTCGAGATAGAAGACCCGGCCCACCGGGAAAGGCCCAACGTTTCTTTCCAGTAACCCATGATGAAAAAATTATTACTGCTGGCGCTGCTGGTCATTACAGTACGCACAGCCACGGCGCAGGAAGGAACGCCGCCCTTCTCCGAAGGCATCCTCTCTTTCCATGCAGACCTCCGTATTTTGCCCACCGGCATGCTGCAGGTAACGGAACACATCAAGGTGATCACGGACCTGCAACAGATACGCAAAGGCATTTTCCGCACCATTCCCGTTTACCGCCGGGACATGTACGGGCGGAAGGTGCATGTAGACATCCGCATAACGGAAGTGCTGAAAAACGGCAGCTCCGAGCCCTACAAGGAAACCGAAGAGAACGGCGAGCTGAACGTACGCATCGGCAACGCGAACGAAGATCTGGAAGCGGGTATCTATGACTACGAAATAGCTTACGAAACCTCCGGACAGGTCGGTTTTTTTGACGGGTACGATGAGGTGTACTGGAACGTGACGGGCAATAACTGGCAGTTCCCGATTGCGGAGGCCAGCGCTTCCGTTACCTTGCCTCCAGGCGCACAATCTCTGCAAACGGCCTGCTACACCGGCCCTATGGGCGCTACAGAAACAGATTGCAGCACCGCGAACGATACCAGCGGCGCCCTGCTGTTCCGCACCCGGCATTTGCTGGAGCCGGGCAGCGGCTTCACCGTTGCGGCAGGCTTCACGCCCGGCATCATTGCCCGCCCGCCTCCGCCTACGGCACTGGAAAAGCTCTGGGACCGCCTTATGGCTTACAAAGAGTACGCACTGGCCCTGCTTGGCAGCATCATTGTGTTCTGCTATGGCTTCTTTACATGGCGCAAACATGGTAAAGACCCCGAAAAACCCGTAGTAGTACCTACTTTTGAGCCGCCAGACGGCCTTTCTCCGGCCAGCATCCGCTACCTGTACAAAAAGACGGCGGACAATACCGGTTTTACCGCGGCCATCATCAGCATGGCCATCAAAAAGGCCCTGCATATCAAAAAAGACGGTTCTCAGTTCAAGCTGGAAAAAGGCGCCACGCCGGCAAACGCGCTCGCGCCGGAAGAACAGGCCATCCACGCCAAACTGTTCCAGGGAAGGAACAGCATCAAGGTAGATGATGCGCAGCACAGGGCCTTTTCCACCGCGCAAGCGGCTTACAGTGTTTCAGTAGGCACCCGTCACAACCTGAAATCCTACTATGTCAGCAACACCCGGTACATGCTTATTGGGGGCCTCATTACCCTTGTCATCCTGGCCGGGTACATATTGACCGTGAATTTCGCGGAGTTCTTCGTGCTTCTCTTCCTGGCGCCTTTTATAGCCGTGGGCGGTACGCTGCTGATCACCGGGCTCAGAAGCCTGAAAAAAGGCTGTTCAGGCGTTTTTCTCACCATGATGGGCGCCATTTTCACGTTCATGCCGCTGTTCTTCATGGTGATGAACATGGCAGAAATACCTTTTATTGCCATTGCTTTTGTAGTAGCCCTGCTGGCGGCCTATGCCTGGTACGTGTACCTGATCAGGGCGCTTACGCCCAAAGGCGCCGCGCAACTGGCCAGGATAGAAGGTTTTATGATGTACCTGAAAACCGCCGAAGAACACCGGCTCAACATGCTCACACCGCCTGAACATACGCCTCAATTGTTTGAAAAACTGCTGCCGTACGCCATTGCCCTTGATCTCGAAAATGAATGGGGCAGCAAGTTTGAAACAGTGCTGGAACAGGCAGGCTATTCGCCAGACTGGTATGAAGGCCAGGAAATACGGTACAGCCACCTCTCTTCCTCTTTCAGCGCCGGTTTCATTTCTTCCCTGGGCCGCGCCCAGGTAGATCCTACCCGTCCTTCCGGCAGCAGCAGCGGCGGCAGCAGTAGTTCCGGCAGTTCCAGCTGGAGCTCCGGCAGCAGTGGCGGCGGTTCTTCCGGCGGTGGCGGCGGTGGCGGCGGCGGTGGCGGCTGGTAAGCCCTAACCGCTTGTTATTCAACTGTTTTGTATATGTTAAAACTGCTTTAACACATTAAACCCCGTTCATACCGGTCCGTCTAATATGCAGACTAAAACGATTGTGTATGAAACGATTCTTAATCCTGGTTTCATTGATAGCCGCAGGCGCCGTGTTCAACCCGGCCAGCGCGCAGGTGAGAGTGAGCATCAACATTGGCCTGCAGCCGGCCTGGGGCCCCGCTGGGTACGATTATGTAGAGTACTACTACCTGCCCGCCATGGACATGTACTACTATGTTCCGGCACGGCAATATATTTACTTTGACCACGGCCGCTGGATCAGAACAGCTTACGTGCCGGTCCGCTACCGCCATGTAGATTTCTACCGCACCTACAAAGTGGTGATCAACGACCGCGATCCTTTCCGCTATCATGACCGCTACCGTGTGCAATACGCGAAGTACCGCCATGTGCATTACAACAGGCCGCTGCTCCGCGATACGCGTTACAGCAACAACCGCCCCGCCGAGCGCCGGAACAACAACTGGAACAACGGCCGGGATAATGACCGCCGCAACAACAGCTGGAACAATGGCCGCGGCAACGAGCGCCGGAACGAGAACTGGAACAACAACCGCTCCGCTGAACGCCGGAACGATAACTGGAACAACAATCGCGCAACGGAACGCCGGAATGACAACTGGAATAACAACCGCGCAACGGAACGCCGGAATGACAACCGGAATAACAACCGCGCAACGGAACGCCGCAACAATTCGTGGAACAATAACAACCGGGGCAACAGTAACCGGGTAAATGACAACCGCGGGCAAAACCGGCGCCAGCAGGACGTGAACTACAAACAAGACAGGCTGTTCGGTAAAAACGGCAAATCCTGATCAGGTACCGGCGTTGACAAACTGAATAAACAAGCCGCCTCACCGCGGCCCCGCAACAAAGAAGTTTTAGATTGGCGGATCTATTATCAAAAATGGGCTGCTCCGTAAGGAGTGGCCTGTTTTATTTGAAAACACCGGCCCCAGGGCCGCCTGCCCAACTTTTTTCGGATTTTATGCAAACGTTTGCTATTTTGCCGGGATAATCGTTTGCACGGTTAAAATTCCAACGTTATGAGCATTAAAAACTACCTGCTGCCCGCAGCACTTTTCTTACTGTCTGTTACCACCCGTGCCCAGCAACAGCAAAGGCTGAACACCGGCTGGGAATTTCTCCGGTCAGACCTGGGCGGCATCTGGGAAGCTGTACGTCCTGTGGGTAAAGGCAACCCGGAAGCCTCTCCCATCTGGGAAAAAGTAGAGCTGCCGCATTGCGTGAACGCGTTTGATGCGGTAGATCCCGATGTGAACTATTACCAGGGCCCCGCCTGGTACCGCACGCAGCTGAAGATCAACAATCCCTACGCCGGCGGCAGGACCATCCTGCATTTTGAAGGCGCCGGCCAGAAAACGGATGTATATGTCTACACCACCAAAGTAGCCTCTCATGTTGGCGGGTATGATGAATGGACGGCAGACATTACCGAAGCAGTAGCGGCCTTTAAAAAAACACCGCAATTCAAAGGCGGCGTACCAGTTGCCATCCGCACAGACAACAGCCGCAACCTGGAAATGGTCCCCTCCGACCTGTCTGATTTCAATGTATATGGCGGCATTTACCGGTATCTCAACCTGGTGTACGTACCTCCTGTTTCCATACAGCAAATGCACGTAACACCGGAGGTGAAGAACAACGGCAAAAATGCTGCCGTCAGCGTGTCTCTTCAGCTATATAACCCCGGCGCAATCACCGGCGCCACGGTTACCACTGTGCTGAAAGATCCGGCAGGCCGGAAAATAGCCGAATCCCGGCAGGAAGTGAGTAACCCCGGAGGCACCCTTGCGGCGGCCGCTTTCCAGGTAAAAAAACCGCAGCTGTGGCATACAGACCACCCGGTGCTGTATACCGTAGAAACCACTGTATCAAAAGATAACGCCAGTTATACACAAACCGTCAAAACCGGTTTCCGCACCTTTGAATTTGTGCAGCACGGCCCCTTCCTCCTCAACGGCAAACGCCTGCTGCTGAGAGGCACGCACCGGCACGAAGATCACGCGGGCGTAGCCGCGGCCATGACGGAAGATATGATGCGCCGGGAAATGGTGCTCATGAAAGAAATGGGTGTCAACTTTATCAGGCTGGGGCACTACCAGCAATCCCGCATCATTCTCAACCTGTGTGACAGCCTGGGCATGGTAGTGTGGGAAGAAATTCCCTGGTGCCGCGGCGGCCTCGGCGGCCCCGTATACCAGCAGCAGGCCAAACGTATGCTCACCAACATGATCAACCAGCATTACAACCACCCTTCCGTAGTGATCTGGGGCCTGGGCAATGAAAACGACTGGCCGGGAGATTTCCCGGAATTTGACAAGGAGAAGATACGCGCGTTCATGAAAGAGCTGCACAATCTCTCCCACCAGCTGGACCCTTCGCGCAAAACGGCCATCCGCCGCTGCGATTTCTGTAAAGATATTGTTGACGTGTACTCTCCTTCCATCTGGGCCGGCTGGTACCGTGGCATCTATACGGAATACAAATCCACATCTGAAGAAGAAATGAAAAAAGTAAACCACTTCCTGCATGTGGAATGGGGTGGAGACAGCCATGCCGGCCGCCATTCGGAAAGCCCTGACAAGGCGCTGCAAAGCATAAAAACCGGTGGCGGTACAGACGAGCGGGCGGGCGATGCTTCCCTCTACGGCGGCGCTGCCCGGGTGTCTAAAGATGGTGACTGGAGCGAAAGCTATATCTGCAACCTGATGGACTGGCACCTCAAAGAGCAGGAAACCATGCCCTGGCTCACCGGTACCGCACAATGGGTGTTCAAGGATTTTTCAACGCCCATCCGGCCAGACAACCCCGTGCCCTACATGAACCAGAAAGGGCTGGTAGAAAGGGACCTTACCAGGAAGGAGGCGTACTACGTATTCCAGTCATACTGGGCCACGCAGCCCATGGTACACATCTACGGCCACTCGCAGCCTGTAAGATGGGGTCAGGAAGGAGAAGAAAAAATGGTGAAGGTATATTCCAACTGCGATGAGGCGGAGCTGTTCGTGAACGGGAAAAGCTACGGGAAGAAAAAACGCCGGAGCGCAGACTTCCCCGCTGCCGGCCTGCGCTGGAACGTTCCGTTTGCCAAAGGCAACAACAACGTGCATGTAGTAGCTGCCAAAGGCAAAACCGTGGTGGAAGACAACATCGCTTTCCGGTACCAGACGGAAACCTGGGGTAAACCCGCAAAAATGATACTCGAAAAGATCGCTACTAACGGCAATATCACCACGCTGGAAGTAAAACTGCTGGACGATAAAGGCTTCCAGTGCCTGGACGCTGCCAACTGGGTACGCTTTTCACTGGCCGGGGACGGGCGGTTGATAGACAACCTGGGTACCTCTTCCGGCTCCCGGCGGGTGCAGTTGTACAACGGCCGCGCCACCATTAAAGTGGATACGGGCAAAGGCGGCGTAAACGTAGCTGCCGTGAAGAGCGAGGGCCTCACCACCGTAACACTGAATTTATAATTTGCGCAAGTGCTTAAAAATCAGTAAATTCCGTATTGACCATATTCTTTCTTCTCACCAAAACAAGTCAATATGAAACGGAAACACCTGCTTTTTTCGGCACTGCTGGTATTGGCATGCACTGGTATGGCGCAGGCGCAGTCAGGCAAATTTTACATGAAAGCAGCCGGCGGATATTTTTTCAGCGTTTCAAACGGCCAGTTCCCTGATGTAGGCCCTTATCCCCCGCGAGACATACGTAATTCGGTCAACCCTGGCACAGGCGCCACCACCACTATTTCAGAGAAGGTGCTGACCGGCTCTTACGGCGAGGGCGCCAGGGGCGGCCTTACCTTCGGGTATAACCTTAACCGGTATATGGCGGTGGAAGGAACGTTCAATTACTTCCACAGCAAAAAGAACCTGATGACCCGCAACATCACCACGGTGGAGAACTCCACCACTGTGGCCGGCAGCGTGGAGTCTTACGGCCATGTAAACGCTATAGACTTTGCCCCCAGCCTGGTGATCAGCCCGGGTTTCGAAAAGCTGAACCCGTACGTACGGTTCGGCGTGGTAGTGCCTTTGTGGGGCCGGCTCTTTATTGAAACGGATGCCAGCAGAATGAGCGCGGTACCGGGCCAGCCGGCCTTTATTATGGCACAGACCGCCATTCATCGTAAAGAGGAAATTGAGCCCAGCCCCACCATCGGCTTCCAGGGCGCATTGGGCGCTACCTATCCGCTGGGCAAACGGCTGGACATCTTCCTGGAAACAGAATACCGCAACGTGCCCGTTAAAGGCAAAAGCAAGGAAGTAACGGAGTACGATGAGGTGACCAACGTGGTCAACACCACCAACGGGCAGGTTATCTCCACCCAGCAGCGCGGCCTGAACGATCTGAGCACAGCGGAGCGGCATACGGACTATGTGACCACGCTTGACCAGAACTCCAACACGCCTACCGGCACTACCGGCACCAAAACGAATTATAAAAACGATAACGCGCCGGCCAATGATCTTAAATCCTACATCAACATTGGCGGCCTTGGGGTGAACCTCGGGGTGCGTGTCCGGTTTTAACAAAACACGATAATAAAAAAGAAGCTGTCCCTTTCTGTGAAGTGACAGCTTCTTTTTTGTTACGCAAGATCGCTAGAAAGTAGGCGGAGGAGCATCCAGGTCAGCATCCAGGAAATCAGTGACCATGGGTATCAGCCAGTCCGTCCGGTACATCATGCCAATATGCGTGGTACCCGGTATAATGGCAAGGCGTGATTTGGGCAGCCCGTGCATATCCCCCATCTTTCCGCCGCCCTTGGCGCGGAACAACTCCAGCGCATGCTCATACCGCACGCCGTCCGCATCGCCAATAGCCATAAATATCGGGGCCTGTATCTTTTTTACGTCCTTAGACCAGTCATAAGGCTTCAGATCAATGCTCATCACTTTTTTGATGTATTCCGGGAAACGGGCCGGGTCATTGCCAAGGCTGTCATATTGTTTTTGTATGGGCGATCCCTGGAACATTTCCGGCGTGAAAGTAGCAAAGCTGGCTTCTACATCCGGCCACCAGCCGTTATGCGCATACGTGCCAGACAACACTACCAGCCTGCGTACCTGTTCAGGATGGCGTACGGCCATCTGGAAGGCTACGCCGCCGCCCATACTGTAGCCCAGTACGTCCGCGCTGTCTACTTTGAGGTGCTTGAGCAGGCCGGATACATCGTCTGCCATCCCTTCGTAACTGAACTCCCTTGCAATATCCTTTGTACGGCCGTGGCCCTGCATTTCCGCTACTATTACCTGACGGTCTCCGGCCAGTTGGGGGATAACGTGAGACCAGTTCAAGGGTATGTTCATAAACGAACCATGCAGCAGCACAATGGGTTTGGATGTTCCCTGGCCGTATACTTCATAGTACATTTTCAGCCCGTTTATATCGGCATAACCAGTGTCTGCCGGTTTCACGGCCTGGCTGTCAACCTTCACTCCTGTTGCAGCTGATGCGTTGTGTTCTTCCCTGGGGCCTGGCTGGCAGGCCGCTGCCACCAAAACAATTGCAAGCGTAATACCTGTTATCATCTGCCTGTTCATATCGTGTGTGTGTTTGTTACGATACAAATCTCGGCAACAATATGATGTCATCGGCAGTGCGCATGCGACAATTATGGGGCAAAAAACGACATTGGATTTTATACGGGACTGACCTGAAAGCATATCGCTGCTTCCAGGTCAGCCCTTTCCTGTTTTATGTCAGAAAGCAGGTTGCCGGCAGGTTATCTCAAGGTTTAGGCAAGGATGAAGCATAGATAACTTACCTCTATATAGAGGTATAATATGGATGAGATATCCTTGTAACATGGGTGGGATATGGGTAAGATATCCTACCTCAAAGCCAATAGCAGCAACACTTTTAGCCCCAAGCCATTATCCAGTTAAAATACTAACTCACTGAAAATCAACCACTCATATTCTCCCGGAAAACAGGGGGCCGTCTCAAAAGTAATTTGATGGCCCCGAGAATCACGTAAACGAAAAATCTCTCCATCAGGTACCCGAATAAGATCAGGTAAAAATTACTTTTGAGACGGCCCCTCATGATTGCATCCGGGGCTATTTCCCCGCATCAAATATCTCCGTTACCACATGCCCCACATTACCACTGGGCATTTGTATGTTCAGCAGCGCGGCCAGTGTGGGCGCAATGTCTGTCATACCGGTGGTGCGGTGCGTTTTACCGGGCTTGATGCCCCAGCCCATCCATACCAGCGGTATATGCGCATCGTAGGGATACCACAGGCCGTGCGTGGCGCCGGTACGGCTGCCTTCTTTCCAGCCTGATTTATAGATGACCAGCACATCGCCGCCCCTTTCTTCATTAAACCCGTTCACGAACATGGTTTTAGCCGGCTCGGGGATGGCGGCGCCGCCCAGTTCTGACAGGCTGTAGGCGGCCACTACGCCGGGCTGCTGTTTCAGTACACGTATCACCGTTTTTTCCACCACGCTCATATCCACCTTCCGCTCCGCAAAAGCGGGGCGGTTAAGATATAACTGATGCGCGGAAACGCCCAGCACGCCTTTGGGTACGCCAAACTGCGCGTCCAGCGCCTTGTTCACGGCGGCAATAGCGTCCTTGCCATTGATGATGCCGGTGGGTTGGCGGTGCTCTTCCAGGTAACCTGGAGACTGAGACACGCCATGGTCTGCAGTGATGAAAAAGAGATAGTTGTTTTTACCGAAGCGCTGGTCCAGCCAGGAGAAAAATTCGGCCAGCTCTTTATCCAGCCGCAGGTATACGTCTTCTACCTCAATGGAGTTGGGGCCAAACTGGTGGCCTACCGCATCGGGCGATGAGAAGCTCACGGCCAGAAAGTCTGTCACCTTACCGCTGCCCAGGCCATAACCTTCAATGGCCGCTTTGGCAAATTCAAAAGTGAACGTGTTGCCGTAAGGGGTAGAACGGACATTTCCATTTTCCCTGCCCTTGAACTGGTGCGGGAAAACCGGCAACTGCTCATGACCGAAGGGCTTTTCATAGTCCTTGTTATCCGCCTCGCTTTGTTTGTAAGTATTCAGCGGGTACAAGGTATTCCAGCCATTGGCGAGTAATTGCTGCGGCAATTTCCGGTCATTAAAACGCTGCACCCATGCCGGCAGTTCCTGCATATAATAGGTGCTGGTCACTACCTTGCCGGAACCGCCATCGTACCAGAAGGCGGCGTTGGCGCTATGGCCGGCGGGGAAAATGGCGCCGCGGTCTTTCAGTGCAAAGCCTACCACCTTGCTCTCAAAGTTGGTGGCCATGCGCAGCTCGTCCGTTACCGTGCTGGTAAGCAGGTTGCGGGGAGACATGCCGCCTTTCTCTGAAGGGATGCCCACCGGCTGCACGGTAGAATCTTCTGCACAGTACATTTCCCTGTTCAGCGCGCGGTTGTACCAGCCGTTGCTGATAATGCCATGCACTGCCGGTACGGAGCCGGTGTATACGGAGGTATGGCCGCAGGCCGTTACAGTGGGAGCGTAATTGATAAGGGTATTCTCGCAGCTGAACCCTTCGCGCAGCAGGCGTTTAAAACCACCGGGGCCATAACGCTGGCTGTAACGGTACAGGAAATCCCAGCGCATCTGGTCTACCATCATGCCCACTACTATTTTAGGGCGTTCCGCGGGTTTCTGGGCAAAAGCCGCCTGCAGCAGCAGGCAGCAGCCTAATAAGGCAATCAGTTTTTGTTTATTCATCAGTTCAGTACTTTTTGACAAGTTGACATGCCGGTAAAGTTGCACATTCCATCCTGCAATTCCTTCCCTGCAACATTATCATTTCAATACTTTTAGAAAGCGGGCCATCCAGTAAGGGAGCAAAAATTCATCGCCCGCCAGTTCGCTGCTGCCGCCGCGGCCGCCGTCCAGGTTGAAAGCGTTGGCATTGTGGCGGTGAACGGGCTGCTCATCCAGCGGTATCAGTCTTTCCGTGGTTTGCCCCCTGAAGTTAGCAGGTAAAAACGTTAAATCCTTGCGATGCGAGTTTTTAATTTGCCAGGTAACAAGGTCCATCGGGAAAGTGCGCATCCACCAGAGCGTGGCAGCTGCGTCAAAATCTCCTGTGGTACCCAGGGCAATCAGGTCCCATACCGCATTTTTCTCCGGCCGCTCAATTTCCCAGTGGTTGCGGATAGCACCTCCGTATTGCTGCTTCAGCTGGTCCGTGAAGGCGTAGCGGTACAGTACCCAGTAGGTCAGGAAGGCCATTTCGTCGTCGCTATGGTTCCAGCCGCCCGTGCCCATGTCTATGCCCATATGTTTGTAACCGGGCGTATAGGTGATCTTGCGGTAGTCGATGAGGATGTTTTTGAGATAGCCGTGTTTGTTCATCAGGCGCGTGGCCTCGTCTTTATACTTCTTTTTGCCGGTGAGCGCGTAACCCAGCTGCAGGCCCGCTATGATGGTGGTGCTGCCCAGCTTGCGGTCACCGATGGTTTCGGGGTACCAGTTAATGTATTCAGGGTTCCAGCGGCCCCAGAGCGTGGGTTTGCCGTCTATATCCACCAAATAGTACTTGTTGTCAATGATGTGGGTCATGATCTTGTCTATGAAATCCGCCACCCGTTGTTTTTCTTCCGGCGTTTCCGCCACCATTTCATGCAATACGGCGGCAATCCAGATGTACGCCACAAACTCGTCGCTGCTGGTATGGCCTTTCCATTCCCATTCCGGGTCGGGAGAATCCCGCCATCTTTCCGGGTCGGAATTTTTATAGCCCTTGCGCTCAAACGTACGGCTGGGGAATCCTTTCAACTGGTTGATGGAGAGTATGCGCTCAAAGGCCTCAAAGGCTTCCCAGGCGTAGCGTTTGGCTTTGGGTTCTTTGGTAACGCCGTAGCGGAAAGCCTGGCTGCCCAGGTAAAACGCGCTCCAGAGGCCGTCATTATCTGTATCCGTCATCTGGGAGGTGGCAGCGTCTCCCGGCCTGCTGAGGTGCAGGTTGGCAATGAAGCCGTAACGGATATGGCGCTCCCTGATCTTGCGCTGGAAGTAGGCTGCCTTTTCCGCCAGCGTATGTTCCGGGAAGCTGATCCGGTTCAGGCCTGTGGAAGTAAGGAGGTACACGTTCCCTTCCCCGTCTGTTGCCATGCTTTTCACCTTGTCTTCGTTGAGCCAGCGCCGTGAGGCAAAGTAGCGGTACAGCCCTGCGGAGTCTTCCGCAAAAGCCCCTTGCGGCGTACCGGCCCAGACGCGGCCATTGCGCACCAGCAGGGCGCTGATGTCCGGCACGGGCACCCGTTGCTGCAGGCGCAGGCTGGTATCGCCCGTTTGGCTGTTAACAGCATAATACCCGTTATGCGTGCCAATGATCACTTCCCCGTTGCGGAAGGCCATGGCCTGTGGTTGCCGCACGGCCTGCAGCGGCACAAACTTTTCACCGGCCAGGGAGTAGATGCCCTTGGTTGTGAGCGCAAAGAAGCGGCCGTTATTTACCTGCAACTGCTCCACCTGCTCCGGCGGCGGGGCGCAGTTCACCAGTTTGCCGCCGCGCGCCAGTGCTGCCGCGCCGGGGCCGGCCAGCAGCACGCTGCCGTCTGCCGCCACCGCCAGCTGGTTGTAACGGCCTTTCACGGGGAGGTCCATGTAGGGTATGCCTGCGTACCCGTTGGTGAGCCATTTGTCTGCATACAGGTAATACAGATGCCCGCTGCCTTCCTGCGCAGTTACGTCAAGCGGTATTTTTTCCGCCAGGGGGCGGAAACGCACATCGCGCACCAGGGCGTTGCCGCTGGTGCGGTAAAAACCCTTGTCTGTAAGCACATGCACATTATCATTATAGTCCGTTATTACTTTTTTAAGCTCGCTGCCTTTCAGCTCGTCAGGCATGGCATACTGCAGGGACACGGGCTGATGGAAGGGATAGTCTGTAGCCTGGCCTGCCGCCATGGTAAAGGCAGACATGCAAAGCCCCAGCCCTGCAAGAGTTTTCTTCGCTGTCATGATCTATTTTTTGATGAGCCATACTTCCGTAACACGGGAGTGCTGGCGCCAGTTAAGATGTTCTTCATCAATGGCATCGAACGTAAGTTGCAGGCGGCCCTGGCGGGTCAGGGCCTGCGGTACGGGAAACTCCTTGATCTCTCCGATGCCTTTTCCGTATAATGTGGGTGTCAGTTTTTCTCCGTTTGCGCGCAGCAGGCATTCTCCGTTGCCGGTTACTCTTACGGTATAGCGGGCCGTGGAATCCAGCCGTTCATATACCATGCTGTGCGGCCAGCGCATGCTTACCTGCCAGGAGAGGCGCCTGCGGCTTTTGCCGCCGTCCCACCAGTCAAACCCCGGGTTATCGCTCCGCAGCATGAGCGGGTCGGTTTCCAGGCTTTCCGGCCGCACAATGTGCCGGGAGCGGCTTACATTGCCCACGTCGTCATAATGGCTGCCGGAGCCGGGATGCGTCCAGTTGGCAATAGTGTCAAGCGCGGCCAGTTGCTGCGCGGCGGGCAGTTGCCGGATGCGGGCAAACTGGTCTTCCAGCCACCAGCGGTTGTTGAGCGGCCTGTCAAGAAAATCCAGCACGGCGCCCCTTTCCGGGCCTGAAGCCTGGTATTTGGGCACGCTGGTCTGCAGGGCAATGGAATGGTAGAGGGAATCGCACAGGGCTATGATCTTGTTACGCCACGCGGGTTCCGGCGGGGTGTCTGCCAGCTGCAATATCTTTTCCGCCAGTTTCATAGCGGCATCCGCGCCCGTGATGGGCGCCTTGATGAGCGCGTTGCAGGCGGCTTCTTCCGCAATGGCTTCGCTAAAGGCCCGTTCACGCGTGTAGGCATCGTAGTAAGCGCGCAGCAGGAACATTTGCCAGCGCCAGTTGCGCGGGTGCCGGTGCTCCATTTGCTGCCACTGCTGCAGGGTGGTTACAATGCCCTGGTTTTTCAATGCCGGCCCCACCCAGTTGCGCTCCAGCGCCAAAATACCGTCTGCGGCGGCTTCCACCGTTTCGCTGTCAAAAAAGAAGTTGGCATATTCGAGCAGCATGTGGCGCGGCGTCTGGTTACTGTTCCAGCCCAGCATGCTCCAGATCATCTTGTTCACATCATCATGCGCGCCATCTGAATAACTGATAAAACCATCGTTCAGCGGTGCGGTATGCCGGAATGCGGCGGTGTGATACACCGGCCGGGGATTCACCGCTTCGCGGCCCAGGGTGAAAGCAAAAGCGGGGTCCCACCAGGGCACGGGAAAGTCACAACGCACGTTATGGGTAATGTCTGGATAATGCCGCAGCCGGTAGCCCCCGGGCAATGCCGCGCGGGTCTCTTCCATGGGCGGGCTGCCGGGGCCTGTGACCAGCCCGGCCAGCCATCCCGGCTTTTGCCGCCGGATATAATCGTACACAAAATTACTTTGCTCCTTGTCAAAACCCTGCAGCGAAAGCCAGATGCGCGCTTTGGGATGATGGCGCATCAGCCGCCCGGACAAACTCTCCAGGAACGGCACTACCAGCCGCGGGTCGTTATGCCCCGGGTCTCCCCCGGGAAAGAACACGGCGTCCAGCCGGGGCGCCTTGCGGAAGAGGGTGTCGAACTGGCGGAGGAAGTACGCTTTCTTTGCAGCATCGTTCAGGTCAAAGGTAGCGGGTGTCCACACCCAGAAGTTGACATCGTACCGTTTGCAGATCTCGCTGATGCGCAGGTTCATATCCATGGAAGGCAGCGAAAAATGCGGCCCCCACGGCTGGAAAGGAATGGCTTCTATGCTGTTGGCGCCGAAGATCACCAGTTCGCGGATGTACTGTTCATATTGCTCCGGGCTCCAGCCGTCGTAAGAGTTAGCCAGGTTGCGGTACCCTATCTGGTGGCCGCGCAGGGCTTTTTCCGGCGCTTCTGCCAGGGCCAAATCTGCGGGCAGGGTCACGCTATTGGGCGCGTAACGCAATATGCGTAACAGTTTACCGGCGCCAAACATCACTCCCCGGCGGTCAAACCCTTCTATCACAATTACCTCCCGCCCTTTTTCATGCAGGGCCGCCAGCCTGAAAGCCTCGGGCAGCGCAGGCAACGCCGGTAGCGTGCTTAAAGACCAGGGCAATGAAACGCCGCGTGTTTTTAGCACTATCACCGCACCGGCCGCCGGCAGCTTTGTTACTACCCGCCACTGAAGGCCCGTGCGTTTAGCCACTTCCTCCTGCAATACCCTGGCGGCCATGACCTGGCCCGGAGCGTATATGCTGGCCTGTTGCAGGGTGATGGCGTCAACCGTGGCGGAGCGCCCACCGTAACCGGTTACCAGTTGCGGCGTTGCGCGCTGCATGCAGGCTGCGGGGAACTTACCCACAGCACCAACAGCGGGCCTGGAAAAGCCCGCTATCAGTGTTATGAAAAAAAGCCGTTGCCAAAGTAATATCCTCATGCCGGAAATTCTGCTGTATTAAGCCAATAGTTGTGTTTAAAAAATAACAGGCCGCGCCTGTCTCATCTCAATGCCCCGCTGTACCCGCCGGCGCCTTGTTGGTGAAAACATTGCCGCCGCCTTTTTTCTTTTCCAGCTCAAAGGCATCATACAGCTCGCCGGTGGTTGTATAGGATTCGTAACGGAGTTTATTGCCTTTTATATGCACCAGCTGGAACAGCTGGGTATAGGACGCCGTTTTCTGCATCCAGGGCTGAGGGTCCAGCGGGTACATTTTAGGCCCGCTTACAGACACTACGTACACGGTATTGCCCACTTTTCCGCGGGCGTACGTATGGTCATGCCCCTGCATCACCAGGTCTACCTTGTATTTGTTGAACAGTGGCTGAAAGTGGCCGCGCACCTCCTTGTTGTCCCGCGTGCTTTTGGTAGAGAGTACCGGGTGGTGGAAAACGAGGCATGTCCACTGGTTGGGATTGTTCTTAAGCACCTCTTCCAGCCATGCCTTCTGTTTCAGCATGTTGGCCGGGTTGATCTCTATTTCCTGGGAGTTCAGGGAAATAAACCTTACGCCCTGCACGTCTGTATAATAACAGGTCTCTTCCAGCCCGGCGGGCCCGTTTTCCGGCAGCGTGAACTGCGGCCGCCAGAAGGCAGACACCATGCCGCTGTCTTCAGGAGTGTAATAATATTCATGGTTGCCGGGAGAAGGCATGGAAGGTATGGTGCTGTGAATAAATCCGCCGGCTTCAAACCATTGCTGCCACTCCACGTTACGGTTGCCCCGGTTCACCAGGTCTCCCGCATGCAGCATGAGCCTGGCATCAGGCGCCATTTCGTACGCCTTGCGGATGGTGCGTGACCACATGGAAAGCAGGTTGGTTTGCCCGTCTCCCAGGTAAATAAAAGTAAAAGGCTCTCCCGGTTTGCCTGCTGTTGTGAATTGGAACCACTCGCTCCAGTCTTCCCCCTGCCCTACGCGGTAAGCGTACAGGGTGTTGGGCGTCAGGTTGGGGAACACCATGCTGTGGTAATGCGCGTTCAGCGTGTCTGACAGCCAGGGTGTGGTAACCGCCTTGCTCTGCACGGCCTTGCTCATGGTGCGCGGGTCTGCCTGCGCGGGAACGATCTCTGCAAAACTTTCCTTCACGGCCGTGCTGGTGCGCCAGGTAACCGCCGCGGAGGTAGCCGGGTTTTCTGTTACGTTCAGTATGATCCTGTCTGGCCGGGCAGTTTGGGCGGATGCGCTGAACGCTCCGCCTATAACCATCGCCAGGCATAAAATGCTGCTTATTCTTACTTTCATTACATGTTATTTCAGGTACCACATGAGCGTGGTCTGCCTGTCTTCTCCAAATACGGTGAGTGCTTTCTGGTACTGTTCTTCGTTGTACGACCTTTCAGTTTCAGGGTAGATATAACGTTTGGGAATACCACCCGGCGCCAGCGGCCCCAGTACAAACTGCGGGTACCCGGTGCGGCGGTAGTCAAACCAGGCTTCGGCCCCTTTCAGGAAACCGGCAATCCACTTCTGCCCTATCAATTGCTGCAGTGTGCCGTTGTATTTCACGAGCGGCTGGTCAAAGTACCCGTCATCATCTGCTTCTTCCTCTACCCCATAATAACGCATGTTGGCCCTGATGCCTTTGTAATACATGCTTTCGGCCGTTTCCCCGGTTACGGTGATCTTGCCGGCCTGCAGCGCTTCCGCGAGTATGAAACATACTTCAGCGTAGGTGAGCATGCTGGCTTTCACCATGGCATGCAGGTTGGAATTGAACATGCCGCTGAGCCTTGACATGTGCGGGGTACCACCGTTATAGTCATACGGTGCGGGGATCGCGTTCGGTACGCCCACGTAGAGGTTGTTGTCCACAGTTCCGCCAGCGGGCTCGTCTACCGGTGCTATCCATACTTCCAGGCGGGGGTCGTTCCGTTGCAGCAGCGCGTCTACGATCTCCTTGCTGGGTTTTCTTTTGTCAAACTCGGAGTAGGCATTGGCAATAGGCGCGCCGGGCCATGCGTTAGCGCCCACATCTCCCAGGTACTTTATTTCAGCGTTATCTGCGTTAGACTCAAAAATGGGATACTGCGTTTTATTGTTCAGTATTTCCTGCATATCTGTAAAGGCTTGCGGATAGGCCTTGGAAATACGCAGCAGCATGCGCAGGCGCAGCGAGTTAGCAAATTTGCGCCAGTTGAGCACATTGCCGCCGTACATGGCGTCTGCTTTGGTATCTATAGGCTCCAGCTCTCCCGCCAGCATGGTGTTGGCTTCTTTCAGCTCATTGAGCAGGGAGGGATAGATGTCCTTCTGCTGGTCGTAAGACGGTTGCAGAATGCCCTCATCTTTAGACAATAACGCTTTGGAATAGGGAATGTCCCCATACAGGTCTGTGGCATAGGCAAAGTTGAACGCCCTTAATATTTTCCCCAGCGCCACATACTGCTGCTCTTCGCTTTCAATGGCCAGGTCCGTCATGCTTTTGATGGTAGACAGTTTGGAAAAATACCCGTCCCAGTTCTGCGGGCCCCAGTCAAATTTATCATTGCCTTCATTGCGTACCAGTGTAATGTAACGGCCGGCAGACGCAGGCTTATCATAATAAGCATCCTTCTGGTAGTCGTACGCGGAAGCGATCAGCGCCGTAGACAACAGGAACTGCGGATTGACTTTCTCTGACTGGTTAGGGTTCACGTTGATCTCTTCCAGCCCCTTGGCGCAGGAAAATAACGTGGTAACGAACAGTACCGGTAAAAATTTATGCAAACGTTTCATAAACGGAGATAATTAATGGTTAGAAATTAAACCCGAGCTTGAAGCCGAAAGACCGTGTATAAGGCATGCCCCAGCTGGTTACCCCGGGTGAAAAGCTGCCGTTGGAAATGGTCATGGACGTTTCCGGATCGTAGCCTTGCTCTGCCGCCGTCCACGTAAACAGGTTGCGGGCTATCAGCGCCAGCGATACGTTGGAAACGGGCAGGCGGCCCAGCGTTTTCTGGCTAAACATATAGGTGAGAGACAGTTCGCGCAGCTTCACATAGCTGGCATCGAACGTTGACCTGCTATTATAATCCCAGTAATATTCACCGTAATAGTTTTCCGGATCGGTCACTTTGGTATTCAGCTTGTACCCGCCCGCGCCGTCTTCAATATAACCATGCAGTATCATACCGTCTGTACGGTCGTTGGTGCCGTCGTTCCATGCAATGCCGCCGCTCTGCGGGTCCCGGCCACCCAGCGTGGTGGTGGTACGCCCGTCACTCAGCAGGTTTTTAGCTACATAAGAGTAGAACTGCCCGCCCTGGCGCCAGTCAACCAGCGCGTTGAGCGTAAAGTTCTTGTACCGGAAGCTGTTATTGATGCCCACCATAAAGTCGGGATTGTAATTGCCGATCTTTTCGTACTGGTTGAGCCGCTGGTTACTACCGTCACTGTCCAGCAGGGGTTCTCCTTTATACGGGCCGTCCGGCACGGTGGCCCACTTGCGCGCGTAAAAGTCTCCCAACTGCTGCCCTTCCCTTACTTCATACTGCACACCTTCAGCACCGCCCTGCAGGAAGCCGGTCAGGCCTTCTGTCAATTCTATGATCTTGTTGCGGTTTCGGGTAAAGTTCACATTCACGTCCCAGGTGAAAGCACCCTTTACCGGCGTGCCGGACAACCCGATCTCAAACCCTTTGTTCTGCACCTTGCCGGCGTTGATCAGCTTGGAGCTGTAACCGGAGGCCATGGTAGAAGGAATATTTACGATCTGGTTGCGGATCATGGTATTGTAGTAGGTAAAGTCAAGGCCCAGCCTGCCATTAAAGAAACGCAGGTCCGTACCCAGCTCAACAGAGGTGGCAATCAGCGGTTTCAGGGCGTTGTTCTTCAAGGCAAACTGCATGTTCGCCCTTTTTACATCTCCCCAGTCCTGCCCGAAGCTGTAGGTATTGTACAACTGGTACGGCCCGGTATCGTCACCCACCTGCGCCCAGTTGGCCCGCAGTTTAGCGAAGCTGAGCGGGCCGGAGCTGATCCGGAACATGTCTGTCAGTATCAGGCTGAGCGTGGCAGAGGGATAAAAATAGGAATTGTTGGATTTGGGCAGGGTGCTGCTCCAATCGTTACGGGCGGTAAGGTCCAGGAAAGCGTAATTCTTGTATGCTACATGGCCGGTGCCCAGCACGCTGTTGATGCGTTTGCGCTGGCGCCATGAGTTGTTGAACACGGTACCGGCCTTGGCGTTGGAAATGTTATACAGGCCGGGCATTACCAGGCTTTCGGAAGACTGAACAGTGCTGGTACCGCTCTGGTCCATGCGGTTGGCGCCGCCGGAAACGGATATGAACCAGTCCGGGTTCAGGTTCTTTTTATAGGTAAGCAGGAAGTCTGTGTTCTGCTCGCGGAACGTTTCGGTTTCAATGGCATAAGCGCCCGTAGGGTTGCGGATGGAACCGAAGGGGCGTTTGCTCTCCCGGTTCTCCGAGAACATGTCAAGGCCCGTACGCGCCATCAGGGAAAGGTCTTTGGTGATGTCTATGTTCACCGTTACATTTCCTGTTAACCGGTCCCTGTCAAAAGCATTGATGAACTGGTAAGCTACAAAGTACGGGTTGTCCATATCTCCCGGCAGATGCGTGAACTGTTCCAACCCTTCCTTGCCGGGCACCCAGTAATTGCGCAGTTTTTTGATGTCAACGTTGGGCGTAGTGGTGTACACAATGTTGCCAACGCTGCCGCGGTTAAAGGTGGGGCGGTTATCGCTCTTGTTTTTTGTATAGCCGATATTGGTGCTTACCCTTACCTTGGAGCTGAGGTTGTAACCCGCGGCCACATTCAGCGTATTACGCTTCAGGTCCGTGTTGGGGATCACCCCCTCGTTCATCAGGTTGGTATAAGAGAGGCGGAAGTTCCCGTCTTTATTATTCCCTGTAATGGCTATGTTATTGGTGAGGGTAACGCCTGTCTGGTAGAAGTCCTTATGACGGTCAGGGTAAGATACCCAGTCTGTGGGGATGGGGTCTCCATTGGCGTCCAGCGGGCTGTCCCACTGTACATGTTTGGTACCGATGTCTATTCTCGGCCCCCAGGTAGCGGGCGAAATGGTCTCGTCAGAGCCGGCCCTGTCTCCCGCCCCGAACTCGTTCTGGAAATTGGGGAACAGCCAAGCGCGGTCAAACATGGAGCTGGAGTTCACGCTTACACCCAGGCCCTTTTTAGCGCCGCTGCCGGATTTTGTGGTGATCAGTATTACGCCGTTGATGGCACGGCTGCCATACAAGGCGGAAGCGCTGGCGCCTTTGAGCACGGTTACGCTGGCAATATCGTCAGGGTTGATGTCAGACACCGTGCTGCCATAATCTACCACAGACTGGCCTACCGGTTGCCGGGGAGTGCGCACCGCACTGGCAATGGGCACACCGTCTACCACATAGAGCGGCTGGTTGGCCGAGGCGTCCCCGAAGCGGCTTTGACCGCGGATGTTCACGAGCACCGTAGCGCCGGGGTCAGAACTGGTAGCTCTTACGTTTACGCCGGTTACTTTACCGGAAAGGGAGTTGACTACGTTCACATCTTTTACGGTCGCTATTTTTTCAGCATCGAGCGTAGCAATGGAATAACCCAGCGCCTTCTCCTGCCGCTTGATGCCCAAAGCCGTTACCACCACGCCTTCCAGGCTCCGCACGTCTTGAGAAAGCTGTACGTTGACGTTACCGTTGCCGGCAGCTACTTCCCTGGTCTGGTAACCAACCGAGCTGAACACCAGTATGGAACCGGCGCTGGCCACGCGGATGCTGAAGCGGCCGTTGCCGTCTGTAGCCGTACCGTTGGAAGTACCTTTCTCCTGCACGCTTACACCGGGTACGGCCTGCCCCTGTTCATCAGTTACCTGGCCTCTTACCGCCAGATCAACAGCCCTGGGCGCGGCTATTTTCGGTTCCGCCGCCGCAGCGCGGGGGCGGATGGCGTACGCGCCTTCTCCCAGCTTCACCGCGGTGAGGCCTACGGGTGGCAGCATGCGTTCCAGCTGCTGCTCCAGGTTTCCGGCGCTGCTGGCGGCCACATATTTATCCGCCACCTGTTCATAATTATAACTGAAATGCACCTTGAAGCGGGCTTCGAGGCCGGTGAGCACCTTCAGGAGGGCCACCTTGCCGGCGCTTTTTGCGGCGCCGCGCACTAACGTTTCCTGCGCCCGGGAGGGCAGGGATCCGCACAAAACCAACATCACCAGAAATGGAGCGATAAACTTTGTAAAGCTCTTTTGCATAACGGTAGTTTTTAAATAATCTTATTCAATAACGATAGTTGAGTCACGCTGTTCTATTTTCACGCCATGCACTGCCCGCATGGCAGACAACAGCAGGCCTATCTGGTTGCCCGGGTAAGTGCCCGTAAGCCGCAGGTCTTTAGCCGCGGTTTTCCGGAACTGTACAGTATAGCCATAGGTATCTTCCAGTATTGCGGCAATGGATGAAAGCGGTTCGTTCTCGAACACCAGCCGGTGGTCTTTCCAGGCCAGGAACTTTGCCGGGTCTACCTTGCGGCGCTCGCTCCCCGTGGCGGAAACGGTCACCAGGTCTCCCGGCACCATATCCAGGTCATTCATCTTCACCTTTCCTTCCTCCAGCACCACGGTAACCGCCCCCCTCCTGTTATGTACATTGAAGGCGGTACCCATTACTTCCACATTGCCCATTGGCGTATGCACCCTGAACTTGGGGTGCAGGCCTGAAGGATGGGAGGTGACCTTGAAAAAGGCCTCCCCGTTCAACATCACCTCCCTTTCGCGGGAGGCTGACCAGGATTTTTGATAACGCAGGCGGGAATTGGCGTTCAGTATCACCCGTGAGCCGTCGGGCAGCGCCACTTCCCTGGTTTCAGCAAATGAGGTAGTGATGGTAACAGTTGCAGGTGAGGGTGGCCATAGGAATAGAATGCCTAATATCAGTGAGGCGGCCGCTGCTGATATAATATAGATCAGCCGCCGCCGTGCGGAAGATTCATTTTTTTTAGTCTGGTCAAGCGCCTGGTTGATGTTTTGCATAACTGCTGTCATTTCAGCCGGGTCAACTTCCGTTGAATGAAAACGAAGGGCCTCTACCAGTTTCCTGGCGGTGGTAATGGCCGATGCCTTGTCCGGGTTGGCGGCCTGCCAGCCGGTCCAGAACTCGTGGTTACTGCCGTGCTGCACCCAGGCCTGGAAAGAGGCGTCCGCAACAAAATCCGCTGCTTCGTAATGCCTGTAATTCGTCATAATGCTCGTGTATCTGAATAGAGGAGGCATAGAGCGGGCAAAATGCCCTCAGGGTTTGGCAACTTTTTTCGGGAAAAATGGGAATTAATGTTTCGAGAGCAGGAGCCCGTCTTTTTCCAGCACCGCCTTCAGCTCTGTAATAGCCCTGTAAACCAGCGTTCTGGCGTATTTTACTTCTTTCAGCTGCATAATGCCGGCTATCTCATCATAGCCCATGCTTTCATAAAAACGGAGGTAAATGGCTTCTTTTTGCCGGTCTGTCAGCAGGTACAGGCTGCGCTGTAGGTGGCGCGCCTTCTTTTCTTCGTGCTGGCGGTTGATCAGGAGGTTTTCAGCGGAAAGCTCCAGGCTGAAATCATAGGCTTCTTCCTGCAGGGGCTCGCCGGCGCGGCGCGTTTCCGTGCCCAGCCGGCGCACCAGCTCGCGGCGGGCGGATACCAGCAGGTAACTTTTAGGGCGCTCCGGTATGGTCAGCGTTTGCCGTTTGAGGTACAGTTGTGTAAAAAAATCCTGCAGTACATCTTTCACCAAATGGCGGTTGTCTGTGAACCGGATGCAATACCGGAACAGCAGCGGGAAATACCGCCGGTACACTTCGCCAAAAGCATCCCGGTCACCCTCCCGGAGTTTCGTCCAGAGGGTGTGTTCGTCTTGTAGCGGAATATGCAAGTTGGTCATATGCAACAAGGATTAGGGAATAGCAATCGGCGTTCCAAACTACAAACAAAAAATCATCCGGCAATACTTTCCGCGCAGGAATAACGATGAATTAATGATAAGCAGCCGCCGCCGTTGACACCTCCCTGATATTAAGCCGTTCGCACCACTTCCTGAAGTCCCGGTAAATATTGTTGAGCACTTCCTTCTGTTCAGGCGTCAGCTCCAGCACGTGGGCGCGACTGATAGTGCGCACCGGCAGGCCGCGCAGCTGCAGAAAATACTTGGCGCTCATCGGGTAAGCAATATGTATCAAAGGGTCTACCCGCTGCAGCTCCGCCTGTATCCAGGCCACATCTTCCTGCCTGTCCGGATCATTGGCGTGCTGGCACAGCCATACCAGTATTTCCGGGTAAAAGTTGCCGGAAATGGAAGACATGCCCGCCGCTCCCATCTGCAGGGAGGCCACGGCGTTGGGCGTATGCGCATCATAGAACTCCAGCTTGCTGCCCGCGGCAATGGCCAGCTTCTCCCGTACGCTGTCTACATTGCAGGAGGTATCTTTATGATAGTTCAGCCGGTTGGTGTCCAGCAGGCGTTTTAGTATTTCAGGTGAAATAATGCGTTTGTAAGGGGCCGGGCATTCATACAAACCCAGCGGTATGTTTCCCGTGAGGGAGAACAGCTTGTGAAAGCGCTCCCACAACACATCATCAGGCTCATCCACATGCGCAAAATGGCCCGTGATCAGTATCACGGAATCTATGCCCGTATCTGCTATCTTTTTAACGAACTCCGCCTTGTCTTCAATGGTAAGGCCAAAGGAGCCGGTAGCCACTATGGGCACGCGGCCGTTCACATAATTCACCACATGCCGCGTCAGCTCCAGCCGTTCATCTTCATTGATGCTGTACATTTCCGAAGAAAGACAATTGGCGAAAAAGCCCTTCACACCGGCGGCCAGGTAAAAATCAACCAGGTTCTCCACCACGCCGAAATCAATTTTCGCTTTCAGGTTGTAAGGGGTTATCATCACAGGCACAAACTTCTTTTGCATAAAATAGCCGTTTTTATAATTAATTGGAACAAATTCATGTTTTCACCATCGCCCGCTTCAACCGCGTAAACAGGGTGCCTGCCAGAAAAATGGACAGGGTGCCCACCACAATGATCATATTCACATGCATGGGGCTTTTAAGGTGCTGCCAGCTGTCAGGAAAGTATTTGGACAAAGACATCCACAGTATCACCACAATGCCGATCAGCGTGGCCGCCACCGCTTCCGTATTTTTTGCTTTGGATACCACGCCCAGCAAAAACAGCCCCAGCATGCCGCCGGCAAAGATGCCGGAAAGCTCCCACCAGATGTCCAGCACGCTCTTCACCCCTATCATGGCCATGCCAAAGCCGATGGCTATCACGCCGGTGACGGTGGTGGTGATGTAAAGCACCTTCATTTCTTTTTTTGGCCCCGGCGCTGGATTGATATAACGCTGGTAAATGTCTTTCAGGAATACCGTGGCGGAGCTGTTCATGCCGCTGGAAACGGTGCTCATGGCGGCGGAAAGGATGGCGGCAATGATGAGCCCTACCAGCCCCTTGGGTACCTTGGCCACCATGAAGTAAGGCAGTATCTTGTCCCCATAGTCCGCAGGCGTCAGCGATTCCAGCGGCACGTTCCGCTCCAGCGCTACCTGCTGCTTCACCGCCAGCAGCAGTTCCGGCTGTTGCTGAAAGTAGGCGTACAGGGCGGTGCCGATGAAAAAGAACGCCAGAGACACCGGCACGTACCAGTATACGCACAGCCATATGCTGCGCGATGCTTCTTTTTGGCTGCGGGCCGCGTGGTAGCGCTGCACGTAGTTCTGGTCCATGCCAAAGTTGTTCAGGTTGATGAAGAAGCCGTACAGGAATACCACCCAGAAGGTAGAGGTGCTGAGGTCAGTAATATTAAAGCTGCCCAGCGCAAACTTGTGGTTTGCCGCCCCTATCCTGATAATATCCGAAGGCCCGTTTTTCATTTCAAACAGGATGATGCCGAGTATAATAAGCGCTCCCGCCGTTTTGACGAGGCCCTGTATCACTTCCGTCCAGATCACCGCTTCCATGCCGCCCAGCACGGTGTATACAATGATGCACGCGCCGGTCACGATCATGATGGTTTTCATGTCTAGCCCGGTCAGCGCCTGCAATGCCAGCGCCACACCAAAAAAGATGGAGCCCATCCGCGCCAGCTGCGTGAGTATGAAACACACCATGGCGTATGTTCTGGCCCAGGCCCCGAAGCGGTGCTCCAGGTGCGTGTAGGCGCTGACCTCCCCGCTTTTGCGGTAGAACGGTACAAAGTACCGGCTCGCAATGTAAGCGGCCAAAGGCATAGACAGGCTGAACACAAAAGCGTTCCAGTTACTGCCGAATGCCTTGCCGGGCACGCCCAGGAACGTATTGCTGCTTAAAAAAGTAGCATACAGCGAAAGGCCCAGCGCCCAGCCCGGTATAGTGCCTGACGCAGTGGTGAACTGCGCCGCATTTTTGTTCTTCCTCGAAAAATACACCCCAACCAGGACCATGCTGACGAGGTAAATGAAAATAACCAGTAAATCAATTAAAGGCAGATGGCTCATAGTTGTTCGGTAGTGTCACGCGGAATATGGATGCTAAGTTTGCCAAAAATAATCACCCGCGCAATGTTTAATGTTATGAAAAGAATAGCTTAAATTACTGTAATTATGATAAACGCTCCCACCTTCCAGCAAACCAACTGGATCTTGCCGCCACAATTGCAGAAGAAACTTGAGAAACACCCGCTGGGCAAAAACCTGTACATCACGGAAATGGGCTTTTCCACTGAAAACAGCCCCCGTAGCTTATCACAGCCCAAAGGCAGTCCACATTACAGCCTGCTGTACTGCGCGCACGGCAAAGGCTGGTACGATGCGGGGCGCCGTATACCCATCAAAACCAACCAGTTCGTGATCATACCAAAAAAAATGCCCTTTTCCGCAGGGGCGGATGCCAGGGACCCATGGCGGTTGTACACGATACAATTCAACGGGCTGCTGGCGGACGAGATATACTCCTACCTCTCCACAGACAAAAAAGGTGCACCGCGCACCGTGCCGCCCCTGGTAGGGCGCATTGCCCAGTTTGATGACATCCATCACCACCTGGACCTGATGAACAACATCGAGAACCTGCTATACGCCAACTTCCGCTTTTACAGCTTTTTAGGCACCTTCCGCCTTACCGTGTTCAACTACATGAAAAAAGGGGCGGACAATATTATAGAACGCAGCATCCTTATCATGAAACAGCACCTGCACACCCAGCTCACGCTGGCAGACCTGGCCCGGGAAACACAGCTCTCCGCCTCCTACCTTTCTGCCCTGTTCAAGGAAAAGACCAAGTATTCCCCCATACAGCTCTTCACGTCCCTTAAAATACAGAAGGCCAGCCAGCTGCTGAAAGAGACCAAACTGAGCATCAAGCAGATTGCGCAGGATATGGGGTATACGGACCAATACAGCTTTTCCCGCTCCTTCAAGCTGGTGATGGGCACCTCGCCCAAACAATTCCGGGAAGAAAGATATTTACGGCGACCGCTATAAAAAACAAATCTTAAAGCGTATTTTATACCCGCATTTTTTCATTATGAGCATCCACGTAAACAGCACTTTAACATCAAACTATGCTTAGAACGCTATCTGTAGTGGCACTGGCAGCCATTACCATTACCGCCTGTACCACGCAGCCCGAAAAGACCGGGCCTGTAGATCCGAAGGTAGAAAAACTGAAACTGCCTGATAACTTTACCGCCGAGCATTTATACAGTCCGGGTGACAGTATGCAGGGCTCATGGGTATCTATGACCTTTGACCCCAAAGGCCGCATGATCGTATCAGACCAGTTCGGCTACCTGTACCGCGTAACCGTACCGGCCATAGGGGACACTACCAACCGGCTCACCGCCGAACGGCTGAAAATTGGCGCAGATACCTCTTCCAAAGTAACCATGGGGTATGCGCAAGGCCTGCTGTACGCATTCAACAGCCTGTACGTGATGGTGAACCACAACAAAGACGAGAAATTCAGCCAGGGCAGCGGCCTGTACCGCCTGCAGGATACAGACGGAGACGACCAGTTTGACAAGATCACCCTGCTCAAGGAGCTGAAAGGCGAAGGCGAGCATGGCCCGCACAGCATCATCCTCAGCCCGGATAAAAAATCGCTCTATGTGGTGGCCGGTAACTTCACCCGCATACCGGAAATGAACAGCTACCGCATGCGCCCTACAGACAGCATAGATAACCTGTTGCCCATGATCAAGGACCCCGGCGGGCACGACAGGATCGTGAATGCCCACGGCGGCTGGGTAGCGCATGTAGACTCTACCGGTTCCAACTGGGAACTGATCAGCTCTGGCTTCCGCAATCCGTTTGATATTGCGTTCAACGAGTCTGGCGACCTGTTCACGTACGATTCCGATATGGAATGGGACTTCGGCATGCCCTGGTACCGCCCCACCCGCATCTGCCATGTAACCAGCGGCAGCGAGTTCGGCTGGCGGCCCGGTACGGCCAAGTGGTCTCCCAACTACCCTGATAACCTGCCCGCCATCCTGAACATCGGGCAAGGTTCCCCCACCAACGTAGTATCAGGCAGCGATGCCCGCTTCCCGGAAAAATACCGCAAGGCCATTTATGCGTTTGACTGGAGTTTTGGCATCATCTACGCCGTACACCTGGAACCGGATGGCGCCTCTTATAAGGCCACGGCCGAAGAGTTCCTTTCCGGCGCTCCCCTGCCGCTGACAGACGGTGTAATTGGCCCTGACGGCGCTATGTACTTTCTCACCGGCGGCCGCCGGCTGGAATCAGACCTGTACCGCGTATACTATAAAGACAATACCGCAGACAACAGCCCGCTGAAAGCGCCCGCCCTCACAGACGCGCAACAGGTACGCCGCCGGCTGGAACAATACCATGGCGGCGCCCGCGCCGGTGCGGTAGACGTGGCATGGCCCTATCTGAAACATGAAGACCGGTTCATCCGCTTTGCCGCCCGCATAGCGCTGGAAAACCAGCCTGTAGCAGAATGGCAAAACCGCGCGCTCGCGGAAACAGACCCGGTCACTATCATACAAACCGGCATTGCCCTGGCCCGCCAGGGTACGCCCGTGTTGAAAGACAGCATCTTTTCCCGCCTGTTGACAGTAGACTATGGTAAACTCAGCGCCGTGCAGCAGGGAGACCTGTTGCGCGCCACCGAACTGGTGATCACCCGCATGGGCAATCCTGATGACGAACAACAGGCGCGGCTTGTTGCCTACCTCAACCCGCATTACCCGGCCGCCAACAATGCCCTCAACCGCTCCCTGAGCAAGCTGCTGGTATACCTCAACGCGCCCGATGCGGTATCCAAGACCATGGCCCTGATGGCAAAAGCCGTAGATGACAAGGAAGAACAAAAAACCGCTACTTCCTCCGAAGACCTCATCATGCGCAATCCACAATACGGGCTGGACATTGCGGACATGCTGGCCAAAATGCCGCCTATGCAGCAGACCTGGTACGCCACCGTACTGAGCCAGGCCAAAACCGGCTGGACGCCGGAACTGCAGGAAACCTACTTCAAATGGTTTGCCAACGCCTTCGGCTTCAAAGGCGGCCGCAGCTTCATTGGCTTCCTTGACAAAGCCCGGAAGAACGCGCTGGCCCTGCTGCCCAAAAACGACTTTGCCCATTTCAACAGCATTTCAGGAGATTCTCTCGTGAGCAACGGCCGCAACAGCCTGACGGCAGGTTACCCCCAGCCCAAAGGTCCCGGCAAAAGGTGGAAGCTGAAAGAAGCAGTAGCCGTAATAGACAGCGGCCTCAGCAACCGCAACTACGAACAGGGCAAAGCCATGTTTGCCGTAACCCTCTGCAGCTCCTGCCATAACATGCGCGGCGAAGGCGGCACAGCCGGCCCAGACCTTACGCAGCTGGGCACCCGCTTTACAACTAAAGACATCCTGGAAGCGATCATAGACCCCAGTAAAACGGTATCTGACCAGTACGCCGCCACGGTATTCACCATGAAAGACGGCAGTTCCGTACTGGGCAGAATGGTGAATGACGACGCCGGCAAATACTACATTTCCCAGAACCCTTTCTCACCGCAAACAGTACGTGAGCTGGACAAAGAGCAGGTAACGGGTACCAAACTCTCTAAAGTGTCTGTGATGCTGCCGGGATTGATCAACCGGCTGAATGCGGAAGAACTGAGAGATTTGATGGCCTATTTGAAGGCCGGAGGAAATCCGCAGGATACGGTGTTTCAGCAGAAGAAAAAATAACAACACCCGCTCCGCGGGTACCAGCGCCGGCCTTTTACGGGCCGGCGTTTTTTTATTCCGCCCGCCTTCCCTGCCGCGCCTCATAGATCCTTACGATCCTTTTGGTGCTGACTATGGTCATGCTATCGCTATTTTCAGGGAAGCGGCAGCGCACGCGTTGCTGTAAAACGGCTGAATAGAACAAGCCGCTGTTTTTATCCGCCCACAAATGCCGCGTGACCCGGCCAGATACGCGAACTTTTCTTTTTCCTATCATATTCTCTTCCTTGTTGTACACCATCGCAACATCTACATAAATACTGTCTGCCACCTGCCTTGTATTGTTTTCTGTTACCTGGAGGGCAACAGGGAACGCCAGTCCTTTCAGCGTGTCTTTCTCTTTCAGCAGGTAGCTCTTTGCGTCTGCCATGAAAAAGTTACCGATCATTTTTTTTACCGCGTTACTATCCAGGTAAAACCTGGCGGCAGGCGAACGGCCTAACGCAACATCTTGCCGGATACGGTCTTCCAGCTGATGGTAGTTCAGCAGCACTACCGGCTGCTCGTTATGCCCGCCGGCAAACTCCAGCGGTATTTGCCGGAAAATGCCGATGAGTTTTTTGTTAACCTGGTTGGTATCTGCCAGCCTTTCCGTACTGAAGAAAAAAAGCATCCGCCCGTTTTTCTGTTTCACGCGGGATTGCATGAACAACTCGCATTTTGTTACGCCATTTCCCCCACTGGTAAATTTGAACCATTGATGTTCTGCTTCCAGCATGGAATCCTGTCCATGTACAATGGTCACCATATCTGTGTGCATGAGGCGGACAACCGTATCAGCATGCCCACTGTTTCCGGGGCAGATATAATTGAGGAGGCAGATGGTGGCAAGGCATGCCGCGGATTTGTACAATGGAGTAAACATAAAATATCAAAGTAAGTAAACCCGGCCACATTTCATAGATACAGCCGGTCAATATTTTCCATATATCCCGCCCGCCGTT
Organism: Chitinophaga alhagiae; assembly: GCF_003568665.1. Classification (GTDB taxonomy): domain Bacteria; phylum Bacteroidota; class Bacteroidia; order Chitinophagales; family Chitinophagaceae; genus Chitinophaga; species Chitinophaga alhagiae. Next base: position 450,718 of record NZ_QXMH01000004.1, read on the forward strand.
TCCTCAAACCGCTTAAGTACCGGCTTTATCTTTGCCTCCTCCAACAGCATAATGCGGTGATTACCACCGGCTGATTCAGTAAAAACGCTCTTCCCGTCTGCCTCAATACGGATAGTGCCCGGCGCAGACTCCCGGAAATATCTTCTCTCCGGCTCTATGGCATGCAATACGCTGGTGAGGTCCCAGGTTTCCCGGTTATAGGGCATTTTCATGTAGTGAAAATAGGCGTTCACTAACGGGTGCTCCCACAACTGCGGATAATAATAAGATAGTGAGCGGGCGCGGAAATGCAGGCGGGAACCTACTTCCCATCCACTCGCAATGATCCGGCCCGGCCATTGCTCAAACACCGTGCGGGCCGCAGCAATATCTTTCACCACATTATACTCCGGGAACGGCTGAGGCCCGAACATACCGGCCATCATGTATAATGCCTTCACTTTTTTGGCCACCAGCGCCCGGCCGCCCAGCGGTGAAAATTCATCGGCCCCTGACTGCAGCAGTCGGGCAATATTGGTGGAGAAACCTACCACTACCATCACTACAGACGTATCCGGCGAGGCTGCGAGCACCTTACGCTGCAATTTATAGGCCTCCGGTACTTTTTCCGCCAACGTGGAATCATAGGTAAAGAACGGCCGTCCTTCTTCCGTGTACTTCACTGTTTGCATATTGTACCTTCCCGGCTCCGGCGTGGGGCCGTTGTTGCCTACGTAACCCAGGGGTATGTGCCCAAGGCCGTAGGTGCGGTTCATCAGGTCTGTGAACGTAACGGCGTAAGGATGGCCCTTACTGATGGTAACGGCCTTCAGGTCAGCTCTCCGGGCTTTATGGTACGTGTACAGCATGGACAGGGCCAACACATCATCTACATCATTCCCCATGTCCGTATCAAAGATGACCGGTACCGGTCCTGTTTGCGCTTGGAGGGGTATATCTGTTAGCAGCAGCAATGCCGCGAAGGAGACGTGGAATATTGTTTTCATCATAGGGTTTGAATGTTTGGGCTAAAATATACTTTCTATGAGTGATTAACCAGCCATTTTTAAGAGAAAACCTGCAGGCTAAGAGATGCTTTCAAACATCTAAAAAATTGATAACCAAACATATGTATACACTCTTTCTCTGAAATCCAGCTGTCTATTTTTTAAACTTCCAATCTTTCGCCGCCAAGGCTTCCCGAAGCAGGTTCACCCCTTTCGGCCCCATACCATGCAGGTTGGCCACTTCTTTTTCCGTAACAGCGGTGAGTTGTTGAAGGCTGGTAAGGCTGGCCGCAGCCAATGCACGCAAGGCCGGCTGCGAAAGCCCCTTGGGGAAATCTCCTATATCTGTGATCTTCTTCATGCTCCAATTTCGGGATTTTGAAGATTAAAACCAACGGGCCGCCCCCCTGCCACCTGCTCCTATTTATTGTCCAAGAAACACCCAAACCAGCTACAGTAAAGGATTTAATAAATTGGCACGGTTTCTGCAAATATCCAGCCGGATGCGATAAATCTAAAAATTTTAACCATGAAACAGTTATTGACAGCATTAGCAGCAGTTAGCATACTGGCCTCCTGTGGCGGCAACGCGGACACTGCAGCTATTGAAAGTGCAAGAAAGGCCACTATAGACTCTATGAATGCTATTGCGGCCGCAAAACAGCATGTAATTGACTCCATGAACGCTGTAAAGGCTAACCGCACCAAAGCGGCTTCTTTCAACAGCCATGAAAATACCGCCGCGGCTCCCGTAACGGAAACCGCAGCTGCTCCCGCTCCGGCCAAGAAGAAATGGAGCCATACTGCCAAGGGCGCCGTTGTTGGCGCAGGTGCAGGCGCCATTACCGGGGCCATCGTCAATAAAGACCGTGTGAAAGGCGCTGCTATCGGTACCATCATTGGCGCCGGTGTAGGCGCTGGTACAGGGGCTATTGTAGACAAGCAGGTGAAGAAAAAACAGGCACAACAATAGATAACACAGGTGTAATTATAAATCGTTTGACAACCCAGGCGCCTTCCATTTTGGAGGGCGCTTTTATTTTCACTGCAACGGCAGATGTTTAATCATCCAGCCCCTTCCCCTCCAATATCTGCTGCACATACTTCTCCACCCTTGCCTCCCGCGTCTTGGGCTGCCTGGCTGAATTGAAATGGAAAAGATACCCCCGCTGCCTACCCGGCGTCAACGCTTCAAAAGCCTTTTTCAGCGCCGGCATTTTATCCAGCTTGTTTTGAAATTCTTCCGGCACGGGGTAATCCGCCGTTTTTCTCATTTCCACTTTTGCGCCGGATTCCTCCACTTCAACCGCTTCAAAAATGTATTTTTTGAGCGCGGGCGCCAGCTTCTTTATTTCGCTGGCGCTGGTGAAACGGATCTGGCGGGCGGATTGCACATTCTCCGTTTGCTGTATCAGGATGCCTTTGGGATCTTTCAGCAAGGCGCCCTTAAAAAACAGGTACGCACAATAATCCTTGAAGGCATGAATCAGAACGATGTTACTTTTCTCGTAGGTGTAACAGGGGCAGCCCCATTTCAATTCTTCGGTCAGCTGGCAATCCAGCGCGATCTGCCTCAAAAGCTCCAGCTCTTCCTTCCACTGTTTGGCTTTGTTAAAGAAGAAATCAACTTTGGGATTCATAGCGTTACATTTATTAACCAGCTAATACGGCTTTCCGGCCAGGGGGCCTGAAATACCAGGATATTACCGTCAGCGCCAGCAACAGCAACGCGGGGAACATTTTGTTCATGTCTCCTGTTGCGAAATGCGAAAAGATGGCCCCTGACATTACAAAGAAAAAGCCTGCGTATGCCCATTCTTTCAGCAAAGGATACCTGGGAATAAGCACTACCACAGCACCCAGAATTTTGCAGATGCCCAGCAGGGTCAGCAAATAGACCGGGTAACCCAAATTTATAATAAAATCCGTTTCTTCTTTTACCCGGAGCAATTGCACCAGGCCGGTGGAGACCATACCCAATGCCAGCCATATGGTAGCGATCCAGTATATTATTTTGTTTCTCTTTGACATACGGTTTTATTTAAGTTTGCCAACAATTTTTTCCAGTTGAGCGTGCGCCATGTTGATGCCTTGTTTGAAGGGCAGCTGCAGGTTCTGATCACGAAGCTCCGGTGTTCTGTATATGGTGTGGATGGTGAGCTTGCTGGTATTGTCCGTCAATTTTTCAAATTCCAGGAACTCCAGCGTTACGTCAAACGGCGCATTGTCCATTTCAAACGTACGGGTGATCTTCTTTTCGGGGATAAATTCATGGATGGCGCCATGAGCGCCGAATAACACGTTCCCTTTATCGTCCGATGTCTGGAACTGCCAGCCGCCGTGCCTTTTGTTCTCCAGCTTCAGCACCTTTGTTCCCATCCATTGCTCCAGTATCTCAGGTTCTGTGTATGCTTTGAAAAGCAGCGCTACCGGCAGGTCAAAATCCCGGGTGATCACCAGGTCGTGCCGGCCATTCTCGGCATGGATCTTTGTTTTCATTTCCATATGGGCTTATTTTTTAGGTTTATAGTTTTTCATGATACTCTCCAGTTTATTGAACCGGTCATCCCACAACTGGCGGAAAGGTTCAATGAAGTCCGCTATTTCTTTCATCTTTTTTGGGTTGAGGTGATAGTATATTTCGCGGCCGTTCTGCTCCTGCTTCAGCAATTCGCATTCGGTCAATATCTGCAGGTGTTTGGATACGGTTGGCCGTGCCGTATCAAAATTGGAGGCAATGGCCCCCGCCGTCATGGCCTGTGAGGCTACCAGCACCAGTATGGCCCTCCTTGTAGGGTCTGCTATGGCCTGGAAAACGTCTCTTCTCAGATTCATTGCGTAGCTATTTGACTACAAATATACATGTAGCCATTTAACTACGCAAATATTTCTTTGATTTTTTTTGAAACCGGCGGGACATGCCGTTGTTTTGTCTGTGAATATAGAATCGGGAACGCCGCTGGCCGGCAAGCTGACAGACATTTAAGGTACAATGGTGCGGAAGGTGAGGTTCACGCGCGGAGCGTGTATAGTGGCTGATTTGGGTATGCTGTGCCGCCAGAAGGCCTGTGTTTCCCCGCGCATCACCAGCAGGCTGCCATGCTGCAACAGTACAGACACGGTTTCCCCGCTGGTTTTATGCCGCAGCAAGAACTTCCGCTCCGCGCCCAGGCTCACGGAGGCAATAGTGGTGTTGCGGCCCAGGGCGGCCTCATCGTCACTATGCCAGGCCATGCCTTCCGCGCCGTTGCCGTACAGGTTGAGCAGGCATGAATTGAATACGGCACCCAGTTTGTGCTCTACTACGGTTTTCAGCTCAAGTAGCTCCCGCGTCCAGGGAAGGGCCTCGCGGGTTACGCCGGAATAGGTGTAGCGGTAGCGTTCGTTGCCATACCAGGCTACTTTCCTTTTGGTGCTGCGCAGCTCACCGGCCACAAACACCTGATCATGCTGCCAGGGAATGATGTGAAGCAAGGCCTGAAGGTAGTGGTCTGCATCCGGCAGTACCGGGCCATAGTAATTCACTTCGCCGTTGCGGGGTAAAAGATTGCTGCCGTATTCCGAAAAGAGGTCTATCATAATTTTGAGGCCAGCGCCTTGTAATAGTTATCGAAACCATCCGGGGTGGTGCTGAGAAAAAGATAAGGCTCTATCAGCTCCAGCTCCATCAGGTAAAATTCGTTGTTCCTGATAATACCGTCTACACGTGCATAGAGCGTGTCTTTGGCGAACTGCTGTACATAAACGGCGGCTTTTTCTTCAAATACAGCGCCGGCACCGGCTGGCGCATAGGTACCGCCGTGAATGTGCTGCACCCTGAAGTCTCCTGCCTTCGGCACTTTCAACAAGCTATGACTGAACCGCCCGCCGAAGAAGAGGAATGACCATTCTCCCTGTTCCACTTCCGGCAGGTAGGGCTGCACCAGGTAGTCCTCCGCCTGCAACATGATGTACAGTTTATCTTCTTCCGCTACCGCTTCTTCCCGCCGCAACAGCAAGGTATTCCTGGCGCCCGCGCTGATACTGGGCTTGATCACTATCTGTGCCGTGTTCCACCGGTTGAAGAACGTTTCCAGCCCGGGCAGGCTCCCTTGCGGCAGCAACGCGGTGGGTATAACAGGCAGCCCGCTATCCGCAATTTCCGGCAGGTATTTTTTATTGCTGTTCCAGATGACCGTATCTGCAGGGTTTTGCACGGCCACACCGGCCGCCTGCAGAGAGCGCAGCCACCCATGGAACGCCGCCGCCTGCTCGTGGTAATCCCAGGTGGATTTAAGCACCACCAGGTGGTAGCTTTTCCAGTCTGTTTGCGGGTTGCTCCACACTTCCCTGTTCACTTCCAGGCCTTTTCCTTGTAACCATGCCTGCAGTTGGGCGTCTTCGCCGTCATGTTCCGTTGCCTGGGCCTCACAGGTAACCAGGGCTATTCTTTTTGCCATGCTTTGTTCCTTTTGCCTGCAAGTTATCAACTTAATGCGTCATGAAAAATAATGCCCATGCTGTGGCGTTCGCCGCTATGCAGCGGGCTCACGCCGTGTTTCATATTGACGCGGTAGTACCCCCTGCTGCCCCTGGCGGGCCGGAAGCTGGTAGTGAAGAGCAGCATGTCTCCCCTGCCGGGCGTTAGCACATTGGCTTTTGACTGGGCGCGGGGTATTTGTTCCGTGATCACAAATTCGCCGCCGGTAAAGTCTTCATTGGCCTGGTTGAGTACAAACACCATCTGCATCGGGAAGTACACTTCCCCGTAAAGGTCCTGGTGCAGCGTGTTGAAACCGCCTGCGCCGTATTTGAGGATGAGTACGTTGGGCTTTGTTTGCCCTTTGTCCGCGCACAACTTCTTCATGCCGGCATGTGTGGCGGGGAAACGGGTATCCAGGCCCAGTTCCTCCATCCAGCGGTTGGCAACAGGCGCAATGTATGGGTATACATTTTCCCGCAGTTCCGTAATGAGGTTGGGAAGCGGGTAACGGAAATATTTATACTCCCCGCTGCCGAAGCGGTAACGTTCCATGCTGATAGTTTTGCGGTAGTTCTCGCTTTCCTGGTAATCTGCTATCAATTGTTCGCACTCCTGCTTGCACAATATTTGGGGTACAATGGCAAATCCCTGTTCATGCAACTGCATGGCGATCTGCTCCCAGTTTTGTGCTGCGATGCGTTCTTTGACCGTTTTCATGATGTAATGATTTTATGCTGTACGATGGCGGCGGGCGGCTTCCCAGCCTATGATGGCGTTTTTCCTGACGCCGCCCCAGTGGTATTCCCCTATTTCGCCGCTGGCTTTGATAACGCGGTGGCAGGGTATGAGAAAGGCCACGGGATTGTTGCCCACGGCGGTACCGGCGGCGCGGAAAGCGCCCTCATGACCGGCCTTGCGGGCCAGGTCCGCATACGTGGTAAGGCCGCCGGGTGGTATTTTCAACAGGGTTTCCCATACTTTGATCTGGAAATCCGTGCCTTTGAGGTGCAGCCTGATCTCTTCCAGCCGGCTCCAGTCCTGGCTGAATACGAACAACGCGTTTTGTTGTATCATATCTACCCGCTGGTGGTAGCCGGCGTTAGGGAACATGCGTTTGAGCTGCGCCAGCGCGGGGCCTTCTCCTTCATCCGCAAATGCCATGTGGCAGATGCCTTTGCCTGTAGATGCTACGATGACCGTACCGAAGGGCGTATCGGCAAATGAATAGTTGATCTGCAGAGAGGCGCCGCCGTTCTTGTATTCGCCCGGCGTCATGCCTTCTATTTTCACAAAGAGGTCGTACAGGCGGCCGGTGCCGGAAAGACCGGTCTCAAAAGCGGTATCGAACAGGGAGGCGCCGGTGGTTTTGAGTATTTCCTTGGCATGTTCCACACTGAGGTATTGCAGGAACTGCTTGGGCGTTACGCCCGCCCACTGCTGGAACATGCGCTGGAAATGGAACGGGCTGAGGTGTACGTGTTCCGCCACTTCTTCCAGTTTGGGCTGGGCCTTGAAGTTTTCCCTGAAAAACCCGATGGCTTCCGCTATTCTCCTGTAATCCAGTTCCTGTTGCGTTTCCATGATCGTTGATGTTTAAATATACGGCAAAATTACCGGTGAATGGCGGGTTTGGAAACCCGTTTCTTGCTGTGGTGGTGGTGTTGTAAGGCGGCGGTCGAAGTGGGAACCGTGTTGTTGCTGCAAGCTGGCCGCCCCGGCCGGTAGCCATTTCCAGCCATGTTATAGCCGCGCCCGTTACCGCCGTTGCGCTTCCATGGCCAGCAATTGCTTTTTGCGCTCCGTGCCCCAGAAATAGCCGTCAAACTTCCCATTGCTGCGTACTACGCGGTGGCAGGGCACCAGGAAGCACACGGGATTGTCTCCCACGGCGGTACCTGCGGCCCGTGCCATTTGCGAGCTGCCGGCTAATTGCGCATAAGTAGTAACAGCGCCGGAGGGAATGGCCAGCAACTTTTGCCAGATGCTTAACTGGAAAGGCGTGCCTTTCAGGTGCAGGCGCAGCGGCTGCCGGGTGCGGCCCGGGTGGTTCAGCCATTGCAACGCCTGTTGGTGGAACACGTCTTCCTGTTTGCTAAAAGCGGCGCCGGTGAGGCGGCGCCCCAGATCTGTCAGCGCCAGCTCCCGGTACCCGTTGGTGAACCCCGCATAGCAGATGCCCTGCGGTGTGGCGGCCAGCAGTATTTCACCGATGGCGGTGTTGTACACGCCATAATGAATGGGGAGGCCAGGCAGTTCTTCTTTTTTCAGCTCCCGGATGGTAACAGCTGGCTGATGCTGCCTGCGGGCATCCTGCGGGAGGTTCGTCATTCGCGCTCTGATAGCGGCGGGATGCAGGTCTTGTGTGATGGTTTGCATGATCTTTCTTTTTAAAACAAAATTAGGCGCAACCGCCGCCCTGATCAACCCGTTTCTTGCGCGTTTTTCCAGCGGCGGTATTTTTCGGGCAGGCATGCGGCGCAGGGGCGGTAGCCATGCGCCAGCGCTTCTGCTTCGTCTTTAAAAAACACCCTGTTAGCCGTTTTCATGCGTTGGCCGGCACTGCAGCGCAGCGTGCCGTATATGCGCGCCTTTTTATACCCGCCCAGCGTGACGGCGCCGGAACGCACCAGCAGCGCCAGCTGGCGGCTGCGCGAAAAATCGGTATGGCCCAGTTGCAAATGATGGTACATACCCGCAAAGTACGGCCGCAGCGCGGCAGCGCCAACCCGTATCTTGCGGCAGATGGGCCAGTATTCCGGTTTTTTCCTGCAACTGGATGACCGGAATGCGGAAGAAGCACCGGATCTTTGCGGCTCACGTTCGTCAACCATGCAAAACATTCAGCAGAACATTGCCCGCGTAAGGGATAGCATCCGGCGCGCCTGCCAGGCCTGCGGGCGCAACCCGGAAGAAGTGCAGCTGCTGCTGGCCACCAAAACGGTACCGGCGGCAAGCATCCGCATAGCCATTGAAGCGGGTGAAAGGCTTATAGGGGAAAACAAGGTACAGGAGCTGCGGGACAAAGATGCCGCCTTGCAGGGACTGCCCGTAGAGCGGCATTTCATTGGCCACCTGCAAAGCAATAAAATAAAAGACGTACTCAAATACGCCACCTGCATCCAGTCTATAGACCGCCTCAGCATTGCGGAGCAACTGCACAAGCGGCTGGAAGCCGAAAACCGCACTATAGACATCTATGTACAGGTCAACACCTCTGAAGAAAGCAGCAAGTTCGGCATCCCCCCGGAAGAGGCCCTGCCTTTCATCCTGGCCCTGCAACACTTTAACACCCTGCGCCTCAAGGGGCTGATGACCATCGGCCTGCTGGACGCGGACCCGGAATACCGGCGCCCTTCATTGCGCAAGCTGCGCCTGGTGCGAAACCAGCTGCTGCGCGAGGGCATTGCCGGCCCGCTGGGGCTCTCCATGGGCATGAGCGGGGATATGGAAATGGCCATTGAAGAAGGAGCTACCCTGGTACGTATAGGCACCGCCGTATTCGGGAACAGGGTACCGGGGAAAGAAGTATGGAACGAAAGCGGGGCGCAACATTAAAACATGCAACAATAAAAGTTTATCACTACATTAGCCGGCAAACCGCTTACTTATGAAAGTATGGAAAACACTGGGCTGGGCTTTGCTGGCCATACTTGTAGTGATACAATTCTTCAGGCCTGCCAGGAACACGGCCGCCGTTCCCTCCGCCAACGATATTTCCACCGCCTACGCCGTACCCGCGGAAGTCAGTACCATTCTCGGCAAAGCCTGTAACGACTGCCACAGCAACAATACCACATATCCCTGGTATGCATCTGTACAGCCGGTAGCCTGGTGGCTGGCCAAACATGTGAATGACGGTAAGCGCCACCTCAACTTTTCCGAATTTACCGCCTATCCCCTCGCCCGCCAGTTCCACAAACTGGAAGAGACCGTAGAAATGGTGAATGAAAAGGAAATGCCTCTCAACTCCTATACCATTATTCATACCAATGCCACACTCACAGACGCGGAAAGGAAGCTGCTGGTGAACTGGTGCGAAAGCATCAAGGATACCATGCGGGCGCGGTACCCGGCAGATAGCCTGGTACGAAAAAAAAGACCGTAAGCACCACTCCTAGTTTGCCTGCGTAGCAATGTACTCGAAGCGGGATCTGTAACGCTCCACACTGGGCACGTACACCGCGGCGGTGGAGGCCACCGGCAGCCCCTGCTCATTGTACAATACGCTCCGATGTACCTGGTCCATGAACAGGTTCACGCCCCAGTTACCTTTTGACAGGCGCGGCGTGCCGTTCATATGGAACGGGAGATTGAAAATGCCTGACAACTGCAGGTTCATACAGCTTTCTATCACCGGGCCGTTGTCATACTCATCATATATTTCCGTTGTATACAGCGGAGTGATGGAACGTTTCAGGTTATCGTTCTCATAAACATACCAGGTGGTATCAAGCCCGGATTTCGGGTTCTCGAATATGACCCTTACGGTATCCGGGCCATACGTATACAATGTTTGCCCGGTGCCGTACGTTATGCTGAAAGGAAGGGTGTCATTGCCTTCGTAATGGTATGTTCTGGCGTAGACCGTACCTCCCGCTTCCGTTGTATACACTTCTTTCACGCGGAACTGCCCGTCGTACACCAGTGAGTCTACGGAAGACAAACGCAGGTTGACCGTGTCGTTCCGGGCGGCGCTGACGTAAGTATGCCGGGTAACGGGTTTGTAATAACTGTTATAGCTGATCTCCCAAAGGAGCTTGGAGCGCGAAAACGGCGGATCGCCGGGGAGCGGGTTGCCGCCATAGTACTCGGTGATCTGTACCATACGGCTGATCAACCATTGCGGGCGGGTGGGCGGTTCAGGGCCTTCCCGGTCTTTCATACACCCGGCAGTGGCCATCAATGCGCATGCGGATAGTATCAGGTAGCAGGTTTTCATGCTACTAAAGTTAACCGGGGACGCGCATTTTTTTGATACTCGTTTCAGTAGTTTTTACAAGCCTCCTACGCAGGCGTTCCCAGCGAAACCCTGATACCGAAAATATCTTTCAGCGCCTTGCGCGCCGCATGGTAGCCGCACATGCCATGTACCCCGCCGCCGGGTGGTGTGGAGGAAGAACAGAAGTAGATGCCCTTGGCCGGGGTGCTGTAAGGGTTCAGCTTAATTGCGGGGCGGGTGTATAACTGCCGGGCATCCATGATGCCGCCGCCAATATCCCCGCCGATGTAGTTCGGGTTATACGCCTGCAGCGCTTGTGCATTAAAGGTATGCCGCGCCAGGATGGTATCCCGGAAACCGGGCGCAAAACGTTCTACCTGCTGCTCTATGGCATCGGTCATGTCTTTTTCCGAACCATGCGGCACGTGGCAGTAGGCCCAGGCCGTGTGCTGCCCTGCCGGGGCGCGACTGCTGTCTGCAATACTTTGCTGCGCCAGCAGAACGAACGGCTTGTCTGCATGCACACCGCGGTGGGAAAGCACTTCTGAAGCGGCCATTTCTTCCAGCGTATTGCCGATGTGTACGGTACCCGCCTGGCGGCAGGCCGCGGCGGTGAACGGAACGGCTTCGGACAATGCCCAGTCTATCTTGAACACGCCCATGCCGTAGCGGTATTTTTCAAGCTGCCATTTGTAGATACCGGAGATCTTATGGCCCGCCAGTTCAAGGAATTGTTTAGGCGTAACATCCAGCAGCAGTGCATGATGGGAAGGCAGCTGCCGCAGGTTCCGCACGTAGTTGTTTGTTTCGATCTTCCCCCCCAGTGACGTGAAGTATGCCGCCAGTGCGCCGGCTATTTGCTGCGAGCCGCCTTTGGGCAACGGCCAGCCATGCCGGTGGCCTACAACAGACAATACCAGCGCAATGGCTGAAGTGGCCATGTTCTCTAGCGGCTGCGTGGCATGCGCGGCCATACCGCCCAGCAGGCCTTTTACGTAAGCGCCGTTAAAACGTTTCACCAGCGTAGTAACTGGTTGCAGCGCCTTCAGGCCGAAGGCCGCCATTTTCAGCGGGTGTGCGGGAAAATGGAATGGGCCCAGCGCATCGTTCACGATCTGCGGCCAGCTTTCTATAAAAGGTTCCAGCAACGATTGATAAGCATCGGCATCCGCCCCCAGCGTGGCAAGGGTTTCGGGCATGTTGCTGCTCAGTACGGCGGCGTGGCCGTCATCAAACGGATGCGCAGCGGCTATGGCGGGATACAGGTACTCCAGTCCAAAGTCCGTCAACGGCAGGCTTTGGAAGAACGGTGAGGTGGCGGCGAGGGGATGGATAGCGGAACAGACATCGTGCAGGAAACCGGGCAGCGTCAGCTCTGCCGTGCGGAGGCCTCCGCCGATGGTATCTTTTGCTTCCAGCACCAATACCCGCAAGCCTTGCTGCTGCAGGGTAATGGCGGCCGAGAGGCCGTTAGGGCCGGAGCCTACTACAATGGCGTCAAAATCCCGCTGTTCCATTGGCTAAATATACATCAATCTGTTTTTGCGTTCAGGTCTGAACACAAAAACAGCTGGGATAGCGGGTAGGATGAAAGGCCGTAGCTGTTTTACAGATGATAAAAACGAGCAGGGAACAGGCATGCCAGCACGCCGGTTCCCTGCGGGGCAGCGCTATGCGCTAAAGATGTACGGCATTGCTTCGCAATTTCCTTGATTGCAGGTAATCTATCAATTCCCTGGGCCGGTCTGTCTGAATGATATTGATCCCCCGCTCAATGAGCCATCCATAGGCGGCGTCTGGCGAGGTCAGGGCCAGTTCATCGTCCCGGTTGCCACAACGGTCAGGGGTGATGGTGTTGATCCATATCCAGCTTCCGTATTGCTGCCTCCATTGCTGCAGCCGCGGCACCAGCGATGACGTATCTTCCTCAAATTTGACCTGCAGCACGCTGAAATCCCGCGCCTGCTCATACGGGTCAAGATATTCGGGGATACGGGGCGTTTGCGCCTTGATCTTCGGCATAAACGCCACACTGTCCAGCACCGGGCCTGCCAACAACTGCATTTCCGCAAGGGAGAGGTATGCTCCTGCAATTACCTGGTCTGCGGTGCCGGTCTTTTTCAGCACCGGGTACACGAGCGGCAGGAAATTCTCCGCTTTGTCCAGGTTAACAAGTATTTTCCCTTTTGTTATAAGCATCGCTTCTTCCAATGTAGGAATGGGGTGCCGGGTGGGCCTCCCGAGGCCGTCCCGCAGCCTGAACTTTTGCAGCTCCCGGTAGGTGTACTGGTTGATCTTCCCCTTGCCGGTGCTGCAGCGGTCCAGCTTGCTGTCATGCATCAGCACTATCACGCTGTCTTTGGTCAGTTGCAGGTCAATTTCCACGATGTCTACCCCCATTTCTATACAGTTACGGATAGCTTGCAGCGAGTTTTCGGGCGCATTCCGCCAGTCTCCCCGATGCGCCACCGTCATTACATAACCGCCCGCCGGCGCACTATGCAGCATAGCACGTAATTGTTCAAAAGACGCACGGCCGTTTTGCGCCTGCACACTGCCTGTATAACAAAGCAGGCATGTGAGCACTGTCAGTAAGGCCCGGCGAATTGGTTGGTCCGGATATTTCAAAGCGCTATGTTTTTATCAGGTGAAAGTTTAGATTTTATAGCCGCCAGTTCTTCCATCAGCAATTGCAATTGCGTGGCCTGCTTGTCTACCTGCGCTTCCAGTTCGCTTACTTTTTTGTCTTGCGCTATGGTATAAAGCGTCAGCTCTTCTATTGTTTTCAGAAAACCCCGGTTGAGCTTGTGAAGGCTGTACCCCTGCTTTTTCACAGTTGCTTCAGAAGGGATGGCGGGCAGGTGCTTGTGCTCCTGCAGGAATTTCTCCAGCTCCTGCAGCGAAGGCAGGTGATAGTCTTCAGCAAATACGTAATCATCCCAGTCAGACACAGACGCCAGGGCAAAGTCTTCGCTCACAATGCCTTTGCTGACCCACAGGGAATAGTTGTTGTCCTGGATGGGGCTGGATGTGTCGCCCACGGAAGCAAGGTACTCGTTATAGGCGTCCGTGCCAATGAATACCAGTTCCTTGCCGGCGGAAATGTGGAACACCTGAGCGCCGGAGCTGTTGCCCACATGCACGCTTCCTTTTACGTTCAGCTGTATGTCTGTGGCGGGCGCAATGCCAATGCCCACGCGGCCGGTTACATAAGACTCCCCTGCTACCTGCAGCTTGTAGGCGGGCACGGTGGTGCCGATGCCCACATTGCCGGCTGTATTGATGGTCATTTTTTCAGCGTTGCCCACACCCAGGTGCATATTATCCCCGGTAACGGTACCCAGGAACATGCCGCCTAACGAAGCTTCCCCGAGGCGAGCCTGCGGCCCGTCCTGATAGTGAACGAGTATATTCCCGTTTTTCACATGCAGGCGTTCATTTGGCGTGCTGGTGCCCAAGCCCACCCTGATATTATTGGAAGAGATATATACTCTATTGCTACCGGTAGACCATTGCGCCTGTGCCCCGGACAGGATGAACAGCATGCCGCATGCCATAGCCAGTTCTTTCCATTGACAAAATTGTGATAAGGTACCTAAAGACTTTTTCATGATATTTAACAGATTAATGATGTAATAAAATTTTCAAAAAGATCATTATGCAGGTCAGTTGCAGCCGCAGTCCATGACCATGGTGGCCGTGTACTGTTTACCGCCGGTCATGCATTTCAGAACATAAATACCGGTAGGCACCCTGCTTTGCCGGATGTTGTCCCATGTCAGGCTGCGTTGCCCTTTGACCACATCGAAGCGTTTCTCGGCCACCAGTTTACCGCTCATGTCGTACAGGCCGAGGTAGGCCGGGCCGTTTTCAGGGAGCGCCTCTCCAAAATCCAGCGTGATCCTGTTAGTAGCCGGGTTGGGGTACACAATAATTTTGGAAAGTTTTTTCTCTGTCAGCGGTGTTTCCGCCGCCATAGCTGCTATCAGCGGCGGTTCACTTACCATTTCCGTGGGCGGCGCCGTCAGGCAGCCTCCGGGTGTGCGGGGAATGGCATTCATGCGGGATACATCGTCGTTATGCACGTCCTGATTATTCTGGTTAGGCGTGTAGAAAGGATATGACAGACCGCCCGGCGATATGTTGGAGACCTGCTCCTTGAAGTATTCGAATGCCTCCGTACGGCACAGCGGCATTTCCCAAATAGCCAGGTCATCCAGATACAGCGACTGCCAGCTGCTGTTAGGGAACAGGGTTATCAACGGTACAACCGGCGTAGTGTCCTGGAAGGCAGGCTGGTCATCCAGCCCATAATCCAGGTACATGCAATCGAATTTCCCGTCTTCCGTTCCCATATGCAGCCGTACCTGGCCGGCCTCTTGTACCAGCATCACAAAAAACCAATGGTCTGCTCCATGATCGGCTATATACCGGCGTACGTTGACGGTAGATGATTCCCAGAATTTTACTTTCCAAAGCTCATTATCTCCCGTTTTTTTATTGGTGTACCGCGATATATATGCCCTTCCGTCACCTACGATACCGAAATCCCAGATGAATTCCGCGCTGTCATCGGCCACTTCCATAATACGAACAGTTGCTTCGGGGCCTGCTGTCATTACATCCTTGAACTTGACCCAGCATGCAACAGAAAAACCATTGGCATTGATGTTAAATGAATGTCCTTGAGACATTGGCCTAGCGGTAGCCGCCGGTTTGACATACAAGGCCCCCGTTGAAGAACCGTGCCGGTCTGTTGTGCTTTCATAGTTCTCATTCTCTGTTCCATCCCGGGACGGGAACCGTATGCCATTGATGGGATTCTTGTCGTCTATCAAATTATGATAGTGGTTGAATTGGTTGGCATTCAATCTAACCATGCTGAAGAAGCTCTTCAGCTCGGGATAGCTGACGCCCTCCTGCGCCTGCGTTTGCGCGGTATAGAACAAGGCCGCCATCAGGGCCATGCATTTGATAAATATCTTCATTGCATCAAATTAAAAGGTGATTATTGCCGGGCATCAATGATAGCGGTGAGTACTTCCGGTATGTCTGTGATCAGGTAATCGTACCCGTTGTTGAGCACCCAGTCAAAGTTGTTACGCTTGTCGTCATTAAAATTCACGTATTTCTCCACCGCGGATTTGGTCCAGTAGCCCGAGCAGGACGTGGGTGTTTCCGAGAACACGCCTACCCGCAACGGAACGTTGCTATTATAGTGGAGGGATTGCACGTAGGGGATGGCACTTTTAAGGAAAGTGTTGATCGGGGTAGGCTCATCGTTTTTCAACCGTACTTCCATACCTACTATTGATACAAAAGGGATGCCTCTGCCTTTGTTAAGGTCCAGCCAGTTATGGAAATACGTCTCATAGTCCGCAATATCGTCTCCCAGTTTGGGCGTATAGGCAATAATAGGATGTGCGTCTACACCATCCGCGGCCATTGAGCGTACAAAATACTTGCGCAGGGTATCTTGTACAGATCCCCATACCGGATCATCATAAGTATATTTCCCTTTAAAGATGATCCTGTCTGTAAGGCCATAACGGCAGGCGGCGCCCACCGCTTCCAGGAACACGGCGTCAAAATATGGCCGGCCGGGTACCTTGAACGTATCTACCGGTACCTGATCAGGGATGCCGATGTCCAGGTTAACGGGTTTGGTGATCTGATGATCGTGCAGGTATTTGAAGGCATTCTCCAGGGTCAGCAGGGTTTCAGACGTTTCCAGGTCAAAGCGGTCAAAAAGTTTGTAAGGCGTCAGTGTGGCCAGCGTAAGATCGTAAATGGAAGCGTTCGGGTAGTCATCAAGCGTTTGTTGCAGTACTTTCTGCGGCATGTCATCATGAAAGCAGATCGCTTTTTTGTCTTTGCTGCTTCTGACGTCCAGCTCTATCACGTCAACGTCAACCCGGGTTGCCGCTGCCTGTATGGACCCCAGGGAGTTTTGGGCCACGCCGGCATTGCGCCAGAAACCGCGGTGCGCTACTACCGTAGGGCGGTCACTTCTGAAAAGGCCACTGTAGTCTGTATTGTACCAAACGTTGAACAACCCATAAGGAGTAACCTGGTTATTGTTGTCACTAATTCCCGGGATAGCAATGTATTTCACCGTGGCATTCTTAATAGTCAACTCCGCTACAACAGGCTGCAGCGGTGTGAGCCACGTTCTGCAGCTGGCTTCCGCATTATCCAGATAGGTCCTCGCCGGCCTTTTGGCTTCCGATACCAGCAGAGAAGTGGTGGTATCCAGCATAGATGACAGATATTTGCCGGAAGCGAATACTTCATATATGCCTTTCAGCTTAGACAATGCCCCAAGCCAGGCCCAATTGCTTAAGAAAGTTTCTTTCCCGGTGAAGCTGCAACCCGAAGGATGGAATATGCTGGTATGCTCTATCAGCTTTTTTATATCGTGGCTCGATACTTTATCCGTGGAGCCCCATGGGAGCGCCCTGGTAACCTCCCAGTAGCCTTGTGTTTGACCGTTCTGCGTTGTGCTGCCGTAAAGCAATGGCCCTTTTGAACGGGTCACCTTGTCATAAGCATACAGGCGGAAGGTAACGATACTTCCCTCGCTAAATCCGCTGCCAAAAATACCGGTTGGCGTACCTTTGCTCATATACCATACCCGTTGGGCATTAAGATGCGTCATTAAAGTACGCACGGTCTCGTCTGACGGGGCCATGTAAGTAGTGAACGTTTTTTCACCGCCGGAAACGGTCACGCTGCTGTCCGTGTTCCAACTGACCGTTTGCGCTAAGGCGGCGGCATGCAGCAATCCTGCACACACCCCTGTGCAAAATATTTTTTTCAGGCACATAGTGAATATTTGATGTGAGTAATGTCTAATAATTAGGGTTTTGGCTCAGGGAAGGGTTGAGCGCCCGCTCGTTTTGAGGAATAGGGAACAGTTCCTGTTTTTCGGGTGTGAATGCCCGGTTCAGCTCTTTGACGGCATTGATTTTCTGCTCCGCAATGCCGAGCGTTACCAGGTCAAACCAGCGCTGCCCTTCAAAGCCCAGCTCTACCCTGCGCTCGTGGATCACCTCCTCCCGGAACTGTTCTTTGGTGAGGTTTTCCGTAACGCCCGGCATGTTTACCCGGCTGCGTACTTTGTTGATGGCCTTGTAGGCTGCCGCCGTGGGGCCGTTCACTTCATTTTCCGCTTCCGCGAACATGAGCAGTACATCCGCATACCGGAGAATGGGAATGTCCAGTTCTCCCTGGTTCAGCTTGATGCCGTTCAGCGTTGTGTATTTTTTTATGGCGAAGTCCGTTTCGAGCGTGCCTTTCGTATTTCTACCGTCAAAAGGCAGCAGGGCCGTATTGTTGGAATAGACATCGCCGGGCACGGTAATGGAGGCTTTCAGGCGCGGGTCCCGGTTGTCATACGGGTTGCTTTCATCGTAGAGCGGGGAAGCCGTTACCGGCAGCCCGTCTGTGCAATAGAAGTCCTGCACATAATTTGTATGTACAGACACGCTCAGGTTGCCGCCATGGGCGGCGTAAAAGCGGCCGAGGCCGGTGCCCCTGGTGAGGTCGTTATTTTTCAGGGCAAAGAGCACTTCCTTGTTGTCGATATTGGCCAGCAGGAACTGGGCCTCATAGTTGGCCTGGCCATCGGTTCCCGCGCCAACGGTAAACAATCCAATGCCTGCGCCTTCCGCCAGCGGCATCAGCGCGGCCAGCTCCTGCAGGGCTTCCTGCCATGGGCGGTTGCCCATGCGGGCCTCATACAGCAATACCTTACCCAGCATACCGCGGGCAGCCAGTTGTGTAACCCTCCCTTTTTCATTATTGAAGGGCTTTACCTGCAGCACCTCTACGGCGGCTTTCAGCTCGCTGATCACAAAATCCACCACCTGCTGGCGGGGCGTTCTTTTCAGCTGCAGCGCCTCGTTTTTTTCAATAAAATGCGTGTACAGCGGCACATCGCCAAACAAGTACGCCAACCGCATATAGGCAATAGCTCTCAACGTACGGGCCTCAGCAGCGTAGACGTCCCGCTCCTGCCGGCTTACAATACCGGGGGCGTCTATATTGTCCAGCAAGGCGTTGGCCCTTTGTATCAGCACATAAGGTTTTCCATAGTAACCGGCCATGGTACCGGCCGCGTCCAGGTTGGCATAACCGTTGCCCTGCGAGAACGCGATCAGGTCTGTTTCATATTTGAACAATTTGGCATTGTCGCTGATGGCATCCAGCTCCGGAATTTTACCGAACAGTTGCGCGCTCTGGAGGGCGCTGTACACGCCGGTGAGCCCTATTTTCAGGTTGGCGGCATCGTTATAGAAGGTTTCCGGCGCCAGTGTATTCTGAGGAAGCCTTTCCAGGAAGTCTTTCTGGCAGGCAAACAGCGCAACGGCCAATAACAGGAGTATGTATTGTTTTTTCATGACAAATGCTGGTTTAGAAGGATACATTGACCCCGGCTGTGAATATTTTCAGTTGCGGTAAGGCAGACGTGGCATACTGCGTTTTGTCCTGCCGTTCGGGATCAAAATCTTTAAACGAAGTAAAGGTGAGCAGGTTCTGCGCGTTCACGAACAGGCCCAGCCGCTGCACTCCCATTTTCCGGAGAAGCGCCTGGGGCAGCGTATAGGCCAACTGTATGTTCTTCAAGCGCAGGTAGGCACGGTCCTGCACCCAGAAAGAAGTATGGTTCACTTCAATGGTTGAGCCGTTGTAGCCTTTCCTGTCCACCCACAGGCGGGGGTATGTGGCGCTGGGGTGCTCGGGCGTCCACCGGTTCAGCCAGTCGGCCCGTATGCCGGCAAACGGGAAGGGCGCCGTGCCGCGTGCGAGGTACATATCTGTATGCCCGATGCCCTGGAAGAGTAGCGAAAGGTCAAACCCTTTATATCCGGCCTTCAGGTTAAAACCGTACAGCAACCGGGGTACCCTGTTGCCGATCACCACCTTGTCATTTTTATCTATCACACCGTTGCCGTCCACATCACTTATCCTGAAATCTCCCGGCTGCGGCGCTACGCCGAACAGCGTTGTATGGTCAGGCGCATGGGAGATCTCCGCTGCGTCCTGGAAAATGCCCTGCAGCCGGTAGCCGTATATCACGCCAATAGATTCTCCCCTGATCAGCCACTCATTGGCGCTCTCGCTCAGGGCCACGCGGTCAGACTCGTCCGTAAGGCTGGGGTTGATAGACTTTACCTTGTTGGTGATATAACTCACATTGAAACCACCACCAATTGATACCTGCCCGATCTTATCCCGGTAGTTCACATTCACCTCCCACCCCTTATTTTCCACCGCTGCGGCATTAACCGTAGTGGGCTTGTCAATGCCCAGTGACAGCGGGTTTTCTATTTCGGTAAGGATGCCACTGGCGCGCTTGATGAAATAATCTGCTTCCAGCGTCAGTTTTGAGCGGAAGAAACCGGCGTCTACACCAAGGTTAACGGATTGCGTCTGTTCCCATTTCAGGTCTGGATTGCCGATAACGGAATAAGCTCCGCCGTTGTTGACCACGTTATTGAACGCGTACCGGTTGGTGAGCGATACCTGGGTGGCAAAGGGGTACATGTCTGTATTCTGGTTGCCGAGTATACCCCAGGAAGCCCTGAGCTTCAGGAAATCTACCGCGTTCGTATTCCAGAACGGCTCGTTGCTGACCAGCCAGCCTGCGGACAACGACGGGAAATTACCGTACCGGTTGTTGGCCCCAAAGCGGGAAGAGCCGTCCCGGCGGAAATTAAATTCAAACAGGTAGCGGTTGCTGAAGTCATAATTCAACCTCCCGAAGTAAGACCTGAGCGCCCAGGAGCCGCGGCTGGTATTGGCTTTGGGGGTAGAAGCCCCGCTGCCCAGCCTGATCATGCTGGTGGTCTCAAATTCAATTTGCTGTACCGTATTGGTTTTGCCGTTGTAAGACTCCTGGTTGTAACCCACCAATGCGCGCAGCGTATGCCGGCCCACTTTTTTTTCGTAAGCGGCCTGTACAAAGGCGGTCACATTGCGGGAGGTTTTTTCTATATCATATAACTGGCTGCCGGGAAAAACAGTGGTGGCCAGGTCTCCGGTAACCACATCGTACTGGGAAAATTCCCGGCGGGTATCCGTATAATCGCCGTGCTGGTAGTGATGGCCTACGGTGCCTCTTACCTTCAGGTCTTTGATCAGCTCATACTCCGCATACACGCTGCCCAGCAGCTTATTATTCTTTTCCAGGGCAAACTGATTGTCCAGTATACCTTGCCCGTTATTGCGGCTGGAGGAAAGGCCCAATTGCTGTTCCAGCGCGGCATACCTGCCCTGGGCGTCATACACGGGCACAATCGGGTGCTGCATGAGCGCTCCTTCAAAAGCAAGGTTGCCCTTGCCGCTGAGATCGTTGCCGGCAGCATCGTCTTTAGGAGTGTACCGGGTATCTGCGTAGCTGAAAGCGAGAGATGCGCCTATCTTCAGCTTTTCGGTGACGCTATTATCCAGATTGAGGCGGATATTATAGGCCTTATAATTTTGCCCGCCCCGTATAATGCCATCCTGGTCCAGGTAGCCGAGTGACAAGCTGTAGGCGGACTTTTCGCCGCCGCCCCGGAGTGACACGGCATGCTGCTGGATGGGTGCGTTTTTCCGGAAGCCTACCTTCAGCCAGTCCGTGGCCGGCAATGCGGCGTAGCGGTCAATATCCGCGTCTGTGAATTTGTATTTGGTATCACTGTTATCCGCCGCTTCGCGGTAAAGCTCCAGGTAAGTGCGCGGGTCTGTTACCATATCCGGCAATACCGTTGGCTGCGAAAAACCCGTTGAAAAGTTATAGCTTACAACAGGCCGGGAGTTCAGCTTTCCGCGTTTGGTGGTAACCAGCACCACGCCGTTGGCCGCCCTGGAACCGTATATGGCGGCGGCGGAAGCGTCTTTGAGCACGGTGATGGACTCAATATCGTCCGGGTTGATGTTGTTAATGGATGCTTCAATACCATCCACGAGGATGAGCGCACCGGCATCGTTCAGCGTACCGATGCCGCGCACGCGAATAACCGCTTCGTTATTACCCGCTTCGCCGGTAGGCGCGTTCAGGTATACGCCGGGCATCAGTCCGTACAACGCCTGCGATGCCTGCGTAATAGGCCTGTTCTCCAGGCTTGCCGCGGAAATGCTCGATATGGCGCCGGTCACTTCCGTTTTCAACCGGGTTTCGTACCCTACCACTACCACCTCGTTGAGATTGGACTTGTCTGCTTTCAGCAATATCTTCAACCGGGTTGCTTTCCCATGTTCCACCACCACCTGTTTCAGGCTGGCAGGCTGGTAAGAAATAAAGCTGACCTTCAGGTTGTACCTGCCGGGCGCAAGCTGCAAGGAAAAAGTACCATCCGCGCCGCTCTGGCCCACCTGGCCTGTTTCCAGCACCTGGATGGTGGCGCCCGGAAGCGCTTCTCCCTTTTCATTAGTGACCGTGCCTTCCAGTATACCCTGCTGTTGCTGTTTACGTGGCACCAGCACAATTCCTTCCTTACTTTCCTTATAGGCTATCTGCGTATTTTTCAGCAGGTAATCCAGTACCTCCCTGGCCGGCGCCTTTATAAAAGTTTTGTGGCGCACATTGATCTGATGTACACCCAGTACCTTGCCATCATACACCAGCGGTGCGCGGATAACTTTGGCAAAAGCCACCAGCGCGTCTCCCAGCTGCTGGTCCCGGAGGCTGATATCAACCACCTGCGTCAATACCTGGGCGTTGGTACGGCCGGCAATCATCACCTGCGTGAATGTGAGCAACAGAAAGGTAACAATGCAGTATATGCGCATAATCTGTCTTATGAACAAATAATTTTTTTTCATACATTTGAACGTCTGGTTAATTGAATTTTCATTGGTCAGATACAGACAGCCCCAACTTTGTGGAAATCGGAAGGGCTGTTGAGCATAGCCTTCAGGTTACTCAGACCTGAAGGTTTTTTAATAGATCGTTATTTCATTGTTTTCCCTCCTGTATTGTTTATTGTGAATGGAACAAATAAGTTTCACCAGCGCTTCGGGCTGCTGCTGGCGGGATACCTGTATGGTGTAATGCCCTTTCTGCACCGCCGGGCTGGCAGAACGAAGACGGATGCCGAACTGATTGTGGAAAACAAGCGCCAGCTCAAGGAAAGAAGCGTCCTGCAGGAAGGTGGTGCCCTTCATCCAGCCTGCCGTTTCATCTGGCAACTGCCGCTTGCGCTCCACCTTGCCGGTAATTTTATTATACACCAGGCCCTCGCCTACCGCCAGTATATTTCCTTCTTTGCCCTGCGGGGTCTGTACGCTAACGCGCCCTTCCTGTACGCTTACGGCTGCGTAATCCAGCTCCGGATAGGCGCTAACGTTAAAGGCGGTGCCCAGCACCGTAGTGGTGAGACAAGGGCTATGCACTACAAAAGGCAGGTCTGCATGCGGCACCACTGTAAAGAAGGCCTCTCCCGCATCCAGGTACACCGCTCTTTCCTTATGGAAGCCGGCGGGGCTGTACCGCACCGTGCTGCCGGCGTTCAGGCTCAATACAGAGCTATCTGGCAGCGTTATTTTCTTTAACTGGCCGGTAAGGGTAATAATGGTATCCATTTGCGCGGCCGTTTGGCGGGAAAGCCGGCCGCGCTGCTGGCTGAACAGGTAAAAAAGAACAGCTGTGCCCAGCAGCAGGAGCAATACAGCCGCATAACGCCGGAAGAGCGGGACTACCGAAGCGCCCCGGCGCCGGTGAACATGCTTTTGCAAATTTTCCTGGAGTTGTTGCCGGATGGCGGCCGCTCTGGCGGCGTCCTGCAATGGCGGAATATCTTCCGAATAGCCGAAGGAATCATACCAATCGTCTACCAGGCGGGCATCGCTCTCATTGAGCTTTCCCCGCTGATATTGCCAAAGCAGCTTTCTAAACTTTCTAATTTCCACGGTAGCGCATCATGTTGTTCTATAAGCTATACAGCCCTGCGCTCCGGAAGTACCCCGAAAATATGTTAACTAATTGTTAATGACCCTGCCCCGGTAAGCAATACGGTGGCAAAAAGCAGCATCAGATCTTCATCTATGGGGTTTTTATGGAGAGATTCCCTGAGCAGGCGCAGGGCCTTTGTAATATTGTTCTTCACTGTCTGCTCTGCTATATTGAGGTTTTCGGCGATCTGCTTAATTGACAAACGGTTGCTGCGCATAATAAAAATAGTGCGCATCTGCTCGGGAAGCTGATCTATGCAGGCATCTATATGGCTTTCCAGCTTTTCATGTTCGCGGAGAATGTACGGGCGTGAAGCAATATTTTCAAACTGCCTTGCCAATTTTTCCAGCACGGCCCGTTTCACCTGGCTGGAAGTAAAATGGTTGATCACCTTGTTCTTTACACTTTTGAGCAAATAGAACTCAAGGGTTTCCTGGCGCAGGGAAAGCGTGTCCCTCCGTTCCCAAAGTTGCAGGAATATATTCTGTGTAATGTCTTGCGCAACCTGTTCATCTGACACCCTCCTGTAGGCAGCTGCAAACATCTGTTGCCAGTAGGTATTGAAAATGGCAGTAAACGCCTGTTCATCTCCTTTTTGCAATAAACTGATCAGGTCCTGCATAACAGTCATTAAGTATAAGGTAAAGAGTAAAAATAAAATGTAAAATGTTACGGGTGTATTAAATAATTGAGATCAATTCTCTGCCTGGCCTTTCTGCGTGCCGACGTGGGGCGACCGCTTTGCCGTTTAATATCCCGAACATGTTATTCTACTCAAAATACAATATACGTTTGATGTTTCAAACCTTGTCAGTCAGGCCCTATTTCTTCCCCTTGCCGCTCTCTTCGTTCTCTTTTTTCCTGAACGCAACAATGCCCGTTATCAGCTCCAGCGGCAGCGGCTCATTGCTGGGGAACTGGATGGCAGACTTGCTCACCTTCAGCCCTTTCAGCTCTTTTTCGAACTTTTTGAGCAGGGCTTCACTGAACGGATGAGACAGCGAAATATGTTTGGCGTATGCGGAATAATAGACCAGGTACCCTTTGTATTTGAAACAGGGTATCTGGTAGCTGATCACTTCTTCCGCCTCCGGCACTACCTTGTGCACAATGTTGCGGATGGCCTGCATCCTTTCCTGCACTGCTTCAGGAAAGGCTTTGTGATATTCGTCAATGTTCTTATAATCAGTTTTTGCCATAGTGGTGAGGTTTAGAATTATTGATATAAGATACAACCAAAACCGCTAAAATAAGCAGTATGGTGATGAACAGAGATGGATACCAGAAGATTGTTGATATCTGAATAGCAAGGATGTAAAAAATGCTGGGTCAGAACCCGTAAAATACCTGCCGCGTTTTATATACTCCCCGCTCGAACATCCATATCACTACATAACCGCCGGCGCCGTCGGAATTGATGGCCTCAACAAAACACCGGCCGCCCGCACTGTCGTATCGCAGCTGGGTATGAAAGAAATTGGGCTCAAAAACATCGTTGAAAGCACTGTCCGGCATATTGACCGGGCGGCCTTTCCAGGAAAGCCGGAATACGCTGTATTCCTGGCGGGGCAGGCCGCCATCGGTGCCCCAGAAGTCGCGGCCGTCAATACGGGCCAGGTATTGGTACTCTCCGCTACGGTTATATTGCAGTTGCCTGTTCTCCTGCCTGAACAGGCGTTTCCCGAGCACCAGGCGCAGCGAATCCTGGCGGAAAATGATACTGTCTTCCGTAGCTTTCTGAACGGCAATTTCAGGGAAATTCCGCACCATTTGCAGGCGGGAACGGTGAATGTACCCGGAGCCGGTCTGTTTACCCGAGCCATAATCCACAGAATACCACTCCCCCGCTGTTTCCATGCAGAAAACAATATTGCCGGAGGGCACGCGGCCTGTTACCGTGCCTGACAGCGAAGGCTTGTCCCGCACGTTCACATAACCGTCTTTATCTTCTACCAGGGCAAACTGGGCGTGTAGCTGGAGTGAAAGGCATAGCAGCGCAAGGAAGGCAAGATGTCTCATGTGGCATAGGTTAGGCCCTAAAATAACTTAATTCCCGCTTCCGGACGTTCTTTGTATCAAAATCGAACACATACAAATAAAGTAAATATATTTTATATTCATCTGTAGGCTTTAGGCAGATGGCATTCTTTTAGTGGCCGTATGCACATGCTTAGAAACCACCTCAAGATTGCCTGGCGCAATCTCCGGCAAAATAAAGGCCTTTCCGCCATCAACATCCTGGGCCTGGGCATAGGGATGGCGTTTGCTATCATCATCGGGCTGTGGATCAGGTATGAGACCAGCTTTGATACCTTCCATGCAAATGCAGACCGCATTGGCCTGATCAGGAAACACAGTTTTTCCAACAATGAAAAAAAGACGCAGGTGGGCATCCCCCTCCCCTTGTACGATGAACTGAAAAACAACTACCCGGCCATCAAACGCGCATCGCGGATGGATTGGGGCAATAACCACAGCCTGGTGGCGGGAGATAAAAAACTGTCCAAAACAGGTCTTTATGTAGACCCGGACTTTCTGCATATGTTCACCTTCCCGGTAATTGAAGGGAATATAGAAACGGCGCTGCAAGACCCCAATTCCGTTGTGCTCACGGAATCATTGGCCACAGCGCTGTTTGGCGCGGAAAGCCCTGTAGGCAAAACGCTGAAGGTAGACAACCAGTACAATGTAATGGTAACGGCCGTTATCAAAGACGTGCCGGACAATTCCTCCATCACTTTCCAGTTCCTGGCGCCTTTTGAGTTCAAGGTGCAGAACATTGAATTTGTCAGGAACGCCAAAACGCAATGGGCCAACAACTTTTTGGCCAACGTGGTGGAGATCAGGGAAGGCGCTTCCATGGAGGCGGTTTCCAAAATGATAGACCCGCTGATCATGCAAAAAGACAAGTCCGTGAAGAACCAGCACCTGTTCCTGCAGCCCTTCAAAGACGTACACCTGTATGATGAGTACAAGAACTGGAAAAACGTGGGCGGGCGCATTAAATACATCCGGCTGTTCGGCATCATCGGCATATTTGTGCTGCTCATAGCCTGCATCAACTTTATGAACCTGGCCACGGCACGTTCCGAGAAACGCGCCAAGGAAGTGGGCATCCGCAAAACAGTAGGCTCCCGGCGCGGGGAGCTGGTGCTGCAGTTCCTGGCGGAGTCTATGCTCACCGCTTTCATTGCCTTTATTTTCTCGCTGCTCTTGATACAACTGATACTTCCCCTGCTGAAAGACATCGGCTTTGAGCATATCCGGTTTGATTTCGGAGACGTTTACCTGCTGGGCGGCGTGCTGGCGGTTTGCCTGCTCACCGGCCTGGTGGCCGGCAGCTATCCTGCTTTTTACCTCTCCTCCTTTCTGCCGCTGAGAGCGCTGAAAGGGAACCTGAAACAAGGCCGGGGCGCCATTACCTTCCGTAAGGTGCTGGTAGTATCCCAATTTGCCGTGTCTATAGCACTGGTGGTATGCACCATTATTGTGTTCCAGCAAATACAACATGCCAAGAACAGGTCTGTTGGCTACGATCCCAGCAACCTGATCACCATCAACATGAGCAGCGACCTGCAGAAAAATTATACAGCAGCCAGGCAGGAGCTGTTGAATACCGGCGCCATTGCTTCGGTAGCCCGCGCATCCAGCCCCATGACGCAGTCTTACAACAACTGGGGCGGCTTTACCTGGGAAGGCGCCGCGCCCGACGTAAAAGACAATGTAGTATTTGACGTGGTGATGACGGATGTTGACTATGAACAGGCCACCGGCCTGAAATTCCTGCAGGGAAGGCCTTTTTCCAGCGCTTACGCTACAGACTCTTCCGCCATCATACTGAACCAGGCCGCCCTGAAGGTGACCGGTTTTAAAGACCCCATCGGCAAGATCATCAGGCTGGACGGACGACCGCTGACCATTGTAGGCATTACAGAAAATGTGCTCAACAGAGATCCCTTCAGGTCATTTACCCCCGGTGTGATCCTCTTTCAGCCCGGCAGCGCCTTTATTATGTTGGTACGCCTCAAACCGCAGGCAGACCTGCGCAAAGCGCTGGCCGCCATTCAGCCGGTCATTGAAAGGCACAACCCGGCTTACCCCTTCGAGTATAGTTTTGTAGACCAGGAATTTGCCAAAAAATTCACCACGGAGAACCAGGTAGGCAAGCTGGCCGCCGTGTTTGCGGTACTGGCCATTTTCATTTCCTGCCTCGGCCTGTTCGGGCTGGCCGCTTTCATGGCGGAACGCCGCACCAAGGAAATAGGCATCCGCAAGGTGCTCGGCGCTTCGGTGGCCAACCTGTGGTTGCTGCTGTCTAAAGAATTTGTGCTGCTGGTACTGCTGGCATGCACCATTGCATCTCCCCTGGCCCTGTGGCTGATGCATAGCTGGCTGGCACAGTACGATTACCGGATAGACATCAGCTGGTGGGTATTTGTGGCAGCGGGCATACTGTCTTTGCTGATTGCGCTGAGCACGGTGAGCTTCCAGGCCATCAGGGCGGCGCTGGTGAACCCGGTGAAGAGCTTACGGGCGGAATAGGCTTTTCGAGGCCTTAAAAAACGCGGCCGGCCGCAGTCAG
This sequence comes from Chitinophaga alhagiae, assembly GCF_003568665.1. Taxonomy (GTDB): domain Bacteria; phylum Bacteroidota; class Bacteroidia; order Chitinophagales; family Chitinophagaceae; genus Chitinophaga; species Chitinophaga alhagiae. The sequence goes on from NZ_QXMH01000004.1 coordinate 478,627, forward strand.
ATATGCGGTGGAAACGTATGGCCCCCAGCTTCAACTCAATATTGCGGAGTTGAAGATAAAGGACGAAGAATTTATAGAAGAACCTGTAAAATAACAGAAAGGGCCGCGCGAGCGGCTCTTTGATAGAAATCCTGTACGGCAGCCCTGCGCATGCCCCGTAATATTATCCATATATCCCATAAAAATTTCCATTAAAATCCCCGCCGGCAAAAGTAATATTGTACCAACCAAACGCCACGTATGAAGCACATCTTCGCCCGCGCCGCTTGTTTTGTATCAATACTGCTCAGCGCCTGCACCACCGCTCCCGAAAAGAAACCCAACATCATCCTGATAGTGACAGACGACCAGGGGTATGCCGACCTTAGCGCCTACTCCCATGTATCAAAAGATTGCGCCACGCCTAACATGGACCGTATTGCCAAAAGCGGCGTGCTGTTCACCAACGGCTATGCTTCCGCGCCCGTATGCAGCCCGTCCCGCGCCGCCATCTATACCGGCAAATACCAGCAGCGGTGGGATTCCGCCATGTACTGGAGTCCCGGGCTGCCGCAGAACGTGCTCACGCTGGCAGAAATGCTGAAAAGCGCGGGGTACATCACGCAGAAAGTTGGCAAGAGCGACTTCGGCAAACATTACCACACCGCCCGGGCCAGAGAGTTCCCCACCCGCCATGGCTACGATCATTTCCTGGGTTTCAGCGCCCATGCGCACGATTATTTTTTGCTGGATGAAGACATTGAAAAGGCCACGCCTGACCCTTACGGCCCCAGTGAAGCCCTGGGCCGCCTGTTTCGTGACACTGCCAAAGAGAGTTTCCGCAATACCTATACTACAGACCTGTTCACCGATGAGGCCATCCGGTTCATCAACCGGCAACAGGGCGATACGCCTTTCTTTCTCGACCTCTCCTACAACGCCGTGCACCACCTGATACATGAGGTGCCGCAAAAATACCTCGATAAATGGGGCGTTCGCAAGATACCTGACTATGACACCGCTTACGGTAAATACGCGCAATATTACTGGGATTACACACAGGTGAACAAGATCACTGATGAGGAAATGCGCCGCTACTACCTGGCCAACCTGAACTGCCTTGACGATAACATTGGCCGCTTGCTGCAAGCGCTGCAGGCACGTCATATGCTGGAGAACACGCTGATCATTTTTGTGTCTGACAACGGCGGAGAGCCGTTGAGCGGCGCCAACAACCTGCCTTTATGCGGATCGAAATACACCATGCACGAGGGCGGCATACGGGTACCGTTCATGATGAGCTGGCCGGGCAGGCTGCCTGAAGGAAAGATATACGGCCACCGGGTGTCTGCGCTTGACATTGTTCCCACCACGCTGGAAGCGGCGGGCATCAGCGATACTGCAAAGTTTGACGGGGTAAGCGTGTTGCGGCCCATCAAAGAGGACCGCCCGTCTCAAGCGGCTATGGCGCCGCTCTGTTTCCAGTTCGACAAACATTATGCGGTGATAGACGGCCCCTGGAAGCTGGTGCATACCTTCGACTATAACCCTGCTAACCGGCCCATCACCAGCCAGATACTGCTGGGCGCCCATAACAATGAGCTGGCTTTGTACAACCTTGAACAAGATCCCGGTGAAAGGAATAACCTGATTGAAAGGGAACCGGCCATAGCCGCAAAGCTGAAGGAGCACTTTGCCCAATGGAAAGCCGCCATGCGGGCAGACCATCCGCATTACAGGCAGGCAGCTATGCGTTGAACTGGCGTAAATGATGATCTAAATGCTTGTAGACAAAGATGCCTATTTCATTGACCGTCATTTTGCCGAAGAAGTTGTGAATAAAAGCAGGGTTGGAGAAATGCCCGTATGCAGCGATCTGTTCCATCCATATCTTTTTTTGTAGCTCCACATCTCCCTCCTTCTCTTTTATGGCGAAGCTGCCTGCTGGCATGTTCTTTTTCATGGGGCGCTCATCTTTTACCAGGCCCTTCAGGGCCATTTTGCCGAAGATCCTACCCAGTAATTCCTGCTTGTAAGTGTGCCAGCCCCTGCCTAGCATCCAGTCGTTCCATACCGTGCAATGTTTCGTCATCTGGTAAATATTCATTTTACCCCATTGGCCGGTGTTGTTACCGGTAAGGGAATTGACCCTGCCCGTCAATTCCTGCCTTATTGTGTGATCAAATATTGTCTTCATAACAGTTTCTTGTTGTTGTTGTATGTAAAAGTAGCCCTGCCTGCCAACACCCTCACTACGTAAAAATGACATTGAAGGGTGTATTTTGTGCCATTATTTTTAGGTAATTTTGGTTATACCATGCACAAAGAAGGATGAAACATATTTCCATTGTAGTATATGAAGATGTGATGCTGCCGGCGGTATCCAACACCGTATCGCTATTGCTGAGTGCCGGTGAGGCGGCGGTGAAAAGAGGAAAACCCTTGCCCTTCCAGGTAGAGCTGGTTGGCGTACACCTCAAAAACGTGCAGCTCAACCTGCCCGTGCAGTTCTATTGCAGCAAAACCATTGCCGATGAATTTGACACGGATATTGTGGTGGTCCCACCCATGAGCCCCGCCGCGGGAGACATTGATGCGCTGCTTTCGCGGAACGGCAAGCTCGTTAACTGGATCAGGGAGAAATATGACCGTAATGCGCAGGTCATCAGCCTTTGCACAGGGGCCTATTTTCCGGCGCAGTGCGGCTTGCTGAACGGCATGCCGGCCACCTCTCATTGGGGCGCCATGGAAGACCTGCAGAAAAGGTACCCTTTAATAGATTTTAAGCCGGACCATGTTGTTACGCACTCCAAAGGGATCATTACCGGCGGTGGCGGATTTTCGTCGCTGAACGCTCTGCTGTACTTTATTGAGCAGCATTGCGGCAAGGAGGTTGCTGTAGAATTGAGCAAGTTCTATGCGCTGGACTATGGCCGCACTTCGCAAAACATCTTCACCATCTTCTCCGGACAGCGCCTGCATAACGATGATGAGGTCCATCAAGCCCAAAGCTATATTGAGCAAACGTTCAAATCAGACATTTCGGTAGACGAAGTTGCCCGGCAGGTGAACATGAGCAGGCGGAACTTCATCCGCCGGTTCAAGAACGCCACCTCGCTAAACCCCATAGAATTTATTCACCGTGTAAAGGTAGAGGCCGCCAAGAAAGCGTTTGAGGCCGGAGAGAACATTGCCTCCGTTACGTACGATGTGGGGTATAACGACCTGAAAACGTTCAGGATGGTATTCAAGCGGGTAACAGGGTTAACGCCGGCGGAGTACCGGAACAGGTATAATACGCAGGCGGTGGCGCGTTGACAGGGAACGCTTTGCATAAATTTCAGTAACTTCAGATACCATAAACTGAAAACCATGAAATTCCGCATTGAATCTCCCGGCCACAACATCAGCCCTTCCTTAAAAGCCTTTATCAAACTCAAACTCGGAGCGCTGGACAAATATTACAAAGACCTGCAGGAAGTGGAAGTAACCATAGAAAACAAGCCCCGTGGCCAGCGGGAAAATATTGTGTGCATCCTGAATATGCGCATGCCCGGAAAAGATGACTACGTTAAAGCAAACTCCCCCATTTTTGAAGACGCTATTCTGAAAGCGGCCGATGCGGCCAAACGCCGGTTAAGGATCAGGAAAACACAACTGCAGAATGCCCGAAAGGCACAGACAAATAACCGGCGGGTAGTGGCAAAAAAAGCCGCGGCCGGTAGGTTGCGGTAGGTTAAATACTACCTTTTGTCAAGGATCTGCTTCATTAGACGTAAAAATCAATCCCCACTACCCTGCATATCGTAGCTTTCGGAAAATTGCCGTACATGAAACAGCCCAAACCTGTTTTGATAGCCGCTTTATTGCTATGTATCATATCAACTGCGTATTCACAGCATAATAGCCGGGGAAATTCGCCCAATCCCGGAACTTTTGTGGCAAGCACGCCCTGCAGCCAGGGTACGAGACCTTTGCCCGGCATTTCCGCCAGCGCAGATTGCGAGCTGATGAAGTGGAAACTTGTGCTTTACCAGGACAAAGACACCACTTTTCAACTCCATTGCCGGTACGGATTGCCCCAACAAGGAACTACCGGGCTTACCGGGGGAGGAACAACCATTGAGCTGAAAGGGAAATGGACAGTGCTGAAAGGCGCCCCTTCCAACCCACATGCAATAATTTACCAGCTGCATGACAGTAAAACGAATCGGATAATTTCCCTCCTGAAGCTCAGTAACAACCTGCTTCACCTGCTGGACAGTGATCTTCATTTAATGATAGGCAGCGCCGCATGGAGCTATACGTTCAACAGGGTCGGGAATAAATAAACCGGGTAAACCGAAATATCATGAAAACTATTCTGGTCATAACTTTCTGCTCCCTGTTTGTACATTTTTCAAAGGCGCAAACAACAACGGCTGACAATAAACTTTCGCAGACCATCACATTCCGGCCCATCCCGAAAGGCCCGTCTGTTTTGGGCGTTTTTCAGGGGCGTCCCCCTTGTGCCGGGCTAGCCGGACAGCTGCAATTGTCAGTGCCAAATGATTGTATAAAGCTGAAATGCGATCTTGTACTTTACCGGCAACCGGCCACATTTACGCTGTATGTAGTGGGCGGTGGGGATCTGGTGCAACAGGATGGGAATACTTACCGGCGAAAGTTACTGAAAGGCAAATGGAGCATCGTCAAAGGCCTTGGGGCAGACCCGGAGGCAGCAATTTATGTGCTGGATTTTGACGCCCCGAAGACCCGCATCTACCTGTTCAAGGGAAATGAAAATGTTCTTTTCTTTCTGGACAACAACAAACAATTCAGGGTGGGAAATGAAGATTTCAGCTATACGCTGAACAGGGTGGAGCTGGTGGCTGGGGTTAAATAGTTACAGGAAGACACGTAAATTATCTGCCCACGATCTTTTTCGTTACAAATTCGCTGAAAAAGAGATCCCGGTAAATACTTCCGATAGGAATTTCGTTTGTACCTATGTACACCGTGTTGTTATCCACAGAACCGATATGCCTGACATTGATCACATAGGATTTACTTACTCTCACAAACATGTCTTTTGGCAATTGATCGTAGATAGTTTTGATGTTCATGGCCGTAATTACCTTCTGGTTTTCGCTATGCATCACCACATAATCTTTTAAACCCTGGATAAAAAGCAGGTTATTGAAATAGACTTTAAAAATCCTCCGGTCCGCTTTAACAAAGAAAAAATCATCTGCTACCTGTTCAATATTATTATGAGCGTAATCCGCCTTGAATAATTTGGAATAGGTGTGGGCTTTTTCAACAGCCTTTTGAAAACGCGCCAGTTTTACGGGTTTTATCAGGTAGTCTATGGCATCTACTTCATAGCTGTCGGTAGCAAATTCAGAATAGGCAGTTGTAAAGATCACAAATGTTTCTTTCGGGATGGACCGGGCAAATTCAATGCCGTTAATTCCCGGCATCTGTATGTCAAGAAAGATCAATTCAACTGTATTGCTTTTCATAAAGTCCGTGACGGTTTCCGGACTGTTGAATGAGCCGATCAAATCCAGATCATCCGTTTGGTTGACCAACATCTCTATAGCCTCCCTTGCCAGTGGTTCATCATCTATAATAATGCAGTTCATAGCTTTATGGTTAAGGTTACGCAATATCTTTCCGGGTCATCTTCTATATTCAAGTGATGCGTTGCCGGGAACAAAAGCGCCAGTCTTCGCTTTACATTTGTCAACCCCAATCCGCCTGTACTACTAACGGGTTTAAGCACAGGTTTGGAGTTGATGCATTTAAAAAAAAGCTCATTGTTCCTGACATCGAAATACAGATTTACATAAGACGATCTTGTTGCGTCATTGTTATGCTTCACCGCATTTTCCACAAACGAAATGAACAGCAAGGGAGGAATTTGCACCCCGCTCAAATTCCCCTCTTTTGAAATAAGGAAATCAAAACTATCTCGCCTTACCTTTTCTAGATTTAAAAAATCTTCCAGGAAATGAATATCTGCAGTCAACAATACTTTATCTCTCGCACTGTCATAAAGCTGGTAGCGAAGCAGATCGCTTAGCTTCATTAAAACCTGTGAGGCCTTTTCCGGGTCTTTCTTCGTCAGAACATTGGCATTGTTCAGCGTATTGAACAAAAAATGCGGGTTGATCTGGTTTTTCAATTGTTCCAATTCCGCATAGGCTTTCGACTGTTCCAGCTCGTAGATCAATTGTTTGTCTATTATTCCCTTCTGAAACAGTTTTATGGAGGAAGAGGCCGCTAACAGCAGTGCGGTAAGAAAGGAAAAAAGCGGGATGTTCAGCCCGTTCTCTTTATTAAAAGGGTTCAAAAAGTAACCGCAAACAGCTACTATAACAAGAATGCCGATCACAGACAAGCAGTATGCCATATTTCTGTTCCTGAACAAAAACTTCGGCACCAGCACATACATATTTATATAAAACAATATAATGAAGTATACAAATACCATTACCGGGCTGTCAATTACGGAAGCACTGTTATACAACACAGCACCTATAAAAACAATGAGCAGCAGATGCCGCAGCACCCTGCGGTCAGGTGAGGTCAGGAAACGAAAAAGCATGTTTTCGCTGGTGAGCTGCTGACGGGTAAGATCACTCATTTATCAAATTGTATACAACAAACTTAACATTTAAAACCCTGATCTGATCTGCTTTTATACAAAAGTGCATGTTTTTTATACGAAAGCAAATTTTGTAGCGCCCCGGCATACTTTGCTATAAAAGATACGGCGTTTGGTATAAATAGGAACAAACGGTTATCCAAAGGAATTTTCTTTGTGCCCAGGTTGCCATTGTTAAACCGGTTTTACATGATGAGACACAAGATCATTTACACCATGCTATTTGTAGCCATTTCATTCAAGAGCTATTCACAGGAGAAAGTCACATTGAGTGGAACAATCACCATAAAAACAAGCGCCGAAACAATAATCGGCGCAAGCATTTTCATCCCTGAAGCAAAAATTTCAGCAGTGACCAATGCGTATGGATTTTACACGATCACCCTGCCGAAAGGAGAATACACCATCTTTATCAGCCATGTGGGCTTTGAGAATATTGAGGAACATATCGTTTTGAGAGCAAACACCAGGAAAGACTTTTCGATGCCTGAAAAAAGCAAAACTTTGGATGAGGTAGTGGTAAAATACAATAGTTCAGCCACCAGCATCCGGAAACCGGAAATGAGCGTGAACAGGCTCTCCATCGCCACCGTCAAAAAGATGCCGGCAGTGATGGGCGAGGTGGATGTTTTGAAGGCTATCCTGCAACTGCCGGGCATTTCCAATGCCCAGGAAGGAGCAACAGGCTTTAACGTAAGGGGTGGTTCGGTTGACGGTAACCTGGTATTGCTGGATGAAGCCGTTGTTTACAATACTTCACACCTGTTCGGTTTTCTCTCCGTTTTTAATGCCGATGTGATCAAAGATCTAAAATTGTATAAAAGTGGAATACCGGCCAATTTTGGTGGGCGTACTTCTTCGGTTCTGGATATTTATCAAAAAGAAGGGAACAATAAAGAATATCATATAACAGGTGGAATTGGGGCGGTTTCGAGCAGGTTATTGGCAGAAGGGCCTATTGTAAAGGATAACGGGTCGTTCGTGGTTGCCGGGCGCGCTTCTTACGGTCATTTATTCCTGAAACTGGCTGACAACCCCAATGCTGTTTCTTTTTATGATCTGAACGCCAAACTGAATTACATGATCAATGACAATAACCGGCTCTTCCTTTCAGGGTATTTCGGTAAGGATAACATGGATTTCAGCAATTTTTTCAACAACGATTATTCGAACTCATTCTTTAATCTTCGCTGGAACCATATCTTTTCCGATAAACTTTTTTCCAATGCGTCAATCATCTACAGCAAGTACAATTATGGCCTGAAGATAAAATATGTCGGTATTGACTGGGTATCGGACATCCGTAATTATAATTTCAAGTACAATCTAAGCCATCATCTGTCTGACAAGCTGGTATTGAATTATGGCGTCAACTCCCTCTACTACCAGTTCAATCCCGGCACAATAAACCCTTTGGATGCCGCATCGCCTGTTAATGCAGAGCAGATCGAAAAAAAATATGCCTGGGAAAATGCATTATATATCAGTGCCGAACAAAAGCTCACAGATAAAATATCATTGAACTATGGACTGCGATACAGCCATTTCCAACGGCTGGGAGAACAGCGTGTAAATAATTATGCCAATGATCAGGCAGTGCTTTTCAACCCCGAATTGCAAATTTATGAGGAAGGAACACCCACAAGCATCACGCATTACAATAAAAACAAAAAGATCATTGATTTTGGGAACCTGGAACCCCGCCTGGCAGTTTCTTATGCCATCAATCACGACCAGTCCATTAAGGCGAGCTATAACCGCATGAGCCAGTATATTCATTTAATTTCCAACACTGCGTCTGTCTCCCCGCTTGATATTTGGGCGCCGAGCGACCAATATTTGAAACCGGAAATTCTTGACCAGGTTGCATTGGGCTATTTCAGAAATTTCAGCAATGGAAAATATTCGTTAGAAACAGAAGCTTTTTACAAGAAAACCAAAAACAAGGCAGATTACATTGACGGCGCCGAACTGATTGCCCATAGGGCTATAGAACAGGTATTGCTAAATGGGGAGGCAAGGGCTTACGGGCTTGAGGTAATGCTCAAGAAAAACACCCAAAAGCTGACAGGCTGGCTTTCTTATACACTCTCCAGAGCAGAGCAGCGCACGCCGGGAAGAAATGCAGCAGAACCTGGGATTAACAACGGCGAATGGTACCGGGCCAATTACGATAAAACGCATAATCTTTCACTTACAGCCGCCTATCAACTGAATAAAAAATGGAGTTTTGGCGGCATTTTTACCTACCAGACCGGGAAAGCAGCCACCTATCCCATCGGCAAATATCAGTATCAGGGAATCACGATTGCGAATTACGGAGAGCGAAATGTTAATTCACTTCCGGCTTATCATCACTTGGACCTATCAGCTACCTACACACCCAAACCAGACAGTAAAAAAAAGTGGAAGGGTGAATGGGTCTTCAGTGTTTACAATGTTTACAACAGGAGCAACGCCGCCTCCATGATGTTTGAGCAAAATAGGGAAACGGGGTTGAGTGAAGCAAAGCGGATATCCATTTTCGGTATCATTCCGGGTGTGACTTACAATTTCAGATTTTAATCCTAATAATATAACATGAGAAATATACTTAAATGCCTGATCGTTTCATGCTGCTTTTTTCTTCCGGCTTGCTCAAAAGTGGTGGAAGTGAACCTAACAACAGCAGCACCGAGATTGGTAATTGACGCATCTATTGATTGGGTAAAAGGTACCGCCGGCCATGAGCAGAAAATAAAACTCTCCACCACAACCGGATATTATAATACAGTATTCCCTACAGTTTCAGGAGCGGATATAGTTGTCACAAATTCAGAAAATATTGTTTTCAGTTTTACAGAAAATCCGGGTACGGGAGAATATACCTGCTCCAATTTCCATCCGGTTATCGGGGAAACTTATACATTAAAAGTGGCTTTGAATGGGGAGGTCTATACCGCCACCGAAACCTGTATAGGGGTACCGCATATTGAAAATGATATTGTACAGAACAATGCCGGCGGATTTGGCGGTGACGAAGTAGAGATCTCCTACTACTACCAGGACAATGGCAATGAAGTAAATCATTATCTACACCGTATTATATCTCCTGTATCAACGTTCCCGGATTATAAAGCCGAAGATGACGGGAATAGTCAAGGCAACCTGATGCAGACATATTTTTCTGATAAAGAGCTGAAGGCCGGAGATATCATAAACATCAGGCTGTATGGAATTTCCAGGAGATATTATGATTATTTCAGAAAATTGCTGACAGCATCCGGGGCTGGTAACGGCCCGTTTCAGACAACACCAGGTACCGTGAGAGGGAATATCATCAATCAGACCCACTTCGCCAACTTCGCTTATGGATATTTCAGGTTATCGGAAGTAGATGTAAAGGAATATACGATACAGTAATGCTAAAAAAATGGGACAAGTCTTTGTTTGAGACTTGTCCCGAGAAGTGACCCTGTAGGGACTCGAACCCTAGGCCCGCTGATTAAGAGTCAGCTGCTCTACCAACTGAGCTACAGAGTCAAAAAAGTGGACAAATTTAACAAATAATCCGCAAATTCCACAAATTTCTACCGTTATCCCCTCCTTTCATTCCATAAATTTTATTATTATACTTGTCAGATGAAACACCGCTTACTATCCATAGCACTGGCAATTATTACCTATACCGCCGCCCATACGCAGGATACACGTCCTCCCGGCACCATCATCACCCACATTCCCGCCGCCACCCAAACCTACATCGGTTCCCCTGCCATAGCCATTTTGCCCAATGGGGACTATGTAGCGTCTCATGATCTTTTTGGCCCTAGCAGTTCCGAATTTGTACAGGCCATCACGCGGGTGTACCGTTCAAAAAACAAAGGCAAAACCTGGAAACAGGTATCCGAAATAAGGGGCGCTTTCTGGTCAAGCCTCTTCATGCATAAAGACACCTTGTACCTCCTGGGTCCTGACCGACACCACGGCACCGTGCTCATACGCCGGTCTGTGAACGGCGGCAAAACATGGACGCAGCCCACCACCAAAGAAAACGGCCTGCTGCTGGCAGGGCAGTTTCACTGCGCTCCCATGCCGGTAGTGGAGCATAACGGCCGCCTCTGGCGCGCCATGGAAACGGCCCACGGCCCCATTTTGCAATGGGGAAAGCGTTATGGCGCCATGATGATGTCTGCCGCGGTAGATGCTGACCTGCTGAAGGCCGCCAGCTGGACGGTGAGCAATTCACTGCTCTATGATTCCAGCTATCTGAGCGGGCAATTCACCGGCTGGCTGGAAGGCAACGCAGTAGCGGCGCCAGACGGCAGCATGCTGGACATTTTGCGGGTAGATGATAAAACTTCGCTCAATGAGAAAGCGGCCGTGGTAAAGATCAGCGCAGACGGTAAAAGGGCCAGCTTTGACCCGGCTACGGGTTTTATTCCCTTCCCCGGCGGCAGCAAGAAGTTCGTAATACGTTTTGACAAAACCTCCGGCCGCTACTGGACGCTGGCCAACAGCATCCCTGACTCCTTCCGGCAGCAGTACCCAAAAAGGAACCCCGCCGGCTTCCGCAATACGCTGGTGCTGATGAGCTCCGGGGACCTGCTGCACTGGCAGGAACATGAAACAGTTCTGCAGCACCCGGATGTGCTGCACCACGGGTTCCAGTACGTAGACTGGCTGATCGAAGGTAACGATATGATAGTGGCCTGCCGCACAGCCTTTGATGAAAAAGGCGGCCAGGCCCACAACAACCATGACGCCAACTACCTGACCTTTCACCGCATCGTCAACTTCCGCGAGCAGGCAGGCCGGTAAAAAGAACTCAACTTTCCGCCCGCTCCAATGTTTATACCTGTAAAACCCATCCGCAATGAACATAAAAAACGTAACAGTGGCAGGCAGCGGCGTGCTGGGCTCGCAAATTGCCTTTCAGTGCGCTTTTCACGGTTACCAGGTAACCGTGTACGACATTAGTGATGAAATACTGGAAAAAGCCAAAACAAGCTTTCAGCAATTGGGAGAGAACTTCAGGCGTGACCTGGGCGCCACGCAACAACAGGTGGAAGCCGCCGTTCAGCGGCTGGCCTATTCTTCAGACCTGCCCACAGCCGTAAAAGATGCAGACCTGCTGATTGAAGCGGTGCCTGAAAACCCGGCCGTCAAAACGGAGTTCTATACCAAACTGGCCGCTTCCGCGCCGGAGAAAACCATCTTTGCCAGCAACTCCTCTACCCTGTTGCCCAGCCAGTTTGCAGCGGCTACCGGCCGCCCGGCGCAGTTCCTGGCGCTGCACTTCGCCAATGAAATATGGAAACACAATACGGCGGAGATCATGGGCCACCCGGGTACAGACCCTGCGGTGTTCAATACCGTGGTAGATTTTGCCAGGTCCATTGGCATGGTGGCGCTGCCACTGCACAAGGAGCAGCCGGGCTACATCGTGAACTCCCTGCTGGTGCCCCTGCTGAGCGCGGGCCTGGGCCTGCTGGCAAAAGGTGTGGCAGACGTGGAAACCATCGATAAAACCTGGATGGTGGCCACCGGCGCGCCCATGGGCCCCTTCGGCATACTGGACGTGGTAGGTATCACCACGGCTTACAACATCAACAAAATGAGCAGCGCACCGGGCGCGGCGCAGGTGTCCGCTTTCCTCAAGGAGAAATTTATTGACACGGGCAAACTGGGCGTGGCCGCGGGAGAAGGGTTTTACAAGTACCCCGGCCCGGCGTATAAACAGCCGGGGTTCCTACAATAGAGAGGAAATTATCTTCTCCTTCAAACAAGTTTGTTAAAATGCCCAGAATTTCGGGGTATGATTTTCTTTTGTTATATTCGAGAACTTTTTTGTTAAGTCCATCAATTACAAATCCTTATATCACCCAAAATTACACTTATGGATTTTAAGACCTCATTAAACAACTTGGAGAAAGAGCCGTAAAAATTAAAGACTCCGTTAATACAGAAGAAGCAACCAAAAACGCCTACATTATGCCCTTTATTCAATCCCTGGGCTACGACGTTTTTAACCCAGCAGAAGTAATTCCCGAATTTGTAGCTGATCTAGGAATTAAGCAAGGAGAAAAAGTAGATTATGCGATTCTACGCAATGGGCAACCTACTATACTTATTGAATGTAAATGGCATGGCTCCTCGCTGGATGTGTTTAACTCACAGTTATTTCGATACTTTCATACAACGAAAGCTAAGTTTGGGCTACTAACAAACGGTTTTGAGTATCGTTTTTATACTGATTTGGTTGAGAATAACAAAATGGATGAAAAACCATTCTTCACATTTAATATTACTGATCTACGGGATAATCAAATTGAAGAAATCAAAAAGTTCCACAAAAACTACTATGATCATGACACTATAGTAAGTACAGCCACTGAGCTAAAATATATGAATGAGCTGAAAAACCTTATTCATGCTGAACTAAATACCCCTTCCGAAAACTTTGTTCGACATTTTGCTAAGCAGATTTATTCCGGCGCTATAACTGCAAAAGTGCTGGAGCAATTTACCAATCTAACGAAAAAGTCAACAACTCACTACATAAATGATTTGATAACAGATAGGCTAAAATCAGCATTGGCCAAAGAAGCAGACATGCAAAAACTTGAAAAAGAAACTGAAGCACTTAGACCTCAAGTGGAAGAGCCTAAAATAGTCACCACTGCTGAGGAACTTGAGGCATTTTACATTATTAAATCCATTCTTCGCAATAAAATTGATGTCGAGCGAATAGCTTATCGGGATGCTCAGTCTTATTTCTCCATCCTATTGGATGACAACAACAGGAAGCCGATTTGCCGAATGCAGCTAAGTGGAGTCAAAAAGTATATCTTCCTATTTGATGAGGATCGCAAGGGCAATAAGAAGGAAATAACAGGTATTGATGCCATTTTCGGGCTCGCCGACAACCTTATCAAGACTGTTGAAAACCTGGAGGCAAAGCCAGAAAGTGCATTAAATTAAAAAAGCATATAGCCACCCAATAACCTGGTAGCATCCCGGAAATGAGCGCTGGCGGATACGCTCATTTTCCGGTTTGCATTTGTAGATGCAGGTATTATTCTTCCAGCTTTGCTTTCACCCCCCAGCCGCCGAACGTTTCGGATACGGCTATCCACAACTCATTACGGCCTTTTTTCAGGTCAAGATAAACTGCGTCCCAGTACCCTACAGTACCCAGGAAGCGGTAGTCGCGAGACATAAAGACATCTTCTCCCGCGTACAGCAGCTTGTTGTTGAGATACACCTTTGCCCGGTCTGAAAACCCGAAAGACAGTTTCCGGATGCCGGGCTGGTCTGCCTCTATTATTTTTCTCACAAACACGGTATTGCTGTCTTGCGTAACGCCAGCCAACATGGAAAGGTCTGTAATGCCGTTATAGTCTGCTTCCAGGGTTTTCCAGGTGAGGGCGCCGGCATCTTCCGGCTTCAACCATGTTTTGCCGGCCAGGCTCTTTTCCGTGAACACGTTGCTTACCTGCCATGCGGTAATGGTGCCGGCGGGCAGGGGGGCTACCGGTTCCGGGCGACTTTTGAGCGTTACCTGGTCATCCGCGCTGTAGGAGAAATTGCTGAACCAGGCGGTGGCGGGGGCGCCGTTGACCAGGGCTATCATGCCGCTGGCCACGTCTCTCTTCAGTTCCCGGATGAAAAGCACGGGCGTGTCTTTTTTGTTGAGGTACACTTCTGCCTGCTTGTCTTTCACCACCAGGCGCACGTGCAGCCAGCGGTCAACAGGTAATGGTACCGGGTTGTTGTAACCGGCGCCGTAGTAAAGCTGCCAGCCTCCCAGGCCGTTCCACACGGGCGTGTATTGCATGGCGTCCGGGTTGCCGGACTGGTGCGGGCGCAGGTAGTATTGTTCGTAATTGAACTCGTCCTGCATACGGAAGTTCACAGACGGGAAATAGCGGCCGTTAGACAGGGCAATGTCAAATTCGATCACCCCGTTGCGGAAATTGGCATCTTTCAGCACAACCCCGCCTCTTTTGACCCGCAGCGCGGGCTGGCCCAGGTGAGCCTCCTGCACGGCCTCTTCCGCCTGTATCGTCCAGCGGGGCGAGTCAAACGGAATGGCCGTTTGTGCAGTAGCATGCGTAGAAAAAATAATCAGGATAATAAAAAGGCGGAACATGAATAGAATGAGTTAAGTGGTTAAAAAAAATACTATTTTGGATGTGGTACCAGATGCAAGGTATTATTTCCGGCAGCCCGCGGCTATTCATGCAAAGTGCAAGACCGTTCAAAGTTGTTCACGCCATATTTAATTGATTATCAATTATGAACACCTCCCAACTCCTGCAGCAATGTTGCACCCTGATAGAGCAAAAACTTGATTGGGGCAGCAGTGAGCATTGGCAGAACCAGGATTTTGATGCGCTCAGCACCCGTATATTTGAAGAAACGCAGGTGGTATTGAGCGTGAGCACGCTCAAAAGAGTATGGGGCAAGGTGAAGTACGAGAGCCTGCCTTCCGCCACCACGTTGAACACACTGGCCGTGTTTGCAGGGTATGAAAACTGGCGGGCGTTCCGGCAGCAGGTGGCGGGCAATGGCAACGGGGGTCCTGATGCGCCTGATGGCAAAACAGCGGAACAGTTTTTTCATCCTGTGGCTGATAGTGAAGGTGAGGAGGAGGATAACGAAATGCCGGCGAAGGGCAACGCCATCGCCGCCGGGCATTCTTCCGGAAATCCCGTTGCTCTGCCTGTTGATACCACCGCCCCGCGCAAGCGCCACCCTGCCTGGTACGCCATTCCCGCCGTAGTAGTGGTGCTGGCCCTGGCCGGCTGGATGTACAAAAAGAGCGGCACCACCAGTTCAGACAGCTACAGCTTCAGCAGCCAGCCCCTGGCCAGCGGCATTCCCAACTCAGTGATATTTAATTATGATGCGGAAGCGGCGGGAGACGATTCCGTGTTCATCCAGCAATCGTGGGACCCGCGGCGCCGCTTCCAGGTGCCGACCAGCGGGCATACATATACTTCCATGTACTATTACCCCGGTTATTTCAGGGCCAAGCTGATAGTGGGCAAAAAGATCGTACAGGAGCATGACCTGCTCATCCCCTCCAACGGCTGGCTGGCAGCGGTAGAACAGGAACCGGTACCGGTGTATTTTAACCGGCAGGAAACGGTAAACGGTGGCATGCTGCACATCACCCCCACCCTCATGCAAAGCAAAAACATTCCCCTCCAGCCCCAGGTGCCCAAAGTGCGGTATTATTACATAGGAGATATGCAGGGGCTGATGAACGATAACTTCGTATTCGAAACGGAGCTGAAAAGCGAATTTGGCCAGGGCTCCGCCGTATGCCAGCGGGTAACCGTGCTGGTACACTGTGAAAAGGCCGCTTTTATGATCCCCCTGGGCATTCCCGGCTGTGTGGGCGATATGTTCCTCATGTTGCCGGACAATGAAATGATGGCCGCCAACGCAGACCTCTCCGGTTTTGGCGTGAATATGAATGAATGGGTGCAGTTGCGCTGCGAGGTGCGGAACAAGCAGATCCGGATCTCCGTGAACGGCAAAAAAGCGTTCGAAAGTTCCTTTACCAGCGAAGCCAATAAAATTGTGGGCGTTAGCTACCGTTTTGACGGCCCGGGGGCGGTGAACGGGGTGAAGCTGGCCCGCCTCAATGGCAGTACGGTGCTGGCAGATGCATTTGATTAGCGCGGAACAGCGGGATCATCAGCCTCTTGAAGGCGCCGGTTAAATATTATGCCGGCAGCCTGCAGAAAAAAGCCCGGCTGCCGGCACTTTTTTTACGCCTTTAGGGGACCGTAATCTCAATCTCACGGACCACGCTGTATTGCCCTTCATAACTCGTATTGGAAGCAATGAAAGCAACCTTGTAGGTTCCCGGGGCGGTATAATTAAAAGCATAGGTGGTAAGCCGGGGGTTTATCACGCTTTTGATGGCAATAGGCCTGTCTGGCCCCATATCAGTTTTAGCCAGCACAAACCCTTTACTCACCGCCCAGGATTCTGTGTCCTCTTCTTTGTGAAGATGATTGCCGTTCAGGCGGATGGCGCCCGAACTTTCAATAACAGCGCCTCTGCCCGGGTCAACTACCGCGCCTTCATTGATCAGCTGCCAGTCAGCCGTTGTCAGCGAGGCAAGCGGCACGGTGCCGAGGTCTGTCTGGGACTCCAGCGAGAATGCGCGGATACGCCAGGTTGAATTAGCCCCATGTACCGACTGCGGTTTGCAGATATAGCGAAACGCATAATAAAAGGGCTTCCCTTCCACAAGAAGGTCTTTGACATCTTTCGTTCCGGAAGGAAGCGACGCCGACGCATTTCTGCTATTCAGCGTAAAGCGGTCGGTAATGTCTGTCCAGGTAGCCGCCCGTATGTTGCCAATATCATACGTTCCGTTAAAATCGCTGGAAACAAGCACAGACAGCTGGTTTTCCTGTGTTCCGTTATTCAGGGTGGTAGAGAACGAAGACAATAGCCCCTTTATATCCAGCATACGCCCCTCGCGATAGCTGTAATCATTCCCCATAATACCCGGGTAAAAAGACACAATTTGCGCATCTCCCGAAAAGCCGAAGGTTACCTGTTTCACTTCATTGCCGGATGAGTCAACCATGGAGGCCACCTCGTACCCCGTAACATTAAAATCCGGTGCAACGGCAGTATCCTTCTTTTCGCAGGCGGCAACAATGCCGGAACACAAAACGATCACTATATACTTGAGTTTCATATGTTTTGTTTTAATAGGTAATTACCATCCGGGATTTTGTACGAGGGCGCGGTTCAGGGACATTTCGCCCGTTGGGATGGGAAAAAGGAAATTCTTCTCCGTTACATTGAGGCCCGCCCTTGATTCGAATTTATAAGCAGACGCGGCGATCTGGCTAATTTCCGTACCTGCCGCATGCATCTCCGCCAGAAATTCCTGCCAGCGGATGAGATCACCTTTCCGCAGGCCCTCAAAGCATAATTCGCGGCTGCGCTCGTCATGGATGAATGACCTGAAATTTTCTTTGGTGGCGTAGTCTGCCGCCGGTATTTCATCGTCACCATTAACCGTGATGGTAGCTGTTGCGGCAGCGCCGGTACCGCCGCCGCTGATGGTGACGGTGGGGTTAGCGGTATAAAATTTACCGCGGTCAGTGATAATAATGGAGGTTACTCTGCCGCCTGACACCGTTGCAATGGCAGTGGCGCCACTGCCCCCGCCGCCGCTGATGGTTACTGTAGGCAGGTTGGAAGATGAATACCCGCTGCCGCCGCCCGTTAACGTTATCTCCGCCAGGTTCTCACCATGAATGGCCTTGCCGTACCCTCTTTTTCTTACAAGGCTCACAGCATTGATCGCTTCGGCGGAAGGGGTGGCCGTTAGCTCGTTGTCTGCTTCGGCAAACATCAGCAGGATGTCCGCATAACGAAGAATGGGGTAATTGATGGGCGTAAAGCTGGTGCTTTTGGGTGTCAGCACCTCGTACATCCGGCGGTATTTGCCACAGCTCCGTTGCCAGAGATTGCTTTCCGGCCAGTATTGCCGTTCCGCATTGTCTGTTCCACCGTAGATGTATGGTGCAATATTCCAGTCGCGGCGGTCGTCTGTGGGTTGATAGCGATTGTAAAAGCGCGGCGTGGCGTTGATGCGGCCAAGGCTGTAGCCAGTGTCTACATTGGTACACCGGATGCCGTTACGGGAGCCCAGGCGCCCGCTTTCTGTGTAAGCGTCCGAGCGGTTGCCCCAGAACTCCACTTCAAAAATGCTTTCTTTAATATCATACTTGTCTGCTGCAAGGTTAATGAACACCTGGCTATAGGAACTGTTCAGGGCGTGGCCTGCTTCTCCGTCGTCCATTACTTTTTTTGCCCAGTCGCGCGCGTCGGCGTATTTCGACTTGTCGTTCAGCGGATAACCGGCCATGTGCAGGCACACACGCGCAAGCATGCCGCGCACCGCAGATTTGCTGACCCGGCCGCCAAAGCCGACGGCACTGATCGGCAGCACCAGCGTTTCCGCTTCTTGCAGATCGGCCAGTATCTGGTT
Organism: Chitinophaga alhagiae; assembly: GCF_003568665.1. Lineage (GTDB taxonomy): Bacteria > Bacteroidota > Bacteroidia > Chitinophagales > Chitinophagaceae > Chitinophaga > Chitinophaga alhagiae. The sequence continues at coordinate 497,274 of NZ_QXMH01000004.1, forward strand.
ATATACTCCGGCAAGGGGCGCACGCGGCACCTGCGTATTTTCAGGAGATTTGATTGTTTCCAGTACCAGCGGCACATCGCCCCACATCTGGGCAAGCAGGAAATAATAATAGGCCCTTAAAAAAAGCGTTTCTCCTTTGACCACCTTCCTTTTTCCTTCGTCCATAACAGGCTTGCCTATGTTTTCCAGCAGCAGGTTGGCACGGCCCACGCCATTGTACAGCGCTTCCCATGTTGCCGCTACCACAGGATCTGAATTGGAGAGATTGTATACCTGCACCCCATTCACCACGCCGGCGTGGCCATACACGCCTTCGTCCGAAATATCGAACTGATAGAACATATTATCGCCATAAAGGTTTGAATTGCCCAGCACATCGTAAACGCCTGTCAATGCGTAATTCAGTTCCTTTTCTGTATTATAGTACGTACCCGGCGCAAGAAAATCACTTGGCTGAGTTTCCAGGTATTTATTGCAGCTTGCCAGCACAAGCAGGTTAACCGCAATAATATATAAGTGTATTTTGTTCATATGATATATTGATGATGGTTAAAAAACTGCCCGGATGCTGAAGGTAAGCGTGCGGGCCCTTGGATATGCCGAATAATCGAACCCCGGGGTAAGCGCGGAATTGCGCACGGAAACTTCGGGGTCCATACCGGAATATTTTGTCCAGGTATACAGGTTCTGCGCAGCAACCGAAGCCACAATATTTTTCACAAAAGATGACCGCAGTACCTTTGGAGGCACCCTGTATGCCAGCGAAACCGTTTTGAGGCGCAGGTAAGAACCATCCTCTAAAAAATAATCCGAATAATATCCCGTTGGGCCGTATCCGCCGGCGCGGAATTTCTTGCTGTCCTGGTTATTGATAGACCAGCGGTCGTTGTAAGAAGCGTATTGATTGAGGCCGGTACGGTTGCTCATATTCCCTTCAAACATTGTTCTGTTGGCATTGTATATTTTGTTGCCGTAAGACCACTGGAAAAAAATACCGAGGTCAAACCCTTTGTAGCTGAAGTTATTGTTCAGACCACCCACATGCCTGGGCAGCACCCGGCCGATCACCACCCTGTCTTTTTCATCCACCACGCCATCGAGGTTCACATCCTTGTACCGGATATCTCCCGGCTGGACCCTGTACCTGGCCATACCGTTCGTAGGCTCGGAGAGCTTCAGGGTGTACGCGCCGCTGGCAGACACATCAAAATCACTCACCTGGTACAACCCGTCGCTCAGGTAGCCGAAGAACATGGCGGCGGGCTCGTTGAGCGCGGCAACATACAGCGGTACGGTATTGAAGCTGTTCTCCCACCCTACCGTACTGAGCAGGTTATCCTGGTTTTCCGACAAGCCCAATACAACATTCCGGTTAAAGCTGATGTTAATGTCCGTGTTCCAGCTGAAGCTGCCGGATTTGACGTTGGTGGTGGCCAGCGTTAGCTCCAGCCCTTCGTTCCGTACTTTCCCGATGTTCTTGTACACCCTTGTAAAGCCTGTAGTTTTCGGGAGACTGGCATTGAGCAGCAGGTCTGAGGTTGTTTTCCGGTACAGGTCTACCGTCAGTTGTATGCGGTTGCGCAGAAAACCGAGGTCAAGCCCGATATCGGCTTGCGCGGTGGTTTCCCATTTCAGTTTCGTATTACCCAGGGAGGTTTGTATAACGCCCGTTTGCGGCATGCTGTTGTTTTGAGAATAGGATGCGCCTATAGGGCTGGTGAGCGCCGGCAGCGTGGCAAAGTCGCTCACCCGGTTGTTTCCCGTTGTGCCGTAGCTGGTGCGGAGTTTTGCATCGGAAATGAATTTAACAGATTGCATGAACCGCTCTTCCTTGATCTGCCAGGCAAAAGCGGCAGACGGGAAATACGCCCAGCGGTTCTCGGGAGAGAATTTGGAAGACCCATCCGCCCGGAAACTGACTGTCAGCAGATATCTCGAAAGAAAGCTGTAATTCACACGCGCCAGAAAAGAGCCCAGCTTGCTTTCAGTGGCGGACGATGAGGTGGAGCCAGGAATGCCCTGCTCAAGCCCGGGAATGCCCAGCGACTCGTTCGGTACGTTTTGCGACATAAACCCGTAGCCGCTTGCTTTTATTCCCTGCATGGTGAAACCGCCCAGTACTTCCAGCCGGTTTTTCCGGTTGAACCTTTTTATCCAGGTAAGTGTGTTTTCATTCAGCCAGCTGCTTCTTTCCACAAAGTTCACACTGCCATACTGTCCTTTGGTGTTGTTGGGGAACCTCGGGGTGCCCCTGGAGGTAAGCGAGTTGTAAAAACTTGTGTTTTTCCGGTTGAGGCTTTCCACACCGCCGCTTACCCGCAGTTTCAGGCCGGGAATAATTTCATAGGTGATATACGCATTGGCCAGAATATTGCTCGTTGCAGATTGCCGCAGTTCATTTTTTGCATTGATGATGGGGTTGATGCGGTAGTCCATCGTTTCGTCTATTTCATCGTCCATCAGCTCTTCACTCAGGTCCGTGGCATCCTCCAGGCTTTTACCGGAAACGGGCCTGTACCCCCAAACGGAGTACAGCAGGTAGGCGCTGGCGCCGTTGCCGGCATTGGCGCCCGACGCGATCTGGCCAAAATTGCGAACGCGGCTGTAATTCAGGTTTACGCCTGCCGTTACTTTTTTACCAATGTTCTGATCAATAACAAAACGCCCCTGGTAGCGGCTTAACCCGGAATTGATCAATACGCCCTGCTGATCGGCCACAGATCCGGAGAGCGAATATTTTGTGCCCTGGTTGCCGCCACGCATGGCCAGGTTGTATACCTGCATCGGCGCATCGCGGAACAGTTCACCCTGCCAGTCCACGCCCTTTACCCGCTTATAGTCATCCAGCGTGGCATCTGAGAGATAGGTTGTTTTGGCAATTGTGGAATCCCGTTCAAGCTGATAGCTCACAAAGTCATACGGGCTCATAACGTCCATTCGTTTGGCCACATGCTGGTAGCCCAGAGACGCGGTGGCGGTAACAACAGGCGCCCCGATCTGCCCGCGCTTGGTTTCGATCACTACCACGCCGTTTGCGCCACGCGCGCCGTAAATGGCGGTAGCAGACGCATCTTTCAGGATATTGATCGTTTTGATATCTTCCGGGTTCAGCGACATGTTTTCAGGATCTTCCATCGGGAACCCGTCTATCACAAAAAGCGGTGAATTGCTTTGAGAAAGCGAGTTGGCGCCGCGAATAACGATATTGATCCCTTCAGCGCCGGGCTGGCCGTCATTAGAAGATACCTGAACACCGGCCACCCTCCCCGCAAGGGCCTGGTCAAACGACAATACCGGCGCCTTCTGAAGATCTTCCACCTGTACCTGCGCTACCGAACCGGTGAGGTCTTTTTTGGAGGTGGTACCATAGCCGATCACCACCACTTCATTCAGCTTTGAGGCGTCCGGCAGCAGGGTTACCGTAACGGAAGTACGCCCCCGTATGGCTTCCTCATGTTTTTTAAACCCGATATGATTAAACACGAGAGTACCTTGCAGGTCAGGCACGCGGACCGTGAAACCGCCATTCTTGTCGGTGCTGGCGCCGGTTGTTCCGTTCTTCAGCCGTACGCTCACGCCGGGCAACCCTACACCCTGCTCGTCAACCACCCGTCCGGTAACGGCAGGCAAAACCTGTTGTGCGGGGACCGCGTACGCTAAACCGATCAGCAGCAGCAACAGTACGGCGCTTTTGAAGCCGCACCGCCTGCTCATCTTTAGGTGTGCGCAATCCCGGAAAGTAAAGACAATAGTTCTCTGACACATACTTTAGATAGTTTATGTGGTTAAATCCTGAAGTAATAAAGGTGATGTGTGGAAACCCTGGAAGCGGGTCCCGGAATCCTACTTCATATTCCTGTAGGCCTCTAATAATGCACCCAGTTTTTTTTCAACCGGCTGATATTTTTTTGTTCCTGAAAGATTTTCTTGTTCAACCCGGCCATTCCCCAAATAGTACAGCTCCCTGTTTTCAATGGCATTGTTAGACAGGTTGTACCAGACCGTGTATCGCCACTCCCGGTCCCTGACGGAATAGCCCATATGCGTGGCGGTTTTTGACAGTATGGCCCTGTAAGGCCTGCTGAACTGGCTGTATGCCACCTTATCCCATCTTGAAGCCGGATCTCGCAAAAGCGGTGCAAGGCTGCCGCCGCTCAGCTTTGACGCCGGACCGATCTTGCACAGGTCCAGCAGCGTAGGATAAATATCAACGGCTTCCACAATAGCATCCGTACTGGCGCCTTTTTTTGCGCTGCCCGGTGCGGATATCATCAAGGGAACTCTTGCATCCAGTTCGAAATTGGTAGATTTACACCATAAGTTCTGCTCGCCCAGGTGATAGCCGTGATCGCCTACTAGTACAACTATTGTGTGCTCGCTCATGCCAAGCCTGTTCAGCTCTTCCAGCACTTTGCCCACCTGCGCGTCTACAAAACTGATACAGGCGTAATAAGCGCGGATCAGGTCGTTTTCCTTTTCATGGGTGAGCGGCCCTTCATCAGGTATATCTGTATAACCCCGCAGTTCCTGGCACTGGTGAAACGCAATTTCCGGCGCGCCCGCGGGCCTGTTCCTGTTTTCTACGCCGGGAAAAGAAGTGTGCGCGTACATATCCCAATACTTCCTGGGGGCGCAATACGGGAGATGCGGCTTTCTAAACCCGGTTGCCAGGAAAAACGGCTCGCCCGAATTTTTAAACCTTCTTAACAGGTCAATAGCCTGATCTGCCACCTTTCCGTCTGGATAACTGGCATCGGCGCTATCAGTAAACTCATAGGCGTCCGCTTTGCCGCCTTTTTTGTTCCTGTCGAGGAAATATTCCCTGCCCTTGGGCCCGTTGAACGCCAATTGCACGGGAGACCAACTGACGGGGTCTACCGTTCTTTTTGTATCATGGAAGATCTTGCCCACGCCCACCGCGGTGTAGCCATTATTTTTGAACGCCTGCGGCAGGGTAGTCACATCGGGTACCTTTTCCCTGAAATGCGTTATCAGGTCTGTAACGCCGGTCTGGTCCGGGCGCAACCCGGTTAAAATGGAAGCGCGGGAAGGGCTGCAAACCGCCTGCTGGCAGTATGCATTTTTAAACAATACACTGCGTTGCGCCAGCCGGTCCATATGGGGGGTAATGGCCCTGGCATCGCCATAGCTGGCCAAATCCGGCCTCAGATCATCAATGATGATAAAAAGCACATTGTATTTTTTGTCTTTCTCCTTGTCATCGGCAAAAGCGGCAAATGCATGTAAAATGCATATGGCAATGGCCAAAGACCTGTTAAAATAACTGCGTGGAACCATGAGATCATATTATTTACCTGTTGTAAAAATCAAGCGGAGATGTTCATAACGATGGCCATCTTTTCCTGGCCGCTCGGATGTTCTGGAAATACGTAACGTGTAATTTTTCTTACTCTTCATTTCCATCGATTGCAAAACAACTCCCCCTTTTTCCATCGATTGCAAAACAGAATGAACCTGATCATTGCTGGAATAATTTTTGGAACTTTGCTGGCAGGAACGGTCTCTTTTAAGAAACTGTATTGGCTACAACTTTGCCCTGGTGTGATCTTTCTAAATAAGAATGAAGTGTAATTTTTTCTCTAACCAGTGGAATTGTAAATTTTCGCTGCTCCGCTTTAAACCTTGTCCATAGGCAACAAAAGCAATAGATAAGGGAATCTGATGATTGGTTGCTGTGATAACAGTTCTACATACGTGATCTGGCAACTGGTTTTATACCCCTTGTCTTCCCGCTTATGTTTACTCGTACTTATGTACTACATAACAAATGTAGGGTTCATATTTTGAATCTGCAAACTTTTTCTGCTTTAATATTTCCGCAACCTTGAAAATGATGATATTTTACCTTGAACAGGATGTCCGTGGCGAGTCCGTGTGAGCTATGGGGTATCTGATATTGAATGATGGGAGAAGGGTTGTAGGAGAGCAACCCGGTTGGCGGGCAACTACACAGGGTTGATCCGGTAAGCGCAGTGCCGCGCGCCTTCCAGCGCATGGTCCAGCCGCTCAATGGTACCCCACTCCTTAAATATCTGCTGAAAGGTCTGCAGCTCTACCTTGCAGATGTCATGGCAGGCCGTGGCGGCCGCACAAATGGGACAATGGTTCTCTATCATCACAAAACCCTCCCCCTCCGGCCGGTATTCGGCCAGGTAACCGTCCCGGGAGCGGAGTTCGGCAAATTTCTTCACTTTGGCCTCCAGGCCGTCTTCCAACCTTAAAATATCATAATACCGGAGCAGTTGTTTATGTTCCCGGGAAGAAATGACCTGGCCCAGCGCCTCATCTCCCAGCACGTCCCGGATGGTATTGATCAACTGTACCGTCAATTCGGCATGCGTATCCGGGAACTGGCGGTTGCCCCGCCCGGACAGGCTCCATACCAGGGAAGGGCGACCTACCCCCCGGGAAATGGACTCAAACACCACCCAGCCCTCTTCCGCCAGCCGCTGCAACTGCTGGCGGGCGCCTTCGCCCGTAATACCCAGCTCCTGCGCAACGGCGGTAGTGGCCAGCGGCCCTTTCGTCTTGAGCAGCAGCAACATACGGTCTGTTGATGAATTATGAGATGCTTTATAATTTTCCAAGTTTTGACTTGCTTTATTCGCAAATATCGTAACTTTGTGGGGATTTCAAGCAAACTATTTGAAAACCAGTTTGAAATTCTGCGGCCAGCAGTGATTATTACCGCTCCCAAGGCACTATCTTTGTACCGGCGTAACCAGCAATTACCCTTGCAATTACGGTATGAAAAGGTGGCAGTTTTCCGGAAAAAGCGGATGGTCCCGGTCCCGTAGCAATCACCCAACAATTTGATAGAGAAGTATATATATTATGAGCGCAGAACAAGACATATTACAGGAACTGGCCGGCCGGGATTATGAGTTCGGGTTCGAGACGGATATCGAAATGGATATTGCGCCTCCGGGACTGAATGAAGACATCATCCGCTTCATTTCCGCCAAAAAGAACGAACCGGAATGGCTCCTGGAGTGGCGTTTGAAAGGGTTTCAACTCTTCCAGAAGCTGGCCATGCCCACCTGGCAAAACTTCAAGCTGCCGGAAGTAGACTTCCAGAGCGTTTCCTACTATGCCGCACCCAAGAACAAGGTAAAGTATGAAAGCCTCGATGAAGTAGACCCGGAACTGCTCCGTACCTTTGAGAAACTGGGCATTCCCCTGGAAGAGCAGAAAATGCTCTCCGGCGTAGCGGTAGACGCGGTGTTTGACAGCGTGTCCGTTGCCACCACGTTCAAGAAACAGCTGAACGAACTGGGTATCATCTTCTGCTCTTTTACCGAAGCGGTACAGGAACACCCTGAGCTGCTCCGCAAATACCTCGGTACGGTAGTGCCGCAATCAGACAACATTTACGCCGCGCTGAACTGTGCCGTATTCTCAGACGGCTCTTTTGTATACATTCCCAAGGGCGTACGCTGCCCTATGGAGCTGTCCACCTACTTCCGCATCAACGCCAAAAACACCGGCCAGTTTGAGCGCACGCTCATTGTGGCGGACGAGGGCAGTTACGTAAGTTACCTGGAAGGCTGTACCGCTCCCATGCGGGACGAGAACCAGCTCCATGCCGCCGTGGTGGAACTGATAGCGATGGACAATGCGGAGATCAAATACTCCACCGTGCAGAACTGGTACCCCGGAGATGCCGACGGCAAAGGCGGTATCTACAACTTTGTGACCAAACGCGGCATCTGCAAGGGCAAAAATTCCAAAATATCCTGGACGCAGGTAGAGACCGGCTCCGCCATTACCTGGAAGTACCCCGGCGTGATCCTGCAGGGGGATAATTCCATCGGCGAGTTCTATTCCGTGGCCGTTACGTCCAAACGCCAGGTAGCGGATACGGGCACCAAAATGGTGCATATCGGCAAAAACACCCGCAGCCGCATCATTTCCAAAGGCATTTCCGCCATACACGGCCAGAACACGTACCGTGGCCTGGTGAAAGTAGGGCCTAATGCCACCAATGCCCGCAACTTTACGCAGTGCGATTCCCTGCTGATAGGAGACCGCTGCGGGGCGCACACATTCCCGTACATCGAGTCCAAGAACAATACGGCTATGGTAGAGCACGAGGCCACCACCTCCAAGATCGGGGAAGACCAGGTGTTTTACCTCAACCAGCGCGGCATAGACAGCGAACAGGCAGTGAATATGATCGTGAACGGATACGCAAAAGAAGTTTTAAACCAGCTGCCCATGGAATTTGCCGTGGAAGCGCAAAAATTATTGTCCATTACCCTGGAAGGTAGTGTTGGATAACTATTAATAACAAAGAGATGCTCAATATTAAGAACCTGCATGCTGCAGTAGAAGGAAATGCTATTCTGAAAGGCATTAATCTGAATGTAAAAGCGGGCGAAGTACACGCCATCATGGGGCCCAACGGCTCCGGCAAAAGCTCCCTGGCCTCTGTGCTGGCCGGCCGTGAAGCCTATGAAGTAACAGACGGCTCTGTGGAGTTTGAAGGGAAAGACCTCCTGGACATGAGCCCCGAGGTACGTGCCCGCGAAGGCCTGTTCCTGGCTTTCCAGTACCCGGTAGAAATACCCGGTGTATCCAACATCAACTTCCTTAAAACGGCAGTGAACGAAATACGCGCCTACCACGGGCAGCCGCCCATGCAGGCCAAAGCGTTCCTGGACATGCTGAAAAGCAAACAGAAACTGATGGAGTTTGACGCCAACCTGATGAACCGCTCCCTCAACGAAGGTTTTTCCGGCGGTGAAAAGAAACGGAACGACATTTTCCAGATGGCCATGCTGGAACCTAAACTGGCTATCATGGACGAAACGGACTCCGGCCTGGACATTGACGCCCTGCGCGTAGTATCTGCCGGCGTGAACAAGCTGCGCAGCAAAGACAATGCCTTCATCATCATCACCCACTACCAGCGCCTGCTGGAATATATTGTTCCAGATTTTGTACACGTACTCTACAACGGCCGCATCGTGAAATCAGGCACCAAAGAACTGGCGCTGGAACTGGAGGAAAAAGGCTACGACTGGCTGAAAGAAGACATCCGTTTAGAAGAACCTGTACAATAGATCATGACCACTATAGCAAGCAACATACCATCATTATATGATACGCTGCCGGCGCAGTTCAGCACCCTGACGGCCGGCGCGCAATGGCCGGAAGCCCGGAAGGAGGCGTTTGACCGCTTCCAGGCGCTGGGCGGGTTCCCCACGGTAAAGGTGGAAGACTGGAAATACACCAACGTGATCCCCTTCTTCCGCAGCCTGCAAACCCTGCAGCTCCCCGCTCCCATTGCCATCACCGAAGCGCAGTTGGAGGCCACCGGCCTGCTGCTGCCAGACGTTTACCGCATTGTGCTCCTCAACGGGGAACTGCAGCCGCAACTCTCCGAGCTGCCCCCCGCCAAACAGGCCACCGTGCTCAAAATGAGCGAGGCCGCGGCAGAACCGGCTTTTACCGCTCACTTTAACAATAGCCAAAAACTGGCGGAGCATCACTTTGCCCAGCTCAATACCGCCTTCTTCACCAACGGCCTCTTCATTGAAGCCAAGGCAAAGGCGCAGGTGGAAAAACCCCTGCACATCATCCACCTCTACCACAACACCAGCAGCCTGCTCGTAAACCCGCGCCACCTCTGGGTAGCGCAGGAAGGCGCCAGCATTCAGATCATAGAATCCGCGGCCGGCCTTGACGGGAGCGGTACCATGGTGGTGAACAGCGTGGTGGAAGCAGTGACCACAGAGCGCTCGCAAATGAGCCACTACCAGCTGCAGACGGGCGGCGGCCAGCTCCGGTTCATTAACCAGACGCTGGTGCAGCAGCGCGGCAAAAGCCTGTACAACAATTACACTTTCACGCTCTCTGAATCCGAACTGGTGAGGAACAACCTCAACATTTCGCTGGATGACGAGCGTACCGAAACGCACCTGTTCGGCTTCTACATAGCTACCGGCAACCAGCTGGTAGACAACCATACCAGCGTAGACCACCGCATGCCTAACTGCGAAAGCAACGAGCTGTACCGCGGGGTGTTGATGGACAAAGCCACCGGCGTTTTCAACGGCAAAATATATGTGCATGAAGATGCGCAGAAAACCAATGCCTTCCAGCAGAACAACAACCTGGTGATCAGCCCCGAGGCCAACATTTACACCAAGCCGCAACTGGAAATCTTTGCGGACGATGTAAAATGCAGCCACGGCACCACCATTGGCCAGGTGAGCGAAGAAGCGCTGTTTTACCTGAAAGCCCGCGGTATTGGCGATGCCATGGCCCGCAGCATGCTGGTAAAAGCATTTGCCTTTGATATTACCGCCCAGGTCAAAATTCCAGCCGTGCGCAAACAGGTGGAGCAACTGGCCACCCGTTACCTGAGCGCGGCGGTTAACAACTAAAAAGGAATTACCATGGAAACCGCCACCGCGAAAAATACTATCTGGCCGGACGTTGAACTGATCCGGAACGAATTTCCCATTCTGCAGCAGACCGTGAACGGCAACCCGCTGGTGTACCTGGATAACGGGGCCACCACGCAAAAGCCGGTACAGGTGATCCGCGCCATGCAGGAATATTACACCGGGTACAACAGCAACGTTCACCGCGGCGTACACACGCTCAGCCAGAAAGCCACCAGCGCTTACGAGGCCGCACGCCACCAGGTGGCCGCCTACATTGGCGCGCACCATCATGAGGTGGTGTTCACCAAAGGCACCACAGACGCCATCAACCTGGTAGCCGCCGGTTTCCGCAGGGCGTTCCTGCATGAGGGGGACGAAGTGATCATTTCCGGCATGGAGCACCACTCCAACATTGTGCCCTGGCAACTGGCCTGCGAAGAAAAGAAAGCCCACCTGAAAGTAATACCGGTAACGGACCAGGGCGAGCTGGACATGGACACTTTTGCGGCCATGCTCAACCCGCGCGTGAAAATAGTGTCTGTTGCCTGGGTGAGCAACACCCTGGGCACCATCAACCCGGTGAAAGACATTATTGCCATGGCCCATGCCAAAGGCATTCCCGTACTGCTGGACGCGGCGCAGGCCGCGGCGCATACGCCCATCAAGGTGCATGAGCTGGATGTGGACTTCCTGGCGCTCTCCGCCCACAAGGTGTACGGCCCTACCGGCATCGGCATCCTTTACGGCAAGGAAAGCTGGCTGCAGCAGCTGCCTCCCTACCAGGGCGGCGGAGACATGATCAAACATGTTACCTTCGAAAAGACCACCTACGCAGAGCCGCCGCTGAAATTTGAGGCCGGCACGCCCGCTATTTGCGAAGCCATCGGCTTTGGCGCGGCCGTAGCCTACGTTACGCAGCTGGGCATTCATAAAATACAGGCTTACGAGCACCAGCTCACAGAATACGCCGTAGCGCAGCTGAAAACCATCCCGGAGCTGCGGTTGATAGGCGAATCCAGGCACCGCGCCGGCGCCATCTCCTTCCTGATAGGCCAGCACCACCCGTCAGACGTGGGCGTGCTGCTTGACCAGCAAGGCATTGCCGTGCGCACGGGCCACCACTGCACCCAGCCGCTGATGGACCGCTTTGAGTGCCCCGGCACGGTAAGGGCTTCCCTGGCGCTGTATAACACCACGGCAGACATAGACCGCCTGGTAGCAGGTGTGCAAAAAGCCGTAACTTTGCTGGGATAAACCAAACGGAACAATACAATGACCATTAAAGAGCAACAGGATAATATCATAGCTGATTTTGAAGTGTTTGGAGACTGGATGGAGAAATACGAGTACATCATCCAGCTGGGGAAAGACCTGCCGCTCATAGACCCGACATACAAAACGGACGACAACCTCATCCGCGGCTGCCAGAGCAAGGTATGGCTGCATGCGGAAATGCAGGGAGATAAACTGGTGTTCACGGCAGACAGTGACGCGGTGATCACCAAAGGACTGGTAGCCCTCATGATACAGGTACTCAGCCACCAGGCGCCGAAAGACATTGCCAACGCGGATATCTATTTTATTGACGCCATCGGCCTCACCAGCCATCTCTCCCCCACCCGTTCCAACGGCCTGCTGTCTATGCTGAAACAGATCAAGCTGTACGCCATCGGGTACCAGGCTAAAAGCGTTCAACAAAACTGACGGACCATGGAAACAACACTCAGAGACCAGGTAGAAGAAACACTGCGCACCGTATACGACCCGGAAATACCGGTAAATATCTTTGACCTGGGGCTGGTATACAAGATAGAGGTAGGAGATAACAACAACGTGCTGGTGATCATGACCCTCACGGCTCCCGGTTGCCCAGTGGCCGGCAGCATTATGGAAGAGGTAAACAACAAGCTGCTGGCCATTCCCGGCATAGGCGGCGCAGACGTAAGGCTCACCTTTGACCCGCCCTGGACGCGAGACATGATGAGTGAAGAAGCCAAGCTCGAACTAGGATTTTTGTAATAAACGGAGAAGTGTGCCAGGGACCCGGTACACTTTTTTTATATCGCCACGGCTGCTTCGTGGCATTATTTCTTTATCACTATGGCAGAAGATCTCACCATCGCCAAAGGCACCAAAGCCGAACAATATACCGCTCTGCTCCCGCAGATCAAGGCACTGATCACCGGGGAGCCTGACCAGACGGCCAACCTGGCCAACATCACCGCCGCGCTGAAAGAACAGTTCGGCTGGCTGTGGGTGGGCTTTTACCTCGTCAAAAACAATGAACTGGTACTGGCGCCCTTCCAGGGGCCGGTAGCGTGTACCCGCATCCGTTACGGCAAGGGCGTATGCGGCACGGCCTGGCAGCAGGCTAAAACCCTCATTGTGCCTGACGTGGAGAAATTTCCCGGCCACATTGCCTGCAGCAGCCTCTCCCGCTCTGAAATTGTAGTGCCGGTTTTCCGCAACGGCGAAGTGGCCGGCGTGCTGGATGTTGACAGCACGGAACTGAACACGTTTGACGAAACAGACCGGCAATACCTGGAAGAGATCGTTTCCTGGGTGGGGTGAGGCCAGCTTGCTGTTCCCTGACCCGGCCCCCGTTATGTCACTCCCTTCAGCATTTGTGCAGGCCCGTGCAAAAACAAAAGGCGCGGGCATTTAATCCTCCACCACCGCAAACACCACAGACATAGGCGGCAGCGCCAGCCTGATGCGTTCCCCTACCGGCGCAGACCATGCCTTCAGCCCCGCATACCCTTCCGGCCCGCCCGCCGCGCCTGCGGGGCCTTGCCCGTTCACCAGCACCTTGCGGGAAAAACCGGCGCCGCCATCTCCCCCCGTGAGCACATACCAATAGTACCGTTTGCCCGGCCTGAAGTTGCGAAAAGCCAGCTCCACGTTGCGGGTTACCGTGCCCTTGTTCACCAGCGCCAGCCCTGTTTCGCCGGAGCTGTACGTGGAAGCATAGGCGCTGATGTTAGCATTGGCGCCGCTCACTTCGGCGTTCACCAGCCGGTCACCAAACATTTTGCGGAAGTAATAGAGGTAATAAAAAGCCGGGCGCGGCGTCCATTTGGTTTCGCCGGAGGCTGGTTCTCCCTGGCTGAAAAGGCCATGATCGTTACCGTTTTCCCAGGCGTTGGCCAGGTCCCAGCGGGCGGCCATGCCGTATTTGTTTTTCATCAGTTCGCCCAGTACCAGCACCGCGTGCATACCGGCCACCTGGGATACCATCTGCTGCGAGCCGGTGGCAAAAATGTTCCATTCCGTGAGCGCCAGCGGTTTCATGGGTACCTGCGCGGCGGTGGATGCCGCGGTAACATAATCCAGGATGGCTTTGGTAACCGCATCCGCGGAAGCCAGTATTTCAGGCGGGTTGGAATTGGTGTTGTAGGGCGTAAAGTAACTGTGTACAATAAAATAATCCGCACCGGCGGCCTGTTTCAGCACACCGGCGTTCCACTGTTTATCCGTGGCGGTGGCCCATATCGCCGGTTCATGCTCCAGCAGCTGCGCGCCGATGTAAATGGTTTTACCCAGTTCCGCGGCCGCTTTGCGCATGGAGTCTGCAAACACTTTGAAGTGGCGGCCGTAGAGATCGCCGGAGATGACCTCCGGCTGGCCGTCTTTGTTCTTTGTAACGTCTATGCGGTAGCCGGCCTGCCATACGCCGTTGCTTTCGTTGCCTATTTCCCAGTACCGCGTGCGCCCTTTGTCAAACCGCACCCATTCAGCCGCCAGGTGGGCGGCGGCGGCCACGGGGTCCGCGGCGGTGCTGTACCGCGCATAGGCGTAGTTGATGGTGATGATGCCCTCGTTGCCGGTTTGCGCCAGCATCTTGTAATAATTGGCTACGGCCAGCGTCCACCCGTCTGTATTGCCACCGTACCAGTAACCGGCGTCCGCCAGTGTCCCTTCTCCGTCTGGCAGCTGGTCTGGCGCGTCTGCGGGGTGGCTGCCGGGCACGGCGTTCCAGAAAAACAGGCTGCTCAGGTTGCCGCCCGGGAAGCGGACAATACCGGGGTTGAGCGCTTTCAGGTGGTTGAGCAGCAGCGGCTCCGTTACCATCTGGCCCATGTAGATGTTGCTGTTGTTGCCGAACAGCGCGGGGGAAACTTTGGTAACAATGGTAGAAGCATCTACCGTTACGGTATGGGCCGCGTCCGGGGGCGGCTCCTTGTCACTGTAGGGCGGCGCCGTAAACTTTTTTTCCGCCCAGCTGTCCATAAAAAACCCGATGGAGGGCGCCACGGCGGGGTCAGGAACGGCGGTTACCGTTCCTGAAGTATCGCTCCCGTTATACTTTTCCGCCGATTTTTTATTACATGCCATCACTGTTGTAAACACCACGCTTAACAACAAACCACTAGCTATTTTTACCATTACCTGATCTTTATGATTCTGAAATTATCGAACGCGGTGTTGAACACTTCTATAGGCGTGTCTCCCGCAATAAAGCGGTAGCCAAAGGCCACCTTGCCGTCTGATTTTACCACATCGCTCATGGCCACGGCGTTGGCGCCCATGCCTTCTATCCCGTCTGCGGTGGATTTAAATTCTGACAGTACCACCGTAATGGTGCGCCATTTGTTTTCCGTGTGGAACGTTTGCCCCGGCTCGCTGTTGAACGGCATAAAGCGGTAGGCAAAGGTGGTAGGGCCGTCGTTGAAGCGCAGTACGCAAATGGCGTTCGTCCACGGTTCTTTGGTGTTCACTTCAAATTTCAGCGCGTAGTTGGCGGCCTGCTGCGTTAACACGGCGGGCGTAAAACGCTGCACTTCGTTGAAGTTGCCGGAGCGGTTGCCGTTCCACCAGGCGCCGTCGTTAGCGCCTACGCCGCCAAAGATGTTCTGCAGGTAATAACCGCGGGCGCCGGGGAAAAGCGCTCCATCGTTGGTGCGGTTGGCGCCCCACCAGGCCCAGTTGAACACCGGCGTTTCACCTTCTTCCGGCTTTTCTGTGAGATTGCTGAGCAGGTTGGCGCTCTGGTGGTCGTTGAGCGGGCCGTGGGAGCTGACGGTGCCGTATTTGGCCTGGATAGTGATGCGCCCCGTGTCTGTTCCCAGGTCTGGCATGATCATCCCTACCCACGTGCCGGCCACATCTCCGGCAAGCGCCGTTACTTCGCGGCCGCCGGGGAAGGTGATCTTGTCTATCAGCCACAGGCTGGAGCCGACAATGATCAGGGAATCTCCGGGCTGCGCGTTCTCATTGGAGATGTAGGCAATAGAGGGCGGCGGAATGTCTACCGCAAAAGAGTACCGTGTTTCCCCGTGCGTGGTCACAATGTGTATCTCGTTGGGCACGCCGGGGTCTGTGGCTTCTGTGGGCGCATTGTCAGGGATGGTGAGTATAACGTGGGTGTGGGTATTGTACGTTGGATTGAAGTAGGCCGGCAAACCGTTGAAGGAGATACTGGTGATACCTCCCAGGTTATCGCCCGTGATCAGCACCAGGGTGCCGGGCAGGGCGCGGGTAAAGGCACTGTCTTGCCGGGCGGAGTCCAGCAGGCTGACCGCCCGTACCACCGGCGGGCCGCTGAAGTCATTGTCTTTGGAACAGGCCGCCCAAAGCAGGCATAATAGCAGGAATGCAATACTGGTATGTTGACGCATAATTTTCTTTTTTAGGCATTAAAACTCATAAGGCACGGGCGGCTTGCGCAGGTTGGGCGCGGCGGCCAGTTCCACTGCCGGGTAGGGCAGGTAAAAGTTGCTTTCCGTTACCGGGTAATAGGCCGGCGTGTCTGAGGTGATGGTCCACGAAGTGGCAAAAGTGGCCGAGTTGGGTACTACGCGGTAGGTGCCCCTGTCCTGGTTGCTCAGCATGTTGAGCACTTTGGCGGGGTTGTAATAGTGCATGCGCACCGCATCGTACCAGGCCTGCCCTTCCATGGCCAGCTCCAGCTTGCGTTCATTAAAAATATCTTCTTCCGTGATGAGCGCTTTTCCCTGCAGCCCCGCGCGGGTGCGCACGGCGTTGAAGTATTGCAGCGCCTGCGGGTCTGCCGTAGAAGCGGCGGTACCCAGTTTGGCCTCCGCGTATACGAGGTAGAGGTCTGCCAGCCGCAGCATGTAGGTGTTGATTTCCGTATGCTGCTGCGTTACCTTGCCGTCATTGTCTTCCGGCCGGCCCACTACGTACTTCTTCACCCAGGCGCGGGTATTGTAACGTTCCGTGCCTACATAGTTCCAGGGTACCTGTAGTTCCTGTATGATCTTTTTGCCGGGGTTGGCGGGATCGTCTACAGACTGGTGGATGTAGCTGTAATGCGTGCCGGGCAGCATAAAGGTGGCCTTCAGCCGCTTGTCTGCCGGGGTGTACATCTTCAGCATGTCCAGCGAGCCGCCGAGGTCCCCGCCCCAGCCGTCTCCAAAACCGGTGATCTCCGAGCCGTAGGCCAGGAAGGCCTGCACGCTGTTTTGCGTACCCCAGTCCCCGTCATATTTCCATTGCAGCGCAAAAAGGCTTTCGGTGTTGTTGTTGTTCTTCATCAGGAAGAGGTCTTCGTAGTTGGTCATCAGCCGGGCGCCGCTGTTCTCGATCACGTCCAGCGCGTATTTGGCGGCACTGTCCAGGTCTGCCTGGTTGCGCGTGCCGCTAACGCCGGCGCGGGTGAGGAACATTTTGGCCAGCATGCCTTTGGCGGCCCATTTGGTAAGGCGGCCTTTAAGGGCGGGCGCGGGCGGCAGGTATTCCGCGGCAAAACGCAGGTCGCGGATAATGAACTCCCACACGGTCTCAACGGTGTTGCGGGTAATGGAGGTATCTGTGAGCAGGGTGTTATTGTCCGTGATGATGGGCACCGGCCCCCAGTTCTGCACCAGGTAGGAATAAGCTACCGCGCGCATGAAACGGCCTTCCGCAATACCCGCCTGTTTGGCCGCTTCAGACACGGAGGGGGCGGTGTATTTGGTGAGGTTGTTGATGATCATGTTAGACTGTGCCACCACGTTGAAGAAAGATGTCCACGAGGTATATACTTCCCCTGTTACATCGGTAGTTTGCATGCGGATGTTCTCCACCTGGTAGGAGCCTGACATGAGCACGCCGCCCCTGCCGTCTCCCAGGCCGTGGGAGGCCTTGTCGTTATACGCAAACCATACAATGTTGTACAGCGGCGCCGTGCCGGCCAGCACCTGCTCCGGCGTTTTGTAGAAGTTCACGTCTACAATGGCGTCTTCAGGCGGCCGGTTGAGAAATTCCTTGCTGCAGGCGCCCAGCAAAATGAGGCCGGCCAACGCTATGATGTATCTGGTATATTTGAGCTTGTTCATGATGTAGTTTTTTCTGCATTAAAAATCAACGCCAATGCTGGCCGTATACAAACGCGTAAGCGGGTACCGCCCGGCGTCTACCGCTATGAGCTGGCTGTTGAGCTGCACTTCCTTGCCCAGGTAAGCGCCCACCTCGGGGTCAAAACCTTTGTACTTCGTAAACGTGAAAAGGTTCTGCGCCCCCACGGTGAGCCGCACGCCCTTCACTACGTTCTGTTTGCGTAGCAGGGCGCCGGGGATGTTGTAACCCAGCTGTACGTTTTTGATGCGGATGTAGGAACCATCTTCCACAAAAAGATTGGTAAAGCGGTTGCCATTGCCGTTGATGTCGCTGCCTACAATACGGGGTACGGTGGTGCCGGGGTTTTCCAGCTTCCCGTCTGCCGTTACGCGGGCATAGCTGAACGCATCGCGCAGCAGGTTGCGGCCCAGGTTGATGTTGTTGGGCTGGGTGTTGTCATAAGCGAGGTAATTGAAAATATCATTGCCCTGCGCCCCGGTAACCAGTATGCTCAGGTCAAAGCCCTTGTAGGCGAAAGTGTTGGTAAAACCGAAAGTGAGCTTGGGCCAGGGGTTGCCGATGTAGGTCTGGTCCCGGGAGTCTATGATGTTATCGCCGTTCAGGTCCCGGTACTTGATATCTCCCACCCAAACGCCGGCATCCCTGTTGACCGGCAGGCGGGAGCCATCTGCCTGTGCGGGAATAGCGCTTTTATTGATCTCTTCTTCAGACTGGAAAACACCTTCCGCTATGTAGCCCCAGAACATCCAGGGCGCCTGGCCAATGGCGGAACGGGAGGTGAAGTTGTTCATATACCAGGCGGAGCGGGAAAGGAAGGCCGCGTCTGAATAGAATTGGGTGATCTTTGTTTTGAAAGAGGAGATATTGAAGTTGCTGCGCCAGGTGAAACCGTTCCGGTTGTCTATGTTCACCGTGTTGAGCGTAATGCCGAAGCCCCTGTTCTCCATGGCGCCGATGTTCACAATGGGCGGGTTGATACCCCCTTCTCCCTGCGTGCCCATGTAAGCGGGCAGCGGGTTCGGCATCAGCAGGTTATCTGTTTTCCGGATATAATAATCGCCTTCCAGCTGTACCCTGTCTTTGAACAGGCTTATGTTCAGGCCAATGTTCTGCGTTTCGGTAGATTCCCATTTCAGCCCCGCGTTGCCATACTGCCCGGTGCGGAAACCCGCGCCCCAGGGCGTGGTAACGGAGTTGAGCGCGGAATACTGCGCGCCGCCGCTGCCGTTGTTGCCGGTGGTGCCATATTCGGCGCGTATCTTCAGGTCGCTGATAAAAGTAAGGCTGCGCATGAACGGTTCTTGCGAAATGCGCCAGGCGGCTGATACAGACGGGAAATACCCCCACTTGTTCTCCGGCCCGAAGTTGGAGGAACCGTCTGCACGGCCGGCCAGTTGCAGGATGTATTTATTGTCATAAGAATAGTTGATGCGGCCCAGCCACGATTCCAGGGCGCCGGAGCCTTTGGAGCTGCCGGTGGTCTGGCCCAGCGCATCGCCCAGGTTGATGGAGGGTATCTCGTTGCTGGCAAAA
The DNA here is from genome assembly GCF_003568665.1 of Chitinophaga alhagiae. Classification (GTDB taxonomy): domain Bacteria; phylum Bacteroidota; class Bacteroidia; order Chitinophagales; family Chitinophagaceae; genus Chitinophaga; species Chitinophaga alhagiae. The sequence goes on from NZ_QXMH01000004.1 coordinate 516,524, forward strand.
CCTACGCGCGTGGCGGAAAAGTTCTGGTAGTTCCAGGCCTGCGCCTCGTGGCTGGCCATTACGCCAATGCTGTGTTTGCCGATGTCTGTATTGTATTGCAACAGTTCGTTGAGGTTCCAGTAAAAATTGCGGTTGCTGGTAACGCTCAGGCTGGCCTTCTCATTGGCATTGTAGCCCAGGCGGTAGGTGGGGGTGAACTTGCTGCCGTCCGCATATTCAAAGTTGCCGTTGAAACTGGTGCGGAACACCAGGCCTTTGATGATGTTCACATCCGCGGAGAGGCCGCCCAGGCCGCCGGTCCTTTTCAGCTGGTTGCTCACCAGGCTGGCAATGGCCACGGGGTTGAGCGGGGCAAACTTGGCGTTGCTGCCGTACTCGTTCTCGGTAGCGCCGCCCCAGCTGCCGTCAGGGTTCTTTACGGGAATATTGGGGGCCAGGTTGATGGCGTTGCGGATCACATCTTCGCTGGTGGAGGCCAGCTTTTCCTTTGTCTGGTAAAAATTGAGCGAGGTGCTCAGTTTCAGCCATTTGAAAGCCTGGTTGTCCAGGTTGAGACGGAAAGAATACCGGTCAAAGCTGGAGCCGATGGCCACCCCTTCCTGGTCAAAATATTCACCGCCCAGGTAGTAGGTGGTGTTATTGTTGCCGCCGCTCATGGAGAGCTGGTGTTTTTGCAGGGGCGCTGTTTTGAACAGGGCATCCTGCCAGTTGGTGCCGGCGCCCAGCACGGAGGGGTTGGCAAATTCCGCCGTGGGGGTGCGGCCCAGGATGGCGGCAATTTCATTGTTCATGATGGCGAACTGCTGCAGCGTCATGGTAGGCAGGTCGTCCGGTTTGTCTTGCTGGGAGTATAAATAATTATAGCTCACCTTCAGTTGCCCGGCCTTGCCTCTTTTGGTGGTGACCAGCACTACCCCGTTGGTGGCGCGGGAGCCGTACACCGCGGTGGCGGAAGGCCCCTGCAGGATCTCCACAGACTCAATATCGGAGGGGTTGATGCCGGCCAAGGGGTTGATGGAGCTGGTGGCGCCGTAAGACACGGTGGCGGGCTGCAGCTGCACGCCATCTATTACGTACAGCGGCTCATTGGTGCCGCTGAGGGTGTTCACCCCGCGAATCACCACGGAAAGGCCCCCGCCCGGCTGCCCGGAGTTCTGGGTCACGTACACACCGGCCGCGCGGCCCTGGATGGCCTGGTCTATAGTGGTGTTCACCGTTCTGTTGATGTCTGCGGAGGTGATGGAGACCTGGGCGCTGCTCTGGTCCGTTTTCTTCATTTTGCCGTAGCCTACCACCACCACATCATTTAAAATGCGGTAGTCTGTTTCCAGGCTTACGTTCATCACACCGGAGCTGCCCACTTTCAGCTCCCGGGTGGCAAAACCGATAAAGGAAATGCCGATCACCTGCCCCGTTTCAGCGGCAATGCTGAAGTGGCCATTGGCATCGGTCACCACCGCGTTGGTGGAGCCCCTGACCACTACGGTAGCCCCTGGCACCGGCCTGCCGGTAGCCTGGTCCGTAACGGTGCCGGTGATCTTGCGGGCTGTAGACGTGGCGTTTTGTGCATACACCGGCAGGGTAGCCAGCCAGGTGAAGACCATGGCCCATAATAGCAGGCATAGTCTTACTGCAAAACTGTTTTTTTTCATACGTAGCAATTAGTTTTTGAGTGGAATGTGGAATCTTGAGTAACGACTTTGGTTGTTATTTCATAGGAGCTAAAGCTAGGCAGCCGTTCTCATACCCCGGGGCGGCGTATGTTTATTATCCCGGACGGAATGTTGCCCGGTATGGACCAAATGTTTATTTGAAGGGTATCATTTGTTGCCCGGCAGGGTACGAAATGGCCACTGCAGGGCGTTTGGCGGATCACCGCCACAAGCCGGAAAACCGGCGGCCGCTTGCAGGCCGGTGTGCTATATGCGGGCGCTTGCCTGCTCATACGCCATCCTCTCCGGCACGTGCGGCCTGCTTCCGCATGGCCGGTTCGCTATATGCGGGCGCTTGCTTGCACATACGCCATCCTTTCCGGCACGTACTGCCTGCTTCCGCATGGCCGGTTCGCTATATGCGGGCGCTTGCCTGCTCATACGCCATCCTCTCCGGCACGTACTGCCTGCTTCCGCATGGCCGGTTCGCTATATGCGGGCGCTTGCCTGCACATGCAACATCCTCTCCGGCACGTACGGCCTACTTCCGCATGGCGGACGCGTAGGCCGAGGGCAGCATGTTGTACGCTATCTTGAAATACCGGGCAAAGTATTTCGGGTTGTTGAAGCCCACCTCATACGCCACTTCGGTAATGTTCATTTCCGTTTGGCTCAGCAGGCGGGCGGCATGCTGCAGGCGTATGGTACGGATAAATTCTATGGGAGAATGCCCGGTGAGGGCAAAAATGCGTTTATATACAGATACGCGGTTCATGCACAGCTCCCGGCTGAGCATTTCAACGGAAAAACCGGCGTCTGACAGGTGCTTTTCCACAATTTCGAGGGCGCGGCGCATGAACTTGTCGTCTGCCGTGAGCGCGGCTTCCTGCGGGGCTTCGGGCCGGGGTATCACCAGTTGTACGGGCGCCTGCCGGGCCAGCAGGTTGCGCACGCGGGAAAGCATGATCTCGAAGTTGAAGGGCTTCACCATATAGTCTGCCGCGCCGGTTTCCAGGCCTTTCAGCTGCGCATCTTCCGCCGCCATGGCGGTGAGCAGTATAACGGGTATCTGGCGGGTGCGGGCATCGGCATTGATCTTCCTGCACAGTTCCAGCCCGTCCATTACCGGCATGTCCACATCGCTCACCACCAGGTCTGGCAGCCGCTCCAGGGTTTTCTGCCAGCCTTCCGCCCCGTTGGCGGCCTCCGCAATATCATACCATTCCCTGAGGTTGTCTTTGAGGTAGAAACGGAAATCGTCATTGTCTTCCACCAGCAAAACGCACTGTTTTTTCCGTTTGCGTTTGTCTGCCAGGCGGGCAGCAGCCTGGTGGTCATGAACGGCAGGCGCTTCCGTATGCGGGGCCGCCGCTCCCGGGGTCAGGCCCGCCGCGCCGGGCAGCATCTCATCCGTGCCGCCGGCTGGCCCGGCCAATCCGCCGGGCATAGACCGGCCCAAAATGGCGCCCCGCAGTTCCTCCGCTCCGGCCGTACCATCCGCCACACCCTCCTGCCCTGCCCGCGCCACCGGAAAGCGCAGGCTGAAGGTAGTGCCTTCGTTCTCTTTACTGTATATGGAAATGTGGCCATTGCAGAGCTTTACGAACTCTTTGGTAATAGCCAGCCCAATACCGCTGCCGTGGCTCACAAAGGTGCCGGGGTTGTGCAGCTGGAAGTACCGTTCGAATATTTTTTCCTGCCGCTCTTCGGGTATGCCGATGCCGGTATCCTGTATGCTGATATCCAGCCACTGGCCGGTCACATTGGCCGTTACGCTGACGGCGCCGCCTCCCGGCGTGAACTTGAAGGCGTTGGAGAGCAGGTTGAAAAGAATGCGCTCCATCTTGTCGTGGTCAAACAGCGCGGGCAGTTTGGTGCAGTTGGTATGATAACTGAAGGTCACGCCCTTGCGCTCCGCCAGGTCTGTGAAGGAGTCTGCCGTTTCCTGCACAAAGGCCATCAGGTCTCCCGGGGCCGGGGCGGGTTTCAGCTCCTGCAGCTCCATTTTCCGGAAGTCCATCAACTGGTTCACCAGGTTCAGCAGGCGGCGGGCGTTGCGGCGTATCAGCTGGAAGCGCTGTTTTTCTTCCGGGTCCCGGGCCTGTTTGATCATTTCTTCTATGGGGGATAAAATGAGGGACACGGGCGTTCTGAACTCGTGGCTCACATTGGTGAGCAGCTTGATCTTCATCATGTCCAGCTCATGCAGGCGCTGTGCTTCCCTCCGCTCCTGCTGCAGCGCAAAGCGGCGGTGGGCGCGGTTGATGGTCATTTTACGGGCAAACAGCAGCAGCGCCAGGGCCAATACAGCGTACAGCAGGTACGCCCACGTGGTTTTCCAGAAGGGCGGCAGTATGCGGATGCGCAGCGAGATCCCTTCTTCGTTCCAGACCCCGTCTTCATTGGCGGCCTTGAGATGCAGCACGTACTCGCCGGGGTTGATGTTGGTATAGGCAATGCGGCGGGTTTTGCCGTCCGTGGTCACCCATTCTTTATTGAATCCCTCCAGCTGGTAAGCGTAGCGGTTCTTGTGGGTGTTGATGAAATTGAGGGCGGCAAAGTCTATAGCAAAATCGTTCTCGTGGTGGCGCAGGGTAATAGCGGGTGTTTCCGGCAAGGCCGCGGGCAGCACTACGTGGTTTTGCCGCTTTTCGCCCACTGCCACGGGTTTGTTGGAAATGTGCAGGCCGGTGAACACCAGCACCGGTTCATGCTGGTTCTGCCGCATGTCTGCCGGGTTGAAAATGTTGAACCCGTCCGCCCCGCCAAACAGCAGCTCGCCGGAGCGCAGCCGGAAGCCCGCGCTTACATTGAAGGCCCGGCCCTGCAGGCCATCGTCTTCATCATAATTGCGGCAATGGATGTGGATGCCGTTGTGGTCCTGCTCTACGGTAATGCGGCTCAGGCCGTTGGAGGTGCTGACCCATAGCTGGCGGTTATTGTCTTCCAGGATGCTGTTGATGTTATTGTCCGGCAACCCGTCTTCAATGCGGAAAGAACGGAAGCTGCCGGTTTTGGCGTTGTATACGTTCAACCCCTCGCGGGTGCCGGCCCACATGTTGCCGTAACTGTCGCAGTGGAGCGAGGTCACGTTGTCGTTGCTGAGGTTGTGGGTGCTGTGCAGCAGGTGCGTGAAAGTGCCTTTCTCCTTGTCCATGATATCTATGCCATAAGCGGTGGCAATCCAGAGATCGCCGTTGGGGCTTTCCGCCAATGCGCTGATGAAGTTGGAGTGTACGGAATTGGGCAGGCTGATATTGTTATGATAAAAGATGCCGTTGCTGGGGTCAAACCTGTCCAGCCCGCCGCCCAGCGTGCCTACCCAGAAGTTGTTCCGTTTGTCCCGGTAAATTTTCCAGACGGTTTTGTTAGACAGGCTGTTGGGGTCTTGTTCGGAATGGCGGTAGTGGTTGAAGCGGCTGTGGTTGTAAAAGTCCATGCCGCCGAAGTAATAGCCTATCCATAGATTGTCCCCGTGGTCTGCGTACAGGCTGATGATAACATCGTTGCTGGGGCTGTTATCATCGGCGGCGTTATGTTTGAACTGGCGGAAGGTGCCGGCCTGGCGGTCAAAATAGACCAGCCCGCCGCCGTTGGTGCCTATCCAGATGTTGCCTTTTTTGTCTTCCGCAAAACAGTTGATATCGTTATAACTCAGCCCCGGCCCTTTGCCCGCCTGCTTGTTGCGGTACAGGGTGAACTTCATCTTGTTTTCCGCGTAATAGCTGATGCCTCTTTTATAGGTGCCGCACCAGATGATGCCCTGATCATCGCGGTAGAGCGCATAGATAGCGTTTTCCGCCACGCTTTTTACATCGTCCGGCTGGTTGGTGAGGAAGGTAGAAGAAAAATCTTTTTTATCTACGAGGTTGATGCCGCCATGGTCTGTGCCTATCCACATGGTGCCGTGCTCATCCTGTATCACGCTGTTCACAATATCGTTGTTAAGGATGCCCTGGCGGCGGGATACCTGTTTGACCGCGCCGGTCTGCGGGTTGAGGTACAGTACGCCAAAGTCTATACCGGGCATGTACACCCACAGCTCTTTTGCCGCATCCACAAAAAGCTGCAGTGTAAGCGGGCGCGCGGCAACATATTTACGCAGCACGCCGGTATGCTGTACAATACTGCCGGTACGCGCATCCAGCTTCAGCAGGCCGCCATTGTACAGGAGCACGTACAGGAAATCCGTGCCGTACATTTTCATGTCTGCCACCGCCGCTTCTCCACCCGGCAATGCTATCCGCCGGGCGCGGCCATCCGCTTCGAGCCTGTACAGGCCGGAATCCGCATAGGCCACCCAGCAGCGGCCGCCCGCCTTCAGTACGCTGCTGACGCCCACGGCGGGCATACCGGCGGCCTGCAGCCAGGGAGCGGCGTTGGTGAACTGTTCCTTTACCGGGTCATAGAGATTATCCCCGTTGCGGGTCTTGATGAACAGGCGGTGGTCTGGCAGGGAAAAAATATGGGTGATATAATCGTCACTGAGGGAAAGGGAATCAGAGAGGCTGTGGCGGAACACCCGGAAGTTGCTGCCGTCGTACCGGTTGAGGCCGCTCATGGTGCCGAACCATAAAAACCCTTTGGCATCTTTATGAATGCAGTTCACCTGGTTGTTGGAAAGGCCGGCGTGGATGTTGAGGCCCGAAAACTGTACAGGTTGCCGCTGCGCATAGGAAAACCACGGCAGGGAAAGCAGCAGCGAAACCAGGATGCAACTTCTTAACATGGAATTTGGACGTGGGTGTGCTCGTGAATATAACGATTTAGGGGGATATAACATTAAAAAAGGAACTGTTCGGGTACGGGAGGCTGCCTTTGGTATATTGTTTTATATTGACATTAATTGCACAATAATGTGCATTTGTATAATCTTTTCGAACCTTCGGCCATGGTTCGGTGATCCTTCGGTCAACCTTCGGTTAAACACCCTCAAAGCCGTACCCACACCGAACACCACCGAAGGATCACCGAAGGATGGCAGGAGGATGTCAGCAGGTTTGGGGGCGGTTCACGCAAAAAGCCCGTTTAAGGGGCTATTGCTGCTATATTTTACCAAAACGTACCCTTGCCTCAAAATTGTAATAAAGCAGCCAAATGGGGCCAGAAACACCCTGTAGCTAAAAAAAACCGGCCGCCCTGTTGCCGTTATGGGCAACCGGGCGGCCGGGCGGAATGATATAGTTGTAAACAACAATGTAAACATCTTGTGCAGCGGGTAGCTACTCCGGTCTGTTCCAGGTGTTGTTGGTGCTGTTCACGTCAGGCAGGCGCTTGTCAGGGTCTGCTGTTACGCTTTCAATTTTGATACCGGCGGGCAGGGTATGGCGGAACTGCTTGACCCCGCCGGTTTGCCATACTTCTACCGGCAGTTTCACCCGGTCAGATTTGCCGTCTGTAGTTTTGATCTCTACCGTTACAGGCATGGGCAGCTGTTCTAAACATGCAATGCTGACAATAGCGGTGGTGTCATTGGCGTAGGTAACGCCTTGCGCGGCCATGTCTACCTTCCAGTTGTTGATGATCCAGCCGCGCCAGAACCAGTCAAGGCTTTCACCGGCGGCATTTTCCATGGCGCGGAAAAAGTCCCACTGGGTGGGATGTTTGAAGGCCCAGTTGTCTATGTAATACCTGAACGCCTTGTCGAACCGCTCTTCTCCCAGTACTTCTTCCCGCAGCAGGTCAAGGCCCATGGCGGGTTTGTAGTAGGCCAGTATGCCCAGGCTCCTGTTCTGGATCACGTCTGCCCGGTGCATGATGGCACTGGCGGAGTCATAGAACATGGTGCGGCTCATGGCATGGCGGTCTCTCGACTTGCGGTCGAACTCGCCGTTATTAAAGGCCTTGTCCGCAATACCGTTGATAAACGTGTTGAAACCTTCGTCCATCCACGCAAAGCTCCTTTCGTTGCTGCCCACTATCATGGGGAACCAGTTGTGGCCAAACTCGTGGTTGGTAACGCCCCAGAGGCCGGCCTTCTGGGAGCGGGCGGAGCAGAACACGATGCCGGGGTATTCCATACCGCCTACTATGCCCGCCACGTTCACCGCTACGGGGTACGTATAGGGATACCATTTTTCAGAATAATGTTCAATACAGCCTTTCACGAACTCGGTAGAACGGCGCCAGGCGGAGTCTCCCGCGCTTTCTTCGGGATAGGCGCTCATGGCCAGCGCTTTTTTGCCGGCAGGCAGGTTAATGCGGGCGGCATCCCATACAAAAGCGCTGGAAGAAGCCCAGGCCACATCGCGGGTGTTGGCGCATTTGAACTTCCAGGTGAGGCGCTCCCTGCGCGGGCGTGTAGCCGGGTCCGTTACCTCGCCCACATCGCGCAGCATGACCGTTTTATCGCTTTGCTGCGCCTGTTTGTAACGTTGCAGCTGCTGCGGGGTGAGCACTTCAGCCGGGTTGAGGAGCAGGCCGGAACCTACTACAATGTGGCTGGCGGGGGCGTTGATGGAATATTCGATATCCCCATACTCCAGGTAAAATTCACCCTGGCCCAGGTACGGGAGCGTATTCCACCCCAGCACATTGTCAAACACGCACATGCGGGGGTACCACTGCGCTATTTCGAACACCTTGCCGTTTTTGGTAGGCAGAATGCCCATCCTGTCTGTTCCGTACTGCGGAATATTGAACGCGAACTTCACTTTCACCTGTATAACGCCGCCGCCCGCCTTCAGCGGCTGCGGCAGGTCTATGCGCATGCGGGTGTCTATCACTTCGTGCCGGGCGGACTGTTCTTTACCCGCGGTGAGCAGGGAAACGCCGCCAATGGTGTAGCCGCCGTTGAAATTGCGGTTGGCCCAGCGGCCGCCGGTAACGGGCGTTACGGCCGCCCCGCGCGAATCGGGTTTGTAGATATTCTGGTCCAGCTGCAGCCAGAGGAACGGCAGGTTTTCCGGACTGTTGTTCTTGTAGGTGATCACCACGGCGCCGCTGATATGTTCCTTTACATCATCAAACGTCACGTCAATTTTGTAGTCCGCTTCGTTTTGCCAGTACTTTGTACCGGGCCGTCCGCTGGCGGTGCGGATGTTGTTCCCTTCGGATGCATAAAACACCGGTTGAAAGGCTTCGTAGGCATTGAACCTGGAGGCACTCTGCTGTGCAGACAGGGCCATGGGCAGGCAAATACATCCCGCCAGGATGGATATCCACTGTTTTTTTCGCTGTTGTGCAGGCATAATAAGATTTTGTTAACGGCCTAAACTAGGGATAATATTCGGTTTTAAAAAGCCGGAAATGACAGGCGGGGCGGCTACTGCCGGGGGAGCGCGCCCCCTTCTACCCCATCCGCTTGAAAGCCGCCAGCAGCACCTCTCCCCGCGGGCTTAACCGGTAACCGGGGTGCAGGCTTTCTGTGAGGCCCAGGGCTTTCAGCTTGCGGATGTTGACCTTCAGCCACTCTTTGTCCATGTTCATATCCACCGCCATATCGCCCGCTTTGGTCTGGGGGTAGCGGTCTATGTGGCCCATGACCCTTTTGGTCCACGGCCCGTATATGCTGCGGGCATCTATGTGCCGCAGTTTTTTGAGAATGACGGCGGTTTCCTGTTCAGATACCTCGCTGTTTTCGCGGAGGGCAATGCGGGGGTCTTCTCCGGCGTAGCGCAGGCGGACGCGGTAGAGCTTTTCCCCGGCGTGTTTGGCCAGCTCCGCCAGCAGGGCGGCTTTAGACGGGAAGCCGCTTTGCAGGGCTTCCGCTTCCGTGATGCCGCGCGCCGTTACCACGTCTACCGCGTCAATGGCCAGTACGCCGGCCTTTGTGGTAAGCTGGCCGCCTGTTTTTACGGTGGGCCGGTTCCATTTGCGGAAGGCCAGCGTTATTTTTCCCTGCAGCATGCCCTGCAGGTGACGTTCCTTGATGAGCATAACCCTATAAAAATAAGGATTATTCAGACCGCAGGCTAACCACCGGGTTGGCCAGCGCCGCCCGCAGGGCCTGGTACCCTACCGTGGCCAGGGCCACCAGCAAGGCCAGTCCGCCGGCCAGCGCAAACATCCACCAGTGGAGGGAAATGCGGTAGGCAAAGTCTTCCAGCCACATGCCCGTCATCCACCAGGCCAGGGGAATGGCCAGCAGCGCGGAGAGCAGCACCAGCTTCAGGAAATCGCGGGAGAGCATGCCGGTAATATCGGCGGCGGAAGCGCCCAGCACCTTGCGGATGCCTATTTCCCGGGTACGCTGCTCCGCCGTGAAAGCGGCCAGCCCGAACAGGCCCAGGCAGGCTATAAAAACGGCCAGCGCCGTAAACACTACGAACACGCGGCCCTGCGCCTGCTCCGAATGGTACTGCCGGGCAAAGTCATCGTCAATAAAATGCGCTTCCAGCGGGTAGTTCTTTTCGAACTGCGCATATACTTTTTCAATATGCCGCAGCCCTTCGGGAATATGCCCCTTCTGCAGGCGCACGTACAGGTTATCTTCCCATGACGGGCTGGGCGGCATCATCAGGGCTACGGGCGCTATTTTATGCTGGAGGGAATAAATATGAAAGTCTTTCACCACACCAATGATGCGGCGCTCCCGCACACTGTCTGCCGTAAACTGCACCCGCTTGCCAACAGGGTTTTGCAGGCCCATTTCCTTCACCATCGTTTCATTCACCAGCATGCCGGTATAACGGTCTGTGTGCGTGAAATTGCGGCCTTCCAGCAGTTTCAGGCCCATGGTGGCTATAAAATCTTCGTCTACTTTAAAGTTCTGCGTAATGAGGGAGGCTACTTCAAACTTGCCGTCTTTCTCCGCCCTGAAGCCGTTGGAACCAATGTTGTTCCGGCCAATGGGGTTGCTGGAAGAAGCCACGCTTTCGATGTGCGGGCTCTTTTTCAGCTCCGCCTTGATGGCCGCCACGCTGTTGCGCATGGCCTGGCTGTGCAGGTGAAAGGTCAGCACCTGGTCTTTCTGGAAACCCAGGTCTTTCTGCTGCATGAACCGCATTTGCAGCCAGCATACCAGTGAAACGGCTATCAGCACAATGGCCGCCGTGAACTGGAAAGACACCAGCGCCTTCCGGAACGAAGCAGTACCAAAATTGTTGCCCAGCCTGCCTTTGAGGGCATTCACCGTTCTGAAGCCAGACATGAAGAACGCCGGGTAGGAACCCGCCAGCAAACCGGCCAGCAGCGCAAACGCGCCCAATGCCGTTAACGTATAGCCCATGCCGTATTGCCAGAGAGACAAAGCGGTGCCGGCCATGGTATTGAAATACGGCAATACCACCGAGGTGAGCGCCATAGCCAGCATGGCCGCCAGCAGCGTGAGCAGCACGGACTCCGTCAGGAAAAGCGCGGCCACCTGCCTCCTCACGGAGCCGAGCGATTTGCGCACGCCTATTTCCTTTATTCTTACAGCGGAGCGGGCGGTGGAAATGTTCATGTAGTTGATGCAGGCAATGAGCAGGATGAGCACCGCCACCATGCCGTACAGGTAGGTATTGCGCAGGCTGCCGTTGGGGCTTAGCTCGTAGCTGAGGGCGGAACGCAGGTGAATATCCCGGAGGGGCTGCATGTCCAGGCGGAAGTTGATCCCGTCTCCCATTTCTGCCCGCAGGTACCGGTCATAAAACTGCCGCAGGCGGTTGTTGAGCGTGGCAATGCTGGCGCCGGGCCTCAGCAGCAGGTACGTGTACAGGTTAAAGTTCTGGATGCCGTCCGAGAAATTGGCGGGCAGGGCGCGCACCGCCTCAAACCGCAAATGCGAGTTGGCCGGCACGTCTTTTATAATGCCGGTAATGGTGTTGGCCTGCTGCATGTCCCAGGTGACCTGCTGGCCCAGGGCTGCCTCCGGCGTACCGAAAAACCGGCGGGCCAGGGATTCAGACACCACTACCCCATCCGGCGCAGACAGGGCGGTAGCCGGGTTGCCGGCCAGCATGGGGAAACTGAATATGCTGAAAAAAGTACTGTCCGCAAAAATGACCGCGCCCGTTTGCAGGCTTTTGCCGCCCGCGGTGAGCAAACCGCCGCCCTCTCCCAATATGCGCACATATTGCTCCACTTCCGGGTAATCCCGCTGCATAATGGGCCCCATGGGCGCGGAAGACACCGCCAGCTGCAGGTTGCTGCCCGGCCAGGAGGCCAATACCGCCGCGCGGTAAATGCGGCTGTTCTTCTCGTGAAACCGGTCATAACTCCATTCATTCCCCACATACAATAAAATGACCCAGCACGCGGCCAGGCCAATAGCCAGCCCTGCCAGGTTGATAGCCGTGTAGGAACGGTATTTCCAGAGGTGGCGCAGCGCTATTTTGAAGTGATTGCGGAACATTGGGTATACATTTTGTGTTGATATCATGACAGGTTAAAAATCGTACCACCTGTCAATTAACTGGCAATCAATTGATTACCATTAAGTGATTGTCCATTTCAGTACAATGCCCGTCCGTTTCCGGACAACCGGCGCGCCTGCCAGGCTGAACGGCCGGCAGGTAAAGGTTGCCCGGGGCACTTCCAGTCATCTTAAAAACAGACCGCGCGTATGGACCTGCAAGCTGGTTACCCCTATTCATTGGTAAAATACGGCCTGCCCAATGATTATCCAAAACTGGACCGTGACCTCCGTACAACCGTTGCCGTTATTGGCGGCGGCATCTCCGGCGCGCTCACCGCGCACGCGCTGGTGCAGGCGGGCATTGCATGTGTAGTGCTGGATGCCCGCACCGTGGGCCTGGGCAGCACCGTTGCCAGCACTTCCCTGCTGCAATATGAAATAGATGTACCGCTGAGCAAACTCATCCCGCAGATAGGCCGCAGCCGCGCGGAACGGGCCTACCGGCTTTGCGCTGACGCCATTGCCGCACTGGCCGGTATCAGCAAACGCCTGCCGGGCGTACCCTTTGACAGGAGACCCAGCCTCTACCTGGCCTCTTATCAAAAACACCTGTCGCTGATTATAGCGGAACACAAAGCCCGCCGCGCCATGGGGCTGGACGTAGTGCTTTGGGACGCGGACACCGTTAAGCACACCATTGGCCTCGATGCGCCCGGCGGCATCTATTCCCGCACCGGCGCGCAAACAGACGCCTACCTCCTCACCCACGGCCTGCACCGGTACAATATCAAAAAAGGCGCGCAGGTGTATGACAGAACGCTGGTCACCCACATCCGCCACCATAAAAAAGGCGCGGTGCTCACCACGGCCACCGGCCACACCGTACACACCCGCAAAATAATAGTAGCCACCGGGTACGAATCCCTGCAATACATCCGCGAAAAGATCGTAGACCTCCGCTCCACCTACGCCATAGCCGGCGAACATGGCGAAACGGCCACGCCCTGGTATGAGAACTGCCTGATATGGGAAACAAAAGACCCCTACCTGTACCTGCGTACCACGCCAGATAAGCGCATTGTGGCCGGCGGGCGGGATGAGCAATTCTACAGCCCCGCCCGGCGGGACAAGCTGCTGAAACGCAAAACGCGCCAGCTGGAGCAGGACGTGCGGCGCCTGTTCCCCCACCTCCCTTTCCATGCGGAATTTAGCTGGACGGGCACCTTTGGCAGCACGCAAGACGGCCTGCCCTACATTGGCGAATACCCCCGCATGCCGCATACCTTTTTTGCCCTTGGTTTTGGCGGCAACGGCATCACCTTCAGCCAGGTGGCGGCGGATATTGTCTGCCGCCTTGTACAGGGCCGAAAGCACCCCGATGCGGCGCTGTTCTCCTTCAGCCGGTATAAGGGATAAAATGCGTAAATTTGCAGCTTAATTTGAGACGAATGAAGATAGATATCTGGTCAGATGTGGCGTGCCCCTTCTGCTTTATCGGCAAACGCCACCTGGAGGCGGCACTGGAAAAATTCCCCCACCGGGAGAACGTGGAAGTGACCTGGCACAGTTTTGAGCTGGACCCGGGCGCCAAACAGGAATACGAAGAAAACCAGTACGAGCTGCTGGCCCGCAAATACGGCATGTCTGTAGAACAGGCCAGGGAAAACACCGCGCGGGTAGAGGCCTCCGGCGCCGCGGCCGGCATACAGTTTGACTTTGACAACGTGAAACCGGCCAACACCTTCAATGCCCACCGGCTGATACAGCTGGCCGCGCAACACGGCAGACAGAACGAAGTGGAAGAACTGCTGTTTACCGCCTACTTCACGAAAGGCCAGCACATTGGCCGCCCGGAAACGCTGCAGGCCATTGCCACCGCCGCCGGCCTAAACGCCGCGGGCCTTTTCGATACAGACGCCTATACGAAGGAAGTGCGGGCGGACGAAGCGGAAGCGCAGGCCATCGGCATCAGGGGCGTTCCGTTTTTTGTGTTTGACCGCAAATACGCCATCTCTGGCGCACAACCGGTCAACGTGTTTGAACAAACGCTGCAAAAAGTATGGGAAGAAAGCCGGCCCGCGGATGTAGCGCCGGGCGGGGTTTGTGAAGACGGGGTTTGTACGCCGGGGGAATAATATTTAAACGTGCGAATATTCAGCCCAAAGGCTGGATGTTCTCATTTTGAAGATGTCAGCTTTTCTATATCATCAAGGTCTTTATGCCTGCCCGCGGCCTTTTTGGCCATCGTTCCCATCAATTATTCATTTTCCGGCTCGAAAAATACTTCCTGTCCATTTTGGGCGGCGTATTGATATTAAAGCCATAAGCCTGTGAAATAAGGTAATACGCCTGCCTCAAACGCTCCGCATACGGAACACTTTTATCGAAAACATTCGCGGCGTCCGCCTCCCTGAATGTCATCATCTTAAACGCTGTTCTATCAAATTTAAACGCTCCCATAGCTGCCTTGATTTGTTATTAAAGGTACGAAAAAGAAAAAAGCCTTTTAAAAGGGCCGTTCAGCTCTTCTTAAAAGGCTTTTTATATGTTGCCATGGAAAGCTAGAAGTTAAACCCGGCCTTCAGGCCAAAGAAACCCAAACCGCTGTTCCGGAACCAGTTTTCATACTTGGCCTGTACATCCAGCCCCAGCACGCGGATGCCTATGCCCGGGGCAAGCAGGAACGCCGAACCGTCCAGGTCGCCAACAAAATTGGCGGCGCCGCCTTCCAGCTTCACATACAGGATAGATACCAGCTGGTATTTCAGGCCTACCCTTACCGGTACGGCAGCCACTGCGGGAAAATCCGTATTGCCTACTGTTTGCCCGCCGAAACGCATGTACCCTACGGAACCGGTTACCCCAAAACCTGCTATCAGCTTGATGTCTGCGTTAAGGCCCACACCAAACCCGGTCTTGTTGATATCTCCGAAATCGCCTACAGGAAAACCGGCTTCTACATAAGGCCCCAGGCTGAACCGTTTTAATTGCGCGTGTGTTGCCAGACTGCCCATGAGCAACACCGCCATCATCAGGAAGAGTTTGTTTTTCATTCAAAGGATATTTCGAGGTTATGGTTATGGTGATGTATTACACGAAAGTATTAGTTATTTCTCACACACCCTAAAAGAGCTTTTAAAGGCAGCCGGATTTTACTAAATTTCCGGTCATGAAAAACTGCCTGGTCCCCTTGTTGTTAGCACTGGCCCTGCAAGCCTCCGCACAAAATACCCGATCCTGGAAGTACCATATGGACATCACGATCAACACCACGCCCGCCGGCGCCCATATAGCAGGAGACGTGCATCACTACCCGCTGGCCGTAAAACTGGACGCACAGCATTTCGACTTCGGGGAAGCCAAGGCCAACGGGGCGGATATACGTTTTTCCCAACCCGGCGGCGCCGCCTTTCTGCCCCACAGCATTGAATGGTGGGACCCCGTTCACCGGGTGGCGCTGGTATGGGTGAAAGTACCGCTCATCAAAGGCAACAACGATACGCAGTTCATTACGCTGCACTGGGGCAATGCCGCCGCCGGCGCGGAAGACCGCTCTCACGACGTATTTGCCACCGGCGAGGGATTTGTAGGGGTATGGCACCTCAACGAGCCCGGCAATACCCTGCCCGGCGGTTACAAAGACGCTACGGCCAGCGCCGCGGACGCCACCGGCGTAAACATGCTGCCCGGCAACCTGGCCGCCGGCATACTGGGCAAAGCCCAGCAATTCAATTACAGCAACCGGCAGTGGATCAAAATAGACAGCGATAAACGCAAACTGTTCGACCTCACCAACCAGCTCACCTTTTCCATCTGGGCGCAGGCCCGCAGTTACGCCAACAAGGGCAACGAGGCCAAACGGGTGCTGCCCGGCTATGAGACCATGATAGCCAAGGGAGACAACTCCTGGCGGCTGCAAAAGTACGGCACCCGCCAGTGGCATAACCCTCCGGCGGAGCTGATAGAGATCTGCGTGGAGCGCCTGGACCCGAAAGGAGACCTCTGCGTGATAGGGAAAACAGATATGGTCACCGGCCGCTGGTTCCACATTACCGGCGTGCATGACCACCCCTACGTACGCCTGTACGTGAACGGCGTGCTGGACGCCACCGCCACCTATGACAGCAAATGGACAACAGACGACCATCCCGTGGGCATCGGCAACCAAAGCCAGTTCCCTGACAAAGGCGGCCGCTTTTGGGACGGCTGGCTGGATGAGGCGCGGGTGCTGAACGTGGTGAAAGACGAATACTGGATCAAACTGGACTATGAGAGCCAGCGGGAAGGGCAACGGTTGCTCCGGTTCGGAAAAACGGTGCGGCAGTGAATAGGCCACCCGCCAATAAATGGAAAGGGCAACGGTTGCCCCGGTTCGGGAAAACGGTGCGGCAGTGAATAGGCCCCCCGCCAACAAACGGGAAGGGCAACGGTTGCTCCGGTTCGGGAAAGCGCCACGGCAGTGAATAAGCCCCCCGCCAATAAAAACGGGCCGCAGAAACCTGCCGCCCGCCTGTAAAAAACGCGTATAATGCCTATTTTTTCTTCCTGTTCCTTTTTTCCGTGATAACGCCGTTAAAGGAAATAGGTTGCCGGTTGGTGCTGGTTACCTGGAGGGAAGCATATCCGTCTTCAGACACGGAAAGGAACAGCTGCTGCACCTCGCGCACGTCTTTGGGCTGAATGGTAATGTCCCAACCGCCGCGCTTGCCGGGTTTTTCCGTATACTCAAAATCTTTTGAAATGAACTGCACGCCCCCCTTGGAAGGGTCTAGCGGAGCGGAATAGGCCCGCCCGAAATAAGGCAGGAAAGAATTGATGGTATCTTTTGATACGGTGAGGTCATACCCTTCTCCCGTTATCTGCCGGGTGCGCCCTCTCATGGGGAACACAGACTGGGCCTCAAAAACGAAGTTCCGGCTTTGCACCAGCTGTTTGATCTTGTCTGTTCTGGACGTTTTGACCTGTGCGCCGGACTGCGCGCCCGCGTTCAGGAAGGCGGCCATCAGCAGCAACAGAACAGGTATCGTTTTGACTGCTTTCATATGATCTGGGTTTTACCTTTTTTGCATATAGAACAAATCATGTACCATAAAGGTTTTTTCATTATATTTAACCATCATATATCCTAAACCACCTTACACTATGACTCCTTTCACATTGTTGGCGGTAGCAGCCGCCGTTTTTTTTGTGGCCCACGTATTTTTACTGTTCACCTCCTTCGGCCGCGGCATCTATCACAAACGCAAGTACCTCTGGTCTCACCTCACCCTCTGGATCTGCGGGGCCATCCTTTTTGCCATGGCAGCGCTGTACGCGGGCAAAGGCGAATCTCCCGTTATGGACGTGTTTGATACACCGGTGAAACGCTGGCTGATCATTGCAGTGGCCTTCGGCCTTTCCGCCGCCGCGCACACCATTGTAAAATTGCTGGTGATGCCCCGCTACCAGGGCCGGTAACGCGCGCCGGCTGGAATGTTTCTGTATCTTGCAGGCATGACCGTTCGCAAAATCATTCATGTGGATATGGATGCATTCTATGCATCGGTTGAGCAGCGCGATTTTCCAGTATACAGGGGCAAGCCCATTGTTGTAGGCGGCTCCCCGGAAGGGCGTGGCGGAGTGGTGGCAACGGCCAGCTACGAGGCCCGGAAATACGGCATCCGCTCTGCCATGCCTTCCAAAAGAGCTTTGCAATTATGTCCAGATGTAATTTTTATACGCCCCCGCTTTGCCGCCTACAAGGAAGTGTCTCAGCAGGTGCGCGATATTTTCAGGCGGCATACGGACCTGGTAGAACCCCTCTCTCTTGATGAAGCCTACCTGGACGTAACGGAAGACAAACAACAGATCGGCTCCGCCATTGCCATTGCCCGGCTGATCAAACAAGCCATCCGGGACGAGCTGCAGCTCACCGCCTCCGCCGGTGTTTCCATCAATAAATTTGTGGCAAAAATTGCGTCAGACATGCAGAAGCCGGACGGCCTCACGTTCATAGCGCCGGAGCAGGTGGAAACATTTATGGAGCAACTGCCCGTGGAAAAGTTCTTCGGCGTGGGAAAGGTAACGGCGGATAAAATGAAACGGATGGGCCTGCATACTGGCGCCGACCTTAAGAAGCTGACGGAAAACAACCTGGTGCAGCTTTTCGGGAAAACAGGGCATTTCTATTACCGCATCGTGCGGGGGATTGACGAACGGGAAGTACAGCCGCACCGCGAAACCAAATCGCTGGGCGCTGAAGACACCTTTCCGCATGACCTTACCACTGTTGAAGAGATGAACCTGGAGCTGGACAAAATAGCGCTCACAGTAGCCGGCAGGCTGGAGAAATACCAGCTCCGCGGCCGCACCGTTACGTTGAAGATCAAATACAGCGATTTCCGCCAGATCACCCGCAACCAGTCTTTCCCGCTGCCGGTGGGAGACCTGGCCACCATTGCCGCCACCGCCAAACAGTTGTTGCTGAAAACAGACCCTGCGGATGTAAAGGTCCGCCTGCTGGGCATTACCCTCTCCAATTTTGCGGACGATGCGCCCGCCGCGCCCGCGCAGCAGCTCAGCCTGTTCTGACCATTTCTTTCCCTGCATGCAGAGAGCAGCTGCGGAACCTTGCTGCTCCGTAACATACCGGCTGCCTGCGGGCAAACCGGAAGTGCCCTGTTACCCTCTGCCGCGCCCGTTACTCCGTTCTCAAACTATGCACCGGGTTGGCCAATGCCGCCCGCACCGCCTGGTAACTGATAGTGAAGCAGGTGATAAGCAGTGTGACCGCGCCGGCCAGTACAAACATGCCAACGCCGGGCGTGATGTGATAGGCAAACCCTTCCAGCCAGCGGTGGGTGGCCCACCAGGCCAGGGGCAGCGCAATCAGCACGGCCAATGCCACCAGCTTCAGGAACTCGCGGGAAAGCAGCATCACCACGTTGCTCACGGAAGCGCCTACCACCTTGCGCACGCCTATTTCCTTTTGCCTGCGCTGGGCGGTGTAAGCAGCCAGGCCAAAGAGGCCCAGGCAGGATATCAGGATGGCCAGCCCGGCAAAATACCGGCTCAGGATGCCGATCCTTTTTTCGGAAGCATACATTTTCTGGTACCCTTCGTCCAGGAACTGGTAATCGAAGCTGAAGCCGGGGTTAAACTGGCGGTAGAGCTGCTCCAGGCCCGCAATGGTCTCCTTTTCACGGCCCGCCTGTATTTTGATGACGGCCGCATAGGTAGCGCCGGGGTTCAGGCGGAAAAACACCGGCTTTACACTTTCGTGCAAAGACTCGAAGTGAAAATCTTTTACCACCCCAATGATGTGGCGGGTCTCTCCCCAGAGCTGCACGGTTTTACCCAGCGGCTCCTTCATGCCCATATACCTGATAGCGGCCTCATTAAAAATAATGGCATTGCTGTCTGAGGCCAGATCTCTTGAGAATGCCCGCCCAGCTACTACCTGGAAACCCATGGTTTCCTCCATGCTGTATGAAACGGCAATGTTCTCGAACTCCGTTCTGTCTTCCGGGTCGCGGCCCGGCCATTGCACGCCGGAAGTGCCGCTGTTATGCCCCGTCATGTTGTGGGCCATATAGGTGGCGCTGACAACGCCCGGTACGTTCCTTACACGGGCCATAAAGGTCTCCAGGTGCTCTTCAGCGCCCAGCTTGCCTTCCCGGGTGAACATGATCACATTGTCCCTTTTATAGCCGAGGTTCTTGTTCTGCACAAACGCGATCTGCTGGTACACCACCATCACAGACACGATCAATACAGCGGATATAGCGAACTGGAAAACCACCAGGCCCTTGCGCACCCACAGTTCCCCGGCGGAGCCGGCCAGCCGGCCTTTCAGCACGGCAATGGGCTTGAAGCCAGACAGGTAAAGAGCCGGGTAACTGCCGGCCAGCAGCCCGGTAACAAAGGTGATAAGCACAAAAGCGCCGGTCATCCCGGGTGTAACCGCAAGCGCCAGTTGTTTGCCCGTAATGTTGTTGAAAGACGGCAGCAGCAGGGCCACCAGCAACACCGCCACCGCCAGGGCCATGAAGGTGAGCAGCACGCTCTCCCCCATATATTGCAACATCAGTGACGCCCTGCTGGCGCCGGCCACTTTCTTGATACCGATCTCCTTCATTCTCCTGGCCGCCCTGGCCGTGGAAAGGTTCATGAAATTGATGCTGGCAATGAGCAGGATGAATACCGCTATGATGATGAACATCTTTACATAGGTAATGCGCCCGCCGCTGGCTACGCCATTCTCATAACTGCCATGCAGGTAGTTTTCGGAATATAGTTTGAGGAACGGCGTGCGGTGCTTGACCTCGCCATTGGTCTGTTTCTTTACAAAACCGGCCAGCCTGCTGTTAAACCGGGCCAGGTCAGTGCCTTCCCGCAACAGTACGCGGGTATGCGCGCCGGTATTGCCCCAGCTGCCAACGTATGGGTTGGTATCGAACAGTATCTGGACCGGCAGCAGAAAGTCGAACTGCTCGGTAGCATTTGCCGGCCCGGGCCTGAACACGCCAGACACGGTATATTGCTCCTGGTGCTGCAGCGCAATGGTTTTCCCGATTATGTTTTCCGTGGTATTGAACAGCTTGCGGGCAAGGGTTTCAGACAATACAATGGAATTTTTACCCGCCAGCGCCTGGTCAGCATTGCCCTGCAGCAAGGGATAAGAGAACATCCTGAAAAAATCCGGGCCGGTGTACTTCCCATTGGCCCGCACGTCATTTTGCTGCACGCTGAGGGTGGCATTGTCAAACGGCCGCTCCGTAACCGCATATTCCACTTCCGGCATTTCCGCTTTCATGGCAGCCGCCATGGGGCCGGAGGTGGTGGGGGATGTCCAGATGCCGCCGGCGCGGGCGCGGTTTTCCATTACCCGGTACAACCTGCTGTCTTTTTCATTGAACCTGTCTACCGCCAGTTCGTCCGCTACCCACAAGTAAATAAATAAAGCGCAGGCAAGGCCCGTGGAAAGGCCTACCAGATTGAGCATAGACGATTGCCTGTTTTTCAGCAGGCTGCGCCAGGCCATTTTGAAGTAGTTTTTCAGCATAAGGTAAGCATCATGGACACTCCCGGCGCTAATTCGGTACCACTTTGCGAGGCATTGTATATAAAAGGGAAACAGATGATCAAATTCACCATATGTCCATTTTCAGGATAGCTGTTGTCCGGAATCGGACAGCTTATTCAGACCGTACTACCGCTCCCCCGCGGGAGGTGCCGTTTTCATTAATGGCCTCTATGGAGAAATAATAGGGCCGTTCTTTATCCATTCCCTTGAAATAGTATTCATTGCCGCCATGTACCATGATGCAGTTGTACAGTTTGTTTGGCGCTATGCCCACGTAAATGTTATAGGCATACGCACTTGTTACCGGCGCCCATTTCAGCCAGGCGCTCCGTTTATCTTTCTCCGTGCGGAGCACCACAAAATCTTTGACCGTATCTGGCGGAGCGCCGCTGCCTTTGCCAAACGCGCGCAGGCCGCTGATGGCAAACTTGCCCGTGGGCATGTGTATGTTTTCCAGCTTGATGAAACGGGCCTTTACAGGCTGCGGCAGCTCCACGTAATCATGCGGCACATCCTGCCGGTTGTTGCTTTTGTCCGCAAGCAGTTTCCACCGCCGCCCATCCAGCGAGTAATACAGTGTATACTGGTGATAAGTGCCTTGCTGCTTGCCGAGAAATTCCGCGTCCTGGTCCGCATAATTGATCTGGACGGCATGTACCGTGCCGGCGGCGCCCAGGTCTGTGCTGATCCATTCCCCCTTGTTGCCGGTGGCCGCGCTCCAGTAGGTCTTTATATTTTCATCTACCGCGTAATTGGGCAGGTAACCGCCTAATGTAGAAGACACCTGTACCGGCCGCTGGTAGTTCAGCAGCATCCAGCCGGTAAAGTAACTGTCGCCATTGGGCTGCAGGTAATGCGGGTAATCCCCGAAGGCGGTGTTGCAGTACATCACACCGTCCTGATCAAACCCCGCCGGCCAGATACCGATGCGGCGCTCAAAATTGTTCTTGACAGATACCACTACGGTAGACACGTGCCAGTAATGCCCATTGTTATCTTTGAAAGTACTGCCATGACCCGCGCCGCGGGCAAAGCCGCCGGGCTTGTAAGCAAACGGATTGTGCGCCTGCGGCGTGAAAGGCCCGAGGGGATGATCTCCCACCACCACGCCGTCCGCATACCCGCTGAACTCGGTGCCCGGCGCCCCGTATTGCAGGTAGTACTTCCCGTTATGTTTGGTCATGTGTGCGCCCTCAATAAAAGGATCGAGGAAAGTATTGTCGCTGTACTCTCCAAAGCGCTGCCAGCCGTAGCGCCAGTCTTCCAGGAGGTACATTTCCCTGCGCGTGCCCAGCGGCTGCAGGGTTTTCCGGTCCAGCTCCACACCGTAGAGCGGGTAGCGGTTGCTGCTGCCGTTGTACATGTAGAGGCGGCCGTCATCATCCGGGAAAAGATCAGGGTCCCAGCCGCCAATAGCAAAGGAGTTTACAGCTTCTTTCCACTCGTTGCCCCTGGGGTTGGTGCTCATCCATATGGGGAAATTGGTGGAATAGGTGGAGCCGAATACCAGCATGGTATCTCCCATCACGGCCACTGCCGGGGCGCACAGCTCGTCGTACACCTTATGCCAGGGTTTGAGGAACCGGCGTGACACAAAATGCCAGTTGAGCATGTTGCTGCTCCACCAGTATCCCCACTGGTTGGTAGAGAAGAGGTAATAATCGCCCTTGTAGTTAACGATCACCGGGTCTGCCGTAGCGCGGTGTTTGCCCCAGGCGGCAAAATCGGGGATGGGCGTATAGCCGTAGTCAATGTTGACAGGGTTGCAGTATGTACGCTGCTGCGCCTGTAGCGGCGCGGCCAACAGCAGCAAGAGGCATGCGGACAAAATGGTTCTCATACGCAGTAACTTTCCTGATGTTCTAAGTTCCGAAAAAATGACATGCGCCCGCATAAAAAATTACCGGTACTGTTGGGTAGCGAGATAAGCGGTTGGCCTGCGGGCGATACCTGTATGTCCGCCTGCCAGAAAAAACCGGCAGTTGGTACTGCCGGTTAACGAGATGTAGCGGTTGGCCTGCGGGCGATACCTGTATGTCCGCCTGCCAGAAAAAAACCGGCAGTTGGTACTGCCGGTTAACGAGATGTAGCGGTTGGCCCTGCGGGCGATACCTGTATGTCCGCCTGCCAGAAAAAAACCGGCAGTTGGTACTGCCGGTTAACGAGATGTAGCGGTTGGCCCTGCGGGCGTGTCAGTATTTTGCCGCCTGCCCGTTTTTCGGAATAGCTTTCAGGATGAACTCGCGGAGGTGGTCGTTACTGGTGGCCAGGTCATCTTTGCGGAGGTACATCATATGCCCGCTGCGGTAGCCTTCCCAGGAGAGGCGGTCTTTCAGCCGGCCGCTGGGGTCCAGCTGCCACATGCTGTATTTGGCGTTGAAATAATCACAGGCGCCATCGTAATACCCGCTCTGGATCAGCACGTGCAGGAAAGGGTTTTGCGCCATGGCCTGCCGCAGGTTCTCCCCTGTTCTGTTGCCGTTATTGTCCCACGGAAATACCGGCCCGAACATGTAGTATTTCAGGTCTGTTTTGTATTTCAGCTCTTCCCGCAGGTACATGTTGATGGCGGGGGTGAAAGAATGCAGCCAGGAGGTCAGCTCGGCGTTAAAATCCACCCGGTCTCCCGCATCGCGCCGGTCAATGCCCAGGTAGCGGGAATCCAGCCGGCCTACAGTGTAGCCGCGTTCGCGCAGCAGCTCTTTCCAGAAGAAGTTCAGGGGAATGTCCAGGTTATTTTGCAGCACGGCTTTTTCCGAGATGCCGGCATAGCGGCTTACCCGGGCGGCAATTTCCTTTTTGCGCGCATCGGTAATAAAGCCGCCCTCCGCCAGCGCGGGCAGGTACTCCTTGATGGTGAACTGCTCTACTTCCTGCAGCATCTGGGTGAGGTCTTTCTGTTGCAGGTCTGCCGCCAATGCTTTGTGGTACCAGGCGGTGGCCGCAAAGTAAGGGAGGCGCAATGCGGCAGACGCGGGGCCTGAGCGCTCAATGCCCAGCTCCGTGGGCGATACGAGCACCACCCCATTCACATAGATCCATTGCGCATTTTGCAGTTCCAGCGCCAGCCCGGACACACGCGTGGTGCCGTAGCTTTCGCCCACCAGGTACTTGGGAGAGGCCCAGCGGTTGTAGCGGGTAATAAATGTATTGATCCATTCGGCCAGGTACTTCACATCCTGGTTCACGCCAAAGAATTTTGTGCCGGGCACGTCTTTACCGGCGGCGCGGGAAAAGCCGGTGTTCACGGGGTCTACGTACACAATATCCGCCGCGTCCAGTATAGAGTGCGGGTTATCTTTCAGGCCGTACGGCTGTACGGGATATCCTTCATCGTCAATATTCAGCACCCTTGGGCCGGTGTAGCCGATCTGCATCCATACAGACGCCGTGCCCGGCCCGCCATTGAACGAAAACACCAGCGGGCGGACCGCCTGGTTGTCTACATTGGTCCTTTCAAAATAAGTATAAAAAACACCGGCTATGGTTTTGCCGTCGTCGTCCCACACGGGCAGTGAGCCGGCCGTTACCTTGTAAGGTACCTTTTGCCCGCGGATGGTCACCTCATGCCGGGTTACCACGCTGGCATCTATTTTCAGCGAGCGGCCGGGAGTGGCGCTGTACAATTTGCCATCAGCGGAATCCTTTGCAGGCGCAGGCCCTTTTTGTGCGTATAGCTGGCTGCAGCCCAGCAGTAGGGCCGCGGTGAGGAAGTGTTTCATAATTTAAACATAGGGTATATGTTTGAATTTACGGGATTTTTTGTGATAAGGGCAGAGAAGAACTAAAAGAATTTGTTGATCTGATAAAACCGATGAGATATAAAACCACGAGAGAAATAGGGGATAATAATAATCACCTGATCTGGAGCGTAATACCTGTATAAAAGAAAAAAGGCAGTGCCAGTTTCCCGGTCAAAGCCTCCGGCGTAAAGATAGGTGAATATAAATTACCGGCAAAAAAATATGGTATTATTTTTTCGTCATAAATACCCACTTCACTTTCTTCTCATACCCAAAAGGTTTCCCCGCCACAGGCCCGCTCATCTCCCCTTTCAGCGTACCGCTTTTATCTTTTGATACGTTCAGCATTACCGCTGAAAAAGCGCCTTTTTCGTAATTAAAAGTAGTTCCGTCATCATCATACAACGTGAAGCTGCCGGCTGCGGTACCGTAATGCCTCACTTCCAGCGGCAGCACCTCTCCTGCTTTAGGCGCCTGCCGGCGGGCGGGTATCATGGGGATGATGGCCCCGTCCTTCACGAACAGCGGTATCTTGTCCAGCACAGCAGTAACGGTGATCTCCTGGTTTTCACCGGCCAGTTGGCCGGTATAAAAGTCATACCACTTGCCGGCGGGCAGCTGCACCTTGCGGCTTTTTTCACCGGCAAATACCGGTGCCACCAGTATATTGTCTCCCATCATGTACTGATCTTTCAGCTCCGCGCGGGTTTTGGCTTCATAAGGGTTCAGGGTGGCATCCAGCTTGCCGCCGGTTTCGCGGGCGGCATAGGCAAAGCCGTCTATCAGGTTCATGGAGCGGAACGGGGGCTTGCCTTCAAAATGATATTGGGCAAAAGTGGAGTAGATGTAAGGCAACAGCCGCATACGCAGCATGGCCACCTCCTGCACCGCCTTTTCCACTTCAGGGAAAGACCATGGCTTGGTACCGTCTGCCCAGGCATTCAACATGGCCATGGGGGAAAAACAAACGCTCTGCATCCTTCTCACCCACTCTTCCGCGGACTTGGAGGCGCGCACTTCCGGCGTCCACAATACGCCAATGAAGCTGCTGTTCACCAGGGCCGTAATAAAATCAGGATGGGAATAATAATCGTTATAGATCACGTACGGGAAATTGCTGGCGCCTGCGTTAGACGCCCTTACCAGCCCATACGTACGCTGGTTCTGCTCCCGGTACCACTCGTCCGTCATCTTCTGCATGATCACCCCGTACACCTGCCGCATCTGCTCTGCCGTGGTGCCTGAGGGGAAGGAGGCCACATCGGGCCACAGCCACTTGTCGTAACCATCGTTCTCATCCATTTTATACCCGCTCACGCCGATGGATATATGATTTTTGATGAAGTGCTCTTTCCACAGCTGACGGGCTGCAGGAATGGTGAAATCTGTTACCAGGCCGTTCCATACGGTATGTGTGCCGGCGTAGGGCTTCACTTTGCTGTACAGGCTGCTTTTGGGAGATACGTAAGGGTTCAGCCAGAGGTTGGCGCGCACGCCTTTTTGGGCCAGGCTGGTGATAAACCCTTTCGGGTCGGGGAAGCGGCTGCTGTCCCATTCAAAGGTGCAGGGGTAGCTCATGGAGTGCCAGCCCGGCTCCACGCCAATAAAGTCCAGCGGAAAGTTATGCGCTTCAAACTCGGCCGCTTCGCGGAGAATATCTGATTGGGAATAGAGCGTGGGAACGCGCTGGGTGAAACCCAGGCCCCACTTGGGCGGCAGGTAACCACCACCATTGAAGAGGTTGTAACGCTGCACAGCGTTCATGGCGGTGGGCCCGCCAAAAACGTAGATCTCCACCCCGGCGGCGGGCACCAGTACTTCCACCCCGTCTGAGTACGGCATGCTCTGCCACTTCTTGCTTTTATCATTCCGGTCTATCAGCTCCGGCGGGTGCCTGGTATCTACGCGCACGGCCGTACCGGCGTATACAGTGAGGTACCGCGCGGCGTCTATCAGCACGCCGTAACCGCGGGACGATACGTAGAACGGCACCGGGGCGTGGGTGCGCCCGTTGTCTGTTCCGCCATAATGGTCCATATGCAGCTGGCTCACGCGGCCGCGCTGGTTCACGGTCTTAAAATTGAGGCCGAGGCCGAAAAGCTGTTCATCCCTTTCCAGCGGGAACTTGAGGTATACCTTGCCATCTTCCAGGCGCACGGTAATATCCGTTTGCGGCAGGGGGAATTGGGCGGCGGGCAGTTTTTGCAGGGAGGCCGCGTTGGGCGTTGCGCCCGCGGCTTTGAGGAGGCTGATCTTTTCAGGTGTGCCGGCTACGGCTTTCCAGACGCCGGGCTGCACCTGCTGCCATTGTAAGGATAATTGCTGTGCGGTGGCTGCCGCGCACAGCAGCAGGCATACCAGCGCCAATCGGGCTGTTTTCATAACTTGATGGAATTGCAGGCATCAAGTTAGCAAGAAAATCCACGTTTTCTCCTTTTGATCAATATACTGGCAGTAAACGCTAAAAAACAGGAAGCCAGCGGGCCGGGGATTGGCACAACCGCAGGCAGTACGTTCCGTTTACGGTAAAACACGAAGCAGTCTAACCCGCGTTTTTTTGCGCGCCGTCAGGCGGGCAGTACGTTCTGGTTCACAGGTTCTTTCACGGCGGGGTTTACCTGGTAGCACAGTATTTTACCGCTGGTCAGCACTTCTACCACGCGGTAACCGTGGTAGGGCGTTCCCCAGCTGCCGCCCAGGTGGCCGTCAAAGAAATAATGTTTACCGTTCTTTTCCTTCATGCCATCTTCCGCATGGTCGTGCCCGTGGAAGATGGCCCGGAGGTTGGGCTGGGCAGAGAACATATCTGTCAGTTCCGGACAGTCGATGCCGTGTTTCGTCCATTTTACGGGCGTGATGTGCATGATCACGAAGAGATGTTTTTTATCCCGGTATTGCTGCAGTTTGGCGCGTGTCCATTCCAGGTCAGGACAAATATACTTGCCTGTTACGTCTGCGGTGTTGAGCACCAGGAAGGCGGCATCGCCCTGCTCCACCACATGGTGCCAGCGCGTGCCCCAGGTTTTCTCCCAATCGTCTTCCGGGATCATGTCGTGATTGCCGTGAGATACAGCATACGGCATTTTCAACTGGTCCCAGGTGCTTTTCACCTCCGGCAGCAAGGCCGGGTTGTTATGAAAAATATCCCCGTTAATAAATGCATAGTGCAAGCCCCTGCCCTTCTTTTCTTTATTGAGCCAGCCCGTCATGCGCTGATGGTTTTCTACCCAAGTAGTTTTGGCCTCGCCGAAATGGCCGTCAGACGTGAGGGCAAAGCGCAGGGCCACCTTGTCTTTGGCGGGCAGCGTAAAGCCCGGGGCGGCAAAAGATTGCAGGGTATTGCCGGCGCCAATGAGCACAATGCCCTTGAGGGTGTTTTCGAGGAATTTGCGACGTGTGAGCATGCCATGAAGATACTTATTTCCGGGAAGCGGAGGTAGTAGGGAAACGAAAAATTAATGCAGCCGGCGGCATGCACTGGCGCAGGCTGGTCATGCATGCCATGGAGGACAGGTGTACTGGCATAAACCGGTTGTGCATACTGTAGAGGGCAGGTGTATTGGTATAAACCGATTGTGCATACTGTAGAGGACAGGTGTATTGGCATAAACCGGTTGTGCATGCGGGCGGGTGCGTGTACTGAAGCACGCGGTTGTACGCACCGCGGAGCTACCCGTTCACGCAAAGGTCAGCGTGTCCAGTTGTTTCCTGTAATCGTACTGCAGGTCTTCGTGCAGGGTTTCCAGCGCCTTTTCAATTTTGCGCAGCTGCTGCACATACAGGTTGGTAAGCTGTACGCTCCGGTCTATCTGGATGCCGCAGCGCCTCATTTTCCGGCAGAAAAAAAGCAGCAGCTCAATTTCGGCCTGTTTGGAACCGGTAAAGCGGATGTGTTTGTTGGTGATGCGCAGTATTTTGCGCAGGGTCTTTTTGGCGTGGTAGAGGTGCGTAGTGGTCATGCCATCAAACTCCAGGGCAATATACTCCTGTACGGAGGCAATGTACCCGTCAAGACTGTGGCTTTCTAACAGCAGGTAGGTGAGCAGTTCCTTGCTTTCCTTTTTGAATTTGGCCAGCCGCAGGCACAGCTCCACCAGCTCCGCGGGCGGCAGGGCGGAAAGCTCCGTTTTCAGTTCGTTGATGGTGGCTACTTTCATGTATCCCGGCTATTCCTGGTAAAAGTCTATCAAAGCGCCAAAGTAGGTATCGTTCCAGCCCTCCACTATATCGTGATAGGCTTCATCGGGGATGTTGGTATGTTTCAGTTCCGCGGAGGTGCCTTTTTTATGCGGGTGCAGGATGATGGTAACAATGGAGGGCGCTTCCTGCTCTCCGAAATACCATTCCTGCACAATTTTTTTGTCTTCCGCAAACTCCAGGTTCTTGCCGGCAATGCTGCCGTCCCAGAGGGAAAATTCCGAGCCGGGCTCGGTGCTCATTTCCGCTTTATCTCCCGTCCATAGCTGGATGGTGGCGGGGTTGGTGAGCGCGCGGTACACATCTTCAGGGGGGGCGGGTATTTCGAAGTGTTTCTTGTAATCTTTCATCTGTTTTATTGTTCCAGTAACTGAATGCCGGTTTTGGTGAAGGCGATCTTCTGCTGTTTGTACAAGGCGCCGGTTACCATTTTGAATGTTTTTTTGCTCATGCCAAAGAAGGCGTAGATCTCTTCCGGGTCAGACTTGTCGTGGTACGGCAGGTAACCATTGTTTTCCTGCAGCAGGCGGAGCACTTTCCCGGTTTCGTCTTCCACCCTTCCGTATCCCTGCCGGCCGGGCACCACGTCTATCTTGTTATCGTCTTTGATGGCTTTGATGAAGCCCTGGAAACGGTCTCCGATGTCCATGGGCCTGAACTGGTCCGCAAAGTGCAGCACGCCCGTGTGCCGGTTGTTGATGATGGTCACAAAACCGATGTCTGTACGGCGGTAGATCACCAGGTCTACCACATCTTTTTCTTTTACCGTCAGGTCTTCGTTGCTGAGGTACTGATCTATTTTTTCAGTAGCGGCAATACGGCCGGTGAGCTTGTCTATATAGATCATCACCAGGTATTCCTGGCCTTTGCGCATTTTTGAAAGCTGCTGGGATTTGGGCACAAAGAGGTCTTTCATCAGGCCCCAGTCCAGGAAAGCGCCCTGGTCCGTAACATCTACGGCTTTGAGGCTGACAATATCCCCTGCAATGCCGAGGGGTTTTTCCGTGGTGGCAATGAGGCGGTTCTCGGAATCGTGGTAAAGGAAAACTTCCAGCTCGTCACCCGGCCGGGTGCCTTTCGGCACGTACCTTTTAGGCAGGAGGATCTCCTGTTCCCCGCCGTCGAGGTATACACCAAAATCCGCTTCCTTCTTCACTTTTAAAGTATTGTACGCGCCTACCTGGATCATAAATTCGCTTTATTGACCGCAAAGGTACAATAAAATAAGTCTTGCAAAATGGGAAAGATGCTACATATGCTTTAAATAGCGTATTCATAAACAACTAATAAATATGCGCTGAATAATTGAAACACATATTATTAGGCGCTACCGATTATTAGTGCTACCTTCGGCTCCTTATTTTTTATAATTCTTTTACACAATGGAACAAAAATTCACAGGAACTGTAAAGTTCTTCAATGAAACAAAAGGTTTTGGCTTCATCAAGCATGATGAATCCGCCAAAGAAACTTTTGTACACGCAAACGGCCTCATTCATGAAATTCAACAGGATGACCGTGTTGAGTTTGAACTGCAGGAAGGCAGGAAAGGCATGAATGCCGTTAACGTTAGACGTATTGATTAAGCTTGCTTAAAATATGTTTTACCGGCCGGTCTTTTTGACCGGCCTTTTTTTTGCCCAGCCTTTTTGCCCTTGATGTTCGGGCCTCTTTATCAGAACTGCTTCAAACTCCCCGGCCGGAAGCTCCACTCCGGCGTAACCAGCGTTTGTGCTACCGGCGTGCTGTACCAGGGGCTGCCGGCATTGGCGGGATTGTTGAGGATATGGATGCTTTGCGCCGGCATGTAACTCTGCGCCAGCAGGTACCGGCGCTCCCCCGCCCCGTTCGCCGCCACATCTACCACAATAACCGCATGCCCGGGGGCGCCGCCCTGGATGAACACATGGCCGGGCATTACGGCCGTGGCCGGTTTCAGCTCCCGGCTGAGAGACAGGGTGCCTGCCCAGGCAAAAACCGCTTCCAGGTATTGCAGGAACACCTGCCGGTTTTCCGCAGGGGCTGCCGTGCGGCGTTTTACCAGGCGGCCTTGCCGCAGGCCATAGCGGATACCGCTGCGCCAACCGTCATAGTCCATCAGCGTACCGTCTGTAGCGCGGAACGCGATCTTGCTGAATTGTTTATGCTCATAAAGATATTCCGCGTAGAGGCGCATCACGGCGTCCGCGCATTGCTGCAGATCTTTGCTGCCCACAGATACGTCCAGCACGGCAAACTGCGCCTGCTGGTCCTGCTTTTTCCGGCCGTTGAAAAGATAGACCGTATTGTCTTCTTTCAGCGGCACGGCGCGCAGCCACGCCCCGAAAGTACCGGGCGGCTGGCTAACGCGGGTGAAGCCGGGAGGAAGGGGGATGGAAGCAACCGTGCGGGAGGGCGGCGTGGCCGGTAGCGGTGCAGCGGCCGGGTGCTGCGCTATATCCTCATTAGCCGGAGAAGGCACCTGCCATTCAACAGGCGCACCGGCCGGTGCCGGGCGCTGCGCTATATCCTCG
Source organism: Chitinophaga alhagiae (assembly GCF_003568665.1). Classification (GTDB taxonomy): domain Bacteria; phylum Bacteroidota; class Bacteroidia; order Chitinophagales; family Chitinophagaceae; genus Chitinophaga; species Chitinophaga alhagiae. Next base: position 547,972 of record NZ_QXMH01000004.1, read on the forward strand.
TTAGCCGGAGAAGGCACCTGCCATTCAACAGGCGCATCGGCCGGTGCCGGGTGCTGCGCTATATCCTCAATGGCCGGAGGAGGCGCCTCCCGTTCAACAGGCACAGCGGCCGGTGCCGGGTGCTGCGCTATATCCTCAATGGCCGGAGGAGGCGCCTGCCATTCAACAGGCGCACCGGCCGGTGCCGGGTGCTGCGCTATATCCTCATTAGCCGGAGAAGGCACCTGCCATTCAACAGGCGCACCGGCCGGTGCCGGGCGCTGCGCTATATCCTCAACAGCCGGAGAAGGCACCCGCCGTTCAACAGGCGCACCGGCATGATGCCCCGCGAGCGCACCGCCCGGCGCCGCAACAAAAGCGGAAAAGAGAAACAAAACGTACTGCATGTAAAAAAGATGCCCGCATCCCTCATTTCCATATGCCTTTCTTTTTTTCTGTACCGGAAAATATTAATAACTTGATTGCCGCATCCACGGTACTATCATAAAACGAATATGATATGAAAAACACCCTTACCCTGCCAGCCGCGCCATTGCAGCACCCCGCCTGGGCCTCGGCCCCATTCACCCTCCTGCAGCCCCTCCGCAGCCGGGCCTTGCTCATTCTTTTTTGCGGCGCCTTCAGTTTCCTGTTCATGTACATCTTTTCGCCTTTTAACATGAACCAGTGGTACAAGGGCGGCCCGCAGCCCGTTACCGGCGTGTTTGGCATATTTTCCCTGTGCGGCATGACCGGCCTGGCCATTTCCCAGTTCGGGCTGATGCGGCTGAAGGGGCGCAAACCTTTCACCTGCCTGCAATATGCGGCATGGCTGGCGGGCGAAGTGCTGCTGGTGGCCCTGGTGGTAAATATTGTGAACGTTTCCATGCATGACTACCTCCAGTACTCCTGGCTGGAGTATACAGATACGCTCAAGTTCACCTTCGGGGTGATGGCCCTCCCCTACGCCATAGCCCTGCTCTGGTTCTACAACCGGGCCAAGGTGGCGGAACTGGCGCAGCGCGCCCGGCAACAGGAAAAAGATACCTGCCTGCACATCAGCGACGAATACGGCAAACTGGCTTTCAGCCTGCAGCCGGAGCAACTGCTGCTGCTCAAGGCGGAAGACAATTACGTGCAGCTCTTTTACCGGCACGGGCATACCGTCCGCAAGGAGCTGATCCGTAACTCGCTCAAAAAACTGGATGGGCAACTGGCCGGCCAGGGGTTTGTGCGCGCCCACCGCTCCTACATGGTGAACCTCTCTAAAGTGATCTTGTTCCGAAAAAATGCCAAAGGCTACTACCTGCAGGTAGATGGCATGGAGGAGGTAACGGTGCCGGTATCCGTGTCTTACCTACCGGCCTTTCTGCAGCGGTTCACCCCGCCCGGCTGATTTCACCCCGCATACCCCGTTTTTCACCCCAAAACGGCCAGCAGTAACGGTTGGCTGGCGGTATTTTCTCTAATATCGCCCATATCAACCAACGCTGCCCATGTACAAACTGATGCTACTGACCGCCCTTTTTATGCCCACCCTGCACGTTCCCCTGCAGGCGCAGCAGGTTATTTACGGCAATGTGCAGAACAGTGAAACGGGAGAAGGTGTGCCGGCCGTGTCTGTAAAAGCCAAAAACACGCCTAACGGAGACTATACCAACAACCAGGGGAACTTCCGGTTCCATACCCGCGCCGCCCTGCCGCTTACCCTGGTATTCTCTTCCCTCGGTTTTGCCACGCAGGAGGTGGTGGTGACCGGCCCGGGGGCCGTGCAGGTAAAACTGGCGCCCGCCTCCGTGTTGGGCGCTGAAGTAGTGGTATCCGCCAGCCGCAACGTACAGCGGAAAATAGAATCGCCCGTTACCATTGAGCGGATAGACAACAAAGACATTGTCAATTCCGCCCAGCCCAGCTACTACAGCATGCTGCAGGGGCTGAAGGGAGTAGATGTCACTACCTCCAGCCTCACCTTCACCACCGTAACCACCCGCGGCTTCAATACCTCCGGCAATACCAACTTTACCCAGGTGGTAGACGGGATGGACAACCAGGCCCCCGGCCTCAACTTTCCGCTGGGCGCGGCCATTGGGCTTACGGAGCTGGACGTGGACAACATAGAAGTGCTGTCTGGCGCCTCCTCCGCCCTGTATGGCTCCCGCGGGCTGAACGGCACCATGGTGATGACCGGCAAAGATCCATTCAAATACCAGGGCCTCAGCATACAGGTCACCCAGGGGGTGAACCATCTCAAAAAAGGTAAGGGCAACGACCCCATGGGGCCGTCTCCGTACTACGACTGGACGGTGCGCTGGGCCAAAAAGGTGAATGACCGGCTGGCGTTCAAGGTCAACGCGCAATACACTCTGGCCAAAGACTGGATGGCCGCGGATACCAGCAATACCAACGGCCCGGGCAACCGGTATACAGACCCCAATTACAACGGGGTGAACATGTACGGCAGCAAAACGTCCGTAGACATCAACCCCTTCCTGGAAGCGGCGCTGGCCATGGACCCTTCGCTGGCGCCCATCATTGACCCGCTGCTGGCCAGCCCGTCCAATTACGTGGCGCGCACCGGTTACGCGGAATATGGCTACCTTAGCAATGAAGCCAAACTGCTCAAGTTGAATGCGGAGCTGCGCTATAAGATCAGGCCGAAACTGGAAGCTGTTGTTTCCGGCACTTACGGCGAGGGCAACGCGGTATACAGCAACGATACCCGGTATGCACTGACCGGTTACAAGCTGGGCCAGTACCGCGCCGAGCTGCGGGGCGAGCAATGGTTTTTGCGGGCGTACACCACCCGGGAAAACTCCGGCAACACCATTATTGCCAGCCCCACCGCCCAGTTGCTGAACGAAGTCTGGAAACCCAGTTTCAACCCTGCTACCATGGACGGCTGGTACCCGCAATATACCGGCGCGCTGCTGCAGGCACTGGCCACGGGCAGCACGCTGCAGAACGCCCACCTGGCCGCCCGCAGCTTTGCGGACCAGGGCCGCCCCGAGGCCGGGAGCCCCTTCTTCAACCACCTGAAAGACAGTATAGCCGGGCTGCCCACGCCGCAGGGCGGCACCCTTTTTCAAGACCGGAGCAGGCTTTATAACACGGAGCTGCAATATAATTTCAGCCGCCTCATCCCTTTCGTGGAAGTTATTGCCGGCCTCAACTACCGCCTCTACCGGCTGGATTCCAAAGGCACGCTCTTCCCGGATACGGAAGGGCCCATAGATGTGGCCGAGTACAGTGCGTACGCCCATCTTTCAAAAAAACTGGTACAGAACAAACTTAAGCTGGGCGCCGCTTTCCGGTACGATAAAAATACCCTCTTCGAGAAACCGCGCGTTACCTCCCGCCTCTCCGCCGTGCTGGAAACGGCCAAAGAAAACTACCTGCGTTTCTCTTACCAGAACGCCTACAGTTTTCCTTCCAACATCCAGTCTTTGCAAAGCACGCTCACAGATTATAATACTTACGCTTCCGGCGGCAGCGCCCGCCTGCTGTACGGGGAGTACGGGTTCAACAAATACCCGCCCTACCTGCTTACCAGCGTAACGGCATACCAGCAAAGCAACGACCCTTCCCAACTGGAACGTTTCAGCCTCAGCGATATCAAGCCGCAGTCCGTAGACGCGTTCGAGCTGGGCTACTCCGCCCTGTTTGCCCGCTGCGTGCTGGTAGATGTGCTGGGGTATTATTCCACCTGGAAAAACTTTATCGGTTATGTGAACGTGGCCAATACGCCCGGCACGGACGATGTTACGGCGTTCAAGGAACGCAGCCGCTACGTGGCCTACAACATTGCGTACAACGGCGCGGAAACGGTGAATACCTACGGTTACGCCGCCAGCGTGAGCGTAGACCTTTCCCGCAACTACCTGGCCAGGGCCAATTTTTCTTCAGACTTCCTGAAGAACAGGAACAACAGCCAGATCAATAATTTCAACACGCCCAACTGGAAGTTCAACGTGGAGTTCGGCAATACCGGGCTGGGCAAGCGGCAGCAGCTCTCGTTCAATACCAGCCTGCGCTACCGCCCCGCTTATTTTTACGCCATCGGGTTCGCGGCCGGTACCATACCGGCCAATGTGGTGCTGGACGCGCAGATCAGCTACAAGCTGCTGAAAGCCCGTTCCCGCATCAAGCTGGGGGCCACCAACCTGACCAACCGGTACTATTACAACGGCTTTGGCAGTCCGGCTATTGGCGCGGTGTATTATGCCACGCTGGCCTATAATGTATTCTGACATAAAAACATGCTGATATGAAATATTACGTAGCCGCACTGGCCCTCCTTGCAATGGCAGGCTGTACCACCGCCCCCGGCGGCAAGGGAGATTACGCCACGGTGCTCACCTTTGGCCCCGGCCAGGAAAGCCAGATCGTGGAAGCCTTTTTGTCCCTGAAAGACAGCAGCAGCATTGAGCTGAAAGAAGGGCAATACCATTTTGACAACCTGAGCCTGGTGCAGCTGAAACATGTACGCATCCAGGGCGCGGGGCCAGACAAGACCATCCTTGATTTCAGCGCCCAGAGCCAGGGCGGCGAAGGCATCAGGGTGGCCGAGGTGAAAGACTTCCACATTGCGGGCCTTACCCTGCGGGATTCAAAAGGAGACCTGCTGAAGATCAACAAAAGCGAGAACGTGACCATCACCAACCTGCATGCCGTCTGGTCCAGGTCAGACTCTGCCAGCGGCGGCTACGGCATTTACCCGGTGCTCTGCAACAACGTGCTGGTAGAGAACTGCTATGCGCAGGGCGCTTCAGACGCGGGCATCTACGTGGGGCAAAGCAACAACGCCGTAGTGCGCAAATGCAAGGCCTACAAGAACGTGGCCGGTTGTGAAATTGAGAACACCACGCATGCGGAGGTATATGATAACGAGTTTTACGGCAACACCGCCGGCTTCCTCGTATTTGACCTGCCAGACCTTTCCCAGCGCGGCGGGCATGTAAAAGCATACAACAATTTCATTCATGACAACAACGAGCGCAACTTTGCCAAGGCCGGCAGCTTCGGCACCACCTGGGGCGTGGGCAATGCCGCGCCCGGCAGCGGCGTGATCATACAGGCCACTTCCGATGTGGAGCTGTACAACAACCGCATCATCAATAACAATTCCAGCGCCATCATCCTCGTGTCCGGCTTTTTTGTGGATGCCAAAGCGGGAGACAAGATCAATAACGCCTACTTCCCTGTTTCCAAAAACATCATGATACACAACAACACGCTCGAAATGGGGCCCGCCTTCCCGGAACCGGTGTACAACCACCATACCGGCAAAATACTGGTTGCCATAGAACAAAAGCTGGGCGCCAGGATACCCATGATCGTGTATGACGGTATCAGCACCAATATACTGACCGGCGGAACACTGCAAAACCCTGACTCCATCTGCATCCGCCAGGCGGGAGATCATTTGTTCGTGAACGTGAACGCGCTGCAGATGGGCGCCAAAGACTGGCGCCCCGGCACAGACATGACCGCTTTTAACTGCCAGTGACCATGAGAAAAAGTATTGTGATATTGGCCCTGTGGCTGGGCTTTGGCTGTAACAACCCTCCACCGCCCGCCGCATTTGCCTTCCGCGAAAAACTGTCTGACTACGGTTTCTTCACCGGCCCGCTCAAAAACCTGCGGCCCGCAGCAAGCATATTACCGTATGAGCTGGGCACGCCCCTGTTCACAGACTATGCCGTGAAAGACCGCTTTATTGTACTGCCGGCCGGGAAAGCCATGCAGTACCGGGATTCCGGTGTGCTGAACTTCCCCGATTCCACCTTCATCATCAAGAACTTTGCGTATACGGACACGTTGCGGCAGAAAGTGATGATAGAAACGCGCCTGCTGTTCAAAGACCCGGCAGACCAGCAATGGAAAGTGATGAACTACCTCTGGAACGATGAGCAAACCGAAGCCGTCAAATGGATCACCGGCCAACGCGTGCCCATTACCCTGCTGGATGACCATCAGCAGCGGGTGGCCACCACTTACCAGGTGCCCAACACGAACGATTGCAAGCGCTGCCACTCCAATAACGGCCGGCTGCTGCCCATTGGCCCCCGGGCGCGCAATGTACACTATAACCGCCAGCTGGAAACCTGGGCCGCCAACGGCGCCCTGCAAGGCTTACCCGCGCAGGCAAAAGCGCTGCCGGTATGGACGGACAGCGTGCAGTATACGCTGGAGCAGCGCGCCCGCGCCTACCTGGACGTTAACTGTGCGCATTGCCACACCAAAGGCGGCGATGCGGACAACACCGGTCTCTTCCTCGAATACGAACAAACCGCGCCCAACCACCTGGGCCTGCTGAAGCGGCCTGTTTCCGCGGGCAACGGCGCGGGCGGGCTCGATTTCGATATTGTACCGGGCCATGCGCAGCAATCCATACTGGTACACCGCATGAACAGTACAGAGCCCGGCACGGCCATGCCAGAACTGGCCCGCACGCTGGTACACCGGGAAGGGCTGGCCCTCGTTACCGCCTGGATCAACAGTTTGCCGGAAGAGCGGTAGGCGGTCAGATGTTCCCGGCCGGAGTAAAAAAGGCCGCCTCCTCCCGGAAGCGGCCTCTGCATATTTACGATAAACTTAGTTATTTTTCAGGTACCAGCACTGCCTTGAAGTAATTGGCCCCGCCCAGGTATTTAACGGCGGCGGCTTTTACGCTGGCCTCCGTTACCTGCTGCAGGCGTTCCGCATGGCGCAGCACGCTGAGGGGATCTTCATTGGTTTTGAGCTTGGAGGTGATGTAAGACAGCCAGAAATTGTTTTCCCGCAGGCTTACTTCCATGGCCCGCGCGCTTTCCGCGCGGAACTTCTCAATATCCACCGCGGTAGCGCCTTCTTTCTTGATCTTCTCTATCTCGTCCAGCGCGGCATTGACCAGCTTGTCTACATTGGCGGATGCGCAACTGAAAGAAATGGTAAGGTTGTAATAAGGCTGGGGGTACTTTTCGTAGCTCACGCCTACCCTGGGGCTGTACACGCCGCTTTCCTTTTCGCGCAGGCGTTCCAGCACCTTGAACTCCAGCACATCGCTCAGGGCGCTCAGCTGCAGGTTATTGTCTGCCGCATAGTCATAATCCCCATGGAAAAAGAGTTTCACCTGCGCCTTGTCTTCAATGCCTTTCTTCACAATGCGGGTAACGTTGCCGGTGAGCGGTTTGCCGCCGCGGTCCGCAAACTTCTCTTTACGGCCGGTGGCGGGCAGGCCGCCCAGGTAGGTTTCCAGCAGGGGCTTGATCTTTTCCACTTCAAAATTGCCTACAAATACGAACGTTTGGCCGCTGGCATCTGCAAAGCGGTCTTTGAAGAACGCAAAGGAACGGTCAAGGCTGATCTGGTCCAGCTCCGCCAGGGTGGGCTTGCGTTCACGCAGGCTGTTGGAAGACATCACCGAGGTGATGGTATCTCCGTATACGCTTTCCGGGCTGTCATCCGCGTTCTGCAGGTATACCCTGAACTCGTCCATGTTCTTTTTAAAGAGAATGGGGTCTTTACGCGGGTTGGTGCCATGGGCGTATACCAGCTGCAAGGCGGTTTCCAGGTCTTTGGGAGAAGCGGAGCCGCCGTAGCCTTCATACAGGCTGCTGATGTACACGGAGCCGTTGGCGGTGCTGCCGGCCAGCATTTTGCGCAGCTGGGTGTTCTCAAACTCCCCGATGCCGTCTCCGCCAATGTTGCCGGCGTAGTTGGTGGCCATGTAGTCTCTATCTTCCGCCAGAGACATGCCGCCTTCCGCAAAGGAAGAGAAAATGATCTGGTCGTTCTTGAACGTAGTGGGTTTCAGGTACACCTTTACGCCGTTAGACAGGGTGAGTTTGGTTACGTCTATGCCTTCAATTCTTTCTTCGGCGGTTACCTTGCCGGGTGTGGGTTTCTTTTCCAGCAGGGGTTTGTTCACGCCCGCGTCTACGTAGGCGGTAAGGCCTTTGCCGGAGTTGCGCAGCGCGTCCAGCAACTGGGCGTCTGCGGGCAGTTTGGCCTTGTCTTTCTCAGGCGCCTGTGCAATGATGGTGATGTTTTCGGGCGTCATTATTTTTTTGGCAAACTGGTTCACCTCTGCCAGCGTGATCTCGCTCAACAGCTGTTTGGTCAGCGTGTAGCGGAAATCAGGGCTGAGTATGGGTGATTTGTACATGAAGTTTCTCAGGTACGTTTGCACAAAGGCGTTGGAGTTGATCTTGTCTTTTTCGCGGTAGTTCTTTTCATTGCCGGCTTCCATGTTCTTTTTCACTACTTCCAGTTCTGACGCCGTGAAACCGAATTGCGCCATGCGCTCTGCTTCCGCGGCCACGCCGCTGAGGCCTTTGGCCAGCTCGCCGGGGTCTTTGGTAACGGCCACAATGGTAGCGGCGTCAATGCCGGGCACCATGCCGCCCTGGTAGGCGCCATAGCTGAACTGCCCGTCTACAAAGGGCGCGGTACCTTTCTGCTTCAGCTCCTGTATGCGCGCGCCGATCATGGAATTGATCATGCTGGTGATAATGCCCTTGCGCACGTCCGCCACGCCGCCGGTCTCTTTATACCGGTGACGGATAAAGGCGATGACCACGTTGTAGGGAAACTCCTTGTCTGTTACCTGTTTTACCACCGGCTGCTTGTTGTCAGGCAGATCGTACCGCTGGTGCGGGCGCGGGTTGGCGGGGTTGGCAAGCGGGCTGAAGTTCTCCCTGATCAGCGCTTCCACCTGTGCCACGTCAAAGTCTCCCACCGCTATTACCGCCTGCAGGTTGGGGCGGTACCAGTCTTTATAGAACTGTTTGATCTCGTTGTGCTGGAAGTGCTGGATAATGTCCAGCTTGCCGATGGGGATGCGCTCCGCGTAACGGGAGCCGCCCAGCAGCACCGGCAGCAGCTCTTTCTGCATGCGCGATTGCGCATTTTTGCCCCGCTGGCGGTCTTCTTCCACGATCACCCCTCTTTCCTCGTCAATGTCATCATTTTCCATGCTTACATAACCCGCCCAGTTGGCCAGTATCTTGAAGCCGTTCCTGAACAGGGCGGCGCTGTCTGTAGGAATAGGCAGCTGGTACACCGTCTGGTCAAAAGACGTATAGGCGTTAAGGTCAGCCCCGAACTTCACACCAGCTTTCTGCAGGTAGTTGATCAGTTCGTTCTTCGGGAAATCTTTGGTGCCGTTAAAGGCCATATGTTCCGTAAAGTGGGCCAGGCCCTGCTGGGCATCTGTTTCCATAAGGGAGCCTGCTTTCAGGGCCATGTACAGCACCGCCCTGTTCCTGGGCTCGCTGTTTTTCCGGATGTAATAGGTGAGGCCGTTGGAGAGTTTGCCGATCTTCACATCGGGGTCTGCAGGTATGCTGCCGATGGCAGATTTAGCGGCGGCCTGTTTGGGTTTGGGCTGCGCCTGCGCCTGGGTGAAAGATACCTGTAGAACGCTTGCTGCCGCAAGCGTCAGCAGTAGAAAATTTCTTTTCATAAATGGTGTTGGTTTATAGATTTTGTGCGGGCAAAGCCGCCTCCCGCGGGGCGGGGTGGTAAATATACTATAAACCCTTTAAACAGGGCTTTCCGTTCATCAGGAAAAGCGGGGGGAATGATGATCTTGTGCCCGAAACGTCAGATCGCGCCGGTGGCGTTCGGGAACACAGTTTCCGCAATTTCGTTGGTGCATGTTGGTCCGCCGGCCAACTAAAAACGGCCCATGCCATATAGCATGAGCCGTCCGGAACTTTATTTGCAGCCTGCGCCACCATCGAGGCGCCGGCAGGGCCGCCAAATCAAAACTTCCCTTTCACCAGCGCCGCATTATACAACTGCTGGTGTACCTCGTAAAAAGATCTCACCGGGTTTTTGAACACCTTTCTGTCATACGTAATGAGGCCGTTGGTCTCAATTTCCACATCGGTGGTCTGCGTGTATACGGCCGCGGACAGCCCCATGGGGATAAGGTCTTTCAGCCTGCTCATGTATTCCGTGTAGCGTTTGAACAGTTCGTCTGCGGTTTTGAAGGTCTGGTACCCCCAATTGTCTTTCTGCTGCCATACGTGGCCGTTCACCGGCAGGCCCAGCCCGCCGAACTCGCCCAGTACAATGGCCTGTTTGCCGCCATAAAGGTCAGGCTGCGGCATGGCAGGTTCCGGGTAATTGTGCAGGTCTATGATGTGGCCGGTGGGGAAAAAGTTGCCGCCGCTGGCGCTGTTCACCAGGCGGGAAGGATCTTTTTGCATGGTCCACTCGGTAATTTCCTTTGTTTTGAACTGGCCCCAGGCCTCGTTGAAGGGTACCCATACTACAATGGAGGGGCTGTTGTGCAACGCTTCCATGATGGCGTTCCACTCTTCGCGGTAGGCCTTTTCAGAGGCGGGGCTGCGTTGCTGCTCCGTGCCCTTGCCTACAATACCGGGCCTCGGCTCCCAGCGGTTGCCGAGGTCTCCGCTGGGCATATCCTGCCAAACCAGCATGCCCAGGCGGTCGCAATGGTAATACCAGCGCGCGGGCTCTACCTTGATGTGTTTGCGGATCATGTTGAAGCCCATGGCTTTGGTCTGCTCCACGTCAAACAGCAGGGCCTCATCTGTGGGGGCGGTGTATAGCCCGTCAGGCCACCAGCCCTGGTCAAGCGGGCCGTACTGGAAGAGGAACTGGTTGTTGAGCAGCATGCGGTATACGCCGTTGGCGTCTTTGGCCATGGAAGACTTGCGCATGGCAAAGTAGCTCTGTACGGTATCTACCGCCTTGCCTTTGCGGGCAATTTCCAGGCGCAGGTCATACAGGAACGGGTTGGCGGGAGACCAGAGTTTGGGAGAAGCGATCTTCAGCACGGTGGTGCCGCCGGGTTCCATTTCGCCTTCGGCTACTTTAGCGTCACCGTCCCAGGCGCTGACCACCACTTTGTCTCCCGGCACGGGATTCACTACGGTGGTAGACACGGTGAGGGTTTGCTGGTCTATATCCGGCGTTTGTTTCATGGTGGCCAGGTAGGTTTCCGGCACTACTTCCAGCCAAACGGTTTGCCAGATGCCGGTTACGGGCGTGTACCAGATGCCGTGCGGCCTGCGTACCTGTTTGCCGCGGGGCTGGGGGCCTTCATCAGTGGGGTCCCACACTTTCACCACCAGGGTTTGCGGGCCTTTCTTTTTCAGGTGCTGGGTAATATCGAACGAGAAGGGGTCAAAGCCGCCTTTGTGGCTGCCCACCAGCATATCGTTCACATACACTTCCGCTTCCCAGTCTACCGCGCCGAAATGCAGCAGCACGCGTTTGCCTTTTGTGCCGGATGGCGGGGTAAAGGCGGTGCTGTACCAGAGTACGCTGTCTTTCCCTACCGTTCTGCCTACGCCCGAGAGCGCGGACTCTATGGCAAAGGGCACCAGTATCTTCCCGTCGTAAGCGTCTGCCTGGCCGCCGCTGCGGCGGGTTACAGCATAGTCCCACAAACCGTTCAGGTTCTTCCAGTTGCCGCGTACGAACTGCGGGCGCGGATATTCAGGCAATACGTTCTCCGGCGTTACCTTTTCTGCCCAGGGCGTGGTGATCTTTCCCGGTACTACCTGCCAGCTTTGCGCCTGCGCCATGTTGGCCACCAGTAGTAATAAAATGAGTTTCTTCATGAACCTGTGTTTTGTGCTTTTTTGTGCAAGGGTGTGGAAGCAGGTAAAATAGTGATTTTTTGAATATCTTGGAAGTATGAAAAAGTTACTCCTTGCTGCGGCGGTACTATGCAGCGCCACGTTATGCTCCGCGCAAACCCGCAGCCTGTTCAACGGGAAGGACTTTACGGGCTGGCATATAGACGTGCCGGACCTGGAAAAGGACAGCTCCACGCCCAACCCCTTCATTATCCGCAATGGCATGATGGTGAGCCTGGCCAAACCGCAGGGCCACATTATCACAGACGCGGTATATGAAAATTTCCGGCTGGATGTGGAGTACCGTTTCCCCGGCAAGCCCGGCAACTGCGGGGTGCTGGTATTTGCGTCCAAACCGCGGATGCTGTACGGCATGTTCCCCCAATCCATTGAAGTGCAGATGATGCATCAGAACGCGGGAGATTTCTGGTGCATCGGTGAAAACATCGAGGTGCCCGATATGGAGACCCGGCGCGGCCCGCGTGAAAAGTGGGGCACTACGGAGGGCAAGGAGCGCCGCATCAAGAACCTGACGGACAATTCAGAAAAACCGCTGGGAGAATGGAACCACATGCGCATTGAATGCCTGGGCAACACGGTGAAGGTATGGGTGAACGGGGACCTGGTGAACGAAGGCGCCAACGCCACTGCTTCCCGCGGCCAGATAGCGCTGCAGGCGGAAGGTTCCGAAGTGGAGTTCAGGAAGGTGGCCCTTACGCCGCTTAAAAAAGCCGGGAAACAATAATGCCCATGGATATGGGCACTAGCGGAAAACCAAAAACATAGGTATGTATGCACCGGGTTGAACCGGCGGTTACAATATGTATACTAATGTCAACCATGTATGCATCATTCGGAGGGATACAACGGAAAAACAAAAATGAATGCGGTAGTCCGAAGCTGCAGGAGAAGCAGTGGCCGTAATTTGTAAAATTATTGATTACGAACAGGTTAAATGTTTGTTAAGACGGTAACGGGCAACGTTATATGAAGAAAAGCCGGCCGGGAAGCGGGATACCCTGCTTCCGGCCGGCTTTTAAATATGGTAAACCGGGGAATTTATGCCACACTGATCTTGATCACCACCTTTTTGACGGGCTGCTGCACGCCGGCCGTGAGGTTGGGCATGTGCAGGTCTGACGGGAAGAATATGGCGAACTGGTGCTGCGCCAGCCGCGAAAAGAAGGCCGGCCGCTCTCCGAACAGCATGTAATCCGCGTCACCGTCATACGCCCTGGAGGGGGTTTGGCCGTTCAGGAAATCATGCCCTATCTGCTCTTCTCCTTTTGCCACATATTGTACGTCTATATATTTTTTGTGGGCCTCCATCTGCTCCCCTGCCGGATCTACCGTCTGGTACTCGTTCACGATGGCGAAGATGGTATTCCCTTCAATTTCGTATTTCCCTTTTTCAAGCGTGGAAAAATCTGTCTGCTGCAGGTACTCGAAAGCCTTCACGAACCTGGGGCCCAGGCCGTGGTAAAGATGCGCATTGTCTAAAGAATCGATGATCATGGCTATAAAAATTCGGCCGGTAAGATAGTCATTGTATGTTAAAACAACACCAATTTTGATAACGGTATGCCGTTTGCTTGAGGATTTGGCATGATATTATAACAATCAATCAGCCGAAATTGTAATAATTTTGACAAAATGCAGCAAATGGATCCTAACGAACAAACGGAGAAACCACTTATTTCCAAAGGGCTTGATGCTTTTTTCATTGGCGTGTACGATATTTTCCGGTTCATCAGCCGTTTTTTCAAGGAAGTGCTGCTCCCCCCTTTCGAGATCAGGGAACTGATACGGCAGTGTTTCCAGGTGGGGTATAAATCCCTGGCGCTGATCAGTCTCACGGGTTTCATTACCGGGCTGGTATTCACCAAACAAAGCCGGCCTTCGCTGGCGGAGTTCGGCGCTACCTCCTGGCTGCCTTCCCTCATTTCCATTGCGGTGATCAGGGCGCTGGCCCCCCTTGTAACGGCGCTCATCTGCGCGGGCAAGGTAGGTTCCAGCATCGGCGCCGAGCTGGCGTCCATGAAAGTAACCGAGCAGATAGACGCTATGGAAGTATCCGCCATCAACCCCTTCAAATACCTGGTGGTAACCCGCGTGCTGGCCTGCACCATCTGCCTGCCGCTGCTGATGTCTTACACGGCCGTAGTGGGGCTGATGGGCTCTTACCTGGACGTTCACCTGAACGAGCAGACCAGCATGGTGGCCTTTTTCCAGAAAGCCTTTGAAAGCATTTCGTTCCTTGACCTGGGCTCCTCTTTTGTGAAAGCCACGGTATTCGGTTTCACCATCGGCATTGTGAGCGCCTACCAGGGTTATAATGCCTCACAGGGCACGCAGGGCGTGGGCAAGGCGGCCAATATTTCCGTGGTGATCTCCATGTTCCTGATATTTATTGAAGAAATAGTTATTGTTCAGATAGTAAACTCGATACGCTAACGGTATGAAAACATTCACGCCTGAAATAGACTGGAACAACGTGGTCATCTCCATCAAAGACCTGTACAAGTCTTTCGGGAACAACCACGTGCTGCGCGGTGTGGACCTGGAGCTGCACAAGGGCGAGAACATTGTGGTGCTGGGCCGCTCCGGCACGGGCAAGTCGGTATTGATCAAGATCATTTCCGGCCTGCTGCGGCAGGATGAAGGTACCGTGAACGTGCTGGGGCAGGATGTGGCGGCGCTCAGCCCGCAAGACCTGCGCGCCCTGCGGCTGAAAGTTGGTTTCTGCTTCCAGCATGGCGCCCTGTATGACAGCATGACCGTGGGCCAGAACCTCGCCTTTCCCCTGCAGCGCAACGAGCCGGGCATGAGCGCGGAGCAGCGCAACAAACTGGTAGATATTGTGCTGGACGCCGTAGGCCTCTCCCATACCATAGACCAGATGCCGGCGGAACTGAGCGGCGGGCAGCGCAAACGTATAGGCATCGGCCGCACCCTCATCCTCCGGCCGGAGATCATGCTGTATGACGAGCCCACGGCCGGGCTGGACCCCATTACCTGTACTGAGATCAACAACCTTATTAATGAAGTGCAGCGCAGGTTCCATACCAGTTCCATCATCATCACCCATGACCTTACCTGCGCCAAGGTAACGGGAGATAATATAGCCGTGATGAAGGAAGGGAAATTTATCAGACAGGGAAAATTTGATGACGTATTTGCCGATAACGACGAATTGATCAAGGAATTTTACGATTACAATTTTATTCAGTAAACTATGAAAGATAAGAGTACCAAAAGGACCGTTATTGTGGGCATTTTCATTTTGCTGGGCCTGGTCATTTTCGCTACCGGCGTACTGCTGCTGGGCGGGCAGAAAAAAACCTTCATGCGGTCCGTCAGGGTGAGCGCCCTTTTTCACGACATCGGCGGCCTCTCCAAAGGAGATAACGTATGGTATTCAGGCGTGAAGGTGGGCACCATCAAAAGCATTTCCTTTCTGTCTCACGACCGTATTGAGGTGCAGATGGACATAGACAAGAACTCCCGCAATTTTATCCATAAAGATGTAAGGGCCAAGGTCAGCTCAGACGGGCTGGTGGGCAACAAGATCATTGCGCTGGCCGGCGGCACCCCCGCCACGCCGCCTATAGCGGACGGAGACACCATTGTTGTGGAAACCAGCATCAGTACGGACGAGATCATGAACACCCTGCAGGTGAACAATAAAAGCCTGGTGGAAATTACCGGCAACCTGAAAACCATCACCAAAAAGATGATGGATGGCGAAGGCACCGTAGGCAAGCTGCTGAACGATGAAGCGCTGTACCTCAACCTGGCCGGCACCCTGGCCACGCTGCGCAAAACGGCCGCCAACACGGAGCGCCTTACAGACGGCCTGGCCGGCTATGCGGCCCAGCTGAGAAAGGAAGGTTCGCTGGCCAATGACCTGGTAACGGACACGGTGGTGTTTGCCCATCTCCGCTCCACGGTTACGCAGCTTTCCGCCGTGGCCAGCCATGCGGACAGCGTGATGCAAAACCTGCAGGAAGCCGCGGCCGGCGTGCAGCAAAACCTGCGCAGCCCCTCCACGCCCGCCGGCGTGCTGCTCAACGATGAAAAAACGGCGGAAGCCCTGAAAGCCACCATCCGCAACCTGGAGACCAGTACGGAGAAGCTGGATGAGAACATGGAAGCGCTGCAGCACAACTTTTTGCTGCGCGGCTTTTTCCGGAAAAAAGCCAAACGAGAAAAGAAGGAAGCGGCGCAGCAACCACAGCAGCCCGCTCCGCAACCATAAACAGCAAGGCGCCTCACCGGGCGCCTTTTTTTATGCCGATACTGCAGCCGCAATGTTCTTCATCTGCCGGGTGTGGCGGATGGCATGCACAATGGCAAAGTTGATCAGCTCCAGCCGCGTCATGTGGCCTACTGTGGGGAACTTGAAGTCGGTAGCGGTTGCAGAAAGGTCCATGGTTTGAATGGCCTCCTCCAGCTTTTCACGGGAGCGGCGAAAAGCGGCTATCAGCGCCGGCTGCTCGTAACCGTCCGCGCGCGGAATGGTAAAGTCCGGCGCCTGCATCTTAATATCGAAGTTCAGAAAGGCTTCCCGAAGGCCGGCCACGTTCTTGTCTGGCGCCCGCTCCGTGGTAGGCCGGCTGTTGCCGAACAGGGTGCTCACTACGCCGGTTTCAGACATGGAAAGATGGGAGGCCACCTGCCCGGCCGTCCAGCTGCCGGCAAAAGGCACCTGGTTGAACTCTTCGGGCGTAAAGGATGGCAGCACGCGGAAAAGCTCTTCGCTGTTCTGCCGCAGCTCCGCCAGTAATTCATTTTTCATGCACAGTAGTTTTAACAGGTACTAAGGTAGCATGGAAAAATGCGCCTGTCAGCGGTGGAACGCGACAAAAAGAGGGGGAAATACGCAATGAGGGGAACCGGCCGGCTAAAGAACAGCTTCAGGCAGCAGTGCGGCCAGCTTCTTCAAGCCGCGCACGGCAGAAATGCCCCGAAAAGTACCTACCGGCCGAAGAGCAGCTTTAAATAAAATTGCGGCGTGTCCGTCCCTTCAAGCCGCGCACGGCAGAAATGCCCGGAAGGTACCTACCGCCCCAGCAGCAGCTTCAGGTAAAATTGCGGGGTGGCCAGCTTCTTCCGCAGGTCTACTTCATGGAACATGGCAGACATCAGCTCCTGCAGCTGCGTATTGCGGGCAGCCATGCGCATGAGCAGGTTAAAGAGCCAGGGGTACCGGATCAGCTTTTGCAGGCGGGTGCTCATTTGCAGCTCCGGGCCGAGCACGCGGTACACCTCCGCATCGTACGCCAGCAGGGTGGCGGCGCTATAGTCATCCGCCGCAATACAGGCGGCCGCCTGCTGCGCCGCCATGCGGGCGGCATACATGGCGTTGCCGATGCCTTCTCCTGTAAACGGGTCTATGAGAAAAGCCGCATCGCCCACCAACATGTACCTTTCACCGGAGAGGCGCCTTTTTTTGCTGCCCAGCGGCAGCCCGTAGCCATCTATATTACCATGGAGGGTGGCATGTTTGAACCGTTCTTTCATCACGGGGTCTTGCCGCAGCGTGTCCTGCAATAATTTTTTGAGGTTTACCTTTTTGCGGCGGGCCACTTTGCTCAGCATGCCGATGCCCACGTTGGCCTCACCGCCGGGCAAGGGGAATATCCAGAGGTAGCCGGGCAGCACGTTCTTGAGAAAATGCAGCTCAATGAGGTTGTCTGCATGCAGGCCGGCAATACCGCTGAAATAAGCCCTGATGCCGGCCACGTAATGCGCCGGTTCCATGTGAATGCCCGCCACCTCTTTGGTGAAACCGGAGTGCGCGCCGTTGGCGGCTATCACCAGTTGCGCCTTCACCTGTAGGGTACCGGCCTCATCAGACAGCAGGTACCCATCCTGCTCCAGCTGGTACCGGGTAATGGCCGTTCCTTCTATCAGCTGCACCTGCGGGCAGCGTTTCAGCTCTTCCACCAAAAAGTTATCAAAGTGCAGGCGCTTGCATACAAACCCTCTCGGCTCTCCGGGCAGCTTCTGGTAGCCGGGCTTGTAAGGAATGTTCATGCCCATGCGGTTGGCGGCCACAAAGGTAACGCCCCAGCTGTCTTCCTTGAATACGGCCGCCTGCAGCCGTTCTGCAATGCCTTTGTTTATGCGGGCCAGCAGGGTGAGCACCTTGCCGCTGAGGCCGTCTCCGCATACTTTGTCACGTGGGAAAACCGCTTTGTCCACCACCAGGCAGGGAATGCCCATGTAAGCCAGTTGGAGCGCCGTAGTAGCGCCGGCGGGGCCGGCGCCTATTATACATACCTTTGTTTCCAGCATCATTGTTCCGCAAGGTAGCTAAATATTTTTCATGCCGCCGTGTCCGGAAACGGACATCCGCCTCATCAAATCCGGACAACCCGCGTACAGACAGCCGTTTTAACCAAATGATTATCAATACCTTTATAAAAAGGCATTTTCTTTGAGCGCTTTCGGCATACTTTCAACCCTTTCTGTTATGCTCAAGAATTATTGCATCATAGCTTTCCGGAACATGCGCCGCAATGCGGGGTACGTATTGCTGAACGTGATGGGGCTTACGCTAAGCGTAGCCGCCTGCCTGGTTATTTTCCTGATTACGCGCAATGAGCTGAGCTATGACCGTTACCACAAAAAAGCAGACCGTATTTACCGCGTTACGCTCAACGCGCTGGACTTCAATTCCAGTGTATCCATGGCCGTTACCCCGGCATTGCGCAACAGCTTCCCGGAGCTGGAGCAGGTATCCCAGATATGGTGGCAGCGCGGCGGCATGGTACAGGCGGGAGAAGAAAGGTATAATGAAACTGATTACATGTTCGCAGACGGCTCCTTCCCGGCCATTTTTGACCTGGGCTGGGTAGCCGGCAACCCCGCCACGGCGCTGGCCGGGCCGGGCAGCGTTGTGCTCACGGAGTCTGCCGCCCGCAAGTTTTTCGGCCATCAATACGCTATGGGGCAAACGTTGCGGCTGAACAGTTCTTACAACCTGCAGGTAACCGGCATTGTAAAAGACCAGCCGGGCAACACGCACCTCCCCTTCCGCTTCCTGGTGTCATGGAAAACGGTAGAGCCGGAAATGAAAGTGAGCCTGGAAAATTTTTACGCCATTGCCGGCGGCAATACCTTCATACTGTTGCCGGAACATTATGATGTAAAAAAGCTGGCGGCCGCCATGCCTTCCTTTATTGAAAAGAACTGGGGGAAAGATATTGCGGAAGGCGCCAAGCTGCTGCTGCAGCCGCTGAAAGACATTCATTTTGACCAGCGCTATCTGACGGGCGGCGCCACTCCCACCACCTCCCGCACCACCTATTGGGCATTGGCCGTGGTGGCGCTTTTTATCATCATCACCGCCTGCATCAATTTCATCAACCTGGCCACCGCGCAGGCATTGAAACGCGCCCGTGAAGTAGGCGTGCGCAAGGCGCTAGGCGCCAACCGCCTGCAGCTGGTACGCCAGTTCCTGGGAGAAACGTCCATACTGGTAGTGCTGGCCATTGTACTGGGGCTGATACTGGCTTTGACGTTCTTGCCTCACACCGCCGCGGTGCTGGACGTGCAGGTGACCAACCAGCAATTACTGCAGCCGGCGGTATTGGGGCGGCTGGCCGCCCTGGCCGTGGTAGTGGTGCTCACCGCCGGGCTGTACCCGGCCTTTGTGCAGTCTTCGTTCAAACCGGTAGAGTCACTGAAAAGCAATACCACCATCCGTTTCAAAGGGCTGGGTTTGAGAAAGACACTCGTGTTCGTACAATTCGCCATTTCGCAGATACTCATCATTGGCACCCTGGTGGTGGCCAACCAGATGGACTTTTTCAAGAACCAGGAGCTGGGTTTCAGCAAGGAAGACATGGTCACTTTTCCCATACCTGACCGTACCAAAAAAGAAGTGCTGCTGCAGCAGTTGCAGGCCAACCCCGGTGTGGCAGACGTAAGCCTTTCTTCCGGCGCTCCTACCTACAACAACAATTTTGCGCCTTTCAGCGCACCGCACCTCGGCATAGAAAAAGATGACGTAACAGAGCTGAAGTTCGTAGACGACAAGTTCTTGTCCATGTTCAACATCAAACTGCTGGCCGGGCGGGCATTGATGAAAACCGCGCCCGGAGATACCCTGCGCAACGTGCTGGTGAACGAATCGCTCATAAAGAAACTGGGTTACCGCACGCCGGAAGAGGCCATCGGCACCACCTTTTATAGCAGCGGGCCGTCTATTATACAAGGTGTAGTGGCTGATTTCCAGAGTGAGTCCAAACACAAAAAAAGACGGCCCTGCATACTCATGTACCATGAAGACCGCTTTTTTACCGCCAGTGTAAAACTGCGCTCCGGCCACACGCACGCTACCCTGGCCCGCATAGAAAAAGACTGGTCTGCCCTGTTCCCCGCCTCTCTCTTCCATTACGAGTTCATTGACGATCATATTGCCGGCATGTACCGGCAGGAAGACAAGGTGTATGCCGCCTTCCGCCTGTTTTCCATACTGGCCATCGTAATAGGCTGCCTTGGCCTGTACGGCCTGGTGTCTTACGCCGCCATGCAGCGCACCAAAGAAGTGGGCATCCGCAAAGTATTGGGGGCGTCTCCCTTCCACATTCTCAGCCTGTTCGGCCGGGAATTTTTTGTGCTGATCGGGTTGGCCTTTTTAGTGGCCGCACCGCTGGCAGGGTTCATCATGCACCGCTGGCTGGACAACTTCGCTTACCAGGCCAGCATGGGCGCCGGCGTGTTCATGGCGGCCATTGGCGCCTCTGCCGGCATTGCCGCGCTGACCATGGCGTACCAGTCACTCAAAGCCGCGCTTTCTAACCCGCTGAAAAGCATCCGTACAGATTGAATACCGCACACCGTTCGTTCACCGGTGAACATATTTTCAGAAAAACAATACATAACGCATGAGCAAAACAGCGCATTGCAATATGGCAATCTTTCTTGTGGTAAGCCTTTGATGTACGTACAATATTTTATTTAATTCAACCGGTTTTTATGAGCCACATCGTCATTCCCATCCCTCCGCATTCCGGCAAGCAGGAAATTGAGATCGAGGTCACTATCAACAACCAGAAGCAGCAGCTGCACTACCGCGTGGAGCTGTTTTACTGGGAAGACTGCACCATTCCCACGGCGCACCGGGCAGACTGCATCAGCGAAATGCTGGCCCATCACGATCCTGAATGGACGGTGTATTACATCGGCACGCCAACGGACAAATTTGTGCCCATCACGTTCGTGAACAAGGAAAGCCGGAAGCTGCTGCAGCGGTTAAAAGACTAGCCGGTTTTTTTTTTGCGGGCTGCTGACATACCGTTGTCACAACCCCGTTTTTTCTTTGTGTTATAAATTGATATAACACATGGAAAACACCATTCTTACCTCTTCAGAATTATTGCAGCACTGGCAGGGCCACCGCGGGCTTACCCGCCGCGTTATAGACGCCTTCCCCGAAAAAGAGCTTTTTACTTACAGCATCGGCGGCATGCGCCCCTTTTCCGAAATGGCCATGGAACTGACCCGTATTGCCGAGTTCGGCATGTACCAGATGGCCACCGGCAGCCTGGACACCACGGGCCAGTTGCACACCGGCCCCAAACCCGCCACCAAAGCAGACCTGCTGGCCCTTTGGGACAAGGTTACCGAGGTAATAGACCGCCTCTGGGCGCAAATGCCGGACAGCCGTTTCCGTGAAATGGAAAAGGCCTTCGGGGAGTATGAAGGAACGGTGATCTCCCTCATGTTCTACTGGTTTGACAACGAGATACATCACCGCGGCCAGGGGTATGTATACCTCCGTTCATTGGGCATAGAACCGCCGCCTTTCTGGGACCGCTACTAGGCATGTGGATAAAAAAATAAACGCTCAGGGGTTGATTGCGACAACATGCGTATAATTTAACAAGGGAAACCGTTAGATTGCACGAAAATCTATCAACCATGAAAGTTCTGAAAAGGATCCTCCTCATCCTGGTGGTGCTGATAGCGCTGCTGGTGATCGTTTCTTTTTTCCTGCCTTCTTCCTACAGCATTACCCGTACCGCTGTTATGAAAGCCTCTCCCCAAGCGGTGTTTGACCAGTTCAACGACTTCAACAACTGGCGGCAGTGGAACACGTTTGATGACATGTACAAAGACATACAGTACACCACATCAGACCCGTCTTCCGGTGTGGGCGCCAAACAAAGCTGGGTGGCCAACAAAAATGAAAAAGGAGAAATGACCATTGTAAAAAGCGAACCGCCGAACACCATGGAATTTACCATTGCGTTTGAAGGCTTTGACGACCCGATGTACGGCTACGTGAACTTTGAAGCAGTGCCCGAAGGCACCAAAGTAACGTGGACGGACAAAGGCAACATGGGCAACAACCCGCTTTACAAGTACATGGGGCTGTTTATGGATGATATGATGGGCAGCAACATGGACAAGTCTTTTGAAAATATCCGCAAAGCGGTGGAAAAATAAGTACCCGTTATAACACGAAAAAAAACCTGCCGTTGCGCAGGTTTTTTTTGTCATAAAACACCCCGCACATTGTCTTAAGTGCCCACGGTCAGAACAGCGGAACAGTTGTAAGTTTGGGGTATATTATTCCACCCGTAAACGCAATAAAATATGGCAAACGTTAATCCTTATCTGACATTTGACGGCGCCTGCGAAGAAGTGTTCAACTTCTATAAGTCCGTTATAGGCGGTGAGTTCGCAATGGTGATGCGGTTCAAGGACATGCCCGGCCCTCACATGGAAGCCGGTGAGGACGGCAACCTCATCATGCACATGGCCTTGCCCATTGGCCAGCACACCATCCTGATGGGCAGTGACCGCCCGGCTTCTTTTGGCCGCGCCACCAAAGGAGACAATTTTTCACTCGCCATTGGCGCAGACAGCCGCGAGCATGCGGACAAACTGTACAAAGGGCTGGCCGAAGGCGGCAAAGCGGAAATGCCCATGGGAGACGCGCCCTGGGGAGATTATTTTGGTATGCTGACAGACCGTTACGGCATTCAGTGGATGATCTCCTACGGCCCCAGCAGCCCGCAGGCTTAACCGCTGCCGCAAAAAATATACAACCAGGCTGACCTTTTTTGGGGGTCAGCCTTTTCAATACCGGTACTATTTTACCTGTTTCCATTTTTGGCTCTCCTTCGCTTCTCGTTCGCTTCACGTTCGCTTGAGGTTCGCTTGAGCACTTTGTTAAAATAGTACCAGACATAACAAAGCCGGCAGGTAAAATTTACCCGCCGGCTTTTTGTTTCCAGTACGAATATAGGGATTTATTGCAGAACCGTACCGTCGTTAACAATATACACGCTGTTGAGGAAAATGGTGGTCACTTTCTCATTGTTATTGGCCTTGGCCGGGAAGGCCACCCTGAACTCCCGGGCCACGGGGTCTTCAAAGCCGGGGTAGGTAGCCTTGCAGTACGCCAGCCAGTCCTTGATGCCGTTGCTGGTGAACCACAGCACGCCGTCTATATAGGCATGGAACACGTGGCCCGCATCCACTGAAAAAGTGATCTTCTTCTCCACGCCGCTGGCTATTGACAAAGCCGGTACCTTGCCCTTTACGGGGTTGATGAGCGGCAGCGGCCTGGGCAGCGTGGCATTGGTATTGCCGTTGGCGCTGAACTGGTCCCCGGAGGTATTGGACGGTACGTTGGTGACCATTCTCAGCTGGTAGTTGTCTGTAGTGGCCGGGTTTACCGTGGGGAAAATTTCCCAGCGTATCTCCTTCAGGAACGGGTAGCCGGGGTTGGCCACCGGCTGAACAAAGTATATGGAGAAGGTGATGGCCTGGTTGGGCCTGAAATAGCTCTTCCAGCCAAACTGCGCGCTTACGGAAAAGGGTATTTTCAGTTCCGCCAGGTTCAGCGGGCGGCGCAGGTTGGGGCCGCTGGTGCTTTTGTTAGACACTTCTATCACAGATTGCTGCGGGTCTGTATTGGCCACCACTTTCCGGTCTGTATTGCTTTCCGCCCAACCGGAGCCGGCGGTGGTGAAATTGTCCTGGAACTCGTCAAAGAAATACCGGGTCACTTTCATGGTGGTAGAACGGGAAGAGGTGTTCTTCCCGTCTTTGGCCGTAGCCGTCACCGTGTACTCCCCGGGTACGGTAGGCGCTATCCAGAGGTTCTCGAACAGGTTCTGCGTTCTCCAGCCGTCAAAGGTACCGCCGGTGGCCGTCCAGGAGTAGGAAATATCTTTCCGCTCCCCGTTGGTGCCGGCCCATACGGGCACTTTCTCTCCAAAATAGAACTCCCTGCCTGCCTTGCTGAGGGTCACTATCTCCACCGGGGCGTCTTTTTTGCAGGCCGCCATGGATGCGCACATGGCCAGGAATAATACCGGGTTATATATCTTTTTCATCAGTTTCAATTATTTGTTGTTATCGAATTGCTCCTGCGTGGGCGGTACAAAGTACCGGTTCATGACGTGAATGGCCCCGTTGGTAGCCTGTATGCCGGGCGTACGCGGGCGTATTTCCTTATACGCGGTATTCGGGAACACCAGGTAGTTGTTGAAGAAAATATACCCTTCGCGCGTGGCCTGCATATAGATGTACACTTTGGCCAGCGGGTCGTTCTCGCCCGCCAGGTAAGAGTCTGCCCATACCGGTGTGGAGTTCAGGCTGGAATAGTCCCAGCGCCCTTTCAGGATGTGGTATTTCAGCAGGTCCGCCACCACCTTTTTATCGTACTGCGTCCAGCTGGTGCCTTTGGTGGGCGGCAGCGCGGGGTCAGGGTTGGGAAAGGTGTTCTTGGAATAAAAGCTGTTGGCATCCTCCAGGTTGCTGAGGGCGTTGTTGTGCAGCAGCAGGTACGTATAGCCGGTAGCGGAATACAGCGGCTTGATGTCTTTGTAAGCCGGGTCGGTGTCTACGTAATCAATAGCCTCCAGCATGCTGGAAAACAGGTCTGGCCGGGATTTCATGAACTCCATGGCCGTCATGTTCACCTTGTTGTCATAGTGGGAGCTGTTATAATCATACCCCGGCTGCAGGGGCAGTTTTTCGCAGGCAGACAACGCCATGCCGCACAACAGCACCGGTAAAATATATTGACGAATGTTTTTCATACACATTTCGGATTGACGTTAAAAGTTGTTATTCATCGTAAGGCGGGTTCTGGTCCCCTACCAGTTTGCGGTTGGCATTGAATGCGTCCGAATTGATGGGGTACAGTATCCTGCCCATGGCATTGGGCGTGGCGGCGTTGTTATCAAACTGCGTAGCGCCTTCCCGGGCGGCCAGGAGGGGGTTCATCATTTCGCGCAGGTAGGCGTAGCCGGTATTGGTAAAATCATACATTTTATCAATGCGGCAGAGGTCAAACCATCGCTTGCCTTCGCCAATCAATTCAAACTGCCTTTCTTTCAGGATGAGGCGTTCTATGTACTTCGTTTTGTCTTCACCGGGCGGCACGTCCGCTTCTTCCGCTTTGTCCATATACCCTACTCTTTCCCGCACCTTGTTCAGTATCTCCAGCGCCTCGGGGAAGCGGCCCTTGTGGGTGAGCGCTTCCGCGCGCAGCAGCATTACGTCCGCAAAACGGTAAATGGGAATTTTGGCGTTGCACTGGTTGTTGCCTTCAAAAATGAAGTCGCCGCCGGGCAATGCTTCCCATACCGCAAACTTGCCGAACTGCACCACGTTGGCGGCATATTCTGACTGCAGGTTGTAGGTAATGGTATCCCAGCAGAGGTAAAAACGGCCGTCTGTGGTCACGTTGTTCTCCGCGTGGTTTTTCAGCTCCTGCCACAGCTCGGGGCGCACCTTGTACTGGTGGGTGTTGGAGCCGGAGCCCAGCTTCTGGCATACGCCTACGCCGGTGTTGCCCCTTTCCACATCGTTCCAGTAGAGGTTGAAAATGGTCTCTGTGGAGGCTTCCGGGTTTACGAACATGTCTTTCCACTGCATGGGCGTGCTCACCCAGGTGCATTTGCTGGTGGTGATGCAGTGCTGGGAGGCTGCCAGCGCCTGGTCATACTCCTGGAACCACATGTGTACGTCTGTTTGCAGGGCGTATACCCCGGCTTTCTGGATGCGGTACTTGATGCCGCGGCTGGTAAGGTCGTTGCCAATGAGGCCGAGGGAAGCCTCAATATCGTCCTGTATCTGTTTTTTCACCACGGCAATGTCTGAGCGGGGATACTGTACCTCCTGGCTGAGGTCTTCTACCGGCTCCAGCAGCATCGGCATTTTTCCCCAAACGCGCAGGCCGTAGAAATACAGCAGCGCGCGCAGGGCGTAACACTGGCCCAGGTAATCCTTGTAGAGGGCCTGGCCCTGGTCACGGTTCTCCGTGATCATTTCCGGGAAATACCTGATGCCGAAGTTGCAGAGGGAAATACCGGTGTACAGGTCCGTCCACCGCGTAATACCGTTAATATCACTGTCATTGGCCGTGAGCGCGTTGTTCAACAGCTTCGTTTGGGCGTTGCCGGTACCGGCCACGGTCATGTTATCTGACCGCACTTCGCCCCAGTCAAACCAATTGGTACGCAGCACGTTCTGCAGCTGATTGTAAATGCCCGCCATCCAGGATTTGGCGTCGTTCTGGTCTTTCCAGAAGGTTTTCGGGTCTGCGGTAGACACCGGGCTTTCATCCAGCATCTTGTTGCACTGCAGGCTGGATACCAGCAGCAGGCCCGTAAATATTATTGTTAAAATGTTGAATCTTTTCATACACTGTTCAGATTAAAATGAAACATTTACACCCATCCCTATTTCACGCCTGCGCGGGTATTTGCCCGGGTCGTCTCCCGGCTTGAGCACGCTGCGCTGGCTTACTTCCGGATCAAAGCCGGTGTATTTGGTCCACGTTAAAAGGTTGTTGCCATATACGTACACGTTCAGCATCTGCATGTGCAGCCTTCTTGAAATGTCTGCCGGCAGGGAATAGCCCAGCCTGGCGGTTTGCAGCCTGATAAAGGAACCGTCTTCCAGGAAGTAGCTGCCGCCCCTGCGGGAGTTGTCTGCCAGCTTGTCCCCGCCCTGGTAAGAATCTGTGATCTGGCCGGGGTACTTCCACATGTTGTAGATGAAATACGGTTCCGGCGTGGTGTTGCTGTTGGAGAAAGAAGCGGTGTTGCGCCTGTTCTCGTTATAGATGCTGTTGCCGAAGTTGCCGTAGAAGGAGAAAGACAGCGTGAAGGTCTTGTACGAAAAGGTGTTGGCCCAGCCCAGGCTCCAGCGCGGCTGGCCGTACCCGATGATCTTCCGGTCTTCGTTGCCGATGCTGCCGTTGAGGTTGCCGTCCGCGTCCGGCAGGTTGCGCCAGATCACGTCACCGCCTTTGGACACGTTGCCGCCGGTGGTCATGCGTTTCACTTCGCCGGTGTACTTCTGGCCGTCTGGCGTATTGTAGCCTACCAGCACGGGCTGCATGTTTTTCTCAACGATCACGTTGCCCTGCGCATCCTTTTCAAATTCGGGAATGAGGCGGGTTTTGTAGTCCGGCGTCCACGCGTTGCTCTGGTCATACTCATAGATGCCCAGGTACTCATAGCCGTAGAAGTTGCCGGCTTCCATGCCCTGGCCTACGTACCAGATACCGTCTACATAATCCCCGCCGGGCAGTTCGGTGATCTTGTTGCGGATGCGGGTCCAGTTCACGGAGGTCATCCACTGAAAGTTCTTGGTATGCAGCGGGTAGGCGGTGATGCCCAGCTCAATGCCGCTGTTCTTGATGCTGCCGGCGTTGGTACGCACCTTGCCGGGGTAACCGGCTTCCAGGGGAAGCGGCGCATCGTACAGCAGGTCCGAGGTATGCTTTTCATAATAATCCGCCACAAAGGCAATGCGGCCATTGAGGAAGGTGAGGTCCAGCCCGATGTCTGACTGCACGGTTTCTTCCCATTTCAGGTCCGGGTTGCCGAGGCGGCTGTTGGTCCTGATGCCGCTCACGCCATCGTACCGGTACTCACCGAACACGAACTGCGTTTGCGCATCGTACTCGCCAATGGCCTGGTTGCCCGTAACGCCCCAACTGGCGCGCAGCTTGCCGTCTGTCAGTATTTTGGACAGGCCGCGCATAAAAGGCTCGTCGCTAAAGCGCCAGCCTGCGGATACGGAGGGGAAATTGCCCCAGCGCATATCCCGGCCAAAGCGCGAAGACCCGTCCCGGCGCAGTACGCCGTTGATCAGGTAACGGCCTTTATAGTCATACCCTACCCTGCCAAAAAAGCCGAGCAGGGAAGAGTTGGCCCCTCCGGTATACAGGTCTGCCGGAGAAAAGTCCGTAGCCGCGTTCAGCGACTCCACAGATTCCGTTACAAACCTGCGGCCGCCGATGTTGGTCTCTTCTTCCGTGTTCCTTTCATAGTTCAGGCCCGCGGTGGCGTATACGTTATGCGCCTTGTTAAAGCTCTGCTTGTAGCTGAGGTAGGCGTTAGACTGTGTTCTGATGGGCAGCGAAGTGTTTTCGCTGGAGGTGGCCACCGGGTCTCCGCTGAAGTCTACCAGCTTGGAGTTGAACCTTTTGTTCTTGTTCAGCGCCAGGTCCGCGGAGCCGTCTACATGCAGGCTCAGGGAGGGCATGAAGGCGTAGTCGAAAGACTGGTATACGGTGGAGCGGTAGATGTGTGAATTGTTTTTGCGGAGAAAAGATTCCGCAATGGGGTTCCGGCGCCCGCCGTTGTTGAGGATGTAATCCCCGCTGGGCAGGTACAGCGCCATGCCGGCCGGGCGTTGCAGCGCCTGGCGGATCACGTTGCCCTCATCCACGTTGTTCCTGTCCTGGTACCCTGCAAAAAAGCGGGTGGCCATAGACAGTTTTTTGGAAGGCCGGTATTCTATGTTGGTGCGGAAAGAGAACCGCTTGTTCATGGTGTTCAGCACAATGCCCTGTTCATTGAGGTATTGCATGCCGGTGTAATAGCTCAATTGTTTGGTGCCGCCTTTCACGCCAATGTCAAACTGGTTCCTGATAGCCGTTTGCGTAATGAGGGCCTGGTAATCGTTATCCGCGTTGCGGGCAAAGGAGGTGGAATCGTCCGGCTTGGGATCGAGGCCGATGTTGGAGCGGCGTTCGTATATCTGCCTTTCCAGGCGGTTGGATTGCGGCACGCGGTTGGCCAGTTTGCCCCAGCTGCGGAAATAATCCAGCGTTACCTGCGGCTTGCCTTCTTCCCCGCGCTTGGTGGTGATGAGGATCACGCCGTTGGCGGAGCGGGAGCCGTAAATGGCCGCGGAAGCGGCGTCTTTGAGTATTTCGATTGACTGGATGTCTTTGGGATTGATGCTGTTGATGTTGTTCATCGTTACCCCGTCTACGATATACAAGGGTTTTACGCCCGCATCGGAGAGCGTGGAGAGACCGCGGATGGTGATGTCCTGCTCGTCTCCCGGCGCGCCGGAGTTGCTCATCACCCTTACGCCGGGGGCCGCGCCCTGGATGGCGTCAAAGATGCTGACCGGCTGCTTTTCTTCAATGGCTTTGGCACTGATGGAGCTGATAGCCGCCGTTACATCCCTTTTTTTCTGGGTGCCATAGCCTACTACCACCACATCATTGAGAGTGGAAATGTTGTCCAGCAGGGTAACGTTGATGGTAGTACGGTCTCCCACCACTTCTTCCCTGCTCATAAACCCGGTCATGGAAAACACCAGGGTGGCGCCCGGGGCCACGGTAATCATGTACTGGCCTTCCATATTGGCGGCCACACCCTGTTTGGTGCCTTTCACAATTACGTTTACGCCCGGCAGGGCATTGCCTTTTTCATCCTTTACGGCACCCTGCACTTTTACAGACTGTGCAAAAGCTGCGGTGGCCCAGGCCTGCAGCAGCAGCAGGAAGGTAAAAGGCAAAAGCCACTTCCTGGCGTAAAAGATGCAGGTGTTTGCGCTCATACGTTTTCTCATAAGGGAATTGCTTTAAAATTTTTGAAATAGATACAGAAGCTGTTGAACTAGCATTGGTCGTATGGTCTCATGAAGGAACTAGCGATCAGGGCCGGGCGCAAAGCCCGGGCAGGAAGCAAAAATTACCAGTCATAACGTGTTACTCTTTTTTTTAAAATGAATATGTCCCCCAGGGCGGTTTCCGGCGCTATTTTATTCGATAAATGCAATCGTTTGCATAAGTATTCAAAAAAATAGCGGTGTCATCCGTCCGTTTTTCGATGTTGAAAATCTTTTCCGGCCTGCTGTTTTTTTACATGAAATTGTTTGAAATGAACCTGAATATTCTACCTAAATCCTGTTACTGCATAGATTAAGCCCGCAAGCTGATTTTGGTATTTATCACTCTTTCATAACCGTGGTGTCTGCGTTTCTGCCGTAAAAGTCACTTAAATAGCCTGAAATTCCTTGACGTTTATTCTCCAATCATGGTATTTTTTTGACATGCCCCGCATGGCGGGTAAATGAAGTTCTCCAGTAGCTTTTCCAGGGGCTTCCATAAAGCCGGAAAGGTGAAGGGACGGGCAAAAAACAGTCAGCCAGGTACCCGTTTCTGAAAACGTTTGCATACCCGGGGAACAAATTTCCCGGTATGAGGCATAAAATTTGCACCCGCCCTATGCAACAATATATTACATTGCAGTGTTAACGAACTTAAAATCAACTCACAATGGCAAAAGCAGTAAAAAAAGCAGCTACGGCAACTAAAAAAACGGCGGAAAAATCCAATTCAGGTTTTATGGCGCCCCTCACTCCCAGCCCTGCATTGGCAGCCGTGATAGGCGATAAACCCCTGGCAAGGACCGCCATTGTTAAAGCGATCTGGGATTACATCAAGGCGCATGGCCTGCAAGACCAGCAAAACAAACGCATGATCAACGCAGATGCCAAGCTGAAGCCTGTTTTCGGTAAAGACCAGATCTCCATGTTCGAACTGGCCAAACTGATCAACCAGCACGTGAAATAAGCGGATATTGTTACATCGCAGTTGAACAACATTTAATGCGGGCAGTACCCGCAGGAGGGCGTTTCGGCCCTTTCCTGCAGGGGCCCGCTGCCCGCCCGCTGCGGGTGGGTACACATCTGTTACAGGAGGCCGTCTCAAAAGTATTGAGCGGCCTCTTTTTATGCGGGTATCTGCCGGAAACAAGTAAACGTTCAGGCGATCTCTCCGGTTTTTATCCGGGTACCTCATGGAAACAGCTAAAGGTGATTCAGGCGATCTCTCCGGGTCTTCTTTTATTTTTGATGCCTCCTCCTTTGTGACCCGTCAGAAATATTTTTCCACGGTTAGCCCGTAGTTCATCAGCAGGTTTTCCCGGTTGGTGCGGTTCAGCTTATTGTACGTCATGGCGGCCGTAATGCTCAGCCAGGAGCGGAGCTTGACGGAAAGGGCGGTATTGCTCTTGATGATATAGTCACTGCCGAGAGACAGGGAGTTCTGTAAAAAATGCCGGCCTTCCAGCACCACAATATTTGCCACGGTGAATTTATACTGGAGGCGGAGGGAGTTCCGGAAGGTCTGGTACACGTCAGGCACCGTGTCATGCAGCACCAGGTCACTGTTCTCGAACAGGATGCCGTCACTGATATTGAGCTGGGCGTTGGGTTTGTTGAGCACATCGTACGCCAAGCCTGCCCCGCCCTGGAAGCGGTTGTTGATCTTGAGGGAATAACTCTTGTCGTAACTGGCCAGGCCCCAATAGTACAGGCGGCTGCTGTCCCGGTAGAGGTTAAGATCAAGCGCGGCGGAAAAATCGTTGTTGGTGAGGTCACTGTTTTGCTGGCCGTAGATATAGGCGGCATTGGCGTTCAAAGCAACTTTTCTTTTGCTTATTTTAAACCCGAGGGCATTGTTCAGGAGATAGGCCCGGCCGTTGTTGGTGTGGTTCATGGAGCCGGTAGACGCGTATTTCAGGTAATAATGGGTAGAGTCGCTGAACTGCGCAAACACCTGGCCGCAGCCCAGCAGCAGCGCCAGCAATAGAAGGTTTCTTTTTATCATCACGCCCTGCGCAGCCACAATTAACATGCCGGGGCGGCAAAAACTGCCGTTTTTGCACGCAGGGGAAAGCGGCTATTCATATGATATCCCGGCCCCGGCCCGTTGGCGGCCACGCTCAGGCAACTAACGCGCAACACCCGGGCAGCCGCCGCATGAACGGCGCGGTGTATTAACGCTATACGTGAAGCCGGCGCCGCGGCCTATTCCACGGCCAGCGACTCGTCCAGGCCGTTGTCCGCCACAAATTTGTCCCGCTTCTCCTTGTAGCTCACCAGCAGGCCGTCTACCTTGTCTGTTCCGCCCACAATGCTGTCATAAATATCACCGAGCGATTTTTCCAGCTCACTGTCACCCAGGTTGATATTGTCCGTTTCTATCTGCCCGATCTTTTTTACCAGGGAAGACTGGGTATTCTTCAGGTCTTCCAGCTCGCGGAGTATCTTGTCCATTAACAATGCCTTTTCTCGCTTGTCCATAAATAGCATTTTTAGGATGAGGAATACCCTGCGGGCACCAAATATGGTGCCACAGCAGTAGGGGAACAACCGTAACGGCGGGAAAAAAATTTCCTTTTCACTACTCCCCTGTGTAATTTCAATTGTCTCATAGATATGAAAAAATTGCGCAGCTTTTCCAAAACGTTCCAACTGTTATGCGTGCTGGTACCCTTCTGCCATACCAGCCTGAAAGCCCAGCAGGAGCTGGACGTGATACGCAACTGGATGCATTTCACCGATGCGCCCAACTCCCTCTACCGCCACCTCACCGGCGAGGCCTATCCCCTGCTGGCCCGGCGCCAGGCCGAAGTAGCGGCGCAGCACGGCCTTTCAGCCTGGCAGCAACGGCAACAGGGCATCCGTAACAACCTGGAGGAGATGCTGGGCCCTTTCCCGGAAAAAACGCCCCTGCGCCCCAAAGTGATGCGGGAGGTACGCAAGGCGGGCTACCGGGTGGAGCATGTGGTATTTGAGTCGCAGCCCTCCTTTTATGTTACCGCTTCGCTCTACATTCCCGCCGGCCTGAAAAACAAGGCCCCCGCTATTTTGTATTGCAGCGGGCATTCCAACACCGGCTACCGCTCCGCGGCGTACCAGCGGGTGATCCTGAACCTGGTGAAAAAAGGGTTCCTGGTGCTGGCATTTGACCCCATCGGGCAGGGAGAGCGGTTGCAATATGTGAACCGCGAAACGGGGAAATCCCGCTTCAAATGGCCCACCTGGGAACATTCCTATCCCGGCGCGCAGCTCTTCATCACCGGCAGCTCCATGGCGCGGTACATGATCTGGGACGGCATCAGGGCCATAGACTACCTGGTGAGCCGCCCGGAGGTAGACCCGCAGCGCATCGGCGTTACCGGCCGCTCCGGCGGCGGCACGCAGAGCGCCTACATTGCCGCGTTGGACAAACGCGTGAAGGCCGCGGCGCCGGAAAACTACGTAACCAGCTACACCCGGCTGCTGCAGTCCATCGGCCCGCAAGACGCAGAGCAGAACTTCCCGCAGGCCATTGCCCGCGGCTTTGACATCGGAGACCTGCTGCTGGCGCGCGCCCCGGCCCCTACGCTGATGATCACCACCAGCCGCGATATTTTTTCCATCCAGGGCTCCATGGAAACCGCGGAAGAAATAAAGGCCGCGTATACGGCCTATAACAAGCCAGGCAACTTCCGGATGGTGACAGACGATGCGGCCCACGCCTCCACCGAAAAGAACCGGGCGGCCATGTACGCCTTTTTCCAGCAGCACCTGGGCAACCCCGGCAACGGGAAAGACGAAGAGATCACACCGCTGACGGAGGCCGAGCTGCAGGTGACCACTACCGGGCAGGTGCTCACCTCCCTGCAGGGAGAGACCGTGTTCAGCCTCAACCTCCGGGAAGCGGACCGGCTCAACGGCCAGCTGCAAAAAAAGCGGCAGCAGCCCGCCTACCTGGCCGGGGCCGTACAACAGGCCCGGGAGCTGAGCGGTTACCGCGCGCCGGGTGTAGCAGAAAAGCCCGTATTCACCGGCCGGCTGCAAAAAGACGGCTATACCATAGAAAAAGCGTTCATCAAAGGAGAAGGGGATTACCCCGTTCCGTTCATCACCCTGCGGCCTGAAAGCGGCGGCAGCAAGGCCGTGATCTACCTGCACCCCGCCGGCAAGGCCGCAGACGCGGGCAAGGAGATGGAATGGCTGGTGAAGAACGGCTTCACCGTGCTGGCGCCAGACCTGTTAGGCACCGGGGAAACAGGCCCCGGCGCGTTCAAAGGCGATTCTTACATAGACAGCTGCACGTACAATACCTGGTTTGCCGCCATGCTCACCGGCCGCAGCATTGCCGGCATCCGCGCGGGAGACGTAGGGCGGCTGGCGCAGGTGCTGGCGCAGGACAGGCACGTAACGGAGATCTGCGCGCTGGCCAAAGAAGAAATGGCGCCCGTATTGCTGCACGCAGCCGCTTTTGATAAAAATATCACCAGGGTAGCCCTCGTAACGCCCGGCCTTTCATACCATTCCATTGCCACTACCCTGCAATACCCTCCGGAAGCCATACAGAGCACCGTTCCCCGCGCCCTGGGGGCGTATGACCTGCCAGACCTGGCCGCCAGCCTGGCCCCGCGCTACCTGCTCATCGCCAACAGCGCGGCGGGCGCCGGTGAGCTGGAACTGGTGAAACAGGCCTACCACGGCCAGCATGCGGACACGCGCCTGCAGGTAGTGCCCGAAGCCGCTACGGAACAGCTGCACGATGCGCTCAAAAAATGGCTCCAAACCCAATCGCTCACCATATTACCGGGCAGCTCCAGGTAGCCGCCTTTCATGTAAACCGCATATCATGCTCTTTGCCAATATCATTTCCCGTGTGCATACCAGCTTTTTCAAGACCCTGCTGCTTCCCTGCCTGCTGCTCCTTGCCGTGCAGGGCAGCGGGAAAGACTTCCTTATTACTACCTATGGCGCCAAACCCGGCGGCAAGGTGGTGAACACCGCCGCCATCAACAAAGCCATTGCCGCCTGCCATGCACAGGGCGGCGGGCGGGTGGTGGTGCCCGCCGGCATTTTCTGCACCGGCACGCTGCTGATGAAAAACAACGTGGAGCTGCACCTGGAAATGGGCACCACCCTGCTGGCCAGCACGGCCCTGCAGGACTTTCCGCAGCAGCCGCAGCCCGCTTACCGCTCCCAGAAAGACCCCGGCGGCTGGCGCGCCCTGATCTATGCCAACGAGGCCAGCAACATGGCCATTACCGGCCCCGGCACTATTGACGGCAACGGCGCGCAGCAAAAGCCCGACCCCGCCAACAAGCTAGGCGGCGACCTGGACGGCCGCCCGCGCAACATCCTGTTCATTTCCTGCAAAAACATACGGGTAGAACAGGTACACATGCGCAACGCCGGCATCTGGAACCAGCATTACCTGAACTGTGAAGATGTGGTGGTAGACCGCATACAGGTGTACAACCACGCCAACCGCAATAACGACGGCATAGACATTGACGGCTGCCGCCGCTTCATCCTGTCCAATTCCACCTTTGATACGGACGATGACGCGATTGTGCTCAAATGTACCGGCGCGGCCGCGGTAGAAGATGTGGTGATCAGCAACTGCATTGTGTCCAGCTTCTGCAACGCCATCAAAGCGGGCACAGAAAGCACGGGCGGTTTTCGCAACATCACCATTTCCAATTGCGTGATCAAGCCCGGCGTAAACGCCCGGCCGCCTATTTACGGCATGCGCGGCGGCATTGCCGCTCTTTCTCTTGAAATTGTGGACGGCGGCATCATGGAAGGCATTACCATCAGCAACATTGCCATTGAAGGCACGGCCTGCCCCCTGTACATCAGGCTGGGCAACCGCGCGCGGAAGCATACCCACAGCGCGCCGGTACCGCCTATGGGGCAGATGCGCAATATTGCCATCAGCAACATTACGGCATACGGCACCGGCAACTACAGTGCTTCCATTACCGCTATTCCCGGCCATTACGTGGAGAACGTTTCCATTTCGAACGTGCAGTTCTTCAACAAGGGCGGGCTGCAGGCCGGCGGGTACATAGCGGATGTAAAGGATGTGAAGGAAGATGAAAAAGGTTACCCGCAGCCTACCGTGTGGAAAGAACTGCCCTCTTCCGGCCTGTTCATCCGCCACGCCAGGAACGTGCAGGTCAACGGGCTGATGCTGGGTTCCGAAGCCGCGGACCCGCGCACCCCGGTGATTGCGGTAGATGTGGAAGACCTGCAGATCAGCAAGGTGGCGAAGATCAATAACAATACGGCCCGCACGTTCTTTTACGGTAAAAATGTGCGTAATATTTCCATTGAAGCGCCGCTGGGCTGGAAACAGGCGGTGCAGCAAACGGAGGAATAACGGGATAGCTCCCCTTTTTGCAGGTAACCGGGCCGCAGAAAAACGTGATCCTGAAATTGCCGCCGCCACGGTTTGCAAACCGGCAGGCGGCTTACGCCTTTGCCCGGTGAAAGCTGATCACCCGCCGCTGCACAAAACCCATGTGTTCATACAGCCTGATAGCACGCGCATTAGACAACGCCACATGCAGGAACGGGGTGATCCCTTTTTCCGCATGCATCCCGCAAAGCCGCGCGATCAGGCGCTGCGCGTAACCGCGGCCGGTGTGCTGCGGGTGGGTGCAGATGGCGCTCAGCTCGCTGAGGCCCGTCATCCGCATGCGTTCCCCGGCCATGGCCACCAGTTCCCCTTCCTGTTTGATACCAAAGTAAGTGCCCAGCAGGCGGGTATCTATGTTATAGTAGCCGGGTTGTACCAGGTTGATGAGCTGGTACATGGCTTCCGCGTCCGCAGGCCCCAGCAGTACTATGCCGCTGTCTTTCTCCTGCTGCGGCGGCTGTTGCAGCAGCATTTGGGCGCAAGGCAGTTCGTGCTCCACCACCCAATGCGGCGGCAGGGCGGATGGCAGGTTACCAATTATGTAAAAACTTTCCCCCTGGCCCATCCACGGCGCCAGCTCCATAATGCCTTCTTCCTCCGGATGGCGGCAGGCGGTAAAAGGTACCACGCCCGGCCGGTACCGTTTGGCGCAGGCAGTGCCCATGGCAAATTCAGCATGCTCCGTGGTCAGCGCGCTCCAGGCCGGGTTATCCAGTAAAAACTCGTTCATGCGGGCAAGTTAAGGTATAATTCCGGTTAGGGGGCGGCCCGTATCTTTGTAAAAAAAAACGCGCTTGCATGTCCAATCCCGCGCGTTCAGTTTGTTATGGAGGTATCACATCATTCAATAACACTTAAAACAATTGATCATGGATGAATTTATGCTGATCTTCAGGCACCAGGACGGCAGCAAGGTAGCCTCCCCCGAGCAGATACAGGTCTGGATGCAACAGACCATGGACTGGATAGGCGGCATTGCGGCGCAGCACAAATATGTGGAAGGCAATGGCCTGCTGTTTGACGATGCCCGCGTGGTACACCATAACAACGTAGTCACCAACGGCCCCTTCGGGGACATTAAAGAAACGCTCGGCGGCTACATTGTGGTAAAGGCGGCCTCCGCGGAAGAAGCGGTGGAGTTTGCCAAAGGCTGCCCCGCCTTGCAGGGCGAAGGCAATACCGTGGAAGTAAGGAAAATTGTGAGAGGGGACGGCGTACATTAAAAGATCACACCGCAGCCCCGCCGTAGCGGGGCTGCCATTATAGTATGAAACAGCAGGAGCTTATACCGCATCTTTTCCGGACGGAGTACAGCAAAATAACGGCCGTGCTGTGCCGTTATTTCGGGATGGAACAACTGGAGCTGGCGGAAGACATAGCCGGAGAAACCTTTCTGGCCGCGCTGGAAAGCTGGCCGTACCGCGGCATTCCCGAAAACCCGGCGGCATGGCTGTACACGGTGGCCAAAAACAAGGCCCGCAATCATTTTGCCCGCCGCCATACCTTCCGCGCCAGCATCTCCCCCGCCCTGCAGCAGGCCGCGCCCGCCATGGAAGGAACAGACATCGACCTCTCCGGCCAGCACATTGCGGACAGCCAGCTGCAAATGCTGTTTGCCATCTGCCACCCCGCCATTGCCCCGGAAGCGCAAATAGGGCTGGCATTGCGCATTCTCTGCGGTTTCGGCATAGATGAAATTGCGGACGCCCTGCTCACCACCAAAGAGAACATCAACAAAAGACTATACCGGGCGCGTGAAAAACTGCGGCAGGAAAAAGTGGCCATGGTATTTCCCGCGGCCGCGGAAGTACACCTGCGCCTCAATACGGTGCTGACCACGCTGTACCTGCTTTTCAACGAAGGCTATTACTCTGAAAGCAGCAACAGCGTACTGCGGGAAGACCTTTGCCAGGAGGCCATGCGCCTCTGCCTGCTGCTGACAGACAACCCCGCCACGGACCTGCCGCCTGTGAACGCCCTGCTGGCACTGATGTGCTTTCACGCTTCACGGTTCCCCGCCCGCAAAGACGCCAACGGGGAAATTGTGCTCTACCATGCGCAGGATACCACGCGCTGGGACCAGGAGATGGTGCGCCGGGGCGTGTACTACCTGCATAAAGCGGCCACCGGCAACCGCCTTTCAAGGTTCCACCTGGAGGCCGCCATCGCCTACCACCATACTATCAGGGAAGATACGGCGGAGAAGTGGGGCGCCATCCTGCAGCTCTACAACCAGCTGCTGGCGCTGCACTATTCTCCCGTTGCGGCGCTGAACAGAACGTTTGCACTGTCTAAAGTGAAAGGCAGGGCGGCCGCTATTGCCGAGGCAGAAAAACTGCAGCTCACCGGCAATCACTATTATTACACGCTGCTGGGAGCACTGTACCGCGGCATCAGCAACCACAAGGCGCAGGAGTGCCTGCGGGCGGCTTACCAACTGGCCAGAACGGAGGCGGACAGGAAGGTGATACGGGAGATGATGGCGGAGTTGTATCTTTAACATCCGGCCCGCAAACCCGCCGCTCCCGTATGAAAAACATCAGCAGCCACATCCTCAAAAAAATAAACGACCCGGAACTGGTGAATACCCTCGCCCGCCGCCTCGCCGCAACAGACCTCAACACCATTCTGCTGGACGTGTTTCACCAGCGCACCGCACAACTGAATGCCGGCGCGCTGTTGCGCGGCTATGCGCAGAACCGCCTGGTGCAACCCGCCGCGGTAGACGTGATCAGGCTGAAAGAGGAAGAACTGCAAACCTGCCGGCTGCTCCAAAAAGCGGGTTTTGAGCCGGTAGAGCTTTCGCCGGTGGCGCAACTGGGTACCAGCTCCGTAGTGGCCGCGGTAGACCAGAAAAAAGTGCTGACGGCGCTCAGGGGTACGGAAGTGCAGGCAGACCCCACCAATGCGCTGGCCCTGCATTACGCCCACCAGCGAAAAACGGGCGCACTGGCAAAGGGCATACACCGGTACTGCAACATCAGCAGGGTGCTGAGAACACAAGCGCTGCCAGACCCCGCCTATACGCCGCACTTTGCCGTATGTACCCTCACCACCATGGGGCGCGATGCCGGTAGCTTCACCTTTGAAAAAACGGCGCTGCTGGAGCACATTACAGCACAGAACACCATTTGCCGGCAGGTATATGGCAAGGCGCAGGTACGCGCCGAACTGATCCCCCAAAAGGGCTATTCCGCCACACACCCGCTCATAGCCGCCTGCATGGAACACCTGCAGGCCGCGGAGCCCGGCCTTGCCGTAACCGTGCGCCAGCAGCCCATCAACAAGAACTACTACACCGGTTTGCAGGTGAAAATAATTGTGGCCCTGGAGGAACGGGAATTTGAAATAGGTGACGGCGGGCTGGTGACCTGGACGCAACAACTGCTCAGTGATAAAAAAGAACGCATGTTCATCAGCGGGCTGGGGGCGCAGTTGCTGCATATCTTCACCGCGCCCCGGTAACATGGGCGGTGGGCAATTCCCGGTTGCCGCACATCTTCACCGCGCCCGGTAACTTAACATGGGCCGTTGGCAATAAATCCTTAGTTTTAGCGCTGTTTATTACCTATGTTCCACCGCCTCATCATCATCACGCTCTTTTCCGTTGCAGCACTACAGGCGGCAGCGCAACAAACAAAACCGCGCAGCAGGGTAAAGTACTTTGTTGACTCGGTGCCTGCCGCCACCGCCCCGCAAATATCACAGGAAGACCTTGCCTACTACGATGTTGTGGTCTACCCTGAAACCAGGAAGATCATCCGCTTCCCCGCGTATGACAGCCTTGTTTTCCTCTTCACCAAAGCCTGGGTAGACCGCCCGGCGGAGCTGAAGCAGATACCGGCCACAGGGCAGCTCACGCTCTTTGGCGATCAGTATTACTACAAAGGGCAACCCTACACCGGCAAGGTGATAGATTATTATTATGATGGCAAGGTCAGGCACCGCGGCGCTGTAAAAAAGGGAAAGCTGGAGGGCACGCATTTTTACTACAACCCGTCCGGCACGGCCATGCGGCGCACCTATACCAACAGAAGCAACGGCGTGGTGCTGGTCACAGAAACAGACAGTGAAGGCAGGCTCACCAGGCGCGAAGAGCGCTACCGCAACAGGCCGGAACAAACGGAAACCTATTACGCCAACGGCCGGGTCAAAAGCCAGTACTCCGTTACAGACAAACGCACGCTGTCCGTATCCTATTATTCTTCCGGGCTGCTAAGAGATTCTGTGGTAACGTACCGGGGAAAAAACAAAAAGGTGTACCGCCCGCCGCACATCCAGCAATACTATCAACTGGTAGATAACCGCGAGTACGCCAAAGCGCGGGAGCGTTACCCCGGCCACCCCGGCCCGTACCCTTACCTGGCGCAGGCGGCGGCAGACAGCCTGCAATTTGACAAAGCCG
Source organism: Chitinophaga alhagiae (assembly GCF_003568665.1). Lineage (GTDB taxonomy): Bacteria > Bacteroidota > Bacteroidia > Chitinophagales > Chitinophagaceae > Chitinophaga > Chitinophaga alhagiae. The sequence goes on from NZ_QXMH01000004.1 coordinate 588,242, forward strand.
CGCGGTATATGGATACCTGCCTGCTGCTGGAGCCTTACGAATCGCATCTCTACCTGCAACGGGCCTATATCCGCCTTGCAAAATACGCCTATGCGGCCACGCAGGAAAAACGGATGAGCGAAGAGGCGCTGACCCGATACCTCAATACCAATCCCCCGCTCAATATTCCCACGGCGGAAAAACAGCAGATCATCAGTGACCTGAAAAAATGCGAGGCGCTGGACAAGTGGGGCTTCGGGTACTTTCCCGTATTTGCGGATATCAGGAACTGGCAGTTCCTGCGTTTGCCATAGCGGCCGCGCTATTGCTGCTTCCTGATCTCCTTCAGCATCAGATAAAACGATGGCTTCGGCATATCCCCGTGCCCGTACCCGTCCATCTCATAGAGGTGCGTATGCTGATGCCCCACCAGCTGCATCATCCTGGCCAGGTAGGCATTTTCTTCATACCGCCCCAGCATTTCCATATCCCGGTTGCCGGTGTAGAGGTACAGCGGGGGCGCGTCTGCCCGCACGTGGTAGAGCGGCGCAAAGGCGTCTATGGTGGGCTGTTTTTCAGGAATGCCTTTTTCTTTCCGTACGGTAAAGTGGGTAATGGCCTGCGTGCTGAAAGGGAACAGCGCGGCAATGCGGTTGGCGTCAATATTATACTTGGCCAGCCATTGTTTGTCCAGCCCTATCATGGCCGTCAGGTAACCGCCGGCGGAATGCCCCGCCACATAGATGCGCGCCGTGTCCCCGCCAAACTCCGCCGCATGCTGAAAGGCCCAGGCCACGGCGGCCGCCGCATCTTCAATATATGCCGGGCATTTCACTTTGGGGCTAAGGCGGTAGTTGGCCGCCATCACGATCACACGTTGTTTTTTCAGCTCTTCCGGTATGCTCTTGTTACCCCCGGTAATGCCGCCGCCATGGAACCACACAATGACCGGCAGACCCTGTGCCTTCTCGGGATAGTATACGTCCAGCACGCAGCGCTCTTTCATATAGTCCGTTTGCTGGCCAACACGGTAGGCTACGTTCTTTTGCTCTTTGTATACAGCGTCCTGCGCCAGTGCGGGCAGCGCCAGGCACAGCAGGAAAAGGAATGCAAGGTGTTTCATGGGCGCACGTTTGATTGATTGACAAAGAAAACAAAAAATACCGCTTTTCTTGCTTTTGGCTATTTTTTAATATATTTTAACTAGCCGTTTTCAGGCCCGGCTACCGGCCTGTTATTTTTATAACGTCTACACAATTTTAAAAATGTCCACGTTCACCGGAAACATCAGACACCTTGCCGTGTTTTCATTACCCGTTGCAGCCGCATTGCTGCACGGCTGCGGGCCGCAACAGGCCGCAGACCTCCGCATCAGGGAAATGGATTCCGCCTTTACGGCCCGCTTTGCAGACTCTGTTGGCAAAGCCATGAAACCCACCATCGCAGACAACCTCACGCTACAGTTGTGGGGCATTGACTCGCTGGTGATCTCCCCCATTGCCCTCGACGTTGATGACCACGGCCAGGTGTATTTTACCACTACCAGCCGCCAGAAGAACTCCGAGTTTGACATCCGCGGCCACCGCGACTGGGAGATACCTTCCATCAGCCTGCAAACCGTAGAAGAACGGCGCGCTTTCCTGCACCAGGAGCTCTCTCCCGAAAACAGCCACCGCAACAAATGGCTCAAAGACCTGAACGGGGACAGCTCTCACGACTGGCGGGACCTCACCATTGAAAAAGAGCATGTATACCGCCTGCAAGACCTGAATGGCGATGGCGTGGCAGACCGCTCGCAACTGGTGGTAGATGATTTTAACGATGAGGTGACAGACGTGGCCGGCGGCGTGCTGGCCAATGGAGACGACCTGTATGTGGCCGTAGCGCCTGACCTCTGGAAAATACGGGACAAGAACAAAGACGGCATAGCCGATGAAAAGATCTCCCTCTCCCACGGCTACGGCATACACATCGGCTTCAGCGGCCACGGTATGAGCGGCGTTGAGATGGGGCCTGACGGCCGCATTTACTGGCAGATCGGGGACATTGGCTTTAACGGCCAGGGGCCGGACGGGCAAAAATGGGAACACCCCAACAGCGGCGTAATTGCCCGCTGCAACCCGGATGGCAGCGACTTTGAGATATTTGCCCACGGCACCCGCAATACGCACAAATTTGTATTTGACGAATACGCCAACCTCATCAGTGAAGATAACGACGGGGACCACCCCGGCGAAAAGGAACGGCTGGTATACATCGTAAACGGTTCAGACGCCGGCTGGCGCAGCAACTGGCAATACGGCAAGTACCGTGACCCGAACAACAATACCTACAAGGTATGGATGGACGAAAAGATGTACCTGCCCCGCTTTGAAGGCCAGGCGGCATACATCACGCCCTGCATCAGCAACTTTGTAAGCGGCCCCGCCGGCATGGCTTACAACCCCGGCACCGCCCTCGGCCCTGAATACAAGAACACGTTCTTTATTGCTGAATTTGTAGGCAACCCTTCCAGCTCCGGCATTCACAGTTTTAAGCTGAACCCTAAAGGCGCCACCTTTGAACTGGGCGAGCACAAAAAAATACTGGGCGGCGTATTGCCCACCGGGCTTGACTTTGGGCCAGACGGCGCGCTGTACCTGGCAGACTGGATAGACGGCTGGGATACGCATGACTATGGCCGCATCTGGAAGCTGGATTACAAAGACGCCGCGTCTATCACCATCCGTAAGGAAGTAAAGGAACTGCTGGCCGCCAGTTTTGCAGACCGTAAAGAAAATGAGCTGGGCGAGCTGCTGCATCACGCAGACATGCGGGTGCGCCAGAAAGCACAGTTTGAACTGGTGAAAAGGAAAAACAAGGGCGCGGCAATTTTCCAGGCCGCCCTGCAGCAGAAAGATCACCAACTGGCACGGGTACACGCCATCTGGGGTACCAGCCAGCTGGCCCGGCAGGATAAACAATATGCCGCTCCCCTGCTGCCGCTGCTGCAAGACCAGGACGCAGAGATACGCGCGCAGGCCGCCAAATGGCTGGGAGACATCCGCTACGCCGAAGCCGGCGCCGCCCTGGTGCCGCTGTTGAAAGATACGTTCAGCCGCGCCCGGTTCTTTGCCGCGGAAGCGCTGGGCAGAATAAAATATGCGTCCGCGGTACAACCCCTGATCGCCATGCTGGAAGCCAATAATGACGAAGATGCTTACCTGCGGCATGCGGGCTGCCTGGCACTGGCCCGCATAGGCCAGCCGGAACCGCTGGTGGCGCTGGCCGCCAGCCCTTCCCGCGCGTTGAGGATTGCCGCCGTGGTAGCCCTGCGCCGCATGGCAAACCCCGGCATTGCCGTATTCCTCAAAGACCAGGATGAGTTTGTGGTAACAGAAACCGCCCGTGCTATTAATGACGATCTGTCTATTCCCGCCGCGCTGCCTGCCCTGGCCGCGTTGCTGCATAGCACCAGCTTCGCCAATGAAGCGCTGCTGCGCCGCGTGATCAACGCCAACCTGCGGGTGGGTACAGACAGCGCCTTGCACAGCCTGGTGGCTTACTCGCTGAAAGAAGGCGCGCCCGCCGCCATGAGGGCGGAAGCGGTAGATGTGATCAGCGTATGGCCCAAACCCTCTGTGCTGGACCGGGTAGACGGGCGCCTCCGCGGCCCGGTAGAGAGGAACGCCGCCACTACTACCGCCGCGGCCACTACCGCCCTGGTCACTTTACTGAAAAATAAAGAACTGCCCGTCAGGCTCAGCGCCGCCAAAGCCATCAACAAGCTGCACATCCAGCCAGCCGCGCCGGCGCTGCTGGCCGCTGTAACGGGAGATGCGGAACCGGCCATGCGGGTAGAAGCCCTCAAAGCCATGGTAGCCGTGCAAGGCGAGCAAATGGAACAGGCCATTAAACATGCCTTGTCAGACAAGGAGAAGAAAGTACGGGTAGCCGGGCTGGACCTGCTGGAGAAAATGGACATTCCCAAAAACACCATGGTGAGCCTGCTTACAGACGTGATCAATACCAAAACCATGGAAGAGCAGCAAGCCGCCGTGCTCACCCTGGGCCGCCTGCCGCTGGCAAATACCCGCCCCGCCATTACCACCCTGCTGGATAAAATGGCGGCCGGCAAACTGGGCGCGGGCATTTACCTGGAGCTGGGTGAAGCCATTGACAGCACCGGCGCCGCAGACCTGAAAGAACGCTACGCCTCCATTAACCGCGGGCTAAGCCCCGATGAACTGCTGGCATCTTACGCCAGCAGCCTGCAGGGCGGCGATCCGCAGCGGGGGCGCCAGATCTTCTACCGCAACCAGAACGCGCAGTGCATGAAATGCCATGCGTATGATGACAGGGGCGGTAACGCCGGCCCGCGCCTCAACGGCGTTGCCGGCCGCCTCTCCCGCGAGCAGCTGCTGGAAGCCCTCATAGACCCCGGCAAACGCCTGGCCCCCGGCTTTGGCATGGTCACCCTGGAGCTGAAAGACGGTAAAAAACTGACCGGCGTACTGCAGGGAGAGAACAAGACCGGCATCAAAATAAAAGAAGGGCTGGAACCGGAGAGAACAATTGCCGCGGCGGATATTGTGAAGAAAACCCTCGCCCCGTCCAGCATGCCGGACATGAAGGCCATCCTGTCCAAAAAAGAGATACGGGACGTGGTGAGCTTTCTTTCGGAAGCCAAAGAAGATAATTAAACGCCGCACGGGCAGGTGCCCGGGCGTATACCGCAGATGCTTTCACCAACGGCGCGCGGTGCCCGCACAACAAGCACGCCCGGGCGCATACCGTAGATGCTTTCACCAACGGTCGCGCAGGTGCCCGCACAACAAGCACGCACGGGCGCATACCGTAGATGCTTTCACCAACGGCCGCGCAGGTGCCCGCACAACAAGCATGCATGCAAAAGTGATAAAACAGCCGGGGCGGCCTCCAACAAAGGCCTGCCCCGGTTGTTTTATTTTTTCCCCTCCCGGTTATTTTAATTTTGTACTTTATCCCCGTAAAACAACCAGGACCAGGATCTGAACACGTTATATTATCGTTAATTCAAGGCACCGGCATGAGCTTTATTTTCCGCGTATTACAGCCAGCAGGCGGCTTTTGCGGCTACCGGCGCCTGCAGGCCTGCCCGCAGGCGCATACCGTTGGAACAGCCCTTTCTTAACGACCATATTTATATTTGCAACCTAAATCAAAGTGATGTCTGCTCATAAAATACATATGGAGCCCGGTCTGTTAAAAGCCGTTTCCGAAGGGGACGAGAAGGCTTTCAGCGAGATCTTCCATCTGTACCGCAATAAGATCTATGCCATCGCCTTCAAGGTAACCGGCTCCGAAGCCCTGGCCGAAGAAGTGCTGCTGGACGTGTTCCTGAAGGTATGGCTGAAGCGGGAGCAGTTGCCGCAGATCACGCATTTTACCGCATGGCTGTTTACCATTACCCGCAACCACGTTTTTAACCTGCTGAAACAAACCGCCCTGCAAATGACCTCCGCGCCGCTGATGGAGCAGGAAGAATACCTGCTGCCGCATGCGGACAACCCCGGCGCCATTCTGCAGGAAAAAGAGTACCGCCGCGTATTGCAGCAGGCCGTACACCAGTTGCCGCCCCAGCAAAAAAAAGTATACCACCTTATTAAAGAGCACGGCCTCAAGCGGGAAGAAGCGGCCGTAGAGCTGAACCTTTCCCCTGAAACGGTGAAACGGCACCTTTCAGACGCCATGCAGTTCATCCGGGTATACTGCCTCTCCCACCTGGGCATGTATGGCGCGCTGGCCATTATTAAGGAATTGTTATGAGCGCCATTTATTTTCCTGTTCACTGACCCATCCCTCTTTTTTTATTGTCTCCTTTTATAGAACGCATATCTATGTCCAGACTCGACGAGTTATTTTCCCGGTTTATCAGCGGCTCCTGCACACAGCAGGAAAAACGGGAGCTTTTTGCCCTCATTGCCCGGCCGGAAAACGATGCGGCCCTGCAGCAGTTGCTGGACGGGCTGATAGCCGGTATGGACGAAGAGAAGGAAGTAGATGCCGCGCGCGCACGGGAAATACTGTCCGTTATCCTGAAAGCCGGTACGGGAAAAAGCCGGCGCAGCAAGGTGTTCAGCCTGCTTGGCCGCGTAGCGGCCGCCGCCGCCGTACTGGCGCTGGTAGCAGCGGGCATCCGGTACTTTCAGCAGCGGCCGGCCGCCGTGCAACCTGCCGGGAACATAGTGGCGCAAGACATTCCCGCGGCCGTGAGCGGCGCAGTGCTCACGCTGGGAGACGGCAGCAAGATATCGCTGGACAGCCTGGGCCAGGGCCTCATAGCCAACCAGGCCGGTACAAAGGTATTGCTGGGCAACGGCTCCGTATCCTACAACAGCAGCCAGTCTGCCGCCGTTACCTTCAATACGCTCAACACGCCGCGCGGCCGCGTGTTCCACATCACCCTGCCAGACGGCTCCGGCGTATGGCTCAATGCGGCCAGCACCCTGCGCTACCCCACCAGCTTCAGCGGGGCAGACAGAACGGTGGAACTGAGCGGCGAAGCCTACTTCAACATCAGCCCGCAAGCCGGCAAACCGTTCAAAGTAAAAGCCGCCGGGCAGGAAGTAGTAGTGCTGGGCACCGGCTTCAACGTAAGCGCCTACAGCAACGATGCGCAAATGACCACCACCCTGCTGCACGGCAAGGTAGCCGTGAACAGCAAAGTATTGCGGCCCGGTGAGCAGGCCCGTATTGCGGAAGGCGGCGCCCTGCAGATCAGCCGCGCGGATACCAGCCAGGTAATGGCCTGGAAAAACGGCATGTTCAATTTTGAGAATGCCGGCATCCATGAGGTAATGAAACAACTGGAACGCTGGTACGATATAGATGTAACATATGAGAACGGTATACCCGCCATGCAGTTTGGCGGAAAAATAGAACGCAGCCTCAGCCTCATGAACATTACCCGGATACTGGAAATATCCAATGTACACTGCAGGCTGGAAGGAAGAAAACTGATCGTCACACAATAATTCATTCAACAGGAAAGGCCCGCAGCCGTAACCAGTGGTTAGGGACGGGATGCCTATGTATTTAAAATTCGTAAAACGAACATGTTGCCAATCAACTACCGCACAACAGGAACAATGCCGGCCCTGGCCGGGCGCCCGCCCGCTCCGCCGGTTCTCAGCAAACAAAAATTGCTGGTCATGAAACTGATCGCCATGCTGGTCACAGTGCTTTGCCTGCAGGTGCAGGGAAGGGCCGGGGCCCAGACCGTTACCCTCAGCGGCAAAGACCTTTCTTTCCCGGAGATCTTTTCCCGGCTGGAAAAACAAACGGGGTACGTGGTGTTCTACAACCAGGCGCTGTTGGGCAAAACAACGCCCGTAACCGTAGACGCCCGCAACATGCCGCTGGAAACCTTTCTCAACACCGTAATGGCCGGCCAGCCCATTGATTACGAGATCAGCAGCAAAACCATCACCATCAAGGAACGCGCGCAAACGGCCAACGCGCCCGCAACGCCAACGCATCCCGTGGCAGACCCGCCCATTAAAGGCGCCGTAACGGATGAAGCGGGCAATCCCCTGCCCGGCGCCACCGTGTCTGTTGCCGGCACCAGCCGCGGCGTGCAAACCAATGAAAAAGGCGAGTTCAGCATTACCGCCGGCCAGCAGGACGTGATCTATATTTCCTATGTAGGTTTTGACCGGCAGGCATTGCCCGTGAAAAACATCAAACTGCCGCTGGTGATCAGGCTGCAGCCTTCCAATAAAAGCATCAACGAAGTAGTGGTGATCGGCTACGGCAGCGTTACCAAAAAAGACCTGACCGGCGCCGTGTCTACCGTAAAGGTATCAGACCTGGCAGATGTACCCGTTAGCCGCGTAGACCAGATGCTGCAGGGCCGCATTGCCGGCGCGGAGTTTGTTTCTACAGACGGCGAGCCCGGCGCCGGTACCTCCGTGCGCATCAGGGGCACCCGTTCCATTACCGCCAGCAACGAGCCGCTGTACATTGTAGACGGGCTGATGGACGCCATCACCAACCTGAACGAACTCAACCCGTCAGACATTGCCAGCATCAGCGTGCTGAAAGACGCCTCTTCCACCGCTATTTACGGCTCCCGCGGCAGCAACGGCGTGATCATCATCACCACCAAAACCGGCGGCAGCAAAACCGGCAAAACCAATTTTACCCTGCGTAACGATGTGGGGTTTTCCGAACTGCCCCGCTACCTGGACCTGATGAGCGCCACGGAATTTGCGCAGCTGCAGAACGACCGTTATTATTTTGCCAGCACGGCCAACCAGACCAAACCGCTGGAAGAATATCCTTACCCTGACCCGCTGGCGTTGGGCGAAGGCACCAACTGGACCAAAGAGATCACCCGCCGCGCGCCGTACCACAACCTGACGTTCTCCGCTTCCGGCGGGGACAAGGCCACGCAATATTATTTCTCCGCCAACTACAATAACAACCAGGGCATCATCCTCAACAGCGGCATGAAACGCTACCAGGTGCGCCTCAACCTGGACCGTACCATCAGCCAGTACGTAAAGGCCGGCGTGCGGTTCAACTACTCCAATGTAGACCGGGCGCTGAACAATGCGGACGTGGGCACGCAAACGCTCTGGTACCGCTCTACCATCTTCCTGGCGCCTACCATACCGGCCTATAAGGCGGATGGCAGCCTGAACGACTGGAACTCCCAGTGGTACAGCGGCACCCTGTTCGATTCACCGCTGGCCAACGCCCTGCTCAAACAAAACAACCGCCTGGAGAAAAGCCTCAGCTCCATGGCCTACATAGAGATCAAGCCCGTGAAGAACGTGCTGATACGCTCCACCGTGTCTTACTCAGACCTGGTGAGGAACAACGACCAGTACTTTCCCTCCACGCTGCCCACCCGCATCAACGCCAATTCAGGCGGGTATGCCTACAAGAGCAGCTATTCAGAGAACAACCTGCTGAACGAGAACACTATCACCTATAAAAGAACGTTTAACAAACACCACTTCTTTGACGCCATGTACGGCTTCACCGTACAACGCAGAAAGTACAACAACATGACCGCCAGCGGGCAGGGGTATTTTGTGGACGATATCGAGAACAACGACCTGGGCGCCCTGCCGTCAAAAGAAACCATCAGCCTTGGTTCTTCCCTGGAGACCCTGGGCAGAATGAGCCACCTGGCCCGCCTGAACTACAACTACCGCGGCCGGTACTATTTTACGGCCACCATGCGGCGTGACGGGGCCTCCAACTTTTCCCGGGACAACAAGTGGGCCTTCTTCCCCTCCGCCGCCTTCAAATGGAACGTGAGCAACGAGCAGTTCATGAAACGTTTCTCCAAACTGAGCGAACTGTCTTTTCGCCTGAGCGGCGGCACCTCCGGCAACGATGCCATTTCCCGCTACCAGTCCCTTTCCCGCCTGTCTTCCACCACCGGCGGCTACATCTTCAGCGGCGGGCAGCCCGTGGCCTACTACCCTTCCCGTATTTCCAACGAAGGGCTTACCTGGGAAAAGACCACCACTTACAATGCCGGCATAGACCTGTCTTTTTTCAACAAGCGGCTGGACATTGTGATAGACGCCTACCGCAGCACCACGTCTGACCTGCTGCTCACCGTGCAGCTGCCCACGCACGTAGGTTACGGCTCCCGCCTGGCCAACATCGGCAAAACCTCCAACCGCGGCATAGAGCTGACCGTAAACCACGAGAACATCCGCCGCAAACACTTCAGCTGGTCTACCACCGTTACCGCGGCGCATAACACGCAGCGCGTGGAAGACATTGGCGGGCTGGACAGGGTGTCTGTATACGACAATCCCTACGGCGCGCAATACATGATGTACGGCTATGTGAAAGGCAGGCCGCTCAACGCCGTGTGGGGCATGCAATACGCCGGTGTATGGAAAAACACGGAAGAGATCGAGAAGAACAAGACCACGAAAGAATACGCCTCTTCCGCCGTGAGCTACTACTCTCCCGGCCGCCAGCGGTATATAGACCAGAACAAGGACGGCGTGCTGGACAATAACGACCTCATCTACCTCGGCAATGCAGACCCCTACGTATACGGCGGCATCCAGAACACTTTCAACATCAGGAAGCTGAGCCTGTCCGTTTACCTGAACTATTCCCTCGGCGGTAAAATATACAACCCTACCGAACTGTTCATGGGCACCGGCACCTACCTGAGCAACCAGTACCGGTACATGGTGAACGCATGGCACCCCGTGCGCAACCCTCACTCCAACTACCCGCGCGCAGATTCGAAAGACGACATCCCGAACGACCGTTTCCTGTACAACGCCAGCTTCCTCCGCCTCAAGAACGTATCCGTAGGCTACCCGCTGAACCTGGCGCGCGTTACCGGCGGCAAGCTGCAATCACTCTACCTGGCCCTCACCGGCAACAACCTGGTGCTCTGGAAATATTACAACGGGTATGACCCCGAGGTGTCTACCCAAAGCGGCGGCTCCACCATCCGCAGAATGGACAATGGCGCTTACCCTACCAGCAGAACGCTCACCTTTAGCGCAGAACTGAAATTCTAAAACAGACATTGACGATGAAAACGAACAAACACAACATATTCATGGCCATGCTGCTCGGCAGCGCCCTTGCCTTCAGCAGCTGCAGCAAGCTGCTGGAAGAAGACCCGCACAGTTTTGTGGACGCAGGCGGTTTCTTCAAGTCGGAAAGCCAGTGCATTGCCGCGCTGAACAGTTGTTACATAGACCTGAACAACCTGTACCTGGCAGACCTGATGATTGCCCTGGAAGGCGCTACAGACCTCGCTTTCCTGAACTCTTCCAACCTGGATGCCAAGCTGGAGATCTCCCCCGCCAACCCCGGCGCCGGAGATAACATCTGGACGGCCTGCTACCGCGGTGTGATGTACTGCAACGCCGCCCTCAGCGGCATAGACAACGCCACCATCCCGGAAGATAAAAAGCCGCCGCTGAAAGCGGAAGCCGTGGCGCTGCGGGCATTGTACTACTACATTCTCACCAGCACCTTCGGGGACGTGCCGTATTACACGCAAGACATCAACAGCCTGGCCGTACTGGAAACCGTTTCCAAAATGGGCCGCATGAGCGCCGCAGACACACGCACCGCGCTCATCAGGGAACTGCAGGAATATGTTCCGCACCTGCCGCAAACCCGCACCTCGGAGGTGAAAGACAACCGTATATCCGCCTCCATGGCCTATATGCTGATAGGCAAACTGGCGCTCTGGAATAAAGACTATGCCACCTGCGCCACCGCCATGGAAGAGATCAGGAAGATATACGGGCAGCTGCTGCAATACCCCCTCACGGATACCTGGTTCCGGAACAAGAACACGCCGGAGTCCATCTTTGAGGTACAATACACCTGGAGCGCCACCGGGCTGAAAAAGACCACTACCGTGGCCGCCTTCTTCACCCCCACCAAAGCCTCCGGCACCAGCACGTACGACGGCGTGAACATTCCCGAACTGGGCAATGCCGCCAACCCTTTCAACTCCATCACTCCCTCGGAATATTTCATGTCGCTTTACGACCTGGCAGACCCCCGCAAGGAAATAATACTGGCCTACAGCTATAACGGCGCCTGGTTCAAACGCCCCATGGCCAACAACGGCACCGGCAAACCCTGGATGGGGCCCAAGTTCTGGTGCCCGGGCATGACCAATATTGCGGACGGCAACAACCAGAAAGTGTTCCGCTACGCGGATGCGCTGCTGATGCTGGCCGAAGCCGCCAACGAAACCGGCAATACGGACCTGGCCATGCAATGCATCAATGAGGTGAAAGGAAGGGCCGGCGAAGACTTCAAGCTCACCGCCTACCCTGGCAAAACGGCGTTCCTGGAAGAGCTGAAGAAAGAACGCGCGCGCGAGCTGATGGGAGAATACGGCCGCAAATGGGACCTGGTACGCTGGGGAGATTACTACCGCGTGCTGACGGAAACCATTGCCGAAGAATACGCGGTGATCAAGGAAAACGTCCGCCCTTATCATGAATATTACCCGGTGCCGGATAAAGAAGTGGTACGTTCCGGCGGTGCATTAACTAACCCTGCTTATCAATAATAACATATGAAAAAACTGACCGGCTTTTTATTGATCGCGGCCGCCTGCTGCCTGGCGCAGCCCGCAACGGCCCAAACTTCCCTGAAGGTGTTGAGCTACAACATCCTGGAGGGCATGGTGAAAGACACTACCAAAGGCAAGATACATTTTGTGGCGTGGGTGAAAGCGCTCGACCCGGACGTGGTGGCTTTGCAGGAATGTAACGGCTTCACACAAAAAACACTGGAAGAGCTGGCCCATTCCTGGGGCCATCCTTACGCTGTTATTGTGAAAGAGAACGGCTACCCAACCGGCCTTACATCCAGGTTTCCCATTGCCAACATCCGCAAGGTGAACGAAAGTATGACCCACGGCTTCATCATGGCCCGTATAGAGCAGTACAACTTTGTGGTGCTCCACCTCAACCCGCATAAACATTGGAAGAGAAGGGCGGAAATTGCGCAGGTGCTGAAAAACATAGAGCTGCAGCAAGACAGGAAGAACTGGCTCATCATGGGAGATTTCAACTCCGTATCCCCGCTTGACAAAGAGCGCCTTGCACAGGGCGGTTACCAGGAAAAAGCGCTGGCGGCCGCCGCCAAAAGGCCCGTGCTGGAAAACCTGGTGAACGGGAAGGAAATAGACTTTCAGGTACAGCAAAGCATGCTCTCCGCCGGTTTCTCCGATGCCGGGCATGCCTGGGACCAGCGGGAAAAGGCCCGTACCGGCAAAAGCGCCATTGCCACCAACTCCCGCATAGACTATATCTACCTGAGCAGGGACCTGGCCAAAAAGATAGGCACCTGCCGTTTTATTTACGATGATTTTACGGCTACCCATTCAGATCACAAGCCGATCATACTTGAATTAAAAAACTAACGGAATGAAACAATCGTTCTTATACCTGGCGGCTTGCGGAATGGTAGCCCTGCTGCTGTTTGCCTGCCGCAAAACGGAAGACTACAAGTTCAGCACGGAGCTGGCCATAGACAGCCGCATTGTACGCCTCAACGCCAACGCGGATACCACGCAGATCATTGTATATGCAGACGGCAGCTGGAGCGTGGAGCCGGTGGAAGAAACAGACTGGATGCAACTGCAGTCCGCCTCCGGCAACGGCAAAGGCAGCGTGCGCGCGGAAGTGACGGACAACAACGGGCAATTGCCCCGCGCCGTAAAGCTGCTGGTGCGGGCCGGCGGCAAAACAGATACCATTTCCCTGCAGCAGCGGGGCCTGGTGCCGCAGGTGGCCATTGCGGACACCACCCTGCAAAGCATTGCCAACGGCGGCTCCCTCAAAACCGGTATGGCCACCAACGTGCCGCTGGAAAAAATGACCATCGGTTACCGGTATGAAGATGCCGCGCAAAGCGGCTGGCTGAAAGAGGTGAGCATCAGCAACGGTTACCTGTTCGTAAAAGCAGACACCAACAAAACCGCCGCCGCCCGCACCGGCGTGCTCACCCTCAGCTACCTGGACGCGCTGGGCGCTACCACGCGGGATTCCCTGAAGATCAGGCAGCACCCCGGCATGAGCTTTGACGGCGCCGTGCTCAAAGACCTGGCCTACATCAAAAGCCTGGCCGCCGGGCCCATTGCGGAAAATATCTACATGGAAGGCGTGGTGGTGAGCGACAAGGGGCATCCCAACATCGCCAAAAACCTCAACACCGCCACCAACAAACATACGGTAGACAAAACGGAGAACGCCATTGCCGTATACGTACAAAGCATGGACGGCGCCACCGGCCTGTACCTGAAAATGAAAACCGCCGGAGACAATATCTTCAGCTTCAACGACCATGTGAAGATATGGCTCAGCGGCGCCACGCTGGCCCAGCTCAGCAACCCCGGCCGCACCGTGATCAGCGGGCTGGAAGCCACCCGCGTCATGCACAAGGAAAGCCGCAGCACTCCGCTGCTGCCCCGTGAAAAGTACATCAGCGAGCTGACGGATAACGACCTGTATACTTACGTGAAGCTGAAAGACGTGGAAATATCCGTGCCCTCCGGCGCCTTCACCAACATCAACGAAGGCTACATTGCCCGCATGGACTGCTACCCCACCCACATCCGGGACGTACAGGGCGGCAGCCTCTACATGCTCACCAACCTTGACGTGCCCTACCGCCGTGACGGTACGCCCGTGCCGCAAGGCGCCGGCACTATTGCCGGCATACTGGTGAGCGAGACCCTGGAGCGCTTTGGCGGCAACATCGGCAAATACGCGCTCCGCCACCTGAAGCGGGAAGACATTGCCCTGCAACCCGAAAGAAACAACGGCTTTTCCAACGTACTGGCAGAATGGAGCCGCTTCAAGAACGAATTTGCCGCTACACCTACTGAAACACAAAATCCCCTTACGCCAGACATTGGCCAGGGCCGCCTGTTCCAGAGCGCCAAAACGCAGCTGGACTTTACCGGCACCGGTATTTACACCACCACTGACTATAACGGCCTGCTGCAGGAGCCCACTACCGTAAAAGGCGCCGTTACCCACGGCGGGTGGGCCGCCAAAAACTGGTGGAATACCGCCGCCAACAGCGGGGAGTATTGGGGCATCAATGTGTCTACCGCCGGTATCAGCACGCCCGTTTCCCTGCAACTGGAAGGGAATACGGACATTGGCGGGCCGCGCAACTTTGTGGTGGAATGGTCTGCGGACAACGCTACCTGGAGCAACGTGGGCGCCTTCACTTTTGAGGACGTGGCCAACTGGTCTAACACCCTGCTCACGCAGGTGCCGGGCTACAAGGTGGTGAACTTCAACTTCCCGCAGGCCGCCAGCGGGCTGCCCAACCTCTACATCAGGGTAAGGGTGGCCAACAGAACGGTGGGCACCTCCACCAACCCGTCCGGCGGCACGCTGGGCGCTACTACGGCTTGCAGGCTGGTACATGTGTCTATCAAGTACAACAAGTAAAACGGGAATACGGCTGTTACTGCAACTGTTTATTGTTTAAAAGCAAGAGGCTGCATCGGTTTGATGCAGCCTCTTTTAGTCATAAAGCTGAAAAAACCTACCTTTAACGCAGAAACCGCGCGCCATGCTCACATTCGAAACAAAATGCTATGAAAATGACTGGGAGTTCCTGCTGAAAGGGGACCGCCTGCGGCAAATGACGGAGCGGTGCGGCGTGGATTTTGCCCGGCGGGTGGTGATCATCAACAATGTGCGGAACATGGGGCGGGTAAAGCGGTACGCGGACAAAAAAGTGCGGGAGGGCGTTATTGACGCTTATTACGTGGCGGAAGAACATGCGGCGGCAGCGCTGGCTTTTTTTGACATTGACCCGCAGTCTTTCCGCGGCGGCTATTATTACTCCATTGCGGAACTGGTGGGCATTTTTATGTGCGAAACGGAACACCTGCTGCACTTCTCCAGCGATACCATGCCCGGCCCCGCGCATGCCAACTGGATACCGGAGGCGCTGGCTATTTTCAGGGAAAGGAAAGACGTACTGGTGGCCAACCCTACATGGGATTATCGCTTCACCCATGCCGAAGAAGAATCTTTTGACAGCATCGGCAATTTTTACCTGGGCTACGGCTTTTCAGACCAGTGTTACCTGGTGAGAACGGCAGACCTGCGGCAGCCCATCTACAACGAAACGCATCCTTTTTCCGCCCGTTACCCCGCATATGGCGGCGAGCTGTTTGAAAAGCGGGTAGACAGCTATATGCGCAACCATCAGCTGCTGCGCATCACCAGCAAAAACGCGGCCTACGAGCACAAGAACTTCCCGAAAGACCGGCTGGACCGCCTCCGCCTGAAACTCAACATATACCTCAACCGTTCATCATCATAACATCCATTTACCATGAGCTTCAAAGAAACATTTACCCTGCACGGGGAAAACCTGCTGAAAAAAGTGAAGGAAGTGATCGAAGAAGGCAATGTACGCAAGATCACTATTCACGACAAGGAAGGCAAGGAGTTTATGAGCTTTCCGCTCACCATTGGCGTGGTAGGCGCCCTGCTGGCGCCGGTGCTGGCCGCTGTAGGCGCCGTGGCGGCTTTTATTGGAGAATGCACCATTACCGTGGAGCGGGACGGGGAAGAAAAGAAAGAGGGCTGAACCGGCAACCTGGCCTCTCCCGTATTTCCTGGAACGGCGCCTCCGGTTGCCCGGGAGCCAACCGTATAAAAGAGGGCTGATCACAGACCAGCCCTCCGTACCATCGCGTTCCGGTCACTAATCCACCACAGGTATATTCAATTCCTGCCCGCTTTTCACAAGCCGGGCCGCCAGTTTTTTATAGTCCACCTGCTGCACGGTGCTGCCCTCGTCAATAGCTTCCGCGGCCGCCACGCCGGCGCTTTGCCCCAGCACTATCCAGGCCGGCTCTACCCGCACGGAAGAAAACGCCACGTGTGAAGAAGACAGGCAAACCGGTACCAGCAGGTTGGTACACTGCTCCGCTTTAGGCGTGATGGCCCTGTACGGCATCTGGTAAGGGCGGCCTATTTTCCTGTTGCCGAGGCGTTTGGGGAAAATGGTGCCTTCGTTGATGAAACCGTCTTCTGTAGCAATACGCTGACAGTCGTGCGAGTCTACCGGGAACGAGCCAATGCCGATGGGGTCCGGCTTTTCCACATCATGCAGGATATCTTTTTCCGTCAGGAAGTAAGCCCCTTCCATACGCCGCCCTTCCCGCACGTACAGCACCGGCGGGAAGTGGCCGAATTTGGCGAACTCGTCTTTGGCATATCCCAGCCCTTTCATCTTGCTCCGGATGTGTTCCGGCACGGCCGGGTCTGTGCAGAGGAAATAGAACAGCCCCTTGCAATATTCCGTATGTGCGTTCCAGATAGCCTGGCGGCGGCTGGCGGAGCCGTTGGGGTACTCGGCGTTCAGCCCCACCAGCCCTATGGACAGTTGCAGGCCGATGCCGTTGTTGCCGTCAAACTTGTTGCCGGGCAACTGGTACAGGTCAATGAGCCTTTCCGTATCAGGGTAAGCCTTGAGGAAACGGCGTACCAGCTCATATTCAGCGGGGTTGTAGTTTTCCGGTTTGGTGAAAGGCACCTGGTTGGCGGGGTCTGTGGAAAAGCAGAAGCGGAAGGAGTAGGTCATGATGAGATCGTCTCCCTGGCCTTCGGGCGGCCTTTGGGTACCGGAAATGTAAGGCAGCGGTTTGCCCTGCACATCGCGCACATCCAGCTTCACGGGCTTTTTGGGGTATGCCGCGCCTGCCAGCGCTTCGTTGAACTCGCTCCTGCCCTCGCGCCCCACGCGGAATTTCACGCCGGCGGCGGCCATCAGGTCCCCTTCGTACGTAGTATCAATGAACACTTTGCCGGCAAACGTTTTGCCGGAGGCGGTGCGCAGCCATTGCAGCGCTTTGCCCTTTTTGCGCACGCGCTGCAGGGCCTCTCCCAATACCACGGTTACACCGGCCTCCTGCAGCATGGTAAGAAAAAGGTTTTCCGCCACATGCGGCTCGTACGTCCACGGGCGGTTATCTTTTACGCCTACTTCATAAGGCAGTTGTACGCCCTTGTCTTTATAATGTTTTTCCACGCGCAGGTGAAACTCTTCAAAAATGCCGCGCAGCGCTTCGCGCGCCATCTGGTTGGAATCGCTGAAGCTGAGGCCGCCGCTCATCATGCCGCCCGCTATCTGCAGCGGTTCTACCAGCACCGTCCGTTTCCCTTCCCGCCCCGCGGCCACGGCAGCCGCTATGCCGGCGGGCGTGGCGCCGTATACCACCACGTCAAACTCCTGCGGCCGGGCGGTTACGTCCAGTATAAAATCCGCCGCGCCGGCTGTTCCGGCAGTGAACAGCTGCGGAATGAACACCGCGGCCAGTGCTGAAGAGCGGATGAAAGTACGGCGGTGTTGCAGGGAGCCTGCGGGCTGTTGGTCTTTTCCTTTTTTATGTTCCATGATCTTTTTTTAAACGTGAATGAATGCCTAGTACCCGGGGTTCTGGTCTTTAGCCGGGTCAAGCGCCTTGTTGTAGTTCATTTCAGACAGGGGAATGGGCCAGAGGAAATTCTTGTCTGCAATGGTAATGTTCTTCACCGCCTTGATGATCTCTTTGGCGCGGCCGCTGCGTTTCAGCTCCAGCCATCTTTTCCCTTCAAACTGAAATTCGTAGCCCCGCTCCTTCATCACCAGGTCAACAAAACTTTGGGCGTCATAGTCTGCCAGGTTGAAGTCTGCCGCGGAGGGCGCTTCCGGGTTGTAGCCGTAGGCGCGGCGGTGTACCTTGTTGAGCGCTTCCATGGCTTCCGCCGTGGGCGCATTGCCCGCGCGGCAGGCCGCTTCCGCGTACAGGAGCAGCAGTTCGGAATAACGGTACACGGGCAGGTCTGTGCCGGCGCCGCGCTGGCTGATGGCCTGCGGGTCCTGATACTTGCTGCTCACCAGCGAGTTGGGGCCCAGGCCGATGTTCACCTTCGTCCACAGGCCTTTGCGAAAATCCGCATTGTCCCAATTGGCATATACGGGGTTGGTGGTCTCGCTGTAAATGGCGTAGGCGCCGCCGGCTTTAAACAGCCCGGTGCTGGGGTGGTTGGTGATCCAGAGCATGTAATTGCCCTGCTCTATCTGCCGGGTATATTTGATGTAGAAGATCTCCTCTTTGGTGGTGATCACATCCGGCCCGTATATCTTCTGGTAGTCTGCCGTGCTGCTCACGGGCACCAGCGCGTACTTGCCTGACCTGATGGCCTCGTCCGCCTTGTCTCTCGCTTCGGGGAAGCGCCCCAGCTCCAGGTACACGTCTGCCAGCAGAGTTTTGGCCGTCCATTTGGAAGGGCGGCCGGATTGCGCGGCCACGTCTGGCAGGCTGGTTTCCGCGTTGGCCAGGTCTTCCAGGATAAGGGCGTACACATCTTCCTTGCTGCTCCGCGGAATGTCTGTTACATCCAGGTTTTGCTCTGTACGCAGGGGCACGCCGCCCCAGTTGCGCACCAGGTGAAAGTAGCAGAAAGCGCGCAGGAAACGGGCTTCGCCGATGTACATGGTTTTCTCCGTTTCACTGATGGCATTGCCGTTGGGCGTGTTCCTGATCACGAAGTTGGCGTTGCGGATGCTCACATAAAAATCTGCCCAGAAAGGGTTGATGCGGTTGGTGTTGGCATCGTTCAGCCCCTGGTACTCGTTCATCTGCGCCCAGCTGCCGCGGCCGTAGCCGTAATCAGACTGGCACTCCAGCGTGGCGTAATAGTTGGGCATGGTGTTGGGCCGCAACGGCAGGTAAATGGCGAACACGGCAGATTCTACCTCCGCCTTTGTATTGTAAAAAGTTTCCGCCATCAGCGATTGCGGGCTTTCCGTCAGCTCGTGCTTGCAGGCCAGCAGCAGCAGCGGCAGGGCGGCCTTCAGCAACATAGCGCCGCAGCGTTGTTTTTGCCGGTGAAATATAGCTGTTGTAAGAATGTTTTTCATGATACCTCTTTTTTGGTCCAGTAATGTTAAAAACCGGCCCTGATGCCGAATGTGTATGAGCGCGAAATGGGATAGCCGTAGGCGTCATAGCCCTGCGACGTAGAGTTCTCGCCGCCGCGCGCATTTACTTCAGGGTCCCACCAGGAGTATTGGGTGAGCGTGAGCAGGTTCTGCCCGCTGGCAAATACCTGCAGGCCCTGCAGCCAGTTGATGCCGGCCTTCTTCACCGGCAGCTGGTAGGCCAGCTCCACGTTCTTCAATCTCAGGTAAGAACCGTCTTCTACAAAGCGGTTGGATGATTTTACGTTGGCGTTCACGCTGATGAGCGGGTATTTTGCGTGGGGGTTCTCCGGCGTCCAGTGGTTGTTGTATACGTCCCGCGGCATGTTGAGGCCAAAGCCGTAGTCTATGGTATTGCCGATGGCGCTGATGTTGAAGATATCATTACCCTGGGAGCCCTGCACAAATATGCTCAGCGAAAAGTTCTTGAAAGACATATTGGAATTGAGGCCGTAAATGAAATCAGGATTGGGGTTGCCGATGTAGGTCTTATCCCTGGCCGTGATAGCGCCGTCTTTGTCCGTGTCTACATATTTGATGCGGCCCCTCTCGTCGTACCCGTCTTCCATATACCCCCAGAAGCGGCCCAGGGGCTGCCCTTCGCGGAGAATGTTGCTGTTGTCCGTTACAATGATGGCGCCTACGCCGCCGCCCATGATGTCTTCTCCTTCATAGAGTTTCACCACCTTGTTGCGGTTAAAGGAAATGTTGCCGCCCAGCTCCCACTGGAAGGCGCCGGTAAAAATGTGCGCGTCCACGCCCAGTTCAAAACCCTGGTTCCTGATCTCCCCCACGTTGCGCAGGGTGCTGCCAAAGCCCATGGAAGACGGCAGTATCACGGTGTTGAGCAGGTTGCGGGTATGTTTTATATAATAGTCCGCCGTTACGGTTATCTTGTTTTGCAGCAGGCCAACGTCCAGCCCTACGTCTTTCTGCTCCGTGGTTTCCCAGCGCAGGTTGCCTGGCAGCACGTTACCCGCCGCGTAGGTGGTGAACAGCTTGTCGTCAAACACGGTCTTGTTGGAGAAAAGCCGGTTGAGCGTAGCGTAGGGGTCAATGGCCTGGCTGCCGGTAACGCCCCAGCTGGCGCGCAGCTTCAGGTCAGACACCACGCCGTTGCCTTTCATAAAATCTTCGTTGGAAATGCGCCATGCCAGTGCCGCGGAGGGAAAGCCGCCCCATTTGTTGCCTTCTGAATATTTGGAAGACCCGTCTTGCCGGAAGCTGATAGTGGCCAGGTATTTATCGTCATAACTATAGTTCACCCTGGCCAGGAAAGAAGCCAGCGCGGATTTGGCGTACCCCGTACTGGGAACGCCGGGCGCATCCGCGGAGCCTATATTTCCCGTGCCCGGCGCATCACTCAGGTATCCCGTACCGCCGCCGCTCAGGAAGGTGGTCTGGAAGTTCTGGAAAGTAAAACCGGTTACTGCCGCCAAGCTGTGACGGCCAAAGGTTTTGTTGTAGCTGATGGTGTTTTCGCTCAGCAGGCTGGTAAACTGGCCGGTGCTTACGTTGCTGGAACCGGAGGAGTTGATGTAGTTGGAAGTAATGTACTCGTCCGTACGGTCGTCCCGGTTCTCAATGCCGCCGGCAATTTTCAGCGTGAGGCCCGGCAGGGGCTGGTAGCTGATGGAGGCGTTGGCCAATATCACGTTGGCCTTGGTAGAGCGGCTCCGCTCATGCAGGAAATTGAGCGGGTTGATGAGGTCTGTGGCTACGAAGGGATAGGCGGCGGAGAGCACGCGGTAGCTGCCGTCGTCATTATACGGCGTTAAAGTAGGCGGCGCGGAAATAGCGGCGGAGATCATGGAATTGCCGCGGCTACCGCCTTCATGATCTTTGCGGTCTGTTTCCAGCCGGGTGAGCGTGCTTGTAAGGTTGAAAGTGAACTTCTTGCTGATCTCGTGGTTCACGTTGGCCCGCAGGGAGTAACGCTGGTAGTTGCTGCCTTTCACAATGCCGGCCTGGTCAAATACGCTGCCGGACAGGGAGAACTGCGTACGTTCATTACCGCCGCTTACATTGAGGCTGGCCAGCTTCATGGGCGCGGTGGTGAACACCAGGTCTTGCCAGTCATACCCTTCCCCGAAACCATCTATCTGCTGCTGCGTAAAATAGGGTTGCTGGTTATCGTTCTTCGCCTGCTCGTTGTAAAACATAGCGTATTCCTTTGCGTTCATGAGGTTGAGCTTCTTGCGCAGCTGCTGTACGCCGTAGCTGGTCTCGAAGTCTACTTTCGTTCTGCCCGCCTTGCCGCGTTTGGTGGTGATCAGCACTACGCCGTTAGCGCCGCGGGAGCCGTAAATGGCGGTAGCAGAAGCATCTTTGAGGATGTCTATGGTCTCAATGTCCATGTTGTTGATCATGGTAGGGTTGGTGCCGTTCACCGGGAAACCGTCTACCACGTACAGCGGTTCATTGCTGCCCTTGATGGAGTTGGTACCCCTGATGCGGATGCTTACCGGGCCGCCCGGCGCGCCGTTGTTCTGCATCACCTGCACCCCGGCCGCGCGGCCGCTGAGGGCCAGCAGCACATTGCCGGCCGGCACGGCGGTCACTTCTTTTGATTTCACCTGCGTGAGAGAACCTGTCAGGTCTTTTTTGGCCACGGTGCCATAACCGACCACCACTACTTCATTGAGGCCTTCCAGGGAGGGCTGCAGGGTAATGCTGAGCGTAGTATTGTTCCCTACCACCTGCTCCTGCGGGCTGAAACCGATGTAGGAGAATTGCAGCACGGCCTCTTTGCCGGGCACGGCAATAGTGAAGCGGCCGTCTTTATCCGTAGCCTTGCCGGTGGCGGTGCCTTTTACCTGTATGGTAACGCCCGGCAACGGCTCGCCCTTGTTGTCTTTCACCTGCCCGCTCACCTGCAGGGGCTGCGTAGTGTCTGCCGCCGGCGCGGGCGCCTGCTCTTTCAGTTTGACCACTACCGTTCTGTCTACAATGTTATAGACCATGGGCTGCCCTTTCAGTACGGCCTGCATGGCCTCCTGCAGCGAAGCGTTGCGCAGCGAAACGGTGACCGGCCTTGCATGGGCCAGCACCTGGCTGCTGTAGAGGAAATCGTAGCCGGTTTGCCGGCGGATGTCTTTGAACACCTGCTGGATGGCCGCTTCTTTTTTAGACAGCGTGATGGTTTGCTGCGAGAAACCTTCTGCACTGCTTTCCATCAGGAAGGTGAACAGGAGGATGGTGGTAAGCCGCATACGCCGTAGAGTTTTGGAAAGGTAAGGACTGCTTATGCATAAGGCTTTGCAGCGTGCATAAATTTGCATACTTTTAAAATGTTTAGGTGTGAATGAGAAATTCCGGGCGGAATTTTTTTAGCGCCTGACCGGCCGGGAACACTTCCAATGTTCCTGGCCTTTTTTGTGCGTGGAATGCATCATTTTTTCATACGTGGCAGATTTATTGGTTGAATAATATGGTGGCTGTTTACGGCCGCTTCACGCTGCTCACGGTCACCCTCCCGTTCTCCGTGCGGAACCGCACTTCACCCGTCAGCTCCAGCATTTTGAATACCTGCGAGGCGGGCACGTTCTTGCGGATGTTACCGTTGAGGAATACGTGCAGGGAATCTTCATAACTCACGTCTACGTTGTACCAGCGGGATATTTGCCGCATGATGCTATAGATGTTGGTATTGGAAAACTGGAACTCGTTGCGCGTCCAGGCCAGCGCTTCATCCAGCGCCGCGTTCTCCACCCTGACGCCGCCCGCTCCCGAGTTGCTGATCACCGCCTGCTGGCCCGGCCGCAGCAGCGCCGGAACGCCTTCTCCCGTTACCCTTACGGCGCCGCTCACCAGCGTGGTCTTCATCACCGGCTCGTCTTCATAAGCCATGATGTTGAAGCTGGTACCAAGCACCTCTATCATTCTTTCAGGGCCGCTGCCCGCCGCGGGCCGCACTTTGACGCGGAATGGCGCGGCGGCGTTGCCTGCTACTTCAAAATACGCCTCGCCGTTCAGCTCCACTTCCCTGCCGCTGCCCGTGAAGGCGGTAGGGAAACGCAGGGAAGAAGCCGCGTTCAGCACTACGGAGGTACCGTCTGGCAACAGCACCTGGTACTTGCCGCCGCGGGGCGTGCTGAGCGTGTTGTATTGAACAACCTGGGACGTACCGCCGGCCTGGTAGGCCAGTTTGCCGCCCGCGTGTTTGTAGATGGTGGTGCCGCCCTGGGTGGACAGCGAGCCGTTGCCCGCACTGTCTAACGTAATGGTGGAACCGTCTGCCAGCGTGAGCACGGCGTGGTCTCCGCCGGGCGCAATATCCTGCCGGGGCGTTACGGGCTGCTGTGCCAGCGGTGGCGGTTTTTTGCTGCCTTGCATGAAATAAACGGCGCCTGCGGCCAGCAGCAGGCCGGCAAGCGCTGCGGCGGCCCACCAGCGTTTCCGCAGGGAAATGCGGAGCGCGCCCTCCCGGTGCGTTGGCGGGGAAATGCGGTGGATGCGGGCCTGGTCTTCCCGGCCGGGTACCGCTGCTGCTTCACCTCCCGCTTCCTGATGCGCAACGTCCGGCATGGCGGCGTTGCCATCCGCCCTGGCGTTCATGTAAGCGGTGATAGGCTCGTCCAGCAAACCTCTTTCCAGCAGATGAAAAAAAACTTCCAGCTCCTCATCAGAAGCCTTGTTTTCCATGTACCTGCGTACCAGCCGTTGATAAAATGCCTTGTTTTCCATGCGTATCAGTATACTTCCCGCGTGTGGGCCACGGGTAACGTGCTTTCAGGTATAAGACGAAAAGAAAAGCAGGGAGGGTACCCCTGCCGGAAAAAAAATTCTGCAGCCCCCGCCAGGGCCGTAACAGTCCCGAAAAACGGCTGTTTAAGGTACCGGTACCAAAACACCCCTAAAACGGGACTGTTCCCAATGTACCTTGCACCTGAAAATGGCAAAAACATACACTCCCCATGCACCATCCTGGGAGTATGGTGGGAGTATGGTGGAAGTAACGTGCTGGTAAGGTGGGAGTAACGTGCTGGTAAAGTAGCCTGTCTTATCCTGGAAAAACTTTACAGAGAAGTGTGTTAATACTGATTTGGCTTTACAGTTTGGATCTTAATCCGGTATGAACTTTACAGTTGATTGCCAAAGTGTCTTATTCCGGGAAACGTCATCGGGACGGGCTTTTGCCGCATATCACCGGTCATTTGCAGCGCTCCCGCCCCTTTTGGTGCGGCCCCCTGCCCTATTACCGGGCACTCAGGAGGCGCCCGGCATCATTCCGGCATATCCACTGCAAAAGGCGTTTGCGGGCCCGTATGCCCCCCGTAAGACGCTTTTTTGGCCTTCCGGCAGACGCAGGAACGGGTAGGAAAAACAGGTTTTCCTCCTAAAAGTGGTCATCGTAACGGTAGGAAAAACAGACTTCCCCTCAAAAAGTGATCATCGTAACCGGTAGGAAAAACAGGTTTCCCACCAAAAAGTGGTTATCGTAACGGTAGGAAAAACAGGTTTCCCACCAAAAAGGTGGTCATTTTACCTCATTTGGAGGGCATTTTCAGTCCCGTTTTCTTGTTTTCGGAGGCAGTGAGTGCGTCATTTTAAGGGTATGATCTGAAGGGGCGGTCATTTGTGCGTCCCGCAACCGGGACTGCCACGGTCCTGTTTCCGGGACTGTTCCGGCCCTTTTCCCGTCCCGTTTTCAGGACGGCAGGCACCCGCAACAGTGCTTTTGCCCGCGGGCCCAACGCCCTCACATGCGGGAGATCAGCGTAAGCAGCAGGCCAAACGAAATACCCAGGTCTTTCTCCGCCCCCCCTTTGAGGGTTTTCATGGCGCGTACCATGTGTTTTTTGACGGCGTTGCGGGAAATGCCCAGCTGTTCCGCCACTTCCTCATAACTATGCTGCTGTTCCCGGCAGAGGCGGAACACCTTCCGGGTTTGCGGCGGCAGCGTATCCAGCAAACGGTGCAGGTGCCGCAGGTAGGCGCGGGTGAGCACTTCTTCCTCCGTGTTGTTGCGCAACTCGCGGAAGTGGTGAATGATCTCTCCCTTCAGGGCCAGCTCTGAAGAAGCCCGCCGCAGGCAGTCCAGCGCATGGTTGCGCGCGGCGGTGAACAGGTAACTTTTGAAGGTTTGTACATGGGCCAGCTGCGCGCGTACCTCCCAGATGCGGATGAAGGTTTCCTGGGCCAGGTCTTCCGCCAGTGCGGGAGATTTTACGAGCAGTTGTATGAATTGGGCTACAGCGGCATGGTGCCGGTTGTACAGTGCAGAAAAGGCCTCTTCCTCTCCCTTTACCAGGCGGGCCAGCAGCTCGCCGTCGCCAATATCATATGGAGTACGTGCAGCCAAAAGCGTGGAATTAGTGATAGTTAAAGCTAAGGAAAAACTTTCTAATGACCGCTATTTTGCGGCGGCCATCTCTTTCAGCTGCGCTTCCAGTTCCCGCAGCCGGCCCGGTGGTTTTGCGTCCAATATCACTTCGCCGTCCTTAAATATTGCGTACCGCGGAATGCTCAGGGTGCCGGCTTTGCCGAACACGCCTGTAATGTCTTTATTCAATGCGCCGGTAGCACGGATGTGATAACCTTTCAGATCATAGTACATGATCATTTCCTCCCATTTCTTTGCATCGGCATTACGGTCTATGGAAATATACAGCGCTTCCATCCCGTTTTTCCGCAGCAGCTCATGAAGCGGTTTGTTATAGGCAAAAGCAGCTTTACAAGGTGAGCACCAGGTGGCCCAGAGATCAACGTACAGGGTCTTTCCCCGGAAAGCGGCGGCCAGTTCCCTGACGGTAGACAATTTTTCCGGCTCCTTCACAAAACGGTGCGCTGCCGAAAAACCGGCAGCCACGCTTTTCCGGTATTCTTTCACCTCCTTTGCGCCCTTTGCCAGCAAGGCATTGAACTTGCTTTTGGGATAGCTGTTGCTGAAGGCGGCGTATTCTCCCGGGATGAACGCATAAAACTTTTCGCCCGCTATCTGGTCTCCCAGCCACGAAGCCAGCACGTATTCCCGCATGGGCCCTTTGAAGTGAGCGGCAATGAGGTCTTTATGATACAGCTCCGCTTCCTCCCGCGTTGGTTTGGGCGTAATGGAATCCTTCATCCTGATCACCAGCCCTCTCTGGTACATGGTGGCCCAGAGGTTGTTCACATAATCGTAAAACTCCATGGAAACGGCCTGGCTGCGGTCATGCACGTCTGAAATAGCGGGCAGCTCCTGCCAGTTGGCGTTCATTTCCTGCAGCCGGGCCGCGCTATATCCCGGCAGGTCTTTTTTGTACACCACATTGAAAATGGGCATGATCATGGTAGCGCCCAGTATGGAAGCGTGATAGGCGTTGTTCACCTTTTGCGCCGCTTCAAAGAAACCGTTGTCCATTTTTCCGGCGGCATGCAGGTTGCGGAACAACTGCAGCACACTGTCACGCCGCGCCAGCGCTCTTTGTTTGTTATGGGCAAATACCGTGTCTTCCTTGTACCAGCGCATGCCCGTTTCCTGGTAAAATTCCTTCATAGACCGGTTGAACAGCTGCTGCGCCTCCGCGTCCGGGCCGGTTACGGCAAACGGGGCATCCGCGCTGGCCCTTTCAAGGGATAGCGAATAGCGCTTTCCCGGCTTCACATACAATTTATACAGACCGGTACCCTTAAACACAAAGTGGTAGATGCCGGGCACTTTTTCCCGGTTAGGCAGCACCAGCACACCGTTACTGTCCAGCATGGGCTGGATGGCGCCGCCGCTGAAATATTCGCCCTGTTGCGGCGGCACCACTATGACCTGTTCCCCGGCGCCGCCGGCCACCGTAACGGTAATATCCGCTTTTTGGGCGGATGCCAGCAGCGGGCCGCTCATCAGCATGAGCAAGAAAATCCTTTGCATCATCCTTCAATATACAAAACTGTTGCTATTCTCCTGCCATTCCGCTATATTGCGGCTTCAGAAATCCACGTCCATGCCAATTAACAGACGCACCGCCATCAGGCAGCTTTTCATTATTTCGGCCGGCGCGGCCATACTGCCCGCCTGCGTGAACAACACAAAAACGTCCGCTCAAACCTTCAGTAACTTACCCGTTACCGCAGATGAACAGGCTTTGCTGGAAGAAATGGCTTCTTCCATTATTCCCACTACAGACACGCCCGGCGCCAAAGAAGTGGGAGCGCACCTGTTTGCCCTCCGCATGGTGAACGATTGTTACAAGCAGCAAGACAGGGAAAAGTTCCTCAGCGGCCTGCGCGGTTTTGCCGGCCAGGTGAAACAGGAGCAGGGCAAGCCCTTTGCGGAATGTACCGCCGCTGAAAAGGAGGCCCTGCTGCGCAAAGCCGGGGATAAAAAGAACGGCGAAGAAACAGCTTATTTCTTCAGCACCTTCAAACGCCTTACCATACAGGCGTACACCAGCTCGGAATATTACCTCACCAAAGTAGACGTATACAAGCTGGTACCCGGTAAATTCATCAGCAGCGTAAAAGTTTAGACCACTCACATCAGACCACTCAATTATGTTCAATATCAACGATTCTGCGAAAGAGCGCACTTACGACGCCATTGTGATAGGCTCCGGCATCAGCGGCGGCTGGGCCGCCAAGGAGCTGTGCGAAAAAGGGCTGAAAACACTGGTGCTGGAACGCGGCAGAAATGTGCAGCACCTGAAAGACTACCCTACCACCAACATGATGCCCTGGGAGTTCCCCCACCGCGGCCAGGTGCCGCTGGCGGTAACGGAAGAAAACCCGGTGGTCAGCCGTTGTTACGCGTTCAGGGAAGACGCCATGCACTTTTTTGTAAAAGACAAGGAGCATCCATACGAACAGGAAAAACCTTTTGACTGGATACGCGGTTACCAGGTAGGCGGCAAATCGCTGCTCTGGGCGCGGCAAACGCAGCGGTGGAGCGACTTCGACTTTGAAGGCCCCGCGCGGGACGGGTTTGCCGTAGACTGGCCCATCCGCTATAAAGACATTGCGCCCTGGTACAGCTACGTGGAAAAATTTGCCGGTATTGCCGGTAATAAAGACGGGCTGCCCAACCTGCCGGACGGCGAGTTCCTGCCGGCCCTGCCGTTGAACGATGTGGAAAACTACTTCAAGGATTTTGTAGGCAAAAATTATAAAGACCGGCATGTTATCTTCGGCCGCTGCGCGCACCTGACGGAGCCGCAGGAAATACACCTGCAGCAAAACAGGGCGCAATGCCAGAACCGCGTGCTGTGCCAGCGCGGCTGCCCCTTTGGCGGGTATTTCAGCAGCAACGCCTCTACCCTGCCCTGGGCCGCTAAAACCGGCAACATGACGCTGCAGCCGGACAGCGTGGTGCAGGAGATCATCTTTGACGAGAAACTGAACAAGGCCAGCGGCGTGCGCGTAACAGACGCCAACACCAAAGCCGTTACGGAATATTACGCAAAAGTGATCTTTGTGAACGCAGCCGCGCTCAACACCAACCTGTTGCTGCTCAACTCTACCTCTCAACGCTTTCCCAACGGCCTCGGGAATGACAGCGGCGTGCTGGGCAAATACGTGGCCTTCCACAACTACCGCGCCCGCATTTCCGCCGCCTGCAACGATTTCAAGGACGTATTTACAGAAGGGCGGCGCCCCAGCAGCGCTTACCTGCCCCGCTTCCGCAACGTATACAAACAGGAAACAGACTTTCTCCGCGGTTACGCCGCCGGCTTCTCCGCCGGGCGCGGCTCACGGAGAGACACCAGCGGCCTTGGCCAGGGCCTCAAAGACCAGCTCCTGAAAAAAGGCGAACTGGGCGGCTGGCATGTAGGCTCTCACATGATGGGCGAAACCATTCCCAAAGAAAGCAACACCGTATCTCTCGACGGCAGTAAAAAAGACGCATGGGGCATGCCGCTGCTGAAAGTGAACATTGCCTATGATGACAATGACGAGAAAATGGTGAAAGACTTCCATGAGCAGATGACGGAAATGTATACCAAAGCCGGCTTCACAGACATCAAGGTAACAGACAGCAAACAGGCCCCCGGCCTGGACATTCACGAGATGGGCGGTGTGCGCATGGGCCATGACCCGAAGACCTCCATGCTCAACAAATGGAACCAGCTGCACGCCTGCAGCAACGTATTTGTGACAGACGGCGCCTGCATGACGAGCACCGCCACGCAAAACCCTTCACTGACATACATGGCGCTGGCCGCAAGGGCGGTAGATTATGCCGTGGCGGAGATGAAGAAAGGGAATATCTGATCATCGTTTTTATACCATAGCACGCGTCCGGGACCGGTGTTCCGGGCGCGTGCTGTTTATAGCCCCGGGGCTTGCCTTCCGCAGCGCGTTTTTACGAATAGCGGCATCGTCCGTGCGCCATCCATCTCTTTCCCTGCATAGCCGGCATGATGATAACGGGCGCCGCGTACCCTGCACATTCTGCACAATAATCGTTACCTTACGGGCACGTACCCGTAAATACGCTCATATCATGAAACAAGCCCTGTTGGTCCTCAGCCTCACAGCCTGCAACCTGGCCGCCGGCGCGCAGATGCGGCATATCCTTTCCAATGGCGCCACTACCGCCGTGGTGGTAGATGAAGTGCCGCTGGCGCATACCGCGCAATTGCTGCCGTTAAACGGAAACGGCGCGCTGGTTGGGCCCGGGAACGCCGCGCTGCAGGTGGAACAGGTACTGAAAAACATAGCGCTTTCCTTACAGGAGGTGCGGTCTGGTCTGGAGAACGTGGTGAAGCTGAACATTTGCCTGCGCCACCCCGGTTTGCTGCAGGAAGTGCAGACCGCCCTGCGTAAACAATTCGGGAACAAACAGCCCGCCGTAAGTTATGTTACCGGCAACCTCCCGGCAGAAGGCGCCCTGGTGGGTATAGACGCGGTGGCTACGGCCACCCGCCGCAAGGGCGCAGCCGTTACCTATCATCATTCCAGACAAACCCGCTTCCCCACCGCAGGCGCCGGTGTAGCGGTATTGCCCGCCGGCGGGGCCGTGTATATATCCGGGCAGGCAGACAAGGGCGCGCTGGGCCAGGCCACCACGGGTACCCTGCGGCAGCTGGACACTACCCTCCGCCACCTGAAGCTGGCAAAAGAAAACATTGTACAGGTAAGAGCGTTCATCAACCCCATGACAGATATCCGCACGGCAGACAGCGCGTTCAGTGTATTCTTTGCAGGCGCGGCCATGCCGCCGGTGGTGTACGTGGAGTGGGTGAGCAAAGACCCGCTGGTGGAAATTGAGCTGATTGCCGCCTCTCCTGCCCGCGGCGCGGAGCAACTGGAGTTCATTACTCCTCCGGGCATGACGGCCTCTCCCGTTTATGCCAAAGTAACCCGCCTGAACCGCGGAAAGAAAATATACTGTTCCGCCCTGTATGGTACAGATACCAGCAACGCGGCAGCGGAAGTGAACAGCCTCTTCGTGTCACTGAAAAACATGCTGCAGGCAGCGGGCGGTAATATGGAGCACCTGGTAAAGGCCTTGTATTATGTGTCTGACAACGAAGCCAGCACCAGCCTCAACGCGCTGCGGCGCAGCTACTACAACCCTCAGCGCCCGCCCGCCGCATCCAAGGCCGCCGTTTCGCAACTGGCCCTGCCGGGACGCGGTATTACCATAGACATGATTGGTGTAGTGGCGCAATAAACCCTGTATTTGTCGTGTTCGCCGCCCCGGCAAATGATTGTTCATGCATAAATTTGCATACTATAAAACAGGCAGCCTATGCAACGCAGGTTTGTTATAACATTGTTATTGCTCATCACTACTTATTCTTTCATGAAAGCACAACAGCCCAAGGGCCAGTACGCGGCCATTAACGGTCTTCAGTTATATTACGAGATACACGGCAACGGCTACCCGCTGGTGCTGCTGCATGGCGGCGGCTCTACCATTACCACCACCTATGGCCGCATATTGCCTGAGCTGGCTAAAACACACCAGGTGATTGCCATTGAGCTGCAAGCGCATGGCCATACGGCAGACATTGACCGCCCGCTGAGCTTTGAGCAGGATGCGGACGATGTGGCCGCCCTGCTCCGCCATTTGAAAATTGAAAAGGCCAATATCATGGGTTTCAGCAACGGCGCTACTACCGCCCTGCAAATAGGCATCCGCCACCCCCAGGTGGTGAACAAGCTGGTATTGGCCTCCATTGCCTACCGGAGGGACGCGCTGCCTCCCGGCTTCTTTGAAGGCATGAAACAGGCAACACTGAAAGACATGCCCCAACCCTATCATGAGGCGTACCTCGCCATCAACCCCGATCCCAAAGGCCTGCAAGCCATGTTTAACCGGGATGCGGCCAGGATGATAGATTTCAAAGACATCCCCGATGCTGCCATTAAAACCGTACAGGCGCCTTCGCTCATTATCAGCGGAGATAAAGACGTAACACCGCCGGAACATTCAGTGGCCCTCTCCCGTATGCTGCCGCATGCGCAGCTGGCTATATTGCCTTGCGGACATGGAGATTATATAGGAGAGATATTATCAGCAAAAACCGACAGTACCATGCCGGTGTTTGTTGTCAGCATGATCAGCGCCTTCCTGGCCGGAAAGTAACCGCTCTTAACCGTACATGGGCCGGAACCGCAGGTAGAAGGTGACCACTACCTTTTGAATATTTTTGTCAGGGTGCAGCGCCTGGTAGATGGCGGTAAGGTCACGTTCCAGCATTACAAAGCGGAAATTGAATGGTGTAACGCGGCATATTTCTTCGTTTCCTTCAAAAGTGAGCGTAAGCGCCAGTTTCCTGTAGGTGTACGTTCCCTCTTTAAAAGAATTGCCGCCATACACTTCCCTGAATTTTTTTTCCGATTCCCTGAATTGGTAGCCCCTGATACTGGTGGCGGACACCTCCAGCAGCTCTTTTTCCAGGGTGGCGGCAAACGCCGCATCTCCAGCTTCCACAATAGCCTTCCCGTAAGTTTCGTCCGGGCCGAGTGCCCTTCCCCAGTCCCCGTCCATCGAGTGGACGTTTGCCTTGATGATGGCGGTATTGCCGGCATTGTCTTTCACGGTGATTTCCGTTTTTTCCGCCAGGTCTGCAGTGAGCAGGAGCTGGTCATTCTCCACCTTTACCTGCACGATCTGCGCGTTGCCGGCCGTGGCGGTGTAAGGCGGGGCAATGCCTTCAATAGTAATGGTACTGTCTTCTCCTGACAGCAGGTTCACTTCTGCGCTGCTGAAGCGGAGCGGTGGTTCGGGCGTTTTGTCTTTTTTGCAGGACAGGCAAATGAGCGCAAACAATGCGATACATGTTAAAGCATGGTGAAATTTCATAAGTAGCAGTTAGGTTAATGTTTCCGTGGAATTAAAAATATAATAATTCCCCGAAGCGCAGAGAACGATCTTGCTTCAACTTGCCTTGTATCCTTTCTGCAGCAATAACTAAGCGTTTGTTGTGCTTGTGGAAGGCCCGGGCGCCATACTCTGTTTTCTATCCAGCCAGGAGTTAAATACGGTATAAAATACGGCCAGTATAATGGCCCCTTTGAACATGCCGGTAAAGCCCCAGGCCACCATTCCGCCTACCACGCCAATGAACAGCACCAGGAAGGGCAGCTTGCCGCCGCTTTTTGCGATCAGGATGGGTTTCAATACAGCGTCTACCACCAGCACCGCCGCGCCGTAAATGCCCAGGAAGATGGCGGTACCCGTATGGCCTTGCGTAGCAGCCCATATTACCAGCGGCGCCCATACTATCAGCGGACCTACCTGTATCAGTACCACAAAGAACACAATGGCCGCCAGCAGCACCTTGAAATGAAGGCCCGCAATAGCAAAGCCTATCCAGGAAATTACCGTGGCAATAAAGGCCGTGCCCATCACCCCTATGGATACGCCCCTGATGGCATGCGCCGTGGCATACATGAGGCTCACCCCGTCTTTTCTTCCCAGCAGATGCCGGAGCGTGGACTGCAACGGTTGCAGTATTTTATCTCCCGTAGCCAGGAATATGGAGGATATGATAACGCCCAGTATCACTTGCAGCGCCGCCCCGATGATACCGGCGCCGCCCGTCAGCAGGTGATGCAGTACCATTTTTATCTGCTGCTCGTAACCAACGATGGTTTCCCGCGGGTTTTCCTGGAGCTGCTGCCAGAAAGCGGTGATGGCATCACCTATGTAGGGCATGCCCGCTATATTGGGCGGCAGATCTGGCAAGCCGTGCTGCTTTACTTCTTCTACCAGGTGCAGCGCGTCTTTTACATGCCTGCCCAGGGCCGCAATGGCATATACAAAAGGTAAGGCCACCACCAGCACCAGTACCATGGAATAAATGACCGCGGCCAGCTTCCGCCGGTTATTCAGGAGGCGCACGAGCCGCTCATAGGGCTGCGCCATGGATACGTAGAAAATAATAGCGAAGGTAAACACTCCAAAAAAGACCTTCATCACGTCATACAGCGCCAACAGCAGGGCCAGCAATAGCAGCAATACAAGGATAGTTTCCAGGATACTGCGTGAAGAGGGGGATTCAGCGTATCGCATATAGTATAGCGTTATTTAACGGGTTATCCGGTTTATGGGTGTATAAATATAACTACAATAACGGAAACCGGCGGCAACTATGGAGGAAGAGGCATACTAAAAAATGATGGCAGTGTAACTTTCCGTGGTTTGCAGCCGTTTAACCATTGAACTGAAGCCATTGCATTGTGAGGAAACAGCATCGTTATTCTTAAAACACGACTTATGAAACTTTCCAAAATCCTGATCGGCGCCATTATGGCCGGTATTGCCGTTCAAACGCTGCCTTCCTGCTCCAAAGACGGAGACCTGACGCCCCAGCAAAAGGAAGCCAAGAAAAAAGAAGAAGAAAAGAAACGCAACATGGAACCCTGTCCGGCCTGTGGAATGGGCTGATGCTGAACGTAAATCATCTCCGCCTTGCCCCGCCTGCTTTCCACCGTAGCCTGTAACCTGGACCCCCATTTGCTGAGAGCCTGCCTCCCGCTCTTTGAATCCGGCGAAGCCGATGCCATCGAGTGGTCTTTCGATGCGCTGTACAGGCTGGATGCGCTGCCGGATTGGTTTCATGGATTGATCAATGCCTTCAGCGAGGGCAACCGCCTGATAGGCCATGGTATTTTCTTTTCGCTGTTTT
The DNA here is from genome assembly GCF_003568665.1 of Chitinophaga alhagiae. Classification (GTDB taxonomy): domain Bacteria; phylum Bacteroidota; class Bacteroidia; order Chitinophagales; family Chitinophagaceae; genus Chitinophaga; species Chitinophaga alhagiae. The sequence continues at coordinate 622,765 of NZ_QXMH01000004.1, forward strand.
CCGGAAAATGGCACCCGGAACAGGAAACCTGGCTACGGGAGCTTTCCGCTGTTTGCCGGAAATACCGGTTCGATCACATCACCGAACATTTCGGGTTCATGACGGGGCAGGATTTCCATCATGGTGCGCCGCTCAATATCCCTTACACAGATGCGGCACTGCGTATCGGGCGGGACCGCCTCCTGCGCATCGCGGATGCCTGCGGGCGGCCGGTAGGGATAGAGAACCTTGCGTTTTCATGGTCGGTAGACGAGGTGCGGCAACACGGGGATTTTCTTGACCAGCTGCTGGAGCCCGTCAACGGTTTCATCATTCTCGACCTCCACAACCTGTATTGCCAGGTTGCCAATTTCAACCTGCCCTTCGAAACGCTCGCCGCGCTCTATCCCCTGCATCGCGTCAGGGAAATCCATATTTCAGGCGGCAGCTGGGAACTTTCGGAAGACCAATCCCGGTCCATCCGCCGCGATACCCATGACGATTCCGTTCCGGAAGAAGTATTCCGCTACCTGGAAAACATCATTCCCCGGTGCCCGCACCTGCGCTATCTCGTGATGGAACAACTCGGGTCAGGACTGGAAACAGAAGACAGTAAAAACGCATTTCGTGCCGATTTCCGGCGGATGGCAGCTATAGCCCGGCAATGGAATCTTACAAAAGGAGACGAAATCCTTCATCCTTTCTCTCCGCCCGCCAACCCGCCGCAAGGTGCGCCGCTGGAGGATCTGGCCCTGTACCAGCAGCAAACAGAGCTTTCTTCCATCCTCGAAAATGCCCCGTCATTCGAAGCCGCTACCCGCGCACTGCAGGCATCTTCCCTTGCACAAAGCCATTGGCAGGTGGAACGATGGTCTCCCTTTATGCTGGAAACCGCCATGCACATCGCGCAGAAGTGGATGAAAAAAAATTAAAAAAGCGCCCGCGGAAACCGCGGGCGCTTCGTATATACATCCATGTTAGCCTATTGCACCCAACCCGGGTTCTGCGTCAATGCCGGGTTCAGCGTCAGTTCTGTTTGCGGCAGGGGGCTCAGGTAATCCCTGTTCAGCTGGAAGCCGTAGCCATTGGGCAGCGGTGACTGGTAGGGGTCCATAAAACCGTCCGCATCATCAGGGTACGGGTTTTTGGTGAATTGTTCTCCGTAAAAAATACCCTTGGGGCGTTTGCCGGCAATGTACTCATCCGCGGCGGCCCAGCGGGCAATATCGTCCCAGCGGAAGCCCACCAGGGAAAGCTCTACCCGGCGCTCGCGCCGTACTTCGTTGATGAGGGGAGACAGGCCGGGAAAGTCCCAGTCGGGATCAACCTCAATGGCGGACACGTTCAGGTTGGGCATGCCCACGCGGTCCCGCAGCAGTTTGATAGACCTGTCTACCTCCGCCTGTGTGAGCTGGCCCAGCTCTGCCTTGGCCTCCGCGTAGTTCAGCAATACTTCGCCATAACGGAAAAATATCACCGGCTCGGTGCCGCCGCTGAGGTCGTGGTTCACAAATTCCGCGCTGTAGCCTTTCCTGATCACATAACCGGTAGGCGTGGAATATTCCGAGCTGTTGAACAGTTTAGCGTATACGGCCTGGTTCCAGGTAGTGGTATCTGTTCCCTTTATTTCCCAGGGCATGCCGGGAGAAAAAATGGTTTGGGCATAGCGGGGATCTCGGTCTTTCATTTCAGCGGCAAGGCTGCCATGACCGCCAAACTGCGGACTGGTGGCTATGGGGCGGCCGTCTTTACAAAGGTAGGAATCCGCCAGGCCTTTGGTGATGCCGGTACCATCCGGAAAATCGCTTGACACGCTGCGGTAGTTCACAATACCGAGGCCCTTGTCAAATTTTTTCCAAAGCAGTACTTCGGAGTTGGCCGCGTAATCCGGCAATACAAAAAGGTTGTAATAATCCGCATCCGGCTTGCCGGTGGCATACAACTGGAACCTGCCGGATTCCATAACGGCCCCTGCCGCTTCCGCTGCCTTGGTAAAATATTTGTCCGGGTTGGCGCCGTTTACGCCAAAGGGCGTACCGGCATGATATTTTTCCCAGCTCCCCTCATACAGGGCTATCCTGGACTGCAGCGCAAGCGCCACCCATTTGTTGGGGCGCAGGCCGGCGCTGGTCTTTTCCGCTGTCATATACAGCGCCGCTTTGTCCAGGTCTGCCAATATGCTGTCTGCGATCACGTTGCGGGGCGTTCTGGGATTCATCAGCTCGGGCGAGTTGGTGTCCAGCACCTTGCTGAACCATTGCACGTCCCCGAAAGTGCGCAGCAGCTTGTAGTAGATGAGCGCCCGGAAAAAATAGGCTTCTCCTACATATTGTTTGTAGCTGTCAAAGGGATCTTTACAATGCTCGTAGTTCTCGAAAAAGTAGTTCACCTTGCGCACCAGGCTGTAATCCCACCCGCCGCCTGAGGCAGGCACCACGCGGGTACCGTTGAGCAGCGGGCTAACGGACGCGTTGATGAAATTGTCTGTTGCCAGGTCAAGGGCAAATACCGTTCTGTTGTAGTTCAGGCCACCGCTGCTGCCAAAGTCCAGCAGGCGGTTGCCGGGGTTGTAGAACTGGTTCACGTACAGCATCAGGTCTGATGTAGTACTAAAGAACACATCTTCAGACACCTGGTCCAGCGGGTCTTTCTGCAGAAAGTCGTCTTTACAGGAACCGAAACTTATAATGACCGCAAGAGCGAATATGATATGCTTAATCTGATTCATGGCACTCAATTAAAATGTGATGTTCAATCCAAAAGAGATCACCCTTGACAAGGGGTAGATCTTACCCAGGCCTTCCACAGAGCTGCTGCCCATGGAGGTAAAGGCGGTTTCCGGATCTATCCGTTTGGGCATTTTCTGGAACGTGAGCAGGTTCTCGCCAGACACGTACACTTTCAGCGCGTTGATGGCAACTTTGCTGGTGAGCCATTTGGGCAGCGTATACCCTATCTGCGCATTTTTCAGGCGTACGTACGCGCCATTGAGCAGGTAGCGGGTTTGCGCCTGCAGGTTCTTGTAAGTTTCGTTGTTCTCGTACGGCTTGGGGAAATAGGCGTCTGTATTGGGGCCCAGTATGTTGGTCTCGTTTGCGGGCCGCCAGTAATCTTCATGCCCGTAAAAGAAAGCCTCCCCGTTGTTCACCAGCCCCCAGAACAGGGCGTTGCCATACACGCTGCTCACGTACAGGTCTCTGCGGCCAATGCCCTGCCAGAACATGGAAAAGTCCAGGTTCTTCCAGGAAAGGCCGGCGCTGAGGCCAAAGTTGAACCGGGGCTGGTTGTTGCCGATCACCCGCAGGTCCCCATGGTTCTGCAGCGTACGGTTACCGTCATTGATAATGTCGTTGCCGTCCAGGTCTTTATACTTCATATCCCCGGGGCCCCATTTGTTGAAGAACTTGGACTGGTCAGACATTTTCTCTCCTGCCTGCTGAATAAGGCCGTCTGAGGTATAGCCCCATATTTCGCCATACACTTTGCCTTTGTAGTAGTTATCTAACAGGCCCGCGGCGTTGTTGTATTCCAGTATCACAGAGCGGTAGTCTGCCAGGGTGAAGCGGAGGTTATAAAAGATATCGTTGCTGATACGGTCTTTCCAGGTCAAAGACAGCTCCCAGCCTTTGGTGGAAAGGGAAGCGTTATTTTCCAGCGGTACCGCCGCGCCCAGGGCCGCGGGCAAGGTGATGGACGGGCCGAACATGCGGCTGGTGCGCCGGTCGTACCAGTCAAAAGTGAGGCCCAGCCGGGAGTTCAGGAAAGCCGCATCTACGCCAAAATCAAGCGTGCTGATGCGCTCCCAGGTAATATGGGGGCTTTGGATGGGCGGCATGAGGGCGTAGTTGGGACGGCCGCCGTCCAGTATCCACTCACCGTTGCTTTCCGTATCAAGAATGGACATGTACAGGTAGTTGGGTACGTTCTGGTTGCCCAGTGTACCGTAAGAGCCCCTTATTTTCAGGCTGTTCACCGCTTTTGCCAGTGCGCCCGTCCAGAAGTTTTCCCTTGACACGTTATAGCCGGCGGAGAAAGACGGGAACAGGCCCCAGCGGGAATCTGGCGCAAAACGGGAAGAGCCGCCATAGCGCGCGTTCAGTTCCAGCAGGTATTTCTCTTTGTAGTTATAGTTGAAGCGGCTGAAAAAAGCGCGGGTGCTCCAATGGCTCATGGCATCGTACAATTGCACGGGGCCGGTAGCGGTGGAGATGGAAGGCACCAGTTCTGTGATCAGCGCACGTTTGTTGCCGGAGAGGCTGTTGTATTGTTTATACTCCTGCTCATACCCCACCATCAACCGGAGGAAATGGCCGGAAAGCTGCTTCTGGTAAGCGGAGGTGGCAGACAGGAAGGAATAGTAGTTCTCGTTCCAGTCTTGCGAGAAACCATTTTCAGGAGAACCGATGTTCCAGAGCGTGCCATTGGGCGCTTCCAGCCACACCTGTTTGTCGTGTTTCGTGTATTTGCCGCCGTAGTAGTTGTAGCTGTAGGAAACGGTAGACTTCCAGTCTTTCACCGGCTCCAGGTCTGCGCTGATGGTAGCCCACAGGTCGTTATCCCGCATGCGTTCCAGCCCGGCGTTCATCAATTGCTGCACGTAGGGGTTGTTGATGGTGCCGTTCACATTGTACATGGGCGTGGTGGGATAGAACTTGACCATTTCTGAAATGATCTGTTTCTTTTCCAGGCCGCTGGAGCCAATGGGGTGGTGCTGCATGGAGGTGGCGAACTTGGTGCTCAGGTTCACCGTCATCCATTTGGTGGCCTGGGTGGAAAGGTTAGACACCAGGTTATAACGTTTATAATTTTCGTCTGCCCAGTTGTAGGAACTGCCCTGGCCGAAATACCCGAGGGAAATGTAGTACTGGGATTTATCCGTGCCCCCGCTCAGGCTGATGCCGTGTTTATGGTTGGGCACCACGTCCTTGAAGTACATGTCGAACCACTCGTAGTTGGCGTTCCCGTCGTGGCGGCCGCGCCAGAGGGTGGGCGGCGGGTTGGCCGTATCGTATTCCGGCAGGTAGGTGCCTGCCATATACCGTTCAATACGGTCTATCTGCTCCGCGGGGAACTTGGGCGGCTGCCCGGCGTTGACCAGCGCCTGGTTGCGGGCCGTTACATACTCCAGCGCGTTCCTCCATTTAGGCAGGTTAATGGGCGAGGCAAGGCCCAGGTTATAGTTGTACTGTATCTGCACGCCTTTGGCCGCGGAGCCTTTTTTGGTGGTAATGAGCACTACGCCAAAGGGCGCGCGGGCGCCGTAGATAGCGGATGCGGCCGCGTCTTTCAGCACGGTCACGCTCTCTACAGATTCAGGGTTCAGGTTGTTGATGTTCATTTCCACCCCATCTACCAATATCAGGGGCGCGCTGCTGCCGGCAATAGAGCCCAGGCCGCGGATGTTCCAGGTACGGCCGGCGCCCGGTTCGCCACCGGTGTTGGTAACGCCGATGTTGAGGTTGGGCGAGGCGCCCTGCAACAGCTCACCCATGTTGGCAGAGGGCCTGTTCTCCAGCATTTCGCCCCGCACCACGTCTACCGCGCCGGTGAGGTTGATCTTTTTCTGCTCCCCATACCCTACTACCACCACTTCTTCCAGGGCGGTATTGTCTTCCGCCATGGTGATGTTCATCTGGGCAGATACGGGCAGCTCCTGGGTCACAAAACCGATGTATTTGAATACCAGTATGGCGGAGTCGTTTTTCACCTTGATGGAGAAGGTACCGTCTTCTCCGGTGGTGGTGGCATTGATGGTGCCTTTCTCAATGATGGTAACGCCGGGCAGGGGCTGGTTGTCTTTCATCACCACCTTGCCGCGCACGGTAGTCTGGTATACCTGCGTTTGGGCGGCTACCTGCGTGATCACCACCAGGTTCTCGTCTACCTGCTTGTAGGTAAGGCCGGTATTGCGCAGCAGGTGCACCACGGCTTCCGCCCAGGTCTTATCCGTTACCTGCACGTCTGCCGGGGCTTTATTCTCCAGTATCTCATCATTATACACAAAGTGGATGGACGTTTGACGCTCAATGGCCTTCAGCACCTTTTTCAGGGGCGCCTGCCGGAGGTTGAGAGACACCCTGTCCTGCGAGTAGCCCGTCAGCGCAAAAGCCTGCACCGTGCACACGCACACAATAATGGCTGCCAATTTCATCATGAGTAAAAACTTGACAAGTGGTACAACAGGCCATCCGGGCTGAAAGCCCGGGCCTATTCTCATTTTTTTCATACTTTTGATTATTGGGTGATAATAAATAATGGCTTCTTTCCCCTTAGAACCCGGAAAAAGCCGTTACATGAAACATTACCTTGAGGAACGGAGAATGTTAGCGCATTCTCCTTCCTTTTTTACAGTGATTTCAGTTGACCATTGTTCGTTAAAATTGTTTTTCGTTTTTCTTTAGCGGACGTACACAGTATCGTTTTCCAGCCGGTATGCCAGTTTACCCGTCTCCTGCAGGGTATTCAGCACCGTGGTAAGCGATTTGTTATCAAATACGCCGGTAAAGCTGGTGGTATACAAGTTTTTATTTTCCAGCACTACCGTTACGTTGTACCATTTTTCGATTTTGGACACCACCCGCTGAAAGTCATCCCCGTCAAACACCAGTTTCCCTTCTTTCCAGGCCGCGTCTACCGTGGAGTTGCCGGCGGTGTCTACCCGCATTTTGCTCAGCAGCAGCATGGGCGCCTCCAGGCTGTCTGCCGGTATGCCGGGCGCCGCCATTTTACTGGTGGTATTGTCTACACTGAGCTTCTGGCCGGGTTTGAGCTGTATCTTGTTACCCGGCTGATCGTCCAGCGTAATTTCTACGGAGCCGGTTTCCAGCGTGGTCTCAATATTCGGTTCATCTGGATAGGAACGGATGTTGAAGGTGGTGCCCAGCACTTTTACCTTCAACCCTCCCGCCTGTATGATGAAAGGCCTGTCCGCATCCGGCGCCACTTTGAAATAGGCTTCCCCGGTGAGGGTCAGCTCCCGGTTGGTGCGGTTGAACCCCGGGCTGTGGGTGATGGAGCTGTTGGCGTTGAGCCATACCGCTGTACCATCTGCCAGCACCAGGTGGGTACGTGCGCCTTTTTGTGTTTTGACCTCGCGGCCGGCCGGCGTTTTTTCCCGCAGGCCGAACCACCAGCCCCCTGCCAGCAGCAGCACCAGTACGCAGGCGGCGGCTGGCAACAGGTACATCCTTCTTTGCCGCCCGCGGGCAGGCTCCGGCGCAGCATCAAACAGCCCGGCAATCTGCATGCGGGCGTAATGAGCGGAATAGGCCAGCAGGGCCTCGGAATCATCATCGTGCTCCGCCGCTTCACCACCGGGAAAAAACTCCCGGTACAGTAAGGCCAGTTGCTCATCTTCCTGTACAAGTTGCTGCAGTTCGGCTTGCTCTTTTTCACTGGCTTTGCCGGCCGTTAGCCGCTTCATCAGGGTATAAAAACGTTCTTCCTTCATAAAAAATACAAGGGGCGGTTACAGGTAAGACAAGATGGGGCGGTAAAGTCCCCAATTGTTTTAAAAAAAAAATTCAAGGGAGATCAGGGGAACGGATGCTTCTACTGTGTGCAATGGATCTTTAGCCGCTCCGCCGGGTTGTTCTTGCCTTCTTACGTTAGTGGCCGCTGCGCTGCCGGTAGGTTTGCAGCACGTCTGCCAGCCGGTGCATGGCAATGTTCAGGTGCCTGTCTACTGTGTTTTCAGAAATATCCAGTATGGCGGCCACCTCCCGGTAGGTGAAGCTGTCTTCCCGCACCAGTTTGAACACCATGCGGCATTTGGGCGGCAGCTGGCTCACGGCTTCGGCAAAGTTGCGCTTCAGCTCCCGGTGAATGGTCTCTTCTTCAGGCGTATGGGGGGAACCAAAAGTATCCGGGGCTACCTGGTCAATGTCCCAGGTGGTGTAGTTGCGGCTTTTAAGAAGGTAGTTGATGGCGCCGTTCCGCACCGCCCTGAAAAGGTACACGCGGAGGTTGCGAACGCCCAGCAGGGACTCCTGCATGGTCCATATTTTCAGCATTACGTCAGACACTATTTCTTCCGCTACCTCGTGCTGCCGCACGTAGGTATCCGCAAAGCGCGTCAAACCTTTATAGAAATGGAGGAACAGGCGCTTGTAGGCGTTCTCGTCCCTGCCGAGGGCAACCTGTTCCTGTAATAATGTGATATCCATTCCTGCTGTTATTATTTTCCTTTCAGCCACTTGTCCAGGAAGCGAATACCCGGTCCCACAACGGCTTCATGCCCGCCTTCATGCATGGTCAGTTCCATACGGTCTGCCATGTTCAGGCGTTCGTAGTGAGTACGGGCTTTTTTGAAATCATCCGCTACCTGCGGCCAGTAAGCGATGCCGTCTTTTTTGCCATGCTGCACCATTACCGGGCGCGGGCAGATCAGCGATATCAGGTCGTGGTCGGCAAACTGTTGCAGCCATCCTCTCACGAACACATAATTTTCGTTGCCCTTTTGAAAGCTGCTGTAGCGTTTGTCTTTCACCACCATTTTATTGATCCGGTCATTATACCAGCCAGAAATGATCCCGGTTTTGATACGCGGTTCCAGCGGCATCCAGAACATGGTGGCCATACCGCCGAGAGAAACGCCCCACATGCCTACTTTGCCGGCATCTATGCGCGGGTCTGCCAAAACCACGTCCAGCAGGTGCTGCACCCTTACCAGCTCAATACCGGGCAGGCTGGTGCCGGCCAGGCGGCACAGGTGCTCAATGTTGTTCCTCCGCTCTATGGTGCGCATGTTGAGCGGGCACAGCACGGCATAACCTGCTTTCAGCAACGCTTTGGCGTATGAGTTGTAGTTCCCCCCGCGGAACGGTGTTTCCGGCGAGCTGCCGATGCCATGCTGCACTATAACGAGCGGCACCGGTTTTTTGGCGCTGGCCGATGCGGGAATGGCCAGTACGGCCTCCGCGGTCACAATGCCCAGCGGCAGGCTCAGCCACTCGGCGTTGACATCATCTATCTGGTGGGGGCGTTTTTGCAACGGGCCGGTTTTACGAAGTTCGGGCGGGCTGATCACTACTTCCCAGGCCCGCCGGTTGGGCGCTACGCTGCGCTCCAGTGCGTCCGCACTGCTGTAGTCCCGATGCCAGAGTGTTTGCGCCCTGCTGTCATATTCATCTACCAGGTAATGAGAAAGGTATTTTTCCAATTGGGCCTCATAGGCATCCAACCGCGCTATTTCTTCGGGCGTGTTAATAGACGCCTTCTCCTGCGCCAATGCAGGCAACTGGAACAGGCACGCCGGCAGCAACGCCAGAGCAGCTATCAATTTTTTCATATGTTCTTAATTACTTGCCTACCTTCAGCGCTGTGCAGGAGAATGGCTGACCTGGTTGACCGAAAAACGTGGTAAAAATGTGTACGTACCCGTACACAAGTATAAAAAACATTCTTTCAACATCCAAATAAAACCATGCGCGGGGCGAAAAATTCCGGGCGCGCAATTGGCCGGGAAAAACGTTATGCCTGGTACAACGGGGACGGGCAATCATACGGCAAGGGGCCCGGCCGGTAAAAGCACACAGCGAAACAACCCCGCAGCGCGGTCGTTAACGGCATACGGCAAAACAGCCCTGCAGGGCACCGGCCGGTAAAAGCCGCCATCCTGCGCCCCCCGGTCAGGCTACCGTTTTCACCTGCAGGTAATTTCGCTTGTAGGTAACCGGCGTAAAGCCCGTCACCTTCTTGAACTGCCGGTAAAAGTTGGAGATGTTGAGAAAGCCGCATTCGTTGGAGATGTGGGGAATAGACAGCTTGTCTTCTATCAGCAACCGGCATACATGGCCTACCCTCACTTCGGTCAGGAAATCGTAGTACGTTTTGCGCGTCATCAGTTTAAAATAGCGGCAAAAGGACGTAACGGTGAGGTTGCTGATAGCAGCTATTTCTTCCAGGGTGATCACCTTCCTGAAGTTGGACAGGGTATAATTATATACCGCGCTCAGGCGTTCTGTTTCCTGCCGGCCGGGCGGCTGAAAGGTATAGGTATTGCTGATGAAGGAATATTCTTCCGTTTCGGACAGCAGGCGCAATACAGACAGGAGCGTGACCATCTTTTCCAGCCCGTCCGTATGCAGCAGGCGGAACAGCAGGGGTACCAGCTGCTGCTTGGTATTGCCATAGATCACCATGCCCCTTTTGGCCTTTTCGTACAGCTTGAGCAGCAGGCGGGCCTCCGGCAGGGTCAGGAAATCATCTCCCATGCAATTGGGCAAAAATTGCAGCACCAGGGCCTCAATGTCTTTATGGGTGCCCTTGGCGGTATTGTCTTCTTTACTATACCAGGTATGGGGCATGTTCTCTCCCAGCAGTATCATTTCACCCGCCGAAAAGTTGCTGATCTTATCTCCTATAAAACGGATCCCCTCCCCTTTGAGCACACAATGCAGCTCCAGCTCCGGGTGGTAATGCCAGGTGGTGTCAAAGCTCGGCTCAACGTCGTGGCGTATGCTGAACGAGGTCTGTAGCGGACGTGGAACTTTATGGAAATGCGGTTTCATGGCCGGTGAAAAAGTGTTTTTCTAAATATAGGGCAAAAAAGCATGACTTGCAAATAACACCGGCATGCTAATATAGTATAGCAGCCGGGCAATAAACGGCATTAACCGCCTTCATATAAATCATACATTCAGGGCGTATGCAGAAAGGACTTTACCATATATGCCTCCTGGGGTGGCTGCTTTGCAGCTGCGGCGGCAACGGCGCGTACTACACCACGGAAGACTTTGCCCGCGTTCCCAAAACAGATGCGCATGTGCATATGTATACCGCAGACACCACTTTTGTTCACCAGGCGCGGCAAGACAATTTCCGCCTGCTGACCATTGCGGTGGAAGAGCCTCCCGGCATGGCGCTGCAGGAGCAACTGGGCATTGCCCATCACCAGCATTACCCGGAGCGGGTAGCTTTTGCCGGCACGCTTTCCATTGCCAACTGGAATAACCCGCACTGGCCGGAGGCCACCATTTCCCACCTGGATACGATGATCCGCGCCGGGGCCATTGCCATCAAATTCTATAAGACCATCGGTATGGAACTGAAAGACGAAGCAGGGAATTTTGTGATGATAGACCATCCGCGGTTTGATACAGTACTCCGCTTCCTCACCGGTAAAGGCATTCCCGTTATCGGTCACTTTGGCGAGCCGAAAGACTGCTGGCTGCCGCTGGAGCAAATGCAGATGAACAGCAACCGGAAATATTACAGCCGCCACCCGGAGTTCCATATGTACGCCCACCCCTCTTACCCCTCCTACCATGAGCAGATAGCCGCGCGTGACCGCATGTTGCAAAAGCACCCGCAACTGCGCTTCATAGGCGCCCACCTGGGCAGCCTTGAGTGGGATACGGATACACTGGCCGCCTGCCTTGACAAATTTCCCAATATGGCGGTAGACATGGCCGCCAGGATCAGCGACCTGCAATTCCAGGCTATGAAGGACCGGCAAAAGGTGTACGGTTTTTTTATCCGTTACCAGGACAGGCTGCTATACGGAACAGACCGCACCGCGGAAGACGATGGCCCCACGCCGCAGTTCATTCACGAGGCCTGGATGCGTGACTGGGCTTTCTTCACCAGTAAAGACACGCTGCGCTCCCCTTCTTTCGAAGGCGTATTTACCGGGCTGCAACTGCCCAAAACGGTAGTAGACAAAATATACCGGTATAACGCGGAACGCTGGTTTAAAGGGCGGCCGCAAGAACAATAACGCTACATACACGGGGCCGCAACTGCCCAAAGTAGCGATGTTGCTTCAGGTAATGGCCCCATTCCGCACAGCCTGTTTCTCTACATACGCCGGCTCGCCCGCCGCAGCGGCCTGCAAGTGGAAAGCCGCCGTTGGCAAACCTTTCACGCCCGTACGCACCTGGAACAGGCTGCCGCTAAGCGGGTAAAGGCGCAGCGCCTCTTCGGTCATCTCCTGCCGCGCGGTGGTAATAAAAAGCGTATCCATGTTCTCCCCGCCGAATACGCAGGAGGTAACGTTGGGCGCCGGCAGGCCGATCTTTTCCAGCAGGGCGCCGGTAAGCGGGTTCCAGCGGCAAACGCCGAAACCGCCATAATGCGCCACCCACAACATGCCTTCCCCGTCTATCGTCATCCCGTCAGGACTGCCCATCACCGATGGTATCTTAAACGCTATTTTCTCAAAGGTGATGCCGCCGCTTTCCACATCAAAAAGAAAAGACCGCACACAACGTTTAGTGGAATCTATAAAATACATCCTGCTATTATCCAATGACCATACCAGGCCGTTGGGAATGGTTTGTTCCGGGAGCTGGCGGCGGAGTTGCAGATGACCGTCCAGCATATACAGGGAACCGGCGCCTTCCTTGAACTGCATGTGCAGCGTGCCTACCCAGAGGCGGCCTTGCGCATCGGCGGCGCCATCGTTACAACGGTGCAGCGCCTGTTCTTTTTCCAGGTCTGTGAGCCATTGCAGGCAGCCGCTGACCGGGTTGAACGTAGCCAGGCCGCCCTGCATGCCCAGTAGCAGGCTGTTGCTTTGATGAAGCGGTACAATGAGCGTTACGCGGTTGTTCATCTGCCAGCAGGCGGTGGTGCGGCTGTGCCAGTCATATTCATACAGGGTTTTGCCTTCAATATCTACCCACATCAGCTTGCCGGTGGCGGGCAGCCATATGGGGCCTTCTCCCAAAATACATTCCGTGTTACATAGTACAGATGCCGTCATGGTTGTGGTGTTGCAGCGGGCCAGTACTGGGCCAGTTTACGGCGGAGGAACGCTACGCTGCGCTCCAGCTGCGCCATACCGTCTACCCCGTCTTCAATACTGATCCAGCCGTTGAAGCCTGCGTTTTTCAATTGGGTGAAAATAGCGTCGTAGTCATTGAGCCCCTTTCCTATCTCACCATGGCTGAGGCGTTTGGCATACCCCGCGGCCCCGCCTTCTTCCCGGCGGAGATCTTCGAGCGTGCCTTCTTTCAGGTAACGGTCACTGGCATGCATGGTCACCACGCGGTGGGCCACGCGCCTCAACAGTTCCAGCGGGTCTTCTCCCGCCAGGTAGGTATTGCTGGGGTCATAGTTCACGCCAAAGTTGGGATGATGCACCCTATCCACCAGCTGGCAAAACACGTCCATCTGCTGCGCAAACTCGGGGTATTCCCAGAAATCATCTTTGTAGTGATTTTCAATAATAAGGGTGATGCCCCGCTCCGCGGCGTAGGGAATGCAGGCCTCTATACAATCTGCCGCCAGCTTCAGCCCTTCTTCTATTGTCAGCTCCGGGCGGCGCTGGCCGGACAGCACGCGGCAATAGGCACCGCCAAGCGCATAGGTCATGTCTATCCAGCGTTTTTGTTTGCTGATCTCCCGCTCGCGGAAATGACGGTCAGGGTGCGTAAAATCCGGCGAGCAGCACATCATGGGTATCACCTTTCCCTTGTCTTCCACCTGCTTGCGGAAGCCGGGCCAGTTGGCGGCATGCTCCATTTCAAGGAAGCCGGCGTACCATTCCAGCCCGTCTACCTGCAACGCGGTGGCCAGCGTTATCCATTCGGAGAGGCGCATGCTGCCGTCTTTGCAGAGCGCCTGCATAAAGGCTTTAGGGAATACGGCCAGTTGCGGCATAAGCATTAGTTTGTCTTTTTTAAATGAATTGATCAGGCAGAACGCTGAAGGGCTTCCTGATGTGGTGAGCGGCCGTTATCAGGCGGGCCACCGTCACTTCCGGGCGGGCAGCACCGTATCGTCTTTTGGCGGGTTGCGCCCAATAAAAGGATGCTGTTCCAGGTCTACCACCTGGCCGCTGATGGGGCCGCTTTCATCCGCCAGCCAGTAAACGGCGGCGGCCGCTATTTCTTCCGGCTTCAGCAGGCGGCCCGCGGGGGCATATACGGCGGGCACCTGCCGGTGCCAGTCATCCGCCAGCCCCTGCGAGCGTTTGATGTCTACTTCTTTGTCCGTGAGCACCCAGCCCGGGTTGATCTGGTTCACCCGTACACCCTGCTCGCGGTGCAGCGTATCTCCCAGGTTGCGGCTGAGGGTCATGAGCGCGCCTTTGGACACGCTATAGGCCAACAGGTTGGGCTCACCGCTCCAGGCGTTCACAGAACCGATGTTGAGCACGCAGCCGCGCGTGGCGGCAAGATGCGGCAGGGCGGCCTGTATGAGCGCAAAGGGGGCCAGCATGTTCACTTCCAGTATATCCCGGAAAAAAGGCAGCGTGGTAGACGCAAGGTTGGAAGACGCTATCATGGCCGCATTGTTCACCACGCCATGCAATGCGCCAAAACGTTCAATGGCGGTGTTGACCAGGCGCTGCGGAGCACCGGCGGCGGTAATGTCTTCAATATGCAGTACGGCCTTATCCGCTCCCAGCATCTTTACAATATCCGCTCCCTTGTCTGCATCCAGCCCATGCACCACCACCCTTGCCCCTTCCGCGGCGCAGCGGATGGCAATGGCCTTTCCAATGCCGGTGCAACTGCCGGTGATGATGATCACTTTATCTTTCAGGCGCATAGTTATTCCGGTTTAATGATACTTTTCACTACTTCTCCACGGTGCATTTTCTCAAACGCATCGTGCCATTGGGCCAGGGGCCATATGCCCCCTATGATAGGCTTTACATCCAGCCGGCCGCTGGCCAGCAATGCAATAACACGCTCCCACACGGGCCAGTTATGGCTGAAGCTACCCTGCAGGGTAACGTTCTTCTGCACCAGCGGATCTAGCGAAAAGCCCAGCGGCTGAGGGCCCCAGCCTACTTTGAGAATATGGCCGTTGGGCCGCACCAGTTCCATGGCTATTTTAAGGGTAGCGCTGGCGCCGGCGGCATCTATCACACAGTCCGCCCCCAGCCCGTCTTGCGCGCGGGCCCATTCCGCGGCGCTGCCTGTAATGGCTTCGCAACCGTATTGCTCCGCTATCTTCAGCCTGCTGCGGTCCCCTTCCAGCCCTACCACCGCCACGTCTGCCCCGCAAAGGCGGGCCACGGCGGCGCACAGGATGCCAATAGTACCAGGGCCCAGCACTACCACGCGGTCTCCGGGGCGCAGGCGCGCATTGTTCACTACGGCGTTGTAGGCCACGCAACAAGGCTCCGTGAGGCAGGCATGTTCAAAAGGCAGCTGCTCCGGTATACGGTGCAGGCAGCGCGCGGGGGTAGACACGTACCGCGTCATGGCCCCGTTTACGCCGTAGCCGAAACCTTTTCGTGTTGGATCAAGATTGTACAACCCTATTTTAGACATGGGGTTGGAAGGGTCTATGATGGCGGCCGTTTCACTCACCACGCGGTCTCCCACCTGCCAGCCGGTAACGGCGGCGCCCAGTTCCGCAATGCGGCCGGCAAACTCATGGCCCAGCACTACCGGGTAGTTCACCGGCCAGCTGTGCCCGTTGGTCCATTGATGAAGGTCACTGCCGCATACGCCTACGTAGGCTACTTCCAGCAGCACATCGTTGGGGCCTGGTTCCGGTTTGGGTATCTCACGTATTTCCACCGCTCCTTCTTCCGGAGCAAAGTTTACCACAGCGGCTGATTTCATGTGTTATTGATTGATTTAGTGAGCATGCCCCACGGCCACATCGCCGTAGGCATGTATTTTATCGCATATCAGTTTCAGGGAGGCTTCCAGGTTACCGTCCGCCGTTTTAAACGCATCGGCGTCTATCGTGAGCGGGGCGCCCAGCACTACCAGCGGCGCACCGTACTCGGGGCAGCGGATGGCCTGCTCCAAAGAAAGGCCGCCTACGGCCTGTACCGGCACTTTCACGGCCGCCACCACCTGGCGCAACTGGTCCAGCGGGCTGGGCATGCGGTGGCTGCGCGCTGCAATGCCGCGCCGCTCGTCGTACCCGATGTGGTGGATCACATAGTCACACCCCAGCGCCTCCAGCTGGCGGGCGCCTTCTACCATATCCGGGCAACCCAGGTTGTCTCCCATTACCTGTACGCCGAAGTCGCGGCCGGCCTTTACCGCGCAGAGGACGGTTTCTTCATGCGCCCTTGCCATCACCACCACATGCGTGGCGCCGGCTTTGGCCATCATTTCCACTTCCAGGTAACCGCCGTCCATGGTCTTGAGGTCTGCTACAATGGGCACGCCGGGAAAGGCTTCGCGCAGCTTCCTGACGCCATGCAGGCCTTCCGCCAGAATAAGCGGCGTGCCTGCTTCCAGCCAGTCTACCCCCGCGCGCATGGCCAGCGCGGCGGTTTCAAGGGCTTCATCTATGTTAGTGAGATCGAGCGATATCTGTACTATCGGTTTCATATTGCGTTTTTAATCCGGCAGTTGCTGTTTTGATGATGTGAGGTATACCATCGGTGTATGCATCCTGTTTAATCCGGCAATTGCTGTTTTGATGATGTGACGTATACCATCGGTGTATGCGTTCTGTTTAATCCGGCAGTTGCTGTTTTGATGATGTGACGTATACCATCGGTGTATGCATCCTGTTTAATCCGGCAGTTGCCGCACTTTCAAGTCCTTGAAGTATACCTTGCTTTTCGGGTCGTGGCCTTGCAGGGCAAACGTTCCGCGGTCTATCACCCGGCCGGCGTGGCCTTGCGGGGCGGTGGTATGCTCCGGCTCGGTGTATTCCAGCACGGTTTTGCCGTTTACCTTCAGCGTTACGGTTTTACCCTGCACGCGGATGTACTGGGTATACCACACATCATCCGCCGCGTGTACCTCTCTGATGTCTTTGATGTCATAGAGGCTGGAAGTTCTTTTCCAGTCCGTGTGCGAGTTGTTCACCTGCACTTCAAAACCCTTTTCGGGCCAGCCTTTCTCCTGGTAGGCCGTGTGGAAATAAATGCCGGAATTGGAGCCAGGCGTGGTCTTTACCTTGGCTTCAAACTCAAAGTTCCTGAAGTTGTGCTGCCCGGCGTCTCCCACATAGAACAGGTGCGCGCGGGGACCGTGTACTACAATGGCGCCGTTCTCTACAGAAAAGGTGCCGGCGTTCTCGCCTACTTTCCAGCCGTTGAGAGACTTGCCGTCAAAGAGGGATACCCAGCCTTTTTTGGTAGCCGCTGCGGGAGAAACCGCCGCAAGTGAATTTCCGGTGTTGTTTGCAAAAGCCGGGTTATTACCGCTGTTTACAACAGCTATCATTGAAGCAGCCGCAGGTACGCTTCCGGTATTGCTTACGGGAATCGCCCCATTGTTCGCCACAAACGCCTGCCCGCCGGTTTCTCCCGCAGGCAGCTGCAGCGCATCCGGCGCCACGTGAAGGCCCATCGCCATTAATCCAAGCCATACACAAGGTTTCATAACAGATCAGTTTTTCAGGTTTAAAAAAGGATCATCCAAGGTTGCCCCAGCCCTGACGGTACTCCCGCTTCACGAACTGGTTGGCAGCGTCAAAATTGGTAACGCGCATCTGCTCATTGTCCCAGAGCAGTTTGGTGTTGCTGCCGGGATAGTCGTTGCCCCTGCCGCTTTTGCGGGGCACGGGAATATCCGCTACCCTGATGGCCAGGTTGGCCATCAGCACCGCTTCCGTAAGCGGCCCGGCCAGGCTGAAGGGAGAGCTTAGTTCCATATTGCCGTAGCCGGCTATAGCGCCTTCCACCCATTGGGCATAGTGCCCGTCCGCACTGCCGGGCACGCGCTTCAGCGTCTGTTTCACCTTTACTTCCTGCATGCGGGAAAGCGGTAGCAGGCGCGGGTTGGCGGCGTACTCGCTGGCCATCATCTTACCTTTGGTGCCAATGAACAGGATGCCGCTGTTACCGTCTCCGAACAATTCATCCGGCCCCAGTTCTTCCGGTCTTTCGGGCTTGATGCCGCCATCCATCCAGTGCATGGTCACCTTGCCTTTTGTTTTGTCTGTTTTAGGGAAGGTGAGCGTGGCATGGCTGGCCGGCGGGCAGCTATCCGGGAAAAAGCCGCGCTGCCCGAAGGCGGTGAACACGCTGCTGACGCTGGCCTGCACATCCAGCGCGTATTTCAGGTTGAGCACGCGGAAGGGGGCTTCTATCAGGTGGCAGCCCAGGTCTCCCAAGGCGCCGGTGCCATAGTCCCACCAGCCGCGCCAGCTGCCTGGTATGAGGTTGTCTACATAATCTTTTTGCGGCGCCGTGCCCAGCCAGAGGTCCCAATCCAGCTCCTTCGGCACGGGCGGTTTTTCTTTTGGCCAGGGAATGCCCTGCGGCCAGATGGGGCGGTTAGTCCAGATGTACACGGTGTGCACATCGCCGATCACGCCCGCGTCGTACCATTCGCGTAGCTGGCGCACGCCATCTCCGGACGCGCCCTGGTTGCCCATTTGCGTTACTACCTTATACCGGTCTGCCGCTTTGGTGAGCATGCGGGCTTCGTAAATATCATGCGTGAGGGGCTTCTGCACATACACGTGCTTGCCCAACTGCATGGCGCCCATGGCTATAACGGCATGGTTATGGTCTGGCGTGGAAACAGACACGGCGTCAAAACTTTTAGCCTCCTTCTCGAACATTTCCCGCCAGTCTTTGTAAAACTTCGCTTTGGGGAACCGCTCGCGGGAGGTGGCCGTCATGCGGTCATCCACATCGCAGAGGAAACCGATGTCTGCCTTTCCGCTCTGGAAAAAACTGTTCAGGTCTGAGCGCCCCTTTCCGCCTACGCCCACACCGGCAATTACCAGCCGGTCACTGGGGGCGAGGTACCCTTTGCCGCCCAATACGTGGCGGGGCACAATGGTAAACGCTGCGGCCGCCATGGCCGTTGTTTTGATAAAGTTGCGACGGGAATCGGAATGCATGTGCTTTGTTTTTGGTGAGTGGATGTAACGTGGCTGCGGCCATTGTACAGGGTTTTACCGGCCGCCTCATGTAACAAATATCCTAATTATGCGGGCTGGGATGTTATACGATATTTTCCTGTTTGTAGCGGATGTTATCTTATAAAGGTCCACCGCAACAGGCGCCCGTTATCTGGCAAAAAGGCCGGCCGCTGAACAGCAGCCGGCCCGTTATCGTTTTTCAATATCAGGTGAGCCTGTTGTTATCCTGACGGGGTACCGGTATCAGATGGCAGGGTCTGCCGGGGTGTTGAGGTTATTATCCCTTTCAATCAACGGGTAGGGATAGAAGTTGCGGTTCCGCTCCTCACCGGGCTGATTGGGCCCGGGGCGGCCAAAGCGGCGGCTGTCTTCCAGCTCCTGCCCGCTGACGAACAGCTCCAGCCTCCGTTGTTTATAAATGTCTTGCAGCAGCGCCGGCATGGTCATAGCCCCGCTGTAGGCCGGCTGTGAAGCACCAATGCCGAATACGTCCGTAGTTTTGGTCCGCACTGCGTCCAGCGCGGTTTTGGCTTGTACGAACTGCGATTGCCGCGCGTAATTTTCGGCAATGATGAGGCTCATTTCTCCCGGCAGGTACACCGGGTATATGGCCGTGGTATTCAGCGCGAAGGCTTTCAGCGGGTACGTGGTAGGGCCGGTCTGGCTGATGTAGAAACCCACGCGCGGGTCTGATGCGGCAGGCACCGGCGCCAGCCCGTTGCGCAAGCCCAGGGTGGAGTCAATAGCGCCAAACACGTTTACCGTGGCGTTCCATTCTCCCAGCGGGTTGGTGGTAGCCGTGGTGAACGTAAACTCGGAACGCACGGTCTGGCTGGCGGCGGAGGCGGCGGCAATGGCCTTGTTGCCTGCCGTGGCATCGTACGTGCCGGAGAGCATGCTCTGTATGTTGTAATACCTTGCCAACAACGCTTTTACCGTGCTCTTCATATCAATGGACGGCACGCCCGGCGTTCTGTTGGGTATTTTGCTGAGGAACTTGGCGCTGGGGTTGGTGGCAGCCAGGTCGGCATCCGCGCTTTCCAGCACGGAAATAACACGTTGCAGCACTTCCGCGCGCGGGCTGAAGGCCGCGTTGTTCTCGGTGGCCAGCGGTATCTGCTCATAAAACTGTACCAGCGTGCCCATGTTCAGCGCGTAAAAGATACTGGCGTAGGCTTTCAGCCCTACCTTGTCTCCGGCTTCGGTGGCCACGTTCAGGTTGTTCAGCACCGTTTCTGCTTCCGTGCGCCCCAGCAGGCATTGCGTCCACATTTGCGTTACCACGGAGTTGTTGAGGGTAATGGCGCCTTTGCCGGTTTCCAGCTCCTTCTCCGTAGTGTTGCCGATGTTGAGGGTGTAAAGCGCATACACGCCGTACGCGCCTCCCACGGGCGCGCAATATAACGGGCTCTGCCGGCCAATGGTGAAGCGGCGCTGCAGGCCGAGGCAAAGGTTCATCAACGCATCCGGACTGCTTGTTACGCTGGGTACCGAAGCGGAACTTGGGTTGATGTATTCTTTATTGCAGGAAACGATGGGAAATACCGTTCCCAGCAAGAGCAATAAAGCGATCTGTTGTATATGGATCATTTTCATGGCTGTTCAATTTGGGTTTAGAAACTGGCTCTTAAAGACAACTGGAAGGTCCTCGGGATGGGCACGTTGCCGAAATCTATCCCGCGCAGGGTAGCGCTGTTGCCACCGGCATTGGTTTCCGGGTCGTAGCCGTCATAGTCGTCCCAGCTGATGAGGTTGCGGCCAACCAGTGAAACAGAGGCGGATTTGATGAACTTCGCAAAAGACGGCAGCTCGTAAGAAAGCGCCACTTCGCGCAGTTTCACGAAAGACCCGCTTTCCACCCTCCACTCTTCTGTGTTGTAGATGGCAAAAATGTAGCCCCTGGGCAGCTCTCCTTTTATCTCTCTTTCGGAATAGTCTCCAATGCCTACACCCTGGCGGGTGCGGCGGTCTGCGTTAAACACTTCCTGGCCCAGCGCGCCATCCAGCAGAAAACTGAGGCTGAGTTTTTTGTAAGACAGGCTGCTGTTGAAGCTCACCAGCCAGTCCGGGTGCGGGCTGCCGATCACCCTGCGCAGCAGCACCTTGGTGGTGGGATCAATGGCGGCAATGGGGCGGCCTTCCGCATCCAGCGCCATGCCTCCTTTACCGTCCCGCTCAAAGTAGTTGCCGTAAAACACGCCAATAGGCTCACCGGCCACTATCACAGACAAAGAGCCTGCCGCGTTGGCCAGCATGATGGGCGTTACCTGGCTGGAAGATGTAACAAGGTTCTTGTTACGCGCCAGGGAGCCGCCTACGGTCCATGTAAAGTCCTTATTTGAAACCGGCGTGGCGTTGATGCCCAGCTCCCAGCCCTTGTTGGTGAGGTTGCCCACATTCTCCACGCGCTCGCTGCCGCCTGAAGAAGGTGCCAGCACCCTGTCTACCAGCAGGGAGTTGCCTACTATCTTTTTGTCGTACACGGTGAAAATAACGCCCAGCCTGTTGTTGAGGAAAGACAGGTCTGTGCCCACTTCTATTTCGCTGGAGCGTTCCGGCTCTACGTCACTGTTACCCAGCCGGGTGTTCACGTTGTAGGTGGCCAGGCCGTTGAGGCTCAGCGGCAGGTAGGTGGAGAACTGGTCGTAAGAGCCAATGCCGGTGAGGTTGCCCGCCAGCCCCCAGGAGGCCCTCAGGCGGGCGGAATTGAACCAGTTGCCCATGCCTGCCCAGAAACCCATATCGCTGAGGCTCCAGGAGGCGCTCAGTTTGGGGTAGAAATACGTACGCGTGTCTTTCGGGAAGGACGTACTGCCGTCTATACGCGCGGCGGCGGTAATGAAGGCAATGTTCTTGTACCCGAACGTTTCCTGGAGGAAGCCGCCGAAGATCTGCCGCTGGTCAAGCGTATAACGCGGGTCTAGCCGGGTGGCGGCGCCATTGATGGAGGTAATGCCGTTCAGCAGGTCACGCCCTTCGTTGAACAGGCCGGTGATCTTCTGGTACTGGTGGTTAAAGCCCGCGGTGGTGAGGGAAGAGAAATCCCCGAACTTCGTGTTGTAGGAAATGTTCAAATCGTTGTTGATGAAGAAAGAGTTCACCATAGCGGTTGATACGTAGCCCAGCCCTTCCTGCGCGGCAATGTACGGGTACCGTTCTATCAGGTTGTTGCCCTCCTGGCTGAAGTTGTCCACTCCCAATATATAATCGATATTCAGCCCTTCCACAGGTCTGATCTTCACCTGTATGTCACTAATGGTACGGCTTACCGCCTGTGTCAGGTGCATATCCTCTATTACGCTCAGCGGGTTTACACGCGTGGGCTCTACGCCTTTGAGGTTGCCGGCCGCGTCCCTTTCTTCTATGTTGTAAATGTTGTTGGTGATGTTGATGGTATTGATAGGGCTCCAGAACACGTTCCCATTGGGCTTTTCATTGGAGAAGCTGTTGGCGTAGGTGATGCCGCCCGCCAGGGTAAGGTGTTCGTTGATCACCTGCTCTACTCTTGTTTTGAAGTTGAAACGCCTGAAATCCGTGTTGCGGATAATGCCTTCGTTCTTGTAATAACCGCCGGAGAAATAATACTTTGTTTTTTCAGAGCCGCCGCTGATGGAAACGTAGTTGTCCGTACCCAGGCCGGTATCAAATATCTGGTCCTGGTAATCATACCGCGTTACATCCACCAAGCCGGTAGCCAACCTTCTCACCTGCCCGTCAGGCCGCGTGTACATTACGTTGGGCGCAGGCCCGTCACTGATGTTGCCGAGGCGCAGCGTGGTGGAGCCGAACTGCTTGCCATAAGTAGAGATATATACTTTTTTACGCAGCTCGTTCATGATGATGCTGGTACCGAAATCTATTTTCATCTGCCCTGCCTTGCCGGATTTGGTAGTGATCAGCACTACCCCGTTGCTGGCGCGGGAGCCGTAAATGGCGGAAGCGGAGGCGCCGGGGATGATGTCTATTTTCTCGATATCGTTCGGGTTAATGTCTGCCATGCGGTTGGTACCCAGCGCGGCAGACTCTCCCGCGTTCACGTTGAGGTTGGTCACATTGGTGGTAGTGTTGCTGACCACTACCCCGTCTACCACGTACAGCGGTTCCGAAGAACCTTTGATGGTGCTGGTGCCCCTCATACGGATGGAGATACCGCCGGAAGGGTCTCCCGAGGTCTGCGTGATCTGCGCGCCGGGCACCTTGCCCTGCAGCGCCGCGCCCAGGTTACCGGAGCCGGTGTTGGTGAGCTGTTTGGCGCTCACGGAGTTGACCGTGTTACCCAGTTGTTTCCTGGATTGCCGGAGGGTGGAACCGATCACCACCACTTCGTCCATGTTCAGCACATCGTCCTGCATCACGGCGTCTGCCGTAACGGGGCTGCTGCCGATAGTGATGCCTTGGGGAGCGGACTTGAAGCCGATGCCGGAAAAATCCAGCGTGTAGTTGCCCGGTTTTGCATTGGTGGTAAAATTGTACCGCCCTTCAGCATCTGTGGTGGCGCCGGTGCTGGTGCCGCGCAGCTGCACCGTAATGCCGGGCAACGCGTCACCGGAAGGCGAGGTGACCTTTCCGCTGATGCGGACCTGCGCTATGGCAACGCAGGCCAGCAGTTGGAACAAGATGATAAGCGGAAGCGCCTGCCATCTTCTTTGCCGGAGTCTAAGTGGACTTCTCATAATGATCTTAATTTTGGCGTTAGAAAAAGGAAGTAAGTAAGACTGTGTTCACCGTATTGCATATAGAAGATGCATTCAGCCGGGCCGCCGGCCCGGAGACGTTCATTGTCAGCGATCATGTTAACTGCCTGTCAGTGTACCTCCATACCTGCATCGCGGTAGGGGGCCAATAGCTCATCCAGGGGATCCAGTTCCGTAATCAGGATGTCGATATCTGTTGCGTTGCAAACCTTCAGCCGTTGGGCCGTGTTGATCTTTTCCGATATAGCCAGCGAAACAACTCTTGAAGAAGATTCCACCATGGCCTTTTTCACCTGCACTACATCCAGGTCGTTATCCGTAAGGCCGGCGTGAATGTCTATGGCATTGGTGCCAAGAAAGCAGAGGTCTGCCTTCACCTGCCTGATCTGCGCAATGGCGCCGCCGCCCACGGTAATGCGCGAGCTTTTAGACAGCCTGTCCCCGATCAGTATCACTTCAATATGTGGATGCTGCAGGTATTCAAAAGCCGCTGGCAGGCTGCCGGTAAAAAAAGTGGCCCGCAGGTGCTGCGGCAGCGCCCTGGCCATTTCCAGTATGGTAGTGCCACCGGTGGTGAATACGAACATGCCGTCCTGTATCAGCCTGATGGCCTTCTGCGCTATGCGCTTCTTTTCCGGCAAGGAATAAACATCTGTAATATTGAAGGAATTGTGGAACGAGCGGGACAGCGCGCCGCCATGCACTTTGATGATCCTCCCCGCGTCTGCCAGCTCATTGAGGTCACGCCGGATAGTGTCTTCAGACACGTTCAACCGCTCTACAAGATGGGTAGTGAGCACCTTGTTGTGAAGGTTGACCTCATGAAGAATAACGTTCTGTCTTTCTTCCTTGAGCATAGCGGGGTTGTTTAATTGTTAGCTATATGAAGATAAACAAAATACCCAGATACCGCACAAAAATGCAGGAATATTTCTTAAACATGCAAATTTCGGCAAGGGAAGTGCGTGTTTCATGCATGTAAATCTTTCACCTTTATACGGTGGTATAGCGTATTTTTGGGTGAATAAAAGACCATCAATTATGCATTTGTCTCAGCAATTTCTGTCTACTATCTGTTTAGGCGGCGCCATTGTGCTGGCATCCTGCGGCCAGGGCACCAGCGGCAATCATTCCAAAACGCCTGCTGACAGTGCTGCAACGCCGGCAGACAGCTCTGCCGCGCCTGTGGAAACCAAGGCCGCCAACACTGATTACAAACCCGCATTTCCCGGCCAAACGAGGATTGGCGGTGTAAAGACCACTACGCCCTATCAAAGCGAGGTGCTGACCAATGACCTGCAGTCTCCCTGGGGCATTACGCAGTTGCCTGACGGGCGTTTCCTGATCACGCAAAAGAAAGGCACCATGCGCATTGCCACGCTGGACGGGAAACTCAGCGAGCCCATTACCGGTTTGCCGGCAGTTAACGCAGGCGGCCAGGGCGGTTTGCTGGGGCTGCGCGTTGACCCTGATTTTGCCAGCAACAGGATGGTGTATTGGGTATTTTCCGAAAAGCTGCCCAATGGCAACCTGACGGCGGTAGCAAAAGGCAAACTGTCTGCAGACGAAAAAAAGATAGAAGGCGCTACCGTTATATACCAGGCCACGCCGGCCTATGACGGCACGCTCCACTACGGCGGGCGCATCCTGTTTGACAAGGAAGGCAACCTGATCGTTAGCACCGGCGAGCGTTCAGACCTGGCCACCCGCCCGCAGGCGCAAGACCTACAATCAGGCCTGGGCAAAATTGTGCGCATCACCAAAGAGGGGAACCCCGCGGCCGGCAATCCCCTTGCCAGCCAGGGCGCGCGGCCGGAACTGTACTCCTATGGTCACCGCAACGTACAGGGGCTGGCATTCCACCCCGTTACCGGAGACCTTTGGGAAACAGAATTTGGCCCCCGCGGCGGCGATGAGCTGAACCGCGTGGAAGCCGGCAAAAACTACGGCTGGCCTACCATTACCTATGGCCTGGAGTACAGCGGCAAAAAGGTCGGTGACAGCATTCAGCAGAAAGCCGGGCTTGAACAGCCCATATATTACTGGGACCCCGTGCTCTCCCCCAGCGGCATCACCTTCTACAGCGGCAATGCTATTCCCGAGTGGCAGAACAACCTGTTCATTGCAGGGCTGAGCAGCCAGCACATTGCGCGCATTGTGATCAAAGACAATAAAGTAGTGGGCGAAGAACGGCTGCTGGCAGATGAAAAACAACGCTTCCGAGATGTAACGGAAGGAAAGGACGGCGCGCTCTATGCCATTACGGACGGCGGGCGGCTGTACAAGATATCCAAGAAGTAAATAAAATACAAACAAGCGCTACTGTGCATAAAAAAGGTGCTGAACACTTCCTGGTCAGCACCTTTTGCAATTATTATCAGGTCACCTGCTATTACGGCTGGTTACCCGCGGGTTGTTGCGGGCTCACTACCGGCGGCTGGTCATCAGCGTCAGGCGCTTTGTCTATCAGCTCCATAAACTGGTCCAGTTTAGGCGTGATGATGATCTGCGTACGCCTGTTGCGCGTTTTACCGGCATCGTCAGCATTGGAGGCAACAGGATTGTATTCGCCCCGGCCGCCTGCTGTCAGCCTTTTGGGATCTACAGCATAATCGTTCTGTAAAGACTGTACCACAGAAGATGCCCGCAAGGCGCTCAGGTCCCAGTTGTTGCGGATGTTCGTTTTGGAAATGGGCACGTTGTCCGTATTACCTTCGATCAGCACGTCATAGTCTTTGTAGTCTTTGATGATCTTGGCGATCTTGGCCAGGGTAGCCCCCGCGGTAGATGAAATTTCGTAGCTGCCTGACTTGTACAGCATTTTGTCTGACAGCGAAATGTACACTACTCCTTTCAGCACCTGCACATCAACATCCTGCATCTCTTCCCTGCTGAGGGAACGGGTGAGGTTGTTGGTGAGTACAAGATTGAGGGAGTCACTGGTGTTTTTGGTATTCACCAGGTGCTGGATGTATTTGTTAGACGCATTGATCTCATCCACCAGTTTGGAAATGTTCACATTGCCCTGGCTGGTAGAGTTCAGGCATTTGTCTAACGCGGCCTGCAGGGCAACCAGGTTGTTGCGCTGCGCGGCTATCTGCTCTTCCAGGCTTTGCACCCGTGTGGTGGCGCCTGAAAGTTCACGCTGAGAGGCTTGGTATTTACCGTCCAAAGCCCTGTTCTGGTTCTGTAATTCGTTATAACTGCTCTGTAACTGGCCAAACTTCTTGTTGCTCACACAACCCTCTCCTAAAATAGCTACCACCGCTAATGATGATAATAAGACCGGTACTCTCATGTGTTTATTGTTTAATATGAAGAATTATTGCCTCAACAAGGCAATAACCGGTGTATACAAAGGTTGTGCCAGTAAATAGATAAGATTGGCGCTCAGCCACTTACAAACAACGGTAGACTCCCCGGCGCTGGCTTCCTTTTTGTTGCATCTGGTGTATAAAACCGTCTGTTATGAGCGACGATAAAAAATTAACCGGCAAGCAGGACGATCTCCGGGTAGACGCAAAAGACCCTTCCGAGGTAGAATACCTGCATCAGCAATTCCCCTGGAAAACACACGAAGAAATAAAAGAAGCCATCAAGACCAAAGGGCCTTTCCGGGAAGATATTGAGGCTTACCTGCGCAAGGGGAAAGCGTAGCGGGCTGGCGTGGCCCGGCGGGCAAAGCAGCACCTGCCGGCTTTAAGCTGTTTTTCGCGGCGTTCATACGCTAAAGGCACACCACAGCGTCAGCGGCCCGGCTTTTTATTTCACCCCTCATTCCCTATTTTTACGGCCGCTTTGCAAAACTCATTGCTGTCCGTTCATGCCATCTACAAGCGCGCCGCGTGGCAAGCTGATACTGGCGGGTATCATCTTCGCATTTTTATGGGCCTCTGCCTCCGCCGGCACCAAAGCAGGCCTGAGCGCCGTGCAGCCCTTTGTGCTGTTCGTACCGCGCTTCTTCCTGGCTGCGGCCATTATGCTGTTCATTTCCCACGGGCTGTTCAGGAAACGCCTGCCGCAAGGAAAAGAATGGCGGCAGGTGGCTATTTACGGGCTGTTCAACATTTCCCTCTACCTGGGCATTTATGTGGTGGGCATGACGGAAGTATCCGCCGGGCTGGGCGCGCTGGCCGCCGCCACCAACCCCGTATTCATCAGCCTGCTCGGCACCATATGGCTGCGCCAGCCGTTGCGGCCGGTTACCATATTGAGCCTGGTGCTTTGCCTGGCCGGCATTGGGGTGGCCGCATGGCCGCTGATGGCAGACAGTTACGCCACTCCCTGGGGGCTGAGCATGGTATTGCTCAGCATGGTGGCCTACTCCATCGGGTCTATTTATTTCTCCGGCCGCGCCTGGGGAGACCTGCATATTTTCACCATCAACGGCTGGCAAACGCTTTTTGGCGGCATCTTTCTGCTGCCGCTGATGATAGCCTGGTACCAGCCGGGCGTTAACCATTTCGATCTCACCTGGCTGCTGGCCTTGTTGTGGCTGGTGGTCCCCGTATCTATCATTGCCGTGCTGCTGTGGCTGTACCTGCTGAAAGACAACCCCGTGAACGCGTCGTTCTGGCTTTTTCTCTGCCCGGTTTTCGGCTTTGGCATTTCCGCCGCGCTGATGGGCGAGCCGCTGAGCCTGTACACCCTGGCCAGCGTGGTGCTGGTAGTGGCCGGTCTTTACCTGGTGCAACGGGCGCGGAAATGAGCGTATTGCTCCGCAACGTTGGCCGCAACAACAAAAGTCATAACTTTAAGGCTGACAGGAGATCATGAAAAAAGCGGAGCAACATACTACCAGCCGGCCGGAAGAAATTGCGCAGCGGTACCTGCAATTCCTGGACAGGCACCTGGAAGACCTGGTGCAGGGAAGGGTGACCGAAATGCTGCAGCTCCGGCAAATTGCCGCGGCCCTCTATATTTCGCACTACCATCTTACCGATACCGTTAAACAGCTGCTCGGGCATCACCCCTGCCATTTTTACGACCAGAAGATCATCAGCAAGGCCAAAGAGATGCTGGCAGGAACAAGCCTGCCTGTTGCCGACATTGCGCTGACGCTGACGTATGACCCTTCCAACTTCAGCAAATTCTTCAAAAAGTTCACCGGCCAAACGCCCGGAGATTACAGGAAAGCGCAGCAGGCGTACTGATTTCCCAAAATTCCCAAAAGTTCACCATAAGGTATCCATTTGCTTTGGAGAGCTTTGCCGTACTGTTCATCAAAAAAGAATCATTATGGCAAGAAACGATCTCAAAGGCAAAGTGGTGCTAATTGCAGGCGGGGCTAAAAACCTTGGCGGGCTGCTGAGTAAAAACCTCGCCGCCAGGGGAGCAAAAGTGGCCATCCACTACAACAGCGGCAATACCAGGGCTGATGCGGAGCATACGCTGGCAGCCATACAGGCGGCCGGCGGCGAAGCTGTTATTTTCCAGGCAGACCTTACGCAGGTGAGCCATATCACGAAACTGTTTGACGACACCATCCAACAACTCGGAGGTATAGATATTGCCATCAACACCGCGGGCAAAGTGTTGAAAAAACCTTTTGTAGACACCACAGAAGCGGAATATGATAGTATGTCTGACATCAACGCCAAGCTGGCTTACTTCTTTATACAGGAAGCCGGTAAAAAGCTCAATGACAACGGCAAGGTGTGCACCATTGTTACCTCCCTGCTGGCGGCCTTTACCGGGTATTACTCCACTTACGAGGGCCTGAAAGCGCCGGTAGAGCATTTTACCCGCGCCGCCGCCAAGGAGTTCGGCAACAGGGGCATTTCAGTGACCGCTGTAGCCCCCGGCCCTATGGATACGCCCTTTTTCTACGGGCAGGAATCTGAAGATGCGGTGGCGTATCACAAATCTGCTTCTGCACTGGGAGGCTTAACGGACATCAAAGACATTGCCCCGCTGGTGGAGTTCCTGATAACAGACGGCTGGTGGATCACGGGGCAAACTATTTTTGCGAACGGGGGCTACACCACCCGTTAGGAGGGATGCCTGTATCAATAAAAGCGCTCACTTCGTTGTGAGCGCTTGTTGTTTCCCGATCTGTTCAACTGTTTACCCGGTCCGGCCGGTTCTTCTCAAAATGATTGCCCTCCCTGGTGTTGGGCTGCCCTTTGCCGGTAGTGATCAGCTTGTGCAGGCTGTTGGTGATGTAGTTCGTCCATGCGTTATTACAGATCTCATAACATTCATATGCCGGCACCAGCCCCTGGTGGGTAAAACGGAGGCGGGTCTTGTCCCCTTCCCGGGAAATCTCAAAGATCGCTTTTGTGCCTTTCCATTCTGTTTTGTCTTCGGTAAAGTTAAAGTAGTTATCCAGCACCAGCCATACTACCCGCTCGTCCGGCACCACCTCCACCAGCTTCATGGTGCAGCGGTGAACATCCCTGTAGTGATAATAAAACTCATCGTCAAGCGCGGCGGTGCCTCCTTCAATTTCTTCAGACCACCAGGCCCTGGGGTCGGTAACGGCGGCAAAAACTTCCTGCGGCGTCTGGCTTACCAGCAGTGTGGTGCCGAAACTTTGATTTTCCATGATCGATTCAGTTTAAAGCGTGAACGTTTACGTACAAAACTATCGTCTAAATTCCGCTTGCAAGGGTGGGTAATTGGACTTTATAGCGGGGCATTCCGGACATCACAAATCCATACCTTTGTCAAAACGCTTTCTCCCATGAAACATATCACCATCATTGTACCGGACGGGCAGAGCAACCTCAGCACCATAGCCAGCATAGTGGGTACCTACGAGATACTGACCCGGGCAAACGAGCATTGGGTGGAAACCGGCAGGGAAAAGCCTTTCAGGATAGAACTGGCCGGTGTTTCAGAAGAAGTGGAAGTGTACGACGGGCTGTTTGCCGTAAGGCCGCAAACCCATATTTCGGCCATCCGCCAAACACACCTCATCATGATACCTTCCCTGGTGCGGGATTACCAGCAGGCGCTGCTTGGTAACCAGGTGTTGATTGACTGGATAGAACAGCAATATATTGGCGGCGCCGAAATAGCCAGCATGTGTACCGGCGCTTTTATGCTGGCCGCAGCGGGCCTGCTGGACGGGCGGAACTGCTCCACCCACTGGTCTGCCGGAGACACCTTCCGGGCGTTATTCCCCAAAGTAAACCTGCAAACAGACAAGCTGATCACGGATGAGAACGGCATCTATACCAACGGCGGCGCTTATTCTTTTTTGCACCTGGTGATCTACCTGGTTGAAAAATACTATGACCGCCAGACGGCCATTTATTGCGCCAAGATCTTCCAGATCGAAATGGACCGGCAAAGCCAGTCTGCCTTTACCATATTCAGGGGGCAGAAACAGCATGGAGACGAAATGGTGAAGGAGGCGCAGGCCTACATTGAAAGCAGGCTGCATGAAAAAATATCCGTAGAAGAACTATCGTCCCGGTTTGCCGTAGGGCGGCGCAACTTTGACCGCCGCTTCATCAAGGCCACGGGCAACACCCCGGTAGAATATACCCAGCGGGTAAAGATCGAGTCTGCCAAAAAAGCATTTGAGACCACGCGGAAAACGATCAACGAAGTGATGTATGATGTGGGCTATGCAGACGTAAAGGCCTTCCGGGAAGTGTTCAAAAAGATCACCGGCATATCCCCGGTGGAATACAGGAATAAATACAACAAGGAGGCGCTGGTGTAGTTTCCCGGTGGAATACAGGAATAAATGCAGCAAGGAGGCGCTGGTGCAGTTTCCCGGTGGAATACCGGAATAAATGCAGCAAAGAGGCGCTGGTGTAGTTTCCCGGTGGAATGCAGGAATAAATGCAGCAAGGAGGCGCTGGCGCGGCTATTAGCGGCATCGGCCATTCTGTTAAAGTGCAAGCCTTTTACTTCCTGAACTTCCCCGCCTTGTCTTTCACCGCCCAGGTTTCCATGGCGTCTATCACGGCCTGCAGCCCCTGCCCTGCCTTGCTCAGCCGGTACGTAACAAAAGGCGGCACCACTGGTTTGGACTCCCGAACCACCAGGTGATCTTCTTCCAGCTGCTTCAGATGCTGGATCAGCACCTTCTCTGTAATGGCGGGTATGGCCCGCTTCAGCTCGCTGTACCTTTTGGGGCCGCCAGCCAGGTGGTAAATGATGATGGGCTTCCAGTAGCCGCCTATTTTCTCCATTACGTACGTGACCGGGCAAAGGTCTAACGCATACTGTTTGTTTTCCTGGATAACAGATGATTGTTTGATAGCCGTCATGATACATACTTTAGGGTAAGTACTTGTCAAAAAGTAAGTACAAAGATACCTTTGTTCCCGGAATTAAAAAACAAAAACAATTGACATGAAGATCATAGTCACAGGTTCTTTAGGGAACACAGGAAAACTATTAACCAGCATACTGGTAGCCGCCGGCCACCAGGTAACCGTTATCAGCAGCAATGCAGACAGGCAGCAGGATATTGAGGCGCTGGGGGCCACCGCCGCCATTGGCTCCTTGAGCGATGCCGCCTTCCTCGCCGGGGCTTTTGCCGGCGCGGACGCCGTATATGCCATGACGCCTCCGGGTATGGGCGGCTCCAACATTGTAGCCAACAACACCCGCGCCGGTGAAGCGCTGGCCACCGCCATACAGCAGGCCCGCGTGCCGCGCGTAGTGGTGCTGAGCAGCGTGGGCGCAGACCTGTCCAGCGGCAACGGCCCCATTGCGGCCTTGTACAACATAGAGCATTTGTACAACAAGGTACCGGGCACGGCCTTCACGTACCTGCGCGCCGGGTATTTCTACCTGAACTTTTATGCAGACATCCCGCTGATCAAAGGCCAGGGCTTCATGGGCGGCAATTACCCCGCCAACACTGTACTGCCGCTGGTACACCCGCGGGATATTGCGGCCGCTGCGGCAGAAGAGCTGCAGCAACCTTCCGGCAAAAAAGTGCGTTACGTAGTAAGCGATGTACGTACGGCGGCAGATGTGGCAAAGGTGCTGGGCCAGGCAGCCGGCAAGGCAGACCTGCCCTGGGTGGAGTTTACAGATGAACAATCCCTGCAGGGCATGACGCAGGCCGGGCTGCCGGAAGAAATAGCGGGGCTGTACACAGAAATGGGCGCAGCTTTCCGCAGCGGCAAGCTGCAGGCTGATTTTGAGCAAAACGGCCAGCCGGTGAGCGGGAAAGTGAAGCTGGAAGACTTTGCGAAAGAGTTTGCGGAGAAGGTGTAACGGTAGAGGAAATCCTTCAAACCCGCACGTACGTGCGGGTTTGAAGGACCCTATGCTATAGCAGCGCCGGGTTGACCTGCGGGCACTTCTTGTTTTCCACCTTGTGGCCCGTTTATGTGCCGGGCGGCAATAACATGCCGCCAATACCGCTACAGCAAAAATCAGCTTCTCGACACTTCTACCCAATAACTGCCCATCCATATCAGTTTCAGCGTAGAGCGGGACGTGGGTGAGAACTCCAGCCCGTCTGACAGGAATATGTTGGAGTTGTGCGCGATCTTGGTGAGTGAATTGCTGAACGTCAGCAACAGCTCCCGGTACAGCTGGCCGCCGGTAATATTGGTGATGGTGGTGGCCGCGGAGTTGTTGAAGTTCAGTATCTGCGCCGCCTGCAAGGTGCCGCCGCCCATGCTGCAGGATACCACGGCGGCGTTGTTGTTGACAGACAGGCGGCCGCCGGCCGCAGTGGTCAGAAATGCCTGCAGGGCCGCTTCAGAAATGTAGGTGGCAGGCGCCTGGTTAAACACCGGGTCTTCCAGCGAAAGGCGGTTGCTGGCTACGTTGCTGCCATATGCGTCTATGAATATGCCGTTGGTAGCGCCATAGGCTCTCACTGTTCTTACTATGGGGCGGCGTATCACCAGGCCCTGGGTGAGCGCTTTGTTAAATACAATGCCACAGCCCAGGTTGTTGAAAAGCGGGCTGTCAAACTCCACGCCTACGCCGTCTTTGATGTGAACGGCAAAACTATTGTAGCTGTCATCCTCAATTCTGCCGCCGCCGGTGAAATAGGTATTGATGAACTTGATGTTCCTCGGCAGGTCGTTGGCGCCGTCCGAGTCAATGAGAATGGCATTGAGGCGGGAGCCTTCAAACTGCTGGCCGGTAGAAACGAGGTTGTACGCCCCGCCGTCCAGCCACATGTTATGCTGGTCTGACAGGCTTACCTGCCCGCCTATGAAATTCAACGGCCCTATGGTGCCATAGGTGGCGTTGCGCCGCCCTATCCTGATACCATAACCGCACTTGTACACGTTCACGTTGCTGTATATTTTCATGTTCACCTGGCCGTCTGATTCATTTGACCTTATGTTGAGGCCAATGCCCGTCCAGCTGCCGGTACCCGCGGCCTGCCCGCGGATGAGGCCGTTGTGATGCTCTGTTTCCCAGGTGGTCACCTCCGTGATGCCGTTACCGGCCGGGTTGTTGATCTGCACGGTGTAATTGTCCATGCTGATCTGCCCCTGGCAGGCCTCGAAATAGATCACGTCTTTTGTTCTGTTGCCGCCCACAAAGTTCATGTTCTCGAAATGTATCTGGCCGCCCATGCTGGCGGGGCTGGAAATAGAAAAGCTGCCAATGCATTCTATCAGCCGGCCGGTATCATTGCTCATATGCACCAGCGCGGCGCCCTGCGGTTCCAGGCTGCCGGTGGCAATACCGCCGGCCTGCCCGGAGATTTTCACCCGGCCGGGGCGGGCAGCGTATTGCGGGTTTTTCAGGCTGTCTTTATACAGGTACAGCGTGTGGGTCAGGTACTTTTTCCCTGCCAGCAGCTTTATTTCCATACCGGTCACAGCGCAGTAGTTGAGCGCTTTCTGGATCTTGGCGGTGTTGTCTGTTCCGGTTTTGGTGATGTAGTCATAATCTCCGGTGGCGCCGAACATTTCCAGCGTGGCGTAGGTGGCAATGCGTTTGTAGCGGCGGGCGCCGCTTACCAGCGTCATGGCGCTATCATCCGGCGTGCTGGTATCTGAAGGGTCCAGCTGGAAAGCGCCGGATTGCTCACCCGCGGTGATGAACACCACATCCCGATTGTCTGCCGCGCCGCTTCTCAGTTGCGCCATAGACAGGTAAGGAACGTTCTGGATAGTATCTTCCAGGTTGAGCGGGAACACTTCCGCCGTTTTTTGGCAAGACGAAAGCCACGCTATCAGCAGGATAGCGAATAGAGGGACGTTTTTCATGTGACGTTATTTTTTGATTGATAAAACCTGGCCCTTTGCTTTCAGGCGCCGCGCCAGTATGGAATAGTCTACTTCCTGTACCGGTACGTTATTTTCCAGCGCTACGGCAGCGGCAATACCGGCACTTTCTCCCAGCACCATCCAGGCCGGCTCCACCCTGATGGAGCTAAACGCCACGTGGGAGGCAGACACACATACGGGCACCAGCAGGTTGGTGCATGCTTCCGCTTTGGGCACAATGCTGCGGTAAGGCACCTGGTAAGGAATGCCCTGGCCATTGATACGCGTTTTGGCGGGGAAGATGGTGCCTTCGTTGATAAAACCGCCACCGGGCGTGGCTATCCGCTGGCAGTCGTGAGAATCTATAGGAAAGGATGCCACCGCTATTGCGTCTGGTTTTTCTTTATGCTCCAGTATGTCTGCCTGTGTCAGGAAATAAGCGCCTTCCATGCGCCTGGCCTCCCGCACGTACAATACCGGCGGAAAGTGGCCATAGGCGGCAAACTCATCTTTGGCATAGCCCATCTGCCGCATGCGCTGGCGCACGTTTTCCGGCACGGCGGTGTCTGTCATCAGGAAATACAGCAGCCCTTCCGTATAACTCCGGTGCCGCGCCCAGATGGCCTGGCGCTGTTTGTAAGATGCGTTGGGATAATCCCAGTTCTCTCCCACCAGTCCCAGGGAAAGCTGCCCGCCTATACCGTTGTTGCCGTCCAGCTTGTTGCCGGGAATGGGGTACATATCGAAGGGGACGCCCGTTTTGGGGGCAACCTTGTAAAAGCGCCTGAACAGTTCGTACCGGCCTGCATCATAATCTGCCGGCCGGGTGAAGGGCACGCGGTTGGCCGGGTCTTCAGAGAGGCAAAGGCGGAAGCTGTAGGTCATGATGCGGTGGTCTCCCTCCCCTTCCGGCGTTACGGTAGTGCCGGAAACGAGGGGCAGCGGCCGGCCGTTGTCTCCCCTGGAGCGCGCGCCTACAGCTTTCTTCTGGTACACTGCGCCCGCAAAAGATTCCCCAAATTCCGCACGGCCTTCCCGCCCTACGCGGAACGGTACTTTGGCGGCGGCCATCAGGTCCCCTTCATAGCTGGCGTCTATAAACACCTTGCCTGCAAACCGTTTACCCGAGCGCATGCGCAGGGTGCTCAGCTTTTTGCCGAACATGGCGGCCCGCTGCAGCGTTTCGTTCAGCACTACTGTTACGCCTGCTTCTTTCAGCATGGTATTGAACACCAGTTCCGCCACATGCGGCTCATACGTCCAGAACTTCGTGTCTTTTTCTGCTACGCGGTACGGCAGCGCAATACCTTTTTGACCGTAGTGCGCTTCCACTCTTTTATGGAACTCTTCAAACAGGCCGCCCAGCGCTTCGCGCAGCATCTGGTTGGAGTCACTGAAGCTGAGGCCGCCGCTCATCATGCCGCCTACCAGCGGCAGCGGCTCTACCAGCAATACCGTGCGGCCCTCCCTGGCGGCGGCTACGGCAGCGGTTACGCCGGCGGGCGTGCCGCCATATACAATAACATCGTAACTATCTGCCGGCCTCCCTGCATGCGCGGGTTTCCATGCTATCAAAAACATACATATCCATGCGTATAACAACGTCTGCTTCATGTGCTAGTATCCGGGATTTTGTGGTAACAGTAACGGGTTAAGGTTCAGCTCCCTGAACGGCACGGGCATCAGCTTCCTGTCTGCCGTAACGCTCATGTTGGAGAGGCGCGGGTCAACAGGGCGGTATTTGGCCTTGAAGGCTTCCATGGTGGCCACTTCTTTTCCCCAGCGGATCAGGTCGTGCCAGCGGTGGCCTTCATAACACAGCTCCAGCCTTCTTTCCTTTTCAAGCGCCAGCTGCGTGTCTGCCTTGGAGAGACCGGTGAGTGCGTCCAGGCCGGCCCTTACGCGGGTTTTGCTGATGTAGGTAAGCGCCTCTTCCGTTTTATTGTTCTGGTTAAGGGCTTCCGCGTACATCAACAGCACGTCTGCGTAACGAAGCACCGGCCAGTCGTTCCCCCCGTCGTTCAGCACGCTCACGTTATTCACAAATTTCCTGGACCAGTAATAGATCTTCGGGTTGGTGCCGTCTTTAAACACCCCCATGTAGGCTGTTTTACGGAGGTCGTTATTATCAAAGGCATCATACAGGTCTTGCGTGCCCATGTTGTTGCTGAGCGCGCCCAGGCCTACCACGGAGGTGCCTGATTTCTGCGGTGCAAAGGCATGCGCAAAAGAGTTGCCCAGCCCTATTCCACCGGCCACATACTGTACGGAAAAGATCACTTCGGAATTGTTGTCATTACCGGGGCCGAACAGTTTGGCCAGGTTAGGCTCAAACGTATAGGCGGGTACCACCTGCGCCAGTTTGGCTTCCGCCAGTTCCCATTTTTGCTGCTGCAGGTACGCTTTCCCCAGCAATGCCCTGGCCGCACCGCTGGTGGCGCGGCCCACGTTCACCCCGGTGAACTTCGGCGGAAGGAGGGCCTCGGCGTCCAGCAGGTCTTTTTCTATTTGCGCGTATATGTCTTCCGCCGGGGTGCGGGCATAGGTGTACGCTTCCGCTTCTGTGGCCAGCTCTTTCAGTACCAGCGGCACATTGCCGAAGAGGCGCACCAGGTTGAAGTACATGAGGGCACGGAGAAATTTGGCCTCGCCGGTGTACTGGTCTTTCAGTTCGCTGCTCATGTCAATGCCGCCTATGCGGTCAAGAATGATGTTGGCCGCGGCAATGGTGCGGTACCCCTGGTTCCAGGGGCCTGATACGCCGCCGGTAGAGCGGAAGGTCAGCCAGTCAAACTCCCCGTAGCTGCCTTCGTTCTCGGTGAATACCTGCGTATTGTCTGACGGCAGTTCGAAATAGATCCAGAAGCCGTTGTAAATATCCCGCAGGTTGCCATATGCGCCGGTCAACGCCGCGCGGATGTCTGCTTCCGTTTTATAATAGTTGCCTACCGGTATCACGTGTTGCGGCGTAATCTCTACAAATCCGCTGCAACCCGCTGCCGCCAGTGAAATGGCCAATATGGGAATATATTTTTTCAGATGCATGATGTGCTGGTTTAGTGTTTAAAAACCCAGGTTAAGGCCGGCAATGAACACCCGGTTAGCCGGGTAAGTGCCCTGGTCTACACCGGGGCGGTATACGGAGTCTCCGGTAACGCTGGTCTCCGGATTGTACCAGTTGTACCTGGTAATGGTGAACAGGTTTTGCGCGGTTACATAACAGCGGAGCGCCTGTATCTTTACTTTGCGCAATACGCCCGCCGGTAAAGTATACCCGAGCGTAACGTTGCGCAGGCGGAGGAAAGACGCGTCAGACACGGCCATATTGGTGAGGTTGTTCAGCGGCGTAACACCGGAGGCCAGCGGGGCCGGGTATTCCGCAGCTTTATCCGGCTGCTGCGGGTCAAAAATGTTGTTGTAGTACGCGGGACTGGTGTTCACGTTATGAATGCCGAACTGGTGGCGCACGTTGCCGTTGATCACGTTTACGCCCTGTACGCCCTGTACAATGAATGAAAGGTCTATGTTCCGGTATTGCAGGGTGCTGTTGAGGCCATAAATAAAATCGGGGAAACCATGGCCCAGCACGGCGCGGTCGTTCTCATCTATCTTGCCGTCGTTATTCTGGTCTTTGATGATCCAGTCGCCTATCTTGTTGCCCGTTACCCATTGGGGGTATGCGTCCAGGTCATGCGCCGTTCTGAAAATGCCTGCTACCTGGTAACCGTACATCAGCCCCAGCGGATCGCCGGTCTTCACCTGGAATACATTGTCCCATCCAAAAATGGCGGCGTCTGGCGGTAAAGACGACGGGCCTCCCAGGTCCAGCACCCTGGTGCGGTTGGCAGACGCATTTGCTTCCAGCGTCCACCGCACGGGGCCCAGGTCAAAGTTGGCTTTGGCGTTCACTTCAAGGCCCTGGTTACGCAGTTTGCCAAGGTTGGTACGGAAGGAAGCCGCATAGCCGATAATGGCGGGCAGGTCTTTCTGGAAGAGCATGCCTTCCGTTTCGCGGGTATAATAGTCTACCGAGAGGCTGTATTTATCATGCAGGAAACCCAGCTCCAGCCCTACATCCGTTTGGCGGTTCTTTTCCCAGGTAAGGTTGTAGTTGGCAAAGCCAGACTGGGCGCTGCCGTAGGTGCGCTGGTTGCCGAAGCCGTAGTCTCTCGGAACAATATTGTTGGCCCAGGTAAAGTCGCCAATGTTGGCGTTGCCGGTCTCCCCGTAGCTGGCGCGTACTTTCACTTCGTTCAACACATGGCTGACAGCCTGCATGAACGGCTCCTGGCTGATGCGCCATGCGGCGGAAACAGACGGGAAGGAAGCAAAGCGGTTGCTGGGGCCGAAGCGGGAAGAACCATCGCGGCGGAGCGCGGCAGACAGCAGGTATTTGTTCTTATAGTCATAGTTCAGCCTGCCGCCGACAGAAAGAAAAGAGTTCTGGCTGTAGGCCAGTGAACCTACCAGGTCTGATGAGGCCAGCGGGTTTTCCAGCAAGGCCGTGGTATAGGTGCCGGAGCGGCCCGCCGCGCTGGTAGACTTGGCCTGGTAGCGCTGCAGGGAGTATAACACCAGCGCGTTGAAGTGATGCGCTTCCCCGATGCTGCCGTTGTAAGAGAGGGTATTTTCCCACAGCCAGTCTACTACGGAAGACTGGTTCTCGGAAGAATAGATCTGCGCCATCACCGGGTTGGACAGGCTGGCGGCCGGCGCGCTGTTATTGGCCAGCGTGGCCGGTATATACGCATACTGATCGTTAATGTTGAGCGTAGCGCCAAGGGATGTTTTCAGCTTCAGGTGCTTCACCGGCTCGTATTCCAGGAAGCTGTTGCCCAGCAGGCGGTATTCTTTCACGCGGTTCTTGTACAGCTCCAGTACCGCCAGCGGGTTGTAAAGGCTGGCCTGGAAAAACACGCCGTTAGCCGAGTTCCTCAGCCCGCGGTACCCCTGCGCATAATCCCCGTCTGCCGCGTATACCGGCACTACGGGCGGCATCAGTACGGTGGAATGTATAGGGCTGGGCAAACCGCGGCCACCCGCCGTTTCCCCGGAAGACGCCTCACTGAACTGCCCGCCGGCAGGCTGCCGCCACTGGTCTGAGAACGAGGGCGCCATGGAGATGCCGAGCTTCAGTTTAGGATGAAGGTCCGCGTCCATATTGAAGCGCAGGTTGTACCGTTTGTACGAGGTGCCGCGCATGGTGCCTGTTTGATCAAAATAGCCGCCAGACACAGAGTAGC
Source organism: Chitinophaga alhagiae (assembly GCF_003568665.1). Lineage (GTDB taxonomy): Bacteria > Bacteroidota > Bacteroidia > Chitinophagales > Chitinophagaceae > Chitinophaga > Chitinophaga alhagiae. Next base: position 662,587 of record NZ_QXMH01000004.1, read on the forward strand.
GCGCCTTTTCAGAACCGCCCCGCGCGGAAAGCTGGAAGTCGGAAATAGGCGCCTGCCGGAAGATCACATCCTGCCAGTCTACATCCGGCAGGCTCTGCGGGTCTGTATCAAATACGGCGGGATAGGTTACGTTGCGGAGGCGCGCCGCAAATTTTGCGTAATCGATATATTCATCGCGGCGCAGCAGGTCTACCTTTTTAGCGATCTGCTGCATGCCGGTGTAAGCGGAGAGATTGAACGCCGCTTTACCTGCCTTGCCTCTTTTAGTGGTCACGATCACCACGCCGTTGGCCGCCCTGGAACCGTAAATAGCCGCGGAGGCCGCGTCTTTCAACAGCTCAACGGACTCAATGTCTGCCGGGTTGATGAGGTCGAACTGGGTAGACTCCTGCAGGGGGTAGCCATCTACCACGTACAGCGGATCGCTGCTGGTGCCCAGCGAGCCCACGCCACGTATCCTGATAGTAGGCGGTTCTCCCGGGTAGCCGCCCCTGGCAGATTGTACCTGTATACCGGGGGCCAGCCCCGCCAGCGCTTCGCCCGGTGTTGATACCGGCTGCCGCGCCATGGCCGCGCCGCCTATCTTGGAAATAGCGGTGGTTACCTTTTTGCTGCTCTGCTCTCCGTACCCGATCACCACCACTTCTCCCAGGGCTTTCTGCTGCTCTTCCAGCACCACCTCCAGTGCAGCGGCGCCGTTAACGGCCACCTCTTTCGGGGAAAACCCGATGAAAGAGAACATCAGCACCGCATCATCACCGGCCGCAATACGGAAGGCACCGGCAGCGTCCGTTACCGTGGCGCTGGCCGTGTTCTTCACCCTGATGCTGACACCGGGCAGCGGCTCCCCTTTGGCGCTGGTGACCCGGCCGGTCACGTTCTTTTGCTGCGGCGGCGCCTGGCCTGGAGCGGCCGCCGCCTTTCTGCGGATCACCACGGTTTTGTAGTCATCATTAAAAATGATATCTACCGCTTCCCCGCTGAAACACTTTTGCAGTACCTCTTTCAGCGGCGTGTTGCTGAACTCGAGCGTAAGCGGTTTCAGGTTTTTCAGCAACGCTGCGTCTGCAATAAAGTTGCGGCCGGTTTGCTCCGTTAGCTGGTAGAACACTTCTTTGATAGACGCATTCTTTACGCGGATGCTGACCTGTTGTGAGAACCCCTGTGCGCCGGCCAGCAAAAGGACGCTCAGGAAAAAAGTAAAACTCAGTTTCATAACACTCCTGGAATTTTTGAAAAATAAAAGCCCCGCATGCCGCCTCCTGTGCAGCATGAACAGCTATTGAACAGCTCTTCTATTGTTTGATTACCGTAACTTTATTGCCCTCAATTTTAAAACGGACGCTATTGGTTTGCTCAATGGTCCTCAGCAGGTTCACAAGGTCCCGTGAACGCTGGTAGTTACCCTGAAAGGCCACGCCGGTCATATCCCCTTCGTATCGTACTTCAATGTTGTACCAGCGGGCAAGCCTGGTCATAATATCCCTGATGTTCTCATTGTTAAAAATGAACAGGCCTTTCTTCCATGCCATTACATCATTCACATCTGCCGCCATCACCCGTATGGCCTCCTGCCCGCCGCCGTTAACGGCCATCTGGCCGGGTTGCAGCAGCACCGGCTGGCCGGGCGTGTTCCGCACCCGCACCGATCCTTCCAGCAGGGTGGTCCTGATAGCGCCTTCTTCCGTATAGGCGTTGATGTTAAAGTGCGTGCCCAATACTTCTACCTGCTGCCCGCGTGCCTGTACCAGGAAGGGGCGTTTTACGGCGGCGTTGCCCACCTGCCCTGTTTGTTTGTTCACTTCAAAGTAGGCCTCCCCGCTTAGTTCCACCTGCCTGGCATGCTGCAGGAACCTGACGGGGTAACGCAGGCTGGATGCGGCATTCAGCCATACGCGGCTGCCATCGGGCAACGTTACCTGGTATTGTCCGCCGGGCGGCGTGGTAATGGTATTGTAAGTTTCCGGGCCATCCGCGGGGCTATCCGCGCCGGAATACAGCAGCTCCCCTTCCGCCGTTTTATCTACATGCAGGCCTTCTTCGCTGGCAAGGCGGCCGATGGGGGCATCCGCCAGGCTCACCTTTTTGCCGCTGGCCAGCGTCAACACGGCCTGGTTGCCGCCGGGCGGTATGTTAGCTTCCGGCAAATACGTGGCCACTGCCGGCGCGGCCGGTTGCCCGCCGGGGGCCAGGTAGTACAGCCCTGCGGCAATGCCCAGCAATACTGCCGCGGCCGCGGCCCAGCGCGGCCAGAGGCGTCTTGTGCGCGGCAACCGTGCCTGGAGGTCTTGCAGGCCATGTTCATATTCTTCCTGCATCTGCTGCGCGGTGAGGTCTGAGGGCGGCAGGCCCTGTTGCAGGTACCAGCTTTCCACCAGCGCTTTTTCTTCGCTGGTAGCTTGCCCGGAAAGGTATTTATCTAGCAGTTCTTTGGCGTTCTTCATCGTGGAATGGGCATTTTGCCCGCTGTACACTTATATGACACGCTACTGAAAGGGAGGGGGTATACGATCTGAAAAAAAATCAGAAGAAAATGGAAAAAACGCGGGCGCCCAGCCGCACCTTGAGAATACGCAGCGCGTTCCTGACCTGGGTGCGCACTGTCAGGGGGCTGATAGACAGCTCTTCCGCTATTTGCTGGTGGCTCATGTTGAGGTGGCGGCTCATTTCAAAAATAAGCCGCATCTGCGCGGGCAAGGCGGCTACTTCCTGCTCCACAAGGCGTATCAGCTCTTTTTCCCGGAGCTTTTCATCTGTAATGTTCTCTCCTTCTTCTATAAATTGCTGCAGGGAGCGGGCAAAGGTATCATGCACTTTCTGATGGCGGATGATGTTCAGCAGCCTGTTCCTGACGGAGGTATACAGGTAGGCGGCCAGGCTGGTGGTGACCTGCAGTTGCTCGCGGTTATGCCAGAGGGAAACAAAGATGTCCTGCACCACGTCACGCACCTCTTCCCTGTCTGGAAAGCGCCTATAGGCGTGGCTGTAAAGGATGCCCTGGTACCTTTTGTATATTTCGTTCAGGGCCTCCCGGTCACCCGCCTTCAACATGCCTAACAATTGCTGGTCACTATGTGATTGGTATAGCATTGAGCCCGTTTACATGACTACTGTGTAACAGTGGAATTTGCATAAATATAATAGAATTATCAGAATTTGCAGTACGGGCTGATTTTGCGGGAGCGGGCCACCGCTCCTGCAGCGATATTTCAATTGACATAAATATTTTTCCTGTAAAAATGAAGATATGCCCTATATTTGATCATCATTTCACAATTTGACCCTTGAGAAGTCTAATGTTTTCCCGGTTGCCCAGTAACCTATAAGAATTAATACCAAACTCTCTGCAGAGGAATTTCTACCTCTCTGTAGCAGTCTTCCAGGATGTCTTTAGCTGAAATCATGTAAGCAGAACAATCGCTTTTGGAAAAAGATATTGTTTACTCCTTAATCAAATGATCTATGGAACCTTACCTTGCACTTATCTGCATTTTCGGCGGCAATTTTGCTATCAGGGGCTGGGCTTTCTGCCAGGGACAACTCTTGTCCATTGCCCAGAACTCCGCGTTGTTTTCCCTGTTGGGCACTACTTATGGCGGAGACGGCCAAACCACTTTTGCATTGCCTGACCTCAGGGGCCGCGCGCCCATCGGTATTGGCCAGGGCCCCGGCCTTCCCAACTATGTACTGGGTCAAATGGCCGGCACCACTACGACCACGCTGCTGATCACCAACATGCCTGCGCACAACCACATAGCGGACCCCAGCGGGCTGAGCGTAACGCCTTCCGCCAGCACGGCCAATGGCAGCACCAACATTCCGGCCGCGGACCTGGTGCCCGCGCAAGTGCCCGTAATAGGCAGCGGCCCTAACGCTGTTACGGTAAGGGCGTATGGCAAGCAGGACAATACCACCACGCTGGCGCCTGGCAAAACAAGCGGCACAATAGGCATCAGCATGGCCGGCGGCAGCCAGCCCTTCAACATCCAGGACCCGTACCTGGCCATGAATTACCTGATCGCTACGGCAGGCATTTTCCCTCCCAGAAGCTGATCATACAACGTATCACCCTAATTACCAAGATCAGCGCTTCATGGTCCCTGCCATTACAGTTGGCTTTCTAAGCCCCTACTCCGGTATTTATCCGCACTATGCGCACCACCTGTTCACAGGCTGGCTGTTGGGCATGGGGCTTGACCCTGCGCGGCAGCATACCGTTCAGTTTGTGCAGGAGTACACGGAAATGGGTGGCATGAAGACCACGGAAGCCGCCGCCCGCAAGCTGCTCTTTTTTAACCGGGTGGATATCCTGTCTGGCCTTATCAGCTACAAAGCTGTGCCGGGCATTATACCGCTCATTGAAAAAGAGCGGCGGCCGGCTTTCTTTTTTGACCTGGGAGAGTATGTACCGCATTTCCCCTATCTCAGCCCCGACGTGTTTTATGCGTCCCACCAGTTGTGGCAATCGCAGTACGCGCTCGGCAAATGGGCGGCAAGCACGTTCGGCGGAGGCGGCCACATGGTCATGCCGGTGTACGAGGCAGGCTATCACTTCAACGGCGCCTTCCGGCAGGGCACCATTTCCGCGGGAGGGCAGGAACTACAACTGACGGTGTTGCCTTTTGACGAAAACGATCCATATAAGATGGAACTCGGCGCTTTTTTTGCATCGCTCGCAAAAGGACCGCCACCCTATGTGTATGCCATATTCTGCGGCAGCATGGGCCGGCTTTTTTTCCAGCAATGGATGGCCAGCGGCTTTCATAAAAAGGTCCCGCTGCTGGTACATGAAACCATGGCCTATGATGATATACTGGACGACATCAGGCATACAGACCTGGAAATATACACTTCCAGTTTATGGATGCGGGAAGATGAGAACAAGGTGAACCAGGTATTTGTGAGGCAGTTTGAACAGCTGGCACAGCAACCCGCCAACATCTATGCATTGATGGGCTATGAAGCAGGGCTGATATGGAAGGAGCTATTACCACATGCGCAAAAAAAAGACTGGGACACGGTGAAGCAGCAATTGCGCACCGGCGTCATCAACGGCCCCTGTGGCGAAAAGAACTTCTACCCTGCCTCCGGCTTTGCATTACCCGCGCCCAGCATTATCAAGATCGCAACACGCAACCATCAGATACATAAGATCATTCTTGACCAGGGAAAAGGCATGCGCTTCGATGCAAAGGAGCTGGAAGAAATACACAACGGCAGTGTATCAGGCTGGCAAAACCCATTTCTCTGTATTTAAAAAACTACTATGCTGCAAATTTTTACCACGTACATCAGGCTATTATTACTGTTTACATTCGGATGCCTGCTGGGCGGCACCGCCCGCGCGCAATACACGCAAACGATCATGGAAACCGGGGGATACTACTCAGCGGTGGCCTGCGACAACAATGATAATGTTTACGTGGTACGCTACAACGGCACCACTTGTGAAATAGCCAAATACACCAACGGCACAGGCACGCCCACCGTCATTTACGACCAGTTGGCCAACGGGCCGGGCAGGCTGCCCTGGGGCATTGCCGTTAATGACGCCGGCGTGGTGTTTGTGACCAACCCCAACCCGTCCAACAATTGGGAGATCATCAAACTGACCCCTGGAGCAGGTGGCACTTACACGCCCCAGATGATACAAAGCGGCGCCTGGTTCTCAGCACTCGGCATGCGGTCTGACAATACCCTGATGGCCATTGAATATGTTTTTGCACCAGACAGGCACCGCTTGAGGGCCTGGCCTCAAGGTCAGGAAGACCAGCTTGGCACCTGGCTAACACTTCCCATCACCGTCCACCCCGGCGCCACCACAACCTGGCCCTGGGGGGTGATAGCGGATGCGGCAAATAACTACTATGTACTGGACCTTCATGAGAACAATAACGGCCAGATCATACGCATGAACGCAGCTAGCGGCTATACCACCTCTACTGTTGTGGCCTCCGGCGAGTTTTTCAGCGCAATCGCCATTGATGGTGACGGCAACTTTTATACAACGGAATATAATGGCACTGACTACCGGGTAGTGAAGCGCGCGAATATAACACAACCGACAGGCGATGTGCTGCTGAGCGGCATGAGTATAGACGGGCTGGCAGTGCCCTGGGGCCTGGCCGTTAACAGCAAGGGAGAGGTATTTGTTGGCGACGGCAGTTCCTCCACCGGCGGCCGCCTGGTAAAGCTCAGCCCGCCGGGCATTGCCGTAACCGGTTCTACAAGAGCAGGTACTAACCCTTCCAACGCCGCTACCGTGCATTTCACGGTTACCTTCAGCGGGGCAGCCACCAATGTGACCTCTTCGGCGTTTTCCTTATTTACTGCCGGCGGCATTACAGCCGCCAGCATAGCCAGCGTTACCGGGATCGGTAATACCTATGCCGTTACCGTCAATACCGGCAGCGGAGACGGCACACTGCGCCTTGATGTAACCGGTAACGGGATGAGCAATATCGTAACGAATGTTCCGTATGCCCTCGGTGAAACGTACACGATAGATAAAACGGCCCCTACCGGCACCTTATCTGTTAACAGCGGCGCAGCCGCTACCAATGACCCTGATGTTACGCTCGCCATTACCGCGGATGGCACAGCTCCCAACTATACCACCAGCTTTTCAAATGACAACGTTACCTGGAGCGCTTATGCACCGCTGGCCGCCAGCACCCCGTGGACGCTCTCTGCCGGAGACGGGACAAAAACGGTGTATATGCGGCTGAAGGATGCGGCCGGAAATGTGACGCCCTTGCAAGATCAAATACTGTTAGACGAAACAGTACCTGCTACCACCATCACATCAGCCCCTCCCGCCATCACCAATAGTACCACGGCTACTTTCGTCTTCACATCCAGCGAGCCGCCCGGCACGTTTGAGGCCCAACTGGACGGCAGCGCCTTTACGCCGGCCACCAGCCCCCTTACCTTTACGGGCCTGGCCGAAGGCGCACATACGTTCTCCGCAAGGGCCATAGACGCCGCCGGCAATATAGACGCAACACCCGCCATCCATAACTGGACAATAGATCTTACCGCGCCCGCTGTTGCCAATGTAAGCGTACCTGCCAACGGGTACTACAAGAGTGGCAATGCGCTCAGTTTTACAGTACAGTACAACGAAAATGTGACCGTAACCGGCACGCCCTACCTTGATCTGATACTTGGCAGCGCTACCGTACAGGCCGCTTACGTAAGCGGCTCCGGCACCAACGCGCACATATTCTCCTACACCGTGCAGAACGGTGATATGGACATGAACGGCATTACACTGGGAACTAATATAGTACTGAACGGCGGTACTATGAAAGACGGGGCGGGGAACGATCTTCAACCTGCATTGCAGAATGTATCTCCCACCAACAATGTGTTCGTGAACACAGCGTCTCCCACCGTCACCTTATCTACCGCCGCCGCTGCCGTGAACCAGCAGTTCACCATCACCGTTACTTTCAGTGAAGCGGTTACCGGCCTTACGGCGGGAGACTTCACCTCTATCAATACTACCCTCAGCAACCTGCAAACCACGGACAATATCACCTATACGGCGCTGGCAATACCTGCAGTGCCCGGAATGCTCTCCTTCAGCGTATCGGCCAACGCGGCGCAAAATATCGGCGGCAACGGCAACCAGGCCTCCAATACGCTCACCGTTATGTATGACGATACGGCCCCCGCTGTAAGCTCGGTCAATGTACCGGCCAATGGCACTTACGCCGCCGGGGACGCACTGACCTTCACCGTCAATTACAATGAGGGCGTATCGGTAACCGGCACTCCTTCCCTGCCGGTAACCATTGGCGCCGCCACCGTGCAGGCCCTCTATACCGGCGGCTCGGGCACTGCCGCCCTGGCTTTCTCCTACACCGTGCAGAACGGTGAAACGGACGCAGACGGCATCACTGCTGGCACGCAGCTGCAGCTGAACGGCGGCACCCTGCGCGATGAGGCCGGGAACAACGCCGCTACTGCGCTCACGGGCATACAGCCCACCACGGGCGTATTCGTAGATGCCGTAACGCCGGTAGTCAACGCGGTGAACGTTCCTGCCAACGGCTACTACAAGGTAAATGACGTACTGGTATTTAAGGTCATATTCAGTGAAACTGTGCAGATAACAGGATTTCCCCACCTCTCCGTCACCATTGGCTCCACTACCCGGCAGCTTACGCGCACCGGCGGCAGCATGAACAGCGAGTTCACGTTCGGCTATACCGTGCAGAACGGGGACCTGGACATGGATGGCATTACCATTGGCAGCAACCTGGAGCTGAACGGCGGCACCATACAAGATATGGCAGGCAACAATGCAGTGCTCACGTTGAACAATGTTGGCAACACCAGCCAGGTTTTCGTGAACACCGTTGCTCCCACCGTGGTGCTTTCCGGCACACCGTCCATCAACGCACCGTTCACGCTTACCGCTACCTTCAGCGAAGCGGTAACAGGCCTGGCGGCGGCAGATTTCACCGTTACCAACGCCACCCTGAGCAACCTGCTAACTTCGGATAACATCACGTACACCGTACTGGTAACGCCTGTGGCGGAGGGAGCGGTCAGCATCAACCTACCGGCCAACGTGGCTGTTAACATTGGCCATAACGGCAACCAGGCATCTAACGTGATCTCCTATACGTATGATGGCACGGCGCCCGCCGTTACTTCCGTAGACGTACCGGCCAATGGCTATTACGGCACGGGGCAACATCTTGACCTCACCGTGCATTTCAGCGAGAACGTTACCGTTAATACCACCGGCGGTACACCGGGCATTGGCATTACCATTGGCGCTGCGGCCGTAACAGCCGCCTATACCGGCGGCACCGGCACCAACGCCCTCACCTTCCGCTACACCGTGCAAAACGGTGACCTGGACATGGACGGCATCACTATCAACAGCCTCCTATTGAACAGCGCTACCATACAAGACGCCGCGGGTAACAACGCCGCGCTGGCATTGAACAATGCCGGCAATACCAGCGGCGTGTTCGTGAACACTCAACGCCCCACCGTTACCCTCACGGCCTCCTCCACCGGCCGCGTGAACACGCCGGTAACCGTAACGCTCACCTTCAGCGAAGCCGTGAGCAGCCTGGCGGCCACAGACATTACTGTTACCAACGGCGCTGCCTCCGGCCTGCAAACAACTGACAACATTACTTACACCGCGGAGATCACCCCTGCGGCAGACGGCGCTGTAAGCGTAACCCTGCCGGCCAATGTTGCGGAAAACATTGCGGGCAACGGCAACGATGCTTCCAACACCGTTTCCTTCACCTACGATGCTACCGCCCCCGTGATCAACGCCGGCCAAAGTTTCACCGTGGACCAGTACAGCCCTGCCGGCACTGAAATAGGCCAGGTAGCAGCCACCGCGGGCACAGATGCCCTGCAGAACTGGGCCGTTGCCACAGACGGCTCCGGCGGCGCCCTGGAGCTTACCGGCACCGGCATGCTGCGGGTAAAAGATGTAAACCTGCTGGGCCCGCTGGGCGGCACCACGGTAACGCTCGGTATTACGGTAAGTGACGGTCTGAACACCAGCGCTCCCGTACCGGTAACCGTACAGGTACGCCTCGTGAACCAGGCGCCCACGCTGGACCCTGTTGCGAACGTGAGCCGCTGCGCAGATACAGAAACACATACCGTGCAGCTCACCGGCGCATCCGCAGCAGAACCGGCGCAAACGTATACCATTACGGCCGTGGCCAGCCAGAACGTGTTTGACCTGCTCACCGTCAACACCGCCAACGTACTGAGCTACCAGCTGAAGGCGGGCACCGCACCAGGCAACGTAACCGTTACCCTTACCATCAAAGATGACGGCGGCACGGCTAACGGCGGTACAGACACCTTGCGCCGCAGCTTCACCATTACGGTAACCAGCCCGCCGGCCATCAGCATTACCAGCGATAAAGGCGCCAGCGTATCCAAAGGGGATGTTGTAAGGCTCACCGCTTCCGGCGGCAGCACCTACCAGTGGGCGGACGCGCCCGGCATTATCAGCGGGCAGCAAAGCGCCGTGCTGGAAATAAGGCCGCAGGCCAACACTACGTATGAAGTGACCGGCGCCAACGCCGCCGGCTGCACCGCCGCCGCCAGCATCAGCATTGCCGTGGTGAACGACTTTAAAGTAGACGCCACCAATATACTGACGCCGAACGGGGACGGGCGGAACGACCGCTGGGTGGTGCGCAACCTGGACAGCTACCCCAACAATGAGGTGAAAATATTTGACCGCTCCGGCCGCCTGGTGTACCAGCGCAGGAACTACAGCAACGAGTGGGACGGTACCGTAAACGGCAGCCCGCTGGCGGAAGGCACCTACTACTACATCCTGACCATTAACGGCGGAGAAGCCTCGGCAAAGGGTTATATCACCATTGTAAGGGACAGTCAATAATCCATTAAACGTTCAGCAAAATGAAAAACTTGATCACAACACCGATATATATACGCTTCTTCTGCATGCTGCTGTTTTCAGCGGCATGCGTTAACCAGGCCGTGGCGCAAAGCCTTGGAGAGGCGCCGGCGCTGCTGCAGCCTTCAGGCACGCAATGGTACCAGAACCAGTACCTCGCCAACCCCGCCATGGCCGGCATAGACACCGGCATGCATGTGAACGCGGCTTACCGCCGCCAATGGAGCGGCATGGAAGGCGCGCCAAAAACCGCTTTTTTCACGGCAGACGGTGCAATGACCAACCGGGTTGGCGCAGGCGTTAACGTGTTCAATGACCAGGCAGGCCTGATCAACCGCACCCGCATAGGGCTCACCTATGCGTACCACCTGCCACTGGGCGCCCGCGGCCAGCGGTTGCACTTCGGGCTTTCTTTTGTTTTTAACGTACAGCGGCTGAACTACGAGCATGTAGATGGCGACGCAACAGACCCCTCACTGGGGGCCTTTAACCGGCGAGACGATTATTTTGAAGCGGAATATGGTATGGCCTATACAGACGGGCCGTGGACCCTGCAGGCCGCCCTGCCTAACGTACGGGCCCTTTTTACCGGGAAAGACCTGGGCGTGAACGGCGGCAGCGTGTTCTTCACAGCAGCCTCTTACCGGTTTACGTTACCCGGCGCCATCAGCCGCATTGAGCCCAAAGTAAGCTACCGCGGCGTGAAGGGATATGACAATATACTGGACGCGGGCGTACAGATCTGCTTCCTGAACAATGTGGCCAGCGTAATGGGCATGTACCATACCTCTGAAAGCATCACCGCGGGCCTGGGTTTCAACATCCTGAAAACCGTACAGATACAGGCGCTGTACAATGCGCAAACAGGCGGCATCAAGAACTATGTAGACGGCGCTTTTGAAGTAGGCGCCACCGTTCACCTGTTCCGTTAGGGACTAAATATCAGGGGCCGGCCCCTGCTTGGCATGAGGCGCTGTTCCAAACGTCTTCATACCTGCGCAGGGGCCGGCCTTGTTATACAAAAAAGTATCTGTTGCTACTCCGTTTTGTGCGGAACGTTCTGGGCAATCAGCTTCACGTTGATGGTATACTCCACCTTGTCCAGCCCGGAAGAATAATCTTTCGTGCTTTTAAAGGTGATGCTTTTGTTCAGCGCCAGCTGGGAAAGGCTGATGCTGAAGGTGCCCACCACATCATCATCACTGGTGCCATCTTCGTCATACACCGTTACCGCCACGCTGGAATTGAACCATACCGAGCGGCCGCAGTTCCAGGTATCTCCTTCTTTCATGGAAAAATAATCGTACGTAGGGTAAGGGTATGCTGTATCCCCGTCTGCCTGGAAAATAAAATAGACCTCGTTCTCATCTCCCGCGCCGTCATTTGACGGATGCACGCATTTTAAACTTTCAATGATCAGGAAGTTGCTCTTCCTGGGCTGCACAACAGGTTTAATATAAGGGTCTACGCCCTGGTCTCCCAAAATGAACGTATAGGTCTCCACCAACGCTATACCGTCTTCCACGCCTACGCCCACTGTTAAGGTAACGCCCCGCAGGCCGGAAAGGTTGAAATAAAGGGCGCCGCTGAACTCTATGTCAGCGCCCAGGTCCAGCTCAATGCCATTTGCGTTCCCGCCGAGGTTGGCCGGCGCCTGGTTCCACAGCCCGAACTGCACGCCTGCCAGCACCCCGGCCTGCACGCCTGCCTCCAATGACACGGACAAAAATTCGCAAGACTGCACGCCCGCGGAATTACCTATGCCCACCGCAACGCCCAGCGTAGCGGTAAACCCGATGATCAGCTCCGCCTCCACGGTCAGGCCTATTGAAAAACTGCTGTCCGGGAGGTCTAAAGACCTGATCCATTTGATCAGTTTGCTGAATACCGGCTTGTCTGGCAACCCGGCTACATATGCCTGCAGTTCCGGCAGCTCCATATTTTCTACCGCCGCCAGTTCCTTTTTACCTTCCGGCGAGCTGCTATAGGTGGCCCAGGCTTTTTCCGCTTCTATCAACACCTTCTTTTCATTCTCGGTCAATACGGGGTTGGCGGGGCGTTCTGCCGGCGCAGGGGCGGCGATGGACTGGTAAGCACCCACATAATTGGCCAGTTGTATTTTCAGTGTATCGTTCATGATGGTATTTTTTGATGTTAGTCAATGTAAGTATACGAGATGGTGTAATCCGCCCCGTTCAGGTTAGAGAGGCGCTTGGAGCCGGAGCCGATACCCGGCTGAAAATCGTTGCTTTGGAGGTAGGTGGCGAGGTTGGGGTCATAATTCAGGTCATGGTCCCAGAGTGTGACCAGCACCTCGTATTCAAAGTTAAGCACAAGGTTGTCCGGCTTCCAGGTGTCTCCTTTTTTCATGTTCTCGCTTGCATTGACGCCGCCGGGTACGCGGATAGGCAAACCGCCGTCTGCCTGGCACACCAGGTATACTTCATCTCCCGATGTGATGCCTGACTCTGAGGTAGCGTTGCAGTAAATGGAAGTGACTTGAATGGAATGTTTACTCATGGTTAAAATTATTAGTTAACAAAATGATTGACCAAACATAGGTTGCCCTACGCGGCGGCGGTATGCCACGGCAACGGTCATTGATGCATACGCGCTATCGCCGGCAGATCAGTACCGGTAACGCGTAATGGGCCTCCCTTTCGGGGGGAACGCGGATACAGTGCCCCTGGCGGATTACAGGGACCTTCTTTTTCGGATGCGTGTTGAATGATGAAAACCGGGTGCTGCTGTTGAAGGAATGAAGAATAGGGCTCATTTGTCTCACAACAAAGCGATGGGCGCTTCTATAGGCAGCGATATAAAATCTAACGGTACGAATATACGAAAGTATTTTCATGCCGTGTTAAAAAAATGATGCACAAGGCGATATGGCCCGCCCTGCAATACATAATGATCATTTAACAATTCACTGCGGCAAAAATCCATACTTTTACAATACCCGCATCTGAAAATGCCGCCTCATGAAAAATAAACACCTGTTCCCATTATGCCTGTTTGCCGCCCTCCTCTTCTCCTGCAAGAAAAAAGACGGGCCGGTGGTGATCGATACTGATTTCACCCTCAAAGTATCAGACACGCAAGGGCGGGACCTGCTGGACCCGCAGACCGGCGCATACCATGCTGAAGACATTCAGCTGTTCTATATCGTGAACGGCGAAAAGGTACCGGTGTACTCCTCTTCCCGTGACCTTCCAAAGAATTTTGAGTTAAAAGAGAACGCGCCCAGGAACGAGCACCTGCTCCGTATATTTCCCAATACGGTAAAAGAAGCCCGCCCGCAAACCCTCATTCAGTGGAACAGCGCTGAAACAGACACTATTACCTGCGAGTTTCAGCGGCCGGGCGCCTCCCTGTTCCTGAGCAGGATCTGGCTGAACGGGGTATTGCAATGGGAGCTGTCTGCCGCGGGTACGCCCAATGACCTTGTACGCGGCGAACGTTTTTTCGAGATCATCAAATAACACCCCGCTCCTCCTTAACGCGCTATCAATTCCCTGCCTGCCATCTGGCGGCCCGCAGCAGGTTTCAGCCTGCGGAACGGCTCCAAAGAGGGCGTGTTGACATGCGCTACCTTGTTCACTGTTTCCAGCAAGGCCGTCAGGCCCGTGTTGGGATGGTCATACAACGAAGCGTTCATCCTCATTCTGCGGATAACGGCGTTAGACAGCCACCTGGCCAACGGAAAATTCAGCACGGTATCTTTCCTGTCATCATCCGAATAGCTCCGCAGGTCCCTCAATATTTCCTTTTCCAGCCGCATGCTGTCCGGGTCTGCGTAGGCGGAGGTGTTCTCATCCACCACCAGGCGGTTGTTAAGCCCTACTTCAATGTAGCTCACCAGCGGGTCTCTCCGGTCAACAAAGCGGGCGCGTTCTTCAAAGTAAGAAGCGCTGCCCTGGAAAGGCTGGGCGGAGAGCGCTTTCAGCGGCAGCACCAGCGGTACTTCGGAGGAGAGGGATTTGTAGAGGTGCTTTTCTCCTGAACCGTTTTTCAGGTAAACGATGTAGATCCTGTAGGCGCCGTGCACGCTGTCTTTGCCCAGCATGTCCTTCAGCTTCTGGTAAACGTCCAGCGTGGTTTTCAGGCCGGTGTTCTCGTGATAGCCGCCGTCCACAAAACTGCCCAGGCTGTCTATATAGGCCGGGGCGCTGAATATCGGGAACAGTTCACTGGTATTGCAGGCCTGGCCGAGGGAGATGTTCTTTTTGTAGGTACCGCAAAGCATTTTGCCGTCACAATCGCACACGGCATCTTCATAGAGGTAACCGGTGATGTCTACGGCATCGTTAAAATAATCGTTACCGAGCTGCACGGGAGAGAAGATGCCGCGACGGCCGTCGTTACTGCGGCAGGTGTTGAGGAAGGCCAGCGGCCTGTCTTTCCGCAGCGCCAGCTTGCCGTTCTCTTTGGTATAAAAGAAGCTCATAAAATCCCGCCGGAGCGTTTGCTGCGCCAGTGGAATGTTTTCGTGGTTATTGACCGGCCTGCCTTCCATAATGGCCAGGCAGGCGCGCTGGGTGTGATAGGCCTCTTCTTCCTGCAGGGCGGTATTCCTGTCCCGCCGGCTATAGGTGAAGGGGTTCAGCAGTTTCCACAGGTCTGTGAGCAGCACGCCGCTGATAGAGCTGCCTACAAAGTTGTTGTTATACACCCTGGCCGGCAGTTCCAGCCATTTGGGGTCTACACTGTCTCCCGGCTGCGGCTGCTCCCAGAAGGCATACGTGGTGCTTACGCCTACGGAGCTGCCGGACACGGTAGAAATGGAGAAGATATGCTTGCGGAAATTGCCCCGGGTATAATAGTCAAAGTTGATCAGGTTCTCGCTGAACCACATGCCCGCGCGGGAGCCGCCGCCCTCGCCCGCTACCAGCACAATGGGGTATGGCTGGCCAGATGTATTGGCCTCTATTTCCTGCTTCAGCTGCCGGAAGCGGTCTTCAAAACGAAGCCGGTCCGCCCCCGTGAGTATGGAGGTGTCTTCAATAGCATCCATGGCATAGTGCCGCAGGTTGAGGTTTACGGAGCGGCTGATGGCTATGACAATGACCAGCAGCACCACCAGGCAGGTGGCAATGAATTTCCGCTGGCTGCTCACGTTCACGAAATACACTACCAGGTCAATAATAAAAATATAGAGCGAAAAGAGGTACAGCAGCGTGGATTCGGGCGCCAGGTCAAACCGGCCGGAGGCATTGAACAGCATGATAACGGCTACCACGTGCGCCACCAGTATAACGGTATACACCGTGCTGTTGATCCAGTAGCGGCGGTAGGGCCTGATCACATCGTTCTCCGTTTTCATGTTCTCTTCAATAAGCCGCCCGTCTACATACCGGTAAATGTTGTGCATGAGAAAAGCAAGGAGGTAGAAGATGATCACCAGCATTACCTTGGCCTCATTGTACTGGCGCTTGTAGATCACCGCAAACCAGGATACGGCCGCCAGCAGCAGCACGGCCACCGCCATGGTATACCACTTCCCCGCCGCCGGCTTTACCCGTTCATTGTACAGGAACAGCATGCCCAGCTGCAGCAGGGAGAGGCCTGTGAACAGCAGCCACATATACTTCCCGTTGAACAGCACATAGGCCAGCAGCCAGAAGGGGATCAGCGGCAGGATGCGGTGTACGAAAAACAAATGCCGTTTGAAAATGGATACATAGAACCGGTGGCCTTTGTTTACCCTGTCTCGCTGCTCCAGCAAAAAGGCGGGAATGATCCACATGGAGACGGAGAAGCTGATGGCGCTGAGCACGGTGAAACCGATACGGTCCAGGCCATAGATACTGTCAGGCTCAAAGAGGCTCACCACCAGGTCCCGCCCCTGCCCCATTTTGGTAACAATGAACCAGAAGGCCAGCAGGAAAAGCAGCTCAATGCCCGCGTCTTCCAGGATGAGGCCTACCAGCTTGATGCCCGTCTGGAACCAGCGCAATACACGGGAAAACCAGGAACCGTTGCCGAAAGCCGTAGTACGGCCCAACAGCCTCCAATAGGAGCGCAACCCGTTGTTGTCATATGTTTTCATATTATTTGGGATTAAATAGAAAAAGATACCTTTGGATAAATTCCTTGCCATGAAACCGCCCCTCCTTTCCCCCAAACTGATCATTTTCACTGTTCTTTTTATTGTGTGGGTATTGCTTTTCGAGTGGATCAAACCGTACGGTTATTTTCATGCCGGCGATACCGTTACCCACATTATTGACTCCCACCTGCAGCCTGACAGCAGCATCCATTCCCTGGCGGAATACGGCGGCCGCTTTTTTGACCATGGGTATGTACAGGCAGCCGCACCACGTTACGATCCGGGAAAATATCTCCGGAGCTTTTACATAGTGGACTTTTTCTTCCCGTTCATTTACCTGAATTTTTTCCTCGCTTTGGCTGGATACTGGAAAGGGACCGCTTTTTACAGGGTGTACCGTGCCGCCATGATCTTTTGCGCACTGTTTGACCTGCTGGAAAACACGAGCTTTGCTTATTACCTGTTCCACCAGGACGGGGGCATGCATCAACTGGTGGCCATTTTCACTACCCTGAAGTCTGTACTGTTCGGCTTTGGTTTTGTGCTGGCTGTTGGGGCTTTTGGGGCCGCTTGTATTCACTGGTCCAGGAACGGCCGGCGCTCTGCTGTGAAAAGTTAGGGAAAATCAGGGGATTTTCCTAATGCCCGTGGTACAGGTAGATGGCCCCGTACGTCCAGTTAGGCCCTTTCAGGCCGGGATAGTTGAACCGGTCCATCATCAATGCCACAAACGGGAAAGGGTATCCTTCCGGCATTTGCACCACGTTGGGCCATACCCTTGTATTGGCGGTATCGTCCCAGGGCGGCAGGTCCATTTTTAAAGTGCCCGCTTCTTTCAGGCCGGGATAAGTGTAGATGAAGATCTGCCGTTCGGAGCTGCCGGAGAAACAATAATACCGGCCGTTGATCTTTTGTATGGAGGTGCCGGTGGAATTATGCGTGACCGGCCCGGCTATTTGCCGGTAATCTTTGTTCCAGTGGTCTGATTCCAGGATAACGGCCTTGTACCCGCCGTTCTGGTTCACACAGGTCAGCATGCGCCATTTCCGGGCGTCTTTATCATACACAATATGCGGGTCTTCAATATCTCCTACAATGCCGAAGGGCGCCGCGTGCATCACCGAAAAACCAAAGCGGGGGTCTCTTTTGCTTTCTACGGCCAGCAGCTGTTTCTTTTCCTTACCGGGGTTGGCGTAAGCGCTGAAGCCGGTGGTAATGCCGCGCCAAATGGCATCCTTCCTGTCGTAAAAAATATGAGAGGCCACTTCATTGCGCAGCAAACCATCGTTCCGGTCAAACAGGATAATACCTTCCAGCTTTACATCAAACACGGTGGGATTCATACTGAACACGCCCTGTAGATGATGCGGCAAAGCCCGTCCGCGGATGGACATGGTATACCACAACCGGCCGTTGTCAAGGTACGGGTCTCCGTTCTCGTAAGTGATGGGCCGGATGTCTGCCAGGCCCATGCCGGTAGTGAGCGCCATTTCTACGCCATTGATGGCAGCCTGCCCGCCGGTGAGGCCCACAAAAAGGCTGGATTGGAAAGTATGGATGCGGTCTTTGGCGCGCAGGTCCATATTTATATCGAAATCTGCCTGGCCTATTACTTTCGGCAATCCGGCGGTGCGGTGATACAACACCAGGCCGCTGCCCAGCATTTGCAGCATGATCTTGCCGGTTATGTTCACTGCCTCCTGCTGCTTTACCATGATGGATTTGCCTGCTGACCGGCTTGTGCTGAACTGTACATCGGTCAGTATATTATTCTTTGCCGCCAATGTGATCAATACCCGTTCCCCGCCACCGGCAAATTCAAAACCGATCTCCCCTTCTCCGGACAAGGCATCCAGGTCTATGGCGTACGTGGCAAAGGGATTAAAGCCCCCGAACCAGATAGCGGTCCCGGACTTTTCCTTTGATGCAACGATCAGCTTGTTTTTATCAATGCTGATGTCTGCCTGGTTTGCCAGGTAGTGTTTGGCGGGATGCATGGCGGAGATGCCGATGATGTTCGCGGGCTGCAGCTTTGCCAGGGGGATGGACTGGTTTTCATCAAAGATCATGCGCTGTACGCCTTGCCTGACGAAGTTTATTTTATCAGGGGTTTGCTGCGCCAGTGCGGCGGGGAGGTTGTAAATAACGAAAAGAACGATTGCCAGTAAATGTTGTTTCATGTGGAATTGCAGTTTTCAGCGTCAGCCCGTTCCGACCAGCTTTGCCTAAAAATAATAACTTCCCGCTGAAGTTTCATGGGCGCTTCACTTTGATATCTAACCCGCTTTTACTATTTTCAGGCATCAACCGGGGTGTCCACGACCCATCTACATTAACACGCATAAAAACCAGCGGATGAAAAAGATCCTGTTACTATTAGTGACCCTCTATTGCCATGCCCTCAGTGCGCAGACACCCGTAAACCTGAGCGGCCTGAAGAAAAACGGCGCCACCGCGCGCGTCAGCAAAAACCTGCTTACCGTTAACTGGCCCGCCGGCGCGGCCGGACAGGGCAGCATGGTGCTGGACCTTGAAGCGGGCGCTCCCCTGTTCCGCAGCATCCGCCTGGGCAACGCCCAAACGGAAGTGGCCAAAGGCATAGACCCGGTATTCATCCTGAGAACAGGCAAACGTACCCTCAGCCCGAAGAGCGGCGGGTGGGACGTGTTTTTTGACAATGTGTACAAACGCCCTTACACCACGGAGCTGGTGGCATTCACCAAGGGCGCCGCCGCCGTGTCTACCACCGGCTCCCGCACCGTGGTAAAAATAGGCCAGGTAAGCACACCCCTTTTCAACGGGCATCTGGAAATTACCCTTTACAACGGCAGCCCGCTGTTCAATGTAGCGGCGGTGCTTTCCACCCGGCAAGACTCTACCGCCATTCTTTACGATGCGGGCTTGACCAGCAACGCCTGGCAGCAAATAGCCTGGTCTGACGTAAAAAGCGCCATGCAATACGCGCCCGTGCGCCTGCAGGAGCAAAGCCGGCCCCTGGAAGTAAAATACAGAACGGTAATAGGTGAGCACAACAATAGCAGCCTGGCCGTATTCCCCGCGCCGCACCAATACTTCTACCCGCTGGATGAGGCCTTTAACCTGAAGTTCACCTGGTACGGCGCCAACTACCTGGACCTGGTGCCCGGCTTTGCCATCGGCATCCGGCAAGACCCCGAGGGAGACCACCGCTACGTGCCCTGGTTCAACGCGCCGCCGGGCACCCTGCAGCGCCTCAATTTCTTCTGCCTCATCAGCACCGGCAAGGCTCCCGCGGCATTGGAGGAAGTAAAAAAATTCACGTACAATGACAGCTACGCGCCCCTGCCCGGTTACAAGACCATGGCCAGCCATTTTCATAACGAGTTCATCACCAAGGTGGCCCTCAGCGGCAACCCCGTACCGGAAAAACCGGAGTTTACAGAAGTGCTGAAAAAGGCAGGGCTGGATATTGTAAAGCTGGCGGAGTTCCATGGCCCCGGCCATCCCAAGGGGCCGGACAGCCTGCGGCTCCGGGAACTGGAGAGTTTGTTCACGCAGACCGAACGCCTGTCAGACACCGGCTTTCTGCTGCTGCCCGGAGAAGAGGCCAACAACTTCTACGGCGGGCACTGGCTGGCGTTTTTCCCGAAGCCGGTGTACTGGGTGATGTCCCGCAAGGAAGGGGAACCTTATGTTTCCCAGCACCCCGTGTACGGCAAGGTATATCACATCGGCAGCAAGGAGGAAATGTTGCAATTGCTGGAACAGGAGCACGGCCTGGCCTGGGTGGCGCACGCCAGAACAAAAGGCTCTACCGGCTACCCGGACAAGTATAAAGATGAGCCCTTCTTCCACTCGCCCACCTACCTGGGCGCAGCGTGGAAAGCCATACCGGCAGACCTCTCCTGGCCTACCCTCAGCAAACGCGTGCTGCACCTGCTGGACGATATGGCCAACTGGGGCCTGAAAAAATACGTGCTGGCGGAGTCAGACATTTTCACCATCACGGAACAAAACGAAATGTACGCGCACCTCAACGTGAACTATCTCAAAATGGACAAGCTGCCGCGTTATGAAGACGGCTGGCAGCCCGTGCTGGACGCCCTCCGCAAAGGGCAGTTCTTTGTATCTACCGGCGAAGTACTGATGCCCGCCTTCACTGTGAACGGCAAGGAAAGCGGGGAAACGCTGCCACTGAACAGCTCCGGCAAAGCCACCGTTAACATGCGCCTGCGGTGGACGTTCCCGATGAACTTTGTGGAAATAGTATCCGGAGACGGCAACCAGGTATACCGCGAACGTATTGACCTCAGCCAAACCAAAGCCTTCGGGGAACAGGCTTTCCGCTGGCCGGTGAACCTGAAGGGCCGCAAGTGGGTGCGCGCGGAAGCGTGGGATGTTGCGGCCAACGGGGCGTTTACGCAAATGGTGTGGCTGGAATAGCTGGTTACCCCTGGTGCTGATGCGGCCAAGGCCGCCCCTTACCGGTTTCACAATATAATTTCAGGTTTCTCAGGAACTGCGCCCATGTTAGCTGAATGCGGCTATACATGGGCGTATTCTTCCCAGCCGTCATAAATGAAAGGGGCAAGCGCGTTCCCTTGATATTTTAAGCGATTTATAGTTTAATAACATGTATTGTAATGGCTAAACCGCCTGCAAATGCATTCTTGGATGCGAGCATCAACGACCTGGTGCAACGGACAATGATTGCCAACCCGGCCACTCAACAAGTGTTGCCCGGCTCACCGCGCCGTTGGCATCTGCCGTATGATGGCCTGCTTTTCTTCATCCGGGAGAGCGAAGAAGGATGAGATGTAGTTGAAGAGGATGTTTTCCAGATGGTGATGTGAAAGCATGTGTGGATAAAGCATGTTAGAATTGCAGCCTTTTAGCCTGGTCACGTATGATACCTTTGTAGGCATCCCTTTCCTTTTTGCTTAAAAAACTTGTATCTATAAACTTCAGCCATTGAGGAACAGACCGTTTCATTTTTTTGTAGATATTATCTATCTGCTTTTCATCCAGCCCGGTATTGGAAAATGCCATGTCAAAATCACGCTTAGTTATTTTCTTTTTCCTGCCGTTCAGGGTAAGCGCCAGATCTTCAAGGTCAGATGGCATCACCAGTTTTGTTGATACCATATCATATGCAGGTGCTAACGCTGCCCCCCTGCCGGGAGTATTGATGAGGGAAAAGTTCTTCAGATGCATATCCGCATTACCAGTCAGAAAACAGAAAAGCACCTGTTCAAAGAAATTCACTGCGTCCAGGCCGGGAGCATCGGAATATTGCTGTATCACTTTTGCTATTTGTTCATAAGAACCGCGGTACTTGTCTTCCGTGAGGCGGCCGGTGAGCTGACACATATCTTCCATATGTATTTTCCTGCCTTCTGTCCTGTCAATTCTTTTAGTGACATAAGCCAGCTTACCCGATTGCATCCGGATGAGGCTGTGCGGCACTGTAACAATTCCGGCAATTTCCGCCAGGTGCATGGTCAGATCTTCCACTTCAGGCAGGCCGGAAAAGATGTCTGTATGTGGTTTAAGGATATAATTTCCCAGTGCGCCAACTATTGTAAAGCGCTTTCTATTGGATGTTTTATCTCTGGTTAGCCGGAGAGACAGTTTGGGCTGTACACCGGTTATCACCTCATGCCGCCGAATGATTTTCCGGCCAAGCTCTTCGAGCTGGGCTTCTGAAAACGGTAATACCGGCGGCGAGGGCGCGCCAAAGATGCGCCGGCTGCAATGAGGATGAAAATCTATCTCATCCTCCCCTAATGGCAGATAACAGTACAGGCATTTACGGTTTTTCATTTGCCGAGTCTTCTATGGGATGAACACTTACCGCACCAATGCAATCTTCACAACAGGCCAGCAGCAGCCCCATTCTGTCCCGTGGGTTAAGTTTGAAGTTTTTCTCCGCAATATCAAGCAGCCATCCTTCCGGTATCAATCCGTCAAAAAATGAGAACATCGTTCTGCTTGAAAACGGATCGGTCCGCAATGGTAAAGTTTTGCTGATAGCTTCGCTATGCGGGCCATGCAGATACTCCTCATCATAAATAAACTCGTACCCGCTTTCCGTTTCCAGCAGCCATCCCGCAATGCGGTTGTGCATGTGTATTTCTGCCTTTCTCATTTGATCATCCTTTTCTGTTGAGTGAAACCGGGCCCAGTGTATAGCCAAACAGACGGAGCACCTGGTTAACCTTGTCAAGACGCAGCGTATCCTTTTCTCCTCCCTCCAGTTCGCGGATGAACCGCAACCCAACCCCGGCTTTGCCGGCTAAGTCTTCCTGGGTGATATTCAATTGCTTTCTTTTTTCTTTTACAAACTGCGCAATAGAAAGCTCAGATAGCGTCAATGATGGAGATAATTCGGAAGATGTCCTGTCTTCTATTGACGCAGGCAGCGCATTTTCCATAACAGCGCGGATGCCGTTCAGCCGGGCTGTTGCAGACCGGTACATATCACTGGTGCCTATTACCGCGCCGTTGCTTGCCTTTAAGGTAAAGTAGTATTTTCCGCCGGAGGCATGCTTTTGATCATAACGCTCCATTCGTGAAGCATTACTCCGCACAGCATTTATACCAGCTAATGCAGCTGCCTTTAAAACATAGTCCTCGCTTGTCAAAATTATTTCACCGTTGCTTGCCGTGAGCGTAAAACGATATTTGCCATTGGGCGACCTCGAAATAATAAACTTACCCATAACTAATTTTATACCCGATCAGGTATAAAATTACGCAAAATGCATTAAATTACACCCTATCGGGTATTATTATTACCAAAAAATCAATTTTTATACCCGATCAGGTATAATATGAGTCAAGAATCAACTAATCATACCCGTTCGGGATTATTCACATACAGGATTAACATCTCATTTGCAGATCCCCCGCAGTCCCAAAAACAGGCCTGATCCAGTCCTGGAAACGGGCCAGCACAGTCCTGAAAAAGGGACCGCCTCCGTCCCGGTACCAGGACGCACAAAAGAGCACTTCCTCAAAACACACCCTTAAAACAACGCACTCCCACCCCCTGAAAAACAGAAAACGGGACTGAAAAAGCCCTCCAAAAGCGGTGAAATGACCATTTTTTTGCGGAAAATCCATTTTTCCACCCCTGCCTCTGCGTCTCTTATGGGGCAAAAGACCATCTTACGGGGGCATATAGGCCGTAAATGCCGTTTACCGGGGGTTAACCGCAATGGCCGGGGTTATGTCCTTATTGCCCGGTAAAAGGGCGCGTATAAAGCGAGATCCGTATTGAAGCCACCGGGCTGTATGGCAAACGTGCCCCTGTTGTAAACTAAAACCCGGACAAGCCCACCAACTGTAAAGTTCTGGCAGGATTAATATCCAACCTGTAAAGCCAAAGCCGTATTAACCTACCTCGCTGTAAAGTTTTTCCAGGATAAGACAAGGCAGGATGCGGGTACGTTACTCCCACCTTACTTCCACCTTACTTCCACCTTACTTCCACCTTACTCCCAGGATGGTGCGTGGGGAGTGCATGTTTTGGGTGTTTTTGAGGTAAGGTACATTGGGGAACAGTCCCTTTTTAGGGAGGTTAGGGTTACGGGCCTGGTTCCGGGACTGTTGGGCTTTGCGGAATGCGGGAAGGCAGCAGATGCATTTGCCGGAATGCCGGGCATGGCCGCCGCCCCATAATGGCATTCGGCATCCAGGCCCGGCCGCCGCTGCTTACAAACCTTCAAAAATATACTGCTCTCCGGGTTTTGTATCAAGGTCGTACACGTAAGTTTCTTTCAGTACCGTTTTTACCAGCTGTGCTTTGCCGGAGATGAGCGGCTCCCTGACCGCGGGCACCGCATAGAACGGGTTAGGGTTCTCCCGCCGCGCCGGTTTGAGCGGCTGTTTTCCGCCCTTCAGGGGGTGATAGGCCCGCAGCCGGCAATTGCCGCCCAGGCTGGAATAGATGGTGAGTTTGTTGAGCTTGCCGTTGCGCCAGGAGGCGTCTATCTTGAAGCCGCCCCTTGCCAGCAGGCCCTTTACGCTGCCGTTTTTCCATTGGTCGGGCAGCGCGGGCAGCAGGAATATAAACCCGTCGTGGCTCTGCACCAGCATTTCCGCCACACCCGCGGTAAAACCGAAATTGCCGTCTATCTGGAAGGGCGGGTGCGCGTCCAGCATATTGGGGTACGTGCCGCCCTGGTGTTTCCCTTCAACGGGTTTTATCTGGTCACCGATGAGCTTCAGCACGTGATTGCCGTCCAGCAGCCGTGCCCAGAGATTTATTTTCCACGCCATAGACCAGCCGGTAGATTCATCTCCCCGGTAGACCAGGGAATTTTTGGCCGCTTCAAACAATGCCGGCGTTCTGAAGGGGGATATCTGATCGCTGGGGTACAGGCCGTACAGGTGAGAAACATGGCGGTGATGGCTGCTGGTATCGTCCCAGTCATTGATCCATTCCTGCAGCTGGCCAAATTGCCCTACCTGCATAGGCGGCAGCCGGTCCCGCATTTGCTGCAGGGTATCCGCAAAGCGGTTGTCTTTTCCCAGTATGCGCGATGCTTTGATGACCGCTGAAAAAAGATCGAACACGATCTGGTTGTCCATAGTTGCCCCGGCCGTAACGGAAGCGCCTTTCTGGTAGGCATTTTCAGGGGAAGTAGAAGGGCTTACCATCAGCCAGCGGCGCTCCGGGTCTTCCTGCAGCTCGTCTACAAAAAAGGTGGCGGCCTCTTTCAGGAGGGGATATATTTTTTGCAGGTACGTTCCATTGCCGGTAAAAAGATAATGCTGCCAAAGCGGCTGGCAGAGCCATGCCCCTCCCGACTGCCACATGGCGGACCCGGCGCCGTCTACCGGGCCGGTGATGCGCCAGAGGTCTGTATTGTGATGCAGCATCCACCCCCTTGCGCCGTATATTTCCCGCGCGCTCTGCCGGCCGGTAACGGCCAGGTCTTCTACCATGCTGGTGAGCGGTGCTATCAGTTCGGAAAGGTTGGCCACTTCCGTTGGCCAGTAGTTCATTTCTGTGTTGATGTTGATCGTATACTTGCTATCCCACGGGGGGCGCACCCGGTCGTTCCATATGCCTTGCAGGGTAGGCGGCTGCCCGCCGGGCTGCGAGCTGGATATCAGCAAATACCGCCCGAACTGGAAGCATAAAGCGGCCAGCTGCGGGTCATTCCCGTTCTTAAAATCGCGTATCCTTTTATCTGTGGGGTCCTTCACGGAGTTTGTCACTCCCAGGTCCAGCCGCACGCGGTCAAAATATTGCCGGTAGGCCGCTATATGATCGTTCAGCAGCCGGTTGTACGGCCTGCCCCAGGCCGCGGCCAGGTATTGGGCGGCTACTTGGGCTTCATTGCCGCTCACGTCTTTATAATTCCTGAAGTTGGTGCCGATGGATATGTAAATAGTGGCCGTATCCGCGCCTTTTATCACAATGCTCGTGTCTGTCCATGTGCTATGCCCGCCAACTGTTTTAACTTTGACCTGCGCGCTGAACTTTACCTTGCCGGCCTGCCCTTCCAGGTCACCTGAAACACCGGAAAGCACCAGTTCTCCGCTTTGGGTGGTATTGACCTGGTGCCGCATGGGGCTGGCCATCCTGAGCTGGCAGGTAATCTGGCCCGCCTTTTCCGCGGTCAGGCGCATCACGATCACCTGGTCAGGGAAAGAAGAAAATATCTCCCTTTTGAAGCCCACCTTCCCCACCTTGTATTGCACGGACGCCACTGCTTTGGAAATATCCAGCGTTCTGGTGTAATCCTGGAAATTTTCGTGGCCGGGAAAGCTGACCAGCAGGTTGCCTACGGGCTGGTAAGCCATGCCGTTGTTGGGCTTGCCACTCATCATTTCATTGGTCAGCTGCTGCGCCTCCAGGTATTTCTTTTCAAAGATCAGCTGCCGGATGACCGGAACGTTCTTTCCCATACCAGGCTTGATGTTATTGTTGGGGCCGCCTGACCATACCGTTTCTTCGTTCAGCTGTATGTTGGCTTCCGCGGGATGGCCGAAGATCATGCCCCCCAGCCGCCCGTTCCCGATGGGGAGCGCCTCATTCCAGTTGTCCGCGGGCTGGCGGTACCAAAGCGTATGTTCATTGTACGCTTTGGCCGTTCTCTGTTGCGGGTAACCGCTGAAAGGCAAAAGGAATAGCGCCGCAAAAAAGCCTGTACCTAATTTCATCAGTAAACAATTGTATTACGTGAGCATGTATCATTCAAACCATTTCATGACCTCTCCGGCAATCACCGTATGCCCTTTTGCATTGGGGTGATTGTATTGAGACATGTAACCGCGCAGGTTTTCACCGGCCCTGGCGAGCTTTACAAATGCCGCATAGCTGTTGGCCAGCCCTATGTGGTATTTTTTTGCCAGCTCCGCCAGTTGGGCAGCATGCTGCTCCAGTATATTACCGGGTTGGGTAATGTCTACTTTCAAGTCTGGGGAGGGCGTGATCAGTATGACCTTGATGTGTTTCTTCAACGCCAGCCTTATCATTTTCTCCGTGGCTACCCTGGCCTTTTCCAGACCTATGCGCCGGTCGTTCAGCCCATAGTCGATGAACAGCACATCGGGCCGGTGCGGCAGCACATCTTTTTTAAAACGCTTTTCTCCCTGCGCTGAATTTTCCCCGCCAATAGATGTGGTGATGCTATTGACAACAGCATAGGGGTATTGCTTTTGCAACCGGCGGAAAACCAGGAAGGGATAGGCCTCCGGCCTGTTTACGTGAGGGGTGTTGAAGTACCCTGCCGGAACGGAGTGCCCGTGAAACACCAGGTTGACCGTGCGGTTGCCGGGCCATTGTTTGTTCAGCTCCGCTTTTATTTCAGCCAGGTAAGTGTCTGGACTGGCCTGCGCCTTTGCGCGCCCACCTGTTAAAAAAAGGAAGAGCAGCAAGCTCATGGCGGTGGAAAATATACTTTTCATATAAGTGCTTTAAACAGTTCTATCAGGGGCGTACATTGATAATTTCCTTCCACGTCATTTTTCCCGGGTACCCCCACCCCGCTTTGTCCAGGTCACAAAAATCATTCAGCTCTTTCATGGACGCGGACAAGAGCGCCCGCAAAGCGCTGACCTTGTGCCGGTACAATGGCTCGTCTGCCAGGTTATGCAATTCCCACGGGTCTTTGACCAGGTCAAAAAGCTGTACGGGGTACTGCCCGTTCACATTGTAACAGGCCAGTTTGAAACTGTCTTTCACAACGGCCCGCTGCAGGTTGGCATAGGCGAAGAACAGGTGGTCACGCCCGCTGAAATCTCCCCCGCCAAACGCTGCTTTCAGTGACGAGCCTTCTACACCGGGCGGTACGGGAATGCCTGCCATATCACACAAAGTGGGATAAATATCGTTCAGGTATACGTAGGCGTTCACCCGTTTGTTGGCCGGTATGCCCGGGCCGGAAAATACCAGCGGTACGCGCATGGCGGACTCATACGGGTTCTGCTTTGTGAGCAGCCCGTGCTGCCCTACGGCCAAACCATTATCGCTCGTAAAAACGATCAGTGTGTTTTTGTCTTTACCGGTCTGTTTGAGCTGTTCCAATATCCTGCTGATCTGGTGATCTACCTCGCTGATCATGGCATAATATTTTGCGATCTCTTCCTTCACCGCTTCTTTTGTTCTCGGAAAGGGCAACAGCATTTCTCCCCTTATATGCAGCTCCCCGTTGTCAAAGGGATGCATGGGCAAATAATTGGGCGGCAGGGAGATCTCGCCTGCCTGGTAACTGCGGCCATACCCGGTGGGCGGCGTGCGGGGATCGTGCGGGGAGGTGAAAGCCACGTACATCAGGAAAGGCCGGGTGGCATGCTGCAGGCTTTTGAGAAAATCAACCGCCGCGTCCGCAAAATAAACAGAAGAAAAATGATCCCCCCAGAACGGGTGGTCATATTGGCCGCTGCTGTCGTAATGATGGAGGCGCGGGCGGTAATGGCCACCTGTATTGGGCGAATGCATGCCGCCGAAAAAGATGTTATCGCCGGTAGAAAAAGACCGGGCAAAGGACGCTACGTTCTGGTGCCACTTGCCGGTGCCGAAAGTAACATAGCCGTTGGCGCGGAACAGTTCCGGGAACGTAACGTCAGCCGGGGGAATGAGCCCGCCGGCCTTGTGCAGGCGGAACAGCGTTCTGCCGGTGAGCACCATGTTCCTGCTGGGGCAGCAGATAGCTCCCATCAGCCCGCCCATGATGTGCGCCTGGGTGAAGGCAGTGCCTTCCCTTACCAGCTTGTCTATAGCAGGGGTAAAGATCTCCCTGTTCCCCAGGGCACGAATGGTATTGAAGGTCTGGTCATCGGTTAGCAGGAACAGGATGTTCGGCCTGTCATGCGCGCCAGCCCCCGCTTTTAATACGGTCGCATTTACCAGAACGGATAACACGGTAATAAAGACCATTTTTGCCATAGCGGTCCTTTTGAATGCCTGTGATTATTTTTTTACAATGTTCCGGGAGACCGCCTGTTACGGCCTGGCCGGTTGGTAAGATCGTCTCCCAGGTCTTCCCGTGCCTGCTCTGCCAACTGCTGCAGTTGCTGTACGATGTTGGGGTGCTTGTCTTTTACATCATACCGCTCTCCCGGGTCCCGCCGCAGATCGTACAATGCCAGGCCGGTAGAGTCCGGGCGGCTTTTTCCAGGCCATCCGTCCACCCCCGGCACCCCGTCTACGAAAGACCCATAGCGGTGCGGGAATACCAGCTTCCATTCTCCTTGCCTCACGGCCTCCAGGCTGTTCTTCTGGTAATAATAGTACATGTGGTCACGCGGGTTGGCGTGCTGATCTCCTTTCAGCAAAGGCAAAATGTTTACGCCGTCAATTTTCCGGGCAGGCAGCGGGGCGCCGGCAATGGCGGCGGCCGTAGGCAGCAGGTCTATATTGGCGGCCAGCTTGTTGCAGATGGTACCGGCGGGGATCACGCCCGGCCAGCGCATAATGGCGGGTTCTTTCACGCCGCCGTCCCAGGTGGTGCTTTTACCTTCTCTCAAACCGCCGGCAGAACCGCCATGGTTACCGAACAGCAGCCACGGCCCGTTGTCCGCGGTAAAAATGAGCAGGGTATTGTTCTCTTGCCCGGTCTCTTTCAATGCTTTCATCAGCTCTCCCATAGACCAGTCTATTTCCATCATCACATCACCGAACAACCCTTGTTTGCTTTTTCCCCTGAACTTGTCAGATACCGCCAGCGGCACATGCACCATATTATGCGCCAGGTACAGGAAGAACGGCTGGCCCTTATGCTCTTTGATGAACCTGGTGGCCTTTTGCGTGTACCAGGTGGTCAGCATGGACTGTTCTTCCTGAGTAGTGATATGCCGCAGGGTCTTGTTACCATCTATCAGGGCCAGCGGGGGGATGCGCCCTCTCCACTTGGTGGTATCAGTTACCATTGTCCAGTCATAGTCTACCGGCCACATATCATTGGAATAGGGCAGCCCGAAAAAATAATCAAAGCCGTGCTGCAGGGGCAGGAACTTTTCCGAGTCTCCCAGGTGCCACTTGCCGATGATGCCGGTAAAATACCCGCTCTTCTTCAGCGTGGAGGCAATGGTCTCTTCCTGGTCACTCAGCCCGATCTTGGAACGGGGCACCAAAGCACCGTGAATACCGATGCGGTTGGGGTAACAGCCCGTTAATAAAGCGGCACGGGAAGCGCTGCACACCGGTTGTGCCGAATAAAAATTCGTAAAGCGCATTCCCTGTACTGCCAGCTTGTCTATATTTGGGGTCATATAATCAATGCCGCCGTAGGCCGCCACGTCCCCATAGCCCATATCGTCCATATACACGATGATGATGTTGGGCTTTGCCGTTTTTTGCTGGGCATGGCCATTGGCAACCGTCCCGGCAAGGGCCAGTACGGTTAATTTGCTGAACTGGAATAATTTTTTCATAACTGTTTTTTTGATCACCGATGGCCCTGTTAGCGGGCCTGTTTCTTTTTGATGAGCAGGCAGGCGCCGCCACCGGCAGCCAGCCTTACAGGAACATGATCTGATGAACGCAATATCTTCCGGTCTGTTTTAGCGGCCGTTCTGTTGGTCTTGTAATGCGCACCGTCACCATCCTGCATAATGGTTACTTCGTATTTTCCTTTTCCCAGAAAGTGTAATGGAATGGAAATATCCCTGGCCGTTTCATTGTTGGCGGCGCCCACCAGCCACGCGCCGTCAGCGGCCTGCCGGGCCATTACGATGTACCCGCCGATCTCTCCAAGAAGCGTTCTGCTATCTTTCCACGGCATTTTCTCCGCGGCAACAAAGGCAAACAGCTCGGGGAATTTCTCGTAGTTCTCCGGCACATCGGGGATGGTGGTAAGCCCTGAAAAAGTGATCAGGGTACGGGCGGCCTCAGCGGTTACGGTGGAGGGCACGTCTCCCTTATACACATGGTTGTACATGTTCTGGTCTTCCTTCCTGATATTGACGGGCCTGCTCCTCATCAGGTCAAACACGCCGTTGGTCATGTCCAGCGGGCCTGCCAGCATGTTCACGAACACCGTGGTCACAAATGTTGACGGCTGAAAATAGGTGAGCGCATCCAGCTGGGCCTGGTTGTACTCCCGGGTAATGGCATTGGGCCAGGTACGCATTTGCCCGTAGGGGGCCACCGGCCCGTCGTGAAAATTACAGAGCAGCTGGTATTTTGCGCAAAGCTCCGTGATCATCCGCGTGCGGGTATTCCTCTCCGCCATGGGCCCTCTCATAAACCCGTACTTGATACCGGCCACGCCCCATTGCCTGTATTGCCTAAACGTTTCTTCCAGCGGGAAGTCTTTGGAGCCAAGATCATTCATATAAAGCAATACCTTCACTCCTTTTGTGCGGGCATATGCGATCAGTTCCCTGATCTCTGCCGCCCGGCCGCCGTTGACCGGGTCGGAGTTTCTGCTGAACTGGTCCCCGTACCAGCCGGAGTCCATCTGCAGGTAGGGGATGCCGCTTTTTGCGGCAAAATCTACCAGCCGTACCCAGGTGTCATATGCCTGCACGTAGTACGTAAAACCATCTGCCTTTACACCTTCCACGCGGCGGTTCCATAATGCCACGCCCGGCTTCACCCAGGAAAAATCAGCCCCCGCGGGCGGGGCGGGATTCAACAGTTCTGTTACATGCGCATCTACCAGCGCGCCGGGCGTTTCTCCATACAGCACTACCCGCCACGCGGAAACATACCCCGGTTTGATAACGCCCGGAGCGGATGTTACGGAAAACGATCTTTCTCCTTTTTCGCTATGCAGCGCCAACGGGCTGCCGCTCCGCAAGTCAGCCTCCAGGATGGCCATGTAGGCATTGTCTGCCGCCTTCACCGTCATAACGGGACGGCGGTTGCCCTGTACGTCCGTCAGTTTGCCGGGGCCCAGGTTGGCGTGTTCCCCGTTATAGAACCAGGCGGTATAGTCCCCTGCAAAATCAAACGTGGTCAGCTCCTTTTCACAAACACCTTCCCTCCCGCCGGCATCTTCCGGCACTTCGTAACGGAACGCCACACCATCGTTATAGGCCCTGATCACAATGTGCAGCTTGTTAAACGGAACGGCCGGGCCCTGGAGCTGAACGGTAGTTTCATTGTACCGGTTGCGCACGGTGGCGCGCTTGCCCCATACGGGTTTCCATACGTCATCCGTGCGGCGCCTGACTACGTTGCTCACCTTCCAGCCGCTGGAAGGGAACATACCGGACGGCCCGCAATCAAGCCCCATATACGAAGAGGTGATCAACCGCACCCCATTGGCGGATACGGCATAACGGATAGCACCGTTGGCAACAGCGGCGGTGATAACAAGGCGGCCATCAGGGCTTTTGACCTGGTAGGCGCCCAGCACGTCCTGCGGCGTTCCCGTTGATGCGGCTTGCGGCGGCGCCATAGCGCGGGCCGGGCTTTTTCCCGCAGCGGCACACAGCAGCGCTGCCGCCAGGGTTATTACATAAGTTCTCACATTTCTTTTTTTGTTTGGCATGTTGTCCGCTTCTTGTTTCATTTGATATTGAATCCGGCAATACCGGTCTTGTTATTCCCTTATTTCGTTTTGATCGTAAATTCAGCAATGCCCAATCCCCCTGTTTCTTCCGGGTCTTCTTTCTGGAACACGAAATACACATCGTGCCGGGCGCTGTCTGGCGCCTGGCTCAGGGGCAGCACGGCGTAGGCCTCCCTGCGGTCAGCTATGCCCCGGCCAATAACGGCAGTGCCCAATAACTGGCCCTGCGGGCTGCCCAGGCGCAGCGATACTTTCCATCCTTTATCTGACAGCTGGTCCGTACTATACTTTATTTGTATTCCTTTTACGTTTTCCAGGCTGATGCCGGAGAACTTGAGCCAGCCCCTGTTTTTGAGATGTACCACCATCATGTTGCCCAGCTTGCTGTTGGCCGCGTCTGCAGAGGATGCATCAGCAGACCGCGCGGGCAGCGTGGGGTCACGCAATACCAGCACGGCGTTGCCGGTGAGGGGCAGTATGCCTTCGGCGCCCTTGTCCGTATAAGCGGCAGAGAGGGCTATGGCGCCCCGGGGCACCAGCTGGAACTGCCGGGCAGGCAGTATGCTGCCTTTCAGCGGCATGGTGTTGCCGCTGCTGCCTGCCAGTGACAATATCCAGGAAACGATCTTCTGCGCATCGGGAACAGACAGGTCAGGATGGGCCGCCATGGCAACCTGCCCCCAGTTGCCGCTGCTGCCGTTGATGATCTTGTGCGGCAGAAAGTTCACCGCCCTTTTATCATCTTTATACCGCAGCGCTACCTGTTTAAAGGCAGGCCCTACAGAGACGGCGTCTACCTGGTGGCAAGACTTGCAGTCCAACGACTCCATCAATCTTTTACCAGAAAATGCAACGCCTGTTTTGGGCGCTCCGTTTTCCAGCAGCAGGGCCTTGTCCGGCTTGCTGATATAATCAGCGCGTACCATCACGCCTGCCGCGTCAAATCCCGGCTGGCCTGAACGGCCATCTTCCGCATCGTTCACTTCCACTTCGTAACTGAGCGGGCGGTCCGGAAAGTAGAAAGACGGGTTGCCTGCTACCGATATCTTTACGCGGGGCACCGCGTTACCGGCATACACATGTACCAGGGGGCCTTTCGTTTTACCTCCTTTCCCGTCTGTTACTTCTACTGATACAGGATAAGTACCTGCCTTTGTAAACGTGTGGCTGGCCTCGGGGACAGCTGTTTGCAACGGCTCCCCGTCCCCGAAGTTCCAGGTATAGGCCAGCGGGTCCCCATCGGGGTCAACCGTGCCAGCCGCGGAAAAACGTACGGTAAGCGGAAGCGCACCGGCCGATGTGTCTGCCGCCAGTTGTACCGCCGGTGCAAGATTTCCGCCGTTATATGTAATAACGGACAAACCGGCATCCGCATTTTTATGCCGCCATTGCCCGCCATATTCCACTATGTAGAGCTGTCCGTCAGGGCCGGCTTCCATATCGCTGATATTGCTGAACCGGACGTGCGGCATGAACTTTTCTATGGTCTGCAGGTTACCTTCTTTCGTCATGGTAACTGCCATGATCCAGTTGCGCATCCAGTCATAGATGAACAACTTGCCATCGTAGTAGCGGGGGTAACGGGTGGCCTCGGGATAGTCTTTTACATGGTACACCGGCCCCGCCATGGCGGTACGCCCGCCTGTTCCCAGCACCGGAAAGTCTTGAGACACGGCATAGGGATACCAGATAAAAGCCGGTTGGGCGGGCGGCAATTGTTTGATGCCCGTGTTGTTCCTGGAATGGTTAACAGGCCCGTCTGCGTTGAATACCGGGCCAGATACGCCGGTGGCGTAATCATATTGAAAATAGGCGTAGTTGTTGCCCACAAAATAAGGCCATCCGAAATTCCCGGCCTTCCTGGCCTGGTTGATCTCGTCATAGCCGCGGGGGCCGCGGGTGGACAGGCTGTCATTACCCGCGTCCGGCCCTACTTCTCCCCAATATAAATAGCCACTATGCTTGTCTACGGCAATACGGTAAGGGTTGCGGTTGCCCATCACATAGATCTCAGGGCGGGTCTGCGGGGTGCCTTTCGGGAACAGGTTGCCATCGGGGATGCTGTAAGTACCATCTTCGTTTACGCGTATCCGTAATATCTTTCCGCGCAGGTCGTTACTGTTGCCCGCCGCGCGGCCGTTATCATAGTTCTCAAAACCGGGGCGGTCGTCCAGCGGGGCAAAACCATACAGGTTAACATCGTACGCCTTGCGCGTAGCCTTATCCACTTCATTAAAAGGGGTGGTATTGTCTCCCACGGAGAGGTACAGGTGGCCGCTGGCGTCAAAGGCAATGGAGCCGCCGGTATGGCAGCATATTTCACGGTCTGTGGTCACCTCCAGTATCACCTGTTCAGACGGCAGGTCAAACCGGCCGTTCTCGAACCTGAAGCGGGAAAGGCGGTCTACCGGTTTAGCCCCTGTTGGGGAATAATACACATATATCCAGTGGTTCTTTTCGTACTGCGGGTCCGCCTGCATGCCCAGCAGCCCTCCTTCCGTGCTGCCGCCGGGGTTGAGCCCGCTATGGTACACATCCAGCTGGGCTACTTCCCGTATGGCCTGGCTGGCCTGGTCAAAGAACTTGATGGTACCCCGGCGTTCGGCTATCAGTATGTTGCGGTCAGGCAATACGGTCAGCTCCGTAGGCTCGTACAGCCCTCCGGCCAGGAATTTTTTGGAGAAACGGGCATCGTCCGGCTTACGCAAGGTAGTGGCCTTCCCGTAATCAAGCACGGCATTTTCACCAATGGCATAGCGGATACCTGCGTGCAATAATTGAAGGAAAGCAGGCTCTGTGTAAGATGCCGGCGTATGGCCCAGCGCGTTGTAAAAAGCGCGGCCGCCGTCATACTCGTGGTACCACACCATGGGGTGGTCCGCCCCGTTCTTGCCGCCTTCATAGCTCCCTTCGTCTATGCTCACCAGCACCTGTACGTTCTCCGGTATCTCCCGGAAGTTGTACCATTCATCCGTTCTGGTCCAGGGGTCAGGCAGGGAGTCCGTAACGGGGAACTTACTGTCACGATGTATATTCAGCCGGGCCTCCTGCGTACGCGGGTGCCCTTTAAAATAAGCTCCTACCAGTTTGCCGTACCAGGGCCAGTGATACTCACAATCGCTGGCGGCGTGAACGCCCACATAACCGCCGCCCGCCTGGATGTACCGCTCAAAGTCCGCCTGCTGGCCGGCATCCAGCACATCACCGGTGGTGTTGAGGAAGATGACGGCGGCGTATTGTTTGAGGGTATCTTCTGTAAAGCGGGCGGCGTTAGAAGTGGTATCTACGGTGAAGTGATGCTGGCGGCCCAGTTGCTCTATGGCCTTTACACCGTCGGCAATAGCGCCGTGATGAAAGCCCGCTGTTTTGGTGAATACCAGTACATGGGGCATGCCAGGGCGTTTCTGGGTGCAGCCTGTTCCGAAGAGGCCCCAAAAGATACCGAAGGCCAGCAGTAAAATAGTCCGTGTTTTCATAAATAAAATCTCTTCATCTTTATTTGGCTAATGAGTTGATCCATGTTGCGATCTTTTTCATATCGGGCGCCGGTATGTCCGGCATGGGCGGCATGGGCGTTGCATAATCAGGCCAGTTCCGCGGCTCCGGGTTGTGGATGAGCCGTATCATTTTGTCGATGGAATACCCGCGCTTTGCCACTTCGGCATACGGAGGGCCAACGAGTCTTTTTACCGGGTCGTGGCAAGACAGGCAGGTATATTGTGTCAGCAACGGTTTAACCTCAGCATAGTCGGGTATCCTGTTTTTGGCGGAAGGAGCGGCAGGCCCTTTTGGTGAGGGGCGCTTTGCCTGTGTGTGCTGCACCGTACTTTTCTTAACAACTTTCACCCTGTTCTCGGCGGTAACTGTCATCTTTGGCCCATCCGGTATCCTGTTCAGCGTATAATAACCTGTGTTGTGCAGCAGGCTTTGGTTGGCCGCGGAGCGTATGCCGGCGGCGTTTATTTCGTGGATATACCCTTCTTTCAGGCTGTCCAGCACCAGTCTTACTTTCAGGCCATCAGGCGATACGGTGACGGCTTTCAGCGGGCGGTCCCTGCTATTGATGATGGGGCTGCCGTACTGGCGGTGATATTTATACGTAAAACTTCTGACGTGGCAGGAAGCCGCCGCCCGGGCCGTTCTTTTGTCTACCGGTAAAGTAAACTCCAGTTCAAACCCGTCTGGCCTGGCATGCACCCTTTTGATCTCAAAGGGCACATTCCCGTTCCAGACCAGCCGCTGCAGCCCAAATGGCTCTCCGCCACCGGAACCCCAGCCTCTCGACGTCATTCCTACGAACATACTCCCGTCCGCTCCCCAGCATAACCTGAGCACGCCAGAAGAAAATCCTTTTCTAAAGGGAAATACAGCCCCCTGATATACGCCCTTTACTTTTTCCAGGGCCACACGGTTTATCATGCTCTGGCCCTGGTCTCCCACAAAAAATTGTCCTTCAAACGGGCCCATCTGCCCGTTGTAGTCAATTAACAGCCCGGACGTAGAAACGCCCAGGATCGCATGTGGAACCCAGACACTGGGTGTTTTGAGACTAGTAATCTGTTTAGCTACTTCAAATTCCGGCTTGCCGCTGTCCGGTATATCCTCAGCTTTCAATTTTACGGGCGAGCCCGGCAGATCAGCCCATGCCAGCGAGGAAGGTTGACCCAAAAAATCTCCTTTTTTTACTTCCGTAATATGGCCGGAGCCTACCCATTCTCCCTGGTTCTCTGCAAAAAAAACGTTGCCGTCTTTGTCTACCGTCAAAGCCGCGGGAGAGCGGAAACCGGCGGCAAAGGGCGTCATCTGCCCGTCTGTGGATACTTTCAGCATCCATCCACGCCAGGGCGCCCTGCTTTCCATAGCGCCGCCTTTGAACACATCGCGGAACCAGCCGAGGTTGAGCGTTACGAACATATTGTCTTCGTTGTCAAACACCGGCCCGTAAGCATATTCATGATAGTTGCCGGTGATGGCGAACGTATAAATGTTTTTATATTCATCCGCCACCCCGTCGTTGTTCTTATCTCTCAGCCGCGTGATCTGCGGGCGCTGCGCCACGTAGAGGTCACCTTTGTGAAAGGCCAGCCCCAGCGGCTCGTGCAGCCCCTGGGCAAACAAACGGTACTGCGGGGGGCGGCCATTTTTCATGTAGGGGTTGGAAATGATCCAGACCTCACCGCGCCGTGTGCAAACCGCTAGCTTGTCATTGGGCAGCAAAGCCATGCCGCCAACTTCCAGGAAAATATCTTCCGGTACCGGCACCGTCTGGAGCTGGTAGAAGTCTTCTTCTTTCGGCGGGCCGGCGATGTCTTTCTTCACCTGGGCCTTTGCCAACGTAACCGCGCCCATCACCACTATCACACTCCATAATAAATGCTTCAGGCTGAAATGTATCGTCATTGTCTACAGTATTCTATGGTTACCAGATGATGGAATAGGTAAAGGGCTGTTTCAGGCCCGCCAGGGACACCAGCATTTCCGCTCCTTTCCCCGTTGATCTTACCTGCGGGTTGTAACGTTTGTCTATATGGATGTAACAGGCGCCGTCTATCCGGTACAGTTCCCTGCCAAGCTGCTCAATGGTGGCGGCAGCCGCTATTCTGCTATAGAGGCCGGGCGGAGCGCTGGCTACCGTTATGGTCCTTTCGAATCCATTGCGGCCGGCGGTGGGCGCTATCCTGTCTTTGACCGGTACGCCCGCTATCAGGTAGCTGAAGGTGGGTACCCTGTCCGCATCCAGCTCATACCCCTCTTCCCGGAAGCTGCCTGTGGCCACCGTATCCGGCCAGGGTGCGCCTTTATCTGCCAGCACGGCTACGCCGGGAGCGGCGGAAAAGGGCACTACGGCGCCCAGCGGCAGGGCCAGCTGCGCCTGCCCCCTGCTATGCCACATATCCGTTACATCCAGGAAACGGCCGCGCCATACCTGGAACAGCGCTCCCGTGCTGAGGTCATATGAATAGTTCAGGCCTGACTGGTCTCCCATGGAGATCACGTACACCAGTTTTTGACCGCCAAATTCCATGAAGCTCCTTAGCAGGTAAGGCTGGCGGCCCGGGGTAACAATAATGGGAGATTTATACGGCGGCTTTACGGGCGCGATGTGCAGGGGGCGGTAACGGATGTTGCGGAACGCTACTTTTCCGTGATCTCCCTGCAATAACAGCGGGCCGGTTGCCACTTCCTTGTCTGACGTTGAAGGCGAGCGCGTGGGGCCGGTTACTTCTACCTGGCTTTGCACCAGCACGCCGTTGAGGTATACTTCTTCAAACCGGGCGTTGCCTGTTTTTTCTCCCTGCGCATTGAAGCGCGGCGCCCTGAACCTGATGACCAGGTGCTGCCACAAGCCAGGCGCACGGCAGGCATTCTGCAGCGGCGGTATGCCTTCGTAGCCTTTGCTCCCGGCCGGGCGGGCGCGGTCCCACCGCTGGTACACGCCGCCACAGTCACCGGAAGCAGGCATTAACTTGGTCCAGCTGTCTGCCAGCTGTATCTCGTATTTCCCTTGTACGTATACGCCGGAGTTAGAGCCTTTTGCCATCATAAACTCCAGTGAAATTTCAATATCCCCGAAATGCTGCTTTGTGACCAATGGGGTACGGGCTTTTTCCGAGGGATGGTTGATCACTACTCCTTTGCCTTCTTTTATTTTCTCCAGCGCTCCCGTGCGGGTGTAATTGCCCCACGCTTCCGCCACAATGCTCCAGTTGGCGCCCGGGTCTGCGAACGCATGCAGGTCATTTAGCGAAATATCCGCCCAGGCCGGCGCGGCCTGGCTTTCAGGGCTACCCTGACCATGCGCCGCGGGCCATAACATCATCATGCCCAGGATCATTCCAACCGTTCTCATATACATAGTTTTCGGTAAATATTGATAGTGCTACTTTGCCTGCTGCTGTTGTTCTTGTTGCCGCTGCCGCTGCTGCATTTCCCTTTTTATCCTTTTCTCCAGCTTTGTTTGCAGCACGCTGAGCGGGCAGTTGATCTGCTGCCCAATGGGCTGCCGCCCCCGGTAGGTAATTACACGCACCTGCGTGGCGCCTTTCGGCACATCCAGCGGGACGCCGGCATACCGGGCGCAAAAATTATCCGGGTTGGTGCCGTCAAAAGTGTAGTACACGTCAAGCCCCGGCACTTCCGTTGCCAGCGTTACTTTTAAAGAATCATCGCTGCCCTTGGCCACGTCAATAATGGCATCGTACATGCTGCGGGCGTATTTCACCCGGGCGGCGTCCAGGTAGTGGAACTGCTGCTCCACCCGGCGGATAAAATCAGGCCAGTTGCGCTTGCCCGCCGGTGACCAAAAAGCCTCAGACAATGCAAAGGAACGCGGCCAGGTCATGTACTCCGCCTGGCGTTGGGTGGGCACGGCCTCCGTCCACAGGTTGCCCTGCCCGCCAAGAATATATTGCGGGTCTACACCTTCCGGCAGCGGGTCAAATTCATAACATGTTTTGAGCCGCAGCATGCCGTAGGTATTGGGCTCCACCAGCGGGTCTCCCTGGTAAAGGTCCAGGTAGGCCTGGCCCCAGGGAGACATCACTACCGGGTGTTTTCTTTTAGCCGCGGCCGTACCGGGGTTCATACCACGCCAGGACATAACGGCAATATCTACCGGCAACTCGTCATTCAATATCTCATCCCAGCCTATCATCTTTTTGCCTTTGGCCACAATGAGCTGCCGCATCTTTTTCTCGAAGTAAGGCTGCAACCCTTCCTTGACAGTGATACCCAGCTTTTTGGCCAATGCCAGGTCTTTCGGGCAGGCTTCCCAAAAACTCTTATGCGCTTCATCTCCTCCCACATGGATGTATTCTCCGGGGAACAAGGCCGCTACCTGTGTAAATACTTTATCCAGTACCTGCCAAACAGAATCGTTGGCCACGCACAATACATTGTTGATATCCTTTTTCAGGAACCTGCTGCCGGGGTTTACATCATATTGCAGCCCGGAGCAGGACAAGTGGGGGTAAGTGGCAATGAGCGCCAGGCAGTGCGCCGGTACGTCTATTTCCGGCAATACGGTCACAAAACGTTCTTTGGCATAGGCCACTACTTCGCGGATATCCTCCTGCGTATAGTAGCCGCCGTCTGTGGCTTTCTCCCCGGGTTGGGGCGGGGCAAAAGTGCCCCATTGCCCGGTGCGGGGCACGCGCCAGGCGCCGGTTCCTGTCAGCTCCGGCATGCCTTTTATTTCAATACGCCAGCCCTGGTCATCCGTCAGGTGCCAGTGAAATACGTTGAATTTATACCTGGCCAGTTCATTGATGTATTGTTTGACCACCTCTTTGGGAAAGAAGTGGCGGCTCACGTCCAACATGAGGCCGCGCCAGCCAAAACGCGGGTAGTCCGTTATACTGACGCAGGGCAGTTCCCAGCGCGTATTTTCTACCACGGCGGGGCTGCCGATGGCGGGAGGCAGCAGCTGCAGCAGCGTTTGCATGCCATAAAAAAGCCCTTGCGGCCCGTTGGCGGCAATTACCACCTGGCCTTCCGATACCCGCAGCGTGTAGCCTTCATTACCCAGTGAGGCGTCCCGGCCGGCGTTGATGCGCAGCACGATCACATTCCCTTCCTGCGTGCCTTTGCCGGTTTGTACCGCTATGCGGTAGCCGGTGG
The DNA here is from genome assembly GCF_003568665.1 of Chitinophaga alhagiae. GTDB lineage: Bacteria > Bacteroidota > Bacteroidia > Chitinophagales > Chitinophagaceae > Chitinophaga > Chitinophaga alhagiae. Next base: position 703,634 of record NZ_QXMH01000004.1, read on the forward strand.
GCGCGTTCAGCATGCCGGCCAGCAGTGACGCTACGCCGGAAGCCTCCGCACCGGACACCATGATGCGGGTATCCGGCCGCAATAAAAAATGCCCGTTCTGCACCGACACGGATACCGGCTCCGGCACAATGCGTAAAGCCTGCTGCTGCTGGCCTGCGCCCGTGAGGCACATCACTATTCCCGCAAAAAGTAAAAAAGTAAATTTTCTCATTTCCCTGTTTGTTTTATATATCCCTTCTTCCAGATATCTACCGCTGCATTGTTCTGCAAGGGCGTACCCGGCGTGCTCCGGCCGTTCGCCACATATTGCTCCATCAAACCGGTAAGGCGTTTCACCACCTCCGGCCGCTCCCCTGCCACGTTCTGTTTCTCGGAAACATCCGCCTCCATGTTATAGAGCTGCACAAGCGGCAAACCCTGCTGATAAGCCTTATTGTTCCGGGGAGCCGCCCAGCCGCCTGAACCGGGGCCGAACACCAGCTTCCATTGGCCTTCCTGGATGGAAAAGTTGCCGTCAATAGAGGCATACACAATGGCCGGGCGTACCGGCCCTGTTGCCTTGCCGGTAAAGCAGGGCAGCAGGCTGTAACTGTCTTCCGCCGCGTTGCCGGGCAGCTTCACCTGCAGCATGTCCGCGCTGGTGGCCATCAGATCTGTAAGGGATACGGTAGCATTGCTGACAGACCCGGCCGGAATGGCGCCCGGCCAGCGCACCACCAGCGGAACGCGGTGGCCGCCCTCCCAGATGTCTGCCTTGTACCCGCGGAAGGTATAGCTGGGGTAATGGCCCATTTTTTCCACGTTGTACTTGTTCAGTACGTAGGGCGCAAAACCATTGTCGCTGGTAAAGTACACAATGGTGTTGCCTGTGATGCCCGCGGCATCCAGCGTTTGCATGATCTGGCCTACCACCCAGTCTGTTTCCATTACAAAATCACCATAGGCCGTAACGCCGCTTTTTCCCGCAAACGCGGCTCCCGGCACTACGGGCGTATGGGGTGAGGGCAAAGCGAAGTATAAAAAGAAAGGTTGTTTTTTGCCGGCCTGCGCAGTGATGATCTGCTGCGCTTTACGGGTGATGGCGGGCAGTACGTTCACTGCCTCAAAGTTTTCCGCCGCCGGGCCGCTGCGGCCGTATTGTTTGGTGACCGAGGGTATGCCCATGGTTTTGTTGTTCTCAATAAAAACGTACGGCGGCATATCCAGCGAAGCGCTGATACCGTAGTAGTAATCGAAGCCTCTTGTAGTTGGCCCCTGGTGTATGGGTTGGCCATAGTCTATTTCCCAGCCCGTTTTAATGTTCGTATAGCCATTCTTTACAGGCCAATCCATACCCAGGTGCCACTTACCCACACAAGCGGTGTAGTAGCCTTGCTGTTTAAAAAGTTCCGCCACCGTGAGGCGCTCCGGCTCAACGAGGGGAGGCGAATAGCCAAATAGCACCCCTTTTTGCAGCGTTGAGCGCCAGGGGTACCTACCGGTAAGAATACTGTATCTTGAAGGTGTGCATACCGCGGACGAAGAATGGGCATCTGTAAACTTCATTCCTTCCGCTGCCAGCCGGTCTATGTTCGGCGTTGGTATTTTGCCGTTGGGGTTAAAACATTGCAGGTCCCCATAGCCCAGGTCATCCGCGAGAATATAGACCACGTTCACGCCGCCTGCCGCCTGCTTATTGTCTTCCACGCTTTTCGGCACGCGGCATGCCGCCAGCAGTACACCGAAAATGCAATACGTCAAAACACCGCTCCATATCCGCACTGCCGCAACGGGCGGCACATCCACACAAGTTTTCATTATCATCTGTTTAAGTCTGCAAAACATGTTACTGGGGCCGGGCATTGCATCCCGGCTTTGCCTGGATGGCAGGCAAATCAACTATCAATTGACGTGAGGGGAATACGGCGGGAGACCATTGCTCCCGCCGTTACTTTACCAATTTACCAACCAGGATTTTTTGTCAGTGCGGGATTTATGATGATCTCGTTCATCGGGAACGGCATCAGGTAATTTTTGCCCGGGTCAAACTGGTACCCGTTCGGCAACTGCGTTTTGAAAGGCAGAAAATAATTATCGTCGTCTTTAGCAATCGTTCTGCCGGAACCGTTGTTCATGATCGGCTCAAAATAGGCGCCCTGGAAATTTTGCCCGATGATCAGCTTGGCGGCCGCCCACCTCCTGATATCATCGAACCGGAAATCTTCACCCAGCAATTCTACGCGGCGCTCTCTCCTGATCTCCTGCAGCAGGGGCGAAAGAGGATAACCATGGTCAGGCCATTCAGGATCGGCAACAATTGCGCCCACCATGAGCGGCGGCATGTTCACACTGGCCCTGCTTCTCAGTTTGTTGATGGTTATATCTGCCACAGCCTGGTCAAATTCTCCCAGTTCCGCTTTTGCTTCTGCATAGATCAGCAACACTTCGCCGTACCGGAAAAACACGGTGATCATGTCCCATGTTTTGGGGTTTGACGTGGGGCTTTCCAGGTCATACGTATAAAACTTCTGGCTGGTATAACCGGTAGGCTGGTATTGCCCTGCCGCGTCTACCGTCGTAAACGGGTTCACGAACCGGGTAGTGTCTCCCAGGGCGGAGATCCTGTATACTTCACCGGGGGTGAATACGGACATGTCCAGCCGGGGGTCCCTGTTCTTGCCGATGTTGGCCAGGGACTGGTCCCCTTCGTACAACGGGCTCACGCTGATGGGCAGGCCGTCTGTACAGAGGAAGCTCCTGATGGCAGAGCGGGTGTAGCCTACTTTGTGCGGCCACTGATTGATATCCGGGTTGCCGTATATCTCCCTTCCTCCCCCGCCGAACTTCAGGTTGCTGAACTGGCGCGCAAAGATGATCTCTTTTACGGGGATCTGCGAACCGGCAATGGTATGGTCATTATGTACCTTCTGGAAATCATCGTCCAGCGTATAGCCGTAGTTATCCATCAGCAATTTGGCAGACTCCGCCGCTATGCGCAGAAATTTGTTATAGTCGCCGCCCGGCACGCCGAAAGGCGTACCGTTGTGGTATTTCTCCCATGTACCTTCAAACAGCGCTATTCTTGCTTTGAACGCAATGGCGGCGTCTTTGTTGATACGCTGGTACTCATTGCTCAGTTTGAGCTGGTCTTTTGTTTTCAGGAGCGCAATGGCCTTGTCCAGGTCAGACAGGATGAAATCCGCCACAGAATCCCGCCGGGTCCGCAGCATGTACAGGCGCTCGTCCGTGCTTTTGAGCGGCTCTGTTACCAGTTGTGCGGCGCCCACATTGCCGAGGATGTCAAAATAGTGCCTGGCCCTGATAAAATAGGCCTCTCCCTTGTATTGATCGCCGTCTGCCTCGGTCACCCTGTCCATATTGGCGATCATGATATTCACGTTCCTGATGTGGGTGTAGGAAGACCCGGTAGCATCTGCGGTGGGCTGCGTAAGCCCGTTCATCCAGGTAGAGGCGCCGTTGGTGGAGAGGGCGTTGTCCGACCCATTGTCCATCTCATATTGGTTCTTCCATGAGTTGTGGTACAGGTTGTTCACGTATAACTGCAGATCGTTAGCCGTTTTCCAGAACTCAGGCTCTGAAATGGTATCCAGCGGCGCGCGTTCCAGAAAGTCTTTTGTGCAGCCGGCCGCAAGGGCTGTTATAACAAAGAACGATATAATAGATTTTAGCTTATTCATGTTCTGACGTTTTTACTGAAGTGTCCATTAAAAAGTAACGTTACAACCAAAAGAAAATACCTTCTGCAACGGGTAATTGCCGTAGCCGGTCAGTTCCGGGTCAAAAAACATGTATTTGGTGCTTGTGAAAAGATTTTCTCCCGAGAGGTAGAACCGGAGCTGGTTAGCCCTGATCCTGCTGATCAGCGAAGCGGGGAGGCTGTAGCCGAGCTGCAGGGATTTCAGCCGCAGGTAGGCCTTGTTCTGCAGATACCGGTCGCTGGTAGCTTTGTTCATGGTAGTGCGCGCTACCCCGGCGCCGCCGAAATAGGGTTTGGGGAAATAGGCGTTCGGGTTATCGGCGCGCCAATAATCTTCCTGCCCTCTTAATATCACCACGCCGCCTTCACCCTGGCTGGGGCCCCAGAACGCGTTCTGCACGCCGCCGCCGGGCCATATGGCCTGTTTGGCCACGCCTTGTATCATGAAGCTGAGGTCAAAACCTTTGTAATTGGCGCCTGCGTAAACACCGTATTTGTACCGGGCCTGGGTGTTGCCGATCACGGTCATGTCTCCAGGATCATCCGCCCTTTTCTGTCCGTCGTTCACTTTACCGTCTCCGTTCAGGTCACTGTATTTCATATCTCCCGGCATCCAGTTGCCGCTAAAGATGAACGACTGGTCTATGTTACGTTTGGTCACTTCTTCAGCAGACTGGTACAGCCCTTCCGACTTGTAGCCCCATATCTCGCCGATCACCTGGCCCTCGTAGAAAGTGCTTAACAGTTTCAGCGGGTTGTTGTAGCTGGTCACTACAGACCGGTGGTCTGACAGGTTCACGTTCACAAAATAGCTGAAGCCTTTACCGAGCGCCTGCTTCCAGTTCACCTGTACTTCCCATCCTCTTGTTCTCAGGGAGCCGTCGTTATTGCGGGGCACCGTGCCGCCGTATATCTGGGGCATGGCCATACCGGGGCCAACCAGGTTGTTGATGTCTGACTGGTACCAGTCTGCCGTAATAGACAGCCGGTTATTGAACAGGTACATATCCAGCCCTATGTCTTTGGTATTTACTTTTTCCCAGGTAAGACCGGTAGTGGTCTCGTTCGGGGGGGTTACGAGGAAAGATTTGTCTCCCCCCAGCAGGTAATTGCCCAGCCCGTTAGACATGAGCGGGATGTAGAGGTAATTGGCCACGTTCTGGTTGCCGATGGAGCCCCAGGAAGCGCGGAATTTCATCATGCTGATGTGCTGTTTGAACGGGAAGAAATGTTCTTTGGCAATATTATAGCCTACAGACACGGAGGGGAAAGTACCCCAGCGGCTGCCCGGCGCAAACCTGGAAGAGCCGTCTCTGCGTACGTTGGCCTCAAACAGGTATTTTTCATGGAAGTTGTAATTCAGCCTGCCGAAGTAGCTCTGGGTAGACCAGTGGCCCTTGTCATCAGCCGGGTTCTTTACGCCTACCGTGGTGCTGAGAGAAGGCACATTGTCCGTCAGCAGGTAAGTACCATTGCCGCTCAGGCCAAAGATGGTCTGCAGTTCCTGCTGGTACCCTACCAACGCGCCGATGTAATGCCCGCCAACCTGCCGGAAATAGGTGCTGGTGATGTTGGGAGACGTATAGGTGGTGGTACGGGCGCTGGCAATGTACCTGGTCTGGGACTGCGTTATCCCGTACATTTTGGTACCGTCCGGCTGCATCTGGTAGAAGGTGTTCGCAATGTTCGTCTGCGAATAGTTGGTATAGGTGTAGTTATACTGCAGGGTGGTAACCCAGTTCTTGACCGGTTCCAGGTGTATGTTGGGAGACAGCACCCATTGGGCGGTTTTGCGGTGCTCCTTTTCATTCAGCCCGGAGTTGATGCCGGATGCGTTGAAGTACCCCCCTTCCGGATTGTATAAAGGCAGTGTAGGCGCATTGCGGGATATCCTGTTCATAAAGAAGTTACGGCCGTCTGCGCTGATATCCCACGGGTAGCTGTCTTCAGAGCCCACGTATTTGGTGATCAGGCCTGCTCTCAGCCAGCTGAGCGGCGTTGCTTCAATTCTACCGCTCAGGGTCTTCCGCGTATACTCTTCAGACGCGTACCTTGAAATACCGTCTTCATGGAAGAAGCCGCCGGACAAGGCATAGCTGACGTTCTTGCCGGAACCGGAAATGCTGATGTTGTGCGTTTGCCTGATGGCATTTTTCCTGAACAGCACATCATACCAATCCGTATTGGCGTTGGCGCCCAAACCTGAACCGCTAAAGTTCCAGCCCGTGCCGGTCGCGTTCGGTATAGCGCCGGGCGTGTTCACGGGGTCTTGCATGAACTGTTTGATACGGTCAATAGCCTCCGGGGTGTAAGGTTGCGCCACACCGCTGTTCACTGCGGCGGAGTCAAGGATCAATGCAAAGGTGAGCGCGTCTACCTGCTTGGGAAAAGTGGTAGGCTGCGCCAGCGCATAGTTATAGGAATAGGACACTTTCATGCCGCCGCCTTCCAGGCCGGTTTTGGTGGTGATCAAAATAACACCGTAGGCCGCACGGGCGCCGTAAATAGCGGTGGAAGCGGCATCTTTCAATACCGAAATAGATTTTACGTTGTTGGGGTCTACATCGTTCAGGTCCATGGGTACACCATCTACCAGCACAAACGGCGCTCCGGGCGTAAAGGACGCCCCGCCTGCGGTGTTTGACAAAGAGGCCAGTCCCCTGATATTAACGGAATGGCCTTCACCCGGCTGCCCGGAAGACGCTGTGGCCTGGATGTTGAGGCCGGGCACCGCGCCTTGCAGCACTTGCTGCAGGTTAGATACCGGCCTGTCTGCCAGCTGCTCTCCGCTGATCTGGGTGATAGCCCCGGTCAGGTTCTCCTTCTTCTGAACGCCGTACCCAACGGTTACCATTTCGTTTAGTACAGATACGGCTTTTACCAGCACCGCATCAATACCTGACCGGCCGCTCACCTCTTTTTCCTGTTTGGTGTATCCGATGAATGAAAATACCAGTGTGCCGTTGCCGTTCTCCAGCGAGAGCGAATAGTGGCCATTGGCATCCGTAACGGTGCCGCTGCTTTGGCCTTTCAAGCCTACGCTTACGCCCGGCAAGGGGTTGCCCTGCTCATCGGTGACCCTGCCTTTTACCACAAATGGCGGCACGGCAGGCCTGTCAGGCACTTCTCTGCCAACAGACGCCGGGTGCTGGAGCACTACTACCGTTTTGTTCTGGATACGGTAGTTGAGGGGGTAATTCTTAAAACAGATAGCTAATATTTGAGGAACAGTAGCATCTTTCACCGTAATACTGATAGACGGTGCATTTTTTACATCTTCATCGTTGTACAGGAACTGGTAGTCCGTTTCCTGCTGAATAACGCTGAGTACCTTGGACAGCTTTACGTCCCTGAGGTCCAGGGTCAGTTTTGTTTCCTGCGAGTAGCCTGCAGCATGCAAATTCACTACACATGCCAGGGTCAAAAATACAGTGATACGCATGGCTCGGACAATTAATGCCGAGATGCCATGCCCGGCAAACCGGCCTTGGATAAATAGATTTTTCTTCATACCTTGGTACGATTAAGGGTAGAATAATACCTGCTCGTTCTCTCCTGCCGAAAGCATTAGCCCAGGCGGGTGTTGACCGGAATGAACAGGTGATTTCAACTTCTGGAGCCGGGGATGTTGGAGCATTCCTGGCTTTTTTTTGACTTTGATTGATATACTTTTTCTATTTCATTACGTGCAATTCATGATCTTTAAACGTGAAATGTACTTTTCCTGTCAGTTCTATTAAACTTAAGATCCCTTTTATATCCTCATACCGCCGGATGCGCCCGGTGAAGTGAAACAGGGTATCTACACCGTTATCGTACTTCACCTCTACGTTATACCACCTGGACAGTTTCCGCATCAGGCTGCCCAGCGACTCGCTGTCAAACACGAACATACCGTTCTTCCAGGCCAATGCCGCCTCTACGTTCACCTTGCTGACCTGTATGGCCGGGTTGTTTTTCCCGATCACCGCTTCATAGCCCGGCTTCAGCATAACACCGCCGCCGCCGCTATTGACGCGTACCGATCCTTCCGCCAGGGTTGTTTTATGCACAGGGTCATCAGGGTAAGCGCTCAGGTTGAACTTTGTACCCAGCACGGTAATGTCCATCCTGTCCGTATTGACAATGAAGGGCTGTTTTGCATCTTTCGCCACTTCAAAATAGGCTTCCCCGCTCAGGTACACTTTCCGTTCTTTTCCATTGAACTGTGTGGGGTAACGCAGCGAAGACGCGGCGTTGAGCCATACCTTTGTACCGTCAGACAGCTCTATGCGGTATTCTCCGCCGCGGGGCGTTACCAGCGTATTATACAACGTGGCCACATGCGCGCCGGCCGGGCCGGATACATAACTCAATGCGCTGGCGCTGTTGCGTACTTTTGTACCGTCTTTTTCTGTGATGGCCTTTTGCAGGCTATCGTTCAGGTTGACCTTTTCCCCGTTGGCCAGGATGAGCTGCGCTACTTTTCCCTGCGGGAAGATCTGTAGCTCTGTTGAGGCCAGCGTTTCTTCCCCTTGCGGCGCCCTGAGCCAGAAGAAATACAAGGCGGCCCCGCCCAGCAGCAGCAACGGCAACAGCATGGCCGCATACCGGAGCGCCTTGCGCACCGCCACCACCCGGCCGGCAGGCCGTTTCCCGGAGATCTTCTCAGACAGCTGCCGCCAGTGTACCGACCTATCCCGGTCATGCTCCCAATACTGTACCCGCTCCTGGAGGTATGCCGGATCTGTGAGGCGTTCCCAAAGCGCTTTATTTTCGCTGCTCTCCTCTACCCACGCCTGCAGTGCTGCCGCCTCTTCAGGGGTCAGTTCCCCTTGCAGGGACTTGCCTATCAATGCGGCTATGTCGAGATATTTTTCGTTCTGTTCCATATGCGTGACTATAGTAGAAACAACCTCAGGTGAAAAAGGGGTGAAAGGAGGCATTATTTTTTTTTGCCGTAAACGGGGCTACCTCACCCTGCTCCGTTTCACCTCCTGCATGACCAGTGCCTTCCTGGAATTTGCCTTATCGGTCTGCAGCCCGTCTACCACCAGGTTGTCAACATCCCCGGCAATAACGGCGGGCCGGGGGTCTGGCTGCTCGCTTTTGAACGTGCAGTTCACAATGTCTATATCTTCCACATGCCTCACCAGCAGGCCGTAGCAGGGCAAATTGCCCCATACGGTGGGCTGCGGGTAGCCGTTCTCCGATTCTTTTACCTTATCCAGCGTTGGGATGTACGCGCCCGGCTGCACCCCGCCCCGGTTAAATATCCTGATATTACTTAAATAGATATTCCTGATCCTGGCGCCCGGCACCCCGGTAATGGAAGAGGAGTAATTGCCGGTATTATAAGCCAGGATGTTGGACAGTTGCACGTTCATCATCCGGCTAACGGGCGGCGGCGGCGCATCGGGCGTGTGTTTGCGGTTCCTGGTGGCCAGCCTTACATAGAGCGGGCAATCCGTACCCTCTATCACGATGTTGTTGATGCTGACGCCGTTCATGATGCCGCCATCCACCATTTCGAGAGAAATGCCGGTAATGCCGTACCTGGGCGTGTTGAACGCCGGTTGAGAATGAGACCTGGACGGTTTGATAACGCAATTGGAAATACTGATGTTCTGAAACCCGCCGGTAGATTCCGTTCCGCATTTAATGGCATTGGCAAAGCTGCTGATGACACAATTGGTAATGGTAATATCTTTAGAGACGGCAGTATCGCTGCTTTTGATCACAATGGCATCGTCATCAGCGTCTATGATGCTGTTGCTAAGCACAAACCGCCTACAGGCGTCAATATCAAGGCCGTCGTTATTTTTTCTGCCATGATTGTATACCTTGATGTTATTCACCATCACATCTTCACAGTTATAATAGTGCTGGTTCCAGAACCCGGCGTGAGTGAGGGTTATGCCCTCAACGGTCACGTTATTGCAGCCAATAAAAAGCAGGTTGCGCGGCCGGCCGTCTCTCACCCCGCGTGGAAACATTTTTGCGTTGCGATACTGCCGGCTGCCGTTGCCGTCGATCACCCCGTAACCGGTTACCGCTATGTTGCTGGCCCCTTCCGCAAAGATCAGGGCATACCAGCCGTAAAAGTCCTGGTAAGAGCCGTAAAACGTTTTGGACGCTCCGGGAAAATCCCTGGCGTCCGTACTTGCGTACAAGGTAGCGCCATGCTCAAAATGCAGGTTGACATTGCTTTTTAGATAAATGGTGCCAGACCGGTACATGCCTGCCGGTACAACTACCTTTCCTCCCCCATTTTTATGACAGGCGTCAATGGCCTTGTTAAAAGCATCTGTGCTCAATGCACTGGTGTCTTTCTTTGCGCCATAATCCAGCACGTTAAATGTTTGTGCGTGAAGTATACTTACTATACAACATAGCCCCACTGCCAATAAAATCTTCTTGAACATCATAGATCTTTAATTGGAGTAGAAACAACCTCAGGCAGGAAATGGGTGAAAAGAGCGGGGAATTTTTTTTATGCCGCTGCTACCAGTGGTGGTGCAGGAAAAAGGTGAAGAAAGAACCGCCCAACAACTTTTTGAGCAGCTGGATACCTCTCATTTTCTGTGTTTTCACGGTATTGACAGACACCTGCAAATGGCTGGCGATGTCTTTATGCTTCATGCCTTCAAAATAACTGAGCTGCAATACGTTCCTGCAACCCGCGGGCAGTTTTTCCAGCGCCTGGAACACATTTTCCAGCACTTCCGATTCAATGATACGGGCCATTACATCACTTTCCCATTCTTCTTCCAGCCGGCCTTCATATTTACGTACTACCTTATTGTGCTTGTAGATGTTGAGGCAGCTGTTCTTGACCGTAATATAGAGAAAGGCCTTTACGGCGTTCAGTTCAGGGAAATGCTCCCGTCTTTGCCAGAGCTTTACGAACGCTTCCTGCACTACATCTTCCGCGTCCTGGCCGGTAACCAGGAAGGTGGCGGCAAAATAGCACAGCCTCGTATGATATTCTTCAAATATCTCACGAAAAACCTGTTCGTTCCCCTGCGTTAAACCCGCTATGTAAAAATCTTCCTTCATTTACGAGGTCTTCCCCAACCGGGGCAGTTATGCGTAGCGTTCCGCTGCTATATACGGGCGGACTCTCTCATGTCTTGATCATTTTGGCTGCTGTATCTCTCCCCTGCCCCGTCATTTTATATGACTTTAAAATTTTAGATAACGTGTGACCAGGGGCGAACTTAAAGGTAAGGCATCTTTTTATTATGGCGCCAATGACTGTAAATATACACTTTGATTTGATACTTGTTGCTATAAGTTATACGCCGGTCAGTCCAGGCCGCTTTCTACCTGTGTGTTCTTTTCATCCGGCTTAACCGGCGCGGACCGCAACTGGCTGAATGCGCGGAAAGCCCCTTTCCAGTCCAGGTTAAAGGCCACGTCCAGCATGCGCCCGTCTGGCGAAATAATGACCTTTGACGGGTAGCCGCTTACCTTGTAATCTCCCTGCACCTTTCCATCGCTCATGGCTACGGGGAAAGTGTATTTTTCCAGTTGCATGAAGTTGGTGACATGCGCCGGCCTGTCGTGGCAGGCAATGGACAGGAATGCCGATTCCCCGTTGACGGGCAGGTTTTGGTGCATCTTTTGTATTTCCGGCAGTTCCTCGCGGCAGGGCGCGCACCAGGTGCCCCAGAAATCTATCAGCAGCCATTTGCCGCGGTAGTCAGAGAGTTTGTACCTTTTCCCGTCAGGGCCGGTCAGGTCAAAGTTGGGCGCTGTTTTCCAGGTGCGCACCAGGGTATTATGCACAAAATCCTTAAAATCCCGGCCGGGCAGGTGTTGCTCAAAAGCCTTTTGCACGTCTGGCAGCATGGCGGGGTTGGCGTTCACCTGCTGGGCCAGTACTTTCGTGGCCTCCCGGTCATCTCCCTGGCGGAACAATGCATTGGCAAAGCCGGAGCGGTAACTTTCATCAGACTTCAGCATGGCGCGGTCATAGAAGCTGTCATACGCCCGCTCCTCCTTATTGCGCGGAGAAACCGCGGCTGCCCTGGCGTAGTAGTTCAACGCCTGTTCAGCGTGGGTATCTTTTAAAGCCTCGTATTGGAGAAAGTAAGCGTAGGCCAGCAAATTCTGGTCGGCATAACGGGTGCTGCTCAGGCTGTCTACCGTGCCTTTTTCCAGTACGGCGGTCACATCTTTCAGCGTGGCGGCCGCTTCCGTATGCATGCCTTTTTCCCGCATCTGTTTATAGAGCATCAACTGGTAGCGGCTGCCGTTGCCATATTTCCGTTCTGCCGGGCGGAGGTTGCCGAATGCTTTTGCCAGCAGGCGTAGGGAGTCAGCATGGCCGGTGCGGGTGGCCTGCATGCCTAGCAGCATGGGATAGGCGGCTTGCCGGATGATGGTATCCTTATCTTGCGCCAGCCTTTGCAGCAGGCCCGTGGCGCTGCGGCGCCGGTCAAAGTACTCTTTTTGCAGGGCAGCGATCTTTTCTTCGCTCAAGCCATCTTTGCGCCATTCGTTTTTAGTTTCTTCCATCTCCTCCGCACTGAAAGCCTCAAACACGCTTTGCGCAAAGCTGTGCTGCAGCCAGTCTTCCATAGACTTGCGCCGGGCTTTGCCGAGGTAGCGGATGAGCTGAACGGCGCTATCCGGGTGGGCGCCCCAAACATCCTGCAGTTTGTTGTGCAGATGGGTGGAATTGCCTTGCAGCATATGGTTGGGCACGGTCAGCAGCACACTGTCATACAGCTGGTAACGGTCCTCGACGCTCAACCCCTGTATGAGGCTTAGTTTGTTGTTCACGTACTCCGTGCTGTTGCCGAACAAGGGGTCCATTTTTTTAAGGAAGGCCATTACCTTGGCGGAATCGTACGCTACGCCCCTGTTGTCTTTCAGCTCCCCGCTCCACGGAGAGCTTTTGATCAGCATTTCGCGCAACGCGGGCGTAACGGCAGGCAGTTGCGCCAGGTCTGGTTTCTGCATAACGCGGAGCAGGGCCGTGTCTTCATAATGAACAGGCCTTTTTTCACCGTTCAGGTCTATGGTACCGCCTACGTTGACGATCAAACTGGCCGATAACAATCCGCCGGCCTTGCTATCCCACTTGTACACATGACTGAACCGCAGCGTTTGCCCGGGAATGCTTTTGGGCCGGTATTCCGCAGCGGTGATGGTGCGCGGCCCCGCAGCCTCGCCGGCGGCCGTGAACACAAGGGAAGAATCCCGGTCAAACCAGCGCGCCGCGCCGGGCGGCACGGGAAGAAAAACGGACTGTACCTCTTTGTCAAGAAAACTACGTGAGCCCTCCACCACAAAGTTGATATACGTTTCATGCACACCGGCTTCCCGGGCTTTCCGCTCTACCAGTTGCTCCAGCTCCGGCCGCGGTACGGCAGGGCCGCTGGGGCGGTATATAAATTCAACCGGCTGCTGCAGCAAAAGCACCTGCAACACCGGCTCCGTGCTGCTCATCTGGATGTTGGCAATATCTGTACTGTTTTTTGGCAGCTCCCCTTTACCTGGCCGGTAATTGAGCAAGGTGGCACGGATGCGCAGCGTGCTATCCGGCAATTTTTCCAGCAGCTGCAGCTCGCAAAGCGACACATATGCGGAGGCATGGCTATTATCATACCTTTTTGTAACGCGGGTCTCAACATAACGGGTAAAAGGCGTCTGCTGCGCAAGTGAAACGCCGGCTATGAGAAGCGCCGGTAACAAAAGCCTGAGGGATTTTTTGTGCATGGAATTAAACATTGTATTGAACAGCCGCTATTATATACCCGGCTCACCTTCCGCCATCACTATCCGGATTAAATATAGCAAAAATTGCCATATACCTGACGCAGGGAAGCATGGCCGCTGAAAATCCCGCCCGTCATCATTTATTTTTTCAGCCCTCCTGACACAGGGCTGTCACCGCAGGGATGTAGCTTTGCCATTATGGAAAACAAAGACCTTGCAACCTATTGCCCCACCACCCGGCAGCAATGGCGGCGGTGGCTGGAAAAAAACCACGGTAAAAAACAATCAGTCTGGCTGATCTATTACAAAAAAGAAGCGGCCGTGCCCACCATCACTTATGCCGATGCGGTGGATGAAGCCCTTTGCTTTGGCTGGATAGACAGCACCAAAAAACCGCACGGGAACGGCAGCTTCATGCAGCTTTTCACGAGGCGGAAGGCCACCAGCGTATGGTCAAAGATCAACAAGGGGAAGGTGGAACGGCTCATTGCCGAAGGGCTGATGACAGCAGCAGGCCGCAAAAGCATTGAGACCGCGCAGCAGAATGGCTACTGGTCCATACTGGACGATGTGGAGGAGCTGGTGGTACCCAAAGACCTGGCCAAAGCCTTCCGCGCGCACCCCGGCTCCAAAGCCTATTTTACCGGTTTAAGCAAGTCCGTAAAAAAGATGATGCTGCAATGGGTCACACTGGCCAAACGGCCTGAAACAAGGCAGAAGCGGATCAACGAAATAGCCTCCCTGGCGGCGCAGCACCGGAAGCCGAAACAATTCTGACTATTTTTATGGAATATCCCCGCCCCTGCATCTATACCTGAAAACACTGGCCTTTGTTACTCTTCCAACTAAGCTGCGGCAGCATTTTTCTGCTGGCCTTTCTGCTGTTAAGCCACGTAAAAAGCGTACATACGGGCGCTAACCGGTGGCTGGGGGTGTTCTACCTGTTTGCCGGCTTTGCCATGCTGGGCGCCATTATGGAGCAGGCGGGCAACCGCTACGCATGGCTGCTGCCCGCTATGGAAACCACCCGGTTTGCCATGGCGCCGGCGCTTTACTTTTCCATCCGGTACTACACCGGCAACCCTTACCGGTTCCGCCACACAGACCTGCTGCATTTTTTGCCCGCCCTGCTGTTTATTCCTATACTCCTGGGCGTTAGCCGCTACCTGCCTCCGGGAACGGGCTTTGTGGTAGGGCTGGGCATTAAGGTGCAGCTGGTAGTGTACTGGATACTGGGTTACCGGCTGCTGCGGCAGCACCGGGCGCGGCTTGAAAGCGTGGCGCCCGATACCAGCGGGGCCGCCCTGGCCTGGCTGAAGAACCTGGTGATACTTACCGGCATCATGATCGTCAACTTTCTCCTTTCGCCATTCATACGGCCGCATGCCTGGGAGGGAACTTCCTATATCATTTACCTGGGGGCCATCTACCTCTCTTGCTACTACGCATGGCGGCAAGGCCCGGTATACCCGCCACGGGAAAAGGAAACCCTCCCGGTGCCGCCACCTGCCGGGCCGCCACGGCTGCACGAAGATGAAGCGGCCGCCCTGAAGGAACGGCTGGCCACCCTGATGCGGGAAGAAAAGCTGTACACGGAGCCGGAGCTGTCCCTTTCCGAACTGGCAGACAGGCTGGAGGTTTCGCTGCATGAAGTATCGTGGCTGCTGAACAAGGAGATCGGGAAAAATTTTTATCAATACGTGAACCACTTCCGGATAGAAGAAGCCAAAGAACTGCTGCACTCCCCCGGCCACCAGCACCTGAGCATACTGGCCATCGGTTTTACGGCGGGCTTCAATTCCAAAACAGCGTTCAACAGCGCCTTCCGGCAAATAGTGGGCATGACGCCGGCAGCATTCCGGAACATAGTGGTGCGCCTGGATGCAGGCGGGCAGTAAAACCCTTACCAGTGGCTAGTATTGCAGTAAAAGCAATACTATGAACAAACTGAAATTCGGCCCGCTGATGCTGGTTGCCACATTAACCGGATTTATGGCCGGCTTTGTTGTGTACAGAATACTTACCCGCTACGCCGCGGGCTGGATGCCGCCTGTTGCCAAATGGGGGCTTTCTTTCCTGATGCTGCTGGCGGTGCTGCTGTATGGCGTGGCCCGTTACCTCCGTTCCCGGAAAACCGATGCCGCGCAGCCAGACCTGCTGGCGCCGTTTAACGTGCTGCTGGTATTCCTGCTGGCGTGGGACCTTTACTCCTTCGGCTGGCAGAAGATCTTCCACCTGCAAATGGTAGTGCCGCTGGGCATGCTGGACCTGCCGTTCAACAGTCTTGACGGGGAAACACTCACCTGGGCGTACTTCAGAAGGTCTTACCCCTTCACCGTAGCCATCGGCCTTGCACAGATGACCAGCTCGGTGATGCTGCTTTTCAAACGCACCCGCCTGCTGGGGCTGATCATGCTGGTGCCGGTGCTGCTCAACATCATCCTGATCGATACCTTTTACCACCTGCATACCGGGGTGCTGCTGCACGCGCTGGTATTGATGGCCGGGGTTATCTATCTTTTATACCAGTACCGGGCGGGGTTGATCACGTTCTTTTTCAGCGTGGCCCCCACGCTATTGCCCTGGCGCAAAACGCCCTGGGTGATCAGCCTACTGATACTCACACTGCCGCTGGTGCTGCTGCTCACCTACTCCATGCCTGACAGGCACCCCCAGTTCACCGGCAAATACCAGGTGAAAGACCTGCAGGTGAACGGCACGCCGCAAGCGGCCCGCAGCTTCAGGGACAGTGTGCTCACGGTGATGTATATGGACCTGCAGGATGATATTGCGCTCGAATTTAACCATCACAACAACCGGTACATTGGTACCTACCAGTATGACGAGGCTTCTCAGCGGATCAGCGCCAAGTGGAGATACCCGCACAGTACGGATTTCCGGTTTGAGGGCGTTATGCGGCCGCTAGGTGGGCGGGATTTGCGGTTCACGGGAGTGTTGGCGGGAGACAGCGTGCAGATGCGGCTGGTGCATGTGCCGGAGCCGCGGTGAGGAAAAGTATTTGCAGCCTCCGGATACGGGGGCTGCTGACCGCTATCACCCTTGAGCGCGGGGAAAAACATCAAAAATGACGGGGTGCGGGACTACCGGTGATCCCCGTCAGCCATCTGCGAAACCCTGGTGCCATGGGGCGCCGGCACCCGGAACACCTGTAACGGTTCAGCGACCAACCAGCCGTTTTTCGAAGCGGCCGGTCTTTTCCATTATCCTGATACGGTATACGATGTGCCGTACTAGCGGCGGCTCCTCCTGCCGCTGGCCAAGTTCCCGGGTCATTTCGGCAATACCGGCGGTTTCACTTACATGCCGCTGCTGCAAGTTGCCCACCAGGAACTTCATGGCATAGTACCGCTCCTTCGGGTGCATTACCTCTTCATATTCCCCCCGTATCATCACCGAACGCCAGTTGGCAAGGTCGTCTATTTCATCTACCAGGAACCATACATTCGGGTTCTTCCGCATGATATCTATCTTCTCGCCCGGCCTGGAATGCACTGCCAGGTAGGTGCCGTTGAATGCGTAGCTGACCGGCACAACGTATGGCATCAGACCGTCTGTACATGCTATACGGCCAACGGCATGCCTCAACAATATATCGTCCATCTGTTCCGGTGTCAAAGTTCCTAACATAACATTGAGTTTAAGGGTGATCAGCTCCGCAGCATCGGGGCTGAAGCGCATTACAGGCAATTGCATCATTGTGAACGTATGTTAACATTTGGAACTACTGGATTATTCAGTAATTTTTTTTATCTTAAACTCATTCTTTAACCCTAAAAACCATAACTATGGGAAAGTTTGTAGTTACCAAGAGATCTAATGGCGAGTTTCAGTTTAACCTCAAAGCCGATAATGGTGAGACTATTCTTAGCAGCGAAGGCTACTCCGCTAAAGCCGGTTGTGAAAACGGGATTGAGTCTGTGAGGAAACATTCACAGTCTGATGCCAATTATGACAAAAAGACATCGAGTAATGGGAAGTATTTCTTCAACTTGAAGGCTTCTAACGGGCAGGTTATTGGGACGAGTGAAATGTATGAGAGCGCGTCTGGAAGGGACGGCGGGATTGAATCGGTAAAGAAGAATGCGCCGGGGGCGAGTGTTGTGGATGATAGTTCGAAAGCCGCTTAAAAAACTACTGATATGCCCGGAGGTCTTATGACACTATCCCAAAAACTGTGTAAACGTAGAAAATCGGAGTTCAAAGCGCTCCGATTTTTTTATTTTTAAACTTTATACAGACAATGAAAGCAGAGGAATTTTTATCAGACGATTTTTTGAAGCAAT
>NZ_QXMH01000005.1 GCF_003568665.1 Chitinophaga alhagiae
TGCCTATGGTTACAGCTATGATGCGGCCAACCGGCTGCTGAAGGCGGACTTCAGGGAAAGCCCCGGTACCGCGCATACGTGGGCGGAGAACCCGGCCACGAAGTTTAATGTGAAGATGGGGGATGGGGTCACCCCCACCAGTGCCTATGACGCCAACGGCAATATCCTTCAAATGCAGCAGGAGGGCAAGACGGGCCCCACCACCAGCGGCCTCATCGACAACCTTTATTACAACTATACGAAAAACAGCGCCACCACCGGCAACCGGCTGCAGGGTGTGTATGACGCCCAGAATAATCCCTCCAGTACGCTGGGCGACTTTAAGGAGATCACCACCGGCAGCGCTGGTGACCTGGACTATGACCAGGACCCTAACGGCAACCTGACCCGGGATAACAACAAGGGTATCTCCGCCATCACTTACAACCACCTGAACCTTCCGGAGCTGGTCACGATCACGGGCAAGGGCAGCATCCGGTACGTCTATGACGCTGCTGGCGTCAAACACCGCAAAACGGTAACAGACCAGACCGGCCCCCAAAGCAAGACCACTGTTACTGCCTACAGCGGCGGGCTGGTCTATGAGAATGACAGCCTGCGGCTGATCAGCCATGAAGAAGGCCGCATCCGGGTGAACAGTGAGGTGCAGCCGGTGGAGTATACTTATGACTATTTTATCAAAGACCACCTGGGCAACGTGCGGATGGTGCTGACGGAAGGCAGCCAGCAGCAGCTGTACCTGGCGAGCATGGAAACAGAGCGCTCTGCTACGGAAAACGCCCTGTTCAGCAATATAGAGTCCAGCCGCAGCGCCAAACCGGCGGGTTACCCGCAGGACGCCAGCGCGGGCAACCAGAACAGCCAGGTGGCCAAACTGAACGGTCAGCACCCTGACAAGCGGGTGGGCCCCTCGCTGGTGCTGAAGGTGATGGCGGGAGATACGATCTCCATCGGGGCCAAGGCCTTTTACAAGTCCATCGGGCGCAAGCAGGATAAATCGCTGGTGCCGGTGGCAGACATGGCCACCTCGCTGCTGCGGGCGTTCGGCGGCGGGCAGCCGGGTGGCGGGGATAAGGAAACGGCCGGGGAGAACATGGCCCGCAGCCCGTTGAATGAACAGTTCTTAAATGACGGCTACGAGCGGATGAAGCAGAAGGAGCCGGCCGACCCTGCCCAGGCCAACCGTCCAAAAGCATACCTTAATTTTGCGTTATTCGACGATGCGTTTAACTTAGTGGAAGAGAACAGCGGCGTGCGGCAGGTGAAGGCGGAGCCGGACCAGTTGCAGACGCTGGCGCAGGACAAGATGGTGATCAAGAAGGGCGGGTTCCTGTATGTGTATACGAGCAATGAGACGCCGCAGGATGTGTTCTTTGATAACCTGGTGGTGATGAACAGCCCGGGGGCGGTGTTGGAGGAGACGCATTATTATCCGTTTGGGTTGACGATGGCGGGGATCAGTACCAAAGCACCAGGAAAGCTGGAGAATAAATATAAGTTCACCGGTCAGCTACTAGACGATGATCTAGGGTGGAACACTTACCAGATGAAATGGCGTACAATGGATCCGCAGATAGGGCGCTTTTTGCAAGTCGATCCTTTGGCAAGCAGCTATGTTCATAATAGTACCTATGCTTATGCTGAGAATAAAGTAACTACAGGGATTGATTTGGAGGGGCTGGAATGGGTTTCCAAGATAGACGGTTCCGGGGCGACTAATGTAAGTGTTAATGTAAATTTTAGCGTGGATAAGAACCTGAAACTTTCGCCGGAGCAAATAGCTGCGTATCAATCTGCTATTAGTAGCCAGTTAAACAGCACAATGCAATTGTCCTCAGATGGGACGATGTCAGGCAGTGTAACATATAATGGTGGTGATTCAAAAGCGTTAGGGGTGGTTGTTCCGAGTTTGAGCCTTTATGGTGATGCAAGTATAGTGGGAGGGCAAACTATATTTTCTGCTTCAAGTGTAAATATTTTTGACAAGAAAGGAAATTTACGTTCTCCTGAAATGGTGGCTAATGATGCAGTTCATGAGCTTTTACACACAGTTAGGTTCGAGCATCCCTTTGAAAAGACGCAAGGTGCAGATACGAAACTTGTTAGTGAGGGTGGAAATAATTATTCAACTACACCTGCCACAGATTCTAAAATCCCATTCAATATAATGAATTACCCCATGATCAATATAGACGGGAAGAAGTCTGGCGATTTATGGAAAAGCACGGGTCAGTCACCTTCTTATTTGACTAAAGACCAAATTAAAATGTTGCTAAACGAAATTAAATTGCAGAATAATGGTGCTGGTGTGCCGGGAAGTTCGGGTTATTTGAATTATTGGATCAATACACCAGGAGAAGAAGTTAAAAAGAAGCAGAATGAATAAGGTTATATTAATATCGTTGCTACAGCTCTGTATGTTATGGAGTTGTGATGCGCAGCATAGGGTTAATAGTACAACAGCACAAGATTGTAGCCAAGAATATGATTCAATTTTGCAACGCCGGGTATACACTAACGTGGATAAGATGCCTGAATTTGAGAAGGGAGAAGTTAGCCTTTTGGAATTTTTCAGGAATAATTTTCGATATCCGGAGAATCAGGACCATTTTCAAGGTTCGATCAACTTAGTGTTTATTATTGATGCTACTGGACGGGTAACAGATGGTCATATTTATAAAAAATCAGAGACGGAGTTAACATTAGTAGACAAAGAAGCATTACGAGTATTATCTATTATGCCCAAGTGGAAAGCAGGGAGTTGTAAAGGGCGAAAAGTTCCAGTAAGGATGTTTTGGCCTGTTAAATTTTAATGCATTATTATTAAGCAAAGCCCGCGCGATCCGCGCGGGCTTGTGTTTTAAGCGTATGCCTTGCGTGCTTTATATGAAAATAAAAAAAATGTGCTTATTATTGTTCAATACCTATACCTAATATATGATAACCCAATCCACTTTACGATTCAATATTGCAAAATTGGTTACCCTGGTAATCTTTAATTTTGTTCTATATACTGCTACAGACTCGTTTGCCCAATCAGGAAACCTAGCTCAGATTATTCCGCCTTCACCATCTAGCAGGGAATATGACAAATACATTAACTATCAGGTAAGTTTGTATAATGGCGTGCCGCAGATATCAATACCATTATATGAAATAAAAATAGGGAGTATATCAGTGCCAATTAGTTTAAACTATCACGCTTCTGGTATTAAATATGGGCAGGCTGATGGCGAAGTCGGAGTTGGTTGGGTACTAGAACCTGGCTGCAGGATTTCCAGGACCATAAACGGAAGACCTGACGAGTTATTTCCCAAGCCTGAAATCTCTGGTCTGGATGTTCCATCCAACTTTAGCACCAATAAGTCAAGAGATACTTATCTGGCGCAGTTTATCAGATTGGAGGAACCGGATATTCCGTTGCCGACCCAATTGTCTGATGGCGAATTTGACCTATTTACGTATTCTTTGCCGTCACAGAGCGGAACATTTGTGATAGAAGACAGGCAGGCGAAAACAATCAGGCAAATATCCCGTTCCAATCTTTCTGTTAACTACGTTCAAAACCCCGACTTATCAATTAATTATTTTGAATTGAAAGACGGGAATGGAATTAAGTACAAAACAGGCCCCACCGAAAATAATGGTAATGCTGGAGGATATTTCCCCATACCGCCTACCGCCTGGGTAATATCTGATATTGATGATCTGTTTGGCAACTATGTCAGATTTAGTTATAATTCATATGTTGAATCAACATTTGAACCAAATGTAAGTTTTGTGGCTCATTCCGGATCTGCTATCGAGCCCTGCAGTCAAGATGGGTTTGCTAGCATATCCTATACTCCGCCTTCCCACTACAATATTAAACGCATAAGTGAAATAGTATCAAATGAATTGACGGTAACTTTTAACAGGACCACGTCTGTTGGTTTTCTCACTAGTATAGTTATTAAGAATAAACAAAACGAAATAATTAGGAATATAGAATTTACCTATTCCAGTACGTTGCATCATTTTCTGGATGAGGTTAAAATATCTGGTAGCGAAACTGCAGCTAGCCAAACATATAAGTTTGATTATTATGACAGGGACCAGGGGGACTTGGGCAACTTTACCCCAGATTATTGGGGGTATTATAAGCGGCAGCCTTCAAATACGTATAAATTTCCTGACTTCGGTGTTTATTCTTATTGCAATAGCTCGGGAGTTCCGCAAACACTAAGCTTTTACGGGCTAACCGGTAACGACCGTGCTGCATCATCAGGAAATGATGCAGCATGTTTTACGCTGAGTAAAATCACTTACCCAACGGGAGGTACTACAACCTACGAATATGAGCCTAACGCATACACGGGGATCAAAGATGGGATGATTGCGACGAAATATGCTGGAATAAGAATAAAGCGAATTTCATCGAACGATCAGGTAAATAACGGAACGTTGGTGAAGCAATATTTCTATGGTAATAATGGGGATGGTATCGGAAAGGTACATATTGACCTGGCCGACAAATCGTATTTTATGACAGATCGGCCGGCTTATGTTTGCATATATACCCCTAATGCCAGTGCTCCGGTATATGTAGCTCAGGAAATATTATTCAGTACCCGGCCCAATGAAGAACTTGCTTCTGGCGGGTTTTTAGGTGCTCCGGTTCAATATGATAAAGTAGTAGAAATTACAAATGGTGGGAAAATAGAATATATTTATGATGTTCCTTCTGACGGAAACTGGTACCAGTATACCACCAATAGTCAGTATACCGGTTTCAAGAACGTTAATCCTGGCAATTCTCCAGCGCAATGTAATCAAGCATTGCAGACTAACTATATTGCCTACCCCAATTATTACATATCAAGCTATGAATCGTGGAACACTCCTGTTCTGAAAACAAGATCGGTTTACAAATCCAGTAGCGGTAGCTACAAATTAGTTTTGAAGGATTCATGTACCTATGATGTTGTAGGGGAAGTAAACCTTTATGGACTTAAAGTTCGCCGTTTTCTGGCGCCATCCAACGCAAGTTATAATAGCGGCGATTTTTATGCCTGTGGCATAAATTCCATTTTTGATTTTGAGAGTTATCGTATATCCACTGCCAATAAAGTGCTTTCTGAGAAAACAACAAAGGTCTATAACGGAAGTCAAGTGCTTCATCAGAAGACCAGTTATTATTATAACGCAGATTTCCAACTTTCAAAGGAAGAAAACTGGAATAGCGATGGCACAATGACGACGATGAAGATGACCTATCCGGCTGATTATGGTGCGATAACAGCAACGGATAATGTTTCCGCTGGAATAAAGGCACTCCAGGATGTTCACGTTCTAAATCCATGGATTGAAAAAATAAAGATACGGACTGCTACTACAGACAAATTGATTGATGGGTTATTTCAAGTATATAGGACAGATAAGCCCCTTGCTGATAGATTGATGGTGACAGAGGCACCGGGTCCTATTCTCAATTTTACACAATCAAAGAACATCAATGGCGCTGTTTCTTTTGATTCGCACTATCAACCCAGGTTCCAATTCAATGAATATGATCTTCACGGTAATATTTTGGAACAACAGAAAATAGAAGATGTAAAAGAAGTTTATTTCTGGGGTTACAATTCTCTATATCCTGTTGCAAAAATAATAGGAAGCAACTATAATACGGCCAAAGCTCATGTCAACCAGGCTTTGCTTGATAATGTAAACGGAACATATACTGATTCGCAGATGAGGGCTGAATTGAACAAACTTCGTATCAATCTCCCCAATGCACTGGTTACAACGTATACTTATGCACCATTGACGGGCATGACGTCGGAGACCGATCCGTCTGGAAGAACTATTTTTTATGAGTATGACAGCCTTGGGCGGCTAACGCTGATCCGTGATCATGATGGCAAGATTCTGAAGAAGTATGACTATCAATACAAGGTTTCCCAATAGCTTTCTATGCAGCAGGCTTTTGGGTGCTAGAGATTTCTGTGCTTTTAAAACATCTTACAAAAGGGGGACGAGGGTTACCATTACATATGGTCTGAAAGACCCAGAAATTTTTTTCATTAAAGATGATGATGCTAAAGTAGTTTATTATTGTTTATGCTGCTTTAGTATATATCTTCTGACCAACCATGAACTTATGCTCTCTAAGGGCAAGAATCCAGAATGTAAAGGAAATGGTAAACCAGGGCTTCTTGCCATAAGAATTAATTTTCTATAACTTATCATGGGTAACCGTCGTTTCCCATCTAAAGCCATTTTACGTCGTCCCCAAAAATGTTTTCAAAAAAATCCCCCTTCCCCCGTCACGTTCCTCCCCCCAATTGTGTCTTATTAGAGAACCTTCAAAAATTTAAACAAAATGGAACCAAGGATCTCTTATCAGGACACACCCAAAGGCTTTATGGACGGCCTCCTCAAAACCGGCAGCTTCGTACGCAGCTCCGGCCTCAACGCCCAACTACAGGAGCTGGTCTACTACCGCGTATCCCAGATCAACGGTTGCGCTTTCTGCATTGACATGCATTATAAGGACGCCATCCACCGCGGGGAATCCGAACAGCGCCTGCACGGCCTGGCCGCCTGGCGGGAAACGCCGTATTACACAGAAGCGGAAAGGGCTGCGCTCGCCTACGCGGACGCGCTGACCATTCACTGTGATGCGGACGATGAAGTGTATGAAGCCCTCACAGCTCATTTCTCCAGGGAGGATATCGCCAACCTCACCCTGGCCATCGCCACCATCAATACCTGGAACCGCCTGAACAAAGCGTTCAGAACGGTAGCGGGGAATTACAAAGTAAACGTATCATTGCAGTAGAAAACAGGCAGCATGGACAGGAATTTATTGAAAGGCATTCTATACGTAGGCATTGGTGCGGCCAGCTACGGGGTATTGGCTACCATTGTGCGGCTGGCCTATAACGAGGGCTATTCCACCACGGAAGTAACGTTTGCGCAATACCTGCCGGGGCTTGTAGTGATGGGCTGCCTGTGGCTGTTCAGGGAAAAAACGCCCCGCAAAGCGTCGGGAAACGGCGGTACATCAGAAAACCGAAAAACGCCGGAAAACAGCCGTACGCCAGAAAGCCGCCGCGATGCGTGGAAGCTCATAGCCGGCGGCACCTGCTACGGGCTCACGGGCTTTTTCTATTACCTCTCCGTGCAATACCTGCCTGTGTCTATCTGCGTGATATTGCTGATGCAAACCATCTGGATGGGCGTGGTGCTGGAAAGCCTGCTGGCCACCCGCTGGCCGGGTATCAGCAAGATCATTGCCATGGTTATTGTGCTGCTGGGTACCGTATTGGCTACCAACGTGCTGTCTGCCCGCGGCAGCCTCCACCTGCAGGGGCTGCTCTGGGGCCTGGCGGCGGCGGTGACCTATACGGTATCCCTGTATGTGTCTAACAGCGTGGCCACCGGCATGTCTCCCCAAAAGAAGGGCTTCTTTATATTATTAGGCGGCACGGCCATGGTACTGGCCGTGGGCTTGCTGAACATGCCGGCGCAGTTCCATTTTTCCATTTTCTGGAAATGGGGGCTGTTGCTGGCGTTGTTCGGCACCATTGTACCGCCGCTGCTCTTCAACGTCGGGTTCCCCAAAACGGGCATTGGGCTGGGGGCTATTATTATCGCTATTGAAATACCGGTTTCCGTGAGTATGGCCTGGCTGCTCCTGCATGAGCGGGTGAACGGCTGGCAATGGTTAGGCATTGTGCTGATCATTGTTTCCATCGTGATCATGAACCTGCACCTACTCCGGAAAGAACTTGTAAAAGCATCGTCATGAAAGACTATCAGAAACAGCTGTTCCCATACGCTTATAATATTGCCGGCAGCGCGGAAGATGCGCGGGATATTGTGCAGGACGTGCTCACGGCTTATTATGCCGCCCCGCGGGAGGGTATTGAGAACGAAAAGGCCTACCTGGTCAAAAGCGTCATCAACCACGCCATCAACGCCAAAAACAGGAAAAAACGCACGGTACAACCGGAGGTATGGCTGCCGGAGCCGGTGGCTACTGAGGCGGCGGACACCAATGTTTATCTGAAAGATATTTTGTCTTACTCGCTGCTGGTGCTGCTGGAAAAGCTGAACGCCCGGGAGCGGGCGGCTTTCATACTGAAAGAGAGCTTTGATTATGCCCACCACGAGATTGCAGACATCCTGGGTACCACCGAGGAGCATAGCCGCAAGCTGCTGAGCCGCGCCAAAGCCAAGCTGTTCAAGCCGGGAGAACCGGCGGCTACGGGCATCCGCTCCGCGCAAACCAGCGCGCTGCTGGAAAATTACATTGCGGCCATCCGCGGCCGCAATATGGAAAAGCTGGAAAGCCTGCTGGCGGAAGATATTGCCTTCTACGCAGACGGCGGCAAGCTGAATGTGGTGAAACGCATCTGCACCGGCGTGCCGGATGTGGCGGAGCTGCTCATTCATGTTTACCACACCTACCAGACGGGCTCCAGCGTCAGGTTCGCTACCATCAACCACCAACCCGCATTTCTATATTATGTCGAAGACCGGCTGTATGTATGCCAGGTGTTTGCCGTATCTCCGGAAAACGGGCGTATCCTGCAGATCAGCAATATCGTAGACCCTGAAAAACTGAAGATACTGGCCGGGCATTTTGCATGAACGGGGCGGTTATTATTGTTCCCGTTGTGATGCACCCTGAAGTCAGGGTTTTCCCATTCGTTCTGCCTGCAGTTTTTTCTGATAGGCTGCCTTGGCTTCCGTATCTTCCCGGGCAGACAGGCCGAAGTAGATTAATCCCAACGCTTTTCTGGAACGCGTTGCGCTCTTGTTGCCTCCTGCTGTATGAATGGTCAGTGAATGGTGAATCAGCAAATCTCCCGGTTTTGCCGTGATGCTGATCTCTTTATTGATGTCTTCGGGCCCGTAGTCAAGGATCTGCTGCGAGAAGCCTAATGTTTGTGTTCTCCCGTGCGGCCGCATGCCGGTAAGGTGTGAGCCCTTGATATATCTCACGCATCCGTTCTCCTCATCTGCCGGTTCAAGCGCCATCCACATGGTTACCGCAACGGAGGGTTTCAACATAAAGTAATAACCATCCTGGTGAGGAGGGGTAGGTTTCCCGATACGCGGGGGCTTGTTAAAATATTCCAGCGTTTTGCCCACAACGTTGTCGTTCAACAGCAATGCGGCGATATCTTTAAATTTGCCTTTGTTTAATACGTTGTCGAAGAATTGATCATACTGGTGTATGTCGATCAGTTGCTTGAGTGTTGAGGGGTCATCTTTATCTTCGAAAAACATTTTTTCTGCGGGCATGTTGGGAGTGACCTGCTCAATAACCCGTTCGAAATTTTTAATGATCTCGTTCACTTCGTCACTATCCAGAAATGCAGGGATCAGCACATAACCATCCCGTTGGAACGTTTCTTTAATTATTGCTGTATGCATGCCTTTGGTGTTTTATCCAAAGGTATTTTGCGGATAATTCCGCCGCCACTTAATTTTTATAGAATAGTGATACTATTTTTCAGAAATGCGGATGAAGCTGGCTGCCGCCTCATCATCTATTGTGCGCTACTTTTGGCGGATCAGCCCCCGTAAAGCACGCCGGTTTACCGCCTTGCTGCAGGGGTAACAAAAACAGCACATAGGAAAAAGACCGGAACAGCTTTTTTTACGCCCCCGGACGCCCCTTTGAAAAATACCTATTTTTAAGTATTTCCCGCTACGCCCCCGCAGTCTACTTTTGTTGCCAGCAAATGGTTTTGACCAGCCCTTTACTTGAACGACCTGCCGAAGCACCACAATCACCAAATGTACAATATATGTATTCCATTCCCCTTAGAGCCTGGGCATTGCTGGGCCTGATGTTCGTTTTGTTTAACTCCTGCGAAAAAATTACTGACGAAGGCGATGACATTGAAAATTCCGGCGGTAGCGGCGGAACTGGTGGCACTGGTGGTACTGGTGGTACTGGCACCGGTGGTACGGGTGGTACCGGTGGCGGCACCGGCGGAGGCGGCACTTCTTCCGGCAGCTACGGCGGCTACTGGCAGCGGAACGACGGGCAGGCAACCACCTACCTGTACCTCAACGGCAACGTAGCGCAAACCTGTAGCAACGGCACGGTCACTACCGGCACCTTCAACGCCTCCGAGCCGTCTATGACTTTCGTGATCAGCGGCAACACCCTTAAAATACCGCTGAAACTGGATGGCAGCACCCTGATGGTGGGCGTTCCCAACCAATACCTGGAAACGCATAATGCCACGCCTTACAAAAAAGTCAGCAACTGGGGCTGCAGCGGCAGTGGCGGCGGCACCGGCGGTGGTGGCACCACGCAGCCCAAAACCGGAAAGTATACTTTCTACACCAACGATTCCAAAATGGGCAATATCACGGTTACCGTTAACGGGCAAACAAAAAGCACCAATGGCGGGTATTGGTATCCGCAACTGCCGCCCTGTGGCACCGGCTCCAATGCGGCTAACTTTGAGCTGCCGGTGGGTACCTACAGCTATACGGCCGTAGGCGCCAGCCGCACCTGGAACGGCAGCATCACCGTGAACGCCAACGGCTGCAACCTGGTAACGCTCACCGGCAACAGCGGCACGGCCAGGAACGGCACCGCCATGTTCTGGACGGCGGCAGACCTTAAATGCGGCGCTATCAGCGTAACCTGCGGCGGCTCCACCAAGAGCATCACCGGTTATTACTCCGGCGGCACGCCGTCTTGCGGTGCTTCTTCCGCGGCCACTTTTTCATTGGCCCCAGGCAAATATGCATTCACCGCCAAATGCAGCAGCAAGTCGTGGCAGGGTACGGTTACCGTTACTGCAGACGCTTGTGCTACCATGCGGCTTACGAATTGATTGTTTTTCTCTACACCTACGTGAACGAAGCCCGGCTTATGCCGGGCTTTTATGTTTGACGGGTGCTATCTGTGGATGAATTTCTACAAAAAAAGCCGGCCCTGTTGCGGGACCGGCCTTGATCTTATGCGGTGGCCTTGCTGGTGCTGCTCTTTTTGGCGGCATTGCGTTTACGCATAGCTGCTGCTTTTTTACCGGCGGCCTTCCGGGTGGTGGCCTTTTTAGCCGCCGCCTTCTTCGGGGCTGTTTTCCTGGCCGTGGCTTTTCCTGCAGCCGCCTTCCGGGTGGCGGCCTTTTTAGGCGTCGCCTTCTTTGCCGCCGCCTTGCGGGTACCGCTTTTCGGGCTGGCCGCTTTCTTCGGTACTTTGGCGCCTTCCTCCCGTGCTTCGGAAAGGCCTATGGCAATGGCTTGCTTGCGGCTGGTAACCTTCTTGCCGCTGCGCCCGCTCTTCAATTTACCCTCATGCATTTCATGCATGGCCCGTTCCACCTTGTCGCCCGCTTTTTTTGAATACTTTGCCATGATCTTGCTTTTAATGGGTATAATAAAAGTTGTTTACATTAGCATCAGCATCAAATAATGCGCCATCTGCTCTGGCACAGTATTTTCCATCCTCTTTAAAACAGCTTTATGGGCATACGTTACATTGCTGCCGGTATTGTGGCCGCCCTGGTCAGCAGCTTCTCCGCCAACGCGCAAACCAGGTACCAGGTAAAGATCACTAACCTGGAGAACAAAAAGGGACAGCTCTACATTGGCTGGTACGGCAGTGAAGATGCTTTTATGAAACCGAAAAAAACGGCGCTGGCCAGGGTAGTGCCGGTACAGGCTAAAAGCGAGGTGGTAGTGGTGTTTGACCAGGTGCCCGCGGGGCGGTACGCCATTTCCGTTTTCCTGGACGAGAACGGGAATGAAGACCTGGATACCAACCTGGTGGGCATCCCCAAAGAGAAATACGGTTTCTCCAACAACGTGATGCCCGCCATGCGGCCCGCCACTTACGAAGAAGCGGCTTTTGAAGTGAAGAACACGCCGGGCAGCCTCTCCATCAAACTAAAATAGCGCGGCATTGTTGTTTATGCATTGACTTCGTATCTTAATACCATAAAAACGAAACAATGTCTGAAGTAAGAGCTTATGCAGCACAGAATGCCGCCACGCCGCTGGCCCCCTGGACGTTTGCCCGTCGCCAGCCCGGCCCGCACGATGTGCAGTTTGATATCCTTTATTGCGGCGTTTGCCACAGTGACCTGCACCAGGTCCGTGATGAATGGGGCGGCGCTATTTTCCCCATGGTGCCCGGCCACGAAATAGTGGGCCGCGTTACCAAAGTGGGCAATAAGGTAGCCCGCTTCAAGGTGGGAGACCTGGCGGCCGTTGGTTGCCTGGTAGACAGCTGCCGCCATTGCGAAAGCTGTGAGAAAGGGTTGGAACAATATTGTGAGAACGGCTCCTCCGGCACCTATAATTCCCTGGAGCAAGACAAAAAAACGCCTACCTACGGCGGCTATTCCAGCATGATAGTAACAGACGAGGCCTTTGTGCTGAAGGTGTCTGACAAGCTGCCCCTGGCCAACGTGGCGCCGCTGCTCTGCGCCGGCATTACTACGTACTCCCCGCTGCGGCACTGGAAGGTAGGGAAGGGGCACAAAGTGGGCATTATGGGCCTGGGTGGCCTCGGGCATATGGCCGTGAAGTTTGCCGCCTCCTTTGGCGCGGAAGTGACCATGCTCAGTACTTCCGCATCCAAGGAAGCGGACGCTAAAAAACTGGGTGCCCACAAATTTGTGCTCACCTCCGATGCCGCGCAGGCCAAAAGCGTGCGCAATTATTTCGATTTTATTATTGACACGGTATCCGCTCCGCATGATTACAACAGGGTACTGTCCATGCTGAAAACAGACGGCGTGCAGATCTGCGTGGGCGTGCCGCCTACGCCTACAGAGCTGCTGGGCTTCAACCTCATCGGCAAACGCCGCAGCATTGCCGGTTCCATGATCGGCGGCATCCCGGAAACGCAGGAAATGCTGGATTACTGCGCGGAGCACAACATTGTGTCTGATGTGGAAGTGATCGATATCAAAGACGTCAACACCGCGTATGAAAGAATGTTGAAAGGAGACGTTCGTTACCGCTTCGTGATAGACATGGCCACGCTTTGAGCCGGCTGTCACTTTCCGGGAAATAGTGGCTTGAACTGTTTCCCGGAAAGTTATACATTGTATGAAATTCCCGCTGTTCCATGAAGCGCATCCTCTTTTCCCTGTTACTTTTTCCTGTATTAGCCGTTGCCCAGCGTTCCCTGCCAGACCGTCCGCAGACCATTTTATGGAAGGTAAGCCACCGCAGCCTGCCGGGCAGCTCCTACGTGCTGGGCACCAACCATGCCTACCCGGGCACTTTCATTGACACCATGCAGTATGTTTCCAAACTCGTTCATGAAGCGGAATGTATGGTGGTGGAGGGAAAGGAAGGGCTGAGCAAGGCCGGCCTGGCCGCGCTGGGCGTCCGGAAAAAGTCTTTTAAGGAACTGTTCCCCCCCGCGGATTACCAGGTGGTAGACGCGTATTTTTCCGCCCGGCAGGAGGGGCTGTTCAGTATGATGGACAGCGCCGGTTTGCCGGTGTTTATGCTGATGGAGGCCGTTATGGCCATGGAGCAGGCGGAAGGCGGCGGTACCTACCAGGGGCCGGATGGCTCTGTGGATACCTATGTGGTGAAAGCAGGGGAAGGAATGGGCGTACCGGTAGTACGGCTGGACAGCGGCTTTGCCATGCGGGACAGCGCGCGGGCGCATGACGGTAGTGAGGAAGAATGGG
Organism: Chitinophaga alhagiae; assembly: GCF_003568665.1. Classification (GTDB taxonomy): domain Bacteria; phylum Bacteroidota; class Bacteroidia; order Chitinophagales; family Chitinophagaceae; genus Chitinophaga; species Chitinophaga alhagiae. Next base: position 13,671 of record NZ_QXMH01000005.1, read on the forward strand.
CGGGCATCATCACCGGCCTGGTAAAAGACCTGACAACCGCCAAAACCTACAGCAAGATGTTGGCAGACGGGGAGTATGGCAGAATGGACATTGATTACATGTTCAAAAAGCCTGCACCGGCAGCTCCCGGCAGTGACGACTATCATTTGCTCATAGAAAGGAACCGCTATTGGGTGCCGCGCCTGCTGAAGGCCCTGAAAGAGAAAAGGTGTTTTGTGGCGGTAGGTCTGGCGCATCTGCAATATGAAAGCAGCCTGCTGCTGTCTCTCCGGCAAAACGGTTTCCGCATAGAGCCGGTGCGGCTGAAATAACGGGAAGGCCGGAAGTATTCCCTGAATTTACTATTTTGCCGCATGCGCAGTTTACTTTTACTCACCGCCCTGCTGGGCTGCATCAGCGCCCGCGCCCAACACTGGGGCAATGCGGCAGACAGCGGTTACCATGCTCTCAATACCTGCTACTGGTCAGATTCGCAACATTATTACAAACATAACAACACCGGTAACGATGCATTTGATTACTGGTGGAACGCCCATGCGGCGGATATACTGGTAGACGGTTACCTGCGTACCAGCCGCCAAAGCTATCTGCAGCAGCTTAACCTGTTGCTGGACGGTATGCGCCGGAAGAACGGCGGCCAGTGGCTGAACGAGTATTATGACGATGAGCAATGGCTGGTGCTGGCGCTGTTGCGGGCTTATGAGGCCACCGGCAACAAGCGTTACGCCGCGGTGGCGGATACGCTGTGGACAGACATCAAAAAAGGCTGGACGCCCGTGGCCGGCGGCGGCATTATGTGGATGAAGACCACGCCGCATTCCAAGAACGCCTGCTCCAACGGGCCGGCCATGATCATTGCCGCGCGGCGCTACAAGCTCTTCCAGCAGCCGGAAGACCTGGCCTTCGCCAAACAGATCTATGCCTGGCAAAAGCAACACCTCGTTAACCCGGCCAACGGCACCGTGTGGGACAATATTGAAGTGAAGAACGGCGTGCCGCAGACCAATACCCGCCCCGGTATGGTATTTACCTACAACCAGGGCACCTGGCTGGGCGGCGCGCTGGAGCTGTACACCATTACGCGGGAGCCCGTTTACCTGGCAGATGCACTGCGCACTGCAACGTATGTGATGGAAGATACGGTGCGGTTCTCGCCGGGCGGCATACTGAAAGGGGAGAACAATGGTGACGGCGGCCTGTTCAAAGGCATTTTCATCCGCTACTTCACGCAGCTCATATTACACGGTAACCTGGAAGCCCCTGTGAAAGCCCGCTTCATCTCCTGGCTGCGCAACAATGGCCGCAGCCTGCTGGAAAACGGCACCCTCCGCCCGCAGTACATCTTTGACACCCGCTGGCGCAAAGCGCCTGCCACGCCCGGGCAGGATGCTTCCATCCAGATGAGCGGCATCATGCTGCTGGAAGCGTTATACCTGGTGGAGGGCGCCTAGGCTTGCCATTTATTCTCGCACCAACCTGGTTGTATGCTACGCACGGTTCTGGGGAAGGGCGCGTAGGCTGTTCGCTTTCATGTTAAGCCGGTTGTATCCCCGCCTGGTTCGGTGGCCGATGACCACTGTCATCCCCCCTGATTTGGATAATTCCACACATAACCGTAGGTTTGCGCCACATTTGGTTACAGTGCCCCGTTAAACGGGTATGTATTAAAAGGGAATCCGGTGCAATGCCGGAGCTATCCCCGTAGCTGTAATCCTGCCCTGGTCAAAAACCGGGACGTTTTTCCGGAGTCATCTCCAAGCCACTTTCCACTACGGAAGGGAAGGCCCGCCGGAAAAGCAGGAGAGCCAGAAGACCTGCCAATTGTATTACCATTCAACGCTTTCGGGTGAAAAGCCAGGAATGTAAAGCCTTTACGGGCGTTATATTCTCATTTTACTGATCCCCCTTTTATGCGCGTTGGGTATGCCATGTGCATACGCCATGTGCTGAAAAGCCAAGGTTGCCGCACATGCATGCTATGAAGTTGTCATTGTACAAACAGCAAGCATATGAAGAAACATTTACGCCTGTTGGCGGGCCTGGCGCTGCTCGCCTTTATGGCCGCCTGTAGCAGGAACAACGGGCCGGTTTTCCAGCGCCCGGTCATTTCCGCGGCCAAAACCACAGACTCCCTCCGCATCGGGCAAACGCTGCGGCTCAGCCCGCAGCTTAGCCAGCCGCTGGGCGCCGCTTTTCAATGGAGCGTGAACGGCGCGCCGGTAGGAACGGATTCCGTGTACACCTTTGAAGCAAAGGAAAGCGGCAGCTACCGCATTACCTTCCGTATGAGCAATGCCGCCGGCATAGACTCGCTGACCTACAACATCAAGGTATGGGGCCGGTACGAGAACGGCTTTTTTGTGTTGAACGAAGGCTGGTTCGGTACGGAAACCGGCAGCGTACACTTTTATGAGTATGGTACGGACACCGTCAGAACATGGGTGTACAAACACGAAAACCCCGGTAAAACATTGGGCGGCGTAATGAACACGCTGCAATACGGCGCTGTGTACAACGGCAAGCTGTACATGGTGGTCAAAGCCGGCGGCCCGCTGGTGGTGGCAGACGCCCTGACGCTGAAGGAAACCGGGCGCATTGACAAGCCCGCCGGCGGCGATGCCATGACCTTTGTTGGGATAGACAATACCCGCGGCCTCCTCAGCGCCGGAGACGGCATCTACCCCCTCAACCTCAACACGCTCGGGCTGGGCGCCAAACTGGGCGGCATTACCGGCACGGTAGGCAACATGCTCAAAGCGGGAGATTATGTGTTCGTACACTCCGCCAAAGATGGCATGGTAGTGCTGGACGCTGTTACCTTCGGCGTGGTGCAGGTTCCTACCAAAGCCACCATCGGTTTTGTACAGGCCAAAAACGGCGATGTATATGCCGCAAAAGATTCCATGCTGATGAGCATCAACCCGGCCACCCTCAAGCTGGATTCCGTGAAGATGCCATTCAAGGCCGCGGCGCCGTGGGGCGCCTGGCGGAGCGTGTCTATGGCGGCCTCTGCCAAAGAGGACAACGTTTATATCATAGAACCGGGCAAGAACTGGTCTTACGGCACCAAACTGTACCGTTATGCCGTGGGCAATGCCGCTTCCCTTAACGAACCTTTCATCACCCTGCCGGATGGGCAGTATTTCTACGGAGCAGGCGTAGCCTATGACGCCCGTACCAACGAGCTGGTGATCACTACTATCAACGGCCCGTATTCAGGCAGTGTGAACAGGGTACTGTTCTACAATGCCGCTACCGGCGCCCTGAACAAGACCGTGGTGTATGAAGGCTGGTATTTCCCCGCCATGACAGTTTTTCATCAATAGACCATGCCGCTGAACAAACTCAACCGCTGCCTGACGGCCTGCCTGCTGCTTGCAGGCAGCGCCGCGGCGCAGCACAAGAACAACGGGGACACCCTGCGGGAAGTAACGGTCATTTCAATGAAGGCCCCGCTGGTCATCAATACTTCACACCCCGTGCAGGTGCTGGCGGGAGAGGAGCTGCAAAAGCTGAACAGCCTCTCCGTGGCCGATGCGCTGCGCTTTTTCTCCGGCGTGCAGCTGAAAGACTATGGCGGCATCGGCGGCCTTAAAACCATCAACGTGCGCAGCATGGGCACTCATCACACCGCCGTGTTTTACGACGGGCTGCAGCTGGGCAACGCGCAGAACGGGCAGGTAGACCTGGGCAAGTTCTCGCTGGACAATATAGACACCCTCAGCCTCTACAGCGGCCAGCACAACAATATCTTTCAGCCGGCCCGGGGCTTTGCGTCCGCCAGCTCGCTCTACATAGAAAGCCGCCGCCCCCGCTTTGCGGAAGGGGAGCGTACGCATGGCAAGGTAAGCGTCAAAACAGGTTCTTTCGGTTTGATCAACCCCGCCATTTTATGGCAGCAAAAAATTTCCGAACGCGTAAGCGCCAGCGTAAGCGGTGAGCTGACGCATGCGCACGGCCGCTACAGGTACCGTTATACCAATGGCGTATATGATACCACCGCTACCCGCAAGAATGCCGATGTACAGGCCTGGCGGCTGGAAGCAGCGCTCCATGGCCGCTTTAAGGACAGCAGCCAGTGGGCGGTGAAAGCCTATGCCTACCGCTCCGCCCGGGGCCTGCCCGGCGCTATTGTAGCCAATCACTTCGAGTACAGCCAGCGTTTGCAAGACCGGGACATGTTCCTGCAAACCTCCTGGAACAAACGTTTCTCCTCCCGCTATTCCCTTGCCCTGCGCGCCAAGTACACCCATCTCTTCACCCGTTACCAGGACCCGGAGTACAACAACGAAGCGGGCTTCCTGGACAACCGCTACACCCAGCAGGAGGGATACCTTTCGCTGGCGCACCAGTACCATCTCAAACCCTGGTGGGAGGCCGTGCTGAGTGCAGACGTGGTCCTCAATACCCTGGATGCCAACATCTACCGCTTTGCGTACCCTACCCGGTATACCGGCCTGGCCGCGCTGGCCACCCGCATCCACTTTTCCCGCCTTGAGCTGCAGGCCAGCGCCCTGGGCACCATGGTGGATGAAACGGTAAAGTTCTTCACCGGCGCCGGCAGCAAACGGGAACTGACGCCTTCCGTGTCTGCCTCCTGGCAGCCCTTTGCCCGGGAAAACTTCCGGCTGCGGGCGTTCTACAAGAACATCTTCCGCATGCCTACTTTTAATGACCTGTACTACACTTTCATCGGCAATACCAACCTGCGGCCGGAGTACACGCACCAGTATAATATCGGCCTCAGTTACAGCAAAAACTTCGCTGGCCCGCTGGCATATGTTGCCGCTCAGGCAGATGCCTATTACAATGCCGTGAAAGATAAAATTGTGGCCGTACCGGCGGCCAATCTCTTCCGGTGGACGATGATGAACCTGGACCGTGTAGGCGTTCACGGTATAGACGCCAACATCCGCGCTGGCTGGCAGCTCTTTACGGCTGTTTACTGGAATTTCGGTATCAACTATACCTGGCAGCAGGCGCAAGACCTGACACCCAACGGTTACAACTACGGCCACCAGATCCCTTACACGCCCTGGCATAGCGGCTCTTTCACCACGGGCATTACGTACAGGAGCTGGGACCTGCATTACAGTTTTATTTACACTGGAGAGCGGTACTCGCAGAAAACCAACATTCCCGTGAATTATATAGAACCCTGGTATACCAGCGATGTATCCCTGCACTACAAATACAAGGCGTTCGGCGTTTCTGCTGAAGTGAATAACCTGCTCAACCAGTATTACGATGTGGTACTCAACTTCCCCATGCCGGGAAGGAACTACCGTTTTTCGTTCAACTACAGTTTTTGATATGATGTACAGAGTATTGATAGCGATGTGCCTGTTGGCCGCCTGCAGAAAAGGCATTGTGATTCCCCGGGTGGAAGCGGAAATGATACCCGGCTTTCAGCGCGCCGCCCCGCCGGGAGCCGCCACTGCCGGCCTGTACCTGCTGAACGAAGGGAATATGAACATGAACAAGGCCTCGCTGGATTACCTCGACCTGCAGACCGGCCGCTACAACCGCCGCGTGTTTACCGCCTATAACCCGGAAGTAACAAAGGGGCTGGGAGATGTAGGGAACTATATAGCCATTTACGGCTCGCTAATGTACATCGTGGTCAACAACTCCAACAAGGTAGAAGTGGTAGACGCCGCTACCTGCCGCCGCATCAAACAGCTGAACGTGAACCAGTGCCGCTATGTGGACTTCTATAAAAATAAAGCCTACATCACCTCTAACGATGGTTTTGTGGCCGTAGTGGATACGGCAACGCTGGATATTGTGAACCGGATAAGAACGGGGCGCAACCCGGAACAGCTGGTGGTGGCGGGAGACAAGCTGTATGTAGCCAATTCAGGCGGGTACAGTCCACCGAACTATGAAAAAACCGTTTCTGTCATTGACCTGCGTACGGAGCAGGAGATCAAACGCATAGAGGCCGGCATCAACCTGCACCGCATGGCGCTGGACGCGTATGGCGACCTGTACGTGACCTCCCGCGGGGATTATTACACCATACCGTCACGCATATACGTAATTGACACCCGAACGGACGTGGTGAAACAAACGCTGAACATAGCGGCCAGCAACCTCTTCATTCACAAAGACCTGGCTTACATCTACAGCGTGGAGTGGAGCTACCTCACCGGCAGCAATACCATCAGCTATACCTTGCTGAATGTGAAGGACGAAACGAAGCTGGACCGGAATTTTATTGCGGACGGCACGGAAAAGCAGATCAAGATACCCTACGGCATTGCCGTAGACCCTGATACGGACGATGTATATGTGACCGACGCGAAAGACTATGTAACGCCCGGTACCCTGCATTGCTATGATAAAACAGGTACACGCAAATGGTCTGTTTTGACCGGGGACATACCTGCCCATTTTGTATTTCTGAAAAACAATTAAGATATGACAACACGTACCATGCAGCAGCGCATGCTGGCCCTTGCCCTGGCAACAGGGTTGTATGCCTGCTCCAAAAAAGACGGCCCCGCTCCGCAGCCGGACTATTTCCGTCCGGCCACAGACACCAGCAAACCATTCATTGCCAAAGTATTTGACTACCTGCCCGCGCCGGGCCAGTTCGTGAACAGCGGCGGCACCGGCACCCCGGCGGGCGCGCAGGCGCTGGTGGGCGGGAACAGCGCCTTGCTGTCCCTGGGCGGTTACGGCGGCAATGTGGTATTCGGCTTTGACCATTCCATTGAGAACAAGGCCGGCCACGACCTCGGCATTTACGGCAACCCGCTGGTGAACAAAGACCAGGAATGGTCAGAACCGGGCATCGTAATGGTGATGCAAGACCTCAACGGCAACGGCCTGCCGGATGATGACGCCTGGTACGAGCTGGCGGGCAGCGAATACCCCAAGGCAGCAACCGTCAAAAAATACCGCATCGTTTATCATAACCCGAAGAACCTGACAGATGATGTGCGCTGGACGGACAACCAGGGCCAAACCGGCTATGTGCTCCGCAATATGTTCCACAACCAGTCCTATTACCCCGCCTGGGCCGCCAACCAGGACTCGCTGGTGTTTGAAGGCACCCTGCTCGTCAATACCCTGATGCAGGCCTATGACCCTGTTTACGGCATTGGCCTCATTACCAACAAACCGATGGAATGGGGGTATGCGGACAATGGTTCCGCCATCTTCCTGCAGGCGCGGGAGGAAGCAGGCCGCGGGTATAACAAGTTTGACCTGGACTGGGCGGTAGACGGGGAAGGGAAACGGGTAACCCTGGCCTACATCGATTTTGTGAAGGTATACACCGGGCAGAACAGCAACGGAGACCCCGGCGCCGACCCGGACAATCCCAACCGCATGCTGGGCGAGATCTCCACGGAGGTATCCGGCGCAATGGACCTGCATATTAAATAGACCGGGCGTTTACGGCGTTATGTTGGCCAACGGTTCCCGGTTAACTGCCGGGGCCGGTGTATGGAGGGCACACGGCAGGCGCCACCGTGGCAGCGCCATATCTGGTAAAAAACAGGATGCCCGGTACTTTTCCGGCATCCTGTTTTTACATGCCCCATAATTGCCTATTTTTGCGCGAAAGGCTAAAACGCGAAAACCCATGGTAATAGATCAGGCTACATACAATAAAAAGAAGTTCCGGAAGGAAATACTGGTGTTTGTGGTCAAACTGGTGGTGTACCTGGCCGTATTGATGTTCAACTTTTCAAGTCATGACTGGTTCGAAAAGTACAAATGGCTGGGCCGCGCCACCAACGCGCTGTCTCTCTTCCTGGGGGCCAACCTGCTTATTTCCATCGGCTGGATCGTGATGATCTCCTGGTACCTCAGCAAACACCGGCTGCAGCGCCTCACGCGGGATAATTTTGTGCTGGGCATCAACCGTATCTCTTCCGTGCTGAACACGGTGATGTTCCTGGTGGCCCTGCTCACGCTCTTCGGCGCCAACATCAAAGACCTCTTTTTCAGCCTCAGCATTGCCGCGGCGGCCTTTGCCCTGCTGTCCAAAGAATACATCGCCAACATGATCAACGGCCTCATCATCATGTTCTCAGACCAGCTTTCCCTGGGTGACCAGATCAGGGTGGGAGAGTACCGCGGCAAGGTGCTGGACATTACGCTGGTTAACGTGGTGCTGCAGAACGATGATGATGATATTGTGCTGATACCCAACTCCGTGATCTTCTCCACCATGGTGCTGAACCAGAGCAAGCAGAACATCAAGAAGCTGACCATAGAGTTTGAGCTGGACCTTAAGTACCAGTCTTCCCCTGACCAGCTGGAGCAGGAGCTGAAAAGCGTGTTGCGCCCCTTTGCCGGCAACATCACGGAGAACAGCTTTTCCCTTAAAATACTCGAGATCAAAAAAGACCTGGTGCACTACAAGGTGCAGTTCCTCATACCCCGGCCAGACAAGGAAACCGAGCGCCGCATGCGCCGTATGCTGATCAACACCATCCTCTCTTTTTCAGGGCGCGAGGTAAATGCCGCTGAAAACGATGCCTGATCTCAACATCTTGTATTATATTACCGCCCAAAAAAAACATGGAAGAACTGACAGCAGGCGTAGGCTCCCGTGTGCAGCACGCGCGTTACGGCCCGGGCGTAATCATTGGCGTAAAGTACGCCCAGTATGTGATCACTTTTATTAACCAGGGCGTGGTGGAAGTAGATAAAACAGATCCCCTCTTTGAGATTTTGTACGCGGAGAACGAAACGGTGGAAGTAGAGACCGTGTCTGCCGTGGAAACCTCCCTGCTGAAAATACTGCGCCTCTGGGGCGGCATTACCGAAGTAGTGCCCCTGGGAGAGCGCTGGGCGGGCGGTACCCTGTTGATGCAGCCCAAAGACCCTTCCCTCAAGGCCAAGGAAGTGCCGGTAGAAGTTTTTTTCCATAAAATAGTAATGGTGCGTGACCGCCTCCGGGTGCTGGAGCAGCAGATCAACGCCCACAAGCTGCTGAGTGACGAAGACAAGGTGAACATGCAGCAGTACATCACCCGCATCTACGGCTCCCTCACTACCTTCAACGTATTGTTCCGCGAAAAAGAGCACTGGTTTACAGGCGAAAAGGGCGGAAAGGATGAATAGACGGCCCTTTGGGGAAAATAATGTATATTTGAAAGAATCAACAAAACAGAACGAAATATGGCATTAATTGAATCGAAAAACCCTGTACTGAGTGAAAAAACATTCCAGGAAGCGTCCCGCATGCAATACAGTGAGGCCATGACGCTGAATGGAACTGTTGGTAAAATGGCGTTCCTGCTGGCATTGGTACTGGCCTCCGCGGTATATTCCTGGGGCGCTTTTGCAAGAGGCGAGAACGTGATGCCCTACATGATAGGTGGTGCAATTGGCGGCCTGGTGCTGGCGCTGGTTATTTCCTTCAAAAAAGAATGGGCCGCTTACCTGGCGCCCGCCTACGCCCTGGCAAAAGGCCTTTTGCTGGGTGCTATTTCCGCTTATTACGCCAGCCGTTGGGATGGTATTGTGCTGCAGGCCGTGGGCCTCACCATTGCCACTTTCATTGGCATGCTGGTACTATACCGCGCCCGCATCATCCGCGCTACTGAAAGGTTCAAATCCGTGATGTTTGCCGCGGTGGCGGGTATTGCCATCTTTTACCTGATCGCCTTTGTACTGGGCTTCTTCAATATCAGCATTCCCTTCCTGCACGAAGGCAGCCTCATAGGCATCGGCTTTTCCGTGGTGGTAACCGCCATTGCCGCGCTGATGCTGATCATTGATTTTGACATGATCGAGAACGGCATTACGCAAGGCGCGCCCAAATACTTTGAGTGGTACGCTTCTTTTGCCCTGCTGGTAACGCTGATATGGCTCTACCTCGAAATTCTGCGCCTGCTGTCCAAGATCAACAGCAACCGCTAGTACATATTTACTTGATGCAATGAAGTCCCGGTGGCCCTGCCGCCGGGCTTTTTTTTGGAGTGAAAGCGGTGCTGCCATGATGCGGGCACACCGTTCCTGCTGGCTGTTTTTGGAGCGAAAGTGGTGCTGCCATAATGCGGGCACACCGTTCCTGTTGGCTGTGAGAGAAGCGTTTTATCCCTGTCCGGGCTGCTGTTCTCCACCCGCGTGTGGCCCCGGCTGCAACGTGGCCGCATCGCACCGGGCCGCAATCACCTTCCAGGCCTCCCGGTTCCAGCGGAAGTGCAGGTCTGTACGGTTCACCAGCCGGCGGTGCCGGGCGGGGGAGTAGGCGCTGCGGGTAGACACAAAAATGGTGCGGCCCTGGCAGTGCTGCTCCGGCAGTTCGCCCCCGGCGGCATATTCTTCAAATACCTCCCCGTTTTTTACATAATACACCCCGGCGGCCTGTATCTCGTGCCATTCAAACTGCAGCTGCCGGAAAGGGCTGGAATAACGGATGCCCTTTTCGTCAAGGCTTACCACCGTGCGGTTGCGCACCAGCCGGATGGCCAGGGTGCAGCACAGCAGGGCGGCGGCCAGTACCATCAGCCAGGTGAGGCGCATGGCAATGCCCGCCGCCAGCAGGGGGAAAGATATGATAAGGCCGGGAACACGGAAGAATCTGCCCAGCGGCGTTTTGCTGCCGCGGGTCTTGAAGGTACGGGTCTTAGTGGTCATTGGAGAAAGCCTGTTCATAAAAAAATGCGGCGCAGGGAAGGGCGCCGCAATATCAGTAGGTGTAGTGTATCCGGTTAATTTTCGAGGTCTTCGCCCCTCAGAGTGCATTCGATCTGGCGTTTCACGGGCGCGCTGAAACCATGCAGCTCAATGTTGGGCTGCTCGTCCAGGCAGATCCGTATCCTGCCGTTCTCATGCATCAAAACGTCGTGAATAGGTTCCAGGAGGGCAAAAAGCATTCGTTTTCCACTTTCAGCAATCTGGTTCATGATGGTATCTTCCAGATGGAAGAACTCCCGGTTTTTGTAAGAATAGGATACTTGTACCATTTTTTTAGTTTTTCAATAGGACTTCTATACGCCCATAAAAATACGCATTTTTATAAATTGTCAAAATTTATTATGAATAAATTATTTAAAGACCTCTAAATACGTAATTCAGCTTTTGTAATAATCCCGTTCCGCCCTTTACAGATCAAACTATGGGCCAGATTGCCGCCGCCCCGCCACTTAACATTTTCCTTTTCGGGGATTGGTTTAATTTCCCTTATTTTACTCATTCACCATTATTTTCCGTCTTTATATGCAAATACAGCGTTTTCTTCTCCTGCTCTGTTTCACAGCCCTTTATGTTTCTTCCGCCATTGCCCAGCACGTTCAGTGGACCCGCAACGGGGAGGCCGTTTGGCAGGAGGGGGAAGAGGATATTACCGCCTACCGGGTAAAAGACCTGCAGCCGGCAGACAAGATCACCGCCCAGGCACTGACCCCCGCCGGCGCCAAAGCACCGCTGGCCGTGGCAGGCTTCACCTTTTCGCCGGATGAGCGGAAAGTGCTGATATTCACCAATACCCGTAAAGTATGGCGGTACCACACCCGTGGGGATTACTGGCTGCTGGACCGCGGCACCGGAACATTGCGGCAGCTGGGCAAAAACCTCCCGGAGGCCTCCCTGATGTTTGCCAAACTCTCGCCAGACGGTACCAAGGCCGCTTATGTGAGCGGGCATAACCTCTACGTGGAAGACCTGGCCAGCGGCAAAACCGAACAACTGACGCAAGACGGCTCCCGCCGCCTCATCAACGGCACGTTTGACTGGGCCTATGAAGAGGAATTTGGCTGCCGCGACGGTTTCCGCTGGAGCCCGGACGGCAAAAGCATTGCCTACTGGCAGATAGACGCCCGCAAGATCCGGGACTTCCTCATGATAGACAATACAGACTCTATCTATTCATACACCATTCCCGTAGAGTACCCCAAAGCCGGGGAAAGCCCGTCCGCCTGCAAAGTGGGCGTAGTCAACCTGCAAACCCGCAAAACCACCTGGCTGCAGGTACCCGGAGACCCGCAGCAGCATTATATTCCCCGTATGGAATGGGTGCCCGGCAAGCAGGAACTGATCCTGCAGCAGCTCAACCGGAAACAGAACACCTCCCGCCTCATGCTGGCCGAAGCCGCCGGCGGGCAGGTACGCACCATTTACACCGAGCAGGACGATGCGTGGGTAGACGTGAAATCACGCTGGGACGATGACGAGATCAAAGGCTGGGACTGGGTGGAACAGGGCCGCGCTTTTATATGGGTCAGCGAAAAAGACGGCTGGCGCCACCTTTACCGCGTGTCCGGCAACGGCAAGGAAGAAAAGCTGCTCACCCCCGGCAATTACGACGTGATACGCATTGTGCGCATAGACGAGCAGAACGGCAAGATATACCTGCTGGCCTCGCCGCACAACGCCACGCAGCAATACCTCTACGAAGTACCGCTGGCCGGCGGCAAAGCCGTACGCATCACGCCGGAAAGCCAGCCCGGCACGCACAGCTACAACATATCGCCCGCGGGCAACTACGCCCTGCACCTGTACCAGAGCCATGTGGTAAAACCCATGAACGAATTTGTGACCCTGCCGGACCATAAGAACACCGCCACCAACGCCGTTACCATGCCGGCCCTCGCCCAAAGCAGGACCACCTTTTTCCAGGTGACCACGGCAGACGGCGTTACCATGGACGGCTGGATGGCGCGGCCGGAGAACTTCGATTCCACCAAAAAATACCCCGTGCTTTTTTACGTATACGGAGAGCCCGCCTCCTGCACCGTAACAGACACCTACGGCGCCGGCATCAACTTCCTGTACGGCAACGCCACGCAAGACGGCTACATCTGCATCTCGCTAGACAACCGCGGCACGCCCGCGCCCAAAGGCCGCACCTGGCGCAAGAGCATTTACCGCAAGGTAGGCATCCTCAACGCGCATGACCAGGCCATGGCCGCCAAAGAGATACTCAAATGGTCTTTCATAGACGCGGAGAGGGTAGCGGTATGGGGCTGGAGCGGCGGCGGCTCCATGACGCTCAACCTCATGTTCCAGTACCCGGAGATCTATAAAACCGGCGTAGCCATTGCCGCCGTTACCAACCAGCTCACGTACGACAATATTTACCAGGAACGTTACATGGGCCTCCCCCAGGAAAACCGGGAAGACTTTGTGAAAGGCTCCCCGCTCACATACGCCAAAAACCTGCAGGGCAACTTGCTGTACGTGCATGGCACGGGAGATGACAATGTGCATTACCAGAACGCGGAGATGCTGGTGAACGAGCTGATTAAACATAAAAAGGTGTTCCAGTTCATGCCTTACCCCAACCGCACGCATAGCATCAACGAAGGGGAGGGAACCTCTGCGCACCTGGCGGCGATGTACAAGCGGTTTATGAATCAGTATTGTGAGGCGGGGGCGAAGTGAGGGGACAGGAAAGATCTGTAGCTTTATGATCCTTATACAACCCCAATATGAAAAAAAGATCATTGATCAAGCAACTGGCCGCCCGTTTGCCCCAGGTCAGAAAATGGGCGGTCATTATCGCCTTTACCTTGCTGGGCCCCCTGATCATATGGTGGTTCAGGTCACCGGGAGGGAAGCCTGAATACCTGCCCGTTCTGACTATTGTTCACCAGATAGATCAGCCGCTTCCGCTGTATGTTACAGTGGAAAAGAACTTCAAGGTAAAAGTGGCTATTGACCTGGCGCCATTGCGCGACTCGGCCTGGCAGGTACTGAATGTGACCTTCCCCATGGGTACAAAGAACGTGCATCTTGAAAATGCGGGGAAGCCGCAGGTGTTGCAGCCGTCAGAAGACTATCTTTTTAAAGAATACGACGTTGGTACTGTTCAGTTAAATATAAACCGCGCAACATTGACCAAAGTGCTGCAGCAAGCATTTGGAGCGGAAGCCTACAATACCCGGCTTACCTTTGACCTCACAAAGTCCATCATCCACCATAGCTTTACCAGCAAATCGCTGGCATTGTTCTACCTCCCCATGCCGGGCAAGGGAGCCAAGAATAAAACAGTGGCCATTGCTTTGAATACGCCGGTAGATGTTGTGTTAAATTCATCTATTCCTTCTCCGGAAAGAGTTTTGCCGTTCCGTAACCTCCTGAATTATGACTTTGAAATGCATGCGGACGACAGCGGGATACTTTTTAATTTTACCGACACCTCCAACGCTATTTTTGAGGAAGTGATCATGTTCATCGTGTCCAGCATATTCGGTTTCTTTTCAGGGTTGCTGATAGAGCAGGCGATGTCCAGGAAATTGGTGAAGAAGGAGTGAGGAATGATTTGGGGAAATGTCTTCGGACGGTAGTATGATATTTATATTATCTGTCTGTATGCAAAAGAAAATCCATTTTATTTGTTTTGGTAGTTTATTTATGAGTGTATTGTTCACTGCTTCCTGTAATGAATGGTATAATCATCCATTAGGTAACAATAAATCTTAAATTTGTAGAAAATGAATTATATGGGCAAGGCTTTAGACCAGGAGATGCATGATTATTTTATGCGTCTTAGTGAAGCGGAAAAGAAGTCCGTGATCCAGATGCTGAAAACGTTTTTAAAGGGGCGTAAAGAGCAAGTATTGCCGCAAACGCTGGAAGATTATAACCGAGAATTAGAGGATGGGGACGCAGCGATAAAGGGGGGAGATTTTGTAAGTCACGAAGAAGTAATGAAACGTTATGGTATAAAACGATAGACATGGCATTACATATCAAATGGAGTCGCCATGCGCTAAGCGAGTTTGCAACCCTGATCAACCATATTGAAAAAGACTCACCTGCTAATGCAGCGAAGGTAAGCCGGGACTTTTGGAGAAAATCGATAGTTTGTTAACGCATCCAGAACAATGTGCCCCGGATAAATACAAATTAAATAATGATGGTAGCTTCCGGGCTTTTGAATTACATCGTTTGCGGGTATCATACCGTTATACAGGCAGAGAAATCCGTATCGTGCGTGTGCGGCATACACGAATGAATCCTAAGAATCATTGATAATGCGCTCTGGTGATCCAGGGCGTATTTTTTATGCAGGGATAGATGCAAAGGATTTTCCTGTACAGCAGCAGCGTGTCCTTTATGCAAGGAGCGGAAAAGCGGTCTCGTTGCGCACGGCCTGTCCAATCAGTTCACTTGAAAAGCAAATTGCCATTCATACAAAAAAGCTGGGAGCCTATAAAGCTGACCCTTCAAAGTTTGATAATATGGGGCATCTGAAACTGGCAGTTGAAACATAGGCAGACCTATAAGTGAGGCCTATCGTACCTAGGTTAGACGCCGGCATCACCGAGTCAACATAAAGGGAATACCGAAGGGTTAGCGAAGGGAAAGCGAACGGTAGGTGGACTTGATGCGGAAATGCCCTGCAAATGGTGTAGGGATGATCTGGCGATGCCGTTTTGAGCTAACACCGGCAAAAAAAGAGCGCGGAAATACGTTCAGGATATCACGCGCAAGGCAAAAAGCAGCGGGGAACAGTGTTTTCAGGGCGTTTTAAGGAAGAAAAAGTGAGGCTGGGGCATGAGGGGGCGTTCAGCGGGGCTGGGGAGGCGGTAAAGGGTATAAAAAGATCTGCGAAGCGGAGGTTATTCCTGTTGCGGATGATGGATCACCGATTTCGGCCCTCCAGGCGTTGCGTACGCTATTCCCGTTGCGGGTGATGAATGACCGATTTCGGCCCTCCAGGCGTTGCGTACGCTATTCCCGTTGCGGATGATGGATCACCAGACCCGGCACAACCGGCGGCTGCACCCGCGGC
Source organism: Chitinophaga alhagiae (assembly GCF_003568665.1). Taxonomy (GTDB): domain Bacteria; phylum Bacteroidota; class Bacteroidia; order Chitinophagales; family Chitinophagaceae; genus Chitinophaga; species Chitinophaga alhagiae. The sequence goes on from NZ_QXMH01000005.1 coordinate 29,377, forward strand.
TGCCGCTGCGTACCATACGGAACAGGTTCCTCCCGCACCACCACCGCCACCTCCGGCTGCAGCACGGCAATGATCTGCGCCGCCATAAACTTCCGGTTGGCCAGCAGGTACGGGCGGCCATGTTCCACCTGCCAGCAGGTCACCTCCAGTATCACGCAGGTGACCGTGTTGCCGTCAGCCGGCACCGTCAGCGAAAACGCCGCGGAAGGCTCGTCCGCCTTCAGCATCACCATGTCAGACGCGGCGGCCTTTGCCGTGGCAAAACCGCGCTCCAGGCATACGGCCACCGCCCTGAAGCCCACATGCGTGGCCCTGGGGTTGCACAAATGCTGCCGGATGGCGGGAACGGTTACCACAATGCTGCCGTCCGCATTTCGCACAGCGGCGGCCTGTACGGGCAATACCCTGGAAAGGTCTGCATGCGTAGTGAAACAGAAACGCTCCAGGTCACGGAAGTACCGCGGTATAAAACGTTTCTGCCGGTGCAGGTCATCTTGCCGCAATACGTGCAGCAGGCTTTTGTTCAGCCTATTGATCAGCGTCATTTCCTGCTTTACGTACAAGAGGCCGTGCAGGGCGTGGCGCACGGTAGCCCCCAGGCGGCTGGCCTTGCCGAAGTGGCGGCTGCTCACCTTGCTGTGCGGGCTTTGCCGTACTTGCTCCGGCGCGCTGCGCAGGTAGTACTTTTTGCCCACCCGGTAGCCGATGAGGTTCCCCACCTTCCCGGTGAATTTTAACAAACTTGTTTGCGTTGCCATAACATGTTTTTTATTGAATGTAAGGCATTTGGCGGGGCAGGGCGGCAAGGGGGATTCAATAGATTCTAAAATGCCAACGATTGGCGTTAGCAATTTTCCAAGAGCAACTAGATTGGAGTTAGATATTGACGAAGAGGAGAGCCTGCAAGGATGGAAGTTATCTAAAAATAACGTTTTGAAAAGCAGAAATCGGGACTGCTCTTACTTTGTAACAGAAAAAGGGCTTGTATTTTCTATTGCTGGCAGCGGTGATGTTATACGGCAAACTATTTCTCTTTCCCGCAAATTCTCCCTTACTTTGCCGTTCAATTCCATCCCATGACCAAAACGAGCATCATAGGCGCCATTGCGGCCGTACTTGTTATTATCAGTGCTTTTCTTCCGTGGATCAGCGTGCCGGTTAACGGCCAGGCGCTGGTGTTCACCGGGTTGCAGAGCGAAGGCTCTTCTTTTGGCGAGCCGGGCAAGCTGAGCATAGCGGTTGCGGTAATGGTGTTGGTGCTTTTTTTGATCCCGAAGGCTTGGGCGCCCCGCGTCAATCTCTTTACGTCCGCCTTTCTGGCGGCGTGGGCTTTCAGGAACATGCTGATCTACTCCCGTTGCGAAATGGGTATTTGTCCTGATCAGAAAATAGGGTTGTATCTTTCCCTGCTCGGCGCTTTGGCGGCTTTTGTCTGCGTGCTGGCGCACCGCCGGCAGTTCACTAAATAACCGTCGGACTGGATAAGGGCCAATGCTGCTAATCCGCTAGATAGCCATGCCTATCAGGTAGGAGGCCAGTATCACCAGTCCGCCCGTTACCAGGTAGCGCATAGACAGGCGCATGGGGCGCTGGCCGGTGATGCGTGATTTGAGGTAGGAAAAAAGCAGCAGCGCAATGAGGCTGATGCTCAGGCTTACCCTGGCGGCAAACGGGAAATCTTCGCTGGCCAGGTAGGGGATGAAGGCAATGGCGCCGCCCAGCAGGAAAAACAGGCCGGTGATCAGCGCGCTTTTAATGGCATGGCCCAGGCCGAAGGTTTTCAGCTCTACGTGTTCTTCTTCCAGCGTTTTTTCCCATATCTGCTGGTCTCGTTCCATTTCTTCCGCAATGTGTTCTATGGTTGGGCGGGAAATATCCAGGCCCTGTAGTTTGGCCCGTTCTTCGGGAGACATTTTACCGTCATCATCGTCTCCCCGGTTGGCGCGGAACACGGCAATGGTCATCAGCAGGGTGCCAACGCCCAGTATGAGCAGGTGAATGATATAGAACGAGTCTACCGGCAGGCTTTTGGCATAGAGTATCTGCGTGGTGAACAGCAGCAGCAGCAGCCCGTCAGGGAAACCGATCAACAGGTCTGTTCTCCAGCCGGAGCTTCTGATGGCTTTGGTGCTTGTGCTCATGCGTATCAGTGGTTTAATGCCTGTAAACTGTGGCGGATGATCTCTACGCATTCCGTGATCTGCGCCGCGTTGATGGTCAGCGGGGGGGCAAACCGGATCTTGTCGCCATGCGTGGGTTTGGCCAGCAGGCCGTTCTCTTTCAGCGCCAGGCACAGTTCCCAGGCCGCATCTTTATGCGGGTGGTCTATTACAATAGCGTTCAGCAGGCCTTTGCCTCTTACTATATTGATAAAGGGAGACTGTATGTTTTTAATGCCTTCCCGCAGCAAATGGCCCATCTTTTCAGCGTTGTCCGCCATGCGCTCGTTGCGCAGCACTTCGAGCGCGGCCATGGCCACCTTGCAGGCCAGCGGGTTGCCGCCGTAGGTGGAGCCGTGCTCGCCGGGCTGAATGGTGAGCATGATGTCGTTATCGGCCAGCACGGCAGATACGGGCACGGTACCGCCGGAAAGGGCTTTGCCCAGTATCAGCACATCGGGCCGTATGGCTTCATGGTCGCACGCCAGCAGGCGGCCGGTGCGGCTGAGGCCGGTCTGTATCTCGTCCGCTATCATCAGAATGCCTGCATCGGTACAGTACTGGCGTACTTTGGAGAGATACCCTTCGTCTGGCAGCACTACGCCAGCTTCACCCTGTATAGGCTCCAGCATAAAGCCGGCCACGTTCGGGTCTTGCAGCGCCTTTTCCAGCGCGGGCAGGTTGTTGAAGGGGATCACTTCGTATCCCGGCATGTAGGGGCCGAAGTTTTTGCGCGCGGTGGGGTCTGTGCTGAAAGACACCACGTTGAGGGTGCGCCCGTGAAAGTTGTCCGCGCAAACAATGATCTTTGCCTTGTTCTCCGGGATGCCCTTTACCACGTAACCCCAGCGGCGGCATAGCTTCAGGGCCGTTTCTACCGCTTCCACGCCGGTGTTCATGGGCAGCACCTTGTCATAACCGAAATAACGGGTCACGTAAGCGGCATATTCCGCCAGCAGGCTGCTGTGGAACGCGCGGGAGGTCAGCGTGAGCTTGCCGGCCTGCTCCACCAGCGCCGCAATAATAGCGGGGTGGCAATGGCCCTGGTTAACGGCGGAGTAGCCGGATAAAAAATCGTAATATCTTTTCCCGTCCACATCCCATACGTACACGCCTTCACCGCGCTCCAGCACCACCGGCAGGGGGTGGTAGTTGTGCGCGCCATGCTGTTCTTCCAGTTCCAGGAAATGCTGTGTCTTCTCGCTGATCGTATAATTCGGTACCATATCCCCCAAAGTTAGGCAATCCGCCTTTTATCCTTTTAATTTATTCACCAGGTCTACATACTGCTGCATGGCCTCTTCCTTGCCCTTGCCTTTCAGGTTGTTCCAGGCGTCGTACTTGGCCTTGCCTACAAAATCGAACATATTGGCCGGGGGCTCAATGTTGATATCGCCCTCCGTAGCTTGTTTGTACAGCGAATAGAGTTGCAGCAGCACGTCGTTATCCGGTTTGCTGCTGAGTGTTTTGCTGGCGGCTACGGCCTCTTCAAATTGTTGTTGCAGTGCCATGTGGTATTTTTGCTTTAAAAGTAAAGAAATACAGCCAATTGAACGGTGGTACACATGAAAGAAGAACAAAATTTAATACCTTTGCGCCTTGAACAGAGCCTGCTCTGCGATGGAAACGGTATGCAAAGCGCCCGGAGCCTAGGAACGCAGGAACCTTAGGAGTTTATATATGAAGAATATCCGGAATTTTTGCATCATTGCACACATTGACCACGGTAAAAGTACCCTGGCAGACCGTCTCTTGGAGTTCACCAAAACCATTTCAGACCGGGACATGCAAGCCCAGGTGCTGGACGATATGGACCTGGAAAGGGAAAAAGGCATCACCATCAAGAGCCACGCCATCCAGATGAACTATAAAGCCAAAGACGGGCAGGAGTATACTTTTAACCTCATAGACACCCCCGGCCACGTAGATTTCTCTTACGAAGTGTCCCGCGCGCTGGCCGCCTGTGAAGGCGCCCTGCTGCTGGTAGACGCCGCCCAGGGCATACAGGCGCAGACCATTTCCAACCTGTACCTGGCGCTTGACAACGACCTGGAGATCATCCCCGTTATCAATAAGATAGATATGGCCGGCGCCATGATCGAGGAGGTAAAAGACCAGATCATTGAGCTGATAGGGGTAAAAGACGAAGACATCCTGCTGGCGTCCGGCAAGTCCGGCATCGGCATTGAAGAAATACTGGAAGCCATCGTAACCCGCATACCCGCCCCCAAAGGCAATGTGGACGAGCCGCTGCAAGCGCTCATCTTTGACAGCGTGTTCAATTCCTTCCGCGGCATCATTGCCTATTTCAGGATATACAACGGCTCCATCCGCAAGGGTGACAAGATCCGTTTTGTGAATACCGGGGAAGAATATGAAGCGGCGGAAGTGGGCATTCTCAAACTGGGGCTGGAACCGAAGAACCAGGTATTTGCGGGAGATGTGGGCTACATCATTACCGGCATCAAAAATGCCAAGGAAGTGAAAGTAGGGGATACCATCACCCTGGCCAACAACCCCTGCAAAGAGGCCATCCAGGGTTTTGAGGAAGTGAAGCCCATGGTATTTGCCGGTATCTTCCCGGTGGTAACGGAAGACTTTGAGGAGCTGCGGGACTGTATGGACAAGCTGCAACTGAACGATGCTTCGCTCACCTACGAGCTGGAAACCTCCCAGGCGCTGGGCTTCGGTTTCCGCTGCGGCTTCCTGGGCATGCTGCACATGGAGATCATCCAGGAGCGGCTGGAAAGGGAGTTCAACCAGACGGTGATCACCACCGTGCCCAACGTGGGTTTTATTGCGTATGACACAAAAGACAAAGTGATACAGGTGAACAACCCCTCCGAAATGCCGGACCCCACCAAGCTGGAGCGCATTGAGGAGCCGTTCATCCGCGCGCAGATCATCACCAAGCCAGAATACATCGGCAACATCATGACGCTTTGCCTGGGCAAACGCGGCATCCTGCTCAACCAGAGCTACCTTACCACCACCCGCGTGGAGCTGATGTTCGAGCTGCCGCTCACGGAAATCGTGTTCGACTTCTACGACAAACTGAAAAGCCAGACGCGCGGCTACGCGTCTTTCGACTATACCCCCATCGGCTTCCGCGACAGTGATATTGTGAAGATGGACATCCTGCTGAACAGTGAAAAGGTAGACGCCCTCAGCGCCCTTATTCACCGCGGCCGCGCGTCCGACTTTGGCCGCAAGCTGTGCGAAAAGCTGAAAGAACTGCTGCCCCGCCAGCAATTCCTCATTGCCATACAGGCCGCCATCGGCGCTAAAATTGTGGCGCGGGAAAACATCAGCGCCATGCGTAAAGATGTTACCGCCAAATGTTACGGCGGCGATATTTCCCGTAAACGCAAGCTGCTGGAAAAACAGAAGGAAGGGAAAAAACGCATGCGCCAGATCGGCAACGTAGAAGTACCGCAGGAAGCCTTCCTCGCCGTATTGAAACTCGATGATTAATATGATCGCCTCCTGGAGCGGGGGGAAAGACAGCTGTTTTGCCCTCATGCAGGCCATTCAGCAAGGCCACAGCCCTGTGGCGCTGCTGAACGTGCTCAATGAGAACGGCCGCATATCCCGCTCTCACGGCCTCCCCGAATGGCTACTGCAACAACAGGCCCGCGCCATGGACCTGCCGCTGCATACCGTTGCCAGCAGCTGGGAACATTATGAACAAAACTTCATCAACGCCCTGCAAAGCGCTGCCGCCGCCCACGCGGCGCAGGTAGTAGTGTTTGGGGATATAGACCTGCAGGCGCACCGCACCTGGGAGGAAAAAGTTTGCGCCGCGGCCGGTCTCAAAGCCCTGCTGCCGCTCTGGCAACAGGAGCGGAAGGCGCTGGTGTACCGCATGCTGCAGGAAGGCATCCGGTGCATGATCGTTTCCTGCAACAGCCACCTTGGCGAAAGTTTCCTGGGAAGAATGATGGACGATGCGCTGATAGCCGAACTGGAAGAGAAAGGAGTGGACGTATGCGGCGAAAACGGCGAGTTCCACACCATGGTAACAGATTGCCCGCTATTTGCGGAGCCTGTTAGCGTACCGGCATTTACAAAAATAAAGCACGAAAATTACTGGTTTTTGCAGATGGGGGCGTAACCTGTCTTATCCTTCCTCTTCCAGCACCCGCTCCGGAATTACTGGTTCCTGCAAATGGAAGTATAACCTGTCTTATCCTTCCTCTTCCAACACCCGCTCCGGAATTACTGGTTCCTGCAAATGGAAGTATAACCTGCTTATCCCTCCTCTTCCAGCACCCGCTCCGCCAGCACCAGGGCGGCCGGCAGGTCTGGCACTATATACCGCTTGCCGATGCGGAACAGCAGGCGGCTTTTCTTCAAAGTATCGTACACCTGCGGCTGTAGCCCGGACACCACCAGCCGGATGTTGTCCCGGTAACAGGTGCGCACCAGGTCTTTGATGGTTTGCAGGCCGGTAGCATCTATGATCGGTACTTTCTGCATTTTGACGATCAGCACTTTCGGTTTCTTCTCCACCAGCCTGATAGAATCTTTGAACTTGTAGGCGGCGCCGAAAAAAAGCGGGCCGTTCAGCTCGAATATTTCCACGCCGGCGGGCACGCTGGCGTGGGTGGCGGCGCCATTGTCCTGCCGGCCTTTCAGCAGCAGGCTCACATCGCTGATCTGTATCATGCTGCGCATGAAGAGAAAGGTGGCCAGCACCATGCCCACTTCAATGGCAATGATGAGGTCAAAGGCTACGGTGAGCAGAAAGGTGGTGAGCAGTACCGCCGCATCGCCCCGGGGGCCGCGGGCAATATGAATGAAGGTATCCATCTCGCTCATGTTGTAGGCCACTATGACCAGTATGCCGGCCAGGCAGCTCATGGGAATGAGGGTGGCCCATTGGCCCGCTACCAGCATGATCACCAGCAGCGTAAGGGCGTGTACGATCCCGGCAACGGGGGTGCGCCCGCCGCTCTTGATATTGGTGGCGGTGCGGGCAATGGCGCCCGTGGCGGGGATGCCGCCAAACAGCGCGGAGGTGACGTTGGCCGCGCCCTGGGCGATCAGTTCCTTGTTGCTTTTATGGTTGCCGCCCGTCATCCCGTCTGCCACTACCGCGGATAGCAGGGACTCTATGCCGCCCAGCAACGCAATGGCCACGGCGGGCTGAATGGTGTTCCTGATGGTTTGCCAGTCTATATGCGGAAAGGAAGGGGCGGGGAAGGTGGAAGGGATGTTGCCGAAGCGGCTGCCAATGGTCTCCACCCGCAGGTCCAGCAAATGTACCGCCAGCGTGGTCACCACTATGGCCACCAGGGAACCGGGCACCGCCCGCGTAATGCGGGGGAAGAACAGCATAATGAGTATGGTGCCCGCGGCCAGCGCGGTGGCGGGCAGGCTGATGGTGTGAAAGCTGCCGGCGTACGCTTCCCATTTGCCGAAAAAGTCTGCCGGTACCTGCGCTACCTGCAGCCCGAAAAAGTCTTTGAGCTGCGAGGAAAAGATAATAACGGCAATGCCCGTGGTGAACCCCACCACCAGCGGATGGGGAATATACTTGATCACGCTGCCCAGCTTTGCCACGCCCATGGCTATCAGCAAAATGCCGGCAATAAACGTGGCAATGATCAGCCCGCTCACGCCGCTTTCCTGCACAATGCCATATACTATTACAATGAAAGCGCCGGTAGGCCCGCCTATCTGCACGCGGCTGCCGCCGAAGGCGGAAATAATAAAACCGCCGATGATAGCGGTGTACAGCCCCTTTTCGGGAGATACGCCGGAGGCAATGGCAAACGCAATGGCCAGCGGCAGGGCCACTACGCCTACAATGAGCCCGGCCAGCAGGTCCCTCAGGAACTGCGCCTGCGTGTAGCCCTTGTACGGCTCCAGCAGGTGGCCGGAAAGCTGCAGGGCCTTATAATTTTTCAGTTTCTTCATCGTAGTAAACAAAGAAGCTCAGGTAGAGGGTGCGGGATAAACGGATGAGCACCGGCATGGCCACTGTCAGGAAGAACGTATTGATCCCGAGCCAGTAAAAAATGCTGTTGTCTTTCCAGCTTAAACCGATGAACAGCCAGTACCAGGCCAGGTTAAAAACGGAAATGGCCACGCAGAGCACGTAACTGACGTAGCCGGTGCCGTACCAGAAACCGGGCTCCAGTTCAGTAGGCTGGCCGCAGCAGGGGCATTTTTTGTGCATGTCGAACACCTTGCCCAGCCGGTAAGGGTTTTTGTTGCTGAACAGCTCTCCCTTGCGGCAGCGGGGGCATTTGTTCAGCAGCAGGCTGGCCAGGAAGCTGCTTTTTCTTTGCTTGCAAGCTGGTTTTGTATTGCTCATCTTTTGATCCACATTTTTAGCATCAGGTCATCGGATATTTGTACGGTCTGGTAGCTGGGCGGCACTTCTTCTTCAAAGCTGTGAAAGGTGACGAGGCGCGTGCCGGAGGGCCTGCTGTCCAGCATCTTGTACAGGTACCGGGTGTAGTAGGTGTACAGGCTGACGGAGTATTCGATCTGGTGATCTATGCGGTCGTCATCGTCCAGGTTCTCGAAGAAGGCATTATAAAAATAGAAGCTGTCAAAATCGTCAAAGCTCAGCTCGGTGAAGTTGGCATGAATGAAGTGGGCGTTGTTTTTCTGAACGGCCAGCTTGGCGGCCTGGGCGTAGTGGTACAGCTCCGGCCGTTGCTCCACGCCGTAAAAAACGGCCTCGGGGCAGTAGTGGGCGCCTACCAGGCAAAATTTGCCCACGCCGCTGCCAATGTCAAGCACCCGTTTGCCGGGAGCGTCTGCCAGGAAACGCGCTGCCTGCCGGGCTATGCTGATGGGCGTCCAGTGCCGCCTGGACAATTGCTGCACCCTTTCCGGGTAGAGCCAGTCAAATGCGGTGTTGTTCGTGAATAAGGCCGGCTTCAGGGAAGAAAGGTCCATAAATGAATACGCGGTGAAATTGTTGATTGTTTCGCGGTACAAAAGTACCTTTGGGAACAGCGTAAAAAACTGCACTATTGCAGGTTAAAAACTGCAAAATGTCAATTTTTGACAGTCACATTGTTACGATATGAGTTTATCCGGCCTGTTCCCGATTGACAAGTGGAACTTTACATCACAGTCTGTTCTGAACAACCTTCCGCCAGAAGAGTATGAGGAGCTTTGTGCGCATATGTACGAGCAGGAGTACGGGAAGGGGGAAGTATTGTTCCGCGAAGGCACGCTGCCGGGCGGCATCCTCTTCATCAGGCAGGGGAAAGTGAAAAAATACAAGATGGGGCGGGACGGGAAGGAGCAGATCATTTACGTGGCCAACTCGGGAGAGCTGATCGGCTACCATGCCGTGCTGGCCGGGGAACGCTACCCGGATTCCGCGGCCACGCTGGAAAAAAGCGTGATCTCCTTTATTTCGAAAGAAGACTTTTTACATGTGCTGGAAAGATCGGCGGTGCTGCCCCAGCGGCTGCTCAAAACCCTCAGCCATGAATTTACAGTGCTGACCAACAGCATTTCCGTGTTTGCCACCCGGTCTGTAAAGGAGCGGCTGGCCATTGCGCTGATAGTGCTCCGGGAAAAGTTCAAGGAAGAAGGCGCCGCGGCAGGGGAGGTGGTGGTGAACGTTTCCCGTCACGACCTGGCCAACATGGTGGGCACGGGCAACGAGAACGTGGTGCGTTTCCTGAAAGAGTTCAAAACGGAAGGCATCCTGGCCACAAAGGGGAGGAAGATCATTATCCTTGATATTAAGAAGCTGGTGGAACTATCTGGGTACGGGCTTTGACGGGGTGGGAGCTGCCGTAATGCTGCGGGGAATGGCGCCGTAAAATATCGATTCCATCGTTTTAAATACTATGCTGCCTTCCCGCCAGTTGGGCAGTTTTTTATGGGGGTAGTTCCAGAAGTAGTTCCTGTTCAGGGCCGCCGACCCCCGTTTGTTCGTTTCACATTCGTCGCTTATCACAAACAGTCCCATGTAAAGAGGGGCTGAGCTAACTGGCTGGCCGTTCTCCAGAGAAGGCTGCCATGTGTTTTCCTGCCTGGCCATAAAACGCCGTACTTCATTTTCCAGGTGGTGAGATGTACACTCATGGAAAAACAGGCTGTCTGCACGGCCGTCTTTATTCACCACAAAAGAAAATAACAGCCTGAGCGTATCGCAGGTTTGACCCATGGTTTCCGTCAGCTGTGGCGGCACTCTGAAGTGATTGTTGGCAAATTTTTCAAATTGCCTGTCCTTGCCGACGAACACGGGTTGCTGCCGTTCCTGGGCCGTGGCCGCGGTGAACAGCAGGAGGGAGGAAAGAAGGATAAAATAATGTTTCATAGCGGTAAAGGATGAATGAAAAAAGGCTGCCAACCGGCAGCCTTTTAATTTAACGATTTTATTTGGATCAGGCCAGCTGCCGTTCAGCGGCATGTTGTTTCACGAACACCGGTTTCAGCACGGCATAGGCGCCGAACAGCAGGGCGGTGTAAAACACGTTGCCCATAATGGTGTTCAGGAAAAAGCTGCCGAACAGTTCGTTCTTGTAGAACGGAACAGCCGCCCAGTAGCAGGCCAGCAGGCCGCTGAAAGTGTGGGGGTACATGTCCCGGAACAGGAAGGTGCCCAGGTTGGACATCAGGTAAAATACCAGGCCGGAAGCAATGGAAGCCAGGAAAATGTTGCCGGCTTTCGGTTTCCGGATGCGGGTGCCCATGAAGGTGATCAGCACAAAGCCGCCGTATACGAAAAGCATTTCGCCGCCGTAGAAACCCGGGATGTCCGTAAACAACTGGAAGAACACATCGCTCAGTATCAGCGCCGCCAGCGGCACAATGTACGCGTATTTCTTATCCTTCAGCACCACGCCTGCAAACAGGGCGCCCGCGCCAATGGCCGTAAAATTGTAGATGGCCATCTGGTTGGTGAGGAGGCGGCACAAGGTGGTCAGGAAGATGAGCGCTGCAATGAGCGTAATGTTCGATAATGTTTCTTTCTTCATAACAGATGCTGCATTTAACAGTACAAATATAATCAATTAAGGGATAGACGCTTTAAAGATTACCAGCTCTGCGCCGGCGGTGATGCTGTAGCTTTCGCCGCAAGCTACAAATATGGAGATGCCGCGGCGCAGGGCCAGGCCGTTCACCATGCCTTCTCCGCTCTGCACTATCCACGTTTCAGGCGCGGTGGCGGTATGCTCGTACACCTGGCCGGGCTGCAGCAGAATGGTGCTGATCACAAAGTCAGGGGCGGGCGTGGGGTAAAGGTGCTCCTGCCCGTTGTGAACGGGCTCGCCTTTCAGGATGTGGGGACGCACGGCCTCAAAACGGGTGTGCTTCAGCAACTCCGGCACGTCTACATGCTTGGGCGTGAGGCCGCCACGCAATACGTTGTCTGAATTGGCCATCAGCTCCGCGTTCTGGCCTTCCAGGTAGGCGTGGGGGATGCCCGCGTCCTGGAAAATGGCTTCTCCGGGGGCCGCGTATACGATGTTGAAAAAGTAAATAGAGAAAATACCCCTGTCCAGCCGCTCCAGCCCGGCCGGGTCATTGTCTATGGCGCGGGCGGCCCAGAAGGCGGGCTCCCTTTTTTCCAGCCGGCCTGCCCGGTAGTCTGGCAATATCCTGTCTGCCAGCGGGCGCAGCGTGGCATTTACCTGCTCCTGCGGCATTTCCATCACGGTCTTGTATAATCCGAAGTAGCCTTCTTTTTCGTAGATGCCTGCCAGTGAGCGCAGCTCCGGCACCTGCTGCAGTACGGCCGTGAGCTGTTCTTCCGGCAAAAAACCGTGCAGCAGCCAGAACTCGCTGAGCGCTACCATGATCTCGGGCTTGTGGTTGGCATCTTTATAATTGCGGTAGGGGGCGTTCAGGGGAATGCCGGCCTCGTTCTCCCGGGCAAAACCTTTCTCTGCTTCGGCCTTGGTGGGGTGTACCTGTATGGACAACATGTCTTTAACATCCAGTATCTTGAACAGGTAGGGCAGCTCCCCGAACCGCGCGGCGGCCGCGGGCCCCAGTATCTCCGCGGGGGCGGCGGCAATATAATCATTCAGCAAAACCGGCGCCTGCGGCGTTTCCAGCTCGGAGGGAGCGCTCTGGTGGGCGCCCATCCAGTATTCCGCGGCCGGCTGGTCTGTTACCGGCTGCCCCAGCATTTCCGGGATGTAGGAATATCCTCCCCAGGCATAATGTTGTACCTTTCCTTTGAGATAAAATACCTTTGAGCGTTGCATCTTTTCCATTGTTAAGCCGTAAAAATAGACAAATCAGATGGCATCTCATCACGACCTGGGCAAAAAGGGCGAGCAAATGGCCGCCGCCTACCTGCAGCGGAAACAGTACGAATTATTGCACACCAACTGGACTTCCGGTAAAAAGGAAATAGACATCATTGCCCGCCAGGGCAACACCATCGTGTTCGTGGAAGTGAAGACCCGCAGCACCCAGTTCTTCGGCATGCCGGAAGAAGCGGTCAATGCCCGGAAGCAGGAACTGCTGCTGCGCGCGGCAGACCAGTACCTGCTCCGCCATGCCCTCCGCCCGGAACATATCCGGTTCGATATCATTTCCATTACCCTGGCCCCTGGCATAGAAGAGGTTACACATTTTGAAGATGCTTTCTGACTGGTTAACATCGAGTTAACAAATTTGAGGATATCAGATTTGAATACTTTTGTATATTTGAGGTGTCCAATCTTTTGATCATTTCCTGTAAGAACCAAAAAGCGAATAGTCCCTGTAAAAGGTGGTTCTTATGTATATCTGGAGTTTTATATTGTTTTTGAATCCGGTTACTGTTGCCATGCAACAATTGCCTTCCCAGGAAGGGGAGGTCTGTATAAGGATTCCGGCAATGGAGCAGGAAAAGAGCGTAGTGCAATGTACCATTTACAATAGCGGGTTTGAACCGGTGAGAATGATCCCCCTGCAAGGCGGCCACAGCAAAGGCATTTATACCCTGCAGGTGAGAACGCTGCCGCCAGGCGCATATGTGTTGCAGGTAGGAGCGCGGCGGCTTGATATTCATCTGGAATAACGTCATTTTAATAGAGTCATCCCCCCAAACATAGATCCTCCCGTACTAACGGGAGGACTTTGTATTTTAGGAACCTGGTACCGCCAGCCACAAATGGCGGTGAGCGTCATTTGTCCGGCAAAACCGGGCGCTGCCAATATGCAGCCGCCATCAATACCCGTCTACCAGCACTTCGTACATCTTCACCTTCAGCTCTTCGAGCGATACGTTCTGCACCAGCTGCCCGTCTTTGGCGTAAGACACACTGCCCCGTTCTTCCGAAACGATGATGGCCAGGTTGTCGCTATGTTCCGTAATGCCTACGGCGGAGCGGTGGCGCATGCCGATGCGGGTGGGCAGGTTGGGGTTCTCGGATACGGGCAGTATCACCTTGGCGGCCAGTATCTTGTTGCTGACAATGATCAGCGCCCCGTCGTGCAGCGGGCTGCTTTTCTCAAAAATGCTTTCTATGAGCTTGGCGCTCACATTGCCGTCTATGGCAATGCTGGACGCGGTGTCGAACTTCACCCGGTACGTGGTGGCGATCACGATGAGCGCGCCGGTCTGGGAAGCAGACATGTGGCTGACGGCAATGATCAGCTCGTTGATAATGTTCTCTTCCTCCTTGTAGCTTTTGAACCGGTCCGGCAAAAAGAGCTTGGTGAAAAAGCTGTCTTTGCTGAGGGGCGTTTTTTTGCCCAGCACCAGCAGGAACTTCCTGATCTCAGGCTGAAAAATGATGATGATGGCAATGAGGCCTACATTAATAAAATTTTCCAGGATATTGGTGAGGATGGGCATTTGCAGGGAACGTACGGCAAAGTACGCCGCGTAGACCATCAGCAGCCCGATAAAGATATTGAAAGCAAGGCTGCCCTTCAGCAGCCGGTATAACTGGATCACCAGGAAAATTACGATCAACAGGTCAATTACGTTCAGCCAGCGAAACTCAAATCCGTAAAATTGATATACATCCTTCATATGGTAAAAATAGAAATAATTGCTTAGAGCTGTAAAGAACGCTGATAAGAAACGATGCGCACGCATTCCACGGCCTCTTTCACATCGTGCGCCCGCAGAATGGCCGCGCCTTTCAGCAGGGCCATAGTATGCAGTACGGTAGTGCCGTTCAGCGCATCGGCGGGAGTATTGCCCAGCAGCTTGTATATCATGGACTTGCGGGACACGCCGGCCAGCACGGGGGCGCCGGCTATGTGAAGCATGTTCAGCTGCTGCAGGAGCATATGGTTGTGCGCCAGCGTTTTACCGAAACCGAAACCGGGGTCTATGATCACGTCATGAATACCGGCCTCGCGGCATTGCCGCACCTTGTGGATGAAATAGTCCAGCACCTCCCGCGTAACATCTTCGTACTGCGGGTTTTGCTGCATGGTGGCCGGCGTGCCCTGCATGTGCATGGCAATGTAGGGCACCTGCAGGGCGGCGGCGGTGGCCAGCATGGCGGCATCCATTTCACCGGCGCTGATATCATTAATAATAGCGGCGCCGGCATGCACGCATTTTTCCGCCACGGCGGCGTAAAAAGTATCTATAGACAGGAGGGCCTCCGGGTAGTGGTGCAGAATGGCGTGGATGGCGGGCAGCAGGCGTTCCGCCTCTTCGGCGGCGCCCACCATGGCCGCACCGGGCCGGGTGCTCTGGGCGCCAATGTCCAGGAAAGCGGCGCCCTGCTCCAGCAAGGCCCCGGCGCGTTCTACCACCTGGTGCAGCGCGCGGGTGCGGCTGCCGGCATAAAAAGAGTCGTCCGTAATATTGATGATCCCCATCACAGCGGGCGTGGAAAGGTCTGTCAACTTTCCGCGGCAACAGATAGTGAAATCTTTATGTAATAATGTATTTTTGAATTTCATTCGGTTTGCCTACTAGAACCGGCAATTTAATACAAATTATGAGCAGAACACTGGAACAATACCAGGCAGTGATCGAAAAATGCAGGGATATTTTTATTAAGAAGACCAAAGATTACGGTACCTCCTGGCGTGTGCTGCGCCCGGTGTCTATTGCAGACCAGGTGTTTATCAAGGCCCAGCGCATCCGCACCATACAGGAACTGAAACAGCAGAAGGTAGAAGATGATATTGCGGGCGAGTTCCGCGCCATCATCAACTATGGCATTATTGCCCTGATACAGATGGGCCTGCCGGCAGACAACCCGTATGCGGACCTGCCGGTAGCGGAGGCAGACCGCCTTTACCGGGAAAAGGCCGCTTTTGTGCAGGAGGTGATGGAAAGCAAGAACCACGACTATGGGGAGGCCTGGAGAGACCTGAGCCGGGAATCTTTCACAGACCTCATCCTCACCAAACTGCTCCGTATCAAACAGATCTTGCGCAACAACGGGCAAACCCTCATTTCAGAAGGAATAGACGCCAACTATGTAGATATTGTCAACTATGCGGTTTTTGCACTGGTCCTGTTGGACGAAAAGTAATTTTTACCGATTTTACATGGATGAAGCCTGCAACGCCGATGGAACGCAGGTACGATTGTTGATAGAACGCATGCTCCGTCAGCTTTGCCGGAAAGACAAATGATTGTGGATGAAGCGCAAGTTTCGTTCTGACTGCTAAAAGACAAATGATGAAACCAATCCTGATGCTGTTCCGCCTGGTAGTAGGCGTACTTTTCATTTTTTCCGGCCTCATTAAAGCCAACGATCCGCTGGGCCTGAGCTATAAAATGGACGAGTTTTTTGAAGTGCTGCACCTGCCTTTCCTGGTACCGCTGTCCCTCGCTTTCTCCCTGGTGATGAACGCCTTCGAGATCATTGCAGGGTTTGCCGTGCTGCTGGGTTACCGGATGCGCATTTTTTCGCTGCTGCTGTTGCTGCTCATCGTGTTCTTTACCTTCCTGACCGGTTTTGCCCTCTTCAGCGGCCTCATCAGGGAATGCGGCTGCTTTGGGGACTGTATCAAGCTCACGGCGGAACAGTCTTTCTGGAAAGACGTGATACTGCTGGTGATGATAGTGGTCATCTTCATTTGCCGCAACCATATACAACCGCTTTTTTCCAAACCTGTTACCATTACCATTATGGTGCTAGCCGTACTGTTCCCGGTTGCCCTGCAATGGTACACCCTGTCTCACCTGCCTATTGTAGACTGCCTGCCCTATAAAGTGGGCAACAATATAGAAGAAAAAATGAAAGCGCCGCCCGGTTCCACGCCTGATGTGTACGAGACCGTGCTGATCTATGAGAAAGACGGCAAACAGCAGGAGTTCACCGCAGACAACTATCCCTGGCAGGACTCTACCTGGCAGTACGTAGACCGGAAAGACAAGCTGCTCCGGAAAGGCAATGCGGAACCGGCCATCAAGGATTTCATACTCACAGACTTTGACGGCAATAACCAGAACGATGCGGTGCTGAAAGAAACGCGCCCCGTTTACCTGCTGCTGGTGCGGGACGTGGACCAGGCCGGCCGGGGCTGGGAAGGTAAGGTGAAGGCCCTGCTGAAACAGCAGCAGGAAGGAAAGATCGTAGTGTTCGGCATCACCAGTTCCAACCAGGCGGCGGTAGACCGCTTCAAGGCAGACCGGGGCGTAGACATGCCTTTCCTGCAAATGGACGGCACCGCCATCAAGACCGCCGGCCGCAGCACGCCCTGCCTGCTGCTGCTGGACAAAGCCGTTATCAGGGGCAAATGGCATTACAACGATATTCCGTAACATCATAAATGCTGCGCTTCTTCCTTAAAAAACTGGGCTACGGCATCCTCGTCCTGCTGGGCGTAGTGATCATTATTTTCCTGCTGTTCAACGTGCTGCCGGCAGACCCCGCGCGGCTCACGCTGGGGCAGCGGGCAGATGTGACCTCGCTGGAGAACGTGCGCAAGGAGCTGCACCTGGACAAACCCAAGAGCGTGCAGTTCCTGCTGTACCTGAACGATCTGTCTCCCATAGGCATACACACCCGGCAGGAGCTGCGGGAATCCCTCAACGGGGTGGCCCTGTTCTCCGTTGGCGGGGAAAAGGCGCTGGTGCTCAAAACGCCGTACCTGCGCAGAAGCTACCAGGGGAAAAAAGACGTGTGGGAAATTCTCACGGAAGCCCTGCCCGGTACGCTGGTATTGGCTTTGGCGGCCATGCTGCTGGCCACGGTATTGGGCATAGCCCTGGGCGTGCTCTCCGCCGTGAAACAAAACACCTGGATGGATACCAGCGCTGTGTTTGCCAGCGTGATCGGCATTTCCGCGCCATCGTTCTTTACCGGCATTGTGCTGGCCTACCTGTTCGGGTTTGTGCTGACAGACTATACCGGGCTGCACATGACGGGCAGCCTCTACGATATTGACCCCTTCAACGGGCGTGTGCTCAACCTGGGCAACCTGGTACTGCCCGCCCTCACGCTGGGCATACGGCCGCTGGCCATTATTGTACAGCTTACCCGCAGCGCCATGCTGGACGTGCTGGGGCAGGATTATATCCGCACCGCCTACGCAAAAGGCCTTTCCGGCCGCACCATCCTCTACAGGCATGCCTTGCGCAACGCCATGAACCCGGTGATCACGGCCATTACCGGCTGGTTTGCGGAACTGCTGGCCGGGGCCTTTTTTGTGGAGTATATTTTTGGCTGGAAGGGGATAGGCAAGGTAACGGTAGACGCACTGGAAAAATTCGACTTCCCCGTAGTGATGGGCGCCGTGCTCTTCACGGCTGGCATATTTGTGCTGATTAACCTGCTGGCAGACCTGCTCTACAGCATGATAGATCCCCGCATCCGTTTAAGTAGCTGATTTACAGGCAACTCAAATTTTTTTCTCTTATTTTGTAACAAACCTTCCGGAGGGTCGTCTTCTTATTGTAACACACTAGAAGGAATGCCTCCTTCCGCCAAATTAAAAACCTGAAAATGTCGTCTGAAGTATTCCTTGCTCAAATTATGCCCATCAAGCAAAAGCTGTTCCGCTTTGCGTTGCGGCTGCTGGGCAATGAGGAGGATGCGAAAGACATTATCCAGGACGCATTCGTGAAAGTGTGGCACAACAGGGAGAAGATGGGCGAACTGCAGAACCTGGAAGCGTGGTGTATGCGCATCACCCGCAACCTGGCGCTGGACAAGCTGAAGAGCAAAAAGTACCGGATCACGGACGATCTGGAACGTGCGCAGGAAGTGCCGGCCGCGCACCAGCACAACCCGCACCAAAGCACGGAACGGAGCGACCTGATGAAACGGGTACACGGACTGATCTACCGTTTGCCCGAAAAATACCGGACCATTCTGCAATTGAGAGATATTGAGGGGTTGAGCTACCAGGAAATTGCAGATACGCTCGGCATCGACATGAGTGAAGTAAAAGTAAACCTGCACCGGGCCAGAAAACAGGTGCGGGAACAATTGCAAAATTTGCATGTATATGGAATACAGTAACATCAGCGCCCTGCTGGAAAAGTATTGGGCCTGCGAGACCACAGCCGATGAAGAATTGCAGCTGCGCGCGTTCTATGCCGCTCATGAGGGCACATTACCGCCAGACCTGCAGGAAGCGGCGCCGCTGTTCTGCTATTTCCATGCAGAAGGAGAGGGCCATGCCATGCCCGAGCTGTTTACGGACGTAAAGGCCCCCTGGGAAACTGCCACGGTCATCCGCCCGTTCTGGCACGGCTGGATGAAGTACGCCGCTATACTGCTGGTAGGTATAGGCATGGGGTACGCAGTGAACCAGTTCCTTCATAAAAGGGACATGACCGCAGACAGGTACGCCATGCGCGATACGTATAACGATCCCAAACTGGCTTACCAGGAAACGCAGAAAGCACTGCAGATACTTTCCCGGAACCTGAACAGGGGCAAAACACAAATGGAAAAACTCAGCTATTTCAGTGAAGCCACTGAAATACTGGAAACCGACCGAAATTAAACGCCATTCTAAAAAAACTTCATGGCGCCGGCCGCCCGGAGCTTTGGAAATAAATATCAGCAAATGAAAAGGATAGCTTTCCTGTTAATGATAGTACTCTGCACCGGCCACCTGGCCGCCGCACAGAGCACCATAGACAAGTTCTTCCTGAAGTACCAGGACCATCCTGACTTTACGGTGATCAACATCACCCCCAAAATGTTCAGCATGTTCTCCAAACTGTCTATGGACGATCCGGACGCCAAAAAGATCGTGAACGTGGCCTCCCGGCTCAAGGGCATGCGCATACTGGTGAAAGAAGACGCCAAAGACGGCCAGCGGCTGTTCAAGGAAGCGGTTTCCTTCCTGGGCGCCGGCCTGGAAGAATTGATGACCGTGCGGGACAAGGAAGCAGACGTGAAGTTCATGGTGAAAGAACATCCCAACGGCAATATTGCCGAACTGGTGATGCTGGTAGGGAGCACCAGCGAGTTTGTGGCGCTTTCCATTTTCGGAGATATCAGTCTTTCAGACCTTGCCTCCATTGCCGGCGATATGAAGATAGACGGCTTTGAGAACCTCGGCAAACTGGGCAAGGGCAGCAAAGGAAAAAAGTAATTCGATCACCGTTTCCCCCTTTTGTTATGAAACAGACACTCCTTATCCTCGCAGCCTTTTTCCTGCTTTCTTCCGCTTCCGCCCAGCGCAAGCAACTACGGGAGTTCACCAACGATTTTTCGGCAGACGGCGCCACCTTCCGCATTGGCCTCAGCTTCATTCCCCTGCGCATTGCCAGCTGGTTCGTTCCTAAATCCGCCTTTGACGGGGAAGCGGCGGAGATCAAATGGGCGCTCAAAAAAGTGAAAAGCGTGAAGCTCTACACCATCCACATGCCTAACGGCCAGGCCATTCCACGGGAGTCTGTAGACCTCTTGCGGTCAGAGCTGAAAAAAGCGCAGGATTTTGAACCGCTGGTAGAGGTGCGCCACAAAGGCGCCAACGTATACCTGCTTACAGACGGGAAAGGGGATGACCGGCTGGATAACCTGGTGGTGCTGGTGCAGGAAGATTCCGAAATGGTGATGGCGCACCTGCGTACCAAACTCACCGTGAGTGACGTGAGCCGGATCATCAACGGCATCCAGAACCGGGAAAAAGAAAGGGAAGCGGTGGCGAAGGGGAGCGGCATGGTGGCGCAGCAGTGAGCCGCCGTTTGCAGGCGTTGCTGTCCCGGAACCCGGCGTTCAACGTACCGGTACCAATGTCGGGAATATGTTCTTATCGGGTTACCTGATCATTACCTCTTTCACAATTTCCTCGCCCAGCATATCATTTACCAGCCGGATGATGCGGTCTTTGGAATAATTCAGTTCCTGCTTCAGCGGGGCTACCGTAGTAGTGATCACCAGCTTGCCGTCAAAGAGCTGCACGCTTTCCGTATACCGGGCAATGGTCTTACCCACTACCTGTTCCCAGTTTTCCTGTATACGCACCTCCATCAGCCTGGGCTTGAACCGGCTTTTGTTAAGGTATTCCTTCAGTGCATCGCCCATACTGACAACTTTGTAACCCATGCGTCAAAGGTAGTGATTTATTGTTTGGGTACGAGGCCATGTTCCTGTAAAACTTTTTGCTCGTCGCCGGTTACGTACGCAAAAATTTTCGGCTCGCCGCCGGCCAGGGTGACCATATAAAATACGTCGAACGCAATGTTGATATTGTTCTTGTAACCGGCCTTCCAGTGCGTTTTGGCCACGGCATGCAAATTGTCCAGCTGGGTGATGTCAAGGCTGCCGATCTTCATGGACAGTGTGCCGATGTTCCTGTAGAACTCGTTGCCTTTGGGTATCATTTCCCTGAACTTTTCATCATTCTTTCCGCCCATTACGCCCCTGGGGCTTGATTCTACAAAATAGTCCGCAAAAGCGCCGGCGGTAGCTTCCACATCTGTGGCGCCGCTGGCCAGTACATCATTGAAACGCTGTTCGTACGCGGCAAAAAAGGCCTGCAGTTTCTTCATCATACAACATGGTTTTTGAATAGCCGGCAAACTTCAGACCGGTTTGCAACAGCAACCTGTTTGAAACAGCTACAGGCAGGGTACGACCCGCCGTTATGTTAGGCCTATATGGTTTAAAACAGCCATAGGCAGGGTACGTTCATTCCTCAGTTCTCTTTTACTTTTACGTAGAAGTTGGGGTCTACCCTGAATTGATCAGCAGTACTCAGTTTCAGGCGTGTTGTTTTCCATTCTGCCGTAGGGTAGATGAACCCAAACCTCCCGTTTGCCACGGTTACCCTGAGCGGCATGTCAAAGCCTTTTACATCTGCCACCCAGCGGTAGCGGAGTATATTGTCTACCAGGCTGTACTCAAAAACCGGCGGCCGGGTGCGGCGCAGGTATTGCTCAAATACCTTGTCGAAATTTTTGCCGCTGGTCTTGTTGATGTACTGCTCCACCTGGCGGCCGGTAACCGTCTGGTGATAAAAGGTCTTGTTGAGGCCGCGCAGTATTTTCCGGAAGGTCTCATCGTTGTTGATGAGCTGGCGGATGGTGTGCAGCATGTTGGAGCCCTTGCAGTACATATCCCCGGAGCCTTCCCGGTTTACGCCGTAAGGGCCGGTGATGGGAACGTCATTGGCAATTTTGCTGCGGAGGCCCTGCACGTAGGCATTGCCGGCGTTTTTCCCATATTGGCACTCCGTGAAGAGGGTTTCGGAATAGTTGGTGAAAGATTCGTGTACCCACATGTCTGCAATGTCTTTGGTGGTGATGTTGTTGCCGAACCATTCATGCCCGCTTTCGTGAATGATGATAAAGTCCCACTTTTTACCCCAGCCGGAGCCGGAGAGGTCTGCGCCGCGGTAGCCCATTTTGTACTGGTTGCCATAGGCCACGGCGCTCTGATGTTCCATGCCGAGGTGAGGCGTTTCTACCAGCTTGTAGCCGTCTTTGTAAAAAGGGTAGGGGCCGAACCAGTGTTCGAAACATTTCATCATGGGCTGTACCACGGCAAAATGCGTTTTGGCACGGGCAAGGTTGTAGTCCAGCACCCAATAGTCCAGGTCAAGGTTGCCGGCGGCGCCTTTATAGCGTTCTGAGAAATGGCTGTAGTGGGCAATGTTGAGCGCCACGTCATAGTTGTTGATAGGGTTGCCAACAAACCAGGTGAAGGTGGTGGCGCCGTTGGGGTTGCTCACCGAATCCCGCAGGCGGCCGTTGCTTACGTTGGTAAGCCCGGTGGGCACGGTAACGGTTATGCGCATACTGTCCGGCTCCTCTGACTGGTGGTCTTTATTAGGCCACCATACACTGGCGCCCAGGCCCTGGCAGGCGGTGGCTATCCAGGGGCGTTGCAAGGAATCTTTGCCCCATACCACGCCGCCGTCCCACGGGGCGTTTTTGGCCTCTTTAGGTTTGCCCGCGTAGGTAATAGCAAGCTGCATTATTTTCCCTGGGGGCTGCGGCGCCTGCAGGTCTACGAACCAGGCGTTGCCCTCGCGCGTGAAGCGGAGCGCCTGGCCGTTCTGCTCTATACTGCTGATGGCCAGCGGTTCCTGCAGGTCTACCTGCATTCTTTTGGCGGGGCGCAGTACGCGGTAGTGGATCACGTTGCGGCCTTCTATGCTTTTTGTTTCCGGGCGAATGTTTACGGAGAGGTCATAAAAGGTAACGTCCCACCAGTTGCGGTCTGCCGTGAGCGTGCCGCGCAGCGTGTCTTGCCGGGTAAAAGGAACCGTTTGCTGCGCGGTAACGTTTTGCAGCATGGCAAGGCTGGCCAGGAGAAATAAAAGGCTTCTCATTCAGAGGTTCGATTTAAACGGCAATATATTTTAAATGGGGGAGACGGGCGTAGTTTTTCTTGGCTTTCACTCATTTTCTGGCTACCTTAAAGCCGTTTTTATATGAGATATCTGCTGCTTATTCTCGCCGTTCTCTTGTTTTCCTGCGGCCAGGTGTCGCACAACGGGAAAAAGGTGTTCCGTTACAACCAGCCGGAAGGCATCCCTTCGCTAGATCCGGCCTTCGCTAAAAACCAGGCCATTGTCTGGGCCGTGCGCCAGTTATACAACACGCTGGTGGAGCCAGACAGCCTGCTGAACATTGTGCCCTCGCTGGCCAGGAGCTGGGAGGTGTCTGCAGACCGGCGGGTGTACACCTTCCACCTCAGAACAGATGTGTACTTTCATGACCATGCAGTGTTCCCCGGCGGCAAGGGCCGGAGAATGACGGCGCATGATGTGGTGTACAGCCTGAAACGCATCATTGACCCGGCTACCGCATCGCCAGGCTCATGGATATTTAACGACAAGGTGGACCCCGCCACCGGTTTCACCGCTAAAGATGACAGCACCTTCGTGCTTACGCTGCTGCGCCCGTTCCATCCCATCATGGGCATTCTCAGCATGCAATATTGTTCTGTAGTGCCGCATGAGGTAGTGGAAAAATACGGAAAAGACTTTCGCAAGCATCCCTGCGGCACCGGGCCGTTCGTTTTTCATTACTGGGACGAAGGGCAGGCGCTCATCCTGCACAAAAACCCGGTTTACTTTGAGCGGGACGCGGCCGGCGCCCGCCTGCCTTACCTGGACGCGGTAAAGGTGAGCTTTGTAGACAGCAAGGGCACGGAGTTCCTGCTGTTCCGGCAGGGCCAGCTTGATTTCATCAATGACATTGAGGCCTCCTTTAAAGATGAAGTGCTGACCAAGCAGGGCGCCCTGAAAAAGGAGTGGGAAGGAAAAATAGTGCTGGTCAAAGCGCCGTACCTGAACACGGAATATTTCGGCATTGTGATGGATGCTACCAAACCAGGCGTAGCCGCCTCGCCCTTGCGGCAACTCCAGATCAGGCAGGCCATCAATTACGGTTTTGACCGTATAAAAATGATGACCTACCTGCGCAACAGTATCGGCCACGCCGCCACGTCCGGTTTTATACCGGCGGGCCTGCCTTCTTTCGACTCCGTTCATGTGAAAGGATATACGTACAATCCCCGCAAAGCCCGGGAGCTACTGAAGGCAGCCGGTTACCCCGGCGGGAGGGGGCTGCCGGTGATCAGGCTGGTGTCCATTCCCATTTATGCGGACCTGGCAGACTATGTAGCCCACCAGTTGCAGGAAGTGGGCATTCCCATACAGGTGGAAATTGTGCAGAAAGGCACCCTGATGGACCAGGTGGCCAAATCCGCCGTGCCTTTTTTCCGCGGCAGCTGGATAGCGGATTACCCCGATGCCGAAAGCTACCTCGCCATGTTCTACAGCAAAAACCCGTCTCCGCCGAACTACACCCGTTACAATAACCCCGCGTTTGACCGGCTGTATGAAAGGGCCATCCAGGAGATCAACGACTCCGTACGCTACAGCCTGTACCAGCAAATGGACCAGCTGGTGATCAATGACGCCCCTGTAGTGCCGTTATTTTACGACATGTCTGCCCGTTTCCGCCAGCCCAATGTGAGCGGCCTGGCCAGCAACGGGCTCAACCTGCTGGAGTTGCGGCGGGTGCGCATCGAATAGGGAAGATTATTTATATGTTTATTTAATAAATTCATTAGCATCTTGTTAAATGCTAAAAAAACTCGGTATTTAGGCCTATCTTCGCACCTTGTTTTCTTAATTCTATCTATTAACGAAGTGGTATTTACATGACAGCGATCCTGATATTCTTTTTCTCACACTGGTTCTTATCTCTCTTTTTCCATACTTTTTTCCTGCACCGTTATGCTTCTCACCAGATGTATGACACCAGCAAGGGCTGGGAGCGGGTATTCTATTTCTGCACCTGGTTCTTCCAGGGCTCCTCTTACCTGATACCCCGTGCTTACGGCGTAATGCACCGCATGCACCATGAGTACAGCGATACAGAGAAAGACCCGCATTCCCCGCACTTTTTCAAAGACGTTTGGCAGATGATGATCCATACCCGGAAGATCTACGCCAGCTTTGTAACCGGCACGCAGATGCCCGAGGCGGAGTTCACCAAAGACCCGCTGCCTACCTGGGACGCGATGGACAAATTCGGCGACCACCGGGTTACCCGTGTTATCTGGATGGGCATTTATATTGCATTTTATGCGGTGTTCGCCCCCAGCTTCTGGTGGTTCCTGCTGCTGCCTATCCATTTCCTGATCGGGCCTGTACAGGGTGCGGTCGTGAACTGGTGCGGCCACAAGTACGGCTACAGTAACTACGACAATGGTGACCATTCCCGTAACTCCGAGCCCTGGGGTATTTTGCTGCTGGGCGAACTGTTCCAGAACAATCACCACATGCATAAAGACAGCGCCAACTTTGCCAAGAAATGGTACGAGTTTGACCCTACTTACCCGGTCATGAAAGCGATGCACTGGATGGGGATCATCCGCCTCCGGCAGACGGCTACCGCCAAGATAGCGGCGCAGAAGAAGCAAGCAGCCTAAAGTAAAATTATAAACTCTTTGTATAGAAGCAACTGGATGAATGTTCAGTTGCTTTTTTTATTGGGGTATCTGAGAGGGGAAAACCGGATGTTTTATTGGAGCAGTTTCTCTCTTATTGATTGATTAGTAGAGAATTAGGTCTATTCTGCGTGAAGCGCCACTATAATTGACCTGTTTTTGATTGATATGCAATTAGTTATGATGGATATCTTCAATTTAAGGTCTGTTTCCTGACCGGGTTTCAACGCCATATTTGCTTCCTTCAAAACAGCAGGGTGGCGACTAGGTGCAGCTGTTTGTCCGCCGGTACTAGTGAAATAAAAGGAATGTGCCTATAAATAACTGAAAATCAGTTAATTATTATCTATTAAAATTGGTTCCATTACTCACACGCTTTGCCCAAAAGTCAGCAAATTACTATCCGGGTCAAGCATCGAGAACTCTTTTTGTCCCCAGGGTTTGATGGCCAGCTGCCCGTTGGGGTGAATGGCCGCGTTATTGTCCAGAAGGGCCTTATACAGGCCATCAATGTCATTTGTCCGGATGTAGACCTGTCCGTAGTTTTCTTTGGGATCAAGGTCTTTAAACTCGAAAAAATGGATCTGTATGTTGTCTTTCTCCAGCATCAGGTAGCCGTCATAGTCAGCGTTCCCAAACTCCTTAAAACCTAACTGGTTGAGGTAGAAGGCCCTGGTTGCCGGCTTGTTGCGCATGGGCAGTTTTGGATGGATGGCTGTAAGCATGGCTTTTTTTCTGCAATGTAAAAATAAAATGCCGGGTATAGTGAACGCGTCCCGCATACGGGGCTATGCTTTTCAGATCCAGGTTACTGATGAGGTGCCCGGTATGCCGCGCAAGCGTTCCAAAGGGGCTACGTCTTTGTGCAAGTGCTCCAAGAGGCTACGTTCTTTCAGATGAATAATAGCCGTCCATAAAACCGGGCAAACGTCTCAAATATGCCCATGACGTTTTAGACACCCCGAAATTACAACCAAATATGAATCAATTACTTAAGCGGAACTACGACTTACTTTATTGGTTATAATTTACATTATGTTAAATAAAAGAAAGGGGAAATCTCCCCCGTTCTATGGTAATTCCACGATCCGCAGATTCCTGAAATGGATTTCCGCCCCTTCAGATTCCAGGCACAGATACCCCTCTCTGGCGGTTGACTGGCTGATGCCGTTCACAAATTTGCCGTTCACAGAAAGTTTGATGGTGCCATCTACGCATACCACTTCATACGTATTCCATTCGCCTTTGCCTTTGCAACGGTTCTCTACAGATTTGCTGCGTTCGCCCCGCGGATTGTCAGGGATCGTTTTTACGCCGCCCACGCCAAACAATTCTCCGTGTACATATGCAATTGGCGGTTTTTCCCCGTTGCGCAGGTTCAGGTTCACCCAGTCCAGCTCCAGCATCTGCACCTCCACACCGCCGGGCAGCCGGCTGCTGGAATCCGGTTTGGCATCGCTCCAGACAAATACGCCAGAGTTGCCGCCCGCTTCCATATGCCGCCATTCCACATGCAGAATGAAATTCCGGTACCGTTTTTCAGACCGCATCACGCCTATGGGATGGCCGGTGCAGATCAGCAGGTCTTTGTCTTTCCGCCAAGTATCTGGCGCGGTATTGACGTTGGTCCATTGTATGGGCGCGGCTTTGAGCCTGGCCCCGGCTTTTACCTGGTCTATATGCAGCTCGCTGCCGAATGTAATGGGTGTTGACTGGGCGTACGAGGTTTGTACAAGCAATACCGCCAGGGCTGCTTTCAGGATTAATTTCATGGTCATTTTTTTAGCTGTCAGATCACTTTGGTAACGCCGGGAATGGCCACGGGCGGTACTTCCCATGCGAGGTCCCAGTTGTAGGCGTCTATTTTGGGCCCCAGCTCCCTGCCGGAATTAAATGCCTGCTCCCAGGTAATGACCTGGCCGCTGTACCCCACCATGCGGCCCAGGATGGCCAGCATGGTGCTGTTGGCCATCCACTCCCCGTCGTTAACGGGTTTGCCGTTGCGGATGGAGGTAAACAGTTCATTATGCTGCGTTTGGTACATGTTGTTCTTTTCCCCGCTGTATTTCCATTTGTTTTTGCCGGTTATTTCCTGGCGGCTGCCAATGGTAACAATGGCGTTGCCGTCTGTTCCCATCACGTCTACCGTATTGCGGCCGGCCGTGGCCTCCTGCTGCCGGCAGAAATGATAGCCCTTGGCGCCGTCCGCGTATTCGAACTCTATGGCAAAATGATCGTACACATTCCCGTAAATGGGGTCTATACGCGCCTGCCTGCCGCCGGTGCCGGTGGCTTTAACGGGTAACCTGTCTCCCATGACCCATTGCATCATGTCTATGCTGTGTACGGCCTGTTCTACTATGAAGTCGCCAGACAGCCAGTTGTAATAATACCAGTTGCGCAGCTGGTAGGTCATATCCGTCCAGCCGGGCTGGCGCGGCTTTGACCAGAGGCCGCCACCGTTCCGGAAGGTAGATACGCTCCTGATCTCGCCCACATCACCCTGCAATACTTTGCCGAACACGGCCCTGTTGGAGGCATCGTACCGGAAACAGAAGCCCGAAACAATGGAGAGGTTTTTCTCCTTGGCGGTTTTTACCGCGGCCAGTACCTTGCGCACGCCGGGTGCGTCTACCGCCACGGGTTTTTCGCAGAAGATATGTTTCCCGGCATTGACGGCCGCGGTCAGATGGTCTGGCCTGAAATTGGGCGGCGTGGCCAGCAACACTACGTCTACGCCGGAATCCAGCACGCGCTGGTAGGCGTCAAAACCGATGAACTTGTTTTTCTGCGCTACTTTCA
Source organism: Chitinophaga alhagiae (assembly GCF_003568665.1). Lineage (GTDB taxonomy): Bacteria > Bacteroidota > Bacteroidia > Chitinophagales > Chitinophagaceae > Chitinophaga > Chitinophaga alhagiae. The sequence goes on from NZ_QXMH01000005.1 coordinate 57,614, forward strand.
CCCTTTTGCCGTCAATGGCCTGTAACGCGGTATAGGCTTCTTCCAGCCGGTCTTCAAACACATCTCCCAGCGCTGTGATCACCACGCCGGGGTCTGCCTGCAGGGCTTGCGCGGCAGCGCCGGTGCCCCTGCCGCCGCAGCCTATCAGGCCTACTTTCAATACCGGCGGTGCGCCAGATAACAAGGTAGTGGCAAATCCGCTCTGATACGCCAAGGTGGTGCCCAATACGGCCATCCCCGATGTTTTCAGGAATGACCGGCGGTCTGTTGTTTCGGTGTTTTTGTTCATCAGTGTTGCATTTAATAGATTAATACCTGGCCGGTATTTCTGGCAGCACACAGGCACGGGCACGTAACCGGAAAGAATGAAAACTGCGCCCGGAAATTACAGGTTAACGGCAGCGGCGCTGTCCTGGGCGTTTTAGTCGATAAGTAGCTAAAATAGAGATTATTTTTTTAGCAAGCAATGGCAAAGTTGGCGATTCCCTATTTTTGCAGGTACTATGAACCTTGAAAAATTTCACACCTATTGCCTGTCTCTGCCCGGTACTACGGAGGGTTTTCCTTTTGACGAAAACACGCTGGTGTTCTACGTGAAAGGGAAAGTGTTCGCCCTTACAGACGTTACTGAATTTGAGAGCGTTAACCTGAAGTGCGACCCTGATGAGGCGGTGGAACTGCGGGAGCGTTATGAGGCGGTGCTGCCGGGTTATCATATGAACAAAAAGCACTGGAACACGGTGCTGTTTGACGGTTCTGTTCCTGACAAGCTGTTGCTGGAATGGACTAAAAACTCCTATGACCTGGTGGTGAAGGGGCTGCCCAAGAAGGTACGCGAAGAACTGGGGTTTTAGAGTGGCCAGGAAAAGCGGGCCGCAAGGCTGGGGCGGCAAATTTGCTAAAGAATAACCGGGCCGCTAAAGCTGTCATTGACAACAACCCCTTTTCCAAAGGCTACTCATTGGTAACACTGGCCACTAAAGCTGTCATTGACAACAACCCCTTTTCCAAAGGCTACTCATTGGTAACACTGGCCGCTAAAGCTGTCATTGACAACAACCCCGTTTCCAAAGGCTACTCATTGGTAACACTGCCCGCTAAAGCTGGTCATTAATAACAATAATGGTCTTGCCCTTGCTTTTCAGCTCGCGGCTTTCGGCAATGGCGGCGGGCGCTTGCGACAGGCTTACCCTACGGTCTACCGGTATTTTGATGTCTCCCCTGTCTATGGCTTGCCGCAATGCGTCCAGCGAAGCGGGCGTGCCTTTGGTTTCAAAATTGCCGCCGCGTAATTGCTGCGCCTGCAACGCGGCCTTGTCTGCTACAAACTGTGTGGTCAACACGATGCCGCCGGGTTTTACCAACGTTATTTTTTCCGCAAAGGCCGCTGCCTGGTCTACAAGGTCTACCAGGCCGTCTACATGACCGGGGTACGCTTCATTTTCCTTATAGTTCACCGTGCTTTCCGCTCCCAGCGCTTTTACTCTTTCCGCGCCAGCGCTGCTGGATACGGACGCCACTACGCGCAGCCCTCTTGCTTTGGCCAGTTGTATCACAAAAGCGCCTACGCCGCCGGTAGCACCGATCAGCAGCAGCGTTTGGCCGGCGGTAAGGCCGAGCTTGTCCAGCAATTGCAGCGCCGTCATGCCGGCGGTGGGCGCGGCGGCGGCATCTGCCAGCGAAAGCGTTTCAGGCGCTATGGCTATGGCCGCTTTTTCCGGCACTGCTACAAATTCCGCATAGGAGCCCTCTCCCACGGGCGCATGCAGCATCTGGCCGTATACGCGGTCCCCTTTTTTAAAACGGGTAACGCCCGGCCCGGTGGCTGCTACAATGCCCGCGCCGTCTACCCCCACTATAAGCGGGAACACATGGGGCATATGGTCTTCCAGGATGCCGTCTATCATTTTCCAGTCAAACGGGTTGAGGCCGGCTGCCGCCAGTTGAATGAGCACCTGACCTTCTTTTACCTGGGGCTCAGGGAGGTCCATCAGTTGGGGAATGGCTTTAAAGGAAGTAACGGCTACTGCTTTCATATGCTAAATCTACATAATAAAATGGTTGGATGCTGCGGGAGCAACATCCAACCATTCAGATGAGTAAAACGCGGATTCCGTCTACCTGTTTTTACTAGGTTTTCTGCCGCCACCGTGTGAGGCTTTGCCTCCCTTGCTGGCAATCATTCTTTGTTTTTCTTTATCCATAGCGGCAAACCCCCTGCGGCTGGGCGTTCTTACTTCCCGGCGTTCATGGGCCGCACTATCGCCATCGGCTTCTTGTGCTTCCCTGCGCCCGCGGTGGTCTGCTGCATCTAATTCGTTTTCATCATAGCCTTCCAGCTGCTGGTTACGGTCATCATCAAATTCATCCATGTCATCGGCTTCACGGGTATGGCCTGGCGCCGTACTGCGGTCGTCTCTCTGGCGATACTGTGGCGCCTCTCTTTCCGTTGTTTTAATTGGTGTGCCCATAATTTTAAGGATTTGATATGGTTAATTGAATAAGTTGCTGCTGAACAAAGGGTAATTACCATGCCAAGGCCGCTACCCCTACTCTATAATTTTGCGGCATATGTATAATCCATTGAAAGCGATAACAGTATTGCAACAGCCGTAGCGTGGGGAAAACAGTGCGATAAACAGCAGTGTGGAATTATTTAGGCAGTATGGGGCAACAAAAAAGGCAAGGATCGCCCCTTGCCTTTTTTATGTCAAACCTGTTTTGATTATTGCAGGTTCTCCAGTTTTTTCTTGGTAGCCTCTACTTTTTCGGGCTGGCTCTTGATAGCATAGATCTTCTGCAATGCATAGAGGCAGCTTTCGAAAGTGCGCTTGTCACTGGGTTCCAGCTTGCCTTGCGCGGAGAAGCCGGCGTCTGCTTTCTCGAAGAAAGGCAGTGACTGGTCCATCAGGCTTTGCACTTTACCCTGCAGTTCTTTTGCTTTGGGAGAGCTTTGCTGTTTGCTGTCCATGCCATTCAGTTCCTTGTTGAAGGCAACGGCGCGGTTGAAATACAAAGCGCCCAGCTGGAAGTTGGCGGTAGCGTCTTCACCTTTCAGGGCCAGTGCTTTTTTATAGGCGGCTTCGGCTTTGTCCATCAGCTCGTCATAGTTGGCGGGCTTGGGCAGGTCGTTGCCTTTTTCATCGCGGGGGTTGGCCACGTTATCCAGGCGGATGGCGTAGTCCAGTGCCAGCGGGAAATCGTTCGGGTTTTCGTTCACTTTCTTTTCCATCATGGAGATCAGCTCATTGGTTTTTCCTGTTTTGGAATAGTAGAGCATTTCCATGTCGTTAAAGCGCTTATCGTTCGGGAAATATGCCTTGGCGGTATCGATGGTGGCAATCCAGTTGGCATTGTCTCCACGTTCTTCATACTGTTGTGCCAGTACTACGTACAGGGCGGGTTCGCCTTTGAACTTCAGCTTGGCGGCTTCTTTCAGGCTTTCGAAGGCCTCTTCTTTTTTGCCAGCCTGCTGGGCAGCGTAACCGGAATAGAAAACCATTGCCGTATCTGTAGGAATAGAGCCACCGAGGTTTTTGCCGTTGTAAAATTCGCGGATCTCAGACGCCTGTTTGAAATACGAGTAGGAAGAATCCCATTTCTGCTCGTTGAGGTTGGCGTAACCGGCGTTACCCACTGTTGCGTACACGTTGAACATGCGGTTGTTCAGTTCCAGCAATGCTTCCGGCAGCTTGGGATTGATCTCCAGGGCTTTCTTGAAAGACTCGTAAGCCACCAGTGCGTCTGCCGCACTTTTGTTTTTGGTGGCCAGGGCTTCATAGATCTTGCCTTTCACATACCAGGTCCTGGCGTCGTCTTTGGTTTTTTCATGAGATAAGGCTGCCTCAATGTCCGTTTTGGCGGCATCCAGCTTGTCGCTCTTCAGATTGTCATCCGCACTGCTCACTTTTGCCTTTTGCGCCATTACGGCCATACTGGCGCCGCAAAAGAGAAGAGATACAAATAGTTTTTTCATGTGGCTCAAATTTTTGAAAAATTATCGTTAATTGTTTATGGTTCGAAAAAGCTATGCTTCCGTATTTTCTTCGTTCCCGTTATTGCCGGTGGCGGGGGCATCCCCGTTCTCATTTTCCGTGTTTTCGGCACCGTCTTCCAGGTTCACCTCTGTAGCGGCCGCTTCTTCCTCCTGTTCGTCCAGGTGGGCTACGGCGGCTATCTGGTCAGAATCGTCCATGCGGATGAGGCGTACGCCCTGTGTGGCGCGGCCTGCTTCGCGGATGTCTGCCACGGCCATGCGGATGGTAATGCCTGATTTGCAGGTGATCATCAGGTCGTTAGACTCTGTAACGTCCAGGATGCCTATCAGGGACCCGGTCTTTTCAGTGATGCTGATGGTTTTTACCCCCTTTCCTCCCCTGTTGGTGATGCGGTATTCCTCAATGTCGGTCCGTTTGCCGAAGCCTTTTTCGGATACTACCAGTACTGTTCGGGTTTTATCTTCCTTATCAACACAAATCATACCAACCACTTCATCTTTCTCATTATCCACCTCAATACCCCTCACACCAATGGCGCCACGGCCGGTGTCGCGCACGGTATTTTCCGGGAAACGGATGGCCCGGCCGCTGCGGACGGCCATCATGATCTGGCTGTTACCGTTGGTGAGCCTGGCTTCCAGCAGCTGGTCGCCTTCGTTGATGGTAATAGCGTTCACACCGTTGGCGCGCGGGCGGCTGAACTCTTCCAGCAGCGTTTTCTTGATAATGCCGTTGCGGGTGCAAAGCACAATGTAGTGGTTATTGATAAAGTCTTCGTCTCCCAGGTCCTTGATGTCTATGATCGCCCTGATCTTGTCGTCAGACGGCAGGGTGATCAGGTTCTGGATGGCGCGGCCCTTGCCGGACTTTTCGCCTTCCGGTATCTCGTACACCTTCATCCAGTACAGGCGCCCTTTTTCTGTGAAGAACAGCATGGTATGGTGGGTGCTGGCCACAAAGAGGTGTTCTATAAAGTCTTCGTCTCTCGTTTTGCCGCCAATAGCGCCGCGGCCGCCGCGTTTCTGCTGGCGGAAATCGTACGCGGAAGTGCGTTTGATATAGCCGAGGTGTGAAATGGTGATCACCACATCTTCTTCGGCAATGATATCTTCTATGCGCATTTCTGCGGCCAGGTACTGGATCTCGGTTTTGCGTTCGTCACCAAATTTCTTCTTCACGTCCTGCAGTTCGTCCTTGATGATCTGCATGCGCAGCCCTTCGTCTGCCAGTATCTCTTTCAGGCGGGCAATGAGTTTCATGATGTCTTCGTATTCCTCGCGGATCTTGTCCCGCTCCATGCCTGTTAACCGTTGCAAACGCAGTTCCAGTATGGCCTTGGCCTGTATTTCGCTCAGCTCGAAGTTGGTCATCAGCCCTTCGCGCGCTATTTCGGGTGTGGCGGAGTTGCGGATGAGGGAGATCACTTCGTCCAGATGGTCCAGCGCGATCAGGTAACCGGCCAGGATGTGGGCTTTCTTTTCCGCTTCGCGCAGTTCGTACTGCGTACGGCGGGTCACCACTTCGTGCCGGAACTCGATGAACTCGGCCAGCAGGTCTTTCAGGTTCATCACCCTGGGCCGCCCTTTCACCAGCACTACGTTGTTGATGCCGTAGGAGGTCTGCAGCTCGGAGTATTTGTACAGCTGGTTGATGATCACGTTGGGGATGGCCTCCCGCTTCAGGTCTATCACCAGGCGCATGCCGTCCCGGTCAGACTCGTCCCGCACATCAGAAATGCCTTCGATCACCTTATCGTTCACGAGCTGGGCGATTTTCTGGTGCAGTATGGCCTTGTTCACCTGGTAAGGCAGTTCGTAAATAACGAGTTTTTCCTTGCCGGATTTGCTGGTCTCGGAAGTGATCTTGCCTCTTACCACTACCCTGCCGCGGCCGGTCTCAAAGCCCTGCTTCACGCCTTCAAAGCCGTAAATGATACCGCCTGTGGGGAAGTCTGGCGCTTTAACGTGTTTGATCAGCTCGTCTATGGTAATGTCTTTATTGTCTACCATGGCCACCAGCCCGTCTACCAGTTCGGAGAGGTTGTGGGGCATGATGTTGGTGGCCATGCCCACGGCAATGCCGGAGGCGCCGTTGGCCAGCAGGTTCGGAATACGGGTAGGCAGTACTACCGGCTCTTCCAGGGTATCGTCAAAGTTGAGGGTGAAGTCAACCGTATCTTTATCGAGGTCTTCCAGCATGGCTTCGGCGATCTTCTGCAGCCGCACTTCCGTGTAACGCATGGCGGCCGGCATGTCTCCGTCTATGGAGCCGAAGTTACCCTGCCCGTCTATCAGCATGTAGCGCAAAGACCAGGGCTGCGCCATACGTACCATGGTGTCGTAAACGGAGGCGTCTCCATGCGGGTGGTATTTACCCATTACGTCTCCCACCACACGGGCGGATTTTTTGTAGGGTTTGTTGTGGGTGTTTCCCAGTTCATTCATCCCGAACAGCACGCGCCGGTGTACCGGTTTGAAACCGTCTCTTACATCCGGCAGCGCACGGCCAACGATCACTGACATCGAATAATCGATGTAGGCCGTTTTCATTTGCTCCTCAATGTTGATCTGAACAATTCTACCTTCCTTTTGATTGTCCTGATTGTCCGTATTCTCTATCATTATGTTACTGGTTTACAGGTTTTTGAGTGCCTTTTAATAAAGAGCAAATATAACGTTTTCCCCTCGTATATAGCGGGTTTGGGGGTGGAATGTGTATAAATTACAGGCCGGTACGCGCCGGCCGGAATTTTGCGGCTTGAAGTCCTTGTTGTACATTCGCGTCATCTCCGGTAAATGTTCTATATATCTTAAATTAGATATATAACTGCCGAATACAAATTGGCAAGCTATTTGTTTATAACCCTATGAAAATCAAAGCGTAATTAGGAAGTAAATAATTTACCTGCAAGCCGGGCCTCACTGGCTTACCTGAACATTCCGCGGGATTTTATTGTTTACTCCCAGTAGTTTTAACCATTTTCCAAAAACATATGAAGAATATTCTGTTGTTTGGCGCCGGCAAATCTGCTACTTTCCTGATCGATTATTTACTGGCCAATGCCCCGAGGCAGAAGTGGCATATTACCGTGGCGGACAATGACCTGATGCTGATCAAATCCAAGATCGGCAAGTCTTATTACGCTACGCCGGCGGCCTTTGATGTGAAAGACCAGGCCATCCGCCAGCAGCTCATACAGGAAACGGACCTGGTGATCTCCCTGCTGCCCCCCGCGCTGCACATTACCATTGCAAAAGATTGCCTTCATTTCTCCAAAAACCTGCTGACCGCCTCTTACATAGACCCGGAGATCCGGAAACTCCAGAAAGACATCCAGAAAGCGGGCCTGCTTTTTATGTATGAAATGGGGCTTGACCCGGGCATAGACCACATGTCTGCCATGAAGCTCATCCACTCCATCGAGAAAAAGGGCGGGCAGATCTATTCTTTCAAATCTTACTGCGGCGGCCTCGTTTCTCCCGGGAGCAATGACAACCCCTGGCAATACAAAATTTCATGGAACGCCCGGAATATAGTATTGGCGGGCACTTCCGGCGCCACTTACAAAGAAAAAGGCAAAACGAAAGAGGTGGAGTACCAGCAGTTGTTTGACCAGTCCAAAACCGTACAGGTACCGGGCCTGGGCAAGCTGGCCTACTACCCTAACCGGGACTCGCTGAACTACATAGACGTATACAACCTGGGCAACATCCCCACCTTCATGCGGGCCACCCTGCGGTACCCCGACTTCTGCGAGGGCTGGAACGCGCTGGTGAAGCTGGGCCTGACGGATGATAGTAAAAAGCACCCCACGGATAACGTGACCTTTTTCAAATGGGCGTCTCAGAACATCAAGGTAGACAAACAGCTGACCAACGAGGAGAACGTGGCGCAGTTCCTGGGCGTGAGCAGCAAGAGCAAGCTGGTACGGCAGTTGAAATATCTGGGCATTCTCAATGGAGAATTGATTAACTTAGGGGAGCAGTCTAACGCCACTGTATTGCAGCATGTGCTGGAAGACCGGTTGAAAATGGAAGCGGCGGATAAAGACATGATCGTGATGCTGCATGAGATAGAGTTTGAACGGAGGAACATGTCTACCCGCCTGCACAGTTACATGATCGTTCAGGGAGAAGATAACCTCCGTACCGCCATGGCCAAAACAGTAGGCCTGCCGCTGGGCATCATGGCCAAACTGCTGCTCTCCGGCAGTTTGCAGCTAACAGGCCTGCAGGTGCCGGTAATGCCGGAAGTGTACAACCCGGTGTTGCGTGAGCTGGAAGAATACGATATCCGTTTTGAAGAAAGTTTCGAGTAGCACAATATTTTTCCTGTGACAAACTCCATTTTGTAAATGAGATTGGATCATGTGGAATGAACGGGCCGCCTTTTAAAGAGGCGGCTTTTTTGTGGCCTGCGCTGTAAGAGGCGGCCGTTGCTGATTACAAGGAACCGCTTTCAGCAGCGGCACATTTGCGGCAGGTCAGTTCTCCTGCTCCGCTTTCAGCAGCCGCAGCAGCTCCGCCACTCCTTCCGTGGCCGGTTTTTCAATGAGGTGGAAGCCGTTCCCTTTCACGGGCGGGATCTTTTTGTCTATAATGTATTTGGGTACATCGGGGCGCAGGTAATCAATGAGGCCCGCGGCGGGGTAAACGTTGAGGGAAGTACCGATCAGCACAAACACGTCTGCCTGTACAATTTCCAGGATGGCGGGCTCTATCATGGTAACGGCTTCGCCGAACCACACTACGTGCGGGCGGAACTGGCCGCCGTCTGGCGCCAGGTCTCCCATGCGGATGTCCCCGTTCACGGTGTACAGCTTTGTTTCGTCCAGCTCGCTGCGCATTTTCAGTATTTCGCCATGCAGGTGCAGTACTTTGGTAGAGCCGGCGCGTTCGTGCAGATCGTCTATGTTCTGGGTGATGATGCGTACATCAAACAGCTCTTCCAGCTGTGCCAGGCCGGTGTGGGCGGCATTGGGCTGTGCGCCCAGCACGTCCTTTCGGCGCAGGTTGTAGAAATCCTGCACCAGGGCCGGGTTTTTCTCCCAGCCGGTGGGCGATGCCACTTCATACACGTCATATCCTTCCCAGAGGCCGTCACTGTCACGGAAAGTGCGGAGGCCGCTTTCGGCGCTGATGCCTGCGCCTGTGAGCACGATCATCTTTGGTTTCATCCGTATATTTTTTCAAGGATCACATGCCGGCCATTTCCATGATCTTTTCGAACTCTTCCGGTTTTACGGCGCCTACGCTGAGGCGGCCCAGGCGGATGAGGTCCATATTGGCCAGGCTTTTTTCCGCCTTCATCTGCGCCAGCGTGACCGGTTTTTTGAGCTTTTTGACGGGGGCCAGGTCTACCGCCACCCAGGCCGGGTCTGGCGTGGTAGGGTCCTGGTAATGTTCTTTCACCACTTTGGCGATGCCTACAATTTCGAGCCCTTCATTGCTGTGGTACCAGAACACCTGGTCGCCCTTTTTCATGGCTTTGAGGTTGTTGCGGGCGGCGTAGTTGCGTACCCCGTCCCAGAAAGTTTTTTTGTCTTTTACAAATTGGTCCCAGGAGTATTTGAAAGGTTCTGATTTCACTAACCAGTATTGCATGGTCAAAAACTTTTAGAGGGTTTTATATGATTTACCAGCCGCTGGCCAGTACGTCGGCAATGTGCATGATCTTGATCTGCTGCCCATGTTTGCGGATGTACCCGTCCAGGTGCATGAGGCAGCTGAGGTCTGTAGAAATAAGGTAATCCGCCCCGCTGTCTGCCGCGTTGTGTACTTTTTGCTCGCCCATGCCCAGGGAAATGGGTTTGAACTTTACGGCAAAGGTACCGCCAAAGCCGCAGCATACTTCACTGTCATTCATTTCGCGCAGCTCCAGCCCTTTCACATTGGCCAGCAGCTTGCGCGGGCCGTCTTTGATGCCGCATTCGCGCAGGGCGCCGCAGGCGTCGTGATAGGTGCCTACGCCTTCCAGCGTGGCGCCTACGTTGGTAACGTGCAGCACGTCTGTCAGAAATTCGGTGAACTCGTAAAGGTTTTTCCTGAGCAGCTTTACATCGTTATGGGCGGCGGAGTTGTCAAACAGCTTGCCGTAGTAGTTCCTCACAAAACCGGTACAGGAGCCGCTGGGCGCCACAATATAATCGTACGTATGAAAATCTTTCAGGAATTTGGTGGCCACGGAGCGGCATTCTTCCTGGTAGCCTGCGTTGAAGGCGGGCTGGCCGCAGCAGGTCTGTTCGGTATTATAGCTAACGTTGCATCCCAGTTTCTCGAGCACTTTCACCATGTTGAAAGCGGTTTCAGGGAAGAGCTGGTCTACAAAGCAGGGTATAAAAAGCTGTACGTTCATTGAGTCGTTGTTTGGGTCTGTAAAAACTTAAAACTAAGGTACAACAGGGTTTCATACAAGAAGGATTTTACCTGATCCTCCGCATATCTTCATTTTTACTTGACGCTTTTTAATAACTGCCGCTGGAAGCTGATCATTTTAAGGGCCGTTAGCGCGGCCTCCTCTCCTTTGTGGCCGTGGGCGCCGCCCAGCCGGTCTGTAGCCTGCTCCGCGGTGTTAACGGTCAGCACGCCGAAAATAACCGGTACCGGCAGCTCCAGGTTCAATTGCAAAATGCCGTCTGTAACGGCATTGCAAACATAATCGAAGTGTGGTGTTTCTCCCCTGATCACACAGCCAAAAGCTATGATGGCGGAGGGTTGCGCGCCGGTGCCCTTGGTTTGCTCCCATATCTGTTTGCAGGCAAAGGGCAGCTCAAAGGAACCGGGTACCCGCAGTTTGGTATGGCTTACCTTATGTTCGTCCAGCACCCGTTCGCAGCCGGCCGCCAGTTCGCTCACCACAAAATCGTTCCATTCCGTATAAACAATAACAACACTGGCACCCTCCATTTGAAGAATGCCAGCGTTGTTGAGTAAGGTCTGATTGTGTATAGACATTTCCCGAAATTATTTCACCACTCCCAGCCTGGCCAGGTATTTCTCCATTTCGCGGCCTTCGTTGGTTTGCGGATATTTTTGCTTGATTTCCTGGTAAACCGCAATGGCCTCATTGGGTTTGTTGGCTTTTTCCAGCGCCAGCCCTGCACGCAGCAGGTAGATGGGGGAAGTCAGCTCATTGTCTCCGGCGCCGGCTTTTTTGTAGTAAGACACGGCATCGTCTGCCTTGTTCAGCTCCATGTAAGCATCGCCGATCAGCCCGCTGGCGAGCGATTGTATCACGAGGTCGTTGCTGGAAAAAGATTTCAGCATGTCAATACCTTTCTGGTAATCTCCCAGTTTTACATAACATACGCCTGCGCTGTACCTGGCAAGGTTGCCGGCTTTGGTGCCGCCAAATTTCTCTGTCACCTGCAAAAAGCCGTAGTTGTTACCGTCCCCGTTGAGGGCCAGTTTGAAGGAGTCTACCGCAAAGTAGTTCTGTGCCTGGAAAATGGCTTCCTGCGCTTTCTTTTCATTGGGGGCTTTTACAAAACGGTTGTAACCGAAAAAGCCGGCAATGATCACGATAACGGCCAGCAGGCCAATATTGATAACGTTCTTGTTTCTGGCATAAAAGTCCTGCGCCCTGTCTGCCGTAGCCTGCAGGTCAAAGTCCTCGTTTTTACCGGCGGTTGCCGGTTCTTTGGTGTGTGGTTTGTTAACTGCCATTGTTGTTGTGATGGTTAATGATTTTAAAGTGGTAACAGTGAGCCGTTAGTCTACAATGAACGGATAATCCTGCTGCATGTATACATCTTTCAGCAGCTCGTCGTCTGAAGGCCAGGGGCTTTCTTCGGCGAATTTAACGGACTCTTCCACTTCAGCTTTCACGCGTTCGTTGATGGCTTCAATTTCCGCGTCGTTGATCCACTTGTTGTCTACCAGGGTTTTCAGCACCTGGGTGAGCGGGTCTTTTTCTTTATATTCTTCTACCTCTTCCTTGGTGCGGTATTTGGCGGGGTCGCTCATAGAGTGGCCGCGGTAACGGTAGGTCTTGATCTCGAGCAAGGTGGGGCCGCCGCCTTCACGGGCGCGGACCATAGCTCTTTCAATGCCTTCGTGTACCGCTTCGCAGCTCATACCGTCTATGGAATCGCCCGGCATTTCGTACGCGTCTGCCAGTTTATAGATATCCAGTACATTGGAAGTACGGGAAACGGAGGTACCCATGGCGTAGTGGTTGTTTTCGCAGATGAACACCACCGGCAGTTTCCACAGCATGGCCATGTTGAAGGTTTCATGCAGCATACCCTGGCGGGCGGCGCCGTCTCCGAAGAAACACAGTACGGCGTTGTCCGTACCCAGGTATTGCTCTGCAAAAGCCAGCCCTGCGCCGGTGCCTATCTGTGCGCCCACAATACCGTGGCCGCCGAAGAAACCGAGTTCCTTGTTGAAAAAGTGCATGGAGCCGCCCTTTCCTTTGGAGCAGCCGGTTGCCTTACCATACAGCTCAGCCATACATGCTTTCGCGGAAATGCCTTTGGCAATGGCCAAAGCGTGATCACGATAAGCGGTAATGAATTTGTCACCGGGTTTGGTGGCCGTCATGGCGCCGGCGGCAATAGCCTCCTGGCCAATATAGAGGTGGCAGAAACCACGGATCTTTTGCATACCGTACAGTTGGCCCGCCTTTTCCTCGAAGCGGCGCAGTAACAGCATCAATTCGTACCAGTATAGATAAGTCTCTTTGGTGAATTTCGTCTTCACGTCTGTTAAAGTTTGCACTATTTTCAAATTTGTTCGCAAATATAACAGGAAAATCTGCAAATTCAAGCAATTTTGCAGAACCGCCGCCGGGCAATGCAAAATATTGCATGTCTATGCGTTAAAAATATTTACCTGATTATATTAATTATTCCCGGAACGCTTGTTATCTGTTGTTAAAATATCGCTCACCCAGTTCAAGAACTATACACACAGGGCTTTTCACTTCTCCCGCCGGATCGTGGGCATTACGGGGCGCAACGGTTCCGGCAAGACCAACCTGCTGGACGCCATCTATTACCTCTGTTTCACCAAAAGCTATTTTCACGCCGCCGAAAGTCAGAACGTGCAGTACCATACCAACGGCTTCCGGCTGGAAGGGTATTTTCTGCGCGGTGAAAAGGAAGAAAAGGTGGTGTGTACGGTAAAGGACGGGAAAAAGGAGATATCGCTGAACGATGAGCCGTACGAAAGGTTCTCCCGGCACATTGGCCAGTTCCCCGCCGTGATGATAGCGCCAGACGACGCGGAGATCATCCTGGGCGGCAGCGAAGACCGCCGCCGCTGGCTGGATGCGCTGCTTTCCCAGCTGCAGCCGGGGTACCTGGACCATCTCATTGCCTATCATAAAATATTGCAGCAGCGCAACAGCCTGCTGAAATCGCTCGTGAACATGAACCACTCCCCTGACCCGCTGCTGGATGTGTTTGATGAACAACTGGTACAACATGGGGCGCCGGTATTTGAAGCGCGGCGGGCGTTCCTCAGCGGGTTCATTGAGCAGGTGCAGGAACGGTACGATTACCTGGCCGGCCGCCACGAAACGGTGGCTTTCCGCTACCAGAGCCAGTTGCATGAGCATAGCCTGGAAAAACTGCTGCAGGAGCACCGCCTGCGGGACAAACAGATGCAGCGCACCACGCAGGGCATTCACCGGGATGACCTGCTTTTTCTCCTGGACGAGCACCCCATGAAAACCAGCGCTTCCCAGGGGCAGCGCAAGAGTTTCCTCTTTGCCCTCAAGCTGGCGCAGTTTGAGGCCATCCGGGCGCACAAGCAGTTCCCGCCGGTGCTGTTGCTGGATGATGTGTTTGAGAAGCTGGACCAGGAAAGGGTTTCCCGGCTGATAGCCCTGGTACAGGGGCCCGGTTACGGGCAGGTGTTCATTACAGATACGCATGGAGACCGGCTGCAGCAAGCCTTTGCAGCGGACCCCGGCGTGCTGCAGCTGATCTCCATGCAGGAAGAAGGCGCCTGATCACTTCCTGACCAGCCCCATGATGAGCGAGATCAGGAATATCACAATAAAGATGTAGAACAGGATCTTGGCGATGCCTGCCGCGCCGGCCGCAATGCCGCTAAATCCGAAAATAGCCGCCACAATGGCGACAATGAAAAAAATCAGTGCCCAGCGTAACATAGTGAGAGGTTTTAAGGTTAAACAATTCATTTATGTATAGGGTTTTACAATTATCATTCCACAAAGACAAACGCTGTTTGTCATTTAGACCCGCCGCCGCTTCCTAATTCCCCTATTTTTGCGCAAATTTTTTATATGTCCGGCAGGAAAAACGGGGCGCTTACGTTCATTTTTATTACCCTTCTTATTGACTTTATCGGTTTTGGCATCATCATCCCCGTTATTCCCAAGCTGATTGAAGAGCTGATCGGCGGGAACATCAGCGACGCGTCCATTTACGGCGGCTGGCTCACCTTTGCCTATGCCGTGGTGCAGTTTGTGTGCGCGCCCGTTCTTGGCGGCCTGAGCGACCGGTACGGGCGGCGGCCGGTGCTGTTGATCTCCATGTTCGGCATGGGGGTGGATTACCTGTTCCTCGCCTTTGCGCCCAATATTGTATGGCTGTTTGTGGGCCGCATCATCATCGGCATTACCGGCGCCAGCATGACGGCCGCCTCCGCCTACATTGCAGACGTGAGCACGCCGGAAAAACGCGCCCAGAACTTCGGGCTGCTGGGCATGGCCTTCGGCATCGGCTTTGTGCTGGGGCCGGTAATAGGCGGCTGGGTGGGCCACTGGGGCGGCATCCGCGCTCCTTTCCTGCTTACCGCGGGCATGTCTTTACTGAACTGGCTGTACGGTTTTTTCATTTTGCCGGAGTCACTGGCGCGGGAGAACCGCCGCCCCTTCAGCTGGAAACGCGCCAACCCGGTGGGCGCGCTGAAGCAGATCAAAAAATACCCGCAGGTATATTCCCTCATGGGCGCCATTGCCCTCATCTATACCGCTGCCCATGCCATTATGAGCACCTGGACGTACTATACCATGTTCAAATTTGACTGGAGCATGGACATTGTGGGGTATTCCCTCTCCCTTTCCGGGGTGATGACGGCTATTGTGCAGGGCGGCCTCATCAGGGTGGTGCTGCCCAGGCTGGGCTACCACCGCGCCGTGTACGTGGGCATGATCATTTATATGGTGAGCTTCCTGCTCTTCGGACTGGCCAATGCCGGCTGGATGATGTTTGCCGTACTGGTGCTGTATGGGCTGGGCGGTATTTTCGGGCCTTCGCTGCAGGGGGTGATGAGCAACCAGGTGCCGCCCACGGAGCAGGGAGAGCTGCAGGGCGCCATGACGAGCCTGATCAGCCTCACCAACATTGTAGGCCCCCTGATCATGACGGGGCTTTTCCATTATTTTACGAAAGACGACCGGCCGTTCCTCTTCCCCGGCGCGCCGTTCTATATGAGCGCGCTGCTCACGGCGGGCGCGGCGGCGCTGGCCATCCGGTCTTTCCGGAAAACGGTGGGGCGGTAGGCGCAATGCCGGTTGCCCCATCAACCGGATAATGACGCGGCGGGGCAGCTTTTTCCTTTAGTACGCTTTCCGGGAAACGCCTGGAAGCTCCGGGGCTGGCCGCCTCATTTCCGCAGCAGCCGGAAGGCGTGCCGCCAGTTGCCCGTACGGAAGCCGTAGGCATACCAGATCACGTACAGCCCTTCCAGGTAACGGCTCATTTCTATATTGCCGGCGTCCACCACATCCTGCCAGCCCATCTGGGACAGCAGGTCTTTGATGGCCCGTTTGGCCAGGTCGTCATTACCGGCCATGAACATGGTGGGCGGCCCTTCTTCAAAATGGGGAG
Organism: Chitinophaga alhagiae; assembly: GCF_003568665.1. Lineage (GTDB taxonomy): Bacteria > Bacteroidota > Bacteroidia > Chitinophagales > Chitinophagaceae > Chitinophaga > Chitinophaga alhagiae. The sequence continues at coordinate 73,415 of NZ_QXMH01000005.1, forward strand.
CTATCATAAAGGCGCTGCCGGTGCTGTTGAGGGTTTTTACCACATGGGCCTCCTGCAGCCAGGCCTGCACCTGTTCTCCGCCGGAGGGGTTGTTGCCCGGCGAGAGCTGCAGGCGGCCCGCTTCATCGGGGCCGCGCCCGTCAAGCGGGTTGGTCACGTCTACCACTATTTTTTTCTTGAAATTCCAGATGCCGGCGGCTTCTATGGCTGGCCTGGTGCCCGGCCAGCTTGTGCAGAGGATAATGATGTCACCATAGGCAGCCGCGGCGGAGAAGGCACCCACCTGGCCTCCCTGGCTGTTTTCGAATAACCATTGCCGCAGCCCGTCTTTCTGCGGATGACCTGTTCCGATCATAACAGTATGGCCTAAACGAATAAGCCCGTGCCCCAGCGTTGTGCCAGCAACGCCAGAGCCAAGAATGCCTACTTTCATAAAGACGGTTTGTTTCCTAAGTTACGCAAAAATTAGCTGATTATCAGCAAATTATTGCAAGTAGCTCAAAAAACGCTGCATGCCCTGCCGCTTGGACGGCGTAAGGGGGTAGCTGATGTTTTTGGTATAATAGGCCGTGAGGTCTATGCCGGGGCTGCTGTTTTCCGCCACCACGGCCGGCAGGTTGTTGAGGCCTATGCTGTTGGCGTCGTTAAATTGCTGGATGAACGCTACCGGCAGCGGTTTGTTGCTGATCCAGGCCGCAAATACGAACGGCAGGCTGGTGAAGCGGATCCAGGCCTCGGCCAGGTCAAATACCAGGGGAGATACTTCCCGCTGCGCCAGCGCGCGGTCTCCTATCACCAGGCCGGCGTCGTTGCCGCGGATGAGGTGCTGGTAGTCTTCCGCGGTCTCAATGAACTCCACGTTCAGCTTCCAGTGGTCACGCACCAGCAGCTTCAGCAGGGCCACGGAGGTGCGGCTCTGGTAGTCCAGGTAAATGCGGTGAATGTTTTGCAGGGGCACGTCGCTGAAAAGGCATACGGAGGCCACCGGGCTTTCCGCCCCTATGCAGAAGTCTGATACAATATGATATTCTTTTAATTTGGGAATGATGGCCACCGGCACCAGGGCCAGGTCTACCTCGCCATCTATCAGCTGGCGGGCTATTTTGGCCGGGTAATCCAGCGTAAGCTCCATGGAGCGCATCACCTTGTGGTCCCTGAAACCATACAACAAAGGCTTCGTATTCAAATAACTGACAGCCGCTACTTTTACTTTCCGTTCCAATTTCTGTAATTTTGAGCCTGCTAAAATAACGTAATTCCCGAACATACCTGTTTTTTGGATGGCCGGGGGCAATATTTTGACTGGATAATCAATACATGATGCAATTACAAGCTTTAACCGCTATTTCCCCGGTAGACGGGCGTTACAGGGGGCAACTGGAAGAACTGGCTCCCTATTTTTCGGAATTTGCGTTGATACGTTACCGTGTACAGGTGGAAGTGGAATATTTTATTGCCCTGGCAGAACAGCAGCTGTTCACCCTGCCCAAAGCAAAGATACCCGCCCTGCGCAACATTTACCAGTCGTTCACCATCGAGAACGCGCAACTGGTAAAGGATACGGAAAAAATCACCAACCACGACGTGAAGGCCGTGGAGTATTTCCTGAAAAATGAACTGAAGAACCTGGGCCTGGAAGACAAGCTGGAGTGGGTACACTTCGGCCTCACGTCTCAAGACGTGAATAACACCGCCACCCCCCTGCTGTGGAAAGAAGCGGTGGAGCACATATACCTGCCGGCCGTCAGCAATTTCATACTGCACCTGAAAATGCTGGCCAAAGACTGGAAAGCGGTGCCCATGCTGGCCAGAACGCACGGCCAGCCCGCATCCCCTACCCGCCTGGGCAAAGAGGTGCTGGTGTTTGTGGAAAGGCTGGAAGGCCAGGTGCGCCTGCTGGGCCAGATCCCCTTTGCCGCCAAATTCGGCGGGGCTACCGGCAACTTCAATGCGCACAACGTGGCGTTCCCCGCCATTAACTGGGAAAAGTTCGGGAACAAGTTCGTGAACGGTACGCTGGGCCTGCAACGCATGCAGTTCACCACGCAGATAGAGCATTACGACAACCTGGCCGCCCAGTTTGATACGCTCAAACGGGTGAACAACATCCTGACGGATTTTGCCCGTGATGTGTGGACGTACATTTCCATGGACTATTTCAAGCAGAAGATCAAAAAGAACGAGGTGGGCTCTTCCGCCATGCCGCATAAGGTCAATCCCATTGATTTCGAAAATGCCGAAGGCAACCTGGGCATTGCCAATGCGCTGTTTGAGCACCTGAGCGCCAAGCTCCCCATTTCCCGCCTGCAGCGGGACCTGACGGACTCTACCGTGCTCCGCAACGTGGGCGTGCCTTTTGCGCATACCCTGCTGGCCTTCAAGTCACTGGAGAAAGGGCTGGGCAAGCTCATTCTCAATAATGCCAAACTGGAACAGGACCTGGAGCAGAACTGGGCCGTGGTGGCGGAAGCCATCCAGACGGTGCTGCGGCGCGAAAACTACCCCCAGCCGTACGAGGCCCTGAAAGAGCTGACCCGCGGCGGCGAGCAGATCACGCAGAAAACCATGCACAAGTTCATTGACGGTTTGAAGATCGGCGCGGCGCTGAAGAAAGAACTGAAAGCGATCACACCGCATAACTATACGGGGATTCACTGATCCTGTTGAACAGGGATAAATAGAAAGCCGTCCTGGTACATTGGGACGGCTTTTTTTATTGGTAACAAAAAAAAGCCCGGCCAAATAGCCGGGCTTCATTATATAGATCTACTTATTGCAGCTTATTTGGCCGGGGCCGCCTGATCAGCAGGCGCGGCGGGCGCGGGTTTCACGTCCAGCAGTTCCACGTTGAACACGAGGATGCTGTTCGGTTTGATGGTGGGGCCACCGCCCTGCAGGCCGTAAGCCAGTGCGGAAGGAATTACCAGCGTAGCTTTGGTGCCTTTTTTCAGCTGGGCAATGCCTTCGTCCCATCCCGGAATTACGCGGCCTTCGCCAACGGGGAACTCCAGGGGCTGCAGCGGCATGCCGGGGCGAACGGTAGAGTCTGTGTTGGAATCGAACACGGTACCGTCCAGCAGTTTGCCGGTGTAGTTCACGGAAACGATATCGCCGTTCTTAGGCTGGGCGCCGCTACCTTCCTGGGTTACAGCAATGTAAACGCCTTTGGGGGATTTGGTGGTGCTCAGCTTGTTTTTGTCGATATATTCCTTGATCTCTTTTTCTTCTTTTTCGTTTTGTTTGGCAATGGAATATTTGCTTTCAATCACGAAATGCACTTTCATTTTATCGCCCGGTTTGGCCATCGGCGGTTTGTTCTGCATGGAGTCCAGCGGCAGGATGAAGATAGCGCTGTCTCCCTCGCTCAGTTGGGCAAACCCGTCCATCAGGTCAAATTTATCCCTTGATTTCTGGATCACCATGGGCAATGCTACGCCTTGCTCCTTGCGGGTGTCTATCAGCAGGGAATCGTTCAGGTAAGAAGCGAAGTATACCATGATGGTATCGCCTTCTTTCAGCTTCTCGCCTTTACCCGCTTTTTCCACAGTGTATTCAATACCACTGGGGGTTTTTCTCGGACCGGTTTTACCGCAGCTTGCAACCAGCAAGCCCAGTGATGCAACAAGTAACAGATTGTTCTTTTTCATCAGTTTATTTTGATTTTTTACGGGTCTGATGGAGTCTTGTGACTTCATCAGTTCAGTTTGATTTTTTACGGGTCTGATGGGGTCTTGTGACCTCATCAGTTTATTTTGATTTTTTACGGGTCTGATGGAGTCTTAAGACTTTCACCAGGTAATTTATTCTTTATGGTATCTATGAAGTCTTAAGACTTCATTTGTCTGTATTAGTGTCGTTATGATGAATGTTATTGCAAAATATCTTCATTTTCATGCATGGCTTTCAGGAAACGCTGCACTGTTTTCTCCAGGGAGTCCGTACTGCGGCCTCCGGAGGCGTTAAAGTGCCCGCCGCCATCAAAGTACTTGCGTGCAAATGTGTTTACGTCAAAATTGCCTTTGGAACGAAAAGAGAGTTTTACTTCTGAATTCCGGTCAATGATCAACGCCGCTAATTTAATGCCTTGAATGGACAAAAGGAAATTTACAAGCCCTTCCGTATCGCCTGTTTGCAGGTCAAAACGTTTCAGGTCACTGTAAGGGATGGCCATAATGGCCGTATTGGCCTCGTAAAACACCTCCATCCGGTTCAGCAGGCTGTGGCCGATAAAGCGGAGGCGGTTCTCGAGGAAGTTATCATAAATGGCCTGGTGAATATACTCATGTTCCAGCCCTCTCTCCAGCAGGTCCGCCACCATGCGGTGTACGCGGGCCGAGGTGGAAGCAAAGCGGAAGGAGCCGGTATCCGTCATGGTGCCGGCGTAGATGCACTGGGCAATGTCGTTATCAATATAATGTTCATCACCCAGGCGGTAGATGATCTCGTACACCAGTTGGGCCGTGGAAGCGGCGGTGGTGTCGCTGATGCCGTAGTCGAAATCGGGCTGCGGCTCCAGGTGGTGGTCTACCAGTATTTTGATGCACTGCAGTTTTTCCAGATGGGGCTGCATGTTCTTTGTGCGGCCCATATGGTTAAAGTCCAGGCAAAACAGCAGTTCCACGTCTTCCAGTGTTTTGAGCGCCTTTTCCTGGCCGGACTCAAAATCGAGTACCTGTTCACTGCCGGGCATCCATTTCAGAAAATCCGGGAAATTGGTAGGGGAAATAACGGTTACATCGTGCCCTTTGCGCCGGAGGTAATGGTACATGGCCAGGGAAGAACCCATAGCGTCTGCATCAGGTTTCTGATGCATGGTTACCACCACTTTTTTGGGGCTGTCCAGTAATGGTTTGATGTCCTCAATTGGCTTCATTCCTAAAAACTATATAAATATATAAGTGACAATCAGTTGTAAAGGTACCCCGCCTTCGTTTAAGCAAAGGAAGTGCGAAGTTCTTCATTTGGGTCAGAATTTCAAAATTTTTTACTGCTAAACAAAAACTCATTACTTTTGCCGCTCCTGCCTCCCGCCGGTAACGGCAACAGGAGAACAACCAGGCGTAAAACGACTAATTCACTATATGAGTAACAGAACATTTACCATGATCAAGCCCGACGCTGTGCAGAACGGGCATATCGGAGGCATACTGGACAAGATCTGCGCCGCAGGTTTCCGCATTGTAGCCATGAAACTGACAAAACTCTCCGCCGAAAAAGCCGGTGAGTTTTACGCTGTTCACAAAGAAAGGCCCTTTTATGGCGAGCTGGTGGAATTTATGAGCAGCGGCCATATTGTAGCCGCCATCCTGGAAAAGGACAACGCCGTGGAAGATTTCCGCAAGCTGATAGGCGCCACCAACCCTGCCCAGGCGGAAGAAGGCACCATCCGCAAGATCTATGCTGAATCCATTGGCCGCAACGCTGTTCACGGTTCAGACTCTGATGAAAACGCCGCTATTGAAGGCAATTTCTTTTTCAGCGGGCTGGAGAAATTCTAAACATATTTGCTGTGCATACCGGAAGCGGCCCTCCCCCCGGGGCCGCTTTTTTTGTGCCCTGACCCATGAAACTGATACTATTTTCAATACGCCCATGCGGAAATGCATCATAAATATTATATATCTGTTATGTGAAACCACTTCAATACCACCTCATCCCCACACTATCTCCACGTCATTTCCGTATCAAGTCCACGTACCCTATAGTGATCCTTCTGTTACCAGTGTGTTTCCGGCCGTTTATGCCCCCTGTTTCCAGTATCCATGGGCATCCCACGGGGGGGGTAAAATAACAGGCATCCGGCGCCCCGGGCGGCGCCTTCCCCCCTGTACCGCTACAACAGCTGCTGCATCGCCCGCGCAAAAAACACCGCATCACCCACAGGCCAAGGTTACGGCAGAGGAATGACCACCTGCATCGCCCGCACAAAAAAACGCCGCATCACCCACAGGCAATGCGGCGCAAAATATCATTACGGCCCCGCTACTCCATCTCTATCACCAGGTCATCCTGCTGTACCATGGTACCTTCGGGCAGGTGTACCGCCTTAACCTTTGTATCCCGTGTAGCCGTTACCGTTGTTTCCATTTTCATGGCCTCAATAATGAACAGCGGCGTGTTGGCAGCTATGCTGTCTCCTGATTTCACCAGCAGCTTGCTCAGCTTGCCCTGCAGCGGCGCGCCCACTTCCAGCTCCGGGTTGCTTACCTTCTTGTTGACAGGCACTTCGCTTTTTACCGCGCGGTCTCTCACCTGTACCCGGCGCGCGTAGCCGTTCAGCTCAAATACCACGGTGCGCATGCCGCTCTCGTCCGCGGGCAGTATGAAGAGCAGCTTTACAATAATGGTTTTGCCTTTGCCGAGGGTGATGAGTATTTCTTCTCCCAGGTGCAGGCCGTAAAAGAACGCGGGGGTGGGAATGGCTTCCACGTTACCGTATACTTGGGCATGCTGGTAATATTCGTCAAACACCTTGGGGAACATGTGGTAGCTCAGGTAATCCAGGAACTCCGCCAGCGGGTATTTCAGCTGGAAGGCCGCAAAGTCCGCGTCAAAGTCTACCGGCGGCAGGTGCTCATTGGGTTTGCCGGTGAGCGGCGCCTGTCCTTTCAGCACAATGCGCTGCAGTTTTTCGGGGAAGCCGCCGTAGGGGAAGCCTATTTCACCTTTAAAGAAACCGGTAACGGAAGCGGGGAAAGCCAGGTTGCGGGTCTCGTCCAGCACATCTTCGGCCGTCAGGTTGTTGGCCGTCATGAACAGGGCCATGTCTCCCACCACCTTTGAGCTGGGCGTTACTTTCACAATATCGCCAAACAGGCGGTTCACCACCGCGTAGTTATGCTTGATGGTTTCCAGCTTGTCTCCCAGCCCGAGTGATTCCGCCTGCTGGCGCAGGTTGGAGTACTGGCCGCCGGGTATCTCATTTTCATACACCTGCGCGGTGCCGGCTTTCATGTCTGATTCAAAGGGGTAATAGTATTCCCTTACATCTTCCCAATAGTTGCTGTAGGCGTTCAGGGAAGCCAGGTCCATGGGCTGGCTGCGCTCGTGGCCTTCCAGTATGGCGGCCATGGCGTTGAGGCTGGGCTGCGACGTGAGGCCGCTGAGGGAGGCAATGGCGCAGTCTACCACGTTCACGCCGGCCTCTATGGCCTTGAGGTAGGTGGCTGACTGTACGGAGGCCGTATCGTGCGTGTGCAGCACTATGGGCAGCTGCACCGCTTCCCTGAGGGCGGTTACCAGCACGGTGGCGGCTTGCGGCTTCAGCAGGCCGGCCATGTCCTTGATGCAGAGCATGTGCGCGCCCGCGTCTTCCAGGCGTTTGGCCATGTCTGTGTAATACTGCAGGGTGTATTTGGCATTGTCTTTCTTCAGCACATCGCCGGTGTAGCTGATGGCGGCCTGCGCCAGGGAGCTGGTGTTGTTGCGTACAAAACCGATGCTCGGTTTCATGGCCTCAATGTCATTGAGCGAATCGAATATGCGGAAAATGTCTATGCCGTTTTCCGCCGCTTTTTCAATGAACCGGGCAATGAGGTTTTCGGGATATGCGGAATAGCCCACGGCGTTGGAGCCGCGGAAAAGCATTTGCAGCAGCACGTTGGGCATGGCCTCCCGTATTTGCTGCAGCCTGCGCCAGGGGCACTCGTGCAGGAAGCGCATGGCCACGTCAAAGGTAGCGCCGCCCCACACTTCCATGGAAAATACCTGCGGGTTGTTGCGGGCATACCCTTCTGCCACGGCCATAATATCTTTTGAGCGTACGCGGGTGGCCAGCAGGCTCTGGTGCGCATCGCGGTAGGTGGTGTCTGTAAAATACACGGGCGTTTCGTTCCGCAGCCATTGGGCAAATGCGTCCCTGCCCATTTCCTGCAGCCGGTTGCGGCTGCCCGGGGGCACGGGCCGCAGCGGGTCAAAATACGGTACATGCGGGAGGCGGAACTTCCGCCCGTCAGGCTTGCCTTTTACGTCGGGGTGGCCGTTCACCGTTACGTCTGCCAGGTACATGAGCGTTTTGGTGGCGCGGTCCCGGATGGGAGACAGTTTGAACAGCTCCGGGTGCTGGTCTATGAAACCCACGGTACAATTGCCTTTGCGGAAGGTATCGTGTGTGATCACGTTCTCGAGGAAGCGGATGTTGGTTTTCACCCCGCGTATCCTGAACTCTTTCAAGGTGCGGTGCAGGCGGCCCGCCGCGCCGGAAAGGGTGCGGCCGGAAGCAGTGACCTTCACCAGCATGGAGTCAAAGAAGGGGGATATTTTAACGCCGGAGTAGGCGCTGCCTTCATCCAGCCGGATGCCGAAGCCGCCGGCGTTGCGGTAAGCGATAACGGTGCCGTAGTCTGGCGTGAAGTTGTTTTCCGGGTCTTCCGTTGTAACGCGGCATTGTATGGCAAAGCCGTTCAGCCGCACGTCTTCCTGGCTTTTCAGGAATATTTCCGGGTCAGAGAGGCGGTGGCCTTTTGCGATCAGTATCTGCGAGCGTACAATGTCTATGCCCGTTACTTCTTCGGTGACCGTATGCTCTACCTGTATGCGCGGGTTCACTTCTATGAAGTACACCTTGTTCTGGCGGTCTACCAGGAACTCTACGGTGCCCACGTTATTATATTTCACCTCATGGGCCAGCGCCAGCGCGTACCCGTAGATCTCGTTGCGGGTCTCAACCGGCAGGTTGGGAGACGGCGCTATTTCCACCACTTTCTGGAAGCGGCGCTGCACGGAGCAGTCCCGCTCGTACAGGTGTACAATATGCCCGTGGTTGTCTCCCATCAACTGCACTTCAATGTGCTTGGGTTCTTCAATGAACTTCTCGATAAAAATGGTATCATCGCCAAACGCTTTGCCGGCTTCGCTGCGGGCCTCGGTAAAAGACCGCTCCAGCTGGTCTGAAGCGCGCACTACGCGCATGCCGCGCCCGCCGCCGCCGGAGGCGGCCTTGAGTATAACGGGGTAACCAATGCGTTCCGCTTCCCGTTGTACGGTGGCCATGTCTTCCAGCTTCACCTGGCTGTCTTCTATCAGCGGCACTCCTACCCTGCGGGCCAGCGTTTTGGCGGCCACCTTGTCTCCCAGCTGCGCCATTACTTCGGCGTCGGGGCCTACAAAAATGATCCCTTCTTCCTGGCAGCGGCGCGCAAACCGCACGTTCTCGCTGAGAAAACCGTACCCGGGGTGAATGGCGTCTACCTGCTGCAGCTTGGCCAGGTGTATAATGCCTTCAATATCAAGGTAAGGTTTCAGCGGCTCGTCATCTTTCCCTACCTGGTAGGCTTCGTCTGCCTTGTACCGGTGAAGGGAATAACGGTCTTCGTACGTAAAAATGGCCACCGTTCTGATGCGCAATTCCGATGCGGCCCTCAGGATACGCACCGCAATTTCGCCCCGGTTAGCCACCAACAGCTTCTGGATCTTTTTTAAGGATGATTCCGACATAACAGTGGTTGAATATGCTTCAATATAACATTATTGCTAAAACTCAGCGGGCGTAAAAGTAGTAAAAGAATCAGGTTTTTTATTTGGCTATTTCTAAAAAATGCCGCCTTTTGATGAATTTTTTTCAATCCGGATGGAACCCGTTTGCGGTTTCATATAAAAAAACGGCTGTTTAGCACATATAATTAATGTTACATGTTTGTGTGACAAGCGTTACCGGCGGCCAGTATAATATTACATTGAGCGCTCAAAGAGCAAAATAGAGTGCTGCAGGAGTATTATGCATGCCGCTATTCCATTCATCTTTGACTATATTTATAATTAGCCTAGCCAATGAAACCGATACACCTGCAAATTGATCCCTATGCCGGGTCGGGAGGTCTCCATGATGTTGTTGCAGCGATAAGACAAATGACAGGAACGCCCCACCGCACCAAAGGCAACAAATATGTTTTCCCCGAAGCCGTTGCCAATGGATTTATTGAACTGAACGAAATAGAGCCTGGTCTCTTCATGTGTTTTGTTGATTTTTCGCCCAATAGTGAACTGACGCTGGAATATGTGAACCGTCACCGTTACAAGGCCTGTTACTTCTGCTACAACATGGGCAGCTACCGGAGCCAGGAAGTGGTGAAGAACTTTGTGCGGGAAACCAACGGCAGCAACCTCCGTTCCCTGCTGGTATGCGAGGCCGGCGTAAAAGTGATGTTCAAGGGAAGAAAGGGCTCCTGCCTCAACTACATTGTACTGGCCATTTCCAATGAATGGATGATCACCCACATCGGGGAGCTGCAGCTGCCCGGCGGGCAACGGCTGGTAACGGACGCCGGCACGGATTTTTTCTTTTACGAGAACATAGACATGCAGATCTACGGCATCGCCAAACAGCTGGCCAGCCTCTCCTCCGTATTGCCGGAGCTGCGGGCGGCGGCCAGCAAAGGTATTGTGATGCACCTGCTGTCTGTTTCGTGGAACAAGATACTGGGGCAGTATGATGATGAGGAAGAGATCAGCATTGTAGACCGGGAAAAGATCATCCGCTTCATGAACGGGATACTGGCAGATCTTTCAAGGCCGTTGCCGGCCGTGGAAAAGCTGGCGTCAGACATCTTCATGAGCAAGTCCAAGTTCAACACGCTTTTCAAAAAGATATACGAAAAGAACGTGTACCAGTATTACACGGAATGCCGCATGCAAAAGGCCATGACGCTGCTGCGCACCGGCCGCTACGCGGTGGCGCAGGTGGCCAATGAAATTTCATACCAGAACCTGGGCCACTTTTCGCGGGCGTTCAGCAGGTACTATGGCAAGCTGCCGAAAGACTGCATCCCGAAGGTAACGCCCACGCGCAGGCAGCGGGACGTGAAACCATGTTGAGCCGCTGTGAGCAAACAGGCAATCGCTGTGAGTACTTTCCCACCGCGGTTTACCGCATCTTTGTGTTACGAATAACATCATTTTCATAGGACCATGAACAGAGAGATTTAGCTTACTATCCCTCTCTTATTTTTTTAGAAGCATATCACAACCGGACCCCCTATGACAAAACCAGGGGATGGAAGCACTTACTGAAGCGTATGAATGGAGACAATTACCTAACAGGCAGATATACCAGGGGGCTGCTTGAAATTTCCCGGATGGAGAGTGCTTCCATTTTCATTTTTTTTTAGCCCGATTGCTGTACTTTTACGGTATGTGGGAATCCAGCATCAACCGTTTCATCATTCACCTGAAAATAGAACGATCACTTTCGCCCAACACCATAGAGGCGTATGTGCGGGATGTTAAAACGCTCACGCAATACCTTGCGGCCACAGACCGGCCGCTGGCCCCGCAGGAGGTAACGCTGAAAGACCTGCAGGGCTGCGCGGAATGGGTGGCGTCCCTGGGCATGACAGGTACCTCCCAGGCCCGCATTATTTCCGGCATCAAGGCTTTTTTCCGCTTCCTGCTCACGCAGCAGCTGCTGCCGTCAGACCCCTCCCAACTGCTGGAAGCGCCCAAACCCCGGCGCAAGCTGCCTGACTTTCTGAGCTTTGAGGAAATAGAACAGCTGATCGCCCAGGTAGACCTGAGCAAACCGGAGGGCCACCGCAACAAGGCCATTATTGAGACCATGTACAGCTGCGGGCTGCGGGTGAGCGAGGCCATCTCGCTGAAGATCTCACAGCTTTACCTGGATGAAGGCTTCATCCGCGTTACCGGCAAGGGAGACAAGGAGCGCCTGGTACCTATCGGCTCTTCCGCCGTCAAATACATCGGGCTGTATAACGATACTACCCGGCGCCATATGGTCATTAAAAAGGGGCATGAAGACATCCTGTTCCTCAACCGCCGGGGCAGCCAGCTGAGCCGTGTCATGATCTTTCTGCTGATCAAGGAACTGGCCGTAAAGGCCCAGATCACCAAATCCATCTCCCCTCATACCTTCCGCCATTCTTTTGCCACACACCTGGTAGAAGGCGGCGCGGACCTGGTGGCCGTGCAGGAAATGCTGGGCCACGAAAGCATTACCACTACAGAAATTTATACCCACCTGAACAGGGAGTACCTGCGAGACATGCTGCAGCAGTACCATCCGGGCTTCTGAAAAAAGAAAGGAAAAGAACAGCTACCCTTTTGGAGGCTTGGCTGAGGCAGGGTAGCTGTTGTAGAAATTGGGGCTTTCCAACATTGGGAGGACTAGTACACTACGTACCGGTCTTTATAATGTGGTTTGGAGCGGCTGTTTTGAATAAGATCATTCAACCACCCTGACAGCCTGACCGGTTTTTTTTCTACCGGCGCCGGCTGAATGAACAGGTTGAGTTTGGTGCAATGCTTCAGTTGCTGCCTTTCCGGCTGGAGGGCAGTGTCTTTGTCTTCCTGCCAGATGAGGCGGTTGCCATCCAGTACCCTGAAGTATACATCAGGGCCATCGCTGAAAATATCGTTCCCGTTTTTCAGCACATGCAGCAGGCTGCCGCTGATGTCTTTCCTTGAAAAATACAGGCGGTAGCGGCCCGCCTCCGTGGTTTGGCAGGCGGCCAGCAACTTGTCGTTCAGCGCATTATAGGCTTCCACCCGCAGGCTGCTGAGGCCGTGCAGGGTATCCGCATGTTTGACAGACCCGGCAATTACCCAGGCGCCAAACTCGCGGCGGATGCCGGCCCATTTGTCTGCCGGCACCACATATGCAAATGCGCCCAGGTATTTGTCTTTAGACCGTTTCCAGTGGGGCACAAACGTACTGAGATGAAACTGGACCCATTCCTGTTGGCCGGCATGCTTGCCCGGAACGCTGTTCAGACAGATGTCCATTTCCAGCGGTTCGGTAAACAAGTGGAGGTCTTCCCAGGCAATGCTGAAATTCCCCCGCTCGTCCAGCATGGACTCGGCCAACAGGTGATCTGCTTTGGCTTGCACGTCTCTTTCAGACAGCCGCCGGAGGTCCTTAAAAATTCCGCGTGCCAGCTCTTCCACCCCGTAATTCTGGGATGGCAGGTAGATCCTGATACGCGCGTTCGCAAGGGGTTCGATGTTCTCTTCACAGATCAGCGCAGAGATGTTTCCGATTAATAGGTAACTCATAGCGATCACTTTTGGTTCTTTTACAATTTTGGGGGTAACTGTTTCTGTTATTCATCTTACCGGCTTCTGGGGTAACCGGCCACCCTCTGCATACCTAACGCAACAAACTATGGTAGAAAGGCCCGAGTGCGTGTAAACTTTTGGAATTAACACGGTTTCTATAACCCTCCTGTCCTCTTCACTTTCCATGCTACAAAGTTTGGGAAGAATGTACTGGCAGTCAAGCGTTAAGACCCCATAATTCAGAAATGCGTAGTTCTACGCATTTTGAGGGGGAAAACACGCAAACTGTACCCCTGCCGCAGTGGCTCCGGGAACACTGAATGCCCTGCCCTGGCGGTCCTGCATTGATTCTCAAACCAGTTTGCGGGTTCCCACCCCCCTCTTTTTCAACTTTGAAAAGTGATATTTTGTAATAATTTTACCGCGATATTTAGTACTAACTCCCTAAAAACTCTAAACATGTCAAAGTTCAACAAAGACGTAGGCAATTTCATTTCCCTCGTTACAGGTGCAAAAAAGACCATGGCTTACCGGGTAGACCAGGTGGAGCGCAAAAAACACAAATCACCCATTCTCTCCGGCTTCTTCGGTATGAACAAGATCCAGTCCCTGCTGAGCAAGGAAGGCGCTACCGGCCTGCGGATCTACTACGGCCTGGATATTGATGGTGACGGCAAAAGAGACAAACAATTTGTACTGGTTGCCACAGATAAAGACGGCAATGACATTCTCCCATCGCTTGAGAAAGGCCTTGCTAAAGATGCATCGGCTGAAGATATTCTGAGCACAGACTTGTGGTGCCCTTATGATTGTCCGAAGGCCAATCCTCTAAATTCAGATAACGGATAAAGATTTATAAGTGCCGCTTCATCATTATATTTTTTATGCTATGGTGGGGATCGAAATTCTACTTTTGATCCCCTTCTCTTTAAATTACCGGTCCTTCAACAAGGAACAACGCCTCATCTACTATTACCTGGTCACCTGCGCAGTTTACGGAATCGGATCAGACCTCCTCGCCCGCGCCTACGGTAATAACATGGCCTTTGTTTCCGCCATGATGCTGGTCCAGTTCGTTATCCTCACATTCTTCTACCTCCATGTGCTGAAAAACACCAGGCACCTCCACAAGATCATCAGGATTTTCCTGGTGGCGGCCTGCGTATTGTTTGCCGCGGATATGCTGTTCATTGAAGGCGTGCTGCGGTTCAATTCCATATTTGTTTCCTTCCGTACCTTTTTGCTGATCGTTTATGGCGTAATATTCTTCCTCCAATTGATGAAGGACGAAAGCCTCATTGAACAATCCATCTATATCAACTCCCTCCCCGTTTTCTGGTTCAATGCCGGCCTGTTCGTGAATTTCTGCTGCTCCTTCCTGCTCTCCCTCACCTTCAACTTTATCCAGCAGGGCGGGCCGGACGAGGTCATGCGCTCCATTTACCAGATTACCGCCGGCCTAACCTGGAGCGCCGGTATAATTCAGGCAATTCTTTTTTATATTGGGCTCTCAAAAATTAAAAGAGCGCGGGCATGAACACATTACAACTTATACTAATAGGCACTATCGTTATGCTGAGCCTGGGTATTTTTGTGGTGGTGATGGTGGTACTGCAGCAAAAGCAGGTAGTTCAATATAAACTGAAGCTGAAAGACAAAGACCTCCAGATACAGAAAGAGCGGCTGGTGGCCGTACTGCAGGGGCAGGAAACCGAACGGAAACGGATAGCGGAAGACCTGCATGACGAGGTGGGCGCCCAGCTGTCTGTACTCAAGCTGAACCTGAACCACCTGCAGCAGCTGGCCGGCAACGGGGAAAAGGAACGGATCAAGGAAACCAAGGAGTTTACGGACACCATCATCCAGCAGCTGCGCTTTATTTCCCAGAGCCTGCACCCCACTACCCTGGAAAACCTCGGCCTCAGCCATGCGCTGGACTCTTTCTGCAGCCTGATGAACAAAAACAAGCAGATCGCCATCTCCTTTAAAACAGACGGCACCACCTACCCGGTAGACCGGGAAAAGGCCCTGAACGTGTACCGGGTGGTGCAGGAGGTGATGAACAACGTGCTCAAACACGCTGACGCCCAGCATGTGTTCATCACCTATCAGAGCACGCCAGGCCTCCTCACCATCCGCGTGGAAGACGACGGCAACGGCAAGCTGGTAGACCAATACGGGGAATCCCGCAAAAAAACCGGCCATTTAGGCCTAAAAAATATTGAAAGCCGTTTGAATATTATCGGGGGAAATATCACCTTTGTAAAAAATTCGCCCGCCGGTACAGTGGCCGAGATCAGGGTGGAGAACTATCAGCCTGTTGTTTAAGCTAAATTTGTTTCTGCTATGCTGCCGCCTATTAAAGTCGCAATTGCTGACGACCATAAGATATTCCGTAGTGGAGTGATCAATACGCTCACGCCCTATGCCAATATCAACGTGGTATTTGAGGCGGAAGACGGAGAGCACCTGCTCCAGATCATGCAGGAACAGCAGCCTGACGTGATACTGATGGACCTGAAGATGCCCCGTATGGACGGTATACAGGCCACCATCAAGGTAAAGGAAAAATACCCCCAGGTAAAGGTCATCATCCTCACCATGTACGAAGATGATAACTTTATTGTACACCTGGTAGAGAACGGCGCCAACGCCTACCTGCTCAAGAACAGTGAACCGGAAGAGATCTACGAGGCCATCTGCACCACTTTTGAGAAAGGCTTCTATTTCAACGAGAACGTCAACCTGGCCCTGCTCAAGAAAGTGCTCCACAAAAACAAGCAGCAGTTCAAGCCCACTTTCAAGAACGAGGTACAGCTCACAGACCGTGAGCTGGAAGTGCTGAAGCTGATCTGCAACGAATGCACCACCCAGGAAATTTCCGAAAAGATCTTCCTCAGCCCCCGCACCGTGGAAGGCCTGCGCCAGAAGCTGCTGGAGAAGCTGAACGTGAAGAATACCGTAGGCCTGGTGCTGTACGCGTTCCGGAACGGGCTGATCGAGTAGCAACTTTCCTTATTTTTGCCCACAACTTTTCTTACATCAAAATTTTAAACCGATGAAAAAACTATCTGCGTTATTGTCTACCGCTGCTATTTGCATGCTGGCCGCCGCCCCTGCCTTTGCCCAGGGTATCAAGATGCCGGCTCCCAGCCCTACGCAAACTATCAAGCAAGACTTTGCCCTCTCTGCCGTAGAGGTGACCTACTCCCGCCCCGCCATGAAAGACCGCACCATTATGGGAGACCTGGTGCCGTATGGCAAGCTGTGGCGCACCGGCGCCAATGCGGCTACCCGCATCAAGTTCGGGGAAGACGTGAAGCTGAACGGCACCGCCATTCCCCAGGGCGAGTACGTATTGTACACCATCCCCAACCAGGGCGGCTGGGACATTGTGATCAACAAAGGCCTGAAAAACTGGGGTATTGACGGGTATAAGCAGGAAGAAGACGTAGCCCGCTTCAAAGCTGACGTACAGGAGCTGCCCTTCCCCATCCAGTCTTTCATGATCCTGTTCGAAGACGTGCGCCCCAGCGCCATGACCATGATGCTGATGTGGGACAAAACCCTTGTGCCCATTGAAGTGACGGCGGATATAGACGGCAAGGTAATGGCCCAGATAGACGACGCCATGAAAACGGACAAAAAACCGTACTTCCAGGCGGCCGCGTATTACCTTGAGACCAACCGCGATCTGAAAACCGCGCTGGGTTGGGCAGACGCCGCTACCAAAGAAAATCCCAAAGCCTTCTGGATCTATCACCTGAAAGCCAAAATACAGGCCAAAGCGGGTGACAAGGCCGGCGCCAAAGCCACCGCCGAGCAGTCTATTGCGCTGGCCAAAGAGGCCAAGAACGCGGATTATGTGGCATTGAACGAGAAACTGATCGCTACGCTGTAAGCGGATTTGCAGTATAAGGAACAGGCTGGCCGGTGTTGAGACCGGTCAGCCTGTTTTGTTTGATATTATGCCTTTACCTTTCCGTTGAGCCTTTCCGCCTGCTGGTATATCCAGGCCAGCACCATTACCAGCAAACACCCGATCACATTGAGCCAGAGGAAGGAAACGATATTGAGCAGGTAAATGACGATCACGAGTATTTCCGCCAGCACGGCCCCCCAGAAGGTGGCGCTGCCTTTGACCTTTTTCATGGTGAACGCCACCACAAAAATACCCAGTATGGTACCGTAAAACAGGGAGCCGAGGATGTTCACCGCTTCAATGAGGCTGCCCATGCCGGTGGCAAACTGGGCCACGGCAATGCTGAACACGCCCCATATCAGCGTCCATATCTTAGACATGCGCAGATATTGCGCTTCCGAGGCATCGGGGTTCACCATGCGTTTGTAAACGTCTACCATGGTGGTAGAGGCCAGCGAGTTGAGGGCGGCGGCAATGCTGCCCCAGGAGGCCAGGAAAATGATGGCAATGAGCAGGCCCACCAACCCCTTGGGCAGGTTGTTCACCACAAAATGGAGGAACACGTAGTTGGTATCATTGGTTTCCGCGCCGGGCGCCACCTGTTTAATGAGCACGTTGGCGGAGTCCCGCACCAGGTCGGCCTCCCCTTCCGTATTTTTCAGCTGCCGCTGCGCCGCGCCGATGATCTGCTGATCTTCTGTTTGCAGCGCCGCCGCCAGCGCCTTTACATGGCCCTGCTTCACCAGCGCCAGGGAATCGAACCGGTTTTCCAGCGCCTGCATCTGCGGCGCGTAAGCGGAGTTGTGTACCTGGTTCAGCAGGCCCTGGTTAAAGTTGATGGGCGCCCTGAAATACAGGTAGAATACAAATACCAGCGCACCAATGAGCATAATGAAGAACTGCATGGGCACTTTCACCAGCCCGTTCATGAGCAGGCCCATGCGGCTTTCTGTAAGGGTTTTGGCGGTCAGGTAGCGCCCCACCTGGCTTTGGTCCGTACCAAAGTAAGACAAGGCCAGGAAGAAACCGCCGATGACCCCGCTCCAGATGTTGTACCGGTCCGTCCAGCTAAAATCCGTCACGATCACGTTCAGCTTGCCCATTTTACCGGCCACGTGCAGCGCTTCGGAAAAACCGATGTCTGCCGGCAGCAGGTGCATCACCATCCAGCCCGCCAGGAACATGCCTGAGAATATGATGGCCAGCTGCAGGGACTGCGTGTAAGACACGGCTTTGGTGCCGCCGTACATGGTATAGATAATGAGCAGGCCGCCCATGAAAATATTGGTGTAATAAATGTTCCAGCCCAGCAGGGAAGACAGGATGATAGACGGCGCATAGATGCTGATACCCGTGGAAAGCCCGCGCTGTATCAGGAAGAGGAACGACGTGAGCGTTCTGGTTTTCAGGTCGAACCGCTGCTCCAGGTATTCGTAGGCCGTATATACCTTCAGCCGGTGAAAGATGGGCACAAAGGCAATACAGATCACGATCATGGCCAGCGGCAGGCCAAAATAGTACTGCACGAACCGCATGCCGTCTGCATAGGCCTGCCCGGGGGCGGATAAAAAGGTGATGGCGCTGGCCTGCGTGCCGATGATAGACAGCAGGATGATGTACCAGGGCATGGCGCGGTTACCCAGGAAGTAACTGTCCAGGTCTTTTTGTCCGCGGCTTTTCCATACACCGTACAGGATAATTGCGAGTAACGTGAAAATGAGTACGATCCAGTCCTGAAGGCTCATGAATAGTGTTTAGTGAACAAATAGAAAAAAACGATCAGCGCTGCCAGAAATCCCCCTACCACCCAATACCAGGCGGCCCAGCGGGAAAACAGCGGCGGTTTTTCCTGTGGTGAATTTTCCATATCAGTTTCTTTTGGACAACAGTCCCCCGCTCAGCAGGCCCAGCGCCAGCCCAATCAGCAGGCCAATGTGCACGCGCTTGATCATGAACCCGATGATCAGCCCCAGTATGATACAGAGGCCGGCGGAAATGTTGATTCTTTTATTTCTGTCAGACATATTCAGCATTAACGGTTACGAACCGGTTGGGCAGAAGACGAGCGTTCTGCGTCTCACTGCCCTCCACCCGCAGCCGGTTTTGATATCAGGTTTACAAATAACCGGTAGGCCCCGGGTACGCCTGCCGGCAACTGCCGGAAGAAAGCGAGGCCTGTATATACGTATTTTCCTTTGCCGTAAGGCGCAATAATTGTTGAGCTGTTAAGCGCGCGTTCCCGAGGGTCGTTCATTTCGAAGGGCTTTTTATAAGCGGCGTCCGTATTGCCGGGGAAATAAAGGCCGCGCTCCTGCACCCAGCCGTCAAAGTCCGCGGCGGTGATGTTGTTGGGATAGCTGAACAGGCTGTTTGGCGGCAGCAGGAGCTTTACGGGCGCCGTCTCGTCCGTTACCCTGTCTCTCGAAAGACTGAAGGGATAAGGCCCCAGCTGGTCCGTTACCAGGCCGCCGTTGGTATTGTATTGTACTACCAGCACGCCGCCGTTCTTCACGTACTCCAGCAGGCGGGGCTGCCAGTAGCGGAGGCGGGGCTGGGTGTTGTAGGCTCGTACGCCGGTAATGATGGCATCGTACTGCTCCAGCGAGCCGTTCATGATCTCCTTTTCATCCAGCATGGTTACCGTATAGCCTACCTGCCGCAGCGCTTCGGGCACTTTGTCTCCCGCGCCGGGAATGTACCCCAGCCGGCGGCCGTTGTACTGCAGGTGTACCGTTACCAGCCGCGCGGAAGCGGGCGGAAAAATGGTGATGGCAGGAATATGGTCGTACTGGATGGTGGTCATGCTGTTCGTGTACACTTTCCCGTTAGCTTCCACCGCTACCGTCATGGTATCTGTAATATTGCGCCCGTTCATTTTCACCGGCTGCACCAGGAAGCTCACTTCCGTTTCATCCCCCTTGCCGGCCAGCGTGTAGGGAATGGCGCTCTTGTCTGCCTTGAAACCCGCGGGCAGCAACAGTTTTACGCTGCCCTTCACATTGTCTTTCATGGCGCGCACCTTTACCGGCACTGTTTGCGGCGCGGCCTGGGTATAGATGAATACCTGGTTGTTCAGGGAGGCCACGGCGGGGGGCGCAATCACCAGCGGGCGGTACACCTCGCCTTTTACCGGGTCTGTATACTTGTAGATAAAGGGCCGGGTAACGGGTATCACCTGGTTGCCCAGCTGCAGGTAAAAAGTGGCGGTCAGCGCCGGCACGTTTTCCGGGCGGCCCGTCCAGGCGGGGTCCGCAATATTGTACATGCCGGTGGGGTGCGGGGTTTGCAGCCAGTATGGTTGCGAAATGCCGGTGTTTTCCGGTACTGGCACCTCCTGCGGTATGTTGATGAAGTTGTTGAAAGGCAGGTCCCGCGCGGCCGTTGTGTTCTCTGTGCCGTTGATGCTGATCTTCTGCAGGCGTACGGGCACTTTGCTGCGGTTAATGAGCTGCAGCTTGCTGCGCATGGTTTCCCCGGGCACTACTTCCGCCATATCGCTGAATGCTTCCGCCCACACGCCGGCGCAGGCCAGTATGAGCTGGTCTGTTTCATGCAGCTTCAGGTTTTTCCAGTACCCTTCCGGCAACGCGGTGATCTGCTGGCGGATGGCCAGCAACGCGGGTACCGAGGCAGACGGGTCTTCCACGTTGTATTGCTCCAGCGCTTTGCCGATGGCCGCGCCAATGGCGTTGCCGCCGGGTACGCGCTGCCAGGTGGTGGTGATACCGTCCAGCAACCCGGTTTGCGGCGCGCCGCCTTTGATGGTGATGAAATATTCCATGGAAGTGCCGCGGGAAGAAGGTACGCCGAAGCCCTGGCTTTTATGCTGGGAGCGGCTTTCCGCGGCTATTTCGCCAAAACCCCTGCCCAGCAGCGCGTTGTAGGCGCCCACGTCCATTTTGAACTGGTCTTCAGACGTAGTGTTGTTGCCGCCAAAGTTGAAGGTGTTCCAGAGTATGCGTTTGGCCTGCCAGGGTTGTACGGTGGCCAGCTGCTCGGGGAACTGCCGCGGGTCTGCCGCCGCGTCAAACGCTTCCGCGGCCAGCATGGCGGAGGCGGTGTGGTGGCCGTGGCCGGCGCGGCTGTCTGCCGGGAACCGGCAAATGATCACATCGGGCTGAAAGGTGCGGATCACCCGCACCACATCGCCCAGTATTTTTTTACGGTCCCAGATGGTAAACGTTTCTTCAGGATTTTTGGAGAAGCCGAAGTCATTGGCGCGGGTAAAAAACTGTTCCGCCCCGTCTATGCGGCGGGCGGCCAGCAGCTCCTGGGTGCGGATAAGCCCCAGTTGTTCCGCCTGTTCGTTGCCAATGAGGTTCTGCCCGCCGTCTCCACGGGTCAGAGAGAGGTAGCCGGTGCGGTAAAGGCTTTCTTTAGCCAGAAAGCCCAGCAGGCGTGTATTTTCATCGTCAGGGTGAGCAGCTATGTACAGCACGCTGCCCAGCGTGTTCAGCTTCTTCAGCTGCAGCTTGATCTCAGCGGCATGCAGCGGCGCGGCAGTTTGCGCCTGTAGCTGGCTGAAAGAGAGGAATAGTGCGGCTATCAGCCAACCTGTAGATCGGGTGTTCAACATGAAATAGTTACCGGTTTTTGTCAAGTTGTCAAAAATAGGCATTTAAAGCGGCAAACGGTTACCGCTGATGGATTTGTAGGGATGAACATTGAATGACGGGCGGCCGCAACGCGGGAAACAGCATCCGCAGCGGCTTGGCGCCGCCATGCCCTCATTTTTTGAACATAAAGTACACCGCGCCCAGCAGCAGCGAAAATGAGATCAGATAATTCCACCGCAACGGCTCCTTGAGGAACATCACGGCAAACACGCAGAAGATGGTGAGGGTGATCACCTCCTGTATCATTTTGAGCTGGAAGCCGTTGAACCCGTCCAGATAACCAAAACGGTTGGCAGGCACCATAAAACAATATTCAAAAAATGCAACGCCCCAGCTCAGCAGGATCACCTTCCACAGCGGCACATTGGTATTTCTTAAATGCCCGTACCAGGCATAGGTCATAAAAATGTTGGATACCAACAACAGGAAAATTGTTCGCATGCCCCTAAACTAATGAATTTTGGGTATTGTTCTGTTACGGACAAAAAATGACCGGTTTTGAACACCAATTAATTATATGTAATTTGTTTTCCACTGAATGACAGGTTCCCTGATCCTGGCATTGCCTTTGAAAAATGCTTGCCTAAATTGTCCGCATGCTGCGTAATTACCTTTTGATCGCTTACCGTAACATTGTCAAGCACAAGCTGTTCACCTTCATCAATATATTCGGCCTTGCCCTCAGCATGACGGTGTGTATGATGGTGATCAACAGCACGGTGAAAGACCTCAGCTACGATCACTTCCACCCGCATCCGGAGCGCACCTACCGTATGCTCACGGAGCTGCGCAACCCGCAGGGCGACCGTTTCCGGATGGCCAGCTCTCCCCTGCCGCTGGAGCAGGCAGTGGCCGCGGAAAACAATATTGCGGCAGCCGTGGCGCGCATTTACCCGGCGTTGAAGGGCAAAGCCGCCGTCAACGAAAAGGAGCTGTATGTGAACGGGGCTTTTACCTCCCCTGCTTTCTTCCGGGTGTTCGGGTTCACCCTGGCCCGGGGCAACGCCGCTACGGCCCTTCAGCAGCCCAACAGCGTGATACTGAGCCACGAAATGGCGCAGCGTTTTTTCGGCAGCGCCAACCCTGTGGGCAAAGTGCTGTCTATGGGCGCGCTGGGCAACTACCAGGTCACCGGCGTGCTCAGCCCCCGCGTACACCGTTCCCACATAGATTTTGATGCCTATGCTTCAGACGCCACCATTGCGCAGCTGGAAAAATCGAACGTGCTGAAAGAGGCATTGCAGCAATGGGGCTCTTACATGGACGCCTATACGTACGTGCTGCTGCAGCCGCAGGTAAAACCCGCCGTGCTGGAAGCATTCCTGGCGCAGGTGGCCCGCGGCCTGTATAAAGACCCCTCGCAGGGCACCATCAGCTTTCCCCTGCAGGAACTGGGGAGCATTACCCCTTCGTGGGACGATACGTATAACAACCTCGGCAGCGGCGCCACCTGGGGAAAAATGATGGCGGCCATTGGCGTGGGCCTCATTGTGCTGATATCCGCCTGTTTCAATTATACCAATCTTTCCATAGCCCGTTCCCTCACCCGCGCGCGGGAAGTGGGCATCCGGAAAGTATCCGGCGCCACGCGCCTACAGGTGTTCCGCCAGTACATACTGGAAGCGGTGCTCACCTCCATGCTGGCCCTGGGCGTGGCTGTTGTGCTGCTGCGGCTCATCCGCCAGGCAAATCTTTTTAACCAGGAGGCAGACAGTTATCCGCCGCCTGTTTCGCTCTGGCAGATGGGGCTCCTGTTGCTGGCTTTCAGCCTTTTTACAGGCCTGCTGGCGGGCAGCCTCCCCGCCTGGATACTCTCCGCCTTCAAGCCCGCCCAGGTGCTGAAAAGCATGCCTTCTTACCGCCTGTTCGGCAGAATGAACCTGCGCAAGGGGTTGATCATTTTCCAGTTGTCCCTTTCCCTGCTGATCACCATTACGCTGTTTACCATGTACCGCCAGTTTGCCTTTATGGCCACGGCAGACCCTGGTTTCAGGGCAGACAACATTCTGACCATAGACCTGCAGGGCCATCCGCCCAACCTCCTCAAACAGGAGCTGACGGCGCTCTCCGGCGTGCAGGCCGCCGCGGCCACATCCGGCAACTTTGGCCGGTTCAGGGGCAGCCGCATGGCACTGGCCGCCAGCCGCGCAGATAAACCCCAGCAGTTCAGTTACTATGATGCGGATGCCGCGTTCATACCCATGCTGGGCCTGCAACTGGCGGCGGGAGAAAACTTTCTGCCGCAGCAGCACTCAGCGCAGTTGCTGCTGAACGAAGCGGCCGCCCTGGCGCTGGGCTTCAAGTCGGCGCCGGACGCCGTGGGGCGCATGGTATGGCTCAACGATTCTGTACAGGCGCCCATACGCGGCGTGCTGAAAGACTTTCATTACGAAAATATGGGCGTTCGCATAGCGCCGCTGGTGTTCCGCTCAACGGGCGAAGGCTACGGCCTGGTGAACCTGCAGGTGAGCACGGGCAACCGCGCGCAATTCATGCGGCAGGTGGCCGCCGCCTGGCAAAAGCTGTACCCCGGCGCGCCCGTAAAAGCAAGCTGGCTGAAGGAATCGCTGTATGAAGACCAGATGCATTGGGGAGATATTTCTTTCCTTGGGTACCTGGCGGCCATGACCATTGTGATTGCCGCCATGGGGCTGCTGGCGCTGGTGATATACACCAACTGGCTGCGCAAAAAGGAAATTGGCGTGCGCAAGGTGATGGGGGCGGATGTAAAAAGCCTGGTGCTGCTGCTGTCAAGAGGGTTCCTGTCGCTCGTTGTTATCTCCGGCTGTATTGCGCTGCCCATCGGTTACCTGGCCGGCCGCCTCTTTCTCCAGAACTTTGCCCTGCGGGTAGATTTTGGCCTGGGCAGCATACTGGCGTGTTTCGGCGTTTTGCTGGCCATTGCCATGCTCACCATTGTTTCCCAAACCTGGCGGGCAGCCAACGCCAACCCGGTAGAAAGTTTGAAAAACGACTAGTCTCTCCCATGTATAATGAAAGGCGCCGCCGGCATGCCGGGGCGCTTTTCCCGTGCATTTGCGCCGGGTGCATAAAAAAAGACGCTGCCGTTCCCGGTAGCGCCTTTCTGCATTTGCGCCGGGCACAAAAAAAAGCGCCGCCGTTACCGGCAGCGCCTTTCTGTATCGTTATTCGTAGTAGTGCCTTAATCTTCTTTCCTGGCCAGCAGGTACAGCACCGCCATGCGGGTAGCCACACCGTTCTCTACCTGGTCAAGGATGATGGACTGGCCGGAGTCCGCCACATCGGAGCTTAGTTCCACACCGCGGTTAATAGGCCCCGGGTGCATGATCACAATTTCTTTCTGCAGGCTGTCCAGCAACTGCCGGTTTACCCCGTAAGCCAGTGAATATTCCCGCAGGGAAGAGAACAGCGGCATGTTCTGCCTTTCCAGCTGTATGCGCAGCACGTTGGCCACATCGCACCAGTTGAGCGCTTCGCGTATATTGTATGTTACGTTCACGCCAAGGGCCTCTGCAATATATTTCGGGATGAGCGTGGGCGGGCCGGCTACCGTCACTTCCGCGCCCAGCTTCTTGAGGCAGTAAATGTTGGAGAGCGCTACCCGCGAGTGCATGATATCACCGCAGATGGCTACTTTTTTGCCCTCCACGCTGCCCAGCCTTTCACGGATGGAATAAGCGTCCAGCAAAGCCTGCGTGGGGTGTTCATTGATACCGTCTCCCGCGTTCACAATGGGCACATTGATGTGTTTGCTGAGAAAATGCGGCGCGCCTGTAGCGGAGTGCCGCATCACCACCAGGTCTACCTTCATGGAAAGGATATTGTTGACCGTGTCTATCAGCGTTTCCCCTTTGGATACGGAAGAGCCGGACGCGGAAAAGTTCACCACATCGGCGCCCAGCCGTTTCTCCGCCAGTTCGAACGAAATGCGGGTGCGGGTGGAGTTCTCAAAAAATACGTTAACGATGGTGGTATCCCGCAGCGAGGGGACCTTCTTGATGGGCCTTTGTAAAACGTCCTTAAATTGATCGGCTGTTTTGAAAATTAGCTCTATATCCGAACGCTTCAGATCGCGTATACCTAACAGATGTTTAGCAGACAGTGACATTCTAGGATGCAAATATAAATGAATTAGGCAATCAATACAACTTCGTCTTTCCCGTCCCGCTCCTTCCAGAGCACTTTCACCTTTTCCGTGATGATAGCGTCTATGGTGCGGCCGGTGTAAGTAGGCTGAATGGGCAGCTCGCGGCTGAAGCGCCGGTCTATCAGCACCAGCAGCTCTACGGTAGCGGGCCGGCCAAAATCAAGCATGGCGTCCATGGCGGAGCGGATGGTGCGGCCGGTGTACAGCACATCGTCTACCAGCACCACATGTTTGTTCTCTATGGAAAAATCAATATCCGTTTCGTTGGGCGTATGGAAGCCTTTGCCGCTCTTGTAATCGTCCCGGTAAAAAGTAATGTCCAGCTTTCCGTAAGGTACCTGTACGCCGGGCAGCAGCGTCTGGAGCTGATGATAGATCCTGTCTGACAAATAAATGCCCCTCGGTTGCAGGCCGATCAGTACGGTGTTGGTGAACTGCGGGTGGTTCTCGATCAACTGGTGGCTCAACCTGTCGATGGTAATTGCTAATTGCCGATCCGTCAAAATAGATTTCAAAACAAACTGGGTTTTAGATGCTCAAAAATAACGATTAAAGGGGCAGAATAAAAAAGGAAAGATGGAGGGGACGTTGTAACACGTATATGTCATTAACATAATATTAAGGAATGGCGGTACCGAAATTGCGCATTCCAGCAGGTTAACTAAAACATTCGTTTTATGAAAAAAAGTTACGTGACCCTTGCCCTTACGGCAACCATGCTTACCCTTTGCACTGCTCCTCTCCTGGCCCAGGACGCGCCGAAAGAAAAAAAGTTCTTTGTTGGCAGCGGGTTCAATTATTCGAGCCACACCACCCAGCGCTTTATGCTGGATGGCAACGGAGTGCCCACCGGCGTTACAGAAAGCCGAACCAGCAGCTGGGGCATTTCCCCGCAGTTCGGCTGGTTCCTGCGGCCCAATTTTGCCATTGGCGTGGAAGCCAGTTACTACAATTCGTCTCTTTTTGAAGAAGACAAGCCTTACCTGAACTGGAGCGCCGGCCCGTTTGCCCGCTACATTATTCCCTTATGGAAAACGCCGCTTGAAATTTTTAATGACGCTGTGATCTCCTATGGCGGTGGAAAGAATTACGTTTCAGGCCCCAGCCACTATTATCTTTCAAAAACGCGAAGGGCGGAGATAGCCTACAGGCCGGGCCTGCAGTGCAGGCTGAGGCATAACATCAATTTGCTGGCCTCCCTCGGACCCCTGCTTAGTTACAGCTATTCCGAACACAGACAGCAGGTATTGTCCGCATCAAACATGCCGGAAACAAAAAGTACCATGCACAACGTAGGTATCAGCAACACGTTCGATTTCGATAACCTCACCATCGGGGTCAATTTCCTCTTTTAACATTTTGATGTGGTACAGCTTTTGTAGCTTTGATACAGATCATATTTTACGGACCATGAAAACGTTTCATACCATGCTGCTCACACTGGCCATATTCGGTTTTGGCGCTACCGCCAAGGGACAACTTGCTACCGGCTCCAAAGTGCCTGATTTTGAACTGAAAGACCAGGACGGGCATAACTTCCGGTTATCTTCCGCACTGGCCAAAGGCCCTGTGGTGGTGTACTTTTACCCGAAAGACGATACGCCCGGCTGCACCAAGGAAGCCTGCTCTTTCAGGGACTCTTTTGAGGCCTTTACAAGCGCGGGCGCGCAGGTAGTGGGTATCAGCGGGGACGATGTAGCCTCCCATAAAAAGTTTGCGGAGAAATACAAGCTGCCTTTCACCCTGCTGGCGGATACGGACAATAAAGTGCGCAAGCTCTTTGGCGTGCCTAAAACCATGATGTTGCCGGGCCGCGTTACCTATGTGCTGGACAAGAACGGTGTCATTGTGCACCAGTTCAACTCCCTCACCCAGGCTACGCAGCACGTGGAAGAAGCCATGGCGGCTATCAAAAAGATGTAACCGGCCATACCGCCTTCGGAAAAATAACAAAGCCGGTCTCTTGCGAGGCCGGCTTTGTTGTTGATGTATATCCTTTACGCTTCCTGTAAGAACGGGTAACGGTAATCCGTAGGCGGTACCAGCGTTTCCTTCACTGTTCTGGCGCTCAGCCAGCGGTAAAGGTTCAGCTGTGAACCGGCCTTGTCATTGGTGCCGGATGCGCGGGCGCCGCCGAAAGGCTGCTGCCCTACCACCGCGCCGGTGGGCTTGTCGTTAATATAGAAGTTGCCGGCCGCGTTCACCAGCTTGCGCGTAGCCAGCTCAATGGCATAACGGTCTTGCGCAATAATGGAACCGGTGAGGGCGTAGGTGCTGGTACGGTCTACCAGCTCCAGGGTCTCTTCATATTTTTCCGCATCATACGTGTAAACGGTCAGCACCGGCCCAAAGATCTCCTCGCACATGGTTACGTAGTTCGGGTCTGTGGTGGCTATCACCGTAGGTTCTATGAAATAGCCGGCGGATTTATCGTAGTGGCCGCCCGCAACGATCTCAGCGGCGGGGTCTTTCTTCGCGTTGTCTATGTACTTCGCAATTTTGTCGAAAGAGCGCTCGTCTATCACCGCGTTGATGAAGTTGGAGAAATCTTCCGTGGTGCCCATCTTCATGGTTTTCAGCGTGGCTGCCAGCTTACTTTTGATCTCATCTGCCATATTATCCGGCAGGTACGCGCGGGAAGCGGCGGAGCATTTCTGGCCCTGGAACTCGAAGGCGCCGCGGGCAAGGGCGGTTACCACCGTATCTGCATCCGCGGAACGGTGTACCATTACAAAGTCTTTACCGCCTGTTTCCCCAACAATGCGGGGATACGTTTTGTATTTGGCAATGTTGCCGCCAATGGTCTTCCACATGGTCTGGAACACGCCGGTGGAGCCGGTAAAATGGATGCCGGCAAAGTCCGGGTGAGTAAAACAAACGTCTCCGATCAGGGGTCCGTCTGCATATACGAGGTTGATCACCCCGTCTGGCAGGCCGGCTTCCATGAGCACTTTCATGAAGAAGCTGGCATGGTATACCTGTGTGTTGGCCGGTTTCCAGACCACTACGTTGCCGCACATGGCGGCGGAGGTGGGCAGGTTGCCGCCAATGGCGGAAAAGTTGAAAGGCGTAACGGCCAGTACAAAACCTTCCAGCGGGCGGTACTCCAGGCGGTTGTGTACGCCGGGAGAGCTGGCAGGCTGCTGCCGGTAAATTTCTGTGAGGTAATGTACGTTGAAACGGAGGAAATCGATCAGTTCGCAGGCGCTGTCTATTTCCGCCTGGAAGGCATTTTTGCTCTGCCCCAGCATGGTGGCGGCATTGGTATGCGCGCGGTATTTGGTGGCCAGCAGTTCCGCGGCTTTCAGGAAAACGGCGGCCCGTTGCTCCCAGGGGGTGTCTGCCCATTGCTGCCGTGCCGCCAGCGCGGCGTTGATAGCGGCTGTTACGTGGCTGGCCTCACCCTGGTGAAAGTGGCCCAGCTTGTGTTTGATCTCGTGCGGGGGGCGAATGTCTACGGTTTTGCCGGTACGTACTTCCTTGCCGCCGATGTACATGGGGATGTCCATTTCCTGCGCCTTGAAAGCAGCCAGCTGTTTTTTGAGCGCCGCCCTTTCGGGAGAGCCGGGGGCAAAGCTCATAACCGGTTCATTGCCTGGTGCTGCAAAGTCAAAATAAGCATTGTGCATGGCTTAGATCGTTGTTGTTTCGTGATTCAATATGGTTCTTGCGGCTGATGGTTGGTGCTCAGCTTTTTTCTTCTTCTTTCTGCATCATCAGGTAAGCCTTGATGAAGCCGTCCAGCTCTCCGTCCATAACGGGCTGTACGTTGCCTACTTCATATTCCGTGCGGTGGTCTTTGATCATTTTGTAAGGATGGAACACGTAAGAACGGATCTGCGAGCCCCATTCAATTTTGCGTTTGTTCGCATTGCTGGCGTTCTTCAGCTCTTCGCGCTTGCGCAGCTCTTCCTCATACAGGCGGCTTTTCAGCATGGCCAGGGCCTTTGTTCTGTTCTCTCCCTGGGTGCGGGCCTGCTGGCATTCAATGATGATGCCGGAGGGAATGTGTTTCAGGCGCACCGCGGTCTCTACCTTGTTCACGTTCTGCCCGCCCTTGCCGCCGGAACGGTAAAATTCCCATTCCAGGTCTGCCGGGTTTACTTCTACCTCAATGGTATCATCTATCAGCGGGTATACAAATACGGAAGCAAAGGACGTGTGCCTGCGCGCGTTGGAATCAAACGGAGAAATGCGTACCAGCCGGTGTACCCCGCTTTCCGCTTTCAGCAAGCCATAAGCAAACCCGCCGTCAAACTCCAGCGTGGCTGATTTGATGCCCGCGCCGTCTCCGTACTGCACATCCAGCTCGCTCACTTTCCAGCCCTGCTTCTCCCCGTACATGCGGTACATGCGCAGCAGCATCTCCGCCCAGTCCTGGCTTTCGGTGCCGCCTGCGCCGGAGTTGATGGTGAGCACCGCCGGCATCTCGTCTTCCGGCTGGTTCAGGGTGCTTTTAAATTCCAGCCCGTCCAGCTCGTCCAGCGCATGCTGATAGGCCGCGTTCACTTCTTCTTCCGTGGCTTCTCCTTCTTTCTGGAACTCCAGCAGCACGGCGCTGTCTTCAATAGCCGTGCGTACCTGTTCGTAAAGGTCTACCCAGAACTTGTTTACCTTGATTTCCTTGAGAATGGCGGTAGCCCTTTCATTGTCATCCCAGAAGCCGGGCGCAAGGGTCATCTGCCGGTCGTTTTCGATCTTGTCTATACGGTCCCGGACGTTAAAGAAAACCTCCCAGGACATACAAACGGTCCCTTATATCTTTCAGTTGCTCTATTGTCATAAGTGCGCAAAGATAAACCTTTATTAACGAATTATGAAACGCGTTTATGCCTGCTAATGCCCTCATTTTTAATACGTAAATTGTAGGTGGCGGACAGTTTGGAAAGGTTTTTGTTAATGAAATGCAAATAAAATAACCACATGGAAACCCGGAGAAGCATTCCCCATTACCGGCAGCAGGCTTCTTTCAACCTGATAGGCCTGCTG
The DNA here is from genome assembly GCF_003568665.1 of Chitinophaga alhagiae. Classification (GTDB taxonomy): domain Bacteria; phylum Bacteroidota; class Bacteroidia; order Chitinophagales; family Chitinophagaceae; genus Chitinophaga; species Chitinophaga alhagiae. The sequence goes on from NZ_QXMH01000005.1 coordinate 104,079, forward strand.
ATAGTGCTTGGTGTGAACGTTATGGCCAGCACCGGCGCGTTGAATGACCGTACCACCGGTGAAATTTCCGCACTGTACCCCAACCTCTTCACGCCTGCCGGTGTTACTTTTTCCATTTGGGGCGTTATTTACCTGGGGCTGCTGGGCTTTGCGGCTTACCAGTTATGGCTGGCCTTTTCCGCGGGCCACCTGGCGGAACTGGAGGCTTTCCACGCGCGCATGAAAGGCTGGTTCCTGCTTAACTGCCTGGGTAACGCTTCCTGGCTTTTTGCCTGGCATTACCACGCCATATGGCTGTCTGTACTGCTGATGTTGTTTGTGCTCTACACCCTGGTGATCATTCACCGCAATTTCCGCATTGCCCACCCCGGCGCGGGCTTCCTGGAAAAACTGTTTATCCACTTTCCTTTCGGCCTCTATTTCGGGTGGATCAGCGTAGCTACCCTGGCCAACATTTCAGCGTGGGTGGCGGCGGCCGGCTGGAGCCGCGTCTCCCCCGTTGCCTGGGCGCTGGCCATGATGACCATTGGCACGCTGGTAGCCCTGCTCATGATCTTCCGCTTCAATAATATCTATTTCGGATTGGCCAACCTCTGGGCCTTTTACGGCATTGTGCTCAAAAGGGAAGCGGAAGGCGGCCGGGAATCAGCGCCCATAGTGGCCGCGGCCACCATCATTATTGCCCTGCTGGCACTGGCGCTGCTCCTGCAAATACTGCGCAGGCGCAAACCGGTGGGTTGAATATCCCGCATTACTGTGTATTTTTACCGTCAATTACATAATCAGATCGTATGCTCCCTTCAGTACAACCAACTGCTACCAAAGCCTGGCAACAGTTACAAGCCCATGCGGCAGACATGAAAAAAACGCACATGCGCACGCTCTTTGCGGCAGACCCTAAACGCTTTGCGTCTTTTTCCCTCCAGTTTGAAAATATTCTCTTCGATTATTCCAAAAACATCATCAATGCAGACACCATGCGGCTCTTGCTGGGCCTGGCGGAAGAATGCGGGGTTGATGAGGCCATAAAGGCCATGTTCGGCGCTGAAAAGATCAACGCCACCGAGCACCGCGCCGTACTGCATACCGCGCTGCGCAACCGCTCCGGCCAGCCGGTGATGCTTGACGGGAAAGACGTGATGCCGGAAGTGAACGCCGTGCTGCGCCAGATGGAAGACTGCTGCGCCCGCATCCACAAGGGTGAATGGAAAGGATTTTCGGGTAAGCGTATCCGTTATATTGTCAACATCGGCATCGGCGGTTCAGACCTGGGGCCGGTGATGGTAACGGAAGCCCTCCGCCCCTACTGGGTAGAAGGCATCCAGACCTACTTTGTGTCTAACGTAGACGGCACCCATATTGCCGAAACGCTGAAAAAAGTAACGCCAGACGAAACGCTGTTCCTCATTGCCTCCAAAACCTTTACCACGCAGGAGACCATGACCAACGCGCACACCGCGCGCAGCTGGTTCCTGGAGAACGGCGGTAAAGAAAAAGATATAGCCCTGCATTTTGCCGCCCTGTCTACCAACGAAAAAGCAGTGACGGCATTTGGCATCGATCCCAAAAACATGTTCGCCTTCTGGGATTGGGTGGGCGGCCGCTACTCCCTCTGGTCTGCCATTGGCCTGTCTATTGCCCTTACCATCGGGTATAAAAATTTTGAGGCTTTGCTGGCCGGCGCGCATGCCACAGACGTGCATTTCAGGGAAACGCCCTTCCAGGAGAACATCCCCGTTATTATGGCGCTCATAGGCCTCTGGTACGGCAATTTCTTTGACGCGGACTCGGAGGCCATTCTGCCGTACGACCAGTACATGCACCGCTTTGCCGCCTATTTCCAGCAGGGCAATATGGAAAGCAACGGCAAGTATACAGACAGAACGGGGCAGCCCGTGAGCTACCAGACCGGCCCCATTGTTTGGGGAGAGCCGGGCACCAACGGCCAGCATGCGTTTTACCAGCTGATACACCAGGGCACCAAACTGATCCCCTGTGATTTTATTGCGCCTGCTATCAGCCATAACCCCATTGGCGATCATCATCCCAAACTGCTGTCTAACTTTTTTGCGCAAACGGAAGCGCTCATGAACGGTAAAACGGCGGATGAAGTGCGGGCCGAAGGCACACCGGAGGAACTGGTGCCCTTCAAGGTATTTACCGGCAACAGGCCCACCAACTCCTTTCTGCTGAAAGAGGTAACGCCGCATACGCTGGGCGCGCTTATTGCCCTGTATGAGCACAAGATATTTGTGCAGGGCGTGATCTGGAATATTTACAGTTTTGACCAGTGGGGCGTGGAGCTGGGGAAACAACTGGCCAACCGCATTTTGCCGGAGCTGGCGGATAATACGCCCGTTAGCGCTCACGATGCGTCTACCAACGGGCTTATCAATGCTTATAAACAACTGAGAAAATAATACCCGGCCGCTGTATGCGGCTGATGGCGGGAAACTATCTGGCAGATGGTTTCCCGTTTTTTGTCTGGTAAAGTTCCTGCCGTTAAAACCCTCCCGCATGTCTGGAAATGCGCTTTGGGTGCGCGGAGCCAATGCAATAAAAAACCTCCGGTGCTGCCGGAGGTTTTAAAAATCTTATCGTTGACAGGGAGAAGATTTACCATTTGTCTACATCCTCACCGGAGGGAGCGGGCGCTTCTGCTTCGGCTTCAGCTTCTGCAGCTACCTGCTCGCGGGGGGCAGATGCTTCTACGCTGAAGCTTTCACCGTCCTGCTCGTCGTCACGGTTTTCAGAGTAGTCATGGTTGTACGCATCAAAGTCGAAATCGGGCATCAATTCTGTTTTTACATAATTGATAGTTTCGGTTAAAGCATTCAGGAACTTGTTAAAGTCTTCTTTGTACAGGAATACTTTGTGCCTGTCGTAACCGTTATCGTTGAAACGTTTTTTACTTTCGGTGATAGTCAAAAAGTAATCGTTCCCCCGGGTAGTTTTTACATCAAAGAAATAAGTTCTTCTTTTGCCCGCTTTCAATCTCTTGGAAAAGATGCTGTCGTTGTTTCTTTCCTGTTGATTGTTGTTTTCGTACGCCACAGTTGATAGATTTAAGTGTTAACGAATCAAATCCTGTTTGAATGATCAATAATCAACAAATATACTATTGTTTTACAAATATCAAAATAATTTTAAATGATTTTGAAAAATCATCTTATATTTCGCGGAATCCTTGATGGAAGCGAGTTACAACGCTATGAAAATTACCCGTTTATGTTTTCCTCCTCCCCTGTTTGCTGACGTGCGTACAGCTCTGCGTAATAACCATTCCTTGATAATAATTCTTCATGTGTACCGCTTTCTGCCACGCCGCCTTCGTCCAGCACAATGATCTTGTCAAAAGAGAAGAGTGAAAAAATACGGTGCGTGATGATGATGGCCGTTTTATTTTCCAGGTAGGCATACAGGTTGCCGATGATCTCTTTTTCCGTGCGGGCGTCTACGGCTGAAAGGCAATCATCGAACACCATGATGTTCGGGTTGCGGATAAGCGCGCGGGCAATGGATACCCGTTGTTTCTGGCCGCCGCTGAGCGTTACGCCCCGTTCCCCTACTACGGTAGAAAAACCTTCGGGGAACTGCTGTATGTCCTTTTCCACAGATGCCTGCCGCGCGGCCGCGTGTACGGCTTCTTCATCCGCGCCCGGCTCACCGAAGCGGATGTTGTTGCTGATGGTATCTGAAAACAGGAACACGTCTTGCGGCACATAGCTGATCTGGTTGCGGAGGCTGGACAGCTTCATCTGCCGGATGTCCGTACCGTCTATCAATATACTCCCCTCCTGCGGGTCAAACATCCGTATCAGCAGTTGCGCCAGGGTGGTTTTGCCGGAGCCTGTTCTGCCAATAACGGCCACTTTCTGGCCCGGTTTGATATGCAGGTCAAAATTGCGCAAAGCCTGTATACCGGTGTGGGAATACGTAAAAGATACGTGGGAAAAGCGGATATCCCCTTTCAGCACGGGCGCCTGCGCGTCCGGCGCATCCGCGATCTGCGGCTTTTCGTCCAGGAACTCGTTGATGCGCTGCTGCGAGGCCGCGGCACGCTGTATCATGGAGGCCACCCAGCCAATGGAAAAGAACGGGAAGGTGAGCATGTTCACATACAGCACAAACTCCGCCAGGTTGCCGATGGTGATATTGCCGTTGATGACCTGCATGCCGCCAATGAAAATGGTGAGTATCACGCTCAGCCCTATCATCAGCGCCATGGCCGGCTGATACATGGCGTCCGTTTTGGCCAGGCTGATAGAGCTGTGTTTATATGCCTCGCTGGCCTCCTCAAAATGCTGCGCGCTGGGGGCTTCCTGTACATAAGATTTGATCACCCTGATGCCGGAGTAGTTCTCCTGCGCTATGGAGGTGATGTTAGACAGCTGCGCCTGGATGCGCTCGCTTTTTTTGTGGATCACAGCGTTCACAAAATAAATGGTGAGCGCCAGCAACGGCAGCGGAGACAAGGTGTACAGCGTCAGCGTGGGGTTCACGCTCCACATCAGCCAGATGATCATCACCATCATGATCACCGTACGGGTGGCGTACATCAGCGCCGGCCCCACGTACATGCGTACACGGGAAACATCTTCCGTAATGCGGCTCATCATGTCTCCCGTGCGGTTCATCTTGAAAAAGGTGAGGTCCAGCCGCTGGTACTGCTGGAATATTTCGTTCTTCAGGTCGTACTCAATGTACCGGCTCATCACAATGAGGGTCTGCCTTTGCAGGAACATGAAGAAACCGCTCAGCAGCGCCAGGCCCAATATGGACAGGCCGTAGAAAGCCAGCGTTTTGGTGAAGCCGCTCCTGAAAAGTGTTTTCAGGCCGGTATCGCTGATCATCTGGTAGTTTTTCAGGTTGGCTTCCAGCAGGTCAAAGATCTGCCGCACCATAATGGGCTGAAAAACGCTGAACACAATAGATACGGCCGTGAACAGCATGCCCAGTAAAAAACGCCATTTATATTTTACGAAGTACTTGTTTAAAGCTGCGAGGTGTTTCATTTGTAATCCGGATCTTAGCAATGGTCAAATGAGACCGCATACAAGCGCGGTCTCAAAATGCTACACAAATGTAGGGATTGCTATGCATTTCGGGCATCTTTCAGCAAACCCTTTCCGCGCAGGAATAAACGGAAACCTCTTCTTTTCATGGAAATGGCGCGCTGGTACTGATGACCGGCGGATTTATGGCGGCTATAAGCTGCAAAGATCATCGGCGCTGTAATGCTGCCCAGCATTTCTTCCTTGTTCTCTTTGTTCACTACCGGCAGGGCGCTCAGGCCGTAGCGGCTCATGAGCTGCATGGCCAGCGTAAGCGGGCTGCCCGGGTAAACATAAAGGGTCTGGAAACCGCGCGGCTGCGCTTTGTCCAGCTTCTGCATCACTTCCTCTACCGTCATGTGCTGCAATACGTCAGGCTCATAAGCATCTGGTGTGTGAATGCCGCGGCGGTGTATCTTTTCCGTCATGATAGTATTTTTCATGAGGAAGAAGGAAATAAAATAAGAACCGGTGCAGGCGCCCAGCAGCGGCAGCAGCCCGTGCGGCTGCATGGTGCATTCAAAGGCAAATACAATGGCCGTGAGCAACGCCCGCGCCGCGCCGGCAAACATGGCCGCCATGCCTATCAGGGCGCAGGTGGGCAGGTGCAACCCGCTTTGCGGGAAATAATGCAGTACCAGCATGCCCAGCATGGTACCGCAGGCGCCGCCGATGGTGAGCAGTGGCGCCAGCGTTCCGCCGGAGGTACCGCTGCCCAGTGAAACGGCCCAGGAAATGAACTTCATGAAACAGAGGCCCAGCACCAGTTGCAAAGGCACGGAACCTGTCAGCAGCTCGGTAATGTTATTGTACCCCACACCAAGGGTGTAAGGCGCAAAATAACCGGTTATCCCAACGCCAACAGCGCCCAGGGCCGGCCACCACATCCAGTGGATGGGCAGTTTTTCAAACAGGTCTTCAATAAAATAAACGCTTTTGGATACCAGTGCCGCCAGAACGCCCATGATGGCGCCCAGGCCTACGTACCAGAGCATCTGGCGGTAACCCGGCGCGGGTACTTCCGCCATGGGGAACACCGGTCCGGAGCCGAACAGCAGGTAATGCATGGCCGCGCCGGTAGCGCAGGCCAGGGCTACGGGTATGATGGAACGGGGCGAAAATTCGAACAGCAGCAGCTCAATGGCCAGCAGCACCGCCGCTACCGGCGTGCCGAAAATAGCGGCCATACCGGCCGTAGCGCCCGCGGTGAGCATCACTTTTCTTTCCTGCGGGGTGATGCGCATGATCTGCCCTGCCAGGGAGCCGAACGCCCCGCCGGTGGCAATAATAGGCCCTTCTGCCCCAAACGGCCCGCCCGTACCAATAGAAATGGCGGCAGACAAGGGTTTGAGCCAGGTAATGATGGGTTTGATGCGGCTTTCGTTGGTCAGCACCTGCTCCATGGCTTCAGGGATGCCGTGGCCGCGTATGGCGGCTGAGCCGGTACGCGCCATGAGGCCGATGATAATGCCGCCCAATACCGGCACCGCTATCACCCAGGCGCCCAGCTGGTTGCCCGCCGGCCCATGCTCCGCAAAAGAGAACTGGCCATAAAAAGATATATTCGTGATCAGGTTGATCAACGCCACCAGCCCGCGGGCTATGAACCCGATGATGATGGCATTCAACACTACCTGTACGCTGAGAAAAAATACCCGGATGGAAACCGGCGAGCCGGAAGGCTCCGCCGGCTGGTCAAATTCGGTCTCCAGGGAAGGGGAAATAGCAATCGATTCGTCTTTCATTTTGCAAAAGTATGTCTTATGCAATATTTTTGCGCTTAAATTTGAAAAATAACCTTAAAATATATTGCCTAAACAATGATTTCTGATCATCCTCACTGTTTCCTGTGCAAACATAGCCTCCCGGAATGGTACGATGCCATTGCGGCGCGTTCGGAAATAGTTGCTTTCAAAAGAGGCCAGGTGCTTTTTACAGAAGGAGAGCCAGCCTCGCACTTTTATTTTCTGCACGGCGGCACCATCAAGGTGCATAAACAATGGGGAGCGGCCAAAGACCTCATTATCAAATTTGCCGCGCCCGGCGATGTGCTGGGCCACCGCGGCATGGGCAAGGAACAGCATTTCCCCGTTACCGCCACCGCCCTGGAAGCCGGCAGCGCCTGCCGCATCTCCACGGAATTTTTCCTGTCCAGCCTGAAAGTGAATAACGGCCTGGCTATCAGCATGATGATGCTGTATGCCGGGGAGCTGCAGGAAGCGGAACACAAAATGCGCAACATGGTGCATATGGACGTGAAAGGCCGCATTGCGGAAGCACTGCTTACCATCCGCCAGGTTTTTGGCACGGACGCGGGCGGGAACATCAATAACCTGCTCACCAAACAGGATATTGCCTCCTACGCGGGCACTACCTACGAAACGCTTTTCAAAGTGCTGAACGAATGGGGGCAGGAAGGGATCGTGGCGGTATCCGGCAAGGATATCCGGATCGAAAAGGAGAAGAAATTGAAGGGGTTTATTTTGTATTGAGGGGTGGAGATAAATTTGTATTGAGGGTGAAGATAAAAAGGAGCGGGTCACCCCGCTCCTTCCGTATTACAAGCTCTTCAGCGTATCCAGTATCTTTTGCTCCGCATCCGCCGGAGACACATCTTCTTTCTTGAACTGCTGCCCCGTGATATTCTCGAACAGCTCAATATACCGGTTGCTTACGCTGTCAATGAACGCGTCTGTCATTTCCGGTACCTGCTGCCCTTCTTTACCCTGGAAGCCGTTTTCCATCAGCCACTCGCGCACAAACTCCTTGCTCAGCTGCTTCTGCGGCTCGCCGGCCTTTTGTTTTGCCTCGTACCCTTCCGCGTAAAAGTAACGGCTGGAGTCTGGCGTGTGGATCTCGTCTATCAGGTAAATGGTATCGCCTATTTTACCAAACTCATATTTGGTATCTACCAGTATGAGGCCGCGTTTGGCCGCCAGCTCGCGCCCGCGTTCAAACAGCGCCAGGGTGTATTTTTCCAGTTTTTCGTAGTCTTCCTTGCTTACCAGGCCCTGGGCAATGATCTCCTCACGGGAAATATCCTCATCGTGCCCTTCATGCGCTTTGGTGGTGGGGGTAATTATGGGTGACGGGAAATAGTCGTTCTCCTTCAGCCCTTCCGGCAGCGCCACGCCGCACAGCTCGCGTTTGCCGCTCTTGTACGTGCGCCAGGCATGCCCGGTCAGGTTGCCGCGCACCACCATTTCTACCGGAAATGTGTCACATTTCAACCCTACAGTGGCGTTAGGCAGCGGAACGGACTTTACCCAGTTGGGCACAATATCTTTGGTGGCATCCAGCATAATGGCCGCAATCTGGTTCAATACCTGCCCCTTGTAAGGAATGGGGCGGGGCAAAACCACGTCAAATGCGGATATGCGGTCGCTTACGAACATCACCATCCATTTATCTTCAATGGTGTATACATCCCGTACCTTGCCTTTATAAAAAGCGGTTTGATGGGGAAATTTAAATGTAGACTCTAACATGCCGGAATATTTTTTATTTTTTCAGTGCTGCAAAAATAGTCCACCACAGCGTAATTTTGAAAACCAATTTATGGGAACACCGGAAATGCCATACCAGCCTATTGACTGCAACTATTATGACCGCCTGGAGGCCTGGGCCACCATGCAGACCCTCTGCGTTATAGCCTTTACCGACGGCCAGGGCCAGCAGCAGGAAGTGACCGCCCGCATCCGCAACCTCTACACGCTGAACAAGGCAGAATTTTTGCAGCTGGATAATGGCCTGGTATTGCGGCTGGACAGCCTGCTGTCTGTGAACGGCATTCCTGTGCCCGGTGTTTGTTGATTAAATCTTTTTTACATGTTCCTGAGCGAAGAAATGTTCATCCGCCTGCTGGCTGCCATGGTAGCGGGTTTTTTACTGGGTTTCGAGCGGGAGGTGCAGCGCAAGGCGGCCGGTATCCGCACCATTGCGCTGATTTGCGTCAGCTCCGCCCTATTTACCATTGTTGGCAGCCATATGCCGGGCACTACGGGAGACCGGGTGGCCTCCAACATTCTCACCGGCGTAGGCTTTATTGGGGCGGGCGTTATTTTCAGGGGCGGGTTTACCGTAGACGGTATTACTACGGCCGCCACCATCTGGATCTCCGCCGCCATTGGCATGGCCATTGGCATCGGGGCGTACGCATTGGCGGGAACGGCTGTAGCGATCACGCTTTTTGTGCTGTGGGGGCTCTCTTATGTGGAGAATGTCATTAACCGCCGCCGGGACAGGAAATATTACGCCATCCAATACCAGGAGGCCGCCATGAGCACGGCTGAGCTGGAAGCGTTATTTACCCGCTATTGCAGTATTGTAAAAAAGATATCCACCACCCGGGTGGGAACGGGCATGCTCGAAGGTAAATATGAAGTGACGGGCACCATGCCCAAAATGGAACTGCTGAACAACAGCCTGCTGCAGCAGGGCGCCATTACACAGTTTGACGTGGAACTGGCCAAATAAGCCGTTCTATTTCTTCTTCAACGTCATCAGCACCACCCCCGCAATTACAATAGCAGAGCCGGTGAGCGATTGGGCAGACAATTGCTCGTCCAGTATCAGCCACCCCAGGAAGATGGCCACCACCGGGTTTACATAAGCATAGGTAGCCGTCAGCTGCGGCGGGGCGTTGTTCACCAGCCAGCTATAGGCCGTAAAGCCCACCAGGGAGCCGAACACCACCAGGTACGCTACCGCGCTCCAGGTGCGGACCGTCATTTCCCCGAATTTGTGCCAGTTCTGCAATTCCAGGCATACGCTCAGCAGCAGCCCCACCAGCATGCCCGCCAGCATTTGTATGCCGGAAGCGGTCATCTGTTTGGGCATGTTCATGCGGGGAGACAGCAGGGAACCCAGCGCCCAGGCCAGGGAGCCAAGCGTGAGCAGCGGTATGGGCCAGAGCGGAATGCTGCGGCTGGCCGTGGGGCCGGCGGTGAAAAGATGGAAAGGGTCGAAAATATAGAAGAGGCCTGTAAAGCCGAGAAAAAGCCCCCACAACGTGAGCGGTTGCGGTCTCTTTCTGCTGAAAAAAGCCCAGTCGAGCGAAATGAACCACGCCGGCAGCGCCGCAATGAACAGGGCCACCATGCCGGAGGGCATTACCGTAACGGCCAGCGCTACACTGGAGTTGCCGATGCCTATCAGCAATACGCCAACAATAGCGGCATTGGCCCACTGCCGGGCGCTGGGCCGCTCTTTTTCCTTCCACAGCCCGAACGCCAGCATAATGCTGCCGGCCAATATAAAGCGCAGGGTGGTCAGCAGGAAGGGCGGTAATATTTCAGCGCCTATTTTCATGCCCAGGAAGGTAGACCCCCAAAGGATGTACACCAGGCCCAGAGCCAGTATCAAAGTAGACTTGTTGCTGCTGCGCTGCATGGTTTCGGCTTGCGGTTATTCAGGAAAAGAGCCGCAAGGTAAGCGCTTTTTATTTTATATACACTTCAATAGTTGCGTTCGTGGGCCGGCGGGGCGCCAGAAAACTGTCTACCTGCCGGTAGTGCCGCTTCAGGTCGTCTCGCAGGGCAAACGGGAAGAAGTTGTTCAGCGTGGGGGCATATTCATACAGCACAATGTCATACTCCTTCCGCGCGATCCTTTCCTGGTACGCCGCCAGCTGCCGGTTGAACATGCCCACGCCCAGGTGGTGCCAGAGGGGAATATCATGGCCAATTTCCTCCTTGTAACCGATACTATGTTTCAGTGGAGTTAATTCAGTGAGGTTCAATATGTTCAGTTCCTTGCCTTTGGTTTTCACTTCCGGTAAGTTCATCAGCCTGTCCATACCTTGCACCGTGGAGGGCGGCATATAGATCTTTTTGAACTCGGGCAGGCTGGAAAAGATCCATTCGGAGGTGGGCACGTCCGTAGTATCTTCATGCAGCATGAAATTGTTGCGGGAGATCACGTTTTCCCCGCCTGCCACAGCGGTCACCGGCGCGGGCAGAATACGGCTCAGGATGCGGTCTACGTACTTGTAGAAAGCTCCGGACCACCAGAGCCCCACCAGCACGGCGCCGGCCAGGAAGGGCCTGAAACTGTCCGTTTTAAGCTGCAACAGCTGGCTGAGCTGGGTGAAAATGAAAGCAAAAGCGAATGCATGGAAAAAGATGTTGTTGTCTGGCGGCGTATAGCTGGTTACCTGGAAGAGGCTGGCCTCCGCAATAATGCCGATGGTAAGGAGGATGAACATCATTTTACGGCTGTCTGCCCACAGCGCCTTCACATCCCGCAGCGCGGGCGCTATCAGCAATATCACCAGCACCAGGTAAAACTTCAGCCATTGGGAGGCCACCAGGAACTCGTCTATGATATCCTTGACAGACAGGCGGGAGTTGTGCGGCGGCTGCCCATGGTTGAACCAGTACCCGAAACCGTGTGGAACAAACGGTAAAATGAAGGCCAGCGCCACCACTGCGTAACTGCCGAGAAATGCCGCCAGCTCCTGCCAGCGTTTGTGGCGGAGGCTATGGTAACCCAGCAGGGCCAGGCACAGCAGCATGGCCAGCCCGCCGCCGTCCTGCTTGGTGAAAAAGCTCAGGAAGGTGAAAAAAGCAGCGCCGAAAATGGCTGCCCAGCGCCATTTACCGCCGTTCAGGCCTTTCAGCAACAAAGCGAGGCCCGCCAACTGGTAAATGATCACGGTGTTGTTATACCACGGCCAGAAGTTGGGGAAAGAATAAGACAGCACGAACACCAGCACGGCCAGTACGCGCACGCCAACGGGTACGCCTACACTTTTCAGGATGGAACGGAATGAAAAACCGCCGATGATATTAAGCAGCACCTGCGCTTTCACAAGCGATACCAGGTAAGGCCCGAACAATTTGAAAAAAAGCGCCGGCATCAGCCAGAAACCAACACCCAGCGGCGTACCGAAATCGCGGTAAGGCATCTGTCCTTCAGACAGGCGGTAAGCGCCCTCCCACGATAAAAAGATGTTTACACGGTAAGGGAAAGTGGCAAATAACGGTACAAGGGCGAGGCCGATAATTAAAATACATTCAATAATGGTGGCTCTGCGCTGTGTCAAAAAGGGACCATTCATGCGGGGGCAGTTTACAAATAATGATATTATAATATTAAAGAGTGCAAAAATAGCTACAAATCCTCAAATTCATTGTAACTTGCTGCGCAATAAAGTTTAATCCCCGTGCAATACTTAAAATTGTTGAGGCCGAAACACTGGGCCAAAAATCTCTTCCTGTTTATTCCGCTGTTTTTTGCCGGCCAGATGTTCGATTTCGATAAAGTATTGGTGCTCGTCGGTGCTTTTGCCTGCTTCAGTCTCCTGGCCAGCAGCATTTACATTATTAATGATTACCGGGATATTGAAGCAGACCGGGCCCATCCTGAAAAATCAAAGCGCCCCCTTGCTTCCGGCGCTGTATCTAAAAATGCGGCCCTCGCCATTTTTGCCGTACTGGTAGTTGTGGGTTTCGGCGGGGCGTGGATGATCAGCCCCAAGTTCGCGTTTGTACTGTCCATTTATTTCCTGCTCAACCTGGCCTACTCTTTCGGGCTGAAGAATATTTCCATCCTGGACGTGTTTATTGTGTCTATCGGTTTTGTGCTGCGCATCAAAGCCGGTGGCGTTGCGTCTGACGTGGCCGTGTCTGAATGGCTGATGCTCATGATCTTCCTGCTGGCCCTCTTTATGGCGCTGGCCAAGCGGCGGGACGATATTGTGCTCAAAATGGCTTCCGGCAAAGACCTGCGCAAAGCCTCCAAAGGGTACAACATGGATTTTCTCAACACGTCCCTGGCCCTGGTATCTGCCGTTATCATAGTAGCTTATATCATGTATACCATGGCGCCCGCCACCATGGAACGTTTTAATACCTACCGCCTGTACTACACCAGCATTTTTGTAATTGCCGGATTAATGCGATATTTGCAGATCGCCTACGTAGACAACAATACGGGCTCCCCCACCAAAATCCTGTACAAAGACCGCTTCATTCAATTGACCATTCTCCTGTGGATACTGAGTTTTTATGTAATTATTTATTTGCCTACTAACAAAGTATTTTTTGAATAGATGACACCTACGGTACTAATACTCGGCGCAGGCTCAGATATGGCTGTGGCAATAGCCCGCAGATACGCACAGGCGCAATACGCGGTACAGCTGGCGGCCCGCCGGCCGGAAGAGCTGCATACCCTGCAGCAGGACTTCCAGATCAGGCACAACGTGGCGGCTACCGCCCACAGTTTTGACGCGCTGGATTTTGACAGCCACGCCGCTTTTTATCAATCCCTGCCCGCCAGGCCCGATGTGGTGATCTGCGTGTTCGGCTACCTGGGAGACCAGGAAAAAGGGCAGCAGCACTGGGAAGAAGCCGCCCGCATTTTACATACCAATTACACCGGCGCCGTATCCATACTCAATATTGTGGCGGAAGACATGGCCGCCCGCAAAACCGGCGCCATCATCGGCATCAGCTCTGTAGCCGGAGAGCGGGGCAGAATGAGCAATTACCTGTACGGCAGCGCCAAGGCGGGCTTTACCGCCTACCTGTCAGGCCTGCGCAACCGGCTGTTTCATGCAGGCGTACACGTTATGAGCGTGCAACCGGGTTTTGTGTACACCCGCATGACGGAAAACCTCACCCTTCCTCCCCTGCTTACCGCCAAACCGGAGCAGGTAGCGGAAGATGTGTTCAAGGCCGCCGCCCGTAAAAAGAACGTGATCTATACCCGGTGGTTCTGGCGCTACATCATGCTCATTATCAAAAGCATCCCGGAGTTTATCTTCAAAAAACTCAAGCTGTGAAGAACGTGATCGCATTTTTTGATTTTGACGGTACCATCACCAGCAAAGACACGCTGTTCGAGATCATCCGTTTCCAGAAAGGCGATGCAGCGTTTTATGCCGGCATGGCCGTGCTCAGCCCGCTGCTGGTGATGTTCAAAATGAAGATGATCTCCAACCAGCGGATGAAAGAAATAGTGCTGAAATACTTTTTCCGCAATATGCCCGCTACGCAGTTCCAGCAGGCCTGCAACGCTTTTTGCGAAAAACGCCTGCCCGCCATACTGCGGCCCAAGGCGCTGAACGCGCTGGCCTGGCATAAGGCCGAGGGCCACGTAGTGTACATTGTTACCGCTTCTGCTGAAAACTGGGTGGCGCCCTGGAGCAATACGCTGGGCATCCCCTGCCTGGGCTCCGTGCTGGAGGTGAAGAACGGGCTGCTCACCGGGCTGCTCACCGGCCGCAACTGCAACGGCGATGAAAAAGTATGCAGGATCAGGGAAGCCGTTCACCTCACCACTTTCCATGCCATTTACGCTTACGGAGACAGCAGTGGAGACAAGGAAATGCTGGCGCTGGCGCAGCATAAAGGTTTCAGGGCATTTGAATAAGCAGGGCCGTTTACGGCAATATTTTCCCCTGCCGTTTTTTCTGCCGCAAACCAGCTACAGGTGGATTGATATTTCAGCTTGATACAGCCGCCCTTCGCCGTGTGTTATCCCGCTTGTTATTATCCCCGTTATGCCGTAATTTGGTGAATATCTGTTAACACCCCCAAAAACTATCTGCCATGTCTTTCACTCAAAAACCGGGGCCTGAATACTTCACCCAGGCGCCGGAAGTGACCGCGGTACTCGATGCACTGAAAAACCGGTTCGGAGAGCGTTTCGAGCAACTGGTCATATCAGACACTCTTGATAAAGACGGGCGCCAGTATGTGCACCTGGTACAGGAAGGCGGCGGTGTGCTGGGCGTAGCGCTGGTTGGGTATACCTACATTCTTGAAAAAGCAGGCATCCGCTTCATGCGGCTGGCAGGTACCAGCGCGGGAGCCATCAACACCACGCTGCTGGCCGTGGTGCGGGAAGACAAAGCCGCCGGCCTCACCAAATCCGAGCGCATCCTCCAGTATCTCTGCAACAAACCTTTTTTTGATTTTGTAGACGGCCACCCCTTTGCGAAGAAGCTCATCAAATGGGTGATCAAAACAGAACATTTTGCCCGGCGCATCAAAAAGGGCGCCCGCCGCGTGGGCATTGCACTGGCCGCCCTGCTGCTGACGGATGTGGTAAGCACCGGCCTGCGCCATCATTACCCCGTGTTTAACGGTATTGCGCTGGTGTCTTATATCCTTACAGGTATGATGCTGTTGGGCCTTGCGCTGGCAGCGGGTTATGGCAGCTACCTCATTTCCCGCCTCAAGAACCGCGGCTTCGGCATCAACCCCGGCAAGAACTTTACGGACTGGATCAAGATGATCATGGCCGAAAACGGCGTGCAGACCATCGAAGACCTGGAGCGCGTATCCGGCAAAATGCCGGAAGGCCTCCACATCCGCAACGTAGAAACAGACCGCAGCCTGGGAGATGACCCCACCAGGGGCCTGCGGCCAGACATCACCCTCATCACCTCAGACATCATTACCCAGAACAAGATAGAGTTCCCGAAAATGTGGAACCTCTTCCGCGAGAACCAGCAGGAGCTGCACCCGGCGGAGTTTGTGCGCGCCTCCATGAGCATCCCCATCTTTTTCGAGTCTCACATTATCCGCAACATTCCCCGGGAGCTGCCCATTGTCCAGACGCACTGGCGCAACCACCTGCTGATGGAACCGGAAGACATTCCCACCGCCGTGCGTTTTGTTGACGGCGGCGTACTGTCCAACTTCCCCATCAACATCCTCTATAACCCGGAAGTGACCATTCCCCGCCTGCCTACCCTCGGCATTGAGCTGAACGACGCCACGCCGGCGGACAATACGCTGAACCAGGCAGACAACCTGGGCCTGGCCGATTACCTGGGCAAGCTGTTCAATACCGTGCGGTATTACTACGACAAGGATTTCCTGCTCAAGAACAGCCTGTTCCGCAAAGGCATTGGCGTCATCGATGTGCATGCATACAACTGGCTGGACTTCAATATCCCGTCAGACAAGCAGCGCGAGCTGTTTGTGCTCGGCGCGCAGGCGGCCGGCAAGTTCTTGCTGGAAGACTTTAACTGGGAAGAATACAAAACCGCCCGCATTGTGGTACACCAGGCCGTTAACACCTCCGGCAAAGACATGCGCGGGGTATCCAATATTTTAACCAAAAGCAAGAAAAAGAAATAAGATGACAGACCCGCGTTTCTATTTTGTGCTTTGTTTTGGCCTGATGCTGGCCGCTGCCCTCTGGCTCAACCGGCTGGCCCGGAAGTTTCACCGCCGTACCGGCAGCGGGGAAGAACAGCCGTTCTCCATTTTTGACCTGCAGTTCCCCGCCTCCGAAGCGGAAATGGACACCCTCATTGGCCGCCTGCAGCCAATAGCCCGCCGGGCGCTGAAAACCCATCTTTGGGTAGATTTCCTGTTTATGCTGGGCCTCTACCCTGCCACGGCCCTGCTTTGTATCATTATCGGCGCCAAAACCGGCAATGGCGAGTATTTTTTCTGGATGGTGGCCGCCTTGCAGGGCATAGCCTGGGCGGCGGATGTATACGAGAATATTTACTGCCTGCAAAAAATGCGGCAACGCCCCGCCAAAGGCGGTTTTGCCGGCTATTCGTTTGCGGTGAACACCAAGTTCCTGCTGGCTTTCCTGGGCCTGGCGGTTACCCTGCCGGTGGCCTTTTATTTCTGGATGACGGGCGAGTTCTGGCACAGCTCCCTCCGGTATGTGTGTATACTGGCAGGTGAAACAGTAGTTTTTCTTTTGATGACCGTATACAATATTTCCCGCCGCCGCTCGTCTACTCCATAAGGAATACCTTAATTTCGACTATGGAGCAACCGCAGAAACGTGCAAGAATTTCGCTGACCGGGATACGAAAGGCCCTACGCCTCTATGAATACGCCAAACCTTACCGCTGGCAATTTGCCGTGGGCCTGTTGATGTTGCTGCTTTCCAGCGGCGCCAGCCTGGCTTTTCCCAAACTGCTGGGAGACCTGGTAGACGCCGGCCATAAAGGGCAGTTGCTGGAGCAACTGGACCGCATTGGGCTGCTGCTGGCCGCCGTGCTCATTCTCCAGTCCCTTTTCTCCTACTTCCGCATCCGTATTTTTGTGTCCGTTACAGAAAAAACGCTCGCCGCCCTGCGGCAGGCCACCTATAACCACCTTATCAGGCTGCCCATGAAATTTTTTGCGGAGCGCCGGGTGGGTGAGCTGAACAGCCGTATTTCCTCAGACATTTCCCAGTTGCAGGACATGTTTACCACCACCCTGGCGGAGTTTCTCCGGCAGCTGATCATCATTACCGGCGGCATAGCCCTGCTGGCCGTTACCTCCTGGAAGCTCACGCTGTTCATGCTGGCCGTTGTGCCCGTTATTTGCGTGCTGGCCGTGGTGTTCGGCAAGTTTATCCGGAAGTTTTCCAAACAGGTGCAGGCACAGGTGGCGGAATCGAACACCATTGTGGAAGAAACGCTGCAAGGCATTTTCAACGTCAAAGCCTTTGCCAGCGAGTTTTTTGAAATAGGCCGCTATAAAAAGAAAACGGACGAGGCCGCCGCCACCGGTGTAAAAGCGGGCGCCTACCAGGGCGCGTTCGTCTCCTTCCTGATACTGGGCCTCTTTGGCGCCATGACGGCCGTTATCTGGAAAGGCGCCATGCTCATGGCCTCGGGAGATATTGAAGTGGGCCAGCTCTTTTCTTTCATTTTATATTCCGGTTTCATTGGCGGCTCCATCAGCGGGCTGGCGGAGATCTACACCCGCCTGCAACGCGCGTTGGGCGCGTCTGAGAACCTGCTGGAAATACATGATGAACCGGTTGAGGACATTCGCCCGCTTCCCCCGGCGGAAAGGGCCCCCGCTATTGCCGGAGATATCCGGTTTGAGCACACCGGCTTCCACTACCCCTCCCGCAAAGACATTCCCGTACTGCAGGATGTGAGCTTTCACGTGGCGCCCGGCTGGCAAGTGGCCCTTGTAGGCCCCAGCGGTGCGGGCAAAAGCACTATCGTTAACCTGTTGCTCCGGTTCTATGACCCCGTGCAGGGCCGCATCCTCGTTGATGGAAAAGATGCGCAGCAATATGACCTTTCCACACTGCGCAACCAGATGGCCGTAGTGCCGCAAGACGTGTTCCTGTTTGGCGGCACCATCCGCGAAAACATCGCCTACGGTAACCCCGCCGCCACAGAAGAAGAAATTGTACACGCCGCGCGGCAGGCCAACGCCTGGGAGTTCATCCTGCAATTTCCCGAAGGCCTCAATACCATTGTGGGCGAACGCGGCATTCAGCTCTCCGGCGGCCAGCGCCAGCGTATTGCCATTGCCCGCGCGGTGCTGAAAGACCCGCGCATCCTCATCCTGGATGAGGCCACCTCCGCGCTGGACTCCGAATCTGAAAGGCTGGTGCAGGACGCGCTGGACAAGCTCATGCACGGCCGTACCTCCGTAGTGATCGCCCACCGCCTCTCCACCGTACGCCGCGCAGACATGATACTGGTGCTTGACAAAGGCCGCGTAGTAGAGGCCGGCACGCACGAAGAGCTGATGGGCAAGGAAGAAGGCCTGTACAAAGGATTGAGCGAGCTGCAGTTCACCGCATAACAGGCTCACCGCCGCACCGCCTTTCCCTGCCACCGCTTTTTCAGCCACGGCCCTTTCCAGAGCCACAGGCCCGAGAGCACGATCAGCGGAAAAAATGCCCACCGCACCGCCGAAGCGGCGTTCGGTATAGTGGCCACCGGCCCGTAGATATATCCTATCACCGGTATGCTCAGGATGATGTGCAGCCAGCGGATGATCTTCCTTTCTGTAGATGCTTTCATATCACGTTAGTTTTAGTGGAAAACAAGGCCCGCGCAGGGGCAAAAGCGAACAAACCGTTATTTGTGTGGTCAAAACGCAAATATTGAAGGCCTGTTCGCCATCCTCCTGTGCCGCTGGTAGCACTGCACTGATCCTGTATCTTTTCATTCACGGCTAATCATTTTATTTCCACAGTATTGTAAATAGTGAACAGCTTTAAAGCATATTTAACACGAATATTATTTTGCCTGTTCCAGCATGTTCTTGCAGTCGGTTTTCCCCCATTGCGGCGCTTCAGCCGAAGCCGGGGCTGCTTCAAACTGCTGCAGGGCGGCTGCCAGCAATTCTTTGGCCTTCTGTTTGTCTCCGCCCCACATGGCCGGGGTCTGGAATTTAATGAGACCGTCCAGGTAAAGCGCGCGCGGGTTCTGCGGGTCCAGCTGGCGGGCCTGTGCAAGGTACTGGCCGGCTTTGGGGCCATACTTGCGGCCGTTCACCATAGGGTCTGCTTCTACCCTGCTGCGTTCAATAAAACTGTATACGGTGTACACTTCAGACGCGTCTTTCGGGTTGCCGCCGGCTTTTTTAACGAGACCGAGCGCTTGTTTGATCTGCGCTTCGGCCTGGGCGCTGAAGAGCATGGCTTTCTCCTTGTTCAGGAAAGCCAGCCGCATGTTGGCAACGGCCGCATAATAAACAGGCAGCCATTGCTCCGGTGAGGCCGCCGCCAGCCGCTGGAACTGGTTGGCCAGTTGCTGGTACTCCGCGCCGGTTTGCGCGGTATTGAGCCGGGCTACGGCGGTGGCAAGCTGCTGTGCTGCGGGTTCCTGGGCGGATGCCGCTACGGGCAGCAACATCATGATGAATACAATGATCTTTTTCATGTTATGTGGTTTTATTATAAATTTTCGTTGAGGTAGTCTTCCGTTCTGTCTATTCCCAGGCTCATAAAGATGCCAATGAAGAAATTGCGTGTAGCCGGGAGTGTTAGCGGTACTTTGTTGGCCCCGTTGAAACTGTATTCGTAACCAAATACCTGCTTGGTACCCAGCACGTTGTTTACGCCGAACGCGATCACTGTAAAATCTTTTTCCTTCCATTGCGGGAACAGGGACAGCATGTGGGCAAGGCTGAGGTTCAATACGCTGTATGCCTTGGTGGTACCCTTGTCCCGTAACTGGCCGGTTGCTGAAATGTCGTAGTACGGGCGGCCTGCCGCATAGGCATAAGAGAGGTTCACGCTGGTGCGGATGGGCTCAAAAAAACGTTTGGCCACTACAGACAGCGTATGCGGAGCGGCAAAGGAGGGCGCCAGCATGCCCGGGTAGTTGAGGTGCTCCCTTTTGGTATGCAGGTAAGAATAGCTCACCCAGTAGTCCAGCAGGGGAATACTTTTTTTATCGCGCCAGAAAAATTCAAACCCCTCTGCGTGGCCGCTGCCGTTCATGGCGGGCTGGCCTGTTGTTTTCAGCAGGCGGTCGTATTGTTTGTAAAACAGCTCCGCCCTGAAGAGGCGGTTATTGCCGTGGCGCAGGTAATTCAGGATGTAGTGCGTAGCCCTGGCCTGCGGCATCTCCGGGTGGGCCAGCAGGTAAGGGTTGTCCGCTTTCTGGTAAAAGACGCCGTAGGCCGCGTTCAGTTGTGAGCCGTTGCCCAGGCGGTAGGCGAGGCTGAGCCGCGGGGCCAGCACCGCGTCCCGCAGCAGGCGGGAGTGCTCAAACCGCAAGCCGGTGCGCAGCGCCAGCGAAGTGGTCAGCGTCCATTCCATCTCCGCAAAGGCCGCGTACAGCTCATCATGCCAGCCCAGTTGTACTTCGCCGCCCGCGCGCAATACCTGGTTGCCGGGAAAATAGCGGCTGAGCACGGCGCGCGCCTGGGCAAAGTTATCCGTTACGCTGCTGTCCCCTTCTTTCCGGAGGTATGGCGCATGCGGGATGTGTACGGGGTGCTTGAAGGCGTCTGTTACTGTTTTTCGTATATCCGTTGCGTTATGGTTGAAGGCGCCAGCCAGGTCAAGCCGCAAGTGTTTTCCCGGCGTGCTGCGGTGGCTGATGTTCACGTACAGGTTGCGGTCTTCAGACATAAAGCCGTTGCGCAGCGCCGTGCTGTCCACATCTTTGCGGTACAGGCCGGCATGGTGATAGCCGAAATTGGCGTATACTTTCAGCAGGCCCGTTTTCCCGGTTTTGGCCCTGAGGTTGGCTTCCGTAATGGAATAGGCCGGCCCTTCCGCATACTCCGGGTTTTGCGGTACAAGGCGCGCATAATACTCCCAGGTCATATAACGGGTGTTGAGGCTGAAGCTGCTGCGTTTGTTTGGGGCAAGGCGCTGTACGCCGGCAACGGCTACCATGGGTGAAATGCCGATAACGGCGGACGATTTGTCCGGCAGGTCTTGCGTTTCCAGCACCAGCGCCCCGCTGAGGCCCTGGCCATAGAGCGCTGAATAACCGCCGCTGCTGAACACAATGCCGTCAAACAAAAAAGGAGAAGAGATACGGTTGAATTGCGGCAAACCGGGCAGCGAAGCAAAATAGGGTTGCGGCACCAGCGTGCCGTCTATAAATTGCCGGGTTTCAAGACCGGTGCCGCCTCTCACAAAAAGCCCTTCCCTTTCGCCTATTTGCTGCGCGCCGGGCAGGGTACGCACGGCATTGGCAACATCCCCGCCGTTGCCGGCAACAGACACTACGTCCATGGCGGTCATCACCGCGCCTTTACTTTTGTCTCCCGCCATAAAGCTGCCGGCAGATACCACCACCGGCTCCAGGGTGGCGGGGTCTCTTTCCAGTTTTACCGTTACGGGTATGCCCGCCTGTATCGGCATTTCCCGGGTTTTGTAGCCAAGGTAGCTCACCTGCAGGCGGAGCGCGCCGCCGGCGCGGGTCTGGAACCGGAAGGCGCCCGTGGAGTCTGTAGTGGCGCCGTCTACTGTGCCGGCAATGGCCACACCGGCCCCTTCCAGCGGGTGACCGTTTTTATCTGTCACCCTGCCAATAATCTGTTGCGAAAAGGCGTTATAAGAAGCCGTAATGGCGAGCAGAAAAAAGATGCAGAAGGTTTTCATATCCGCTGTTTTTTGTGCAAAATATCTTGCTGCACAAGTACTTGCGGCCGGAATGCGACGAGTGGGGCAAATCCCGCAACAAACCGGAAAAATGTATCTCCCTGCCTTGTGCCCGCTAAACGGAAATCGGTAATTTTGAGCAGGCTGTCAGCTATGCCGGCTTACTCTTTTCAGCATAATATTTTACTTTGACGACGATCTTATTCCGGCAGTTCCTCACCACTGCCTTTCAACACGGGAACTATACAACGGACGATGTAATTGCAGCCGTACTCCCCCTTTTCAGACAGGTACAACGCATCCATGAAGCCGGCCTGGTAGCGGCCTTTGACCAGGACGCGCTGCTGGTCAGCCACCGCGCCATACAAACGGACGAATTGCTGGCCCGCCCTCCGCAAGACGCGCCAGAACGTGTAGCCGCCCTTTTCAGCGCGCACAACCCGCACCTGGAAGTGGTAGACAAAGTGAAGCTGGCGGCAGACAGTGAGAAGGCCGTCAACCTGCTGATACAGAAAGACCCGCAGCAGCCGGTCCGGCATGCGGCCTACATACCCGGCTACAGCAGCTACGAAATACTGCTGGGCCATCACGATGCGCAAACGGATATTTTCTGCCTGGGTCAGGTGATGGCCGGTATGGCCCTGGGTCTCAACCTGTATGACCCGGAGCAGCTGGACGAACTGGCGCAGCAACGCCTGCACCCGCTGCGCCATCAGCATTTGCACCCCGCTATAGGCACCCTGATCACCGAAATGACGGAGCTGGACCGGGCGCAGCGTACGCAAGACCTGCAGGAGGCCATTCACCGCCTGGAGAATTACCGCGACTTTGACCCGGAAAAACAGACAGATCTCAGCGAGCTGGCCGGCTGGGTGCATCATGAACGGAAAGAACGGCAGGCGTTCATCCTGAACAAGCTCCGCAACCGCCTGTTCGATACCAGCCGCCGCAACCGCCTGCTCTACTACAAGCCCAATGCGCGCTTTGCCAACCTTACCCTCAGCAGCGTGCCCATGGTGCTGCATCATCAGAGCATCCGCCCGGAGCTGCTGTTTACCTGGAACGAGGAAGTGGCGGAAAAAGTAACGGGCATGCAGGAGCTGTCTCTCAACAAATATCTCCGTTTCGAAGACCATCCCTACCTGCCCGCCGTGCTCAATAAGATACGGCTGGAAGCCCGGCGCGATGTGCAGGAATATGGCTTCAGCCAGCTCAAGCTGGTAGTGGCTTTCCTGAAATGGTACAACCTGCCGGAAGAACCGGAAGAAAGCATCCTGAGCCCCCTGCTGTTGATACCGGTTGAACTGAAAAAGAAAAAACAGGCCGCCGGAGACCAGTACGTGCTGAGCGTTACAGACAACAACGCGGAGGTGAACCCCGTGCTGGCCAACCAGTTGCGGGAGCTGTACGGCATTGTGCTGCCGGATATGGTTGACCTTGAGGAAATGAGCGTGGAGCAGTTCCACCGCCAGCTGCAGGTACAGGTAGAAGGCGCCAACCGCGGCATCGTGTTGCCATACATGCAGAAGCCGAGGATACGGCTGATCTACAAAGAAGCGCGGGAAACGCTGCAGCAATACCATCAGAAACTCCGGAAAGAAGACCCGCAGCCCGTTCCCGCCGCGGAGCACGAGCTGTTTGAAATGGCGGAAGGGCAACACAACCCCTACCGCTGGGAGTTTGATACCTGCCATGTGGTACTGGGCAATTTCAACTATAAAAAAATGAGCCTGGTGCAGGATTATAATGCTGTGCTGGACCAGCCGCAGCAGCACCCGGTGTTTGAGCAGCTCTTCAACGCACAGCCCCGCCCCCTGCGTGAAGAGGCCGCCGCTACCGCCCTGCCGGAAGAATGGTTTCACGTGATACAGGCGGACCCTACGCAAACGCAGGCCATTACGCAAGCCCGCAACGGCGAAAGTTATATCATCCAGGGCCCGCCGGGTACCGGTAAAAGCCAGACCATCACCAACCTCATCGCGGATTTTGTAGCGCGCGGCAAACAGGTGCTGTTCGTATGCGAAAAACGCGCGGCGCTGGACGTGGTGTATCACCGCCTGAAACAGCAGGGGCTGGATGAGCTGTGCTGTTACATTCATGACAGCCAGGGAGATAAACGCACTTTTATCAAAGACCTGAAACATACGTATGAGGCCTTTGTCAAACCCGGCCCGGACGGGCACAGCATTACCCTCAAACGCAACGCCTTGTTGCATAACCTGCAGCAACAACTGCAGCTGCTCCAGCACTTTCACGATACCCACGCGCAGGAGCAGGAACATGCGGGCCTGGGCATCAGGGCGTTGATGGAAAGGCTGCTGGCCCTCCGGCCGCAGCTGCGGGCTATAGAAGCGGCGGAAGAAGAAACCGTGCCGCACTACAAACAATGGCTGCAATACGGCAATATGGTGGAGCTGCTGGGAGAAGCGCTGGAAGAAAGCGGCGCCGCGCCGGTGTTTGCCACGCACCCGCTCAGTAAAGTAAATGAGCAGGTGTTTGCCGCTGAACAACCCATCACGCTGCTGCAAACACTGGTAACGCGCGGCACCGGGCTGCTGGAAGGTATCATGGAAACGCTGCAGGCGGCCGCCATAACAGCGGAAGACCTGCATACCCTGCGGCAGCTGGTGCGCCACGCCACCCTGTTGCTGCCCCTGGCGGAAAGCGGCAATCTTTTACTGGTAGACCCGAAAACCCCGGAAGCGAGGCAATTTGCGCAGGCCGTGCAGCAATGCCGGGCGTTGCAACAGGCCGCGGAGCAAGCCGCCGCAAAAAATACCGGCTGGCTGCAAAAATTCAGCGAGCAGGATACCTTGCAGGCGCTGGCCATTGCGCAACGGCACGAAGGCTCTTTCTGGCGTTTCCTTTCCGGCAACTGGCGAGGGCTCAAAAAACGCCTGCACGCGCAGTACGATCTGCAGCGCCACAGCGTACCGCCCGTTTACAGCCAGCTTTTGCTGCTGCTGAAAGAAGAATATGACGCTACCCGCCTGGCGGCAGATACCCGCCGCAACACGCAGCAGCAGTACCGTATAGACAACCTCGACCTTACCTGGCTTTCCATAGAACGGCTGCGGGCGCACCTGGAAGAGCCCGCACTGCAATACCTGCTGCAACATCCGCGCGCGGAAGCAACGGTCATACAACTGGCACGCCTGCACGATGCGCTGCACCAACTGGAACAAAACCTGCAACAGGTACTGCAGGACGCGCCCCCGCAAAACCTGCGCACGCTGGCAGACATGCTGGAAAGCATCCGCCTCAATGCGCCCGCGCTGGAGGAGCTGCTGCCGGCGCTGGGCAATTACCTGGGCATGCCCGGCGCCCTCAAACAGGCGCTGCGCTCCCTGCCCTGGGAGCCGCAAGAAATGGAAGCGGGCATGGCGCATAAAACCTTGCGGCATTTTTACCGCCACAACAAGGGCTTTGCCAATACCACCGGCCAAACGCTGGAAACCGCAGTGGAACAGGTACGGCATTGCTACCATACCCTGCTGGACCTGAATGCGGAATACATCCGTGCACAGGTGCGCGGCCGCTTTAAAGAACACGTGCAGCTCAGCGGAAAAGCCGCCTCGCAGATAGAAGAAACGCAGCAGGAATATGCCCGCGCTTATGCGGAAGGCCGCAGAATACTGGAAAACGAATTTGCCAAAAGCATGCGGTACAAAAGCATCCGCGAGCTGACCAGCCGCAGCAGCGGCCTGGTGCTCAAAGACCTGAAACCCGTATGGCTCATGAGCCCCCTCAGCGTGAGCGATTCCCTGGCGCTTGACCAGCCCTTCTTTGACGCCGTGATATTTGATGAGGCCAGCCAGATCACGCTGGAAGAAGGTGTTCCCTCCCTCTACCGCGCGCCGCAAACCATTATTGTGGGAGATGACAGGCAAATGCCGCCCACAGACTTTTTCTCCGCCAAAAGCGGTGACCCGGACGACCTGGAGCGGGAAGATGAAGAAGACGAAATACTGAGCGCCGATGCAGACAGCCTGCTGGTGCAGGGCGCCCGCAAAATGAACAGCTACATGCTGGGCTGGCACTACCGCAGCCATTTTGAAACGCTCATCAGCTTCAGCAACCACGCGTTTTATGATGCGGCCCTGCTCACTATTCCTGACCGCAGCATTCACGATGCGCCTAAACCCGCCATCAGCGTAAATGAACCGTCAGACGCGCTGTTTAACGCCGCCGCGCTGCAAGACCGGAGCATCAGCTTTCACCACCTGCCCGGCGGCACTTACCTCAAACGGGGCAACACCGCCGAAGCAACTTATATTGCCCACCTGGTGCGCGAGCTGCTGTTCAAAAAAATGCCGGAAAGCATTGGCATTGTGGCGTTCAGCCAGGAGCAGCAGCATGCCATCAATACCGCCCTGGAGGCGCTGGCCGTGAACGACAAAAAGTTTGAGGAACTGCTGGAAGACGCTACGGAACGGACGGAAGACGGGCAGTTCACCGGCCTCTTTGTAAAGAACCTGGAAAACGTGCAGGGAGATGAAAGGGACATCATTATTATGAGCGTGTGTTACGCGCCTGACCACCGCGGCAAAATGTCCATGAACTTTGGCCCCATCAATAAAAAAGGCGGCGAAAAACGCCTGAACGTGATCTTCAGCCGCGCTAAAAAACACATGGCCGTGGTGAGCAGTATCCGCCATCACCAGATCACCAACGTGTACAACGCCGGCGCTAACTACCTGCGCCGTTTCCTGCAATATGCGGAAATGGTGAGCGCGGGCAATATGAGCGCGGCGGCGGGTATACTGGACGGGCTTTCCTCTGGCCGCCATGCCGCCCGTTCCCGTACGGCCGGCACCGTTATATTGCAGGAGGTGCGCGCGCAGCTGGAGCAGCAGGGTTTTACGGTAAGCGAGCAGGTGGGCCAGTCCGGTTTCAGGTGTTCCCTGGCCGTAAAACGGCAGCCGGAAGACGATGCCTATGCGCTCAGCATTATCATAGACGATGACCAGTACTACCAGCACCCCAATGTACTGGAACAATATTACCAGCGCCCCGCCATCCTGGAGAACTTTGGCTGGAAAACCGTTACGGTGTACGCGAAAGACTGGCTGCTGCAGCCGCAGCGCGTCATGGAAGACCTGCTCAGGCACCTGGGCAAGGCGCCCGGCGCGGCTCCGCTCAACAGCCTGCTGCCGCAGCCAACCGTGCCGGAAGGCACCACCCGCCTGCTGTTGGGAGAAGGCCGGAACGAAAAGTTCTGGGAAGCGGCCGTCAGCGGCGCCCGGCTATTTATACGGCAGGGCAAAACCGGCACAAAAGGGCAGATACAGGTGCAAACCTGTATGGATGCGGCGGACGCCTGCCGGGAAAAAGACCGGCTGGTAGCAGAAAAAAAGGCCGCCGGCTGGCGGGAGACGGGCGGAGAACCGGAATTGTTCTAGGCCGGAAATGTTCAAAAACCGGCGCACTACCCTGGTGCGCCGGTTTTTTTGCCAAAAAATCCCGTTTCCCAGTTCTTCAGAAAAATTAATAAGTGAAAAAGTTTCATTTTTTGAACTTGTTTCCTATTTTCGTGTACGTACCCGTTTTCGTCCATCGTTTATTATTCCCGCACTTATTGACCAAAATGTAAGATGGTTGCTGTTAAATGTTGATTTCACGAACAGGCCAACGCGCTCAGCAACAACGGACAGGTTTTCACAATCATTTAAGAATCACAAAAACGCAATTGCTGTAAAACAGATCGCACTTTTACTGACAAAATACGGGTACGTACACGGGCATGAGGCATCTGCGTGTATGAAAACGTTTGCAAAGGGAGAAAAACCTCCCCCGCCCTGCTTATGAGCAGTAAAAGCACGATGCTGATTATTTTAATTCATTAAAAACATACCGTATGAACCTTACGTGTAAACGGCATAGTTGCCGAATGGGAATCCCTTTCCTCCTGTTGCTGCTGTTAGGCGTTCTTTACCGCGGGCAGGCGCAGGACCGTAAACGAATCAGCGGCACGGTGACCGATGCGCAAACCGGCGAGCCTGTACCGGGTGTAAGCATCCGCGTAAAACACACCAACACTGGTGGCTCCGCCGATGCCAGCGGCCGCTTCAACATCCAGGCCGCCGCCTCGGATACGCTGGTGTTCACCATTGTAGGCTACACCCGCCGCGAGCTGAGGGTGGGCAATAGCACTACCCTCCAGGTGCGGCTCTCTCAAAGCACCACCACCCTCAACGAAGTGGAGGTAGGTTATGGCGCCGTACGGAAAAAAGACCTCACCGGTTCCGTAGGCCTCGTAAATATGGAAGACATTGCCAAAGCGCCCGTACAGTCTTTTGACCAGGCGCTGGCCGGCCGCATTGCGGGCGTGCAGGTGTCTTCTAACGACGGGCAGCCCGGCGCCGAAGGCATTAACATCGTGATCAGGGGCGCCAACTCCCTTACCCAAAGCAATTCCCCCCTCTACGTAATTGACGGCTTCCCTATTGAGGACCCGGAAAATGCCGCCCTCAACCCTGACGACATTGCTTCCATCAGCATCCTGAAAGATGCCTCCGCCACCGCTATTTACGGTGCCAGGGGCGCCAACGGCGTAGTGGTGATAGAAACCAAACGCGGCAAAACCGGCAAACCGGTGATCGGCTACAATGGTTCTCTCGGTATCAACCAGGTTACTAAAAGAATGGAGATGATGAGCCCCTACGAGTTTGTACGCTACATGCTGGAAAGGAACCTGACCGCCGCCACGGCCACTTACCTCAAAGACGGCAAAACGCTCGATTCCTACAAGAGCGTGCCCGGCATCAACTGGCAAGACCAGCTTTTCCGCACGGGCAGCACGCAAATTCACAACCTCTCCATAAGAGGCGGTAACGACCAAACGCGTTATTCCATTTCCGGCTCCATCAACAATGCAGACGGCATTGTGGTCAACTCCGGCCAGGAGCGTTACCAGGGCAGAATATCGCTAGACCAGACCATCAACAAGAAACTGAAGACGGGCGTCAATATCAACTACAGCCAGATCAAGAGTTTCGGGCAGCTGGCCTCTCCCGCCAGCGTGGCCGGTTCCGCCACCAGCACCCTCATGTATGCCGTTTGGGCTTACCGGCCGGTAACAGGCGGAGAATCGGATATCAATGATGATAACCCGCTGGAAGATGAGCTGATGGACCCCGAGATAGACCATGCCAACGACTACCGGGTGAACCCCATCGTATCCGCCAAAAATGAGCTTCGCCAGCGGCGCAGCACCAACCTCATGGCCAATGCCTACGCTACTTACGCCATTACGCCGGAGCTGACCCTTAAGGTAACCGCCGGCATCAACAACCGGGTAGACCAGCGGGACGAGTTCTACAATGAAAACACTTCCCGTGGTACGCCCCTGCTGCCCAGCTCCCGCGGCGTGCAGGCCAACACCGCTAATGATAGCCGCCGTGACTGGATGAACGAGAACACGCTCACCTATAAAAAACGTTTCGGCAAGCATGCGCTGGACGTAGTGGGCGGTTTCACCATGCAAGGCTTCACCCGTGAGCAGAAAGGGTATGCCATGGTACAGATACCCAACCCCGAGCTGGGCCTCAGCGGCATGGATGAAGGCATCCCCGTTTCTTCCAGCTCTTTGTATACCGGTTCCAACCTGGCCTCTTTCCTGGGCAGGGTAAACTATAACTACAAGTCAAAGTACCTGCTCACGTTCTCTTTCCGGGCAGACGGGTCTTCCAAATTCGCCCCCGGCAACCAGTGGGCCTACTTCCCCTCGGGCGCCGCGGCCTGGCGCA
Organism: Chitinophaga alhagiae; assembly: GCF_003568665.1. Classification (GTDB taxonomy): domain Bacteria; phylum Bacteroidota; class Bacteroidia; order Chitinophagales; family Chitinophagaceae; genus Chitinophaga; species Chitinophaga alhagiae. The sequence goes on from NZ_QXMH01000005.1 coordinate 133,669, forward strand.
TGAGCGATGAAAAGTTCATGAAAGGCCTCCGCTTCATCTCCAATGCCAAACTGAGAGGCAGCTTTGGGGTAACGGGCAATAACCGCGTAGGAGATTTCTCCTACCTCCCCTCCCTCACCTTCCCCGCGGCAGACAACTACTCCTGGGGGAATGAAACGCCTTCCAAAGGCGTGCATGCAGACAACCTGGGCAATGCCAACCTCCGTTGGGAAACCACGCAGCAGATAGACCTCGGGTACGACCTAGGCCTCTTCCGCGACCGTGTGGAGCTGAACGTAGACCTCTACCGCAAAACCACGCACGATATGTTGCTGCGCGCCAACATGCCTTATGTAACGGGCTATGCCAGCGCGTTCAAGAACATCGGTAAAATGCAGAACCAGGGCCTGGAGCTGACGCTCACCACCGTAAACGTACGGAACAAGAATTTCAGCTGGGAAAGCAACTTCAACATCAGCTTTAACAACAGCAAGGTGCTGGCGTTGAGTGATGACGAAACAAGAATGCTGTCTCTCGTATCCTGGGAAACCGCGTTTAACAACTCCTTCCTCTATGTAGCGGAAATTGGCCGCCCGGCGGCGCAGTTCTTCGGTTATATCTGGGATGGCGTATACCAGCTCGAAGATTTCGACCAGACCCCTTCCGGCCAGTACATCCTGAAACCTGACCGATCTACCAACGGCAGCGCCCGCGCCAACATCAAACCAGGAGACATCCGCTACCGCGACCTGAACGGGGACGGTGTGGTAGACAGCTACGACCAGACGGTGATCGGCAATACCATGCCCACGCACTTCGGCGGTTTCTCCAACAACTTCACCTACCGCGGCCTCAGCCTGCATATATTTTTCCAATGGGCTTACGGCAACCAGATCTACAACGCCAACCGCCTGTTGTTTGAAGGCAACGGCAAAGGCAGCGGCAGCATCAACCAGTTTGCCAACTACGCCAACCGCTGGACGCCCGAGAACCCCAGCAACACCCTTCACCGCGCCGGCGGCCAGGGCCCTGGCGGCGCTTATTCTTCAAGGGTGCTGGAAGACGGTTCTTTCCTTCGCCTGAAAACCATTTCACTGAGCTATGCACTGCCTTCCGCCTGGCTGAAGCGGGCGCATATCCGCAGCCTGAACGTGTTCTCTTCCGTGCAGAACCTCTACACGTGGACCAACTACAGCGGTATGGACCCCGAGGTATCTACGCGCAACAGCACGCTCACCCCGGGTTTTGACTGGTCTGCCTATCCCAGGGCGCGCACCATTGTTTTTGGTCTCAATACTTCCTTCTAAACCATACTCAACAAATGATGCATATGAAATACATACACATTTTGCTGGTAGCCTGCTGTTGCGTAGGTATAGGCGGCTGTAAAAAATTCCTGGGCACCAGGCCGCAGGATTTTTTGTCGCCGGTGAATTATTACAGCAATGAAGAACAGATCACTTTTGCCCTGGCCGGCGTATACAGCCACCTTGGCAAGTCTGAACTATATGGAGACAGGATGTTGGGTAGAATGGGGCTTGACGCGGATGAAGGTTTTTATTCCCGCTCGGGAGAGCTGACCGGTGTATCTGTTTACGAAGTATCCGCTTCCGACCCCATCGTTTCCACTCACTGGCGCTGGTTATACGAAGCCATCAACCGTGCCAACCTGTTGCTGGCCAACATAGACAAACCCAGCATGGAAGAAAAGAAACGCAACGCCATTAAAGGCGAGGCGCTGTTCCTGCGGAGCTATTATTACCTGATGCTGGTGAGCAACTTCGGCGGCGTGCCGCTGATACTGGAGCCGGTAGGTTCCGCCAACTCCGTTAACTTTCCCCGCGCTACCGCCAGGGAAGTATATGACCAGATAGTAACGGATATGAAAACGGCGGAGGGGCTGGTACTGACCGCCGCTGAAGCAGGCCATGGCGGCCGTGTGAGCAAATCCGCGGTGCGCGGCATACTGGCCCGTGTTTGCCTTTACATGGCCGGCCACCCTATTAATGATGCCAGCAAGTACGCGGAAGCGCGCGAGTGGGCGCTCAAGGTCATGCAGCCGCAGGAAGACGGTTTCCAGCACGCGCTGAACCCCTCTTTTGAAGGCGTGTTCATGAACTATTGCGAGGATAAATATGACATCAAGGAAAGCATCTGGGAAGTGGAGTTCTGGGGCAACACGCAGGGCGCTTACCGCGAAACCGGCCGTGTAGGCAGCAACAACGGCATTGCCTATTCTACAGATCCGCCAGATCCGAAATTTGCCTACAGCTATGGTTTTCTCAACCCCACCGGCAAGCTGTTCCGCCTGTTTGAGGCAGGAGATCTGCGGCGTGACTGGAGCATAGCCACCTACCGTACCTCCGGCAACCCGGCCGTAAAAACCAACTGGACGGCCAGCCAGATCTACGAAAGGAACAGCGGCAAATGGCGCCGGGAATTTGAAGTGGTGATGCCCAAAGACAAGAACGGCGGCGCCATCAACTTCCCCCTGCTGCGCTATGCAGACGTGTTGCTCATGTTTGCCGAAGCGGAAAACGAAGTGAACGGCCCCACCGGGGATGCCTACGAAGCGCTGAACCAGGTCAGGAGAAGGGCTTACGGCAAACCGGCCAATACGCCAGACCCCGCGGCAGACGTTACCGGGCTGGACCAGGAGAGCTTCCGCCAGTACCTGCAGGATGAAAGGTCAAGAGAACTGTGTTTTGAATGCCTGCGCAAACGGGACCTGGTACGCTGGAACATCTTCCTGCCGGTTATGAAGGCCGTGGCCAACCTGATAGATGGTGAAGCCCCCAGCGCCTTCAAATATGCCGCCCGCTCTTACAACAATGCCAGCGCAAGAGATGAGCTGTGGCCCATCCCCTCCCGGGAAATAGGATTAAACAAGGCCCTCACGCAAAACCCGGGCTGGTAAGCGTTTCCTCTAACTTTAAAACTCTGCAATGATGAAACCGATATATTATTTGCTGCTGGGCTGCCTCTGGATGGCCACTGCCTGCCAGAAAGAAAATGTGGACGATCCCGTATTTGATGTAACGGCAGAATCCCTTACCGTAAAGGCCGGTGAAGCCGTTAAATTCGCCTTCACGGGAGACCCGGGCCTCATCTCTTTCTATTCCGGGGAAGTGGGGAACGATTATGCTTTTAAAGACGGCCGCGTGGTAGAAGCCGGTGAGGTGTTCATGTCTTTCAACACCAACACGCAATACGGCACCCAGGCCAACCAGTTCTCTGTATGGGCCTCTACGGACTTCAACGCCAAGTATAACATTGGGGACGTGAAGGCCGCCACCTGGGTAGACATCACAGACCGCTTCACCATTGCCAACTCTACCACTTACACCAATTCAGGCTCCGTGAGCCTGAACGATATTGTGGTAGACGGCCAGCCGATTTTCATTGCGTTCAAATACGTGATGAACCAGCCCGTAGCCACCCTGGGCGTGGGTAAAACATGGCGGGTGCAGAACTTTTCGCTGAAGAGCAACACTTCCATCGGCACGCAGGTGCTGGCAGACCATGTGAGCGCCGGATGGCTGCTGGTGTATGAAGGGCCCAAGGAAGAGACCCGCTCCTCCATTACCGCCAGCACCATTACCATGCGGGCCAATGCCCAGAATACAACGGCGTATACGGAAGACTGGTGTATTTCACAGGCGGTACAGGCCGGCAGTGTAGACATGGGGCCAGACCGCAGCATTGCCGTAAAAGGCTATGCCAACTCGCGGCTGGAAGAGTATACTCATACGTATGCGCAGCCGGGCACGTATAAAGCCACCTTCCTTGCTGCCAATTCAAACATTCATGACAACAAGCAGGTGCTGAAACAACTGGACATTACGGTAGTACCGTAGGGCATAGAAAAAATCGACGCAACGGGCCGGCGGGGACTTCCCTGCTGGCCTTTTGCGTTCCGGCTTACTGGAAGCTGACCAGCCTGGCCGTTTTGGAAGCGGTATACTGCCGTAGAAGATTGCGGATAAATTCGTTCTCGGGGTATTGGATCAGCCAGTTTTTCAGCATGGCGCCGTCAGACACGGCAACGTCTCTCGGTACGTAACCCATGCCATAGAACTTCCCTTTTTCCATGAGTATGCAGCTCTGCTCCGTGGCCATGCGGCCCGCGTCGAGGATGGCAAAAGAAGGCTGGCGGGCCTGCAGGCTTTCCAGGGCGGTCAGCACCCGTTTATTGTACCGCACGGGCTTTTCTTTCTTTTCGCAGGCGCCTTTGCAGGTTTTTTCGGCTATGCCGGTGCAGGCATCCTGGTCTGTTTGCAGGAAGCAGAGCTTGGGGCACAGCCTGAACTCCCGGATCAGCTCGCGCATCAGCTGGTGGCCGTCTGCCAGCAGGTTGAAGGTAAATACGGGGTGGGTGTATTTCCGGCGTTTTTCAATGGCCAGGCGCAGGTAACCCTGCTGGTCTTCAAACATGTAAATGCCGTACCTGAACTCTATGCGTTTCTGCGCATTGTTGTATTGCGGCCAGAGGCGGCGTATCTCTATAGATTCCAGTATGAAAGCCATCAGCTCCGTGCCTGTTTTCTCGTAGGTAATACGGTGAATGTTGCGGATGAACTCCTGCCGCTGGCGGCCGGCGCTGTTGCCGGTGAAGTGGCTGGTAACCCTTTTTTTGATGTCTCTCGCCTTGCCTACGTATACCACCTTGCCTTTCACATTGTGGAAATAATATACGCCCGGGCAGGAAGGCAATTCCGCCACCTGCTCCTGCGGGAGGTGCAACGGCAGCCATTTTTCCCGGGAGCGGCCGTGCAGGGCCTGCGCAATGGCGCCCTGGCTGTCTGCCGCCATCAGCCGTTCAAACAGCTGTACGGTGGCCAGTGCGTCCCCGCTGGCGCGGTGGCGCTGCTGTATGTTGATGTTCAACTGCCGGCAGAGGTTGCCCAGGCTGTAAGAAGGGAAACCGGGAAACACTTTGCGGCTCAGGCGCACCGTGCAGAGCTTTTTGGCCTGCAGGGTATACCCGCAGCCGTCCAGGTGGTGCCGGAGGAAAGAATAATCGAAATTAACGTTGTGGGCAATAAAGATCTGGCCCTGCAGCAGTTCAAACACCCGGGCCGCCACCTCTTCAAAAGGCGGCGCATCGGCCACCATATCGTCCGTAATGCCTGTGAGCGCCTGTATATAGCGCGGAATGGGCCGCCCCGGGTTTACCAGGGTCTCAAAATGCTCCACTATCTCCTGCCCGTCGTGCACAAAAATGGCAATTTCCGTGATGCAGCCGGCACTGGCGTGCCCTCCCGTTGTTTCAATGTCTACAATGGCGTACATGCAGCAAATATACGGATTGGTACGCAAGGTATTTGCGCGGTGCGGGGGCGAGGCCCGGCACCGGCTCATTACCCAGGCGCCGGACGCATTGCGTGGAAAACAATTACTGCCGGGAACGGCTGTTGGGCAAAAAAATACACACGGCTCCTGCTGTTACATTAAAAATTCCCTGCTGTTAATAGTGGTAAGGTTTTTGGCCTTTTTTACACGAAATAATTTTCCGGTCAGCGTCTCATGCAATTGTCAACATAAAAATTTTGATCATGAAAGGAAAACTCGCACCCATTGGTATTATTGCCATGTTTATTGTAGTAGTGATGGGAAGCCGCGGCTTCTCCGGCCAGCCGGCCATAGCAGCTACCACAGCGGATGGTATCAGCTGGAATGCACAGGATACCGTTCCGCAGGATACTACCAAGAAAAAGAAGAAAAAAGACAAAAAGAACAGGGATACGTCCAACCTTCCGAAACCAGATACGTTTCAAACTTTCAGGCCATAGCATACAGGATGTTGGTTGTGAAAAGAAAAACCCCGGAAACGGTTCCGGGGTTTTTCTTCCAGGTATTATAGTATGTTAGTTAATACAAGGCCTCCATATGTTGTTTGAAGTTCTTCACATCGTCCCGTACCAGTTTGGCAAATGCGGGGTTCAACAGCCGTACCAGTCCTGCCCCGGCATAACCGGCCGGCGGCCGGTAGGAAATGGTCACAAATACTTCGGTACCGCCCTCCGGGGTTTCCCTGAAGCGCACTTTACCGGCGTTAGACACGGTAGACCCGTTGAGGGAGCGCCAGCCAAAAAAGTCGTTCTCCCTTTCGTCCACAATTTCCGCGTCCCATTCCAGGGCCAGGTCCCCTATCAGCTTCACCATCCAGTGAGAATGTTTATCGTCCAGTATTTCCACATCATGCAGGTGGCCCATAAAAGACGGGAGGTTATCCAGCTGCCGCCAGTAGGCGTACACATCAGCAATGGGGGCGTTCACCACCATGGAGGTGCGGATGTTAACGGCGCGGGCGTGGCGGGTATGCAGCTTGTCTTCCACAATGGCCTGCAGGGGGCAGTTGCCGGAGATACCGCGGTACAGCAGGTAGCCTCCTGCCAGCAGGCGGCCCAGGCTGGCCAGCGGCTTTTTGCCCACATCGTGCAGGCCGGCGTATACCAATGCGGCGCCCGCGGCGGCTGAAATAATGCGGCCGGTTCTGGATACGTTGATCACAGTAGTGGAGTCATACAAAAAGCCTGCATGCGGCTTGTCCAATTCATGTTCCTGGTCCATACAAAAGGTTTTGCGTGTTATACAGCGAAAATCCTGCTAAAACATTATGGGGTGAAAAACAGGCCGTTACCAAAACAGCCGTGTGTATAAAATTACACAATCCTGCAAGAACAAAAAAACAGGGAGGCCACTTTGTAGCCTCCCTGTTGCGGGCTTGACCTAACTGATGAACGCCGCTGGACCGGGAGCGGTGCAGCAAAAAAGGTTCCTGCCTGCAAATCCGCGGCAGATAAGGGATATCCAATATCAAGTGGGGATTTATTTACTCATTTGCGGTATCATCTTTCCCTTTGCCCAGTTTCAGTTTCACCTTCCCGTCTTCCCCGTCTACGGCGCGCAGGTTGAGCACAATACCGCTTTTGCGGCGTTTGCGCAGTTCTTCCGCGTCGGAGATCAGCTCGTCCTTTTTGGGGTTGCGCAGGGGCACCTGCAGTTTAATGTCTGTGCCTTTTGGCATGCCGTACACGCCCTCCACCTGTATGTTGAGCACGCTGGAGGCAATCAGCATGGGGTGTATGATGATCCGGTTGCCGCGTATGTCCAGCTGGTTGCTGATGCGTTCAAAGGTGACGTTAGACATGTCCCGTTTCCGGAAAATGAACTTGCCCAGGTTTTCCAGCGGCTCGTAATGTACCAGGGCACCCTTGTTGAGGTCAAAGGTCACCGTGCCGAACATGGAATGGGGCTTTACCGTGGCATCTTCCTGCATGCCGCCCCTGATGTTGGCGGTGGCGGAAAACACGCCTTTCAGGTTCTTGGCCTCAATGCCGTTTTGCCCGAAGTTCTCGAACTGGCGGAAGAGCTGGTCTACCTGCACCTGCCTGATGCGCGCGTCCAGGCTGAACTTGTCGTTCCCGTTGGTGCCGTGGTTAATGTTGCCGTTCACCACCATGGAGCCGCCGGCGGTTTGCAGGGCCACTTCAAACACGCGCAGCTGTTCCTTGGACAGTTCAAGCCCCGCCCGTACATCCGCCGCCTGGAACTGGCGGTAGCGCACTTTGCCGATGTTCAGCCGCATGTTCACGCTGCATTCTTCCAGCACCACATCCAGCTGTTTCATGACGCGGGCGTGGCGGTGGCGGTTGTTTTTGCGGGCGGGGGCGGCTGCCGCCTTGCGGTGCCGTTTGATGAAGAAAGACTGGAACTCGTTCAGGTTTACCAGCGGGCTGTTGAGCGTCCATTGCATCTGTATCTTTTCCGGCGCGGCAAAGTAGAAGTTCAGCATGTTCTTCACGCTGCCTTCCAGCTCCATGGTGCTGCTGCCGCTGCGCAGGCGCACCCCGCGGAAGTAAAGGTCTTGCCCCTCAAAGTTGAGCGTGGCCTCACATTCCTGCACCGCCTGGTTGCGGGGAACGTACACAAAGGCGCCGTTCTTCACCTGTATGGTGCCGCGCAGGTAGCCGGCCACTGTGTCTTTCGGGTCCCAGCCGCCGGCGTATTCAATATCTACCAGCCCCTCCCCTTTGGTGAAGTTGAAAAGATGCGCTCCTATAGGGTGTGTGAGGCGCTGCAGCGGGAACTGTGACCGGAAGCGCCCCGTGAGCAGCGGCTTTTGCAGGTTCAGCACGCGGATGGTATCCGCGGTAACGGGTATGCTGTCATACTCCGCCGTAAAATCGTATATGCTCAGGCGTGAGTTGGCATTGTTGTGCCCCTTGTTGGGCTCCACTTCGTTCAGGAAAGCGCCTTTGAAGCCCACCCGCTCCAGCGTGATGTTCTTGCCCGTCATGGTATTGTTGGCCGTGTTCCAGGTCACGTTCACATAGGGCGTATCCCTGAACTGCATGTGGCCGCGCACGTCCGCATATACGTTGAGGGGTTGCCCGAAATCAAGACTGTCCAGCTTGGAAGAAATATTGGGCGTTACCATGGAAGCGGCCATGCGGAAGCCGATATTTTCGGCGGCAACACGCAGGTTAAAATGCGCGGGTTTGACGCTGAAATTGAACTGCGCGCCTATCTTCACCGGCTGCCCGTCAAACCGGAACGCCTGCTCCGGGATGGTGAGCGTTTTATTGGCGGCGGTCCAGTTCAGGTCAATATCTGCCGTCAGCGTTTTGTCTTTGGCATAGCTGCCTTTGGTGGTATTAAAGGCCAGGCTGCGGATGAGTATCTCTTTTCTCACATGGCAAACCCACCCGTCTGCCTTGTAATCCATTTCCGCGCGGAGATTTTTGATGTCCAGCTGGTAGAGCTTGAACTTCTGGTGGTTCTCGAAGGTGAACACAATGTTGCGCAGGCGGATGTCTTGTATGGTAGGCTCCTTGGTTTTGGCGGGCTGCTTTTTCTTTTTGCCGCCGAACAGGTAGGTGTTGGAATAGCCGGTGCTGTCTGTATAGAAGTAGATGGTACCGTTTTCCAGGATGATCTGCCGGATGTCTACCTCCCTGCGCAGCAGGGCAAAAGTGTTCACTTTCACGAACAGCTCCTTTACGTCCAGCAGCGTGTGGCCGTGGCGGCTATACAGGCTGTCTTTGAGAGACACGTCTTTGAGCGTAACGGAAATATTGGGGAAACCCCGCAGCAGTGAAGGCTCCATGTCACGTATCACCAGGTCTCCATCTATGCGGCTGCTAAGCTGTTCGGTGATCTGGGAAAGAATGGCTTGTTTGCGGCTGCGCACTACCAGCGCCAGAATGAGCCATAAAACAATAACCAGTGCCAGAAGGCCACCCGCTGAAATGAGAGAAATACGGACCCAACGCTGCATGAATCTATAGTTAGTGTTGCTGAATATAACCAATATCCGGCAAAAATGTTGCCGGGTTGCCGGCGGAATACGATATTTGAGCTGATGACAGCAGTATTGATACCAATAGCAATCGTTCTTTTCCTGTTTTGGTGGTTCTGGCGTAAACCGCGCGTGAAGGCCGACCCCGGCGTAACAGCGCTGCTGGAGCAGCACGTAAAATATTACCGCCAGCTGGATAGTGCGGAGAAAAAAAGATTCGCGGCCGAAGTAACGGAGTTTATGGGGCATGTAACAGTAGAAGGCGTGGGCACCTCCGTGGAGGAGCTGGACAGGGTGCTGATAGCCGCCAGCGCGGTGATCCCCATTTTTGCGTTCCCCGGCTGGAAGTACCGCAACCTCACCAACGTGATCCTCTACCCTGATACTTTCGATGAAAAGTACCAGTTTGAGGGAGACCGCCGTTCCATACTGGGCATGGTGGGCAGCGGCCCGCTCAACGGGCAGATGCTGCTGAGCAAAAACGCCCTCCGCCACGGCTTTTCCGAATATACAGACAAGAGCAATACCGCCATCCATGAATTTGTTCACCTGGTAGACAAAACGGACGGCACGGTAGACGGTATGCCCCAAAGCCTGCTGCAGCACCGCTATAGCATGCCCTGGCTGCAGGTAATGCATGAAGAGATCAAAAGGATAGAGACCGGCCAGTCAGATATCAACCCCTATGCCGCTATGAACGAAAGCGAGTTCCTGGCCGTGGTGTCTGAGTATTTTTTTGAAAACCCCGGGCGCATGCAGGAGCATCACCCGGAGCTGTATGCCATTCTTTCCAAAATGTTCCAGCAAGACCCTGCCGCAGCGGTTAACTAGGCAGGAAGGGGCTACAGGCTCCCTTCCAGTTCCACTTTAATAACGGATGCAATAGCGTTGGGCGCGGCCGCCGGCAGGCTGAAGCTCGTATTATTGCCCGCCGCGTTTGCCTTCACCCCCTGTTTGCTGCCCAGCAGCGTGGCGCGTTTTACCTTGTTCTTCAACCCGGCTACTTCCAGCTTGCCATTGGCCGGCCATTCAAACACGGACAGGTACAGCGTATTGTTTTTGCAGGTAATGCGGCCCCAGGGTTGCGGCTCCAGCGGGCTTTTCTTTGTGCTGTAAACAGCTTCGCCGTTTACCTTCATCCACTCCCCTATGCCTTGCAGGCTTTTGATGCTTTCTGCCGGAAATTCCCCTTCCGCCGTAGGCCCTACGTTCAGCAGGTAATTGCCGCCTTTGGAGGCAATATCTACCAGGTTGCGCACCATGGTTTCCACAGATTTCCATTTATGATCGTAGCTTTTGAAACCCCAGGTGCCGTTCATGGTCATGCAGGTTTCCCAGTCCCGGCCATCCAGCTCGCTGAGGTTGGGTATCTTCTGCTCCGGCGTTTTGTAGTCCCCGGGAAAGTTGGGGCGTTTCAACCGGTCGTTCGTGATGATATTGGGCTGCAGGGCCAGCTGCGCCTGCAGTTTTTTAGCCGCATCATCTGTCATATTGGTAGGCGTATCCCACCAGAGTACCGCTACTTCGCCGTAATTGGTAAGCAGCTCTTTTACCTGCGGTACGGCCACGTTGTTGATATACTGGTCAAAGGTCTGCGTTTCCTGCGCGGGGTCCCAATGGCCGTGGTGAGCTTTGGTGTAGGCGTCTACCTTTGCGGAATCAGGGTTGGGCCAGCCTTCCCGCATGTCTTTGCGGGCCGCGGAGCCGCCGGGGTTGTTCCAGTCTTGCGCCTGGGAGTAATAAAAACCCAGCTTGATGCCGTGTTTCTTACAGGCTTCCGCCAGCGGTTTCAACAGGTCTTTGCCATAAGGTGTGGCGTCTGCAATGTCCCATTGGCTGGCTTTGGAGTTGAAGAGCGCAAAACCGTCGTGGTGCTTGGCGGTGATCACAATATATTTCATGCCCGCATTTTTGGCCATCAGCACCCATTGCTCCGCGTTGTATTTTACGGGGTTGAATTGCCTGGCGTAGCCCTGGTATTCCGCCACGGGTATCTTGCTGCGGTTCATGATCCATTCCCCGCCGCCCCTGGCCATGGGGTACCCTTTGTACATGCCGGCGGGCACGGCGTACACGCCCCAGTGTATGAACATACCGAAGCGCGCCTCGCGCCACCATTTCATTCTTTGATCGTTAGCGGAATTTTGCGCCTGGAGGCACTGTACCAGCAGCAGGCAAGCCAGCAATGCGGAGATCTTTTTCATTTGTCAGTTTTTGTGCGGCTTTCGCGGAAAGCGCTTTTATTTCATGGAATTTTACATGCCCGGCGCTTTATGCAACCGTTTGCACAAATTACGGTTTAAGGGCGATGGCATTGCCTGCTTTTTAGCTATTCATTGTATTTTTTTCGCCTGTTCTTATGGTTGTTTCCATGGCTGGTTGCACATTTTGCATTATTTTTGGGGCCACCAGTCAAATCACTTATGTGGAAAACCTTTTTACTGCTTCCCATATTGTTTTTTTCCCGACCCGCTGCCGCGCAGAAGAGCGTAACCCGGCAAGATGCCATGATAGCCAGCGACCCTGGTGTGCGCATCTTTGTACGGGAGGTGAAAGCGCGCAAGCGGAGCCGCAAGCCGCCCATTTTACTGGTACACGGCGGCGGCCCTGGCGGACTGGCCTCTTTTGACCTGCCCGTGCCCGGCGGCTCCCTGGCGCAAGACCTGGCGCAGGAAGGCATGGACGTATACATCATGGATGCCCGCGGCTGGGAAAAAAGCACCCGGCCGGATTATGACACCACCCGCCGCTGGATCATTGCCGGCAGCTCCAGGGAAGTGTCTCATGACATAGACGCCGTTGTGGATTACATCATAGAGCGCAGCGGCAAAAAGCAGGTATGCCTCTTCGGCTGGTCTACCGGCGCGCAATGGATCGGCTATTACGCCTGCATGTACCCTGACAAGATCTCCTCCCTCATTCTGCTCAACTCCCTCTACGGCGTAAACGCCCCCTGGATGTACACCAATATGTACCGCAGCTGGATGGACACCACGCAGTTCGACTACACCACCATTTCTTCCATGCGCAGGGCCACCAAAGCGTCTTTGCTGGCCTCCTGGAAAAAAGACAGCTTTTACGACCCCACCATTGCCAAGGCTTACGCGGAAACCGCGGTAGGTTTTTATCCAGACAGCCTGCTGGAAGTACCCGGCGGTTACCGCGTGGAAGCCTTCTACACCGCCCAGGGCAAAGGCCTCTGGCACGCCAGGGACATCCGCGTGCCCATTCTCTGCATTCGCGCCGAGCGGGACACCTGGAGCCGCCCGGAAGATATGAAAGCGCTGGAAGAACACCTTGTAAACGCCCCCAAGAAAAAATTTGTGGTGCTGCCCGAGGCTACGCACCATGTTTTCCTCAGCCGGCCTGAAGAAGGCCGCGCCCAGCTCATCAGCGAAATAGTGGCATTCAACGTAAAAAGAAAAGGCCGTTAAAAAAACGGGCGCACCCGCAAGGGGGATACGCCCGTTCATCTACTTCAGCAACAAAGCAGCTAGTAACCGGGAAACTGTACCAGCACCTTGTTCCTGTCTATCTCGCTTTGGGGTACCGGATAGAAGTAGAACCTGGGGTGCCATGCCGCGCGTGTAAACACTACGGTGCGTTTGTGAAATTCAGGATCAGACAAGGAAGTACCTTTCTCTATGTTCATACCGTGAAACTGGCCGCCCTGGTGGGACTCCGGCAGGCCGGGTATTTTCCAGCGCCTAACGTCCCAGTAGCGGTGCCCTTCAAACATCAGTTCCAGCTGCCTTTCCAGGCGTATCTCCTTCCGCAGTTCCTCCTGGCTGCCGCCGGTGAGCGAAGGCAGGCCTGCGCGGTCCCTCACTTCGTTAAGATATTTCAGCACGTCCGCATGGCCGGGTTCATACTCGTTCAACGCTTCCGCGTAGTTGAGGTAGATCTCCGCCAGGCGTATCATCATGGTGGGGCGCGCTACATATTTGTTGTTCCGGAAATCTGTGGTGGGGTGAACGTTCTTGCGCGCCGTGTAACCCGTGCTGGGCCAGTCTCTCGGGGCGCCGTTCTTGCCGCTGTTGCCGGTAAAGAAAAACTCCACGCGGGAGTATTGGGCGTCCGGTACCACCGGTATGGTAGCCCCGTTGAAAGTAACGTTCACATAAAAACGCGGCTCGCGGCCCACGTACATGTTGTAGGTACCGGCTACATAAAAGTTGGTGGCGGTGTTGGTGAAACCTGTTTCGGAATAGCCGCCGGCGGGGTCTGTAATGGCTTTGCCATCTGCCATGCGGAAGGCGTCTACCATTTCCTGCGTAACGGCCACACCGTTCCAGGCGTTGCCGTTGGAGGCGCGGGGGCTTACATGGCGTTCCCAATGACCGTCCGCGCTGGCGGAGCGTATCCAGATGGCTTCTTTCGTATAGCCGTCAAAGAAGAGGTTGCGGTAAGAGAGAAAGGCCGCCTGGAAGGGGTCTGCATTGGTTTCCCTGAACAGTTCGTACCGGTTCAGGTTGATCACGGCCAGCGCGGCGTCCGCGGCGCGTTTCCACCGTTCCTTGTCGTAAGTCTGGTTAAAGAGCTGCTTGCCGTCCAGGTTCTTGAAATTGGCCAGCTCTGTGTTGCCGTTGAACAAGGGACTGGCATGGAAAAGCAGCACCTGAGACCTTACCGCGGCAATCACCGGCTGGGTGATGCGCCCTATCTGCGTTTTGTCTATCTCCCCGCTGCCGGCGTTCACATGCACCACCGGCACGTCCGGGAAGGCCTTGTCCATTTCAGACAGCACGTAATCCACACACTCGTCCCAGGAGCTGCGCGGTATCTGGAAGTCCGCGTCAGGCGCTTTCGGTTCCTCTCCCATCAGCACCACCGGGCCGTACTGCTTCATCATCAGCCAGTAATAGTACGCGCGCAGGAAGCGGGCTTCCGCAATGTACTGTTTCAGGAGCTGCTGCCCGTTGGGCTGCTCCTGGATCTCCTTGTTCTGCCCCGCATCCCGGATGAAAATGGCGCACTGGCGGATAGTCTGGTAATAAGGGTTCCAGTTGTTGGGGCTGGCATTATCTGGCGTAATGGCGCCGGAGTTGATGCCAGGCTGCACCCAGGCGTAATCCACCTCGTCAGACTGGCCACTCCAGACGTTGTTATAGGGCTGGTCCCACATACTGGGCATGATAGAGTAGCACCGTGCCAGCCATTGTTCCGTCATGGCCTTGTTGGTAAAGATGTCTTTCAACGTGGTAATGTTGTCCGGCACCGTATCCAGGAAGCCTTTCCGGCAAGATGGCGCCAGCAGCGATACGAGCAGCGCCAGGGGTATGATCTTTTTATATAGAGCGTTCATCATGATGTGTCAGTTTTATTGGAAGTTTACACGTAAGCCTGCATTAAACACAGATAGCTGCGGGTACACCGTGCCGCGCCCGTCTCCCAGCTCGGGGTCCCATATCTTCCAGGGAGAAAAGGTGAGCAGGTTGGTGGCCTGCACGTAGAAGCGCATGTTCTTCACCCCGTAGCGGCGCAGGCTTCTCATGCCGAAGTTGTAACCGGCCTGTATCTCTTTCAGGCGGATGTAATCCGCCCGTTTCATCCACCAGGTGCTGGTGTAGTAGTTGGTGGTCACGTCAGAGCGGGTAGACAATCTTGGATAAAAGGCGTTCGGGTTGGGGTTTTCCGGGGTCCACCGGTCTGTGGCGTTGGTGTACAGGTTGCCGATGGTGGGGCCTTCGTAAAAAGGATTGGTGCTGTGGCCGCTGGAATACATAAAGTCTACCATGGCCGCGCCCTGCCAGAACATGAACAGGTCAAACCGCCCGATGCCCGCGCTCAGGTTGAGGCCGTAAATGATCCTCGGTATGGCGCCGTAGCCAATGGCCTGCTGGTCAAAACTGTTGATGATGCCGTCTTCGTTCAGGTCTTTGTATTTGATATCACCCGGCCGTACATCACCCGCCTGGCGGGGAGAGCGGGTAATCTCCGCGGAGTCCAGGAAGAGGCCCGTGGCCACGTAGCCAAAACGCTGGCTGATGGGGTGGCCCGTGCGGTTCAGCCAGGGGTATTGCCACGGCGGCAAGCCGTCTGCCACGTTCTCGTTCTTGTTGAACGTGAAGTTGCCGCGGAAGCCTACATAATAATCTTCATTAAAGGCATGGTTATATTCCAGCGTAAGGTCTATGCCCTTGTTGCGGGTAATGCCCACGTTGCCGTATGGAATGTTGCCGGTGGTGAAGCCGGAGGCGTACGGAATGTCTGTTTGGCGCAGCAGAATGCCCGTGCGGTACTCTTTGAACAGGTCCGCAATGAGAGAAAGGCGGTTTTTGAACAGCTTGATCTCGAAGCCGAGGTTTTGCCGTTCCGCCGTTTCCCAGCTTACATCAGAACCTACCTGCCCTTCTTCATACCCTGAGCCGTAGTTTTGCGTGCTGCCCGGTACGCCAAACTGGTAGCCGCCCGTGCCGCTGTTGATGCGCGTCATGAACAGGAAGCGGGAATTGGTGTTGCTGTTGCCGGAGATGCCGTAGGTGTACCTGAATTTCAGGTGCGGGATGGCCTCTTTCATGGGCTCAAAGAACCTTTCGTTAGACACTACCCAGCCCACGCCGAAAGACGGGAAAAAACCGTAACGTTTTTTAGGCGTGAAGTTCTCGGAGCCGTTGTAACCGAAGTTCAGCTCGGTGAAATACCGGTTATCGTACCCGTAAGTGACCCTGCCGCTCAGCCCGCGTATGCGGAAGGGAATAGACTCCACCAGGTCTCCCGCATCGCCGTTGATGTAGTCAGACTGGTTGAAGAGCAGCAGGCCGGACACATCATGCTTGCCAAAGCTGTTGGCGTAGTTCAGCGCCGTTTCCGTATAGAACCGGCGGTTGCCGCCGCGGGAACCTTCGTAGCCCAGCACGTCCGAGCCCGCCTCCACCAGCCGCATGATCAGCTCACCGTCCGCGTCCCGGCCTTCCGCAATGTAGGTTTGCACGTTGCGTTTACGGTTGAGGTTATTCCAGTTATAGGAGTCGAACGCGAACATGGAGGTGAGCGAGAGGCCTTTCAGCAGAAAGTCCAGGTTCTGGCGTACCCGCAGGTTGGTGCGGATGTTGTTGCGGTACTCCGTGGCATAGCCGCGCTGCGTAAGATCGCGGTAGGGGCTGTAGAAACCGCCGCTGGGGATCTTGGGCCACATGCCGTTGGAGTACTGCGGCGGTATGATGTGGGGCGGCACCTTGGAGGCCAGGTTAAAGAGGTCTCCCGTGCCAATGCCCGGGTAGTTGCTGTTGATGATATAGCCGTTCACGCCCAGCTCCAGCTTGGTGGTTTTGGTCATGCTGGCATCTACGTTGGTGGCAAAGGTAAAACGGTCCAGCTTGATGTTGTTGTTGTAAGACTGCTGCTTGTCACGCTTCATCATGCCCGTTTCAGAATAATAGTTGGCGCTGATGTAATAGGTGGCAAACTCGGAGCCGCCGCGTACATTGAGGCCTGCCTTGCGGTTCAGCCCCCATTCGTTGAATATCTGTTTGAACCAGTCTACATTGGGGTACAGGTCAGGATCTTCTCCCGTGATGTGTTTCTGTACCTGGTCTTCCGCATAAATAGGCGTTCTGCCGCGCGCTTCCAGCCCTTCATTATAGAGGCGCATGAAGGTGGGCGCGTCTACATAGTCAGGCAGCTGGGTAAAGCGCGTCATGGCCTGGCTCACCTCCGCATTGATCTGCGGTTTGCCCGCGCGGCCTGTTTTGGTGTT
This sequence comes from Chitinophaga alhagiae, assembly GCF_003568665.1. Taxonomy (GTDB): domain Bacteria; phylum Bacteroidota; class Bacteroidia; order Chitinophagales; family Chitinophagaceae; genus Chitinophaga; species Chitinophaga alhagiae. The sequence goes on from NZ_QXMH01000005.1 coordinate 150,651, forward strand.
CACGATGATAACGCCGTTGGCGCCGCGGGTACCGTACACCGCCGTGGCAGAGGCATCTTTCAGGATGGTGAAGGTCTCGATATCTTCCGGGTCTATATCTGTAATGGAACGGTCCGGCACGCCATCTACGATCACCAGCGGCCCCTGCGGGCTGGAACTGAAAGTGGAAATGCCGCGGATGTAAATATCCGCCCCATCGTACCCCGGCTCCCCGCTCCGCTGAACAGACACAATACCCGCCAGCCTGCCGCCCAGCGCATTCATGAGGCTGCGGGCGGGCAGCTTCAGCTCCTGCGGGCGTACGGTAGACTGGGCGCCTACCAGGCTCACCTTTTTCTGCGCGCCAAAGCCCACCACCACCACTTCATTGAGGCCGCCTTCCTTAGCTTCCAGCACCACGTGCAGGTCCATGCGGTTGCGCACGCTGAGCTTCTGCGTTTCGTAGCCTACAAAAGAGAACTCCAGGGTATCTGTAGGCTCCACCTCCATGGAGTAGTACCCCTCCTGGTTGGTTACCGTGCCCTGGGTAGTGCCCGCCACGCGTACCGTTACGCCGATGATAATACCACCCAGCTCGTCTTTCACCGTGCCGGACACCCGTATTTTGGCCGCCTGTTTTGCCGGTACGTTTGTAGCCGGGGTTTCTTCTGCCGGGGTAATAATGAACTGGGAGTCAGCAATGCGGTTGAGCATCAGGTGGTAGGGCTTCAATGCCTGCTGCATAGCAGGAATGATGCGGGCAGCCGGCTCTTTGGTCAGCTGTTCCGGTACGCGCACATCTTTTGTGAACTTTTCGTTGTGCGCCACGCGGAGCTTGTACTTCTGGAAAATTGTTTCCAGTGCGTCTTTGAGGGGAATGGTGCGTGTTTCTCCACTGCTTCTCTGCTGCGCCAGGGGGCTTGCGCTCGCAAAAGGCCGCTGGGCGAGCACAACGGTGGAGATTGCCTGCAGGCATAGCAAGGCAGTGGCTACGCTCAGGCATAGCCGTAGACGTCCAAATTTCATAACGTAAATTTTGGTTAGGTCAGATGAAAATGTAAAATGGAATTACTCGGATTCTGGTGCTGTGTTCTTACTTTGGTTGAATGATGAATTTATTCCCGGTTTTTTCAATATGTGCCTGCAGCATGGCCGCCAGCACTTCCTTCACTGTTTGTTCGTTTTCCATGGCAATACGCCCGCTAATTGTGGCGCCTTCAAAAGCCTCGGGCCGGTGTATCTCTACTTGGTACCCGTAATTGCTTGTCAGCACGTCTTTTATTTCAGCTAATGTGGTATTGTCAAATTTGTAATCCCCGTCTCTCCAGGCGCCGAACAGCTGCGCGTTCACCTGGTCTTTTTCCAGCACGCCGCCCGGCATGAGCCGCGCCCTTTCATTGGGCCGCACCGTTATGGCCCGCTCCCCTGCCTGTGTTCTCACCTTGCCCTGGGTAACGATCACCGCGCTTTCATGCAGCGTGAACGCCGTGCCCAGCACCGTTACGTCTATCTGCCCCGTATGCGCCACAAACGGCAGGGCGCTTTTTTCCACGTCCAGGTAAGCCGTTCCGGTGATGTGTATTTCCCGGTCTGTTTTCCCGAAGGAGGGCTTGTACCGCAGGGAGCTTCCACCTTTCAGCCACACCTTTGTACCATCCGGCAGCACTTTGAGTTGCACGGTGGAGCTGCCGCCCACCGCTATGTGTACTTCCTGCTCCTGGCCGCGGGTGCCGAAGTAGAAGGCCGTGCCGCCCGCCAGCAGCAATACCGCCACCATGGCCGCGTACTTCAGCCAATTGGCGCGGCGGCGGGGCAACTGGGCGGCCACTTCCTGCCAGCGTGCTTCCACATCCAGCTGGCGCTCCCCCGCCCTTTCCAGGTCAAGGAGATCTTTTACCCTGAAATACAGCTCCCTGTTGGCGGTGGACTGTTTTGCCCAGGCGGTCACGAGAGCCACTTCTTCAGGGCTGGCCGTGCCGCTCAGTACGCTCACCAGGAGGTTGTAATCTATTTCGCTATTGTCGGGTAAAAGTGCCATTTCAAGAGTATAGACGATGAAGGAATTAAAACTACGTACGTGAAATCAGAAAAAATTTAAAAAAAGCAGGTTGATCTTCCCGAACATGCTGCGGAGCTGTTTGATAGCCTTATATAATTGCGTTTCCACGGTGCGGGAAGAAATGCCCATGGCATCGGATATTTCGGCCGTTTTGAGGCCTTCCAGGTACCGGAGCCTGATGATCTCCCGGCATTTGGGGGGCAACTGCTCAATGGCTTCCCATACGCTGCGCTCGTCTGACGCTTCCAGCAGGCTTTTATGGCCGGTTTCCGGGTGGAAGTACGCCAGCTCCTGCTGGGTGAGCAGAGCATCCTGCACAAAGCGGCGGTGTACCTGCTGGTGTTTGAAATAGTCCATACATTTATTATGCACGCTACGGAAGAGGTAGCCGCGGGGGTTGATGGGCAGCTTGCCGTGGGCCTGGATGAACACGTCCTGCACCAGGTCTTCCGCGGTGTGGAGGTCCACAAACTTGCAGGCATAGCCTACCAGCGCGGAATAGTATTCATGGAATACCTGCGCGGTGGGTTTCATCAAGCCATCGTCTTCAGGGTGCTGCATAGGCGATTTTGGATTTCTGCAAAGTTATATGCCGGGGGTAAAGCTATTTAATTCTCTGAGCAAATTTTACTGTAAGGGCGGTTTTTTGTGTACGATTTTGGGGTGGTGTTTGTGCTGGATGTCAATATTTTTTAAATTTATTTGGAATGAAATGTATAATTCCTATCTTTGCAATCCCAAAACGAACGGGTGATTGATTCCGTAGCTCAGTTGGTAGAGCAATACACTTTTAATGTATGGGCCCTGGGTTCGAGTCCCAGCGGGATCACAGCAGCGAAAGCAAATAAAATTAAAGCCGCATAAAACGTAGTGTTTATGCGGCTTTTGTGTTTTTGGGGGTGTGATTGTAATCGATGTTATATCAAGGTAAAAGGTAGCAAAAAAGGTTACACTAAATTTTAGAGCGCCTTGTATTGAATTGTGATTGTAATTAACTTTATCGCTTCGGGCGGCTACCTTTGCCAGGTTGTTTTTTGGGCAGAATCTTTTTGATCTCTTTAATGTCGGCAAGATCCTGATTCCGGCCAGCAGCCTGTTTGTTTTTGAGCAGATCTTGTAACCCTATGAATGACAATTCCAGGCCGTCATCGAGTGTAATTTGCTGCCGGTTTTTCTTCGCTTCTGAAAACTCAACACCATCGATGCTATTCAGGATGTCAATCCGCAGCGGAGGCTGCCCAATTTGATTAATGAACCCTTCCTTCAAGAAATCCGCCTTTTCGAAACCAAGAGAAGCCATGCCAAAATCGGCAATTACCTTGAGCATTCGTTCGGCGTTTGCCGGAGAAACATTGATCCAGATATCCAGATCTCCTGTATGGCGGGGTTTGCCATGAAAAGCAAGGGCATAACCTCCTACCACCATGTAATCTACCTTGTGCTCATTAAGTAATTTCACGAAATCTTCAAAATCTTTCGCCAGTATCATGATTTCAATATTTTACGGCTTACTGCTGTTTTATCCAAACGCGCATTTTTCCCCAGGGATTGGGCGATGATGAAGGTTAAAGCTTCCAGCCTTTTGGAAGGGGATTGATTCAGCCAATATTCCCAATCGCGGGAAGTATCATTTGCATCTTTCAGTGCAACTTTCCGGACAACCGGCACAATCATACGGCCAGTATGGGCCAAAGAGACAGCTTGTTTCGGTTGACTAAATACATTCTTCCGTTCCACCCGCACATCCTTGTTTTCAAAGGGAACTTTCCCCTTGCTTAAGTAATTATTGAGCGTATTGTAGTTGTATTCCGGATAGCTCAGGCAGAAGTTTTTCAGGTTTGAAAAGACCTCAAACGGACATTCGGCTTGATTTTTCCAATACACTACGATCACTCTTCTATTATTTGAAACCGGTGTAGACATATACAAATTTAACAAATAATCAGTTAATATTTGTCAATTCGAGCAAAAAAATTAGATTGCCTCTCGTCAGACAATAAAAATCCAAAATTCACTATTTTTAGAATATGAAAAAAACGCTTACTATATGCATTGTTCAAATATTGTTATGCGTAGCCTGTTTTGCCCAAACGCCCAATGAAAAGACTGACCGTTACTTAGCAACACAAATGAGGGACCGGCAGATTCCTGGTTTGCAACTTACAGTGATGAAGGGGGATCGTGTGATTTTCTTCACATCCAAAGGGTTGGCCGATGTGGCCTTTCATATTCCCGTTAGCGACAGTACCATTTTTTCTGTTAATTCCGCCGCGAAAATATTTGCCGGAGTAGGATTGTTGCAGCTGGCAGAAGCTGATAAGGTTCACCTTGATGATCCGGTAGGGCGCCATCTCAACAACCTTCCCCCAAGCTGGCAAGGCATAACGCTAAGGCAGTTAATGGGGCATGTGTCGGGCTTACCCGATGTGGAAGATGACCGCACAGATGGGTTAGTCGGCGGACATGGTGAAGATAGCGCATGGCGGCTGGTACAGCGCTTGCCACTCCTGGCTAAACCAGGGGAAACGTTCAACTACAATGCCACCAATTACTTATTGATTCAGAAAATACTCGAAAAGTATAGCCTCATGCCTTACGAGGCATGGGTGCGGCAAGAGCAGTTTTTGGTTGCGGATATACGGCAGACATTTTTTGCTAACTCGGATGAAGTAGTGGATAATAAGGCGCCCAGCTACTCCTATTATTTCCACGATCCCGTGAGAGGTGAATACGTCAAAGGGGACCAACTGCGTCAACTCCATGAAGATTTCCCCCGTATGATGCGTACCGATGCAGGTGCCTTTAGTACGGCACAAGAGCTGGCCACCTGGATAAAGGCCCTGAAGAGTGGCCGCCTGTTAAAGCAGCCTGAAAGTCTCCGTACCCTATGGACACCGGTACAGCTAAATAATGGGAAAACAGAAGGGTTCGGGGGAACGTCTACCGGTTATGCGTTAGGATGGTCAGTGATGGAGCGGAAAGTACATCCAGCTGTAGCCGCTGTAGGTGGCGGGCGGGCCGCGATAGTAGTCTATCCCGAAGATGATCTTACTGTCATCCTGTTGACTAACCTAAGTGGCTGCGCTCCTGGAGAAATTGCAGATGTGATTGCAGGATATTATTTTGATCGCTGACTGGATCGGTGAACGAACAGACAGCATAAAGCCGCGCAAATCGCATGATTGGCGCGGCTTTTCTGTTTTCTGGATATAAAGTTGATCCTATCAAAACCCAGGTGAATGGTAACATTTAAGGGTCCACTAAAAATTGCCGGTTTAGTGTAACCTTCTTCTTCTGAAAGGCTTATCTATACTGCATTTAAAAAAAACTATTCATCCAAAAGCACCTCATATTTCAAGGTTGACAAGTCCGCCACCTTACCCGCAGAAACGCCGATCCATACGTCGTCTGGGCTAACGGCATCTTTCTTTAATGCGGAAATACTCCGTTCTTGCTGATAGAGTGTACCGTCTGTTGTCTTGACAGTCCAGAGGATGTCAAAAGGACTATAATCAACCATATCTTTCCCCGAAACATTTTTCACGTCGTATGCTACATGCACCTGGCTACCGGCACGCTCCTGTTCCGCAACGATATTCGAAATCTGGATATCCGTAATTTTGAATCCATTGCCAGATCCGGGGCCTGGATCATTTTTCTTGCTGCATCCCATAAGACCCGCAACCATAAGGAGCGCAGTGAGCGCCAAAGGGAATACTCTTTTTACATTTTGCTTTCTCATCATTGAAATACATTTTCAGCAAAGTTATCGCGGAGTGGTACGCAAGACCATACAGCGAAAACGGTATATTTCATACCGTGAAAACGGTATATTTATATCCAGGGGTTCCATAACTGAAAATATTTGCAAATTTTGAAGAAAATTAATTCGGATGGATCTTAGGGGGTTACTGTTGGCTGTGTGCCTGACTTTTTACCTGCCGGTGATGGCGCAGACACCTGCTATAGACAGTCTGCGGCAACTGGCGGAAAAAGAACGGAACGTCGAAAACAAGGTGTTCCTCCTGTATGACATAGTCAACCTGCAATCAGAGCTGGACACGGCATTGGCATATGCCACCCTCAGGGAAGCCAGGGAACTGACCGGCGGAAACAGATATCTACGGGCGTTTGACCCGTTTTTTGAGGGACAAATTATATGGACGGCAGACAGTGCGCGCACCAAAAGTCTTTATCAGCGCTCCATCACGCTCCTTGGCCCCTATGATACGTACAGGGCATTACAGACCACCGCCAGGGCCTGGCACAACTATGGCATCTTTCTGCAGATAGACGGCAAACAGGATGAATACACGGAAATCCTGCTTAATAAAGTGATCCCCCTTGCAAGGAAAATAGAGGATATGAGCAGCGTGGCATCCGCATACAATGCCATCGGAACCGTATATAGCAACAAGGAAGACTACCAGGCCGCCCTCACCTATTTCAGCCAGGGTATTCAAGCCGCTGAACCTGTTCAGCCATCCGTCAAAAGGTCTATGATCCTTGCCGATGCCTATATCTCCAGTGCCGGCTGCCTGATCTACCTGGATAAATCCCCCAATGAAGTGTATCACTACCTGGACCTTGGAAAGCAGCACCTTGGCCAGGTTGGCGATCCGGCCTACCATGCTGATTACTACCTTAACCTTGGCAAGTATTATAGAATGAAAAATAACCACAGCGCTGCCGTGGAACAGTTCAACCAGGGGTTGGCCTATGCTGCAAAGAGCCCCACCACCACTATTTCCGTTATAAAGCTCAACTATGAAAAGGCAAATTCCCTGCTGCAGCTTGGAAAATACAAAGAAAGCAGGACGGTTCTAAACACCCTTCTTGCGCAGAGCAGCGATGATTTTTCACGCGTCAACCGGGCCAATACCCTAAAGCTCCGGGCGGAGGTGGAGGCCCGCCTGGGAGATTTTGTGTCCGCCTACCATTCCCTGAAAAGCTGGCAGGTATTGTCTGATAGCATCCGGACGGTGCAGGAAAAAGCGAAGATTGCCGAGATCACCGCCAGGTATGGAAACGCAGAGCAAGAAAACAAGATACTGAAACTGGAGAATGCCAACCGGAGAAAACTGTTCATCATTGCCCTTGCGGTAGTGGCCGCCTTGTTAACCGGGGGGATATTCATCGTCACGCTCCGCAACCGGAAGAAGCAGGTCCGCCAGCAGTTACAGCTCATGGCTTCCGAAAGAGAGGTGGAGGTAAAGAGCGCCCTGATCTACGGGGAGGAACAGGAACGCAAGCGGCTGGCAAGGGAGCTGCATGACGGCCTGGGGGGCACTTTTGCAGGCATCAAGCTCAACCTGGAAAATGCCATAAAGCGGCAGGATATATCCGGGATCAACGGCACCGTAGGGTTGCTGGATGACGCCATCAGGGAATTTCGCCACACCACGCACCGGCTGGTGCCGGAACACCTCAAGCACAATGGACTGGAGAATAACCTGAGGGACTTTTGTCACTCGCTCCAGGCATCGGGTGTCAATTTCCATTTTTACTTTAAAGGGCTGCACGGGCTAAACATTGAAGAAAAGGAGCTGGTTATTTTTAGGGTGCTGCAGGAGCTGATAACAAACGCCGTAAAACATGCAAAGGCCAGTAATATTCTGATCAACTGCATCCAGGAAGACCGGCTGTTGCTACTGACCATCGAGGACGATGGCGTTGGCTTTGACCCGGCAATAAAAAAAGAAGGAATTGGCCTGTATAATATCCGGAGCCGTATAAAAATGCTGAACGGCAGCATACAGATCGACTCCACCGAAGGTAAAGGCACCGTTGTTAATATTGAAATCATGTTATAGCCATGGAAGCCATAAAAATAATGGTCTGTGACGACCATCCGTTGATCAACGAAGGATTGCAGAAGATGATTGCCAATATAGACAACATGGCAATTGTAGGTGCCGCGCAGAACATCTCGGAACTATTTGCTCAATTGGAAAAGCAGGATGCGGATATTGTGTTGCTGGATGTGAACCTGCCGGATGGGGACGGATCAGATGTCTGCGCCGCCATCAAGAGACAGTTCCCGTTAATAAAAGTATTGGCCATCAGCTCACGGGACGACCGGAGCACCCTGGTTAGAATGGTCAGCAACGGAGCTTCTGGTTACCTGCTAAAAAACGCTTCGGTAGATGAGATTGAGCGGGCCATCAACCTGGTTTACAGCGGCGGCACGTATTACAGCCGGGAAATGCAGCAATTGGTTGCCTCTGTACTCGGTGATACTCTGCGGGGGGAGCAGCCTCTTGTAACCCGCCGGGAAAAAGACATACTGCGCTGTCTAAAAGATGGATTAAGTACGCAGCAGATTGCCGAAAACCTGTTCATATCCTCCCGGACGGTTGAGACCCATCGGAAAAACCTGCTGGCTAAATTCAATGTGAATAAAACGATAAATCTGATTGAGAAGGCGAGGGAAATGGGGTTGATTTAGTTAGGTTGTGATAGTGTTCCGATTTGATCTAACAGTCGGGTCGAAATATTGAGTAGCCAGCGGTATATTTTCCAGTTGATTTTCCTTTGCCCAAAATAAGGTTTCCTCAAAAGTCTGGAAAGGCGTTCTGCGGAAGCAGTATTTATCTGTGTGTCCGGTTATGGTTATAGTCATAAAGCCAGACGTCAAGGTCTTGCTGCATATCTTCCAGGGTATAGTAGATTTTCTTCCGGAAGGCAATGGCATAAAACTCATCCTGAACAGTCCGGTTAAACCGCTCGAAAATTCCGTTGGTCTGAAGGCTTCTCGCTTTGGTCTTGCTGTAATCTATGTCTTCCAAGGCCAGGTAGAGCTGGTATTCATGGTACTCCCTGGCAGAAGTTACTTTACTTGGTCTCTCGCTGTCATTATAAACCCCTGCCACATAATTTTCTTTCTCTGTTTTCTTTCTTTCAAGTCATCGATAACTCCTTTTACTGTAGAGATGTATGGTATAATCACATCTGCTGCGGCACCGATTATTGTCTTCGTTATACTCTTGAAAGTTGATTTAGGATCAAGATATTTTAGAAAATATCTTTTTTGGGCTTCTGCTAAAACATTTTCAACCTCATTTTTCGTATCACGTAATTCCTTTGGGTCATGATTTAGCTTTAAACCAGACACCCACTCCCTATAACTCTTGAGGTAACTATTTTCTCGAACTTGCTCCACGCACCCATGATATGGCCCAAAATTAGTCAAATAGCCAGGAATATTTTCAATAACGAGTAACTCAGTTAGCCTAGACTGAGATAATATCGAGCTTGGACTGTCAAGATATGTTTGAGTGAATGAATTGGTTATTAGTTCTATGTCTTTTCTTTTGTATTGCGTTTTCAAAATTTCTACTGTGGCTAAATCAAATAAAATATTGTGGGGGATCATTGAATTTCCGGAGTAGTGCTTTCCCCCCACTTGGAGAGAATGCGTGTGATTGTCGGGCGCTGCTTCCCAGTGAATTCCAACTCTTGAAACAACATCTCGGTAAATTCTGAAATTTTCGTGCAAGTTAAATTCTCGTGTCTCGGTGCCAATTTCTCCCCCTAACTCATTCCAGATTCTGTCAATATTGATTGCATCGAGTTTTGTTAGGTCAAAAGAATCATCAAGAAAATCGTCAAGAAATTTAACGTAAGGAAGATTTCGCATGTTCTGCGGGCAAAGGCTTCTACAAAAAAACCAGATTTCGTCAAAGAGTAGAATTGTTCCGAAGCCGCTATCTAAAATAGGATTTGGTGAGTCCGATGTATCATTATGGGTTTTGTCAACTTGGATCTTATAATCATAAAAAATAGGCGAGGAAAGTCCGTAATATGCTATTCTCATTGTAGTTAGTTACAATTTCGACTAAGGTTGAAGCATTGGCGAGGTGGCGATATCCTTTGTTCCGTACACCTGTAACCGCTGCTGACTAAAGACACAAAAAGGTTATTGTTTATTCTATAGATCGGTATTATTTGTCGGCCGAAACTGAAGCCGAACGGCCTGCCACATTTTCCATACAATATTAACTGTTCGCCCTATTCCTACCGCAGATATTGTATCGCCAATGTTTGGGCTACAATGTAATAAATTTTCTACCACTTTCGCTCGTTCGCAAGCTGATTGTTATCCGTCAGCAAACCTTGCGGCAAACCTCTTGCTAGCTGCCTTCTTTTGTCAATTCACATTTAGAGCCGTTATGAACAAAATTGAATCCTCCGCTCTCTTTTTAAGCTTTAGTAATTGTTGAACTGTAAAAGTTCCCGCACTCCCGTGGGTTCCATCATTTAAGGTTCTAAATAAAGTTAAGATGTCGTCAATGTCCGCATCAACAAATGCAACCATCGGCTGGCTAGCTATTGATTGAGCCGATAATATATATTTTATTTTTTCTCTTCTTGAAGGTCTTCCTTCATGCATTGTACAATTCGGAAACGATTGTAGCACTTTTTCGTCGGGGGCTTTTATATTTAAAAGTTGAATAAATACCTCTCTTACGCTTGTACAAAAGTGTCTAGCTGCGTCTGGGTTTTTAGGATTTAAGGAATAAATAGCACCTTCCCATCTTTTGCCAAGCTCGGTCGATAGATTATATAATTTTTGTTCAACTTCAGTAAGCTGTAAAGTTTGAGGTTCCAAATAATCGCCTTGGTCTGTTCCTGAAAGAGAGTTGTAGAGTTGAACACTGTTATTAGTTTCCTGAATTGGATAATCAACTAATAAATGTGAATTTTCAACATTCTGTGAATTATTATAATTATCTAATTCTACATATCGGTTTTCTAAATTTTGAACAGAAGTTCGATAAACATATGTTGTCGTATGTGTTGTAATGAGCCCTGATTGATTAAATTTCTGAATTGCCTTTGCTAAGTTCTGCCGTTGAGTGTTATTAAACTGCTGTACTCGGCTATTGTAATTCTGAATTCTTCTTTTCTCGTCCTCATAAGCCTTTTTAACATCACGATTATATTGGTCAATATTTCTATTAACTTGGTCATTGTGTCTTTTTACGTCACGATTATACCGATCAACATTTCTTCTGACTTGGTCATTATGCTGTTTTGCCTTTCTATTATATTCGTCAATTTTACGTTTGTATTCTTGAGGAGTCATGGCAAAAAAAATTGAGTAATCAAATTTTCTAAAAAATATCAGTGTTAGCAAATTTTAATCTCTAATATTAGTGAGGTGTGGATCAGATGGCAGTTCCCTCAAATATACGTAATAAACTATAATATATGAGGATGCAATAAGATTTTGCGTGGCTAACTATGCGGGTATGTCACACTAGTCATTCCCTCTCGGCGAAATCATATCTTGTCAACACCGTAAACAATAGCATTTTATGCTATTGTATTAATGACCAAACTAAAAATATCGCCGCGCATTTGAAGTAAAAATATCTCTATCCCACCAACTTCCCCACCTTCACCTCCAACCCCTCCGCCAGCCGCACCAACGTAGTAATCCAGATATTCTTCTTCCCGTTCTCAATTTTAGAGATCACCGTACCGCGAATACCAGTAAGGTTTTCAAGCTCCGCAATAGTGATACCCTTCTTTTTCCTTGCCAGCTTCACCCGCTCGCCAAGCTCTTTCAGGAAGTCTTCATTACTTTTCATCATGCTATCAAAAAATGGATAAAAAAAGTTAACCGATCAATTCATAATACTAAATAATTTAGTACCTTCATACAGTACTCAAAAACACCAACCATATGTTTAATGCTAACCCTAAAACTAACGATTTTTTAAACACCCCCGCGGTGCAGGAACTCCTCTCCTCCTACGCATCCCCCGATGAAGCAAACCTACGCTCCTGGGAACTTTTGCTCGCCGCCATGGGCAGTTCTCACGCGGATGTATGGAGCAAGGAAGAAAGAGCCGGCATGATGTTCCATGTGGAGCTGCTACAAAACCTCGTGAAAGAGGTCTACCGCATTGCCAACCAAACTTCCACCAGGGTCAACACACGTGAATACAGCTTTGTTTGAGCCCCGCTACTGCGTTTTTCGAAGCATCTCTTCCCTGATCAGCTTCAAAGTATTTTCCTTCATCTCGAGATATAATGCCAGGTGATGATCATCCGCCCGGTGAAATATCTGCGGATACTGGGCTAACATATACTCACGGCGTTTTTTGGGAGACATAGTGACGATATATTGTTTATCGTCATAGTGTACACAGTAACGTTCCATATAGAGCCTGCGCACTGTTTCCAGTGACGGGTGAAGGCCGCTCATCTCTATCAGCATGGCTCTGTCCATAGTCAGGCAGCGTGTATTTTCCAGCGCTATAATGTTGTGCGCTTTTTTAAGCAGGCGGAATAGTTGTCTGCCGGAGACAAATATATCGCCCTCCAGCATGAAATGGCGTACTGATTCCCTTTCATCCACCCTATACTTTATGACTACCATGCCTTGTGTGATATAATACACTTTCTCAGGGGCATCGTCATATGCCAGCACAGGGTTGCCTTTCTTGAATGTGCATAGCTGCGCAGCGGATTTGATCTCTTTCATAACGTCATCCGACAACTGCTGCCCAAGGCGCTCCAAGCCGGAAAATAGCATATCAAAATCTTGTTTCTGGGGATTCACGGAATGCAAATTTGTTTGTGAGTAATGGGTGATATAGCTGAATCGGAAGTAGGCCGAATTTAAGTTTTTTTTGAGAATGACAAAGAAACTATCTCGCTAAAAAGTACCCCCGAACTGGAAGCCGATGGTTAAAGTGGCCGGCTGGTCATTACCGGACCACACTGGTATGGGAAATGGAACAGAAATGACTGTCCTGAACAGGATTTACTTTTGAGACAACTATTTCGATACAGCCAATACGATCAAAAGTAGGCAGACCTATACTTGAGGCCTATCGTACCTATACTAGACAATTGCATCACCGAGTCAACATAAAGGGAATAGCGAAGGGTAAGCGAAGGGAAAGCGAACGGTAGGTGGACTTGATGCGGAAATGCCCTGCATTTGGTGCAGCGATGATCTGGGGATGCCGTTCTGGGCTAACACCAGCAAAAAATGGGTGCCTGGATACGTTCAACATATCACGGGTAAGACAAAAAACTGCTTGGAACAGTGCTTTCAGGGCGTTTTAAGGGCGAAAAAGTGAGGTGAGGGCATAGAGGGGCGTTCAGCGGGGCTATGAAGACGGTAAAGGGCGAAAAAAAGAGATGCAAAACAATCGCTATTCCCGTTGCGGATGGTGAATCACCAATCCTGACATTACTGGCAGCTCCATGCGCGGTTGCCGCTGAGAGTTGTAAGGAACCTGCTCTTCCCGTACCTCCACCGCAGCCTCCGGCTGCAGCACGGCAATGATCTGCGCCGCCATAAACTTCTGGTTGCCCATCAAATACCGGCGGCCATGCTCCACCTGCCAGCAGGTCACCTCCAATATCACGCAGGTCACCGTGTTCCGGTCAGCCGGTACCGTCAGCGAAAACGCCGCAGAAGGCTCATCCGCCTTCAGCATCACCATCTCTGACGCCGCAGCTTTGGCCGTAGCGAAACCCCGCTCCAAACATACAGCCACCGCCCTGAAGCCCACATGCGTGGCTCTGGGGTTAGCCAGATGCTTCCGGATAGCGGGAACGGATACTTCAATGCTACCGTCCGCATTGCGCACAGCAGCGGCCTGCACAGCCAATACCTTTCCAAGGTCTGCATGCGTAGTAAAACAGAAACGCTCCAGGCCACGGAAGTACCGCGGTATAAAACGTTTCTGCCGGTGCAGGTCATCTTGCCGCAATACGCCCAGCAGGCTGCTGTTCAGCCTGTTGATCATCTTATTTTCCGACTTTACGTGCAGCAGCCCGTGCAGAGCGTGGCGCATGGTAGCGCCCAGGCGGCTGGCCTTCCCGAAATGACGGCTGCTCACCTTGCTGTGCGGACTTTGCCTTACTTCCTCCGGCGCGCTGCGCAGGTAATACTTCTTGCCCACCCGGTAACCGATGAGGTTCCCCACCTTCCCGGTAAATTTTAACAAACTTGCTTGCGTTGCCATAACATGTTTTTTATTGAATGTAAGGGATTTGGCAGCGCCGGGCGGTGAGGGGCATTCAATAGATTCTAACAGGCGGACGATGGGCGTTAGCAATTTTCCAAGAGCAACTAGGTTGGGATTAGATATTGACGAAGAGGAAAGCCCGCAAGGATGGAAGTTATCGAAAAATGGCGTTTTGAAAGACAGAAATCGGGACTGTCCTTCCTTGGCCTTTCACAAACCGGCAGTCCGCCCAGTAGTTCCTGTACAAACTACTTTCTTATTGGCTTCAGGCTCTTAAGGAGAGCACGGAACCCCACTATCGCAAACCTCATATTAGCGGCGAGTGCTTTTATATTTTATTCCATTCCCAAATCCCATATTTAAGTTCGTTGGGTATTTTAAAACCGCAATTTTTTAATGTCAATAAAATATTGCCCCTATGATGTCCTTCGTGGGAAATAAAATAACCAAGCAAGGGAACAACACCCCGTTTAAAACCTTTTATTTCTCCATTCTTTTTAACGCCGTCCTCTAAAATTTTACCAATAAGTTCTGCTGAAACTTGATGGCAGTCTTTAAGCATTGAAATTGTTTTGGGGTCCTTTTCCGTAATTGTTGTAAGGTCGGCAATCAATGATTTATCATATTTCTCCAGTTTCCAAAATCTTACATTGTAAATGTGGGCAAGCTGGTGTCCGATAGTTCCACCGCCACGCTTTGAAGTAGTATAATTTAATGCGTCTTCTGTCAGGGAATTGATGAGCATTAAATTAGTTCGGTGATTGATGAACCAGGTCTCTGTTATCTGCTTTTCAATTGTAGTCATTGAAGTTATTTTTCGGAAAGATTTTCTATATTATTTAGGATTTTCATGTTGCTGGTACCTCGACATTATAAATTTCGTTTGTTACTCTCAATGGTAATAAACTCCGGCAAATAATCAGGCGTACACCCCTTTGACACTTTGTCACCTTTATAAAGGCCTGTTTTCTCTCCAAGCGCAACACACCGGTTTCGGTACTGCTTTTCATAAACGCCAATCCAGCCCGCCGTGAAATTCATGGCCCATTGAACTTCCGGTTCTTCTTTGGCAATATGAGCCTCTATCTTTGCTAATAATTCCGGTGTATTGGCGGGCGGTGTTTGTCCTGTCCACCTTAAACGGGCCTGGTAATACCAGTATACCCGTCTTTGCAGAGCGGAACTACTATTTTCCCATGATTCAATCAGTGCAACTGCTTTTTTGTTTTTCGTGAGCTGGTTGGCCATGAACCAGTCCATTAACTGATTCCGCTCGTCAAACGGATGGGTATGCATATCCTTGTCAAGCGTATTAACCAGGTCTTGCGAAACTTGCTTATGATCCATCATCAAGATCGCCAATAGCCTGGGGAGGAACTTGCCGGTTGACCATAATTCCATGGCCAGGCCGTGATCCGTTTTGATATCTTTAGCAATTTTCCTCAGGTCTCCAAGGTTAGTTTTGGTATTGATCTGATCCAGAATGGTTGCTGCCTTTGAAGAGAGTTTCATGCCAATATTTTGGTTTGTTCGAGTTTGAAATTTTGCAACATGCAGCCGGTTATTACGCTAACTCTTTTTTCAAGCTGGCATTTTTTATGGCCTTTTTACATTGTTTCACGCGGACCGGATTATCGTTGCTTGCCATGCCAAGATCAAGGAACAGCCCGTCTTGCAGCCTGAAATCTCCCCAACGTAATTTCTTGTCTATATTTTTGATACGTTCAAATAACGAGTCGTAATCATCATCAACCGGCACATGCTGCTGTTTGGCTTTTGACCAGGCTTGTGTCAATATCCTTAATTCTGTTTCCGTTTCCGGCTGTTTTAACCCCGGAAACTTGTCAAATATGCCTTTAAGCTCCGTGTAGCCGCCACTATCCGCAATAGCCTGCAGTGCATTGAAACAATATTTTTCACCCAGGTTTTTATGGGCGCATAAAGATAAGGCGGCCTCTATGCCATTTTTAATGGTATAACGTTCAACCAGTATTTCTTTTGCTTCGTTCACCTCCGATTTATTGATGGCGGGCCTGCTTTGTTTAAAATACCCGAAAAAGTTATCAGGGTCGCCCTGCAGGGCATAATATTTCAGGATAATGAGATAACCGCGGTCAAAATTGTCCTCTTCCTTGAAAATTCTGGTTTTCCGGAAATGGGGAATGAATTGTTCCGCGGCCTTGATATTGTCAAGCTTGACGCAGTTTGTAATAATGTGTTTCAGAATGTGATTGAAAATTATATCATCGCCGGTGATCCTTTGGGCGGATTCCAGCATCTCTTGCTCGTCAAAGTTGGACAAGTCATAAAGTAGCAACATGACGTTTAACCATGACAGCGGATCTGTAATACTTGTGCCGATGCGCTTGCTGAAATCTTCCCAATTGCTTCGATAGTCTTTGTAGCCAAAGGCTCCAATACCTAAACCCCGGCCTTCATAAGGCAGCTTCATCAGTTCGTGTACGGTTTCCAGTACCTTTTTGTCAATATCCTGCACATGCGCCTCGCTGTTCAATGCCTTGATGCACAAGACTATAGCATCGTGTGCTTTTTGACTCTTTGATGTCGTTTCCATGGAGTGTTCCTTTCAAATATTAGATAAATTTAAGTGTCTTCAGCAAAATTTAACAAAGTGGCAGTGTTGCACCGTAGCCCCCTGAGATCATAACTTCTTAAACCGTATATGCTTGGCACGCCCGTTATTGATCTCAAAACCGGCAACCGACTTGTTGGCGTCTCTCTGGAAAATAAGGTCGCGCAGCCACCAGTGTTCTCCCCCAAAGTGGTCTGTGTCTATGGGTTTTATCGTAACAACCCTGTTCCGGGGCTGCACAACCACTATTTTATCGTCATTTAACTGAATTTTATAGCCGACGGATAACTCTTCACAATAGTAATTTCCAGTATACTCCCGGTAGGCGCTCAGGTCAACATCCGGCAATTTGGCGAGCGGACAGGTTTTGCTCCCAACAGTAAACAACATTGTATCCGCCCTGCCCTGCCGCGCTTTTTGATAGGCGAATTGAAACGGTTTATCCTTGCCGGCAAACTTGTTGCCTGATACCCTATAAATGTCAAACCGCCCGGATTCATTGGCAAATTTGCCATAGATGTTATGGTCAACTACGTAGATGTAGAGCAGGCTGTCTTTTGAAAACCTGTAATAGCCCTCTATTGCTTTCTCAACTGTTTCAGGTGCAATGTTTTTCGTTTGTGGGGCCGTGGAGGGAGACGTACCCTTACTAAAGGAGCTTTCCAGGTAAATATCAGCCAGTTGCATGGCTATGTTCTTAGGGTCCAGCAATTCCATGTTCCCTGAAATGATGATAGACAGTTCCTGGTCTGGAAACCGGCCGATGTATGAGCGGTAGCCGGCGTCATAGCCATCATGCCAGATCAGTTTTTGCCCGCGGTAGCTGGTGATGGCCTGTCCGAACCCATACTTCAGTTCCGGCCCCTGGCCGGCATTGCCTGGCAAGTTTTCCACCATGCGGATTACGCTGTCATTACCTGCAATTTTCCTGGAATAATTGGATACCCATTTTATCAGGTCATCCACCGTTGTATGCAAACCGTTTGCACCCCTGGTAGTGGAATGAATAATACTTTTCTTATAGCCGGTCTCAGTTATATTGTAGGATTCAGCGAGACCGGGAATGATCTGCTGGTAATCCTCCAGGAAAAAGGTGTTGTTCATTCCAAGCGGAAGAAAAATATGTTGTTTTGTCCACTGCGGAAAAGACTGCCCCGTAGCCCGTTCTACGATAAGCGCCAATAATGAATACCCGGAATTGCAGTACAAAAATTGTTTACCGGGAGTGAAATTCAAGGTTTTTTGCTGGAGGATCAACCGGAGCGCGTCCTGGTTGGTAATCACATCATCCGGGCCCCATCCGGCCAGGTAGAGCAGATCGTATTGGTCTTTCAGCCCTGCTGTATGCGTAACGAGGTGTAGGATAGAAATTTTATGCCCGTAGTCTGGAAGCTCAGGGATGTATGTATGCACATCGTCCGAAAGAGAAATAGTACCGTTACTGGCCAACAAGGCAATAGAAAAAGCGGTAAACTGCTTTGACAGGGAGGCAACATTCATCACCGTATTGCTCTTCATGGGAACGCCGTACTCAAGGTTTGCCATCCCATAACTCCTTTTGAATAAAACCTGTTCCTTCTTTAAAACAGCTACTGAAAGTCCAGGTCCATCTGAACGGTGCCATTGAGCAAATAATGCGGCTGCTTTTTTTGTTACACTCGCGGAATCTTTGGCAGATTGAGAAAAAGAATACTGGCAGGCAAAAAAAGCCAGAAAGAAGCATGCGGTTCGTTTCATAAGCCAATTGAGTGGTGTAGCAAACAAAGATAGGGTTTAAATTCAGACCGGCCTTCAACCAATAAGTGAGGATAGGGATGTTGCCGGGCCAGCAATAAAATGCCGGCTAACCCTGCGGCAAGTTGGAAGGCCGGTTCAATACCCCCGGCAGAACAACCTGCTTTTTCCTCCTCCTCCGCCCCCGCCAGACCAGGAAACCTGTTACGGGCAAAGAGGTGGCGATCAAACTTGCGAAAAATGCCAGCATCTTGCCGGTCAGGCCGCCTATAGACCCCATATGGATGTAATAGTTCATGCGCTGCAGCTTATCCCCGTTGCTTAGATCGGCAAAAGGCTGGTAGGAGATCAGTTTCCCGCTGTACTGGTCATATAAATATTCATCGGCGCGCGCGTAGGTGGAGCCTTCCCTGGTTTCGATGGTGAATCGCAATACGTCCTTATAGGACGATGGTTTGTACACCCTTATGGCATCTATCTTTTCAATGTCTGATGCATGTACCGCGTAAATGCTGTCAGCAAGCCGGTAGTTGAACGGCCGCACGGCGGAGGTATCGGAAAAATATTGTCTTGGGGCAGCAGCCCCGGAAGAACCGCCATTTGCCACCCACTTCGCTGCGCTGTTCACCCATTCAAACGACCATATCAACCCCGTGATGGCAATGAATATAGCCACCCATGCCATGTAAAACCCTAAAACATTATGGAGGTCATAATTCAGCCGTTTGCCGCTGGCATTCCATTTGATGGTGAACCGCTGCTTGTACCCCTTTTTGCTGGCCGGTTTCCAGAGTATAATGCCGGTTATCATCAATACCACAAAAATAAGTGTGGCAGACCCCACAATATAAGTGCCCGTTTTACCCATGGCCAGTGAGGTATGGATATGGGTCATGATAGCGAAAAAGGAAACCTTGTAAGGGTATGTTTCTACTACCGCCGCTGTATACGGGTTTTGCAGCACGGCATGGTACTGCCGGGTTGAATCCAGCGCCCATAGGGCCGTTACCGCGGGTTTGTGCATATACGCCGTATAGTAGGTACGGGCTATTTTCTTGCCGGCCAGCACGCTGTCTGCCACGCTGAAAATTGTTGAGGGTTGCTCATACGGCGCTGCCTGTACTTCCACTTTCTGAAATACGCCCACCTGGAACAACGTGCAGATCTCCTCCTCAAAAACAATTAAACAGCCCGTAAGGCTCACAATGAAGACAACCAGGCCGGATGCCAGCCCCAGCCACAGGTGTAATTTCCCAACTATTTTCTTGATTTTCAACTTACCTGGTTTATACTGTAAATGCAGTTGACCCGCACTTTGCAAATGCGGGCCAATGCCATAAGATGCCTGATAATAAAGTTTACAACGCGTACCCTACGCGCAACATTACGTTGCGGGGCGCACCGGTGTAATACCTTTCACGCTCCCGAACGGCGCCGGTGTAGTACCGCTTGTTGAAAATATTATTTACGTTCAGGTTGATCGATACGCGGTTGATCTTGTAAAAAACAGCCGCATCGGCCACCGCATAGCCCGGTGTTGTAACATTGGGCGCCTGCAGCATGGGGGTTTCAGATGAAAGGTTCACCCCGGCGCCAAAGCCGAGCCCGTCAGCTTTACCACCGGCAATTTCATACTTGGCCCAGAGGTTGCCCTGGTGATAGGGCGAAAGCCCCAGTCTTTCATGCACCTTTGCGGGATTGAGGTCTTTGGAAATGCGCGCGTCGTTATAGTTGTACGCGCCGTTTACGGAAAACGACCGGCCGATCTGCCCGTTGAACTCCAGTTCAACACCCTTGGAGGTCACTTCTCCCAGCTGGCGGTAAATACGGTCATTGGGATCGGTTACGGTAGGGTTTGTTAATTGCGTTACGTTTATCTTTTTGATCTGATACAACGCTGCCGTTACCAGCAGGTTGCTGTTGAATAACTCCTGTTTGGCGCCAACTTCGAACTGGTTGCTGTATTCGGGCTTCAGCTCACCACCGCCTTCTACGCTGCCATACAGCAACTGGCCGGAAGCCACCGGCTGAAAGCCTGTAATGTAAGAGGCATATACGTGCGTGTTGGAAGGCAGGTTGTAAGTAACCCCTATTTTAGGCAGCCAGGCCTCCTGCGCCACCTTGTTTTCTGTGGGCGTTTTGTAGGCAAGGCGGAAGGTGTAATCTTCGTAACGCAATCCCAGCAGTACTTTTAGCCGTTTGGCAATGCTCACCTGGTCCTGGAAGTAGATGCCGTGCGCAAAATCCCTGGTCTGGTTGGTAAGGGAGTAATTGATAGTAGCAAGGTCGTACACAGCGCCATCCAGGTTGGAGCTTTTGGTACGGTCGTACACGTTTACACTGCCAATGGGCGATCCATTGTACCGGTATGTGCCCCAGTTGAACAGCGATACGTTATAGTCGTACCCGATGAGCGCTTTGTGGCCGATTTTGCCGGTGTTGAAATCGGCGGTCAGGTAGCCGGTAATGTTATCCGCATCCATCCTGGATTCCCATTCCCAATAGTACACGCTAACGGCGCTGTCTCCACTGCTCCAGGCGGCATCGCCCAGGTAAATTTCTGCGGCATGCCTTCTATCGTCCCAGGTGAGGAAATCTTTCAGGTAGGATACGTTGAAGTTGATATTCTTCGTAATACGCTGGCTGAGCGACAAGTTGATGGAAGTAGTGGTGGTTATGTTCCGGTCGCCCGGCTGGAACACCGTAAGGTTGATGGGGGTCTGATCAATGGTTTTGCCTTTGAAGGGAAACAAACCATCGTTTTCCAGCGTGGTCAGGCGCATATGGTTCAGGTCTACATTGATGCGGGTGCCTTCCCTGGGCAGGAAGGAAAACGAAGGCGCAATGGTCACGGCGTTGTCTTTCATGTTCTCATACCAGGTATCGCTCAGCTGGCCAAAGGCATTTAAACGGTAAAGCACCGTGCCTTCTTCGTTCACTTTCCCGGTAAAATCCATATCTGCCCGCACGGTGTTGAAGCTGCCCAGGCTGAAAGACATGGACTGCTTTTTTTGCGCCAGCGGCTTTTTGGTAACTATATTGATAACGCCGCCCGGGCTCATATTGCCGAACATGGAGGAAGAAGGGCCTTTGATCACTTCATAGCTTTCCACTACGGGAGATATGGCGGAAAAACGGTAGTTATCCGTAAGGGTGCGCAGGCCGTTTATCAGGCGGTTGGTGCTCACAAAGCCGCGGATGACCACCGAGCGGCCGTTGTTGGTAACGCGTACGTTGGTATTGCGGGCCACATCTTCAAAACGTACGGCCTGCCTGTCACGGATGAGTTGTTGGGTGATGGTAGATACCGTGCTGGGAATTTCCGTTACCGGGATGGCCACTTTGGTGGCGGCAAAGGAATAGTTGGCCTTATAGCCTTCATCACGCCGGCCGGTAATTTCCACGGTTTGCAGCTCGCCAACGGCCGGCTGCAGCGTAAGGGCGGGTAACTCCGTATTTTCCGCGCCAATGGTAACGGTCATATCCAGCGTACGGTAACCAACGGATGAAACCCTTACCCGGTAGGTACCCGGCGGTAGTGTGGAAAGGGTGTATTCGCCATTTTCGCCGGAAACCACGGTTTGGTTATTAATAGAAATGGAAGCGTGCGGCACAGGCTGGCCGGCTTCATTCTTGACCACGCCGCGTTTTTGCTGCCCAAGGGCGGCAAAAGCGGTTAGCAGGAATATGCTGATGCTGAGGAATAGGAACTTCAATTGCATGAGAGGCGAATTTTGGTTGAAAAATTTCGCTGCAAAATTGCCTCATTGCACAGGAAGCTGGTATGCGGATCGGGAAATTGATTTACGCAAATGGGAATTATACCGGTATGAAGGGATGGAAGTTATCGAATCACTTCACCACTTCGCTCACCAGAATAACAGGGGCCGCATTGGTATAGTTTGCAAAATCAGCCCGGATAGCCTCCCTGTTCGGCGCAATGGCCGCCTGGTAATCGCTCAGGCTTTTTACATAAAAGGTACCGATGGCCATATAGGGCAAGGGCTGGTTAGGGATACCGCTGGAAAGCCCTTTTTCAATGGTATATTTCACCAGGTTGGAGCCTAGAAAGCCCGCTACCATAGGCATGTGCCTGGTTTCATAGTATTCCATATTGAAGGTTTTGCCTTCGGCATACGGGTACATAACGGATATCTTGATCAAGCCTTTTTCAGCTGGCTTCTCCTGGCCATATACAACAAAACATGCGGTTAAAAGCAAAACCGATACAACTAGTTTCAACTTCATGGTTAGTCAGGTTTAAGGTATAAAAACATATCCATTGACAGCTGCTTCCATTTGCGGCTGCAATGGCAAACAATATCCCAATTTACGCAAATCGCGTATATAAAAAGCCACGCAGATGGCATGATCTACGTGGCTTTTGAATTTTTTGATGCCTGATAGGCGCTACTCAACAGGTTTCACATTACGCGCGTTGTACCCGCGTGATGTTCTTTCCCGCTCAAAAGAGACTTTATCCTTTTCCTTCACAGGCCCCAATAACTGGTTGGCATGGAAGAATACACTTTCCTTTGCATTATCGTCCGCGATGAATCCGAAGCCTTTGGAAGTATTAAAGAAGGAGATAACACCGGTTCTGGCAGGTTCTGCCGGAGGAGCGTGAGGAGTGGCCCTGTTTCTTGCTACCGTGGCCAGCTCATGTAAACCCGCGCCTTCATTGGCGCTTTTGGGCGGTACGGGGGTAAGGTTCCCATTTTCATCAACAAAGGCCAGCATGTCTTCAAGACTTTTTCCCTTGTCGTTATTCAGCTTCCGGTCCCTCATTTTCTGGGCCTTTTCCTCTTTTAACTTTGCTTTTTTATTTCTCTTTTCCTTTTTTGAAAAAGATTCCGCCATATTTTGTTGTTTTAGTGATGCGCAAAATTGCAGTAATAAATATCAATAAACGATGACCAAGGCTATACTGCCGCAGGAAGAGCATAGACTGAGGAAGAGAAGAAACAATTCCGACTAATTCAGAAGAAGCTGGGCAGAAGCCTGTTGTTGATCTGGGCAAAGGTAGTCTTTTTAATCGGTTTTTGCCGCTAAAATTCTATTGCAAGTTTGATGTATATTGATTCCTGTGAAGCAAAAAGTAGGATCGGATGAAAATCAATATTAAGACACGGCTGTCATTTTCCCTGCAATTGCTGCCAAATTCCGGCCATAGCCGCAGGATTCACAGTATTTCATACCCCTCACACAATGCCTCCTTTCACCCGGATTCAACGGAAGTATTTTTACAGCATGAAAAAGCTACTACTTATATCGGCACTCATTATATCAACCAGGGCTTACTCGCAGCTTGACTGGTCTAACTATTCCACTTCCATTGAAAATACGCAAGGGAAACCTGCAATGGGCATTGCCATCCCCTACAACGGCAATTATCACAATTTTGACAGGAATGTGGTGGGCATTGTCCACTGGAATGCCGGTAACAAACTAGGTATTGACACCGCGCTCGATGCCCGGACCCCGCTCTTTTTTGTTTATGACACCGCCGGCGTCTACTTTCTGCTGCCGAACGTGAATAAAAAAAATGCACGGGATTATGAATTTACCGTTTTACTGAATAACAGATCGGTCATTACCCCCTGGGGACAGGTAGACCGCTTCACCGAAGCATCTATCGGCAGCATGGAGGCAGGCAGCGGTTTCAGCGGGAGTTACCGCGCCGGCATAGGGCAATACCTGGTAGCGCACCTCAGGAACAGGGCCGGGCATATCATTTCCTCCAGGGTGATCTACTTTAAGCGGAACGCCCCGGAAATACAGTTGCTCAGTACGGCAGACAATGCCCGGGCCTTTGCCAACCTGGTGAAGCATGAAGATCATTTTTCGGATGCCCGGCAGGACATGGGGTGGCACCGCCAGTACACCAGCCGCCTGGCCGGGGATGCCGCCAGGCTGCAGCTGGCCCATAACGAAAACAATGTATTGGTGCAGATACAGGCAAAGATCTACAGGAAGGAAGCACTGGAATACGCCTTGTACAAGGAAAATACCGAAATAAGGAAATGGGCGGCCAATGAGCAGGCCAATAGCTACATCCTGCTGCAAAACCTCGCTCCCGGCAACTACCGGCTCCTCACCCGGTTTACCCGGCAGCCGGAGAGCGTCAGCACGCTGCGGTTCTCCCTGGCCGCCGCCTGGTACAGAACAACCGGCTTTTACGCCGCCATCCTGTTCTTTCTGGCCGTAACGGCCGCCTGCTGGTACTTCCTGGCCAAATACCGTAAACAAAAAAGGGAGTCGGTGCTGGCAAATAAAAAAGCCGAACAGTCTATGGAAGCCCTGCAAAATATCCACGCGCTTTTAAACCCGCATTTTACGTTCAACGCCCTCAGCTCCATCCAGGGGCTTGTCAATAAAGGGGCAATAGACGCCGCCAGCACGTACCTGTCTTCTTTTGGAGCGCTGCTGCGGGAAACGCTCAAAGAAAGCAAGACGGAGCATATCCCCCTTACCAAAGAACTGGAAAACCTGCAACTTTACATCAGCCTGGAACAACTGCGCTATAACTTTACCTATGATCTTGCGGTGGATGCGGAGCTGGATGTTTTCGCCGCCGTTATACCGCCCTTCCTGCTGCAGCCCTTCGTTGAAAATGCCATCAAGCACGGCTTTTCCAAAATGAACGGGCAGGGCGTATTGAAAATAGGCATACAGCAACACGAAAATGACATGCTGGTGAAAATAGCCGACAACGGCCCCGGGTTCAACGCCGCCACCTTGCAGGAAGGGTACGGCCTGAGCCTCTCCAGGAAAAGGATCAGCCTGCAAAACCGGGAATATGGAGAAGAACTGATAGGGCTGCAACTGAACAGCACAAACGAAGGGACCACCATTATTTTATCATTCAAAAACTGGTTATAAATGTTTCAGGCAGTTATAATAGATGATGAGATCAGCAATATTGAGAATCTGGCAACGATGCTCCGGAAGTATTGCCCCAAAATTGCCGTAGCAGGCACCGCCACCAGCGTAGACCAGGGCTTGCAGGTCATTATGGAAACCAACCCTGCCATTTTGTTCCTGGACATCCAGATGCCGGACAAGGGGGGTTTTGAGCTGCTTAAAAGCATTGAAGCACCAGATTTTGAAGTAATCTTCGTTACCGCATTTGATCAATATGCCATTCAGGCCATCAAATTCTCGGCCATTGATTACCTGTTAAAGCCCATCAATACCACCGAACTGGTGAATGCCGTAAACAGGGCCATTGCCAATATTGAGAAGGAAAAACAAAATGAACGCCTGCAAAACCTGGTGTATGCCATCAGCAACAAAAACCAGGTGAAGATTGCCGTTCCGGGCAATAAGGAAACGCTGTTCATTAGCCCGGAAACGATCCTGTTTTGCAAATCGGATAATAATTACACCATTATTTACCTGCAAAACAACCAGAAAATCATGTCCTCGAAACCCATTTTTGAGTATGAGGAGCTGTTGAACACGCATGGCTTCATCAGGTGCCATCAGTCTTACCTGGTAAACACCGCCTTTATCAAAAGCTGGATACGGGTGGATGGTGACCGGCTGCTGATGGAAGAAGGCCATGAGATACCCATTTCCCGCAACAGCAAAGAAAAGGTAAAACAGGCCATCGGCATGAAATAACCCAATCCATTTACATGATGAAACACGCTATGACCGTGTTAGCATTACTGCTAACGCCGCTCTTCCTATTCCCGCAACGTACGGCGCCAGGAAACGTTAAAAACGCGAACGGCTCCCCTATCCCCCATGCATCGGTATACCTGGTTAACGGCAAGGAAAAAGCCATTGCCCAAACCGTATTGTCTGACAGCCTGGGCCGGTTCAACATGCCCATAGCAGGTAATTCCCAATACTTTATTTTCGCTTCCTACCTGCACCACCGGTCAGACACGGTAGCCGTTACCCGCCCGGACAGCCTGTATACGCTAACGATCAAGATAACGGAAACGCTTTTACAGGAAGTGACCGTGGCCTCCGTAACCCCCATTGTTCAAAAACTGGCAGACCGTTTCGTTTTTACGCCGGGCAAAGCGCTGTCTGCGGGCGCCACTGCCCTGGAAGTACTGAAATTTGCGCCGCTGGTGCAGTACGATGAAAAGACCGCCCTCTTTTCCATCATCAATAAACCGGGAACGGTGGTCTACATCAACAACCGGAAATCCAGCCTTCCCGGGGAAATGATCATGGCTATGCTCCGTTCTACCCCCGCTGCCAACATCAGAAGTATCGAGATCATCACCAACCCCGGCAGCGAATACCCCGCAAACGCCGCTGGCGGGGTGATCAATATCAACTTTTCGAAAATGTTCAATGAAGGCTGGTCAGGCAACCTGGTGGCCGGCAGCGACCAGTCCAGGTTCAATACCACTATGCTGAATGGCGCGGTCAATTACAGGAAAGGAAAAACCGGCATCCGCGTGTCTCCCTTCCTCAATAACAGTTTCAACTACAGCACCAAAGAGAGCAGGATCGTTAAAAGCGCCGGGCAGGAACACATCTCCTCGGCATCGCATCGCCGGTACAGGGTGGCCGGCGGTGGACTGGGCCTCGATTACGACATCGGGAAGAACGACCTGCTAAGTTTCAACGGGTTTTACTCCACCGTGAACGGGAAAAGCAGCAGCACCAGCAAAACCGCATCGCCCGGGTCTCTTTATTTTTCTCCGGTAGCCGGGAAAGACCGCTATACCTATAATTTCGGGAACGTCTACTATCAACACGCATTTGATTCAATGGGCAAACGCACGTTTACCCTCAACATAGACTACAACCAATTCTACCAGGGCAATAAGACCGATGGCCGCTTTACCGCCATGAACGCCGGAGAAATTGCCCGTTACAGGAACGATCTGCCCCAGCAATTCTTCAACCTTTCCCAGCGGGCGGATTACAGCGTACAACTCAAGAACAAAAGCAAGATCAATGCAGGCGTACAATTCAGCAATACGCGGCTCGCCCATCACCTGGCATACTACAACTGGGATTACGGCTCCTCCAAATTCCTGCTCAACCAGCAACTCACCAACAATTATAAATACCGGGAAACGTATGTTGCGGCGTACGCCAGCTTTTCGGGATCGTTCCTGGAGAAGATCAATGGTGTTTTGGGCCTGCGGGCGGAACAGATCAACTATTCCTCCGAAAGCGCTAAAGACGGCATCCGGTCAGACACCAACTACCTGGGGCTGTTCCCCCATCTTTCCCTGTCTTATGTTATCAGCAAGCAAAGCAATATTTCCATCTCGCTCTCCAAAAAAATAAGCCGCCCCAATATCAGGCAGCTCTTTCCCGGGAGAACGTACCTGAACCAGGATTACATCCAGGAAAACAATCCCTTTCTGCAACCCGTTAACACGTATAACTCGGAAATCATGTATGCCTTGCAAAACAAATACTACTTTTCCGCCGGGCACACCATTCACAAGAACCAGTTCAGCCAGTTCATCATCCCGCTCATAGAAAACAATACAACACTGCTGAAGAAAACCTATCTCAATTACGGCAATGCGAACAATACCTACTTTTCGTTCTTCAGCCAGCAGTACCTTGTTAAAAAGATCTGGAACGCCAGCCTCTCGGCCAACGTGAACTACACCCGGTACATCAGCCGGCATACCGGGCGCCTTGCCAACCTCCACTACAACCTGGTGTGGAACAATACCCTGCATATCTCCGGGAAAGGGAACTGGCTGGCATTTGCGCTTTTCAAATATTACAGTGCCTTCAAAAATATGGCGTGCCAAAGGGAGAACGCCCTATTTTCCGCGGACGCGGGTATTCGGAAAACTATCAGCAACTTCAGCGCCACGCTGTACCTGGCGGATATTTTCAATACCAATGGAAAGTCGCTCATGCGGTACCACCCCAACCCCGCGTATGCTTATCATTACCAGGAAGAGCGGTATTACACGCGCACGGTTTCCCTGAGTCTCCGGTACGCCTTCGGCAACAACCAGCTGAAGCTGAATAAAAACAAAAATGCCGCGAATGAGGAAATGAGGAGCAGGATCGGGAAGTAGGTTTACGCCAGCATTAGTTGCATATTAATTTTATTATATATAACTTTAGGACGAGCACAATCACTATCCTATGCCTGTAAAAACAGTCCTGAAAAACCTGCTTTTCATTGCCCTGGCAGCTGTTACCTGCATGTCCTGCAAATCTACCGAGCTGGTCCACATCAATGTATTGAAACCGGCGCCCGTAACTATACCGGCCTATGTTAAAAGTCCCGGTGTGGTGAACAGGACTACTGTTACCCGGCAGCACAAGGTGGTAGACGCCGTTGACAAGCTATTCAGCCTGGAAGGGGTGCAGCTTGACAAGGAAGGGGCGGAAAGCAGCGTGCGGGGGCTTACGGACGAACTGCTGAAGAACAACCGGTTCAGCGATGTAAAAGCGCTGGGCGAGCTGGACCTGACCATCAATGCCCCCGGGCTTTTCTCTGCACCGCTCTCCTGGGAAACCGTAGACAAAATATGCCGGGAACATCATGTAGACGCCCTCTTCTCCCTGGAGCTTTTTGATACCGATTCAAAGGTCAGCTATGCCACTGCACCCGTTACCCTGAAAACACCGCTGGGCAATGTACCGGGTATAGAACACCGCGCCAGCATGCTGACCACTGTAAAAACGGGATGGCGCATTTATGATCCCGCCGGCAGGAACATCCTGGATGAATTTCCCCTGGCCCGGGACCTTACCTTTTCCGGCAGGGGCATCAACCCGGCTGCCGCCGCCGGCGCACTGATGAACCGCAAAGAGGCGGTAAAGGAAGTGAGCACGCAGGCGGGGCGCCGCTACGCCATGCGGATCATCCCCTACCGCACAAGGGTTACCAGGGATTATTACGTGAAAGGCACAGACAATTTCAGAACGGCCCGGCGTAAAGCGCAAACCGG
The DNA here is from genome assembly GCF_003568665.1 of Chitinophaga alhagiae. Taxonomy (GTDB): domain Bacteria; phylum Bacteroidota; class Bacteroidia; order Chitinophagales; family Chitinophagaceae; genus Chitinophaga; species Chitinophaga alhagiae. The sequence continues at coordinate 179,919 of NZ_QXMH01000005.1, forward strand.
CAATTGGGACGGCGCGGCCGAGCTATGGAAGAAAGAGACCAACAACCCTAACAGCACCGTGGCCGGCAGGGCCTGCTATAATATGGCTATCATCTGCGAAATTAACGGGGAGCTGGACCTGGCCATCAAATGGTCACAGAAAGCCTATGAGGAATATAACAACCGCCTTGCGCTGAACTACATCCGGCTGCTGAAGAACAGGCAGGCGGGCAATGAATTGCTGAAAGAGCAACAGGCGGAATAATACGATGTTAGCCACCACTGTACTTCCGGATCAGCCGGATGCCGGTCAGCGTGATCAACGCGCCTATAATTGTGTATGCGGTGATCTTCTCTTCAAGGCACAGATATCCCAGCGCGGATGCTACCAGTATGCTGATATACTCATAGGAAGACGCAACGCCCACCGGCAGATGGTCATACACGTACCCTACCGCCCAAAATGCGAAAACCGATCCCGGCACTACCAGGTATACCAGCGCGCCCAGCAAGGGCAGATCAACTTCCGGGAATTGCCTCATCTCCCCTGCCGCCCATGCAGCCATAAACAACAACATGCCGCTGAATAACATCTGCCAGCCCAGTCCGTAGTAAACATCTACGTTCAGCCTGATGCGGCGCATCAATAGTACGCCGGCGCTCCAGCACAAAACAGCTGCGAGAGACAATAGATATCCCCAGAGATGGGCCATCTGTATTTGCCCGGAATGCTGGGCAACCAGCAGCACCACCCCTGCCACGCATAACAGCATGGCTGCTGGCAGCCTGAAGTCTGTTTTCCCCGTGGTTATACCGGGAAGGAATATAAACAGCGGGGCAAGGCTGCCGATGATGGCCGCCATATGAGAAGGGATAAAAAGAATGCTCCAGTAACTCAGGCAGCCGTTGAGCGTAAACATCAGCAACGAGCCGGGCAGCAGCCGCCACATGGTGCCGGCAGACGGTACGGGCCGGCCTTTGCATAGATAGCACCCTGTCAGCAACGCACCGGCAAACAAATACCTGGTGCCCATGAGCAATATCACCGGCATACGCTCCAATGCCTCCCTTGCCACCATCCACGTACTGCCCCAGATCAAACCTATGGCCACCAGCACAACATATGGCGCATGCCTGAATTTTGTCACGCTTATGGCCTGTTTTTCCAGTTATTCCACAGGTCCAGCGCCTTCAATCCGCCGGGTGTAACATACCGCTGCCTTTGTACTTTATATTGCTCAAGGGTGTTGACGGCGCGGCGGTAAATACTGGAGTCGGTTTCGGAGGGAGTATGCCCTTTAGGCATGGCATAGGTAAAATATCCTTTATTACCCGCATATACCGGTATGGCAAAGAAATCCCTGGGTACCAGCTTGATGGTGGTATCCCGCTCAGTTTGCCGGTTGGCGGCCACAAAGAAGTCTACCGCGTATAGCGGATAGCCGAACAGCAGCCCGTACCCGCGGTTCCGGTCGTGCCGGCTTTCGTATTCGATCACGGGCAGCACTACGGCAGGGTCGCTCTCTGGCGTAAAGCCCCATTGGCCGAAGAAAGCGGCGTGCTGCGCCATCAGGGAGGCAAACCTGCTTTTGCGCACAACATATATCTCCATATACCGTACATGCCCCTCAGCACGGGCAAAGGGCGTCATCACAAACTGGTGGTCTCCCTTGCTGAGTGCGGCGCAGATCTTTGCATACTTGCTGGCCAGCGCGGGCAGGCTGTCTGCCGGGGTCACTGCCTGGTCCCCATCCTTTACGGCCGCCGGTTTTGCCACGGGGAGCCGGAGGAATTTTACGCTGCTGACCGGTTTGATCGTATCCAGCAATGTGTAGATGGCCTCATGGTCTAACGCATAAGCCAGCATGCTGTCTGCCAGGCTGCGGTCATCAGCCTGCAGTGTTGCCAGCGGCCGTGTTACCTGGCAAGATGCCGCCATTATCAACGCCAGGGAAAAGAGTAGATATTTCATTAAAAAAGGATTGAATATTGTAAACGGATCGTTTTGTTGGCTGCATCCGGCCCCAGCTCCCCTCCTGCGTATGCTTCGATCCCGTGCGCGATGTGGGGGGACAGATGGAGGATGTAAGCACAGGTAACGGATGCTATGATACGGGAACTGGTAAAATACCGGTAGTCGGGAAATATCAATTCCCTTACTATAACATTGTTGGCGCCTTGCTGCCAGTTATCATGCAACACATGCCGGTACCCTGCAGCCGGTTTTAATTGCAGGCAGGTTTGAGGGGAGAGCCGTTTTCTCCAGTTGAGTACCAGCAGCCCGCCGGCGCTGGCAGTATTAAAACCGGTGGTAGCCGCCACGTCTGTAAATTCGTCATACTGCAGGAACGGGCACAGTTCCAATTGGGTGCTTCCCTTCCAGTACCCGGCTTTTGCCGATAGCTGCCGCCGTGTGGAATAGGCCGTTCGGGCATTGTACACTACATCATCGGCATGGCCACTTACGGCATCGAAAGAAATGGCCGCAAAGTGCCCCCTGTCTATGCCTCCGGCGAAAAATGAAACCGCTCCGCCCAACCTGTTTTCGTGGTAATAACCAAATGCCTGCCGCTTGATCACGCCCTCGTACACCGTTTCCTCATTGACCGCCCCGTAGATGCTGATCAGCATGGAGAGCTGGTCTTTTTTGTAGCTATAGTACCCGCCTGCTTCATATAACAGGCCGCGGCGCTGTCTTTCTGCATTTACAAATGGCGCGCGTGTATAGGTGCCATAACCACGCAGCCTGTACAGGAGCACGTTGCCGGTACCGGTGTTATAAAATCCCAGCTCATTATCTTCCTGCACAGACCGTACTTTTCCATACGCGCCAATGCCTGTATGTTTCCCGGCCTGCCAGGTGAGGCCGGGCGCGAGTGAAATATTCCTGTAACGGTAGAACGGTTTGGGATCGCTCTTACGCGCGCCGGAGCCAACGTGGTAGGCAATGTTCAGGCCTGCATGCCAGCGGCGCGCGAATGCGGGGGTGTTAACGGTGGCCGAAACCCTGAGGTGGTCCCGCTCCCATTCACCGCTGCTGCTGTCTGTCCATAAGAACGGGTTGCCTTCATATGGGTTGTACACACCGCTCCATGCAACATCCTGCTCCAGCTGCTTGTTGTAGGCCACGGCCCCCTGGTACGTCCAGCCACCAGCCTTTGCATACCCGGCGGCTGCTACACCGAAGGTATTGGAGGCCGCGCCGGCCATTGGCCTGCGCAGGTCTCCGCCTGCATATTCCCACCCGCCGGCCACCCGGGTGTAATTGGGCCGGTCAGACTGCCATAAGGAAGCGGGGTTCCGGGTAAGTTGGGGCATCTCCGGAAGGCGGCCATCTTCGTAAGCGTTCAATGTGTCCCGGCCGGAGGCCTGTGCGTGTACAGCGGATGTACAGCACAGGCTTGCAAGAACGGTCAGGAACAAACTCAACTTTTGCATTACTGGAATACTTTCGGCGTGGGTGCGGCCAGTTTTTCGAAATCCGTGCTGCTGTTGTTCGTATCCTGCAATACTTTCCGGCCATTGATAGTAGTAGCGGTCTTGCGGCGGAAGCTCTGCATGTTGTAAGTATCATCAGCATACACAAAACCGGCATCCAGGGCTGTTGGGATACGTTTGTAGGCAACACTGCCGGCATCTTTAAGCCCTTCAAAGGCATCGATCACGGCTGAATTAGGCACCTTTATCCTGGGGTCAAGGGTGCTGCCGGGGATGGCCACTTTTTCCAGGGATTCAAAGTTGGCCCGGAAGATCACCACGCCAGGCCCGAATACCGTCAGCAACCAGTCAAAGCCTCCTGTGAAATAAACCCGCTCAAGGTTGGGTACCGCGGGAGCGTCTGCATCCCTCCCGTCTGGCCGTTCATTGTATGCTTCCCAATCAGCCTTTGAAAGATCAACGGGGCTGGCGGGGTTCAACAACGCATCTTTATGATTAACGCCATCCTGTGCAATGATAATGCTCCGGCCCGGCGCCAGTTTCCGGTCTTTTCCGGTGCCGGGGATGCGCCATACGTTACTGAGGTATACATGCTGGTTGTCTGTATTAAACGGTGTGGGCAGCGAGTTGGGGTTGATGAGGCCGGAGTTGCCGTAGGCATCGCCAATACAGAGGCTGTCCAGGTACAGCGTGTCCGTTGAATTGTTATAGATCTCCACGAACTGATCGCTGAAGTAGGTACCGCCGGCAACCGTTTTACTGCCGGTATAGTATACTTCTTTTATCAGCAGGCTCCCGGCCACGGTACCTTGCAGCTCCAGCGTGAACGTTACGTCTTCCGTACCGCTTACCGTTACATTATTGGATGCCGCGTTCAGCGTCAGCTCCTGGCCTACGCCCGTAAGCGTCAGGGCCTCCTGTGCCGTCAGGTTGCGGGTAGCACTGAGATGATAGCTGCCGGGCAGTACGCCGGAAAAAACGGCCTGCCCGTCATTGCCTGCAGCAGCGGTTTTTGTTGACCCGTCGGCAATGCTGGTGATGGTAACGCTTGCCTGTGAAGCGCTTTGCTGGCTGTACGTGGCGGGGTAATTCACTTTTACGGTAACGCCGGCCGTTCTGAGATCGCCTGAACGGTTATTTTTGCAGGCTGAAAACAGCATGCCTGTCAACAGAACGAGAGTGGTAATCTTTTTCATATTTTTTGATGATTATTTATTGGTTTGTTTTTTCGCTAGTCTGAAATTGAACTCGGCCCCGAAAAAAAGCGGTTCATTGCGCCTGATCAGCCCATCCAGGTTTGCATCGTAATGCAGGGGGCGGTAGTTCAGGAAATTGTTGGCGTAAAAAGAAAAACCCGCCCCGTTTTTCCATTCTTTGGTGAGCCGCAGATTGAAGAGGTGTAAAGGCGGATAGGCGGTTGCCTGGAGGTCTGACTGCACCCTTATCAATGATGCATATGCCGGCAGTTTTGCCTGTTCGGGCGATAAGAGGATCACTTCTCCCCTCCTGTTCAATACGGCTTCCGGGTATATGCTGAGCCGCACCGGGCTGTTCCTGCTGACCCACACCGTTTGCCATAAAGCGGAGAAGATCATGTTCAGCCGCGGGAACCGGTGAATGAACCGCACGCTCGTATTCATCCGGGAAGACACGATCCGCCCGGATGAGCGGTAGATACCGATCAGTTCCGGCACGGTAGTGCCCTGGTAAGCCTTTGCCGCATCTATGAACGGGCCGTTGTCATAGGTTTCTGTGCGGATGTAGGCGCCCGTAATGTTAAACGATGTACGGATATGACGGACCTCCGGAATGTCAATGGCATATTCAACGCCGCGGTTCATGATCTTCCTGTTATTTACCGGCACATCATAAGGGGCGAAGAAGGTGTCCGTTCTTTCGTAGCCAAGCACCGGCGGAGCACCAGCGGGTTTTTCAACAGCCATGAACTTGTCGTACGCAAAGGCTTTCAGCTCGCGGTTGGTGGCAATGGCATTCCGGGTTGTTTCGTTAAAGAATGAAACGTTGGCAGAGAAGAATGGCTGTTCCAGGTCTAATCCCAGTTCCCACTTTTCGGCAGTATACGGGTCCAGCTGCAGCCCGTCCAGCCGGATCTCCCGTGTGGTAATGACCGCCAGGCGTTCCGCGGGGTTTTCCGCGAAATAGTTAAAGTTCACCAGGTCGAAATAACGGTTGCCCGGGTAGAGATAGCTGAGCGGAGGAGCTTTTGCCGCTATCCCGTACCCGCCGCGCAACCACACATTGCGCACCATCTCGGCGGCCAGGTTTATTCTTGGCGCCACAATGGTTTTATACCTGCTGCGGAAAACGCCCTCAGGCGCCACATTATCCAGGCGTACGCCCAGCTGCCCCATCAGCTTGCGGTCTCCCAGGGATGCGGACATCCTGTCTTCCACGTAATAGGCAACCTGGTGCAATGCCGGAACGGCGGCATAACTCCGGGGGCGGTCTCCCATGCTATAGTTCTGCCTGGGCGGGTACAGCGGGTCAAACTGTCTCCCCTCACCAAAGTTTACGTCCATCCGCCATTCCGCACCTGCCAACAGCCGGTGCAGGAGCCCGGCCGTACTTTTTACCGCGGAGGCCTCCAGCCGGGCGTACCCGTTAACCGGGCGGCCATCTACCGTGGTTTGGTTGAGATATTCGCTCTTCCCGAAGAACCCTTGCTGTGTTGTATCTGTGGTAGCGTTGGAAAACGGGAAAACATCGCGGGTTATCAGCGTTTGATAAAAAGCTGATTGCCGGCTGGCGGTCAATGCCGCCGTGTATTGGAGATGGGCCAACCAGGGGCGGCTTGCCTCCCATTTACCTTCGGCGCTGACCTTCACACCATAGTCATCAGCGTAATTGGTGTTCTGATAGCGGGTGTCGTCGGGCGATTGTTTCAGCTTGTCCAGCGTTTTGTACGCTGACAGGATGTTGGTGGTGGAAAACCGTTTTGCCTTTCCCCATGCTTGCTGCCATGACAGCTGCCCCTGGAAACGGCTATACTGGTTGAGCCGGTCCCGTACATCCGCGCGGGACCGCGCCAGGTCGCCGCCCAGGTTGAACGTGCTGTTTTTGTTCTTCCCCTGAACGCCCCACAGGAATGCCAGCTGTACCAGGTCAGGGTTCACCCTGGTGCGCAGCTCCGGTGGCATCACACCTATTCTCGATTGCACGAGTATCAGCCCGGACGTAAGATCTCCGAACCGTGCTCCGGGAATACCCCGGATAACCTCAATGCGCTCAATATTGTCGGCAGGTATTTGCCGCAGGTCATTCCCTCTCCCGGCAACGGACGAGAACGGCGGCAACGCCCCGGGAGCCGAATTAAGTATGGTTACATCGTTTTGCAGGTTGGCGTTGTTTGAAACAGGCACGCCGTCCATTACCACTTGCGTGCCGAGCGCGCTGGCCCTGGATGCGTCTGTGGTAGCGGATGCCTGCCGCAACATGGTTTGCTGGGCAGCGCCAAGACCGGGGTTTGTTGCAAGCTGCCCCGGTATAAGTTGTAACACATCAGCCAGGCTTACTGGTTGGGTATGAATGATGGCGGATTTATCAATGATGGACGATGATCCTAATATCCTTGGCCGCGCGGTAACAGATATTTCCTTAAGTCCCATAATGCGCGCGCTGAGGGTAATATCCCCCCGGAAAGGGCCGGGAACGGTAACATCCATCAATACCGGCGCATAGCCCGGCGCGGTAATGCCAAGTCTATACTTTCCTGCCGGAACATCTTTTATTATAAAAGACCCGTCAACGCCGGAAACCGTAAACTGTTCTATGGGAAGAACATCTATCCGCACACCCGCCAATGGAGCTTTGGTTGTTTCACTCCTGACGCACCCGCTGATAATATAAGATCGTTGAGCTTTTGAAGGCAATGCCGCGCATATGCAAACTGATACAGCAAGGGCATGCCAGCTGACCAGCTTCCAAACGAAGCCCGTGTAAATATTTTTCAATATCCACTTTTTTAGAAAAAAGGAAAATGACACGCGGAATGAAATACCGCGGATAATGGGGAACGGGTTAAACAGTAAAGGGCGGCGCTCTCCCGGGACTATAGGAAAGAAAGACCCGCTCCGGCCAGGAGACCGTGCGGGAATGCCGTAAAATTATTTCAAAGAAGTGGGGTACAATTGATTCGCCAACGGGAACAGGCAATGCCAAAGAGACGTGAACGTAGGGCGCTTCACAAACGGGGCATACGGCCGTTATCCCGCACCCTTCTTTATCTGCATAATGGATCTCGTGATCGTGATGATGGAGGTGCTTTAAGATAGCAGGAGCAGCTAGCAAGAGAAAGAACAACCCTGCCAGGATATTTCTGCACCATATTTGTCTTTTATCTCTCATCAGCCCTTAAAAATGCAATAATGTTGCAAATATAGGTTGCTGATGTCGAAATTCAAATACAAAAAATAAAATATAGCGCAGCCTCACAATGCCGCTTCTATCCGCTTTTGCATTTCCTCGTTGCCGGGGTATCCGGTGAATTGCCCTTTCAGTACGCCTTGTTTGTCAAATACCAGGTAGCTGGGTATGCCGCTGAAACTGAAACTGTCCTGCAGATACCTCCACTGCTTGGTAGTCAGGTAATACTGTTCTCCCCCGATGCCCTGTATCAGTTTTTCCCATAGCTGCCGGGGTGATGACGGGCTGCTGATGTAAACAAATACAGCGTCTTTATCAACCAGGTGTTTTTTCAAGTCCCTGGATTCTTTAAAGGCCTCAAGGCAGGGTGCGCACCATGTTGCCCAAAAGTCAACAACAACGGTTTTCCCTTTATACCTGGAAACAATGGCGCTCATTAATTCTTCAGGAGATACATTGGGCGTATTGTTGATCACCACCGCTCCTTTTGCTGCGGCCTGCTGCACTATTTCCTGGTTCTTCCGCAGCAAGATCTTCTCCATATCGCCTCCCTTGTAATGGGTCTTAATATTCTCAACCTGCCTTGCTGTTAATGGTTTCAGCTCAATTTCAAATTGCATGGCATATGCGTTGCTGACCAGCATATCATAGAACAGGCCTTTGTCCAATCCGGTCAGATCTCTCAAAATGCCCTTTACACTGTTTGTCCATTCAGGGATGGGCGTATCTTTAATACGGGGAATGTTCAACACATTATCTTGCAGCAGCTCCTGTGTAAAGAGCGGGTAAGAAAAGCTGTACAGATATACGGGGTCATTCAGGTGAAGGTCTTTAAGGAACGTATAGTCTTTCCGGACAGGTTTCCTTATCTCCGAACTATCCGGCATCTTGCTGTCATTCGTCTGCCTGTAGTTGAGTACCATTTCATCGTGATAGCGTAATGCGTACATATAGTATACTGCCAGAAAATAGTCTGAAAAGATGATCCTGTTCATTTTTTCAGATAAAACGGGCGGTTTAGCCAGAATGATCCGTTTCCTCCGCAGGATATCATTGATGTGATCTATATAAACACTGAACGGCTTGTTATACAAGGGCACCAAAGGTTTACCGGTCCTGTAAATGGTCAATTCGGTGAATTTGACCGGGCTATGGAGCAGTTCTTCTTCCGTAAACCCGTAAGTATCGCTCACCTCTGCCCTGTCAATAGCGCCGTCATTGTTATAATTGAGGGATATTTTATTGTTCTGCCCGTTTTTTAACAGCACGGTCACCATGTTGGTGATATCTATATCCGTGCTTACAACACATCTGCTCACATCTGTTTCTGTATCTACCGTCAGTTCAAACTGCCCGGCAAAATCGAGCAGTGTTTTATATGTCTTGAATGCGCCGGTAAATGGCTGGGGTATTCTCAAAAATAACCATGTACTGTCTTTCTTAATAGATACCGGGATAGTTACCTGCCCGCTTATAGTGGCAGTGCCTGCCTGCAAAACGGGGGCGCCGGACTGGGCACAAACAGCCACCGGCCAGAGAAACAACAAGATGGCGCTGGCCAGCTTCATTTTAGATGATAACATGATAATGATTAATTCAATAATAAACGATGCACAAACGTGGTTCAGGCCCCGGCAATGCATGTTGTAAGCCGGGGCAAACTTCTTTTGGTATAGGCTGCCTGTGCCTTAAAATAACTGTTCAGCGGGCGGCGTCACCTTGGCCAGGCGGAGGTATACGGTTGTTTGGCCACGATGGTGCGTTTGATGCTCAAACGCTTTTTCCAGGGCCTGCTGCCGCGACAGCTCAAAACGGCCGAAGAGCTTTATTTTTTCCTGGAGCTGGTTGTCCGTCATTTTCTTGAGGTTATTGATAACAAAGTCGTACCCGTCGAGCACCTGTTTGGTAACGGCGGCTTTCGTTTTGTCCGCAGACTTTTCCAAAGACCCTTCCGTGTTTGGTTTTGCATTTGTTGCGGCAGCGCCGAAACCGATGTTGGCGTCTGTCAGGTGCAGCATTTGTTCCGCAAATGACCGCATCTCCGGTGTGGGCTTCAAGCTATAGCCGGATTCCGGCATGGCGTCCAGGTAGGCTTTGGTATACGCTTTGGCCCTTTCCCAGTTTTGGAGCATGTCTGCCGTTGTAACCTGCGCATGTACGGCGGAAGAGATGACCAGGAAGAGCAGCAAGGTTTTGAGGAAGGTGATCGTTTTCATAATGCGGTGTGGTTTACAAAGCCAAAGATACGGCAACTTTTTATAATGATATATGCCGGATGACGGTTCCCGCCAACGGTGCGGCGCGCTTCATTTCTTAACCAAAGTCAACGGAAATAACATGCGGCATAGGGTAGCTTTGTACCCTGTATGAATATGATGATATCTAGCGGGGCCATGCCCCGGCAAAAGGCGGCTGTGGTTGCCGGATCAGTTATACTGGCCATGGCGGCGCTGGCGGGTTATGCCTATGGCTTTGTGTTCAACAGCCTGGTGGTACCAGGTGACGCGGCAGCTACCGTTCAGCACATAAAGGCATCCAGCCTGCTGTTTCGCAGCAGTATACTGGCCTGGATGATGGTACTGGCATGTGATGTGCTGGCGGCCTGGGCGCTTTATTATTTACTGGAACAGGTTAACAGGCCTCTTTCCCTGCTAATGGCCTGGGCCAGGCTGGTATATGCCGTTATGCTGGGCAGTGCCATACTGAACCTGAACGCTATCCCCCTGCTGCTGGACAGCGCCGCTGCGCAAAACACCGAAGCGCAGGTTATGCTATTTATCCGGCAGTTTCAAACCGCATGGTCTGCCGCGCTGCTCCTTTTCGGGCTGCACCTTTTGCTGCTCGCCTACCTGGCTTTCAGATCAGGTTATATCCCTGTTATATGGAGTGTTTTACTGGCCATAGCGGGCTTGAGCTACCTGGGGGTACATACTGCGGAGCTGCTTTTCCCCAAGTATGCAGCCAGTATAAAAACCGTGGAGACCTTGCTGAGCGTGCCGATGGCGGCCGCGGAAATAGGATTGGGTATCTGGCTATTGGTCAGGGGGCGTACCGTTTTGTAGCTATTCTCTTCCTGATGCGGCTCAGAGATTCAGGTGTAATGCCCAGGTAGCTTGCCAGCTGATGCTGCGGCACACGCTGCGCCAGTTCCGGCCGGGTTTTCAGCAGGTGCAGGTACCGTTCTTCCGGTGAAGAAGTAATGAACGCCGCAAAGCTCTCCCGGGTCTTGTCATAATCCTGTTCTACGATCTTGCGCGTGATGGCCTCCAGCGCGGGGAACTGTTGGTACATGGCCTGCTCCCGGCTGAACTCCCCCACCATAACGGTAGAATCTTCCACGCAGGATAAAAAACGGTCAGAAGGCACCTGATCATTGTAACTGCTGAAAACCACCACAGCCTGTTCTTCTGTAAAGAATGCCGTTGTTTTTTCTTCATCGTCTACCAGCATGTATTCCCTTATGCACCCTTTCAGGATAAAATAGCAGGCGGTGCATACTTCTCCCGCCCTGAGCAGGATGCTGCCTTTCCGGAAGGTATGTACAGGGATCAGCCCGGCAATGGTTTCCCTTTCTTCCGGGCTGATGGCCGGGAATTTCGAAAGGTAGTGCAGCAATTCAGTGTTTTTCATTTTCTTCCCTGTTTAACAGTATAACTTACCCGCTAATTTCGGGAAGTTAAGAAAGACTATATAAATTCTTTTGGCCGATTTAACCGTTCATCGTAATATTGCAATTATGGGAGCTACCAAAACCGATTTATTCACCCGGCAACAGAACGACATCGCCAACATGGCCAAGGCGCTGGCGCACCCCGCCCGCATTGCCATATTGCAGCATCTCGTGAAGATCAACACCTGCATCTGCGGGGACCTGGTGGAAGAGCTGGGGCTTGCGCAGGCTACGATCTCCCAGCATCTCAAAGAACTGAAAGCCGTTGGGCTGATACAGGGCACCGTAGAGGGTACCTCCATCTGCTACTGCATCAACCCCAAAAACTGGAAACAATACCGCCAGTTTTTTGACAAATTCTTTGGCAGCAGCGTGTCTGAGGGTAACTGCTGCTGATTTTTTTTGCCCTCATGTATCGCAATATTGCAATTATACGAACAACTACCAGCAATGCCTACAGATCAGGAACTGAAAGACCTCGTACGTGAGAAATACGGGAATATTGCCCTGCAGGATAAAGATACCAACGCCGCTTCCTGCTGCGGCGCCAGCTGCTGCTCTACCGATGTCTACAACATCATGAGCGAAGATTACACCCAACTGGCTGGCTACAATGCCGATGCCGACCTTGGCCTGGGCTGCGGCCTGCCCACGCAGTTTGCCAACATCCAGCCGGGCAACGTAGTAATAGACCTCGGCTCCGGCGCCGGCAACGATGCCTTTATTGCCCGTGCTGAAACGGGAGACGCCGGCAAGGTGATCGGCATCGACTTCACCGGCGCCATGATAGAAAAGGCACGTCGTAACGCGGAAGCCCGCGGCTTTCACAACGTGGAGTTCCGCCAGGGCGACATTGAGCAAATGCCCGTCAGCAACAACGTGGCAGACGTGATCGTGAGCAACTGCGTACTGAACCTGGTGCCCAATAAGAACGGCGTTTTTGCCGAGATCTTCCGCGTACTGAAGCCCGGCGGACATTTCAGCATTTCAGACGTGGTGCTTACCGGCGCCCTCCCCCCCAGCCTGCGGGAAGCCGCCGAAATGTATGCGGGCTGCGTAGCAGGCGCCAGCCAGAAGGACGAATACCTGGCGCTGATTGCCGCAAATGGCTTCCAGCACATCACCATCCAGAAGGAAAAGGCCATCGTCATTCCCGGAGACATTCTCAGCCAGTACCTCACCCCCGCGGAGATAGAAACCTTCCAGTCCGCACAGGCCGGCATACTGAGCATTACCGTTTACGCTGAAAAGCCCGCTCCCGCCGCCGCATGCTGCGGGCCGGAATGTTGCCAGTAAGGGAGTCATTAATATTTAACACGCAACAGCATATGCAGCCATGTAATCCCGCCCGGCGGAAACGCCTGGGATTTCTCGACAAATACCTGACAGGCTGGATCTTCCTGGCCATGCTGGCCGGCGTAGGCCTGGGCTATTTTGTGCCCTCCAGCGCGGAGGTCATCAACTCCTTTTCAGCAGGCGCCACCAACATTCCGCTGGCCATTGGCCTGATCCTGATGATGTACCCGCCGCTGGCCAAAGTAAACTACGGCAAAATGGGCGAAGTGTTCCGTAACACCAAGGTCCTTGGCGCGTCCCTGCTGCTTAACTGGGTGATCGGCCCTGTGCTCATGTTCGGCCTTGCCGTACTTTTCCTGCATGGCTACCCGGAGTACATGACCGGCCTGATCCTGATAGGCCTTGCCCGCTGCATTGCCATGGTGATGGTGTGGAACGAGCTGGCCGAAGGCAACCGTGAGTACGCCGCCGGGCTGGTGGCTTTGAACAGCCTGTTCCAGGTGCTGCTGTACAGCGTGTATGCCTGGTTTTTCATCACCGTATTGCCGCCGGTGTTCGGTATGGAAGGGCTGGAAGTGAACGTGACCATTGGCCAGATCGCTGAAAGCGTGGCCATCTACCTCGGCATCCCCTTCACCGCCGGTATTGTAAGCCGTTACGTGCTGACCCGTTGGAAGGGCGAAGCGTGGTTCCGGGAGAAGTTCATCCCGGCGATCTCGCCAATGACCCTGATCGCGCTGCTGTTCACCATTGTGGTGATGTTCAGCCTGAAAGGCGAATTGATCGTACAGATCCCGATAGACGTGGTACGCATTGCCATCCCGCTGGCCATCTATTTCGTGATCATGTTCCTGGTCAGCTTCCTGGCGGGGAAGGCCCTTGGCGCAGATTACTCGAAAAACACCTCCATTGCGTTCACCGCGGCAGGCAATAACTTTGAGCTGGCTATTGCCGTGGCTATCGGCGTATTCGGCATCAACAGCGGCCAGGCTTTTGCGGGCGTGATAGGCCCGCTGGTAGAAGTGCCCGCACTGATTGCCCTGGTGAACGTGGCCTTCTGGCTGCGCAAGCGCTGGTACGGAACTCAACATGATACCACCCTGTTGCATAACCAAACAACACCATCCAAATGAAGAAAATTCTTGTTTTATGTACCGGCAACAGCTGCCGCAGCCAGATCGCAGAAGGCTTCCTGCGCCACTTTGCGGGCGGCGTTGCCGGGATCTACAGCGCGGGTGTTGAAACGCACGGCGTAAATCCCCGCGCCATTGCCACCATGGCAGAGGCTGGGATCGATATTTCCGGCCACACGTCCAACCATGTAACGGAATATGCCGGCATTGACTTTGACTATGTAATCACCGTTTGCGACAACGCCAGGGAACAGTGCCCGGTATTCCCGTCCCGCGCTGAAAAGCTCCACGAAAATTTCCCCGACCCGGCAAAGGCAACCGGTACTGAGGAGGAGATCATGCAGCAGTTCCGTGAGGTACGGGAGATCATCCGGGAGTATTGCAGGCATTTTGTAGATACACAATTATTAAAAAAGGAAGCCTGAAGGGCATTCCGTTGTTTGTCTTATTTCAGAAAAGGCTTTACAGATTAGGGATTTAATAACGTTTAAATTAAATTTCGTATATGAAGAAGCCGCAAGGAAGAAAAAGCCAGTATTCAGATTCGGAGCGCATAGCGATCGCGCAGGACTATTTAAGTTCGGCACTGAGCCAATCAGAGATCGCGGCCAAGTATGGCATCACCGGTAATGCCGTGGTAGAGTCGATTGTACGGTGGTACAAAAAGCATCATGGGACAGTCGGGCTTAGTTCCCCTCCATTGCCATCAGAGGCACCGCCACCGTTGCTGAGTGCAGCAGAGCTGTCGCAACTCAGGCAGAAAGATAAAGAACTGGAAGACGCCCGATTAAAGATACAGGCGCTGGAATTGTTGATCGCCAATGCCGGGAAGGAGCTGGGAGTTGACCTGGTAAAAAAGCTTGGCACCAAACCGTCCGACAAATGAGGGAGTATGATTGTTCCCGAAGCGTAGAAAAGCTTTGTGGACTGTTTGGAAAAACCCGGCAAGCCTACTATGACCAGATCTGGCGGCAGGATAATCAGCAGGTAACCGATCACTTCATTGTTGAAAACGTGCTCCGTATCCGCCAGACGCAGCCCGGTGCGGGCTTGGGCGCCCTGCATGAAGTACTGAAAAAAGAACTGGCAGGCCACCATCGTAAAGCGATATTCGTGGTAATCCAGTTACCTGTAAAGCGAAAAACGTGTTTAACGACAATGCTGTCAAGCGAAACCTGTAACTAACACCTAACCCCTGTAAAGTTTTTTCAGTATAAGACATCGGGCGCCGCCGGCCCGCTAATTGCCTTCTTGTCGGCTTAAAAGCCGTTCTAGTCGGCTTCTAGTCGCCTTCTTATCGGCTTGTTACCGGCTTCCAGGGAAGGCAACATATATGTTTTTTATTTCAATCATAAGAGGTGTCACCAGGAGTCAACAGCCGCGCATCTCTTTAAATACCCTGCTCCGGCTTATTCACAGCAGATTTTGGCAATTTGACCATCCCATAATAGAAGAACAACCCAATAATAACTGCCCGGGCAACTATATTGGCCATGATCCTGGGGCTCAGGCCGTCTCCCAGCGCATACAGCTCCAGCAGCAATGTTACCCCATGAAAGATGATCATCGTAACCGCAACCAGGCGTAACATGACAGGATCAGTCAACTTTCTGCTATAGAAGGACAGGTAGGCCAGGGCAAACTCCGCTGCTGCCAGAAAGTAACAGAGGAGGAACTGGCCCGGCTGTAATTGGATATCAACCGTTCCCGGAATGGCGGCAGGGGCCATTATCAACACCAGCCCGGCCGCCAGGGTAACAATTGCATGGAAGGCCAGGAGCCTGTGGAGGTGCTTGGTGGGCATACTTTTCAGTAAAGATAAATATAAATTTAAAAATTACCCGTTTGGGTAAATAGTTTACATTTGTTTTAGATGAACGCAGAAAACAACACTAACACCGAAGAAAAGATCCTTTCCGCCGCTGAAAATGTCTTCCATGAGAAAGGATATGACGGGGCCAGAATGCAGGAGATCGCTGACAAAGCGGGTATCAATAAAGGCCTGCTGCATTATTACTTCAAAACCAAAGACGCCCTGTTTGACGCTATTTTCAGCATGGCGCTGAAGCGCATGGTGGCCAATATTCATTCCATCCTGGCCATGGAGCTGTCCCTGGAAGAAAAGATGGACCTGGTGGTGGATGGGTATATGAACATTTTGCTTAAAAACTCTGCCCTGCCGCGGTTTGTGATCAACGAGCTGAATAAGGATGCGGACCGGTTCATAGCCAGGCATATTCATGGCAGCGCCAGCTCGATCTTTACCAGTTTTGACGCCTCGGTCAATAAAGAAATTGCCGCCGGCAACATTCGCCCGATCAACTCCAGGCATCTTTTTATGAACATGGTGTCCATGACTATTTTCCCTTTTATAGGAAGGCCTATGATACAGGTGATCATAGGGCTTGACAATAAGGAATTTCAGTTGCTCATGCACGAGCGAAGGGAAGCGATCAAATCCTTTATTAAAATGTCCCTGAGGAGGTAATTTTTTTTCTATTTATATTACCCATTTGGGTAAATCGAATTGAATAAATAACCATTAAACCTACAAACATGAACAGCAACAATCAAAGCGAAACGCCAACCAGGGCGAGAAAGATCACCTACTGGGTTTCCACCGGCCTGCTACTATTTGAGTTGCTATATGGGGCCACCTGGGATTTTAATTGGCTTAACAAAGGGTTTGCAACGGCCGTGCTATCACATCTCGGCTACCCCTCCTACCTGCCGTTAATGTTGGGAACATGCAAAATTATGGCAGCAATAGGCATAGGGCTGCCCGGATTAAAACTGGTGAAGGAATGGGCATATGCGGGTACCATGATCTTGTTTTTAGGTGCGCTCTGCTCACACCTTATTGTAGGAGACGAGTTTGCTAAAATTATCTTTTTGCTTGTTTGCATTGGGTTGACAGTAGTCTCCTATTGTTTCAGGCCGGGCTTGTTTCAGCCCCGTCACGCCCAAACATGAAAGGCGCCGGCATTAAAACCGGCCGGCTTTGCCGGTTACGATGGTTTAATGGCGCCTGGTTGTTTTAACCTGCGTTGAAATATCAATCGCCAACTGCCACAATTCAATGTTCTTTTTCCATATTGTTACATAGCGGAACACTTTTTCAATTTTTAAGAACAGGATCTTTATTTCTACCCTAACAACCCCGCTGATATAACCAAGGTTATTTTCAGTTTTAACGTCCAGAACATCTATAGTTCTCTTTAATCTTATTTTCCTGCCGGCTTCACAGGTTTTTTTCCAGAAACCTTCAATGCCTTCAGCGCCCTTATAGACGGGTAATTTTATACCAATAAGGTCAGCGTCTTCCGTGTAATAAGCCGCCATTTCCCTATACTTTCCTTCATTAAAAAGTTCTTCAAACCTTTTCCCGAATGCCAGGGCACTTTCTTTTGTCAATTCTGCAAGTCCCGATTTTTGCCTGTTCATGTTTTTGATGTTTTTTAAATTGAAATTCAGGATATTTTACGCTTACGCCGTCTTCAGTTCTTCAAAATATGCTTTCAAGGTACACGTTCCGCGCTCATCTGCAACCAGGTCCATTGTTAAAACGGTCATAAAAAATTCAATAGGGCCATAGAATTTGACGCTGGTAAATGTTCTTAACAGCAACAAAACCGCTTTCGTAATGAAAAGTGGGATATGTGTAATTTTTGGTGGCCTTCCAGACACGGCAAAGGCCATTTCTGCAATCTGGTTGTACGTTAAAGTCTGCGGCCCGCCAACAGGAATTTCCTTGTCCTTTGTTTGCATAGCGTCTACGCAAATGATGGCCAGGTCTTCTCCATGAATGGGATTCATTTTATAATTTCCATCCCCGAATAAATAAACACGGCCCTTTTGTGCCATCTCGTAAAATTCGCCCATATCTGAGAAATAGCCGCTTGGACGAATGACACAATAATCCAGTCCCGAGTTTTTTAAAGCGAAAACAAACCTTTCTTTGGCTTCGCATATTTTAAGATGTGTTAATTTGTCTCCGTCTAAAACGGAAACGTACATGAATTTCTTTACGCCGTTCCGTTTTGCCTCATCCAGCAAATTGAGGTTTGCCTGGTAGTCAACATCCATATAAGTCAGTCCGTCTTTCTGTTTTGTTATGCCAACAGTGGATATGACCACATCTATGTTCCGGCAACAGTTTTCAATTGATTTCGGGTCGGTCAGTTCGCCGTGGACAATTTCCAACTTATTATTCCCAATTAATGATGGCGGCAGTTTATTTACACTTCTTACAATTGTTTTCACATCAAAACCTCTATTCACCAGTTCTTTAAGTATGAACCCTCCCAAGTATCCTGTTGAACCGGCCAGTAGTACTTTATTCATCTTGCATTTTGTTTTAGGCTTCACGCCGTCTCTGCCCAGATATACCCCCGTTTGCTTTGATATTCGTCTTTATAAGGATACCGCTCCAGGGCGTCAATTACCCGGAATCCGGTGCTGTGAAGCAACTGGATGAGCATTTCCGGCTGAAAGTAATACAGGTTAACATCCACGTCTTTATTGTGCGCTTTGTCATAGTGCACGGTATCGTCCCCTACATGAAAAGAGAACAGGAACTGTCCACCGTCTTTCAGCACACGGCGTACTTCACTGAAAGCCTTTTTGATCTCTTCCCGGGTGAAATGCACAATGGCATAGAACGCCAGCGCACTGCCAAAAGAATGTGCCGGCCAGGAGAGGTCCAGCAGGTTGCCGGTCTCAAATGTGATCTGCGGGTGGAGCTTTCCGGCCGCTTCCACCATGGCCGGAGAAATATCTATGCCTGTAATGTTCTGTATGCCATGATGGTACAAGAACCCGGTTGTTTGTCCAGGCCCGCAGCCGAAGTCGGCCATGGGGCCACTGTGCTGCCTGGCCACTGCGAATGCCGCCAGCAACAGCCGTTCGAACGGCTTCCCGGCAAGCTCGTCATGCCGCGCCGCCGCATAACTTTCCGCTACCTGGTTGTAGCAGTGGACCACTTTTTCCTGCTGTTGCTTTCTTTTCTGTGGCAAACCCGATAGATTTATTTTTAACTTTCCAATACCAGCCTCACCGGCGTATTCCCGTTCCTGAGCATTTCAATGGCCCTGTTCATTTCAGCGAACGGCATCACCTCCACCATGCTTTCAATATGATGCTTTGCCGCAAAAGCCAGCATGTCTTTCATGTTTTTGCGGCTGCCCACATAATTTCCGTAAATAGTGCGCTGTGCATAATCATACAAGAGGCCAAGGCTAACGGGTTGCCGCAGCAAGGGAGATGCCACCAGGCAAAGTTTTCCCCGGGGCTTTAATAGCTTCAGGTAGGCGTCTATGTCAAAACCTGCGTTGACCGTAGAAAGGATAAAATCAAATTGCCTGTCCCGGCCGGATAAATTGGCGCTGTCCACGTATTCAGCCCCGGCCCCTTCAATTATTTCCTTCTTCTCCGGGGAATGTGAAAATGCAGACACCCGGTGCCCCATTCTCTCCAGGAACCGCATGGCCAGCAGCCCAAGTCCTCCCGCGCCCAGCACGCCTGTAACAGCATGGCCCTTCAACTTTGCCCTCCTGATAGCTGAATACACCGTTAACCCGGAAGACATCAGCGGCGCGGCCCTGGCGGAATCAAGGCTTTTGGGGAGTTTAAATACGAACCGGTAGTCTGTGATAATATGTTCCGCCAAACCGCCGTAACAGTGTACAGATATCACCCGCTGATGCGGACAAAACTGCTCGTTCCCCGCCCGGCAAAACTCGCATTCAAAACAGGCCGCCTGCTGGTAACCGATGCCCACGCGGTCGCCGGCATTCATACCAATGGCCATTGGGCCGGTATCTACTATGATCCCGATTATTTCATGACCCGGTACCATAGGGAAGGCAGTATCTCCCCAATCATCATTCATCAGCTGGATATCACCCCGGGTAATACTGCAATGGGTGATCCTGACAAGCACCTCATGCCTTCCCAGCTCCCTGTCATAGTAGAAAGGCGCAGGGTTCCCGCCTTTCTTTTTAACGCCGTAGGCTTTGATTTTCATGGTGGTCCAATTAAACGGAAGGTATTATGCACCCTGTTAAAAGTTAACACCTTTTTAAAGAACAAAAAAGTTTAATGCTTGATGATTCGCCTTATTTTACTTTTATCAAATCATTCCCGAACATGAAAGCCGTTGTATACCAAAAATATGGCCCGCCTGGTGTATTGCAACTGAAAGAAATAGAAAAGCCCGTTCCCAAAGATGATGAAGTACTGATAAAAGTCTACGCCACTACCGTTACTGCGGGAGACTGGCGCATGCGGAAAGCGGACCCTTTCCTGGCGCGGTTCTTCAATGGCCTTTTAAAACCCTCCAGGGTCAGGGTGCTGGGTTTTGAACTGGCCGGGGAAGTGGAAGAAACCGGTAAAGCCGTGCAATTATTCAGCAAAGGAGACCAGGTATTTGCCACGCCCGGCTTTGCCTTTGGCGGCTACAGCGAGTATACATGCATGCGGGAAAAGGCGGCGCTGGCCTTAAAACCGGCCAACATGAGCTACGAAGAGGCGGCAGCAGTACCGGTTGGCGGTATTACCGCCCTGTATTTCCTCCGTGACAAGGCGCATATCCAGCCCGGGCAAAAGGTACTGATCTATGGCGCCTCCGGCAGTGTGGGTACTTTTGCCGTGCAGATCGCAAAATATTTCGGGGCAACCGTTACTGCGGTTTGCAGCACCGCCAATATAAACCTGGTACAATCATTGGGGGCTGATAAAGTAATAGACTATACCAAAGAAGATTTTGCCCGGCAAGGTGATAAATATGATGTTGTTTTCGATGCGGTGGGGAAGAAACCGGCACCCGCCTCCAAAAGGGCCCTGGCGCCCGGGGGAACGTACGTTTCCGTTGCCAGGGGAACGGTGAAGCTGCAGGCTGAATATCTAACCTTCCTGAAAGGGCTGATAGAAGCGGGGTATATAAAGGCTGTTATTGACCGGCGTTATGCGCTCAGCGAGATTGTGGAGGCGCATGCGTATGTGGAGCGGCAGCATAAGAAGGGGAACGTGGTGGTGGTGGTGCGGCATGCGGGTTAGAAGAGCAACCCCTGCGTTTCTTTCATTGGGTAGAACACCCCAATAATTACAAACGGGTTTGATGCTCTCCTCATATGCCATTCTTTTGTAGTTCCAACAAACAGGTATATATCTTTACTCTTTAAAAAATCATCATAGTATTTTTCCTTAACTTTTTTCAATGCTGTTATTTCGGCCGCCTTTTCATCATGCGCCGCAAGTTTTGTGGCCTCTTTGAGGCAATTCCAGTATAGCTGCCCAATTTCCCAATCTTCAATCATCAACCGGCGTTGTTTACCGGTTTCATCGGTAAACTTGTAAAAGAACTTAAACGGTACTTTCGGTATGAGTTTTTGAGGATCAATACTCCCTGCGGCAAACAGGTCGGTCTGCTTCCGTATTTCCACCCATTCATCCTTCCATTCCCGCTCACATTCTTCCCATTCAAACGCTGTTATAGCTGTAGGCTTGAATGTAGCAAGCGATACGTTCAGGGGCTTTTGGGAATCTTCTATTAATCTGTCGAAATTCGTATATACGTTCTTCAGACAATACTCCTTTCGTTTCAACCAGTTGCCATCAGTATTTAGCCGGGGTTCATGAATAATAATATCCCGGAAATCGTAGTGACGGGGAGAATAGCTCTCCGGTCTGAAATCGTCAGGTCTTTTAATTAGTTCCAGCTCTACCCAGGTGTATTTGACATTACGGACTTTACCCTGATTGTTTCAGGTCAATCAAAAAACTTAAAGGAATTGGGTAAATTCTAATCCAGTTTCCATTTTCCAGCACTCCTGCGGTACAAACCAACTCGTCATAACTTCTGGATGGTAAAGGGTAAGTTGTAACAGTAAGTAATACTTTCAGTATTGGCATTTAAAGATGGATTAACTCGTAACTCCATTCTGGTAGTTGAACGATAGCTTCAGCCAGGTGCTTGCGATGGCATTGGCACACATTAGCTTCAAAGCAGGTGAGGGCAACGCGCTTTTTGTCTTTAACTAACTGGAGGATTTTTTCTTGCGTGGAAGTAGTGCAAGATAACGTTTCTTTTCGGTATTTTTCAAACAATCTATCGTAGTCAGCCTGGCAGGTTAACGCTTGCCTTTGTTCAGAGACAACACCTACTTCCGGGAAATGGATATATTGTATTCCCACGCTGGTGCATGCGTTCAGTAGCTGGCTTTTCGTAAAGCCATACTTCATACTCATTGGGTTGTTCCTGACATCCACCAGTACCTGCACATCATTTTCGATGAGGCGGTTCAAATACTGTTCAAGTGAAATTCCTTCATAGCCTATTGTATAAAGGGCTGTTGCGGAAGTAACCGGTTTGCATGCAGTAACTTTTTTCAATTCGGCCGTATTCAGGTATCTGTCAGCGATCTCACTATTAATTGCAAAATATGGATAGTAAGTATAAGTATAGCGTATGAGGTCTTTATACTTCTTGTTTCCATGAAGCAAATACAGCTGCTTCAGGATAGCGCGGTCCCCTTCCCTTAGCAAGTTCATATAATCAACCGGATCAGTTTTTTCTACACCTTTATTGGAGACTTGCACCTGTCCGTATTTTTGCATGGTGAATATATCTGCGGCAGCCTGAAAGGAGTAGCAGCCGTACTTGTAAGGCACAAAATGATAATCTGGCTTATCCTGTTTTTGGGCGAACAATAATAGCAGCTTTTGCAAATGAGTTTTGCCAAGACTTCCACCAAAGCCTTGCAAGAGTGCCAATATTACTTTTCGCCGGTAAAACATACCGCAAAGGTAAGGAAGAATGGAGAACTTGCAAGGGTTGACAGACTGCTACTTTAAACCAGGGGCAAGTCCGGAAAAGACTATTGGGAGGTCTCTCGTGTGTGCTTGTCCACAAAATCATTGATCAACACGGCCCACTCTCCCCTTCTCTCCTTTTCACCAAACTTGTAAACTTTGCTGCCAATGCTAAAGAACCCACCGTACCTGCTGATCTTTATTAAAACGGTGTCTTTATGCTTATAGGCAAATGCGCCAATTATATGTCCCTTCCACAGAAAAATATCATTAGAAGGTTTTGCTGACTTAATCAGGGCCAGTACCTTTTGGTCATTGTAAGCCTGTTTATGATACTTTCCCATATCCTCTAGATCATAACTATCAATATCCCTATCTTCAGAAATGGTATTGTACAATATCAGGCTGTCAACATCGAATGTTTTATCCTCACATCCAAAGCCAAGTGTACACGTGATCGTGATGAAAAATATCAGTAAGTACGTTTTCATATAAACAATAAAAATACGAATAGGAACGGTTATACTACCTACAATCCCAATTCCGTCTCAATAAACGCCTTCGCACCATCCGGCCCTGTAATCTCCAGAGAGGCCTCGCTCCCATCCCCCGCAACCGCCAGCCGGAACTCAAAAAAATCACAGCACTGCCTTTCCGACTTGATGAACGACACCAGTTCGTCCAGCACCTCATCGTGCCCCTGGAAGTTGTACCGGTAACCGCTATCCAGCTCCTGCCGGGATAGTATTTTCTTTTTGAGGGAGGCCAGCACAGTAGCCTTCCGCTCCCGCAATGCGGGGCTTGTCAATTTGCAGCTCAATTCCCTTGTTGTTTTCATACAGCAAAGATAACCCCTGGAGTATAATCAACAGTGGCCGGTTATTTTCTGGGGGCAAAGAAAATAATGTAAGCACCGATGAGGCAAATGACCGACCCAATGATCTCATACATATCGGGCTTCACCTTGTCAACCTTCCAGCCCCACAACACCGCCAGAATGATGAAAATACCGCCGTAGGCAGCGTATACCCGCCCAAACCCGGCCGGTTGCCAGGTGGCCACAACGGCGTAAAAAACCAGGATGAAACATCCCGTCAAACCTATCCAGAGCGGCTTCCCTTCTTTCAGCCATTGCCAGACCAGGTATCCGCCGCCAATTTCACAAAGGCCAGCCAGGATAAATATCAGTATGGATTTCAAAACAGGCATAAAATATTTTTACGCACAAAGATAAACCGTGGAGCATAGTCCATGGTGTATATTTGTGTAAATAATACAGTGGATATGCTTATTGGTGAACTGTCAAAAAGAAGCGGTTTTTCCCGCGATACGATCCGGTTTTATGAAAAACAGGGCCTGATCAGGGTTGGGCGCCGGGAAAGACGGGAAAATAATTACAAGGAATATTCTGAAGACATACTCCGGCAATTGCTGCTGCTCAGGAAAATAAAAAGTTATGGGTTTACGCTGAACGAAAGCGCGGGGATCATAGCGCTCATGGAGGAGAACCTGGCAACGTGCAACAGGGTCAGTGAGGCCGCCAGCGGGAAAATACAGACCATCAATGCCAGGATACAGGAGCTGGAGAACCTGAAGGAATTGCTGCAGTCCGGCGTAGACGCGTGTATGAGCGGGTGTTGCTCCCCGGATACCGATGAGAACTGCCGGTTATTTGCAATATGAACCGGAACGGCATGAAACCTCAAACCATATCCTCCCTTTTCCTGAGCCTGTCAATCAACCGCAGCAGGTATGCACGGTTCCGCCCGTGCAGATCATCTGCAATACAGGCTTCTATCACGGCAAGATGCTCCAGGTTGTAGGCCCATAACAATCCCTCGTTGGTCTGGATGCGGTACCATAGTGTAAAGCCGAAAAAGGGATCAATGGAGGTATTGAGATGCAACGTGCGGCTATATTTCGGCTTGCCCCGGCTATTGACATATACCTTCAGCTTAGGGGTATTGGCATATCTGATGGCGTACCTGCACTGCGCACAGGAAAAGCGGACCTTCTCTTCCTGCCTGGTCACAGGCTCGTGAAGGCCCGCTCCAATTACCAGCGCTTTCCTTTCACAGCGTGGACAAACTACGTCTATCTTGTCTGTGAAACCGCTGTTTTGTACGGCATGGAGGCTTGAATTTTCCATGTACGAATTGTTTTGAGATGTTACAGTGTGTTCTCCCGTACAATCACCCATATCAGTTCATACGTGGTTTTCCCGTAGGTGTAGTTGAGCATTTTTTTATTGATGGACATTGAGAGGCGTTTATATTCTCCGTCCGGTGTCTTTTCATCGCTCCTGAAATTAATGTCGTACCATTTATCATCTGATCCAACCAGCGGTTCGTTGCCGGACGTTATCGCCGTCCACAATTCGCCGGAGATATGTAGCAACTCCGCAATTTGCCCGGGGTTCAACGTATGTCTGGCCGTCTTTTTATAACCATCGCTTTTTACCTGTGCAACGCCATAGCTTGCAACTTTGTCTACGCCTTTTCCCTTGGTCTTAACATCAAAAATGCTCAGTTTGTCTTTCTTCATATACCTGAAAAAATACGTGCTGC
Organism: Chitinophaga alhagiae; assembly: GCF_003568665.1. Classification (GTDB taxonomy): domain Bacteria; phylum Bacteroidota; class Bacteroidia; order Chitinophagales; family Chitinophagaceae; genus Chitinophaga; species Chitinophaga alhagiae. The sequence continues at coordinate 205,196 of NZ_QXMH01000005.1, forward strand.
TCTTGTCCAGGTCAAAACCGGCGTCTTTAATGAACTTATTGGTCATTTTTTCGGTCACGGCTTTTTTGGCATAGAAAAGCGGTACGTTATACGCTATGGGATGTTCCAGAAAACTGCCTAAAGTAGTACCGGTTTTTGGAAACCCGGCGGCAAGGCGTTTCACCATATCCAGGAACTGCCTGTTCCGGTTCACTAAATAGGCTACCCGTGCATCATAGGCTTCTTTTCTTTTATCCAGGTCTACCTTGAGCCGGTATACTTCCATCAGCTTTGCCTCGCCGAGTCCGTCTTTTCCTTGGGTATTTTCAAAAGCGGCCAGTGCGGCAGCCAGGTTTGCAAGGGCCTCTTGCTGCTCTCCCAGGGATTCCTTGCCTATTGTTCCCTTTTCACTGATAGCAGCAACCTGGTCTGTTATCATTACCCTTAAATAGGCCATTGGCGGGTTCACGCCGCCAAAAGCGGTTTCCGCCTTTTTCAGAAAACCGAGCGCTTCGCCATACTGTTTGGCATCAAATTTTTCTTCCGCCATCTGGTAGGCCATTTTGGCTTCCATAGCGTTCTGTGCATGTGCAACCATTGCCATGCATAAAAAAACAGTGAGGTGTAAGAGTTGTTTCATGCAATTTGAGATATGTGTGCTATTTTTTATTCCAGAAATCCGGTTCCGTCTTTGTTCCGTTAATGTTGTTCTCTTTTGCCGGAACGGCCCAAAAGTCGGTTCCCGTTTGACTGCCGGTGTTGTTCGTTCCCCAGAAATCCGGCCCCGGCGACACGGCCGCATTGGCGTTGGCGGCCGGTTCCTTTACCGTTATGGTGATGTCTTTCAAAACAAACCTGGCGCCGGGGGCTACTCCCAATAAAGAATTACGGTATTGCTCCGCTTCGGGCCTGCCGGTAAAGTAGCCGATAATGACGGGGTTGCGGAGGCCAGCCTGCTCAAAGGTCCGCTTTACGGTGGAGGTATAAGGGTAAGTACCATCACTGTAGCGGTATACGGGAATTACATTGCTTACGCTCAGGGCCACCTGCTGGTTTTTGTTCCAGTCTGCCTTATTGCTGCTGTAGGCAAACAGGTATAATACAGGCGCTGTTACCTTGTGTGAGCTAAGCGGCATACCGCCATCGGCAAATATTTTGTTTACTTCCCGCCGGATGGTAACTAGCGCCTTTAGCTGCCGGTCTTTGATAGCCGCTTCCTGGGCCGCGCGCTGCCGCTGTAGTTCCGCCCGGGCATCTTTTTCCGCTTTGGAGGACGCAATGGCCGAGGCCAGGCCGCCAATGGCGCTTGTCATACCTGAATAATCGTACCCTGAAGCGCTTGTGCCAATAGCTTGGGAGTAAGCCCGGGCAGCCTGCGCAGACGACTGCTGCATCTCGCTTGCCAGGCTTGATACTTCACGCATTTTCTGCGCAAAAACAGCGTTCAGCTCTTCCACGGTTTCAAAATGTCCGTCCAGATCAGCAGCATCCCGCATATTGTGCCGAGCGGCAGACATGGCATAAAAGCTGGTGCTGACCTGCTCCCATTTTTGCTTGAACTCCGCATCGCGCTGCTGCCGCAATGCTTCCTGGCGTTGCATGTTTGCATAAATTTTGTTAGCCGCCTGCCTGTCATACGTTACTTTATCTACCTGCCGGGCGCCATCCCTCACTTTTTGATAGTAGTTGCCTTTATCGTCCCTGAAATATTCTCCTTCTTTTACATCGTTCAGCCCTCCTGAAAACTGTGAAGCCGGTTGAAGGCGGTCTCCTTCCTCCCGGCCCGGGCTACTGGCGCCATTGCCTGTAATATTGATATTGTTTTGCGTCACCGGCGCGGCTGAGGCCGCTTCCTGCTTCCTGTTTTCCCCGGTTTCTCTTTTGGAGTTATTGATAGCGGTCTCATTATCATTGATAACACGCTGGCACGTTTTGATATCACTTGCACACCTGGCCTTTAATTTTTCCAGGTAGTTCCAGTGATCAAAGTTGCCTGATACGTTTTTCCTGTTCAACTGGCTTTGTATCTCCTTCTCAATTTCCCCGAACTGCACCAGCAGCCTTTTGGCTATCTGAACTCCTTTGGCCAGGTTTTCGGGGTCACGGGTATTTGGCATGCCATACATGCCCTGGCTAAAGTCATGGCTTTTTTCCAGCTGCGAAAGTTTACCGTTATATTCATTGTAAAAAGTAATATACCGGTTGTAGTTCTCCACGGGAAAGCCATCCAGGTAGATGACGCAGTTATCAAAAACAGTGTTTGCCTTTCCATTGAACGCCCTGGATTCTCCTTTGCCCGGGATAGTGACTTTTTCTCCGTTATGCATAAAGCTGATCTCCATATCGTCATCATTGGCAATGAAATGCTTTTCGCCTTTTTCATTGAAATTGACCAGCCGGAGGGAAAAGCTCTTATAGCTGCCGCAATTGTACAATTCAGTGAACTTGCGGGGCTGGGCCTGTGTGGGCATACCCGCCAGGAGGCACATGATCCCGAAAATGCCTGCAATGGTCTTTGTTATTATTTTCATGTTCCCATCTGGATTAAGTTGCTGCCGGCAAAGGTAGAACAGGCAGATACCGAGGTAAATACCCTACCCTAGGTATTTATGGCTGCAGTTATTGCGATAACTGTATTTATTGGCTATTTTAGTTGCAATATTCCCTGGCTATGAAAATGATGAGACCTTTAGACAAAGAATTATACGGTATATCAAAAGGGCTTCGGTCTGGTGATTTCAGTGTTCCGGATATCGGGGATATTGTGCCGGCCGCGTTGATGCTGCATGACCTGGACGGCCTGCAGCCCGTTGGATGCAGCTATATGAACAATTGGGGCTGCGAGCACCTGGGCTCTTCCGCAAATGAAGTGAATGAGCTTGGCGAGGCGTACTATGAAAAGTATTTTGTGAAAGAGGAATCTTTTGCCATATTCCAGGGAATGAACAATTACCTGGAACTGGGAGACTTTGATAAACAGTATAATTTCTTTCAGCGGGTCAGGTTATATGGCGAGACTGACTACAGCTGGTTCTATACCGTTTGCAAGGTAGTGCAGGTAAAGGCCGCTGCAGGGCCGGAAAACAAGATCATTTTACTTTCCTCTCCCGTTATTGGCATGGACGCGCTGATTGCCCGGGTCAACAGAACGCTTGACCAGGATACGTACATCCGGGCAAATTACCGGCGGTTTGCCGCATTGACCAGCCGGGAAAAAGAGATCATCACCCTGCTGGCCAACGGTAAATCTACCAACGAGATGGCCGGGCAACTGTTTATTTCCGCACATACGGTATCCACACATAGAAAGAACATCTTCCGGAAGATAGAATGCAAATCCTTTGCGGAATTGCTTCGTTTTGCCATTGCTTTTGACCTGGTATAGGCTGTGGCGGTGATTGCCGCCGGCAGCATGGCGAAAAAGATCTTCAGCTTTTCCAATACAGGCTCCCTTCATCATGCGCAAAAGCCACGGTAGCAGACATCCTGGAAACAGCCTCCGCCGAGCAACTGGCATTGACCAGCACCAGGGCGGCCTTGTCTCCGGCTTTGGGCCATTGCATATGGCCTTCATTATTCAGGGGCAGTATATTACGGGTAGCAAAACGCAATGTTCTGGAAAGCTCAAATTCTGTTACCCAGCCATACAGCTCCGCCATCAGGTGGGCTTTCTGCAACATGTTACCGGTACCGAACGTGCTCCAGTAATCCTGCACGTTGTCATTGCCCATCAATACTTCCACCCCATGTTTCAGCAAGGCTGGAATGGGCATGGCCGCCCCGCGGAACGGGATGGCAGACACGATCCCCATGCCGGCCGCCGCCAGCTTTTCTGCAACGGCTTCCGTTTCTTTTGACTGAAGTTGCGCCAGCACAAACGCATGGCTGACAAAGGTACGCCCCTTTAGCTGCGGGTTTTGAAGCACCTGTTCCGCCAGGTACGTTATGGTGCGCAGGCCTTCCTTCCCCCCGTCGTGCAGGTGGATGTCTATGCCTTTGTTATGATCTATGGCCAGCTGTACCGTAAGATCAATGGCTTTCTGAATGCCGTTATCTATGCTGAAAGGGTCCAGCCCGCCAATGAAATCCACGTTCTCCAGCTGCGCGGCTTCTTTCATCAGCGGGGCTGAATCTGTATAATAAAGCCCGTGCTGCGGAAAAGCTACCAGCTCCGCTTTGAAACTGTCTTGCTTGTTGTCAAGCGCTTTTTGCAGGTTTTCGAGCGAGCGGAGGCCGGAGGTGGTATCTACGTTAAAATGTGTTCTGGCAAAGGAGGTGCCATAGCTTTGTAAAAGGCTGATGAGCTGCTCCGCTCTTGCGGTAGATGTTTTCAGCAAGGTGGGGATGATCTCCTGCTCGTAGGCGATCATATCCCGCACTGTTCTCCGCCTGGGGGAGAGCGCCTGCCAGGGCAGGCCGTACAGGGTTTTGTCCAGGTGAACGTGCATGTCTTTGAACGCCGGCAGCATCAGGTAACCTTTGGCATCAATGGCGTGCGGGAGTGGTGCATCATTCGGGAATACCCTGGTTATTTTCCCGTTGCTGACGGTTATGCAGAACAGGCCGGTTCGGGTGGCGGTTACACCGTCCTCGTCAAAAACAAAAGCCGTTTCCAGCCTTACATTCTTTAAAGTATAGCTATTTCCGGCAAGGATATGGTAAGCAGTTTCCATGATATGTAGTGAGCTGGATGGTTAAAAAACGATATTGCCTTTGTATATCAGCGATGTAACGGGCGATATCCGTGAAACGGCTTCAGCAGAACAGCTGGCATCAACAAAAACCATATCGGCCTGGTCACCAGCCTTCGGCCATTGTTGCACACCCTTGTCATCCAGCGGCAGCAAGCCTGCTGTTGCCAGCTTTAAAGTTCTTGACAGGCCAAATTCCGTGGTATTCCCGTACAGTTGCGCGGCCAGGTTCGCTTTCTGCAAAACGCTTCCGGAGCCGAACGTATTCCAGTGGTCAATGATGCTGTCATTCCCCGTCATGACCGTTACGTTGTGTTTCAGCAGTGTGGGAATAGGCATGATCAGTCCGCCGAAGGGGATGGTGGAAACGATGCCTATTTGCGCGGCGCCGAGCTTTTCCGCAATTGCTTCCTGTTGTGGCCTGTCCAGCCTGCCCAGCACAAAACAGTGGCTCAGGTATGTTTTCCCTTTCAGGGCGGGGTTTTCATTTACCTTGTTAATGAGGTATTCTACAGTTTTGAGCCCGGATTCGCCAGATTCATGCAGGTGAATGTCGATGCCTTTGCCATGGTCCAGGGCCAGCTGTATGGTGAAGTCCATCGTTTTTTCTATAGCCCCGTCTATTGTATAGGGGTCTACTCCGCCAATGAAGTCTATGCCCGCCTGAGCGGCTTCTTTCAGGTAAAGGGCGGTATCTGTATAAAACACGCCGTGTTGCGGGAAGGCTACCAGTTCAGCGCCGAACACCTTCTTTTTGTTCTCCAGCGCCTTTTGCAGGTTTTTAAGGGAATCCAGCCGGGAGGTAGGCTCAATGTTCACGTGGCTGCGTGCAAAGGATGTTCCCTTTGATTGCAGCAATTCAATTAACTGCTCCGCTTTATAGGTGGAGTTCTTCAGCATGTCCGGCAAGATCTTCTGCTCCAGCGCAATCATCCCTTTTACACCGCCCGTTCTCCTCCTCACGGCCTGCCAGGGGCCGCCGTAAAAGGTTTTGTCCAGGTGGATGTGCATGTCCCTGAACGCAGGAAGCATTAACATGCCCCCGGCATCCACCGCGTTCTTTGCACCGGGCTGGTTGGGGCTGATCTTTTTGATTACCCCGTTTTCTATTTCAACAGCAAAAAGCGCGGTATGGGTAGCAATAACCTCATCATTTTCATACGCAAAACCAGTTTCCAGCCGAACGTTTTTCAGTATATAGCTGCCGCTTGTTTGCGCGCTTTCGCTTGTAGTCCCATTAACCTCCTTCAACGTTCCGGGAACAAATGCCAGCCCGGCAAAACCTAATGCGGAGTTCCTGATAAAGTCTTTACGCGATACCATGTTATTGCTTTTGATACGATCATACAAAGGTACGCCGCCCGGCGGTTGCGGCCCGTGGGCGATTACTGCGATTCTTTGTAAAATTTATCACTTTTCCCGGAAACCGGTAGGGGTCAGCCCTGTTTGGCCCCTGAAGAAGTTGGAAAAATATGCCTGGTCGGCAAAGCCCAGTTCGAAAGCGATTTCCTTAATGGAAAGGCTGGTACCCTGGAGCAATCTTTTGGCCTCTGTGCATACGCGCTGCTGTATGCACTGCGTGGCGGATACCTTCAGGTTTTTCTTGCAGAGGATATTGAGGTAATTGGCGGAGATGTGCAGCTTTTCAGCATAGAAGGCAACAAACTTCTGCTCCCTGAAAAACTCGTCTATGAGCATATTGAACTTTGCCAGCCTGGGATTTGACTGGTATACTTTAAACTCGGTGAAGTTGCTTTCCGCTTCCCTGCTCACAATGGCCGCAATAACGGCCGCGCGTGCGCTGATCAGGTGCCGGAGGGAATTGTCTGCTTTCAGCTCATCCCTGATGGCATTAAATTCATAATGCAACAGCCTGAAAGCGCTGTCTGTCAGCTGGATGACCGGGTGGTTCTGGTAGTTGGTGAACGAAAAACGGAAGAAGGGCGCAAACTGTTCCAGGAATGCTTTTTCTATCATCAGCTGATAACCTGCGGAGCCGCTCTCAATGTGCCATGTATGTACCTGACCGGGAAACAATACATGTACCTGCCGGTTGCCGATGCGGTAGTCTGTAGAATCTATGGTATGTACGCCCCGCGCCCGGTCAAACAGGATGATGATAAAAAAATCGTGCTGATGAGGCTCGTCTATATGCTTTTCTCCGTGCAGGTAGTTGAACAACAACTCCTCCCGCCCGGCCTCCTGGCCCTCCCTGTACCCATGAAGGCCTATAACGGGCACTACCCTGTCATCTTTACTCGTACGCATGATACCGGCTTATTCGATTTGTGAAATTTATAAAAAAATGGCGATAAATGCAGCAGAAACACCATTGCCGCCCCGCAAATTATTCTATCTTACAGGGATGCAAACCGTTCTCCTTTTCAGCCGTGCTGTACTACGGGCTGCCTTCCGCTCTGGGCGCATGCTCCTGCTGGCCGCCCTTACCCTTCTTGCCGGCACGGCCGCGGCGCAGCGCCCCAACATCATCCTGATAGTGGCGGATGACCTGGGCTGGAGAGACCTGGGTTTTATGGGCAGCCACTTCTATGAAACCCCTCAACTGGATAAGCTGGCCAAACAAAGCCTGGTATTCACCAACGGCTATGCCGCGGCCGCTAACTGCGCCCCCAGCAGGGCCTGCATGTTGACGGGGCTTAACACGCCGCGCCACGGCATCTATACCGTTGGCAAATCTGACCGCGGCAACGCCAAAACGAGAAAGATCATTCCCACGCCCAATACAACTGTGCTGGACCACCGCTTTCCCACCCTGCCCGCCATGCTGCAACAGGCCGGCTACCATACCGCCATCATCGGCAAATGGCACCTGAGCAGCAACCCGCTGCTCCACGGCTTTGACTATAACAGGGGCGGTACGCACCAGGGGCATCCGCCGTCTTACTTTTCGCCTTACAAAATTCCTACCCTCACAGACGGCGCGCCGGGTGAATACCTGACAGACCGGCTTACCAGTGAAGCGGTCAGCTTCCTGGAGGAGAACAGGAAAAAGGCTTTCTTTCTCTATCTTCCCTATTACGCTGTACACACGCCTTTGCAGGCCCCTGCTGCGCTGGTAGAAAAATATGAGCGCAAGCCCAAAGTACCGGGACAGGCCAATCCCGTGTATGCCGCCATGGTAGAGAACATGGACATGAACATCGGGCGCCTGTTAACGAAGCTGCAAGCACTGGGCCTGGACAGCAACACGCTGGTGATCTTTACATCAGATAATGGCGGCATCAGGGCTACCTCTCACCAATCTCCGCTGCGGGCGGGCAAAGGCTCCTATTACGAAGGCGGTATCAGGGTACCGCTGGTCTTTCGCTGGCCGGGGCATATCCAACCGGGCACTTCAGCGGTGCCGGTCACGAATATGGACTTTTTCCCCACCCTGCTCAACCTGCTTTCCATCAACACCAACGCCCCGGAGCTGGACGGGCAAAGCATTCTGCCGGTGCTCCAGGGTGGAACCATGGCCGCAAGGCCCCTGTTCTGGCACTTCCCCGTTTACCTGGAGGCGTACAACCGGCAGGAAGATGAAGCCCGCGACCCATTGTTCCGCACCCGGCCGGGCAGTTGCGTACGGTATGGCCACTGGAAGCTGCTGCAGTACTTTGAGGACAATGACCTTGAGCTGTACAACCTGCAAACAGACCCCGGCGAACAGCATAACCTGGCCGCTTCGCAACCGCAAATGCTGGCAAAGCTGAAAGGTATGCTGGAACAATGGCAACAGGCCGCTAAGGCCCCCATTCCCCGGCAGCGCAACCCGCAATATGCGGGGGGCAACTAACGTTGTACTGCGTGCCGAAGTGGCTAAACTTCAGTAAATTCGAGTTGAGGTCTCATGAAATATTACACCATACCACCACCGGCACATTTAACGGACTATGTGGGGTTCTTCTGGGTTTTTGAAGGCGCCGGCTCAACGGCTGCTCCCTATTTTCACAGAACATTGGCCAATGTGTGCCCGGAACTGGTTTTTCATTATCAGGGCGCTTTCAGTGAGCTGTCTGCCAACAGCCGGCTAAGCAGTATTTTTGAGACCGGGCTTCATGCACAAACAAAACACTTCCGGCAGTTTATTGTCAGCAAGCCATTCGGGATGTTTGGCGTATACCTCTATCCACAGGCATTGAGCACATTGTTCGGCATTCCCGCCATTGGCTTCACAGACCAGCGGCCGGAGCTTTCTGTGCTGTTAGGGAAACAGGAGAACGGCCTTACAGAGCGGATGCTCTGCGCGGCAGACAATACTGAACGGGTGGCTATCATCACCGCCTTCCTGGAAAAACGCCTGCAGCCGTTCAAACGGCCGGAGATCAGGAAGGCGGTGAACTTTATTCTAAAAAAGAAGGGGCGTGTAAATATCCCTCAACTGGCACTGCAATGCCACTCCTCTCTCCGGCAATTTGAACGGAATTTCAAGGAACATGCCGGGTTCACCCCCAAAAAGTTTGCCCGGATTGCCCGCTTCTACGCCTTAACGGAAGAGGCCGCGGGCAGCCCGCTTACCCTCTCGCAAATGGCCCATCACTACGGCTATTTTGACCAGTCTCACTTCATTGCGGACTTCAGGGAATTTTCCGGACTGTCTCCCAAAGAATGGCTCTATACGGTACCTCATTGGACGTAGCATGAAAATGTCGTTTTTTTCCTATTCCCCGGCAGGGAAGCCGGCTAATTTTGGGTGATAAAACTTAAAGTGATGAACAACAACAAACCTACCGCCGGGATCAAAAGCATGTGCATAGGGTTACCGGTAACAGACCTGGACAAAGCTGTTGCATGGTACCGGCAACTGTTCCCTGGTGTTATGGAGCTGAACCCGGCGCCGGATGTATGGGAGTTTGAGGTTATACCCGGAGGATGGTTGCAGCTTTTCCCGCATAACGGCACCAGCGCCAAACCCGTTATGGTCCGTTTCGAATCAGGGAATATAGCGGCCAGCCACCACCTGGCCACAACCATAGGCAGTAACGTGGAGGAGATTACGCTGGTACCCGGCGTTATCCGGTATTTTGATTTTTCAGATCCCTTTGGGAACCCGCTGTCTTTTTATGAGATGGTGGAGGAAAAGGAAATGTAGAAAGCCTTCAAATCATAAGACCTGAAGGTTTCTCCACATCAGTGATGGCTTTTACGCATTCTCCAGCGCCTTGATATCGAACTTCTTCATTTTCATAAAGACCTCCATGACCTGTTGCGACCTTTCCGGGTTGCCGAGCAGTTTGGGTAAAACGGTAGGCACTACCTGCCAGGATACGCCGAATTTATCCTTCAGCCAGCCGCAGTTGCTTTCTATGCCGCCGTCTGCCGTCAATTTTTCCCAGTAGTAGTCTATTTCCTCCTGGGTTTCGCAGTCTATTACAAATGAAACGGCTTCGTTGAACTTGAAATGCGGACCGCCGTTAAGCCCGATGAACTTTTTGCCGTCCAGTTCAAATTCTACTACCATCTGGTTGTCTGCCCTGATCTTTGAGTTCTTGAAAATACCGCAGTAGAATTTTGCTGCTGCCTGGGCCTGACCGTCAAACCAGAGGCAGGGATAGATGTTGTTTTTCATGTTGCTTTTTTTTGTTTTTATAGCACAAAGTTATACCGGGCCGGAGCGGCGGAATAGAACAAAAGTGACAAAATCACGTTCCGGCAGAAGATCCGTAAGCCAGGTATTCCCCGGGCGTGAGGGCGGTAAATTCCCTGAAAGCGCGGATAAAGTGGCTCTGGTCTGCGTAGCCGTGGCTGAAAGCAATATCTGTGAGGCTTTTGAACCGGCGTTTGTTCAACTGCCGGAAAGCGGCGTTGAACTGGCTGATGCGCCTGAACCGGGTGGGGATAATGCCGATGTTCTTCTCGAAGAACCGCTGAAAGGTACGTCCGGTCATATAAAGCTCCTGCTGCACTGTTGCCAGGTTCTTTTGAGCGGGCGCACCGGCAATCTGCTCCACGGCATATTGTATCATGCGCATGTCTGTGTTGATCCTGGTAGTAAGGCTGAAGATGTAGTTATCCAGCAGCGCCATCATTTCTCCGGCGCCGGCCGCGTTGAGCAACTGCTCCTGGAGGCCCGCCCTTATGGACGGGGGTAACAGGTTCAGGTCAATGGGGCTGTCTGTCAGCTCCTGGGCGGAAACGCCGAACAATGCATTCAACGCGTAAGGTTTGAAGAAATAGGCGATCAGGGTAAAATTTTCCGTAATGGTGAGCGTATCGGGGAATACCGTTTGCCCGAACAGCGTGAGGTTGTTGGTAGCGTTCCCGATTTTTCCCCTGGCCGTCTGGAACAGCAAGGTGGGCATGCCATTGGCGAAGAGCGGCAGTACAAAAGGTGTGGTTACCCGGAAGTGCTCTATAACGAGTACTTCCTGAACGTATTCCGCAATGCGGGGAGCCGGTGGCAGGTACGTAGCTATCATACAAACCAAAGGTAAACTCCGGAAACATATTTATACGGGGCTGAACGCGACAATTGACGGGGGGATTTGGGCCGCTCTTACAACGCCCCAAACTCCTGCCGGTAATGCAACGGGCTTATCTCCATCCGCGTCTTGAACATCTTGTAAAAATGAGACACATCCCCAAACCCGCTGTCGTAGCAAATATCCGAAATGCTTTTGTCTGACTGTATAAGCTGCTGGGCGGCATAGTTGATCCGGTATTCAATGACCGTTTCCATAAAGGTTTTGCGGGTGATGCGCTTGAAGTATTTACAGAACGCGTTCGGCGTCATGCCGGCAATGGCGGCGGCCTGGTTGAGTGATACCTCTTTGCGGAAATTTTCTACCAGGTAAGCGAAGATGGGGCTGATCCGGGTTTGATTGGCGGGTGAAAGCTCCGCTATCAGCCGCTGCTGGTCAAGCAGTAGATATTCTTTCGAAACCGCCAGTTGTTGCAATATTTCCAGCAGGCGCACCAGTTTTTTGAAGTTGTTCTTTTCCGCTGCCAGCTCTCTAACCTGCGCCTGCACCTGCTTTTGCGTGTTGTTGAGGAACTGGATGCCGCTGCCGCTCCGCTGAAACAGTTGGCGGATATTGGCCAGCTCGGCTTTGGAGAAAAAATCGCCTCCCAGGAAGTCTGGCGTGAACTGGATCACGATGGAACGCGCGGCAGGCCCGTTCTTTAAGCCCGGCTGCAGCTTCCAGCAATGCGGTACATGCGGGCCCAGCAGCACCAGGTCTCCGGCCGAAAAATCTGCCATGTTGCTGCCTGCATAGCGTTTGCCGCTTCCCTGCACGATCCAGGTCAGTTCATATTCCGGATGAAAATGATATGGCGCGGCAAAGCCTGTTTTCCCGAACGTTCTGACCAGGAAGGAGTGGTTGCCCGCGGGCTGCAGCACTTCGTAAGATGCTTTCAGCATGGCCTTTTTTATTGCAAAATAGGTATATCCGGCATAAATGGATAATATTCCCCAATAAATGACCAATTTCAGCATTGTTTACCCGCCCGGGGATGTCTTATTTCGTGCTACCAAAACTTGCCACTTATGCATACAGCCACCTCCACCCTGCCCGATCTCAACAATGAAGGGGTTATCACGCCCGCGCAGGCGGAAGCCTTCCGGAAAGACGGGCATATTCTAATCAGCAATGTGCTGGACCCCGGCGAAGCCGCCGCATACCGCAACGTGATCGGTGACGCCGCCAACCGGTACAATACAGAAAAACGGAAAATGGAAGACCGGGATACCTACGGCAAGGCCTTTCTTCAGATCATGAACTTGTGGCGGGTAGATGAACAAGTGAAGAAATTTGTGCTGGCCAGGCGCTTTGCAAAAATGGCCGCAGACCTGATGGGGGTGCAGAACGTGCGCATCTATCATGACCAGGCCCTCTTCAAGGAACCCGGCGGCGGCCCTACTCCCTGGCACCAGGACCAGTATTACTGGCCTATTGATACGCATAACACCATTACCATGTGGATGCCATTGGTAGATATTGATGTAGACATGGGCATGCTCACATTTGCCTCCGGGTCTCACAAAAACGGGGTGGTGTTTGATTATGAAATATCTGACGAATCTGAGGGTGCGTTCAATCAATACGTCAGCGAACGGCAATTTCCCGTTACCCGCGCTTCCACCATGAATGCCGGAGACGCCACCTGGCATTACGGCTATACCATTCACAGCGCGCCGGGCAATCACTCGTCCCGGATGCGGGAGGTGATGACGGTGATCTATATGGCAGACAACGCAAAGATCACCGCGCCCAAACACAAATGGCAGCGGAATGACCATGCCACCTGGCTGATGGACCTGCCAGTGGGCGGGCCGGCCGCATCTGAGCTGAACCCGCTGGTGTTGTAGCCTACTCGTCTTCTTCCAATATGGCAAGATGCTTGCTGCGCACCTGCCGCCAGTCCGGCGTATCTTCCCCGTATTGTTGGAGGAGCTGCCGCAGGGCCGCGTCCTCTACCTTGCGGCCCAGGTATTTCTGCAGGTCTGCCAGCAGCAGCAGGTATTTTGCTTTGTCCAGTCCCGTAAGGCTCTCTCCCATGGCGGTATACTTGGGCAGCATGCTTTCCGCCAGCAGTGGGTCTTCTTTGGAGTATACAACATCATACAGCACCGCAAAGGCCTTTGCATGTGCGGGCGCTTTCAGCGTGCGGAAAAAACGGTCTGCTTCGGTAGATTTCTCTCCTATGAACAACGTATTACCGCCCGGATCTGTCAGCGTAAACCGGCGGTCTCCAACCAGGTTGCGCACCTTCGTGATCTTCGGGAAACCGGTGCGCGGTATTTTGCCGTAGTGCTGTTTCAACGCGGCGGTGAATACCCGGTTCACTTCATCAACATCCTGCACCATCAGGAAACACATGGTGGGGTTTTCATGAGGCGCCGCTTTGCGGCTGCCGTAGAAATGCAGCTCAATGTTTCCCCGTTGCAGCGCGGCGTAAGGATTGGGAGAGGTATATACGCCCAGTACCTCAAAACCCAGCTCCCTGTAAAATGCTACCTGTACCCTGATATCCGGGCACGGCATAATGGGGATCACCTTTTCCCGGGCGCCCGTGTTGTTTTGTGTTGTTGCCATAGCCTACAAAGGTAGCTGCCGCCATTTTCCCGGAATTGTAAAAAACAGACATTTTCAATAGGGCATTACCGCCATATACTTGCGAGGGCTGAAACCGGAAAACTTTTTGAAATCGTTGATAAAATGGGCCTGGTCGTAATAACCGAGGTGGTGCGCCACGTCTGTTAAACTATCCAGTTTTTTATAAGACCCCAGGGAAGATTCAAAGCGGAGTATCCTTGCGTACAGTTTGGGGGTAAAGCTGGAAAACGCCCTGAACCTTCTTTCGAACTGTTTTTGGGATAAGGAGCACTCACCAGCCAGATCGCGGATGCTGACCGATCCTTTCATGCCCCTCATTCTGCGGATGGCGTGCATGATGGCGGGGTCTGCCTGCGCTACCTGTTGCCATTTTGCTTTCAGGTATTGCGTCATGATCTCCACCCGGTCGGGAAAGGTACGCCCCCGGGCCAAACTGTCAGCCAGGATAGCCGCACCGCCTGGGATCAGTTCGTCAAGGTCTATCAACTGGTTGGTCAGGCGGGATGCCGGGATGTTGAAAAAGAAAGGAACGGCATAAGAATGCAATGACACGCCGAACATGTCTGAAAAGCCGCCGGTATCTATGCGGCTATGGTTTTCTGTATGGCCTTGTACCGAAGAGAATACGGTGTTGGGTCTATGCCTGTTCCAGCCGGGAGCAAAGGCAAAAGCCAGCTCCGTAGTGGTGCAGGCCGTTGCATGGTAGCTGAAGTGCTGCTGCACGCCCGCATGCCACCGGCTGCACCAGAAATGGCTGACAAAACCCTCCAGCGCTTTGCAGGGCGGCGCAACCTCATATGTAACGGCTTCCAGGTGCATTTTTTACCGCCGGTGTTCTCCGGCAGGCCAAATATCCGAAAAGTTTTAATCTCCCCTCCCCTTGATTATTTCCTAGTTTGTAGTATCTTGTACATTACATTTAATGTAATGTGATTACCTATTCGTCTATTTTGTTGCTGGAAGATGACCCAGACGATCAGGACCTGTTTCTTGATATTATTAAAGAAATAAGCCCGGATACACCGATTGATGTTGCTATAGCCAGGCATGGCGCGGAAGGCCTCCTGCTACTGCAGGAAAAAACGCCGGAAATAATATTCTCCGACGTAAATATGCCCGTTATGGATAGTTTCCAGTTTGCGCTGGCCCTGCACGATAATTTCCCCTCCCTGAAGATACCCATTGTCATGATGTCTACCGCCAACCTCCGGCGGGACATTGCCTACGCCGAATTTCTGAACATATTTCATTTTATTCAGAAGCAGAACACGCGGGAAGAAATGAAAGGGAAGATACTGGAAGCGCTGGTAATGCTGTTCCCCGGGGGATAATTGCACACAAGGCAAAAGAGCATGCCTATACTGCTGCCGCGCGGCAGCAACGGCCATGACGTTAGGTCAAATCTTAACCCAAAATTCATATTTTACATAGCAGCAATGCCCTGTTGAATACCGTACGCCACCGCTGCTTTCGGCCTGGCCGCACAACAAGGCTTTACCTTCAGCCCTGCCGCTACGGGCAATTTTATACGTGCGTCAAAGGGCGGCACGCACGGGTTTTGTGGCGTTTGGCCGCGGCATCCGCAGAGGCGGCGTTATACCGCAAATGGGGCTGACAGACATTGCGCCGCTGATCAACCACCTGCTGCAGTTGAACATGCCCGCGGGAGATGGCATGTTGTATAACGGCATACTGACCAAATAAATATTTTGATGGCTACATGAAAAAAGCCGCGTCAATCTCATCGTTGATGCGGCTTTTTTGAATCCTGTACTTCGTATAAATTAATATTTCACCGTCATCCCGATATTAAACGCGGCGCCCCTCCCCTTTGAATAAAACCCGGGGATCATGAACCATTGCGAACGCGCCGGGAAATAATCTGCATTGAAGAGGTTCTCAATGCCCAGAGTGAGCATGGTGCTGCGCGTTACGCGGTAGCTGGCGTTCAGGTTGAAGAGGTGGTATGCCTTTACAATACCTTCGTTGCCTTTGTACAATCCGCTGGGCAGCTTGCTGAACCGGTCCCGCTCCAGCACGCCGGTGTATTGCAGTTGCAGTTCCAGCGTGTTCAACGGCCTGTAATGAACGCTGCCGCCGGTTTTTGGGGTTGCTATCCGGCGGCCGTTGAGGTACATATTGTAATCACCGGTACGGCCGGTATCTGACTTGCCTTCCACATAACTGAAAAATGCATGGAGGTCCAGGTTGGCCACCGGGCTGTATTGCGCCGTGGCCTCAAAGCCATAGGTCCTTTCAGGTGTGCGGCTCACGTTGAACAGGTCTGTAGCGGCGTCATACACCATTTCAGCTCCCAGCGCGGAGGTGCTCACAAAACCCGTCAGCTCGAAGCGTACTTTATTCGCTTTGCTGACAAAGCCCAGTTCGTAATTATTCACCAGTACGGCCTCTGTATTGATCTTGCTGATATTGTCCACCTTTGCGTCACGAAGGGCCAGGCCTACGTCTGCTACGGAGAAGCCTTGCGAAAAGCTGGCATACGGCTGAAAAGCGGGATATTTATTAAAGCGCACACCTGCATTGAAGAGTGTGGCCGTGTATTCCAGGTCGCCGCCGGCAACGGCAAAGCTGGGCGTAACGGTACCACCGCTTGCGTTGGTGATCCGGAGCGTTGTATAGTCATTCACCCCTATCTTCACTTTTTCGATGCGCAGGCCGCCTTTCACCACCAGGTGGTTGAAGAAGGCCCATTGCGTTTCCGCGAAAGGCGCTATGTTGAACATTTTCATTTCCGGCACCCATACACGCCCGTCTACCAGCGGTTGCGAGGTAACGTCGTGGATGAGGTCCGCGCCGTAAGACAAACTGCCATGCCCACCCAGGGGCGAGCTGAACATGAAGCGGAACCCTTTTTTCTGTGCCAGGGTGTGAGATTGCCCGTCTCCCCCTTCAAAGCGGCCCAGCGATACGTAAAACACATCGTCGCGGGAGGCGTAATAGGCATCCGCATGCAGGGAAGTACCGCCTATCAGGCTGTCTGCCTGCCAGGAAAGCTGCACGTTATGGTTGCCGTTAATGCCTGTGGGCTGGCCGTCTTGTTTCCCCAGCACGCCCGTAGCGGGCTGGCCGGTGAGGAAGTTGCCGTTCACGAGCGTATAATTGGAATACTGGCGGCTGTTATAATAGTTGTACATCAGCTGGATGCGATGGCGGCTGTTGGGCGTGTAGCCCACTTTGGCAAAGGCGTTGTAACTGTCCGTTTCCCCAAGGCTGTAGTTGGTGCCCACCAGCTGGCCTTTGGCATCTTTCCACTCGCCCGTGCGCTCGTACATGCCGCTCACTACATAGTCGAATTTCCCGAGCCTGCCATGCAGCTGCTGGCCGAGGCGGCCGCCGGTGCTGTTTTTCAGCCCGGCAAGCGAGCCGGTAAGGTTCACGGTGGTACGCCCGGCTATGGGGGCATCTTCTTTCGGGGAAAGCGTGATGTAGTTGATCAACCCACCGGCCGCGCCGTTCCCGTAAATGGCGGTAGCGCCTTTCACCACGTCTACCCGTTCCAGCACGGAAGGGTCTATAGAGCGCATGTCTACTTCGCCATTGCGTAAGGGGGTAGACTGGGGAATGCCGTCAATCATCACCAGCACGGAACGCCCGCGGAGAGACTGCCCCACGTTGCTGTTGGTTTGGGCAGACGGCGCCAGCCCCGGCACCTCGTTGGCCAGTATCTGGGTAAGATCTGTGGTAACGGCCATGTTATCTTCCAGCGCCTTGCGGGTAATAACGGTTACGGAAGACGGCACGTTAGACAGCGTTTCCGGCTTGCGGCTGGCGGATACGATCACTTCGTCCAGCTCGCGGGAGGCGGGCTCCAGCAGCCAGTCTGCCGTCAGATTTTCCCGCCCCAGTTCAATGGTCCTGGTCTGAGGCGCATAGCCCAGCAGGGATACCACGATCTCCGCCGTACCCTGGCGCGCCGTTTCCAGGGAGTAGCGCCCTTCTTTATCTGTATATGCGGCGTCAGACGAGCCTTTGATCTGTACAACACTATACCGGAGCGGCCCCTGCGCCGAACGTACCACGCCTTTGACGGTGATTTGCTGTGCGGCGGCGGTGATCACGAGCAAAGCACAGGCGCAGCTAAGGATTATAAATTTATTTAACATCTATTATTGAAAATTTCCGCAAAGTTACTATTTGCGGAATGCGGGGAGTGTCGGATCGGGAAATTATTTGTGCGGGAGGGAAAAAGCAAAGCCCCCGTTTACCGGAGGCTTTGCTTTTATTATCAGGTATTATCCTCACTTCAGATCAAACCTATCCAGGTTCATCACCTTATCCCAGGCCGCCACAAAATCTTTCACAAATTTCTCCTGTGCGTCCGCGGCGCCGTATACTTCGGCTACCGCTCTCAGTTCAGCGTTGGAGCCGAACACCAGGTCTGCGCGGGTAGCCGTCCATTTTACGGCGCCGGTGTCACGGTCGCTGCCTTCATACAGCTCCCTGTCTTCACCCGCTGCCTTCCAGGCGGTGCGCATGTCCAGCAGGTTCACAAAGAAATCGTTGGTGAGCTGACCAGGCTTGCTGGTGAAAACGCCGTGTTTGGAACCGTCATAGTTGGTGTTCAGCACGCGCAGGCCGCCTATCAGCACCGTTAACTCCGGCGCTGTCAGCGTGAGCAGATGCGCTTTATCTATCAGCAGTGCTTCGGTGGGCACCGGCAGCTTTGATTTGCGGTAGTTGCGGAAGCCGTCAGCGAACGGTTCCAGGTAACCGATTGATTCCACATCGGTTTCTTCCTGAGAAGCATCTGTACGGCCGGGCGTGAAGGGAACGGTAACGGCGTGGCCCGCGTCTTTAGCGGCCTTTTCCACACCGGCGCAACCAGCCAGAACAATGAGGTCTGCCAGCGATATTTTTTTACCGCCTTTTTGCGCGGCGTTGAACTCTTTTTGAACACCTTCCAGCGCGCTCAATACTTTTTGCAGCTGCGGCGGGTTGTTTGCTACCCAGAACTTCTGCGGCGCCAGGCGGATGCGGGCGCCGTTGGCGCCACCGCGCTTGTCTGACCCGCGGAAGGTAGATGCGGAAGCCCATGCAGTGGTAACCAGTTCTGACACGCTGAGGCCGGTGGCCAGCACTTTGGCCTTCAGGGCGGCCACATCCTGATCGTCTACCAGCTTGTGATCAACATCGGGAACGGGGTCTTGCCAGAGCAACACTTCCTCCGGCGCATCGGCGCCAAGGTAGCGGGCGCGGGGACCCATATCGCGGTGAGTGAGTTTAAACCATGCGCGTGCAAAAGCATCGGCAAAGGCATCCGGGTTTTCGAGGAAGCGCCGGGATATTTTTTCGTAGATGGGATCGAACCTTAAAGAGAGGTCTGTGGTCAGCATGGTAGGGCGGTGCTTTTTGGCGCCGTCAAATGCATCGGGAATAATATCGTCCGCATTTTTGGCTACCCACTGATGCGCGCCCGCCGGGCTTTTAGTCAGCTCCCATTCAAAGCCGAACAGGTTCTCGAAAAAGTTATTGCTCCATTGGGTGGGTGTTTTTGTCCATATCACTTCCAGGCCGCTGGTAATGGTGTCTGCGCCTTTGCCGGAGCCGTAGCTGTTGGCCCAGCCCAGGCCCTGCTGCGCCAGGTCTGCCGCTTCAGGCTCTTTGCCTACGTGGGTAGCCGGGGCGGCGCCGTGGGTCTTTCCGAAGCTGTGACCGCCGGCAATGAGGGCCACGGTCTCTTCATCGTTCATGGCCATGCGGCCAAAGGTATCGCGGATGTCTTTAGCGGCGGCAATGGGGTCAGGGTTGCCATCTGGCCCTTCGGGGTTTACGTAGATCAGCCCCATCTGCACGGCGGCCAGTGGTTTTTCCAGGTTGCGTGCGTGGATGTGGCCGTCCGCATTGTCATCTGAAGACACTACGCCATGCTCCTTCGGAACGCCGGGAGAGCCGCCGGCATAACGAATATCTCCGCCCAGCCAGGTGGTTTCCGAGCCCCAGTATACATCTTCATCAGGCTCCCAGGCATCTTCACGCCCGCCGGCAAAACCGAAGGTCTTGAAGCCCATAGATTCCAGCGCTATGTTGCCGGTGAGGATCAGCAGGTCTGCCCAGGAAAGGTTGCGGCCATATTTCTGTTTGATAGGCCAGAGCAGGCGGCGAGCCTTGTCAAGGCTCACATTGTCCGGCCAGCTGTTCAACGGCGCAAAACGCTGCTGGCCTGAACCGGCGCCGCCGCGGCCGTCAAATACGCGGTAGGTGCCCGCACTATGCCACGCCATACGAATGAACAAGGGGCCGTAGTGGCCGAAGTCTGCCGGCCACCAGCTCTGCGAGTCCGTCATCAACACATGGAGGTCTTTTTTCACAGCTTCCAGATCGAGCTTTTTAAAAGCCTCGGCGTAGTTGAAACCTTCCTCCATGGGGTTGGATTTGGACGAGTGCTGGCGAAGGATGTTTACCTTCAGATGGTTGGGCCACCAGTCCAGGTTGCGGGTACCGCCGCCGCCAACGTTGTGCTTCAAGCTCCCATTGTGGAACGGGCATTTACTGATGTCGTTTGATTCTCCCATTGTTTATAAGTTTATGGTATTGAATAGATACTTGCTTGCACCTTGCATGTGTGCAGTTGGGTAAAAGTAGCACTTTAACGATATAATCATAATCTATTAATTCAATAACAGAATAGGTAAAATCTATTTATCTGATCTGTACACTACCTGTCCTTCCTTGATGGTTTCCACCACTTTGATATCCTTTATTTTCTCCGGTGCAACGGTGAGCGGGTTGTCATCGAGTATCACCAGGTCCGCCAGTTTCCCGGCTTTGATAGAGCCTTTCCTGTCTTCTTCGTGATACTGCCAGGCCGCGTGAATGGTGATGGCCTTCAGCGCGTCCAGTGGCGTTATCCACTCATCCGGGCCCAGTATCCTGCCAGATCTTGTTTTCCTGTTAACCGCGGCATATACGGCGGTAATCAGGTCTGGCGGGGTAACGGGGGCATCGTGATGAATGGTGAAGGTGATACCGGCTTTTAAAGCGGAATGGGCAGGACTGATAAAAGCGGCCCTTTCCGGCCCAAAAACGCTGGAATAATGCCAGTCTCCCCACAAATACACATGCGTGGAAAAATAAGAGGGGATCACGCCGGCCGCCTTGATGGCCGGTATATGGTCTGGCCGGCTGTTCTGGACATGGATCAGCGTTGCCCGCAGCGCGGTGTCATAAATCCCTTCGTTCTTCAACCGCTGTATAACACGGAGGGCCTGATCTATGGCCGCATCGCCGTTGACATGCAGTTGTGCCGTGATCTTGTTTTGAAACAGGGTCTTAAGATCGGCATACAGCGTGGAATCAGTAAAAATGGGGAAGCCTTTATAGCCAGGCCCCTGCCCTTCAGGCGGAACAAGGTAGGGTTGGGTAAGCCAGGCGGTTTTCCCCTGCGGGGAACCATCGTCAGAAAACTTGAAACCGCCCAGTTTCAGGTGATGATGGTATTGCATGTATTGCGGCCGGAAACTGTCCAGTTTGGCCTTGAAATATTCATAATCCGGGAAATAAACAACGTCTGCCTTCAGCAATTGCTTGTTTGCGGCTTCCCTGAGAAGGTCAACACTGGCGCCCATCGTTCTCCCGTCGCAAATGGTGGTTTGCCCGTAGCGCAGCCATTCGTCCTGCGCTTTCAGCAGGTCTTCCAGCGCTTGCGCGGGCGTATGGGACATTTTCTCCGTCAGGGCGATCAGCGCGCTGAAACTAGCGTTCTCTTCCAGTTTCCCGTTGAGCTTGCCGGTCTTTTTATCCCGGCCCAGGTGGCCACCCGCCGGGTCTGCTGTTGTTTCACTGATACCCAGCAGCTGCAGCATGGCCGAGTTGGCCACGCTGGCATGGCCCGATGCATGGATCACGATGATGGGATGCACGGTGCTCACGGCATCCAGCTCCGCCCGTGTGGGGTGGCGGTGACCGGTCATAATAGCATCGTCATACCCGTTGCCGATAACGGGCTGATGGGCCCCTATCTTATGTTCAGCGATATAAGTCTTTAGTACCTGCTGCAGGTCTGCAATGGAATTTACCGCGCCGTATGGCCCGGGTGCAAGGTCTACGGCCTGCATCATGCCCGCCCTTGAGGTAATGTGGCCGTGGGCGTCTATAAAGCCCGGCAATAAAGTATGGCCTTTCAGATCGTACTGGATGGTGGAATCTCCCAGGTATTCTTCCGCCGCTGCCCTGTTGCCCGCAAAAATTATAATGCCGTCTTTGACAGCCACGGCCTCTACCGTTGGAGCAGCGTTCTCCATGGTCAGGACGGGACCGCCGGCATAAATGACATCGGCCGCGTTCTTGTCTTTTCCGCTTTGGCAGCCCAGCAGCAATACGGGTAGCAGGTAGCGCACTATTTTCATGTAAGGCCTTTTAACATATAACTCCGCAAATCCGTAAAATGTTTCATGTTACCCCGGAAATGCGCGTAACGAGATAATTGCAGAGGGCCTGGTAAAACAGGCCGCTTTCTCTTTTCTCCGGGGGCATATCATTGAATTACTGTTATTTAGTAGATTTGTTGCATAACCTGTCAGCCATATGCACACCGGAAGAAGATACACCCCTTATGAGTTTTTCAGATGGACATTGCGGGATACACTTTGGTTATTGCTGATCGCTACCGTGCCCACAGTGCTATATGCCTGCGGGCTTTCTTTTGTGGCCCTGCCCTGGCAGCCCGTTGCCATACTGGGTACCGCGCTGGCCTTTATAGTAGGTTTCAAGAACAACGCCAGCTATGGCAGAATATGGGAGGCGCGCCAGATATACGGCGGTATTATCAATGACAGCCGGAGCTTTGCCTACACCTTGCGGGATACATTGGGCGGTAAACACGCGGAAACGGTCAAAAGAATGTTTTACCGCCACTTTGCCTGGCTCACCGCGCTCCGCTTCCAGCTAAGGGAACCGCGCTCCTGGGAAAACATGCAGCGGCACAGCAACCAGGATTTCCGGGTGGGCCATTACACCGTTCCGGAATGGAACGGCAAGCTGGACGATGAGCTGAAAGAATACTTACCGGAAGAAGAGTGGCGGTATATTCTCTCCAAAAAGAACAGGGCCACGCAACTGGTAGCCCTGCAGTCTGAAACGCTGGCCGCCCTGCGGCGGGATGGTGAGATCAACGACTTCCAGTGGACGGCGCTGCAGCGCGGCATCGCCGCCTTTACAGATGGCCAGGGCAAAGCGGAGCGCATCAAGAATTTCCCCTACCCGCGCAACTTTGCTTCTATCACCACCTACCTCCTTTTTATCTTTATCATCTTGTTGCCCTTCGGGCTGCTGAGGGAATACAGCAGGCTGGGAGACGGCACCTTTCTGCAAGGCTACACCGTCTGGTTCAACATCCCCTTTTCCGCCATTGCCGCCTGGGCCTTCCATGTGCTGGACACGGTGGGCGAAAGCGCGGTGAACCCGTTTGAAGGCAGCGCCAATGACATACCCATCACACAGATCAGCCGCACCATAGAAATAGATATGCGGGATATGTTGGACGAGCCCTCGCTGCCTGAGCCCATCACACCGCGGAACAATATTGTACTGTAACACAAAACCACCACGTTTACCATGCTGGAGCACTTTCCTTTTTACCTGGCGCTGATCGTACTCATTGTATTGCTGATCATGCTGGCCAACAAGATCAAGGTAGCCTACCCTGTATTGCTGGTGCTGGCCGGCCTGGGCGTATGCCTCATACCCGGCACTCCGCCGCTGAAAATAGACCCGGAACTTATTTTCATCATCTTTCTCCCGCCCCTGCTGTATGAAGCGGCCTGGGCCAATTCCTGGAAAGAGCTATGGCATTGGCGGAGGATCATTGGCAGCTTTGCGTTTATAGTAGTGTTCCTGACGGCGGTATCCGTAGCGCTGGTAGCCAACTCGTTCATCCCCGGCTTTTCCCTGGCGCTGGGTTTTGTGCTGGGCGGTATTGTGTCCCCGCCTGATGCGGTGAGCGCCGCGGCCATCCTGAAATTTGTAAAGGTGCCGAAAAGAATGGCATCCATATTGGAAGGGGAAAGCCTGCTGAACGATGCATCTTCGCTCATCATTTTCCGCTTTGCCATGATAGCGGTGGGCACCGGGCAGTTCATCTGGTATGAGGCGGCGCTGAGCTTTGTGTGGATGGTGATAGGCGGCGTAGGCATCGGCCTGCTGATAGGCCTCATTTTCCTGAAAGCGCACAAGTGGCTGCCAACAGACGTGAACATGGACATCATTTTCAGCCTCGTAACGCCCTACGCCATGTACATAGCGGCAGAAGAGGTGCATGCCTCCGGCGTGCTGGCGGTAGTGAGCGGCGGGCTGTTTTTATCTTACCACCGGCATGTGTTCCTGAGCAGCTCTTCCCGGCTGAAAGGCGAGAACGTATGGCAGAGTTTTGTGTTTTTGCTGAACGGGCTGGTATTTATGCTGATAGGGCTGGACCTGCCGGAGATCACCGCTGGCCTGAAAGATGAAGGCATCGGTTTTTATGAAGCCACGGCATACGGCCTGCTGATAACGGCGGTGCTGATACTGGGCAGAATGATAGCGGCCTTCGGCGCCCTCATCGTCACAAAAATTGCCAGCTATTTCATTACGGTGGCAGATCGCAACCCCGGCACCAAAGCGCCGCTGGTAATGGGGTGGACGGGCATGCGGGGCGTGGTTTCCCTGGCAGCGGCCTTGTCTATTCCCGTGGCGTTGGAAAATGGCACGCCTTTCCCCCACCGTGACCTGGTGCTGTACATCACCTTCATTGTGATACTGGTCACACTGGTGTTGCAGGGGCTGACCCTGCCGGCGCTGATCAGGAAAGTGCAACTGCCTGATTATAACGACCACCTGCCGGAAGAGGAAACAGAAAACCTGATCCGGGAAGAGCTGGCCAGGGAATCGTTGGGTTATTTAAAACAGCATCATGCCGCGGAACTGGAACATAGTTTTGTACTGCAAAAGCTGGCTAACCAGTGGCGCAACCAGCTGGAATCTGATGAAACTGTACATGTTCCCGCAAACATCAAATCCATCTATAAAAACCTTCTGGACAACCAGCGCCAGTTACTGCTCCGCAAGAACCGGCTAGAGCAGCGGATCGACGAAGAGATTGTCAGGAAGTTCCTGCATCAGATAGACCTGGAAGAAGAGAAACTGAAACACGCATAGGCCGCTACTCAGTCTGCAATGACCTCACGGGATTGGTAAATGCCGCTTTCAGTGAATGGAAGCTCACGGTAGCCAGCGCCACCACCAGTGTAAAGACGCCCGCCAGCGCAAATACCCACCAGGAAAGACTGGTACGGTAAGCGTACCCGTTCAGCCACTGCTGCATACCGTACCACACCAGCGGAATGGCAATTACCGCCGCAATGCCGATCAGTACAATAAACTCCCGGGAAAGCAGCAGCATCACGCTGGAAGCGGACGCGCCGAGCACTTTGCGGATGCCGATCTCTTTAGCGCGGCGGAGCGTGCTGTACGCTACCAGGCCCAGCAAACCGAGGCAGGAAATAAAGATGGCCAGTATGGAAAAATAGAAGAAGAGGCTGCCAAAACGTTCATCTTGCTGGTACTGGCGGTTAAAGCCTTCATCCAGCAGGCGGTAGTCAAACGGCCGGCCGGCAATCTGCCGGTTCCAGGTTTGTTCAACGGCGGCCAGCGTTTCAGCAAACCTGGCCGCTTCCACTTTTACAGATAGCAGCGCCCAACTGCCCGGCTCTATGCGCATGGTAAGCGGTTGTATCTGCTGCTGCAGGGAATGGTAATGGAAATCTTTCAGCACCCCTATCACTTTGCCTTCTCTCCCCCACTGCTTGAACCGCCTGCCGATGGCCGCTTCCGGAGAGGCATACCCGAGCATTTTTACGGCGGCCTCGTTCAGCATCATGGCCTGCGTGGAATCTGTGGAAAACGCCGTGGAGAAAGCCCTGCCGGCCGCCAGCTTCAACTGGTATTGCGGAATGAAATCGAAGTCTACAAAATAGAGGTCTATATTGGATTGCTGGAAATCTCCATGCACGTTCTCCATTTCCGAATAGGCGCTGGTATGGTCACGCCCCGGCGCGCTGGAGGAGCGGGTGGCAGACAGCACGCCCGGCAGCTCCCTAACGGCATGCCGGAAAGATTCCGCGCCCGGTATTACACCTGTTGTAACCACAATGGTCTGGTCTGGCTGAAAGCCCAGGTCTTGCTGCTGCATGAAACGCATCTGTTTATAGACCACAATGGTGGCAATAATAAGCGCCAGCGAAATGGTGAACTGCGCCACTACCAGCCCCTTGCGCATGGAAACGCCGCTTTTCCCCGTTGTGAACCGGCCTTTCAGCACCTTCACCGGCCGGAAGGAAGACAATACCCATGCCGGGTAAGTGCCCGCCAGCAAGCCGGTAACTACCGCGCCCAGGAACAGGTACAGCAACGCCATATTTCCCAGCAGCGACCGGTGAAAAATGGTTTTGCCCGCCAACTGGTTGAAGAGCGGGGACAACAGCATGCACAACACTACAGACAATACAAACGCAAACAGGCACAACATCACAGACTCGCCAAGGTACTGCATCACCAGCTGGCGCTGCCCGGCGCCCGCTACCTTGCGCACACCTACCTCCCGGGCACGTTCTGCGGCGCGGGCCGTAGAAAGGTTGATGAAATTGAAACAGGCAATAAGCAGGATCATCAGGGCCACCACGGTAAAAATGCGAACGTTGCCCTTGTTGCCGGTAATGCCGGCATAGGCGCGGTAGCCCCAGTTGAGATAAACGTCTTTCAGCGGCATCAGGCGGTACGTATAATGCATCTGGTACTTATCCATCATTTCGCCGATGCGTCTTTCCAGGAAAGCAGGGAATTTGGCTTCGAGCGTTTTATAGTCTGTGCCGGGCTTCAGCAGCAGGTAGGTATATGGCGAGTGATTGGTCCAGTTGGTCATACTATTGGCATACAGGGCGCTCATGGTAGACATGGAAACCACCACGTCCGCCTTCAGCTGCGAGTTTTCAGGAAATGCATCCATCACCCCGGTTACCGTTACCAGCGCGGTGGTATCTTCCAGCGGCACCTTGAACGCTTTGCCCATGGGGTCTGCATGGCCGAACAGTTTCCGGGCCGTTGCCACAGACAGCACGGCGGTGTAAGGCCGCGCCAGCACGGACGCGGCGTTGCCCTGCAGCAGCCTGAAATCGAACATGCTGAAAAAAGCGGAATCTGCCAGCAAGCAGTTGGGCACTATGAATTTTTTATCCTCATGCGTCAGGATCAGCTCCGTAACCGCAGTACGGGCAAATGTTTCCACCTCCGGAAATTCCTGCGCAATGGCGGGGCCTGCCGGGAAAACAGAAATACCGTTGGCGATGGTCTCCGTGGGCGTGATCACATCGTCAGACAGCCGTACAATGCGGTCCGCCTTGCTATGAAAATCATCATAACTCAGCTCGAAATGTACGTAGGAAAGAATAAAAAAGCAGGCTGTAAGCCCCGCAGCGAGCCCCGCGATGTTGATAGCGGAAAATATTTTGTGCTTCCAGAGGTTGCGGAAAGCTATCTTGATATAGTTGCTGACCATAAGGAAAAGATATACCTGCTTGCCACAAGCATCTTGCCATTTGCCTTAGGCAGTCGGGACAAGGGTTTCAGCAGGGAGGCCCTGCCAAAACTGTCCGATATCGGACAAATTCCGTTCGCATGCGGACAGGAGCGCGCGCCGCTTTTTAGCGGTACCCCTTCAGCGAGACGGGCATCAGCGTTGGGAACGTCCACGCAAAATGATGCTGCTCGTAGATGATAGGTTCATGCGGGCGGGTGTAGGCCTTATATGCGTCATCTCCATAAATGCCGTACATGGCCACAAAAAGGTTGGCCGGCCAAAAACCGATGGCGCCGGGCTTGCCGGTATTCGGGTCTTTGAACCATTTCCATTCGTTGGGATGCTGGTTGTAATACAGCAGGTAATCCAGCGCATGTTTGATGGAGCGCTGCTCCCTGGTATACGTAAAAAGGTCTTCTCCTGTTGCGTTATATACGATCCAGCAGGAAGCGGTGATAGGCGCCAGGGAAAAATAGGTATACCAGATGCCGTTCTTTTCCCGGCGGGTCTCTTCGGGCATGCTGCCGTCTGCCGCTATTTTGTGGAACAGGTCTGATCTGATCAGCCTTGCGTTCTCCGCAACATCTGCCGCATCATCCAGGTAATAAGCGGCCAGCAACGAGCCCATGCGGCCCCAGTCCGCCCAGTTGTTCTTGCGGTTGCGGATGGAGTTGGCGGCCTTGCGGTACACATTTTCCACCCATACGGAAAACAGCTGCCGGTCTGCCTTCTTCCACTTTTTGTAGGGCCGTATCAGCTCCGCCGCCATCATCATGGACGTGCCGGAATAACTCATCACCAGCGGCCCGTCGAAGTCGGAATATTTTTTGTTGATAGACGCCCATGCGTTCAGGAAGTACAGGGCCTTTTTGGCATACGCTGATTTCCCGCTGAGCTGCCAGGCCAGCGCGCAGGCATAGGCGCTGAAGCCGTCTTGCTGAATGGCCTGTGAATTGGCACGGTGCTCTTTGGGTTTGACGTAATAACCGGGAACGCTGAAATCTGCCAGTGCGTGGTGCTGCACCTGCAAAATGGAATCCGCCTTGTGCAGCAACTGAAGATAAGCCCCGTAATAAGGCTCCCGTTGCTGCCGTACCTGTTCCTTTACAAAATCTATCTGCGCTTTAGGGTGCATGCCGCCAGGGTGGTCATAGGCCATGAGGCCGGCAGACAGCAACAGAAAAAACGGCACCAGCATCAGGCGCATAAAAAGGGTAGCTTTTGGTTTCATAACGTGAATGTATATACGGGCCGGTTCCGTTGCCCGGCTCCTGCCATGTAAATAAGTACTAAAATAACAGATAGTTCTGAAAATTTCACCTGCTTTATTTGACACCGGGCCATATGGACTTTACCCGGAACACTTCCAGTGAAGTAACGGTGATGTTGTTGCCGCTGAACCTGAAACCGTCCCGGTTGCCGGGCTCCGCCCGCCGCTCCATGGAGGTGGAGAAGGCGCCGCCGTCAAAGAATACTTCCACAGAAGAACGGTCTATGTAAATATCCGCGGTCAGCTCCATACTGGCAGGGTTTTGCGGTGAATAGAACATGCCGTTCAGCATGTTGAAATTGAGATCGTACGCTACCAGGCGCTGGCCAAACAGGCTCAGGGCGGCGTCTGTAGCGTGAGACAGGCGGATGGTGGCCCTGATACGCAGCCGGTCCGCATCATTAAAGGCGGCCAGGTGGCGGTTGGCGGCACCGGCGGTCAATGCCGTCCATTTACCGGCGGGGGCGAACAGTTGCTCCGCTTCCTTTACCGGCACGCTGAAGAGCCGTATGCCGTCTTTGGTGTTGCGCAGGGTCAGCACGGTGGGGAGCAGCATCATGTTATTGAACGGCATGCCGCGTTGCGGGATGCGCCCCCATCCTATCTGTATCCTGCGGCCGTCTGACGCGGGTATGTTGTTGAAGGTTTGCGCGGCGTAAATGGAGCCGGCGGAAAAATAATACTTGCCGCTTTCCGGCGTGAAGGTTCTGCCGTCAAAAGATCCCAGCATATAGGTGTTGGACGCGCCGTACATCACCCATTTTTTCTGCCCGGGCATGCCTTCCACCGGCAGCTCAAACAGGTCAGGGCATTCCCAGAAGCCGGTAACGTGGCTCTGGAACGTCCATTCTTTCAGGTTGGCGGAGGTATAGATAGAATGCCCGTCCCGCTCGTTCAGTACCATTACCCAGTGCTGGCCGGGCTGGTACCAGAACACCCGCGGGTCACGCGTATCCTTGCTGTTCCATTTGGCTTTGGAGTCTATTACCGGGTTGTTGCCGTACTTGGCCCAGGTGCGGCCTTTGTCAAGACTGTAAGCTACGCACTGCACCTGTTTCTCCGGGCTGTCTGCCGTATACAGCGCTACCATGACGGGCTGCCCCGGCTTGCCGAAACCGGAGGTATTGTTATGATCGATCACGGCGGAGCCGGAAAACATGGTGCCGGTCTTGTCTGGATGCAACGCTACCGGCAGCTCTTCCCAGTGAATGAGGTCTTTGCTGACGGCATGGCCCCAGGACATGTTTTCCCATTCCCGCTCAAAGGGATTGTGCTGGTAGAAAAGATGATACTCCCCTTCATGAAACACCAGGCCGTTCGGGTCATTGATCCAGCCGCGGCGGGTGGAGAAATGGTATTGCGGCCGGCGCTGCTCATGGTAGAGCGAATCCTGGCCGGCAATGCGGTCGTCCTGATAGATATGCCGCAGGCCCGCGCCATCCCCTTCGTACGTGATCTTTACCTTTTTACCCTGGTAGGCGCTCATGTCTGAAAACACCCAGTATTCAGGGTCAGGACTTAGCCTGATGAGAAAACGCCGCACCTCCCCGCCGTTTGCCTGGTACTCCATGTAAGCACGCTGCTGTTGTTGGGACACCGGCAGGTTGAGGTAACGTTTCGTAATGGTGATGGTAGTGTCTGCGGCGGTGGCGGATAGCACACCGCCAAGCAGGATGGGCAGTAACATTTTTTTCATGCGCGGGAAGGCCTTATGGTGACCTTTTAAAGATAAACATAATTACCGTAGTTCTTTTTTGAAGCCGAAGTTGTAGTATTCAATTATGTAGGACATATGATATTTCCCTTTCATCACCCGCATCACCAGGTATCCCTCCTTCAAATGGCAAAAAGCTCCATCATCCGCGCCGCTGACGTTCCGCTACAGTCCGCGCTGATATTGTTGTTGCGGCTCCTGGTAATAGTTTTTTCCAGAGACGGCCGTTCATGGAGCGCCGACTGCAGCAGGTAAGATTATGGATTGATGCGCAAGGCATCTTCCCATTTTAGTTTACCGGGATAACCCCAATCTTTTTTCGCCGGATCACAAAAGTCGCCATAAGCGCGCATCTCTGCGTAGAGTAAATTACGCATGGCCAGCACTTTGGGCTGATATTCTTTCCTGTTTGCCAGGTTCTCCTTTTCAAAGGGATCTTTGGCCAGGTCGAATAACTGCACAGGGTGTTGGCCATTGACGTTATACAGCACGAGCTTCATGCTGTCTTTCACCAATGCCCGCTGCAGGTTGGAATAAGTAAGGAAAAGCTGCTCACGCCCTTTAAAACGCCGCTGCCGGAACGCGCTTTGCAGCGAGCGGCCGGCAACGGTGGGCGGTGCGGCAAGGCCGGTCATTTCACACAAGGTGGGGAAAACATCATTGAGGTAACAATAAGCGGCTGACCGGCGGTTGGCGGGGATGCCCGGCCCGCTGAACACCAGCGGCACGCGCATGGAATGATCATAAAGGTTCTGCTTGCCCAGCAGGCCATGCTGGCCAACGGCCAGGCCATTGTCTCCCGCCAGTACA
Source organism: Chitinophaga alhagiae (assembly GCF_003568665.1). GTDB lineage: Bacteria > Bacteroidota > Bacteroidia > Chitinophagales > Chitinophagaceae > Chitinophaga > Chitinophaga alhagiae. The sequence continues at coordinate 236,286 of NZ_QXMH01000005.1, forward strand.
ATAATGGTATTCTCATACTGGCCGCTCTGGCGCAATGCATCCAGCACCCTGCCTATTTCATGATCTACTTCACTGATCATAGCGTAATACTTTGCAATCTCCTGCTTTACGCTGCCAGGCGTACGCGGCGTGGGCAGCAACTGTTCGTCACGTACCTTCAGCTCGCCATTGTCAAACGGATGCACAGGAAGATAGTTAGGCGGCAGCGAAATGCGGGCGGTATCGTAAAGCGACATGTATTCCGCGGGCGGCGTACGCGGGTCATGCGGGGCCGTAAAGGCCACATACATCAGGAAAGGCTGCTGCGGGGTTTGCTGCAGGAAGCGGATAGCCGCGTCTGCATAACAAACAGATGAAAAACTCTCTCCCGTAAAAACATTCTTATACAGGCCGGCAGTATCGTAGTGATGCAGCTGGGGTTTCCAGTGGCCCCCGGCCATTTCGGTATGCATGCCGCCGAAGAAGATATTGTCTCCCGCAGAAAAGGAACGGTTGAAGGAAGCCTTGTCGCTATGCCACTTCCCGGTGGAAAAGGTCATATACCCATGCCCGCGGAACACTTCGGGGAACGTTTTCTCTGAAGGCGGGATCACGCCACCATCCCGGTGTACCTTGAACACGGTGCGGGAGGTCATCAGCATGGCCCTGCTGGGCGCGCATACCGCCCCTCCCAGAGACCCCATAATGTGGGCCTGTGTAAAAGTGGTGCCGCTTTGTACCAGTTTGTCCATATTCGGGGTATGAACGTCCGGGTTGCCGAGGGAACGGATGGTATTGAACCGCTGGTCGTCTGTAAGGAGCACAAGTATGTTGCGGGGCTTGTTTTGCTGGGCATGGAGCTTGTTTGCGGCAAACAATACGATAAAGAGTAACATGACGTGGTGGCGTTGCATACTGATGGATTTCCGTTCAAGATATTACGAAAGCGCCAGGTGTGGTTATACTTTTTTAGCAAAAGGCGATGGTGAATTACTGGTTGGGATATTGAACAGGCCCCACGCCATCCCGATCTTGTGGGCAAAAGGTTCAACAAGCGCTTTTCGGGAAAGCCCGAATACATCTGCTTGCCCGTTTCTACACCGGAAGTAGTGGAAGCCGTGCAGGACGCTGTGAGCAGCGGGCGGCGGTTGGTAGTGCGCAGCGGCGGGCATTGCCTGGAAGGCTTTGTGTCAGACCCGGCGGCGTGCCTGTACCCAATGAACAGGCAGACGGCTGTATGATCAACCACCCTGATACAGACCTCGCAGATCCGGCGTGGAACCAGTCAGGCGTGCCATGGCATACGCTATACTATAAGGAGAATTACGCCCGGCTGCAACAGGTAAAACGCAATTGGGACCCGCTGAACGTGTTTCATCATGCCTTGTCCATCAGGGCGGGCGATTAACGGCGGAAAAATTTGCCTGCTTATACTGAAGTATTGCTGTTAACGTATTTCACAACCACCGCCTCACTCTCTTCCGGTAGTCATCATATTCCTTGCCAAAATCCCTGTGCAGCCGGGGTTCCTCACGGTACCGTACAAACAGGTAAAAGCAAAGGAAGATCACAGCGGCATACAGCCATAGGTACACGTTCCCCCAGGCCAGGGCTTCTCCCAGCAACGTCAGCATCACGCCAATATACATGGGATTGCGGGAATACCGGTACAACCCGGCTACTACCAGCTTTTGCGTAGGGTCTGCTGGAGACAGGGTACCGGCGCCCTGCAAGGCAAACTGCACAATGCAGGCGAGTACGATTATTACGCCGGCGGCAAACACGGCAATGCCGGTGTAGTGAAGCCAGGGCGCAACCGGTATGGCACGGCCGCGCATAATCAGGTAAGGTATCAACCCGGCCACTACGCCGGGCTGCAAAATGGTAAACACGAGGTTTCTGAGCAATAAGGACGCTTGTCCGCTGTTTTTTGCTTTCATGGTACCTGCCTGTTATTGCAATTCGATCCATACCGGCGCATGATCGCTCGACTTTTCCCAGCCGCGCACATACGTATCTACCGCCGCTTTTTGCAGCCGCGGTACCAGCTGGGGGCTGAGCAGGAAGTGATCTATGCGGAGGCCGGCATTGCGGCCAAAGGCATTACGGAAATAGTCCCAGAAGGTGTAAATGGTCTCATCGGGATGAAGATGGCGTACCGCATCCGTCCAGCCCTGCATCATCAGTTCCTGGAAGGCGGCGCGTGTTTCAGGGCGGAAGAGCGCATCGTCTACCCAACGTTCAGGCTTGTAGACGTCTTTTTCGGTAGGCATCACGTTGAAGTCTCCCGTTAGCACTACCGGCAATTCCTGCGCCAGCAGCTCTTTGGCATGTGCCTGCAGGCGTTTGAACCAGCTGAGCTTGTAATCGAATTTGGGGCCGGGCGCCGGGTTGCCATTGGGCAGGTACAGGCAGCCAATGAGTACGCCGCCTACCACGGTTTCTATGTAGCGGCTGTTCACATCGTCCGCGTCACCGGGCAATGCGCGGCGCAGTTCCTGTATCTCGCCTACCCTGGAGAGAATAGCTACGCCATTCCAGCTTTTCTGGCCATGCCAGTTCACATCATAACCCGCGGCGCGGATGGCCAGCTCGGGAAACTTTTCCTGCGGGGCTTTCAGCTCCTGCAGGCATACTACATCCGGCGCGCACTCTTCCAGCCAGCGGAGCAGCACCGGCAGGCGGCTGTTGATGCCGTTAACATTATAGGTGGCTATTTTCATACAATGGTTGTTCAGTTCAGACCCTCAAGTTAGGGATAATATTTTTACGCCGTACCATGGTTGGTGACTGGCGCGGCATGGCAGCCATGGCTCCCACGCCGCGCTATCAGACACCTGCGCTGATCATCATCTTGTCAATCCCAAATGGATAGCCATTTCCACCGGTGTTGCCGGCTTCTCGATATCCAGCTCTTTTTTTAGCAGCAGCGGCGGTTGAGCCAGAAACCTCGGCTCTTTGCCTCTATGAGGCTGCGCCGCATGCGCAATGAACGGGTGGCAAAGATACACGGTACCCGCTTTGCCGGTGGCCAGCACTTCTTCCCTTGCAGGCAGCGCATCCAGCCGGGAGGCTATTTCCATAAAGGAAAGCCCCTGCTCTCCCGCCGGTTGCAGCAATTTAGCCACATCAAGATGGGAGCCCTTGCGGATACGGGTGGGGGCATCCTGCTCCCCTACGTCCGAAAACAGGAAAAGCATCAGCAATGCCCTGTTTTTTGAGCGCACGTTCACACGCCAGTCCACAAAGTTATCGGGGTGCTGACCCGGAAAGCTGGCGTCTACATGCCAGCCGGCATCCCCGGGATCTTCCGGAGAAGGGAAACGGACCGGGAAAGTGCCCATGGCCATGCAGGGCAGCCATTTCCCCGGCCCTGCCAGTTCGTCAAAAGCCTGGTGAAGCAAAGGGGTGTTGGCCGCTTTCACAAACGGCCCTGCTGTGAACATGCCCAGCCGCACTACCGGGCGCGTCCAGGTAGCCGGGTTATGCGGGTCTTCGGGCATGTTGCCCCAGAGCATGTTCCGGGCCTCTTCCGCCAGCTCGGCTGGGAATGCGCTGTCTATGCGGAGGAAACCTTCTTCTATAAATTGTGTTGTTTGTTGCGCTGAAAAAATATCTGCCATGATGTTTGTGTATTGGGTACCAGCCAGATGCTGAGGCAGCAACCGGTTTGTACGGTAATAAAAAATCGGATCGGGGAAATAGCATACAGGCGCCTGAAACAGACGCCCTGCCGGAACGGCATTGATGGAGGGTGCTTAAAGTGTTGGTGTCATTCTCATGGTTAGCACAAAAGTAGGCAGAAATATTTTACGCAGCAAATAACCGGCAACGTTAGCGCTGCTTATATGCAAAAGGCCCGCACCGGGTGCAGGCCTTTTGCCGTCTGTTGTAAAATACGTTTAACGGACCTGCCCCCTGATAACCCCATCCGGGTGGGCATTGGTATGTACATTGGTGTATAACGATTCTGTTCTCAGCGCGCTGGCCGTAGCCTCGTCTACTGGTATCATTTTTGAGATGCCGAAATCTGCCGCGTTGGCGCAAAGCCCCACCAGCACGGCCCCGTTGGCGCCCGCATTGCCATGGTGTATATGCGCCGCGGTCAGCGTTTCACCGTCCGGCAGCCCTTCAACCGTTACCCGGGAATACAGCTTGCGGTCTATGGTGAGGCGCACCAGCGCCCTGCCGGTAGCCAGCGTGACCACCGGCGGCACTTCATACAGCCCGTTCATTTCCACATCCGCCGCCATAATGATGTCACTGTTCACCGTACCCCTCACCAGGCCGGCCGGGAACTGGGTGGAATGTACGTTGAAATAGATATCGTTCTGGGTGCTTTTCAGGCTGTCCGCGAGCGACTGGCGCAGGGTGATCTCGCCGGAAGCGGAAGTGCCGCTGAAAGCAGGGAAAGGCAGGATGATGGGGCCGTTGGTAACCGGGTCTCCTGTGTGAAAATGCGCCATGGTCAGCTGGTCATCAGCGGCCAGGTTTTCCACCCTGAAAGAATATTTTAATGTCTTGTTGTAGAGTTGCATGGTCAGGAGCCCCGTTTCCGTACGACCGGCGGGTGTGGGGTTTTCCAGCTTGGTGCTGAGCGGGATGCTCCAGATGATGTCAGGCTTGGGGTTATTTTTGCTGCAGGCTGCCAGTGTCAGCAAACCTGCAGCGGCCAGGATACGGCTATTTTTCATAATGAAGGATTTGATACGAGCAGAGCAACGCAAAAATGGCTCCAAAAGTTGGATCTTTTTATATGATGGGCAATTCTCCGCGTTTTGATCTTCCTCCTGCCCTGTGCAACATTTCTTTGAATTTCTTAACTTTGCCCCTGTATGGACACTCCGGAAACCTTACAGCAATATTACGAGATCACCCGCCGGCAGGTGCCGGAAGAACTGCAGCGTGCCGCCGGCCATACCCGTCATTTCAACGTTCTCCTGCGCAAGAACTGCATGCTCACCATACCCTTTGGCCGCCGGGACTACTACAAGATCTGCCTCAGCCGTGGGCAGGCGGTGCTGTATACGGAAAAAGGAGAAGTAGCCGTAACCCGCCCTACCCTGTTCTTTTCCAACCCTGTTATCAAGTTCGGCTGGCGCAATATTTCCCGTGACCAGGAAGGGTATGTTTGCCTTTTCAACGAGCTGTACGTAAGCGCTGAGCTGAAACGGGAACTGAAAAAGCTCGGGCGGCTGTTCGAGAACGAGATCTATCCCCTGGTCACGCTCAGTGACGAGGAATACGATCTGTTCCATCAATACTTCCGGCTCATGGCAGACGAGTACACCGGCCGTTTTGAATATAAGGATGAAGTGATACAAAGCCTCCTGAAGCTGATCATCTTCACCGCCATGAAAATCCACCTTGCCACCCATCCCTCCGCCAAAGCGGAACGGCAGGGCCTGCTCGTAAACCGCTTCCTGGACGCGCTGGACGCGCAGTTCCCTATAGACTCTCCCCGCAACCCCATCCGTATGAAAACACCGGCAGACTTTGCCGGCCACCTCAACACCCACGTTAACCACCTCAACCATACCATCAAAGTGGCCACCGGCAAAACCACCAGCGAGCTGATTGCCGGCAAAAGGACCGCTGAAGCCATGGCCCTGCTGAAAAATACAGAATGGACCATTGCGGAAATAGGCGCCGGCCTGGGCTTCGACTACCCGCAATACTTCAATGCCTTCTTCAAAAAACAAACCGGCAAAAGCCCGAAATCCTACCGGCAGGCCCTGCTCTAAAATCTTTGATTTGTATAACAAATAGTTTGAATCGCTTATTTTTTGCCGTAGCGGGTTGAAATAATTTTGCGCCTGTAACCGATCATAAGAGCCATGAGACGAATTAATGAACACAACAGGCGGATCAGCACCATTCTTTCTTTTATACTGGTACCCTTATCCGGCCTGGCCACAGACGTATACCTGCCCTCTTTCCCGGATATGGCGGCAGCGTTCAACACTACGGAAGCCGGCATTCAGCAAACCATGGTACTGTTCCTGGTAAGCTACGGCATATCCCAGTTCTTTGTAGGCAGCATCATAGACAGCTTTGGCCGCTACCGGCTGAACCTGATGGCGTTGTTCATCTTTACAGCCAGCAACTTTGTAATTATTGCAACAAAGGATATTCACGTTGTATACCTGATGCGCGTTATACAGGGCATCTGTACGGCGTTCATCATAGTAGGCAAGCGCGCCTTGCTGGTAGATGTATACACCGGAGAACAACGAAAGCACTACACCAGCATGCTCTCCATCATCTGGGCCACGGCTCCCATTGTAGCGCCTTTTGTAGGCGGTTTCCTGCAAAACAGCTTTGGCTGGACGGCCAGCTTCTACCTGCTTGGCATCTACGGGCTGGTTATGTTCCTGTTGGAATGGACGTTCAGCGGGGAATCTCTCAACACGGCGCAGCCTTTTCAGCTGCCTGCTGTACTGAAGGTATATCGCCGCCTCATTTCCACGCCCGATTTCAGTGCCGGCGTACTGGTGTTGGGCGCCAGCTATTCTATGGTAATGGTGTTTTCCATGGCCGCCCCGTTCATTGTGGAGCATACCTTTCACCTCTCCGCCGTTACCACCGGGTACTGCGCACTCTTCTCAGGCCTGGCGTTGTTTGTAGGCGGCATATTGGGCAAGTCAATAAAAACCGGATCGCTGTACGGAAAGCTGATAACGGCCGGTATTATACAAGCCGCAATAGTTATATTGATGTTCACCACGGGTACTTTCTCCGGCAGCCTGCAGGTGATGATGGTGTTTGTAGTATTGGTACATGGCATCGGGGGCTTTGTGTACAACGTGTTCCTGACGTATTGCCTCACCCGTTTCCCTCAAAACGCAGGGGTGGCCAGCGGCATTACCAGCGGCGGCTCCTACCTGGTTACTTCCGTAGGCAGCTCGGCGGTGCTGGGGTTCATCACCATTTCCGGCCAACAGTCGCTGGCCGCAGGTTATTTTGTGTTCAGCCTGCTGATACTGGGCGTGCTGCTGATGGCGGGCTACAAACTGAGGGCGCCGGCGGGCGTGGGGGCGTGATAATGCATCCCCACCATCCCGGTAGGGAACTTTTTACATTCCAGCAATTGCAATTGCTGCCGCGTTCCATCCTGCCTGAACAGCGGAATACCGCCGCCAATGGCCACCGGATAATAAAATAGCCAGTATTCATCTATCAGCCCGTGTTCCATCAGCAAGTGAGCAGCGGAAGGGCTGCCGAAGATCAGTATGTTCTTGCCCGGTTGCTGCTTGAACGCCCTGACCTTTTCCGGGATATGATCCCCTGCGAACTGTGTTTTTTCCCGCTGCTCGTTTTGCATGGTGCGGGAGATCACCAGCTTGTCAACCCGCCGGTACCATTCCGAGTGCTGCAGGTCGTGTTTGGTGGCGTTGGGCTGCTGGTCTGCCGTGGGCCAATAGGCCTGCATCATTTCGTAGGTCTTTCTGCCATAAATAACGCCATCCGCGGCGTCAGTAAAAGTGCCTACAAAGTTGAACATCTCATCGTCTATCTTTATCCAGTCCATTTCGCCCTTTGGGCCGCCAACAAACCCGTCTAACGAAACGTGTACGGACAGTATGATCTTTCTGCTCATAGTAGATTCATTTTACGGTAAAAGTAAAAGAATATTGTACCCCATGAGGGGGCGAAATCAGACAAAGACAGGGGCAGATACGACAACTTCGCCACTCACCTAGTTCAGCGGGATACCGAACCAGGAGTATTTCGTAAACATAGACCTGCGGCCGGCCTTCCCTTTGGAAAAGTACTTTTTCAGCCATTCCTGCTGCTCATCAATGCGTGCGGTGAGGTCGCCCATCTGTTTGTTGAAGCCGGTAATGAGCGATGCGGTATTGGCATCCGGGTTTTTGATCTGGGCCAGTTTGCGGGTGGCGCTTTTCAATTCACTGGCGGACTCATCCAGCATAGCCTGAATTTGGGGGTCGGTCTTTTCAGGTTTGAATTGTTTATTGCGGTAGTCTATGAACGTATTGAAGGAATTGACGCTGTTGTTGTAGTTAGCCAGTGCGGTGTTATAAAGATGCACCACGCGGTCCTGCATTTCTATATCAATAGCCCTGCGCATTTGTTGAAGCCTGTCAAACGTCAGCGAGTTCCTGACACCGTTCCTTTCCATCCTGGACGCCGCTGCCGCGTAATAATCCACCTCGTCTTGTTTTTCAAATGCTGCAATAGAGTCTGTATAATTAAAGAACGCCCTGGATGTATGCTCCTGTGTTTTGCCTTCGTAAAATTCTCCGGTAGTAACCGGGTAATACAGCAGCTGCCACAGGTAGTCAAACGGCATATGGGATTTGATGAGCTGCCGGGGCGCCACCAGGAAATATTCGTTATTGATCTTTTTAACAAACTTCCCGTTGGTTACATAACCGGAGCCCCAGGTGGGATCAAACAGGAACCAGGCAGTATCCACATAAGCGGCGCACCATGCGTGGGGAATATAGTCTGTAAACCCGTTCTGTTTGGTATAGCCTTCCACTATGAATGCCTTGATGCCGGCTTTATTGCAGATGTCGTTAAAAATGGCCGCATAGTTTTCACAGATGCCCTTCCTGGTTTTCAGCGAGCGGGCAATCTTTTCCTCTCTTTTTTCATGAAAGTTGAGGGCGAACATATTATCAAGATCGTACTGAAGACTGGAGGCCGTCCAAATGAAGGCGGCCCTCACTTTATCTGCCGGGCGGGTAAAGCTGGCGTTGATATAGGCGGCAATACCGGCCGTGGTGGCCGTTGCCTCCTCCGGCACCTGCAGTGCCTTTGCGTCTGTGGCGGCGTATTCATTGACGGGTTTGGCAGCCGCGCTGGCCTTTTGTGTACGGACGGCGGGCCGTGACTGGGCAACGGCGGTTAAAGACACGCTTAAAACAGCAATAAGTAGGTATAGTGAGCGCATGTGCAACTTTTGAGGCCGTAAAGATAGTGTATACGGCTGCTATTGCAAAGTTGGAGGAATGGAAGGCAGCCCTTTCCGCTAAAAAACTTGCCCGGCAAGTCGCTTCCCTTTATTTTTGCAACCAGACGGTTCCATTACCACCTCCTCAACACCGGAATATCATGGAAAACAACAATGCTTACGTAGAAGCGCAGATGCTCATCAGGAAACCCGCCGCAAGGGTCTTTGAGGCGTTCATTGACCCTGCTGTTACCTGCCACTTCTGGTTCACCAAAAGCAGCGGCAAGCTGGAAGCAGGCAAAACCGTTACCTGGGAATGGGAAATGTACAATGTATCCACCAAGGTGGTGGTAAAAGAGATCATACCGGATGTGAAAATTGCCATCAACTGGAGTGACCCGGTTACCGCTGTGGATTTCAATTTTCAGTCCCTGCAAGACGGCAGTACGTATGTGGTCATCCGGGAATATGATTTCAAACAAACGGGAGACGAACTGCTGGGTATCATCAGGGACTCCACCGGAGGCTTCACCACTGTGCTGGATGGCCTGAAGGCTTACCTGGAACATGGTATTGACCTGAACCTGATCGCAGACAAGTTCCCCAAAGCGGTAGCGCAACATGGCAAATGAACACCTTTCCTGTACGGCCACCAATAGCTGTTCCCTGACAGTGCTGTAACATTGACGGCTTCCCGTCTGTTATATCAACAGATCAAAAATGTGACTTATGAAAATGATAACCTTGTTTGTAGCGCTGCTTTGCTGCTGCACCGCCCATGCCCAGGATGTACTGGTAAACAGCTGTTGCAACAGGTAATTGGCAGCCCCGGGTAAGTACCCCGGGGCTTGTTATTTTACAACCGCCATCTGTAAACCCAAACTTCCCATCCGTTAATCTCCGCATTCAACACAGCCCTTCTCATTGCAACTTTGCCGCATCAATTTTTTCACCCCAAAAAGAACTTCAAATGAAAACGTTATTCAAAAGTTGGCTGTTAGCCCTGGCCGTAGCTGTAACGGCTTCTTCCTGCGTCAAGGACAAGGCGCCCATGCCCACCAGGGTGTTCAATGTAGCCAAGTTCAAAGCGCTCCTGAAAGACGGCATCATGAAAGTCAAACCCACCCTGCCCCGGGGATTCTCTTTTGTGATCAACCAGAACGGGCAGGTAGCAGACACCTGCTACTACGGTTACGGCTACATCAAGGGAGACCGGGTAAGCCCCATGCGGCCTGACCTGGAGATCAACATTGCCAGTGTCACCAAGCCGCTCACGGCCATTGCCGTACTGCAATTGTTGCAGAAGCAGAACGTACACCTAGACAGCAGCATCGGCAAATACCTGCCGGTCTATTTTAATGCCACAGATGCAGTGAAAGCCATCACCTTCCGGCAGTTGCTAACCCACAAGTCAGGCATCACTTCCGGCTCTCATGAGTACGTGGTGATGAAGGAGATCGTAAAAGAACCGCTGGCCAAGCCTTCCAAAGGCTATGCCTATGCCAATATGAACTACGCATTGTTCCGCGTCATCATCCCTTACCTCATCAACAGAACGGCCGCCCTGCAAATTGAAGCGTCTCTGGTACCGGGCAATACGGCTGCTTTTGAATTGTTCATGGCCAAACAATACATCAAATACATGCAGGAAAATGTATTTACGCCCATCGGCCTCAACGAAGTGCTTTGTAAACCCGGCCCCGTTACGGCCCAGGCATTTAACGAAGGTGCCAAACTGAGTTATGTTGATTTTGGCGACTGGACGGAAGACTGCGCCGGTGGCGGCATCCACCTCTCCACCATGGAAATGGCCCGGGTAATGGCGTACCTGGTATACACGGAAAAAATGCTGAGCAATGCTCAAAAGAAATTAATGGACGATGAATTGCTGGGCTGGGACCCTGATGATTCCTGGATGACCATAGCCGGCCCTTCTTACGGCAAAGGCGGCTTGCTCTATTGGGGAGAACGCGGCCTGCAAACCCTGGTGGTAAAGTATCCCAACAAAGTGGAACTGGCCCTCTCGGTGAACTCGTGGGACGGTACACGGCGCGAACTGTCTGTTATTGCCAACAACGCATATAATGACTCCTGGGAGTAGCCTGACAATAACATAAAGGGTTGGCCGTGATCGGCCAGCCCTTTTGCATACAGGGATAAACAGGCGCGTTCCCGGCTACCCATCATCGCCTTCCCTGCTCTCTCGCCGAGGAAGGCAGCACCACTTTTATTTCTGTGCCTTCATTCATACGGCTGCTCACCGATATTTCTCCCTTGTGCATACGGATGATGTTATTGGTCAGTGGCAGGCCAATGCCATACCCTTCAAAGCGCTCTGTATTGGACGCCCTGAAAAATGGAGAAAAGATATACGGGAGATCTTCCGGCGGGATGCCGATGCCACGGTCTTTCACGATAATGATATTGCGGGTGTCTGTAGCGGCCAGCGCCATGGATACCGGCTGGTTGCTGGAATATTTCACGGCATTGCTCACAATGTTGGCCAGCGCCAGCTCCAGCTCCAGCAATTGCTGGTTGCCCGCCGGCATTCTGCAAATGCACAGCCGGGACCTCAAATACGCCCTGCGTCACGAATGGTTCAATGCCTACCAGCAGGTGGAGATCGATAAAACGCTCACCCGCCTCTGCGACGCCATGGGTAAATGCGAACGTATCAAGAACACGGTGTTTCCGGCTACCTACAGCCTCTACACCCACTTTGCCGTTATCTTCTTTATAATGCTGCTGCCCTTTGCGCTCATTGACTCGCTGGGCATGATGGAGGTGCCGCTGGTTGCCGCCATATCCGCTTCCTTCCTCCTGATAGAGAAAATGGCCGTGAACCTGCAAGACCCTTTTGAAAATAAACCTACTGATACGCCTATGACCGCCATTGCCCGCCGCATAGAGCATGACCTGCTGCAGATGCTGGACGATGTGCCCCTGCCCGAGCCGGAACATGAGCCGGCACAGACCGAACAATTTTACGTACTATAGACCGGTTGTTTGCAAACAACCGGTTTTTTTGTACCTTTGCGCCATCATGAAGTTATAATCCACCCATACACCGCATCTCACAGGTGCATCTGCAAGCCGCTCCGGCTTCATCATCTTCATTCATCATTTTATTTACCGTACAAAACATCTTGTCATGAAAATTACATCCTGCCAACGGGCTGCCTACTGTATTGCTTCCCGCCCGTGGAAGCCTGTTCCTCACTCCACAACATCACTACATGCTTATCAACGCGCAACATATCAGTTATCATACGCCCAACCGGGAACCGCTTTTCCGCAATATTAGTTTCAGTCTCCGGAAAGGAGATAAAGCCGCCATTGCCGGCAACAACGGCGCCGGCAAAACCACCCTGCTGAAGATCATTGCAGGACTGGAAAAAAATTACACCGGTCAGCTGCAGGTGCCCGGCAACCTCTATTACATCCCGCAACACTATGGCCACTTCAATCAGCTTACTGTAGCAGCGGCGCTGGGTATTGCGCCCCTGCTGGAAGCCCTCCGCGCCGTGGAAGGCGGCGCGGTAGACCAGCGGTATTATGACCTGCTGGAACACAACTGGGACATCTCCGCCCGTTGTGAAGAAGCCTTTGCCAGGTGGGGCCTGCGGGGCATTGCCCTGGAGCAGCCGCTGCACCAGCTGAGCGGCGGCATGAAAACAAGGCTGTTCCTCTCCGGCATTGATATTTTCAAGCCCGCCATTGTGCTGCTGGATGAGCCTACCAATCACCTGGACAAACCCGCCCGCGCCCAGCTTTATGAGTGGATGGAAACTACCGGCTGCACCTTGCTGCTCACCAGCCACGACCGCCAGCTGCTCCGCCTTTGCAATCCCATCTGGGAGCTGAATGCCGGCGGCATCAAAGTGTACGGCGGTAACTATGACCTGTACGCGGCGCAGAAAGATGCGGAAACGGCCGCCATGGAACACCAGCTGGCGCATCATGAAAAAACGCTTAAAGAGGCCCGCCAGAAGCAGCAGCAGGCGCTGGAAAGAAAACAGCATGCGGATGCGCAGGCACGCAAGCGGTACGCCGGCTCCAGCGAACCGAAAGGTTTTCTGAACGGCCGCCGGAATGCAGCGGAAGCCAGTACGGCAAAGCTCAAACACGTACATGCGGATAAAGTAAGCGAACTGCGGGCAGACCTGGAAGAAGTGGCCGCCATGGCGCAGGTACAGCGTATCATGAAGGGGTATTTCGGCGCTTCCGCCCTGCCCGCCAGCAAAGTATTGATACAGGCCACCGGGGTCAATCATGCTTTTGACAACGGGCAGTGGTTATGGCCGGCGCCTGTTACGCTCACCATCCGCAGCGGCAGCAGGCTGGCAATTTCGGGCAATAACGGCAGCGGCAAAACCACCCTGCTGAACATATTGCAGCGCCGGGTAGCGCCCGGCCAGGGCAGCGTTGCGGCCGCAAGCTGCAGGGCGCTGCTGCTGGACCAGGATTACAGCCTCATTGACCGGAAAAAGACCGTGCTGCAACAGGCAGACAGCTTTAATGAAGCCAGGCTCGAAGCCGCCATGGTACACACGCTGCTGGCGGGTTTCCTGTTTGGGCCGGCAGACTGGGAGAAACCCTGCGCCGTGCTCAGCGGCGGGGAAATGCTGCGCCTGGCCCTCTGCTGCATGGTGCTGCAGCATAAAGCGCCGGATATTATCTTCCTGGATGAGCCCACCAACAACCTGGACCTGGGCAATATCGAAATGCTGGGGAAAGTTTTTGCCACTTACCGGGGGGCGCTGGTGATCGTCTCTCACGATGCCGGTTTTCTGCAGGAAACGGGCGTTACAGCAGCATTGCAGTTATAAGGAACGGGCCGTTGCGGGCCAAAACACACGCAGCGGCCCTTTTTTGCTGAACACTTCCGGCGCGGTCGTGTTATACAGTAAATTTAACTGCTATGAACCTATTGCTCAAGACTGTGCTGGCGGCTGCCATTGCTTTGTTCCTGTTCCCTGCGCAGACAACCACGGCCTGTACCAGGGTGGTCTACAAAGGTCTGAACAACCTCTATATCACCGCCCGTTCTATGGACTGGAAGGAAGACCTCAAGACCAACCTCTGGTTATTTCCGAGAGGCATGGCGCGGACAGGGGAAACCGGCCCGCAATCCATCAAATGGACATCGAAGTACGGCAGCGTAGTGGCGTCCGCGTATGAAATTTCCAGTACGGACGGGATGAATGAAAAAGGCCTTGTGGCCAACCTCCTATGGCTGGCGGAATCCAAATACCCGGCATGGGACCACCAAAAGCCGGGGCTCTCCATTTCAGCATGGGTGCAATATGTGCTGGACAATTTTGCTACTGTAAAAGAGGCTGTAGACGCCCTTCAGCAGGAGAAATTCGTGATCGTGACAGACAAGGTGCCCGGGCAGGACAGGGATGCCACCCTGCATTTGTCTATTTCCGACCCAACAGGTGATAACGCCATTTTTGAATACATTGACGGTAAACTGGTGATACATCATGACCCATCCTACAATGTAATGACCAATTCACCCGTATTTGACAAGCAGCTGGCATTGAATGAATACTGGAAGGAAATAGGCGGCACCGTAATGTTGCCGGGCACCAACCGGGCGGCAGACAGGTTTGCAAGAGCATCTTTCTATGCCAGCGCTATTCCAAAAACAGACAACACGCATGTGGCAGTAGCCTGCGCTTTCAGTGTGATCCGTAACTGTTCCGTACCCTTAGGTATCTCAACCCCCGACCAGCCTAATATTTCATCTACGCTCTGGCGGTCTGTGTCTGACCATAAAAACCTGGTATATTATTTTGAGACCACGCTCATGCCCAACATATTCTGGGTAGATCTAAAAGACGTTAATTTTACCGCCGGGGCGCCTGTAAAAAAGCTGGGATTGACTAAAGGTGAGGTGTACGCGGGCAACGCCGTTAAATCATTTGTAACTGCGCAGCCCTTCAAGTTCCTGGGCATTTAAAACAACATATTCAGCGGCAGCATGAAGTAGTGCTGCCGCTCCTCTCAGGCATGGGCCTGCAGTTCCCTGTTCATTTCATTTTTATGGGAAAGCGCAAAGTCAATGGCTTTTTTTACAAAGTCATTTAAAGAGATGTTGTTGACCGCCGCAAACAGGGCGGCCTCCTTGTGCAGGTCTGTGGGAATACGTACATTGAAAGAGCCCTTGTAGGTTTTGCCCGGCTCCTTGCCAAGCTGCCGGCAGGTCTCTATATAATCTTCCACAGCTTCGCGGAAAGACTTTTTCAGCTCCCTGACGGAAGACCCCTCAAAACTCACCAGGTCATCTATGCCCAGCACCTTGCCAAAAAACACGTCATCTTCTGCGCTGTAATGAACGGAAGCCCGATAATCTTTGTATTGTAACACGTCATTCATATTTTAAATGGCCTTTTTCTGTTAGGTGTACAATTACCTGTTTGAGTATATACTCCTTAATGGTGTTTTCCGGGTGAGGCTTATGCAACACAATTACATTCCTGTACATGTCTGCAAACTTCCGCCTTGAACCGCCCGTTTTTCCATTGCGAAGCTCCACATATCCATACATCATCAGCAACCTTACCAGCTCGTCCCAAGTAAAATCCCGGGGGAACGACAACATCCGGGTTAACAATTTTTCCTGTCTGCTCATATGAATTTGAGTTTGTCTTCTTTTTGATAACAATCTCCATACGGGCATTTGACATAGCAACTAAATTTCAGTTACAAACTTACATCATCCTTTCCGGTCTTCCAAATCTTTTTAGCACATTCCAAAAAAGACCGTTCTTTCAATTTTGCTTCTACTTCTTCTACAGCGCGCAGCAGGTTGTTCGGCGTATCGGTCAGTTCCGCCAGCGAGCGGGCCATCACATGCCATACCGGCCTCATTTTCTCCACCAGCTCGCGGCCTTTGGGCGTGAGCGCTATCAGCCGTTTCCTTTCGTCTGCCTTGTCTTTCCTGGAACGTACCAGCCTGATCTTTTCCAGCTCTTTCAGCAAACTGATGGTGGAGGGATGGGTATACCCGATCTCTTCCGCAATTTCTACCACGCTCAGCAAGGGTTTGGCGGTAAGGGCCCAGATCACCGGGAACCATTTGGGCTCAAAGTCTATGCCGCAGGCCTGGTAGATCAACAGGCCGTCTTTCCGCAACTGGTCGCTGAGGCGCTGCAGCCTTGTGGAAATGGCCAGTATACCGGCCTCGTCAATAATATTCATGATGCTGCCAGGTGAAGGTGAAAAAACAAGGTGTCTACATGTACCAGCGGGAAATACGGCGGCAGTTCCGTTTTGGCTACCCGGGTAAAACCGTTCCTTTCATAAAAACGCTGGGCGGCTTTCAATACTTCTACCGTACCCAGGTAAATGTCTGTGATCCCCTGCCGGCGGCAATAGTCCAGCAGGGTTTCCAGCAGCCGCTGCGCCACCGCCAGTTCCTTGCCCCGGTATTCTTTTTTAACGAACATTTTACGGATGGCGCCGGCGTGGTGGCCTATGTTGATAAGCGCAACGGTGCCCAGCAGCTCCCTGTCTTTAAACGCGCCCCAGAACTGGCCGCCGCCCTGCTGGTAAAAACCTTCTATGTTCAGCAGGTCCGGCTGGTCCTCGAGCGTTACGGGAATATTATGCTCCACCTGCTGGATGGGTAATATCAGCTCAACCACCTGCGCGGAATAGGTGTTGTTCAGTGTTTGAATGTTGAATGCCTGTGTCATGGTCTGTAAAAATATGTACAAAGATACGTAGTTGACTACATATTATCAAAAGACCCGGCAGGCGGGAGCATAAAAAAGCCCGGGAGGTGTTTATTGTAACACCTCCCGGGCAATGGGCAAAACATTGGTCAAACCGCCCAGTCCGCCTTCATTTTGCGTGACAGCAACCCGTTGGCGGCGTTGTTATTTTCGAAACGTTCTTTTTCAGGGTCCCAGCGCAGGGGCGTGCCCAGTTCAAAAGCAATATTGGCCAGGTTGCCCACCGTGGCGCTGCGGTGGCCCGTTTCCACATCGGCTACCGGCTTGCTGCGTTTTTTAACGGCCTGCAGGAAGTCTGCGTGATGATGATCGCTGTGATAAACACGTTTAGGGAGGTTGCCGCTCAACTGGGCTATGAGGTTTTCCGGTTGTGTTACCAGCTTTCCCCGCTGCACTTCAATAGTGCCCGCCGTGCCGTTGAACTGGATGGCGTGTTTTTTCCCGAAGTCTTCGTGCGTCATGACCACCCCGTTGGCGTAGCGCATGGTGAGGTGCTGAACGTCTTTGCCATTGGGCGGGGTGATCTCCACCGGGCCGCTATGGTCCATATCCAGCGCCCACTGCACTATATCGAACATGTGCGCGCCCCAGTCTGTAATGTCTCCGCCACCCAGGCCCTTGAAATCCCGCCAGCGGCCCCAGATGCTGTCTCCTATCACCGGGTTGAGCTGATGGTTGTAGTGCACATAGTCATTCGGCCCCAGCCAGAGCGGCCAGTCCAGGTCAGCGGGCACGGTTTCTTCCGGCAGGTTGTAAGGCACCGGAGGGCCGCCTATGCTCACTTTGATGTTTTTGATATCGCCTATCAGCCCGTTCCTCACCAGTTCCGCCGTTTGCCTGAACTCCGGCCGGGAGCGCTGCATGCTGCCGGTTTGCAGTACGCGTTTATGTTTGGCAACGGCATTCACCATGGCGCGGCCTTCGGCTATGGTGAGGGAAAGCGGTTTCTCGCAGTAAATGTCCTTTCCCGCCGCCGCCGCGCGTACCACCATGGCGGCATGCCAGTGGTCAGGCGTGGCAATTACCACGGCATCTATATCTTTACGGTCCAGCAGTTCCGTAAAATGATGAAAGGGCGCACAGGCTTTGTAAGCGCTCTGCCCTGATCTGGCCGCGTAGTAAGCATCCACCTGCTTGCAGAAGTGGGCTGTTTTGGAATCGTATACATCACAGGCGGCCACAATTTTAGCCTGCTCCTGCGGGAGAAAAGATTTTTGCAGGGACAGCCCCTGCCGCCCGGCGCCAATAAAGCCCAGGCTCACCTGGTCGCTGGGAGCGGTATATCCCCTGCCGCCCAGCACATGCCGGGGCAGTATCAAAAACGCGGAAAGCGCCGCGGCATTGCTGACAAACTGCCGGCGGCTGATGGTATTTTTGCTGTTTTTCATCATAGTTTAAGATAGCTATTTTTTTTCGCCGTTAATAGCGGAAAAAGCGGGCCTTGGAAGAAGGCGCGGTTTGCAGCGGCTTGAGCGCCGCGCCGCTTTCAACGCCGAGGTCTGCTTCTATCACGTCCGCGCCATGGCCAATCAGGTTAAGGTACCCTTTTTCGAGCGCCGCGGCGTCTATCTGGCCGCTGGTGAACTGCCGGTCATAGTTGCGCGAGCTGCCTAAAATGCACATGGCGCCGCGCTGGTGAACTTCATGGAAAATAGCGGAATCGCGCGGCAGCTCGTGGCTTACAAAACCGATGATGTTTTCCCAGGGCACGCCGCTTTCATCCAGCTGCTTTACCTGTTCCATTTTGCCCGTCATCACTTCCATCATAATGTCCGGGCTGAGCTGGTAACATTTTTTGATATCGTTCAGCGAGTAGGCTATCACAATGGCGTTGGCCTGGGCGTTGTGTTCCAGTATCTTTTGGGCGCGCACTTCAACAGGCACGTCCTTGGCGTCTATCACCAGCACCGTTTTCCCCTTTGCCCATTCCAGCGCTTCATCCAGCGTGGGAATGGTGTAACCGGTGAGATGGCCTTCCGTATCTTTCAGCCGCAGCTTGCGCAGCGCTGCCAGCGTGTGGTCTGCTACCTTGCCCTGGCCGTTGGTGGTACGGTCAAGCGTAGCGTCATGCATCAGCACAATGTGGCCGTCTTTGGTATATCGCGGGTCTATTTCCAGCATGGCCGGGTTATGCGCCAGCGTGTTCTCAAACGTGGCGATGCAGTTCTCAGGAAACCCCTTCCTCGGGCCGCCGCGGTGCGCGCAGATAAAAGGAAGCCGGTCTGGCGAGTATTGCAGGAAGGCTTTCAGCGCCTGCGCGCTGCCGGTTTGAATGGTGTGCAGGCGTGGCGCGGCGGGCCGGTTAAAAGCACAGGCCATGGCGCATATCAAAAAGACTAAAAGGATCTTGATTTTCATTACTGATGAATTAAGGTTTATACGGAAAATACGGTGCGTCCGCCCGGGATGCGGTGGCAAGCAGTGCGCGCATTTTTTTGACTACCGCGGGGTGGGCCGCGGCTACATTGTTCTTTTCGCCGGCGTCAGCGTCCAGGTTGTACAGCTCCATTGCTTCCTCCTGCCCGCCGGGCGTGTTTTTGATCACGGCCTTCCAGTTGCGGTAGCGGATGGCCCGCGCATCCAGCCAGTTACGCGGTGTTGTGGCGCCGGGCTTGTTCCAGTTATAATTGTACACGTAAAACTCCCAGTACAGGTGGTCATGAACGGCTTGCCGCCCTTTGCCGGCGAGCAACGGGTACAGGGAAATGCCGTCTGTACCGGCCGGCGTTGCGATGCCCGCCACCGTGCAAAGCGTGGGCAGCAGGTCCCACGCGGCGGCCATATGGCCCGTGGTTTGGCCGGGCTTTATCACGCCGGGCCACCATGCAATGAGCGGCGCCCGTATACCGCCTTCGTACAGCGTGGTCTTATGCCCGCGGAAGTGGCCGTTGCTGTGAAAGAATTTAGCAAAGCCGGGGTTGGCCCCATTATCGCTGGTAAACAGCACCAGGGTGTTCTTATCCAGCCCTTTTTGCCGCAGCAGCTGCAGGATGCGGCCCACGTCCGCGTCCAGCAGGGATATCATGGCGGCGTAGTTCCTGAACTGCTCCGGCCAGTCTTTCCCGGCGTATTGCGAGTTATCCGGGATCACATGTTTGCCGTGCGGGATGGTGTAAGGCAGGTAGAGGAAAAAGGGCTGCCGCGGTGTGCTTTCTTCCAGGAACCGCATGGTCTTTTCCACGAACAGGTGATGGCTGTAGGCGCCGGTAGCGCCGTTCCCGTTTTGCGGCAGCATCACCTTTTTGCCGTTCTCGTAGAGGAATGGCGGGAAATAGTTGTGGGCCTGTATCTGGTCAAGATAGCCGTAGCTGTAATCAAAGCCCTGCGTATCGGGGCCATGACCTTCGCCGCCCAATCCCCATTTGCCGATGAGCCCGGTGCGGTAACCGGCTTTTTGCAGCAGTTCCGCTATGGTTACTTTATTACCCGGCATAGCGGGGTCTTCCTGGCTGTCAGTCAGGAAGTTGCCCCGTATGGCGGTATGGCCGGTGTGCCTGCCGGTCAGCAGCGCTTCGCGCGAGGGCGCGCAAACGGTGCTGCCGGCGTAGTACCCGGTAAAGCGCAGCCCGTTCTTCGCCAGGGCGTCTATATGCGGCGTTTGTATTTGCTGCTGGCCGTAGCAGCCCAGGTCTCCGTAGCCCATATCGTCCGCCAGTATAAGTATGATGTTAGGCTTTGGCGCCTGCTGCGGTTTGCCGGGTATGCCCACGGCCAGCAATACAAAAAGAATAAATATGCGCATGATATGATCTATGGTTGTCCATACATGACTCCACGGCCGCCGGTACCTACGTAAACGCGGCCGAATACCTGCCTGTCTCCCGCCAGCCCTTTCACGCCGGCCGGGAATTTCTGCGTGCCGTTGTCTATCTGGTCCCAGGTAGCGCCCAGGTCTGTAGACCGGTACATGCCCTTCAGCCCAGACACGGTGCCGTAGCAAAACAGCGTGGGCGTGGTGCTGCCGGAGGCCGGCGCGCCCCATGCAAACGCGGTGGCGGTGGTGAGCGCGGTTACCTTGGTAAAGGTAGTGCCGCCGTTGGTGGTCTTGTAAAGCCCGTTGTTGTCCAGGCTGACCCATACTTCTCCATTGGCGCCGGGCCTTGCCGCTACAAACAGGTAAGCGTTTTTATTGGGTATGGCCGTAGCGTTCTTTTGTATCCAGGTAGCACCGCCGTCTGTTGACGCGTAGAGGTAGCCGGTCTTATAAATATAGAACGTATTCCCGTTTACAGCATCCGCCGCCAGCGAAAAGTCTTTACTCCAGACATCGATGGCGTTCACCGCCCCGGTAGGCGCACCGGTGGCGGCAGACCAGGAGTTGCCGCGGTTGGTGCTGTAATACACCGCGCCGCTGCTGCCGCCGGCTATGTACACCATCTTATCCGGGTTGGTGGCGGAAATGGCAATACGGCCCAGCTTCACGCCGGCGGGCAGGGTGCGCGTGGTCCAGGAAGTGCCGCTGTTGCTGGAAGTGGCCAGTATGGTGCCGGTACCGTCGTTGCCGGAGGCGCCCAGGATGGCAATGTTGGCCGGCGTGGTTTCGCAATAGGCAATGCTGAAGCCTTCGTTGATATTGTAAAGCCGCGCGGCGGGGTACACCGTCACATCATCATGCCGGAAGCCGAACACGTCTGCCAGCCCGGAGTAGAGAGACACGGTGCCCGGCGGCGCGGTCAGGGTGAGCACCACGGTTTCTTCATCTCCCTTGATGCGGGTGGTCCATGCTACAGAGCCGGCGGCCCATGCATTGGAGGTGAACCATACGCCGAACCAGTCTGTATAGTACAGGTCTCCATGGTGCAGCGGGTCAAAGGCCAGCGCGGAGGTGGCGCTGGAGAACCAGCTGTTGGGCCACCAGGGGGCTTCCAGTGTTTTGGTGATGGGCAGCGCGGTGGTGTTCATCTGCTGCCAGGTAGCGCCGCCGTCTGAAGAGCGGTACAAGGGGTTGTTGAAAGTGGAATAACGCTGGCATACGGCTATTTTCTGGTAATCATAGGCTTCTACCGCCAGGCCGCAATAGTTTTTGTTGGCGCCGCCGGCGGGCGTAATGTCACTCCAGCTGCTGCCGTTCCATACGCTAACGCCGGTAGTGTGCGCTACGTAGAGCTTGCCGCCTGCCACTACCATGCGGTTGGGCGAGGCGGGCGCGCCGCTCATGGCGGAGAAGGTAGTACCGCCATCGGTACTGCGGTAAACGCCGGTGCCGGGAATGCCCGCGTACACTGTGGCAGAGCGGCCGCTGGTGCTGGTAGCGGGGTCTATGGCCACGCTGCGCACGCCTTTGGCGCCGTTGGGCACGGTGGTGATCTTTGTCCACGTGCTGCCGGTGTTGGTGCTGCGGTACAGGCCGTCTGTACGGGTGCCGGCATACACCACGGTGCTGGTGAGCGAGTCTACTGCCAGGCATTCTCCTGCCCAGCGCAGGTCTCCGTTACCGTCGTAAGTGGTGGAGAATACCTTGCTCCAGTTAACGCCCCTGTCGTTAGAGCGGTACACACCGTCGTTGAGGGCCAGGTAGATCCTGTCCGGCGCGTTGGCATCCAGCGCCATGCCGTCTACGCGGATGGTGCTAATACCGTCCAGCATGGGTATCCAGCGCTGGTTGGTGCCATCCCATTTGTAAGCGCCGCCCACGTCCGTACGCACGTACATGCGGTTGCCCTGGGTGGGGTGAATGGCAATGCCGGTTACATAGCCGCCACCGCCAATGGCCACGTTGTTCCAGTTGTAAGGCACTACAGACGCAATGCCGGCGCCGCCCGCGGCGGAGCGTTCTCCGCTCAGTACGCCTTTTTCGAGCTTGCCGCTCATTTTTTTGCAGGCAATACCCTGCCCTATTGCAATGCTGATTGCAAGCAGTATGAAAGTGTTTTTCATAACTAAATTTTGGAGGTTATTTAAATAGTGGTTTCATATGCGGGTTAATAATTCGGGTTTTGAACGATCTTGTCATTTTGTGCTATTACGCTTTGCGGAATGGGCATCAGGTAATTTTTGGCCGGGTCAAACGCAATTTTGCCGCCGCCTGCATTTACTTTTTCATATACCAGCTGGCCTGCTACGGATGTGATCTTCATAGCGCGCAGCGGTTTGCTGAATACCTGTTCTGCTGTTCTCCACCGCCAGAGGTCAAAGAGGCGCTTGCCTTCAAAAGCCAGCTCTACCCTGCGCTCCCGCCGTATCCTGGCGCGCATGCCTGCCTGGTCGAGACCGGCGGGCAGGTCCGGCAGACCGGCTCTTTTCCTGATCTTGTTCATGGCGTTGTACACGGTAATATCCGGCCCCGCTGCTTCGTTCTGCGCTTCGGCATAGTTGAGCAGCACTTCCGCATAGCGCCATACAATGGCGTTGGCGCCGCTGCTGATGCCGGGTACCTGGGCGGGGTCCAGCATTTTTTTCATGAAGTAGCCGGTGCGGCCTTTGCCGCCTGCGCCGGAGGCATCCAGTTCGTTGTTGTTATTGGGCACGCCCAGGCGGGTGAAGATGGTGCCGTTCTTCCATTTGGCGCCGTCGTAGATGATGGAGGCGGCAAAGCGCTTGTCCCGGTTGGCGTATGGATTGGCGGGGTCAAAGGCGGCGGAGCCTTCCGCTTCGGTTTTGCCGTCCAGGAACTCGTAATCGTCTACCAGGTCTTGCGTGGGGTTTACGGCGCCCCAGCCGGTACCGTCTGATACCCGCACGGGGTTCCAGTATTTTTCCCGGATGTGGCCGCGGATGTTGGCGGCATATTGCACGTCAAAGATCACTTCCACATTATTTTCATTGGCCGGGAGGAACAGGGCTTCGTAATCCGGGAACAGATCGTACCCGGCGTCAGCCGTCATGATCTTCAGATTGGTAGCGGCAGCGTCCTGCCATTTTCCCGCATACAGCTCCAGCTCTCCTTTCAAAGCCCAGGCCGCGCCTTTGGTGGCCCTGCCGGCTTCCTGCGGCTTTACTTTCAAAGGCAGGTCAGCGGCTGCTTCTTCGCATTCTTTCTGGATAAAGGCCACACATTCCTCGTAGGTGTTGCGGGCATAGAAAATATCATCGCCCTGCTCTGCCTGGTTTAAAGGAATAGTGATAAGGGGCACGCCGCCGTAAATATCCATCAGCGATTTATAGAAATACGCGCGCAGGAAACGGGCCTGGGCCAGCAACGGTTTTTTCTGGGCATCGTCAAACTCCGCGGGCGTTACGTTCTTGATGAACAGGTTGCACTTGCGGATGTTGGCGTACATGTTCTTCCAGTGCGGCGTGAAGATGGGCGCGGAGGGGCCGTAAGAGCCTTGCGCAAAGTTCTCGTAAGAGGGTATGCCGGACAGCGGGCCGCTGATGCTGTTATCCGAAAAATTGTCTAACGGGTCATTGCTGATCTCAGACGGGTAGTTGGTAAACACGGTAGACTGCGGGCCGGGATTCACGTTGTTGTAAATATCATTCAGGAACAGGCCGGCATTGGCCGGCGAGCTCCAGATGGCCGCGTCTGTCAACTGGTCTGTTGGGTCTATGTTGAGATTTTTGTCGCAGGCAGTGATAAAACATGCTCCCGCAACGATGTATATGAGGTGTAAGTATTTCATTATTGATAGCAATTAACGGTTGTTAGAAATTGGCGTTCAGGCCGAAAGAGAACACCTTTTGCTGGAAATAGTAACGGGCCCTTTTACTGGCGCTGCTCACCCCTATTTCCGGGTCCAGGTATTTTTCCGCGGAGAAGGTCAGCAGGTTCTGCGCGGCCGTGTATATGCGGATGGATGAAATCTTGAGCCTGTTCATCAAAGACTTTGGCAGGGTGTAACCCAGCTCTATGTTCTTCAGGCGCAGGTACGAGCCGTCCCGCTGCCAGAAAGAAGATACCTGCTGGCTGTTGGTGCTGGGAGACGGCAGGATGACGGGGTATTTGGCATTCCTGTTCTCGGGCGTCCAGTAGTCCAGCTGCTCTTCAAATATCTTGGCGCCGTTGAAGTACGGCAGCGCCGCTTCATTGGTGAGCTGGAAGCTGCTTTGCGTAGCGCCCTGCCAGAGCATGCCCAGGTCTACCCCATGCCAGCCGGCGTTGAGGGTGAGGCCGAATATCACCTGCGGAAAGGCCGGGTGGCCGATCACCACCTGGTCATCGTCCGTGATCTTTTTATCCCCGTTGATGTCTGCATACCTGATATCTCCCGGGCGCAGGGTGCCGAACTGTTTAGGCGCGGCGTTGATCTCTTCCTGCGACTGGAAAAGCCCGATGGCCTGGAGGCCGAACTGGGTATCCAGCGGGCGGCCGGTGCGGCTGCGGTTGGGATTGTTGAGCGTGGCCGCATTTTCAAAGGTTTGTACCAGCTTGTTTTTGGCGTAGGAAAAGTTAAGCCCGCCGCTGAAATTGATGCCGTTGTTGAAAACATGCGAGGTATTGAGCGAGAAATCAAACCCTTTGTTGTCCATCACCCCCGCGTTCACCTGCGAAATGCCGATGCCGTATTCTACCGGTACCACGGCGTTGGGGCTTACCAGCATATCCGAGCGTCTTTCTTTAAAGAAGTCCAGCTCAAAGCCCAGCTTTCCGCCGAAGAGCATCCCTTCCAGGCCTATATCCGTTTTCCTGGCCGTTTCCCATGTAATGCCGGGGTTCGGCTCGTTCCGTTCAAAAGCGCCCTGCACCTGTGTGAACTGCGTGCCGCCAAAGATGTAGCTGCTGTTGATGCCGTAGCTGCTCAGGTACTGGAAGGCGGAACCGGCCAGGTTGCCGGAAATACCGTAAGACGCGCGGAGTTTCAGGTTGTCTATCCAGCTGTAGTTGTCTTTGATAAAGTGCTCTTCAGACAGCCGCCACCCGAGGGAAAAGGCCGGGAAGAAGGCAAAACGTTTGCCGGGGGCGAAGAAATAATGCCCGTCGTACCGGCCGGAAAGTTCCACCAGGTATTTCTGCGCATAGTCATACCCAACGCGGTATACAAACCCCATTTGTTTGTAGGAGCCGGAGGAGCCGCTGTTGTCCAGGTCGTTTTTGGAAGGGCTGCCCAGTGACAGTTCATCCAGGTTCACCTGGTAGTTGAGCCGGGAGGCGCCAAACTGGTTGTTGTTGCCTTGCCGCAGCTCCGCTACGCCCAGCAGGTTGATGCTGTGTTTGCCAAAAGTATTTTTATAGGTAAGGTAGCCTTGCAGCGTGGTGTTCACCGCTTCTTCAAAACCCTGGTTCAGGCTGGGGGCCGCCACGCCGGACCTGGTAGGTACAAATTCATCTGCCGCGTTCAGGGAGTAGATGTTGTACGGCAGCTGCCATTGTTTGCCGGTAGCATAGTTCTTGTCATAGGCGCCCACAGCTTTCAGCGCCAGGCCGGGAATAGCCGCTATCTGCTGCTCAATGGACAGCTGGGTGTACAGCGTGTTCTTGTTATCCCGGTTGTAACCGCTTTCATAAATGGAAGGCAGCAGCGTATTGCCCGGCAGGCCGTTGGAGAAACGCAGCTGCTGGTTGAGCAGCGGCGGGTTTTTGGTAACGGAAGTATAGATGCCGGTACCGCTCTGCGAGCCGGGGTTCTGGGTTATTTCCAGGCTTCCCTTTACATCGAGCGATACGGTGGTAGTTTTGGTGGCGTTCACGTCTACGTTGGTGGCCAGGTTGTAACGGCGGTAATTGATCACTTTCACAGAGCCTTGCTGGTAAAGATGGCCCAGCGAGCTGAAGAAACGGACCTTTTCAGAACCGCCGGAAAAGGTCAGGTTCTGGCTGGTCATGGGGGCGTTGAAATCTATCACTTCCCGCAGCCAGTCGTGGTCAGGATAATGGTCCGGGTCGGCATGCGTGCGGTATTTCTCCAGTTGTTCATCCGTATAGGCCGGCGCCAGCCCCGCGTTTTTGTTGGCCGCGTTCAGGGTGGAGGCAAAGCCGTAGGCATTGAGGTATTTGGGGTACTGGGTGGGGCGTTGCATGCCGTACCAGGTATCAAAGCTCATTTCCACTTTTCCTTCCTTGCCTCTTTTGGTGGTAATGAGCACTACGCCGTTGGCGCCTGCCAGGCCGTAGGGCGCAATGGCGGCCGCGTCTTTCAGTACCGTAATGCTTTCAATTTCGTTCGGGTTGATCTGTGAAAAGTTGCGGGGCACGCCGTCTACAATGGTGAGCGCGCCGTTGCGGGAGCCGGTGGTGCCTACCCCCCTTACGCGCAGGGTAGCCGCGTCCGCGCCCGGCTCACCGCTGCCCTGGAAGGCCAGCACGCCGGATATGCGGCCGGCCAGGCTGTTGTTGATGTTGGCTACGGGATTTTTGGTGATCACGTCTCCTTTCAGCGTGGATACGGCGGCTGTGGTAGAGGCCTTTTTCTGCGTGCCGTACCCTACTACTATCACTTCATTGAGGCCCTGCAGCTCCTCCGGCAGGGTAATGTCCAGCGCGGTGGCGCCGTTTACCGGTACCTCTTTTGTCTGGAAACCGATATAAGACACGATCAGCGTGGCATCTGCCGGAGCGTCTACTTCGAAGCGGCCATCGGCATTGGTGACCGTGCCCATGCTGGTGCCTTTTATTTTGATAGACACGCCGGGCAAGGCGGTGCCCTTGCTGTCTCTCACAATGCCTTTCACCATCAGGAACTGCGCATGCCGGGAAGCCGTAATGGCGATCACGCTGTCTGACAGTACCTGGTAATTGAGGTTGGCGGGGCTTAGCAGGCTGTTCAGGATGTCTCCCAGCTTCTGCTGGCCGTTGGTGGAAAAGGTGATGTTTCTATACGGGGCTATTTCTTTTGCGTTGTAGAAGAAGCGGCAGCCGGTGGCGGTCTCTATTTTTTCCAGGGCGCTTGAAAGTTTGACATCTTTCACATTGAGTGATAGCTTTATGTCTTTCTGCGAATACACTTTTGCAGACAATTGCATGCAAAACAGAAAAACAGCCAATAGCGTAAGTCGCATAGTTCTTTCAATTTGCCTGACGTTAATGACATGGCATAGCCATCCATTAAGTAGATTTTTTTTCATACTTTTAGCTTTTATTGGTTTTTTGGAAGCCGCTCTTCACAACGATCTTCCAAATTAAATCCGGTAATTACGCGAAAGGGGGATGTTGACGCATCTCTCTTTCTTTTTTATCTGGTAATGGTCACTGTGTCATGATCTATGGTAAATTTGAATGGAGCAATTACCTGCAGCACTTTGAGTGCTTCTTCCAGGCTTTCGTTCTTGAATATGCCCGTTAGCTGCCAGGCCCTGATGTCTTCGTTCTTAATCATGATAGACGCATTGTACCGCCGCTCCATCATGGCCGCCAGGTTGTCAAACCGTTCGTTGCGGAAAATGAGCTTATTGTCTATCCAGGCGGTTTCCACAATATCGTTCGTGGCCTGGAAAGGCACTACCTTTTGCGTTTCCATGGCTTCTTCCTGTAGTTCGCCAGCGGCCAGGGCCTTGTGGTACACTACCACCTTTTCATTGGGCGAGAGCAGTACCTTGCGCCCTCCGCCCCGTTTGAGCAATACTTCCAGCGCGCCCTCTATGAGGGTGGTCTCCGTGGTGGCGCCGCCCTCATAGGCTTTTACATTGAAGGTGGTGCCCAGGTCCCTGATGTCTGCCTGGGGGGTATGTACAACAAAAGCATATTTGTCGTGATGCACCACCTTGAAGTAGGCCTCGCCGGTCAGCGTTACCACCCTGTTTTCCAGGCTGAAGTTTTTCGGATAGGTGAGCCGGCTGCCGGCGTTGAGCCATATTTCCGTACCGTCTGCCAGCGTGATCTGTGTTTTAGAGCCTTTGGGCGCTGTTATTTCGTTGATGGCGGCGGTAGTGCTTCCCGTGCCCGGTTTCAGCAGGGCAAATCCGCCCCAGGCCAGTACCGCCATCCCCACCGCGGCGGCCGCTATTTTCAGGAACGGCACGTGTTTGCGCGGGCGGGGCGCTTCCGGCTCCTGCGTACCTTCCAGCCGTCGCAGCAGCGCCCCGTTGAGCTGCTCCGGGGCGCGGTTGTCCAGCAGCAGCTTGATCTCGTCTATAAATTCATTGGTAACATCGTCAAGGTTGTTGACGGCCTGTATCAGTTCGTAGGAATACCACAGCTCGGGGTCTTGCGTCAAAAGCGTTTTCAGCTCCTGGTCTTCTGCGGGAGTAATGGAATGGGACAATTGTTTGCCCATCAGGAACCAGATCCTGTTGGAATGTTTCATGGATGAAAATATAAGACTTTAAACCTGTGGGAATGCCGGTGGAAACAGCTCATAGTATGTACCAGTTTATGATAAGACAATGGAACAGGCGCATTCTACTAAGCTGGCAATAAAAAAATAATTAACGGGGAAACGGCCGCCCGGGCTATATCTTGTTGGAGATCTTTTTCTCCCGGTTGAAGGCCCCCACGGCCTGCACCAGTTTTTTCAGGGCAATGGCCAGCTGTACGTCAATGGTGTTGACGGAGATTTGCAGTTTTTCCGCTACGTCCTTATTCCGCATACCATCTACCCGTACCATTTCATAGATCTGCCGGCAGCGCGGCGGCAGGGCATTAATGGCGTTGCGGATGCAATCATACAGTTCCATGGAAATAACCAGGCTTTCCGGGTCTTCCCCGGAGCAATCACTGAAGGGAAGGCCGGAGAGCAGGTGCTGCTCCTTTTTCAGCCTGGCCAGCAGGTTGAGGCTGGCATTTCTCACCGCGGTAAAGAGGTAGGCCCGCAGGTTGCTGATCTCCACAATGTTCTCTTTCATGAGCCATACCTTGTACAGCACGTCATTCACAATTTCTTCCGCAGGCTCGCGGGATTTGAGGTAGGCCGCCGAAAAGTCCAGCAGGGTGGCATGATAGTGCGCATACAGCAGCTGGCAGGCCTCGTTGTCCTTTTTATCGGCAATCAGATCAATAAAGTTTTTCGTAACCGGATCCAACATATAGATTGATTGGTCTAATCTGCAATATCTATAACCAATATTAACTGAATATGAACAACGTGGCAGTACCAGAGAAAGCCCGGTGGTTGACCCCGGGTAGTGAAACAAATTTATAGATTTTTGGAGGAGAAAAACAAAATATTGTTGGGGTAAGGTCACGTAGGTACAGGCTGAAAAGCAACAGCATATCAAAAAAAGGAATGCTCCCGGCCCTACCGGTTCTCCTTATAATATTCGCTGGTCTTATATTGCTTTACCGTTTTTTTCATCTTCCCGTTCTCCAGCCGGCTGGTGGTAACGGTTACCATGTCTCCCCCGTCCCTGGCATCTTCCGTTATCTCTTCCACTTTCACCATTTTCTGGTTGGCGTTCATGCCGTAAACAATAGTGGCATGCCAGCAGCAGCCGTCTTTCTGGCGAACGGTCAGCTGCCGGCGCCGCCGGTCTGTTTCAAACATGCCGAGGTTTTCGGAGGCCAGCGTGGTCAGCCACTTGTCCCGCGTAAAAGTTTTGCGGGCCTTGTTGTAAACGTATACATCGTAGGATAGGCCGCCGTAGCTGCCGTTGTTGCCGTTACGGATGGCCACGTCTTCCTCGCCGTCAAAATTGAAGTCGTCAAAAATGAGGGGGTACTGCCCTTCCGCGGGTGCGGCCTGCTTCTCTCCTTTTTGACGGTTACTGTCCAGCCGTACGATCATGTGTTCCGTAGTGAACGTTTGCACGGCCCTGTTCCGCTCCTTTTCCAGCAACTGCACTTTGGCTTCGCCCTTGCATTCGTTGCCTTCACAAGGAACGGCGGTGATCCTGGCATTATACCGGCCGGAGCTGTTGGTGACCAGGATGGTGGTGGTCTGCGCCAGGGCGGCAAGCGGCAGCAGTAAAGCGGCAAGGAAGGTCAATGGTTTCATAAACGGTATGTAATATAGTTCCCTGAAAATACGCAAATCCGTGTATTACGCCAATGTTAACTGCCGGGGTACGAGCTGCCTGCCGGGTGGCTAATCAGCCTGCATTACAGCCTGGGGCTGTCTGACGTTACGCCAGCCGGCAATTTCACCGGGAAGCATCATACCTTCGGTATCAGCGCCGGTTACCTGTTCCGGCATTAAGGCCACTACTTTTTCACCGCCATCACGGTATCCGCAGGTCAAAAGCCTTCTCCCCCATTGTTTTGCCGTTCACCATGATCTCCAGCAAATGGCGGCCGGGGTAATGTTTGCGGGTGGTGAAATCCCTGAGCACCTGTTTTTTGGAAAAATGCAGCGTGGCGCCGGGGAGCAATTCCGCTTCTTTCAGCTTGAATACCTTGCGGGAAAGGCCGCCGCCGGCCTTGCGGTAATGCAGCGCATAATCAACCACCAGCTTCTGCGGCGTTTTCTTTTCAGACACTATGTCAAAAGAGAACTGCAGCGCTTCACCGAGGCTGATGCGCGAGGGCTGAAGGCGCAGCTTTTCCAGCCGCACCTTTACATGTTTTTCAAAATTGAACACGGCCAGGGAATCCTGATGACCCTGTTTGATCAGGGAGCGGCTGGCGTGTTTGATGATCCAGGCGGTGTGGGTGTTGGAAGCGTTCCAGCTTTTCACCAGGCTGATCATGTAGGCGGGGTGATCTTTGGAAATATCGTTAAGATGATTGGCCACAGATTTTCGTACATACAGCTCCGTATCTGTTTTCAGTTGTTCCAGGATGTCCCTGGTGAGCACGGGGTCCCGGATAACGGCATCCAGTTTGAACGACCACGGCAGCCGGGGGCGGCTGCCTTCGGAGGCCAAGCGGCGTACATGGTGATTGCTGTCTGCCGCCCATCTCTTCATCACTGTAAGCGCCCGGTCAAAATCCGTTTTCAGGAACTCCCGCACGGCAAATTCTGATGACCCAAAGGGTGTAAAAAACTGCAGCGCCTCCATAGACGCATCAAAATGCTCCTTTCCGTACAGGGCCACAAAACCCGGGAACACCAGCGCCGTGTATCCCGTTTGCACCTTGCCCGCCACCTTGTACAAAATGTTCAGGGCTTTCCGGAAATCTGCGGGAAGGTGCTTTTGCAGCACCACCGATGTATTGTGCAGCCGTTGGTTGAGCGACAAACCGTCCAACCCCCGCGTAACATCTTTCATAAAGCCTTCCACGTTAAAATGCCTGTCTGCCTGGCCGAATGCTTCGGCAAATCCCGTATAAAAACGGTGATTGAACATTTCCTTGAGCGGTTCCATGCCTTGAAATTACGGAAACAACGTAAAATCAGTGGATTAGCGGGTTAAAATTTCCGGCGGCCTGCTGACAGGCTACTGACAATCCTTCGGTGATCCTTCGGTGGTGTTCGGTAGCAGTACGGGTTTGAGGGTGTTTAACCGAAGGTTGACCGAAGCATCACCGAAGGATCACCGAAGGGTTTAGCGGGTAATGCCTGCCCATACCCTATGTAAAACTAAAGGCCGGGGAAAGACATTTCTCCGGCCTTGCTGTTCCATTCACCCCAGCTTTCTTCGGTGCCCGCCCCAGGTTTTACCGAAGCCCGCCCCATTTTTTCCAGCGGCAGGCAGGGTTGCGGTACTTTTGTTTGGCAGGCGGGAGCAGAACCGCTTTTCAACGGCGGCGGCCACTAGCAGTAAAAACAGCGCGGCCATTTACAGCCGGTTGAAGTTGCGGGCGCCAACCTACCGCGGGTACCTTTCTTCCACCTGCACACTGTCACAGCCATGGTGACGCCAGTGGCCCCTGTCTGCGAACCGGCCGCGCATCACCACCGCGTTGGCGGCAAAGAACAGCACTATCATCAAAATAGCGGCTACTTTGGTGATAACGGTCAGGGCGGGCCTTTTTGCAAAGCCGCCGAAAACATACCCGATAATGAATACCATACAGGCAATAAACAATACCCGTATGAGAATAATAGCTCCAAATGCCATGATCGTAAGATTTTAAGTGAACAATACGGTGACAAGAATGGCGTATCTCTTTCACCTGCTGTAAAATTACCGCAATGAAGAAGGCGCGCGGAGCGGAATAGACGTACGGGGAAGGTGTGCCGACAAAAGGTTTCGGGATGTCAGCAAATAGGGCCGGGAGTTAGGCAGTTGGCCAATGCCATTCCATCATAGCGCTGCCGAAAGGTTTCGGGACATCAGCCGGAAGGCTCAGCTATTCAGCATGCGGGTCACATTTTCTTTATAAGCATCCCCCACGGGAATTTCCCGGTTGCCGATGCATACCAGTTCCCGCTTTACGGCGGTGATCTTTGAAACGGCCACCAGGTAAGATTTATGTGTACGGATGAAGGCCGGGGCCGGAAGTTTTTCTTCAATGGCCTTCATGGTCATGCGGGTGAGCACGGGGCGGGGCTGTGAGGCCAGGTGTATCTTGATATAGTCTTTCAATCCTTCCACATATTCCACATCGTCTGCCGCAATTTTTACCTGTGTATATTCCACATGCACAAAAAAGTCTTTCACCCCGGCCGCGGCCGGCGCGGCTTGCTGGCGGAGCAGTTCCCGGGCGTGGTGGCAGGCTTTCAGAAAACGTTCAAAGCTGAACGGCTTCAGCAGGTAATCCGCTACCTGCAGCTCATACCCTTCCAGCGCATATTTTTCATAGGCGGTGACCAGTATGGCCAGCGGCGGATGGCTGAGCGTGCGGAGAAATTGCAGCCCGCTGAGGCGCGGCATCTGTATATCCAGGAAAACGAGGTCTACCTGTTCTTCCTGTAGTGCGGCGGCCGCTTCCATAGCGTTTTTGCAGCTGCGTACCAGCCGCAGGAAAGGCACCTGCCGGATATTGTCTTCCAGCAGCTCCCGCACCAGTTGTTCATCGTCTACTACCATGCAGCGTATCATGCCAGTTTCAAAGTTAAGGTGATATGGAACAGGTTATTATCTTTCCTGACGTTAAGCGTGTACTTGTGCTTGTACAGCAGCTCCAGCCTTGTTTGCACATTGGCCAGCCCTATGCCCGAGCTGTCATCTTTGCTGGCATCCGGCTCGTCTGTATACGGATTGCTCACCTCATACGTCATTACCCCGTTGTTCACCGCCAGCGCCACGTTCATGGTATTAGGCCCCTGCTGGCCTGTGCCGTGCTTGAAGGCATTTTCCACAAAAGGGATCAGCAGCATCGGCTCTATCAGCAGGTTGTCCGTATCTGCCGCAATATGGAGGGCCACGTCCACATCGCTGCCAAAGCGCAGCTTTTGCAGGGCAATGTAGCTGTTGAGGTACGCTATTTCTTTTTGCAGCGGCACCTTTTTTCCCTGCGTATCGTACAGCATGTAGCGCATCAGATCTGCCAGGGTAATGAGGGCCGGCTCCAACTGGTCGCTTTTTTTCCGGGCCAGGGACACCATGTTGGTGAGCACGTTGAACAGGAAGTGGGGGCTGATCTGGGAGCGGAGGAACTTTAGTTCCGTCAGCAGCTGCGTGGCCTGCCGTTCCCGCAGCTCCCGCTCGTGCCGCATTTTATCAATGATCCTGCGGTATATGATGCTGATGAGATAGAACGGCATGGTAGAGCCGAATACAAAGCGGCCGGCCATGTGGTTTTCCAGCACGCCGGGAAACCAGGCCTTCACCATCAGCCCTTTCAGCCCCGATGCCGCCATTATCAGCGCTATGCTGGCCAGTATGTAAAGCCACCAGTACCGCCGGTTGTACAGCCTTGGATAGAGAAAGAACGCGTTGCCGTAAAAAACGCCCATGTGTACCAGCCCCGCCAGGGTAAAGAACACGCCGGGGATAATGCCTATCCTGAAATTATTTTCCGGGCCGGAAACGAAGTAAGGCAATAACAGCAGAACGCTCCATATGAGCGCGTGCAGGGCTATGCTGATGTATTTGGGTTGTACGGTCAGTTTCATGGGCCATTCAATAGGGTAAAGATAACTGTTATGGCCCTAAAACCCTGCCCGGGGCGGAGAGAATAGACGAGCGGGGAAAATGTGCAGACAAAAAAACAAAGAGCGTTTACCACCACGGGTAAACGCTCCTGCTTTTGTTGTAAGATCAGTATGCGGGTTTTCTAATTCTGTGTAAGGGCGCCCTGGCTCCTGTCTATTTGCTGCTGCGGAATGGGGAAGTACTCATCCTTGGCGTCAAACACCAGGTCTTTGAACGCGGAAAGTATGCTGCCTTCAAACGCGGAGTAGCTTTCCAGCACCTGCTTGGCTACGCCCCAGCGCACCAGGTCATAGAAGCGGTGGCCTTCCATGGCCAGCTCCAGCCGCCTTTCAAAATGGATGGCGTTACGCGCGTATTCCGGGCTGGGGAAAGCGGCGTACTGCCCCACGTTGTAGGCTGCCGCGGGGCCGCCGTCTACCACCTTGCCCGGCAGCTTGGCCGCGCGGGCCCTTACGGCGTTCACCAGGCGCATGGCCTCTCCGAGCGTTCCTGCTTCCACTTCACATTCCGCCGCCATCAGGTACACGTCTGCCAGGCGGATGAGGTGTACGTTGAGGCCGGTAATGTAGCGGCCGCCGGATACGGTCTGGCCGGAGAACTGCGCTTCTTCCACCATGTGTTTCACGCCTACGAAAGGCCCTGCATAGGCGGGGTCCCTGATCCAGGCATCGCCGGCCATAATGCCCCAGTCGCGGTAAGGCACGCCTCTTCTGCCCACGGTATAGTCAAGCCGGGGGTCAAAGGCAATGGTCTTGTCTAGCTGGTAGTTGGTTTTGGCATTGCCGGTGAGGCCAAAATCTGATTTGTACGGGTTAGTGCGGTAGCTGTTGTCCAGCATGGGCAGCCCCTGTGCTGTTACCCTGAAGGAGTTCACCAGGTCAAAAGTGGGCTGGTAAAAACCGCAGCAGTTCACTGGCGCGCTGCCGTAGAAACCGCCGAGCATGTCTCCAACGTTGGCGTTATCGCCGCTACCATCGGGGTTAATGTTGTGCTGCACTTCAAAAATGGATTCCGGGCCGTTCTCTTTGGTTACGTCAAAGTTGTTCTCAAATGGCATGTCTACCAGGTTGCCCTTGGCCGTCATCACATCCTTGAACAACACCAGCGCTTCCCCGTACTTTTTCTGGTACAGGTATACCTTGCCGAGGTAGGCTTGCGCGGCTATTTTGTCCACCCGGCCTACTTCGTTCTTGGGCTTGGCGGGCGTGAGGCTCTGCACGGCAAACTTGAGGTCGTCCTCAATTTTGGGCCATACCGGTTCGGTGTTCGGAATGGTGATGGCGTCTGCGGTGGCTATTGTTTCATCTACGTAAGGAATGTTCTTGAACGTTCTTACCAGGTAGAAATAATAGTGCGCGCGCAGCATTCTGGCCTCTGCTTCAATTTCAACGGCCCTGGCATCGCTGAACTTGGTGCCGTCTCCGGCCTGTACGGCTTTCAGCAGCCGCAGGGTATTGTTGCAGCGGGCTATGCCTTCATAATACCGGTTCCACATAATTTCAGTGTTGTCGTTGGTGACAGACACATCGTACAGCTCTACCTGGTTCATGTTGGGCTGGTCTCCGTTCACGCTGCCTTTATGGGCATTGTCTGCCCCTACTTCCCCGAAGAGCCACTGGCTGGGCGCGGAAGAATAGTTGCCCCAGGTGCCGTTCACATTGCCGTTCAGCAAGCCGTAAGCGCCTACGAGCGCGCCTTCCACGCCATCTACGGTTTCCAGTTGGGGAATGGTCAGCTCCCCTTGCGGCGTTTTTTCCAGGAAGTCGCTGTTGCAGGCCGCAAAAAATGCGGCGATGCATAAAAGTATGATGCTGTTAATTCTTTTCATTGTTAGAGCTTTTAAGTTAGAAACCTGCACTGATGCCAAAGAGATACTGCCTGCCTACGGGGTAGATGCCAAAGTCAACACCCAATGCGGAGAAGGTGCTGTTGGTCTGGCTCACCTCGGGGTCAAGACCGGTATACTTCGTGATGGTGAAAAGATTGGTAGCACCTACATAGGCCCGCAGGCTGCGGAGGCGGCCGCCAAACCATCCTTCCGTGGGGAAGGTGTAACCTATCTGCAGGTTCTTCATACGGAAAAAGCTGCCGTCCTGCACGTAATAGCTGGAAGAAGCATATTCAAAGTCAGAGGCCTGCCGCTTGGGAGAGGGTATGTCTGACCCTTTGTTGGTAGGGCTCCAGCGGTTGAGCATGCGGGTGCTGGCGGTGCCGTCAAAGGTGAAGAAGTCTGTAAAATAGCGGGTGGCCTCATACAGATCGTTACCCTGGGAACCGTTGAAGAACATCATGATGTCAAAGTTCCGGTACTTGGCGTTGATGGCCAGTGAATACAGGAAATCAGGATGCGGGTTGCCGATAATGGTACGGTCAAACGGATCAATAACACCGTCTGCCTTGCCATTGGGGCCGGAAATATCCCTGTACTTCAAGCTGCCGGGGCGCGCGCCGCTGTAAGAGGGGCTGTTGGCCACGTCTGCGTCATCCTGGTAGATGCCGGCCACCTCATACCCGTAGAACGAACCGAAGGGTGCGCCGGGGCGCAGGATGGTGGTTTGCAGGCTGCGGAAGGTGCCGTACAGCTGCTCTTTCACGGTGGGCGCCAGAGACAGTACCTCGTTCACGTTGCGGGAGAAGTTGGCGGTTACGTCCAGCTGAAAGGGTTTGTTGCCGCGCTGGCCATAATGGTAGCCGAGCGCTATTTCAAAGCCCTTGTTCTGCATATCGCCAATGTTCACAAAGGGCGAGTTGCCCTGCCCTACCGCGGTAGCCGGGAGCGGCACGGGGTACAGCATGTCTACGGTTTTACGGTTGTACCAGTCAAAGGTACCGTCCAGCGCGCCGTCCAGGAAGGTGAAGTCCAGCCCTATGTTCAGCGAGCGAAGCTCTTCCCATTTTACGGCCGGGTTGTCATAATCTTTCTGCCAAACCCCTGTTATTACGCCGTTGCCGCCGTTGATGGCGTAGGCAGACGTGGTAAGCGAGCTTTCAAAGCGGCGCAGGTACTGGAAGCCGGGGATGCGCTGGTTACCGGTGATACCGTAACCGGCGCGGAGCTTCAGGTCAGTGACCCATCCCGCGTCTTTCACAAAACCTTCTTCAGACAAACGCCAGGCAACGCTGCCCGCGGGGAAGGTACCGTATTTGTTTTCCGTACCGAAGTTGGAAGAACCGTCGCGGCGCACCGTGAGGCTTAACAGGTAACGGTCGTTATAGGAGTAATCCGCCCTGCCGAAGATGGAGAACAGGGAGCCTACGCCGCCGGTGCTGTTGTTGCTGATGTTGGCGGAACCGCGGGACAGGTAGTAGTAGTCCATATTGCCCAGCAGGAAGAACTCGTTCCTGCCGCCATTCAGCGTGCGGTTGCGGGCGTTGAAGGCTTCTGTGCCCGCCAGTACCGTCAAGGCATGGCGGTTCTGCACGTTCAGCTTGTAGGTGAGGGTGTTTGTCCACGTCCAGTCCGTGTTATAACCCTGGTACTCGCTCAGGCTGTTGGCATTGCCGCCTTCGGAGAACTCCAGGTTGGGATAACCAACGCTCACGCCGTTGTAGTTCTCGTAACGGATACCGTAGGAGGTGCGGGCCACCAGGCCTTTAACGATGTCTACCTCGCCAAAGATGTTGCCGAAGAAGAAGTTCCGTTTGTTGATGTTGTCTTTTGCGCGGTAGAGCAACGCCATGGGGTTTTGCGCGTTGCCCAGCTTGTCTCCGCGGCTGCCGGCAAAGTTGCCCATCACATCGTACACCGGGATGATGGCGGGCATGCGGTAAGCAAAACCGAAGGCGCTGCCTTCTCCCTGGTACTCACCAGAGATATTGGGGTTTACCCCAACGCCCACAAACTCTTCGTAGCTGTATTGCATGTTCTCCCCGAAGCGGAAGTGGTTGTTGAAAGCGGAGAAGGTAGTATTGGCCCTTACGTTGAAACGTTCGTACCCCGTATAGCGCACAATACCTTTTTGCCCCAGGTAACCGGCGCCTATAGCATAGGTGGCATCTTCACCGCCGCCGGTAACGCCCAGCTGTACGCTTTTCATGGGCGCGTTCTGGGTGATCTCATCAAACCATTTGGTACCGGCCTGGTTGGCTTTGGTGATCTGGTAGAACGTGCTGCCGTCACGGCTGTAGTTATATTTGGACGGGTCCGTGTCCGCCGGCGTTACATTATGGCCGGTGGCGGCGCCCGCCAGCAGGTATTCCGGCAGGCTCGGGTTAGGCCCGGGGCCGTAGTTGCTGCCGGTTGTTTCCGGCGTGCCCGGCGTCTGGTTATTGTTGCGGAAGGCCTCGAACAGAAATTCCGCGTATTGCATGGGCGTCATCATTTCCGGGAAGTCTCCCCTGCGGGGTGACTGCTGGCCGTAGTACATGTCCAGCGAAATGCGGGGCGGCCCTTTGATCCCTTTTTTGGTGGTGATGATCACTACGCCGTTGTTGGCGCGGGCGCCGTAAATAGATGCGGCAGACGCGTCTTTCAGCACCTGCATGCTCTCTATATCGTTCTGGCTGAGCCAGCTCAGCTTGCCTTCGTACGGCACCCCGTCAATTACGAACAGCGGGTCGTTGTTGTTGATGGTACTGAAACCCCTGATCCTGATCTGCGGGGTGGCGCCGGGGGCGCCATCGCTGATTACCTGTACGCCCGTGGCCTTGCCCTGCAGGGCTTCAACGGGGCTGGCCACCGGTTGGGATTTCAACTGGTTGATGTTTACCACGGCCACAGAGCCGGTAAGGTCTTTCACGCGCTGGCTGGAATAACCTGTTACCACCACCTCGTCCAGCGTGCTGTTAGACGGGGCCAGGGTGATGTTATAGGTTTTGCCGGCCTCTACGGCCAGTTCCTGTGTGGCAAAACCGATGTTGCTCACCACCAGTGTTTCGCCGGTTTTGGCGCGGAGGGTAAACTCGCCGGCATCGTTTGTCACCGTGCCCCTTGTTTGCCCCTTGATCTGGATCACGGCGCCCGGTACAGGGAGGCCGTCGTCTCCGATCACCTTGCCCTTAACGGTGGTTTCTTGTTGAAAATACGGCGCCGGGGCGGCGGCGGCGGGAGTGGCATACGTGAAAGATAGTGTGGAGATCAGCGTAAACGCTGGTAAAAAGGTACCTCTTATCGCTTTCGATAAAAAAGCAATATTCCTCTTTTTTTTCATATTTTTGAAGAGTTATGGTTCACCAAGTATTTTGAACTGTAATAGACTGGAAGCTAACTCCAGTTTTTAGCCGGCAATATTCCCGTATTGCCGGTTTCGTTATTGTTAAGTTTCTATTCTTGTCATAACATGGATTGTTTTAAGGATTAAGGAAGTGTGTTTTTTATATCGATTTGGTTGATGTTCCTTTTATGCCGGGCAAACCCCTCCCCGCACCGCAGGCGCCATACCTGGCGGACAGTTCAATAAAAACGCCACAGGGCCCGTTATGTCATTGTTGTATCAGAATGGCGGAGAAAAAAATTATACAATCAATTGAACACTGCGCTTACTGATGTTGATTTTGGTACTGCAGACGGCTTTCATAACAGTTTTAGTTTAAAAATAGAATGTAGATGCAGGCAGAGCACATTCACGGGTTAAACATGCCATACCAATCATCGTATGCTGCCGCGGCCACAGTTACCCGCAACCGGCACAGCCGTACAAAAAATACGTCGCAATAAGCTATTGGAGCGGGTTACGTGGCCGCCACCGCGAGCTTGATGCAGGAATAAAATGATTGATAAGAAGCGATTGATGTCAGGTGGTACTCGAAGTAGATTTCTTTCTGTTCTGTCGATAACGTGTTATAACAGGATAAATTTACATCATTTTCTGTTAATTCCAAATATGTATTTCAAGATCGTTAAACTTCCACGGCATCGTACACAATTACCTTGCTCCAGAGGTGGCTGCAGTTTTTGATAAATTCCTGGTGAATGGGGTGGCTCTGATAGGTCTCCTCCCCTGCAAGGTCATTAAAAAAGATCAGCTCGGAAACGGCCCAGCTGTTATCTACCACGTCTCTTTGTTCTGTACGGGCTACAATGCCTACCCGCAGGTCTTTGACCGTTTCTATTTTGGCCAGGCTTTTAACGCCGGCAATCAGTTTGTTCCGGTCTTCTTTTGAGTCAGGGTTCTTCAGCCAGAAAAAGACATGGTGCGCTACCGGGTATTTCTTTTGAGCGGCGGAAAGGGGCATGGCCGAAGCCAGGGTGCCGGCGCCTGTCAGCGCGGCGGCGGTGCGGAGGAATTTTCGTCTGTTCGTGTTTTTCATGGTAGTAAAATAGTGAATTAATTGGAAACCCCGCATAGGTTACCTGTCAGAAAAATTCCGCAGCGCGCGCTTCATCAGCACGTCTGTCTGCTCATCTTCTCCCAGCCTGAACAGGTGCGTGCCGAAAGGAGCAAAACCGTTTTTCTCATAGAAACGGATGGCGCGGAGGTTCTTTTCCCATACGCCCAGCCAGACATATGCTGCGCCGGCCGCCGCCGCAATTTCCAGCGCCTTGTCAAGCAGGGCCTGCCCTACCTGCTGGCCGTGAAATTCCTTCAGCACATAGATGCGCTCAATTTCCAGCCCCGCCGGATCTTGCAGGTCTGTTTGCGCCGCCGCGAAGTTCACCTTGAGATACCCTGCGGGCTTGCCGCCGGCCTTCACAAAGTAAAACCGGGAGGCGGGGTTGCGCAGTTCTTCCGTTAACCGGGCTATAGAAAATGCTTCGTTGCTGTAAGCCTGCATGTTGCCCGAAGTGTTGGCGCCTGAAAATGCATCTGAAAATGTTTGCAGCGCCAGTTGCCGCAACGCCTGTACGTCTGCCGGGGTTATTGCTGCCAGTTCAATATCCATGTTACATGTGCTGTTTGATCAGTTGCTCCAGTTGTTTGGCCTGCACCACGCCGGCCTGGCGCCATAATATTTTACCTTCCTTGAACAGTATGAGCGTAGGCACGCCCTGTACCTGGTAGGCGGCCGCGGCTGCGGGGTTCTTGTCTACATCTATCTTGATAATGGTAGCATCGTTCCCCACCTGGTCTTTCAGGTTTTTGAGGATAGGCTCCATCATTTTGCAGGGGCCGCACCAGGTGGCAAAAAAATCAACCAGCACGGGTTTATTGCTGTTGATGGTTTCCGAAAATGTGGCCATAATATTCCGTTTCGCACAAATTTACAACATCCGCCGCAACTGGCCCGATCCACCCTTATTTTGTCGTATTTGCACCGCCTGCGGAACAGGAAAGATCATCACCTTTGTAAGGAACACAAACCCGCAACGCATGAAAAAGTTACATTTCAACACTACCATCAACGCGCCCCGAGAAAAAGTATGGGACATTCTCTGGGGCAAGACCAGCTACCCGAAATGGACCAGGCCCTTCAATGAAGGCAGCGATGTTGAAACAGACTGGCAGGAAGGCAGCGACGTAAAGTTCATAGACGCCGATGGCAACGG
This sequence comes from Chitinophaga alhagiae, assembly GCF_003568665.1. Taxonomy (GTDB): domain Bacteria; phylum Bacteroidota; class Bacteroidia; order Chitinophagales; family Chitinophagaceae; genus Chitinophaga; species Chitinophaga alhagiae. Next base: position 278,086 of record NZ_QXMH01000005.1, read on the forward strand.
CATGCTGTCTGTTATTGCTGTTAAACGGGAGCCGGAATATCTCTCCTTTCAGCACCGGGGCTATATCATGAACGGTAAAACAGATACTGAAAGCCCGGAAGTGAAGGCATGGGCCGGGGCGGAAGAAAACTATACGCTCAGCACGGCAAACGGGCAAACAACATTGAAAGTAGACCTGGACGTTACAGCTGAGCATAGCGACATCTTCGGTGACATGTTCCCTAAAGCGCTGGCCATTGTGAAGGAACTGTCTGAACAATAAAGAACATATCTTATTGCTGCCGGGGAAGGCTGAAATAAAATTCTGTTCCCTTCCCCGGCTCGCTTTTGATCTGCAGCACGCCGCCATTGTTGGCCACAAACTCCTTGCATAACTGCAGGCCCAGGCCGGTACCTCTTTCTTCATCCGTACCTGCTGTGGTATACAGGCTGCTGCCACGCAGCAGCCGCTGCGCCTGCTCCGCCGTCATGCCCTGGCCGGTGTCCGCTACAAATATTTCCACCCGCTCTGCCTGCGGCCGGCAGCCAATGGTAATGATACCGCCCTGCAGCGTGAATTTGATGGCATTGTCTACCAGGTTGCGGATCACCAGCTCCAGCTGGTGATGGTCTGCGATGACCACCACTTCTTCCGGCACTATCTTCCTGAATAAAATGGCCTTCTGGTCCGCGGCAAAGCGGTAGGTATCTATCACCTGGTACACCAGCGGGGAAAGCGGTACATCCCGCGGCCTGGTCTCAATACGCTCCATCTGGGTGAGAGACCAGTCCAGCACGTTCTGGATGGTGCCGGCAATGTACTTGATGTTGTGCCGCACGGTTTGAGAAAAATGCTGTATTTCTCCGGCGGAGAGCGCTTTTTGCTCAGACAGCTCCAGCAGGCCCGAGAGGTTGTTCAGCGGCGTGCGCAGGTCATGTGAAATAATGCCCAGCAGCTTGTCTTTTACCTGGTTGCTGGCCTTCAGGTCTTGCGTGCGCTCCGCCACCCTCCGCTCCAGCAAAGCGTTCTGCTCATTCACGAACCTGATCTGCTCCTCATGCATCTCGATCTTTTCCTTTTTCAGCACCGCATAACGGTGCCCCAGCGCCAGTGACAGCAAGATCACTTCCACGGCGGAGCCTACCGGTAAAATATGGAAGTACCAGTTCTTGAGCGGCAGCAGCCCCGCGTTGATAATGGTGAACAGAACAATGGCGCAGAGCAGCAGCGACCAGGCCACCAGGAAATACAAAGCCGGTTCATACCCCTTGCGCCAGGCGGTAACCGCCAGCCATACAAACAGGATGGGCACTGCTATGCTGACCACCTCCTGCAGGATAATGGTGACATGCCGCATGCCGGCAATATTGAAGGCAATGGCCGCTACGGCCACTATGTTGAAGGCCCGCAGCACCCTGCACATCCGGGGCGCGTAACTACGGCCGTGCAGGAACGAAATGGAGAACGGAATGGCAAACAGGTAGCTGACGCCTACAAAACTCATCCCGTACATATTCACAAAGGCGGAGAGCGGCTCCGCCAGTACCACGTGAAACCCGCGCAGGTACAGTAAAACAAACGATGCCAGGAAAAAAAGGTAGCCCAGGTACAAGGCGTAATTGCGGTCCCTGATCCAGGCAAACAGGGAAAGGTTGTAAAAGAACAGGGCGATCACAATACCCAAATACACCAGCTCCACCACGTACATGCCGAACAACGCACGGGGCACGCCCTTTTCCGCGGCCAGGGTAACGGGCAGTATGACCGCGTTGCCGGTGCGCATGCGCAGCCAGAACTCCTGCTGCCGGTCTCCCAGCGCAGGCAGCTCAAAATTGAAACCCGGAAGGTTCCATACCTTGTTTTTGTTGCGCAGGCGGCTGCCGGAGGTAATGGTCTTCAGCTCCGGGCCGTCATAATAATATAGCGTAATGCTGTCTACATTGGCAAATTCAATGAGCAGGTATACTTTGCCCGGCGCGGAAGACGAGAAACTGCCATGTGCCCATACCGCGCCGTTGCTGAGGCCGAAGGCGCCTATTTCCTGCGTGCCCTGCCGGAAGCGGTACTGGTAACCGGCCTGCTGCACCTGCGCCAGGCTGAGCTGCGCGCCGCTGTCTACAAACCAGCGGATCTGCTGCCCTATTTTCTGGTACGGCTCGGCGGCGGTAAGGCGTATGGTGGGAATGGCCGCGGCCCGCAGGGTCAGCAAAACAAGGACAAGGATAACGGCGTATGATGTTGGAGCTTTCAATGCACTAAGCGGTGTATGATCAAAGTAAATATACAACTATATTCCCGATGAAACCCCCGCCAGGCAAGACACAAACATGTTTGCGCAAATATCCCCCCATCATAAAAAAAAGCCGTATTTTCCTGTAACAATAAACATTGCAAGCCTATGAGCCTGAACCGTCGTTCCTTTATGAAGCACACCCTTGGCAGCGCCGCATTGCTGGGCCTGCCCGCCGCACTGCCCGCCGCGGCCCTGCCGGCGCAGCTGCCGCCACCGGCAGATTTCAAGCTGGCCCTCTCCTCCTATTCCTACTGGCATTTCAGAACACCCAAGGTGCCCATTGAAAAAGTGATAGACGAGGCCAGCCGCCTGCAGGTAGAAGGAGTGGACGTACTGCACCGGCAGATGGACGGGGAAGACAATGCCTACCTTCAAAAGCTGAAGCGGCATGCATTTCTCAACGGGGTCAGCCTGATATCGCTCTCCATTCACCAGGATTTTGTAGACCCGGACCCGGCCGTGCGGCAGAAAGACATAGACCACACCATCCGTTGCATAGAGCTGGCGTATAAAATGGGCATTCCGGCCATCCGGCTCAATTCCGGCCGCTGGGGCACCATTAAGTCCTTTGACGCGCTGATGGCCAACCGGGGCGTGGAAAGCCCCATACCCGGCTACACGGAAGACGATGCGTTCAAATGGTGCATAGACAGCATAGCGCAATGCCTCCCCAAAGCCGCCGAATGCGGCGTGCTGCTGGCGCTGGAAAACCATTGGGGGCTTACCTCCACACCGGAAGGGCTGCTGCGCATCCGCCAGGCCATTGACTCTCCCTGGCTGGGCATATTGATGGACACCGGCAATTTTCTTGAAAACCCGTACAGCAAGCTGGAAAAGGTAGCGCCGCACGCCAGTTTTGTACAGGCCAAAACCTACTACGGCGGCGGAGAATGGTATACGCTTGACCTGGATTACAAGCGCATCATCAACATACTGCGCAAGGTTAATTACAACGGTTACATTGCTATTGAATTTGAAGGAAAAGAAGCCGCTGAAACAGGAGTGCGCAAGAGCGTGGAAATGCTGCGGGCGGCCATGAAGGCATCTTAAGCGGCCGGCCGGGCACTGTGCTGTTCCAGGCCCTGCTTCCAGGCCACGGAAACGGCCAGCATCACCATTCCCGCCAGCAGGCCCTTGCCGCCGCCTGATTCCAGCTGCGTACCCGCCAGTGCCGGGTAATGCTGCGCAATGGCCGTATACAGGTAGTAACCCGCCAGCTTCAGCACGTCTGTACCAATAAACAACCAGCCGATCACGCCAAGGCGCTGCGCATTGCGGCCGGGAAAGGCCGTATTGAAAATGCGGCGCAACGTTACCGCACCGTAAAAGAAAGCGGCCAGCAGCAGCACGTTCACCATGTAACAATAATAGGAAAGGGCCGTATGCGCGCTGGCGTATACATCAAACCGGTCAACCCGCTGCACGCTCACCACATCGTTCCGCAGGTAATAGGCCAGGTCAAGCGGCGTAGGCTCGGTACTGCCCATGCTGACATGCAGCACGGCGGCCGGCAAAGCTGTTTTGCCTTCCTGCCGTATCAGCCTGTTGTATGTCATCATCATAAATACCGCCACCGTTGCCACGGCAGCTATAAAAAACAACCCGTTTACCAGCGTTCTGGTGAATGTGAAAGTTTTGCGGCCCTTCATACAAGCAGTTTTTGGTAAGATAAAGGTATCGATCACGGCGCGGAATACAAAAGTCGCAATTTGCCCCCGTTTTGTCGGTATCACACAGCGTCAGGATAAAGAAAGCCCGGTACATTTGTATCAACAAAAACAAAAAAGCATGGCTACAAAAATCTTTATAAACCTCCCGGTAAAAGATCTGAAAAAAACAGTGGAATTTTTTACGGCGCTTGGTTTTACGTTCAACGCACAGTTCACTGACGAGAATGCTACCTGCATGATCGTAGACGAAAACATATTTGTAATGCTGCTGGTGGAAAAATATTTCCAGACGTTCACTTCCAAACCGGTGGCAGATGCCACCAAAAGCACGGAAGTGATCACCTTCCTGTCTGCAGACAGCCGGCAGAAAGTAGATGAGCTGGTAGATAAAGCGCTGGCCGCCGGCGCCACCAAGAACAATGAGCCGCAAGACATGGGCTGGATGTACCAGCGCAGTTTTGCAGACATCAACGGGCATATGTGGGAAATAGGGTTTATGGACGAAAGCGCCATTCCCCAGGAGTAGAAAATACTACCGCCATATAAAAAGCCGTCCTGGTAAACGCCCCGCTGCTTGTAAATAGCATTCATTATAACAACGGGTTGCTGAAATGGACGCTTAGGGCGTATCGAGCTTTTCGATACGCCCTTTTTCCCGATATTTGCGGGGTGAATTAAACAGCACTGAAGCAATGATCAGGTTTAAGCGGCTGGACCATGTAGCCATCATGATCCCCACAGGCAAAAAAGAAGAAGCAAGACAATTTTACGGTAACACCCTGCAGTTGGTGGAAATACCCGGCAACCATCCCCGCGGCGCCATCTGGTACGGAATTGCGGATGTGCAGCTGCACCTGGTGGAAGAAGACGGCGATACAAAAATATCAGGCCGGCACCCGGCGTTTGAGGTGGCAGATCTGGAGGCCGCCAAGGCATATCTCACCCGCAAAGGCATTGAAATAGCCTATTCCTCCGTTATTACCGGCCGCTCCAGGCTGTTCTTCCGCGATCCGTTCGGGAACCGGGTGGAATTGCTGGAGTATGAACAGTAGCACAAAAGGGGGCGTGCATGCCCGCCCTCCCGGATTCACTGTTTCCCGCTATTTATGCTGCACCATGAGCCATACTTCGTCCATGGTTTTGTAGTATTCCAGCGCAATGGTGTCTTTTTTAGCGTCTTTATGGTCCAGCAGCCATTCAAAGTACTGGCCTATCATGGGCAGGTGTTGTTCCCAGTCCGGCAGCACATAGGCCAGGTAGGTACCGGCGGGAATGCTGTAATGCGGCATGTCTGGCGTGTCTCCCCGGTCAGAGGCGCAAGCACGGTATACCCACTTCCCGTTTACCCGTTCCGTAACACCATACAATGTTCTGCCCTGCATTTTCAACTTCCCGCAAAGCTCGTTGAAGGCTGGTTTGATGCCATCCGGGAAGCTGGCTGCCGGCACAAATACGGTGGGGATGTCTGCTTCAAAGGTATGTTTGATGATATCCATAGCAGTAGGTTTTACCCTACAAATGTCTGCATGGCGGGGCAGATCCCCGGTGGGGATTTTCGTCAAAATGAGGGGGTTTTGTGACATCTGTTGCGTGGCCAGGTCACTTACATCCGGCATGAGAAAAAAAAAATATCCCGGGTTATCATAGTTCCACGTATTCCCCGGGATATACTGATCAAAATGTCATCTTTATCGATTCCCTTTCAACAGGGCGGTCAGATCATTGGCGGTAATGGTAGCGGCCGGGTTGAACGCGGCAGACTGCATATATTGCTGCAGGCTGTAACGCAACTGCCGGGCTACAATTCTCTTTTCAAGCTGTGCGCTGATATCCGCGGTACACAGTACCAGGCGGCCTTTGCCCACGCGAGCCTCAAACAGCATGCCCAGCCGGCGGTTCTTCACAAAATTGTCTATCACCTGCACCACGGGTTTCCACGTGGGCATGGCATCATACACCAGTGCCTTGGAATGCGTTACGAGGTCCCACCACTGCCAGTTGGTATGAAATTCCGTGGGGAACGCGGCCAGCGCGGGATGCGTTGTATCCGCCAGCAGGCCCATGGTACCGGGCTGGTCAGGGAAATGCACCGGGCTCCAGAATACGGAAGTGAAGCGGCCGGGAATGCCTTTTATGGCGGCCGTATCAGGGTTCAGCAATACCGTTTTGCCGGCGTTGAGCGCGGCCAGCGCACTGTCTGCCGAGCGGGTGAACACAATGCCCGGTGCGGCCAGATCAACCCTGGCGGGATATACCCAGATGCTCCACTGGTTGGTGTAGGGCGTGCCTTCCAGGTACAGCCGCACGGTCAGCCGCATAGCGGCGGTTACATAGCCCAGCGGGTGCTTGATATTGCCGGTGCCGGTAGCCAGCTGTTTGCCATTGTCATCGCTGATGGCCCAGCGGAGCTGGCCGGCATTGTAGGCAGTACCGCTGAAGTTGGCCACTTCCGCCTTTGCTTCAAAGGTTTCCGCAGCGGTGTAAGTAGCTTTTGCAAAACGCAGCAGGGGCACAACGGGCGAGCAGAACTCGCGGAAGGCCTCCGGCGTTACCAGCCCCTTGCTTTCCCAGAAAGCGTTGAGCAGGCCTACCAACGCCGTGCCCTGCCCGGGAAAATCATGCAGGTCGAGCAGCTGGAAGCCGCTAAAACCGGGCGTTTTCAGCGCTCTTTCAATCTCTTCCTTATAGAGCAGCACGGCCAGTTTACCGCTGGCTTTTGTGAAATCCGCGGCCTGGTGCAGCAGGTTGCGCTGCTGCAGGTGCTGGCGTACCAGCTTCATATTGAGCGGGTCCAGCACGCCGGTGTATTTGTCAATCTCACGCATATCCGGGTACACGGAGTACTGGCCTATTTCATGCGATATGACGGGAACGGGCATACTGTCTATGGGAGCGGAATAATCTTTCAGGAAGTCAGGCGTTTTGGTGTTGAAAATGCCCTGTCCGCGCACCCATCCTTTGTTGGTCCATTGCGTTACAAAAAAGTCGTCTTCTTTCAGGGGCCAGCCGCCGTACCCTTTCTGGAACGTGAAAGTGGTGGTGGCGTAGAGCCGCCGGTTATCCTGTTTCTTCAGATCGTCCGTCAGCTGCTGCAGCCATTTGAAATCTCCCTGCAGCTCGTTGCCCATAGACCAGAGGCAGAAAGAGGGGTGGTTGCCGTAGCTGGCCATGATGCGCTGCGCTTCATCTTTCAGAAAGCGCAGGGCGGCCGTATCTTCTCCTACATTGAGCACCCAGAGGGGCAGCTCCACCTGCAGGTAAACGCCCATAGAATCCGCCACCTGGAAGGCCGCTTCCGGCGGGCACCAGGAGTGGAAACGCACATGGTTGAGGCCATAGCTGCGCACTACGGAAAACTCCCTGATCCACTCTTCTTTGGTCATGGGCGGATGGCCGGTGAGCGGAGATATGTTGCAGTCAAGCGTACCGCGTAAAAACACGCGGCGGCCGTTAACATAGAGCAGCCCGTTCTTGTGGCTGATATCCCTGATACCGAACTGTACCGGCTGACCGTTCACTTCCAGTGTATACAGGTTGGGATTAAATTCGTCCCAATACGCCGGTTCGCTGTTCAGCGGCAGGTAGCTCTCTCCTGCCCTCACCTTTTTGGCGGCCAGCAGTTGGCCGTTACGCAACAACCGCAGTTCCGCGGAAGATGAAGCGGTTACGCGCACCCGTTTTTGGGAAGGCTCCGGGTAGATCTGTACCTGCGGCGCCGGCTTTTGCAGGCCGATGCGGCCAATGGCGCCGTTCCAGATAATCTGTGTTTCGTCTGTATAGGCGTGGGCCATCAGTTTGTGGCTGATGTCGTACCGCCGGGAGTTGTCTATACGCAGCACAATTACATGCTTACCGGGTTTGAGGCCGGTGAAGCGGTGCGGGGTGGAAAGGCTTTCGGCGGCGCCCATCATTTTACCGTCTACCCATACCGTGGTGTGCCAGATCACGCGCTCCAGCAGCAGTTCGCTGTAGCCGGCGGGTATGGTCACTTCCTTCCGGTACCAGGCGGCGCCTACGTAGCGGTGTTTACGGGTAAGGTGCAGCAGCGTGTCCTTGGCGGTGGGCGGTACTACGGGGTTGCCGTAGCCCGCATCGTCCAGTGTGCCGGGCAGCTGCAGGCGGCCGCTGAAAGCCTGGCGGTACCAGGCTTCCTGCAGGCCTTTGTTCTCCGGGTCAGGCCGGTATTCCCATTCCCCTTGCAGGGACAGGAATTGCGCGGCCGCCGGAATGTATAGTGCTAACAATAAAGACAAACATAGCGTGACTTGTTTCAACTTCATGGCGTTACTGTTTTTTGCTGATGTTTCATAAACGGTATCATTCGCTGGTGAGAGAGGATGCCTTCGTGATAGGCATCCAGCGCCAGGCCTTCATTGAAAAAGCGGTTCGCTTCAGGGTATTGCCCCAGCCCCAGGTACCCCAGGGCCTTCAGATACAGGCAATGCACGCGGTTCCGTTTGTCAAGCTCCTGGTCAAACACCAGCAGGTCCGGCAGTGAAACGGCAAAATAGTCAATCCTGATGTGGTCATCCAGGTGGGCATTGCCGAAATTGATCAGCCTTTCAAAAATGGCGTTGGCCTTGTCTGCTTCTTCCAGTTGCAGCCATGCCAGGCCCTGGTAGAATATTTTGTCAGGCTGGGGATCGTTGTAGAAGATAGCCTGTACGGGCTCGCTGATCCCTTCTGTGGCCAGCCTGAAGGCTTGCTGCGCCTCCGTTTGCCGCCCGGCGCCCTGCAGGGCCAGCCCCAGCAGGTAATGGCGGTCGTTTTCCTGCGCGCCGTACAGCTTGCCTTCTCCGAGGTTCTCCGGGTATTCAGCGCATTGCTCCATGATGTCTAACGCCTCATTGTACCGCCCATTCACCAGGGCGTCTTGCGCCAGCCCTATATGGCAGGTCATGAACTGCCGTACCACCTTGCCTTCACCGCCTTCCCAGGGGTGAAACTTGCGGCCGGCCAGCATGCGGCGGGCGGTCTCAAAGGCGGCTTGCTGGTTGTGCAGGGCAATCCTTTCCAGGTACAGGTCATCGCGGGAGGCTACCGCTGCCGGATATTTGTCCAGCAGGGCCACTCTTTCCTCACGGGGAATGTTGCAGATGCGGTACAGCTGGTCCAGCTCCATGCAAACGCGCGCGTCCGTTACATCCAGCTCAAAGGCCTTGCGCAGGCATTCCAGCGCCTTGGCGGCATTGTCCCGTTTGTTGAACCATGCCAGTGACAGGTTGCGGAATACGGTGGGGAAAGTATCGTCTGCGGCCGCGGAGCGCTCCCAGGCGTCCATGGCCTCGTTGTATTGCCGTTTATCGTACCAGAGGTTACCCAGGTAGTACCAGGCCCTGGCGTCGGCCGGGTTGCGGCGCAGGGCTTCCTGCAAAATGCCGATCTCTTCCAGGCGGTGCGGGAAACACCCGTCTGCCGGGGCGGCCGCAGCTTTTTTGAACCAGGCGTCAGCATTGGCGCCGTCTCCCAGCCGGGCGTAACACCAGCCAGCATAGTAACTGCGCAGCGGGTGCGTAGTGTCTGGCACCTGCAGCAGGGCGGCGGCTTCTGTATAACAACCCGCGGCGGCATAGTCCAGCGCGTACTCAAAATAGGTGTGTACACGGGCGGGTTGCGGCGCGGTGGTGTTGGTGAGCAACTGCAGCTCAAAATGACAGCCGTAGTTGAACGGGTCTATGGCTACCGACTGCTTTGCAAATTCCACGGCGGCGGCGGTTTGCCCCAGGTGGCGCAGCAGCACTGTTTTCAGGTGGCGCACACTGTGGCCGTGGTAGTTGCCCAGGAGCGACTGTTCAGCCAGCTCCAGCGCTTCAGCGTACCGGTGTTGCCGGGCGTGTATGCGCGCCAGCATAAAAAATGCGGCGGATTGCCAGGCGCCGTTCCATGCGGCCTTATACAGGGCGGCAATGGCCTCCTCCAGCCGGTCCATCAGCATCAGGCAGTTACCCAGGTGGTAATATGCCTCCCCGTCTGCCGGGTTGGGGTTGCGCAGCGTTACACGCGCTATGGCGCGGTTAAAATACGGTTCGGCTTTGGCAAACTGACCGCGGCGCAGGTACCAGAGACCCATGGCATTATTGCAGCGGGCATCTCCCTCATCGCGGCGCAGCGCCTCTTCGTAATAGTCTTTGGCGGAATAGGTGGCATGGCGGTACTGCTCAATATGCAGGCCATGCAGGTACAGCAGCTCAATGCTTTCCACCTCCTGCGGCGCCGGCGCAGGCGTGGCCGGTTTGGCCTCAAAGGTAGAGGGCTCCCGTACGGTATTGTAACGTACCAGCGTTTTGCCGCCCGCCTCCTGCACTTCCAGCATCAGGTCTTTGCCGGTAACGTTCACCCTCGTTTCAAACGGCGTTTCGGGCGCCAGGTCGGTTACGGTCTCGAATACCGTTTGATCGCCAGACCGCAGCATGATCTTCGCCGCGTTGTAGCGGGCCGTGGCGTATGCCTTGATCACCGTTTGGCCCTTGTCTTCTTCCAGGTTCACCATGGCCTCTTTGGTGGCGTTTTTAACCAGGCCGGTGTTGGCATAGGGCATGAAGTATTGCGTGAACTGCTTCTCTTCGTTGGGTTGCAGCCAGGAGAAATCAGGCTGGTTGTCTGTATACACCCCGGTCATGATCTCTATGTAAGGGCCGTCTTCATCTGTGAGGTTACGGTCCCAGGCCTTGCCAAAGTCACCGTTGCCCCAGGTCCATTGTTTTTTGCCGGGGGAAATGTGGTGATTGGCTACGTGCAGTACGCCCGCGCCGGTATCGTGCTCATAACCGCCAATGAAGTCGAAGTCAGAGTGCATGGCCATGTAAGACGTGGGCACGGGTATGTTCTTGTAGCGGGAAATATCTGTTCCCGGCGAATAATCTACTTTATAATAAGTGCCGGTGGCAATGGGGAAATCAGACACGTCACGTTTGCCATGATCAAATACGGCATGCACATCTGGCGGAAATACAGACTGGTAGTGATCATTCACCTTCACCGCGGGGTTGGCCCACCACAAAAAGGTCTGGGGCAGCGCCGTGCGGTTGTACAGGTGTCCTTTGATCTCCAGGTACGCCTTGCCGGGGTAGAGCGTAAACGCTACGAGGCCTTTGGTGCGGAACATCAGCTCCACTTCGTTCATCAGGGCCGTTTTACTGCCGTCCGCGTTCTCGCGGATCGTACAGTCTACCGCCTCGAAGGTGCTGGGGCGGTGATGTTGTGGCCAGTTGAACTCTATGCCACCAGATATCCAGGGACCAGTGAGGCCCACCAGCGCGGGCTTGATCACCTGATTGTAATACACAAAATGCCGTTCCCTCACTTTGTCCCAGGCCATATGCACCCTGCCTCCCAATTCCGGCAGGAGCATAATCTTCAGGTACTCATTTTCCAGGAACACGGCATTGTACGGGCGGTCTTCCTTCACGTCCAGTATCTTTTCAATAACGGGATTGGGGTATACCACTCCGCTGCTGCCCTGGTACACTCTTTTCTCCAGGAACATCGGGTTCTTTTCCGGCTGTCCGGTACCGTAAGTGGGCAACATAACTGTTTCTTTCCAGGCTTTTACCTCCATAAAATTTCGGGCTTGATTATATGTTCAAATTTATTACCAGCCACAGGCGCATACAATGGAGGAACTATTGGAAAAGATGGATTATTTTATGGAACTTAGGGGCCTGAAACCGGGAACGGTTTCATTGACCACCCAACGCGTGGCTAATGAAAAGGCGTTCCATTAGCTGATTGAAAAGACAAACGTGTACTGATGAAACGAAGTTCCATTAGCCCATTCAAAAGACAAACATGTACTAATGAAACAACGTTCCATTAGTCCCTTGAAAAGACAAACGTGTACTAATGAAACGAAGTTCCATTAGCCCATTGAAAAGACAAACGTGTACTAATGAAACAACGTTCCATTAGTCCCTTGAAAAGACAAACGTGTACTAATGAAACAACGTTCCATTAGCCCATTGAAAAGACAAACGTGTACTAATGAAACGAAGTTCCATTAGTCCGCTGAAAAGACAAACGTGCACTAATGAAAAAAAAAGAAGGCTTTGAAGGACAGGAGGCCATTGTACTGCCGCGCAAGGTAATTGCCGGCTGCCTGGAGCATCCGCTGCTGCGTTCCCTGTTCATTACGGACATCGGCTATTACCCCCGTGCAAAGTTCCATTACCGGGAGCGGCGCCAGGGCAGCGAGCAGCATATTCTTATCTATTGTGTAGACGGCAGCGGCGGCTGTACCATCAACGGGGAAGAGTATGCCATCAACCCCTTCAACTACCTGCTGGTACCCTCCGGCGCCATCCATAGTTACTGGGCATCAGAAAATTCTCCATGGTCTATTTACTGGCTGCACTTCAAGGGGCCTATGGGCAACCAGCTGGCCACCATGCTGCATGAACGGATGCAGAGCGGGCAGAATTATGTGAAGTACAACGAAGACCAGGTGGGTATTTTCCATAATATGTACCGCCACCTGCAAAGCGGGTACAGTATAGATAACCTTTCCTTCTGCAGCCTCAGCCTGCATTATTTCCTTTCTTCCTTCCTGTACCCTGACAAGTTCAGCCTGCTCAAGCAGGAAGCCGGTTCAGACCCCGCGGAAGACGCCATCGAGTTTCTCCGGGAGAATATTTCCAACTCCCTGAGCCTGCAGGAAGTGGCGGCGGCGGTAAACCTTTCCACCTCCCATTTCTCCAGCATTTTCAGGAAAAAGACCGGCTTCTCCCCCATGGAGTATTTCAATCATCTTAAAATGCAGAAAGCCTGTCAGTTATTACAGTTCACCACGCTGAGAGTGAGCGAGATAGGCCAGGCGGTAGGCATAGAGGACCAGTACTATTTTTCACGGTTGTTCCATTCACTGATGGGCCTCTCTCCGAGAGAGTACCGCAACAAGAAAGAGATCAGGCCATCGTAAAAAAGTCCATCTATTTCAGGCAATATTGCAAACAGCCAACATGCGCTTCGGTTTATCTTGGAGCCAGTTATGAAAAAACAGTTTCACATCCTGCTTATCAGCCTTGTAGCCGCGTTTGGCGGCCTCCTTTTTGGATTCGACATTGCCGTGTTTTCCGGCACTATCCCATTTATACAACCGTATTACGATCTCAGCAGCGCGCAGCTGGGCTGGACCGGCAGTTCCCTCTATGTAGGGTGCTTCATCGGCTCCCTGGTAACCGGTGTGCTGACAGACCGTTTCGGGCGTAAACCGCCATTGATCGCCGCGGCATTCATCTTCTCCGCCTCCAGCATCATGATGGGCTGGGCCTCCTCTTACGAAAGCCTGATTGCCTGGCGCATTTTGGCGGGCGTAGCCGTAGGCGGGGCCTCTATCCTTTCTCCTTTATATATAGCGGAAGTGAGCCCGGCCGCCATCAGGGGCCGCATGGTGTCTGTCAACCAGCTCACCATTGTAATAGGCATCTTGCTGGCCTACCTCAGCAACTACCTGCTGGCCGGTATGGAAGACAACTGGCGCTGGATGTTCACGTCAGGCGCCATACCCGCCACCCTCTTCTTTATCTGCGTGTTCTTTGTACCGGAAAGCCCCCGCTGGCTCTTCTCCAAAGGCCGCCGGCAGGAAGGCCTGGCGGTGCTTACCCGCATATCAGGCCAGGAAGAAGCGGCACAGGAAGTACAGCAGATAGACAAAACGCTGAACACGGAAAAAGGCAGCTTCCGCGACCTCTGGAAAAAAGGCGTACGTTTTGTAGTGATACTCGGCATAGTCATTGCCGTGTTTCAGCAGATCTCCGGCGCCAACGCCGTATTTTTCTACGCCCCCATCATCTTTGAAAAAGCCGGTATGGACGTGAACGACCAGTTGTTCCAGCAGATACTCATCGGGGCCACCAACCTGGTGTTCACCCTGGTAGCCATGCGGCTGGTAGACCGCTGGGGCCGCAAAAAACTGATGCAGGGCGGGTCTTTGCTCATGGCCGGCTGGCTGCTGGTAATAGGTCTCTGTTATTATTTCAACTTCTTCTCCGGCGTTTGGCTCACCGGCTTCGTAATGGCCTTTATTGCCACCTACGCCACTACCCTGGCCCCCGTAACCTGGGTGCTCATTTCCGAAATATTCCCCACCAAGGTGAGAGGCATGGCCATGGCCGTGGCAACCGCCGCCCTCTGGGCCGCCTGCTTTGCGCTGGCGTACGGTTTCCCGGTGCTCATTGCCGCGCTCAGCCCGCATGAAACGTTCTTCCTGTTTGCAGGCATCTGTTTTGTGTATTTCCTGATACTTAAAAGGTATGTGCCTGAAACCGGCAACAAAACGCTGGAAGAAATAGAAATGGCCATGGCGGCGCACTAACAGCTATCACCGCCGCCACGGCAAGCAGGCAGGCCGCAATTGAATTTACGCTACATTTGATACATGAAGCAGCCCCGCCATCATGCTTTTACGGCAACCATTGAACAAAAGATCAACAGCGGCGCATACCCTCCCGGGTACCGGCTCCCTTCCGTGCGGGACATTATGGCGCAATACGGGCTTAGCGCGGCCGCCGTGCAAAGCGGGTATGAGTACCTGGTGATCAGCGGCATGGTGGAAAGTATTCCCAGGTCAGGGTATTACGTGAGCGCCACACAGCCGGTGATCAGCGTTCCGCCACCCCTGGTGCAGCGCGATGCGGCCTATCTTCATAAACTTTCCCTCATCACTTCCGGGCATGCGGGCCGCCGCTCTTTGGCCGAGTTTAACGTAGCTGCGCCCGGAGACCTGCTGATACCGCAAAAACTGCTGCTGCGCACCATGCAGCAGGTGGTGCGGGAAGAAGGCGCTTCCCTGCTCCGGTACGGCGCGCCTACGGGGAACGCTCCCCTGCGCCAAAGCATCAGCCAGCATCTTGCGCAGCACCATACCATGGTGCATGCAGCCGAGCTTGTTATCACAGACGGCGCGCTGCAGGCCCTTTATATTGCGCTGGCCGCTGTTTGCCGCCCGGGCGATGTGGTGGCCGTAGAAAGCCCCTGCATTTTTTCCGTGCTGGAAGTGTTACAGGTGATGCGCCTGCAGGTGCTGGAAATACCAACGCCTTTTACGCCAGGCGCGTTGGAAAAGGCTTGCGGCACACTCCATGCAAAGGCGGTGATCGTAACGCCCAACTTCCATAACCCCACCGGAGAATTGCTGCCTGACGCGGCCAAACAGCAACTGCTGGCTGTTGCGGAAAAGTACGATGTGCCGGTGATCGAGAACGATGTGTATGGAGATCTTCATTTTTCCGGGCAGCGCCCTTCCAATCTCAAGACCTTTGACCGCCAGGGTCTTGTGCTGACCTTTTCTTCCTTCTCCAAAACGCTGGCGCCCGGCATCAGACTGGGCTGGCTGGCGCCCGGCCGCTACTACAAAGAAGCGGAGCAGGTGCGGTTTTCACTCGGCAGCGCCGTTTCCCCGGTTTACCAGGCCATGGTACACAAGCTGCTGACCACCGGCAGTTACCAGCGGCACGTGCGGGCGTTCAGAACAAAACTGGCCAAAAATGCGGCCTACACACAGCAACTGCTGGCCGCACATTTCCCGGAAGGCACCGTGTGCTCAAAGCCGGCCGGCGGTTACAGCATGTGGGTGCAAATGCCCGCCGGAACAGACATGCAGCGCTTCTACGACCACTGCGCCACCCATCATGTAAAATTCACGCCCGGCTACAATTTTACTACTACAGCCGCCTTCCGCCATTGCTTCCGCCTGGTGTTTGCAGAACCTTACACGCCCGCCCGCAAGGCCGCCATACAGGCGGCGGCGCAACTGTACCGCTGAGTTGTGCGCCAACTGTATCAGCGGCCCGCCGTTACAGGGCCTATCTTTGCAGGCATGGAAAAGCTCGTCACAAAATTTGTTGTAGCCGCGGAGAACACCATTGCAGACCTTTGCCGCCTGGGCCGCGCCGTGAGCATGGAGCAATATGCGGGGCTAGTGAGGCCGGAAGTGCTGGAGCAGTACATTGCCGCCCGCTATCATGAAAAAGCGCTTACAGACAGTATCAATAACTTTTCAAACCAGTGGCTGATGACCTATGCGGGCGAGGAAGCCGTAGGTTTTGCCTGCCTTGGTACCAAAGGGAAAAAACCGGCTGCCATACAGGATGTACGCAGCATAGGCATTACGCATTACGGTATGTTACAGGCATTCAGTAAAGAGCCGCAATTGCCGCAAAAACTTGTTGAACTGGGCGGGCGCTATGCGGCCATGTGGCTGGCGGTATATGCGGAAAGCCCGCTGGCCGGTCATTTTGAAAAACTTGGTTTCAGAAAAGGAGAAGCGGTACAGCAGGGCCAGGAAGGCCTGCCGCTCCCCTTTGTATACCTACTGAAAGCATAACCCGCAATGCAGTTCAGGCTACCTGCGGTACGCCCGGCTTGTAGAGCAGCATCAGCGCATAACGCAGGCGGCTCCACTGCTCACTGGTGCACTCCAGCGGGGATATGTTTTCAATGGCGGTGAGCAGGGTGCTCACTTTATCTGTGGTAGCGGATTGTTGGAAGCTGGTGATGATGGGCCTTACCTGCTCATTGGTGTCGGCCATTTTGATCTGCTCAATGGTTTGCAACACGAATTGATCTGTTGTCATGGTTTTATCTTTTGATCCACATTTTTAACTGCAAGTCGTCAGAAACATACACCACCTGGAAAGCGGGCGGCACCTCGTCCTGCAGGCTATGGAAAGTTACCAGCCGCGTGCCGGCAGGCTTACGTTCCAGTGCCCGGTAGAGATACCGGCAATATTGAATGTAAAAATTGGTGGAATATGCAACCTCCTCGTCTATCCTGTCATTATCGTCCAGGTTTTCGAAGAAGGAATTATAGAAGTAAAAATTATCGTAAGAAGAGAGATCGATATGGATGAAGTTCTCGTGTATAAACTCCACGTTGTTCACCTGTGCTACATCTTTGGCCGCCAGTGCGTGCTGGTGCAGGCCGTAACGCTGCTCCACGCCGTAAAAGGTGGCCTGCGGCTGGAAATGGCCTGCGGCCAGGCAGAATTTGCCCACCCCGCTGCCTACGTCGAGTATCTTTTTTCCCGGCCCGTCTGCCAGGAACGCTGCTGCCTGTTCTGCTATGGAAAGAGGCGTCCAATGGCGCTTGGACAACTCGCGGACCTTTTGCGGGTACAGCCAGTCAAAGGCCGCATCATTGGCGAAATACCCCCGTTTTGACAGTGTTCTCTCCACGCACTAGTTTTTTTGGGTACGCACCAGTTCCTTGTATTCTTCAGGACTGAGCAGCGGAGAATTGTTGAAAAACTTGGAAGGGCTGATGAAGAACAACCAACCCCTGTCCTGCGGGCTTTCAAGCACGAGGTTCAGGTTGCCGTTAAGTTGCTGGTTTTGCCCCAGGTAGTTGCAGTTAACAGGTGCGTGTATGGGAATGATCTTTTTCCCCGCGTGGATTTCCGCAATTAAAGTGCCTTTTTTGATCTGCCCCCGGAGGTGACGCCACTTTATATCATCAATTTCTTTTATGCCTTTGAGCTTCCAGGCAGAAATACCCACAAACCCGACCGTCCCGTTCACATCCATCCACTCATGTTCCGGCGTAAATTGCATACCGGGACGTGAAATAGTTGATACTTTCATGGTGCAAAGGTACGGCTTTTTCTTGTTTTTTTAAAGCCCCGCTCCTTCCCATGCCTTTCCACGGCGGTCAGACGGGTATTTTGTACCTCATTTTACGACAATTGTACCAGCCCCGCACCCTCCCTTCATGATTCTTGTCAACCGCCGGAATGACGGAAATTATGGCTTTTTTCAAGAGCGAAGGCCCTCCTGTGTTTTCCCGGCCATGCTCCCGCCCCCTTACCGGTAGCCGCCGTCAGCCTTCCCTCCTATTAAAGACAATAGCATCCTTTAATAACGAATTTAGACTAGCTTTGGATCGTCATAATTAAAGATAAACACATCCTTAATATGGATTTCTTAAAACAAGCAATCATGGAGAATCTTGAACAAGCCATCATCGGGCAACTGGTGGCAGATAACTACCACACAGCGGCCATCTTTAAAAAATTCAATATTGACTTCTGCTGCAAAGGCAATATCAGTGTGGGCGAAGCCTGCCGCCAGAAGAACATATCCCCTTCCCTGGTTACCGCGGAGCTGGCCGGCGTACGCACAGCCGGGCCAGGCGCCATGGTAGATTACAACAGCTGGGGACTGGACGTGCTGGCCAGCCACATCTGGCAAACGCACCATGCCTATGTTGACATGCAGATACCGGTCATCAAGCCCTTCCTGCATAAACTATGCAGCGTACACGGTTCCAGGCACCCCGAGCTGTACGAGATCAACAAGCTGTTTGCCGAAACGGCGGCGGAACTGACCATGCACATGAAGAAAGAAGAATTGATGCTGTTCCCGTACATCCGCCAGATGGCCGCCGCCAAACTCGAAGGCTCCGCATGCCAACCCCCTGTATTCGGCAGCGTTATCAGCCCTATAGCGGTCATGATGCACGAGCATAACCAGGAAGGCGAACGTTTTGCAAGAATGACGGCGCTCAGCGATGATTTTACACCGCCGGAAGACGCCTGCAACACCTACCGGGTTACCTACGGGCTGCTGAAAGAATTTCGGGACGATCTGCACCTGCACATTCACCTGGAAAACAACATCCTGTTCCCGAAGGCGGTGATCATGGAAGAATCCATGCGCGGCGCCGGAGAAAGTTACAGTGTTGAACGCAGATAGCATCAATCAGCACCGACGGTGACGGCCATCATTGCTCACTGCCTGCTTTACGGCAATCTTTACAAAAAATACGCTATCACTTTATCAAACCTTTTTTATGCTTCTCAAACAACTGCTTCCTGTACTCACAACCGCCCTCATATTGACCGCCTGCGGCGGCAGCCAAAAGCCGCCGGCCTCACAGCCGGCGCCGCCCGCCGCGGATAACAGCATGGTAGAAGACAAACCTGCCGCGGCAGACCCTAAAGGCATCGGCAAGTTCCGCGATGTGCCCCTGACCCACCCGCTCAACGAAGGAATGGTACAGCAAGGCAAGGCCGTAGCGGACCTCAAATGCACCTCGTGCCACCGCCTCACCGGGGAAAAACTGGTAGGCCCGGGCTGGAAAGGCGTTACAGACAGAAGAACACCGGAGTGGATCATGAACTTCATCACCAATGTGGACGAGATGCTGGATAAAGACGCGGAGGCCCAGGCCATGCTGGAAACATGTATGGTGAGGATGCCTAACCAGAACCTCTCTGACGAAGACGCAAGGGCCGTACTGGAATTTCTGCGGAAGAACGACGGCAAGAACTGATCTCCTAATCTAATATCCTGTTATATGAAACGATCACTTTTATTACTCACCCTGGCGGGCGCCGTTGCCATGCAAAGCTGCAAGATGAAAACCACTTCTTCTGCTGTAACCGGCGATGCGGCCGCGCGCACCTATGTAGCGCCGGGCAAATACGATGAACTGTACAATTTTGTGTCAGGCGGCTTTAATGGCCAGGTATCTGTATACGGGCTGCCCTCCGGCCGCCTGCTGAAACTGATACCGGTATTTTCCGTTCACCCCGAGAACGGTTACGGCTTCAGTGAAGAAAGCAAACCAATGCTGCAAACCTCTTTCGGGTTTGTACCCTGGGACGATCAGCACCACCTGGCCCTCTCCCAGACAAACGGCGAGCATGACGGGCGCTGGCTCTTCGCCAATGCCAACAACACGCCCCGGGTAGCCCGCATTGACCTGACCACCTTCAAGACCATGGAGATCATTGAACTGCCCAACAGCGGCGGCAACCACTCTTCTCCCTTCCTCACCGAAAACACTGAGTACGTGATTGCGGGCACCCGCTTTGCCGTGCCGGTAGGCAACCAGGAGTCTGCGCTGGACAATGCTTCTTACAAAAAGAACTTCAAAAGCACCGCGTCTTTCATTGGCATAGATAAAAATACCGGCCAGATGAACGTGAGCTTCCAGATCATTCTCCCGGGTATGGACCTTGACCTGAGCCGCGCCGGCAAAGGCCCGTCTCACGGCTGGTTCTTCTTCTCCACCTACAACACGGAACAGGCCAGCACCCTGCTGGAAGTGAATGCTTCGCAAAAAGACAAAGACTTTATTGTAGCCGTTAACTGGAAAAAAGCGGAAGAATATGTCAAAGCCGGGAAGGCCAAAAAGATGGCCACCGAGTATTATCACAATACTTTCAATGAGGAAACGCATTCCGCGTCTTCTTCCGTTGTCAAAGAAGTGCTGACGCTTGACCCCGAAGAGCTGGATGGCCTTGTTTACCTCATCCCCTGCCCTAAATCTCCCCACGGCTGCGACGTAGACCCTTCCGGCGAGTACATTGTAGGCAGCGGGAAACTGGCCGCCCTCATACCGGTGTTCTCTTACCAGAAATTTACCAAAGCCATTGCAGACAAGGCATTTGAAGGAGAATACAACGGCATACCCGTTATTAAATATGAGGCCGCGCTCCACGGCGAAGTGCAGAAACCCGGCCTCGGCCCCCTGCATACAGAATTTGATGCTAACGGCAACGCGTATACTTCCTTCTTCGTTTCTTCTGAAATAGTGAAGTGGAGCCTGAAAGACCTGCAGGTGCTTGACCGGGTGCCCACCTACTACTCCATTGGTCACCTGATGGTACCAGGGGGAGATACCAAAAAACCGTACGGCAAATACGTAGTGGCTTATAACAAGATCACCAAAGATCGTTACCTGCCCACCGGCCCTGAACTGGCGCAAAGCGCGCAGCTTTATTCCATTGAGGGAGAAAAAATGCAGCTGCTGCTGGACTTCCCCACCATTGGCGAACCGCACTACGCCCAGGCTATCCCGGCTGAAAAGATCCAGGCAAAAAGCGTGAAGTTCTTTGACATCACCAAAAACAAGCACCCCTACCTCTCCGCCGGTGAAAAAGCCACCAAGGTGGTGCGGGAAGGCAATGTGGTGCATGTGTACATGACGGCCATCAGGTCTCACCTCACGCCAGATAACATTGAAGGTGTTCAGGTGGGTGACGAAGTATATTTCCATGTAACCAACCTTGAACAGGACTGGGACATTCCTCATGGCTTTGCCATCAAACATGCTCCCAACGCCGAACTGCTGGTTATGCCAGGCGAAACGGCCACGCTCAAGTTCTCTCCAATTAAACCCGGCGTGTATCCTTTCTACTGTACAGACTTCTGCTCGGCGCTTCACCAGGAAATGCAGGGCTACCTCAGGGTATCCCCCAAGGGCAGCAACGTTCCCCTGAAATGGGGCACAGGTACGGAAGCACCTGTTGAGGAAGTAGCATCCAGATGATTTTTAAAAACGGGCAGCGCAACAAAAGCGCTGCCCCTTGTAAACAACTCATGAACAAGTTAAGCATAGTTGCCAAAGTCAGCATTTTTATAGCCATCGGTTGTATTGCCACGCTCTGGTTTGTGCCCATGTGGCGCATAGACCTGGCCGCGCCGCAATACCCCGAAGGCATCTTCATGCAGATATGGATCAATGATATCAAGGGCGATGTGGACATCATCAACGGCCTCAATCACTACATTGGCATGAAAACCATCCACAAGGAAGACTTCCGGGAATTTGTGTACCTGCCTGCCGCCCTCGGCATATTTTGTGTGCTGGGCCTGGTGGTGCTGCTGCGCAACCGGCGCCGGGCCTTTTATATATGGACGGCCCTGCTGCTCGCCATGGCCGCCCTTTCCATGTACGACTTCTGGAAGTGGGAGTATGATTACGGCCACAACCTCGACCCTTCAGCGCCTATCAAAGTACCGGGCATGGCTTACCAGCCGCCGCTGATCGGGTACAAGAAGATGCTCAATTTTGAAGCATTGTCACAGCCGGATGCCGGCGGGTGGTTTTTTATTGCGGCCGTTGTATTGCTCACCGCTGTTTCTGTGTACGAATGGAAACGCGCTAAAAAAATGATATGATGAAATATGTAATGGCCGCGCTGCTGGCCGCCGCCTGCCTGGCGCCGGGTTGCACGCCCGCGTATGAACCGATAGATTATGGGAAAGACGCCTGCGCGCATTGTAAAATGACGATCATGGACGCACGTTTTGCCGCGGAGATAGTTACCCCCAAAGGGAAAGTGTACAAGTTTGACGACATCAGCTGCATGCGCGCCCTCACCACCGAGCTGCCGGGCAGCATGTTGTTCGTGAACGATTACACCGCGGGCAAGGCCGCTCCGCTCAATGCCGCCACGGCCGTGTACCTCCATCACGAATCTTTCGGCAGCCCCATGAACGGCAACCTGGCCGCATTTAGCAGACCAGACAAGGCCAAGCCGCTGCAAGACAGTCTTCAACTAGAATTACTCAACTGGGAAACATTGCCATAATGCTGATCAGGACCATTGCATGCTGCCTGCTGTTCACCACCGCCGCCAGTGCCACCGTGATCAGGACCGGCCCTTCCGCACCGCTGCAGGATGTGCTGGACAGGGCGCAACCCGGTGATACCATAATACTGGCTCCCGGGCTGTACCGTCAGCACGATATTGTTATCCGCAAATCCCTCACCCTCATCGGGGACAACTACCCCGTGCTGGATGGTGAGAACAAATACCAGTTGCTGACCGTAACAGCAAACGGTACGGTGATAGCGGGCATTACCCTGCAACACACCGGCCGCAGCAGCCTTACAGACATGGCGGGCATACGCCTCCAGCAGGTCAGCCAGGCACAGGTGCGCAACTGCCGGTTCATCAACACCACGTATGCGGTGTACCTGCAAAACAGCACGCACTGCACCGTGTCCGGCAACCAGATCAGCGCCGCCGCCGGAGACGAGCTGCAATCCGGCAACGGCATACATGCCTGGAAATGCAGCCACCTGCAGATACGGGACAACACCATCAGCGGCCACCGGGATGGTATCTACTTCGAGTTTGTTACCGCTTCCGGGGTGCATCATAACCTGTCCTCCAACAACATCCGGTACGGCCTGCACTTCATGTTCTCCCACAACGATGTTTACAGCCACAATACGTTCCGCGCAAACGGCGCCGGCGTAGCCGTGATGTATACCCGGGGCGTGGTGATGTACAAGAACAACTTCTACCATAACTGGGGCGATGCCGCGTACGGCATGCTGCTGAAAGACATCACAGACAGCCGCATCATCCTGAACAGGTTCCACAAGAACACCATCGGCATATTTATGGACGGCACCAGCCGCATAGACATTGCCGGCAACGAATTTCAGGCTAATGGCTGGGCCATGCGCGTACAGGCCAATTGTGACAATAACAAGATCAGGATGAACAACTTCCTGGGCAATTCTTTTGACGTGGCCACCAACGGCACCCTCATGCTGAACAGTTACACCTTCAATTACTGGGATAAATACGACGGCTATGACCTTGACCGGGATGGCAACGGCGACGTGCCGTACCACCCGGTAAGCGTCTACGCCGTTCTCTCGGAAAGGATACCGGCCACCATGCTGCTGTACCGGAGCTTTCTGACCAACATCATGGACCAGGCCGAAAAAATGGTGCCGGCCATTATACCGGACCAGTTGCGGGACAACATGCCCCGCACCAGAAAATGGAACTTATGATCGGAATAGAAAAACTCACCAAAACGTTCGGCCGCTTCAAGGCGCTGGACAATATCAGCCTGCAGCTGGAGAAAGGCCAGGTGGTGTCGCTCCTTGGGCCCAACGGCTCTGGAAAGACCACCTTGATCAAATCCATTCTCGGGCTTACCATACCAGAGAAAGGACAGATTACCATTCACGGCAAACCGGTTGGAAAAGACGTGCGGTACCGCGCCGGTATCGGTTACATGCCGCAAATAGGCCGCTACCCTGATAACATGAGCATAGAACAGGTCATTCACATGATCAAGGACGTGCGGAAAGAGCAGGCGGACTATGATGACACGCTCTATACCGGTTTTGGCCTGCACGCCATCCGGCACAAAAAAATGCGCACCCTTTCCGGCGGTACCCGCCAAAAGGTAAGCGCCTGCCTGGCTTTTCTTTTCAAACCGGATATCTACATACTGGATGAGCCTACCGCTGGCCTGGACCCCGTATCAAGCGAGCTGCTGAAAGAAAAGATGGCCGCTGAAAGCGCACGCGGCAAACTGGTGCTGATCACCTCGCACGTGCTCAGTGACCTGGACGGGCTCACCAGCCACGTCATTTACCTGCAAGACGGGCGGCTGGTGTTTCATGAAAGTGTGGAATACCTGGAGACCGTAACCGGAGAAAATAAACTGAACAAGATCATTGCCGCTATTATGCAGGCGCCAAAACTCCTGCCATGCTGACCATTACCCGATATGTATTGATAGATCTGCTGAGAAACCGGTCTGTGGCCGTGTACACACTGGTGCTGGCCCTGTTGTCCGTCAGCCTCCTGAGCCTGGAAGGCGGCAGCGGCAAGGCGCTGCTCAGCCTGCTCAACATCACCCTGCTGTTTGTGCCGGTCATTACCACGCTGTTTGCCACCATCTACTTCTTCAATTCCCTGGAATTTATTGAGCTGCTGCTCTCCCAGCCCGTAAAAAGAACACGCGTGCTGCTGGCCGTTTACACCGGCATGGCATTTTCCCTCTCGGTGGCGTTTGTGGCCGGCGTAGGCCTGCCTTTACTATTACTGGCCCCGGCATTGCCTTCGCTCATCCTCATTTTTACCGGCGTAGTGCTCAGTTGCATTTTTAGTGCTATTGCCCTGCTGGTATTTGTGCTGACAAAAGATAAAACAAGAGGCATTGGCGCCGCCATTGTAGTAGCGCTGTTTTTCACCCTTCTTTTTGACGGGCTGCTGATGATGCTGATCTATGCGTTCAGTGATTACCCGGTAGACAAGGCGCTGATAGCGCTGATGACCTTTAACCCGGTAGACCTTGCGCGGGTGCTGATGTTGCTGCAACTGGACGCCGCGGTATTGATGGGATACTCCGGGGCGCTGTTCAAGAAGTTCCTCGGCACGCCCGCGGGCAGTATATATGCTGCCGCAAGCCTGGTATGCTGGGTATTGATTCCGTTGTTGCTGGGGGTGAAAGTATTCAGGAAAAAAGACCTTTAACGGGCCTTGGGCGGGCGGTTGCCGATCACCAGCCTGCCGCTGTCAAATTCTTCCGCAAGGTACTGGATGGTGGTTTTCTCAAACATCTGGCGCAGCTGCGCCCTGATGGAACGGTACTGCTCATGCATGGGGCAGGGCCTGCTTTCCGAACACTCTTTCAGGCCCAGTACACATTTGGTGAACACCTCGTACTCTCCCACTGCTTCCAGCACCGCCCTCACGGGCAGTTTCCGCGCCGCGTCCGTCAGGTAAAAGCCACCGTTAGGGCCACGCACGGAGCTGACCACACGATTGTTCTTTGTCAGCAGTTGCATCACTTTGGCGGTGAAAGAACGGGGCGAATCAATGGCCCGGGCTATTTCTTCAATGCCCAGCTTCTTTTCTTCAGTACCTTTCAAAGCTATGTATATGGTGGCTCTAAGCGCGTATTCAGCGGATTTGGAAAGCATATTTTGCCGGCTATTTACGCTGCAAAAATATATTTAATTACTGATGCGGCAACTCGAATTTATCTGCCAGATGCGGCGCGCCTTTCTTCATCATGCGGGTGATCACGGCATGCATCCACACCAGGCAGGTAGCGGACAGCAGGCAGATGAACAACCAGGAGCTGGTCCACAGCCCGGTAAGGTTGAGCAGGTAACCGAACAGGATGGGGCCTACAAAGCCGCCAAGGCCGCCTATCATGCCCACCATGCCGCCTACAATGCCTACTTCTTTCGGGAAGTATTCAGGGATATGTTTGAATACCGCGGCGGTGCCTATCCCCCAGGCCATACCCATTAATACGATGAGGCCTACAAACACCCAAATGTTGGCCTGGAAATAAATGCGCGTAACACCTGTGGCCAGTATCTGTTTTTTAGACACCTGGTCTCCGGGGTGTACGGCCGCTTCCTGCCAGCTTTCTTTGGTAGGGAACACCAGTTGCTTGCGGCTGCTGTCTTCCGGGTGAGCGGCACGCGCCTGCAGCGGGTACAATTTATCACCTACGGTAATGCCATTGGGGTTTACGGCGGTAACGGTGCCGGCCTGTGTGGCCATAATACCGGCGCCGGGAGAAAATATTTCCATGCGGGGAACAAGCAGCAGGAAGCTGATCACCAGCGAAGCGCCCAGCACCCCGTACATCACCTTGCGGGCCCCGAACTTGTCAGACAGCCAGCCGCCCACCGCGCGGAACAAGCCTGCCGGTAAACTGAAACAGGATGCCAGCATGCCAGCCATTACCAGGCCGGTGTTGTATACGTTGAGGAAGTAAGATACCAGCCATTGGGAAAACGTTACAAAACAGCCGAACACCAGGAAGTAATACAATCCGAAACGCCATACCCGCAGGCTCTTCAGCGGCTTCAGGGCGGTCTTCAATGTTTTGCCCGCCCCTTCCGGTTTTTTGTTGCTGGTGAAAAGCATGAACAGGATGGCCATTACTACCAGCGCACCGGCGTAGATCAGCGGCAGCGTTTTCCAGCCGTCAGGTTCCGCGCCGTTGCCGGTCAGTTTGATGAGCAGCGAAGGAGCTACCATGGTGGTGATGGCGGAACCGATGTTGCCCACTCCGAAAATACCGAGCGCTCTCCCCTGCCACTGCTGGGGAAACCAGACAGACGTAAAGCCCACGCCTACTGCAAAGCTGGCGCCGAGCAGGCCGAATAAAAAACTTAATACCAGGAAGAGGGAATAGTTGGTGGTGGTAGAGAGCAGGAACAACGGAACGGCGCAGAAAAGCATCAATCCGCCAAATACCCATCGCCCGCCTATCTTGTCTGTAAGCAGGCCCAGCGGCAGGCGCATCACCGAACCGGTGAGCACCGGTATGCCCAGCAGCCAGCCGGCCTGCACCAATGTCCAGTCTACAATACCATTGTCCATTAAGAAAGTGACCAATACGCCGTTCAGCACCCAGCCTGCGAAACATACGGTAAAAGCCAGCGTATTAAAAAAGAGCACGCGGTAGGCGGCACCGGTAGGATATTGTTGCTCCATACATGCAATTTATTTCTTAAATTACATAAACTATTTGAGTGAACCTGTGTTAGATTAAGAGGTCAACGCGAAAGGAATAAAAATGTTCAGTTACCACCTCAATAAAAAAGCCTTTTGGGTGGCAACCGCCGCCACACTGTTGCTGATAGCGCTCGTATTTGCCGGCTCCCGTAAATTGCAGAATTTTGACGCCGCCCTTATTGCCTACCTCTTCGGTACGGTGTTCGCCACGTTCGGCATTGTGTACCGTTACACCGTATGGCTGCAGCGCCCGCCTACCTGGCTGTATTTCAAACGCACGTGGCAGATATTGTTCAGCGGGCGTTTTCTCCCGTATGCATGGTTGTTTGTCCGCAAATCCGTACGCAACATCGGGTTCCAGTACTTCATCCGCCCGCGCGGCGGCAAACGCTGGTGGGGCCACTTCCTCATGGCCACCGGCTGCATGCTGGCCTTTGCCGTTACCATCCCCCTCACGCTGGGCTGGATCCACTTTACCATGAACCCTGCTACCAGCATACATCCTGAAAGCACCAACCTCTACGAGGCGCATGTGTTCGGCTTCAAGCTGTTCGAGTTCAGGCTGGGCTCCCTCATCGCCTTCCTGATCTTCAACGTGCTCAGCATCAGCTCCTGGCTCGTGATCATTGGCGTAGGGCTGTTCATGTACCGTCGTTTCACCAACGGCGGCCTCATTGCCACACAGAGCTTTGGCGGGGACTGGCTGCCCCTGGTGCTGCTGGCCGCCATTTCCGTAACGGGGCTGGGCCTTACGTATGACTATGTGTTCCTTAAAGGTATCACCTACGAGTTCATGGCCGTTACCCACGCCGTAACCGTTATCATCTTCCTGGTGTGGATACCGTTCGGGAAATTCTTCCACATCATCCAGCGGCCCGCGCAAATAGGCGTATACCTCTACCAGGCGGAAGGGCGGCGCAAAGGCATGGCCAAATGCCTTCATACCGGCAAGGAATACACGCCGCAGCAACATGTAGACGATCTCAAGGAACTTACACAGGAATTAGGCATTGATTTTAATATAGACGGCCAAAGATCGCACCTGGACTATAGCCCGGAAGGCAAAAGGTCCCTTATTGCCCAGGCGCATCTGAAAGCCCGGCAGGAAAGCGGCCGTTATTTCGGCTAACATCACGAACGCATTGAAAACCGTATGGCAAAACTACCCGTAGACCCGGAGAAGCTGGTGGCAGACTTCGGGCCCCATCTCAATTACACGCCCAGGGAGGGCTATGCCGGCCGCGATGAGCCGGACAAGTCCGTACCCACCCACTGCTGCTTTTGCGGCATGCAATGCGGTATCAAATTATTGGTGAAAGACAACCGCGTGGTAGGTTTTGAGCCCTGGATGGAATTTCCTTTTAACGAAGGCCGCCTTTGCCCCAAAGGGGTACAGCGGTATTTGCAGGACAATCATCCGGACAGGCTGCTCTCCCCGCTCCGGCGGGTAGAAGGCAAAGGTTTTGAGCCCGTGAGCTGGGATGCCGCCATGAGCACCACCGTTAACGCCATGCACCGTATACAGGGACAATACGGCAAAGACGCGTTTGCCGTGCTTTCCGGCGTTTCCCTCACCAATGAAAAATCTTACCTGATGGGCAAATTTGCCCGCGTAGCATTAAAAACAAAGAACCTCGACTATAACGGCCGCCTCTGCATGGTCAGCGCCGGCGCCGGCAATAAAAAAGCGTTTGGGCTTGACCGTGGTTCCAACAACTATTCAGATCTCAAAGGCGCGGAAGTGATCTTCATCTGCGGCGCCAACGTCAGCGAAACCTTCCCCACGCTCACCTACTGGCTGTGGCAGGCGCGTGACCATGGCGCCAAACTGATAGTGGCAGACCCGCGCCTCATACCCCTGGCCCGCACCGCGGACCTCCACCTGGACGTAAGGCCCGGCACAGACTCCGCCCTCTACGGCGCCATGCTGAAGTACCTGGTGGATAACGACCTGCTGGACCATGATTTCATTAACGAGCATACCTCCGGCTTTGAAAATACCATTGCAGCCGTGAAAGACTACACGCTGGAATGGGCGGAAACCGTTACCGGCGTAAGCAAAGAAAAGATACAGCAGGCGGCGGAATGGTGGGGAAAGGCCAAAACCAGCTTTTTGCTGCACGCCCGCGGCATTGAGCATCACTCCAAGGGCGTAGAGAATGTGCTCAGCTGCATCAACCTCGTACTGGCTACCGGCCGCATCGGCAAACCTTATTGCGGTTACGCTACCATCACCGGCCAGGGCAACGGCCAGGGCGGGCGCGAGCACGGGCATAAATGTGACCAGTTGCCTGGCAACCGGGATATCAACAACCCCGAGCACCGCCAGTATATTGCCGGCGTATGGGGCATTGATGAAAAAGAACTGCCCGGCCAAGGCTATACCGCCTACGAACTGATAGAAGCCATTCACCGCGGCGAAGTGAAAGGCCTGTTGTCTATCTGTTTTAACCCGCTGGTATCGCTGCCCAACAACAACTACGTGCGCGAAGCGCTGGAAAAACTGGAGTTCTTCGTGTCTATTGATTTTTTCCTGAATGAAACGGCGCGGTATGCAGATGTGGTGCTGGCCGGTTCCCTTCATGAAGAGGAAGATGGCACCGTTACCACCGCGGAAGGCCGTGTAACCCGCATCAGGCAAGCCGTTACACCGCCCGCCAACGCCCGCACAGATACATCTATTATACTGGAGCTGGCCGCGCGGCTGGGCGCGGCAGACAAGTTCAGCTACAACAGCAGCGAAGATATCTTTAATGAATTGCGCGTGGCGTCCAAAGGCGGCACGGCAGACTATTACGGCATTACCTACGAGAAAATAGAACAGAACATGGGCATTTTCTGGCCATGTCCCACGCTTGACCACCCGGGAACACCGCGGCTCTGGGAAGACCGGAAGTTTGCCACGCCTGATGGCAAGGCGCATTTCAACCCCGTGAGCTACCGCCCGCCGGGAGAGGTAACGGATGCGGACTACCCCGTAACGCTTACCACGGGCCGCGTAGTGTCTCAATACCTGAGCGGCACGCAAACGCGGCGCATCGGCAAGCTGGTAGACCAGTTCCCCGAACCGCTGCTGGAAATACACCCGGAACTGGCCGCCCGTTACGGCATCCGCCAGCGGGAAAAGGTGAAGGTGGTAACACGGCGCGGGGAAGCGGAATTTCCCGCCAATATTGTAGACACCATCCGGAAAGATACCGTGTTCATCCCCTACCACTGGCCCGGCAGAAAATCTGCCAACCAGCTGACACCCGGTACGCTTGACCCCGTGTCTAAAATACCGGAGTTCAAGGTATGCGCCTGCAGGCTGGAGCCGAGCGGGCAAATATCACAACCCGGATCAGAAACCGCATTTGACAGCATTTAAAACGAGCATATGGAAACGGCCAATTATTTCAAGTCAGAGATGGAATTTTTCATAGACATGCAGCGCTGCATCGGCTGCCAGGCCTGTGTGGTGGCCTGTGCGGAATGTGAGACCAACGGACAGGAATCCATGATACACGTCAACTATGTAGACCGTGCGCATACCATTCAAACCACCGTACAGGTCTGCATGCATTGCGAAGACCCGGTGTGCGCGCGTGTTTGTCCGGCAGACGCCATCAGCAAGGACGAATTTGGCGTAGTACACACCGCCAATACCGCCCGCTGCATCGGCTGTTCCAACTGCGTAATGGCCTGCCCCTTCGGCGTGCCGTTCAAGCAGGAAAAGTATGACCTGATGATGAAGTGCAACCTTTGCTACGACCGCACCAGCGCCGGTAAAAAACCGATGTGCGCCACCGTATGCCCCAGCGGCGCGCTGTATTATGGCACCCGTGAAGAGATGCGCCACATGCGCCCGCAAAGCGACCCGGTGAACCATTTCCGCTTCGGCCATGAAATGGTGAACACCAAAGTAAATATTATGATGCCGAAAGGCGCCACCGTATTGAATGTACATGAATAATAAAGAGATGGAAACGAAACAATACCCGCAGCCGCCAGACTGGCAACGGGATTTCCCGTACCGGCAGGAAGAAGCCCGTCTGGTGACCCGCCGGGAATTTTCACGCATGCTCTGCCTCATATCCGCCGCCATGGTCACCGGCAGCGGGTACGTGGCCATCCGGTCTTTCTGGAAAGGGAAAAGCGAGCCGGCGGGCCGGTTCCCGGTTTGCGGCGTGAGCGAGCTGCCCGCTGGCGGCACCCGCTCGTTCCTGCTCC
Organism: Chitinophaga alhagiae; assembly: GCF_003568665.1. Taxonomy (GTDB): domain Bacteria; phylum Bacteroidota; class Bacteroidia; order Chitinophagales; family Chitinophagaceae; genus Chitinophaga; species Chitinophaga alhagiae. The sequence continues at coordinate 309,259 of NZ_QXMH01000005.1, forward strand.
CGGGCAGCAATACGCCCTACATCCTCATCCACCTTGAAAACGGTCAGTTCAAAGCATATGAACAGAAATGCACCCACCTCTCCTGCGCCGTATTCTATAAAGCCGGCACCGGCAAAATAGAATGCCCTTGCCACAACGGCTGGTTTGACGCCAACACCGGCGAGGTGGTGCAAGGCCCGCCGCCAAGACCATTGCCCGCTTTGGAAGTAGTGGTGGAAAGCGGCCAGGTATATGTTAACGGCCCGGCCTGAACAGCCGGCTAAAAATAATTGCCATGAGTAATTTCAGAAGAGCGCAGGACCAGGCGCATCCCAACAAGGTCAGCACGCTCACACTGGCCATCATTGTAGTGCAGATACTATTGATCACCCTGCAGATCTGGCTGCTGTACAGCGGCCTCAACAATACGCTGGAACATAACCAGGATGTTGCCATTCCCGCACTGATCGCCTCTTTTTTCCTCTTTCTGGCGTGTTGCGGGCTGCTTTATTTTTTACCGGGAAGAAAACGCTGACCGCCTGAACAGCATGTATATTAAAAATCCACATCATTTAACTACCTTCGCAGCAGTTTCTTAAATCCTATAACGCCACCGGCCGCTAACCGTATGAACCGTGTATACGAAAATTCCGTATATTAGGTAGGTTAATCGATATGCACCCTAACTGAATATCCATGCTTTCCCTTGACAAATTTCCCGCACTCGCCAAATTATTGCATGCCGGGGCAGATACACAGAACAAAGAGCTCAACAAAAGGGTGCACACCACCAATGTGATCAGCGTACTTACCGGCTCACTCTCATTTTTCATAGGCATTTTCCTGTTCGTACTCTCCGGCAGCCGGCTTATCCTGTACCCGGCACTGGTAGAAACGGCCCTGTTTGGCACGGTCATTCTGCTGAACTACCTCCGGCAATACTTCATGGCCGGGTTGTTCAGCCATATCACGCAATGTATGGCCACCATCTGCTTTGGGGTATTGCTGGGCCGCATTGTTGATGCGCAGCTCATGGCCGTGTTCCTGGTAGGTACGCCACTGCTGCTTTTCCGCGAGCGCAACATCCGCATATTGTGTATCCTCTTCAGCTGCATTACCATGGTGCTGCTGGAACTGAACGCCCACTACCATGTAGTGGAGCCCATTCCCATCAATACCAGCCTGCAGGTACTGTTCCGCAGCCTCTCCATAGCTGTCATCCTGTTCCTGAACGGCATTGTGCTGTTCTACTACGAAAGGAACAGCCGCAGCCTGCTGCAACAGGTACAGCGCTCCAATAAAGACCTGGAGAAAGTAAGCGCGTCTAAAAGCGTATACGTGCGGGAAACCACCCACGAGCTGCGGGCGCCGCTCAACGCCATTCACAGCGTGAGCCAGTTTCTCCATAACGGCGAGTATGTGCCGGCAGACCTCCCCAGGTACCACCGCAGCCTGTACCACTCCTCCCACCTGGCGCTGGAGATCATCAACAACGTGCTGGAGCTGGCCAGTATTGAAAGCGGCAAGGTGCATGCGCTGGTAGTAAGAAAGATCAACATCCGGGAATGGCTGCACAACGCCACCGAAATTTTTGCCCAGCACGCCGCGTTCAAACAGGTAGACGTGCTGGCCACGGTAGATGACGATGTGCCGGAGCAGATCAACTTTGACCCGGTGAAAGTAACGCAGATACTGAATAACCTGCTGAACAATGCCATCAAGTTCTCTTTTCCGCTCGGCAAAGTGACCGTTCATATATCCGGCGCGGCGGGCGGCTGGATGTTGTCTGTGCGGGACCAGGGCATGGGCATGGATCAGGAGCAGGTGAAACATATTTTCGATCCCTTTTTCACCACCCGCCAGTCTAACGCCTATGGCACCGGCCTGGGGCTGCATATTGCGCAAAACCTGGCCAATATGCTGAAAGGGCAAATTGCAGTGGAAAGCGAGCCCGGCAACGGCACCGTGTTCAGGGTAACGCTGCCCTACCTGGAAGACCCGGCGCCCGCCATCAACGAGCCCGGGCCCGCCCATTTCCCCATACCCGAAGGAGTTTCCGTATTAGTGATCGACGATGACAGGATGAGCACAGAACTGTTGTGCAAATACCTTTCTTCCATCGGCATCCGCCCTATTACGGCTGCCACCGGGGAAGAAGGCTACCAACTAGCCGTATCGGAAAAACCGGAACTGGTGCTGCTGGACATGGAATTGCCCGATCAGCCCGGCATGGAGCTGCTGGCCCGTTTCAAGGCCCAGCCTGTGCTGCGGCACATCCCGGTGATCTTTGTAAGCGGCAGCGCGTTTGCAGAAGACCAGGAAGCAGCCATGCAACAGGGCGCCGCCGGTTTTTTGACCAAACCCGTCTATTTCCCCAAAGTAAGGGCCATCATTTCCGGGGCCCTGTCACTCGTTGGCAACTGATATTTCAATATAACGGTAGTGCATCTTATCAGGCATGACGTATCTTGAATATATTTATATTCATAGACACTCATATTACAGTAAACCTTTTAAAAGATGCATGTTATGCCACAAGTCATCCTTCCCGGGCGGCTCTATTGCCCGTTTCCCTCCCTTATCAATTGCAATGTAGCCAACGCGGACCAACACACCGCCAACTGGCTGATGCGCTTCAACCTGGTGCGCTCTCCCGAACACCTGAAACATTATCGCCAGCAAGGCTTTGCATGGATGGTAGCCAGAATGTTCCCGAATGCGGATTATGAGGCCCTTTGCGCCTTTACCGACCTGAACACCCTCCTGTTCCTGCTGGACGACTATCTTGACCACCAGGAAGAAGAAGCTGCCTCCGAGGGCCGAGACCATTCCGTACGCAGCATTATTGAAGGGTTCATTTACACCCTTCGGAAACCGGAATTTGGCCAGGAGTCGGGCAACCCCGTGCTCATGGCGCTTTCCGAGCTGTGGCACCGTATGAAGAACATGAGCACCCAGGGCTGGCAGCGCCAGTTCATTGCCAGCATTGAAGACATTTTCAACGCCGCCATCTGGCAGCATGAAAATGTAAAGGTCCGCCGCTGGCCCTCACTGCGGGACTACATGGAACGGCGGCAATACCTCGGCGCGGCCAACATTGCCACAGATACCATTGCCGTGGCAGACAACATCAGGCTGCCGGCACGCCTCTACAGCCACCCGGTAGTGGTAGAGCTGACCAAACTGTGCCGCAACACGGTATGCTGGGCCAACGACCTCTTTTCGCTCAGCAAGGAACAGGGGCATGGCGACTATCACAACCTGGTAGTGCTGCTGGGCCACGAAATGAATGTACCCATAGAAACGGCCATTCAAAAAGCCTGCAAAATTCACGACGAGCAGGTAGCGCAGTTCATTGCCCTCACCCGCAACCTGCCGGACGAAGGGCCGGTGATGAAACAGGAACTGCTGCGGTACGTGGCGGGGTTAAAGAACATCATGCGCGCCAACATAGATTGGAGCGACTATGAAACTTCCCGCTACAAATACGAGTACGATGAGCATGTACGCGTACGGAAAGTGAGGGACCATTACCTGATGGAAGAAGCCGTGTAAACGGTTTTACACCAAACAAACAGGGGCTGGCCATTCCATTTGGTCAGCCCCTGTATATTCAATCTGCCGTGCCGGGCTTGCCCTCGATCAGCTCCTTGGTGATCAGCTGCAGGTCTTTTTTCATGAGAGATATCCTTGCCTCCAACTGGTCCAGCATGGCAGAACGGTCATCCAGCTCATCCGCCGAATATTTTCCGCCCTCCCCGAAATACAGGCTGCCGCGGTCTTTCAGAGACAGCTGGTCCATAGACAGCCATTGCGCCTTCAGTGATTCCCGCAAGGAAGGAGCGCCTGCGTTAAAAGGCAGGTTGAGGTAATACCAGATGAGCGGCGGAAAATTGTTGGTAGAATCCGCGCCGAACCAGATGTCTTGCAAATGGTTCCTGCCATGACTGAACACAATGTTGCGGTCTATTTTAAGTGACAGGATGCCCAGTGTGGCTTCTGCAATACCACCGGTGATGGCTATTTCTTCAGACAGGTTTTCGTTGCCGTTGTTAGACAGGTTCATTACCCCTACCAGCAACCCCGTGGCCGCACCGGTAATGATGGCCGCCACCGTGATCTTCCGCTCCGCCTTGCTCACTTTTTCCCGCAGCAGCTCCTTGTATTGGTCTGCCCGCTCTTCTTCACAATCCAGCTCCGCCGCCGTGGCAGATATTTCCAGCGAGGCCAGGTCTACCCGCTCCGCCACATGCTGCTTCAGCTCCAGCCATTGCAGCCGGTCCTCCGTGGTGAAAGCCGCTTTCCCTTTTTCTTCCAGTTGCATGAGCTGCAGCAGCTCACCTTCAATACCCAGCAAGCTGGCCAGCTGCCAGCTTTTTTTGGAGAAGCGCGCCAGCATGGCCGGCGTAAGCGGCCGGTGCAGATCAGGCGTCTGCCATACATAATTGCGTGGCGTAGTGGGCGCGCAGCTTACAGCTTGCGCCTGCAACTGCACTTTGGAAATGGTTTTGGTGGTGCCGCAGGAAAAGAAGCATGGAACAGACAGCAAACACAACAGGTAGTACCTCGTCATACATCATACGGTTTTAAAAGCGGTCACTGCCCTGCCGGTCATTCCCTGCGCCGCTTTGTCAAATTTAGGTATTCCGGCGGAATAGCTGTTTTGCGGGTAGTATTAAAAATTCCGGCGGTGCCCCGGAGCAGCTTGATGAACGATTAAAGAAATTGCTGTTATCACCAAAAGAAAAAACCCGGTAAACTTTCATTTACCGGGTTTGCCGTTCTTTGTGACTCCGTCAGGATTCAAACCTGAAACCTTTTGATCCGTAGTCAAATGCTCTATTCAGTTGAGCTACGGAGCCATTCGTATTGTGTTGAACGGGATGCAAATGTAGGGAGATTTTTTATTTCTGCAAATCTTTTTTCAAAAAATCTTCCCCTTTTACTTTTTCCATTTACTTTTGGCGTAACATCTAAAACGCTGAAACCCGTGAAAATACAGCTTTGGAGCATTGGCAAGGAAAACGATGCCTACATTAACGAAGGCATCAAAATTTTCCAGAAGAGATTACAGCATTACACAGATTTCGATATCAAATTGATCCCTACCGTGAAACAGGCGGGCAGCCTTTCTGTTCCGGAACTAAAAAAACAGGAAGGGAAAATGATACTGGATATGCTGCAGCCGCAAGACTATTTACTGGCCCTCGATGAAAGGGGTAAAACCATGACCACCCTGCAGCTGTCAGACTTCCTGCAACAGCGCGCCAATGCCGGTACGCGCCAGCTTATCATACTCATCGGCGGCGCTTTTGGCATTGATACCGCCGTGCTGGAGCGCGCGCAAACCAAACTTTCACTTTCGGCCCTCACTTTTCCCCACCAGCTGGTGCGCCTCATCGTTACCGAGCAGCTTTACCGGGCTTATACTGTGCTCAACAACGAGAAATATCATCATCAATGATTATTTTTACAGCTTAACTGAAAAATTATGACCCTTTCCATAACGCTCATCATTATTATTTTTACGGCGCTGATATCTATCACTTCCTTTGGCAGGCCTGACCAGATAGACAAACTGAGCTTCTGGCCTTACATGATTCACGAGCGTAACCAGTGGTACCGCTTTCTGACAGGAGGCTTTGTGCATAACGACTATATGCATCTTATCTTCAACATGCTCACCCTCTGGTTTTTCGGGCAGGCCATGGAGCAGATCTATGCCGTTGTTTTTGGCAGCAAAATTTATTTTCTGCTGCTGTATGTGCTGGGCCTGGTGCTGCCGCAGGTATCTACTTATTTCAGGAACCGGGAAAACTTCGGCTACCGGGCCATTGGCGCTTCCGGCGCCGTTTCCGCCGTATTGTTCTCTATTGTGATATTTGAGCCGTGGTACACCATTTATCCCTTTGGGCTGATCCCCATTCCGGCCGTGATCTTTGCGGTACTGTACCTGGGTTACTCCTGGTACATGTCCAAACGCGGCATGGACAATATCGGTCACGATGTTCACTTTTGGGGCGCCGTGCTGGGCCTGGTATTCCCCATTGTGCTCAAACCAGAGCTGTTCAAGATATTCATCGCCAAATTAATGAGCCCCTCTTTTTAGCTGCAGCCGGTAGATCTCTTTTGTGGAAGGAGTTACTTTGAAACGGTTGTCTATACGCATGCCGGCCACCCATACAATGCGGTGCCGGGATTCCAGTACCCATATTTTTTCCTTTTCCGGCAGTGAGAGTTTCTGATCAATAAAGAAGCGGCTGAGCTTTTTCTTTTTCTCCATGCCCAGCGGGTAAAAATAATCCCCCTGTTTCCATCTGCGCAGCAGCAGCGGAAATTCCAGCCGGCTTTTGTCCAGGCTGGCTATGTTTGCCGATGCGGGCAGCGCGGTATTTTCCGCCGGCAATACCTGCATCCTGATTTCCGCTTCTTCCGGCAGCAATAATACCTCCTGCCCTTCTTCTATGACAAAATGCGCCGAGCTGGCCGCTTCCAGCGGGGTAATGATCAGCCAGCTCCTGTCCCGCACCAGGCGGTGCGTGGGAGAAGCTATCCATTTGCCCGGCCCGCTGCCGAGCATGTCTTGCACCTGCTGCACCTGTGAGGGGCTGAAATGAAAGGGTTTCAGCAGTTCATACAAGATGGAGGCCAGCGGCACGGCTTTCTGCAGTTTGAGCACAGGTATGAAATGCTCCGCGCCCCGCTGCTCCACCAGTTTTTTACGGTGTACCTCAATGGCTTGCCGGTAAAGGGTTTCAGCCTCCCGCATACGCAGTATGGTAGCGCCGGTGTTTTTCACTACTTCGGGAAAAACAGCTTCCAGTTTCGGCAATACCTGGTGGCGGAAATAGTTTCGCGTATACTTGTCCGTTGCATTGGAGCTGTCTTCCACATGTTGCAGCCCGTTTGCCGCCGCATACGCGGCAATCTCCTCCCGCGTGGCAAAAAGCAGCGGCCTCACCAGGCAGCCCTGCCGCGGCAGTATGCCGTGCATGCCCGCCATGCCGGTGCCCTTGGAGATATTCATCCAGAAGGTTTCCACATTGTCCTGCATGTGATGGGCGGTAGCAATAAAGGCCATTCCCCGCTGCTGCCGCAGCTCTTCCAGCCAGGCGTAGCGCAGTTCCCGCGCGGCCACCTGTATGGAGCATTGCCGTGAGGCGGCATAAGCTGTGGTATCAAAGTGTTTCACATGAACAGGCAAACCGCTGGCAGCTGCCAGTTGCCGAACAAAGGCTTCGTCACGGTCAGACTCCGCGCCGCGCAGCCCGAAGTTGCAATGCGCCACTTCCACACGCAGGCCTGCCTGTACGCAGAGGTGCGTGAGCACTACGGAATCCAGCCCGCCGCTTACGGCCAGCAGCAGCGGTGTGGCGGGGTCAAAAAGCCGCTCCGTGGCTATGTAATGTGTAAACTGTTCTGTCATCCGGTTGGGCATTATTCGTCCGTCAAATCTTCATAGGCCGCCTGCAGTTCGTTGTAGGCATGCATATCACGCGCTTCACGGGCTACGCTCATGCCCTTCTCGTACACGGCAATGGCCGCATTGCGCTCCCCCGTTCGCTCCAGCAGGCGGCCCAGGTGGTAGTAGGAACCAACATAGCCGGGCTCTTTTTCCAGGAGGGCCTCAAAAACGCCACGGGCGGCGGCATCATCTTTGAGCTTGATGTATTCCAGCGCCAGTGCGTGCTGCAGGAAGCTGTCTCCCGGACTGCCTTCCAAAAATGCTTTCAGTTGTGCTATTCTGTCCATGTACATGCTAATTTTAAAAGCGGACGGGCTGAATACCTAAATCCCATATATTTGCCTACACTGCATTTTTAAACAAAACAGTTTACGGTTATGAAGATATTAGTATGTATCAGTAAAACGCCCGACACGACTGCAAAAATAGCTTTCACAGACAACAACACGAAATTCAGTGAGGCCGGCGTGCAGTTCATCATCAATCCGTATGACGAGTGGTACGCATTGGTACGGGCGCTGGAATTGAAGGAAACGCAGGGCGCAACGGTACACCTGATAACGGTAGGCGGCGCAGACACAGAGCCCGTGATCCGCAAAGCGCTGGCGCTGGGCGGAGACGAGGCCTTCCGTGTAAACGCAGACAGTGCTGACAGTTTTTATATAGCCTCCCAGATTGCGGCCCATGCCAAACAGGAGGGTTACGATATTATCTTCACCGGCAAGGAAACCATTGACTACAACGGCTCCGGCATTGGCGGCATGGTGGCCGAACTGACGGGCCTGCCCTATGTTTCCATTGCTTCGAAATTTGACCTTAGCGGGCAAACCGCCACGCTGCGCCGCGAAATAGAAGGCGGTGAAGAAGTGTGTGAAGTGAGCCTGCCCGTAGTGGTATCCTGCCAGAAAGGAATGGCGGAAGCCCGCATTCCCAACATGCGCGGCATTATGGCCGCCCGTACAAAACCGCTGAAAGTAATTGAGCCTGTGGCTGCCGAAAGCCTTACCGCCATTGTATCTTTTGAGCTGCCGCCCGCCAAGGCCGGCGTAAAGATGATACCCGCGGATAACGTGGAAGAGCTGGTGAAACTGCTGCACGAAGAGGCCAAGGTGATCTAGACAAGGCCGGTTGTTGCTATTTTTTACTTATTAAACCTAATCAGATGTCTGTTATCATATTTGCCGATCAGTTTGAAGGAAAGATCAAGAAATCAGCCCTGGAAGCCGTGCAGTACGGCGCCAAAGTAGCGCAGCAGACCGGTACCGCCGCCACGGCCGTAGTACTGGGTGAAGTGGCCGCTGAAGAACTGGCCTTGCTGGGCCAATATGGCGCCGCAAAGGTGCTGCATGCGGCCGATGCCCGGCTGAACGAACCGGAAGCCGGGGTGGTCACCAAGGTGCTGGCCGAGGCGGTAGCCAAAGAAAATGCCGGCATTGTTGTTTTTTCTCATAACTTTTCCGGCCGCGCCATAGCGCCGCAGCTCTCGGCGCGGCTGAAAGCGGGCCTGGTGGCCGGCGCCATTTCCCTGCCCGATACGGCCAGCGGTTTTGTGGTGAAGAAGAACGTGTTTTCCGGCAAGGCCTTTGCCAATGTGAATATTACCTCCGAAAAGAAGATCATATCCGTACTGCCCAACACGTTCAGCCTGGAAGCCGGCAGCGGCACCGCGGCCGTGGAGGCTTTCAGCCCCGCCGTAAATGACGCGGATTTCAGGGTAAAAGTGGTGAAATCGGAAACCGTGAGCGGGGAAGTGCCCCTGACCGAGGCTGAAATAGTAGTAAGCGGCGGCAGAGGCCTGAAAGGGCCCGAAAATTGGGGGATGGTAGAAGACCTGGCCCATGCCCTGGGCGCCGCCACCGCCTGCAGCCGGCCCGTGGCTGACTCCGGCTGGAGGCCGCACCATGAGCACGTTGGGCAGACGGGCTTTACCGTACGGCCCAACCTGTACGTGGCTATTGGTATTTCAGGCGCCATACAGCACCTGGCAGGGGTTAACGGCAGCAAGGTGATAGTGGTGATCAATAAAGACCCCGAGGCCCCCTTCTTCAAGGCGGCAGACTACGGTATAGTGGGCGACGCGTTTGAGATAGTGCCCAAATTGACCGAGGCCGTCAAGAAATATAAAGGAAATTAATTATGTCTCGTTGGCCGTGGAAGATGGGCCGCCGGTCTGCCGGGCGTTCAGGGCGCCTGAAAATGGATTGGCTGCCAATTGTCTACGGCCAGCGCTTTTTAGATATCGATTATTTTTCTAACTTCACGTCTTACTCCGAAATAAACGTGAGCGCTAACGCGTAATGACAGTATGAGAAAAATAGAATTGGAAATAGTTGCTTTGTCGCATAGTATTACACAAACCCACTCTTACGCCGTGGTGCTTGGAGAAGTGAACGGATTAAGACGTTTGCCGATAGTAATTGGCGGGTTTGAGGCACAAGCCATTGCGGTAGCGCTGGAAAAAATGCAGCCGAGCAGGCCCCTGACGCACGATTTAATGAAAAACTTCATGAATGCATTCAATATTGAATTACATGAAGTTATAATCAGCAATTTACAGGAGGGGATCTTTTATTCCAAGCTGATCTGTTCCAATAATGATGATACCATCGAGATAGACTCCCGCACCTCAGACGCCCTGGCGCTGGCGGTGCGCTTTGGCTGCCCCATTTATACGTACGAGAACATCCTCAACAGCGCCGGCATTCTGCTGGACGACCCTGCGGGCAAGAAAGCAGCCAAACCGGCCGGCAGCCCTGCCATTTCCGAACATGAGAAAGGTGCGGAAGACGATCTCAAAGCCCTGAACCTGGACGAGCTGAACACCCTGCTGCAGGAGGTGCTGGAGCAGGAAGACTATATCAGGGCCATTGCCATCCGAGACGAGATCAATAGCCGAAAAAGTAAATAACGCTGTGGTCCTTTTTCCCAATTGCAAGATCAACCTGGGTTTACACGTGCTGCAAAAGCGGGCCGATGGTTTTCACGACCTGGAAACCGTCTTCTACCCCCTGCCCCTGTACGATGCCCTCGAGATCGTAACGGCCGAAGAGCCCATTTTTTCCCATAGCGGCATAGAAATTCCCGGAGATGAAGGCAACAACCTTTGCCGGCAAGCCTATGATCTCCTGAAGCAGAACTTTCCCCAACTGCCGGCGGTACACATGCACCTTCACAAAAACATTCCCATCGGGGCCGGGTTGGGCGGCGGCTCGGCAGACGGGGCTTTTACCCTTCGCATTCTCAATACCCGGTACAATCTGGGCCTGTCTGTAGCGCAACTGGAAGCCTATGCGGCCCGGTTGGGAAGCGACTGCCCCTTTTTTATCAGGAATACGCCCTGCATGGCCCGTGGCCGCGGGGAGCTGATAACGCCCCTGCCGCTGGACCTGAGCCAATGGTCTTTTTTACTGGTACACCCCTGTATCCACGTTAATACGGGCTGGGCCTTTGGGCAGCTGACGCCCGGCGCCCCTGCTCTGCCGCTTGAAAAGGTAGACTGGGCCAACGTAACCGCCTGGAAGGAACAGCTGGTGAACGATTTTGAAACGCCGGTATTTGCCGCTTACCCCGTGATTGGGGGCATTAAGGAAAAGATGTACCGCCATGGGGCCGTATTTGCCACTATGAGCGGCAGCGGTTCTGCCGTGGTGGGGATTTTTCCGAAGAACGGGATACCGGAAATGCGGTGGGAAGCGCATTACAGGGTATTCAGGATGTGATACCGCGTACCCTTGCCCCGCCGGCCGGGGGGATGCATAAAACAAAAAAGCCGGAAACGCTAGTTACCGGCTCTTGTATACTTGAATGTAAAAGTCCTATTTCACGGAGGCTACGAGGCCTTTGAAAGTTTCAGGCTCATTCATTGCCAGATCAGCCAGTACTTTCCTGTTCAGGCCGATGTGTTTTTCTGTCAATCTGTGAATAAGCTGAGAGTAAGTCAGACCTTCAGCCCTGGCTGCAGCGTTGATACGGGCAATCCAGAGAGTACGGTATTCTCTTTTCTTCAGTTTGCGACCAACATAGCTATAAGTGAGGCCTTTCTCCAGAACGTTCTTGGCAACGGTATAGACGTTTTTACGTTTACCGTAGAAGCCTTTCGCTTGTTTCAGGATCTTTTTCCTTCTGGCTCTGGACGCAACTGCGTTTACTGAACGAGGCATGTTATGCTTTTTAAAACTTGTTTAGTGAATAAAATGAGATTAGCGAAGTACGAGCATACGCTTCACCAGGTTCAGATTTGCATCAGCCACCAGGGTGCTCCCTCTCAGTGAACGTTTTCTTTTGTTGGACTTTTTAGTCAACAAGTGACTTTTGTAAGCCTTCGGGCGTTTGATCGCCCCGCTGCCGGTCACCGTAAACGTCTTCTTCGCACGGCTATGAGTCTTTACTTTAGGCATTATACTACGAATTTGGTCTGCAAAGGTAGCTAATTATTTGATAAAAGTCGCACGCCAGGCAAAAAAATTCATTTATTTCCTCCCTGCCCAAAAAAAAGTTAACATTTTTTCCACCTGATTAAAGGCTTGACTCTCAAATCGCCTCATACTTTATAAACAGCAATAACATGCTTTTTTAGCATCTTGCGGGAAATTCCTATTTTTGTTATTCCTATATTATCATTAATTTTAATTTCAGATAAATTCAAATTTGATCCATATACCTATTGAAGTACCGAATAACCGAAGCCTATGAAATCGATTCTTTACACCTGTGAAATGGGGCCATTCATCCAACGCCCCTCATTGTTCCAAACAATTTACATCAACAGACACCTCCTGCCCTTCCGGCTGTGACCTGCCCTGTATTTTTCCCTTACAAGGCTAATGTTTCACCTAATTGTTGCGACAATGAGAAGATTTTTACTCCTATTCCTATTATTTATATTAACAGGCACACTAACGGCGGATGCGCAAAGCGCATATATAACCTACCCCAGAAAAGTGTGCCTGGATGCCTACGCCAGCGTTCGCGCTTTCCGGTCCGATAAAGGCACCGTAGACCATGTGCGTTGGCAGATCACGCTGCCTGATGGTTCAATCGTTAACCAGACATCCAATAATACCCCTTCGGCGGCCAATGCACCACTGTTCCGGTATATAGGCTCCAAAGGGCAGTCCATGACCATTAACCTCATGCAGACGGGCGTATATTCGCTCAGGGCCCGTGTGTATAGAAATAGCAGCTCCTACTATGAGGAAACAGCAGAGATCGAAGTGGAAGATTGTACCATGGAAGTTTGTCAGGGCGATTTCTCACCTTCTTCGGACTTTAAGGAAACCTTCGGTCAATTCCCTATCGGGGATAATGCAAGGAGGCGCGTAGACCCCGCGGTAGCTACTATTGAATACGAGTTTGATGAAGAAGGCCCGGACCTGGCTGACAACTGGTACAGCATTCACTGGAACTCGCAGGACGGCGGTAAAACACAATGGGACTATGTGGAAGACCACACGCGGAACGGCCGCGGCGGTATGCTGATCGCCAACTCGTCTTACGAGAAAAAAACATTCTATAAAAGATTGGTAACCGACCTTTGCCCGGGAGCAAAGTATAATTTCTCCGCCTGGTTCATTAACCTGAACTCCAGAGAAGTATTGGACAATGTCTGCCAAAACACTGACGCCAACCCCTACCGCTATGCAGGGGTTACTTTCATTATCAGGAACGCTGTCACCAATGCCATCATCAAACAGTTCAACACCAACGACGTGTCTATGGACCTCTCCCGGCCCGATCTCTCTGCAGAAGAGCAGCGGCTGGCGGGCTGGCAACAGTTTGGCGGTACCGTGGAACTGGCCGGCGGCCAGGAATCAGTGTGGGTGGAGATCGCGAATAACAACCCAGGTGGTTGCGGTAACGACATTGCGATAGATGACATCGAGTTTAAATATTGCGGCCCCAGGATCCACTCCTATATTGATGGCGAGTTTGTAACAGACAACCTTGTTTGTCCCGGTGCGGCGCTGACCCTTACTTCTGTCATTACACCTGCTGACTATTTCACCAACCCCGTATACTCCTGGGAGATCAACAAACAGGATGGTAACGACTGGCAGTTGATATCGCCATCAGATCCCGGTTATACCGGTGCCACCACGCCTACGCTGAGCATCCTTACCGGTACACTTCCGGAAAAGAACACATACCTCTACAGGCTAATGGTAATTGAAGCCGGCAACGAGGGCAGCGGGCGGAGCTGTTATACACCGTCCAACTTCGTAACACTGCGCATCCTGGAAATGCCCAGCCTTACCGCGGCAGGCAGAATATGCCAGGGCGATATGACGAAGCTGACGGCCAACTACCTGAAAACGCCTTCGCAAGACGGGTATGAAACATTCGTTTTCACGGGGCCTGACATAGTAACGCCATGGCCGGAAGGTACACCGCAACCGGCCAACGAGATCTACGTACGCCCCAGCGTGACTAGTACCTATACGGTAACCGGTTCAGTACAATACGGTAATGAGCCTACCACGCATACTCCCCGTATTTGTTACAGAACTACCAGCGCTGAAATTATTGTAGACGAAAGGCCGGTAGTAGAACTTGGCCCGGATATGAGAGTGTGCGTGAACACGCCCGTTACGCTCGATGCCGGTGCAGACAACGCCGCCTACTCCATCCGCTGGACGCCCGGCAACCAGACCACACAGACCATTGACATTACATCGCCGGCTACAGGCAATGCTACACAGAATTACGCGGTAACCGTTACCAACGGCGTCTGCGTGATCACTGATGATATTGATATAACGTCTGCCAGGACCATCCCGGCCGTTATTACCACTACATCGCCCATACAATGTTCTGACGTAACCAAGAACTTTACGCTCACCGCTTCCCTGCAAACCGGCTACTCCGCTACCTGGGAAATTGTGGGCGATCCGCACGGCGCTACCATTACGCCGAACGGTACCAATCCCAATATGCCGACATTGACCAACATGCCGCTGAATACGGATGTAACAATACGGCTGACGGTAACGGCAGACGGCACCACCTGCTCTACCACCGCGGAAAGGGTGTTCAGGCTCAATACCAACCCGGTGGCTACTGTGGCAGCTAATAACATCACACAGTGTTCCCCGGACTTTGTGATGGACGCCAATACGCCAGACGCGTCTCTCGGCCATACAGGCAGGTGGACGGTAACGCCCGCCAATGCCAACGTGTATATAGACCCGGCAGAGGTGAACAACCCTGCCGCGCCCATCAGCCTGCTCAATGGCATTACTACCGCCACCGTGCGGTGGACGGTGAGCGGCCCTACCGGCACCGGTACCTGTCCGCCAAAATATGTGAACGTAACGCTCAATGTACTGCCGCCTGTTACCATTGCCGTATCAGACGCCAGCCGTTGTATAGACCCGTCCAATCTCACGTTCAGCATACCGTTCACCACTTCCGGCACACCCGCCAGGTACGATCTGATAGCAGAAGACCCGCTGCCGGGCTTCACGGATGTCATGAACGTTACCCTGAGCGGCTCCAGCTTCTCTATACCTTACAGCGCATCTGCTCCTGCCGGTACTTATACCTTCCGTGCTGTTGTAAGGAAGAATGCGGGTACCACCGGTATTTGTGATGCGGAAACTACGTTTGAGCTGACCATTGCCGAACCATCTACTCCCCCCACCATTGCCGTGCCCAGCATCGACATCTGCGCAGGCAACTCCGCTACCCTCACCGTATCAGGTACCCTCGGTACCGGGGCTGAGTGGGTATGGTACACCGGCGGTTGCAATGGCACTGAAGTAGACAGAGGGGCCTCTATATCCGTTACGCCCACCGTTACCACTACTTACTATGTAAAAGCAGTGAGCAGCGGCCCTTGCGGTAACACCGTATGTGCTACCGTAACCGTGAACGTGTACGAAGATCCCTCTACCGCTGACGCAGGCAATAACCAGGAACATTGTGACGATGATCAGTTCTCCCTCGCCGCCGCCAACCCTACCGTGGGTACCGGCCTGTGGAGCGGCACGCTCCCTGCAGGTGCATCCATCAGCAGTTGGTCAGACCGCAACGCTTCCGTAACGCTGCCTGCAGGACAGA
>NZ_QXMH01000006.1 GCF_003568665.1 Chitinophaga alhagiae
CTGAGCAACAACACCATCAGTGCCAACCAGGCTATCTGTCCCAACACTACACCAGACCAACTTACCAGCACTACACCCGCTGGTGGCAATGGTACCTATACTTACCAATGGCAGAGCAGCGCTTCTAATGATCCCGCTACCTTTGTGAATATCCCCAGCGCTACCGGGGCTAATTACGCTCCCGGTGCACTGACCACTACTACTTATTACAGGAGGATAGTGACCTCCGGCGAGTGCTCCAGTACCAGCAACATCATTGCGGTTACCGTGAGCGTAACACCGGTATTCACCGTGCAGAACGTGGCCGCTATCTGTAACACAGAAACTACCTTCAGCCTCAGCTACAACGCTACGGCTGGGGTGGCATCACTGTATGACATCAGGGCTGCCGGCGCTAACCCGATGCCTGGCTTCACCAACATCACCGGGCAAACGCTTGCCGCCAGTCCCCTGTCTGTAAACCTGCCTGCTGGTGTAGAGGAAGGTACTTACACCTTCACTCTGACGCTTCGTGATGCCGTAGGTTGCGAGAGCACCCAGCCCTTCACTGTCACCATTGAAGAGCCTTCTACCGCGCCCACCATTGCCGTGCCCAGCATCAACATCTGCGTGGGTAACTCCGCTACCCTCACCGTATCTGGCACCCTCGGTACCGGTGCCGAGTGGGTATGGTATACCGGTAGCTGCAATGGTACCGAAGTAGACAGAGGGGCGTCCATATCCGTTACGCCCACTGTTACCACTACCTACTATGTTAAAGCAGTGAGCAGTGGCCCTTGCGGCAACACCGTATGTGCTACCGTAACCGTGAACGTGTACGAAGATCCCTCTACCGCTGACGCTGGTGCTGACCAGGAACATTGTGACGATGACCAGTTCTCCCTCGCTGCCGTAGCACCCACCGTGGGTACAGGCCTGTGGAGCGGTACGCTCCCCGCGGGCGCATCCATCAGCAGCTGGTCAGACCGCAACGCATCCGTAACACTGCCTGCCGGACAGACCGTAACACTCACCTGGACGGTGACCAACGGCCCCTGTACGGCTTCTACAGACCAGGTGACCCTCACCAACAGGAACCCGATAACCAACAATACGATCACAGACAACCAGGTGATCTGCCCCAACACGGCAGCCGCCGAACTGACCGGCACTGCGCCAACGGGCGGCAACGGCACCTACATCTACCTGTGGGAAAGCAGCACCACTAGTGCTACTGCCGGCTTTACACCTGTTTCCGGCGCAACCGGCATCAACTATAACCCTGGTGTAATTGCTGTTACCACCTGGTTCAGGAGAACAGTAACATCAGGCCCCTGCGAGTCTGTGAGCAATGTGATAGCGATCAGGGTAACAGATGCCGCGCCGGTGGTAGAGACCCAGGGCCAGAACAAGGTGGTGGAATGTGAGGATGGTGAAGATTACACCCTGCTCTTTGATGAGCCTACCTTCAGCCACCCGGATAATTTCAGCTTCACGGTTACGCACAGCGATGATGTTACCACTACCGCTTGCGGCCAGGTGATCACCAGAACATGGACGGCTACGGACGAGTGTAACAAGATCACCACCGTATCCCAGACCATTGAGGTGAAAGACACCAAAGCGCCCGTATTCAATGAGGCCTTGCCGGCCAACCGGACGGTAGAATGCAGCAACATCCCTGACATGGAAACGCTTACCGCCAGCGATGACTGCTCTACTGCCATCGTGGTACCGGCCCAG
Organism: Chitinophaga alhagiae; assembly: GCF_003568665.1. Classification (GTDB taxonomy): domain Bacteria; phylum Bacteroidota; class Bacteroidia; order Chitinophagales; family Chitinophagaceae; genus Chitinophaga; species Chitinophaga alhagiae. Next base: position 1,723 of record NZ_QXMH01000006.1, read on the forward strand.
ACCATTGAAGCCATTACCGATGCCTGCGCCAATAATTACAGGATCATCAGAACGTGGACGGCCACGGATGTTTGCGGCAACAGTGTTACGCATACGCAAATACTGACTGTGGAAGACAAGACCGCGCCGGTATTCGGCGCCCCCACTCCTGCTAATGTAACGGTAGAATGTGATGCTGTTCCTGACTTTGACGACATCCCGGTAACAGACAATTGCAGCAGCACGGCCAATATCGTTACGGAAAAAACACAGGTACGCACCAACGGCGATTGCGCCAATAATTATATCCTCACCCGTACCTGGACGGCCAAGGACGAATGCGGCAACACCGCTTCCGTAACACAGGTAATTACCGTGAGAGATACCCAGGCGCCCACATTCACCCTGTCCGCCCCGGCCAACAGAACGGTTGAGTGCAGCGCTGTACCTGACCAGGAAGACATGGAAGCTACAGACAACTGCAGCCCGGACGACAAGGTGACCGTACTGAAAGGTGAGACCAGGCACGCCATCCCCGGCGCCTGCGCTAACAGCTATCTGTTGGTGCGCACCTGGACGGCTATGGACGAATGTAAAAATTCACGCACCATTACCCAGACCATTACCGTGGTAGATAACACTCCTCCTGCTTTCACCACTGCCACACCGGCCAACATAACGGTAGCATGTGATGCGGTGCCCGACGCCCCGGAAATGGAGGCCACAGATAATTGCAGCCCGGCTGCCAAGGTGAAGGTGGATTATGAGGAAGAGCGCGTGAGCGCCCCGGACGCCTGTGCCAACAACTACCAGCTGATACGTACCTGGACGGCTACTGACGAATGCAATAACAAAACCATCGTAACGCAGACCATCACCGTACAGGATATTGAAGCGCCCACCTTCACCACCACGGTACCGGCCACCCTGGAAGTGGAATGTGACAAGGTGCCTGATCATGAAGACCTGGAGGCAACAGACAATTGCTCTGCGGACAACAACGTTGTTGTTACCAAAAACCAGCAGCGCATAGACGGCAGCTGTGCCAACAATTACCAGCTCATCCGCACCTGGGCGGCCAGAGATGAATGCGGCAACGAAACCGTACTGACACAGACCATCACGGTAAGAGACAGAACCAAGCCCGTGTTTACGACTACCATCCCCGCGGATGCCACGGTAGAATGTAACGCCATCCCTGACGCGCCCGAAATGGCCGCCCGCGACAATTGCAGCCCGGCGGCCGGCATCAGGATCAATTATAACCAGCAGCGGATAGACATCCCTGACGCCTGCGCCAACAACTACAAACTGCTGCGTACCTGGACGGCAACGGATGAGTGCAACAACAGCACCACCGTTATGCAGGTGATCACCGTGGTAGACAAAACCGCCCCGGTATTCACCACCGCCGCCCCGGCCAACGTTACCGTAGAATGTAACGCCATCCCCGGCCAGCCTGACCTGCAAGCAACAGACAACTGTTCTGCCGCCAACATGGTCAGCGTGGTGAAGAATGAAACGAGAGAGAACATACCGGGCGCCTGCGTGAACAATTACCGCCTCATCCGCACCTGGACGGCTACGGACGAATGTGGCAACAGCGCCACCCTTACGCAGACCATTACCGTACAGGACAAAACTGCACCGGTATTCAGCCTGCCTGTTCCGGCAAACGCCACGGTAGAGTGCAACGCCATCCCCACGCAGCCGGATATTACGGCTACAGACAACTGTACGGCTTCCAATGTTATCCGGATCGTGAAGAACGAAACAAGGGAGAACATACCGGGCGCCTGCGTGAACAACTACCGCCTCATCCGTACCTGGACGGCTACAGATGAGTGCAACAACAGCACCACGCTCACACAGGTGCTCACCGTGCAGGATAACACGGCGCCCACTTTCACCATGCCGGTACCGGCAGACGCAACGGTGGAGTGTAACGCCATCCCCGCGCAGCCGCTGCTGACGGCAACAGACAACTGTTCCGCTACCGCCCGCGTTACCGTGGTGAGGAACGAAGTGAAAGAGACCATACCGGGCGCATGCGCCAATAACTACCGCCTCATCCGCACCTGGACGGCAACAGATGAGTGCAACAACAGCACAACCGTACGGCAGGTACTGACGGTGGTAGACAATACAAGGCCCACGTTCACCAGCAGCGTACCGGCAGACGCTACCGTGGAGTGCAGCAGCATTCCGGCGCAGCCAAACCTGAGCGTAACGGACAACTGTACCCCGTCCAACCTGGTAAACGTTGTGAAAAACGAGCGCAGGGAAGACATTCCGGGCGCCTGTGTGAACAACTACCGCCTCATCCGTACCTGGACGGCTACTGATGAATGCGGCAACAGCACCACCGTACAGCAGGTGCTTACCGTAACAGACCGCACCGCGCCAACCTTTGTGACCGCCGCTCCGGCCAACGCCACGGTAGAATGCAGTGCCATACCGGCACAGCCAGACCTGGCGGCTACGGATAACTGCAGCGGCAACAACGTAGTGGTCAACAAGGCAGAACGCCGCGAAAACATACCGGGCGCCTGTGTGAACAATTACCGCCTCATCCGCACCTGGACGGCTACGGACGAATGCGGCAACAGCAGGACCATTGAGCAGGTGCTCACCGTGGTAGACAACACCAAACCGGTGTTCACTACCTCCGCCCCGGCCAACGCCACGGTAGAATGCAGCGCCATACCGGCACAGCCTGACCTGATGGCAACAGACAATTGCTCCGCGGCCAATAACGTTCGCATTGTGAAGAACGAAACGAGAGAGAACATACCGGGCGCCTGCGTGAACAACTACCGCCTCATCCGCACCTGGACGGCTACAGATGAATGCGGTAACAGCACCACGGTTCAACAGGTACTGACGGTACAAGACAAAACACCGCCGGTGTTTGACCTGCTGCCGCCGGCCAACCTCACCGTAAATTGCGACGCTATACCCGCCGCACCGGTAATGACCGCTACAGACAATTGTTCTATGAACAACGTAACGGTGAAATACAGCTTCGTGAAAACGTACCTCTCCGCGTCATGCCCCAACAACTACAGGCTGACCCGCACCTGGAAGGCAACGGACGAATGCGGCAACGTAGCCGTGGCTACGCAGGTGATCACCGTAGAAGACAATGTAGCCCCGGTATTCACCACCCCTGCCCCGGCAGACATCACGGTAGAATGTGACGCCATCCCCGCACCCATGGTGATGACCGCTACAGACAACTGCAGCAGGCCCAACAACGTGAGGGTGACACACGCGCAGCAACGGGAGAACATACCGGGCGCATGCGCCAACAACTATCGCCTCATCAATACCTGGACGGCGAAAGACGAATGCGGCAATACCGCCGTGATACGCCAGGTGATCACCGTAACGGACACCACCGGCCCCGTAATTGCCGGCGGCCCGGCAGATATTACCGTGAACTGCGGTGCGCCGGTGCCCACAGGCATGATAGAGCTTACAGCCACAGACAACTGTGACCCCAGCTTCCCGAAACGGGTGCGGTACACGGTAGATCCGTACGAGAAAGATATCTGCAACGGCTATACCATCATCCGCAGATGGAGGGTAGCAGACGCCTGCGGCAATATGTCCAACGAAGTAACGCAGCGCATCATTGTACTGCCCTGCCCGAGGCCGGAACTGCTGCCGCAAACCATCGTGAACTGCTCCAGCAATCCGTTCATCACCCTCAGAACAAGCGGCACGGTGAACAGGCCCACGTACACCCTGGTAAGCGTAACGCCGGCCAACGCGGTACAGGCGCCCATCACCTCGTCCAGCAACCGCTTCAACCTGAACGGCGCCACTTCGGCCACGTTCATTGTGCGGGACGGTATTACCGGCTGCGCGTCAGACCCGGTAACCTATAACATCACCTATGAGCAGATGCCGGTGGTCAACCTCGGCAGCGATACCAGCCTTTGCGGCGGTAACGGCATGGTGCTGGATGCGGGCGCGGCCAACTTCGGGTACAACATCCAATGGTCTACCGGAGAAACCACGCAGCGCATCCGCGTAACGCAGGCCGGTACCTATAGCGTGACCGTCAGCAACGGTCTGTGTACGGCAACAGACGAGATCAAGATAGGCGTGATACCCATGCCGCTCGTGAACCTGCCGGACACCACCATCTGCCGCGGCCAGAGCGTGAAGCTGGACGCAACGGTGGCAGGCGCTACCTACCTCTGGAGCACTGGCGCCACTACCCCGTCTATCAACGTAAGCACGCAGGAAACCTTCTGGGTGCGCGTGATGAAGAACGGCTGTATCACCATAGATACCATTAACGTGACCGTGAACCCGCCGCCGGATATCACGCTCAGCAGGGATACGTCCATCTGTCCCGGCCAGTCCGTGATGCTCACGGTGAACACCAATGCGGGCCGCGTACAATGGGCCACCGGCGAAACCGGTAACTCCATCATGGTCAGCAGGGCCGGCAACTACTCCGTAGCCGTGTACAGGGATAATTGCGTGGTGAGGGAACAGGTACGGGTAACCGAACGGCCGAACATCCAGTTCGAGCTGGGCCCTGACCGGATCATCTGCCCGGGCGGCAGCATACTGATAGACGCCCGCCATCCGGATGCGGCCTCCTACCGCTGGAACGATGGTGACGTGAACCCGGTGAAATCCTTCACTGAAAGCGGCACCTACGTACTGGGCATATTGGATAGGTACTGCGACCGCTACCTGGCAGACAGTATCAACGTACGGGTAGCCGGCGCGCCCACGGTAAACCTGGGTAACGATACCACCATCTGTAAAGGCATCCGTTACATCCTGAAGTCTAACGCACAGAACGCCACCTCTTACCGGTGGAGCACCGGGGCCACTACCGCTTACATCGAAGTAAGGGAGCCCGGCACCTACACGGTAACCGCCTATAACGATTGCGGCAGCACCACAGACCAGATCACCATCGATGTGAAGGAATGTGACAGCAAACCGGAAGTACCCAATGCCTTCTCACCCAATGGCGACGGCAAGAACGACCTGTTCCGCCCCATAGTGAGAGGCCCGATGTACGACTATGAGCTGCGCATCTTCAACCGCTGGGGCGAGCTGGTGTTCCTGAGCAGGGATATGTACGAAGGATGGGACGGTACGTACAAAGGCGTGCCGGTAGATGTAGGCACATTTGTATGGTGGCTTTCCTACAAGAAAACTAATAACGGGCCCAGCTTTATCATCAAAGGAGATGTAACAGTAGTGAGGTAGCCCTGGATACGATCATTCTTTCACCGGTGACGGCCAAAAGCAAATGTTTTTGGCCGTCACCTTTTTTAGCGTAAAACTACGCTTGCCCTTCTTTTCCCGGCCAGGTACCTTTACATTCGTTAAAAAACCCCATTGCTCATCTGGCACAAAGCGCACATTATTTCATCTTCCATATTCATAACACCTCAAAACAGCATTTTTTATGAAACAGTTTTCAATTCTGTTGTTAGCCCTTCCGTTATTGTTATTGTCTTGCAGCAAAGAAGGCCCTGCAGGGCCTCAGGGAGAGCCGGGCGCGCAGGGAGCGCCTGGAACGCCCGGCCCGCAGGGGCCACAGGGCGCGCAAGGCCCCACCGGCCCAAATGGCCAGAACGGCAATGCAAATGTGAAGGTATTCGAGAAAGATATTACAAGCGAGACCTGGACGGCGGCCGGTACTTACTCCTACCTCAACGTACAGGCGCCCAATGTGCTTACCGCCAATGTGCTCAACGCAAGTACCGTACTGGTATATGTGCTTACTTCAGACTTTGGCGGTGGCTGGGGGCTGGTACCCTATACTACGGAAAGGAACATTCGTGTAACCGCGGAAGTGGCCATCGGGTATATCAGGCTTAGAAAAGACCAGAACAATACGCCTACCACCCAATCCTGGCACCACAGGCTCCGCGTGGTCATTATTGCGAATACAGGCGCGGCCGGGGCGCTGAACCGGCAGGTGTACACCAGCAGCTCTTTTGACAACTGGCCGGCGGAGAGAACAGGGCCTTTGCAGTAGCCGCTACTGCTTCTTCCCTATCTTGCCCAGATGGGTATCGCTGAAGCCGGTCATGAACTTGAGGCCGTAGCCGAATACCCGGTCCATGGAGGCATGGGCAAACAGGATGATACCGGTAAACGTCAGCGCCTCGTTCACGAAGTAGACGCCGGCAAAATACGTCAGGAGCGCCACGCCCTTGTGATGGAAAAAATTGTACACGTATGCCCCCGTTGCGGGGCCAGCCGCATAGCCGATCATGCTCAGGTCCGGCAGCAGCAGGCAGGCCGCAAACAGCCACCAGGGGTACTCGGTTTGCTGTGCAAACATCAGCAGCGCCAGCAGGAACATGGCCGCTTCTTCCAGTTTCAGTAACTTGTTCATAAAGGGAAATAAGGGCCAAATCTCAAACTAAAACAGCACATAAAAAAATTCCCGGCGCGGCGGCCGGGAATTTTCCTTGTTGTATGCGTTTGAACGCTTTTACAGCATCCGTATTTTAATAGCGGGGCCGCTCTCTGATAACGGGCTTTGTGTTTCCCTAGTAGAGCATGCGCGTTTTGATGGTATGGTTCACTTCCTTGAGCAACGCAAAGGCCTCCTGAGACAGTTTGGAGTCTACGTCCAGCACCACGTACCCGATCTGGTCGTTCGTTTTCAGGTACTGGCCCAGGATGTTGATGTTTTTGCCGGAGAGGGCCTGGTTGATCTCGGAAAGCACCCCCGGCACGTTCTTATGGATGTGCAGGATGCGGTGGGTGTTCTCAATGGCCGGCACGCTGAGGGCCGGAACGGTGTGTGAGCCGAAGCTGGCGCCTTTTTCCAGGTAGTTGAGCATTTTGCTGCTCACGTCCAGGCCAATGTTGTGCTGTGCCTCTTCCGTGCTGCCGCCGATGTGCGGGGTCAGTATCACGTTGGGGAGGCCCTGCAGCGGCGTAGTGAAGGCCGCGCCGTTCTTTTCCGGCTCCACCGGGAACACGTCTACCGCCGCCCCGGAGAGCTGGCCTTTCTCCAGCGCCTCCTTCAGGTCTTCCAGCACTACCACCTCTCCACGGGCATAGTTCAGGAAAATAGCGCCTTCTTTGGCGTGCTTCAGCGTCTGTTTGTTGATCATGTTCACCGTGCTCTTGTTGGAAGGCACGTGGAGGGATATAATGTCTGACTGGGAAAACAGGTCTTTCAGGGTGCGCACCTGCGTGGCGTTGCCCATAGGCAGCTTGGTTTCCACATCATAATAAATAACGTTCATGCCCATGGCCTCGGCCAGCACGCTTACCTGGCTGCCGATGTTGCCATAGCCTACAATGCCCAGGGTTTTGCCCCGCAGCTCGTAACTGCCGGTAGATTCCTTCATCCAGTTACCTTTGTGGGCGGCGGTGTTCTTGTCAGGGATACGGCGGATGAGCATCACAGACAAGCCTATTACCAGTTCCGCTACCGAGCGGGTATTTGAATAGGGCGCATTAAAAACGGCCACGCCCTGCTCGGTGGCATTCTTCAGGTCTACCTGGTTGGTACCGATGCAAAAACAGCCGATGGCCTGCAGTTTTTTGGCGGCCGCCAATACTTTCGACGTGACCTGCGTTTTTGACCGTATGCCCAGCAAATGAACGTCCTTGATCTCCTTGATCAGCTCTTCTTCACTCAAGGCGCCCTTCACCTTCCGGCTGTTGACATAACCCGCCTCCTTAAATTCTTCCAGGGCGGCGTCACTAATGTTCTCCAATAAAAGGATGTTGATCTTCTCTTTCGGATAACTCGTTAATTTTTTCTGGCTCATGGGTCTCTGGTATAATGCTGCATGACACAAACATGACAATTTATGCCTGCATTGTCATAAAAAGTGTCACAAACCTAGCGGAGTTTCAGGAGAAATCAAATACGAAGCCCGGCAAATTAGAGATTGCTTAAAAAAAGTGGCCTGTTGTTTCGTTTTTTTAAATATTTTGCCCGCTTTTTACGTTATCAGGCATGAATATTGCTTGATTTTATTGCATTACTGACCTATTATTCAGCAGCACTAAATGAACCGTTTCAAGGCAATTGCGATCCTGGCCATATCCACCGGTAGCATGATATATATTGGGTGTAACAGCAGTTCAGCCCACAAAAACAGCGAAAAAAAAGCAAAAAGCAAACCCGCCTCTATTTACACCCTTGGATTAAGCGACGTGGACGAAGCCACCATCCTGAACAGCGCCCGGACCAGGCGTATCAGGAGCGAGCTGGACGCGCTCGTAAAACACCGCCTCTCCCCCAGGCACTTCAGCGGAGGCATACTGGTGGCCCGTAAGGGCGTGGTGCTGTATGAGCACTACGAAGGCCTTGAAAGCCACGCCGGCAAAGTGCCGGTTACAGACAGCTCCTCTTTCCAGCTGGCTTCCATTTCCAAAACATTTACCGGCATGGCCGCGCTTTCTCTCGTAGAAAAGGGCAAGCTCGGCCTGGAAGACCCGGTACAGAAATTCTACCCTGATTTTCCCTACCTGGGCATCACCGTGCGCATGCTGCTCAACCACCGCAGCGGCCTGCCCAATTACCTGTATTTCTGTGACAGCCTCATCAAGGACAAATCTCACTTCCTCACCAACGAAGAAGTTATAGCGCTGATGACGGTACATAAACCCGCCGCGCAGTACCAGCCAGACAGGCATTTTAACTATTGCAACACCAACTACCTGCTGCTGGCCTCCATTATTGAGAAAGCCAGCGGCCAGACATACGCTGACTACCTGCAGCAGACCTTTTTCACCCCGCTGGAAATGACCCACACCTTTGTGGCAGACCCCACGCAGGCCCCCCGCCCGCACCAGACGGTCAGCCATCTCTCCTCCTGGAAAGTGGAGCCAGATAACAGCTTTGACGGCGTGGTGGGCGATAAAGGCATTTACAGCAATGTGCAGGATATGCTCAAGTGGGACCAGGCCATCTATTCCGGCAAGCTCTTCAAGCCGGAAACCCTGCAGGAAGCCTTCAAGCCATACAGCAACGAAAAGCCCGGCATCCGTAACTACGGCCTCGGCTGGCGCCTGTTCGTGTACCCGGACAGTACGAACAACATTGTGTACCACAACGGCTGGTGGCATGGCAACAACACCGTTTTTTACCGCTTTATCAAAGACTCCACTACCCTCGTGATAGTTGGCAACCGCTACAACCGCGGCATTTACCAGGCCGTGAAGCCCATCCGGGAGATCCTCGGGCATGGGGACGGTGAAGAGGCCGGGGAAGAATAAATCATTGAATGTTATTACTTTAAGTAACAGGGATGGTCTTATGGCCATCCCTGTTCTTTTGGCCGGACAACCACGTTTACACGATGCGCAGCGCAAGATCAAGGCAGGCCTGAGGGAAGTTATACCACTATATTACCCTGCCGGAAGAACGCCTGCACAAGGGCATCTACGGGCCACAACCGGCTGGAAACCCTGTGTAAACTGAAGGATCAGCGAAGGGTACGTGGACTTGATCCGGAGATAAGGTGGAGATGATGTGGGGAAGATATGGCGTTAAGGTAGTTTTGCATAAGGTTTACACTGCATATATGATAGGTTTTCGTGCTGCCAGGATGAAAATAGTATCAGTATGGCAGTCAGGCAATGGCCAACACATAAAGGGCCGGCGTTACTGTTATATAAAAAATCCGCCCTGCGAAGTCTCTTGATGGCAGGGCGGAGAGGATTGCGCATGGGACCAGCGGCCCCATGATCGTTCTATCAACCTATTTATGCGAACTAAAACCTGTGCTAAATACTATTTCTGCGCCTTTTTTACTGCTTTTGCATGCTTCACATGCTTTGTGCTCTTGTGCGCCTTTTTTTCGTGTTTTGCGCCTGTTTTTGCCTGTTCCGTTTTTACAGGGGCGGGCGTTGCCTTTTCCTGTGCGCTGGCGGAGAAGATGCCACCTGCAGTGATCATTGCGGCGGCCATCAGGATCATGATCTTTTTCATGTTGTTTGATTTTGTTTGTGAACAATATGCTTACGTTTATAAGCACTGAAAAATATGAGGGGGAACACCAGCAGTGTTAGTACGGTGGCGGTTACCAGCCCGCCTATCACCACCACGGCCAGCGGCTTTTGCGTTTCGGAGCCTATGCCGGTGCTCACCGCGGCCGGTATAAGGCCTATAGCGGCCATCAGCGCGGTCATGACCACCGGGCGGATGCGCTCTTCCACCCCGTTGCGGATGGCATCGTTGAGCGGCATTTTATGCTGCAGGTTCTTGTGGAATACGGAAATGAGGATCACCCCGTTCTGTATGCAGATGCCGAAGAGGGCAATAAAGCCTACCCCGGCCGAAATCCCGAAGTTGATACCCGTAACGTGCAGCGCCAGAATGCCGCCGATGAGGGCAAAGGGCACGTTGAGGAGAATGAGGCCCGCATCTTTCACGCTGCCCATCATGATGAACAGGATGATAAAGATGGCAATAAGGCTGACCGGCACCACCTGCCCGAGGCGTTTGGTGGCGCGCACCTGGTTCTCGAACTCGCCCGTCCAGCCGATGGAATAACCTTTAGGCAGCTTGATGTTCCGGTTCACCCTGGCCTGCGCTTCGGCAATAGTGCTGCCCAGGTCGCGGTCACGCACGGAAAACTTCACGCCAATGAAGCGCTTGGTATTGTCCCGGTAAATAAAGGCGGGGCCGGTGAGCGTTTTGATCTCCGCTATTTCTTTCAGCGGTATCTTGTTGCCGTTCATGGTGGGCACCACCAGGTTGCGCAGGTCGCCCTCGTCTTTGCGGAAATTCTGATCGTAGCGGATGCGCACGTCAAATTTGCGCTCCCCTTCGTACAACTGGGTAGCGGTTTTGCCGCCAATGGCCATTTCTATCACCGCCTGCGCGTCTGCCGTTTTTACGCCGTAAAGGGCCATCTTCTGCTCGTCCAGGTGTACGCTCATTTCCGGCTGGCCCACGTTGCGGAGAATGCCTACGTCTTTGATGCCGCGCACGCCCGCTATCTGGGCTATCACCTGGTTGGCCAGGCCGTCCAGGTCTTCCAGGTTATCCCCGTAGATCTTCACCGCGTTGCTGGCATTGATGCCGGCCACGGCTTCCGCCACGTTGTCTATGATGGGCTGGGAATAATTATATACTACGCCCTGGTATTGTTTCAGGCGTTTGTCCATTTCCTCCACCAGCCCGTCCATCGTGATCTTGCGCGTCCATTCCTTTTTGGGCTTCAGGTTGACCTGGCATTGTACGTAATAGAACCCGGAGGGGTCCGTACCATCGTTAGAGCGGCCGGTCTGCGACAGCACGCCGTTCACTTCCGGGAAGCTGCCCAGCTCCTTGCGGAACTTGCTCACGAACTGCACTGTTTCGTTCAGCGACATACTCATGGGGAGTTTCGCCTCCACCCATAATGCCCCTTCGTTCAGCTGGGGCAAAAATTCCGAGCCTAAGAACCGGGAAGAGGCAAAACTTAATCCCATGAATATGATGGCTATGAAGAGGCTTGTTCTTTTATGCGCGTACGTCCAGTTAAACCCTTTCATCACCGCGCGGTGAAAGAATATCACTACCGGGTTATGCCGCTCGCGGACGTTCCTGTTCAGCAATATGGAGCTGAGCACCGGCACCAGCGTGAGGGTGAACAGCAGCGCGCCCAGCAGGGCAAAGCCCAGCGTCCAGGCCAGGGGCGAGAACATTTTGCCTTCCACTTTCTGGAAAGAAAAAATGGGCAGCAGGGAAATGATGATGATGAGCTTGGAGAAAAATACCGCCTTGCCCAGCTCCCCGCCTGTTTTTTTGATCCATCCCATTTTGGCCAGGCGGTTGAACCGCTCCATGCCGTAATGTTTGGCCTTCTGGTCCAGCATCACGAAAATGCCTTCCACCATTACCACCGCCCCGTCTATGATAATACCGAAGTCTATGGCGCCCATAGACAGCAGGTTGGCGCTCATGCCTTTCAGCTTGAGGCAGATGAAGGCAAAGAGCAGGGATAGCGGGATGATGATGCCTACAATGAGCGTAGTGCGCCAGTCTGCCATAAAAATGAACACAATGACCGTTACGAACACGATGCCTTCCAGCAGGTTGTGCATTACGGTGCTGGTGCAATACGCTATCAGCACATCACGGTCATAGAAGGTTTCCATTTTAATGTCTGACGGCAGTATTTTGGTGTTCAGTTCCGCTACCTTGTCTTTGATGCGGGCCAGCACTTCGCCGGGGTTCTCTCCTTTCCGCATCACCACAATGCCTTCCACCACATCGTCCATTTCATTAAGGCCCACCTGCCCCACCCGGGGCGCGGAGGTTTCCTGCACGCTGGCCACGTTCTTCACCAGGATGGGGGTGCCGTCTATATTTTCTATGATGATGTTCTCAATGTCCCTGATATTGTCAAGCAGGCCGATGCCGCGCACTACGTAGGCCTGGCCGTTCTTTTCTATCACGTCTCCTCCTACATTGATATTGCTTTTGGAGGCGGCTTCGTACAGCTCCAGCGGGGTAATGTTGTATTTAGCCAGCTTGATGGGGTCTGCCGTGATCTCGTATATCTTTTCCTGCCCGCCAAAGGCCACCACGTCTGCCACGCCGGGCACGCTGCGCAGCTGGCGGTCTATTACCCAGTTCTGGTAGGTGAGCAGGCTCCTTGAATCCCGGTGCGCGCTTTTGAGCCAGTAGCGGAACACCTCCCCGGTGGGACCATACGGGGGCTGTACTTCAGGCTCCACGCTTTCGGGGAGGGATACGTTCCGCAACATGTTATTGACCTGCTGCCGCGCAAAAAAGTCTTCCACATCGTCCTCAAAAATGATCTTGATCACAGAAAGGCCGAACATGGTGATGGAGCGCACGCTGGTTTTCTTCTGCACCCCGTTCATGGATATTTCTATGGGGGTGGTCACAAACCGCTCCACTTCTTCCGCGCTGCGCCCGTTCCATTCCGTCACGATCACGATCTGCGTATTGGTAACGTCCGGGAAAGCCTCTATGGGCGTATGCAGGAAAGCCATCACGCCGCCCACAGTGAGCACGGCCAGCATGAAGAACACAAAGAACCTGTTCCTGAGCGAAAAGCCTACAATATTTCTGATGAATCTGTTCATGCCGTTTAGTCGTTCAATGCGTCATAGATCAGTAACTGGTTCCTGGAAATGACCTTGTCTCCCGGCTGTATGCCCCTGGTAATGTAGGATACGTCGTTCAGCGATTTGCTGACCTTTACTTCCTTCGTTTCAATATTATAGCGGTCCCTGAACACCATCACAAAGTTTTTACCCTTGTCGAAAATGACGGCAGATGCGGGGATGGCCATCATTTCATTCCCTTCCCGGTAGCGGAGCAGCACGGTGGCAAACATTTCCGGTTTGAGCAGCATGCCCTCGTTGCTGAGGCGGATGCGCACCTGCATGGTTTTGGTATCCGGGTCCAGCACGTTGTACACCTTGTCTATCTGGCCGTGGAACACCTTTTCCGGGTAGCTGATGGTGGTCACCGCCGCCGGGTAACCTTCCTTTACGCGCGAAATATCCGTTTCAAATACGTTGGCCATGATCCATACATCATCCAGCTCTGAAATGGTAAACATATGCGCGCTGTTGTCCGAGCGCATTTCCATGCCGTTGTTGATGTTCTTTTCGATGACGTAGCCGCTGATGGGGGCCGTTACCACGGAGGTGGCGCCATTGCCTTTGCGGTAGATCTGGAGCATTTCGCGGATGCGGGCCATTTCCGCCTTTGCGTTGTTCAGCTCCCCTTCCGCGTTCACCACATCTTTTTCCGTGGCCAGCTGGCTCTGGAAGAGGTCCTGCGCTACCTTGAGGCCTTTTTCGGCCACGGCCAGGTCTGACTTTGCCTGGGTCAGCTGTTTATCATAGTCCGCAATTTCGCCGCTCTGTATCACGGCCAGCACCTGCCCTTTTTTCACGTAGTCTCCCAGCTGCACGTTGATATTCTTTACATAGCCGCTCACCAGCGGGTAGAGCTTGAGCACCTTGCCCATATCCGGCGTTACCTTGCCGGAAAGGCGCAGCTCGCTTTCAACCGGCTTTATAACAGTAGTGTCTATACGGATAGATGCCATCATGGTATCGCTCAGCACAAAGGTGGCGGCCTCGGCATCTTCCGCGTGGGTCTGCTTGCAGCCGCTGAAAGCGGCCAGGGCCATTAAAAGGGAAACCGGGAGAAGGTGGATGTATTTCATTGTACGGTATTGAAAAGTTGCGTGCCGGTGGCGTAATTCAGTTCTTCGTAGGCCAGCACCCTGTCATTCAGGAACTTGTTGGTATGCTTCACATGATCGCTGTAGCTGTTGAAGTAGTCTATGAACTGGAGCAGGGAAATATTGCCTTTGCGGAAGTTTTTGGCCACTTCTTCTATCAGCTTGTCATATTCCCCGTTAAAACGCTTCATCTCCGGCCAGCCGGTGCTTTTTTCCAGGAAGTTGATCTTGCGCAGGGCGGTATTGACCTCTACGGCAATGGCGAGGCGCTGTTGCTCCAGCGTGGCGCCCTGCGCTTTTACAGCGCTGCCCGCGGCCTTGATGTTGCCCTGGTTGCGGTTCCAGAGCGGCAGGTCTATGCCCATGGTGAGGCCAATGAAGTGCGGGGCGTAGCTGCCATTACGGTCATAAGTAGCGCCCAGGTGAAGGTCTGGCACGGCCATGGCCTTTTGCAGGCGGTAGTTCACCTCCGCCATCTTAAGCTGGTGGCCCGCCATCTGCAGGTCCGGCCGGTTGGCCACGGCGGTATCTGCCAGCGCCTGTTCCGTATAGCCGTTGAGTTTATATTGCTGCAGCACGTCTCCTTCCACCAGCGGCTCCACGGGGCCGGGGCTGCCTACAATGAGCTGCAGGTTTTGCGAAGCGGCCAGCTCCTGCTGGCGCAGGTCTGTATAATCATTGGCAATGCCTATCTGCAGGGCTTGCAGGCGTATCACGTCCGCATGCGCCACACTGCCCTTGGCATCTGCCGCATGGTAGGCGTCCAGGATGATCTGGAGGTTGGTCAGCTGCTCCTTGAGCACCTTCTCCGTTTCCTTCAGAAAATACAGCTGGTAATAGCTGCCGCGCAACTGGAGCCGGAGGGTGCGCATCAGTTCTTTAAAAGCAGCGGCAGACGTTGCAGCATTCCATTGCGCCAGTTGCACCTGTTTGTTCCTTTTGCCTGCCAGCCGTATCAGTTGATCTATATCGCCTTCAAATTGCCCGCCGCTGCCCATATTAAAAGGCTGCACCTTTTCAAGTGTACCAAAACCGAAAGTGGAAGAAAAAGAGGGGTTGTCCCAAAGCCTGGCCTGCTGTACCATGGCCTCATCCGCGCTCACCTGGTAGCGCTGCGCCAGCAGCAGGTAGTTTTGCTGCAGGAAGAGGGCTTCCGCCTGCTGCAGGGTAAGCCGGCGCGCCTCCTGCGCACGGCCTTTGACAGAGAAGAAAAAAAATGCGATCCCGAACATGAAGAGCTTTTTCATTGGCACAAAGCTCCGGAGCGGGTATTAAAAGGGGCTTTAAGGCAGATTAAAAACGGATTAAAAATTGATGAGGACAGTATCATTCCGAACGCAGGCTTTTAGCCGGGTCCATCACCGCCGCCTTCACGGCCTGCAGGCTTACAGACAGCAGGGCAATGCAGATAGCGGCCAGCGCGGCCACGGCAAACATCCACCACTGCAGCTGTATGCGGTAGGCAAACCCGTTGAGCCAGGCATGCATGGCGTACCAGGCAATGGGGCAGGCTATTACGATGGCGGCCAGCACCAGTTTAACAAAGTCTCCGGAAAGCAGCGCCACAATATTGGCAGCGGAGGCGCCCAGCACCTTGCGGATGCCTATCTCCTTCCATCGCCGCTCCGCTGTAAAGGCGGCCAGCCCTACCAGCCCCAGGCAGGAAATAAGGATGGCCAGCCCGGCAAAGTAGCCGGACAGTATAGACACTCTTTTTTCCGCATCGTACAACGCATTGTACGCGGCATCAAGAAACTTGTACTCAAAGGTATAACCGGGGTTGTAGCGGGTGTAAAACTGCTCCAGGCGGGCCACTGTTTCCCTTTCTTTACCGGGCGCTATTTTTACCAGTATGTTGGTAACGCCCCGGTTGGATATTTTGAGGAACAGGGGCGCCACCGCCTTGTGAAAAGATTCGAAATGATAATCTTTTACCACGCCGATCACCTGCCTGTCCTGCCCCCAGAGGTTCACCGTTTTGCCAACGGGGTGGCGGAGGCCCATTACCTTTACGCCGGCCTCGTTCAGGATGAGGGCGTTGCTGTCTGTAGGAAAGTCTTTCGAGAACATGCGCCCTTCCGCCATCTGCAAACCCAGCAACTCCATGGCGCCGAGGCCTACGGTCACATTCTCGAACTTGATGATCTCGTCAGGCTTGCGGCCTGGCCAGTGAAGGCCTTCCGTAAAGCTATGGGTGCCCACCACAATATCGTCCATGCCAGACACGGCGGTTACGCCGGGTATGTTCCTCACCTCCGCCATAAAACTTTCCAGGTTATCCGCCAGGCGCCCGTCCCGCTGAAAATAAAGGGTGTTGCCGCGGTCGTACCCCAGTTGCTGCGTTTGCACGTAGTCGATCTGTTTGTACACTACCATAACGGCCACCATGAGCATAACAGACAGCGTGAACTGGAACACTACCAGGCCCCGGCGCGTCCATAATTCCCCGAAGCTGGTATGCAGCCGGCCTTTCAGAATGGCCAGCGGGTTGAACCGGGAAAGGTACAGCGCGGGGTAGCTGCCCGCCACCAGGCCGGTTACGATCGTGATGGCCAGCAGCGCCGCAACAATGGGGCCGTTCAGCGCCAGGTGCAGCTCCTTGCCGGTGATACGGTTAAACGGCGGCATCAGCGCCACTACCAGCAATAGGGCCACCAGCAGCGAAATGAACGCCATCAGCAGCGCTTCTCCCATATGCTGCGCAATGAGCGCGCGGCGGGTAACGCCCAGCGCTTTTTTGATGCCCACTTCCTTCAGCCGCCGGGATGCCTTGGCCGTGGAGAGGTTCATAAAATTGATGCAGGCAATGAGCAGAATGAATACGGCCACAATAGAAAAAAGCCTGACATAGGCAATGCGGCCGCCGGTGAGCTGGCCGTTCTCGTAAGTACCATAGAGATACCTCTCGGCATAAGGTTTGAGGAACAGGGTGATGTTGGAACCGGGGTGCTTTGTTTTGACGAAGCCCGCGATCTTTTTGCTGACCTGCGCGGCGTTGGCGCCCTTGCGGAGTTTTACGTACGTGAGCGCGTTGTAATTGCCCCAATGCATGCTTTGCGGCAGCAGCTCCCTGATAATACCGGCAGACAGCGCAAAGTCGAACTGCATGGAAGAACTGGCCGGCACATCTTCAAACACGCCCGCCACGCCCGCCACGCCTTTGAACTCCCCGAGCTGCCAGGCAAAGGGCCGGCCTATGGCGTTTTCTGTGGTATGGAAGAGGCGGCGGGCCAGAGAGGCGGAGATCATCACGTCATTCCGGCCAGACCATTTTCCCTGCAGCACCGGGTAGGAAAAGATGGAAAAATAATCTTCAGACACAAATTGCCCTATTGCTTTCAGGGAGCGGTCACCGGTAGTGATGGTAAACTTTTCGTACCATGCCGGGTCTGTGGCAGACGCCGCCAGCTCCACCTCCGGTATTTCCGCTTTCAGGGCTTTGGCCAGCGGTTCAGGAGTGGCCCTCGCTGTTTCAATGCTATGGGCGTGCTGCATATGCTCCATTACCTGGTACAGCCGGTCCCCGTCCTGGTGGAACCGGTCTACCTGCAGCTCACTGTTCACCCAGAGGTAAATGAGCACCACGCAGGCAAGGCCCGTGGAAAGGCCCACCAGGTTGATGAAGAACGAGTTCCTGGAACGCCTGAAATTCCTGAAAATGATGAGCAGGTTGTGTTTGAACATGGCACGGTGGTTTAAGCGCGGGGAACAAGCCGCAATAAAGCTGCCATATCCTTCAACCAGCCATGGTGGCTGCTGGCAGGAGCATACACCGGCGCCCGCCTGTTCACATGCGAACGCCGGTGTCCGGAAACGGACAGTTGTGGCCCCCGCGCAAACGCACGGCAAGCGCCTCTTTGCCGGAAGCCCGCTGTTCATTACAAAACGCTGCCTTGCGGGTTTGCGCGTTACTTGTGCCGCCCTACCCTGTAATTGCCGGGTTACTTGTGCTGCCCTACCTTGTAATTGCCGGCCGGTGTGCCAAAGGAGCACATCAGCCTGTTCCAGGAATTGATCTGGGATACGGCCAGGCTCAGCAGGGCAATTTCGGGTTTGGAAAAGTGCTCCAGCAGTTCTTCATGCAGGTCTTCCGCGTGTTTTTCTTCTGATACAAAGGTGAGCCTTTCCGCAAAAGCCAGCACGGCCCGTTCTTTGGGACTGTAGTAAGGCGCTTCGCGCCAGGCGGGTACGGATATGAGGCGCTGTACCGTTTCCCCTTCATGCAGCGCCTCCTTATGGTGCATGTCCAGGCAATAGGCGCATCCGTTGATCTGCGATACGCGCGTGCGCATCAGTTCCAGGAGGCGCCGGTCCATGCCCGCATCATCTATATACTTTTGTACGTGGCGCATGGCGTCTATCAGGCCGGCGGGCAAATCTGCTGTGGTGATCCTTGTGTTCATCTGTTATATGTTTTGTATAAAGACAAACCAATGGGGTTATGTGTGACAGGATCATGCTTTTTTCTCCAGCGCCCGCAGCTTGTCCGGGTTGCGCACAAAATACACGCCGCTGACGCCACCGTTTTTCAGCAGGAACACCTGGCAGTTCATCAGCTTTCCCTGCAGGTAATAGAACAGTGCGGGCTGGTGGTTCACGCTCCCGGCCTGTACTTCAGCGCCCAGGTAGAATTTGCCGAACATGCCCAGCAGCATGGCAGATACGTCCCGGATGCCATATACCGGTTTTTGCGCGGCGGCCACTTTGCCGCCGCCGTCTGAAATAGCGGTGATGTCTTCGTTCAGCAGCTTTTCCAGGCGCGCGGTATCTCCCTGCCTGATCACCCGCAGGTATTTGTCCAGGAAATCTTTGTGGGGCCGCGGGGGCGCGGCAACCGGCGGCGCCTGCAGCTTGTTGCGGGCGCGGCTCAGCAACTGCCGGGAGCCGGCGGCTGAAATATCCAGCGCGGCGGCTATTTCAGCGTGCCCGTAATGAAAGGCCTCCCGGAGAATGAACACGGCGCGCTCCCGGGCGTTCAGTTTTTCCAGCAGTACCAGTAGCGAGAAGTGAAGCACGTCGTTGCGGAGCAGCGCGGTATCCGGCTGGTGGGTAACCACCGGCTCCGGCAGCCATTGGCCGGGGTATTCCGTTCTTTTGCGCTGCTGCTGGCGGTTGATGGAGAGGTTGATAACGGTGCGCACCAGGTAGGCCCGCGGGTTGTCTACCGGCGCCGCCGCCTGCATGAAACGCAGGTAGGCATCCTGCACCATGTCACGCGCATCTTCCAGGGAGCCGGTGATGTTATAGGCGTAGGTGGTCAATAAAGGCCGGAGCGAGTTTACATCGCTTTCAGCTCCTTCAGCTTTTGTATAGTGATCAGTCTCCTGCATTTTGAAAAATCCGGGTTAATTACCTTGCGGTCTTTTACCAGCCGGGTGGCAAAAAAATAAACATTGTCTTTCTTTTCCAGGTAACCTACCCACCAGCCGTAGTCGTTACCGTATACGCGCGTCCAGCCGGTTTTGGAGCGGATAACATGATCGTCCTTGCTTTCAGTGATCATGACGCGCTTCAGTATCTCGAAGCTGCGTTTGGAAAAGGGCAGCTTTTCTTCGTACACCTTTACCAGGAACTCCACCTGGTTGCGCGGCGAGACCTCAAAAGGGCCATAGTTCCAGAAGTCAGGGTCATTGCGGCTGAGATCGCCATTGCCGTAGCGGCAGGCCGTGAGGTAATGCCGGTAGCGCTCCTTCCCAATCTTTTTGGACAGCTCCATGAATACCCAGCCGGCGGATACTTCAAACGCTTCTTTCACCGTCATGTCCTTATAAATGGAAGGCCGGTAACCGTACAGCGTTGTATCTGTATGGCCGGGCCATTTCACCACCTCCATTTCGTCTTTGATAACGCCTGTTTCCAGGGCAATCAGGAGGTTGACCACCTTGAACGTGGAGGCGGGCAATGAGGTAACAAGGGCGTCTGCGGAATCTGTGAACGTCCACTGCTGCTGGCGGTAGTTATAAATAACGGTATTGCCGGGTATGTTACAGTGCTGGGCGCCAGCGGCCAGTGCCCGGCAGCATAAAAATAAAATGATCAGGCGCTGCATGTCATCGGGTTAAATGACGCACAAAATAATAAAAATAGCAGCACGCGGGTGTGGAAGTTCTTACATACTCTGGGTAATTGTCAAAGTTCGTTCTCAATGGCAATACCCAGCTCTTTTGTAAAGCCCGTTTCATTGTCTGCGCCTTCCTCAAACCAGTGGCTGGCCCCTTCATTGTCCTGCTTGCGGATGAGAAAGAGCGTACCACCGGGCAGTTCCACTATGAAGCTGTTCTCTGACTCCTGCTCCACCTTCACGTTGCTGCCTGCTATTGAAATATGAAAAACTCCCATGGTATGACTGTTTTTTCACCTGTGTACTACAAGCATTATGCCCTGAAATGCCGTTTTTATTGCATGGGGGCACTAAAATCAGGAAGACGCCTTGTAAACGGCGCCGGTAACCGTTTTGCTCTCTATATAAAAGTTCTCCCTGTCTACCTTGAAGTCCTTTTCCGTCATGCCTTCCAGGGTGATGTGCTGCCATTCTTCCCTTGGCCGTATAACATCATAGCTGTTTCTGCCGGTTGTTACCCTTACCGGCATACTGAAGCCCTTCACGGCGCCATGCCAGCGGTAGTTCACCCGCAGCCCTCCGCGCTGTTTCTCAAATTGCAGCTGCAGCTCCGGCAAAGCGGCCCGGTGCAGGTATTGTTCAAAAAAGGGTTGCAGCGGAAGGCCTGTGCTTTCCATTATATAGTCCGTTACCTGGTCTGCCGTTACGGTCTGCAGGGCAAACTTTTCCTGTATGCCGCGCAGGGTGGCAAAAAACAGGGAATCGTTATTGACCATGATGCGGAGCATATGCAGCATGCGGCAGCCTTTGGCGTAAGCATCCCACACTTCATAGTGGATGTGGTTAACGTTGCGCACGCCGGTGATGGGCTCCCTGTTAACGCCTCCTTCTTTTGCCAGCCGCTGCAGCGCCGCCTTCTCCCCTTTTTCGTACGCTATCATGAGCATGGTAGCGTAAGTGGCAAAACTTTCGTGCAGCCAGAAATCAGCCATGTCCCGGCAGCTTACATTGTTGCCCCACCATTCATGCGCCACCTCGTGCCACAGCAGCTCCTTGAGCGCGGAGGTATCCCCGCCAAAACTCCCCAGGGCCACTATGCCCTGGTGCTCCATGGGGTACGGCGTTTCTATGAGGCGGAACCCGTCTGCCGGAAAGGGATACGGGCCAAAAAGGCGTTCAAACTGCCGCAGCATGTCTTTCGCTTTGGCCAGCAGGAAGCGGGCCCTTTCCTCGCTGTAGGGCAGGTGATATATGTTCATGGTGAGCGTATCCCCGTTGCGTACGTAGCGGTCGGTTATTTCCCGGTAGTCCCCGATGTTGACGGTAACATTGTAGTTATTGATGGGATAGGTCACCGCCCATTCCGTTCTTACCCGTTTATCCGGCAGGGTGATGCGGCTGCGCAGGCGGCCGTTGGAAATATTCTGCAGCCCTTCGGGCATGGTAACGCTGATGAGCATGCTGTCCGGTTCGTCTGACAAATGGTCTTTATCGGGCCACCACAGGCTGGCGCCGGAGCCCTGGCAAACTACCTGGGCAAAGAGGCGGCCGTTATTGTCCCGCCGCCAGAGAAAGCCCCCGTTCATGGAAACATTCGGGTCAGGTTGCTGCGGTTTGCCATGATAATATACCCGCAGCTCTTCCATAGCGCCCGCGGGCACCATTGCCGGGAACTGCACCAGCACCGCGTCAAACTCGCGGCGGTACGGCAGGTGGCGGCCGCGGTACACGATACTGTCTACCGGCATGTTCTCATACAGGTCTACCTGCAGCTCGCGGAAGGGCCGCACGGCGGTGTAGCGCATCAGCGTGCTGCCGCTTACCGTCTGCGCGTCCGGGTCAATGGCCACGTCCAGGTGATAATACTTTACGTCATAACAACTGCGGGCGGGCAGCAGCATGCCCCTCAACGTGTCTGCCCGGGTAAAACCGTTCTGGCGGTTGGGGGCGCGTTTGGCTTTGGGTACGTCTGTGGAATGGCTGATCCTGAAACATTCAAACCGGCCGTTCTGCTCAATGATCATTTTGTTGACATGGCCGGAAGGGTCCGCCACAAATTCGACCAGGGCTTTCGGTTTTACTCCTTCCACCTGGTAGCGGCCGTCTGGCTGCAGCAACATGTTGGCGGCGCCCCGCCCCTGATCAGTAAATTGCAGGGAGTCTCCCTTATATGAAACAACAAAAAGCCGGAGAAGGTCAGCGTTCAACTGGTAGGAACCAGTGTAATCAGGTTGCTGGGCGGCGGCGGCAAGCGGAAGGCAGCAGATCAGCAGCAGGCATAAGCGTCTTGACATGGGTTCGCGTTTTTATGCTGCAAATCAATGAAAAAGCGCCTCCGCCACCTATTCAAATCCGGATTTGAGCCTTGTCACGGCCGGTTTTGCAGATGAACAGCCTGATATTCCCGCGGTGTTTGGCCGGTGATGGCCTTAAAGGCGCGCTGAAAGGTGGGCTGGGAATTAAAGCCGCATTCAAAGGCCATCCCGGTGAGTGTGAGGTGGTTGCTGGCGGGGTCTTTGATCCGTTCTTTCACGGCTTCCACCCGCCAGGTGTTCACGTATTCGTTAAACCCTTTCTGCAAACGCTGGTTCAGCACAGCGGAGAGCATTTTGGCCGGTACGCCGATGTGCGCGGCCAGGGCATTAGTGGTCAGCTCCGGGTCAAGGTACAGGCGCTGTTCCGCCATGGCTTTCTCCAGGGCGGTCACGCAGGCTTCCACCTCCGCGGGCGGCAACTGGTCATAAAAGGTCTGGGTCTTCTTTTGCTGGGCAATATAAATGACCCGGGTACGGTGGTAACCGGCAAAGCCCACCCAGTAAATGAACATCACCAAACAAACCTCTATCATATAATACTGCGGGCCGCCGCCAACACCAAAAACATACGCATACAGCAGGGTACCCGCCCAAAGGGCGCTGAACAGCGCCATCACCACCAACAGGGTTTTCAGCCAGCGCATGATGATATCCGCCTCTTCCTCCACCCAGGCGCCGTTCCGGATATTGGCCGGCATCAGGCCACGGTATTCCCGGAAGGCGAGGAACAGGTAAACGGTGAAAAGCAATACGCTGAGCGGCTCCGCAAGGGCGCCATACCAGCCGTCCAGCCATTCGGGGTCTACCGGCACCGGTTTTTTATTGACCTGGCATACCCGTAACACAAACAATCCGATGCGGAAGGCCGCGCCGGCCAGTACGGGCAGGAAATGCCGCCAGGCCCTGCGAGCGGGCGGCCCCGCCCTGAACGACCGGAAGTACAGGTAAAAACTGGGGCCCAATCCGAAGATCAGCACAAAGGGGAACATGTCGAAAACAAAGAGGTACCGGTACAGCCCGGAGCTCCAGTTAAGGGTCTCAAAACCGTTATAGCTGAGAATGAGAATGAAAAAAGCCAGCATCCTGTTCTGCTGCCTGTTATTGGATGGCGCGAACAATAGGAAAATACCGAAGAACAGGGCCTGCAGGGCGCCCAGCAGCACCACCAGCGAAAAGATATCCAGTTTCATCTATATTAAAGTACAAAGCGGTCTTAAAGATATTATTTTTTTTAGGCGGGCCAATGTTTTAAATTCGTTAACCATTTGTTTTACAAACCATTAATTATATGAAAAAATCCATTGCTCATATACTGACGGGGCGCGAGAAAAAGATCACGGAAGATGAGACGGTCATACAGCCCCTTCCTCACAAAGATTTCCGCTTTGCCAATCCTTTTATTGTAATACACCACCTGCCGCCCAAACAGGTACCGGCGGGCTCCAAACTGCGCATACACCCGCATCCTCACCGGGGTTTTTCCCCGGTATCTTTCATGATACAGGGAGAAGGCTACCATATGGACAGCGCGGGCCACTCCGGCAACATTGCGGCGGGCGGCATACAGTGGATGTTTGCGGGCAAGGGCCTGCTGCACAGCGAAGGGCCTACCCAAAAGATGCTGGACAGCGGCGGCATACAGGAAATGATACAGATATGGGTGAACGTGCCCAAGGCG
Organism: Chitinophaga alhagiae; assembly: GCF_003568665.1. Classification (GTDB taxonomy): domain Bacteria; phylum Bacteroidota; class Bacteroidia; order Chitinophagales; family Chitinophagaceae; genus Chitinophaga; species Chitinophaga alhagiae. Next base: position 25,936 of record NZ_QXMH01000006.1, read on the forward strand.
CATAAATGGGACGATCCCTACTACCAGAACGCGCAAAAAGAACAGCTGCCGGAAGTATTGCAGCAGGAAGGGGTGCAGATGCGCCTGGCCAGCGGCACGTATGAAGGGAAAACCAGTCCCATGAAGAGCTTTACCCCCATTACCGCTATTACAGGCACCGTGCAGGCGGGCAAAACCGTGCGCATCAGCGCGGAACCCGGCTACCAGGCGCTGCTGTACATTTATAAAGGCGCGGTGGCCGTAAACGGCCGGGAAGAAGTGCGCATGCACCAGCTGGTGGTGTTTGAGCAGGAGCACGATGAAATAGAGATCACCGCGTCAGAGAACGCGGGCCTCCTCTTTTTGTCTGCCGAGCCGCTGAACGAGCCGGTAGCCGCCAAAGACAATTTTGTGATGAACACCCCGAAAGAAGTAGAGCAGGCCATCAACGATTATAAGGAAGGGAAATTCGGTACCCTCGAATATTAACAGGCATGAACGAACAACTGTTTGAAGAGCTGGCGGCCAAAGGCCAGCTTTCCCCTGCTTCTCTCCGCAAGGTGAAAGCCATTGCCGGCAACCGGCTGTTTTCCGTTCACTGGGAGTTGAAGACCATCCTGTACCTGGGCGTGTTGCTGCTGAGCGGCGGCCTCGGTATCCTGATCTATGAAAATATAGACACCATTGGCCACCAGGCCGTACTGGCGCTGATAGCCGCCCTTTGCGCCGGCTGCTTTTATTATTCCCTGCGGCACAAGCCGCCTTTCTCGCGGCTGCAGGCCACTCCCAACAACGCCTTTGCTGATTATAGCGTATTGCTGGGCTGCCTGCTGTTCCTGACCTTCATCACCTACCTGCAGGCACAGTACAATGTATTCGGCACGTGTTACGGCTCCGCCACTTTCATTCCCATGCTGGTGCTGTTCTTCTGCGCGTATTACTTTGACCACCTGGGCGTGCTCAGCCTGGCCATCACCAATTTTGCGGCATGGGCGGGCATTGCCATCACGCCCTTTGACGTGCTCACAGGAAACGATTTCAGCAGCCATACCCTGATCTATACCGGCATGCTGGCAGGCGTGGCGCTGATGGTAGCCGGCGTGCTCAGCACGGCGCGCAATTTTAAAAAACATTTCACCTTCACCTATCACAACTTCGGCGCGCACATTCTGTTCATTGCCTGCCTGGCGGCCCTGTTCGTGCTGGAGCCGTACTGGCCCTGGCTGCTGCTGCTGGCCGCGTGCTGCGCGGGCATGTATTACCTGGCCATGCAGGCACGGTCATTTTACTTTCTGCTTATCACGGTACTGTACGCCTACATCGGCGCCTGTTACGTGGTAGTGCGCTGGCTTGACGTGATGCGGGGCGGAGAAGGCGTGCTCTACCTGACGCTGATCTATTTCATTGCCTCCGGTATAGCCGTGGCGCGGCTGCTGGTCAATCTCAACAAAAAGCTGAAGCAACATGATCATCTATCATAAACAGGACCTCGACCATGCGCTGCTGCAGGAAGAAGTACGCACCGCGTTCAAAAAAGAATGCATCACCAAAGAAGAGTACCAGCATATGATGCAACAGTACCCCAGCCGGTTGTACACGCCCAACCCGTTCATCCGCATCGGCCTGTTCCTGCTAACGGTGCTGGTAGTACTTTTTTCCTTCGGCCTGTTTGCATTGCTCTTTGCCGCCGGGCTTAAAAGCGAGGAAGCGCTGGGCGGGTATTGCATCTTCTTTTGCCTGGTTACCTACGCCGCGCTGGAGATCTTCATCCGCGAAAAGCAGCATTACCGCTCCGGCGTAGACGACGGGCTGGCCTGGAGCGCGGCCGGGCTGGCGCTGGCTGGGTGCATGCTGACAAGCGGCCTTGCTGTGGGCGCGGCGCCGTTTTACGGGCTGGTGTTCCTGCTGGGTACGTTCTTTGCCTTGCGGTTCCTGAACATGCTGATGGGGCTGGCCGCTTTTGCAGGCCTCACTGGCGTTGTATATTACACGCTCGTATACGCAGCGCCGGATGTGCTGCCCTTTGCCGTGATGCTCCTGTCTCTCGGCGTTTACCTGGGCGCGCGCAGGTATACGGCATCCCGCTATTATGCGCCCACGCTGCAGTTGCTGCAGGTAGCCGCGCTGGCCATGCTGTACGCGGCCGGCAACTATTATGTGGTGAGGGAAACACGCGGGGCGCTGTTTGGCGAAGCGGCAGGCCAAATGCCGGCCGGCTGGCTGTTCTGGGCGCTCACCATACTGATACCGCTGGCATACCTCTACGCCGGTATCCGGAAAAAAGACAAGATCCTTTTACGCACCGGGCTGGTGCTGGTAGCCGCCGTTGTATTCACGGTCCGTTATTACCACACCGTGCTGCCGCTGGAAACGGCCATGGTGCTGGGCGGTGTGGTGATGATGCTGTTGGCGTATGGTCTTCTCCGTTACCTGGCCGTGCCGAAACATGGGTTCAGCAGTGAGGCCACGGATGAGGCGGAAACCCTCAAAGGCCTGCAGATAGCGGAATCCCTGGTAATTGCGCAAACATTCAAGGAGGCGCCCCGGCCAGACAACCGGTTTGAATTTGGCGGCGGCACCAGCAGCGGCGGCGGCGCCGGATCTGAATATTGAATACAGGATATTGTCATTATCACTATTTTTAAGGAAATTATACGCTTACAAACATGAAACACATGCCACGTTTACTGCTTATCTGCAGTGCATTCCTGCTGCTTTCCGCCGCGCTCCCGCAAAAGAAAAAAGTGATCTTCTTCGGAGATTCCATTACCGCCGCTGGTGTAAGGCCCGATGGCTATATTACGCAAATGAAGGCCATGCTGCCTGATTATGACCTGATCGGCGCGGGCATTGGCGGCAACAAGGTGTACGACCTTTACCTCCGCATGGAAAAAGACGTGCTGGAAAAGAAGCCAGACGTTGTAGTGATCTACATCGGCGTAAACGATGTATGGCACAAGGCCACACACGGTACGGGCACAGACCTGCCCAAGTTTGAAGGCTTTTACCGGGCACTCATTAAAAAGATACAGGCCAACGGCGCCAAAGTAGTGCTTTGCACCCCTGCTGTGATAGGCGAGAAAAAGAACGGCGATAACGAGCAGGACGCAGACCTGGACAAATTCAGCGCCAGCATCCGCAAAATAAGCCAGGACACGGGCCTGCCGCTTTGCGACCTGCGCAAGCTGTTCCAGGATTACGACCTGGAGCATAACAAGGAGAACGCTGAAAAAGGCATCCTGACCTCAGACCGCGTGCATCTCAACAAAACCGGCAATGAGCTGGTGGCAAAAGCGCTGAGCGGCATTATCGGGAAGCTGTAACTAAAATGATGAAAGAAGACGAAAAGGGGCTGTCTCAAAAGTAATTTGATGGGCTTGAGAATCGCGTAAACGAAAAATCTCTCCATCAGGTACCTGAATAAGATCAGGTAAAAATTACTTTTGAGACAGCCCCCTTTTTTGAACGCCGCCGCGAGGCCAAACAGCCTTATTGCGGCAGGAACATGCCGGCCGCAATAGCATTCTTGTACGGCATCTGAACAACTGATCGCGCCAAATTATTCCCACCTTTATAAAACTTTTGTGTATTTTCGGGTACGTACACGAATCAATAATCCCCGATGCAGGCCATATTCGGAAAAGACAGCGGTTTTGGCTCCATCGGGGACTATCCGCGGGCGGCGTGCTACTTCAGAAGGATTTTATGCAATATATTTGGGCAGGAAATGGAGAATGGCCTGCTCCCCGGGGAGCTACCCTGGATAGGGCAACTGGTGCAGTACATTTGCCGCTACAACGTGAAAGGATATATTAACTTTACCCAAAATCAGCTATGAAAGCGAATCAACAGGAACCCAACGCCGGTGTGAAAGAAATTGCAAGGCGGGCCAAAGTGTCCATTGCCACGGTAGACAGGGTGATACACAACCGGTCAGGCGTTTCTCCCAAAACAAAACTCAAGATAGAGCGCATTATACAGGAGCTGAACTACCAGCCCAATATACTGGCCAGGCGCCTGGCCTCCCGCAAGATCCTGAATTTTGCCATACTGATACCCGCTGTTTCGGCAGAAACAGACTTCTGGGAAGCGCCGCTGGCAGGTATTCAACAGGCGGAAGAAGAGATCCGGCAGTTCGGCATCAGGATAGACCGCTATTTTTTTGACATGAACAGCAAGGCCTCTTTTGTAAAACAGTCAAAGGCCATTCTCAAAAGCAAGGTAGACGGCATTTTGCTGGCACCCTCCTTTATTGAGGAATCCATCACCTTCACCAGCTCCCTGAAAGAGAAGAACATCCCTTACGTGTTCATCAACTCAGACATCCCCAACCAGGAAAGCCTGGGCTACATCGGGCCGGACCTGTTCCGCAGCGGCTACCTGAGCGCGCACCTGATGAAGTACTGCATTCAGCCGAAAGACAAGATACTGATCGTGAACGTATCTCACGAAATAGAGAACCATCACCACCTGCTGCGGAAAGAGGAAGGTTTCAGGGCGTATTTTTCCAACAATGATAAAAAGATACTCAAGATAGATATCCGCCAGACCAATGACCGTGCCGTGGAAAAGAAAGTGGCGGAAGCGCTGGCGGAAAACAGCACGGTAAAGGCCATCTTCGTTACCAATTCCCGCGTGTCTAACGTGGCGCATTACCTGGAAAGCGCGGGCCGTGAAGATATACTGCTGGTGGGGTACGACTTCCTGAAGGAAAACATCGCCTACCTCAAAAAAGGCGTAATAGACTTCCTGATCTGCCAGAAACCGCAGGAACAGGGCTACAAAGGCATTATGGCCCTCTACCAGCATACCGTTCACGGCGCGCCGGTGGAGAAGGTATCTTTCATGCCCATAGACATTATTACCAAAGAGAACTACGCATTTTACCGCAACTAACGGAAAAGGGGCTTACACAACAGTGCAAGCCCCTTCCTTATTTGAGACCCATTTCAAATTATTGTTCGTTCCTGGCCAGCTTCAACGCTTCCGTAGTGGTATAGTATTTGGCCAGTGTATTGGGCACTTCCCATGCCGGTTGTTTTCCTTCTTTCACATACCGTAAAAAGGCTTCCATCACTTTGGCAAAGGAGGCTTCGTGCCCTTTTTTGTAATCATCCGGCACCACTATGCGCCAGCCTTTGTCAATACGCTCCAGCGCCAGGCCGGGGTACTTCTGCAGCAATGGTTGCAGGGCCGTACTGTCTGGCTGTTTGGTATGAACGTACAGCTCGCCGTTTTGCAGCAGCACGTCTGCCCTGGTGCCGCGGGTGAGGGCAAAATGCGTGTCCCCTCCCCCTTCGTACGCCCAGGTAACAGATACGCGGGCGTTCACGCCGCGCAGGCGGTAGCTGAAAGCGCCGTTGGCATATACCTGCAGTACGCTGTCACTTTGAGCGGCTGGCTGGCCGGTGATGTCCGCAAATTGCTGCATGGTCATAGCCGTAGGCCAGCGGCGGGCGGAATCTATTACAATGTCTTTCGTATAGTCCAGCACCTGCTCCGGAAAACAGGTCCACTGAATGAGGTCTACCATATGCGTGGTAACGTCTACAATACCCTCTCCCTGCTGGTTTACGTCCATATACCATACCGGCCTTACCAGCAGCTTGCCAGCCACGTTCTTTTTGAAATGATGCACGCTTTCCCTGACAACGGCGGGGTTACCGGGCGAGCCTTTTTCCAGTTCCCCGAATACGGCCGGCATATGGGTGATCTCCTGCTGAAGAATGGACATTATCTCGTACCGTTCCGTCATCATATCATACAACTGCACTTTCTTTTCCGCCGCTTCGGCAAAGGCCGCTTTAAGCGAGTCGAAACCCGCAGGGTCAATAGCCATGGGCTTATCGCTCAACACATGCATGCCGGCGCGTACGCTGCTGCGGATGTAGGAAGATTTGAGGCGGTTGTTGCCTGCTATCACAACAATGCTGCCGGCAGGTTGCCCGGCCAGGCGCTGCAGGTAGTCAGGGCCTTTATGCACTTCCATCTGCCAGTGCGTAGGCTGCTCCGGGCGCTGGTTATAGCGGTCTACCACGGCCAGGTACTGCTCCACTTCCGGGCCTTCAGGCGCCAGCACCTGCGCCACGCTGTCTATGCCGGGATACATGTGCTGCATCACCAGGGACGCGTGAAAGTGGCCCGGGTCAAGCGCTATAAGCCGTTGTTGCTGCGGCGGTTGAGCTGGTGAACATGCCATCATTGCTGCAAATGCCAGTAAGGATAATTGTTTCATGATAATTGGGCAAGGCGGTCGAAAGATAGAGCGGCGCTGTCTTTGTCAGTAAACAACACGGCTTCCGGGTGGTTGCGCAAGGCGGTGGAAGGGTATTTTTCGCTGATGCTGTCAAACAGGGTGTGTTTCACAGCAGCGGCCTTGTTGGGGCCGGGCACCACGCAGAACAGGTACCGGCCTTTCAGCAGTGCGGGCACGGTGAGCGTAAGCGCATGCGTAGGCACCTGCGCAAAGGTCTCAAAGCAGCCATCGTTCACCTGCTGTTGACGGCAGGCATAATCCAGGTCTACCACCTTTACCAGCTGGGGATCATTAAAATCCGCCACATGCGGGTCGTTAAAGGCAATATGCGTATTCTCGCCGATGCCCATCATCACCATATCCACCCCCTGGCGCAATAATGCGGCGTAACGTTCGCACTCCGCCTGCGGGTCTGCCGCATTGCCGTTGAGGTAATGCACGCTGCGGAAAGGCACTTTCGCAAAAAGGCGGTCTTTGAGGAAGTTGCCGAAACCTTGCGGGGCCGCGGCATCCAGGCCTATGTACTCATCCATGTGGAACGCGTTGATGCGTTCCCATTCAATGCCTTTGTCTGCCGCCAGCGCTTCCAGGAACTCTTGCTGCGAGGGAGCGGCCGCAAACACGATGTTCAGCTGCTCCTGCTGCTGCAACAGTTGCCTGATGCGGTCCCCGGCCATGGCTGCGGCCGCGGCGCCCATTACCTGGCGGGTTTCGTATGTATGTATCCGTAATTTATCTACCTGCTTCATGTAATTGTTTTTGATGTTGGGCCTGGTAGAGCAGGTTGCCGCCTACCATCACCATGTCCATATTAATATCTGCATCGAAGATCACGATGTCTGCATCCTTGCCCGCTACCAGCGCACCCTTGCGGTCTGCCACGTTCATGATGGCCGCCGGCGTGCTGGTGATCATTTTCACCGCGTCTATGAGCGGCACGTCTGCCAGTTGCACCATGTTGCGCACCAGTTGGTCCGCCGTGGCCACGCTGCCCGCAAAAGAGCTGCGGTCAGGCAGTTTGGCCACATTATCTTCCACTATCACTTTCAGGCCGTTGTTCAGCGCGCCCAGGATGCTTTCTCCCGGCGGCATGCCGGCAGCGCGCATGGCATCTGTAATGAGGGCCGTTTTATCCGCCCCTTTTATCTTGTATACCAGCTTCAGCAACGGCGGGGGCAAGTGAACGCCGTCCGCAATGATCTCCACGGTCATTTCATCCAGGAGAAAAGCGCTTTCTATGGCGCCGGCATAACGGAACGCATTTTTGCGCGTAACGCCAGACATGGCCGAGTACAAGTGCGTGGCGTGGGTATAGCCGCACTCCAGCGCTTCCAGCACTTCTTCATAGATAGCGTCTGTATGCGCAATGGCGGCCAGGATGCCTTTGCTGCGCAGATAGCGGCCAAACTCCAGAGAGCCCGGCAACTCCGGCGCGGCGCTCCAGCGCACCACGGAGCTGGTAGATTCCAGTACCGCCTTGTACTCCGCGGGGTCAGGGTTGCGGATGTACCGCGGGTCCTGCGCGCCACGCTGGTTCATGGCAAAGTACGGGCCTTCCAGGTGAATGCCCAGGAACTCCGAGCCGCGTTTGTTAAGGGCATGCGCCTTGTCATACAACTGCACGGCGTCTCTCAGGCTGGCCGTATCGCTGCTCAGCGTGGTGGGTACCATGGAGGTAGTGCCGTACTGCACATGTTTTTCGGCCACGGTGAGGAAGGCTTCCACATCGCCGTCCATAAAATCGCTGCCGCCGCCACCGTGAATGTGAATATCTATAAACCCCGGCGCCACGTAACGGCCGCCGGCATCAATTTCCAGTGCATCGCTTACGGGAATGTCATACTCACTCACGGCTAGTATCCGGTTCCCCTCGACCAGCACCGTTCCTCCGGGAATGATGCGGTACGGGGTGATGATCTGGCCGTTGCTAATTTTTTTCTTCTGAAACCTCATATGGCTGCACTTCCTGTTTTAATTGAATGGGGGATGATGAAAAAGAACGGGACCACCTCCGGATGAGGTGCCCGTAAAAAGCATAAAATATAAGGTAGAGGTAACAGGGAAATAACACCCAGTACGCTACCCGCAGGTTATACGCGTCTGCAAAATAACCATACACCAGCGGCAGAATGGCGTTGCCGCAGAGGCCCATGATCATGATAGAAGCGCCCAGTTTGGTGAAGCGCCCCAGCCCTTCCAGCGCCAGCGGCCAGATGCCCGCCCACACCAGGGAGTTGGCGAGGCCCAGCAATACCACGAACCAGATAGATACATCTGTAGTGTGGCCCAGCAGGGTCACCTGCCCTTTCACCAGGGTGATGCACGCTACCAGCAAAGCGCCCAGCACGGTACAGAAACGCAATGCGTTCACCTGGCTGATCACTTTCGGGATCAGCAAAATGCCCATGCAATACCCGAAAATAGTGGCGGCCAGGGTGTATGAAGGGAATGTTTTGGCTTCCAGCAGGGAAATACCCATATCGTGCGTGGCGTAGGGAATGATGGTATCAATCGCTACCACCTGTGTGCCTACGTGCAGGAAAATGGCCAGTGCGCCCAGTATCAGGTGCGGGAACTCAAAGATGCTCTTTTTGCCGGCATTGGCTGCGGCCACTTCGCTGCTTTCACTTTCCGTATTGATCTCAGGCAGCGGAGAATAACGCACCATCAGCCCCAGCAGGAACAATACCGTGCCTACTACCGCATAAGGCGTAATTACACGGCGGATCAGCTCGTCCAGCGCGGCGGCCCGCTCCTGTGCGCCCATGTGCGCCAGCTGTTCAAACAGGCCGGTGTCTGTGGGTTTGAGAATGACCGCGGCAAAAATGAGCGGCGCAATAATGCCCGCGCCTTTGTTGCAGATGCCCATGATGCTGATACGCTGCGCGGCGCTTTCCTTTGGCCCCAGTATGGTAATGTAGGGATTGGCGGCCGTTTGCAGCACTGCCAGCCCCAGGCCAATGGTGAAAAGCCCCAGCAGGAACACTTCGTACGTACGGGTCAATGCGGCGGGAATGAATATTAAAGCGCCCAGCGCCATGGCCCAGAAGCCCACCATCATACCCTTCTTGAACCCTACCGCTTTCAGCAGGTAGGATGAAGGAACGGACATGATGAAATAGGAAATATAGAAAGCGAACGCCACAAAGTAGGATTGCAGGTTGCTCAGCTCGCAGGCTATTTTGAAATAAGGGATCAGGATGGCATTTACCCAGGTAACGAACCCGAAAATAAAAAACAGCAGCCCAATGATAAAGATAGATATGCGGGTGTCCCGTTTGCTCATAGAGCCCACTTCCACCACCGAAGGTTTATTTCCCATCTTGATTATATTTTCGGTTCCCAGCCCGGCTGGTAATCTCTTTTCCAGAACTTCTGCGCGGCCGCGTTGTTTTTGATGTGGCCGGTAGCCGGGTCAATGTTCAGCGCGGAGCCGGAACGGAGCGCAATATTGCCCAGCTGGCAAAGCAGCGTGCTCTTGTGGCCGCTGAGGATGTCTGCGTTCAGCGTGGCGCCGTTCTTGATACCGTCAAAGAAATTCTGGATATGCAGCGCGTCCAGGTCCGCGGCAGGATTGGTGAGGTTGCGCGCATCGATGGTTTTGGTGTTTTTCACGTCTTTTACCACTTTGTTCTTCAGGTCAAAGATGGTATAAGCGTTACCGTCAATCACAATAGAACCGTTCTCCCCGTAGAAAATTACGCCGGCGGTGTTGCCTTCAATAGGCTTTCCGTTGCAGCTGCGGCCTTCCCAGGCAATGCTGCACTTGTTGCCGAACTCCATGGTGATCACCTGCGTGTCAGGTGTTTCCCAATCGTCCTGGTAACGGTAGCGGCCGCCGGAAGAGGTCACAAAAGTGGGATAGTCCACGTCCAGGCCCCAGCGGAGCAGGTCTACCATGTGCGTGCCATTGTTAAGGGCTTCGCCGGTACCCCAGTTCCAGAACCAGTGCCAGTTATAGTGAATGAGATTGTCTTTGTAGGGCCTGCGCGGAGCGGGGCCTTGCCAGAGGTCGTAGTTGAGCCAGGAAGGCACCGCGGCGGCCTTGCCGGTACCAATAGACTCGCGGTTGTTGGTATACCAGCCTTTGCCGAAGTATACCCGGCCAATGGTGCCGTTCTTTATTTCGTTGATGGCGGCAATCACATTCGGCCAGGAGCGGCGCTGGTTGCCCATCTGTATAACGGATCTATATTTTTTCTGTGCGGCTACCAGCAGCTCGCCTTCCGCAGGGTTGTGGCTGGCGGGTTTTTCCAGGTATACATGTTTGCCGGCTTTGGCCGCCAGTATGGCCGCGGGAGCGTGCCAGTGGTCAGGCGCGGCCACCACCAGGCCGTCCATCTCCTTGTTTTCCAGGGCTTTCCTGAAATCGGGCACCGCCTTGGGCTGCGACTGCTGGATCTTGGTTACGCTGGCTATACATTTTTCCGCTGCGCGGGTGTCCACATCTGATACGGAAATGATCTCACAATTGGTCTGACGGGCATAGTTGTTGGCTAATGCAAGCCCACGGGCATTTACGCCCATCATACCGATCTTAATACGTTCGTTGGCGCCAATGATGCGGGCATAACTTTTGGCGCTAACACCGGGCAGCATGCTGCCTACCGCCAATGCCGCCGATCCTTTGATCGTGTTTTTCAAAAACGCTCTGCGGGACTTTTCCATGATTACTTCGTGGTTTGGTTGAAAATTGATGTTTTCGGGTACGTACCCGAAAGTACTATTTAAAGTTAGAAATTAAAAAGTTTTTGCCAGTTTTTTGTTCCGGCAACGTTTACGGAAGCCTTGGGGCCGCCCAGGCGTGGCCGGGGCGGCATGCCTGTGGTTACACGGCATGGCCGGAAATGCCTGCCGCGCTTACACGTTCTCCCCTTCCAGCTCGTGATGGCTGGCCAGCATCCGCACAAAGCGGGGCAGCAGTTTCACGTCTTTCAGCACCTCCTGCCCCAGCCGCGTATTGAGGTGGTTGAAGCGCAGGGCCTTGTTCAGCCTGATAAAGCCATAGTTATCCACCAGGGAGGGTTTCGGCACGCCATCCACCACCGGCGCATGCACCGTGCAGTTGGTAAAGGCCGCTCCCGCCGAAGCTGACAGTTTGTAAAAGGCGGTTTCCCCGGCTTTGCCAACGGGTTTGAGGCGGCAGTCCGCCAGGCTTAACTCGCCTTGCAGATCGGCCTTCAGCGCTCCTACCTGGCTGCGTTCCACCCGTAACCCGGCCGTACCGGCCAGCTCCGCTGAAAAATGATGGCAGTTCACCACGCGTATTTCCGGACTGAGCGCGTATTCGTCTTCCGGCTGCCGGGCAGGCGCCGCGTTCAGCAGCAGATGGCGGGCCCCCTCCTGCTCCAGTTGTATGTTTTCGAATACCAGTGAGGCGTTCGGTTCTCCGGGGCCGCCTTTCAGCGGCTGGCGGTAACCCTGCGGGGCCGCCACTTCCACCAGGCGCACGCCTTTGCTGCGCCCTTCCACCACCACGTCCCGGAAAGACACGGCATGCGGGAAGAACAGGCGCTCACCGCTTTTCATTTTGGAGAAAGCGGCCGTACGCATCAGCCAGCAAACACCTGTAGACGCGGGCACGGCGTGATAATCCACCGTCAGCCCCTCCACACGGATGGTGCGGCCATAACCGATGGGATAATTGTAGGTAAAATCCGCCGGCACAAATTCCAGCACCGCCGTATCTCCTGCCACGGCGGGCATATAGCGGCAGTTGCGGATGTAAATAGCGCCGTCCCATTTGGCGCCGAAATCACGCCTGAAGGAAATGAAGTTCCTTGACCAGATGGTGGTGTTTTCTATGAACAGGTCTCCCCCGCCGGTAACGGTCACGCCGCGGTACCCGATCTGGGAGTCTTTGATATGCAGGTGCCAGCAGTGGAAATGCACGTCTACCCTGTTCAGGCTGCAACTGTCTATGATAAACTGTTTGTTGAGATTGGTGCCGAATACGCCCCAGTGTACCGGCCCGCCTTCCGCCGTTACGCGGCAAAAGCGCGCTTTCAGGGTGCGGTTGCAGGTAATGCCGTAGGTACCGGCAGGCACATCGCGCTCCTTCCCTTCCCTGTCTTGCTCCCAGGGCAAAAGCCGTACGTCCTGCAGCGTTACGTCGAACACGCGGGAAAAGGAATAGAAGCCGCCACGGGGGTTGAGGGCCACGTCTGCCGCTCCTTTTTCCAGCCCTACCCACTGCTCCCGGATAATGGTGCGGCTGCGGCTCACGGTGAAACCGCCGCGCCAGTAACCATCGTACTTGGTGCCTTTAAAAGTACCCGGACTGTTGCCTGACAACAAAAAGGAGCCGCCTTCCACCACCAGGTACGCCTGCTCGCAGGGGTACGCCATCAGGCTGGTGAAGTTTTTGAACTCCCAGGCCAGGTCTCCTATGATGCGGCCATGTTCTTCCACATAAAAAAAATCTTCGCGCGCCCATGACTGTCCGCTGAATCTTTCACCAGACCGCAGCCCTATCCTGTCTTTATCATCCGCCGCAAACACCAGGCAATTGGCATAGGGCGCCAGTTCCGGTATCGTTTTTACACCGGGCTTCAGTACTTTCAGCAACAGCTCCTTGTCTACCTCCACCTTCACCGGCTTCAGCCGGCTTTTGATCTCGAAGCGGGCATTGGCTTTGGTATTGTATTGCTCGTCTATATGGAACACCGTATTACCTAAATACACATTGGTATACACCGGGATGGCGTTGGTCTGTTTGAGCCAGAACTCGCCGCCGGGGTTCACCACCGGTATGTTGTGCTCGTTGGCAAATTCATGGGCGGCCTTGATCTGCACCCCGTCATCGTTCTTCCCGTCTCCCACGGCGCCAAACATCTTATAGTTCACGCTGGTACCGGCCAGCAATACGGCGGAGAGGCCGTTCTGCAAGGCCAGCCCCCCTTTTTCCACCACCTGGTAAACGGCCGCGCCGCCGTCTCCGGCTTCGTAGTAGCCGGCGGTTTGTACAATGCTGCCAGCGGCCAGTTTTTTATCCTGCTGCATGGCTGCTGTAGTAGGGTAAACCGGGCCGTCGCTGCCGCGTTTGGCAACGGGCGCCGCACCTACAGGCAGGCCGGCGGCCAGTGTAAGGCCCAGTGCGCCCAGCATTTTTCTGCGGGTATAGGCGGTGTTGTTTTTTTCCATGCTATTGCCTTTTGATTTTCAGGTCTGTTTGATAATCGGTATAATGATAATAATGCCCATTCATCCATAACAGGATGGGCGATCCGGTTGTTTTTTTAGCCACTACGTACGGCCGCACGTTATCCGCGGTGGAATGGCTGGTAATGGGAACGATCTCTTCCTTTTTCCCGTTCAGCACACGCTTTTCAATTTCATACACGCCATTTATTTTTCGGGCCAGGTAAATGTTGTTGATGTTCTCATGGTCCAGCACAATACCCCCCGAATAATGCGCTTCCAGCAACTTTTTACCGGGTTTTATGATGGTGATGTAAGGCCCTGCGTCTGCTATTTTACGGTCTTCCCATTTTTTACCATTCCACCTGGCATAATAATACTGGTGCTGTTCCGGGGAGGGATAGCGTGCGTAGGCCACCACGGGGCGGCCTTTCTTGTCCATCGCAATGTCCCATATCCAGGCCCTTACATCTGTGATAGACGGATCATACACCTTGTCTACCTTGCTGATGGTAACCGGCAGGTCTTCCGTGCCGCCTATCTTGCGGCCGTTGGTTTGCCAGAAAGCCCCGTTTTTGTAGTACATATGGAAAACGGCCACATCGTTCCCGATCTTCGGGTGCCCGTTGGTGAACAGGAAGTCTATGCGGGACTTGCCGTCTGAGGTGTACTTGATGTAAGGCGGGTTGTTCCTCATGGAATTGTCCAGCAATATTTTCCTTTCGCTCCAGGTTTCTCCGTAGTTATCGCTGTAGATATAATAGATCTGTGTACCCGCGTAGCTTTTCTCAAAGCCTTTGCCCCTGTAAAAATCCCTGCCGAAAAGGTAAATGCGGTTATTTTCTCCGCTCAGCATAATGGGATTGCTGTAGCAATAAACATCCGTGGCGGTTTTATTGAGCAGTATGCGCTCATCTTCCCATGCCGTGATGTCTTCCGCATTCTTGCTTTTCCGCATGAACAGGTCGCCGTTGTGGTGCGAATAAAAGGTCAGCAGCTTGCCATCCGGCAAGAAAAGGAAGGAGGGCACGTTATGGTCGTCTACCTGCAGCTCTTTGTGCAGGTTATACTCCTGTTCCTGGTTGGTGGCCAGGTTGAGCGATTTCACCATCACATCTCCCCTGCTGTTGATGTACCCGAAATAAACGGCCTCTTTCTCTCCTTTGTGGTAAATGGCGCGTGGGTCGGAGAACCAGCACCAGGCGGCGTCTTTTGCGATCACCTCCTGCGAGAACGCGGCCGGGCCATTTGCCAGGAGCAGAAAACATAATATGCTGATACAAAATCTCATAGTGCTTATTTTACGGTGTAACTTTTATAGACAGCTGGCGTACTACCCTGCTTTCGCTATCGCTGTTCACGTTCAGGCCTACAAAGGTGACCGTGTAAGTACCCGGCTCTGAAAACACGTAGGCATATTCTTTCAGCGGCGGGTCTGCCAGCGTTTTGATACCGGCGCCCCAGTCCGGCCCCAGGTCTACCTCTTCCAGGTTGATGGGTTTGGAGATCACCCAGTCTTCCATATATTCTTCCTTATAGTCCAGGTTGTTCCCGAAGAACGCCAGTTGCGCCGCCTGTATCACCGCGCCCCTGCCGGGGTCATGCGGGCCCTGGGCTATGATCTGCCAGCCGGCTGATTTGTGGTCTGCTAGCGTTTGTACACCGAGGTCTGAATAACCGGATACGTTGAACCCGGTCATTGTCCATAACTTGGAACCGCCGTTGGCAGTTTGCGGTTTTACAATGAACCGGTAACCAATATAAAGCGGTTTGCCTGGCACGGCAAGTGAATTGATCTTTTTTACACCAGCGGCAATGGCGGTGTTGCTGTTACCCGGCGCCAGCTTGAACCAGCTGGTGATATTCTGCCAGGTAGCGGCGTTCAGCCCCTCTACCGTATATTGCCCGTTGAAGTCGTTGGAGGCGAATACAGTAAACTGGTCTTTTTGCGTGCCGTAGTTAAGTGATGTAGAGAAGGAAAGCATAACACTGTCCAGTATTACTTTCCGTTCTTTATGAAAAGCATAGTCGCTCAACACCTCCCCGGAATAGAAAGACAGGATGTTGGCATTGGTGCTGATGTTGAAGCGCGCGGTATCACCGGCTTTCAGTTCGGCCTTCTGTACCGTTACTTCCAGCAGGGGCGTGTCTGTTTTCATGTCCTTGCTGCAGGCGGCCATGAATGGAACTACGAGGAATAATATGATCCGTTTCATCCTAATAATTTTTGATTGTGATCTGCATTTATTACCAACCCGGGTTTTGCACCAGCTTCCTGTTCAGCATCATCTCCCTGGCCGGTATGGGGAACAACAGGTGCTTTTCCGACGCATTCAGGAAGGCAATAGTGGCATAGGCATAGGAGCCGCCCTCGCTTTGTATCTCGTTGCCGATGGCCTTCATAGTGGGCAGGAAAATACCCCAGCGTATCAGGTCTGGCTTGCGCAGCGATTCAAAACAAAGCTCGCGCGAGCGTTCGTCTTGCAGTTCCTCCAGGAACGCTTCTTTGGAGGCAAAGCTGGTATACTCTTCCGCCTTGGCCCTTTTGCGCACCTCGTTGATGGCGCCCAGCGCTTCCGGCGTGGGGCCGTTCAGTGCATTTTCCGCTTCAGCGTACATCAGCAGCACGTCTGCATAGCGTAAAATGGGAAAGTTCTGCGGCGTGGTGCTGGGCGCTTTGGGAAGCGTGGTCTCATACTCCCTGCGCCATTTACCTGCATTGCGGTTGTACAATTGGGCTGCGGTATGCAACACCTTGTTTTTGCCGGAATACCGGAAAGGCGCAATAGCCCAGTCGCGGCGCACATCCCCCTCTTCATACTTGCGGTACAGGTTGGCGGTGACATTGATAAAGCCGTAGCTGAAGCCTATTTCAGTATCTGTAGTGGCAATGCCCACGGTATAACCGATCCAGCCGGTTTCCGTATAGGCGTTGCCGATGCGGTTGCCCCAGAACTCCACTTCCCAGATGCTTTCCTTAATGTCATACTTGTCTTGCGCATAGTTGATGAATATCTGGCTGTAGTCTTCCGCCAGCGCATGCTCACCGGATTCCATCACTTTCAGCGCCCACTCTTTCACATCCGCGTATTTGCTGGCATCGCTCAGGGGTTTGCCGGCCCAGTAGAGGTATACCCTGGCCAGCATGCCGCGTACAGCAGACTTGGTGATCCTGCCGCCGAAGCCCATTTCCGTAATGGTCTTTACCAGGCCTTCAGATGCTTTCATGTCTGACACGATCTGCTCATATACCTCTTTGGCGGGCGTGCGGGCCACTTCGTTACCGGCGGCGGAGGTAACCGGTTCCAGTACCAGCGGCACGTCTCCCCAGTTGCTCACCAGCATGAAGTAGTAGAAAGCACGGAGAAAGAGCGCTTCGCCCTTTATCTGCATACGCGCGGAGTCACTCATTGCAGGTTTGTCTATACTGGCCAGCACCAGGTTGGCGCGGCTGATCCCTTCGTACAGCTTCTGCCAGGTACCGGTTACCAGGTTGTCTGACGAAGTATGCGTGTATACCTGCGGGCCGTTGAAGGTGCTGCGGGCATAAAAGCCCTGGTCTGCCTCCGTGCCCAGACGGCTGGTAAAGGCGTTGGAATACAGCTCGTTGCTGCCCAGCACGTCATACACGCCGGTGAGGCCATTGCTCAACTGTTCTTCCGTGGTGAAGTATTGTGAGGGGGTCAGAAAGTCCGTGGGTTTTGTGTCCAGGAACTTTTTACAGCCCGTCATGCCTATCATCACCAGTGCTACAAAATATATTCGATTCATAACAAAGCTATTTTGATGTTAAAAACTTGCTTTCAGCCCAAAAGTGACCGTTCTGGCACGCGGGTAAGCGGAATAATCAAACCCGGACGAAAGCGCGCTGTGGCGTACAGACACTTCCGGGTCCATGCCGGAGTAGTTGCTCCAGGTGATGAGGTTCTGCGCCTGCACAGATACCGCCAGGTTGCTTATTTTCAGCGGACGGAGGTATTTGGCCGGCAGGGAATATGCCAGAGACACGGTTTTCAGGCGCAGATAGGAACCATCTTCCACCACACGGGAAGAATAAATACCGTACATGGTCTGTCCGCGGCTTACCGGTATGTTGCTGTTGGGATTATCGTGGCTCCAGCGGTTCACGTATGATTTGTACTGGTTCAGGTTGTTGCGGTTGCCTACATTCTCTTCAAACATGAGACGGTTGGCGTTCATGATGTCGTTGCCGTAAGACCACTGGAAAAACACGTTAAGGCTGAAACCTTTGTAGGAGAAGTTGTTGGAGAAACCGCCGGTGTGGATGGGCAGGCCGCGGCCTATCACCGTCATGTCTTCGTTATTCACCACCCCGTCTCCGTTGATGTCACGGAACTTGTTATGGCCGGGCTGTATCTGGTCCCGGGTGTCTGTATTGGTAGGCCGGTCTTTTTTCAGCACATAGGTATTGGGAGAAGGCTGATCAAAGTCGTCATACGTATACAGGCCGTCCCAGATGTAGCCGTAGAACAGGGAGGTAGACTGCCCCATCCTGGCTATGTACAGCGCGCCTTTGTAGCCGGAGTCCCAGGTCATGGGGGTCAGCAGCGCTTCCTCCCCTTCCGCCAGGGCCAGCACCCTTGTTCTGTTAAAGCTGATGTTGAAGCTGCTGCTCCAGGAGAAATGTTTGGTACGAACGTTCTCTGTGCCCAGTGTCAGCTCCAAGCCTTCATTACGCACCTTGCCAATGTTTTTGAACACGGTCTGGTAGCCGGTAGTGTAAGGCACGTTGGCTTCCAGCAACAGGTCGTACGTGGTTTTGCGGTATACGTCTGCGGTAAACTCAATGCGGTTGCGGAACAGGTTGAGGTCCAGGCCCAGGTCTACCTGCTCGGTGTTTTCCCATTTGAGGTTGGCATTACCCAGCGTGCCGGGTATTACGCCTTTATTGGGCGTGGCGTTGTTGAAAGAGTAAGACGCGCCGATGGGCAGTGTCAGCGAGGGCAGGTAGTCAAAGTTGCCCACGCGGTTGTTGCCCGTAACACCATAGCTGGCGCGCAGTTTGGCGTCAGATACAAACCTGAGCGGTTTCATGAACTCTTCGCTGCTCAGGCGCCATGCTACGGCCCCGGAGGGGAAATAACTCCAGCGGTTCTGCGGGGCAAACTTGGATGAGCCGTCTGCCCGGAAGCTGGCCGTTAGCAGGTATTTGGATTTATAACTGTAGTTGACACGGCCCAGGAAAGAGCTGAGTGTATAGTTGCCGTTAGAGGCATAAGCCTGGTAGGGAATGCCTTCGTCCAGCCCGTCCAGCTCCAGCTCTTCATTAGGCACCTGTTGTACCGCAAAACCGTAGCTGCCGCGGTTGCCGCCCTGCATGGTAACACCGGCCACGGCATCCAGCTTGTGTACTTTGTTGAAAGTTTTACGGTAAGAAAGCGTGTTCTCGTTCACCCAGCTGTTGGCCTCTGTGTACCGCACCGAGCCGTTGATGCCCCGTACGTTGGTGGGGATCACCGGCGTGCCGTTGCGGGTGAGGCTGTTGAAGAAAGCGTCGCTGCGGCCTACCTGGTTGTTGATGCCGCCTGTTACTTTCAGCAGCAGGTCTTTGGTGATCTTATAGTCTATGTAAGCGTTGGCCATAATGTTCTTGATACCCTGCAGGCGCAGCTCGTTCTTTGAGCTGATCACGGGGTTGATGCGGTAGTCTGCCACGTCGTTCAAATCCGGGTCATCCAGGCCTTCAGACAGGTCTATGCTGGAGCCGGTGATGGGGCGGTAGCCCCATACACTGAACAGCAGGTAGTTGGTAGACTGTGAGGCGTTGGCGGAAGGAGAAGCGCCCGTTTGATTGGTATTGCTGTAGTTAACGCTCACCCCTGCTTTCACTTTTTCGCTCACCGTCTGGTCTATGGTAACGCGGCCCTGGTAGCGCCTGAAAGCGGAGTTGATAATAATGCCTTCCTGGTTGGCAACAGATCCTGAAATGGAGTACAGCGTTTGCGAGTTGCCGCCGCGGAGGGATATGTTATGCGTGGTCATGGGCGCGGTGCGGAAGATCTGGTCCTGCCAGTCGTACCCCTTTGCCGTTTTATAATAGTCCAGCGTTCTGCCGTCTTTCAGGTAGGCCTCTGTAGCGGCCGTGGGATTGCGGGCGTACTGGTACTGTACAAACTCGTACGGGTCCATCATGTCCATTGTTTTCAGCACCTTGGACATGCCGTAGGTACCGCTATAGGTCACCACGGGTTTGCCCGCCTTGCCTTTTTTGGTGGTGATCACGATCACCCCGTTAGCGCCGCGGGCGCCGTAGATGGCGGTGGCGGACGCGTCTTTGAGCACGTCTATGGAAGCAATATCGTCCGGGTTGATGGAGGCGTTTTCCGGGTCTTCAATGGGGAAGCCGTCAATCACGTACAGCGGCGCGTTGTTTTGCGTCAGGGAGTTGGCGCCGCGTATCACAATGTTCATTTGCGAGCCGGGCTGCCCTTCGCTGGAAGACACCTGCACACCGGCCACCCTGCCGGCCAGGGCCTCGTCAAAAGACATGACCGGCGCTTTGGCCATGTCTTCTATATTTACCTTGCTGACAGAACCGGTGAGGTCTTTCTTCGCCACTGTACCGTAGCCGATCACCACCACTTCATTCATACCGGTGGCGGTGGCCTTCATAAATACCTGCAGCGAGGCCTGGTTGCCTACGGTCACTGATCTTTTTTCATAGCCGATGAAGGTAAAGGCGAGCACTTCGCCCGGTTTGGCGCCGATGCTGAAGCGGCCATCCGCGTCTGTCATAACGCCACGGCTGGTGCCGTTCACTTTCACGCTTACGCCCGGCAGCGGGGCGCCGCCATCCTGGTCTGTTACCAGGCCCTTCACAAGGGGGACGTTCTGGGCAAATAACATGCCCGGGAGCAGGAACAGGCATAGCAACACGCATCTCATACCCCAATGGGCATAGGAATATCGTTCCGATTTCATGATCAGAATTTTTGGTGATAAAATGTAAATAAATGTGTGTGGTTACTTTTTCTTCTTATGTTTTTTAGCCCTGTCAAACATTGCTTTCAGTTCAACCGGTTTACCGCCCAGGCGCTTGCTTTCATCGGCCGCTTCCATAAAGGCCAGTATTTCCAGTGTTTCCGATTCCGCCACCGGCGACTTGCCTGTTCTGAAAAACTCCGCTATCTGGATAACCAGCGGTTCATAGCCTTTGAAGGGGCCCAGTACGGCGTTGCCCTTTTCACCGTAAACCGTGCCGCCGTATTCGCTCTTGCCGGTACGGTTGCCGCGGAAGCTGCCAATGCGGCCGTCTTCCCAGGTGCCTACTACCACGTCTGTATTGTCTGTGTGAGACCTGCTTACAGATTTGCAGCCGGGGCCCATTACCGTGTAGAGGGTTTCCACCCCGTGAATGCCGTACCAGAAAATGTCAGGATGTGTTTTTTCCAGCGCGCAGGGGCTGTAGGTATCTGCGCCAAACACTTTGCCAACGGAGCCTTTTGCCACCTGCTGCGCGGTTTCCATGTATCTCAGGGAAGAGCAGGAGAAAACAGCCGTGTTATGCTGGCGGGCGGCCTCAAAAATGGCCATGCCTTCTGCCAGGGATGCAGCCAGCGGTTTGTCTATGAACACCCTTTTACCGGCCTTGAGGGCGGGCAGTGCCTGGCGGTAGTGCGGGCGGCCGTCGTTAGACTCTACCAGTACCGCGTCTACTCTAGACAGCAGTGCGTCCATGGAGTCTACCACCTCAACGCCCAGCTGTTTCAGCTGGTCTACAAAACCGGGCAGGCGCTTTACATTATTAGGTATGTCCGGGCTGGCTTCCGGCAGCACGGCCACCACCTTAAACCCTTCCAGTCCGGGAGCGGGGTTGGGGTTGTGGAAACTTTTGGTGAAGGCTACGGCGTGAGAAGAGTCTGCGCCGATGATGCCTACCTTAATAACATCTGCACCGGCAAAGGCCTTTGCGCCAAAGGGAAGTACAGTGCTGAGAGCTACGCCAGCCCCTGCTGTAGACAGTGTCTGAAGGAACCTGCGGCGGTCATAGAAATGCGTCATGTGAAATAGTCTGTTTAAATATGTTCCGTTTAATGATGCTTGCTGAATCTGAATATAGGTCAAATGGCTGATATATTTCGGGTACGTACCCGGCTTACCGCTCAAAAAAACGCCGGTATGGTCCAGCGGTAATAAATAATAATAGTGGCCCGGTACTGTTCCGGCATGCGTCCTCTGCGTGCATATCCGTTCATTTCTGCCGGTTACGCGGCCTTCTCCTGTAACTCCCCTGCTGTTTCGCACATCTGCTGCTTATCATGTACGTTCCCGCATTTCGGGTACGCACCCGGAAATTAGTAAATGTTTCCGGAAATACAAATCTTTTGTAGAAAATTATCCTGAATAAAAAGGAAGGGGCAGGCGGCAGGGGTATATTCGGACAAAGAACAAATAATGTTTGGATTCTTGCAAATCTTGTGTACTTTCGGGTACGTACACGAATATCCCGCTTTTTCGTTATCCGGAACCAAAATTATAATCTGATCAAACGCATGGAAAACACGTCTACCGCTGCTCCACTTCCCACCGTGGAAAAAACGGCCAACGGCAAATACCGCGCATGGCTGCAGGCCATCGGCCCGGGGCTTATCACTGCCGCCCTGGTATTTGGCCCCAGTAAAATTACCATCACGTCCATGATGGGGGCTAAATATGGGTATGCACTGATATGGCTGATCGTAGTAGCTATCTTTTTTATGATCACATTCACCACCATGTCTGCCCGCATCGGTATTGCCACCAGCGAGTCCCTGCTCACCACCATTGGCCGCAAATGGGGCAACGGCGCCCGTATTGCCATCGGCATCGGGGTATTCCTGGTGTGTGCATCCTTCCAGGCGGGCAACTCCATTGGTACGGGCATTGCCATTGGCGAAGCCACGCAGACCAATTCCGTGATCTGGATAGTGGTGTTCAACCTGGTGGCCATTGCCCTGCTGTTCTACAAAACGTTCTACAAAACCCTGCAGAACATCATGATCCTGCTGATAGCGCTCATGCTGCTGGCCTTTGTGACCACCCTCCTCTTTTCCAGGCCTTCCATTGGCGGCATTATCAGCGGCCTGGCCCCGGTTGTGCCGGAAGGGTCGCTGAAGCTGGTGATCGCTTTTATGGCTTCCTGCTTCTCCATTGTAGGAGCGCTGTACCAGTCTTACCTGGTGCAGGAACGGAAAAGGGCGCAGCCTGACATCAAACAGTCTCCCAAAGAGACCTACCCCGGCATGCTGATACTGGGCCTGTTGAGCGCTATTGTGCTGATCTGCGCGGCGGCGGTACTGCATGTCAAGAACCTGCCGGTTAACAACGCTACGGACATGGCGCGGGCGCTGGAGCCCATTTTCGGCCATTTCGCCTCCGCGCTCTTCCTCTCCGGGCTTTTCGGGGCGTCTTTCTCTTCCGTGATAGGCAATGCCGCGCTGGGCGGCACCCTGCTGGGCGATGCGCTGGGGTATGGCGGCCAGCTGAAATCAGGTATGGTGCGCCTGTTCATCGGCGTCATCATGGTTATTGGCGCCGTAGTGGCCATCGTATTCGGCAAACTGCCGCTGGAGCTGATCATTCTTGCCCAGGCGGTGACCATTTTTATAGTACCTTTTATTGGCGTGGCCCTCTACCTGGTAGCCAACGATGAAAAGATCATGGGCTCCTACAAGAACTCCCGCTTTGTCAACATTGTGGGCGCGGTGGGGCTGGTGATCATGTTCCTGCTGGCGGCCAGCAATGTACAGGCGTTATTCTTCTCTTAAAAAAAGTCAATTACTTATATGAACAATTTGCAAGAAACCGTAGATGCGCTGCTGCAACCTTCAGACGCATTGGTGGCTGACATGGCAACGCTGGAAGGTGATATACTGCTGCTGGGCGTTGGCGGCAAAATAGGGCCGAGCCTGGCCAAACTGGCAAAACAGGCGGTAGACAGATCTGGCGTACCCCGCCGCGTTATTGGCGCTTCCCGGCTGTCTGAACCGGGCCTCAGGGAAGAGCTGGAATCTTATGGCGTGGAAACCATCAAGGTAGACCTGCTGGACGATGCGGCGCTGCAAACGCTGCCCGATGTAAAGAACGTGCTGTACCTGGCCGGTACCAAATTCGGCACCACGGGCAAGGAATCTTTTACCTGGGCCATGAACGCCTACCTGCCCGGCCGCGTGGCGGAAAAATATAAAAACGCCAACATCGTGGTGTATTCCACCGGTAACGTATATCCCTTTACGCCGGTATTTTCCGGCGGTGCGGATGAAAGCGTGGCTCCCGGCCCCATCGGGGAATACGGCCAGTCTTGCCTGGGGCGCGAGCGCGTGTTCCAGTATTTTTCTTCGAAACACAACACCCCCATCCTCATTTACCGCCTCAACTATGCTAACGATCTGCGTTACGGCGTATTGCTGGAAATAGCCAAGTCTGTGCTGGCGGAAAAACCCATAGACATCCGCATGGGGCATGTGAACGTGATATGGCAGGGCGATGCGAATGAAATAGCCCTGCGCAGCTTCCTGCACTGCAACGTGCCTGGCAAACTGCTGAACGTAACCGGTCCCGAAACCGCCGCCGTTCGCTGGATAGCCGAGCAGTTCGGCAAACTGCTGGGCAAAACGCCGCAGTTCCTGCATGAGGAGCAGCCGATGGCCCTGCTGAGCAATGCCGCGGAGAGCTTCCGCCTGTTCGGCTACCCGAGGGTAGGCCTGCAGCAGATGATCGAGTTAACGGCGGCCTGGCTGCAATCTGGCGGCGCCACTATCCAGAAACCCACCCATTTCCAGGAAAGGGCGGGCAAGTTTTAATCCAGTCAAATACAAGCAATGAACCCTTCTGTTAAAGAACTATTATATGCCGGTACCGTGATACCGGCGCATCCGCTGGCGCTAACAGCGGAGCGGCGGCTGGATGAGGCCCGGCAACGGCGCCTTACCCGTTATTACATAGCCGCCGGTGCGGGCGGCGTGGCCGTGGGCGTGCATACCACGCAGTTCGAGATCCGCAAGCCGGAAGTGAACTTGTATGAAACCGTGCTGCGCCTGGCCGCGGAAGAAATTACCAAAGCAGGCCTGCAACGGCCCTTTATCAAAGTGGCCGGCATTTGCGGGCCTACAGAACAGGCTTTGGCGGAAGCCCGGCTTGCCGTATCTTACGGGTACGACCTGGGGCTGGTGAGCCTCGGCGGCCTGAAAGATTATTCTGAAGACCAGCTGGTGAAACACATTGCCGCCGTGGCGGAAGTGATCCCGGTTTTCGGGTTTTACCTCCAGCCCAGCGTTGGCGGCCGTATATTGAGCTACCGCTTCTGGGAGCAGATGGTGAACATCCCGAACGTAATGGCCGTTAAAACGGCCCCGTTCAACCGCTACCAGACGCTTGACGTGGTGCGGGCCGTGTGCAGCTCTCCCCGCCGTGACGAGATAGCGCTGTACACCGGCAACGACGATAATATTGTGGCCGACCTGCTCACCACCTACCGCTTTCCGGTGAACGGCAAAATGGTAGAGAAAAAATTTGCCGGCGGCCTGCTGGGTCACTGGTCCGTATGGACAAAAAAGGTAACGGAGCTGTTTGCCGAGATCAAAACCGGCGGACAGGATGCGTTGCTGCGGAAAGGGATAGCGGTAACAGATATGAACGCCGCACTGTTTGACCCGGCCAACGCTTTCCGGGGCTCCATTGCGGGCATTCACGAAGTGCTGCGCAGGCAGGGGCTGCTGGAGGGCATTTGGTGCATCGAAGACAAGGAGCAACTGTCTCCGGGCCAGCTGGAGGAAATTGACCGGGTCACCGCCGCCTATCCTGAATTGACGGACGATGATTTTGTGCGTTCGTTCCTGGAGAAAGACAAAATATGATCTGTATATGCTGAAAGAAAAGGTCCGGGCGCTGGCGCATGAACTGCTGCCGCAAGCCATTGAAACTAGGAGACACCTGCATGCCAACCCGGAGCTGTCATTCATGGAGTTCAACACCGCGGCGTTCATTGCCGGCAAGCTGGATGCCATGGGCATTCCCTACCAGCGGATGGCCAACACCGGCCTGGTAGCCATGATAGAAGGCACGCAGGCCCCCTCGGACCGTGTGCTGGCGTTGCGGGCAGACATTGACGCATTGCCCATCCACGAAAAGAACGAGGTGCCCTACGCCTCAAAGTTCCCCGGCGTGATGCATGCCTGCGGGCACGATGTGCATACCACCTCCCTGCTCACCACGGCCGCCATCCTGCTGCGGCTGCGCGATTCCTTTGCGGGAAAGCTGAAGCTCATCTTTCAGCCGGGAGAAGAAACCGTGCCGGGCGGGGCCAGCATGATGATCAAAGAAGGCGTACTTGAAAACCCTCGCCCCTACAATATCCTGGGGCAACATGTAATGCCGGAGCTGGAAACCGGGAAGATCGGTTTCCGCGCAGGCCGCTACATGGCCAGCGCAGACGAGATCTATATCACGGTAACGGGAAAGGGCGGCCATGGCGCCATGCCTCACACCACGGTAGACCCCGTGCTCATCACCAGCCACCTTATTACCGGGCTGCAGCAGGTGGTAAGCCGCCACGCCAATCCCACCACCCCCTCCGTGTTAACGTTTGGCCGCGTGATAGCAGACGGGGCGCACAATGTGATCCCGGATAAAGTCACCATAGACGGCACTTTCAGAACAATGGACGAAGAATGGCGTTTTGAAGCGCACCGCCGCATCAAAAAAATGGCCGTTTCCATTGTGGAAAGCATGGGCGGGCAGTGTGAGATATTCATCAAGGTAGGCTATCCCGTGCTCTACAACAACGAACGCCTCACTGCACAAACCCGTACACATACGGAAGAGTTTGTAGGCAAGGAGAATGTAACGGACCTGGACATCTGGATGGCCGCGGAAGACTTTGCCGCCTACTCCCAGATCACGGATGCCTGCTTTTACAGGCTGGGTGTGGGTAACAAGGCGCGGGGCATTACGTCCGGGTTGCACACCGCTACTTTTAATGTAGACGAAAGCTCGCTGGAAACCGGCGCCGGGCTAATGACCTGGCTGGCCTTGCAGAACCTTGCAAGCTGAGGCCGGATATTCGCTTTTATCAATAAGCCCATAAAAAAGGCTGGTCAATGGACCAGCCTTTTTTTGCATCATATCCCATCACGCTGGCTCCAGTGCAAATGCTGCAGCCGTATTAATGTTACCAAATACCTGTGAGGTACCGTTCACCGCCAGCGGCTGCACATGCAGCAGTTCCGCAAAGGCGGCCTTCCCTTCTACCTGCGCGCCGTCTACTATCTTCAGCGAGCATTCGCCCAGCAGGTCTTTCGGCGAATAGTCATGCGAGAACACGCTCTGAAAATTGCGCGTGTATTTTGCCGTACTGCCTATCACCATGGCGGAATCGCTGGCCAGCGTATCTCCGCAGGTGCCTTTGATCACGCTCAACACAAAGTCTGCAAAGTTATGCGGCTGGTACGCCCTGAAGCTGATGCGTACCTGGTTATTGGTGTCTGCAGCGCTGTTGTAGGGTACAAAACCGCAACAGTCCGGCGATGCGTCTACATACGTGCCATCGTTTTCCGGGTCTGTTTTTATTTTGTAGATCTCCCCTTCCGCCGCATTATTGTCAAACCGCATCAGCATTTTGAAAGCCACCGCCTGGCCGGAACCGTTCAGCTCCAGGTTAACGGACGGGGCGTCAATGATAGGCGTAAAGGTGTCTGGGTGCGGCATTTGGTATACAGACGGCGCTACGGCGGCCAGTGTGCCGTTTGATCTGAACAGCTCCATTTTCAGTTCATACAGCCCGTCTCCCTGCAGGGCGTCGCTGTCAAAGTTGACACAGAACGTGTCTTGCCCGGTAGACCACCAGGGGAACAACTGGCCTGACGGCGCAATGGCAGAGGGTTCTACCGGCGGAATGATAAAGAGGTTTGGTGAACCGCCCACCACCAGGGGGCCAAGGGGATACGTGGCGTAACCATCCGGCTTGATAACGGCACCTACCAGGTAGCTGTAGGCGTACCCTTTGGCCACCGGGTTAGCCAGCGGCATCCAGGGGCTGGAAGCCGGCGTCATGTCCGCGTTCTTTATTTTGCGGGCGCTCCAGCGGTAGTACTTGATGTTATTGCTGGGCAGGTCAAAGCTGAATTGCACCCTGATGGAGATGACACCGCCAAATGGCCTGCGGTAGCCGCCAAAGCGGTTGGGGCTATGGTCTAGCGATACGTCCGTAAGCCCCTGTTCGTGATACACGTGGCCATGGGCGGTAGTGGCCGTAGTGGGACTTTGCCTGATCCTTGACACATTGGTGCTTTCACCAATGGTTTTGACCCAAACGGTGCTGCCGTAGAGGATGTTGCCGCAGCGCCAGGGCACGCGCGGGTCTGTGATGCGGAGCGTTACTTCGGAACCGCAAACATAATCCCACCAGGTGTGGCAGGCTATCCCGGGACGGTACACGGTAGTCCACACCCCGTCTATCAGGTATTCCACCCAGAAATACAGGTCTGGTTTGTCTCCGAAAATGAAGTAGGATATTTCCGTGTCGAAGCGGCCGAAATCGTCCGTGTACACCACTTTGATCTCATCGTGCCGGTAAAAGTAGGGCCAGAGGAAAGGTATCTTGCAGAAAATAGGATGGAACACCTGGATGTTTTCCAGCAGGGTTTTGCGGATGGTGCCAATGTTGCGGGTAGAAAGCGCAGCTTTGATCTCCGGTGAAATACTGGCGGCCAGTTTGCTTTCTTCTATTTTGATCTCCGTGCTGCCTATTTTCTGTTTGCGCACGGTAGCGCCCGGCGCCGCCAGGGGGCTGAAGAGCCGGTTGCCCGCCACCGGTTTCAGCGGCGTGTTGAAGCGTTCCGGCAAGGCAATGGGCCCTATGGGGTCTGGCCATGGTTCGGGCAACGGAATGGGCAGATCTGGCTCCAGCACATAATCCGGGATGCGCTCAATAATAAAATCGGGGATCTTCGGGAGCAGCCAGGCTATTTTGTCTACTTCGCAGATATGCACCCTGGCGCGGCATACCGGTTTATCTTCCGTAACGCCATGCACCGTAAACGCCTTTATCAGCTTGCCTTTCACACGGCATTTTCGGATGGGCCAGAAGCGAATGTAACTGTCTGGCACGGGCAGAATGCTGATGTTGCCTTTGGCGTCAAATTCCAGTACGGGCTCGTACGCCTTCAGGTCCAGCAATATCTGCAGGGAATCCGCGCTTTCCGTTTTTTCGTGCCGGGGGGCAATCACGAAGCGGTACTCCCTGGCAGGCTGGTCAAGCGATTTGAAGTCTGCCTTACCTTTTACTACGGGTGCTTTTTCCACCAGCTGGCCTTTCCGGTCAAAGGCAAAGGCCATCAGTGATAGATCTTCAGCCGGCTTGCTTTGCAAAGTTACCGGCAATGAAATGGGGGTTGCCATTTTTTCAATTTTTGGGGTCAGAAAAAATAAATATCCGTACGCGGTGTACGGCAAAGCGTTTCCAGAGGAAGTGAATGTATGCCAAACGGTACAGGAGCCTTTCCGCATAGTGCAGGAGGCCTTTTACCTGCCAGTTTTTGGGGTCAAAAAAAATCTTTCTCCCCAAAGGTAGGGAGAAAGATTCCTGTAAAATTGCGTAGAAACTCCTGTATTTAATTGAAGGAAATTCGTTATTTTTTAAGTTGCTTCATCAGCCAGCCACCCAGCAGCTCCTGTTGTTCCGGCCATACGGCATGCCCGGTTTCCAGCAGCAGGTACAGGTCTTTAGGCGCGGAGATGCTGTTATAAGCGGCATACATGGATGTAGGCGGGCAGGTTTCATCGTTATACCCCCAGGTATAATAGCCCGGTACTTTCAGGCCTTTGGCAAAATTCACCACATCATAATACCCGGCCGTGGCCAGGGCATCCTTGCTCACAGGCTCGTTCCGGAACAGGTGGGGCCAGCCGCCGGCGCGGCCTTTTGTATAGCCGGTAACATCGCACAGCGCGGGGTACATGGCGGCCAGGTATTTCACGCGCGCATCCAGCGAAGCGGTAACAATAGACAGCGCGCCGCCCTGGCTGCCGCCCATCACGCCCAGGTTGGCGCCATCATATTCGGGCAGGCCAGTCAGGAAGTCGTTGGCGCGCACACAGTTCAGGTACACGCGTTTGTAGTAGTAACGGTCTTTGTCTTCCATATTGAAAGACGGGTAGCCGTACAGGGCGCCGCTGCCCAGGCTGGTGTACACGCCCGGGTCCAGGTTCACCGGCACGCCATGGATGCCTATTTCCAGCGTAATAAAACCCTGCTCCGCGCGGTAGATGTCTCCGCCGTAAGGGCGTACGCCCGCACCGGGTACCCGCAGTATGGCCGGGTACTTCCCTTCTTTTTTCGGTACGCATAAAATGCCATAAAGACGGGAGTTGCCGTACCCCTGCATGTTCACATGGTATACGTTCACTTTTTCCGTACACCGTTCCGGCAGCAGCGTTGTACGGGCGTCAACCGGTATTTTGGCCAACTCCGCCTTGCCTTTGTTCCAGAAATCTGAAAAGTCTGCCGGCAGGGCAACAGTAGGCTGAATGGAAGAAGGCGCAAAGCCGGCTGTAGCGATGCGGCGATAATTTTTGCCCTTTACTTCCGCCACTATGGCGCAGCGGAGAAAACCCGGCGTGTTCATGGTACCGCCGTCTATCACCATGGTACCGTTCTTCAGCACGGTGGTTTCCTTTTTCAGGGGCTTCATTTTTTCCGGCCCCACTTCGTAACTGATCTTTACGTCTTTCAGCGGGTTGCCATTTTCAAATACCGTTACGGTGAATTTCACTTTTTCGCCGGGGCGGTAGGTCCAGTCTGTATGTTCAGGCGCCACCATCACTTTTACCAGTTGCTCAACCGGCTGTGAAAAAGCGGTACTGCAGCATAAGACGAGGAAGAGGAGAATACTGTTGAACTTGGACATCTTGTTATTTTTTGAGGAATTTTTCGAGGAACAGATAGGCTTGCTCATTAGAAATAGCGTTGGGAGAATGCTCCGGCCTGTTGGTCATGGCCACGCGGTTTTTGTAACCCAGCAGGGTGTTCACGGCAATAGCGTGGTTCAGCGGCACCCAGCGTTGGGGAGGGTCTTCGTGGCCGCCTGAAACGAGGAAAGGCCGCGGCGCCATCAACGCGTGCAGCTCATGCAGGTCATACCCCTGCGCCAACAGTTTCGGGTACAGGCCGCCGGAGGGGTTCTCCGGGGTTACCAGGCCCCTTTTGCGCCAGGGCTTGGGCGTATAGCCCAGGTACCAGGGCTCCCAGTAGTTGATGCTTTCGTTGGTTTGTTCAAATACGATGCCCGGGTCTGACCATACGGCACAGGCAAACTTGTCATACAGGCAGGAACCGAACATGGCCCATTTGCCGCCGAAGGAGTGCCCCATAATGCCGATGCGTTGGGCATCTACCCCGGGCACTTTGGCCAGCACTTCCCATGCCGTGGCCGCCGCGTAGGCCAGCATGGAGAGCGGTTGTACGGCGGCGTGCTGCAGGTCCGGGTAATAAATGGAAAAGGTCTTGTCTTTAGAGGCCTGCGTGGTGCCAATGGAAAGCGTTACAAAACCGCGCCGGGCCAGCTGGTACGCAAAATCGCGGTAGGCCTTTCCTCCCTGCCCTATGGCGGTTTCCGGCTCATAGAACACGGTGATAACGGCGGGTTTCTTTCCCTGCCCGTCCGGCACCAGCAAATAGCCGTCCGTACTCTCAAGCGGTGTCCATTTGAAACGCACTTTGTATTGCATGAAGTTATCCCGGCGCATAGAGTCCAGGTACTGCAGCGTTTGCGTGGTATTCACCGCGGGCCAGGCGCCCATCAGCTGGTGCCACCTGTTGCGGATCTCTGTTCTGCGGCGTTGCCAGTCTTTCGCGTTCTTTACCATACTGCCGTCATAAAACTTCAGCGGGGAGCGGAATTTGCCATAATCATTGCGGTATTCGGCCGGGGGTGTAAAAATGGTGTCTATAGATACCTGCTGGCTTTTCAGGCAAGGGGCAACCAGCAGCAACAAAAGCAGTGGAATAATTCCTTTCATGTGTTTTCCGTTTGTGATCGATCTGAAAAAATAGAAAAATTAATCGGGCAATTCTAGCATCTGCTAAAATTTTAGTAGAAAATAAAAGTTGCGGGCACATCCCTTCATAGCAGCTATGGGAGCAGGCGCTGCGGGGTTGTATCTGTTTTCCGGTAAAAGCGGCACATCAACGTTTCAGCTCGCTGGGTAAATACCCGAAGTGTTTCCTGAACGCGCGGGTAAAGCTGTACGGCTCACTGTAGCCCACACTGTAAGCGGCCTCCAGTACGGTGCAGCGGCTGTTGAGCAGCAACTGGCGGGCATAGTTCATTTTCAGTTCGTTGAGGTAGCCGAACACGGTGGTATGGAACAGTTCCCGGAAACCTTTCTTCAGCTTGAACTCGTTCAACCCGCTTTCTCTTGATATCTGCTGCAGGCTGAGCGTTTCAAACATATGCTGCCTGATGTAAGCCTTGGCGGCGTGCAGCCGGTCTATGTCCGTTGCCGCCAGTTGCACGGGCGGCATGCCTTTCAGCTCTTCCGCCTGCTCCGCCTGCAGCAGGAACAGTTCTACAATTTTGGATTCCAGGTACAGCTGCCGCATCTGCCCGGTAAAACCGCAATGCGCCATGTCCCGTATCAGTGACAGCTGGCGCGCCGTAACCGCCATGGGGCCGGGCGCAATATCCGCTTCCCGGCCGGCATGCACCTTGTCCCAGAAACGTTTCAGGCAGTCCATGTCCTCCATGTACAACCGGCGGAAAAAGGATTCTTCCAGTATGACCCCGAAATTGCTGACCCTGGGGCTGTTGAGCAGGTAGTACCCTTCAAAGCGGGGCGTGTAGCAGAGTATGTGCTGTTGGCCTTTCAACATGTAGGAGTCATTGGTTTCCGGCTGGGAGCCGGTATCTCCTTCCAGTGAAAAATACATGGCCAGCATCGGCTTTTCCTGCCGCTCCCGCATCCTTACCTCCTGCTGCTGTTCACTGCTGGCAAAAAAAACGGACGCGCCGGGCAGATAGTCTTCTTTCACAACAATGCGGCTGCTGGCGCCCCTGTCATCAATATAATGATATTCCCTGCCGCCTTCCGGGAACAGCCTCGGGTGCATATCTTTTTTGCTCATAAATGGTAATGGAAATAAGGGTGAAAAGGTAGCACTTTTTTGCCGCCCCGCGAAAAAAGAAGGGGAAAAATCCGTTCCTGCGGGTTAAAAATCCCGCGCGGAGGGGCCGCTTTTTTTGTACCGGCGCATCTTTGCCGAAACCCGATCTATGGTGGAAGTTTTTTCAACAAATGTTTTGCAGCCTGCGGATGCTGCCAGAATGGAATCCTTATGCGCGGCGGCATTTCCCGGTTGCACCTGCAATTTTGACCTGGAAGACTGCGATAAAATTTTCCGGATATGCTCCGCGGAAGATATCACCCAAAAGGTGATCGCCCTTTTCAGACAGCACAATTTTACCTGTTCCGTACTTTCTTAAAACACTACTATGCAACAATCATTTATCGAGATCAGGGGCGCGCGGGAAAACAACCTGAAAAATGTGAGCCTGCGCATTCCCCGGGGCAGCATCACCGTGTTCACCGGCGTATCCGGCTCGGGCAAAAGCTCGCTGGCCTTTGAGACTATTGGGGCCGAAGCCCGGCGCCAGCTGAACGAGACCTTTACCACCTTTGTGCAGAACTTCCTGCCAAGGGCCAAAAAGCCCGACGCTGACGCTATTGAGAACCTTTCTACCGCCATTGTGATAGACCAGAAAAAGATCGGCGGCAACTCCCGCTCCACCGTAGGTACCATTACAGATATCTACTCCCTGGTGCGCCTGTTGTTTTCCCGGGCAGGCCAACCGTATGCCGGTTATTCCAACGCCTTTTCCTTTAATGACCCCGCCGGCATGTGCCCTGCCTGCAACGGCCTGGGAAAGCGTGTGGAAGCCAACCTGAACAAGGTCTTTGACAAAAACCTTTCCCTCAACGAAGGCGGTATTCTCTTTCCCATTTTCAACACCGGCTCCTGGTACTGGAATACCTATGCCCACTCCGGCCGGTTTGACCTGGACAAGAAATTGGGCAATTACACGGAAGAAGAATGGAACGCGCTGCTGTACGGCAAGGAGCCGGAAGGCGTAATTGAACGGTTTAACCGCATGTACATCAAAAGAGATACCAGCTCTCTGGCAGAATCTACCCTCAGCAACCTTGACCGTTACCTGGTGTACAGCCACTGCAACGTATGCCAGGGCGCCCGCCTAAACCAGGCGGCGCTCAACTGCCGCATCAACGGCTTCAATATTGCAGAGCTGGCCGCCATGGAAATAACGGACCTCATCGGCCACATCCGGCAGATCACAGCACCCGCGGCCGCCACGCTGGCGCCTGCCATTGCTGACAGGCTGCAGCATATGATAGATATCGGCCTGGAATATCTCAGCCTCAACCGGGAAACCGCAACCCTTTCAGGCGGCGAGTCCCAGCGTATCAAAATGGTGCGGCACCTGGGCAGCAGCCTTACGGAAACCATTTACATTTTTGACGAGCCCAGCATTGGCCTGCACCCGCGGGATGTACACCGGCTGAACGAGACCTTGCGCAAGCTGCGGGACAAGGGCAACACGCTGCTGGTAGTGGAGCATGACCCGGAAGTGATCAGAACGGCAGACCACATTGTAGACGTAGGGCCACACGCGGGCACCAAAGGCGGGCAGGTAGTGTACGAAGGGGATGTAGCCGGGCTGCTGCAGGCCCCCACCCTTACCGGCCAATATATGAGCCGCAGCCTGCCGCTCCGGGAAACCTGCCGCCAGGCCACCGGTCATATCTCCATTGCCGGCGCCACCCGCAACAACCTGAAAAATGTCAGCGTGAACATCCCTACCGGCATTTTCACCGTAGTAACAGGCGTGGCCGGTTCCGGCAAAAGTTCGCTGATCAACGGAGCGCTGCTGATGCAGGTACCGGAGGCCGTCAACATAGACCAGTCTGCCGTGAGCACCAACATCCGCTCCAACCCCGCCACGTATACCGGTATTATGGACGACATCCGGCGCCTTTTTGCCAAAGAGAACAAAGTGAACGCAGGGCTCTTCAGCTACAATTCCAAAGGCGCCTGCCCGGATTGTGAAGGCCTTGGTTTTATCTATACAGACCTGGCCTTTATGGAAGCCATCCGCACGCCCTGCGAAACCTGTGGCGGCAAGCGGTTCAGCGCGGAAGTACTGGATTATAGGCTGAAAAACAAATCCATTGCCGATGTACTGGAAATGACCGTGCAGCAGGCGCTGCATTTTTTTGACAAGAAAGAACTGAAAAAACGCCTGCAGGCCATTTACGATGTGGGGCTGGACTATCTCACCCTGGGGCAGCCGCTCAGCACGCTTTCAGGCGGGGAATGCCAGCGCATCAAGCTGGCCGGAGAGCTGCACAAGCAAGGCAGCATTTATGTGCTGGACGAGCCTACCACCGGCCTGCACATGTCTGACGTGGGGCACCTGCTGGCCATTATAGACCACCTCGTTAACGGCGGCAACACCGTGATCGTGATAGAGCACAATGTAGACGTGATCCGTAATGCGGACTGGGTGATAGACATGGGGCCGGAAGGCGGCAGAAAGGGCGGGAACGTGATCTTTGAAGGGCGGCCGGCGGAACTGGTGAATGCGCCGCAGTCACTAACAGGCAGGTATTTGAGAACAAATTGATCCTGCCAGCGGCCGCTTAATGCTTGTTACAGCAATGCATTGCAAAAACCAGCACTATCAGCCATACAACACCTTTCTCACCTTTTCCACAAAAACCGGCACCTTTTCCTTCGGGTCTCCCGGGCCAAGCGTTTCTACCGGCAGGTAGCCGCGGTAACCGCTGGCCTTCACCGCGCTGATGATCTTGTCCAGGTCTGCCGGCGCCGCTTTGCCGTTAATGAACACGTTCTCTTTCAGCTGCCAGTTCACTGCGTATTTTGCGGTTTCCGCAATCTGGCGGTATGGGTCTCCCGTTTGGTAGCTGCCGGTATCAAGAATGAGGCCGAACCAGGGAGACGTGTTCATCCGGCAAATGGTATGTACCTGTTCCGCGGTTTTAATAAAATCGTTGTGGTGCTGCAGGCCTATCATCACGCCATGTTCTTTCCCGAAAGCCACACATTCCTGCACGTGCTCCATCATGCGGGCCGCCACCTGCCCCCATGTTTCACCGGCGGGAGCTTCCGCGCCTGCAAATATCCTGATCACCGGCGCGCCCAGCTTGGAAGCCGCCACCACCCAGTTTTTTACCAACTGCACGTCTGCCTGTCTTTTAGCGGCATCTGCCTGCGTAAAGTCCGTACGTACGCCCGTGCCGCTGATATCCAGCCCCAGCCGGAAGGCCTTTTGTTTGATGTGGTAAATATATTCGTCTGGCGGAACGGCGGGGTAGCCGGGAAAATAATAACCGGTAAGGTCTACCGCGTCCAGCGGCAAAGCGGCGCAAAATTCCAACAGGCCGTCCAGGTCCATGCTGCCGTTGCGCAGCAGCGTATTGAATGAATAGGCATTAAGGCTGAGGCGGAGCTTGTGCGTTGCGGGCAGTGGTTTTGCGGCAGCGGGCAGCCATGCCGCGGGCGCCGCGGCCAGTACGGGAAGGGTAGCCATTGTTTTCAGGAACAACCTGCGGGCTTGTTTCATAACATGGAACATTGGTGTTCCCCTAAATTAAGATTATTTGCTGGTAAAGTGCCGGCAGCGGTGGGTACGGGCGCACACAGCGGCAAGGTGAAGGGGCAAATGGCCCGTAAAGGGAACAACATTTTTGAAGGTCTGGGATGCGGTAAAGATCGTTAACGCCTGATCATTCCTGCAGGTTCAGCTGCCATGAAACTCCGTACCGGTCAGCTATCCAGGTAAATTTTTTGCTGAAGCCGTAGTTGCTGGGCGCCATCATCACACGACCCTGATCAGACAATACGCCGTAGAGCCTGTCCAGCTCCGCTTCATCTTCGCACTGCACATAAATAGACATCGAAGGCGTAAAGTTAAAGGCATGATCGTACATGCTGTCTATGACCATATACTCCTGCCCCGCCAGCAAAAAGGTGGCATGTTTTACGGTGCCTTCGCGGCCGCCCTGCTCACCCGCCTTGAAATATTCCGCATGTTTAACAGAGGAGTCTTTAAACAGCGAAATATACAGCTTCATGGCTTCTTCCGCCTTGCCGAACTGCGGACCGGAGAACATCAGGAATGTGGTTGTTTTTTGCATAACATGGCTGTTTGCCTGCAAGATACTCAAAAAATAAAGGGCGCACCTTCCGGTACACCCTTTTATGGTGGCGTGGAACTTACTTCGGTAGTTCGTAGCGGATCTTGCCGGTTTGTGTGAAAGTTCTGCCGAACATATCTGTGGCACGCACTTCTATAACGTGCTCACCTGCCGGCAAACCTTTGGGAACCGCGCCCCGCCAGAGGTGGGTGCAGTTTTCAGGGTTGGAAGGGCGGCGCCCCGGCAGCAGCTCTTCGGCGGTGTCCCACTTGAACAGCTCCAACGCATAGGCCGGGTCTGCTTCTTCCACATACGTCATCTTCTTCCAGTTACCGTTGCCCACCTTGTATGCTACCTTGCTGCTTTTATCTCCCATGAAAAAGTTGGCAAAAATACCTGCGGCCGTACCTCGCTGCTGGTTCACCACTTTGGGGTGGAACAGTTTGATCTGGTATTCTTTCGGCGCGCCGGCCACTTTATAGTCAATTGTATACTGGTTATTGCTGATGTTCAGGAAGGCGTAGCCGCGCGGCGTACCGTCTCTCATAGTACCGTCGGGCACACCTTTGCCGGTGATGCCACCGGAGTACCAGTCTCCGGACGTAGTGCCGGCGTTATACTCGTGATGCGGTTTCTCCTGGCGCCAGCCGTCCGCCTTTCCGTAAAAGTTCTGGCGCTGCAGGTGGGTATGGGCGGAGAGGGAAAGCGTGTGGGGATAGTCTTTCAGGATGTCGAACAGGCGCTGGCGGTCTGCATTCCTGAACGCGTTCTCTTCGTGGTGCATCAGCGGTATGTGGAACGCCAGTACAATGAGCTTGTCTTTCGGCACCTGCTTCAGATCGTTCTCGATAAAATCCAGCTGGCTTTTGCGAAAACCGCCCCAGTAACCTTTGCCATCCCGCGGATCGGGGTACAGGATATCGTCCAGCACAATGAAGTGTGCGTTACCGTAGTTATAAGCGTAGTTGGCGGGGCCGAAGGAGGCTTCAAAAGACTCGTCAGACAGGGAATCCGCCACGGCGTCGTAGTTCATGTCATGGTTGCCCATCAGATTGTACCAGGGCAGCCCTACTTCTTTGACCGCTTTGATGTAAGGATTGTGCAGGTCTAGGTTGTCTCCCACCAGGTCTCCCAGGCTCAGGCCAAAGGCGATATTGGCAATGCCTCTCACTTCGGCCACAATGCCTTCTGAAAAATACCCGATCTCATCCAGCGTGTATGGTTGCGGGTCTCCAAAAACAAGGGCGGTAAAGTTACCGCTCTCTTCGGAGGGCGTAAGCGGAAAATCTACAGAAGAAGGCAACTTTCCTGTAGGCGCAACGCCTTTGTACTTCAGGGCGGGCGAGCCGGCGGGTTTGTGGATATAATAATACTGCGGTTGCTGCAGTTCGTTCACCGGCACTTTGTAGCCGGAAGGCTTGATCACAAAAAGAATGTTATCGTTGCCTACGGGCAACTGGTA
Organism: Chitinophaga alhagiae; assembly: GCF_003568665.1. Taxonomy (GTDB): domain Bacteria; phylum Bacteroidota; class Bacteroidia; order Chitinophagales; family Chitinophagaceae; genus Chitinophaga; species Chitinophaga alhagiae. Next base: position 64,002 of record NZ_QXMH01000006.1, read on the forward strand.
GCGGCCGCGGGCATCTGTTGCCACCACGTCCACCCCGTTGCTCACGGATACATTGGCAATACCTGCTTCTTTCCTGTCTTTTTTGCCGTTGCCGTTCGCATCATGAAACACAAAGCCGGTGGCTGTTTGCTGTGCAAATGAAAGGGCGGCGCCGGTAAGCAGGAAAAATGCGGTTAACCGCGCCGTTTTGCTGAACCTGTTCATGGAGATTTTTTTGGGGCGTAAAGAATGCATTTTATTTTCTTGCAGGGCCTTATTACGAGTTAAGTTTTTATTAAGAATAAAAAATCCGGCGTCCTTATAGACCTTTGACGGGGCTGCTCATCCATATATTCTGCCGCTGATCAAGAATACAAAAATTCCTGCCGAAAAAGTTTTTACTTGAAACTGAAATAAAGGTTGATGTGAATGCGTAATTACCGGCGGAGTTGGCAAAGCTATATTTTATTGTTTGCTCTTTTTTTCAAATCGCTGATACTAGGGTCTGTTTTCACGCTGGCGGTACACAACATCTGCCTTGACAGGCTATTGTCTGAAGATTACGGCTGGCAGCAGAACTTCAGCAAACAGCGGAAAAGGAAAGAAGAGAACAGCTCGGTTACCGTTTACCAGGCCGCGGAAGAAGCCGCCGCAGCCACCTTCAGCATGCGGCAAATACCGTTGCTGCCCTCCCTTGTCCGCCTGGTCAGGAGCTTTACGGCTTCCGTTATAAAGAACATAATTCCCGCAGACCGTTTTATTACACGTTATATTCCTGAAAAGATCTTCCTCTACCATTGCGTCCTGCTCAGATAGAGACGCGCGCTTCCTTTTTTTTAAGATCAGTTAATTGAACGCCGCATGGTTACCACGTGCGGTATTGGGATTTTATCTATATGCTAGTACTTATGAAAAAAAGAACCTGGGGATGGATGCTCTTTTCCACGTTGGTCATTTCCCTGCCGGCATCCGCCATAGGCCCCACTTCCAGAGACACGGCCAGCCTGCTCGACCTGAAAGAGGCGCTGGCCATCAGCTTACAACACTACCCTTCTATCAAGGCAAGGGCCGCGGCGCAGGATGCCGCCGGGCAAGACCTGCTTGCCGCCAGAACGGAGTTTCTGCCGCAGGTGATCGTGCAGGACCAATACCTTTTTTCCAGCACCAACAACGTGCAGGGCACCACGTTCTCCAACGGCGGCACTACCTTGTCCGTTACCGGCGGCGTTCGGGACCAGAACATTTACCAGGGTGTGTGGACCAGCTACGCCACGCTGCTGGTAGACTGGAAAATATTCACCTTTGGCCGTATAAAAGCCAATGTACAAGTGGCCGGTACCGCGCTGGAACGGAGCCGCGCGGAGCTGGAGAACGAAATGTTCCAGCAGCAGGTGAAAGTAGCAGACGCCTACCTGTTGCTGATAGCCATGCAGCAATTCGTGACCACACAGGAGCAGAACCTGGAAAGGGCGGAAACCTTCCGGTCCGCCATCCTGGCCAATACCATGAACGGCCTGCGCCCGGGCGCGGACTCGTCTCTTGCCAACGCGGAAGTGGCCAAAGCCCGCCTCTCGCTGCTGCAGGCCATGCAGGAAGCGCGCTCCCAGCGTGTACGCCTGGCGCAGCTGATGGGCGTGCAGGACCATCACTGGGAAATAGACACCGTACACCTCAGCAACACCATTCCTGACGTAGGCGGCCACCCGGCGTCAGTAGACACGCTCCGCTCCCCCCTGCTCCGGTATTACCGTTCCCTGGTTACGCAGCAGGCGTCTCGGGCCACCGCTACCCGGCTGAACCGCTACCCTTCCCTGAGCCTGCTTTCCGCCGGTTGGGCGCGCGGCAGCGGTATAGACAATGTAAGCAACCACCTCAACAGCGGCCTGTGGGACGGCATTCGCCCGCGCGCGCTCAACTACATGTTTGGCGTGGCCTTCCGGTGGAACATGCTGTCTGTTCCGCAGGTAAAGCGGCAATACGAAGGAGAGCTGAAACGCCTGGCCGCCACCCGCTTTCTGCTGAACGAGGCCACACTGAAAGCCTCCGCCCAGCTGGAAAACGCCCGCCTGCGGCTGGAAACAGCGCTGGAGCAGGTAAAGCAGGCGCCGCTGCAATACAACGCGGCCATGCAGGCCTACCTGCAATCCCAGGCACGCTACCGCTCCGGCCTTTCTACCCTGCCGGAACTGTACCAGGCGCTGTACACCCTCAACAGGGCGGCGGCAGACCAGCTGACAGCCTACAACAACGTATGGAGAGCAGTATTGATGGAAGCGGCCGCGGCCGGAGACCTTTCCATCTTCACCCAACAGCTTCCCTACTAATTACTCAACATTAAAAGCGTACATATGGACATCGTTACAGGCGCGCTGAAGAAACCCATCGCCACTATCATACTGGTACTGGGCATGCTGATATTTTCCGTGATCTCGATACCCAAGATACCGGTAGACATTTTCCCCGGCCTGAACCTTCCTACCATTTACATCATTGAATCTTACGGCGGCATGTCCGCCCAGCAAATGGAAGGTTTTTTCTCCACCCGGTTGCAAGACCAGTTCCTGTACGTAAACGGCGTCAGGAACATTGAAAGCAAAAACATACAGGGCCTCACCATGATCAAGCTCAGTTTCTACGAGGGCACAGACATGGCCGAAGCCTCCGCCCAGGTAGCCCTGCAGGTGAACCGGGCCATGAAGTTCTTTCCACCCGGGGCGCTGCCGCCACAGGTGGTGCGGTTCGACGCTTCTTCGCTGCCCGTGGGGCAACTGGTTTTCTCCGCCCCCGGCAGGTCTCTCAAGGAGATATATGACCTGGCCGCCACGCGGGTGCGCCCCATGTTCTCTACCGTAAAAGGGCTGAGCGCCCCGCCGCCCTTCGGCGCCAACTCCCGCTCGCTGCTGGTGAATGTAGACCCCGCCAAACTGCGGAGCTTCGGCATTTCTCCGGATGACGTGGTGAACGCTATTGCCAAATCCAACGTGATGTCTCCCTCCGGCAACCTGCGCATGAACAACACCATGTACCTCACTACCATCAACACCTTGCAGAAAACCGTGGAAGAGTTCAGCCGCATTCCACTGAAAAGCAAGCCTGGCGCCACCGTGTACGTGAGTGACGTAGCCAGGGTAACAGACGGGATGGACATGACGGTAGATTACGCCCTGGTAAACGGTAAACGCTCCGTATACATCCCCGTGGTAAAAACTGCGGACGCCTCTACCTGGCAGGTGGTGAAAGACCTGAAGGCCCGCATCCCCGAAATGCAAAGCCTGCTGCCGGACGATGTGCGGCTGAGTTACGAGTTTGACCAGTCCGTTTTCGTAGCCAACTCCGTGAAAAGCCTCATCTTCGAAGGCGCGCTGGGCGCGCTGCTCACCGGCCTGGTGGTGCTCCTCTTTCTGCGGGACCTGCGGAGCAGCCTGGTGGTGATCATCACTATTCCCGTGTCCATCCTTACCGCCGTGTTATGCCTGAAGCTCTTCGGGCAAACCATCAACATCATGACCCTCAGCGGGCTGGCGCTGGCCGTGGGCATCCTCGTAGACCAGGCCACGGTAACTATCGAGAACATTCACCAGCACCTGGAAATGGGCAAACCCAAGGAAGAGGCCATTTACGATGCCTGCAAGGAGATCGCCTTCCCCCTGCTGCTGATACTGCTGTGCATTCTGGCCGTATTTGCCCCAGCGTTCATCATGACGGGCATTCCCCGCGCCATGTTCCTGCCGCTGTCACTGGCCATCGGTTTTGCCATGATCATCTCTTACATACTGGCGCAAAGCCTGGTGCCCGTAATTTCCAACTGGCTGTTGAAAGAAGAGAAATTCCGTTACAAGCACGGGCAGTTGCACGCACATGCCGGGGAGGCCATGAACGAGGCCGAGATCAGGCAGGTAAACGAACACCTGCAACATGAGCGGGAAGAGCCGGAAAAGAACGACGGGTTTGAAAGGACCAAGCTGCGGTTCATGAAGGTGCTGGAAGGGCTGATGCGGCGGCGGGCGCTTGTGATATCGCTATACCTGGCGGCTGTGCTGGGCCTCTCCGCTTTCTGTTACATGACCATCGGGAAAGACCTGATGCCCCGCGTGAACGGTTCGCAGTTCCAGATCAGGCTGAAAGCGCCGGACGGCACCCGCCTGGAGCGCACGGAAGCCCTGCTGAAAAGAACGCTGGCCATCATAGACACCACGGTAGAACACCACGTAAGCATGAGCTCCGCCTACGTAGGACTGATACCCAGCAGCTACGGCACCAGCAACCTGTACATTTTCAACACCGGCACGCATGAGGCCGTAATGCAGGTGCAGCTGGACCCAAAGTACAAGGTGAACATGGACGAGCTGAAAGACGTGCTGCGCCGGAACATAGCCACCCGCCTCCCGGGCGTGAGGGTTTCCTTTGAGCCAATAGACATGACGGAAAAGATCATGAGCCAGGGCGCCGCCACACCTATAGAAGTGCGGGTAGCCGGTAAAGACATGAACGAGCTGGCCGGGTATGCAGACAGCATTGTACGTAAAATGAGAACCATTCCCTACCTGCGCGACGTGCAGATTGCGCAGCCGCTGAAGTTCCCGGTGATAGACATCACCATAGACCGGCAAAAGGCCGCGCAATGGGGCGTTACGGTAGAAGAAATAGCCAAGTCCGTAACGGCCAGCACCTCCTCCAGCCGTTTTACGCAAAAAATACAGTGGCTGGACGAAAGAGTGGCCTACACCTACCAGGTGCAGGTACAGGTACCGGAATACGTGATGAGCACGCTTGACGAGCTGAAGCAGATACCGCTCACCAAAGGCAGCGGCCGGCCCATACTCTCAGACGTTGCCGCCTTCTCCACCAAAGAAACGCCCGGGCAATATGACAGAACAGGCCCCCGCCGCTTTCTCACCATCAATGCCAATATTCACCAGACGGACCTGGGCACGGCCACGGCAGACGTACAGCGCATCCTGCAGGGCATGGGCACGCCGCCCAAAGGTGTAAAAACAGAGCTGCTGGGCCTTTCAGCCCTCTTTAACGAAACCATGGAAGGGCTGCAGACCGGGTTGCTGTTTGCCGTACTGGTAATATTCCTGCTGCTGGCGGCCAACTACCAGTCTCCCCGCCTCTCCCTGACCGTGCTCATTACCGTGCCCGCCGTTATACTCGGCGCGCTGCTGATGCTGCTGGCCTTTGGCTCTACGCTCAACCTGCAATCTTACATGGGCATCATTATGTCTATTGGCGTATCCGTGGCCAATGCCATCCTGATAGTGACCAACGCGGAGCAACTGCGCCTGAGTTACAAAGACGCGCGCAGGGCCGCTGTTACGGCGGCGGCTATACGCCTCCGCCCCATCCTTATGACCAGCCTGGCCATGATTGCCGGTATGGTGCCAATGGCCGCCGGCATGGGCGAAGCGGGCGAACAAAGCGCGCCGTTGGGCCGCGCCGTGATAGGCGGGCTGATAGCCTCCACCCTCGCCGCCTTGTTCATACTGCCGCTCGCTTTTGCGGCCATACAAAGAAAAACGAAGTTCGAAAGCCCGTCTCTCTGGCCGGGAAGAAAAAAAGAAAAATTTACAGCCATGCAAAAAATTGCCAGCATACTGATTGCCGTGGTATTGCTCACCAGCGCCTGCGGAGAAACAAAAAAACCGGTAGACCTGTCTGCCGGCAAACATCAACAAGGGCAATATGAACTGACCGCTGTTACCAGCCGCCCGCTCACTTCCGTGGTAAAACTGCCCGGCGAGTTCAAGCCGTTCGAGACCGTGGCCATTTACCCGAAAGTGACCGGCTTTGTGAAAGAAATACCCGTAGACATGGGTACACCCGTAAAAAAAGGACAGGTGCTCATGACGCTGGAAGCGCCCGAGGTAGAACAGAACCTGCAAGCCGCCAAAGCGCGGCTGGCACAAACGCAGGCCATTTACCTGAACAGCAAGGACCGCTATGAAAGGATCAAAAAAACCGCCGCCACGCCCGGCGCCATTTCTCCCTTTGAGCTGGAAAGCGCCAAATCCAAAATGAAAGCGGATGAAGCAACGCTGGAAGCCGAAAAGGCCAACGTGGCCACGTTTGAGACCGCCAAAGGCTACCTCACCGTTACCGCGCCGTTTGACGGCATCATTACCGAAAGGAACATTCACTCCGGCGCCCTTGTTGGCCCGGACACTAAAAGCGACAAACCGGTGCTGGTGCTGCAGCAGGCCAATCGCCTGCGGCTGGTGGTATACGTGCCCGAGTCTCTCTCCGGGAACGTGGATGAAAAGGGCGCCGTGCATTACGAGATCAACGGCAAGCCCGGCGTGCTGTACCATACCCGTATAACCCGCTACGCAGGCGCCATCAGCACCGGCATGCGGTCTGAAGCGTACGAAATGGACGTGAATGCCGCCAACGGTACGGTGAAGCCCGGCATGTTCGCCGAAGTGCAAATGGCGCTGAAGGCGGATGCCAATGCATTTGTGGTGCCGGCCAGTACAATTGTGAACAGCACCACCGGAAAATATCTCATAGGCGTCAATAACCACGTAACGCATTTTATACCAGTGAAAGAAGGGCTCCGCGCGCATGACAGTACCGAAGTGTTCGGCAACCTGACAGGAGACGAAAAGATATTGCTGAGGCCTACAGTAGATATGGAAGAAGGAATGCGGCTGGAATAAATACGACTAGAATAATACACGCGTTCGCGTATCTTTAGTGATGGAACAATAACGCCTGTACAATGAAGCTCAAATTGCTGAACCTGCTGCTGCTGGGCAGCCTAAGCCTTCCGGCCGCGGCGCAGCAGCGGCCCAACATTGTGCTGATCATGGCAGATGACCTGGGGTACTCAGACCTGGGCTGCTATGGCGGCGAAATACAAACACCCCACCTGGATTCGCTGGCGGCCAACGGCCTGCGCTTCAGCCGCTTTTACAATACTTCCCGCTGCTGCCCTACACGGGCGGCGCTGCTCACCGGCGTTTACAACCACCAGGCCGGCATTGGCCAGATGACGGCAGACCGGCAGTTGCCGGGCTACCGGGGCGCCTTGTCCGCCAACACGGTAACGCTGGCGGAAGTATTAAAAGCAGCCGGGTACCGTACGGCCATGGTAGGCAAATGGCATGTGTCCAACACGTTGGAACAACCCGGTAAAGAAGCGCAGTTGCAGTGGCTCAACCACCAAACGGAACACCCGCTGTTTTCCCCGCTTGCCCAGTACCCCACTCATCGCGGCTTTGAAAAGTATTACGGCAACATATGGGGCGTGGTAGATTTCTTTGATCCCTTCAGCCTGGTAAACGGCACGCAGCCGGTTGCCACCGTGCCCACCGGTTATTACCATACAGACGCCATACATGATACCGCCGTCAGCTACATCCGGGAACTGGCGGGGAACAACAGTCCCTTCTTCCTCTACATAGCTGAAACGGCGCCACACTGGCCGCTGCATGCCCTCCCGGAAGACATTCAGCAATACGACAGCGTGTACCGCCAGGGCTGGGATGTCATCCGCGAAGCACGGTACCGGAAAATGACCACGCTGGGTTTGATCAACCCGGCTACCGCGCCGCTTTCTCCCCGGCAAGACAGTGCGCAGCAATGGCGCAACAATCCCCACCGGGAATGGGATGCCAGGGCCATGGCCGTACATGCCGCCATGGTAGACCGGATGGACAGGGGAATTGGCCGCGTGGTAAACGCCCTGCGCCAGGCGGGCGTGCTGGATAACACGCTCATCATCTTTTTGAGCGACAATGGCGCCAGCCCCGAGAATGCCGCCGGCTACGGCCCCGGCTTTGACCGCCCCGGCAGTACCCGGAGCGGCGAAAAGATCGTTTACCCGGCAGGCAAAAACGTGATGCCCGGCCCGCAAACCACCTTTGCTTCCATTGGCCCGCTGTGGGCCAACGTAGCCAATACGCCCTACCGGTATGCCAAGGCGGATTCTTATGAAGGCGGCATCCGCACGCCCATGATCGCCTTCTGGCCCAAAGGGATCAAAGCAAAGGGAGATATATCCGGCCGGCTCAGCCATGTGATGGACTTTATGGCCACCTTTGTTGAACTGGCGCAGGCCGCCTATCCCGCATCTTACAACGGCCACACCGTTAAACCCATGCAGGGCCTCAGCATGGCGCCGGTTTTCAGGGGCGCCGGCCAGCAGGGGCATACAGCCCTTTTCAATGAACATATGGGCGCAAAATACGCGCGTACCGGCAAGTGGAAACTGGTGGCACGCCGGGATGGACCCTGGCGCCTGTACCATATCAGCGCAGATGAAACCGAATTGAAAGACCTCTCCGCGCAACACCCTGATGTAGTGAAAAAACTGGAACAACGCTGGCAGCAATGGGCGGAGCAAAACCAGGTGCAGCCTAAACCATAACATACCAACGTTTATGAAAAAAAGTATATCCACAGCCGTTATATGCCTGTGCCTGGCCGCATCTGCCGCCTTTGCGCAGCAAAAGCCAAACATCATCCTGGTGTTGACAGACGATATGGGCGTGGGAGACATTGGCTGCTATGGCGGCAGCCTCGTTCCCACCCCGCACCTCAACAGGATGGCGGCCGAAGGCATCCGTTTTACGCAGTATTACAGCGCCTCTCCCATTTGCTCCCCCTCCCGCGCAGGCCTCCTCACCGGCACCTGTCCCGCCCGGTGGAACATTACCAGCTACCTGCAAACAAAAAAAGGCAACGCGGCCTGCGGGCAGGCTGATTTCCTGACTGCAGACGCGCCTTCCGTGGCAAGACTGCTGAAAAACGCCGGCTATCACACCGGCCATTTCGGGAAATGGCACCTCGGCGGCGGCCGAGACGTAACAAACGCGCCCTCCATTCACGCCTATGGTTTTGATGAATACAGCAGCACCTGGGAAAGCCCCGACCCCGACCCGCTGATCACCGCGGAGAACTGGATATGGTCAAAAACAGACAGCGTCAAACGCTGGGACCGCACCGGCTATTTTGTAGACAGAACGCTGGCTTTCCTGGCCAAACACAAAGGCCAGCCCTGTTTTGTCAACCTCTGGCCAGACGATGTGCATACACCCTGGATAGCGGATGAAGACGATATGCTGCGGGCGCCCCAAGGCGCCCAGGGGCAGCAGCAGTTTGAAGCGGTCATGAAAAACTATGACGTGCAGATAGGCAGGTTACTGGAAGGATTAAAAAAGCTGGGCATAGATCAGCACACCATTGTAATTTTCACGTCAGACAATGGCGCGCTGCCCACGTTCAACACCCGCTCCGGGCAGTACAGGGGCTCCAAGCTGTCTTTGTACGAAGGCGGTATCAGGATGCCCTTCATAGTGCGGTACCCCGGTACAGTAAAAGGCGGCCAGGTAGACAGCGTTTCTGTATTGAGCGCTACAGACATGCTGCCCACCTTCTGCAAGCTGGCCGGTGTTCAACCAGGGCAGCAACCCGCCGTTGATGGCATGGAACGGGCTGAAGTACTGCTGGGAAAACCCTCTGCCCGGGAACGTTCCCTCTTTTGGGAGTACGGGCGTAATGACAGCTCTTTCGGCTACCCGCGCGGGAAAAACCGCAGCCCGGCTGTAGCGGTAAGAGAAGGCAAATGGAAACTGCTGGTGCATGCGGACGGTTCCGGCGCGGAGTTGTATGACCTGGCAACAGACCCCGGCGAGCAACACAATGTAGCCACACAGCATGCCGCCGCAACAACGGAATTAAAGAACAAGGCATTGGGCTGGTACCGCTCACTCCCGCGGCTGGCCCGCACCAACAGTAAAAACTAGTAGGATGACCAGATATGTTTCCGCAGGTATATTCTTTTTGTTGCTTTACAGTAACGCCGCTTTCCCCCAAACCAAAATGGAAAGGCAAAAAAAATACCTGCAAGATGCGCTTACATTCAATATCGAACAACGCTTTCAACCCAATACCCGGAGAATATCCGTGCAGGACAGTACCTGGGCGGACTGGCTGAAAAGGACCGGCGAGCTGCCGCCTGACTTTGAGACCATGCCTTCCGTACCCATGCTTCCCGAGCCTTTAGTGCTTACCCGCAATGGTAAAGATCATCCCATCACCACTAAAGCGCAATGGCAGGAGAAACGGGAATGGATCAAAAAAGAATACAGGCAATGGATATCCGGGCATGCCCCGCCGCCACCCAAAGACATCAAGGTTGAGATCTTGTCCGAACGGACGGAGTACAGATCCAAGGTACAACTGTTGCAACTCAGCTTCGGGCCTGCCTATAAAGGCATCATGACCGTTGAGCTGATGATACCGGAGGGAAAAGGGCCGTTCCCGGTGTATCTAACGCAGTGGACGCACCGTGAATGGGCTTTGCTGGCAGTAAAAAGAGGCTACATCGGTTGTGTGTATGCGGCGTCAGATATAAAAGACGATACAGACCTTTATCAGTTCCTCTATCCTGATTATGATTTCACCCTCCTGATGCGCCGTGCCTGGGGAGCCTCCAGGGTGGTTGACTACCTGTTGACCAGGAAAGAAGTAAAGGCTGACCAGATCGCCATCACCGGGCATTCAAGGAACGGGAAACAATCGCTGTGGGCAGCCGCGTTTGACGAGCGCATAGGCGCTGTAATCTCCAGCAGTTCAAGTACCGGCGGCGATGCCCCCTGGCGCTTCGGGGACCCGCAGTACGCAAGTGAGACCATTGACTATGTAGGGGCATTGCAGGGCCATTGGTTCCATCCGCGGTTGCGGTTCTTTTTTGGCCATGAAGACAAGCTGCCGGTTGACCAGAACCTGCTGGGCGCCGTTATTGCGCCAAGACCGTTGCTGTATCACTATTCCACCGTGGAGCGGGGCCTCAATTCATGGGCCAATGAACAGAATTATTATTCGGTCAAAAAGGTATACGATTTTTTCAATGCATCGGACAAAATAGGCGTGTTGACCCGTATGGGCGAGCATGCCGTTGCCGCCAGGGATGTTGAAAAAACAATTGATTTCCTGAACATACATTTTAAGAAGGCGCCGCAAAAATGGAATAATGTACTGCTCTACCCTTACCAATACCGTGATTGGGAACAACACAATGCGCCGGCCCGTACAGAAGCCGCACACATCAAACCGGTTGTTTTAAGAGACAGCTATAAAGATACAAACGCCTTTAACCGGCACAGGCAGCAGATCACAACCAACCTGGCATGGCTTTTAGGAGAAGCGCCTCCCGGCGTAAAAGCGGTTGATGCAGGTTCCTGGAACAGCCCTAAAGCAGACTGGATCACGAACATTGTTCCCCGGCCCGTGGTGAAGGGAGCCAAAATGATCCATTTAAGCCCGTACTCATCCATCGGCGAACATATAGATGGTGTATTATATTGCCCTGCGGATAAAAAAGGTAACCCGGCAAAGTTCCCCGTGATCATCTATTCTCATCAATATGCTTACTCTACCGGTTTCTCCAAAGGGTATGATAAAAACGGCAGAAATGGCACCGCTGACCTGTTCGCTGAACTGGTCAGCCGCGGGTTTGCCGTGCTGGCCATAGACCTGTTCGGCTTTGGCACCCGTATAGAAGAAGCCACCCAATTCTATCAACGGCACCCGCACTGGTCAAAAATGGGGAAAATGGTCAGGGACCTGCAAAGTTGCATGGATGCCGTAGAAGACCTGGATTACCTGGATGAAAGCCGGATATACCTGTTAGGGAATACCATCGGGGGAAGCCTGTCATTAATAACCGCCGCGCTAGACCAACGCGTAGCAGGCGTGGCAACCGTAGCCGCTTTTTCGCCATGGCGTACCTCCAATAAACAGTATGAAAGCCTGAGAACTTATGCTCACCTGCACGGCTTCATTCCCAGGCTCGGTTTTTTTGCGGAAAATCCCGGGAATGCGCCCGTTGACTTTGGGGAGATACTGGCGGCCGTGGCGCCCAAACCGGTGCTGTTAATTGCCCCGGACGCAGACCGGTATACAGACATAAAAGCCCTGCAAAAGGTGGTGGGGCAGGTAAGTGATGTATATGGCCTGTATGGGCAAAAAAACAGTTTACAGGTAAAATACCCGCATGAGATCAACAGGATGACCAGAGAAATGTACAGCGAAGTGGGCGAGTTTTTTACGCAACTGGCCGGGAGATACATACAAACAGACCGTTAAGCTCCTGACCGGTCATGAACTTCCGCCATGGCGGAAGAATTGCCCGGTTGTGATCTCTTTAACACAGATGCCCATCTGGCGCCGAGGTAAATGGTCACGGCATATACCATAACATCTGAAATATTATTCTTGCATACGAGGAAAAGGCTCAGCAACACAACACCCGCATAGATCTGCCAAAGCGTGGGCTGTATACGGTTGCTCAACCGGAAACGTGTTTTCCCGTATAAAGAAGTGGCAACGGTCATAACACCCAGCACGCCACCGAAAGCACCGTCCATTATTTCTCCGGGGCCTGCAAATATGGGAAAAATGATATGCGCTATATTAAAGGTGAGGGCCGAGATCACAGCGAAGATGAAATACAGCATCACCACTTTTACCGCACCCACCCGGCTTTTCAGGATGTGGCCAAAGAACCACAACATGGTCATGCTGATGAGCAGCTCCGCAAAATTGGAGTGAATGAACTGGTAGGTAACCAGGCTGGCAGACCAGTTGCTCACCACATCATCCGCGTGGGCCGACAATGGCAGGAAATGCCGGAAAAGATCATCTACCTTTCCTTCGCCTAAAGGCGCGTCCAGCGTACCAGCCCAGCCAAGCGCCAGATAAGCGGCATACAACAAAAGGTGTGCTATGATCAGGAGATTCAGCTGGTCTTTAAGCGCAAAAGAGAATTGAAAAGATGTGCCTGATGCCTGCAATTCACGCGTATAAGCATATTTCGCCTTCATAATGCCGGTCTATTTGGTCTGCGCAGTATGTTTCAATAAATGTGCCTAAAATGGCCCCACCGGCGAAAAGCCCCCGTAACGTATCCCTGTCTGCGTACCAACCCGGTGTTAAATAATCCTGAAAAAAGAGGAATGCGGCAACCTGCTGGTACCCGTATGCCTAAGCGCCAGCCATATAGCCTTCGGGGCTATCAGGATGGAGCCTATGTTTATGGTTTTAGGGCAGTCTTCCGCTATTGCGGCGGCGCTGGCTATTGATGGCAAGGTGCGCCTGCATGACCTTCAGTATGAGAAACTAAAACGCTGATAGCCAACCAGCAACGGCTGGCGGTGGAAAAACCCGAATAGGCTGTAATTCAAATCTTAGGATAGCGCGTATCAAAGTATGATACACCCTTTTTTGCAGGTCATCTTGTCGCAATTCCCCCTCAAATTGTCGTATTCACGCATTCCCTCTTTCATGGAAGAGAAATAGTTTTGTATTCAACAAACAAACCTAAAATCTTGAACCATGAAAAAGAATAAGATCATCTTCTGGATTGCCACCATCATCATTGTACTGTGGGACGGTGTGATGCCCGGCCTCACTTCTCATACCGAGATAGCCGTAGAATCTATCAGAAAGTTGGGGTATCCTGACTATTTCAGGGTAATGCTCACCGTGTTTAAAGTGATCGGCGCCATCATCCTGGTACTTCCTTTTGTTCCTGCCCGCGTGAAGGAATGGGCATACGCCGGTTTTGGCATCAGCCTTATCTGTGCTTCCGCAAGCAATGCAGTGGTATATGGTTTTGGCAGCTTTGCCATTTTCCCGCTGGTGATCATGGCCATACTGGTGGTATCTTACATCTACTATCACAAGCTGCTGAATGCGGGCGCCTTTGGGCGTGGGCGCGGCCGCGTGGTGAATGGCGGGTTTGGCAATGCAAGTGCGGTGATACAGTAAAATAATACAGGGAACATAGATATAGCAATGAGGGTGTCTCTTTTTGAGGCATCCTTTTTTTATATATGCCTTGATTGCCGGCTGCACCTATCCAAACAACTTTGTGAAAGAAAATAATTTTAGTTGCTGATAAAGAAAAAAAGTAAATTACACATAGCCAGCCAGCATCAAGAACCAAGCTTTGCAATTGTTTGTTGTTTTAATCCAAAAATCTACCTGATGTTAACATCCCGTTCCTGTACGGGGCAACCATTATATAAGTGTTCATTCATGGATCATTCCCTCTCAATGCACTATAAATTTACTACATCCCTTCCCAGAAAATAATAGAACCCCGGGGTTCTTGCGCGGGTCTATAATATCTCCCACCTTTGCAGTATGATTTTAAAATCACTATATCCTGATACCGTTTTGCTTTTATCTTAAAATACCTGTGGTAATCTGTATGTGAGCACACTCCTATGCCTTTTATTTATTCGTGCTCAATTGCTGACCGCATACACATACACATTCATATTATACCTAAATCCAATTTATGAACAGACCTAGACATGTGAAATGGCTTTTACTTCTATTTTTTGTCATTCAGAGCACCGGCTATTCTTACGCACAATCCGCACCCGCCGCAAAACACCGCTGGTCCTCTCTCTCCATCAAATTCTCCGGCGATCAGGCAAAAAAATACGCCCATCTGCCCCAGGCAGAGTATACGCCGCTTAACCAGCTGGAAAACTGGGCGGCCGGCAAGGCAGTGCAGCAATACGCCAAAGAGGTGAACGGAACGTTCCTGCTGCAGTATATGCTGCTGGTAGACAATAAGGGGGTTATCAGGGAGATCGAAGTCATAAAAACAGACAACGCCCGGCATGCGGATGCCTTAAAGGGGCTGCTGCTGAACACCAAAACACAAGGCCCTTCTTTTGTTCAAAACAAGGCGGTTACCTGCTACGTTCCCTGCGCCATTAAAATAGACGGGCGCCTGGCAACCATTCTTTAATTCTTTCTCTTCCTGGAGAAAAAACGATTTGCATGAAAAAATTATACAAATATCTTTTCATAGGGGCATGCTATGTCCTGCTGTCAACCAATGCGCAAGCGCAGGTGGTGAGCGGCAACGGCTTTCTCAAAGCGGATTTCATAGAAGCCGGCATACAGGCTAACGGTGCTTTTGGCAGTACGGTCAAAAGCCCTGAAAACTTTTTCTATTCTACCAGGCCCGACTTTGAAGGCCGGGTAGGCTTCATTTCCGATGTAGGGAAAGATGGCTGGACGGTTGGATCGCCGGCCTATATTGGCGACTACTTTCTGCCCGGTTCGCCTTACGAAGGCTTTTCGGTACAGGTTGATGGTACTTTGCACCTTAACTCCGGCTGGGGGCACAACGCTATTCCCGGTTCCGTTACAGGCTTCAGCACTACGGATGTAAGCCAAACGGTAGAATGGACGGGCAACATCAACAACCTGGAGGTACGCCAGGAGTTTTCTGTAGAAAAAACTAAAGGGTTCATCCTGGTAAGGGTTTACCTGACCAACAAAGGGACTACAACGCTGAACAATATCTATTATACCCGGGAAGTAGACCCGGATAACGAAGTAGCACAGGGTGGTGATTACAACACGAAGAACGTGATTGAGCAGCAGAACCCCAATGCCATCAGTACGGCCCTGATATCTGCCCAAGGTTTGATGTTTTCATCTTACCTGGGCCTTGGTAGCCGGGATTGCCGGGCAAAGGTATCTGTACCCACCGGCTGGCCCAATGCCAACGGCAGCCAGATATGGGCAGGCACCGGGCAGGCATTGTCAACAGTGGGCAATGTTACGGGAGACAGGGCTATGTCTATCGCATTCAAAGTAGGCAACCTGGCCGCAGGTGAGTCTACCGCACTGGCATTCGCCTACGTACTGAATGCGTCTGACCTGCCTGATGCCATGGACCGTACTGATCCTCTGTTCAATGTAAAGACCACCTCCTACTCTTCCGGCTCCTCCATAGATGTTTGCGCCGGCCAGGAACAGATCGTTGAGGTGGTGAACGGGGATGGGTTTTCCTGGACATGGGCGCCTGCTACCGGCCTGAATACCACCACGGGGTCTTCTGTAAAGGCCACCCTCACCGGGCCCATGACTTATACAGCGTCAGGGGTAAATACCTGTGGTACCACAAGAAGCATCACGATAACCCTAAACCCGGCCATCACCGCCCCGCCTGAAGATGCGGCTGAGATCACCGGCCGTGACACCGTGTTTGCCGGTCTCAATGCCAGCTACAGCATACCCGTCATTGAAGGCGCCAGCAGCTACAACTGGACGCTTCCTCCCGGCGTCACCTTCGTTTCCGGGTACAAGACCAATACTATTACGGTGAACTTCGGCCCCTCCGCCACGGGTGGCAACATCAGCGTAGAGGGCGTCAATGGCTGCGGTACCGGCGCTTCCACCACCATTGAAGTACAAATGGTGAAATTGCCGGCGCCGGTTTCCGCAGGCGGCTCACCCACCAGCATCAAGCAGCCTGTTATTACTGGCAACGCGGAACCTGGCCTGACGGTAACGCTATATAATGGGTCAACCGTTATCGGCTCCGCCGCAACAGATGCGGACGGTAACTATACTATTACGCCAACGTCTTCACTGGCAGTTGGAACACATACCCTCACGGTAAAAGCGAGTGATGGCGCCGGTACTACCAGCAGCGCCAGCGAACCGCTGCTGCTCACCATCACCGCCAAACCTCCCAAACCGGCCACGCCTGTACTGGTATCCGGCAGCAGCCCTTTAAATGAAGGCAAGCCCGGCATCAAAGGCACAGCGCAGCCTAACAGCACGGTTACCGTTTATGAAGACGGCGCGCCTGTAGGCGCCACCACTGCAGACGCTGACGGCAACTGGACCTTTGTGCCGGACAATAACCTGGCAGACGGCCCGCATGAATTGACGGCTACGGCTAAAGATGCGGAAGGCAATGAAAGTGATGCCAGCGATGCGCTGCTGTTCTCCATTGATACGGAGCTTCCGGCCAAACCGGTTATGGCGCTGGCCAGCGGCAGCAGCCCGGTCAGCAATAGCCAGCCTTCCCTGAGCGGTACGGCGGAAGCCAACAGCACCGTCACTATTTATACAGATGGCGTGGAAACAGGCACCGCTACCGCGGATGCTGACGGCAAATGGAGCTTTGCGCTGCCTGCGGCACTGGCAGATGGGCCTTATGTGTTTACAGCTACCGCTACAGACGCTGCGGGCAATGTAAGTGCGGGACCTGCCACCCTGAACATCATTATCGATACGCAAGCCCCTGCCCAGCCGGTAGCGGGATTAACGGAGGGCAGCACCCCGATCAAAAACAACGAGCCGTCCCTGGGTGGCACAGCGGAGCCTAACAGCACCGTTACCATTTACGTGAACGGAACATTAACGGGTACAGCTACCGCAGACGCCGATGGTAACTGGACATACACTATACCCTCCCCCCTGACAGATGGCCCGTACACCATGTACGTGACCACTACGGATGCCGCCGGCAACATCAGCGTTGACAGTGAAACACTGTCAATTACAATAGACACCGAAGCGCCGGCTAAACCCGCTGTTGAGCTGGCGGCCGGTACCAGTCCGCTGAAAAACAACCAGCCTGCCCTGGGCGGCAACGCGGAAGCCAACAGCACCGTTCATATTTATGTGAACGATGTGGAGATGGGTACTGCCATCGCAGACGCATCCGGCAAATGGAGCTACACTTTCCCCTCCGCCCTGCCCGATGGCGCGCACAGCATTACCATTACCGCTGAAGACGCCGCAGGCAACGCCAGCAGTACCAGTGAAAAACTGGATGTGGTGATAGACACCGGTATACCGGCTGCCCCGTCTCTGCCTGTACTGCCCGGCAATAGCAACGGGCATAGCGGCAACAACCAGCCTGCTTTTACCGGCACGGCGGAAGCCAACAGCACCGTCATCATCTATGTAAATGGCGAAGCGGTAGGCACTGCAACGGCAGACGTTACCGGTAAATGGAGCTATACCATTCCGGCCGCCCTCGAAGACGGCAACCACGCCATCACCACTACCGTAACAGATGCCGCGGGCAACACCAGTCCTGCCAGTGAAGCGCTGAACGTTGTGATAGATACGGAAGTACCGGTTGCGCCCTCCGCCCCTGCGCTGTCTGGCAGCAATAATGGCCACAGCAACAGCGGCCAGCCTGCCTTTACAGGTACCGCCGAGGCTAACAGCACCGTAAATATTTATGTAGACGGCGTTGTAGTAGGCACCGCTACCGCGGATGCCAACGGCCAATGGAGCTATACGCTTCCGGCTACACTGGCAGACGGCCCGCATACCATTAGCACCACCGCTACCGATGCAGCGGGCAATACCAGCGCCGCCAGCGAAGCGATCAGCTTCACCGTTGACACCGAAGTGCCGGTTACCGCTCCCCTGCCAGTACTGGCCGGCGAACAGAACGGCAGAACAAAGAACAACACGCCCACATTAAGCGGAACAGCGGAACCTCATACCACGGTTACTATTTATAACAACGGGGAACCTGTTGGAACGGCCGAGGTATCAGCAGACGGTACCTGGAGCTTTACGCCCGGCACCGCGCTGGCCGATGGTGAGAATAGTATTACCACTACCGTAACGGATGCGGCCGGTAATACGAGCGCGCCCGGTGAAGCACTGTTGTTTACCGTTGACACACAGCTACCCGTACCGGTTATCTCGTCTGCCGCTACTGTGGTGAAAGGCCCGTTCCAGGTAGATATTGTGTTTAACGAAGCGGTGGAAGGGTTTGATGTTTCGGCCATCACCCTGTCTAACGGCACCGCATCCGGCTTTACCAGGATCAGTGCTGCGGAGTACCGGATCACTGTAACACCTGTATCTGAAAATGACGTTACCGTGCGGGTAAACACCGGCGCGGTACCCGATCTGGCCGGCAATGGCAACAGGGAGTCTAACATCCTGACCGTTCAAGCAGCGTTCAGCGCAGTGGTTGAAACGGTGTTCCCCAACCCTTCCAGGGGCAAGATCTACATCCGTTACAATGGCGTAGTACCGTCAGCAGGCACCGCCATAATGATCAGCGTATCCGGACAAACCGTGCTCCGGCAGCAGCTCGGGTTTGAAGGCAACATGCTCACGGTAAATGCCGCGGGGCTTGCACCGGGCATCTATGTGCTGATCGTGAACACCAAAAATTATTCTTATAAAACCCGGGTCAGCATTATCCGCTAGGCCATTTTCCCCGGTGCCGCCAACGGTGCCGGGGAATCATTTTCTCATTGATTGATCATAACCAGTTGACATGAAATATGCTTTCTCTAAAAAACTGGCCTTCGCAGCGCTGATGCTGGGAGCACCTTTAAAAGGAATGACGCAAAACGTCAGTTCTATAGACATCGTGACCAATGCCGTACCCTTCCTCCGCATTTCTCCAGACGCAAGGGCCGGCGGAATGGGCGAAACAGGCATTGCCACATCGCCAGATGCCAACGCGCTTTTCTATAACCAGGCCAAAGCCGCGTTCTTCACCAATCCTAAAGGCGCTTCCGTTACGTACACGCCCTGGATGAAAGGCTACGGCGTAGACGGTATGTACCTGCTGAGCGCATCGGGGTACTACAAGCTGGACAGCACAGCGGCCATCACGGCGGGCATCCGTTATTTTGACCTGGGCAGCATTGAGCTGACGGATATTGACGGCAAACGGCTCGGCTACAGCAATCCCAATGAGTGGGCGGCCGAACTGGGCTACACCCGCCAGTTGGGCCGTAAATTGTCTATTGGCGTTGCTTTCCGTTTTATTTATTCCAACCTCGCTTCCGGGGCGGATGGTACCGGTGTTAATTACAAGGCCGGCTCTACTGTTGCGGGAGACCTCTCTCTTTTCTACAACGGCAGAAACGAAGAAGGTGAAGGCTGGAACTTTGGCGCGGCGTTAAGCAACCTCGGCGGCAAGATCGCCTATACAGACCAGGCATCGCAAAAAGAGTACATCCCCGCCAACCTGGGCATAGGGGCCAGCTATACCACGGTGCTCAGCGAGCAGCATGCTTTCACCTTCGGGCTGGACATTAACAAGCTACTGGTGCCCGCCGCTCCCGCGGCAGACTCCGCCAGTCTTGCCAAATACCGCAGCCAGAGCGTGGTAGGCGGCTGGTTTAAGTCTGCCGGCAACAAGGCTTACACGGCTTCTTTGGGTGTGGAATATGATTACCAGCACATGGTGTTCCTGCGCGCGGGGTATTTCTATGATGCCAGGAAGGAAGCCAACAGGCGGTATTTTACGCTAGGCGCGGGCTTTGCCTATAGCGTTGCCCGCATCAACATTTCTTATGCTGTTCCGGCAGGAAGCGACCTGAGCCGCAACCCGCTGTCTAACACCCTGCGCTTTGGCCTTGAGGTAGGCTTGTAGGTAGCGGCAAAAAGAAACGAGGATATATCTTCAGAAAATTTGAGATTTATGCCGGGCATTGTTCCCGGTGGGCAAATTACTTTTGATATGTCCTCGTTTTTTTGTTTTATACAAACTTCTGCCCGTTCTCCAGCGCCCACTTCAGCAGGGCGTTGTTCTCATCTTTCAGGCCCAGCTTCCGGCAGATCTTGTGCCGTTGGTTCTTCACCGTGTAGGGACTCAGGAACATGATCTCCGCAATTTCCTTGGTAGACTTGCGCAGGCTGATCAGCTGCACGATCCGTTGTTCGGCGGAACTGAGCTGCGCCGCGGCCGGTGTTTCCCCGCTGTTCTTCCTGGCCAGTTTTTCCATAATGAGCCGTACCCCGGCAAATAGCTGCATTTCATCTACGGGTTTGATGATATAGTTGGAGGCATCGGACTGTATGGCTTCTTCAATGATCTTTTTGTCGTTGTAAGACGAAATATAGAGCACCTCAAAACTATACTGTTGCTGAAGCGCCCGCACCAGCTGTATACCGCTGACAGTTTCTTCCAGGTTAATATCACAGAGCAGCAGGTGGGGCAATAGTTTGGGCATTGCTTCCTGCGCTTCCGCGGAAGAAATGGCGATGGCCGTTTCGCAATCGAAATGGGCCTTGAGCTGCTGTTCTATGAACCGGGCAATGATAATTTCGTCTTCCACGATCAACACACGCGTCATAATACATTCGTTTTTTACAGGTCTATAGGGAAAGTGAGTTCGTACGCAAGACCGGGGGCGGTATATTCAGACAGCTGCCCGTTCATTTGCCGTACCAGGTCTTTCACCAGAGACAGGCCTATGGAAGAACTGTTGGCATGCGGCCGCTGGGGCCCCGTTCCGTTATCTGAATACCGGCAAACGATCACGCCTTTCATTTTAATGGCGGAAATCTGGATCAGCCCCGTTGATACGTGCGCGAAGGCATATTTAAAGGAATTGGTCAGCAGTTCGGAAATAACGAGTGAAAAATACAGCGCCTTCCGGCTGCTTAACTGTATCCCTTCATCAAAATCCGTTCTTATCAGCACCGGCCGCTGGGTATCGTAGATCTGTTTGATATTGGCGGCCATTTCTCTGGTGAGGTCTTCCAGGTTCACCAGTTGCAGCTCTTCCAGGTGGAAAAACCGTCTGTTCACCAATATCATGGCCTTGATCCGGTTGATATTGCTGGTCAGTATATCCCGGGAGGCCCGGTCTTTAATACCCGGCAGCTGCAGGCTGATCAGGCTGTACAGAAGCTGTAGGTTATTTTTAACACGGTGGTTCAGCTCGTTGATAAGGATGGCGATCTTTTGGTTCCTTTCCGCCAGCGCCCTGTTTTTCAGGGTAAGCCGGGCATTGTTGTTATTCAGCTCCGCCGTTTGCTGCTTCACTTTTTCTTCGAGGAGTGTCTTTTGATGCTCCTGCAGCCGGTTCAGTTTTTCCAGTGCCAGCTGCTTTTCCTTTTCTGTTCTTTGCTGGCTTTTGGCCAGGCCGGCAAACAGCATGAAGAAAATGCTGATGATCATGATGCTGGACATGTAGGTGATATTCACGAACGCCTGTTCCCGCAACACAATGATCCGCACGGACACGAACAGGCAGGAAGCCACGAACATCAGTATGCCGTAAGCCAGGTACTTCTGCGTGGGATCGAGCCGGGGCCAGAACCTCACCACTACCACGGCCGCAAAGCCAATGTGCAGTGCGTAAGACCCCAGGTTCAGGAAATTCATGAACGCAAAATTGCCGGTAAAGTAATTGATGATGAAACTGATCCCGGAAAACACGGCTATGGACCACACGGCTATCATGCTGCCGAGGTATAAACGGGGGGATTGGGCGCGGACCTGCCAGAAATTGACCGTTAACATGTACAGGCCTATCATGCCTACGTGTACAAAGTGGATGTTGAACAACCACCCGATGGCGGGCGCTTCCGGGAAAAACCATGCTATAAAATACCCGCTGGGGCACAGGTTGTAAAAGGTAACGGCTGCAATGGTCAGCAGCAGCCAGCCGTAAGTGCTGTTGCGGGTGGCAAACCAGCATAAAAGGGTATAGAGCACAAAGATCCATAACACGCCCTGCAGGCGCAGCTCCATGGCCTCATCCTGCTGCTGCCGCCGAAAAAAATCATAGCTGTCCTGTACCGTAAAATCAAAGCGGGGTACGTAATGTTTGGTATGTTCTACCTTCAGCAGCAAGGTGCAGCTGTCTGCCGGCAGCCCGGCGGGCAGGGAGGCCCAGAAGCGGCCGTCTCCCCTGGCCAGCTGGCTCCGCTTGCGGAAGGCGCCTGCCTGTTTATGCAGCACGCAGCGGCCGGCCTTGTAAATATAGATATCTACATAGGTCAGGTTGCTGAAGGAAAGAACGCTGGTGCCCACCGGCCCGGCAATGGCGGGCAAGGGAGCGGTAAGCCAGTAAATGCCGGTTTTGTTCTGTAGCGGGAAATGCTGCAGGGGCCTGAAGACAGGCAGTTGGGAAAGAGCGGAGGCCGCGGTGGCTTTGCCGCTGCTGTCTTCCCACACGAAAAGGTGCGCGGCAAGATGGGCTATCTCCGGCTCAGGCGCTGCAGTCCGGGAACCGGAGGTACAGGAAAGCAAAATGACGGGAATAGCCAATAGTACGAAGCACAGGTATAGCGGCGGCCTTAAACTCATTACTGAACTGGGTTCTGCACCGTTAGTGGAGAACGCTTATCGGCGCGAAAGTAGCAAAAATTAGTTGTTTGTTCACCTTAACATTCAATTTAAAAGCACCTGACACCGTTCAAGGCCTGAGGCGAGATGCCTTTCTTCTTGCAGCACGGGGAGGATTTATACCTATACCGCAAGCCTGCCCGGTGCGGGCAGGCTTTTTTGATTATTCTGCGGTATATTCATAGGAAAGCACACTTTCGAAGTCCTCCTGCGGTGGGATGATCGTTTTTCTCAGCTGGTTTTGCCTGTTCAGCGTTCCATTGTCATGATACACCCTTCCTGATGCAGCAGTAGTTTCATGCCGTTTTTTTATACCGTTTTGATCATATACATAAAACGTTATCAACTCGCTGTAGAAAGTGGCTATAAAATCATGTTCCAGTAATTGATTGAACGCATCAAGCCCGGGTATGCTGTCTTTTTCAGATACGCTATAGATGGTCTCGGAAAATTTCCACAAGCCCAATCCACCGGTCTTCCAGCTTGTTTGCTCTTTCAGGGCGCCGTTTGCAAAGTAGCTGAAGTTGGTACGGGTGATCAGGGTACCGTCTGTCTCTTTTGATTCTGTTTTTATCAACTGGCTCTGCCCGTTATAGGAATGTTCTTCATAGTCAGGCCGGGTTATTCCGGGCGGAGGCGGCCCATCCAGGTAGGTATAATCAAACCTCACCGGAAGGCCCCTGGCATCACAGGCGATTACTTTTCTTTCTAACGGGATATCTCCCGGGTTTCTGTATGTAGCCGTTTGTGCGGGGAATCCCTGGGCATTATAGGAAATCGCTACATAAGTCAGCAGCGCCCCATCTCCGGAGAAAAAATCCATACGGGTCAACCTGTCATCAGCATCGTAGTGAAATTTGGCCGCGGGCTTACCGTTTCCATATACTGTGGAAAGTAAAATTTTATCCTCTTGCGGGGGAGGAAGATCATCCTTCTTTTTTTTACTGCAGGAACAAATAAGCACAGCGATAATAAAAGGCAGTAATAGTCTGTATTGTGTTTTCATCTTCAGCTATTTTATTGAAGGCTCATTTTTACAAACAGTTTGCGCAGCAGGTTGGTGCCATCTCCCAGCTGCCCATGCGTATTGGCGCCGCATCCCCAAAAACTGTTGTCCATTTTTATGACATGGCTATGATTGTTTCCTGCTTCAACCATCATCACGCTTTCCAGTATCTTTATAGTCGTTTGTTTGTTGTCTGTTGTACCATCCCCCAATTGCCCAACGCCGTTAAATCCCGTGGCCCAAAGCGTATTGTCGGTTTTGAGTATAAGTGTTTGGGAAAACCCGGAAACCTCCTTTACATCGTCCAATATTTTCACAAGCGTCTTTCTGTCCGTTGTAGTGCCATCTCCCAATTGTCCGGAAGAGTTGTTGCCACAGGCCCAAAGGCTGTTGTCTGGTTTAATGGCAAAACTGCTGAGCGCACCTGCGGTTATCCATTTTACATCATCCGTCATTTTTTGGGGTGTCCACCTGTCTGTAGTAGTTCCATCTCCCAACTGGCCATCGTCATTTCTCCCGCATGCCCAAAGCGTATTGTCAGTTTTTAGTATCAGCGTATGGCTCCTGACGCTGGACACCTGCAATACATTATCTAATATCTTTACCGGAACAGGTATATTGGTAGTAGTGCCATCTCCCAGCCTGCCATTTTTATTTTCCCCAACTGACCAGAGGCTGTTGTCTGTTTTTATGATAAAACTATAGCGCTCGCCGGCCTCCATGGCTTTAACGCCGGTCATTACCTGTACGGGAATGGTTTGTGGAACAGCAGTACCGTCACACAATTCTCCGTGCAGGTTATTGCCGCATGCCCAAAGCGTATTGTCAGTTTTCAGGAACAGGCTGTGTGAATAACCTGCCGCAATGGCCTTTACGTTATCCAGCACTTTTACCGGGGTATTCCTGGCTGTCAGCGAACCATCTCCCAGTTGCCCTGTGCCGTTAAATCCCGTTGACCAGGCGGTTCCATCCGCTTTAAGTATTAAAGTATGATTGTCGCCCACGCTTATTTGCAAATTGGCGCCATCAGGCGGCGAAGGGGTGACTTTCCTGTTTTTGCCGCAGGAGAAAATTATTACTGCGCTAATAAGCAGCAGCAATGATCTATGTAGATGTTTCATGTGCTTTTTATTGATTTGGGGCAGGCCTTTATTTTGGGGTATTTAAACTTTTATGTAGATAAAGTTATGAACCGGAAAGGGGTTATATTTAAGTTTTCAATGAATGGATGGATAATTTCAACCAAACCTAAAAACGATCAAATGAGGAACCTGATCTTCGGCATCAATATTACTTTGGATGGCTGCTGTGACCATACCAAAGGCTATCCTAATGAAGAGTTACATGAATATTTCACGGACATCATGCAGGAAGCTGACCTGGTCGTTTATGGCCGTAAAACCTATGAGCTGATGGTTCCCTTCTGGCCAAACGTTGCAAGGAACAAGTCTGGCGGAACAAAAGCGATGAACGACTTTGCCCAAAAGTTTGACGTTATCAACAAACTTGTTTTCTCACGGTCTTTGAGCAGCGTTGAAGATAAGAACACGAGGATTGCCAGTACAGGCCTCCGGGAGGAAATACTTAAATTAAAACAGGAAGAGGGCAAAAAAATCATGACCGGCGGGGTTGACCTTCCTTCACAATTGATTGAGCTGGGGCTGGTGGATGAATATGTTTTTGTTATTCACCCGCTGGTGGCGGGAGAAGGGAGGCGGTTGCCGGACACTGGCAAGCTGCAGCAGCAGTTGCGGTTGAGCCTTGTTGAGTCTAAGGTATTCGAATCGGGGCATGTTGCGCTTCGGTATTTGAAGGAATGAGAAATGAGACATGTTGTTACGCTTGCGGGCGGTTTTCTTTAACTTAGGAAAAATCCATGCTTTATGAAGGAATACCAGACTCCCAAAGACCGCAGGTACACGGAAACCTTGCTGAATGCAGCCAGGCAGGAATCTGCCGCATTTATGAACCTGAAACACACCGCAGAGCGGAAAGACGGCGCCATCCCCGCCAAGTACCGGGAGTTGATGTCGATTGCCGTAGCGCTGACCACCCAATGCGCTTACTGTATTGAATCTCACATGCAGAACGCCGTACGTGAAGGCGCCACAAAAGAAGAAATTGCGGAAACGGTGTTCATCGCTGCCGCGTTGCGGGCCGGCGGAGCAGTGGGGAACGGATTGCTGGCCATGCGCCTGTTCGATGAGATCGGTTCTGTTGCCACCACCGGCCCTGGTGGCGAATAAGGCCGGCAAAATAAAAAAAGGGGCGCACCCATTTACAGATGCGCCCCACCCCCAGTATACATTACAGACGCGGGAGCACCCCGCCAAGCAAGCTGCCAAGGAGGTTGGTAACCGTACCGACCAAACCGCTCAACAGGCCGCCCACAATGGGAATGCCGTTTAGCAGGCCGCTCAGGTCAGGAAGGCCCGGCATGCCGGGAAGTGCGCCGCCATTGATGTCTTTTGCTTCCGTTGCATTCAGTTCTGTGCAACCGTAATTCCTGGTTTTCAGTTGTTCCATTTTTATAGGATTTGGTTAAAAAAAGCCTGACAGGGTGATGGTTCCATGGAATGAAGCAGCGGGATAATGCGGCATTTGAAGCTGTGCAACTGCATTCACATGATGGTACAATAAAACGTTGATGCGGTTTCTTTCAGGCAGGAATAAACAGCGGGTGTACAGGCCGTTGCTTTCGGGTTGCGTTACAGGATAACCGGAAAGGCGGGATTATTTCGTTGATACGGGTGGTTACCCGGCCTCCATTGGAGATGTACTAAAATTAAACGATCCGCCGCTGTTCATTTCGTTCATTTTTAATAGAAGATGTTCAGTTTTGTTCAGGGATATATCAAATGGGACAACGGCAAAATGCTGCTATCCCAATTTTTACAAGGCGATAAGAAGCCGATAAGAAGGCGATAAGCCGGGGGAACCAAGCCGATAACAAGGCGATAAGAAGGCGGCGGCCTGTTGCTATGTCAAACGCCCAAACCATCACTATAATATTGATTATCAGCACTTTTGTGCCTTTCTCCAACTTGATCCGTTATCACTCAGGCCATCAATCAAAAAAGGTTCACTTTCGTGAACCTTTTTTTTTATTTTTTAAGTACCGTGCCCAGAACAGGAATCGAACCTGCACTCCGTTGCCGAAACAAGATTTTGAGTCTAGCGCGTCTACCAGTTCCGCCATCTGGGCAATCACGATCATAAAACCTGATCGCGGGATGCAAATGTAGATAATCTCTCCATTATCCGCAACAAATATTTTTGCTTGAAATGCAGCTCTTTCAGCTCCTGCAGTTTGGCCGGGGTCAGCTCCCCTACCGGCTGTACTTCCTCCCAAAGCCGGGCCTGCATCTTCTCCATCTGCTGCCTGAACTTCCGCACCTCCGTTTCAGGCGCCGCCTCCAGCGCAAACAACCGCTCGTTGAGCGGCATCATTTCCATCATGAACATATGCGGCAGCTGCATTTTTTCCCCCGGCCGCAATACACCTTTCAGCTCCAGCACGTAAGCCAGCAGCTGCTGCGGGTCTGCCAGCGTTTCATAGGCCGCCCTGTTCTCGTCCGAGCCGGGCAGGCCCAGGTACCGCTGCTGCAAAAGGCCGTCTTGCACCACTACGGATACCGGTATATCAAACAATTCAAAGTAATTCATGCCACTGTCCTGATTTTGCTAAAATGCAAATTTACAGTAATGTTGCATGCATTCGTTGACAATACCCTAAACAATCTCATGGCAGACCAGTACCTTCATATCGGGCTTATCAGGGAGGAAAAAATTCCGGAAGACAACCGGGTGGCTTTTACCCCGCTGCAGTGCCAGTGGATCATGACGCATTACCCCCACGTGAGCATTACCGTACAACCCTCCCCCCACCGCTGCTTTAAAGACGACGAGTACGCCGCGGCCGGCATCCGGCTGGCGGAAGACCTTTCTCACTGCAACATATTACTGGGTATTAAAGAGGTACCGGTAGCAAAGCTGCTGCCTGGAAAGACCTATCTTTTCTTTTCCCACACCAAAAAGCAGCAGCCGCAAAACCAGGCTATGCTCCACAGCATCCTGGAAAAGAACATCACCCTCATAGATTATGAATGCCTGGTGCATGAAGACGGGCAGCGCATACTGGGCTTCGGCTTTTTTGCGGGCGTGGTGGGCGCGCATAACGGCCTGCTGGAATACGGCCGCCGCATGGGCCAGTTCAACTTCAAACGGGTACACGAATGCCACGATTTCCAGGAGCTGATCACCCATTACTTCGGCGTCAAACTGCCGCCGCTGAAAATTGTGGCCACAGGCTCCGGCCGGGTAACGGCGGGCATCCTGGAAGTAATGGGGCTGCTGGGCATCAAATACATTCCGCCGGAAGAGTACCTCATCAACAACTA
Organism: Chitinophaga alhagiae; assembly: GCF_003568665.1. Taxonomy (GTDB): domain Bacteria; phylum Bacteroidota; class Bacteroidia; order Chitinophagales; family Chitinophagaceae; genus Chitinophaga; species Chitinophaga alhagiae. Next base: position 92,287 of record NZ_QXMH01000006.1, read on the forward strand.
CGCCTACCCGGTATATACCCAGCTGAAAGCCGGGGAACTATACCTCCGGAAAACAGATAAAACCTATAGCCGGGAAGATTTTCACGCCAACCCCGGCGCGTACGACTGCAAATTTCTGCCCTATGTGACCTGCAGCGACATCCTGGTGAACGGCATCTACTGGGACAAGAACATTGAACGCCTTTTTGAGTGGGAAGACCTGGCTAAAGACAACTTCCGCATCAAGGTAATAGCGGACGTAACAGACGACAAGAACGGCTCCATTCCCTGCAACCTCGGAGACGGCACCATTGAAGCCCCCTCCTACGGCGTAAACCGCTACACGCGCGAAAGAACGGCCCCCTATCATGAAGACGCCGTTACCATGATGTGCGTGGGCAACCTGCCCAACGAGCTGCCGCGGGATGCCTCGCAGTTCTTTGGCGATCACCTCATGAAATATGTGTTTGACGAACTGATGAAAGACAGCAGTGAAATGATAGAAAAGGCCACCATCACCCGCAACGGCAGCCTCACCAAAAGGTATGCCTACCTGGAAGCGTACGCTACAGGTACAGGTAGTAATCCTTCAGCAGCGTAACGAACGGCGGGGTGTATTGCCGGTGCTCATCATGGATCACCAGTTTGCCGGCATGCAGGTTTCCCGCCGGCCCAAAAATGCCTACGCAGCGGAACGGCGCGTGAGCGGGCGTTTGCTGTATTTCCAGCAGCTCCCGCAAGGTAAAGCCTGCCTCCTCACCCAGGCGCCGGAACCGCTCAAACTCCCCCGACGGTAATAACACGGAAAATGAACCTTCAGGCGCCAGCAACTGCCGTATGGCCGCCAATAGTTCCGCGTGCCCCAGGGAAACGGTGTGCATGGCCGCTGTACGCCGTTGCCGCGGCCCTTGCAGATTGTTCTCGAAAAAGGGCGGGTTGGTGATGATGAAAGAATAAGCGGCCGCCGGACGGAAGTCTTTTATATCTGTGTGGAATACCTGCAGATGGTGCGGCCACGGTGATGCAGCAAAGTTTTCCCCTGCCTGCTGCGCAGCCGTAGCGTCCAGTTCTACGGCATCTATGGCATAACGGCCGCGCTGCGCCAGCATGAGGGCCAGCAGCCCGGTGCCGGTGCCAATATCCAGCACCCGTTGAACACCGGGCAGGCGGGTTTGCAGGTACGCGGCGGTGAAGGCGCCCTGGATGCAGGCGTCTGTGCAGACCTTCATGGCGCTCCCGGCCTGCTGCACGGTGAATTGTTTGAATTGGAAGAAAGCGTTACCCATCGTAGAAGCACTTTAACAAACGTGGCTGACTGATGCCTGGCCTCCGCCTAAAACACCGCTCTTGCGCTCGGCACCGCGTCCATACCAGTAAACTCGCCCGCCAGGTATTTGTAGTGGGCGGCAATGGCTATCATGCCCGCGTTGTCCGTGCAGTATTCAAATTTCGGGATGTACGTGTTCCAGCCGTGTTTGGCGCCGTATTCCGCCAGCGCCTTGCGCAGGCCGGAGTTGGCGCTGACGCCGCCGGCAATGCCTATTTCCGTTACGCCTGTTTCCATGGCGGCTTTCACCAGCTTGTTCATCAATATGGTGATGATGCGGTGCTGGATGGACGCGCAGATGTCTGCCATATTACGCTCCGCAAAATCAGGGGCTTTGGCCCTGTTTTCCTGCAAGAAATAGAGGATGGCGGTCTTCAGGCCGGAGAAGCTGAAATTCAGCCCGGGTATCTGCGGCTCGGGGAACCTGAAGCGCATGGCATTACCGGTTTGCGCATATTTGTCTATGAGCGGGCCGCCGGGGTACGGCAGGCCCAGCAGTTTGGCGCTTTTATCAAATGCCTCGCCCGCCGCGTCATCCAGCGTTTCACCAATGATCCGCATCCGCAGCGGGCTTTCGCAATAAACGATCTGGGTATGGCCGCCGGAAACGGTGAGGCAGAGAAAAGGAAATGAAGGTTTGGGATCTTCTATGAAATTGGCCAGCACATGGGCCTGCATGTGGTGAACGCCTATGAGCGGCACCTCCAGCGCCAGGGCCATTGATTTGGCAAAACAGCTGCCTACCAGCAGGGAACCGATGAGGCCGGGACTTTGGGTAAAGGCCACCGCGCTGAGGTCTGCGGGCTGCATGCCGGCCTTGCGGAACGCCAGGTCCACCACGGGCACAATATTCTCCTGGTGCGCGCGGGAGGCCAGCTCCGGCACCACGCCGCCGTACTGTTCATGCACGGTCTGGTTGGCAATGATGTTAGACAGTACCTTGCCGTCCGAGATCACGGAGGCGCTGGTTTCATCGCAAGATGACTCTATGGCTAGAATATTTACGGGCATACGAGGCGCAAAGGTACCACATTTAGCGGTATCTAGTTACTCCTGATGGCCACCACCGGGTCAAGCCGGCTGGCGGAAAACGCCGGGATAAACCCGGCTACAATGCCCACAATAGCAGAAATGGAAAAGCCCAGGATGATGTTGCCGGTAGACAGCCCTATGGTAAAGCTGGAGAACATATTTTTGGCGATCAGCGTGCCGCTGAACACCAGCAGCAGCCCCAGCCCCCCTCCGATGAGGCAAAGCAGGATGGCTTCCAGCAAAAATTCAAGCAGTATAATGCCGGGGCGCGCGCCAATGGCTTTTTTGAGCCCGATGATGTTCGTTCTTTCCTTCACGGTTACAAACATGATGTTGGCAATGCCGAAACCGCCTACGATCAGGGCAAAACCGGCTATCAGCCAGCCGGCCGTGTTCAGTACCCCGAAAACGGATTCCAGTTCGCCCTGTACCGTGGTGATCTCGTTCAGGGCAAAATCATTGTCTTGCGTGGGTTTGAGCCGGTTAATGGCGCGCATGGCGCCGGTGAGGTCATCTTTCATCTGGCCCAGGGGAATGTCTGCCCGGGCGCGGATCATATAAAACGGGTCTGCAAAACGTCTTTCATCCACAATAGTACGGGCAAACAGGTAAGGCATGATCACCGTATTATCCCCGAAAACGCCGCCCAGCATGCTTTCCCCCTTTCTTTTGAGAGCGCCCACCACCTTTACGTTACGGCCGGAAAAACGGACTATTTTGCCCACGGCCGCTTCGGGGCTGAAAAACAGCCCTTCCCAGATATTGGCGCCCAGCACCACCACGTTGCTGCCGGCGGTCAGCTCGGAGGGACTGAAATACCGGCCCGAGGCAATATCCATAGTCTGCATCTTGTCAAGGTCCATGGTAGTGGCCAGCAGCTCCACGTTCTCCATATAATCCGGCCCGTACTCTATTTTACGGCCGCCGGAAGAAAAAAGGAAGGTCACCGCATCGGCCGTGCTCACCTTTTCCTTGATGGCCTTCATTTGCGAATACTCGGGCTCCGGCCGGTTCACGTACTTCCACCACTCTCCATCCCCATCCCACGGCCATTTTTGCAGGTACACCACGTTGGTGCCCATAGATTTCAGGTCGTTCCGGATGGAGCTTTCCATACTGTCCGTTACCGTCAGCACGGCAATAATGCAGAAGATGCCGATGGTGATGCCCAGCAGGGACAAAAACGTGCGGAGTTTGTTCACCCGCAGCTCCTGCAGGGCCATTTTCAGGCTGTTCAGCAATATTTTGAGGGTAGAAAGCATATTCCAAATTTAGTATATAATGTAATGCAAGCCATATGCTTGTGAAGAAAGGTCGTAAACCCGGGTTTTCGGAGGAAATATGTACCTTTGCAGCCATTTATAAAAGATGAAATACCTGAACGAGATCAATAAAAGGAAATCCTTTGCCATTATTGCCCACCCGGATGCGGGTAAAACCACGCTCACAGAAAAGTTCCTGCTTTTTGGCGGCGCCATCCAGACTGCGGGTGCGGTAAAGTCTAACAAGATCAAAAAACATACTACGTCAGACTTCATGGAAATTGAACGCCAGAGGGGTATCTCCGTGGCCACTTCCGTGATGACCTTTGAATACAGGGATATATTGGTGAACCTGCTGGATACCCCCGGCCACAAAGACTTTGCGGAAGATACCTACCGTACGCTCACCGCGGTAGACAGCGTGGTGCTGGTAATTGACTGCGTGAAGGGCGTGGAGGAACAAACCAAAAAGCTCATGGAAGTGTGCCGCATGCGCGATACGCCCGTGATCATTTTTGTCAACAAGCTGGACCGCGACGGTAAAAACCCCTTTGACCTGCTGGACGAACTGGAAGAACTGCTCAACATCAGGGTGCGCCCGCTCAGCTGGCCCATCAACATGGGTAAAGACTTCAAGGGCGTATATAACCTGTATGACAAGAGTTTTGTATCCTTTGCCGCCAACAGGAAGGCTACGGACGAAGACATTGTACCCATGGCGGACCTGGCCAGCGAACAGGTAGACGAACTGTTCAACGCGCAGGACGCGGCGCAGCTCCGGAACGACGTGGAACTGATAGAAGGGGTATACGATGCCTTTGACAAACAGCCTTACCTGGAAGGCAAGCTGGCCCCCGTGTTCTTTGGCAGCGCCGTAAACAACTTTGGCGTAAAAGACCTGCTGGACACCTTTGTGGAAATTGCCCCCACCCCGCGGGACCGGGAGGCTACCACCCGCACCATCAAGGTAACGGAAGACAAATTCTCCGGCTTCATCTTCAAGATACACGCCAACCTCGATCCCCGCCACCGTGACAGGATCGCGTTCCTGCGGGTATGCTCCGGCAAGTTCGAAAGGAATAAATATTTCCGTCATATCCGGCTGGACAAGGATGTACGCTTCGCCAACCCTTACAGCTTCCTGGCGCGGGAAAAAAATATTGTAGACGATGCCTACCCCGGCGATGTGGTGGGCCTGTTCGATACCGGCAACTTCAAAATAGGCGACACGCTCACGGAAGGCGAAAAATTCTACTTCACCGGTATTCCCAGCTTTTCTCCTGAACTGTTCAAGGAACTGGTGAACAAAGACCCCATGAAAACCAAACAGCTTGAAAAAGGCATTTCCCAGTTAACGGACGAAGGGGTGGCCCAGCTCTTCACCCAGCACAACGGCAACCGCAAGATCATTGGTTGCGTGGGAGACCTGCAGTTTGAAGTAATTCAATACCGCCTGCTGCAGGAATACGGCGCCTCCTGCCAGTTCAACACCCTGCCCTTTTACAAGGCCTGCTGGATAACGGGCGATAAAAAGAAGCTGGAAGAATTTATCCGCTTCAAGGGCGCCAACGTGGTGGAAGATAAAGACGGGCACCTGGTGTACCTGGCCCAGTCAGAATGGTACCTGAACACGGAAAGGGCCAACAACCCCGACATTGAGTTCCACTTCAGCTCTGAAATTCACAAGTAATAACAGGAACGGCGCCTTAACAGGCGCCGTTTTCATGTACGACCAACTCAATTATTGCGTGAAATAAAGATGGTTACAAAAGTAACCGCCCCCGCCCGCAAGGGTTTACGATTTCGGGAAACACATTTGCGAAATGCGGAAAAATAAAAAGCGGCTGTATCCGGGCATAAAAAAGGCCGGTCATCGCAGACCGGCCTGATTGATATTATTCTACAGCGCCGCTATCACCAACATCTGTAGTGTAAAAATATAGTTCTACAGCGCCACTACAGCCCCGTCCCCATATATCTGCTGTTTATATTTTAACGATGGTGAAGGCAGGAAAGGCCCCAGGCCCAACTGGCCCCATTTTTCGTCTATGGCCTTGATGGTGGCATCGTCTGCTACAATGATGTTGGGCCAGTCACGCTGAAAATCATCGTGCTCTTTTGTTTTGATAGTACCGTCCAGGCCCAGGCAGGCGGTTACCTTGTGAGGGTTGCGGCTGGAGGGGACCTCTGTAAGGATATTGTCCCGCTTGGGGTCCAGGTTATTGCAGAACCGCCAGAGCGCCGAGGGCAGGTCTGCCGCGTCTACCGTATGTTCTACGTACAGCACCATTTTAACGCCTTCCATACCGGGTTGCGCGCAGAGTTGCGAGTGCAGCTCCCGTACATGGTTGCGGCGGCTTTTTTCTACTGCTACGATGATGCAGGGAATGCCTGCCTGCAGCAACGAGGCGTTCACCTGTTTTATTTCCGGGAAAGCGGCTTTGAGGGCGGCTTCGTTCACGGCGGGCGTAAAAACGCCATCGTCAAACCGCTCGTCTTTCTCTTCTTCATGTTTGGCGGTGCCATCTATACACATCTTCCCGCCAAAGCCCATGCGGGAGCAGGAATGGTCCAGCACATCCATAGGGCCCTGGCTGAAGTACACGTCTGTAGCCGGGTTCAGGTTCCTGAAGGCGTACTGCGCCAGTGCTTTGTAGTCGGCAATGCGTGTGCCCGTATCCGTTACGGCCAGAATTTTATTGAACATCATCTGCCCTGCGCCCCACATGGCGTTCATGACCTTCTGGGCCTGCCCGGGATAGTCTTTGGCTATCTGCGCAATAACCAGGTTGTGGAACACCCCTTCCACCGGCATTTCCATATCAACAATTTCGGGTACCAGCGTCATCTTGATGGGCGCCAGGAAGATCCTTTCCGTGGCCTTCCCTATCCAGGCGTCTTCCTGCGGGGGAATGCCTACAATGGTGGAGGGGTACACGGCGTCTTTACGGTGGGTGATGGCGGTAACATGGAAGCGGGGGTACCAGTCTGCCAGGGAATAGTACCCGGTATGGTCCCCAAAGGGGCCTTCCCATATCAGCTCTTCGTGCGGCTCTACATATCCTTCTATCACAAAATCCGCATCTGCCGGTACTTCCAGCTCGGGCTGGGTGATGCATTTCACCAGCTCTACTTTCTTTTTACGCAGAAAGCCCGCCAGCATGTATTCATCTACGTTCTCCGGCAGCGGTGCGGTGGCGGAATAGGTGTACACGGGGTCTCCCCCCAGCACTACCGCCACAGGCATGCGTTTGTTCAGCTTTTTGTATTCGGAAAAATGTTTGGCGGATACCTTGTGTTTATGCCAGTGCATGCCCGTCATGTCTTTTTCAAACACCTGCATGCGGTACATGCCTACGTTGCGGGAGCCGGTATGCGGGTCTTTGGTGTGGATCACCGGCAGGGTGATGAAGGGGCCGCCATCTTTAGGCCAGCAGGTCATTACCGGCAGCTTCCCCAGGTCTGGCGAGGCCATCACCACTTCCTGGCAGGCGCCCTTGCCACCCACCACCTTCGGCATCCAGGATGCGAATTGCCCCAGCTTGGGCAGCATCTGCAATTTATCTATGATGCTCTCCTTGGGTTTGGACAGCATTTTGAACAAGGTCTCTATTTCACGGGCCACATCATCCAGCTCCTGCACGCCCAGCGCCATGCACATGCGGCGGTAGCTGCCCATGGAGTTGATCAGCACGGGAAAATCGTACCCCGTATTCTCGAACAGCAGGGCCTTGCCGCCGTCAGGAGATTTGCTGATACGGTCCGTTATTTCCGCTATTTCCAGCTTCGGGTCTACATACGTGCTGATACGCACCATTTCTCCCGCTTTTTCAAGCGTGTCTATAAAATGCCTGAGATGCTTGTATGCCATAGGTCCATGCTTTCGTTCAAGGCACAAAAGTACGGCGGTTCAGGCACATAAAAAAAGACCCCGGAAAACCGGGGCCCAGGGGTTGTGAGTAAAACAATCGGGATAAAAAAAGTGGAAAAAAGGGGCCGCTGAAAAGCGGCCCGGTCCAAGTTATTGTGACAACAAGAATAAATTAGGTTAAAACGGAAGGTGCAATGTTAGTTACCGAACACAATTACACCAGATACCCTTGGCCTGCGCGGAAGCGGGGGCGGCGGAGGCGGGTAAGGATAGCGCGGCCGTACCACCACTACTCTTTCTGCACGGTAGCAATCGTCCCTTCTGTAGTCACGATGCTTGTACTTCTTGTGCTTGTAATGGCCGTGCCCGTGCCCCCTGCCGCGGCGGTCGTGATCGTCGTCATGATAATGACGTTCCGAATACACCGTGCGCACCGGGTAACGGTCGTGGCCCCGTCTCTGTGCCTGCGTTGCATAGGTTGCTCCCAGGAGGAGCATTACCAGAAGTAGCTTCTTCATAGCCTGCTGTTTTAAAATTGGTTTTTCTGCGTCCGTTGATCCCCTTTTTTTGTTGGCGGACGGACTTGCAAGCTTAAATCCAAGAAGTATGCCAATATGGTTGTTGCCGCTGTAACGCTTGATGGGAAAGGGTTTTAGGACAACAAAAACATCACTATAAAAAAAGACTGCCAATAAAAGCAGTCTTTTCCTTTTTTTCTATGTGGACTTGATTGGGGGTGTGATAATCTCTTATCAACAACCATCATGCCAAATAATATCTACATTTTGAAACAGCGGGAGAAGTTGGTGCTGCGCCTGCCGCCGGAGCCGCTTCCAAAGCGGTACATTACGGTGAGGCCGGAGAAAGTGTACCAGTCTTTGTATTTGGCGGAGCCGCGTTGCGCGCCATCTAGCGGGTAAGTGCCCAGGGGGCCTTTGCCCGGCTCGTCTCCCCGGTAAGCCATGTCTACCGCCAGCTGGCCTCTTTCCGCCAGCAGCGTGTTCTGGTCTACGTAACCGGTGCTGACATCATCCAGGTAATCTGTGAAAGTGGGGCGCAAGCCTATTTCCACACCAACGGTCCACCGGTCTGTAAAAAGGTATTTGAACCCTACGCCAAACGGAATGGCTACCTGGTGCAGGGCGTACTGGTTGCCCCTTTCAGGGTACTGCGGCAGGCCCTGCCCTTCCGTGCTCAGGCGGCGCAGCGGTATTTTGTTGCCGGCGGTGTCTCTTGCCCAGGGGTAAAAACTGAATACGGCCACCCCGCCGAAAATATAAGGCGTGAATCCTTTATCGTCTATATCCAGGATGTTCCACTCAGCGCCTATCTGGCCTTCCCAGAGGTTGGACTGGAAACTCAGGTTCCTGGCCTGCAGCGCTACGCTTTCATTCGTTTCATCTGCCGCGGCTATCATACCAAAACTGAACCCCGCCCTCAGGGTGAGGTAGCGGTTCATATCCTTCTTCACCATTAAACCTACCATTGGTTTGGTATACCGGAAGTCCACGCGTTTTTCTGAAAGGTCCCCGCTATAGTTACTGATACCGCCTATGAGGCCTACATGCCAATCTTGTGCTGTACTGATAAAAGGGGCAGAGATGAATAAAACAAACCCGATGATCTTTTTCAAGGTTGTATGGTTTTAACAGGTTACCGATTATTAGAACGCTGTAATGCCGTTTAAAGTATTTACATGTACCATAACCGGGGACTAAATTATACATTTTTTCACAGTTATTACAATTATAATCATATGATTACGCGTTCTTTTCTAACAGGATAGGGGCTAATGCCTTATTTTTGCCGCAGGTATGATATTTGAGTGGAAGTAACCATTTACCGATATAAATTGTAATTAATACGTGAGTACCCCCCGCCGGAAAAAAATCTTACGCTGGATCATAGGTAGCGTGCTGACATTGCTTTTGCTGCCCGTTCTCCTTCTTCTGTTGCTGCAATTGCCCGTGGTGCAGGATTTTATGCGCTCCAAAGCCGAATCCTACCTGCGCAGGCAGCTGAAAACGGAGGTGAACATCGGCAGCCTCCGTTTTTCCTGGTGGAATTCCATGACGCTGAAAAACGTGTACGTGGGAGATACGCGTAAAGACACCCTGCTCTCCAGCGGGGAACTGGCCGTAAAATACAACCTGCTGGCCATGCTCGGCAACGAGCTAAAGATCAACACCCTCCGCTGGGAAGATGCGGTGGTGAACATTTACCGCCCGGCGGCAGACTCTTCTTTCAACTACCAGTTTATCATAGACGCCTTCAGCAGCCCCGGCGCAAAGGAAGATACCCTCATTGAAGAATCCGGCACCACGCTGCGGTACCAGATCGGGAACATACAACTTGAACGGATACACGTAAACTTCAATGACTCCCTGGGCGGCATGCTGGCTTCCGTGCGCCTGCAAAAGCTGGAAGCCCTGCCCGATACCCTGCAGCCGGAAAACGGCGTATATTATATAAAGAACTTCCAGCTGGACGGGCTGCAGGCCTCCGTTCTGCAGCAATACCGCACTCCCCCGCCAGACACCGCGCCGCCAGACACGGCCGCCACGCCCTTTGACCTGGCCGTGCGCGAGCTGGCCATCCGCAATACCCAATGGTCTTATACAGACGAAGCCAGCGGCCTGGGCACCACCGGCAGCATGGGCAAGCTGCAATTGCGCAAGGCCCGTTTTGACCTGGTACAGACCCTTGTAGCCGCGGACGAGCTGCTGCTGGAAAAAACCACCGCCGCGCTGGACCTCTCCCAACCGCAAGACACCCTGCAAACCCCGGCAGACACCAGCACCGCGCCTAACACCTGGAAGGTGGCCGCCAAAAAACTGGAGGTGAACGGGGTGGACTTTGCCATGTCCAACCACCTGGAAAAAAGGCTGCCCTACCGCAACGCCCTCGACTATAATTATATGAACATCCGCCAGCTGGCGCTGCGGGCGGAAGACCTGGCCTACAGCGCAGACAGTACGCTGGTGACCCTGCTGGGCGGCGCCATGCAGGAGCAAAGCGGCCTGCGGCTCAAAGCGCTCAGGGGCAAGGTGCGCTACACCAGCCAGGAAGCGCAGCTGAGCAACTTCCTGCTGCAAACAGCGGAAAGCAATATTGATGCGGACATACACCTGAAAACCGGCTCCTGGGCCACGGTGGCAGACCAGCTGCCGCTGCTGGAAATAAACGCAGACATCCGCCCATCTGCCCTGGCCATGAAGGAAGCCCTGTTCTTTGTGCCGGACATGCGCAACACCCCTTCCCTGCAGCCGCTCTGGAAAAAACGTGTATCCCTCCACGGTAGCATGAAAGGCAGCCTGGCCCAACTCGGCATTGACGGGCTGGAAGTGAAAGACAATGACGCCAATTACCTCTTCGTAAAAGGCACCGCTTACCAGGTAACAGATCCCGACCGTGTGGGGGCAGACCTGGTGAACGTTAAGCTGCAAAGCAGCCGGCGGGGCCTTGCATCCTGGCTGCCGCCCAACACCCTGCCCGCCTCCGTGAAGTTGCCCAACCGCCTGGCCCTCAACGGCAGCATGCGCGGCGGCATGCAATTGCTGCGGCCAGACCTGGCGCTGACCACAGACATGGGCAACGCCAGCATCAAAGGCGAGCTGGCAAATTTTATGGACACCAAAAATATCCGCTATGATGTAGCCCTCCATACAGACCGCCTGCAACTGGGCAACCTGCTGGGAGACACCACCCTGGGCAACCTCACGGGCAGCGTAACGGCCAAAGGCAGCGGTACAGATCCGCAAACCGCCAGCGCCCTGGCCAATGTAGACATCCGCTCTTTCACCTATAACCGTTACACCTACCAGGGCGTGAAAATAGACGGCCGCCTGCAAAAAGGCGCCTACGCCGTAAAAGGCGGCATCAATGACCCCGCCGCCGTGGCCCGCTTTGAGGCCTCCGGCCAGTTGGACACCCTTCACCCTGACCTGCGGCTGCGCGCCGACCTGGACAAGCTGGACCTGCTGGCTACCAACTTCAGCGCCACTCCCATGACCGTCAAATCATGCCTGGACGCGGAGGTAGACAACCTCTCCCCCCGCCGCCTCACCGGGTTTGCCGCTATTCATAAAATACAGATCACGGATGACAAGGAGATGTACGCCATGGACAGCATTCTGCTGAAAGCCACCACGGCAGACAGCCTGCAGCAGATCAGCCTCACCGGCCCCTTCGGCTACATCCGCGCCTTCGGGGACTTCAATTACCAGACCCTTGCCACCGCCGCCGGCAACCTCATTACCCGCCACCTGGAAGCCCAGGCGCCGCCCGCCCCCGCCGGCCAGGAAAGCCAGTGGGTGCAGTTCAGCGGCAGCCTCTCCATTCCCAAAAGCCTGCGCAGCCTGCTGCCTGACATAGACCTGCCCAAACCCGTAACGCTTAACGGCCGCATGGACACAGACAGCAGCTTCCTCCTGGCCCACATTGCCGTGCCCACCATGCGGTACGACTCGTTCAAGGTAGACACCCTGGAGGTAGACCTGGCCGCAGACACCACCCGCATGGACACCAAAATACTGCTGGGCGCACTGCACCATCCGCAGATCCCCCTGCAACGCACCTCGCTCAGCGTGGCTGCCAGCGGCGGCCTGCTTGACTGGGACCTGCTCATGGGCCGCAACAGCGACCGGCCCAAGTATAAGCTCGGCGGCCTGGTACGGTTCGGGGAACAAGACAGCCTGCTCATTTCCCTCAAAAAAGACCTGCTGCTGAACCGGCAGCCATGGAACGTAAGCGGGGATAATAATATGGTGATACAGGGCGGCGGCGTGGCTTTCGCAGACATTGGCCTGCAGAAAGGCAACCAGGAGCTGAAAATCACCACCGGCCAGCGCGCCGGGGGCGCTACCCTGCCTGACCTGACGGTGATGCTCAAAGACTTCCGCCTCAGCACCATTACCAGCCTCATTGAAAAAGACACCGCCCTGGCGGAAGGCATCAGCAACGGCAGCATCACCGTCAGCAACCTGGATGCCACGCCGCTTATAGACGGGCAGTTGAAAATAGACAGTCTTGCCGCCATGGGCGCGGCCATCGGCACCCTTGACCTCACCGCGCGGACCACTGCGGAAAAAGCCGTGAGCCTCAACGCGGGCATCAAGGGCAATGGCAATGACCTTACCCTGCAGGGCACCTATGCAGACGTTATGGACCTGCGGCTGGACATTGCCGCGCTCAGCATGAAAAGCGCCGAGCCCTTCACCTTTGGCAACGTTAGCGGCATGAGCGGCGTTACCACCGGCAGCATTACTGTAAAAGGCACTACAGAGAAGCCGGTAATCAGGGGTAACCTGCATTTTGAAAAAGTAAAAGGCCGGGTAACCGCCATCAATAGCATCATACAACTACCCGCTGAAGCCCTGGTGCTGGACGATGCCGGCATGCGTTTCAACCAGTTCGTTATTGCAGACAGCAGCGGCAATGAGGCCGTGATCACCGGGCAGATACTCACCCGGGACCTGGAGCGCTTCCAGCTGCAGCTGGACCTTACCGCCCAGAACTTTCAGGCGCTGGGCCCGCAGGCCAACAACGACCCTGACCAGTTTTATTACGGCCCGGCCTGGGTGGATGTAGACGCCCGCATCCGCGGCACGCTTGACCTTCCCCGCGTGGAAATGGACCTCAAGCTCCGCGAAAAATCCCAGGTAACGGTAATGATACCCGAAGAAGACCCCGGCATTGCGGACCGCGCCGGCGTAGTGGAATTTATTGATCCCGCCATGTGGCTGGATACCACGCTCAAGCTCAAAGACACCGTTCGCCTGGCTACCACCGGCCTCAAAGGCATTGTATTTTCCGGAGACATTACGGTAACGCCGGCATCTACCATGAAAATAGTGATAGACCGTACCAACGGAGACTACCTGGAAGTGAAGGGCAACGCCACCCTCAACCTCACCATGGACCCCAGCAGCAAAATGAGCCTTACCGGCCGGTACGAGATAGACGACGGTAAATACCAGATGTCTCTCAACCAATTGATCAAGCGCGAGTTCAAGATAGAAAAAGGCAGCACCATCATCTGGAACGGCGATCCCCTGAGCGCGGACGTGAACATAACCGCCCGCTACGACGTGAACGCCGTGGCCGGAGACCTGCTGCAAGACCAGATATCCTCAACAGACCCTACCCGCGGCCGCTTCAACCAGAAGGTGCCCGTAGAGGTATACCTGAAGATCACCAAGGAGCTGCTGAAGCCGGAGATCGCCTTTGAGCTGGACATGCCGGAGCGGGAACAGGGCGCCCTGGGCGGTATGGTGTACACCCGCATCAAACAGATCAACCAGGTGCAGTCTGAGCTGAACAAACAGGTGATGGGCCTGCTGGTGCTGAACCGCTTCATTTCCGAAAGCCCCTTTGACCAGCTGGACAGCAAGAGCGGTAGCGCGGCGGAAGATATTGCCCGCAAGAGCGTGAGCAAAATTGTGTCTCAGCAGCTCAACAACCTGGCGGGCAGTCTTATAAAAGGCTTTGACGTGAATTTTGACCTGCAGAGCGAAAACGAATATACAGACGCCGGCAGCCGGGAAGAAAGCACCAACCTGAAGGTAGACGTGAGCAAGCGCCTCTTCAGTGACCGCCTTACCGTAAGCGTGGGCTCCAACATCGGTATTTCAGGCGCCCAGTCTCAAAACCAGAACGCCAGTTCCATTATAGGAGACGTATCTGCTGAATACACCCTCACCAGGGACGGGCGTTACCGCATCAGGGCCTACCAGCGGAACGTAACGGAAACCGTGGTGCAGGGGCAGATCGTTGAAACCGGGCTGACCTTTATGCTGGTAATGGACTATGACGAGTTCCGGGAAATATTTGGCAGGAAAAAAGAAGAAAAAAAGCAGGAACGGCTGCGGAAAGAAGATAAGTAGCATGAACAGATCAGGACAATATCTCATTTTATGCGGACTGGCCCTTTTACTGGCCGCCTGTTCCTCCACCCGCACCGTGCCGGAGGGAGACCGCCTGTACACCGGCCATGAAGTTAAATGGACGGAAAAAAAGAAACCAAAAGACTACAGCGTGCTCAAAGCCGGTATAGACGAGCGCGTACGCCCCACTCCCAACCGCAAGTTCCTGGGCATGCCCTTCAAGCTGTGGCTGTATAACCTCGGCAACGAGCCCAAGGGCAAGGGCCTTAATTACCTGCTGCGCAAAAAATGGGGAGAGGCCCCCGTGCTGCTGAGCCAGTTGAATGCAGACAGGAACGATGAAGTGCTGACCAGCTACCTCGAAGACAACGGCTACTTCCAGTCCGAGGTGACCCATACCATCAAAAACAAGGGAAAGAAAAAGGCCGGCGTGGAATTTACCGCCACTCCCAACCACCGGTACACCATTCACCGCGTTCGGTTCGATACCGATACCGGCGTGCTGGGCAGGATGATCATGCTGCACGCCAGGAAAACCCTGCTGAAACCGGACGACAATTTCAGTCTTGATAAAATAAAGGCCGAACGGGAGCGCATACACGACCATCTCAAGGAAGAAGGCTTCTACTATTTTACGCCTGACTACATGCTGGTGCAGATAGACAGTTCCCTCAGGGGGCAGGTAGACCTGTACGTGAAACTGAAACCCAACACGCCCGCCACCGCCATCCGCCAGTACTGGATGAAGGAAGTAGAGCTGTACACCAACTATGACCTGGCCAAAGACAGCGTACAGCGCAATGCCCAGGGCGTCAAGTACCAGAACTTCACCATTATTGACCCGGACTCCCTGTACAAACCCGTTGTATTTGACAGGAGCGTGTTCCTGCAGCGGGACAGCCTGTACCGTATCAGTTCTCACAACATCACCCTGCAGCGGCTGGTGAACCTGGGCACCTTCAAATTTGTACGCGGCAATTTCAGGCCCATGCGTGACAGCGCGCTGCTGTTGGCCCGTTTCTTCCTGACGCCCTACCCCAAGCGTTCCCTGCAATTTGAGGTATCAGGCACCTCCAAGTCTAATGGCTTTGTAGGGTCGCAGGTGAAGGTCTCCGCCAAAAACAGGAACTTTCAGCGAAAGGCCAACCTGCTGGAGATCAACCTGGGCGGCGGCTTTGAAACGCAGGTGGGCGGCAAAACCACGCAATTGTCTACCAATGCCTATAGTCTCAATGCGGAAGTGGCCATTACCATGCCGCGGTTTTATACCCCCTTCATCAAGTTCAACCCCCGCACGCCTTTTGTGCCTAAAACAAGGTTCAGTTTGGGATACGAATTGCTGAACCGGCCCAACCTCTATAACCTGAACGCCTTTACCGGCCAGTACGGTTACCTCTGGAAACAGACGCGTTTTCTCGATCACGCCCTTTACCCTGTTGCCATCACCTACGTGTTGCCCGGCAACGAATCTGCCGAGTTCCTGGCACAAAAAGAGCAGGACCCGGCGCTGAAACAGTCCATTTCCAAGCAATTCATTTTAGGAAGTAACTATAGCTTAATATTTAATAATCAATCTCCTGTAAAATATCACAGTTTCTTTGGCCTGTTCAACATAGACATAGCCGGCAACCTGTCTGGCCTGGTGGTACCCACTGCCGCGGACGGGGTGAAACGCCTGTTGAACAACGAAATATCCCAGTACATCCGTGCCAACGTGGATGGCCGGCACTACTGGAAACTAAGTGATAACTTCCGCTGGGTGAACCGGCTGTTTGCCGGGTACGGGTACGCCTATGGGAAAAATTCAGAGGGCGTTCCGCCCACGCTGCCTTTTGTAAAACAATTCTTTACCGGCGGTAGCAACAGCATCAGGGCTTTCCGGGCCAGAACGCTGGGCCCCGGCTCCTACCGCGATACCAACCCTGACCGCAACCTGCTGCTGGCCAATGCAGCCGGGGACATCAAGCTGGAGTACAACTCCGAGCTGCGCTACAAGCCTAACAATTTACTTGAACTGGCCGCCTTTGTAGATGCCGGCAACATCTGGCTGGGCAAAGCGCCTGATACGTTGCAGTCTCAGGTGTTTGCCTTTAACCGCTTCATGAAAGAAATTGCGGTAGGTGCGGGCCTGGGGTTAAGAATTGACGCATCCATTTTGCTGATACGCTTCGATGTGGCATTCCCTTTAAGGAAACCCTGGCTGCCTGACGGAGAGCGATGGGTATTTGACCAGATCAGCTTCGGGGATGGCCAGTGGCGGAAAGAGAACCTGATACTGAACATTGCCATCGGGTACCCGTTCTAGGCTTTTATGGGAGAAACGCCGCGAGGTAACCTGAAAGATGTCTCCCTCCCTTATCTGGCCGGGCAAAGTATCCTTTCCCGGCACTGTTCTATGCCCCTTACCTCAATTTGGAAAAAAACATTTCCTGCATTTCAACTTTCATCATACGTATTCTTCAGGTTAAAAACCAGTCAGTTAATCTCTCAAACCCGCCACCCCATTGAAATTTAATCATATTAATGTTTTTGTTTAATTTAATTTTAATTCTATATTTGTTGTCCGACTGATTTGTACCCATTGATATTCCTGTACCTAATTGATATCTGATGAAAAGAAACTCTACTCTTCGTTTACTTTTAATAGTTTGCATGGCTTCATTGCCCAATTTACTTCAAGCACAGGGCTTTGATAAAAACATGCCTCCGCAGGACCCGCTGCTGACCTCCTATTTCCAGAACCGGTACCTGGTCAATCCCGCTATGGCGGGCGCGGACTCCGGCCTGAACATCAACATCGGTTACCGGAAGCAATGGAAAGAGGTAACGGACGCGCCTGTTACATTTGCGCTTACGGGAGACTACCGCCTTGGCAAAAGCATGGGGATCGGTTTAACCGTTCTGAATGACCAGGCCGGCGTGCTGAAACAAAACCGTGTGGCCCTCACCTATGCCTACCATGTGGAACTAAGTGAAGAAGAGGACCTGCATATAGGCGTTACCGGTGCAATAGACAACCGGCATATAGAAAAACGCAAGAACGCCCCGCAAGACCCTTATGTGGATGAATTTAACAATAAAGGGAACGAGTTCCAGGCAGACCTTGGCGTAGCCTATACCAATGAGAAGCTGACCCTGCAGGCGTCTCTGCCCAACCTGACGCGCACGTTCAGGAATACGGATGAGGTGGAACCGCGCAGCAGTCCCAGCTTTTTTGCCTCCGCTTCTTACAAGCTCGGTACCAAATGCCCGCAGATCAATTCCGTTGAGCCGCTGGTGGCTTTCCGCGCCGTGAAGGGATACAAGGCCGTAGCCGATGTGGGCGCCAAGGTGAACTTCTACCGTAATACGGTGAACATGTTTGCGCTGTACCACTCCAACAACGCCGTATCTGCCGGGGTGGGCTTCCAGTTCAAGAACTCTATTGAAGTGCAGGCCAGCTACACTTCGCAAACCGCAAATGTACAAGGGAATATGAATATTGATGGAAATTTTGGTTTAGGTATCAAGATCCGGCTTTTTAAATAAGATACTACCCCTCAAAAATATGGTCCGCTGCTGAAAATTGAAGGGTGCTTCCTGTTCTGCAACATTGGAAGCACCCTTTCCCGATTATGGCAATTGTTGGTTAATGACTCCCGTTTACGGGTGGCGAGAACGGATCTATCCAGGGATAGAACGGCACCAGTGAGCCCGGCTCCAGGCTGCCGGCGTCTGTACTGTGGCAGATGAACCCGTCTGCATGCGCGGCGGCGGCCACCTCGGCGTTCCTGGAAAAATGCAGCCCCCTGATCTTCAACCCGTTCTTGTTCACCATGGCCGCCGGCACAAACTCGTCCAGCACGCTGACCGCAGACCTGTTTTCCGAAAAGGGCAGCAGCCAGGGTTTCAGGGCCGGCAGCTGCCAACAGGCGCGGATATACGATTCCAGGAACAGCTTGCCGCCCACCTGCACCCCGAAAGTATTGGACGGCAGCACCATCACCCTGGTTTTGGTAGGGCTGTAACCCAGCCAGAAAGATTTAAAAGGTTTTGCCCGTACTTTGTGGAACACCTGCTCCACTTCCAGCTCCTGTAATATTTTGAGTACGCCTTCTTCTCCGCATATCACCAGCAGGTCTGTTTCCAGCCCCTCCCTGATGGCATTTTCCAAAGCCGCGGGCTGCGCCGGTACCCTTTCATTCACGGTCGGCAGAATGGTATATTGCTTCAGCAAGGTGTTTAGCGTATAGTTATTGGCCGCTTCCTCCCCCAGGTTGAGAACGGTGATGCGGGGCGGCCGGTGTACTTTCAGCGCGCCGGCGCCTTCAGACATCAACAGGGCCATATGCTGAAAGTTGATGCGGGTGCCGGCATCCAGCAACGGCTTCCCTTCCGGCGTAACCAGCGGCTCAGACAATACCCTGCCAACGGCGTGCTCCGGCAGCACCTGTTCTGTTCCCCAACTGGTCCGGCAGGCCGCGATCTGTTGAATGGCGGCGGTAACACTGATCATGAGCCACAATGTTTTGCGTACAGGATAAAGACAAATCGGCCTAAAAACCGGAGGGTTCCTTCACGGCTTTCACATGCATGCAGGAATTGGGGCCGCTGGGAGACCCTCCGGTTACTGAATAAATAATATTATTAATATTTACATACCAACTTTACTGACCGTAAAATACAAAAACACGCTATTATTTATCCGTTTTATAGATAAAAATAACCAGAATCTCCTAAAAACAACCATACTGCCATCAAAAATACACATGTTCTGATCTGATAACATGATCTGTTTTTTATTTATGAAATTTTTATGTTCAAATGAATATTTTTGTTCCATCGCCAAAACATAGCCACGTATGTATAAACTATCGAACGAAGAGATCCTGGTATTGATGCAGCAGGGCGATGAGGCTGCATTTGAAGAACTTTATAACCGCTACTGGAAAAAGTTATACAATGCCATCTACAGCAGAACAAGGTCTGTGGAATGGTCTGAAAGCATTGTGCAGGATTTTTTCACCAGCCTTTGGTTGAAACGCAGCAAGCTGAAGATCAGCAGCTCTTTTGAAGCGTACGCTTTTACCGCCGTGCGCTACCATCTCTTCCATTATATCCAGAAAGAAGTTATCAGGAAAAAATACAGCGAATCGCTGAAAGCCCAGCCCGTGCGTGATACCAATTTCACGGAGGAAATGGTGCTGGCCAACGATCTCAGCAACAACCTCTCAAAGGCCATTACCCAGCTGCCGGAAAAGTGCCGCTCCGTATTTGAATTGAGCCGCCACTCGCATAAAACCAACCGGGAAATTGCGGAAGAACTGGGAATTTCCGAAAAGACCGTAGAAAACCACCTCACCCGCGCCCTGAAGTACCTCCGCCTGAACCTCAAGGAAATGTTCCTGTTCCTTTTTTGATCTCCTCCTGCCCTTCCAGAAAAAAAATTTTGACCCGCTTTGGGGGTAAGTGTGTTTTGAACGGACATACTATCAAACACCGCAACCCGAAAATGAAAAACGAAATACCATACGGGCTTATAGAAAAATACCTTCAGCAGCAATGTACGGCTGAGGAAGAACAGGCACTGTATGACTGGTACGATGCCCTGGAATCTGGAGAAGGGCTTGACGAGACACTCCCCCTTTCCAGCCAGCAGGCATTGCAGGAACGGATGAGAGGCCGGATACGGGCAAACATCACAGAAGCGGAGCAGCGCGTTTACAAGCGCCAGGCCACCGTCAGGCGTTTGGCCTATGTACTGTCTGGCGCGGCCGCGGTACTGGCGCTGGCCTTCGGCACGCGGTGGCTGATAAAAGACGGCCCGGCGGTACCGGGCGCCGGCATTACCGGCGAGATATCCATTTCCAACACTACCGCGGGCATGCATAAACAAATGCTGCCAGACAGCAGCATTGTCTGGCTCAGCCCCAACTCCCGCCTGGAATACCCGCAGCAGTTCAGCGGCAACGCCCGCCAGCTGAAAATGACGGGTGAAGCGTTTTTCCAGGTAAAGGAAGACGCCCGCCGCCCTTTTATCATTTATAGCAACGGCATTGTGACAAAGGTGCTGGGTACCAGTTTCCGGATCAGATCTTTCGAAAATGCCCCCACAGAAGTGGCTGTGGCCACAGGCAAGGTGTCTGTTGCCATTGAAGGGGATAACCGTTCGGAAAAGCTCGTGCTGCCGGACCAGCACATTACCTATAAACCGGGGAGCAAGCAGCTGGACATGGACTCCTCCGCCGCCGCATCCATGCTCATATGGCAGAAAGCCGGCCTTTCATTCAGCAACACCCCTGTCAGCAAAGTTATTAAAGCGCTCAACCAGCAGTTTGGCGTACAGATATTACTGAAAGATGAATCTACCGCGGCATATTTGCTCAACGCGGATTTCACCGGCCAAAATCTTCCCGATATTCTAGACATGATGCAAACATCCCTGAATATCACTTATGAATTACAAGGCAACCAAATCATTTTCTTCAAAAAATAATAAACCGTGATAACGTAACTAACTAACCGGAAAAAAAGAAAAAACGGCCTGAAAGTGAGTCAGCACCTTCAGACCGTTACAGGCAACCACCCTGAGTGAACACATTGGCGTGTGAAGGGAGATTGCTATGTCTCAGTTTTTTAACAAAATGAAACACTCCAAGTTATGAAATTTAATTTACAAACTCGCGTCAACTGGTGTAAAATCATGAGAATCACCTTTAGCCAGCTATTGATAGCGTTCACCTTTACCAGCTTTACCTATGCGCATACGGCAGACGGACAGGCCATTCTTGACCGCCAGGTAGACCTTTCGGTTCAGAGCATCAGCCTGGACCAGGTGTTGAAAAAACTGGAAAGATCGGCAGATGTCAAATTCATATACAGTAACAATATTATTGACGCCAGCCAGAAAGTAACGCTGAACGCACAGGGAGAAGTGCTCAAAGTAGTACTGGACAGGCTGCTGCTGCCAAAAAAGATCCGGTACAGGGTAGTTAACGACTGCATAGCGCTGAGCTATGAGGCGCTAGACGCTCCCGTGCGGGCGCCGGTGCCTGAACTGCGGGAAACCATTGCCCCCGCCGCTCCCCTGGTGATCGTTAACGGCAACGTAACAGACCCTTCCGGCACCATGCTGGTGGGCGTTACCGTACAAGCAAAAAAAGGCAAAAAAGGAACCGTTACAGACGCCAGCGGACGGTATTCCCTGGATGTGCCCAACCTGAACGATACCCTGATATTTACCTACGTGGGCCACAACCGCCAGGAAATCCCCCTGGCCGGCAGGGCTACGGTAGACATTGTGATGGAGCCCATTTCACAATCGCTGAACGATGTAGTGGTAGTAGGTTACGGTACGCAAAAGCGGAAAGACCTCACCGGCTCCATCAGCACCGTCAGCTCCGGCGTTATAGAGCGCGGCAACCCGGTAAGCCCCCTGCAGGCATTGCAGGGCCAGGCGGCGGGGGTTAACATTGCAAAAACCAGCAGCCTGCCCGGCACAGATTTCCAGATAGACATCCGCGGCCTCGGCTCTATCAATTATGACAATGCGCCCCTGGTGGTGATAGACGGTAACATGGGCGGCGATCTCAACAGCCTGAACCCCAGTGATATTGCGTCCATAGATGTGCTGAAAGACGCCTCCGCCACCGCCATCTACGGGTCTCGCGGCGCTAACGGCGTGATCATCGTTACCACCAAACAGGGTATTGCAGGCACCATCCGCATTACCTATGATGCCTACGTAGGCATGCGCAAGGCCGCTCACCTGCCCGCCATGCAAAACGCGCAGGAATGGGTAAAAGCCAATCCCACTGCCGTTCTTACCAGTACCGAAAAGGCCCTGGTAGACGCCGGCAAATCTACGGACTGGATAGACCTCATTACCCGCCCCGCCATGCAGACCAACCATGTACTGGCTGCTTCCGGCGGCACTGAAAAAGTGAACTACTACTTTTCCGCCGGCTACCTCAACCAGGACGGTATTGCCCGCGGCATCAACTATAAAAGATATACGCTGAACGGCAACATCACCACGCAGATCAACAAAGTGCTGAAAGCCGGCTTCAATACCAACTTTGCGTACAGCGTGCAGAACACCGGTTCCCTGGAAACCATCCGCTCCGCCTACCGCGCGCGCCCTACCGGCGTGTCTTATTACGATGAAGTGCTGAACCCCTCAGAAAGCACCGATGTAGACTTTAAAGGTTATGCGCTCTGGATGGGCATTAACGACCACCAGGTATTGAACCCGCTGGTAGAGTCTTATGACGGTAACCAGCTGCTGGAAACCAAGCAATCCCGTTTCAACGCCAGGGGCTTTGTAGAACTGACGCCGTTGAAAGGCCTCTCTATCCGCTCTTCCCTTTCTACTTTCGTGTATGGTACTGGCATTGGGGACTACCGTGGTACCTTTACCAAGGCCAACCTGGGCTCCGCCAAACCCACGGCCTCACACGAAACGCAGTCACAAACATCCTATACGCTGGATAACCTGGTTACCTACAAGCTGAACGTGTCCAAACACAGCCTGAACATCACCGCCCTGCAAAGCGCCTATAAAAGAAGGGACGAGCAGTATATGATATCCGTAAAAGACCTGCCGTACGAATCAGGCTGGCACAACCTCGGCTCCGCCGGCACCATTGTGGGCATCAACAGCGACCTGTCTGAAAGAGCGCTGCTCTCCTACATGGGCCGCGTCAACTATGGCTGGAAAGACCGGTACCTCCTCACCCTTACCGGCCGCTGGGACGGCGCCTCCCAACTGGCGCCCGGGCACAAGTGGGGTTTCTTCCCCTCCGCCGCGCTGGCATGGAGAGTGATCGAAGAGCCCTTTGTAAATAACCTCGGCGTTTTTTCCGATCTGAAGCTCAGGGTCAGCTACGGCCTGGTGGGCAACAATGTGGTACCGCCATATGGTACCAAGTCTACACTCAACAACACCAACTATGACTTTGGCGGCGCCTCCGCTTTCGGTTTTGCCCCCGCCAACATTGCCAACCAGCAACTGGGCTGGGAAAAGAGCAGAGAAGCGAATATCGGCCTCAACATCGGGTTCCTGAAAGGAAGGATACTGGCAGACATCGACCTCTATAAAAGAAATACGCTTGACCTGATCATGAAACAACAGCTGCCCACCTCCACCGGCTTCAGCAACGTAACCTCCAACATCGGCAAGGTACAGAACAAGGGTGTGGAAGTGGCGCTGAACACGGTAAACCTGCAAACCAAACATTTCAGGTGGAGGACCACCATCAACTTCTCCGCCAACAGGAACGAAATACTGGAACTGTATGGCGGCGGCGTTACGGCAGACATCGGCAACAGCCTCTTTGTTGGCCACCCGCTCAGGTCTAATTACGATTACCAGCTGGCAGGCATCTGGCAGCTGGCAGACTCCGTGCTGTCCAAACAATACAACCAGAAAGCCGGTACCGTACGGGTGGTAGACCAGAATAACGATGGAAAAATTACGGCAGACGAAGACCGTGTGATACTCGGCTCGCAGCAGCCGAAATGGATGGCCGGCATTCTCAACTCCTTTACTTACAAGAACTGGGACCTTTCCTTCATGGTATACACCCGCCAGGGCGCGCAATACAGGAATGCCATGGTGGCCGGCACCATGGGCGAGATCGGGAAAGGCCGCTACAATGCGCTGGCACTGAATTACTGGACGCCGGAAAATCCCACCAACGATTATTACGGGCTCAACAATGCCGGCCCTTACCGCTCCGCCATTTTCTATAACGACGCCACTTACTGGCGCGTAACGGATATTACGCTGGGCTATGTGGTGCCGCCGGCCGCGCTGAAAAAGATAAAGCTCAATAGTGTAAGGTTGTACGGCCAGGTGATGAACCCCTTCGTATTCACGAAGTTCATCAGCTTTGACCCGGAATACAATTCCAGCACCTATAAAGACGACCTTCCGTCTGTCAATTTCACATTTGGTCTTAACGCATCGTTCTGATCCGCTTTATTAAATTCAAAAGCAACACATGAAACTGTATAATAAAACTTTGATCGTATTGGCCGGCATGATGCTGGGAGGCGCCGGCTGCAAGGATTTTCTCAACGAAGTATCCGTTTCCGTCACTACCTCTGATTCGTATTATGCTACCGCCAACGGTTACAACGACCTGGTGAAATCCTGCTACCCGCTGTGGAGGACCATCATCCAGGAGCGTGACCTGGTGCTGCAAGGCACAGACATGTTCACCAATCAACGTTGGGACGGCACTGCCGGCGTACAGAACGCCGAGAACGCCTACGATGCAACGCTCAATGCAACACTGCCTTCCCTGCAGTCGTTATGGACACTCCTGTACCAGGAAATAGGCCGCTGCAATACCGCGGTTTCCCGCGCGGCCAATGTGCAGGAAATGCCGGAAGACCAGCTGCAGGTGCGGCTGGCCGAAGCAAAATTTCTCCGCGCGCTGGCCTACTTCTACCTGGTGCAGCAATGGGGAGATGTGCCCATGCCGCTGACGGAAACGGTATCTCCTTCCAAAGACGCTACCAGGGTAGCTGCCGCCACTATTTACGCCCAGATCATCAAAGACCTGGAAGAAGCGGAGAACGTACTGCCGCCCACGGCGTCTGACTATGGCCGCGCCACCAAAGGCGCCGCCCAGTTCCTGCTGGCGCGCGTACACCTCACCAGGGGCTGGAACTTCAAACAATCGCTCGGCGGCAGCAATGCGGATTTCCAGCAAGCGCTCTCTTATGCGGACAAGATCATTGCCGCCTATCCCCTGGCCGCCAAATACAGCGACCTGTTCCCGCAGCATTCCAAAAACCCTTTGCTGCAAGGCAACCCGGTACAAAACGACAAGAACGCGGAGATAGTCTTTGCCGTACAATACAGCAGCAACATTCTCACCAACGAAAATCCCGGCACCGGTACCGTCACCACGGTGGGCAACAATGCCCACTCCATTTTCGGCGGGCAGGTGGAAACGGTGCCCGGCAACCTGGGCAGGACCAGTGACTATAACCGCAACCAGGAAAAACAGACGGTAACGCCCGCCATGTACCGCATGTATGATCCCCGGCTGGACAGCCGGTATAGCTGGAATTTCGTGTCCGCCCAATATGCGCTGAAAGACCAGAACGGTTTCAAACCTGTGAAAGCAGACAACTCCATCACTATAGATATCAAGAAAGGAGATACGGTGATATACTTCCGGCCCTGGAATGACCCTGCGCCGCTGTCTGAAAAAGGCATAGACGTGGGCGGCACCAAACATTATGCGGTATATAATGTGCCGGACTACAGCGAGAACACCACTGCTACCGGCTTCAACGATCCCTACATCCACCCGATGATGTGGAAGTTCTGGCAACCCAACATAGAGTACGGTGATGCCTTCGGCACGCTTGACCAGATCCTCTTCCGTTCAGCGGAAGCCTACCTCATTGCCGCGGAAGCCCTTGTAAAAGGCGCTACCAGCGGCGCGCTGGGCGGTGCGGAAGTATATTACAACCGGGTGCTTGACAGGGCGCTGGGCGCCAATGCAGGCATCGATCCCTACCGGGCAAAAGAGCCTGGCCAGCTCAACGCTCTCGATTCTGTTCACTACCGCGCCACGGCCGCCACTATCAGCATAGACATGATCCTGGATGAACGGGCAAGGGAATTGCTGGGAGAAAACATGCGCTGGTACGATCTCAAGCGGACGGAAAAATTGATTGAACGCACAAAAGCCATGAACCCGTGGACGAACCTGCGTGGCGAACTGCAGGACCACCACCTGCTGCGCCCCATCCCGCAGAACGAAATAGACCTCTCCTCTCCCACCATTCCGCAAAACAAAGGTTATTGATGATGAAGACCGGAACGGGAAGAAGAGCTTTTATCAAAACATCGGCAGGGTTGCTGGGCTGCGCGTGGCTGCCCGGCATCTTCCGCCTGGAGCTGCCGCGGTATGAAGAAAAGCAGTACGCTTTCAAGACCTACAGGCCCGGCAAAACACTGGCGCCGGTGCAATGCATAACGCCAGACGATGGTTTTTACCTGCACACCTTCTATAACAAATCACCCTGGAGCGCCAGCGGCCGCTATTTTGCCGTAACCAGGCTGCCGTATCAGAAAGGCAAGGCCTTGTGGGGCGATGTGGCGGACGTTTGCGTGATAGACCTGGAGCGCCGGAGCATCCGCACCGTATACCGTACAAAGGCCTGGGGCTTCCAGCTCGGCGCCAATGTACAATGGCAGTACGGCAGCGACCATTACCTGTATACCAACGATGTTGTTGATGGCAAGGTGGTATGCGTGAGGGTGGATGTCCGCGATCAGGCGGCTGTGGTATATGCCGGCGCAAAATATGACCTGGCGCCGGATAACCGCTCGGTGATAAGCCCGCAGTTGCTGAACATGAACATGACGCAGTATGGCTACTCCGTGCCGGACCCGCCGGCCGGCAGCCCCATACCGTTCACCAGGAAAGACATGCTGCAGGAAGGGCTTTGGAAAACAGACCTTGCCAGCAACCGGGTATCCCTGCTGGCGCCGTTTACCAGCTTCCTGGAACGGTCAGGAGAAGATCATGCTTTCTATAGCCAGGCCATATTGTACCTGTTCCATTCCCAGTTCAACCGGCAGAACACCCGCATTTTGCAGGTGCTCCGCGCGCAGGTAAACAATAAAGGGCGCAACGCCTCCCTTTTCAGCATGAATGCAGACGGTACGCAGCTGACGCAATGCCTGGGCATGGAAAAGTGGAACCAGAAAGCGCCGGGCGGCTCCGGCAATCATCCCAACTGGCACCCTGACGGCGAACATGTGGTCATGAACTGCGTGCCCACCTGGCTTGGTTATAAAGACATGCGCTTCTGCCAGTTCAGGTATGACGGTTCCGGCTTCACCATACTCAGCGAACGCCATACCGGCAGCGGGCATCCCAGCATAGACGATACCGGCCGCTATCTGCTGGCGGATGCCTATCCGAAACAAACATACATTGTAAGCGCCAACGGCGAAATACCCATACGCCTGATCAACCTCCGCAACGATGAAGAGCAGATACTGTGTACCATTGCCAACGACGTAGGCGGCAAAGGCAAACAATACACCGCCGCCAACCAGTTGGAAGGTGGCAGCGGGTACAAGCTGGACCCTCACCCCGTGTGGGGCCCCGGCGGCAAAAGCATTGCATTTAATGGTGCGCCCGAAGGCCGAAGGCAGGTATATATTGCCGACCTGAAGCATGTGGTTTCATTTTAAAGAAAACGGTCCATGAGAAAAAAAGTACTATTACTGGCAGGAATAGCCGGCCTGGCATTTCTTTGCCTGTCTGCGCGGAAACCAGCCCCCCCTGCAAGACCCAATTTTATATTCATCCTCACAGATGACCAGGGGTGGACATCTGTTTCTTCCGCCATGGACAACAGGTTGCCCAACAGCAAAAGCGACTATTACGAAACACCCAATATAGACCGGCTGGGCCGCGGAGGGATGCGGTTCAGCAGCGGGTATGCGCCCGCGGCGCTCTGCACGCCTTCCCGCCGCAGCATCCAGTTCGGACAATCTCCCATCCATACCGGCGATGCCAGCTTCGCGGAACGGTACCACCCCCATCAGCAAAAATGGCTCACCATCCCCGCACTGCTGAAGTCTGTAGACCCTGCTTACAAAACAGCGCACTACGGCAAGTGGGACCTCCGCGCAGACATTTTCCCGGAAGACCTCGGGTACGATGAAAGTGACGGCAACACGGGAAATGCCAACGGGGACCTGATGACAGACACCAAAACCAAATGGAGCCAGGTGTACCTCAGCAAAGACCCTAAAAGAACAGGAACGGTTACCGCCCGCGCGCTCAGTTTTATGCAAAGGCAATCTGCCGCGGGGCATCCGTTTTACCTGCAGGTGTCTTACTACGCGCCGCATGTAGACATCCAGGCCAAAGAAAAAACATACGAAAAATATAAACGCAAAGCCCCCGGCAGCATTCACAACAATGCAGGCTGGGCGGCCATGCTGGAAGATATGGATACCGGCCTTGGCCGTATCCTGGATATGGTCGAATCACTGGGCCTGTCTGACAATACCTACATCATTTTTATGTCGGACAACGGCGGCGTACCCTCCCTGCCGCCGCCTTCCGGGCAACAAAAGCTGGCCCCTCCTTCCGCTACAGGCAGCAAAACCAACAACTACCCACTGCGGGGAGGCAAATGGGTATTGTACGAGGGCGGCATCCGCGTGCCGTTCATCATAAAAGGGCCGGGCATTAAAGCCGGCAGCTATTGCCATACCCCGGTGGTAGGGTACGATATCCTTCCCACCCTCGGCGCACTGGCCGGCAGCCATGCGCCGCTGCCAGACTACCTGGACGGCGCCAACATCCAGCCCCTGCTGCAAAACGCCGGGCAGGGCGCCGTACAGCGAAAAGAAGAAAGCCTTTACTTTCACCGGTATGAAAAAAGTTACGAGCATTCCGCCATTATAGACGGGCAGTACAAACTGGTGAAACTTTGGCGCACAGGCAAAGTAGAGCTATATGATCTGCAGAACGACCTTGAAGAGATCCACAACCTCGCCGCCGCCCAACCAGAAAAGGCCGCCGCGCTGGAGCACAAGCTGATGCGGCATCTGGAGCTGCAGCAGGCGGAAGTGCTGGGCAACCGGCCGCGTTTTCCAGCGGACTATCCCGTATTGCACGCCAGGCACCAACAGTGGGCCTCACCCGCCGAAGATATACTGGTAACGGGCACACCGCCGGTGTTGCGCTGGCCGCCGGCCGGCAAGGAAGCGGTGTATGACATCCGGCTGTCTCAAGACGAAACTTTCCGTTCCCCTCAAACCATTGCCGCCACCGGCATTCCGTGGACGTTGTTTAACCCGCACCGTACACTGGCGCCCGGCAGGTGGTACTGGCAATACCGGCAGCAAAAAGGCCCATGGTCTGCCACCGCCGTTTTCCGCATGCCGGAGCAGACATCTTACGCTGTATCCCCTACTGCAGACAAACTGCTGTCTTCCATCCCGGCCCACCATCCGCGGGTATTGATAGACCAGCCGGAACAAAACGCATTTGCCGCCAGGGCAAAAGGCACAGCCGATGCGGCGGCCATTCTACGGGCGGCAGACAAGCTGCTTGGCGCAGTGCCCGATACCGAACCGGTTATGCGCCATACCGGCCAGCAGAGTGGCACGTATGAAGAGCGGCGGCTGAAAGATTCGCAAAGCAAAAAATGGGGCTTTGGCGCGCTCAGCCATATGAAGCACTATTGCCAGGCATACCTGCTTTCCCGGCAACAGCAATATGCCGCCAAAGGCATTCAATGGGCCAGGGCCATAGCCGGTTGGGACCCTAACGGCCCCACCAGCGTGAACGATTTTGGCGATGCCGGTTGCATGCTGTCCATGGCCCTTGCCTATGATACTTTTTATGACCAGCTTTCCCCGCAAGACAAACAGGCCCTGCTGGCCAACATCCGCGTACGGGCGCAGCGGTTTTACAAACACTGGCTGAACGATGTAGACGCCAAAGTGCTGTCTGCCCACGTATGGCAATATGACCTTCACTTTTTTGTACAGACCGCGCTGGCTACGCTGGGGCACCTGCCCGAAGCGCGGCAGTGGCTCACCTACGCTTATGAATTGTGGATGGGCCGCGCGCCCGTAATGGGTGAATCAGAAGGCGGCTGGCTGGAAGGCGCCAGTTATTTCAGGATCAATATGGAAACCCAGCTGGACATTCCCATGATCATCAAAAATTACACAGGGTTCGATTTCATCAACAACCACCCCTGGTACGCCAACAATCCTTACTGGATGCTCTATTCCTTTCCCGCCGGTTCTTTTAGCGACGGTTTCGGGGATGGCGTGGAAACCAATGCTTCACCGGGCGCGGACTACCTCGCTTACGCAGACGCGCTCAGCAAGCTGACCGGCAGCAAAGTGGCCGCCACTTATGCACAGAAAATAGAAGAAACGGAAAAGCTGCAACTGGCAGACGCGGAAATGCTGCGCTGGTTCAGGCTGCGTTACCTGGCAACGGCCCCGCGCCCGCCGGTGTTGCCAGACAGTGCCTTTTTACCGGCCCGCCGCTTCAGCGATGTTGGCGTGGTTGACATGCATTCCCGCATCGGCCAGTTGAACAACAACCTCATGGTCAGCATGCGGTCTAGCCCTTACGGCGCTTACGGCCATATGCTGGCAGACCAGAATACTTTCAATATATTGTATAACGGCAAGCGCATGTTCTATATGTCCGGCCACAAAGTAGCCATGAGCGACAAACACCGGCTGGAGTGGTACAAGGCCACCATTGGGCATAACGGCGTGCTCATAGACGGCAAAGGCCAGGGCTTTGATACCAAAAGCTACGGATGGATACCGCGTTTCGTGAACGGGCGGCAGCTCTCATATGCAGCCGGAGACGCCTCCATGGCTTACCGTGACGAAGGGAAAGACAACACCGGCCTGAAAAAGTTCCGGCGGCACCTGCTGCTGCTGCACCCGAACATTGTAGTAGTGTATGACGAGCTGGCCGCCGCCCAGCCCGCGGAGTGGACATGGTACATCCACAGCCAGCAACAGATCAGCATCGATACCGCGCAGCATTATTTCCATACCGTGGTAAACGATGCATCCGCAGCCGTCACCTTTTTCAGTTCGCAGCCCGTACAATGGGCGGTGGCAGATACGTTTGCCGTGCCGGTGGTGAACTGGATGCAGCGGCGCGATGCTGCAGGCCGGCTCATGACCTACAAAGATGACGAGTGGCACCTGAAAGCCGTTACCACGCAAAAAGCCGCCGGCGCCCGCTTCCTGGCCGTTATGCAGGTAGGCGAAGGGAAACCCGCCCTCCCCTGCCGCATCAATGAAAACCAGGAGATCGTTATCGGCAACTGGACGGTAAAGGCAGACCTGAACGCATCCAGGCCCGCCATGATCAGGGCCACCGCCAATAACGGCACTGCATTTTTCAGCTCCGGCAGCGGCGCCACCAGCTTGCGCGAGCAGGTCAACGGGCAATGGGTATATACTGAAACGGCAGATGACCTGCCCGCAGTGGTGAAACAGATACCGGTAACAGAGAAAAACAAATAACGAGATGATACATTCCAGAACATGGCTGGCCACGGCGCTTTGCCTGCTATTGCTGGCAGGCTGCCGGAGCAAGCCCGCACAAAAAAGTCCCAACATCCTGTTCGTGATCTCAGACGACCAGTCTTTCCCGTATGCTTCAGCCTATGGCACGCCCGGCGTCAACACACCCAACTTTGATGCCGTTGCCGCCAGCGGGGTGCTCTTCAACAACGCCTTTGCCCCCGCGCCGCAGTGCAGCCCTTCCCGGGCCGCCATTCTCACCGGCCTCAACATCTGGCAACTGGAAGAAGCAGGCACCCACAGCAGTTACTTCCCCGTAAAGTTCCCTGTATTTACGGAACTGCTGAAGAAAGCGGGCTATTCAACCGGCTATACCGGCAAAGCCTGGGGGCCGGGCAACTGGAAAGATGCGGGATGGGCACATAACCCCGTGGCCGAAGCATACAACCGGCATACGCTTGTACCGCCTGTCAAAACCATCAGCAACATAGATTACAACGCCAACTTCAGGGATTTCTACCAGCAAAAACAAGCCGGCCGGCCGTTCTTTTTCTGGGTAGGCGCGCTGGAACCGCACCGCCCCTATGCCAAAGGCTCCGGCGCCGGTACAGATTCCGTGCATATACCCGCGTTCCTTCCCAACCACCCGGACGTTAAAAATGACATTGCGGACTACATGCAGGAGATTGCCTGGTTTGACCGGCAACTCGGCGGCATCCTTGATTTTTTGCGTGAGCAGGGCGAGCTGGACAATACCCTCATAGTGGTCACTTCAGATAACGGCATGCCGTTCCCTTCCGCCAAGGCTACCCTGATGGAATACGGCACCCACGTGCCGCTGGCCATTAGCTGGCCCGGCACCGTGCCTGGCGGTAGAAAAGAAGATGGCCTGATCAGCCTCATAGACCTGGCCCCTACCTTTTTGCAGGCAGCCGGCCTGACGGAGCTGCCCTCCATGACCGGCCATAGCCTGATGCCCCTGTTGCTGCAACAAGCCAGCGCTTCCCCCAACGAATACGTGCTGACCGGCAGGGAAAGGCATTCCGCTTCGCGGCCGGACAATGTAGGCTACCCCTCACGCGGCATGAGAACGGCAGACTATCTCTTCCTGCTCAACCTCAAGCCAGACCGCTGGCCCGCAGGCGATCCGCCACCCGCAAAAGAAGAACCTGCCGCATCTGCAGACATCAAACCCATCGGCCCCGGCTACAACGATATAGATGATCCTTCGCCCACCAAATCGCTGATGCAGGCCCACCCGGAGCAATGGCCGCTGCTCTTCAGCCAGGGCTTCGGGAAAAAAGAAATGGAGCAGTTGTTTGACATACGGCAAGACCCCGGCTGCACCAGGGACCTGGCGGCAGACCCGGCCTACGATTCTATCAGGCACGCCCTCAGCGCCCGGCTGAAAGAAACGCTGGCGCGGCAGGGAGACCCGCGGATGACCGGCAATGGGGATATTTTTGACAGTTACCCGCGCTTTGGCGCCATGCGCAACTGGCCCGGCTTTAAAAAAAGAGGGGAATACAACCCTGCATTTCAGCATACAGACCATTGATCACGTTCCATGAAAAAGATTCTCACTATAGCGCTGTTGCAACTGCTGGCGCTGCACAGCATAAAGGCACAGCAAAAGAACATACCCGTTATCATCATCATGGCGGACCAGCTGCGTTATGATGCCCTCGGCGCCTATACGCCCCATATCAACGCGCTTAAAAAAGACGGCGTGGTATTTTCCCGCACCTACACCGCCAGCCCGATATGCGTACCCTCGCGCGGCGCATTTTTCACAGGCCGGTACCCTAACAACAACGGCAGCCTGCTCAACGGATGGGTGGCGCAAGACGAGCATTACCGCAATGTAAAAAAGGGCACCCGCAACCTTTATGAGACCATGGGCAGGCATTGGAACGCCTGGCATGTAGGCAAGCAGCACTTTTTCACGCAGCCTGATATTGAAAAAGACGCCGCCGTTAACGTGCAGTGGATCACGCAGAAGACCTATCAGCAATGGCTGGCGCCCCAGGGCGTCAAGAAGCCCGGCGGGAAAGAGTTTACGGACTTTGCGCCGGAGCTGGTGTCTGGCGCCTATACACATACCAAACGCTACACCATCCCCGCACATAAACGTTATAAAGAAGGGCTGCGCTATTTCCCTGACGATTATTTCGGGGAAAGGTCCGCCGGCATCATCAGGCAGCACGATGGCAAAAAACCGTTGATGCTGGCCACCATGTTCATGTCTCCGCATCCGCCTTTCCACATCCCCGACCCGTATTATGACAAGGTGAAAAAGCAGGACATCAGCATCCCCGCCAATGTTGGCCAATGGTACAGCGGCCAATCGCCACTGCAATTGTACGCCCTCGGCGGCTTTATAGGCGCCCGCTATTCCCGCCAGCAATGGGAAGACGTGTGGCCCCGTTACATGGGCCTGGTCAACCTGCTGGACGATGAAACGGGCAAGATCATCGCCGCCCTGAAAGAAAAAGGCATGTATGACGATGCGCTGATCATCTTCACCGCAGACCATGGCGAAATGCTGGGCAGCCACTCCCTCTGGATGAAAATGTGCATGTATGAAGAATCCGCCCGCGTACCGCTCATCATCAAGTTCCCCCGCAGCTTCCGCCCGGCCGTGAAAGAGACCGCGCACCCCGTTAGCCTGATAGACGTGTGGCCCACCCTGATAGACTACCTCGGCATCAGCGGCGCGGGCGCTACAGACGGCTCTTCCCTGCTGCCGCTGGCCAAAGGGCAGGCCTTTCCGCGCAGCAAGGTGTTCATCCAGTATGACGGCAACGCCGCCTACGGCAGTAACCAGCGCTGCGTGGTAAGCGGGCAGTACAAGCTCATTATGGACACCTTCCGCAAAGAAGCGTACCTGGAGCTGTACAACGTGGAGAAAGACCCGCAGGAAAAAGAGAACCTGGCCACTAACCCGGCCTACCAGGCCATATGCAGGCAGCTCATCCGCGACTTGCAGGAGCATATGCGCCAAACCGGCGACCTGCTTGCTTTCCCTGACAACCTGTACCAGCAATTCATCACCAATTACCCACCGCTCCATGAAAAATCCGGTTCCTAAAAATATGCTCATCATCCCGGCGCTGGGCCTCCTTGCGTTCATGGGCTGCCGTTCCGCCGCGCCCAAACCCGCGTTGCCCAACATCGTGTACATCCTGGCAGATGATATGGGATACGGTGACGTGTCTGCCTTCAACCCCGCGTCCGCCATCCGCACGCCGCACATAGACAAGCTGGCCGCGGAAGGCATGCGTTTTACCGATGCGCACAGTTCTTCTTCCGTATGCACCCCTTCCCGTTACGGCATACTCACCGGCGTGTACTGCTGGCGTACCCGCCTGCAACAAGGCGTGCTGCGCGGCTATGGCGGCGCGCTCATCGGTAAAGAGCAGCTTACCGCCGCTACCCTGCTCCGTCAATACGATTACAATACAGCGGCCATCGGAAAGTGGCACCTGGGCCTCAACTGGGCCATTAAAAAAGGCAGGGAAGAAACCCTGCTGCTGCCAGAGCCAGACCCGGAAGACATTGATTTTACCCGGCCCGTAGATGATGGCCCCAACACCCGTGGCTTCAGCTATTCGTACATACTGCCCGCGTCACTGGACATGCCGCCGTATTGCTACCTCCGCAACGATACCCTTACCGCCATACCCGACGCCCACACCAACGGCAGCGAAGTACGCGGGAAAACCGATCCGGAATATGCTACGGGCGCGTTCTGGCGGGCAGGCAAAATGGCGCCGGGCTTTGATTTTAACCAGGTGCTGCCGCACCTTACCCAACAGGCCGTAGACTATATACAGCAACAACGCAACGCCGCCCGGCCGTTCTTTCTTTACTTTGCCATGCCCGCGCCGCATACACCCTGGCTGCCTGCCGAAGGCTATGAAAGCAATGCCGGCAGCTACGGCAACTATGTAGCGTTCACAGATGCCATGGTAGGCCGCATACTGGCCGCCATTGAAGAAAGCGGCCTGGGCGGGAATACCATTGTGGTCTTCACCAGCGACAATGGGCCCTACTGGCGCCCTTCCATGCAGCAGCGGTACAACCACCGCTCCGCGGGCATTTACCGCGGCATGAAGGCAGACATCTGGGACGGCGGCCACCGCGTTCCTTTCATTGTGCGCTGGCCGCAGCATGTTAAAGCAGGCAGTGTATCAGGCGTTACCACTTCGCTCACCAACCTGGTATCCACCTGCTCCGAACTGGCAGGCGGCCCCGCCCGCTTGCCCGCCGCGCCAGACAGCTACAGCATACTGCCCGCGCTGCTCGGCAAGCCAGACACCACCGCCATCCCGCAAATGATCGTGCATGCGTCATCACACGGCATGCTCGCCATCCGCCACGGAGACTGGAAATGGATAGAAGGGCTGGGATCGGGCGGCTTCAGCGAGCCGATAGCTGAAAAGGCATTGCCCGGCGGCCCGCAGGGGCAGCTGTACAACATGCGCACAGACCCGTCAGAGACCACTAACCGCTGCGTACAATTTCCGGGAAGAGCAAAGGCCCTCGCCCGCTCGCTGGACAGTATCAGGCAATTAACCGTTCAACATTGATGAAGAATATGAGATGGATCTTGTTTATAGCCGCCCTGCCCATCATAGCATGGCGTTGTGCCGGCGCCGGCGCCACTGAGCCGCCGCGGCCCAACATTGTGCTGATCATGGCAGATGACATGGGCTTTTCAGATATTGGATGTTACGGCAGCGAGATACGCACGCCCAACCTTGACACACTCTCGCAGCAAGGCATCCGCTTCACCCGCTTTTACAACAACGCCTGGTGCTCCCCCACCCGCGCGTCTCTGATGACCGGGCTGTACCCTCACCAGGTTGGCATGGCCGGGCTGGCATGGCCCAAAACAGGCCCTCAGGGCCCCTTCCAGGGCTACCTGAACAACCGGTGCGTAACCCTTGCGGAAGTGTTGAAAGAAGCCGGCTACCACACCGCCATGGCCGGCAAATGGCACCTGGGCGAGCACCGCCCTTACTGGCCGGTAGACAGGGGATTTGATACCTACTTTGGCCTTATCAGCGGCGCGTCCAACTATTTTGATATCACTAATGATAAAAGCCCCAAGGCCATACGTACCATGGCGCAGGACAGCCAGCGGTACCAGCCGCCCCGCGAAGGTTTTTATATGACCGATGCCATTACGGACTACGCCTGCAAGGTCATAGGGCAGCAAAGAGAGGCTGCCGAACCGTTCTTCCTGTACGTGGCCTACACCGCGCCGCACTGGCCGCTGCATGCGCTGCCGGAAGACATTGCACGGTACGCCGGCAAATACAACACCGGCTGGGACTCCCTGCGCCTGCGCAGGTACCGCAAACTGCAGGAACTGGGCATTATCAGCGCATCCACGCAGCTTTCTCCGAGAGACAGCGCCGTAAGCGCGTGGGCAGACCTCCCGGCATCCCAACGCAACGAGATGGCGCAGAAAATGGCGGTATATGCCGCGCAGGTAGACCGGATGGACCAGGGCATTGGCCGCATTCTCCGGCAACTGGCGGCAAGCGGCAATACGGAAAATACCATCGTTATTTTCCTTTCCGATAACGGCGGCTGCGCAGAAGGCGGCCCGCAGGGTTTTGACAACAGGGAGAACGGCTTCCCGCCCGGTGGAGACAGTTCCTACATGAGCTACGGCCAGTCATGGGCCAACGCCAGCAACACGCCCTTCCGGTACTTCAAAAAAGACCTGCTGGAAGGCGGCATTTCCACCCCGCTGATAGTAAGGTGGCCCGCTGCCATTACCCCGGAACGGAATGGCCAGGTACTGGAGCAGGTAGGCCATGTAACAGACATCATGCCCACGCTCTGCGCCGCCACCGGCGCGCGCTACCCGGCGCAGTACAAGGGCCGGCAGATATTGCCCACGGAAGGTCAAAGCCTGCTGCCCGCCATACAACAGGGAAAGGCTCTGCCTCACCAGCCCATTTACTGGTCGCTCGGCAACCACAAAGCCGTGATGGCAGACGGGTACAAGCTGGCCTCATCCGGAACAGGCAAGCCCTGGCAACTGTACAACCTGGAAAAAGACCGTACGGAACTGGACAACCGCGCCGCCTCATTGCCGCAACAGGCTACCACTATGCAGCAGCTATGGGAAAAATGGGCGGAACGCACGGGGGCCAACATGCAGAAACAATAAACATCAATTTATAATCCAGTTAGAAACATGTTCATCAAACCGATACTGGCCGGCATTTGCTGTATGCTGGCAGGCCCGTTGCTGACGCGCGCCCAGGTAACGATCTACCACGGCACGCAAAGCTCGCAAACAGAGCTGGCCGTTTGCAAAGACCTGAAAGAAGACCTTGAAAAAGTGACCGGCGCCACCGTACGCATAGCGCCGGAACCCGCGGCGGATAATAATTCCGG
Organism: Chitinophaga alhagiae; assembly: GCF_003568665.1. Lineage (GTDB taxonomy): Bacteria > Bacteroidota > Bacteroidia > Chitinophagales > Chitinophagaceae > Chitinophaga > Chitinophaga alhagiae. The sequence goes on from NZ_QXMH01000006.1 coordinate 130,109, forward strand.
CCAGAGCTTCCTGGTAGGCACACCCGCCAGCAGTGCCCTGCTGGCCCGCATGATAAAAGAGAACAACATGCATCTCGAAGGCGATGGCGTTATCCGTACCATCGGCAACATGACCCTGCTGGCCGGCAACACCGTTGAAGGCATGCAGAATACCGTATACAGTTACTGCCGCACAGAGCTGGGCATAGACCCGTTCGAGTACTGGACCGGCCGCAAACCGGCCAGGAAGAAGGCCTCCGCACTGCCCGCCGCGTTAAACAGGGTGGTACCTTCCCAGCAAGTGCCCATTGTCTGCTATTTTGAGAACGATGTAGACGAACTGGCCAATATGCGGAAACCTTACCTGGAGTATGATATGGATACATGGAAAGGGATGGTCAACTCCCTTCGCCGCATCCGTTACAACGCCATCCATCTTTTTGACATGCTGGGGAGACCGGAATTTTACACCCGCGAGCCATACCTTAAACTGCGGCCGGACTATAAAGTGAACCTTCCGCTGATAGACAGCATGATGGACTACGCCCGCCTGAAAGGCATGAAAGTGCAGGTAGACCTCAGCCTCGGCTATCATATGCGCTCCATCAGCGACAGTGAAGCGCTTTGCTGGAGCCAGTATAAAGACAAGTGGATCGATACCTGGGTATACTACCTCACGCAAACGCCCCTCGGCAAAGCCGACATCTACTCCCTGCGGCCCCGCAACCAGATATGGGACAGAGCTTACGTAAGCAGCTGCGGGGAAAACCGCGTGCAAGTTTTCAACGAGATGTTTGCCGTGCTGGACAGTATACTGACCGTATACAAACCCGGCGCAATAAAGATGTGTACCTGTTACGATGACGGTATGGAATTGTTCAACGAAGGCTTCAATCCGCCGAAAGACTTCATTGTTGTATGGGCGGACGACGGGTACTGCAACTTCCAGACCATGCCCAAAAGCACAAAAGGATACCCCTTCGGTACGTACATGCACGCCGGCTTCTGGACCAACCATACCGTACATGACCCGTACCCCCGGCGCATAGATTCCATCATGACCTTTATGCAGCAGCAATACCAGGCAGACAAATACCTGAAGGTGAACGGCCAAACGTTCAGGCCCTTCCTGCTCAACCTGGAAGCCTTCAGCGAGTGGGCGCTGGACCCGCAGGGATTTGACGGCCCGGCGTTTTTTCAGCGCTGGACTACCTACTATTTCGGGAAAAAAGCGGCTCCGTACGCCATAGCCTCCATGAAAAAACTCAATGAGTCCCATTTTGAGAGAACAGGATATGTAAGGAAACTCTCCGATATCAAAAAACTGATCGGCTTCCTCAGCAATACACCGGTGCAAACGCCGCACGGCTCATTCACCGCCCGGTACGAAGACCTGGAAGCCCCCGGCACCCCGCAACGCACGGCGCTGGTGCAGGCCGCCTACAAGGAAGCAGCCAAAGGGCTGTCCGCAGGCAATGACTTTTATCACGACTATGTGTACCTGCCCGCGCTGATGTACTGGCAACTGCTGGACCTGGAAAGCACGCTGCTCCGCATGTCTCACCTGAAACAGGCCTACCTGACAGGCGGCGGCAAGCAGCAACTTGCTGCCGCGGAAAAGCTGGCCGCGGAAGCCATGCGGCAAATGACCGCCATCAACAACACCTGCCGTACCGGAGACCGCAACCCCAAGTGGGCCACCTGGTATGATCCGGCCAAAAGGCGGCCCAACAACGGTTTTCCTACCACAGATATGATAGCCGCCATCCAGCAACATTTACACAAACTCTCCACTCAATAAAAAAGAAACATGCTCCCGAAATACGTTATACAGCTTATTATAGTCATCACGCTGGCGCCGCTGCGCCCGGCGCTTGCCACGCATTTTCCCGTTTCTCCGCCAGACAGTCTCATTCAATATGTACAGCCGCTGATAGGCACGGCCGCCAGCTCCATTATAGCCAGCGCCATGCATGGCAAAGGCACAGAACAGTACGCCAATACGATACCCGCCGTAGGCGTACCGTTCGGGATGACGCAATGGACACCGCAAACCCGCACGTCTGAACAGAAATGCCGGCCGCCGTATATGTACAAAGACGATCTTTTCAGCGGCTTCAGGGGCACGCACTGGCTCAGCGGCTCCTGCACGCAGGACTATGGCAGCTTTACCGTTATGCCCGTAACAGGCCGGTTGAAAACCGATGTGGCTGAATACGCCACCCCGTTCTCTCATGAGCAGGAGCAGTCCGCCCCGCACTATTACGCCGTAAAACTGGGCCGGTACAACCTGCTGGCCGAAGTAACGGCGCTGGCCCGCAGCGGCATCATGCGCTTTACCATGGAGAAAGATGACAGCCTGCACCTGCTGGTAACACCCAACAGCGACCAGGGCGAGGGGTTTATCAAAATAAACCGGCAGAAGAACCAGGTTGAAGGGTACAATCCCGCCCACCGCATTTACCAGGGCTGGGGTAAGCCGGCCGGCTTCAGCGGGTATTTTGTAGTACGTGCTGAAATAGCTTTTGAGAACAGCGGCACCTACGTCAACGGCCGGATAACGCCGGCAGAGAGCCTTGCCAAACAACCCGGCATCGGCGCATACGCCAGCTGGCACCTCAAAAAAGGCGCCACCGTTATCATACGCGCAGGCACTTCTTTCACCAGCATTGAAGAAGCGGAAAAGAACCTGCAGGCAGAAATACCCGCCCCCGATTTTGAAGCGGTAAAATCCCGCTCGGGAAATGAGTGGGAAAAAGCGCTTGGAAAAATAACCGTCAGCACGGCAGATACCCGCGCCAAAAACATCTTTTATACGGCCTTGTACCACACCATGCAGCAGCCGCGCCTCTTCAGCGATGCCAGCGGTACCTACCCCGCATTTTCCCGGCAATATGAAACGGCCCGGCTGCAGGAAGGAGATTATTATGATGATTTCTCCATGTGGGACATCTACCGGACCATGCTTCCCCTGTATGAGATCATAGACCCGGGGTTGATCAATAACTTTGTGCGGTCTATGGTCATCAAGGGGCAACAGGGCGGATGGCTGCCCATATTCCCCTGCTGGAACAGTTATACCTCCGCCATGATAGGAGACCACGTAACCGCCTTCATTGCATCCGCCTACCTGAAAGGCATCCGCCACTACAACGTACAGGCCGCCTATGACCTGATGCGGCAGAACGCCTTTGAAACACCCGCCGCCGCGGCCTATGCAGACGGCAAAGGCAGGCGGGCACTGAAAAGCTACCTGCAATATGGCTACATACCGGTAGAAGACAGCGTGCCCGACGCTTTCCATAAAAGAGAACAGGTTTCCCGCACGCTGGAGTACGCGTATGACGATTACGCCCTTTCACTCGTTGCCAGATCGCTCGGTAAAAAAGAAGACCACCGCCGCCTGGCCGCCAGCGCGCTGAATTACCGCCATGTGTTTGACACCGCCGCCGGTTTTGTAAGAGGCCGCCACGCCAACGGCCAGTGGCATTCTCCCTTTGAGCCAGACAAACGGGCGCCCTACATTACAGAAGGCACGCCGCGCCAATACACCTGGTACGTGCCGCACGATATAGAAGGCCTCATCACCTTAAAAGGCGGCAAGGAGCAATTTGAAGCGGCGCTAGACAGCTTTTTCCTGAAGCAGGAATACTGGCATGGGAACGAGCCCGGCCACCAGGTGCCTTTCCTTTACAATTACACCAGTTCGCCCTGGAAAACACAGCGGGAGGTAAGGAACATACTGGCCAGCGAATACACGGACGGGCCGGGTGGCCTGAGCGGCAATGACGATGCCGGCCAGATGTCTGCCTGGTACGTTATGGCGGCCATCGGCCTGTACCCCGTCAACCCCGTATCAGGGCAATATGCGGTCTGCTCTCCCCTCTTTGACACGGTCAGCATTCAACTGGAAAATAACAAGACCTTCAGGATCATTTCCCGGAAAGCGTCAGACACCGCTATGTACATTACGTCCATGATGCTGAACAACCGGGCGCATGCCGGCTATGCATTAGATTATGCTGCCCTGATGAAAGGCGGCACGCTGGAAATGCAACTCGCAGACCAGCCGCCGGCCACACCGCTTCACCCAAAAGACATCAGGCAGCTGATGGAAAAAGTAGCTGACTGGCAGATCCACTACTGGGACACCAGCAGCAAAAAACTGCGGATGAACCACTGGGTAAACGCTACCGGCCTTACCGGCCTCATGGCGCTGGCAGACATCAGCAAAAAACGCCAATACCTCCGTTACGTCAAAAAAACCTGCGAAGCCATGGACTGGCAGCCCGGCCCGCTGCGCTTCTTTGCGGACGACTATTGCATTGGCCAGGTCTATTCACAGCTTTACATGAAATACCGGAAAAAGAAAATGATAGCCCCCTGGCAGGCGCTGGCAGACAGCATACTGGCCAAGCCCAACAACGAGCCCCTTGAATGGAAAGATGGCAGCATACGGCACCGGGAATGGTCATGGTGCGATGCGCTTTACATGGGCCCCACCGCCCTCAGCTACCTTGCCACCGCCACCGGCAAACAGCAATACCTCAACCTGGCCAGCAAACTCTGGTGGAAAACAACAGACTATCTCTACGACCCACAAGAACAACTCTTCTTCCGCGACAGCCGGTATTTTGCCCAGCGCGAAAAGAACGGTGAAAAAGTGTTCTGGTCAAGAGGCAACGGCTGGGTAGTAGCCGGTTTGGTAAGGGTATTGGAAAACATGCCCGCCGGCCATCCTGACAGAAGCCGCTTTGTACAACTCTACCGCGAAATGTCCGCCAAACTGGTAGCCCTCCAACTGCCAGACGGCAGCTGGCATGCCTCCCTGCTTGACCCGGACAGCTATAATATCAAAGAGACCAGCGGAACAGGTTTTTTCTGTTACGCACTGCTCTGGGGCATCAACCGCGACCTGCTGGACAAAAACACTTATTGGCCCGCAGCACGAAAAGCGTGGGAAGCGCTGGCCACCTCCGTAAACCCGGATGGCAAGCTGGGATATGTGCAGCCCATTGGCGCCGCTCCCAATAAGGTAAATGCGGGCAGCACTGAAGCCTACGGCCCCGGTGCTTTCCTACTGGCGGGAGCTGAAATGTACCGGCTGCTTGGGGGAAGGAGATAAGAAGAACTTTGAAACTTTCTGTGCCCTTAATTTGGTTTCATTATCACAACTATGTTACGGAACCGGCTATTCGGCCGGTTCCCTGTTTTTTTGGGGGGGATTAATGAAACATACTATATCGGCCTATTAAAACCACGTCCATGTCATATAGATCCTGCTACGAACTCCGATTTTTGAAAACTTACACAGTTAGTGAGATTGTCCCTACTACTGTTCAATCAGGTTCCTATCTTGAAACTCTCCGGCATCCAATACACCCTAAAGTTCACCAACAAAAACGTATTACCATGCTTATTCTGCTCCAGCATATTGATACTTTAGACGGTTGCCTAGTGAATATTTACATAAAGAATTTTATATCACCTGCAGTTCAAATCTTATTTCCTCCAACAAGAATACTCTTTCCACCTCCATATCTTCATCCTGTACGAGAGCAAAATTGAAAGGAGGGATATTAGCATAAAAGCCATTATCAAAACCTATCAATCGTTCAAAATCATATCTAACGTTCTCTATTTCTAAGTTATTCAGTATATCTTTTGAGTTATTAATTAAACCCTTTTTAGAATGAGTAGGCACCGACCCAATATCAGTTATCCGACTACTTGCATCATTAAAGTCTGCTCCTTCGCCATATACTTCTAAATACTCGTTCAATTGTAACACTTTTCGCTCCACCAATATTTCCCAAATTAGACTGAAGCCAATCACTTCTCGATCTTTCATCGGTAGTATATGATCTATCAGAAAGCATACTCAATTACATTTATAGTTATGCCTAAACCCCTAAATATTTTACAACATCATCAATCCATGTATCTACAGAATGCCCTCCTCAGCCACCTTTATGGCCATGCCGGAGGTGCGAATTATAGTTACCTATTAATTTGACCGAGGGCTGATTTACCATTAAAAACTGACAATACATTAGAAGAACTTGAAGATACCTGATCCCCCAAGGTTGACCATTGATGTCCAGAAATATTAGCAGGATGATTAAATCTGTCTGGTTGATGTACGGAAATATAGTGAACAACTTCTTGCCTGGAGGAATATTTTTGGTGCTTGGCAAGTACGCTTGCCATTCCTACAGCGAAAGTAGCTCCCTGACTATGCCCGATTATTTTTATAGTTTCCTTCTCTCCTAAAGTAATACTACCGTTGTCCAACTGTTCAATAAGATTGTTTGCAGCGGTTTTGCCCTCAACGAATCTATCACCTGCTTGCGAATTATTATCAGACGAAGCACTAATAAATAGAGTATTGTAATCGTTATAGGCCTGGGATATACGCCTCCCTCTTTATTTTGCCTTGACACGCTGCTTGCCCTAAAATACATTCTCAATACTCATCACAAACATGACTTCGGGTAGGAGTGTTTAGTGCGTAAGTATAAACCGAATATTGTTTAAGGTTGAGCGAAGCCTTCTACCTTGCCGCATAGTATAAAATCTTGATCTTTGGAAGACACTTTATTATTGGCGTCATCAGCAAAAGGATCCAGACTCAAGTAAAAGCTATCTCCTACTTTTAAAAGTTTATATTCTTCAACATTATAAAAGTAATGACTTTGATTATAATAGAAAGAAAACTCCTCAATTTCACTAAATCTTAGCATAATTTTTCTACACACCTCGGAATAAAGTAACGTAAAATGCAACTCAATATATAGCCTTCCCTCATTCCCGTTTTGGATATCAATCTTATTCATTGTGCTACTGAGCAAAGTATAATCTGTAGCTAATAAATCTATCAGCAGTTCATTTTCTCCTATATAATTCATAACTAAAGCTTATTAAAGTCCAAAATCCTTTTTAAGTTCATTTTTCTTAAGTGGACGTCCTGGTTGTCTTTTGCCATGCCCGGATGGATTACGAGAATCAGGCTTATAATCATGCACATGATCTTTTTTTTCGTTCTTGGGCACCCCATCCCCCTGATGTCCTTTATTATATTCTTTCTGAACTTTCCCGTCGGGGCCATATTTTTTAGCGGTTGTACCTGGAGCATTAGTTTGAGTCGAATTAGGTTCGGCAACGTCCGGTAACCTATTTTTCCTCCGTGTACCTGTATCACCAGAGCCTTGTCCCTTCAAGGCATCATTCAGTGCGGTATTCCCTGGTAAATCCGTTGGTTGTTCATTTGATTGTGCTTTTTCTGACTTCAAGGTCGTTTTACCCATCACTTCGCCAGGCAAAGGCAACAATGGAACTGTGGTGGGATTAGCAGTCCCTGTCCCTGGTGGTAACTCTCTAATTATTTTGACTAGTTTATCTGCCACCAAAACAATTCCAGCCGCTGCACCACCTGCAACTATAGCCTCTTCAATTGCGGCAGCTATAGGAAAGATAATCCCTACTCCCAATCCCGGATACTTGCCATCAGGGTCATTATATCGTATAGGATTGTTAAACCCAAAGTGATACGGAGATAAATGTTCCTGCCATTGTTCTGTCAATGGATCTATCTGCATAAATCTCCCTATCTGTTGATCATACGTCCTCGCATTGAAGTCGTACAACTCCAACCCGCTACCATCCCCAAATTCCTCATTCTGTAGCTCGTTCCCATTGTAACCGTACTTGTTCCGCTCCAGCTTATTGACGGCCTTGGTAGATATCCCCGCCATCGTCAATCCAAATGGATAATAATTACCGCCTTCCCCGCACTACTGGCAACTTTTTCAAAGAACCGGTTTTAAAGATATAGGTTTTTATTTTCAATTGAAAAAAACATAAGGAAGCAAAAAACACATCCATAGCGGGTGAAGGCGGCATTGGAGGCGTTGAACAGGAAGCACCTTGCGCCGCCTTCGCCCGCTATGGATGCGCCAAGACAGCACTGCCGCCGGGTCAGCGAACTACTGTCGCCGTTCGCGGCAGGTCGTGTACTCCTGCTCGTCCCTGATCTGCCGCCCCTCCGCTTCGATCACTCCGCTGCATTTCCCGCCACCCACCGCCATGCGGCGCAGGGTCCGGGGGCGGGAGTGTGAGCGAAGCGAGCACAGAGCCACCGGTCACCCTGCGCCGCCGGCAGGTGGCGGACAGATATGGGGCAGAGGAGGGATTTGCGCGCTTCGCGCAAAGACCGGGAGCTGCCCGAACGAAGGGCATGGGAAGGGCGGCAACAGAAGAACGCAGCCAGTCAGGAAGAACCTTCGCACATGTACACCCCAGCCCTTCCCATGCCCGCAGTGAGACCGCTTTTCCTGTTCTTGCATAAAGGGAACGTTGCAAGTGATGGGGAACCTGGCTTTGCTCGCAGTTACAGGGAACCGTGATGATCTGCGTGGATACCGATCTCAATGGGGTGATGCTCGTCTAACTGCGCGGCCAGGTCTTCCAGCCCGGATAGCTGGTAACGCTGCGTGCTGCTGGCGTATTTATGACCGGCCATGTACTGCACCTGCCGCACGTTGTAATGATGCAGCCACTCCGTGATCACACTGCCCCGGATCTGCTGCACGCTTTTGATCACCGGGTTCAGCTTTTTAAGGGCTTTCAGCAGCTTGCTCACTCCTTCCCGCAGGTAATGCCCGTTCAGCAAACGCATCCCGCGTATCTTCGATAACTGCCCGTGCGCATTCATGCAACGCTCTAGCTGCCGAACCTGCGCTGCGTCCAGTTTTAAACGGCGACCGTTATAGCTGCGACCGCCGCGCACGTACAACATACCTTCTTCCAATCGCACGTCCGTAATTTCCAACTGGCGTATTTCACGAACCGTGAGACCCTGGAACACCAGCAGCCCCAAGATCACCCGCCCGCATAACGTAGAAGCATACAACTGGCAATAGTTGCGGTACAGCTCCTGCAGCATTTCGATATCCAGCATCCCGGCCGGCAACCGCCGCGGGATGCCTTTGATGTACACGCCCGCCGCCGGGTTGTTACAGCCTGCTTTAATAGCGATCCGCCAGTCAAAATAATGCCGCACCGCGCATAGCTGGATCGCCACCGCCTCCCGGCTACGGCCACCCGCCTGCAGCCACCGCATGAACGCCAGCAGCTCCTCGTAACACACCCCGTCAGGGTGGATGCATTCCGATTGCAGCCAACCTGTAAACACCCGCAGGTATTTTTCATACGTGCGGATCGTGGCCGGGCTATGATCCTTGCTTTGTAAATATTGGGAGAACGTCATAAGGAGTCATTTACAAGGTGAGTATATAACTGCGTGCTGTCAAGGCTTTCATGGCCGAGGAAGAGCTGTATCTTTTCCAATGGCACCCCGTTGCCCAACAGGTGCGTAGCGATAGAGTGCCGCAGGGTATGCGTACCCATATTCTTTGTAATACCCGCCGTTTTCGCTAAAAATTTGACACGTACATACAAAGACTGCCCCGTAAGCCCTTTGCCCGTATTTGCGCCTAAAAACAGGCTCTCCGTGGATCGCTGCAATAACTGCGGACGGCTTTCGGTCAGGTAGTCCTGGATGTGCCCGAGGTTCTGCAGCGTGAGTGGAACATATCTTTCCTTGTAACCCTTGCCCTTGCGAACGTAGAGCAGCCGCCGGTCGGCAAGGATATCCGATATTTCAAGGCTCGCCCCCTCGTTGAGCCGCAGCCCACAACCATAGAACACCGCCAGCATCGCACGGTCACGGATGCCCAGCACCGTATCCCCGGTAACATGGTAAAGCTGCCGCACTTCACCCACTGTCAGCCACACCGGCAACCGCTTTTCACCTTCCACCCGCCGCAAGGCAAAACCTTCGCCACCTGCCCCCGTCTGCCGCAGGTAACGACCCAGCAGCGCCAGCGCCTGCACGTATTTGTTGATATGTCCCGCACTGTGGTTTCTTCCCGTGCGGATGCCGGTTTGTAATTGCAGGTGACTGATAAAAGCATTGGCGGAAGAGGCCGTCAGCGCATCGAGGTGGGTGTTTCCCTGTTGCTGGAGCCAGCCCAGGTATTCCGACGCGTGCCGGGGAAGATTGTACGCCGTCATGGGCGCATACCCCAGCGTTTGCAGCCATACTGTAAAACTATCCTGCAACCGCGCATACGTCGGGCTGTGCAATAAGTTCAAGGATGCCATAAAATCAGTTTGATAATGATACAATCAGGTGGGAACGGGCTAACAAAATTCCTATTATACTATCTTTCCGTTTTTACTGTCGCAGTACACAAAAGCCTTTACTATGCTGCCTTTTACTGCGACACACACTTACTGTCGCACTACTGTCGCACTTGTCGCGGTAGCGTTGCTGGTGGTGGACAGATTATCCATTATAGCCTGCAACTGCCCGTCAATCGCGCCTTTCAATCGCTGGTACTCTCCACCGTCGATAACGGCGTATTCATAACCGCGCCGGTGCTGGTAGCTGCCCACCGCCCGCAGGTAGCCGTATTGGCAAAGCTCCCGGATGTAACGCTGCAGCGTGCGCGGCTGTAAACGCAGATGCCTGCGCACTTCTTGCGGGATAAAGCTCTCCGCACCGCTTCGCTGTAAATAGACTTTGAGTTGTTCCAAAAAAATCCGCGTGGCTTTCGCCAGTTCGTCGCCCTTGCTGAACAGCACCTCTTTTAACAGGTGCAGCGCCGCCCGGATATCTTCCGGCGTGGTCTCAATATAGGGCTGGCCGCCGCCGTCTTTCTTTTGCGCCCGTTGATACTGATGATAGAACGTCACCGCCTCGATAAAGGCCAGCAGCAACGTCATCGTCCGCCGCGGCTTGAAGATCTCCGAAGGCAGCGTAATGTGCTGCGCATAAGGATTGACCACGCGAACCGGTTGCAAAACCTGTTGAACATTTCGCAGGAGTGCTTTAATCGCCTGCTCTTTGCCGTGATCGATCTGCCCGGCGCTGGCGCGGGTTTGATAGGCCATGATACGACCATCCTGCTCGGCGGAACCATCCACGTACAGCAGCAGGCAGCGGTTGGCGTTATCCTCGTAGAGCTTCTCCCGCGTCGTGCAACCGCTTACGCTCACCGGGCCTTCCACCACCACCGTGATCGTCTTTAGATTTCCCTTCGTGTCCTTGATGGTCACCGTTTTGGAGATACGCTTTTTGCTCTGCAGCTCCCGCAAGGGATACAAAGAACTCTCCGCGCCGTCCAGGTCTTCGATCAGCAGCAGCTTGTGTTTGAGTTCGTCCTGCTTGAAGTAATAAAAAGCATTCTCCGTTACTTGGGTGATCTCGATCTTTTCTTCGGCCGGCACCAGGTCACTCACTTTCTCCTGTAAATACGTCTTACCGCTGCCGCTGGCGCCCAAAAACATCACGTGCAGCGGCGTGGCCTGCTTACGGCTGCTGTACACCAGGTACGCAATCAGCCGGTTCGTTTCTTCACCCACAATGCCGCTCGCGCCAATATCATCGCTGGTGCGCCGTAGTAAATTCGGCTGCTGTAAATAATGGATAGCGGCCTGCCTTTGCGCAGGCGATAACGTGGGTTTGCTCTCCGGTTTGGCTTGCAGCCGCTCCAACCGCTGCGCACGGTAGCTTTCCAGTGCGCCCGTCAGCTGCGCCACCAGCGTCACCACTGCCTGCCCGTTCATATCAAAGGTCTCCGTGACCAGGCTAACCAGTTGCTGCACCTGCCCGTGATGGTACAGATCAAGGCTGTGCCGCACCGGCAGGAACATGTTTTGCCGGTGCTCCACTTTCAGCGTCACCCGCAGTCGGTCCAGACCGGTCAGCCGCACGCCGCCCAGCACCGTCACTTGCAGCAGCGAACTCTCATATACCAGCAATTCAGGATTGGAAGTGTTCAGCCGGTCATCAGCAGGCAAAGTAGGTATAGGGATAACAGAGGTCTGTATTGTGGCAGGCGCGGCTGGTTCCGTTGAAACAAAAAATTCTACCGGCTGCCGCTGTGCGATCAGGTCCACCAGCACCTGCCCGTCGTCATGGCTTTGCAAGACACTGTTTACATCCTCGCCATCTGGCAGCAACACCTGCGTGAACTGCACATGCGGCAGCAGGCCGGATAAGGTTTGTGCGTGTTTGACCGCCGCGGCTTTACCCGCTTCGTCGCCATCCAGGACGAGGGTGATTTCGCATAACGATGATAGACCGATGATCGCCTGCTGATGTTCATCGGTGAGCCCATTGGTGCCATACAAGGCCAGTACGCTGTATTGCGCGGTAATCGCCGGTTGCTGCAACAGGCTCGCCGCATCGAGGATGCTTTCCGTCAGGATCAGTTTTGTGGTAGCCGGTGCAGGATAACCGGGATACAATCCCGTTCTGCCCGTCATATAAAAATGCCGCTGGTCGCTGTTGTTCGTAATGCTGCGGCCGTACAGGCTCACGATTTTGTGTTGCACATCCTTTAACGGGAAGATCACGCAGTCTTTTGCCCATACGCTGTAACCGCCGGCCGGCTTTGCTTTAAGCAGGCCATGCTTTACCATGCTGGCAACAAGGTGATGATTCTTGCTCTCCACGTGCAACCCGCCGCTGTTATACCCGCATTCATGCTGCTTGTAGTCCAGCCCACGACCTTGCAGGTAATCGGTCGCCTTGCGCGAGGCCGGAAGCGCCTTCCTGAACGAGCCGAACACTTTGGTTAGAACCGCTTCCCGTTCCAATGGATCAGGTGCTGCTGCCGGTGGCGCAGCTGGCACGGCGGGCGTTACGCCGATCAGCGCTTTGGCCTTCATGATCGCTTCGTGCGTGCTGCACTTGTCCATCAGCTCGATGAACCGGATCACATCACCCGTACCAGCGTTGCAGTTCGTGGAGAAGCAACAAAAAGTATCGGTCTTCGGGTACAGTTGCAGCGAGGGCGTTTTATCGGGGTGGAACGGGCAAAGCAAACGCCCGTGCTTGTCCGGCCGCAGGCCGTAATGGGCGATCACTTCCGACAGCCGCAAACGCTGCTTAAGCTCTTTGATCTCCATCGGTAGAGAGGTTTTTGATCTCCAGGTAACCATCGCTTACGGTGATCTCAAGCTGGTCGCCGATGTGGAAGCCCGCCTGTTCCAGCCAGACCGCGCTCACGTTCAGCCACGGTAAATTTTTATAACGATAGCCATCACGCGGATGACCTTTTACCCCTAACTTTAGATAGCGTACGTTGTTAACCTTGCGTGCCATGTGGAAAAATATTTTTACTTGGTACTATTGTACACAAAAGTATATCATTATACAATATCAACAAAGTACTTTCGTGTTTTTTTGAGCATCTTAATACCGTATTTTTGCCAAAACACTGTCTTTTACTGCATTTACGGTACTATTATGAACAAAATCTCCAAAATAATTACCGAGCTGCGTAAGCAAAAAGGCTGGTCACAAACCGACCTCGCCAACGAGAGCAACGTTTCCAGAGAGATTATTGGGAAGTACGAGCGCGGCGATGCCACGCCCTCTATTGATTTTGCAAAGCGCATCGCCGACGCCTTGGGGGTTTCACTCGATTACCTCGTAGGGGAAGGGATTAATGCTCACTTTGATAAAAAAACGCTCCAGCGTATCCAGGACATTGAAAAACTCGACGAGGACACCAAAGAGAAGGTGTATTTCCTCATCGATAACATTATCCAGAATACCAAAGCTAAAAAGGCTTTTAACTCATAAACTTACTAACCATGAGTAAAATTCTCGGACTTGATTTGGGAGATAATTCTATCGGGTGGGCCATCGTAGATGATGGAAAATTGATTAATTGCGGAACACGGATATTTCCGGCCATGCCAGCCAACCTTAGCCGTAATAACGTACGAACCTTTAAAAGAACTCGGCGTAGGATAATCAATAGGTTCATTCTCTCGCTAAAGCGTCTTCTGGCTAACGAACACCCTAGTGTTTCTCAAACAAAAGACATGCCCGCTGCGCAAAAATATCTCATAGCAATAGCTGGCTTTTCCGCACTATTGGCCGTAACCGGCAACTGGCAATTCTGGATCAACATTGCATTCACCGCTATCATCGCATTCCTATCCATAACAAAAAAGTAATGCAATAAATATAAACACAAAGCCCGCGCAGATCGTGCGGGCTTTGTCTATTCTGAGCTTCCTACCAAGGGATAAAGCTTCAAAACTCCTCTAAGTTCATTTATAAAAATATCCAAGGACGCTAAATCAGTTTGAAGTCTAAAATCCAAGATACTCCCAGTATTGTTATTTGCCTTTCCATTGACATTTACAGTACCATTTGATCTCTATTTATGACTTCTTCATCTAATCTTCCAGCGTGTATTCCTTTCTCTAAATGGCCTACCGTTAATATTTTCCCTGTTTTACTAAAACCTAATAGGGCTTTTAAAAAATACCATATTCTAAGCCCTCCCTCATCTTCAAAATAATCAGCTGCCATAAAATTGGTTACATCGACGTTAAACTTCTTACTATAAGCAAGTATGAACTCAACTGCATCATCACCACTCACGCCAAGGTCTTCCTGAATACGAGTTGATTTATTAATTGGCTCATCATCAACACCAGACTTATCAATTACAAACTCTATGAGTTTATTAAAAACATCTTGGTTCATTTCAATGGATTTAATTTATAGAATTTAATGCGCGCCCTCATATTTCACGGTTTCTTTCATTTTTTCCCTTTCATCTCTTATTCCTTCTGCTAAGCCATCAAGAAATTCTCGATTATCCCAAATATCCGATGCCAATAGGCTCCATCCAACATATGGAACAAGCCTCCCTAAAGCTCGCCCAACAACAGCTGTTCCAACCTTCTTTGAAGCAGTTTTCATACCAACTGTTCTTAATACTTTTCGAGGAACCTTTTTAAGAGCAGGAACTGTTTGAGGAAGTTTTTTAGATAACCACTCGGAAGCAATTGAAGAACCAGGCCGAGAACCTAATGCACCAATTGGCTTTAAATCATAACGAGGCCACCCTAAGTATATTAATGTAAGTCCTGAAGCAGCTTTCCAAGGAACATTTGCTTTAACCTCAACCAGATTTAACACTATAGGTTTAGAAGTATCCAGCCCGTGCAAATCCACATACTTTAAAGGATTATTTAACACATACGCATACGGACTCATTCCATAATGAATAGGGGAATTATCAGCAGTTAACACTTTAGGTCGGAAGTATTTGGATAAATGACGTAGTCCCATTTCGTCGTCACTACCTCCTGCAGCGCTTTCTGCCTCCATAGATATGAATCTGTCAATTTCATAGTCATACTCATCTTCACTAAGAGGATCGGGCACATGCCACCTCCCGATCTGCGGGTCATACATTCTAGCCCCATAATCATACCACTCTAAACCACTACCGCCATTCCCCGCGAACTCCTTGTTCTGTAGTTCTTTACCGTTATACTGGTATTTGTTTTCAGGGCTGTATAGCGTCTTCGCACTAATCCCCGCCATCGTCAACCCAAATGGATAATAATTACCGCCTTCCCCGCACTACTGGCAACTTTTTCAAAGAACCGGTTTTAAAGATATAGGTTTTTATTTTCAATTGAAAAAAACATAAGGAAGCAAAAAACACATCCATAGCGGGTGAAGGCGGCATTGGAGGCGTTGAACAGGAAGCACCTTGCGCCGCCTTCGCCCGCTATGGATGCGCCAAGACAGCACTGCCGCCGGGTCAGCGAACTACTGTCGCCGTTCGCGGCAGGTCGTGTACTCCTGCTCGTCCCTGATCTGCCGCCCCTCCGCTTCGATCACTCCGCTGCATTTCCCGCCACCCACCGCCATGCGGCGCAGGGTCCGGGGGCGGGAGTGTGAGCGAAGCGAGCACAGAGCCACCGGTCACCCTGCGCCGCCGGCAGGTGGCGGACAGATATGGGGCAGAGGAGGGATTTGCGCGCTTCGCGCAAAGACCGGGAGCTGCCCGAACGAAGGGCATGGGAAGGGCGGCAACAGAAGAACGCAGCCAGTCAGGAAGAACCTTCGCACATGTACACCCCAGCCCTTCCCATGCCCGCAGTGAGACCGCTTTTCCTGTTCTTGCATAAAGGGAACGTTGCAAGTGATGGGGAACCTGGCTTTGCTCGCAGTTACAGGGAACCGTGATGATCTGCGTGGATACCGATCTCAATGGGGTGATGCTCGTCTAACTGCGCGGCCAGGTCTTCCAGCCCGGATAGCTGGTAACGCTGCGTGCTGCTGGCGTATTTATGACCGGCCATGTACTGCACCTGCCGCACGTTGTAATGATGCAGCCACTCCGTGATCACACTGCCCCGGATCTGCTGCACGCTTTTGATCACCGGGTTCAGCTTTTTAAGGGCTTTCAGCAGCTTGCTCACTCCTTCCCGCAGGTAATGCCCGTTCAGCAAACGCATCCCGCGTATCTTCGATAACTGCCCGTGCGCATTCATGCAACGCTCTAGCTGCCGAACCTGCGCTGCGTCCAGTTTTAAACGGCGACCGTTATAGCTGCGACCGCCGCGCACGTACAACATACCTTCTTCCAATCGCACGTCCGTAATTTCCAACTGGCGTATTTCACGAACCGTGAGACCCTGGAACACCAGCAGCCCCAAGATCACCCGCCCGCATAACGTAGAAGCATACAACTGGCAATAGTTGCGGTACAGCTCCTGCAGCATTTCGATATCCAGCATCCCGGCCGGCAACCGCCGCGGGATGCCTTTGATGTACACGCCCGCCGCCGGGTTGTTACAGCCTGCTTTAATAGCGATCCGCCAGTCAAAATAATGCCGCACCGCGCATAGCTGGATCGCCACCGCCTCCCGGCTACGGCCACCCGCCTGCAGCCACCGCATGAACGCCAGCAGCTCCTCGTAACACACCCCGTCAGGGTGGATGCATTCCGATTGCAGCCAACCTGTAAACACCCGCAGGTATTTTTCATACGTGCGGATCGTGGCCGGGCTATGATCCTTGCTTTGTAAATATTGGGAGAACGTCATAAGGAGTCATTTACAAGGTGAGTATATAACTGCGTGCTGTCAAGGCTTTCATGGCCGAGGAAGAGCTGTATCTTTTCCAATGGCACCCCGTTGCCCAACAGGTGCGTAGCGATAGAGTGCCGCAGGGTATGCGTACCCATATTCTTTGTAATACCCGCCGTTTTCGCTAAAAATTTGACACGTACATACAAAGACTGCCCCGTAAGCCCTTTGCCCGTATTTGCGCCTAAAAACAGGCTCTCCGTGGATCGCTGCAATAACTGCGGACGGCTTTCGGTCAGGTAGTCCTGGATGTGCCCGAGGTTCTGCAGCGTGAGTGGAACATATCTTTCCTTGTAACCCTTGCCCTTGCGAACGTAGAGCAGCCGCCGGTCGGCAAGGATATCCGATATTTCAAGGCTCGCCCCCTCGTTGAGCCGCAGCCCACAACCATAGAACACCGCCAGCATCGCACGGTCACGGATGCCCAGCACCGTATCCCCGGTAACATGGTAAAGCTGCCGCACTTCACCCACTGTCAGCCACACCGGCAACCGCTTTTCACCTTCCACCCGCCGCAAGGCAAAACCTTCGCCACCTGCCCCCGTCTGCCGCAGGTAACGACCCAGCAGCGCCAGCGCCTGCACGTATTTGTTGATATGTCCCGCACTGTGGTTTCTTCCCGTGCGGATGCCGGTTTGTAATTGCAGGTGACTGATAAAAGCATTGGCGGAAGAGGCCGTCAGCGCATCGAGGTGGGTGTTTCCCTGTTGCTGGAGCCAGCCCAGGTATTCCGACGCGTGCCGGGGAAGATTGTACGCCGTCATGGGCGCATACCCCAGCGTTTGCAGCCATACTGTAAAACTATCCTGCAACCGCGCATACGTCGGGCTGTGCAATAAGTTCAAGGATGCCATAAAATCAGTTTGATAATGATACAATCAGGTGGGAACGGGCTAACAAAATTCCTATTATACTATCTTTCCGTTTTTACTGTCGCAGTACACAAAAGCCTTTACTATGCTGCCTTTTACTGCGACACACACTTACTGTCGCACTACTGTCGCACTTGTCGCGGTAGCGTTGCTGGTGGTGGACAGATTATCCATTATAGCCTGCAACTGCCCGTCAATCGCGCCTTTCAATCGCTGGTACTCTCCACCGTCGATAACGGCGTATTCATAACCGCGCCGGTGCTGGTAGCTGCCCACCGCCCGCAGGTAGCCGTATTGGCAAAGCTCCCGGATGTAACGCTGCAGCGTGCGCGGCTGTAAACGCAGATGCCTGCGCACTTCTTGCGGGATAAAGCTCTCCGCACCGCTTCGCTGTAAATAGACTTTGAGTTGTTCCAAAAAAATCCGCGTGGCTTTCGCCAGTTCGTCGCCCTTGCTGAACAGCACCTCTTTTAACAGGTGCAGCGCCGCCCGGATATCTTCCGGCGTGGTCTCAATATAGGGCTGGCCGCCGCCGTCTTTCTTTTGCGCCCGTTGATACTGATGATAGAACGTCACCGCCTCGATAAAGGCCAGCAGCAACGTCATCGTCCGCCGCGGCTTGAAGATCTCCGAAGGCAGCGTAATGTGCTGCGCATAAGGATTGACCACGCGAACCGGTTGCAAAACCTGTTGAACATTTCGCAGGAGTGCTTTAATCGCCTGCTCTTTGCCGTGATCGATCTGCCCGGCGCTGGCGCGGGTTTGATAGGCCATGATACGACCATCCTGCTCGGCGGAACCATCCACGTACAGCAGCAGGCAGCGGTTGGCGTTATCCTCGTAGAGCTTCTCCCGCGTCGTGCAACCGCTTACGCTCACCGGGCCTTCCACCACCACCGTGATCGTCTTTAGATTTCCCTTCGTGTCCTTGATGGTCACCGTTTTGGAGATACGCTTTTTGCTCTGCAGCTCCCGCAAGGGATACAAAGAACTCTCCGCGCCGTCCAGGTCTTCGATCAGCAGCAGCTTGTGTTTGAGTTCGTCCTGCTTGAAGTAATAAAAAGCATTCTCCGTTACTTGGGTGATCTCGATCTTTTCTTCGGCCGGCACCAGGTCACTCACTTTCTCCTGTAAATACGTCTTACCGCTGCCGCTGGCGCCCAAAAACATCACGTGCAGCGGCGTGGCCTGCTTACGGCTGCTGTACACCAGGTACGCAATCAGCCGGTTCGTTTCTTCACCCACAATGCCGCTCGCGCCAATATCATCGCTGGTGCGCCGTAGTAAATTCGGCTGCTGTAAATAATGGATAGCGGCCTGCCTTTGCGCAGGCGATAACGTGGGTTTGCTCTCCGGTTTGGCTTGCAGCCGCTCCAACCGCTGCGCACGGTAGCTTTCCAGTGCGCCCGTCAGCTGCGCCACCAGCGTCACCACTGCCTGCCCGTTCATATCAAAGGTCTCCGTGACCAGGCTAACCAGTTGCTGCACCTGCCCGTGATGGTACAGATCAAGGCTGTGCCGCACCGGCAGGAACATGTTTTGCCGGTGCTCCACTTTCAGCGTCACCCGCAGTCGGTCCAGACCGGTCAGCCGCACGCCGCCCAGCACCGTCACTTGCAGCAGCGAACTCTCATATACCAGCAATTCAGGATTGGAAGTGTTCAGCCGGTCATCAGCAGGCAAAGTAGGTATAGGGATAACAGAGGTCTGTATTGTGGCAGGCGCGGCTGGTTCCGTTGAAACAAAAAATTCTACCGGCTGCCGCTGTGCGATCAGGTCCACCAGCACCTGCCCGTCGTCATGGCTTTGCAAGACACTGTTTACATCCTCGCCATCTGGCAGCAACACCTGCGTGAACTGCACATGCGGCAGCAGGCCGGATAAGGTTTGTGCGTGTTTGACCGCCGCGGCTTTACCCGCTTCGTCGCCATCCAGGACGAGGGTGATTTCGCATAACGATGATAGACCGATGATCGCCTGCTGATGTTCATCGGTGAGCCCATTGGTGCCATACAAGGCCAGTACGCTGTATTGCGCGGTAATCGCCGGTTGCTGCAACAGGCTCGCCGCATCGAGGATGCTTTCCGTCAGGATCAGTTTTGTGGTAGCCGGTGCAGGATAACCGGGATACAATCCCGTTCTGCCCGTCATATAAAAATGCCGCTGGTCGCTGTTGTTCGTAATGCTGCGGCCGTACAGGCTCACGATTTTGTGTTGCACATCCTTTAACGGGAAGATCACGCAGTCTTTTGCCCATACGCTGTAACCGCCGGCCGGCTTTGCTTTAAGCAGGCCATGCTTTACCATGCTGGCAACAAGGTGATGATTCTTGCTCTCCACGTGCAACCCGCCGCTGTTATACCCGCATTCATGCTGCTTGTAGTCCAGCCCACGACCTTGCAGGTAATCGGTCGCCTTGCGCGAGGCCGGAAGCGCCTTCCTGAACGAGCCGAACACTTTGGTTAGAACCGCTTCCCGTTCCAATGGATCAGGTGCTGCTGCCGGTGGCGCAGCTGGCACGGCGGGCGTTACGCCGATCAGCGCTTTGGCCTTCATGATCGCTTCGTGCGTGCTGCACTTGTCCATCAGCTCGATGAACCGGATCACATCACCCGTACCAGCGTTGCAGTTCGTGGAGAAGCAACAAAAAGTATCGGTCTTCGGGTACAGTTGCAGCGAGGGCGTTTTATCGGGGTGGAACGGGCAAAGCAAACGCCCGTGCTTGTCCGGCCGCAGGCCGTAATGGGCGATCACTTCCGACAGCCGCAAACGCTGCTTAAGCTCTTTGATCTCCATCGGTAGAGAGGTTTTTGATCTCCAGGTAACCATCGCTTACGGTGATCTCAAGCTGGTCGCCGATGTGGAAGCCCGCCTGTTCCAGCCAGACCGCGCTCACGTTCAGCCACGGTAAATTTTTATAACGATAGCCATCACGCGGATGACCTTTTACCCCTAACTTTAGATAGCGTACGTTGTTAACCTTGCGTGCCATGTGGAAAAATATTTTTACTTGGTACTATTGTACACAAAAGTATATCATTATACAATATCAACAAAGTACTTTCGTGTTTTTTTGAGCATCTTAATACCGTATTTTTGCCAAAACACTGTCTTTTACTGCATTTACGGTACTATTATGAACAAAATCTCCAAAATAATTACCGAGCTGCGTAAGCAAAAAGGCTGGTCACAAACCGACCTCGCCAACGAGAGCAACGTTTCCAGAGAGATTATTGGGAAGTACGAGCGCGGCGATGCCACGCCCTCTATTGATTTTGCAAAGCGCATCGCCGACGCCTTGGGGGTTTCACTCGATTACCTCGTAGGGGAAGGGATTAATGCTCACTTTGATAAAAAAACGCTCCAGCGTATCCAGGACATTGAAAAACTCGACGAGGACACCAAAGAGAAGGTGTATTTCCTCATCGATAACATTATCCAGAATACCAAAGCTAAAAAGGCTTTTAACTCATAAACTTACTAACCATGAGTAAAATTCTCGGACTTGATTTGGGAGATAATTCTATCGGGTGGGCCATCGTAGATGATGGAAAATTGATTAATTGCGGAACACGGATATTTCCGGCCATGCCAGCCAACCTTAGCCGTAATAACGTACGAACCTTTAAAAGAACTCGGCGTAGGATAATCAATAGGTTCATTCTCTCGCTAAAGCGTCTTCTGGCTAACGAACACCCTAGTGTTTCTCAAACAAAAGACATGCCCGCTGCGCAAAAATATCTCATAGCAATAGCTGGCTTTTCCGCACTATTGGCCGTAACCGGCAACTGGCAATTCTGGATCAACATTGCATTCACCGCTATCATCGCATTCCTATCCATAACAAAAAAGTAATGCAATAAATATAAACACAAAGCCCGCGCAGATCGTGCGGGCTTTGTCTATTCTGAGCTTCCTACCAAGGGATAAAGCTTCAAAACTCCTCTAAGTTCATTTATAAAAATATCCAAGGACGCTAAATCAGTTTGAAGTCTAAAATCCAAGATACTCCCAGTATTGTTATTTGCCTTTCCATTGACATTTACAGTACCATTTGATCTCTATTTATGACTTCTTCATCTAATCTTCCAGCGTGTATTCCTTTCTCTAAATGGCCTACCGTTAATATTTTCCCTGTTTTACTAAAACCTAATAGGGCTTTTAAAAAATACCATATTCTAAGCCCTCCCTCATCTTCAAAATAATCAGCTGCCATAAAATTGGTTACATCGACGTTAAACTTCTTACTATAAGCAAGTATGAACTCAACTGCATCATCACCACTCACGCCAAGGTCTTCCTGAATACGAGTTGATTTATTAATTGGCTCATCATCAACACCAGACTTATCAATTACAAACTCTATGAGTTTATTAAAAACATCTTGGTTCATTTCAATGGATTTAATTTATAGAATTTAATGCGCGCCCTCATATTTCACGGTTTCTTTCATTTTTTCCCTTTCATCTCTTATTCCTTCTGCTAAGCCATCAAGAAATTCTCGATTATCCCAAATATCCGATGCCAATAGGCTCCATCCAACATATGGAACAAGCCTCCCTAAAGCTCGCCCAACAACAGCTGTTCCAACCTTCTTTGAAGCAGTTTTCATACCAACTGTTCTTAATACTTTTCGAGGAACCTTTTTAAGAGCAGGAACTGTTTGAGGAAGTTTTTTAGATAACCACTCGGAAGCAATTGAAGAACCAGGCCGAGAACCTAATGCACCAATTGGCTTTAAATCATAACGAGGCCACCCTAAGTATATTAATGTAAGTCCTGAAGCAGCTTTCCAAGGAACATTTGCTTTAACCTCAACCAGATTTAACACTATAGGTTTAGAAGTATCCAGCCCGTGCAAATCCACATACTTTAAAGGATTATTTAACACATACGCATACGGACTCATTCCATAATGAATAGGGGAATTATCAGCAGTTAACACTTTAGGTCGGAAGTATTTGGATAAATGACGTAGTCCCATTTCGTCGTCACTACCTCCTGCAGCGCTTTCTGCCTCCATAGATATGAATCTGTCAATTTCATAGTCATACTCATCTTCACTAAGAGGATCGGGCACATGCCACCTCCCGATCTGCGGGTCATACATTCTAGCCCCATAATCATACCACTCTAAACCACTACCGCCATTCCCCGCGAACTCCTTGTTCTGTAGTTCTTTACCGTTATACTGGTATTTGTTTTCAGGGCTGTATAGCGTCTTCGCACTAATCCCCGCCATCGTCAACCCAAACGGATAATAATGCGTCTCCTCCAGCACCGCCCCCGGGTTGTTCATCACCACCAGGTTATCAAAGAACACATCCTGCGGCGTCTCATTGCTCGTATACACATACAGGAACCCGCCCTTCTTGATCACCATCTTGTCCTGCGCCAGCGTCTGCAGCTGGTCCGGCTCCGCCTTCACCTGCCGCACACCGCTGTTCTCTTCCACTAAGTTAAACGCATCGTCGAATAACGCAAAATTAAGGTATGCTTTTGGACGGTTGGCCTGGGCAGGGTCGGCCGGTTCTTTCTGCTTCATCCGCTCGTAGCCGTCATTTAAGAACTGTTCGTTCAACGGGCTGCGGGCCATGTTCTCCCCGGCTGTTTCCTTATCACCGCCACCCGGCTGCCCGCCGCCGAACGCCCGCAGCAGCGAAGTGGCCATGTCTGCCACCGGTACCAGGGACTTATCCTGCTTGCGCCCGATGGACTTGTAAAAGGCCTTGGCCCCGATGGAGATCGTATCTCCCGCCATCACCTTCAGTACCAGCGAGGGCCCTACCCGCTTGTCAGGGTGCTGACCGTTCAGTTTGGCCACCTGGCTGTTCTGGTTGCCCGCAGTGGCATCCTGCGGGTAACCCACCGGTTTGGCGCTGCGGCTGGACTCGATATTGCTGAACAGGGCGTTCTCCGTAGCTGAGCGCTCCGTTTCCATGCTCGCCAGGTACAGCTGCTGCTGGCTGCCTTCTGTCAGCACCATCCGCACGTTGCCCAGGTGGTCTTTGATAAAATAGTCATAAGTATACTCCACCGGCTGCACCTCGCTGTTCACCCGGATGCGGCCTTCCTCATGGCTGATCAGCCGCAGGCTGTCGTTCTCATAGATCAGCCCACCGCTGTACGCCGTGGTGGTGGTCTTGCTTTGCGGGCCGGTCTGGTCTTCCACCGTTTTGCGGTGTTTGACGCCAGCAGCGTCATATACGTACCGGATGCTGCCCTTGCCCGGGATCGTGACCAGCTCCGGAAGGTTCAGGTGGTTGTAGGTAATGGCGGAGATACCCTTGTTGTTATCCCGGGTCAGGTTACCGTTGGGGTCCTGGTCATAGTCCAGGTCACCAGCGCTGCCGGTGGTGATCTCCTTAAAGTCGCCCAGCGTACTGGAGGGATTATTCTGAGCGTCATACACGCCCTGCAGCCGGTTGCCGGTGGTGGCGCTGTTTTTTGTATAGTTGTAATAAAGGTTGTCGATGAGGCCGCTGGTGGTGGGGCCGGTCTTCCCCTCCTGCTGCATTTGAAGGATATTGCCGTTGGCGTCATAGGCGCTGGTGGGGGTGATCCCATCCCCCATCTTCACATTAAACTTCGTGGCCGGGTTCTCCGCCCACGTATGCGCGGTACCGGGGCTTTCCCTGAAGTCCGCCTTCAGCAGCCGGTTGGCCGCATCATAGCTGTAACCATAGGCA
>NZ_QXMH01000007.1 GCF_003568665.1 Chitinophaga alhagiae
TGTCTGCCAGCACCTGCAGCACCCGGCCCTTGGCATCGTAGCGGGTAGTGGTCACCAGCCAGCGGTCATTGGCCCCGTTGCCTTCCAGCAGCCGCACCTTGGTGCCCGTGACCAGCCCTTTGGTCTGCGTGCTGATAGACAGTACGTCGGTATGCGGCTGGGTCTCTGTATTGTAGGGGATGCTGCTCAGCAGGCCGGGCTGGCCGGGCTTGGCCCCTTCGTAGCTATAATCGTCATAATACGTGTAGGTCAGCGGTTCCAGCTTGTTTTGGTCAAGGGCCGGTAAAGGGTTGCTGGCATAGATCGTTTCCGTGGTCTGGGTACCGTTGGGGTCCAGCAAGGTCTCCAGCTCATCGGTCTGGCTGTCAAAACCAGGGTTAAAAACGATCTCCTGCCCGGCCTGGTAGATGTCCCGCCCGTCGTGGCTGTTGACCACCAGGCTGCTGGGGACTTTGATCTGGTGGACGATGGTTTGGGTGCCGCTGGCCGTGCCCAGGGCGGTAGCCAGGGCGGCGGCTGTCTGGCTGGTCTCGTACAGCGCCGTCATCACCGGCCGGTTCAGCTCATCGTAAAACGTGGTCAGCCACTTGCCCGCAGTGCGAAGGTTGCCGTCTTGCGAGAACACTAGCCGGTCCCTTACATCATAGACCATCTCCACCGGGTCGGCACCGGGCACCTGTTTGAGCACCATCCGCCGACGGTGGTCATACACGTACCGGAAGCACAGCTCCCGCCGGTGAACGGCATTGGACAGGCTCCAGCTGTTGCCCGACAGGATATCCACCATCCTGGGCGGCAGCACGTACCGCAGGTTGCCAAGGTCATCATACACATAATAGGTACACAGCCAACCGGTGTGCCCTTCGCTGCCGGCACTGGCCGTCAGCTGCACTTTTTTCAGCACCACCCGCCCTTCCTTGTCTTTGAACTCCACCACCTCCTGGGCCATCTCATCCTGCGTAACGGTTTTGTACAACTGCCCGGCACTGTAATTAGTATCCCGGGCAACGGGATAGTCTCCCGCATTGGCGCCGATGTCCCAGATCTTCACCCCGTCTCCGGCGGTGTTCACCAGGTATTGCTGACTGACCCCTTTACCGCTGCCAGCCCAGCTGTTGCCGGGCGCCAGCGTTTTCTCCACGCGGTTCAAAGGGCTATGTTCGAATTGGGTCTCACTGTAATATACAGACTCACCGGGGTATTGCGTGGCCGAAAATCCCGCCTGCTCCGTAAAGGGGCTGAGCCGCAGCTGCCCGGTGCCAGTCACCCCGTAAGGCAAATATTTATACTGCTCCCGCCCGAAGTTATCATACACCACCGGCGCTACCAGGTCATTGCCCGTGCCCGGCAGAATGTGTTTGCTCACCGTTTGTAACGGCCGCCCCAGCCCGTCAAAGTACTGCGTGGTCTGCCGCACGTCTTTCACGTTCCCGTTGGATACCACCAATGCCGTGTCGGTGATCCCTTTGGAGGGTTCCCACGTGCGGATGTAGTTCACCTTCATTGTGGACGGATAAGCGGCTGGGGCTGTTGCGGGGGTAGCAGTAGGCACAACACTTCCATTAGGAACCTGGCCATGTGCAAGACTGTAGGTATGCACAACTACGCAAACAAGTAATAATTTCCTATAAATTTCTCCGTTTATGAAGCGCATGTTCTCTTTTTTTGATC
Organism: Chitinophaga alhagiae; assembly: GCF_003568665.1. Lineage (GTDB taxonomy): Bacteria > Bacteroidota > Bacteroidia > Chitinophagales > Chitinophagaceae > Chitinophaga > Chitinophaga alhagiae. The sequence continues at coordinate 1,672 of NZ_QXMH01000007.1, forward strand.
ATAATAAGTTCGTTCGCTATTCCCCGTTAATTGTTCCCGTATTGTCCGCATAGAATATATAATTTCCTGATACAGGAACCTGAAAGCTTATAATACTTCCAGAATAGATACGTATAAAAGTATCCGGGTCTGCAGGTACAGTATAGTAATACTTTATCTCCGGCCCGGTATAAAAAGACGAGGGCATAAAGCGGATTTCAAAAGTGTCTGCCGGGATACTTATTTGATTAGTATACATTTGACCAATTGATACGGATGGAAATGCTGTTCTTTCATCCAATATACCTTTCCTGTAAAACTCAATATCTATATTGGGCGTTTGTATAGTACTCGGAGGAAGATATGTTTGAAGTATAACATTTAGCCGAGGCAAATTTGATTCGCAGATAACAGGAATTGACGCAATAGCACTATCTGAATGATTATAAAAAAAGTTATCAAGATGCTCTCTTGAGAAATCCCCTGCGGTATGGTACTCAATCTGCCTGGTAACGTTGCCCTCATTATTTCGAATGATCCTTAATCTTCCCGAATTATCATATTCATATAACTCCTTTCTGCCTTGAGGATCTGTTTTACTTATTACCCCTACCAAAGGTTCATGCGTATATGTCGTCACAAATATCTTATCCTCATTAACATGGCTTCTTAAATTCCCAACCCTGTTGTCTATATCCAGCTCATCATAACTCGTACTAATAGGCGAGCCGGGATTCGGATTTACGATGGCATCTACTTCTGAATAAGCTAAACCGGTAACTTCCGAAACGGGATATTGTCCGTCATAAGCCCATACATACGACTTAACAAGCTGGTCCTTCGTAGTTAATTGCAGTAGATTCCCCCATTGATCATATTGATCAAAGACTACTTCACTTCGCAATGTGCCTCCATCATACGATTTCTGAATAGAAGCAGGGGCAATGAAGCCAGTTCCTGCTGTAAAATTGCTGTAGTTATTCCTGGTTAAATGTAACTCTCTGCTATTTGAAAGATTTGTCGTCTTTTCTTCAATAACTGGATTAATTATGTTTTTTTGCGTCATATTGGCGTAAACAGGATCCGAAGTCAGGTTATATGGGTACAGCAATCTGGTTTCAATCAAATCGCCTTTGCTGTTTACTGTTCTCATTCTTGTTGGTTGGATATATTGATCGCTATCATAATAATAAGTAATACTATTCGTCATGGTTGAGTTATTATTAAACCATTTTTCTTCCTCACTTTCCAGCAATAATTTACCAACAGCTATGCCGTATTCATTACTTTTATATATTTCGGGGGGACGCGTAACTCCTGAAAAAGATACAAAGTCATTATAAATACCACCGCTAATATCAGGTGGGGTTCCATTTAGCTGATATATAGTTTTAAGAAAGGAACAAGCCACACGAATTTGCAAGGGTCTGATATAGGGTTTATAATGGTAGTCCTTTTGACGAAATAGCTTCATCTCACAGTTTTCAAATTTGTAATCAGACTCAGACTTCAGAGCCCCCATTAGCCCACTGCTATGCTGCCAGGGAATATTTGTTCCTTCAATAATACTGGTAGTATGCATCAGTTCAAGAGGAGGAATGCCTTCTATTAGATTAAACTTACCTGGTCTGTAATAGGCATATTCCCTTTTGCCGGTAACTACACCTAAATCATGTTGATACTCGGCAACTTTTGTATAGTAAATCGGCGCACCATTAGGATAGGCATAGTTCAGATATGAAGCTGGTGCTAATGTTTTCTTCGACTCTGTTGCCACCAGCCGAAAACATGAAAGTGGATCGCCACAGTTGATGCTTTCCCTAACTGCATATCCCACGTATTGTTCGTACACAAACGCATCGTACCCCCGTTTTATTCCGTTATAGATAGCTGCGGGCTTATTCAGTGCTATCCCCATTCCATTCTCCAGCTCGCCATACTTGTAAATTTTTCGCCAGGCTGGAACTATCTGTTCAATTCCATCATAATAGCTAATGCTTCTTACTCGCAAGCCTCCTCCAACACGTGGCACCGCAGTTGTATTAGGTTGATCATCGTTAAATATGTTAATATTCTCATTATATCTATTAGGCTCCAAATCAAAATCTGTATATCCGCCAGTTGGATGAATAATTCGTTGCAGTGTTCCAAATGCCATATACTCAGCATCAGTAACCTCCGCAGTTGAACTACCACCTACGGAAAAATCAAATGGCGGGATAATTTCTGTACAAGCATACGGGAAACGCGTCAGGTGTTTTTCCAGCAAGTCAGACTGGCGTGGTACGTTCCTGGGGTAATCAGAAGAATAACTATCTACTTCTGTTGTATGGCTATTACGATAGCCCCATGCGTCTTGCCCAATCAGATGATTTCCAAATGCAATCTTATTTTTGTAAGAAAACCTATATATATCGCTCCCATTGATTCGAATACTATCGAGATATGTTGTTCCATTGTAATCATCCCCGTTAAAAATTTTTGCAGTTGAAAGATAGATAGGCGCTATAAGGCTTTGATAAAACGTAATATCTTTAACTACATTATTGAATTTATCCCGCACATAGAGACTGTTAAGCTGATCCGTTCCTGTAAATTCAACAGATCCACCATTGAATGTTATTTTCGAAAGAACTACCCCCGAAATTGTAGCTAGTGAAGGGAAAAATCCCCCTGTATTGACTGAATACACTTTGTCTATCAGAGATGTCCCATCCTGACTAAGATAGGGCAGGTGGAATTTCTGGCCACCATAACCAAAGTGTTCCATGTATTTAGGTGATGAAAGGTTTTGAAAGGGAATATTTGACAATAAATTGTTATACTCTGAAATTGACGATGCAGGATACTCATCTCCTCTAAAAAGGTTCTGAGCGCAGTCTGACCCAAAAGGAGGGTAAAAATTAATATCGATCGTATGGTAGTATTCTATATAGTCTGTAGCTTTTCTAAATAAAGCAACTGGTTTCAAAAGATATTCAAAATTAATTTGAGCAGTTTTACTTGCATTTTCAATTTTTTTACACTTCCATGCCGTGCGAATGGGACTGTTAGGATATGTTACTTCAGTGTATTCTATGCCACTCAAATGCCTACTTGAAAGGGGGCCAACACCAGGCTCTCCAAAATAATATACAGTTCCATCAGTGTCGGTAATCGTAAAACTACCATTGGCGTATTCGATTTTTATGTTGTCATAAGGAACTGCTACTATGCCAGCTACATTTCCCGCATCATTCTTTTGAATATAAAAGGACCCGGTTTTATTCAATAATTGATAGGTAAATTTATCCGGCTGGCCATCTACCTGTCCCGTTGCCAGGCCATTTTCTCCGCGCGAGATAAAATCGCTTGTGAAGTCTTTGAAAGGATAAGCATTGTATCCAGGGTTATTTGTATGATAAGCTTTTACCAATGTATTGTTGTAATATCCTCCAGGGGAAAAGTCGTCCAGTCCATTAACTGTCCTGGTAATTTGAAGTTCACAGTTCAATGACCATCCCAAGCCGGCTCTGGTAGATTGTTCATTTATCTTAAAGCCCCCTGCATGATAATTAATACCAATCGGCAACACCAATCCTCCTGTTTTAATTTCATGAAATGGAATATTAATATTAGGTACTCCGGTATTAAGGTCAACTGGATAATTAACAACTTTAGTTAACGCTGCCGCTTCAGGTGTTATAGGCACTATTTGTTGATACTGGCTTGAAGCGTACAAACTCATGAATACAAAAAGAGTAGTAGCAAAAAGTTTTTTCATAAGGGAACTATTTTTTTACCTTTTACAATATGTTTTTATTCAAGAACCCTATTTTCAACCTCCTCCAACCGCTTTTTCACCTCCCTCATCTCCCTCTCCTGCTGAATAATATACAAGGTCAGCTCCTCCACCTTCCGCAGCAACCGCGCGTTCATATCCGCTACATCCATCCCAGATTCCACCACTTCCTGCTCTGAAGGCATATCCGGCAAATGGTGATTCGTCAAAACAAACTCTTCCAGGCATTCCAGTTAACCCCGTCCACTTTGTTCCGGAACCTTATATCTCCCCAATAGAATGCTTCCATCTGGACAATACCCGTGCTCCCATAAGCGTTAAAGCTCAATAAAAAAGTGGAAAACTGATTAACATAATGCACTGCCCGGAACCCGTTCTCCCCAACACTATTTCTATCTTCCGGAAAAATATCGCTCCGTATTTTCATATACTCCGCGTCTTGCCCAAAAAGCAACATAGGTACAAACAAGGCAACACACGCCATCCATAAATATCTCATAGGTCAAACAATTTTACTAGAAATTATACCCCACTCTGAACTTGATCGGATCTGTTTTGGGTATCTGCTGATTGGCCAGAAAGTCATACAACAATATCAAATTCCCTTTCAGCTTGTTATTGATCTTGTATTTTTTGCTGATGCCCAGCAGGGCGCTGCGCGTCCAGCCGTTATCATACAATAAGGGTATACTGGAGGTGAAGGCGGTATTGTAATTATACTCAAACCCGCCGTTCACAAAGAAAGTACCTTTCAGCTTGTAGTCCCCGAAAGAGCGGAAGCCCACTCCCTGGTGAGAAAAACGGATGTTGTCAAACCCGGTGCCCATGCCCAGCCTGTAAGAAGCGCCCACGCCCACAATACCGTCTTTGCTGAATTTGTAGCCCACCTGTCCCGCAAAGTCCCCTGTAGTGGGAAAATACTGGTTGGAGCGCTGGAACTGCACATTGGTGCCAAACTCCAGCCGTTGCAGGAAGCTCTTGGTTTTTAGCTCCTTAGGTTTGAAATCAGGCATATCTGCCGCATTGTCCAGGTCGGGAAAGTTCTTTTTCAGTTCTTCAAACTGGGAGCGCGCAGCTTCCATCTCCTGGCTGACGGCCTGCCGGGCGTTGGGGCCGCCGCTGCCCAGGCGTTGTTGAATGAGCTGGTCCACCTGGGTGCGGGTCTGCAACCCTGCCAGGCTTTGCTCCAGGTTTTCGCCAGACATGCCGCCGCCGCTTCGCAGGTTGAAAAGGCTGGCCAGCTGCGAGTTGCGCTGAATGAAATCGTTGTATGCGGGTAACTTCTGCAGCAGCTCCATGGCTTTGGCCTCCGCCTTTTTAGTGTCTTTGAACACTTCTTTGTATTCATTGATCTGCTGCGCGTAGTAGTAGGCTTCTTTGTTGATCTTTTGAAGGTCTTTGGTAAGGCCCTGGTACTGGCTTAGTTGTGATTTCAGCAGTTGCCGCCGTTCGCGGATGTAGTTTTTGATCTGCTCTGCCTGCTGCAGTTTGGCCTGCAGCTCTTTCACGTTTTTCAGGGAGCCGCTGAGCTTGTCTTGCGCGCCCTTTGCCTTGCCCAGCCATTCTTTGGAATCTTTCAAAAAGCCCAGGGAGTTTTGCAGGGTATCCAGGTAACCGAAGTATTGGCCGCCGGCAAATTTCTCCAGTTTGGCGGTTTTGCTTTTCAGTTTGGCTTTTAACCTGCCCAGGGAGTCTATTGAGTTGGTAAAAATGTTTTTAGCGGCTATGCTGTCTATTTTAGCCAGTTTCTGTTGCATCTTCTTCTCCTGCTTCATCAGCCGGTTGAGCGCCTTTTCGCTGCGTTTGTTCAGTTGCTTTTCAAATTGCCGGCTCTTCTGGCTTACCTGGCTCAGGTATTTCTGCGGCACCTGGTTGATGCGCGCCAATACACTGTCTTGCGCCAGCGCGGGTGCAGCCATCAGTATAAGTAAAACAGGAAGAATGCGGGTTATCATAACTAATAGATATAGGTAATACGAAAACGGGTTATGCCTCTTTCTTCTTTTTCTCTTTAGACTTCAGCTTTTTGATCACTTTCTCCTCGTTCATAATATCAAGATACATCAATCCGTTGACAAGATGTAACGTACAGGATAAATAGTACGTATGCTGCTCCCCGATGATGTAATCCATGGTCACGGTATCCTTGGCCAGGCGCAGCTTCTTGTAGGGCTCTCCCAGCAGCGCCACCAGGTCTGATTCCGAGCAGGCCGTTTTGATGGGCAGGTGCAGCACTTCCAGCACCTTGCCGGTAATGCCCTGCTCGTCTTTGGTAAAGTCCAGCGAAATGGATTTTGTGGCCTCCGGCTCGCTGGTGAGGCGGAGAAAGGTGTTGAAACCAGACAGCTCGCCCACCCATTGCTCGCCCATAAAATCATAGTTCTCTACCTCACGGTAGTCCGGGCCGTTATAGAAGTCACTGAGGCGGATGTTATGGAAATCGTGGTATGCTATAATATCCATACTAAAACACTTTTTGGAGGTTGTAACCGGAAGACAGCATTCCATCTAAGCGTCAAAGGGGGAAATAGGGATTCGACTTGCATAGGTTACGGGAAGATGTTTTTCCGTGACATAAATATAGAGCTATTTGCGACATTTTAAAAAAAGCCGCCCGGAATCATACATATTGATTTTTATTATATTATATCCACCCTACGCCGCAATCCTCCTCGTTCTCTCCTTCAAAAACGCCACCACTTCCTCTTCAGAAGCGTATTTGTTGCCGATGTTCACGAAATGCCGCGCCAGGAGGTCGTAGCGCTTGCCCATCAGGTAAGCCCATACATGCAGGAAGTGGATGCCGTCAAACACAATGGCGTTGTTGCTGATGTACTCCTGCAGGGTATCGCGGAAGAAATTGGGGTGTTCTGTCCAGTGCATGGACGGTTTGATGTGATGGCTGATGTGGTAGCCATCGTTCCAGCATTTGTGGTTGTATTTGGTATTGATGCAGGTGATGCTGTTCTTGTAGGGATTGCCGGGGTCTTCCGGGCAAACAAAAGCATGCTGCGCCCAGTTGCCCAGCATCATCACAATGCGGGATATCACAAAGGGGATGATGAACACCACCAGCGTGGCGGGCCAGTTCACGAAGCTCATGCCCACACAGAAAACCACAAAGAGCAACTCCCCGCGTACGGAGCGTACCAGCAGCTTCTTGCGTTTTTTGCGCACAAAGTAACTGGCCAGGTGGTAAATACCGGCAAAGAGGAAGCTGCCGAGGTACTCGCCGAACCCGCGGATGGAATCCCGCTGAAAGCGCATGGTGCTGCTTTCATCTTCCGGCAGGTTGTTTTCCGGGTGATGCATGCCGATGTGGTGGCTGTAGTAGGTTTCCGGCGTTTGGCCAAACAGCGGGCCTATTACCCAGGGCAGGTAATGGTTCATGAGATCGTACTCCTTCCTGAAAAAAGCGCGGTGGCTGGTGCAGTGCAGCATGAGGCCAAAGGGGCCTTTGAATATAAAATTGTTGAAAACGAGGTAGGCGGCGGCCAGTATGCCCCACCACCAGCCGGTGATGAAGGGCATGTACAACAGCACCGCCAGTATACCCAGCACCAGCGTAATGCGGATGGTCAGGTGTACAAACGGCAGGTCACGCTTGTCACGGATGAATTGCAGAAAGAAACGGTCTGCGGCAGATGCATTAGCTGGCTCCCGGTATACCGGGTCTGAAATAGCACGGAGCGAAATCATGATAAAGCAGTTATTGGCACCCGCTCAAGGTAGCCCAATTATCTGTTTATACAAAATCAGAACCCGTCGCCGCCCATGTCGCCACCGTCGTTGTTATCATTATTCCTTTTGCGTTTGAAGAGGTTGGCATCCATTTTACCGAAGCGCCAGCTTACGTTCACCCGCAGCTCACGGGAGGCGCGTTTGCGGTAGCGCTCGCTCTGCGAAAACGTGGTATTGGTCCAGCTCAGGTCCCGGTCGGTGTTGAATATATCGTTCAGGCCAACGGCCACGGAGAAGTTCTTTTTCTTGAAGAAATCCTTTTTTACCGCCACATCTATCTGGTATTCCGGCGCATCTTCACCCTGCGGGTTGATCTGGCGTGACTCATACTCCCCTGTTACTTGCAGCGTGGTGCTCCAGGGCAGTTTGGTGTTGCTGTTCACCTTTCCGAACCACACAAAACCCTTGTTGCTGATGCCTTCGGCCTCAATGCTGGTTTGGGCGATGTTGAGGTTGGTGGTAATGTCCCAGCCTTTGGTGATCTGGTTGCGCACCGTCAGTTCCGCGCCGTAGGTGTTACGCTGGTTGGCGTTGATGGGGTAGCTCAGTACCACCTGCCGCTCCTGCCCGTCCAGCACCAGCGTGGTGTCTACGCTGAAGTTGGTGATGGCGTGGTTGGTGTTCCGGAAATATACGGAAGCCAGCACGTTGTGCTTGCGGTCAAAATCTTTCAGGTAAGACAGCTCGAAGGAGTTGGTGAACTCCGGTGTAAGCGCCGGGTTGCCCCTGCGGGCGGAATTGGCGTTATACTCGATGTTGGGCAGCAGGTCCCGGAACCAGGGGCGCCGGATACGGCGGCTGTAATTGAGCTGCAGCTCGTGGTCTCCCTTGAACTTGCGCGTCAGGTACAGGCTCGGGAACAGGCTGATGGGATAGTCGATATCATAGGCGGCGTCTTTTACATTGCGCATTTCACCGCTGTAGTAAGACTGCTCCGCACGCAAGCCCGCCTGAAAGCCGTAATCGCCAAAAGCGCCGGTATAGCTGGCATATGCCGCGTTGATCTGTTCCGTGTAATGGTAGTCGTTAGACAGGGCGGAATCCAGTAGGAAATCACCGGTGGCAAAGTCTTTCCCGAAAGTGTTCAGTACATTATTGAACGTACGGGAAGTGGTACGCAGGCCGGCCTCTATCTTTGATTTTTCATTGATCGGGTTCACAAAATCAATCTGCCCGGTGTAATAGGTGGTATTGCCCTTGCCATTGCCATAACGCAGCTCCGGCTGGTTGGGCGAGTTGCTGATATTGTCCTGCATATCATAATACTGCAGGTTATAATCGTCTTTATTGGTGTTGTTGGCGCGGTTGTAGGTGAAATCCGCCGTCAGCTCCCGGCCCTCTTTTGAAAAGGTGCGCTTGTAGCCAACCTGCGTGGTGTAGTTACGGAAGCCATGCCGGCTGTCATTACGGCCCAGGCCGTAGCGCACGCGGTTTTGATGCTCATCCAGGTCATACGTGGTCTGGGTGTTCAGGTTGTTGAAATCACCGGCCGTGATGCCCTGCGAAATGGTGATGGTGTTGCGGTTGTCTATGAACCAGTCAAAACCCGCGCGGCCGTTCTGGAACCTGCGCCCGTAATCCCCTTGCTGGTACTGGTCCAGGTAAGTGGTGGTATCCGCGCCCAGGTTTTTGCGGAACAGGTGCTGGCGCATGGGAGACCGTCTGTCCCGCAGGTTGTAGTTGACAAAAAAGTTCACCTTGCCCTGGCGGATGTTCAGGTCCAGCCCGGCGTTGGTGCTTCCGGTGGAGGAAATGCCCGCGCTCACCAGCCCGTTGATGCCTGCCCTGCGGTTCTTTTTCAGCACAATGTTCAGGATGCCGCTCATCCCTTCCGCATCGTATTTGGCGGAGGGATTGGTCACCACTTCTATGTTCGCAATAGCGTCTGCCGGTATCTGGTCAAGCGTAAGCGTACTGGGGCGGCCGTCTACAAAAATAGTAGGGCTGCCGTTGCGCACGCTCACATTGCCGTCTATATCCACATTCACGGAAGGCACCTGCCGCAGCACGTCTGTAGCGGTACCGCCAATGCTGGCCAGGTTCTTGTCTACGTTGAACACCCGCTTGTCGATCTCCATGGTGAAAGCGGGTTTCTCTCCCACTACTTCCACCGTTTGCAGGGCTGTAGCCGACGTGGTCATTTTGATATTCCCTACGTCCAGCGACCGTTTTACGGTCACATTCCTGAAATAGGTTTGATAGCCGATAAAAAATATCTTCAAAATATAACTGCCGGGTTTAATGGCGGGAAAGTCAAAATCGCCATTGCCTTTGGATAGCATACCCGTTACTACGGAAGAGTCTGTGTTTAACAACGCAACAGATGCATATTCTACAGGTTTACCGCTTTGTTCGTCCAATAATTTTCCCATGATCTGGGCTTGTCCTTCTCCCTGCTGCGCCCAAACCGGGGCACTTGCGCAAAGGATGGCGCCGATCACTAAAATGACAAAATTCCTCATGTTTACTAGTACCAGATTGATTTACACTCGCGGCTAAAGTAAACAAATTGATCTTGTTGGCTTGAATTATTGGATGGGTGGTAAATGCTATTTACCTGTAAAAAAATTGCGGAACGCGGCAGCTTTATACCGGATATATGCAACATCAGCGGAAAGCCTCTCTCCTTTTGGGATTGGGCGTAGAAGCCGGTGCGCAGGCCCTGCGGCTGTTTGAAGGTGAAGGTGTGCAACAGCAGGCATCTGCTGTGAGCATGGTGCGGTGATAAGTGTAGTCAGCGATGATGAGTGCTGTCAAAAGTGATACCAGGAAACATTTCTTTTTTCAACAGGAAAGAAGACGGGCGACTAAAAAAAAATTCGTTACGATAACATTTTTACCAGGTGCAGGTAATTGCCGCCGCTGAACTGCACGGCTTCCCGCACCGTATAACCCAGGCGCTCATACAGCCGCCGCGCGTCGGGGTTCCCATCGCTCACCAGCAGGCCTGTTCGCGGATGCCCCTGCGCCCTGGCCTTGTCTTCAGCGGCATAGATCAGTTGCCGGCCAATGCCTTTCCCCTGGCTGGCCGGGGCTACGGCAATACTGTCCAGGTAATACTCCCCCGGCCCTGTTTCATCTCCCGGCAGGTATGCATGCCCCAGTTGGGCGCTGATGTAGGACAGTACAGGCTCCCGCAGGGCCTCCAGCAGCGCCCCGTCATACCCCACAATAATGCCGCCGAGGCCTCTCTCATCTTCAAATACCAGCGTATGCTCGTAACTGTACTGGTTACCGGGCTGGCGGAAAAAATGCTCAAATAGCGGCTGCAGCACCCCGTTGCTGGTAGTGCCGGCCAGTTTGCAGGCCACGTCATACATGGCCTGGAATAGCAGGGGAACGGCCTGGGGCGCGTCTGCCGGGCGGGCGTTTCTGATCATAACGCAAAGATACTGCATCTGTTAGGGCAGGTTTCAAAATTAAATTTGGAGTTACTGAACGCCGTTCAGTATATTTGTGCTGTAAATTTTTTATTAATGGGTATTTCAGACCGGAAAGAAAGGGAGAAACAGGAAATGCGGCGCCTCATCATAGAAGCGGCCATGCGCATGTTTGTGGACGAAGGGTATGAAAAAACGTCTATCCGCGCCATAGCGGAAAAGATAGAATACAGCCCGGGCACTATCTACTTGTATTATAAAGACAAAGACGAATTGCTGTATGAAGTACAGCGGGAGGCCTTCGGAGAATTGCTGAAAGCCTTCCAGGAAAATGCCGTGAGCAAAGATCCCTGGAAACGGCTCACGCAGGTCATGCACACTTACGTGGAGTTTGGCCTGACCCACCCTGACCTGTACGATCTGATGTTCATCATCCGTTCTCCCATGAAAACGGCCGATGAAAAAGGCGGCTGGACAAACGGCGATGCGTGTTTCGATTACCTGAACCATACCATACAGGAGTGTATTGAGCGCCAGTTGATCCGTTACAAGGATAACCGGGTAGCCTCTCTCTCCGTATGGTCTCTCGGCCATGGCCTCGTGTCTTTGGAAGTACGCTGCCGCTTCAAGGTACTGGAAGTGGCGGAAGGAGAAGTAGCGCGCATCATCAAAGCGTCTATCGACGAGCATCTGAAGCTGATGAAAACGTAACACATACGGGCAATGCCGCCCGCACTATAAAAAAACACAAACGAAAAGAGAAGCATACCACTTCTCTCTTTTTTGAACCATACACTAAACAGTGTTCATTATGTTATCAAGAATCATTTACCTAATGATGTTTACGAACCTCCTTGTGTTCAGCAGCAGGGCGCAATCGCGGCTGAACGGCTATATTGCCGAGGCCGTTCAACGCAACCAGGCCGTGAGCCGTCAACACTTCCAGCTGGAAAAAAGCCTCTACGCCCTACAGGAAGCAAAAGCCTTCTTTCTGCCACAGGCCTCCCTGCTGGCCAACTACACCAAGGCTGGCGGCGGCCGCACTATAGACCTTCCGCTGGGAGACCTCATGAACCCGGTGTACAACACGCTCAACGAACTGACGGCCAGCCAGAAATTCCCGCAATTGTCCAACGAGTCTATCCTGCTCAATCCTGACAACTTCTATGACGCCAAACTGCGTACCTCCCTCCCGCTCATCAATACGGAGATCATGTACGCCAAAAAGATCAGGCAGGAAGATATCACCCGCCAGCAGGCCATCCTCAATGTATACAAACGGCAACTGGTGAAAGACGTGAAAACGGCGTATTACCAGTACTTCCAGGCTGTGCGCGCGGTAGAGGTGTACAACCATGCGCTGAAACTGGTACAGGAAAACATCCGCGTCAACCAGAGCATGCTCAGGAACGGCATCCGCAACAGTACATCGCTGACCCGCGCGCAAACAGAGCTGCAGCGGGCGGAGGCGTCCATTACACAGGCCCGTACCCGGCAGCAGAACGCCCGGTCTTACTTCAACTTTTTGCTGAACCGGCCGCTGGCAGACAGTATTGAGCTGGACAGCGCCACCCTCACCATACCCGCCGCCCTGCCATCTGCCGGCATCCGGCAAAGGGAAGAGCTTCAGCAACTGGAAACCACCCACACTATAGCGCTGCTGGCGGAAAAAAAGGAGCAATCGCTTTTCACGCCCAAGGTCAGCACCTTTCTTGACCTGGGCAGCCAGGGCTTCAACTGGGATTTTGACAACAAGACCCGTTATTACCTCTGGGGCGTGAACCTGCAATGGGACATCTTCACCGGCGGCCAGCGCAAACAACGCATCAAGCAGGCCCGTACAGACGCGGCCATTGCCCAAACCGCCTACAGCGAAACGCTGCAGGGGCTGGAGCTGGAACTGGACCGCGCGCAGAACAACTACAATGCCGCCTGTGCCTCCTTCCGCATTGCGCAAACGCAACTGCAGCTCTCTGAAAAGTATTTTTCAGACCAGCAGAAGGTCTACCGCGAAGGACAGCTGCTCTACATTGAGCTGCTGGACGCGCAGGACCAGCTCACCCAGGCGCGGCTGCAACTGTTGCAGGCATGGGCAGACGTACAGGTGTCTGCCGCAGACGTGGAACGAGCGCAGGCATCTTATCCTTTACAAACCATTTAATAATCACACTATATGAAACCGCATTTCCTTCCCCTGTTATTCATGGCCGCAGCAGCGTTGCAATCTTGCGGCAATGGCAACGCCGCATCCGGCATCCCGGAGCAAACGTCCATCCCCGTCAGGCTGATGCCGCTCACCAGCTCCGCTTCCGCAGCCAGCATACCTGTTTCCGGCACCTTCACCACAGATGATGAGGTATTGCTGTCTTTCAAGACCGGCGGCATCATCCAGCGCATTGCCGTAAAAGAGGGAGACGCCATCCGCCGCGGCCAGACGGTGGCCATGCTCAACCCGGTAGAAATAGACGCGCAGGTGCAGCAGGCCAGGCTGGCGTTTGAAAAGGCCACACGAGACCATCAGCGCGCGCAAAACCTTTACAATGACAGCGTGGCCACGCTGGAGCAACTGCAAAACGCCGCCACCGCCATGGAAATGGCCAGGCAGCAATTGAACACAGCGCAGTTCAACAGGAACCACAGTGTTATTACCGCGCCGCGCAACGGCTTTGTACTGCGCAAGCTGGCGGAAGAAGGACAACTGGTGCAGCCGGGCACGCCGGTATTGCAAACCAACGGCGCCGCTTCCGGCAACTGGCTGCTGCGCGCGGCCGTGAGCAACAAGGCGTGGGCGGCCATCAAGGCGAATGACAAAGCCAGTGTGGAGATAGAATCTGTGCCCGGCAAAACTTTCAGCGGCACAGTGGCCCGCCGCTCCGAAGGTGTGGACCCCGCCAGCGGCGCGTTCCGCATAGACATCCGCATCACCGGTGAAAAGCCCGCCAACATAGCCTTTGGCATGTTCGGCAAGGCAGTAGTGCAAACCAGCGGCAACGCCGCGCCCGCGGGCTGGGCCATTCCCTACGATGCCCTGCTGGACGGAGACGGCAGCAGCGGCTATGTGTTCGTAACCAACAACGGCAAAACGGCCCACAAGGTAAAAGTAACAGTAGCGGGCATGGAGAAAGATCATGTGCTGATCAGCCAGGGCCTGGAAAACGCCGGCCAGCTCATTATTGCCGGCAGCGCCTACCTGCGTGACAGCAGCCGCATCCACATCATCCAATAAAATATGTACTGATGAAACACGCCTGTTCCATCAGGCCCGTTTCAAAAAATCAAACATGCACTGATGAAACCCTGTTCCATCAGGCCCGTTTTAAAAATTCAAATATGCACTGATGAAACACACCTGTTCCATCAGGCCCGTTTCAAAAAATCAAATATGCACTGATGAAACCCTGTTCCATCAGGCCCGTTTTAAAAATTCAAACATGTACTGATGAAAATATCTGAATATGCCGTGAAGAACTACCAGTTCACCCTCGTCATCTTTATGATGATCATAGCCCTCGGCGTTACCACCATACGCAACATGCCCCGGTCCGAAGACCCGGAAATGCATGCCCCCACCTACTCCGTGGTGGTCGTGTACCCCGGTACCAGTCCGCGAGACATGGAAGAACTGATCGTAGACCCGCTGGAAAAGGAGATACACGGCCTTGAGAACATCCTCCGCATCCGCACCAGCATCAGCGACGGGCTGGCCGTACTGCGGGTAGACTATAAATACAACAGCAACGTAGACGACAAATACCAGGAAATGGTGCGCGTGGTCAACAACAAACGCCGTGAGCTGCCGGAGAACATAGACATTGAAGTACGCAAGTTCCAGCCTTCAGACGTGAACATCATGCAGGTGGCGCTCATTTCCGAAAACGCCCCGCGAGACCGGCTGAAGTTCTTCGCGGAAAAGCTGCAGGACGAACTGGAGAAACTGACGCCGCTGAAAAAAGTGGAAATATTCGGCCTGCCTGACCAGCAGGTACGGGCGGAGCTGGACCTCGAAAAAATGGCGCAGATGGGCCTGCCGCTCAACAATGTGATCAGCAGCCTGCAAAACGAGACCCTGAGCATTCCCGGCGGCAGCATAGAAGCAGGCAACCGCAGCTTCAATATCAAGACCAGCGGCAACTTCCATTCCATGGACGAGATACGTAATACCATCGTATACGCCGCCGGCGGCCGCAATGTTTACCTGAAAGACATTGCCAAGGTGTATTACGGGTATGCGGACGAAACCTACCACACCCGCCTCAACGGCTTCCGCAGCGTGTTTGTGGCCGCGGCGCAGAAAGAGGGAGAAAACATCAGCAAAACACAGCAGCTCTACAAACCGGTGCTGGCAGCCTTCCGCAAAACATTGCCGGCCAATATAGACATGGTGGAACACTTTGACCAGGCGGAGAACGTGAACCGGCGGCTGGGCAGCCTGGGCATGGACTTTCTCATTGCCATTGGCCTGGTAGCCATTACCCTGCTGCCGCTGGGTTTCCGGCAGGCGGTGATCGTGATGATCTCCATCCCCCTGTCACTGGCCATCGGCATTGTTTTGCTGCGGCTCTTCGGCTACAACCTCAACCAGCTCAGCATTGTGGGCCTGGTAGTGGCGCTCGGCCTGCTGGTAGATGATAGTATTGTAGTGGTGGAAAATATAGAACGGTGGATGCTGGAAGGCCACAGCGCCCTGGAAGCCACGCTGAAGGCCACCAAACAGATAGGCCTGGCCGTGGTGGGCTGCACCGTTACGCTCATCATTGCTTTTATGCCGCTGGTGTTCATGCCGGAAGGCGCGGGAGATTTCATCCGCGGGCTGCCCATGGCCGTAATTTTCTGCGTGCTGGCCTCCATGGTGGTATCGCTCACCATCATCCCCTTCCTGACCAGCAAATTGCTGAAACCGCATACGGGCCACCCGGATGGCAACATTTTTATGCGTGGCCTTAAAAAGCTGATCCATGGCAGTTATGCGCGGCTGCTTGATAAGGCGCTGCAACGCCCGGCGCTCACCCTCATTACCACGCTGCTGATCTTTGGCGGCTCCCTGGTGGTGTTCAACCTCATTGGTTTCAGCCTCTTCCCGGCTTCGGAAAAGCCCCAGTTCCTGGTGAACATTACCGCCCCGCCGCAATCCAGCATCCAGTACACCAACCGCATTGCGCGTGAAATAGAACAGGCCCTGCAGCAGGAAAAAGCGGTGCGCTATTATGCCACCAACGTAGGCAAGGGCAACCCGCGCATTTATTACAACGTGGTGCAGGAAAACGAGCGCAGTGACTTTGCGCAGATATTTGTACAGCTGCAGCCGGATACAGACCAGCACACCAAAGCCGCGCTAATGGAAAAGTTCCGCAAGGCATGGACGCCCTACCCCGGCGCCAAGGTGGAAGTGAAGAACTTTGAGCAGGGCCCGCCCGTGGTAGCACCCGTAGAAGTGCGCCTCTTCGGGGATAACCTGGATAGCCTGCGCCGCCTGGCGGGCCATGTGGAACAGATGCTGCACCAAACGCCCGGCACCATGTACATCGATAACCCGGTAGACCTGCTGAAGAGCGACATCCGCGTGGCCATACAGCCGGAAAAAGCACAGCAGCTGGGCGTGCCTTTTGTACAGGTAGACCGCACCGTGCGCCTGGCCGTGGCCGGCCTCTCCCTGGGCAAGTATACAGATCATAACAGCAATGATTACGAAATACTCCTCACCCGCGCGCGAGACGACAGGCCTACACTGGATGTGTTCAACAACCTGTATGTCAATAACCTGCAGGGCCAGGCCATTCCCCTCTCACAGGTGGCGGAACTGAAAATGGAAACCTCGCCGGTCAACATCAACCACCAGGAAAAGAGAAGGGTGGTATCTGTGAAGGCATTTGTGAAAGAAGGATTCCTTGTGAGCCGCGTGATAGGTGAAGTAACCGGCAAAATGGACGCCATGCACCTGCCCGCAGGGTACAGTTATGAAATGGGCGGCGAAGTGGAAAGTGCCAAACAATCTTTCGGCGGCTTTGAATCTGTGATACTGGTCATCGTGTTCCTGTTCATTGCGGTGCTCATACTGGAGTTCCGCACCTTCAAAAGCACGCTCATCATTCTGTCCGTTATCCCGCTGGGCATTGTGGGCGCCGCGCTGGCGCTGTGGTTCACCGGCAACACGCTTTCTTTTGTAGCCATCATAGGGCTGATTGCGCTGGCCGGTATTGAAGTGAAGAACACTATTCTGCTGGTAGACTTCACCAACCAGCTCCGCGCCCAAGGCAAAAGCCTGGACGAGGCCATCCGCGAAGCGGGCGAAGTACGTTTCCTCCCTATTGTGCTGACCTCGCTCACGGCCATAGGCGGCCTCATCCCTATTGCCGCCTCCAGCAACCCGCTCATTTCCCCGCTGGCCATTGTGCTCATTGGCGGGCTGATCAGCTCCACCCTCCTGTCACGGCTGGTAACGCCGGTAGTGTACAAACTGATACCGCCAAAAGTGCAGGCATAAAAAAAAGGCCCCGGAACAATACGTTCCGGGGCTTTTTTTTCTGATAAGTACATTTAGCGCTGCGTTTCCGCCGGCTCATAAATTTTATCGATCACATCCTTATACTTTTCCAGGATGGTTTTGCGCTTCAGGCTCAGCTTGGGCGTCATTTCCCCTGTATCTACCCCCCACTCACGCGGCATCAGCTCAAATTTCTTGATCTGTTCCACATGGTTGAAAAAGCCGTTGTAACGGTCTACCACCTTCTGGTACATCGAGATCACATCGGCATTTTTCACCGCTTCCTCATTACTGGTGAAAGCGATGCCGTTTTGCGACATCCATTTTTTCAGCATGTTGAAAGATGGTACTATCAGGGCGGATACAAATTTCTTTTCGTTGCCCACCACCATGATCTGTTCTATGAAGGGGCTTTCTTTTGCCTTGTTCTCAATGGGCTGCGGCGCCACATACTTGCCGCCGCTGGTTTTGAACAGCTCCTTTTTGCGGTCGGTGATCTTGAGGAACTTGCCGTCTATGAAAGTGCCGATGTCTCCCGTATGCAGCCAGCCGTCTATCACCGTTTCGGCCGTCAGGTCCGGCCGCTTGAAGTAGCCTTTCATTACGGAGGGGCCTTTTACACAGATCTCGCCTTCTTCCGTCAGCTTCACCTCCTGCCCTTCAATTACAGGGCCGGTGGTGCCATAGCGGGCGTTCTCCGGCCTGTCTCTCCGGTTTACGCTGATCACCGGGCTGTTTTCCGTAGGGCCATATCCTTCGTATACCGGCACCTGCGCGGCGTTGAAGATGCGCAGCAGGTTCTCCTGGCAAGCGGCGCCGCCGGTGACGATAAAGGTGATGCGCCCGCCCAGGGCTTCGCGCCATTTGCTGAAGATGAGCTTGTTGGCCAACTTCAGCTGCGCATCGTACCACCAGCCGTTGCTGATGTTGTTATCATATTTTTTACCAAGGGCCACGGCCCAGAAGAACAGCGCGCGTTTGATGCCTTTCAGCTCGTTGCCCGTGCTCATGATCTTTTCATATACTTTTTCCAGCAGCCGCGGTACGGTGGTGAACCCGTCCGGCCGCACTTCCTTCAGGTTGTCCCCTATCTTGTCCATACTCTCCGCATAGTACGCGCCTATACCGCTGAAAAGATAGATGTAGGTACACATCTTCTCAAAAATATGGTTCAGCGGCAGAAAGCTCAGCACCTTCTGCTCCGGCGCGTCCGGGAACGGGAAGCTCTTTTTGGAATTGAATACGTTGCTCACAATGTTCTTGTGCGTGAGCATCACGCCCTTGGGAGTACCGGTAGTGCCGGATGTATAGATGATAGTGGCCAGGTGGTCTTCCCGGATGGTGGAGCGGATCTCTTCCACCTGCTGCAACAGCGCGTCAGTAGCCATGTCTGTTACCTTGCTCCAATGGTCAGCGCCGGGTATTTCCTCAAAGGTGTAAATCTGTTTCAGGCTGGGCACGCGGTCTTGCAGCTCCCGTATTTTCTGCAGCAGGTCAAGGCTGCTTACAAAGATGTACTGCACGCCCGCATCGTTCAGGATGAACTCGATCTCTTTCGGGTTGGTAGTGGGATAAAGCGGCACCAGTACGGCGCCCGTCTGTTGCACGGCCAGGTCTGCAAACACCCATTCCGGCCGGTTGTTGCTGATGATGGCGATCTTGTCCGCGCCCTCGGCTGTAAAATCTTTACCGCCTATGCCCAGCGCCAGCAGACCCGCACTGAACCGGTTCACTATCTGCTGTACCTGCGCAGTGCTCCAGGGCTTCCAGAGCCCGTCCACTTTAGATACAAGCATATCAGGTTTAGGGTACCTTTCAAGCTGGTAGGCTACCGCATCAAATAATCGTTTTGGCTCTGTACTCATAGTTCATTTTAATTGACAACAATTCAGCTGTTTCTTCCTGGTCATTCCTTGACCCCGTCATTCGTAATATAACAAAAATCTGTTGCTTTTCAAGAGATATATGGTGTATTAATCTTCCATATGTGCCTCATCGTCACCAATATCGCCAAATTGTCACCTTGCCGCGCCCCGATTTTTCGTACCTTTGCAGTCGCTATTCTGACCCGAACCCCGGTACTGCCAACGGTTACGAGCGTACTTATTCTTTCACTAAAACTATAATGCATGATTCTAGCAACAGACCTGGACGGAACTTTTTTAGGAGGAACACATCAGCACAAAGAACACCTGTACAATATCATCCGCGAGAACGACGATTTCCGGCTGATCTTTGTAACAGGCCGTGGTGTGGAAAGTATTCTGCCCTTATTAAATGATCCGGTGATACCCAGGCCTGACTACGTGATTTGCGATGTGGGGGCCACCGTGCTGGACGGCACTACGCTTCAGCCCATACAGCCCATCCAGAACAATATTGAAAGCAAATGGCCCGGCAAAGGGGCTATTATGGAACAAATGCAGCACGTCAACGGGCTGCGCCTGCAAAACGTGCCGCAGCAACGCCGCTGCTCGTTTTTCTTTGATGACGAGAATATCAAGGCAAAAATTGCGGAACTGGAGCAATCGCTCGACTGTGACATCATCCTCTCCGCCAATAAATTCCTGGACGTATTGCCCCGCTCTGTGAACAAGGGCACCACACTGCAGCACCTGGTCAAACTGCTCCAGATACCGGAGGAGGAAGTGCTGGTAGCGGGCGATACGCTGAACGATCTTTCTCTCTATGGCCGCGGCTTCAAAGGCGTGGTAGTGGGAGAAGCGGAACACGCGCTGACCACCGCCACCCGTAAGCTGAGCGACGTATATATATCTGATACGGCCGGCGCCGGCGGCATACTGGAAGCGCTGGACCACTTTACAGATTTCAAGCCTTTTTATAAAGAGAAAGCGCCGCTGCCCATGCCCAATACTTCCACCCAGCTGGTGATGCTCTACCACCGCTTCCCGTTTGAAACGGTGGAAATAGACGGCAAAAAAGTGCGCCGCTCGCCTAAAAGCCCTAACGGCATCCTTCCTACCCTCACCAACTTTTTCAAGTCTCAGCGCCCCGGTTTGTGGGTGGCCTGGCAGGAAAAGCAGGAAGGGGAAGAAACGGTGGAGAACTTTCATATAGACAAGGAACAATACCCGCACCTGGTAGCCAGCCCCGTGCTGATGGAAAAAGAAGACATCGATATTTTCTACAAGCTCTTTTCCAAAGAGGCCTTCTGGCCCGCTATCTTTTCGTTCACCGAAAAAGTGCAGTTCAACCACGAGCATTGGGAACACTACCTGAAGATCAACCGCCTCTTTGCGGAAAAAGCCGCCGCGGAAGCGGAGCAGAACGCCATGGTGTGGATACATGACTATAACCTCTGGATGGTGCCCGGCTACCTGCGCCAGCTGCGGCCGGACCTGAAGATCGGTTTCTTCCACCACACGGCATTTCCCGCCGCCAACACGTTCAACATCATTCCATGGCACGCGGAGATCATTGGCAGCCTGCTGCAATGCGACTATGTGAGCTTCCACATTCCCCGCTACGTGGAGAACTTTGTAGACGTGGTGAAAAGCCACATGCCCGTAAAAATTACGGAACAGGAAAACTGCGCCCCGCGCTTTCTCACCTACAGTGCCGCTATGGGCACCGGCACCATGACACGGGAAATTGACACCGGCCGCCGCAAGGTACGGCTGGGCGCCAACCCCGTGGGCGTGCATGTAGACTATATCAGGGAACTGACGGAAAAAGAAGAAACGCAGCAGATGATCGCCGAGCTGAAAAAACAGACCAGCGGCAAAAAGACCATTCTCAGCATAGAGCGGCTGGACTATGTGAAAGGCCCCGTCGAAAAGATCAAGGCCTTCCACCAGTTCCTGGAAGAACATCCCAACCTGCACGGTAAAATAGAGCTGATCAACATCTGCACCCCGCCCGCAAGCGGCATGAAAATATACGAACAGGTACAGCAGGAGCTGGAACAGCTGATCGGAAAGATCAACGGGCAATACTCCCGCATAGACTGGGTGCCTATTCATTTCTTCTTCCGCTCCTTCTCCTTTGCCGAGGTGCTGGCTTATTACGCTGTATCAGACATAGCCTGGATCACACCGTTGCGTGACGGCCTGAACCTGGTGGCCAAGGAATACGTGGCCGTACAGGGGCTTAACCCGGAATCTGAAGGCACACTGGTACTGTCTGAATTTGCCGGGGCCTCCGTAGAATTGCCCACGGCCATTCTTACCAACCCGTATGACAATGCGTCTATGAAAGACAGCCTGCTGCAGGCCATTGCCATGAACAAGCAGGAAAGGCAGATCAGGATGAAAAGGCTGTACCAGAACGTCAGCCATTTTAATATTGAATACTGGGCGGACGAGTTCATGCAGGAACTCAGGAACGCTGGAGAATAAAATTGAAAATGCCGGGTAATTGCCCGGCATTTTTTCTTCCCTGCCGCATTTGCCGCAGGTTTTTTATTTTCAGTCTACATGGCCGCGGAAAAAGCGATCACCGCAAATATGAGGGCCAGCAATACAAAGCCCAGCATAATGATGGTCAGTATCCCTACAAACTTGAACAGGGATTTCAGGTTGGAGAACGAGCTGTTCAGCACATCCTGGTCGCTGCTGTGCAGGGCTTCCTGCATGCGCCCGGCAAAACGGAACAGGTATAGGTAAGGGAACACGCTGATGATGCCGAACAGGATGTAAAACACCATGGTGAACTTCTGGTTATAGGAGCTGTAGGCGCCATAACTTTCACCGCCCAGCCCTTCCATGCCTGCTGTCAGGGAGTTCATGAAGAGGCTGGCAGACAAGCCGCCAATGAACATCAACGCGCACATCACAAACCCGATGATGGCCAGGAACTTTGCCCAGCGGGCCGCCTCAGACAGAAAGCCGGTAGATTCGTTGTCGATACGCAGATCGAAAAGGTTATTAGTTTCCATTAGTATAGATAGATTTGCCAACTAAATTATTATTTTTTATAATACCTTGTATATGGAGGGCCAAAAAATTAGAGCAGTATTTCCGTTGAGGAGGCGGCAGTTCTGAATGCATCGTGTTATTTTGTCTAACCGGAAGTCTGTACCGTCATCTTCATTCAAAGCACATTGGGGAACAAAGCCACAGCGGTAAATCGTGTATACAATTGCGTAAAGTAGTGGAAGATACTCTTCGTCAAATGGGCAATTAACAAAAACAAGGTCGTTATATCCTACTTCTCTTACTGTCATGCAACAGCATCTAAGCTCATGTGGATTCTCTTAAGCGGGCACCTTCTTGTTTGCCGTTTTTTGTCTGGATGGCGCATAAAACAGACAGCACAAAAAAGTCGTTTTCCGTTCTTGTGCTTTCCGGGGATCTGCGCCTGCCCTATAACACACGTATGGCGCTTTCCATTTTTCCCTTCATGCCCATAAACACACCCAGCAGTTGCCGGTGGTCAATTTCAAGGGCGGGGCGCTTGTATTGGAGGAATTTCTGGTGATCGTTGAGGCGGGGCCAGAAGATATGTTGGTAATAATAGGCTATCAGGGATTCAATAACCGTATTATCTCGAAATTCCTGCAGGTGGGAGGTATCTGCCAGTGAATTGGCATAATCCCCAAAGAGGTCTATAAAGTTAGAAAGGCCGTCCAGCGCCTCCAGGCTCAATCTTTTGCTCCTGATCTGCCGGGCAATGCGGTCTACCTTGTAGGTATTACAGGTTTCCAGCTGCATGTCCGCCATCGCGTCCAGCCAGTGCAACAACCTTGGGGACGCCTGCAAGGCAGGCAAATTAGTTTGTATAGCGGCTGCCACTCCGTCCAGGCTGGCCGCTGCAAATACTTGCTGGTTGCAGAAGGTCAACAGCTTGTCCCCTCCCTGGTGATCTGTATACCAGACGAGGTACACGGGCGCGCCCAGCGCGGCTGAATCGTACGTAACGATCCAGGTATCATGCTCTCCGCAGATCGCTTCAAACCGTGTTTTTATATATTGTTCTGGCATAATCTATCTGTAACCATGCGTTTACGGAGCATAAATATATACTATTTTTTAATTATTCATAACAAAGATAGATGTTTTTTTCCGGTAGGGCAGCAAAGGGGCATATGGAGGGGCATGTAGAGCAACCGGAACCAGGACCAAAACATCATCCTGTAAACCGAAAACAGGATTAATTTTGAACGCTGTAAACCAATATCAGTATTTTCTAAACCAAGGTGTAAACCTATATCAGGACAAGACCCTTGGACCTATATCCTACCTATATCCTACCTATATCATACCTATATCAGACCTATATCAGACCTATGTTAGACCTATGTTAGACCTAGTTCCTACCTAGTTCCTACCTAGTTTCCACCTAGTTTAGCCCTAAGTACACCTTATGCCGGGAACACCCTACAAGGCAGCCTCCTGCCCCACCATGGCTCTGGTGAGCAGCCGGGCAGTGGCCGGCGCGGAAGACACCTGGTCTGCCCCGGCATCTAGCGGCAGGGTGCGGGGCTGACCGTCCATATCCGTTTTAACGGCCGGGAAAGGCGTTTTTACGGCCCCTTTGGCGGGGCTGGCGGGCTGGAGGCGATAAGTACCCGCGGCAGTCTTAACGAGGCCCGGATCGGCCTTTGTGTAGCCTTCCTGCGGCATGTCTCCCTCGCTGCCGACCTGGTGGAGAAAATTGCCGGCAAAGGAGATGTCTTTATTGGGGCCGGCCAGTTTGGCGGCAGGCGCTTCGCTGCCCTGCAGAATATTGTAAACCAGCGTAATGGCGGTGGCGCCCATACCGTTGTTGCGGGCGTTTTGGGTGATATTTTCCGTGTTGTTCACCAGGGTGTTGAAAGCGATCAGCACACGGTCAGGCCTGTCGTGGCAGGTGAGTTTGGCGCCGTCCGCCACTTCGCCATCCCCATTGCCGATGTTGATGGCGGGTTTGCATTGCTCGAAGTAGTTGCTGTGGATCACATGATCGTCTCCGAAAATGCGGATACCGGGGGTGTTGATAAAATAGTTGCCGTACACCTCGCAGCGGTTACCATGGCGCAGGGTGAACTGGGCGGGGCAGTTACGGATGGTATTGTAGCGCAGCACCACGGCAGATGCCTTCACGGAGATCATCTCGTTCTCTCCCGCGCACTCTTCAAAAAGGTTGTATTCCACTATGCTGTTGCTGGAAGACATGCTAAAACCGCTCAGCCCGAACTGCAGGGTCTCTATGCCGTTGCCCGGCTGATGCCGCTGGTCAAAGAAATAGTTGTGATGTATATGCAGCCTCTCCGCCACCTGGCTGCCGGCGCCGCGCACGGCCAGGAAGCGGCCCATGGCGTTCTTATGCTGGAAGGTATTGTAATCCACTTCATGATCGCTGCCGGCAATATAGAGGTTCTCCCCGTCTCCCGGCGTTTCAAACAGGTTACGCGTCCAGCGGCAGAAGGAGGTGCCGGGAGCGGACCTTGCTCGGTTGGCGCGGTGGGTGAAGCGAAACCCTTTGATGATGATATGCTGCGCAGGCGCTACCAGGCTGAAACCGCCGTTGCCCGTGATCTCCGCGCCGTTGATGGTTTGCGCGGCGATGGTGATGGGTTGGCCTGCCGTACCCTGTTTATTGATAACGATCACGGAATCTCCCTTGTACACCCCGTTGGCCAGGGTGATCACATCTCCGGGACGGGCGTTGTGGATGGCGCTTTGCAACGCGGGCAGAGAGTTGACGGTGATGTTGGCGGCCTGCAACGGCAGGGAGGCCAGCAGACAGGCTGCCAGCAGGTATAATGATGTTTTCATGCGGGAATTTTAAAACTGCGCAAACGTTTGCGTTCAGCAATGTTAGTGAAATTCCCGCATGAGGGGTAATAGCATTTTAACGGGAGGTGTTATTTTTATAGCGAATCTATTACTCCTCAAACCTGATCTCCCTCAACCGGTACCCACCGGCAAGCGCCTTCACACGCAAGGCCTGGCTGCCTTTCTTCAACGCTACGTTTTTCACCGCTACCCATTGCCATGGCCCGGCCGGTACCGTTACCTCTTTCACTACACCATTCACTGTTACCGCCAGTTTACCGGGCAGGCTGTCTGCCGCTACCTGCAGGCGGATCGTGTACTTGCCTTTGGCGGCCACGTTGAGCGTGTACTGCAGCCACTCGCCCGTTTCAATGTCTGTCACATAATAGCCTGTCCCCTCCTGCCTGATGTCTACACCATCATTGCGGTAGGCGCCGCCGCGGTTGCCGCCGGTATGTTTGGGATCAGACACGCGGTAGTTGGCCGTGTCTGTATCATAATACGCAAAGCCGTTGCTGCCCAGGTCATAGTCTGCCGCTTGTAATACGGCGCCCGGCCGGATATTATTCGGTTTGAACGGACGGGCGGAAGGGTCTGCGGGCTGGCGTATCATGGCGTCTATTACATCGCGGTGTACGGCGTTGCTGGCAAAGTTAGTGGCGCGGGCCAGGGCCATCACGCCGCGGTAAGCTGTTTCCGCGGAGGGCCTGGACGCTTTGGCGGAATCGTTCCAGTAGGCGGTTACCTGCTGGTATTCCGGGTTGGACGGTACCTCCAGCGGGTTATTGATGCCGATCTTTTTCAACGGCCACCAGGCCCAGCCAATGTTATGAGATTCCAGCAGGCGGATGGCGTTGGTGAACCATACATTGGAGTTTTCGCCGGTTTCTCCCAGCCATACGGGAATATTGTACTGCTCCCGGTAGCGGAGAATATGGGCAATGGAATTTTCATCGTTGTAGTTCCAGTATTTATGGAAGCTCAGCACCATGTTATTATCCCAGGGCGGCAGTACGCCATTGTAGTTGTTGCCCCAGCCGTTGCCTTCAATGATCACTATATGGTGGGGGTCTACCTCGCGGATGGCATGGGTGATCTCCATCATCAGTTTGCGCAGCGGGGCGTTCTTCTTTTCTTTGATCCCGTTCTTGTCGTTCACCGGGTCTTCAAACCCGAAGTTGGGCTCGTTGATGATATCGTACGCCGCTATCCAGGGCTCATCTTTATACCGGGCGGCCACTTTCCGCCAGAAGCTCACGGTAGCGCGCTGATGCGCTTCGCTTTCCCAGAGGGAAGGCTGGCTGCCGTCGCGGTCTGAAATATTGAGGTCGTTGCCCTGTCCGCCGGGCGCGGCATGCAGGTCAAGAATGAGGTACATGCTGTTGGCCTTGCACCAGGCCAGCAGACTGTCTGTTAATGCAAAACCCTTTTCCGTATCATAGAGGTTGTAGTGCATGGGCAGGCGTACGGAGTTAAAACCCCAGGACTTCAGGGCATCAACATCCGCCCGGGTGGCGTGATTGGCCAGCCAGGCATCGTAAAACTCTGCTGTCTTTTCAGCGCCGATGAGCTTTTCCAGGCGCTCGCGGATCTTGTGCTGCTGGCCCTGGCGGTATACTTTCAGCATATAACCTTCCTGCAGCATCCAGCCGCCGAGGCCCATGCCGCGAAGCAATACGTTCTCGCCTTTTTCATTGACAATACGCTGGCCGGAAGTTTTCAGAAAACCCTGGCCAAGGGTGGATACACTGAGGAGCAATGCTCCTGTGAGGGACAAGATAGTTTTCATAATGATGAACATGGAACAGGCCTCAAAATAATTAAAATCCACCATCAGGCGCAAAACACTTTCCCATTTCCGGAAACTTTGTCCGGAACCGGACACTTTTTTTCTTATCAATCTCCGCAACCATCTGTAAACGAATCATCTAAGTTTGGCACCGCGCTTGAATCATTCCGGCACATGGACAAAGAAATTTCACCCGCCGAAATCAAACGCGCCAACAGGAAGCGCTGGTTCATAACAGGGGCCTGCCTCGTTGTTGCCGCCGCCGGCTTCCTCATTTTCCGCTATGCCATAAAACCGGTGCTGCGCGCGGCCTCCATTACCACCGCCTCAGTGGAGCGGGGTAACGTGGAGAACACCATCAGCGCCTCCGGCGAAATATTGCCCGAGTTTGAAGAAGTGATCACCAGCCCCATCAGCGCCGCCATCCGCGAGATCCACCAGGATGCGGGCGCTACCGTTACCCCCGGGCAGCCCATCCTGCAACTGGACAAAACCGCGGCACAGGCGGAATATGAAAAAGGGAAGTTCCAGCTGGAAGCCAAACAGAACGATCTGCGGCGCCTCAAGCTGGAGCTGGACAAAAGTTACTTTGACCTGAAATCGAACAACAGCATCAAACAGCTCCGCATCGGCAGCCTGCAGGCGGCCGTGGAAAACGCCCGCCGCCTCTTCAAAGCCGGCGGCGGCACCCGGGAAGATATTGAGCAGGCGGAAATGGAACTGAAAGTGGCACGGCTGGAAAAAGAGCAGCTGGAGAACGAGATCAAAAGCAAACAGCAAACCATGCAGGTGGAAATGCGGGAATCCCAGATAGCCATTGCCATTCAGCAGCAGGAGCTGCAAACCCTGTACAGCAAACTCTCCCGGGCTACCATCACCGCCGGCAGAGGCGGCGTGATCACCTGGGTGAACCGCAATATTGGCGCGGCCATCCGCGAAGGTGAAGAACTGGTAAGGATCGCTGACCTGGGCAGCTTCAAGGTAACCGGCAGTATTTCAGACACCTACCTCAACCGCCTGCACAGCGGCATGGCGGCCATTATACGCGTGGGCAGTGAAGATGTAAGAGGCGCCATCACTACCGTACACCCCGCGGTGCAGAACGGCGTGGTCACCTTCGATATTGCGCTGCTTCAACGCAACCACCCCCTGCTGCGGCCCCGCATGAAAACGGAAGTGTTCCTGGTAACCGCTACCGTCAGCAATGTACTGCGGGTAGCCAACGGGCCCGCCTTCAAAACGGCGGGGCTGCAGGATGTATTTGTGGTGAAAAACGGCAAGGCTTACCGCCGCCAGGTGCAAACCGGCCTCAGCAATTTTGACTACATAGAACTGAAAAACAACGTGCAGGCCGGCGAAGTGGTGATCACTTCAGACATGAGCGAATTTAAACATGCCCGTGAAATAGCCATCCAATGAGAACAACGCTGATAGGCATATTATCCCTGCTGTATACGGCCGCCGCCGCGCAAGACAGCCTGGTGCTCTCCCTGCTGCAGGTGGTAGACATGGCAAAGGCCGGTTCCATTGCCTCCCGCCAGGCGGCTACGGTAAAAGAAACAAAATATTGGGAGTGGCGCAGCTTTCGCTCCAACTACCAGCCGCAACTGGCCCTTACAGGCACATTGCCGGGCTACCGCAAAAGTTTTTCGCCGGTGCTGCAGCCTAACGGCACCATAGAGTTCAAGCCGGTGCATAATAACAACTCCACCCTGAACCTGGCTTTCAGCCAGGGCATCACGGCCACCGGCGGTACCATTTACGGGGCCACGGAGCTGCAGCGGTTCGATGATTTTGACCGGAAAAGCACGCTCTATAACGGTATACCCTACACGCTGGGTTATTCCCAGCCGCTCTTCCAGTTCAACACCCTGAAGTGGGACAAAAAAACAGAACCGCTCAGGTACGAGGAAAGTCGCCAGCAATACATTGCGGACATGGAAGAAGTGGCCATAACGGCCAGCGGGTATTTTTTTGACCTGCTGCTGGCCCAGGTCAACTTCCAGATAGCGGAGACCAACCTGGCCAACACGCGGCAGATACAGCGCATTGCGGATGAAAAGTTCGCACTCGGCAAAATATCCCGGAACGAAATACTGCAACTGCAGCTGGAATACCTGAAAGCGGAGAAGTCTGCCGGCACGGCACGGAGGGACATGGAAATAGCCATGCTCAACCTCCGCTCCTACACCGGCCTGCAGCAAACCGGCAAAATTATGCTGCAGCTGCCGCCCGCCAACATCAACATGCAGGTAACAGCCGGGAAGGTGCTGGCGGAAGCCTATGCCAACAACGCCAACGCCATCGCATTTGTACGCCGCATGGTGGAAGCCCGGCGCGATGTAGCGCTGGCCAAAGGCAAGAATGGGCTTAATGCCACGCTCACGGCCAACCTGGGTTTTTCCAACAGTGCCGCCACCATCCCGAAAATATACAGCAGCCCGCAGGAGCAGCAGGTGGTGCAGCTGGAGTTTTCCGTGCCTATCTTGGACTGGGGCCGCTCCCGCTCCAGGATACGCACCGCGGAAGCCAATATGAAGCTGGTGCAGTATACGGTGGAGCAAGACAAGCTCAACTTCATGCATGCGGTTACCACGCAGGTAACGCTGTTTGACATGATGAAGGGACAGGTGGCGCTCACCGCCGCGGCAGACAGCATTGCGTCTGAAAAATACCAGATCGCGCAGGACCGGTACGTGCTGGGCAACCTCAGCATCACAGATCTCAGCATTGCCTTCCAGGAAAAAGACCAGGCCAAGCGGGACTATGTGCAGGCCCTCCGCGATTTCTGGGGGGCGTATTACGAACTGCGCTGTTTGTCTTTATACGATTTTGAAAACAATCAAAAGATCGATTATCCATAAATTCATTGTATGATCCGCTTACAGAACATAGAAAAAGTATACCGTACAGATACGGTAGAAACGCTGGCGCTCAACAGCATCAGCCTCAACGTTGCCAAAGGCGAGTTCCTGTCTATCATGGGCCCTTCCGGCTGCGGCAAAAGCACCTTGCTGAACATCATGGGCCTGCTGGACGCGCCCACCCGCGGCGAAGTGCGCATTGCAGACAGCACGCCGGGCTACCTGTCAGACAAACAGCTGGCACATTTCCGCAACAAAAAGATCGGGTTCATTTTTCAAAGCTACCACCTCATTAACGACCTGCAGGTGCTGGACAATGTGGAGCTGCCGCTGCTCTACCGGAAGTCTACCGCCCGCGAGCGTAAAGCGCTGGCCACCGCCGCGCTGGGGAAGGTAGGCCTCAGCAACCGCATCAAACACTTTCCTTCCCAGCTTTCCGGCGGGCAAAAACAGCGGGTGGCCATTGCCCGCGCCATTGTGGGGCAGCCGGAGATCATTCTGGCAGACGAGCCTACCGGCAACCTGGACAGTGCCATGGGCAACGAAGTGATGGACATCCTCCTGCACCTTAACCGCCAGGAAGGCACCACCATTGTAATGGTCACGCACGACGAGCAGATAGCCCGCAAAACGCACCGGCTGGTAAGGCTCTTTGACGGCGCGCAGGTACAATAACCCATAAACCTTCCTTATGCTCAAGAACTATTTTAAAATAGCCATTGCCGTGCTGAAAAGGAGAAAGTTCTTCACCTTCATCAGCCTGTTCGGCATCAGCTTCACCCTGGCCATCCTCATTGTGCTCACGGCCTTTTATGATCACTTGTTCAGCCCGGGTTACCCGGACTACAAACGCCACCGCTCCCTGTACGTCAACTCCATTGTGCAGGAGCACAGCAAGCACCAGTCCCACAACCAGGGGCCGCCCAGCCTGTATTTCATGCAGCGCTTCGTGACCACCCTCAAAACGCCGGAAAAGGTGGCCATTTCCTCCATTTTCGGCCCCACCAACACGTACGTGAACAACCGCAAGCTGGTGATCAACATCAAATACACCAACCAGGCGTTCTGGGACGTGCAGGAGTTCCGCTTTCTTGAAGGCAGGCCTTATAGTGAGCAGCAGATAGCCGCCGGGGAAAAGGTGGCGGTGATCAGCCGGGAAACGCGGGAAAATTATTTTGGGGACGCGCCGGCCGTAACGGGGCGGTATATTCAGACCAACAACATCCAGTACCGCGTGATCGGCGTGGTAGACAATGTGCCCAAAACGCTGCTGTATTCCTATGCGGACATGTACCTTCCTTATTCGCTCTCGGCCACGGACATGGCCAACAAGGGGTACAACGGCAGCTACACCGCCATACTGCTGGGCCGTACCGCAAAAGACCTGGGCGCCATGCAGGCAGAGTATGCCGCCATGATCAGCAAGGTACCGCTAGACACCGCTTCGTTCAACTCCATACAAGGCTCCGCAGACACTTACCTGGCCAGCTTTGCCCGCGTGCTGGGCGGCAAGGCCAGCGGCAGTTCCGGTGTTCCGCGCTTTATCATTTATATCAGCATCTTTGTGTTCCTGTTCATGCTGCTGCCCACCATCAACCTCGTGAACATCAACACCAGCCGCATCATGGAACGCTCTTCCGAAATAGGTGTGCGCAAGGCTTTCGGCGCTTCGTCCGGTACGCTGGCCATCCAGTTCATCGTGGAAAACCTCATTCTCACCTTCCTGGGCGGCTTGCTGGGGCTGCTGCTGAGCGGGGTGATACTGGCCATGGTGAACAGCAGCCGGCTCATCCCCAACGCTCATCTCACCATCAATTTCACCGTGCTGGCCGCATTTGTACTGGCCTGCCTCGTGTTCGGGCTGCTGTCTGGCGTATTCCCCGCCTGGCGCATGAGCCGCATGCAGGTGGTATCCGCATTAAAAGCCAATTAAAACCGACACAACATGCTGAAACATCTCTTTAAACTGATATGGAACAAAAAGAAACAGCATTTCCTGCTGATGGTGGAGATCCTTTTTTCGTTCCTCATTATGTTCGCTGTATTTACCCTCGCCGTGTATAATTACAAAAACTATCAGCGCCCCATGGGTTTTGACCACGAAAATGTATGGGCGCTCAGTTATTACGATAAAGACCGCAGCGGTGCGGACAAAGACTCCCTGGCGCTCTTTTATGAAATGGTAAAACGTACCATCAGCCATGCGCCCGAGGTAGCGGCCGTTTCTTTTGTGAGCAACAACAGCCCGTTCACCATGTCCATGAACAATTCCGTTATCACCCGCAATAACAAGACCGCCCAGGTAGACCATTTTTCCGCCGATGACGATTACGTTGGCGTGCTGAAGCCGGTATTGTTAAAAGGCCGGTGGTACGGCCGGGCAGACGATGGCGCCGCGCTGGAACCCATTGTGGTGAACCGGAGCTTTGAAACAATGTTTTTCCCCGGTGAAGACCCGGTTGGCAAAACCATCAAGGTGGGAGATCATGACGCGCGCATAGTTGGCGTAGTGCAGGACATGAAAGACAAAGGCGATTACAAGCCGCTGGGCCCCGGCCTTTACCAGCGCACCACCCGTAGTTCCTACTCCTGGCTGAGCCGCATGCTCATCAGGATCAAACCCGGCGCCGGCGCCAACTTTGAAGGCCGCCTCTACAAGCAGGTAGCCGGTATTTTGCAAGACGCCACCGTAGAAATTGAGCACCTGGATGAAAAGCGGGTGGTGAAGAATAACATCACCCTTATTCCGCTGATCGTTTTCGGGGTGATTGCCGGCTTCCTCATCCTCAACGTATCTCTTGGGCTGTTTGGCGTGCTCTGGTACACCATCAGCAAACGCAAGGCGGAAATAGGGCTGCGGCGCGCCGTTGGCGCCACAGGGGCGGGCATCAGCCGGCAGGTGGTCAGTGAAACGCTGGTGCTGGCTACCATTTCGCTGGTGGTGGGCCTGTTCTTTGCCGTACAGTTCCCGCTGCTGAACGTATTTTTCATGGAAGAAAGCGTGTACTACACGGCCATCCTGCTGGCGCTGCTGTTCATTTACGCGCTGGTGGTGGTGTGCGCCTTTTACCCCGGCAGGCAGGCGGCCGGCATTTACCCGGCGGTGGCGCTGCATGAAGATTAATTAATGCTATTTTTACTGCACTATGATATTGATCATTGACGATGACGTGGCCGTGAGGACCTCCCTGCTGCTGCTGTTGCGGCAGGAAGGGTACGAAGCGGCCGGCGTGCGGCTGCCGGAAGAGGCCATGGCCTTTCTCCAAAAAACAAGGCCCTCCCTCATCCTGCTAGACCTCAATTTTTCCCTGGGCACCACCGGGCAGGAAGGCATGGCCCTGCTGGAACAGATCAGGCGGCACGATGCTTCCCTCCCCGTGATACTCATTACCGGCTGGGGCAGCATTGCGCTGGCCGTGCAGGGCATGAAGCTGGGCGCCGGTGATTTTATCACCAAACCCTGGAGCAACGACAACATGCTCCAGTCTATCAGAACATTGCTGGAACTGCGTGACAGGAAAGCAAAGCCCCTCTCCCGCCGCCAACTGGACGAACAATACCATTTTTCCCACATCATAGGAGAAGACCCCGCCGTGCTCAACATCCTGGAAACCATTGGCCGCGTGGCGGGAACGGACGCCTCCGTGCTCATTACCGGAGAAAGCGGTACGGGCAAGGAGCTGGTGGCGGAAGCCATTCACCAGAACAGCTTGCGCCGCAACAAACCTTTTATTAAAGTGAACCTGGGCGGTATTTCCACCACCCTGTTCGAAAGCGAGATGTTCGGCCACCTGCGCGGCGCCTTTACAGATGCCCGCTTTGACCGGGTGGGGCGCTTTGAGCTGGCCAACAAGGGCACCATTTTCCTGGACGAGATCGGGGACCTGGACGCCGGCAGCCAGGTAAAGCTGCTGCGCGTACTGCAAGACCGGACGTACGAGGTACTGGGCAGCAGCCGTACTAAAACCACAGACGTACGGGTGATCTGCGCCACCAACAAACCGCTGGGAGACATGGTGGCGCAAGGCAGCTTCCGGGAAGACCTGCTGTACCGCATCAACCTCATCACCATTCACCTGCCCGCCCTGCGGGAAAGGCCCAAAGACATTCCCCTGCTGGTGAACAGCTTCATCCGCAACCTGCGGGAGATCTACGGCAGGCCCGGCCTCTCCGTGACCAGGGCCGCCATGAAATGGCTGCAGCAGTTGCCGTTGCCCGGTAACATCCGCCAGTTGAAGAACCTGGTGGAAAGGACCATCCTGGTCAGCAAAACTGACCTGCTGGACGTGGAAGATCTCAGCCGGCAGCTGGAGCTGTCTCCCGTCAAAAAGGGCCATCTGCAATTGCCGGGCGTAGGCATGGTAACGCTGGAAGAGCTGGAAGTGGAAATGATCCGGAAAGCCATGCAGTTCCACCACCACAAGATAGCCAAAGCCGCTGTTTCGCTGGGGCTTACCCGCAGCGCCTTGTACCGGCGGCTTGAAAAATACAACATTCCCTACGATGAAACTGCGGACTAAATACATCCTGTTTGTGAGCATCCTGCACATACTGGCGCTGGTGCTCTCCTATTTCATTTTCAGGGAAAACAAGCTGCTGTTCATTATTTCCGAAGCGGTGATACTCGTTTCCCTGGTCATTGCCTGGCGCCTCTACCACCAGTTGCTGCAGCCGCTGAAAACACTGATGCAGGGCATAGAGGCCATGCAGGACAAAGATTTTTCCGTCAGGTTCCGCCTCACCGGCCAGTATGAAATGGACCAGCTGATACAGGTATATAACCAGATGATGGACGAGCTGCGCAAGGAAAGGACCCTGCAGGAACAGCAGCATTTTTTCCTGGAGAAACTGATACAGACCTCTCCCACCGGCATCATCATCATGGACTATGACAACAACGTGCTGCAGATGAACCCGCGCGCCGCGCAGCTGATGGAGCGGCATCCTTTTATGCCCGCGGTGCATGCCCTGCGCTCCGGGGAATCAGACATCATTTCCTTTTCCGGCGTGAACGCGTACAAGCTGCAGAAGTCTCATTTCATAGACCGGGGTTTTCCCCGGCATTTTGTGATGATAGAGGAACTGACGGAAGAAATACTGCGCGCTGAAAAGAAAGTATATGAAAAGGTGATCAGGATGATGGCGCACGAGGTGAACAATACCATAGGCCCGGTGAACTCCATTATGGCCTCAACCCTTAAAGCCGCGGCCCCGCTTGGCCCGCAGCATGCTTCCGCGCTGGAAGTGGCCATCAACCGCAACCATCACCTCAACGCTTTCATGCGTAATTTTGCGGACCTGGTGAAACTGCCGCCACCCGCCAAAAAACGAACAGACCTGTATGCCCTGCTCCGTTCCGTATCTACCCTGATGGAAGCCCGCGCGGCGGAACGGTCTGTGGCGTTTACGCTGGCACTGGCCCCTGGCCCGGCCCCGCTGATCATGGCAGACGCCCTGCAGCTGGAACAGGCATTGATCAACATCATCAAAAACAGCCTGGAAGCGATTACCGGCAAAGGAGCCATTTGCCTGAGCGCCCATGAGCACGGGCTGGTGGTATCAGATACCGGCGCGGGCATTGCGCCCGAAGCCGCGGAAAACATTTTCTCTCCTTTTTACAGCACC
Organism: Chitinophaga alhagiae; assembly: GCF_003568665.1. GTDB lineage: Bacteria > Bacteroidota > Bacteroidia > Chitinophagales > Chitinophagaceae > Chitinophaga > Chitinophaga alhagiae. Next base: position 37,030 of record NZ_QXMH01000007.1, read on the forward strand.
AAACCCAACGGCCAGGGCATTGGCCTTACCCTGGTGCGTGAAATACTGCTGAACCACGGCTGGGCCTTTTCACTGGAAACGGTGGCGCCCGGCGATACCCGTTTTACCATCACCTTCCGTTAACGGCATAAAAAAGAAAGGCCGGCCATCATCTGCCGGCCTTTTCTCCCTATTCCGTACCACCGCCCAGGGCGCGGTAAAGCTCAATAGTACCGAGGAAAACTTCCCTGCGGTACTGGGTGAGCGCCAGTTCTGCCTCCAGTACACTTTTCTGGGTATTGATCACTTCCAGGTAATTCGCATAGCCTGTGGCAAACAGGTCCCCAACGGTAGATACGGCCTCCTTCAACACAAGCACTTCTTTTTCTTTCAGCGCAAACGCTTCCTGCGCGTTGGATACACGGTTCAACGAGGTCATCACCTCCTGGTAGCCGTTGATGATGGCCTGGCGGTAGTCATAAAACGCCGATACCCCTTCTGCGGTAGCAATGCCGTATTGCGCTTTTAATTGTTTTTTATTGAACACCGGCGCGGTGATGCCGCCCAGTATGCCGTATGCAATAGATGCGGGGCTCTGGAACAGGAGGCCCGCCTTGAAAGCATTGTAGCCCAGGGAGGCCGTAATGTTCAGGGAAGGCAAAAAGTCCGCTTTGGCCGCGTTCACATTTGCTTTGGCGGCCCGCAACCCCAACATGGCCTGCTGTACATCAGGCCGGCGCTGCAGCATTTGCGCGGGTACGCCCGTTCTCAGCGCGGGCGGCAGCGGCGCTTCCAGCAGAGAGCTGCTGCGGGCAATAGGTTGCGGCAGCCGGCCCAGCAAGGTGTTAAGCTGGTTTTCCAGCTGCAGGCGGTGCTGCTGTACGCCATACGCCAGCGCTTTGGTATTGAGCAGCTGCGCCGTAAACTGCTGTACGGCCAATGCGGTGGCGCGGCCGGCCTCCTGCTGTACTTTTATTGTACCAATGGCGGCCTCCTGCAGCACGATGTTTTTCTGTATCACGTTCCATTCATAATCCAGCGCCATAAGCTGGTAATACATGCCGGCCACCTGCGCGGCCAGCTGGGTGTGTACCAGCCGCAGCCCCTCACGGCTGGCCAGGAAGCGGGCATAGGCCGCCTTTTTCCTGCTCTTCAGCTTGCCCCAGAGGTCTATTTCCCAGGAACTTTGCAACCCGGCAAAATAATCCGGCACGGCCGGAGACGGGATGCGCTGGTCTTTGTCAATATTCGGAGACAGGTTGGTATCGTAGTTGCCCACCCCGTCCATCGTATAATCCCCATACTTGTTCACGCCGCCGCTGATGGAAGCGTTCAATGACGGCAGCCATGCTTTGGCCGCCATCATGAGCTGTGCTTCCGATACCCGCATGCGCTGTATGGCCACAAGGGCATCCCGGTTGTTGCGCGCGGCCGTATCCAGCAGGTTTTGCAGGTAAGGGTCCGCAAAAAAGGCTTTGCGGTCCATGCTGCCAATGCCCGTACTGTCTGCCTGCCGCCCTTCAAATGTGGCGGGCAGGGCGGTCTGTTCCGGCAGCTGCAGGTCCTGCGGCATACGGCAGCCCGCTACGGCCAGCACCAGCAACAGTATCACGGCGGGTACGGGTTTTATCTTCATCTTTTTCTTCTTCCTGTTTTTCATCACGGCAAACAATACGTACAAGCCCGGTATCACCACTACCCCGAACAGGGTGCCTATCAACATGCCCCCTGCGGCGGCCGTACCAATGGAGCGGTTGCCCATGGCCCCTGCCCCGCTGGCAATTACCAGCGGCACCAGGCCCGCAATAAAGGCAAAAGAGGTCATGAGGATGGGGCGCAAACGGCTCACGCCGCCTTCTATGGCCGCCTTCAGCACGGTCAATCCCTGCTTCTGGCGCTGAATGGCAAACTCCACAATAAGAATGGCGTTCTTGCCCAGCAGGCCTATCAGCATGACCAGCGCTACCTGCGCATAGATGTTGTTTTCCAGCCCGGCCACCTTCAGGGAAAGGAAAGCGCCGAATATGCCGGCGGGTAAAGACAAGAGCACAGGCAGCGGCAGCAGGAAGCTCTCGTACTGCGCGGCCAGCAGCAGGTATACGAACAGGAGGCAGATGCCGAAAATATAAATGGCCTGATTGCCAGACAGTACCTGTTCACGCGTCATGCCGCTCCATTCAAAACTGAAGCCGCGCGGCAATACCGTGGCGGCGGTCTCTTCAATGGCCTTGATGGCCTCGCCGCTGCTGTAGCCGGGCGCGGCGTCTCCATTGATCATGGCGGAGGTGTACATGTTGTAGCGCGTGAGCTGTTCTGGGCCGTACACCCTTTCCAGCTTCACAAAGTTGGAGTACTGCACCATTTCCCCTTTATCGTTCTTCACATACAGGTTCAGCACATCTTCCGGCTTGGTGCGGAAGTTGGGCGAGGCCTGCACCATCACCTTGTACATCTGCCCGAAGCGGATAAAGTTAGACGCGTAGAAGCTGCCCAGCAGGGTTTGCAGGGTGCTCATGGCGTTCTCCACGCTCACGCCCTTTTTGGCCGCCATGGCCTGGTCTACATGTATCATGTACTGCGGGAACTCAGGGTCGAAGCTGGTAAAGGCGCTGCCTATTTCCGGGCGTTTTTTTAACGCGTCAATAAATTTGTTGGTCACGTCTGCCGTCTGCTGCAGATCATCTGCGCCGGTGCGGTCCAGTACTCTCAGCTCAAAACCGCTGGCATTACCAAAGCCGGGCACCGTGGGCGGCGGAAAGTATTCTATGGTGGCGTCCTTGATATGTTTCGTTTTTTCCTGCAAGGCTGCTATCAGGTCGTCTACCGACTGCGAGCGCTCGTTCCAGGGTTTGAGATTGATCATGCCCATCCCGTAGGAGGCGCCAGCCACATCGTTCACCAGGCTGAAGCCCGCCAGCGTAGACACAGACTCCACGGCATCTATACCGTCTGCCGTTCTCTGCACCTCGTCCAGCACGGCAGACGTTCTTTCTACCGTGGCGCCATTGGGCGTGGTTACGTTCACGTAGATCATGCCCTGGTCTTCCATGGGAATGAAACCGCCCGGCAAAATGGCGGAAGCGCCCCAGGTGAGCACAAAGAACCCAACCAGCAATACCAGCGTGAGCATGCGGCGGCCGGCCATACGGCCGATCAGGCGTTTATAGCCGCGCTCTGTGGCGTTGTAGCCGCGGTTGAAGCCGTTGAAGAAACGCTGGAGCGGGTTCTGCTTCAAGGCCGCGCCGGGGTTGTGCCGGAGCATGAGCGCGCACAACGCGGGCGTAAGCGTAAGGGCGTTGATGCCGGATATGATGATGGCAAAAGCCAGCGTAAGCGAGAACTGCCGGTAAAACACGCCCACCGGCCCGGAAAGGAACGCCACCGGCACAAACACGGCAGACATGACCAGCGTAATGGCCACCACCGCCCCGCTGATCTCCTTCATGGAAGCCAGCGTAGCCTGCAGGGCGGGGAGGTGCGTTTCCATCATCTTGGCGTGTACGGCCTCCACCACCACAATGGCATTGTCTACCACAATACCAATGGATAGCACCAGGGCAAACAACGTGAGCAGGTTGATGGAAAAGCCCATGAGCTGCATAAACGCAAAGGTGCCTATGAGCGCCACCGGAATGGCCAATGTGGGAATGAGCGTGGAGCGGAAGTCCTGCAAAAAGAGGAACACCACAATAAACACCAGTATGAAGGCTTCAAAAAGGGTGCGCACCACCTCATGGATAGAGGCATCCAGGAAGCGGGACACGTCATAGTTGAAATTATAGGTCATGCCGGGCGGGAAGGAGGCCTTTTTCAGCTCTTCCATACGCAGCTTCACGTTCTCGATCACCTCCTGCGCATTGGAACCGGGGCGCTGTTTGAGCATGATAGAAGCGGAAGGTTTGCCGTCCGTTTTGGATACCATGCTGTAGGTGAGCGCGCCGAACTCTACATCCGCCACGTCTTTGAGGCGCAGTACAGAACCGCTTTCATCCGCGCGGATAATAATGTCCGCATATTCTTCCGGCTTGAAGAACTTGCCGGTATAGCGCAGTACATATTGCAGCATTTGCGGGGCCTTGTCTGAGCTTTCACCCGTTTTACCCGGCGCGGCCTCAATGTTCTGGCGGCGGATAGCGTCTATCACTTCCTGGGCGGACACGTTGTAGGCCAGCATCCGGTCAGGCTGCAGCCATACGCGCATGGCGTATTCCTTGGCGCCCATGATCTCGCAGAAGCCTACGCCGTCTATCCTTTTCAGCTCCTTGAGCACGTTGATGTCTGCAAAGTTGTAGATGAAGTTCTCGTCCAGCGCGGGGTCTTCACTCATGATGTTGAGGTACAGCAGCATGCTGTTCACCTCTTTTTCCGTGGTAACGCCCGCCTTGATCACTTCCTCCGGCAGCTCGTCAATGATGGTAGACACGCGGTTCTGCACGTTCACCGCCGCCAGGTCAGGGTCTGTGCCTACGTTGAAAAATATGGTAATGAGCGTAATGCCGTTATTGCTGGATACGGAGGTCATGTACGTCATGCCCGGTACGCCGTTGATGGCGCGCTCCAGCGGAATGGCCACGGCATTGGCGCACACTTCAGCGTTGGCGCCGGTGTACTTGGCCGTTACCGTTACAGACGGCGGCACAATATCCGGGAACTGGGTGACCGGCAGCCCGAAGAGCGCCAGCAGCCCCAGCAAAATTATAAACAAAGAAATCACCAGCGACAATACAGGCCGCCTGATAAAAGTATCGAACATACCGTTTCAGATTCGTTTAAAATGAAAAAAATAGCAGGCGCTTACAGCGACCGCAATGAGTCCAGCTTCACCAGTTCCGGCTTGATGGTCATGCCTTCGCGGAGGTTGCGCACGCCTTCGTACACCACCTTTTCGCCCGGCTTCAGCCCGGCATGCACAATGTATGAATGGTGAATGCGGGCTTGCGGCTCAAAACTTTTCATTTTAACCTGGTTGGCCGAGTCCAGTATGTATACATAGTTTTTGTCCTGCATTTCAAACACCGCCTTCTGCGGCAACAGCAGCGCGTTCTCCAGTTTGTTGGTGAGCACTATCTTGCCGCTGGCGCCGTGTTTCAACAGCTGCTTCGGGTTAGGGAAGCGTGCCCTGAAAGCAATGGAGCCGGTGTTTTCTTCAAACTCGCTTTCCACCGTTTCAATTTTCCCCATATAAGGGTACGGGCTGCCGTCTGCCAGCGTGAGCTTCACTTCACGGTCGTTTTTGGATTCCTTGCTGCGGGAATACTCCAGGTATTCCGTTTCGGACACGTTGAAGTAGGCGTACATTTCGCCGATGTCAGACACGGTAGTGAGCAGGTTGCCTTCCGTAACGTAGCTGCCGGTTTTGAGGGGAATGCGGTCTATGAACCCGTCAAACGGCGCGCGGATGCTGGTGTAAGACAGATGGGTGGCTGCGTTGGCCTCTGCGGAGCGGGCCTCTTCTATTTTGGCGTTAAAGGCAGCCAGACGGGCCTGTGCTACTTCCAGCTCCGTTTTGGCCAGTACTTTCTTGTCTGTCAGCAGCTTTACCCGGTCTACCTCCAGTTGTGCCGCCTTGGCTTCCGCAATAGCGCTGCTAAGGGCGGCTTTGGCGCGGGCCAGGTTGGCCTGGTACTCCTCATCGTTGAGGCTGAACAGCAACTGCCCCTTGTTCACGTGCTGCCCTTCATCTACATATATCTTGTTCAGGAAACCGTTGATACGGGCGCGTACGTCTACATTGCGGACGGCTTGTATGTCTGCCACGTAGAGGTGATGCAGTACGGTGTCTGTAACCGCCAGTTGCACCACCGGGAACGATTGCACATCGTTTTCATTGTTCACTGATCCTCCTTTGGTAATACAGCCGCCGAGGGTTGCGGTCATAGCAATAATGGTGAGTCCTGTTAAGTGACGCATGAGTACATAAGTATTTGGAGCAGCCGGGTGGCCGCAACAGTCAAAAAATCTTCATTACCGGTAAATGCCCGGTGTATCGGTCTGGTGAGAAAGGAAAAAAGGATGGAACGGATGGGGGATCAAAACAGGGTATACCTGAAAAGGAACTTGTAGTACGCCGGTAAAAATGAATCGTGGTGCTGGTACTCACCGGCTTTTTTCTCCTCTGCAATTACCGCATGGGAATGTTCGTACGCGAAATGTACGGTGCGCGGGGAAAAGTTGAATTGCTGGTTGGCAGCGGCCTGGTAAAAGCGGAGCCTGCGGCGGTTCTGGGAATTGCGGATGCTGGCCCAGTCATCTTCCGTATCTGCAGGCAGATATTTTGGCGGAAGGTGGAACGCAGATTGCAACTCAACCAGTAAAGGCTTGACCTGGTCCCGCTTTACACATGCCTTTGCTTCCATAGACGCAGAAAGCCCCGGTATGAAACCGGTTGCGTGCTGCATACAGAGAAAGAGAAATAAAAACAGCACCTTTTGCAAGATGGGCCTGTCTAGTGTCATGTCAGTTAGCGAATGAAGTTAATCCGGTGCAAAGCTATGAGAACCATCTTGGAAATAAAAACGGTAAAATGACGAGCGGCAAGTTTTTAACATTTTGTTAAAAGTATCCGCTGCACAAAAGCCCCGCCAGACTGCCGCTGCCGGTACCGTTCTGCAGGGTTGAACGGTATGGCTACCGTACCGGTCTCTTTTTTTCAAAGCTGTACAACAGATAAAACAGCGCCGGCAGTATGAAGATGCTGCCCAGCAGCAGCGCCCATGCCAGGGCGTCAATCGTTTTGTCCTGCCCCTGGTGTTCCAGCAGGGAGAGGTATCCCCCGCCCTTGAGCAGCACTATGTTCGGGAAGTGGCGGTAGGTAGCGGCAAACAGGATCATGGTCACCTCAAAACCTGCCGCCAGCCTGATCAGCACCGTTTTTCCCTTTTCCAGTCCATACCAGAGGAAAGGCAGCGAGAGGCTGGCCAGCGAGATGGCCAGAATGCCGCCCGGCTTGCCGAATATCCATTCCACCAGCGGCACGCCCTGCATATAGGCCGCTGTGAACACCAGCACGCCGCAGGCCACGGCCGCCGCCAGCATCCACTTGGCCTTGCGGGTGAAAAACCCCCGGTCTTCTTCATTATTCGTTTCACCAATAATGAACGCCGCCGCCAGAAAACCGCAGATGCTCACCGTAAAGAAACCTACCGTTACGGAGAACCAGTTGAGCCAGCTGAACACGTACGCGCTCAGGAAATCTTCCGCGGCAGGGTCTACGCTGCCCGATACCGTGCTGGCCGCAATGATGCCCAGGAAGAAAGGCGTGATCACGCTGGAATAAACAAAAATGCGGCTGTAGAGCTTTTGCAGGTCGTCTTTCACGGCATCGTAATTCCTGAACACAAAGGCGGTGCCGCGGGCTATAATGCCCAGCAGCATGGCGGTGAGCGGAATGTGCAGGTACACGGACATAGTAGTGTAGATCTTCGGGAAACCAACAAAGAGGATCACAATGGTGATGATCAGCCACATGTGGTTGGCCTCCCATACCGGGCCAATGGCCTGGTACATGGTTCTCCGCGTGCGGCTGCGGTTGCGGCGCGAGGTGAAGAACTCAATGATGCCCGCGCCAAAATCCGCCCCGCCCAGCAGCAGGTACAGCAGAATGGCCGCCCAGAGGTATACAATTACAACGTAGAGCATAGTCAGTTATAGAGTTTGTCCACCATTTTGATCTGGCGGTACAGCAAAAAGGCCACGATCAAAGACAGTGAAATATACACCGCGGTGAAAATGTAAAAAGAATATACAATGCCCGGCATGGGCGTAACAGCATCCGCCGTACGCATAATGCCGTGGATGATCCAGGGCTGGCGGCCTACTTCCGTGACCGTCCACCCCGCTTCCACGGCAATAAAGCCCATGGGCGTGGCTATCACAAAAAGTTTCAGCAGCCAGCGGCCCTGCAGCCAGCTTTTCTTTTTCCAGAGCGCAATAAAATACAGCAAGGATACCAGCACCAGCGCCATGCCCAGCCCCACCATTACCTGGAACGCATAATGCGTTACCGCTATGGGCGGGCGGTTTTCTACCGGCACCTGGTCCAGCCCCGTCACTTCCGCTGTAAAATTGCCATGGGCCAGAAAACTCAGCATGCCCGGTATTCTCAGCGCATAGTCTACTTTCCCGTTCTTTTCATCCACAATACCGCCTATTATGAGCGGCGCTTTTTCTTCCGTATGAAAATGGGCTTCCATGGCCGCCAGTTTTGCCGGCTGGCGTTTGGCCACGTCTTTGGCCGAAATATCTCCGCTGAGGGGTTGCAGCAGGGCCGCCACCGCACCAAATATGGCGGCTATACGAAACGCGCGGGCATGGAAGGCGATGTTCTTTCCCTTCAGCATCATCAGCGCGTGAATGCCCGCCACCGCAAAACCGGTGGCTACAAAGGCGGCCACGGACATATGCAGCGCCTGGGAAAACCAGGCGTTGTTGAACATGGCCTTCATGGGGTCTATATTCAGGTATTGGCCGTTCACGTAGTCGAACCCGGCGGGGCTGTTCATCCAGGCGTTGGCAGCCACCACCAGGATGCCCGATACCAGGCCGCTGACCCCTACCACCACGCCCGTTACCCAGTGAAACCAGCGGTTGAAGCGGTCCCAGCCGTACAGGAAAAAGCCCAGGGCAATAGCCTCAATAAAAAACGCCGTTCCCTCCAGCGAGAACGGCATACCGAAAATAGGGCCCGCATGCTCCATGAACACCGGCCACAACAGCCCCAGTTCAAAAGAGAGCACCGTGCCGGACACGGCGCCGGTGGCAAAAAAAATAGCCACGCCCTTGCTCCAGGCTTTCGTCACCTGTTTATATACTTCATCTCCTGTGCGGAGCCATTTGTAGTGGGAAACGGCCATAAAAAAAGGCATCACCATGCCAATACAGGCAAAGATGATATGAAAGCCCAGGGAAAGGGCCATTTGGGACCGTGCGGCGAGGAAATCATCCATACAGTAAAAATACTAAGTTTACAAACGCGTTGGGATGATACAGGTCAGTATCCTTTCCTGATTATAGTTAGGAAAACTGTATTTTGCATCCCTTTACACCTGTTCAACCAACATCAGACCTGCCAGCATATGGAAAAAATCGTTACCGCCATCAATGACGTTATCTGGAGCAACGCACTGATCATCCTCTGCCTCGGCGTGGGCATCTATTTCTCTTTTATGACCCGCTTCCTGCAGGTGCGGTACCTGAAAGACATGGTAACCCTGCTTTTCGGCGGCAAAGCCTCAGACAAAGGCGTTACGTCCTTCCAGGCATTTTCCATTGCCATAGCGGGCCGCGTAGGTACCGGCAACATTTCCGGCGTGGCCACGGCCATAGCCATGGGCGGCCCCGGCGCCGTATTCTGGATGTGGCTGATCGCTTTCCTGGGCGCGGCCTCCGCATTTATTGAGGCTACACTGGGGCAGATCTACAAACAATTGAAAGACGGGCAGTTCAGGGGCGGCCCGGCCTTCTATATAGAAAAAGGCCTGGGCACAAAGTGGTACGCCATGTTGTTTGCCGTAGCCACCATCCTGGCCACGGCTGTCTTTTTGCCGGGCGTGCAGAGCAACAGCATTTCTCAAAGCGCGGCCCATGCTTTTAATATACCCGTAGCCGTTACCGGCGGCGTGATCACCCTGCTGCTGGGGCTCATCATTTTCGGCGGCGTAAAGCGCATCGGAAAGGTGGCGGAATTTGTAGTGCCGTTCATGGCGGGCGCATACATCCTGATGGCGCTGGTCATTATCGCCATCAACATCCGGGAGGTGCCTTCCGTTCTCTCCCTGATACTGCGCTCCGCCTTTAACCTGGAGGCCGCTTTCTCCGGCGTGTTCGGCTCGGCCATAGCCTGGGGCGTAAAGCGCGGCATCTATTCCAATGAGGCGGGCCAGGGCACAGCGCCGCACGCGGCCGCGGCGGCGGAAGTGAGCCACCCCGCAAAACAGGGGCTGGTACAGGCTTTTTCCGTGTATGTAGACACGCTGTTCGTTTGCAGCGCTACCGCCTTCATGATCCTCTTCACCGGCCAGTACAACGTGATCAACCCAGCCGGCGGTTTCCTGGTAGAACACCTCCCCGGCGTGGAAACAGGGCCGGCCTTTACACAATATGCGGTATCCGCTCACTTTCCTTCCATCGGCGCAGGCTTTGTAGCCATTTCCCTGCTCTTTTTTGCGTTCACCACCATCATGGCGTATTATTATATAGCCGAGACCAACCTCAGCTACCTCAATAAACCCGGTAAAAAACCGTGGCTTACCTGGATGCTGCGCCTCGTTATACTCGTCACCACCTTTTACGGCTCGATCAAAACCGCCACCCTCGCCTGGACGCTGGGAGACATTGGCGTGGGCCTCATGGCCTGGCTGAACATCATAGCCATCCTCCTGCTGCAAAGGCCCGCGCTCAAAGCTCTCAAAGACTACAAGGCGCAACGGAAGGCAGGCCTCGACCCGGTTTTCCGCCCCGGCCCGCTGGGCATTAAAAATGCGGATGAATGGAAAGACGAATAACCGGCCAAAACCATGGTGACCCTCTCCCAGGACAATATCCACTCCGAAAAGGAACTGGAGCATTCCAATACCAACTGGGCCATGGTACTGGAAAAACTGAAGGAAATCCTGGAAAAATCATAAAAACAGCCATGGGTTTCATACATTTATAGGGATGAAACCTATGACCTGGCTCCTTTATGCGAGCATCATTTTATTCACCGCCTGTTCCAAAAAAGAAGCCCCTCCGCCCCCGCTGGGCCAGGAGGCCAGGCTCAGCAATGTAATTTACGGCCCGCACGCCCGGAACAAGATGGACGTATACCTGCCTGCCAACCGCAGCGCCGAAACGCCGTTTGTAGTATTGGTACATGGCGGCGCATGGATGGCGGGCAACAAGGAAGATATGAAGGGCTTCCAGGAGCTGCTGCTGGAACGCGGCATCGGCAGCGTTTCCCTCAGCTACCGTTACGCCAGCGCCAGCGTGCATTACGGGGAACTGATGGAAGACGTGCACAAGGCCGTTACGATGTGTTCCGGCTATGCCGCGGCCTGGGGCATCCGCAGCAGGAATTACGTGATCTGCGGCGCCAGCGCCGGCGCTCATATGGCATTGCTGTACGGGTACAAATATGACCAGCAGCAGCTTATCACCGGCATCATTTCCCTTTCCGGCCCCACAGACCTTACAGACCTCACCATGCTGAACTACGCCGCATCCGTGGGCCTGGGGCCAGCCATTTTCAACGTGACCGGCGCAACATACGTGCCCAACCAGCCGCTGGCCCCGCAGTTTGCCGCGGCCAGTCCCGTGAAACAGGCCAGGAACATACCCAGCCTGCTGATACATGGTACCGCGGACGCCGTGGTGCTGTACAGCCAGTCAGAGATCATGGCCGATAAACTGGAGGAACTGGCCGTTCCCTACCGGCTGGTGGCCATAGACGGTGAAGGGCATGACCTTGGATTGTACAAACCCGAAATATTCACCATCATAGAAACGGAAATCATTAACTGGATCAGGCAATATGGCCAATAACCCGACTATCATAGACACCACCGCGGCATTTGTACAGCAAGAGCTGGCAGGCGCGGAAGGCGGCCACGACTGGTGGCATATTTACAGGGTATGGCGGCAGGCCCGGCAGATAGCCGCCGAAGAAAAAGCCAACATGCTGGTGGTGGAGCTGGCCGCCCTACTGCATGATATTGCAGACCCCAAGTTTCACCAGGGAGACGAGCACATAGGCCCCGCCAAAGCCGCCGCATTCATGGCAGCGCACAACATACCCGCAGACATTGCCACGCATGTGGAAAACATCATCCGCCACATGTCTTTCAAGAACGGGCTGGAAGAACGGTCCTTTTATTCTCCCGAAATGGGCGTGGTGCAAGACGCGGACCGGCTGGACGCCATGGGCGCCATTGGCATTGCCCGCGCCTTCAACTATGGCGGGTTCAAGAACCGCGCGCTGTACAACCCCGCCATACCGCCCAATCTGCAAATGACCAAAGAAGCGTACAAACATTCTTCCGCCCCCACCATCAATCATTTTTACGAAAAACTGCTGTTGCTGAAAGACCGTATGAACACCGCTACCGGGCGCCGCCTGGCGGAAGAACGCCACCGCTATATGGAGGGTTTCCTGGACCGGTTTTACCGGGAGTGGGAAGGCGAATAACTGATTTACCGTATTTTAGCACCATGTTTGGCAACTTTATTGAAAACCGCATACGGAAAAAGATCAGTGCATTTGAAGCAATAGACGGCTGGCTAACACCCAATGAAGCGCTGGGCCTGTACCTGCTGGCCTCCAAACTGCCGCCCCATGCCACGGTAGTGGAAATAGGAAGCTGGCAGGGCAAAAGTACCTATTGCCTGGCCCGCGGCCTCCGCTCCGGCACCATTCATGCCATAGACCCGTTTAATGCCTCCGGCGGCTTTGACCTGCGGAGCGAGCAGGAGTACATGCAAAAAAAGGCCGATACAGACCTGCTGGCCCTGTTCCGGGAAAATATGAGCCGGCTGGGCGTACTCCACAAGATCAACGTCAAACAGGGTTACTCCAGCCAGTTTGCCGGCGATTTCGAAAAAATTGACCTGCTGTTCATAGACGGAGACCACTCCATACCCGGCTGCATAGCGGATTTTGAGCAATATGCCCCCAGGCTGGCGCCGGGCGGCTGGATCGCTTTTCATGATTATTATGCCGAAAGTACAGACCTTGGCTCTACTTTTGTGGTAAACAACCTAGTAATGCCTTCTGCCAACTTTCGTTTTTACCGCAGTTTCGATACGCTCTGGACAGCCCGGAAAATTCGCTGAGGCTGTAATGGCATACGAATCATTAATTATTTATTATATTTGTTCGACTTAACTATATATGAAGACATACTTCAGGCTGTTATCTTTTGCGAGACCGATAGGAAAATACGCGATACCCTATATTATTTTTACCTTCCTGGCTGTGGTGTTCGGCACCCTCAACCTGGCGCTGCTGGCGCCGCTGCTCAACACGCTGTTCAGCCAGCATGAGGTGGGGCAGACTATTGTGAAGCCAGACAGCCCATTTGACATTTTCAAGATGCTTAATTATTACTCCAACCTGGCTAATGCGCGCTACGGGCTGGAGCGTACGCTGCTGTATGTTTGCATCACCATTGTAACTTCTGTACTGCTGGGCAATATTTTCCGTTACCTCTCGGAGCGCACCATGGAGAACCTCCGCATCAATACCCTGCTGAACCTGCGGCGCTCTGTATTTGACAACATCATGGGCCTGCACCTGGGCTTTTTCAACAATGAGCGGAAGGGCGAGATCATTTCCAAGGTAGCGTCTGACGTGCAGGTGGTGCAATACACCGTTACCGGCACGCTGCAGGTGATCTTCAAGGAGCCGCTTACATTGCTGATCTACGTGGTACTGCTGTTTATTATCTCTTACAAGCTCACGCTGGTGTCTTTGCTGGTGATACCGGTATCTGGCCTGATCATATCGCGCATTGTGAGAAAACTGAAGCAGCAGGCCATTGAATCCCACATTTCTTACGGCAACATGATCAGCTATCTTGACGAAGCACTGGCGGGGATCAAGATCATCAAGGCGTTCAGGGCGGAAAACTTCATCAAACACCGGTTCAACAAGGAAAACGAGCACTATTCAAATATTGTGCGCGCCATGGCGCGGCGGCAGCAGCTGGCCTCTCCCGTTTCCGAGTTCATGGGTATTACCACGGTTTCGCTGATCGTACTGTATGGCGGCTCGCTGGTGCTCTCCAACGAAGGCGGCTTGAATGCGGCGGAGTTCATTGCCTATATAGCGCTGTTTTCCCAGGTGATGCGGCCGGCCAAGGCCATTTCAGGCGCGTTCAGCAGCATTCACTCCGGCATTGCGGCAGGAGAAAGGGTACTGGCCCTGATCGACGAAACACCGCAGATCAGGGATGCCAAAGACGCCAAACCTGTGAACGGCTTCCATGACAGCATCCGGTTCGAGAACGTTTCCTTTGCCTACACGGAAACAGACGTGCTGCAAAATATCAGCCTTGTGATACCCAAAGGCAAGTCTGTAGCGCTGGTGGGCCCCTCCGGCGGCGGCAAGTCTACGCTGATGGACCTGATACCACGGTTCATACAGCCAGGCAACGGCCATATACTGCTGGACGGCGTCAATATCCAGGCGCTTACCACGGAGTCTCTCCGCGGGCTGATGGGCATTGTGAACCAGGAGTCCATTCTTTTTAACGACACGGTGTTCAACAACATTGCCTTCGGCAAGCCTGACGCTACGCAGGCCGAGGTGGAAGCAGCCGCCCGCATTGCCAATGCCCATGACTTTATCATGGCCACAGAAAAACAATACCAGACTAATATCGGGGATAAAGGCGTTAAATTATCAGGAGGACAGCGGCAACGCATCTGCATTGCCCGGGCGGTACTCGCCAACCCGCCTATTATGCTGCTGGATGAAGCTACATCCGCGCTGGATACCGAATCGGAAAAAATGGTACAGGAAGCATTGAATAACCTGATGAAAAACCGCACCTCGCTCGTTATTGCACACCGCCTCAGTACGGTGCAGGACGCAGACCTGATCATTGTGCTCGAAAAGGGGCGGATCATTGAACAAGGCACGCATCAACAGTTGATTGACAGCAACGGATTGTACCGCAGGTTGATAGATATGCAAACTTTTAGTTCGAACTAAAAATTTGTTTGATACGTTATACTAAAAAAAAACACGCCGTTTGTGTAACAAAATGGCGGTACTGTACGACTTATATGTTGAACCCAGGTGGCAGGCCGTTTTGCGCGGGTATGAAAGAGCACAACGCAACCACAGGATTTATTATTTGAAAACCGGAGCGATCCTTGCAGGAATAAGGGCGCGACCATGGACCAATTGAAAACCGGAACAGCATGAAGAACAGCAACTTTACCGTGGGCATATTGGTGTCTACCTACAACTGGCCTCAGGCACTGGAAGTGATATTCAGGAGCATTATGCTGCAAACCCGCCAGCCTGACGAAATATTGGTGGCAGATGACGGCTCCGGCGCCGAAACGGCGGCTTTGATAGAACGCTACCGGTCTATCTTCAACATTCCCCTCAAACATGCCTGGCAGGAAGACGCCGGCTTCAGGAAGAGCGCCATTCTCAATAAAGCCATAAAGCTGGCGGAAGCAGACTACATCATTGAAATAGACGGAGACATTGTGCTCCATCCTTCATTTATTGAAGACCATATACGCCACGCCCGCCGCGGCATTTTTGTACAGGGCGCCCGCACCATGGTCAGCGAGGGCAAAACACGGGAGATACTGGCTACCGGGCAAACAGACATCAGTTTTTTCACCGGCGGCATCAGCAACCGGTTCAACAGCCTTCACCTGCCTTCGCTGTCATTTCTGATACGCGCCAATTCCCGCAGCTCGGAAAATATCAAGGGCTGCAACCTGGCTTTCTGGAAAGATGATTTTATTGCCATTAACGGCTACAACAATCTTTTTCATGGCTGGGGCTCTGAAGACTACGAGTTTGCCGCCAGGCTGATCAACACCGGTGTGCTGAAACGGCGGCTGAAGCTAGCGGCGGTGTGCTATCACCTGCATCATGCCTGCAACTCACGTGAGCAGGAACACATGAACCAGCGGCGCTACAGTGAAACGGTAGTAAAGCGGCTCACGTTCTGCACCAACGGGTATGCGGAAGTTTAATTGACGGAAGCCTGCCACATGGCTACGCCAATGGCCAGCGCGGGGTATAACAGCCATTTAACGGTCCTGTATGTATTGGAGCGGTAGAAGTTGATCTTCCGGATGCGGCCATCGTCATGAAACCGCTCACCGATGCGGTACAACTGCCCTTTTTTCAGCTTTCCCCACAACACGCCCACATCCTGCGCCAGCCGCAAAACGGCGGCATAATATATTGCCGTTACACTGCTGCCGGGGTACCGCTTTTGTACCTGCACGGCATTGGCAATAAATTCTATGCACACCACCCCGGCCATCATGAGCAATACGGCGCCCGTCCAGCCCGGTACGGGCAGCAGCAGGCATAACAGCAGCAAGGTTTCAGGGGTGTTCAGAAAATCGTAGTAGGTAAATTGCGGGTGCAGCGTGCCCAGGAGGCTGTTGCCAATGCCATAACGGAAAGGGCGTTTGTAGCCGGGCTGGCCATTGTTCCACCAGGGGTGGCTCACGGCGGCCTGCGGTACGCAGTGCAGGCGCTGCCCTTTGTTGTGCGTCATCAGGTTCAGGAAAAAGTCTACATCTTCCCCGCCGCCGGAAGCCGGAAAGACGGTGGAGAAACGCAGTTCTTCCATGGCCGTGCGCCGCACCATCACATTGGCGGTAGCCGCCCACGCAAAGGACGCACGCCGTTCCGCAATGCTGAAAATATCCATGGAGCCGCTGGCCAGCACCGCTTCAGAAAACCGGGTAAGGGCCGGCGGAAAGCGCACCAGGCCTATGAAACCGGTGGCCGCTGGCTGTTCTGCCGCCGCGGCCGCATATGCTTCCAACAACTGCGGTTCCGGCAACACATCATCATCCAGGAACAGCAGCCACTCCCCCGCTGACGAGGCAATGCCCCGGTTACGCGCCGCGGCGGCGCCCATATTTTTCTCGTTGACGATGATAAAAATAGTATTATTGTCTGCCATGCCACGGATAGCCTCCGGCAACTTTGCGGCAGGGTCGTCTATCACCAGGTAAAAGCGCAAAACGGCCCCGGCAGGCCGTTTCAGGCCAAGCACCGGTAACAGGTATTGTTCATCGGGCCGGAAAGATGGTATAATTACGTCTATGCTGAGCGCCATGGTGTGCGGCCCAAGTTAATTAAATCCTGCTGATCCATGAAAACGATTTTCACCATCTGTTCCAATAATTACCTTGCACAAGCGGCTGTACTCGGCGCTTCCGTAAAACAGCACGAGCCGGATGCCCGCTTCATCATTTGCCTGTGTGACGAGATGCTGGCGGACATAGACTACCGCAGCCTGGCAGACGAAGTGCTGCCCGCGGCAGACATTGAACCGCAGATGCCGGCGCTGGCCCTTAAATATAACATTGTAGAGCTGAACACCTGCATCAAGCCACGCGTGCTGGAATACCTGCTGGAAGAAAGACAGGCCGCCAAAGTGCTCTATCTCGATCCTGACATCCGGCTCTACCAGCCGCTTACAGATGTATTTGCCGTGCTGGACAATGCGCCCGTAGCCCTCACCCCGCACATCTACACGCCCATTCCGCTTGACGGTAAAAAACCGGCGGAACATACCTTTCTCAACTACGGCATTTATAACCTGGGGTTTGTGGGCGTTAGCCGGGGCAGTGAGGCCCTGCGCTTTATCCGCTGGTGGAAGAACATTACTTACCACCAGGGTTTCTTCAGGCCGGAACAGGGCATTTTTGTAGACCAGTTGCCCGTGAACCTGGCCCCGCTTTTTTTCAAAGGTATTCATATACTGGAAGACAAAGGGCTTAACATGGCGCCCTGGAACCTGCATGAGCGGCATCTTTCGGAGCAGAACGGGCAATACCTGGTGAATGGCGGCACCACGTTGAAATTCTTCCATTTCAGCTCATTTGAGCCGGACGTGGCGGAGTTGCCCCTTTTCCACTATGACCGCTTTACGCTGGCCGCCCGGCCAGACCTGCAGCAGCTATATGCAGACTACAACAGCCATATCAAAAAAGCGGGTTACTTTACTTTCAGCGGGCACGAAAGCGCCTATACAGCGCTGCGCAATGCCCATCTCAAGCATGAAAAACGTTTTGCCGTGAAACTGATGAAGAAACTCAGGGCCTGGCGGCAGGGTCCCAGAAATCAGGTTCCCCCTGCAGCCTTTTTTTAAGCTGCTTCCACCGCATTCTCATGTACATCCACCAGCCCATATGCCGGCGGATGAGCTGCAGCTTGTCCGTTTTAAAAGGTTTATCGTCCGTGGCAGCGGAAAATCCCGTCATGTTGTAACGGGTTATAGTGAAGGCATGGTATTCCTTTTTGAGATCAGCGTCTCCCCACAACATGATGTTCAGCGCATAGTCCGCATACACCCTGTACCGCAGGTTGTACCGGTATTTCCTGAAAGCGGCGGCGGGATAAATAATGGCCTGGTGGTTCATGCAGTGCTTGGCCAGGCGGTAGGCGGAAAAAGGGCCGCTGAGCAGCTCCATCCCTGGTTGTTGGGCGCCGTAATACGGTTCGCTGTTACCGTAATACACGGTGTGCGGATCTTTCAGCCGTACCGCCAGCTCGGCAAAGCCCGGCAGCAGCCTGTCATCCGCCCCCATAAAATACAGCCATGTGCCCCGCGCCTGCGCAATGCCTTTATTCAGCGCATCGTAAATACCCTCATCTGCCCCGCTGCTCCAGCGCAGCTGCGGCATGGTGTGTGTTTGCAGGATGGACAGCGTGTTGTCTGTACTGCCTCCGTCCATTACCAGCACTTCCATATTGCGCAGCGGTTGCGCGGCAATGGAAGCCAGGCAGGCCTCCAGCTCCGTACCGGCGTTGTAGGTAGCTATAATGATGCTGAGCGTGATGCGTTCTGTTTTACCTTCCATTGCTGTTAAAATAAAAAACTTATCTTTAATTCCCAGCATCAATCGTTTACAACCATATGGAGGCCTACTTAGTGCGATCACCTGTTTTATTTCTCCTCTTCAACCGTCCGGATTTAACGCAGCGCGTCTTTGAACAGATCAGGGCGGCGCGCCCCGCACGGCTCTATATTGCGGCAGACGGGCCCCGGGAGGGGAATGCAACAGATACCGAACGTTGCCGGCAGGCCCGCGCTGTAGCGGAGCAGGTAGACTGGCCCTGCACCTGCCAAACCCTGTTCCGCGAGCGGAACCTGGGTTGCAGGGAAGCCGTGGCATCCGCCATTACCTGGTTTTTTGAACAGGAAGAAGAAGGCATTATACTGGAAGACGATTGCCTGCCTAACAGCAGTTTTTTCCGTTTTTGCGATACGCTGCTGGAAAAATACCGGTACGACGAGCGGGTGCGCATCATTACCGGCACCAACCTGCAAATGGGCCGGCAGTGGGGCCATGCCAGCTATTACTTTTCCCAGTACAGCAACATCTGGGGCTGGGCAAGCTGGCGGCGCGTATGGGAACGGTATGACCCGGCGCTGCGGCAATACACAGCGGAGGAAGCGGCCCTTTATATACGGAAAGTATTTGACGATCCGTTCTTAGTAAAAGAATGGGAAAAAATATTCACGGCCCTGAAGGCCGGGAAAATTGATACCTGGGATTATCAGCTGAACCTGATCACATTTTTCGAGAACGGCCTTTGCGCCACGCCCAACGTAAACCTGATCAGCAACATCGGTTTCAGGGCAGACGGCACGCATACGCACAACCCGGCCAACCATCACGCGGCGCTGCCAGCGGGTGAATTGACGAACATCACGCATCCTGTGTATTTTGTACCTGAAAAGGCCGCGGACTATTATTTCCTCGAAAAGGAATTTGATCTGGCACAAAAATGGAGAAGGCACAGGAAACTTAAAAACAGATTGAAAAGATGGATGAAAAGCCTGTTTCAATGAAGACCAGCTATGACAAGGACTATTCCATTGTGATATGCACTTACAATCCTGACGAGCGCCTGCTGGCCAGGTGCCTGAAAGCCGTATCCGGTCTGGACAGGGAGGGTTTGCGCACGGAGGTGATACTGGTAGACAACAACAGCAGAACGCCTGTACGGAGCCTGGCTTACGTGCAAGAACATACGAAAGATATTCCCGGTTGCCAGATACTGGAAGTAAAAGAGCAGGGCGTGAAATACGCCCGCATGGCCGCTATAGAAAAAGCGCTGGGCAAATTCATCGTCTATATAGATTATGATAACGAACCGGCTCCCGGCTACCTGCAGGAGCTGAAAAAACTGAACGAACGTTTTCCGCAGGTAGGCGCCTGGGGCCCCGGCCATGTATATGTTGATTTTATTGACGGCGTAGACCGGAAGATAGAAGGATATGCCCGTATGGCCTTCCAGGAGCGGCACGATGCGGATACCGAGTTTTCTACCGAGCGGGACTGGCAGCATTGTTACCCCTTCGGCACAGGGCTGTGTACCTACACCTTTCTGCTGAAAGAATATATTCAACTGGCCCTGCAGGGCCGTTTCACGCAGCCCGGCAGAACAGGCGCAGCGCTCACCAGCGGAGAAGACACGCAGATGGTGCTGCTCTGCATCAGCAAGGGATATGCCGCGGGGGTATCTCCCGCCCTGCAGATGCATCACATCATTCCCCGCAACCGCGCCAACCGCAAATACCTGCAGCGGCTGGCCTGGGGCACCGGCCTGTGTTATGAAAGCTGCATGCTGGAAGTGTTCCCGGAAAGGAAACCGCAACTGCTGCGGCGGCTGATGGCGGAAGCCAAGTTCAGCAGGCAAGCGCTGAAGCGTACCATTAACACCACCTGGCACCGCAACCCTATGAAAAAATTTGAGCTGGTGCGGTTTCTCAGCATCAACGCCGGCATCTACACCGCGCTCAACAAACCTTTGCCCGCTACCGTGGTGAATATTGTAAAATTCCTGAACCTCCAATAACAGATGTCCGTACAAGTATCCGTTATTATATGCTGCTTTAACAGCGCCGCCCGCCTACCGGACACGCTGCGCCACCTTGCACAGCAACAGCCGCCGGCGCAAGGCAGCTGGGAAGTGCTGGTGATAGACAATGCCTCTACAGATCGCACCGCCGCCACGGCAACAGATTGCTGGCAACGCTTTGGCCCGCCCGGCGTACCCTTGCGGGTAGTGCCGGAGCCGCAGCCCGGTCAAATGCATGCCCGTAAAAAAGGCGTGCAGGAGGCACAGGCGGAATACCTGGTATTTTGTGACGATGATAACTGGCTAAGCCCGAACTACGTGGCCCATGCCCTGGAAATGGCGCAGCAGCCGCAGTTTGGCGCCGGCGGCGGCAAAAACGTGCCGGTAACGGACGCCTCCGCCTACCCGGACTGGTTTGAGGAGTATAAAGATAAATACGCCATCAGCATCCGTTTCGGCCCGTCCGGAGATGTAAGCAGCCGCGGGCTGGTACTGGGCGCGGGCCTCGTTACGCGCAAATCCCTCTTCCTGGAAGTGAACAGCCACCGCTATCCTTCCCTGCTCAACGGCCGGGATGGGCAGCACCTCAGCACCGGCGATGATTTTGAATACTGCAAACGCCTGCTGCTGTGGGGTTATAAACTGTATTACGATGAACAGATGGTATTGCAGCACTTCATTCCCCGGGAACGCCTCACCATCCCCTACCGGGAAAAACTGATGGCCGGCATTATGGAAGCGGGAAAAGTGCTGGGAGAATACGATCTTGCGCTTCGCCTGCACCTCAAAAACAGTCAAAAGAACCGCTGGCGCCTCCTGGCACTGGCGCCGTTCAGGATATTGCTCTGCCGCCTCGGGCTTACAGACCGGCAGCTGCAAGACGAACAGCTGACCCTGTTCTACCTTTCGCCGTTGCCAGGTAAAACCAACACCCCGCGGGCGCTGATCAAAAAATTCATATACAGACAATAAAAAACAACAGCATGTTCTTTAAAAAGAAAAACCAGGAACGGTCCCTTTTCAAAATATTCTCTTTCTATAACCAGAACGTACACCCGGATGTGCCGGTATACCAGAAGGCCGTGTTTGACAAGTTCGGCGTCAGCATCAACCATGTATTTGACAAACGTTTCAGCCATGGCGATTTCCTGAACCACGTATGCCGCAACGTAACGGATACGGATTACATCATCATTTTCGACATAGACTGCATACCCACCCACCCGCAATGGCTGCAACTGCTGCTGAATGACCTGCTGGAGCCGCGTACCATTGTAGGCGCCGCGCAAACCGCCAACCATTTGCGCAACGGGCAAAACCTCTATGTATCACCTTTCTTTTTTGCCATTTCTACCGCCTACCTGAAAGAACTGCACTACCCGGACATGAACATGACGGAAGATATGGACGCGGGGCAAAACCTTACAGAGCACGTTCAGCGGAACAAGGGGCAGGTAAAATACTGGTGGCCTACGCATATTGAGGAAGAAAAGTGGGACCTCTACCACCCGGAGCACAAACGTTTTGGGTTGGGCACTACCTACAATAACGCCATCTACCACGCTTTTTATTCAAGGGATAACATCTCCGCGCGGTTCATTGAGAAATGCAGGGAAGTGACGGGGGAATGATACAGCTTATTTCAGCGTACGCAGAAAAGCCCCGATTTACCGGGGCTTTTCTGCCTTCTGGGCTTCCGTAGCGCCATCCCACATATCGTTATGTATATGGCAATTTCACTACCGTCATCTGGTAACGGGCCTGCTCAGCCGGCTTGGGCATTACACCGCTGTCTGCCGGCTGGTCACTGGAGCGGAGGAAAAGCAACCGCGTGTGTTCCGGGTGCCTGGTCTGTTTGGATCAATACTTACGGTCTTTCCTGTGCCTGGAGATCTGGTTCGCCAATTTGCTGAATTTGCGTTCGTTCCGCCGTTTATCCGCTTCGCTGGCCTGAAAATGGTATTGCTCGCGCAGGAGTTTCAGATAGCTGCGGTAAACAAGGTCCGGCAAAGCGCCATTGTCCATGGCCGCCAGCACCGCGCACCCTGGTTCATGCTGGTGAGTGCAATCGGCAAAGCGGCATTGTGGCGCCAGTTCCTCTATCAACGGGTGAAACACGCCTGCTGCGCCGGCCTCGCTGGTGAGCCCGAACTCGCGCATGCCCGGTGCGTCGATAATCATGCTGCCATTGGGCAACTGTATGAGGTGGCGCGCCGTGGTGGTGTGTTTACCTTTGTTGTTGGCCTTACTGGTTGCGCCTACTTCCTGCACCCTGAAGCCGAGGAGGCTATTGAGCAAGGTACTTTTCCCGACGCCCGACGATCCCAGGAAAATATAGGTGTGCCCCGGCAGCAGAAATTCCCGGGCCCAGGCGTCCTGTTGCGCTGAATCGAGCGCACTGGTAAGGATCACAGGGCATTCGTACCCCAGCTCCCTCACCTCCTGCCGGTAGATTTCCGGATCAGGCACGAGGTCGGCCTTATTGAGCAGAACGATGGGTTGGATATGGCACTGCACCACCTGCTGCAGGTACCGTTGCAGGCGCATGGGGTTGTAGTCCCGGTCCAGCCCCTGAACGATAAACGCCGTGTCGATATTGGCCGCCAGTACCTGCCGGCCGCTTTGTGTGCCGGGGGCCTTGCGGCTGAGTTCATTGATGCGCGGCAGCGAATCGATGATGATCCCTTCTTCCTCGTACCGTTTTACCAGCACCCAATCGCCCACTTTCGGGCAGGTATCCGCTTCGCGCGTGTGGACCAGGGCGCCGGCGAGCTGCGCTTCGATGGCGCCTGTTTCGGTGATCAGTATATGTTTAAATCCTTGAATAGACAGGACCCTTGCTGCTTCGAGGTCCTGATGCGGGTTTGATCCGAAATGACGCATGAAATGCCCATTCCATCCGTACGACTGTAATGTCGACATGGTCATACAATTCTGATCCTGTCCGCGCGGGAGGGCGCGGCAGGACGGTTACAATAAATCAGTTATTGACAATCAACGCAGGTAAAAGAGAAAAATACTTTGTGGCCTGCGTCAGGCAGCAATGTCCGACTGGAGATGATATGTTGATGGGCGTGTCATGAGACACAAAGGTAAGGACTTTTTGGGGAAATGAACGTTAGCGCCATCAATGCACGCTGCGGCATAAAAAAACATCAGTCTTCCCGCAGCCGCTCGTCTGTATACGTAATGGTGGTTTTGCCATGCGGCGCGGGCACGCCGTTTTCATCTACGCTCACAAACACTATTTTATCAATGGTGAGAATGGTTTTCTGCGTGATCTTGTTCCTCACCTGGCAGGCAAGCGTGAGAGAAGTACGGCCAAAGTGGATCGCCTTGATGCCCAGCTCCACAATATCTCCCTGCCGCGCGGAGTTGATGAAATTGATCTCTGACATGTACTTGGTAACGCAGCGGTTGGTGCCCAGCTGAATAATGGTGTAAATGGCGGCCTCTTCATCTATCCACCGCAGCAGGCTGCCGCCAAAGAGGGTGCCATGTGCGTTGAGGTCTTCCGGCTTCACCCATTTCCTGGTATAAAAATTCATGCTATATGGTTTGAATGCTGCGCAAAATTAGCAAAATGCGGGCACAGCGCAGCGTGGAAATGGTGTATCTTTGCAAAAATTCAAACATGGGAATTGCAGATAAACTCTTTCAGTTGAAAAATGAAAAAGCCGCGGCTAACCTCAAGGCCGGGCAGGACTTTTTGGCCGCCAACCAGCAGAAACCCGGTGTGGTGGCCCTGCCCAGCGGCCTCCAGTACGAAGTGATAACGGAAAGCAACGGCCCCAGGCCCACCGCTACCAGCAAAGTGACCTGCCACTACCATGGCACGCTGATAGACGGTACGGTGTTTGACAGCTCCGTGCAGCGCGGCCAGCCCGCCACCTTTCCCCTCAATATGGTGATCAAGGGGTGGACGGAAGGCCTGCAGCTGATGCCGCAAGGCAGCAAATGGCGTTTCTTCATACCACCTCACCTTGGTTATGGAGACCGGCAGGTAAGCGCGCAGATCGGCGCCAACAGCACCCTGGTATTTGAAGTGGAGTTGCTGGGTATCAGCTAGGTCTGACAACAATGCCCGGCCAGCGCACTGGTACCGGGCATGATGATATTGTAAGGGCCGCTATGGTTAAGCCGTAGCGGCTTCTTTATTGTATTTGTTCCTGTACTCTATGGGCGAAAGGCCGGTTACGCGCTTGAACACCGTACGGAAGGCCTTGGTATCTGAATACCCAACATCGTACATCAGTTCGTTCACGCTCTTGCGGCTGGTTTCCAGCGCTTTTTTGGCCGCTTCCATCTTCACCCTTTGAATGTACTCCACTACCGTGTTGGAGGTGGCCTTTTTGAAACGGCGCTCCAGGTTGCGGCGGCCCAGTGCAAACATGGAAGCAAGCTGGTCTACCGTAATTTTTTCCTGCCAGTTCTTTTCAATGAACTCCTGCGCTTCCCGGATGGGGGTATCTTCATGCTCCTTCTGCCCCTGGAATATGATGAAGGGAGACTGGCTCACCCGGTCCGGGTCTATCATGAATACCTTGGAAATGAGCACGGCCACGTCTCTGCCCGCATGTTTCTCTACCAGGTAAATGAGCAGGTTCAGGAAAGAATAAGCCCCGCCGCTGGTGTAAATGCCGTCTTCTTCCGTCATGATCTTATCGTCTACCACGTTCACGTCAGGGAACATCTGCCTGAAATCATTCACCATTTTCCAGTGGGTAGCGCACTGCCGGCCTTTCAACAGGCCCGTGCCGGCCAGGAGGTAAGCGCCCACGCAGAACGTGGCAATTTCGGCGCCGTTGTTATATTGGTCTACCACCCAGGGTATGAACTCCTTGTTCAGTTCCAGCACCGTATTAGGCTGGTCTTGCGTGGCGGGTATGATGATCAGGTCTGTTTTTTTAACGTCTTTCACCAGCACGTCCGGCGTAACGGTGAACAGGCCGTTGCGCTGCACAGACTCATGGGCAATGCCCACCAGCTGGATCTGGAAAAGCGGGTCGCGCTCCATGGAGGCCAGCAAGGTATTTACCTCTGAAAGGATGTGATAGGTGCCTTCCATATTGACCAGGCTCGTAAGCCCGCGCGGAACAAGAATGGATACGTGTTTCATATTATAAATGTAGTACAAATTATTGTCGCAATCAACCCCTCTTAATGCCGTTTTTACACCTGTTCATGAAGTTTCACCCATTCATTCACTACTCTTTCCAGTTCTTTCTTTTTGGCCTTTACGTCTGCCATATCTTTAAAATAGGCCATGCGCCGGTCTTTGTAGTCACCCTCCAGCAAGCTGCTGTTGTGTATCATGGCGCCGTTGTGAAAAACGAACACCAGGTGTACATGCTGCGTGGCGCGGGTATGGAAGGCGGCCATGTCTTTTTTGTAGTAGAAGCTGGGAGCGTTCCATTTCACCCGTTCGGCCATTTTACCGCTGGCCTGCAGGATAATGTTCCGTACGGCTTCTATTTCCGCCTTCAGGGGGTGCTGAAGGCGTTGCATCAGCTCGTTTACTTTTTCAGTATCGTTCATATGGTACAGCTGTAAGTTGTTTGATATCCCGCACCAGCTCCGGCAGGCCGCTGCTGAAGAGGTGCCCCTGGTTCTCGAAAGCGCGGATGGTGGCCCAGCGCAGCTCTTCTCCGTAATGCTGCACATGCTCAAAAGGCACCACCTCGTCGTTCCGGCTATGGTACAGGAAGATGCGCGGAATGCGGGGCAATCTCAATCCAAAATTTTCCGTCAGCATATATTCTTCCACCTGCCAGTCTGGCGGCCCCCAAAAGGGCGCGGCCACAATACAGAGGCCGCCTATTGCCTTTTCACACTTTTCTTCGGAAAGGAATTTGAGGATCACGGAGCCGCCCAGGGAATGTCCCACCAGTACCACGCCGTCTTCCGCCTCGTCCATTTCTTTTTCCAGCTCAGCTTTCCATTGGGCATATACGGGATGCTCAGGGTCCGGCATCTGGGGGTACGATACGCGATACCCCTCTCCCAGCGCCGCCTGTAAATTGCGGACGAGGTCGTTGCTGCCTTCATGCGGGCCCTGCGGCCCTCCGCTGTGCAGGAATAATATTTGTTTTTTCTTCATGATAGCCCTCTGTTTGTAGCGTTCAACATCCTGCGTTGCCAACTGGTACAAATGTAAAAGGATCTGCGGGGAGAAATGGCGTGTGAATGCGGCAAAAAGAGGGGGAAATCCGACAAAAAAAAACCGGCCGCCCGCGGCTAAATAGCCGCGGGACTTGGCCGGTACTGATACACACGATTTTTGCCGAGACTATGAATTTTACCAAAAGTTAAGCCGTTTAGGCGAACAGGGAGCTTAAAATTGGCTTAAAAAAAAGCAGGCCCCGCGGAGCCTGCTTTCAGCATCTTAATTCTTTTTAGTGAAGAACCGGTGCATGAAAAGCAACTGGTACTGCACCGCGCCCGTCCAGTAAGCCCAGTTGTGCGCGCCGGGGCGGGTATAATAATCATGCGGAATATTCCGGTAGAGCAATTGCTCGTGCAGGTTTTCGTTGACCTTGTAAAAGAAATCTTCCGTACCGCAATCTATGACCAGTTCCAGCGTGAGGGCCTTTGGGTTCAGCAGGTGCAGCATATTGATCACGGTATGGCTTTCCCAGCGGGCAGGCTGCTCCGTATAGGAACCGAGGCGTTTGGCCATATCCCAGTTGTTGGGGAATGGCCGGATGTCTACCCCGCCGCTCATGCTGCCGGCGGCGCCAAAAACATCCTGGTGGCGGAGGGCCAGGTACAGCGCCCCGTGGCCGCCCATGCTGAGGCCTGTAATGGCGCGGCCCTTACGGTCACGGATGGTCTTGTAATGGCTGTCTACCCAGGCCACCAGCTCTTTGGATACATAGGTCTCATACCGGAAAGATGCATCTACCGGGCTGTCCCAGTACCAGCTGCCCACGCCCCCGTCCGGACATACAATGAGCATGTTGTAGGTATCTGCCAGTTGCTGCACCCCTTCCGCTTTTTTCACCCAATCCGCATAGTTGCCGCCATAGCCATGCAGCAGGTATACCACGGGGTAGTCTTTAGCGTTATTATATCCTTCCGGCCTGATCACCACGGCCCTGATCTTCTTTTGCATGGCCGCGCTGTAGGTTTCAACGGTATCTGTCTGGTAGGCATGGGCGGAACCGGCGTGCAGCAGGCATACGGCGGCCAGCAGCAGCGCCCGGGTGGTCAGTAACAATAACTTCATACGGTGGACGTGTTTTTTTTATCCGCCCAAAATACATATTATTTTTTCAGCCGTTTACTGTTTGCCGAAAACATTGAAGTAATAGTGATCAGTCATGGGCGCATCCGTGAGGCCCAGGTGGCGGCCCATGGTGACTACCTGGCCGCGGTGATAGGTGTTGTGGTTCACCGCCTGCATTAGATATTCAAAGGCCGGGAGGTTACTTTCAAATCGGGGGGTCACCACCAGCAGCGGCTCATTGATAGCGGCTTCGCCCATGCCACTGATAAACGCCGCCATTTCCTTTGAATGGGCCAGCATGCTTTCCAGAACGTCATCAGGCGCGGGGGCTGATAGCTCGCTCCGTGCGTCTTTTTCCCTGCGGAGCACGGCCAGCCAGTAGCGTTGCGCCTGCAACATGTGCTGCAGCGTTTGCCAGATAGACGGGAAGCTGGACGGGACTTCTTTATGCAACACGTCCTGCGGCTTTGTGCGCAACCAGTCTACCAGCTTTTTATTGGCCCAATAGTTATAACCGGCGTAATTCTTCGTGACATATACGATAGGGCTCTCCTGTTGCATAATTATGTGTTTGATGTCAGCAACAAAGTAACAAAAGAGAAATGACAGCAGCATGCCAGCGCAAAAAAAAAGCCCAGGCAATATTGCCCGGGCCTCGTCATATTTACACTTAAATTACACGTTATAAACCAAGGGTAAAAGCTGGCAGCCGCAAAATGGCGCCGCCCTGCCGGGCAGATTCATGCGCCAGTATGCCTACGCAAGTGATGTTGGCAGACTGTACCGCATTGGGGTATGGCTGCGTGCCCTTCACCAGCGCGTCTACAAAGGCATGCACCAGGTGCGGGTGAGAGCCGCCATGCCCCGCTCCCTGCGTGAAGGAAAGATGCTGATGGTCATCCGCATCGTACACGCCCTGCCGGGTGAAACGGCGGATGGGCTCGGGCAGCAGGTGGGCATAATCAGGGCACTCCGTTTCCTGCGGTATTTCCGGCTCCGGTTTTTTGGCCGTATGCACCACCAGTGGCTGCCCTTCTATCAACGGCCACTCCACAGATATTTTGGAGCCGTATACTTCAAAACTCTCCCGGTACTGGCGCGCCACATCAAACAGGGAGCGGTACACGTGCGCACAGAGGTCTGAATTGCGGAACTTTATATGCGTGGTCTCTACCGCGTAAGGAGAATTGTAGTGTTGCTGCAACTCTTCGCGGATGGTACCGGAGCCCAGGCAGCTCACGTACTCCGCCTCGCCGCGCATCAGCCCCAATACAGGGCCCACGCAATGTGTGGCGTAATGCATGGGCGGCAGGCCGGGCCAGTAATTGGGCCAGCCGTCCATATCCTGCTGGTGGCTGGCTTTCAGGAACTGCAGGCGGCCCAGCGCTCCTTTTTCGTACAGCTCTTTCATGAACAGGAACTCACGGGCATATACCACCGTTTCCATCATCATATAGGTGAGCCCCTTTTCTTTGGTGAGGCGTACGATCTCTTCACATTCTTCTATAGTGGTGGCCATAGGCACCGTGCAGGCCACATGTTTGCCCGCTTTCAGGGCTTTGATGGACTGTATGCCATGGTCAGGGATGGGCGTATTGATATGCACGGCATCTATCTCCGGGTCTAGCAGCAACGCATCATAGTCCGTATACCTTTTGGCAATGCCGAAAGCGTCCCCTATTTCGTTCAGCCGCTTTTCGTTACGCTGGCAGATGGCCACCAGGCTGGCATTGGGGTAATGCTGGTAAATGGGAATAAATTCCGCGCCGAAGCCGAGGCCCACAATGGCAATATTGATCTGCTTGCTCATGATCTTAACAATTGATGTAAAAAACGATAACCTTCCTGTGCAAAATCATCCTGGCTGTCTGCAAAAGACCGCCAGATGCATACAGCGCCCGCCAGTTCCTTTATTTCCGGCGTGAAGCTCTCTATGCTGACCACGCCGTTGTAGCCGATGGCTTGCAGGCCATTTTTGAAGTGCTGCCACGGCGTTTGCCCTGTGCCCGGTACCCCGCGGTAGTTTTCCGCCACCTGCACATGCAGCAGCTTGCTGCCCGCCTGCTGAAACGCCGCCTCCAGGCTACGTTCTTCAATGGCCATATGAAAGCCGTCCAGCAGAATACCGGCGGCCGGGTGGTTAATGTCATCTACCAGGCGGCGCACGTCTGCCGCGGTGTTCACCAGGTCTGACTCGAAGCGGTTCAATGGTTCCAGGGCTATGGAAAGGCCGTGCGTGGCCGCATCCGCACAAACGCGTTGCAGGTTCTTCACCGCCAGTTCCCACTCCCGCCGCCGCTCCTCCGGCGGCAGCATGCGCGTTTTGCCCACGGCTGAATACATGGGGCCTGCCAGAAAGGTGGCGCCTACAGCGTTACACAATTCAAAACAGGCGCGGATATAGGCAAAGCAGTTTTCATGCACGGCCGGGTCTGTATGCGTGAGATCGCGCGTGGGGCCGAAAGCGCCGCATACCACGGCTTTCAGCCCATTGTCCGCCAGCGCGCGCGCCACTTCCGGGCCGTTGATCAGCTCCGGGTACTCGGCGGGTATTTCCACCACATCGTACCCCATCGCTTTTATTTTGGGAAAGAGGGCCACGGTATCCGTAGTGAATGGCGAGGCCCAAAGCCAGGTACTCACGCCTAATTGTATCTGTTGCTGCATGCCGTGTAAATTATTTTTTGAGCACCACTTTCATGATGCCGTTCATAATGGACCAGTGACCGGGAAAGGTACACACAAACGGGTAGTCTCCCGGCTGCGCGGGGGCGGTGAAGCGGAGCGTCACCTTTTCCTGCGGGTTTACCAGCCTGGTGGAATACAGCACCTCCGGCACTTCCGGCACATAATGCTTTTCAGCGCCATCCGGCCGTGACGCCATCTTGTCTGCCGCTTTCCCCACAATGGCCAGGGCGCCCTGCCGGGTGATCACCAGGTTGTGCTGCATAAAGTCCGGGTTCTCAAAAACGATCTCCACGGGCTTTCCGGCTTCTACCGTAAAGGTTTTCAGGTCGTACTTCATTTCGTTCTTGATCACCTTCAATTGTATAACGGCCGCTTTACCGCCTGCAACAGCGGTTTCTTCCGTTACCGGTTTGTTCAGGTAAGCACGCACAAAGGTCTCTGCCAGCCCGGCATCGCCAAACAACCGGGCAGACCGGCCGCTGGTGATCTTTTCCACCTCATACCGCCAATTGCCGGTGAGTACGATCCGTTCATTACCGTTTTGCAGGTAAAGGTCTTCCGGCTTCCCGTAAATGCCGCCGCCGTTGCCCGTGTCTTCCACACGCACGGCAATCACGTTGCTGCCGGGCTTGAGCAGGCCCGCGGGTATTTTGTAGCGGCGCGGCACGTTCCATTTGCGTTCCGTTTTGCCAATAGATACCCCGTTCACAAAGGTCTCGTCAGAATCATCTACCGGCCCCAGGGACAGCGAGGCCTCACGGGCCGGGGCAGTAATGTTCACTGTTTTGCGGAACCAGATCACACCGTCTATTTCGAGCCCGGCGTCTTCAATGGTGGAAGGCAGCTGCATTTCTTTCCAGGCCGCATCATTGAGCGCGGTGGCGGCGCGGTTCACCGCCACGGGTGTTGCTATTTTGAAGCCAGGGTGAGTGGCCATAAACGCATCTATGAAACCTTTGCGGTGGCGGGTGGCGGCAGCGTAGAGGGCTTTGCCCAGCCACTCGTCTTTTTTCACGGCTTCCTCACCGCTCATTTCGTACAACATGCCGCCCAGCTTTTCAGAAGGCGCCGTTGCTGTGAGAGATACCAGCGCTGCCAGGCGGGTATTGGCATCCGGGTCTTGCAGTATGCCGCTG
This sequence comes from Chitinophaga alhagiae, assembly GCF_003568665.1. GTDB lineage: Bacteria > Bacteroidota > Bacteroidia > Chitinophagales > Chitinophagaceae > Chitinophaga > Chitinophaga alhagiae. The sequence goes on from NZ_QXMH01000007.1 coordinate 68,624, forward strand.
CCGATGATCTGTGTTTCCGTCCAGTTGTATTTGGAAAGTATCTGGATAGCGGCTTTGCGCACCGCGGGGTTTTTATGTTTCAGCGCGGCGGCCACCGTATTGTCTTTTGCGGTAGCGCCCAGCCCGTCTATGGCCCAGAGGGCATGCAGCGCGGCGGGGCCGTCTTTTTGGGTGAGGGCGGCCAGTTGCGGCAACACGTCCGTTTGCCCGCGTTCTACCAGCAGGCGCTGCGCGGTGGTGCGCCAGAGCATGTTGTCATTTTCCAGCGCGGCCAGCAGGCCTTCCGGCTCCTTTTTACTGAGCTGCAACGGCTTAACTTTCTTTGCGTTTTTGCTCACCACGCGCCATACACGGCCGTGGCTTTTATCGCGCAGGGGATTTTCGTAGGCATTGCCTTTACCGTTCACAGCGGCATAGCCGCCGCGTTCAGGCGTGGGCGTAGGGTTGTGCTGCACAATGAAGTTGTACCAGTCCAGCACCCATACCGCGCCGTCGGGGCCGGGTTTGGCCTCTACCGGGGCCACCCATTCATCTGCGCTGGCAAACAGGTTCCAGCCGTCTTTTTCCTTAAAGCCCGCACCGTCTTTTTCTATACGCGCGGAGTGTACCAGGTGGCCGGTAGGCTCGCAAACAAACGCAATATTGTTCCAGTACGCTTCCGGGTAATTGCGGGCCGTGTAAAAACTGTGGCCCGCGGCAGCAGTAAAGCCCCCAAACACGTCTACCTGCCGTACATGCTGTGTAACAGGATGCATGGCGTAGTGCCCGTCTATCTTACTGCTGCCGCCCGCCCTGATGCCTTCCACACCTTTCAGCGCGCGGTTGGGAATGCCCATGAACACGCTGTGGGTGTTGTTGGCCGTAGACCCGAATATATCATTGTTCTCTGTAAAGCCCAGCCCCCAGGTATTGTTGCTGGTGCCGGTCATAAATTCAAAAGTGGAAACATCTGGCGCAAAGCGGTAAAAGCCCTGGCCAAACTGGTACGGCTCACCTGCTATGGCGCCTTTGAAGCCGGAATAGCCCACGGTGCCCCATATCTGGTTGTCCATTCCGTAACGCAGGTTAGAGGGGCCGGCGTGGGTGTCAAAAGTGCCCCATCCGTCTATGATCACCTTGCGGATGTCTGCCTTGCCGTCTCCGGTGGTATCTTTCAGGAAAAGGAAATGCGGCGCCTGTGACACAATAATGCCATCGTTGCTGAATACAAGGCTGGTAGGGATGTTCAGCCCCTCGGCAAATATGGTGAACTTATCCGCGCGGCCGTCTCCGTCCGTATCTTCACATATCTTGATACGGTCATCTCCCGCACTCTTATCTTCGCGCACGGTGTTGGGATAGTCTACTGTTTCAATCACCCACAGGCGGCCTTTTTCGTCCCAGTCCATGGCAATGGGATTAATGATATCCGGCTCTGAAGCAAACAGCTGCAGCTCAAAACCCGGCGGCACCTGAATCAGCTTGGCGGAGGCTTCCGGCGAAAGCGGTTCCTGGTACCGCGGGGCCGGCACCCGTTGTTCGTAATTGGGAATGTTGGCCTCCATGCGGTACGCCAGGGTGGGCATAGACGCGCGGTAAGGCTCCCACAGCGCTTTCACATCGTCTCCCACGGCCCAGAGAATACCCGCTTTCATCAGTGCATGAAAACCGGGATTGTTCCAGGTACGTTCATCGTGGCCGTAAGCGGTGTAGAACACGCGGCCCTTGCCGTATTGTTTTACCCAGGTCCACGGCTCCCGGTGCGCGCCTTCCACCCTTTCCATGAGCACAGTACGGTCGTCTGTCAGTTTATCATGCACATAGGTTTCGTCCCAGGTAGCAAATTCCCTGAGCGATTGCGTTACGGGGTGCGTTTTATCGGTGATCACCGCGGTAAAGGAGTCCGTGCCATGTTGCAGGAACTGGCCACCTACCATGCTCACAAATTCAGAGGAGTTGCGGAAACAGTAGCTGGCGCAGTGAACGGGTATAAAACCCTTGCCCGACCTTACGAACTGCAGCAATGCCTCTTCCTGCTGCGGTGTAATGGAATCGTGATTGGCATACAGCATCAGGCCATCGTATTGCGCCAGGTTGCTGCTGTTCAGATCATCCGGATCATCTGTATAGGTCAGTTGTATGCCTTCCGTTGCCAGCGCGGACGCCAGCATAGGCATGTACAGCGCGCTGTTGTGATGCTCGCTCTGGTGGCCCAGGAAAAGGATCTCTATTTTACGTGGCGCCTGTTTTCCGCAGGCGGCCCATACAAGGCAGCATACAATGCCAAGAAGGAAGTAGACGTGGAATCGCTTGTTCATGGTTCGGAAAGATAACATAACGAAATTCCGGAAAATTAACCCGTATGCTTTCCTTGATATTGCCAGATTTTGACTATATTATGTCATAGAATACTGTTGAATGCATTTTATTATGGTAAATGAAAAGAATTAAGTGTTATGAAACCCGCCTTACAGAAATCACCTATTTCGGCAGACAGGGTATTTGAAGCGAAGCACTTGCGGGAGCCCCACTTTGACCCCAACTGGCATTTTCACCCGGAATACCAGTTGTTTGTGGTACTGAAAGGTACCGGCACCCGTTTCACCGGAGACCACCTGGCGCCTTTCCGGCAGGGGGATTTTGTGCTGACCGGCCCCAACCTGCCGCATATGTGGCAGAGTGACCCGGAGTATTTTGAAGGGAATAAGGGCTTGTGGACGGAGGGCATTGTGATCTACCTGCCTGAAGACTTCCTGGGCCATGGTTTTCTCAGCAAGAAAGAGAGCTGGCAACTGCGGCAGCTGCTGCAACGCAGCGGGCTGGGCATGGAATTTTTTGGCGATACGGGCCGGCAGGGCACGCAACTGATGCGGCAAATACTGGAGCAGCATGATTTTGACCGGATACTTACGTTGTTGCAGCTGCTGCACCTGCTGGCGCAGTCCGCGGAGTACCGCCAGCTTTCCAGCGCCAGCTACACCAACCAGCTGAAGGCCTCCGATACGGAACGCATGAACAGGGTGCATGCTTTTGTGATGAAGAACTTCCGGGAAAAGATCAGTTTGAATGAAGTAGCCGCCATTGCCAACATGACACCCACTTCCTTCAGCCGCTATTTTAAAACACATGCCAACCGGAGCTTTTCAGACTTTCTCACGGAGATACGCATCGGGTATGCCTGCAAGCTGCTCATGGAAGAGAACATGGACGTGGCCCGAATCTGTTACGAAAGCGGTTTTTACACCCTCTCCAACTTCAACCGCGCCTTCCGGCAAATAACCGGGTATAACCCGCTCGGCTACCGGAAAAAGTACACCGGGGCGTAGGTGGCTATGCAGCAAAATGAAGCTGAACGGCAAACAGCTCAACATACGCGGGTATGTGGGCGTGTCTATGTTCGGAAGAACAACGGTATGGACAAGAGCGGATTAACTACTCCACCACCGGCCAGCCCTTTACATACCGCAGCGGCCTGATGCAGAATACCCTGGCGCCGCCTTTGCCCCGCTGAATGGCATGATAAGCAATATATTGTTTGCCCTTTGCATTGCTGAATACGGAATTATGCCCGGGCGCCAGCCATGTGCTGTCCATTTCAAGTATCACGCTGCCGGCCGTGCCTTTCTCTTCCGCCATGGTGCGGAACGGGCCGGTGGCTTTCCTGGAGCGGGCTACCAGCACAGCGTAGCTGGCCTTTTCACCGCAGCAGTTATCTCCAGAATAATAGAGATAGTAATACCCGCCATGATAGTCTATCCACGCTCCTTCTATCAATCTTGTATATTTTGCCTCCATGCCCGGTTGCACTACGGGAACGGCCACACTGCCGGGTGCGAACGCACTCCAGTTGTCTGTCATTTCCTGCACGCGGATGGGCTTGAAACCCGAACCCCAGTACAGCAGCTTTTTACCTGTTTTCGGGTCTACCATGGCCATAGGGTCTATATGTTCAAACCCTTCGCCACACACCAGTGGAGAACCTTTGTCTTTGAACGGTCCTTCCGGCCTGTCCGCATACGCCACGCCCAGGCATTTGCCGGTGGAGTCGGATACGGACTCCCCTGAATAGAAAAGTACGTATTTCCGTAAAGCGGCATCGTACAGTACATGCGGCGCCCAGTAGTGGGTATTGGCCCATACAGGAGGCTCCGGCAGCGCATCGCCCAGCAGTTCCCAATGCTGCAGGTCAGTTGAAACGGCTACCTGTATGTTGGCGCCGGACTGGGTGGCATAGGCATAATACTTTCCCTCCGCGCGGATCACGGTAGGGTCAGGAAAATCCCGGTTGAGCACCGGGTTGGACAATTGCTGGGCCATTAATGCCGCCGGCATGCAAAGCAGCGCCAGGGCCGCAAACAGACGTGGTTGTATCATAATCCGGTAAGCTGGGATAATTATAAAGGAATCCCTGTTTTAACAACAAGATAGTGATCCTTTTCTTGAACGGGAACCATAAAATTCATCCATGCGTGGCGGGCATGATGCCATAGCTGCCGGCGGCCCCTCAGGGGCCTTCTTCCATTGATACGGCAACGGTAAAAGCCATCTGCCGCCGCGCATATTCTCACATCAGGTAAAAAACTACTAACATTTGCTAAAATTCAAGTAGGTACATGCGGATAATTGTATGACTTTTATGCAAACGTTTTAAGTGTATTTAAGACGTCATATAATTCCACCAGAAGAAAACTAGATACGAATTTTACGTTATGAAAGAGAGGGGCCGCAACCAAGCCCCTGCTGCATGGAGTTACTTTTACCCTTTTGACAGAATTTGCTGATTGGCTGCGAAAGCCAAGGTGAGACCAGACATTTATTTTTTATCAATTAATGCAAACGATTGCACGTAAAAATAAACGGCAAAAGTATGCAAACAGGATTGGTACGTCCCTAAAGCACTCGTTTATGAAAACTGGCAAACCTTAAACCAAAAAATCCACTCAACCAAAAGAAGTACCTCCAGGGCTTCTCATGGCACATGCATGTTTTATGCAGGCTATCCGTTATGCTGCAGCAGGCGGCAAGGCATGCTATGCTCCTGAATGAGGGCCGGGGGGCTTTGTGATCAGAAAAAACATACAAATGAAAAGAACACTCACCATGCACGTTTGTGGTGTGATGGGGCTGTTATTGCCCATTGCGCAGCAAACACAGGCGGCTGCAACATTGCCGGCCAATGCTCCCGCGGGTACTCATGTACATACCGTCAACCTGCGTGCAGCACATGTACCGGCAGCCGCGTGGAAACTGAACAAGGAAGTTCGCGGGCAGGTAACTGACAGTACGGGAGGTGCGATGCCTGGCGTTACCATACTGGTAAAAGGAAGCCCAAACATTGGTACCACTACGGACATTAACGGCAGGTACATACTGGAAGTGCCAGACAACACATTAGTACTGGTGTTCAGCATGATCGGCTACACCTCCCGGGAAGTTCCGCTGAATGGCCGCAGCGTGATCAACGTTGAGCTGGCCCCTTCCTCCAATCAATTGGGTGAAACGGTGGTAGTGGCTTTCGGCAAGCAGAAAAAAGAGTCTGTGATCGGCTCCATCACCACCATTAACCCGGGGGAATTAAAAGTACCTTCCAGCAACCTCACTACCGCGCTGGCAGGCCGCCTGGCAGGCGTTATTGCCTATCAGCGCAGTGGTGAACCGGGGATGGACAACGCGGAGTTTTTTATCCGCGGGGCCACCACCTTCGGCTACAAAAAAGATCCGCTCATACTGATTGACGGTATTGAATATACCACTACAGAACTGGCCCGCCTGCAACCAGACGATATTGCCAGCTTCTCCATTATGAAAGATGCCACCGCCAATGCCCTCTATGGCGCCCGGGGCGCCAACGGCGTTATACTGGTTACCACCAAAGAAGGGAAAGAAGGCAAACCCAAGCTCAACATCAGGCTGGAAAATTCCATTTCGCAACCCACCCGTAATGTAGAGCTGGCAGACCCTGTTACCTATATGAAGCTGAACAATGAAGCGGTGCTTACCCGCAACCCGCTGGGCATACAGCCCTATTCACAAGCCAAGATAGACAATACGGAGAGCAACCTCAATCCCGTAGTGTTTCCCACCACCAACTGGCGGGAGATGCTGTTCAAAGACAGGACCATGAACCAGCGCGGCAACTTCAGCGTGAGCGGCGGCGGGCAAATAGCCACCTACTATGTATCCGGCGGCCTCACCAAAGACAACGGCGTGCTGAACGTAGACGGCCGCAACAATTTCAACAACAACATCGATCTTAAAACATATACTCTCCGCTCCAACGTCAACCTCAGGCTCACCAAATCTACCAGTGCCATGGTACGCCTGCACGGTACGTTCGATGATTACAACGGGCCTATAGACGGTGGTGAAATGCTCTACGCCAAGGTAATGCGCGCCAACCAGGTGATGTTCCCGGCGTATTATCCGGTAGATGAAGAACATCAGTTCACCAACCATATCCTCTTCGGAAATGCTGACCAGGGGCAATACCTCAATCCCTATGCGGACATGATACGGGGTTACAAGGAAACCTCCCGCTCCCTTATGCTGGCGCAGTTTGAAGTGAAGCAAGACCTTTCGGACTTCATCACCAAAGGCCTCTCCGTCCGCGCCATGATGAACACCAACCGGTCTGCCTATGTGGAGCTGATCAGGGCCTACCGGCCTTTCCTGTACACGGTGGGCAGCTATGACAGGCCGTCCAACTCCTACAATATCTACAACATCAACCCGGAAACCGGTACAGATTACCTCAGCTTTGAGCCGGGCGACAAAACCGTGCAGTCTGTTTTCTACCTGGAGTCTGCCATGGACTACAACCGTACGTTCAACGACCGCCACACCGTGGCCGGCATGCTCATCTTCATAGCGCGCAACCGGCTCAACGGTGTTACCGGCTCCAGCCTGCAACGTTCGTTGCCGGCACGCAACATGGGGCTTTCAGGCCGTGTCACGTATGCGTATGACGATAAATATTTCCTCGAAGCCAACTTTGGCTATAACGGCTCCGAGCGCTTTTATAAAACGGAACGTTTCGGTTTCTTCCCCACCATTGGCGCCGCCTGGATGGTATCCAGCGAAAAGTACTGGGAGCCTTACCGGAGAATTGTGAACAAACTGAAGCTCCGTGCCAACTACGGCCTGGTAGGCAACGATGCCATTGGTAACGAAGACGAGCGCTTCTTCTACCTTTCTACCGTGAACATGTCTACCTCCTCAAAAGGCGCCCGCTTCGGCACTACCGGCGGCTATTACAGAGATGGCATTTCCATCAGCCGGTACGATAACCGGGCCATTACCTGGGAAACCGCGAAGAACTCCACCTTTGGCGTGGAAGTAGGGTTGTTCGGCAAGCTGGACATGATCGTTGAATATTTCATAGAGTCCCGCTACAACATCCTGATGCCGCGCGCGTCCATCCCCAAATCCATGGGACTGCAGGGAGAAACGCCGCAGGCCAACGTAGGCCGCGCCGCTTCCCGCTCGCTTGATATTTCGCTGGACTATAACGCCAACATCACCAAAAACTGGTACCTGGGCCTGCGCGGCAACTTCACCTATGCCCGCAATGTATTTGAAGCATACGAAGAACCGATGTACGATGAACCCTGGCGCTATCGCAAAGGCCACTCTACCGCACAGCGCTGGGGATATATCGCCGAACGCCTGTTCATTGACGATGAGGAAGTAAGAAGCTCTCCGGAGCAGCGTTTCAGCGGCTTTGAGACCCGTGCCGGGGATATCAAGTACCGGGACATTAACGGAGACAAGATCATAGACCAGCGGGACATGGTGCCCATCGGCTTCCCGGAAAGGCCGGAAATTGTGTATGGCGCAGGCCTTACCACCAAGTATAAGGGCATTGACTTCTCCCTTTTCTTCCAGGGCTCCGCCCGTTCTTCTTTCTGGATCAATGTAGACCAGACCTCGCCTTTCGTAACGTCGCCGTTCATGGTAGGCAGCAGGGCTATTGGCGGTGAAACACAATTGCTGAAAGCCTATGCCGAAAACTACTGGTCTGAAGAAAACCGCAACCTCTACGCCCTCTGGCCCCGCCTCAGCCCCGTTGTGAACGCCAACAGCGTGCAGTCTAATACCTGGTTCATGCGCAACGGCTCTTTCCTCCGGCTGAAGCAGATGGAAGTAGGCTACTCCCTCCCCGCCGCATGGAACAGGCGCCTGCATATGCAGAACTTCCGCCTGTACGCAACGGCCACCAACCTGTTCACCCTCAGCAAATTCAAGCTCTGGGACATTGAGATGGCTGGTAAAGGATTGGGATACCCCATCCAGCGCGTATTCAACATAGGCCTGCAGGTCGGTTTCTAACATTCATCAACTGTTGACAAATGAAAAAACTACATAAAAAACTGTTCCTGCTCGTTGTACTGGGCTCACTGGGCGCCTGTAAATACCTGGATGTGGTGCCAGACAATATAGCAACCATAGAGAACGCTTTCACGCAGCGTACTTCCGCGGAGAAGTTCCTGTTCACCTGTTACTCCTATATGCCCATGACGGGGCATTTTAATGATAACCTGGGTTTTATGGCCGGAGACGAGATCTGGCACGATGACCCTCCCAAAGACATACAGGTTACCTTCTTCAACATTGCCAAAGGCCAGCAAAGCGTGGCCAGTCCACTGGGCAACTACTGGTCTGGCGGGGCACGTGGCGAGGCGCTGTTTGTTGGCCTGCGTGACTGCAACGTGTTCCTCGACAATATTCACCGCGTGCGGGAGCTAACCATGTTTGAAAGAGAAAGGTGGATGGCGGAAGTAAAATTCCTGAAAGCCTATTACCACTTCTTCCTCTTCCGCATGTACGGCCCTATTCCGCTGATACGCACCAACCTGCCCATTGCCAGCGGGCCGGACGAAGTGCAGCTGTTCCGCGAGCCGGTAGACTCCTGCGTGAACTACATGGTACAACTGCTCGACGAATGCATTGCCAGCGAATATCTGCCTGAAAAACTGTCCGGCACAGAAGGCACCGAGCTGGGCAGAATTACCAAGCCCATTGCGTACGCGCTGAAAGCCAAAATACTGGTAACAGCCGCCAGTCCTTTATTTAACGGCAATACGGAATATGCAGGCCTGAAAAACAAGGGAGACAAGCAGGAGCCGCTTTTCCCGCAGGCCTATAGCGAAGACAAGTGGAAAAGAGCCGCGCAGGCCTGCAAAGAAGCCATCGATTTTTGCCATGAGCAGGGATACGCTCTCTACCACTTCCCCGGCAACACCGGCTACACCATTAATGACACCATCCAGACGCAGCTAGATATCCGCGCCGCGCTCACATCCACGTTTAACAATACCGAGGTCATATGGCCCAATACCAACAGCCCCGCTGTAGACATGCAGCGCTGGTCCATGCCGCTGATAGCCCCCGGCGCCAGCACCGCCGGCCCCAAGGGCATACTGGCCCCTACCCTGAAAATTGTGGAACTGTTTTACAGCAAAAACGGGGTGCCCATTAACGAAGACATAACGTTCGACTACGGCAAGCGTTACACGCTACGCAAAGGAGTACCGGCCGAAAGGTTCTGGGTAAAAGACGGGGAAGAAACCGCCGCACTCCACTTTGACCGCGAGCCGCGCTTCTACGCCAGCGTATCTTTTGACCGCGGCACCTGGTTCGGCAACTGGGTAGATAACTACGATGTGACCAAAGCACTGCTATACCCCCAATTGCGGAATACCGAGTTCAGCGCCCGCCGCGGCATCAGCAATTACTCCGTAACCGGCTACGGCATCAAAAAACTGGTAAATATTGAAACCAGCGTGGCTACAGACGGGAATATGACCAACAACATCATTTCCTACCCCTGGCCCGAGTTCCGCATGTCTGATCTGTACCTGCTCTACGCCGAGTCGCTGAACGAGGTGAATGGTTATAGCACGGCCACCACAGAGTACCTGAACATGGTAAGGGCCAGGGCCGGCCTGAAAACGGTAGAAGAATCGTGGAGCAACTTCAGCCGTGAGCCGCAGAAATATCTCTCCAAAGAAGGCCTGCGGAGCATCATTCAGCAGGAGCGCTGTATAGAGCTGGCATTTGAGGGCAGCCGCTATTGGGACCTCCGCCGCTGGAAAACAGCGCATACTGAGCTGAACAATCCCATCAAAGGTTGGGACATTACCCAGAAAGATGCGCCCTCCTACTACAAGGAAAGGCTGCTGTTCAACCAGCGGTTCACCATGCGGGATTATCTCTGGCCCATTGAACTGAACGAGATCACCATCAATAAAAACCTGGTACAGAACCCGGGTTGGTAAGGCCTGAAATGGTTTTTGATTTTTTTCATGCAAAAACGTTTTTTATGAAACAACTCATCATTTGCCTCCTGCTGGCCGTTGCGTTAGCGGCTTGTAAAGAAGATTCCTTCGCTCCCATTTCAAAAGACGGGAATGTTCCGCAACCGGTAAGCAACGCTACCTATGAAGCCATGCCCGGCGGCGCCAAGATCAGCTATTCCCTGCCGGACGATCAAAACCTGGCTTATGTAAAAGCAACATATGACGTGAACGGGGAAACACGGGAAATGAAATCGTCGTTCTACCAGCGCTCCCTCGTTGTAGAAGGCTTTGGCAACACCAGTGAGTACACGGTAAAACTGTACAGTGTAAGCTACGCCGAAAAAGCGTCTGCCCCGGTAGAGCTGAAAATACGCCCGCTCGCTCCTGCTATTGACACAGTGAGGAAATCGCTGGATATAGTAGAGTCTTTCGGCGGCATCAATACCCGTTTCCAGAACCCGAACAAGGCCAGCATTATGATAGGCGTATTGCGGTGGGACGAGGCGCAGCAGGAATGGGTAAGCATAGACGCGCATTACACCGCGCTAGACTCCGGCAAGTTCTCTGTACGCGGCCAGGAGGCGGTACCCATCAAATTCGGGATATTTGTGCGCGACCGCTGGAACAACCATTCCGATACCTTGGAGATCGTGAAAACGCCTATTTACGAAGAAGAGCTGGATAAAGACAAGATCAAGGACATGCGCAAAAAATATCCCATTCCCCAGCGCGAGCCCTTGCCCAAATCAGGCGGTCCCGTGGCAGAGCCCGGCAACCTCTCCAGCTGGAAATTTGATGCCATGTTTGACGGCACTATTGGCAATAACGGCTTCCATACCACGGAAAACAAAGACGTGCCCATCTGGATACCCATGGACCTTGGGGTAACCGCCCGGTTGAGCCGCTACAAAATATGGCAACGCCAGAGCGGCTATATCTACAACCACGGCAACCCTCACCAATGGGAGATATGGGGTACCAACAACCCTAAAGACGTCAACAGCTGGGTGCTGCTCGATGCGCGCATTATGGTTAAACCTTCCGGCCGCCCCCTCAGCGATAACAGCACGGAAGATGTGCAGGTAGCCGCCAACGGGCAGGAATACGAGTTTCCCATAGACGCACCGGCGGTACGGTACATTGCCTGGAAACATATTGACAGCTGGGCTTCTATAGAAGGTTACCTGGGGCACTTCCATCTCTCGGAAATGTCTATCTGGGGCCAGATTAAATAACACTCAATCAAAAGGACAATGCGAATGAAGAAATATATATGGGGCATGCTGGGCCTGGGCCTGCTGGCCGCATGCAGTAAAATGGAAGACAATTACCAGCAGTACCTCGAGAATGGCGTGATCATCTACACGGCCAAGGTAGATTCCCTGAAAGCCTTTCCCGGCAGGAACCGCATAGCGCTATCCTGGCTGCTGGTGTCTGATCCGAAAATAGACAAGTGCCGGGTGTTCTGGAACAGCGGAAAAGACTCCGTGACCATACCGGTACAGCGCAGCGCAGGCATAGACACGATCAATGTGGTGCTGGACAACCTCGAAGAAAATGTATTCACCTTTGACGTATACACCTATGACAATGCCGGTCACTCTTCCGTAAAGGAAGAAATAATCGGCACCGTGTACGGCAATAATTACCTTGCATCGCTGTACAACCGGCCCGTGCGCAAAACCGCGTACCTGAGCGGCACCAAAGAGGCGGAGATAACCTGGTTCGGCGTGAACCCGCAGGCCGTGGCTGTAGACATTGAATATACCAATGTAGATGGGGACCTGGTGACAAAACGGGAAGTTGCCGTGAGGCCGGACCCTTTTAAACCGTTGGCCTTCCCGGATGAAACGGTGCTGCCCGGTTACCGGCAAGGCACCAGCTTCCGTTACAGAACTGCGTACAAGCCCGCGCCATCAGCTATTGACACTTTCTATACTGCATATGATATACAGCAGGTGCCATAAGCGCCGCTGCTGCTGAGGGGAGCTGACCCGCCACGGTGGGTCAGCCCTCTTTTTGTTAAGGCTTTCCTAAAGCCGCTTTGCTGTTCCCCGCTATTTTACAACTCAGCCCCCTTCCTCTACGGTTCAACAAAAATTTCATGGCGCCCCGGCGCAACAGCCCCACATTTGTATCAAATGCCATCAGCATGAAAATTTTACTGAACATTATCATTATGAGCGCGGTGTTTATGCAGCCACTTTTTGCCGGGCAGCCTCTTGCCAGTGATTTCACGCTGGTAAAACAGGCGGACAACATTTTCCTGTACGAGCGGTGGATAGATGCCGCCGAAAACGGCAAGGTAAGGGAAATAAAAGCGGTATTCCTGGTCAGGGCCAGCGTACCGGCTATTGTGGAGCTGATCAAAGATCCCGCCCGCGGCCGCAACTGGAATGCCAACGCCAAAAGCTACCAGGTGCTGTCCCTGCCGGATGCCAACCGGTGGGTCAGTTACATCCAATACGACATTCCCTGGCCGTTTGATGACCAGGACTGTTGCCTGGCCTATCATTACCACAACAACGAAGTCAGTTTTGAAAGCACCCATAACGCCGCATTTCCGGTAACGCCCGGCATGTCCCGCATTACCGGCACCAAAGGTAAATGGGTGCTGGAAAACATGCACTCCGGCCATGTGAAGGTCACCTATTTCATCACTACAGACCGGAGCAAGAAAATTCCGCGCTGGGTATCAGACCCTATTGTGCATAACAACCTGTTCAAAACCATGGCGCAGTTCAAGAAGCTGGCGGAGCAGTAGCGGCTAGGGATGCGTGATAAATACCGGCAGGTCAATATTGCGCAGCAGGCTGCGGGTATTACCGGGGTTAAAGAAGCGGGAGAACGTGTTACGGCCATATGCGCCCATCACGGCCACAATGTCTTTCTTTCCAAGCAGGAATTTCCTGATCTCCACCTCCGGCAGGCCTTGCAGCACTACAAAGTCTACTTCTGTAAAATAAAGCTGGAGGTATTCTTTCAGTAACTGCTCGTTGGGAACGATGGGAATGCCCTTTTCCGGCACGTACACTACGGTAGCCTTGTCGTGCCCCAGGCGGGGAAACAGCTGGAGGAACTTTTTCATGGCATAAACGGAGGAATAGCTGCCATTGTAGGTAAACACCACTTCCCGGAAGCGGTCTGCCCCTTCCGGAAGCACCAGTACGGGACACTGGGCGTCTGCCGGTACATCTTTGATAAACCCGGGCACGTCTGCCGGGAACAGGTTGCTTAGCGAGGTATTGCGGTCAATCAGCAGGAGGTCCGCAAACCGGCTTTCGCGCACCACTTCTTTCAAGGCGATGCCCCTGCCCCGGTGCCATACGGTTTGTATGCCACGCTCCCTGCATTCTTCTTCCAGCAACTCCAGGTCTGCCGGCGGGATCTGTGCCGGCGCCAGCCACATGTCTTCGGGCTGTTGGCCAGCCCGCATTGCCCGGCTGGTCTCGTTCTCCAGCAACAATATCTTGAGGCTGCCTTCCAGCAACCAGGTTACATACTGAAATGAGTCTAACTGTTCCTCCTTGAAATGCACCGCGTCAACTACGGCTACTATTCTTTTCATATTTTCCGGCAATGGATTTGATTGTCAGCCAAATCTACCATGTTGCCGCCCTACAGGCAATGACGCATAACAAGGCTTTACCTGATGCCTGTCATCAGTTCATCATCCGCTCCAGCTTTTTCAGGTTGGTCAGTACTATTTCCCCTTCCACAATATCCACCAGCTTCTCATCCCTGAAATCTCCCAGGGTGCGTATAAGCGATTCCTTGGCCACCCCCGCCACAGCGGCCAGGTTATCCCGGCTGATGTCTATGCTGAACTGCGGGCTGTTACCGGGGTTGTATTTGGCGTTCAGGAACAGCAGGGCGTCTGCCACTTTTTTGCGCAGGGAATTATAGGCCACGCCCAGCAGCTGGCGCTCGCTGTCCGCAATATTGCGGGCCAGGAGGTGCATGAACTTCTTCATAACATCAATGCTGTTAAAGGCCAGCTCCTCAAAATCTTCGCGGGGAATAATGGCCAGCTCCGTTTCTTCCAGCGCTTCCGCGTTCTCCTTATATATGCCTGACTCCAGCAGGGCGGTATAACCCAGGAACTCTCCCTGGTTATACAGGCCGGTGATGATCTCCTTGCCGTCTTCATTGCGCTTGCAGGTTTTCACCTTGCCTTTCATAATGTAGAAAAGGTAAGCGGGGTGGTTGCCTTCGGAATAGATCACCTCTTTTTTCTTGTAGCGGTTCACGTTGCGGCCCTCGCGCAGGTCTTCCAGCAGGTCTTTGCCGTTCACGGAATGCAGCAGGGTGTTGAGGCCGTTCATATCGCGCGTTAGTTCCTGCTTCAGGCGGGACGCCTTTTTCAGCCGGCCTTCAATAGCGTTCAGCAGCTCAATGGGGTCAAAGGGTTTGGTGATGTAGTCGTCCGCACCCATTTCCATGCCTTTTCTCACGTCTGACCGTTCAGAGCGGGCCGTCAGGAAGATAAAGGGGATGCCGGACATTTCCTCATGCTTGTGCAACAGGTGCAGCACCCCGTAACCATCCAGCACGGGCATGGTAATATCGCAGATCACCAGGTCTGGCTTGTGCTCCATGGCCAGCTGCACGCCTTCCTTGCCGTTGGCCGCCGTCAGCACTTTATAATTGGCCATTTCCAATATTTCCGCGGTGTTTGCGCGGATGTCTGCATTGTCTTCGATTACTAGTATTGTTACCGCCATAATATTTAAAGGTTGAATGCTACTGTGAATGTTGTACCTTTTTCCAGCTCGCTTTTGCAGGTAATGCTGCCATTCATCAGCTCCGCGTATTTGGCCACTATGTGCAGGCCCAGGCCGGTGCCTTGTATATTGTCTACATTGCTGCCCCTGAAGAAGCGCTCAAAGAGGTGCAGCTGGTCTTCTTTTGAAATACCGGCCCCTTCATCCTGCACCTGCAAGGAGAAGCGGCCGCCTTCATGCGCCGTGCGGATGTGTATCACGGCGCCCGGCGGAGAAAACTTGATGGCATTGGACAGGAGGTTCATCACAATATGCTTGAGCAGCGCGGGGTCAAGATGCAGGCGGGTATCTCCCTGGTGCGCGTAAGTTACCTGCTGCCCTTCCTTGCGGAGGCCCTGCATTTCCGCAATTACATTGCCCACGTGCTGCTGCGCGTCAAAATCCGCATACCGCACCTGTATCTTCCCTTCTTCAATTTTGCCAACAGACAGAAAATCGTTTAGGATGTCTGTCAGCATGTTAACAGACGATACGATGCGCTGCGTATGCTTTTCCCGCTGCTCCTGCTCTTCAGCGCGTTTGTAACGGGATATGAGGAAGGTGGAAGAAAGAATGGTGCTCAACGGCGTACGGAACTCATGCGAGGCCAGCGAAACGAAGCGGGATTTCAGCTCGTTCAGCTCCCTTTCTTTTTCCAGCGCCAGGCGCAGCTCGTCTTCCGCCTTTTTACGTTCCGAAATATCTATTGCAATGCCCAGGTACCCGCTGATAAGACCGTCCCCATCACGCAGGGCGGACACTGTCAGCGTAACCGGGAAGCGGCTGCCGTCTTTGGCCAGGTACAGCCACTCATGCTCGCTGGGCATATTGAGCCGCGCCCTGGCCACAAACGTGTCAAAGCCGGGCACTACCTCCTGCTGCAGCTGGGCGGAAAAAAGAGCGGCCCTTTCGGCGGTTTCCTGCGGGTCATGGAAAAGCGTAAGACTGTGTTTGTTCACCACTTCTTCCGCCGTATACCCCAGTTGCTTTTGCGCCGTGGGATTAAACAGTTTGATGATGCCGTTGCTGTCTGTGGCAATAATAATGGCCTCCGCGTGGTTCCAGATGCTGCTCAGGAAACTGTTCATGCGCTGCAGCTCCGTATCTTTCGCCTGTACTTCCTTCATTTGCTCTCCCAGCTTCCTGACCGTATCGGAAAGAGACTCTGTGCGCTCTGCTACTTTCATTTCCAGTTCGGCATTGAGGCGCTTCAGTTCGTTTTCGGATTCCTTGCGGTAAGAAATATCGCTCACAAAGGCGATCACAAACCCTTTGTCTTTATCCTTGTTGTCATAGGCCCCGAGGCTTACTTCTACCGGGAACTCCGTTCCGTCCTTTTTTATACCGAACAGGTCAAGGCCCGCGCCCATAGGCCGGCTTTTCGGGTGCTGATGAAATTTTTCCCGGTGCTGCTCATGGCGGTGGCCAAAGCGGGCAGGCACCAGCTTTTCCACCTTTTCCCCCACCAATTCCTCTTCCGAGTAACCAAACTGGTTCAGCAAGAAGGGATTGGCCAGCACAATGCGGCCCTGGCCGTCTGTTACCAATATTCCAATGGTAGCATGCCGGAATAATGCGTCAAAGCTGATCAAACCGTATGATTCCTCCATTTTACCTTGCCTTAAATTATAAAAAGTAAATCTAGCATTTTTCTGTAACACATGCCGGTTTGACTAGTAGCGCCTTACCTGTACAGCAGCAGCACGGCTGTTTGGCGGCTAAATTAAATCCGGCGGAATGCCGGAAAAATGACCGCCGTTATGGTTTTTAGTGATTTTAATTGGTTATGTTGCAGG
This sequence comes from Chitinophaga alhagiae, assembly GCF_003568665.1. GTDB lineage: Bacteria > Bacteroidota > Bacteroidia > Chitinophagales > Chitinophagaceae > Chitinophaga > Chitinophaga alhagiae. The sequence goes on from NZ_QXMH01000007.1 coordinate 85,460, forward strand.
GGAGGTGCAAAAGAACAATACGGCTCATTTATTGATATTATAACAGCATGTACCCACTTTTACCATTAAACCCTGTTATATGCTCACCGAAAAATTCCATATCAATTTAAACTATGATGGCCGCCAACTGCATCTGCCGGTTAAGATAACGAAGTCCGGCATCTATTACGCCATTAGTGTTGAGGTAGACGGGGCTGAGATATTTTTCTCGCGGGACGGCCACCATGGCCTTCGGCCACTATGCCACACCGACGATTTCGACCCCCAGTTCCTGTATTTGCTGGGCAGGGAGATAGAACATCAGAGCTGATCCGCATAACATACACAAAAAAGCGGTCCCTATCCGGCCCGCTTTTTTGGTGTGCCAACATGATGCATTATTTCCCCAACATTCCACAATTCAGGCGGGAATATATTCCAATACACTCCCTTTCAGATGCTCCAGTTTCACAAACGCGTCCGTTTCCCTAAACCCGGCGTCTATCCAAAGCTGCCGGCATTGGGGATTGGCGTATAGTACCTTCAGGCGGCGCGGCAGGCGGTGAAGCGACTTTTTCACCTGCGCAATAAACAGCTCCATCATAGGCGCATCAAACGGGTTAAAGAGAAAAATGACGCCGGTACTGTCAGGTACTTCGTAATAGCGGGCGTTCACACAATCTACTGTTATGGAAAGGCCTTCACTGGCGGCTTGCAGGCTTGCCCGCAGGCGGTTGGCCGCCATATATAGTTTGGGAGAAAAGTCTATGCCGGTAATATCCCTGAACCCATACGCCGCAGCCATGGCCAGCACACGGCCCTTACCACACCCTACGTCCAGGAAACCGGTCTGCAGGTCTGCAGGCTGCAGGCGGTCAAACAGCCTGCCGGCGGAGTAATAGTTCACAGGCTCGTACCAGGTGGCATATTGGCGGTCTTCTTTGGCAATGGCGTCTGACAGGTTGTAGGTGCCGGTGGTGCGGATACCATACTTACGCTCCCCGGCAATTTCATGGCGGATCACAAAAAATGCCAGGGTGAAATTCCAGTGCCAGCCAATGTACAGAAAGTAGTAAAAGTACCGCATGTATGGGTGGGTTTGGGTATTACCGAATATACTGAATTTCAAGGCATAACGCGTTCGGAGTGATGTTCTGCGGGAATGTATTTACATTTGAGAGGCATACGCTCCCGGCCAAAAGGCACTTATTTTGTTGAACCTTACCCAAACGCTCCGTTATGAACAGCATCAAACGCACCATTTCCACCCAGCTTCCGCCTATGCGGGCCTACGCAAAGTTTGTACATGAACTGACCAACTGGTGGCCCCGGGAGTATACCTGGTCTCAGGACAAGCTGCAGCATATTTGTATAGATGACAGGCGGGGCGGCTTCTGCCATGAAACAGGGCCGTATGGTTTCCGTTGCGACTGGGGCCGCGTTATTGCCGTGGAGGCGGGAGAGTCTATTGTTTTTACCTGGCAGATAAGCCCTACCCGTGCGCCGGAGCCCAACCCCGACAAATCCAGCGAAATAAGCGTACGGTTTTCACCCGGAACAATATTGTTTGAGCACCGGCATTTTGAGCGGCACGGAGAAGGGGCAGACCAGTACCGGCAAGCCATGGATGCTGAAAAAGGATGGGATTACATCCTGCAATGTTTTACCAGCTACTCCGGGGAGTAACCCGCTGCAACGCACTATATTTTCAGATCATGAAAAGACCGTATAAAAAAACAGACTTGCCCGTATGGCAGGTCCGCAAATTTCTGGAGCCTGGCCCTATTGTACTGGTCAGCTCGCACTGGCAAGGCAAAAACAACATTATGGCCATGGGCTGGCATACGGTGCTGGAATTTTCCCCTTCCCTGCTGGGCTGCATGATCACCAGCGCCAATCATAGTTTTGACATGGTCCGTAAAAGCGGGGAGTGCGTTATCAATATTCCTACGGCAGATATGATAGATACCATTATTGCCATTGGTAACAGCCATGGTCCGCGGGTCAACAAGTTCACCCGGTTTGGCCTCACGCCAGAGCCTGCCGCAACCGTAAAAGCCCCGCTGATCAGGGAATGTTACGCCAATATTGAATGCCGGCTGGCAGACCGCCGGTTGGTAGACAAATACAATTTTTTCATTTTTGAAGTATTGAAAGCGCAGGCCGCTACTTATCCAGCATACCCGAAAACGGTGCATTACCGGGGAGAAGGTGTGTTCATGGTGTCTGGAAAGAATATTGCAATGCCGGAAAAGTTCAGGAAAGGGAATTTATAACGGGGAGCAAGCTGCAAACCGGCCGTATTGCCTCATTGCCCGTTAACTCAAAACAACCGCAATTGCACTCCTTTAGCCCGTTTCGGCGGCGGCGCCTTGCCAAATACTGTGCGCCCGCCATACCTCCAGGAGTTGTCACGCTCCTGCTGAACCAGCTCCTCAAACCGGTCATTTGCCACAAAATCTTTTTCCGATCTCAGGGCCAGCGCATGCAGCGCCTTGATAGCCTGCTGTTTGTCTCCCTCGCCGATCTTCGCCTTGTACACAGCTGTTTGCAGGGTGTTGATGGTTTCATCATATACCTTTAGCGGTACGGGGAACGGGTGCCCGTCTTTCCCGCCATGGGCAAAAGCAAAGCGGGCCGGGTCTTTGAACCGGGAGGGCGTGCCATGTATCACTTCGCTCACCAATGCGAGGGACTGGAGGGTACGCGGGCCAAGCCCCTGCAACAGCAGCAGGTCTTCAAACCCTGCCGGCGGCTGCTCCTGCGCCAGCCATAATACAGTACCCAGCCGCTTCAGATCTACATCTTCCGCCCTTACATCGTGGTGGTGCGGCATGACCAGTTGCTGCACCTCCTGCAGCATCAGTTCCGGCTTTTCCTGCGTAAGGTGGAGGATGCCGTTACGCGCGGCTGCGGCCTCCGTGGCCGTCAGGTTGAGAATGGCGCCCTGGTTGGGGCCGCACACCGCCGTATGCGGCTCTTCCACAAAAGACCGCAATTGCTCCGAATGCCAGTGGTACCGCCGCGCGGTTTTGCTGCCTGCGCTCATACCCTGCTGTATAACGGACCAGTGGCCTTCGCTGCTTACAATAAAGTTATGGGTGTATAGCTGAAACCCGTCCTGCACGGCGGTATTGTCTACCTTGGCGCTCAGCTTGCTGCAGCGCACCAGGTAATTCCCATCGAGGCCGGTTTGATCCGCAATTTTGAACAGCTCGGCCGGAGCTTCTTTTGAAAACTTTCCCTTTCCTCCGCAAATATAAATGCCAAGTTCTTTAGCATGGGGGTTAACGGCCTTTTTGAGGGCGCCCATTACGGAGGTGGTGATACCGGAAGAGTGCCAGTCCATGCCCATTACCGCCCCCAGGCTCTGAAACCAGAACGGGCTGCTGATACGGCTGAGAAAGGCTTCCCGGCCATATTCCGCCAAAATGGCTTCCGTAACGGCCAGGCCCAGGCGGGCCATTCTTTCCGCCAGCCAGCGGGGCACGTAACCATAATGTAAAGGCAGGTCTGCAGATCCGGAACGCTTCATGCTAACAAATTTAGCATTTTTATGCGTACCGGGGGCATTATTTCCCGCCTTCAACAACCGGGCAGGGCCTTTCGTGCTATCATTGAGGCGTGGGCCCGTTCGGCGCAAAGATGAAGCAGTGGCGGATACCCTTTATTCCCGGTCGTTTTTCACCGCAACTGCCCCCGGGTTAATGCCGAACTTCTTTTTGAACTCGTTGCTGAAGTGCTGCAGGGTGGTATACCCAGTTTCATATGCCACCCCGGTAACGGTATTATTCCCTTCCAGCAATAGTTGCCGGGCCAGGGTGAGGCGGTGGTCTTTGAGATAACCGAACACCGTGTTGCCGAATACTTCTTTAAACCCTGTTTTGAGTTTGTACTCATTCAGGCCGGCCAGCCGCGCCAGGGCCGTGAGAGAGGGCGGGTGCTGAATATCGCGCAGCAAAGCCTCCCGGGCCTGGTATATCTTATCTACGTCCGCGGGCCGAAGCGACAACGGCCGGGCGGCGGTTTCCTGCTGCTTGCATGGCGGGGCCAGCAGTTCCAGCGCCCGCGCCTGCAGGTAAAGATGTTGCCAGCCGCGCTGGTAGCTGCATTGCCATTTATCCGCCACCAGCGCCTGCATCTGCGGGGTAATGGGCAACCCGGGCAGGGGCGCCTGCTCGGCGGTTACAATGCAGATGTCTTCATGCACCGTTATATTGCAGGCTTCAACGCGTATGCCGTCTTCCCAGTACCTGCGGAAGTGCATGTTCCAGAAAGGCAGCAGGGCTGCCTGTTCCTCATTCCAGTTCCAGCCATGCGCGGGGCCTTCCGTGCAGGAGCTGGTGTATAATACCTCATTAGTGACAAGCCTGTATACTGTTTCCATAATAATCCGTTTTACGCAACTTCTTTTTCGTTTTCTGCAAGCCGCCGCTGCCTGAAATCCGTCTCTTTGCATTGCGCAGCAGCAGCGTACTATAAAAGGAACGGAGAAAAAGGTCTTTGCCCCTACCCGCTCCTGGAATTTCTTTAACGGTATACCATGCTTTACTTTATCCTTTACAAAATTCTCAGGTACCGCTACGCAGTGGTGGTACAAAACCTGTCCCGCTCTTTCCCGGAACGGTCTTACTCGGAGATCAGGCTGGTAGCAGCGGGTTTCTACCGCCACTTCTGCCGCATATTCCTTGAAATGGGCCTCATGCTGCTGATGCCGGAGCGGCGGGTAAAAGAGAAAGTGGTAGTAAGGGATACGGCGCTGCTGGAGCATTACCATGCGCAGCAAAAGAACATCATCATTATGCTGGGCCACTACGGCAATTGGGAGTGCCTCAATATACTACCACGGTATTGCAGCTTTCCGCTCTATGCCGTGTACAAACCGCTGTCCAACGCTTTTTTTGACCGCGTTATGCAGCGGCTGCGCTCCCGGTTTGGCCTGCGCCTGCTACCCATGCACAAAACCGCCCGGCACATGTTGGCGGCCCATAGCGTCAAAGGCGCGTACATTTTTGTAGCAGACCAGTTCCCGCCGCAGGAAACGTGTACCATGAGCTTTCTGCACCAGCCTACCAGGGTTATTACCGGCGCGGAAAGGCTTGCTAAAACAACCGGTGCTGCCGTGGTATATGCGTCTGTCAAAAAAACAGCCGGGCCGGCAGACTGGGAAATATCTTTCCGGCTGATCTGTGATGAGCCTGCTGTTGCTCCTCCTAACCACATCACACAACGGTTCACAGAAATGCTGGAGCAGGATATTTGTGATTCTCCGCAATACTGGCTGTGGACGCACCGGCGGTGGAAACAGCAATAACCCCATAAAAAACGTGCGGCCGCTGATGCGGCCGCACGTTTTTTATATTTCAGCAGTATCAGTAACCGGGGTTCTGGGCCAGGTAACCGGGCAGGTTGCTGGCGCCGTCTATAGCGGTTTGCGGAATGGGGAAAATCCTTTTCTGTTTGTCTGTATTGGTCTTTTCCGTCCAGGTGCCTTCATATTTGCCGAAACGGACCATATCCGTACGGCGTTGGGCTTCCCAGTAAAACTCAAAGCCTCTTTCGCGCAGCAGCAGGTCAAGGGTAATGGTGGCAAGCGGGGCGGCGGGCGTGGTGGCCGTTCTGGCCGCACGTACCGTGTTCACGTCTGCCAGCGCGGTAGTGGCGGCGTCTCCCCTTCTCAGTTTGGCTTCCGCCCGCATCAGGTATACATCCGCCAGGCGGAGTATCACAATATCATGTTCGCCAAAATTACGGCCGCTCACGGACGTTTTGCTGAACTCGTATTTGGACACGCGGTAACCGGAGTTGTAGTTGCTGCCGGCCACCGTGAAATCTACCTGCTCCGTGAAATCAACGGCGAGCGTGGGTTTGCTGCGGGTGTCGTAAAACAGCTTCCTCACTTTCATTTTGCCGTCCGCGCATTTGAGGAACACACCGCCTTCACGCACCAGGCCATATTGCTGGCCGCGCAAAATACCGCGGTTGATGTTGAATTGGGACGCTTCCACGCAGGAGTCTGCCGGGTTGGTGTAGATAGACAGGTTCTGCTTATAGAAACGGGGGTCTGCCACAGCGGGGTCCAGCGGTGCGGTAGCATTTGCCCAGGCCCTGTAAAAATCAGATGTAATGGCAGGGCCGTCTGTTCCGTTGGCGCCGGGGTAAGCGGGCAGCGGGAACTGGTCTCCTGATATGGAAAAGTAGGCCATGCGGTTGTGGCCGTTCAGGTCTGCACGCTGATCTACCACAAAAATAAGCTCCTTGTTGTTGTGGTTGGCGTCGTCAAACAGCGAAAAATAATCTGCGGAGAGGGCAAACTGCGGGGTGCCGATGATCTTGTCGCAGTACTCCACTACTTTGTCCATGTCTTCTTTCTTGAAATCGAAAGTAGCGGCGTACCGGTCCCGGTAAACGGCCGCGTTCAGGTGCAGCCGCGCCAGCAGCCCCCATACGCCGGCCTTGGTGAGACGGCCCGGGCCGGTGGTATTGTCCAGCACAGGCTCTACGGCCAGCAGCTCTGCCTTAATGTACTCCACGGCTTCAGGGCCACGCAGTATTTTGGAGGCCTCGTTCAGGTTGTCTTTTACAAACACCAGCCCGAAGAGGTCCAGCGTGAGCATGGAGTAGTAAGCCCGCATGGCTTTTGCTTCCGCCAGGAAAAGCGCCGCGTTGGGGTCTTTGTTCTCAGGCAGCGTGTTGATGGCGGTAATAGCGCGGGACGCGCCTTGCAGCACGTTATTCCAGGTGTTGCGCACGTTGGGGTCTGTACTGGTGGTCTCATGTTTGTGCAGGGAAAGATAGATGCCGTTATCTCCCCAGTCCGTACCGCCGCGGTAAGGCAGTATGGCCTCGTCCGTAGAAATTTCCTGCAGGGCAAAATAATTGGTATGCAGCCAGATGTCAGGCAGCTTGGCGTACACCGGCGCTATAATGCCTTCCGCTATCTGCTTGTCTGTAAGCCCGGTTACGGAAGATTCATCCAGTACTTCCTCATTCAGCTTGGTACAGCCGGTCATAACGGCAATGCCTATACCTGCTGCCAGTAATGCTAGTTTTATCTTTTTCATATACGAAAGCTCTTAGAATGAAACATTTAAACTGAAAATGACGGATTTGGCCTTGGGATAGCTCATGAAGTCAATGCCGTAAGACGAAATACCGTTGATGGTCCGGTCCGTATTCACCTCCGGATCATAGCCGTCGTATTTGGTGGCTATAAACAGGTTTTGCCCGGTTACAGACAGGCGGAGCGAATTGACCCAGTTTTTGATGCCCAGGGCGGTGGTATTGAAGTTGTAGCCGAGGGTTACGTTGTTCAGCCGCAGGTAAGCCCCGTTTTTCAGATAACGGGTGCTCACCGGGGCTGCGTTGTTCACTGATTCTTCAGGGTATGCGATGGCCTCCGGCGTGGTGTTCACGTTTTTGGAGAGCTTGAGTTTGTAGAAACTGGCATTGGCCGTGTTGTCATAGATCTTGTTGCCTGCCACGCCGTTGAAGTTGGCGGTGAGGTCAAAGTTCCGGTAGTTCACGCTGCCATGGAAGCTGTACAGCACATTGGGCAACGCCGTACCGGCGGCAATGCGGTCCTTGTCTGATTCGATGCCGTCTTTGTCAAGGTCGCGGTAAGTGCTGAGGCCGTTGGCGTCAAAGCCTGTCCACTCTTTCAGGAAGAACGTGCCAATGGGTTCGCCGTTGATGTAACCGTTAATGGTAGCGGACGTAAGGCCCGAGCCGGAAGCAGAACCGGAGGGGATCACGGAGTAGGGCGAGTGTTCCACCTTGTTGTTCATATAGGTGATGTTGCCGCCCAGGTTAAAGCCGAAGCCGGAAGCTGCAAAATGCTGGCGGTAGTCCAGGTCAAGCTCCACGCCCCTGTTGGTGATGGTCATGTCTTTCACGTTGGTCCAGAAAGTACCCGCCGGCTGCACCGGGTCTGCCGGTATCACTTCCAGCAGTATGTTGCTGGATATCTTGTTGAATACATCTACAGAACCGGAGAGCGCGCCTCTCATAAAACCAAAGTCCAGGCCTATGTTGGTCTGTTTGGAAATTTCCCATTGTATGTCCGGGTTGGCCAGGCGGGAGTATACCGTACCTGCCGGATAAGGCCCGCTGCCGTAAAGCGGGTAGCTGGTGCTACCTGAAACGGTGGAGGTGAACAGCGCCTGTGTGATTTTGGAAGGGATCTCCTGGTTGCCGGTTTGCCCCCAGCCTGCGCGCAGCTTCAGCATGCTGATAGCAGACGAGCCTTTGAGGAAACCTTCTTCAGATATTTTCCAGCCCAGGGAGAAAGACGGGAAGAAACCGTACTTGTTATTGGTACCGAACTTGGAAGACCCGTCTGCCCTGAAGTTGGCCGTTACCAGGTAGCGGTCTGCATACTGGTAGGTAACCCTGCCAAAGAAAGATTGCAGTTCATTGATGAAGGCATAACCGCCGGGCCGGTTGTTGGCCAGTGTCAGCTCCTGCCCCAGCCCCGGGTTGTAAATGGGGTCTACGGGCGAAATGGGGAATTTGTTGATGCTGGTATTTCTGCCCTGCACAAAGATCTTCTGGTAAGAATGGCCGGCCATGGCAGACAGATTGTGCATGCCTTCGTTATACGTATAGGTAAGGTAGTTTTCTATCAGGCTGTTGCGGTTGTAGTTATGCCAGGTTTCCAGCCGCCCGTCCCGCTGCGGTACAGCGCTGGGTTTATTTACAATATCCCGCGTACCGGTGGAGTTATCTATGCCGAAATTCAGCTTGTACACCAGGCCTTTGATAATGCGCAGCGAAGGGGAAATATTGCCCGTTACGCGGTTGATGGTAGTAATGTCATTATCGAGGTCAAAATACATCAGCGGGTTGTTGAGGCTTTGGTATTTGGCCGGCTCGCCGTTGGCGTCATACGCGGGGTAAGTAGGATTGTTGCCGATGGCATCGCCAATAATGGTGCTGATAGGCGGCCGCTGGTTTTTAGTGTTGGACACGCCCAGGTTCACCTCTACCACCAGCCGGTCATCATCCCAGAACTTTTGTGTGGCGTTGAAGCGGCCGGAGTAGCGGTTCATGTCGTTGTTCTTGATAATACCTTCCTGCCGCTGCATGCCGAAAGATGCGTAGTACGTGAGTTTATTGGCGCCGCCGCTGAGGGCAAGGTTATAGTTCTGTGTGAACGCCGTTCTGGTCACTTCTTTCTGCCAATCCGTATCACCTCCCTGGTCATCCAGCATGCCGCCCAGTTTGGGTACTTCCGCGCGAAATTCGCTGGCGGTGAACAGGGGCAATGCCCTGGCCAGCGAAGAAAAACCGGCGCTGGCGGAGAACTGCAGCGTAGAGGCCCCGGCCTTGCCTTTACGGGTGGTGATGAGGATAACGCCATTGGCGCCGCGGGAGCCGTAAATGGCAGTGGCGGAGGCGTCTTTTAATACGTCTATAGACTCAATATCCTGCGGGTTAATGAAGTTAAGCGGGTCGCCGCCGCCGGTGCTGGAATTGTCAAGCGGCAGGCCATCTACCACAAACAGCGGCGTACTGCCCGTTCTTACCCCGCCGGGGCCGCGCACCGTTATGCCCAGCATGCCGCCCGGCTCACCGCTGACCGACGTAACGTTCACGCCGGCCATTTTACCTTGCAGCAGCTCCTGCGGTGCGTTGATGATGCCTTTATTAAAGGCCTCGCTCTTCAGTGATTTCACAGCTCCCGTTACATCTTTCTTTGCCTGTGTGCCGTAACCTACTACCACTACCTGCGTAAGGTCTGTGGAGGCCGGCTGCAGGCTCACGTTGATCTGTGTTTTGCCTGCAATAGGTACTTCCTGCGTTACATAGCCGATGAAACTCACTACCAGTACGGTGGCATTATCTGGTGCTACAAGTGAGAACGCGCCCTTTACATCCGTACTGGTAGTTCTGGCAACGCCTTTGATACCCACGGTGGCGCCGGCCAGCAGCTCCCCTGTAGCGGCGTCCTTCACGGTGCCGGTAATGGTCTGTTGGGGTTGTACACCGTGTTTTTCATGTACCAGGCCCGCTGCCCGCGCATGGCCTGTGGAGGAAAGAGAACAGCAGCAAACTACGGAAGCGAGAACCAGCGGGAGGTACTGCTTTCTGAGGTAGAATTTGTTCATGTAAAGCAATTGAGTTTGTTTACGTAATAAAAGGACAAAGAAAACAACCCGCTGTTACCGGATTGTTATGTGGAACAGAACTGTGTATTATGTTTTTTGTATCAGATATTTTGGTTGATATACCGTAATTGCGATAGTAATTTAACGGGTTTTATACATATGCACGATGATTTTTACGAAACCGTTTTCGCTATTATTACCGGTCATCCCGCATGTCTTTCATTCCCCGCTATGCCCTGCCAATAAAGCGTTTCAGGGACATTTAAAACCGGTCATGACGTGTTGGCCCGGGAGGAGGTACCGGGCATGGGGCGTATTATCTTTTTGTTAAGCAGGGAGACGGGGTTTCATCTCATTTCAAATACTTGAATGTTGCTTTCAATCTATTTAAATGCACGGTTGTAGGATGTTCAATGCCATTCGTCCTTGTACACGAACTTCGGCATTTGCCACTCATACCGGATGGCAATGATGCGCAGCACAAAACCGGCGGTAGCCGCAATAAGGGTGGCCCAGTGCATGCTCCATTGCATGTGCTGCAGGCCTACATAAATGCCGCCGGTCAAAATAGACACGCTGGCATATACTTCCTTTCGCAGCAACAGCGGAATATCTCCGCAGAGTATATCGCGCAGCACACCGCCGGCACAACCGGTGATCATGCCGCTGAACAGCACAATGATCACGGAGAGGTGCATATCCTGCGCCAGCTGGCAACCAATAATGGTAAACACCACCAGGCCCAGCGCATCGAGGTAAAGGAAAAGCGTTTTCAATTTTTTCATCACAGAGGCGATCAGGGCCGCAAACAATGCGGCGCCTGCCGTGATCAGCAGGTATTCCGGGTGCTCTACCCAGGTCATGGGGTAGTGGCCCAGCAATATGTTGCGGATGGTGCCGCCGCCCAGCGCCGTTACCCAGGCTATGATACAAACGCCCACCCAGTCCATATTGCGCCTTCCGGCGGAGAGCGCGGCCGTCATGGCTTCGGCGGTAATGGCAATAATGTAGAGGATATGCAGCATACAAATACGGTTTAAGACGGGACCTTCATCCATAAAAATAGGGAAAATACGGCATGTAACTTTTCCCTCGCCCATACCGTTTAACTGGCATTGATCTCAACACCCTTTCATGAAAAACATACTCCTTGTACTCTCCGCGCTGACCCTGGCCGCGGGCGCCGCCGGTTGTAAAAAGAACTATACAAATTCAGCGCTGGACGGCAGCTGGGAACGCAGGGTGACCTATGGTTTTACCGGCCGTATTGAATACCCCGAAGGCAATGGCAACGGCATGGACTTCCAGGGCAACCGGTATTCCAGCTTCGTCAACGGCGCGGCAGGCAATACCGGCACTTTCCGGCTGGCGCCGGACTGGTTCTACCAGTCTAATGAAAAAGGCTGGCGCATTGTTTTTGACGGGGAGCTTACCAGCAAACAGTTTTACGAGCTTAAGGGCGATACGCTGTCTATTTTTGACGACCGCAGCGTATCAGACGGCGGTATGACCCAATACGTACGCAGGCAAAGCTTTTTCTTACAGCCGGAATAGAATGTTATTCCGCTGCCGGCAGAATGGATTTTTTGATATCTACCACCAGAGTGTCAGACCATTTGTCTTGCCAGGGATGGCAGGGCGTGCCCAGCCCGCTGAGCGCATTAAAGGGAATGGCCCTGATCATGCCGCGCTTGAAAGCCGTACCGGCACTGAGCGGCGTACCATCCTGGTTAACCGCTACGGTGCCCGTGATCATCTTACCCAGCGTTTTGCCTTTAAAAAGCGCTTCTACCGTTCCCATGTAGAGGCCATAGAGCAACAAGGTAAAGAGGCGGTCCAGCAGCTCGCCGCCAGGGCGGTCCACATAGTCAAACAGCGGCGGGTACAGTACGCCCAGCACAATACCGAGCATGAACATCACTACGTAAAAACTGGCCAGATCGATCAGGTAATTGGCCAGGCGTTTGCCGCTGCCGGCCATTTCGAGGCTGACCTCGTTGGCCAGCAGGTCTTGTGTAGATTCCATAGATAAAGGGATGAAGTAAATTGATTGACGAACAAAAATTAACACAATTTATAATATCTGCAAATACCGGCCCCGATTTAACCGAAAAATGTATATTTGGTACATAAGGCCCCATGCATGTTTTTCCAGTACAAAAGACCGGACATTATTTCCAGCACATTTCATTTCAGTCAGTAACACGGGAAGCCCTGCTTTCCCATCATGTTTGTAATTCCAAAATACACATCACTATGCGTACAAAATCAGCAATGGATCTGGTGAAAGAAGCCAAACAACAGATCGAGAACCTGACGCCCGAGCAGGTAAAGAACGAAGTATCCAAAGGCGCTACACTGATAGACATCCGTGAGAGCGAAGAGCTGCAGCAAAGCGGTAAAATACCGGGCGCAGTACATGCTCCCCGCGGCATGCTGGAGTTTTATGCGGACGAAACGCTGCCATATCACAAGCCGGAGTTCGACAAGCGCAAAAAGATCATACTGCACTGCGCTTCCGGCGGCCGCTCCGCGTTGGCCGCGCAAACGCTGAAACAAATGGGTTATGATAACGTGGCCCACCTGGACGGCGGCATCAAAGCCTGGAAGGAAGCCGGGGAGCCAACGGAGTAGGTAGCGGGGGATAACGATTCCCGGAATAAGTTACCGGAAATAATAAACACGGCACACGCTTCCGGGATAAAAACGCCGGAAATAACAACGGCGGCGGTAACGTACCATCCCGGAAATAGCAAGCCCCCGGAGCGCCTGTGCGCCGGGGGCTTGTACGTTTTTACATCATTGTATTATTTCACCTTCCTGGCCAGGGCCTTGCCTGCCATGGCATATGCTTCGGATATCCTTTCGCCGGTATCAAAATCATTTCCCCAGAAACTTCTGCCGGGCGCTTTTTCAATGGTAGCTTTTGCCACTACCTTGTTTTTGTCTGCCGTTTCCACAATAACAATCTCTCCGTCTATATAAGCGTTCTTCTTCATCACGCCTACGTTAAAACCCGGTTCTACAAAAGAGGTATTGAAGATGATAGTGTATTTGGCTTTGGTGGCCAGCGTCATGTCTGCCGTTTTGGTAAACAACTCGTCAAACTTCGGCTCAAACCGGCTCTTGCGGTCTGCCACCCAGGCTTTGGCCCAGGTATCCCCCCGGCCGGGCTCCTTTTTGTTCAGCTCTGCCGTTCTGCTTTTTACGTAATCTTCTTCCTTGTCAAATTTGCCCACTTTCATATGGTCATAAGAATACTCGATGTTGATGTCTTTTTCGTTTTTCAGTACATCCAGGCTGCCTTCAGTGACCCTGATACGTTGGGCATGTACATTGGCGGCCAGTGCGGTAGCGGCTGCCATTAGTAAAATGGGACGCAAAACTTTCATGTTCGTACTTGTTTTTGAGGTTAAAAGAAAGCGCAAGTATAGGGCTTTTTCAGGAAAAGAAAAGCAGTTCGCGCCAACATATCCGCCAACAGCATAAAATGAGGGGTGAATGGTGGATTACGGGCAGCGAAAGTATGCCGCGGCACATGCACCAGCCATAAATTCATTATTATTGCAGGTATGCTCCTTTCAAAACCCATCTTGCTCACCTTGTGCCTCTTGCCTGCCCTGCTGCAGGCGCAGGAAAAAAAACGCAGCCGGGACTATGGCCTCCGCATTGGCGTTATGCAGCCCGGCACGCTGAACGCCATCACTGATGTGCCGGGCGTAAAAGTAGGCCATACCACGCTGATAAAGGGAGATTCCGTACGTACGGGCGTTACCGCCATACTGCCGCACGGCGGCAATATTTTCCAGGAAAAGGTGCCGGCCGCCGTTTATACCGGCAACGGCTTCGGCAAACTGGCCGGCAGCACGCAGGTGAACGAACTGGGCAACCTGGAAACACCGGTAGTGCTCACCAGCACGCTCAGCGTGGCCACCGCCATGGACGCGCTCATCACCTACACCCTGCAGCAAAAAGGCAATGAGAACGTGATGTCTGTAAACGCTGTGGCAGGAGAAACGAACGATGGTTACCTGAACGACATCCGGGGCCGTCACATCACCCGCCAAGATGTATTGCAGGCGCTTGCCACGGCTCAAGGCGGCGTTGTAGCAGAAGGCGCCGTTGGCGCGGGCACCGGTACGGTCTGTTTTGGTTTCAAGGGCGGCATTGGCACGGCATCCCGCCGGTTGCCCGCCAGCCTGGGCGGCTATACGGTAGGCGTACTGGTGCAGACCAACTTTGGCGGAAATCTGCAGATAAACGGGGCGCCTGTAGGCAGGGAAATGGGAACGTTCAGCTTTAGCGACCGCCTGCTGAACAACGCAGACGGTTCCTGCATGATAGTGGTGGCCACCAACGCACCCGTTGACCACCGCAACCTGATGCGCCTGGCCAAACGCGCCATGCTGGGCCTCGGAAAAACCGGCGGCATTGCTTCCAATGGCAGCGGGGATTACGTAGTTGCTTTCTCTACGGCAGCAGCGCTGCGCATCCCCCACTCCGCCGCCGCACCGGTTATCAGCACGCCCCTGTTGCAGAACGATGAGACCTCTCCCCTTTTTATGGCCGCCATTGAGGCCACGGAAGAAGCCATCATCAATTCCCTGTTTGCCGCCCGTACCATTACCAGCCGAAAAGGAAATACCGCGCAGGCCTTGCCCCTGAACCTCGTAATCCCTATCTTGAGAAAATATAACAGCATCCAGCAATGAACAATACCTACGCAGCCATCAACAATACATTTGTTGCGGAAACAGAAGCCAGGCTACTTATTTCCGACCTTGCCATACAGCGCGGCTATGGCATATTCGATTACCTTAGAACTGTCAACGGCCAGCCCGCTTTCCTGGACGACCACCTTGACCGTTTCTATCACTCCGCCGCTTTCATGAACCTTCCGGTACAAGCAGACCGTGCGCAGCTGAAACAGCTCATCCACGGGCTGATGGAGAAGAACAACCTGCCTCATTCCGGCATCCGCCTCACCCTCACCGGCGGCTATTCAGAGAACGGGTATACGCCCGCGCAGCCTAACCTGCTGGTTACCCAGGCGCCTTTTATCTTTGATAAAAATGCGTTCAGCAAAGGCATTCGCCTGGTTACCCACAACTTTCAACGACAGCTGCCACAGGTCAAGACCATAGACTACCTGCAGGCCATTTACCTGCAGCCGCATATTGCCGAGCAGCAGGCAGACGATGTGCTGTACCATCATAACAACAGCCTCCGGGAATGCCCCCGGGCCAACTTTTTTATCGTAACAGCCAATGATGAGGTATTAACGCCGGCCCACCACGTTCTGAAGGGCATTACCCGTAAAAAGATACTGGCATTTTCCGGCCTGAAAGTGAAAGAGGCCGATATACAGCTGGCAGACCTGGCGAATGCCCGGGAAGCCTTTATAACCAGCACTACCAAAGAAGTGCTGCCGGTGCTCAATGTAGACGGCCGCCCTGTTGGCAACGGAACGCCCGGGCGCATTACCGCGGATATTTACGAACGGGTGCTGGCGTTGCGCGGGTGATGAAGGGCCTCGTTACCCGCCTCACGAACGCGTGCCGCTGCCGTGCAGCTCCCGCAATTTTTCCAGCAACTGCTGCCCCTGTTCAGGCGGCGGCGTATTTTTAGCGCGGCATTCCATATTGCGGTCACAGGCATGAACGGCCATTTTCCCGTTCTCCATTTTGCCGAACAGCAGCCACTCTTCTCCTTTGGCAATGAAGAGATCGCAGCTGGTACCCTTTGCGGGTTCAAACACCAGCGTGCGCCGTTCTCCCTTGAACAGCTCCTTCACTTTGACCCTGATCTGGCCGTCTTTCTTGATTTTAGCAATTTTTACATGCGCAATAAAACTGTAACCTTCCAGCTGGGAACTGTTTTCCAGCGCGGGCAATGGCAGGCACTTGCAGGCGGCGGCAGGTTGCATGTAGAGAAGCCCTGCCAGCAATATCAGGATGTATTTCATATCTGTTCCCGTTTAGTTACAACAAAGATGTCTAAAAAACGGTAATTCCATAACCGGCGGGGCTAATGCGCGGATGTTTTGGAGAACAGGTTCACGATCACCACACCGGCAATGATGAACAGCAAGCCAATAACAGCAGGCAGGTCCAGCTTCTGTTTGTAGAGTACCAGGCCCGCGGCAGAGACCAATACTATGCCCAGCCCTGACCAGATGGCGTAGGCAATGCCCAGCGGTATTTCTTTCAGGATAAGGCTCAGGCAATAAAATGCCACACCGTACCCGGCAATTACCAGTACAGAAGGCCATAACCGTGTAAATCCCGCCGCGCTTTTCAGGGCGGTGGTAGCAACTACTTCGGCAAAAACCGCTATCCCCAGCAATACATATTTCATACGATGGATTTATACTAAAATAGACCTGTTTGCCAGAACAATTATTTTTTTGTTCCGGCAAAAAACGTGCGTTCGTCTAAAAGACGTACGGCGCCACCGGTTTCTGCGGGCCGGCTTTCCTGATGATCACTTCCGGGCCGGTAGCGGTATCATGCTGCTGCCGGCGCGCGGCCTCCATGTCTTTCCGGAACTGTTGCATCAGCTCCGCATACCCCTCATCAGCGGCCAGGTTACGCCTTTCCGAGGGATCAGCCTGCAGATCATATAACTCTTCCGCCGGGCGGTGATGGTAGTGGTACAATACCGCGGCGGCATGCTCAGCGGTAAAGGCCGCCTTGCGCCAGGAGTCCCAGTACTCACGGCCGCCGTTATGGTCCCGAGCCTTGTCCATATGCGTGGTATACAGCGTATCCGGCGCAATGTTGAGAATGTATTTATAACGGGTAGTGCGCAGCATGCGCATAGGCGTTCTGTTCATCATCCCGTCTCCGGTATGGCTGGCAAATACGGTTTGCCGGTGCGTTTTCAGCGTGCCCTTTTTCAACGGGGCGCAGAAGCTGAGCCCGTCTATGCCTTGCGGTGGCGTACCTCCGGCTATTTCCACCATGGTGGGCAGCAGGTCTACCAGTGAAACCAGGGCATCTGTTTGCGTACCCGGTTTTACCACGCCCGGCCATTTCACCAGCAGGGGTACCTTGATGCCATAGTCATACAGGCTCCACTTGCCAAACGCCCATTGCGGCCCCTGGTCTGCCGTGAACATCAGCACCGTGTTTTGAGAAAGGCCGTGTTTGCCCAGCAGCTCCACCAGCCGGCCCAGGTTACCGTCCATTTTGGTAATGTCTGTATAATACTTTGCCCGCGCCTTGCGGGTTTCCGGAGTGTTGATGTGAAATTCGGGAACGTCTGCCGTGGCGGTATCATAGGTAGCCGTTTCCGGCCATATTACATGCGGGCTATGGTCCGCTACCAGCAATACAAAGGGCTTGCCGTGCCCGGCGCTTCCCAGCCACTCGTCTACCGGCCCCAGATTCAGGTCATAATGCAGCCCCGGGGTTTTCTCAAAGCCCGGTTCCACGGTATTGGTACCCGCAATGCGCTCCAGCGGGAACACGGATCCCGGCCCGATATGCAGCTTGCCGGCAATGGCCACGCGGTACCCCTGCGCCGCCAGGTATTGTACCAGCGACCGGGTGCCTTCCTTAACCCCGCTGTGATTGCCATGCGCCCCGTGCCGCATGGGCAGCAGCCCGGTAAGCAGCGAGCTGCGGGAAGGGCCGCAGGTGGGAGAAGCGGCAAAGGCCTGTGTGAACAACATGGATCCTTTGCGGAGCTGGTCTATATGCGGCGTTCTCACCACTTTGTTGCCGTAAACGGGCAGGTCAATAGCGCCCAGGTCATCCGCTATGAAAATGACCATGTTGGGTTTGTTTTGCGAATAGGCGCAGCAGCTTGCAAGCAGCAGCAGCGTAAGCAGAAAAATGTTTTTCATGTTGAAGGAACGGGTGCGGTATAAAGATAATAGATAAATGACAGCGTGTACTCTTTATTGGTATTTCGGGAAAAACCGATATATCTCCGTATCTTTGCCGCATGGAGCATCTTGAAATATTCAAAGCGCTGTCTAACAAAACCCGCTTGCAGATCCTTCAGTGGTTGAAAGAACCTGACAAACATTTCCCCAACCCGCACAACAATGATTTTGAGCGGCAGGGCGTATGTGTGGGGTATATCCAGCAGAAGGCGGGGCTGACGCAATCCACTATTTCCGAATATTTGTCCATGCTGCAGAAAGCCGGTTTGCTGACGTCCGAGCGGAATGGCCAGTGGACTTATTACAAACGGAACGAAGCGGCCTTCAAGGCCCTGAGCCGTATTATCAAAACAGACATTTAGCAGAGAGGAGATGAAAGACATTCAATTATCCGTTCTTGAACTGGCTACCGTAACAGAGGGCGGCACCGCCCGGGAAGCCATCAACACTACCGTAGCGGTAGCACAGCATGCAGAAGCATTGGGTTACAAACGCATCTGGCTGGCAGAGCATCACAATATGGAGCACATTGCCAGCTCCGCCACATCCGTGCTCATAGGCCATGTAGCCGGCAAAACCAGTACCATCAGGGTAGGCTCCGGCGGCATTATGCTGCCCAACCACGCCCCGCTGGTAATTGCAGAGCAGTTCGGCACGCTGGAAACACTTTATCCCGGCCGCATTGACCTGGGCCTGGGCCGCGCACCCGGTACAGACCAGCTAACTGCCATGGCACTGCGGCGCAACAATATGGCGTCCGCACATAACTTCCCTTCTGAAGTACGGGAGCTACAGGCCTATTTTGAAAATGACGATACAGATACCAAAGTGAGGGCTTTCCCCGGGGAGGGCCTGCAGATACCGCTATGGATACTGGGCTCCAGTACAGACAGTGCGCACCTGGCCGCGCAAATGGGGCTGCCGTATGCTTTTGCGGCGCATTTTGCACCGGCGCAGTTTGCCGCGGCCATAGACATTTACCGCAAAAATTTCCGCCCGTCTCCCTACCTGCAGACGCCATACATTATAGCCTGTGTAAACGTGATAGCCGCGGATACAGACGCAGAAGCCGAGTACCTTGTTACCAGCCTGTACCGGCTGTTCATGAACATTCTTACCAACAACCGCAGCGGCCTCAAGCCGCCTGGCGAGCTGCCCGCTTTCTTCTACCAACCTGAAGTACAGGCGCATGTAAAGAACATGACCGCCTGCACCTTTACCGGCGGCGTAGACAGCCTGCGCCGCAAGCTGTCTTATTTTATTGAAGAAACCGGCGTGGACGAGCTGATGATAGCCAGCCATATTTATGACCCGCAGGCCAAGCTCCGCTCCTATTCCATACTGACCGAGGCAGTAAAGGGTATTGAATGACTGGCGCCATGGCCGGCATGTTTTGGCACCAAACAGCATTGCGGCCGGTAATTCTCAAAAGCTGAAGCACCGCAACTGTTTGCCGCCCGCATGCTCCTGCCTGAAATAGTACCCTACGGACACTTCGTGAGAACCGCCGGCGTACGCACGGTAGCCGTTCAGGGGATGGTCATAGGAATAACCTACCCGCAATTGGGGCAGCGCAAATACTTCCACCATGCCCGTTACATCGCTGGCGCGCGTGAGGCCTTTCTGCAGGTGCGGCTTGTTGTACAGCGATACCGCTGTACGGTAACTGGCGCCCAGCCATACCAGCTCCTTCAGCAGCAGGAACAGGTTGAGGTCTGCGCTGGTGGGGCCGCCCCTGTCATCTTTCAGCAGGAATGAAGGTTTCAGCCATACTGCTTCTCCCAGTGGCAGCATGCCGCCGGCCGTCAGGAAATAATGCGGCCTTGGCACGGGCAGAAAACTGGTGAGCGGTTTGTTTTTTTGCTGGTACTGCGCCGTCAGGTTGTCTACAGAAAAACCGGCAAAGAACTTTTCCGTGCTGAAATATATCCCGGCCCGCGCATCAAAGAAGCGCATGCTTTGGCGGCCGGCGGCCAGTATGGGATCATTGGGATCTTCTGTATCTATCCGCCCCGCGTCCAGCCCTACCTGAACAAGCCCCGCGCCAATACCGAAGGCAAGCCTGCCCGTTTCACCTACCGGAATGCGGTAGGCATAGTTGCCATAAGCCGTGAACAGGTTCTGCGCCCCTACCCGGTCATACGCCATTTGCAGGGCCAGGCCTACCCGCTCGTTGCGCGTAACACCGTCCAGCGCCAGGCTCATGGTTTCCGGGGCGCCGGTAACACCCGTCCACTGCCGGCGGTAATAGGCGTGCAGGTTCAGCTCCTGCCGGTAACCGGCGTAGGCGGGATTGATGTAGATGCCGTTAAAAAGGTACTGGCTGAACTGGGCGTCTTGCTGTGCAATAGCGGTCCGGCACAAGCCGGTCAGGCAGAAGAAACAGATCAGGAAACGCATGTTTATAAATTTCAGCGTGAACGGAGAATCATGATATACCCTTTGAAATCTTGCCAATGCCCGCCTTCATCTTTGATCCGTAACAGGTAGAAGTAAGTGCCTTCCGCCAGGCCTTTCCCCTCCCAGTTTTGCTGGTAGTTCTTTTGTTCAAATACGTGATTGCCCCAGCGGTTGAGTATGATCAGCTCATTTTCAGGGTACCGCTCCAGCCCCCTGATGCGGAGACGGTCGTTCACGCCGTCTCCGTTAGGGGTAATGGTATTCGGTATGTGAATGGGCAGCACCTGTTGTACATGCACCGCCGTATTATTGCCCGGCACACTATCCCGCAGCGCGGATGTAACGCTGGCCGTGTTAGTGATGACGCCGGCTTCCAGCACTTTGGTGGTAAGGGCCAGCGTAGCCGGCTGATGTACCGCCAGCTCGCCCACCTGCCAGGTAATACGCCGGGTGGCCGGGTCGTAGCTGGCCGTGCCGGCAGACGGTATGCCAATGCTTTCCAGCCCCAGCTGCTGTGGCAGCACGTCTGTTACCACCACGGCGGCCGCGGGTTGCGGCCCGTTATTGGTAACGGTGAGCAGGTACCCCAGGCTGTAGTCTACCAACGCCACCCGTTTGTCCGCCTGCTTGCCCATGGCCAGGTCAACCGCCACACCGGCTATTTCCGTGATCACCACCGGCGGAGAAAGATCAGAGGGGCATTCCAACTGATAATACGCCTGCACGGTATAAGTGCCCGGTACGGAGGTAACCAGCTCACGGGCGCGGGCGCCGTTCAGGGGCAGGCCGTTGCGGTACCATTGGTAATGGGGCGCGGAAGACGCCGTGGCGGTGAGCTTCACCTGCTGCCCCGGCGTAATGTACCGGGTCAGCGGTGTATGCTGCGCCACAGCGCCGGCCGCCGCGCCGGAAAGGAAAGCGGTCAATATGGCGGCGTTCAGGCGCATCCGTTATTCAATAGTGATGGTGGGAGCGCCGGGTTTCGGAGTTACAGTAATAATGGCATTGCCGGTGCCGCCGCTGAGTACCGCGGTAACGTTCTTCGTATCGCAGGCTTTCACCGCATAGTCTGCCTCCAGCCGGTAGGTGTATTTTTTAACGGCGGTAGCGCCGGAGGTAGCCGCGTCATTGACCTCGTACTCATCATCGTTACTGCCCACCTCGGTACCGGTGGGGTCTCCGCCGTCTTCTACCTTAAACCATTTGTAATTGATCTTGAAATCAGCCAGGGCCAGGGTTGGCAGTGTAGTACCGCCGCCGGTGCTGCCCGGCACCGCGCGCAATGCGGTAGTGATTGAAGGCGTAGCAGTGAATTTGATAGTACCGCCCGGACTGGCCGATGTGGGCGCGCCGTTTTCGGCGCAATAGGTCAGCTCATCCAGCGTGGCCTTATTGGCCTTGGCTTCCACGGCCAGTGGCGGTAATACGAACACGGTGTATAGTACAGGATCTGCCAGACACCCCGCGGTGCTGACGGCCGCGGTTACGCGGTATACGTGCCATCCGGGAGCGGCGCCGGTCATCCGGAGCTTGTGTTCTTCTCCGGCAACGGCCCCGCCGCCGTCAATGGAAACAGACCAGGAACCGTCCGTCTGCATTTCTTCCCACTTCCATGAAGTATAGGGAACGCTGCTGGCGTCTGCCGTGGTAGACACCAGCGTAAAAGTGGCGGCATTGGCGCAGATGATCGTGTTCCCGTCATTGGTGGAAGTTCCCTGCAACGGGTCCCCGCTGTTCTTGTAGAGATCTGCCGGGGCAACAATGGTCTGGGCCTGCAGGTTGCCGGCCAGCATCAGTAAAAAGGCAAGGCAAAGGCCCGCGGTAATTTTGATGGAAAGGGATACGTATTTCATATGTTAAGGATTAGTTTGAATGGTGAGGGTGGGCGGCCCCGGCAGGGCGCCCACGGTGAGCGATAATTGTTTTTTTGTTTCCACGTTGGTGCAGCCCGTACGCTGGGCGGCCACGTAGTAGGTATAAGTACCGGCGGTAGTAACGGTGGGCGTAAATGAAGGGCCTGATGCCAGCAGCGTATTGTCTGCTCCATACCAGCGGTAAGCAGCGCAGCTTTCCGCACCGGTAATGGTGTACAACACGTTGTTCACCTTTGTGATGCACACCGGGCTGCTACCCGGCTGCCCGCTTACGGTAAAGTTGAAATCCGGCTCCCGTGCTATACGGGTCACGTCATATATGCGCAGCTCACGCGCTACGCCGGCCAGGCCGGCCACAATGATCTCCACGCGGTCAAAGGGGTCTGGTATGGCGGCGGTCAATACATATTGCTGTTCTGTTCCTCCCTCCAGCAACCGGAGGTTGAGCAGGGTGGAAGCACCGGTAAGCGGGCTGCCAGCGGGTGTTTGACCAAGGTAGGGCTGCACGCTGAAGCCGTTCAGCAGGGCAAGCGTGAGCACGGGATTGTTGAGGTCTTTCAGAATAATACGCAGCGAATCCCCGGGTTGGGAAGGCGTTTTAAAGATCACGGTTTCGTACAAGCCGGTAAGCACCCCCACGGCGGTTTTCAAGGCGGCGTAAGAAGCCAGGTCCCCGTCAAACGCTTTTTCCGGTTCCTCTACCTTGTTGGCAAAGGTGAGCAGGTTGACGGCCGCAGCCTTTACGCCGTATAAATAGTCTATCACCTGGTTGCAGGAAACGTCTGCCGTTGCGTTCTTCATCACAAAGGCATGGTAAACAGACATGCTGACAGTAGTCAGGTTCACTCCGCCCAGTTTCACGGAGACCCCGTCGTAATCCACATTGGCTCCCGCGCCTGTTTTGGGCGTGAAAGTATATTCCATACCGCCTGAGGCTGTCAGCACACTGAGCAGGGAAGCATCTACTACCGCGGCGCCCGCGTTCGTTCTTACACCGGGGGCGGATTCCGTATAGGCCTGCAGCGTCAGGTTGGAAAGCACGCCAATGCCTCCGGAAGGGGCCGTCAATTTTATGGTCACCGGCGTACCGCCGGCAATACGTTCACTGAACCGGAGGTACTGGGTGCTGGTAAATACCAGTGTGGCGCTGATGGTAGAAGCACTGTTCACCAGATCATCTACCGCATTGCCTTCATCCGCAACATTGCCGGTGGATGCCGTGGCGGACGCGTACAACCGCTCCTGCCGCGTGCATTGGGCATACAATGCTTCGCCAGAAATTAAAAATATCAGTAATAGGAGAAGAAGGAGCCGCAACACCCTGCCGGAACAACTCCGCAAGAAAGTTTGGTTATGCATTACAGGACACGGCATCATTCAGTACAGGGATTTCTCATGAACAAGGGGCCGCTGCCTGCCCCTCGGGTTACTGTTCCTGCAAAGCACGAGTAAAAACGCGGATTTTGATGTAGGGGTCAGAGAATGAACGGAAAATGAACGGTTGTTCCGGGAATGAACAAAATGAACGGTTGTTTTAGTGAACTTTTCCACCGGCCTCCCCACCTGTTTTAAGAAAAAGTGTGAGTGCAACACTAAAAACTTTCACATTTTTTTTACACTTTTTATTTCTCTTTCTTTTTAACTTGGCCGCCGCTGGAACTAAAAAAGTTCCGCATCTCCTTTGCTTAACGGAAAGGTAAATAGGTAGGTATTATTTCAACCGGAATATAATTATCATTTATTAATCTAACCAGCAATGTCAGCCAGTTACGAAAAACGTCAACGCCGGATTAAACTGTATCCGGGCTATTTGTTTTGTTTTGCTTTATCGATCTTCTTATTTGCCCGGCAGGGCATGGCCCAGACCAACAGCCCTTCTTCCCCGCCCTTCACGGTGCGGCTGATGAACATTGAGGCCGCGGGCAACGCCACTTTCACCTACAATGCGCGGCTGCAGAACGTGGCATCTTCCCCGCGCATCTACCAGCTATCCGCCGCCGTTCCCCCGGGCTGGAACGTCTCCTTCAAGGTAGAGGGCATACAGGTTACCTCGCTCAGCATGGAACCGCAGAAAGGATATGACATCATCATAGATGTTCATCCCGCCATAGACGTGAAACCGGGCAAATATCCCATTCCCGTGCGCGCCGTTGCCAGCGCGGACTCGCTGAAGCTCGACCTGGAAGCCGTGGTAAAAGGCTCCTACGGCCTTACGCTGACCACGCCCACCGGCCGCCTCAGCGCAGACGTTACCGAAGGCCGCCGCAAGGAGATCCGCCTGCAGGTGAAAAATACCGGCACTATGGTGCTGGAGAACATAGACCTTTCCGCGCAGGCGCCCCCGCAATGGGAAGCTACCTTTGCCCCGTCTGCCATTGCCCGGCTTGACCCCGGTAAAGACGCGGAAGTGACCGCCACGCTGAACGTGCCCGACAAGACCATTGCCGGGGATTACGTGACCAACTTCACCGCCAAGAACGCCAACGCTACATCAAGCGCCTCTTTCCGGATGACGGTCAAGACCTCCGTGCTCACCGGCTGGCTGGGCCTGCTGGTGATACTGGCGGCACTGGGCGCCGTTTATTACCTCATCCGTAAATATGGCAGGAGGTAATGCGCTATGGAATCACCAATTATTGAAATGCATGGGCTGACCAAACGCTACGGCTCCCTCAAGGCCGTGGATAACCTACACCTGTCCATCGCAAAAGGCGAAATATTCGGCTTGCTGGGCCCCAACGGCGCCGGCAAGTCTACCACGATACTCATGCTGCTGGGCCTTACGGAGCCGGATGCCGGCGAAGCGCGCATCTGCGGCCTCAATGCCACCCGCAACCCCATTCCCGTAAAACGGAAAGTAGGGTACCTGCCGGACAACGTAGGGTTCTATAACGATCTCACGGCGCTGGAAAACCTCTCCTACATTGCCCGGCTCAACGGCATCCCGGAAGCGGAAGTGCAGGAGCGCTCCCGCCAGATGCTGGTGGAAGTGGGGCTGGAAGCTGCCATCCACAAAAAGGCCGGCGCCTTCTCCCGCGGTATGAAACAGCGGCTGGGCCTGGCAGATGTGCTCATCAAGCAACCGGAAGTGATCATCCTTGACGAGCCTACCCTGGGCATAGACCCCGCGGGCGTGCGAGACTTCCTGGAGCTGCTGCGGCAGCTGAACCAGCGC
This sequence comes from Chitinophaga alhagiae, assembly GCF_003568665.1. Taxonomy (GTDB): domain Bacteria; phylum Bacteroidota; class Bacteroidia; order Chitinophagales; family Chitinophagaceae; genus Chitinophaga; species Chitinophaga alhagiae. The sequence goes on from NZ_QXMH01000007.1 coordinate 110,888, forward strand.
CAGGGCCTCACCATATTGCTGTCTTCCCACCACCTGCACCAGGTGCAGCAGGTCTGCAACCGCGTTGGCATTTTTGTAGGCGGGCAACTGCTGGCGGAAGGCAATGTGGAAAAGCTGGCCGCCAACCTGTTCAACGCCGCGCCCTGGGTGGTGGAAGTAACGCTGAGAACAGACGTACCGCAGCGTGAAGCGCTGGAAAAGGAGCTGCTGCAGCTGCCCGGCGTAAAAACAGTGACCGGCGCCGCCAACGCGGTGGAGGTCTCCGGCGGGGAAGACATCACGCCAGATATTGTGCGCTGCTTTGTAGCCAAAGGTCTTGATGTAACGGGTGTACACAAAAAAACCTACGGGCTGGACGAGATCTATCACCGTTATTTTGAAAACAACTTAAAGGAAGATATCACCAATGAAAAGTCAACTGGCCTATTTCAACGGTCTTTTCTCGGCAGGTACAAAAAACGCTAGCGCCTCTCCTTATTCAGTGATGGTGCGCAAGGAAGTATCCGACCAGGTGCGGAGCTGGCGGTTTATTGTACTGGCGGGACTGATACTGCTTACTTTCCTTGGTTCCATGTACGTGTCCCTTTCCAACCTCCGGCAGGCAACGGCCAACGCCGCAGATCCTGACCGGCTGTTCCTCTACCTCAAACTGCTGACCATTACAGACGGCACCCTGCCGCCCTTTCATGTGTTCATCAGTTTTCTGGGGCCTTTGCTGGGCATTGCCATGGGGTTTGACGCTATCAATTCAGAGCAGTCTAACGGCACGCTGGTACGCCTTATGGCGCAGCCTGTTTACCGGGATTCGCTGATCAACGCCAAATTCACCGCCTCGCTGATCGTGATCAGCACGCTCTTCCTGTCTCTCAGCCTGCTGATGACGGGCGGCGGCCTCATGATTACCGGGGTGAAAATAGAACCGTCCGAGCTGGTGCGCATCCTGTGTTTTACAGTATTAAGCATCATCTATGTTGCCTTCTGGCTCAACCTGTCCATCCTGCTGTCTGTCAGGTTCCGGCAAACCGCCACCTCTGCGCTGACGGCCATAGCCATCTGGCTGTTCTTTACGGTGTTTTACCAGATACTGGTGAACATCATCATCAAGGCCGTATTGCCGGATCCCAATACATTGACGGAAAGCCAGATCATTTCCTACAATAACATCATCCTCACCGTTCTGCGCTTTGTGCCCAGCCAGCTGTTCACAGATGCCACCACTACCCTGCTGATGCCCTCTGTACGCAGCCTTGGGCCGCTCACCATGGAGCAGATGGCCGGCGCCATTCCCGCCCCTATTTCCGTGCGGGAAAGCCTGCTGGTGGTATGGCCGCAGGTAAGCGGGCTTATTGCGGCCACGGTAGTGTGTTTTGCATTGTCTTATTACCTGTTTATGCGGCGGGAGATACGGACGTGATGAACAGGGCGCCCGCATTGAAAAAGGCCGCCCTGCCAATGCGCTCCCGGAATGTTCTGCTCCCAGGGCCTGCGCAAAGCAGAGCGGTCTTTTTTATGACGGACCGTGCTTACCGTGGCAAACAATATCACATTTTAACCGCCAATGCCTTGTTCTTTTCCAGGAACAACTTTGCCGCAGCCAGTTCCGGACGGCTGGCGCCTGTTGCATGGGAGGTTTTGAGCAATTGCGTATAGTAAGAACGCGCCATGGCCGCGTTACCTGATCTTTCCGCCGCCAGCCCCGCGCTGTAGAGCGCGTTGAACCGGTTGGGCCGGTCCCGCAGGTTGATCTCATAAGCCTCCAGCGCTTCCGCCGGTTTGTTCATGGCCATCAGCATATCCCCCAGCAGCTCCCGGGCCGGCGCCACTTCGCCCGGCGTAACCGGCGGTTTGGGCGTGGTTTCTTCCATGGTGGCGGCGGCTGTCATCAATTGCAGCGCATCGCTGTTCTTCCCTTCCTTCAGCGCCACCCAGGCTTCCGCGGCTTTTACCTGTATGGCCACCTGGTTGGCTTTATAGGCTTCCTCTTTCCGGACGAGCGTATCATGCAGCCGGTGCAGCGTTCTCACTTCCTCCCGGGCCGTTTCCAACTGGCCCAGGTGAACAGCGCCCAATGCCCGCGTAAAATGGACAATAGCATTTTCCCATGGGTATTTCTCCCAGTCAATGCCCGCTACAGTATGCGGTTGCAGCACGGCGGCTTCCGCCCACATCCTGTTTTCCAGCACGTAGCGTGCCGGAATGGCCGCAAGGGCATACACTACCTTGGGCGTTTCCGGGTAAATTTTCCGGATACCGCGCAGGTAATCGTATTGCTCTTTGGCGTGCTGGTTATCTGCCTGCTGCAGGTAGGAGTATACCAGGTAGTCCATGCTGTGCAGCTCTTCGTCCCAATGGCCGTCCGTTATGCCCAGGCTCTCCCCGTAACACCTGGCGGCCGCGCCAGACACCTTGTTGGCGTAAATGCTTTCATTCCAGAGGCCCAGCCTTACAAAAATGTGCGAAGGCATATGCTGCGCATGCGCCGATGAGGGCGCCACAGAAGCGTATTTCTGCGCCGCCGGCAGCGCCATGGCGGCCAGTGCGGGATAGTCGTAACTGTGTATGATATAGTGGATCACGCCGGGGTGGAAAGATCTGTCCGCCCCCAGCGAAGCCAGCACTTCTCCGGCTTTCCGCTGTTTGGCGCAGGTTTTATCTCCCGGGTCTGCCGCGCTGTTGAGGGCCAGGGCATAGAACGCGGCCGCGTCATTATCTTCCGGATATTGCCGGTGCAGCTTTTCCATCGCCTTTTCAAAGTTGATGCAACGGTTGCGGTGCGTGGTGTTTTCCTTGTAAAACTCTCCTATGGCGTTGATGTAGTCGGTTTCCCTTTTTGTTTTTCCGCTAACAGACCGTGCAATGGCCACTGCCTTGCTTCCTTTTTCAAACTCTTCCTTCCCCGGCGGGGACCACAGCGGGTGAAAATTGCTCATGGCCACGCCCCAGTACGCCATAGCGCAGGAAGGCTCCTTGTGGATGATAGCGGCAAAGGCCTTCTCCGCCTCATCATATTCAAATGAATGCAGCAGGGCCAGCGCCATGTTGAAGTCTTCTTTTACCTGCCCGGAACAGGAGGTCTCAAATGAAACGGCGCCCAGCTGTTTGTCTGCCGGGCCACAGAGGATCGTTTTGCCCTGCTTGAGGTTCATGGCGGAGATGGTGGCCGCGGTGGGCACCCGGTTGTTATTGTTACAGGCCGCCAGGGCCAGCAGGAAAATGCAGGGGAATGTACGCAGCTTTTCCATGGTTGTTAATTGAGGGGTCTGTAGTAAGTTAAACAATATGGCGCGGCCTGCCAAATACGAGTTGGCAACCGGTGGCGTTGGAAGGATAAAAAACGTTATCCGCCTGTTATCTGCCGCCAATGCTGCTGAAGAACGGCGGCCTGCATACAGGTTTACAAGAAAAAAACTAATTTAATGCTGAATGCCAGGTACCCGCTACCCGGGAGAACCGTAAATGCCTTTCAATGAAAAAACTGCTCCTCTTCACATTAGTCCTCGTAATATTTGCCGTTGCGGGCCACGCGCAGCAACCACCCAACATCCTGCTGATCATGGCGGACGATATGGGGTACTCCGACCTCGGCAGCTATGGCGGTGAAATACAGACCCCTCGCATTGACCAGCTGGCCCAAAACGGTCTCCGGTACCGGCAGTTTTACAACGCCGCCCGGTGCTGCCCCAGCCGCGCCGCCCTGATGACGGGCCTGTACCCTCACCAGGCCGGCATGGGATGGATGGCCGTGGCCGACCTGGGAACGCCCGCCTACCAGGACAATCTCAACAATGAATGCGTTACCATTGCGGAAGTACTCCGATCAGCAGGCTACCGTACCTATATGACCGGCAAATGGCATCTTACCAACGAGCGGAAAATAGAAGGCGGTATCACGGACAACTGGCCGGTACAACGGGGCTTCAACAGGTACTTCGGCATCATTCCCGGCGGCGCCAATTATTTCACGCCCTTTGTGTACAGCAACAACGAACGTTACAAGGCGCCCGAGAATTTCTACCTGACCGATGCCATCAGCGATACCAGCGTGCAGTACCTCAAAGATCATTTCGCGCAAAAGAACGGCACTCCCTTCTTCCTGTACGTAGCCTATACGGCGCCGCACTGGCCGCTGCATGCACCACAGACAGTGATCAGCAAATACAGGGAAAAATACCGGGCAGGATGGGACGCGCTCCGGCAGCAGCGGTTTAACCGCCAGCGGCAAATGGGCGTTGTAACCAAAGCCGCGGCGCTTGCTCCCCGGGATACGGCCGTGCCTGCCTGGACAAGCCTTACGCCTGAAAAACAGGAAGAAATGGCCACCCGCATGGCCATCTACGCCGCGCAGATAGATATCATGGACCAGGGCATAGGCCGCATGGTGGATGTACTGAAAAAAAACGGCCAGCTCAACAATACGCTGATCATGATACTGAGCGATAACGGCGCCTGCGCGGAGTTCATCAGCAGCGGAGAAAGCAAGGCCGTTACCGGCGAAGCCAATACTTTCGAAAGCTACCGCATTCACTGGGCCAACCTGAGCAGCACGCCTTTTAAAGAATACAAACACTACACCTACGAAGGCGGCATAGCCACCCCGCTCATTGTACACTGGCCGGCCGGCATTGATAAAAAGCTGAACAATCAATTTGTAGCTGAATACGGTCACCTTACGGACATTATGGCCACCTGCGTGGATGTGGCCGGGGCCCGCTACCCTGCCCAATACCGCGGGCATGCCATTCACCCTATGGAAGGTAAAAGCCTGCAGCCTCATTTTACCGGGCATACCAATAACAGGGGGCCCGTTTTCTGGGAGCATGAGGCCAATATTGCCCTGCGCAACGGCCCATGGAAACTGGTAGCCAAAACACCGGAAAACACGGAGTTCAACAAACAGTCCCTCCGGTTGTACAACATGGAAGCGGACCCTTCCGAAATGCACGATCTCAGCCGGGAACAACCGGCCCTGGTGAAGGAGTACTACGATGCCTGGCTGGCCTGGGCCAAAAAGATCGGCGCCTTTCCGCTGGACACAAGGCCCTACGGCGAACGCCTGCAGGTATATCGCAGGAATGTTAACGGCACTTTTGACGACAACCTGGGCGGCTGGAACGTCAGGAAAAACGACGGTGTGCAGGGCACGATCATCATTGATACGCTCTCCCCCCTATCCGGGAAAAAATCGGTGCTGGCCAGCGTGGTACAGCCGGGAGAAAGGCCGGCCGCCATGGCCATGTTCTGGCCCTTCCGTGTAACAAAAGGGGAAACCTTTACCCTGGAGCTGAAAACAAGATCTAACCAGCCCGCGCGTTTCATGCTCCGGCTGGAAAAGGCGGACGGGGCTTTCGAGAAGATCATTGATGAGGAAATAACGGCGGAGACCGGGATGAAGGAAGTAAAGTTCCGGTCTACAGCAGCGGCGGGCAACGGGCAGTACCGGATCGGGCTGTACTTCGGGAAAATGGCAAAGGGCAGCAAGGTATGGGTGGATGATGTACGGCTTGTCAGGAATTAATTGTGTTTTGATTTACCTTGCATTAAAACAATACGATACGCCGGTATGAAAAACAGGAAAGACCACTGGGAAACAGTATATGCCACCAAAAGGCCAGATGAAGTAAGCTGGACGCAAGACGTTCCGCAAACCTCCCTTGATTTCATCCGCTCTTTCAACCTTCCTAAAACGGCCAGTATCATAGACGTTGGCGGCGGTGACAGCAAGCTGGCGGATTTCCTGCTGAACGAAGGTTTTGAGAACATCACCGTACTGGATATATCGGCCGTGGCGCTTGACAGGGTCAAAGCGCGGCTGGGCGAAAGGGCCTCCCGGATCAGGTGGGTGGTGCAGGATGTTACGGCGTTTGAACCGGCCGCAGCGTTCGACCTCTGGCATGACCGCGCTACTTTTCACTTCCTTACCACGGAAGAGCAGATATCAAAATACCTGGATACAATAACACGTAACGTAAAAAAGGGCGGCCACGCGGTGATAGGCACTTTTTCTACCAGCGGGCCGGAGAAATGCAGCGGGCTGCCTATTCAACAGTATAACGAAGAAACCCTGGGCCAACGTTTGCAGGCGGGGTTTGAAAAAATAAAATGTATCACGGAAGATCATACCACGCCGTTCCATACCACCCAGAATTTCCTGTTCTGCTCCTTCCGGCGGAAGGCAAACGGCTGATCAGGCCGGTTTGTTCCTTTTCCACCAGATGTAAACGAGGGAGCTTTTGGGGAGTATCCAGCCATCGTGCGTGAGATACAGTTTGTCATTTTCCCCGCGGTCAAACGGCGGGTGCTCCCGGTCTGAACTGAGGTAGTAGGCGCCGCCAATGAATATTTCGTCACTCACCTCTGTATATATCAACTCACTGGTCATGCCTTTTACCGGCAGGTCAAAAATGAAGTTCATATAACTGTCCTTTTCCAGGTAATATTCTACAACAAAAGACACTTCCACAAATTCCGACAAAGGCCTGAGCTTTATAGGCACGTCTGCCGTATAACGCACACAATGGTTAAACTCCGACCGCTTCATCTTCAACGGCCTCCGGTTCAGTCTTACCTCGGCGTTTTCCAGCACATAATCTTCATTCGTAAGATTGGAATGTTCAAAATCCGTTTCATCGAAAGTATAACCAAACTCATGGTCTACAAAGCTGAAATTCCGGTTCCTGTTGTTGCCTTCCTCCCGCTCCTTCTCATTCGTGATCCTGAAAAACTCTATATCGAGCGTGTTTTTGTGCTGCAGGGATTTGAAATAGGAGATCTCCTTCCGTATCCTGAAAAATCCCGGTTTATCGGTTTTGTGTATGTATGTGGTTATTTTATAGTTTTCCAGGTGCCGTTTGCGGTAAAACTCCAGGTCCTTCACAAAGATGTTCAGCAAGTTGGCCGGTGCCATGGACTGCATATAACCCACCAGCGTTGTCTCCCTCCGCACCTTGTACCACTCCCAAAAGTAGGTAGCGAGGATGGATACAATAAAACCTGCTACCACACTGATAAAATAATTGATAAAATCCTTGCTGTTGAACCATTCTTCTATGTGCAGTACGTTCTTGCCGGCCAGTGTGAATATCCCAATGAAAAACAATGAAAGAATGCCTACCCCAATAAACAATACATCCAGGCGACCACGGGGGCCTTTGGTATCTTTAAATCGTTTTCCATCACTCATAAGTACGCCGAAAGTTTTAGGGATTCGCTAAATATAGCGAATATTTTATTAAGTATCCCCCCCTTTACCGCCTGTGAGCCGCCCCAAAAACTTTCATTATCCCGGATAAATTTCTATTTTGTACGCTGCCTACAGTAAACAACCCTTTTTAACCGGCTGTACATGCTTCCTCGAAACAGATGGCAGCCCATCAACGCTTCTCAAAACCAAAGCATGAAGATGAACAAACTCCTCAGGATGTTGTTCCTGGCCATCTTGTCCGCCACTACCGCCATAGCGGCCCCGGCGGCAGACACGTCTTTTTCCGTTATTCCGGCCCCGCTCCACATCCAGGCCGGCAAAGGCAGCTTTCCGCTCACCCCGCAAACGCGCATCCTGGTGGAGGCTGGCAGCAAAGATCTTCAGCACGTGGCTACAGAACTGGCCGCGGGCATCCGCCGGCAAAGCGGCCTTCAATTGCCGGTAGGCGCCCTGGGAAAAATGACCCCGGTAAACGCCATTGTGCTGCGGCTGCAGGCAGATACCCTGGGCAATGAAGGTTACCGCCTGACCGTAAGGCCCGGCCTTGCCACCGCCAGCGCTTCCAAACCCGCCGGTGTTTTCTACGCGGCGCAAACCATCCTGCAACTGCTGCCGGCGGGCCCGTCCAAAAGCCCGGTGCTGCCCGCAGTCACCATTGCGGACAAACCCCGCTTCGGCTGGCGCGGTCTCATGCTGGACGTAGGGCGTTATTATTATCCCGTAGACTACATCAAGCAGTATATAGACTACATGGCCATGCACAAGCTCAATACCTTCCACTGGCACCTTACGGAAGATCATGGCTGGCGCATCGAGATCAAAAAGTATCCCCGCCTCACTGCTGTGAGCGCCTGGCGCAACGGTACGCAGTTCACCAATAACCGGGTGAACGACCACCCCCACGGCGGTTTTTATACGCAGGAAGAAGTGAAGGAAGTAGTGGCCTATGCCCAGTCCAAATTCATTACCGTAGTACCTGAAATTGAAATGCCCGGCCACAGCCTCTCTGCGCTGGCTGCTTACCCCGAGCTGTCCTGCACCGGCGGGCCGTTTGAAATGCCGGTCAAATGGGGCATTCAGAAAGATGTGTATTGCGCCGGCAACGACAAAACCTTTGCCTTCCTGGAAGACGTGCTCACGGAAGTGGCCGCCCTCTTTCCCGGCGAGACCATCCACATTGGGGGAGACGAATGCCCGAAAGACCGCTGGAAGGCTTGCAACCGCTGCCAGCAGCGCATCAAGGCCAACAATCTCAAGGATGAGCATGAGTTGCAGAGCTATTTCATTACCCGTATAGAAAAGTTCCTGCAAACCAAAGGCAAACGCATTATTGGCTGGGACGAGATACTGGAAGGCGGCCTGGCGCCCAATGCGGCGGTAATGTCCTGGCGCGGTACCAAGGGCGGTATTGAGGCGGCACGGCTGCTTCATCCGGTAGTAATGACCCCCAACAATTTTATGTACTTCGATTATTACCAGGGAGAAACCTACCTGGAGCCTTATTGCATTGGCGGTTTTCTGCCGCTGCGGAAGGTATATGAATACGAGCCGGTACCGGCGGAGCTGAATGCGGAAGAAGCCAAATTCATCCTGGGCGTGCAAGGTAACGTATGGTGCGAGTTCATTCACAGCCCTGAAAAATCGAATTACATGACCTTTCCCCGCGCCGCCGCCATGGCGGAAACAGGCTGGAGCAGCGCCGGCCGGAAAAACTGGGAAGATTTTACCCGCCGTATGGAAAGCCAGTACCTGCGGTACGATCAGGCAGGCATTGGCTACGCCACCAGCGCGTACAATGTGATGTTCAAAATAGAAACAGACTCCGTGCGGAACAAGGCACTGGTAACGCTGCAAACAGACTGTTACCGGCCCAACATCCGGTACACCACTAACGGCAACGAACCTACGGCCGCCTCTGCTCAATACAGCCAGCCGTTTGAGGTAGACCTGCCGGTGAACGTCAAGGCCGCCGTTTTCCAGCACAACCGGGTACGCGGCCAGGTGAGCGGCACGGCCATTCTCCGCAAAACTGCCCGGTAATACGCTAGCCCCCTATCATAAAAGGCTGCTCCCTTGCGGGGGGGCAGCCTTTTATGATAGGGGTACCAATAAGGTTACCGGCCTTTCAATTGTTTCAGCGGGATTTTAGCGAGGTAAATGGATGTTTTACCTTCATGGGAAGAATAGTAAGACATCCACAGCTTCCCTTTATAGAACAGCATGCCGGGGTACGAGTTGTCTCCCGCGCTAGGCACGTGAATGCTTTTGCGCACATGGCCTTTGAGGTCTGTTATATACACTACGGTGCTTACTTTCGGTTTGTACTGGCGGGTACCCATTACCAGGGTTTCATTATTGAGGAAAAGGAAGTTGGGGCCACCCAGCCGGTGTTCCATTTTCGAGAGCCGCCATTGTTTGTAGGGTGCGGTGGCCGTGGCTATCATACCCACCTGGTCTGCCTTCTCGCGCCGTATCAACACGTACATATTGCCGTTCTTGTCAAAACGGATGGTGCATTCATTGGGAGCGCCGTCTACCTCAATTTGCGATACGTGCTGGAAATAGCGCCCGTCATTCGTGCTAACGAGGTAGATCTTGTTCACCTGGTAGAGAATGGCATAACCGGTCCCCTGGTGCCAGGTAAGGCGCCATACCCAGTCAGACCAGGAAGCGATGGCCGGGTCTACCACGGATTCCCACGGGGTGCTGAACGTGGTACCGGATGCGTCTGATACGGATATCAGCGGCTTGCGGCTGATCACCTTTTTACCTTCATGCGCTTCCACGTCCATCAGTACCATCACGCGGCCATCTGGCGTAACAGACAGCTTGGGGTCTCTCACATCCCTGTCTTTTACTTCCAGCAGCGCCACGCTCTCCCATTGTTTACTGTCTTTGGAGCGGAGTACCCGGGCTTTGCCATCGGGGCCTGATACGTGCCCGCTGCCTTCGCGGAACGCGCAATAAAAAGCGTCATTAAAGCGGAGGAGGTCTGTAAAGGCGTTGTGCGGCGCCTGGTCCCATATCTTTTCCACTGCGGGGGTTTCACTGCCGGCGGTGTTTTTGCTGACGGCGCAGGCTTGCAGGGTGATAGCGGCGGCGAAAAGGATAGACAATCGTTTCATGCTGTTGAACATCGCATCAGGTATTAGCAAATTGGTTTTACGCGTACTTAACTAAAATGCCGTCAAAATTTTTGCGGCCTCATCTCCCGTTAGCAGTATTTTTCTGCTTCTTTGCTGTGCTGAATATAGAAAATAAAAGCCCGCCCATCACAGCACCATACACGGTACTGTTCAATGGCTTTGAAGTAATAGCGCAACTGCCGGACTTGCAGCCCACAAAATCCCAATAGAGGTAACCGGCCACTGCGCCAATACCCACACCAATTATAACAAGCAAATGTTTTTTAATGAACTTCTTCATACGTTGTATCTTCTATTTTTTTATTGCTTCTTGGAACGGCGGTAGCGCACCCAGAAGCACCGCAGCCAATATTCAGCAACGGCATTAATGAGAATAACCCACCTAATGCTATGAACAACCACTCTTTTGCCTGGATGCCGTGCACAATAATAAAAATACCCACTATCAGCCGCAGTATCCTCATAACATCCCAATTTCTCAAATATTTCTTCATGGTTTTCACTTTTCTGTAAATTTCTGAAGAATACTTTTACTGTACAGCTACTTTAGTTACAGAAGAAAACAAAAGGGGGCTGTCTCAAAAGTAATTTGATGGGCTTGAGAATCGCGTAAACGAAAAATCTCTCCATCAGGTACCTGAATAAGATCAGGTAAAAATTACTTTTGAGACAGCCCCCCCTTTCCAAATATCTCTCAGTCACTATTTCACCACAATCCATCGGTTGAGGAAATTATCCGGCGTTTCGATCACCACTTTGTAGATAGCAGACGGAGTATCCACATCAATCACCGCTTCCTCCTTACCAACAGGCACGGTAGCTTTCAGCTCATACTGGTCACGGCCGCCTTCCTTGAACTGGTTAGCGGCGGCCAGCCATATCTTCGCATCCCCTTTCCGGCCGGTGGCTTTCCAGGTCACCCTGATCTTCCCGTTTTCCAGTTTGGCGGCGGGGTGAGTAGCGGATACGGCGCCTGTGAGGGGTATCCCGTCTACCTCCATCAACTGCTCACGGGGTATCTGCACGCCTAAAAAGCCGGCAATGGAGGGCATAATGTCTACAATGCCCGGGTGGCCGGTTTTGAAGTAATTGTTCAGTTGCTTGGCGTTGGTAACTATCCAGGTACTCCGCTCCCGGTCTGATTGGCCGCCGTGGTGTTTGCCGGTGGCACTGTCGCGCCCATGGTCGGTAGTGATGTAGATCACCCAGTCTTCCCTGAATTGTTTTTCCCTGTACCGGATGGCTTCCCACAGGCGCCCCATTTGTTTGTCCATCAGGTTTACGGCGCGGAAGTACTCCGGGCTGTCCCCGAACCGGTGGCCCATATCATCGGTATATTCCAGGTATACCCAGGAGAGATCTGGCGCTTCCTGCCGGATGTAGCGGGCGGCCTCATCCGTCACCGCTTCATCTATGTGGTGCATGTACTCCTTTTTCTTATCATGCGGATACTTCACCGTGTCCAGCTCCAGGCCGTCGAAATGATAGTCCAGCTGCAGATTGCCTGTGGTCGGCAGGCCCTCTCCCACCAGCTTGGTGCGGTTGTCCAGCCAGCTGGAAAAAATAGCCGCTTTCTTTTGCGGGTATTGTGTTTTAAAGAAGCGGAAAATGGTCCAGTAGTCATAGTCAGGGGCGGCTATATCATTGTCCCACACGTTGTGTTTGTTTACCCAGGTACCGGTCAGCAGGCTGTTATAGCCTACCGCGGAAATGGTGGGCGTTTGGGAATACCCGCCTTTTTCACCCCCTACGTACGCCCGGGTATAACCGCCCGCCCTGGCAATTTTGTCCAGGTTGGGCGTGGGCTGCTGTTCGATCACATCGGCAGCAATACCGTCCACGATCACAAATACCGCCTTCTTCGTTCTTTGCGCCTGCAACCCTGTTATACAGGAGAAGCATACTGCTATTAAAAATCCTTTCTTCATCGTTATCTGCATATACTTGTTATTGTAAGATCCACATTACACCGTTGATATCATCCCCGCCGGGATACTGGCTTTTAACGGCATTCTCCACGTTCACCCGGTTATTGGTAAATTCATCATTGGGGTACATCCAGCGTTTGGGCACCACGCCGCCGTTCAGGATGCCTGACCCGGTTACGTCAAAGGCGGGAAAACCCGTACGCCGTTGCTCATAAAACGGTTGCCAGCCGGTATTCATGAACATGCTGACATACTTCTGGGTGATGATCTGCCTGATCTCGCTGCCGGGCTGTAAAGTTACAACAGGTTGGGCAAGATAATCGCTGATCTCGGTAGCTGAATACGCGCTGTTGAAATTGGAGAACTCCAGGGAAGCACTGATACCGTTCTTGTAGTAGGTGTTGGCATCACCGGTGATCCAGCCGCGGACCACCGCCTCCGCCAGTATGAACTGCAGCTCGGCATAACTCATGAGCACGCTGGGCTCATTGATAGCCTGGTAAGAATACCGGTCATTGATCTGGGAAGCGTTGCCCGCGCCTCTCTTGGCGGTATTCTGGGCCAGAGAAGCGCTGCCCCGCAGGCCGTCGTAGGCATTGAAATCTTTTACCGGAAGGCCGGAGGAAGGGGTGGGCTTGCCAAAAACAAAGAGGCGCGGGTCTTTCAGCTCCTGCAGAATATCCACGAACGTACTGTCCAGGTAATAATCCGTTTTCATGGAGTTGTTGTTGAAATAAGGGTACTGGTTGCCGGTGATGTCATAATAAGGCAGCCGCCCGTTGTCCGCATTAGACGCCAGCAAGGGATATTTGCCCGGGTTGGATACGATCTCGCTGAACCGCTGTTTGATGTTCAATGCAGCGTCTCCCTCCTTTTTGGAAAGGCTCATCAATACCCGTAAGGTATAGGAATTGATCAGTTTTTTCCATTTTTCGATATTGCCGGCATACACCAGGTCTCCTGATACGGCCACCTCTGCGGCAGACAGGGAGTCGCTGGCAATTTTAAGCTCGTCCAGCACACCGCGGTAAACATCCTGCTGTTTGTCATAAGCCGGCCTGATGGCGGCGGTGTCTACCACGTTATTGTACCGGATAGACTGCATCATTTTTGAATATGGAATATCGCCAAAGGTCTGCGTCATGTTCACAATGAAGTAGGAAGTAAAGAACTTTCCGATGTACCGGTAGTTCTGCTTGCCGGTACGGGCGGCCTCCTGTTCCATTTTCACCACCTGGCTGATATTGCCGTACCCCATGCCGCTGCGCTGCCATCCGTAATACTGGGAATTGCTCACGCTTTGTGTATACACCAGGTACCTGGAAGCCAGGGCGGCATCTGCGGATATGGTGGAAAAGGCCGTTCTTTCAATAGCCGGCAGCAATAGCGAAGGGTCCGCTATGGTAGGATTGTTCGGATTGATCTGGAAGTCCTCGAATTTTTTGCATGAAGCAAAAGCGGCAACCAGTAACAGGAACAATAATGTATGTTGTTTCATCTTGTTAATGTTTAATAAATGTAAATGCAACTGGTTAGAACTTCAGGTTGATGTTGAACCCAATAGAGCGCATGGAAGGCGTTTGCAGGTTATCGCTTTCCGCATCCGGGTCTACGTTGGGTATTTTTGACAGGATGAACAGGTTGTTGCCTATCAGCGAAACGGAAGCGCCGTTGAAAGTGCCTTTGATCCACCTGTCAGGGAAGTTGTACGTCAGCACCAGTTCACGCATTTTCAGGTAAGTACCGCTATAGTAGTGGTAGTTGTTCAACATGCCGCCGCTGGTGGTTTGCATAAAACTGATATAGTTCACGGCGGTGGTGTTGGGAGCAAACTTTCGGGTATCTGACGTGATGTTGCCATAAGCGTCGTAGGTAACGCTGCCGCCGGTTACCACCACGCCGGGCCCTACATAGGTATTCTGGCCGGCATTTGCATCGTCACGATAAGAAGTGACCGTTCCTTTGGCGGTACCGCCCCACCACATTTTCTGGTTGGTGGTAGAGTAGATCAATCCGCCCAGGCGGCCGTCGAAAGACAGGCTGAGAGAGAAGTTCTTGTATTTGAAGTTGTTCTGCACGCCATAGATCCAGTCGGGATCGCTGAGGCCAAAATACTGGCCCACGGGCGTATAAGCCTGCATGCCATTGGAGTTGTAGATGGCCTGGCCATCTGGTGCGCGGCTTTCGGTAATATAGATCCGGTCTGTGCGCTGCCCTTCCTTGATCAGCCCGAGGTAACCGTCGGGATTGTCAGTAGCGTCTTTCAGCCAGCGGTGTATGCGGCTGAAGTTGACAGATGCTTCCCATCTGAAGTCCCTGCTCCTGACCGGCGTTCCGCTGACCATGAACTCCCATCCCTTGCGCAGGTAAACATTGGCGTTCTTCCGGATGCTGCCATAACCGCTGCCCTGGGAAAGGGTAACCAGCTGAAAGTTATTGTAGTCCTTATTCCTGAAATAGGTTACATCTACATTCAGCCTGTTCTGGAAAAAGCCGGCAGCTATGCCATACTCCCCGGACAACACTGTTTCGGGTATCAGGTCTGGTGATATAAACTGGCTTGGCACGCCCAGGGAAGGTACATTGTTCCACTTGGCCCCGATGTTATAGGTGGGAATGTGCGCGTAAGGGTTATTGCCATCTATAAACCCAGTATTCACTTTGGCCCAGGAACCGCGTAGTTTCAGGAAAGAGATCGCGTTGGGCAGGGTCAATATGTCAGACAGTACGGCAGACACACCGGCGGAAGGATAGAAATAAGCGTTATTCTTGACGGGCAATGTGGAGGTCTTGTCATACCGGCCGGTGAGCGACAGGTACAGGAAACCAAAGGTCTCAACATCCAGCATGCCATAGGCAGATGCCGTTCTGCGTTCACGCAGCTGGTTGGAGCCCTTGAGGGGATTGATGGTATTGGTAATGGCATAGAACCCCGGTATTGTCAGGCCGTCTGTTGTAGTATAGGCAGACTCGAACCTCCTGTAGTTATTGGCGCCGCCGGCGGTTACGTTTATTTTGAAATCCTTGCTGAAGCGGTGGCTGTAGTTCAGGATCAGGTCTGAATTGATGTCGAAGTAACTGGCTACATCGGTAGAATAGTTGCCCCTTGAAATATAGTCGTAAGCAATATAGCTGTTAGGCTCGCGCAGTTCTGAATTGGTGGAATACTGGTTGAAGCCGTTCCGGAATTTAACGGTAAAGTCATCTGTAATTTTGTAATCGAACGTTACCTGCCCGAAACTGTTATTCCGTTTGTAGCCGTTCAACAGCTCATTGGCCACAAAATGCGGGTTGTTATACCATGACAGGTTGTAGTTGCGCTGCTGCAGGCCTTCCCGCCCGGGCATCCAGTAGTTCTGGAGGTCGCGGATATCGATATCCGGGCCTATCCAGAGGATCAGGTTGTACAGGTAGTTAGGAGGGCCGTACCCTACCGTGGGGTAGTTGTCCGAGTATTCCCTGTTGTAGGTCAGCTTGCTGTCCATGGTCAGCCTGGGAGACAGCTGGTAGTTGCCGCCAATGGAGAAGGAAGAGTTGTTCAGCTCCGTATTGGGTACCACTCCTTTCTGGAAAATATGGCTGGCAGACACCCGGAAGGAGCCTTTATCAGTACCGATGGACGCGGACACGCTATTGGTAGATAAAAGGCCCGTTCTAAAGAAATTCTTGATATTGTTGCGGCCTCTGGACACCCAGGGCGTTTTGATACGCTGGTTGGTATTGGGATCAATAGGCCCGTCGTATTGCGTGGTCTCATAAAAGCCGCTGGGCGTGGAAGGGTCCCGCTGGTCCAGCTTGGGCCCCCAGATCCAGCCACCACCTTCCGTGCCGCCGCCGGAGCCGTTCACATAGGCATATTTCCCCTGGTCTCCCCCGCCGTATACCGTTTGTACTTCGGGAATAACGGTATAGCCCGGCTGGAACATAGTAGAAGAGTTGAACTCTACCTGCAGCTTCCCTTTATTGCCCTTTTTGGTGGTGTACAGGATAGCGCCGTTCACCCCCATGGCGCCATACAAGGCGCCCGCGGCCGTACCTTTCAGCACGCTGACGCTTTCAATATCATCCGCATTCAGCTTGTAGGGGTCTGCATCCGGGTCTGGTATGCCATCGATGACGATCAGCGGCGATCTGCCGCGGAGAGATACGCCGGGGTTGCGGAACAGGTCAGTGGTGTTGTTGATATTCAGGCCGGCCACCTTACCGGTCAACGCCCCTAAAACTGTGGTGGTTTTGGTTTTGGCCATCGTTTCACCGCTCACTTCCTGCACGGCGTAACCCAGTGTTTTTTGCTGTTTTTTAATACCAAGGGCCGTGGTTACCACCACTTCGGCGAGATCGCTCCCGCCGGCCTGCAATTGGATATTAACGGAGGTCCTGCCATTCACAGGCACCTGCTGGGTAGCGTGTCCCAGGAAAGAAAATATAAGAACGGCATCCCCCGGAACGGTGAGGGTGTATCTGCCATCCTGGTTGGTGGTGGTGCCCCGGGTGGTGCCGCTTACCGCTATCGATACGCCGATCAGCGGGGTATTGTCACTGGCCGAGCGTACCGTGCCTGTTACAGTGACATTCTGTGCAAATGCCGCTACCTGCAACAGTAACGAAAGAAAGAGTAAAACTTTTGTTTTCATAAAAATGACCTGGTTGTTAATAAATAGGATTGCGTGTCTGGAATTGGTGCTTTTTTTACCGGCGTAAAAATGTGTATTTAGATCAAAGTATAAAAATTAATTGAACATTCATTCAATTAATTTTTATTTTCATAACAAAATCTTTACAATTAGTTAATACAGATTTCAGGCTAAATACGCTATAGAAGATGATCTTAACCCGACTGCCGGGTTTTGCAAACGTTTGTATTTTTTTCATGAGGGGGGCCTCCGGAAACAGGCATTTATTGAACACACATACAACATTGAACCGGGAATGTTATATTTGCCGAAAATCAGCAGACAGCACTATTTATGGGAAGAAGAAGCATCAAGGAGTCAAGGCAGAAAGAAATTATTGAGGCTTTTTATACAATAGCAAAGAAGGAAGGGCTGGAAAACGCCTCAATAGCCAAAACGGCTGCGCTCATCAACATCAATCCCAGCCTGGTCATCCACTACTTTAAGACCAGGGAGTACCTGGTATACGGGCTCATTGAATATATCCTTGACCAATACTTGCTGATCTATAAAACGCCCGCCGCCTACAAGGATGACCCCGGCAAAAAGCTGCTGAAAGTAATAGACAACATATTCTCGCATAAATGGAACCTGCTGTTCGATGACAGCGTTTCCTACAGTTGCTATTCCCTGGTGTTCCGGGACCAGAAGGTAAAAGAGAGCTACAAGGTTTTGCTGGACACCCTGCGGGGGAACTTAAGGGACCTGATAGAGGAATGTAACGAGCAGGGGGTGCTCAAAGTAAAAGACCCGGCCGGGGTGGCAGACACCATTTTTGTGATGGTTGACGGCGCTTATTATTACCTGAGCCTGGTCAGCAACAAAAAAGAGTACAAACAAAAACTGGCGCAATACAAAGGGCTGGCTCTGCAGCAACTCAATTTGATTTCCGTTTCTTTCTCCGGGAAATAACAATAAAAGCGCTGAGGGCAATAAGCCCCCACACAAAGTTGACCACTACATTCGGCAGGTCCGCATAATACAGGGCATTGGCCGTGAGCCCCACAGCGCCTACCAGGTTCAGTGTATGGTAGATCAGCTGCCGGGCGTTGATCTTGTTCACGCTTAGCAGGAAGTAGGCCAGCAGGTAGGCCAGCGTACCCACCCAGCCCAGTACCGGGTAAATACCATTCATCGACAATAAATACATACGAATAGATTGTTTCAACTAGGCCCAATATACGCAACGTTCCTGATTCCGGGAGAAAATGCGTTGCGGGATGCCGGGCCGGCCTTGAAACATATGCTATCACACTACTTTTTTGTCAGTTTAAAAACCTTGCAGCCATGAGCGGGAACAGTGGCTTCCAAAAACTTTTCCGCTTGCGCAACATCCCGGTGCCGCCATACATCGTACACCATGTATGGGCCCGAAATGTTCATCTCCTTCCATGAGACCTTTATCACTCCCGGTTTTCCGGAGCGGTTTAATAGCCCCACGGCCAGTGATTGACCGGTCAGCTGTTTCACCAATATTTCCGCAAGGCTGTCTTTCCGTGCTATAGCCGCCTGTTTTCCAAGCGGGTCCTGGTTTATTGCAATGATTTCGGGGTTAAGCAAGATGGCCTTTGTAGCCGGGTCCATCGAACGAATGTCGTTCCCGCATAAAAGAGGCGCCGCCATCAAGCACCAAAGGCTCATGTGCGATTGCTGCTCTATTGTCGTTAACGGCTTGCCCTGGTCCGGGCTAACGGTTACTGTTGCATCCGGGTCATTTATTCCCACCACGAGCATATCCGGGTCATTCCAGCGCCCCGGGCCGGCAAATTCTCCCAAAGGCGCATTGATGTCAAGTATATCCATGATGCTGCAATGACCGGGATCGTTCCGCATTACCCAGGTATTCCTGATATCCCAGGTAGTGCGCCAGTAGTTGCCGCCAATACCGGCCGCCCATTTCCACGGCCGGCTGTTAAAGGCTCCCCATTGGCATATATTGAAAACAATGGAACGGCCCGTATTGCGCAACGCTTTAGCCATGCGCTCATAGCGGGCAACCGCAGAATCTGTGACGCGCGGCGCCCCGCAATAGTCATACTTTAACAGGTCGATCCCCCATTCAGCGAATAACCTGGCGTCCCGTTCCTCAAAACCATAGCTCCCGGCTACGCCGCCGCAGGTTTTCTCTGAAGCGTCTGAATAAATCCCCAACTTGAGCCCCTTTGAATGAACATAGTCAGCTACCGCTTTGATCCCTTCGGGAAACTTGACCGGGTCTGCCTGCATGTTCCCTTCTTCATCCCTGTCTGCCAATTGCCAGAGATCATCGATGTTCACATACAGGTACCCCAGGTCACGCATACCGGAGGCAACCATGGCATCCGCAATGGCCCGGATCAGGGAATCCGATATTTTTTCCTCAAAAGTGTTCCAGCTATTCCATCCCATCGGCGGCGTAAGCGCCAGCACACTGTCTATCTTTATCGTTAATACCGATGTTGACCTTCCCAGCTTGTTTTTGGCGGTTATGCTCACTGTATAAACGCCTTCCTGTTTTGCCATCCCGGTTATGAAACCAGTGGCCGGGTCCAGTTGCAGCCCCGGAGGAAGGCCTTCAGCCGTCCAGACAACGGGCCTTTCTCCCGCGGTAGGCACTGCAAACAGAAAAGGCGTTCCCGGATAATTCCCGGTAACGTACGGGCCATTGATCCTGGCTTTGCCTTCAAAAACAGACAGTACCTTTTGTTGCCCGGGACGGCATGCGCACAAAATGAACAGGCTGAAACAATACAGTATGCGTATCATAAACTATATCTTGATAAATATTTTCTTCCTGTACATCCAATATAGTATCCACCAGATCAATATAAGGGCGGAGAGCGCAAGCACCGTGGGGAACCAGGCGCCCGTCCATTGCGCAAGGCCTTTTACAAAAACAAGGGCTATCACCTTGAAATCAAAGATCTGCGTGGCCACATACACTGCTATGGAATTGGCCCCCATGACGATAAAGGGGAAAGCCCATTTTTGGCGCCCCCAAACATCCATTATCAGGAAAAAAAGCGCCAACAGCAGAAAACACCACCCGCCTGCAAGCAGCACAAGAGAACTTGTCCACAGGTGATGGATGACCGGGAGCCATATCCCCCATACTTTTCCGCCCAAAAGGCAGGCAATGCCCGTTACGCCAAGCGCCAGTACCTTTCTCCCGGGTTTTGTCCCGGAAAACAGTATTTTCCCCGCAAACACGCCCAGCATTACGGAACATACGAACGTCATGCTGCTGATAATGTAGGTCCAGCCCGCTCCTTCCTGGAAATGACCGAGCACTTTATCATCCACATACAGCGCCAGGTTCCCTGTGGGGGTAAATACCCCGGCCCCCTGGCCCGGAACAGGCACCAACGCCATCATCAGCCAATACAGCAACAGCAGGCACCCCGTGATAACGATCTGCCATGCATTGTTCACCTCAAGCAGCAGAATAGCGCTGAACAGGTACCCGATGGCAATGGCGTGGAGCGCGCCGGTCAACAGCTTTAACGTGGCAATATCAAGCGCCAGGATATTACCCTGCGTGATCAGGCCGAGTATATAAAGCGCAGCTGCCCTTTTGAGCACATGCACATAGAGATCACGTTTTTGCATCCCTTTTTTTATCCTTTTTGCAAAGGCAATAGGCATGACCACCCCTACAACAAAGAGAAAAAGGGGCATGATCAGATCAAAAAAATGAAACTCCCCCCAGACATGTTCAAATTGCCCCGCAAGGTTGGCGGTAAGGGCGGAAGGCGCCGCTTTCTGCAACGACACCAACACTTCCCCACCGCCAACGATCCATAACATATCAAAGCCTCTCAGGGCGTCAACACAGCTCACCCTTTGGGCGTTCATATACGGTTTGAACTTATCTTCCAATGCTATTGTATGCTTCACCAGGCTAGTTGACTTTTTCAATGATCACAAAATCATATTTATCCATACTTAAAGTAAAAGGCGCGCAGTAATTGGTGTTCATGTCTGATTTCATCACTTTATTTTTATCCCATACTTCCACATGTATAGCGCTGCCATTTGCCAGGCCGGGAATGGTCAGCTTGAGCGTGGTAGGTGCTACCGCTATCAGTGCAGATACGTTCTTGCCCGCTATGCCCCATACATTTGAAGTAATGGAGGTGCCCGCGCCTGAAAGAAGGTCCGAAATTACCGAAGACACAGACCAATTCAGGCAGTTTGCAGCTACCACGTACTTGTTATTGTCTCCCACAATAAACGGCGCTTCGTCTGACGTTTGATCTGGTTTGCAATACACCGTGCCCGTCACTACATCTTCCGGGAATGCCGTTCCTCCACGCAGGTCAAGGTCCCATTGCGTATCAGTACCGGTGAATGTCAACTGTTCTCCCTTATAATAACCGGTATGAGACAGATCTAGTTCAGGGAACGCATTGCCGGAATTGCCGTTTTCCGCGTCAATACCGCAGCTGTTCAGGATGGCCTCCCAATTGGCGCTTATATTGGGCCCGCACGGCAGGTTGCTGCCCGATTGCAGAAATACTTTCTTCCCTGTCTGGAAGAGCGCCGCCACAGCTGCCGGAATTGCCGTCTGCCCTCCCGCAACATACACCCAGTACGCATCTGCAGGCACCACCTCGTTGCTCACCACTACATCATATCCTGCATGAAAGGCGCCCGAGGTAATGGCATCGCCGGAATTATGGAAGTTGTTCCATTCCCAGGTGGACTCACCTGCGGGGAGCGGCGTGTTATTCATCAGCACCACTATATTCAGCAACGGCCGGTCAGTCTCCTGGAGGCCCCTGTAAGTCTGGATCCGGTCTTTTAACCAATTCGGATCAAATGAGCTTTGGCCGGTCAACAATTCTTCGTTGCCCAGGATAAAGAAATCCCGCAGGTTGAACTGCAACGCCCTGATAAGGCCCAGGTAAGAAACCACGGCCTTGGCATACTGAACAGGTGTTCCCCACGGTTGGCTGATGGTAGCCATAAAGCCCATTGGCTTGTCCCAGTACCTGGCCCAGCCGTAGCCTATACTTCCATGCTGCGCCAGCGCCGATCCGGGAAAAACATGGTCCCTGTCAATATAATAATTGTACATGTTTATTTCATGGGTCTTTTCCCAGAGATTGCTAAACCCGGGCTCGCGCAGTATCATGGGGTCTGTACCCGCAATATAGTTCACGCCTTTCAGCTTAAGCTCAGCGGCAAGAGAAAGGAACACGCTGGTGTTGAACGAAAAACCTTCCTCGAAAACAACGTCTACTCCTGAAGCCGCCAGGTCGTCCGCCACGTTCTTTATGTTTGCCGCGGTCCACTGGTTTCCCTGCCACTTGTAAGGGCTCACATCTTCAATGTCTACGCCTGCCTGGAACGATCTGGCATGCGCGCCGGTTACGAGGGGCGTCAGGTAATCTCCTCCAAATGTTGCCCAACTCTGGGTTTGCAGAAAAGGAGAATTAAAATAGTAATTCATGTTGGCGCCGGTGGTGTCTGCCCCCCAGGTCATCACCCCGCCCCAGCCGTCTGACTCAAGTTCATCCAAGATCTGACTTCTTTCCGGGTCAGTATCCATCGTTTTGTAATATATGCCCACCCATAGCCGGGGGTCATCATTGCCTCCAGACAGGGCTGCACTCTTGCCCGGATCGGCAAGAGACATTTTATCCGGATAACAACTGTTGGTAGTTGCCATGATGCAGATCAGCACCAGGGCACAGGTTTTCATGTTTTTCATAATTTGAAATTTTTATCGGGTTACTCTTTTTATTCCGAAGAGGGTTTAGCCGGCATGCGCTTCTTCACTTTGCTGATAGCAGCCAGCAATATGGCATTGGGTTTCATAGCCGATGTGGTCACCTTCCCATAGTCCTGTTCCAGCGCTTGATAGCCTTTTGAACCATACAGATTTATTTCCTTTACCGGTTTCCCGAACCGCTTGTTAACCCATTCATAGGCATAAAAAACGGGGGTGCTGCCGTTGGTAGAACAAAGCACGGCATCGGATTCATAACAATATGCGTTCTGCGGGGAGCCGGTGTCGCCTTCTCTTGTATCGAGACTATTCTCCCCGCCGGGATCCCATTCTAAAATGTTAACCCCATATTGCACGGGAACAGTTATTTTATACCCGTCTTCATACACTATTTCATACCATCCAAGCAGATCAGGAGAATCAAAATTATCGGGGATATTGAAATAGGCCTTCTGATTGGCCGCCGGCAATGCGGACGCCTGTAAAAAGATCAGGCTGCTTACATCTTCATGAACAGGTATGCCCAGTACCTTGTCAGGCAGACCGCTCTTCTCATTTCCATTAGAACAGACGGCCACAAGGGAATTGCCGGGCAAAGAAGGCGCAGACAAAACAAACTTCCCGGCCCCGGCCGCTATTATACCCGGCTGCAAACCCTGCAACCGGACACCCAAAACAGTGGCGTTGGCCGGCGTGTTGTAAAAGGATGAAATATCTACGGTGTCTGACGTACCAGCATCTTCTCCGGGCATTCTTTTATTGCCCAGGGAGGCCCTGATAAAGGGTAACTGCTGCCAGACTATCGGTTGCAACTGCAGCTGGCTAATGGTATGATCTGACCAAAGCAGGTTGGCGCACCCGAGAAAGTCCATGATAAGGTCTTTGCCAATATTAAACTCCGTGGTAGCCGCCCAGGACGATGGCGCACCGCCTGCGAGGTTTATTTTCTTTGTCCGTTGGTCCCAATCACTGATATTCTGCGTGAAGTTCCCGAACACCTGCTGAAATCCCAGGCTGTCCAGTCTTGTTTCGTTCTTCTGGTCCCCCCAGAACCAGTTGAACACCAGGATGTCTTTAGGTATCTTCTGCGCCGTTAACGAGAGCGGCAACGCACCGGGCGCCTGGTAATGAACGCCTGTAGATGATATCCTGTTCTGGGGGCCTTTCCCCCGAACGCTTTCCAGCAAATAATCCCCCCACATGGCCACGCTGATCCCTTTCTTCCTGAAATAGTCATGGAGCCTTACTACATCGTTGGCAAAAAGCACCCCATAATCTTTCCCTATGCAACGCGGGCACACGCCAATGGGAGCGCCCCACCATTCATCATGGCCGATGTGGACCATATTGGGCTGTATAACATCCAGGTACTCATCATATACATCAAACATCAGCTTGTAACTTTCGGGATTGGATGGGCAGTATGTATCAGGCCATGGATCTCCCGGGTATTCAGCCAATTCATGATGATTTGCCAGTAGATAGTAGGCATGGGTCAGCGATGGTATTTCAGGTATTACTTCCAAAAAGTTCTCCCGCGCAACAGCTACCAGGTCTTTTACCATATCTTTCTCAATAATATATCCATCACCCGCGTCATAGTGGCTGGAGTTCTTCTCTTCTCCCTTAGGCCCCTGGGTGGCGTTAGACCTGGTATACTGCATATGCTTTACAAACCTTATCCAGCCCGTATTCACCTCGGGATGCCTGTCCAGCCGCATACAATTAAATTCTATGATCACCTTGTTGTACTTGTACAGCGCCATGAAATCACTCAAAAAGCGCTTGAAGAAAGGTACGTTTTCCGGCCCCGGCACGTAAAGCCGCACCGCCCTGAAGGGAAACCTGGGCCAGTCTTTGATGGCCATACCCTGTATTTGGCTGCCGTGCCCGCTACGGATCAACTGCCTTAACGACTGAAATCCATAAAACGCTCCCCTGTCTTCCATACCGCAGATAACCACCTCCCTGTTGCCGGCACGGAGCACATAACCCTCCGGACCAGGGCTTTCCCTTGTCAGCGTTATTTTATGAGCCGCGCAATACTGCTTTACAAGAATATTCTCCAAAGACCCCATCACGATCACCTTTCTGTTTTGCGGGATGGTATCCGCCTTTATTATCCTTATGGGGTTATCATATTTATCACCCAGCTCCTTCACCAGCAGCATGGCAAGCCGCATATCCGCTTCACGCGGGTTTTCCGGCACAACAATGACGGCATTGCCATCCAGCGTAAAAGACTCATTGGTTGCCCGTGCTTCCTGCGGGGTGGGAAATATCTGCGGGCCAGGTACAAGCTGCCCTGAAGCCCGGCAGATAATTGATAAAAAAAGAATAAAAAAAACGGTTGCAAAACGCAGTGGCGCCTGCGCGCCGCGCTGCAACATATCCCTGGTTGAATGGCTCATTTATACAAAATTTTATACCTTCTTATACAATGGTCATAATGATCTGTAACATATACACTACCGTTTTTCACCGCAATGCCCAGCGGGAAATGCCTGGTATTGTCAAAAAGGCCCGTTGTCAGCCACTGCAGCTTAAACCGGCTTGACGCATCAAACAACTGAACGCCGAAATTGTAACGGTCGCAGACATACATGTTCCCGCTTTCATCAACGGCAACACCGTGTGGTTCGCTAAACTGCCCGCCGGCCGCCGGCTGCCCTTCTCCGTATTCGCCAAATCTTTTTACCAATTGCCCATCAGGGGTAAAAACAGCCATGCGGTGGTTCTGCCTGTCACTCATAACCAGGTGCCCTTCTTTTGTAACTGCTATTTCGTGCGGCATGTATAGCTTGATCCCGATACGCCCGGCAGACCCCCATTGTGAAATATATTGCAGGTCAGCAGTAAATTGCTGTACCCTGTAATTAAAAGCGTCTATGACGTACAGTACGTCGTTTTTGTCAATAGCTATCCCGTAAGGATATCTGAACTGCCCGTTCCCGCCGCCGTATGCCCCCACTGACCCGATGAACCCGCCGCCGGCCGTAAACTTCTGTATCCTGTTATTATTCATGTCTGACACAAATACATTCCCGCCCGAATCAATGGCAATACCGTAGGGATATTTAAATTCTCCCGGGCCGCTGCCATACCTGCCCCACATCAATAGGAACGTACCGGTTGAATCAAATTTCTGTACCCGGTGATTATGTTGATCTACCACATATACATTCGATGCCCGGTCAACGGCTATCATGGCCGGGAACTTAAACGCTCCCGGCCCGCTGCCGTACGTGCCCCATTGCCCGGCCATCACGGCTTTCTCCTGTGAAACCGCGGCGTATGGATACCCCAATACAACAATAAAGAGTAGCATGCCTGCAATAAATACTTTTGTTCTCATCAATTGGTATTGTCAATAACGGTAATAAATTCTTCCACCTGCTCATTCAGCGGTACGCCCTCACTCATTAAATAATTCCTTCCCAGGCCGCCGTTCTGGCTAATGTGCATATTGAGCGCTTTATACTTCGTTTCCAGGTACTGGCTTATATCAATCCGCACGTCTGGTTTTCCTTTCCCGCTTGCCTGCGCATCTTCATCCAGCAGCCATCCATTGACCGGCATCCAGAGCTTGCCAACAGGCACGCCGTTGGCCATTGCCTGTTTAAAGGCGATATAAACCAGGTATGCCGCGTTGCCGTGGTCCATTTTTTCGCCGCCCAACGTATGCGTAATAACAATTTCCGGTTTGTATTCCTTTAGCAGGTCGTACACCACATCAACATCCTCATTCTCCCCCATGGTAGCAAGCGCAACGGTTCTGCCGCCCGGCGGGTTGTACCGGTTATATTCTTCGGACCCGTAGAAAAAAATACTACGCCCTATATAAAGGGTCGGCTCCCTGAAATCCATAAAAACAGGGATGGCCGGGTATACGGCAGCGGCCGCTTTCGCTTCCTCTTCGCGGATCTGGATCGTTTCCAATGCTTCCACCCTGTATTTCATGGGTGAGCCGGAAACCGTAAAATCAGGCCCCTCGTCAAACCAGGGCGTTCTTTCAAGGCTGCAGCCATCGAGGTTTTTGACCATGCAAACATACACGGCGGTATATCCCATTGCCACATACTTTGCCAGTGTGCCGCCGGCAATTTCATCCACATCATCCGCGTGCGCGCCAAAGACCATGATGCATTTGCCGGTGTCGGTCTTTACCTGTGCAGACAGGCCATTGAACGCAGCCAGGCCGGCCAGCATTAAAAGGCGGCATTTAAGAGACATAAAAGACATCATCTTTGATCAGATTAAACGAACATCAATAATTCAGCATATAAAAAAGGGGGAATGGCGGTGACCCCAACAATAATCCATTTAGGGGCTTACATATCCCGGGTTTTGCACCAGCAGCTTGTTCAACCGCAGGTCCACCTCCGGGATAGGCAACAGATAATCGTCTTCAGAAAAATTGACCACATACCAGGGCAGTGTTTCCTGGGTAACTTTTTTCAGTATCCGTTTCCTGTAGATATCAAACAAGCGGTCATATTCAAAACAAAGTTCCCAGCTTCGTTCCTGTAGTACCTTTTCGTCAAATTGTTCCTTCGTCATACTCAGGGTTGCTAGCGGCTCGGCCCCCGTACCGCCGTTTGCCCTGTTGATGATCTCATTGACCGCGTTTACCGCATCGGTATTGGGCCCGCCGTTTGCCATATTCAATGCTTCCGCATATAAAAGCAGCACATCGGCATACCGCAGAATGGGTATATTAAAGGTCATCTGGTAGGCGTTCAGTTCATCCAGCGGGCCATACAAATACTTGCGTATGCCGGCCCTTTTGCTGGCCACCTCCCATTCGGTATAATGTTTCCCTTCTTCATTATACAGCACCAGGTAAGCGTTCTTTCTTGGTTGTTCAGGGTATTTCACGGCAAAAGTGTCATCGGCCGTAATGTCTTCCCATCCGTAAAACGGCGCTTCGGCGCCTGTCCAGATCTGCCCGTCCGTTGCAACGTCGTCCGCCGTGGAAATAAAGCTCCATATCATTTCTGGGCCGTACTTGTTCTCATATTTGAACACATCATTCACATCCGGCGTTAATGCATACACATGGGAGTCTATTACTTTCTTTGCCGCCGCCGCCGCCAGCGCATAATTTTCTGTTTTATTGAGCGGGGCCGTGGCCATGGTGATGTACACTTTGGCGAGCAGGGCATTGGCGGCGCCGCTTGCAGGCCTGCCTTTCAGGTTTTCAGGCCAGGTAGCGGGCAGCTTGGAAGCCGCATCCTGCAGGTCCGAAACGATCTGCGCGTAAACTTCTTCAACGGACGCCCTTGCCTCCGGTTGCTCCAACGGGTTTTCCCCATCGGTATACAATGGCACTCCACCGTATAACCTTACCAGCATAAAATAATTGAACGCCCTTAAAAACTTGGCCTGGCCCGTGAGCAGGTCCAGTTGGTCCTGGGGCGTATTCTGTACCTTCCCTGAAAGAACGGCATGCAGCGCCGTATTGATATTTAGCAGCGCATTATAATGATACCGCCAGTAGTCAGCACCTGCGTAGCTGCTGATGACCAGGTCTCCGCCGTATATCTGGTCATCATGCACAAAAATACCTACGAACGATTCCATTCCAATCCCATACCCGTACCAGTATCCCCAGAGGGCATTCATGGCTGCGGCAAAGGCGGATTCCACCTGCCCGGGCGTAGTATAGAACTGGTCAGGGCTGATGCTGCTCATGGGGGTCTCGTCTAACTTGGCGCAACCGGATACGAGAAAGATCAGCAATACATATAGTGACAATAACTTCTTCATATATATATTCTTTTATAGTTAGGCATGCTTATACCGAAGCCAGCCAGTTAGTAATTAGAAAGAGCAGTTTATACCCAGCGAAACCGTTACGGACGTTGGATAGTTGCCAAAGTCTACCCCGCTCATGGCATCACTTGCGTTGTAAGAGCTAACTTCCGGATCGTATCCCGAGTACTTTGTCAGGGTAAACAGATTAGTAGCGCTTGCCTGGGCGCGGAAGTTCTTTAACCCGATCCTGTCTAGCAGACCGGCCTTGACCGCGTATGCCAGGGATACCATTTTCAGCCGCAGGTATGACCCGTCTTCCACCCAGCGCCCGGTCCTTGAATCCATCCCGAAGACCTGGGAGGCCAGCCCGGCGGCATTCCGGGTAGCGGCGTCTATATAAGCCGGCACATCCGTATCCTGGTTATTGATGGTCCACCTGTTCAGAATGGCTTTACTGGTAGCCTTGTAAGGCGCTTCCAGCCCTATCCTGATCTGGTTAAAGATGTTATTGCCATACGCGCCCTGGATCAGGAAATCCAGTTCAAAATTTTTATAGCTGAGTTTATTGTGCCATCCATAGGTGAATTTTGGCTGGGAATTGCCTATCACTTTGAGGTCATCAATATCGATCTTGCCATCATTATTTGTATCGGTGTACCTGGGATCTCCGGGCAGCTGCCCAAACTGCTGGGCGGCTTTTGCGTCAGCGGAAGACCATACGCCTTCGTACCCCCAGCCGTACATCTGGCCGAAAGGCTCCCCTACTACCAGGTACATCAGCGGGTTATTGAGATCATAGCCCCCGCTTGAAACAATGTAGGGTATCCTTTCATTATCGCCCAGCGAGATCACCTTGTTCCTGTTGAATGAGATGTTGAAACCGGTATTCCACTTCAATTCACCTGCCAGCGGGGAGCCGGACAGTTCTATCTCCAGCCCCTTGTTCTCGGTTGCCCCGGCATTGTCTATGATCACATTGTAGCCGCTGCTGGTGGCAAGCTGCCGGTAGAGCAGCAGATCGTCCGTTTTTTTCCTGTACACGTTGATGATGGCGGCAATACGGCCGTCAAACAATCCCGCGTCCAGCCCAATGTTGGTCTGCCGGGTGCTTTCCCATTTCAGGTTGGGGTTGGGCGGGTTGGTCAGGCCAAAGCCGGTATTGGTGGCAGACCCGCCGTTCCAGGGGTAGTTCAGGCCGGAAGAAACGGTAGCCAGAGACTGGTACGGGTCAATGGCCTGGTTACCGGTCAGCCCGTAGCTACCGCGTATCTTGAGCAAACTGAAAACACCCAGGTCTTTGATGAACCTTTCTTCAGAGAGTTTCCATGCCAATGAAGCTGAAGGAAAATATCCCCATTTGTTGTTGCTGCCAAACACGCTTGACCCATCCATGCGGTAACTGACCGTTAGCAGGTATTTATCTTTCAGGGAATAGTTGACCCGGCCGAGATATGATCTTAATACCCGTTTATCGCCACTTGAGCTGTTGATCACCTGTTCGGCGCTGGCAAGATTG
The DNA here is from genome assembly GCF_003568665.1 of Chitinophaga alhagiae. Classification (GTDB taxonomy): domain Bacteria; phylum Bacteroidota; class Bacteroidia; order Chitinophagales; family Chitinophagaceae; genus Chitinophaga; species Chitinophaga alhagiae. Next base: position 140,822 of record NZ_QXMH01000007.1, read on the forward strand.
TCCAGCCCGTTAACCGTGGATGTGAATCTGGAGGCGCTAAGGCTGGCCACGCGGAATTGACTGCTTGATTGTTCCGCCACGGCTGTAATATTGAGATGATGATCACCAAACGTTTTATCATACGTCAGGTTAGCCGAGCTCTGGTAATATTCATAGCTGGAGATTGCCTGGTGGCCCATTCCGCTTTTCCCGTCTACAGGCAGGCCTTCTTTTGTTTTTTCATTGTAGAATTTGCTGTCATTGGTATGAGACACATTGGCAAAGCCTGAAAGATTTAACTTCAAGCCACCTGGCAGATCAATATTGAAGAACAGGTTAGCATTATTGTTGGTAGACTTTACAGACGGCATCACCTCTTTGGCGCTGGCAACCGGGTTCCAGGTATCTCTCGGCCCAAAATTAGCGGGATGCCTGAAATACGAGCCATCAGCATTGTAGACCGGGTTCACCGCTCCCCATAGGGGCGCAACAATCACGGCGCCCTGCAACGTGAGGTCGTCTTCCCCGGATTCTCCGCCAAAAGCCGGAGACTGCCCTTCATCTTTGACCGCGTATAAGTTGATGCCTCCGCTCAACCACTTGTTGAATGTAACATCCACGTTGGAACGCAGCGCATATCTTTTATATCCCGAATTGAGCAGAATACCATCCTGGTTGAGGTAGCCGCCAGACAGGAAGTATTTTACCGACTGGCTGCCCCCGCTAATGGACAACTGGTGGTTCTGAATGACCGCATCGCGGTAAATGGCCTTCTGCCAGTCTGTTCCCCCGTTCTTGTCAAAAGCGCTGATCGCCTCCTCCGTGAATACCGGCGTAGGCACATTCCCTCCCGCGTTGTCCAGCGCCCTTACAGCATTGATATTGCGGGCGTATTCCCCGGCATCCAGCAGGTCCAGCCAACGGCTGATCCGCTGCACCCCAACGCCTGCTGAATAATCAATGGACGGCTTGCCAACGCTCCCCTTCCTGGTGGTGATCAATATCACGCCATTAGCGCCTCTTGATCCATATATGGCGGTGGCGGACGCATCTTTCAGAATTTCTACGGATTGTATATCAGCGGGGTTTATCTTGCTGATGTCCCCTCCCTGTAAACCGTCAACAACCACCAGCGCATTATTGCCCCCCAAAACCGAATTGCTCCCCCTGATGCGAATAACCGTTTTTCCCCCGGGCGCGCCATCCGTATTCTGAACGGCTACCCCGGATGCCCTGCCCTGCAGCGCCTGGTCTACCCGTTTGGCAGACAATTTCTCAATGTCGTTCCCGGTCACAGTGCTGATAGCACCGGTAAGGTCGCTTCTTTTTTGCGTACCATAACCGGTCACCACCACTTCATTCAGCTTTACATTGTCAGCCACCATTGTTACGGAAACGGTGTGGGCATTGCCGACCTTCTGTTTGTGGGCAATATACCCTACCGATGTGAAATGCAAAACCGGATCGTTTGCTGAAATGGTGATGCTGAAGTTTCCCTTTTCATCTGTCAATACAAAGTTGCTGGTGCCAACCTCCGTTACAGTAACCCCCGGCATACCGGTACCGTTCTCCGAATAAACAGCGCCCGTAATTTTTTTTGCATCCTGTGCCTGTGCGGATATGCCAGGCAAAAGAAGCCATAAAACAGCAATGACTAAAAGTAGCTTTGATTTCATGTCCTTAATTTTAATGTGTTGCGCTATTAGGCAGACGCCCCGGCAATATTCCGGACGCGCGTGGAAGTTTCGGGAAGATGGCATGCGGATCACGGACCCGTCATCTTCACCAAAACCGGATAGCATTAAAAATTGTTCTGATTACCTGCTTTTCGTATCCAACTCAATATATACGACGTAGAATTTCACGAGATCTGTTCTCATTTTCTTGGTAGCTGGGCCTTTGAGACGGCCCAGTTCAGTTTTTCGCGGCACAACACATGTTAGCAAAGGCTATGATCCATGCTATAAGGATTTATACTTATCATATACGGCCTTCAGGGAGTTTCCCTGTAAAAGCTCTTTCCTGGAAAGGTTCTCACGATTTGCTTTATCTTTTGCTTTTGCCATTACTTCATTTTCTATTGCCCGGGGTATGGTAACAACACCGTCGAAATCGGCGTATATGATATCTCCCGGGTGTACCAGTACGTCCCCGCAACGAACAGGAACATCGTAACCTGTTACAATAGCCCGCCCTTTTGAATCCAGCGGCCGTATACCACTGTAATAAACAGGAAACCCCATTTCGATGATCCTGACACAATCCCGTATCTGGCTGTCACACACGCACCCGGCAGCGCCATTTTTCATTGCAACGGTAGACATCAGTTCTCCCCACGGGGCATTGGTGCCGCCGGCGTCAGTGGAATGAACGATCACATCATTGTTCCGAAGTGAATCCATGGCCTCAATTTCCAGGCCGTAAGGGTCTTCCGCAACATGATCAATATCCGTCCAGCGAAACGTTCTTGCCCTGCCTATAAATCCGCAGTTCCTGATATCCGGAAGAAGCGGGCGCAGCCGCTGATGCATTGCCTGTTGCCGGTACCCCAATTCGTCCAGGATGTCGCAAACCACGGCTACATAGAGATGGTCCCGGATGAAACCGAATAAATGTTCGTCTCCTTGCATTTGTATTGTTTGTATATTAAAGTATTGCGGTCATTGAACGGTGTAAAGCAACACAGTACCTGTTACACCTCATCTCCGGCGTGCTGGGGGTACTTCTCCGACAATTGCCTGATCTCGCTGGAAAACCGGACAAAAAGTTCTTCCCACTGCTTTGCGGACCGTTGGGTATAAGGATAAAAACCGCTGGCGTTACTCACTCCTTTTGCGCCCGAGCTGACCAGCTCTTTTATAAAAGCGGGAGCATCCACAGCGTTATTCAGTTCGGGAAACAGTTCCTCCATCACCGAAAGGTAAGCGGGAATGCCCGTCAGGTCCATATACCGGAAGGGCCCGGCAAATGTGATCCAGGAGCCCAGGTCGTTCCTGCAAGCCCTGTCAATATCTTCGTAAGTAGCATAGCCGTTCTCTACCAGATAAAAAGACTCCCGCATCAGGGCATACATCAGCCGGTTGCTGATGAACCCCCTGATATCCTTCTTCACCAAAGAAGGTTCCTTACCCCAGCTCTCCGCAAGCACCATCATCCTTTCAGCATGATGAGGCGCGGTTTTGTTTCCACAGATAATTTCCATGAACCGCCCGATATGAGCGGGCTCTCCCCAATGTATCCCCAGGAGGCGCTCCGGGTTCCTCATCCCCTCCTGAAGCAGGGATATAGGTATGGCCGAGGTGTTGGTACCGATAATAGCGGTGTTGGGAATTGCGCCTTCCAGCTGCCTGAAAAGCTCCGCTTTTTTTGCCGCCGATTCTGAAATTGACTCAATGATGAGATGATGTTTTCCAAGCATGGAAATATCGTTCGTGATGATAAGCCTTTCCATGGCGGAGCCCGCATCTTCCCCAAAGGAGGTGCCTTTCTTTACCTGGCCAAGGAAATCCGAGATACGCCTGCGGGCCGCGGCACCTTCGTCTATCCGTTGTACAAGGCCGGTTACGGCGTGCCCGGCCATAAGCAGGCAGGTGGCTATGCTGCTGCCCATTAACCCAAGCCCCGCTACCCCGATGGGCATCCTTTGAGCTGTCATTTCGCTTTAATTTTAGCTATTGCGTCAATTTCTATTTTTATACCGTCTGAAAGAACAGACTGTACAGTTGTGCGCGCCGGTTTAACAGCGCTGAAAAAAGAAGCATATGCAACATCATACCGGTCAAAATCCACAATGTCTGACAAATGAACTGTGCATTTCACGATATCTTCCATGCGGCCGCCGGCTTCTTCTACGATCTTTTTGATATTGTTCAGGGTGGCAGCGGTCTCTTCTTCGATGCTGCCCCGTAAAATTCCGCCGGTGGAGAGGTCTACTGGCCCCTGCCCGCTGACAAACAGCCATCCATCAATGAGCAGGCCTGCGGAATAGGCGCCGGTACTAACTTTCTTGGCCGGGTGAAAAATTTCCTGGATCATCAGCGACATACGATTTGGAAAAAGAATTTTCTGAATAAGTATTTATAATGAACTCAAAGATAGACCCCCTCCTGCAGTTATAATTCCCATTTTGCTAAATTTAAGTATACTTTTTTAACAGGTACCCAAACGCGATGTTTGCCTTTTAATGGCACTGCACAGCCCGCAATGGCGCGGCGGCCGGCGCTATCTTTATGATTATTTAACAAGGAAATATTCAATTGGAACCCGAGATAAACGATTTAATATAGTCGAATATCGATAATATTGCAGATGCAATGAAGGGAAATGGCGGCAACCCACAGGCCGCGCCGGCGCTTTGATGAAGTTTAAATTATCATAACTATGAAGGCAAAACTGTTCTCCATACCCTTTTCATCAGAAAGCTCTTTTTTATATAAAAAGATGGAGCGCAACTGCATTGATGATCCCTGGCATTTCCACAAAGAATACGAATTGATCCTCGTTGAAAAATGTACAGGAACAAAATTCATCGGGGATAGTGTTTCTCATTTTGATGCAGGCGACTTGACTTTTATTGGATCGGATATTCCGCACCTTTTCAGGAATGAAAAAGAATACTATCTGAAAGCCGCAAAAAAGAGGGTGGAGATCATCTATATTCATTTCACCAGGAACTTCCTGGGCGATCTGTTTTTTGAGGTACCGGAAATGAAAAGTGTTAAAAAATTTCTCGAAAGGCCGGCCCTCGCCATGAATATTGATGGCGGCACAAGGGAATACGTTTCACTGCAGCTTCACAAAATGAGCAAACAGTCTCCCAAGCAGCGTTTGCTGACCCTGTTGGCCATTCTTATGAACATATCCGCCAGCAAAGACCTGAAGCCGCTCCTTTCGGACGGGTTTGTAGCTAATAATAACGGGGACTCGGACAAGATCAATTTTGCCCTCGAATATATTGCCAATAAATACACCGAGGAAATATATATTCAAGAGGTGGCCTCGAAGCTGAATATGAGCGTAGCTTCTTTTTCAAGATACTTCAGGAATTACACGCGAAAAACATTTTCAGCTTATGTAACGGAAATACGGATAAGACATGCCTGCAAGCTGTTGATGGAAAATAATTACAGGATATCCGAGATATGCTATATGAGCGGGTTTGAGAACTTGTCAAATTTCTACCGGCACTTCAAAAGAGTGATGTGTACCAATCCCAAAGATTACCGGGACAATTTTCTCAGTAATGTGTTGTAAGCCCCCGGGAGCAGCTCCCTGTTGGTGGGCGGCACGGCATTATACCCATGCCTTCTGAATGAACCTGACCAGATTCCCGCTTGCAATATTCTCAACATCTTCCGCTGAATAACCTTTATTTTTCAGCAGCGCCAGCAGCATCTGCAGGTCGGCAATTGTATCAAGGTCGCCGGGGCATTGCTCTTTCCCAAATTCTCCGTCCAGATCAGTACCAATGGCCGCGTGCAGGGAATTACCGGCAAGCTGGCAAATATGGTCGATGTGATCGGCCACATGCCGGAGGGTTACCCCGGCAGATTGAGGCGTGCTGCTGCCAACCTCCCATCCGGGAACCAGCATCCACGCATCAAATGCGGCGCCGACTACGCCGCCCCGTTCAATCAGCGCCTTTATCTGGTCATCTGAGAACTGCCTGTTGCCCGGCACCAGTGAACGGCAGTTATTGTGGCTTGCCCAAACCGGGCCGTGGAACAGGTCAAGCCCTTCCCAAAAACATTGGTCGTTGAGGTGGGTAACATCAAGAATAATATTCAGTTTTTCCATTTCCTTCAACAACTCCCGCCCCTTGGGGCTCAAGCCGCCGTTTGAGCCTGTTCCGCGCGGAAATTTATCTTTACGTATCGGAACCGGCAATATCGCATCTTCATCCGCATCGGTACCAAACGCATATACGCCCGGCCCGTAATGAGCTGGCCCTATTGCGCGCAAGCCTTGTGCATAAGCCTTCTCCAGGTATTTCATGTTGATGATCGAATCCGCGCCTTCCAGGCTGAGGATGTAGCCAACGGGCAATTGTTCCGTCTCAGGCGCTTCCTCCCACAATTGCAGGTGTTCCTGGAACCCGTTGATATCCCTGATCTGCACCATTTCGCCTTTTTCTTCCATTGCCCTGTACCAGCTTAGCTGCCCCTGGGTTTGCGCCCAGGCCTGCTCCTGAGAATGCCATCCGGGAAGGTGATTGTCTGGCGCTACGTACCGGGCTATCATGGTGGCAACACATATCCCTACCCGGCCTTTTCTCATTTCCGGCAGCGAAACCGTTCCGTTCCCCCTGTCAGGCTTATCTATCAACCCTTCCTCTCTTTCACGGATATTCCGGACCGGCTGCGTAAGGTCCCGGTTAAATTCAAGAGCGTTCATGCTCAAATCCAAATGTGCATCGAATATTAGCTTTGACATCATAGAACAATTAGTGCTTTAAATGGCATTCAAATAGTTACAATCCTGTTTCTGGCTTCCACCTCCCACTGGCAAACAATTTCCTTATGGAGAACAACCTGCGTTCTCTCATATAGTGAAACGGTGGGGCAAATATGGAATGGCACCGCGTAGAGAACATCCCCTACCTTCAACGCGGCCCAATCATCGTTCCCCACTTTAACAACCAGGTGCTCCTCATCCTGCGAAAGGACCGTATAGTTATTAAGATTCAAAAAGAAAACCCTTTTATCAATGGTATTTTCTGATGATACGGATTTATAACCAAGATCAGTGGTCACCGTTCCTTCCCGGGGTTTTGAGATAATGCGCGTGAGCAATACGGCCGCATGCAGGAACGGCATATCCGGCAATAACAGCTTATAGCCCATATCCCACAGCAAAGGAGTACCGGGGCTGCATAAAACCGGGCCCCGGCGGGCATGGAACGGAAAGGTAGGGCTGCCGCCGGCCACTATCTCCGGTGCGGACATCCCTGCTTCCATGATCTTCTCTACCGCATTCTCAACGGGAACAAACGCTTCGTTGCAATGCGCTTCCCTTTCCCACCATGCTGTGTCAACAATATGCCCGTCATACACATGAAGGCCCAGAACGCGGATGTTGGAAAGACAGGTCAGGCTCTGGTAAAGTGCTGCCACATCCCCATCCACCGGAAATCCCGTTCTGTGCATGCCATTATCTATGTCCAGGTACACATTTGCGGTCAACCCATTTCTTTTTGACAGATCATTCAACATCCGGGCGCTCTGCAGATTATCCACCAGGGAGGCAAACTGAATGCTGTTGAACCTTTCAGATAACCGGAGCAACCGGGCGGCTTTTTCCTCATTGAGCTGATACGCCAGCAGTACCCGGTCCACGCCTGTTTGCGCCAGCATTTCGGCTTCCGGGATGGTGGCGCATTTAAAGTTCCGGATACCCTTTTCCAGTTGCATTTTAACCAGAAAAGACATCTTGTGCGTTTTAACATGCGGCACAAGCCTCCCCGGGTTGCCGGCAATGGAGATCATGCTGACAATGTTGGAAGCGATGCGGTCAGGATACAACAGCAAAGCCGGCGAATCGGTACTCCCCGGGTCTTTTAGCGAATACCATGAATGCTGTGGCATACTTTGCATTTAGTCTGTTTAAATGTTACGGTTCATCCTGTATTCAACAATAGTGATCGTCAAAGTTGAAGCGAATATCAAAATCCCGCCGGCCATTGTTTTCAGGCTGAGTGTTTCCCCCAGCCATATTGCCGCTATGGGCAGGGCAAAAAAAGTAATGAGGTAATTGGACAAGGCAACCTGCATGGCATCGAGCGTTTTCAGGGCCATAAAAAAGAGTACCATGGACAGAAAGTTGTGAAAAATGGTCAGCAAACCGATGGCCATCCAGGTCTGTTTTGTAAATGACGGGATACGCCCGAAAACACCAGGTTCAAAATAAAATACCAGGGGGGCCAACAAGATAACCATGGCCGCGTAGGTAAAAAAGACCATTTCTATCTCCGTATACTTGCTCAGTATTTTCTTACAGCCTACATTATAATAGGAATTGCCAACAATGGCCAGGAAGATCAGCAGGTTACCGGCCGCATATTTAGCCCCAAAATCAATGTTTTTTATATCTGAGGTTGAACAAAGTATGACACCAATAATGGCAATTGAAAAACTGGCCCATCGCATGGTGGTCATTTGTTCCTTTATTAGCAGATATGCAAAAAAAGCCGTAACCACCGGAAGGCTAAGCGTCAGTATTGCGGCATTGCTGGCGGTAGAATATTGCGTTCCCCACGTCATGAATACCTGTGCCGGGAAGACGCCCAAAAGTGCAAGCTGCACAAATACCAGCACGTCTTTTATTGATTTTTTATTCCTGTTAAAATGGTTGAGCGCAAATGGCCCAAGCAGCAGCGTTGCGATCAGCATAGGCCCCCAAACAGTAAAAAAAGGCCCCGCCTGGTCCTGCATAAGTTTTATACACGTAAACTGCAATGACCACATTAGATTACATGCAAGCAGCAAAAGCCATGAAAGCATCGTTTTTTTCATATTCCCCTGCGTTCATAAGGCATATATATCACGTAAATGCCTGTTATTGTATGATCACGGCAAAAGTACTATTGGAACTGAATAGGAAAATTCCGCTTATTACGTAATTGCGTATACTTTTTTAACAGTCGTGTTCGTGAAGCAGGTACCTGGGGGAACATTATCGCAAAAGGCGTTCCGCCTCCGTGAAGCCGGGCATGCCTGATTGGGTTAGCGGAACGGTATTACAGGAACAGGCGGCCGTTTTCCAGTCGCCTTCTTATCGGCTTGATCAGCCTGGAGAGGAAAGGGCTAAAAACTAAAAAAGGCCCCCATTACTGGTGACCTTTTCAAAGCTTGTCGGGACGATTACCTGACAAAAAAGCCCATATGCTTTCATATGACAAATTTCCTAAATAGTTAAGATAGCGCAAAGCCCATCTTTGACTAACGGGCTCCTTAGTCAAGGTAATTAAATTTTCGTTGACTATGTATTTTTTTAGTAATTTCGGACAGATTAGATTATGAATATTAAAGACTATACATCAGGAGTATTTACCAAACAATATGGTTATAAGAGCTTTAGTCCAAATTCCATCAACAAGGAATGGGAAATAAATAACCCTGAGATAAATACCCTTTTAGAAGAAGCTAATTTAAGACTGGGTGAGCTGAATGCGTTTTCGACTTTTGTACCAGATGTCGATGTTTTTATTAGGATGCACATTGTGAAAGAAGCAACCCAATCCAGTCGTATTGAAGGAACACGCACCCGGATAGATGAGGCTGTACTGGAGGCCAAAGATATCAGTCCCGAATCGAAGGACGATTGGCAGGAAGTACAGAATTATATCGAGGCTATGAACCATTCAATCAAGAACCTGGAGAAACTACCTTTATCCGCCCGATTGATTAGAGAAGCCCATAAAATTTTATTAAAGGGAGTAAGAGGCAAAAATAAATTGCCTGGTGAGTTTCGTTCCAGCCAGAATTGGATTGGTGGAGCTACAATTAGTGATGCTACGTTTGTACCACCGCATCATACGCTCGTACCTGATTGCATCAGCGACTTGGAAAAATTTTTAAATAATGGGGAAATACAAGTTCCACATCTCATTAGAATTGGTATTGCACATTACCAATTCGAGGCCATCCATCCATTTCTTGATGGCAATGGAAGAATTGGCCGGTTATTAATCACACTGTATTTGATCACGCAAAAAGTGCTGAATAAACCAACGTTATATTTGTCTGACTTCATTGAAAAAAACAGACAGCATTATTATGATAACTTAATGGCTGTTTCGCTCAATAGTAAGATGGAACAATGGCTTAAGTTCTTTTTAGTTGGCATTATTGAAACAGCAAAGAATGCAATAGACACTTTTGCAAAAATAGTCGCCCTAAGAGAAAAGCTGGAAAAGGATACTATAGTGTCATTAGGTAAAAGATTGCCCAATGCAAAAGCACTACTCAACTTTCTATACAGTAAACCGGTTGTAACCGTTTCCGATGTGATGATAAACCTCAATATCACGAAACAGACAGCCAATGCGCTGATCAAGGATTTTTATAATCTTAAAATACTTAAAGAACAAACCGGGTATAAACGAAATAGGATATTTGTATTTGAAGAATACCTGAGATTATTTGAAAGATAAAAAATTGATATGGCCAATCTTGTAATAAACAAAGTTCATTTTAAGATAGTAAATCCTGCGATCCTGATATGGGTAAGCAAAGAAGATTTTTTTGAAGCAAAGAAAAAACAGTCATCCAGAAAGGATACTTGAAGATGATATATCAGCTTGTCAACAATCTGAGAATATCGTCTGATATGATATATTCGATTGTAAACCATTCTTTGGTATCACTGTAATCACTGTGTAAAGGGACCAGCTTACAAAGTTCGCTTTTTTCTGAAAACTTTCCTGAAGCCCTTAGGGCAGAGATAATGGCTTGTAGTAAAAAAATCAATTTGCAGCAGCTCGCGAAAGGGGACTATCTCAGTAACTGTGTAAGTTTTCAAAAATCGGAGTTCGTAGCAGGATCTATATCCTGATCCTGCTTTCAAAAATAGTTAAAAACTGGTCCAGGACAATGCCCCAGTTCCTTATTGGCATT
>NZ_QXMH01000008.1:0-2500 GCF_003568665.1 Chitinophaga alhagiae
TTTCCAATAAATATGGCAGCTACCTACTCTCCCGCATGATAGTGCAGTACCATCGGCCATGAGGGGCTTAACTTCTCTGTTCGGAATGGGAAGAGGTGAACACCCTCGGCAAAACCACCATAAGATCTTATTACACCGATCTCTGCAACCGGACTCTTCATCCTGCTGCCCTGCGATACGGCATCTCTAGTCGTTAGACCAATAAATTTACATATTGGGAAGTCGTAAAACACATTCCTTAACCCTAGCATGCGCCAAGGCTCGGAACCTATGGAAAGTATAAAAAATTAAAGCTTACGGGCAATTAGTACTACTCGGCTTTGATGTCACCACCTTTACACCTGTAGCCTATCAACGTCATCGTCTCTGACGGCCCTTAAAAGTAAACTCATCTTGAGGTAGGTTTCACGCTTAGATGCTTTCAGCGTTTATCCTGCCCGTACATAGCTACTCTGCACTGCACCTGGCGGCACAACAGATACACCAGCGGTACGTACGACCCGGTCCTCTCGTACTAAGGTCATGTCCTCGCAATTTACTAACGATCACAACAGATAGGGACCGAACTGTCTTGCGACGTTCTGAACCCAGTTCACGTGCCACTTTAATCGGCGAACAGCCGAACCCTTGGGACCTTCTCCAGCCCCAGGATGTGACGAACCGACATCGAGGTGCCAAACCTCCCCGTCGATATGAGCTCTTGGGGGAGATCAGCCTGTTATCCCCGGAGTACCTTTTATCCTTTGAGCGATGGCCCTTCCATACAGAACCACCGGATCACTTTAGCCTGCTTTCGCACCTGCTCGGCTTGTCCGCCTCACAGTCAAGCACCCTTATACTAATGCGCTCTACGTACGATTACCAACCGTACTGAGGGTACCTTTGCGAGCCTCCGTTACTTTTTAGGAGGCGACCACCCCAGTCAAACTACCCACCAAACAATGTCCCCCTTGCAGGGTTAGACTCTAAGTAACAGAAGGTTGGTATTTCAACGATGACTCCACGACTCCTGGCGAAGCCGCTTCATAGTCTCCCAACTATCCTACACATCTGGCACTCAAAATCAATGTTAAGTTGTAGTGAAGGTTCACGGGGTCTTTCCGTCCCGTTGCGATTAACCGGCATCTTCACCGATACTACAATTTCACCGAGCTCGTGGTAGAGACAGTGTCCAACTCATTAGACCATTCGTGCAGGTCGGAACTTACCCGACAAGGAATTTCGCTACCTTAGGACCGTTATAGTTACGGCCGCCGTTTACTGGGGCTTCAGTCAGAAGCTTTGGATTACTCCGAACATCCTTCCTTAACCTTCCAGCACCGGGCAGGTATCAGGCTCTATACGTCATCTTTCGATTTTGCAGGGCCCTGTGTTTTTGTTAAACAGTTGGTTGGACCATTTTACTGAGACCACATCACTGTGGTACGCCTTATCCCGAAGTTACAGCGTCAATTTGCCTAGTTCCTTTACCACGGATCACTCGAGCGCCTTAGGATATTCTCCTCGACTACCTGTGTCGGTTTACGGTACGGGCTGCTATAACCTAACCTTAGAGGTTTTTCTTGGAAGTCTGTTTAGGGACATTATCAGCGCGGCCGAAGCTTTGCTGTACTATCAGGTTCAGCACCCCTAACGGATTTACCTATTAGAAGTATACCTACACCCTTTAACGCACTATTCCGTAAGTGCGCAGTCCTTTCACTACTCCGTTACCCCATCGAAATTATAGCAGGTACTGGAATATTCACCAGTTTGCCATCAGCTACGCCTCTCGGCTTTGCCTAAGGACCCGACTAACCCTGATCCGATTAGCGTTGATCAGGAACCCTTAGTCTTACGGCGAAAAGATTTTTCATCTTTTTTATCGTTACTTATGCCTACATTTTCTTTTCTGTACGCTCCAACATACCTCGCGGTACACCTTCAATGCAGTACAGAATGCTCCCCTACCGATCATATCTCTTGATATGATCCTAAAGCTTCGGTAGTATGTTTGATGCCCGATCATTTTCCGTGCCCAAACCCTCGACCAGTGAGCTGTTACGCACTCTTTAAATGAATGGCTGCTTCCAAGCCAACATCCTGGCTGTTTTAGGGTTTGAACTGCGTTTGTTCAACTTAACATACATTTAGGGACCTTAGCTGTTAATCTGGGTTATTTCCCTCTCGGCCATGGACCTTAGCGCCCACAGCCTCACTCCCGTAGATATATCATAGCATTCGGAGTTTATTAGGGTTTGGTAGGCGGTGAAGCCCCCTAGCCCAATTAGTAGCTCTACCTCTATGATAACTCTTTATACGAGGCTGTTCCTAAAAACATTTCGGGGAGAACGAGCTATCTCTCAGTTTGATTGGCCTTTCACCCCTATCCACAGGTCATCCCATAGCTTTTCAACGCTAATGAGTTCGGTCCTCCAGTTTGTGTTACCAAACCTTCAACCTGCCCATGGATAGATCACAAAGTTTCGCGTCTACCCCCACTGACTAATTCGCCCTGTTA
>NZ_QXMH01000009.1 GCF_003568665.1 Chitinophaga alhagiae
CCAACACTACACCTGCCCAGCTCACCGGCACCACTCCTGCTGGTGGCAGTGGCACCTATACATACCAATGGCAAAGCAGCGCGTCTAACGACCCTGCTACCTTCACCAACATTGGTGGGGCTACCGGGGCTAATTACGCTCCCGGCGCACTGACCACTACCACTTATTACAGGAGGATAGTAACATCCGGCGAGTGCGCCAGCACCAGCAACATCATTGCTGTAACCGTGAGCGTAACACCGGTGTTCACCGTGCAGAACGTGGCTGCTATCTGTAGAAACTGCCTTTGATCTGAGCTATGCCATCACTGCCGGTACACCGGACGAGTATGACATCAGGGCTACCGGCGCTAACCCGATGCCTGGCTTCACCAACATCACCGGGCAAACGCTCACCGCCAGCCCCCTCTCCATTACACTGCCTGCCGGGGTGGAAGAAGGTACTTACACCTTCACCCTCACCCTGCGCGATGCTGTGGGTTGCGAGAGCATCCAGCCCTTCACGGTGATCATTGAAGAGCCGTCTTCTGCTCCCACCATTGCCGTGCCCAGCGTGAACATCTGCGTTGGCAACTCCGCTACCCTCACCGTAACCGGTACCCTCGGTACCGGTGCTGAATGGGTATGGTATACCGGCAGCTGCAATGGCACTGAAGTAGACAGAGGTGCCTCTATCTCCGTTACACCCACCGTTACCACTACTTACTATGTAAAAGCAGTCAGCAGCGGCCCTTGCGGTAACACCGTATGTGCTACCGTAACCGTGAACGTGTACGAAGATCCCTCTACCGCTGATGCAGGCGCTGACCAGGAACATTGTGACGATGACCAGTTCTCCCTCGCCGCCGCCAACCCCACCGTGGGTACCGGCCTGTGGAGCGGTACGCTCCCTGCGGGTGCATCCATCAGCAGCTGGTCAGACCGTAACGCCTCCGTAACACTGCCTGCCGGACAGACCGTAACGCTCACCTGGACGGTGACCAACGGCCCCTGTACGGCTTCTACGGATCAGGTAACGCTCACCAACCTGGTAGCACTGAGCAACAACACCATCAGTGCCAGCCAGTCCATCTGTCCCAACACTACACCTGCCCAGCTTACCGGCACTACACCCGCTGGTGGCAATAGTACTTATACATACCAATGGCAAAGCAGCGCGTCTAACGACCCTGCTACCTTCACCAACATTGGTGGAGCCACCGGGGCTAATTACGCTCCTGGTACGCTGACCACTACCACTTATTACAGAAGGATAGTAACGTCCGGCGAGTGCTCCAGCACCAGCAACATCATCGCGGTTACCGTGAGCGTAACACCGGTGTTCACCGTGCAGAACGTGGCTGCTATCTGTAACACAGAAACTGCCTTTGATCTGAGCTATGCCATCACTGCCGGTACACCGGACGAGTATGATATCAGGGCTACCGGCGCTAACCCGATGCCCGGCTTCACCAACATCACCGGGCAAACGCTTGCCGCCAGTCCCCTGTCTGTAAACCTGCCCGCTGGTACACCGGCCGGTACTTACAACTTCACCCTCACGCTGCGTGATGCCGTAGGTTGCGAGAGCACCCAGCCCTTCACTGTCACCATTGAAGAGCCTTCTACCGCGCCCACCATTGCCGTGCCCAGCATCGACATTTGCGTGGGCAACTCCGCTTCCCTCACCGTATCTGGCACCCTCGGTACCGGTGCCGAGTGGGTATGGTATACCGGTAGCTGCAATGGTACCGAAGTAGACAGAGGGGCGTCCATATCCGTTACACCCACTGTTACCACTACTTATTATGTAAAAGCAGTCAGCAGCGGCCCTTGCGGTAACACCGTATGTGCTACCGTAACCGTGAACGTGTACGAAGATCCCTCTACCGCTGACGCAGGTGCTGACCAGGAACATTGTGACGATGACCAGTTCTCCCTCGCCGCCGCCAACCCCACCGTTGGTACCGGCCTGTGGAGCGGTACGCTCCCTGCGGGTGCATCTATCAGCAGCTGGTCAGACCGTAACGCTTCCGTAACACTGCCTGCAGGACAGACCGTAACACTCACCTGGACGGTGACCAACGGCCCCTGTACTGCTTCTACAGATCAGGTAACGCTCACCAACCTGGTAGCACTGAGCAACAACACCATCAGTGCCAGCCAGTCCATCTGTCCCAACACTACACCTGCCCAGCTCACCGGCACCACTCCTGCTGGTGGCAGTGGCACCTATACATACCAATGGCAAAGCAGCGCGTCTAACGACCCTGCTACCTTCACCAACATTGGTGGGGCTACCGGTGCCAGCTACGCTCCCGGTGCGCTGACCACTACCACTTATTACAGGAGGATAGTAACATCCGGCGAGTGCTCCAGCACCAGCAATATCATCGCGGTTACCGTGAGCGTAACACCGGTGTTCACCGTGCAGAACGTGGCTGCTGTCTGTAACACAGAAACTGCCTTTGATCTGAGCTATGCCATCACCGCCGGTACACCGGACGAGTATGACATCAGGGCTGCCGGCGCTAACCCGATGCCTGGCTTCACCAACATCACCGGGCAAACGCTTGCCGCCAGTCCCCTCTCCATCACACTGCCCGCCGGCGTAGAAGAAGGTACTTATACCTTCACCCTCACCCTGCGTGATGCCGTAGGCTGCGAGAGCACCCAACCCTTCACCGTCACCATTGAAGAGCCTTCTACCACGCCCACCATCGCAGTGCCCAGCATCAACATCTGCGTGGGTAACTCCGCTACCCTCACCGTATCTGGTACCCTCGGTACCGGTGCCGAGTGGGTATGGTATACCGGTAGTTGCAATGGTACCGAAGTAGACAGAGGGGCGTCTATCTCCGTTACACCCACTGTTACCACTACTTACTATGTTAAAGCAGTCAGCAGCGGCCCTTGCGGTAACACCGTATGTGCTACCGTAACCGTGAACGTATACGAAGACCCCTCTACCGCTGACGCAGGCAATAACCAGGAACATTGTGACGATGACCAGTTCTCCCTCGCCGCCGCCAACCCTACCGTGGGTACCGGCCTGTGGAGCGGCACGCTCCCTGCAGGTGCATCCATCAGCAGTTGGTCAGACCGCAACGCTTCCGTAACGCTGCCTGCAGGACAGA